>CAWJMH010000001.1:0-434995 GCA_963843915.1 uncultured Solirubrobacterales bacterium
TGGCCGAGGTGGATCACCCGCAGGTCGCGGCCATGCTGGATGCTTACCACGTTGCGCGCGATGGAGGCAACCCGCTGCGTGACTTCCAAGAATGGAGGAACGTGATCCGCCACGTACAGGTCGCGGACGTTCCGGCGCGCCATGAGCCTGGTAGTGGCAAGCTGGACTATCACGCCTTCTTCAAGGCCTTCGGATTCCGGGTATACCGGCGCAGTAGGCCTCGAATATCGTCCGGTGGGCGGCGCGTTGAGTCACTCGGGTGGCTCCCGCGAGACGCGCGGTCAGCCGGCGCGCCTGACCTGCCTCGCGCGCAGAAGCGAGGAGCGCGAATGGAGGAGCTCTCAGCCGCGGAAGGCGAACCAGTGAGCGGGGCGCTGCAGGCGAGTCCACCTGTTGGCGGCCCTGTCCGCATCGTTGACCTGACCGTCGTGCTGGACGAGGATCTGCCATGCACCTCGCCGGAAAACATCCGTATCAAGCACAAGGTATATAACTGGCCCGCCGCCAGGGCGGACGGGCCGGTCGCGGGCAGGAGCAGGGGCCCCCACTACACGGCGTGGCTCGTCCTCGACGAGCACACCGGCACTCATTTCGACGCTCCGAGCCACTTCGCTCCGCAAGCCGACTTGGAGGCCGGCACGGTGCTGCCTGACGAAATGTTCGGCGACATGGTTCCGCTCGCCCGACTGCAGGGTCCGGCGGTCGTGGTGGACGCCACTGGGCTACGACATGCCGGTCCGTCCGTGGAGATTCCGGTGATCGATGTAGAGTTTGCGCTTCGCTGGGAAGGACAGCACGGAAGGATTGAGGCTGGGTCGGTGGTGCTACTTATGACAGGGTGGGACGTGCGCTATCGAGCGGGAGCTGCAGGCGACCGGTACGCGCGTGACTACGTCCTGCGTGGCGCGCGTCCCGGATGGCCAGCGCCAAGTCCAGACCTCATAGCGCTGTTACACGAGCGCGAGGTGCGAACGATTGGCACAGATGCGCCGAGCATGGGGCCGGTGGAGAATGCTTCAACCGTGCACTACGCGGGACTGGGACGGGGGATGGCGTTCGTCGAGGCGCTCACGAACCTGGGTGCGCTTCCGACCCGCGGGGCGTTCTTCGTGTTCGCTCCCCTGAAGATAGCCCGCTCATCGGCGGGACCGGCCAGGCGTTGCTTACGTCCCCGGCGAGGCGCACACTCGTAGGCGTAAACTAGGAGTAAGGTAGTCTGCCGTCCCGGCAGGCGAGATATCGAAAGGTTGGACCGATGGCCTTCCAGCTTCGCGAGGTCGATAGAGCAAAGCTCTATACGTCCATCGTCGATCAGATTCTTGAAGGAATCAGGTCATCGACGTTCGTCCCCGGCAAGGCGCTCCCTCCCGAGCGCATCTTGGCCGAGCGCCTTGGGGTAAGTCGCAGCTCGGTGAGGGAGGCGATTCGCGTACTCGAGTACGCGGGAGTGCTCGACGTCAGGACCGGCAGCGGCACGTACGTAACCAACGCCTGGCTCCTGCGCGATGACGCTCCATGCGCACGCAGCGCTAATCGGCGAACAGAGCCCCTTGGATGTGATGGTGGCGCGCCGGGCGTTGGGGCCATTGTGCGCGAAGCTCGCCGCCCAAAATCACGACCGCCAAGACCTGCGAAAGCTCAACGCAGCCGTCGGCGAGCAGGCGGCGCTCGTCAGAGCGGCGAAGACTCAACGAACGCCGATCTAGCTTTCACCTGGCGATCGCGGCGGCCTCGCGCAACCCCACCCTCGCAATGCTCATCGAACGACTGGTGGACATCATGCACCAGCATCTCTGGCGGGAAATGAAGCACCAGAAGCTGGAACGGGCCGGAATCCAGCAACGCTTCCTGGAAGCGCATCGGACGATCCTCGGTTACGTGGACGCACACGACGCGGAGCGAGCAGCGCGCGCAATGGAGAAGCATCTCGTCACCGTTGAAGCCGGAATCGTCGACGGAGCCAACGCGCTCGCCGGCGCTTCGTGATGTCGCCCAAGGCGACATCGGTCCCGGCCTCCTAACCGATCGACGCCGCGCCTCCGGACGCGAAGACCCGCGCCCGGTTAAGTCGTCGGTGAGGACTCACGGGCTCGTCGCCTGCGTGCCCGATCCAGCTCGGGCTCACGATTGACAGGCCGAGTCGCTTTCCGATACGCTTAGCGGGCCGTCCGGTGGCCGGACCAGTTTTGTCGGCCCGCAGGTCGACTGAAATTGTGAATCGAACCTTCAATTTCCGATGCCGGGACCGGTGCGCCCGGGAGATGACAGCAACGCTTGAGGATCAAGGACATCAGGTGCCTGACGATGACCCCAACGGGGCTTTGATTCAGACCGCCGTGGCGATGGTCGAGAGACTAGGAGACTCAGGCTAACGGTCCGCCTCCTCGGCGGGGTTGCCGTCGCCATTCACTCCCCCATTGCCGCGCGGAGACCGTGGTTGCAACGCCGCTACTTCGACATTGACATGGTTACCAGCACGACGACGATGGGAGCGTTGGACGTCGTATTCGAGGATTTCGGTTACCGGCCGAGCCGTAAGTTCAACGCATTGCACGGGAGCCGGAGGCTGCTATACCAATGAAGCGGAGGACCGTCAGATCGACGTCTTCGTGTCTACCTTCGAGATGTGTCATAGCCTTCCTCTGGGTCGGCGGCTCGAGGCGGACGCTCCCACCGTTCCGCTCGCCGAGTTGTTCCTAACGAAGGCGAGATCGCGGAGTTCAATGACAAGGACGCCCGGGACCTGATGGTGCTGTTGCTTGAACATGAGATCGGCGCCGGTGATGATCGAGACGATCAACGGCGACCGGATCGGCGAGTTCTGCGGCACGGACTGGGGGTGTGGCGCACGGTCGGCTCGACTCTGAACCGTGTCAGTGCCCTCTCCGGGGGGCTCGTCGACGCCAGCGATGCCGCCAAGGTCGATGCCCGGCTAGAGGTCATGCGACAGGTGCTTGAGGACGCTCCGAAGACGAGACGATGGAAGATCCGGGCCCGGATCGAGAGCGTCGCAGCTGGTATGAACTTCCAGAGGATCCGAGGCGGATGTCGCCACATGACATGAGCCGTCTTCACCCGAAAGGCTAGCGCTTTGAAATCGCTTCGCGTCGTATTTGGCACCGACTTCCATGGCTCGGAGGTTACGTTCCGGAAGTTCCTCGGCCTTGTGGAACGGGCCAAGGCGGACGTGTGTGTAGTCGGAGGGGACCTATGCGGCAAGGCCCTGGTCCCGCTGGTCGGTGCGCGCGGGGCGTAACTCGGCGACTTCATGGGAAAGCAAGTGGCGACCAGCACCGAAGAGGAGGTGCTCGAACTGGAGCGGCTGGTCCGGTTCAAGGGGTTCTATCCGCTTCGGTGCGAGCAGGATGAATACGAAGTGCTTGCCAGAGACGACGAGCGACGCGAAGCGGCGTTCCAGCGCGAGATGGTGCAGACTGTTTCGCGGTGGCTAGAGATGGGCGAAGCGAAGCTGCCTGCGGGCTGCTTCTGTGTGAGCATCCCTGGCAACGACGATGAGTGGGCGATCGATGCACCATTGAACGAGTCGCAGCGTGTCCTCAATTGTGACCGCCGAGTTTGCGGAGACGATCGGATCCAGGTCATGGGATTCGGCGCCAGCAACGCGACTCCCTGGCGTAGCCCCCGCGAATGCACCGAGGCGCAGATCAAGGAGGCGCTGGACACAGCTGCCAAGGATCTGGATGAAGACCGGCCCGTCATAGCAAACATCCATGTGCCCCCGTACGGATCAAACCTGGACGATGCGCCTGCCGTCGACGAAGACCTACGGCTGGTGATCAAGGGTGGCGCACCAGTGTTCGGACCTGTCGGTTCCCACGCCGTGCGAGGGTTTTTGACCGACTACCAGCCGTGTCTCGGCTTGCACGGACATGTGCACGAGAGCCGCGGCACCTGGAAGACAGGCAATTGCTTCGCGCTCAATCCCGGAAGCGACTACGGCTCCGGCGCGCTGCAGGCCGCGGTGGTGACGGTCGACCTGAAGAAGAAAAAGGTCAGTGGACATCAGTTCATAATGGCCGGCTGAGTGGGTCGAGTCGGCGTGCGGATCCTGGTTTCAGCCGAACTAGCCGTAAGTCGTTTACAAAATCCTCGAGCCGGTCCTAGAGCGAGCTCGAGGCGCCTGCAAAGGGAGTCGAGCTGGCGTCTTTGCCCCCGATGCTCAGGTGCTGATTCTGCGCGGACGTGCGATTCCGGACGAGGAGCTGATCGAGCGCGGGAATCGCCTGGAGGTGAGCGCGCGCCGGTGCCGGCTACAAGGGGTAGACGTCGCCGCCGCGACCGCGCGGGGCACAGCGGTGTTGATAGTGCTTAGTCGTCGGGCCAGAGCGGTCACCGGGGGATCGTGGCACCGACCCTGGCCTCGAAGCGCTCTTGTGAACTGGCGAGCGGTCACCAATGTAGACGAGATCGCTACCATCGACGGAGCTGACGGCTTCTTCCTTGGGCCCCTCGACAGCCTGCACGCGCTCGGCCTGGCGTTGCGGCCAGACCACCCGGAATTGCTCGAACGGATCCGTCCGATTGCAGCTGCCGCGCAGGGGCATTGGAAGACCGCGGGCGTGCTCGCGGCCACGCTTAATCGGCGCGGCGCCACCACGATCTCGTCCTCCTGTTCCCCGGCTGTGCGATCGACGTCTCGCTACTCACAACCAGCTCGAGGCAGCTCTCGGCCGGGAGCTTCACAAGCTCACGCGGCAGCTAGCACCGAGACCGACCGCAGACACACGGCGCGCCCCAGGGGAGGCTAGATGGGAAAGCTCGATGAGAAAGTCGCACT
The DNA here is from genome assembly GCA_963843915.1 of uncultured Solirubrobacterales bacterium. GTDB lineage: Bacteria > Actinomycetota > Thermoleophilia > Solirubrobacterales > Solirubrobacteraceae > Palsa-465. Next base: position 4,799 of record CAWJMH010000001.1, read on the forward strand.
AATCACAGGAGCATCGTCCAGGCATCGGGGAGGCCACGGCGCGAGCGTTCGTGCGCGAGGGCGCGCGCGTCGGACTGCTGGCCCGCCGGGCCGGTCCGCTCCGACGGCTCGCGGGTCAGCTCGGCGATGGCGCGTTCGTCGCAGTTGCGGACGTCGCCGATCCGGACGCCGTGAACCGCGCCGTGGGTGAACTCGTCGAGCAGCTCGGTGGCCTGGACATCGTCGTCAACAGCGCCGGCGTGGCGAACCGGTGGCACTTGCCGATCTTGACCCCGACGAATGGCGCCGCAACATCGACATCAACCTATCTGGCAGCTTCTATGTCTGCCGCGCGACGGGTTTGCGAATGCTCAGCGACGGAGGCGGGACGATTGTCAACATCGGGTCCGAGCTGTCGGTGATCGGAATGGCGATGTACGTCGCGTACTGCGCCTCGAAGGCTGGTGTCATTGGTCTAACGAAAGCACTCGCGGCGGAGCTCGCGCCCCATGTGAGGGTGAATGCGGTGCTTCCTGGTGCCGTGGACACGCCCATGCTCAGAGCCGAGTTTCAGCACTTCCCAGACCCCCAAGCGGCTCATCAGGCGACAGTCGAGCGCGTCCCGCTCAGGCGCCTGGCTAGCGCCGAGGAGGTCGCTGCGGCGGTGCTGTACCTGGTCGCCGACGCTCACTACGCGACTGGGACGACCCTCGAAGTCTGACGGCGGCTCCACGATCGTGTGACCGGGTAAGACGAAAGAGAGGCTGGAGAGAGATGCGGATCGCCGTGGGAACCTCAGCAAAGGCCCGCCAAGTTCGGGGACCAGATGCGCGACCAGGCACGTGCGCTCGTTACCGAGAGCGCCGGGCATGGCCGCGTCGAGGAGGCCCTCGACGAGCGCGGCGGGCGGCGACGATGACGCGCAACGAGTGCGGGTGGGCTCTCCTCTTGCGCCGCGGGAAGATACCTGACAGGGTGAACTGATGCTGACTCAGGTGGCCGACGGCGTCTGGGTCCGGCAGAGCGCGTGGGTCTGGAGCAATGCCATCGCGGTGCGCGGGGAGGGTGGGTTGATCCTGGTCGATCCCGGCATCGATGGTTCCGATCTGAACCAGCTCGCCGATGACCTGGACCGGCTCGGCATTCCGGTGGTCGCCGGGTTCTCCACCCATCCCCACTGGGACCACCTGCTCTGGCATCCCCGGTTCGGCGACGTGCCGCGCTACGCCACCCCCGCCGGCGCCCACGCTGCCAGTGAAGCCCGGGAGCGGGGGCAGAGGATGGCGGCGGAGAGCGCGTCGGGCATCCCTCTCGAGCTGTTCGGGCTCGTCACCCCGCTGCCCGCGGACGGCGGACCCGTGCCGGGCGAGATCGTCGAGCATCGGGCGCACGCCGTCGGCCACGCCGCGGTCCTCCTCGCGGACCGTGGCGTCCTGCTCGCCGGCGACATGCTCTCCGACGTCCTGATCCCGCTCCTCGACCCTCGCCGCCCCGATCAGGTGGGCGCCTACGAGACGGCACTCGACCGGCTGGGTGAGGCCGCCAGGCACGTCGATGTCCTGGTCCCCGGCCACGGCGCCGTTGCCGAGGGTCCCGAGGTGGCGGCCCGCCTCGCCGCCGATCATGCCTACATCGACGCGCTGCGGCGAGGAGAGGAACCGGTCGACGCGCGTCTGGGGCCGGATGCGGACTGGCTCTCCGGCCCCACCGGTCGAACCTGGAGCAGGCCCGAGGGCGGTAGGGGTCTTCTGATGGCTCGGGCGGTGATCTCTCTAGCGACGGCTGGCAGGTGTGCTGGGTGCTGGATCGGGCTCGAACGCGCGCTCGAGTGCGCTAGTGAGATCTCGCTGTCCAGCGCCCGCGCCGTCTTCCAACGTCGACGCGGCCGAGCGGGTCGCCGGCGTGCCGGCGACATGACCAACATGGAGCACGAGCAACACGCTCGCGATCGCCGCGAGCGCAAGCACGGGACGCGACAGGCGCAGGAGCCGCCACCCGATGTAGAGGCGGATGAGCGTGCGCATCGGCTGGCTCAGCCCGCGCTGACGCGCGCGGGCCGGTAGGTGCGCTGGAGCTCGCTGGCGAGTTCGGCAGAGGCGTCGGCGAGCTGGGAGAAAGCCGTGGCAAGCTGTGCCGGCGACGAGCCCGCCAATGCATCCGCTAGCGCGGAGACGCTGTCGTCAAAAGCGCGCCACAACTCCTCGGGACCGGGACGTGTCATTCCGGGCGTGAGCTCGGGCGCGAGACTAAATAGGCCCTCGACTGTCCGGGGCCGCCAGCCGAGACCACCCTCCGCGGCGAGCTCGAACGCCGCGGCTTGCTCAGCCGCGGCATTCGAGAGAGCCCGCAGACGAGCCGGGAAGCCTGCGTCCGGAGGAGCAAGTGCGTGCGCGTCAAGTGCCGCCTCCCAGCTTTCGCCGGCGGTCATCATCTGCTTGACGATCGACGCGACCTCAATTTCCATCGTCACCTCGCTCGACGCTGCCTGCCTGCGGGTTGGTGATGAGCGACGAGATCAGATCGCGGGCTGACTCGGCGGCGCGAGGGCGCTGCCCGGGCCCTGCGGTCTGGGGGCGATCGCTCGACTGCTGGGAGAGCATGCGGTCGACCTCAGACTGGCGGATCCGCCAGAACCTGGCTCCCGCGCGGTGGGCTTTGAGTTTGCCGTCCTTGATCCATTCGCGGATCGTCGGCTCAGTCACGCTGAGAAGCGTCGCGACCTCCGCGACGCTCAGGAGCCGATCTTCGCTATCTGCCATTATGAAACCGTTGTGTAGATAGTATCCACGTCCAACCGCTGCTATCCTACACTAGTTGGGCAATGTCGCTAACGACCGATCACCACCAGGATGATCTTGAGGTCCGCCGCCGACGGAAGGAGGCACGAAAGGCCACGGCTCCGAGCACGAAGCCCGCGCCTCCGTCCGCTGCTGCCGCCCGCGGGCTCCTTGGGGGGCTCATCACCGGTGGGGCCGACCGAGCCGCCGACACCGCTTCGTACAGCCCGCAGCGAACGCCCGGGCAGCTTCCCAGGGCAAGCGAGCTCGCGTCATCGGACGGCACCGGCGAGACCGTCGACCGCCTTGTCGAGCGAGTCCGGAACGGAACCGCGGCGATCGCCTCCGAGCAACCGGATGGCATTCGCCCGCGGCGTCCGGCCGGCACCGCCGAGCTGCCCGCGGACGCTGCGCCGACACGGCGCGGGCAGGGCCGGGAGGAGCGATCCGCCGGTGGCGCCGCCACGCGTCGCTCCGTCCGAAAATGGACGGCCGCTGCCGCCGTCCTGGTCGTCGGGATTGGACTAGTCGTGATAGCGCTGAACAGCGTTGTCGATCACGGCTCGCGAAACCCTCTCAACATTTCAGCGTCACGCACGACCCTTGCTGCAGCACACGCCGGCGATATCGGCCTCGATCTACGCCGAACCATCGGCAACACCGCCGCGGAAGTACGCGCGTTAGCCGGTTCCGTCAGACCGCCCGCTCGTACTGCACCCCCGCGGCGCGACACGCACCCACGTGCACATCGCCAGACCCACCCCGTCGGCCGGGACGAGGCGGCGCACGCGACGCGCACAACCCTCGGGGCCGCACCTCCGTCAGAGCGGACCCAACCTACAGTCACGCAGAGTCCGGTGGCCCCGCCCGAAAGCACTGCACATCAACCGGTGGTCACATCACACAGCTCGTCATCAACCAGTAGCAGCCAGCCGACGGGCAACAACAGCGCAACGAACCTATTTGGCGGGATTGGATCGTGCGTAAAAGGCTGTTCGTAGCGGAAAGGAACCCGATGCCAGACCGTCCACTGCATCGTCGGATCTTCGCCCACTTTCGTGGTCAGGCCGTGGGCTATATCGCACTCTTCTTTGCCTTGGGGGGTGGTTACGCGATCGCCGCCACCAACAGCAAGACGATCCATGGCTGCGTGGTCAAGAAGAGCGGAGAGCTCCTCGTCAAGTCCCGCTGCGGGCGAGGGCAGCAGCGCCTAGTCTGGAACCAGCAAGGACCGGCTGGCCCATCAGCCTGGGCCTCAGTGAACGCGCTCGGCTTCACCGGGGCCGGGTCACGGGGGATCACCGTGAAGCATGTATCTGCCGGCGTCTATAGCCTCAACGCCACGCCCGCTGGGTGCGCGAAGGTCGCATCGGCTCCCCAGATAACCGTTGACGACGCGATCTCCTCGGCCACGCCCGGCGAGTTTCCGGAGGCCTGGGAGGCACACTCCGGCGGCCTCGCAAGCACGTTCACCGTCTACACGGGCGTGGTTATCAACGGCGTCTTTACAGCGGAGGATGAGGCGTTCAACGTCTCCGTTCCTTGCTCCTGATGCCTAGTGGGTGGTGATGAGCAGCCTGAAAGCACCACGAGCTTTAGCGCGGTTGTTCGCGCCCACAGCGTCCGGTGTGGCGGCTGCGCTTGTCATATCGCTGGCGGTCGTCGCCCCGGCGATGGCCGGAACCTTGCAGCTCACGTTCGACGCCTACGACAACGCGCCCCCGGGGTGCGAGATCTGGTCGACCAACGGAGACAGCGCCTTCGGAATCGACCCGCCGTGCAGCGAGGCGGCACTCGGTTTCTACGGAGGCGGCGGTGGCTCGCTGCCCGCCGGCGCACGAGTTGGGATCCAGACGACCGCGCCACCGGGAATCGCGATCAACAGCGCGTTTGTAAGCCCCTATGACATCTACAACCTGAACAACGGCCAGGGCTGGGGCGGCGGTTCGTACTACGCCGGGCGGCGGTAGCGGGTGGACAAATGGCGCCGCCTACGAGCAAGACTCGGGCTTCAGCTCGAGTTACTGGGGCTTCCAGATGATCTGCGGCTGGTCGGTGTGCACGCAATTACGGTGGCATCTACTTGAACTCGATCGTGCTGACGGCGACCGAGAACCAGGGGCCAGGGCTGATCGCGCTGGGGAACAACCTTTGGTATCAGGGCGCGCACGATGTGTGGAATCCGCCGGGTGATCCGTGGTCGATCGCGCTGGAATCCTCGGATCCGTCGGGCGTTTGCTCGATGAGCGCGGTGGTCAACGGCGTCACGATTCCGGGGCCGTCGGCCACTCCGAACACGTCTGTCTGGCAGCAATGCCCCGATCAGACGTGGACCACCGGGGCGACGGTCGACACGCGCGACTTCGTGGGAACGAGCGGACCGCTGTCGCTCACGCTCTCGGCCACCAACGCGGCCGGGGTGACGTCCAGCCCGTCAGAGACGCTGGACGTCGACAACGACCCTGTGAGCGTCTCGCTCGCGACGCCTAACGATCCGAACCCGAGTGTGTGGGTGAACCATGCCGTAACGCTCGACGCGACTGCGCACGCCGGCCCCAGCGGCGTCGGGTCGCTTGCTTGTAGCGTGGATGGCGCGGCTGCGCAGGCGTATCCGTCGGGCGGGGTGACGATCAACGGGACTGGGGTCCACACGGCATCCTGCACCGCGACCAATCAAGCGGTCGATCCGCAGGGTGTTCCGAACAGCGGGAGCGGCTCGATGTCGATCAAGATCGATGAGACGCCGCCGAGCGTCTTGATTGAGCCGAGCGATCCGTCGAACCCGACCGAGCTGGTCGCGGACACCTCCGACGGACAATCGGGCGTTGCCGGCGGCAGTTTCGCGATGCGTCCGGTCGGCAGCAATGTCTGGGAGCCGTTGTCCACGCAGTTCGATGGCGGCGAGCTGATTGGCTCCTTCGATGACAGCGGCCTCGCGGGCCCGTACCAGTTCGAGGCGACCTCCTGCGACAGCGTCGGGAACTGCGCCTCCCGGACCGAGCAGCTGACGCTGCCCGTCCGGTTGCAGGCCTCCTCAGCGGTCAGTTTTCAGACGATCGTCGATCCACTCAAGGCGCGGAAGGTTACGAAACGGGTCCGGGTGGGCTACCACTTCAAGAGGGTGCGGCGCCACGGGAAGACCGTCCGCGTGAAAGTCGGCGGACACATCAAGACAGTGACGGTCATCAAGTACGTCGAACGATGCACTCGCAAGCGTGTAAAGACCGGCAAGCACCACCGGGCGATTCGCAAGACGTGCAAAAAACCCCACGTCAGGCTCCTCAAGACGAAAACGGTCGCCTTCGGGAAGAGTTTCACTGTGCACGGGCTGCTGACCTCCGCTCAGGGTGTGCCGCTTGCCCACGTGCCGGTGCAGGTCCTTACCGCGCCGGCGAACGGGAGCAACAATTTCACGCTGGCCACGACTGCTCAGACGGACTCGGGCGGCAATTGGGCGGCGACGTTGCCGGCGGGCCCGTCGCGCGTCATCAGGGCCGTTTACGGCGGTTCAGCGACGGTGCTGCCCGCCGCCGGTGTGGCGACGGCGAGGGTTCGTGCGAGGGTGAGAATCTCGATCAGCCCGAGGATCGTCCCCTGGGGCTCGATCATCCGCATCACGGGGCGCGTCCGCGGCGGCTACGTCCCGACGGACTCGAAACTGCTCCAGCTAAACGTGGGGATCGGGCGGATCGGCCACATCGAGGGCCTCCCAGACATCCGGCCGAACGGTAGCTTCGTGATCCTGTGGAAGTTCGACGCAGGGCAAGGCGTCGTGCACCCCTGGTTCTCAGTCGCGACGCTCCCCGAGGCCGCGTTCCCCTACAGCTCCGCCAGCTCCAACCGCGTCACCGTGACGCTCGGGGAACCAACCCCCCAGCACAGCCACCACCGCCACAGGCGGAAACACAAGACCTCCACGCGCCACGGGGCGAAGCACAAGAAGAAAGGGAAGCGCCGATGATCGTCCGCCGCCGCGGTGACGACATGCGCGCACAACCGCACTGGCGACCCAGCACGGCCGTAGTCACGGCACCCACCTACGCGGACACCAAGTTCGAGCCGGAACCTGATGACCACCGCGAGGACGCGGCCGGCGAACTCGTTCTCGAGGAGCGAAGCGACGCGCCGCGGCGATCTCGGATGCCGATAGCGATCGCCGCGCTTGTCCTCGTCGCCGTCATTGCCGGCCAGCAGCGCGCGCGCTCGGCGCCGGCGGCGAATGCCCTGCCGGCGACGCCGCACGCTTGGGTCGACAGCTGGACGGCCGCGTCGGTGGACAACCCTGACCACGTCTGCAAACAGCTGTTCAGCCCGGCGCTTGCGGCCGCCTTCAGGGCCGACACTGGTCACAGTTGCACCTCGTATTACCGCTCCATACGCACCACCCCGTTACACATCGAGCGGATCCTGCAGGACGGCCCGACCGCCACCGTTGAGGCTCACAGGGTTGGCGGTCCTTCAAAGTCGCGGCTATTTGACAATCGTGCTCAGCCATATCCGCAGCGGCTGGCAGGCCGTCGACATCGTCCCCGGGCCCACTTCACACCGCTAAGCATCGGCATCGCAGGTCCTCAGTGACCGCCCTTTTCCCGGGATGCAGCTCGGCGGGGCTGTTCGCCGATTAGCGGGCGATTCCGGCACGGGCGAGTGCTGCGGTCCACGATCCGAACCGGCCGCGGATCAGCTTGAAGCCCGGCCGGCGATGCTGCTCGTTCCACTCCCGAATTGTCGGCGGCGCCCCCCATTCCCGACGGTAAGCGCGCAGCGCCTCGAGTATCTCGTCGTCGCTCGGCCCACGCTGCGTGCGATCGGGTGGGGGCAACCCGGCGAGCTCGAGGGCCGCTCGCCATGACCCGCAGTGGCGGATGATCGTCTCGCTTACCGGGAACTGTCGCTCGGCGCGCCAGGCGGTGGTGGTTGGCGATTGCCCGTGGCTGGCGTGGTAGGACCGAAGAGCGTCGATGATCGCCTCCTTGGTCACCGCGGGCGGGTTGCCCGGCTCAAGGCCCGCGGCGATCAGGGCCTGTCTCCAGGAGCCGAAGCGGGTGACCACTAGCGCCGGCGAGGGGTACTCGCCACCGAACCCGACGCGATCCATCGATCGCGGCGGGCCGGCCGTGGTCTGCCTCCCAGCGGCGCAACCCGTCAAGGATGTCCTCATCGGTCCACCGTCGTCGCACGAACCGCGGCTCGAGGCCGGCCTGGCGGAGCGCTGCGTTCCAGCCGCCAAAGCGGCGGGAGATGACATCCCGGTCGGGGCTGCCGTCCCACTCGACCGACGACGGCGCGAACCCCCGCTCGCCGGCCCACGCGCGCAGCCGCGCGAGGATTTCCTGATCGCTCCATGCCGGCGGTCGGGGCCGGTCGAACCCCGCGGCCTGTAGGGCCGCGTTCCACGATCCAAATCGCCGGGTGACATGGCTCCGCGGCGGAAACCGTGGACAGTCGCGCTCCCACCGCGGGTGACCGCCGTGATCAGCCGGCCGCCAGTCCACGATCGCGGGCGCTCGCCCCTCCAATTTCGCCCACAGTCGGATCGCGGCGATGATTTCCGCGCTCGGTGAACACGCGTCCCCACCGGGTTCTGTGTCGGCTCGAGCAACGACGACACAGCCGCGCGTCCCGAGCCAGGATCGGCTCACCACACTCGCACGAATGGACATGCACGTACCTGCGCGCGGTGTCGGCGCCGACGCCGAGCAGCTCGCCAATCTCCGCCCACGACAGGCCGTCCGCTCGCAGCTGTTGCGCCCTCTGCACACGCTCGGCAAACGGGATCTCGATAGGCGCCGGCGCTGCGAAACCCGCCGCGAGCAGCATCGCTCGGAACCCTCCAAGATGCCTGTGTACGACAGCGGTCGAGGGCCACGCTGGATGCTCTGACTCCCACACGGCGGACAGCACCGGCGGCGATCCCGGCGGTACTCGCTCTTGCGGGCCCCAGTCGTAATACGTCGGCGGCGCACCGGTCCGTGTCGCCCACTCGCGACAGGCCTCTATGACCCGTTCGGCGTCCCAAGTCCCTGGGTCCACGAACCACCGCTGCCGGGGCGGGCTCGACGGCCGCCGAGACGCTCGAGGGGTCCGGTTCGCCGAGGGACTCATCGCAGCCGCCAGCATCGCACGCCACGACCGAAGCCTGGTCGGTACCGAGCGCCGGCGCGCTCCGCCCCTCCAACCGGAAGCTGATCCGAACACGCCACCGCCCGATCGGTCCGTCGGGCGTGCAAACGGCTGAGCGCGCCGTGGGCTCTGGCCGCGAGAGCGCAGCTCCTCCGTCGCGCGCCCACCGCCGTGTCAGGGGCGGGAGCCACGACACCAGCGCTCAATATCGGTTAGACATTGTTAGTCGTCACTATCTGACTGACTATCTGATACTGTCCTCGTCTAACCGCTATTAATGGAGGAGGCTCCCGATGGCAATTTCGAATCCGCCGTAGAGTGATCGCAGCCGCCGCGGCTGTCGCGATCGCAGACGCCGTCGCTCAGATGGCGGCGCTCCGCGCGGCTGGGCTGAACGGGACCGCCCCGGCGGGCGCGGCGCGTTCAAGACGCTGATCTCGACCCTGACCAGCAACTGGGAGTGGCTGATCGGGACCGGCGTCGGCCTGGTGCTGGTGCTGATCGCCGGGCTGATGATCGCCGGATCGCAGCGTGCGCCCGATCACCTGTTCCGGGTGATCGGGGGGATCATGCTGATCCTGATCGTGATCCCGGCGGTCCTCGCCTGACCGCTCGGCTGAGCAGGATGCGACCGCGCAGAGCGATCCCGATGGGCGCGGCGCTCGCGGGCGCGATCTCGCTCGCCGGCGCCGCGCCGGCCGCCGCCGCGGCCGGTTCACATGTCCCGTTGGTTACCGGCGGGGATCCTCGGGTCGATCTTCGGGTCGATCGGGCACGCCGTGCTCGGCGCGTTCAGCTGGACGATCGGGCTGGCGAGCAAGTTCATCCTGACCACGATCGGCGCGCTGGTGCGGATGCTGATCCCGCGCTCGTGGGCGAACGAGGGCGTCGCAGATCATGGAGTGGATCGTCGCCGTCCCGAACTACGCGGGCACGGTCACGAGCCCGACCGGCCACACGATGTACGGGTTCGCCGGGATCAACGCGCTGCGCGACCTGTTCACCTGGATCGGCGTCGGGCTGCTGCCGCTCACGCTGCTGTACGGCACGACGCGAGCGATGCTCGGAGAGCGCGGGCACGTCGCCGTGCCGATCGCTCGCGTGTTGGCGATCGCTGCGCTGCTGGTCTCCTATCCGTACTGGTGGACCGAGGCGGCGGCGATGACGGACACCGTCACGCACATGGTCCTGACGCTGCCGCGCGTCGTCGACCGGACTTGCACAAGCTGATGCTGTACGCCGTCGACGGGGTCGCGCTGGGCGGCTGGCAGCTCGTCGACCTGGCGCTGATGGCGCTGGTGGCGATCGAGCTGCTGTCGCTGATCTTCCTGAAGGTCGTGATCATCCTGCTCGGCGCGCTGCTGTACGCGACCGGCCCGATCACGATCGGACTGGTCGCGACCGATTCGGGTGCGGCGATCGCGCGCGCGTGGGCGTCGGCGGTGGCGATGCTGATCGCGCTGCCGGTCGTGTGGGCGACGCTATTCGCCGTCGGCGCGCTGCTCGTCGGCGACGCCGGCACGGCCGGCCCGTTGATCGCCGGGCAACAGCTCTGTCGGCTCACTGCTCGGCGGCGTGCTGCTCGCCGTCGCCGGCGCCGCGTCGCTGTGGATGTGCCTGCGCGCCGCGCGCGAGGCGATGGGGCTGCTGCGTATGCAGCTCGGCGGGCTGCTCGCCGTCGAGGCCGAGCCGCGGGCGGAACCTCCCGCGCCGCCGCGACCCCTGCAGTCGAGCACGGCCGCGCTCGCTGCGGCGATTCGGCGCGCGGGTGGCGCAGGCCGCGAGCGGCGCCGCCGGCGAGCTGGCAGCTCGCCGGCGCCGCCGGCGCGACGGTCGTGCGCGGCGGCCGCGCCGCCGGCTACGTCGCCCGCCACGGCGTGCTCGGCACCGCCGCCGCCGGCGGCCGCGCCGCCGCCGGGACGGTCGCTCCGCACACGGTCGCGCTCGTCGGCCGGTCACGCGCTGGCGCCGTCGCCGTGCGAATGGCGAAGGCAGGCACTGCCGGCTGGTACACCGCACCCGCCGCACAAGCGGCGACGCAACCAAGGGCGACGAGCTCACCCGGCGCCGCGCGGACCGACAGCCGCAGGTCCAGGCCCGCGCCGGCAACCCCGAGCTCGGTCGAGCAGGCCCGTCCTGCGCCCGCCGAGCGCAATGCCACCGTGCCAGCCGCATCGCGCCGTGACGGCCAACCCCGCCCGCCTCAACCGCCTGTCGCCGGCTCACCCACCCGCCCGGGTACGAACGCCAAGCGCGTCGCCACGCCGCCACTCCCCAGGCCCGCGACAACTCACAAGCCAGCGCCGCCCTCGCGCGGGGCGACGCCGCCCGCTCGCAGCGGAAACCGACAGGGCCGGAGCAAGCGATGACGCCCACGCTCAGGCGGCTCAACGACCGAGAGCGCTACTACGGTCTCAGCTGGCCGGGCTGGGTCACGCTCGCGGTGTCGGGCGGGATCCTGTACGGCGCCGTTCGGGTGTCACCGTTCGGCACGCGCGTCACGGTCACCGTCGTCGTGCTTGCGCTCGGGTTCGTCGCGAGCATCGGACTCGCGCTGCAAGGCCAGACGATCGGCCCGGGCCGCTACCTGCTCGCGCTGCACCGCTACCGACGGGCCACCAAGCAACTCGCCCCGCCGACAGAGCCTGACCACCACGGCCTCGTCCTCGACGCCGCGCCGAGCGACGCCGTCGAACACAGGCTCGCGGCGGAATCGGGTGCGCCAGCATGACCGGCTCGCTCGCCGATCTGCTGCCGATCTCGCTCGCCGAACCCGACGGGCTGATCGTGACCACCGCCGGCGCGTACGTGCGCGTGATCGAGTGCGAACGGGTCCCGAACGCGGTCACCGCGGACCCGGGAACGCTCGCGACCGTCGAGCGCGCCTACGCGAACGTGTGCCGAGACGATCCCCGACCACCAGGGGATCGTCGTGTACGCGCAAACCGACCCGGTGCCGATGAACGAAGCGCTTGCCGGCGACCTCGACCTCTCCCAAGCGGCCGCCGCCGCCGATCGCGCCGCAGGCCACGACGAGCTCGCGCGCGCGCGCGAGCAACTCTTAGAGGCGACCACACAGACGGTGCTCACGGCGGCCGGAGCCGAGCAGCCAGCGGTCGCGGCGCGCTGGTGGGTCGCGATCCCCTACCTCCCGCGGATCGAAGACCCGCGCCAGCAACTACGCGCACTCGCGGCCCGCTCGCGCGGGCGGACGCGGTGGTCAACGCACCGCGAGGCGGCCGTCGAGAGCGCCCGCGTCAGCGGGCAAATCGAGGTGGCGCTGCGCGCCGCGGGAATCGAGACCTACCCGCTCGACGGTACGCAGACGCTCGCGCTGCTGTGGGAGCGGCTTCACCCCGGCGCGCACCAAGACTGCGACCTGCGCCTGCTCCGCGACGCATGCCAGGTCGCGACCGCGACCACACCCGAGCAGGCACGCAACGCACGCCATCAGATCATCAGCGCGTGCTGCCAGGGCGCAGACTGCGGGATCGACGCCGGCGAGGATGCCGGCTGGCTGCGTCACGCCGACGGAACGCTCGAGGAGGTCCTGCACCTCGGCTCCCCGCCCGCGTACACCGATCCATCGTGGCTCTCACATCTGCTGTGCTGCCCTCTGCCCGCCACACTCGCCGTGCACATCTCCGTCGGCAGCCGTGCCCGCGAGCAAGCCAAACAGCGCCGCCGATGGAAGCGGCTGCGCGCAGCCGTGCTCTACAAGGAACGACGCGACCGCGTCGTCGGATCCGACGAGCACGAGGCGCTCGAAGAGGCCGCCGTCGTCGACGGCGAGCTCGCTGCCGAGATCGGCGCGAGCGTCTACCGCGTCGGGATCTACTGCTCGATCCGCGACCCGCACGGTCGCACCGAGCAATTCCGACGGACGGTCAAGCAGACCGCCGTCGAGTTCCACGCGCTCACCAACGCCCGAGTGATTCGCGGCCGCCGACTCTGCCTGCCGGGTTTCACCTCGACACTCCCGATCGGCGTCGACGAGCTCCGCGCGACCCGATCCTACGCGCAGCGGAACATCGCCCACTGCGTCGCGCTGACCTCGAGCCGCTGCGGCTCCCCGGGCGGCGTGATCGTCGGCACCGCCGACCCCGGCGGCACGCTGGAGCGCGCAGACCCATTTGACCCCGTACACCCACGCCGGGTGACGCTCATAGTCGGCCCTTCGGGCGGCGGCAAGACCGTGCTCACCAACGCGCTGTGCCTGCGCTACATCGCCCAGGGCGGGCGCACGTTCATCCTCGACCGATCCTCCACCCCCGACGAGCACGGCAACACTCAAGGCACGGGCCACTACGACACGCTCGCGTCGCTGATCCCCGGCTCCCGCCGCGTCCAGGTCGGACACGCCGGCGGCGACGTGATCAGCCCATGGGACGTCGCAGACCCCGCCCGCGTCCCGGCGCACAAGACCGAGCTGCTGCTCGCGCTGCACGCGCTGCTGATCGGCCATGCACACGACCCCGAGGGTCGGGTCCGGACGTTCGATTCCGACGAGGAGACGCTCATCCGCACCGGCATCGAGGCCGCATATCGGGTCGCGGCCGAGACCGGAGAGAGACCGCGCGAGCAGATCCTGATCGACGTTCTCGAGCAGCGCGCCGCCTCGAGCACACTCACCGGCACCAACGCCGACCGCCTCCAGTCACTACTGCTGCGCCTCGAGCCCTACGGCGAGAACGGATCGCTCGCGCACATCGCCAATCAAGCCACCACCGTGCCGGCGGACACGCCGCTGACGATCTTCGACTTCACCGGCCTCTCGGAGCGACTCACGCCCGCGCTGATGCTCACGACCGTCGAATACGTCGAGCGTCAGGTTCAGCGGCTGCGCCGCGCCCGCGTCGAGGGCCGCCTCGATCACCTCGGCGCATGGGCGGGCAAGTGCCAGCTGATCATCGAGGAAGGCTGGGCGCTCACCCAGTCACCCGCAGCCGGCGCGTGGCTGAACGAGTACGCCCGCCGCTCGCGCCACTACGCGCTGTGGCTGATGTTCGTCTCCCAGCACTTCCGCGACCTGTCAAACGAACAAGGCCGTGCGCTGCTGGCCAACGGCGCATTGAGCTTCTGCTTGCAGAACGACCGCGACGACCTCGAGCACGCCCGAGAGCCGCTCGGCCTCTCGGACACCGACATCGCGCACATCCAACAGCTCGCCAAGCAGCAGGGCGTCTACTCGACCGTCTACATGGTCTCCGCGCGCGGACGCGGCGCCGTCCGTGTCGCGCTCGGCGACCGCGAATACTGGATCTGCTCCTCTGATCCCGAGCACGACCAGCCCCGCCGCGCCGCCGCGCTGCGCGACGCCGGCGGCGACCCGTGGGTCGCGCTGAGCAAGCTCTGCGATCCAGCCTGGCACGAACGCTACCGCCAGGCCCTGGCAGCTCCCGCAATGACCGACCTGCGGACATGAGCGACACGACCCGGCAGAACAGCCTCATGAAGCTGATCGCGCTCGTCGTCGCGGGCGGATTCATGGTCGTGCTCGCCCCCGTCGTCCTATTCGCCGGCGCCGGCAACCCGCCGTGCCAGATCCAAACGATCGGGCCGTTTCCGACCGGCTCGGGCGCGTGGATCGCCACCGCCTACGGACCGCCGTGGAACGCCGAGAACGGAAGCGGCGTCACAGCAACCGGCGTGGACCTCACAGCCGGACCGCCAGCGTACGAGATCGCCGTCGACCCCACGGTCATACCGCTCGAGAGCTTCGCGCACGTCACCCCCAACCCGTTCGACACCCAACACGCCTTCTACGCCGGCGACACCGGCGGCGCGATCATCGGCCGCCACGTCGACATCTACGACTGGGAAGGCCGCGCCGCCCAAGACGCCTGGGGCGTCCGACACGTCACCGTCACCCCGGCACCGAACCCGGGCACCGGCAACCTCCTCGGCGAGATCACCCCGACCGCGGCCGCCACCCTGCCCAATGCGACGGCGGGCGGTGGGGTCGCGGGGTGCTCGGCGGTTGGGGGGCCGCTGCCGCTGACGCCCGGCCAGAGCGCGAAGATCCTGCCGAGCGGCCTCGCGGCCGCGCCGCAGGACGCGCCGCGAGCGGTGAAGGGCGCGATCGCCGCCGCCAACCAGCTCATCGACAAGCCCTACATCTACGGCGGCGGGCACGGCCAGCCACTCACCCAGCTGGCCACCGGCTACGACTGCTCGGGATCGACCAGCTTCGTGCTCCACGGTGGCGGCGTGTTCGGCGACTACGCCGAGGACTCGACCGAGCTCGAGAGCTACGGGCAGGCCGGGCCCGGCCAGTGGATCACCGTCTACGCCAACAGCGCCCACGCGTTCATCGACGTTGCTGGGATCGTGCTCGACACCGCCTGGTACGCGCCAGTCCAGCCGACCAGCCCCGGCAGTGGGCCACGCTGGCAGCCCGCCTCGATCATCCCCGCCCAATACGCCGGCGATGAGGCCGCCGGCAATGGCGGGTTCGTCCAACGACACCCGGCAGGGCTCTGATGCGCCCGATCGACCTCCGCCTCCCCGCCGCCCTCGCCGTCGCGCTGATCCTGGCCGGCTGCGGACTGACCGACCCCTACACCGGCCAGCACCCAACAACGACCAGCACCCCGACGTCGACGAGCACGACGTCGACCACGGCGACCGAGACCAACGCCGACCCCGCCCCGGAGCGCGGCGGCACGATCCCGAATGCCGCGCAAGCAGCGCAGAACAACCCGGCTGCGGGCGCCGGCAGACCGACCGCCGCAGGCGGCGCTGGAGCGCTACGCCAACCTCGACATGAACTGGACTGCGAAGACCGTCGCCGGCGTCCAGAATCAGCTCGCGGCGATCTCCGTCGGCGAGGCCCGCGCTCAGGCGCTCCAGGCCGCAGCCAGCTACGGGCAGGACACCACTCTGCAGGCCAGCCAGGTCGCCAACACCGGCACCGTCGTGGCCATAGCGCCGGGCCAAGGGTCTGCGGCCGGCTGGTGGGTGATCGTCACCCGCGAGAGCACCACCGGCCAGGGCGACTACGCCGGCCTGCCGCCGACCGCTCACGTCACCGACGCCCAACTCGACGCACACCGCAACGGATGGGTCGTAAGCTCAATGGTCGCCACAGAACTGACCCAAATGGCAGTTATTGCATTTGATGCAAGCCGCGTTGTGCGGGTTTCTGCCGGTGGCGTCTCGCCTGATGCGCGCGGAGCGGCGGGCGTGGAAGCGGAAACTATCGGACCGTGCGGGCGTTTCGACGAGTCGCCTGTCGCCTTTCATCTGATGAAAGTAGGGTTGCATCGGATGCAAGTCGACGAGCCGGGATCCCAGGGCCCGCTCGAGACCGCTCAGGACGAGCGAGCGCGGGCCGCGTTGGCGTTTGTGTTCGGCGAGGGTGTGCGCCCGTTACGGATGCCCGACGCGGTGTTTGACGCGGTGCTGGAGGGGTGGGCGCGTCAGCAGTCAGCGCGTCATCTGAGTGAGACCACCAAGCGCCAGGGCGCGGCGGTCGTCAGGCGGTTCCAGGCCGAGACGGGGTTGTGGCCGTGGGAGTGGCGGTCGCTGCATGTGGATGAGTGGTTGGAGGACCTCGCGACGCCGCCGAAGCGCCGGGCGGTGTCGACGCTGCGCAGCTATCAGGCGAGCTTGCGCATGTTCCTGGAGTACTTGTGCGACGAGCGGTATCCGTGGGTGGCGATCTGCGAGCTGGAGTTCGGGATTCGCCCGGTGCAGGTGATCGATGAGCGCAACGCGATCGCTCACGTCGTGGAGTACGAGGGCCGGCCGGGCCGGCGGCCGTTGACGCGTGAGGAGTTGACGATGTTCTTTGATCATTGCGACGCGCGCGTGTCCGACCGGCGTGCGCGGGGGCGCAAGGGCGCGTTGGCGGCGTTCAGGGACGCAGCGCTGTTCAAAACGATCTACGCGTGGGGATTGCGCCGCCAGGAAGCCGCGCGGCTTGATGTGACGGATTTCTCGGCGAACCCGCATCGCCCGTCGTTTGGTGCCTACGGCTCGTTGTCGGTCCGGTATGGCAAGGCGTCGCGGGGCAGCGCCCCGAAGCGCCGCAGCGTGCTGTCGGTGTTCGACTGGTCGGTCGAGGTGATCGAGCAGTACATCGAGGACATCCGCCCGCTCTATGCCCTTGACCGTCACCCAGGCTTGTGGCTGACCGAGCGGGGTGGCCGGATCTCCAGTGAGCAGATCTCAGAGCGGTTCGCGGAGTATCGCGACGAGCTCGGTCTCCCGTGCGAGCTGACCCCGCACGCGCTGCGTCACAGCTATGTCACACATCTGATCGAGGACCGCTTCGATGAGCTGTTCGTGCGGATGCAGGTCGGGCACCGGCACGCGTCGACGACCGCGCTCTACACCGGGGTGAGCGGCGATTACAAGAACGAGGCTATGAGCCGCGCGCTGCGCGCGCAGCTCGGAGAGGACCTGCATGAGCGAGATTGATTACGAGTGGATGCTCCGACCGCTGTTGGCCGAGCGGGGGATCCACAGTTACGCGGAGCTCGCGCCGCTGTTGGCCGAGCGTGGCGTGAGCCTGTCAGAGACGCAGGTGTGGCGGTTGTTCACCGGCAAGCCGGAGCGCCTGAACCTCCACACGCTGATGGCGCTGTGCCAGATCCTGGATTGCACACCCAATGATCTGATCAAGCCAGTCGCGGCGGCCGCGAAGCGCGCCAGGCGCGCAGCCGCCGGTGCTGGTGGGGGGCTCGGCGAGCTCAAGCCCAAGCGCGCGCGGATCCGGCCCACGAGGAAGCCGGGGCGGTGAGCCCCAAGCGCTACATCGAGCCCGTCGCTGTCTGCGCTGTCTGCGGACGTGAGCGCCGCTGCCGCGGCGCCACGGCTGGCATACCCATCTGCCAGCGGTGCAGGCGCAAAGACGAGCCGAAATGGGTGCCGCCCATCCGCGTGTGCGTGGTCTGCCAGCGGGAGCGACCGTGCGTGCACGCTGACACCGAGCGAGCCGATGTGCCGCTCCTGCGCCGGCCGGCACCCTACCCGCCGCGAGCCATGCGCGTTCTGCGGCCGCCACAAGATCGCGGCCGGGCGCACCAGCGCAGGGGCCGAATGCTCAACTTGCCGGCACCGGCGGCTGGGCTCGCAGATCACCTGCGAGCGCTGCGGACGCGATGCACGACCGTCGGCTGGCACGCCGCGGGCGTGTGAGCGCTGCGCCGGCGAGCGGGTCGCGCAGGTCTGCGGCAGCTGCGGCGCCGAGGAGCAGAACTACTCCAAGGGTCGCTGCGGCACCTGCTCGCTCCGGGACCGTGTTGAGCAGTTCGCCAGCGCCGGCGAACCACAAACGGTCGAGCTGCTGCGGCCATATCTCAACGAGCTAGCCGCGAGCCCGAAGCCGCACTCGACGCTGAACTGGATCACCACCAGCCGAACCTTTCCGATCCTCGAGCAGCTCATCACCGGCCGCCTGCCGGTCACGCACGAGGCGCTCGACAGCATCGGGCCAGCGCACACGACCCGCTTCCTGCGCCAGAAGCTCGTCAAGCACGGGGTGCTGCCCGAACGCTCTGAGCCGGTCACCGCACTCAGTGCTCTGATCGAGCGGCAAGCCCTCCGCGTCAAGGAAAGCCAGGATCGCACGCACCTCCGCACGTTCGCGACCTGGAAGGTCCAACACGACCTCGCCCGCAAACAGCGTCAAGGCACCGCGACGCGGCACGCGGATTTGCGAGCTCGCGCGACCGTTCGTGTCGCGGGTGACTTTCTCGCGTGGCTAGGTGAGCGGCAACTCACCCTCGCGTCCGTGCAACAGATGCACCTCGACCGATGGCTCGCGGACGGGGCCGACCACCGCAAGCTGCTGCGGGCGTTCATCTCCTGGACCACCAAGCACCGCATCACCAGCCGGGTCGAGGTTCGCCCGCCAGCCGTCCGCCGACACGCCGACCCGCTGGATCCCAACCGGCGCCGGGAGCTCCTTCGAACCCTGCTGACCGGCGAGCACCTCGATCTCCGCGACAGGGTCGCCGGGCTGCTGATCCTGCTGTTCTCGCAGCGGATCAGCCACCTCGTGCTGCTCACCACCACCGACGTCCTTCACCGCGACGAGCAAACCCTGCTCGCGATCGGCCGCGACCCGCTCCAGCTTCCCGAGCCGATCGCAACGCTCGTGCGGCAGCTCAAGCACGACAACGACACAGGCTGGCTGTTCTACGGCGGCCGTGACGGCAACCACCTCAGCGAGGTCTACATGCGCGAACGCCTCACCCGAATCGGGATCAAAGCGCTCCCCGCCCGCGCAGCTGCCACCAGCAACCTCGCCCGCCACGTGCCCGCGGCGATCCTCGCCGACCTCCTCGGCTTCGCCGACATCACCACCGAGCGATGGACCAAACAAGCCGCAGGCGACTGGACCCGCTACGCCGCCCACCGTCCCGAACCGACCACCCCCACCGACCCCACGCGCAGCGCGGGTGATCCCCATTCACCCGTCGCCCTGCGGGCTCCGGCCTCATGAGAACCACCCGCGCACCTGCATCAGAGAGGACAACGAAGCCTCTCGATCCTACCCAGCCCCCATCAAACCAACGGGACCATGAAAAGCTCGCCAATCCTACTGAAAGGGCCGCTCCCGAAAACCGCGAACCGAATACCCGGCAAAACGAATATCGGGCCTCCGCCAGTTCAAGCCCGCAGATGTCTCGTCCGGCGCTCAGCGTCGGCGCGGTCATCGGCCTAACCGCGCTCGGGATTGGACTCGCGCTCGTCGACCCGGCGCTGGCCGGATCGACCCGTCCGCACGCGACTCTCACCGGCAGCCTCGGCGACGCGGCCGGGATCCTTCAGAACAACGCGTGCGTCCTCAGCGTCCCGTTCCTACTGGTCCTGCTCGACTTCCCGCAGAGCCGCATCGGTCGCCATGCCGGCGACCTCATCGTCACGGCCCTCATTGCCGCTAGCACCATCCCGGTCGGGCTCGAGCTGGGCCGCTGGCAAGGGCGACTGCTGCCCTACCTCCCGCAGTTGCCATTCGAATGGACAGCCCTGGCCCTCGCGGTCAACGCCTGGGTCGTCGCTCGCTCCGGTCACCTCACCACCCGCCAGCTGGCGCCGCTCGCCGCCGTCATCCTCACACTGCTGACCTGCGCGGCCTGCCTGGAGACCTGGGCCACCCCGCACAGACGCGGCCACCGTCTCGACACAGCGCATGACACCGCCGTGTGGCGATCGGCCGGATGCCTATCACCCGGATTCTGCACCGGCCCCGGCCGGGTCGCTTCAAGGTCGCACGCTCCCTTCCCCTCGCTGCGCTCGGTTCCGCTCGGCCGTGTCGCCGGTGCTGCCGGGATCTCGTCAACCAACCGACTCCCACAAGGAGGGATCACATGAGCAGCATCAATTCGGTCAACCTCATCGGCAGGCTCACCCAGGACCCCGCCGTCACCCCGAGCACGGACTCCACGCGGTGCAAGATGCGCATCGCCGTGCAGCGCCGCCGCGGGAAGGACGGCGAGGACAAGGGCGCCAACTACTTCGACGTAGTCGCCTTCGGAGGCCAGGCCGTCAACTGCGGCAAGTACCTGCGCAAGGGCCGCCAGATCGCCCTCACCGGCCACCTCAACCACAGCGAGTGGACCGCCGAGGACGGCAGCTCGCGCCAGCGCGTCGAGATCATCGCCGACAACGTGATGTTCCTCGACGGCCCCAAGCGCGAGGAGGCCGAAGAGCAGGAAACGGCAGTGGCCGCCGGCGTCGGCGCGGAGGACAACGCCGCGTTCTGAGCAGCCCGATCCACGGGACATCCCCCAAGCCCGGGGGGTGTCCCGCTCCCGGTCAGCGCCCTCCACAAGAGATCCGCCATGACAGACACCTCTCCCATCCTCGCCGCGCTGCCCAGCAGATGCCCGAGCCGACAGATCGGCCTCGACCTGCCACTGGCCACGATCGAAGAGATCGATCTGCTCGCCGCCCGCTACCACATCGGCCGCGAACAAATCCTCCGGCAGATCATCAACGCTGCGCTACTCAGTGATGCGCCGCACTGGCCCCTAGGCCCCGACCCGATCGGCCGGCTCGCCGAGCACGCCTACCTCACCGTCGTCCGCTCCTACGAGCTCGCCGAACAGCGCCAGTCAGAAGCGACGTCGACCGCGCTGGAATCCGATGCAGGGAGCAACCGCCAATGAGCACCGCGGCGACCAGGACACAGGTCCAGCGGGTCGGTGACTCGGCCGCCCCGATTGTGGCCGACGCTTCGCGCCGGCGGACGGGGCTTGACCAAGCCCCCGACCCGCAAGGAGCCGCGATGCCCCAGCAGACGACACCCACGGTCAGCCGCACAGCACTGGCGCTCAACATCCCCGTCGGCGAAGCGCGCGAGCAGCAGCAGGACGCGCTGTGGGCAATGAGCCCGAGCGAACGCGTCGCGGCAATGTGGCGCGGCGATCTCACGCTTTACCAACTGTCCCGGTGGACCTCGCGCGCGCAGCACGAGGTGCCCCTGCTCGGCGGCGAGTTCGCATGGATCGTGATGCGGACGCCCGAATGGGCCGAGGCGGCCGACGACCTCGCGGACAACGTCATCTATCTCACCGAAAGGCAGGACGACCGTGCAGCCGCATGACGATCAACCGATCCAGGCGATCCTCACCCGCCTGCGTAGCTGCGACCAGCAGTTCCTGGTCTGGATCGACGGCCTATGCGACAACGATCCCACCTTCGCCCAAGCATCCGTGCTCCAAGATGACGACTGGGGTGAATGGCAAGCCGCGGTCTACCTGCTCACCGGCTGTCACGAAGCATGGACGGCGCTAGGCCCCGAGATCCTCGCGAGCCGCTCGATCGGGCCCGTGGTCCACGAGCTTGACCACGGGCACCGTGGATGGTCATCGAGCGAACTCCTGCTGCTGCGCTGGGCCGCGCACTTCTGGGACGTCGGTCGCTCCGAGGTCAGCTTCCCGTACTCCTTCGACGAGTTCAACTTCCGTCGCTGGATCACGGCCTGCCACCTCTACAAGCACATCCCGCCAGCCCCCGAGGACACCAACGAGGCGGCGCGATGACCCAGACACTCGCCTGCGCCGACATCCGCGGCTACTACCAAGCGCTCGGCATCCAGATCCCCGGCTGGGCGCGCACCGAAGCGTCCATCAGATGCTTCGCCGGCGCCGACGCCCACCAACGCGGCGACCGCGACCCATCCTGCTCTGTCAACCTCGAGCACGGCGCCTGGCACTGTCACGCCTGCGGCGCCAAAGGCGGTGCGTTCGACGCCGCCACGGCACGCGGCTATTCCGACCGGGCAGCAATCGACCTGATGGTCGCCTACCGGCTCACCGAGCACCGCGCGTACCGTCCTGCCAACGCCAAACGCGGACCCCGTCACCAGTTCATCTCCAAGCCGCCTGCCCAACCTCCACGCACGCCGCTGCGTGCCACGAGGGAAGACATCGAGCGCTGGCGAGCCACGCTCGCCGCCGACACCGACCTCATCGCCAAGCTCGCTCGGGAGCGGGGCTGGCTCTACGCCACGATGCTCGAGCTCGAGCTCGGAGTCGACCGCGGACGCATCACTATCCCGGTCCGCGACGACGAGCGTCGGCTCATCGGAATGCTGCGCTATCAGCCTTGGCCGAAGCCCCGCGAGCCGAAGATGCTCGCCGCCGCCAGCTCACGGCGCGCGTTGCTGCCGCACCCCGCCGCCGAACCCTCCACCCAAGTGCTCCTGGTAGAGGGCGAGCCAGACATGATCGCCGCTCGCTCCCGCGGCCTACCCGCGATCGCGGTGCCCGGCGTCGACGGCTGGAGACGTGCGTGGGCCCAGCTCCTTGCAGGACGGGAGGTGACGGTCATCATGGACTGCGACGAGCAGGGACGGGCAGCCGCCGCGGCGATCGAGAGCGACCTCTCATCGTTCGGTGCCGTCCGAGTGCTCGACCTCGCGCCTGACCGGAACGACGGCTATGACCTGACCGACTGGCTCCTGGAAAGAAAGCAATCGCAGGTGGCTCTGGCGGTCGGCGAAGCCATCACGAGCACAGGTGACACGCGTTATGGCCGCCTCTAGCCCAAACCTCCTGACTGCCGAGGAGGCGGCGGCGATCGCTCGGTGCTCGGTCAAGACAGTGCGACGCGCCTATGCCACTGGTGCGCTGACCGCGTATCGCCGACGGGGATCGCGAGCCGTGCTCCTAGACAACCAGGACGTTCTCGCGTGGGTCCATGGGCAGCTTCTGCAGCCGACTGCTCGCGGCCATATCTACCCCGGAGTCGCCGCAAGCCCGACAACCGACCAGGAGGGTCGATGGGGTGGCGCGCACATCGAAGCTCGGCGGTCAGCTGCGCTTCGATCTCTCCAAAGACGCGTTGCGCGGTCGGCGCTCGAAAACGGACCTTGCACGGTAGGCGCACCGAGCTATGCGGGAACCATGGAAAAAGCACGGAGGTTGGCCGTACGAGGGGCGGCGCGGCAAGACCTGGCAACTCGGCTACCGAGACCACGAGGGACGCGTCCGGTCCAAGAGCTTCAAGACCAAGACGGCAGCGGAAACCTGGGCCAAGGACTACGTCGACGCGGAACGCCGCAACCGGCTCCGCGAATTCCTGCTCGGATCCGATGCGCCCGAGGTGCAGCCGGACACCACGCCCATCGGTGAGCTCATTCTCGACTGGCTAGCGACCGACGCCCATCCAGACTCGACCGGCGGACTCGCCCGCAACAGCTGGGACACGTATCGCTCGATCGCCTCACGCCACATCATCGGCAACCCCGTTGAGCAACTCATGAAGAAGACGGGCGAGATCGTGGAGGTCGAGCCGGGCATCCCGCCGCTCGGCCAGAAAGGTGGCTACGCCATCGGCCACCTGCCTCTCGTCGACTTCGGGTCCGCCGACATTCTCAAGCGCTGGGTGCAGGGCATGCGCGCGGCCGGCGTGAGCCGCTCCACCGAGGCGAAAGCATGGACCGTGATCTCCTCCGCGCTGTCATGGGCTGTCGAGGACGACTCATGGCCGCTATCGATGAATGGCTGCCTGACGATGCAGCGGCGCCGGGGTATGCGACGCGCCTCTCGTCGTGCCGGCACCGGCGCGATCAGGCAGGTGTCACCGGGGAAGCGCCGAGATGATCTGCCGTCGTGGGCGCTTTCGCCGCTCGCGGTCGAGCGGATCCGCCTGGTGATGTTGGAGAGGTTGGAGCAGCGGTCCTCGCTCCTCGCGCTCCGCGACGCCACAGCGGTCTCCGTCCAGTACGGCCTCGGCATGCGCAACCAGGAGATCTGGGCGCTCACCCTCGGTGACATCGCCGCGCGCCGGGCCACAGTCCGCGAGGTCCTCAGCTACGGTGCGCTTGACGCCGGAAAGACCGAGGGCGCCACCGGCCGGGCCCGGCGGCCACCGATCGACGCGCTCCTGGCTGATGATCTCGCGGCCTGGAAGGCAGCGCTCGCAGCAGCCGGATACCCGACCGCTCCCGACGACTTCCTCCTGCGCGGCGACCTTGGCGGTCACGGCGCTCGGGAGGGCCACATGACCGGAAGCCAGGCCGACAAGTGGCCAGGCAAATACTTCACGCCCGCCGTTCGCAGAGTCGCGGAGGAGTGGCCGGACGAGCACAGCGAGATCATCGGCGCAACGCCGTATTCGCTACGGCGCGGGATGATCTCGCTGCGCATCCGTGCCGGCGAGGACCGGCAGGCGATCGCCAAGCAGTGCGGCACCAGCGTCGAAATGCTCGAGCGCAACTACTCGTTCGCGATCGAGGACCTCGAGGACGAGGGGCCCAAGCCGGCGGCAGAGGAGCGGATCCGTGCCCGGACGGCTCGCTCCGGCCGGAAGGCGTCGACAGCTGCGGGTTGCGTGAGCGCGATGATCGAACCCGTCACCGAGAGTCCTGTCGCGCGGCGCGAACGTCGGCTACGCTTGCCCGGAGCAGCGGCCGACCGAGATTTTGCAGCCCCCGTGCAGCCCGAAACAGGCCAGCGGAGGCCGGAAAACCCGGAAATCCCTGCAAACGCCCTCTTAGCTCAGCTGGTAGAGCACTTCCATGGTAAGGAAGGGGTCGTCGGTTCGAGTCCGACAGAGGGCTCTAGCGAATTGCCTGCATATCGCTCGTTTATGCGTTTCTGCGTTTGTGACGAAGCAGGCGGACAGGGGTAGGGGCGAAGGAGGGCCCTATGGAAACTTTTGGAAGCCTCGTCGTGAAGTACGCGCCGGCAGTCGCTGCGGTCGCGCCGAGCCCGGGCGCTTGAAGCTTCCGGTTGTGGCCCGTCTCCTCGGGAAGGCGCAGCCGGAGGCCCCTGGCCCCGGACGCCTGAATTGGCGGCGTGTTAGCCCGCCCATCGCAGGGCGCACGGGTGTACCGGGTCTCCCGGAGCTCAGCCTCGGCAGCGAGTAGAGGCCCGCGGCGAATCTTCTAAACCGCAGGCCGTGGAACTCGCCAATGTCTTACAGAAGAAGGTGGGGTTGAGTCGGTAGTTGTGGTGTAGCTCGCTGCGGTGCCCGGGGTTTTCCGGCCACCGTGGCGCTCATGATCGTCGGTCTGTTCCCGCAGTCCGATGAAGAGGAGACACCACGATGGCCGAAGGTCGGAGTTTGACTGCCCGTGAAGCGGTGGAGGGCGTGCTCGCGTCAGAGCATGCTGATGTGTTGCGTGAGTCGGTGGCGTTGATGGTTCGGGAGATCATGGAGCTCGAGGTCGCTCAGTTGGCGGGGGCGGAGCTCGGGGAGCGGGCGCCGGATCGCCGTCAGGCGCAGCGGAACGGGTATCGGGAGCGGCGGTGGGACACGCGGGTTGGGGAGATCGAGCTGCAGATCCCCCGCCTGCGGACCGGGAGCTACCTGCCGTCGTTCTTGGAGCCGCGCCGGCGGGCCGAGCAGGCGCTGGTGGCCGTCGTCCAGGAGGCGTATGTCAACGGCGTCTCGACCCGGAAGGTCGACCGGCTGGTCGAGCAGATGGGGCTGCGGGGCCTGTCGAAGGATCAGGTCTCCCGGATGTGCCGGGGGCTGGATGAGCAGGTCGAGCTATTCCGCAACCGACCCTTGGAGGGCGACTACCCGTACCTATGGCTCGACGCGAAGATCGAGCGGGTCCGGGAGCGCGGCGGGGTCCGCCAGAAGGCGCTCGTGATCGCCTATGCCGTGCACGAGACCGGCATCCGGGAGGTGCTCGGGATCGACGTCGGGGAGGCCGAGACCGAGGCGTTCTGGACCGAGTTCCTGTTCTCTCTGAAAGCCCGCGGGCTGGCCGGTGTCAGGCTCTGCGTGTCCGACGCCCACCAGGGACTGCGCAGCGCGATCGCGCGGGTGCTGGGGTGTCGGTGGCAGCGGTGCACGGTGCACTTCCTGCGCGACATGCTCGGTCACTGCGGCCGCTCCCAGCAGCCGATGATCGCGACCGCGATCCGCCAGATCTTCAACGCCGACACGAACGCCGAGGCCCGCGAACGGCTCGCCGACGTCGTCGACCGGCTCAGGGAGCCGGCGCCGAAAGTCGCCGGACTGCTCGAACAAGCCGAGGAGGAACTGCTCGCCTTCTACGACTTTCCGCGCGAGCACTGGACCAAGCTGCGCTCCACCAATCCTCTTGAGCGGGTCAACAAAGAGATCGGCCGGCGCTCCGACGTCGTCGGGATCTACCCCAACGACCGGGCGCTGATCCGCCTCGCCGGCATGCTCCTGATCGAACAGAACGATGAGTGGCTCGTCCAACGCCGCTACCTCTCAGACCACTCCATCCGCCAAGTTCTCTCACCGCCCGGCGGGACAGAACAAGCACGCTCGAACAACACCAACAAGGAGGAAGTCCCCACCCTCAACCCCGCCTAAGAAACCAACGTCCCAACGACGATCACCAGCTACACCACACAACGCGACTTGACTCGCGCGGTCTCCGGCTCGCCCGGTCCACGTCGACCGCTCGCCCGGTCGAGGTCGGCCGCGCTCGGTGATTCCAGGACCTCCAGCACCGGCATCAGATCGAAGCGAACTTCAGATCATCGGGCGCGGCTCAGAACAAGATCACCAGGCGGCCGCGAATCCCGCCGGCGGCCTGGCGGCGATGCGCTTCGGCGGCCTGCTCGGGCGCGTACGTGGAGCAGACAGTGGCGGGGAGAGTTCCGGAGGCGGCGAGGTCCGCCAAGGTCTGTAGTGCCTCCGTATCGGTGATCCGGTTCGCCACGGAGATGTTGTGCCTGACGATGCCGCGCTCGAGCGCGCGCTCGCCCTGCGCGGCCGCGGGCCGTACGTGCTCCAAGCCGCGATCGGCTCTCTCCAGGCCGAGAAACGGATCGACTGGGACGAGGTGGCCGCGCTGTACGGCCGGCTCGCGCAGATCACGCACTCGCCAGTGGTGGAGCTGAACCGCGCGGTCGCGGTCGCCCAGGCCGGGTCAACCGAGCACGCGCTTGAGATCGTCGACGGCCTCGACCTCGACGACTACCAGTACCTGCACTCCACCCGCGGCGAGTTGTTGCGCCGCCTCGGCCGGACGGTCGAAGCCCGCGCGGCCTACGAGCACGCGCTGGAGTTCGCCAGCTCAGAGCCCGAGCGTCGGTTCCTCGCGCGCCGGATCGCCGAGCTGTAGACCGTCCGGCGAACCAACTGCGCTGACGTAGTTCGTAGCCACGGCGTGCGAGAGCACCGTTGCGAGAGCCGCGGCGGCGACCCACGCGAGGACGACACGCCGGCGATCAGCGATGCACCAATGAGCAAGTTCCCTCATGGCTCCCTTCGTTCCAAGAGAGCCGTTGAACCGCTCGAACGCAGGTCCGCGTCGTTCTCGGTCAGTTGTCCCGTTACGGGTGCGCACGTCGGTGTCGCTCCAATCTGGGCGAAGTCGGCGATCAGGTCGGCGAGCCGGTCGGGTTGGTCGATCATCGAGAACGTCCTCGCGTTCTCGATGACCTCGAGCCGACCGTTGGGTAGGGCCTCCGCCAGCCGCTGACCATCCTCACGGGGGAAGAACACGTCGTCGGCAGACCAGGCGACCAGCGCCGGCTTGGTGAACCTCGGTAGGAGCGCCGCGGCTCGAACCGTCGTCTCGCGATTCAGCGAGGCGGTCAGGCGCCGCAGGTCCTTCCTGACCCGGCGGTTGGTGAGCACGGGCTCGACCCACGCCGCGACAAGGGCATCGATGTCTGCGTGAGCCAGTGCCCCAAACCCACGGTTGCGTCCGAATCTGGTGCGGAGCGGTTGAAGTGCCGCACTGTAGGCCGGCCCAACCTTCGCCGCGGCGATCAGTGGCTTCAGGATCGGCGGCGGGAAGTGCTCGAATGCATCGCAGCTGGTCAGCACCAGCGCGCCAAGCCGGTCGGGCGCGCTGGTGGCGACGAGCTGGGCGATCGCGCCGCCCGTGTCGTTGCCGACGAGCACGACGTCCTCGAGCGCGAGCGCATCGAGCAGCTCCCCCACCATCGCCGCGATGCCCTCCATCGTCAACTCGGCGCCGTCGAGCATCGGCTCGGTGTGCGCCCCCAGCGGCCACGTTGGCGCCAGACAGGAAAAGCCGCGGGCTGCCAGGCGCTCGCTCAGCGGCCGCCACAGCGATGAGCCCATCGTGTAGCCGTGGATGAAGACGACCGGACGGCCATCCGACGGTCCTGCCTTCTCATAATGGATAGTTCCTGCGTTGAGCGTGACGGTCGGCATTCGATCCTCCAAAGCGTTGATTTACATGCAGGCTGTCCGTAAGATACAGACAGGCTGTCGGTAAGTCAACGCACTCAAATGGCGCGAACTCAGGCACAACGATCGGCCGCGACCCAGCAGGCGCTCCTAACCGCCGCCCGGCGGCTGTGGGGCGAGCGCGGCTACGGGGCCGTTTCGACGCCAGAGATCGCCGAAGCCGCCGGTGTCACCCGTGGCGCGATGTACCACCAGTACCCGGACAAGGCGAAGCTCTTCCTCGCCGTCCTCGAAGCCGTCGAGGCCGACGTGATCGAGCGGCTGTCAGCGATCGTAGTCGCCGAGCAACCCAACTCGCCGGCCCATGCGCTGCGTATCTCCGCCGACGCGTGGGTTGACATCGCCAGCGAGCCGGAGGTTCGACAACTCGTGCTACTCGATGCGCCCAGCGTCCTCGGCTGGGCCGGCTTCCGCGAGATCTCGCTGCGATACGGACTCGGCATGACCGAACAGCTCCTCAGGGCCGCCATGGACGCCGGCGAGCTCAAGCCCCAGCCCACCCGTCCTCTAGCCACCGTCATGATCGGCGCACTCGACGAGGGCGCCATGAGCATCGCCAACGCCGACGACCCCGAGCAGGAGAAGGCGGACGTAAGAGCGGTGATCCACAACCTGATCGATGGACTCCTGAGCAACCCGGATCCCGCCGCCTCAGCGCGAGACCAGCCCTAGCTCCGCAAAGCGCTCCCAAAAACCGTGCGCGGGCTTCCATCCCCGAGCGAGCACGAGCGCGGGTCTCTGCCGACGCGCCTCGATGCACCTGCTCGTCGCCACTAGCGCGCATCCCACGCCCCAGACGGATCGGTCGGATCGTGGCCCGTGGCGCTAACTGAACGTCGGAAGGTGCAAGCACCAAAACGGTCACGACGGCGTCGACACCAGGGCTGCCGCTCCAGGCGTCATCGAGCAGCGCGACTTCGGCGAGTCTCGTGGCCGCATTCACGCGCGGCTGGTCGTGGACCCGGACGACTCCTTTCGTTGTTCGACCGCCGCCGCGAGGACGAGCACTTTGGCGATACCGCCCACCGGAACTAGCGCTACTCCTGTCCCACGTTTCCGACCACGCGGGCGAGGTCGGCCGGGATCGCATTCGGGTCTCGCGACCTCGACGCGGCGGCCATCGCATCGGCGGATCGAGCGGCTCGTCCGGGAGTTGCGTGCTGTCCGCCGAACTCGTTTCGGGGCAGCACGTGGATCGTCTGACCCGATGACGGCCTCGGGGATGCTCGCTGCGGTTCGAATTCAGTGCGCCCGCGTCCACCTTTGCAAAGAATTCGAACCGCCCTCCGCACCAGCGGGGGACGGTTCTTCGATGAGGGCCAGGGCGTCCGGTTCCTTCCTGAGACGGTCAACGCGATGCTCGGTCCCGACGAGGGTCTTAGCACTTGACCGCGTGGGCGTACACCCACCACGCGCAGGGCAATCGGCGGACTCCCTAAGAACCATCGAAGATTGCTGGTTCGAGACTCTCGCTTCGGCACCGATGTGTCGATGGGGTAGTGAAAGACCTCGACGACGGCGCTGGCCCGTGCCCGGACCTCCCGTTGCCTGCAACCATGTTCTCCAGAGCCGATACTCGACGATCATCAGATGGCATTTATGCGCCATGCTCCTGTCCGCGTTCGTGCCCGCCTCGTCCGGACATGCTGTCTGGCGGACACGCCGATACCGTGCTTACGGAACCACGGGACGCCTTCGGGGCAGGCGATGTTGTGCTAGCCCGAGCGGCTTGGGAGCGAGACAAGCAGCAGACCAAGAAGACCGAGCCGGTGCTGATCATCGGCGCCGGTCCGGCCGGTCTGGCGGCCGCCGCCGAGCTTCGTAGGCTCGGCGTGCCCGCGCACGTCATCGAGCGGAGCCATGTGGTCGCGCCCTCCTGGCGGGCGCGATACGACCGGCTGCGATTGAACACGTGCCGCTGGAACTCGAAGCTCAGGCCCGAGGACCACTTCGAGGCGGGCGTCCCGTTCTTCCCCAAGCGTGACCACGCGGTCCACTACCTGGAGTCCTTCGCCGCGCGGCACGACCTGAAGGTGCGGTTCGGCGTTCAGGTCGACCGCATCGATCCGTGCCCGGACGGCTGGCTGCTGTCCACCACCGCGGAACCGCTGATAGCGCGGCAGGTCATCGTCGCGATCGGGCACCAGCACACGCCCTGGATCCCGGCCTGGCCCGGACGGGACCAGTTTCCCGGGCGCCTCCTGCACTCCTTCGAATATCGCAACCCGGAGGAGTTCCGTGATCGCGACGTTCTGGTCGTCGGCGGCGGCTGCTCGGGTCTGGACATCGCTCGGGACCTGGCGCAGGGCGGGGCGCGCCGCGTCCGGCTCGCGGTGCGCACGCCGCCCAACCTGCTCCTAAAAATGTCCCGCGGACTGCCCACCGACCTGCTCGCGGCGGCCCTGTTTAGGCTGCCGACCCGGATCGCGGATCCCGCCGGGCGGCTTGTGCAGCGGCTGACCGTCGGTGATCTCAGCCATTGGGGGCTGACAGTCCCGGACGTGGGCATCTTCACCCGGCTGCACGAAGGATCGGCCCCGACGATCGTGAGCCGGGACGTCATCGCGGCGATTAAGGCCGGCGACTTCGCGATCGTACCGGGAGTGCGCGCCGTGAACGCCGGCGGCGTGCGGCTCACGGACGGGACCACCCTCAGGCCGGATGCGCTCATCGCGGCCACCGGGTACACCACCGGTCTGGAGCCTCTGGTGGGCCATCTCGGCGTGCTTGACGAAGCCGGCCTCCCCTTCCAGCACCGGGGAATCCCCGTGCGCCCGGGGTTGCGCTTTCTCGGCTACGCGCCGTGCATGGGCGTCATCGGCCGCGACGCACGGCGTGTGGCCCGGCACCTACATGGTGAGCTGACCGGCACCGAACCCGCGACGGGCTTCCCTCACGCGTCCAAGGCCGCCTGAGCACCGGGCTCCCCGACCGGCGCTGCTCAGGCCTGGGGAAGCGACGGCGCGCGACCGGCGAAAGTGCCTCGTCTAGCCTGACCGCCACCTATTGCCCGACCGCCGCGGCCTCGAGCCAGCCGATCGGCCCAATCATGCTCGGGCAGTAGATCTCTGCCGAGGGGTTCGCGTCGAGCGCGTGAACCGGAACGACTCCGCAGGCTGCAAGCTGGGCGCGACGACGACCTCGACCTCGACGAACGCGTCGGCCCGGTCACATACGCGGTAGACGGCCTCGGTATCCAGGAGGCGTTGTCGTCGAAGCTGGCATATTGCCAGCCGATCGGCGTGCCGGCTCACAGCCCTGCGCGTCTCCTGACCGCATCGCCGCACTATGCCCATGGCGGACGCGCGTCGTGCCGCGTTCGGTGCGCGGGCCATCACAAGTACATTGACGCGATGCCCCCGAGGCTGATCTGGGCTTCGACTCATTGGCGATGGGCAGGACGGATCTTGCTTTGACGGCGACGGGGGCGGCTTCGCGCTCGGGAGCCCTATGAGACGCACCTCGGCGAGGGCGCGAGTGGCCGTGGCGGCCGCGATCGTAGTCGTCTGTCTCGCTGTCGCCGCCTGGCTCCTCGATGTCGGTTCGAGGGGCAGCCACGGGACTCAGCCCATCGCTGCGCAAGGCGCAGGGTTGAGCCCGCCGGCGGGCTACAGGCTGGTCTGGGCCGACGAGTTCAACGGACCCCGTGGCTCCACGCCGGACCCGGCGAACTGGCAATTCGAGACCGGCGGCAACGGGTGGGGCAACCGGGAGCTTCAGTACTACACAGCCCGTCCCAGCAACGCATCACTGGACGGCGCCGGTCACCTCGCGATCACGGCCCGCCGCGAGTTCTATACCGGCAGCGACGGAGTGACCAGGCACTACACCTCAGCTCTAATTCAGACCGCCGGGCGGTTCGAGACCACCTACGGCTGGATCCAGGCGAGGATCAAGCTGCCCTCCGGGGCCGGCTTGTGGCCCGCTTTCTGGGCGATTGGAGCCGACTTCAATCGCGTGGGCTGGCCGGCGTCCGGTGAGATCGATTTGATGGAGAACATCGCCAGCGACCCGTTCAAAGTCTATGGCACGCTCCACGGACCGGCGCCGGGGCGGGCAAATGGGTACAACTTGGTCGCTGCGGCGCGCTCGGCGAGGTCGCTGGCAGCGGACTTTCACGTCTTCGGCATCGATTGGGGTCCGGGGAAGATCGTGTTCACGCTGGACGGTGTCCCATACGCGACGCGCACGCCGGCCTCGTTGCCAGCCGGCGGTCAGTGGGCGTTCGACAAGCCGTTCTACCTGATCCTGAACCTGGCCGTGGGCGGGAACTTCCCCGGGCCGCCCGACGCTACGACGCACTTCCCCGCGGCGATGCTGGTCGACTGGGTCCGCGTTTACTCCAAGTGACGCCGGTACGAACATGCGTCCGCAGACCGTTCATGCCGCTGGCGTTGCGCCGCCGATCCCGCCGATCGATGACGCATGGATAGGTGCCGCAACAGTGTGCTGGCTTTGATCGCGACGCTCCTCGCGGCCTCCACGGTGTGGAATGTTCAGACGGCCGCGGCCCGCGCACCTCGGTCCCCGCATACGAACAAGGCAGCCAAGCGCGACGCCGCCAAACGGCGACCGCGCCGCCGCCGAGTGCTGAAGCATGGGCCGCGGGCCACCAGCGTGCCGGCGCCGGCTCTCACCTGGAGCGACGAATTCAACGGATCGACAGGCGGATCCCCCAAGCCGTCGAAGTGGAACGTGATCTACGGAGGCGGCGGATTTGGCAACGACGAACTCCAGTACTACACGAGCAACTCGAATAATCTCGCCGTCGACGGTGCGGGCCACCTGGTGATCACAGCACTCAGCGGCAGCTACACCGGCAGCGACGGAGTGACACGCAACTACACGTCCGGCGCGATCCAGACGAAGGGGTTGTTCCAGGCCAGGTACGGAACGCTCGAAGCCCGAATCGAGATACCGCAGGGGCAGGGCCTGTGGCCGGCGTTCTGGGCCGTCGGCAGCGACACCGACTCCGTCGGGTGGCCGCAGTGCGGTGAGATCGACATGATGGAGAACCTCGGAAACGACCCGTTCACGATCTACGGGAGCATTCACGGGCCACAGTCGGGAGTAGCCAACGGCTATGGGATAACAACCGCCAAGCACTCCCACGTCTCGCTGGCCGGCGGATTCCACCTCTATGGCGTCACCTGGAGCCCGAACAAGCTCGTCTTCACGCTCGACGGGGCCGCATACGCCACCTACACGCCCAAGTCGCTCTCTCCGACCCAGCAGTGGGTGTTCAACAAGCCCTTCTTCCTGATCCTGAACCTCGCGGTCGGCGGGGGCTGGCCGGGATCGCCGAACGCGACCACGACGTTTCCGGCGAAGATGCTGGTCGACTGGGTACGCGTCTATAGCTGAGCCGGTTAGACCGCCGCCGGGCCTCGGCGCCCACCGCGGATCAGCCGCGCACGCGCCTCGACACGACCTCCCGGCCGAAGCCGCCGCTGGCAGGGCGACTCGACCAGGTGATGGACGACGGCAGCCAGCATCGCGGGCCACAAGATCGACGACGACCGGAGCCGGCCCGGAGATGTAAGGGGCAGCATTTGACGATCATGAGCTCGTGGACGAGGTAGAAGCAGACCACCGAGAGGACAGAGCAGCACGGGGAGCGCGACCGCTAGGCGGACGTCGAGGTTGGGCCGCCATCCCTCCGCGAACGCCAGGCGCGCCGCCATCCCGAGCATGAATTCTGCAAGCCGGATGAGCGGGTTGACGAATGCCTCGCGGCTCGGCCACGACGAGACGCCGTTGAGCCCGAACGCAAACTTGTCCAGCGCCAGCCGCCCCGCCGGTCCGAGCTTGGCATTACCGTGCACGATCATCCGGGCCCTCCTTTGAGCCGTGAGTCCTTGAGCAGACCCACAGCCTCAGGAGAGGCCCGGGCGTCTTCTCAGACGTTCACAACGTCTATGGGCAGGTCAGCTAGCTACCGTGGATCACGTGCCTCAGACCGAGCCGCCGGGTCGACCGCACGGACCTGGCGTATAGGGCCGGACCACGCAGCATGCCCCGACGCTCGATGCCGCCAAGCTGGGCCGGCAGCGAGCCTTCCGGTTGCGCTGCTCGTGGCTTGCGGCCGCGGTGGAGGCGCCAGACGACAGGGATCGAGCGGACGACCGCGCGTGCGAACCGGCGATCGTGCGTCATCGCTTTCGTCAGCGTCGCGGTGAAGCCGGCGCCGTAGTTGAACAGCTGACTCCGCAGGGCTGCCTCCTCGCGGCGGTGCTCGTGCCAGCACAGGGACCGCGGCTCGTACACCAGGCGCCCGCCCCGCAGGATCGCGCTGCTCATCGCATCGATGTCCTCACCCGCCTGCGCGATGCTTCCCGCCCCGAGTGCCGGGTCGAACCCGCCCGCAGCGAGCAGCTCGGCGCGCCGGAACGCCATGCTGTTCCCCGAGCCGAACATGCCGCCCCAGTAGGGATAGAGAAACCGGCCCTCAGCACGCTTGGAACGCATGTCGTACGAGCGACGCTCGTACCCCTTGCCGAATCCGCTGTACTGCTCAAATCGCTTCTGCGCGGCCG
Organism: uncultured Solirubrobacterales bacterium; assembly: GCA_963843915.1. Taxonomy (GTDB): domain Bacteria; phylum Actinomycetota; class Thermoleophilia; order Solirubrobacterales; family Solirubrobacteraceae; genus Palsa-465. The sequence continues at coordinate 39,831 of CAWJMH010000001.1, forward strand.
TCTCCAACTTGAGCGGCAGCACCAACCCGGTCGCGACGGTGACCTCCGGATCGGCAAACGGCGCGATCAGCCAATGCAGCCAGCCGTCGTCGACAATCACGTCGTCGTCGGTGAAGGCGACGAAATCAGCCTGGGTTTCTGCGATGCCTCGGTTCCGGGCGACGGACACGCCCGGGCGCGGCTCGCTCACGTAACGGATCCGAGGATCACGCGCGGTCCAGCCGACGACGAGTTCGCGCGTGCGCTCCTGCGGCCGATTGTCGACCACGACGATCTCGACGCGGTCGCGGGAGAGCCGAGAGAGCGAGCTCAGGCACCGATCAAGGGTGTCGATCCGGCCGATCGTCGCGATGATCACCGCAACGCTGCCCGGAACCCCGGGGTCGACATCGCCGTCGCAGTGAGCGTCGCCGACATGGCAGGCGAACCGCTGCTGGTGAGCGCTGATGCGATCGCCGAGCTGCTCGTGGGCGAGTGGGACGAGTTCGCTGCTCCTACCCACGGTTCGCTCATCGGCGACGTGCAAGATGCCGAGCGGGTCGCCGTGAAGGCGCACGAGCACGAGCGCGTCACGCTGCTCGCCGTCTCCTGCACCGAGGAGCGCGGCTTGGTCGGGGCGCTCGAGATCGAGGACCGCGAGCGCCGTCGCCCCGAGGTGAGCGAATGCGGACGCCGGCAGAAAGCCTGGCGTCAGGCGAGCGTCGCGAGCGACGGGAGTTCGCGGCCCGGCGGGGGTCATGTCCTGAGCTCCTCATCGATGCGGTCGAGCAGCCGCGCCTCGCGCGATGACAGCTTGCGGGCGAACAGCTTGCGGTAGGCGTCGCGATCCGCGGCGCCGATCGAGCACCGGTCAGGCGAACGCCGGAGCGCTCGCCGGGCAGCGCACAGCGCGGCGAAATCGCGCTCTCGAAGAGCACCCGGATGATCGGCTGGGCCGGCGTCTGTCCATTCGACGTACCAAGGTAGGTCGTCGCGGAGCTCGTCCGCGATCGGGCCCGTAAGTTTCGGGCTGCGCAGTATCGACGCGGCGCACGCTTCGTCCGGCACGAGCGTCGTCCGCCAGAAGGCTCGAAGCTCCGGTCGATCGCTGAGGACGCGCAGCCACGCCGCGGCGTGTGCTCGGGCATAGATCTTCCATTGACCGGAGGCGTGCAGGCTAAGCTCGGTAGGGATAGCTCGACGCCGGGTCCGAAGCGGGACGCCGCCGACAAACACAGTCTGACCGCGGAAGGTGACGAAGCGGCGGCGGAATCGCCACATGCCCCCGTCTGGATTACGCGGGGTGTCCCAGCGACAGTTTGGAATCGGTGTCAGCGGCAGGCGAGAGAGACCGCGCCAGTCCGAGAGTTCGTCTTTCAGTTCGGCGACGCTGACCAGCGGATAGCAGCTGCCTGAGAGCACGATCAAATGCTCGGCCGCACTGTGCTCGAGCGCCATCCGGAGCCCGGCCAGCTCCGCCTCCACCAGCGACCAGCTGGCCCAGGCCGTCCTGTGCCGGGGGATCAGCCGCACGCGCGGCCCGGCGCCCGCGGTCATCTCGGCCACTACTGCCGCCGGCGCCTTGCTATCGCAGTGCAGGAAGATGTCGACGCCGTCGAGCGCCGCGATCAGTCGCCGGACCATGGGGGGGTCGTCGTGAGCGAGTATCAGTGCCGCTACTGACGACATCAGGCCGGCATCCTGAGAACGGTGGACCGCATCCATCGGGACAGCCAATCCGTCCGGTACACGGCGAGCGCGCCGGACAGTGTCGCGATCATGCCCGCCAGGATGGCGAGGCACCCCAGTCCGACGACAAGTCGAGCGCCGAGCAGCGGAAGTGTCGCGGGAACGGCCGCCGCGGCGAAGGCCAGCAGCACCGCCGCGAGGACTTCGATCCGCAGGGCACGTCCCGTCGGCTGCAGCCGCCGCACGCGCCGAGCTGCGACCGCCAGCGTCAGTTGGAGAGCGCAGTAACCGAGCAGCGTCGCCAGTGCCGATCCCTCGATACCGAATCGAGGCACCAGCGCGATGTTCAGGGCGAGATTCGTGCTGGCGGCGATCAGCGTCCCAGCGGCGATCGCGGCCGTCCGACCCTCCGCAAGCAACAGACGGGTGTGGGATATCGCTCCGGCGACCGGGATCGCACTCGCGGCCACAAGAACCAGGACGAACATGAGCCCGTCCGGGCGGTAGCTCGCCGGCGCCCAGAGATGCAGCAGAACCGGACCGCCGATCGCCAGACCGGCGATGACCGGGATCAGCAGCGCGTACAGGGCGTCGCGACTGCGCGTGAGCACCGCGTCGCGCACTCGTGCGTCGCTCAGCGCAAACACCCGCGGCATCCAGACCGTGTCGAGCACGCCGAGAAGCAGGATCGGGATCGCGCCGATGTTGTACGCCACCGCATAGCGGGCGACGGCCGCGGACCCGAGATAGTGCTGGAGCACGAGCCTGTCCGAAGCCTCGAGTACGAACGCAGCCAGCGCTCCGGCGACGATCGGGGTCGAGTACCGCAGCGAGTCAGTGACCATCTGTAAATGGCGCCGCCCGAGCGGCAGCGGGCGGGTGAAGGCGACGGCGACCGCCACCGCGAGCGCCTGAGCGATCAGTTGGCCGAGTAGGTATTCCGACGCGGATCGGCGCACTGCCACGAGCAGTAGCAGGCTCAGGGCCTCGGCCACGACGGACTGTAGGAGGCTGACGGTCGCGAACCGTCCGAGCTGATCGCGACTGCGTAGCAAACCGAGCGCCGCGTTGCTGATCGCCGTCAGCGACGCCCAGGTGACCGCGAAGCGCACCGCCGTCGGATACTGCCCAAGGCCGAGGGCGGCCGCCCAGCGGGGCCCGGTGGCTTCCGCGATCAGGAAGACCAAGGCCGAGGTAGCGATCGCCAGCGTGATCAGCCGGCGCGCGTCCCGCTCGCCCGAGCGCGCATAACGGCGCTGCACCGCTGACTGGAGCCCGAAGCCCGCCACTGCGACGAGCACCTGCATCACCGCGATCAACGACGCCACCAGACCGAAGCGGGAGGGTCCGAGAAGGCGGGTCGCTACCGGTGTGAACAGCGCCGCGGCTCCCAGCTGCGCCGCCCACAGAACGAGGTACGCCGAATCGCGGCCGAACAGTCCCCGAACGGCCGCCGACGCGGCGTCGTCCTCGGGCCGGTCACGAGGTGCCCGTTCCGGCGCGGCAGCCTCGGCGGCCGGCATGGTGGCGCGCTCGTCGCGCGCGAGTGCGACGCTCATTGCTTGCTTCCGGCGGCGGGTGCCGCCACGGCTTGGAACAGATATGTGCCATGGCTGGCATACACCACCTTCCACGACGGGCTCGCGAGAAGTAGTTCGCGCCAGCGGACGCTCTGGCTCGGACGCTCGAGCCCGTACTCCTGGCCGTAGTAGGACTCGACCGGTGACCAGATCGCATACAACCGCCCGCTCTCCAGCGCGCTCGCCCCACCGGCCTTCTGCTCGTAGCGCTCGAGCAACGCGACCAGATCGGAGGCGACCGGTCGCCCGCTCGCCTGCATGGCGGTGTCGTTGAGCTCGGCGTAGGTGATCTGGGCCGTCGACGAGCCGATATTCGGCGGGAGGCTGGGTAGATCGCCAAACCCGATGTTGAGCAGATAGCTGTCGGCGGGCGCCTCCCGTTCGAACGTGCGCAGCGCCTGCAGATCGGTCGAGCGCATGACGTTGGTCGCGTCCATCCCGAACGACGCGACGAGGAACGTGGACAGGAGCGCGACGGTCAGCCCCATCCAGGCAATCGATCCGAGTCGCCGGCTCGGCGAGCGGAAGGCGTGGACGGCCAGAACCGCCAGCCAGGGGATCCCGAACAGCGACGCGCGGAAGATGCCCTCGTTCCCGTAGGGATTCACGGCCACGAACAGGAGGCCGACCCCGGCGCAGATCAGATAGGCCCAGGCCCAGCGTTCACGCCGATGACGAGCGACGGCAACGAGCGCCCCCACGATCAACACGAGCATTCCGAGCAGCAGTGCGTGGGAGCTTGCGCCGACGATCGGGTCCCGGCTCAGCCCGGGCGCCGTGGACGTGCTCGGGGGGGCGAAGTTGGAGACGTCCCCGAGGCTCGCCAGCGAGAAATAGCCGCCGAGGACGTGATAGTTGGCCAGTGCCCACGCACCGGCGGGGGCGAGGACCACGACCCCGACCCACCGCGGTCGGGCGCAGCTGAAGGCCCCGAGCACGACGAGGACCCCGCCGATGATGAAGGGGCTCAGCTCGTGTGTGATCGCGATCGCGCAGCTCGCAGCGACCAGCACGACGCCGGCGAGGCGACGGTCGATGCCGTCCCCTGGCGCGACCGCTAGCGCGACAATGCCAAGCCCGAGCACAAAACCGACAGACTGCGGCGAGAAGTAGTCGGCCCCGATCGCGTTGACGAGCAACACGAGGGTGATCGCGGCCCAGCGCCGATATCGGCCGTCGATCAGCTGACCGAACATGAACCGCAGCTCGACGAGCAGAATCACGGCCATCAGCGCGGGCCAGAACGTGGCCAGGCCGGTGGGATCCGAGACGTGCGCCAGCTGGCAAAGCCACGCCACCGCAGAGAAGAATGCGGAGTAGGCCGCGTAGATGCCATCGCCGACCGCCAGGTGATGCGTCTTGAGGATGAAGCTCACCAGCTCCATGTGTTTGGCGGCCGACTGGGATCGCGGCATGCCGTACAACAACGCCGGAGTCAGCGTGAACGCAAGCGCGAGCGAGGTCACTGCGCCCGCGACGAATGCCTCATGTCGCTCTCGCCGGGCGAACGCGATCGCCACGAGCACGAGCACGAGCCCGGCATACCAGAGCGGCGTGATGCGCGGTAGGAACCCCCCAATCCCGGGGACGATCTGCGGGCTCAGAATCGCGGAGCCGAGCCACAACGCGGTGCCGCCGAGCGTGCACCAAAAGGTTGGGCTTCCCGCGAGCGTCCGCACGACCTTGCCGCGCTCGCGATGCGCAAGCGACCGCCGCAAATCTGCGAGCGCAGCCGGGGCCGCGCTGGCGTGAACCGCGCTCGCGACCGCCAGTACGACGATCGCAGCGAGCTCTGGGTGCCACAGCGGTGCGAGAACCATCACGGCCCCCAGCAACAGCGCGGTTGAAAGGCCGACCATGCCGGCGACGGCCAGCCGGAATGAGAGGGAGACGTCCCGCGAACGCTGCAGTGGAGCGGTTCCGACACCCAGGAACAGCGCGCCAAGCGCGCCAGCGAGGGCGAGGTTCGGCGCGTCCGCAACGCGAGCACATGCAAATGTCGCGAGCGAGACCACGAACAGGCCCGTCAGGACTGCTTGTCCGCAGCCTGCCGGTGAGGTCGCGGGAGCCTCAACAGGGCGGGAGGAATGGCGCCGGCGCGCGCATGTCACCATCGAACCGCGTGACCGGGACCACCGGGGTGGCGCTAGCAGCTCGGTCATCACGCAGCCTCCACGCACTCACGCCGGCGGACGGCTCGACGACTGCGCCGGTAGAGGATCGGACCGTACGCGTAGCCCAGCAGCTGGGCTCTCAACATCGCGCGGTGCGGAGGACCACCGAGCCGGCCCCGACCCGCGAGTCGGCCAGCCCGCAACAGCGCCCGTGGTACCCGCCGGGCGACGTCGCCGCGAGTCTGCGGGGTGGTCAGCTGCTTACAGGCGTACGCCGACAGGCCGGCGCCGTAACTGAACATCTGGCCGCGAAGCGCCTCGGCCTCTCGACGATGCCGGTGCCAGACCAACGCGGTCGGCTCGTACGCCACCTTGAAGCCGCAAAGCAACACGCGCAGGAACATGTCGAGGTCCTCACCGCCGCCGGTTGGGGTGCCGGCGCCGAGCGCCTCGTCGAACGGCCCGAGCGCGCCCGCACACTCCCGCTTCAGGGCGAAATTGGCGCCGGTCCCGAGCTGCCCGGCGGTGTACGGGAAAAGGGCGTCGCCCGCCGGCGGGGCGGATAGGTCCCACACCCGGGCGGCGCAACTCGTACTCCAGGCGACGCTCGACTCGAACATCTGCTGCGCCTCGGTCTCGAGTTCGGCGGTCGCCACGAGCCCGGTGACCAGGGCGACCTCGGGAGCCCTCGCGAAGCCTCGCTCGAATCCGCTCAGCCACGCCCGGTCGACCACGACATCGTCGTCGGTAAAGGCGATGATCGCACCACGTGCCTCCGCGATCCCGCGGTTACGGGCACGAGAGAGGCCTGGCACGGGCTCGATGACGTAGCGCAGACGCTCATCGGCGAGCTCGGCGACCAGTGCTCGGGTGTCGTCGCCGCTCGGAGCGTTGTCGATGACCAGCACTTCGAAGGGCGCCGGCTCGGCCTTCAGCACGGACCTCAAGGTTGCCCGTAGCGACTCGGGACGGTCACGCGTGCACACGACGACGCTGATGTCCGTGGTCGACCGCGACGAGCCGTCGTCGCCGGTCCGGCGGTGGCTGCTGGGATCGGCCGGCTGGGGCACGACCGCCAAACGCTCCGCCACCGCCTCTTGCATCCGGGACGCTCTCAATGTGCCCGTGGTGAGCTGGACGTCCAGGAGCGCAAGCGGCTCTCCAGCGTTCCTCACCAGCAGCCGGGCCGCGCCGTAGCGCGTGCCGTCACGGCGCGGAATCGCGTGATCCACGGGCGCGTCGACGAGATCGACCTCGCCCACCCAGGTAGGGGTGAACGTGGTGCGGGCCCGTCTCGCGCTCGCGCGGCTGTTCAGGTAGGCCAGAGGCCCGGCCGCGAGCCCCAGAGCCTCCCATCGTCTCAGCGAGCCCGGAAAGTCCGCTCCGCGCGCTCGATTGCGCCGCGAGTCCGCGTCTCTGAGGTAGGCGAACCCTGCCGGCACGGCGCGCAGCATCCGCGCCCGGTCGTCGCCGGCGAGCCACCGGTGGGTGAGCATTGCCGATAGCCCGATGCCGTAATTGACGGCCTGGCGCCGCGCCGCGGCCGCCCCACTCGGATGCCGGTGCCAGACGAGCGCCGAAGGTTCGTAGGCGATCTCCTCGCCCGCCAGCAGCAGCCTGATGAAGAGGTCGAGGTCCTCGCCCCCACGCGCCGGCGTCCCCGTGCCGAGAGTCTCTTCGTAGCCTCCGAGCAGGTCGGCCGCTCGCGCACGCAGGACGGTGTTGGCGCCGGAGCCGAAGCTTCCGCTCGCATACGGGAACAGCAGGTCGCCTTCGGGCGCGCGATCGAGCGAGAAAGTCCGGCGTGAGAAGCCCTTGCCGAACGCGGCAAAACGCTCGATCAGCACCTGCTCGCGGGTCTCGAGCTCCGCCGGGAGGATCAGTCCCGTGACACAGGCGACACTGGGCTCGTCCTGGAAACGTCGCACGGCGCGACCGAGCCAGTCCGGATCGACGACGACGTCGTCGTCGATCACGGCGATAATCTCGCCCTCGGCCTCTCGCAGGCCTGCGTTCCGTGCCGTGGCCAAGCCGGGGCGCGTTTCATCGACGACGCGCACGCGTCGGTCGTCGCGAAACCGCTCGCTCACGGCAGTCCGCACCCTGGAGCCCGCCGGACGGTTGTCGACGACGATGACCTCGAACGGCTCGTACGGCAGGGCTAGGACGGCGGCCAGACACCGCAGGGTGGCGTCTACGTCCGCGCACGTGTTGACGACTACCGAGGCCAGCGGCCCGGTCCGCACCGAAGCGAGGTGACATTGCGCGCCCGCCGGCGCCGGGCTCTCCGCCCCGTTGGGGAAGCCGATACCGTCGGCGTCGAGATGGGCCTCGATCTGCTCCGCCATGCCTTCCCAGATCGCTGAGGAAAGAAGTTCACCAGGGACGCCGCTGGGATCGGGCAGATCGAGCGTGAGCGTGCCGAGCGGGCACCGGTGCAGCCTCGGGACGACCAGCAGCGAGGCATAGGGCTGTCCGCTCGTCGAACGCGGGAGGACGATGTCGCCGATCGGCTGGTCGAGGTCGACCGCACGGACGGCAGTCGGGGTGCCGAGCACCCGGGATGCCACTCGAGCGGATCTGGTGTTGCGGTGGCGGCTCATCTGCCCACCGGCGCGATCCGTCGGCGGAGCTTGCGGGCCGTCCGCGCCGCCCAGGTCCGCCGTCGCTCGCGCCGCCACGCGAGCGGCGCGCCGTGTCCTTCGAGGATGTCCGCGAGGTGCTCCGGCGTCGTGGCGCTCGTGACCGTGTAGCGCGCGATCGCCCACGGATCGTCGCCGGGATGGGAAATCGCGTTCTTGACTGCCGCCGCGGAGCGATACCCGGCGTCAATAACCGCTGCCCGCACGGCTTCGTCATACGAGCCGTGCGGGTAGGCGAATGTGTCGACGGTGCGGTTCACGACCCGCTCCATGGAGCGTTTGCTCGAGACGAGCTCTTGCCGGACATCGGCCGGCGCGAGCGTGTCCAGGCGCGGATGCGACTCCGTGTGAGCGCCAAGCTCGACCTTCGGTCCCATCGCGGCGAGGGCGCGGAGCTGCGAGGTCGAGAGCATGCCTGGACGGTCGAGCGTGCCGGTGGTGACATAGACGGTCACCGACAGGTCGTTCGCGAGTGACTCAGCAACGGCGCGCGGCGTGTCCTCATAGGCATCGTCGATCGTCACGGCGACGGGGTGGGCGGGCAGCGCGCGCCTGCCGTAGATGCCGTCGGCGAGCTCGCCGATCGTCACCGGCGTTCTGCCGCTCGCCGCGATCAGCCGCACGTGTTCGCTGAACTGCTCCGGCGTGACCGCAAAGTCATCGTCGTCCGCCCCGCCGATGCGGTGGTAGAGAAGTACCGGAATTGGCTCGGACGCAAGGGCATCTTTACGCCGGGCGCCCGCGTCCGCTGACGAGCTGCCGCCGTTGCGGAGCGCCTTCCCGCACAGATAACCGGCGACGGTCGCCGAGAGGCCCGCGACGATCGCCGTCGCACGGACTGCTCCCCAAAGGTCGCCGCGGGCGGCAACGCCGAGCCCTCGCACGACGCCACGCGGCAGAGTGCGCAAGACATAGCTTCGCTCGCTGGCGAGCCCGGCGCTTGCTCCGACGTGGTGGACCACGGCCGCCTTCGACCGCCCTTCGTTCCAGCAGCGCATCATGAAATAGCCCCAGCGCGCCCGCGCAGGGGTGACCAGGTGGTCAACGCGCGCCGCGGGCGTGTGCATGATCTTGGCCGTGGGCGAGGCGCCGGCGATCCGGACCGCGAGCTCGGTTTCCTCACAGCCCAATGAGACCTCGCCGATCCTGCCGACCCCTTCTCGGAAGCCGCCGGCTCGGACGATCGAGTCGCGGCGGAAAGACATATTGGCCCCAATTGGATTACGGATGGGCGCGCTCTCGGTGGGCAAGCCGATGTAGCTGCATCCGATCGTCCAGTTGAACTCACCCGGGAGCCACTCGGCCGGATGGCCGGCGCTCCAGCGGGGCTCGACGACGCCCCCTGTCCCCACGACGCTCGAATCGCGGTATGCGCCGAGGAGCTCCGCGAGCCACGCCGGTTCCGCTCTTGCGTCGTCATCGAGAAAGGCGACGATCTCTCCGCCCGCCGCCTCGACTCCCGTGTTTCGAGCGCCCGACAGGCCGCGATCCGCTCGATTCGGGATTACGGTCGCGCTCGTGAACGTCTCACGCGCTCGCTCGAGCAGCGCCGGGTTGTGGTCGATAACGACGATCGTCTTGCCGGGGCGCCGGGTCTGTTGCTCCACCGAAGCCACGGCTTTCACGAGCTCATTCCAGCGCCTGAGCGTGTAGGCGCAGATGATTACGCTGACAGCCTCGTCCGCGTCGGCACCATGCGCATTCGCCGTGAGGTCAGTTTCAGCGGCGATCGCCGGAATCTCGACCGAGAGCTCGCACTCAACGACGATCCCGACCGCAGGCGAGCTTTGGCGCGCGCTCATCGGTCGGCTCCGTGCGTGAGGCGCGCGGCGGGCGCGATGGACATATATTTGGCCTCGTCATCGCAGCCACCGAACTCAAAACCGGTGAACTCAGGTCTCGCGTCCTTCTCGGCACGGAGGCCATCTATCGCGTCTGCGACTGGAACGACGAGTTGGCCGAAGTCGAGGTCGTACAAGCTCCGGGCTTGCGGAGCGGCCAGCGTTTCACGTTCGACGTGGCGGCAGTCCGGAGCATGGCGGTGGTCGCCGGGCCCCCCGGTGCCTCCAGCGAACGAAGCTAGATCCCGCATGTTCATGCACTCAGCGCGTCAAGCTCGCGGATTGCCGGAGCCGGGGTAAGGTGGGCCTCCGCGCGCCTGGCGAAACGCTCGACCAGGATCGTCCGCAGCACGCGGAATCCGTCGCGGAACGGACGCAGCTTGCTGACTCCGTGGATCCGCTCGTGCTCGATGCTGGGGACCTCGGCGACGTTCAGACCAGCCTTGGCGACGCGTACGTTGATCAGCGTCTCGACCTCGAAACCGGCGCAGTCGACGTTGATCGTCGGTCGCACGTCAGACCAGAACGCGTTATAGCCGTAGCAGAGGTCGCTGTAGCCGGTGCCGAACAGCGCGTTCACGGTCCCGTTGAGGAACCGATTGCCCTGCATCCGCAGGGGCGTGATGTCGACGCTACCGCCGCCCTCCATGAATCGAGACCCCTTGGCGAAGTCCGCCCCGTCGAACAGCGCGTCGACATAAGCGGGGATCTCCTGCGGATCCGTCGATCCGTCGGCGTCGAGCATCACGATGATGTCGCCTCGGACGGCCGCAAAGCCGCAAGCCAGGGCGTTGCCCTTGCCCTTGCCGTCCTGCAGCAGGATCCGGACGGACGGGCACAGCTGACGCGCGATCTCGATCGTGTCGTCGGTCGAGTGCCCGTCGACGAGGATGACCTCGAACAGCTGCTCGAACGGCAGCCGCGCGAACACGTGCGGCAGGTTGGCTGCCTCGTTGAACGTTGGGATGACGACGCTTACCCGCGCATGCGAGCGCGGTGGCCTCGTGATCTGGTCTGCATCGGTTAGTAGCTTCTCAATTGCGTTCATGGCGCCCCTTCTGGACGTCGATTTCCCGCCCGCGCGGCTGTCGGAGTTCGGCTGGCGAACTCGGGGCCAACGGCACGGTCCCGTTGATACATTTGTCGACTTCCGGCACTGCGCGCTAAATGACCAACTCGGGTCAAATTGCGCTAAGACCTTCCGAAGAGTGCGCATTGACGTAGGCCGTTGCGCCCGCACACTTGGTCGTGTGGAAGGGCTGGCTCCCTACGGCGACGAGATCGAAGATGCGCTCGAGCTCGTCAACGTACCGAGCTACGTGCTCGACACCACGGGCGTCGTTCGCTGGATCAATCCGGCCGCGCGCCGGCGCGTCGGCGACGTCCGTGGCCGCCAGTTCTCCTCGATCGTGGCACCCGAGGACAAGCAGCGCTCGATCGAGATGTTCGCCCGCAAGGTGCGTCGGGAGCGAGTCCGTTACCGACGCCGAGTTCGTCGTCGTCGACCGGAAACGGCGATCGCCTGAGCGTCGAGGTGAGTTCGGTGCCGCTTCTTCGCGGGGAGCGGGTGGTTGGCGTGTTCGGCCAGGTCACGAGCGAGCGCGCAGGCCTCGCCCCTGCCACCGCTTCCGCAGCTGACGCCGCGCCAGTCCGAGGTGTTGCAGATGCTCGAGCACGGCCGCTCGACACGGCAGATCGCTCAGGAGCTGCACCTGAGCCCAGAGACCGTCCGCAACCACGTCCGACACGTCCTGCGGGCCCTCGGCGTTCACTCGAGGCTCGAGGCCGTGGCCTTGGCGCGCCGCCAACAGCTTTTCGCCCAATGATGGCCGAGGCCGGCGTCACGGAGCGGCCGACGCCCATGTTCTGGCGCGAGCTGAACACACCGGACAAGTTCTAGATCGAAGGTCTGGAGGCTGCGCGCCCCTGCGAAAGGGTGGCACGTTGGTCGTCGCCGGCGGCACCGGTGGACTGGCGGCCGAGGCGGAAGTGGGACGGACCGCGCAGCTGAGTGCCTGGCCCGCCTGGCCAACGGAACCGTGCGCGGCAAGATCGTCGTCGTCCCATGACCTCACGCCGCGAGCCGGAGCACTCCGTCCAGGACAATCAGGGACTCGCTCACAGCGACGACGTCGTCCGCGGCTCAGGTGCGCTAGCTCTCCGCGAGTTCGCGTAGCAGTTCGACAGCACTCTCGAGGGGTGTCCTGGTCTGCGGGCGAGAGCTTGTCGGCGATCGCGCGGGACAGCCACCCGTCGCGGGCAGCGCGGTCGGCCTGGAGCCTCACGAGGCCCTCCTCGGTCATCGTGACCAGGGCTCGCCGGCGATCATCCGGGTCGGGGCGGCGGGTTACGAACCCGTCGGCTTCGAGATCGGCGACGATGCGGGGCGCCGCTACGACGACGCCGAGGAGTCAGACCGCAGATTCATCGGGGTATCGCTCCGGTCCGGCACCATTCCCCGCCCGGCCCGAGAGGCAGCCGGCGCGTTGAGGTCCACGATCCGCCAACATTGACAGGTCAGACGCCATGGTGACTTGGCTGATCACCGGATGTTCGACCGGCCTCGGTCGCGCGCTCGCGCAAGCAGCGCTGAGTCGCGGCGATACCGTCGCTGCGACTGCCCGGAACGCAGCCTCGATCCAGGAATTGGTCGAAGCCCACCCTGAGACCGCACTCGCTCTTCCGCTCGACGTCACTGACAGCACTCAGGTCACACGCGCTGTGCGCGAGGCCCAGGAGCGATTCGGTGAGATCGATGTCCTCGTTAACAATGCCGGCTACGGGTACCGTGCCGCGGTCGAGGAGGCGGAAGACGACGACGTGCAAACGCTGTTCGCCACGAACTTCTTCGGTCCGGTCGCGATGATCAAGGCGGTCCTCCCGGGCATGCGCGCTCGCCGTAACGGCACGATCGTCAACGTCTCTTCGATCGGGGCGCGACGCTCGCCGCCGGGGTCCGGCTACTACGCGGCGACCAAGGCTGCGCTCGAAGCATTGACCGCCTCGCTGCGCAAGGAGATCGGGCCGCTTGGCATCGCCGCGATGATCGTCGAGCCTGGCGCTTTCCGCACCGACTTCTCGGGCCGCTCCCTGACGCAATCCCGCCGCGCGGTCGACGACTACGCCTCCACGGCCGGCCGCCGCCGGAAGGAGAACGACACCTCGGACGGCACTCAGCAAGGCGATCCTGCCAAGGCGGCGCAAGCGATCATCACGGCAGTCGACAGCTCAGATCCGCCGCTCATGCTCGTCCTCGGGCCTGACGCGCTGAGCACCTTCCGGGAATCCCTCGATGCACTCAGCTTGGATCTGAACGCGTGGGAGCACCTCAGCACAGGCACAAGCTTCGACACCTGACACGCAGGCGAACACAGGCTCCGTGCGTCTGGGCCCCCGGATCCCCGCAGGGGTCCCCCCACGCGACGATTGGGAGGAACGCGGCAATTCCATGTCGAGAACCGCCGGCCGGCTCCGCTCACCGGATGAGGGCCTCGACCGGCGAGGCCGACGATACCGAGAGATCTGGAGGATGTACCTGATGTCGCATATACGACGTTTTGACCATGTCGGTATCACCGTCGCGGACCTTGACACGGTGACGGCGTTTTTCGTCGGGCTGGGCCTCGAGGTCGAGGGCCGGACGTTTGTAGAGGGCGAGTTCGTGGATACGGTCATTGGCATCCCCGGCTCCCGCAGTCACATAGTGATGCTGCGGCCGCCCGGGGGAGGTCCTGGGCTGGAGCTATCGAGCTTCGTCTGGCCGGAACACGAGCCGGGGTCGCCCACCGCCATGGCCAACGAACTGGGGCTGCGCAACGTGTCGTTCGAAGTCGACGACTTGCAGGCGACGGTCGACCTGCTGGCTGCGGACGGGTACGGCCTGGTGGGCGGCATCGGTCAGCACGAGAACAGCTGGCGCATGGCCTACATTCGCGGGCCAGAGGGAATCATCGTCTCCCTGGCTGAGCGAATCGGCTGACACGCCCCGGCGTCGTAGCTCCTGGGCCCTCCTCGCGGACCCGACCGCGGAAGACGCGATCGTGCGGCACGGGACCGGACCGACACCGCTGGCACCCGCCCCCAGTGGCCTGCTTGGACCCGTCACACTCACCCCGATCGCCGTCGCGCATATCGGTTAGGAGCCAAGCGCGTCTCTAGGGATTCGAGGGTCTCGTCTCGATCCAGTCGACGTAGAGGTTGCGCTCCGCGAACAGCCAGGCACCATCGCGCTTGACGAACTTGTCGTCGTATCGAATGTGCGCGAGCATCAGCTTGCGCTCGCCGCCCTCGGTGAACAGGTGGTGGGCGATGCAGTAGCTCTCGCCGGTCGCTCGGTCCCCGTCGAGCTCGATGGTGCTCTGACCGTTGAAGTGCTGGGTTGCCTCGTAGCGGTTGAGGTCCTGGAACACCGGCGTCAGGCCCTCTCGGCCGTCGATGACCTGCGTGGGCTCCGGGTCCTGGCGGTCCATGTAGACGACGAAGTGGGTGTCCTCGGTGAACAGCTGCTTCTGCTCTTCGGCGAGCCGGCGGTCCGCGCAGTGCGCGTAGGCGTCGACCAGCTCGCGGATGGCCAGTCGGTCCGCCTGCTCGGCCGGGGAAATCTCCGTCCGGATCATCGGTGTCTCCTGTTTGGCTTGGTTCTGCCGTATTCGCGGTCAGAGCTGTAGCGTCGGCTACACATTGGACGCGGCATCGTGCCCAGCGATTTGGCAGAAAACCGGGGAGGTCCCCGTATCGCCCTCGACTATAACCGGGGAGTTCCCCGCTTGCAACCGACGGTACCAATGACCGAATCCGAGCCGAGGCGCAGCGATGCCCGCCGCAATCGCGACGCGATCCTGGCGGCGGCGCTCGAGGCGCTGAGCGAATCGCCGGACGCCTCGCTAAACGCAATCGCAAAGCGAGCCGGGGTCGCGAACGCGACCCTGTACCGGCACTTCCCCACCCGAGCGGAGCTCGTGCTCGCCACATACGAGCACGAGGTCCGCAGGCTCGTAGACGCTGCGGACAAGCTCCTGGAGGACGAGACGCCGATCGAAGCGCTGCGCAACTGGGTCGAGCGGCTGGCGAACTACGCGGTGACCAAACACGGGCTCGCCGACGCTCTGCGCAAGGCCACCAGCCCAGGCAGCGATCTGTCCTCGACCGATACCTATGACGCGATCGTTGCGGCTCTCGACCGCCTGTTGCAGGCAAACATCGCCGCGGGCACGCTGCGCGTAGGCCTCGATGCTCACGATGTGATCCTCGCGCTGGCGGGCCTCTGGCAGCTCGACCCGGCAAGCGACTGGGAAGCGCAAGCACGCCGCATCTATGAGATCGTCCTTGGCGGGCTGCGGCGATCGACGTAACCGATCGACGCTGCTCGTCCTACGAGGACCCTCAGCCTGGGACTGTTCACGACGTGACGGCGCCGGCGTTTGGGGTCAGGTGTGCGAGGAGGTCGTGGACGGCCGCGATGTCGCGGTGGGTGTACCCGAGCTGCTCGGCTTTGGTGAGGATCTCGTCGGCGACGCCGGCGGTGGGGAGAGGTGTTCCGTGCTCGGCGCCGGCCTGGCGGGCGAGGCGGATGTCCTTGTGCATCAGTCCGATGTCGAACCACGCCTCGTCGGGTGGGTCGAGGATGAGCGGCACGCGCAACTTGAGCATCGGCGAGCCAATCTGGCTCTCGGCCATCACCTTCGCGGCGAGGTGGACGTCGAGCCCTTCGCGCTCGGCCAGCAGCAGCCCTTCTGAGAAGGCGAGCGTCTGTACCGCGAGGCTGATGTTGATCGCGAGCTTGAGCACGAGGCCCTGCCCGTTCTCGCCTACTCTGGTAGGCGTCCCGAGCACACGGAGGACCGGCTCGATCCGGACGTAGGCGTCCTCGTCACCGCCGACCATGATCGTCAGCGTTCCGGTCTTCACCTGCGGAACGCTGCCGGACACGGGTGTGTCCAGCATCTGCGCTCCGCGTCCTTGCTCGCGTACGCGCTTGCTGAGCTCCCGGCTTGCGCGCGGGCTGATCGTGCTCAGGTCCGCCCACAGCTTCCCCTCGTTTAGCCCCGCCACGATGCCGTCCGGCCCGGAGGAGACCAACTCGACGATGTCGTCGTTAGGGAGGGAGGTCAGGACGACATCAGCCGCCTCGGCGACCTCGCGCGGCGTGGCGGCCCAGCGCAGGCCCTGGTCGACGAGCCACTGGGCAGATGCGCGGTCGCGATCCTCGCCGTAAACGGTGTAGCCGGCGGCGAGGTACCTGGCGGCCATGTTGCCGCCCATGTTTCCGAGCCCGATGAATCCGATGGACTGCATGGTCACTGCGCTCCTTCGATCGTGGTGATGTCTTCTTCTGAGAGCTCGAGGTTCGCGGCGTCGATCAGCGGGTCGACCTGCTCGGGCGAGCGGAACCCGACGATCGCGCCGTCCACCGCGGGGTTGCGGAGCGTCCAGGCGATGGCGACCGTTCCTGAGACCGTGTCGTGGCGGTCGGCCACGACACCGAGGCGCTCGACGAGGTCGAGGTTGTGCGACAGCTGGGGCTCGCGGAAGCGCTCGTCCTGCTTGCGCCAGTCGTCATCGGGAAGCGCCGCGATCCGCTGGCGGGTCATCGCGCCGGTCAACAGTCCCGACGCCATCGGCGAATAGACGATCACGCCGATCCCCTCGCGGTCTGCAAATGGCAGGATCTCCCGTTCGCCATCGCGCTCGATCAATGAGTACTGCGGCTGGAGCGTCTCGACCGGGGCGATCTGCTGGATCCGCCGCAACTGCTCGACGTCGAAGTTGGAGACGCCGATGTGGCGGACGAGTCCCAGTTCCTTGAGCTCGGCGAACGCCGACCAG
Source organism: uncultured Solirubrobacterales bacterium (assembly GCA_963843915.1). Taxonomy (GTDB): domain Bacteria; phylum Actinomycetota; class Thermoleophilia; order Solirubrobacterales; family Solirubrobacteraceae; genus Palsa-465. The sequence goes on from CAWJMH010000001.1 coordinate 56,501, forward strand.
CCCTCCTCGATGTCCTCCTCGGGGATCGGCCAGTGGATCTGGTAGAGGTCGATCGCGTCGACCCCCAGCCGCTCCAGGCTGGCGTGCGCCTCGCGCAGGATCGAATCGCGCTTGAGGCTATGGACGACCCGGCGGTCCGGACCTGCCAGCAGCGACGCTTTGGTGAACACGTACGGTCGTTCAGCGACACCCTGCAGCGCCCGCCCCACGACCTCCTCGGAGTGACCGAAGCCGTACGCGGCAGCGGTGTCGATCCAGTTGACACCCAGCTCGAGCGCGTGCTGGATCGCTGCGATGGACTGATCGTCCTGCTGGGGTCCCCAGCCGAACTCCCAGCCTCCGCCGCCGATCGCCCACGCGCCGAACCCGACGCGGGTGATGTCGAGGCCGGTCTGGCCAAGTTGCGTGGTTTTCAGTTGAGTTATCTGCATGGTCAGTCCCTTTAGTGAGTGAGAGGTTGCGGGTGTGCGGAGGTGCGATGGACACGAGCGCCGAGAAGGGCGGGGGTCGCGGCGAAGATGCCGATCGCGAGCAGACCGGAGAAGACGAGCAGGCTGACGCGCGTGGATGCGATCTGGGTGAGGGCCCCCAGGCCGATCACGGGACCGGCCAGCCCGATATACGCGGCGAGGAAGAACCCTGATACCGCCTCTGCGCGGCGCTCGGGCAGCGAGATCTCCGTCACGGTCTCGATCGCTCCCTTGAACATCAGTCCCGCTCCGACGCCGGCGACCAGATCACCGGCGAGGAAGATCCCGAAGCTCGGTGACGGGACCCACACTGCGAGTGTCAGTAGCCCGATGCCGACGAGCAACGCGGGGATCGCCGCGGCGAGAAGCTGGTGCGGGGACCGCGAGCCGGTCAGCGTCTGCGCCAGCGCGGCGGTGCCGAACAGCGCGAATGAGACAGCGCCGGCCAGCGCATGCGAGGGCTCCTTCAGTGTTCCGGCGAGAAAGCTCGGCGCGAGTGAGGTGATCAGCCCGAACACCGCGAATGTGATCGCTACTGCGGTCGCCGCGGCGAAGAATCGGCCCCGTGACTGCGGCGGAACCGATACGCGCTGAGGACGGTAGTGCGGGCGGGGCGAAGCAGCCATGCGCGTCTCGGGAGCGAGGGCGATCGCAGCGAGCCCGATCAGCAGGGCGCCGACGAACGCGAGGAAGGGAACGGTTAGAGCGTGGCCGACCCACTGCGCGAGCACGCCCGCAATCAGCCCTCCGAGGCCCAGTCCGCCGAGGTTCGCGGCGGTGCTGATGATCGGCGCTCCGTGACTGCCGGCACCCGGCCGGCGCCTTGCTTCGAGTTCCGCCAGCCAAACGGTCGCCGTCGCCGTCGCCGCACCGACTCCGAGGCCGCTCAACACGCGGGCGACGAGCAGCCCGGGCAGCGCGGGCCACGCCACGAACACCAGTCCGGCGACCACGTTGAGAGCGATTGCCGGAACCAGCAGCCGGCGGCGACCGTACACGTCGGAGAGGTGACCGGCGAGGACGAGGCTGATTGCGACCGCGACCGCATAGACGGCGAACGCGACCGTGATGGTCAGCGAAGAAAAGCCGTCGCGACGGGCAAACAACGACCACAGCGGCGTGGGCACGGTGGTGAACGCCATCAGCGCTGTGAACGCGAATGCAACGGCCCAGAAGCCCAGGCCGTAATTACGGGTGGGATCTGGTTTGGGGTTGTCCAGTACAAACATCGGAAGCCTTTCGGTCAGTGCGATTCGTCGGGGGCCGTCCCGGTGGGCGCAGGAGCGCCCACCAGGTCGAGCGGGCTAGGCGACGACGCCCGGCTTGGTGCGGGGTAGGCCGGCGATCGTGTCGTCGTCGAGGTTGAGGTGGGCCTTGACCAGCTCCGGAGGCAGCACGCCCATCCACTGAGCCAGTGAGACGTCGGCGAAGTGATCGGAGCGGAACATCTCCAGAAACGTGAGCGTTTCATCGCCGGTGTTCTGGATGAAGTGGCCCATCGCGAACGGGACGGCTCCGACGTCGCCGGCCTGGTAGTCGAACGTCCGGGACTTCCCGCCGGACGCGAACACCGTCATCCTGCCCTGCCCCTTGAGGTAGTACTGCCACTCGTCGGCGTTGGGGTGCCAGTGCAGCTCGCGCATCCCGCCGGGCTCGATCTCGACGAGCGCCGCGGCGATCCGCTCGGAGACCGTGAAGTTCCGCGAGTCGGTGATCCGCATCTGCCCGCCGGGGGTCTTGGTCGGCTCTTGGGCGTGCATGTGCCACGTGTAGGACTGGGGTGGCTGGGTCGCGGGGTAGGGTGGCGCGTCGTCGGCCATCGCGGGGGGCACGTCGCCGGCGAACATGTATCGGGTGTGACCGATGTCGGTCGGCAGGTTGTCGAACGCCGACTCGGGCACGCCGAAGTTCTTCGCGAGGACGTCCCGCGGGGTGTGGTTGAACCAGTCGGTGATCAGGAACGTCTCGTTCTCGGAGAAGTCACCGCTGTCGAACACCAGCAGGAACTCGACGCCCTTATCGAGCGCCTGGATCGAGTGCGGCAGCCCGGCCGGGAAGTACCACAGGTCACCGACGCCGACGTCGTCGAGGAACAGCCGGCCCTGCTCGTCGAGGATGCTGATGCGGCAGCTACCGGCGATCACGTACGCCCATTCGGCCTCCTTGTGCCAGTGCAGCTCACGGATCCCGCCCGGGGTCAGGCGCATGTTCACCCCCGCGATCTCCGTGCTGATCGCGAGCTCGCGAGTCGTCGTCTCCCGCGCCCACCCGCCGGAGAGCACGCGGTTGTGCGACAGCGCGAACGGCCACTTGAGGTTCGGCACGGTGCCCGCGTCGGTCTCCGGCGCGATCAGGACATCGGGGTTCTGCCGCTCGATCGCGACGTTACGCGGGCCGAGGATCGTCCCACCGCGACCATCGACGATGGGCTGGCGATCAGTGGTGGTGGCGGACATGGGCTGGTTCCTTTCGGCTGCATTCGAGGACAGCCACAGCCTCCCGCCGCGTGGCCGCTGGGACCAGATGGGCAGTGCCCATCGTGGGGTGGGGGTAGCCACTATTGACCGCGGTGGCTCGCCCGAACCCCCCGGGCGGCCGGCAGGGCGATCGCCCCTAGCGGGTCTGCAGGAACCGGACTACCGCGAGGACGCGCCGGTGGTCGTCGCCCGTCTCCGGGATGCGCAGCTTGATGAAGATGCTGTGGACGTGCTTTTCGACTGTGGACTCAGTCACCCACAGCTGCCTCGCGATGCCGGCATTGGATCGGCCCTCGGCCATCAGCGCCAGGACTTCGCGCTCGCGCGCGGAGAGATCCTCGAGCGGATCCTCGGCGCGACGAGCGGCGACCAGCTGCTGGATCAGGAACGGGTCGACTACCGCCGCGCCGCCGATGATCCGCCGCAGGGTCGCGATGAACTCGTCGACATCGGTGACGCGGCTCTTGAGCAAGTAGCCACTGCGCTCGCCGCACGCCAGCAGGTCGGTCGCCTGCTCGACCTCGGCGTGAGCGGAAAGGACGACGACCGCCGTCTCGGGCATCTCGGCGCGGATCGTGCGAGCGGCATCGAGCCCCTCCGTCGTATGGGTCGGCGGCATGCGGATGTCGACGATCACGAGGTCCGGGCGGTGACGATGGGCCAGCGCGAGCAGCGCGGAGGCGTTGCCGGCCTGGTCGATTACGTCGAACCCCTCGTCCGCGAGCAGCCTCGCCAGCCCCTCGCGGAGGAGGACGTCGTCCTCGGCGATCAGGACACCGGGTAGGTCGGCGGTCATCCGCGGATTATCGACGGTGGCGCCCGAACCGACCGCCGGACGCATGCCGAAGATTGAGGCTAGCCACAACCCGATCGCGGGTTGCCGCTCCTATCGTTGTGCCGCATGGCGATACGGTGCCTGATAGTCGATGACAACCCGCGATTCGCGCACACCGCCCAGGAGGTGCTACAGGAGGACGGGATAGACGTCGTGGCCATCGCCTCCGGTAGCCACGAAGCCGTGCGGCTCGCCCGTGAACTGCGACCCGATCTCGCGCTGGTCGACATCGACCTCGGCGGGGAGAGCGGGCTAGACGTCGCGTGTCGCTTGCGCGCGGACGAGCCCGGGGCACTCGCCAATGCGGTGATACTCATCTCGACTCATGCGCAGGAGGACTTTGCCGAGTTGATCGCGGCAAGTCCGGCCGTCGGCTTCATCGCCAAGGCCGAGCTGAGCGCAGATGCGATCGAGGCGCTGCTCGCTCGCCCGGCGCCGGAGCGGGCCGAGTGAATTAGCCTCTGCCCGTGGGCGCGCGTGTCCGCAGCTGGAAGGCGTCTCCGATAGCCGCTGCCTGCCGCGGCGTTCGTCACCGGCGCCGCTGTGTTCGCCGGGATGGCGGTGGCGGTGCCGCTGCGCGGGTCGATCGTGCTCGTCGTCGTGTGGTGCGTGCTGTGCGCCGGTGCGGTGGGCGTCGCAGCCTGGCGACTCGGCCCTCTGTTCGGCGTTCCGTTGGCGCTGGCCGCCGCGGTAGCGATCGATTCGTTCTATATCGCGCCCTACCGAACGTTCGACTCTCAGGACTGGGTGAACTACCTCGTGACAGCGATGTACATCGCTATCGGAGTCTTCGTCGGGGCGATCCTCGAGGCGACACAGAGCCGCGCGGAGAGTTCAGAGACCGCGCGCACCAAGCTGGCCGAGGAGCAGGCGGCGCTGCGGCGCGTGGCCACGCTGATCGCCCAGGGCGGCCCGCCCGAGGAGGTGTTCGCCGCGGTCGCCCGCGAGACGCGCAAGCTCGTCGGCGCCGACCGTGCGCGAATCATTCGCCTCGAACCCGACGGTACGGCGACTCTGGTCGGCGGAACGCGCGCGGGCGACCGGCCGGGCCCGCTCGGGCCGGTCGCGCCAGGTCTCGCGACCGCGGAGGTGTTACGCAACGGGCGGACCGCCCGTATCGACGACTACAGCGGAGTCTCTCCGGAACTGGTGGCGCGCTGGATCGGCGCCGATGCCTCGTTCCCTTCAGCGGTGGCGAGCCCGGTGATCGTCGCCGGCAGCCTCTGGGGCACGATCGTGGCCAGCTCCCTCCATAGCCGGCTGCCCGACGAGACCGAACGCCGGATGGCCGAGTTCACCGAGCTGCTCGCGATCGCGATCGCGAACGCTTCGAGCCGGGCCGAGCTGGCGGCCTCCCGGGCGCGCGTCGTCGTCGCCGGCGATCAGGCCCGGCGCCGGTTCGAGCGAAACCTGCACGACGGCGTCCAACAGCGCCTCGTCTCCCTCGCGCTGCTGTTGCGCAGGATCGAGCGACGCCTACCCGACGAGCAGCCCGAGCTGAAGGCTGCACTGTCGGAGACCGTCCAGGAGTTGAACGAGGCCAGCGACGAGGTGCGCGAGATCGCGCAGGGGATCCACCCCGCGATCCTCACTCAGGGCGGGCTGGCGCCCGCGCTCCGGACGCTGGCTCTGCGCTCCTCAGTGCCCGTTGAGGTGGTCGTGGAACGCGAGGAGCGGCTGCCCGAGCCGGTCGAGGTGGCCGCCTACTACGTAGCCGCCGAAGCGTTGACCAACGCGGCCAAACACGCTGGCGCTTCGCGCGCCTGGGTGACGCTCGAACGCCACGACGATCTCGTGCGTCTGCGCGTCAGCGACAACGGCGTCGGCGGAGCGGACCCGTCGACCGGCAGCGGTCTGACGGGGATTCGCGATCGGGTCGAGGCGCTCGGCGGATCGCTCGCGGTCCGCAGTCCGCGCGGCGAGGGCACCGTGCTGGACGTCGCGCTGCCCGTCGCGGCAGCGGCGGACCAAACCGAAGCTTCCGGTTAGCCCCCACCCGGCTGTCGGGCTGGCCGTGATGGCGCGGCGCTCGTGCGGTGGGAGCTTCTAGACCATGCTCTTGTTGCCCGCGTCGATCGATCCTCATCGCGTCCGCGACGCGCTGCTGGCAGCGCTCGCGGTGGCCGCCGGCTCCGTCGACGCGCTGGCTTGGCTCGCGCTCGGGAAGGTGTTCTCCGCCTTCATGACCGGCAACGTCGTGTTCATCGCGGTCGGGTTGAGCTCGCACGATTCCGGCTTGGCTTTGCACGCAGCGGTTGCAGTATGCGCGTTCGGCGCGGGGGCCTTCGCAACCGCTAGGTTGATGCCTCGCGAGGCGCCCGCCGTGCTCTGGCCGGCTCGAGTCACGATCGGGCTGCTCGGCACCGCGTTCGTGCAACTCGCGTTCTGGATTGTCTGGCTTGCGGTCGGAGGTGACCCCGGCTCGAAGGCCATGCTGGTGCTGCTTGCCATCTCGGCGCTCGCGATGGGCATCCAGACGGCAACGGCGGTCGCCCTCGGCGTGCACGCGGTCTTCACCACGGCCGCGACCGCCACCTGGACCGTGCTGGCAGGCGACGCCGCGCACTGGTCGGCGAACGCGGATCGAGCGGCGCCGGCTGGCGATGGTGCTCGGCGGGACGCTGATCGGGGCCCTGGCCGGCGCATTGCTGCTTGCACACGCGCGGTTGTGGATGCCGTTGCTGCCGGCGCTGCTCACGGCGGGCGTCGCCGTGGTCGGGCGATACCGGGTCGAGCAGCACACGGATGCGACGCGAACCACGGTCTCGTGCGCGCCGCACCCGTTGACACGCGCGTTCGGACGTACGACCGACAAGGCAGGGGCGGTGTCGCGTGGGCGCTGAGCCGCATCCCGCGCCCGTTGGTCCGTTGGCAGCATTCGCTGTTCCGAACTACCGCCGGTTCGTGATCGGGCAATCCGTCAGCCTGGTCGGAAGCTGGACCGAGACCGTCGCGCAGGCGCTGCTCGTGCTTGCGCTCACGCACTCGGGGCTGTGGCTGGGGCTGGCCACTGCGGCCCGCTACCTGCCAGTGCTGCTGCTCACGCCGTACGCGGGCCTGATCGTCGATCGCGCGGACAAGCGCACCGTGTTGCTCGTCACGCAGGCGTCGCTGGCCGCGGTGTCACTCGTCCTCGGCGCGCTCGTGCTGCTCGGCGCGATCGAACTGTGGATGGTGTTCGCGGCGGCGCTCGTGTTCGGAGCGCTCACCGCGCTCGACAACCCGGCCCGTATGGCGTTCATCCCAGAGATCGTCGGCCCGCGATTGATCCGAAACGCCGTCACGCTCAACAGCACGTTCGTCAACGTCGGCCGCGCCCTCGGCCCGGTGGTGGCAGCCTCGTTGGTGGCGGGAGTCGGCATCGGCTGGTGCTTCGTGGCCAACGCCATCAGCTTCACCGGCGTGTTGGCCGCTCTTTTCACGCTCGACACCTCCCAGCTGAGCAGGGGCGTTCGCGTCGAGCACCATGCTCGCCAACTGCGCGAGGGCCTGGCCTACGCGCGCAGGGTCCCCGAGATTCTGGCCCCGCTCTGCATGATGACGCTGATCGGGACGTTCACCTACGAGTTCGAGGTAAGCCTCCCGCTGTTTGCCCGCGGACCACTCGCCGGCGGCGCCACCACCTACAGCGCGCTGATGGGCGCATTCGGCGTCGGGCTCAGTGCTAGGAGGGATCTACACCACGCGCCACGCCGAGACCGGAGTCCCGCGGATGATCCGCGCCGCCGTGCTGTACATGCTGGCCATGTTCGCCACGGCCAGCACCGGCAGCGTTGGCGCGGCCGTGCTCCTGCTGGTAGTGGTCGGGTTCGCCAGCATCATCTTCCTGACCACCGGCAACAGCACGATCCAGCTCCTCGCCGGGCCGTCCTACCGGGGCCGGATCACGGCGCTGTGGTCGACGGCGTTTGTCGGCAGCACGCCTATCGGCGCAACGATCATCGGTGCGATCGGAGCCACCAACCCGCGGCTTGCACTCACCGTGGGCGGTGCCGCCTGCGGCGCGGCAGCAATCACCGGCATCGTCATCCTCGCCCACTCCCGAACCAGCACCCGTCTGATTCCCCGACTCGGCCGCGGTTGAATGCCGGGCGATAGGGTGCCGTGCGTGGCGCCCCGCGGCGAAGTGTTCCTGCGCCCCGCGACCGTCGAGGACATTTCGTCGATCGCGTCGATCTGGCACCGCGGGTGGCAGGACGGGCACGTCGGGCATGTTCCTGAGGAGCTGACAATCGCGCGCACCGAGCCGTCCTTCCGGACCCGGGCCGCTCAGCGACTGCCCGACACGACGATCGCCGAGGTCGGCGGCGCCGTCGCGGGTTTCGTTGTGGTCGTCGGCGACGAGGTCGAGCAGATGTACGTCGGCGAGGACCATCGAGGCTCCGGGGTCGCGAGCGTCCTGCTCGCCGAGGCAGAGCGACGTGTACGACAGGGCGGGCACGACGCCGCGTGGCTGGCCGTCGTCGCCGGCAACGAGCGCGCGCGGCGCTTCTACGCCAAGTGCGGCTGGATTGACGAGGGTCCGTTCGACTACCAGGCAGAAGGTCCGGACGGCGCGATCACGGTGCCCTCGCATCGGTACGTCAAAGCAGTTTGAGCGCCAGTAACCGCACATGTGATCCGCGGTCGCCGCCGGTAGTCTGGATTTCATGAGCGAGTTGGTTGGGTCATCCGTCGCGAGATACGCCGAGGACCACACGAGTCCGTTCGATGGCTCCGTCGCGGCGCTCGCCGCGTGGACGCAGGGCAACGCTCGCGCGCCGGGGATGATGAGCGGGCTGTTGGAGGCGAGGTTGCTGGAGGCCCTTGTCGTCGTCGGCGGCGCGCGTCGCGTGCTTGAGATCGGAACGTTCACCGGCGTGGGCGCGCTGACGATGGCGGCGGCATTGCCTGCTGACGGGCGGGTGATAACCCTCGAGGTCGACGCCGACAGGGCGGCGACGGCGCGTCGTCATTTCGACGCCAGCCCGTACGGAAGTCGGATCGAACTGATCGTGGGTGACGCGCTCGAGACCATCTCCGGGCTGGACGGCGCGTTCGATCTCGTCTACATCGATGCCTGGAAGACGGACTACCCCGCGTACTACGATGCCGTCCTCCCCAAGCTCGCCCCGCGCGGTGTGCTCGTCGCCGACAATCTGCTCCTCGGTGGAGCGGTGCTCGGCACGAGCGCCGAGGACGGCACGGTCGGGATCCGGGCGTTCGCTCGCCGCGTCCAGCAGGACGAGCAGATGCACAACGTCCTGCTGACGATCGGCGACGGAGTGATGCTCGCCTGGCGCCGTCCAGCGGCGGCCGGGTAGCTAGCAGCCGACGGTCATCGCTCTACGTTCTTGTGGGGACGCGGACGATGCTGCGAGTCCGGCGCGATCCGGTGAGCGCCAGCGCGATGCCGCCGGCGTAGGCCGCCGCGGCGGCGAGGAATGCGGCGTCCAGCGCGAGGTCGCCGTGGCTGCTGGTGAGGAGGGCGCCGAGAACGGCGACTCCGAGGGCGCCGCCGGTCTGGCGGGAGGCGTTGAAGACACCTGACGCCAGCCCGACGCGTTGGCGCGGCGCGTGGCTCATCGCCACCGCGGTCATGGCCGGCATGGCGACAGCGGTGACGCCGATGGGCAGGCTCGACGACGATCAGTGGCGCTACCCCGCCGGTCGGGGCGACGGCGATGAGCAGCGCTCCACCGACGCCCGCGGTCAGGCCGACGACGATGGCGGTCCATTCGCCGATGCGACTGACCAGGCGGCCGCTCAGAAACGCCATCGAGCCAGTGACGACGGTCATGGGAAGCAGGGCCAGTCCGGTGTCCAGGGGATCGAGGCCGTGACCTCGGTGCAGGGCGATGGCAAGGCAGAAGATCGAGCCGTAGAGGCAGAAGTTGAAGATCACCCCGAGCGCGATCGCGATCGAAAACGTGGACTCGCGAAACAGGACGGGGTCGATCATCGGGTGCTCGACGATGCGCTCAACGACGGCGAATCCCACCGTGCTCGCAACGCCAGCGGCCAGCAACGCGAGTGTGAGCCTCCCATCCCATCGCTCGCTGCCGGCGATGATGAAGCCGCCGGTCAGCGCCGCCAAGGCGACGGTGGAAATGATCTGGCCAGGGAGGTCGAGTGGATGACGGTGGCGCGGCGTCTCGGCAACATGACGGCGAAGGAGTTCCGCGGCCACGGCCGCGATCGGCACATTGACCAGGAAGATCGCGCGCCAGCCAAGGGCGGCGGTGATGATGCCGCCGAGGACCGGTCCGGCGGCCAGGCCGATGCCCGACGCGCCACCCCACACGCCGAGCGCGCGACGGCGCTCTCCGGGGTCCGGAAACATATGGGCGATGAGCGCCAGCGAGCAGGGCATCAACGCCGCGGCACCAGCGCCTTGGATCACACGCGCAACGATGAGTCCCGGCAACGATGTCGCGCCCGCGCAGGCGGCGCTGCCCACGGCGAAGACCGCGAGGCCGACGAGGAACCCGGTGCGTAGCCCGAGGCGGTCGGCCAGCGCGCCGGCCGTCAGCAGTAGCGCCGCGAATGCGAGGGTGTAACAGTTGACGATCCACTGTGCCGTCGACACCGCGCCGCCGAGGTCATTACCGATCGGCCCCAGAGCGACGTTGACGATCGTCGCGTCGAGGGTGATCATCAGGAACCCCAGGGAGATCGCAGCCAGCCCGAGCGTGCGGCTGCGCACGACGGTGCGGTGGGCGAGCAATCTGTTGGCTCACGGGTCGGCGTGGCGGCCGGGGCTGGGCTAAGAACCGGTCAGGTGGGCAGGTCAGTGCCGGCCTGTTCGGCGGTCATGTAGGCGGCGTACCAGGCGAGCCAGTTCTCGTCTTGGTCTGAGCGGTGGAACACCGGGAACGGCGGGCCGTGCCAGATGTCACTGATGTCGATCCCACGGGTGGCGAGTTCGTCGTGTGCCGCTTCGATGTCGGAGACGACGAGGCCTGCCTCGGCCGAGCCGGGCGCGGCGGTCGTCAGTCCCTCGCCGAACGTGATCGAGGTGCCCGAGCCGGGGGGTGTGAACTGGACGATGCGAAGGCCGTCCATCGGGGCGACGTCGTCGTCGAGCCTCCAACCCAGGCGCTCATAGAACGCCTTGGCTCGATCGACGTCGGACACCGGGATGACCTGGATCTCGAGCTTCATGTCGATTTGCCCGACGCTCGCGTCGCGGCTTGTCTTGCCTTCTTCAGTGGCGCTCATGGCTGCCTCCAGGTGCGTAGGAAGACCTCAACCGGTCTTCGTAGTGCTGACGCCATGAAGCGTCCCGTCCGCACCCGTTCCTCGCGCCCGGTGGACACCCCGGTCAACACCCCGGGGAGTGTCCGACCGCGTAGTCGCGGGCCCTCGGCGCGGGGGTTGCCAACGCACGGAGCCACCCCCCTCCCCGTAGGAGAACGAGCCATCTCTGACTACCTCTGAACGCGCGGAGCGTTAGCGAGGCGACGGCTCAGGTCGTCGCTGCGTGGCGTGATGTGCTCGAATAGCGGTATGTCAGACAGCGGTCCGCAGCTTCGCGATGTGCTCGACGCGCAGCGGGTCATCGCTCCCTACCTCGACCCGACACCGGTGCGCCGCTATCCGGCTCTGGATGGGGTGGTGGGGACCGAACTGTTCGTCAAGCATGAGAACCACCTACCGACGGGGGCCTTCAAGATCCGGGGTGGGATCAACCTGGTGGCTCGTCTCGGTTCCGAGCAGCGAGCGGCCGGGGTGTATGCCGCATCGACCGGCAACCACGGGCAGTCGGTGGCGTATGCGGCGAGCTTGTTCGATATCGCGGCGACGATCTTCGTGCCGCGCGGTGCCAATCCGGTGAAGGTCTCCTCGATGCGTTCGCTGGGCGCGACGGTCATCGAACACGGCGTGGATTTCGATGAGGCGCGCGAGCGGTGCGATGAGGTGGCTGCAGCGCGTGGCGCACGTTACATCCATTCGGGCAACGAGCCGCTGTTGATTGCGGGCGTCGCGACTGCGACGCTCGAGCTGCTCGAGCGCGAGCCATCGATCGACGTGATCGTCGTCCCGGTGGGCGGCGGCAGCGGAGCCGCCGGTGCCTGCGTCGTCGCGAAGGCGATCGATCCGCGGATCGTCGTGATCGGGGTGCAAAGTGAGGCCGCACCCGCCGCCTATCGCGCATGGCGGGAGCGTCGGCCGGTCGCGGATGAAATGCACACGTTTGCCGAAGGGCTCCAGACCCGCGTCTCATTCGAGCTGCCGCAACGCATCCTCGCCGAGCATCTCGACGACTTTGTGCTCGTCGCCGATGACGAGCTTCGCACCGCCACGTTGCATCTGATCGAGCTGACCCGCAACCTGGTCGAGCCGGCCGGCGCGGCGCCGCTCGCCGCCGTGCTCAAGCTCCGCGAACGGCTCGTGGGCCAGCGAGTCGCGCTCGTCTGCAGCGGTGGCAACATCAGCCCGGATCAGCTGAGAGAGCTTCTGGAATGGGATCGCGTGCGAGAGCCAGCCAAGAATCGGTCAGCGGCGCTCCAGCGCAACACGTAAGCCGAGGGCGATCAGAACGACGCCCGTGACCCGATCCATCGCGGCCTTCACGCGAGGGCGCTGAAGCGTCTTGGCGGCCCGCGCGGCGATCAGGCAAGAAGCAGATCTTGGGGTTCGCTAGATCGCTGAGGAAGCCTTGTCGAAACCCGCCGAGTGCACCCAGCGCCGGCTTATTCGCCGTGGGGGAATCCGCACCCGAGTCCGCGTGGCCGGCGGCGCGAAGTGCTTGGAGCCCGAGCCAGACGAGATAGAGCGCACCGATCAGCTTCAGCACCGTGAAGGCCACGGCGGAGGCGCGCAGCATCGATGCCACGCCGACCGCCGCCGCGAGCGTCCAGACCGACAGGCCAGCACTCACACCCAGAGAAGTGCCGAACGCAGCCCGACGACCATGGACGAGCACGTTCTTCGTCACGACGGCGGTATCCGGGCCGGGTACCACGATCACAATCGCCGCGACGCCAATGAACACCAGCAGGTGGGCACCCACGGTACCTAGTCTGTCAGCCCGTCGTAGGAGTGTCGAGCAGTTCTGGGGGCGCGGCGCCGTCGCGTGTCTGGCCCGGGTCGCCCAGGATCTCGATGTATCCGTCCGTTCCATGCACGCGGATCCGCTGCCCATCCCGGATCAGGTTCGTAGCATGCTCAACTCCCACGACCGCCGGCAAGCCGTACTCGCGTGCGATTACCGCGCCGTGGGTCATCAGGCCCCCGACCTCCGTCACCAGGCCTTTGATCGCGAGGAACAGGGGTGTCCAGCTGGGGTCGGTGTAGGTGGTGACGAGGATGTCGCCGGCTTCGATGTCGGCCTGCGCGATGTCTCGGATGACGCGGGCGCGCCCTTCGACGGTCCCGGCGGAGACCGGTAGGCCGATCAGCGCGCCTGCGGGGACATCGTCGCGTCGGTAGGCCCCGGCGATGACCTCGCCGTCTGAGGTGAGCACGCGGGGCGGCGTGAGCGCTTGGTAGGAGCGAAACGCGTCCTTGCGCTGGCGGATCAGCTGCTGGTCCACTCGGCGGGTGCTCACGACGTCGTGGAGCTCGTGGAAGGTGAGGTAGAAGATGTCTTCCTTGTCAGCGAAGCACGTCTGCCTGCACGAGGCGCTCGGCTTCTTCCAGCAGCGCCTGCTTGTAGACGAAGTAGCGGCTGACGATGCCGTACTTGGGGTACTCGCGGTAGCCGCTGAAGGTCCGGACGCGGTCGATCATCCGCTTGGCCTCCTCGGCCTTCCTCGCTCCGTCCGCCAAGGCGCGCAGGCGCTCCAGCAGCTCCTGTTCCTTGCTCCGGGCCGCTTGCCGCCCTTGCTCGAGGCGCCGCTCGGCCTCGCCGGGCGTGAAGTTCCTGATGTTGTCGAGGATCAGCGGCACGAGCGTGGTGGGGCGCTCGCTCCATCGTGGCCTGGTGATGTCGATCTCGCCGACGCAGCGCATGCCGTACTTCTCGAGGTAGGCCCGGATCGCTGTCCTGCGCTTCCCGCCCGCCCGCGAGCTTCGCCAGCTCGTCCAGGAAGGCCTCGTCCTCGCCACCCTCGTCCTCGACGTGTTGCAGGAACCCCACGACGTCGCGGATGCGGGCGAATCACGTCCGCGACGTCCAGCAGCGCCAGCCCCATCTCAGACGTGACGTTGCCGGGGGCGGACAGCGTGAGCGTGTCGGCCGCGTTCTTCTCGCCCAGCCACGCCTCCAGCTGCTCGTTGAGCCACCACGTGGCCTGCATGCCCGCCATGATCGCCCGATGGCTCAGCGGATCGCCGAGGACTCGCTTGTGCTCCTTGAAGGCCTCCAGCAGAAAGTCGAACAGCGCCGGCCCGGACTTCGTCTGGATGTCGCGCTTCAGGGCGGCGATCGAGACCCGGTCGCGCTCGATCAGCTCGGTGACGATCGCCGGATCGGTGTCGATCTGAGCGGGCGCGCCCCCGACCGGCGGCCCGGGGCGGGCGGGGCCTGGTCTACGGGATCCTGATCTGGGAGCGAGGGGAGGAAGTCGCCGCGTTCGACGATGGTCTGCAGCGCGTCCCCGATCAGCGGATCGCCTCTCCCCATGACCTCTAGGAGACCCACCCGAGTCGTCGGCGAAGCCAGTCGTCGCGTGACGTCGACGAACAGCCTGCCACCGGCCTCGTGCATCGGCGCCATGGCCGTCAGCTGCCACACGGAGACTCCCAGGGGCCTCATCGCCTCGGTCATCATCTGCCCATGACCGACTGAGACGTACACGTGGTTCTCTCGGTCGGCGGCCTCGGGGATCGGGAACAGCGTCGTGATCGGCCGGCTCTGGACGATCCAGAAGTCGCCCTCGGCCAGGCACCATTCGATGTCCTGCGGGATGGCCGAAATGCGCTTCGATCCGCCGGCCCAGCTGCACGAGCCGCACGACCTGCGCGTCCGTGAGCGCCGGCTGCTCCTGCTCTGATAGCGACCGCCCTCGCGACGACCTCGCCGTCCCGCACCTTGAAGGTGTCCGCGTTCACCAGGCCGGAGACCAGCGCCTCACCGAGACCGAAGCGTCGCCTCCACCGAGGCAACCTTCCGGCTGGAGGTGACGGGGTCGGCCGTGAACAGGATCCCGGCAGCCTGCGGGACGACCATCTGCTGCACGACCACGGCCATCTGGACCTTGCGGTGGTCGAAACCGTTCCGCAGGCGGTAGGTCACGGCCCGCTCGCTGAACAGCGAGGCCCAGCACCGGCTCACGTGCTCGAGGACGGCCCGCGGGCCCACGACGTTCAGGTAGGAGTCGTACTGGCCCGCGAAGGATGCGCCCGGCAAGTCCTCCGCCGTCGCGCTCGATCGAACGGCGCAGGCCGCCTGCTCGCCGAGCCGCGCCAGCGCACGCGTAATCGCCAGCGTCACATCGTCAGGGATCGCGATCCCCTCAACGGCCCGACGGATCTCCGCGCTCAGCGCGCGGATCGCCTCCCCGTCGTCCGGCTCCAACGCGCGAGAGCCGAGCGATCCGATCGTCGATCGACGGCGCTTGCGCCAGGATCCGCTCGAACGCGTCCGTCGTCACGCACAATCCAGGCGGCACGCGGACGCCTTCGATCCGCGAAAGCTCCCCCAGGAGTGCGCCCTTGCCGCCAACGACCGCGACGTGGGTGTGGTCGATCTCCTGGAAATCCAACACGTAGCCCATCCGCTCACCTCCGTTGGAGTTGACCTGGTCAACTCCGCTCCTGCTCATTTGGTTCCGTCGTGCGGCGGGCGATTATGCGGCATGAATCAGGGCCTCATGAGAGCGCTCTGTTTGGTGTAAATTGGAGGTGGGAGGTAGGGAATCCGTCCCGGTTCTAGCGTGGGTTTCGGGTGCGGCGCTCAAGGGTGCGCGCCGGAGAGCCAGAAGCGATCCCGATGTCGTCGCGGAGCTGCTGGGTCTGGTCGAGGCTTTGGAGCTTCTTGAGCGAGTGGTGTTCGATCTGGCGGATCCGCTCGCGGGTGATGTTGAACGTGCGCGCGACGTCGTCGAGTGTGCGAGGGTTCTGGTCACCGAGGCCGTAGCGCAACTCGAGCACGCGTCGCTCGCGGTAGGAGAGGTTCTCAAGCGCCTCGCGCAGGGCGTCGTTGGCGAGGATCTCCACGGCGCGCTCGTAGGGGGATTCGGCTTGCTCGTCGGCGATCAACTGACCGAACTCGAACTGCTCCTCGTCCCCGACGGGCTTCTCGAGCGAGATCGGCGCCTGCGCTGAGCGCTTGATCGACTCGACCTCCTCAGGCTCGATCCCCGTGACCTCGGCGATCTCCTCCGCGGTCGGCTCGCGTCCGAGTCCCGTCACCAGCTTGCGCTCCGCACGCCCGATCCGGTTGAGCTTCTCGACCACGTGGACCGGGATCCGGATCGTGCGCGCCTTGTCCGCGAGCGAGCGGGCGATCGCCTGGCGGATCCACCAAGTCGAGTAGGTCGAGAACTTGAAGCCCCTGCGGTAGTCGAACTTCTCGGCCGCGCGGACGAGACCGATCGTGCCCTCCTGGATCAGGTCGAGAAACGGAAGGCCCTGGTTGCGATAGTGCTTCGCGATCGAGACCACCAGCCGCAGGTTCGACTCGACCATCTTCTGCTTGGCCTCGAACGAGCCGCGCTCGATCCGCTTGGCGAGATCAACCTCCTCTTGAGCCGTCAGCAGCCGCACCTTGCCGATGCCCTTCAGAAACAACTGCAGTCCATCCGTCGTCGCGTCCGGCTCCAGATTCAGCGTAGCTTTGCGGCGAGTCCGCT
The DNA here is from genome assembly GCA_963843915.1 of uncultured Solirubrobacterales bacterium. Classification (GTDB taxonomy): domain Bacteria; phylum Actinomycetota; class Thermoleophilia; order Solirubrobacterales; family Solirubrobacteraceae; genus Palsa-465. Next base: position 73,002 of record CAWJMH010000001.1, read on the forward strand.
TCTCGGGTGCGCGCTCGATTGCCACGCCCGCAGTGGCCGGATCGATCTCCTCGATCAGCTCGACGTCGCAGCGCTCAAGAGCGTCGTGTAACTCCTCGACGTCGACGTCCTCCAGGTTGAGCGCGGCGGTGGCGGTTGCGATCTCGTCGTATGTGAGCACGCCGATCCTAATCCCGCGTGCGATCAGGCCCTTGACCTCCTCGAGCTCCGTAAGGTCTGTTCCTGACATCCGTTGCGGTTCGGTCTGCGGGCTCAAACCAGCGTTCACGACGCCACTTGCGATCCGATCGCCGCGGACACGCGCCAAGACGCATGATCGCGGGCCAATTCGCCGCGCCGACGTGCTGCCCAATTCCATTGCGTCCGCGCCATCGTCTCCACGCCTTTCCATCCCTCTGTTGGAACCGCGCAAGGAAGAGGGTCAGAACCCGCTGCGCGCGTAGATTGGGACGAGGCCACCGGGCCGGTGGGGTAACGCCTTTAGAGTAAGACACCGGCCCCGCAGTCAAAACCAGTAGTCCACGCCTCGCGCCTCGTGACGCAGAACGCGTCGTCGGGTTGCAATCGGGCTTGGGGGGAAAATCCCGGCCGCAGGGCCAGCTCACTCACCACCTTACTCCGCTTCGCGACGATTGCGCGCACGGACCTCAAAAGTCTGCCCCGGAGACGGCGCGCTTGCTCCGCGAGACGGTCCGTGAGACGGAGTACACTGGATGTCAGGCCATTTCACCGCTTTTGCGAAGCAACTTCGCGCAGAGCACCGTCGGCCGAATCCGCACGGCGACCTCACGGACAGTTTCGTCCCCAGCGACGAGTGTGCGCCCCAAATAGATCGGTCGGACGCCGAAATGGGATCCGCCTCGGCCGGCCCTGCCTTCGGATGGGCAGCCGGCGGACAGCGGCATTTGAACCCGAAAGGAATGTCACACATGCCCCTTTTCTTTTTCACTGTGGAACAACAGGAACGTGCCATCGTCGAGCGGTTCGGCAAGTTCGTGCGCGTGGCCGGCCCTGGCCTTCAGCGCAAAACACCGTTCGTCGAGAAGGTGGCGGGCCGGATGAGCTTGCAGGTCGAACAGTTGAACGCGGACATCGAGACGAAGACCAAGGACAACGTGTTCGTGGTCGTCCAGCTCGCGATCCAGTACATGGTCGGCGCAGAGCCGGACAAGGTGAAGGACGCGTTCTACAAGCTTGACGATCCCGAGGTGCAGATGAAGTCCTACGCCTTCGACGTCGTCCGCTCGCACATCCCGACGATGGACCTCGACGAGGCGTACGCCGACGCGGACACGATCGCCAAGCACATCCAGGACACGCTGCAAACGCAGATGGCAGACTACGGCTACGCGATCATCAAGGCGTTGATCACGAACATCGAACCAGACCAGCGGGTCAAGGACGCGATGAACAACATCAACGCGGCACGCCGCAATCAGGAAGCGGCGACGGCTCAAGGTGAGGGCGACAAGACCCTGCGGATCAAGAAGGCCGAGGGGGAGTCTGAGTCGATGCGTCTTCACGGCGAGGGCGTTGCGGCCGAACGCGAGGCAATCGCCATGGGGCTCAAGAAGTCGCTCGCTGTGCTTGCTGACGAACGTGGAATCGACCCGAAGGAAGCGATGGCGCTTGGTCGCTCTGACTCAGTACATGGACACGATCCGGTCTGTGGGCGAGCACGGCAACATGACGACGCTTCTGCTCCCCGCCTCGCCGGCCGCGGTCGGATCGTTGATGGACGAAGTCCAGCAGGGCATGCTCAGGGGCAACCTCGCCGCGGGGGCGGCGCTAAGCGGTGGGAACGGCGGACGCCGCGTGGCTCCAGCGCCTGGGAATGGTCGCTCGTAGATGCGGTTAGCGACCGGCGACAGGCGGGGCGCGCGGTCCCCGGCCGGCCGGGCTGCGAAGCCGAGGCCGGCCGGGAAGTAGGCGCCCGGTTCAGCGGGAGGCGGTGGCGGCGAGTGCAGCTTCGGCTGCCGTCTCAGTGAGCCTCCCGACCTCCGTCGGGTGGGAGACCATCGCCAGGTGGCCAGAGGGGACTTCGATAGTCGTTGCATTCATGCGGCTGGCAAACATCCGCTGGACGTCAGGCGGGAGCGCCTGATCGTCCTGGGAGACCAGGTACCACGAGGGCAGGAAACTCCACGCGGGGACAGTCATCACGGCGTCGAAGGCGCTCGCCGCCAAGGGTTGCTGCACCGCGTACAACACCTTCGCTTCGACCGGGTCAAGGTCACCCGCGAAGTGGTTGACGAAGTCATCCTCGGTCAGCCAGACGAAGGCTTGGCTGTCGATGAACTGGTGGGCAAGCGCTGGGGTCGGAGGTCCCTGCGATAGCAGTGCCCCGAGCGATTCCCCTTCGTCGATCCCGAACGCCGCGATGTACACCAGCCCGACGACGTTTGGCGCGTCGGCGCCGAGAGCGGTCATGACGTGGCCGCCGTAGGAGTGGCCGGCGATGACGGTTGGACCGTCCTGGAGGGCCAGCACATGCCGGAGCCGGCCTACGTCATCTGCCAGCGATGTCAGCGGAAACTGGGGGGCCGTCACGTGGTAGCCGTCGGCCTGCAGGCGCTCGATGACCGCGCTCCAACTGGAACCGTCCGCCCAGGCACCGTGAACAAGAACGATGTTCGGCCGAGGGTGCATTTCATTTTGATCCATTGACATCAAGTGCTCCTTTCTAGGGGCGTTTACTTCCGTTTGCATTGGTCCGCCGGCGCGTGGAGGCAAGCCGCACCGGTCTTAGGTCGTTGCCTTTGCCGCCGCCGTGATCACCTTCGCCACCACTGCGGGAGCGGCGACCATCGAGAGATGCCCGGCCCTGACCCTCGTGATGTGGGCGTGTATCCGGTCAGCCATGAACAGCTGAATAGCGGGCGGGATCGCCTTGTCGATCGTCCCGAGCACGTACCAGCTCGGAATCGTCTTCCACGCGGGCGTCCCGGAGGGCACCGTCAGCGCGCTGTAGACCGCCGGCGACTGGGTGGCGGCGAGAACTGCGCCTTCCTTCGCCGGGAGCCCGTTGGCAAAGGCCTGCTCGAATACCGTGGGCTTGACGTAGAGCTCGGCGTCACCGTTCCTGGCATCGGGGAACGGCACGAAGTTGAAGACGTTCGTCGGGCCCGCTCCCAACGCCGACCCGGGCTGGGTCGAATCCAGCGCGAGCACGCTCTCGCCCTTGGCCGGCGCGAACGCGTCGACATACACCAGCGCCTTGACGTTGCGATTGCCCGTCGCGGCGTTGGTGATCACGGCGCCTCCGTAGGAGTGCCCTACCAGGACGATCGGTCCTCTGATCGTCTTTAGCAAGTCGGCGATCGTGCCAGCGTCGCCCTTCAGGCTCTGCAGCGGGTTCGGCGGAGCGTCGACCGTGTATCCCTCGGTCTGCAGACGCTCGATCACTCCGCTCCAGGCGGCATTGTTCGCCCACGCTCCGTTGACTAAGACCACAGTGGGCCTTACCGCCGCGGCGGTTCTCGTTTCCGTCCTCGCCTGGGATTGTGATGTGGTGAGGGTGATGGCGAGGCCAGCGATCAACGCGAGCGCGATCGTCACCCAGAGATATGTCACCCGTCGTTCTGCTAGTCGATGCATGGAGAGCTCCTTCTTCGTTGAGCAATAGTCCCTGGCGGCTTCGTCCAACCAGAACTGTCGGCGAACTAGGGTCGTGTTCGCATCCGAGGCGCCCTAATCGCGTGGTGTGTGACGACGGCGCGAGTCCTCGGGTGTCATCCGTACGCCACGACTAGGGAACGCCGGATGCGAACAGCTCCCTAACCGCGTCACGCTTCGGAAAGAAGCCATGACCAGTGAGCCAGCCGAACGACTGAAGCTCCGCGACGGCCGCACCGTCGACGTCCGCCCGCTCGAGTGGTGCGATCGCCAATTGCTCGCGGCCGCGATCAGGCGACTTTCCGATCGGTCGCGTTACCTACGGTTCGCGAGCGCCAAACGCCGCATGACCGAACGCGAGCTCGACCGCTTGGTCGACGTCGATCACCGCGACCGTGAGGCATTACTCGCGATCGATCCGCTCACGGGCCGAGGAGTCGCCGTCGCGCGCTACATCCAAGTGCCAGGTGAGCCGGGTGTGGTCGAGCTCGCCGTGACTGTCGCGGATGACTGGCAGGGAATCGGGCTCGGGAGCGCTCTACTCGCCGGAGTCATGCACCGCGCCAGCGACGAAGGCCATACGGCGGTCCGCGCGAGCGTCCTGGCCAGCAATAGCCGGTCGATCGCGATGCTGCGCCGTGCTGGCTTCAAGGGCCGCTCGGGAACCGGCCCGCTGCGCGAATACGAACTCGCGCTCGGCTCCGGCGGGCCCCCCGGTCATCGCAGCAGCTCGGGGTTGTCGGTCAGCCGGGTAACGTCGCCCCGCGGTTCGTAGATCAGCGCCGCCGCGGTAGTTATCCGGCCGTCAAACAGGAATGCCGTCTGGCGCAGCGATGACTCGAGGTCGAACGTGTCCAGCGCGGAGATCGCGTCGAGTGGGATTACGACGTCGTACCAGCGCAGCGCGGCGCTCGCGGCCGTGTAGTGCACGCAGATGTTTGCGACGGTGCCGCAGATCACGAGCGTGTCGACGGCCCAGAGACGCAGCAGGTGATCGAGGGGCGTGCCGTAGAACGCGTCGTAGCGAAGTTTGCGCAGGACGACATCGCCTCGCGCCGGAGCGAGCTCGTCGACGATCTCCCAGCCCCAGCTGCCCTCGCGAGCATGCTCGGGCCAGATCCGCCACTCCAGATCACCGTCGCGGTGAGTGTCCTGGCTGTACACGACGCGCATCCGGTGTGCTCGGGCGAGCTCGAGGAGTGCTCTGATCGCGGGGATGGTCGCCTCCGCGTCAGGCACGAGCAGGCCGCCGCCCTGGTGGACGAAGTCGTTTTGCATGTCGATGACGACGAGCGCTGTCCGCGTGGGGTCGACGCGCACGCGCTCACGGACCTCGTACTCGGGGATGTCGATCGAGCGATTCACGCCGCGAGCGTCCCGGTCATCGGGAGGTCTCGTCCTGACTACCGCTGCGAGCTCGACGGTTTCACGGCTTGGGCCGAGAGCCAGAGCGCGTCGGGGTTGATGCGGTCGGGATGGAGCGCGAAGACCTGGTCGTAGAGGTCTTGGGCTGTGCTGGCGGTCTCGGCGATGCGGTCGAAGTCGCGGATGTACCGCCGGGTCTCCTCGATGATCTCGGGGCCGTCGTGGCGACCGGCTCGCTGGTGCCCGGCGATCACCGACTGCGGGTGGAGGGACTGGATGGTGTCGAGCGCAGCGATCCAGTCGCGGCGTCGTTGAGGATCGGACTCGGCGAGGTACAGGTGAACGTCGTTGTAGGCGGCGTCGCCGGCGACGACGAGGCCGATGTCGGGGACGTGCACGCAGCTCGTCTGGTCGGTGTCGGTATGGCCGAGCTCGATCACGACGAGCTCGTTTCCCTCGAGGTCGATGGTGTGGTGTTCGAGTGGCTGCGGGAGACGTTAGTTCTGTCGGAAGTTTGCCGTCGAAGCGCGGCGTCCAGAATGACTCGACGAACTCCGGCGTGGACCCACTGCGCATTTGCTCTATGGCCGCGGGGAGGGCGAACGCTCGAGCATTGGGAAACCGATCGAGGACCGCGCCCAACCCGAACCAGTGATCCCCGTGACCGTGCGTGATGTACACGGTCGTGAGGTTCTTTCCGTGCCCGTCTATCCACTCGACCAGGTCGTGTGTCTGGCCGACGGTCAGCAGCGCGTCGACGAGGACCGCATCCCGCTCGCCGAAGATCAGCGTCGCCGATATCGGGGACCAGAACCGCACGCTCTGTCCTGGAGCCAGGTCGTTCGCGGACAGCGGCTCGGCTGGCGCTACATGGACCTCCCAGCTCAGTGTCATGGAATCGTCTGTCATCAGGAGCTCCTTGCGTGGTTGAGGCGTCGTGACAGTCTTGGCGGGCTGGGGGAGGGGTTTCGCATCAGAGAGCCCCTAGTCTCCGCCGGTTCCGCTCACGCCCATGAGGGCGCGCTCAAGTCCCAGGGAGGACGTATTCGAGCTGCTGGCGGGTGCTGACCCCGAGCTTTGAGAAGACCTTGTGCAGGTGGTACTCGACCGTCTTGCGGCTGACGAACAGCTCGGTCGCGATGTCCTGGTTGGAAGCCCCGTCGCGCGCCATCCGCGCGATCCTGGCCTCGTGCGGGGTGAGCTCATCGCTCGTCTCGGTACTCCGCTTGCGGGCCGTCTCGCCTGTCGCCAGGAGCTCCCGGCAGGCGCGCCCGGCGAATGCCTCCGCGCCCATTTCCACGAACCTCGCGTGCGCGGTTCGGAGCTGTTCGCGCGCGTCGACGCGCCGCCCGCGCCGGCGCAACCATTCGCCGTAGAGCAGATGGGCGCGGGCGAGGTCGAGGGCGACGCGACAGCGGCCCAGGCGTTCGATCGCCTCGCGGTAGAGAGTCTCGGCGAGCTCGTCGTCGCTCAACAGCGCTGCGCAGCGCGCCTCGATGCCGAGCGCCCATTCGGTTCCGGCGACCTGCGTCCGCTGGCGCAGGCGCGCCAGCGCGTCAGCCGCCAGCTCGGCCTGGCCGCCGCGGCCAGCCGCCTCGACCAGCTCGGGTAGCGACCAGACCGAGGCATGCAGCTCATCCTGCGCGCTCGCGCGCTGCGCGTTCTCGAGTGCCGTTTCGTAGTGCCCCAAGGCGTTGTGGAGGACGGCGCGAGCGTGCTCGCCGAAGGTGAGCACGAAACCCTCACCGCGTGCGATCGCATCCCGCTGCGCCTCGTCGATCAGCTTCGACGCCCGCGCCTCGTCACCCTGGCACGCGGCGAGCATCAGCTTCGGAATGCTGATCCGCCGGCTGCCGGTCGCGTCGATGATCGAATCGATTTCCTCGACCAGCGCCGCCGCTGCGTCCAGCTTCCCTTCGAACACGTGCATCAACGAGAGGTGCATGAGGGCTATCGGCAAGACGCCGAGAGCGCCCGCTCCGCGGGCGATCAGTGCGTATCGGCCGGCCAGCAGATGCCAGGTCTCGTCGTCGAACCCGTCCGCCGCGACGCGGCACGCGAGCCATGGCCACCGCATGTCCTCTTCGTCGTCATGGTTCCCGTCGAGCAACGCGGCCAGTGCGAGCTTGAGGATCGGAGCTCCCGCGCGGATGCCGTCGGTGAACCTGACGGCGAGGCCATCGAGGAGCACGTCCGAGGCACCCCGCGGGTCCTGGGCGGGCGGTGCGGTGCGCGCCACCGTGGCCGCTGCCCGCATGCCCATGCCGAGCCGGCCCGCGACGGCCGCCGCGTGCAGGGCTTCCAGATGCGTTTCGCGCGCGAGTCCAGGATTGAGCGATTCGAGCCGCTGCGCCGTATCGAAGAGGACCGGCGCGGCTTCGCCGCTGCGACTGACGTGCAACGCGATCCGCCCGCGAAGGCGCTGGGCCAGAGCGACTTCCAGCGCATCCAACGGAGCAGAGGCTGCGCCTTCGAGGAGCGTCAGCGCCGCCTGCGGCGACCCGGCCAGGTACTTCGCTTGCGCCGCCGCCAACGCTCGCCGGCCGCGCCGGGCACGGTCGGGTGTGAGGGCCGCCGCGCGCTCGAGAAAGGCCGCGGCTGCCGCCAGCCCGCCACGGGCTTGCGCTCGCACCGCCGAGCGTTCCAATTCGGCGGCGAGATGCTCGTCAGCTCCGAGTGCAGCTTGTGCGCGGTGCCACGCTCGGCGATCAGGGTCTGCCTGCGGATCGGTCGCCTCGGCCAGCGCACGGTGGACCGCCTGCCTGTCGGCCAGTGGCGCGGCGCGATAGATGGCCGACCGCACGAGCGGGTGTTGAAACCGGACCTGCGCGGCGAGCTCGATCAAGCCAACCGCCTCCGCGGGCGCGGCCGTTTCCACGCCCAGCCCGACCAGCTCCGCCGCGCGCATCACGAGCGCCGGGTCACCCGCCGGCTCGGCCGCGGCGAGGAGCAGGAGCCGCTGCGTCTGGTGGGGCATCGACCGGACCCGTCCGAGGAAGCTCTGCTCGAGGCGAGCCGACAGCGGCTGCGTCGAGCTCACTCCGAAGCCGCCCGCGAGCTCAGCCGCCGACTGACCCCGAGGGAGCTCGAGCAATGCCAGCGGATTGCCACGCGTCTCGGCGACAATCCGGTCAACCACCCGCTGATCGACGCGGCCCGCGATCGCCAAGGAGAGCAGCGCGCGGGCGTCTTCGTCATTCAGGCCCCCGACGATGAGCTCGGGCAGCCCAGCGAAAGTCGGCTCGTCAGCGGGGTCACGCACCGCGAAAACCAGTGCGACCGACTCAGCCATAAGCCGCCGGGCGACGAACGCGAGCGTCCGCGCAGAGGCCTGATCGAGCCACTGAGCATCGTCGACGACGCACACGAGCGGTTCTCGCTCGGCAACCTCAGCCAACAGCCCGAGGATCGCCAGACCCACCTCGAACCGATCCGGTGCCGGGCCCGAGCGAAGACCGAACGCGACCTCCACGGCATGTCGCTGCGGACCCGGGAGGCGCTCGAGCGGGCCGAGGATCGACCCGAACAGCTGCTGCAGGCCGGCGAACGGGAGCTCCATGTCGGCCTGCACGCCGGTCGCCCGAGCCACTACGCACCCGGTCGCCTGGTCGATGAGCTGCTCGAGCAAGGCTGTTTTGCCGATCCCAGCCTCGCCGCGGACTACCAGGACCCCGCTGCGTCCCGACCGTATCGCGGTCAGGAGCCGAACGAGTCGTTCCCGCTCGCGGCTCCGACCGCGCAGGCGCCCCGGCGGGTGGGCTTCGGGCGCTGTCCAAATCTCGTCAAGCGCAACATCTGCTCGACCCGCCAGTACTTGAACCATGGCAATGAGACCTCAAGGTATCGCCGTGCGAGACCAGAAGGTATCATAAGTTTGGTAATGCCAGGAACAAGAGACGCACGCCAGCGGATCCTCGAGGCGACCGCGGAGCTGGTCACGCTCGGAGGTCTCGACGCCGCCACGCCGGCAGCGATCGCCGAGCGCGCCGGCGCAGGAAAGATGTCGCTCTACCGCCACTTCTCCGGCAAGGACGAACTCGTCGCCGAGGCCTTGGCGGAACGTGAGGTCGATCTCCGGGCGTGGCTGATCGGCGACCCTGCGGACAGGACGCCTCGCGAACGGCTGCTGGCGCTTTTCGACCGCGTCGCGCGGCGTGCCGATCGTCTCGGGAGTGGCTACATCGGCTGCCCTTACGTGAGCGCCAGACTCAACGTGCCCGACGACGATCACCCGGCAGCACCCGTGGTTGTCGCGCATAAGGACGGAATGCTCCGCGAGCTGGCCGCGCTGCTCGCCGAAATTGGCGTGTCCGATCCCGACCAAAGAGCGCAAGTCGTGCTCATGCTGTTAGACGGCGCGGTCGTCCACTCCGTGATCCGCGGCAACGGCGACCCCTTGCGTGAAGCGCGCGCCGCGCTGCCTGGACTCATCTCCGCTCCATAGCCCCATGCGGTAGGCCGTCCGGCACTCATCGGAAAGCGAAGAGCACCTTGCCGTTACGGTCGCTGCGGGACGCGTGGGCGATCGCTTCGCGGTAGTCCGCGAGCGCGTAAGCCGCCTCGACCGGGGTGGCGAGGGTGCCGTCGGCGACCAGGGTGGCAAGCTCGTGGTAGGTATGTGCGACCGTGTCGCGCGGCGTCCTCTGTAGCCAGCGGTTCAGCCAGTAGCCGTGAACACTCAGGCCTCGGAAGATGAGATCCACGACCGGGATGCTCAGAGGCTGCCGGGCACGAGCGGTGTAGCTGATGATCTGGCCGTCGATCTTCAAGAGGGACGCGAGCTGCGCTACGGGCTCCCCGGCGACCCCGTCGAGAATCAGCTCGAGGGACGCGCCGCCCATCGCGTCGGCGGCCTGCTCGGCGAGATCGGCGCCCTCGACGAGCACCACATCGGCGCCGGCGTCCAGCAGCGGCTTGACGGATTCTGCTCGTCGCACCACGTTGAGCGTGCGTAGTCCGGTGTGCTTGGCCAGAGCCAGGACGTATCCCGCGGTTGCCGAGCTCGCACCGGTTTGCGCCACCCACGCGCCGGGTTCGAGCTTGACGTAGCCGTGTAGGAGGCAGTACGCGGTGATCGGGTTGATGCCGAGCATCGCCAGCTGGAGCGGGTCGCCGTGGAGGTCGACGGGCACGGCGTTTCGTTCGTCGAGGACCGTCTGCTCGCGCCATGTGGCTTGCTCGAGTGTCGGGACGATCAGCACCCGCGTTCCGACACTCGATCGGTCCACGCCGTCGCCGACGGCGATCACGCGGCCGACTCCTTCCGCGCCCAGCGCCGCGGGTAGGTCCGGCCGCACGCCGTAGATGCCCCTGATCAGGTTCAGGTCCGACGGGTTGATCGGTGCCGCTTCGATCGACACCGCCAGCTGGCCTGGGCCGGGATCCGTTGGATCAACCTCGGCGAGCTCTACGACGTCGGTTGGTACGCCAAAGCTAGAAAGCTGAAGGGTCTTCATCGGAATCCGCCTCTCATGTCCTTGCCGCGCGCGGCTCCTGATCAAAAGTGGAGTTCACGGAAGTTGGCTCGGCTAGGGAACGGTTCGCATCGGGGCTCCCCTAGTCCTGGCCTGCACATTTCCTTGGCCAGCCCGGGCGGCTAGGGCGACCCAGACGCGAATGGCGCCCTAGCGGCGCAACGGTCTGGTCCGCAACGCAAAGGAAAGGCAGACCATGACTGCTCCCAAACCGATTTCCAGCAATCGCTTGCTCAGATCGCTGAAGGAGGCGGCCAGCTGGCCGCGGGCAGACCGGAACACAGTGGTAACCCTGGCCCTCTCGCTCGTAGCGGCGCGCGCCGACGCGGAGGGAAGTAGCTACTTCCAGGAGCTGTCCGAGCGGAACCCCGCCGACGCCACGGCGCAGGCTCTAGCCGGCTTCTTCCAGGTCCGCGCGGGCCAGGATCTCGCCGCTGCGGTAACCAAGCTGGACAAGGCCGCGACCATGGAGCCGGGCCTGCCACGGTACTTCCGCGGCCTTGGCCTCGCCGAGGTGCTCCCCGGCCAAGGGCCGTCCGGGACGGAGTTTGCAGCTGCGGATGCCGCGCGGGCGCACCAGGTGATCGCCGACCTGGAGTTCGTGCTCGCGGCGCGTGACCAATTCCCCGTGTGGTTGCTCCGCGCCGCGCACCAGGGACTCGCTCGTGCCTATCGGGTGCTAGGGCGCCAGCAGCAGGCGGCGGACGCGGTGCGACGGTCGGGCGTGGGAGCCGTTGGCACGGACTGGGCGCCCACGTTCACGAGTTTCTCGCTGACTGCGCGCGACGGGCTTCGGTTGTCCACGCCTGGCAGGCTCAGCCCCGCTCCGAACGTGCACGTCGCCCAGTCCTACGACTTTTCCGACTTCGCGTTCATCAAGACGACCGCTGGAGTCGTCGCGATCGATGCCGGCACCAGCCCCGACCGCGTGCTGGCCGCAATGGCCGATCTCGGCCTGAAGGACCAGGCGCCTGTCAGCCACCTCATCCTCACCCACGCCCACTTCGACCACGTCGGCGGGGCGGCGGCCGTGCGCGGCCCGGACACCGAGGTCATCGCCTCCGCAGCATTCCCTGCCGAAGCTGGCCGGCTGCGCCACTATGTCCCGCGCGAGTTGATCGGAACGAGTGCCAGCCCGGGCTCCGACCTGGAGCCGGACCGGTTGATCAGCGAGCGCACGTCTGTCGTCGTCGGCGACACCGAGTTCGTGCTGCTTCCTGTCAGGGGAGGCGAGACGCCAGACGCGCTGATGGTGTATCTGCCCGCCAGCGGGGTGCTGTTCGCCGGCGACGTGCTGATGCCGTACGTGGGCGTCCCATTCTTCGCCGAGGGCTCGCCGGAGGGACTCCTGGACACGCTGCGCTACATCCGCGAGCTGGAACCTCGACAGCTCATCGAGGGTCACACGACGCTGACGGAAAACTTCACCATCGAAGCTGTAGCGGGCCTGGAGCCCGCTCTCACCGAGCTGCGCGAGACCGTGCTGGCCAGGATCGGCGAGAACACTCCGCTGCCGGACATCCTCGATATTGCCTATCTGCCGCCGTTGCTGCGGAACCACCCCGCCGCGGTCGTGCCGTACCTGGTCAGCCGTGACACCTTCGTAGCCAGGCTCTACCACCAGCGCACGGGCTACTGGCAGCCGGACGGAAAGGGGCTCGACCCGCGCAGCCGGGAGGAAACAGCGGAAGCTCTCGACCTGCTGGCCGGGGGAAAGGCGGAAGCGTTCGTCACCGCCGCTGCCACCCTTGCCGGTCAGGGCGACCTGGCCCTCGCGCTTGAAATCCTCGCTCCGGGCCTGCTCCGGTATCCCGACAGCAGCGAGCTTGCGGAGCTCCGGCGAGCAACGCTAATCCGGCTGATGGAGCAGAGCCAGTTGTTGGATCCGTTCGGCTTCACCGTTTACGCCCAGCTGTCCGGCGCCGAGCTCTCCCCAGTCGGATAGCGATTGCCGACCGGAGGTTGAATCGGCGCGAACTCACGTAAGTCGCAGCGCCACTTGACCCGCGCCGGCCGACTCGTTAGCTTGCTCGCCGCGTCGGCAAACAAAGAAGGGGGCCTGGCTCGATGAAAGCTTTGCGTGGTCGGATGGTGTGCGTCGCAGCCGCGACGACAGCCTTGGTCGGCGCGGGGGGTATGTTGGCTATGCCTTTAGCGGCGTCAGCTACGCAGTTGCCGCGGACCGCTCCGAGAGTGCAATTCGCCGCGCCCAGCGCGAAACCATTCGGATCCGGGACGTCATGCCGCACCGCCAGGTTCGCCACGATCAGCGCAGCCGTAGCCGCCTCGAAGGCTGGCGGCACGGTAGTCGCTTGTCCCGGCACCTACAGAGAAGACGTAGTCATCCCCATCCCTCTCACCCTCATCGGTGAGTCGGCCACGATCAACGCCACCGGCTTGGGGGGTGCACCCGCCGGCGCCATCGAGGGTCAAGCGCCCTTCAACGGCATCACGATCGAGTCCTCGCGCGTCACGGTCGAGCGCTTTAAGGTGGAAGGAGCCGAAGGCGAGGGCATCCTCGCGGTCAATCCGGATCCGGTACCGAAAATGGTCGCCGGGACGCCGGCATTAACCGGCGCGCCAATCACGGATGTGAAAATTCTCGACAACGACGTGACGGGTAACGACCTGGGCAACGACAACCCGAATTCGCCATACGTGTTCTGCACCCCGAACGGCGGTGGGGACTGCGGCGAGGGAATCCATCTCATGAGCGTCGCCAACTCTACGGTGGTCGGCAACAAGTCGATCGGGAATTCCGGCGGGATCCTTTTGACCGACGAATTTGGCCCCACCCACGACAACCTCATCGCCCGGAATCAGGTCCTCAACAACGTCAACGACTGCGGCATCACCATCCCGAGTCACAACCTGGGTCTAGATCCGACAACCGGGAAGCCTGATCCGTCCTTCGGCGGGGTGTACCGGAACACCGTGGTCGGCAATGTCGTCACCGGCAACGGGACGAAGGGTTTCGGAGCCGGAATTGGAGTGTTCGCGCCGGCGCCCTTCTCCGCTTCCTACGACAATGTGGTAGCCGGCAACTTCATCGAGGGCAACGGTCTAGCGGGCATCTCCGTGCACAGTCACGCTCCTAACGCCTTCGTTGACGGAAACGTGTTCACCAGGAACGTAATCGGCACCAACAACGTCACGTTGGAGGACGGCGCTGATGTGTCGCCCAAGGACACCCAGACCACCGGGATCCTGATCTGGTCTGCCGCCAGCCTGTATCACTTCACCGTGACCAACAACATCATCTTCAACAACGCCGTCGGCGTGTGGTTCACGCCGGCGACGATTCAAGCATCCGGGCTGGCCACGAACCGCTTCATCCACGTCGCCACTCCGGTACTGCCCGCTTCGTAGCCACCAGTCCATAAGCCCGACGACGGAGGCGGCTCCCCGAGCCGGCTCGGATAGGGTGACGGCCTCATGGGATCGCTGACTGATTTCTCCGCTGATGTGATCGTTGTCGGCGCCGGCTCGGCGGGCTGCGCGCTGGCCCGCCGGCTCGTCGACCGTGACGTCGCGGTGCTGCTCCTGGAGGCGGGCGGGCCCGACGAGAACCCGGCCATCCACGAGCCGGCTCGGGTGCACGAGCTGTGGCTGTCCCCCGAAGACTGGGCCTATTACACGGTCCCGCAGCCGCGCGCGGCCGGCCGCCGGCTCCACCTGCCGCGCGGCCGGGTGCTGGGCGGGTCGAGCTGCCTCAACGGAATGGTCCACGCCCGTGGTGCGCGGTCGGACTACGCCGAATGGGTCCAGCTCGGCGCCGAGGGCTGGGGGTGGGACGACGTCCTGCCCATCTTCCTGCGGATGGAGGACTTCGACGGCGGCGTGTCCGAGCTGCACGGCGTCGGCGGCCCCACGTCGGTCGTCAGCCGATACGCCCTCGCGCCGGTCCACGAGGCGATCATGGCGGCGGCGCAGGAGGTCGGAATCGCTCGCAACGATGATTACAACTCGGGCGACCTGGACGGCATCGCGCAGGTTCAGCTGACCGTTCGGGACGGCCGGCGCGACAGCGCTGCCGCCGCCTACCTGCGGCCGGTCATCGATGCGCCCAACCTACGGGTCGTCACTCGGGCGGCGGCACGCCGGTTGCTGATGGAGGGCACCCGCTGCGTGGGGGTGGAGTGGGAGCACTCCGGCCGACTGCACACCGCGCGGGCGGAGTCTGAGGTCGTGGTGAGCGCAGGGGCGATCGCGTCCCCGAAGCTGCTCCTGCTGTCGGGGATCGGGCCTGCGCCGGAGCTCGCGGAGCACGGCATCGACGTCGTCCTCGACCTGGCGGGCGTCGGGCGCAACCTCCACGACCACCTCCTGTCGCCCTCGATCCACGCCGCGGACCGGACGATCGATCCGCCGGCCCCCGGCCTGTCCCCGATCCAGACGCACCTGTGGTGGCGCAGCCGCCCGGACCTGCCGGGGCCCGACACGCAGCCGGTCCACTTCAGCCTCCCGCTGTACGAGCCGTGGATGGAGGGTCCGCCGAACGGCTTCACCCTGATGGGCGGTATGGTCCGCCCGCAGAGCCGCGGCTCCATCCGGCTCAGCGGTCCCGACCCGGACGACCCGCTGCTGATCGATCTAAACGCCTTCGAGGTTCCGGCCGACCTGGAAACCCTCGAGGCCTCGCTCACTCAGGTGCGCGAGATCGCGGCGGCGAAACCGCTCCGCGACGAGTGGGGTGCCCGCGAGGTTTACCCCGGGGCCGAGGTGCGCACGGCGGCCGAGGTGCGGGATTATGTGCGCCGCACCGCGATCACCTACCACCACCAGGTCGGGACCTGCCGGATGGGAGTCGACCCCGGCTCCGTCGTCGACCCCCGCCTACGCGTGCACGGGATCGACGGGCTGCGGGTGGCGGATGCTTCGGTCATGCCGGTCGTCACGTCCGGTAATACCAACGCCCCCTGCCTCATGATCGGCGAGCGCGCCGCCGACTTCATCGCCAGCGGATCCTAGCCGCCTCTCGCGCGTCGCTCGCACAACCGTCGTCTTGGTTGACGCCCGCCTCGAGCGGGGGGAGAATCGGCGTTCCATTCGACCGTAGGAGGCCGCGCATGTCCTGGAAGCTGGAAGGGACCTACTTCGAGACGTGCTCGTGCGATGTGGTGTGCCCGTGCACGGCATCGTTGGCGCTGGGCGCGACGCGTGACCGGTGCAAGGTGACGCTCGTCTTCAATGTGAAGGACGGGGAGATCGAGGGCACAGACGTGAGCGGCCTGACGGTTGCGGCGGTCGCGGACACTCCAAAGGTGATGACCGACGGGAACTGGCGTCTCGGCGTGTTCATCGACGCGGCCGCATCCGATGAGCAGGCAGAGAAACTCGGCGGTGTGTTCTCCGGGGCCCTGGGTGGGCCGATGGAGGCCCTGGGTCCGCTGGTCGGAGAGAGCCTCGGTGTGGAGCGTGCGCCAATCGAGGTCCGGGAGGATGGCTTACGTCACGCCGTCCGCATCGGAGACGCGGTTGACTTTGAGATCGAGGACGTCGTACCGTTCGGGGTCACGACCGGAGAGCCCGCCCGCCTGACGGGCATCTTTCATCCCGCTGGCTCGGAGCTTACGATCGCCCACGCGACGCGCTCAAAGATCGACGCGTTCGGTATCCAGTACGAGGGGAACGCAGCCTTCTCGACGTCCCGCTTTGCATGGGCGGCATGACCACCGCTTCGGCGATCGCCCAGGGCCACTCGGAGCGCGGCGAGCTTGCCGCGGCGTTTGCCGCCGTTCGCGCGCGGCTTGGTCTGGTCGTGTTGCTGCTTGCGTTGACCGCCGGGGCATGGTGGTTGACGGCCGATCGGATGGCCGGGATGGACGCCGGTCCGGGCACCGATCTCGGCGCGCTTGGCTGGTTCCTGGGTGTCTGGGTGGTGATGATGGCGGCGATGATGTTCCCGTCGTTGGCGCCGACCACGGCGCTGTATGCGCGGATGACACGTCGGCGCGGCTGGAGCCGCCCGCTGCTGTTCACCGCCGGCTACCTGCTCGTCTGGGGTGCAGCGGGATTGGTCGCGTACGGACTGTTTCGCGTGGGCGAAAGCGTGATCGGCGGCGATCTGGCCTGGCACGCCGGCGGGCGGTGGTTCGCCGGCGGCGTGCTGGCAATCGCTGCGATCTACGAGCTGACGCCGTTGAAGGACATCTGTCTCGGAAAATGCCGCAGCCCACTGGGTTTTCTGCTGGGGACCTGGCGCGACGGGAATCGCGGCGCGCTCGAGATGGGGTCCAAGCACGCTGCGTGGTGCCTCGGTTGCTGCTGGGCGCTCATGGCCGGGCTATTTGCGCTCGGAGTCATGAGCCTCATCTGGATGGCACTCATCGCAGCTCTCATCACGCTCGAGAAGACGATCCCCTGGCGCCGTGCGGCTGCCTGGGGCACCGCGGGACTCTTGATCGTGCTTGCGGTCGCGATCATCGCCGTACCCCACGACGTGCCTGGTCTCGTGATCCCGACCGGCGCTCAGAACGCCATGCACTCGATGATGGCGAACCATTAGCCGCGCACGCCTCAAGGACTCGCGGCCTGGAACGCGTCAGCAGCGAGCAGCGCGTTGCACGCCTCGATGCAGGCACGACACACCTTCTCGCAGATCGCGCAGTGACGATGATGTGGCGCGTGCCGGTGGCATTCCTCAGCGCTGCTCGTGCACGAACGCACGCACGCCTGAAGGAGCCGGTCAACGACGAAAATATCCCAATGGGCAGCTCGCGACAGGACCCGCGCCGTGACGGCGCATACATCCGCGCAGGTCACACAGAGCGCGATGCACGTGGTCATTTCCGCGACGTTGTCCTCGGCCAGATCGGCGTCGCTGCACGACGTGCAGGATTGGACACATTTCAAGCAGGCATCGATCGCCGCCGCAACATCCCCGACATCGGCTGGGACGCCAGTCGGCGAGGCATCCAACATGTCTCTGGTGTCCGTCACGTTCCCTCCTTATTGCGTGGGAGCTGACATCGCCCCCATGTCTATTCGGCCTGGCGCCCGAGACTTGCCACGAACCGCGCGATCCGGCGCCGTTCGTCCTCGGCCAGCGGGCCCGTCGCTTGTACGAGCAACGTCATCGGGCCGCGGTCGCGCGCCCACGCGGTGACCGTCTCGCCGAAGCGCTCGTCCACCCACACGAGCGGGAGTCGATCGGCATAAGCCATCACCGTCTCCTGCTGACGCTTCGCCGTTTCCTCTCGTCGAACGAGGGGGACGCTGATCAGACCCAGCGTGTGCGCAACGTCGTTGATCGCGTCGAACCCGCCACCGTCGGCCAACAGTGCAATCTCGCCGTCGGCGAGCATCTCGGTCACCCAGTCGGCCGGCACGCCGCCGAGTGCGGATGCCGCGCATACGAAATGAAAGCGCGGCTCGGACATGTCCGGGAAGTTACCGGCTCTCGAGCGCACCGCGGTCTCCGGGCTTCCGGAAGGGCGCAGCGCTAGGGGAGAAGCGGCATGCCGGCCGCGAGGACCAGCACTGAGCTGCGGGCGCTGTTCAGCTCGTTGCGGACATCACCGCCGATCACGACGTGGCCGGCCGGTGCGCCCGGCTGCGAGCCGACGACGATCAGGTCCACCGGCTCGGCGCGTGACTCGCTAAGCGTTGCCCCGAGTTTCGCGGCCAGCGCGCGTGCGGTCTCGCGGGCGACATCGTTCGTCGGGCCGGCGAGAGGCACGGCGATAGATCTGATCGGGCTGTCGAGCTGCGTCCGCACACCGGCCGCGGCGATCGCAACCGCGACCGAGCCACCCTCGAGGAGGTACTGAGCCGAGGTCCCGGGCTCCACATGACCGGGTGTCGTCCGGTAGTCCGAGCCAAACACGACCACCGACGCTCCCTCGCTCTCGGCCAGCTGCCCCAACCCGGCTCCGGTCGAGGGACCGATGACTACGTGGCGCGTGATTTCGGCATCGCCCAACGTAGCGGCGCCTCGCTCCAGGCGCTGGTCGGCGTCATGCTGGGCCACCTCTTCCCGGCGGGGGTCAAACTCACGAGCATGGCGCACATATGCGAGCGCCAATGTGAAACCGGCCTGCGCCAGCATCTTTCCCAGCGCGAGCGCGTCGTCATCGTTCGGAGTTCCGTCGTAGGAGATGATCGCGGTAGCCACTGTCAAGAATCCTTCGCGACCCCAGTATCGCGCAGGCAGCGCCCGCGTGGGTTGTGGTCACGTGGCTGGGCTCAGGCAATGGCCTTCCAGTCGGCCCGGCGGAGCTTGTGGAGGAGGAGCGGGGGGAGAAGACCGACGAGCAGTGTTGCGGCGAGCAGCGCCAGAAGGTATGGCGCCGTGGTGATGTGTCCAAGCTGACTCGGCGGCAGCAGGCCGACCAGGCAGGCGGCCGCTGAGGCGAGCGTCCCGACGACGCAGATCGTCACGAGCGCGGGTGCCCGGTAGCCACGCTGGTGCTCGGGCTGCCGCCGCCGTAGGTTGATCGCCGCGACGAACATCAGGATGTACATGATCAGGTAGACCTCAGTCGCCATGGCGGCGAACACCCAGTACGCGCGTGAGACCTCCGGCACCACGGCGTAGAGCAGCCCGATCAGCGTGATGACGATTCCCTGCGCGACGAGGATCCGCAATTGGACTCCGTTTGAGTTGAGCTGCTGGAAGTACCGCGGCAGGTAGCCGCGGTCGCGAGCGATGTCCAACAGGCCTGTCGAGGGACCAGTCAGCCAGTCAAGTAGGCCACTCACGGAGGCGACGACCAGCCCGACGGCGATGATCGGCGTGAGCACGCTCAGACCGAAGTGATCGAGCAGGCTCTTGAATGCCTGCATGACACCCGCGGTGAAGCTGATGTGCGCTGCCGGCACCACGACCGAGATCGCGAGTGTCGGGAAGATGAAGATGAGCAGAACCAGCATCACCGCGAGGAGCGTGGCTCTTGGAAACTCGCGCGGGGCATCACGCAGCTCGTCGACGTGAACGGCGTTGACCTCGACACCGGCGTACAGGAAGAAGCTGTTGACGATGAGCACGATGCTGGATAGTCCGTTCCACGCCGGCACCACGTGATGGGCATTCAGCGGTGCCGCCGACGCGTTGCCCTGCAGGAGGTAGATCGCGGCCAGGAGGACGAGAAGCAAGCCCGGGATCAACGTCCCGATGACGATCCCGTACGACGCCAGCCGGCCGGTAGCGAGTAGCCCTCTGGCGGATACGAGTACGGCCGCCCAGAACAGGACGATGATCACCGCGGCCGTGTAGAGGCCGCTGTGAGCCAAGCTCGGCGCGAACACGTACGCCACCGTGCTCGCGACGTAGGCGAGCACTGCCGGGTAGTAGAAGGTCGTCTGGGCGAACTGACACCAGATGGCGACGAAGCCCATCGCGGGAGAGATCCCCTCCGACACCCAGTTGTAGACGCCGCCCTTCCAGCCCGAGGCGAGCTCGGCGGACACGAGCGACGCAGGCAGCAGGAACGCGATCGCGGGCAGGACGTAGACGACCACCGAGGCGAGACCTAAGACCGCCGTCGCGGGCGTGGCGCCGAGATCTCCCACCGAGCCGACGGTCAGCAGCGCCATCGCCAACCACGTGAGCGTCGCGCCTCGCCTCGGGGAGCGCCTCATCTGACGGACCCTCGGCGCCTAGATCGACATGACTGCGGCCGCGTCGCGGAGCGCCTGCGCGTCGCGGCTCGGTGGCACCCCGAACATGCGGCGGTACTCGCGGCTGAATTGCGAGGGGCTGTCGTAGCCGACCGCGAAGCCGACGCCGGTGACGTCGCCCGGCTCGGCGAGGAGCCGCGCCCGCGCTTCGTGGAGGCGGATCTCCTTCTGGAACTGGATCGGCGTCATCGAGGTGACCGCGCGGAAGTGGCGATGGAAAGAGGAGACGCTCATCGTCGCCAGGGACGCGAGTTCCTCGACTCGTAGCGTCTCGTTGTAGTGGCCGCGGATCCAGCGGATCGCGTGGGCCAGGTGCGCGAGCCGGCTGTCGGCCAGCCCGATCTGCCGGATGGTCGCTCCCTGCGGTCCGGTGACGAGCCGCCACAGGATCTCGCGCTCGATGCCGGGCGCCAGCGCGACGGCGTCGTCGGGCGCGTCGATGAGCGCGAGCAGCCGGGCGATCGCATCAAGCAGCGCCGGTGATGCGTCGCTGACGGCGATGCCGGCAGGGATGCCGTCGACGGCCTCAGGTTCGCCGGTCGCGCGCGGTCCCGTCTCGAGCAGCAGCGCTGCGATCATCGGCGGGCGCAGCTCGAGCACGAAGGCGAGGAATGGTTCGTCGGCGCGGGCGTGGGTGACGTGCCCGATTACCGGCAGGTCGACCGACACGACCAGGAACTGCCCGGCGCCGTAGGTGAACGTCCGGCCGTTCAGCGTCGTCTCCTTGACGCCTTGGGCGACGACCGCGAGCGTCGGCTCCGCGATGCCGCACAGCGGCTCGCTGGTCGTGGGCGAGCAGACGACCGAGACGCCGGACAGCGGTGTGCGCGTCACGCCGTCACCCGCATGGCGGGCGATCGATTGCCGGAGGCGGGCCAGCTCGTCCACTCACGTAGTGAATCACGCCGGCGCGAGCTCCCTGCCACGGTTGGCAGGATCGTGCAAGAGTCGGGCAGCATCGATCTAACGCCCAGTACGTCTGCGGTGGTGTCATGAAGGACATGACATCTCTCGACTCCTACATCACGCTCGGCCGCTCGGGTGTGCGCGTCAGCCCACTCACCCTCGGCACGATGACCTTCGGCGAGGACTGGGGTTGGGGCGCGAGCACCGAGACCTCCCACGCGATCCTCGCCGAATACCTCGAACGGGGCGGCAACGTCGTCGACACAGCCAACATCTACACCAACGGGCACTCCGAGAAGATCGTCGGCGACTTCTTCGCGGCGAGGCCCGGGCTGCGCGATCGCGTCGTGCTGAGCACGAAGTTCTTCGCCAATCTGTACCCCGGCGATCCCAACGGCGGCGGTGGCGGCCGCAAGGCATTGATCGCCCAGCTCGAGGAGTCGCTGCGACGTCTGCGGACCGACTATGTCGACGTTTACTGGCTGCACAACTGGGACCGCCGCGCGCCGATCGACGAAACCCTACGCGCGCTCGACGACCTCGTCACCGCCGGCAAGGTCCGCTACGTCGGGCTGTCCGACCTGCCGGCGTGGGTCGCCGCGCAGGCCCAGACGATCGCCCACTTCCGCGGCTGGGCGCCGGTCACCGCGCTGCAGCTCGAGTACTCGCTGCTGGAGCGCACGCCCGAAGGCGAACTGCTGCCAATGGCGCAAGCGCTCGGCATCGGCGTCCTACCGTGGAGCCCACTTCGAAGCGGCCAGCTATCAGGGAAGTACGTCCGCGACAACGGCACGCCCGCCGACAGCCGGCGGGCCGACCTGATCGACGGCCCGACCGAGCAAGGCTGGGACGTTATCGAGGCGGTCGCGCGAGTCGCGGCCGAGCTCGGCGTCAGCTCGGCGGAGGTCGCGCTCGCCTGGGTCCGCAGCCGACCGGCCGTCAGCTCAACGCTGATCGGTGCGCGCACACTGGAGCAGCTTCGGTCCAACCTGGCCTCGCTGGAGGTCACGCTCGCACCCGAGCAGCTCGCCGCGCTCGAAGCGCGTTCGGCACCATCACTCGACTTCCCCGCCCCACTCCACTCCGGGCTCGGGCCGATGCTCGGCTTCGGCGGCACGACCGTGGACGGCGTCGAGCTCCCGATGTGGCCGGCGCTGCTCGAGAGCTCAGCCCGCTACTGAGTTCACGATCGGGTATCGGCCACGAGGGCCGACGCCGCAAATCGAGTGCGGCGTCAGGCGCGCGGCGGAAGCCCGAACCGCTCGAGCATCCACGGACCGTAGTAGGCGACGATTTCGTCGATCTTGCTACCGCGGAGTGTCAGCACCGTCACGCCGTGCGGTGCGTAGACGCCCGAGCTGTCACGTTCGTATGTGCCGACGGCCAGCTGACCGTTCGCCGAGGTTGGCAGCATCCGCCAGCTGCGCCGGTGCGCGAATGCGACCGTGCGGAACATGATCTCGATCGCCTCGAGTCCGCGGTACCAGCTGACGATCGGCGGCATCGCGAGCGTCGCGCTCTCGGTGAGCATGCCGACGATCGCGTCAACGTCGTTGTGGGTCCAGGCCTCCGTGTAACGGTCGACGATCGCGTGCAGCTGCTTGTCGTCGAGCGCGCTGAGCGTCGTCTGTTGGCTGCGGTCCGGCAGGCGCTCGTCGATCGTCGCATGGGCGCGCTGCAGCAGGCTGTAGACGGACGCGGTGGTTGTGTCGAGTGCGTCCGCGACCTCGCCGCCGGAGAAGCCGAGCACGTCTCGGAGGATCAGCACCGCTCGCTGGCGGCCCGGAAGGTGCTGGAGCGCGGCGATGAACGCCAGCTCGATCGCCTCGCGCTGCTCATAGCGTGCCTCGGGCCCCGCCAGCCCCTCGGCGAGTCCAAGCTCGCGGTCGGGATAGGGCTCGACCATGCGTGACTCGAGCTGCGGCGCCCCGAGCGGCTCGTGCGGGTCAGACGGCGGCCCGTAGTCCAATGGCAGCACCCGGTAGGAGGGCCGTCGCTCGATCATCCGCAGGCACACATTCGTCGCGATCGTGTAAAGCCAGGTCCGCAGCGAGCTGCGGGTCTCGAATCGGCCGAGTGCTTTCCATGCCTTCAGCAGCGCTTCCTGCACGGCGTCCTCGGCGTCGTGGACCGAGCCGAGCATCCGGTAGCAGTGCGCGTATAGCGGCCCGCGGTGCAGTTGGACGAGCTCGGCGTACGCCCGCTCGTCTCCCTTGCTCGCGGCCTTGAGCAGCTGCTGCTCGTGCATCACGTCAACTTACGCAGCTTACGTTTGGGCTGCCAGAGCGCGATCTCACCGCCGGCGGGCGTGGACACCACCGCGCGCCAGCCGGCCGGGCCCTCTCGCGGAGCGAGCAGCACCCGCGCGCCGAGCCGGCTCGCCAGCTCGGTTGTCGCTTCGATCCGATCGACCGCGACGTACGGCAGCCAGCTGGCCCGCCGCGTCCCGCATTCGACGATCCCGCCGCCGAGTCCGGAGCCGAGGTCGAGCGCGTGGTAGCTGCCCCACTTGGTGTCGATCCGCTCTGTCCGCCACTGCAGCAGGTCGGAGTAGAACCGACTCGACGCCTCGCGGTCACTGGTGTGCAACTCCAGGTGCACGACCTCGGCGAACTAGGTCACGGTCATGCCACGTCCTGCTCGACCTCGATCTGCGGCAGCGCTCACGTTTCGATCATCTGGGGTCTGCTCCGTGTACTCGTCGCGGCGCTGGATCCACAGCTGGAACCCCTCTCGCTCGTCGCGCCCGTTTGCCGCGCGATCGAGGACCCCGTAGTAGGTCATCAGGAACTCGACGCCGCGGCCGGAGGTCGAGTACGTCCGGTAGACCGTTCCGTCGTCCAGCACGAAGGCGTTGAAGCCGAATCCCTCGGTCAGGTAACCGACGAGGTCGGTGCCGCTAGCGCGCGCGTTTCGATACGCGATCGGTGGCAGGCCGGCGGACTGCGGCGACTCGACCCAAGCTCGGGTCTCCTCCTCGCGGCTGGAGAAGCCGAGCTCGAGGTCGAAGTCGCTGCCGTAACTGGACGCCCAGTTGAGATCCCAGCCCATCCGCTCGCGGTAGCCGAGCAGCTTCTCGATCGGCGCGCCCGAGACGAGCATCAGCGTTACGTCGCGTGCCTGCAGATGCGGTAGCAGGCCGTTGATAGCGTCGGCGATCGACGAGTTCGTCGGGCACGCTTCTTGATAGCTGGGACCGAACATGAAGTGATAGATCAGAAGCTGCGAGCGGCCGGCGAACAGCTCCGCCAATGTCTTCGGTCCGTCCCCGGTCTGCAGCGTGTACTGCTTCTCGACCGCCACCCAGGGCAGTTCCCGGCGATAGCGGGCGAGCTCGTCGCCCAGGCGCGTGTGCTCCTTCTCGCGCTCGAGCAGGTCGGCACGCGCGGCGTCCCATTGGGCGCGAGTTCCAATTGTGTGCACGGTCATGTCTTGCTCCTCGGGGGTGGGCAGGGGCGAAACAGGGGCCGGACGGTGCCGTCCGGCCTCACCTTGGCTAGGCGGCGACCGGCACCGGCTGGACCAGCGCGGCGTTCTGGCGTTCGAGCGCCTTGGCGTCCCCGGCGGACCAGCCGGCGGCCAGCGTCGCGGACATCGGGTCGGGGAAGATCTCCTCCTCGCCGGCCTCGACGCCGTCGAGCACGCCGCGTGCGACGACCTCCGGCGCGGTCTTCGGGATCTCGAGTCCACGGACCATGTCGGTGTCGATCGGCCCCGCCATCACGGCGTGAACCGTGACTCCCTCCGCGGCCAA
This sequence comes from uncultured Solirubrobacterales bacterium, assembly GCA_963843915.1. Classification (GTDB taxonomy): domain Bacteria; phylum Actinomycetota; class Thermoleophilia; order Solirubrobacterales; family Solirubrobacteraceae; genus Palsa-465. Next base: position 97,737 of record CAWJMH010000001.1, read on the forward strand.
CAGCGCACGCTGCGATTGGGTGAGCGCGAACAACGCGGCCTTCGAGATCGAGTAGGCGGGCAGCACCGGCACGGCGGCCAACGCCGCCAGCGAGACCACGTTGACGATCGTCCCGTGCGAACGCGTCAGCGCCGACAGGAATGCCCGGGTCACGTCCCAGGTGCCGTACAGGTTGACCGCGAGGTGGTGCTCGAGTGGGTCACGACCGCCGAGGTCGTCGGGCAGCGACACCCCGGCGTTGTTGATCAGAAGATCGAGCGAGTCGACCTCCCGCGCAGCGGCCTGGATCTGCGCCGGGTCGGTGATGTCGAGCGCCAGCGGTCGGACGCGGTGGTCGAGGATGGGCATACGGCTGCCGAGTCCCGGCGTACACCCGCTTTGCTCCCCTTCTAAGTGCCTCGTCGACGAGCGCCTGACCGAGACCTCGGTTGGCCCCGGTGATCAGAACTGAGCTGTTGGCGATTGTCGTGGTGCTGGTCATCACAAGCCCCTTTGGTCGGTTTTCGCGTTAGATCCACGCGAGCCGTCAAATCCATCGCGGGGCCTGCCTGAGTCGTTCTCGCGCGCCACCGCGAGGCGATACCTGTTCCCGGGGCCATTGCCTCCGGCAACGTGGTTCCCGCGTCGCCCGACCAGCGACACGGGGTCAAATGGGGCTAATCGAGCGGGTCGCCGTCGGCGTCCAGACCGCTCTCGCGCGTCCGGGCTGCCTGGCTGAGCGTGCCGAGTACCTCCTCGAGGTGGTGATCGAGGAAACGCTCGTCCTCCACGGTCAAGGGCTCGGGTTCCCCATCGTGCTGCCGCCCGCGACCACTCGCGCCAGGTTCCGTCTCCCAAGCCAAGACCGCCTCCCTCCTCCGGTTGTTGCCGAGATGTTATTCAGCCTTGGACAAGTTTGTCCATCGAGACGGAGGGAGGCCAACCGCGTGGGTTGCCCGCCAGCCACCCCGTGAGGTGCTCGATCACCTCACGCGCGTCGTCCTCGATGCCGTGGATGAACGTGGACTTGCGCCGCCTCAGCACGGGCAGTCCCAGGGCGTACAGGCCGGGGCTGTCGACGACGACGCCGCCGTCGTGGCGGAGCTGGCCCTTGGCGTCGACGACGGGCACGTCGAGCCACCGGTAGTCGGGCCGAAACCCCGTCGCCCAGACGATCGCGCGGATCTCGCCGCTCCGGAGGTCAAGCTGCAACCGCGGCGAGCGGGGCACCTGAGTCGCTGGGAGGCGCTGCGCGAGGCTCGCACCGGCGGGAGGGTCGGCCTCGGCGTCGGGTCCGCCGGCCGCGGCCCACTCGTCGAAGACGCCGAGTAGCCGTGCCATCTTCAGGTCCGCGAGCGAGCAGACGTTGCGCAGACCGCCGGAGAACAGCGCACGGCCGTCACGGACGGCCGCCCAGCGGCCCACCAGCTCGACCCCCATCGCAGACAGCGCGTTCAGATCGAGCGTCGTTCGCTCGGGCGTCCCGACGAGCTGCGGCGACGGCAGCCGCCGCGCTCGGGTGAGATCGTCGAGCTCGTCATAGCGCTGGTCCCACACGCCGGACGCGTCCATCCACCACAGGACATCGCGGCCGCGATACGTCCGCGGCAATCGCACGTGCTCTCCGACCGAGAGGGTCACCGGCCGGCCCGATCGCCTCAGCTCGGCCGCCAGCTGCACGCCGGTCGCCGACGCCCCGACGACGAGCACGCCGCCGTCGGGGAGCTGGCTCGGGTCGCGGTAGTCGAACGGCGTCAGCTGCTCGACGCTCGGCGGCACCGCGTGCGCAAAGCTCGGCATCGTCGGCCGGTTGCAGGCTCCGCTGGCGAGCACGACCGCGCGACTACGGATCTCACCGCGGCTCGTGATCACGTGGTAGCCGTCGTCGGTGCGCCGCACCGAGGTGACGTTCGTCCCGGTCCGGACGCGATCGCGAGCAGGCGCAGCGAAGCGCTCGATCAGCGCGACCACCTCGGCCATCGTCATGTAGCCGTCAGGGTCCGGGCCGTCGTAGCGGACACCCGGCAGACGGCACTGCCAGTTGGGCGTGAGCAGCCGCAGGGAGTCCCAGCGCTCGTGCCGCCAGGAGTTCGCCACCTCGCCGCGCTCGAGCACCACGTGGTCGATCGACCGCTCGCTGAGGAAGTGGCTGGCGGCGAGGCCGGCGTGCCCGGCGCCGATGACGACGGTGGTGAACCGCTCGATGGCGAGGTCCTCAGCGTTCGACCGCGAGTTCCGTCAGGCGACCGTGACGGTGACCTCGGTCGGGTTCGAGAGGGCGTCGAACACCGCGGAGCGCTTCTGCGACTGGGCGACCAGCGCCTCGATCTCCTCCCTGGACGCGTCCGCATCGATCGTGAACGTCACCTTGATGTCGTTGAAGCCGTTGCGGACGTCGCTGTCGACACCGAGGAACCCGCGGATGTCGTGGCTGCCCTCGACCGTCGACTCGACCGAGCGCAACTGGATCCCGCGATTCTGCGCGATCGCCGCCACGCCCGCGCTCAGGCAGCCCGCTAGCCCCACGAGGAGATACTCGATCGGGGTGATCCCGTTGTCCTCGGCGGCGAAGATCTCCGGATGGTCGGAGTCGAACACGAATTCGGTCTTGTGGCTCTGCTCCTCGCCCAGGCCGAAGAAGTCCTGGACCGCGATCGTGCTGTGGACGCCGTTCTTCCACTTCGACGATGCCCGCCACGTGAACTGGGCGGCCTCCGGCGCGTCCGCCAGGACTCCACGCGCATCGAGCAGCGCCTGAACGTTGACTCCGTTGTCGATCGTCGCCATCTCGCCTTATGCCCCTTTCTTCGCGTAATGTAGTTTCCCGATAAGAGCTGTGACAATATCAGGACCCACGCGGACAGAGACATGACTGCGCGCACGGCGCAGGCATCGACGCTCGCGGCCGGCTCGGTCGGAACCGTCGAGACGCAATATCTCGATCTGCCGGATCCGGTGCGGCTCGACTGCGGACGGGAGCTGCACCCGGTCCGCGTGGCCTACGAGACCTACGGCGCGCTCTCACCGCGGCGTGACAACGCGATCATGGTCTGCCACGCGCTCAGCGGCGACGCTCACGCGGCCGGCTTCTCGAAGACGGCCGCGAGCCGGAGCACCCGCGACGGGTTCGGAGCCGACGATCGCGACGGCGCGGCCGGCAAGGGGCTCGGCTGGTGGGACGGGATGATCGGACCCGGCAAGGCCTTCGACACCGACCGGTACTTCGTGATCTCCACGAACCTGCTCGGCGGTTGCCGCGGGACCACGGGGCCCTCATCGCTCGACCCGGCCACCGGCAGGCCGTATGGCTCGGACTTCCCGGTGATCACGGTCGCGGACATGGTGAGAACGGAGCGCGCGTTCCTCGACGAGCTCGGGATCGAGCGGCTCGCGGCGGTGGCCGGTGGTTCGCTCGGGGGAATGCAGGCGTTCGAGTGGGCGATCCTGTTCCCCGATCAGGTCGGCTCCGTCGTGGCGATCGCCAGCACGCATGCTCTGCACCCGCAGGGCCTGGCCTGGAACGCGATCGCCCGGGATGCGATCATGCGCGACCCGGCGTGGCAGGGCGGCCACTACCACGGCACGGAGGACGCACCGAACGCCGGGATGGGCATAGCGCGAATGATCGGCCACATCACCTACCTGTCGGCCCCGGCGCTGAGTGACAAGTTCGGCCGGCGCCTTCAGTTCGCCGACGACATCCGCTACACGATCACCGAGCCGGAGTTCGAGGTCGAGAGCTACCTCCGCCACCAGGCCGACTCGTTCGTCAAGCGGTTCGACGCCAACACGTACCTCTACACCTCCCGAGCCTTGACCTACTTCGATCTCGCGCGGCAGTACGGCGGCGGATCACTGGCCCGCGCGCTCGAGCGCGTCTCGGCGCGAACGCTGCTGATCGCCTTCAGCTCCGACTGGCTGTACCCGCCGTCGGGGTCGCAAGAGATCGAGGCCGCGCTCGAGAGCCTCGGCAAGCCGGTCGAGCTGCACGTGATCGACGCGCCATACGGCCACGACTGCTTCCTGCTCGAGGAGGCGCGACAGACGCCGATCATTCGTCGCTTCCTGGACGGGAGCCCATGACCGGCGAGCGCGAACGACCCGAGGAGGCCCGTGCGTTCGGATTCGAGACACGCCAGCTCCACGCGGGGCAGCGGCCCGACCCGAACACGGGAGCTCGCGCGGTGCCGATCTTCCAGACGACCAGCTACGTGTTCGAGGACCCGGAATCGGCCGCGGCGTACTTCAACCTGCAGGAGTACGGGAACACCTACTCGCGCATCATGAACCCGACGGTCGCCGTGTTCGAAGAGCGGGTGGGGAACCTCGAGGGCGGGTCCGGCGCGGTCGCGTTCGCGAGCGGGCTCGCCGCGCAGGCGGCCGCGCTGTTCACGCTGCTGGAGCCGGGCGACCACGTCGTCTCGTCCTCGGCGCTGTACGGCGGGACCGTGAACCAGTTCAAGCACGTGCTCCGAAAGATGAGCGTCGAGCTGACGTGGGTCGATCCCGACGATCCCGACGCGTGGCGCGACGCGGTCCGCCCGAACACCAAGGCGTTCTTCGGCGAGACGATCGGCAACCCGGCGGGCAACGTGCTGGACATCGAGACGGTGGCGTCGATCGCGCACGATCACGGGCTGCCGCTGATCGTCGACAACACGTTCGCCACGCCGTACCTGTGCCGCCCGATCGAATGGGGCGCCGACATCGTGATCCACTCGGCGACCAAGTTCATCGGCGGCCACGGGACGAGCATCGGCGGCGTCGTCGTCGAGGCCGGGACGTTCGACTGGTCCAACGGACGGTTTCCGGTGATCGCGGATCCGTCGCCGGCTTACCACGGCCTGCAGTTCCACGAGACGTTCGGGACCTACGGCTACCTGATGAAGCTGCGGGCCGAGACGCTGCGCGATCTCGGCGGCGCGCTCTCGCCGTTCAACGCGTTCCTGTTCCTGCAGGGGCTGGAGACGCTGTCGCTGCGGATGGAACGTCACGTCGAGAACGCGCGAGCGGTCGCGGCGTTCCTCGAGTCGCACGAGCTCGCCTCGAACGTCACCTATCCCGGCCTGCCGGGGAGCCGCTACCGGCCGCTCGTCGAGAAGTACCTGCCGCGCGGCGCGGGCGCGGTGTTCTCGTTCGATTGTGCGGGGGGCCGCAGCGGCGGGCAGGAGCTGATCCGCGGCGTGACGCTCTGGTCGCACCTCGCTAACGTCGGCGACGCGAAGAGCCTGATCATCCATCCCGCGAGCACCACGCACCGCCAACTGAGCGACGCCGAGTTGGAGGCGGCCGGCGTCAGGCCCGGAACGGTCCGGCTGTCGGTCGGTACCGAGTCGGTCGACGATCTGATCTGGGACCTCGAGCAGGGACTTCGGCAACGCGTGAAATGATCGAGCTCGAGCGCTACCAGGACCCGTTGACGATCCAGCGCGTGCTCCACACGGCGCGCACGATCGCGATCGTGGGCCTGTCCGGCAACGAGCTGCGGGCCAGCCACTTCGTCGGCTTCTACCTCAAGCGCCACGGCTACCGGGTGATCCCGGTGAATCCCCGTGAGACCGAGGTCCTCGGAGCGGGGAGCTACCCGAGCCTGCTCGATGTTCCCGAACCGGTGGACATCGTCAACGTCTTCCGCGCGCCCGACGCGCTGCCGGCGATCGCGCGGGAGGCTGTCGCGATCCACGCCGGCGCCCTCTGGTGTCAGTTCGGCGTGATCAACGACGAGGGCGCACGGATCGCCGAGGAGGGCGGCGTGACGGTCATCATGGATCGCTGCCTGAAGGTCGAGCACGCGCGCTACGCGGGTCGCATGCACTGGTTCGGCCTGAACACCGGGCGGATCACGTCCGTCCGCGCCGGCCTCCAGTAGTCGCCCCGCGCCCCCCCCGCGTGCGCGTCACGTCAGGACCGCGACCTGAGTCCGCTATGTCGTGCCGGAGCCGGGATCGACGGCCGTCGGCTTCCTCATAAACCCTACTGATTTAGTAGAGTATTGCCGTGCATTCGGATCGTCCCGCAACCTCGCTAGCGCGGCACCGAGCAGGACTTGGAGGGTGAGAGAAACGGGCCGAGGCCGGTCATGATCCACGCCCGCCACGCCTACATCGTCTGCTCCACTCAGCGCAGTGGGAGCACGTACCTGTGCCACCTCTTGGCAAGCACCGGGGTGGCCGGGAACCCGCAGGAATACTTCGAAGCGCGCGCCGAGAGCGGATCACCCCCGCATCCGGGTTACTTTCTGGCCGGCTTGCCGCGCACCGGCGCCGGCATCCGTGACGACCCGCGTCCGACCGACGCCCCGGACTACTCCGACCTGCGTTCGGTCGACGGCTGGGAGTCCCATCTTGAACGCACCTTCCAGCTGGGAACGACCGACAACGGGGTGTTTGCCACGAAACTGATGTGGAACCAGCTGCCCGACCTGGAGCAGCACGCCACCGCCCTACCGGACTTCGCCGGCCTGAGCAGGCCCGCGCTGCTCGACGAGTTGTTCGGGCACCCGAGCTACGTGTGGATGCGGCGCCTCGACAAGGTGAGCCAGGCGATCAGCATGTGGCGCGCGCTCCAAACTCGCACCTGGCGCCGCGAGAACCCGACCACCGAAGGCGAACCGCCCAAGCTGTCCTACAGCTTCCGCGGGATCGAGCACCTCCGGCGTCGCCTGAGCGCCGATGACGAAGCGTGGCGGCGCTACTTCCTGCGCTCCGCGATTGAGCCGCTGGAGCTCTACTACGAGACCGATGTCGAGTCCGACCCGGCGGGCGTCGTCGCGCGGATTCTGTCGCATATCGGGGTCGACGTGCCGCCGGAGTGGAAGCCTGAGACCAGGATGGTGCGGCAGTCGGACCAGCTGAACGACGAATGGCGTTCCGCCTACGATCGGGACGCCACCGCTCGTCTCACCGTGTGAGCCGCGAGCTGATCAGCAGGCGACTGCCAGCGACTCGCCGCGGTCGGTCGTCGCGGTTTGGAAACGGGGGAGGTTGATCGTTCTCATGCTGTGGCTTTCTCGGTCCGGCGCTGGGTGTCGGCTGCTGTGGGATCCTGTGAGTCGGGGCGGTGGATGATCAGCACTGACCGTCGCGAGTGCGCCGAGACGGCCTCGGCGACGCTTCCGATCAGCACGCCTGCGAACCCGGTGCGCCCGTGGGAGCCGAGCACGATCACACTCGCGTCGTGCTCGTCTGCGATCTTGACGATGCCCTTCCAGGTAGGCGCGGCCTCGACCGCCGCGGCGCGAACGTTGAACCCCGCCGCCCTGGCCAGCGAGGCTCCGGCCTCGGCGGTTAGCTCGGCCGCTTTCCTGACCTCCGAGATCTGCGCCGCGTCGAATCGAATAGCGCCGACTGGCACGAATCCGACGTCGAACGGCTGCCAGACGGTGAGCACCAGCGCGTCCCGCCCTTGGCCCAGCAGCCGTCCGGCTTCGTCGATCGCGAGCTTCGCTAGCTCAGAGCCGTCGTAGGCGAACACGACCGGGCCACGTGCGCGGTTGTCGGCGTCGTTGGTCATGACCGTGCCGGCTCCTCAGCGATTGCGCGATGGCGTCGGCGCGCGCGGACGGCGGCAAGGAGCGGCGGCGAGTACCAGGCGGCGCCTTCGCCGGCCATGAAGCGGGCGAGGTTGGGCGTCTGCGGGCGTGCGCCGCCGAGCGCGTAGAGGAGGACCGCGGCGGCCGCGCCGCTGACCGCGATCCCGAGGCCGATCCACAGGACGATCGAGGTGCCGGCGTTCAGGCTACCCCCGACCGTGGCTGCCATGTGTGCGAACACCGGAGCGACCATGAACGCCGCGACGGCGCGGAGCAGCTCGACGATCGCGAACACCCGCTGCAGGCTTGCAGCCGGAAGCGAGAAGCCGGCGACGAACAGCGCGGGGGCGACCGCCGCGCCGAGACCGATCCCGGTCAGCCCCGAGCCGATCAGCGTGAGCGTCTGCGTGGGCGGGACCTGGATGCGGAACACGGCGATACCGGCCGCGAGGAACGCCATGCCGGCCAGGGGCAGGTATTGCAGCTCACGTCTCTTCAGGACCACGCCGAGCGCGACCGCAGTCAGCAGCGCGCCGGCGAGCTCGGGCAGGAACAGCAGCCCGAGGTGCAGCGGCGAATAGTGGGGCGCAAGCACGTCCAAGGTCAATCCGGTCGCGGTCACCGACGCGGCAGCTGCGGTCAGCGCCACGACGATCCCCGCGACGGGCACCGTGCTGGTCAGCATGCTGCGGATCGTGAGCAGCGGCCGCTTGCTGCGGTACTGGTTGACGACGAGCGTGACGATCAGCCCGAGGCCAACGATCAGCGGCACGATTGTCCAGGGCGATAGGAAGGGGTGCGTGAGCAGCTCCGAGGCGCCGAAGAACGCTGCCACGCATCCCGACGCCGCAAGGCCCAGCGCGACCGGGTCCCGTGGCGCGTCCGGATCGGCGGGCGGCGCGTCCTCGAAGGTCAGCACCGACAGCACCAGCGCCGCCAGCGAGATACCGGCGATGATCCAGAACAGCGGCCGCCAGGCGCCGGCGCTTGCCTGGATGCCGCCGAGCGTGGGCCCAAGCGCGACCGCGCCGAAGATGCAGACGTTCATGATCACGGCGGTCGAGCGGATCTTGGGCAGCCCGAAGCCGATCGCCAGCGGCGGAACCGCCGCAATCAGCAGGAGGCTGGTGCAGAGGCCCTGCAGGATGTGCCCGGTGATGAACATCGCGGAATTCTGCGCCCCTGCCGCCAGCACGGACCCGAGTACGAGCAGCGCCGCGTAGAGGACCATCATCCGCCGTTGCGGAAAGAGCTGCGCGAACTGCACCGCGAGGACGGTCCCCACGGCGTAACCCGCGTTCGCCATACCCAATGAGAGGCTGATCGTCTGCGCGCTCATGTGCAATTGCTCGCCGATCATCGGCGTGAGCGGCTGGATCGCGGCGGAGAGCGCCAGAAACGGCACCAGGGCGAAAATCACCATCGCCGCCGACGCGGGATAGCGCCCAGCCAGGGGACCTTGTCGCATCAGGAACCTCCTCGCAGGCGCGTCGGACGGCGCGCGTCGAGGATCTTGCCGGCGGATGCGGGGGCGGCGGTGGAAGTCAGTGTCATCAAGGCACCTTGTCGAGGTCTCAAATCAGAGCTAAAATGGAGGGCACCTCCGAAATAACCGGAGAAAGTCTCCGGTAGAAACGATAGCGGAGGTACCCTCCGTTTGTCAAGTAGGATCTTATGAGCACCACCGAAGCGAATCCACGGATACCGATCGACGGGCCCAAGCGGGCCGATGCCAGGCGCAATCGCGAGCGCGTGCTCGTGGCCGCACGCGAGGCCTTCGCTGAGGGCGGAGAATCGACGGCCCTCGAGCAGATTGCGCGCCGTGCCGGTGTCGGCATCGGCACGCTCTACCGGCACTTCCCGAGCCGGCAGGCGCTGCTAGAGGCTCTCTACATCAACGAGGTCGAAGGGGTCTGTCAATCCGCCGCGCAGCTCGACGGTGCCGACCCGTGGCGGGCGCTCCACGAATGGCTCCAGCGCTTGATCGGCTATTTCGCCACGAAGCGGGCACTCTCCGCCGAGCTGCTGAACTATCTCGATGCGGACGCGACTCTGTTCAAAGAGTGTCGCTCCGGGCTGTTCGAAGCCGGCGAGCCACTTCTCCGGCGCGCCCAGGACGCCGGCGTGGTCCGACCGGACGTCGAATTCTCGCAAGTGCTCAACCTCGTGATGGGAATCAGCAAGATCCCCAGCGAACCCGCACAGATCGAGCATATCCTGGGCATCGCCCTCGACGGCCTCCGCTACCAGCCGCCCGCGTAGGGCGTCCTTCGGCCGCGGAGGCGTTCACGCGTCGCTCTGCCACCGGCCGTTAGGACTGCAGGCTGAATGGCGGATAGCGGTCGGTGACCAGCAGGAAGGCGTAGGCCGCAACGCGGTTCTGCCAGCGGAGCACGCCCTCGATGAAGTCGAACAGCGACCGCGGGTAGCGGCCGGTGAAGACGATCGCGAACCAGGCGAGGATCGCGGCGAGCACCGCGCCGATCGTGAGAAAGAACAGCACGATGTAGTGGGGGATTGCGAGCAGCCACTTGACAAGCGGCAGGCCCTGGCTGAGGTCGTGTTGGGCGTCGGGATAGGGAAAGTTCAGGTGGACAGCCTGCTCCTCGTCGGTGGAGGGGTAGCGGTCGTCCATCAGCGCGAAGTAGATGGCGACCCGGTTGGTGAAGCGGGTCAACTGCAGGTTCCAGTCGTACCACCAACGCGGATACTTCTTACGGAACAGCAGCATCAGCAGCACGGGGATCACGAGGATCCCGATGCCGCCGCCGGCCAAGCGGGCGCTGCTGCCTCCCGCATTGGCCCCGAATTCGCCGCCCTCGAGTGTTGCGGCGAGGATCGCGATCGGGATGATCGTGAAGATGCGCAGGGCGGTGCTGAGGCGGTTGAGGCTGCGGTCGGGATAGTCGACCGAGAGCGTGAGCGGGTAGTCGTGGCCACCGCCCGGCGGCACCGCGTCGCCCGGCGACGGTGCGGGCGTCTGTCCTGAACTCTCCATGATCGTCTTCTCTCTGTTAGGTGTACGGCGTACACTCTGCTTTGGACTATAGGTGTACGACGTACACTTGTCAAGCGCCATGACCCAAAAGACGAACACCGGCCGGACACGCCTGAGCAGACCGCTCGTACTCCAGGCTGCCGTCGCGCTCGCAGACGAGGACGGGCTCGACGGCTTCAGCATGCGCCGGCTCGCGCAAGAGCTCGGCGTGGTGCCGATGGCGCTCTACAAGCACGTGGCGAACAAGGATGAGCTCCTCGACGGCATGGTCGACATCGTCTTCGGCGAGATCGAATCTCCCCCGATCGGCGACGACTGGAGGTCCGCGATGCGTCGGCGGGCGACCTCGGCGCGCGACGCGTTGAAGCGCCACAGCTGGGCGATCGGGCTGATGGAGACGCGCAACCCTGGGCCGGCCAACCTGCGAAACCACAACGCGGTAATGGGCTGCCTGCGCGAGGCGGGCTTCTCATTCGCGAACGCGATCCACGCCTACTCGGTCCAGGATGCCTACATATACGGCTTCGCGATGCAGGAGAAGACGCTCGGGTTCGAGGCACCCGGCGACGCCGGAGCAGCCGCGCAGAGAAGAGCCCAGACGATCGGCGCGCTCACCGACTACCCATACCTTGCCGAGATAGCAACGAAGCTCCCCGGGTCCGGATACGACAACGCCGTCGAGTTCGCCTGGGGACTCGACCTCATCCTCGACGGCCTCGACCGCCACCGCCGCACGTCTCGACCCTGACCCACCGTTGCGAGCGGCGCCGCGGATCGTTTCGCGACGCGGTGCAGTGGTTGTCGAACCAGCACGCCACCGGCGAGGTACAGTGCACCGAGATCACCTCATGGCTGGCGCTCGATCAGCTTCCGGGGCGGGCGCGTCCGTCCGATCTTCTGGCGCATGGGTTGGCGATCCGGTTCACCGCGGGCTACTCGGGCGGAGCGCCGATCCTCAAAGAGGCGCTGAGCGCTTACCGGCGCGACGCTGCCCTGCCCCCCGAGGACGGGCGTTGGCTTTGGCTCGCGTGCTGGGTCGCGGCCGATCTTTGGGATGAGGGGACGTGGGACGTACTGTCGGCGCGACAGCTCGAGCTGGTGAGGTCCGCTGGAGCACTCACCGCCATCCCCTTTGCCCTCACGGCTCGCAGCGCCGTACACCTCGTCCGTGGGGACGTGCGCGCCGCCGCGTCGCAGGTTGACGAAATCCGAACGGTCAGCGAGGCAACGGGGATCGCGGCTCCCCCTTACGGGCCGCTCTGGCTCGCCGGCCTGCGGGGCCGCGAGGCGGAGCTCTCGCATCTGATCGACACCGCAGTCGAGGAGGCAACCGCGCGTGGAGAAGGGTACGCCCTGGCTGATGCAGAATTGGTGAGCGCGATTCTGTACAACGGGCTCGGCCGCTACGAGGCCGCCCTGTCCGTGTTTGGAGCCGACGGCGAGCGCTCCTACGACATAAACACGCCGCCGCGGGCGGTGGCCGAGGTGATCGAAGCGGCTGCGCGATCTGGGGAGGGCCGGCTTGCGAGCCGTCTGCTCGACCGGCTTGCGGAGATGGCCCGGGCCAGCGGGACGGACTGGGCGGTGGGTGTCGAGGCCCGCTCGCGCGCGCTGGTCAGCGAGGGCGACAGCGCCGACAATCTCTATCGGCAGGCGATCGAGCGGCTGACCCACACCCGGCTGCGGTTGGAGCTAGCCCGCGCGCACCTCCTCTACGGCGAGTGGCTGCGGCGCGAGCGGAGGCGCCTGGACGCCCACGAGCACGTGCGCACCGCGTTCGAGATGTTCAATGCGATGGGGATCGAGGCGTTCGCCGCGCGCGCCGAGCGCGAGCTGTTGAGCACCGGCGAGAGCGTCCGCAAACGCCCTCTGGAGACCCAGGACGAGCTCACGATCCAGCAAGCTCAGGTCGCGCGCCTCGCCCGCGACGGACTGTCGAACGCCGACATCGGTGAGCGGCTGTTCATCAGCCAGCACACGGTCGCTTATCACCTGCGCAAGGTGTTCAGGAAGCTCGGCGTCACCTCGCGCAATCAGCTCGGGAGGGCGCTGCCCGACAGCGAGAGTGCGGGTCAGGTGGCCTAGCGGTCGGCCTGACTGTCCAAGGCGCGTTTGGCCCGGCGCTCGGCCGCTTCGCGCTTGAGCTCGGCTTGCTGCGTCGAAACCGTCGCCATGTGCGCTGCGCGCCGCTCGGCGGAACTTGGCCGTCCCGTCGTCGGTTGCACCGATACGGTCACCTTTTGCTTGACTGCCATCGCTGGCTCCTTAGGTCGATCCCATTAATGTCTGCTGACCAAGGCATCCGCGGGCTCGGTCCGGGGGCGCCGGTAGGGTAAACGCCCAGGTGTACAGCGCTGGCCCCGCAGTCAAACCAGTGGCCCAAGCCTCTCGCCTCGTGACGCAGGGCTGCGCCGTCGGTGGCATTCGGGCTCAGGGCGAGAAACCTGGCCGCAGGGCCAGCTCTATGCGACTGTACTCCGATTGCAGGCGATATGGGGACCGTAGCTCAAACTTTCCCGACCAAAGGATGTGACAGTGGAACACCGTGATACGGGGTCCACATTCGTCTGTGCTCCCGTCACGCCGAGGAGACCACTGGGTCGCTCGGCTGGCCACGCGATGAGCCCTATCAGCCGGCTAGCAAGCGTCCGGAGACTCACCCGAACGGGATGATGCGGTCGAGCGCAGACGGCTCGATGTTTGACTAGTTCTCCATCCCGGGACGACAGGAGGGGGTGCGGTGGGTAAGGCGATCGGCGAGATCCTCCCGTACGCGCTCGGCGCGGCGATCAGCGTCGTGCCGATCATCGCGATCATCCTGATGCTCGTGACGCCCAAGGCGCGGACGAACGGCGGGTCGTTCGCGGCGGGCTTCGTCTTGGGACTGGCGGTGGTCTGCACGGTCGCGGTGGCGCTTGCCGGCGGCAGCGACTTCTCGTCCGGCAGCGGACCAACGAAGACGGTCGGCGTCATCAAGCTGCTGCTCGGGCTGCTGCTCCTGTTCGCCGCATTTCGGCAGTGGCGGGCGCGTCCCCGGCCCGGCGAGGCCCCGACGATGCCCAAATGGCTCAATTCGATCGACCGGTTCACGCCTGTCCGGTCGTTCGCCGTCGGCGCCGCCCTGTCGGCGATCAACCCCAAGAATCTGGCCCTGTCGCTCGCCGCGGGCCTCTCGATCGCTCAAGCCGGACTGTCAACAGGACAGGAGGCGGCGACGATCGTCATCTACGTGCTGCTGGGGGGCGCGACGATCCTCGGACCGCTCGTCGTCTACCTCGCGATGGGCCGGCGTGCCGTCGAGATCCTCGGAGGCTGGCGAACGTGGCTGGCCGACAACAACGCGGCCGTCATGTCTGTTCTGCTGCTCGTCTTCGCGGTCGTTCTGATCGGAAAGGGGATCAGCGGTCTCTCCGGCTGACCGCCCGTGCTCGCGCGCCCCTCAGGCGACGACGGGTACGGCGGTCGTCGGTGCCGTGGGTTGGAATGGCCGAATCTCGGCGTGGTCTGGGCTGACGATGCCGTAGGTGGATTCGGGTACTTCGTTCCAGACGCCGGCGACGTCGCCGAGGGGTTCGGAGACGATCAGCCGCGCGTTGTCTGAGAATTGTCCGAGGTCTTCGCGGTCGGGGTAAAGCTTGCGGAGCGTCGGGACGTCGGTGGTGTAGAAGAGCGATCGTGAGTTGTGCTCGCTCGAGTAACGGAAGGCCCAGATGCTTTCGCCGTCGGTGGTGGCGACGGTCCCCTGGAACGGGTTGGGCACGTCGTGCCTCTCCGCGGCCGCTTCGACGAGACCGATCGCCTGCGCGACCGCGGCCGGGGGGTCATCCTCGAGGCCGAAGGTCAGCGCGAGGTAGAACAGCACCTCGGTGTCGGCCTGGCCCTTGATCTCGCGATAGAGCGATGGGTCGACGGCGAGGATGAGGTCGCGTTTGATTTCCGCGAACTCATTGATGTACCCGTTGTGCATGAACAGCCAGTGCCCGTGCCGGAAAGGGTGGCAGTTGGTCTGCTGCACGGCACTGCCGATCGCCGCGCGGATATGGGTGAAGAACAGCGGCGAGCTGATGTGGCCTGAGAGCTCGCGCAGGTTCTCGTCATTCCACGCCGGCTCGATGCTATGAAACACCCCAGGGGTGTCCGGGGCGCCATACCAGCCGACACCGAAGCCGTCGCCGTTAGTCGGCTCGGCCCCGAGCCGCGAGTGGAGACTCTGGCCGACGAGCGAGTTAGTCCCTCCGTAAAGCACTTCTTTCATGAGGATGGGCGAACCGGAGTATGCGAGCCAGCGGCACATTCGCCGCTCCTTTCGGTCGGGTCGGCTGCGCGGGAACTCGAGACAGCCACCCGCCAAGCATCGCCGTCGCTCAGGCGGCCCACAAGGATGCGTGCACGCGGACTCGCTGAGGCGGGCATGCCGATCCCGACGCCGCCAGCAGCTGTCAGGTGTGGTAACCCGCGACCGGCGGGAAGCAGCGGGATCGACACCGGGCGC
Source organism: uncultured Solirubrobacterales bacterium (assembly GCA_963843915.1). Lineage (GTDB taxonomy): Bacteria > Actinomycetota > Thermoleophilia > Solirubrobacterales > Solirubrobacteraceae > Palsa-465. The sequence goes on from CAWJMH010000001.1 coordinate 112,737, forward strand.
AGGTCGGCGAAGCCGTGCGCACTAGCCCAAGAGTGGTGCGTCCACGCTTGCGCTTGAGGTCGCCAATAGAGGAGACTCGGACGCACTTGGAGCGTCGTTAAGACGGGTGGCGACGTTCCAGGGCAATCCTGCAAAGACTCCGGTTAGCGAGGCGTTTCAATGGCAATCGGCCCTGTACAGCTGATCGTCGTAGGTTTCAACCATCCCGAATTTCACGGCGAGATCATCGCGGAGCTTGAGCGTCTGCATGACGAGGAAACGGTACGCGTGATCGACGCCCTCGCCGTTCACAAGGACGCCGACGGAGAGATCGAGGTGCAGCACCTCAGCACTCTCAGCAAGGAAGAGGCGATCGAGGTCGGCAGCACAATCGGCGCTCTCATCGGCCTCGGGATCGAGGGCGAAGAGGGAGCCGAGGCAGGTGCCGTGCTGGGCGCTGAGGCCGCCGCAGAGGATGGCGTGGAGATCTTCTCTGACGAACAGGCGTGGGATGTCCTCACGGAGATCCCGAACGACTCCGCCGCGGCCCTGATCCTGCTCGAGCATCACTGGGCTGTCCCGTTGCGCGACGCGATCGCGCGCGCCGGCGGTTTCCGAGTCAGTGACGGCTTCATCAGTCCACTTGACCTGGTCGGGATCGGGCTCATGTCGGCTGAAGAGGCGCAGGCCCTTCATGCCGCCGATACCGCCGGAACTGCTGGCTAGCCAAGCCCCAACCCAGGAGGTTTGAGATGTTTGCATGTCGCAGAGTTGCACGCCGTACGTCTCGGCGCGTCGCTCGCCGCCGCTAGAAGCGTGCGCGCTCGGCCGCGTTAGCAGCGGCCGAGCGGCGTTCGCGTGTCACTGAGGCTCGCCGGCTCGGTACGCCGGCGGGCAAAGACGCTCAAAGCAGGGTGATTACGGCCCCCTGCCGGCTTTGTACGCGAACACGCGGGAGCACAACGCGCCTTCTCGGCGATGGTCGGAGGCGTGCGCGCTCACAGAATTAACACATGTGCGTACTGTCGACCGCCGGCGCCGCTCCCGCCAGGATGATCGGATGGAGGTCGCGGCTCGTGTCGACGTGCCGGTCCGGGTTCTGGTCGTTGACGACCAGGTTGTGTTCCACGACGCCGCTCACGCGGTGATCGACGCGGCGGCTGGGTTTGAATGGATCGGGGGGGCGAGCTGCGGCGAAGAGGGCGTCGAGCAGGCAGCGCGTCTCCGGCCCGATCTGGTGCTGATGGACGTATGTATGCCGGGCATCGGGGGGGTTGAGGCAGCGCGGCAGATCGCGTCGCGCGGGCTTCGGGCGATTGTGGTGCTCGTCACCGCCGGAGGGCCTCCACGCGGCGTCGGTCCTGGCATTGCGGCGGCGGTCGTTCCCAAGGAACGGCTCTGCGGACGCTTGCTCAGGCGCCTCTGGGAAGACTACGGCTAGTCGCCGGCGCGCGCAGACCTAGAGTCACCAGGCGCGGGGCGTTCATTCGCGAGCGAGCTCGCGAAGGTTGCTCTTGGCGACTTCCACGACCTCGTCTCCGCGACCGGAGAGGATGCTGCGCGTGGCCCACAGGGTGAAACCCTTGGCCTGGTCGTAGGTGATCTTCGGCGGGATCGACAGCTCCTGGCGAACGGTCATCACCTCGATCACCGATGCTCCGTCGTACGCGAGCCCCTCTCGGAGGCCGTCCTCGAGCTCGCTCGGACGCTCGATCCGCACGCCGTGAAGCCCGACTGCGCGGGCGATCTCGGCGAAGCTCGGGTTGTCGAGGTCGGTGCCGAAGGTGACGATGCCGTCGGCCTTCATCTCGAGCTCGACGAACGACAGCGCGCCGTTGTTGAGCACGACCACCTTGACCGGCAGGTGTTGCTGGCGGAGCGTGAGGAGCTCGCCCATCAGCATCGACAGACCACCGTCGCCGGAAAGCGAGACAACTTGACGTCCGGGATTGGAGGCCTGCACGCCGATCGCCAGGGGTAGTGCGTCGGCCATCGTCCCATGGTTGAACGAGCCGAGCAGCCGGCGGCGGCCGTTCATGCGCAGATACCGCGCCGCCCACAGCGTGGGCGTCCCCACATCGGCGGTGAACACCGCGTCCTCGGCGGCGACCTTGTCGAGCACGGTGGCGATCAGCTGTGGGTGGATCGGGCCCTGGTCGCCGCGGCTGCTCGCCAGCGCGTCGAGCTTCTCGCGCGTGCGGCGGTAGTGGTCCTGCATCCGCTCGAGGTGGGCGGGGTCGCGCGACGTCGCCAGGTGCGGCATCAGCGCCTCGATGGTGTCCTTGACGGTGCCGACCAAGGCGACGTCGACGTTGACGCGGCGGCCTATGTGCTCGCCGCGGATGTCGACCTGGATCACCTTCGCGTCGTCCGGATAGAACGGCCGGTAAGGGAAGTCCGTCCCGAGCATCAACAGCGCATCGCAATGCTCCATCGCGCGGTAACCCGAGGCGAACCCGAGGAGCCCGGTCATCCCGACGTCGTACGGGTTGTCGTACTCGACGAACTCCTTGCCGCGCAGCGCGTGGACCACGGGCGCCTTCAGCGCCTCGGCCACCGCGACGACCTCGTCATGAGCTCCCTGACAGCCGGCGCCGGCGAGGATCGTGACCTGTTTGGCCTCGTTGAGCAGATCGGCGGCAGCGGCTAATTCCTCGTCGCTGGGACGGACTACGGACTTGGTCGGCCGGATCACGCCCGCGCGCGTGCTTGTCCCAGCGTCGTGAAGGAAGATCTCACCGGGGATGACCACCACGGCGACGCCGCGACGCTCGATCGCGAAGCGCATCGCAATCTCGAGCACCCAGGGCATCTGCTCGGGGACGCTCACGAGCTCGGAGTAGACGCTGCACTCGCGGAACAGCTCCTGAGGATGCGTCTCCTGGAAGTAACTCCCACCGATCTCCTCGCGCGGGATGTGCGCAGCGATCGCGAGCACCGGTACGCGACTCCCCGCCGCATCGAACAGGCCGTTGATCAGATGCAGGTTCCCGGGGCCGCAGCTCGCCGCGCAAACGGCGAGCTGCCCCGTCATTGCAGCCTCGCCGGCGGCTGCGAATGCCGCCGCCTCCTCGTGGCGAACGTGCTCCCACACGAGGTCGCCGTCACGACGGAGTGCGTCGGTGAACCCATTGATCGAATCTCCCGGCAACCCGTAGACCCGGCGCACGCCGGACGCCTTGAGGGTCGCTACGACGACGTCTGCAACCGTGGTTGTCACGATGGCTCCTTTCGTAAGCGTTGGCTTTCGTTTGCGTTGTCCGTGCTGGTCACGCTGTGGTGCCGTTGGACCGCGACAGCAGCTCGAAGGCCGTCGCCGTGCCGACGCCGTACACGAGGTGGGCGCTCAGATCCTTGGCGAGCGTCTTCTTGTCGTACTCCCAGATCGGCTTGTAGAGCTTGGCGGCCGGGAGAACCACGTAGCTGGCTCCCCACACACTCGCGCCGAACGGCACGCCGTAACGGATTCGCGGGTGGTGTAGCGAACCCACGACGATGCCGTACTGCAGGCCGCCGAGCAACCCGTATCCCCAGTGTGTGACGTTGTTCACCAGTTCCGCCCGCGAGACTGGGATCTCGCGCTTGAACAGACCCTCCACCATGCGCTGCCCGACCTGAGCCGGCGCCGGCGCCTGATCCCAACTATTCACGTCCAGGGAGAACTCCCACTTGGGGAAGGTGCTCCCGCCGCCGCCGCGCCTGTAGCGCGCGAACCACAACGCGTCCATGGCCAGCGTGCCGGCCGCGCCCGCAACGAGTCCGCGAACGACGGCAGCCAGCGGGGAGACCGCCGGCTGTGAAGCGCGGCCACGACGATTCGGGCGAGCAAAGACCGGTTTGCCCAATGAGCTGCTCATGCTATTTCTCCAATGTGTTCGAGGTTGTTTTGGGCTTGTTGTGATGATGTCGGTGAAACCATGGCGACCGAACTCGTTCTCCTGGGCACAGCGGGTGCCCCGCTTCCCGTCGCCGGCCGCGCGGGGATCTCGTCGGCGCTGATCGTCGATGGCCGGGTTTTCGTGATCGACTGCGGCCGTGGTTCGCCGTCGGCGTTCGTGGATGCGGGGCTCGATTTCACAGGCCTCGAAGCGATCTTTCTCACCCACCTCCACGCCGACCATGCCGGCGATCTGCCCGGCATGGTGCTCTACCGGTGGGACGGCAGACCTGGTCGGGCACATCCTGGCCGGCTACGCGTTCGACCTGAACGTGATGCCGCTCGACGCACATATGCCGGACGCCGGCCAGCTCGTCCGGGCGATCGATATCGAGTTCCCGGCCAAGACCGACGGGACCCGCAAGGTCCCGCTGGTCGTGTTCGAGGATCCGGGGGTCCGGGTGAGCGTGACCGCAGTGACACATGGTCGGGTGATGCCGGCGTTTGCCTACCGCTTCGACACCGCAGACGGCTCGGTCGTGTTCTCGGGCGACACCACGATTAACGAGGATCTGATCGCCTTGGCCGATGGTGCTGACATCCTCGTCCACTGTGTCGCCGACCTGCGGTACCTCGAGCGGCACGGGTTCCAGGGCGCCGCGCTCGACCGGATGGCGGCCCTGCATACGGACGTCGGTGACGTCGGTGGCGTGGCCGAACGCGCGGGCGTCCGCGAGCTCATCCTCAACCATTACGTGCCGGCGGAACCCGATGCGATCACCGAAGCGCAGTGGCGGGAGCGCGCCGCGCAGGGGTTCAGCGGAACGACGACCGCAGGCAGCGATGGCCTGCCCAGAATCCTCAATCCCGCTCAGCCGCCGGCGGCTTGACCGCCGTCGATGTGGAGAGTCTCGCCGGTGACAAACGAGGCCCGTTCGAGATAGAGGATCCCGTCGACGACGTCGTCGACCTCGCCGACGCGGCCCAGGGGGTGCAGGGCGCCCATCCCGGCGTAGGACTCAGCGGCGTGGGCGGGCGTTCGGATCACTCCGAGCGCCACGGCGTTGACGCGCACTCCGCGTGAGGCGTATTCGATGGCCAACGAGCGTGTCACCGCTACCAGGCCGCCCTTGGTCAGGGACGCCAGCGCGGCGGGACGTCCGCTGTCGGGGCGATCCACCAGGCTGGTCGAGACGTTGACGACGTGACCGCTGCCCTGAACGGCCATGTGCCCGATTGCCCGCTGGGTGATGTGGAAGAAGCCGGCGAGGTTGACGGTGGTGATCGCGGCGTAGTCCTCGGCCGTGTAATCGGTGAACGGCTTGCCGATGAAGACGCCGGCGTTGTTGATCAGAGTGTCGATCCGACCGAAGCTGGCCAGCGCCCGCCCGATCACCCGCTCGGCGGTGTCAGCCTGCGTGATGTCACCGGGCACCGTAAGCAGGTCGGGCTGGTCGGAGGGGCGAATCGAGCGCGAGGTCGCCACGACGGCATACCCGGCGGCGCGGAACGCAGACGTGAGGCCGGCGCCGATGCCCTGCGACGCGCCGGTGATGATCGCGACCCGCGGCGGCTCGGCCATCGTCACGGACTCCTCATCTCGCCATGGTGACGGAAGACAGGTTTACGTGGAGGGCGATCGGCTGCTGTCCTCCGGCGGCACCACTCGCTTCGCGAGCTCGGCGTAGTCGTAGGCGAGCTCGGGGTAGGCGCGGACCGCCTCGTCGAGCTGCTTGGCGCCCTCGCCGATGAGGATTCGCCAGGCGCCCGATCGCACGCCGTCGAGGATGATCGTCGCCGCCTCGGCCGCGGTCACGGGTGCCTTGTCGCGGAAGTCGGACTCCATCTTCGCCAGCCACGCTCGTACGTCGTCGGCGGAGGCGTCCTCGGCCAGCAGGCCGGCGCGGACCAGAGCAGACCGCACGTCGGGGGGGATGTGCTCCTCGACCTCGGCGTCGCTCAGATCGTGTGCCGCGGGCATGCCGTGGGCGCGGCGGGTGTTGGCAATGATGTCGGTACCCACGTGCCCGGGGATCACGAGGGCGACGCGGACCTGTGGCGCATTTGTGCGAAGGTCCTCGATCAGCGCCTCGGTGAAGCCACGGATGGCGAACTTGGCAGTGGCGTACGCGTTGTTCGGCATGCCCGGGCCGAGGCTCGCCCACAGACCGTTCACGCTGCTGGTGTTGACCAGCACGCCGTCGCCGCTGGCGATGAGCAGCGGCATGAATGCGCGGGCAACGTAGTACGTCCCCCACCAGTCGACCGCGAACGTGCGCTCCCACTCCTCACGGCTGGAGGTGATGAAGCTGGCGCCGCCGCCGATGCCGGCGTTGCTGAAAACGAGGTCGACGTGGTCGGCGCCATGCCGGCGCAGCAGCTCGTCGCGGAACCGCTGGACCTGTGTCTCGTCCGAGACGTCGCAGGCGTGCGCGGTGACGAGGACGCCGCCGGGGGCGCCGGACTGCGCGCACGACGCAGCATCCGCGACGCTCTCGGCGTTCCAGTCGCAGGCCGCGACCGAGCATCCCTCCGACGCCAGCCGGCGGACGAGCTCGCGGCCCATGCCCGAGCCGCCGCCTGTGACCACTGCGAGCTTGCCGGCAAAATCCGGGTTGTGATTCGAGGCTTCCATGAGCCAGACCCTTCCGGGGTGAATGATATCATGATAATAGTATCACGGTAGCATCCGGTTCCGGACCGCCGGTTTTTGGGATGCTTGCCGCGCCTGTGGACATCAGCATCGAGCAGCACATGCCGGAGCTCTATCGCGTGGCCGACAGCGCGTCGACGCGGGGGCAGAACCGGTTCAGGGCACGCACGGCTGTGGCGCTCCTCCTGCTGATCGTCGCGACGGTCGGCGGAATCATCGATCAACCGTGGGCGAGCTTGATGTCGGCCGCGGCGTTCGCGGCCGGCACCGTGATGACGACGTTGTGGATGCTCCGCCGGTACGAGAACCAGTGGTACGACGGCCGGGCCGCTGCCGAGTCCGCCAAGAGCCTGACATTCAAGTACGCGGTCGGTGGCGAGCCATACAACGTGTCCAACCAGAACGCGCGAGGCGAGTACATCGACGACCTCGGCGCGATCGCAACCAAGCTCGACCGCGCCAACAGTCCGGTGAAGGTCTCCGCGGATCTTCCCGATCTCGAGCAGCTCGATCACATACGCGACCTGGGATGGGAACAGCGGCGCGTCGTCTATCAGACCCAGCGCATCGAGGATCAGCTGGGCTGGTACACAAAGCGCGCCGGCGAGCATCGTGACGCCGGGCGTCTCTGGCAGCGTGCCGTGATCGGTCTGAACTGCGTCGGCGTCGTCGGAGCGGTGCTGAAAGCCACCGACACGCTCCACTTCGATCTCCTGTCGCTGTGCGCGACGCTCGCCGCCGCCGCGGCCGCCTGGCTGAGCGCCGTCGATCACCTGCGGATCGCGCGAGCCTACGACTTCACGGCGACCGAGCTCGAGGCCGTCCTGAAGAGGTGCAAGGCGATCACAAATGCAGAGGAATGGCCGGGCTTCGTTGCGGACGCCGAGGAGACGATGTCCCGCGAGCACACGCTGTGGGAGGCGCGCCGGCGCGACCGGGGTTAGCGAACCGCAGGCGGAGATCGGTGACTCCCGCGCCACCTGACCGTCCAGAATGCCCGTAGGCGAGTTGACTGTGCCGAATCCGCGCCATACGCTGCCCCGCGTTTACCCAGCCCCGCCCATCTCAGCGAGGAGGCACAACATGGCAGACAGCGTCTATCGCGTTACCGAGGTCATCGGCGTCAGCAGCGAGTCGTGGGAGGCGGCCGCACGCACGGCCGTGGAGACCGCGGCTAAGACCGTCCGGGGTCTCCGCGTTGCCGAGGTCGTGCGTAAGGACGTGACGATCGAGAACGGCGCAATCGTGAACTACCGGGTTCGCCTCGGCATCTCGTTCAAGTACGACAGCGGCGACTGAGCGGCAGCTCAGCGATACGTCACGAGGTCGCCGCCGGCCTCCTCGAGGTGACTATGGTCGTTATACGAGACCAGCGTCTTGCCGCGGCGGCCGACGATGACCTTGGTGATCGACGTGTTCACCGAGACCCGGTTGAGCGGAACGAAGGCCCGTTCGGGTAGGCCGATGAGCGACGCCGCCAGGGCAGCGATAACTCCGCTCGAGCTGAAGGCCAGCCCGGTCTCGCCGCCGCCCAGGCCGGCGCTGAGGTCGTCGAGCGCGCCAGAGATATCGGCGAGGAACTCAGGCCAGGTCTGACGCGCCGGACCCGTCGCGCCCGCGTCGACCCACTCCTGGAGGCCGTGATCGAGCACGACCTGAAAGTCGCGCGAGCCGACGGCCGGATCAGCGTCGGCGGAGGTCCGCGCGAGTCGCGTCTCGTTCGACGAGTGATGCGACAGGACATCGTCGTCGTCGAACTCGTTCCAGCGCTCGTCGACCGTAGCGTCGGCGCCGGCGCTCCACGGGCGGCCGGTGTCGCGCTGGCGTCGCAGCGACCCCGTGACGACGCGGGCGGCGACGACCCGGCGGCGGACCAGTGCACGGTGAAGCGCGTCGACCTGAGCGTGACCGCGCTCGGACAGCACGTCGTAGTCAGCCGCCCCGAACGACGCCTGCGCGTGGCGAATCAGCAGAACGATCGGCACTGGGGCAGCTAGGCGTCGAAGTCACCGGCGCCGAGGCGCAGGCGCGGGAGCTTGTCGCTGATCATGTCGAGGTCACGCTAGGTGGAGCGATGGGGTAACGCGCTACCGCGCCATCGCCCGCGCGATCACGACTCGCTGGATCTCGTTCGTCCCCTCGTAGATCTGCGTGATCTTCGCGTCGCGCATCATGCGCTCGAGCGGATATTCGTTCACATACCCGTAGCCCCCGAGCACCTGCACCGCTTCGATCGTGACGCGCATCGCGTTGTCGGAAGCGAACAGCTTGGCCATCGAGGTGTACTTGCCGACACCGGGGGTACCGCGGTCGACTAGCGCGCAGGCCTTGTACAGGAGCTCGCGCGAGGCGGCGGTGCCGGTCTCCATGTCCGCGAGCTTGAACTGGATCGCCTGAAGCTGGTTGATCGGCTTGCCGAACGCGATCCTCTCCTTGGCGTAGGAGTTCGCATAGTCGGTGGCGCCCTGGGCGATCCCCACCGCCTGCGCCGCCGCTCCGAGCCGCGTTCGCTCGAGCGTCGCCAGCGCGACGCCGAGGCCCTTGCCCTCCTGGCCGATCAGATTGCCGCTCGGGACGCGGACGTCGTCGAGTACCGGCGAGCCCGTGGGCGAGCCCTTGATGCCGAGCTTGTGCTCGACGTTTCCGATCGAGAAGCCCGGGCGGTCGGCCTCGACCAGGAACGCGGAGCTGCGTCCGCTCTCGCGGTCGGTCTTCGCGAACACGATGTACGTGTCGGCGATGCCGGCGTTGCTGATCCAGTTCTTGGCGCCGTTGAGGACCCACTCGTCGCCGTCGCGGACCGCCGTCGTTCGCATCGCGGCCGGGTCCGAGCCCGCCTCCGGCTCGGACAGCGCGAACGCCGGCGCGAGCTCGCCGCTGGCGAAGCGCGGCAGCCACTGATCCTTGAGCTCGGCCGAGCCGAACAGCGCGATCGGCAGAGACCCCAGCTCCTGGAGCATGAGGATGAGCGCGCTGCTCGCGCACACCTTGGCGATCTCCTCGACCGCCATCTGGAGCATGAGCGTCCCGGTGCCGGTGCCGCCGTACTCGGTGGCGAACGGCAGGGCCAGCACGTCCTGTTCGGCCAGCAGGCGGCGGACGTCCCACGGGTACTCCGCGGTCCGGTCGATCTCGGCCGCCCGCGGCGCGATCTGCTCCTGGGCGAGCCGGCGCACCAGATCGCGAAAGTCCAGTAGGTCCTGTGGGATGTCGTAGAGGTCGTTGTGGGACAGCCCGGAGCTCATGACGGAAGCGTAAAGCCTACGTGGATGCCGGCTATCCCTAGCCCCTGGCGGATCGGGCCGGTGTTTGCTACGTTTCGGTCGGTTAGGGCTTCGGCGGTCGGGAAGCGCCGCCATCGGACTGGGGTTGAGGGCATGATTTCCCACGGAGAGGGTCGGATCGGGTTGGTGTCCGGGCGTGTGCGAGGCGGCGCCGGTCGGTTGTGTGCGGCGACGGTCGGCGCGCTGGCGGTGTGTGCGGTGGCGTTCGCGGGTTCGGCGGCGGCCCAGGCGCCCGATCTGACGACAACGCCGAATCCGACGACCGCGACCCTCGGGACCACGGCGCCGATGTTGATGGACTCCGCGGTGCTCTCGGGCGGGGATAGTCCGACCGGCACCATCACGTTCACGCTGTTCGTCAACGGCGGCACGACGCCGGTCGACACCGAGACGGCGGCGGTCAACGGAAACGGTACGTACACGACCCCGACGGGTTTCACGCTGGCGGGCGAGGCTGGCACCTACCAGTGGGACGCCACCTACTCCGGCGATTCCAACAACACCTTGGTCTCGGACAACGACGATCCAACCGAGCAGGTCGTGGTCAGCCCTGCCAGTCCAGGGCTGATCGGTAGCCCGAGCGCGTCGGCGGTGACGCTCGGGAGCGGAACGACGACGTTGACCGACTCGGCGGTGCTGTCAGGTGCAGTCGCCCCGACCGGGACGATCACGTTCTCGCTGTCGATGATCGGCGTGGCCGGCCCGGTGGACACCGAGACCGTGACGGTGACCCGGAACGGCACTTACAGAACCCCGACCGGCTACAACGTCCCGAAGACGGCAGCGGCGGTCGGCCCGTATCAGTGGAATGTGAGCTACACGGGCGACACGAACAACAATCCGGCGTCGTCGGACCCCAACGATCCGAACGAGCAGGTTGTTGTGAGCGCCGCCAATCCGGCGGCCAGCGTCACCTCGCCGGCGAACGGGGCGACCTACCGGGTCGGGCAGTCGGTGACGTCGAACTTCATCTGCTCAGAAGGGGTCGGCGGTCCCGGGATCAGCACGTGTGTTAACCAGGGCGGCAAGACCTCGGGACAGCCCGTCGACACGTCCGCCGCCGGCGTGCATACGTTCACGGTCACGGCGACGAGCGGCGACGGGCAGACCGGCCACTCGACGGTGTCCTACATCGTGGCCGGAGGGCCGTCCGTGTCGATCTCAGCACCGGCGCCCGGCGGCGTGTACGCGGTCGGGCAGTCGGTGGCGACGACGTTCGCCTGCACCGACGCCGCCCACGGGCCGGGCATCAGCGCGTGCACCGACAGCAATGGCGCGGGCGGCGGCAGCGGGCATCTCGACACCTCGACTCCGGGATCGCACACCTATACGGTGACTGCGCTCTCCGGCGACGGCGGGGCCGGCAGCGCGAGCGTGGGCTACACCGTCGCGGGCGGACCGTCGGCGACGATCACGAGCCCCGCGAACGGAGCGAGCTACGCGTTCGGACAGAACGTGCCGGCTGCCTTCGGCTGCACCGAAGGCCCGTCGGGTCCGGGAATCTCGACGTGCGCCGGAAACCCGCCGGACGGCTCCGACATCGACACGACCACTCCGGGCACACACACGTTCACGGTCACCGCGACGAGCGCCGACGGCCAGTCGAGCACCGAGTCGGTCACCTACACGGTGCTGGCGAGCAATGACGAAGCTGCGAAGTTCAAGGTGCTCGCCAACGGGACGTTCATCGTGACCGCCAATGTGCCGGGTCCAGGTCGAGTCGACGTCCTCGTAACGGCGTGGAACGACAACCTCGCGACGACAGCGAGGTTGTTGAACCCCGCGCCGCACCGGTTCGCGTACGCGCGCGCACACGGGATCGCGAACCGCGCGCGGACGCTGAAGATCACCGTCAAGCCGAACGCCCGCGGGCGCAGGCTGGTCGCCAGCCACTCGTACCGGATCACGCTCCGGGTCTGGATCAGCTACACGCCGCGTGGCGGATCCCAGCGGAACATCGGCTACTACAACGTGCACCTGCCATAGGGGGCTGGTACACCTCAGCGGCATGACGCCGCTCGCCGACGTGGTCACCGCGTCGCGGCTCGTCGGCGAGACGAGCTCGCGTTCGCGCAAGGTCGCGATCCTGGCCGAGCTGTTGCGGGCGCTCGACGGCGACGAGGTGCCGATCTGCGTGGGGTTCCTGTCCGGCGTTCCGCGCCAGGGTCGCGTCGGGGTGGGCTACTCGACGATCTACGGCGTCGAGCTCCGCCCCGCCGACGCGCCGTCGCTGACGGTGATCGACGTCGACCGCGCGATCGACGAGATCGAGCGCGCCACCGGCCCCGGTTCGGTGGGTCGCCGCGGCGCCCTGCTCGCCGAGCTGTTCGGCCGCGCGACCGAGGCCGAGGGCGCGTTCCTGCGCCGGCTGTTGACCGGCGAGCTCAGACAGGGCGCGCTCGCCGGCGTTATGGCCGACGCGGTCGCGAAAGCGGCCGGCGTGCCGGGTGAGCTCGCGCGCCGGGCTCTGATGCTCTCGGGCGACCTGAGTCGGATGGCCGAGATCGCGATGACCGACGGGGAGGAGGGGCTACGCCACGTCGGCTTCGAGATCTTCCGCCCGATCATCCCGATGCTCGCGTCGACCGGCGCCGGCGTGGCCGAGGCGATGGCAACTTTCGAGCTCTCGTCCGTGGAGTGGAAGCTCGACGGGATCCGGATCCAGATCCACCGCCGCAACGCAGACGTCCGCATCTACACCCGCAACCTCAACGACATCACCGCGACACTCCCGGGAATCGTGGAGGCGGCGCTCTCGCTCCCGGTCCGCCAGGCGGTTCTCGACGGCGAGGCGCTGTGGATGCGCGACGGGGCCCCGGCCGCGTTCCAGGACACCGTTTCGCAGATCGACAGCGACGCCCCGCCCGAGGGGATTGTGACGTTCCTGTTCGACCTGCTGCATCTCGACGGCGAGGACCTGCTCGACGCCCCGTTGACCGAGCGCTTGGCGAGGCTCCGGGCGGTCGCGCCGGGGCTGGTGATCCCAGGGGTGTTGACCGCGGATCCGGCGGAAGGAGAGCGCGTGCTCGAGGCGTCGCTGAGCGCCGGGCACGAGGGCGTGGTCGTCAAGGACGCGGCGTCGCCGTACGCCGCCGGCCGGCGCGGCGGAGCGTGGCGCAAGGTCAAGCCGGTGCGGACCTACGACCTCGTCGTGCTCGGCGCGGAATGGGGCCACGGGCGCCGGCAGGGATGGCTCTCAAATCTGCATCTCGGCGCTCGCGACGCCGGCGCCGGCGGGTTCGTGATGGTCGGGAAGACGTTCAAGGGGATGACCGACGAGCTGCTGCGGTGGCAGACCGAGGCGTTGCTGGCGCTCGAGACGAGCCGCCGCGGGATCGCGGTGATGGTCCGTCCCGAGCTCGTGGTCGAGATCGCGCTCGACGGCGTCCAGTCCTCGACCCGGTACCCGGGCGGGGTTGCACTCCGCTTCGCTCGCGTCAAGCGCTACCGGCCCGACAAGGACGCCTCCGAGGCCGACACGATCGACGAGCTGCGAGCGCTGTTGACGGCGCGGTCGTGATCGCCGGCCTACTGGAGATTCGAGATGTCGACCGCGTGCGCCGGCGGCGTGAGCGAGACCGGCTGATTGAACTTGTCGAACACGATCCGGCCGCCGTCCGACCCGGTCTTCGAGATCTCGATTGGGTAGGCCGTGCCAGTCGCGGCGACGTACAGCGTGCCGCCGTTGGTGGTGTCCGTGACCCCGATCGCCTTCTGGCCCTGAACCGTCGTGGTCTTCCCCTTGGCCAGCTTGCCGTGGCTCGAGAGGAGCTGGTTGAACAGCTTCTGCACGTTGGTGAGCGTCGCGAGCGAGGCGAGTTGGCCCGTTGCCGGCGCCTTCAGCCACTTACCACTCAGGAGCTGCGCGGCGGCCGCGCCCGCGGTTGCGCGCCAGAACGCCGTGCTGCCGTTGATGTAGACCTCCGGGCCTACGGCGACGATCTGGAAGCCGAGGCCGTTCTGCGTCATCGAGCCCTTGCCGCCCTTGCCGTTGACCAGGTTCAGGTCGAGCGCGATCTTCGTGCCGCTGCTCGCGATCGTGCCGGCCACGTGAACCGAGCTGACCTTCGCGACGGCTGACCTCGTCGCCGCGACGATCTGGTCCGGCGACTTCGAAGCGATGCCGTTCGATGACCCGCCGCCGCTGCTGCCGCACGCTGCGAGCGCAAGCGCCAGGAGCGCGGAGAGGGCGGCTGGGCCGAGGCGGCGACTCATGTAAGGCGACAACCGTACACGCTCAGCCGGGCTGGTCGTCGCACAAGGCCGGGCGGCCCGTCGCACCGGGCGGGGACCCGCGCTAGGCGCTGTCCAAGCTGGCAGCGATCGCGATTGCGGCGCGTTCCTGGGCGAAGTAGGTGGCGCGGAGCGCCGGCACGACGTCCTGTCCGTCGGCTCTGACCGGCGGAGGGTCGGCCACGAGCAGGGTCCGGATTTCCCGCCCGAGGGGCTCGCCGCCGACGGTATCGGCGAGCACGGCCAGGGCATCCGCGCGCACCCGGGCGCCTTCGACGAACGACGCGATCACGGTCTCCCGGGCCAGCGGCGCGCGTCCGAACACGCGAGCGTGGAGCACCGCCGGGTTGACCGCGTGGGGGCGGATCAGGGCGCGGCGCTCGCCGGGGGACAGGCCCGCGGCGACGGCGAGGTAGTCGATCGCCTGGGTGACGCCCTGAGCGTCCACGGGGAGCGACGCCTTCAGGTCCTCCGGCAGCCTCAGCATCAGGCTGTCGTGCTCGGCGGCGGCATCGGCCAGGAGCGTCTCGACGCGGCTACGGTGACTGCCCTCCATCTCCGCGGACCTCAGGCGTCGCCCCGCCAGCCGAGCGCGCGCCGCCGGGCGCGCGGCAGCTTGCTCACGATCAGGTCGTAGGAGTCCTCGATCATGTCCCCGATCGCCTCCGGCGCCAGCGATCCATCGATGATCACGGTGTTCCAGTGGCGCTTGTTCAGGTGGTACCCGGGGATCACGGCCGCGTGTGCCGCGCGCAGCTGCTCGGCCAGCGACGGCTCGCACTTGAGGCTGACCCGAAGCGGCTCGCCATCGAGCCGCGACAGCGCGAACACCTTGCCGGCGACCTTGAAAACGGAGTTCTCGGGGCCGAACGGGAACGTCTCCTCGGCGCCGGGAAGCGAGAGGCAGCGATCGCGAAGCTCGGACGATTTCATCGCCGCACATGGTGACTGGTCACCGCGGGCGGCAGCCGCCCCCTAAGCACGGCGTCAACTCGGCGCCCGCGCGCGAGCAGCCGACCGGATGAGAGAGAGCTACGCCAGGCTCAGGCAGCGGCCAGCTCGGCCTCGGCGCGCAGCCAGTTGCCGAGCTCGTCGCCACCGCCCTGCGCGAGCGCGAGGAAGTATGCGCGTTCGGCGATCTGGTCGTGCGAGGGCTCGCACTGCGCGGACGCGGACGCGGACACCGTCTTGGTCTTGGGCTTGGTCGCGCGGATGCGCCGGCGGACGGGCTTGGCGGGCTTGTCGGTCATCTGGTCCTCCTGGTCCGTGTTCATAGAGGCAGGGGTTGGCTGGCCATCCCCCACGGCGCCCAAGGTGTTCGACGCCGGCATGCCAGAACCTCCACCGGTATTCGGGGCCCCGGAGCGCGAGCAGGGTGGATAAGTCCACACTCGACGACGAGCGTTTGCCGAGATCGCCGAAAGTCCCGATATGCGTAGGGTTTCGGCGCACTCGGCGCCGCAGGGTGGTCGAGTGAGGCGTTACCCGCCCTGAATTCCGGTGCCTTGGACCGCTAGTAGCCCATGTCGTTGGACGACGAGGTCAGGACGCCGGAGGCGAACACGAGGCCCCAGATCACCGAGGCGACGATGCTGATCGCGATGATCCAGCGCCCGTGCTTGGCCCTCGCCCGGTCGGGACGGGTCACGACCACGATCCCGAGCAGGAGTCCGAGCAGCGGCAGCGCGAACGCCGTGATGTAGCCGAGCACGACGAGCCGGCTCTGGCCCTCCCCCCGGACGTTGGCGGTGGCGCCGTTGCTGGAGACGTAATCGCCGGTCCAGGGCTTGCCGTTCGGCGAGGGCGGTTTGGTGGCACTCATCCGGGACGTGAGAGCGTAGAGCCACGCCGCCTTTGATAGAACCGCCGCGAACCTTCCAGTCGAGGAGAGACATGAAATTGATCGGGGCGGGCCTCCCGCGTACGGCGACGACAACCCAGGCAATCGCGTTCGAGAAGCTTGGGTTCGGGCACTGCTACCACATGCGAGACATGATGATGGACATGGAGAAGGGCCTGGCGCTGTGGGAGGTGGCGGCCCGCGGGGAGCCCGATTGGGAGACGATCTTCGGCGACGCCCAGTCGACCGTCGACTTCCCCGGAGGCCGCTACTACAAGGAACTGCTCGAGTACTACCCGGACTCCAAGGTGGTGCTGAGCGTCCGTTCGGCCGACGGATGGGTGCGGAGCATGCGCGAGACGATCTGGCCGATGTACTTCGGCGACTCGGTGATGCACCACATGTGCGCGGCGCGAGCGGTGGTCGACCCGCTGTGGCGGCGGTTCATGGACCTGATGA
Organism: uncultured Solirubrobacterales bacterium; assembly: GCA_963843915.1. GTDB lineage: Bacteria > Actinomycetota > Thermoleophilia > Solirubrobacterales > Solirubrobacteraceae > Palsa-465. The sequence goes on from CAWJMH010000001.1 coordinate 129,062, forward strand.
TCTGCATGACGTGGGACGAGCACACCGGCGCGCTGGCGCCTCCCGAGGCGACGTTCGAAGACGACGGGCTGGCCGCGGCAATGGACCGGTGGAACGAGCGAGTCAAGCGGGACGTCCCCGCCGACCGCCTGCTCGTGTGGGAGCCGCGCGAGGGGTGGGAGCCGCTGTGCGAGTTCCTCGAGGTCGACGTGCCCGACGAGCCGCTGCCGAACGTGAACGACACGGCGGCGTTCAAGGAGGGAATCCTCGGCGGCGCAATCGCCGTCGTGAACGAGTGGTGGGACCAGCGCGAGCGGCCGGCGAGCGGGCTCCACGGCCGCCCCGTTGGAGTGATCTGAGGGCTACGCCGACGCGCGCGCTCGCGCCGCGCAGACGCTCGCCGGCGACACGCCGTGCGGCCGCGAGCGGCGTGATCGAATGCTGGCTGCGCGGCCGAGAAGACCGCGTCGAGCGTGCCGGCGATCGCGCCGACGCGGGCGATCGCCTCCTCCCGGGAGCAACCGTCCATCTCCATCGCGTTGCCGAAGATCACCCCGCCGGCGTTCACCACGAAGTCGGGCGCCCACAGGATGCCGCGGTCGTGCAGATCGTCCGCGACGCCGTCGTCGGCGAGTTGGTTGTTCGCCGGACCGGCGATCGCGGCGCACCTGAGCGCGGCCACCGAGGCCGGCGTGAGGATTCCCCCGAGCGCCGCGGGCACGACCAGGTCGACGTCGGCGCGAAGCGCCGCATCGGGGTCGGTCCAGGTCGCTCGGAGCTCGTCGGCCAGCCGGCGCTTGGAGGCGTCGATGTCGCTCACCACGAGCTCAGCGCCGTCGGCGGCGAGCCGGCGGGCGACGCGCGAGCCGACCTGCCCGAGGCCGATCACGGCGATCTTCCGGCCCGAGACCTCGGCGGACCCGAACGCTTGCTCGAGCGTCACCCCGATCGCCGCCCGAACCCCGTCGGCGGTCGGTCCCGAGGGCTCGCCGGCGCCTCCCTCCGACTCCGGAAGGCAATACGCATACGGCGTCCGCTCGCGCGCGACCAGCATGTCCTCGGCGGTCGTGCCCACGTCCTCGCCCACCCCGTAGGTCCCGCCAAACGCGTCGACGGCGTCGCCGAGGTCGAGCATCGCTGCCCGCCGTCGCTCGGCGGTGAGCTCCGAGTCCGGCGCCAGCGCGATCACGCTCTTCCCACCCCCGAGCGGGAGCCCCGCCAGCGCGCACTTGAGCGTCATCGCCTCGGACAGGCGGAGCGCGTCCTCGAGACCCTCGCGCCAATCCCGGTAGCGCCACAGGCGGCAGCCGCCGACGGCCTGGCCGAGCACCGTCGAATGCACCGCGACGATCACGGGCAGCGCCGAGCGCTCACCGATGGACGATCGCGATCCGCTCGTGCTCGAGCATCTGCACATCGTATGGGCCGGGCCTGCTCGGTAGGTTTGCGGCCGCTGTGACCGATCCCCACGGACTCGAGCGGTTCGTCGCCGCGCAGGACCACGCCGGCACATTCGCCACCGCGGTCGACGAGCTGCGCGCCGGCCGCAAGCGCAGTCACTGGATGTGGTTCGTGTTCCCGCAGATCGCCGGCCTCGGGCAGAGCCCGATCTCCCGGCGGTACGCGATCTCATCGCTGGAGGAGGCCCGGGCGTATCTGGCTCATCCCGTGCTCGGGCCGCGGCTGATCGAATGCGCGCGCATGGTGGGCGAGCTCGAGGGACGGAGCGCGCAGGACATCTTCGGCGGCATCGACGCGATCAAGCTGCGCTCGTCGATGACGCTGTTCGCCCGCGCCGATCCGGGCAATCCGGTGTTCGGCCGGGTGCTCGAGGCCTATTTCGGTGGCGTTCCCGACGACGCCACCGAGCGGCTGCTGGGCAATCGCTGAACCGCTGACAGCACGAAGCGAACGGCCCGGGGAGGGAGGAGAACCCCGGGCCGTTCGCGGTCTGGCGTGCGGTGAAGCGGTTGCTAGGAGCCGGCGGGCGCGGCGGGGAGGATCAGAGTCATCCCGCCGACGGGCTGCCCGGTCGTGAACACGTTCTGACCGAGGACTCGTGTTCAGCGTCGAGGCGCCCTCACTCGACAGCGTCGCCAGCAGGCCGCTCAGGTCGAGCCCGCCGTTCGGCGTCGCGGCCTGCTCGAGCTGGGAGGTGTCGATGTCGAACAGCTTGAGCTGAGGTCCGCCGTTCAGCGAGAAGCTGAGGCACCGAGCCCTCGGTGCCGGTGCCGAGCGTGAGCTCCGGGTTGGTCAGCGACGCCGACACCTGGCCGTTGTCGAGCTGGAGGCCGCCGCTCAGCGGGATCGTGCCCGTCAGCGTGCCCTGGTCGAAGCTGCCGCCGGCCGTCGACCCGTTCAGCGGAAGCGAGACGCTGCTGCCGTCGGCGCCGGGGATGGTGGTCGTCCCGAGCGGCGCCGGGAGTCCATCGGAGGCCGGGACCAGCGGGAGCGTGGAGAGGCCGACGGTGTCCAGGAGCGACCGGAAATCGGGGGTCAACGCGAGTCCGAGACCCGAGCTCGAGGTCGGGGTCACTCCCGAGGCGCCGATGCCCGTCGGGCCCGAGCCGGGACCGGCAATCGGCGTGTTGCTCACCTTGACCGTGAACGAGCCGATCGCCTGGCCGGCTTTCAACGCGTTCTTGTGGAGCGCCTTGTCGAGCTTCGTGGCTCCCGGCTTGGTGAGCTTTGCCGTCATGCCCGAAAGGGTCTCGGTGGCGCCACTGTGCTTGACCTTTACCTTGCCGCTCACCGTGAATAGGTTGACCTTGTGGCCGGCGAGCTTGACCGTCACCTGTCCGTTGCCCTTGGCGGGGCGGGTGAAAGTCACAGATTTCAGCGCGGCCGAGCGCTTACCGAGCACGATGTGCAACACGCCCTTGAGGCCGAGCGTCCCGGTGGCGTTGGCGAAGTTCCACTTACCAGAACTGTCGGGAAGCGCGTAGGTCGATTTCCGGCGCGTCGCCGGACGGTGGACTTTCAGCGTCAGGTGCTGGCCGGCGAACGAACGCTTGGCTGTCGCGGACAGCGTCAGAGTTGCGCCGTCACCGCTATGAGAGGTCAGGGCGACGGTATTGGTGCTGGCGGCCGCGTCGGCTCCGAGCGGCAGCATGATGGCGAGGACCGCTGCGAGCAGCAACGGTCGGGGGAAGTGAACATGGGACATGGACGGGGCCTTTCTTAGCTTGCAGCGGATCGAGACGCGAGCATCGGTGCTCGGCGCTCAGGGCATGCATAAGCCCAGCGCCCATCGGGGATGTCGATACAGCTTTACCCGTGCGGCCTGCCTCCGCACCGGCTTCTGTCTCACCGATTGCGATGCCCGCGGTCAGCAAAAGCCAAACGGCTCGCCGCCGACCGGTGCACATTCATCGCCGCGCATTGTGCACCTTGAGGAGAGACCGATAGGTTTGTTGACACGGCCGGCGCGCGCAGGCGCATGGACGGGGCGCGGGCGAGGTCAGTGCGAACGCAGAGTGATGCGGCTATCGCCCGTGGGTCGCGGGGGGCCGATGCCGTGCCAGGGGCGCCGGCGCCGGTCGCCACTCGAACTGAGCCGGCGTGGGCAGCGGATCGTGGTTGTCGTCCACGGCCTCATCCGCGACCTTGGCGGCCCTGAGCAGCGCTAGGACGCAGGTTGCGAACACGACCCACGCCAGGACACAGACAACTGCGATGTCTAGGAGATCCAAGACGGCTCGCGCGGCCTGTTACCCATACCGGGCCGGTCACTATCTTGGGCCGAGCCGGTGTGGAGAATTAATGGAGGTATGTGCCCGCCAATTGCAACGGCGGGCCCAATTCCGCAGTCGGGGCCCTACCCCGCGTGACTGCGCCAGCGAGTCGAACGGCGATTCCCCGTGCGGCTCACTCGCCCCGCCTCTTCTAGCTGCTGAAGACGGCTGCGGACGACGGCCGCCGACACGCCGAACTGCTTCGCGATCGCCGATGCCTGGTCCTGCCCGCCCTTCAGCGCGTCGAACACCGCCTCGGCCGATGCGGTGGCGCTGCGGCGAGGCCGGCGAGGCTTCCGGCTCGCGGCGCCGTCGCGCCGTGCGGACGCGCGGGCGTTGACAGTGCGGCTGCCGCCGGCGTTGTGGCGACCGCGCAGCGCTTTCAACGCGCGCTCGTGCGCCGCGATCTCGCTCTTCAGCTCCGTGATCCGAGCTTCGATCTTGGTTGCCAGGGCTTCGCTGTATTCCATGAGTCTCCTTGACGATGACGTGAGCAGCGCAGAGTACCTATTCGTCCACGGTGGCCGAGGCGGGCTCTCGGAGACCAAGGCTGAGGGGGACCGACGGATCGCGTCCTTCGCGGGCGAGCCAGGGGTAGCGGTCGGTGTCGAGTCCCGCATAGTCCGGGTCGAGGTAGATGAAGCAGCGCTGGATCAGGAAGTCGCGAACCTCGAACACGTCGCACCACCGTCCCGCGTGGGTGACGCCGGCGCGCCACTCGCCGTCCTGGTGCTCGCCGAAGCTCGTCCCCTCGCACGCGAACATGTCGGTTCCGGTCATGATCCAGTTGAAGTTCGCGTAGTCGTGCACGATCCGCTCGAGCGTTGCGCCGACATCGCCGAACATGCGGCCGATTGCCTCCTTACCGGTGGCGAGGCCCCACTTGGGGAAGTGCACCTGCGCGTCCTCGGCGAACAACTCGAGGATGCTGCCGCCGGTCGACGTGATTCCCCCGTTGTCGAACGCCTTCAGGTACTCCAGCGCGACCGACTTGCGCTGCTCGTCGGTCATCTGCTGCTGGGAAATGGCCATCTCTCCTCCTCGACTCGGCTGACCTCGGCACCGCCTGGGGCGCAAGTGTCCCAAACCGCCCGCCACCCGGCGTAGAATCGTCGTGCGGTTGATCCAGGTGGCCGCGCCGTTGGCAGGTGGGACAGACATTGGGACTGTCGAGTCATCTGACGCTGGACACGCATCGAATCCGCGACGCGGTCGTCGTCTCGCTACGGGGCGACGTTGACCTGACCGCGTGCGAGGCTGTTCAGACGGCGCTTGACGCCGCGCGCGGGAGAGGTACCGTGCTGGTCCTCGACCTGCGCGCGGTCGGGTTCATGGACACTTCCGGTTTGCGACTCGTCATCTCAGAGCAACAACGCGCCGAGGCGGATGGATACCGCTTCGTCGTGGTCCCTGGGTTGGACAAGGTCCAGCGGCTGTTCGAGATAGCCGGGTTCACGAACGAGCACCCGCTGTTCGCCGGCGCGCCGACGGAGCTCGCCGGCGGTGATGCTGATTGACGGCGAGGCCTGAGGCGGACCGGTTCGAGCTCCTCGCAGCCGCGGACGAGGTAGCCGACGGTACCCAGCTGCTCGACGACACCGTCGCGCGGTTGCTGGGGCTGGTCGTCCCGGTGTTCGCCGACGTCGCGACGCTCGACAGCATCGCCGCGGACGGCGAGCTGCGCCGGCTCGGGTCACGCGTCGATGCCCCCGCCGGGCGCGAGCAGCTCGAGGCCGCGCTGCTGCGCCGGCGCCCTCTTCCCGACGCGCCGGTCGGGCTGCCCCGAGCGATCGTGAGCGCCGAGAGCCAGCTCCTTCGGACCGTCACCGATGATGAGCTGCGGATGATCGCGAGCAGTCGAGGAGGACTTCGAGCTCCTCCACGCGCTCGAGCTGCGCTCGGCCCTATTCGTGCCACTGCGCGCACGGGGGCGGACAGTTGGCGTGCTCGCGCTCGGCGTCGGCACCTCGGGTCGCAGCTACGACGAGGACGACCTGCGCTACGCCGAGATCCTGTCCGGGCGTCTGGCGCTCGCGCTCGACAACGCCACGCTGTCCCAGACCGTGACCGGGCTCGAGCGGCGGCTCGAGGCGACGCTCACCAATCTCGCCGAGGCGGTGCTCGTCCGGGAGGCCGCCGGGCCGATCGTGTTCGCCAACTCGGCCGCGGCGCGGCTCCTCAGCCTGGGGTCTGCGCAGGACGTAACCGACGCCACCCCGGACGAGCTGATGGCGCTTTACGACGTGTTCGACGAGGCGGGGAGGAGCCTGAACCTGGCGGACCTTCCGTCCGCGCGGGCCGAGCGCGGCGAGCACGCCGAGCCGCTGCTCGTCCGCAACGTGATCCGGGCCACCGGCGAGGAGCGCTGGCTGCTGCACAAGGCCACTCCGGTATACGACCCGGACGGCTCGCTGTCGCTGATCGTGAACGTGATCGAGGACTTCACGGACGTCAAGCGCGCCGAGCTCGCCCAGCGCCTGCTGGCGGAGGCCGGACAGGAGCTGTCCTCCTCGCTGGACTACGAGCGGACGCTGCAGCGCGTCGCACAGCTGACCGTGCCGAGGCTGGCCGACCGATGCGGCGTCGCGATGCGCGCTGACGGCGACGCGCTCGCGCAGGTTGCCGTCGCTCCCGTGGGCGCCGGCAGGGACGCGCTCGCGGACAAGCTCGGAACCGGCGCCGCCGAGGTGATCCGCTCCGGTGAGCCGCAGCTGACGGCCGAGGTCATCATCGTTCCGCTGGCGATCGCCGACCAGCCGCCGATCGGCGCACTGTCGCTCGCGATGGCGGGGTCCGGCCGGACGTTCGGCGCGACCGAGCTGGAACTCGCGACCGAGCTCGGCCGGCGTGCCGCGATCGCCGTCGAGAACGCGCGGCTATACGCCGAGCGCTCCGCGATCGCGACGACGCTTCAGCGGAGCCTGCTGCCGCCCGATCTTCCCGAGATCCCCGGGTTCCGGCTGGCGAGCCTGTACCGGGCCGCAGGCGAGCAGAACGAGGTCGGCGGCGATTTCTACGACGCCTTCGAGGTGCCCGGAGGCTGGATGGTGCTCGTCGGGGACGTGGCCGGGCGGGGCGCCGAGGCGGCCGCGCTCACTTCGCTGTCGCGGTACACGTTTCGGACCGCCGGCAAACTGCTCGGCGATCCGATTGCGGCGCTCGGGCAGCTCAACGACGCGTTGCGCGAGCGGCCGCGGCTGTCGCTGGTCAGCGTCTGCTGCGTGATGCTCCGACTACGGAATGGCGACGCGAGCGCCGAGCTCGTGCTCGCCGGTCATCCTCCGGCCTACCACGTCCGTCATGGGTCATCGCGCCCGGTCGGCGTGTTCGCGCCGTTCCTGGGCGCGTATGAGCTAGGTGACTGGGAGGCGACGACGATCCGGCTCGAACCGGGCGACCAGCTCGTCCTCTATACCGACGGGGTGATCGACACCGTCGGCGAGGACGAGCGATTCGGCGAGGAGCGGCTGGCGCGGACGTTGCGTGACGCCGGCGGCGCCGCCGACGCCGTGCGGCGGGTCGAACACGCATTGGTGTTGTTCGCCCGCGGCTCACAGGTCGACGACACCGCTGTGGTCGCCATCGAGCGCTTGCACGCCGGGTCCGCGACAAGCGCTGGCAGCAGTCGCGGCGATGCGACTAGAGTCGCTCGACACTAGAGAGAGAGGAGTCCCCATGATCGAGCCCTACCAGGTTGTTGGCCTGATCTCGACTATGCGCGGTATCCGCCGGCGCGAGGAGATCAGCTGGAACCTCGAGCACATCTCGCACATGATCAAGGCCGCGTCCTGGCTGTCGAGCATGGACCTCCCGGTGAGGTTGATCTGCATCCCGGAGGGAGGGCTCCAGGGGTTCACCGACGAGGTGCTCGACCTCGACCACGAGACCTACGCGCAGGAATGCGCGATCGACATCCCCGGGCCCGAGACCGACTACCTCGGACGGCTCGCGCAGCAATGGGACGCGTATGTGATCGCGCAGGCCAAGGCCCGCCATCCCGAATTCCCCGGCCGGTTCTTCAACGTCGGGTTCGTGATCGAGCCCGAGGACGGGACGGTCATCCTCAGGCATCACAAGGTCGTGCCGCTGCTCCCGGTCGAGCACTCGGTGACCCCGCACAACGTCTGGGATCGGTGGATAGAGCTCTATGGCAGGGAGCTCGATGCGTTCTATCCGGTCGCCGACACCGAGATCGGGCGGATCGGGATCATGATGGCCAACGAGGCCTCGTACCCGGAGAACGCGCGCGGGCTGGCGATGAACGGTTGCGAGATCGCCTACCGCGGGCCGTACCCCGCGCCGGGCGTGATGAGCGGCATGTTCTCGGTTCAGAACCGCGCCCGGGCGCTCGACAACAACATGTACGTGATCGGGATGAACCTCGGGACCTACTACCTCGACAAGGACTCGGCGACGCCGATCGACACGTTCTCGGGCGGGTCGCAGATCGTCGATTACCGCGGCCAGGTGGTGACGGAGGTGCCGTACGGCGGCGGCTCGACGTGGATCGCCGGGCACGCTCGACATCGAGGCGCTTCGGAGCTTCCGCCAGACCGCACAGTGGGACAACTGGATGAAGGACCTCACGACCGAGCAATACCAGCTCGTGTACGAGCAGCCGATCTACCCGAAGAACCTGTATCTCGAGCGCGCGCCATACACGCACGCCGAGTACCGCGACGAGGTGACGCGCAAACAGGTCGACCTGCTCCAGGAGCGCGGAGTGTGGGCGCGTCCGGGACGCCCCGCGCCGATCAACGACTGAGCACATGGCCGGCTGGGACGACGTGCGGCGGATCGCGCTCGGGCTGCCCGAGACGAGCGAGCGGACTTCCCACGGCAATGCGTCGTGGCGAGTCCGCGACAAGCTGTTCGTGTGGGAACGGCCGCTGCGCCCGGCGGACCTCCGCGCGCTCGGGGACGCCGCGCCGACCGGCGCGATCCTGGGGGCGAGGGTCGAGCACGCCGGCGCCAAGGAGGCGCTGCTGGCCGACGACCCCGACGTCTACTTCACAACGCCGCACTTCGACGGGTATCCGGCGATCCTCGTCCGCCTCGACGAGATCGGCTCCGACGAGCTCGAGGAGGTGATCGTCGAAGCGTGGCTGGTCCAGGCGCCGAAGCGACTGGCCGAGGAGTACTCCCAGTCCCACCTGGGACCGAGCGCGCCCGAGTGAGGCGGGGCTGACGCGGCGGACCGCGCCAGCCCCGGCTACGTCTGCGTTACGGCGCCGCGCAGGTCTGCGCGTACGCGCAGTCGTTGAACGACTCACCATCGGAGGCCAGCGCCGATGGACTGGCCTCGTTGACCTCTCCCGGCGAGAGGAAGATCTGGTCGGATCCCCCTCGGCGATCGTGTGGGTGACGCCGCCGGTCGTGTACGTCGATGTCGGTCCGAAATGCGTCGTTCCGACGTTCGCCAGCGTCGTCTGGGCGACGAGCGTCGGGGCCTCGAGGATCCACTCGCCCGAGGACTCCGACGACGCGTAAGTGACGTCCTGGCTCCAGCTCCACTTGCCGGCGTCGGTCATCGCGATGCTCCAGGTGTCGCCCGACACCTGGCTGATGTTCACCGTCATGTTGTCACCCGGCGTGACCGTGCAGTTGGCGTCGCCGGTGCAACCGGTGATCTGGGTCTCGCTCGCGGGCAGCAGCTCATACCACGCGTAGTACTGATCGCCGAGGAGCGGATTGCTCGGCGTCGAGTCCTCCGAGGCACCCGCCTGGATCAGATCACTGGTGTTGTAGCCGCCGATCCCGGTCCACGTCGCCGCGAATCCCGGTGGCGCCAGCCCGGCCGACGGGACCGTGAACGACGACGACACCGCGGTGATCCCGCCGCCGCTCGGTGTCACCGCGTAGCCCGACCAGTTGAGGCTGTCGGCGGTCCCGCCGTGGCGTGGGAGTACCTCGCCCTTGGTCTTCGGAATAAGGACGCCTAACCCGCGCTGCGAGTGCGTCCTGGCGGCGTGGGTCTTGGCGGCGGCGGCGCCCGCGCCCGTCAACATGGCGACGGTGATGATCGCGGCGGCGAGTCCGCTCCCGGCGGCTCTGCGCATGACTAATCCTCCCGTTGGGGTCGGCTAGGGGTTCCCTGCCCTAGATCAATTGCCGACCGTACTACCCAGATTCCGGCGCGACCGCACGTCGAATATCTTGTCCCGCCCACTCGCCTTTGTTATCATGATTGAGATCATTCTTGATTATGAGAGGTGGCGCCTGGCGATGGGAACAGACGGTTCGGGCGGAAGCTCAGGAGGCTCGAGCGGCGGTCGTCGCGGCCGGCGCCTGGCGGTCCTCGCCGGCGCGCTCGTGGTCGAGGCGATCCCGGTCTGGCGGCGCGGGTACGGCGTCGGCGGCAACGTGATCGTCAGGTGCCACGAGGGTCATCTGTTCACGACGATCTGGATTCCGGGAGCGTCGCTGAAGTCGCTCCGGCTCGGCGCGTGGCGGTTCCAGCGGTGCCCGGTCGGTCACCACTGGACGCTCGTGAAGCTCGTCAGGGAGTCAGACCTGTCGGGGCGCGAGCGGCGCACCGCGCGCGCCCACAAGGACATTCGGATCCCCTGATTCGCGGCTAAACCTGCGCTGCCGGTTAGGCCGGGACGGCCAGCTAGACCTGCGCCGCAGGCTGGGCGTGCGCGGCCTGGACTGGCGCGGGCTCGGCGACTGGCGGGGTGGCGGCGGTCGCGGCGAGCTCCGGGGCGCCCGCGAGGCGCGGGGGCTCGGTGTGCATCACGACGGTGCTCTCGCCGCTGATCGACTCCTTGAAGCCCCGCAGACCGGCGCCGAGCGAGCGGCCCATCTCCGGGAGGCGCTTGGCTCCGAACACGAGCAGCAGCAGGACGAGCAGGAAGGCGATGTGGATTGGATTGTCGAGTCCCATCATGGCTTGCTCCGATCAGGTTTTGGTTGGACGGGTTACGGGTCCGTACGCGCGCGCGTGTGATTTGGATCAGTCATCGCGCTAAAGCCGCGCGACGACCACCGGCCGCGTGGTAGGCATGGCGCTCCCGTCCGCGGGCTCGAGGGTCACGAGCACGCGGGTGACTCCGGTCAGCTCGCCCGGCAATCCGAGGTCGGCGGTTCCTCGCGAGGTGACCGCGAACAGCGTGCTCGGAGTCGGCATGCGCCGCCCGTGCTGAAGCCAGAGCTCGTAGATCCGGTGGGGTGGCGCGGGCGACAGGTGGGTGACGATCAGCTCGCCGTCGGGGCCGGCGATTCGCAGCTGGGCACGGCCGACTGAGGCCCGGATCATGCGCGGGCTGTCACCCGGCGCGAGCCGGCCGGAGCCAACGGCGGTGAACGCGAGTGCGATCGCGAGCGCGATCGCGACCGGAGGCAGGCGCGGGCGCCGGCGTGGGCGGTGGCGCGGGCGCGGTCCAGAGCTCGAAGGCCTCGGCTCGGCTCTGACCGCCTGCATCACCTTCCTACGCAGCGCGCCGCTCACCTCGTACCGCGGCGCCGAGGGCGTCATGGGACCACTCCCGCGGGCTCGCCCAGCGCGATCCGCAGCTTGCTCAGCGCGAGCCGCATTCGGCCCTTGACGGTGCCGGCGGGCAGCCCGAGCGCCTCGGCAATCTGCGCGTGCGAGAACCCTCCGAAGTACGCGAGCTCGATCACCTGGCGCTGATCGGGAGGCAGGCCGTTGACCGCGGTGCGCACGAGCCGGGCGTCGCTGCGGCGCTCGACCTCGTCCTCGGTTCGCTCGCGGGCGGGAAGCGTGTCGGTGATCCAGTCGTCGGACACGTCGTGACTGGCGGTCGACAGCTCGCGGCGGAAGGTGTCGACCGCACGGTTGTGGACCACTCGCAGCACCCACGACCGGACGCTGCCGCGCGTGCGGTCATAGCGCCCCGCGCTGCGCCACAGCGACACGAACGCCTCCTGGACGATCTCCTCGGCGAGCGTACGGCGGCCGCACATCCGGTACGCCAGCGAGAACGCCGGGCCGGCGTGCCGGTCGAAGATCACCTCGAACGCGCGGGAGTCGCCGTCGTGGACGAGCTGCATCAGCTCCTCGTCGGCGTACGCCCGCAGATCGGTTGAGAAGAAGCGTTGACGAAGCACGGCAACGCTTACGGAGCTGGCCGCGATCCGGATCACCGGCGCGGGTGAGAAGAATGGTCCGACCCCGGCGCCTGCCGTACTCGAGGTCGGCGTCCTGCTCGCCTACGCCGCCGAGCGCCGGTCCCGCGCTCGTGCCCGCAGCACCACCGAGCCGAGTTACGGAATTAACACATCCGCCGAGTGATCCAGTTCACCGCGGTCTGCGAATGGTCGGTAACTCAAACACCACTGACCGGAGGGCAGTCATGAGTGACAGTACAAGGCGTGGGTTCGTCAAGAACTCGGCCGCCACGGCGGCGGGCATGACCGTCGTCGGCGCGCTCGTCGCCGAGCAGGCCGACGCGAAGGCCGCGGCCGCATCGGGACCGGTCGTCGCGTACATCCGGGATCCCCGCACGGGTGAGATCTCGGTGATGGCCGGCGAGCGTGAGGTAAAGCTGCACGATCGCAAGATCGCTGCCCGGATCGCTCGCGCGGCGAGCTGAGGAGGTAACCGATGTCATCTCATCGCGAAGCGCCGGCGATCAGCAAGGATCCCGTCGCCGACAACACCGACCTGTACGCGTTCGTCTCACCCGACGATCCCGGCACGGTCACGATCATCTCCAACTACCTGCCGCTCGAGGCGCCGTACGGAGGCCCGAACTTCTTCGAGTTCGGCCCCGACGTCCGCTACCGCATCAACATCGACAACGACGGCGATGGCGACGCGGACATCATCTACGAGTTCGCGTTCCAGACCGAGGTCGCGAACCCGAACTCGTTTCTCTACAACGGCGGCCCGATCCTGTCGATCGACAGCGCCAACTGGAACCGCAAGCAGTTCTACTCGGTGGCCCGGATCAGCCGCGGGCAGCGCCAGGTGCTCGCCACCGGTCTGGCCTGTCCGCCGTGCAACATCGGTCCGCTGTCGACTCCTGACTACGACATGCTGGCCTCGCAGGCGATCCACACTCTCCCTGGAGGCCGGACCGTGTTCGCGGGACAGCGGGCCGAGGGCTTCTACGTCGACCTCGGGTCGATCTTCGACCTGGGGACGCTGCGGCCGTTCGAGCAGCTGCATGCGACGTTCGGGCTGGGGTCGCTGGCCGCCGCCGCCGGTGTCAACGGGACGGACAACTTCAGCGTGCATTCGATCGCGCTGAAGGTCCCGAAGTCGGACCTGACCCGTCACGGTACGACGCCGACCAGCGCGTCGTCGCCGGGCTCGGTGGTCGGCGTGTGGGCATCGGCGAGCCGGCAGTCGGCGACCGTGCGCGAGCCGTGGTCGGGGTACGTCCACGAGGCCGGCGAATGGACGCAGGTGTCGCGCCTCGGCAACCCGCTGTTCAACGAAGTGCTGGTCGGGATGGGGTTCAAGGACCTGTGGAACTCGCTCCCGCCGTCGGCCGACAAGCGGTTCGCCGGCGGTGTGCAGCACCCGGAGCTCGCGACGCTGCTGCCGGTGCTCTATCCGGGCGTGTTCCCGAACCTGGCCAAGCTCGCCGCCCCGCGTGCCGACCTGGTCGCGATTCTGCTGACCGGGCTCCCCGCGGGCATCGTCCCGGGCTTCCAGAACTTCACCGGAAGCACGCTGGCTGACATGTTGCGGCTGAACATGGCTATCCCGCCGTCGTCGAGCCCGAACATCCTCGGGCTGATCGGCGGCGACGCGGCCGGATTCCCGAACGGCCGGCGCGTGTTCGACGATGTGGTCACGGTCGAGTTGCGGGCGATCGCGGGCGCCACCTACCCGCTCGTCAACAGCAGCTACACGCCGGACGCGGCCGCCGGTGCTATCACGGACGGGCTGACGCCGGCGAGCGTCAACGTGCCGTTCCTGAACTCGTTCCCGTATCTCGGGACGCCGCAGGGCGGTTACCAGACCGCGCCGCTCGGAGTGGTGTGAGTCATGGCGACCGCACACCACGCGGCGCTCGGACACGGCGCGCTTGAGCCGGCGGCGGCGTGCGCCAGCGTGGCGCTCGACATCGGACCGGGGTCGGGAGCGCTGATCCTCTACCCGAGCGAGCGCTTCCGCGGGCACGAGATCGAGATCAGCCGGCTCGGCGGCCACGGTCATCGCATCCATACCGGCGTGCACGAGCGCAGTTCCCACGCGTGGTCACGGTTGACCGCGATTTTCGGCAGCCTCCCAGTCGGCGACTATGTCGTCTGGGAGGATGCCGCCACCGAAGGACCGGTGGTCACGGTTCCCGACGGAGCCGTCGCCGAGATCGAGCTGACATGACCCGTGCGCTGACGAGACGCGAGTGGCGCACGGTCGCCGCGATGGCCGGCGCGGTGATCGCTCTGCACGCGATCGGGTTCTTCATCCTGATCGTGCTCGTCGCCCCGCGCCACTATCACCTCGGCCCATCGGGCGGGTTCAGCATCGGCCTCGGATTGACCGCGTACACGCTCGGTCTGCGCCACGCCTTCGACGCCGACCACATTTCGGCGATCGACAACACGACGCGCAAGCTGATGGCCGAGCGCAAGCGGCCGCTGAGCGTCGGGTTCTGGTTCTCGCTCGGGCACTCGACGATCGTGTTCGCACTGTCGTTCCTGTTCGCGATCGGCATCCGGGCGCTCAGCGGGCAGGTGCAGCACGGCGGCTCGACGCTGCACAACGTGACCAACTGGGTCGGCACGAGCGTGTCGGGAACGTTCCTGTATGTGATCGCCGCGCTCAACGTCGTGATCCTGGTCGGGATCATCAAGGTGTCACGCGAAATGCGGAACGGGACCTTCGACGAGGCCCAGCTCGATCAGCAACTCGACTCGCGCGGGCTGATGAACCGGTTGCTCGGACGGTTCACCCGGACGATCACCAAGTCGTGGCACATGTATCCGATCGGCCTACTGTTCGGTCTCGGGTTCGACACCGCCAGCGAGGTCGCACTGCTGTTCCTGGCCGCTGGCGCGGCCGGCGCCGGCCTGCCGTTCTACGCGATCCTGTGCCTGCCGATCCTGTTCGCCGCGGGGATGAGCCTGCTCGACACGATCGACGGCTCGTTCATGAACTTCGCCTACGGCTGGTCGTTCTCAAAGCCGGTCCGCAAGCTCTACTACAACATCACGATCACCGGGCTGTCGGTGATGATTGCGCTCGTCGTCGGGACGGTCGAGCTCGCCGGGCTGTTCTCGCAGGAGCTCGGCGCCCACGGTTCGTTCTGGCGATGGCTGCAGAATGTCAACATCAACGAGCTCGGCTTCGTCATCGTCGGACTGTTCGTCGCCACGTGGGCGATCGCGCTGTCGGTCTGGCACTTCGGACGGATCGAAGAGCGCTGGACCCCGCGCGGCTCCGACCCCGAGTCGCTGGCCGCCTCGTAGCCATCTGACATTTGTCATCTCGAACTGGTGAGCTTCGGCTCTACCGGGGCCGCCCGCGCGGTGCCACTCTGGAGGCATGACACCACATGACACTTCTGATGAAGCCCTGGTCCTCTCTCACCTCTCCAAATCCTACGGCGACGTGCAGGCGGTCCGCTCGATCGACCTGACGATCGCCCCGGGGGAGACGGTCGCGTTGCTCGGCCCGAACGGCGCCGGCAAGACGACGACGATCGACATGGTCCTCGGGCTGACCCGGCCCGATTCGGGCACCGTGTCGCTGTTCGGGATGTCGCCGGCCGAGGCCGCCGCCGCGGGCGTCGTCGGCGGGATGCTGCAGACCGGGTCGCTCGTCGATCACCTGAGCGTCCGCGAGCTGGTGACGATGGTCGCTTCGCTGTACCCGCGCCCGCTCGACGTCGACCGCGCGCTCGCGCTCAGCGGTTGCTCGGAGTTCGCCGGGCGCCGGACCAAGAAGCTGTCCGGGGGGCAATCCCAGCGGGTTCGGTTCGCGATCGCGCTCGTCGCCGACCCGGATCTGTTGTTGCTCGACGAACCGACCGCGGCGCTCGACGTCGAGGCCCGGCGCGATTTCTGGGCGTCGATGCGAGCGGTGGCCGCCCGGGGAAAGACCGTGATCTACTCGACGCACTACCTCGAGGAGGCCGATGCGTTCGCGGACCGGATCGTGCTGCTGGCGCACGGGAGCGTCGTGGCCGACGGCCCTCCCGGTGAGATCAAGGCCAGGGTTGGCGGCCGGACGATCAGAGCGACCCTGCCCGACGCCGATCTCGATTCGCTCCGCGCGCTGCCGGGCGTGCTCGGGGTCGAGCGGCGCGGCGACGCCGTGATCCTCACCTGCGCCGAGGCCGAGACGGCGCTGCGCGCCCTGCTCGATCGGTACCCGTCCGCCGCTGACGTCGAGGTCCGCGGCGCCGGGCTCGAGGAGGCGTTCCTGGCGCTCACCGCCGAGGGCACCGGCGGGCCTACCGAACCAGAGGAGGTCAACTGATGCACACCACCTTTATCCGTTACGAACTGCTCCGGAACGTCCGGAACTGGCGGTTCATCGTGTTCTCGCTCGCCTATCCGGTCGTGCTGTATTTCGTCGTCGCCTCGCCCCAGCGGCACGCGACGTTCGACGGCGTGGCCTTCCCGCTTTACTTCATGGCCGGGATGGCGGCCGTGGGCACGATGATCGCGGTGATCTCGACGGGCGCGCGAATCGCCATCGACCGCTCGGCCGGGTGGACGCGCCAGTTACGGCTCACGCCGCTCACCGCGGCCGAGCACCTCGGCACTACGCTGCTGTGCGGCTTCCTGATGGCGCTGCTCGTGATCGTGCTGGTGTCGCTGTCCGGAACGGCGCTCGGCGTGAGCCTGTCGGCCGGCGCCTGGCTGACGATGATCGGGCTCATGCTGGTCGGCCTGATCCCGATCGCGGTGCTCGGGATCCTGCTCGGGCATCTGGTCACGCCCGACTCGCTCGCGCCTGCCGTGGGCGGGACGATCATGCTGTTCGCGGTGCTCGGCGGCGCCTACGGGTTCCTGGTCGCGAACTCGGGCGCGGCGTTCGACGTGATCAACGCGCTGCCCTCGTACTGGCTCGTGCAGGCGGGCAAGACGGCGCTCGCCGGCGGCGGTTGGCCGGTGGAGGGGTGGATCGTGATCGCCGCCTGGACCGCCGTCCTGGTCCCGCTCGCCGTGCTCGTCTACCGGCGCGACACGAGCCGCGTCTGAAGGCCTCTGAGAGCTCGTGATTAGCTCGCTAGATTGGGACGACGTGGACGGCGAGGTCGAGCCGCAGGGCGATTGGGTAGCCACTCAGCGCCGGTGGACACAGGGGTGGCGCCGGTTCCTGCTGCCCACGGTCTTCCTCGTCTACCTGCTGTACGTCGCCCAGTCGGTCGGTGAGAACAACTCCGGCGGCGCGGTTTTCGTCGGTGACGCGATCCTCGTCGTCTTCGCGGTCGCCTATCTCGTGGCGATCGCCGCGGGCCCCGGCGGGGGCTCGCGGCGCTTCTGGATCCTGTGGGGCATCCTGTTCGCCTTGTTCCTCGCGGAGGTGCCGTTCGGTCGAGCGGCGGCGTTCGTCCTTTGCCTGTACATCACGGCGCTGAGCGTGGCTCGCCTCGGCACCCGCGCGGCGCCGATCGTGCTCGCGCTGGCGGTGGCGGCGCTGGTCGTGCCGAGCGTGATTCCGTCCTGGCACGACGACCTCGGCGACACCTGGGGCACCATCACCCCGGTGGCGATCCCGGTCGTCGCGGCCGTGTCGTTCGGCGTTCGTCAGGTGTACGAGAGCAACCGCGAGCTCGCCGACGCCCGGGTCGAGCTCGCACGCCTCGCGGCCGAGAACGAGCGCTTCCGGATCGCCCGCGACCTGCACGACCTGCTCGGCCATTCGCTGACGACGATCACGGTCAAGGCCGGCCTCGCGCGCCAGCTCGGCGAAGCTGATCCGGCTCGCTCCCAGCAGGAGATCGCCGAGGTAGAGGATCTGGCCCGGCGTTCGCTCGCCGACGTCCGAGCTGCCGTGACCAATTATCGGGAGGTGTCGCTCGCCGGCGAGCTCGCCACCGGGCGCGAGCTGCTCCGAGCCGCCGGCATCACCGCCGACCTCCCGCGTGCGGTCGATGCCGTCGACCCCTCCAACCAGGAGCTGTTCGGTTGGGTCGTGCGCGAGGGGCTCACGAACGTCGTCCGACACGCCCGCGCGAGCTCGTGCTCGGTGCGGCTGTCCCGCTGTTCGGTCGAGATCGTGGACGACGGCGACGGCGGGAACGGCGCTGGGTCGGGGAACGGGCTGGCCGGACTGCGCGAACGCGTGGCGGCGGCCGGAGGGATCGTCGACGCCGGGCCGGTACAACCGAAGGGATGGCGGCTGGCGGTCTCGCTCTCGCCGGAGGCCGTCGCGTGACGATTCGCCTGCTGCTCGCCGACGACCAGGAGCTGATCCGCAGCGCGTTTGCGGCGTTGCTCGCTTTGCAAGACGACTTCGAGGTGGTGGCCGCGGTCGGGCGCGGCGACGAGGTCGTCGCTGCCGCCAAGGCCCACCGGCCGGATGTCGCGCTGCTCGACATCGAGATGCCGGGGATTGACGGCCTGGCGGCGGCCGGCGTGCTCAGCCAGGAGGTGCCGGAATGCCGGTCGCTGATCCTCACGACGTTCGGGCGCCCGGGCTATCTGCGGCGCGCGATGGAGGCGGGCGCGTGGGGGTTCGTGGTCAAGGACTCGCCGCCGGAGCAACTGGCCGACGCGATCCGCCGGGTGGCGGCCGGCGAGCGGGTAGTCGATCCGGTGCTGGCCGCCGACACGCTGCGGGCCGGCACTTCACCGTTGACCGCGCGCGAGCGCGACGTCCTGATCGCGGCCCGGCCCGGCAGCACGGTGTCGGAGATCGCCCACAAGCTGTTCCTGTCCGAGGGGACCGTCCGCAACTATCTGTCGGCGGCGATCGCCAAGACCGGGACGCGCAATCGAGCGGAGGCCGTGAGGATTGCCGACGAACGCGGCTGGCTATGAGCGCTGATCGCGGTCACGCGATGATTTCCGACCTTGCGCTCAGTCTTGGAGGGCGAGCGTAACACGCTCGCATGTAACCCCTCAATCCACGGGAGTCACCATGGGCCAGATCCTGGTACACGAGTTCATCACCCTCGATGGCGTGTTCGAGGCGCCGAGATGGACGATGGAATACGGGTTCGATCCGAAGATGGGCGAGGCCATCGGCGGGATCATGGGCCCGTCCAAGGCGATCCTGCTCGGGCGCCAGACGTACGAGGAGTTCGCTCCAGCGTGGTCTGGCCGGACCGCTGAAGAGGACCCGGGCGCTCCGTTCATGAACGAGACGCCGAAATACGTCGTCTCGGCGACGCTTCAGAGCGCCGATTGGAACAACTCGACGATCCTCGGTGGTTACAGCGCCGACGCGATCGGATCGCTGAAAGATCAGGTCGACGGTGGCATCTACGTGAGCGGCAGCGGCACGCTCGTCCGGGCGATGCTCGCCGACGGTCTCGTCGACGAGCTGCACCTGTTCGTGTATCCGGTGGCGCTCGGCACCGGCGCCCGGCTGTTCGGTGACTCGCCGGTGAAATTCACTCTTGAGCAGACGAACAGTTACGACAACGGGGTCCTGCACCTCGGCTACCGGCCGGCCGATTGATTACAGCTCGGACCGCACCAGCGCGGCGCCGGCGCTCAGCGCCTTCAGCTTCGCAAAGGCCCGCGCGCGCGGTAGGTACTTCATGCCGCAGTCGGGCGCTGGGACGAGTCGCTCGGCCGGCACGTGCGCGAGCGCGGCACGGATCCGGTCCGCGACCTGCTCGGGCGTCTCGACGGCATCGTCCCCGAGGTCGAGGACGCCGAGCACGACGACCTTGGGGCTGAGCTCGGACAGCTGCCCGAGGTCGAGCCGCGGCTGCGCGGCCTCGATCGAGATCTGCTGGGCGGCGCTGTCGCTGAGCTCGCCGAGGAAGTCGTACCGGTTGCGGCTCTTGGCGCCGACGAGGGCCGCGTAGCCGAAGCACAGGTGCACGGCGGTGGTGACCGACAGCCCCGCGAGCGCGCGGTCGATCGCCGCCACCGCGATCCGCCGCGCCGCGTCGGGGTCGTTCCGGAGCCACGGCTCGTCGAGCTGGATCACGTCGGCGCCCGCGCGCTCGAGCGCGAGCGCCTCCTGGTTGACCGCCGCGGCCAGATCCATCACGAGCTCGTCGGGGTCGTCGTAGGCCTCGTTGCTGGCCTGCTGGGCCATCGTGAACGGGCCGGGAAGCGTGATCTTCGTCGTGCGATCGGTGCGGGCGCGCAGGAACTCGATGTCCGCCACCTCGACGGCGCCGCGCCAGCGGACCGGACCGACGATGCGGGGCACGATGCGGGGCTCCCCACCGGCGGTGTGGATCGTGGCCGGGTTGTCCGCGTCGACGCCGTCGAGCGCGGTCGCGAACCGGTTCGAGTAGCTCTCGCGCCGGATCTCGCCGTCGGTGATCGTGTCGATCCCGGCGCGCTCCATGTCGCCGATCGCGAGCACGGTGGCGTCGTCCTGGGCCTCGTGGAGGTAGGCCTCGGGAATCCGCCAGGCCCCGCTCATGCGGACGCGCGGCACCGAATGCGAGCCGAGCGCGTCGCGATCGATCAGCCACTCGGGCTGGGGATAGCTTCCGACGACCGTGCTGGAAAGGGGCTGGGACACGCTGGCCGCGACGATAACCGAGAATCTCCGCATGAGCACCGCCGAGCGAGCGCCGATTGCGATCGTCACGGGCGCGGGGTCGGGGATCGGGCGCGCGATCAGCCGGCGGCTGGCGGGGGCGGGCTACCGGGTGGCGCTCGCGGGCCGGCACACTGAGACGCTCGAAGACACCCTGTCGGCGCTGCCGACCGACCCGGAGTCGTTCGCCGTGCCCACCGACGTGGCCAGGCCCGAGAGCGTTGAGGCGCTATTCGAGGCCGTCGTCCGGCGCGCGGGCCGTGTCGACGTGCTGATCAACAACGCCGGCATGTTCGGTCCCGCGGCGCCGGTCGAGGACTATCCGCTCGACGGCTGGGCGGCGGTCGTGGAGACCAACCTGACCGGCGCGTTCCTGTGCGCGCAGGCGGCGTTTCGGCAGATGATCCGCCAGCGCCCGAGCGGCGGGCGGATCGTCAACAACGGGTCGCTGTCGGCGCACGTCCCGAGGCCGAACGCGATCGCCTATACGACGACCAAGCACGGCATCTCGGGGCTGACCAAGGCGCTCGCGCTCGAGGGCCGCCGCCACGGGATCGCCTGCGGCCAGATCGACATCGGCAACGCCGCGACCGACATGACCCGGCAGCTCGAGGTCGGAGCGCTCCAGGCCGACGGGTCGATCGTGGGCGAACCGACGATGTCCGTCGACGCGGTCGCGGACGCGCTCCTGTACATGGTCGAGCTGCCGCTGAACGCGAACGTGCTGTCGATGACCGTGATGGCCTCGGGGATGCCGTTCGTCGGCCGTGGCTGAACCGTTTCTGCAGGACTGCCCGGGCGCCGGCCCGACCGCCCGCGGGGTTGCGAGCGGCCAGGCCGAGCGGACGGCTACGGGCGGGCTTCGAGCACGAGGTTGAACGGCGTCTCGGTGGCGCGCCGGAAGCGGGTGAACCCACCGGCGGTGACGACCTCGCGTAGCCGCGCCTCGCCGGCCTGGGCGCCGAGCGCGAGCCCGACCTCTTGGTCGCGTGAGGCCGGCGTGCACACCAGCGTCGATGCTCCGTAGTAGATGCGTCCGACCGGGTTGAGGTTGTCCTCGAGCCGGTCGCCGGCGTACGGCTCGACGATCAGCCAGGTGCCGTCGGGCGCGAGCGTGCCGAGCACGTGCGCGGCGGCGCCGACGGGGTCGCCCATGTCGTGGAGGCAGTCGAACATGCACACGAGGTCGTAGCCGTCGCCCGGGTATTGCTTGGCGGGCGCGACTTCGAAGCTCACGCGGTCGGCGAGGCCGGCTTGCTCGGCGGCGTGCCGGGCATGCTCGATCGACGCCTGGTGGTAGTCGTAGCCGACGAATTCCGACCGGGGGTACGCCTGCGCCATCAGGATCGTCGAGGCGCCGTGCCCGCACCCGACGTCGGCGGCGAGCGCGCCCGCCTCGAGCTTGGCGTCGACGCCATCGAGCGCCGGAATCCATGACGAGACGAGGTTCGCCAGGTAGCCCGGACGGAAGAACCGCTCGGTGCCGGCGAACAGGTCGTGATTGTGCTCGTGCCACCCGACCCCGGCTCCGGTTCGGAACACCTCGGTGATCTTCGGCTCGTCCTTGATCAGCGCGGTGGCGAGCTGGAACGCGCCCGGCACGAACGCCGGACTGTTCTCCTGCGCCAGGGCGAAGGCCTGCTCCGGTCCGAGCGAGAAGGTCTGCTGCCCGGGGTCGTAGCTGACATAGCCGCCGGCGGCCTGGTTGGACAGCCACTCGCGTACGTACCGAGCGTCGGTGCCGGTACGCCGCGCGAGCTCCTCGGCGCTGACGGGGTCGCCGTCGGCCATCGCACGGTAGAGCCCGAGCCGGTCGCCGATGACCACGAGCGCCGCCGACAGCGCCGCGCCGAGGTCGCCGACGAACCGGCCCATGAACTCATCGAGCTTGGCCTGGTCAATGGTCTGACTGGTGGTCGCCATGACTCACGCCTCGTCCCAGACCTGCACTACGGACTGGCCGGAGATCACGCCGCCGTCGAGCTTGATCACGGTTGCGCACAGCACATTGGTGCCGTCCGGGTAGCGGCACGCCTGGGTGAAGGCGGCTCCGTGGTCGTCGCTGACGGTGTGTTGAACCTTGTGCGTCATGTCGCGGCCGAACATGTCCTCGAGCCACGACTTGATCTCCTCGCGCGTGCCAAGCACCCGCGGCGAGCCGGGTTGAGAGATCTTGTCCGTGATCGTCACGACCGCATCCGGCCCGTACATCGACAGCTGGGTCGCCGCGTCGCGCTCCTCGGCCGCGCGTGTGAAGCGGGCGAGGTCGAAGCTGGTGATGGTGCTCATGGCTCCTCCTTTGTTGGTGATGTGTGCCATGTGCGGAGGAGGTTCGCGTGAGGACGTGTTAATGCCGTCAAAAGCGCGTCAAACCGCGCGGTAGGCTTGACGCGTGCTGCGCGCGCGCGTGCTTGGCGCACTCGAGGTCGAGCTGAACGGGGCCGAGATCGACTCGCCTGCGTCGCAGCGCCCATGGGCCGTGTTCGCGTACCTGGCACTGGCGCCGCGGCCGGTTACGCGAGGCGAGCTGGCCGGCCGCTTCTGGCCCGACGTGCTCGACCAGAGCGCGCGAGCGAGTCTGCGGAGCGCGCTGTGGGTTCTGCGCCGCCGGCTCGGCGACGCGGTGTCGGTCGACGGGGAGCGCGTCGGACTGCGCGACGAGCCGGGGGTGTGGGTCGACGTCCGCGAGTTCGAGCGGCTGGCCGCCGGCGACGACCCGGCAGCAGCGCTCGAGCTGTGCCGCGGCGACCTGCTCGAGGGACTCGAGGACGACTGGGCCGTTTCGGCCCGAGACCGGCACCGAGAGCGGGTAATCGAGCTGCTCGAACGGCTCGCCCAGGATGCTGAGGAGCGCGGCGAGCTCCGCGAGGCGATCGAGCTCACGCGGCGGCAGGTCGAGCGCGACCGGTTCGACGAGGAGGCTCACCGGCGGCTGATCGAGCGGTTCGAGCGCGCCGGCGACCGGGCCGGCGCGATGCGTATCTACCGCGGGCTGGCCGAACGCCTGCGGCGGGAGCTGGGGGTGGCGCCGTCCCGGCAGACGCGCGAGCTGGTCGAGCGAGTGCGCGCGGCGACGCCGGCCCCTCCGATCGCCGGGGTGGCTCCGATGATGCCCGGGTTGCTCGCCCTCGTGGGACGGGATACGGAGGTCGCCGAGCTCGAGCGGACATGGGCGGCGGTCTGCTCCGGCTCGGGGGCCGTGGCGGTGGTTCGCGGCGAGGCGGGGATCGGCAAGACGCGGCTGACGAGCGAGCTCCGCTCGCGGGCGCGCGCGTCCGGAGGACTCACCGCCACCGGTGCGGCCCTCGACCTCGGCGGGAGCGCACCGCTGAGCCTCTGGGCGGAGCTGATCCGCGAGCTGCTGCCGGCGCTCGATGCGCCGCCTCCCGAGGCGGCCTGGCCGGACGACCTGGCGGTACTGACATCGGAGCTGCCCGCCCACTTCGAACACAGCGGCGCGCCGAGTTCGACCGTGGCGCCAGACCTCCAGCGGACCCGGCTGTTCGAGGCGGTGGTCGCGCTGCTGGGATGGGCTGCGCGACAGGCGCCGGTGCTGCTCGTGCTCGAGGACGTGCACACCGCGGACGGGCCGAGCCTCGAGCTCGCCGGCTACGCCGCGCGCCGCGCCGCAGGGCTGCGGGTGATGATCGTGATGTCGCGCCGAGAGTTGCCCCGGAGTGCGGACGCGGACCGCCTCGAGCAGGCGCTTCGCGCGCGCGGCCTGCTGGCGTGTGAGCTCGAGCTGGGGCCGCTCGGGTCCGAGTCGGTGGTGGCACTGGCGCGGCAGGCGGCCCGCCTGAGCGAGGCGGACGTGACGCGGGTCCTCGAGCGCGCCGAAGGCAATGCGCTGCTCGCGGTGGAGACCGCGCGGGCGCTCGGGCGGGGCCGGGACGACGTGGCGCCGAGTCTGCTCGGGTCGGTACGGGCAACGCTGGCTCCGCTGTCCGAAGACGCCCGCGATCTCGTCGAGCTGGCCGCCGTGGCGTCGCGGCCACTCGACGCCGTCGAGCTCGGGCGGCTCCCGCTCGTCGATCCCGAGGAGGCGGCGTCCGCAGCGCTCGAGTCGGGGCTGCTGCTCGCCGCCGGAGACGGGATCGCCTTTCGCCACGCCCTCCTCAGCGACGCCGTCTACGAGGAGATCGCCGGGCCACGCCGGCGTGGGCTGCATCACCGGTGGGCGCATGCGCTGCTCGCCTGCGAGCAGGCCGGCGCGATCCGCCGTCCCGCCGAGGTCGCTCGCCATCTACGGCTGGCCGGCGCCGACGCCGAGGCGGTACCGCAGCTCGCACGGGCGGCGGCAGACGCCCGACGCGTCGCCGCGCTTGCAGAGGCGGTGGCCTACCTGGAGGAGGCGCTGGCGATCTCGCCGGCGCGAGCCGAGCTGTGGCTCGAGGCGGCCGAGCTCGAGGCGTGGCAGGGACGCCCAGAGGAATCGGAGGCTGCGTTCGGGCGAGCGCTCGCGCTGCTCGAGGGGGCGGAACCGCTTGAGCTCGCGCGCGCCTGGCTGCGGCGAGCCCGTGCCAACCACGGCCCGATCTGCTTCCCCCGCGTCGTACTCGAGAGCGCTCGCACCGCGCTCGAGCTCCTCGTCGTCTCGGGGTTGCCCGAGCCGGCGATCAGCGAGGAACACAGCGAGGCGCTCGCCGCATGGGCCTGGGCCGAGGCGATCGCGGGCAGCGTCGACGAGGCGGAGCGGCTGCTGGCGGAGCTCAGCGCGGGTCGCGATGCGGGAGGCGATCTCCACATCTATGACGTCGGCCATGCACGTGCGCTCGCGTTGATGCGCCGGGGCCGGTTCGTCGAGTCCTATGGCCCGTCGATCGCCGCCGGCGAGGCGATCGAGCGCGCGGGCCGCCCCGACATGGCCTACGGGTGCTGGGCGAACGTCGCCAGCGCGGCGGGCGCTGCCGGCGACAACGAGCGAGCGCTGGAGTTCCTCGATCGCGGCCTCGCCGCGCTCGCCGGCCGTGGTCTACAGGGCCTCGAGGTCCACGTGCTGGCGGCAAGATCGTTCGCGCTGCGCAGGATGAAGCGGATCGCGGACGCCCGCGCCACGTCCGAGGCCGAGCAGGCGCTGGCCGATCAGCTTGGCCAACCGCGGCTGGTGGCGATGGCTTCGCACGACCGTGGGCTCGTCGCGCTCGAGGAGGGTGAGCACGAGCTCGCCGCCGTGCTGCTGGCGCAGTCGCTGGTGGAAGCGGCGCCGATCAGTCGGCCGCTGACTCGCCTCGCGCTGGCCGAGGCGCTGGCACGCGGCGGGCATCCGGATGAGGCCGCCGAACAGGTTCGCGCCACCGTCCTCGAGCCGGTTCGCCCGAGCGACTTCCCCGACACGCTGGTGCCCAGGCTCGCGCGGGTCCAGGGGCTCGTCGCGCGTGCGCGCGGGGACTGTGACGACGCCGAGCGGCGGCTCGAGGAGTCGGTCGGCGGCTGGGAGCGCGTGGTGGCTCGGAGCAACCGCGCCGAGAACATCACGACGGTGCTCGCCGACCTGGGGCGCCCGCTCGTCGGATTGGTCGAGCCCGAGCGCGAGCTCGCGCGCGCCCGCGAGGACCTCCAAGCGATCCGGTCACGACAAGGAGCAACAGATGCCGTCGTTCCATGACACCGTCACCTCGTCCGCGCCGCCCGAGGAGGTGTGGAAGCTCCTTTACGACCCGTCCCGGTTTCCCGACTGGTGGGCGGGAATCGGCACCGTCGATGTGCAGGACCCTGGGCAGTACACGATGTACCCCGAGGGGTATCCAGATTTCCCGATGGCCCAGCTGCTCGAGTCCCGGCTGGACGAGCAGCGCGTGACGGTGTCCTGCCTGGTCTCAGACCTGCGCTTCGACTGGCGTCTGGAGCCCGAGGGCGAAGGCACGTTGATCACGGTCGACGTCGAGATCCCCGAGGCCGAGGCCCACCGCTTGGATCCTCAGCGTGAGATCATCACCGCATCGATGCGCCGCCTGGCTGATCTGGCGGTGGACACGTAAACGGACGAGAGGAGACGAGTAATGGAGGCGACGAGCGTGCGTACCCCCCAGGAGGTGTTCGGGCACCACGCCGAGGCGCTGATTGCCGGGGACCTAGACGGCATCGTGGCCGACTACTCCGACGACGCGGTGTTCATCACGCCCGACGGAGTGCTCCGCGGCAAGGACGGCGTCCGTCAGGCGTTCACCAAGCTGCTCTCGGACCTCCCGAGCGCGGATTGGGAAGTCCCGACGACGATCTTCGAGGGCGACGTGTTGCTGATCGAATGGAAGGCGGAGTCCGAGAAGACGAAGGCCGTCGACGGGATCGACACGTTCGTGTTTCGTGACGGGCAGATCCGCGTCCAGACCGTCCGCTACACGCTGACGTCCAAGGACTGAGCTCGAGGCGGGACGGGCCGCTGATTGCCGGCGGATTGTGGGTAGAAAGAGGACGCTCACGTCGACGACCGGAAGGGAGCTACCCCGATGCCGCCACGCGGAGTCAAGCCGGGCACGAAGCGAGCTCGCCAGTACGAGCACGTCAAGCAGAGTGAGAAGGGCCAGGGTAGGAGCGAGAGCCGCGCCGAGGAGATCGCCGCGCGCACGGTGAACAAGGAGCGCGCCCGCTCCGGCGAGTCCCGCACCAGCTCGCGCACATCGACCGAGGACATGTCCTCGGGCCGGCGCGGCGGTCTGCGGTCGGGAACGAACCGGGCCAAGGGACGGACCCGCGATCAGCTCTACAACGAGGCCCGCAGGCTCGGGATCGACGGACGCTCGAACATGAACAAGGAGCAGCTGCAGCGCGCCGTCGATACGCGGAAGTAGCTGCGCGTCGAAAGGTGGCAAGAGCTCCCATGAGCGGACTGGTTGATCTGGGATTAAGCGCGTGGCGCCGAGGTTGACTCGGGGCTGAGCGGGTATCACGCCGTTGTGATCGAGCGGGATCCGCGCATGCAGGCGGGGGCGTACATCACAGACGGGATCGACCTCTACGAGGTCACCGGCATGCAGCGGGGTCCGGGCGTGATGGGCGTCTCCACGGTCCGGATCATGGTCGAGAACTGCCGCAACCTCCGCTGCCTCGAGTTCCTCCCAGACAAGATCAGGTGTTCGTTCGAGCTGGTCAAGCCGGCGCCGGCGTGCACGTGCCCCGATGTCCTCGAGGACATCAGCTGGGAAGCGGACCACGCCACGCGAACCGACCCCGCCGGGGAGGCGCACCGCGCCGTGGAAGCGGACCCCGCCGGCGAAGCGGACCTCGCCGCCTGACCGGGCCGGCGCTCGGCTCTCTTTCAGCTGTTCAGGCCGGGATCAGGATTCCGCGCCCTTGGAGGCGGCCGCCGTCGAGGTCGGCCATTGCGTCGTTGATCGCGTCGAGCGGGTAGGTGCTGGTGTGGAGGGTGACTTGGCCTTGGGCGGTCAGGGTCATCAGTTCTTCGAGGTCGGTGTAGGTGCCCACGAGGTTGCCGATGAAGCTGATCTCGCGTGAGATCACGTCGATCGTTGGGATGTCGATGTTCTCGCCGTACCCGATCACGTAGTAGAACCCGCCGTCGCGGACCATCGCGATTCCGTCCTGGATCGCGCCCTTCTCACCGACGAAGTCGATGATCGCCTCCGCGCCGAGTCCGTCGGTCATCTCCTTGACCGTGTCCACCTGCGAGCCGTCGACCTTGACGGTGTGGTCGGCGCCGAGCTCGCCGGCGAGCGCGAGCGCCTGGTCGGACGGATCGATCACGATGATCTCGGCCGACGTCATCGCCTTCAAGCACTGGATTCCGATGTGGCCGAGGCCGCCGGCGCCGATCACCACCGCGTGGGTGCCGGGCTGGAGTACGGGGACGGCCTTCTTGACGGCGTGGATCGCGGTCAGCCCGGCGTCGGCGAGTGCCGCGATGTCCTTCGGCTCGAGGCCGGGCGCGAGCTTGACCACCGACCGCGCGGACGTATGCAGGAAGTCCGCGAACCCGCCGTCGCGGTTGATCCCGGGAAACGACCCGTTCAGGCAGTGCATGTCATCGCCACGCCGGCACGGTGAGCACAGCCCGCAGGAGATGAACGGGTGAACGATGACCGTATCCCCGACCTCGACGTTCGTGACCCCGCTGCCGATCTCGTGGACCCAGCCGGCGTTCTCATGACCGGGGGTGTAGGGGAGCACGACCTGAGACTTCTCCGCCCACTGCCCCTCCTGGATATGCAGATCTGTCCGGCACAACCCCGCGGCGCCGATGCGGACGATCACGTCGAGCGGCCCCGTGATCTTCGGCTCATCGATCTGCTCGAGCTTCAGCGCATCGTGATAGGCGTGCAGCCTCGCGGCCTTCATCGCAAAACCTCCTCAGGATCGTCGATCGCCACGCCGTGGCGTATTTGCATAAGCGAACGGCACATGCCGCCGTTGACCTCGAGGCTCATCCGCACCAGCCGGGCCGTGCGCAGCCAGTGCTTGAGCTCCGTCGCCGGCACCGGTTCGCCGTTCGGGAGCACGAACGCGGGATCGTCGGGGTCGTGCGCGAGGCCGAGCCGCCGGCGCAGCTCGACGCAGCGATGCGCGTCGCGGACGTCGGGCAGGTCGGTGATGCGCGTGGCCGCCACCTCCTCGGCGGTGGCCCCGTCTCTCAGCAGCATCTCGCACAGCCGCGACTCGCGCCCGATCAGCGCCTTTCGCAGGAACAGCCCGCGTAGCGCGGCGAGGTCGTCGTCGACGGTCTCGCCCGGGAACGCCCCGGTGAATCCGTCGCCACGGCCGAGCGCGGCGTTGATCTCATCGCCGGTGTAGTGGTCCTGGAGCTTGATGCTCACCTCGCGGACCCCGGGCAGCCGGCGCACGAGGTTGCGCGCGTCGGCTGCCATCAGGAACGCGAAATTGGGAGCGCACTGCGGCGTCGGCAACCGCAGCACGACCTCCACGTCGCCGTCGTCTGTCACTTCGCATGAGGCCACGAACCCGAGCCTGGTGATCGGCTCATCGAGCTCGGGGTCGTAGACCTCGCCGAGCGCGTCGATCACGCTCGTCGTCGTCGCATCCGTCGCCTTCGTCGTCATCGTCACGCGGACTCGACGAGCTGCGCGTCCTCCTTCGCCGCCGGCGTGCCGCCGTTCTTCAGCTGCAGCTCGGCCGGCACTTCGATGTCGTACAGCTTCGCCGCGTTCAGCCCCATGATCTTCTTCTTGGTGTCCATCGTGGGGTGCGGGAAGTCCGAGTACTCGTCTGTGTCGGGCATCGTCCAGTCGACGAACCCCTCGACCTGCCACTTCGGCTCCCAGATGCCGTAATCGCTGCCGAACAGGATCTTGTCCTCGCCGACCCAGAACAGCAACTCGCCCATGACCTTGTTGAAGAACCGGGGGCGGGCGTGCATCAGTCCACCGATCACCACGGCCAGGCCGGCGTAGACGTTGGGCTCCTGGGTCGCCATGAAGCAGAAGTCCTCGATCCGCGGCAACCCCACGTGCTCGACGATGAAGTTGAGCTCCGGGTTGCTGGTGGCGGCGATGTCGATGTCCTTGACGTCGAACGCGTCCTTGTCGAGTGGCCAGATCGTCGGGCCCTTGTGGGCGTGGACGTTCTTGATCCCGAGCTCCTTGCACTTGTCGAGGAACATCTGGGCCTGGGGATCGCTGAGCTTCCACCCGCGCGAGCCCTTGTACCACTCAGCGGTGTAGACCTTGACGCCCTTGAGGTTGTAACGCTTGGCGTCCTCCTCGAGCTGCTTGAGCCCGGCCTCGCCCTCGCGCGGATCGAACCGGCCGTTGACGATCAGCTTGTCCGGGAACTTCTCGACCATCCGCGCGTTGCGCTCGGCCGTGTTGAAGCCCTCCGTGTACCACTCCTTCAGGTACGTCGACTGGAGGATGCCGGCGTCGATGTGGCCCTCCTCGAACACGTCCTTGACGTAGTCGTCCTCGGAGTACTTCATGAACTTCTCGAGCGGCCAGTGAGTCTCAGGAGGACCGAGTCCCATGTAGGCGTGGAAGCACTCGATCCAGCCCTTGGCGTACTGCTCCTGCCCCTTGACCCAGTTCGCCGGACTCGCGTCCCAGAAGTGCTGATGGGCGTCGACGACGAAGTAGCTCTCCCCGTCCTTCTCGTACATCCCTCTCCTCTCGACGATCGATCGGTCGGACGGCCCACTCTACTCTGCGGTCACCGCCGTCCGCCAGGGCACATTCGCGTAATCCGGACGGGGGGTCCGGGTGACCGGACGCCGGCGGGGTCGCCGGCTGCGCGGGCGGTCAGTCGTCGGGGTCCTGCGGGGTGGGGAAGCCCTTGTCGATCAGCTCGATCCGGTAGCCGTCTGGATCCTGGACGAAGCAGATCCGTCCGATCTCCTCGCGGCCGCCGGGCGAGTACGGCGGCTTCTCGGGCTCGATCCCCTCGGCGCCGAGCTGCGCGAGCAGAGCGTCGAGGTCCTCGACGACCATCGCCATGTGGTTGTAGCCGTCGCCGAGGTCGTAGGCCTGATCGCGGTCGCGGTTGACGGTGAGCTCGAGCGTGTCGCCGTCGCCGGGAAGGCCCATGTAGATGTTGTACGCGGTCTGAAAGTTCAGCCGGCCGCGGCGCTCGAAGCCCAGCAGGCCGTAGAAGCGCTCGGATGCATCGGGGTCGCGGACGCGGACGCAGGTGTGGACGAAGGGCATGCGCGCCAGCCTATCCGAAGGCAGCGGCGCTCAGGAGGGGAGACCGTCGGTCGCGAGGCGCTTGTTCTTGTAGTGCGGATCGTCGGTGAGCTCGCGGCCGAACCAGTCCGGCGGGACGAACGCCGACGCGTCGTCGTCCGTGTCGAACTCGACCTCAGCGGTGAGCAGGCCCGCGAGCCGCCCGTGGTAGACGTCGAGCTCGATCGTCAGGCCGTCTCCGAACGGGATCGCGTAGCGCCGCTTCTCCAGGCGCCGGCCGTCGGTGAGCGGCCAGAGCGTGGCGAATCGGCGCGCTTCGATCTCGATCTCCTCCTCGATCCGCGACCCGTCCCCGCTCGACTTGACGGTCAGGACCGTCTCTTCGCCGTAGCGCCGGAGCCTGACCTCGACGTCGTCGGTGATCGCCAGGTATCCCTGTTCGATGTCACCGGAGGGGTGCGCGTCGAGGCCATCCGGAATCTGCTCGACCAGAAACTTGCGCTCGATTTCGATCCCGTCGGCCATCGTCGGCCGCTAGGCGGTGGGAGAGAGGACGATCACCGGAATGACGCGATCCGTCTTCGTCTGGTAGTCGGCGAAGGCCGGTGAGCGCTCCACCTGTGCAGCGAACAGCCGGTCCCGTTCGTCGCCGGCGGCCTCGGTGGCGACGACGTCGATGGTGTCGGTTCCGACCTCGATCGTCACGGTCGGGTGCGCCTTGAGGTTGTGGTACCAGTCGGGGTTCGTCGGGGCGCCCGCCTTGGAGGCGAAGATGACGTAGCGGTCGCCGTCGCGGTTGTAGGCGAGCGGGTTGATCCGGTCCTTGCCCGTCTTCGCGCCGACGTGATGCAGCAGCAGGAGCGTCGTTCCGTCGAACATGCCGCCGACGACTCCCTTGTTGGCGTGGAACTCCTCGATGATCCGGGCGTTGAAGTCCTGGGGCGACGTCGACATTGCTGCTCCTCGGTTTCGTGGCGGGAAGCCGATCATCCCGGAAATCGCGCCGCCCATGGCTCGAGTGCGGTCCGCGCGGTGCCGAGCACGAACGAGATCGTGTGGTACCAGCCGGCGGTCACGACCAGCTCGAGAATCTGCTCGGCGGTGAAATGGCGCTCGAGCTCCGCGAAGGCGGCGTCGGACACGCGGGCGGTGTCGTGCAGCTCGTCGGCGAGCGCGACCACCGCGCGCTCGCGCTCTGACCAGAGCGCATCGTCCGCGTCACCGGTGACGGTCGCGGCGAGCTCGTCGTCGCCGAACCCGACGCCGGGGCCGAAGAACGTCGCGTGCACTCCCCACTCGTACTCGGCGCCGCAGCGTGCGCAGGTGCGGTGGATCATCAGCTCGCGATCGCGGGGGTCGAGCAGTCCGTGGCCGAGGATGCCGGCGCCGAGCGGTCGCATCCGCGCAGCCAGCGACGGATGCACGACGAGCGTTCGGAACAGCCGTAGCGGCTCGAGCCCCGTGCCGGGCGGCATCCACTTGTGGAGCATCTCCTCAACGGCCGGCGGGTACGGCGGCTCGAGCGGCGCGATGCGGGGCGCCAGGGTCTGATCGGTCATTGATTGCACTCCGGGCGGGTTGACGTATGGACTAACGTACGGATTGTGCTTCGGAAACAGAAGCGGTGGACCGCCCGAAGCGTAGCGCTTCGGAAATCAAAGCACAACCCTCGACGTTGACCCGGCCTTGACCCGATCTTGACCAGAATCCCGCGACCAGGAGAGCCAGTCCGCGGTTCGGACACCGGCCGGCCGATCATGGCCCTGCTCGACCTGCTCGGCCGGCGCTGGACGCTCCGCGTGATCTGGGAGCTTCGCGACGAGCCGCTGTCGTTCCGCGAAACCCAGGCCCGATGCGGCGCGATCAGCTCCTCGGTGCTCAACGATCGCTTCGCCGAGCTGCGCGCGGCCGGGATCGTCGAGGCCGGCGCGGAGGGCTACCGGCTGTCCGACGAGGGCCGCGAGCTGCTTGCGATCTACCCGCCGGTGCAGGCGTGGGCGGATCGCTGGGCCGAGCGGGAGCGACGCCTCAACTGACGGCCACCGCCCGACCGGGCTGTGTCATTTCGATGATGGTCTTCTTAGGCTCGGAAGGCTTGGGGCCCGCGCGGAGTCGGGCGGATCGGAGGGCTACTCAACGACAAAGGAGGAGAGAGCCATGATTTCCGATCGGCCCCCATGCTCGTATACGCGTGCGGTCGCAGCAGTCGCGCGACCGCTGGCCACAGGTAGACGTGCGCTCCTGCCGGCGCTCGTGTGCCTGTGCGGCTGGCTTGCGCTCGGCGCCGCGAGTGCACAGGCCGCGTTCATAACGGGGTTTGCGCCGAAGGCGCTCGCGACCACGGTGCCGAACAACGGCGACGTGAACCCATACGGCATCGTCACGGTGCCGCGGAGCGTCGGCTTGCTGCAGCGCGGCGACGTGCTCGTCAGCAATTTCAACAACTCGGGCAACCAGCAGGGAACCGGCACGACGATCGTGCAGATTCCGCCCGGCGACATGGATACGAACGCCGGTGACGCGCCGCTGTTCGCCCAGATCAATCCGAAGACGCTCCCGGGACGGTGCCCGGGCGGTGTCGGACTCACGACGGCGCTTGCCGTGACCCGCAGCGGCTTCGTGATCGTCGGCAGTCTCCCGACGTCGGACGGAACGTCGGGCACGACCAGGGCCGGGTGCCTGCTCGTGCTCAACAGCCACGGGAAGGTGGTCGAGACGATCGCCGGCGGTCCGATCAACGGTCCCTGGGACATGACCGCGGTCGATCACGGCTTCTTCGCGACGCTGTACGTGACCAACGTGCTCAACGGCACGGTCCGGGCCGGCACGGACGCCAGCGGCAACGGGAACGTTGTGCACGGCGGCACGGTTGTCAGGATCCAGCTACTGACGATCCCGGGCATCCGTCCGGTCGTGCTCGACGAGGATGTCATCGCCACCGGGTTCCCGGAGCGCACCGACCCGAACGCGCTCGTGATCGGACCCACGGGCGTCGCCCTCGGGCGCGACGGCACGCTGTACGTCGCCGACACGGAGGGCAACCGGATCGCGGCGATTCCCGATGCGCCGTTCCGCTTCTTCCCTGCGACGGGCGGAGGGCAGACGGTGTTCCAGGGCGCGCCCCTGAACGCTCCCCTGGGAATGACGCTCGCGCCGAACGGCGACATCCTCACCGCCAACGGCGACGATGGCAACGTCGTGGAGACCACGCCGGGCGGGACCCAGGCGGCGGTGGTGGCGGCCGACCCGAGCGCCGGGGATCTGTTCGGCCTGACGGTCACGCCCGATCAGTCCGGCGTCTATTTCGTCGACGACGGTACGAACACGTTGAACCTGCTGGCTCCCTGAGTCAGTACGCCGCGGCTGGTGGTCGTCCCCATATCTGCGGGGGTGGCCACCAGGCCGCCGGCGACGCGCGACGCGCTCGACGCTCGAGGGCGGCAGCCTGTCCTCGGTGCCCTAAACGTCAGCCGGACCCGACCCAGTCGGCGCTCCGCCGCCACAGCTCCTGCGCCAGGCTCGCGGTCACCGCGGCGCCCGGCTGCTTGGGCGCGCAGTCGTCGTAGTAGCGCCCGCTCTCGGACGCGAGCTCGGGCGAGGTCGCGCAGTACAGCGAGGTCCGCGCGCCGTGCTCGGGCGAGTCCATCCGGCGCTTCATGAGCGCTCGCGCCGGCCACGGCACCCGCCGCCAGATGTCGGACGCGATCACGCCGGGGTGGAGAGAGTAGGTGGTGACGCCCGTGCCCTCGAGCCGGCGCGCGAGCTCCCGGGCGTGGAGGACGTTGGCGAGCTTCGAGACCGCGTATTCGCGCCTCCCGGTGATCGACCGAGTCGGCTTGCGGACCGCGTCGAAGTCGATCCCGGGGGCGTCGTAATGCGCGACGCTCGCGACGTTCACGATTCGGGCGGGGGCGCTGTCGCGCAGGCGGTCGAGCAAAAGGCTCGTCAGCAGGAACGGGCCGACGTGGTTCGTGCCGAACGCCAGCTCGAAGCCGCTGGAGGTCATCCCCCGGCGTCCGGCGAGGCCGGCGTTGTTGATGAGGACGTGCAGCGGCGCTCCGCGCGCGAGGAATCCCTCCGCGCAAGCCCGCACCGACGCCAGGTCGCCAAGGTCGAGCGACAGCAGCTCGAGGTCGCGGTTGCCGGTCTGCGCGGTGACCTCCTCAAGCGCCCGCCGGCCGTTCGCCTCCGAGCGGCAGGCGAGGATCACGGTCGCGCCGCGGGCCGCCAGCGCCCGGGTGGTCTCCTTGCCGATGCCGGTGTTGGCCCCGGTGACCAGGAACGTCCTGCCCTCGAGATCGCCCACGGAGTGAGGATATGTGGGTCGTGGCGATCAAGGAGCCGGCGTCTGGTGCCGATGCTTGCCTCGACGACCGGACGAGGTGGGTGATCCAGTGGTGACAACCAGGAAGCGGCTGCGCAGCTACGACATCGCGTTGATCGGGATCGTGCTGCTTGCCTGTGGCATCGCGGCGCTCGCGGGCGCGCCGAGGCTCGGCTATGCACTGCCGCTCGCCGGCGCGCTGTGGTCGAGCGCCGCGGCGACGTTCGCAGTCGCCCGGCGCCCGGACCGGCGCTGATTCGCCGCGCCCGACCAAGTCCGTGCCGCCGGCTGTGAGTCGCTAGCCGGGGACGGACTCGAGGCTCGCGACGCGACGGAGCTCGATCCGCGCGATCGAGCGCTTATGGACCTCGTCGGGTCCGTCGGCGAACCGCAGCGTCCGTAGGTGGGCGTACATCCACGCGAGCGGGAAGTCGTCCGAGACGCCGCCCCCGCCGTGGACCTGAATGGCCCGATCGACGACCCGAAGCGCGACGTTCGGCGCCGCGACCTTGATCGCCGAGATCTCGGTGCGGGCGGCCTTGTTGCCGACCGTGTCCATCAGCCAGGCCGCGCGCAGGGTCAGCAGGCGCGCCATCTCGATCTCGATCCGCGACTCGGCGATCCAGTCCTGGACGTTCGCCCGCTCGGACACCGGCTGACCGAACGTGACCCGCGACGCCGCCCGGGCGCACATCAGCTCGAGCGCGCGCTCGGCGGCACCGATGCAGCGCATGCAGTGATGGATGCGGCCGGGGCCGAGACGGGCCTGCGCGATCAGGAAGCCGTGCCCCTCCTCGCTGATCATGTTCGAGGCCGGCACGCGGACGTCATCGAACACCAGCTCGGCGTGGCCCTCCTGGTCGACGTAGCCGAACACGGGCAGGTTGCGCAGGATCTGGAGGCCGGGCGTCTCGCGGGGGACGAGGATCATCGACTGCTGGTGGAACGGAGACGATTCGGCCCCGCCCGCTCCCGTCTTGCCCATCACGATCATGATCCTGCAGCGGTCGCGCATCGCGCCCGAGATCCACCACTTGCGGCCGTTCAGGACGTACTCGTCGCCTTCGCGCTCGATTCGCATCTCGATGTTGGTGGCGTCCGAGCTCGCCACCGCCGGCTCGGTCATCGCGAACGCCGACCGGATCTCCCCTTCGAGCAGCGGCGCCAGCCACCGGTCCTTCTGCTCGGGCGTCCCGAACTGCGCCAGCACCTCCATGTTCCCGGTGTCGGGCGCTGAGCAGTTGCACGCCTCGGAGGCGATGTGGCTGCGCCCCATGATCTCCGCCAGCGGCGCGTACTCGGCGTTTGTGAGCCCGGGCGCGCCCCACTGCTCGCCCCCGTGCGGGAGGAACAGGTTCCACAGGCCCAGCTGCTGGGCCTGCTCCTTTAGCTCCTCCATCACGGGCGGATGCGAGTGGGGGTCGCCCGAGGCGACGAGCTGCTCGTGGTAGACCGCCTCGGCGGGGTAGATGTGCTCGTCCATGAACGCGAGCAGTCGCTCGCGTAGCGCCTGACAGCGGTCTGAGAAATCGAAGTCCATCGGTTCGCGACCGAACACTACCGGCGCGGCGGCCGGCCCGGACTACGGCAGCATCGAGGCGATGACCTCCGCGAACCGGCGCAGGTCGATCGGCTTTGACACGTACGCGTCGCACCCGGCCTCGAGCGCGTCGTGCTCGTCCGCCGGCATCACGCCGGCGGTGCAGGCGACGATCGGAATCGAGGCGGTCACCGGGTGGGACTTCAGCTTGCGGGTCAGGTCGAGCCCGCTGCCGTCGGGCAGGTTCAGGTCGAGCACGATCATCACGGGCTGCTCCTCGGCGAGCGCGCGCTCGGCGGCGGCAAGCGAGTTGGCGGCACGGACCTCGTGGCCCCCGAGCTCGAGCAGCCGCTCGAGCAACCTGAGGTTCATCTCGTGATCGTCGACGACGAGGATGTGCCGCTCCATATCAACCTAATCGTCTCCCGGGCGCGGGAGCTTGACTCACGTGCACAGCTTTTATGGAGGGTTCGTGCTGGCCGCCAGCTCGTCGCGTGTCGGTGGCCAGACGAGTCTCACGCGCTCGAGTGCGGTGGTTGCGGCGGCTTCATCCCAGCCGCGCGTCGCCGTTTCGAGGTCGGTCAGCGCCGTCAGCAGCGGCTGGGCTCCGAGCATCAGGGCATCGTTGCGGCATCGATGAGCGGCGCCCGTCGCGCGATCGAGATCGCCGGCGGCGACCGCGTGCTCGACGTCGTCGATCGCGTCGGTCATGTTGTCCAGCATCGACGACACGATCGCTACCGCGTCGGTTCCCATCACGCTCTCGAGCTCGCCGATCCGC
Organism: uncultured Solirubrobacterales bacterium; assembly: GCA_963843915.1. GTDB lineage: Bacteria > Actinomycetota > Thermoleophilia > Solirubrobacterales > Solirubrobacteraceae > Palsa-465. The sequence goes on from CAWJMH010000001.1 coordinate 166,609, forward strand.
CGCAGGTCGATGTAGTCGCTCACGATTGGGCGGGGTCGCGCAGGCCGATCAGCCTCTCTGCCTGTACCCCGGTGGCGTCCGGCTGGGTCGTCGCCATGGCGTTCGATCATAGGTATCGGGAGCGGCCGTGGTGCCGGGCGCGCCCCTGACCACGAGTGCCTTCGTTACCCCCGGAGTGTCCTGTGGATCCGGCGCAGCAGCGCATTGTGAGTGGCGGCGAGGCCGGTCACACCGAGGGCCACGACGAACACGCCCGCGACCAGTGCGAGGCCGGCGAGTACCGCCGGCCAGTGGTTCTGGAGGAAGCCCCTGCCCGCCGACAGCATCTGGTCGGCCCGCTCGCCCGCGAACGTGAGGACTCCGACGATCCCCAGCAGCGGCAGCACGAAGCAGATGTTGAACAGCAACAGCAGCACGAGATCGCGGACCGGGCCGAGCCCAGACCCGACGATCGCCGCGATCGCCGCGAAGTACGGGAACGCGGTCGGCAGCTCGACCGCGGTGATCGACGCGCCGAGGACCCAGCTCGACTTCCCCTCGCGGGTCGAGGTCCGGCACGTTGCGCATCGACAGCCGCGCCCGGTACCGCCACAGCAGCGCCGCGCCGGACACCATGGCCACGCCGACGGCGATCTCGACGATGTCGGTGATGTGATGGTGCGGGTGCAGGCAGCAGCGAGCGGATCAGCTGGCCGGCGCCGACTCCGATCGCGGCGCCGCCGAGGAAATAGACGAAGAACACCGCGGCTGTGAACTCGGCCACCCGGTTGCGAGCGCGTTCTCCGGTCGCCAGATACATCGCCGGCGCGATCGTCGTGGGGTTGAGCGAGTCCGCCAACCCGATCGACACGACTATGCCAATCAGCCGGAGCATGCGCGCATTCTCCACGTCCCGCGCAGCCTCTGCCCGACTGATGAGAGCTCTCTCAGGCGAAGTGCAGCTCTTCGTCTTCCTCGTCGGAGACGATGCGCTCGCACGTGGGGCACCACAACCGTGCCTCCATCGGCGTTCCGCAAACGGCGTGCACGGGGGCAGTTCCGCCGTCGGCGTTGCGCGCGCCCCAGCCGGCGAGCAGCCGAAGCGCGCCGGCGAGCTCACGACCCGCCGCGCTCAACTCGTAGACGAAGCGGGGCGGGCGCTCGGAGTACGGGCGCGCCACCACCAGCGCGTTGCGCTCGAGCTGGCGCAGGCGCTGCGTGAGCACGTTGGGCGCGATCCCCGCCACCTCGTCCTGCAGGTCGCCGAATCGCCGCGGCCCGTCGAGCAGCGAGGCGATCACCAGCAGCGTCCAGCGGTCGCCGACGGTGGCGAGCGCGTCGGCCAGGGCCGACCGGGAGGTTGCGTTGAGACCAGTGTCGTCGAGGCCGGTGGCGTCGAGGCTGGTCGTATCTAGGCCGGCCGTGTCGTGGCCGGTGGCGTCGAGGCCGGTGGCGTCGAGGCCGGTGGCGTCGAGGGTGCTGGCGTCGAGGGCGGTGGCGTCGAGGGCGGTCGCGTCCGAGTCGCGGGAGGCGCCCTCCGGGTCCGCGGCCTCGTCGATTGCGGCGCGCTCGTTGATCACAGCCCAGATCGTACGCACGGTGGCGTTGGGCGGCCGGGCGGCCGGGTCGCCGGGTGGCCGGGGGGCGGGTCGCCGGGTGGCCGGCCCGGAGCGCTGCCCGCAAACCGGAGCGAGTAGGCGATTCGTTGTGCCGAGGTCACAACCGCGGGGCGCGTCACCAGAGCCGCTGTCCGAACTTTGGCGATCTGACCTACAAAAACGGGGGGTGAATCGCCAAAGTTCGCGTCGTCAGGCCATGAGTTCGCCATAGGCATTCGCGACGTTGTGAGCCGACCACAATTTTCATGATTTATGGGACCGCGCCGGGATGCGCGACGCGGCACGGTCCACCCGAGCAGATTCGCTGACGCGTTTGGCAGGCAATCGGGCCGGCGCCGGCGCCACCCGTCCTCACTCAGGCGCCCGCCGTTCGACCGCCGACGCGCCCACGCCCAGCACCCACGACCTCCGTCGACGCGCCCACGTCCCAGCGCCCACGCCCAGCGCCCACGTCCGGCGCCTACGCCCAGCGCCCGGGACCTCCGCCGGCGACTTGCGCCACCGCGTGCCCAAGTACTATGCTTGTCACTTGCATATTGCAAGTCAGTAGCTGCAGAAGGAGAAAGTGGTCGGAATGAGTGTTCTTGAGGAGTTGGAAACCGCGATCCAGACGGCCGCGGAGCAGACGGGTCCGAAGGTGATCGGGCTCGGCCAGGGATGGGGGAGGGGTTCAGGCTTCGTGATCGGATCCGGCCGGATCCTGACCAACGCCCACAACCTGCGGGGTGACGAGGTGACCGTCGTGTTCTTCGACGGCCGGCGCGAGACGGGCCGGGTTCTGGCGTCCGATCAGGATCTCGACCTGGCGGTGATCGAGGCCGACACGGCCGACATCGAGCCGCTCGAGTGGTCCGAGGACGCCGAGGATTCGGTGGCGCTCGGTCGCTCGGTGCTCGCCCTCGCGAACCCCGGCGGTCGCGGCCTGCGTGTCACCCCCGGTTTCGTGTCGGCGACGGCACGCAGCTTCCGGGGCCCGCGCGGGCGCCGGATCAGCGGTGCGATCGAGCACACGGCGCCGCTGCCTCGTGGATCGTCCGGCGGCCCGCTGATCGACGGCTCGGGGCGCCTGCTCGGGATCAATGCGGTTCGGGCCGACGGTGGCCTGATCCTGGCCGTCCCGGCCGACCGCGCCACGCGTGAGCGCGTCGAGCAGCTCGGCCGCGGCGAGTCGCCCAAGCGCGCCCGCCTGGGCGTGGCGATCGCCCCGCCCCGCGTCGCGCGGCGGCTGCGGCGAGCTGTGGGTCTGCCCGAGCGAGACGGCGTGCTGGTGCGTGGGGTCGAGCGAGGCAGCGCCGCGGACCGCGCCGGCCTAGAGCGCGGCGATCTGATCGTCGCCGCCGGTGGTCGCGAGCTCGACCGCGTCGAGGCCCTGTACGAGGCGCTCGACGGCGCGCAGGCCGGTGGAAGCCTCGAGCTGACGATCGTCCGTGGCGCGGAGGAGCGCACGGTCTCGGTCAGCCTGTAGGCGGGAGCGGTCAGATGAGTACGACCACCGAGCAACACGAGAGCGATGCCGAGCGCCGCGAGGCCGAGGCGCTCGACGCCTACTCGCGCGTCGTGGTCGACGTCGCGGAACGCGTGGCGCCCGAGCGTCGCGAACCTGCGCGTGATGCGCCGCGCGCGGGGCGGCCAAGGGCAGGTCCCCGCGGGCGCCGGCAGCGCGGTCGCGCTGACCCCGGACGGATTCCTGCTCACCTCCGCGCACGTGGTCGCCGGACCCGGGCGCGGAGGCAAGGCGACGTTCGTCGACGGCCGGGAGCTCGAGCTGGCGGGTCGTGGGCGTCGACCGCCTGACCGACCTCGCGGTGCTCCGGGCCGACGGCGACGGCCTGACCCCGGCCACGCTCGGCGAGGCGGAGAAGCTGCGGGTCGGCCAGCTCGTGGTGGCGATCGGGAACCCGAACGGGTTCGCCGGCTCGGTCACCGCGGGTGTCGTATCGGCGCTCGGGCGCTCGCTGCCGGCCCGGGCGGGGCGTACCGTGCGCCACATCGACAACGTGATCCAGACCGACGCCGCGCTCAACCCCGGCAACTCCGGCGGGGCGCTCGTCGACAGCTCGGCGCGGGTGATCGGGATCAACACCGCGGTCGCCGGCGTCGGGCTCGGGCTGGCGGTGCCGATCAATGCGGCGACGCGGCAGATCGTCGGCACGCTGATGCGCGACGGCCGCGTGCGGCGCGCGTGGATCGGGATCGCCGCCGGGCCGCGCCCGCTACCGCCTCACGCGCGCGTGCGCGTGGGCCGCAGCGCCGGCGTCGAGGTCGTCGAGGTCTCGCAGGGCAGTCCCGCCCAGCGAGCCGGACTGCGCGGCGAGGACCTGATCGTCGAGATCGGCGGGCAGGCGATCGAGCGAGTCGACGACGTGCAGCGGCTGATGACCGAGGATGCGATCGGCCGGCCGCTCGCCATCCGGATCCTCCGTGGCGATCGCTGGCTCGATCTGGAGGTGTCCCCGATCGAGCTGGCCGAATAAGGCGCCGCCGTCAGGCGTCGCCGACCGTCTCAAATAGCTGCAGCCCGTCTCTCGGTCGCGATCCGGCCGCTACACTCAGGGAGGCGCCGGGCGGCGTTCGTTATCGCGCCCGCAGTCCGGTAGCCGGACCCTGACCATCCAGACGGAAGCGCCCATCACATGGCTCGTGGAGATGTTCGGATCGCTGCAACTCTCGCGTGTGAAGAGTGCAAGCGACGCAACTACCAGACCAACAAGAGCAAGCGGAACAACCCGGAGCGACTCCAGCTGCGTAAGTACTGCCGCTGGTGCAGGTGCCACACGGCGCACCGCGAAACACGCTGAGCTGACCGGAGCGCTCCGTGGCCCGCAACCGCAAACGCGCCAGAGAGCGGCGGCCTCGCCAACCGGGGACGCCTGCCGATCCGAGCCAGGGGCTGCCGACCGCGACGCACAACGTCGACAACGGCGCAGCTGAGCACGAGCACGACAACGGTGGCGCCGAGCTCGAGCGCGGTGGTGACGCTCCTGAGCTGGAACCCGTCGACCTCGCGTCGGATTCGGTCGGGGACGACCTCGTTGGCGACTCGTTCGAGGACGATGACGAGCCCGTCGTACCCGTGGCCCACAAGGCCCACGATGACCGCGAGGACGGGGCCCCGCCTCCGCTCCAGCACGCCATGCCGGACGCCGAGTTGGCCGAGGAGCAGCTCGAGGTCGGCCGTCCCGACGAGCCGGAGCCGGGCGACGAGGCCGACGACGAGGAGTTCGAGCGCGAGGTCGAGGAGTCGATCGGCGCTGGCGGCGCTGGCGGCGGTGGCCGCCGCGGCCGGCGTCGGGGCGCTGGCTACGATGGTGGAGGTGGGTCCGGCGCACCCAGGCGGCGAGCTCGCCGCACCGGGCGGGGCAGCGGTTGCGGAGCGCGCACCGAGTTTGCTCGCGCGGCTCATCGGCTTCCTGCAAGGAAGCTGGCGCGAGCTCCAACGGGTACAGTGGCCCGATCGCCGTCAGGTGATGCAGGCCACGGGAGTCGTAATCGGGTTCGTGATCGTGGCCGCCGTGTTCCTGGGAGTGGCGGACTGGGTTTCCCAGAAGCTGGTGACTTTCGTCTTGAAGTGAGCGCCACCGTCGCTGATGGCTAGAGAGGCTTAATCGAACAACAGAATGTTCCGCTGGTACGTCGTAAACACATACTCGGGTCACGAGAACAAGGTCAAGCACAACCTCGAGCACCGGATCGTGTCGCTCGGTCAGCAGCAGGCGGTCAGGCAGATCGTCGTGCCGACCGAGTCGGTGTCTGAAATGAAGGACAACCAGAAGATCACGGTCGAGAAGCGCACGATGCCCGGCTACGTGCTCGTGAACATGGACCTCAACGAGGACTCCTGGTCGCTGGTCAAGGGCACGCCCGGGGTGACCGGCTTCGTCGGCGCCTCGAACGAGCCCGTCCCGCTCACTCAGGACGAAGTGAACCGCCTGCTCCACCGCGAGCAGGAGGCGCGCCCGCGCAGCCGCGCGACGTTCACCATCGGCGAATCGGTCAAGGTGATCTCGGGCCCGCTGTCGGACTTCTCTGGCGAGATCTCCGAGGTCAACGAGGATGCGCAGCGCCTGAAGGTGCTGGTGTCGATCTTCGGACGCGAGACGCCGGTGGAAGTCGGGTTCGACCAGGTGAAGAAGATTTAGGAGCGTTTCGTGGCCAAGAAGGTTCTGACACAGATCAAACTGCAGGCCGTCGGCGGGCAGGCTTCGCCGGCGCCCCCGGTCGGGCCGGCGCTCGGCCAGCACGGCGTGAACATCATGGAGTTCGTCAAGTCGTTCAACGCGCAGACGCAGGGCGACCTCGGCACGGTGATCCCGGTCGTGATCACCGTCTACGAGGACCGCTCGTTCACGTTCGTCACCAAGAGCCCCCCGGCCGCCGTCCTGATCAAGCAGGCGCTGTCGCTGGAGAAGGGCTCGGCCGAGCCGAACCGCACGAAGGTGGCCCGGATCACCCAGGACCAGCTCCGCCAGATCGCCGAGAAGAAGATGAAGGACCTGAACGCCGGCGATATCGACGCCGCCGCCAGGATCATCGCCGGTACCGCTCGCTCGATGGGTGTGGAGGTCGTATAGGTCATGTCGAGTCACGGAAAGACTTACGAGGACGCCAAGCAGCGCTTCGATCGCGAGCGCGAGTACTCGCCTGCAGAGGCGGTCGCCCTGATCAAGCAGCTCGCGCGCGTGAAGTTCAACGAGTCCGTCGAGGTGCACGTGCGCACCGGGCTGAACGTCCGTCACGCGGACGAGCAGCTGCGCGGCACGATCGCGCTGCCCAACGGGCTCGGCAAGGACGTCAAGATCGCGGTGTTCGCCCAGGGCGACAAGGCCCGCGAGGCCGAGGAGGCCGGCGCCGACGTGGTCGGCGCCGAGGACCTCGCCCAGCGGATGCAGGAGGGCTTCGACGACTTCGACTTGGCGATCGCCACGCCCGACCTGATGCCGGTGGTCGGCCGCCTCGGCCGGATTCTCGGCCCGGCCGGCAAGATGCCGAATCCGAAGGTCGGGACCGTGACGATGGACGTTGCGCGCGCCGTGCAGGAGGCCAAGGCCGGCAAGGTCGAGTACCGGACCGATCGCAACGCGATCGTCCACCTCGTGATCGGCAAGCGCGACTTCGACGACATGAAGCTGCTCGAGAACTACGCGGCAGTGATCGAGGAGCTGATCCGCGCCAAGCCGTCCGCGGCCAAGGGCCGCTATCTCCGGACGGTGACCGTGGCCACGACGATGGGGCCGGGCGTCAAGGTCGACCCGACCGCGCACGCGTGACATCGTCGGGGAGCCCGTAGCGGCGTAAACTCGCATCGACAGAGACGAAGCCCGAGACCCCCGGCGGCTTTCTTGTAAGTCCGGGACAGGCGGAGCCTCGAGAGTTGGAGCCGGTCCCGGTTCCGCGTTCGACGCCCGCCACCACAGCGGGCGTTTCTCGTGAGAGGACCTATGAACCGAGACGAAAAAGCAGCAGTTGTAGAGGAGATCGCCGGCGAGATCCAGTCGGCCGATGCGGTGTTCGCCGTCGACTATCGCGGGATCTCCGTCGCGCAGGCGGCCGAGTTGCGAGCTCGTCTGCGCGAAACGGGGACGAAGTTCCGTGTCGTGAAGAACTCGCTGTCCGAGCGCGCCGCCGACCAGGCCGGCGCCGAGGGACTGAAGGCGATGCTCGAGGGACCGACCGCGCTCGCGTTCGTCTCCGGCGACGCCGCGCTCGCGGCCAAAGCGCTCAACGACGCCGCGCGTACGATGCACGCGCTCGAGTTCAAGGGCGGCCTGATGGATCGCGCCGCGCTGACCGCCGACGAGGTGCGCACGATCGCGCGCCTGCCGGCACGCGAGGTGCTCCACGCCCAGCTAGTCGGCACGATCGCCGCGCCACTGACCGGTCTCGTGCGCACGCTCAACGCTTTGATCGTCGGGGTCGCGATCCAGCTCCAGCAGATTGCCGAGCAGGGGCTCGTGAGCGGGACCCCGCCGGCGCCGGTGGCAGCTGAGGCGGTCGCGGAGCCTGAGGCGGCTGCGGTGGCGGAGCCGGAAGCGGCTGCGGAGCCGGAGCCCGAGGCGGCTGCGGAACCGGCGGAGCCGGAGGCTGTCGCGGAGCCGGAGCCCGAGGTGACCGCGGAGCCCGAGCCGGAAGCGGCTGCGGAGCCCGAGGCGGCTGTGGAGCCGGAGCCCGAGGCGGCTGCGGAACCTGAGGCGGTCGCGGAACCCGAGCCCGCCACGGAACCCGAACCCGACGTCGCGCCAGAAGAAACTGAACAGGAATCAGCGTCGGACGACCAGCCGTCCGACGCCTAAGGAGGAACTATGCCCAGCACCGAAGAATGGATCGACGAACTCAAGTCAATCTCCGTGCTCGAACTGTCCGAGCGCATCAAGGCACTCGAGGAGGCGTTCGGCGTCTCCGCGACAGCCGTCGCGGCGGCAGCGCCCGCCGGCGCCGCGTCTGCTGACGGTGGCGGCGAGGAGGCCGAGGAGCAGACCGCGTTCGACGTGGTGCTCCAGGCCGCCGGCGACAAGAAGATCCAAGTGATCAAGGTCGTGCGCGCCGCCACCGGTCTCGGCCTGAAGGAGGCCAAGGCGCTTGTCGACGAGGCGCCCAAGGCGATCAAGGAGGGCATCGACCGCGGCGAGGCCGACAAGCTCAAGGCCGATCTCGAAGAGGCCGGCGCCACCGTCGACCTGAAGTAACGCCGACGCCTGACCGCGCCGGCGCTGCACAAGGCCCGAAATCACCGCCGCGCCCGCGACCTCCGGGACATAAGCATTCCTCGCATGCTTATGTCCCGGTGGCTCGCATGAGGCCGCCGCTTTCGGGCTTTAAGCAGGGTGTGTGAGGGCAAATTGCTTGCCTTGCCCGCCTCCGTAGACTTGCGTTGAGCCGCCCGGACAACCGGGACGGCTATCTGCTCGACGAGGGCTGCAGATTGCTGGCGCACCCCGACACCGCAACGCTCGCACCGTACGTGCCCAGGGCGCTGATGGCGCGCCTCGCGCGCCCGATCGACGTGCTGACCGAGACCGTCGACTCGACGATGGTGTTCGCGGACGTGTCGGGATTCACCCGGCTGTCCGAACGCCTCGCCCGTCGCGGCAGGGAGGGAGCCGAGCAACTGGTCGACGTGATCAACGCCTGCTTCTCGTCGCTCCTGGCCGAGGCGTACGGCCGCGGCGGATCGCTCGTCAAGTTCGGCGGCGACGCAATGCTGCTGATGTTCTACGACCAGGAGGGCAACCAGGAGCATGCCGCGCGGGCGTGCTGCGCCGCAGCGGCGATGCGGAGGGTCCTGCGCGACGTCGGTCGCACCCGCACGGGGGACAGCAACGTCGTGCTGCGGATGTCTGTCGGGATCCACAGCGGCGCGTTCGGGATGTTCGTCGTGGGCGGTTCGCATCGCGAGGTGCTGATCGGCGGCCCCGCGGCGAGCGCGGTCGTCGCGATGGAGGGCGCCGCCTCGGCCGGGCAGATCCTGATGAGCGCCGAAACCGCGCGCCTTGTGCCGCGAAGCTGCGCCGGCGCAGTGGTGGGGCCCGGCATCCTGCTGGCCCGATCGCCGGCGCCGCGTGAATGGGTGCCACCCGCGGGGCTCCCATCCCCTCCGCTCGAAGTAGTCGCGAGTTTCCTCCCCGCGGCGGTCCGGGCATATGTCCTGAGCGAGACTGCGGCCCCGGAGCACCGCACAGCGACGATCGCGTTCCTCCAGTTCGCCGGCTTGGACGAGGAACTGACGCGCGCCGGGGCAAAGAGCGCGGCGCAGCGGCTCGATGAGCTCGTCCGGCTCGTGCAGGAAGCGGCCGAGCGCTTCGACGTTTGCTTCCTCGACACGGACATCGCTTACGACGGCGGCAAGATCCGGCTTAGCGCCGGTGCACCGCGCTTCGTCGGCGACGACGAGGAGCGCATGCTGCTCGCGCTCCGCCACATCATCGAGGCCGGTCCTCCGCTGCCGGTGAAGGTGGGGGTGCACCGCGGTCCGGTCTTCACCGGACAGGTCGGACCTGACTACCGGCGCTGGTACGCGGTGATGGGCGACACGGTGAACCTCGCGGCCCGCCTTGTCGCGAGGGCGCCGGTCGGGCGCATCTATGCCACTCGGGACGTGCTACGCGGGGCGAAGACGAGCTTCGAGCAGACCGTGCTCGAACCTTTCCCCGTCAAGGGCAAGTCACGGCCCGTGCAGGCTTGGGACGTCGGGTCTCCGGTACGCGGGTCCTCCGAGCAGGCGATCCGGCTCGAGCTGCCGCTGGTGGGACGAGCGCGCGAGCTCGACGAGCTTCGGTCCGCCATCGCCGGCGCGCGGCACGGTTCCGGATCACTGATCGAGCTGGTCGGCGAGACCGGAAGTGGCAAATCGAGGCTGCTCGCGGAATCCGCCCGGCTCGCGACGGGCATGGTTTCACTTCGCGCCGCGTGCGAGGTGTACACGCGCGACACGCCGTACGCGCCATGGCGGGAGCTTCTCCGCCAGCTGCTCGGCGTGGCCGGCGATGCGCGCGAGAACGAGGTCGTCGAGCGGCTGACCGCGGAGATCGAGGCGGTCGACCCGGACCTGGAGCCTTGGAAGTCCCTGATCGCGATCGTGCTCGACGTCGAGGTTCGGCCGTCCGTCGAGGTCGAGCAGCTGTCCTCGGCCGCGCGCGCGACGAAGCTGCACGAGGTCGTGTTGCGGCTGCTGAGGCGCGCGCTGGTCGTCCCGACGATCGTCGAGGTGGAGCAGGCACACCTGATGGACGGCGCCTCAGTCGAGCTGTTCGAGGCGCTGGCGAGCGAGCTCGAGTCGACGGCCTGGCTCGTTCTGATCGCGCGTCGGGACGACCCCGGCGGCTTGATGCTCGCGGAGGGGGCGCACGCCCGGATCGAGCTCGGGCCGCTCTCGCGCAAGGACACAGAGGCGCTGGCCCTGAGCACACCGGAGGCCACGCAGGTACCGCCCCACGTGATCGAGCTGGCCGTCCAGCGCGCCGGAGGCAGCCCGCAATTCCTGCTCGACCTGCTCGCCGCCGCCGCCGCGGGCAACCGGGACGAGCTGCCCGAGAACGTCGGTGCCGCGACCATGGCGCGCATCGACGCGCTGGATCCGGGCGATGCGGCACTCGTTCGCCGGGCTGCCGTGCTCGGGCTGTCGTTCGAACCGGCCCGCCTCGAGGTCGTACTCGCGCCCGGGATGGTGTCGCCGGACGAGCGCTTCTGGGATCGAATGTCGGTCGTGTTCGAGCGCGAGCCGGATGGGCACGTACGCTTCCGCCGGCCCGCGTTGCAGGAGGTGGCCTATTCGAGCCTTCCCTTCAAGCTGCGACGGGAGCTCCACCTGGCGGTCGGGCTCAGGATCGAGCGCGAGCAGAACGGCGAGTACGACGCCGACGCGGCGGTCCTGTCAAACCACTTCGCCCTGGCCCGCGACTACGCCCGGGCGCACCGCTACGCGATGCTCGCCGCACAGCGGGCCACCGAGCGGTTCTCACACGCCGACGCGGTGCGCCTGTACCGCAGGGCGATCGACGCCGGGCGGGCGCTCGGACCCGGCGCGGACCGCCGGGCGCTCGCCGATGCTTGGGAGTACCTGGGTGAGGCGCTGCGGCGCGTCGGCGAGCCGGCGGCGGCCAGCCGGGCGCTGACCGAGGCGCGCCGGCTCCTGCCCGAGGACCCGATCGCCCAAGCCCGGCTGTGCGACCGCCAGGCGGAGGTGGCGGAGCGAAGCGCGGCGTTGAGCCGCGCCGTGCGATGGCTGACGCGCGGCCTGGGAGTGCTCGACTCACTCGACTGCCCCGACGCAACGAGGAGCCGGGCACGTCTGCATTCACACCTCGCGGGCATCCGCAATCGCCAGGGCCGTTGGGCAGAGGCGGTTCGGTTGTCCCGGCAGGCGATCGCCGAGGCCGAAGCGGTGGACGAGAGGCGCGCGCTAGCGCGGGCCTGCTACGGGCTCGACTGGGCGCTCCGCGAATCGGGTCGACCGGAGGACGCCACGTACTCGTGGCGGGCGCTGGAGATCTACGAGGAGCTTGGCGAACCCGAGCACGAGTCGACGGTTCTCAACAACCTCGGGATGTTCGCCTACTTTGACGGGCGCTGGGACGACGCGGTCACGCTCTACAGCCGGTCGCGCGAGAGCAGCGAGCGCGCGGGCACCCCGGCCAACGTCGCGCGGACCGACTGCAACATCGGCGAGATCCTGTCCGATCAGGGACGCGTCGAGGAAGCCAGAGAGCACCTGGAGCGCGCGCGTCGCGTCTGGAGCGGGACGGGTGAGCGGCATTCCGTCGCGTTCATCGACCTGCTGCTGGCCAGGCTCGCGACGCGGCGGGGCGACGGCCGGGCGGTGGTGCCGAAGCTCGAGGCGGCGATGAACGAGCTTCGCGAGTTCGGCATGGAGGCGTACGCCGATTTCGCCCAGGCGCTCCTCGCTGAGGCAGAGGGCATTGGCGGCGCCCCAGAGCGCTCCCTCGCGATCGCGCACGAGCAGCTCAAGGTGACGGACCGTAACGCGCCGCTTCTGGAGCGGGTGGCCGGTGTCGCACTGGCGCGGTTGGGCTACGTCGAGGCGGCCCGCGCCGAGCTCAACGCTGCGCTGAGGTCAGCACGTGCGCGGGGCGCGGAGTTCGACGTTGCGGCGACGATCGACGTGCTGAACGCACTCGACGGAGCCGACGCGGACCTCCTCCGGGAGCGGGACGAGATATTGAGCAGGTTGAAGATCGCCCGCCTGCCGACGCCGGAGTTCGGCTGATCGGCGACGCAATGACGCGGTGCTATGGCTAAGAGCCTCCCCACGGGTCGCCGGTGGTCTGCGTCGGGACTCGCACCTTCAGGATCACGTCGACGCCGGTGCTGCTGCTCGAGTTTTTGACGGTCGTGACGCGATCCAGGCAGGATCTGCCCGCGCCGCCCGGGAGGGTTGCATTGACGCATCGCGGCAGCAGGCCGACGTGCCCAGACGTCCCGTCCGGCAGCACCGTCGGCGCCGCCGGCGCGCCGGAGGCGGTCATAAAGGGGAAGTTCGCCGCCATGCAGAACTGAATCCCGTCCGCGGTCGTGTTCGTAATCCGGTCGGTGATCACGTAGGTGACCCTGAACGCCGTCGCCACCATCACCTTGAACACGAACGTGGTGGGGTCCCTCTCCGTGTATCCCTTACAGGTGACGCCTCGCCCCGGGTCGAGCTTGGCGACCAGCGTGCCGGGCTGGCTCTGGGCTCCGGCGGTCGCGGTTGGCGCCCCGTTGACCGCGACCCCGAACTTGCTGCTCGGCAACTGTTGCGGTGCGGGCTCTCCCGGCCCGACGGACGTAGTCGGCGGTGGTCCCGACACGACGGTCGTGCAGCCGTTGACGTGGACGCACGTCTTGTGCACCGTGCCGGGCTGGGCCGCACCCGTGACCGCCGGCATGACGCAGATCAAGACTGTCGCCGCCGCGCCCACCGGGACAAGTCGCCTGGCCCGTGCTACCTGAACTCGCATAAAACCCCCTCCTCCTTCTCCGACTCGGGGCGGGCGATGTGTCGCCGCGCCTCGTTGCAGGAAACCACCTCTCCGCATTGCCGTGCGCCGAAAAGAAACACGGCCCGGTGTCGACGGCACGAGCGCCTAGCTTCCTCCCCACGGGTCCCCTTGCTCGGGTATCTGAACCCTCAGGACCGCGTCGTGTCCGGTCCTGGCCTTGGGGTCAGATCGCTGAGCGACACTCGAGATGCACGGCGGGCTTGCCGGGGTGCACATCGGGAGCAATCCGATGAAGCCCGCGTTGCCGTTCGGCAACGTCCCCGCCGGCGCCTGGTTCCCCGAGGCCGTCACGAACTCGTAGGTCGCCCCGAGGCAGAAGCCGATCCCCTTCAACGTGGTGTCCTTGACCGTGTAGGACACGACATCGACGATTGGGGCCGTCGCCGCGGCCGGGGGGCCCGTCGTCGGCGGCGTCACCACCGAGTCGTACCAGTTGGGGTCGTGGAACGGGTAGGCGCCGCACTTCAGCCTTGTGCCCACATCGAGCGTCCCATTCAGCGTGCCGACAGCGGCGTTGGAGACCACGCCGTACGTGCTGATAGACGTATTCACGTCCGTCGAGCAGGCCGGCCCGCCGTCACCGCAGGGGGCGATTTGCGGGCAGACCACCGTGACGCCCACCGCGCTTGCCGAGGGCTGAAGCACGAGCTGCGGGCCGGTCGACGCCGCGCCCTGGAACGCGTGGGACGTCCAGTGAAGCAACGTCCGCGTGCCGCACTTGGTGGGCGCGGTTGCGACCACGGCGAATTCCATCTTCTGCCCCGGCCTCAGAGAGAGCTGACGGACCGTCTGCGTTCGTTTCGTGACGAGCGTCTTGCGCCGGAACGGCGCGTTCGGGCTTGGGTGCGCCACCGTGAACCCAGCCGGCGGCGAGACCTTTACCGAGCGCAGTGTGATCCGCTGCGATGAGGTGTTCGCGACGGTCACCTCGAACGTCGTCTTCAGGCCGGCCGTCGTGTATGCCGGGTAGATGTTCAGCATGAAGGCGTTGGGGGCCGCTGCGGCCTGCCTCGCCGGAGCCGCCGGCCGTACCCCCGCGGTCGCCGTCGCTCCCCCGACCGTGGCGAGACCGAGCAACGCGCCCACGGTCAAGACGACTCGCGGAACCCCAAGTCGTTGAACCCGCATGCGTTCCCCCTAGTGAAGTTGACGGGCACAGGCGCCCCAAGATCGCGCCGGGTGCGGGGAAATCTATCGCCTGGACAGGAAGTCAGGCGAAAATTCCCGGGCCCGACTAATGCAAAAGGTGTCTCGGCGCCGCACCCCGGCGCCCGCGGCGCCGCATCCCCGCGCGCGAAGTCGAGGTGAGCCCGTGGGGATGCTCATGTGCGCCCCGGCCAGGCCGCAGTAGCTCCGGGCCCTGCCCCGGCGTTGCGGAGCGACGCGCCTACGCCCCCGTCGAGGCCGCCTGAACGCCGCCCGAGCGCCGCGATGCACGCGCCATCGCGGGCTTGCCGGAAACGCTCGCAGCCCCTACACTGCCCCGGTCAGCCAATAGTCGTAGCCGCCCGAGTACAGCGGCGCCGCGCCACATACGCGGCGATCCGGGGGCGGGGTCCGTGAGAGCTGAGCGTCCCTCCACAGGGCAGCAATGCCCTGTGCTATCTTTGATGGTCGCGCTTCGTGGGGAGTAAGTGCCTCCGGTCGTCGGGAGTACGAGCCCTTGTGGAGCGCTGATCTGCCTCCCTCTCGACCGTTTCCGAGGAGTCGCCGTCTTGGCAACCGCTCACGCCCCCCGGACGCGCCGGAGCTTCGCGCGTCTGAACAAGGTCCTTGAAGTCCCCAACCTCATAGATATTCAGCGCAAGTCGTTCGCGTGGTTGACCGATCCCGATGGCGGCGGTCTGCGCGAGACGATCGACGACATCTCGCCGATCGAGGATTACACCGGCAACCTCGCCGTCCAGTTCGGCGACTTCATCTTTGACGAGCCGGTCGCCGACCTCGAGCAGTGCCGCGAGAAGGATCTGACCTACGCCCGGCCGCTGACGGTCACCGTCGCGTTCATCAACCGGGAGACCGGCGAGATCCGCGAGCAGTCCGTGTTCATGGGCGACTTCCCATGGATGACCGAGCGCGGCACGTTCATCATCAACGGAACCGAGCGCGTCGTCGTCACGCAGCTGGTCCGTTCACCCGGCGCCTACGTGATGGAGCCGAAGGATCGCGAGAAGCAGGTTTTCATCGCGAACCTGATGCCGGCCCGCGGGTCGTGGCTCGAGCTCGAGATCGACAAGAAGGGTCGCGTCTACGTCCGCATCGACCGCAAGCGCAAGCTGCCGGTCACGGTCCTCCTGCGCGCGATGGGCTACGCGTCCGACGAGGAGATCCTGAATCTCTTCGACAACTCGCTGTACATCAACCTGACCCTCGACTCGGATCCCGAGATGGTCCGCAGCGAGGAGGGCTCGCTGATCGAGCTGTTCAAGAAGCAGCGCCCCGGCGAGCCGCCCTCGGTCGACGCCGCTCGGTCGCTGCTCAACCAGCTGTTCTTCGACCCCAAGCGCTACGACCTCACGCGCGTGGGCCGCTACAAGCTGAACTCGCGCCTCGGGCTCGACATCGACCTCGAGACCCGCACGCTCACCCACGACGACATCATCGCGCTGGTCCGCGAGCTGATCACGCTGCCGCGACTGCTCGGCATGCCCGAGGACAACGGCGCCGACGTCAAGGACTACGCCGCCGAGGCGCTGTCGATGCCGCGTGAGCCGATCCAGGATCACCTCGACGAGTACGAGCACTTCGGCAACCGCCGCCTGCGCACCGTCGGCGAGCTGATCCAGGAAGCGTTCCGGATCGGCCTTTACCGGATGGAGCGCGTCGTCCGCGAGCGACTGACCACCGAGGACGCCGACACGATCACGCCGCAGACGATCGTCAACATCCGCCCGGTCGTCGCGGCGCTGAAGGAGTTCTTCGGGTCGAGCCAGCTGTCCCAGTTCATGGACCAGACGAACAGCCTGTCCGGGCTCAGGCACCGCAGAAGGCTGTCCGCCCTGGGCGCCGGTGGACTGACGCGCGAGCGCGCGCCGATCGAGGTGCGCGACGTGCACCCGACCCACTACGGGCGCATGTGCCCGATCGAGACCCCGGAAGGGCCGAACATCGGCCTGATCGGCTCGCTGTCCTCCTACGCGGAGGTGTCCGAGCACGGCTTCGTCACGACCCCGTACCGGATCGTGCGGGGCGGCAAGGTCACCGACGAGATCCTGCATCTCGACGCCACCCAGGAGGAGGAGCGGATCATCGCCCAGGCGAACACCCCGCTCGACGACACTGGCCGACTGACCGGCGAGGAGATCATCTGCCGGACCCAGGCGGGGCAGTACGTGACCGTCACCGCGGACGAGGTCGACCTGATCGACGTCTCGCCCGAGCAGATCTGGTCGGTGACGACCGCGATGATCCCGTTCCTCGAGCACGACGACGCGAACCGGGCGCTGATGGGCTCGAACATGCAGGCGCCAGGCCGTGCCGCTGCTCGTCACCGACGCTCCGTTGGTCGGTACCGGGATGGAGCGCCGCGCGGCGATCGACACCGGTGACGTGGTCGTGACGCGCAGCGCCGGCACCGTCTCCTACGTCGACGCCGAGCAGATCGTCGTCGACAAGGACGGCGGCGGCCAGGACGAGTACCTGCTCCAGAAGTTCATGCGCTCGAACCAGGGCACGCTGATCCACCAGAAGCCGATGGTCGACGTGGGCATGAAGGTCGACGACGGCGAGGTGCTGGCGGACGGCTCGGCCACGGACCAGGGCGAGATGGCGCTCGGCAAGAACCTGCTGGTCGCCTTCATGTCCTGGGAGGGCTACAACTTCGAGGACGCGATCATCCTGTCTCGGCGAATCGTCAAGGACGACGAGCTCACCTCGATCCACATCGAGGAATACGAGATCGACGCCCGCACGACCAAGCTCGGCGACGAGGAGATCACCCGCGACATCCCGAACCGCTCGGAAGAGTCCCTGCGCAACCTCGACGACCGCGGAATCGTCCGCGTCGGCGCCGAGGTCGGCTCCGGCGACCTGCTCGTCGGCAAGGTCACGCCCAAGGGCGAGACCGAGCTGACCGCCGAGGAGAAGCTGATCCGCGCGATCTTCAAGGAGAAGGCGCGCGAGGTCCGCGACACTTCGCTCAAGGTGCCGCACGGCGAGGGCGGCGTCGTCATCGACGTCAAGACGTTCAGCCGTGACGAGGGCGACGACCTGCCGCCCGGCGTCAACGAGCTGGTCCGCGTATTCGTGGCCAAGAAGCGCAAGATCGCCGAGGGCGACAAGCTCGCCGGGCGCCACGGCAACAAGGGCGTGATCTCGAAGATCGTCGACGTCGAGGACATGCCGTTCCTTGAGGACGGCACCCCGGTCGACGTGATCCTGAACCCGCTGGGCGTGCCAAGCCGCATGAACCTGGGTCAGATCCTCGAGACCCACCTCGGGTGGGTGGCCGCCAACGGCTGG
The DNA here is from genome assembly GCA_963843915.1 of uncultured Solirubrobacterales bacterium. GTDB lineage: Bacteria > Actinomycetota > Thermoleophilia > Solirubrobacterales > Solirubrobacteraceae > Palsa-465. Next base: position 184,160 of record CAWJMH010000001.1, read on the forward strand.
TACAACGACGGCTCGGTGGCCTACAAGGACGCCCACGACGACGGCGGCAAGGTCTACGTGGCCACGCCGGTGTTCGACGGCGCCACCGTGAAGGACGTGGACGAGGCGTTGGTGCGCTGGCAGGACGAGCACGAGGGCCGCATCAGGATGGACGTCGACAAGCGCCGGCGCGAGGGCGATCAGGCCTCGGGTAAGACGACCCTCTTCAACGGCCGCTCCGGTGAGCCGTTCGAGGAGCAGGTGACGATCGGCTACATGTACATCCTGAAGCTGCTCCACCTCGTCGACGACAAGATCCACGCCCGCTCGACCGGCCCCTACTCGCTCGTCACCCAGCAGCCGCTGGGCGGCAAGGCGCAGTTCGGCGGACAGCGATTCGGCGAGATGGAGGTGTGGGCGCTCGAGGCGTACGGCGCCGCGTACACCCTCCAGGAGATGCTCACGATCAAGTCCGACGACACGGTCGGACGCGTCAAGGCCTACGAGGCGATCGTCAAGGGCGAGAACATCGCCGAGCCGTCGATCCCCGAGTCGTTCAAGGTGCTGCTCAAGGAGATGCAGTCGCTGGCGCTCGACGTCAACGTGGTCTCCGAGGAGGGCGAGCGGGCCGAGATGCGCGAGGAGGACGACGACCTGCTGCGGGCAGCCGAGGAGCTCGGCATCGACCTCAGCGGCGTTCGCGCGACGGATGGCGCCGCTGCGGATGAGACGTCAGAGCCTGAGAGCGAGACCGTCGAAGCCTCCTCCGAGGAGGAGGAGGCAGAGGATGATGCCGACCTCGAGCCCGGCGAGGACCTCGAGGAAGAGGATTTCGCGAGCGACGACGACGCGGTCATCGACGACGACGTTCCGGCCGCCGAGGCCGGCGAGGCCGAGGGCGTCCTCGAGCAGGAGTAGTCGCGACGCCCACCGCCGACCTAAACAGATTTCTAGAGAGACCAAGAAGGGATCAATTTGATCGACATCAATAATTTCGACGCGATTGAGATCGGTCTGGCGTCCTCCAAGCAGATCCGCTCATGGAGCTCGGGGGAGGTCACCAAGCCGGAGACGATCAACTACCGGACGCTCAAGCCCGAGAAGGACGGCCTGTTCTGCGAGCGCATCTTCGGTCCGACCAAGGACTGGGAGTGCTATTGCGGTAAGTACAAGCGCGTCCGCTACAAGGGAATCGTGTGCGAGCGGTGCGGCGTCGAGGTCACCCGCTCGAAGGTTCGCCGTGAGCGGATGGGCCACGTCGACCTGGCCGCCCCGGTATCGCACATCTGGTTCTTCAAGGGCGTCCCGAGCCGCATCGGCTACCTGCTCGACATGGCTCCGAAGGAGCTCGAGAAGGTCCTGTACTTCGCGGCGTCGATCGTCACCTGGATCGACGACGAGGCCCGCGCCAAGGACATTGACTCGCTCGAGGGCGAGGTCAACAAGGTGCTCGACGCCTATGCCGCCGAGAAGGAAGAGCGGATGCTCGAGCTCAAGGAGTCCCTCGCCCGCCGCGAGGAGCACCTCCAGAGCGGCAAGACCGGGCGCGACTTCTCCGACGACGACCACATGTGGGCCGAGTCGCTTGGCGTGAACATCTCGAAGCTCTCCGACGAGGAGCGCGACAAGATGCTCAAGGACCTGCGCAAGAGCCTGCAGGCCGACATCGACGACACCGAGGCCTACATCGAGGACGCCGCTGAGCGGATGCGCCAGGTGTGGGAGCTGTTCAAGACGATGAAGCCCAAGGACGTCGTCAACGACGAGACCACGTTCCGCGAGCTCAAGGACCGGTTCGGATCGCCGTATGGCTTCGGCGAGTACTTCCGTGGCGGGATGGGCGCCGAGGCCGTGCGCGATCTGCTCCAGCAGGTCGACCTCGATGCCGAGGCCGCCGATCTCCAGGACCAGGTCAAGACGGCCAAGGGCCAGAAGCAGGCCCGCGCGGTCAAGCGGCTGAAGGTCGTCTCCGCGTTCCTGCATTCGGGGAACAAGCCCGAAATGATGATCCTCGAGGCCGTGCCAGTGATTCCGCCGGAGCTGCGCCCGATGGTCCAGCTCGACGGCGGTCGGTTCGCCACGTCTGACCTCAACGACCTCTACCGCCGCGTCATCAACCGCAACAACCGCCTCAAGCGGCTGCTCGACCTGGGCGCGCCGGAGATCATCGTCAACAACGAGAAGCGGATGCTCCAGGAGGCCGTCGACGCGCTGTTCGACAACGGCCGCCGCGGCCGTCCGGTCACCGGACCGGGCAACCGCCCGCTGAAGTCGCTGTCCGACATGCTCAAGGGCAAGCAGGGCCGGTTCCGCCAGAACCTGCTCGGCAAGCGCGTGGACTACTCCGGCCGGTCGGTGATCGTCTCCGGCCCGTCGCTGAGGCTCCACCAGTGTGGTCTGCCGAAGCTGATGGCGCTCGAGCTGTTCAAGCCGTTCATCATGGCGCGGCTCGTCGAGCGCAAGTCGGCGCAGAACATCAAGGCGGCCAAGAAGATGGTCGACTCGATGATCCCCGAGGTGTGGGACGTGCTCGAGGAGGTCATCCACGAGCACCCGGTGCTGCTCAACCGCGCGCCGACCCTCCACCGCCTCGGGATCCAGGCGTTCGAGCCGGTGCTGGTCGAGGGCAAGGCGATCCAGGTCCATCCGCTCGTCTGTCACGCGTTCAACGCGGACTTCGACGGCGACCAGATGGCGGTCCACCTGCCGCTGTCGGCCGAGGCCCAGGCCGAGGCGCGAATCCTGATGTTGTCGGCCAACAACATCCTGTCCCCCGCGCACGGGGCGCCGCTGGCGACTCCGTCGCAGGACATGGTGCTCGGCGCCTACTACCTGACGTACGGGCCCGAGGGCGATGCGCTCTCGAAGATCGACCCCGCCACCCACGAGCCGCGTCCGCACGTGTTCCGCACCGCCCAGGAGGCGGAGTGGTCATACGAGCACGGCGTGGTCAAGCTCCATGATCTGGCCGAGTACCGGCCGCTCGGGCGCGAGGGCGGTCACCTGCTGACCACGATCGGGCGGATCCTGTGGAACGACCGGATCGAGCGTGCGCTGGCCGAGGCACTCGGCGACGGGTTCGACCCGAGCACGTACGAGTTCGTCAACCGCTCGATGAAGAAGAAGGACACGACCCGGCTCGTCGACGACCTCGTGCAGCTGTATGGCGCGCCGACGATCTCGCAGGTGCTGGACGCGTTCAAGGACGTCGGCTTCCACTTCGCCACCCAGGCCGGTGTGACGATCTCCAAGAACGACGTGCAGACGCCCCCGAGCAAGCAGGAGATCCTGGCGCGGTACGAGGCCGAGCTCGAGGCCGTCGACGCCCAGTACGACAATGGCGAGATCAACCAGGAGGAGCGCCACGAGGCGGTCACGGGCCTGTGGGATCGCGCCACCAACGAGGTCGGGCAGGCACTGTACGACCACCTCGACGAGCTCAACCCGATCTACATGATGGCCAACTCCGGGGCCCGCGGGTCGTTCTCGCAGATCCGGCAGCTGGCCGGCATGCGCGGGCTGATGGCCAACCCGAAGGGCGAGATCATCGAGCGACCGATCAAGGCCTCCTTCCAGGAGGGCCTGACCGTGCTCGAGTACTTCATCTCGACCCACGGCGCCCGCAAGGGACTCGCGGACACCGCGCTCCGCACCGCGGACTCGGGCTACCTGACGCGGCGTCTGGTCGACGTCTCGCAGGACGTGATCATCCGCCAGGAGGACTGCGGCGCCGAGGAGTACATCGACATGCCGGTGTCCAAGCTCGAGGCCGGTCCCGACAGCCGCCAGCTGCGGCCGACGGGCGAGGCCAACGGCAACCTGATCGGGCGGATCGCGGCGCAGGAGGTCACCACCAAGCGCGGCCGCGTGATCGTCGAGAAGGGCAAGGAGATCGATCGGGCCGAGCTCGCCGATATCGTCGAGACCTGGCGCGACGACACCGAGAAGGGCATCGTGATCACGGTCCCGGTGCGATCGGTGCTCAAGTGCGAGGCCACGACGGGTATCTGCCAGGCGTGCTACGGCCGGTCGCTGGCGACGGGCAAGCTGGCGCAGATCGGCGACGCGGTCGGAATCATCGCCGCGCAGTCGATCGGCGAGCCGGGCACACAGCTGACCATGCGGACGTTCCACACCGGCGGCGTCGCCGGCGCGGACATCACGCACGGCCTGCCGCGCGTCGTTGAGCTGTTCGAGGCGCGCAAGCCCAAGGGCCTGGCGAAGATCGCCGAGATCGGCGGCAAGGTCTCGATCGAGGAGACCGACAAGGCAGTCACGGTCGTGATCACCGACGACACCGGCGAGGAGCACCGCAACACGTTCCCCCGCCGGACGCGGCTGTTCGTCCGGGAAGGCGAGAAGATCGAGCCGGGCACGCAGCTCAACGAGGGCTCGCTGTACCCGGCCGAGCTGCTCGCGGTCCGGGGCCGGACTGAGACCGAGATGTACCTGGTCCGCGAGGTCCAGGAGGTCTACGTGTCCCAGGGCGTCGACATCGACGACAAGCACATCGAGCTGATCGTGCGCCAGATGATGAAGCGGATGCGGGTCGACCAGAAGGGCGACACCGAGCTGCTGCCCGGGCAGTTCGTCGACCGCCAGGAGTACGGCCGCGTGAACAAGGCCGTGATCGACGCGGGTGGCGAGGCCGCCCAGGCCGAGGAGATCATCCTCGGGATCACGAAGGCCTCGCTCAACACGGACTCGTTCCTGTCGGCGGCGTCTTTCCAGGAGACCACGAAGGTGCTGACCGACGCGGCGCTCGAGGGCAAGATCGACCGCCTGGTCGGGCTCAAGGAGAACGTGATCATCGGCAAGCTGATTCCGGCCGCGACCGGACTCAAGCGCTACCGCCGGATCGAGATCGAGCCCTCCGAGCCGCTGCCTCGCGGGATGGACGACGTCGGTCTGCTCGACCACGACGACCTCGCGGCCGAGCTAGGCCTCGACGGCGAGGGCCTGACCGGGTTCGGCGGGCCGGAGCCCGACCTCTCCGACCTGGAGAGCATCGGCGATGGCCGCTCCTCGATCGGGTTCGTCGACGAGCTGGCCGAGCTCGACGTCCCGGACGACGACCCCGCGGACGATTAGTCGAAATGCCGGCGATCCGGGCCGCCCTGCTGTCTGAGGCGGCCCGGACGCGCCGTGCGCCGGGTACGGGCTGCGTGCCGGCACCGGCCGGTCCGGCGTGGACATGATGTGGCGATCGCGGACGATCAGATTCGGCGCGGCGGGAGTGCTGGTGCTGGCCGGCGTCGCGTGTGCGGTCGTGTTCAGCGGCGGGCTCGGCCAGAACCTGGCGTTCTTGCTCGTCGCGCTCGGGTTGGTGCTGGCGACCAGCCTCGTGTTCTACGAGGTCGGGCTGACCGAGGATCGTCAGCGCGCGTCCGAGGAGCGCGAGCGTGAACGACAGCGGGAGCGTGAGGAGCGCGACCGCGAGCGGGAGCATGAGCGCGCCACCAAGCCACCGGGTTCCCCGGAGCGCTCGAACCGGATCCGGCTCGAGCGCCGGCGCGGACGGCCGCGGCGCCTGCGTTGACATTCGCCGGGCCTCCGTCCCCGGGCCCGCGTCCCCGTTGACATCCGGGGCCGCCCGGATACCATGTGAATCTGGATTCACATGGCGACCGTGGACGTCACAGACCCGGCGCGCGAGGTCCTGAACCAGGCCTCGCCGCTCCAGCCGGTCAACCTGTTCGAGATCGATCTCGCCCTGCGCGAGGGGCTCGAGCGCGAGAGCGGCGGCTGGGGCGTCGACCGGGCGCGGGACGCCGGCGCGGTCGCCGGCAGCGTCGAAGCGCTCGAGCACTGCACGGCGGGCGGAGCGCAACGCGCCGATCCTCCGCACCCACGACCGCTTCGGCAACCGGATCGACGAGGTCGAGCTCGACCCGTCCTGGCACGCGCTGCTGCGAGGCGCCGTCGAGCGCGAGATCCACAGCCTCCCCTGGCGTTCGCAGGCGCCCGGCGCGCACGTGGTCCGCGCCGCGCTGTTCATGCTGTGGGGCAATGCCAACGCCGGCGTGATGTGCCCGGTGTCGATGACCTACGCGGCCGTGCCCGCGCTGCGTGACGGCGCCCCCGCGCTCGCCGCCGAGTGGGAGCCGCGGCTGACTTCGAACGATTACGAGACGGGCGCGCTGGCCGGCATGGCGATGACCGAGCGCCAGGGCGGGTCGGACGTCCGCGCCAACATCACCCGCGCCGAGCCGGTCGGCGACGGCCTGTACGAGCTCCACGGCCACAAGTGGTTCTGCTCGTACCCGCCGTGCGACGTGTTCCTGGTGCTGGCGCAGGCGCCTGCCGGCCTCTCCTGCTTCCTCGTCGAGCGAGGGTCGGGGATGGAGTTCCAGCGGCTCAAGGACAAGCTCGGCACGCGATCGCTGCCGTCGTCCGAGGTCGAGTTCCACGCCGCCCACGGCCGCCTTGTCGGCGAGGAGGGCCGCGGCGTGCCCGCGATCATCCGGATGGTCAACCACACGCGGCTCGACTGCCTGCTCGGCGCCACCACGGGACTGCGGCGGGGCACGGTCGAGGCGATCCACCACGCGCGCCACCGCTCGGCGTTCGGGGCGCTGCTCGTCGATCAGCCGGCGATGCAGAACGTGCTCGCCGACCTCGCGATCGAGTCCGAGGCGGCGACCGCCGCCGCGTTGCGGGTCGCGCGCGCTACGACGAGCCTTCGGACGAGGCGTTTCGCCGGTTCGCCACCGCGGTCATGAAGTACTGGGTGTGCAAGCGCGCCGCGCCACACGCGGCCGAGGCGCTCGAGTGCCTCGGCGGCAACGGGTTCGTCGAGGATTCGGGCCTGCCGCTGCTGTATCGCGACGCCCCGCTGAACTCGATCTGGGAGGGCTCGGGGAACGTCGCCGCGCTCGACGTCCTGCGCGCGCTGGTCAAGGAGCCGGACGGGCTCCCGGCGTTCCTGGCTGAGTGCGAGCTGGGGGCGGGGGCCGACCCGCGGCTCGACGCGCACCTGGCCGGCGTGCGCGACCGCGTCGCCGACGCGTTCGCCTCGGACGGGGCCAGCGCGGCACAATTTCACGCGCGCCGGATCGTCGAGGACCTCGCGGTGGCGCTCCAGGGGTCGCTGCTCGTCCGCAACGCCCCGTCCGCCGTCGCCGACGCGTTCTGCGCGGCGCGGCTCGGCGGCGGGGGCGGTCGCGTTTACGGGACGCTTCCGGCGGGGGTCGACGCTGCCGCAATCGTCGACCGGGCGCTGCCGGTATGAGCACCGTTGCGGGCGCGATCGTCGACCGCGCGCTGCCGGCGTGAGCACGGTCGCGGGCCTGGCCACGCGTGAGCGGCTGCTGGCGGCCGCGCGCGAGCTGATCGAGGAGGGCGGTTACGGATCGGCGTCGGTGGCGGCGATCGCGGAGCACGCCGGCGTCGCCGCCGGAACGCTGTACCGGCACTTCCCATCGAAGGAGGACCTGTTCGTGGAGGTGTTCCGCTCGGTCTGCGCCGGCGAGGAACGCGCGATGCTCGCGGCGGCGACGGCGGACTCCGGCTCCGCCTCCGAGCGGCTCCAGGAGGTGCTGGCGACGTTCGCACAGCGGGCGCTGCGCAATCGGCGCCTCGCGTGGGCGCTGATCGCCGAGCCGGTCGACCCGCGCGTCGATGCCGAGCGGCTGGCCTACCGCGCGCGCTACGCGGAGCTGATCGCGGCCGCGCTGGCGGCCGGAATCGCCGCCGGCGAATTGCCCACGCAGGACGTGGCGTTGACCGCCGCGGCGCTCGTTGGAGGCTGCGCGCGAGGCACTGGTCGGCCCGCTGTCGCCGCTGGCGGGGTCCGGGCCGGCGCCGGAGCATGTCGTCGCCGCGATCCGGACGTTCGCGGCCCGGGCGATCGGGGCGGGATGAACGCCGGCGTCAGGGTCCAGCGAGACGGCCCGGTGAGCGACCGTGCTGCTGTCTCGCCCCGAGCGCCGTAACGCGGTCGACGGCGCCACCGCGGACGCCCTCGCGGAGGCGTTCGGCGAGTTCGACGCCGATGCCGGCGCGGCGGTCGCGATCCTTCACGGCGAGGGCGGGGTGTTCTGCTCGGGTGCCGACCTGAAGGCGATCGGGACCGACGCCGGAAATCGTGTGACCGCCCGAGCCGGCGGCGACGGCCCGATGGGCCCGACCCGGATGCGGCTGTCAAAGCCCGTGATCGCCGCGGTCGCCGGCCACGCCGTCGCCGGCGGCCTCGAGCTCGCGCTCTGGTGCGACCTGCGCGTGGCCGAGGAGGGAGCGGTCTTCGGCGTGTTCTGCCGGCGCTGGGGGGTGCCGCTGATCGACGGTGGCACCGTCCGGCTCCCGCGCCTGATCGGCACCAGCCGCGCGATGGACCTGATCCTCACCGGACGGCCCGTCGACGCGCGCGAGGCGCTGGCGATGGGGCTCGTCAATCGCGTCGTGCCGGACGGCGAGAGCCTGCCCGCCGCGCAGGCGCTCGCGCGCGAGCTCGCCTCGCTTCCGCAGACGTGCATGAGACAGGATCGGCTGTCGGTGCTCGAGCAGGAGGGGCTCGACGAGGCCGCCGCGCTCGCCAACGAGCTCCGCCACGGGATCCGCTCGCTCGAGGACGCGCAGGCCGGCCTCGACCGCTTCCGCGCCGGCGCCGGCCGCCACGGTTCGTTCACAGAGCTTGGGGAGCCTTAGCGCTGCTCTTAGAAAGGGACGCCAGCATCCCTTCCTAATGCTCCACGTAAAAGAGCTCGCCGGCGTCAGCGAGAGCCCGTGACCGAGTCCGCCCAGGCGAGCAGCTGCTCGACCTCGAGCTCGGTGAGGCCGACCGCCGGGTCGGTCGTGACCAGGAGCGTCGGCGCCGTCCGGGCGGCGGCCCAGGACCGGCACGCGTCGTCGTGGGCGTCGTCGATCCACGCCACGGGCGTGGCCGGATCGAGGTGGCGGTCGATGCCGCCGAGCTTCCAGTGGGCCTCGGGCGGCCGGCCGTCGTCCTCGAACTCGACGAGCGCGAGCGGCCCGTCCAGGCCCAGCGCCAGCGGCAGATAGTCGTTAGCCTTGTCGTCCCACCCGGTGCACCAGACCAGCTCGAACGCTTGCGCCAGCGCCCGGAGGTGCTCGCCGGCGCTTGACGAAAGGAAGTGGGTTATCCCATCCACGAGCGGAATCGCCCGGCTGGCGGGGCGGCGTGGTCGAACCCGAACAGCGAGATGACGCCGTCGACATCGATCAACAGAATGGGTCGTCTGGGTTGCGTGTTTAGTCCTGCGGTGGCCGTTGATGAGTGTTGTGCTGTTTGTCGCGTGGACCTCGACACGACTGAGCTGATGCTCGCACGGGTACCCAATCGGCTGTACCCCGTCCAATCCGCTCAAGCCGTCCGCTCGCGCTGCCGAAGATCCCACTGAGGCAAGCACGGATCGCTCGCCAGCCAACTAGCAATGAGCTCATTCTTCGGCATCCTTCTCGCGCTCGCATGCGCCCTGACGACAAACGTCGGCTTCCTGTACAAGCACCGGGGAGCGTGCGCGGCTCCGTCGGTGAACTGTCGCCGCCCGCTCCAGTCGGCCAAGGCGCTGTTCGCCTCGCCGCTGTTCACGATCGGGTGGGTGATCGGCGCCGGCGCGTGGGTGTTCCACGTGGCCGCGATGTCGGTGGCCCCGCTGTCGCTCGTCCAGGCGGTTCTGGCCGGCGGCATGGTGATGCTGGCGATCATGGCCGAGCAGATGCTCGGCTGCTCGATCGGCCGCCGCCAGTGGATCGGCCTGGCGCTGACTGCTGTCGGGCTGATGCTGCTCGGCTTCACCCTTCCCGCCGCCCACGGCGCTGACTCCCACTTCTCGATCCCGGGCATGATCGGGTTCGAGACCGTGCTGATCGCCGCCGGGACGCTCCTGATCATGGGCCCGAGCATGGGCGCGCCGGCCGAGCACCACGGTTACATGCTCGGCGCCGCCTCGGGCATCCTGTTCGGCGTCTCGGACGTCGCGATCAAGGCGATCTCCGGGATGGTCGGCTCCTCGGGCGTCATGGGACTGCTCAGCCCCTGGTTGTTGCTGTGCATCGCCGCCTCCGTGGCCGCGTTCTACTCCTCGGCCAAGGGCCTCCAGGAAGGCGACGCGGTGCCCGTGATCGCGGTCACCGGGACCGCCGCGAACGTGGCCGGAATCGTCGGCGGGTTCATCGTGTTCGGCGACCCGCTCCCCGGCAGCCCGGTGGCGCTTATCGCCCAGTGCTTCGCGTTCCTGCTGGTGCTCGGCGCGGCGTGGCTGATGCCGGCGCCGGTGCGCGCCGCCTCGTCGGCCGTGGCGCCGGCTGCCGCGTAACGCGGGATCTGGGGCCGCTTCGCGGCATCCGTGGGGCCATCCAGCCCCGTCCGGACGGGGTCGCACGGCCCCATGGATGCCGAGCGCAGCGAGGCCCATACTCGCCGGCGTAATCGGTGCGCGGGAGCGATCCGATGTGCACAATTGCCCGGTCTCAGTCTGGGCGATACGGTTGTACAAAACGGCACACGACTGGAGGAACGGGATGGCGAGCACCGAGGAGGCAGTTCGGACTGGGCAGCGCACGCTCCAGGAGCTGGCCAAGCGCCACCTGTGGATGCACTTCACCCGGATGTCGGCGTACGACGACCATGACGTCCCGATCATCGTTCGCGGCGAGGGCTGCTACGTCTGGGATGAGCAGGGCAAGCGATACCTCGACGCGCTGTCGGCGCTGTTCTGCGTGAACATCGGCCACGGCCGCGCCGACGTCGTCCAGGCCGGCGCCGACCAGGCCAAGGAGCTCGGGTTCTTCACGAACTGGTCCTACGCCCACCCGCCGGCGATCGAGCTGGCCGCGCGGATCGCCTCGCTCGCGCCGGGCGACCTCAACCGGGTGTTCTTCACCAGCGGCGGCAGCGAGGCGGTCGAGTCCGCCTACAAGCTCGCTCGCCAGTACCACAAGGTCAACGGCAAGCCGAACAAGACCAAGCTGATCGCGCGCGAGATCGCCTACCACGGAACGAGCCTCGGAGCGCTGTCGGCGACCGGGATCACGAGCCTGCGCCAGCCGTTCGAGCCGCTCACCCCCGGCGCTCATCACGTCCCCAACACGAACACCTACCGGATGCCCCCGGGCGTGACCGAGAGCTGGTTCGCCGAGTCGATCGCCGAGAAGATCGAGTTCGAGGGTCCGGACACGGTCGCGGCGGTGATCCTCGAGCCCGTGCAGAACGGCGGCGGCTGCTTCACGCCCCCCGATGGCTATTTCCAGCGCGTCCGGGAGATCTGCGACGAGTACGACGTGCTGCTGATCTCCGACGAGGTGATCTGCGCCTGGGGCCGCCTCGGCGAATGGTTCGGCGCGATCAAGTACGGCTACCAGCCCGACATGATCACCACCGCGAAGGGGATCACGAGCGCGTACGCGCCGATGGGCGCGGTGATCGCGTCCGACCGGGTGGCAGAGCCGTTCATGACCGGGACTCACAGCTTCACGCACGGGTTCACGTTCGCCGGCCACCCGGTCTGCTCGGCGATCGCGATGGCGAACCTCGACGTGTTCGAGCACGAGGGGATCCTCGACAACGTGCGCTCGAACGAGGGCCGGTTCCAGAGCATGCTCGAGGGCCTGCGCGACCTCCCGATCGTCGGCGACATTCGCGGTACCGGCTACTTCCACGCGATCGAGCTGGTCAAGAACCAGGAGACCAAGGAGACCTTCGACGACGACGAGTGCGAGACGCTGCTGCGCGGCTTCCTGTCGGGCGAGCTTTACCGCCGCGGCCTGATCTGCCGCGCCGACGATCGCGGCGACCCGGTGATCCAGCTGTCGCCGCCGCTGATCGCGGGGCCCGAGCAGTTCGAGGAGATCGAGGAGATCCTGCGTGGGGTGCTGACCGAGGCCGGCGAGCGGATGCAGATCCACACCGCCCACGTTGCTCGCCAGCACGTTCGGGACTCCTAGCTCCCGATGCTGACCGTCGGGGACCTGCTGCGCGATCTGGACGTTCGTCTGCTCGCGGGGGAGCGCGGCCTGCACCTGCCGGTCAGGTGGGTCCACATCTCCGAGCTGCTCGACCCGACACCGTGGCTGTCCGGTGGCGAGCTCCTGCTCACCACCGGCATGCAGCTGGACACGCCGGCGCAGCAGGGCGAATTCCTGGCGCGCCTGGCGGATCATCACCTGGCCGGCCTCGGGTTCGGGACCGGCTTCAAGCATGCTGCGGTCCCGGCGCCGCTGCTCGAGATCGCGGCCGAGCGCGAGTTCCCGGTGTTCGAGGTCCCCTACGAGGTGCCGTTCATCGCGGTCACCGAGGCGGCGTTCACGCAGCTCGTCAACGAGCAGTACGCGGTGCTGCGGCGCGCCATGGCCGCGCAGGAGCGGCTCGAGCGGATCGTCCTCTCCGAGCGGGGGCTCGATGCGCTCGTAGGCGCGCTGGCGACGCTGATCGGGGCGGCCGTGGTGGTGTTCGACGCGCGCGGCGAGCCGCTCCAGCAGCACGCGTTCCGCCGGGCGATCGAGCCAGAGGCGCTCGAGACGCTCCGCAGCGAAGTGCACGAGCGGGCGCGCCGGCGCGAGGGGCGGGCGTTCATGCCGTCTCTGGTCGACGGCAACCAGGGGATCGCGCTGCCGGTCGCCGCCGACGGCGCGCCGCGGCCGGTCGGCGGGGGTCCCGGACGCGCGCCGGAGGCGTGGCTGGTGGCGATCAAGGACGCCGGCCCGCTGTCGGACTTCGACCGGCTGACCCTGCATCAGGCGGTGACGATCGTCGCGCTCGAGTTGCTGCGCTCCCGGGTCGCCGGCGACACCGAGCGCCGGCTCGCCGGCGACGTGCTCGACGCGATCGTCCGCGGCGAGCTGACCGGACCGGAGCTGGCCCGCCGGCTCGGGCCGTTCGGTCTGTCCGAGAAGGTGGCCGCGATCGTGTCTGAAGCGGAACGGTGACGGGCGCGGGCCGGGCGCGTCGGTAGAGGCCGCGCTGTGGGCGGCGCTGCGCGATGAGGCGGCGCCGGCGCTGGTGGCCTCGGTCGGGCCGCTCGCGTGCGCGCTGGTTCCGGGCGCGGACGACGATGAGCTGGTCGCGCTCGGGGAGCGGATCGCGACGGCCGCCGGCGCTGAGCTGTCAGACGACGTGCGGGTCGGGATCGGGCGCGCGGTGGTGGTGACCGACGCCCGGCGGAGCTTTCACGAGGCGCGGTGCGCGCTCGAGGCGCTCGCTTTGGGGCAGGCGGCCTCCGAGAACGGCAACGGCTCGGTACCCGCTGTAAGCGAACGCCCTCGAGTGGCGACCTACAAGGATCTGGGGTCCTTCCAGCTGCTGCTGTCGTTGCAGGACGACGAGGCGCTGAGGCTGTTCTGTGACTCGATCCTCGGGCCGATCGAGGCCAGCGAGGGTCCGTACGGTGGCGAGCTGATGCGCTCGCTCGAGGCGTTCATCGAGGAGAACGGGCAGTGGGAGCGGGCGGCCCGGCGGTTGTACTGCCACCGCCACACGCTGCGTTATCGGATCCGTCGTGTCGAGGAGCTGACCGGGCGGAACCTGGGCTCGGCGCGCGATCGGATCGAGTTCTGGCTGGCGTTGCAGGGCCGGCAGCTGGTGGGTTGAGTCGGTTTTGGAGATAGTTGGCGAACAACCGGGAAAGGCGGTCCTAGCGTGAAGGTCGGGGTCCCAACAGAGGTCAAGTCAGACGAGTATCGGGTGGCGCTGACGGCGGCCGGCGTTCGCGAGCTCGTCGACGCTGGGCACGACGTGTACGTGCAGAGCGGCGCGGGGGTGGGGTCGGCGATCCCCGACGAGGCCTACTCGGGCCAGGGGGCGACGATCGTTCCCGACGCGGACGCCGTGTTCGAGGAGGCGACTCTGATCGTCAAGGTCAAAGAGCCCCAGCCGCCCGAAGTCGGGCGGCTGAAGCCACACCACACGCTGTTCACCTACCTGCACCTGGCGGCCGATGCCGAGCTGACCCGGGGGTTGATGGCGTCCGGTGCGACGTGCATCGCGTACGAGACCGTCGAGGACGCGCGCGGGCGGCTGCCGCTGCTGGCGCCGATGTCCGAGGTCGCCGGCAAGATCGCCACCCAGGCTGGCGCATTCATGCTCGAGAAGCCTTTGGGCGGGCGCGGGATCCTGCTCGGCGGGGTGCCGGGTGTGGCGGCCGCCAACGTGATGATCATCGGTGGCGGCGTGGTCGGGATGCACGCGGCCTTCATCGCGTTGGGCATGGAGGCGACCGTGTACGTCTACGACCGCAATCTCGACCGGCTTCGGGAGCTTGACATCGCCTTCGGGGGGCGGGCGGACACCTGCTTCGCGTCGACGCTGCAGATCGAGGAGCGGCTGCCCGACATGGACCTGGTGATCGGTGCGGTGCTGGTGCACGGGGCGCGCGCCCCGCGCGTGGTGACGCGCGCACAGCTCAGCCTGATGAAGCACCAGGCGGTGCTCGTCGACGTGTCGATCGACCAGGGCGGCTGCTTTGAGACCTCGCGCCCGACCACGCATTCGAACCCGACCTACGAGGTCGACGGGATCACCCACTACTGCGTGACGAACATGCCCGGGGCGGTGCCGATCACCTCGACCGCCGCGCTCACGAACGCCACCATTCCCTACATCGTGCACGTGGCCACGGCGGGGGTGCAGGCCGCGATCGCCGAAAATCGCGGGCTGAAGCTGGGGGTGAACGTCGCCGGCGGTCAGGTGACGTACGCGCCCGTGGCCGAGGCGGTCGGGCTGCCGTGTGTGTCCGTCGATGACGCTTTGGGGGTCGCGGCGGCGTAGTCGCGCGCTTCGGCTGCACCGGCGCTTCGGCTGCACACCCGGTCCCGTCGGCCCCGTGCGCCACCGTCGCGCATGTTCGGCGTGCTCGGTCGGGCGCGAGGGCCGCGGGCCGGGCGTCGCAGCCTCGCTTACAGCGTTGTCGCGGGCGGGTGCGCATGTATCTGGCCCGAAAACGCCATCCCGCCGCCGACCTCCGGGACATAAGCATCCACCACATGCTTATGTCCCGGATGTTCGGCGAATCGTTGTGATTTCGGGCGTTGTCCATGGTGGGCGGCCGAGGCCCGGCGGCTGGTCGGCGCGAGGCCCGCGTTGGAGCGCCGGCGCCTCACAGGATCGAAACAGCGCAAGTTTTCGCCCCTGCTACGCTCCGGTCCGCATGCCGACTACCAGCCAATTGATCCGCAAGGGCCGTACGCCGCCCAAGAAGAAGCTCGCCACGCCGGGCCTGAAGTCCGGCAAGGGCCGGAAGAAGAAGGTTGCCGCCCCGCAGAGGCGCGGTGTGTGCACTCGCGTGTACACGACTACGCCGAAGAAGCCGAACTCGGCGCTGCGGAAGGTTGCCCGCGTGCGGCTGACGAACGGTATGGAGGTCGGCGCCTACATTCCGGGCGAGGGCCACAACCTGCAGGAGCACTCGGTCGTGCTGGTTCGCGGCGGCCGGGTCAAGGACCTCCCGGGTTTCCGCTACAAGGTCATCCGCGGAACGCTCGACGCCGCCGGCGTCGGCGATCGCAAGAAGGCGCGCTCGCAGTACGGCGTGAAGGCCAAGTAGTGCCGCGTCGCGCAGCAGCTCAGGTCCGGCCGGTCGAGCCCGACCCCGTTCACCGCAATCGCCTCGTCCAGCAGGTCATCAACAAGGTGATGCTGGACGGCAAGAAGTCGGTCGCCGAGCAGATCGTCTATGACGCGATGGCGATCCTCGCCGAGCGCACGGGCAAGAACCCGGTGGAGCAGCTCGAGGCCGGGGTCAAGGCGCTCACGCCGGTGCTCGAGGTGCGATCGCGTCGCGTCGGTGGCGCTACGTACCAGGTCCCCGTCGAGGTGCCGGCGCGCCGGTCGCGGACGCTCGCGGTTCGCTGGCTCGTCCAGTTCGCTCGCGCGCGCCGCGAGAAGACGATGGCCCAGCGCCTCGCGCACGAACTGCTTGACGCCGCGCAGCAGCAGGGCGGCGCCTACAAGCGCAAGGACGACATCTACCGCATGGCGCAGGCCAACAAGGCCTTCGCCCACTATCGCTGGTAATCGCCGCGTAGGTGGCGCCCCTTTCGGGGGCCCGTGCTTGAGGTTCTGGTTGTCGGGTGGTGGTCGCGCTTCACGCGAGGGCCCCGAAAGGGGCATCCACCTCCGCGGCATCAGCGCCACTCGGCTCGCTAACAGCGACGACCGGATGCGGATCGTGTCCGTGCATCCTGGCGCGGTCGCGGACGGATCGCTGTCCCCGAAGCGGCTGCCCCCGCCGAGAAGAAAACGCGAGGGCTGCCCACCACACGGGACCGGGGGCTGCAGTGAAACAACCCTCGCGTTTGTCAAGACTAACGACGGATTCGCGAGACCCTCGCACTAGTGGTGCTGCAGTGTCAGGATGCCGACCATTGGCCCGTTATCGAGCGGGAATCGTAAGAAGCTTCTTAGCGCTTAGGCGGTTTTTGGGTGCTGTGGCGCGGGCGCGGGTGGCTGGGGCGCGGGTGGCCGGGACGGGGCGCCGGACAGAAGGAGCCCCACGCCGCCGGCGATCAGCAGCACGATGGCACCGAGCGTCTCCATGTACAGGCCGGCGCTGGGGGTCGAGGTCCCCTCGACGTACTGGGAGGCGCTCGAGCCGACCAGTCCGGTGGCGTGAGCGTCGGGAAGGTCGCCGATCAGCGCGATCAACAGCGTCACGACACCGAGCAGCGCCAGCGCCGCCAGCGCCACGCGGCTCCCGCTCCGGTAGGCCGAGAACGCGAGCACCACGGCGAGCAGCGCGAGTGGGATCGGGGCCCAGGCGTGGTTGGCGCCGGTGCCGACGGTCTTGATCGGGACCGAGCTGGTTGCCGAGTGCAGCTGGTAGAGCGCGGTGAACTGGGAGACGACGATCAGCAGCGCGCCGATGCAGGCGGCGATCAGGACCGCCGTGGCCGCGATTCCGCGGCTGTGATCGTGTTCGAGGCGGTCCGGGCGGCCCTCCGCATCAGGTTCCGGCGCCGGTGGCGAGCTGTCTAAAACGGGGGGCGCGGGCCCTTGCCAGCGGCGCCCCGTAATGCGGCCGAATGGCCCAGATCCTCTGCTATATTCGCTGTTTGCCTCGGGTGGTGCGCTCATGTGCGCCTGCTGTCGGGCACGTAGGTTCCCTGCAATGGAGTCGTCCACCAGATAGACATCCGCCCCTTCCCGACAGGTGCGTCGTGAACGGGCCCGATGGGCCCTTTTTCATGTCTGCAGCTTTCGCCGGGAAAAACGGTGCAGTGTCGCAGCGTCGGACTAACTCCCCGCCCCCACGAACAATTACTGCTTATGCCTCGCACATTCCCTCTTAGCAAGATTCGCAACATCGGGATCATGGCTCACATCGACGCCGGAAAGACGACGACGACTGAGCGCATCCTGTATTACACAGGTCGGACCTACAAGATGGGGGAGGTTCACGAGGGCGCCGCCGTCATGGACTGGATGGCGCAGGAGCAGGAGCGCGGGATCACGATCACGTCCGCCGCGACCACGTGCGAGTGGAACGGCCACCGGATCAACATCATCGACACGCCCGGGCACGTCGACTTCACCGTCGAGGTGGAGCGCTCGCTGCGCGTGCTCGACGGCGCGATCGCGTTGTTCGACTCGGTCGCCGGCGTCGAGCCGCAGTCCGAGACCGTGTGGCGCCAAGCCGACAAGTACCACGTCCCGCGCATCGCCTACATCAACAAGATGGACCGGATCGGCGCCGACTTCGAGCGCGGCGTGCAGACGATGATCGACCGCCTGGGCGCCCACCCGGTGCCCATCCAGCTCCCGATCGGAGCAGAGCAGGACTTCCGCGGGATCGTCGACCTCGTCCAGATGAAGGCGATCGTCTACAAGGACGAGCTTGGCAAGGACCAGGACGTCATCGACATCCCCGACGAGCTGATCGCCGAGGCCGACGCCGCGCGCGAGCACCTGCTCGAGGAGGTCTCCCACTACGACGACGGGCTCGTGGAGATGATCCTCGAGGAGCAGGAGATCTCTCCCGAGCGCCTCAAGCAGGCGATCCGCAGCGCGACGCTCGCGATCAAGATCACACCGGTGCTGTGCGGCTCGAGCTTCAAGAACAAGGGCGTCCAGCCGCTGCTCGACGCGGTTCTCGACTACCTGCCGAGCCCGCTCGAGGTGCCGCCGGTCGAGGGCCTCGAGCCGGTCAAGGGCTCAGACAACGGTGGCGCTCCGGCACGCCGCGAGGCGTCCGACGACGAGCCGTTCGCGGCGCTGGCGTTCAAGATCATGGCCGACCCGTACGTCGGCAAGCTCACCTACTTCCGCGTGTACTCCGGGTCGCTCGACGCGGGCTCGCGCATCCTCAACGTGAACACCGGCCGCACCGAGCGCATCGGGCGCATCCTGATGATGCACGCCAACGAGCGCGAGGAGGTCAAGGAGATCCACGCCGGCGACATCGCCGCCGCGGTCGGGATCAAGCAGGTCGTGACCGGTGACACGCTGGCCGCGCCCGACAGGCCGATCAAGCTCGAGACGATCGTGTTCCCCGAGCCCGTGATCAAGGTCGCGATCGAGCCGAAGACCAAGGCCGACCAGGAGAAGATGGCGACGGCGCTCGCGCGCCTGGCCGAGGAGGACCCGACCTTCCAGGTCCGGACCAACGAGGAGACCGGGCAGACCGAGATCTCCGGCATGGGCGAGCTTCACCTCGAGGTGCTGGTCGACCGGATGCTGCGCGAGTACAAGGTCGACGCCAACGTCGGCCGGCCGCAGGTCTCCTACCGCGAGACGATCAAGGGCCACGCCGAGAAGGTCGAGGGACGGTTCGTCCGACAGACCGGTGGCGCGGGCCAGTACGGGATCGTCTATGTCAACGTCGAGCCGGCGCCCGGCGAGGGATTCGACTTCGTCAACAAGGTCAAGGGCGGATCGATCCCGACCGAGTTCATCCCGGCGGTCGAGAAGGGCGTCGAAGAGGCGCTCGAGAACGGACCGCGGGCGGGCTACCCGATGGTCGACGTGCGGGTCACGCTCACCGACGGCAAGTACCACGAGACGGACTCCTCCGAGCTCGCCTTCAAGGTCGCGGGCTCGCTGGCGCTGAAGGCGGCGGTGTCGCGGGCGAAGCCGATACTGCTCGAGCCGATCTTCGCCGTCGAGGTCGTGACGCCCGAGGAGTTCATGGGCGACGTGATCGGCGACCTGAACCGGCGCCGGGGTCACGTGAACGGGATGGAGCAGCGCGGCAACGCGCAGGTCATCACCGCGTACGTGCCGCTGGCGGAGATGTTCGGGTACGCGACCGACGTGCGATCGAACACCCAGGGACGGGCGACCTACACGATGCAGTTCGACCGCTACGAGGAAGTGCCGCCGAACCTCGCCGACAAGATCGGTGGGGACGAGGCTGCGGCTTAGATCGCGTCCTGCACCAGAAACTTTATATCCTGCGTAAGTTCGTCCTCAGACGGACACCACTACTGAAACAGAAGGAGCGAAAGCAAAGTGGCGAAAGCCAAGTTCGAGCGCGATAAGCCCCACGTCAACGTTGGCACCATCGGTCACATCGACCATGGCAAGACGACGCTGACGGCGGCCATCACCAAAGTGCTGAACGAGAAGTACGGTGGCACGGAGGTTCGGTCGTTCGAATCGATCGACAACGCTCCGGAAGAGAAGGCTCGCGGCATCACGATCGCGACCTCCCACGTCGAGTACCAGACTCCGAACCGGCACTACGCACACGTCGACTGCCCCGGGCACGCGGACTACGTCAAGAACATGATCACCGGCGCGGCGCAGATGGACGGCGCGATCCTGGTCGTGTCGGCGGCGGACGGCGCGATGCCGCAGACGCGCGAGCACATCCTCCTCGCCCGTCAGGTCGGCGTTCCCTACATCGTCGTGTTCCTCAACAAGGTCGACATGGTCGACGACCCCGAGCTGCTCGAGCTCGTCGAGGTCGAGATCCGCGACCTGCTCTCCGAGTACGAGTTCCCCGGAGACGACATTCCGTTCGTCGCCGGCTCGGCGCTGAAGGCGCTGGAGGGCGACGAGGAGTACGAGGCCAAGATTCTCGAGCTCGCGGAAGCGCTGGATACGTACATCCCGGAGCCCATCCGCGACCTCGACAGGCCGTTCCTGATGCCGGTCGAGGACGTGTTCTCGATCACGGGCCGCGGCACGGTCGCGACCGGTCGCGTCGAGCAGGGCATTGTCAAGACCGGCGAGACGGTCGAGATCGTGGGCATCAAGGCAACCACCACAACGGTGGTGACCGGAGTCGAGATGTTCAAGAAGATCCTCGACCAGGGTCAGGCCGGCGACAACGTCGGATGCCTCTTGCGCGGCACCAAGCGGGACGACATCGAACGCGGGCAGGTTTTGTGCAAGCCCGGCTCGATCACTCCGCACACCAAGTTCAACGCCGAGGTCTACGTCCTGAAGAAGGAGGAGGGCGGCCGTCATACGCCGTTCTTCACGGGCTACCGGCCACAGTTCTACTTCCGCACCACCGACGTCACCGGCGTGGCGAGGCTGCCCGAGGGCACCGAGATGGTCATGCCCGGTGACAACGTCCAGATGGAGATCGAGCTGATCCAGCCGATCGCCATGGATCAGGGGCTGCGGTTCGCGATCCGCGAGGGCGGCCGTACGGTCGGCTCGGGGGTCGTCGCCGAAGTAATTCAATAGTTGATAGGCGGCCGGGCCTCACGGCCCGCCGCCTTTTTTGTGACAGATACGACCTTTAAGGGCGGGCCCCGTAGCCCGGGGCTCGCCCTCAACACTGAGAAGACAGAGACACAAACGCCTTGGCAACGATTGCCCAAAACAAAATCCGAATTCGCCTGAAGTCCTACGACCACTCGGCGATCGAAACGGCGGCGAAGGAGATCGTCGAGACGGCCACGCGCACGGGCGCGACCGTCTCCGGTCCCGTGCCGCTTCCAACCGAGAAGAACGTCTACTGCGTGATCCGCTCGCCGTTCAAGGACAAGGACTCGCGTGAGCACTTCGAGATCCGCACGCACAAGCGGTTGATCGACATCCACCAGCCCACCCCGAAGACCGTCGACTCGCTCCAGCGGCTCGACCATCTCCCGGCCGGCGTGGATATCGAGATCCGCCTGGCGTCCTGAGTCCGATGGCTGCGATCCTCGCCAAGAAGCTCGGGATGACGCAGCGGTTCCTCGACGACGGCCGAGTCGAGCGCGTCACCGTGCTCGAGGCCGGGCCGTGTCCGGTCACCGCGATACGCACGGTCGAGCGCAACGGGTACGAGGCCGTCCAGCTGGCGTTCGGCCAGTGCAAGGAGAAGTCGCTCACCAGGGCCGAACTCGGGCACCTGAAGAAGGCTGACGCCTCCGCGTATCGCCACCTCGCGGAGTTCCGCGACGAGGCGGGCGAGCTGCTCGTCGGTCAGACGGTGACCGTCGAGGCGTTCGCCGTCGGGGACAACGTCAAGGTCTCGGGCAAGACGAAGGGCAAGGGCTTCCAGGGGACGATCAAGCGCCACAACTTCAAGAGCGGACCGAAATCGCACGGCTCGCACAACGTCCGCGCGCCGGGTTCGATCGGCGCGTCGGCGACGCCGTCGCGCGTGTTCAAGGGGATGCGCGGGCCAGGCCGGATGGGCGGCGGCCGCGTGACCCAGCGCGGGCTGACCGTGGTCGAGATCATCCCGGGCCAAAACCTGCTGCTTCTCCGCGGCGCCGTTCCGGGGCCGCGCGGCGGGACGGTGGAGGTGCGGACCGATGGCTAGCGCGCCGGTCCTCGGTGGCGGGAGCTTCGAGCTCGACCCGGTCGCGTTCGAGGCGAAGTTCAACATGCCGCTCGTGCACGAGACGGTGCGCGCCGAGCTGAACGCGCGGCGGCACGGCACCGCGTCGACCAAGACGCGCGGCGAGGTGTCGGGCGGCGGCGCGAAGCCCTGGCGCCAGAAGGGCACGGGCCGGGCGCGGGCAGGCTCTTCGCGATCGCCGGTGTGGACGGGCGGTGGCACGGTGTTCGGGCCGAGCCCGCGGCACTACACGGTCAAGGTGAACCGCAAGGCGCGCCGCGCCGCACTCCGCAGCGCGCTGTCGCTGCACGCCGAGCGCGAGTCACTCGCGGTGTTCGACGCCTCGGTATTCGCTGAGCCGTCGACCAAGCAGGCGACCGATTTGCTCACAGACTGGGGCGCGGATGCGCCGATGCTGATCGTGTTGACCGACGCCGAGGCCGCGGCCGGCAAGTCGTTCCGAAATCTTTCCCATGCCCATCCGATCCCGGTCGACGAGGCGGGTGTCGCCGACCTCGTCGGGGCTGCTTCGCTGCTCGTGTCGCAGGCGGCCATGGAGTCGCTCGTGGCGCGCGCCGCGAAATCGGCTGATGCCGAATCTCCGGATTCGAGTGAGGAGGAGGCCTGATGGAGCCGACTCAGGTGATCATCCGCCCGGTCCTGTCCGAGAAGACGTTCGCGCTCGCCGAGGCCGGCAAGTACACGTTCCGCGTCCACGACAAGGCGCACAAGACGCAGATCCGTCAGGCGATCGAGCTGCTGTTCGAAGTCAACGTGCTCGAGGTCCGGACTGCGCACGTGCATTCCAAGCCCAAGCGCCGCGGCCAGACCAAGGGCCGGACCCGCCAGTGGAAGAAGGCGATCGTGCAGGTGCGCGAGGGGCAGACGATCCCGATCTTCGGTGGACTGGAGGCAGGCGAGTAAATGCCAATTCGTAAGCCGAAGCCGACCTCGCCCGGGCGGCGCTTCGTCACCTATCCCGACTACGCCGAGATCACCCGCACCTCGCCTGAGAAGTCGCTCGTCGAGGGGCTCAAGAAGTCCGGCGGGCGCAACGCGAACGGCCGCAAGACATCGCGCCACCGCGGCGGCGGTGCCAAGCGGCTGTACCGCAAGATCGACTTCAAGCGCCGCAAGGACGGCGTGCCGGCGAAGGTGGCGCACATCGAGTACGACCCCAACCGGTCGGCCTACATCGCGCTGCTGCACTACGCCGACGGCGAGAAGCGGTACATCCTCGCCGCACAGCGGCTGCGGGTCGGCATGACCGTGCAGTCGGGCGATCGCGCCGAGATCCGCGTCGGGAACAGCCTCCCGCTCGGGAACATGCCGCCCGGCACCGTGGTCCACAATGTCGAGCTGATCCCGGGACGCGGAGGCCAGATGGCGCGCGCGGCCGGCGCGGGCGTGCAATTGCTGGCCAAGGACGGCGACTACGTGACGCTGCGACTGCCCTCCGGGGAGATGCGGATGGTCCGCGCCGAGTGCCGGGCCACCGTCGGCTCGATCGGAAACACCGACCACCAGAACGTGACGATCGGCAAGGCCGGACGAAAGCGCCACATGGGCGTGCGCCCGCAAACCCGCGGGACCGCGATGAACCCGGTCGACCACCCGCACGGTGGCGGCGAGGGCTCGACTACACCCGGGCGTCACCCGGTGACCCCGTGGGGCGTCCCCACGCTCGGCTATCGCACGCGGCAGAAGGGCAAGGCATCTGACAAGTACATCGTGCGCGGACGGAGGAGAGGTAAGAAGCGGTGAGTCGTTCGAGTAAGAAGGGCCCGTTCGTCGAGGAGCGCCTGATGTCGCGAATCGAGGCGATGAACGCCTCGGGCGAGAAGCGCATGCTCAGAACCTGGTCGCGCGCGTCGACGATCTTCCCTGAGATGGTCGGTCACACGATCGCCGTCCACGACGGGCGCAAGCACGTGCCGGTGTTCGTCAGCGAGTCGATGGTCGGTCACAAGCTTGGAGAGTTCGCGCCGACCCGGTTGTATCGCGGGCATGCCGGTACTGGTAAGAGGCGATGAGTCCAGACGAGACCCCCGAAGAGACTCCAGAGGCCGAGGCGCCGAAACGGCGCCGGCGTCGCAAACCGGCCTCGGAGGACGCGCCTGAGGTCACGGGCGGTGAGGCCGCTGAGATTGAGCCGACTGCGGAGGACGTCGAGGCCGTGGAGGCCGCGGCTGATGTGATGCTCGAGGCGGACGATGAAGCCGAGGGCGAATCCGAGCTCGACTCGGATGATGAGGTGGATGAGCCCGAAGCTGAGGAAGCCGCCGCGCCCGCGAGCTCCCGTGGCCGTCGCCGGCGTGGCGCCGACTCCGAGTCGCAGGAGGCGCCGCCGCCCCCCGCGCCAGCCCCGACCCGACGCCGGCGCGGTGAGCGCGCGCCGGGGCCGGCACCGGTCGTGCGGGCACAGGCCAAGTACGTCCGCTCATCGGCGCGCAAGGCCCGAGTGGTGTGCGATCACATCCGCGGAAAGAGCGTTGACGAAGCGCGAGCTATCCTCGCTCACACCTCGCGTGCGGTCGCGCGGGACTGGAGCAAGTTGCTCGAGTCGGCGGTGGCCAACGCTGAGAACAACCACGAGCTCGTGGGTGAGGACCTCTACGTGAAGGCGGTCCATGCTGACGAGGGTCCGACGATCAGGCGCTTCCGGCCACGCGCGATGGGCCGGGCGACGCGGATCCGCAAGCGGACCAGCCATCTCACGATCTTGCTCACGCCGAAGGACTAGTCACAGATATGGGTCAAAAAGTTCATCCCGAGGGTCTCCGCGTGGGTTACATCCACGACTGGAAGTCGAACTGGTTCAACGAGCGCTCCTTCTCTGACTTCCTCCACGAGGACACGGAGATCCGCAGGCACATCATCGGGCGGCTGTCGCACGCCGGCCTGTCGGACATCACAATCCGCAAGAACCAGAACGAGGTCGAGGTCAACATCAACACCGCCCGGCCCGGAATCGTGATCGGCAAGTCCGGGTCGGAGGTAGACCAGCTGCGGCGGGACCTGCACCGGATCACCGGCAAGCAGGTCAAAGTCAACATCCTCGAGATCAAGCGGCCCGAGCTCGACGCGCGCCTGGTCGCGCAGTCGATCGCCGAGCAGCTCCAGAACCGCGTGGCTTTTCGCCGGGCGATGAAGCGGGCGCTGACGAGCGCCATGCGGTCTGGCGCCAAGGGCGTGAAGGTGCAGGTCTCAGGGCGCCTGGGCGGCGCCGAGATGGCGCGCACCGAGGGCTACTCCGACGGCCGCGTCCCGCTCCACACGCTGCGCGCTGACATCGACTACGGCTTCCACGAGGCCCGCACGACGTTCGGGCGGATCGGCGTGAAGTGCTGGATCAACAAGGGCGAGATCATGCCCGAGGGCTACACCGGCGCTGACCTGACGATCATGGACGAGCCGGCGCCGCAGGCGCCCGAGCGCGGCGGCCGCGACGGACGGGGCGGCCGCGACGGCCGTGGGCGCGGTGGCGGTCCCGGCGGCGGTGGTGGCCGCGGCGGCGGTCCCGGCGGGCGCGGTGGCGGTCCCGGTGGCGCCGGCGGTCCCGGCGGGCGCGGCGGTGGTCCCGGTGGCCCCGGCGGTCCGGGTGGCGGACGTGGCGGCGGCGGCGGTGGTCGCGGTGGCGGCGGTCGTGGCGGCGGTCCCGGCGGCGGTGGCGGACGCGGTGGCGCCCCTGGCGGTGGCGGTGGACGCCCCGGCGGCGGTGGTGGTGGCGGACGTCCCGGCGGCGGTGGCGGCGGCGGAGGTCGCGGTCCCGGCGGTGGCGGTGGGCGCCCCGGCGGCGGTGGCGGTCGCCCCGGCGGCGGTGGCGGCGGCGGACGTCCCGGTGGCGGCGGTGGCGGTGGTCGCCCCGGTGGCGGCGGCGGTGGTGGCGGACGTCCCGGCGGCGGCGGCGGTGGCGGTGGCGGTCGTCCGAGCTCCGGAGGCGGTGGTAGCTGATGCTCGCCCCCAAGCGCGTCAAGCACCGCAAGGTGCATCGCGGGCGCCGGCGCGGCCTGTCCCGCGGACAGACCAAGGTCCAGTTCGGCGAGTACGGCCTCAAGGCCCTCGACGCCGGCTGGCTGTCGAACCGCCAGATAGAGGCTGCCCGAGTCGCGATGACCCGCAAGATCAAGCGCGGCGGCAAGGTCTGGATCAACGTCTATCCCGACAAGGCGTTCACCAAGAAGCCAGCCGAGACCCGGATGGGATCCGGCAAGGGCTCGCCGGAGGGCTGGGTGGCGGTGGTCAAGCCCGGCCGTGTGATGTTCGAACTCGCCGGCGTGCCCGAGCCGCTGGCGCGCGAGGCGATGCGGCTCGCCGGTCACAAGCTTTCGGTCCGGACCAAGTTCGTGATGCGGGAGGACGCTTGAGATGAGATCGTCCGACGTCCGAGACCTCACCGACACCGAACTGCACGAGCACATCCAGACCGCCCGCCGCGAGCTGTTCGGGCTGCGTTTCCAGCACGCCACGTCCGAGCTCGAGAACACCGCGAGCCTCAAGCGGGCCAAGCGGGAGATAGCGCGGGCGTTGACGATCCAGCGCGAACGAGAACTGCGAAATGGCTGACAAAACCGAGAACAACGAAACTGAAGAGACGCCGGGCGCGGCCGCGACCGAGCAGTCGGCGGCGCCGGCTGCAGCCCCGAGTGCGCCGCAGGAGGTCATCGCGCCCAAAGAGCGGCGCCGGCGCGCCCGCGCCGGCAGGGCTGCCAAGACCCCCGCGCGCAAGGAGCGCACGCCCGAGGAGCGTCACGCCGACCGGGTAGAGGAGCGGCGCAAGAAGGCCGTGGTCCGTAGCGCCGATCGTGCGCGCACCCGCCAGAAGGCGCGTGAGAGCGGGACCGTCGCCCAGACGACGCCGCCGCGCGAGCACGAGGCGGGCAGGCAGAAGACGCGCCAGGGCGTCGTCGTGTCCGACAAGGCCGACAAGACGATCACGGTCCGCATCGACATCGTCCGGCGCCACCGCCGCTACGCGAAGATCGTGCGCACGTCGAACACGCTGCACGCCCACGACGAGACCAACGACGCGCACACCGGCGACACCGTGATCGTGCGCGAGTCCCGGCCGCTGTCGCGGCTGAAGCGGTGGCGGCTGGTGGAAGTCGTAGAGCGAGCCGAGTGAGCGACGGGACCGCGCGATGATCCAGAACGAGACACGGCTGCGCGTCGCCGACAACACCGGCGCCAGGGAGATCCTGGTGATCCGCGTGCGAGGCGGCCACCGTCGCCGCTACGCCGGCGTCGGGGACATCGTCACCGCCACGGTCAAGCAGGCAAGCCCGCAGGGCTCGGTCAAGAAGGGTGAGGTCGTGACCGCCGTGGTCGTGCGCACGCGGAAGTCCTACGGCCGCGAGGATGGGACGTACATCGCCTTCGACGAGAACGCCGCGGTGCTGATCGACGCCCAGAACAACCCGCGCGGCACGCGCATCTTCGGCCCGGTCGCGCGCGAGCTGCGCGAGCGCAACTTCATGAAGATCGTGTCGCTCGCGCCCGAGGTGCTCTGACCATGCCCGCGCGACTGAAGACCGGCGACGAAGTGATCGTGATCGGCGGCAAGGACCGCGGCAAGCGCGGCAAGATCCTGCGCGTCGAGCCCAAGCACCAGCGTGTGTTCATCGAGGGCCTCAACATGATCAAGCGCCACCAGAAGCCGCGCCAGGTGGCCGGCGCCCAGCGGGCCGAGCAGGTCGGTGGCGTGATCGAGCGCGAGGGTCCGATCCACGTCTCGAACGTGGCGCTCGCGGACCCCAAAGAGGGCAAGCCCACGCGCGTCGGCGTCGAGATCCAGGACGGCAAGCGCCTGCGGATCGCGCGCCGCAGCGGGACGAGGCTCGACTGATGACCGATAGGAGCGCGCACTGATGCCGACGGCACGCCTCAAGACCCGCTACAAGGACGAGATCCTGCCGGCGCTGACCGAGCGGTTCGGCTACTCGACGCCGATGCGGGTGCCCCGGATCACGAAGGTCACGGTGAACATGGGCGTCGGCGACGCCAAGCAGGACTCGAAGATGCTCGACGCGGCCAGTGAGCAGCTCGCGACGATCACCGGCCAGCGGCCGAACGTCCGCCGGGCGCGCAAGTCGATCGCCCAGTTCAAGGTCCGCGAGGGGATGCCGGTCGGTGTCGCCGTGACGTTGCGCGGTAACCGTTCGTACGAGTTCCTGGACCGGCTGATGTCGGTCGCGATCCCACGGATCCGCGACTTCCGCGGGCTCAACCCCCGGTCGTTCGACGGTCGCGGGAACTACTCGATGGGCGTACGCGAGCAGATCATCTTTCCGGAGGTGGACTACGACGAGGTCGACCAGGTCCGCGGTCTGGACATCACGATCACTACTACCGCCCAGAGCGACGACGAGGCGTTTGCCTTGCTCGAAGCGCTCGGGATGCCATTCAGCAGAGAAGGCCGTCCGCAGGCGGCCGGGACCCAGACGTAAAGGATCACATGGCCAAGACTTCTCAGGTTGTCCGACAGCAGCGCACGCCGAAGTACAAGACGCGCGGCTACACCCGTTGCCGCCGTTGCGGCCGCGCGCGCGCCGTTTATCGCAAGTTCGGCGTGTGCCGGATCTGTCTGCGCGAACTCGCGCACAACGGCTACATCCCCGGCATGACGAAGTCGAGTTGGTGAGCTCATGTCGATGACCGATCCGATCGCGGACTTCCTGACCAGGCTGCGCAACGCCGCCAACGCCCAGCACCACGACGTGACGATGCCGTCGTCGGCGCTGAGGCGCGAGCTGGCGCGCATCCTCAGCGAGCAGGGGTACATCGACGCCTACGAGGTCCACGATCCCGCTCCCGGCCGGCCGGGCCAGGAGCTCACGATCACGCTCAAGTACACCCAGGCGCGCAAGCCGGTGATCTCGGGCCTGCAGCGAGTTTCGCGGCCGGGGCAGCGCACGTATGTCGACCATGCCCACATCCCCCGCATCGACGGCGGGATGGGAACCGCGATCATCTCGACGTCCAAGGGCGTCATGACCGGCCACGAAGCCCGCCTCGCGGGCGTCGGCGGCGAGGTCATGGCCAGGGTCTGGTAGACCCCGTATCAAGCATGTCCCGCATCGGCAGACAACCCATTCCCGTCCCGGCCGGCGTCACGGTCGCGATCGAGCCCGAGATCGTCCGGGTCAACGGCCCGAAGGGCGAACTGTCCGAGCGCGTGAACCGTGACATCAAGGTCGAACAGGTCGACGATCGGATTGTGGTCACCCGCCCGACCGATCGCGGCGAGCACCGCGCGCTCCACGGGTTGACCCGCACGCTCGTCGCCAACATGGTGCAGGGCGTTACCGCCGGATTCGAGAAGCGCCTCGAGATCCAGGGCGTCGGCTACCGCGCGCAGCTGCGCGGCCGCGACCTCGAGCTCGCGCTCGGCTACTCGCATCCGGTCTCGATCAAGGCACCCGACGGGATCGAGTTCGAGGTTCCGCAGCCGACCCGGATCGTCGTCAAGGGCGCGTCCAAGCAGCAGGTCGGCGAGACCGCGGCGCTGATCCGCAAGCAGCGCAAGCCCGAGCCCTACAAGGGCAAGGGGATTCGCTACGAGGGCGAGTACGTCGCCCGGAAGGTCGGTAAGCGCGCATGACCGTGATGACCAAGCCCGCGCAGCGGCTCAGGCGCCGGCGCCGCGTCCGCGCGAAGGTGCACGGCACCGCCGAGCGCCCGCGGATCTCGGTGTTCCGCTCCAATCGCGGGATCTTCGCGCAGCTGATCGACGACGAGTCGGGCCGGACGGTCGCGTCGGTCAACTGGACCGAGCCCGAGCTGCAGCGGCCTCGGGCGGATGGAGCAGGCCACGCCGCGCCGGCGCGCTGCTGGCCGACCGCGCCAAGGCGGCCGGGGTGGAGCGCCGCCGTGTTCGACCGCGGCGGATACCAGTACCACGGGCGCGTCAAGGCGCTCGCCGACGGCGCCCGCGAGGGCGGGCTGGCGTTCTGAGCCCGCTACTCTGGATCTGCTCATGGCATACGTGATCGCACAGTTTCCTCCGCCGGCCTCGACCTCCAGGAGCGCGTCGTCGAGATCAACCGCGTCGCCAAGGTGGTCAAGGGCGGCCGCCGGTTCTCGTTCACGGCGCTGGTCGTCGTCGGCGACGAGCGTGACGTCGTCGGGATCGGCTACGGCAAGGCCAACGAGGTGCC
The DNA here is from genome assembly GCA_963843915.1 of uncultured Solirubrobacterales bacterium. Taxonomy (GTDB): domain Bacteria; phylum Actinomycetota; class Thermoleophilia; order Solirubrobacterales; family Solirubrobacteraceae; genus Palsa-465. The sequence goes on from CAWJMH010000001.1 coordinate 213,969, forward strand.
GGTGGCGATCCAGAAGGGCGTCGAGCGGGCCAAGAAGAACCTGTATCGCGTGCCCAAGCACGGCTCGACGATCACCCACCAGACGACCGGGATCTTCGGCGCCGGGCGCGTGTTCCTGAAGCCGGCGGCGCCCGGAACCGGCGTGATCGCCGGCGGCGGCGTCCGCGCGGTGCTCGAGCTGGCCGGGATCCACGACATCCTCTCCAAGAGCCTTGGCTCGCAGAACCCGATCAACCTGGTCAAGGCGACGATGGCGGGCTTGCAGTCGCTGCGCACGCCGGACGAGGTCGCGGAGATCCGCGGCCTGTCGATCAACCAGGTGCTCGGGCTGACCACGCCCGAGGCCGAACCGGTGGCTGCTGAGACGCTGCCGGGCGCGAACGCGAACGGCGCGTCCGAGGCGGCGTCTGCGGACGCGGACGCCGACGCGGTTCCGGCGCGCCGTTGAGGAGTCCGAGCCCGTCCTGACGGAGAGGCGCGAGGCGTGAGCAGCTCATCGTCACCCAGCGCCGGTCGCGCAACGGCTGCGACAAGCGGCAGCGGGACACGCTGCGCTCGCTCGGCCTGCGTCGGATCGGCCAGAGCGTCGAGCACACCGACACGCCGCAGATCCGCGGCATGATCGCGAAGGTCGCGCATCTGGTCGAGGTCTCGGAGGAGTCAGGTGGCTGACGACGAGACCCCACAGCCCGTAGAGCGCAACGAGCGGATCGGGCTGCACAACCTGAGGCCCGCGCCCGGCTCGCGCCGGCCGCGCAAGCGCGTCGGCCGCGGCGAGGGGTCGGGCACCGGCAAGACCGTCGGGCCGCGGCCAGAAGGGTTATGGCTCGCGGTCGGGCGCCAAGCGCCGCGCCCGCTTCGAGGGCGGCCAGAACCCGATCCACATGCGGATGCGCAAGCTGCGCGGCCCGCACATGAAGAAGTCGATGCCGTTCGAGCCTTTCCGGACGCACACCCAGCCGGTCAACCTGCTCGACCTCGAGGCGCGGTTCGACTCAGGGGCTGCGGTAACGTTGGATGCGCATGCGAGCAAAGGGCCTCGCGACGCGCAAGGCGATCCCGGTCAAGGTCCTCGCCAAGGGCGAGCTGACCAAGCCGCTGACGGTGCACGCGCAGGGTTCTCCAAGGCCGCGCGCGAGCGGATCGAGGCCGCCGGCGGGACCTGCCAGATCGTCGAGGAGTCCGGCGGCAGATGATCTCGACGATCCTGGGCTCGTTCAGGGTCGCCGAGATCCGCAACAAGCTGCTGTTCACCGCTGCGATGCTCGGCCTCTACCGGCTGGGCACCCACATCCCCGCGCCCGGGATCAACGCCAGCGCGGTCAACGCGATCCAGAACAACTTCGGCGGCAGCAGCATCCTCGGGCTGCTGAACCTGTTCTCCGGCGGCGGGCTCGGCCGGATCGCGATCTTCGCGCTCGGGATCATGCCCTACATCACCGCCTCGATCATCCTGCAGCTGCTGCAGGTGGTCGTGCCCTCGCTCGAGAAGCTCTCCAAGGAGGGCGAGGTCGGCCAGGCGCGGATCACCCAGTACACGCGCTACCTGACCGTCGGCCTGGCGTTCGCGCAGTCGATCGGCTACGTGTTCCTGTTCCGGAGCTTCGAGCAGACGGCCGGCGTCACCGTGATCCCGAACTTCAACCTGGCCAAGGTGCTGCTGATCGTGATCTCGCTGACCGCGGGCACCGTGCTGCTGATGTGGATGGGCGAGCTGATCACCCAGCGCGGGATCGGCAACGGGATCTCGCTGATGATCTTCGCGAGCATCGTCGCGCGGATCCCGAACGGCGTCCACTCGTGGTGGACCAACCCCGACCAGGTGTTCCGCGTGATCATGCCGTTCATCGCGCTCGGCGTGGTCGCGGCGATCGTGTTCGTGCAGGAGGGCCAGCGCCGGATCCCGATCCAGTACGCCAAGCGGGTGATCGGCCGGCGGATGACGCAGGGCAGGCCAGACGTACCTGCCGCTGCGCGTGAACATGGCCGGCGTGATCCCGGTGATCTTCGCCGCGAGCATGATGGCGATCCCGCCGACGCTCGGCCAGCTGCTCGGCCAGAACCGCAACAACTTCTGGACCGACGTCCAGAACTTCTTCAGTCCCGCAGGGCTGGCACTACGTGCTCGGCGAGAGCCTCTTGATCATCGTGTTCACGTACTTCTACACGGCGGTCACGTTCAACCCCGTCGACCAGGCCGAGAACCTCCGAAAGTACGGCGGGTTCATCCCCGGGGTGCGACCAGGTCGGCCCACGGCCGAGTTCCTCGACCGCATCCTCGCCCGCCTGACGTTCCCGGGCGCCCTGTTCCTGGCCGCGATCGCCGCGCTGCCGACGATCCTGATCAGCCAGACCTCCGCCAACTTCTTCTTCGGCGGCACCTCGATCCTGATCGTGATCGGCGTCGCGCTCGACACGATGAAACAGCTCGAGGCGCAGCTGATGATGCGCAATTACGAGGGCTTCTTGAAGTAGCCCGGGCGGCTCGCCCGGGCGGGGCTGACGGACCCACCCAGAGCCGGACGCGGTCACACGCTCAGCACCCCCGCGAGTTCGCCTCGTGTCTGGATGTCGAGCTTGCGGTACGCGTTGCGCAGGTGGTACTCGACGGTCTTCGGCGTCACGAACAGCGCCTGCGCGATCTCGCGGTTGCTCTGACCGGTGGCGGCCAGCTCGGCGATCCGCCGCTCTGACGGTGTGAGCGATCCGGGGCCGCTGAGCAGCGCGTCGCGCCGGGGCCGCGCGCCGGCGGCGGCGAGCTCGACCCGGGCGCGTTGTGACAGCGCCACCGCCCCCCCGCGACTGGCCATGTCCGCCGCCCGTTCGAGCGGCTCGCGCGCGTCCGAGCGGCGGTTCTCCCTCCGTAAGGCTGCGCCGAGGTCGACCAGCGCCCGCATCGTCTCCAGGCGCGGCGGCGCGTCGGAGCCCAGCCGCACCGCGGCTCGGAGGCTGCGCAGGCCCCTCGTCCCCTGCTCACACAGGCCGAGGACGCGACGTGCCCGGATCCGCAGGTGCAGGACGTCCGTCCGCTCGGCGCGGGCGAGCGCCTCGCCGGCGATCTCGAGCGCGCGGTCGCGATCGCCGAGCATCAGCGTGGCCTGCAGCCGCGGTCCCGCGCCACGGGCAGTAGCCGAGGAAACCGACGGTTCGCTCGCCGATGTCGCCGACGGCCAGGGCCGCCTCGAGCGCCTCGCGCGGCCGGCCCTGCGCCAGGCGGAGCTCGGCGAGCGAGTACAGGCGGAGTACATCCTCGATGTCCTGCGGCTCATCGAGCGGCCCGTCCTCGTCGAGCACGTCCTGCGCCCGGTCGAGCTCGCCCCGCTCGATCAGACACAGCGCATAGTGCGCGGCGGCCGAGCGAGCGAACTGCTGCCATCCGTACCGGCGGGCGTCTCGCGCCAGCTCCAGATCGGCGAGCGCGTCGATGACCCGCCCCTGCCACAGTTGCGGCAGCCCGCGGACGTAGCTGGCGGTGGCGAACGCGAGCGGCCAGGCCCGTCGGCGCGACTCCTCGAGCGCCGTCTGGGCGACCTCGAGCGCGCTCTCGAGCTCGCCGTTCAGCAGGAACGACGCGGCGACGAGTCGCCACCCGATCCACTGCGGATTGGCTTCGACGAGCATCCGCCCGCCGTCCCACGCCCGTTCGGTCAGCTCGATCGCGTTGTGCGCCGACTCGCCGGTGGTCGTGGCGTGCAGGGCGGCGTGGGCCAGCAGCAGTCGCTGCCCCTGCGTACGGGGGCCCTTGACCGCGTTCTCGACCACCCGAGCTGACCGCTCGAGCGCGAGCGGCTGGAGGTCGGGGACGAGCGACGCGGTGGAGATGTAGCTCGCCTCGAGCTGGTCGCGAAGCTCGAGCCCATCGGCGTCCTCGCGCGCCGGGGAAGCTCATGCAGCGCGGCGTCGTACGCGCTGGCGGCCTCTTCGTGCTTTCCCAGCGCATCGAGCGCGCGACCGAGCGCCAGCCCCAGCTCCGCGCGCCGGCGGGGGTCCGACGAAGCCGCGGCGGCCTGGGCGAGGTGGTCGGCGGCGGCCGGGCGGCCGAGCGCGGCCTCGGCGGCACCGAGCTCGGCGAGGACCTCGGGCCGGAGCTCGGCGGTCGGCGGCTCGGCGAGCGCGCGCTCGAGGTAGCGGACCGCGGGCTGCGCGGCTCGTGCCTCGCGCGCTGCGGCTCGGAGCTGCTCGACGGCCCACGCATCGGCGCCGGCATGGCCGAGCAGCAGATGCGCGGCGACCCGCTCGACGTTCTCGCCGTCGGCGTACAGGAGGCGGGCCGCGTCGAGGTGGCGGCTGGCGCGCTCGAACAGCGGGATGTCCTGCTCGATCGCGTGCTGGACGAGCGGATGCACGAACCGGAGCGGCTCGCGGGCGAGCACGATCTCGACGCCCGCGAGTGCGTCGGCCGCGGCCGTGGCCGTGGCGATCGGGAGTGCCGCCAGCGCCGCCGCGCGCCGGAGCGGCACGTCGTCGCCGAGGATCGCCACCGCGCGCGCGAGCGCCGCCGCGGCCGGCCCGAGGCGGCCGACCCGGACCCGTAGCGACCGCGTGACCGCGTCGGGGGCGAGCCCGCGGGCGCGGCGCGTGAGCGCGGCGCCACGCAGGCCCTGCTCGTCCGCGAGCGCGAGCAGCAACTCGTGTACGTAGAAGGGGTTGCCGTTGGTCACCTCGACGCATGTCTCCACCAGCGTCTGATCGGTGCGGTCGCCGAGCGCGCTGCGGCTCAGCTCCTGCACGGCTTCGGAGCCGAGTCCCGTCAGGCTCTCGAGCCGAACCCGCGGGTGGCTCGAGATTCGGTCGATCGCCTCGGCGGACTCGCCGCCCTCGGCCGCGCGGCGGGTCATCACGAGCGCGACCGGCAGCTCATCGAGCCGGTGCAGGACATACAGGACGAACTCGAGCGAGGCGACGTCGCACCAGTGCAGGTCGTCGATCGCCACCAGCGTCGGGCGCGTCTCCGCCGCGCCCGCCATCGCCGTGAACAGCCCGTGGGACATCGTCAGATCGCCGGCGTCGCCGGGCTCGAACAGCGCCTCGCGTGCCCCGGCGAGCGAGCGCACGCGTTCGGGCGCCTCGGCCAAGAAGGCACGGCGCCCCGCCGGCGGCAGGTCGTTCAACAGCGCGCGCACGAGCTGGCCGGCGACCCCGAAGGCTGAGGTTCTGCTCGAGCTCCGCGCCCGCCGCCCGCAATACCCGCATGCCGCGGGCTCTCGCCTCATCGAGCGCGGCCTCGTGGAGCCGGGTCTTGCCCATCCCGGCATGGCCTTCGAGCAGCACCGCCTCGACCGGCCCCGCTCTGGACCGAATCGAGGGCAGCGGTGATCGCCTGGAGCAGATCGTCACGCTCCAGGAGCCCTACGCGTCCGCGCAGGGGCCGTCCACGTCTGTCGGGCGCCTCCCGCACCGGCATCTAGAGCGTTGTACCCCGTTTGGTCTTGCGCCTAATCCTGGGGTGCGTGCCTGGTGCGGAATGCGAACGGTTCGGCGATATTTCCGATGGTGAAGAGGGGGACCGCGCACGTGATGCTCGCGATCGACATCGACTCGGACCCGATCAGCGGATTGGTGTCGGACGGGACCGAGGTTTCCAGGCCGTTCACCGGCTGGATCGAGCTCGCGGCGTTGATCGAGGCCGCTCGCAGCGACGCCCCGCAGACCACCGAGGACCCCAGGGCGACCCCGATCGAAACACTGGGGTCGTTCCCTGGTGCGAACGGTTCGAGCCTGTAGTTAGCTACCGACATCGCATGACTCGGAGGTCGAACATCACGGACGGATCTAGGGGGCGCGTGGGGGCGCGGATCCGTCGAGAAGGTTGAGGGCAGGGGGCAGGTCAGGGCGGGTCGGCGGCGCACGGGGGCGTGCGCGCTGGCGGTCCGCCGTGGGGGCAGTTGGACAGCAGGAGATGGGTCGGGGGCGCGTGGGGGCGCAGACCCATGGTGGGGGCAGTCGTTCAGACGGGTCCATCGGGTGTGCGTGGGGGCGCAGATCCAAGGTGGGGGAAGACGTAGGAGGGTGACGAGGGAACAGCGGGCGCGACTTCGGCAGGGCTAAGGGGAGGGCCGGCACGGATGCCGGCCCGGCGCCTGTCGTTGGGGGAACGCCGAGGCGTCTGCGCGGGCCGTCGACGCCTGTGCGTAGGGTCGCGATCCGCACCGACCGAATGCATCCGGCCTGAGCCGCGGGGGCGGCTCGGGCCCGGTGCGTTTGCTGGGGTCGGGTTCGTGCTCGGACCGCGCTATGGCGGCACCGCGCTATCGACGTTCACTTCGTCCCTTTCCGCTCGATACAGTGGCCCTCGTGTCTGAGCTCAACCTGATCCTGTTCGGCCCGCCCGGCGCCGGCAAGGGGACGCAGGCCGACCGCCTGCGGGCCGACTTCCAGCTGCCGTTCATCTCCACCGGCGACATGCTGCGGGCGAACGTCAAGGACGAGCACCGAGCTCGGCAAGAAGGCGAAGGAGTACATGGACGCCGGCGACCTCGTGCCCGACGACCTGATCGTCGCGATGGCGGCCGAGCGGCTCGCAGCAGGAGGACGCCGCGGACGGCTTCATCCTCGACGGGTTCCCGCGCACGATCGAGCAGGCCGAGGCGCTCGACAAGCAGCTGTCCGAGCTGGGCCGGCGGGTCACGGCGGCGCTGCTGATCGACGTGCCCGACGAGGAGGTGGTCCGCCGGCTGTCGGGCCGGCGCGTGTGCGTCAAGTCCGGCCACAACTACCACGTCGAGTTCGATCCGCCCAAGCACGAGGGCGTCTGCGACCAGGACGGCTCGCGGCTGATCCAGCGCGACGACGACAAGCCCGAGGTGATCAGCAACCGGCTTGCGCGTCTACCACGAGCAGACCGAGCCGCTGATCGACTACTACGACGAGCAGGGCGTTGCTGCGGCGGATCGACGGCACCCGCGAGCCCGGCCGAGGTCCACGACCACATCCGCGCCGTGATCGCGACGCTGCGCCTCGAGGAGGACGTCTGACCGGCGGTCGCAGTGATCATCAAGAAGACCCCCGAGGAGATCGAGCGGATGGCCGCCGCCGGCGCGATCCTGGTCAGGACCATGAACCTGCTCGCCGGGCAAGATCCGCCCCGGGGTCACCACCGCCGAGCTCGACGCAGGCGGCCGAGAAGTTCATCCGCTCGCAGGGGGCGACGCCGGCGTTCAAGGGCTATCGCGGCTTCCCGGGCTCGATCTGCGCCTCGCCGAACTCGATGATCGTGCACGGGATCCCCGGGCCCTACAAGCTCGGCCGCGGCGACATCCTGTCGGTCGACATCGGCGTCGTGCTCGACGGCTGGGTGGCCGACGCCGCGCGGACGTTCCCGGTCGGGCCGATCAGCCCGGTCGCGCACGAAGCTGCTGCGGGTCGACCGAGGAGTCGCTGTTGCTCGCGGTCGACCAGTGCCGTCGTCGGCAACCGGCTCGGCGACGTCTCGCACGCCGATCCAGGAGCACGTCGAGGCCGCCGGCCTGTCGATCGTGCGCTCGCTGGTCGGCCACGGGATCGGCCGCGAGCATGCACGAGGATCCGCAGATCCCCAACTACGGCAGCCCCGGGACCGGCGTCGCTGCTCGAGGAGGGGATGGTGCTCGCGGTCGAGCCGATGGTGACCGCCGGCCGCCACGCGGTCCGCGTCGGCGACGACCACTGGGCGATCTACTCCCAGGACGGCTCGCTGGCGGCGCACTTCGAGTTCACGATCGCGATCACCGCCGACGGGCCGCGGATCCTGACGCCCTGGCACGAGGCGGCCGGCCGCGCGGCCGCCTGACGAGCTCGCCGTCGCGTAGCGGCTCGAACCTGCGCAGTGCCACCGACCCCGGCGGCGCACGATCGCCCCTGCTAACATCGCCGTTGCGCTCGTAGCGCGATTTTCGTGCGCTGCGCGTGCGCTCTCGGCGCGGTAGCGGCGACCGAAGCGGTCTCCAGAGCCGGGCTGAGGGAACCACTGGAAATCACGTCCGACGAGAGCGAAACGAGCGTGAAAGTACGACCCTCGGTCAAGCCGATGTGCGAGAAGTGCAAGATCATCCGCCGCAACGGGCGGGTCCTCGTGATCTGCTCGAATCCGCGCCACAAGCAGCGGCAGGGCTAGACGATGGCACGCATCTCCGGGGTCAACATCCCCCTCAACAAGCGGGTCGAGATCGGCCTCACGTACATCTACGGGATCGGCCGCTCGACGTCCAACAAGCTGCTCGCCGAGGTCGGGATCGAGCCCGACCGCAAGGTCCGCGACCTGACCGAGGACGAGGTCGTCAAGCTCCGCGAGCTGATCGACGGCGATCTGACCGTCGAGGGCGACCTGCGCCGCGAGCGCTCGCAGAACGTCAAGCGCCTGCAGGAGATCGGCTGCTACCGCGGCCTGCGCCACCGTCGCGGTCTGCCCGTGCGCGGCCAGAACACCAAGACCAACGCGCGCACGCGCAAGGGCCCGAAGCGGATGCAGGTCGCCGGCAAGAAGAAGGCGGCCAAGAAGTGAGTGCCAGCTCCTCGGAGACCCCAGCGCGGCCGTCGCCGCGTCCGCAAGAACATCCCGATCGGCCAGGCGCACATCAAGACCTCGTTCAACAACACGATCGTGTCGCTGACCGACCGCGAGGGCAACGTGATCGCGTGGGAGTCCGCCGGCGGCGCCGGCTTCAAGGGCTCGCGCAAGTCGACCCCGTTCGCCGCGCAGGTGACCGCCGACGCGGCCGCCCGCAAGGGCATCGAGCACGGCCTGCAGAAGGTCGAGGTGTTCGTCAAGGGCCCCGGCTCGGGCCGCGAGACGGCGATCCGCTCGCTGCAGGCCGCCGGCCTCGAGGTCACCGGCGTCAAGGACGTCACCCCGCAGGCCCACAACGGCTGCCGTCCCCGCAAGCGGCAGGCAGGGTCTGAGGCGATGGCACGAGACACAGCACCGCAGTGCAAGCAGTGCCGCCGCGAGGGGCAGAAGCTGTTCCTCAAGGGCGAGCGCTGCCTGACCGACAAGTGCGGCGTCGAGCGCCGCTCCTACCCGCCCGGCGACCACGGCCGCGGGCGCCAGAAGCAGAGCGAGTACCGCGTCCAGCTGCGCGAGAAGCAGAAGGCCAAGCGCTACTACGGCGTGCTCGAGAAGCAGTTCCGGATCTACTACGACAAGGCGTCGCGCCAGCCCGGCGTCACCGGCGAGAACCTGCTGCGGATGCTCGAGTGCCGCTTCGACAACGTGCTCGTCCGGCTCGGCTTCGCCGCCTCGCGGCGCCAGGCGCGCCAGCTGATCCTGCACGGTCACTGGACCGTCAACGGCCGCCGCGTGAACATCCCGAGCTACCAGCTGCGGGACAACGACGTGATCGCGATCCACCCGCGCTCGACCGCGACGCAGGTGATCCGCGACGCGACCGAGCTGACCGGCCAGGTGCCGGCATGGCTGCAGGCCGACCACGACTCGCTCACGGCGAAGGTGCTGCGCAAGCCGGAGCGGCGAGAGATCGCCGCGCCGGTGCAGGAGCAGCTCATCGTCGAGCTGTACTCGAAGTAAGCGCAAGCTTTCAGCCGCGCGGCCGCCTGGCGCCGGCGCGGCGCCGACAGCCGCCTCGGCGGCGGCAGGAACCCACGACGTTAGGACCCTGATGCTCGACTTCCAAGTCCCCCGAATCTCCAGCGAGTCGGTCGACGACAACCGCGGCTCGTTCACGATCGAGCCGCTCGATCGGGGCTTCGGCTACACCTTCGGCAACTCGCTGCGGCGCGTGCTGCTCTCCTCGCTCGCCGGCGCGGCCGTGACCAGCGTCCGGATCGAGGGCGTCGCGCACGAGTTCTCGACGATCCGGGGCGTCAAGGAGGACGTCACCGACATCGTCCTGAACCTCAAGGGCGTCGTCTGCCGGATGCACTCGGACGCGACCGAGATCGAGGCGCCGCTGGTCGTCACCGGCCCCGGCGAGATCACCGCCAAGGACATCGACCTGCCCTCGGGCGTCGAGATCCTCAACCCCGACGCCCACATCGCCACGCTCGAGAAGAAGACCAAGCTCGAGGTCTACCTGACGATCGGCCGCGGCCGCGGCTACCGGCCGGCCGAGGAGAACAAGTCGCCCGACCAGCCGATCGGCGTGATCCCGATCGACTCGATCTTCTCGCCCGTGCGGCGCGTCGCCTACAACGTCGAGCAGGCCCGCGTCGGCCAGCGGACCGACTACGACAAGCTGACGCTCGACATCGAGACCGACGGCTCGATCGACCCGCACGCGGCGCTGCGCGAGGCGGCCGAGATCCTGATCTCGCAGCTGGCGATCTTCACCGACGCCGACCGCGTGGTCGAGCTGCGCGAGGCCGGCGCGCCGGGCGTGCTCGAGCCGGGCGTCGGTCGCCGGCGCCGGTCGGCGCGCCGTCCCGCCCGCCCGAACGCGATGGACGACATCCTGATCGAGGAGCTCGAGCTCGGCGTCCGCTCCTACAACTGCCTCAAGCGCGCCGGGATCCAGACCGTCGGCGACCTGGTCTCGAAGACCGAGGGCGAGCTCAACGCGATCCCGAACTTCGGCAAGAAGTCGATCGACGAGGTGATCGAGACCCTGCACGCGCGGGGCCTCGGGCTCCGCAACGATAGGTCGTCGGTAACGTCCGGTCCAGCGATTCCTCGAATGCGCCACCAGCGCCAGCGATACCAGCTCAGCCGCAGCGCCTCGCACCGCAAGGCGCTGCTGATGAACCTCTCCAAGGAGGTCATCGAGCACGAGCGGATCCAGACCACCGAGACCAAGGCCAAGGCGGTCAAGCCCGAGGTCGAGAAGCTGATCACGCTCGCCAAGCGCGGCGACCTGCACGCCCGCCGCCAGGCGCTGTCGGCGCTCGGGCAGGACAAGTTCATGGTCTACAAGCTGTTCGAGGAGATCGCGCCGCGGTACGCGGAGCGGCCCGGCGGCTACACCCGGATCCTGAAGCTGGGGCCGCGCCGGTCGGACTCGACCGAGATGGTGCTGCTCGAGCTGGTCTAGCGCGCCGGCGTCGCGTCTCGCCGGCTTGCTGCTCGAGTACGACGGGGGTCGAGTTCGCCGGCTGGGCGCGCCAGCCGGGGCTGCGGACGGTCCAGGAGGAGGTCGAGCGGGCGCTGGCGTGTGGTCCTGCGGCTGGACGACGGTGTCGGCTGACGGTGGCGGGGCGGACCGACGCGGGGGTCCACGCCTGGGGGCAGGTGGCTCGCTACCGGGGCGCGCCGGTGTCGTGTGCGGTCGTCTGAACGCGCTGCTGCCTGTGGACGTCGCGGCGCTGTCGTGCGTCGCGGTCGCTGCCGGGCTTCGACGCCCGGCGGGACGCGACCAGCCGCGCGTACTGCTACCGGGTGCTGACGCGGCGGCCGCGGAGCGCGTTCGAGCGGGGGCGGGCGCTGTGGTGGCCGCACCGGCTGGATGTGGATGCGTTGGACGCGTGCGCGGCGGCGCTGGTCGGGATGCACGACTTCACCGCGTTCACCCCGACCCAGACCGAGCACGTGCGGTTCTCGCGCGAGGTGTTCGCGGCGTACTGGCGCGGGCGGCCGACGGACGTGCTCGAGTTCTGGATCGAGGCCGACGCGTTCATGCGCCACATGAACCGGGTGCTGGTCGGGACGATGCTCGAGGTCGGCGGCGGCCGGCGGTCGGTGGCGTCGTTCGTGGCGCTGCTGGCGGGGCGGCCGCGGTCGGCGGCCGGGCGCGACGGCGCCGGCCGCATGGGCTGTATCTGGCGGGGGTGGGGTACGGTGGCGAGCGGGTGCTGTCCGGTGGTCGCGGCGAGGACGCGGTGTGTGGCGGTGGCGGCGAGGACGCGGTGTGGGGCGATCGCGGCGGGCCGTGACGCGCCGGCAACGACTTGCCACGCGTCGGCAACGACTTCGTCGCAACTCTGCAACTAATCGGGGTGATTGACGGGCTCGGGCTCCTGGTGGCGGATCCTGAGCGCGCAATGGCCGCCGATCCCGATGCACAAAGCCCGAAATCGCTGCGTTCCTCCGAGCCCCGGGACATAAGCATCCCCCACATGCTTACGTCCCGAGGGTCGTCGGTCTGGGCGTGATTTCGGGCCTTAAGCACGATGGCCTCGCCCGCGACATGGCGGTCGCGTGGGTTGCCTCACGCCAGCTGGGCCTGATCACCGCCGCTCAGCTCCACAGGGCGGGTGTCGGACGGGAGTCGATCGAGTGGCGGCTGGCGAACGGACTGCTGCATCGCGTGTTCAGGGGCGTGTACCTCGTCGGCCACACGGTCCCGCGCCACCGGCGCGCTCGAGCTCGCCGCGGTGCTCGCCTGCGGTGCCGAGCGTTCGTGAGCCATCGCTCGGCCGCCTCCTCTGTGGCGCCTGACCAGGACGCCGCCGGCGACGTCGAGGTCACGGTCGTCGGGCGGGATTGCCGGTCGCGCGACGGGCTCCGCGTCCACACCGCCGAGCGGCTCGACGCGGCCGACCGCGCGCACAGATCACGGCATCCCCGTCACCTCGCCGGCGCGCACTCTGGTCGACTACGCCGCGACCGCCAACCGGCCGAGCTCGAGTGGGCGATCGCCGAGGCATACGCCCACAACCTGGCCGATCGAGCGGCGGATCCTGGCCGCGATCGACCGCGTGCCCACCCGCGCCGGCGTGGCACAGGTGCGGGCGATCCTTCGCCAGCCGGGCGGTGCGCAACGGACTCGGTCCGGTGGCGAGCGGGCGATGCTCCGGCTGATCCGCGCGGCGGGGTTGCCGGCGCCGCGCGTGAACGTCCCGATCGCCGGCTTCACCGCGGACTTCCTCTGGCCCGAGCAACGACTGATCGTCGAGCTCGACGGCTACCCCTACCACAGCGATCGTGCCGCGTTCGAACGCGACCATCGCCGGGACATCGTCCATAGGAACGCCGGCTACGACGTGCTCCGTTTCACCGGGCGACAGCTGGAAGAGGAGCCGTTCCTGATCGCGGCCGCGATCGCCCGCGCGCTTGACCGCAGGACCCGCAGATAGCATCAAGAGTGGATGCGTGTCCTGCTCACCAACGACGATGGGATCGAGGCGGCGGGACTCCAGGCGCTCAGATCCGCGCTGCTGGCGGTGACGGGATCGAGCTCGCGGTGATCGCGCCCGACGGGAACCGATCGGCGATGGCGAGGTCGATCACCACGAGGCGGCCGCTGTGGGTGGAGGAGGTCGACTTCGGCGACGGGACGGTCGGGTACGCCACCGACGGAACGCCGGTGGACTGCGTGCGGCTGGCCCACCTCGGGCTGATCGACGGGTTCGAGGCCGAGCTGGTCGTGTCCGGCATCAACCACGGCTCGAACCTCGGGGACGACATCACCTACTCGGGCACGGTGGCGGCGGCGCTCGAGGCGATCGTGCTCGGGCTGCCGGGGATCGCGGTCTCGCAGCAGTCGAGCGCGCGCGAGCTCGACTTCAGGGTCGGGACCGGATTCGACTTCGCGGTGGCGGCGTCGTTCACGGCCCGCCTCGTCGCGGAGCTCGAGAACGCGCCGTTGCCGGAGGGAACGCTGCTGAACGTGAACGTGCCCGGCGCGCCGCCGTCGGGCGTGGAGGTGGCGCGGCTCGGCAAGCGCGTCTACCGGGACGAGCTGTCGCTCGTGGACCAGGGTGGCGGGAAACGGCGCCTCTACAAGATCTACGGCGACGCAGCTCCACGAGCACAGCGAGGACGGGACCGACCTCGCCGCGGTGGCGCAGGGCAAGATCGCCGTGACGCCGGTCCACTTCGACCTGACCGACCGCGAGGGCATGTCGGTGCTCGAGCGCTACCAGCTCGAGCGGCTGATCGCAGCCGGCGGCGCGAGAACGCTGGCCGAGCGCCCATGAGCGCTGCACGCCAGAAGACCAAGGCGACCGATCCGGAGGCGCGCGCGGCCGAGCTCCGCCGCGACATCGACTACCACGCGTACCGGTACCACGTGCTCGACGACCCCGAGGTCGGCGACGACGTCTACGACGCGCTGTTCAACGAGCTCAAAGCCCTCGAGGAGGAGCATCCCGAGCTCGTCACGCCCGACTCGCCCACGCAGCGCGTGGCCCCGGAGCCGGTGTCCGAGCTCGAAAAGGTCCGTCATCCCCTGGCGATGCTGTCGCTGGCGAACGCCCACTCGGCCGAGGACCTCGACGCGTGGATTCAGCGGATGCGGAACTTCCTCGCGCGGGAGGGGATCAACGACCCGGAGTTCGAGTTCGTGGCCGAGCCCAAGATCGACGGACTGGCGATCTCGCTGATCTACCGCGACGGCGTGTTCGAGCGCGGCGCCACCCGCGGCAACGGCGAGATCGGCGAGGACGTCACCCACAACCTGCGCACGATGCCGTCGATCCCGCTGCGCATCGAGGATCCCGACCCGCCGGCGCTGATCGAGGTGCGCGGCGAGGTGTACATGTCGCTGCCGGACTTCGCCGCGCTGAACGAGCGCCGGGCGCAGGCCGGGCTGTCGACGTTCATGAATCCGCGCAACTCGGCCGCCGGCACGATCCGCCAGCTCGACCCGAAGCTCGCCGCCGATCGCCCGCTGTCGCTGTGGTGCTACGCGATCGGAGCCACCGAGGGGATCACGTTCGACGCCCACTGGGACGCGCTGGAGTGGTTGCGCGAGCACCGCTTCCCGGTCCATCCGGACGTCAAGAAGCTGCGGACCGAGGACGAGGTGATCGCGCAATGCCGCGGCCTGGGAGGAGCGCCGCGGGCTCGCTCGAGTTCGAGATCGACGGGGTCGTGGTCAAGGTCAACCAGGTCGAGCTCCAGCGCCGGCTGGGCTCGGTCGGGCGCGAGCCGCGGTGGGCGATCGCGTGGAAGTTCCCGCCGACCACGGCGGTCACGCGGCTGAACTCGATCGTCTGGGCGCCGGGCAAGTTCGGCGACCTGCACCCGGCGGCGACGCTCGAGCCGGTGCGCGTCGGCGGCGTGACGGTGAAGATGGCCACGCTCCACAACGAGGAGGACCTCGCGCGCAAGGACATCCGCGAAGGCGAGGACGTGATCGTCCTGCGCGCCGGCGACGTGATCCCGCAGGTGCTGTCGCCCGCGCCGCACGTCGCCGAGCGAGACGACCGGCCGCCGCCGCCGCATCCGCCGACCGAGTGCCCGATCTGCCACACCCCGACCGTCAAGCCCGAGGACTCGGTGTTCACCCGCTGCCCGAACCGGGACTGTCCCGGCCGGCGCTGGCAGCTGCTCAAGCACTTCACGGGCGCGATGGACATCGACGGGCTCGGCGAGAAGCAGGTGAGCCTGTTCATGGAGCTCGAGCTGGGTCAGCGACCGCCGCCGACTTCTACGACCTGACCGCCGAGCAGATCGCCGAGCAGCCCGGCTTCGGCCAGGTGTCGGCGGACAAGCTCGTCGCGGCGATCGAGGACTCAAAGCGCCAGCCGTTCGGCCGCGTGCTGTACGCGCTCGGGATCGAGGAGGTCGGCTTCGTGATCGGGCGAAACCTCGCGCAGCACTTCCGGACGATGACCGCGCTGCTCGATGCGTCGCCGGAGCAGATCGAGCAGGCCCAGGGCGTCGGCCCGAAGATGGCCGCCAAGATCCACGATCAGCTTCAGGACGACCACATGCGGCAGCTGATCGAGGCTCTGAAGAGCCGCGGGCTGCGGATGGAGGAGGAGGGACCGCCGCCCGGCGAGGGCCCGCTCGCCGGCAAGACGTTCGTGCTGACCGGGACGCTCCCCGACCTGACCCGCGAGCAGGCGACCGAGATGATCACCGCCGCCGGCGGGCGCGTCACGGGGTCGGTGTCGCGCAAGACCGACTACGTCGTCGCCGGCGAGAGCGCGGGCTCGAAGCTCGCCCAGGCCGAGCGCCTGGGGGTGCCGGTGCTCGACGAGGCCGGCCTGCGGGCGCTGCTGCCCTGAGGGCGTCAGCCGTTGTAGTCCGCGACCGCGGCGGCCATCGACGCCTCGTCCTCGTGGACGAAGTCCGGGTTGCCGAGCCCGTTGGCCAGGAACGCGAACGCGAGCGTGTGGCCGTCGCGCGCCTCGCAGTACCCGGCGAGGTTCGCGACGTCGTGGAGCGTGCCGGTCTTGCCGCGGCAGTCGCTCTGGGCGACCGTCCCCAGCCCCTCGTCCTGGAGCGTGCCGCGTCTCTCCCATCAGCGCCAGCGAGTTGACGAACGCCGAGTTCGTGGCCATCCCCTGGAGCACGGTCACGACCTGGGTCGGCGTCGTCAGGTCGTAACGCGACAGGCCGGAGCCGTCGTTCAGCCTCGGGTTGATGCCGAACTTGCTGAGCAGCTCGGCCCGGACGACCGCGGCGCCGGCGGCCGTCGTGCCGGCGCCACCGAACCGGGCGCCGAGGTCCTTCAGCAGGCTCTCCGCCAAGTAGTTGTCCGACGGCGTGTTCGTGAGCTGGATCAGCGTCGACAGCGGCGGTGACTGGACCGAGGCCAGCGGGGTGGCGCCGGCGGGCGTCCGCCCGGCCGAGATCCGAATCCCCGGGAGCTTGACGCCGAACGCGCGCAACCCGCCGGCGAATTGCTGGGCGGCGAACAGCGCCGGGTGGAACTGGAACGCGGTCCCCTGGTTGTTCGTGAACCCGCGGTCGTAGGCGAGCGCGCTCAGCTCTCCTTCGACGTCGCTCGAACGCCCGAATCCCGTCGCCGGCGTACCCCGGCGCGAGTCCCAGTACGACTCGTCGCCGACGATCCGGCCGTCGACGGCGGTGATGCCGTTGGCCCTCAGCAGGTTCCCGATCAGCGTGCGCATCGTCGCGCCGGTCGCCGTACCACGACGCGATCGAAGCCGACCGAGCCGAACGTCGGATCGCCGCCGCCCCGCAGATAGAGCGTCCCGTCCCAGACGCCGTCGGGATCGCGGGAGCCGGTGCCGAGCAGCGAGGTGCTGAACGTCGCGGTCGGGCCGAGTCGGAGCAGCGCGGTCGAGGTCGTGTAGAGCTTCTCGACCGAGGCGGGAAGGCGGGCGGTGTTCGCGGCCTGGGAGAACAGGACCTGGCCGGTGGTGAGGTCGAGCACGTAGGCGCCGCTCTGCCTCCCGGCCTGCCCGAGGCCTTGCTGGAGCGCCTTGGACAGCGCGCGCTGGGCGGAGGAGGCCGGCTGCGCCCCGGCCACAGCCGCGGTGCCGGCGAGCAGGGCGCAGATCGCCCAGCAGGGTCGCCAAGAACACCCGCATCGGCGGATATAACCGGCGCGGGCGGGTCAAAGTAGCGGAGCTCGCGGTCGCGTGTCGGCTCGGGTGCTGCCGGCGGCATCGCCCGGCGGGCGCTTGCGAGCCGGCGGATGCGCGGCGCAGCGCGCTCCTGTACAATCCGGCGGAGGATGGGCAAGGTGGTCAAGCTCGACACCGCCGCGGCGGAGCGTCCGGGGACGGCCTCGGGCGGCTCCGGGGCGCGGCGCCGGCGCACGCGATCCAAGTCGGCGCTGGTGCTCGGCGGCGGCGGGTTCACCGGCGGCGTCTACGAGATCGGCGCGCTGCGCGCGCTCGATCTGCTGTCGGTCAATCGGACCGTCAACGAGTTCGACGTCTACGTCGGGACGAGCGCCGGCTCGTTCGTGGCCGCGGCGGTCGCCAACGGGGTCACGCCCGAGGAGATGATGCGGGTGATCGTCCAGCAGGTGCCGACGTCGTTCCCGGACGCGCGGGTGAGCGCGCTGCTGCGCCCCAACTACAGGGAGTTCGTGCGCAAGGGCGTGCTGGTTCCGTTCCGGCTCGCGCAGCTGGTGCGGTCGCTGGTGCGGGACCTCGGGCAGATCTCGGCCGTCGACCTCGTGGTCGGGCTGGCCGAGGCGCTGCCCTCGGGGCTGTACTCGGGGAAGGGGATCGAGCGCTACGTGCGGACGATCCTGTCCGATCCGGACCGCACCGACGACTTCCGGCTGCTGCAGAACGAGCTGTACCTCGCCGCCACCGATCTCGACACGTGCGAGCGGATCGTGTTCGGCGCCGAGGACTGGGACGACGTGCCGATCTCGACGGCGGTCGCCGCGTCGAGCGCGCTGCCGATGATCTACAAGCCGGTCAAGGTCAAGGACCGCGAGCTGGTCGACGGCGGGATCGTGTCGACGACCAACCTCGACATCGCGGTCGAGGCCGGCGCGAAGTTCATCGTGGTCGTCAACCCGCTCGTTCCGTACGTCAACGACTTCGAGAAGCGGATCCCGACGATCACCGGCTCACGGGCGCGCCGGGTGTCGGACATGGGCTTCCCGCAGATCGGCTACCAGGCGTTCAAGCTGCTCGCCTATCAGCGGCTGCACGAGCTGGCGCGGCGCTGGGAGGAGCGCTACCCGGGCGTCGACATCATCCTGTCGAGCCCGAGCCCAACGACGAGCTGATGTTCCAGACGAGCATCATGAACTACACCTCGCGGGTCGACATCGCCCGTCACGGCTTCCAGTCGGTGACGCTGAAGCTCGCCCACGACTACCCGCGGTTCAAGCGGATCTGCGCCCGCCACGGGATCGAGATCTCGGCGACGCGGGTGCGCAAGGTGGTCAAGCACTTCGAGGCCGAGCGCGAGAAGACCCGCGCCTGGCGGAAGATCCTCGAGCAGACGACCTCGACGCTGCTGCGTCAGTCGGCTCAGGAATAGATCGTCCCGCCGGCAGGGCGAGCCGTGGAGGTGCGGCTGGTGGCTGCGAAGCCCGCTAGGCGAGCTGGGGCTGCTGCTTGGCCTGCGGCGCGGAGCCCGTGATCTCGCGGAAGCTGGAGAGGAAGAGGGTCTTGTCGATCCGACCGTTGAAGATCGGGACGCCCCACTCGACGCACTTGACGATCACATCGCGGCGCTCCAGACCGGACTCACGTGCAAGCTCGGTGGGGGTGAGGTGAATTGCCATCGGTCTAATGTCCTCCTTTGCCGCCTGCGCTGTGGGCGCGAAGTATGCCGTCTAGCTCGGACGGTCTCAACCTGTCTTTCGGCTAGATCCCTGCCCAAACGTTAGCGTCTTTGGCAAAAGCTCTGGACATATGGCTGATTCCCGATAGAGTCCCCGCAGCTACGGGGGATACTCAGCGGACGGGGACAACTTGGCGACGGCACGGCTGCTTCCAGAGGCGCTCGAATATTCGTGGCGCACTGACCACGATCTGGTGACGGCGGTCCGGCGTGGCGAGGACGGAGCGTTCGAGCAGCTGTTCTCGCGCTATCGCAGGCGGATCTGGTCCTACGTGAGCGGGATCATCGGCGATGCCGACCGGGCCGAGGACGTCACCCAGGAGGTGTTCATCTCGGTCCTGCGCCGGATGCGAGCCACCGAGCGACCGATCGTGTTCAAGCCGTGGGTCTACCAGATCGCCAAGAACGCCTGCATCGACGAGCTCCGGCGGACCCGGCGCAGCCACGAGGTCTCGTTCGACCAGGAGCGCGGATCCGAGGGCGAGACCGACGATCTGTTTTCGAGCGCTCCGGGCCCCGACGTCGCCGTCGAGAGCAAGCAGCAGCTGGAGGACCTGCGCGCCGCGTTCCGGGGGGTGTCGGATGTCCACCATCGGATCCTCGTCCTGCGTGAGCTCGAGGGGCTCTCCTATAGCGAGATCGGAGAGCGGCTGGGGATGTCGCGGCCGGTCGTCGAGAGCACCCTGTTCCGCGCCCGGCGCCGTCTGGCCGAGGAGTACGAGGAGCTGATCAGCGGCCGCCGCTGCGAGCGCACGCGGTCGGTGATCGATGCCTGGGACGGTCGGACGCTCCGGCGTCTCGGGGTGCGCGAGACGCGTCAGCTCGCGCGGCATC
Organism: uncultured Solirubrobacterales bacterium; assembly: GCA_963843915.1. Classification (GTDB taxonomy): domain Bacteria; phylum Actinomycetota; class Thermoleophilia; order Solirubrobacterales; family Solirubrobacteraceae; genus Palsa-465. Next base: position 233,623 of record CAWJMH010000001.1, read on the forward strand.
TGGCCGCATTGCCAGCCGTGCCGGCGCCACGCTGTGCTGGCCCAGGCGGCCGGCGCCGCTGCTCGAGCCCGCCCGCGTCGCCGAACGGCCGCCCGCCGAGGTGCCGATCCCGCTGGCCAGCCGGCGACGGCCCGCCGCCGATGGGGCGACGCTGGCCGCACCCGGATCGGATTCGCTCGCGGTGGCGTAGATCGCCGGCCGGGCCCCGGCGTCCGATGTGGCTGTGGGATACTGGACGCATTCGGGGCGTGGCGCAGCCTGGTAGCGCGCACCGTTCGGGTCGGCGAGGTCCCCGGTTCAAATCCGGGCGCCCCGATTCAAAGCAGGTCGGGAGGGACAACGGGCGTGACGCGCAGACCGCGCACGTACCGTGTCCCGCTCGCCGCTCGATGATCTGCTGACGCCGGCGGCCGAGATCGAGGCTCGCTAGGCTCAAGCCATGCGCGTCGCCATCGCGGGTGCTCACGGCAAGATCGCGTTGCGGCTGACTACGCGGCTCGCCGGCCGCGGTGACGCCGTCACCGGCCTGATCCGCAATCCCGATCACGCCGACGATGTCCGGGCCGCCGGCGCGGACCCGGTGGTGTGCGATCTGGAGCACGCCACGGTCCCGGAGATCGCCGCCGCAATCACCGGCACCGAGGCCGTGGTGTTCGCCGCCGGCGCCGGGCCGGGGAGTGGCGGCGAGCGCAAGCTCACGGTCGATCGCGACGGGGCGATCAAGCTGCTCCGAGCCGCCACCGAAGCCGGGGCCGGCCGCTACCTGATCGTCAGCTCGATCGGCGCGGAGAATCCCCCCGAGGACGATGACGATGACGTGTTCAGCGTCTACTTGCGGGCCAAGGCCGAGGCCGACGCCGCCGTGGCCGCGAGCGACAGGGACTGGACGATCGTGAGGCCCGGGCCGCTCACCGACGACGCCGCCACCGGCCGCGTCCGCATCGACACCGAGCCGTTCCGCGACCGGGTTCCGCGTGACGACGTCGCGGCCGTGCTCGAGGCCCTGCTGCACGACGCACCCGTGTCGCGGAAGATCCTCTACCTCGGCGGCGGCCAGGATCCGATCGACGAGGCCCTCGAGCGCGCCGGCGCGTCAGCGAACGACTGACGCGGCGCCGATTACAACGGATCCAGACGGCACTCGTACGCCGTGCCTGGCCGACCCGCCACATCAGTCGGTCCGACGGCCACGAAGCCGGCCTTCTCGAGCACTCTCTGGGACGCGACGTTCTCGTTGCTCGTCATTCGCTTTGAGCGTCCTCAACCCATTCTCGGCCGCCAGTCGGCAAAGCGTTCGCACCGTCGAGGTCGCTACCCCGCGGCCGGCCACCTGCTCGGCAACCCGGTAGCCGACCACGGCGGTCCCGTCCACGAGGTCATACAAGTTGAAGCGCCCCACAACCGCCCCGTCCCCGTCGACTAGGACATAAAAGGCGGACACCCCAGCGTCCTGCTCGGCCAGAAGCGCGCGGTGCCGCTCGGAGAACTGCTCGTAGAACTCATCGCCGCGGTCGTTGATCGACGCGGCGAAGTACGCCCGGTTTGCGACCTCAAAAGCGAGGACCGCGGAGGCGTGATCGCTCCGCAGGCGCTGCAACTCCAACACCCACCTCGCTCGCTCGTTCGTTCTGGAAGCGCGGCCTAGATCAACCAGCGCACGGCCGAGCGGTTACTTCGCTGCCGCCGTGGGGTCCTCTCCCGGACGCGACCCAACTTCACTGCCTTCGGTCGGATCTTCGTGCGCTCCGGCGCCTGACTCGACGCCTTGCGTGGGGTCCTCGTACGGTTCTTCGCCCACCTCGATGCCCTGTGTCGGGTCGGCGGTGGAGTCGGCCGCTCCGGTGCCGACTGGGTCCTCGCCGGCGACCGCGCCGCGCTCCCTACCCTGAGTGGGATCTTCGCTGAATGACACGTCTCGCTCCTCTCGGTCAGTCCGATCCGCGCGTGCCCCCGCGGGTCCGCACGCCCAGCCATGTTATCGCTCGTGTGTCGGCGGGAACGGCTCTTAACCGTCTCGGTGCTACGCCGCGTCTGCCTGGCGGGTTCCGAGTGGGTCGCGCTCGGCGGCGGTCGCATCGTCGCGGTCGGTGGAGCGGCTGAGGTCGCGCCACCGCTCGTCGGAGGCGAGTTGTGCCCGGGCGGCAGCGGTTGCGTATGCGTAGGCCTCGCTGCCCAGCAGCAGGCGTACGGGAGGATCGTCCATGTCAGCGACCTGGAGGATGACCTGCGCGACCTTCGCGGGGTCGCCGAGCGGGCGCCATGACGCGCTGTGAACCGCGGCGGCGGCGCCGACGGTCTGCTGGTAGGGCTCACTGATCTGCGGCACGGTCATCGACGACCCGGCCCAGTCGGTCGCCATGCCCCCTGGCTCGAGCGAGGTCACGCGGATGCCGAGCGGAGCGACCTCGGCGGCGAGCACCGCCGAGAAGCCGGCCGTGGCCCACTTGGCGCTCTGGTATGCGGACAGGCCCGGGCGTCGCCATCCGGCTGCCGACGGAGGTCACGTTGATGATGTGGCCGCCGCCCTGCTCACGCAGGATCGGCAGCGCCGCCTTGGTGGTGTGCACGGTGCCGAAGAACACGGCCTCGATCTGATCGCGGAACGCCTTCTCGGTCATGTCCTCCACCGAGGCGAGGTCGGCGTAGCCGGCGTTGTTGACGACGACGTCGAGCCGGCCGAACGCGTCGAGCGCGGCCTGCACCGCGGCGCTCGCCTGTGCGGGCACGGCGACGTCGTGGGCGATCGTGCGCAGCCGATCGCCGTGCGCGGCGAGGAGCGTCGTCGAGGGCCTCGGGGTGGCGGGCGGTGGCGAGCACGCGATCGCCGCGGGCGAGCGCGGCCTCGACGACTTGGCGGCCAAGGCCGCGGGAGCTTCCTGTGATGAGCCAGACCTGGGACACGACGCGGCTACCTTTCTAAACGGTTGGTTAGCTCAAGTCAAGCACATAGCGTCCGGCTAGTCAACTGAACGGTTAGTTCGCTAATCTGTGTCGAGATGGTCCGAGATGCGGAAGCAACGCGGCAGCGCCTGCTCGACGCGGCGCAAGAGGAGTTCGCCGCACGCGGTATCGCCGGCGCGCGGGTCGACCGCATCGCGCAGGCCGCCCAGTCCAACAAGGCGCAGATCTACCACTACTTCGGCAGCAAGGACGGGCTGTTCGATGCCGTGTTCGACCGGATCGTCAAGCGCCACCGTCACCGACACTCCGATCGACCCCACCAACCTTCCGGAATACGCCGGACGGCTCTTCGATCGCTATCAAAAGCACCCGGAGGTCCAGCGCTTGGCGACCTGGTACCGGCTGGAGCGCGCTGGCAGCGCTGACCCGATCGGCGCGATCGTCGCGAGCAACGCCGACAAGGTGAAGGCGATCGATCAGGCGCAGCGCGCCGGACGGCTCACCACTCGCTTCGAGCCCGCCGTCCTGCTCGCCTTCGTCCTCACCATCTCCGGCACCTGGTCGTCGATGACTCCCGAATACGCGGGGCTCGTCAGACGCCTGTCGGTCGCGAAGCGCCGCCAGGCGATCGTCGACGCCGTCGCGGCCTTGCTCACGTGAAGCGGCCCTGGGCGGGCGTCAGCCCAACGGCCGGCTGTGCTGCTTGACGGCGTCGAGCTCGGCCATGTCCGCGTCGTCCAGGTCGATGTCGATCGCCGCGTAGTTCTCATCCAGGTGGGCCACCGAGGACGTTCCGGGGATCAACAGCATCCGGTCGTAACGCGCCAGCAGCCACGCGAGCGCGATCTGCGAGGCGATCGCGCCGTGCTTATCGGCGACCTGGCGGATGGCCGGATCCTCGGCGATCCTGGCGGGGCCGCCGGTGAACGCCGAGCCGAGTGGGAAGAACGGCACGAACGCGATCTCCCGCTCGCGACAGAGCTCGAGCAGCGAGTCGTCGCGGCGGTCGATGATGCTGTAGGGGTTCTGGACCTCGCCGATCGAGACGAGCTCGAGCGCCTGCTCGAGTCGCGGCTGGTCGACGTTCGAGATTCCGATCAGGTCGAGCTTGCCCTGCGTGCGGAGGTCCTCGAGCATCCCCAGCTGTTCAGGCATCGGGACGTCCGGGCCGCCGGCCTCGTCCATCAGCCGCAGGTTGACGAGATCGAGTCGCTCGACGCGAAGCGAGCGGAGGTTGTCCTCGACGCCGTCGCGCAGCTCCTCGGGCGTCTGCGCCGGCAGCCATCCGCCGGAGTCGTCACGGCGCCCGCCGACCTTCGTGACGAGCTTGAGGTTGTCCGGGTAGGGGTACAGCGTCTCGCGGATGAGGTCGTTGACGATGTCGGGCCCGTAGTACTGCGAGGTGTCGATGTGGTCGACGCCGAGCTCGATCGCGCGGCGCAGGACGGCGCGTGCCGCATCGGGATCCCGGGGCGGTCCGAACACGCCGGGGCCCGCCAGTTGCATCGCGCCGTAGCCCATCCGGTTGATCGGCTTGTCGCCGAGGTACGTCGTCTTGTTCAAAGCGATGGTCTTGGTCATGACGATCAGTCTGCGCTAGCTTCGTGGACCGGACAAGAAGGGTGTCGATCCTGGGATCGGCACCACCACCCACTCGCCGTCAGGAGTTCGCGGCGTTCCTGCGCCACCATCGGGAGGCGACAAGCCCCGGTACGGTCGGCTTGTCGAGCAACGGTCACCGGCGTACACCGGGACTGCGGCGCGAGGAGGTCTCGCAGCTCGCCGGGGTCGGCCTGTCGTGGTACACGTGGCTCGAGCAGGGTCGTGACATCACGCCCTCTGGCGGCGTGCTCGACGCGCTCGCGCGCGTATACGACCTCGACGCGCCACACCGGGCGCATCTGTTCGACCTCGCGGGCGTCCCGCTGCCCGGCACCGCCGAGGCCTATCCACGCGAGGCACCACTGGAACTGCGCGAAGTCGTCCTCGGTCTCGAGCCGAACCCCGCGTACCTGATCGGACCGCGCACCGATGTGCTGGCGTGGAACGACGCGGCAACGCGGTTGCTCGGGGCGGTCGGCCCCGGGCCGGACGGGATTCCGAACCTGCTGTGGTGGCTGTTCACCGCACCTGGGCCTCGCGATCCGAACTGGTCGGACACCGCTCGCAACACGCTGGCGCGCTTCCGGGCAGAGCATGCGCGCCGCTACGGCGACCCGGCGTTCGCGGCCCTGATCAAGGCGCTGCTGGCCGAGAGCCCCAAGTTCCGCGAGCTGTGGCGCCGCCACGAGGTTCAGAACGCACAGCTCGGGACCAAGGTGATCGACCATCCCGAGATGGGGCGGCTGAGGCTCCACCACCTCCAGTCGATCCCGACCAGCCATCCGGACCTCCGCCTGGCGCAGTTCGTGCCCGCGGACGACGCCACGCGCGCGGCGCTGTCTTCGAACTGACCGCCCAGCCGCCGGGCCTGCGCCGGGCGGCTGGAGGGCGAGGGTCGCTGCTTGACATCTCGTCATGCCTCCTACTCGCCGAGCACGGCGAGGTTCAGCCGGCGCAGGCGGTCAGGGTCGACGAGGATGTCCATCTCGACGATCCGCCCGGCCCTGACCGTGATCGCCGCGACCGAGAACGGCTGCCCGCCGCGCATCGCAACGATGCCGGCAGCGCCGTTGATCAGCGCCTTCTGCATGGTCAGGTCGGCGCGCGACCACATGAGCGCTTGGCGGGCGACGGTCTCCGCGCCCTCGAAGCGGTGCGAGGTGCCCTCGAGGCCGCCGTCGGCCCTGAGCACGACGTCGGGATCGAGCACCGCGACGAGCGCGTCGAAGTTGCCGTCGCGAGAAGCGGCGAGCCACGCGTCGACCGTGCCCCACTGGGCGCTCAGGTCGGCGTCGGGAACCGGGCGCAGTCCCGCGCACGCGCCGGCGGCCCCGGCTCGCGAGTTGCCGCGTCGGCGTCCGGCGAGCGGTCGAGGATCGACGCGATGTCGTCGAACGGGACCGCGAACATGTCGTGCAGGACGAACGCGAGTCGCTCAGGCGGGGTGAGCGTCTCGAGCACCACCAGCAGCGCCAGGCCGATCGAGTCGGCCAGGAGCGCCTCGTGCTCGAGGGTCCGTGCCGTCGGCCGGATCGACGATCGGGTCCGGCACGTGGAGTCGTCGAGCGGCTGCTCGCGCCGCACCTTCCGCGAGCGCAGCATGTTCAGCGCGACGCGCGCGACTACGGTCGTAAGCCAGCCGCCGAGGTTCTCGACCTCGCTCGTGTCCGAGCGGCTGAGCCTGATCCAGGCGTCCTGGACGGCGTCATCGGCCTCGCTGACGGAGCCGAGCATCCGGTAAGCGACCGCCCGCAGATGCGGCCGGTTCTCCTCGAATCGCTGGGCGAGCCATTCCTGCTGATCCATCGTCACGTCCCCTTCCGGGCAGCTGTCCTCGTATTAGACCCCCGGCGGCCCCGGAATGTGACCGCCGCGGCGTTCGGGGCGGCCCGGGGACGTGACGTCGCGCGGGTTGATGGCATGCTCCGCCGATGACGCGCGTAGAGGTGCCCGGACATGAGATCGTGGGGATCCGCGCGGCGAACCCGGGACCGTTCACGCTGAGCGGGACGAACTCCTGGATCGTGGGCCGCGACCCCGCCTGGCTGGTCGATCCTGGGCCGAACCTCGACGACCACCTCGAGGAGCTGGTCGCGGAGCTCGAGCGGCGGGGCGGCCTCGCCGGCGTGGCGCTCACGCACCACCACGCCGACCACACCGAGGCGGTCCCGGCGATCCGGGCCCGCTACCCGGACGCGCCGCTGGCGGGCGCCCAGGGCGAGGTTGACGTCCGCCTCGAGGACGGGAGCACGTTCGGTCCGCTCGAGGCGTTGGCGACGCCCGGCCATGCCCCGGACCACCTCGCGTACGTCACCGGCACGGCCGCCCTGACCGGCGACGCGGTCCTCGGCGAGGGCAGCGTGTTCATCGCGCCAGACCCTGGCGCGCTCGCGTCCTACCTCGCCGCGCTCGCCCGTCTGCGCGACCGGCAACTCGACGTCCTGTGTCCCGGGCACGGACCACCCGTGTTCGACCCCAACGCAAAACTCGACCAGTACATCTCGCACCGCCTCGACCGCGAACGGCGCCTGCTCGCGGCGCTCGAGGACGGCAAGCGGAGCGTCGAAGAGCTGCTCGACGACGCCTGGGACGACGTCCCCGCGGGGCTGCGGCCCGCCGCCGCGGTCACGCTCGCGGCGCACCTCGACAAGCTGGCCGACGAGGGGCGGCTGCCCGCCGATGTCGAGCGGCCCGCACTCTAGCTGCCGTAGACGACCGCCGCGTGCGGCGCGCTACGCCGCGCAGCCGCTTGCGGGCGATTACGAGCGCCGCCGTCAGCGGCGTCGCGCTCGTCGCCTCGGCCTCGTCGAAGATCTGGCGCAGCGTCTCACCGATCCGGCGGACGCGCCGGCCGGCGTCGGTCGGGTTATAGCCGTTCTGCTCCTCGGCGATGTTGATCAGCCCGCCGGCGTTGGCGACGAAGTCAGGCGCCCACAGGATCTGACGGGCGGCGAGCAGCTCCGCGACCGACTCGTTCGCGAGCTGGTTGTTCGCGGCGCCGGCGATGACCCGGCAGCGCAGCCGCGGCACCGTGTTGTGGTCGAGAACGCTCCCGAGGGCGCACGGAGCCAGCACGTCGACGTCCAGCTCGAGCGCCTCGGTCGGGTTGGCCCAGCCGGCGCCGAGTTCCTCGGCCAGCCGCTGCTTGCGCTCGTCGATGTCGCTCAAGACCAGCTTGGCGCCGGCCTTGGCGCAGCGCTTGGCGACGCGCGAGCCGACGTGCCCGAGCCCGACGACCGCGACCGTACGCTCCTTGAGCGAGGTCGACGAGAACACCCGCTCGCAGCACGCGCGGATCGCGGCCTCGACGCCCAGCGCCGTATACGGGCTCGGATCGCCTGACCCGCCCTGCCCGCGCGGGAGGCCGGCGACGTGCTCGGTGCGCTGGGCGATCACCTTCATGTCGCGGCTCGAGGTCCCGACGTCCTCGGCGGTGATGTAGCGGCCGCCGAGCGACTGCACGGCGTCGGCGAAGTCGAGCAGCGCCGCGGTCCGGTGCTCGGAGGAGAGGACGCTCGCCGGGGCGGTCATGATCACGCCCTTGCCGCCGCCGAGCGGCAGGTCTGCGACCGCGGACTTGTAGGTCATCGCCCGCGACAGCCGGAGCGCGTCTCGCAGCGCCTCGCGCGCGTCCTCATATCCCCACATCCGGCACCCGCCGAGCGACGGCCCGCGGACGGTCGAGTGCACCGCGACAAACGTGTACAAGCCGGATCGCCTCCCGCGGTGGACGAGCACATCCTCGTGGTCGAGCGTCTCCAGATAACTGTCGATGATCGGATCCGTCTCTGAGTCGCCGGGTCGATCCGCGCCCGGCACGCTCACGGTGCGGGCGGCGGGGAGGCGCCCGGCTGTGGCATCGCCAGCGATCCGGTTCCGCTCGTGCTCCCCTGTGAGCTGCCCGTGCTCGTACTCGTGCTCGTCGAACCGCTCGACGAGGTCGAACCCTGCTGCGTGGTCGAGCCGGAGCCGCTCGTCGGCTGGCTTGACCCCGCCGTCGTTGACGTCGTCGACGGCACGGTCGAGGTCCCCGTCGAGGACGAGGATGAGGACGAGCCGTCGGTCTGACCAGCGACGGTGGAGTCCGCGCCCGAGCGGTTCGGCGCCGCGCCGCCGCCGCCGGTCATCGTCGAGGTGCCCCCGGTGGGCTGAGACTTCAGCTTTGTCGGCACCGTGACAGTGGTCGTGGTGGTCGTCACCGTCGTCGGGATGGTCGCGGATGCCGTGGGAGCGGCCGGCGCGAGGACGCTATGGGTACCTCCGGTCGGGGCCAGGGCCGTCGGCGCGGCGTCCTCGGGCGAATCGACGCTCGAATCCGTCACCGGCGCGACGACCTGCCGCGCCACGTGATGACTCGCCGGCGCCACCAGCGCGGCCCGCGCGTGATGGTGATGGTGCGTCGCCGGGGTCGTGATCGAGTGCTGGAGCTCGACCGCTCCTCCGGCCGTCACCACAGCGGCGGCCAGCAACGTCGCGACGTGGGTCGCTCCGGCACTCATCGCCCCGACGCCGACGGCAGCCGACCCGGTTCCGGCGGCGCCACTCGCCGCGAGCGCGCCACCGGCGGCGCCGCCCCCGGCTCCACCGACCCCGAGCACGTTGGCGAGCACGCCGAGCGGCCCGAGTGTGGGGACGAGCGCCGCGAACCGGCGGCTCACGCCGCGCAGCTGGTGGCGGAAGTCCCGGCAGCCGGCACAGTCGCGCATGTGTCGGCGGGCGGTGGCGTTCGGGCGCAGCCCGCGGTCGTGGGAGACGATCAGCTCCTCGCGAATCTCCGAACAGGCCGTGTCGCGGGCCTCGAGCGCCTGTCCGAGTGCGAGCCTCGCGCGTACGAGCAGCGACTTCACCGCCGGGACCGTGACCCCGAGCGCTCCTGCCATGTCGGCGTAGGACATGCCGCCGAGTTCGCGCATCAGCAGCGCCGATCGCTGCTGCTCGGGAAGCCGGCGGACATCCGCGATCAGGCGCCGGAGCGACTCGCGCCGGTCCGCCTCGTCGATCGGGTCGTGGACCGGCGAGCGCAGGAGCTCCAGTACCTCGGGCGGTGGCGGCGACGGCCGGCGCAGCTCGTCGATGCAGCGGTTGTGCGCGACGCGGTAGAGCCAGGCCCGAAGCGCGAGCTCGCGATGGTTGGCCCGGAGGCCCGCGTAGGCGCGGACGAAGATGTCCTGGAGCGCATCCTCGGCGTCCTGACGTTGCGCGAGCATCTGCCGCGTGTAGGCGAACAGCCGCTGCCGGTACCGGTCGTGGATCACCCTGAAGGCGTCGTCGTGGCCCGCGCGGAACAGGGCGACGAGTTGCTCGTCGGACCGGAGGCGAAGGAGTGGCGTCCCGATCGAGGTCCGAGTCCGGGCTACTGCAGCCGGTGCTGGGAGGGCGGAAGCTTCCACGTGAACCCGTACCCACTCTAACGGGTACGCCGGGGGAAGGTTTCGTGATTTTCCAGGCGTGTTCGCAGCGCGCGGCCCGAGTGTCAGGTGGGCGACACCTCGCTTGGCGCGGGCGGCCTCGATACTCTCAGCAGGGCACGATGAACCCTGCCTCCGGGATTGCCATTCCAGTCGCGTTCGGCGCCGGTTTGATCTCGTTCCTGTCGCCGTGCGTGCTGCCGCTCGTGCCCGGATACATCTCCGCGGTCGCGGGCGTCACGCCGACCGACATCCGAGCGCGCCGGGTGATCGGCCCGAGCCTCGCGTTCGTCGCGAGTTTCTCGGTGATCTTCATCGCGCTCGGGCTGCTCGGGCAGCAGGCGCTCCACGAAGCGTTGAGAGGGGCGGCAGCGCTCAAGATCTCCGGAGCGGTGATCATCGCGATGGGAGTGCTGTTCGTGCTCGCGCCGTTCGTGCCCCGCATCTCGCGCGAGTGGCATGTCGGGCGGCTGACGAGCCGCGCGGGGCGCAGCGGCCCGGTCGTGACCGGGGCCGCGTTCGCGCTGGCGTGGACTCCGTGCACCGGCCCGACGCTCGGCGCGATCATCACCGCCGCGGGGGTGTCGGGATCAGCGGCTCGCGGCGCGTTCCTGCTCGCGGTCTACTGCGCCGGTCTCGGCGTCCCGTTCCTGCTCACGGGGCTCGCGTTCGGGACCGTGACCTCGGCGCTCAGCGTCGTGCGCCGGCACTACGCAGTCGTGATCGGCGCCGGCGGCGTGGTGCTGATCGGGATGGGCGTCCTGATCTGGACCGGCGAGTTCACGCAGCTCAACATCACCGTGAACCACTGGCTGCAGACGCTCGGCCTGCCGAACCTGAACTCGGACACCTGAGCCGCGGCGCGCCGCCGGCCTGAGCGGTGGCGGCCGGAGCGGTCGCGGGTCTGTCGCCGCGTCCCGTGCGCGGCTACTCGTCGTCGTCTGACTGGTGCTCGCGCCAGCGCAGCGCGGCCGCCTCGGCGCTCGCCGAATGGCGGTTGGGAACGCTCGCGTCGTCCTCTGGGACCGTCGAGGGTGGGTCGTGATCGACGTCGTCCTCGGGGTGCGCCTGCCGCCAGCGGGTCGCCGCGGCTTCGGCGCTGCTGGAGCGCCGCTGCGGATCGTCTCTGGGTGTCGTCTGGTCGGACACTTCGAAACCTCCCTCCTTCGCCTGGTGGAAAGCCTAGCGTGCTTCGGCCGCCCGCCCAGCGGCGGTGGCGTCGGCGACATGACACGCCCAGGAGCAGTCCTGCCACGTCCGGATGGATACGCTCCGCCGGCGTCGTGAGCCCCAGCATCCCGATTCCGCCCCACGACTCACCCGCTCAGCGGCGGCTCGCCGTTCCCGCCGATCGCCGACTACGGGTTTGTGTCCGACTGCCACACGGGCGCGCTGATCGCCCCCGACGGGAGCATCGAGTGGATGTGCGTTCCCGCGGTTCGATTCGCCGAGCGTGTTCGGCGCGCTGCTGGACCGGCGCGCGGGGTCGTTCCGAGTCGGACCGTACGGGACCATGGTGCCCCTGTCGGTACGTTACGTGCCGGGGACGATGATCATCGAGACGACGTGGATGACGCCGTCGGGCTGGGTTGTGGTCCACGACGGGCTGACGATCGGGCCGTGGCACGACGACCACGCCGACGAGACCTCGCACACGCGGCCGCCGACGGACTACGACGCCGACCACATGCTCGTGCGCGTGATCGAGTGCATCCAGGGCACGGTTCAGATCGAGGCGGTGTGCGAGCCGATGTTCGACTACGGACGGACGGCGGCGCGGTGGGAGATGGTCGAGGAGGACTGGTCGGCCGCCGAGGCGACCGACGGCGACACGGTTCTGCGGCTGATCACCGACCTGCGGATCGGGATCGAGGGCAACCGGGCGCGTGCCCGTCACACGATGACCGAGGGCGAGGAGCGGTTCGTCGCGCTCGGCTGGAGGCACGGCCTGAACGGCCCCGAGCACTGCGCCAACGCCAGGCAACGCATGAGGACCACGTTCCACTACTGGCGCGACTGGCTCGCCGGCGGTCGCTTCCCCGACCACCGCTGGCGCCAGTATCTGCAGCGCTCGGCGCTCACGCTCAAGGGGCTGACCTACGCGCCCACCGGCTCGACGGTCGCCGCCGCGACCACCTCGCTCCCGGAGACGCCGGGTGGCGAGCGCAACTGGGACTACCGCTACTGCTGGATGCGCGACGCGACGTTCACGCTGTGGGGCCTGCACGCGCTCGGCCTCGACTGGGAGGCCGACGACTTCATGCAGTTCGTCGCCGACCTCGAGCGCGGCACCGATGGCGCGCTGCAGATCATGTACGGCCTCGGCGGCGAGCGCGACCTGCACGAGCAGGAGCTGTCGCACCTGAAGGGCTACGAGGGGGCCGCGCCGGTCAGGACCGGAAACGGCGCCTACAAGCAGCGCCAGAACGACGTGTACGGCGCCGTGCTCGACTCCGTTTACCTGCACACGAAGATGGGCGGCCACATCCCCCAGCGGCTGTGGCCCCTCATCGAGGACCAGGTCCGCTGCGCGCTCGCGGTCTGGAAGCAGCCCGATCAGGGGATCTGGGAGGCGCGCGGCGCGCCCAAGCACTACGTGTCCTCGAAGCTGATGTGCTGGGTGGCGGCGGACCGCGGCGCGCGGCTGGCCGAGCTCGAGGGGGAGACCGAGCTCAGTTCCCAGTGGCGCGAGGCCGCCGGGGAGATCCGCGAGGACATCCTCGCGCACGGCGTGGCCGACCGCGGCGTGTTCCGCCAGCACTACGAGACCGACGCGCTCGACGCCTCGACGCTGTTGATCCCGCTGGTGCGCTTCCTGCCCCCCGACGACCAGCGGGTGAAGGCGACGGTGCTCGCGATCGAGTCAGAGCTCCAGCAGAGCGGCTTCGTCATGCGCTACCGGGTCGAGGAGACCGACGACGGCCTGACCGGCGAGGAGGGTACGTTCTTGATCTGCTCGTTCTGGCTCGTGTCCGCGCTGTCGGAGATCGGCGAGACCGACCGCGCGCAGGAGCTGTGCGAGCGGCTGCTGGCGCACGCCTCGCCGCTCGGTCTGTACGCCGAGGAGCTCGAGGCGCGCGACCGGGCGCCACCTCGGCAATTACCCGCAGGCTTTCACGCACCTGGCGCTGATCAACGCGCTCATGCACGTGATCTCCCACGAGGAGCAGAGCTGAGGGTTTTGGGGCCGCCCGTGGCGTCTGGACGTCGAGCGAAGCAGACCGTCAGCTACGCCGGCGAGCCAGCTCGCGCTTGGCGGTCCGCCGGAACCGCAGCGCCTTGCCGGCGTTCGCGCGCAGCATCGCGACGCTGCGACGCCGGCGCTTCGAACCCGCCGACGAGCCGGTGCGGGACGAGCGTCCAGCCGTCCTCGCGCTGGACCAGATCGCCGCGGACCTGGAAGTTCTCCGTCCAGGTGAACCCGGGCTCGTGGGCGTGCGCGGTCAGGCAGGCCAGGCCGGGTTGCAGGCGGAGCGCCCTCGAGCGGCGCGTCGATGCAGATCCAGCGGTTGGCCTCGTCAGCGTGGACCGGGGCGCGCACCGAGAACGGGAAGCCGTCGGGCGAGACGATCGACACGACGGCAGTCCGGTGGCGCGCGCCGAGCTCGGTCATCCGCGGATGCCAGGCGGTGCTGCCGCCCTCGGGGCCGGCGTGGAACCGCTCGGGCTCTTCGGAGTGGCCAGAGCGGACCTCCTCCATATGGGCGTCGTACAGCTCGGGCTCGCCGCCGGGCGCTCCCGGCGGCCATATGTACACCCGCTCGGGGCGGACGTGGACGTAGATCCGGGTCGAAGTACCAGCCGAAGAAGCGCCGCAGCGGATCCGGCGGCAGCCGGCGGACGGCGCCGGGCAGCTTCTCGGCCGACTCGCGGGCGTAGCGCTCGCGGTTGGCGTCGAGGTCCCGGTCGTCGACCTCGGCGGACCCCTGGACGAGCACCATCGGCGGATCGCTCAGGCCGCTGCCGGTCGGATCGGAGAACAGCAGCGAGACGAACGGGTTGGCGCGCGCGTCGTCGGCCTTCTTCGGATAGCCGAGCCCGGTGGTGACGTCGATACACGGATCTCCCGGGCCGGTAGTAGGGCGTGACCGGCCAGGTGATCGGCTGGCCGGCGCGATCGACGGTCGTCAGTTCGGTCGTGATGAACCGGTCGAACACCGCCTGCACGTCACGTGGAAGAGATGCCGTCACGGCGCTTCAGTCAGCGTAACCAGGTTCGCCGGGGAGCACGATCCGGGCGGTCTCGCCCTGGCCGACGACCCGCGGCTCACGGGATGGACCTCGCGGCCGCGGGCGTGCTCGAGCAGCGCGTCGGCCGACTCGAACACCGACAGCTGCTCGAGATGCTTGATCGTCGGGAACACGAGGAACAGCTCGCCGCGCTCCCGGGCCTCGAGCGCGCCGGCGGGCGAGTACCAGCGGGCGTCGACGACCTCGCTGCCGTCGGCCTTCGCCTCGGCGCCCGGCGGGACCGCCGCCAGGTAGAACCACGTGTCGAAGCGGATCTTGACCTCGGCCGGGGTGATCCAGCGGGAGAACGCGACGAGCTCGGCCGGGTTGCCGATCGCGATCGCCGCCTCCTCCTCGAGCTCGCGGATCGCCGCTGCGCGCAACGCCCGGTCGCCCTCCCCCTCGCTGCGGTCGACCGCTCCGCCGGGGAATACCCACGCGCCGCCCATGAAGCGGGCGTTCGGGTTGCGCTGCACGAGCAGTACCTCGAGCGCACTCGACCCGCCACGGAGCAGGATGACGGTGCCGGCGGGACGCGGCACGGTGCGCTCGCCGAGGTTGAGCGGTTGCTCGGGCGCCGGCCGGTCGGTGCTCATCGCGCTCTCCGCATCGGTCCGCATTGTCCCCGACTCGCCGTTAGCCTGTCCGGGGTGAAGTGGATCTGCGGTTCGTGCGGCTTCATCTATGACCCCGACGAGGGAGACCCCGACGGGGGCATCCCCGCGGGGACGCCGTTCGAGGAGATCCCCGAGACCTGGTTCTGCCCGGTCTGCGGCGCGCGCAAGCGGGACTTCGAGCGCTACGACGAGTAGCAGCTAGGCGGGCGGCGCGGGGGATCCGCTCGAAGTCGAACAGCCCGCTGCGCTCCACCTCGTGCGGCTCGGCGGGCTCGTCGTCGTAGTCGCTCCTCGTCGGGCTCGACGTACGCGATCGTCGTGCTCGGGTCGAACCCGACCTGACGGGCGGCCTGGCCGAGGAGGCGGGCGCCGGCCTGCAGCTCCTCGGCGCGATGGGACGCCATCGCGGTCAGCCGCAGGCGCGACCCGAGCGCGGGCACCGCCGGCGGCACGAGCGCCTGCGTGAACAGGCCCCGACCGAGCGCGACGTCGCACATCTTGAGCGCGAGCGCGGGATCGCCGAGCACCACGGACACGATGTGGGTCGTCGAGCCGTTCAGGCCGAAACCCTCGTGCTCGAGCGCGTCGCACAGCGCGGCTGCATTCAGCCCGAGCCTCGCGACGAGGCGGGGGCGCTCCTCCAGCAGCGTGAGCGCGGCCAGCGCGCCGGCCACCGCCGGTGGGGAGGGCGCGGTCGAGAAGATCAGCGTGCGCGCCGCGTTCAGCAGGTACTGCGTCATCGTGCGGTCGCACGCGACGAACGCGCCGTAGGAGCCGAGCGACTTCTCGAGCGTGCCGAGGATCACGTCGACATGGTCCTCGAGGCCCATCTCCGCGAGCACGCCGCGTCCACCTGGGCCGACGGTGCCGATCGCGTGGCCCTCGTCGACGACCACTCGCACTCGGTGGCGCTCGGCCGAGCTCGACGATGTCCTCGAGCGGCGCCACGTCCCCGTCCATCGAGAACACGGACTCGCTGACGATCAGCGCCCCGCGCCCCTGGGCCTGCCCGAGCCCCCAGGCGAGGTGCTCGACGTCGCCGTGGTCGTAGACGAACACCTCGGCGCGCGACAGGCGGCAGCCGTCGATCAGCGATGCGTGGTTGAGCTCATCGGAGAACACGACGTCCCCAGGGCGCGCCAGCGCCGCGATCACGCCGGCGTTGGCGAGGAACCCCGAGCCGAACAGCAGCGCGCTCTCGCGGCGCATGAACGCCGCCAGCCGGTCCTCGAGCCGGCGGTGGACGGTCATGGTTCCGGACACGAGCCGCGAGCCTCCCGCCCCCACGCCCCAGCGCATCGCGGCCTGGGCCGCGGCCTCGCGCACGTGCGGGTGGTCGGCGAGACCGAGGTAGTTGTCCGAGCACAGCAGCAGCACCGGCTTGCCGTCGAGCACCACGTGCGGACCTTGCGGACCGCTGACCATGCGCACGCGACGACCCAGTCCCAGCGACTTCAGCTCGCCGAGGCGAGCTTCGATCTCGATCATGTGGCGCTCCCCAGACGCGTTGGAGGTGGCGGCATCTGGGCGGTCAGCGTAAGCGGAAGGCCGGACGGACCGGGGTTCTCAGCGGGCCGAGCCCCGAGGTGGGTTCGCGGCCGGCGTGGGTCGGGTCAGCGCCCGCGCCACTCGGGCGGGCGTTTCTCGGCGAACGCGCGGACGCCCTCGCGGAAGTCCTCCGAGGCGAAGCACGCGCGCCGGAGCTCGATCAGCTCGCGCTCGGTGTCGGGGTCCATCGCGCCCTGGGCGGCCAGGACCGCGCGGATCACGCGCTTGTTGCCCTGCTGCGCCAGCGGCGCGTTCGCGGCGATCTCCTTGGCGAGCTCGAGGGCCTCGGCGGCGATCTGGCCGTCTTGCGCGATCGCGTTGATCAGCCCCCACTCGCGCGCGGTGCGGGCGTCGATCCGGCGGCCGACGAGGAACAGCTCGCGCGTGCGAGGAGCGCCGATCGTCTCGATGAACTTGCGGATCCCGGTGTGGGAGTAGACGAGCCCGAGCTTGGCAGGCGGCATCCCCAGCGCGATCGTCGCGGCCGCGATCCGCAGGTCGCAGGCGAGCGCGAGCTCGAGTCCGCCGCCGATCGCGTGGCCGTTCAGCGCGGCAAGCGTGGGATAGGCGTACGCCTCGACGGCCTCGAGCGCAGCGGTGAACGGGTTGGCAACGAGCCGGTCCGCCTCGTCGGCGAACTGCCCGCCTCCCCGCAAGTCGCCGATGTCGTAGCCCGCCGAGAACGTCGTCTGCTCGCCCGTGATGATCAGGCATCGAGCGTCGAGCCTGGGCAGCGTCGACGTGAAGCCGTCGAGGATCGCGTGGTCGAGAGCGCCCCGCTTGGCCGGGTTGGAGATCGTCAGGCGGGCGACGCCGGGCGCCGGCTCGTCGACCAACAGCCGCCCGCCGGCGCGCGCCTGGTCGGGGTCACTCAAGGACAACGAGGGTGTCGCCCTCGGAGACCGATTGGCCCTCCTGGCACAGGATCTCCTTGACCACCCCGGGATCCTCGGCCTCGACGGGCATCTCCATCTTCATCGACTCGAGGATCACGACCGTGTCACCCTCCTGCACGCTGTCGCCGACCTCGACCTCGATCTTCCAGACGGTGCCCGTGATGTGGGCCTCGACCTCGGGCAACTCAGCCTCCTGTGCTAGTGGGACGGCAGGAGGATATGCGACCGGGTCGGGCCCACGACGGGCCGGCGGTCAGTAACCCTGGGGCAGTCCCTCCGGGCATCTGAAGCTGACCTTCAGGGGCGCGCCCTTGGGACGGTTCTTCGTGTAGACGAGCGCGACCTGCTTGAACGACTTCTCCACCTGGCCCGGGCAGGTCTTGACCTTCGACAGCGTGACCTTCACCGGGACCGAGTGGCTGTGGCCGGCGGCGCAGTCTGGGCGTGCAGTTGATCGCAGTGAAATTGCCGCTGCCAACCGCCTGGGACTGGCCCCAATTCGACCATTTCAGCTTGCCGAGCCAGGTGCCGCCATCGCCGCACGACAGGGTGATCTTCGTCGGTTTGTATTTGAGCTGCGTAGCAGTTGATCGCCCAGGGCTGGCTCGGTGTTGCCGGCGGCCAGCGCCGCCGAGGGGACGGCCAGAACCGCCAGGACGATCGTGATCTTTAGTGCTTTACGCATAGGTCTCCCAGGCTGGCACGGGTGTCAAATTCTCGAACACATGGAAGCCGGGATTGGTGCGGTTCGCGGCTCGGCACCGCTACCCGAACGTGTCGGGGTCCGGGCCGGTGCGCTCCCCGCGATCGAGCTCGAACATCGCGTGCATCTCGTCCTCGCTCAGCTCGAAGTCGAAGATCCGGAAGTTCTCCTCGATCCGGCTCGGCGTGACGGACTTCGGGATCACGATGTTCCCGAGCTGGATGTGCCAGCGGAGCACGACCTGGGCGGGCGTGCGGCCATGCGCGGACGCGATCCGCTGGATCGTCGCGTCGTCGAGGAACTGAGCCTTCCCGAGCGGGCTCCAGGCCTCGGTCGCGATCCCGTGCTCCTCGTGGAAGCGGCGCAGCTCGAGCTGCTGGAGATGCGGGTGGAGCTCGATCTGGTTGACCGCCGGCACGACGCCCGTGGCGTCGATGATGCTTCTCGAGATGCTCGACCTGAAAGTTCGAGACCCCGATCGACCGGACGCGCTCCTCCTTCTGCAGGGCGGACAACGCCTCCCAGGTCTCCACGTACTGGCCCTTGTGCGGGATCGGCCAATGGATCAGGTAGAGGTCGATGTAGCCGCCGCCGAGCTTGTCGAGGCTCTCCTCGAATGCGTGGGGCACGCGATCGCGGCCGTGGTCGCGGTTGCGGAGCTTGGTGGTGATGAACAGGTCGCCGCGGTCGAGCTCGCTCGTCAGCACGGCGTCGCGGACGCCCGCCTCGTTGCCGTAGGCCGCGGCGGTGTCGATCGATCGGTAGCCGGCGTCGAGCGCGTGCCCGACCGGCTCGGCGGTGTCGGCCTCGGGGATCTGAAAGACCCCGAAGCCCAGCTGGGGCATGTGATTGCCGTCGTTCAGGTTGAGATGTGGGATCAATGTCGTTCCGGTTGTCATGGCGAGAGGCTTCCATACAGCCTCTCCCTTGAATCACACTGTTTCAGATGTCGTAGCCTGACGGCGTGGACGAGATCGATCGCCCCGTGGTCGACATGGACCTGCTGGCAGCCTCGCTGCGCGCCGATTCGAGCGATCTGAGCGCGTTCGTGGAGAGCCTGGCGAGCAAGCTCGAGGACGCGGTCCCGGGGCGGGTGCGGGTCGACCGGCGCCGGTCGGGCATGTTCGGGCCCAAGGCGGTTCGGAGCGTGGCCGTCGACCTCGGCGACCGGCGCCTCGAGCTGCGGGCCGAGGGCGGTGCGGTCCAGACGCGCTGCTCGCGGCTGTCGGGCGGGATCGTCCTGAAGAACGAGGTGCTCGAGACCGACGAGTGGCTGGCGGCGCTCAGCGAGGCGCTCGCCGCCGAGGCGAGACGGAGCGAAACGACCAGGAAGGCGCTCGAGCGCCTGCTGACTTGAGTGAGGAGGAGCAATGGGATTCCTGAAGCGTGACGACGGCAACAACACCCCGGCGCCGGCGCCGCGCGGCGCAGAGCGCGGTGCCCGCCGGGTTCGACGAGGACGCGCCGCACGCCGCGACCTACGAGGCGGGCTCGCTGGCCGGCGTTCCCGCGTCCGGCCGCGAGCGGATCGCGCGGATGAAGCAGGACGTCGCGCGCGGGTTCTTTACCAGCGACCTGTCCGTGAACGAGTTCCTGCTCGTCAAGTCGGCCGGGTTCGAGCCGCTCGGGCTCGTGCTCGGCAGCTCGATCTACCACATCGGCTTCCAGCAGGCGATGTGGAACCAGAGCCAGGAGCTCGGTGTGCTGACCCAGGCGATGTACCACGCCCGCGAGCTCGCGATGACGCGGATGGAGGAGGAGGCCGACCAGCTCGGCGCCGACGGCATCGTCGGCGTGCGGCTCGACATCGGACGTTATGAGTGGGGCGCCGACCTGGCCGAGTTCATCTCGGTCGGGACCGCCGTCAAGCATCGCGGCGGTGAGCTTCACCGCGCGCCGAACGGGCGGCCGTTCACCTCCGATCTCAGCGGACAGGACTTCGCGACGCTCCTGCGCGCGGGCTACCGCCCGGTCGGGCTCGTGATGGGCAACTGCGTGTACCACGTCGGTCGCCAGGGCATGCTGGCCTCGCTCAAGCAGGTGGGGCGCAACGTGGAGATGCCGAACTACACCCAGGCGCTGTACGAGGCGCGCGAGCTCGCGATGGAGCGGATGCAGCGCGAGGCCGACGAGCTCCAGTCGGGCGGGATCGTCGGCGCCCGAATCGTCGAGCGCAGCCACGGCTGGGGCTCGCACGTGATCGAGTTCTTCGCGGTCGGGACCGCGGTCGTGGAGACCGGTGAGGGGCATGAGATCGAGAAGCCGACGATGGTGCTGCCGCTGAGCGGTTAGAGCCATTAGCGTTTGCAGCGATGCCCGACGTCGAGCTGAGACCGCAGGTCTACAAGGACCCGCGGCCCAAGGAGTACTTCGACCGCTTCCACGAGCTCGTCCGCTCGCGGCCGCCCGAGGCGAAGGTCTACGAGCCGGTTCGGGTGTTCACCGAGCTCAACGCGCTGATCGCGTATCGCGCCCGCGGGATCGGGAGCGAGAACGTGCCCAACGGCCCGGTCATCCTCGCCCCGAACCACGCCTCGTTCATGGACCATTTCTTCACGGGCGCGTTCATTCGCCGGCGGGTCCAGTTCATGGGCAAGTCGCAGCTGTTCAAGGGCATCCCGGGGTGGGTGTTCACTCACGGTGGAGTGTTCCCGGTCCGTCGGGGCAGCCAGGACGAGGAGGCGTTCGTCACGGCCGCGACGATCCTTAGCCGTGGCGGGGCCGTGGTCATGTATTGCGAGGGGGGCCGCTCGCGGAGCGGGAAGATCGCCGACGAGGCGCGACCGGGGATCGGGCGGATCGCGCTCGAGTCGGGGGCGCCGGTGGTCCCGGTGGCGATCCTCGGGTCCTACCAGGTGCGCAACTGGAAGCGGTTGCAGTTCCCGAAGGTGACCGTGCAATACGGCGAGCCGTTCCGGTTCGAGGCCGTCAAGGGGTCGACGCGCGAGCAGCAGCAGGAGGTCGCCGACTACATCCTCGACCGGATCCGCGAGCTGCACTCGGAGCTGGCGCGGCTCGGCCGGCGGGGGGCGGCGCGGGCGGCGCGGTCCGCTCGGGCGCCGGTGGCGCGGTAGCGGCCGCGCGCGAATTAACGGCGGGCGTCTGGTGCATGCGCCGTCTGACACGGTTCGGTCCGCGCGGCTCGAATGTCAGGTCTTGCAGGTCCGCCGGCTAGGCGGTGGCGATCGCGGCGGCCTTGTCGAGCCCGAGCTCTTCGATCGCGGTCTCGCGCATCTTGAACTTCTGGACCTTGCCCGTGACCGTCATCGGGAACGCGTCGACGAGCTTGACGTAGCGGGGGATCTTGTAGTGGGCGATCTGCCCCTTGCAGAAGTCGCGGATCTCGTCCTCGGTCACGCTCGCGCCGGCGCGCGGGATCACCCACGCCATCAGCTCCTCGCCGTAGCGCTCGTCGGGCACGCCGATCACCTGGACGTCGGCGATCTCGGGGTGGGTGTAGAGGAACTCCTCGATCTCGCGCGGATAGACGTTCTCGCCGCCGCGGATCACCATGTCCTTGATCCGGCCGACGATCCGGACGTAGCCCTGCTCGTCCATCGTCGCGAGGTCGCCGGTGTGCATCCAGCGCCGGTCGTCGATCGACTCGGCGGTGCGCTCGGGGTCGTTCCAGTAGCCGCGCATGACGACGTAGCCGCGCGCGAGGAACTCGCCCGGCTCGCCGCGCTCGACGGTGCGGCCGGTCGACCGGATCGATGATCTTGATCTCGACGTGGGGCCCGACCTCGCCGACGGTGCCGCAGCGGTTCTCGAGCGTGTCGTCGCAGCGCACCTGGGTCGTGACCGGCGAGGTCTCGGTCATTCCGAACGCGATGCTTATCTCGTCGATCCCCATCTCCGAGCTGACGCGCTTCATCACCTCGACCGGGCACGGCGACCCGGCCATGATCCCGGTGCGGAGCGACTCCAGGTCGAACTCCGCGAAGCGCTCGTGGGCGAGCTCGGCGATGAACATCGTCGGCACGCCGTAGAGACTCGTGCACCGCTCCTGTGCGCAGGCCTCGAGCGTCGCCGGCCGCCTCGAACGTCTCGGACGGGTAGACCATGCACGCGCCGTGCGACGTCGCCGCGAGGTTGCCGAGCACCATCCCGAAGCAGTGGTACAGCGGCACCGGGATGCAGACGCGGTCGCGCTCTGAGTAGCGGAGCGTCTCGCCGACGAAGTAGCCGTTGTTGAGGATGTTGTGGTGGGTGAGCGTCGCGCCCTTCGGAAAGCCGGTGGTGCCGCTCGTGTACTGGATGTTGATCGGGTCGTCGAAGTCGAGCTCGTCGCCGAGAGCCTCGAGGTCGCCCGTGTAGCCGGATCCCGAGGCGAGCTCCTCCCAATCCGGAGTGTCGAAGAAGATCGCGCGCTCGAGCTCGGGCACCTGCGGGCGGACGTGGTCGACCATCCCGACGAAGTCGGAGTCCTTGACGCGCTGGGAGGCGAGGATCCAGCGGCAGCCCGATTGCGTGAGCGCGTACTGGAGTTCGCTGACGCGGTAGGCGGGGTTGATATTGACGAGGATCACCCCGGCTCGGGCCGTCGCGTATTGGGTCAGGGCCCACTCGGCGCGGTTCGGGCTCCACACGCCGACGCGGTCGCCCTTGCGCAGGCCGGCCGCGACCATCCCGCCGGCCAACCGATCGACCGCCTCGCCGAACTCCGCATACGTGTAACGGACCCCGTGGCCGCAGTCGACGAGCGCCTCGGCGTCGGGGACGCGGGCGATCGTCCGTGCGAGGTTGTGCCCGATCGTCTCCCCCAGCAGTCGATCCGCGCAAGCGCCGTGTGCGTAGGACAGCATCTGGATCTTCGCTCCTTCCTCGGTGCCGGTCCCGATGCTACTGGCCGACCGAGGTCCCGTCACACCGTATTTTCCCTCCCGATGACAATGCTTCGACACGGGCTGCTCGACGGCCGCGCGGTCGCCCTCGCCGGCGGAGCGCCGCCGGCGGTTCGCGACGGGCTGGTCGGCCTCGGCGCACGGGTGGAGGAGCTCGATTCGGCGCTCGATTCCGAGGAGCGCGCGACCGAGTGGGCGGCCGGCGCCGCGCCGCTGCACGCGCTCGTCCACGACACCGCGCCGAAGTTCGCGGGCGGAGGCCAGGACCCGTTGCGCGACTGCCTCGAGCAGGCGTGGGTGGCGGTCCGGGCGGTCGCCACGGGCGCCTTGATCCCGGCCGGCGCGGGCAAGGTGGTGCTGATCGCCCCGCGGCCGGACGCCGGCTCGTTTGCGGCGGCGGTACGCGCCGCGCTCGAGAACCTGGCGCGGACGCTGTCCGTGGAGTGGGCGCGGCACGGGATCGGAGCGGTCGCGATCACGCCCGGCGCTCTGACCGGCGACGACGAGCTGGCCGAGCTCGTCTGCTTCCTGGTGTCGCCGGCGGGGGAGTACCTGACGGGCTGCGTACTCGCGCTCGCGTAGGGCGGTGTGCGTCGTCGCGGCGACCGCCACCGACGCCGATAGCGCTCATACGTACCTCTTAGCCCGTTCCTCACGCGGCTGCTACGGGTGAGGTCGAAGCTACGGCCACGGTTTACCCGTCCCATGACCGACAACGAGGTAGCTGACCATGACTGACGACAACGCGCAGGACGCGCGAGCTCGCGGCGCAGGCGATGAGGAGTGCGCGGCTCGCGCGCGCTCGGATGATCCGCCGGCGGATCGTCGCCGGCGCGGTGGCGCTGTTCGTCGCCTCGTGGCTGCTGATCACGATCGTGCTCGTGTCCGGGAACGACCCCGCGCTGGCCAAGCACTCCTCAGCGGCCACGGTCGCGTCGAGCTCGACGCCGGCGACGACCACGAGCTCGGGGTCCGACACCGCCACGACCTCGACCACGACCACGAGCTCGAGTGGCAACTCGGGCAGCGGGACCGTCAGCAGCGTGACGACGAGCCAGTCATGAGCGCGACGATCGAGCTACCGGTCGAGCAGCGCGAGGCGTTCGCGTGCTTCGGCTCGCGGTGCACGGTGGTCGTGGCCGACGCTCGCGTGGCCGATGCCCGGGCGGCGGTGGTGCAGGCACGCCGGCGGCTGCTCGAATGGCACGGGCAGTTCTCGCGCTTTTTGACTGGCAGCGAGCTGACCCGGCTGAACGACGCCCCCGAGGAGACCGTGCCGGTCTCGCCGATGATGCGCCGGGTCGTCGAGGCCGCGGTGAACGCCGCGCGCGCGACCGGCGGCCTCGTCGACCCGACGCTCTTGTCGGAAATCGAACGCGCCGGCTACGACTCGCACTTCGACGGCGACGGGCTTGCCGCTCGGAGTCGCGCTCGCGCTCGCGCCCGATCGCGCGCCCGGAGCGCCCGCGCCCGGACGCGAGCTGGCGACATGTGAGGACCGACCGGCGCGCTCGGCACGGTCACGCGGCCGCCGGGCGTGCGGATCGATCCCGGCGGCATCGCCAAGGGCGTGTTCGCCGACGAGCTCGGGTCGCTGCTGAGCGGCTACGAGGCGTTCGTCGTCGACTGCGGTGGTGACATGCGTCTCGGTGGCCGGCTCGCGCTGGCGCGCGAGGTGCACGTGGCCAGCCCGTTCGACGACTCGACGCTCCACACGTTCGCGGTCCGGAGCGGCGGCGTCGCCACGAGCGGCATCGGCCGGCGCAGCTGGCTCGGACCGCGACGGCCGTCCCGCGCACCACCTCCTCGATCCCGCGAGCGGTCGGCCGGCGTTCACCGGAATCGTCCAGGTCACTGCGCTGGCGCCGACCGCGATCGACGCTGAGGCGCTCTCGAAGGCGGCGCTCCTCAGCGGGCCGGCGCAGGCCGAGCGGCTCCTCGTCCACGGCGGCGCGATCGTGCTCGAGGACGGGAACTTCGTGGTGCTGGAGCCCGCGCGGGAACCCCGCGCGTAGGGCAAAGCGTCCGCGAGCCGAGCGCGGAACTAGCCGGGGAGGCTCGCCTCGGGCGCCTCGGCCCAGGGGACGATCACGGCGTCCTCGAGCGGGGAGTCGCGCGCGACCACGTACTCGGCGGGCTCGGTGTCCGACACGTTCTCGAGCACGTGCGTCTCGCGCGGCGGGACGTACAGCAGGTCGCGTGGCTCGAGCACTAGTTCCTGCTCGAGGTGGTCGCCCCACTTAACGCGCATCGAACCCGACAGCATGTACGCAGTGCTCTCGCAGTTCTCGTGGTAGTGGGGCCGCGACTGAGCGCCTGGCGGCACGCGGAACACGGCCATGTAGATGTTCTGCGCGCCGGTGGTGGCCTGCGAGATCTCCGATCCGCCGACCACGCCGCGCGGCACGTCATGGTCCGCGCCGGGCTTGACGACCTTCATCGAACCGCGCCTGAGCAATGAATCCACATCGGCGCCGAGTCTACCGCCGCTCGCGCGCCGGATCCGGCTGGGCCGCGACCTCGATCTGGAGCGGCCCTGCCTCGTGGTCGACCTGGAGCGTCGTGTGGTGGATGTGGAACCGCTCTCCGAGCAGATCGTGCAGATCGCGACGAAGCTCGTGGCAGTCGTCGCCGGCCCGGACGACGACGTGGGCCGACAGCGCGGCGAATCCGGACGTGACCTCCCACACATGGAGGTCGTGGACCTCGACCACTCCCGGTTGGGCGGCGAGCGCGCGGCCGATCTCGTCTGGATCGAGTCCCGCGGGAGCCGCCTCCATGAACACGCGCCCCGAGGCCTTCAGCAGGCTGTAGGCCGCCTGGAGCATCAGTGCGGCGATCAGCAGCGAGGCAATCGCGTCGGCGCGGTCGAAGCCGGTCGCGAGGATCACCACGGCGGCGATCGCGGTCGCGATGAACCCGTACAGGTCTGTGAGGATGTGTCGGTAGGACCCCTCGATGTTGAGGCTCCGTTCCTGGTCGTGACCGCCCGCGAGAATCCGGGCCGCCACCAGGTTGAGCGGGATGCCGGCGAGCGCGACTACCAGCACCACGCCGCCGTGGACCGCGGGCGGTGAGATGAGGCGGCCGATCGCGCCGTAGATGATCAGGCCGGCCAGCACGAGCAGCGTCAGGCCGTTGGCCTGGGCGCTCAGGATCTCAGCCCGGCCGAGGCCGAAGGTCATCGCCCCGTACGCGCCTCGGGCCGCGAGCCGCGACGCCGCGATCGACAGCGCCAGGGCGGCGGCGTCGGTCAGCATGTGACCGGCGTCGGACAGGAGCGCCAGCGACGAGGCGAGCACGCCAGCCACGACCTCGACCACCATGAACGCGAGGATCAGCGCCAGCGCCCACTTCAGCGAGCGCCGGTCGGCGTCCCGATGTACGTGTGAGTGATCGTGCGCGATACTCGGATCGTAGTCCCGGCTCGGGCCGGCGGTGGCGGGCAAGCGCGTCGCCCGGGATCTCCGGCGTGGGCCGGGCCGGCGACCTCGGGGCGCTAGTTCATCGAGGGATCGGCCGGCATACGCGCGAGCAGGGCATAGCTCCCGCCCTTGCGGGTCAGGACCTCCGACCAGAGGCGCAGCGCGTCGGTCGAGAACGCGTCGCGGAGCTTCGCGGGCTCGAGGATCCAGTCTCCGCGCTCGAGCTCGCCGTCGAGCTGACCGGGGCCCCAGCCGGCGTGGCCGAGGAAGGCGCGGCCGGACCGGACGCCGGCCGTGAGCTCGTCGGCCGACGGAGCTCGTGCCGAGGACGCCGACGTCGTCGAACGCCAGCAACGCCGCGTCGGTCGCCTCCTCGAACTCGGCCAGTACGATCACGGCCGAGGGCTGGACGGGTCCGCCGATGAACAGTCGCTCCTGAGGATCGAGCAGCGTCTCGAGCTCGGGGACGGCATCGCGCGACGCTCGTCTCGGACGGGCGGTTGAGCACCAAGCCGAGCGCGCCCTCGTCGTTGTGCTCGACGATGAGCACCACCGTGCGCCAGAAATTCGGGTCCAGGAGTGCCGGACCGGCTAACCAGCAGCTGTCCTCTGACGGACTCCATCACGGGTCAGGGTTACCCACAATCGAAGGGGTCGCTCCCTTCGGGCCCGGAAGCCTAGCCCGCCGGACCGCCGGCTGGCGCGCCGGAAGCGCTTATCAGCGCCGCTGCTGGGTCGGCAGCGACGACAACCGCTGCCGTGCCTCGGTGGCGAGCCGCGTGGCCTCGTCCGCCTGCTCCTCCTGGTCGAGGTCCAGGCCGGCCAGCTCGGCGATGACCTCGAACAGGTCGATGCCGAGGCAGATCTGGGCCTCCTCGGCCGCGCCCGCCCGCGACGCGGCGAACATGTCCTCCTCGCGCCACACGAGGAGCTTCGCACCCGTACTTGCTGTAAAGGTCACGGTCATGTTTCACCCACCCGAGCCGGCTCTCCGATATGCGGCCGTGCCGTCACTCCCCAACGGGCGCTCCTCCCGCGGAGCGAGGGGCAGACCCTCCGGAACGGGGGCAGACCTCCGGAGCGGATTCAGGTTAACACAACTACACCGCAAAACGGTGTTTCGAGCAATTATCAGAGATCTGCAGGGATCGGCAAAGATCATCTCAAATTGGAGGATGAGGGCGCCGGCGGGCGTGGTGCCGGCGCCGGCGGGCTGGGGAGGTCGCCGGCGATGGGCTGCGAAGGCGCCGGCGGGGGCGGGACGGGCGCCGGGGCCTTAGATCTCGGCCGGGCCGGCGATGAGTTGCGCCGGCGCGCGCACGGGTCCGCCGGCGCTGACCGCTGCCACGCCGGCGGGCTCGGGCGGGCGCCACCAGCTTGAGGAACGTCTCGACGACGTGCGGGTCGAACTGTCCGCCGGCGTTGGCGAGGAGCTCCGCGACCGCGACGTCGTGCGACAGGGCCTTCGCGGTAGGGGCGGTCGGTGCGCATCGCGTTCCAGGTGTCGCAGCAGGTGATGATCCGGGCCTCGAGCGGGATCGACTCGCCGGCGAGGCCGTCCGGGTAGCCGGCGCCGTCCCAGCGCTCGTGGTGGGAGCGGACGATGATCCCGACCTCGCGCATGAAGCCGCCGACGCGGTCGAGCATCTTCTGGCCCTCGAGAGTGTGGGTCTTGATGATCGTCCACTCGTGGGGGTCGAGCTTGCCGGGCTTGTTGATGATCTCCTTGGGGATCGCGATCTTGCCGACGTCGTGCAGGAGCGCGGCGAACTCGAGGTTGCGCTGGCGCTCGGGGCTCAGCCCGAGCTCCTCGGCGAGCTCGAGCGCGAGGCTGACGACGCTCTTGCAGTGCTCGCCCGTGTAGCCGTCGTCGGCCTCGATCACGTCGCCGAGCACTAGCGCGGTGCCGCGGTACGCGCTCGATAGCTCGAGCATGCTCTGCAGACGCTTGCCGCGCTCGTGGGCGAACAACGCGAGCAGGCCGAGCAGCGGCACGAGCGAAAGGGCGGTGAGCGGAGCGTCGTGGACGTCCAGGGCCACGACCAGCGCGATGCCGGAGAGGGCGGCGTCGATCACATAGACCCAGCGTCGAGCGCACCAGCGACGACAGGCCCGCGCCGCGCAGGGTCGTGAATCGGACCGATCGAAACGATGAAGTCCGCGACGAACTGAGCGCCGAGGGCCGCGAGCAGCAATGGCGCGCCGGCATGCGACGGCTCGGCGTGGGCCATGGCGAGCACTGAGACGGCTCCGATCGCAAACCAGGAATTCGGCGGTATCAGCAGCAGCCGGCCGGGACGCACCTCGCCGGCCCTGATGTCGGGCAACCACGCGATCGCCATCGCGAGTGCGACGGCGACCGGGACGAGCGCGAGCGGCAGTGCGAACAGCAGCGGCACGAAACCGAGCTGGGTTGCCGGCGCCTCGCCGAACGGCGTGTCGAAGGACAACGAGCATCGCGAGCACGAGGACGACGAAGCACGCGAGCGCGGGCAGCGTCGCGAATCCGTGCGGCGGACGGATCAGCCACAGGCCCGCCACCGCCAGCGCGAACGCGGAGGCGGTCAGCCCGCCGGCCAGGAGATCCCGGCTGGACATGCGCGAGGCCGCGCGCTCGGCGGTGTCCGCGAGCAGCTCCTGTTCGGCCAAGCTCGGATCCAAGGACATATCGACCGTGTTATCGGGTCCGACCCGGCGCCGCCCTTAGCTATTCATCTAAAAAGCCCTCCATTCCTCGTACACGTGTCCAGGTTCGCGTGGAGCGCTCCGAAGGGCGATCGGGAGGGCCGATCAGCTACGCGTAACCCAAAACTGAAAAGGCAAACCTGGCGCGAGCCGGGGACGCAAAGCCAGAGGTCTCACGTCCATGAGATAGCTCGGTTGCCACTAAGCCACGGAGGGCTGTACGTGTCCAGTTTGCTTGCGTCCATCGTTCGGTCTCGCCACCGCCTGTTTCTCGGGGGTCTGGTCGGTGCTCTGACGCTTGTCCTTGTTCCCGCCGCGTCCGCACGGGCGGCGGGCTTGATCAACACCGACCCGTGCGACAAAGCCACGCTCACCGAGCCGTTCGCGCCGTGGACTGATACGAACTCCTACAAGCTCGTTCCGGGTGGTGACTTCGAGGGAAGCCTGGCGGGCTGGACGCTGAGCGGCGGCGCCACCCGGGTGGCCGGCAGCGAGCCGTTCGGCGCCACCGGATCGGTCGGGAAGTCGTCGATGTACCTGCCGGCCGGCGGCAGCGTGCAGTCGCCCTATACGTGCGCCGACGCCGCCTACCCGACGTTCCGCTTCTTCGGCCGCAACAACGGTCTGCTATCGATCGTCGCGGTGTCGATCGTCTACAAGGAGCCGCTCCTCGGGCCGGTGGCGATACCAATCGGCACCGTCCTGCTGAGCCCGAACTGGGCCCCGTCGGCGCAGATGCTCACGTTGTCGTTCGTGCAGGGCATCGTCAACGGTCTGCTCACTGGACAGACGCCGCAGGTCGCCCTTCGCTTCACCGCGATCACCGGGTCCTCGCAGATCGACGACGTGTACATCGACCCTCACATGTCCAAGGCGTGATAGCCAGCGCCGGCGCGTGAGCGTCGGGCGGCTCTGCCGTCCACCCATCATCAATTCAACCACGAAATAAGCCCGCCTCGCACCTGGTGTGCGGGGCGGGCTTACTCGTTCCCGGGGGCGGTGCCGGCGCCTCTCGTTCGCCGGCGGCCTTCGTCGTGGTGGGGCTCGTGCACGGTGTCCCCATGTCCGTGCTCAGCGAATGAGTGCGTCCTGCCGCCAGCGCCGGCGACCATCGTTCATTCGTCTACAGACCGTAAGAACGTCCGATTACCTCGAGCATGATCTCGTCGCTGCCGGCGCCGATCCGGTTCAGGCGCAGGTCACGCCAGGAGCGCTCGATCCCGTACTCCTTCATGTAGCCGTTCCCGCCGTGGATCTGGATGCACTCATCGGCCACCTCGACCGCGATGCGGGCGGCGTAGAGCTTCGCCATCGTGATCTCGCGTACGGGGTACTCGCCGTTCTGGAAGCGCCACGCCGTCGTGTAGACCATCTGGCGGGCGGTCTCGATCTTGGTCGCCATCTCAGCGATCTTGTGCCGGATCGCCTGGAAGCGTCCGATCGGCCGGCCGAACGCGGTGCGCTGCTTGGCGTATTCGAGCGTGCGGTCGAATACTTGCTGGGCGCCGGCGACCGAGCCCGCGGCGCCGATAAGTCGCTCGCCCTGGAGTTCCCACATGATGTGGTAGAAGCCCTTCCCGACCTGGCCGAGCACCGCCGAGGCCGGCACGCGCACGTCCTGGAAGGCGAGCAGCGCGGTGTCGGACGCGTGCATTCCGAGCTTCTGCAGCCGCTTCTCGCGGATCACGCCCGGCGAGTCCATCGGCACGAGGAACAGCGTGAATCCGTCGTATTTGGCGTCCGCGTCGGTCTTGGTCACGAGCACGATCGCGTGTGCCCGGTGACCGTTCGTGATGAACGTCTTGGACCCGTTGATCACGTATTCGTCGCCGTCCCTGACCGCGCGCGTCTTGATCCCGGCCACGTCGGAGCCGGCGTCGGGCTCGGTGATCCCGAGGCACAGGATCTTCTTGCCGGCGATCGCCGGCGCGGCCCACGCCTGCTTCTGCTCCTCGGTGCCGAACGCGAGGATCGGGGGGATCGTCATGTCGGTCTGAACCGCCACGCCCATCCCGAGGCCACCACAGTGGGCGTGCACGAGCTCCTCGGCGAGGACGAGCGCGGTGTAGTAGTCGCCGCCCTGCCCGCCGTACTCGACTGGCTTGTCCAGCCCGAGGAAGCCGAGCTCTCCGAGCCGCTCAAACACCCAGTCGGGGAACGTCGTCTCCTCCCACTCCTCGGCGTGGGGCTGGAGCTCCTTGATCACGAACCGGCGGATCGAGTCGCGCAGCTGCTCGTGGTCGTCGGTGAAGATGAAGTGTCTGCGCCTGGAGGCGAAGTCGGGCTTGAGAACGTCTGCGGTGGCCATGCCCCCGGACGCTACCGTAGCCTTCGCTCGGAGTAAACAGTAGAGCTTTCTACTTTCGATGCGTGCGAGGTCGTACGCTTCCGCGCCATGCCCTACGCCACCCTTCGCTACGAGGTCTCGGACGCTGGTGTCGCCACCATCTCACTCGACCAGCCCGAGACCCGCAATGCCCTCTCGGACGAGCTGCTCGACGAGCTGACCGCGGCGTTCGAGACGGCCCGCGACGACGCCGTCGTCCGCTGCGTGGTCCTGACCTCGACGCACGAGCGCATCTTCTCCGCCGGCGCGAACCTCGGCGGGTTCGCCGGCGAGACCACGCTCGTCGAGAAACATCTCGGGACGGCGCGCTTCCCGCGCCTGTTCCGGGTGATGGGGGAGCTCGGCAAGCCGACGATCTGCGCCGCCAACGGGCACGTCCTCGCCGGCGCACTCGGGATCGCGCTCGCGTGCGACTTGGTCCTCGCGCGCGACGGGGTGCGGTTTGGCACGCCCGAGATCAACGTCGGGGTATTCCCGTTCATGATCATGGCGTTGATCTACCGCAACGTCCCGCGTAAGAAGACCAACGAACTGCTGCTGCTCGGCGAGCAGATCTCCGCCGCCGAGGCGGAGCGGGTCGGGATCGTCAACCGGGTGTTCGCGCCGGCGGAGTTCGAGGCCGGAGTCCGCGAGTGGGCCGAGAAGCTGGCCGGCAAGTCGCCGCGTGCTGATGCGGCTCGGGAAGGACGCGATGTTCCGCCAGCAGGACATGGCATTCCTCGACGCGCTCGACTTCCTGCGCTCGCAGCTCACGATCGCGTTGTCGACCGAGGACATCCAGGAGGGCGTGCGGGCGTTCTTCGAGAAGCGCGAGCCAGAATGGAAGGGCCGATGACCACCGACGCGCCGACGAGCCTCCTCCGCCCGCTGGCCGAAGATCTGCGCGAGCGCCGCGAGCGGATCAAGCTCGGCGGCGGCCCCGAGAAGATCGCCGCTCAGCACGCGAAGGACAAGCTGACCGCGCGCGAGCGCGTCGAGCTGCTGATCGACCCGGGCACGTTCGTCGAGCTCGGTATCCACGGCCGGCCACATTTCTCCCAGCGCGCGATGGACGGCCGGGAAGCGCCCGCGGACGGCGTCGTCACCGGCTACGGCAAGATCGACGGCCGGCTGGCGGCCGTCGCCGCCTACGACTTCACGGTGATGGCGGGGTCGATGGGAATGACCGGCGAGCTCAAGGTGGCCCGGCTCCGCGAGCTCGCGCTCACGAAGCGGATCCCGCTGATCTGGCTGCTCGACTCCGCCGGCGCCCGGATCCAGGAGGCGGTCGGGTCCCTGTTCGCGGGCAGCGGGCATCTGTTCCGCGAGGAGGTGGTCAACTCCGGGGTGATCCCGCAGGTCGCGGCGCTGATGGGGCCGTGCGCCGCCGGCACCGCCTACATCCCCGGGCTGGCCGACTTCGTCCCGATGGTTCGGGGGCGGGGCTCGATGGCGCTGGCCGGGCCACACCTTGTCCGCGCCGCCGTCGGCGAGGACGTCACCCAGGAGGAGCTCGGCGGCTCGCGCGTGCACTGCCGGAAGTCGGGCGTGGGAGACCTCGAGGTCGAATCCGATGAGGCATGCATCGACGCGATCAAGCGGTACCTGAGCTACTTCCCTCAGAACTGCGAGCAACCCCCACCGATCACGCCGACCGGCGATCCCATCGATCGCGCGGACGACGAGTTGCTCGACGTTCTCCCGGAGTCGAATCGGAAGCCATACGACATGTACGAGGTGATCAGCCGGATCGTCGACGACGGTGCCTACTTCGACCTCAAGCCCCAGTTCGCGAAGACGATCATCACCTGCCTGGCACGGTTCGGGGGCCGTCCCGCGGGGATCGTCGCCAACCAGCCCAAGCAGCTCGGCGGGATTCTCGACATCGACTCCGCCGACAAGGCGGCCCGGTTCATCAACCTCTGCAACGCGTACGGCCTACCGCTCGTGTACCTGATGGACGTCCCCGGGTTCATGGTCGGGACCAAGGTCGAACAGGCGGGGATCATCCGCCACGGCGCCAAGATGCTCTATGCGACCGCGAACGCCACCGTCCCAAAGGTCACGGTCGTGCTGCGCAAGGCCTACGGCGCCGGCTACTACGTGATGTGCGGCCGGGCCTACGAGCCGGACCTGATCGTCGCGTGGCCGTCGGCCGAGATCAGCGTGATGGGCGCCGAGGGGGCAGTCGAGATCATCTTTCGCAAGCAGGTCCAGGAGGCCGAGGATCCGGTAGCGAAGCGCGCCGAGCTGATCGCGAACTTCCGCGAGATCATCGATGTGTACGTCGCGGCCGGCAACGACATGATCGACGACGTGATCGATCCGCGCGAGACGCGCCAGACGATCTGCCGGGCGCTCGAGCTGTCCGAGGGCAAGCGGGTGCAGCGGCCGTGGAAGCGAAACGGCGTGGTGCCTGTCTGATGGGCGTCGAGGACCCTGCCATCATCACCTGCGCGATAAGCGGGGCGATCGCCAACCGCGAGCAGTGCCCGGCGATCCCGTACACGCCCGACGAGTACGGGGCCGAAGCGCGCCGGATCGTCGACGAGGGCGGCGTGCACATCCACATCCACGCCCGCAAGCCCGACGGCGCGCCGAGCTACGAGGCCGAGGACTTCCTGGCGATCCGCGCCGCGATCCGCGCCGCCGTGGGCGACGCGGCGATCATCAACTTCTCGACCGGCACAGTCGGCGTCCCGGTGGCGAAGCGGATCGCCTACCTCGAGGCCGGGCGGCCGGAGGTGGCCGCGCTCAACATGGGCTCGATGAACTACGCGAAATACTCGCGCAGCCGCAAGGACTTCGTGTTCAAGTTCGTGTTCACGAATCCGTTCGACGAGATCGTGGAGTTGCTCGAGGCGATGCGCCGGCTGGGGATCAAACCCGAGCACGAGTGCTTCGACGTCGGACACGTCGGCTCGCTTGCCCCGCTGGTCGACATGGGGCTACTGGAAGCCCCTCTGCACGCGGACTTCGTGATGGGCGTGGTCGGCGGTATCCCGGCGAGCGCCCGGAATCTCGCCGTGATGGCAGACAACCTCGCACAGGTCCCGGAGGGGCGGGCGGGGATCCCAGTCGAACACCACTGGGGGGTTATCGGGATCGGGCGCGAGCAATGGATGCTGGTCGCGGCGGCGCTGACGCTCGGCGGCTCGATCCGAGTCGGGCTCGAGGACAACTTCTATCTCCCCGACGGCGAGATGGCGCGCTCGAACGGCGATCTGATCGCGAAGGCGCGGCGGATGACCGAGGACGCCGGTCGCCGTCCGGCGACGGTGGCGGAGGCGCGCGCCCTGCTCGGCATCGAGCGCCTCGGGCAGCAGGCGTCGGCGGCGTGACCCGGCCGCTCGCGCTCGAAGGCCTGCGGGTCCTCGACCTGACGCGACTGCTGCCCGGCGGGTTCTGCTCGATGTTTCTCGCGGACTTTGGCGCCGACGTGATCAAGGTCGAGGACACCGGCCTTGGGGACTACGTCCGCTGGGCGCCCCCGCACTACGAGGGCGCTGAGGCGAGCGCCGGCAGCGCCCTGTTCCTGTCGCTCAACCGGGGCAAGCGCTCGATCCGGATCGATCTCAAGACGGCCGCCGGCAAGGACGTCCTGCTGAGGCTGGTCCGCGGCGCCGACGTGCTGCTCGAGTCGTTCCGTCCGGGAGTGATGGACCGCCTCGAGGTCGGCTTCGAGCGCCTGCGCCAGGAGAACCCGGGCCTCGTCTACTGCGCGATCACCGGCTACGGCCAGGACGGGCCGAACCGCGACCGGCCGGGCCACGACATGAACTACCTCGGCCTGAACGGGATCCTCGGGCTGACCGGCGAGGCCGGCGGACCGCCGATACCGGCGGCAGCGCAGATCGCGGATCTGGGCGGGGGCGCGATGATGGCCGTCGCCGGGATCCTGATCGCGCTCCAGGAGCGCGCGCGCTCGGGCGAGGGACAGCTGGTCGACTGCTCGATGTTCGACGGCTCGCTGTCGTTCCTGGCGATGCTCGCCGGCGAGATGCTCGCTGACGGGAGCGTTCCGCGCCGCGGCGAGCTACGGCTCGCCGGCGGGATAGTGTGCTACCGCCCTTACCGGTGCGCCGACGGCTACGTCACGCTCGGCGCGCTCGAGCCCAAGTTCTGGGCCGAGTTCTGCCGGGGGGTGGCTCGCGAGGACCTGCTCGAGCACGCGTTCGATCGCCCGGGCTCCGACGCGCACCGCGCGGTCTGCGAGGTCTTCGCCGGGCGCACCCGGGCGCAGTGGGAGGAGTTCGCCTCCGAGCACGATTGCTGCCTGGAGCCGGTCCTCGGGCTCGACGAGGCGCTCGAGGGGGATGTGGTCGCGGCGCGCGAGATGGTGGTCGAGCTCGCCCAGCCGGGCGTCGAGCGGCCCGTGAGGTTGCTCGGGGTGCCGGTCAAGCTGAGTCGCACGCCCGCCGCTCCGGTGCGAGCGCCGGGCCCCGGTCTGGGCGAGCACACCCGCGGCGTCCTCGCCGAGGCCGGCTACTCACCCGAGGAGATCGATGCCCTGCACGAGTCCGGAGCGGTCGGCGGACCGGCGGCGGACACCGTGCAGAGCTCGTTCATGGCATAGGCGCGATGGTCGGCAGCAGCGGGAACGGCTTTCTGAGGATCTCCGAGCTGGCCGAGCGCTCGGGCGTCAGCGCCGGCACGATCAAGCACTACCTGCGGGAGGGGTTGCTCGGCTCCGAGGACGAGGTCGTTCGCACCTCGCGGAACATGGCCTACTACCCGCCGAAGTTCGTCGAGCGGATCCAGCTGATCAAGCGCCTCCAGGAGGAGCGGTTCATGCCGTTGCGGGTGATCCGCGAGCTGATCGGGTCAGATCCCGAACGGGCCGCGCGGATGATCGAGCTCGAGGACCGGATCCTCGACCGCGCGATCGAGGCGCGCGAGACCGGGCGGATCTCCCGGGCGAAGGCGCGCGAGACGTACGACCTCCCGCAGAACGTACTCGACCGGCTCGAGCAGCTCGGCGTGCTCGCCCCGGGCGGGCGCGGCTACGACCACGACGACGTCGCGATCATCGCGGCGATCTCGCGGTTTCGCGCGGGCGGATACGAGGAGGCGATCGGGTTCACCGTGTACGACACGCTTCGCTACCGCGAGGCGCTCGAGCCGCTGGTGGAGGAGGAGGTGCGGGTACTGCTCGACCGGCTCGCCGGCAAGGTCGACGTCGACCGCGCGGTCCAGATCATCTCCTCGGGGGCGGAGCCGTTGCGCGAGCTGGTCGGCGCGATGCACTCGAAGCTGCTGCTCGCGGCACTGCGCCGGCAGCGCGGCTCAGTGAGTTACACTGACGGGCCTGACTGACTGGTCAATCGAACTTGGATCGCACCCACCCCGCCGTGCGCGTCGGCGCCGTTCAGCTTAACGCCACAGAGGACACGGACCGGAATCTCGAGACCGCGGACCGGCTTGTTCGCCACGCCGTCGCGCTCGGCGCCGAGCTGGTCGTGCTCCCCGAGAAATGGAGCGTGCTCGGGACCGACGAGCAGATGACCGCCGGAGCGGAGCCGCTCGACGGGCGGTGCATCTCGTGGGCGCGGTCGACCGCGCGGGAGCTCGGGATCGATCTCGTCGCGGGCTCGATCGTCGAGCGCGTCGAAGGACGGGAGAAGGCGGCGAACACGAGCGTCCACGTCGGGGCCGACGGTGAGGTGCGGGCCGTCTACCGCAAGCTCCACATGTTCGACGTCGAGGTCGACGGGGACGTCTACGCCGAGTCCGCCCACGAGGATGCGGGCGACGAGGTCGTGGTCTCGGAGCTGCCCGGCGGCGTTGGGCTGGGGATGAGCATTTGCTACGACGTCCGCTTTCCCGAGCTGTATCGGATGCTCGCGATGCGCGGGGCGCGCGTGCTTCTCGTTCCTGCGGCGTTCACGCTCGCGACCACGCGGGACCACTGGGAGGTGCTGCTGCGAGCCCGCGCGATCGAGAACCAGTGCTTCGTGATCGCGCCCAACCAGATCGGCGCTCACCCGCCCGGCCATCGCGCCGGCGGGCGATCGCTGATCGTCGACCCGTGGGGCCTCGTGCTCGCCTCCGCTCCTGATGTCGAGACCGCGATCGTGGCCGATCTGGACTTCGACACGCTCGAGAGCGTCAGGAAGCGGATCCCGGCGCTCACCCACCGCCGGCCCGACGTCTACGGCTGGAACGTCTGATGGCAGCCTCAGGCACCGCCGCCGCCGACAAGCGCCGGGTGATCCTCGACGCGGCGATGCGGGTGTTCGCGCGCCAGGGCTTTCACACGTGCCGCGTGTCGGACATCGCCGACGAGGCGGGGGTCGCGTACGGGCTCGTCTATCACTACTTCTCCTCCAAGGACGAGATCCTCGACACGCTGTTCCTCGAGCGGTGGAACGTGATGCTCGCGGCGATCGCCGAGACCGATCGGTCCGAGCGCTCGCCGCGCGACAAGCTAGCGGCGATCGCCGGGTTCATCGTCGACTCCTACCGCTACGAGCCCGACCTGATGAAGGTGATCGTGGTCGAGGTCACCCGCGCGGCCAACACCTTCGGCCGCACCCATCTGGCCAAGATCCGCGAGGCGTACGCGCAGATCGCCGCGATCGTCGAGCGCGCCCAGGCCGACGGCATCTTCCGCTTGGAGATCACGCCGGAGTTCGCGGCGCTCGCGTTCTACGGGTCGATCGAGCAGGTGCTGACTCGCTGGATCTTCGACCGCGACGCCGTGGGTGACGACGAGCTCGAGGGCGCCAAGAGCATGATCGTCGAGACGATCTGCCGCGGGCTCGAGCGGGACTCGACCGTGGTCCCGCTCGGCGTGGCCTCGAAAGCTTCCGCGAGCGACGCCTCGATGTCTGATTGAATCCGTTCGATGACTGAGAGCCCCCTGGTCAAACGATTGCTTTGGACGGGCCTGCTCGCCGGAACCGGCGCGCTCGCAACGCTCCTGTCGACGCGCCTGTCCGCGATCATCTGGACGCGCGTGTTCGGCGAGGACCCGCCCGAGTGACCGAAGACATCGAGACCTCGACCACGCAGCCCACTGCGGCCGCCTCAACCGGCGTGACCGACAGCATCCCCCTGCAGGCTCGAGCTGCCGCGCTCGCCGACGATCGTCCGGAGGTGGCGATCGGCGCTGCTTTCGCCGGCGGTCTCGTGGTCGCCATGATCCTGAAGCGCCTTGCCCGCTGACAACGGTAGACCCGACAACCTCGTGAACGCGGTCGGCGAGGTCTCCGACCGGGTCAGCAACCTGGTCCGGGAGGAGATCGAGCTCGCCAAGGCCGAGGTGACGATCAAGGCCAAGAGCCTGCTGCGGGGGACGGTGGCGGTCCTCGCGGGCGCGGTGTTCGGGGTGTTTGCGATCTTTATCGGGCTCGAAGCCTTGGCGTGGGCCCTCAACGCGGTCCTCGTCCCCGGCGCCGGGAGCATCTGGGAGGGCTTCCTGATCGTGTTCGGCGTGCTCGCGATCCTCACGATCGCGTCGTTCCTGTTCGCCTGGACCAAGCTGAAAGCCGGGGCGCCGCCGGCCCCGACGATGGCCATCGACGAGGCCAAGCTGATTCGCGACACGGTCTCGTCCAGAACCGAGATCGGAAGCTGATGCCGGCCCCGGCGCGCACGCCCGAGCAGATCCGGGCCTCGATCGAGCAGAACCGCCAGGAGCTCGGCTCTTCGCTCGAGAAGCTCCGCGCGGAGGTGACCGACCTCACCGACTGGCGAGGGCAGATCCGCCGGCACCAGCGAGAGGTCCTGATCGGGGCCGGGGTCGCCGGGTTCGTGCTCGGTGGCGGGATCGCGGCGCTCGGCGCGCTCGCGTTCGGCCGCGGCCGGCGCCGGCAGCTCGGTCGCTGACCGTCGGGCGCACCGCTACCGTACGGCCGGGACCGGGACCACGGGTACAAGGATCTTGATCTGCCCCGCACGCTCGTAACCGGCGCGACCGGCTTCCTCGGCTCGCACGTCACCCGGCTCCTGGTCGAGCGCGGCGATGAGGTGCGCGCGACGGTGCGCCCGCGCTCGAAGGTCGCCGAGCTCGAGCGGCTCGGGGTGAGCACGATCCGCGCCGACGTGCGCGACCGGCGTGCCATCAGGCGGGCGATGCGCGACGTCGAGCGTGTATTCCACACCGCCGGCACGACGAACCTGCGGCTGCCCCGCGAGCGGGCATTCGCGCTGAACGTCGAGGGGACCCGGATCGTGCTCGAGGAGGCGCTGCGTGCCGGCGTCGAGCGGGTCGTCTACACCTCCTCGGCAGCGGCGATCGGGCCGGCCGCTAAGGGCTCGACCGCCAACGAGCGGAGCGTCTGGGACGCGGCGCGGTACGGGATCCCGTACGTCGACTCCAAGCACGAGGCCGAGCTCACGGCGCTCGGGTTGTTCGACCGAGGGCTCCCGGTCGTGATCGTCAACCCGGCGCACGTCCTGGGCGCCGGTGACCCGGGGCGCTCGTCGACGGTGCTCGTTCGGCGGTTCCTTCGCCGCGAGATTCACGTTTACGTCGACGGCACGCTCAACGTCGTCGGCGTCGGCGACGTCGCCCGTGGACACCTGCTCGCCGACGAGCGCGGGGTGCCGGGCCAGCGCTACATCCTCGGCAACCGGAACTTCACGCTCGATCGCCTGTTCACGGATCTCGGGCGGCTGTCCGGAGTCGAGCCGCCGCCGCTGAAGCTGCCGATGCACGCCGCGCTGCTCATCGCTCGCACGGCGCAGCCCGTCCTCGGCCGGCGGATACCGCTGCCCTCGGAGATCCGGGCGGCGTCCCTCAACTGGGCGTTCTCGAGCGCCAGGGCCAAGCGCGAGCTCGGCTGGCGGCCGTCGCCGCACGAGGACTGCCTCGAGGAGACGATCGCGTGGTATCGCGAGCGCGAGGGCGAGCGGCTGTCGTCGCCCGGGTCGCGTCAGCCGATCGCGCTGCGGGTGGCCGGCGCGTTCGCCCGCCGCTCGCCGCTGGGGTGGAGATAGTGGCGACGCTGTACCGCTGCACGACCCCGACGAACTGGCTGTGTCCGTGCGGCAAGGTGGCGCGCGCGCTCGCGCGCGAGGGGATCCAGTTCGACCAGGTCGCCGTCCCGCAGCGGCGCTCGCGCCGGCCCGAGGTCGTGGCGCTGACCGGTCAGCGGCGGGTGCCGGTGCTGGTGATCGACGGCGAGGCGATCTGCGACTCGCGCCGGATCGTCGAGCACCTCGAGTTCCGCCGCGTCAGATCCGAGGATCCACCACCCACTTCCTCGCCGGCCCACCAGTAGGGGTGGCGAGCGCGGCCGGGAGCCGCTCGAGCGGGATCGTCGGGCCTCGGAGCGTTTGCCACAGGCGGTCGTCGGCGGCGAGCACGGCGAGCGCGCGGTCGACCTCGTCCGGCGCGTGGTGGAACGTCCCGCGCAGCTCGAGCTCCTCGTAGTGGAGCGGGCCGCTCGGCAGCGTGATGTCGGTTCCGCTCGGACACCCGCCGACGAGGACCACGACGCCACCGGGCGCGGCCGCGGCGGTGGCGGCGCGCCAAGTCTCGGGGCGGCCGACGGCCTCGAACACGAGGTCGTGCTGGTCGTCGAGTTGGTCGGTGGCACGCGCACCCAGGTCGGTGGCCTGTCGGCGGCGCTCGGGATGGGGGTCGGCGAGCGTCACCGACCGTCCCTGCGGCGACCAGCAGCGCGGTCAGCAT
The DNA here is from genome assembly GCA_963843915.1 of uncultured Solirubrobacterales bacterium. GTDB lineage: Bacteria > Actinomycetota > Thermoleophilia > Solirubrobacterales > Solirubrobacteraceae > Palsa-465. Next base: position 274,448 of record CAWJMH010000001.1, read on the forward strand.
CAGGCCCATCGGACCGCCTCCGAGGATGCCCACGTCGCCGGCGTCGCTTCCGCGCGCCACCGCGTGAACGGCGGCCGCGAACGGCTCGGCCATCGCCGCCGCCTCCGCGGGAAGTCCGTCCGGGATCGGGTGGAGCGCCTGCGCCGGCGCCGCGATCCGCTCGGCGAAGCCGCCGAGCACCCAGGTGGGCGCCCGGCAGATCTGCGCGCGGCCCGCGCGGCACGGGCCGCAGGTCCCGCACGCCACCGAGTCGGACACGAGCACGCGCTCGCCGCTGTCGACGCGCACGCCGGCGGTCTCGTGGCCGAACGCGCACGGGTACGGCCCGAGCGCCCGGTGCCCATAGCGCCACATCTTCACGTCGGTGCCGCAGGTCGTCGCCGCGTGCACCTCGACGATCACGTCGCCCTCGGGCTCGGGGACCTCTTCGACACGCAGGTCTTCGGAGCCGTGCAGAATCGCGGCCCTCACGGCTCCACCACGACCTTCAATCCCTCCTTCCGGCGCTGGAGGTCGAGCGCACGGCCGGTCTGCTCGAGCGGCAGCCGGTGCGAGACCAGCTTGCGGGGGTCGATCCGTCCGCTCGCGATCAGCTCGAGCGCCGCCCGCATGTCGCCGGGTCCGGCCGAGTAGCTCGCGCTGACGGTTATCTCGCGGAGGTACAGCGCGGTGGCGTCGAAGTGCGGAGGCTCGCCCGGGTCCGGCGGCGCATACAGGCAGAGCGTGCCGCCGGGCGCCACCGCGGCGGCGGCTGCTGCGATCGCCTCGGGCTTGGGCGTGCACACGATCGCGACGTCGACGAGCTCGTTGCCGTGGTGCTCGGCGCCCCATGCCTCGGCTCGCTCGAGGCGCTCCTGCTCGCGGTTCGCGCACCCACACGGCCTCGACCCCGCGAGCGTGCGGCGGCGGCGATCTGGAGCAGGCCGTTGACGCCGGCGCCGACCACGAGCAGCGAATCGCCGGCGCGAAGCCGGGCCCGGTCCTGGGCGCGCAGCACGCACGCCAGCGGCTCGATGAACGTCGCCGTGATCGGATCGAGGTCGTCGGGCAGCTCGAGCAGCTCCGCGACCAGGTCCTGGCTGATGCGCACGCGCTCGGCGAACCCACCGGGGTCGAGCCGCGTCGCGCGGAACCGCTCGCACAGCGTCTCGTGGCCGCGCCGGCAACGGCGGCACTCGCCACACGGAGCGTGGTGATGGATGACCACGCGGGCGCCGAGCGCCGGCGCGCCGACCCCGTCGCCGAGCGCGCGGACCGTGCCGACGAGCTCGTGTCCGAGCACCGCGGGCAGGCGCGGCGCGATGTACCAGTCGGTCACGTCCGAACCGCACACGCCGCACGCGAGGACGTCGCACACGATCTCGCCGGCGCCCGGCTCGGGGTCGGGCGCCTCCTCGATCCGGACGTCGCCCGGGGCGAACGACCGCGCCACCCTCATCGGGGCGCGAGCGACGCGAGCGACTCCGCGTCGGGGGAGCGGATCACACCGCGCTCCGTGACGAGCGCGCTGATCAGCGGCGCCGGCGTGACATCGAAGGCCGGGTTACGGCACGGCGTGTCCGGCAGGGTCAGGCGATGGCCGGCGGCCATTCGCACCTCGTCGGGATCGCGGTCTTCGATCGTTATGTCGCGGCCGGTCGGGGTGGCGAGGTCGACCGTGGATGTCGGGCCGGCGACGACGAACGGGATGCCGGCGGCCCGCGCGGCGAGCGCCAGCCCGTACGTGCCGACCTTGTTGGCGACATCGCCGTTGGCCGCCACCCGGTCGCACCCGACGATCACCGCGTCGACCGCCGCCGGCGGCGATCAGCCCCGCCGCGGCCGAGTCCACGATCAGCTCGTGCGGGATGTTCAGGCGGGCAAGTTCCCAGGCCGTGAGCCGCGCGCCCTGGAGCAGCGGCCGAGACTCGGTGGCGAGGACGTCTGGAGCGATCCGCGGTCGGCGAGCTCGGCGATCACGGCGAGCGCCGTCCCGCGGCCGGGCGCGGCGAGCGCGCCCGTGTTGCAATGGGTCATGATCCGCCGGGCGCCGGCCAGCAGCTCGGCGCCGTGGGTCGCGATCGCGTCGCTCGCGGCCTCCTCCTCGGCGTGGATCCGCCGGGCCTCTTCCAACGCGGTGCTTACGAGATCGACGGCCGGTCGGCTGTCGTTGCCGGTGGCCGGTCGGCTGTCGCCGCGGACGGCCGTGCCGACGCGGTCGACCGCCCAGGCCAGGTTGACCGCGGTCGGTCGAGCGTCCGGAGCAGTTCGCAGGCTCGCTCGAGCGTCTCTACCGATGGGTTGCGGGCGAGCTCGACGACAACGCCGTACGCGCCGGCGACGCCAATCAGCGGCGCGCCCCTGATCGCGAGGCGTCGGATCGCGCCGGCGACGTCCTCGGCGGTCCGGAGCTCGAGTTGACGCTCGAGCCAGGGGAGCTCGGTCTGGTCGATCGCCCACAGCGTGTCACCGTCGAAGCGCATCGCGACGACGCTCACGGATTTGGCCCGAGTGGCGACCATGAGCCGATGCTATCCCGCCGTCCGCGGGGTATGCTGTCCGCGCCGCGCGGGGCCGCGGATGGGCCTGAAAGGGGCTCGTGATTCACCTTCGACTTCTGATCCTGTTCGTGCTTCTGGGGCTGTTGCTCCCGGCGAGCTTGCCGCGCTCGCCCAGGCCGGCGGGCCGATCATGCCGCTGTCCCAGGTCCAGCCGGGGATGAACTGCACCGGGCGAGACCGTGATCCAGGGGACGACGATCACGTCGTTCAACGTCCAGGTGATCGACATCGTGCAGGCGCCGGGCGAGGGGCCGCGGATCCTCGTGCAGGTGTCGGGACCGGCGGTCGACACGACCGGCGTCGCCGAGGGGTTCTCGGGTTCGTCCGGTGTACTGCCCAGACTCGATCGGGACGATGGAGAACGCCGGCGCGATCTCCGAGGGGATCGGCCAGTACGGAAACAACGTCGTGCTGGTGACGCCGATCGAGCAGATGCTCGGCGAGCCCGTCCAGCCGCCCCCGGACACGCCGCGGCTGGCCGTCAAGCCCACGCCGCTGCGTCGCGCCGCTGACCGTCGGAGGGCTGTCGCCGGCGATATTCGGCATCGTCCAGCGCGCCGGCGAGCGCGCCGGACGGATGATCCTGGCCGCGCCGACCGGCGGCCAGGTCCACGAACTTCCCCGTGCAGCCACTCGTGCCCGGCGCGTCGGTGAGCGCCAGCTACTCGTCCGGGCGACGTGCCGATGGGGGCGGTCGGCACCGTCACCTACGTCGACGGGCCGACCGTGTACGCGTTCGGGCACGAGCTCGACGGCGCCGGCCGGCGCTCGCTGCTGCTCCAGGACGCCTACGTCTACTACGTGGTCAACAACCCCGACCCGACCGAGCAACCGAGCTACAAGCTGGCGGCGCCCGGACACACCGAGGGCACGCTCTCGAGCGACACGCCGAATGCGGTGATCGGCGAGGTCGGGGCGCCGCCGCCGACGGTTCCGGTCGACGTCACGGTCAACGATCGCGACACCGGTCAGTCGCTGTCGCTCGATACCCAGGTCGCCGACGAGACCGACATCGGCCTGCCGCTCGGCAGCTCGCTGGTTGACACGATCGCGCCGCTCGAGGTGGCGCAGGCGGCCACGCAGATCTACGACGGGCCGCCGGCCGACGAGTCGGGGAACATGTGCCTGAAGATCTATCTGCGCGAGACCTCGCAGCCGCTCGGGTTCTGCAACCGATACGTCGGCACCGGGACCGCCGGCGACGAGGGCGAGACGCCGCCGGAGCTCGCCAGCGCGGCCTCGAACGACGTCTCGGCCGCGTTCGCGGACTTCGAACTGATCGACTTCGCCGCGCTGCATGTCACGCACGTGGTCGCGAATCTCGAGGCCTCGCGCGGCCTCGCGATGGCGAGCATCCTGGCCGCGCACGCGCCGTCTCGGGTCAAGGCCGGGAATACGGTCAGGGTCCGGCTGGTCGTGCGGGTCTACCGGGGGCGGCGCCGGACGCTGTCTTTCCGGTTGCGGATCCCCCGCGGCGCGAGCGGCCGGCTCGCGGTGACGATCCACGGCCCCGCCGCGCCGGCGCCGGCGACGTCGGGCGGCCTGTCCTCGGCGCTCGTCGTCGCCCTGACTCCGGGCGGCTCGTCGTCTGGTGCGTCGGTAGGCGAAAGCGGCCCGTCGCCGATCACCTCGCTGCCCGAGCTACGCGCAGCGATCGCGTCGATCCCGAGCTACGACGGTCTCTACGCGAGCGCGCCCGGACACGGCAAGCGGCGCGTGTTCCGCGACCCGAAACTACTGATCACGGGCCGGACGACGCTGCTGTTCTCCGTGGAGAAGCGCTAGCGGGTTATAGGCGGTTCTCGATCGTGAGCGGCGCGGGCTCGTGCGCGGCCGCCTCGGGCGCCGGCTCATCGGTGGCGCCGTCCTGCTCGAGCCCGAGCGCGGTCTGCAGCTCACCCGATTCGTACATCTCGGTGACGATGTCGCAGCCGCCGACGAACTCGCCGTCGATGAACAGCTGCGGGATCGTCGGCCAGTTCGACACCGTCGAAAGCTCCTGGCGGATCCGCGGGTCGGGAAGGATGTTGACGGCCGCGAACGGCGTCCCGACATGCTGCAGGATCGCCACCGTGCGGGCCGAAAATCCGCACATCGGCTGGTCGGGAGTGCCCTTCATGAACAGGATCACGGGGTTCTCCGAGATCGCGCTCTCGATTGCCTCGCGGATCTGGGGGGTCTGATCGTCGCTCATGCGCTGTTCTCCGTTTCCAAGGTCTTAGTTTGGATTGACAGGGCGTGGATGCGGTCCCCGACCTCTGCCCCGAACACGTCGTAGACGAGCCGGTGCTGGGCGATCCGGGAGAGGCCCTGGAACGCCGGCGCCGACACGATCGCGTTGAAGTGATGGCCGTCGCCGGTCACGTCCGCGGTCGCACCCGGGATACCTGTTTCGATCCGGTTCTTGAGCTCCGCCGGGGTGGCCGGTGCATCGGTCGCTGCCATGCCATTAGCGTAGCGAGATGCCATCGCTATACTGAATGAAGCAAGCTGCCGATACGGATTTGAATGATCACACTGACAGACAAAGGCGCTGAGAAGGTCCGAGAGTTCCTCTCCTCGCAGAGTTCCGTCGCCGGCACCTCCGGTCTTCGGGTCGGCGTGCGCGGGGGAGGCTGCTCAGGCTTCCAGTACGCGCTCGCGTTCGACGAGCAGCGTGACGATGACAGCGTGTTCGAGGACAAGGGCATCCGGCTCCTCGTCGACCGCCCCAGCCTCCCGTATGTCAAGGGCTCGGTGATCGACTTCGTCGAGGGCCTCCAGGGCGCCGGCTTCAAGGTCGAGAACCCGAACGTGATCGCGGCCTGCGGCTGCGGCTCCTCGTTCCGGGTCGCCGAAGAAGAAGAAGTCTCAGCGGTCTAGCGACCCGGGCTGTTCCCGGCCGTTCGTTGTCCGGGCCGAGGCCCCAGGTCCACCGCGCTACCGCCACCGCTCACACAGGCGTCTCGTACAGCGAACGCCACAGGAACAAGGACGCGAGCGTCCGGTACGGTCGCCACCGCTCGCCGATCTCCGTGATCTCGGCCGGCCCGGGCAGCGCCGGCAACCCGTAGCGGCTCATGATCGCCTTGCGGATGCCGAGGTCGCCGACCGGCAGCACGTCCGGGCGCCGCAGGTGGATGATCAGGAACATGTGTGCGCTCCAGAGGCCGATGCCCTTGACCGCCACGAGTTCGGCGATCACCTCGTCGTCGGGGAGGTCGTCGAGGCGGTCGAGCTCGAGCGAACCGTCGAGCACGTGCTCGGCGAGCGACCTGAGGTAGCGGACCTTCGCGTGGCTGAGGCCGGCCGCGGTCCGAAGCTCCTCGGGGTCATCGGCGAGCAGTTCGGCCGGCGAGGGCGGCCGTCCTCCGTACCGCGCGAGCAGCTTGTTATAGATCGCGGCGGCGGCCGAGTTCGAAAGCTGCTGCCCGGCGATCGCGCGGATCAGCGTCGCGTAGCTGTCGTTCGGGAGGCCGCTGCGGAAGTCATCCAAGCCATCGGCGCCGACCTCGTCGATGATCGCCCGCATCACGGGATCGGCTGCGCGCAGGGCTTCGATCGCCGCTGCCGCCTCGCCGGACGCCGCGTCCCGCGATCCCGCCCGCGCAGCCGGCGCGGCCGCTCTCGGTTTACGGCTGGCCGGCAACGACCCCGGGAACGCCCGTGTTGGTGGAGTACGCCGGTTGAATCTTGACCTCGGGCCGGATCTCGTGGACGGCCTGCGCCACCGCGATCGCCGATTCGGCAAACCCGGTGGCGATCAGCTTGAGCTTGCCGTCGAAGGTGGCGATGTCGCCGCATGCCCACACTCGCTCCAGCGACGTCTTCATCAGCTGGTCGACGACGATCGCGCCCTTGACGACCTCGAACCCCCAGTCCTTCAACGGCCCGAGCGCGGTCTTGAACCCGAGCTGGAGGAGGATCGCGTCGACCTCGACCTCGATCTCGTCCGCTGCATCCTGCGAATTGAACAGCCGCACCCGCTCGACGTGCCCGTTGCCGGACACCTCGCCGATCTGGAAGGGCACGTGCAGAGCGACGTCCCCGCGGTCGGCGGCCTCGAGCACCTGCCCGACGGTCAATTCGTGGGCGCGGAAACCCTCGCGACGGTGCACCAGATGCACCGAGGAAGCGACATCCAGGAGGTTGATGACCCAGTCGACGGCGGAGTCGCCGCCACCGACGATCATCACCCGCTTGCCCTCGAACATCGACTTCTCGCCGACGACGTAGTGGACGCCGCGCCCCTCCCACGGCGTCATGTCATAGCCCGGCAGCTTCTTGGGCTCGAACGCCCCGTGCCCGCCGGCGACGATCACAGTGCGCGAGCGCAACTCGCCGGCGTCGGTGTGCAACACCACGACGCGGTCCTCCCCGACCCCCTCCCAGGAGATGCTCGAAGCGGTCGTGCCCAGATGCACCGGGACGTCGAAGGCCTCGATCGACTGAACCCGCAAGAGGTCAACAAGGTCACGCGCGAGCACGCGCGGATGGCCGGGCACGTCGAAGATCCACTTCTCCGGATACAGGGTGGTCAGCTGCCCGCCGAGCTCCGGTAGCGAGTCGATCACGCGCGAGGACGCCTCACGCATCCCCGCCCAGAACGCCGTGCACATCCCGACCGGGCCGGCGCCGATCACGGTCACGTCGCGGACCTCGTCGTAGTCGAGCGCGAGCTTGACTGGATCGGTGGCGGTCATCGGTCCGCCTCCTCGATGGCGATCATCCCCGGGCCAACCTCAGCCCGAGACCCCCTCGGTCACGGTCAGCGCCGCGCCGTCGAGTGCCCCGAGGGCCCGCTGCACCGAGCACGAGATGCACGTGAACGTCGGGGTGTCGCGCAGCGTGTAGGAACTCGACTCGGTCGTCCGCAGGCGCTGCACCAAATCCAGGAAATCCGCCGGGTTGTCGGTCTCGAACGCGACCACGAACTCCTGGTCGTCGAGCCCGAACGAGTAGCTGGTGTTGAGGTCGACCGACGGGTACTCGCGCCCGAGCTTGATGTGCTCCTGCATGATCCGCCAGCGTTCGTCGGCCGGCAGCGCGTACCAGGCGCGGGTCTTGACGAACGGGTAGACGAACAGGTACTTGCCGTGCGCCGGGCGGACCTCGAGCCGCGACTCGTCGGAGTACTCGGACGGCTTGGTCATCGCCAGGAACGAGTAGGGGACCTCGCACCACTTCATCAACCCGCTCTGGGAGAGCACGACGTGGAACTCGTGGATCCGCTCGAGGTTCTGGGCCTGGCTCAGCAGCATCAGGTCCGCGTCGCCACGCGTCCCCACCAGCGAGAACGACCGCAGCAGGTGGCCGTCGGCGAAGTCCTCACAGGCGGCGATGAACTCGCGCTTGTCCTCCGCGCGCCGCTCCCACTCGAGCCGACGCCAGGCAGGATCGACCTTCAGGAAGGTGTATTTGACGAAATGTCTAACCGGCATCGGTGTACTTGATGATACGCGCGGCCCTGCGCGCTCCCATGATCAGCTGTCCCAACCATTACCATTCGTCTAGATGCGAGTAGCGATCCTGTCGCCATACTCGTGGACGTATCCAGGGGGCGTCACGAGGCATATCGAAGCGCTCGCCGAGCGCTTCATCGCCGACGGACATCACGTGCGGGTGCTGGCCCCGTACGACCCGCCCGGCCGCTACTCGTCGGTGCTGCACCGCGGTGCCCGCCCGCAGGACATGCAGACAGCCCGACTACCTGGTGTCGCTCGGCCGGACGCTGTCGCTGAAGGCCAACCAGGCCGTCTCGAACGTCTCGATCACCCCGTACGCGCTCGCCACCGCCCAGCACGAGCTCCGCACCGGCGGCTACGACGTCGTCCACATCCACGAGCCGCTCGCACCGGTGGCGCCGTGGTGCGTCACCGACGGGATCAGGCTCCCGCTGGTCGGGACCTTCCACACCTACAACGAGAACCGCATCTCGAACGGGATCGCGAACGTGCTCGGCGCGCGGCGGATGCTGAACCGGCTCCACGTCCGGGTCGCCGTCTCCGAGGCGGCCGCCTGGACCGCCAAGCGCTTCTTCGGCGGCCACTACGGATCATCCCCAACGGGGTCCACGTCGACAGCGAGCGCGCGGCGCTCGGTGCGCTGCGGGCGCAGAGCGACAAGCTCAAGATCGTGTTCGTCGGCCAGGCGGTCGAGCGCAAGGGCCTGCCGATGCTGCTGCGCGCGTTCGAGGCGCTGCGCGAGCACATCCCGACCGAGCTGACCGTGATCGGCCCCTCCGAGCAGGAACTGTCCCCGCTGATGCTCGATATGCGCGACGTGCGCGTGCTCGGCAAGGTCGACGACGAGACCAAGCGCCTCGAGCTCGAGGCCGGCGACGTGCTGTGCGCCCCGTCCCTCGGGGGCGAGAGCTTCGGCATGGTGCTGACCGAGGCGTTCGCGGCCGGCACGCCGGTGATCGCATCGGACATCGCCGGCTATCGCGACGTCGTGCGCGACGGCGTCGACGGCGTGCTCGTGCCGCGCGGCGACGCCCAGACGCTGGCCGAGGCGCTCCGCGATCTATACGAGGAGCCGATCCGCCGGGCGCAGATGGCGCGCGCCGCCGCGCTCGGCGCCGAGCGGTTCGCGTGGCCGCGGGTCGCCGCCCAGGTGATGGAGGCCTATGAGGCGGCGATCGCCACGCCCGAGCCGGCGACCGTCGCTTCAGCGCGCCGCGGTTCGGGTGGGCGCGCGCGCCGCCGACCTGAAGCCGCGGGTCCCGCCGCAGCGGCTGGCCAGCCTCGAGCCGAAGCTGACCGGACCGCAGACGGCACAGCAAGGCGCTCGGCATCGCCCGCCGCGTCGGCCTCGCCACCGTCTCGATCGGCGGCGCCGTGCTCGCGTTCCTCGCGCTCCAGAAGATCGGCCTGACCAACATCGCCTCGGCGCTGATCACCGCGAGCCCGACGCTCGTGCTGCTCGGCCTCGCGATCATGTGCGGCGCGATGGCGCTCCGCGCCGTCTCCTGGCACGCGATCCTCAAAGCCGCGCTGCCGCGCTCGCGCGATCCGGCTGTCCGACGCGGCCCAGGGAACGTTCATCGGCGTGCTGATGTCCTCGACGCTGCCCGCCCGCCTCGGCGAGCCGTCGCGCGCGCTGGTGGTGGCCAGACGCACCGGAAAGCCGCGCGAGAACCTCCCGATCGTGCTCGGCACGGTCGTGTCGCAGACGCTGTTGAACATCGTCGCGCTGGTCGTGCTCGGCGCGATCATGTTCTCCTCGGTCGACTTCTTCAACGGCCACCAGAACGCGCTGCTGGTGGCCGCGATCGCTCCGCTGACCCTGCTGATCGCGGTGCTGCTGGCGCCGCTGGTGCTGCGCGACGCGGGCAAATCGCGCTCGTCGCGCGTGCACGCGTTCGCCGCGCAGGTCCGCGAGGCGATGGCTCGGGTGCGAGCAGGGCTGATCGTGTTCCGCCGTCCGCGCCTGGGCACGACCGCCGCGGTCGCCCAGCTGTCGGCGTGGGCGCTGCAGTGCCTGTCCTGCTGGGTGCTACTGGTGGCGCTCGGGCTCGACAAGCACGGCGCCGGCATCGGCGCAGCGGCCGCCGTGCTGTTCGCGGTCAATATCACCGCGGTCCTGCCGGCCACGCCGGCGAACCTCGGCGTGTTCCAGGCCGCGTGCGCCGCCGTGCTCCACACCGGCTGGCACATCGGCTACGGCGACGGCGTCGCCTTCGGCGTGATCCTGCAGGCGGTCGAGGTGACGACGCGCGATCATCATGGGCATGCCGGCGCTGCTCAAGGAGGGCATGTCCTGGCGCGAGATCCGCCTGCGCGCGATGCACACCGCGCCGGTCAAGCTGCCGGCGCGCCCGAGCCCACGGATTCCCGGCCGTCCGTCCCGCCCGGCGTCCCGTGGCGCCGGCACGGCCAGCGCGCAAAGCTGAGCTAGGAAGCCTTTGCCATCGCCGGCTGACCCTCGGCGACAAACTCGGGGTCGGCGTCGGTCAGCTCATCCAGGAGCGTCGGGTCCTTGTCGGTGCCGGCGATCAGCTCGTCGGCCGCCTGCTTGCCGGTCTTGGGCAGGAAGCCCGACTTCATCCCGAAGTAGACGGCCTGCGGATGGTGGGCGACGATCGCGAGCGTCGACTGCTCGGGCTCGACCGCGAATCCGCCCGACAGGCGCAGCCCGATCGACGGCGCGTCGAGCAGCCTGAACACCTTCTCGTGCTCTGACTGCTCGGGGCAGGCGGGGTAGCCCCACGAGTAGCGGCGGCCCTGCGTCGGCGCGATCGCCGAGATCGGCGCGCACCCGCGAGTGCATCCACTCGGCCATCCCCTCGGCGGTCTGCACGCCGAGCCCGTGGACGAACAGCTGCTCGGCGAACTCGCCGTCGGCCTCGAGCGTGGCCATCAGCTCGGTGACCTCGTCGCCGGCCGTTACCGCCTGCAAGGCGACCACGTCGAACTCGCCGGACCCGAAAGGGCGGTAGAAGTCGGCCAGGCAGATCCGGTCGTGGCGAGGCTGGCGCGGGAACACGAGTCGCTCGAGCTCGCGCGGGTTGGCGGGGTCGAAGTCCTCCGGATCCCACACGATCAGCTCGTTGCCGTCCGAGTTGCACGGGAAGTAGCCGAGCACCGCGCGCGGGTGCAGGTAGGTCTGCTCGCGCCACATCCGCTCGAGCCGGGGCTTGAAGTCCTCGCCGACGAGCTGCTTCCACGCCTCGCCCTTGACGCCTCGCCCGCCCCAGTGGAGCTTGAACAGCACGTGCGTGTCGAGGTGGTGGTAGACCTCGTCCAGGGGGACGTCGATCTCGCGCGCGCCCCAGAACGGTGGCGCCGGGATCGGGTTGTCGACAGGGGTCGCGCTCCGAACCGAGGCGTCGGTGACCGGCGGCGCGTCGTCGTCGGTGACCACCGGCTGCTCGCGCAGCGTCCGCGCCGCGTCGCGGGTCTTCGCGATCAGCGCCTCGCGCGCCTCGCCGTCGACGAGCTGGTCCATCTTCGACAGCCCCTCGAACGCGTCGCGGCAGTAGAACACGCCCGGCTCGTAGACGTCGTCGGACTCGGTGCCGTTCGGGTAGAGGATCCGCAGGCCGAAGTTGCGGTTGATCGCGGCGCCGCCGATCAGCAGCGGGAACTGGTGCCCGTGCGAGTGGAGCTCCTGGACGCACGCCGGCATCTGCTTCGAGGTCGAGACGAGCAGCGCGCTCAGCCCGATCGCGGTCGCCTTGTGCTCGACCGCGGCGTCGATCACGGTCTGGATCGGGACCTGCTTGCCGAGGTCGACGACCGTGTAGCCGTTGTTCGTGAGGATCGTGTTGACGAGCGACTTGCCGATGTCGTGGACGTCGCCGAACACGGTCGCGAGCACGACCGTGCCCTTGGTGTAGCCCTCGATCTTGTCGAGGTACTGCTCGAGCTGGGCGACCGCGCGCTTCATCACCTCGGCCGACTGGAGCACGAACGGGAGGATCAGCTCGCCGGCGCCGAACTTGTCGCCGACCTCCTTCATCGCGGGCAGCAGCACCTCGTTGAGCGTCGGCACCGCGCCGATCTTCTCGACGCTGCGGTCGATCCAGTCCTCGACGCCCTCCCGCTTGCGGCGCAGGATCTGGTAGTGGAGCGCCTCCTCGGGCTCCATGCCCTCGGTCGGGTCGGCCTTCTCCTCGGCCTCCGCGGGACCTTTGGACTCGAAGTGCGCGATGTAGCGCTCGAGCGCGTCCTCGCGGCGGTTCAACACCAGGTCGTCGGCGAGCTCGCGCTCGTCCTCGGAGATCTCTCCGTAGGGAGTGATGTGGTTGGGGTTGACCATCGCGAGGTCGAGCCCGGCCTCGACGCAGTGGTGCAGGAACACGCTGTTGAGCACGCTCCGCGCCGGCAGGCCCACCCCGAACGACACGTTCGAGACCCCGAGCGAGGTCTTCACGCCCGGGATCTCGGCCTTGATCAGCCGGATCCCCTCGATCGTCTCGACCGCGCTCGGTCGCCACTCCTCGTCGCCCGTGGTCAGCGTGAACGTCAGGCAGTCGAAGATCAGCACCTCGGGGTCGAGGCCGTGCTCCTCGCAGCACAGCTCCGTGAGCCGCTGGGCGACCTCGAGCTTGCGCTCGCGGGTCTTGGCCATCCCGACCTCGTCGATCGTGAGCGCGATCACGCCGGCGCCGTGCGCCTTCGCGAGCGGCACGACCTTGTCGAGCTTGGCGCGCCCGGCCTCGAGGTTGATCGAGTTGACGATCGCCCGCCCCGGGATCTGCTGGAGCGCGGTCTCGATCACGTCGGGCTCGGTCGAGTCGATCTGGATCGGCGCCGGCTGGGACAGCGAGATCCGCTTGACCACCTGGCGCATCTGCTCGTCCTCGTCCTGGCGCTCGGTCAGCGCGACGCAGACGTCGAGCACGTGGGCGCCGCCGGTGACCTGGTCCTCGGCGACGGTCAGGAGGCCGTCGTAGTCGTCGGCCAGCAGCAGCTCCTTGGCCTTGCGCGAGCCCTGCGAGTTGACCCGCTCGCCGATCAGCGTGGGGCGGGGGTCCTGGACGAGCGGGGTCGCCGCGATCATGCTCGACATGTGCGGCGGCCGGCGGGCGGGGCGCGCTGCCGGCTGATGCGCGCGGGCGCGCTCGGCGATCGCGGCGATGTGGTCGGGAGTCGTGCCGCAGCAGCCGCCGACGATCGTCACGCCGTAGCGCTCGACGAACTCGCCGAGCACGTTCGCGAGCGGCTCGGGCTCCTCGGGGAAGATCGTCTCGCCGTTCGGGCCCTGGAGCGGCAGTCCGGCGTTCGGGATGCAGTGGACCGGGACCGAGCAGTGCTCGCCGAGGAACCGGATCGCGTCGCGCATGTCCTCGGGGCCGGTCGAGCAGTTGAGCCCGATGGCGTCGACGTCGAGCGCCTCGAGCGTCGCCAGCACCGCGCTGATGTCGGTCCCGAGCAGCATCTTGCCGCCCTGGGGCAGCAGCGACACGCTGCACTGGATCGGCACGCTGCGGCCGGCGTGCTTGAACGCCTGCGCGCGCGCCGAACACGGCCGCCTTGACCTCGAGGATGTCCTGCGCGGTCTCGATGATCAGCAGGTCGACGCCGCCTGGCCAGCAGCGAGCGGCACTGCTCCTCGAACACCGTCACCAGCTCGGGGAACTGGATCTGCCCGAGCGTCGGGTCGTCGCTGGCGGGCAGGAACCCGGTCGGGCCGATCGAGCCGGCCACGAAGCGGTTCTCGCCGGCCGCCTTGCGCGCGATCTCGGCAGCCTTCTGGTTGATCTCGTGCGTGTGGTCCTCGAGGCCCCACTCGGACAGCTTCAGCCTCGAGGCCTGGAACGTGTCGGTCTCGAGCACCTCGGCGCCGGCGTCGAGCATCGCGGTGTGAACGCCCTCGATCACGTCGGGGCGGTTCAGCACGAGCGCCTCGTGGCACCGGCCGGACAGCTTGTAGTCGTGCTCGAGGCTCAGGTCGTACTGCTCGAGCGTCGCGCCCATCCCGCCGTCGTAGACGATGATGCGGTCGCGGGTGGCCGCCATGAAGTCGCGCATCGAGGGGACTGTACCAAACCTTGACATGGTCCTGTCAAGGTTAACGGTGGCGGTGGCTTCGGGCTTCTGGCCGCCTGCGGCCCCTAACTACCCGATCGAGAAACCAGCCGCGACATCACCACCTGCGAGCGGGTCCGCTCGACCAGGCCGTCGCGCTGGAGGTCCATGATCAGCCGCTCGAGGTCGGCGTTGCTCTGGGTTCGCACGCGGGCGATCGCGTCAGCCTCGCCGGTGACGCTCCACGCCTCGACGACCTCGGGATGCCGGCGCAGCGTGGCGGTGACCGCGTCGAGCAGCGTGCCCGGGCGCGTAGAACAGCTCGACCAGCGCCTCGGTGTGGTCGCCGAGCGCGGTGTGGTCGACGACGGCCGTGAACCCCCGGACGGCCCCGCTTGAGCGCAGCCGGTCGACGCGGCGCTTAACCGCCGGCGCCGAGAGCGACACGTGGCGGGCGATGTCGTCGTATGTGCGCCGGCCGTCTTCGACGAGTAACGCAATAATATGACGATCCTGGGCGTCCATACGGCGATCTATTGCACAGATTACATCGTTTTCGGCATCGACAACCGCCGAAGGCCCGGGTAGCCTCTAGGCCATGACCGAATCCGGAATGCTCGCCCGCGTCGTCTTCGACGAAGCCCACAACGAGGCGTGGACCGTCCGTCCCGAGCTCGCGCGCCAGATGCAGCCCGCTCACCCCGGCGATTCGTCCTACGCCCGGGCCGCCGCCGCCCTGGCCGAGCGTGACTTCGTCGTCGAGTCCCACGCCGAGGGACCACTGACCGAGGAGGCGCTGGCCGGCGCCGGCGTGCTCGTGATCGCGCATCCGTCGGACCCCGCCTGGGAGCGGACGACGGGCACCGGATCGCCCCGGCTGACCGCAGACGAGCTCGACGCGGTGCAGGCGTTCGTCGAGCGGGGCGGTGGGCTGATCGTGCTCGGCGAGACCGAGCAGGAGAAGTACGGCAACAACCTCAACGAACTGCTCGCGCGGTTCGGGCTCCACCTCGAGAACGACACCGTGCAGGACTACGAGCACCACGTGGGTGCTCCGAGCTGGGTGCTCGCCGACCTCCAGCGTGGAGCCCGCGGGCGCGCCGGCGACCTGCTCGCGCGCGTGCACGCGGCCTGCCTGTACCGGGCGACGACGATCACCTCGAGCAACGGCGCGGTCGTGCTGGCCCGGACGCACGCGAGCGCATCGGTCCCGGGAGCGCCGCTGATCGTCGCGGCCACGCATGGGCAGGGCCGCGTGGTCGTGCTGGGCGACTCGGACCTGTTCGGCGACGACTGCATCGACGAGCTCGATCACCGCGCGCTGTGGCTGAACCTGATCTATTGGCTGTCCCTCCCGACCGCGCTTCCCGACGGCGGCGTGTGGCCGGTCCACGCGGAGCGCAACGGAAACGGACCCGAGCAAACGCCGGCGTGGACGCGGCTGCGCGACGAGACCAACGCGCTCGCGCTGCTCCAGTCGCCCGACGGATCGCTCGCCGGTGACGCCGACGCTGACGCGGCTCGCGCGCATGTGGCCGCGATCGCGGAGGCGATCGAGGAACTAGCGCCGCGCTTCCCGCACGACGAGACGTACCTGACCGCGGCGGTCGAGGGTCTCCGCGCCTGGGATTTCGGGAAGCCTGACTTCACGCGGGCGCTCGAGGAGTTCCGCCCGGAGCTGATGCGCACCGACGGGATCGAGCACCTGGTGCTGTTCCCGATGTACAAGCAGAACGGCTCGCGCGACATCTGCTTCGAGGCGCTGATCGTGCGGGTGCCGTGGCCGGACTGGATCGCCGAGCTCGAGCGCACGCGCTACGACAACCCCAAGTACGTCCCGGTCGAGCTCGTCGACGCCACCAACGGCTACGACAGCGAGTGTGCGGTCCTGTTCCCCGAAACGGTTTCGGTCGCCGGCCGGCCGGTCTCCAACTTCGGGGCGATCTTCTGCGATCGTGAGGCCGCTCGGCTGCGGCGCCTGGGCGGCGCCGCAGCCGATCTTCTGCGGCTGAACCTCCCGCCCGACGCGGCCTGCATGCTCGCCAACCCGGGCATGTCCCAGCAGGCCTACATCCTGTGGGACCTGATCCACGATCGCGCCCACAGCCGCGGCGATCTGCCGTTCGACCCGTTCATGATCCGTCAGCGCGCGCCGTACTGGATGTACTCGCTCGAGGAGCTTCGCTGCGATCTGACCGCGTTCGGTGAGGCGGTCGAGCTCGAGCGGGAGGGGGTGGCGTTCGCCCGCTACGTGCAGTACTCGATCCTGCTCGACCGGCTGTTGCGGTTCCCGATCACCGGGTCGCGGATCCGCAACTACGACGGGCTCGGCGGCCAGCTGTTGTTCGCGTTCCTGCACCGTCACGGCTACGTGCACTGGACCGACAACCAGCTCACGATCGAGTGGGATCGGGTCAGCGAGGGCGTCGCCTCTCTGCGTCGCGAGGTCGAGGAGCTCTACCGGGTCGGGATCGACCGCACCAAGCTCCAGCACTGGGCGGCGGCGCACGATCTCGTCGCGGCGAGCGTGCCGCCGGCGGCGGGCTCGCGCTGGAGCTCCTCAGCCCGCGACTTCACCGACGTCGAGGATCCGCGGCCGTACATCGACCTCGTCCGCGACGACGAGTTCCCGCTTTCGATCTTCTATTCGGCGCTGAAGGCTAAGCTCGCGGCGTGAACAGCGCGCGCGGCTTCGCATCGGACAACTCCGCCACGATCCACCCCGACGTCCTCGCGGCGATCGCGCGGGTGAACGTCGGCCACGCGTTTGGTTATGGGCACGACGACTACACGCTGGGGGTCGAGGCCCGAGTGGCCCACACCTTCGGCGAGGAGGCGAGCGCGTTCTTCGTGTTCAACGGCACGGGCGCCAACGTCGTGTCGCTGCGCGCCGCGTGCCGGCGGTTCGAGGGCGTGATCTGCGCCGAGACCGCGCACCTGAACGTCGACGAGTGTGGCGCGCCCGAGGCGATCGCCGGGCTCAAGCTGCTGCTCGCGCCGGGCGTCCACGGCAAACTCACGCCCGAGGCGGTCGAGAGCCGGATCGCGCGGATCGGCGACGAGCATGCGGTGCAGCCGCGGGCCGTGTCGATCTCGCAGTGCACCGAGCTCGGGACGCTTTACACGGTGGCCGAGATGCGCGTGTTGTCCGACCTCGCGCACTCTCACGACCTCGTGCTGCACGTCGACGGGGCGCGTCTGTCGAACGCGGCGGCTGCGCTCGGCGTCTCGCTCCGGGAGGTTGTCGCCGGGGCCGACGTCGTGTCGTTTGGCGGCACCAAGAACGGGTTGCTCGGCGCCGAGGCGGTCGTGCTGCTGAACCCGGAGCTCGCGCACGACTTCCTTTACATCCGCAAGCAGTCGATGCAGCTCGCGTCGAAGATGCGGTTCCTCGCCGCCCAGTTCGACGCGCTCCTGACCGGCGATCTGTGGCTGCGCTGCGCCGGCAACGCCAACGCGATGGCTACTCGCCTGGCGGGGGCGCTGGCCGATGTCCCCGGTTTGCGGATCACGCGGCCGGTCGAGACCAACGCGGTGTTCGCGACACTGCCGCCGGCGGTGACCGAGTCGCTCCAGCGCGACTTTCCGTTCTACGTCTGGGACGAGGAGGTCAACGAGGTGCGGTGGATGTGCTCGTGGGACACCACCGAGGAGGACGTGGACGAGTTCGCCGCGGCGGTGCGGGCCGCGCTCGACCCGGCTTAGGCGGGTCGGTCGGCGACGCAGCGATTCTCGAGCCGCCCGACGCCGTCGATCTCGATCACGACGACGTCCCCGTCGGTGAGCAGCAGCTGCGGGTCGCGCCGGTAGCCGACGCCCCCGGGCGTGCCGGTCAGGATCAGGTCTCCGGGCTCGATCATGGCGAACTCGGAGACGACGCTGACCAGCGTGGCGACGTCGAAGATCATCAGCTCGGTCGAGGCCTCCTGGACCTTCTCGCCGTTGACGAACGTGCGCAGCGTCGTCGGATTCGGGACCTCGTCGAGCGTGACGAGGTCGGGGCCGATCGGGGTGGTGGCGTCCCAGGCCTTGCCCTGGAGCCACTGGTGGGTCTTGTACTGGTAGTCGCGCATCGAGATGTCGTTGGCGATCGAGTATCCGGCGACGTGGTCGAGCGCGCGTTCGCGGGGGATGCGCCGGCCGCGCTCTCCGATCACGACGAGCAGCTCACCCTCATAGTCGATCGCGTCGCTCTCGGGCGGGAGCGGGACCGCGGCGCCGGGGGCGGTCAGCGTGCTCGCGAACTTCGTGAACAGCACCGGATACTCGGAGCCTTCGCGCTTGGTCTCCTCGATGTGGGCGACGTAGTTGAGCCCGACGCAGATGACCTTGCCCGGCCGAGGGACGACGGGGCGCCGCTGCAGCTCGCCGGCTGGCAGGCTCGAGCCGCGGTCGAGCGGCGGGTCCTTGAGCAGCGACAGAGGGGTATCGGAGCCGAGCTCGGTGACGCCGCGCAGGGGTAGGGCGCGGCCGCCCTCGATCGCGACCGCGAGTGGGGTGTTCTCGTGCAGGACGGACGCGAAGCGCATCGCGCGGGGAAAGATAGCCGTCTGACCTAAACCGTACGGTTCGCAAGCTACCGTGCGCGGCGCAACGTTTGCGATGCTCGCGGGTTTCATGATTGCTTGCAGGAGGTTTCGAGACAATTGAGGTCCCGACGGTGGTCTGGGGTCACGCGGGGAGTCGTGGTGGCGCTGGTGGCGGCATTCGCGCTGCTCGCCGCGGTCCCGGCCGCGCTCGCGCAACCGCCGGCGGTGGCGGTGTTCCCGAGCCCGGGGACGAGCAGCGCCCTGCCGCAGACCCAGATCACGTTCAGGGGCATCCCGGCGAGCCAGATCGGCCACGTCACGGTGGTCGGGTCGAGCTCGGGCGCGCACAGCGGCTCGATCGAGGCCGACTCCGACGGGCAGGGCGGGAGCTTCATCCCCAGCCAGCCGTTCACCGCCGGCGAGACCGTGACCGTGACCACCGGGCTGAACGTGATCAACGGCACCAGCGGCTCGTTTCACTTCGCGATCGCGACGCCGTTCGGGACGATCAACCCGATGACCCTCCCGATGGTGCCGGCGGGATCCAACGGCGTACAGCACTTCCACTCGCGCACCGACCTCGAGCCGGCTTCGATCACGGTCAACCGGCACTCGTCCGCTGAGTACGACGGGGATATCTTCGTGACGCCGCAGTACGGCCCGGTGCAGAACGGCCCGATGATCCTCGACCCGTCGGGCAACATGCTCTGGTTCCAGCCGCTGCCGGCCAACCAGCTCGCGACCGACTTCCGCGTGCAACAGCTGAACGGGCAGCCGGTGCTGACCTGGTGGCAGGGGTTCACCAACAACGGCTCCGGGCGCGGCGAGGGCGTGATCTACAACAGCCAGTACCAGCAGATCGCGACGGTGCAGGCGGGCAACGGGCTACAGGGCATGGACCTGCACGAGTTCCTGGTGACCCCGCAGGGCGATGCCTACATCGTCGGCGTCTCGCCGGTGCAGTACACCGGGATGGGTCGCCCGCTGATGGACGCGGTGGTCCAGGAGATCGACATCAAGACCGGGCTGGTGCTGTTCGAGTGGCACGCGCTCGACCACATCCCGATCACCGAGTCGTTCTTCAAGAAGGGCGCCAAGGGACTGGTGTTCGACCCGTACCACCTGAACTCGGTCTCGCTCGATAACGACGGCAACCTGATCATCTCGATGCGCAACACCTGGGCGGTCTACAAGGTCGACCACCAGACCGGCGCGGTGATCTGGACGCTGGGCTCGAACCAGAACAGCTTCAAGATGGGATCGGGGACCCAGACCGCGTTCCAGCACGATGTCGTCGTCCAGCCGAACGGCATGCTGACGATGTTCGACGACGGCGCCGGCCCGCCGCGGGTGCACTCGCAGTCGCGGGCGCTCGAGCTCTCGCTCAACACCACCAACAACACGGTGACGCTGGTCAAGCAGTTCGAGCACTCGCCGGGGCTGAGCGCGAACTTCGAGGGCGGTGCTCAGCTGCTGCCGGGGGGCGACCTGTTCGTCGGCTGGGGGCAGCAGCCGTACTTCACGGAGTTCAACTCGGCCGGGCAGGAGGTGTTCGACGCGCGCTTCACGTCGAACACGTCGAGCTACCGCGCCTACAAGTTCGGGTGGACCGGGCAGCCGACGACGCCGCCGGCGATCGCTATCGCGCCCAACAACGACGGGACCACCGAGGTGTGGGGAAGCTGGAACGGCGCGACCGCGGTGTCGTCGTGGCGGGTGCTGGCGGGAACCGGCTCCAACTCCCTGTCGACGCTCCAGACCGCGACCAAGAGCGGCTTCGAGACGGCGATCTCGGCGCCGACCGGGGTGGCTGACTTCGAGCTTCAGGCGCTCGACTCCAAGGGCAACGTGCTCGCCACTTCGCCGATGAGCACGGCCACGCCCCACATCGGGGTCGCCGGCAGGACGGCGTTCGTGTCGGGCAATGGCACCGGCGGTCTGCCCGCGGTGTGCGACAACGGCCGCACGTGTCACGTCACGATGACGATCACGGCCGGACGCACGGTCGTCGCCCGCACCGGCTCAGAGCAGATTCCGGCGAACGCCGGCGGAATCATCTACTTCTCGTTGACCCGTGCCGGACGGTCGCTGATCGCGCACGCACGCGGGAACCGGCTGCTCGTGCGTCTCACCGGGCAGGCGTCGAAGACGCTCAACCTGAACCGTCTGATCACGCTCGTGCGGTTCTCGACTAGCGGTTCGGCGCCGGCGCGCAAGGCCAGCCAGTCCTCGACGCTCCGGCTCCTAGGGCTCAGCGACTTCGTCTCCTCGGGCGGGACGGGCGGGATCCTCGCCGAGTGCCTGGCCTCGACGCCGTGCCACACGCGCACGACGGTGTCGGTCGGAAGCACCGTGATCGCCAGCACCGGGTCCGAACTGCTCGGCGCGCGCGACGTCGGCTACCTGATCTTCTCGCTCACCTCCGCCGGCAAGTCGATGCTCGAGCACGCTCGCGGCAACCAGCTCGGGGCCGAGGTGAAGATCTCAGACGGTGGCGCCAGCGCGAGCGGCGCCGTCTCGCTGGTGCGCTTCCGCTGAGCAGCGGAACGCTGACCGCCGCTGGCATCGCGGCTGCCGCTCGCGCGGAGCCCGGAGCGGGTAGCCTGCGCGCCGACAGCCATGCCGCAACTGATGATCATCATCGCCTCGACGCGCCCCGGCCGCGGCGGCTGGCCGGTCGCTCAGTGGATCATCCAGCGCGCCACCGATCACGGTGGCTTCGAAGTCAAGGTCGTCGACCTCGTCGAGTTCAGGCTGCCGCTGCTCGACGAGCCCAACCATCCGCGCCTGCGCCAGTACACGAACCCGCACACGCATCAGTGGAGCGAGCAGGTCGACGCCGCCGACGCGTTCGTGTTCGTCACTCCCGAGTACAACCACGGCTATCCGGCATCGCTGAAGAACGCGATCGACTACCTGCACCACGAGTGGCGCTACAAGCCGGTCGGGTTCGTCTCCTACGGGGGGGTCGCCGCCGGCACGAGGTCGGTCGAGCAGCTCCAGCAGGTCGTGACCGCCGTCAAGCTGACGCCGCTGATCGAGCAGGTCAACATCCCGTTCTACCAGCAGTTCATCGACGACTCCGGCGAGGTCAAAGCCAACGACGTGATGGAGCAGGCCGCCGGCGCGATGCTCGATCAGCTGGTCAGGACTGGAGGCGCTGTTGCGGCCCGTCCGCGATGAGGCCGCCCAGGCCCAGTAGCTCAGCGCGCGGTCCAGCCCTGGTCGAGCGTCACCGGCGCGCCCGTGAACGCCCTGCCCGCCGGGGTGAGCAGGAACGCCACCACGTCGGCGACCTCGGACGGCTCGATCAGCTGCTTGACCGCGTGCGGCGCGAGGATCACCTGCTCGAGGACCTCGTCCTCGGAGAGCTTGTGCGCGCGTGCCTGGTCGGCGATCTGCTTCTCGACCAGCGGGGTGCGGACGTAGCCGGGGCAGACGGCGGTGGCGGTGATTCCGTCGCTCGGCGCCCTCGAGCGCGAGCGTCTTGACCAGGCCGACCACGCCGTGCTTGGCCGAGACGTAGGCCGCCTTGAACGGTGACGCGACCAGCCCGTGCACGGACGCGATCGCGATGAACCGGCCGGCGCCGGAGTCCTTGCAGCGCGGGCCACGAGTACTTGGCGAGCAGGAACGGGCTCGTCAGCAGGAGCGACACGATCGTCTCCCAGCGCTCGACCGGGAACTCCTCGACCGGCGACACGTGCTGGATGCCGGCGTTCGCGACGATCACGTCGAGCCGGCCGAATTTCTCGAGCGCTGCGTTGACGCTTTGTTCGTTGGCCTCGGCGCTGGTCAGGTCGGCCTCGAACGGGATGCCCGGACCGTCGGGGTCGGGCTTGAGGTCGACGCTCAGGACGTCCATCCCGTCGTCGGTCAGTCGCTCGGCGACCGCGCGGCCGATTCCGCTCGCCGCTCCGGTGACGAGCGCGGCCTTGCCTTGCGTGCTCGCCGCGGTCATGACGGCGATCGCTTGCCGGCCGGGGCGGAGGCGATGAACGACTCGTAGATCTCGGCGAGCGCCTTGCGCTGGCGGGCGGTCAGCCGGCGGTCGGCGGCGATCGCCTCGAGCACCGCGTTGTCCTGCGACCTCCTCGCCCGGAGGCGTCATCCCCGGCCTGCTCGTAGAGCGCGTCGGCGGACAGCTGGAGCGCCTTGGCGATCCCGTCCACGACCTGCTGGGAGGGGGCCCGCAGGCCGCGCTCGATCTGCGACAGGTACGGGTTGGAGATCCCGGCCAGCTCGGCGAACTGGCGCATCGAGATCTCGGCCAGCTCGCGCTGCTGGCGGATGATCTCGCCCAGTGCAGCCGACGCGCGGGGGGACATGCCATCAGAATAGGGTCACCGCTCTGGCCCGTGTCGGCCGCCTGGTAGAGGGCTTCGATCGCTTTCGCCTGGCCGATCGCGTCGGCGCGGCCGAGCAGCAGCGGCGCCTCGCCGCGGATCGCCGCCGACATGTTCTCGGCCTCGAGCTGGTAGGAGTTGGCGGGCTCGGTCTCGATGCGCTCGGTCTGGCCGTCGCGGATGAGGTCGATCCCGGGCTTGCGGCAGTGCCAGGGGTCTGTCAGCCGCAGCGGTCCCCGCGTCGCCGACGACCTCGAGCAGGTCCTGGCTGGCGAGCGCGAGGCCGGCGTCGAAGTGGGCCGCGATGTCGTCTGCGAACCGCATGACGCCGGCGAACGCGACGTCGACGCCGTCGCCGCCGAGCGCCTGCTCGCCCGCCACCCGCTCGGGCTCGCCGGCGATCAGGCGCGCCCCGCTCACGCAGTAGCAGCCGACGTCCATCAGCGCGCCGCCTTCGAGCGCGGCGCTGAGGCGGACGTTCGCGGGGTCGCGGGCGACGAATCCGAACGCCGCGCGGATGATCCGGACGCGGCCGACCGCGCCTGCGCTCACGAGCTCGGTCAGCCGCCGGGTCTGCGGGTTGTGGCGGTACATGAACGCCTCCATCAGCAGCCTGTCGTTGCGCTCGGCGACGTCGAAGGCGCGCTCGACGTCCTCGGCCCGGCGGCTCAGCGGCTTCTCGCACAGGACGTGCTTTCCGGCCTCGAGCGCGCTGATCGTCCACTCGATGTGCAGCGAGTTCGGGAGCGAGATGTAGACGGCCTCGACGTCGGGGTCGGCGAGCAGCGCCTCGTAGCTGCCGTAGGCGCGCTCGATGCCGTATTCGCGGGCGTAGGCGTCCGCGCGCGGCTGGTCACGGCTCGCCACCGCGAGGATCTCGGTGTCCTTTGCTTCGCGCGCGCCGGCGAGGAACTGGCGGTTGATGTGCGCGGTCGACATGATTCCCCACTTGACTCGCCACAGCGAGCACACTAATCGAACTTTGAGCCGCCACGCCGTCGCCTTCGCCCCCGGTCGCGCGAACCTGATCGGGGAGCACACCGACTACAACCAGGGCCTCGCGCTGCCGTTCGCGATCAGCGAGGGGGTGACCGTCCGCGCCGCCGCCCTGGCCGAGCGGCGCATCGACGCGGTCGCGGTCGATCTCGGCAAGCGCGACAGCTTCTCGCTCGATCACGTGGAGCCGCGCACGGCTGGCGAGGGCTTCGTCCGGGGCGCCGCCGGCGAACTGCTGGCGCGCCGGGGTGGAGCTGAGCGGCGCCGAGCTCGAGATCAGCGGCGACGTGCCGCGAGGCGCCGGCCTGTCCTCCTCGGCCGCGCTCGAGGTCGCGCTGGTTCTGGCGCTGTTGTGCGTGAGTGGGGTTTCTGACTCGACCTCGACCTCGACCGGCTGGAGCTCGCCAAGATGTGCTCCCGGATCGAGAACGACTGGGTCGGCGCGCAGACCGGCTTGCTCGACCAGATCTCGTCGCTGTTCGGCGAGCCCGACCACGCGCTGCGGATCGACTTCCGCTCGCTCGACGTGGAGCCGGTGGCGCTCGAGCTCGACGGCTGCCGGTTCGTCACGCTCGACTCGGGCGAGCACCACGCGACCTCGGCGTCGGGCTACAACGAGCGGCGGGCCGAGTGCGCGCGGGCGTGCGCGGAGCTGGGCGTGGACAGCCTGCGCGACGTGACGCTTGCGGCGGCGGATGCATTGCCGGCGCCGTTGTGGAAGCGTGCCCGGCACGTGATCACCGAGAACGAGCGGGTGGAGGCGGCGGTGACGGCGGTGTCGCAGGGCGACATGGCCGAGCTCGGCCGCCTGATCGACGCCTCACACGCGAGCCTGCGCGACTGTTACGAAGTGTCGACGCCGGCGGTCGAGGAGGCGGTTTCGCGGTTGAAGCGCGCGGGGGCGCTCGGGGCGCGGATCGTCGGCGGCGGCTTCGGTGGGCACGTGCTCGGGCTGTTGCCCGGCGAGGCTGGAGTTCCCGACGGCGCGCTCGAGGTGCGGCCCGGGGACGGGGCGCGGGTGGCGGGCTCATGACCGGGACGGTGTCGCTCGGCGCCGGCGGGGTGTCTTTTGCGGAAGTGGTTGCGGTGGCGCGCGGCGACGCGGTGGTCGATTTGTCTTTCGAGGCGCGAGCGGCGATGGAACGGAGCGCCGCGGTCGTCGTGGCACGAGCCGCGTCGGACGAGCCCGCGTACGGGATCACGACCGGATTCGGATCGCTCGCGCTCGTCCAGATCCCGCCGGAGGCGCGCGTCGCGCTCCAGCAGGCGCTGGTCCGCTCGCACGCCGCCGGCATGGGTCCGCCGGTCGAGCGCGAGGTGGTGCGCGCGATGATGCTGCTGCGGGCCCGGACGCTGGCGATGGGGTGCTCGGGGGCGCGGCCCGTCGTGGCCGAACGGATCCTCGCGTTGTTGCGAGCCGGGCTTACCCCGGTCGTTCCCGAGTACGGCTCGCTCGGGGCGAGCGGCGATCTCGCGCCGCTCGCGCACTGCGCGCTCGTGCTGATGGGGGAGGGTTCGGTGCTCGATGGCTCTGGTGGTTCGTTGCCGGCGGCGGACGCGCTGGCGGCGGCCGGGATCGAGCCGATCGAGCTGACGGCCAAGGAGGGGCTCGCGCTGACCAACGGCACCGACGGGATGCTCGGGATGCTCGTGCTCGCGTGCGTCGATCTCGAGGGGCTGCTTCGGGCGGCGGACGTGGCGGCGGCGATGTCGGTCGAGGCGCTGCTCGGGACCGACCGGGTGTTCGCCGAGGACCTGATCGCGCTGCGGCCCCAGCCCGGGCAGGTGGCGAGTGCGTCCAATTTGCGGGCGCTCCTCGCCGGCTCTGAGATAGTGGCGAGCCATCGCTACGGCGACCCCCGGGTGCAGGATGCGTACTCGCTGCGGTGCGCGCCGCAGGTGTGCGGGGCGGCGCGGGATGCGCTGGGGTTCGCTTCCGGGGTGGCCTCCGTGGAGTTGCGATCCGCGATCGACAACCCGATGGTGCTGCCCGACGGACGCGTCGAGTCGTGCGGCAACTTCCACGGGGCGCCGCTCGGTATGGCGTGCGATCTGTTGGCGATCGCGGTGGCGCAGGTCGGCGCGATCGCCGAGCGGCGGACCGACCGGCTGCTCGACGCCACGCGCTCGCACGGTCTGCCGCCGTTCCTGGCGTCTAGTCCCGGGGTCGACTCGGGGATGATGCTCGCCGGCTACACGCAGGCCGCGCTGGTGGCGGAGAACCGGCGACTGGCGGCGCCGGCGAGCGTCGACTCGCTGCCGACGAGCGCGATGCAGGAGGACCACGTGTCGATGGGGTGGGGGGCGGCGCGAAAGCTGCGTTTATCGGTGGCGAACCTGGCGCGGATCGTCGCGGTCGAGCTCACTTGCGCCGCCCGCGCGCTCGATCTGCGGGCGCCGTTGACGCCTGCCCGGGGTACGGCGGCGGCTTTGTCGGCGGTGCGGTCGCGCGTCGATGGGCCCGGGCCCGACCGTTACATGGCGCCCGAGCTGGCGGCGGTCGAGGAGCTCGTCCGGTCCGGTGCGGTGGTTGCGGCGGTGCAGGAGGCGACCGGCCCGCTCATCTGACCGCTTTCAGCGCCGGGTACAGCGCCCGGAAGCGCTCGCGCTGCTCGCGGTAGGGCTCGATCCACTCGGGCACGGGGTCGATCTCGTCGCGTGGCTTGACGGTTTGTTGTACGGCGGTGTGGACGTCCGGCCACACGTCCGCCGCGACCCCGCCGAGGATCGCCGCGCCGAACGCGGCGCCCTCGTCGACCGCGACGTGCTCGAGCGGCAGTTCGAGCACCGAGGCGATGATCTGCGTCCAAAGGCGGCTGCGCGCGCCGCCTCCGGAGATGCGGCCGAGTTGCGGTTGGCCGCCGAGCTCTGTGGTGAGGTCGAGCGAGTCTCTGAGGGCGAACGCGACGCCCTCGAGTACCGCCCGTGTGAGGGCCCCACGGTCGTGGCGGAGGCCGAGCCCGACGAACGCCCCGCGGGCGTCCGGGTCGGCGTAGGGGGTGCGCTCGCCGGCGAGGTACGGCAGGAACAGCAGACCCTCCGCGCCGGCGGGCCACGCGGCCGCTTCGTTCAGCAGCGTGTCGTAGTCGGTCTCGGGGGCGGAGGTGTGGCGCCACCAGCTGAGCGAGCCGGCGGCTGAGAGCATCACGCCCATCGCGTGCCACGCTTGCGGCACGGCGTGGCAGAACGCATGGACGCGCGCTTGTTTGTCCGCCGCGAATTTGTCAAGCGCGGCGAATACGACGCCCGAGGTCCCGAGCGCCACCGATACCGGCCCTTTGCGATCGACCCCGACTCCGACCGCGCCGGCGGCCTGGTCGCCCCCGCCGGCTGCCACCGGCGTTCCGTTTGCTGTGGTTCCGGAGAATTCGGGGCTCTCGAGGACTTTCGGGAGCCAGGCGGGGTCGATGTCGAGCGCCTGTAGGACCTCGTCGCTCCAGCGTCTGTGCGCGACGTCGAGGAGCACCGTTCCGGACGCGTCGGAGACGTCGGTGGCGTGCTCGCCGGTGAGGCGCAGGCGGACGTAATCCTTGGGAAGCAGGACGTGCGCGATCCTGGCGTAGTTGTCGGGCTCGTGGTTGCGGAGCCAGAGGATCTTTGGCGCGGTGAAGCCGGTCAGGGCGCGGTTTCCGGTGAGTTCGATGAGGCGGTCGAGCCCGATCGTCTCTTCGATCTCGTCGCACTCGGCCTGCGTGCGCTGGTCGTTCCACAGGATCGCGGGGCGGATCACGTCGTCGTTCTCGTCGAGCGCGACGAGGCCGTGCATCTGACCGGACAGCCCGATGCCGGCGGGGGCGCCGGCTTTCCGTTCGAGGCTCGCGAGGACGGCTTCGGTGGCGCGCCACCAGTCCTCGGGGTTCTGCTCTGACCAGCCGGGGCGTGGCGTGGACAGCGGGTAGGGCGCTTCCTCGGTGGCGATCACCTCGCCGGCGTCGGTGATCGCGAGGCCCTTGGTGGCGCTCGTCCCCACATCGATGCCGAAGAGCACGGTCACGTGTCGAAACTCTGCAACAAATGCGGGGGGTGCGGGCGGGCCGGTGGGATCCTGCTCGGGTTGTGTCTTCCACCCTGCGACCGCGACCGGACGGCTTGGGAAGAAGGTCGGAATAATTGCGACCTTCTTCCCAAGGAGCGGTTGACGCTGCGATCGCGGAGGTCGCTGGGCGGCAGAACGGGAACATCACCCGACCACAGCTGCTGGCGCTCGGACTCGACAAGCACGCGATCGCATACCGGGTCAAGATCGGCCGGCTGTACCGCGTGTTCCGCGGCGTGTATTCGGTCGGCCGGCGCGCGGTGACGCCCCATGAGCGCGCCACCGCCGCCGTCCTCGCCTGCGGCTCGGGCGCGGCACTCAGCCACGGCTCGGCTATGACGTTGTGGGGGTTCTGGCGCCACTGGGACAAGCCGTTCGAGGTGACCGTGGTGGGTGACCGGAGGACCAAGGGGATCCGCGTCCACCGCTCGACCACGCTCCGGTGGCGCGAGATCACGACCCAAGTCGGCGTCCGCGCCACCGTGCCAGCGCGGACGCTGCTCGACGTCTCGCCGCGCCTCACCGATCGCGCGCTCAAGCGCGCGGTCAACAACGCGCTCAACTCTCAGTGGCTGACCGAGGCCCAGCTCGCCGCGACGCTCGACCGCCACCCGACCCTCCCGGGCACGAGCCGCATCGCGAAGCTGATCGGCCACGCCGGCACCGCCACGCGCTCGGGCTGGGAGGACGACTTCCCGGCGTTCTGCGCCGAGCACGGGTTGCCGGCGCCGGTGATGGGGCAGCCGTTCCACGGCTACATCCTCGACGCGTTGTTCCCGGTCGAAAGGGTCATCGTCGAGCTCGACAGCTGGCACTTCCACAAGGGCAAGATCGCGTTCGAGAGTGACCGGGAGCGCGACGCGGTGACGCTTGCAAATGGTTTCGTCACGGTCCGCGTCACCGAGGAGCGGCTCGACGAGCGACCCGACGCCGAGGCGAAGCGCCTCCACGCGATCCTCGAAATGAGGCGGATTCATGCTCCGAGGGCCGCGTAGACGATCTCGTAGGCGGCCACCGCGTCCTTGGCGGCCTGGGCCCGGCGCAGCGCGGCGTCGTCGATCCGCGCCGCCACCGAGTCGATGAACCGCCACTGGAGCACCGAGCGCCGCACCGCCCCGACCTGGTCCTCGGTGTAGGGATACAGGTCGAACCCCAGCCGCTCGCCACCGGAGCCGTAGCCGCACCGCCGGAACTCCAACGCGAGCTCGAGCGTCTCCATGAACGCGGTGGCGCCGACCATGTTGTCGTCGTCGAACGTGCCCCACCCGGAGTTCGCGTGCTGGTGACCGAGCAGACCCTCGGAGGAGAGCAGCGCGGCGTACTCGGGCAGGTGCTCGCCGTTCATCAACAGGTGCTGCCAGTCCATGTTGACCTGGACGTTGTCGATCCCGAGCGCGCGCAGCTTCGAGATCACGAACAGGCACATGCCGATGTTCCGCATCAGGATCTTCATCGCGGGCTCGGAGTTCTTGTGCTCGAGGAGCAGCTTGACGCCGTGCTCGGCGCACACCGACGCGGCCTCGCCGAGGCCCTCGATCAGCCAGCGCCACGAGTCGGCATACGGTGTCTGGAACGGGTAGTTGTAGCCCTCGCCGCCCGGCCAGATGATCAGATGCGCCCCGAGCGACCCGGCGAAGGCGGCCGCGTCGCGCACGATGCGAACGGCCTCCGCGCGCAGCGCCGGATCGGGATTCACCAGGGCGCCGCGGCCGAACCGCGGATCCAGATGCAGCCCGCCGGCGATGCAGTAGATGTCGTGGTCGGGCCCGAGCGCGGCGCGGACCTCGTCGAGGTTCGAAGGCGAGAGCTCGTCCGGGTAGTGGAACTCGTAGCCGTCGATCAGGTCGCCGAGCCCCTCGACCGCCCGGTGCACCTTCGCGGCGACCGGCTCGGTCTCGTAGTCGTGGCTCGGTTGGTAGCCACCGGGAACAAACCGTGTGATCATCGGTCCGAACGCCCAGATGCCCAAGCTCGTCTTCATCACCGCTCCTTCGAGGTCGAGTCGTGCGCGGCGATCTTATTCGTATTGAGCAGTTGCCGTTAGCGCTAACATGGCGGCCCGGCAAAGGAATTTCCGGGGGGACGAGCCGGGCGGCGGACGAGTCTTCGATGGAGCCAGGCGACGAAATGACCTCGATGGATCCGATCGACGAGGTGTTCACGAGGCGCCGGCCGCGCGCGCCCGTGATGTCGGACGTGGGGCGGCTTGCCGGCGTCTCGCACCAGACCGTCTCCCGAGTGATCAACGGCAGCCCGCACGTGCGGCCCGAGACGCGCGACCGGGTGCTCGCGGCGATGGAGGAGCTCGGCTACCGGCCGAACTCGGTGGCGCGGGCGCTCGTCACCGGCCGGTCGAACACGCTCGGCGTGGTCAGCTTCGACACCACGCTGTACGGCCCGGCGTCGACGTTGTTCGGGATCGAGCGGGCCGCGCACGAGGCCGGCTACTTCATCATCGTCGCCAGCCTTAAGGCGCTCGACCGCCCGTCGATGACCGACGCCGTCGAGCGGTTGCGGCGCCAGGGAGTGGACGGCATCCTGGTGATCGCGCCACACAGCGAGGCCAGCGACGCGCTCCGGCACACGCACGCCGACGTGCCGCTCGTGGCGGTGGAGGCGGGCCCCGACGACGGCATTCCGGTGGTGGCGGTCGACCAGGTCGCCGGCGCGGTCAGCGCCACCGAGCACCTGCTCGCGCTCGGGCACGAGACCGTGTGGCACATCACCGGGCCGCCGAACTTCATCGAGTCCCGCCAGCGCCGCGACGGCTGGCGGACGACCCTGCGACTCGCCGGCGCCGAGCTGCCCGAACCGCTGGTCGGGGACTGGAGCCCGCGCGCCGGCTACGACCTCGGCCGGCGCCTCAGTCGCGACCCGGCTGTGACCGCGGTGTTCGTGGCCAACGACCAGATGGCGCTCGGCCTGCTGCGCGCCATGCACGAGGCGGGCCGCGACGTCCCAGGCGAGCTGAGCGTGGTGGGCTTCGACGACATTCCGGAGGCCCCTTACTTCCTGCCGCCTCTCACGACGGTCCGCCAGGACTTCAACGAGATGGGCACGCGCAGCCTGCGCGCGCTGCTGCGGACGATCGAGACTGGGGAGCCGCCCGAGTCCGGGATGCTCGTTTCGCCCGAGCTGATCGTCCGCGCGAGCACGAGCACGCCACCGCGGAGCCATTGACACCCGGCGCTTGTGATCGCTAACATGGCCGCCGCATCAACGCGAGAGGAGGGCTGGAAGCGTGGGCCGAGCCGACGTGGCGATGGCGTGGAGCGCACGCCGCGCGCGACGCCGGGGAGGCGCGAGTGTCCCGGGAGAGAGCCGCTGCACACAGGTCCTGGTCGCTGGCTGCGACGTTATGAGTGTGCGGTTAAGTCTGAGATAGCCGATGGATTTCGACAGCCGCGTCTGAGAGCGTAAGCACCTCACGACGTGTCCGAGTGGACGAGAGGAGCAGTGCAGGTGTCACACGAAGATTTGATGGGCGATACAGTCGAGCGGCTCGAGTGGGACGAGCGCAAGGAGGAGGAGACCCCGTCCAAATCGTGGCGTCAGCTGACGCGACGGACCGCGCTGACGGGCGTCGCTGCCGGAATCGCGGCGGCCGCGCTCGAGGCGTGCGGTTCGAGCAAGAGCTCGAGCTCGACCACCGGGGTCTCATCGAGCACGGCGGCGACTACCAGCAGCAGCAGTGCGGCCGCAAGCATCTTTGGCGTCAGCCAGAGCTACAAGTTCACGCTGGTCAACCACGTCACGACGAACCCGTTCTTCACCCCGACCCAGAACGGTGCGGCCGACGCGTGCAAGCTGCTCGGGTGCTCGTACCAGTGGACCGGGTCGGATAACAGCGTCGTCGGTCAGATGGTCACCGACTTCAACACCGCGGTCAGCGCGGGCGTCGACGGGATCGGGGTCGCGCTGATCAGCCTCACCGCGTTCAACCAGCCGGTCGAGAAGGCGCTGGCCGCCGGCATCCCGGTAGTGGCGTACAACGCGGACGCCGCCGGCAATCCCCGGCTGTCCTACATCGGCCAGGACCTGTTCGTGTCCGGGCAAGAGATGGGGCAGCACATCGTCGACCTCGTACCGTCGGGCGACATCGCGCTGTTCATCGCCACGCCGGGTTCGCTGAACATCCAGCCGCGGATCGACGGCGCGCAGGCCACGCTCAAGTCTCACTCGAGCATCACGCCGCACGTCGTCGCGACTGGGGCGGCGCTCACCCAGGAGCTGTCGACGATCGACGCGTACATCACCGGACATCCCAGCTACAAGGGATTCTTCGCAGTCGACGGGGGCAGCACCCAGAGCATCGGCCAGACCATCCAGAAGCACGGACTGGTCGGCAAGGTCAAGGGTGGTGGCTATGACCTCACCCCGATCACCCAGCAGACAGTGGCGTCGGGCGCCATGCAGTTCACGATCGATCAGCAGCCCTACCTCCAGGGTTTCCTGCCGATCCTCCAGCTGTACATGTACAAGGCGTCGCAGAGCCTGAGCGGCATCGCCGACGTCAACACCGGCCTGAAGTTCCTCGACAAGACCACTGTCGCGCCCTACAACAGCACGAAGAGCCGGTACGAGGGCACAAGCTCCTCGCCGGGAGTGACGAAGTCGTAATTCGCGATGGCTGTCGCCGACAGCACACCGCCCGCGGAAGCTCCACCCCAGGGCCCAGCCAAAGGCTGGGCCCGCCGGGGTGGCGCGCTGAGCTGGGGCCAGCGATTCCTGACTCTGCGCGAGGGCAGCATCATCGTGATCACGGTGGTCACGTTCGTCTACTTCGCGGCCAGCGTTCCTCATTTCCTGTCAAGTTCGGGCCTCAAGGCGCTACTCCCGTACTTCGCCCCGTTCGCGATCCTGGCGGCCGGCGAGGTATTCGTGATGATCAACGCCGAGATCGACCTGTCGGTCGGCGCCGTATACCTGTTCACGCCGTTCATCTTTTACAAGCTGGTCACAAACGTCGGTCTTCCGCTGGTTCCGGCGATGATCGGCGCGCTGATCGCGGCGATGCTGGTCGGCCTGTTCAACGGGCTCGTCGTCGCGGTCGTCGGTATCTCGTCGTTCGTGACCACGCTCGGCACGCTGTTCACGCTTTCGGGCCTGACGCTGATCATCTCCCATGCGACGCAGGTCACCACCCCGGGGACGTCGGTGGTCAAGGTGGGAACGTTCGCCCAGGTCTTCGGAGGTGGTACGTACTCGGAGCTCTTCTGGGCGATCGGGATCGCGATCGTCCTCCAGCTGGTCCTGTCGTTCACCCGATGGGGGATCTACACGGTCGCGGTCGGCGGGAACCGGCTGGGCGCGTCCGAGGCGGGCGTCCGCACCAAA
Organism: uncultured Solirubrobacterales bacterium; assembly: GCA_963843915.1. Lineage (GTDB taxonomy): Bacteria > Actinomycetota > Thermoleophilia > Solirubrobacterales > Solirubrobacteraceae > Palsa-465. The sequence goes on from CAWJMH010000001.1 coordinate 307,685, forward strand.
GTCGTGCTGACTCGCAACTTCGTGCTGTGCGCGGCGCTCGCCGGGTTCGTCGGGATCCTCGAGGCCGTCCGGGCGGCGACGACGACACCCGATCCATCCGGCGCCAACGTGATCCTGTTCCAGGCGATCTCGGCCGCGGTGATCGGCGGCACACTGCTCCAGGGCGGATCGGGCACCGTGATCGGGGCGTTCATCGGGGCGATCTTCCTCGGGGTCCTCCAGGATGGCCTGAACCTCAAGGGGGTCAGCGCGAACTACTACTACTTCTATCTCGGCCTCGCGATCCTGATCGCGATGGCGTTCAACACCTACGTCTCCCGGGTGAGGACCGGGTCGGGCCGTGGCTGACGTCTCCATTCCCCAGGAGCGGATCGTCGGCCCGCAGACGGCCGAGGACGACGTGCTGCGGGTCGAGCACGTCAAGAAGAGCTTCGGACCGATCAGCGCGCTGCGCGACATCAACCTGCATCTGCGCAAGGGCGAGGTGCTGGCGCTGCTCGGCGACAACGGCGCCGGCAAGTCGACGCTGATCAAGATCCTCAGTGGCTTTCAGAAGCAGGACGCGGGGACGATGTGGCTCAAGGGAGCGCCCTACGCCCCCAAGAGCGTGCTCGACGCGCGCGCCCACGGGATCGACACCGTCTACCAGGACCTTGCGCTGATCGATCAGCTGACCGTGTACAACAACCTGTTCCTGCGGCGCGAGATAGTCAAGAAGCCGATCCCGTTTCTGTCAAACCGCGCGATGCGAAAGCGAGCGCGCGCGGCGCTCGACGAGACCGGGATACACATCCCGCGGCTCGACGTGCCGGTGGCGCGCCTGTCGGGCGGGCAGCGCCAGGCGATCGCGGTGGCGCGGACGATCTCCGGCGACGCGGACGTGATCCTGCTCGACGAGCCGCTGGCCGCGATGGGCGCCAAGGAGGGCGCGCTGATCCTCGATCTGATCGCTCGGCTGAAAGCCGAAGGCAAGGTCTCGATCATCATGATCCTCCACAACTACGTGCATGTGTTCCAGGCGTGCGATCGAGTCAGCCTGATCCAGGACGGGGTCATCTCACTGGACAAGCCGACGGCCGAGACCAGCGTCGACGAGCTCAACGACATCGTGGTCGAGGAATACCGACGCGCCAGGCTCGCCGCACAAAGCAGCGGTAACGGCGCCTCGGCGGGCGCCGGGCAGGCCGGCGGAACCGCGGCGTGAGCCCGGCCTACGCGGTCGGGATCGACTTCGGGACCGAGTCCGGCCGCGCGCTGCTGCTGGATCTGGAGTCCGGCGAAGAGCTCGCGACGAGCGTCGTGCGTTACCCGAGCGCGGTGATCGATCAGACGCTGCCTTCGACCGGCGAGGAGCTACCGCCCGACTGGGCGCTGCAGGATCCCGACGACTGGGTGACCGTGGTCGAGCGGGCGGTGCCCGAGGTAATGAAGAAGGCGGGTGTCGACGCCGACGGTGTGGTCGGCCTCGGGGTCGATTTCACCTCGTGCACGGTGCTCCCGGTCACGAGCGACGGCGTGCCGCTGTGCACGATCGACAAGTGGCGCGAGCGCCGCCACGCCTGGCCGAAGCTGTGGAAACATCATGCCGCGCAGCCGGTCGCCGATCGCCTCAACGAGGTCGCACTCGAGCGTGGCGAGGCCTTCCTGGAGCGTTACGGCGGGCGCATCTCCTCGGAGTGGTACTTCCCGAAGCTGATCGAGGTGTGGCTCGAGGATCGCGAGATCTACGACGAATGCACCGGCTTCATCGAAGCCACCGACTGGATCGTCTGGCACCTGACCGGGGTCGAGTGCCGCCAGACCGCGACCGCCGGGTTCAAGGCCATGTGGTCACCGGAGGATGGTCTGCCTCCGACCGAGTACTTCGAGGCCGCCTATCCCGGGTTCGACCGACCCGGCGAGAAGCTCGGCGACTCGTTCGTCCCGCTCGGGACGAAGGCCGGCACGCTCCGGCCCGAGGTCGCGACCAAGATCGGTCTGCCCGAGTCGGTGGCGGTGGCGGTCGGGAACGTCGACGCCTGGGTGTCGGTCCCGGGGTCGGGCGTCGACGAGCCGGGCACGTTCGTGATCGTGATCGGGACCTCGATCTGCGACATGATCGTCCACCCCGAGGAGACGCGGCTGCCCGGGATCACCGGAGTCGTCAAGGACGGGATCCTCCCGGGCCTGTACGGCTATGAGGCGGGGCAGGCGGCGGTCGGCGACATGCTCGCGTGGTTCGTCGACGACATGGTCATGGACCCCGACAGCTACGCCGAGCTGGAGGAGGCGGCGGCGAAGCTCGCGCCCGGGGAGACCGGGCTGCTCGCGCTCGATTGGTGGAACGGCAACCGTTCGATTCTGGCCGACGCCGACCTCACCGGCGCGATCTTCGGACTCGGGCTGCACACCACGCGCGAGCAGATCTACCGCGCGCTGCTCGAGTCGATCGCGTTCGGCAGCCGGCGGATCATGGACAACTTCGAGCAGCACGGGCTCGTGCTGTCGCAGGTCGTCGCCTGCGGCGGGATCGCCGAGCGCAGCCCGCTGATGATGCAGCTGCTCGCCGACACCAGCGGACGCGAGGTGCACGTGCCGGAGGTCGGCGAGATCCCCGCCCGTGGCGCCGCGCTATTCGGCGCGCTGGCAGCCGGCGTATACGCGGACATCGGGAGCGCGGTCGAGGCGACCCGTCCGGACAGCGTCCGCACCTACCGGCCGGACCTCGAGGCCAAGAAGACCTACGACCGCGTGTACGAAATCTACCGCCGGCTGTACGAGTACCTCGGCCGCTCAGAGGTACGGCTGCTGCACGACCTCAAACGGATTCGCACCGAAAGGAGAGGCGCGTGAGCCGGCAACCCCGCATCGGCCTGCTCGGGATCATGCAGGAGCTCTATGACGACATGATCCCCGGGATCACCGAGCGCCAGGGTCAGTACGCGGCCGCGGTCGCGCGACAGCTGGCCGGCGTCGCCGACGTCCAGTTCACGAGGCCGGCGCGCAACCGCGAGGACGTGGATCAGATCTCCCGCGAGCTTGTGGCGGCGGACGTCGACGGGATCGCGATCGTGATGCTCACCTACGGCCCGGCGATGCGGACCGTGCGCGCGCTGATGCAGACGCCCGTGCCGCTGATGCTCGCGAATATCCAGCCAGAGCGAAGCGTCACCGCCGCGTGGGATATGGACGACCTGACATACAACCAGGGGATCCACGGCGCCCAGGACCAGGCCAATGCGCTTGTCCGGTCAGGTCTCCCGTTCTCGGCGATCACCGGCGACTGGCGGTCGGCGGGGTTCGAGCGCGCCTTCGAGGACTGGGCGCGCGCGGCACAGGCTGTGACGGCACTGCGGCGCACGCGGATCGGCCTGCTCGGCTACCCGATGAACGGCATGGGGGACATCCTGTATGACCCGCCGTCGTTGCTCAGGCGGATCGGACCCACGATCGTGAGTGAGGATCTCGGTCCGCTGGTGGAGCGGATCGACGCGGTCACCGACGCGGAGGTCGACGCGGTGCTCGCGCGTCACGCGGAGGTGTTCGAGGTCGCGAGCGATCTTCCGCGCGAACGTCATGCGTACGCCGCGCGGTTCGAGGTGGCGATCCGGGGGCTGCTCGAGGACAAGGGCTACGCCGGCTTCTCGTTCCACTTCGACTCGATCGGCGGCGACGGCCGCTTTGAGCAGCTGCCGCTGCTGGCCGCGTCTGACCTGATGGCCGACGGGTACGGGTTCGCGGCCGAGGGCGACACGAACACCACCACGCTCATGTGCGCCGCCCAGACGATGATCGGCGACGCGCACTTCAGCGAGATGTACGCGATGGACTGGGAGCTCGACTCGGTGCTGATCAGCCACATGGGCGAGGGCAACTGGAAGATCGCCCGTTCGGATCGTCCCGTGAAGTTGATCGATCGCGAGCTCGGCATCGGCCACCTCGACAACCCGCCGACGCCGGTGTTCTCCGCGCAGCCGGGTCCTGCGACCACCGCCGCGCTGATCCCGATCGAGGGCGACTACTACCGCCTCGTGGTCGGTCGCGGGGAGGTGCTCGACACCCCCGAGCTGCCGAAGGTCGAGATGCACCACTTTCACTTCCGCCCCGATGCGGGTATGGAGGAGTTCATGAACCATTGGCTGTCGCTCGCCGGACCGCATCACTTCGTGACGAACCTCGGCGACCACCGGGCACGGTGGCGCCGGCTCGCCGAGCTGCTCGACATCGAGTACGTGGAGATCTGAGCCCGGTGCGCGAGCATCTCGCCGAGGACGTGCTCGAGGCCAACCGCGCGCTGGCCGCGCACGGGCTGGCGCCACTCACGTGGGGTAACGCGAGCGGGATCGACCGCGAAGAGGGGCTCGTGGTGATCAAGCCGAGCGGCGTCTCGTACGAGGAGATGACCGCCGAGGACCTCGTCACAGTCGATCTCGACGGCAACGTAATCGCCGGCGAGCGCCGGCCGTCGACCGACACCCCGACGCACGTTGCCCTGTACCGCGCGTTCGAGGAGATCGGTGGCGTCGTCCACACCCACTCGACGTGGGGCGTGGCGTGGGCGCAGGCGCAGCGCGAGATCCCGCTGCTCGGGACCACGCACGCCGATCTCTGCACGTGTCCGATCCCGGTCACACGCGCGCTCACCGAGGAGGAGATCGCCTCCGACTACGAGGGGTCGACCGGGACGACGCTGGTCGAGCTGATCTCCGAGCGCGGACCGCTCGAGCTTCCGTGCGCGCTGGTCCGCGGGCACGCGCCGTTCTGCTGGGCGGTGACCCCTGCGGCCGCGGTCGACGTCGCCGTCACGCTCGAACAGGTGGCGAGGATGGCGCTGCTGACCAAGCTGCTCGAACCCGACGCGCCGGCGCTGCAGTCAGCGTTGCGTGACAAGCACCACGAGCGCAAGCACGGACCGCAGGCGTACTACGGACAACGCTGACGCGCGCGTCGGGCTGCGATCGGCGAGACTGCACGCGTGAGCGCTCGTGTCTGACGACGGCCTGAAGGCAGCGGAGGCGAAGATGCGCGACGCGGGTGAGCCCGATGAGGCGATCCGCGCGTTCGCCGGCGCGTACGAGCGGCTCGTCGGCGGCGAGTCGGCGATGCTCCCGAGCGACGAACTCGAGCCGGCCGGCGACGTCGACGAGCTCGAGTCACTGCCCGAAGCCGACGCCGGCGCGCTCGACGCGGTCGCGGTGATCAAGCTCAACGGCGGGCTCGCGACGTCGATGGGGCTGCGCAGCCCGAAGTCACTGGTGGAGGCGCGCGACGGACGGTCGTTCCTCGACATCATCATCGGCAACACGCTCGCGCTCAGAGAGCGCTACGACGTGCGCCTGCCGCTGGTGCTCATGAACAGCCAGGCCACGCGCGCGGACACCGCGGCGGCGCTCGAATCCCATCCGGATCTCGACACCGGCCTGCCGGTCTCATTCATGCAGAGCATGGAGCCGAAGCTCGATGCCGAGTCACTCGCGCCGGTGAGCTGGCCACCCGAACCGTCGCTCGAATGGTGCCCGCCCGGACACGGTGACGTGTACGGGTCGCTGCGCAGCTCGGGGATGCTCGACGCGCTGATCGAGCACGGCTTCCGCTACGCGATGATCTCCAACGCGGACAACCTCGGCGCGAGCACGGACGCGCGCATCGCCACCTATCTGGATCGCAAGCAGATCCCGTTCTTGATGGAGGTGGTGGAGGGGACCGAGGCGGACCGCAAGGGCGGGCACATCGCACGCCGGCGCGCCGACGGCCAGCTGGTTCTGCGCGAGACAGCACAGACCCCGTCCGAAGACGAGGAATCCTTCCGCGACTACCGCCGGTGGCGCTACTACAACACGAACAGCCTGTGGGTCGACCTGCGCGTGTTGAAGGACAAGCTCGACCAGGCGGAGGGCGTGCTCGAGCTGCCGTTGATCATCAACCGCAAGACCGTCGACCCGCGCGACAAGAGCTCGCCGCCGGTGATACAGCTCGAGAGCGCTATGGGCGCCGCGATCAGCAGCTTCAAGGGCGCCCAGTTGCTGTGCGTGCCGCGCACGCGGTTTATTCCGGTGAAGACGACCGACGACCTGCTCGTGCTCCGTTCGGACGTGTATACGCTGTCGGAAGACTTTGTGGTCTCGCCGGTGCCGGAGCGCGTCGGGGACCTGCCGTACGTCGAGCTCGACCCCGACTTCTACAAGCTGCTCGACGACTTCGAGAAGCGCTTTCCCGGCGGCGCGCCGTCGTTGCGCGAAGCCGAACGACTCGTGGTCCACGGCGACGTCACGTTCGGCGAAGGCGTCCGCGTCCGCGGCGCGGTCGAGCTCGACGCGGGCGAGCCGACGCGGATCGACGCCGGGGCCACGCTCGAGTCCTGAGTCCCGGTCCCGAGCGTGGCGTTAGCTGCTGCGCGCGGTTAGCTCGACTTCGTCCTCGACCCCGTCGACTTCTTGGCGCGCGTCGACTTGGCGCGCGTCGACTTCGCACGGCTCGAGGTCGAGCGGGCGGCAGTCGAACGGCTCGCGGTCGAGCGTGAGCTGCTCTTGCGCGAGGAACCCGAGCTGGCCTTCGACGTCGTCGAACGTGTCGTCGATCCGGAGTTTGACTTGGCAGCCGCGGGAACCTTCTGTGCGATCGCCGCGCGCAGCTTGTCGAAGTCCTTGAGCGCCTGCTTGTTCGTCTTGGACGCTTCGCGGCGGAGCGCCGCGAGCGTGGTGGTCACTTCCTTGTAGCTGCGCTGCGAGCCGCGACCGAGGTGACCGCCGAGCGCCTTGAGCGCGTCGTTGGCCTCGCCGAGGCTCTTCTCGAACCGAGCGATCGACTGCTCGACCTCGCGTCGCGTCGCCTGCCTCGTCGTGGCGGCGCGCGCACGCACGCCTTGGGTGGCTTTGCTCGCGCGAGCGGCGGTGGTTTTTGCTGCTGACTTGCGTGCTGGAGGCATCGCTTCTCCCTGTTGAACTGAACGAGTGCGGCAAAGCTTGGCGTACTGAGCGCACGCATGTCACCACATACCGCGGCGGCATGCGGCATAAACGCTTGCGCGGGGTGCGGCCGTGCGCTGACGTGCGAGCTATTGTGACCGCGATGGACGATGCATCGCGGCGCGGTCCGATCACGATCGTCCTGGCTGACGATCACCTCGTGGTGCGCGCAGGACTGCGTTTGCTGCTGCAAGCCGAGGACGGATTCGAGGTCGTCGCCGAGGCCGGCGACGTGGCTAGCACCGAGCGACGGGTGACCGCGTACCACCCGCGCGTGCTGATCCTCGATCTGAACATGCCTGGGGAGCCGAGCCTGCCGGCGATCCCGCGCCTTCGTCAGAGCGCGCCTGATACGCAGATAGTGGTGCTCACGATGCAGAACGATCCGGCGTTTGCGCGCGAGGCGCTGCGCGCCGGCGCGATCGGATACGTGCTCAAGGAGGCGGCCGAGGGCGAGCTGGTGCAAGCCGTGCGCCTCGCCGCCGAAGGCCGGACCTATCTCAATCCCGAGCTCGGGGCCCGGCTGGCGGCGGAGCCGCAGACGTCGAACGGACCACCGGACGATCTGTCAGCGCGCGAGATCGAGGTGCTGCGGCTGATCGCGCTCGGGCACACCAATACCGAGATCGCGTCGCACCTGTACCTGAGCGTGCGCACCGTCGAGTCGCACCGCGCGCACATCCAGCAGAAGACCGGACGGACGACGCGCGCGGCGCTCGTCGCATACGCGCGCGAGCACGACCTGCAGTGAGCGCTACCCGGCGCCCCCGGCGCCGGCGATCTCGTTGCGCTTGGCGCGCGCGTGGGCCGACTTCGGTACCTGCATCAACAGTGGACGGTGCGCGCGGCTCGAGCTGCGCACCGCCGCGGCCGACGCGACGACCGCGCCCGAGTGTGGCGTCCACGTCACCGCCGCGGGGGCGAAGCGAAGCAGGGCGGACCAGGTGGCCGGCCCGAGGACTCCGTCGGCGGTCAACCCCTGGGCGGTCTGGAAGCTCTCGACGGCCGCCTGCGTGTTCGGGCCGTACCCACCGTCGATGGGGATCGTGTAACCGGCGCTCGCCAGGTGCTCCTGCGCCCACACGACGAGGTCTCCGAGCGAGCCGAGCCGCAATACCGGCGTGTCTGCGGTCGGGGCGACGCCGGTGAGATTGCCGGCGCCGATCGAGATCCCCTTCCAGCCCGCGGTGCTCGCCTGCTGCCAGTTCCACCAGCTGACGCCGGCTGCGCCGTAGGTGCGCGAAAGCTGGCGGAAGCGGATTATCTGTCCCATCGGCGGGTTCTGGTAGACCTGACCGATCGGGTCGATGGCGCGCTCGTACACGCGGTTGTACGCATACGTGTGCGCGTACACAGCGTTGACGCTCGTGCCGATGTCCTCCCAGTACATCTGCGGCGAGTTGTACTGAGCGCCTCCCGGACCGAGGAACACCGAGTACGGGAACCCGGGGTGGTAGTCCACATACGGGAAGCCGGCGAGTGCGACCGGATAGCTCTGACCAATCAGCTTGCGCAGTTGTGTTATGTAACTCTGCGCGGCGACGTACTTGCCCTCGTACTCACTTTCGGCGTCGATCACCAGGCAGTCGGCGCCGTCACGAACCGCCTGCGCGGCCACTTGCGCTTCCTCGAGCGGGTGGTTTCCATAAACGTACTGCCACGCGCACACCCGCATCCCGTCGGCGTGTAGCGTCGAGACGACACTCGAATTGAACTGCGACCACATCGTCGGGCCGTCGCTGCTCTTGATGATCAGCGTGCTGACTCCGTACTGGCGCGCGGTGGCGACAATCGAGGACAGCGTTCCGCTGGCCGACCGCGAGATGTACCAGATCCACATGCCGCGGCCGGCGAGCGAGTCTGCTGCCTTGTGGATCACGTGGGCGCGCGCCGGCTTCTTCGCAACCGCGGCGTCCGTGGCGGGGGTGACCGCGAGTCCCGCCATCAGCAGCCCGAGGAGCAGGGCCACGAAGCGCCCGCGGTGTTCAGTCATACGGCCTGCCACCAATGCCACCGTACCGTAGAACCCGGTGGGCGCGTACAAGTTGCGTTGCCGAATGGAGGAGCCTCACGCAGCATGTCGTGTGCTGCGTCGGCAGGTACTGCGCGAGGCTTGAGTGACGGGCGAGGCCCGTCACTCAATGCGCATCGCTATTTGATGAACAGAATCTCGGCGTACTTCGGCAGCGGCCACAGGTCGTCGGCCACCGTTTTCTCGAGTCGGTCGGCGGCGTCGCGGACCGCGGCCATCGCCGGGACGACCGAGTCCCGCATGAACTCCGCGTGCGCCTCGAGGTCCTCCGGCTGGTTCTCGGCGAGGTTTGCCGCCTCGAGCTTCTTGATCGCCTCGGTGAACTCGGCGATCAGGTCCGAGGTCTCGCCGGCGAGCTCGCCGAGCTGAGCCTCGAGCAGCAGCGCCAGATGGCGCGCTGCCGCCGGCAGCAGCATCGTGCGCGCGAGCGACGCCGCGGTCTCGGACTCGATGTTGAGCTTGGTCACGTACTGCTCGAGGAACACCTCGTGGCGGGACTCAAGCTCGCGGCGAGACAGCACGTTGTGCTTCTCGAACACCTCGACGGTCTCATCGGAGATGAGATATGGCAGCGCGTCCGGGGTCGCGTGCAAGTTCAACAAACCCCGGCGCTCGGCCTCGGCGTGCCACTCCTCGTCGTAGTTGTCGCCACCGAAGATGATCCGCTTGTTGTCGGCGTAGGTGCGCTGGAGGATCGGCCGCAGCGCGTCCTCGAGCACCGCGTCGCGCAGCGAATCGCCGGCGGGCGGGCCGTCCTTGACCGCCGCCTCGAGTTCATCGGCGAGCTCGTCGATGGCTTCCGCCACGATCGTGTTGAGCACGGTATTCGGGAGCGCGGGCGACTGACTCGAGCCGAGCGCGCGGAACTCGAACTTGTTGCCGGTGAACGCGAACGGGCTCGTGCGGTTGCGGTCGCCGCCGTGCTTGGGCAGCTGCGGCAGCACCGGCGTGCCCAGTCCGAGGAACGACTGCGCCCTGGTCTCGGACGTCTCGCCGCGCTCGATCGCGCCGAACACGTTCTCGAGGTCGGTGCCGAGGAAGATCGACATGATCGCCGGCGGTGCCTCGTTCGCGCCGAGGCGATGGTCCTGACCCGGCGAGGCGATCGACGCGCGGAGCAGCCCCTGGTACTTGTTGACGGCCAGGATCACCGCCGCGCAGAAGAACAGGAACTCGAGGTTCCGGTGCGGCGTGTCGCCGGGCTCGAGCAGGTTCTTGCCGGTGTCGGTGCCCATCGACCAGTTGTTGTGCTTGCCCGAGCCGTTGACGCCGGCGAACGGCTTCTCGTGCAGCAGGCACACGAGCCCGTAGCGCCGCGCGACGTTCTGCATGATCTGCATCGTCAGCTGCTGATGGTCCGAGCCGACGTTCGAGTTCTCGAAGATCGGTGCGATCTCATACTGGTTGGGGGCCACCTCGTTGTGGCGGGTCTTGACCGGCACGCCGAGCTTGGCCAGCTCGCGCTCGGTCTCCAGCATGTACGCGAGGATCCGGTCGGGGATCGACCCAAAGTAGTGGTCGTCGAGTTCGTGGCCCTTGGGCGGCTTGGCGCCGAACAGGGTGCGGCCGGTCGTGATCAGGTCGGGCCGCTCGAAGTAGTACTGCTCGTCGATCAGGAAGTACTCCTGCTCGGGCCCGATCGTCGTGAATACGCGGTTGGCGTCGGCGTCGCCGAACAGCTTGAGCGCGCGGATCGCCGAAGTCGACAGCGCATCCATCGAGCGCAGCAGCGGGATCTTGTGGTCGAGCGCCTCGCCCGTCCAGGACGCGAACGCGGTCGGGATACACAGCAGCGTGCCGTTGCGATTCTCGAGGATGAACGCCGGCGAGGTCGGGTCCCAGGCGGTATAGCCGCGCGCCTCGAACGTGGCGCGGATGCCGCCGGTCGGGAAGCTCGAGGCGTCGGGCTCGCCCTGGATCAGCTCCTTGCCCGAAAACTCCGCGATCGCCGTGCCCTCCTCGGTCGGAGCGTAGAAACTGTCGTGCTTCTCGGCGGTCGAGCCCGTCAACGGCTGGAACCAGTGCGTGTAATGGGTCGCTCCCCGCTCCATCGCCCATTCCTTCATCGCGAGCGCGACCGCGTCGGCGAGTGACGTGTCGAGCGCCTCGCCGCGGGCGAGCGTCTGCTGCAGGCGCTTGAAGACGTCCGAGGAGAGGCGCTGGCGCTGGACTGCGCGGCTGAACACGTTCGCGCCGAACACCTGGTTGTCGGAGAGCGTGAGATCGGGAGCCCCGAGTGCGGGCGGGTGGGGAGATCCATTCTTGGCCCATTGCGCGGCGAAGACGTTCTGCTGGCGGATGCGAGGCATGCGTTTGGTTTCCTTCCTATGGGCGCCACAGCGGCGCAAGCGCGTACAAAACCCCGCCTCGACGGGGCCGAGGCATACGGTTGACAGATTAACGCGGGGGTCCGGCCGCCGTCATTATCCGGATGTCCAAACTAGACCTCGCAAGTGGCCAAGCGTTGCCTGGCCAGCCCGCCGTGAAATACTGGCGGCGTGCCGTTCAACCCGGAGCTTGGCTGGCGCGACTACGTCCCCGACGAGGGGCGCTACGAGCGGATCCCGTACCGTCGCTGCGGTCGCAGTGGGCTGAAGCTGCCGGCGATCTCGCTCGGGCTGTGGCAGAACTTCGGCGACGACCGCCCGCTCGCTAACAGCCGGGCGATCATCCGCCGCGCGTTCGACCTCGGAATCACGCACTTCGACCTGGCCAACAACTACGGCCCGCCGTACGGGAGCGCAGAGATCAACTTCGGGCGGATCTTCGAGGAGGACCTGAAGCGCTACCGCGACGAGATCGTGATCTCGACCAAGGCCGGCTATGACATGTGGCCCGGCCCGTACGGCGAGTGGGGATCGCGCAAGTACCTGATGGCGAGCCTCGAGCAGAGCCTCACGCGCATGCGACTCGACCACGTCGACATCTTCTACTCGCACCGATTCGATCCCGACACACCGCTCGAGGAGACGATGGGCGCGCTCGACGCCGTCGTGCGAGCGGGCAAGGCGCGTTATGCCGGGATCTCGTCCTACGGTCCCCGGCGGACCGAGGAGGCCGCGCTGATCCTGCGCGAGCTCGGCACGCCGCTCCTGATCCACCAGCCGTCGTATTCGCTGCTCAACCGCTGGATCGAGGAGGAGCTGCTCGACGTGCTCGAGCGCGAGGGCACCGGCGCGATCGTGTTCTCGCCGCTCGCCCAGGGACTGCTGACCGGCAAGTACCTCGACGGTGTGCCCGAGGACTCGCGCGCGCGGATCGGTAACTACTTCGACGAGTCGATGCTCACGCCTGAGAATCTCGCGCACGTGAAGGGACTGAACGAGATCGCGAAGCGGCGCGGGCAGTCGCTCGCGCAGATGGCGATCGCGTGGGTCCTGCGCGACGCTCGCGTCACGAGCGCGTTACTCGGCGCGAGCAGCGTCGCCCAGCTCGAGCAGAACGTCGCGGCCCTCGACCACCTCGAGTTCGAGCCGGCCGAGCTCGAGGAGATCGACCGGCTGGCGGTCGAGGGCGGGATTAACCTCTGGGCGACGAGTAGCAGCGAATAGTCGGGAGTGTCCGGACGGGTCTGCATGGCCCCACGGATGCCGCGAAGCGGCCCAATCCAAACTAGGGGGCGCTGGACGACGTCGTGACGATCTGGCCGTTGTTGTTGACGTAGGACTCCGACGGCGCGTTGTGGATCAGCACCGTGAACGTCCCGCGTGGGGGCGCGCCGCTGCCCGTCACCGCCTTCGCTTTGCCGTTGAGGCCGGCGGCCACCTCCCAGGCGACCACGTGGCGGCCGGGCGCGACCGCGGTCACAGCCCAGTTGAACCTGGCCGTATGTCCCGGGGCGAGCGAGCCGAGCGCCCACGTGTTCGAGTACGCGGTGACGGCGCCGCCGGGGCTGCCGCTGCCGTCGGCCGAGCCGGGCTGGCAGCCGGCGGTGCACGTGCCGGGCGGCCGGTCGACGACCCAAACCGGCCGCGACGGGTTCGCGAGCCCCGTCATCTGTAGGTCCTGCGCGAACGCCGCCGCGTCAGTGCCCTCGCCAGGCGGTGCCGGGTAGGCACAGGTGACATTGCAGATCGTCACGGCGACGTTCGGGATCGTCTTCGAGCCGGTGTTGCGGACGGCGAGCACGAGGTGGGTGTGCTCGGACAAGCGCTGCGAGGCGGGGAAGGCCGCCGTCGACACCGCCACGGGGAAGTTCCCGCTCGGCTCGCTCGCGTCCTGGCGCGCTCCGCCGCCGCACGATGCGAGGACGAGCGCCGTCAGCACACAGCAGATCGGGCCGAGACTCCTGGAGGACAAGGCGGGGCGAACATAGCAATTGACCCGTGCGCTCACGCCGGTTCCGGGCGACGGTTCCAATTTGGTATTTCCGGGTACCTCGCCATAGGCTTAGGCCGTCAGCCGCGTGGCGGCACTGCAGACCCGGGAGGCTGGAGCAGATTTGATCAGAGCCGTCGCCGATCGTGGGTACTCGCCCATCAAGGGCCTACTCGAAGAAGTCGGCAACATGATGATCCTGACCGGCAAGACGCTGGTCTCTGCCGTGCGGCCGCCGTACCCGTACGGGCCCGAGTTCGTCGGCCAGTTCATGTTCGCGCTCAAGCTGTGCTGGTTCCCGCTGCTGATCTCGACGATCGCGTTCGGGTACGAGGCGCCGGGCCTCCAGGCCGCGAACTTCCTCGTGCTGTTCGGCGCGCTCGACCGCCTCGGCGGGTTCTTCGTGCTCGCGTCGATCCGCGAGTTCGCGCCGTTCGTCGACGCGATCGTGCTCGCCGGCGTCGCCGGGACGGCGATCACGGCCGACCTCGGCGCCCGGAAGATCCGCGAGGAGCTCGACGCGCTCCAGGTGCTCGGCGTCGACCCGATCAAGAACCTGGTCGTGCCGCGGTTCCTGGCGCTGATGCTGCTCACGGGCCTGTTCGACATCTACGCGCTGATCTTCGGCACCTTCGGCGGGATCCTCGCGACGCTGGTCAACCACGCGTCGCTCGGTCCGTTCTTCTCGACCTTCTTCAACAACGCCGAGACGACCGACCTTTGGGGGTCGGTGGTCAAGACCACGCTGTTCGGAGCGATCATCGCCGTGGTCTGCTGCTACAAGGGGATGACCGCCTCGGGCGGGGCCGAGGGGGTCGGACGCGCCGTCAACCAGGCGGTCGTGATCTCGTTCCTGGGGATCTTCGCGTTCAACTACGCGTTCACCCAGACGCTGCTCGCGACGCACCCCGAGATCACGACGATCCCGCGCTGATGAACGACCTGATCATCACACCGAAGGGATGGGTCGAGGCCTTCGGCGAGATCGCCAAGTTCACCACGCAGGTCCTGGGCGAGGTGTTCCGCCTGCGCGTGTTCAAGTTCTTCGGAGAGACGTTGCGCCAGGCGGGGATCCTGATCGTCGGCTCGGCGATCGTGATCTGCACGCTCGTGTTCATCGTCGGCCTGTCGTGCGGGATCGAGGGCGCCTACTTGCTGCGCTCGCAGGGGGCGCCGGCGTTCTCGGGCGTGTTCTCGGCGTGGTGCGATCTGCGCGAGCTCGCGCCGCTCGCGTTCGGCTACATGATGGCCGCTAAGGTCGGCACCGGAATCGTCGCCGAGCTGGGCTCGATGCGGATCTCCGACGAGATCGACGCGCTCGAGGTGATGGGCATCAGCGGCATGACGTTCCTGTGCGGGACGCGGCTGCTGGCGGCGTGGATGGTGCTGCCGTTCGTGTACGTGATCTCGATCGGCGCCGGGTTCGTGGCCAGCTACATCGCGGTCGTGCAGCAGATCGGAGACGTCTCCTCTGGGGGCTACTTCCTGATCTTCTGGGAGTTCCAGAATCCACCCGACCTCTTATTCAGCTTGATAAAGGCGATGGCGATGGCGACGCTCATCGTTCTGGTCGGCTGCTATTACGGGTACAACGCAAGCGGTGGGCCTGTAGGCGTAGGTACCGCCACGGCGAAATCGATGGTTCTTAACTTGGTCGGTGTACATCTCATCGGAATGCTCGGCACGCAGCTCTTCTGGGGCGCCAACCCCCGGGCACCAATCGGAGGCTGACAATGGCGTTTGACGACGAAGACTGGGACGCTGAGGAGTCCGAGGACGCCGGGAGCGACGAGCCGGCGCCGATCCACGGCGGCTACGACGGCGATGCGGGCGACGATCACGATCAACCTGAGGCGGGCGCGCGCGAAGGCTCCGGCTCGCGCGTGTCGGTCGTCGACGAGCAGCCGCCGCGTCCCGGACCGCCTCCGGGCGCGTCCGAGGACGAGTACAAGTGGCACACGTACAAGGTGTATCCGTCGGGCCGCCCCGACGCGGTCGAGTTCATCGACACATACAAGGCGTTCGGGCGCACGGAGATCCTGCGCGGACTGAACATGGGTCTGCCCGAAGGGATGGTGTCGATGATCCTCGGGCCGTCTGGTACCGGCAAGTCCGTGTGCATCAAGCACATGGTCGGGCTGCTGTATCCCGACGAGGGCGACATCCTGGTGCACGGCGAGTCGGTTCCGAACATGCCCGACGACGATCTGTTCGAGATGCGCAAGAAGTTCGGGCTGCTGTTCCAGGACGGCGCGCTGTTCGGATCGATGGACCTGTTCGACAACGTCGCGTTCCCGCTCCGCCAGCACACCGAGAAGGGCGAGGACGAGATCGAGGACATCGTCATGCGACGGCTCGAGGAGGTCGGACTCGCCCAGGCGCGCAACAAGGCGCCGAACGAGCTCTCAGGCGGGATGCGCAAGCGCGCGGGGTTCGCGCGCGCGCTCGTGCTCGAGCCCGACATCCTGTTGTTCGACGAGCCCGACTCGGGACTGGACCCGGTGCGGACGGCGCTGCTCGGCGAGCTGATCCTCGAAATCCACCGCGACATGATGGAAGAGGCAAAGGCGAAGGGCAAGGAGCACCTCCCGACCTTCTGCGTGATCACCCACGACATCATGAGTGCCCGCCGGGTCGCGGATTACATCAACGTGTTGTGGAAGGGCCGGATCGTCGAGGCCGGTCCCGCCGAGGACATGCTCAACTCCGAGAACCCGTTCATTCGCCAGTTCCTGTCCGGGGAGTCGCAGGGCCCGCTCGCGATGGATTAGCAACGCGATGATGGCGAAGACGTTGGGGCGGCTGGCGGGGGCGGCCGCGAGCAAACCGGCCGTGACACTCGGCATCGTGCTGGCGCTCGCCCTGGGCGGCGGCGCGCTCGCGCTGCGGCTGAAGCCGAACACGAACAGCGACACGTTCGTCAGCCGCTCGTCGCCGACGTTCCAGGCGAGTCTCGACGACAACCAGCACTTCGGCGGCGATCCCGTGGTGATCCTGATCCGCGAGCCGCTGACCGATCTGGTCGAGACCAAGGATCTCGCGACGGTCAGCCAGCTCGAGGCGTGCCTCGCCGGCCAGGTCGTCGTCGCCAACCAGAAGCTCGAGGCGTTCACGCCGGCGCCGGCCGGATCAGCGACACCGTACGGAGGGTGGGGGAGCCCCTGCGGGAAGCTGATGAAGGCTCGGCCGGCGCAGGTCGTTTACGGGCCGGGGACGTTCCTGAACCGCGCGGTCGCCGCCGTCAACACCGAGATCTCGCAGATCACGAGCGCGGCGCAGCAGACGGTCCAGACCGCCAAGACGAGCGCGTACAACCTCGCGCTCGCGCGGCACCTGTCGAAGAAGCAGGCGACCACACTCGAGAACGCCGCGGGGTCGATCGCCCAGGAGCAGGAGACGACGAACCTGCTCCAGATGTACCTGAACTCCGGCATCTCGGGCCAGCCGACGATCGACGATCCGCAGTTCATCCCCGAGATCGTGTTCGACCAGACCCGCGGCGTGAACCAGCCGAAGTCACGGTTCGCCTACCTGTTCCCGACCGCCCACTCGGCGCTGATCCAGGTCCGGCTGAAGGCGTCACTGACCGCGGCGCAGCAGGCTCAGGCGATCAAGTGGATCGAGCAGGCGGTGCAGATGCCGATGTTCCGCTCCGCCTATCACGGCACGTACACGGTGTCGGGAGAGCCCGTCGTGACCAACGCCCTCGCCTCGACGATCACCGGCTCGA
Source organism: uncultured Solirubrobacterales bacterium (assembly GCA_963843915.1). Taxonomy (GTDB): domain Bacteria; phylum Actinomycetota; class Thermoleophilia; order Solirubrobacterales; family Solirubrobacteraceae; genus Palsa-465. The sequence continues at coordinate 324,708 of CAWJMH010000001.1, forward strand.
TCGCCGGCCTGCTCGCCGGCGCGCTGGTGGTGATGGGCGTGGTGCTGCTGCTGGTGTTCCGTTCGCGTCCCCGGTTGCTGCCGCTGGGGATCGCGCTGGCGGCGGCCGGGATCACGTTCGGGGCGGTGTCGCTCGTGGGCGGGACGCTGACGATGGCCTCGATCGCGGTGCTGCCGATCCTGATCGGGCTGGCGGTCGACTACGCGATCCAGTTCCAGGCGCGGGCCGAGGAGGCGCGCGCCGCCGGCCCCGGCGGTCCCGCTCAGGACCCCGTCAGCGCCGTGGCTCATGCCGCGAGCACGGCAGCGCCGACGATCGCGACCGCCGCGCTGGCCACGGCCGCCGGCTTCCTGGCGCTGCTGCTGTCGCCGGTGCCGATGGTCCGCGGGTTCGGCGAGCTGTTGATCGTCGGGATCGCGATCGCGCTCGCATGCGCGCTCACCGCGGGCTCGGCCGCGATGGTCCTCGTCGGCCGCCGCCGGCAGTCCGATCGCCGCTGGAACCCGCCGTCACTCGGCGTCGTGGGCGCCTCGGCGCGCGGAGCGGGGGAGATCCTCGGCGACGCCCGGTCTTCGGTCTCTTCCCGCGTGGGCTGGGTGCCGAGGGCGGCGCGAGGCGCGGTGGCCGGGGCGGTGCGGCATCCCGGTCGTATCTTGCTCGTGGGGCTGGTCCTGGCCGCGGCGGGCTGGGTCGCGGACACGCAGATGCCGGTCCAGTCCGACGTGACCAAGCTCGTGCCGTCGAACATGCCGGCGCTCCAGAACCTGCGCACGCTCGAGCACGTCACCGGCGTGTCCGGCGAGATCGACGTCGTCGTTCACTCGAGCAACGTCGCGACGCCCAAGACGATCGGCTGGATGGTCCGATACGAGAACACCCTGCTGGCCCACTTCGGGTACGTCGAGGAGAAGGGGTGCGCGAAGGCGGCGCTGTGCCCGGCGCTGTCACTGCCCGACCTGTTCTGCTCGGGGACTCAGGCGGCGAGCGGCTCGTGCTCGGGCACGCTGACCACGGGCCTGATCTCGAGCCTGCTGAAGGCCGTCCCGCCGTACTTCTCCCAAGCGGTGATCACACCCAACCACCGCGAGGCGACGCTCGCGTTCGGCATCCGCCTGATGCCGCTGTCCCGCCAGCAGCAGCTGATCGACTACATGCGGGCGCACATGCATCCGCCGTCGGGGGTCAGCGCCGAGCTAGCCGGCCTGCCGGTGCTCGCGGCCCAGGCGGATGCGTCGCTGTCTTCGTCGGGTCACCGGATGCTGATGCTGCTGGCCGGACTGGTCGCGGTCGGGCTGGTGCTGCTCGCGGTCCTGCGCACGGTCAAGCGGGCGCTCGTCCCGCTCGTACCGATCGTGCTGGCGACAGGCTGGTCGTCGCTGATCCTGTTCGCGACCCGGATCCCGCTCAACCCGATGTCGGCCGCGCTCGGCGCGCTCGTGATCGCGATCTCCACCGAGTTCAGCGTGCTCCTGTCCGAGCGGTTCCGCCAGGAACGCCGCGCCGGGCGCTCGCCGGCCGACGCGCTGGCGCGGACCTACCGGTTCACCGGATCGGCGGTGCTCGCGTCCGGGATCACCGCGATCGCCGGGTTCGGCGTGCTCACCCTGTCGAGCATCACGATGCTCCGCGACTTCGGGCTGGTGACGCTCGTCGACCTGACGGTGTCGCTCGGCGGCGTGCTGCTCGTGCTGCCGTCGGTGCTCGCACTGTCCGAGCGGGGAGACGTGCTGCAGCGCGTCCGCGAGGGTGTTGGGCGGGTCGCCGGCGCGCTCCCGCGGCGGCGGCGAGCCCGGGTGGCGTGAGCGGGTCCGAGCCGGTCGAAGGCGGGGGACCGCCGCCGATCGAGGCCGGACGACGGCCACCAGGCGAGGGCGGGCCTGCGGACGCCGAGATCCCCACTCCGGCCCGGGCGCTGATCGACAACCGCCGGTACGCCTGGATGGTCGGCGTGCTCGCGGCGGTGCTGGTGGTCGGCTTCCTCATCTACGCGCTGACCTCCCACAACTCCGGGTCCGGGACGCCAGGTGTGCCCGCCGGCCAGCCGCTTCGTTATTTCGCCGCGCCGCTGGCGGCGTCGACGCTGAACGGCGACGCGAACCTCAACCCGCCGTGCACGCTCGCGCGCCACGATCCGCGCGCGCTGAACGTGTGCCTGCTGGCCAAGCGCGGGCCGCTCGTGCTCGACTTCTTCGTGCCCGGCTCGCGGGCCTGCGAGCGCGTGGTGAGCACGATGCAGGCGCTTGCGTCGGAACCCGGCACGAAGGGCGCGGGGTACGCGGCGGTCGCGGTCAACACGAGCCATGCGGCCGCTGCCAAGGTGGTTCGCAAGCATGGGTGGACGATCCCCGTCGCGTACGACGCCGACGGCGGGGTCGGCGGCCTGTATGGCGTCACCGCGTGTCCGCTGCTCGAGCTCACCTATCGTGGCGGGACCGTGGCCCAGCGACTGATCGGCGAGCACTGGCAGTCAGGGGCGGCCCTGGCCGGGCAGGTGCAGGCGCTGCTGCGCAGGTGACCTGGGGCGATGAGCTCCGTCGCCGGCGTCGTGGATCCGAAGCTGCGGGAGGAGTTTCCGGGCCTCCGGTTGGTCTGGACCGTGGTGGATGCGCGGGTGCGGGCGAGCTCCCGCGGGGTCGTGCTGCGGCTGCGGGAGCTGTCCGATCGCTACCGGGGTGCCGGCGTGGTGGCGATGCGTACGCAGCCGATCCCGCATGCCTACCGGGCGTTCTTCCGCCAGGTCGGGGTCGATCCCGATGCGGCGCGGATTCCGGCCGAGGCGGCAGCGGTGGCTCGTCTGCTCCACGGTCGCTTCGAGTCGCGGGGCGCGCTGGCGGACGCGCTGTTGATCGCGCTGGTGGAGACGGGCGTTCCCGTCTGGGCACTCGACGCTTGCGCCGTCGATTCCGCCAGCCTCGGAATCCGGGTTTCTGAGCTTGGCGATCGGCTCGGGCGAGCGGCCTTGGGAGCTCCGCTCCCCGATGGCCAACTGGTCGTCGCCGACTCGCTGAGCATCCACGCGACGCTGTTCGGCGAGCCGGTGGGGAGCCATGCCCCAGGCTCGCGCACGAGCCGCATCGTGCTGTACGCGCTCGGTGTGGACGGAGTCCCGGCGATCCACGTCGAGGAGGCGCTGTGGGTCGCTGCGGACGTTCTGGGGAGCGCCTAAATCGGGGTGGCGGCGGCTGGTAAGCTGGCGCGAGCGCCCGAAAGGAGGCACCGTTGGAGCTTCTCGAACACGACTCACGCGCCGTGCCGGATGTAGATCTGGCGACGCTGACGGGCGCAGAGCAGGACGAGCGGGCAGCGCGACGGTCGCTGCGGGCGCAGGTCGACAGGCTCGAGCGCGAGCTGGCCGAGGCGTTCGTCACGGCCTATCCGATGGGCGGGCTCGACGCCGAGCCGGCGCGGTCGTGCGCCGCGCCGCGGCTGCTTGGCCTCGGCGAGCTCGAGCAGGTCCGCGACGAGCTGGCGGCTCGCGTCCAGTCGGCCCGGGCGACCATCTCCGAGCGCGCCGATCAGCAGGCGGCGAGCCGGTTGGCGCTCGAGAAGATGCTGCTCGACCCAGGTCGTTACCGGTTCGTCCGCATCTCCAATCGCGAGATCGGCGAGCCGGGCTGCGGAGTGTGGTTCGTGCGCCCCCGGCTCGGGCTGGTCGGGATGCTGATGGGCTGGTGGGAGGTCAAGCTCTCCTCCGGCTGTCCGTTAGCCACCGCCGCCCCGTCTGCGGGGCGGCGCGTTAGCGAAGCTACCCTCGGCCAGTAAGTGCGCGAGCTACTGAGGACTGGTGCCGGGGCGACTCTGGTGTTGCTGATCATGGTCATCGGCAGCCTCGTCCTGTGGGTCGGGACGCCGCTGTTGTGGCTGTGGGTCGGTTCCCAGGTCCAGGGGGCGACGGCGTCGCTCGGGACGGCGCTGGGGGTGAGCTTCATCGGTGTGGTGGCGACGATCGGGCTGGTCGCGTTCGTTCTGGCGAAGCTGAGCGAGGTCTACCAGGCGAATCGCCGTTCCCGCGGGCTCGACGACACCGGGCACTACGTGCTCGAGGCCGTGCTCGTGGTGAGCGCCGGCGTGACGCTGGCGGCGTTCGTGGTCTGGTTCTTCTTCTTCGCCGGCGCGAGCCCCGTGCCGGTCGGAATCCAGATCTGAGGCCCGGGGCCGGGCCCCGCGCCACCGCCCGTGGGCAGTCGCGCGGGGCCATACCGGCATATCTACACGCTGAGCAGCTCGAACGCTCGAGCGGTGCACGACTCGAGTTGGTCCGCGAGCATGCGGCGCTGGCGATCGGTAAGCGCACCGAGTGTCTTGGTCTCGGTGAGGTGATGTCGCGAGAGGAACTTCCGGCACTTGGTACTGCCCCATCGGCGCTGACTCAACAGCAGCTCTCCAATCGCCCAGCTGAGCGCCTCATCGGGTGGGTCCAAAATTACGTCCGCGGCAGAAGCTTCTCCCTCAGCGATCCGTCGCTTCAGCTCCGCGCGGGCGAGCCTGACCGCGTTGGCTCGTTCCAGTGCGCGCAGTCGTTGCGGCGCCGGGGTCATCGTGGCGGTCTCACTCATTTGGTGCTTCGCTTCCCTCCCATTAGGTCCGACGCGGCGGACACTCTTGTTTACAAACGGCAGGGGTCCGCGAGACCCCCCTCCCGTGGGTCCTAAATCTGCACATCCGTTGTTGCCGCACGCTTGGCGTGCGGTTTCATCAACCCCCGTTTCCGGCCTTCCCTACCCGCTTTGGCCGCACTGTGGTCGGCCGCTTCGGTAGGAGGAAGAAGCTACGACATCGGCGCGGATAACAGCAACGTCACAAGTGCTGGCCATGCGCTTAGAGCGTGTTTTTTTTGAGGCCGCACGTCTTGTGCGAGTGTGGACAAGCCGGGGGGCGCTACGCCCGGCCCGGCAGCGGGCCGTGCTCGCCCTCGAACGCCTGCTTGGCGTCGGCGAAGATCTCGAGCGCCCGGTCGAGCGTGTCGTGATCGTGCGTCGCCATCACGCTCGTTCGCAGCAGCGCGCCCGCCGGCGGGACGGCTGGATGGAGCGCGACGTTGACGTACAGGCCGCGGTCGTAGAGCGCCTTCCACAGGAACGCGGCCTTCCAGTCGTCGCCGACGACGACCGGGACGACCGTGGTCACGATCTCGGTGCCGTCGGCCAGCTGGGTCGGCTTCACCACCTGGAATCCGAGCTCGTCGAGCCCGCGGTGCAGGTAGCGGGCGTTGTCGAGGACCCGCGCGAACAGCTCGCGCCCCTCGTCCGAGCGGCAGATCCTGACCGCCGCCAGCGCCGCGCCGAGCGCCGCGGGGACGGCCGATGCGGTGAACATGAACGGCCGGGAGGAGACGCGCAGGAACTCGATCACGTCGGCTGGTCCGGCGATCACGCCACCGCACGAGGCGAGCGACTTCGAGAACGTGGCCATGCGCAGATCGACCTGGTCCTCGACGCCGAACAGCTCGGACGCGCCGGCGCCGCGCGCTCCCAGCACGCCCAGGGCGTGGGCTTCGTCGACCATCAACCGGGCCCCGTAGCGGCGGCTCAGCTCTGCGATCTCGGGCAGCGGCGCGACGTCCCCTTCCATCGAGAACACGCCGTCGACCACGACCAGAATCCCGCCGCCGTCGCCGGCGGCTTTCTCGAGCGTCTGCTCGAGCTTGTTGATCCGGTTGTGACGGAACGCCCGCAGCTTGGCGCGGGAGAGAATGCAGCCGTCGAGGATCGAGGCGTGGTCTCCCGAGTCGACCACGACCGTGTCCCCGGGGGCGAGGATCGTGCCGAGCGCGCCGAGGTTCGCCTGGTGGCCGGTTGTGAACACGAGCGCGGCCTCGGTCCCGAACCATTCGGCGAGCTCCTGCTCGAGCTTCAGGTGCAGGTCGGTCGTGCCGTTCAGGAAGCGCGAGCCGGTGAGTCCCGTGCCGTAGCGCGCCAGCGCGTCTCGCGCCCCCTGGGCCACTCGCTCATCCCCGGTCAGGCCCAGGTAGTTGTTCGAGCCGAGCATGATCCGGCGCTTGCCCTCCATCTCCACGACCGGCAGAGTCGGGCCCTCGAGCACACGGAAGTAGGGCACGAGGTCGAGTTCGCGGGCCGCGCGGAGCTGTTCGAGGCGCTCGTGTTCGCGGGCCTTCGCGAAGACATCGATGGAGGTGGACATATAACGTTCCCGGATCAGATGGCGCTAGACGTGACCCTGCCGGCTCGTCGGGCCCTGGAAGTTCGCCCGGTCGGGAGCAAGCAGGAGCTGGACACTTTCATCAAGCTGCCGTGGCGGCTCTATCGTAACGAGCCGAACTGGGTACCGCCGCTGCTGTTCGACCGCAAGCGGTTCTTCGACCGGGAGCGCAATCCGTTCTTCAGGCACGCCGAGGTCGAGTTCATGCTCGCCTGGCGGGGCGAAACGCCGGTCGGGCGGATCACCGCGCACATCGACCGCCACTTCAACGAGTTCCAGCATCACGACTGGGGAATGTTCGGCTTCTTCGAGTGCGAGAACGACGTCCAGGCCGCGAACGCGCTGCTGTCAGCGGCGGAGGAGTGGCTCCGGGCCCGCGGCCGGGACCGGATGGTGGGCCCGATGGACTTCACGACCAACGACGAGTGCGGCGTGCTCGTCGACGGCTACGAGCTACTCCCGACGGTCCTGACCAACTGGCAGCACCCGTACTACCCGCGCCTGATCGAGGGCGCCGGTCTGACCAAGGCGATGGACCTGTACATGTGGACGCTCGAGGTGTCCGAGCGGTCCTCGGTGAGTCCCGTGATCTGGCGAGCCGCCGCCGACGTTGAGCGCAAGTACGGGATCACGGTGCGGCCGATGCGCAAGAAGGACATGGAGGCGGAGATCGGCCGCTTCCTCGAGGTCTACAACGCCGCCTGGGAGCGCAACTGGGGCTTTGTGCCGCTCACCGAGGAGGAGGTCCGCCACTACGCCAAGGACCTCAAGCCGGTGCTCGACGAGAACTGGGCGTTCATCGCCGAGAAGGACGGCGAGCCGGTCGCCGCCGGGCTCACGCTGCCCGACTACAACCAGGTCCTGATCCACCTGAACGGCCGCCTGCTCCCGTTCGGCTGGGCCAAGGCACTCTGGTACAAACGCAAGATCGATCGGGTCCGCGTGTTCGCGCTCGGGGTCAAGCCGGAGTACCAGCACACCGGGATCGGGGCCAAGCTGTACGAGATGCACTACGACGCCGCCGAGCGCACCAACCAGAAGAAGGGCGAGACCGGATGGATCCTCGAGACCAACAAATCGATGAACCGGGCGATGGAGCGGATGGGCGGCCGGATCGTCCGAACCTACAGGGTGTACGAGAGGCTGCTTTGAACTTGACCGCCGGCGCTGTCACCATGTCGCGGCATGACTGAGCCTTTCTCGGACGAGCACGCCCCTGACGGTGGCTGCCTCGGGGGTCACCGACGGCGCTGCTGTCGAGCCCGAGGAGGAGGTTGTCGATGGGCTGCCGGTGCTCGCGGAGGTCCGCACGATCGAGCGGGCAGGCCCGGCGTCGCTGCCCGCCGTCCAGGCCGCCGCGGCGGCCGCCACCGGGTTCGTCGCCGGCGCCGCGACGATCGCGCTGATCAAGCGCCGGTCCTCTCGCAAGGTGGCGCGCAACGGGAAGAATGGCTCCCGCCGCATGGCCGACCTGTTGCCGATCACGGCGTCGCGATCGTTCCTGGTCGACGTGCACGTGATCGGCAAGCAAGGGGATTGAGCACGCCCGGTGGCCCGGGGTTAGAGGTCCGGGTCGAGGTCCGCCCCCGCTGGGCGTTCGCCCTTCCCCTCCGGAACGGGCTCGACGGCCTGACCCGGGTCCGGGGCGGCGTCCTCCACCGGCTGCTCCATTTCGGCGACCTTCCGGTGCTGGTCCGCGTCGCGCAGCCGTCGCGCGACCGGGTGGTGTTCGGGGCCCGCGCTCGTGATCGGGAGGCGGCGGAGTGGGGGATCGAGCGGATGCGGGTCGCGCTCGGGATCGATCAGGACATCGAGCCGTTCTACGAGCGCTTCCGGTTCGATCCGCTGATCGGGCGGTCGGTCCGTTCCGCGCCTGGTCTGCGGGTGGGCGGAAAGCCGGAGCCGTTCGAGGCCCTGGCGTGGGCGATCTGTGAGCAGCTGATCGAGTTCGGCCGCGCGGCGGCGATCGAGCGGCGACTGATCGCCCGGCTCGGGCGCCGTTGCGACTCGAGCGGGATGCGGGACTCGCCCTCGGCGGCCGTGCTGGCGGCGCAGGCGCCGGCGCTGCTGCAGTCGTTCGACCTGTCCGGGGGCCGGGCGGCGGCGCTGGTCCGTGCCGCGCGAGAGGTGGCGAGCGGCCGGGTCGACCTACACGATCCCGACCACGGACGGGGGTGGCGCCGGCTGCGGGCGATCCGCGGGATCGGCAGCTGGACGGTCCAGATGCTGGCGCTAACCGGTCAGGGACGGTTGGATCAGCTGCCTTGCGGAGACGTGGGGTATTTGAAGCTTGTGGGGCGCCTGCGCGCCGGCGCGGCCGGGAGCACGTTCGCGCCCGGTGATCCGTGGGCGCGCGCCACCGAGGACGAGGTCGCCGAGTTCTTCGCGCCGTACGCGCCGTGGGCGGGCCTGGCGGGGCTGCACGCGCTGCGGCTGGGTGGCGGGTCGGCCGCGACGCGGGTGGCGGCGTAGGGGCGCAGGTTGCGCGGTTCGGGTCGGTGAGGTCCCCGTTCAGGAGTGGGACGAGGAGCATGCGCTACATCCTCGCCCTGTCTGGGCTACGCTGCCGCAGAGCCCGACCACGTTCCGGCTCGTGCGGAGCCCGACCACGCGCATCTACCAGCTTGACGGGTCTGCCGTACTTCGACGCGGCGGGCTGTCAGTTCCTCCCGGCGACCGCGACCCCGCCTGGGGCGTCGGCCCGCGACGTGCCACGCTCGTTCGGCGCGACACCTGGTTCCCCTGCTGGAGCGGAGAGAGCGCGTCCGCGTTCGGGGTCCTCAGATGAGTCTCGGCCGCTACCTGATCGGCGTCGCTGCGCTGGTGTGCGTGCTGGGCTCGGTGGGTGTCGGCGCGGCCGCCGTACGGCGCTATCTCCTCCCGGACTGGCGCGGCGCCGATGCCCGCCTGGCCGAGATCGTCACCGGGTGTGCACTGCTGGTCGGGATCATGGAGGTCCTCGGGACCGTGGGGGTGTTCAGGCTGGTACCGATCGTTGTGGGTTCGATCGCGGTCGGATCGGCGCTGAGACTCGGGCTGACGTCGCGCTCCAGTGCACGACTCGTCCGCGCCTGCGCCGCCCGGCCGGAGGTTACTACCGCCGTCCTCATCCTCATATCGGTGGCCGGTCTGGTCGTCGTGCTGCTTCAGTGGACCGGACCGAGCCTCCGGTCATTCGGGAACGGGATCACCGGCGCTGATTCGATCGCGTACCACCTGCCGCACGCGGCGTCGTACGCCCAGACCGGCCAGATCCGGGCGATCCGTTACACCGACTACGCCTGGCTGACCGGGCTGTACCCAGCCACCTCAGAGCTGTTCCACGCGCTCGGCATCGTGCTGATGGGCAACGACGTGCTCTCGCCGGGCATCAACCTCATATGGCTTGCGCTCACGCTGCTTGCGGCCTGGTGTCTCGGTTCTGTCCGGGGATTAGGCCCCACGTCGATGCTGGCGGCGGCGCTTGTCATGGCGACGCCGATGATGTTCGACAGTAATGCCGGAACCGCCGACAACGATCTGCTTGGCGTGTTCTTTGTCATGGCGGCCCTGGCTCTGTGGATGCGCACCGCCGACAGGCCTACGACCGACACGCGGGCGTATCGCGGCGGCATCATCGTCGCCGCCGTCGCGGCCGGGCTGGCGCTGTCGGTGAAACTGAACCTGCTCGGTCCGGTGGGGGCACTCACACTCGCCGCGATCGCGTTGACCCCCGGGGGCCGGCGCCGGAGCGCGACCGGGTGGTGGATCGGGGGTCTGGTCCTCGCCGGTGGTTACTGGTACGCCCGTGACTTCATCGCGGTCGGGAACCCGCTCCCGTGGTTCGGCTTCGGCGTGCTGCCGACGCCTCACCCACCGCCGTTGCAACACGGCAACAACTACTCCCTGGCCGACTACGCCACCTACCCCGGGATCCTCCGCCACTGGCTGGTTCCGGCGTTGAACGTGAACCTCGGGACCTGGTGGCCGGCGTTGGTCGCCGCTGCCGTGGTCGGTCCTCTGGTGTGTCTCTTCTCCAAGCGCGACCGAGTGGTCATGGCCGCGGCTCTGATCGCCTTGGCGTCCCTGGTCGCCTACTCATTCACTCCGCTCACGGCGGGCGGGCCCTGGGGACATCCCTACGGCTTGACGTTGAACATGCGTTACGGAGCTCCCGCACTGACGGTGGCGCTGGCCGTCACGCCGCTGGCCTTGCTGTTCAGGAGCCAACTTGGCCGCTTGGCGGCGGCGGCCGGACTCACGACACTGTTCGTGGCCACGGTGGCCCTGCGCCGCCAATGGACACCGGACTACAACCTGGGCGGAGCCCACGCCGCCGTGGTCCTAGCTCTCGTGGTGGGGGTGATTGTGGTCCTCAGACCGTGGTCGCTGATCCCGCTCCGGCGGCCGCTCGTCCGCGCCACCGCCGCGACGCTGGCTCTCTCGCTCGTGCTGGCCGGGGTCGCAGTGGGCTACTCGGGTACCCGGGACTACCTGACGCACCGATACAACGACAAGTACGGGCCGTCCGCCGTCTACAAGGTGTGGCGCTGGGCTCGGGGCCTGCACGACGCGCAAATCGCTTTGGTGGGCAACCTCGGCTGGTTCTTCGGCTATCCCATCTGGGGTCTCGACGATTCCAATCGCGTCGCGTACATGGGCCAGCGCGGTGCCCATGGCTCGTTCCGGCCCATCACCAGCTGCCGGGCCTGGCGCACGGCGCTGAACCGGGGGCATTACCAGTACGTGGTCACCACCGCCAACCGGGTCTTCTTCACCACGCAGCTCGTGCACTCGCCGGAGGTCGGCTGGACCCGGACCGACCCCGCGGCCAGACTGGTGCTCTCCCCGAGCGAGGCGATCCAGGTCTTCCGGCTCACCGGGCCGCTCCACCCGGATCGCTGCTAAGGGTTGTCGTAGAACACCGCTCGAGAACGATGGGACAATCCCTGACTCTGAGGCGTCGTATGCATCGGAGCGCACTTGCTGGCATCTCGATCAGGATGTAGCGTCGCGGCCGACCTCGGGCAACCCGACGTGATCTCCACAAAGTCCGCCCGATGACGGTCAGAACCGAGAGCCGCATAACAATTGCCAGCAGCGTCCCTGAGGTGTGGGCATATGTCTGTGATGTTGGACGCTGGTCGGAGTGGGCGCCAACGGTTCTCGAATGTTGGGTTCGCGGAGGAGATCCGCTTCAGCCCGGCTCGCGATTGGAGCAGCGGGCGAAGGGGATATTCGGGTCTACTCGCTACCGGGCCCAGAACGTCACCGCAGTCGAGGCGCCCCGCCGCGTGGCGTTCGCTGGGCCTATGGGCACTTCCGCGGCGCGCTGGGGAATGGAACTCGGCCCGATGGACGATAGGCAGACGGACGCCAAGATGTGGGTGGAGGTCGACCTAAAGAGCATCATGCGCGCGATCCCCGGCCGCGTTCTCGAAGGCAGGATTCGCCGCGTAATGGATCGCGAGATGGCGGCGATCAAGGCCGCGGTCGAGTCCGCAAAGCCGGGAGGCGCGCATTCCTAGGTGGGATGACGATGGCGTGCAGTTCCACCGCGACGCTCTCGAGATCAAAGAGCGCACGGTGAGCCAGCGCGACAGGACGCGAGAGCACCTAATCGAGACATACCGCAAGAAGGCCAAGCACTACGACGTTACGTCCCGGTTCTACCCCGTGCCCGGCTACCCCCAGCGGGCCCAGCGCCTCCGGGCGGTGCAAGCACTCGGGCTTAGCCCGGGTGACAGCGTGGTCGACGTCGCCTGCGGCACCGGTCTGAACTTCTCGCTGATCGAGCAGGTAATCGGTCCCGACGGCCGGATCATCGGCGTCGATCTGACCGACGCGATGCTCGCGCAAGCCCAGCATCGGATAGAGACCAACGGCTGGAGCAATATCAGCCTTGCGCAAGCCGATGCGGCCGAGTTCGACTTCCCAACCGAGGTCGATGCGATCCTGTCCACATACGCCCTGTCGCACGTGCCTGAATGCGGAGATGTCATCGCGCACGGCGCCGCGGCCCTCTCCCGCAGTGGGCGCTGGGTCGTGCTCGATCTCAAGGTTCCCGACAACCCGCCTCGGTGGCTGACGCAGCTTGGAATCGCACTTGCACGGCCCTTTGGATCCATAGACGAATGGATGGTGCGCCGTCCGTGGGAAGCGATTCGCGCAGCTATGCAGGATAGGCTGACCGATCCCTCCTGGACCGAGCTGTTCTTCGGGACCGCATTCCTCGCTGCCGGGTCGCGCGGCACCAGGACTGTCGATGAACCACCGCAGGGGAGCGCGGGTCAAGGCCGGAGGAGCGGGCTCTCGTAGCGACCCGGCACAGGGCGCTCCTGGTCCGTGCGCACCTCTGCCGGAACTGCTCGCCTGCTTGGAACGGACCCGTCTCGAGGAGCGTATTGTTCACGACGGGAGGATGCCCGCCCTCGCCGGGAAAGGTCCGGCGTGTCGCCGGCGTCACCACGGTGTATGGACGCAAGCGCGCGGCCACTCACATCGCTGGAACGCACAAAGCGGGCGGGTCAAGATGGCCCGCTGACCGGGCTGATCGTCCAGACACTGCTGCTGGCTGCACTCACTGGGTCCGTCGGCCTCAGTGCCGACGGCTGGATTGTCGGCCTCATCTGCGCAGTGATCATCGACACGGCCCTGGCGCGCGGCCTCTCCCGCTACGGCTCCGACCGCCTGGAAGCCGCCGACTGGGTGACGCTGGCCCGGGCATCGCTCGCCGTCGGTATCGCCGCGCTGGTGGCCGACTCGTTCGCGCACCGCGTACCCGTCACCCTGGTGGTGTCCATAACCGCGCTCGCACTTGCCCTCGACTTCGTGGACGGATGGGTGGCGCGGCGCACACGGACGATGGCGAGCCTGGGCGCACGTTTCGATGGCGAGGTCGACGCGTTCCTGATCTTGATCCTGAGCGTGTATGTGGCGCGTTCGGTGGGCGCGTGGTGGGTGCTGTCGATCGGTGTGGCGCGTTATGCGTTCCTGGCGGCGGGGTGGCCGCTGCGGTGGATGCGCGCGCCGCTGCCGCCGCGGTTTTGGCGTAAGACGGTCGCGGCGGCGGAGGGGATCGTGCTGACCGTCGCGGCGTCGGCGCTGCTGCCGCGGGCTGCGACCGAGGTCGTCCTCGTTCTCGCGCTCGCGCTGCTGGCCGAGTCGTTCGGCCGGGACGTGTGGTGGCTGTGGCAGCGGCGGCACCCTACGCTCACCGGCGCGGTGACGGATGCCGGCAGCACCGTCGCCGGCGCGGTTGGCGCTCGGACCGAACCCGCCGTGGGGGCCGGACTCGGCCCCGAGTTCGGGCCCGAGCCCGAACCCGGCCGGCGTCGGCTGCGTGTGCGCAAGGGCGTCAAGGTGGCGCTGACGGTCCTCGCCGCCGTGCTGGTGTGGGTCGCTCTCGTCGCTCCGTACGAGCCGCACGCTCTCACGCTGAGGGGGTTCTTGACGATCCCGCTCGAGGCGCTGGTGCTGATCGCGATTGCCGCCGTCCTGCCCCGTACTCCTCGACGCGATCCTGGCGGTGAGCTTCGGACTGGTCCTCGCGGTGGTGGTCGTCCTGAAGGTGATCAACTACGAGATGTTCACGCTGTATGACCGGCCGTATGACCCGCTCGGAGACACGATCAGCTCGGGAACGGGATCGAGACGTTGCGCTCGTTGGTCGGTGGTACGGAGACAAAGTTGCTCGAGGTCGGCGCGGTCCTCGGCACCGTCGTGCTGGCGGTCGTGTTGACGGTCGCGATGCTGCGGCTGACCCGGGTTGCGGGTGAGCACCGCCGGTGGGCGCTGCGGGCGGCGGGCGGGCTCGCTGCCGTGTGGGCGGTGTGTTGGGCGTTCGGCGCTCAGCTGATCGCGCATACGCCGATCGCGTCGACGCTGTCGGCGGGTCTGGTCGTGAACGAGGTCGGTGCGCTGCGGGCGGACATCCACGACAAGAGCGTGTTCGCGAAGGAGATCAACCACGACCCGCAGCGCAACATTCCCGCCAGCCGGCTGCTGACCAGTCTGCGCGGCAAGGACGTGCTGCTGGTGTTCGTCGAGGCTTACGGCCAGCAGGCGGTGGAGGGCAGATCGTTCTCGCCGGAGGTCGACGCCGCGCTCGCCGAGGGGAACAAGCGGCTCGCGAGCGCCGGCTTCTCGTCTCGCAGCGGGTTCCTCGACTCGGCGACATACGGCGGGATCAGCTGGCTGGCGCACTCGAGCTGCAGGCGGGACTGTGGGTCGATAACCAGGACCGCTACAACCAGCTGATATCGGCCAAGCGCTTCACGCTCGCGCAGGCGTTCAAGGAAGCCGGGTGGCGGACCGTCGCTGATGATCCGTCGAACGACCGCCCGTGGCCACAGGGGAAGGCGTTCTACCACTACGACCAGGTCTACAACCGCTATCAGGTCGGCTACCACGGCCCGACCTACACCTATGCGTCGATGCCGGACCAGTACATGTTCGCGGCGCTGCAACGGCTCGAACTCGGTGAAGCCTCACCGCAAGCCGTTGTTCGCGGAGGTCGACACGATCTCGAGTCACATGCCGTGGAACCGCATCCCGCACGAGATCGCCTGGAATCAGGTCGGGAACGGCTCGATCTACAACAAGCTTCCGATGATCCACGAGACCGGGGCGTTCTGGAGCACCCCCAAGCGGGTCCAGGCCGCGTACGGCACGTCGATCGTGTACGCGCTGAACACGCTGACTTCGTTCGTACAGAAGTACGGCAACAAGAACCTCGGTGATGATCGTCCTCGGCGACCACCAGCCATTGCCGATCGTCAGCGGTCAAAACTCCAACCACGACGTGCCGATCTCGATCATCGCCCACGACCCGAACGTCCTCAAACAGATCCGGAGCTGGGGCTGGAACCCGGGCCTGAAACCCAATCCGAACGCCCCCGTCTGGCCAATGAACGACTTCCGCAACAAGCTCCTCACCGCGTTCGATACGCACACGGCGCGGCGGTAGCTCGCGGCGCTCCCAGAGGCGGCATGCCTATTTCAGGTCCTGATGAGGTAGCACCGAGCGCCCCCGCCGTTCGCCGGACGTTATGGGCTTGGGGCCGCTATGTGGTCCCCGGGGCGGTGCTTGCGGTTCTGGTCTGGCGGTTGGGGACCGGCCCGTTCCTCGACGGCATCCGCACGATCGACGGCCCGGCCCTGGCGGAAGCGACCGGCCTCGTGGCGTTGACGACGGTCTGCTCTGCATGGCGGTGGAAGATCGTGGCCGGTGGTCTCGGCGTCGACCTCTCGTTGCCCGCTGCGGTGGCGGCGTACTACAGGGCGCTCTTTCTCAACGTCACACTGCCGGGCGGGGTCGTTGGTGACGTCCACCGCGGGATCAGCCATGGTCGCGACGTGAACGATGTCCGCCGCGCGTTGCGGGCCGTCGCCTGGGAACGCACCGCCGGACAGGTCGTGCAGGTCCTCCTAACCGTCGTCGTTCTCCTGGCGCTGCCGTCGCCGGTGCAGTCAGCCATGCCGTTGGTTTTGAGCGGAGTTGTCGCGGCGCTGTTCGGCGTCGTGGTCATCGCTCGTGCGCGCCCTGGTGGCGCTCAGTCTGCGTGGGCGCGGACCCGGAGCGCCGTGGCCCGCGATATCCGCCACGGGCTCCTCGCGCGGAGGGCGTGTCTGGCCATCACGCTCGCGTCTGCGCTGGTCGTCGCCGGCCATGCGGTCACGTTCCTGATCGCGGCGCGCACGGCCGGGATCACCGCGCCACCGTCCCGAATGCTCCCGATAGCGCTGCTCGTGGTGATGGCGATGGTGCTGCCCAACATCGGAGGCTGGGGGCCGCGTGAGGGCGTTACGGCATGGGTATTCGGCGCGGCGGGCCTGGGTGCGGGCCGAGGAGTCGCGACGGCCGTCGTCTACGGCGTCATGGTCCTCGTCGCCTGTCTGCCAGGCGCGGCCGTCCTGGTCGTGGCAGGGTTTCGTGGCGCGCGGCATCGGAGGCGGACCAAACCGCCGCTTCGGAAGGGAGCTGCACATGCATGACCAACCGCCCAGCTGCAAGACTCACCGGGTGTTGCGCTGACCGCTTGAGGCGGCCCTGTAAAAGGTGCCAAACCTCGCTCGACGCACCGGGCTCCGGCCACATAAGCATGGCCCATATGCTTATGTGTACTTTGCGGCCGGGCGGGCAGGAGCTTTGGCACGTTGGGACAGGTGCCGAGCGGCTGCGGGACCGCCCCGGCGACTACTTTTGGCCGGACCAGTCCGGTCACAGAACGCGGGGGGCGCCACGATGAGCGTTGACACGACCATGAGCTTCGACCTGCAGGAGACCACGATCCACGGCCACCGGGTCGCCTACCGGCTGGCGGGCAGCGGGCCGCCAATCGTCCTGATCCACGGGGTCACGGCGTCGTCGGTGGTGTGGGACCTCGTCGGACCGCAACTGGCGCGCAACCACACGGTGCTCGCACCAGACTTGCTCGGGCACGGACAAAGCGCCAAGCCCCGCGGCGATTACTCCATGGGCGCTTTCGCGTCGGGGATCCGCGACCTGGTCCTGTCGCTCGGGCTGGGGCCGGTGACGGTCGTCGGCCATTCGCTCGGCGGCGGGGTCGCTATGCAGTTCTCCTACCAGTTCCCCGAGCGCGTCGAGCGACTGGCGCTGGTCTCGAGCGGCGGGCTCGGGCGGCGGGTGAGCGGCCTGCTCCGCGCGGCGACCCTCCCGGGTTCCGAGCTGGTGCTGCCGGTACTCGCCGGCCGCCACGTGCTCAATGCCGGCCGGGTTGTGGGCCGCGCGCTGGCGAAGGCCCACGTGCCACTCGGCAACGACGTGATCGAGATGGCCCGGGGGCACGCCTCGCTTGGGGATTCTCAGAGCCGCACGGCGTTCGTCCACACGCTCCGCGCGAGCGTCGACCCCGGCGGCCAGCGGGTCCAGGCCCTCGACCGCTTGTATCTGGCGGCTGAGCTGCCGGTGCTGATCCTGTGGGGGGCGCGGGACCGGATCATCCCTGTGGAGCACGGCCGCCGCGCGCACGAGCTCATCCCCGGCAGCCGGTTCGAGCTGTTCGAACGCGCAGGGCACTTCCCGCACCTCGACGAGCCCGAGCGATTTACGGCCACGCTCGAGGACTGGATCGCGACGACCGAGCCGAGCCTGCGCGACGATGCTCGATTCACCGCCGCGATTCGCCGCAATGCCGTACAGGGCCGATGAGTTCTTGGCACGATCGCGGTCCTTCAGGGGATGGCAGCGCTGCCGCCGAGCACGATCACGTTCGCGATTGCCGGTCCCATCGACCCCGGCGACCTGCCGGCGCTGTCTGAGCGGGTCTGCCGGCTGCTCGAGGGGAGCGGCGCCGCGCTCGCGGTCTGCGACGTCGCCGGCGTCGCCGCGGATGCGGTAGCCGTCGATGCGCTTGCCCGGCTTCAGCTGGCCGCGCGCCGGCACAGCTGCCGGATCACGCTGAGCCACACCTCGGACGAGCTCCGCGCGCTGATCGCGTTCATGGGGCTCGACGACGTGCTGGCGACTGAGCGCTGAGCGCCCGTCAGGACTCGAGCCGCGGCGGCAACCCGAACAGCGGGAACAGCCGCTCGGTCGACAGGAAGAACGTGAAATCGACGATCTTCCCGCCGGCGATCTCGAGCACCTGGAGCGCCCACGGGTCATAGCCGCTCCCCGATTCGCTCGGCTTGTACTGCCCGAACGCGACCGAGCCGTTCGCGGTCTCGACCGGGATCACGCGCGAACCCTTGCAGCCGATCCCCGCGCCGAACCACCAACCGAAGACGTCCTCGCGGCCCGAGAGCCACATGTCGTAGGGCGGCATCGACTGACTGGCGTCCTCGCGGATCAGCAAGGTCAGCGCGTCGATGTCGTAGCGCTCGAATGCATCGACGTAACGCGCCAGCAGGTCCTGCTGGCTCCGGTCCATCGGCGCCACGGCGTCGGTGGTCTCGATGTCGCGGTCCTCGAGCGTCGCGCGGGCGCGCTGCAGGGCGCTGTTGACCGACGCCACGCTCGTGTCGAGCAGCTCCGCGACCTCGCTGGCCTTCCAGCGCAGGACCTCGCACAGGATCAGCACGGCGCGCTGGCGGGCCGGCAGGTGCTGGAGCGCGGCCACGAACGCAAGGCGGATCGTGTCGCGCTGGGCCACCAGTTCGGCCGGATCGCTCTCGGCGCTGACGAGGCTCGTGGGGATCGGCTCGATCCAACTGGCCTCGGGCAGTACGTTCAGGTTCGACATCTCGGGTGACTGCGCTGGGCCGAAGTCCATCGGCCGCGCCCGCTTCGAGCGGCCGCTCAGCATGTCGAGGCACACGTTGGTGGCGATCCGGTACAGCCACGAGCGGAGCGCGGCCCGGCCCTCGAACCGGTCGAATCCTCTCCAAGCCCGAAGGAACGTGTCCTGCACGGCGTCCTCGGCCTCGAACGGCGAGCCGAGCATCCGGTAGCAGTAGCCCGTCAGCTCGGAGCGATGCTGCTCGAACTGTCGCTCGAGCCCGCCCTGCGCGACCGCGAGTTGCGATTCCTGCACGACGGTCATCGTAGGGGATCGGAGATCGTCGGGGGAACGGATGTGCTGGCTCTCATCGCGGCTGGGTCTGGGGGTTTCGCATGCGCCTGGACTGAAGACCGACCCCGAGCTCGAAACTCATCGGTCCTAGGAATCGGATCGGCGCACGCGCCGTTACAGGCCCTGGCCGGCGAGCAGCTCGTTGGTCGAGGCGTCGAGGACCGCGTTCGGGTCCGAGATCAGGTGGTTGTTCAGCATCCACTGCCCGTAGGCGTTCCACTGGGCCGGGCTCTGCCAGCCCCACGGATCGGAGGAATTGCTCGGAAAGAACGCCGGCAGGGTTGCGCGCACGCTGGCGAGCTGGAGCTTCGGGTCGAGCCCCGAGCTCGCGTGGACCAGGTTGGCGACGGCCGCCTGGGGATTGCTCCGGGCGGACTCGTAGCCCCGCGCGAGCGCCTGCACGAACCGCCGGACCAAGTCCGGGTGATTGACGATCGTGTTCTTGCGGACGACCACGACGAGCTCGTCATAGGTAGGGACGCCGACGTCCTCCATGTGGATCACGTTCGGGTGCTTGTGGAGCTGGGCGAGTTGGATCGCCTCGTAGTTCCAGAACGAGCCGATGGTGGCGTCGACGCGGCCCGACAGCATCGCCGGGACCAGATTGCTGCCGACGTTCGTGACCTTGACCGAGCTCGCGGGGACGCCGGCCCGAGCCAGGATCGTGTCGAGATAGTTGAGCTGATAGGGGATCCCGGCGTAGCCGACGCGCTTGCCGCGCAGCTGCTCGGGCTTCGTAATGTGCTTGGATCCGACCGACACGATCGACGTCAGCGGCTCCTGCACGATCGCGGCCACGGACACCAGCGGCAGGCCCTGGTTCCGCGCCAGCAGGACCTCGGGCTCGTACGAGATCGCGGCGTCTACCTTGCCCGCGGCGAGCAGCTTGAGCGGGTCGGCCGGGTCGGATGGCACCTGGACGTGCACGTCGAGGCGCGCCTTGGAGAAGTCGCCTTCCGCGAGCGCCTGGTAGATCCCGACGTGGTCGGCGTTCGGAAACCAGTCGAGCATCAGCGTCAGATGTTGCGTGGCGCTTGCCGACCCCGTCACCGTCTCCTGCTTCTCGCCGCAGCCGGCGAACGCAATGGCCAGCATCGCGGCCCCGAGGACAGGCACGAGGAACCTGGCGACCGTGCGCCTCATGCCAGCCGCTCCCCGCGCGGACCGTACGCCCATGGCAGCGCGAGCCGCTCGGCGAGCGCCAGCAGCGCGAACAGCCCGATCGCGAACAGCGACAGGACCACAACCGCGGCGACCGTGCGCGCGGCCAGCAGTTGCGGTTGGGAGACCAGGATCACGTAGCCGAGGCCCGAGTTCGACCCGGTGTACTCGGCGAACACGGCGCCGATCACCGACACCGCGACCGCGATCTTCGCCCCGGTGAACACGCTTGGAAGCGCGGATGGAAGCTCGACGTGCCGGAACGCCGTCAGCCGCGATGCGTCGAACGTCCGCATCAGCTTGAGCAGGTCAGGGTCGACGGCGGCCAGCCCGGCGGTCGTCGTGACCACGATCGAGAAGAACGAGACGATCGCCACGACGACGAGCTTGGGCAATATGCCGAAGCCGAGCCAGTACGCGAGCACGGGGGCGAACACGGCCACCGGAACGGCTTGGGAGGCGACGATCAGGGGATACGTGGCCCGGCGCAGCGTCGGCGAGAAGTGAATCGCGACCGAGAGGATGCACCCGACCACCGTCGCCACCAGGATTCCGAGCAGCACCTCCTGGGCGGTGACCAGGAAGCTGCTCCACAGGAGCCCGCGATCGGTGTAGAGCGCCTTGGCGACCTGGTGGGGCGGGGGCAGGATCAGCGAGAAGGTCGGGCCTTTGAGGTCGACGTAAAGCTCCCAGATCCCGATCAGCGCGAGCACCAGAATCACCGCCGGCGCGACCCGGAGCGCGCGTCTCACGTGTCCACCCCCATTGCTGCCAGGGCGCGCTCGCGCAACTCGACCACCGCGGAGTCCGTGCGCCGACGCGGGCGGGGCAGCGTGACCTCGATCTCGCTCACGGTCCGGCCCGGCCGCGGCGACATCACCACGACCCGGTCGCCGATCATCACGGCCTCCTCGACGTCGTGCGTGACGAAGATCACCGTCCGCGGCTCGCTCACGAGCACGTGCGCGAGCCAGCCCTGCATCTCATGTCGGGTGATCGCGTCGAGCGCCGCGAACGGCTCGTCGAGCGCGAGCACCGGCTTGCCGGCGAGCAGCGTCCGCAGGAACGAGACGCGCTGGCGCATCCCGCCCGACAACTGCGCGGGGCGCGTCCGCTCGAACTGCCCGAGGCCGAAGCGCTCGAGCCATGGCCCCGACGCCCGGCGCGCCTCGTCGCGGGAGACGCCGCGCGCTCGTAGCGCCAGCCCGGCATTGTCGATCGCGCTCAGCCACGGCAGCAGCAGATCGCGCTGGGGCATCAGGGCGGCCGGCGCCGAGCGCACGGTCCCCGTGTCGGGGGCCTGCAGACCGCAGATCAGCTCGAGCAGGGTGGTCTTGCCGCAGCCACTGGGGCCGACGACCGCAACCACCTCGTGCGCGTCCGCGCGCAGCGACATCCCCGCCAGCGCCTCTACGCGCCCGCGCTCGGTCTGGAACGTTCGGCTCACGAGCTCGACGCGGACGCCGTCCGACGCCTTAAGCTCGCGAGGCTCCTTCGGAGGAGCCTCGACCATCTCAGTCGTCGCTCCCTTCGCGGGCATTACCCCACAGGTTCGAAGGGTCAGCGCCGGGTCGCACACGATGCGAAGGGCGCTATCTCAGCCGGCTATTCCTGCCAGCACCCCTGGTTGTCAAATTGCCGCTGTGAATGCTACTGCGCTTGCCGCTGGATCGTCGGGGCGCGGCTCGTGCCTCAGTGGGAAATCGTGCGCCGGAACCGTCTCGACAGACGCCCGACGGTGTTGTGCTGGCCGAGGGCGAGGCCCGTCACGCCGAGCAGCGTCACGAACACGCCCGCGATCAGCGCGAGCGACCGCGACCAAGCGTGGGCCAGTGCCGCTGGAGCCAGTCACGGGCCGATTCGATCATCGCGTGGCCTTCTCGCCGGCGAACTCGAGCAGCACGATCATCAGGATCAGCGGCAGCACAAACGCGATGTTGTAGAGCGTCAGTGCGATCAGCTGGCGCACCGTCCCAAGGCCCGAGCCGATGATCGCCGCGATCGCCGCGAAGTACGGGAACGCGGTGGGCAGTTCGACGGCGCTGATCGTCAGGCCGAGCAGGATGGCCGATTTGCCCTCCGCCGAGGGCGACGGGAGCTCACGCTTGCGCAGGCTCTTGCGCTTGCACCAGAGCACTCCGGCGGCGATCAGCATGACCACGCCCGCGATCGTCTCCAGGATGTACCTCGCGGTGGCGTGCGGGCGCGGGACGAGATGGAGGATCACCTGGCCGGGCCCGAGCGCAATCACGGCGCCGCCGACGAAGTTGACTGCGAACACCGCGAGCGTGAACTGGATCAGGCTTGCCCGAGCCCGCTCGCCCAGCGCCAGGTACAGTCCCGGGCCGATCGTGCTCGGGTTCATCGAGTCTGCCAACCCGATCGAGATCACGATTCCGAACAAGCGGAGCACGGTGCAGTTGTCCTCTCAGGTATCGCCGACGAAATGACTGGTTCCGAGCCGCCGTCGGTGACCTACGTCGGAGGCCCGACCGCGGTCCTCGACTGGGGTGGCCTGCGCATCCTGACGGATCCGACGTTCGATCCGGCGGCTACCGTCTACGAACTGCCGGGCTACACGCTGCGCAAGACGCAGGGCCCGGCGGTCGCCACCGACGCTCTCGGTCAAGTCGACGTCGTCCTGCTCAGCCATGAGCACCACGTCGACAACCTCGATTGGGCAGGGCGCGCGCTGCTTCCGAGCGCCGGGCGCGTGCTCACGACCGCCGACGGGGCGGCCGCGCTCGGCCACGGCGCGGTCGGTCTCCGGGCGTGGGAGAGCACGGAGATCGCTGCCGCCGGCGCCACGCTGCAAGTCACCGCGACGCCGGCCCGTCACGGCCCGGCCGACGGAGATCGCGGGCCGGTGATCGGGTTCGCGGTCGCGTTCGAACAGGCTCCGGACGAGGTCGTGTACTTCTCCGGCGACACCGTCTGGTACGAGGGCGTGCGCGAGGTGGCCGAGCGCTTCAACGTCCGGGTGGCGCTGCTGTGCTTCGGCGCGGCGCGCGTGAGCGTCGCGGGGCCGTTGCCGCTCACCTTCACTGCCGAGGAGGGCGTGGAGGTCGCGCGGGCGATGCGCTCGGCGTTGATCGTGCCATTGCACTTCGAGGGGTGGGAGCATTTCTCCCAGAACCGCGAGGACGCAGAGCGGGCATTCGCCACCGCCGGTCTGTCCGAGCGTTTGCGCTGGCCCGTGCCGGGTGAGCCGATCGCGATCGCCTAGCCGTGCTTGCGAACGCCGGGCGCGAGCGCGAGGTAGCTCTGGCCGGCATGGAGGATGATCGTGCGGTGTTGGACGAAGTCGTTGACCGCGACTGAGTCGGTGATGTCGTGGGTGAGCGTTCCGTCGCACCGGTCGGCGACCGTCCACTTGGTGCCGCGCACGGTGGCCGCGCTGTATTTGCCGCTGGTGCGGAACTTGCCGTGAGCGCTCGCGTGCAGCAGCTGCAGCACTCTGCTCGAGACCGCGGCGGCGGATGCGTCGCCCGCCGTCTTGCCCTTCCTGCAGAGGGAGTAGCTCGGACCGCCCTTGAATGGGTTCTCGACAAGTGTGAGCGTGGTGAGGCCCTTGAGCGCGCCCTTACCGAGCTGGGTCAACTTGAAGACGGCGCCGCCGAACACGCCGTGCTCGGTCTTGTGCTTCGCGACCGTTGCCACGAGCTCGAGCGATCCGTGCAGCGCGTCGATCTGCGTACCGGTCCGGATCTGGATCGCCCCGGTTAGCGGTACGAACGCTCCGGACGGCGACTTGATGAACACCGTTCCCGAGACCGGCGACACGTTCTCGGTCTGGCCGAGCACCGGTGGAGCCGGAGCCGGGGCCGCGGGGGTGGTGAACGTCTGGTCGGCGCCGAACGTCATGCCGGCACCGTTGATCGCCACCAGGCGCACGTGGTAGAGCGCCCCCGGCAGCAGCCCGGTGAGGGGTGCGGTCACCGCGTGGCTGTTCGCATCAGTTCCCACCTGCTGGGGTGCGGTGGACTGGTCGTACAGCGTCGTCGACGCGCCCGGCCCGCGCTCGCTCAGATCCAACCCGTACTGGAAGTACGCCTGCGTCGGCGTGCCCTCGGGGTTGACCGACCCCGACAGCGCGGCGACGTCGATCGTCTCGCTCGTCGGCGCGCCACCGGTCACCGCCGGGGGCGACGCCGTGGTGACGGTGTAGTCGATCGTCGCGGTGGCGGTCTGGCCGTCCGAGCTGGTCGCGGTGACGGTGTAGGTGTGGGGGCCGGAGGTGGCGGTGTCGAGCGCGCCGGTGCCGCCGCTTGCGCCGTTCGAGTCCGTGCAGGACTGGATCCCGGGGCCGCCACTTCCCTCGCCGCAAGAGAAGCTCGTCGCGACCGACTGGTTCAGGCCGAAGCGTCTGGTTGTCCGCCGGCGAGCTGATCGTCGCGCGTCGGTGGACCGATGACGGTGTAGTGATCGTCGTGGTCGCCGGTCTGGCCGTCCGCGCTGGTCGCGGTGACCGTGTAGGTGTGGGGGCCGGCGGTGGATGTGTCGAGCTTGCCGGCGCCGCCGGACGCGCCGTTCGAGTCGACGCAGGTGCTGATGCCTGGTCCGCTGGTGCCGTCCGTGCAGGAGAAGGCGGTCGGAACGACCTGGCCCAGGCTGTAGGTCTGATCGTCGGCCGGCGCGGTGATCTGGCCGGTCGGCAGCCCGACCGACGGTGTAATGGATGGTGGTGGTGGCGGTTTGGCCGTCGTCGCTGATCGCGGTGACGGTGTAGGTGTGGGGGCCGGCGGTAGATGTGTCCAGCGAGCCGTCGAGCGTTCCCGTGGTCCCCGAGACGCCATTTGAATCGCCGCACGACTGAATGCCTGATCCGTTGCTGCCCTCGGTGCAGGAGAAGGTGGTCGCGACTACTGGCCTTGGTTGTATGTCTGATTGTCGGCGGGTGCGGTGATCGTGGCGGTGGGTGGCGCGGCGACGATGTAGTCGATGGTCGCGGTGGCGGTTTGGCCGTCATTGCTGGTCGCGGTGACCGTGTAGGTGTGGGAGCCGGCGGTCGATGTGTCGAGGCTGCCAGCGCCGCCAGAGGCGCCGTTGGAGTCCGTGCACGTTTGGATACCCGGCCCGCTGGCTCCCTCGGTGCAGGAGAACGCCGTCGGGACGGCCTGGTTCTGGTTGTAGGTCTGGTTATCAGCCGGCGCCGTGATCGATGGGCTCGGCGGCGCCTCATAGGTGTATTGGTCGGCGGAGCCGGTGGCGCTGGTGCCGCCGACGGTGGTGACCGTGACGTCGACGGTCCCGGCGGTGCCGGCGGGGCCGGTCGCGGTGATGCTGGTGGCGGTGTCGCCGGTGATCGTGGCCGGCGTGCTCCCGAAGTTGACCGCGGTGGCGCCCGCCAGGTCGGTGCCCGAGATCGTGACGCTGTTTCCGCCGGCCGTCGGCCCGGCGGTCGGGCTGAGGCTCGTGACGGTGGGCGCGGGGATGTAGGTGTACTGGTCAGCGCCGCTGGTCGCGCTCGTGCCTCCGGCGGTGGTCGCGGTGACGTCGACGGTGCCGGTGCCGGCGGGGACGGTCGCCGTGGCGCTGGTGGCGCTGTTGACAATCACGCCGGCTGCGCTGGTCGCGCCGAACTCGATCGCGGTCGCGTCCGTGAAGTTGGTGCCGGTGATCGTGACGCTGGTTCCGCCGGTCGTCGGCCCTGCCGTCGGGCTGATGCTCGTGACGGTGGGTGGCGCCTCGTAGGTGTATTGGTCGGCGGCGCCGGTGGCGCTGGTGCCGCCGACGGTCGTGACCGTGATGTCGACGGTTCCGACGGTGCCGACGGGGGCGGTCGCCGTGATGCTGGTGGCGCTGTTGGCGGTGATGGTGGCGGGCGTGTCCCCGAAGTCGACCGCGCTCGCGTTACTGAGACTCGTTCCGGTGATCGTGACGCTGTTTCCACCGCCCGTCGGCCCGGCGGCCGGGTCTAGGCCCGTCACGGTGGGCACGGAGACGTAGGTGAAATCGTCGGCCGCGCTGCTGGCGCTCGTACCGCCGGTCGTT
Source organism: uncultured Solirubrobacterales bacterium (assembly GCA_963843915.1). Classification (GTDB taxonomy): domain Bacteria; phylum Actinomycetota; class Thermoleophilia; order Solirubrobacterales; family Solirubrobacteraceae; genus Palsa-465. The sequence goes on from CAWJMH010000001.1 coordinate 350,537, forward strand.
GTGACTGTGACGTCGACGGTCCCGGCGCTGCCGGCGGGGGCGGTTGCCGTGATCTGGCCGTCGTTGTTGACCGTGAAGCTCGTCGCAGCGGTTGCGCCGAACGCCACGGCGGTGGCGCCCGTGAAGTTATTGCCGGCGATCGTTACGGTCGACCCGCCGGCCGTCGGGCCCGCGGACGGGCTCACCGCGGGTCACGGTCGGCGCGAGCACGTACGTGTATTGGTCGGCCGGGCTGGTCGCGCTCGCCCCGCCGTTCTGGGTGGTCACGACGACGTCGACGGTGCCGCTGCCGGCGGGCGACTCGGCGTTGATGGTGGTCGAATTGACAGCCTCGAAGCTGCTCGCGCCATCCGACCCGAAGCTCACGCCGGTCACGTTCGTGAAGTTCGTGCCGGTGATCGTCACCGCTGTCCCTCCGCCGGTCGGCCCGGCGGTCGGGCTGACCTGCGTCACGGTGGGCGCGGGGGCGTACGTGTATTGGTCGGCAGCGCTGGTCGCGCTCGTGCCGCCGGTCGTGGTGACCGTGACGTCGACCGTGGCGGAGCCGGCGGGAGCGGTCGCGGTGATGCTGGTGGCGGTGTCGCCGGTGATCGTGGCCGACGAGCTCCCGAAGTCGACCGTGGTAGCGCCGGCCAGGTTGGTGCCGGTGACCGTGACGCTGTTCCCGCCGGCCGTCGGCCCGGCGGTCGGGTTGAGGCCGGTCACAGTCGGCGGGGGCGGATTCACGGTTGCCGTCCCGTGCGCCGTCGCCCTCGAGCCGCCCACGTCCATGATCGACACGGTGGTCTTGAAGCTACCCGTGTTCGCGTACGTGTGAGTGCTGCTGACGACGAACCCGCTCTTGCCCGCCGTGACGGTTCCGCTCGAGCTCGTGCCGTCGCCCCATGCGATGGTCGCGGTGAAGTCCGAGGCCGTCCCGCCGGGGTTGGCGTCGGTGAAGGTCGCGACGGGACCGCCGAACGAAGCTCCGGAGACCGCGGTGAAGTTGACCGGCTTCGCGGTCAGGGGGGCGTCTTGGACCTTGATGTCGAACGGCGTCTGCTCCTGGGCGCCGTCGCTGTTGGCCCAGTCGATCTCCCCGTGATCGATGCCCTCCTCGGCGTAGGTGTGCGTCCCGGTCACCTGACCGCGTGAGTTGACGGTGCCCATCGAGGTCGTGCCGTCTCCCCAGTCGATCGTCGCCGCCGTGGCGCCCACTTGCCCGACGACCGTGGTGAACTGGATTCCCTCGACCGGCTGGAACAACTCGTACGCGCCGATGTCGCACCCCGTACCCTGCGGCCGAGCGATGTCCCGCTGGTCGGTGCCCCAACACCCCGTCGCGGATGTCGGGACGGCGTCGACGGCCGGGCTCGTCGCCGCGAGCGCGAACGTCTCGGTGTTGCCGCCGTTAAACCCCAAGCCGCCGGTCAGGAACTGAGGATCGGTGCTCTGATGATCGCCGGTCGCTTTGAACCCGCAGTCGGTCGCTGTCTCAATGTTGTAGCCGAGCGAGGTCAGGACCCCCGGGTTAGGGACGCCCGCGGCCCCGGCGCCACAGTTGGAGGGAGTCTCAGCGCCGGTGGCCGGGTTGGTGACCGAGTTGGAGGCCACGATCGAGTTTCCTATCGAAAGCGTGCCCTGGGAGGCGAGCAGCCCGCCGCCGGTGACGCCCTCCACGCCGCCATCATTGTCGGCGATCGTCGAGTTCATGATCGTGGTGGTGGCGTTGACACCGGTCGAGGAGCACTCGAGGCTCGGGCCTGCACAGCGGTTGACCACCCCGCCGCCAAGCTCCGCCGCGCTGTTGTCGGCAATTGTCGAGTTGTCGATGAAGAGCTGTCCGGCGCCCACGGTGTCGTCGCCGTAGTTCTCGACCCCGCCCCCGATGCCGCCGACCGGCGGGCCCGCGCTGGGTGCGGTCGTGCTGGTGTTGTTCCAGACCAGCGAATGCGTGAGGATGAGCATGCCGCCGTCGTTGGAGATTCCGCCGCCGGTTCCTGCCGCTGAGCCGTCCTCGATGAGATCCTCGCTCAACGTCAGGATCGCGCGGTTTCGAATGTCCCCGCCGAAATACCCGTTGGTGGAATCAGCCTTCCCGAATGCCATCGCAACGCTCGAGATCAGCACCGCGGGCATCGGATTCACCTTCGGGTTGCCGACGATGTCGAACACCCGTGAGGTCATGGCCGTGAGCGGGGTCTCCTGATCGATCTGAGTCGATTGCGCGCCGGCGCCGACGATGATCAGGCTCTGGTTGACGGCCAGCGGACCCTGCGAGAGGGTGTAGTTGCCGGCGCGGAGCACGATCGTGTCGGGCGGACTCGGCGCGGTGCTCAGCGCGTTCTCGTCGTTGATGAGCTGGCGCAGCGAGCACTTGTTGGACGTCAAGGGGCACGTGCCAGTCGGGTCGCCGGTCACCGCCACCGTATATGTCGCCGCCTTTGCGCGGGCCGCGAACCCCGCGCCTGCGACCGCCAGGACTGCCAGGAGCGCAGCGAGGACTCGCCATACCGTGCCGCCGCGCACGAGCGGCATCCCCGGCCTATCCCTGCTTCCGGGGTTCGCTACGGCCGTGGGCGCGCAAGATAGCGCTGACCTGCGTGGAGGATGACCGTCTTGTGGTGCACGAAGTCCTTGACCACAACCGAGTCGGTCACGTCGTGGATGAGCGTTCCGTCGCATCGGTCCGCGACCGTCCAGATCGTCCCCCGTACGGTCGCGGCGCTGTAGCGCCCGCTCGTGCGGAACTTCCCGTGCGCGCTCGCGCGGAGCAACTGGAGGACCCTGCTCGAGACCGCGGCGGCGGACGCATCGCCGGCCTTGTGCTTCCTACACAGCGCGTACGACGGCGCTCCCTTGAATGCTCCCTCGACCAGCGTCAACGTGACCAGGCCCTTGCCCGACCCCGAGCGCTCCTGGGTGAGCTTGAAGATCGCCCCGCCGAACGTGCCGTGCTGGGTCTTGCCCTTCGTCCCGTTCGACGTGATCAGCTCGAGCGATCCGTGGCGCGCGTCGATCTGCGAGCCCGACGGAATCTGATCGAGGCCGGTTAGCGGGACGAACTTGCCGTTGATCTTGATCAGGACGAAACCGCTGACCGGGGCGACGTTGAACGTCTGGCCGAGGGTCGGCGCGCTCGGCGCCGGCGCCGCTTCCGTGGTGAACGTCACGTCCGGGCCGAGCGTTGTGCCCTCGCTGTTGGTGGCGACCAGGCGCACGTGATAAAGCGCATTGGGGAGCAGGCCCGCCACCGCAACCGGACCGATCGCGTGACTCGTGACGTCGGATCCGACCGACTGCGGTGGCGTCGACTGGCCGTAGACGACCGGGCCTCCGCCCGAATACTTGGGGTCGAGCCCGTACTCGAAGAACGCCTGCGTCGGCAGTCCGTTCGGGGTCACCGAACCCGAGAACCCGGCGCTCGTGATGCTGACGCTCGGCGCCGTCGTCATGACCGCCGGCGGCGACGGGCTCGAGGCCGGTGGCGAGCTGGGCGCCGAGCACGACCGCCGGTCTGATTCGAGACGGCCTGCGCTGATGCCCGCCGGCGTCGGTGGCGGTCACGATCACCTGGATCGTATGACCGACGTCGCCGGTGTGAGCGCGTAGGTGTCGGCGTCCAGCCCGTGTATCGCGCAGTTCTGGCCGGCGGCGTCGCAGTCCTGCCACTGGTAGTCGAACGATGTCGGTCCGCCGTCCCAGCTACCGTTCGTGGTGGTGAGGGCCCGGCCTTGCTGGGCCGTGCCGGTGATCACCGGTGGCGCCGTGTTGCTGGGCCGGCCGACGTAACGACGCCGGTCGCGTCCGAGGTTGCCCCGATCTCTCCGCCGTCGTTGCTGGCGGAACCGATGACCCGGATCGTGTCGCCGACATCGTCAGCCGTGAGCGTGTAGCTCGGCGCGTCGTCGCCGGTGTCGGTGCAGTTCTGGCCGCTCTCGTCGCAATCGAGCCACTGGTAGTCGAAAGACGCTCATCGACGCCGTCCCACGTGCCCTGCGTCGTGGTCAGCGTCTGGCCCTGCTGTGCCGTGCCGGAGATCACCGGCGCGCCGGTGTTGGTGATCCACGGTCGTTACCGGAGATGTCCGCGTATTCGTCGGTCGTGGTGCCGAGGTCGCCGTAGGTGATCTGGATCAGGTAATGCCCGGGAGAGGCGTACGTGTGGGTGTCGGTCAGCGTGTATTGGGTCTCGTCTTCGTCCCCGCCCTGGCACTGGATCTGCGCGTTGCTGTCGCTGAAGTCGTCGCCCCAGTCGACCGTGGTGTCGCCCGCCGACGGGCAGTCGCTCGTCCGTGATCCCGCTGTCCGTGACGGTATCTGGCTGCCGGCTTGGCCCGATGATCTGCTGGTCGGTGGTGAACTGGTTGTCGCCGCTGCCGACGTCCTGCTGGACGCTGTTGCTCGCGACCACTCGGAAGTCGTAGGAGCTGTCCGGGTTCAGCTCGGTGAGAGTCACCGACCGATCCTGTGCCGCCGGGTGTCGAGCCGATGTCGACCGGCTGCGTTTGTGTCGTCCTGGCCGTAGTTCGTATCGGGTCCGTACTCGACGAAGTACGTCGTGTCGGCGCCCTGGGCATCGATCGAGAAGTCGATCGTCGCGGTCGTGTCGGTGACGGAATCGACGTTGACGTTCGAGATGACCGGCGGGCCGGAGTCGGTCTTGAACGACTCGACGTTGCCGCGGTGCTGGACGCGGTTGCGTTGTCCGCCGCGGCGTCGTAGTAATAGGTCGTGCCGGGGGTGAGGTTCGAGACGGTCTCGGTCTCGGGGGTGTCACGCATGACGACGCCGGCGGCGGCCTCGGGGGACGACGACGTGAGGGCGTCCTGGCTTGTTCCGTATATGAAATGGAACCCTCCGGCCTCGCCGTCGAGGTTAATCGTGGCGGCCAGGTCCGCGCTCGAATCGGTGATGTTCGTCGCGTTGCCGGTGTTGGCGTCGGGTGGGCCGTGAAGGACCGCCTCGAACGCGCCGATGTCGCACTTCCCCTCGGGGCGCTCCTGTCCCCGTTGATCTGTCGGTGGGCAGTCCGAGCTGGCCGGATCTCCGAGTGCCGGGCTCCCCGCGATCAGCGCCTGTGTGAGCGTCGGGCCGCTGTTGTTCGCGATCGGTACGAGCTTCGGGTCTTGCCCCGAGACATCGCTCGTGCCGGTGAGGCCACAGTGCCCGTCCTGGTCGATGTTGTGGCCGCCGTCGATCGTGATGGCATTGGCGGTGGTCCGGTCGTTGATGTCGTCGGTGTGGTCGGGGGCGATACACGCGAAATCGACTCCGTCGGAGAACCCGGCGGCGATGATCGTGTTCTCGACCGTCGTCGACGCTCCCTGGTCGGTGAGCAACGCCCCGCGGACGTTTCCGGACAGGGTGTCGTTGATCAGCGTGAGTGCGGCGCCGCCGTTGTCGATCCCGCCGCCGCGACTCGATGCGCCGCCGTTGTCTGCGACGGTCGTGTTGGTGAACGACACCGTCCCGCCGTACAGATAGGCGGCGGCGTTGTCGGTCGGGAGCGGCGCGTCGTTGTAGAACGTGACCCCGTCGCCGGTTACGGTTCCGCTCCTGGCGAACAGCGCGCCACCGATGAAGCCGTCGTCGTCGGTGAACGAGACATCGGTCAGGCTCACCGATCCGCCGTTCGTGGAGATCGCACCGCCGAGGCCGCCCCCATCGTTCGTGAACGCGACGCCGGTGAGATCGATCGAGCCGCCGTTGTTGAACAGCGCGCCGCCGCCGTTCTCCTGCAACGTCTGGCAGCCGTTCGGGCAATTTTCGTCTGCCGCGTCGTCTCCGCCGGTCAGGGTCAGGTTCTCGATTGTGACGGGCGCCCCGTCGACCCTGAGGATCCTGGCCGGCGCGACGGTGTTGTCGGCCGTGTTCTGCGAACCGTCGATCGTGGTGTCGGACGTCGTGTCGCCCTCGATCGTGAGCGACTTCGCGATGTCTATGTCGGCGCCGAGCGTCAGGCTGTAGTCGCCGGCGGGGAGTTGGATGGTGTCGCCGGAGTTGCCGGCGGCGACCGCCTGGCGCAGCGAGCATTGCCCGCCGTTCAGGCACGCGCCCGAGCCCGGATGGGTCGCCCGGTGGCGTTGACCACGATCGTGCTCGCCTGGGCGGCCGCTGCCGCCGCGAGCAGCATGCAGGCGGCCAGCACTGGCGCGACGAGCACGCGGCGCAGGCGTCGATATCCGTTCGGCTTTCCCCGGTCCATCCCTAAGCCTCCTCTGACATGAACGGCGACGGCCCGACCGTGCTTTCGCCCCGTCCGGCCCGGTCCCGTGCAGGTCACATCACCTCTACTTGGCGTGCGAGCTCGCCTTGGCCAGGTAGCTCTGGCCGGCGTGGAGGATGATCGTCTTGTGGTGGACGAAGTCGGTGACCGCGACCGAGTCGGTGACGTCGTGGGTGAGGGTGCCGTCGCATCGGTCCGCGACCGTCCAGATCGTGCCCCGTACGGTTGCGGCGCTGTAGCGCCCGCTGGTGCGGAACTTCCCGTGCGCGCTGGCCCGAAGCAACTGCAGGACCCTGCTCGAGACGGCGGCCGCTGACGCGTCGCTGGCCTTGTGCTTCGTGCACAACGCGTACGACGGTGCTCCCGTGAACGCGCCCTCGAGCAAAGAAAGCGTGACGAGGCCCTTCGGCGGCGCCGGCGCGGGCCTGGGTGACCTTGAAGATCGCGCCGCCGAACGTTCCCGACTGGGTCTTGGTCTTGGGCTTCTTGCCCTTGGCGGCAGCGTCGCGAGCCCCACCGGTGCCACCGCCGGTGGCGGTCGTCAGCTTCAACGTTCCATGAAGCGCGTCGATCACAGCACCCGACGGGATCTGCTGAGCTCCGGTGAGCCGTACGAATTGCCCAGACGCCAGCCGGATGAACACCGTCCCGCTGACCGGCTGCGCGTTCTCGGTCTGGCCGAGCACGGGCGGCGCGGGCGCGGGGGCCGCCGGCGTCGTGAACGTCTGATCCGCGCCGAACGTGCTCCCGGCGCTGTTGGTCGCGACGAGCCGCACGTGGTACAGCGCTCCCGGAAGCAGACCCGAAAGTGCGGCGGAGACCGTATGGCTGGTGGAGTCGGAGCCCAGTTGTTGCGCCGGCGTCGACTGGTCGTACAGCGTCGTCGAGGCGCCGGGCCCGCGATCTGCGGGATCGAGCCCGTACTCGAAGAACGCGGTCGTGGCGAGGTTCTCCGGATTGACCGAGCCGGAGAGCGCGGCGCCGTTGCTGCTCTGAGTCGTCGGCGTTCCGCCGGACACGACCGGCGGTGAGTTCGGCGGCGAGGGAGGCGGCGGCGCCGATGGCGCGTTGTAGGTGAACCGGTCGGCGCTGGCGGTCGCGCTCGTTCCGGTTGGAGTCGTGACGGTCACGTCGACGGTTCCCGACCCAGGGGGAGAGGTCGCCGTGATCTCCGAGGGGTTGACGACCGTGACGTTCGTCGCTCCGCTCGATCCGAATTTGACCGCCGTGGCTCCGGTGAGGTTCGTGCCCGAGATCGTCACGCTGGTCCCGCCCGCCGTCGGCCCAGAGGACGGGCTGATGCCCGTCACTGCGGGGGCGGGTGGCTGACCGCCGATGTTGATTTGGCCCGAGGCGACCGGAGTGGGGTCCGACGTCGTCTGGACCAGCAGCGTCTCAGGCCCTGTCGTCGGTGGGTTAGTGACTCCGCCGAGTTGGACGGTGAGGGGTGCGCCGGCGGCGACGGTCTCGTTGCCGAAGAACCCGCAGGTCGCGGTCAGGTTGGCCTGGTTGAGTGAGCACGCGCCGATGTTCTGACCGCCGGAGAGGATCTGCGAGCTGTTGACGTTGGCCAGCCCGGTGCCGGATGGGAACGTGATCGTGATCGCGCTGTTCGCGAGCGTCGACATTGCCCCCGTCGACGATGTCGTGAATGCGACGGAATACGTGATCGCGGCGGCGCCGGGAGCGGCGTTGCTGAGGGAGACCGACGGCTGCGAGATCCGGTTGTTCGCGACGACTGGGAAGCTGGCGGAGACCGGGGTCGTGTCGGATGTCGTCTGGACCATCAGCGACTGTGTTTGGCCGCCGGTGGGGTTGACGGGTGGGTTGGCGACTCCGCCGAGTTGGACGGTGAGGGGTGCGCCGGCGGCGACGGTCTCGTTGCCGAAGAACCCGCAGGTCGCGGTCAGGTTGGCCTGGCTGAGTGAGCACGAGCCGATGTTCTGACCGCCGGAGAGGATCTGCGAGCTGTTGACGTTGCTCAGCCCGGTGCCGGATGGGAACGTGATCGTGATCGCGCTGTTCGCGGCCGTGGACAGCCCGCCGGTAGACGAGGTGTCGAAGCTGATCGAGTAGACCGTCCGCGCGCCGGCCGCATCGGTCGGCGTCGAGTTCGTCACCGACAACTTTGTGATCGGATTGTTCGCGACGACTGGGAAGCTGGCGGAGACCGGGCTCGTGTCGGATGTCGTCTGGACCATCAGCGACTGTGTTTGGCCGCCGGTGGGGTTGACGGGTGGGTTGGCGACTCCGCCGAGTTGGACGGTGAGGGGTGCGCCGGCGGCGACGGTCTCGTTGCCGAAGAACCCGCAGGTCGCGGTCAGGTTGGCCTGGCTGAGTGAGCACGAGCCGATGTTCTGACCGCCGGAGAGGATCTGCGAGCTGTTGACGTTGCTCAGCCCGGTGCCGGATGGGAACGTGATCGTGATCGCGCTGTTCGCGGCCGTGGACAGCCCGCCGGTAGACGAGGTGTCGAAGCTGATCGAGTAGACCGTCCGCGCGCCGGCCGCATCGGTCGGCGTCGAGTTCGTCACCGACAACTTTGTGATCGGGTTGTTCGCGACGACTGGGAAGCTGGCGGAGACCGGGCTCGTGTCGGATGTCGTCTGGACCATCAGCGACTGTGTTTGGCCGCCGGTGGGGTTGACGGGTGGGTTGGCGACTCCGCCGAGTTGGACGGTGAGGGGTGCGCCGGCGGCGACGGTCTCGTTGCCGAAGAACCCGCAGGTCGCGGTCAGGTTGGCCTGGCTGAGTGAGCACGAGCCGATGTTCTGACCGCCGGAGAGGATCTGCGAGCTGTTGACGTTGCTCAGCCCGGTGCCCGATGGGAACGTGATCGTGATCGCGCTGTTCGCGGCCGTGGACAGCCCGCCGGTAGACGAGGTGTCGAAGCTGATCGAGTAGACCGTCCGCGCGCCGGCCGCATCGGTCGGCGTCGAGTTCGTCACCGACAACTTTGTGATCGGGTTGTTCGCGACGACGGGGAAGCTGGCGGCGACCGGGGCTCGTGTCGGATGTCGTCTGGACCATCAGCGACTGTGTCTGGCCGCCGGTGGGGTTGACCGGCGGGTTGGCGACCCCGCCGAGTTGGACGGTGAGGGGTGCGCCGGCGGCGACGGTCTCGTTGCTGAAGAACCCGCAGGTCGCCGTCAGGGTGTTCTGGTTGAGCGAGCACGACGCCGATGTTCTGACCGCCGGAGAGGATCTGCGAGCTGTTGACGTTGCTCAGCCCGGTGCCCGACGGGAACGTGATCGTGATCGCGCTGCCCGCGGCCGTGGACAGGCCGCCATTCGGGGAGGAGGTAGTGAAGGCAATCGAGTAGACCGTCCGCGCGCCGGTCGCATCGGTAGGCGCGGAGTTCGTCACGGACACGCTCGTGACCGACGATGCGTGCGCGACGCTCGCGAAGACCCCCATGAGCAGAAGCGCGGCGAAGGTGAGACAGCCGACGATGCGCGTTCGGTGGAGGAGCGGCAACGCCTGCCTCATCAGCACGGATCCTGCGTCGACTTCCACTGCGGTCCCTTCCCTTCGCCCCTGGAGCGTGCGCACGATTCCACCCCTCGCGCGCACCAAACCCCTGGCCTTCTGTCGCGTCGAACCTAGCGCCTCATCGGGGCCAAGTCAACAATTCCTTCGCATAGCTGAGGGTCTTTTCACGGAGTGTCCGCGCCGGGTATCACTTTCGTTTCCTCGGACCAGGCGCGAAGTAGCTCTGGCCGGCGTGGAGGATGATCGTCCGGTGCCGGACGAAGTCGGTCACGGCGACCGAGTCGGTGATGTCGTGCACCAGGGTTCCGTCGCACCGGGCCGTGATCGTCCACTTGGTGCCGCGAACGGTGGCTGCGCTGTAGCGCCCGCTGGTCGAGAATTGGCCGTGGGCGCTGGCGTGCAGCAGCTGGATCACCTTGGAGCTGACCTTGGCGGCGTGCGCGTCTCCGGCGGCGTTGTTCTCGCAGATGGCCTGCCCGGGCGCGCCCTTGAATGCGCTCTCCACCATCATCAGGGTCGCCATGCCCTTGTTCGGGCCGTTCGCGGTCTGATGGATTCGGAATACCGCCCCGCCGAACTGGCCCGTCTGGGTCTTCTTGCCCTTCGCGGCAGCATCGTGGGCGCCGCCGCCACCACCGCCTCCGGCCGTGGTCAGCTGCAGTGTCCCGTGAAGGGTGTCGACGACGACGTTCGGGCCGATCTGGGTGAGCTCGGTCAGCGGCACGAGGTGCCCGTTGATATAGACGAGAACCACGCCTGAGACCGGCGCGATGTTGAACGTGTTGCCGAGCGTCGGAGCGCCAGGCGTAGGACCGTGGCTCGTGGTGAACGTCACGTCCTGGCCGAAGGTCGTGCCGGCGCTGTTGGTCGCCACCAGCCGCACGTGGTAGAGCGCGTTCGGCACCAGCCCGGTGACCGTGACCGGGCCGACGCCGTGGGAGGCGAAGTCAGAGCCGACCGTCTGTGCCGGGGTTTGGGCGGTGTAGTTCGGCCCGGACGCGCCTACCTGGCTGTAGCGCTGGTCGAGGCCGTACTGGAAGTAGGCGGTCGTGGGCAGGCCCTCCGGATTCGCCGAACCCGAGAATCCGGCGCCTCCATCCGTCACCGCCGATGGCGCGCCGGTCAGCACCGGCGTCGGGGACCCTGGCGTCGGTGGCGCAACCGAGGTGAAGGTCGCGGTGACCGCCGTGTCGGCGCTCATCGTCACCTGGCAGGTCCCGGTGCCGGAGCAGCCGCCGGTCCAGCCGGTGAACGTCGAGCCCGAAGCGGGGGTCGCCGTGAGCGTCACCTGGGTGGCTACCGGGTAGGCATGCGAGCAATCCGTCGGACATGCGATGTCACCTGTGCCGTCTGAGACGCCTCCGCCTCCAGAGCCGCTCAGAGTCACGGTCAGCGTGTGCTGCGTGGGGTTCCGCGCGAACGCGGCGATGGCGTCCTGGCCGGTGACGTAGGTGCTTGCGCCGTCGGGCGAGATCACGAGTCCGCCGCCGCCAATGCCGGTGCCGTTCTCATTCCCGCACTCGCTGCCTTCGTCAGCTACCTCCTCGATGCAATTGTCGGGGCTGGCGAGCTGGTTGAGCGAACCATCGACGGAGCTGCGGGCGAACTCCGCCACGGTCTCGCCACAGCAATCGTCCCCTTGCGTGGAGACGTAGACGCTTGCCCCGTCGGGGCTTACCGCGACGGTCGATGCCCCGTTGAGCCCGTTGCCAGAGCCGTCGCAGCCCGTCTCGTCGCCGTGCTCGCCGATGCAGTCGCTCCCGTTGCCGAGCTGACTCAGCGATCCGTCCGAGTTGCGCACGAACTCCGCGAGCGTGCCGTTCGCACCACCCGCGGCGGCGTAGAGGTTGTTGCCGTCGGGGCTGAATGCCAACGAAGCAACGAAGTTGATTCCCTGACCGGTCTGTGTGCCGCATTCGCTCGAATCGGCCTCTTGGCCGATGCAATTGTTCTCGCCCGTGAGCTGGGTCAGCGTCCCGTCCTCGCCGCGGGCAAACTCGGCGATGGCGCCGGGATTGTCGCTCGACCCGGCGTAGACGTTGTTCCCATCGGGGCTGACCACCACGGCGTCGACGTCGGTCAAACCCTTCGCGGCGGTCGCCGGCGTCGCGCAGTCGCTGTTGCCGTCGCCCGTCTCCGTAATGCAGTCGCTCGAGCCGTCCGGTTGGCCGAGCGAGCCGTCGCTGGCGCGCGCGAGCGTGGTAATGGCGCTGCCAGTCTCGTCCGCCACATACACGTCTTTCCCATCCGGGCTCACGGCGATGCCGGTTGGGACCTTGAGGCCGTCGGCACTGTTGTTGCCGGTGCAGTCCGACGTTTCGCTGTTCTCGGCGATGCACTCGTTGCCGTCGCCTAGCTGGGTCAGCGTGCCGTCGCCGCCGATTGAGAACTCGGCGACGGTGCCATTGCCCTGCGTGTCCTGTGCCGTGACGTACACGTTCTTGCCGTCAGGACTCACGGCGATCGCGCGCGGGCGGACCAACCCAACCGCGGTCGCGTTGTCCGTGCATCCGTTGTCGTCCGTTTGACTCGCGGCTGCGATGCAGCCGATCGGCAGGAGCGAGTCGTCGGCTGCGTTGCGCGAGAACTCGGCGATGGCGTAGTCGCCGTTTCCGATCACGTAGACGTACTGGCCGTTTGGGGTGATCGCCAAGCCCGACGAACCGAGGAGACCGGGGGCGGTGCTCTGACAATCGCTCGATTCGACGGCAGGGGATTCGATGCAGTTGCTCGGGCTGGCGAGCTGTGCCAGCGACCCGGGGACCTCGGCCTGCGCGAGCTGAGGCGCCAGTGCGAACGGGATCACCGCGGCGATCCCGATGATCAGCCGGGTTGGCAGGTGAGTCGTGATCTTGCGCAACGGAACCTCATCTCTACTTTCGTGCTTTGGCGAGGTAGCTCTGGCCGGCGTGGAGGATGATCGTCTTGTGGCGCACGAAGTCTGTGACCGCCACGGAGTCGGTGATGTCGTGGGTGAGCGTGCCGTCGCAGCGGTCGGCGATTGTCCATTTGGTGCCGCGGACGGTGGCTGCGCTGTAGCGCCCGCTGGTCTTGAACTTGCCCTTGGCGCTGGCGTGGAGGAGTTGCAGGATCCTGCTCGAGACCGCGGCGGTGGAGGCGTCGCCCGCTTTCTTGGCCTTCTTGCAGAGCGAGTAGCTCGGGGCGCCCTTGAACGACGCGCCCTCGACGATCGTGAGCGTCACGAGGCCCTTGCCGGCGCCACGCGTCGCCTGGCTGAGCTTGAAGACAGCGCCGCTGAACGTGCCCTTCTGGGTCTTGGGCTTCGGCTTGGGCTTCTTGCCCTTCGCGGCGGCGTCGCGAGCGGGGGCGGGACCGCCGGTGGCTGTGGTCAGGGACAGCGTGCCGTGGAGCGCATCGATCACCGTGTTCTTCGGGATCTGCGTTAGCTCGGTCAGCGGCACGAAAACGCCGTCGATCTTGACCAGCACGACGCCGCTGACGAGCGACACGTTGAAATTCTTGCCCAGCGTCGGCGAGCCGGGCGTCGGCCCACGGCTGGTCGTGAACGTGACATCCGGCCCGAACGTGGTTCCCGCGCTGTTCGTGGCGACGAGGCGGACGTGGTAGAGGGCGTTCGGCACGAGGCCCGAGACCGACGTCGCACACCAGCGTGGCTGGCGAAGTCCGAGCCCACGGTCTGCGCCGGCGTCGTCTGCGTGTATACGACGGGGCCGCCGCCCGTGTACTTCGGATCGAGCCCGTATTGGAACACCGCCGTGGTCGGAAGGCCGTCCGGATTCGCTGTCCCCGAGAAGCCGGCGCCGGTCGCGGTGATCGTCGGCGGCGCGGTCGTCAGCACGGAGCCGGGCGGCGAGGTGATCGTCGCCGAGTCGTTCACGGTCGAGCTGCCCTGGCTTGTGCTGACGGAGTTGATCGTCACCGCGACCGGGTACGAGCCCCGACACCGCGTACGAGTGGTTGCCGGTGACCGTGAAGCTGCCGTTGCCGCCACCGATGGTTCCCGGCGAGGTGGTGCCGTCGCCCCAGTTGATAGAGGCCGAGTACGCGCTCGCGGTGGCGCTCGTGTTCGGGTCGGTGATCGTGGCGACCGTGCCGCCGATGGCGTTGCCGGCGCGCCGGCGAACGAGAGGCCGCCGGCGGGGACGGTGTCGGCGATCACGGTGTTGAACGAGAAGGTCTGCGACGCGCCGTCGGCGAGACCGCCGAAGCTCCACCAGGATCGCGGTGCCATTGTCGACGTTGCTCGAGCAGGTGGTGTTGCAGCCGCTCGGAACTCGGCCCCCGAGGTCCTGCCACGATCGTGCCGGCTGGTAGCTCGGTGAAGCTCCCGCCGCTGGGGGTGATCGGGACGAACTCCTCGCGGACGGCATCACTGGTTGTCGAGAGCGAGCAGGAGACCCCGACCACGGTGGCTCCGAGCGGTGGTTCGGCGATCCCGAAGCCGGTAGTCGATCCCCTTAGCTGGCAGTCCGCAGCGTGGTAGAGCGTAGCTTGGGCATCCATAGCTGAGCCGGTCCGATATTCGAGACCGTCACGTCCGTTCGGTAGAAGTCGTTGCCGACCACGTAGGTGTCGACCTCCGTGAACTGGAGGACGGCCGACGGGCCGCTCACATCCGGTGGATCTGTCGCCTGGACAACCGTCGTCGACCTGATAAGGGCTGGCCGAAGTGCCCGACCCAGCGAGCGACTGGCTGACCGGGGTGAACGAGACTTCACCGTTCGCAAACGCGGTGTGGGTACCACCGGGGTGATTCGCGAAATCCGGTCCGAGCAGCTCGGATTGGAAACTGTCGGAGCCCGTCTCCATGAACGTCCCGCAGTCACCGGGGCCAGCGGCGTTCGGGAAGAACTCGGTGCTCGAGAAGCCGCCACCGCGCACCTGGCAGCCCAGATCGTTCCCGATGTAGATGTCGCTGAGCGGACCGGCCGAGTGGATGTCGACGAACGGCGTGGGGGCCGCCGACGCCGCCGGCACCGCGATCAGCGCCACCGCCAGCACGCCGGCGATCACCCCGGCGATTCGCCGGAATGGGTGCTGTGCCGGTCCCACGATCGTGCGCACTCCGAACTCCGCTAACCGCCCCGCTTACGGCTTCTTCGCCAGATAGCTCTGTCCCGCGTGCAGGACGATCGTCTTGTGATGGACGAAGTCGGCGACTGACACCGAGTCGGTGAGGTCGTGGGTGAGCGTGCCGTCGCAGCGGTCCGCGACCGTCCATTTGGTGCCTCGGACCGTCGCCGCGCTGTACTTGCCGCTGGTGCGGAACTTGCCCTTGGCGCTGGCGTGGAGCAACTGAAGCACCTTGCTCGAGACCGCTGCAGCGGAGGCGTCGCCCGGCTTCTTCTTGCCCTTCTTGCAGAGGGAATAGCTCGGGGCGCCCTTGAACGCGTTCTCGACGATCGTTAGCGTGGCGAGGCCCTTGCCGGGTCCGCCGGCCGACTGGGTGATCTTGAAGATCGCGCCGCCGAAGCTGCCGTTCTGGGTGACCGTCTTGCCCTTCCCCTTGCCTTTGCCCTTCTTGCCCTTGGCGGCCACGTCGGCAACCGGGTGAGAGCCGGCGGGCAGCGCCGTGACGAGCGAGATCGTCCCGTGCAGGGCGTTGATCACCGTGTTCTTGGGGATCTGGGTGAGCTCGGTCAACGGAATGAACACGCCGTGGACCTTGACCAGCACGAGGCCGCTGACCAGCGAGATGTTGAAATTCTGGCCGAGCTTCGGCGAGCCCGGCGTCGCCCCGTGGCTCGTCGTGAACGTGATGTCCGGTCCGAACGAGCTGCCGTTCTTGTTTGTGGCGACCATCCGCGCGTGGTAGAGCGCGTTCGGCACGAGGCCTGTCACCGTGGCCACCACGGAGTGGTTGGCGAAGTCGCCGCCGACTGCCTGCGCTGGCGTGGAGTTCGTGTAGTCCGGGCCGGATGCTCCTGGCTTGCTGTACTTCAGGTCGAGCCCGTACTGGAAGTTGGCGGTCGTCGCCGAGCCGTTCGGGTCGACCACGCCGGAGAAGCTCGCGCCGGTGGCCGTCACGGTTGGCGCTCCCGTGAACGAGGGGCCGACGGGCTGCGAGCCGACGTTGATCGCCGCGGCGCTCGGCGGCTCCTCGAGCGTGAAGTACGTCGATTGGCCCGGTTGCAGCGCCGGCGAGAACACGACCGTACCCGAGTCCAAGGTGGCCGGCAACGTTCGTGAAGTAGTTCTGCGGTCCCTCGTAGCCGTTCTGGTTGCTGCCCGAATAGGCGTCGGCGTCGGGTCCCGGTTCGCCGGGGGCGGGCGCGTAGGCGCACGGGTTGCCCGACGTCGGGTCGCAGCTACCCGCCGGCGAGATCTGCTGGCAGCCGACCGGGAACGGCGTGGTCGTCGCCGACTCGGTGAACACGTCGCAGATGCCGTCGCCGTCGAAGAGAACGATCCGATCCCGGGCGTGGAGATCGGGATCGAGGAGAGCGGGGACGAGGAATCGTTCTTGACGCCGATCAGCGCGTCGTCCGAGCCCTCGTACGGGCCCTGGTTGGTGTCCTGTAGGACGTCGACGCCGCCGGGCGTGACGATCGATCAGGAACTGGCAGCCGGTGTCGTCGCCGACCTGGGGGCACTCGGTGAACTGAGGCGCGCCGCCGACGGTGGCGGTGAACGTGTCCGGGCTGCTCGCGCCGTCGCAGCTGCCGGATGTGCCGCCGGTGAACGTGAGCGTCCCGTTGTAGGTCCCGGCGGAGGCGTAGGTGTGCGTGCCGAGAACCTCGCCGTCGGACAGGTACCGGATTGTGGCCGCGGTGGAGCCGTCGCCCCAGTGCGACCCTGATCGCCGTGGCGTCCGTGCACTGCGGAGTCGCTGTCGACGACGCCGTTGAACTGGACCCCGGCCGCCGCCGTGATGGTGTCTCCGCCCTGCGCCAGCGCCGCCGGCGCCGCGATCATCGCCACCGCCACGAGCACGCCAACGAGCCCGGCCGTCCGCCGGATACAGCACCCAAGCATCCCTGTCATTCCGATACCCCCCGTGAGGTGGCCCCGCGATTTTCCATTTTCGCTCAGCCTCGGCCCCGAGCCGTCGCGACGTTATCGCAAGTTTTGGTAAGGCGCAAGCAACCGACCCGCCGCGCCCTGCGCCTGTAGTAGGGCTCGGGTTCTAGCCGAGCGAGGTCATGCCGAGGCTCGTGAACGAGTTCGGCGTGACGTCGAGCGCCTTGACAGCGAGGTCGGCGAACAGCGCGGCGGGCTCCAGATCGTCATTGCGGTAGGCACGCCCGTCGCGTCGATCGAGGACCGTGAGCGCGCCGATCGGTCGTCCGGCCCGCAGGAGTGGGACGACGAGCATGGTGTAGGGGACGTATCCGGTGCCCTGGGCGATCCGGGAGGCCCAGCGTGGATCGGTGCGGCAGTCCGGGACCGCCTCCGCGGCGCCACCCTGAACGACCTTGCCCGCGATGCCCACGCCGGGCGGGAGCCGCACGCCGACGATCTCGCGCGCGCCGGCGCCCCACGCCGACTGGTACACGAGCTCGCTGGTGGTCTCGTCGACGAGGCAGATCGAAGCGGCTGCCGCTCCGAACACGCCCGCGGCGGTATGGACGACGGCTTCGATCAGCCCGCGCGATGCGTCCGGGTTGTCGATTGAGACGGCGAGCGATACCCCGGTCTCGGTGCGCAGCGGGGCGCCGAGCGCCTTGGCGAACGCGGCCACCGACGCCACGCGGCGCTCGGGGATCATCTCGAGGCCGGCGGAGATGGTGCGCTCGAGCTCGGGCGTCACGTCCGGGTTGACCGCCGACAGCTTGCTCGGATCGGCGTATACCGGCGGCCGGCCCGTCAGCAGCGTCCACAGCGTCGCCGCGACGCTGAACACGTCGGTCCGCGCGGAGACGTTGCCGCCGGCGAAGACTTCCGGGGCCATGAACCGCGGCGTGCCGATCCCGACGGTGCCCTGCTCCTCGACCTCGTCGAGCAGGCGGGCGATCCCGAAGTCGACGAGCACGACCCCGTTCTCGCTCAGGATCAGGTTCTGGGGCTTGACGTCGCGGTGGACGATCTGCTGCTCGTGCACGTACTGAAGCGCCTCGCACGTCTGGCGCGTGTACTCGATCGACTGATCCACGGGAAGGCCGGGCTGGCCGCGCTGCTTGAGCAGGACGCCGAGGTCGATGCCCCGAACGAGGTCCATCACGAGGTACTGGCCCGACGGCGCCGCGAAGTGATCGGTGACGCGCACCACCCGCGGGTGCTGGAGGCTCGACAGCAGCCGCGCTTCGGCTTCGAACCGCTGGTCGTGATGGGGGTTGGTGCACTGCTTGAGCGCGACCTCGGTGTCGGTCTCGGTATCGATCGCGCGGTAGACCTGACCCATCGCTCCAGCCGAAATCGGCTCGAGGACCCGGTACCGACCCTTCAATGTTCGCCCCAAAACCTGAGAGGGCGTTCGTGGCTCGTTCACGCGATCAAGCGTCGCCAACACTCCACCTTGTTCCTGCCCCATCCGTTCTACCCCCTGGCAGTGTAGACTGGCCCGCCCTCATAGTCTATCTCAGGCTGCCCAAATCTCGCAAGACATCTGCCTTGCGGCCTGTTTGCAGCTGCCCGAAATGGCGGGGGTGGCGAGTTCGCATCGGCTTCAGTGCACGATCAGGCCGATCACGAGGCCGGCGGCGAACGCAATCAGCACGAGCGCCGCGATTATCCCCAGCAGCCGCGGGGGAAGCTCGCCGAGGCGCACGGGGGGAGTTGCAGGCGCCGCGATCGGCGCTGACGCGGGCCTAGGGGAAGCCGCTTCGGACTCGTCGAACACCGGCGGTGCCTCGGTCGCGACGGCTGCCTGCGCGACGGGCGGCGCATCGGTCGGGGCGGCCTCGTCGGAGCCGAGCGGTGCCTCAGGGAGCGGGGGGATCGCGGGCCGGCTGACCGGCCGGGTCACGTCGGCGCGGACCGCCGCCCGCGAATCGGCGGCCGGAGCGCCCGCGGGAGTCCGCCCGCGCTCGCTGTCGGCCGGCGTACTGCCCACCGCCGGGACCTTCGTCGTCTGGACCCGCCGCTCGCGCTCACCGGTGCTGTCCCGGCGATCGTCCTGGGTGGGCACGGCGATGCTCGACGCGCTAGCGCTCGAGGACAGCGCGCGCGAGGCCGACTGGATCAGCTCGACCGCGAGCGTCGGCCGGGACCACGGGTCCTTGGCCATCCCCTGCGCGATCACGCCGTCGAGCGCCGGCGGAAGGTCCGGGCGGAGCTCGCTCACGGTCGGCGGGGGCGACATCACGTGCGCGTGCAGGGTGGCGGCCTCGGATGGCTTGGGGAACGGGACCTCGCCGGTCAGGCACTCGAACAGGACCCCCGCGAGCGAGTAGCAGTCGCTGGCCGGAGTCGCGGGGTCGCCCTGGATCTGCTCGGGCGCGACGTAGTCGATCGTGCCGATGAACTGGCCGGTTCCTGTGAGGCGCGCCTCGTCGGGAGCCTTGATCAGACCGAAGTCAGCGAGATAGGCGTGGTCGCCCTTGCCGATCAGGATGTTCTGGGGCTTGATGTCGCGGTGAATCAGCCCGGCCTCGTGCGCGGCGTCGAGCGCGTGGGCGACTTGGGCGAGCAGCCGCACGCTCCGGCGCGGGTCGAGGTCGCCGTCGAGGATCAGGCGCTTGAGCGTCGGCCCGGGGATCAGCCGCATCGCGAGGAACAGGCCGTACTCGCTGGTCCCCGCCTCGTACACGGTGACGATGTGCTCGTGGTCGAGCGCCGCCTGGACCTGACCTTCGCGTTCGAACCGGGCCCGGAATCCAGGGTCGTCGCTGAGATTCGGGGCCAGCAGCTTCAGCGCGACGACGCGGTGGAGCGAGAGCTGGGTGGCTCTGTAAACCGCCCCCATTCCCCCCTCTCCGAGTACCCCGTCGATGCGATACCCGGAAACGATCGTGCCCTCCTCTAGCAAAGCAGCACGAGTCTACCCGGGCAGGCCGGCGCCGAGACTGCCGTTCGGGGATCGCCTAACGTCCCGGCGGCGTTCCCCGGCCCGCGGCGAGACTGCCGAGACGATCTGTCGGCAGAGCTTTATGATGGGCGCTCGGCACTGTCTTCAGACCGACCATGAGTGAGCGATGAGCGTGAGCGACCCCCGCATCGGGAGCCAAATTGGCGAGTACAGCGTGGACGACCTGCTTGGAGAGGGCGGGATGGGCAAGGTCTACACGGCGACCGGGCCCGACGGCGGCCGGGTGGCGCTGAAGCTGGTCAAGGACGACTACGCGCGCGATGAGACGTTCCGCCGGCGGTTCTACCGCGAGGCCCGGATCGCGCAGACCGTCAAGCACCCCAACGTGGTCCCGGTGCTCGATACCGGCGAGGTCGACGGCCTCCCATACATGGCCCAGAGGTACATCGAGGGCATGTCGCTCGACGAAAAGCTCAAGCGCGACGGTCCGCTCGACGCCCAGACCGCGGTGCAGGTGTGCACCGACGTGGCCGCCGGACTCGAGGCGCTGTGGGCGGCGGGGATGGTCCACCGCGACGTCAAGCCCGCCAACATCCTGCTCGACGCGGACGGTCGCGGCTACATCACCGACTTCGGGCTGGCCAAGGACACCCAGGGAAGCCTGCTGACGCTGCCGGGTCAGGCGCTCGGGTCGATGGACTACATGGCCCCCGAGCAGATCCGCGGCGAGCCGGTCACCGCCGCCACCGACATCTACGCGCTCGGGTGCGTGATGTACGAGTGCATGTGCGGCCGTCCGCCGTTCGCCGAGGTGCAGGGCATGCGGATCCTGTGGGCGCACCTGCAGGACCCGCCGCCGGACCCCCGGGCCGCGCGGCCCGACATGTCCGACGAGTTCGCGCGGACGCTGCTCATCGCGCTCGAGAAGGACTCGGCCAAGCGGCCGCAGACCGCGGGCGAGTATGCCCGCATGCTCGCCGCCGCGGTCTAGCGGCCGGCGCAGCCGCGCCGCTAGCGCCACAGAACCGAGATACACCTCGTGCTCCCCGAGGAGCCCCTTGAAGTGGTACTCGCCGTGGGGCTCGAAGCGGAAGCTCGGGTCGGTCTCGGTGTACTCCTTGGCTGTCGGAGGAGACGAGGATCTCGCCTCCGCTTGGCCTGGGCGGCGATCCGCGCCGCGAGCACGACGTTGCGTCCCATCATCTGCTCGGGGTTGCCGATCACGAAGCCCGAGTGGAGCCCGACGCGAATCGACAGCGGTTGATGATCGGTGGGGGCGCCGGTGAACGTGCGCTGCAGGTCGACTGCCGCGTGCAGCCCGGAGTGGGCGCTGCCGAACGACGCGAGGAAGCCGTCTCCCTGGAACTTCGTCACCTGACCGTCGTGGCGGGCGAGGATCTGCTCGACGAGCATGTGATGGTCGCGCACCAGCTGCTCCCAGCGCTCGGCTCCGAGCTCCTCCGCCGCGACGCCCGCGTCGGCGATGTCGCTCAGCATCAGCGTGACGGCGCCGTCGGGCGAGCTCATCCGGCCGAGCGCCGGCGTCATCGGCTCGAGCGCCGATGCGATCACGTCAATCGAAGTGAGCTGTATCTGGGTCTGGCACTTCTCGCTCGGATCCCCGCTGGCGGGCGAGCATACCTTGACACGTCTCCGGCGCCACAGCAGAATCGGGCGTAGGGATGTCGGGGGCACAAAGCGATCTAGGGATTCGGGCGAGCGCGTTTCCGCCGATCGGCGACTACGGGTTCCTGTCCGACTGCGAGACGACGGCGCTGGTCGCGCCGAACGGGAACGTCGAGTGGCTGTGCCTGCCGCGGATGGACTCGCCGAGCGTGTTCGCGGCGATGCTCGATCGCGACGCCGGCGGCTTCCGGGTCGGGCCCCGCCGACGTCAACGTTCCGGCGGGCCGGCGCTACATCCCGGGGACGATGGTGCTCGAGACGAGCTGGGAGACGCGCATGGGGTGGGTGATCGTCCGCGACGCGCTCTGCATCGGGCCCTGGCATCACGACACCGAGCGCTCCCACAGCCACCGCCGCTCGCCGACCGACCACGACGCCGACCACGTTCTGCTGCGGATGATCGAGTGCGTCCAGGGCTCGGCGGAGATCAAGCTCGAGTGCGAGCCCGCGTTCGACTACGGCGGGCTGGCGGTCGACTGGGACTACACGGGCTCGGGCTACAACGAGGCGATCGCGCGCTCGGAGGGCATGAACCTCCAGCTGCGGCTGGTGACCGATCTGCGACTCGGCTTCGAGGGGCCGCGCGCGCGGGCCCGCACGACGATGCGCGAGGGCGATGTCGCGTTCGTAGCGCTCGGTTGGTCCGACCACGAGATGCCCGCGAGCTACGAGGAGGCGCTCGTGCATCTCGGCCCGGACCCAGCGTTTCTGGCAGGAGTGGCTCAAGCACGGCACGTTCCCCGACCATCCGTGGCGGACGCACCTTCAGCGCAGCGCGCTCACGCTCAAGGGCCTCACCTACGCGCCGTCGGGGGCGATGATCGCGGCCTCCACCACGTCGCTGCCGGAGGCCCCGGGCGGGGATCGCAACTGGGACTATCGCTACAGCTGGATCCGCGACTCGACGTTCACGCTGTGGGCGCTGTACTCGCTCGGCTTCGACGAGGAGGCCAACGACTTCTTCTACTTCGTCGCCGACATGGCCGAGGCCGAGGAGGGGCAGCTCCAGATCATGTACGGGATCGGCGGCGAGAGCAAGCTCGAGGAGCAGGAGCTCGAGCACCTGTCCGGCTATGAGAAGTCGCGGCCGGTGCGGATCGGCAACGGCGCCTACAACCAGGCGCAGCACGACGTGTGGGGAGCGGTTCTCGACTCGATCTACCTGCACACCCGGTCACGCGATCAGCTGCCCGACCGCCTGTGGCCGATCATCAAGCGTCAGGTCGAGAGCGCTCTGTCCAACTGGAGCGAGCCCGACCGCGGCATCTGGGAGGTGAGGGGTGACCCCAAGCACTTCACCTCGTCGAAGCTGATGTGCTGGGTCGCCGCCGATCGCGGCGCGCGCCTGGCGCGTCTTCGCAACGACGAGAGGATGGCGACGCGCTGGGAGGCGGCGGCAGAGGAGATCCACGCGGACATCTGCACGAACGGGGTCGACGAGCGCGGCGTGTTCGTCCAGCACTACGAGACCGACGCGCTCGACGCATCGCTGTTGATGATGCCGCTCGTGCGCTTCCTGCCGCCTGGCGATCCGCGCATCCGCGCCACCGTGCTCGCGATCGCCGAAGAGCTGACCGAGAACGGCCTCGTGCTGCGCTACCGCGTCGGGGAGACCGATGACGGCTTCGCCAGCGAGGAGGGCACGTTCACGATCTGCTCGTTCTGGCTAGTGTCGGCGCTGGCCGAGATCGGCGAGATCGGTCGAGCCCGGGGCCTGTGCGAGAAGCTGTTGTCGTTCGCAAGCCCGCTGGCGCTGTACGCCGAGGAGATCGACGCGGCGAGCGGTCGTCACCTGGGCAACTTCCCGCAGGCGTTCACCCATCTCGCGCTGATCAATGCGGTCATGCACATCATCCGCGCCGAGCAGCAAATCGAGCTGGGGGCGCCGGCGCGCGATGGCGAGCTCCCCGGTCGGTGAGACCGCGCGCTCGACGTAAGTGTTCGGTCATCTGTCAGTGAGATAGGTTCCACCGCATGCCCTGGGTCGAGGTGTTCGCGGTGTTCTTCGTGTCCCACGAAGTTGGCGACTACCTGTTCCAGACCGAATGGCAGGCGATGAACAAGCGCGGGGGGCTGTCCGCGCGCGGGGTGAGACGCCGCGCGTTGCTGTCGCACATCACGACTTACACGATCGCGTTCGTGCCGTCGTTCATCTGGCTGTGGGACAGCCTGCACTGGGGGGTGATCGGGCTGGCGGCACTGATCGCGATCCCGCACCTGATCCAGGACGACGGGCGGTTGCTCACGAGTTATGCGCGGGTGTTCAAGAAGGCCGACCTCGACGCCAACCCCGCGCTCGGGCTCACGCTCGATCAGGCGTTCCACTTTCTCGCGCTGTTCTTGACCGCGCTGCTGATCGGAACCTGATCGGGAAATCCGCGCCGTTCCAAGGTGCGGAAATCGCTCGTGCCGTTCTAGGGTGCGAGCGTGTATGCGCGGGATTTCCTTAAGGGAATTCGGCGGTCTCGCCTGAGGACGCGCCGGCGGTCGAGGCCGAATTCCCCCGACTCGCTTCTTGGCGATCAAACCCTTAGGATCGCCAGCGAGACATCGGACAAGGAGATTTCTGGATGAGCACGAGCGAGCAGGAGCTTCCCGGCCCCGTTCTGGAGTACATCAGCGAGCAGAGCACGCTCACGCTGGCGACCGCCTCGGCCACGGGCGCGCCGCATGCCGCGACGTTCCTGTACGTCAACGACGGCCCGTCCTTGTACTTCTGGTCGCGCAGCTCCACCGAGAGCGCACGACAGATCGAGCAGAACCCGATGGTGGCGTTCACGATCGACGAGTACACGACGGACCTCAATCAGACGCGCGGCGTGCAGGGAGTCGGCGAGTGCTCGGTGCTGCTGAGCGGTGAGCAGATCGCCCGGGTGGCCGACCTGTTCGGACGGAAGTTCCCCACGTTGTCGCCGGGCGCGACGATGAGCATCTCGTTCTTCCGCATCACCCCGACCGAGATCCAGTTCATCGACAACAAGAAGAGCTCGGGTGCCTCGCGAGAGGGAGTGTTCGGCGCGGAGTTCCACCGCGAGCGGTCCTACAGCGTGTTCGGCGGCCTCCCGACGCAGACCGCCCAGACGATCTCCGCCTCGTTGCAACTGGTCGACGCCGAGCCCGACACGGTGGTGGCACGGCAGGGAGGACCCGCCGACAAGTTCTTCATCGTGGTCGACGGCGAGCTCGAGGTCACGCGTGAGGACGGGGGCGCCACCGAGACCGTATCGACGGTCGGGCCCGGTGACCTGTACGGCGAGATGGCGATCCTGTTCGACAAGCCGCGCGGCACGAGCGCCCGCGCGACCAAGCCGACAAAGCTCGTCGTGATCGACGGCGACACTTTCCGCGCCGTCGTCGCCCAGTCGCTCGGCACGACGCGCGACTTCGACCAGATCATCCGGGACCGCCTCGGCTCCTCAGCGGGCTAGCGGCGAGGGCAACTACACCGTGCAGACCTTCTCGAGCAAGGATTTCCGGGCCACGGTCGGGGCGTTCGCCACCGGCGTGACCGTCGTCACCACGCGCGGCGAGGAGCACGCGTACGGCATGACCGCGAACGCGTTCTCCTCGGTATCGCTCGATCCGCCTCTGATCCTCGTATGCGTGATCAGCCCGTCCGAGGGCGCCGAGCACATCAGCCGCAACGGCGTGTTCGCGGTAAACATCCTGTCCGAGGAGCAGGAGCCGCTGTCGCGCTACTTCGCGTCGCGTGACCGGCCGCGCGGGCGCGATGCGTTCCGCGAGGTGCCGCACCGGATCGGCGCCAGCGGGTCGCCGATCCTCGAGGGATCCGCGGCGTTCATGGACTGCCGGGTGCACGCCGCCCACGAAGCCGGGGATCACCTGATCTTCATCGGCGAGGTGCTCGAGATCGCGATCCGCGAGGATGGCACCCCGCTGGTGTTCCACGGCGGGGGCTACCGGCAGCTGCACGCGCCGCCCGGCGGCTGACCGGATCGATCAGGACGACGACGAGGCGGGGCGCCAGGCGTCGCCGTCGAACTCGAGCTGGATGGGGTCTGAGCCGTCGTCGACCGCGACCGTGGCCTTACGGGCGGGAAAGTCGATGTGCAGCCTCAGGGACAGCGTGGGCGGGCCGTTCTGCACCGTGGCATCGGTTTGGGCCTGATTGGGGGGCCCCGCCGGCCGCGCCGCGGCAGGCGCAGCGGAGCCCGCGCCCCGGTCCAGGCGCCCCGGCGACGACAGCGGGGTTGCCTGGCTTGTCGGTACGGATGCAACCGAACTTCCGGGCGGGGATGTCGGCTGTGGCGGCACTGCCTTCAGCGAGCGCTCGCTCGCGGGGATCGGAAGCTCGCGGACGACGAGCGTGGTCCCGCCGACCTCGATCGTGTCGCCGACCGACAGCGTCTGCGGGCCGGTGATGCGCAAGGCCGTTCACGAATGACCCATTGGTCGATCCGAGGTCCTCGATCGCGCAGAACCCGCTCCGATCCAAGCTGATGCGCGCGTGCGAGCGCGAGATCTCTTCATCGTCGGCGAGCCGTCCGGCTCCCTCGGCGTGGCGACCGATCAACAGTTCGTCGTCGAGCAGGATCGACATGCCTATCGCCCGCCCGGCCACCACCTCCAGTCGCGCAATCGCGGGACCCATGGCCGGACTGTACCGCGCGGTTCCGCGTCACCGCGCAGACCGAGGCGGCTTGCAGCAACCCGCCGCCATCGAGTAGTCTGCGCGCGCTATGGCACGGCTGCGTGTAGTGAGTGGGCCCAACGCTGGTCTGACGGTGGACGTCGACGAAGAGATCGTCATCGGCCGCGAGGACACCGATCTCGCGATCGACGACGAGGAAATGTCGAAGCGCCACGCGGTCGTACGCCGGCACGCCAATCGCCTTCAGGTCGAGGACCTCGGCTCCACCAACGGAACGTTCGTGGACGGCACGCGGATAGCCGAGCCGACCCTGCTCGGCGGCGGCGCGGAGATCAAGGTCGGCGCGACCGTGCTCGTCGTCGAGGGCGTTCTGCCGGTGCCGGACTCGAGCGACATCGTCGTGCCCCGGAACGTCACGCGGGTCAGCCCCGCGATCCGGGAGGGCGCTGCGCCGCCGCCGGCCGCCCCGGCTGCACCACCGCCACCGGCTGCGGTCGCCCCCGCGGCCCCCGGACAGGTGGTCGGCGATTTCCACCCGCCCGAGCCGAGCCGCAGGCAACCGGGCCTGGCGTCTCGCTCCTGGGTCCCGGTGGCGCTGTCGTTCGGCACCGTGATCCTGGTCGCGATCGCGCTGGTGATCTACTTCTCCCAGCACAGCTAAGCTGCCGGCGCCGCAGCCTCCCTCACAGCGTTTACTTGAGCGAGAAGTAAAGGATGAGCGCTATGGCGACGAGCGTGAGCACGGCGAGCGGCGCGAGTTGCGCGCGGCGGCGCACCTTGGTGTCGAGGTACCTGTCGACCGTCGGGTGCGCAACGTCTGCCTTCGCGGCCGCCGGCGCCTCGTCGACGCGGCGCACCTCCGGATTGACATAGGCCGGCTCGCGGGGAGCTATCGCCATCGCGGGCGGGATCTGGATGACCGCGGAGGCTCGGGAGGCGATGTCCTGCCGGGTGCGCAACTGGAGCACGCTGACGCCGACGAGCAACTCGTCGCCAGGATCGAGCCGGGAGGGCCCCTCCAGCTCGTTCTCGTTGATGAACGTGCCGTTGGTCGACTCGAGGTCCTCGACCGTCGCGGAGCCGTCGGGCGAGGGAATCACCCGGGCGTGCTGGCCCGACACCTCGCCGTCCTCGAGCACGAGATCGGACTCGGGCGCGCGCCCGATCACGACGGCCCGATCGACCGCGATCTGCTTGCCCGCGTCCGGCCCCTCGACGACTTCCAGATTGAGCTCGCCCGCCACGGGCGCGAGCATATCGTCCGCGTAGGGGTTCGTGCAACGTCACCCTCCACGGACGGTGCAGTTCATGAACGCGCCGGAAACACCACGCTTCTGACCCTTGCGCACATCGCGGGATTGCATATAGGGTGCCGGGACTATGCCAGCGACAGCACCACGAGACTCAGTAATCGCCACCGTCGGAGACGGCTTCGGTTCGCTCCTAGTTCACACCACCGCCCGGTACCTCGGCTTCGAGAACAACCAGCTCTCGGTATTCGGGCCGAGCGACAACCCGGTGGGCACGTACCAGCAGTTCGCGTACAACCTCGGGCAGACGGTTCTGCGCTCAGAGTCCGAGTCACACTTCCTCGCGCCGGACTGGCCGACGTTCGCCCAGCTCGACGCGTGGTCACACAAGTCGCTCAGGCCGCTGTGGCGCACGACGCGGCGTAAGTACAACCCGGGAGTTCCCGAGATCCTGACCGAAGCGGCGGTCGTCACCCGGCGCACGCAATGGGATCAGGCGCGAGTGCCGCTCCGGGTTGGATGGCTCCAGCGCCAGATGCAGCCGATGCCGCACTTCGTCATGTACGACGAGCAGGCGAACTTCATCGGCCGCGCCAAGCACGTGATGCTGGCTCCCGGCCACGGACCGCTGTCGTTCCCGCCGTTGCTGGCCAAGGCGCGGAAGGACCCGGCAATCGCCGACCGCGTCGTGCAGGCGTATGAGCCCAAGCAGTATGCGGCGGGCGGTCGCTACATCGTGCTCGGCGCGGGGATCGCCTCGGTCAACGAGTGGGCGAACATCATCGATGCCGGCGGATCGGTGCTGGCGCTGACGCGGAGCGAGCAACCCGAGACCCAGGACCTGAACGTGCCGCGCTGTCTGTTCGAGTCGATCGGAATCGATGCGTACACGCGGCTGCCGTTCGACCAGCGGATCGAGTTCCTCGGCCAGGTGCTGCGCGGCACGCGGCCGGAGCGCAGGGAGTGGCTCGCGCGGATCCAGACCGGCCAGAAGGAAGGACGGTTCGACGCGATCGTCGGCGAGATCGACAAGATCGAGCCAGGCCGCGCCGGCCTGCGGGTGTACGTCAAGAGCAGGAGCGGCGAGGATCCGGGCTGGCTCGACGTCACCGGCGTGACCGCCGGCACCGGGTTCAACAAGTCCGTGCTCACGCTTCCGCTGATCCGCCGACTGGTCGAGTTCTACAAGGTGCCGGTGGTCGACGGGAGGCTAAGGCTGCAGACGAACTGTGGGGTCCCGGGACTCGACATGCCGGAGTCGCGGCTGTGCTGCATGGGGCTGATCGCCAACAACGTGATCCCGCACGGCGACACGATCGCCGGCCTCAAGTTCATCTCGCGCCGGTTCGTCACCGACTGCGCCCGGGCCGAGAAGCTGAAGAGGCGGTCGTTCCCGTCGCGTATGTCGCTGCAGTTCTCGATGGGGCGCGACGTGGCTGAGGCGCTCCGCACCGTGTCTCCGACTCAGCAGCTCGCGTAAGGGGAGGGGTTATGTGTCCGACCGTGCTAGGCCGCGTCCAGACCCGATGGGCGATCCTGATCATCCCCGCGATCATCTGGACGATCGTCTCGCTGATCACGCAGAACCCCAGCTGGATCATCCTGATCGGCCTGTACTTCGTGATCGGGGTCGCGCTCGACACCGCGTTCTACCCGTTCGTCATCCGCTGGCAGCCGCCGTGGCTGACGTTCGTGCTGGCGGTCGGCGAGTTCATCCTCGTGTATCTCGCGGCGAAGAGCCTCAAGGGCATCCACTTCGCGTCGGACTGGGAGCCGATCCTCGAGTACTGGATCACGTGGGTGATCGCGATCTGGACGAAGGTCGTGATCCTGCCGCTCGTGTCGCTCAGCTGGATCGAGGACGCCGGCGAGTTCCGCTTGACCAGCTGGTCGGTCGCGCCCGAGTACGTGCCGCTCTCGGTGACGGCGTTCACGCCCGAGCTCGCCCAGGGCGGACCGCCGCCGCTGGCGCGCAAGTTCTCGGCCGCGGTGATCGAGATTCCCGAGGAGCTCCGCCGGGCGCCGAGCCCGTCGGGGGTGTTCCAGATCCCGACCGGACCGCCGCCCGCCTAAGCGAGCACCGCCCCCGCCTAAGCGAACACCGCCCCGTCCGACGCGATGAGTCTCAGGCGGCGGTACCGACGTCGAGCCGGCCGATGACCTCGTCGCGGTCCGTGCCGTGGGCCGCGAGCACGAGATCGAAGTCAGAGCCGTAGAACCGCATCACCGCGACGAGGATGTCGCCGGTGCCGACCGCCGGCGCTCCGCGCTTGCGCGCGACGCGGACGGCGAGCTCGCTAACGCTCGTGACCGGATCCCGATCGGGCCGGCCGGCGGACGACAGCAGGTCCTCAGCGCCGCCGGGGTCGACGTCCGGCAGCGGCGCTTCACCGACGCCGAGCGCGCACAGCACTCTCGCGGCATCGCCGTGCAGGCGCAGGATCCGCAGCCAGCGCAGCGCCTCGGCCCGCCGCGTTGTCGCAAACGGCATCGCGGTCGAGGCCAGGCCGAGCGCCATCGCGGCGTCGGTGCGGAACGGCAGCCCGTTCTCGGCGCGCTGGCTGAGCGCGTCGTCGATCGTCGCGAAACTGTCGAAGCGCGTGTCGAGGCCGGTCAGCTCGAGCAGCTTGCGCTGCTTGGGGGGAACGCCGGCGAGTGCCAGCCGCGCGTCGTCGTCCAGGCGCTTGTGGAAGCCGACGAGCACGCCGAGTCCCATCGAATCCATATGGGTGAGCTGCGAGAGGTCGAGCACGTAGCGGCCGTAGCCCTTGCCGAGTAGATCGACCAGGGCCAGCTTCAGCTGCGGGGCGGAGGCGAGGTCGAGGTCACCCTCGACCGCGACCACGCAGGTGTGCTCGTCGACCTCTCGATGAGTGATCCCGAAGGCAGCCACGATCGGCTCCGGGTGGGGGGACCTGTCGAGCGAGTTCTCCATGTACATCTGATTTCGGACGCGCGCGCCGATTCGTTACCGGCGTCCAGGCCGGCTCGACAAACGTACGTATCGCGAACAGCTCAGGCCGTGGTCTGCGCGGCTTCGGCCTGTGCCGCGGTCGGCGAGGGGGCCTCGTTCACGCCCCAGAGCTTCATCCGCGCGACCCGGCCGCGGATGTCGACCTCGTCGACGAACACCAGATCGTCCGCCGGCTCGACGAGTGCTTCGCGGGTGGCATCGGACAGCAACAGCTGGTGCGGCGTGCCCTTGGTGAGCCCCTCGATCCGGGATGCGGTGTTCGTCGTGTCTCCGACCGCGGCGTACTCGACCCGGCGCTCGGATCCCACGTGGCCCGACATCACGTTTCCGCTGTTGAGCCCGATCCCCATCCGGAAGCCGTCGCCGAGCCCCTCCGAGCGAATCCACTCGTTGAACCGCGGCAGTCGTACCTCGAGCATCTCCCTGGCGGTTCGCAACGCGCGGTCGGCGTGGTCGGGCTGCGCGAGTGGCGCGCCGAACACGGCGAAGATCCCGTCGCCCATGTACGCGACGAGCGTGCCGCCGTTGTCGAGGATCGCGTCGCTCATCTCGCTCAGGTAGTGGTTGAGGACGTCGATCACCTGGGACGGGGTGAGCGACTCTGAGAAGGACGTGAACCCGCGCAGGTCGGTGAACATGATCGTGCCCTCACGCTGGACGCCGCCGAGCCGCAGCCCGTCGGCGCTCTTGAGGACCTCGTCGACGACGTCCTCAGGCACGAACCGCGCGAACAGATCGACGGTCCGGATCCGCTCGAACGCCTCGGTCACGAGCTGGACTGCGAGCGATCCGACGCCGCTCAGTACCAAGGCCACGAGCGGATACACGACCGAGACGATCCAGCCGGCGTTGAACAGGAGCTGAGCGGCGATCGCGAAGATCACGCCGAGCGCAACCGCGACCACAATCGAGATGATCGGGCGAGCCCGGATGCTGATCAGCGGGACGATGACCGCGAACAGGACGATCAGCACGACGTCGATCCAGCCCGGGACCGAGCTCAGCGGGAAGCCGTTGATGACCGTGGCAGTGGCGTCGGCTTCGATCTCCACCCCGGCCATCTGGGAGTCGGTCGAAGTCGAGTGGTAATCCAGCAGCGACAGCTGCGTCGCGCCGACGAACACGACCTTGCCGTGGAAGTAGTTCGGCGGAAGCGGCTGCGTATGACCGTCGGGCGGACTGTATTTCTTCGGGTCGTACACGCTCGAGAACGACACCCATGGGATCGTGTGCTGGGCTCCGGGAAAGTCGATCCAACGGGTCCCGCCGAACTGCTTGGCGGTGATCTTCTTGTGGGTCGCCATCTCGGCGGCGGCGACGTACAGCGTCGGGACGTGGTCGACGGAGTAGACCATCTGGCGATAAACGCCCCCGGGCTGGTTCGCCGGGAACAGGGGTGCGGCCGGCCGGGATCCAAGCTCGTTCAGGAGCGTGGTGCCCTCTTGAGAGCCTAGGAACAGAACCTGACCGTTTCCGTTCTGGTTGATCTGCGTCGAGCCGAACGCCGTGATGTTCGGGTGGTTGCCGATCGCCTCCAACAGATCGAGGTCGTCGCAGGGGTACGTGGCGCCCTGGACCTTGCACGTCTTACCGATCGTGCTCTTGTTCTCGAGGTCGATGTCGAACACGATCGCGGCGGGATGCTGGGCCGCGATGTTGTTGATCACCTGGGCGTAGTACGAGCGCGGGAACGGGAAGGTGTTGAGGTCCTGCAGTGACTTGTTGTCGACCGCGACGACCACCAGGTTCTTCGGCGGCTTCTGCGTGCCACGGGTCGAGAACCGCGCGTCGAC
Source organism: uncultured Solirubrobacterales bacterium (assembly GCA_963843915.1). Classification (GTDB taxonomy): domain Bacteria; phylum Actinomycetota; class Thermoleophilia; order Solirubrobacterales; family Solirubrobacteraceae; genus Palsa-465. Next base: position 382,441 of record CAWJMH010000001.1, read on the forward strand.
GGTGTTGCCCTCGAGCGAGTCGAGCACGCCGGTCGCGTACAGCGCGATCCCGATCGCCCCGGCGCCGAGCGCCACCAGCGCCAGCAGCAGCACCTTCAACTTCCGGCCGCTTCCAATCCCGAAGCGCTTCCGTTTCATATCCCGATCATCCCTCGCCGATTGGCCCCGTTTCGCCCCGTGCGCGCCCGGCCATGAGCACACAAAACGCCCGGGGCAGTCTACGCGCAAACCGGACCTCGAACAAGCAATTCGAGGTTACGGTTGACTAACAACCGGCGTGCGCTCTACCGTGCCCAGGGGACCGAACACTTGGGACAAGGACGACGAGGAACCATCGTGGCGGTGGGCACCGCCTGCCTGGTGGGCGCTGCGTGCGCAGGCGCCCAAGCGCCCCACGCGTCGACCGGCCCCCGTGCGATCTCCGTCACCCAGCTGGCGCCGAGATTCGCCCAGACGATCGTGCTGCGGCCGGTCAGCGGCAGGGTTCTGATTCACGTTCCGGGCGCGCCAAGTGGATTCACGGCGTTGACGGCGACGCGCGTGGTTCCGGTGGGAACGGTTGTCGACACTGACGCCGGCAGGGTGTCGCTCACTTCGGCGACGCCGGCGCCGACCCACTTCCAGACCGGCCAGTTCTTCCTCGGGACCTTCCAGGTGCGGCAGACACGCGCGGAGGGTGCGCTCGTCAGCCTCGTGCTCCGCGACAACTTGGCGCGCTCCGCCTGCGGCGCGTCGGCGGCGCGCGCCGCGACACTGAGCCAGCGAATCCTCGGGCTCCTGCGGGGCAGCGCCAAGGGGCGGTTCCGGACGAGCGGGCGGTTCTCGGCCGCGACGGTCCGCGGCACCAATTGGGGCGTGCGCGACCGCTGCGACGGGACGCTGACGGTGGTCCGCACGGGCGTGGTCGTGGTCACCGACTTCCGCCTGCACAAGAACGTGATCGTGCGCGCCGGGCAGACGTACCTGGCCAAGGCGCGCTGACCGCTGACGCTCGGATATCGATGACGCCAATCACGATCGTGATCGCCGACGACCACGCGGTCGTGCGCCAGGGGCTCCGCCTGCTGCTCGAGGCCGAGGACGACCTGGCGGTTGTCGGCGAGACGAGCGACATCGCCCAGACGACCGCGCTGCTGCGCGAGGTCGCGCCGGCGGTCATCCTGCTCGACCTGCACATGGGGCGTGACCTCAGCCTGAGCGCGCTGTTCGAGCTCCGATCGGCCTCGCCGTCGACAGCGATCGTGATCCTGACGATGGAAGACGATCCGGCGTTCGTCGCGCCCGCCTGGAACGCGGGCGCGGCCGGTTACGTGCTCAAGGAGGCGTCCCGCACCGACCTGGTGCGGGCGATCCGGACCGTCGCCAAGGGCGGCCGCTACCTCGATCCGGCGATCGGCGGGTGGGCGCTTACGAGCGCCGACGACGTCGCGCTGACCGAGCGCGAGCTCGAGGTGCTGCGGCTGGTCGCGCTCGGCCACACCAACAGCGAGATCGCGACCCGCATGTACATCAGCCCGCGCACGGTCGAGACCCACCGCGCGAACCTGCAGGCCAAGCTCGGGCTGACCGGCCGGCCCGAGCTCGTTCGCTACGCGCTCGAGCACGGGGTCATCCACCGATGAGCACCACCGCCACTCGGGCCAGACAGATCGAGCTCGACGCCGCGCAGCGGCGGGTCGTCGAGAGACTGAGGGCGACCGCACCGGCGCCTCGCTCGCCGGCGAGGCGCGCGGCGATCGTCGCGATCGCCGCGGTGCTGTTCGCGCTCGCGTTCGCCGCCCGTCTGGCGGTCAACGACCCCGATGCGCTGCTGGCGAACTTCTACATCGTCCCGATCGCGGTGCTCGCGATCGAGTTCGGGACGCGGGCCGGACTGATCGCCGCCGCGGTGGCGTTCGCCCTCGTCCCGGCGTGGAGCGTGATCAACTCGGTGCACGTCGACGCGCTCGGCTACGTGTCGCGTGGTGCGGCATTCCTGATCACGGGTGTGATCGTGGGCGGGTTCTCGGATCGCCTGCGCAAGGACATCGCCGAACGCCAGGATGCCCAGCGCGATCTCGCCCTGTACGCCGATCAGCTCGAGGGCTCCAACCGGGGCCTGGCGCGGAGCGTCGGGCGACTCGAGGCGTTCGCCGAGATCGCTCGGGCGGTCGGCGGCGAGACCGACCTCGAGCGGATCCTGTCGCTGATCATCGCCCACGGCCGCGAGATCGTGGCGGCTCGCACGCTGGTCATATACCTCCCCGACGGCGGCGAGCTCGCGGCGGTGCGGGGAAGCGCGCGGCCGTCGGAGCCCCAGCCGCGGCTGCCGCTCACCGGTTCGCTCGCCGGCCAGGTGCTGCTGTCCGGAAGCCCGCGCCGCGTCGGAGCCGATGCGGACGCGGCGGAGCTCGAGCAGCTCGCGCCCGATGCCACCGAGGCGATCCTCGTGCCGCTCGTCTTCCGGGGCGAGACGCTCGGCGTGCTCGCCGGCATCAACGGCGCCGGCGAGCGGCGGTTCGACGAGGAGGACGAGCAGCTCCTGATGTCGGTGGCGGCGAGCGCGGCCACGGCTGTCGCGACCGCGCGCTCGGTCGCCGCCGCCCGCCTGCGGCTTAGCCTCGAGGCCGCCGATCAGGCGCGTGCCCGCTGGGCCCGCGAACTCCACGACGAGACGCTCCAGGGACTGACCGGGGTCCGGATGGTCCTGTCCGCGGGGCTCGCCCGCGATGACAACGGCGCCCTGCGCCGGGCGGCCGATACCGCGGATGCGCACCTCGGCGAGGAGATGCGCAAGCTGCGCGACCTGATCGCCGAACTGCGTCCGGCCGCACTCGACGACCTCGGGCTCGGCCCGGCGATCGAGTCGCTGGCCAAGCGCCAGGCGGCGATCGCGGGCTTCGCGGTCGAGGTTGACATCGGCCTGGGTTCCGAGCAGCGCCTGGCCCGGGACACGGAGACCGCGATCTACCGCATCGTCCAGGAAGCGCTCAGCAACGCGGTCAAGCACGCGCGTGCCGAGCGCGTGGGCCTGCGGGTCGAGCAGCGCTCAGACGAGGTGCAGCTCATGGTGCAGGACGACGGCTGCGGGTTCGACCCCGACCGCGTGCGCGCGGGATTCGGACTGACCGGGATGCGCGAGCGCGCCCTGCTCGCCGGCGGGCGCCTGAGCGTGGCCTCGGAGGACGGCGGCCCGACCTGCGTCACCGCCGTGCTGCCGCTGCCGCAGCGGTAGGACGTCAGGCGACGCGAGCGTCTGGAAGCACGGCGACCGGTCAGCCCGCCGGAGTGAACGCGCTGTGGCCGGCGCGCACGGTCACAGTGGCGTGCGTGGCGAGATTCTCGACCACGACCACCCCCCGCCTGACGCGCACCAGCGTGCCGTCGCAGAAGTCCTCGGTCAGCCACTCCGTGCCGCGCACGGTCGCCGCCGAGTAGCGGCCAACGGTTCGGAACTTGCCCGGTCCACTCGCCCACAGCAGACGCAGCACCTTGTTCGACAGCTTCGCCTCCGAAGCATGGTCGCCGCTCGGCGCCGCGCATGCCGCGAACCGTCCGCCGGCGAGCCGGACCTGCGGGACCGGGCTGCTCGGAGACTGCGTGACCCTGAAGGACCCGTCGTAGAACTGGGCGTCCTCGACGTGAAGGGTCGCAGCACTCGCGCCGCCGCCGGGCGGCGGGGCGGCGCGCAGGTCGACCCGGCCTTGCGTGGTGTCGATCAGCGATCCGACCGGGATGTTGCGGTCGTTCGGGCCGAGCGTGAACACGTGGCCGCGGGAGCGTGGTGACGATCACCGTTCCCGACACGAGCCCGATGTCGACGGACCGTCCGAAGTGCGGTGGAGGAAGGCTCGCGTCCGCCGCGCCGGCGACCGAGCACCAACCCGGTCACGATCGCGCCAGCGAGGATCGCACGCCGCATGAGGCTGAATGTTATGCGGCGCCCGTAACCGCACCGGCCCGAGGCGGACGCCTCGGGCCAGCGCGGCTAGCCCCCTTACGGGCCGGTCGGTCAGGAGACCGAGATCGGCGGGTCGTCGGGCGAGGGCCCCTCGGTGGTCGGCATAGCGCCGGACAGGCCCCGCGGCGAAGATCCGAGCATCCCGGGCCCGCTGACCATCGACCACCGGAACTGCGTGACGTTCTCCTTGGGCGCGAACAGTCCCTGCCGGGTCCCTCGCCGGACGAACAGCACCGGTGCCGAAGCGGCGCCGGCGATCGCCGAACGAGTCGGTCCGAGACCCTCGCGTCGCCACCGATCCGATAGTCCGAGCACGAGCAATCCGGCTCCGTCCGCAGCCTCGATGATGCTGTCGCGCCCGCCGGCGACGACCAGCGGCTCGGTGGAGATTCCGGTTGCCTGCTGCACCAGCAGCCCGGCGTCGGCGAGCATCCGCGTGACGGATTTGCCCTCGTCGGTCTGTCCGGCCGCGCCCAGCAACTTGAGCGGGGCTCCTGAGCTCGCCGCCAGCCACGAGCCCAGCTCGAGGGCGGCCCAATCGTGCTCGGCGCCGCCGAACGGGACGAGCACCGGTTTCCCGGGCCCGAGCTCGATCGGATCTCCCTCCCTGGCTACCAGCACCGCGACGTCCGACGCAGCGTGCTCGAGCAGCTCGGTGACGTCTCCGAGCGGCACTCCCTCGCCGATCAGCCGCCGCCGGCCCTCGGTGAGCACGAGATCGACCGGTTCGCGCTCGACGATATGGGCAAGATCGGAACCCGGGTTCGTCGAGGTCAGCGCGACGCCCCGTACCACCACGCCGTCGGACGCCAGCTTCTCGCGCAGCTCGTTGATCTCACGCGATGCCTGCTCCAGGGCGAGGTTCTCGGACTGCAGGCCGCCGCGTACGCCCGCGCCCGCGCCTCGAGGTGGCCGGACCAGGCGGGCGATGATCAACTCGCGGGTCTGTCCCGAGCGGGCCAGGGGCTCGGCCAGCGCGACGAGCTGACCGATGGCGGCGTTGGTCTCGGGAGCCACCAGGATCGAGCGCTCCGGGACCGGGAGCTCCGGGTGCGCCTGGACCGCGGCGAGCGCGGCGTCGGCGAACTCGTCCTCGACGGCGGTGCCGAACTTGTTCTTCGGGTCGAGCAGCTTCAGCAGCGGCCCGGCCATCAGGGTGGTGACGACGGCCATGATCACGAGCATCGCGAACAGCGTCGGCGAGATCGCGCCGACGTCGAGCGCGAGGTTGAGCACGATCAGCTCGGTTAGCCCGCGCGTGTTCATCAGCGTCCCGATCACCGCGGAGGCCTTCCAGTCGTAGCCAGTGACGCGAGCGGCGATCGCGGCGCCGGCGAGCTTGCCGAGGATCGCGACCGCGATCAGCAGCAGCGTGAGCAGCCACAGCTCCGGGCGGTCGAGCAGCCCGACGTTCGTCCGCAGTCCGGTGTAGACGAAGAACACCGGCAGCAGCAGCGTGACCACGAAGTCGTCGATCCGGCGGGTGATCTCCTCGCTCAGCCGGGCATGGCGGGGCATGACCATGCCCATCACAAACGCCCCGAAGATGAACGCGATGTTGATCTCCTCGGTTACGTACGCCGACAAGCAGGACTCCGACGATGATCCCGGCGAACCACGCACCCGGGATCCGCCCGACCTCGTCGAAAGCTGTCGCCATCCGGGCGACGATCCGCCGCACGATCAGCACCATGATCGCGATGTAGACCGCCGCTTCGGCGATCGTCTTGGCGACGTCACCAACGGTGCCGGACACCGCGATCGTGGTTGCGAGCGCGATCAGGAACCACGCGGTCACATCGTCGATCGCGGCACACGCGATCGTCAGCGCGCCCACCGGGCGTTTGAGCATGCGCCGCTCGGCGAGGATCCTCGCGAGCACCGGGAACGCCGTGATCGACATCGCCACGCCCATGAACAGAGCGAACGCGACGAACTTCTTCTGCGGGCCGATCAGTTTGTACAGCGGCAGCGCGACCGCGATGCCGAGCAGCAGCGGGACGGCGACGCTCGCGTTCGAGATCGCGGCGGCCTGGGCGGCCTTTCCCTTCAGCTGGCCGCGGTCGACCTCGAGCCCCACCAGGAACATGTAGAAGATCAGGCCGAGGTTGGCCACGACGCCGAGCGCGGGCAGGATGTCGGTCGGAAAGAACGTCGCCTCCAGGTTCGGCGATATCGCGCCGAGCAGCGACGGTCCGAGCGCGAGTCCGGCGATCACCTCGCCCATGACTCGAGGCTCTCCCAGCTTCACCGCCAGGACCCCGAAGAGGCGTGCAGACGATCAGCACGATCGCGATCGACAGGAACACCGCCGCGACGAGCTTGTTGAAGTCCGAGCGCTGCTTGGTCGCCGTGAACTTCTCGCCGGCCGGCGAGAGTCCCGAAGGAGTGGTCAGCGCCGGCTTCGCCGTCGGGGTCGTCGACGGGACCGGCGTCGCCACGTTCAACGGGATCACTGTGACCTTCTGAAGCTGAAGGTCATTCGCGGTCGCGGTCAGACGCGCGGAGCCCCCCTTGACGCACCTGACGTCGCCGAACACGCCGGCGGTCTTGCTCGAGTAGGTAAGCGGGCCGAGAAGCGTGTCGCTCGAGGAGTACAGCTGGGCGACGGAGCCTTTGCCGTGGATCGAGAACGAGCTTCCGAAGCAGGTCGAGCTGGGAGACAGCGCGTAGGTGCCCTGGATGTTCGTCGGTGTCCGCGGGGCGGCCGCCCCCGGAGGGGGCGGGGCACTGGTGAGGTTGGCGACGAACGGCAGCCCCCCGAGGGTTCCCGTGATCACGCCTTTGGCGCCTGGAGTGGCGATCGCATTGACAGGAAGCGACCTGCCTCCGGACACGCAGTCCGCGCTTCCGGTCAGGCGATGCGAGCCACCGGGGAGCGTCTTGGCGTCAAGGCGCAACTGGCCGCCGAGCGTGTTCTGGTTGTTGGTGAGGTTGACGAACTGCCCGGACTGAAGGACGTTGAACGACGGGCCCGCGGCCGCTACTTGCGTCGGGGCGGTCGCCGGCAGCGGTATCCCGCCTGCCGGCTTTGGTGCCGGTCCGATGCACGGGCTGGCCGCCGACAGCGTGTAACCGCCGGCGATCGAGGGCTGGGCCTTCTCGTTCCCGCCCTTGCTGACGACGAACACCACGACCACCACGCCGATCGCGGCCAGGATTGCGTAGAAGATGATCAGTCGCCTCGCCAGCCGACCACGCGAGAGTTCCTGTCTGTCCCGGCATCTAAGCCCCCTTCAGGCTCGGTCTGTGGAGTTCTCACCCGGCCGGCGCAGCCCCGCCTCACCCGGTCGCGCGGAAAAGTAGCCGATTGCGGACCCGCGCACATCCGGAACGCGCCATCGAACTACCTCCGTAAAACACCGCAATCTTGCTCCGGGAGGTTCCGGGGAATTCGGCGAATCGACAACTGCGTTGGTATGCTAAGGGGCGGATTCCCGCCCGGAGCGGGCGGCTACAGGCCCAGCATCGAGGCGATCCGGACCCGCTGTGTCTCGTTCGTGCCGGAGTAGATCGGCGCTCCGATCGCGTCGCGGAGCCCCTTCTCGAGCCCGTACTCGCGGGTGTAGCCGCGAGCCCCGAAGATCTGGATCGCCGACAGCGCCGAGGCCACGTTCGCCTCGCTCGTAATCAGCTTGGCCATCGAGATCTCGGTGGTGACGCTGCGGCCCCGGTTGAAGCGCCGAGCGGTGTCGTACAGGTGCTTGCGCGAGTTCTCCAGGCCGATCTTCATGTCGACGATCTTGCCGGCGATGTACTGGTTTGCGCCGATCGGCCGGCCGAACGCCTGACGCTCCTTGGCGTACTTGATGCAGCGCTCCATCCGCTCCTGCATCTCGCCCACCATCATCATGAAGATGCACAGGATCTCGTAGTTCATGACGTGCTCGAGGATGAAGAAGCCCGACCCGGGCTTGCCAAGGATGTTGTCCTTGGGCACCCGACAATCGGTGAACTCGAGCTCGCAGAACGGGCATGTGTTCAGCCCGAGCTTCTTGATCGGCTCGCCGACGTGGAAACCGGGCGTGTCGGTCGGCACCATGAACGCGGTGATCCCGGCGGCCGCGCTCTCCGTCCCCGTCTTGGCGTAGACGGTGATGATGTCGGCCAGCGGGCCGCTGGTGATCCAGATCTTCTTGCCGTTGATGACGTACTCGTCGCCGTCCTCGGTGGCGGTGGTCGCCATCGCGGTCGCGTCCGACCCCGCAGACGGCTCGGAGATCGCGTGAGCGCTCAGGATCTCGCCGTCGATCAGCCGGGACAGGTAGCGCTCCTTGAGCTCGTCTGAGCCGAACTTCTGCAGCGGGATCGCGGCGCTCACGACCTGGGTCGCGGCGCCGAACAGCAGTCCGGTGTCGCGGCACCCGTACCCGAGGTTCTCGAGCACGTACACGAGTGTGAGGACGTCGTGGCCGAGACCGCCCCATTGGGTGTTGAACGGGATCCGCAGCACTCCGGACTCGCGCAGGAGATCCCACTTGTCGCGGTTGAACCGGTTCGCCGCGTCATCCTCGAGGTGACCCTCGTTGAGCGCGTCGAAGTATTGGTTCAGTGACTTCCTGAGCGTCTTCTGCTCGTCGGTCCATTCCCCAGTTGGGGCGGTCAGTGCCATCGCCTAGCTCCCGCCCACGACTTCACCGTAGACCGACGGGTGGATGCCGGACTCGCTGATCCGATGCGATTCGTCGCCGGTCAGCGCCGGGGTGAACATGCATACCAGCCGCAGGTCCTCGTCCTCGCCGCCGAGCAGCCAGTGCGTATCGTGGTGGTCGAGCGCGTAGATCCGCCCGGGGAAGATGTCGTGCTCGGTCCCGTCCATCTCGATCACCTTGCCGCGTCCCTCGATGCAGTAGCACGCTTCGAGGTGATTGGCGTACTCGATCAGCGTCTTGGTCCCCTTGTTCACGATCGTGTCGGTCACCGTGTAGCCCATACCGTCGGCTTCGAGCAGGAACCGACGGCTGAGCCCGTTGCCCCACTCGACCGTCTTCACGTCCTCGAGATCACGAATGATCATCTGTGCCCCTCGCTGTTGATTTGAGTTGGTCGTTTGCACCTATTCCGGGACTTGGCCCAGATCAACCAGTAGCCCGCGGAAATCCTCCACGACGTCGCGACCTGCGGCGCGCGCTTCGGTGACGCGCGCCACGCACGTGCTGCCGACGATCGCGGCGTCGGCGCCGACGGCCCCGAGCCCGTCGATGTGGCTCTTGTCCTTCACGCCGAAACCGACCGCGACCGGTACGTCGGTCTGCGCGCGCAGACTCTCGAGCACCGGGACCAGCGCACTGAGGTCGGGTGGTCCGACCGTGCCGCTGCGTCCGTACGCCGCGACCAGGTAGATGTAGGCCGAGCCGTGCTCGGCGGCCTCGGTCAGCACCGCCGGGTCTGACGTGGCGTAGCAGGTGGTAACGATCGGCAGGTCAACCGCTCCCGCCGCCTCGTAGTACTCGGTCTTCAGCCGGGGCGGCAGGCCGTGGACGAGCAGCCCGTCGGCGTCGGCCGCCTGGACGTGCTCGAGGAACTCGCGCATAGGGGTGCCCTTGATCGAGTAGCTCCAGTCGGCGAGCAGCGCGATCTTCAAGTGCTTCAGCTCGGGGCGGACGCTCCGCACGAACTCGAGCACGGTCTCGCGGTCGATCCCGTCCTCGAGCGCGCGGCTGGCCGACGCACGGATCACGGGCCCGTCGCTGGCGGAGTTCGGAAACGGGATCGCAAGCTCCAGGCAGTCGACCTTGGCGTCGTCGAGCAGCAGCACGAGCTCGCGGAACGTATCGAGCGGCGGGTCGCCGGCGTTGAGGAACAGGGCCAGGCCGGGTCGGCCCGGTTGGCGTTCGGCGAAGAAGCTCATGCCTTCGCGGTCACCTGGCCGTGCTCGCGCATCCGCTCGATCAGCCGGGCGGGAACGCCGGCGCTCATCGTGTCGGAGGCCAGCTCGAGGGCCGTGGGCCAGTCCGGCGCGACCTCGCAGTTGATGGCCAGGGCGGCGGCGTTCAGCTTGATGCTCTCGATCGCGCCGGCCGGGCCATCGCCTCCGATCAGCCCTAGGAAGTGATCGACCGTCTGCTCGAGGTCGGCCACCGGGAGCAGGTCCTCGAACGGCCGATCGCTCAGGCCGAGCTCGGACGGGCTGAGAATGAACTCCTCGCCCTTCGCGCTGTCGTACACGTGGCAGTCGACGACGCTCATCAGCTCATCGACGCCGACGTCGTTCCACACCACCCAGTAGTCCTTGCTCGGGTCTTCTGACACGAGCCCGCGGAACGTGGGCAGCACGGTGTGATCGGACACCCCGGTGATCTGGAGGGACACGGGTACCTCGGCGAGGAACGGCCCGATCAGGTTGAAGAACCGTCCCACGGTCTTCATGTCAAATGGCAGTATCTGGCGGGCGAGCATGCGGAGCTCCTTCGGGTACACGAACGGCCCGGCGCATGCCATGCTGAACGCTTCGAGCATCTCCTCGGTCTGCTCGTAGGAGCTCGTCTGGCGGATGCCGAGCCGATCGAGCAGATCGACCGAGCCCGTCCGGCTGGCGTAGGCGCGCGAGCCGGTCTTGATCACCCGTGCGCCCATCGCCGCGGCCACGAAGGCCGAGGCGGTGGACAGGTTGAAGGTGCTCGGGCCCCCGCCGGTGCCGACGATGTTGACCGTGCGGCGCGGCGGCGGGTCCGGCCGCGGGTTGCGCTCCTTGAGCGAGCCCAGCAGCGTGCTCACCGACGTGCCGTCCGGGATCCGGGTGGTCAGCGACGCCAGCACCGCGAGCGCCTCGCCCGGATGCAAGCTCTTGGCGGCGAGGCGATCCCAGAAGTCGCCCCAGACCTCCGCGGAGATCGGGTAGCGCTGGGTGACCAGCGCCGCCAACGCTTCGGACGGCGTCTTACTCGGCATGCGCCCCGTCGCGCGCCTGATCCACGTACGCCTTGATCGCGGCGACGGTGCGGAAGCTGTCGGGTCCGAGCTCGGAATCGTCGACGCCGATGTCGAACTCGTCCTCGAGCCAGGCCACCACCTTGAGCAGGCCGAGGCTGTCCACGACCCCGCCGGTCAACAGGTCGAAGTCGTCCTCAAGCTCGTCCACCGACACGTCCGGCATGAACTCCTCGACGATGAACGCCTTGATCTTCGCGGTGGTTTCATCCATTCGCACGACTCCTCTCTAGCTCGGCGGCGACCGCCTTGCGGTCGACCTTTCCGGTTGATGTTTTGGGCAAAGGCTCGGTCACGATCTGAATCGTCGAAGGCATCTCGGTGCGGGCCAGCCTGGTGGCGCAGTGCTGGCGAAGCATCAGGCTATTGAGTTTGGCGTCGAGCTCGCGGCGCACGGTGGCGTGGAGGCGGGCGCCGGCGAGCTCGTCGGGGACTGCGATGACCGCGACCTCGACGACCGCCGGATGCTCCTGGATCGCCTGCTCGACGACCTGGGTGCTAACCCGCACGCCGCGGACCTTGACGTAGAAGTCGGCGCGACCCTCGAGCGTGAGCGTCCCGTCCTCGTGGCGGCGCACGATGTCGCCCGTCCGGTAGAACGTGCGCTCGTCGCCATTCTCGGCGATCTGGACGAACCTTCCCTCGTTGAGCGCCGACTTCAGGTAGCCCCGCGTCTGGAACGGCGTCCACACCATCAGCTCGCCGGTGCCGGTCCCTTCGAGCGCGCTGCCGTCCTCCTTCTGGACACGTGCGGTTACGCCCGGGATCGGCTGGCCGACCGGGATGCTCGACGGGACGTTGCCCTCGGCCAGCCCGAGGAACTCGTGCACGAGGCTGTCGTTGGTCTCGGTGCAGCCGTACACGTTGTAGAACCGTGCGTTGGGGAACAGCTTGGGCAGTTCGGCCAGCGAGCTGGCCGGGATCTTGTCGCCGGTCGTGATCACGTGGCGGACGCTCGGGAACGTCCGGCCGTCCTCGCGGTTGACGTCGATCAGCAGGCGGTACAGCATCGGCACCGCCTGGAGCACGTTCACCTGGTTGTCATTGACGAGGTCGGCGAGATATGCACCCTGGGTGGCACGGTCCTGGTCGACCAGCGCGACCGTGCCGCCGTGCTTGAGCGTGGTCCAGATATCGAGTAGGCACAGGTCGAAGTTGAGCGGCGCGTAGTTGGCCACGACCGTCCCCGGCTTGATCTCGAACTGCTGGGCCGCCCAATCGGTGAACGCGTCGACCCCTGCCGCGGTCAGCGGCACGACCTTCGGCAGCCCGGTCGAGCCGGACGTCGTCAGCATGAACGTGACGTCGTCGCCGCCGCCGGCCGGCGGCCACTGAGATTTGGACCCCGCCCACCCCGCCTCCTCCTGGGCGCGCGCGTCGTCGACGAGCGCGCGCAGGCTGGCCGCGCTCTCGCTCCGCGGTCCATGCGGCGACAGGACCTGGCTGGTGCCCGCCTGGGCGAATAGCTGGGCGAGCGTCTCGGAGGCGAGCTCGATCGAGGGGAGCAGGAACGCGTGCCCCGCACGTAGGCAGGCCAGGATCAGCGCGATCGCCTCGGGCGACTTCTTGGCTCGGATTCCGATCGGGCGGTCCGGCGGAAGACGCGCTCCCTCCAGCTCGGAGCGGGCGCTGCCGGCGAGTTCCCCGAGCTCGGCGTAGGAGATCGCCTCGCCATCCCAGACCAGCGCCGCCGCGTCGGGCTGTCGCTCGACCTGATCGGCGAAGTGGTCCGCGATCGATCGCGTCGTGGTCTGGCTCATGGCGAGGGTTGGTTGGTTTCCATTACCGGAGCCTTCAGCTCGGCGCGGTGGCGCTCGAACTCCTCGACCCAGCCCCGGATGCTGTCCGCGCGCAGCAGCCCGGTCCCGATCAGCAGTCCCTTGAAGCCGGAGTCGACCAGCTCAGCGGCGATCCGCGGGTCGATGATCGCGCTCGCGCTCACCGGGCAGGGGGTGCCGGCCTGAATCGTCGCCTCGAGCAGCGACCGGCTGGTGTCGATGTCGCCGGGCTCGCGCTCGCGGGTGTTGATGTCCTTGTTGTTGACCGCGATGATGCAGTCCCCGGGGTGGATCACGCTGGCGAGCTCGGCTTCGTCGACGATCTCCACGAACGGGGTGAGACCTTGGCCGAGTGCGAGCTCGATCAAGTGCTGGAACGTCTTGGAGGGCAGGATCTTGGCGGTCAGCAGGATCGCGGAGGCGCCCATCTCCTTGGCCGCGACGATCTGCTTCTCGCGCGTGATGAAGTCCTTCTTCAACAGCGGCAGGTCGGTCAGGCTGGCGACTTCTCTGAGCATCTCGTCGTCTCCGCCGAACCACCGGCCGGTGACCACCGAGATGCAGGGTGCGCCGACGGCGACGTACTGCTCCACGATCTCCGCGATCGTCCGGTCGCCGATCAGCTCGGCGCCCTCGCCGTCCGAGCGCTTGACCTCCATGATGATCGGCAAACGCCCGCTGAGCAGGGCGTCCGCGAACACGCTAGCCATCCTGGTCACTCACTCCTCGCTGCCCGGTCCTTCCACACCCGGCTGATCGCCTCGACGTTCTCAGAGGAGATCTTCCCATCTACGGTGCGCGCGTTGGTATCGACATCGATTCCGAGGAATTGGGGGTGCGCGGCAAGCGCGGCGTAGTCGTCGCGGTTGGACGCCGAGATCCCGCCGGCGAGGAGGAACGGGCGGTTCAGCTTGTCGGCGAGCGGAGCCACGATCGCGGGGTCGATCGCCTGTCCGGTGCTCCCGACGCGACCGTCGTCGGCGACGACGTCGAACAGGAACACGTCGACGCCCGCCTTCTCGTAGGAGCCCAGCAGGGAGGCCTCGACGCACTCGCCTCCCTTGATGTGCAGCACCTTGATCACGTTGACCGGGTCTTCACCCACCTCGATCGCCTTGATCTTCCGGATCGTCCCCGGCGTCGGATACCCGTGGAGCTGGATCCACCTCACGGGCGAGCCCTCGAGCGTCTCGCGCAGCTGCTCGGCGTCCTTGGCGAACGTGACCAGGACCGGGGTGAGGCCGTCGGCGGCGGCCGCGGCTTCCGCGAGCTCGCGCCAGCGCGTCAGGTCGAGGTCGTGAGGCCCGCCGGGGACGCCCCACCACAGCCCGACGAAGTCGACTCCGTGAGAGGCGAGCAGGTCGATCTCGGCGCGGGCGGTGATCCCGCACACCTTCAGGCGCGTGCCGCCGCCGACCTCTGCGAGGCCGGTCTCGACCGTCTGCGCGGCCGACATCTCCCTGTCAGCCAACTAGCCCCAATCCAAGCAGAACAATGCTCCCTTGAAGGACCCCCGAGTTTCGCGACTGTAACAGCTAGCCGCGCCGCTGAACAGGGTGAGAGACGTCAACGGGCGTGTGCGTCCACGAGCCTCGCCTCGCGGCGCGCGGCGTCGAGATCGACCGGCTTGGCGAGGGCCCGGAGCGCCGGCAATTGCTCGCGCGCGGCCTCGCGCCCGGCGGCCAAAAACAGGTCGGCGAGGTGGAAATCTCGCCACTCGGCCGGGCCGAAACGAGGGGTTACGACCACGTCGGCCAGGGCGGCATGGCGCGCGCTGGTATCGAGCTGGCTGAGATCCATCGCTTCGAGCATGGTGTCGAGCGGACCGCGCCGCCGAGGCTTCTTGGGCTCCTCCTCGGGCTCATCGGGCACACCCGGCCACTGCTCGAGCGACTCGGCGCCGAGCAGGTTGACCGACGCGATGATGTCGGCGCCGTCCTCGAGCACGGCCGCGGTCGGCACCGGCACCAGCGCGATCGCGTCGATCAGGCGGTGCCCGTTCCGCTCCTGGGTCGGGAATACCCCGGCCACCGACAGTGCGGCGAGCAGCGCCTCCCACAGGGGGCCGCGGCGCTGGGCGATCGGAGCCCGATCGGTCAGGTCGACTGCGAGGATCACGAGCGGGATCTTCGTGTGGGAGAAGAACGCTCCCGCGGTCGCCTCCTTGAGCATCCCGGTGAGCGTCTCGAGGCCGGCCGATCCGACCAGCGGGGATTTGAACAGCTGGCCCACGTTCTCGGGGCTGAACGTGTCACGGAAGCGGGCGTCGACCTCGGCGGCGTTGCGGCCGAGGGCGAGCTGGGTGGCGACGAACCCGCCGATGCTGCTCCCGCCCACGTAGTCGACCGTGTAGCCCTCCTCCTCGAGGGCCTGGAGAAAGCCGACGTGCGCATAGCCTTTGGCGCCACCGGCACCGAGGGCCACGCCGAGCTTGGTGCGCGTGAGGTGACGGGCGATCCACGCGACGTCCTCGCCGGCGAGCGGGAACCCGGCCTGGCGCGGGCAATCGCGCACGACGAGGTCGAGCGTTCCCGGGTACCACATCCGGCTTGCCTCACGCGCCTCATCGGACACCAGCACGATCTCGAGCCGGCGCCCCTCGGCGGCGGCCGCGACGCGCCCCAGGCTGGCGGCCTCGTCAGCGTCTCCGACCAGGGCGACGACGCGGTCGACCTCGTCGAGCAGGATGCCGAGCGTGTCGGGATCGAGCTCGCTCGGGATCAGCACGGTGTCGTTTTCGCTGGCGAGCTCGTCGGACGCGGTCAGAGCGCCGGCGAACGACAGCGACCGATCCAGCACCGTGACAGGTCGCGGGCTCGCGGTCCGCGCGGCGGCGACAAGGGTCGAGACCACGCCCCTCAGCGACGGTCCCGAGATCACGCCGATCTCCTCGCCCCGGTTGGAGCTGCTGCGGACGCTGGCGCTGAATAGCGCCGCGCTCCGCGCGCTCGCCCGGAACAGCCGCTCGCGCTGGGTCTGGACGACGTTGATCAGGATCTGCGGAAAGCGCGCGGCGAGCTCGAGCAGGTCAGTGGCGTCGAGCTCCAGCACGTGGGTGATCGTGCTCGCCGCGACCGTCGCCGTGCGCTCGGC
Source organism: uncultured Solirubrobacterales bacterium (assembly GCA_963843915.1). Taxonomy (GTDB): domain Bacteria; phylum Actinomycetota; class Thermoleophilia; order Solirubrobacterales; family Solirubrobacteraceae; genus Palsa-465. The sequence continues at coordinate 398,182 of CAWJMH010000001.1, forward strand.
CCCGGTGATCGCGTCCTGGGCGCCGATCACGTCGCCTTTTCGCATCCGCAATTCGATCTCGCCGCCGCCGGCTGTTGTGCCCGCGCTCCAGTTGACCAGCCCACCCGTGATCAGCCAGATCCGGTCGCTGGGATCGCCGGCCGCGCAGAGCTGCTCGCCGGGGGCGAATTCCCGGGGCCGCATCCGCGCGAGCACGACTTCGAGCGCTTCGGCATCGAGTCCCGAGAACAGCTGGCTCTGCGCCAGCCCGGGGTCCCGCGCCATCAGTTGGTCTCTCGTGTCATCGGCGCAGCGTATGGGTGCCGAGCGCGCCCCGTCAAGCGCGCCTGGTTGATCCACTGACGAGGCCCTCGGTAGGATCGGCGCGGCGTGCATTCGTCCGCCACTATCCGGCACGCACAACGATTGGGGGGTCCATGACAGATCCGACCGGTAGCCACCATCTGAGCGCCGGCGATACCGTCGCGCCGCATCAACTCGCCGCGATCTCGGGGGAGACGGTCTCGATCCCTGACCCGGCAGAGCCGACGCAGCTGACCCACCTCGAGCTGCGCCGGTTCGCGGGATGCCCGGTCTGCAATCTTCACCTGCGGTCGGTGATCAACCGCAAGGATGAGCTCGCCGGGGCGGGCGTTCGCGAGGTGATCGTGTTCCACTCGAGCACCGAGGACCTCCGCAAATACCAGGCCGAGCTCCCGTTCGTGGTGATCGCCGACCCCGACAAGAAGCTGTACGCCGAGTTCGGCGTCGAGGCCAAGCCCAAGGCGATCCTCAGCCCGCGCGCGTGGCCGGCGATCTTCCGCGGCCTCGCCCGGAGCATCGGCGCGACCATCCGCGGCAAGGAGCACGCGCCACCGGTCAAGCCCGCCGGCGGCTCGGACGGCCTGCCCGGCGACTTCCTGATCGCGTCGGACGGTCGCGTCATCGCCAGCAAGTACGGCGAACATGCGTATGACCAGTGGTCGGTCGACGAGGTGCTTGCGCTGGCCAGCGCCGACCGCGAGGCCAAGGGCTCGACCCCGGGCCAAGCGCAAGCCCCGCTCGGCCCCTCCTCCTGAGCAGCGGTCGTTAAAGGCAGAGGGCCGGCGAATCTCGCCGGCCCTCGCTGTCAACTGACTACTGCGGTATTAGGAACTCAGAATCCGACCAGGCCATCCGTGCCCAGCGGGACACCGGCGTTCGACGTCGACCCGAGGGGCACGAGCACGCCATTGCTGGCGATCTTGTACTCATCGAGGTAGCTGTCGGTAGCCGGACCGGCAGGGGAGGTGGCGTGGTGTCCCACCACGTACAGGTACTTGCCGTCGGGCGTGATGAACTCGTCCGTCTTCAGGTACTCGTACGGCCGCGTCTGCGGCAGGCTCACGCCCAGGAACTTCAGCTTCCCGGCCGCGCTGATCGTGTACGAGGCAATGGTGGATCCGGGAGGAGCACCGTTGCCCGTGTTGACCACGAACACGAACTTCTGGTTCGGGGAGACCAGCGACCAACAGGGAAGCGCTCCGAACGACGACTTGTTGTCGATCGGGGCCAGGCTGCCGGTGCTGGTGACCGAATAGGTCGCAGTCGAGCCCTCTCCCGTCATGGACGTGACCTCCGAGTCCACGAGCTGATTCGCCTTGTTGAAGACGAATCCGAACGGGAACGGATTCTGCGAGGCCACCTCGCTCGCGGGACCGGCCGCGCCGGCGGAGTTCACCGCGAACGTGTCGATCTTCGGCGCCGAGAGCAGGGTCACGATCAGCAGCTTGCCCGTGTTGTCGAAGCCGATCTGCCGCGAGAAACCGGGCGTCGCATCGCTGGTGAGCTTCTGGATCGATCCGAGGATCGGCGTCATCGCGCCGGCCGAGTCGAACGTGAAGCCGGCGATGCTGGTGCTGTCGGTATTGAGCACGTACAGCTCGTTGCCGTGGACGGTCAGGCTGAACGGGAACGCCCCGTCCGACGACGTCTGGCCGGCGAGGGTCAGGCTGCCGTCTGCCGCCACGTGGAACGAGCTGATCGTGTTGCTGCCGGCGTTGGCCGCGAACAGCAACGAGTGATCGGGTGTCAGCAGGACCTCGTAGTCGGTGTCCAGCTGGGGACACGTCGCCGTGCAGCCGGGCTGCTGCTGGGCCGCGCCGATACCGCCGGTGCTGACGGTCCCGCTGAACTTCACGCTGCCGTCGGAGTACCGGTTCCAGATCACGATCTCGTTACCGGTGAGACCGTTGCTCTGGGAGTACATGTGTCCAACGACCTTAGGCTTGGTCTTGGAGGTCTTCGAGGCAGGCACCAGCGCCTTGACCGAGTACTGGAATGACCCGTTCTTCAGGCCGGAGAGGAGGCCTCCGCCCTTGCCCTTGCCGGTGATGCCCTTGAACTTGCCGGTGCCTCCGGTGTACGTGGCATGGAAGGCGAGGGACGGCGGGGCTGCAGCCGGGATCTTGAAGGTGAGCTTCCAGGTGCCGGAAACGGTGCCGCCCTTGAACGTGTCCTTGAACTTGACGAGGCCGGTCCCGCCCGTCTTCTTCTTGTTGAACTTCATGGTGAACGTGTCGCTCTGCGTGCCATCGCCGAGCGGCGATGCGCAAGAGATCGGACCTTTGTCCGCGCCCTTCAGCACATTCCCGTGCACCTCGGTGAGGTACGCCGTGCAGGCGATGTTCGTCTGCTTTGTCTTCGCGGCGGCGGTCAAAGGCGCGATGCCCATGAATACCCCCACGATTGCCGCAGTCGCAACGACCGCGATTGATCTAGCCCTCAAAGTGCTCCCTTCGTGTCGATCCAGCCGCGGCGCGATGATACTCGACCTCGAGCCGGCTGTGAATCGGTTGTGACGGCAGCGACGGACCGAGTTCCTTTCCTCGGACCGTGTCGCCCGCTTCGCCCTGGTTCCTTCCCGAGACGCTAGCGCGCGCGGCTGTCCGGGACAAGCCGCCAGATCCGCTGAATGTATTAGTGCGGCGGCGAAGGCCTCGCGCGGCTTGCGCAGGAACTCGCGGTTGGGCCGGACGCCCGCGGCCACGACCGGCCGGCGAGGGGTGGGCGCACGCCCACCCCTCGACCGACCGCTACTTGCCGCTAACTCGCCGCGGCGCCAGTAAGGCCCTGAGCGAGCTTGAACGGGGTCTGCTGGATCAACGTCGGCTGGTGGTTGGAGCCGATCTTGTACACGTCGATGTGGCTGATGTTGACGCCGGCGAACGCGCGGTCGTCGATCGGCGCCACCACGTACATGTACTTGCCGTCGCTGCTGAGCGCGATATCGGTCTGGAGCGGCTCGTCGCCCATCCTCGCGGTGTGGCCGAGGAACGTGAAGTGGCCGTTGCCGGCCAGCTTGAACGTCGACACGGACGGGGCTGCCGGACCCAGGATGTCTGCGTTGACGATGTACCCGTATTTTCGGTTGCTCGACTCCACGTCCCAGCACGGGGCGTAGCCGACCGTGCTGCCAGACGCGATGTGCGTCAGCGAACCGGTCGCGCCGATCGAATAGGACTCGAGCGCGCCCGCCATGAACGCGAACGGGTTGCCGAGCGTCGTGATGATCGGGTGGTCGCCGCTGTCGAAGCCGACCGAGAACGGCACGGGGGTGAACGAGTCCGACGCCACCGCGGCGCCGGCGGTGCCGTTGGCGTTCACGGGGAACGTGTCGATCGTGCCGACCGGCGTGAGGGTCATCGGATTGGCCAGCTTCGTCACCACCAGCCACTTACCGGTGTTGTCGAAGGAGATGTCGCGCGGCGCGCCGGGAATCGTCCCGCCGGGGCTGAGCGGCTGTGACCCGCCGCTGATCGCGCTCAGCACACCACCCGAAGTGAATCGCATGCCCTGGATGTTGAGGCTGTTCGAGTTCAGCACGTAGAGCAGGTTGCCGTGGACGCTGAGGCTGTCGGGGAATGTCCCGCCGGAGCTGATCTGATTGACCAGCACCACTCCGTGGTTCGTCACCTTGAACGAGCTGACCGTGTTGCTGCCCGCGTTGACCGCGAACAGGAGCTTCCCGTTCGGTGTGAGCGCGATCGCGTCCTGGCTGTCGAGCGCAGGACATCCGTGCCCGTTGCCGGTGCACACTGGGGGTGGGGCCATGACGTTGATGGGCTGCCCCTGATGGCCGCCCTGGCCGCCGGTCGCCACCGAGTTCCCCTGCTTGAGCGTCCCGTCGCTGTAGCGATCGAACACCAGCAGCTTGTTGGGGTTCCCGTTGGTCTCGGTGTAGAAGGCTCCGACAACCTTCGGCTTGCTGGGCTTCTGCTTGCTCTGCGCGCCGGCCGCTGCCGGCACCGCGAACGAAATCGACACGATCAGCAGCAGCGCTGCTGCCCGCCACCTGAACACTCCGCGCCCCATGTGGCGCCTCCTTCCTGAACTGACTGAGTGGTTGCAAACGCCCCAGGGCAACCCTATATCCGGCGCTTCTCGAAAAGCAACACGAGCGAGCATGGCCCGAGGACACCCAGCCCCTTCTGGTTGATGTGGCTCGTCCGGGGATCCTGCCCCGCACGGGCACCTAGGATTGCCCCCCAGGCGCGCGGCCATTATGCCTCGCGACCCGATGGTGTGGCAAATGCCACCGGCGTGCGACGGCCTCTGAAGACGCCGAAATCACCACAGTCGCTCCCGGGAGCGTGTATAGACTCACGCCCACATGGACACGAGCGAGGCGCGGGGCGCATCTGGAAGTCTGCCGATAGTCACCGGCAAGAAGCTGATGCTGTTCTCGGGGCGGGCCAATCCAGCGCTGGCGGCGGCGATCGCCCACAAGCTCGCGATCGAGCTAGGCCACATCACGCTCAAGACGTTCTCGGCTGGCGAGGTCTACTGCCGGTTTGACGAGTCCGTGCGCGGCGCGGACGTGTTCATCGTCCAACCGACCTGCGGCAACCCGGAGACCGGGGTCACCGCCAACGACGCTCTGATCGAGCTGCTGGTGATGATCGACGCCGCCGTGGGCGCCTCGGCGCACCGCGTGATCGCGGTGATGCCGTGGTACGGCTACTCCCGGCAGGACAAGAAGTCCGCGCTACGCGAGCCGATCACCGCCCGCCTGGTGGCGCAACTGATCGAGACCGCCGGCGCCGACCGGGTGCTCACGGTCGACCTGCACGCCGGCCAGGTGCAGGGCTTCTTCCGCAAGCCGGTCGACCACATGACCGCGTTGCTGTTGATCGCCGAATACTTTGCGGGGCTCGAGCTCGACGACCTGGTCGTGGTCGCCCCGGACGTCGGGCGCGTCAAGCTCAACCACAAGTTCGCCGACATGCTCGGCGCCGAGCTCGCGCTGATGACCAAGGAGCGCCCGGCGCAGCAGGTCGCCGAGGTCGGCTACGTGATCGGCGACGTGCGCGGCAAGACCGCGGTGATCCTCGATGACATCATCGACACCGCCGGCACGCTGACCGCCGCCGGTCAGACCGTGCTCGACGAGGGGGCGACGCGAGTGTTCGCGGCCTGCAGCCACCCGGTGTTTTCGGGTCAGGCGTACGAGCGGCTCGCGAGCTCCGCGTTCGAGCAGGTGGTCGTGACCGACACGATCCCGCTCCGACCCGGAGCGCCGGACAACGTCGTCGTGCTGTCGTGCGCCGGGTTGCTCGCCGACACGATCCGCCAGATCTTCACCGACGGGTCGGTGAGCGCGGTGTTCGGCGGCGAGAACCAGCTGTTCTGAGGGCGTCGGGTTGGTCCGGATGGGGTCGCCTGGCCCGTCGGATGAACGGCGGATGAACTGCGGACGCGCGCGAGTTGCAGCAGGATCGGGGTTCCGTCATCATGCGATTGGACGTGGACCGACGAGGGGGTTGTACCCGGGGCTTGGAGACGCCGACAGGACTTCGTCGGCGCATGGGTCGATGCCAGGCAACGGCTCGTCGTCCATGGCTGCGGGGGGCCGCCTTGCCGAGCGGTACTCGTCTCATCGCACGCGCAGCCGCGACTTGTGACCCCGACCAACCGAGGAGGAGCTGATGGCAGACGACCGTTCGGCGTCGATGCTCGAGCCGATGGCGATCGATGCACCGCACGGCCATTACGACGTGGCGGTCCTCGGTGGCGGCCTCGCCGGGCTGACGATCGCGATTCAGCTCAAGCGCGAGCGTCCCGACACCCGCGTGCTCGTCACCGACAAGCGGACCGAGCCCGCGCCCGAGGCGGCGTTCAAGGTCGGGGAGTCGAGCGTCGAGATCGGCGCCTATTACTACCGCGAGATGATCGGGATGCGCGATCACCTCGAGAAGTACCAGCAGCGCAAGCTCGGTCTGCGGTTCTTCATGCCCGCCGGCGACAACTCGGACATCACCAAGCGCGTCGAGTTCTGCACGCCGGGTCACCTCGACGCGTTCACCCATCAGATCGACCGCGGGCGGTTCGAGAACGAGCTGTTCCGGCGGGCCAAGAAGGCGGGGGCGGAAGCGTTCCGTGGCTGGCGTGTGCAGGACGTCAAGCTCGGCGCGGAGACGCACACGATTCTCATGTCGCAGGAGGACGAGACCGCAATCGCCACCGCTCGCTGGGTCGTCGACGCCAGCGGCCGCGCGAACATCCTGCGCCGCAAGCTCGACCTCGGCAACGGCGTCGACACCGGACACCACTGCAACGCGGCGTGGATCCGCCTGGCCGGCGGCATGGACTTCGAGGACTGGACCGACGACGAGGAGTGGCTCGGCCGGATGCCCGAGAAGGGCCTGCGGATCCACTCCACTTCGCATTTGATCCAACCGGGGTACTGGTTGTGGCTGATCCAGCTCGAGTCAGGGCCGATCTCGATCGGGGTGTGCGCGGACCCGCGCTTTCACCCGTGGGAGGAGATCTCGAGCTTCGACGCGTGGATGGAGTGGATGAAGCGCAACGAGCCGCAGCTGCACGCCGAGATCGATGGCCGGCGCGAGGACGTGCTCGACTTCCTGCGCGTCCAGGACTACTCGTACGGGTCCACGCGCTTCTTCTCGCCCGACCGGTGGGCGCTGGTCGGCGAGGCGGGGGCGTTCTTGGACGCGCTGTACTCGCCGGGGTCCGACTTCATCGCGTTCGGGAACACGTTCAGCGCCGAGCTGATCGAGCGCGATCTCGACGGCGAGGACGTGACCGATCTCGTCGAGTTCTACAACGACTTCTACCTGAGCCTGTTCAACACGACGGCCCACCTGTACCGCGACAACTTCCAGCTGTTCGGCAATCCCGCAGGTGATGGTCGCGAAGTTCGTCTACGACTCCTCGACGTACTTCTCGGGGATCGGGAACGCCTGGTGCCACGAGCGGATGCGCAAGCCCGAGGACATCGAGCGGCTCGGGCAGGTGTTCCGTCCCGCGATCGAGATGCTGCCCCGGATGCAGGAGCTGTTCCGCGATTGGAACGCGCTGGAGAACACGCCGTTCGAGGGCGTCTCGGTTCTGCCCAGGCAGCTCGTCCCGTATATCCAGGCACAGGCCGACATGGCCCATCCGGCCGAGGGCGACGAGGTGTTCGAGAACTCGGCCAAGAACGTCGAGTATCTGAAGGCGCTCGCGGTCTGGATCTTCCACCGAGCCGCCCGGAACCTCCCCGAGCCGCCCGACGAGAGCCGGGGCATCAACCCGCTGGCGATCAGCCTGCACCCCGAGCGCTGGGAGGCCGACGGCCTGTACTCCGACGACGGAATCACCCTCGCGCAGGCGCTCGAGATGCTGCCGGGCATCGAGGAGATGGACCTCGAGGCGCGGGGAGCGGTGGTGGCGGCTTAGTGGGGACTGGACCTCAAACTTCGCAAAAGGAGAGCAACGTGGGCACTGACAGGCAGCCGGCTGACAGCTACGACGTGGCGATTCTCGGCGGCGGCCTGGCCGGGTTGACTCTCGGGCTTCAGCTCAAGCAGGCACGTCCGGAGACCAGCATCTTCATCGCCGAGAAGCGCAAGGGCCTGGCGCCCGAGGCGGCCTTCAAGGTCGGCGAGTCGACCGTCGAGGTGTCAGCGCATTACTTCGCCGACACGATCGGCGCGCGCGAGCACATGGACAACGACGAGCTCCACAAGTTCGGGCTGCGGTGGTGGTTCCCGGCGGCCGGTAATACGTCGATTGCGGAGCGGATCGAGCGGGGGATCAACAAGCCGCTCCCCGAGCCGAGCTACCAGCTCGACCGCGGCCGGTTCGAGAACTACCTCGGCGAGCGGAATCTCGCGGCCGGCGTCGATCTGTTCGGGAACTGCCGCGTCCAGGAGGTCGAGGTCAGTCCGTCCGGGCACACGATTCGCGTGACGTTTGACGGTGAGGATCGCGAGGTCCGCGCTCGGTGGGTCGTCGACGCCGCCGGGCGGGCGTTCATCTTGAAGCGCAAGCTCGATCTGCTCGAGGAGAACGGGCACGAGGTCAACTCGGCCTGGTTCCGGCTCGACGGCGGACTCGACATCGAGGACTGGGCCGACCCCGACGACGAGGAGTTCTTCGGACGCATGTCCGAGAAGGGGCTCCGCAAGTTCTCGACCAACCACCTGTGCGGCCAGGGCTACTGGGTGTGGATGATCCCGCTGTCCTCCGGGCCGATCTCGATCGGGATCGTCGCCGACCCGCGCTTCCATCCCTACGAGGAGATGAAGACGCTCGACGGGGCGCTGGAATGGATCCGCAAGTACGAGCCGCAGCTCGGGGAGTCACTGGATGGGCGGCTCGACCAGGTCGAGGACTTCCTGAAGGTGTCGGACTTCTCGTACGGGTGCAAGCAGTGCTACGACGGTGCCGCGCACTGGTCACTGGTGGGCGAGGCGGGGGCGTTCCTCGATCCGTTCTACTCGCCGGGGTCCGACTTCATCGCGATCTCGAACACGCTTACCACGGATCTGATCACGCGGTATCTTGGACGGCGAGGACGTGACTGCGCGAGCGCGTGCGTTCGACGACCTGTATCTGAGCACGTACCGGGTGAACCTGACCCAGTACGAGGGTCAGTACGAGTTCTGGCACAACGCGATGGTGATGACGGTCAAGATCTGCGCCAACAACATCCTGTACTGGGGCACCGAGTGCCTGCTGTTCTTCCACGACAAGTACGCCGACGTGGATTTCATGGCCTCGGTGCGTCCCGACCTCGAGCGGATCTGGGCGATCACGCGCCGGCTCGAGGCGATGTACCGCGAGTGGAACGTGTTGGAATACCGCGAGTGGCGGCAGGGCGATCGTGCCCACGCAGGCGTTCCCCGGGATGTTCCAGCGCCACGTCGACATGGCCGGCGGCTTCGACGACGACGGCGTCCGCGCTCGACTCGCCGCCACCGCCGACATGATGGAGGCGTTCGCGGTGCTCGCGTTCTCCCGGGCCGCTCAGAACCTCGGGGATGCGGCGCCGGGCGAGGACGTGAAGATCAATCCGTACGCGGTCTCGCTGGATCCGGATCGGTGGGAGGCCGACGGCCTGTTCGACGGGTCTGGTCTTTCGTTGGCCGAAGCGCGCGAGACCGACGCGGGCGGGCTGGCGAACCTGTTCCTGGAGGCGGTGGCGCAGCCCGTTTGAGTTGCTGCTGGCGCTGGCTTACGCGACTTCGGGGCGGGTCAGCGCCTTCACGAACTCCTCGAGCTGGTCGGTGCGCCAGCACTCGAACGCGGTGCAGTGCTTCTCGTAGGCGGCGATCACGCTGTCGCCGTAGTTCCAGTACAGCCGCGGCTCGGGGTTGAGCCAGAACGTCCGCCCCGCCTTGGCGGTGATCGCGGCGAAGATGTCGTCCCGTGGCGGGCGGCCGTTGGTGCGCGCGTCGCCGAGCACGATCACGGTGGCGCGGGGATGGAGCTCGTCCTCGATCAGGTTGAGGAATTCCAGCCAGACGCGGCCGTAGTCGGTGTAGCCCGATATGTCGGCGACGCCGGCATCCCTGGAGATCGCCTCGCTGGCGGCGCGGAAGTCGCGCTCGCGCTCGAACACGTCGGTGACCTCGGAGATCCGCTCGATGAACACGAAGCTCCGCAGCTTCCGGAACGTGTCGTGGAGCGCATGGAGGACGGATAGGAAGAAGGTGGATGCGCTCGTGACGCTCGTGGAGACGTCGCAGAGGACGAAGATCTCGGGCCGCCGCGGTCGTTTGGGTCGGTACTTGAGCGCGATCGGAACGCCGCCGGTCTGGAGCGAAGCGCGCATGGTTCTTCTGAAGTCGACGTGGGCGTGGCGCTTGCGGCCCTTCAGCTCGTGGCCCTGGGTGGCGAGTCTTCTCTTGAGCTGGGCGACGACGCGGTGAACGGCCGCGAGGTCCTGGATCGGTCCCGACGGCAGCGCGCGGTCGAGCTCGTTGAGCGGGCGCTTGGGCGGGAGGCTCGCCGTGCGCTCGATCAGGTTGCGCTCGAGCTCGCGCCTGAGGTGCTGCTCGAACTTTCGGAGCTGATCTCGTGGGAGGCCGTCGTGGCGGGGGTCGTCCGTCCGGGAGGTCAGGCTGGGGCTCGGTTCTGAGGCCGAGCGCGCGTCTGATCCGTTGGACGTCGACGCCGAGGACGCCCGAGCCCTCGCCACGGCCGAACGCGGCGATCGCCAGCCGGGCCAGGTCCCTGAGCGCGGCGTCCGAGCCGTCCCTGAGCGCTGCCGCGATCTGCTGGCGGAGCGTGTCGAGGTTGATGTCTCCGGGCGGCTCGCCGCCCGCGTTCGCCTCGGTGATGTTGCGGCGGGCTGCCTGGGCCTCGGTGGCGCGGAAGAAGAACCGGTCGAACACGAGCTCGAACACTCGTCGGTCGTCGTTGGACTTGGCGAGGGTGGTCGCCAGCGCCTCCTTGAAGTCGTGCTGGTCGTTCCACTCGACGAGGTTCAGCGCCTCGAACGCGTCGAGGATCTCGGAGGTGCCGATCGCGATGCCCTCGCTTCTGAGGTCCTCGGCGAACGACAGGAGCTGGCCGTCGAGGTTGCCGGGCGGGAGCTCGGGAATCCCGCCGTAGATCGCGGCGTCTTGGGTCTAGGCGGCTGGGCGGGCATCGGTCGCGGCCTGCTGGAGCGTGACGCCGACGCGGGCCGCCACCGTGTCCAGGTCGGTGCGGTGCTTGACGATCACGCTCATCGTCTCGACGAACGTGTCGTGGTCGATGTCGTTGGCCCCGAGCAGCAGCAGCGTGCGGGCCCAGTCGATCGACTCGGCGATGCTGGGCGGCTTCTTGAGGTCGAGCTGGCGGATCTGGTGGATGATCTCGACGAGCTTTCTCGCGACCGTCTGGTCGAGATCCGGGGCGTGGAGGCGGACGATCTGGAGCTCGTGCTCGAGGTCGGGGTAGTCGAGCCACAGGTACAGGCAGCGGCGCTTGAGCGCCTCGGTCAGCTCGCGGGTGTTGTTCGACGTCAGGAGCACGACGGCTCGCGTCTTGGCCTCGATGCGGCCGAGCTCGGGGATGGAGATCTGGAAATCGCTGAGGAGCTCGAGCAGCATCGCCTCGAACTCCTGGTCGGTCTTGTCGATCTCGTCGATGAGCAGGACGACGGGGTCGGGGGATGCGATCGCGGTCATCAGCGGTCTGGGCAGGAGGAATTCCTCGCCGAAGATGTCGTCCTGCACGTCCTCCCAGCCGGCCTCTCGTGATTCGGTCTGGATCCGGAGCAGCTGCTTGCGGTAGTTCCACTCGTACAGCGCCTTGGCCTCGTCGAGCCCCTCGTAGCACTGGAGCCTGACGAGCGTCCGGTTGAGGTACCGCGCGAGCGCCTTGGCCAGCTCGGTCTTGCCCACGCCGGCCGGTCCCTCCACGAGCACGGGCTTGCCGAGCTTGGTGGCGAGGAACGAGACGAGCGCGGTCGACTCGCCGGGCAGGTAGCCGACCTCGCGCAGGCCGGCGGCGAGGTCGTGGGCGGTGGCGGGCTCGTGGGTGTCTTGCGTGTCGGCGGTCGGGGGTGTGGGGGGTGTCGGGGGTGTGGGCGGGCATCGCGGTGGCAAAATACAGGTACACGGCTCGCAACAAATCTGTTCCAATTGGTCGCGGGTCGGCGGCGGGGCGCACACTGGCTTGCATGTGGCGCGCTGCGTGGCGGACAACGTCACATTCGACCTTCCGATCCGGTGAAGGGCGATTGGCCGCGCTCATCGCGGAGTGCTGCCCACTCGGCCGCCAGCTCGTCGCCGAACGTGACGTTATCCGCGATGTCGACGCCACGGGATCGGGCGATTGCACGGCTTGCGGCGAGCGCAGCGCACGATCGTCACCGGCGAACAGCTGCTCGCCTGCGGGCTCGGATCGGACGCGATCGCCCACCGGTCCGCTACCGGCCGTCTGACGTCCGTATTCCACGGCGTGTTCTCGGTCGTCGGCGGAGAGCTCCCGCCGCTTGCTCGAGAACAGGCGGCGCTGCTGGCCTGCGGCGACGGTGCGTTCCTGAGCCACCGCTCGGCCGCGTTCGTCTGGGGTCTTCGCAAGATCCCGCCGGCGACGCGTGGAGGTGTCGGTCGTCGGACGTGATCTCCGGTTGCGCGACGGCATCCGCGTTCACCGGATCAAGGCAATCGACAGGCGCGAGGTGCGCCACCACGAAGGGCTGTGGGTCAGCTCTCCGTCCCGCGCGGTGCTCGAGGTCGCCGCGGCGGCGCCGGCCGAGCTTCCCGACGTGATCGACGCCGGACTGGCGCTCAGGATCCTCGACCGCCGTGAGCTCGAGCGCGTGCTCGCGCGCAACCGGCCGTGTCGCGGGCGCCGCCAGGCTGGCGGCGATCGTGGGCGACCCGGACGCGATGACGCTCACCCGATCCAAGAGGGAGCGGGCGTTCCTCAGGCTCATGCGCCAATCCGGCCTGCCGATGCCGGAGACGAACGTCAAGTTCGGTCGCTACGAGGCGGACTTCTTGTGGCGCCGGGAGCGGCTCGTGGTCGAGATCGACGGCTACAACTACCACACCGGTCCGGCCGTCTTTCAGCCGTGACCGGGAGAAGGACCTCGTGTTCAAGGAGGCGGGTCTCGATGTCCTGCGGTTCACCGGGGATCACGTCCTGCTCCAGCCGACGCTGGTGCTGGTCAGGGTGGCGCAGGCCCTCGCTCGCCGGGCCGCGAGCGACTAGTCCCGGTCGAGCCGCCGCGTTTCGTCGTCCTCGCCGGCGCCGGCGAGCGGGATCGTCAGCTGCTCGTCGGGGTCGGGCGACGTGTCCGGCCGCTGCTGCCGTTGCGGAGTGGACTTCATCCGCAGCGTCGTCGCGTCCACGTCGGCCCGCTTGGCGCGCCCGAACGGCATCGTCGGCGGGTCGTCGGGGACGACTCGCTCGAACAGTTCGGAGGCCGAGACTCGCCGGCGCGGGGTCGGGGCGGCTTCCGGCGGGCGGGTCGGAGGGGGCTGTCGCGGATCGTCGGCTGGCGACGCCCGGTTCTCCCGCGCCGGCTGGTCTGCTCGCGCCGGCCGGTCTGCCCGCGCCGGCCGGTCTGCTCGCGCCGTGCGATCTGCGCGTGCGGGTCGATCGCCCGGGCCTGGGCGGGGCGGCCGGGGCCGCCGGCGCGGACGGTCCTCATCGGGCGCCGGTCTACGCACCGGCTCCTCATCCGGCGCGGCCCTACGCGCACGGTCCGCCGGCGCCGGCCTGCGCGCGCGGTCCTTCGCCGGCGCCGGTCTGCGCGGAGCGGCCTCGCCGGCGACGGTGGTGGCGGCCGCGCTCGACCCGACCGGCGCGCTGTCCTCGCCAGGGAGCGGGGGCTCGGGCCGGTGGGCGGCGCGGATCCGGGAGCCGGCGTAGGCCAGGAACGCCGCCGCCCCGAGCGCGAAGAAGATGCCCCACTCGATCCCGGACGTCGTTGCCGACGGCCCCTTGGTGGTCGCGCCCTGCTTGTCGAAGATCCGCCACACGATCAGCAGGCACGTCCACAGCCCGGCGGCCGTGATCACGCCGCCGTCGCCGCCCGGGCAGGTGGAAGGCACGACCCTCGGCGCGCTGGAACAGCAGCACGAGCACGCCGGCGGCGACGAGCAGGACCGCGGCCTCGACGAACGAGAACGCGCCCCACCCGGTGATCGAGGCGCTCGCCGACTGCAGCGCCGCGGTCTTCTCCGGCGCGATCAGCGTGACCTGATACCAGGGCAGGAACAGCGTCAGGAACAGCCCGATCGAGGCGAACCCGGCGAGCCGGGACTCGTGCGGCAGTGCCTTCCAAGCGCGAACGAGCCGCGCCGTCCCTGACCCCACGCGATGCGCAGCGCCGGCGGCGGTGGGCCCTTCGCTCATGCCCGCAAGCCTGCCACAGCCCGATTGTACGGGCGGCGGCAGCGCCCAAACTAGAGGATCGGGATGTCCTGGACCTCGACGCCCTGCTCGCGCCGGCGGTCGAGGCGCTCGAGGTACCAGTCGATCAGCGCGCGGAGCGCCAGCAGCATCTCCCGGACCGCGGCGATCAGGCGCCGCTGGAGCTCGGGCGGGATCAGGTCGCGCATGGCCTGGACCAGCGCGACCAGCGGATCGAGCTCGGACGTCGACTCGCGGGCGTCGTTGTCGGTGGTCTGCCAGCCCGCCGGCGGGGGGGTGAGGGGTCGCCGGCGGGCGTGGCCTCGCCGGCGCCGGGGTTTCGCCGGCGGCGCCCGCTCGTCGGCGCCGGGCGAATCGCCGGCGCTCACCCGCTCGCTGGCGACGCGGCCGATCCCGCCACCGGCGAGCGCGGCGCCAGCGCGGGCCGCCTCGGCGGCCGCCTGCGCCATCAGCCGCTCGGCAGCCTCGGACGCGCGGTCGAGGCGCTGCTCGAGCCGCCGCAGCGTCTCCTCGGGCGAGCCGGGCTCAGGAGCGGCCGGCATCTCTTGCTCCCTGGAACGTCACCGCGAGCGTGCCGTCCTCGAACGTGGCGGCCGTCGGCTGGAACGCCGCCATCGCCGACGGCAGGATGATCGTCCGGCGCTGGCCGTCGACGCCGACGATCAACTCGAGCCCGATCTTCTTCAGCGAGATGTCGCCCTTGCGCGCGAACGGCAGCATCAGGCGCAGCTCGGCGCCGTCTTCGGACACCTCGAGCTCCTGGCTCAGCGTGTCGTGGAGGACCGCAGCCGGATCGTGCCCGCCCGAGCCGAACAGCGCGTCCGCGAGGCGGTCGAGCATCTCGTCGCCGAGCACCTCGGTCTCGAAGTAGGGCGCGCACAGCACCGGCACCGGCGCGAACGCCGACCGCACCAGCTCGAGGTGCTCCTCCTGCATCCGCCGCCAGCCGGCGAAGTAGTCGCCGACCTCGGAGGGGAAGATGCGGTTGACGATCACTGCGTCGGTCAGGTACCCGTACAGGTTCAGATAGGTGAACGTGCGCATCGCCTCGCCGATCACCATCTTGTCCGGGTTCATCACGAGGCGGACGGTGCAGCGCTCCCGGTCGCGGAGGATCTCGTTCATCTCGATCAGGTTCTTCGACAGCCGCTGGATGTCGGCGAACACCGCCTGGCTCGGCAGCTGGATGTCGAGCAGCGAGCGCGCGAGCGGCCGCGCGGCGGCGAGCAGCTGGCGCTCGAGCGGGAACACCTTCTCGATCCACCATCGCGCGACGTCGGGGAACGAGAGCAGGCGCAGCGTCTCGCCCGTGGGCGCGCAGTCGACGACGATCGCGTCCCAGTCGGGCGACTCGTGCGCCGCCTGGAGCCGGAGCAGCGAGAACAGCTCATCCATCCCGGGCGGAACCGTCAGCTCCTGCGCCGAGATCCGGTCGACCCCGCGCTCGACGAACAGCTCGCCGAGCCACTCCTGCACGCCCGACCAGTGGCGCTCCATCTCGTCCTGGGCGTTGACCTCCTGGCCCCACAGGCGGTCGCCGGCGGGGCTGGGCTCGGGCCCGAGCGGCGCGCCGAGCGACTCGGACAGGCTGTGCGCGGGGTCGGTCGAGATCACGAGCGTCCGCAGCCCGGACGCCGCGCAGGCACGCGCGGTGCAGGCGGCGACGGACGTCTTGCCGACGCCGCCCTTGCCCGTGTAGAGGATCGTGCGGGGCGTCATGACCGGGCGAGTCTAGGCGCTCGTGAACCGGCGCGACGGGAATAGCCGACTGCTACATTCGCGCTCCGGGGGCTGAGACGGAAAGGGACGCCATGCACCGACGAACCGCATTCAGGGGCCTGATCATGGTCGTGCTCGCGAGCCTCACCGTCGCCGCCTGCGGCAGCGCGACCAGTGGCTCGGCCAACCCGAACACGCTGCTCAGCCAGACCTTCACCGGCACCCACAAGGTCACGAGCGGGAACCTGAATCTGACGCTCACGATCGACCCGTCCGGGTCGAGCACGTTCAGCGGCCCGATCACGCTGAGCTTCGGTGGCCCCTTCCAGACGCGCGGCGCCGGCAAGCTTCCGGAGTCCAACTTCACGGTGAGCGCGAGCGCGCTCGGCCGGAGCGTCGCGCTCGGGATCCTTTCCACCGGCACCGCGGGCTACGTGACGCTCCAGGGAACGAGCTATCAGATGCCGCAGGCGACCTTCCAGAAGCTCGAGTCGAGTTTCGCCCAGCTCACGTCCACGCCGGGGGCGAGCTCCGGCTCGGGCTCGAACACGCTGACCAAGCTCGGGATCCAGCCGCTCCACTGGCTGACCCACCCGACGGTCGTCGGGACGGAGAACGTCGGCGGAACGCAGACGACGCACATCCACGCCGGCGTCAACGTCAACGCGCTGCTGAACGACCTGAACACGGTCCTCGAGAAGGCCTCGTCGCTCGGCGTGTCGGGCACGAGCAGCCTCAAAGCGGGAATCCCCACCGCCGACCGGAGCAAGATCGCCTCCGAGATCAAGAACCCGAGCGTCGACATCTGGACCGGAACGAGCGACAAGACGATCCGGCGGCTCACGATCACGCTGACGCTCCCGGTCACCGGCAAGGCGTCCTCCGAGCTCGGCGGCATGACGTCGGCCGACCTCGGGCTGACCATGCAGTACTCGGAGCTGAATCAGCCGCAGACGATCAAGGCGCCCACCACCGTGCGCCCGTTCACCCAGTTCCAGAGCAAGCTGAGCGCGTTCGTCCAGGCGCTCCAGGGCGCGGCCGCCGGCGCGCTGGGCGCCACTGGAAGCAGCAGCAGCGGCGGCGGCGGTGCTAGCTCCGGCTCGAGCTCCGGCGGAGGGACGGGCAGCGCGGCGGGGTCGAGCGTCGCGCAATACAGCCAGTGCATCCAGAAGGCCGGTACCGACGTCGCCAAGATGCAGAAGTGCGCGTCGCTGCTCGGCGGCAGCGGCGGCTAGGCCGCCTTACTCGCGGCCCAGCTCCTCTACCTCTTCCTCGTACTCCTCTGGCTCTTCGTCGGGGTCGGCCTCGAGGTCCGCCGCCGCATGGCGGGTCTGGAAGGCCTCGAGCAGCCGGTCCCGGCGGTCCTCGTCGACCGGCACCTCGTCGGAGATCAGGACCCAGTCGGCGCCCTCGAACTCCTCCATGTTGAAGATCTCGGCGTCGAGCTCGGGTGAGTCGTCGACGATGAAGAGGACTTCGGTCTGGGGATTGAAGTAAGTGCCGGGACGGTTGACGAGCTCGTCGAGCTCGAAGCGGCGCGGATCTGCCATCGCAGGCAGCCTACAACAGCCCGCTCAGTCCGGCGATCTCACGCTCGATCTCGGCCTCGACGTCGAGCGGAGGCTTGCCGGCGCGCACCCGCCGGTGGTTGCGGGCGACGACGAGCTGGCGGATTTCCTCGCGCAGCGCCGGGTCGATCGCCGGCGCCGGCGTGGTCAGGCGCGCGAGCTCCTGATCGACGTCGACCGGCGGCTCGCCGCGGCGGGCCCGGCGTTGGTTGCGCGCCTCGAGCAGCTGGCGGATCTCCGTGTCCCGCTCGTCCACGGCGGCGCCTGAGCCAGGTCGTGGGCCGTCAGGCGAATCGCGATCCATCACGAACGGGCCCTTGCCGAAATCCTCCCAGGTCTTGCCGCTGAAGATGAGCGCCCCGAGCGCGATCAGCACCGCCAGCACGCAGACCACCCAGATGACCACGTTGAACGTGGAGTGCACCGGATAAGTGTGGCGGAAGCCGCCGCGAGGGGAGCAGGGTCGCTGCGGTCGGACGGGGCACAAGGCCCCATGGACGCGAAACCAGGTTCGCTCCGCCCGTTCATTGGGTAGTATTCACACCGTTGACTGACTAGTCAATCTACCGGCGTTGCGCATCAAGGAGAAACCCAAAGTGGTTGATTTCACGCTCACCGACGAGCAGCAGAGCATGCGCGAGATGGCGCACGACTTTGCCGAGAAGGAGATTCGTCCGGTCGCTTGGGAATACGACAGGGACGGCACGTGGCCGCAGGACATCATCGACAAGGCCTGGGAGCTCGGCCTGATGAACGGCCACTTTCCGGTCGAGTACGGCGGCCCCGGGTTGGGCTATCTGGAAGGCTGCGTCATCGAGGAGGAGCTCGCCTGGGGCTGCTCGGGCATCAGCACTTCGGTGACCTGTAACGGCCTGGCGACGGCGCCGGTCCTGCTAGCCGCGTCAGACGAGATCAAGAAGGAGTACATCGGCCGGCTCTCGGAGGCGCCGCTGCTCGCCTCGTTCTGCCTGACCGAGCCCGACGCAGGCTCAGACGTGTCGGGGATGAAGACCACCGCCGTCCGCAAGGGCGACAAATGGGTGATCAACGGCTCCAAGTGCTTCATCACCAACGGCGAGTACGCCAACTGGTACACGGTCTACGCGAAGACCGACAAGGAAGCCGGGCCACCGCGGGATCTCCTGCTTCGTCGTGCCGCGCGACGCCGGCGTGGTCGTCGACAAGCACGAGGACAAGATGGGCCAGCGGGCGTCGAACACCGCCACCGTGTCCTTCAACGACGTCGAGATCCCGCTCGATCACCTCGTCGGCGAGGAGAACAAGGGCTTCAAGATCGCGATGATGACGCTCGATCGGACGCGCCCCGGCGTCGCCGCGATGGCGACCGGCGTGGCGCGCGCGGCGATGGAGTTCGCGATCGACTACTCCAAGCAGCGCGTCCAGTTCGGCGTGCCGATCGCGATGCACCAGGCGATCCAGTTCCTGATCGCTGACATGGCCACCAAGGTCCACCTCTCGCGCCTGGCGACGTGGCACTCGGCGGTGCTGCTCGACCAGGGCAGGCGCAACACGCTCGAGTCCTCGCACGCCAAGCGGTTCGCCGCCGACAGCGCGATGGAGGTCACGACCGACGCCGTCCAGGTCTACGGCGGCTACGGCTTCATCAAGGAATACAAGGTCGAGAAATTGATGCGCGACGCCAAGATCCTCCAGCTGTACGAGGGCACCGCCCAGATTCAGCGGCTGGTGATCGCGCGTGAGACGCTCCTCCCGCGCCGGGTCGAACAACCCGCCCCCGCCAAGGCGTAGCCCGGCTCGGGATTGGCGCCCCGGACGTAGCCGCTGTCTCCTCGAGGTCGGGGGAGGCGGCGGCGGCGCCGGGCTGCCTACATCCAGCGTTTGCTTCGGAAGTACACGACGAACACGACGATCGAGACGACCAACAGCCCGACACCGAACACGACGAACGACCACTCCGAGTTGAGGAGGTGGTTCGTCAAGAACGAGAAGTTCTGTCCGAAGAAGCCGGTCAGAAACGTCAGCGGCAGGAAGATCGTCGCGATCATCGTCAGCTGCTTGTTGACCTCCCCCTGGCGGTTCGCGACGGTCGAGAGGTACATGTCGGTGGCGCCGCTCAGCAGGTCCCGGTAGGAGTCGACCAGCTCCGAGACGCGGTTGAGGCTGTCGTACAGGTCGCGGAAGTAGAGGCGATCGTCGGACTGCAGGCCGCGTATGTCGCTGATCCGCTCCGCGTTGCGCGCGAACATGTCCCGTTCAGGTGAGATCACCCGGCGCATCCCGACCAGGTCGCGCTTCAGCGAGAAGATCCGCTGCAGCACCGCTTCGTTCGGCTCGGTGACCACCGAGTGCTCGATCTCGTCGATGTCGTCGTCGATCCGCGTCAGGACCGGGAAGAACGTCGACGTGACCGTGTCGAGGATCTTCCAGACGAGGAACAGCTCGCTGTGCGCCGGGTGCATCGGGTACCGCTCGCGCAGATCGTGGAGTGGCGCAAATGGGCGCCGGTGGATCGTGATGATGAAGTCGCCCGATATGACCATGTGAATCTCGCGCAGCAGCGGACCGCCCGAGGCCGTGCCCGGATCGACGCCATAGACGACCAGGAACACGTAACCCTCGTACTCGTCGAACTTCGGCCGCTGGTCGAACGTCTTGGCGTCCTCCACCGTCAGCGGATGCAGCCCGATCTTGCCGGCAAGCCCCTCAAGTCGCTGGTCGGTCGGTCCCTCGAGGTCGAGCCAGAAGAAATGACCCCGCGCGAGATATTCGGAGATGACCTCGGGCGCGGCGTTATGCAAGCACGCCGCCTGCAGGCTGCCCGGGTTCTCATTCGCCGAGCTTGTGGCGGTCACCCCGCGAGACGCTACGCGCTAGATCTGAAAGACGGGGCGATGAGCGCGGCCGCCGACTTCTTGGCCGGCTTCGAGGAAGGCTTCTTCGCCATCGCGTAGATCCCGACGACGACCGCCGCGACGCAGATCAGGCCGCAAACACCGGCGAGCGCGTAGCCCGCCCACTCGCGACCACCGCTCTTGGCGTTGTTCGCGATCTTGACGCCGTAGAGGAGGAAGCCGAACACGATAACCACGCCGGCGCCACCGATGAGCGCGGCGAGAACGATCTTCCCGAGAGCGTTCCAGTTAATGAGGTCTGACGCGATGACGATCATGCTCGGTGCCTCACAACACCGCGACAGCGGCCGGAACGCCGGACCGCTCGGCCTCCTCGACCACGCTCACGTTCGTGCGATCGAGGTCGGCGGCGCTGACCGGATTTCGCTTGGAGAGGGTCCAGAGCCCGAACGCCGCGAGCGCCGCGAGCAGGCAGATCACAATCGCGCCGGCGTTGGAATGCGCCCCGAACAGGTCCGCTATCTCCCAGGCGACACCACCGAGAATCCCCGCTCCTGGCATCGTCAGCACCCAGGCGGACAGCATCTGACCGATCACGCCCCAGTGCACAGGGGCGCGCTTGCCGAGACCGGAGCCCAGCACGCCGCCGGACACGACCTGGGTCGTCGAAAGGGGGTAGCCGTAGTAGGACGACGCGAGGATCACCGCTGCGCTCGACGACTCGGCGGCGAATCCCTGCGGCGACTCGACGTTCGTGATGCGGTTGCCCATCGTGTTGATGATCCGCCAGCCGCCGCTCGCCGTCCCACCAGCGATCGAGAGGGCGCAGCCCAGCTTTACCCAGAGCGGGACGGAGAAGTGGACCGCGCTGATGTCGCCGTGCGCGATCAGCGCCAGCGAGATAACGCCCATCGTCTTCTGGGCGTCGTTGGTTCCGTGGGCCAACGACACGAGCGATGCGGAGAAGATCTGGCCGTAGCGGTACCCGGTTCTCGCCTCTTTCTGGCCGAGGCGGCGGATCAATCTGTATGCGCAAAACGTTCCGAGCGCGGCGACGCCGCCGGCGATGAATGGAGACAGGATGGCGGGCACGATCACCGTCTTGGCGAGGTTGTGCCAGTTGACGTCGCCGGAAGCGGTCGCGACGATCGTCGCGCCGATCACGCCTCCGATCAGCGCGTGGCTGGAGCTCGAGGGGATCGTGAAGTACCACGTGATCAGGTTCCACGTCATCGCGCCGATCAGCGCTGCCAGCACGAGCTCGAGGCCGTCGCCACCGACCAGCACCTTCGGACTGACGATCCCCTTCGCGATCGTGGCCGCGACGCTGATCGAGATGAACGCGCCCGCGAAGTTCAGGCACGCCGAGATGATCACCGCCACCTTAGGCTTGAGCGCGCCGGTCGCGATCGATGTCGCCATCGCGTTCGCGGTGTCGTGGAACCCGTTCGTGAAGTCAAACGAGAAGCCCGCGATCACCACGAGGACTAGGACTAGCGTCGATCCCATGCCGGCGGCAGCCTCACAGGCCCGTTAGAAGATGGGGTTAACAACTTGTGAAAAATAAGCCCGGTCTTAGCCCGGGCGTGTGGCCGTCGGATAGGTTTGTCGCGTGGGCGTGTGGGAAACGAGCACGATCCAGGTACCGGCCGGGGACGGACGTGAACTCGAGGTGGCGCTGGCCGGGCCAGCAGATGGCTGGGCCCTGTTCTGCCATCACGGGACACCAGGCGCGGCGGATATGCTCGACCCGCTCGTCGACGTTGGCGCGGCGCTGAATCTTCGGCACATCACCTACTCGCGTCCCGGCTACGGGCGGTCGGCGCGGCTCCGCGGGCGGACCGTGGCGAGCTGCGCCGCCGACGTCGCTGCCGTCGCCGATGCGCTCGGATACGAACGCTTCTATTCGGTCGGCAGCTCGGGTGGCGCACCTCATTCGATCGCGTGCGCCGCGCTGCTTCCGGACCGCGTGATCGCCGCGGCGGCGATCGCGTCGCCGGCACCCGTCGACGCTGACGGCCTCGACTGGACGGCCGGAATGGGCCACGAGAATGTCGCCGAGCTCACTGCGGCTCGGGCCGACGACCGTGCGTTCGAGGAATACCTCGGGCGGCAGGCGCATTCGATGCTCGGCGGCTCTGCAGAGGAGGTCCTCGCTCAGCTCGGAGATTTGGTTTCGGACGTTGATCGACGCGCCGTGAACGACGTCCTCGGGGAGTTCATGGTCAGAGAGCTCGCGCATTCCCTGTCCGCCGGGGTCTGGGGATGGTTCGACGACGACCGCGCGCTGTTCGCGGACTGGGGGTTCGATCTCACCGCGATTCGTGCTCCGCTCTCCCTCTGGCACGGTGGTGAGGACCGGTTCGTGCCAAGCGCCCATTGCGAGTGGCTGGCCGCGCATCTCGGTGTCGAGGCCCGTTTGCTGCCGGACCGCGGGCACCTCTCCGGGTCGGCCGATTCGTACGGCAAGATCCTGGACGCTCTGGTCGGTCACTCGCCAGACGAAGGACCGCACGCCCGCACGGGCCCACGGGGGGTCCTGGACTCCGGGCCCGTGCCTTAGGCGGCCGACCCACGAACCGGGGCTGACGTACAGGTGAGATCGGAGACCGCCAGAAGCGATTGCTACGTGCCGCGCATGCTGCTCGCGCGGCTGGCGACAGAGGACGCAGGGCTCGTCGAGCTGCTCGACGGGACGATGGTGTTCGCCGACGTGTCGGGATTCACGCGCCTGTCCGAGCGGCTGGCGCGAAAGGGCAAGGAGGGAGCCGAGTACCTGGTCGATGCGATCAACGCGTGCTTCTCGGCGTTGCTGGCCGACTCCTACACCCGCGGTGGTTCCCTCCTGAAATTCGGCGGTGACGCGATGCTCCTGTGGTTCGCCGGCGACGGTCACGTTCTGCGCGCGTGTGCTTCGGCCGCCGCGATGCGTCGAACCTTGCGTGACGTAGGGCGGATCCGCGCGGGCGCGAGTGACGTAGTGCTCCGGATGTCAGTCGGAGTCCACAGCGGGTCCTACGCGATGTTCATGGTGGGCGGGTCGCATCGCGAACTGTTAATCGGAGGACCGGCGGCTACACAGGTGGTCGCGATGGAGGGTCTCGCCTCGGCGGGTCAGATCCTGCTGACTCGCGAGACCGCCGAGAGGCTGCCGCGTAGCTGCGCCGGCGAGGCGGTCGAATCGGGGGTCCTGCTCGCCCGCGCGCCGGCGGCGCCCGAATGGGCGGCCGACGAGGACCTCGCCGCGCCCGGCGAGGATTCGATCGCGAGCTGCTTGCCGGCGATCGTGCGCCAACATCTGCTCGGCGGCCATGCCTCTCCCGAGCACCGGACGGCGTCGGTCGCGTTCCTTCAGTTCAGCGAGCTGGACCAGGTGATCGCCGGCGACGGCGCAGAGGCGGCCGCTCAGCGGCTCGATCGGCTCGTTCGCATCGTCCAGGACGCGTGCGACCGCTACGAGGTCTGCTTCCTCGACTCGGACATCTCGGCCAACGGCGGCAAGCTTCGCTTGAGCGCCGGCGCGCCCCGGGTGGTCGGGGACGACGAAGAGCGGATGCTTCTGGCCCTACGGCAGATCATCGAGGCGGACCTGCCGCTGCCTGTGCAGATCGGCGTCAACCGCGGGCCGGTGTTCACCGGAGAGGTCGGGCCGGAATACCGGCGCTGGTATGCGGTGATGGGCGACACGGTCAACCTGGCCGCGCGGGTGATGGGCAAGTCGCCCGCCGGCCACATCTACGCCACGGGCGACGTGATGCGACAGGTGCCCGGCCGATTCCGTCAGGCGGAGGTCGGCCCGTTCACGGTCAAGGGCAAGGCCAAGCCGGTGCACGCATGGGACATCGGAGCTCCGGTCCGAGCCGAGACGCAGGGGACCGCGCGGCCGCAGCTCCCGCTCCTCGGGCGTGACCACGAGCTCGAGGTGCTACGCGAGGCGATCGCTGCCGCGCGGCGCGGCGCGGGAGCGCTGATCGAGCTGGTAGGCGAGACCGGCGTCGGGAAGTCTCGTCTGCTGGCCGAGGCCCGCAAGCTCGGCGACGGCATGGCCATCCTGCGCTCGACGTGCGAAGTGGTAACCCGCGAGACGCCGTACTTCGTCTGGCGAGAGCTGCTGCGCCAGGTGCTCGAGGTCGAGTGGGACGACCCTGAGGCGCACGTGCTCGACCGGCTCGAGGCCGAGCTCCAACGCAACCATCCCGAGCTGCTGCCGTGGCTGCCTTTGCTTGCGATCGTCGTCGACGTGCAGGTGCCGACTACTACCGAGGTCGCGCAGCTTGCTCCCGAGGCTCGCGCCGGCAAGCTGCGGGAGGTCGTCCTCGAATTCCTGAGCCGCGGGCTGGTCGTGCCGACAATCGTCGAAGTCGAGCACGCGCACCTGATGGACGCGGCGTCCGCGGCGCTGTTCGAGTCGTTGACGCGCGAGCTCGACTCCTCCTCCTGGCTCGTGCTGGCCACGCGGCGCGACGAGCTGGGAGGCCTGGCGGTGCCCGATTATCCGCACACTCGGATCGAGCTCGGTCCGCTCTCTCGAGAGGACGTGCACGGTCTTGCGCTGGCGACGCCCGAGGCCAGCGAGGTGCCACCGCACGTGTTGGAGCTGGCCGTCGACCGCTCCGGCGGGAGCCCGGAGTTTCTGCTCGACCTGCTCGCCGCCGCGGCGGCTGGTGATCGTGACGAGCTACCCGAGAGCGTCGGTGCCGCGACGATGGCCCGAATCGACGCGCTGGACCCGCGGGACGGCGCCGTCGTTCGCCGCGCGGCCGTGCTGGGGATCAACTTCCATCCGCGTCGCCTGGCGGACGTTCTGGCGGCCGATGCTCCGATGCCCGAGGAAGGATTCTGGGAGCGGCTATCGGCCGTGTTCGCGCGTGAGCCGGACGGTCACGTGCGCTTCAAGCGGCCCGCAATCCAGGAGGTGGCGTACGCGAGCTTGCCGTTCAGACTGCGCCGCGAACTGCACATGGCGGTCGGGCGGCGGCTCGAGCACGACTCCGGTCGCGAACTCGATGCCGAGCCCGCGATCCTGTCGCACCACTTCTCGCTCGGAGGCGATTACGGCCGTGCCCACCGGTACGCGATGGCGGCCGCCGAGCGCGCCACCGAGGCGTTCTCGCACGCCGACGCGGCGCGGCTCTACCGGCGGGCAATCGAGGCGGGGCGCGCGGACGGTGGCGCGGCGGATCCGCAGTCGCTTGCCGAAGCCTGGGAGCAGTTGGGCGAGGCGCTGCGGAACGTCGGCGAGCCGGCGTCGGCGGCGAAAGCGCTGACCGAGGCGCGCAAGCTGCTGCGCGACGACCCGATCGCGCAGGCGAGACTGTGTCATCGGCACGCGCAGGCGGCCGAGCGGACCGGTGCCCTGAGGGGGACTGTGCGCTGGTTGAACCGGGGGTTCCGATGCATCGATGGCATCGATGGCACCGAGGCCTCGATCTGGCGCGCGCGGATACGCTCATACCTCGGCGGCATCCGCACGGGCGAGGGACGCTGGGTTGAGGCTATCTCCGACTGCCGCCAGGCAATCGCGGAAGCGGAGTCTGTCGGGGAGCTGAGCGCACTCGCGCGCGCCTGTTACTTACTCGACATGGCGCTGGTGCACTCGGGCCGTGCAAACGAAGCCACGTACTCCGGGCGAGCGCTGGAGATCTACGAGCAACTGGGCGACCCAGAGCACGAGTTCCAAGTGCTGAACAACCTCGGTGGGTTCGCGTACTACGACGGTCGTTGGGACGAAGCAGTCGACCTCTATCGCCGCGCCGCAACGTGTGCCGAACGCGCCGGCAGGCCCGCTGACGCCGCGTTCACGGACGGCAACATCGGCGAGATCCTGTCTGATCAGGGCCACCTAGACGATGCGGAGGCGCATCTGCAGCACGCGCGCCGGGTGTTCAGCGCGACGGGCGACCAGTTGTATGTCGCGTATGCGGACGCGTTGCTGGCGCGGCTGACGGTACGCCGAGGCCAGTTCTCCGAGGGTCTCGCGATGCTTGAGGCGACGCTCTTGGACCTTCGCCGCTTTGGGATGGGGGCGTATGCCGAACTCGCCGAGGCGTGGATCGCCGAAGCCGAGGCGTTCGGCGGCGATGCGATGCGAGCGATAGAGGTCGCGAGCCAGCGGCTGCGGGAGGATGACCGCGAACGGCCGCTGCTTACCCGCATGGCCGGCATCGCGCTCGCGAGGCTTGGCGAGACCAAGGGCGCGATGCGCGAGCTCGAGCACTCGCTCCGCACAGCGCGCGACCGCAGCGCCGAGTACGACATCGCCGCGACGATCGACGCGATGGCGGCGATCGACGGCGTCGATCCCGCTCTCCTTCGCGAGCGGGACGGGATCCTCGAGAAGCTAAAGATCGCGCAGCTTCCGGTGCCGGCCCTGACGGTTACAGCGGTGTGAGGGCCGCCGCGAGGCGACCCTCACACAAAACCGTTTACCCCCTGCCGAAGAAGGGATCCCCGGGGAACCCCGCGGGAATCGACACGCTCACAATCACGTCGACGCCCGTGGTGCTGTTCCCGTCCTCCTGCGTATTCAGTGGGTCATCCGTGATGCACGGCTCGCTGACACTGCTGTCGAACTCTTCGCAGAACGGCAAGAACCCGACGAATCCCGGCGTGCCGTCGGACAATGTCCCCGCTGGCGCGCTGCCCACCCCGCCGTTCGCGTTGACCGAGTCGAACGGACTGGTCGAGCCGAAGCAGATCATGTAGCCCTCCGGCGTCGCGTTCTTGAACGTCCCGGTGACGGTCTTCGCCGGCAGTTCACCTGCCGTCGCGCCTGGGATGGTGCTTACGTCGAACCCGTACCAGTCAAGGTTCTGCGGCGTGTAGCCGGCACAACCCGGGTCGGCGTCTGGATTGCTGGCCGGCCCGTCCAGCGGGGTTCCCGGATCGACCTGTCCATTGAGCTGGCCCCCGTTGGGGCCCGCGTCGATGTTCAGCGTCGACTCGGACCCGTTGAGCGTGAGCATGCAGTCCGAGGTGGTGTTGCAGTTCGTCTCGCCATCGCTGATGTCGAACGGCGTCGAGTTCACAGCCGGCAACCCCGTGCTTGAGGCCGCGAGCGTGTAGCGGTTATTGGAGTTGCTCACCGTCAGATCGCTGAACGTGGCAACGCCATTCACGGCGTTCTCGGTGGCGGTGCCGCTGAGGGTCCCAGTACCGCCGGGAGGATTGACGAGCGCGACCGTCACAGGCGCCGAGCTGTTCACGGTGTTGCCACTCGAGTCGACGATGTCGACCGTCAGCGGCGGCCCCGAGGTGCTGTACGAGCTGCCGGTGATATGGGTGGCGGTTAGCGCGTTGTTCGGCTGACCGTTGAACACGAGCGCCGTACCGGTGTCGCACGTCACCGGGGTCGCCAGGCTGCTGTTGGCGACGTCCAGACGCAGGAGCTGACCGAACAGCCCTCCGGCGTTCGCCACGCTGAACCACAGATCGAACGGGCTCTTGCACCGAGACGGCGCGGTCGCCTTGACCGAGACGTGGAGCGTCGCCCCGGGGGCCACCGACAGGCGGTCGAGAACGACGATGTTGAAGAGCACGTACGCGTGCCCGCTTGCCCCGGCGGGCAACGAGGCGCCGGTGACCCGGAACCCGAGCGGCGGCGTAAGCGCCGCGGACCCGAGTTGGGTTCCCGCTGACGAGGTGTTCGTCAGCGCGACATCGAACGTCGTCGACTGACCCGCGGGCGCGGTCGACGGCGAGACCTTGACGGTGTACGAGGCCCGGCTAGCGCCTGCCCATGCGGCGGATGCCGAGGCCGCCAGCGACGCGCAGGCGACCACCGTGCCGACGGCGACGCTCCGCGCCCACCGCGAACGGCCGAATCTTCCGTGCTGCATATGTCCCCCTTGTACGTATCCAGGCGCCCCACGCTTGCATGCGCCCCGTGCGAGCGGCACAGTATCCGATCCGGGGGAGGGTGGCTAGTGATTGTCCCCGCTGGGGGCGCTATTCGGTGCTCGAGAACTCCCAGATCGCGATCCCGAGCATCACCAGCCCGATCGCGACGATCATCCCGGCCTCGAGCAGCGCCGGCACGTGCCAGCCGAACCAGGTCACGCCCGGATCGAGCGCGGCGCGCGCCAGCGGCGAGATCGTCAGGTGGTTGAACACCAGCCGCCGCATCGGGTCGACGGCGTAGGTGAGCGGGTCGAGGCGGTTGAGGACCGCCAGCCAGCCCGGAAGGTTGGCGACCGGGAATAGTGCGCCCGAGATGAAGAACATCGGCATCACGATCATCTGCATCACGCCCATGAACGACTGCATCTGCTTGATCCGGACCGCGATCATCACCCCGAACGCCGTGATCGCGAACGCGAGCAGCAGCTGCAGGATGAAGATGCCGATGATCAGCAGAGGGGCATAGGGGACGCCGACGAACCCCGCGAGAGCGATCACGATCACGCCCTGGAAGCACGCCACGGTGGCGCCGCCGATGACCTTGCCGATCACGATCGAGCTGCGCCGGATCGGCGCGACCATCATCTCCCGCAGGAACCCGAACTCCCGGTCCCACACGATCGACGCGGCCGAGAACATCCCCGTGAACATCACCGAGATGCACAGGATCCCGGGGTAGATGAAGGTCTTCAGGTTGACCCCGTGGGTGCTGGCCGCCGACAGCTGCTGGAGGCCGGACCCGAGCACGAACAGGAACAGCAGCGGCTGGACCAGCGTCGTGATCATCCGCAGCCGGTCGCTGCGGTAGCGGATGATTTCTCGGCGCCAGACGATCTTGATCGCGCGGAGCTCGGAGGCGAGGCTGCGCCTGGGGACGGTGACACGGACGACCGGGGCCGCGGGCGCCTCGATGGTGGCGGTGGACTCGAGCCGGTCAGTCGTCGTGCTCATCGTCTACCTCCGCTCATCATCTGCATCATCCGGCGGTTGCGATCCTTGCCCTGGTCCTCCTCGGCGTCGCGGATCGTCGACCCCGTGTAGGACATGAACACGTCGTCGAGCGTCGGGCGCGAGACGTTGACGGCCTTGATCGGGATGCCGAGCTCGGCGAACAGTCGTGGCACGAACTGCTCGCCCTCCTGAACCCCGAACGTGACCGCGCCCTCGGAGATCCGGGCTTCGATCCCGAATCGCTCGGCGAGCGCGGCGATGGTCGCGTCGTCGTCGTCGGTGTGGATCGTGACCCGGTCGGTGCCCACGCCGGCCTTGAGCGTCTCGGGGGAGTCGAGCGCGACGATCTCGCCGTGGTCCATGATCGCGATCCGGTCGCACCACTCAGCCTCGTCCATGTAGTGAGTGGTCATGAAGATCGTGATCTCCTCGCGCTCCTTGAGCTCCCTGATGTACTCCCAGATCGACCGGCGGGTTTGGGGGTCGAGTCCGATCGTCGGCTCGTCGAGGAACAGCACGCGGGGGGAATGCATCAGGCCGCGGGCGATCTCGAGCCGCCGGCGCATCCCGCCGGAGAATGTGCCCACGACCGAGTCCTTACGGTCCCACAGCCCGACCATCATCATGACCTGTTGCATCCGCGGCTTGACCAGCGCCGACTCGACGCCGTACAGCTCGGCATGCAGGCGCAGGTTCTGCTCGGCGGTCAGGTAGCCGTCGAGCGTCGGGTCCTGGAACACCAGGCCGATGTTGCGGCGGACGTCGTCGCGCTCGTGCACGATGTCGTGACCGGCGACGCTCGCGGAGCCTGCCGTCGGCGTGACCAGCGTGCACAGCATGCTGATCGTGGTCGTCTTGCCGGCGCCGTTGGGTCCAAGGAACCCGAACACCTCGCCGGTGGCGACCTCGAACTCGACGCCTCGGACCGCCTGCACCTCGTCGTAGTTCTTGACCAGGCCGCGGACCGAAATCGCGACCGGACCCGCTGCGTCTCTTGTGCCGTTCCCGCCCGTCATCGTCCGTGATACACGTTACGCGGTTGCGTCCGTGTCCTCGCTGGTGTGGGGTTCCTCGGCGAGGATCCCGTATAGCGCCCGGCGGGTCTCGGCGAGCGTCTCGCACGCCCTCTCGACCTGGCGCTCATCGCCTTCCTGCGCCACCTGCCACGCCGCCTTGCCGATCTGGATGATCAGCGAGGCGATCTCGGGGATCGAGCGGCCGCCCGATTCTTCGTCTTCCTCCCACGGCGCCGTCCGGCCGGCGAACTCCTCCGCCTGCTCCCGCCCTGCGTCGGTCAGCTCGAACAGCTTGGTCCCGTCGCGTTCGATTCCGCGGATCAGGCCTTCGTCCTCGAGTTGGGCGAGCGTGGGGTAGACCGAGCCCGGGCTCGGGCGCCACCGGCCGCCGCTGCGCTCCTCGATCGTCTGCATCAGCTGGTATCCGTTACGCGGCTCTTCGGCGAGCAGGATCAGCACGGCCGTCCGTACGTCGCCGCGGCGCCGGCGCCCGCGGCCGCGGCCGCCGCCGAACGGACCGCCCCCGAATGGGCCGCCGAACGGGGGACCGCCACGCATGTGGCGCAGTGCGGCGAGCCGCTCGAGATCGTCGAGGCCGGAATAGCGGCCCCGGCGCCCCTCGCGAGCGGCTGCCTTCAGCGCGGCGACGCGGCTAAGGAACGGCCAGGGCGCCGACCAATCTTCGTGACTCATGATGCCTCCTGGAAGGTTCGTGACGCCCCGGAAGTTCGTCGGAGCGATGTATTAACGATATATCGGAGACTGTCGTTTGTCAACGGTGGCGGTGGCGGGTGGCGGGGGCGCGGCGCCACGCTCTGATCGCGGTCCGAAACGGCGGGCACCTGGGGGAGGGCGGGGACGGTTCGCCGCTCCGGAGCGCCGAATCACCTGCATAACCTGACAAACGGGGCCGAGGGGCCGGGCCGTGTCAGAGGCTGCATGCCCCGCATGCACCGTCCGGAACGGCCCGCGCGATCACGCTCAATTGTCAGGTTTTGCATGCTCCCGCGCGCAAAGCGGTTGCCGGCGGGGCGCACGCGGGTCGCCGGATCAGTCTTCGCCGGCGTTACGCGACCGGAGCCACTCGGCGAGCTGCTCGGCCATGCCGCCGACCTGGGAGCCGGCCTTGTTCAGGTTGTCGCCGATCTCGCGGAAGATCGTGCGGAAGCGCTCGGCGTAGAACTCGACCGCGTCGCCGGCCTCGTCGCGGACGTTGGCGTTGGCGTCCTGGTCGCGGGTGCGGTACTCGCCGCGGGTGATCCGGTCGTACTCGCCGCTCTGGACCCACTTCAGCACTTCGGAGACGCGCCGAACCGAGTCCGGGTGGGTCTTGCCGAGCTCGTTGAAGAAGCGACGGACGCGGTCGCTGGGGTCATCCCAGGCCTGGTAGTCCATCGCCTGAGCCATGAACGCATCCAGGTTGAGGTCAGAGGCCGGAAGCGCACCGGAGAGCACCATCAGCAGGCGGCAGACGATCTGCGGGTCGCGGACCGCGAGCGCCGCGGCGCGATCGCAGCTGAGCTCGGCGGCACGGAACCACTCGAGCAGGACGGCCGTGACCGCCCGGAAGGGCATCCCGAGGAAGAACGGGAGGTTGCCGCCGGCGCTCAGCAGGATGTTGAGCGCGGTCATGTAGACCATGTGGTCGGAGAGGATGTGCCCGAGCTCGTGGGCGATCAGCGCGCGCTGCTCGCCCGGGCCGATTCGCTGTAGCCAGACCGAGTCGACCACGATCAGCGGCTTGGTCGAACCGATCGCCTGGGCGACGCCCATCACCGGCGAGGTCACGTACAGGTCGTAGACCTCGGGCATGTCGAGAATCCGGCACACGCCCTTGTGGGAGGCCCACAACTCAGGCAGCTGCTGCTCTGAGACCCGGACGGAGTTGGCCAGGAAGAACTGACGCAGCGCGCGCTCGTAGCGCCACTCGATCAGCTTCCGCACGACCGTGTCGAGCATCGGAACCGCCTTGAGCGCCGCGGTCGCGGCGCGGTCGGCGGGATGCTCGTAAGCCTTGGAGGAGATCCCCGTGTACGGCTCGATGTTGTCGGGAAGCGTCTCCGGCACCTTGCACGGAGCGTACTCCCCGGCGGCGGAGGGTTGGATAGCGTTCGGGCCATGTTCGTGTTCAAGGCCGGCGTCGTCGGCGCCGGCACGATGGGCGGCGAGATCGCCTACGTGATCGCCGATGCCGGCATCCCAGTAGTGCTCAAGGACGTCGACCAGCGGCCGCTCGA
Source organism: uncultured Solirubrobacterales bacterium (assembly GCA_963843915.1). GTDB lineage: Bacteria > Actinomycetota > Thermoleophilia > Solirubrobacterales > Solirubrobacteraceae > Palsa-465. Next base: position 430,527 of record CAWJMH010000001.1, read on the forward strand.
CCAGGGACTCGAGAAGGCCGCGTCGCTGTGGCAGGCCCGCGTCGACGCCGGCAAGCTCGAGGCCTCCGAACAGCAGCGCAGGCTCGGGCTGATCACCGGCACGCTCGGATACGAGTCGTTCGGTGACGTCGATTTCGTGATCGAGGCCGTGCCCGAGCGGATCGAGATCAAGCAGGCGGTGCTCGCCGAGCTCGACGAGGTCACCCCGGGCCACGCGATCCTGGCCTCGAACACGTCATCGCTGTCAATCACCGAGATGGCTCAGGCGACCACCCGGTCCGACCAGGTCGTCGGCTTTCACTTCTTCTATCCGGCCTCGATGATGCGGTTGATCGAGGTGATCGAGGGCGAGGACACCTCGCCCGACACCGCCCAGGCCGCCGTCAACTTCGCTCAGGCCATCCGCAAGACGGCGATTCGCTGCGGCGAGGCGCCGGGGTTCGTGGTCAACCGGATTCTGAACTCGAGCGTGTCCGAGCTGTGGCGGTTCCAGGAGGAGACCGGGATCGACGTCACCGAGCTCGACAAGCTCGTGGCGGAGTCGAAAGCTGCGCCCGTCGGTCCGTTCTACCTCAGCGACCTGCTCGGGCTCGACACCGTCCTGCATGTCGCCGAGCACCTGCGCGACTCGTACGGGGACCGTTTCCACGTCCACGAGCGGATGCGTGGGCTGGTCTCGGAAGGCAAGCTCGGGGCGAAGACCGGCGAGGGGTTCTATGAGCATGGAGCTGACTTCGCCGGTGGCGGTCGGGCGGCGGCCGGCGCCGACGCCGCCGCGATCGTTGAGCGCTTCACGCTCAAGGCGCTCGTCGAGAGCTGCCTGGTCCTCGAGGAGGGGGTCGCCTCGCTGAAGGACATCGACCTCGGGATGATGGCCGGCGCCGGCATCATCCCGCCGCCGTTTGCGCGCGCCGACCAGCTCGGGCTCGACGAGGTGCTGGTGGCGCTCGAGCGCGCCTGCGAGCAGTGGGGCGAAGGATTCGAGCCGCCGACGATCCTGCGGCGGCTGGTGGCGCAGGGCCGGCTCGGCGTGAAGTCCGGTCAGGGCTTCTTCCCCTACCCGCGCCCCGACGCGGGGTGGGAGGACAGCCCGGTGAAGCTCGAGACGCGCGGGCCGGTGGCGATAGCCTGGCTCGCCCGTCCGCCGGCGAACTCGATCTCGCCGGAGGTCGTGCGGGCATTGCGCAAGCTCTGGGACGAGATCACAACCAAAGGCAGCGTCCGGGCGCTGGTGATCGCTTCGGCCAACCCGATGCTGTTCTGCGCCGGCGCGGACATCAAGGCGTTCACGACGATGGACCCGGCCGCCGGCCAGGAGCTGCTCGACGGCATGCACGGGCTCCTGCGGGAGATCGAGACCGCGCCGATCGTGACGATCGCGGCGATCAACGCGATGGCGCTCGGTGGTGGGTGTGAGCTCGCGATGGCGTGCGACCTGCGGATCGCGGCCGAGTCTGCCGTGTTCGGCCAGCCCGAGATCAACCTGGGGATCATCCCCGGCTTCGGCGGCACGCAGCGCCTGCCGCGGCTTGTCGGTGAGGGGCGGGCGCGCGAGCTGAACCTGACCGGAGACCCGATCCCGGCCGAGGAGGCCTACGCGCTTGGCCTGGCCAACCGGGTGGTCGCCGACGAGGAGCTGTTCGACGCCGCGCTCGCGTGGGCGCGCAAGCTCTCAGACCAGGCGCCGCTTGCGGTCGAGCGGATCAAGAGGGTCTCGGCCGCCGGCGACATCGACGTCGGGATCGAGCGTGAGAAGGAGGCCTTCCTCGAGGTGTTCTTCTCCGAGGACGGACGCGAGGGGATCTCGGCGTTCCTGCAGAAGCGCAAGCCACAGTTCCGAGGCGAGTGAGCGCGACGGAGACCGCCGCGGTCCGGCTGGCGGGCCTGATCGGCGAGGCCGACTCGGTGGTGGCGCTGACCGGCGCGGGGATCTCGGTGCCCTCGGGGATCCCCGACTTCCGCTCGCCCGGGACCGGACTGTGGGCCAACGTCAATCCGATGGAGGTCGCCCACATCGACGCCTTCCACCGCGACCCGCAGAGATTCTGGAGCTTCTACGGACAGCGCTTCCAGACGCTCGGGGACAAGCAGCCCAACCGGGCGCACGCGGCGCTGGTCGAGCTCGAGCGGGCAGGGCGGCTCGACGCGGTCATCACCCAGAACATCGACCGGCTGCACGAACGCGCCGGGACGCAGAGCCTGGTCGAGGTGCACGGGTCGATCGCCCACTCGTCCTGTCTTGTCTGCGGTTTACGGTACGAATTGGAAGCCGTGCGCGCACTTCACGAGGGGGCGCCGGACGGGGTGCCTCGGTGCGACTGCGGCGCGCCGCTGAAGCCGGGCGTGGTGCTGTTCGGCGAGTACCTCCCGGCGGATGCGCTGATGCGGGCGGAGGCGCTCGCGGCCGGCGCCGACCTGATGCTGTGCATCGGGTCCTCGCTCGAGGTCTATCCGGTGGCGCAGCTACCCGAGACGACGCTTTCGAACGGGGGGCAGATCGCGATCCTCACTCAGGGCCGGACGCCGCTGGACCGCGACGCGACGGTGCGGCTCGGCGGCGACGTGGTCGACGAGCTCGAGGCCGTGCTCGCCGCGCTCGGGCTGGCTATCCCGGCAGCGCCGCAGCCCGGGCCCTGAGCGCAGCCTCGATCCTCCCCAGCGCGAACGCCGTCGTCTTGAGCTGGGACAGGTCGAGCGGTCCGGCGAGCGCGGCCTGCGCCGCCGCCGCGACGCCTTCGTGCAACGTCCCCAGCTCCGCGACGCGGTCGGCCAGCGCCGGCGCGGCAGCGTCGGCGGCGAGCTCGGCGAGCGCGGCGTCGAGCGCGACCAGAACCTGGAGCGCGCCCTCGCGCATGCGCCCCTCGTCGAGGTCGAGCCGGGCGCGCAACGTCAGCTCCTCGGACGCGAGCGGGGTGTGGCGGCCGGTCAGGAGCGCGGCCAGGCGGCCCTGGGCGGCGGGGATCCGCGACCGGCGCCGGCGTGGGCCGGCGGCGGTCAGCTCGCGGGCGTCGGTCCACAGGCCGTCGGCCACCTCCTCGCCGGCGCCGTAGCCCAGGCGCGCCACCAAAGGGTCGGCCCGGCCCACGCCGTGGACGTGAGGGTCGGCCGCGGCGAGGCGGTAGAAGTGCAGGGCGCGGTTGAGCACGGCGAGACCAGCGGCAAGCTCGGGCTCGCCAGCGCCGCTCAGCCAGGCGGCGGCCTGGTCGGGGGTGCTCAGCGGGTCGCCGACCTCCACGATCGTGGCCTTGGTGGTCGTCACGGGCGAAGGCTCAGGCTCAGGTAGAGCCTTAGTTTGTCGCCGGGAACGCCCGAGCCGGCTGCGTTTCGAGGCGCCGAGGGTGCTCAGCACGAGCACGTGGGAAGGCGCGGCGTCCGGGCCGGCGCCGTCACGCCGGATCAGGTACCGGCCGTCCGGTGGACCGAGCGTCCACGGTACCTCCAGCTGGCTGAAGCGGAACAGAGGGGGGATCGCGGGAGGCTAGCCTGCGCCCGCGCCCACGGGGCCACTACCCGCGTTGGCTGGATCGACCGCCGGCCGCGGCCCCCGGCAGCTACTGCCCGGCGGTCTTGATCGCGTACTTGCTGGGCGAGATCGGGACGATCGGCTCGCTGATCTGGCTGATGTGGTTGATCAGCTGCGTCCACTGCTTCGGCTGCAGGACGCTGGCGACCTCGGCTGAGAGCTTCTTGTTCTGGCCGTAGAGCGGCGTGAAGGCGATCTGGATCCGGTTCGCGTGGTCGGGGAGCGACAGCGCGATCGGCTGGTTCTTGTAGCTCATCGTCGAGACGATCTCGTCGGGCTGCATCGCGCCCTGGAGCGTGAGCAGACGGCGCACGGTGACGTCGGTGACCGAGCCCGGGCCCTGGTGGCCGAGTATCCGGATGCCGTTGATTGCCGAGATGTCGACGCTCTCGCCGGTCGAGCCGGCATCGTCGACGCCGTCCGAGCCGTTGGCGGTGTGACCGCACTTGAGCCCGGTGACGTCGGGCTTGAGGCTCGACGCGGCCAGGAACTCGATCACGGCGAGGACGCGGCGGTCGATCGCGCCGTCGGCGATGTCACGCCGGCCGCAGGTGTAGATCTGCACGTTGGGGTCCTGCAGGACGCGGTCCTGGAGCTGCTCCTTGGACATCAGGAGGATCTGCCCGATCGTCGGGTTCTTCGCGTCCTTGCCGAAGAATGGGTCGACTCCGGCGGCGCGGTAGACCGCGGTCGCTTCGAGCAGCTTCCATCCGTCGAGGATCGGCTTGGGGTCGATGTACGGGGCGCTCTTGCCGGCTGGCTGGACCATGAACTCCAGATGCGAGGCGTCGGTCGGGGTGCCGGCGCCGAGCCGTCCGAGGATGGTGCCCGCGACGACGACCGAGCCGACCTTCAGCTGCTCGAGCGTGTACTGGTTCTTGGCCAGGTGCAGGACGTCCGAGAAGTAGTTGCCGAAGCTCCCGATCTGGGGGGCAGTGGGCGCGAC
>CAWJMH010000002.1:0-111162 GCA_963843915.1 uncultured Solirubrobacterales bacterium
CGGTCGCCTCGATGCGAATGTCTCCCCCGGTGCGGGTGATCGTGAGCTCGAACCCGCTGTCGGTGTGCCGGATGCAGTTCGTGGCGAGCTCGGAGACCATCAACTCGACCGCTTCCATCGTGTCGGCGGACACGCCGTGGAGCACGTCGGTGGCGAACCGCCGGGCGGCCGGGACCGATTGAGGTTCGTGAGGGAAGGTGCGTGCGCTTTTCACGGCTTCACGTTAAGTGTGTCGGCCAGTCCCATCGAGCCGATGACCCGGCGCAGGATCGGCGAGACGTCTCGGAGCTCGATCTCGTGTACCGACGTCGACCATCGCACCCACAGCGCGATCGCCGAGCTGTCGGCAAACCTTAAGTCGCTCAATTCGATTACCAGCCTCCCCGGATGACGTTCGAGGGCTGAACCCACGGCCTCCTCGAGCGCGTCGACGTTGGTGATGTCGAGCTCACCGCTGATCCTGACGGTCAACCCGTCGCCGTCGGCCCCGGCGAGGTCGAACCTCATGTCGGCCGTGCTGTTCGCGTCTAGTCCAGCCATCTGAGCCCCGCTATCGCGGTGTCATCGTCCCCGTCGTGTCGCAGCTCCTCGAGCAGCCTGCCCAGCAGCTGGTCGAGATCGCAGTGATTGCCGGTAGCGGCAGTTTGCAGGCGCTGCAAACCGGCGTCAATACTCTCACCGCGACGCTCCACTAGGCCGTCGGTAAATGCAAGCAGAGTCGCGGCGGGCGGCGTTGACACCGCGGTCGATGTGTAGGTGGCGCGGCTGTTGACGCCGATCGGCACGCCGACCGCGCTCTTTACGAAGGTTCCGGTGCCGTTGCTGATCAGCAGCGGCGGCAGATGACCGGCGCTCGTCACCGTCAGCTTGTGGGCCTCTACGTCGACCAGCGCACACAGGATCGTGGCGAGCTGCCCGGTCCTGCCGACGTTGACCAGCTTGGAGAGCTTGGTCAGGATCGTGGCCGGCGGGTCGTCCTGCGCGGCGTAGGCGTGAATCGCGTAGCGAAGCGACGCCATCGTCGCCGCGGCGCGTAGGCCGCGCCCCGACACGTCCCCGACCACCAGCAGCAGACGATGGTCGTCGAGCGCGATCAGGTCATACCAATCGCCGCCGATGTCGACACCCTCGACGCCCGCCTCGTAGCGCGCGCCGGTCTCCACTCCTCGGACCTTCGGGAGCACCTCCGGCAGCAGCGCGTGCTGGAGCGTCTGCGCGATCGACCGCTGCTCGGAGTAGAGCCGGCGGTTCTCATCGGCGATCTGCTCCAGCGAATCGGCGAGATCCTCCGCATGCCTGCGGCGCTGGATCAGGCGCATTGTCAGCAGCGCGGCCCCGATGCTCAGCAGCACCCCGACGATCGCGATCAGCCACGGCAGGCGCTCCGGGAACGAGCCGACGAGCGGATGCCGCGGGGTCACCACGAACGTGAAGCTGTTGGTCCCGAACGGGATCGAGATCGACGCGTGCTGCGTCCGGATCGGGAGGCTCTTCAAATCGCTCACCAGCAGGTCCTCGGGTCGCTGCAGGTTGCCGAGGTACAGCGCGTAGTTGAGATCGGCGAACGACGAGCTGCTCTGGAACTTCGACCGCCGGCTGGCGGGAAGCGCGCTCTCGGCGTAAACGACGTAGCGCCCGGTCAGGCCCGGCGAGGTGAACGCATACCCGAGGCGAGGCGACGGCGACTGCAGCAGACCGATCACGCCGAGCTGGGAACGGCGCGCGTCGCCAGCGAAGAACGCTTCCGCGCGCTGGGGCGACGCGCCAAGCACCGAAGGCGCCTTACCGGCCACGGCGAGCGGCCCCGTCTGATCAGACCCGAGGCGCCACAGCGATACCGAGACGAATTGTGGCGTCTTGCCCGTCACCGACGGGGCGATGAACTTCTTGAATTTGGCGACGTCGCCGCCCGTTGCGTCTGCCAGCGCGGCCGCCGACGCCAGCGGCGTCTGGACGCCCGTAACTGCCTCGGCGACGAGCGCGCCCGCGTCGCGCACGCGGAGGTTGAGCAACCGCTTCTCGTTGCTCTGGTACGTCGAGGCCGAGATCCAGACGAGCACGCCGGTGATGATCAGTCCGACCAGGAGCACTCCGACCGGCACCCAGAACGGCCACCGCCCGCCGCGCGCGGCAGCGCGCGTTCGTGTTGTCTCCCGCTCGCCCTCTGTCCCCCGCGTCGGCTCAGCGCCCTCGCCGGACACCGGGCCAGCGTCTGTCATCGCGACACCGGCGTCATTGCGTCGGAAGGGTACAGAGCGGACGCGGCTCGCGGAGCAGTCGTATCCCCGGTGGCACAAGGGTTGCAGCGTTTTCGCCGCCGTCTCTGCAACCACCCAACGCACATTCTGCAACGTCGCATTCAAGCGCTGCAGGCACGGAGGAATCCAACATATGATCTCGACGGCCCATGTACCAGCGCGGGAATTACAGCTCGGGTGAGGACTTCGTGCTCGAGTACGGCGAGCTCCGGTTCACGTTCAACGAACGCGATTTCCGTGAGCGCTGCGAGCAGGCAGCCCGCAAGCTCGGGTTCATCGGCGGCTCGGTCGACGAGGACGAGGGCGAGGATCTCATCAACCTGGTCGTCAACGGCGAGGTCGCCGAGCCCGCTTCGGCGCTCGGCGAGCACGTCAACGATTGCTGGCCGGATCTCGTCGGTCCCTCGGATCGCTCGCTCGTCCACTGGCTGCGCCGCTTGATCTTCCGCGGCGCGTGGCTCGATCAGCGCGTCAAGGAGGGCGAGCTGGACATCCGCTTCGACTCTGACGCGCAGGGGTTCATCTACATCCAACCCGACCGCGGCGGCGAGCCGATCCAGCTCGCGCCGGAGCCGAGCTGGAACCGCGTCGCCTACGTGCGGCGCTGATCTACCCCCCGGACCCGATCACCGCCGCGATGTTCTGGACGCGTGGCGCCGGGTTGTCGAGCAGCAGGCGAGGAACCGTCACCAGCTCATAGTGGCGCCGGCGGAGAGCCGCGATGATCTTCGGCAGCGCGGCGACGGTCTGCGAACGATCGCCGCCGGCGTCGTGGAGGAGGATGATCGCTCCGGGTTGAGCTCCATCGACGGCGGAGTCGACGATCGCGCGGACGCCCGGCCGTCGGTAGTCGTTCGTGTCGACGGTCCACAGCACCATCAGCATCCGGTAGCGGCGCAGGAGCGAGAGCGTGGTCGCGTTCCACAGCCCGTACGGTGGGCGGAACAGGCGGGGGAAGCTCGCGCCGTAGCGCTCAATCGCGCTGGCCTGCTCGAGCAGCTGGTTCCGCTGTTTGGCCGCCGACAGCTTCGACATGGCCGCGTGCACTTCAGTGTGGTCGCCGATCACGTCACCGTCGGCGGCGATCTCGGTGGTCGAGGCGTTGAAGTACCGCTCGAGGATTCCGACTTCGAAGAACGTCGCCGGCACGTGCTCGCGCCGGAGTACCGCCAGGACCTGTGGCGTGTACGGCCCCGGACCATCGTCGAACGTCAACGCGATCTCGCGGTGCTGGGCGCCCGCGATGCGAACGTAGGGCGTGTACGCCAGCGTCCGGTTGATCGCGGTGTTCTCGGCCCGCGCCTCGTGGGCCATCAGCGACCCAGGCCCGGCAGCCGCGAGCTCGCGGATGATCGCGAGGAAACCGCCCTGGGGCCGCGCGATCGTCCGGTGCTGGGCCGCCCCGCTGCCGGCGACGAGCACCGTCACGAGCACGGTCACCAGCACCGCGATCGCGAGCACCGACACGATCGCGACGGCGCGGCGCCGACGGTGATGGGGCGCCATGCTCCGCCGACGCTCGGGTCGAGCGGCTTCGACGATGCCGGGTTGACCCGGCGGGTTGCGTAGTCCGGCACCGCGTTCCATGAGTCTGCCCCACAGCCATGATGGCGCGTCCGGCCCGCGCGCGCACGGAATGCATGATCCCGACCACACGAAAAGGGTTGCGGGACGCGGCGCCGGCGCCCCGCCTTCCGGTCCTCCCACTACGCTCCCGGGCGATGCCTGCCCGCGTCTGGGTCGTGATCCCCACCTACAACGAGGTGGAGAACGTCGAGGGGATCGTTCGCGCGGCGCTCGCCGAACTCGAGCGCGTGGCGCCGGACGCCCATCGGATCCTGATCGTCGACGACAACTCTCCCGACGGGACCGGTGCCGTCGCCGATCGGCTGGCCGAGGCACATCCGCAGGTCGAAGTGCTCCACCGCGCGACCAAGACCGGGCTCGGCCACGCCTACCTGGCGGGGTTCGCGCACGCGCTGAATGGCGGGGCAGAGCTCGTGATCGAGATGGACGCGGACTTCTCCCACGATCCGCGGTACCTCGGGCCGCTGCTCGCCGCCGCCGAGGACGCGGACCTCGTGCTCGGATCCCGGTACGTCGAAGGCGGCGGGGTCGAGGACTGGGGTCTGCTCCGGCGCCTGATCAGCCGCGGCGGCGGCTTATACGCCCGGACGATCCTCGGCGTCGACGTCCAGGACCTCACCGGCGGGTTCAAGTGCATCCATCGACGGGTGCTCGAGGCGATCCATCTCGAAACGATCCGGGCCGAGGGGTACGTTTTCCAGATCGAGGTCACCTACCGGGCATTGCTGGCGGGGTTCCGCGTCGAGGAAATCCCTATCGTTTTCCGAGACCGCAGCGTCGGTTCGAGCAAGATGTCGGCACGGATCGCAGCCGAGGCCATGTGGGCCGTGCCCTTCCTGCGCCGTCGCCGCGGCCGGTGAGGATGAGGAACCTTTAACGGGAGGCGCAATCGCCGCGCCCCCCGACGGGTAGCGTCACGCTTGATACATGAACATTGTGAGCGCAACTTCCCTAACGAAATGTCAACATTGACCACACGTCGGGCGGACGTCCGTCAGGCAAGCTATCTGCGATGAGCGTTAACAGTCCGCCGCTTGGCGTCACGCAGAGCGGCAGATTTGAGCTGCGAGCGCCGGCTCTCGAAAGCCGGACCAGCGCCCGGCTGTCGCGGATCGGCCTGGTCGGGCTCGTGGGGATCCTGTCGAGCGGGCTGCTGCTGTCGATCTCGGCTGCGAGCACCCACAAGCTCCTGCCGCAGACCGTGCAGGCGGGACTCGGGGGGATCGGGCTAGCCGGCTCGTTCGGCACGACCGGCATCAACCTCGGGAGCGCCGGGCTCACGATCACGATCGCGCTGATGCTCCTCAGCTACGTGGCGGTCGTCGGAGTCGCGAATCGCCTGTCGCCGGTGCTGGTGCTCGGGTGCATCGCCGCGTTGTACGCGCTGATCCTGCTCGCCCCGCCGCTCGCCTCGACCGACATCTTCAGCTACCAGTTCTACGGCCGGATGGGCGAGCTGTACGGCGCCAACCCATACCTCGCGGGCCCCCACGCGATCGCGCTCGATCCTCTGTATCCCTACATCGGGAAGAACTGGATAGGCACGCCCACGGTCTACGGCCCGGCGTTCACCGCGCTCAGCTATCTGCTGGCTCCGCTCTCGATCCCGGCCAGCGTGTTCGCGTACAAGGCGATTGCGGCCCTCTCGAGCCTGGCGATAGTGGCACTCGTGTGGAACGGGGCGCGCCTGCGCGGCGTCGATCCGGTCAAGGCGGCGGCGCTGGTCGGCCTCAATCCGCTGATTGTTGTCTACGGCATCGGCGGAGGCCACAACGACCTGCTGATGCTGGTGCCGATGGTCGCGGGCATCGTGTTCCTGCTCCAGCGCCGCGGCCGCCTAGGCGCGGGCTCGATCGTGCTCGGCGCGGCCGTCAAGGTGACGGCAGGCATGCTGCTGCCGTTCGCGCTCGCGGACGCGCGGGGCCAGATGTCCCGTGCCCGCCGCCGCGATCTCCTGTTCGGCGCCGGCGTGGCCGCCGCGCTGCTGGCGGTGTTCGCGTTCGCGCTGTTCGGCACCGGTCCGCTGCATCTTCCCGCGACGATCGAGAAGGTCCAAAGCAAGGGCAACGGGCAGAGCATGCCCGGGTTCATCGGGACTCATCTCGGCCTGGGCACGATCGGCTTACCGGCGGCGCTGGGCCTGAGCGCGTTGTTCGCAGCGGTGCTGTGCTGGCTGCTCTGGCGCGTGTGGTGCGGCCGGCTCGATTGGATCGTCGCGGCCGGCTGGGCGGCGGTCGCTCTGCTCGTCAGCGCCGCGTCGCTCGCGCCGTGGTACGTGGCGTGGCTGATGCCGTTGGCGGCGCTCGGACGGGACCGCCGCCTGTGGCGCGCCTCGATCGCGCTCACGGTTGCGATCGGGTGCTTCGAGCTGCTCGCCTACATCCACCACGCCAGCTCGGTGCCGGGATTGTGAGGCGATCCTCGTGACCTCTCTCGATCACCCAGGAGTAAGCGAGCCGACAGCCGCCACCGAGAACGGCAGGTCGCTCAAGCTGCTCAGCGTGGTCGCGCCGGTGTACAACGAGGACGCCACGATCGAGGAGTTCTACGCGCGCGTGTGCTCGGCGCTCGACGGGCTCCAGTTCGAGATCGTGCTCGTCGACGACGGCTCGACCGACCAGTCCGATGCCGAGCTCCACAAGCTCGCCTCGACCGACCCTCGCGTGCGCGTGGTCTAGCTGTCGCGCAACTTCGGCCATCAGACCGCGCTGACGGCCGGCCTCGACCACGCTCGGGGCGACGCGGTCGTAATGCTCGACGCCGACCTTCAGGATCCGCCCGAGCTGATCCCGCTGATGCTCGACCACTGGCGGGCCGGCTGCGACGTCGATCTACGCCGTCCGCGAACAGCGGGAAGGCGAGTCGCGCTTCAAGCTCGCGACCGCGCGCTGGTTCTACTCGCTGTTCGACCGGCTGGCGCAGGTCGAGCTGCAGCACAACTCCGGCGACTTCCGGCTGCTGGACCGCCGCGCGCTCGACGCGCTGCTGTCGATGCGCGAGCGCAACCGCTTCCTGCGCGGCATGACGGTGTGGGTCGGCTACCGGCAGGCCGCGGTCCCTTACACGCGCGACCGCCGCTTCGCGGGAAAGACGAAGTACACGATCCCGAAGATGCTGCGGTTCTCGCTCGACGCGATCTCGTCGTTCTCGCACCGGCCGCTGCAGCTGGCGACGCTGCTCGGATTCATCATCTCGACGCTCGCGTTCATCGCGATCCCAATCGTGATCGTGCTCCGCATCCTCGGCTCCTACCTGCCCGGGTTCAGCTCGCTGACGATCGCGGTGCTGCTGCTCGGCGGGATCCAGCTGATCGCGATCGGGATCATCGGCGAGTACGTGGGCCGCATCTACGACGAGGTCAAGGGACGCCCGCTCTACCTCGTCCGCTCGCGGGTGAACATCCCCGACGAGGAGGCCGTCGTGCCCGCCCCAACCGCGCCCACCGAAACCCGGCGGACCGCGACGTAGCGGCTGGGCCGGGTTCTCACACCAGGTCGCGGCCCCGCAAGAAGGACGCGTCAGCTAGCCGCCGGCAGGGTTCGGGCCGATCGAGCGATTGACCGGCGTACCTGACTCGGCACCGTTCTCGCCGGCCGCGCCGTTGCCGGTGGCCTGCTCGAGCGCCGCGATCCTGCCGGCCAGGCTCTTGATCGCGTCGGCGATCGGGTCGGGGAGGTGGACCCAGTCCGCGTCCGGACCCTCCGGGCGCCGGCCCTCGACGCGCACCGGATGACCCGGGTTGCCGACGACCGTGGAGTTCGGGGGCACGTCGTGGATCACGACGCTGTTCGCGCCGATCTTCGAGCCGTGCCCGACCGTGATCGGCCCCAGCAGCTTCGCGCCCGAGCCGATCGTGACGTTGTCCTGCACGGTCGGGTGCCGCTTTCCGGTCGCGAAGCCGGTGCCGCCGAGCGTCACGCCCTGGTACAGCGTGACGTCGTCGCCGATCTCGGCGGTCTCCCCGATCACCACGCCCATGCCGTGGTCGATGAAGAACCCGCGGCCGATCTTGGCGGCGGGATGGATCTCGATTCCGGTGATCGACCGCGATAGGTACGCGACGATCCGCGGTAGGAGCGGGACGCCGGCGGCGTGGAGCGCGTGGGCGACGCGGTGGGCCAGAAGCGCGTGCACCCCGGGCCACGCCGCGAGGATCTCGAGCGGGCCGACGTCGCGGGCCGCCGGGTCGCGGCTGCGCGCGGCGTCGATGTCGCGCCGCACCTCGGTCGCGATGCGGTGGACTCGCATGCCGAAAGCCTAGTGGACCCGTCCGCCGGTCCCGCGGCATTCGAGCGGCCCTCCGTCCGAGCCGGCCCTAAGGGGCGAAGAACGGGGTCGAGACATACCGCTCGCCGGAGTCCGGCAGGATCGTGACGATCCTCGCGCCGCGCGACTCCGGCCGGCGCGCCACCTCCATCGCCGCCCACACCGCGGCCCCGCCCGAGATCCCCGCCAGCACCCCCTCGCGGTGGGCCAGCTCGCGCGCGGTCTCGATCGCGTCCTCGTCGTCGACCGGGATCACCTCGTCGAGCACGTCGCGGTTGAGCACCGCGGGGACGAACCCGGCGCCGATTCCCTGGATCTTGTGCGGTCCGGGCCGTCCGCCCGACAGCACCGCCGAGGCGCTCGGCTCGACCGCGACCACGCGACAGCGCGGGTTGCGCTACTTGAGCAGCTCGCCGACGCCGGTGATCGTTCCGCCGGTGCCGACGCCGGCGACGAACACGTCGACGCGCGCCGTCGAGTGCATCCCAGATCTCGGGCCCGGTCGTGCGCCGGTGGATCTCGGGGTTGGCGGGGTTCGAGAACTGGTCGGGCAGGAACACGTCGGCGCTCGACGCCATCGCACGAGCGGCGTCGACGGCCTCGTTCATCCCGCCGAGCGACTCGGTGATCTCAACGGTCGCGCCGTACAGGCGCAGCAGCCCCTCGCGCTCACGGCTCATCCCCTGCGGCATCGTCAGCACGAGCTGATAGCCCTTGGCCGCGCACACGAACGCGAGCGCGATGCCGGTGTTGCCGCTCGTCGCCTCGACGATCGTCGTCCGGCCGGGCTCGATGACCCCGTCGCGCTCGGCCGCCTCGATCATCGACACGCCGATCCTGTCCTTGACGCTCCCGCCCGGGTTGAACGCCTCGAGCTTCGCGAACAGCTCGGGCGTGGGAGTCGGGGAGCATTCGCGTCAGCTCCACCATCGGGGTCCCGCCCACGGTCGCGGCAATGTTGGTCGGGATTTCGGCCATTCGTCGGCCACACCCTACGACGGCGTCGCGGCTGATGCCGTCAGACGGGCCGGCGCTTGTAGTCTTGCCCCCGGTGGCGTCGAGACAGGAGTTCTGGACCGAGTATCAGCCCGGCTTCCGGTTCACGAACGAGCCGGTGGGCACCGAGGAGTTCTTCGCCGCTGTTGAGCGGCATCGATACTCACTTGAGCCGCACATCCCCGAGAAGGCGCGCTTCGCCGAGTGGTCCGGCAAGGACGTGCTCGAAGCCGGCTGCGGCATCGCCACCGACGGCATCAACTTCGCGCGTCACGGAGCGCGGTTCACCGGCATCGACTTCTCCGACTCGGCCGTTGCAATCGCGCAACGACGCTTCGCGCTCGAAGGTGTGCCGGGGCAGATCATCCAGGGGTCTGTGACCGAGCTGCCCGTTCCTGACGAGAGCCAGGATCTTGTGTACAGCAACGGAGTCATCCACCACATCCCAGACACCCAGCGAGCGATCGATGAGATGCACCGCGTGCTGCGTCCTGGCGGTCGCGCGGTCGTGATGATCTACCACCGGGCGTCGCTCAACTACCACGTGACGATCATGCTCATCCGTCGCGCGCTCACGTTGACGCTCATGGTTCCCGGCTCCGCGGCAGTTGTGGCGCGGGTCACGCACGAGGACCCGTCGGTCATCGAGGGACATCGTCGGCTGTTGCGCGAGCATGGTCTGCGCTATCTGACCGACCGACGCCTGTTCCTGAACAACAACACCGATGGCCCGGGCAACCCGTTGTCAAAAGTCACTTCCCGCGCCGAGGCGCAGCGGCTTTTCGGTCGCTTCTCGCAAGTGCAGACCGACACGCGCTACCTGAACCTGCGGCTGTATCCCGGAGGTCAGCGGCTTGCGGGCACCCAACTCGCGCGCCGACTCGAGCGGCGGTACGGCTGGCACCTGTGGATCGAGGCGACTCGCTAGATGTGGTACATCGCGCGCCGGCCGCGCGCGACTCGGCGTCGGCCACGTCGGCGACGGTCGACTGCGCGAGCACCGAGCGCGCCGCCTGCGGCCGCGTCGGCGAACACGCCGGTGGCGCCGTGCCCGACCGGGCCGTCGAGCAGCTCGACGAGCTCGAGCACGGTGATCTCGCCGGCCGGGCGCGCGAACGAGTAGCCGCCCTTGACGCCGCGCTGGGAGCGCAGGACGCCCGCTCGCCGCAGCGTCGCGAACAGCTGCTCGAGGAACTGGACGGGGATCTCGCCGCCGGCGCGCGAGCTCGGCGATCGGTACCGGCCCGCGGTCGCCCTGGCGGTGCAGCTCGACCAGCGCGCTGAGCGCGTACGGCGACTTCGTGGTGATCGAGATCATCGGCGACGCCGATCATCGCACGATCGCGAGGGTCCGGCTGGGCAATCGCTCTGACCGGCGAGGTGGGCGTCGGCTAGATCCAGCCGCGCTCGGTGGCGATCAGCACGGCCTGGGCGCGGTCCATCGCGCCGAGCTTGCCGTACACGTTGTGCAGGTGGGTGCGGACGGTGCTCGTCGACAGGCCGAGCTCGGAGGCGATCTGCTTGTAGACCATTCCGCGGGCGAGCCGGCGCAGGACCTCGACCTCGCGCGCCGACATCGGGCACGGGTCGATCTGGCGCGGGCGCCCACCGGAGCTCGGCAGCGGCAGGTCGTACATGACCGTGCGCAGCTCGCTCGGGGCGATCGCCGACGAGGCGCGCGACGGTCAGCAGCTCGGACGGCGACACCGACCCGCCGAGCGTGTAGTGGGCGAGCATGTCGGCGAGCCGCACGAGCGCGGCCTCGCCGTCGACATCCTCGGCGTGGTGGCGCTCGATCACGCTGGCGATGGACTTGCGGCAGGCCCCACCGGCGGGCGAGCACGCCGCCGACCAGCGCGTGGTCGACGCCGAGCTCGCGGCGCTCGGACTGGATCCGCTCCTCGGGGGTGCGCGCCTCGGCGTGGATCTGACGCGGGTAGCCGGGATACGCGTGGACGAGGACGAGCTTGCCGATGTCGTGCAGCAGCGAGGTGACCATCAGCCGGTCGCGGGACTCGTAGCCGAGCTCGCGAGCGAGCCGGTCGGCGGCGCGCTGCGTGGCGACGGCGTGCAGGCGGAAGCGCTCGGGGACGCCCTGCCACACCGCGGTGCGCTCGAAGAAGTCGAACGTCCGCGCCTTGCTGGCGATCGAGTGGACGTTGCGGGGAGACAGCACCTCGACGCCCTTGACCGCGCTCTCGACGCGGCCCTGCGTCTTGCCGTCGACGCGGTTGGCGAGGCGCAGCACGGTGACCGCGAGGGCCACGTCGGCCTCGACGGCGGCGACGACGTCGGCGGTCGACGGCTCGCCGTCCTCGAACAGGCGCAGGACCCGATTGCGCGACTCGGCGAGCATCGGGAAGGCTTCCAGCGCCTCGAAGGCGGCGGTCAGCCTGCGGCCGTGGCCCTCGTTGTGATGGCGCTCGCGCGAGGCGTAAGGATCAGTTGAGTTCTTGACTGCGGCTAGCGTGGCCACGATGCTCGGGTCCGTCCTTTTGGGGGGCTCGGGGGCAGCGGCGGTTCCACGGTTGTCATGGATCGCGCCTCAGCCTGCGTTATCGGCAGGAGTACGACGTTCGTTTAGTCGACTCTTCATTCCGCATGCTCCAGCGCCCGGTCGATCCGCGCCAGCGTCTCGTCCCTGCCGAGCAGGGCGACGCTCTCGAAGATCCCCGGGGACACGGTCGTTCCCGCGATTGCGACTCGGACCGGCTGGAACACCTTGCCGGGCTTCACGCCCTCGTTCTCGACGACTTCGCGCAGCGCGGCCTCGACGTTCTCGACGGTGAACGGCTCCGCGCGCGGCCAGCGCCTCGCGCGCGGCCTGCAGGCACTCTACGCCCCCATCGCGGCCGATGACCTTCTCGAACGCCGCCGGGTCGTCGGCCGGACCGTCGAACAGGAACCCGACCAGCGGCCAGAAGTCGGCCAGCGTCTGGATCTTCTCCTCGGAGATCGCGACCGCGCCGCGCAGGCCCGTGCGGCCGGTGAACTGCTCGAGCCGCGCGGTCAGCTCGTCGGTCCCGAGCTCGCGGATCCAGCGGCCGTTGAGGTGGCGCAGCTTGCGCTCGTCGAACACCGCCGGGTTCTTCGACACGCGCTCGAGCCGGAACCGCTCGGCGAGCTCGTCGAGCGTGAAGAACTCCTCGTCGGCGGCGAACCCGGCGCCGAGCAGCGCGATGTAGTTGTCGACCGCCTCGGGCAGGTAGCCGGCGGCGCGCAGCTCCTGAACCGAGGCGGCGCCGTGGCGCTTTGACAGCTTGCGGCCGTCGGGGCCGTGGAGCAGCGGCAGATGGGCGTACCGCGGCGGCGGCGTGCCGAGCGCGTCGAGCACGAGCAGCTGCTTGGGCGTGTTCGAGATGTGGTCCTCGCCGCGGACGACGTCGGTGATCCCGGCGTCGAGGTCGTCGACGAGGTTCGCGAACACGTACAGCACCGAGCCGTCGGCGCGGGCGATCACGAAGTCGTCCATGCTCGCGTTGGGGAACCGGATCTGGCCCCGGATCACGTCGTCGAACACCGTCTCGCCCTCGTCGGGGACGCGCAGGCGAACCGCCCCGGACGCCTCGGCCTCGCCGCGGAACCCGCGCTCGGAGCCGTGCCGCTCCTTGTAGGCCTGGACGTCGTCGGCGGTCGCGGTCGAGTGGTAGGCGTGCCCCGACTCGAGCAGCCGCGCCAGCATCTCGCTATGGCGCTCTGCCTGCTCGGACTGGAACACCGGTCCCTCGTCCCAGTCGAGGTTCAGCCACCGCAGCGCGTCGAGGATCTGCTCGACGTTCTCGGGGGTCGATCGCTCGCGATCGGTATCTTCGATCCGCAGCACGAGCGTCCCGGCCTCGCCCGTCGGGCCGTACGCCTGGCCCCTGGCGAGCAGCCAGTTGTACAGGGCCGTCCGGGCACCGCCGATGTGCAGTGCCCCGGTCGGGGATGGAGCGAAGCGAACGCGCATATGACCTACAGACTCGCATGCTAATCGGCGCACACGTCTCGAACGCCGGCGGGCTGGTCCGCGCGGTGGAGCGAGGCTCCGAGCGCGGGTGCGACTCGATCCAGATCTTCAACCAGTCGCCGCGCATGTGGCGGCCGACCGCCTACACCGAGGACGACTTCGCCGAGTTCCGCGAGGCGATCGCCGACAGCCCGATCGAGGCCGTGCTGATCCACGCCGTGTACCTGCTCAACTGCGCCACCGAGGACCCCGACATGCGCCAGAAGACGCTTGCCTCGCTGATCCAGTCGCTGCGCGTCGGCGCCGGGATCGGAGCGGTCGGCGTGGTCCTGCACCCCGGCTCGGCCAAGCAGGGGGACGTCAAGAAGGCGATCAAGCGCGCCGGCAAGGTCATCAAGGAGGCGCTCGACGAGACCGAGCGGTGCCATCTGCATCTGGAGGACACCGCCGGCGCCGGCGGCACCCTCGGCCGCTCGTTCGAGGAGCTCGCCGAGCTGCTCGACGCGTCCGGCGGCGGCAAGCGGCTCGGGATCTGCCTGGACTCCTGCCACCTGTTCGCCT
Organism: uncultured Solirubrobacterales bacterium; assembly: GCA_963843915.1. GTDB lineage: Bacteria > Actinomycetota > Thermoleophilia > Solirubrobacterales > Solirubrobacteraceae > Palsa-465. The sequence goes on from CAWJMH010000002.1 coordinate 13,618, forward strand.
CGGGCTACGACGTCCGCACGCCGAAGACACTCGGCGAGGTCGTAGACGAGTTCGACCGCGCCGTCGGGCTCGAGCGCCTCGGGTCGCTGCACGTCAACGACTCGGCGGTGACGCTCGGATCCAACCGCGACCGGCACGCGATCATGGGCGAGGGCGAGCTCGGCGAGAAGGGCTGCGCGGTGTTCCTGTCCGAGCCCCGGTTCGAGAAGCTGCCGTGCGTGCTCGAGACCGGACGCGACCACGGTGGTGCCGCCGCCGAGGACGTGGCGCTGGCGAAGAAGCTGCGCCGGCGCGGCGAGGCGAACCGCAAGCGTGCCGCGGCGCGCCCGAAGGCCAAGCGGTAGGTTCCAGGCCGTGAGCGCCCGTGAGGCAGACGCCCTCGTCATCTTCGGGATAACCGGCGACCTGGCCAAGAAGCAGACGTTCCGCTCGCTCTACCGGCTCGAGCGGCGCGGGCTGCTCGATGTGCCGGTGCTCGGGGTGGCCCGCCAGGACCTCACGCGACGACGATCTTCGGGGCCGCGCCCGCGACGCGATCAAGCAGAGCGGTGAGGACCTCGACGACGAGGTGTTCGACCGGTTCGCGGCCAAGCTCAGCTACGTCAGTGGCGACTTCGACGGAGACGAGCTGTATTCGAAGGTGGGCAAGGCGCTCGGCGACCGCCACAACCCTGTCTTTTACCTGGAGATTCCCGCCGTCGTTGTTCGCCACCGTAGTGGATGGCCTCGGCAAGGCGAAGCTGGTGTCCGACGGGCAGCGCGTGCTCGTCGAGAAGCCGTTCGGGAGCGACCTGAAGTCGGCCCGCCAGCTCGCGGCGGACCTGCATCAGTACCTCGACGAGTCCCAGATCTACCGGATCGACCACTTCCTCGGCAAGATGGGGCTCGAGGAGATCCTCTACCTGCGGTTCGCGAACACGATTCTCGAGCCGGTGTGGAACCGAAACTACCTCGCGTGCGTGCAGATCACGATGGCCGAGAACTTCGGAGTCGAGGATCGCGGCAGCTTCTACGATCCCGTCGGCGCGCTCCGGGACGTGGTCGTCAACCACCTGCTCCAGCTGCTCGCGACGGCCGCGATGGAGCCGCCCGCCGGCGGCGACCCCGACACGCTCAAGGACGCCAAGCAGGCGGTGTTCCGGGCGATGCCCGACGCCGACCCGTCCCACTACGTCCGCGGCCAGTACGACGGCTACCGCGACACCGACGGCGTCGCGCCCGACTCGACCACCGAGACCTACGCCGCGCTCCGGCTCGAGATCGACAACTGGCGCTGGGCCGGCGTGCCGTTCTTCCTGCGCACCGGCAAGCACCTGGCGGTCAGGCAGACCGAGCTGCGGCTCCTGTTCAAGCATCCGCCGCGCGTGCACTTCATCAATCCCGGCCGCCGCCGGCCGATGCCGAACCAGATCGTGTTCAAGATCGATCCGTCGACCGGGATCAGGCTGGTCCTCGACGCGCAGCGCGCCGACAAGCCCGGAGCGAGCGAGATCGAGCTCGACATGGAGTTCTCAGAAGAGGGCGGCGAGGGCCCGACGCCCTACGAGGTGCTGTTGCACGCGGCGCTGCGCGGGGACGCCACCCACTTCACCCGCCAGGACAACGTCGAGGAGAGCTGGCGGATCGTCCAGCCGCTGCTCGATTCGCCGCCGCCCGTTCACCCGTACGCGCAGGGCTCGTGGGGTCCCGAGCAGGCGGGCCAGCTGGTCGCCGGCTACGGCGGCTGGCACGGTCCGTGGGTGCCCGCAGAGCGGTGAGCGGCGGTAGACCTGCTCAGACGAGCAGGTACAGCGGCTGCTCGAGCAACTGCCGAACGCGGGCGAGGAACTCCGCAGCGGGGGCGCCGTACAGGATCCGGTGGTCGCACGTGAGGACGAGGCTCATACGCGAGCCGGGAACCACCTTCCCGTCGCGGATCGACCGGGACCTCGCGCACCTCCCCGACCGCGAGGATCGCGGCCTGCGGCGGGTTGATGATCGCCGCGAAGCTGGCCACGCCGTACATCCCGAGGTTCGACACCGTGAACGTCGCGCCGGACAGCTCGGCCGGCGTGACGAGGCGCGAGCGGACGCGCTCGGCGAGCGTCCGCGCCTCGCCGGCGATCTCGAGCAGCGACTTGCGATCGGCGTCGAACACGGTCGGGAACGATCAGGCTGTCCTCGGCGGCGACCGCGATGCCGACGTTGACGCGCTCGTACAGCTCGAACGCGCCGTCGCGGTAGGCGGCGTTCGCGCGCGGGTGGTCGCGCAGCGCAAGCGCACACGCCTTGACGACCATGTCGTTGTAGGACGGCACGGCATCGCCGCCGCGAGCGGCCCTGCGCAGCTGCGCTCGCAGCTCGACCGCCTGCGCCATGTCGGCCTCCGCGTGCAGCGTGAAGTCCGGGATCGTCGCCTTCGACTCGGCCATCCGCTGGGCGATCTGGACCTGGGTGCGCGACGGCTGCACGATCGTGACGACGCCCTTGGCGCCGCCCGCCTGTGGAGTCGCTGCCGTCGGCGCGACCGGTTGCCGCGCCCGCTCGAGGTCGGCCTTGACGATCCTGCCGCCGGGACCGGACCCGGTCAGCGCGCGCAGGTCGAGTCTGGGACTCGCGGGCCATCCGGCGGGCGAGCGGCGAGGCTCGCACACGGTCGGCCCCGTTGCCGGTGTCGGGGGCATCGGATGATCTGCCCGCGGCGGCGGGGGCCGGCGCGGCGGGAGCGGCCTCGGCGGGCGCCGGAGACCCGGGCCGCGGGTCAGAGAGGTCACCGATGCTCGCGATCACTCCCCCGATCGGCACCGTCTCACCCTCCGCCGACGAGGATCCGGAGCGTCCCGTCGGCGTCCGCGTCGAACGTGACCGTCGCCTTGTCGGTCTCGACCTCGGCGAGCGGGTCGCCCTTCGAGACCGGGTCGCCGTCCTGCTTCAGCCAGCGGACGATCGTGCCCTCCTCCATCGAGTCCGACAACCGCGGCATCACGACCTCGGGCCATCGCCGCTCATCCCCCGACCCCGATCCCGGCGCGCTCGCGCACCGTCGCGGCGATCGCGCCGGCGCCCGGGATGAACGCGTCCTCGAGCGTCGGGCTGTAGGGGATCGGCAGCTCGTCGGTGGCCAGCAGCCAGGCGTCGTCGAGGTCGTGGAGCCCGTGCTCGGCGACCCGCCCGAGCAGCCCCGATCCCCAGCCGCCGGTCGCGGGCCCCTCCTCGACCGCGAGCAGGCGGTTGGTCCGCGCCACCGACTCGAGCACGGTGTCGAGATCGAGCGGCCGCAGCGTGCGCAGGTCGATGACCTCGGCCTGCACGCCGCCTGCGGCCAAGCTGCTCGGCGGCCTCGAGCGCGTCGGGCACGCCCTTGCCGGCGGACACGATCGTCAGGTCGTCGCCCGGGGCGCGCGATCCGCGCCCGCCCGAGCGGGAAGCACCTCGCCGCGCCGCGGCGCCGGGTCCTTTGACCGAGTAGAGCCGCTTGTGCTCGAGGAAGATCACCGGGTTATCGTCGCGGATCGCGCCCTTGAGCAGGCCCTTCGCCTCCGCCGGCGAGGACGGGAACGCGATCTTGAGCCCGGGGATGCCCTGGAACCAGGTCGCGTGCGTCTGGGAGTGGATCGCGCCGAACCGTCCGCCGCCGCCGACGGCCGAGCGGACCACGAGCGGCACGCTGCGCTGCTCGTGCGACAGGTACCAGTACTTGGCGGACTGGTTGACGAGCGAGTCCATCGCCAGCCCCATGAAGTCGCCGAACATGATCTCGATGATCGGGCGCAGTCCGGCGACGGCGGCGCCGAACGCCGCGCCCGACGAGGGCCAGCTCGGAGATCGGCGTGTCGAACACGCGCTCGGGGCCGAACCGCTCCTGGATGCCGGGGGTGACCGCGAACACGCCGCCCTGCTCGGCGGCGACGTCCTCGCCGAAGAACACGACGGACTCGTCGCGCTCCATCTCCTCGATGATCGCCTCGCGGATCGCGACGCGGAACTCGAGCTCGGATGAGCTCATGGCGCGAACTCCGTGCGCGTCTCGGCCTGCCGGGTCCGGGATACGGTGCCGCCAGCGCCGCGCTCGACCGCGCGGTCCATACGCGCACGCGTCGCGTCCTCGACCTCGGCGATCGTCCGGCTCGGCCACCCCGAGCTCAAGCAGACGGCCGCGCGCGATCGTGAGCGGGTCGCGCGCGAGCCAGCGCTCGACCTCGTCCTGCGGCCGGTAGCGGGCCGGGTCGGCCTTGGAGTGGCCGTGGTGGCGGTAGGTCTGGCACTCGAGCAGCGTCGGCCCCGACCCCGAGCGGGCGCGCTGCAACGGCCTCGAGCGCGGCCTCGCGGACCGCCCACACGTCGTTGCCGTCGACCACCCTCGACGGGGATTCCGAACGCGCCGGCACGCGCCGCGATGTCCTGGCCGGCGGTGACCGCCGTCATCGGCGTGAACTCGCCGTAGAAGTTGTTCTCGCACACGAACACGGCGGGCAGCGAGAACACCTGCGCGAAGTTCAGGCACTCGTGGAAGTACCCCTGATTGGTCGCGCCGTCGCCGAACATCGCGACCGCCACCCGTCCTTGGCGCTTGGCGGCGAGCGCGGCGCCGGTGGCGGCGGCGATGCTGCCGCCGACGATCCCGAAGCAGCCGACGAGGCCGTGCTCGACGTCGATCACGTTCATCGACCCGGCCCGCCCGCCGCACACGCCGGTGGTGCGGCCGAGCATCTCCGCGAGCAGCGCATCGGGGTCCGTTCCCTTGGCGAGCGCGTGGCCGTGGCCGCGGTAGGTGCCGGCCAGGTAGTCGCCGGGCTCGAGCGCCGAGCACACCCCGACCGGCGACCGCCTCTTGGCCGGCGCACAGGTGGGTGGTGCCGTGGACCTCGCCCTTCAGGAACAGGCGCTGCATCTCGGTCTCGAACTGGCGGATCAGGAGCATCAGCCCGTAGCGCTCGAGGTACGCCGCCGGCGCCTCGGTGGCTAGCGCGGCGTCGACCGGGGTGCTCACGCCGCGCGCTCGAGGCCGTCGGACACGGGCGCCCCCTCGGACTCGAGCTCGAGCCCGGACGCCTTGGCCTGGAGCTCGATCAGCGCCGCGAAGTCGACGTCGGTGTAGCCGTTGCCGATCAGCGCCTGGACGACCTGTTGCGCGGCCGCGGCCACCGGCATCGGCACGCCGAGCTCGCGTGCGGCCTCGTGCCCGAGGTCGAAGTCTTTCAGCAGCAGCGCGGGCGTGAACGTCGGCGTGAAGTCGAGGTTTACGTACGCCGGCGTCTTGTAGCGGGTGAAGGTCGAGCCCAGCACGCTGTTGTTCATGAACTCCATCAGAGAGGCCCGCGAGACGCCACCCTTCTCGGCCAGCACGAGGATCTCGGCGAGCGTCTGGGCGACGACCCCGAGCATCAGGTTGTGGCACACCTTGACCAGCCGGGCCCGGTCGCCCGTCGCCGCAGTACGTGACGCCGCCGCCGGCCATGATCTCGAGGTACGGCAGCGCCGCTGCGGTGCGCGTCCTCGGGCCCCGAGGTGACCATCGTCAGGCGGCCGGCCTTGACCACCTTCGGGTTGCCGCTGACCGGCGCGGCCAGCAGCGCGGTGCCGCGCTTCTCGGCCGCGGCGCGGACGACGGCGGAGGCCTCAGCCGAGACCGTGGTCGAGTCGACGACGACCGCCGGCGCCGCGTCCCGATCCCGACAGCAGGCCCTCGGGTCCGGCCACGACCTGCTCGAAGTCGGCTCGGCCCGGCGACGATCGTGAACACGATGTCGCGGTCCCCCAGCTCCGCGGGCGCGTCGACGATCGTCGCGCCGAGCTCGGCGAGCGGCTCGGCCTTGGACCGGGTGCGGTTGTAGACCGCGACGTCACAGCCGGCCTCGAGCAGGCGGGTCGCGAGCGCAAGGCCCATCCGACCGGCGCCCACCCAGCCGATCCGCTTGTCGTTCAGCTTTCCATCCTGCATACAGTCAGCTCCTAGCGGTCCCGGTCGCTCCGTGATGCAATCGATTGCAGAGTAACGGACTCACAGTCGGGGCGTCAAGCGCGCACCCTCCGTCGCGATCGAGGTTGCCGCGATATTCGCGGGTTTTCTCGATCGCCTGTGCGAGCGGCCCGTTGCAAACGATTGTAAGATCCGGGGCGGATGGGACTGCACACCTACGGGACGATGGCCGTCGACTGGGAGCAGCGCGTCGCTTCGACCGCCTGCGCGCGAGCGGCTGGCGCGGATCGGCGGGCTGCTCGCGGAGTCGGAGCTCGGGGCGCTGCTGTGCTTCGACATGAGCAACATCCGCTACATCACCGCGACCCACATCGGCACGTGGGCGATGGACAAGCTCACCCGCTTCTGCCTGCTGCCGCAGCACGACGACCCGATCATGTGGGACTTCGGCTCGGCGGCGCGCCACCACGAGCTCTACTGCCCGTGGCTCGCGACGGCCGCTCGCGCGCCGGCATCTCGACGATGCGCGGCGCGATGTCGCCCGAGTCCGGGCGCGCCGAGGACGTCGCCGAGAAGATCCGCGTCGAGCTCGAGCAGCGCGGCCTGCTCGGCGAGCCGGTCGGCGTCGACGTGGTCGAGCCGGCGGTGCTGTTCGCGCTCCAGGCGCCGGGCATCGAGGTCGTCGACGGCCAGCAGCTGATGCAGCAGGCGCGCGTGATCAAGACCCAGGACGAGATCACGCTGCTCAACCAGGCCTGCACGATGGTCGACGCCGCCTACGAGGAGCTCTACCGCGCGATGCGGCCCGGGATGCGCGAGAACGAGTGCGTGGCGCTCGTCAACAAGGTCCTCTACGACATGGGCTCGGAGCACGTCGAGGGCGTCAACGCGATCTCGGGCGAGCGCTGCAACCCCCACCCGCACGTCTACACCGACCGCGCGCTGCGGCCCGGCGACCCGGCCTACTTCGACATCCTCCACAGCTACATGGGCTACCGCACGTGCTACTACCGCACGTTCGCGGTCGGCGAGCGCCTCGCGGGCGCTGGTCGATGCCTACAAGCGCTGCCGCTACTACCTCGACGCCGCGATCGAGCTGATCCGCCCCGGCGCGACGCACCGGCGAGGTGGTCAGCGTGTGGCCGCGCGCGCAGGAGTTCGGCTTCGCCGACGAGGAGGCGGCGTTCGCGCTCCAGTTCGGCCACGGCGTCGGCCTGTCGATCTGGGAGAAGCCGATCTTCAGCCGGCTGGTCTCGCTCGACCACCCCGAGGAGATCCAGGAGGGCATGGTGTTCGCGCTCGAGACGTTCTGGCCCGCGAGCGACGGCTGGTCGGCGGCGCGGATCGAGGAGCAGCTGGTCGTCACCGCGGACGGCTGCGAGGTGATCACGCGCTTCCCCGCCGAGGATCTGATGATCGCCGGCAAGCCGTACTACACGGTCGGCGGCACGCTGCCGCTCGAGCGCGAGGTCACCTCGGAGCGCAACACGGTCCTGAACCACGACACGCAGGAAGCGATCCCGGCCGGGGATCAGGGCGCGTCGCTGGCCCTCGGCTGAAGCTCCGCCGCCGCCATCCGGACCGCCTCGATGATCCCCCGGTAGCCGGTGCAGCGGCACAGGTTGCCGGCGAGCGCCTCGCGGACCTCGGCCTCGCTCGGGTCGGGGTGCTCGCGCAGGAACGGCTCTACCGACATCAGGATGCCGGCGGTGCAGAAGCCGCACTGGAGCGCGTGCGCCTGCTGGAACGCGCGCTGGAGCGGGTGCAGCGCCTCGCCAGACTCGGATAGGCCCTCGACCGTCCGCAACGACCGGCCGTCGGCCTGGATCGCGAGCATGAGGCACGAGCGGACCGGCTCGCCGTCGAGCTGCACCGTGCAGGCGCCGCACGCCCCCTGCTCGCAGCCGACCTTGGTGCCGGTCAGACCGACCTCGTGGCGGATGAAGTCGGACAGCAACGTCCGCGGCTCGACCTCGCCGTCGTGGACCGCGCCGTTAATCGTCACCGAGATCCTCACGAGCCCGCCGCCGCGGTCAGCGCCCGCACGACGAGCTCGGTGACGAGCGCCCTCCGGTACTCGTCGCCGGCCGGAGCCGCGATCAGCTCGGCCGCCTCCCGGACGCTCGCGCCACCGCGCAGGGCGTATTCGGCGCCCCGGACGCGGGTCGGCCTGCCTCCGATGCCGAGCACCGCGATCGCCACGTCGCCGTCGAGCGCGAGCACGACGGCGGCGCCGGCGGTGGCAAAATCGCCGTGGGTGCGGGCGTGCTCGACGAACGCCGTCCGAGCGCCGGCGGGCAGCGCGGGCACGCTCGATCTCGATCAGCAGCTCGCCGGCCTCGAGGACGGTCGTCAGCGGGCCGAGGAAGAAGTCGCCCGCGGCCACCGTCCGGGCGCGTGAAGCCGAGCGCATGTGGAAGACGGCGTCGAGCGCGAGCAGCGCCGCCGGCAGCTCGGCGGCCGGGTCGGCGTGCGCGACCGACCCGCCGACCGTGCCGCGGGACCGCGTCTGGCGGGTGGCCGGCGAAGCGGATCGCTTGCCGGAGCAGCGGCCACCGCTCGGCGACCAGCGCCGAGCGCTCGAGCGCGGCCTGCCTGACCATCGCCCCGATACGCAGCGCGCCGGCGTCGTCACAGCCGAGACCGGTAAGCGAGTCGATCCGGTTGAGGTCGACGATCGTCGCCGGCCGAGCGACGCGGAGGTTCATGAGCGGCACGAGGCTCTGGCCGCCGGCGAGCACCGCGACCTCCCCGCCGGCGAGCGGCGCGACCTCACCGCCGGCGAGCGATGCGAGCAGCGACAGCGCCTCCTCGAGCGACGCCGGCGCCACGTAGTCGAACCGCGCCGGCTTCAAGCGAGCCCCCGCAGCGCGCGCCATAGCTTCTCGGCGGTGAACGGCGGGTCCGGCGCCGGCCGTCCGAGCGCGTCGGCGACCGCGCTCGCGATCGCCGCCGGGGTCCCGATCGCGCCGCCCTCGCCGATCCCCTTCGCGCCCAGCGGGTTGCTCGGCGTCGGCGTCTGCACGAACCGGGTCTCGACCGGCGGCAGCTCAACCGCGGTCGAGCAGGCTGTAGTCGGCGAACGACGCGCTCCGCGGCTGGCCGTGCTCGTCGTACACCGCCTCCTCGGTGAGCGCCGCGCCGAGCCCCTGCATGATCCCGCCGAGCACCTGGCCCTCGGCCAGCAGCGGGTTGAGGATCGTGCCGGCGTCGTCGACGGCGGCGAGCCGGCGCACCCGCAGCTGTCCGGTGGCGCGGTCGATCTCGACCACGGCGGCGTACGCGCCCGATCCGAACACGAGCCCCGACTCGAACCGAGCCTCGGCCGTGAGGCCGCCGGCGGCCGCGGCGATCTCGTCGAGCGTGACGGCCCGACCGTCGGCGCACACCCACGCCGACCCCGACCGCGACAGGGAATCCTCGGAGACTCCGAGCATTCCGGCTGCGAGCGCGCCGGCCTGCGCGAGCAACCGCTCGACCGCCTCGACGAGCGCCGATCCCCCCATCGCCATCGACCGGCTCGCGAACGTCCCCACGCCGGCGGGCACCGCATCGGTGTCGCCGAACCGCAGCTCGACGTCGGCTGGGTCGACGCCGAGGCGCTCGGCGACGATCTGCGCGAACGTGGTCTCGTGGCCCTGGCCGTGCGGCGAGGAGCCGCTGCACGCGATCACGCGGCCGCTGCGCTCGACGGTCACCCTGGCGCTCTCCCACATTCCGCCGGCGCGCTCGACGTACATCGCCAGTCCCGTGCCGACCACGCGACGTTCGTCGCTCGAGCGCTCGGGCGCGACCAGCTCGAGCGCCAGCTCGAGGCAGCGCGCGTAGTCGCCCGAGTCGTACGTCCAACCCAGCGCGGTTCGGTGCGGGAACGACCGGATCAGGTTGCGCCGGCGCAGCTCGGCCGGCGCGATCCCGAGCTCGCGCGCGGCGCGCGTCGACGAGTCAGCTCGAGCAGTATGCGGCCTCGGGGCGGCCCGCGCCCCGGTAGGGCCCGGTCGGCACCTTGTCGGTGCGCGCGCCGGTCACGGTCACCTCGGCGCAGTCGATGTCGTAGACGCCGGTCATCAGCATCGCGGCCGTGTGCGGCGGGACCGGGGTGGACGGCAACAGGTACGCGCCGAGGTCGGCGAGGAGCCGGCCCGCACCGCGAGCATCCGCCCCGTCGCGTCGAGCGCGAGCTCGACGTCGGCCCGCGACGCCGCGGCCCTGGTAGGCGCCGAGGAAGTTCTCCATCCGGTCCTCGGCCCACTTGACCGGGCGGCCGAGATCGACGCGGCCAGCGCCGCGACGACGCCCTCGGGCGCGATCACGCCCTTGCTGCCGAACGCGCCGCCGACGTCGGGGACGACCACCCGGATGCGCTCAGGCGGGCGGCCGAGCGCGTGCGCGAGCTGGGCCCGCGGCCGGTGCGGGTCCTGGAACGAGCCCCACACCGTCAGCAGGTCATCGTGCTCGTCGTAGCGCGGCGATCACGCCCCGCGTCTCCATCGGCGTCGCCACCAGCCGCGGGAGCGCATACCGGCCGCGCACGACGTGAGCCGCGTCGGCGAACGCGCCGACGACGTCGCCGGCGACGCGCCGCCAGCGCATCAGCTCCTCGGGGGCCCCGCGGGGCTCGACGACGGCGTCGAGCGGCTCGTACTCGACCTCGACGAGCTCGGCGGCGTCCTCGGCCTGCGCGCGCGACTCCGCGATCACCGCCGCGACCGGCTGGCCCGCGTAGCGGACGTCGGTGTCGGCGAGGATCGGGTGGGGCACGCCGGCCAGCAGCGCGCCCTCGATCCGGGGAACGGCGAACGGCTGAGCGCGACCGGCGATGTCGGCCGCGGTCAGCACGCCGAGCAGACCGGCGGCCCGCGCCGGCAGCGTCACCGAGATGATCTCGGCGCGCGCGTGCGGGCTGCGGACGAAGGCGGCATGCGCCATCCGCGGGAGCTCGAGGTCGTCGAGGTAGCGGGACTGCCCCTGCAGGATGCGAACGTCCTCGCGCCGGCGTACGGGCTCGCCGAGCTGGTTCAAGCGCGAGAACCGGTCAGCTGATCCCACATCCAGTCGGCCACGAGCGGACGGTACCGGTACGGGATGTTGCTGCACACGTGCGTGCCCTGCTCGTAGAGCACGAACGATCCGTTCGGCGCCTCGTGCGCCGCCCGCTCGGTCTGCCGCCACGGGATGATCCGGTCGCGGCCGCCGGTGACGAACAGCGCCGGCTGCGTGAGCGCGCCCAGGACGCCGCCCAGGTCGAGCGCGTGCGCGCGCTCGCGGCCCTCGCGCTCGTCGCGCGCGCCGGACTTCACCGTGAACGCCTCGCGTGTGAGCGGCGGCAGCTCCTCCCACACCGCGCCGAAGTTGTACGGGCCGCTGATCGCCGGCGACGGCGCGGATCCGAGGCTCGAACGCCGCCGCGCGCGGCGCGTAGTAGCCGCCGAGGCTGACACCGGCGGCGCCGACGCGCTCGAGGTCGACCTCGGGGTCGGCCCGATCGGCGAGCGCGTCGAGCATCGCCGCGACCGCGACCTCGTAGTCAGTGGCGGATCGGCAGCCTGAAGCCGGTCTCCCCCTGCCCCGGACCGTCCATCGACAGCGTCGCCATCCCGCGCGCCAGGAACGCGTTCTCCCAGTGGAAGAACTCCTCCTTGGTCGAGTCGAGGCCGGGGATCAGGACCACGAGCGGCGCGAGCTCGACGCCGGCGGGCCGGCGCAGGTTGCCGGCGAGCTTGCCGTCGCCGAGCGGCGCCTCGATCCGCTCGGCGGCCGGGTCGAGGAACGCGTGCGCCTGCGCCATCGCCGCGATCGCGCGCTCGGTCGCGGCCCGGTGCGCGGCCGCGTCGAGCACCCACACGAACTTGCCGAAGTGCAGGCAGATCGCCGCGCGCAGGTAGGCCTCGCCGGCGCTCCGCTCCCGCCCGGCGGCCTCGCGCGTCGGCCGCGAGCTCGAGGTGCTCCTCGGCGACCGCGGTCCAGGCGTCGAGCCAGCCCTCCCAGCGCTCGATCCGCGCCGGTCGTCCGGACGAAGTCGTTGTAGTCGACGCCCATCGCGATGAAGCGGGGCGCCCAGTGGTCGATCGCGGCCTGGACGCGCGCGTCGGGCATCAGCTCGCCGGCGTGCTCGAGACCGCCCCGCCCAGGTACAGCGCCCCGATCTCGGGGTGCTCGAGGATCTCGCGGCCGGTGCCGGTGAGGCGGACCTTGCCGTTCTCGAGCACGAGCCCGCGCGTGCTCAGCTTGAGCCCGGCGCGAGCGTTCTGCTCGACGAGCAGGATCGTCCGCCCCTGCTGGTTCATCAGCCGGATCATCTGGAACACGGTCCTGCGCGTCGGCGGGTCGAGCCCGATCGACGGCTCGTCGAGCACGATCAGCGCCGGATCGAGCATCAGGCTGCGGGCGAGCTCGACCAGGCGCTGCTGACCGCCGGAGAGGCTCCCGGCCTTGTCGCGCGCCCGGTCGCGCACGAGCGGGAACATCTCCTGCACCTCGGCCAGCCGGCGCCGGACGAGCTCCGCGTCGCGCACCGTGTACGCGCCCATCTCGACGTTCTCACGCACGGTCATCTCTCCAAACAGGCTGTGCGCCTGCGGAACCAGGACCACGCCCTTGGCCAGCACCTCGCGCGGCGCCAGGCCGACCAGCGACTCGCCGTGGAACGCGATCGCGCCGCGGCGTGGGCGCAGGACGCCGCTGATCGTGGCCAGCAGCGTGGACTTGCCGGCGCCGTTGGGGCCGACGATGCACATGATCTCGCGCTCGGCGACCGTGAACGAGACGTCCTTGAGGATGTCGCCGCCGCCGTAGCCGGCGGTCACGCCCTCGAGGGTGAGGATCACGTCGGCGCCCGGACCGGATCCGTTCGGTCCGCTAGAAGTCATCGTCGTCGCCTCCGCCGAGATATGCATCGAGCACCGCCGGGTTCGCCCGCACCTGATCCGGGGATCCGCTCACGAGCGTGCGCCCCTGGTGGAGCACGGTCACCTCGTGACACAGGCCCATCACGAACTCCATGTTGTGCTCGACGACCAGGAACGTCTTGCCCGCGCGGTTCAGCTCGCGGATGCGCTCGGACAGCTGCTCGATCAGGACCGGGTTGACGCCCGCGGTCGGCTCGTCGAGCAGCAGCACCGCGGGGTCGGCGACGAGCAGCGACGCCAGCTCGAGCAGCTTTCGTTGCCCGTAGGAGAGGTTGCCCGCCGGACTGTCGGCCAGTCCCGCAAGCCCGACGAAATCGAGCATCTCGAGCGCACGCCGGCGCTCGGCGGCCGAGCCCGCCCGCCGGGCCACGCTCCGCAGCCAGCCCTCGTGCCGCTGCGTGGCGACGAGAATGTTCTCGAGCACGGTCAGCCGGAAGAACAGCCTCGTGATCTGGAACGTGCGGCCGACGCCGAGGTCGAACACCCTCTCCGGGGTGGCGCCCGTGATCGACTCGCCGTCGAACCGGATCTCGCCGGCGTTGCACCGCTCGTAGCCGGTCATCACGTTGAACAGCGTGGTCTTTCCCGACCCGTTGGGTCCGATCAGGCCGGTGATCGACCCCTTCGTGACCGACAGCGAGCACTCGGAGAGAGCCTGCAGGCCGCCGAACGACTTGCACACGCCCCGGCCTCGAGTAAGGCGCCGCCGCCAGGCGCCGCCGAAAATTTCCAATGACCGCGCTCATCGCGCTCCCGCCGCCTTGACGACGTCAGCCGGCCGGCCCGCCTCCCCCTCGTCGGCGTCGCGGTCCTGCGCCGCGCCCCGCGTCCGCCACCGCTCGAGCAGATGCTCGACGCTCGGGATCACGCCTCGCGGCAGCAGCAGGATGACCACCAGGAACAGGCATCCGTAGATGATCAGGTACACCTGGCTCGCGCCCGACTGCACGGTGAAGTACTGCTGGAGCGACTCGAGCACGAGCGCTCCGAGCAGCGGCCCCCACACTGTCCCGAGCCCGCCGATGAACGCCATCAGCGCGATCGACAGGTCGAACAGCGGGTCGAACGCGAACTGGGGGAATATCTGCCCGAGGAAATACGCGTAGATCCCGCCGACCATCCCGATCGGGACCGCCGACAGAACGAACGCGACCAGCTTGACCCGCCCCACCCGGACCCCGAGCCCGCGGGCGCGCTCCTCGTCGTCGCGGATCGAGAACAGCTGCAGACCGAAGCGGGACCGGCGGACGAGCCACGACAGCGCGACGGTGGCGACCAGCACGATCGCGGTCACGTAGTAGAAGTGGTCGTTGTAGGAGGCGGCGGACCACAGCGGGGTCGGCGGCTGTAGCCCTGAGGACCCACCGGTGAAGCTGAAGTTCGCGGCCGCGAGCTGGAAGATGAACATGAACGCGATCGTGATCACCACGAACGTGTGCCGGCGGGCGCGGAGCGCGATCAACCCCGTCGGGATCGCAATCAGCCCGGCGACGATGCCGGCTACCGGCACGAGCGCGAAGATGCCCCAACCCGCCGCGAAGCCGAGGTGGTTGGCCAGCAGCGTGAGCGCGTAGGCGCCGACACCGAAGTACACGGCGTGGCCGAGCGCGATGTAGCCCGAGTAGCCCGAGAATATGTTCCAGGCCGACGCGGCGACCATGAAGATCAGCGTGAAGACCGCGATCGACGTCGTCGTCGGGTTCGAGAACACGAGCGGGAACAGCGCCGAGGACCGCGATGGCGATCGCGACCAGCAGCCCCCGGGCCGTGAGGCGCGCCGTCACGCGACCCGGACCCGCGGCGTCATTGCGCCCGGACCGCCGCCTTGCCGAACAGGCCGTTCGGCATGAACGAGAGCACGACGATCAGCGACGCGTAGTACACGAGCGTCGCCCACACCGGCGACCACACGACCGCGACCACGTCCTCGAGCGTGACCATGAATATCGCCGCGATCAGCGCCCCGCCGATACTGCCCAGGCCGGCCAGGATCACGATCGAGAGCAGGCGCGAGATCAGGTCATAGCCACTGCTCGGGTTGAACGAGTTGGTCGCGCCGAATACCATGCCGCCGGCCGCCGTCACCGACACCCCGATCCCGACCGACAGCGCGCGCACGCGGTTGACGTTCACCCCGATCAGCTCCGCCGCCGTGCGGTTCTGCAGTGACGCTCTCACCCCGCGGCCGAAATGGGTCCGGTACAGGATGCAGTACAGGACGCCCATCAGCGCGAGCGCGAGCAGGAAGCCGAACACGTAGATGTACGGCAGATAGAACCCGAGTATGTGGAACGTGCTGTTCACATACGGCGCCTGGAGCTGGAGGTAGTCGACGCCGAAGATGACACTCAGCACGCCCTCGATGATGATCGCCACCGCGTAGGTGACGAGGATCGACATCGCGGTCCGCTCCTGGTCGCGCAGCCGGCGCATGAACGCCCACTCGATGAACACGCCGAGCACGAAGAACGCCGGGATCGTGATGATCAGGCCGGCGAACAGATCGATGCCGAGATGAACCGAGAGGACGTAGCTCATGTAGGCGCCGAGCACGACCAGGGCGCCCTGGGCGATGTTGATGATGTCCATCACCCCGAAGATCAGCGTCAGTCCCGCCGCCATCAGGGCATAGACGCCTCCCGGTCAGGATCCCGTCGATGACCGCCTTGGCGAATGAGGAAGCGCTCACGATCCCCAGTTTGGCTTCGGGTACACGGCCGGCTTGCGAGCCCGAGGCCGCGGCCGGCAGCACCTGTACCTGGTTACCCTTCTGCCACTGGAACGCGAACGCCGCAGCCGCGCCGTTCTCGCCGAGCGAGTCGAACTTCACCGGCCCCTGCACGCTGTTCAGAGTGTGACGCCGCTGTGCAGGTAGGCGATGATCTTCGCGTTGTCGAGGCTGTGCGTCGCGGCGACCGCCTGGGCGACGATCTGGCCGACCGAGTACGCCTCGGCGACGTCGGCGTTGACGTCCGAGGCGGTGCCGCCGTACTTCGCGACGTACTCGCTGCACCATCTTCTGGCTGGCGGCGTTGGCGTAGCCGCGGATACCAGCCGTTCGGGCACCATCACCCCGTCGGCGTTGGACGCCCCGCCGACCGCCTTCAGGAAGCGGCGCCCTGGTCGGGACCCGCGGTCGCGATGAACGCCTTCGGGTTGTAGTGCTGCTGGATGAAGGTGTGGATGAACGCCGAGACGGTCGGCACGTCGACCGAGCCGAGCACGAACACCTCGGCCTTGCTGCTGGCGACCGCCGTCGCGATCGGGGTGTAGTCGGTGACCTCGGCCGGGAACACCTTGTTGTAGACGGTCTTGATCCCGCCGCCTGCAGGATCTCTGACGCCGCCGGGAACTGCGGCTGGGTGAACGGGTCGTCGCTGGTGGCGTAGGCGGCGGTCTTCGGCCGCTGCGACGCCGGCAGCGAGGCGAGCCACTTCGCGAACGGGACGAGGTTGTCGACTCACCGGCAGACTGACGTCGAAGATGTTCTTCAGAGCCGTTGCCGAACGCCGCCGGCGCGCCGCCGGCGCCCTCGACGAACGCGTAGCCGTAGCGGTTGACGACCTTCGAGGCCGGGACGGTCAGCAGCGTCGAGAACGGGCCGAATACGAGCTGGTCGTGGTCGGAGGAGATCAGCTTCTGGTAGTTCGTGACGACCTGGGCCGGGCTCGACGCGTCGGAGACGATGTCGAGCTTGACGGGTGGCCCATCAGTCCGCCGGCCGCGTTGACGTCGGCGGCCCACAGCTGGTAGCCCTTCTCGAACGCCTGGCCGTCGGCGGCGAAGTCGCCCGACAGCGACAGCGAAGCGCCGATCGTGATCGGCGTCTTGCTGGTCGTGCCGCTCGTCGCCGAGCCCGAGCTGGTCGCGCTTCGCGCTCGACGAGCTGCTACTCGAGCCTCCACATCCGGCGAGCAATGCGGCAACCGCGGCCACGGCCGCAACGATCAAAGCCCTTCGCCTCGACCTTGTCATCTGGACCTTCTCCTCCCAGCGGTGATTACGTCGACTTGCGGACGCCGAACGCGTGCGCAGCTAGGCCTTCTGCCGGCCCGCAACCCAACTGCAAACGTTTGCTGCAATCGTGTGCGACGTTATCGTCGTGACTGTGAGGTGTCAAGGGAAGACGTGTTGGGATCTGCTTTGCGCCGCGTGGGCGCGGCCGTCGAGCCGCGGATCACGAGCTCGGGCGCGAGCAGCAGCTGGCGCGCGGGCGCGTCGATCCCCTGGAGCTGCTCGAGCATCAGGTGCGCGGCGGTCGAGCCGAGCTCGTAGTGCGGGACGCGCACGGTGCTCAGCGCCGGCTGGAAGCGGTCGACGAACGGCATGTCGTTGTAGCCGACGACCGAGCAAGTCCTCGGGGCAGCGCAGGCCGCGCTGCTCGAGCGCGTCGTAGCAGCCGAGCGCCAGCAGGTCGTTACCGGCGACGATCGCGGTGAAGTCGCGCCGGCGGTCGAGCAGCTCGCCACAGCACCGAGCGCCCTCGGGCTCGGTGAACGCCTCGCTGAAAACGGTCAGCCCGGGGTCGACCTCGAGCCCGCGCGCGCGCATCGCGTCGAGGAACCCCTGGTGGCGCGACCATCCGGTGTAGAGCGCCTGGGAGCCCGCGAGGTGCGCGATCCGCTCATGGCCGAGACCAGCCAGGTGCCCGACGGCGAGGCGGATCCCCTCGTGGTCGTCGCCGGTGACGGCCGGAAGGGCGTCGCTGTCGACTCGCCGGTTGACGAGTACGACCTTGACGCCGAGAGACACCGCGTCGGCGAGCAGCCAATGGTCGCGGCGCGCGGTGGCGGCGATGAACCCGTCCACCTGCCGCGCGCTCATAGCCTCGAACGCGACCCGCTCGCGCTCGGCGTCGTTGTCGGTATTGGCGATCAACGGCGTGTAGCCCCCGCCGAGCAAGCCGTCCTCGATGCCGCGAACGACCGCGGCGAACAGCGGGTTCATCAGGTCCGGCACCAGCACGCCGATCGTGTGCGAGCGGTTCGTCCGCAGCCCCCGGGCGATCGGGTTCGGCCGGTAGCCGAGCTCCTTGGCCGCGGCGAGCACGCGCTGGGCGGTCCGCTCGTTGACGAGTGCGCGCGTCTCGGGGTTGAGCGCGCGCGACACCGTGCCCGGATGGACCCCGGCGGCCCGCGCTACGTCGCGCAGGGTGACTGGCCCGGCGAGGCTGAGCTTGCTCATCGCCATCGCCGACCGATTATGCACACGATTGCAACTCGCAGCTATGCCCCGCGGTCGGGCATCCACCCCCCGTGGGGGGCTTGCGGGAGCGGGTGGCCCTCGCCTTGCGCGAACGCCGGCTCCCGCCCGTGTGGTTCCTTTGGAGTCGGTAGCTGAGGCGCCGGCGGCACCGGGCAAATCAGCGGCCCACCAGGCTCGACCGTGATCTGCTCCCCGTGGTGGACGATGTCGAGCGGATCGCCGTCGAGCAGCTCGTATGTCGCGTGGTCGGCTCGGACCTCGACGCGGAGACTGCGCCCGCGGTAGAGCAGCCCAAAGCGCAGGCGCGTCAGCCGTGAGGGCAGACGGGGCGCGAACATCAGCGTCTCGCCGTGGTCGCGCATGCCGCCGAAGCCGCCGACGATCGCATGCCACACGCCCGACAGCGCGGCCAGGTGCACACCGTCGCGGGTGTTGGACGCCAGGTCCCGCAGGTCGATGAACGCGGTCTCGGTGAGGTAGTCGAACGCGAGCTCCAGATGGCCGACCTCCGCCGCCACGGCCGCCTGAATCGACGCCGACAGCGACGAGTCGCGCACGGTGACGCTCTCGTAATAGGCGAAATCGCGCGCCTTCTGCTCCGCGGTCCAGCGGTCGCCGCACGCGTAGATCGCGAACACCAGGTCGGCCTGCTTGACCACCTGGCTCGAGTAGAGCATGTAGTTGTGGTAGTGCAGCAGCAGCGGGTACTGATCGGCCGGCGTGTCCTCGAAGTCCCACTTGCGCATACGGGTGAAGCCGTTGCACTGCTGGGTGATCCGGGCGTCGCGGTCGTACGGAACGACGATGGCGGCCGCCGCGTCGCGCCAGCTGGCGATCTCCTCGTCGTCGACGCCGAGCTCGTCGGCGCGCCGGGGGTGCCGCACGGCCAGGTCGGCAGCCACGGTCATGTTCCGGGCGGCCATCAGGTTCGTGTAGACGTTGTTGTCCACGAGCGCGGTGTACTCGTCCGGGCCGGTGACGCGGTCGATCCGGAACCCACCCTGGGCGTCGTGGTGGCCGAGCGAGCGCCACAGCCGGGCGGTCGAGACCAACAGGTCCAACCCGGGTCCGGCCTCGAACTCGTCGTCGCCGGTCGCCGCGATGTACCGGCGGGCCGCGTCGGCGACGTCGGCGTTGATGTGGAACGCGGCCGTGCCCGCCGGCCAGTAGCCCGAGCACTCCTGACCGCGGATCGTGCGCCACGGGAACGTCACCCCTTTGAGCCCGAGCTCGCGGGCGCGGGCTCCGGCGAGGTCGAGCGTGGAGTGGCGCCAGAGGATCGCGTCGCGCGCCGCGCGCGGGTCGACGTACGTGAGCACCGGCAACGTGTATGCGTCCATGTCCCAGAACGTGTGACCGTCGTAGCCGCTACCGGTCAGTCCCTTGGCCGGGATCGCGCGGAGCTCGGCTCGAGCGGCCGCCTGGACGACGTGAAACAGTGCGAACCGCACCGCCTGCTGGAGCGCGGAGTCGCCGTCGAGCTGGATGTCCGCACGGTCCCAGATGCCCGCGAGGTACTCACGCTGCCCCTTGAGCAAGCCCTCCCAGCCCGTTCGGCGGGCCGCGGCGAGCGCGAGGTGGACCTGGTCGCGCAGCGAAGGCAGCGATCTTTGACTGGACCAACCGTAGCCGAGCAACTTGACGATCCGCAGCTTCTCGCCCTGCTTGAGCTCCGTGCTCACGGTCAGCCGGCCGAGATCGGGCTGGCTCTCGGCCGCGGTCACGGTGCCCTCGGGCCCGTCGATGATGTGATCCATCCCGGCGGCCACCCGCAGGCCGCTCAGGCGCGTGCGGTGAACGAGGCTGACGCGGAGCGCGTTGTGCGCATGATCCTCGGCGATGAGCGGGGCCGACAGGGCCGCGGCCGTGCGGGGGTCGGTCGACTCGGCGGCGACCGGCTCGTTCGCGACCAATTCGGACTGCAGCCCGATCCGCGCCGAAGCGCTTACCGGCTCGACCTCGAACAGGATCGCGGCGATCGACCGCTGGACGAACGACACCATCCGGGTCGAGCGCACGCGGACGGCCTGCCCGGCCGGCGAGATCCACTCGGCCTCCCGCCGCAGGACCCCGTCGCGGAGGTCGAGCGTCCGCTGTGGCGGACGAGCTTCCCGTAGCGGACGTCGAATGGCTCGTCGTCGACCAGCAAGCGGAACACCTTGCCGTTGGTGACGTTGATCATCGTCTGCCCCGCCTCGGGGTTGCCATACGCGGACTCGGCATAGGGCAGCGGGCGGACCTCGTAGAAGCTGTTCAGGAACGTCCCGGGCGACCCGGAGGGCTCGCCCTCGTCGAGGTTCCCGCGCAGGCCGATGTGGCCGTTGGAGAGGGCGAAGATCGACTCGGTCTCCGCCAGCAGGTCGAGATGGAGCTCACGCTCGCAGATCGACCACGGCTCGACCGAGAACACATCCGGACCGATCACGGCCGCTCCAGCAGCTCGGCGAGGTCCTCCACGACGACGTCCGCCCCGTGCGCGTGCAGCGCCCGGGCGTGGCCGGTGCGGTCGACCCCGACGACCCAGCCGAAGTGCCCCGCGCGACCGGCCTGCGACGCCGGCCTCCGCGTCCTCGAACACCGCCGCCTGCGCCGGCTCGGCGCCGAGCTCCCGGGCCGCCGCCAGGAACGTGTCCGGCGCCGGCTTGCCGGCGAGGTGATCGCGCGCGGCGACGATCGCCGTCGATTCGCACCTCGAACAGGTCCTCGATGCCGGCCGCCTGCGAGCACGTCCTTGCAGTTCTCGCTCGAGGACACCACGGCCCGACGAAGCCCCTTGTCCCGGACCGCCTCGACGAACCGGACCGAGCCGTCGTACGGCTCGACGCCCTCGTCGCGGATCAGCCTCAGCACCAGATCGTTCTTGCGCAGGCCGAGCCCGTAGATCGTGTCAGCGTCAGGCGAGTCGTCCGCTGAGCCGAGCGGGAGCTCGATGCCCCGCGACTTCAGGAACGAGCGCACCCCGTCGCCGCGCGGCTTGCCGTCGACGTACTCTCTCGTAGTCGTCGGGGAGCACGAACTCGCGAAACGGCTCGCCGGCCCGCTCATACCAGGTACGCAGGAACTCGTCGAACATCTGCTTCCACGCCTTCGCGTGGAGCGTTGCCGTCTGAGTCAGGACGCCGTCGAGGTCGAACAGACAGGTCGTGATGCCGTCCGGCAGGCCGAGCACGCCGGGAAGCTTCCCTGACGCGCGGTTGGTCAAAGCAAGTGGCGTTCGGAAAAGGGGATCAATAGGTGGCGATCAGGACACGGCTGCGGCGCGCGGCGGCGCTCGCTCTCCAGCGCTCACGTTGTCGGCCTCGATGTCGCCGTCGGCCAGGATCGCGTGCGCCGAGCAGCGCGTCGAGCTCGGCGTGCAGGCTCGCGCTGTGGGCGACCCGGAAGTCGGGGCCGAGCTTCAGCCGGCGCTCGCCGACCGAGGTGCTCAGCTCGATCACCACCTCGGACTCGCCCGGGAAGCCGGCGAGCACGTCCTTGAGCTCCCGAGCACGGACGCTGCCAGCGCGGTGGCGTCGAGGCGGAGCCGCAGCGCGCTCGGAGTGGCGCGGCTGCCTGGCCTCGGCCTCCTCGAGCCTCGTTCACCTCCTCGGCGGTCGGGCCGAAAGGGCTCGATCTGCTGGACGACGATGCACGTCTTCTCGCGATCCTTGTGGTCGACGCGCCCGCGGACGAGCACGATCGAGTCGGCGACGAGCGCCTCGCCGGCGGCCGAAGCGCGTTTCCGAACACGAGCAGCTCGACCGAGGCCTCGAGGTCGTCGAGCGTCGCGAACATCATCGGGTCGCCCTTCTTGGTCCGGATCTTCTTGGTCTCGGTGATCATGCCGCCGACCAGGACCCAGTCGCCGTCGCGCTTGGCGCGCGAGGTCCGACAGCGGGCACTCGACGCGGGCGTTGAGCGCGGCGCTGACCTCCTTGAGCGGGTGGGCGGAGATGAACAGCCCGATCGACTCCTTCTCGGCCGCGAGCAGCTCGGCGCGCTCGAACTCGATCGCGGGAATCGGGGCGTGGCTCGGGGTCACGAACCCACTGCCGTCGCTGCCGGGGCCGGCGCCGGCAGCCGGGTCGTCCAAGTCGTCGAAGATCGAGCCCTGCCCGATCTGCGCGTCCTGTTGGGCCTTCTGGCCCGCGCCCTGGGCCTGCTCGAGCATCATCAGCATCCCCTTGCGGGTGGCGCCGGTCGATCCGAACGCGCCGCACTTGATCAGCGCCTCGATCGCCTTCTTGTTGACCGCGCGGCTGTCGACCCGCGAGCAGAAGTCGAACAGGTTGAGGAAGGGTTTGGCGGGGGCGGGATGGATCGGGATCTGCATCGTTGCGGTCGTAGTCGCCCCGGGCGCGCTTGATCGCCTCGACCGCCTGGTAGCCGACGCCCTTGACCGCGTCGAGCCCGAAGCGGATGTTCGCCGTCGACGACGACGAACTCGTGGTCTGAGAGGTTGACGTCCGGCGGGAGGATCGAGATCCCCATCTGCTCGGCCTGGGAGACGAAGAACGGGACCTTGTCCTTGGTGTCCATGACCGAGGAGATCAGCGCCGCCATGTACTCGGCCGGATAGTTGGCCTTCAGCCACGCGGTGCGGTAGGCGATCAGGGCGTAGCACGCGGCGTGCGAGCGGTTGAAGCTGTAGTCCGCCGAGCGCTCGTTCGTCGTCCACAGCCACTCGGTCACCTGCTCGCTGGTGGCCGAGGCCCGGCAGCCGGCCACGAACTCGGGCTTGAGCTTGGCCATCGCCTCGCGGTTCTTCTTGCCGATCGCCTTGCGCAGGTCGTCGGCCTTGGCGCCGCTGAAGCCGGCCAGGTCCTTGGCGATCTGCATCGCCTGCTCCTGGTAGAGGATCACGCCCTTGGTCGTCTCCAGGATCGATCGCAGCCGGTCGTCCGGGTAGGAGATCGAGTCGGGGTTGTGCTTGCCGCGCGCATACGTGGGGATTTGGTCCATCGCGCCCGGCCGGTACAGCGCGTTGAGCGCGACGAGGTCGTCGAACTCCGTCGGCCTGACCTTCTTGAGCGCCTCACGCATCCCCTCGGACTCGAACTGGAACACCCCGACCGAGTCGCCGCGGGCCATCATCTCGTACGTCGGCGCGTCGTCGAGCGGGAGCGTGGCCATGTCCGGACGCTCGCCCGTCGAGCGCTCGATGATGTCGAGCGCGTCCTCGATCACGTCGAGGTTGCGCAGGCCGAGGAAGTCCATCTTCAGCAGCCCGAGCTGCTCGACCGGCTTCATCGAGAACTGGGTGACGGTGCGGAACACGCGCTCGCCGTTCTCGTCGCTGCCGGCATCGGCGATCTGGAGCGGGACGATGTCGGTCAGCGGGCGGTCGGCGATCACCACGGCGGCGGCGTGGATCGAGGAGTTGCGGACGATCCCCTCGAGTCCCTGGGCGACCTCGACGATCTGCTTGGCGATCGGGTCGCGGTCGACCTCGGCGCGCAGCGGCTGCCCGGGCGCCAGGCAGTCCTCGAAGCTCGGCGGGCGGCCCATGATCGGATCGGGGATCAGCTTGGCCAGCCGGTCGCCGGCGCCGTAGTCGTAGCCGAGCACGCGCGCCGCGTCGCGCGTGGCCGCGCGGGGGAACATCTTGCCGAACGTGACGATCTGCGCCACCGACTCCTTGCCGTACTTCTCGGTCACGTACCGGATCACCCGGTCGCGGCCGCGCACCGAGAAGTCGATGTCGATGTCCGGCATCGACACGCGCTCGGGGTTGAGGAAGCGCTCGAACAGCAATCCGTAGCGGAGCGGATCGACGTCGGTGATCTGCAGCGAGTACGCGACCAGCGACCCCGCGGCCGAGCCGCGGCCCGGCCCGACCGCGATCCCCGAGTCCTTGGCGTACTTGACGAAGTCCCACACGATCAGGAAGTAGCCGCTGAAGCCCATCCGTTCGATCACGCCGAGCTCGTAGTCGGCCCGCTCGAGCGCCTCGGCCGGGGTGGGGTCGCCGTAGCGCTCCCGCAGTCCCTCCAGCACCCGGGCGCGCAGGTACTCGGCCTCGCCCTCGCCGTTGGGGGTCGGGTAGCGAGGGATCAGCTGGCGGCCGAGCTCGAGCTCCACGTCGCAGCGCTCGGCGATCTCGAGCGTGGTCGCGATCGCCTCGGGCCACTCCGCGAACGCCTGGGCCATCTCGTCGTTGGAGCGCAGATAGAACTCGTTCGTGTCGAAGCTGATCTTCGGCTGGTCGAGCGTCGACTTCGTCTGCACGCACAGCAGCGCCGCGTGGTTGCCGTAGTCCTCGCGCTTGAGGTAGTGGACGTCGCCCGTACCGACCAGCGGCCGCCCGAGCTCGCGAGCGATCTTGACGATCCCATCGTTGGCCTGGTCCTGCGCGGCCAGGCCGTTCTTCTGCACCTCGAAGTACACGTTGTCCGATCCGAACGCCTGGATCAGCTCGTCGGCGTGGGCCCGGGCCTGCGGGATCCGGCCCTCGAGCAGGTGCTGGCAGAAGCGCGACTGCAGGCACCCGGTGAGCGCGATCACACCCTCGGCGTGCGCGGCGAGCTGGCCGAGATCGACCGACGGCTTGCCCCGCTGGTAGCCGTCGAGGAAGCCGGCCGAGCACAGCTTGACCAGGTTGCGGTAGCCGGTCGGGGTGGCCGCGAGCAGCGTCAGGTGGAACCGATCGAGCCGGCCCGGGCGCGCGGCGCTCGTGGTCGTCGACGACGTAGGCCTCGCAACCCAGGATCGGCTTGATGCCGTGCTTGCGGGCGGCCGTGAACAGCTCGACCGCACCGTTCATCACGCCGTGGTCGGTGAGGCCGACCGCCGGCTGATCGAACGACGCGGCGCGCTCGACCAGGGCCTCGATCTTGCACGCTCCGTCGAGCAGCGAATACTCGCTGTGGACGTGCAGATGGGCGCAGGGAGATGAGGTCAATCGAGGGCTCGGGACTCGCGGTTCGGGACAGACGGAGTCTGTTGTCCGAGCATATGCGGCCGCTCAGACGGATGCCGCTCGGCCCCGGTTTTTAGCCGGATTGTGCGCGTTCGAGCCACTGCCGGACCAGCGCGAGCGGGCGCGCCTCGCCCTCAACCTGCGCCGGCGTCGCTCCGGCGAGCGCATCGAGGACCTCGTCTCCGGCGCACACGAGGACGCTCGCGAGCGGGCCGTAAGGAGGCTCGGCGGAGGGCAGCGCCGGCTTACCGTCCCGAACCTGCAGGTAGGCGTCGGGCGACGGCAGCGACGGCTCCCGGTGGGCGATCGTGAACCGCTCACCGGCCGTCCACTCGGGCTCGATCATCAGCGCCGGCGAGCGTCAGCGCCAGCACCGGATCGAGCCGCACGCCGGCGGCGTGCAGCTGGCCGAGGGTCAGCGGGGCATCGATCAGGTGCTCGACCGCGGGGAACCGGCTGCGGTCACCCCGAATCCGCCCCACCGGGTGTCGCAACGCCAGTCGGCCGAGCCGACGCCGCACCGGCCCCGCCGCCAGCAGCCGGGCGATGCTCGCGAGGTCCCCTACGAGCTGGAAGTCGACCTCGTACAGCGGCCGCGGCGTGTCGCCGAGGTCGACCTGCGCGGTGGCGCTCGACACGGTGACCCGCGCCGTCGCCAGGTCGCCGAGAACGAGGTCGTAGGCGACCGGACGCGGGTCCGCGGCGCGCTGAGCGGGGAGCAGCGCGAGCAGGAGCCGCCCGGCGGAGGACGGGTCCCGGTCGGCAAGCGTCCGGAATGCCTTGCGCAGCCACGGCTTGGCCGGTCGCTCGGGGCGCGTCGAATCGCTCTGGGGCGCCGCCGGCGTTGCCGCAGGCTCCGCGGCCGGCGCCGGCGGCGTCCCCTCGCGGAGGCGCGCGAGCGCAGCGCTCAGCTTCTCGGCCTGCCGGGCTCGGACGGCGCGGCCGCTCGGGCCGCCGGCTCGGGCGGAACAGCGGCGCCGATCTGGGCGAGCTCGCCACGAACCCGGGCGATCGCGTCGTAGGCGCGTTCGCATAGGAGCCGTTGACGCTCGAGCTCGCGGCGGGCGTCGATCAGCTCGCGCTCGAGTGCCACCACGCGCAGCTCGGCGTCCGAGCGGCCAGGACGACGGTCGACCATCGCCCGCTCGAGTCCGAGCGCGACCCGGTCGACGTCGCGGACCGGCACGATCGCCGGCGCCGGCGCGGGTGAGGGTGCCGGCACGGCGGTGGCGCGCTCGAGCTCGGCGGCGATCAGGCGAGCTCTGGCCCCGTCGACGTTCGGAGCCGCCGCGCGCTGCGGCATCGGCTCGGCGACCGCCGGCAGGGGTCGCTGCGCCAGCCGGCGCTCGGCGTCGGCGCGCGCGGCATCGGCCGCGGCGGCCAGGTGCTGGGCCTCGTCGACCGTCCGCCGCATCCGCGCGAGGTCGCGCTCGAGGTCGGCCACGTGGTCGTGCAGAACTCTGAGGTCGTGACCGGTCACCCGCGTCTTCGCGGCCAGCGCCTGCTCGACCTCGCTGCGGAGCGCGCGCTCGGCATAGGCCTGCTGCTCGGAGCTCCGCAGCTGGCGCTCGCGCTCTGAGATCACGTCCCGCAGCCGGTCGGACTCGGCTCGCGCGCCGTCGAGCTCGTTCTCGATCTGCTCGACCCGGGAGCGCAACTCGGCCACCGCCGCCGTCCGCCTCGGCCTCGCGCCGGCGGGCGCTCTCCGCCGCGATCTCGGAGCTGCGGAGCAGGCGGGCCTCGAGAAGCTCCGCCCGGCCGGCCCTCCGCACCGCCTCCGGGGCCTCGGCCGCCGGTGCGTCACCTCCGCGAGGGCCGGGACCTCGCCGATCGGGAGCGGCACCATCACCGCCCCGAGCTGCAGGAAGGTCTTGCCCGGCAGCTGCGGCGCGAGCTCCGCGGGCACCGTGAAGCTCATCCGCCACGTGCCCGGCGCCGCGCCGGTCAGCGACGGCGGCTCGGGCATCGCCACGAAGCGCTGACGGACCGATACCGGTCTCGACCACGAGCATCGCCTGACCGCGCAACTCGGGGCGCCGGCGCCGCCAGCGGCCGGTCACGCGAACGGTGACGCTGCGGCCGCCCTCGGCCACCAACTCCACCGCTTCGATCCCAAGCGCGGACGGCAGATCGCTCATCGGCCGAGACGGTACGGCCGCGAGCGGACGAACTTACCGACCGGGCGCTACCCGATCGAGTCGGTCGCGGCTCGGCGCTGGGCGACGAGCAGGCCACCGGCGAGCGCTGCGCCGGCGATCCCGGCCAGCGCCAGCTTCGGAGGGCCGTGCGGGGCGCGGAGCCGGATGTACCACTTGGCGCCCTGCCAGACCGCATATCCAAGAATCTTGTAACCCATGGAGATGAAGCTACCCGAGGGTTAGCGGCTCAATCCTCCTGACCGTGACGCAGGCGCCACGCCATCCGCGACTGCAGCGACCACAGCTCGATGAACCCGGGCGAGGCGGCCTGCGCGAACAGGCCGCCGGACTGGGCGAACGACGCCAGCTGCTCGTCGTAGACCGCGTGCGGCGACGAGCGCGTGACCGCCCGGGCCGAGCCCTTGTACAGCTTGATTCCGATCGTGCCGGTCACCTGCGAGTTGGCGGCGTCCATGTACGCGTCGAGGTCGCCGCGGAGCGGATCCCACCACAGGCCGGCGTACACGAGGTACGCCCACCGCTGGTCGAGCATCGGCTTGAGCTGGTTCTGGTGGATCGTGCCGACGAGCTTCTCGAGCTCCTGGTGGGCGAGCAGCACGATCGTCGCGGCGGGCACCTCGTAGATGTCGCGGACCTTGAGTCCGACGATCCGGTCCTCGATGTGGTCGACGATCCCAACCCCGTGGCGGGCGCCGATCTCCCCCGCGCGCTCGAGCAGATCGACCAGGCCCAGCCGCTCGCCGTTCAGCGCCACCGGCACGCCCCGCTCGAACTCGACGGTCACGACCTCGGCCTCGTCGGGCGCCTCCTCGGGCCGGGTGACGAGCTGGAACACGTCGTCCTCGGGCGCGTGGTCGAGGTGCTCGATCCACCGGCCCTCGCTCGAGCGACCCCACAGGTTGTCGTCGATCGAGTACGGGGCGATCTCGGTGCCGCCCTTGACCGGGATCCCGTGATCCCGGGCGTACGCGACCTCCTCCTCGCGGCCCATCCGCCAGCCGCGGACCGGGGCGATCACCTTGAGCTCGGGGCCGAGCGTCGCGACCGTCGCGTCGATCCGGACCTGGTCGTTGCCCTTGCCCGTGCAGCCGTGGGCGATCGTGTCGCAACCGCTCTCACGCGCGTACTGCACCGCGAGCTTCGCGATCAGCGGCCGGCCGAGCGCGGTGAACAGCGGGTAGCCGAGGCCGTAGGTCCCGTTGGCCTTGATCGCCGGCACGATGTACTCGTGCGCGAACTCCTCTCGCGCGTCGACCACGTGGCAGTCGAGCGCACCGAGGTTCAGAGCTTTGCCGCGGATTACCTCGTAGTCCTCGCCCGGCTGACCCAGGTTGACGGTCAGCGCCACCACCTCGGCCTGGTACTGCTCCTGGATCCACTTGAGCATCACGCTCGTGTCGAGCCCGCCGCTGTACAGGAGCAGCACGCGGTGGACCTGCGACGGGTCGGCCTCGTAGGTCGTCGTGGGTAGATGGCCGAAGTCCGAGGTGCTCATTCGAATGTCTCCTTGACGACGCCCCGCTGTTCGTCTGAGGCAAACTCGGCGAACCGGCCGGCGAACTCGCCGCGCGCGGCGCGCTCGTCCTCGCCGAGCCGCGCCACCAGCGCTCCGATCGCCATCAGCGCGGCCTCCCCGCCCGCGGCCGCTCCGACCTCGGGCGCGAGCGACCGCAGCAACGCGATCTGCACCTCGCGGTCCTGGTGGCGGCCGAGCACGTCCTGGAGGCCCTTGAGCGTCTTGATCATCGGCTTGACCACCTCCTCCGGGTAGAGCGCCACACCGAACAGCTCGAGCAGATAGCGCAGCTCCTTGCCCTTCTTTCGCAGCTCGTGGTAGGCCTCGGCAGGGCTCGAGGGCTCGATCGCGCCGCCCATCTTCAACATCCGCCGGTAGACCTTGCGGATCCGCTCGCCGGAGACCTCGCCGATCGGCCTCGCGGCGTCGGGGCGCTCGTCCTCTGAGGTCGCCTCCAGCCCGTCGAGGAACGCGCCCCAGTCCGACAGCAGCGTCGTGGCCCGCTTGGAACGCAGCGCCCTGACGAGCGCCCGGCGCGCCTTGACCCGCCGCGCGCGCAGGACGCGCAGGAGCGGATCGAGGTCGTCCCGCATCGCCTCCGGCACGAGCGCGCGCATGTCGTCGAACTCGAGCACGTGCACGTCGAGGTCGCGGACGTCGCCGGTCGCCTGTTGGAGCCAGCGGAACTCCGCGCGGTAGTGCGCGAGCTCGTCGGGCGGGAACACCCTCTTGAGCTCGCGCTGCACCGCGCGCGAGCGGCGCACCGACACGCGCAGATCGTGCAGGAACTCGCTGTCGAGGTCGGCGATCGCGCCGTCGAGGTTCGCCTCGATCACCTCGAGCATCCCGCGAAGCACGACGGCGGCGGCGCTGTCGGCGCGCTGATCGGGCTGGAGCGGCACGGCCACCTTGGTCGGGAGGCCGCCGGGCACGCCCCCCGCGGCCCTGACGGCCTCGTCGATGAGCGGCTGGTCGGCGGGCTTGAAGCCGAGCTCGTCGACGAGTGCCTCCTGCACCCGGTGCAGATCCTTGTCGTAGCCGCGGATACCGGTGATCCGCAGACGCGGCCGCAGTCACCGTGTCCGAGCCGTCCGGACGGATCAGCGAGGTCTCCTCGAGCGCCAGCCGGACGACCGTCTTGCGCTCGCCGTCGAGCACCGACAGCAGGCGCTCGCGGCTGTGCAGCTGAACGAGCGGCAGCAGCACGCGCACGTCGGTGACCGGGAGCAGGGTGTCGCGCAGCGGTCCCGTCGGCAGCTCGCGGGCGAACAGCGGCTTGGCCGGCGCCGGCATCGGCAACGAGGCCCGGACGTGCCCCGAGTCCTGCTCGACCAGCGACAGCGAGCCGTCGACGTGCGTGAGCATCAGCCCGGCGTCGCGCAGCAGCCCGTCGAACGTGTCGTAGTAGGTGCGGTCGCGCTCGTACCGGACGCCGTCCTGTACCTCCAGACGGGCCGCGAGCGCCTCGCCGGCGCCGCGCAGCGTCATCTCGTCCGGCAGCAGCATCTCCGAGCCGGCGGTCACGGCGCCAGAGCCCCCAGCCGGGCCACGGCCTCGTCGAGCTGATCGTCGGAGACGATCAACGGCGGCTCGAGGCGGATCGTGGCCGGGCCGGTCGCGTTGACGACGAGGCGCTGCTCGAGCAACGCGCGCCTGGCGAGCTCGGCGGCATCGATGGGGTGGGCGGGATCCGAATCCACGTCGATCGCCAGCATCAGTCCCCGCCCGCGGACGGCCGTCACGTACGGCAGCGTCGCAAGCCCGGCAGCCAGCCGCTCGCCGGCGGCGCGCACCCTCGCGAGCAGCTCGGGATCGGAGCAGATCTCGAGCGCGACGAGGGCAGCTGACGCCACCACGGGCCCGCCGGCGAACGTCGAGCCGTGATCGCCCGGGCGCAGCGTGTCTGCAAGCCGCGGGCCGGTGACGAGCGCGCCGATCGGCAGCCCGCCGCCGAGGGCCTTGGCGGTGGTCAGCGCGTCCGGAACCACGTCGGTCTGCTCGTAGGCCCACAGCGTTCCGGTCCGTCCCATTCCGGTCTGGATCTCGTCGAACAGGAGGGCGGCGCCGGTCCGGTCGCACGCCTCGCGCGCGGCCAGCAGCAGGTCTTCGGACAGGACGTGGATGCCGGTCTCCCCCTGGATCGGCTCGAGCAGCACCGCCGCGGTGCCCTCGTCGACCGCCGCCGCGAGCGCGCCGGGGTCGCGCGGCACGACCACGAACCCGGGAACGAGCGGCGCGAACGGAGCCTGCTTTGTCTCCTGAGGGGTGGCGGACAGCGCGCCGTAGGTGCGGCCGTGAAACGCGCCCTCGAGGACGACCACGTTCCCGCCCGGCCGCGCGCGTCGCGCGAGCTTGATCGCCGCTTCGTTCGCCTCGGCCCCCGAGTTGCACAGGAACACCTTGCCGCCCAGCGAGCTCTGCGACAGCGCTGCCGACAGCTTCATCGCCGGCTCGGTGTAGTAGAGGTTGCTGACGTGCGAGAGGCGGCCGGCCTGGTCGCGCACGGCCTCGACCACCCGCGGATGGCAGTGCCCGACGTTCAGCACCGAGATACCGGCGAGGAAGTCCAGGTACTCGTTGCCGTCGGCGTCCCACAGGCAGGCGCCCGAGCCGCGGACGAACTGCACGGGGCTGCGGACGTACGTCGGGATCGCGTAGTCGCGCTCGAGGCTCTGGAGCTCGGCGAGGCTCATACCGCCGGCCTGATCTTCGTGCCCTGGCCGGCGTTCGTGAACAGCTCGAGCAGCAGCGAGTGGGGAACCCGGCCGTCGACGATGTGGGCGAACGAGACGCCGCCCTGGATCGCGTCGACGCAGGCCTGGAGCTTCGGCCGCATCCCGCCACCGACGGTGGCGAGCGCCTCCTGCACGGCATCCGCGCCCGCCTCCGATACGACGCTCCCAGGATCCTCGGGGTCCCGCAGCCAGCCGGGAACGTCCGTCAGGAACATCAGCTTGTACGCGGTCAGCGCGCGGGCCACGGCGCCGGCGGCCTCGTCGGCGTTGATGTTGTACGAGTTGCCCTCGCGGTCGGCGCCGACGCTCGCGACCACCGGGATGTAGTCCTGCGCGACGTGGGTCAGCACGTTGACGTCGACGCGCTCGATCGCGCCGACGAACCCGATGTCCTGACCGCTCGGCGCGGTCCTGCGCTTGGCGCGGAACAGCAGCCCGTCGTCCCCGCACAGGCCGATCGCCGGCTGGCCGTGGCGGTTGATCAACAGCACGATGTCCTTGTTGACCTTGCCGACCAGCACCATCTTCGCGACCTCGACGGTCTCGCGGTCGGATACGCGCAGGCCGTCGACGAACTTCACGGGAAGGTGCAGGCGCCGCATGTAGCTGGTGATCTCCGGGCCGCCGCCGTGCACGATCACCGGGTTCATCCCGACGTACTTGAGCAGCACGACGTCCCGCGCGAAGTCCTCCTTGAGCGCGTCATCGATCATCGCCGCGCCGCCGTACTTGATCACGACGGTCTTGCCGTGGAACTCGCGGATGTACGGCAGCGCCTCGAGCAGCGTGCCGACGTCGCGCAGGCTGCGTTCGTCGATGGTCGGCGTGGTTGTGGCTAGGTCGTGTACTCGGCATTTAGCGTCACGTACTCATGACCCAAGTCGGAGAAGTACCGCTCGACCTCGGTGCCCTCCCCGGGGAGGTCGATCTCGTACTCGACCTCGTCCCGCTGCACCGCCGCCTTGAGGGCGTCCTCGTCGTGCGGCACGTACTGGCCGCGCGTGCACACCGGAATGCCCTCGATCGCGATGCCGACGGCGAGCGGCGCGGTCCCCGGCATCGCCATCCCGACCGCCTGGACGATCCGCCCCCAGTTGGGGTCGCCGCCGTACAGCGCGGTCTTGACCAGCGGCGAGTCCGCGACGGCGCGCGCGACCTTGTTCACCGCCTCGCCGTCGCCGCCGCGAACGACGACGCGGCCGACTCGGCGCGCTCCCTCTCCGTCGCGCACGATGTTCAGCGCCAGCTGCCTGAGCACAGCGTCGAGCGCCTCGCCGAACTGGACCTCGTCCTCGGTCTCGGGCTCGATCGCGACGCCCGACTCGCCGCTGGCCTGGAGGATCACGGTGTCGCTGGTCGACAGCTGGCCGTCCACGCTGATGCGCTCGAACGAGCGCCTGACGGTCACCCCGAGCAGCAGGTCGCAGGTCTCGGCCGACAACACGGCGTCGGTCTGGACAAAGCACAGCAGCGTCGCGAAGCTCGGCGAGATCATCCCGGCGCCCTTGGCCTGCGCGGTCAGGCGGACGGTTCCGCCGCCGACGGTGACGTCGAGGCAGGCGTGCTTGTCGAGAATGTCGGTGGTGCGGATCGCGCTGCGCGAAGTCGACCTCGCCGTCCGGGCGGAGCGCGTGCGTCGCGCGCACGATCCCCGTCATCACCGAGCTGATCGGGAGCGGCACGCCGATCACGCCGGTCGAGGCGACCGCCACCGCGCCCTCGGTGCAGCGGCTCGCAAGTGCGGCGGCGCCCTGCATCTTGGCCGCGTTCTCGAACCCCGGACGCCCGGTGGCGGCGTTCGCGTTGCCGGAGTTGACCACGACCGCGCGGATCCCGGTCAGATCGACGCGCTCGCGGCACAGCAGCACCGGCGCCGACTGCGTCCCGGAGCTCGTGAAGCGCGCCGCGCTGGTCGTCGCCGGCGCGTCCGAGACGAGCAGGCCGAGGTCGGCGGCCCCGCTCGGTTTGATCCCGCACGCCACGCCTGCCGCCCTGAACCCGCTGCGGCAGCCCGCCACCGGGCTCTGTGACGTTGCCGGGGACCTCGACCCAGCGCGACCGGAAGAACGAGTCCGTGGTGGTCACCGCACCGCCCTCCGTTCCGCCGGCGCGGTCACGCCGATCCCCTCGTCCTCGGGCAGGCCGAGCATCAGGTTCAGGTTCTGCACCGCCTGCGAGGCGGCGCCCTTCCACAGGTTGTCGATCACGCCGAACACGATCACGCGTCCAGTGCGCTCGTCGCGGTGCACCGAGATGCGGCAGATGTTCGTCTCGCGGACGTCGCGGACGCCGGGCGGCGCGCTCGCAAGCTCGACGAACGGCTCGTCCGCATAAGCCTCGGCGTACAACGCCTCGAGGCTTCCGACGTCGTCGATCGCCTCGGACGGAGTCACGTAGCAGCTCACGAGCTCACCCTGGTCGAGCGGCACGAGGTGCGGGATGAACGTGATCCGGACGTCGGGGTGAGCGGGATCCAATACCGCGAGCTCCTGCTCGATCTCGGGGATGTGGCGGTGCCGCGGGACGCCGTACGCGTTCAGGTTCTCGTCGACGGTGACGAAGTGGGTCTTGTCGGTCGCGGCCCGTCCCGCCCCCGAGACTCCGGACTTGGCGTCGATGACGACGTCCTCGATCACCCCGGCTCGCGCCAGCGGCGCGAGCGCGAGCAGCGACGCGGTCGGGTAGCAGCCCGGGTTCGCGACGAGCGAGGCGCCGCGGATCTCGTCGCGGTAGAGCTCGGGCAGGCCGTAGACCGCCTCGTCGAGCAGCTCTGGCGCCTGGTGCTCGCGGTACCAGCTGTCCGTACACCGCGGGGTCGCGGAGCCGGAAGTCGGCGCTCAGGTCGACGACGCGCACGCCCCGCGCGCGCAGCTCGGCGACGAGCGGCGCGGCGGCGCCGTGTGGGTAGGCGACGACCGCGGCGTCGACGTCGGCGTGGCGGTCGAGGTCGAGCTCCTCGAGCTCGAGCGGGACACGGTGATGGGGGTACAGGTCATCGAGCCTGCGCCCCACGTCGCTGCGCGCGGTGAGCGCGCGGAGCTCGAGCGACGGATGGTTGTAGAGCAGCCGCGCGGTCAGCGCGCCAGTGAACCCGGCGCTGCCGAACACCGACACGCTATGAGGCACGGATCCTCCCCCCAGCTCGTCGGCGACCGCCTTCGCGATCGCGTCGCGGCGCTCCGCGACCTCCTCGTCGGTCAGCGTCCGGTCGGGCGCCCGGTAGGTGAGCGCCACCGCCAGCGACACGTTGCCCTCGCCGAGCCGCTCGGGATCGCGGTAGACGTCGAACACCTCGGCGCTGGCCAGCAGCGGGCCGCCGGCGCGGCGCACGACCGCGATCAGCTCGGCCGCGGCTGACGCCGTCGGACACGACCACCGCGAGGTCCTCGCGCACGTCGGGGAAATCGGTTAGCTCGCGGTAGAGCGCGATCGGGGGCTCGGGCACGGCGTCGAGGTCGAGCTCGAACGCGGCAACCGTGTCGCGCAGGTCCCACTGCGCTGCGACGAGCGGGTGGACCTCGCCGATCCAGCCGGCCTCCGCGCCGGCGACGATGATCCGCGCCGCGCGGCCCGGGTGCAGGAACGGCTCGTGCGCGGCCTCGAGGCCCCAGTCCGTCCGGAGCCCGTCCAGCAAGCCCTCGAGCACTCCCTTGGCCGCGAAGAAGTCGACCGCCGGCGGATGGCCTTCGCGCCAGCCCGGGGGACGCACCGCGCCGGTCAGCACCGCGCCGAGCTGGTAGGGCTCGCGCGGGAGCTGTCCGGGAGCGGTGGGCAGATACACCCCGCCCGCTTCGAACAGGCGCACGGTGGCGGCGCCGCGGGCGCGGTTGTGGCGCGCGATGTCGAGCAGCGAGCCGAGCAGCGTCGTGCGCAGCACGGACAGGTCGGTCGAGAGCGGGTTGGCGAGCGTCACCTCGCGCCGCAGCGGGTGGTCGGGCCCGAGGCGGAGCCGGTCGGCGAGCTCGGGATGGGTGAAGCTCCATCCGACGATCTCGTGCAGGCCCTGGGCCGCGAGCGCGTCGGCGGCGCGCCGGCGCAGCCGCTGGCGAGGCGGTCAGCCGGCCCGAGACGCCGTGGCGCGAAGGCAGCGTCGAGGGCAGCTTGTCGAGGCCGTCGATCCGCGCGACCTCCTCGATCAGGTCGACCTCGCGGGTGACGTCGGCGCGCCGGAACGCCGGCACGGTCACGTCGAGGCCGTCGTGGCGCCGACGCGGCCTTGAACTCGAGCGCCTTGAGGATCTCGGCGCTCCGCTCGCGCGGAATGTCGACACCCAGCAACCGTCGCAGGCGCGCCGTACGGAGCGCGATCGTCTTCGGCGGCGGGCCCTCGCCTCCGACGTCGATCGTGCCGGGCACGAGCCGCGCCCCGCAAAGCTCGATCATCAGCCGGGTCGCGACCGCCTGCGCCTCCATCGCCTGCTCGGGCTGTATGCCCTTCTCGAACCGGCCCGATGCCTCGCTTCGCAGCCCGAGCTTCAGCGACGTTAGATGGATGTTCGCCCCGTCCCAGTTCGCGGCCTCCATCAGCACGCGTGTCGTGTCGGCGCCGACTTCGGAGCGCGCGCCGCCCATGATGCCCGCGATCGAGGTCGGTCCCGCCGCGTCCTCGATCAGCATCATGTCGTCGTCGAGCGTACGCGTCTGGCCGTCAAGCGTCTCGATCTGCTCGCCGTCGTGGGCCCGGCGGACGGTCAGCGTCGCGCCCTCGACTCGATCGAGGTCGAACGCGTGCAGCGGCTGGCCGGTCAGCAGCATCACGTAGTTGGTGATGTCGACGACATTCGAGATCGGGCGCTGGCCGGCGGCCATCAGCCGCGCTTTCAGCCACAGCGGGCTCGGTCCGATCTTCACGTCCTCGAACACCCTCGCGGTGAAACGAGGGCACAGGTCGGGGCACTCGACGATGACCTTCGCGCCGGCGATCTCCCCCGGCTCGCCCGGGTCGTCTCGCCAGGGCGCCGGCGCCAGCGGGGCGCCGGTCGCGGCGTGGACCTCGCGCGCCACTCCATAGATCGCGAGGCAGTCGGGGCGGTTCGGCGTGATCTCGAGCACGAGCACGTCGGTGGCGATCGGGAGCACGTCCTTGAGCGGCATCCCGGGCTCGAGCCCGTCGCGCTCGAGCACCATGATCCCGTCGTGGTCGGTGCCGATCGCGACCTCGTCCTCGGCCAGGATCATTCCGTTGGACTCGATCCCGCGCAGCTTCGCCTTCCCGAGCTTGGTCCCGTCGGGCATCACCGCGCCGGGCTTCGCCACCGCCACCGTCTGCCCCGCGGCGACGTTCGGCGCGCCGCACACGATCTGTGACGGCTCGCCGTCGCCGATGTCGACGACGCACACTCGCAGTCGGTCGGCGTTGGGGTGCTGATCGGCCTCGAGCACGCGGCCGATCACGAAGTTCTCGAGCGCGGTCACGCCGTGGCGCTCGACGCGCTCGACCTCGGTGCCGGTCAGCGCCAGACGCTCGGCGAGCGCGAGCGTGTCGAGATCGGGATCGACGTATTCGTGCAGCCAATCGACCGGAACGCGCATCAGGCGAACTGCTCCAGGAAGCGCACGTCGTTGTCGTAGAGCAGCCGCAGGTCCGGGACGCCGTGCTTGAGCATCGCGATCCGCTCGATCCCCATCCCGAACGCGAACCCCTGCACTTGCTCCGGGTCGTATCCGTACTCGCGTACGTGACTCGAACACGTTCGGGTCGACCATCCCGGAGCCGAGGATCTCGATCCACGCCGTGCCCTTGCACAGCGGGCAGCGCTGACCGTCGGCGGTCACGCCCTGCTTGCAGTTGAAGCACGACACGTCGACCTCGACGCTCGGCTCGGTGAACGGGAAGAAGTGCGGCCGCAGGCGAACCTCGCGGTCCTCGCCGAAGTACGCGCGCGCGAACCGCAGCAGCGTCCCCTGAAGGTCGCCGAGCGTGATGTCGGTGTCGACCGCGAGCCCCTCGAGCTGGTGGAACTGCGGCGTGTGGGTGGCGTCGTTGTCCGGGCGGTACGTGCGCCCCGGCACGACGATGTACAGCGGCGGGGGCTGGCGCTCCATCGCGCGGATCTGCACCGGCGAGGTGTGGACGCGCAGCAGCCGCGCGCTCGGGTCGAAGATGTCCGGCGTCGGCTCGACGTAGAAGGTGTCGGTCATCAGCCGCGACGGGTGCGTCGGCGCGTGGTTGAGCGCGTCGAAGTTGTAGTAGACGGTCTCGACCTCGGGTCCCTCGGCGACGTTGAAGCCGAGGCCGATGAAGATGTCCTCGAGCTCGCGCCTGGTCTGGGTGATCAGGTGAAGGCTTCCGGTCGCCGGCGCCGGCGCGCCGGGGAGCGTGACGTCGACGCGGTCGCGCTCGAGCCGCTGATCGAGCTCGGCGGCGGCGAGCTGCTGCTCGCGTTCGCTCGATGGCCGCCTCGAGCGCCTTGCGCGCCTCGTTGGCGGCCTTGCCGGTGGCGGCGCGCTCGGCGGGCGGCAGCTCGGCGACGTTCCGCAGCAGGTTCGGCAGCTCGGCCTTGCGGCCGAGGTACTGGATCCGGACGCTCTCGAGGCGCGTGCGGTGTCGGTCGCCGCGGCGATCGCGTCGCTCGGCTTCGGCTCGAATCTGCTCGATTCGGTCGGTCATTCGCGCGCCATCCTACGGCTCAGCTCGTAGAGGGCGATCGTCGCCGCCATCGCCGCGTTCAGGGAGTCGGTGGCGATCGGGATGTGGGCGACGTGGTCCGCTCGCGCAACGACCTCGTCCGGCAGTCCGTCACGCTCGGAGCCGACGAGAAGCGTGGCTTCTTTGGCGCTGGACCTGTCGTAGGCGAGAGTGGAGCGCCAAAGTTCGTCGAGGGGCTCGCCGGCGCGGGCCACGAGAGCGATCTTGAGTGCCCGGCAGCGCTTCGACCGTGGCCCGCGCGAGCGGGACGGCGAACACCGCGCCCATCGACGCCCGCACCGCCTTCGGGCGAGTACGGGTCGGCGGTGCCCGGGCCGAGCGCCACCGACGACGCCCCGAACGCCTGCGCCGAACGCAGCACGGCCCCGACGTTGCCCGGGTCGTGGACGCCATGCAGGTACACGCACAGCGGCCCGGCCGGCGCCGGCGCCCACCGCTCCTCGTACACCGCCAGCGCCCGCGTGCCGGAGCTCAGGCCCGAGGCGCTGGCCAGCAGCGCCGGCTCGACCTCGACCCCGGCGAGACCGCTGCCCGCCGCCACATACCGCTCGATGGGGATCCAGCCGCTCGCGTCGGCCGAACTGCAACAAATCCTCACCCTCCGCGACGAACTGCCCAGCGCGCTCGCGCCAGCGGCGCCGCTGGCGGAGCTTGCGGATCTCCTTGAGCTTCTGCGTTGTGGGGGCTGGTGATCGGGGTCATGAACAAAAAGGGCGCCCTCCTGTGGAGCGGCGCCCGGGTGGCGGTGCTGGTTGGTCGGCGTGTCGTCAGCCGGCCGCCAGCGCCTCACGGGCGCGGTCGGCAAAGCGTCGGAAGGTGTCGGCGTCGCGGACGGCGATGTCCGCGAGGATCTTGCGGTCGAGCTCCACGCCGGCGAGCTGGAGCCCGTGCATGAACTGCGAATAGGACATGTCGTGCTGCCGCGCCGCAGCGTTGATCCGGGTGATCCACAGCCGCCGGAAGTCGCGCTTGCGGTTGCGCCGGTCGCGATAGCGGTACTGATCCGCCTTGAGCAGCGCCTCCTTGGCGACCCGGTAATGGCGGCTGGCGTCGCCCCGGAAGCCCTTGGTCAGCGCGAGCGTCGCCCGCCGCTTCTTGCGCGCGTGAACCGACCGCTTGACGCGGGTCATCCGCCCTGCCTCCGCTTGACCCCGAGCAGCGTCTTCACCCGCGGCTCATCGTGGTCGCTGATCCACGACGGCTTCGCCTGGCGGCGCTTGCGCTTGGGCGTCTTCTTCTCGAGGATGTGGGTCGAGAACGCCCGGCGGCCGCGCACCTTGCCGGTGGCGGTCACCTTGAAGCGCTTCTTGGCGCCGGAATGGGTCTTCATCTTCGGCATCGGAAGTGCGGACTAGTAAAGCAGAGCAGCCGATCGGTGACGCGCAGCGGCGCGGCGGCCCGGTTCAGTTCGCGCGATGTGGAGTCAGGCGGCGGTGGAGGGCTCGGTCTCGAGCGCCTCGGACTGCTCTTCGTCCGCGGACTGCTGTTCGTTCGCGGGCCGCTCTCCGTTCGACGCGGGCGGCTCTCCGTTCGCGGCGGGCTGCTCTTCGGCGGCGGGCTGCTCATCGCCGGCGGCGGGCTGGTCGCCGTCCGAGGTGTCCGGCGGCTCGGAAGCGGCGACGGGCTCATGGCCATCGGTTGGCTGGTCCTGCTTGCCGTCGGCCGCCTTGTCCTTCTCTCCCGCGAGCACCGCCTTGGACGGCGCGAGCAGCATCGTCATATTGCGCCCGTCCTGGACCGGTGACTGCTCGACGACTCCGATCTCCGACAGCTCGCCGGCGAGGCGGTCGAGAAGCGCGGTGCCGCGCTCGGGGTGCGTGACCTCGCGCCCGCGGAACATGATCGTGATCTTGACCTTGTCCTTGTTCTTGAGGAAGCGCGACACGTGGCCCTTCTTCGTGTCGTAGTCGTTCTGAGCGATCTTCGGGCGGAACTTGATCTCGCGGACCG
The DNA here is from genome assembly GCA_963843915.1 of uncultured Solirubrobacterales bacterium. Taxonomy (GTDB): domain Bacteria; phylum Actinomycetota; class Thermoleophilia; order Solirubrobacterales; family Solirubrobacteraceae; genus Palsa-465. The sequence continues at coordinate 53,537 of CAWJMH010000002.1, forward strand.
TGATCTGCTGCTGGTGCCGGCGCGCGGCCTTCTGCTTCTGGGCCTGCTCGTACTTGTACTTGGAGTAGTCGAGCACGCGACAAACCGGCGGCCGCGCCTCGGGTGCGACCTCGACAAGGTCCAGATCGCGCTCCTGGGCGTACGACAGCGCCTCGGCCGTCTTGACGATCCCGATCTGCTTGCCGTCATCGCCAATCAGGCGCACTTCGGGCACGCGAATGCGATCGTTGACCCGGGTCTGGTCCCGCTCGGGCGGACGCCGATCGAACTTTCGAGGGACCGGCACTAGCTGCGAGGTGCGGGGAACGTCAAGCGGTGACGGGCCCTATGTAACGAGGCGCTTGGGTCAACGAGAGCGAGTATAGCGGCGGATCTAGGGGTTCGAGCGACTTTTCACCTGCTCTTGGACTCGAGCGATGAAGTCGCTGACCGGCGCAGACCCCTCGTCGCCCCGGCGGTGCTCGCGAACCGCGACCTGCTGGGCCTCCTGCTCGCGGTCCCCCACAATCAGCATGTAAGGAATCTTGCGCATCTCGGCGTCGCGAATCTTGCGTCCCACCGACTCGGACCGCTCGTCGAGCTCGACCTTGAGCCCGCCGCCGCGCAGCTGGTCGCGGACGGTCCGTGCGTAGTCAAGGTGCTTATCGGAGATCGGCAGGACGATCGCCTGCACCGGCGTCAACCAGATCGGCAGCTCGCCGCCGTAGTGCTCGATCAGGATCGCGATGAACCGCTCGTAGGACCCCATCAGCGCGCGATGGATCAGCGCCGGCTGATGCTCGGCGTTGTCGGCCCCGATGTAGGTGAGCCCGAACCGCATCGGCATGTTGTAGTCGAGCTGGACCGTCCCGATCTGCCACGAGCGCCCGAGCGAATCGGTCATGTGCAGGTCGATCTTGGGGCCGTAGAAGGAGCCGTCGCCGGGGTTGATGTCATAGGCCAGGCCCTTGCGGTCAAGCACCTGGATCAGGTGCCCCTCGGCCCGGTCCCACACCTCGTCGGAGCCGAGACGGTCGTCGGGGCGCGTCGATAGCTCGAGCCGGACCTCGAAGCCAAAGATCTTGTACGTGTCGAATGCGAAGTCCAGACACGCCTCGACTTCGTCCTGGACCTGCTCCTCGGCGCAGAAGACGTGGCCGTCGTCCTGGGCGAAGTTTCGTGTCCGGAGCAGCCCGTGGAGCGCGCCGCTGAGCTCGTTGCGGTGCAGGAGTCCCGGCTCGGAGTAGCGGATCGGCAGGTCGCGGTACGAGTGTGGCTGCATCGCGTACAGCTGGCAGTGGCCTGGGCAGTTCATCGGCTTGAGGCCCATCGGCGTGTCCGCCGACTCGGTGATGAACATGTGCTCGCGGAACTTGTCCCAGTGGCCTGAGGTCTTCCACAGCGAGCTGTCGTACAGCTGCGGCGTCTTGACCTCCGTGTAGCCGCGCGGGCCACCCATCTCGCGGCTTAGCCCGACCAGCGAGTTGAACACCTGGGTCCCGGGCGGGAACCAGAACGCCATCCCGGGCGCGACGTCGGAGAAGTTGAACAGCCCCAGCTGGGGACCCAGCCGGCGGTGGTCGCGCGCGCGCGCCTGCTCGACGCGCTCGAGGTAGTCGTCGAGATCCTTCTGCGAGAAGAACGCGGTCCCGTAGATCCGCGTCAGCATCGGCCGGTTCGAATCGCCGCGCCAGTACGCGCCGGCGACCGACTGCAGCTTGAACGCCTTGATCCGCTTGGTCGACGGAGCGTGGGGACCGCGGCACAGGTCGGTGAACGGTCCGTTGGTGTACAGCGAGACGGTCGGGACTCCGTCCTTCTCGATCAGATCCTCGATCAGCTCGACCTTGTAATCCTGGGCCTCGCGGAGGAAGCGGTCGAGCGCCTCGCCGGCGGGCACGTCCTCGCGGACGAACGGCTCGTCGGCCGCGATGTGCTCGCGCATCTTGGCCTCGATCGGCTCGAGGTCAGCCTCGTTCAGCGAGATCCCCTCGGGGAAGTCGAAGTCGTAGTAGAAGCCGTTCTCGATCGGCGGCCCGATCGAGATCTTCACGCCGGGATACAGCTCGATCACCGCCGCCGCCAGCACGTGCGCGGCGTCGTGGCGGATCAGGCTGAGCGCCTCATCGCCGCTGCGGTCGGTGAGGATCTCGAGCCTCGCGGGGCCGCCGTTGTGGTTCTCGGGCAGCGGACGGGAGAGGTCGCGGAGCTCCCCGTCGACCTTGACCGCCAGCGCCGCCCTCGCCAGGCCGGCGCCGATCGCCGCCGCGGCGTCGGCCCCGGTGGCGCCGTCGGGAAGGGTCAGTACGTTGCCATCGGGAAGCTCGAGCTCCATGCGGCGTGATGCTAGTTGTCCGGCGCGCTTCGCGACCCGCTCCGGGGTCGCAACGGCGCGACCCCGAGGCGCGCGACCAGCGCCGCCGCCCTCACCCCCCATCTCGGTGGCGAGTCGACCCCGACCCCCGAGCCCCAGGTACATTTATGGCCTCCCGGGCGATTAGCTCAGCTGGGAGAGCGCCGTCTCGACAAGGCGGAGGTCGCTGGTTCGAGCCCAGCATCGCCCATTGGTACGTCTGCAGGGGATTGAGCCGCGGGCTGGTAGACGCGCCGGCGCCGGTGCGCGCGGTGGCATCCTGCGCGGGTGACCTCTGAGGAGATCAGCGCCGCGACCTCACCCGATTGGACATGGGATCCGACGCTGTACGGCGGCAGCGCTCGCTTCTATGCCACGGGCCGGGTGGCCTACCCGGTCGAGCTCGTCGAGGTGCTGGTGGACGAGCTCGCACTGGACGGGTCCGGGCGACTGCTCGACGTCGGCTGCGGCCCCGGGTCGTTGACGTTGCTGCTCGCTTCGCATTTCGCCGAGGCGATTGGCGTTGACGCCGACGCCGACATGCTGGCCGAAGCCGCCGGGCTGGCCGAGGAGCAGAACGTACGAAACGTCAGCTGGCAGCGGCTACGCGCCGAGGAGTTGCCGGCGGGCCTGCCCCCGGTGCGGGTGGCGACTTTCGCTCAGTCCCTTCACTGGATGGATCGCCGTCGCGTCACCGCCGCGGTACGCGCCATGCTCGAACCCGGCGGCGCCGCCGTCCATGTCCATGCCACCACCCATCAGGGCGTTGCCAGCGATGCGCGGCTGGCGCACCCAGGCCCTCCGCGCGAGCAGATCACCCGGCTCGTGCGCCGCTACCTCGGTCCGCAGCCGCGCGCTGGGCAGGGCGTCCTCGTAGCGGGCAGCTCCGAGCCCGAAGAGGTCGTCTACCGGGCCGCTGGTTTCACCGGCCCGGCACGTTTCGAGGTGCCCGGCCGGGTGGTCGATCGCACCGTCGAGGAGGTCTCCTCGTCGGTCTACTCGCTCTCCAGCGCGGCTCCTCATCTGTTTGGCGATCGCCTCGAGCAGTTCGACGCCGAGCTCCGCCAACTGCTCGTCGAGACCGCCGACAACGGTTGCTTCAGCGAGCAGATGCGCTCGATCGCCCTGGACATCTGGCACTGAAACGTGGGCGGCCCGTCCTACGGCGCCAAGGCCGGCTCTGGGGAGCCCGCGCCGTCTGTGATGGCGGCGCCGTGCGCCGAGTCGTCTTGGTTGCAGTTGCCGATCGCGTGTCGGGCCAGGGCGGTCACGGTCGTCGCCGTGCGGGCTTCGCAGCGGCTGGGCAGGATCAGCAGCACGAGCAGAAAGCCCAGGCCGAAGATCCCGGCAGCCCACCAGAACGCGGTGGTTTCGCCGTGGACCTGCGCGGCGGAGGCAAGGCCTCTGACGTGAAGGTGGGTCGCGACGTAGCTGGCGACGGCGGTGGCGTAGATCGTCGAGAGCAGCGAAGTGCCGATCGAGCCGCCCACCTGCTGGGACGTGTTGACCATGGCCGACGCGATGCCCGCGTCGGTGGGCGCCACGCCGAGTGTCCCGGCCGAGAACGCCGGGGCGAAGATGCAGCCCATCCCGACACCGATGACAAGCAGGCCGGGCAGGACGCCGGTGCCGTAGGTGGAGGTGGGCGTCAGCTGGGTGAATAGAAGCATCCCGACCACCCCGAGCGCCATGCCGAGGAGGACCAGCGGTTTGACGCCCGTGCGCTGAATCACGCGGGTTTGGACGGTCGTCGAGGTGATGATCAGCACGGCGCTCAGGGGCAGGAACGCGAGGCCGGTTTCGAGCGGCGAGAAGCCGAGGTTCTGCTGCAGGAAGTAGGTGAGGAACAGAAATACCGCGAAGATCCCGGCCCCGGTCACCAGGAGCGCGGTGAACGCCCCGCCGCGGGCGCGATCCCACACGATGTACAACGGCAGTAACGGGTGCTCGACGCGGCGCTCGATCAGCACGAATGCGGTCAGCAGCACGGGGCTGGCGATGAGCGCGACGATGGTCGCTGTGGCGCCCCACCCGTGCGTCTCGGCGTTGGAGAAGCCGAACACGAGCGCGAATAGCCCCAATGTCCAGGTGAGCACGCCGGGAATGTCGATCCGGGCGCGGTCGGGGGGCCTGTGGTTGACCAGCAGGCGCAACGCCATGAGCGTGGTGGGCACCGCGATCACGAGATTGACGTACAGGCACCACCGCCACGACAGCACCTGCGTCAGCACACCCCCGAGCAGTAGCCCCAGCGCCCCGCCGCCGCCGGCGACCGCACCGTAGATCCCGAACGCCCTGGCCCAGTCCGCGGTCCCCGCGAACGTGACCGTCAACAGCGACAGCGCCGCGGGTGCCAGCAGCGCGGCGAACACGCCCTGCGTCGCCCGCGCGGCGACGAGCACGTCGAACGACTGCGCCAGCCCCCCGACCGCCGACGCCGCCGAGAAACCCACCAACCCGGCGATCAGCGCCCACTTGCGGCCGAACAGATCCCCCACCTTGCCGCCGACCAACAGCAGGCTGCCGAACGCCAACGCGTACGCGGTGACGACCCACTGCCGACTGTCGTTAGAGAAATGCAACGCCCGCTGCGCCGAAGGCAAGGCGACGGTCACGATCGTGGCGTCGAGCACCACCATCAGCTGCGCGATGCCGACCAAGGCGAGCACCGCCCAGCGATTAGGGTCACGAACGGTGTGCGCAGTCAGGATTGTCCCCCAGCCATCGCGAGGGTCAGGACGTTCATGTTGCCAGTCGCCCATTGGAGGGTGAAGGTCAGTCCGGCGATCCGCCAGCCGCCCGGGGTCCGTTTGAGCTGGTAGTCGTGGCGGCCGCCGACCGTCCACATGGGACCGCCCGACGCGTTGGCGAGCACGTGTATGCCCTGCATGTTGGCCGCGCAGGTCGCCTCGTCACCGTCGAGGCTGATCACGTGATTGGTGATCTGGTGGTGGACTGCGTCCATCGCCTGCAGCGTTTGGCGCCATCCCTCGACGAACTGCGCGACGGGAGCGGTGTATGGCTCGCCGCCGGTGAGTGATGTGCGGTCGTGGTGGACCGTGTCGGTGAACAGCTGCCCCATCGTGTCCCAGTCCTTGGCGTCGATCGTGAGCGAGAGGCGTCCGATCAGCTCGAGGATCGCGAGGCGGTCCTCGATTTCGGTTGTGGTCGAATCCGACGTGGTCGTGGTCATACGTGCTCCTTTCCGCAGCCGGTACTGATTGAGCATGCCGAGCGATCAGGCGACTACGCATCGCCTGATCCCGGTGATTCGCCCAACTCGCACACACCGGATCGCTGACCTGGACTCCGCGATGCGATGAGCGAGCGCGGCGGTTGACACCCCCGTCGTCATCCCCGAAGATCGTTGCCGTGGGCGATGCTGCGATCGGCACGGAGCACCAGGTAGCGGTCGGGGACGGCCGCGTGCTCCAGGTCTTGGAGCGGGGCCGTCCGGATGGCAAACCGGTGCTCGCCCACAACGGCACACCCAACTCGCGGTTGATCTACGAGCCGGATGCGCGGCTCGCTGAGCGCCAGGGCATTCGGCTGATCAGCTACGACCGCCCGGGCTATGGCGGTTCGACGGCGCACCCCGGCCGCACCGTGGCTGATTGCGCGCAAGACGTCCGCGCGATCGCGGCGACTTTGGGGATCGAGCGGCTGGCCATCTGGGGGATCTCGGGTGGCGGTCCGCATGCGCTCGCGTGCGCGGCGCTGCTGCCCGACCTCGTCCCGGCGGTCGGGGTGCTCGCGTCGATTGCGCCGTGGGGGGCCGACGGGCTCGACTACTTCGCAGGGATGGGCGAGCTTAATGTCGAGGAGATGCGGCTGTTCCTCGAGGATCCTGTCGCCGCTCGGGCCAAGTGCGAGCGGGATCGGCTCGGGTACCTGGAGCTCTCGGCTGAGGAGCTCCGCGAGCGGTGGACGACGTTGCTGTCGCCCGCCGACGCGGCCGTGCTCACCGGCGAGTTCGCGCAGTACGTGGTCGATTGCGTTCGGTCCGGGCTGGCGCCCGGCGCGGAGGGTTGGTGGGAGGACGACGTGGCGTTCAAGGACCCGTGGGGCTTCGAGCTCGGGTCGATCCGCACGCCGGTGCTGCTCTACCACGGGCGCCAGGACCGTTTCGTGCCGTTCGGCCACGGCGAGTGGCTGGCAGGCCAGATCCCAGGCGTGCAGGCGGAGCTGACCGACGACGATGGCCACCTGACGCTGCCCGAGCGTCACCTCGAGCAGATCCACGCGTGGCTGCTCGAACGCCTCAACAGTTGAAGCGATCCCCCCGGTCAGGCGCTGGGGCGAGCGGTGCCACGTGGGCGATGGTGCGCCGCCGGGATGCTCTCCATCACCGGGCGCCGGTGGGCCGGGTGTGATGCGTACCAGCGCGCGTACCGTGTCGCCAGTGGTGCCGCCGTTGCGCCGTGCGCGAACACCGATATCCCGACCGTCAGATAGGAGGCGAGCAGAATCGTCTGCGCGTGTGCCAAGTGTGCCTCCTGAACCACGATCACCGCGAACACGATCGACGCAAGGCCGCGCGGGCCAAACCATCCGACGAACCCGACGGTCCGCCACGTGGCGCCCGACCGGATCATCGCGATCGCGACCGGCAGCAACCGAATCAGCGTCAGGCTGAGCACGGCGTAGAGCGCGATCTCCCAGGTCAGGTGCTCGAGCGCCGGGCCGAGCAGCACCGCGCCGAAGACCAGGAAGGTGACCCCACCGAGGAGGTCACCGAGTTCCTCGTTCAGACGGGACGCCTCGTCCGACTCTTGACTGACGAGCGCTCCGAAGATGGCCCCGGCAAGAAACGCCGCGATGAAGCCCGAGCCGCCCAGGGCGACGGCCACGCCGTAGGCCAGACCCGCGCCGGCAACCGGGATGACCTGCAGCCACGCTCCGGCGATCAGATCGCGGCGATACGCGACGGCGACCAGCCCGGCTACCGCCAGCCCGGCCACCGCGCCGCCAAGGATGCCGTAGCCGATCTCCTCGACGACGACCGTGAGTGCGTGATGGCCGCTCGTCGTCTTGTCCTCGACGTCCGCGACGGCGAGCGCGATGAGCAGCAGCGGCACGCAGATCCCGTCGTTGAGGCCGCTTTCGACGTTCAGCCCCTGCCGGATCCGGGACGGAAGTTGCGGCTCGGTCACCACCGCCTGTCCGAGCGCGGCATCAGTCGGCGCCAGCACGACCGCGAGCACGACCGCCTCGGCCAGGTTCAGCTGCGTGAAGATCGCGACCGCGAGCGCAGTCCCGACGACGATCGTTAGCGGCAGCCCGATGCCGAGCAGCCGCACCGGAACGACGTACTCTCGCGCGAGCGCGCGCAACTTGATCCGCGAGGCGTCCGCGAACAGCACCACGGCAAGGGTCGCCTCGGCCAGCACACGGACGGTCGCGCCGGTCGGAGCAGCGGTGACACCGTCGAGCACCAGCGGACCGACGAGCAGGCCGATCGCCACGAACACCATCGCGGACGTGACCGGCGTGCCGGTCAGGCGCCGCGACACGCCGGCGACGGCCAACACCGCCGCGGCAACGATGGCGAGCTCCCACTTCACGTGTCAGCCCAGGAACTCGATCAATGCCTTGACCACGAGCAGTGTGCCGAGGACCGTGAGCATCGTCACCGCGAATCTACGACCGTTTCGGCTCAACGAGACCTTCATCCGGTTGATCGTCGCGACGGTCCAGTCCGGCGCGATCGCGAACCCCAGCAGCGGGATCTCGAGCAGGGCGAGCATGATCAGGTTGAATGCCAAGACGAGGACGACCGTCTCCGGAGTCGAGTAGTTCAACTTGTCGATCCGGCTCAGTCCGGCCAGGTACGAGCCGCCAGGCAGCGTGAGCAGCGCACCAACGACGAACGTGATCCGGGGCGAGCCCCGCCCGAGTGCCTTTTGCCATCGAGGTGGTTCCTTGTTCTGCTTGCGAGCACGGCGCCGCGCCGCCGCGTCCTCGTCGCGTCCTCGGTTCAGGACGAAAGCACCGATCAGCGCGATTACGCCGAGGAGCAGAGTTGCCGCCGGGCTGAGCGTGTGCTCGGTGGTGCCGACCGCACTCGAGTTCTCGAACTTGGCGATGATCACTAGCCCGAGCGTGATGCTCGTCATCAGAGCGCCGAGCAGGTACCCGAGCATGAGTCGCTTCGCGTTCGGGAGGAGCATCATCAACGTCGACGCGCCGACCAACGTCGGGTTGAGGGCGGCCGCCAGCGCGAGAAGGAATATGTCGCCCATCGCTGCCCGCTACGAGCCCGCGGGGCTGAGGTGGCCGGAGGATGGGCACACGGTCTCGCGTACGTTCAGCCCAGGGCCATGCCCTCGGCCGCGCTCGACGGCCTCGGGTCCGGGAGGCGCATCATCCGGAACGAGGTGAATAGGCCAAGGAGCGCGGCCAGAAGCGGAATCGCCAGCGCGACCTGGAGGGCGAGATGCCTTGAGTGCGTGTTGATCCGGATGATCTCGTCCTGCGTCGCCGGCGGTTTCCCCTTGAGTTGCTCCTTAAGGGCGGTGTTGCTCATGATCTCGGCGTCATGCTCCAGTGTCTTGGACACCTGCTGCTGCTCCGACTGCGACAAGACGGTGCTCGCGTTCGCCATGTTGGTGAACGAGACCGACAGCGTCGCCAGCATAATCGCCCCGGCGAACGCCAAGCCGAACGACAGCCCGAACGACCCGCCGGCCGAGTTCACGCCGGCAGCCTCGCTGACGCGCTCCTCCGAGACCGGAGACAAGGTGTAGTTGTTGAGTTGCGAGACGAGCAGCCCCAGCCCCGATCCCGCGATCAGCAGCGGCAGCGCGAGATACCAGCCGGAGTCGACCCTGGGAACGAGCGGGATTATGACCGCGACTCCGATCGCGACGAGACCGAATCCCGCCCTGATAATGCTGGCCGGACGCCGCTTGCCCGCCCTCTTTCCGGCGAGCAACGCCACCGCGAACATGCTGAGTGAAAGCGGGGCGAGCGACACGCCTGCCTCGAGCGCGTTGTACTCGAGCACCATCTGCAGGTAGAGAGGCAGGGCGATCATCATTCCGCCGAGCGCGATCTGCTGGAGCGTCTGTCCGGAGATCCCGAGTCGGTACAGGGGCGACTTGAACAGGTCCGGGTCGATCAGCACCGGCTTGTCCTCGCGCTTGCGTCGCACGAGCCAATAAGCCAGGCCTCCTAGCCCGCACACGCCGACCGCGAGCAGCGCCGCGACCGATTCGCCGCCCTCCTGCCACACCAGGATCCCGACCACGACGCCACCCATCCCCAGGACCGAAAGCACCGCACCGACCAGGTCGATCTGCCGGGATCCCGTGTACGCGACGTCGTGGACCAGTTTTATCTGTGACAGCACGATCACGATCACGAGATCCTCGAGCAGGAACCCGACGCGCCACGACAGATACGTGGTCAGGAACCCTCCGAGCAGTGGTCCCACCGCCGCGGCGATCGCTGCCGCCGCGCCGACCAGTGCGTACGCCTTCTTCTGATCCTCTCCCTCGAAGTTGCCGTGGATCAGGGACTGCATGGCGGGCAGCAGCAGTGAGGCGCCCAGCCCGCCCACGATCGCCCAGAAGATGATGATCGCGGTCAGGCTCTGGGCCAGTGCCATCGCCAGCGCCCCGATCGCATACGCAAGCAGCCCGAGCACGTACGCCCGCTTGCGGCCGATGAGATCGCCGACCTTGCTCCCGATCAGAATGAACGCGGCGGACACCAACGCCTCGAGCGCGATCGCCGACTGAACGCCGCTGGCAGTCGTGTGCAGATCGCGAATCACCGCGGAGATCGAGACGTTCATCAGCGACGTGTCGACGACGAGCACGAACATCGCCATCGCCAGCAGAATCGCGAGCCGTCGTGTGGTCTGCGCCTCCCCGGACGCGCCGGTGGTCACGACGTCGGTCACACGCAATCCGCCGTGTGCACGCTGGCGGTGGTCGACCGATCGGCCGCGTGAACCCGAGTCGTCGACGGCGGTGCCTGGCCGGCACGAGCCTCCGAAGTCGTCGTCTGGGCGTGGAAGATGACCGTCCGCATGGATGCGAACCCAGTATCGCGGCCCTGGCTGAACGGTGAGTTCGCGGACGACGCGATCAGAATCGGCACCGCCTCGCGTAGACCGTTCATGCGGCCATCGTCAGCATCGCAGCCACGTCTCTTGGAGCCGCCGCCAGGCCCTCGCTCGCCTGGCGTCGGCGCGCGCTTCTACGACTTGCTGCTCTCGTCCGCCGGCGGCGTAAGCGCGGCCTGCAGGTCGCGTGTGTCTTCGTCGGACAGCGAGGTCCTGATCACTGTCCCGCCGTATTGCTGCAGCGCCGCGATCGCCTTGTCGGGGGTCGCTTGCTCGATCACCAGGAACAGCGCCGAGGTGCCGGGCTTCAGATAGTCGCGCACCTGCTCCTGGAACGCCTTGTCGATCCCCTTCTCTCCGAAGTGCCCGAACAGGGCGCCCATCCCCGCCCCCAGGGCCAGACCGGCGAACGGGATGAAGAACAGCAGCCCGAATAGGAAACCCCAGAACCCGCCCCACCACGCGCCCGCGCCCGCCGACGCACCGCCATGCGAGGTGTGCACGTGGTATTTGCCCTCAGGGTCGCGGGAGATCGATGCGACCTGGTCGGCCTGAATGACAAGGTCGGCCTCCAACCCTGCGACTGTGTCGCGCGCCTGCTCGGCGGTTCCCTGATCCGGATATCCGATCGCGACGAGCGTTGCCATAGAGCCTGTCTCCTCCCTAGGGAATTGGTCGGCCGTAGCCTACGCATGCCGGCCGCGCACGAGCCGGTGGCGCGCGGAATTCACCCGGGTGAATGTGAAAGCCGCTCGAGCGCAGTCAGGCGTCACGCGAGAATGCGGGCCTTCTCGGCAACGAACTCCTGCTCGGTCAGAATCCCTTGCGCTTTCAGGTCCGCGAGGTCTTTGAGTTGCTCCGCCGGCTACGGCAGCTCGAGCACGCCCTGTTCCTTAGCTGCTCGGCGGATCGTCGACGGTAGCCACGCTGACAAGCGTCACGCCGAGCTCCAGGAAGTGCTGCAGCAACCCGCCGAGCTCCGTCTGGTCACGGACGGGGCCCACGAGGACGGTGTTGCCGTTCTTGTAGACGATCCCCATGCGCGGGAACGAACGTCCCATCAGATCACCAAGGTGTCCTTGCACTTCGAGCCGATACGTTCGGCCTCCGCTCATCGTTCCTACGTTTGCACATCCCGCGCCGGTTTCGTGCGTTCCCGCTCCGATCACCTGGGTGATTCTGTTCTACAGCCCGATGGTGTCGGCCCTGGCGACAGCAGCTTCGCGTGAGCCCACGCCCAGCTTGCGATAGATCGACCGGATGTGTGACCTCACGGTGTTCGGCGAGAGAAACAACTGAGCTGCGATCTGCCGCACCGACAGGTCGGTCGACAACAGCCGGAATACTGCGAGCTCGGCCTCACTGGGCAGCTCGAGGATCTGGCCGTTGCCGGCTTCACGCCGCGCCTGCTCGAGTTCGCTCCCGACCTCGTCGGCGAACAGCGGCACCACCCCGCTGTCGCCAAGCTCGGCCAGCTCCTCACGGGCGCAGCGGAGCGTCCCATCGGCCTCGTCCAGTCGTCCGCGACGACAGCGGATCTCGGCAAGGCGCACGAGAACCCGCGCGTGGGGCACGGTCGCGACGTCGTCGTCCAGGTGGCGCTCGGCCGAGGAGAACTCGCGCTCGGCCCCCGCCAGGTCGCCTTCGCCCGCCAACACGGCGCCGAGCGCCTCGGCCACGGTCGACCCCAGCCAGCTTCTGCTGCTGGTGATCCTGCCGACGAGCGCGCGCGCCGCCTCGGCGTGGTCGCGAGCCGTTGCGAGGCGACCCCGATCGGCGGCGACGAGCGCGATGACCGCATGCGCAACCGCAACGCCGGGGGCGCGCCGGGCTGTGTCAGGGTGCTCGAGCGCGCGCGCTGCCGCGCTCCGAGCTCCGTCGAGGTCCCCAGCGAAATACAACGCGCGAGCGAGTGCCGCGAGTGCCGCGACCAGCGTTTCGTCGACGCCTCTCTGAGCGAGCTCGACTGCCCGGTAACCCTCGACCACAGCCTCGCTGACCCCGTCGTCGAGTCCGGCGGTGCGCACCATCGCGCTCACGCATTCCTCGTAGGCGCCGAATCGCTCGGGGTGCTTTGCCTTGGCGCGATCCGCGAGCCGGAGAAACCGGCGCCGCTCGCGGGTCATCCGGCCGACGAGCAGCGCGGCCGTCGCGGCGCCGACTGCCGCGTCGGGATGCGCGATCAGCAGCTCGTCGGGGAGTGCCTGAGCCCAGCGCAGCAGCGTCCCTGACCTGCCGTTCCGGATCAGCGCCAGGTGATCCTCGCTGAGGAGCTCCGCTACCACCTCGAGGTCACCGGCGGCCGCCGCGTGCTGGACTGCTTCCACGACCAGACCCCGCGCGCGGAGCCATTCGGCGGCGCTCCGGTGGATCTTCTGCGGGACGGTCGGTTCCACCGCACCGAGCTGGGCGCTCGCGAACTCGGCGAACAGCGAATGTACCCGGAACCACTCCCGGCGCTCGAGGCTCTGCACGAACAGGTTCGACTCCTCGAGCTCGGCGAGCACAGCCGCCGAGTCCGAGCGGCTGAGCACGGCATCGCAAAGCTCCGCGGTGAAGCTCCCGAGCACGGCCGCGCGCAGCAGAAACGAGCGGCGGCCGGCATCCAGCGACGCGAGCACCTCGTGGCTGAGGTACTCGGCCACGTGACGATGCCCACCGCCGAACTCGAGCACGGCTCGGTCCCGATCGTCGACCGATCGCAGCCACAGGGCTGCCAGGTACAGCGCGGCCGGCCAGCCTTCGGTCCGGTTCCGCAGAATCTCGATCTGTTCGTCGTCCAGCTCGAGCCCGGCGCGATCAACCAGGAGCTCGCGGGCTTCGGTGACCGTGAACGCGAGCTCGCGGGCGCGAAGCTCGCTGAGAGCCCCCCGTACTCGAAGCCGCGCGAGCTCGAGCGCCGGGTCGGCTCGCGTGATCGCGATCAGGCGCGCCGTTGGCGGGAGCCGCTCGATCGCGTGGCCGAGGGAGGCCAGGCACTCGCGGTCGGTGACCGTCTGCAGGTCGTCGAGCACGAGCGTTATCGGCCGGCCGAAGTCCGCGACCCCGTTCATGAGCTCGTCGACCGCCACCGCAGCTCCCAATCCGGATGCGCGCAACCGGATGAGCGCGCGACGGCCGAGACCGTCGCGGATGCGATCCACTGCGGTCGCGACGTATGTCCACAACCGGGCGGGCTCATTGTCGCCCGCGTCGAGCGTCACCCACGCGAGGGCGCTGCCAGATTGCTCCGCCCAGGCGCGCACCGCCGTGGTCTTGCCGTACCCGGCCGGGGCCGCAACCAGAGTCAGGGAGGCTTCGGCGCCGGCTGCGAACGCCTGGTCGAGACGCGGCCGCCCCACCATCCCCATGCGCTGCCGCGGCGCCGCCAGCTTCGCCTCTGCCAACGGCGGCAGCTCGTCGGTCAACCGCGATCCGGCAGGCACATAGTCCCTTCTTCTATCCCGCTACCAAGCCGTGGCGAGCGCCAGGCTTTTCGGAGCGCAACCTAGGCTGTCTTCACCCCGAATGTGTTAAGTCGACGCCTAACCTTCGTGGTGGCACGCCCGCTACCGGGGTGCCGACACCCAGTCCGCGCCGGTCTTCTTGCGGAAAGCAGCGACCGCGGCGTCGAGCGACGGGAAGAAATGGTCCGGATCGAGCGGGCCGATCAGTTCGTAGCGCTCGAGCTTCGCTCGGACCGGATCCTTGAGTTCGGCGAACACCAGCGACGTGCCCTTCGCGTTGAGCTCCTCGTCGAGCTCCGCGAGCATGTCGGCAGCGGTGGTGTCGACGTCGGTGATCGGTTCGGCGGCGATCACGATCCACTGCGGCCGCGGATCGGCGGCCGCGAGCGTCCGGATCTCGTCGCGGAACGTTCGCGCGTTGGCGAAGAACAGCGGGGCGTCGAAGCGGAAGATCACGAGGCCGGGCAGGTCCTCGGCCTCGGGATGCAGGCGACGGTCGTGTTGTCCGGAGAGCCCAGGGACTCGCCCGAGCGTCGTCTGATAGGGCCACCAGGCCCGGCGGAACACGTTCAGGATCGACAGCGCGACGGCCACCGCGATGCCCTCGAGCACGCCGAGCAGCGCGACACCCAGGAACGCTGCGATCGACAGCATGCACTCGACGGGGCGCTGCTTCCACAGCCGCACGGTCCCGGGTATGTCGGCCAGCGACAGCGACGCCGCGATCACCACCGCGGCGAGCGTCGGATTCGGCAGGTTCTTGAGCAGCCCGGGCACGAGCACGAGCATCAGGACGATCAGGGCTGCGCCGACGAGACCGGTGACCTGCGTCTTGGCTCCGGCCTGCTCGGCGACCGCGGTGCGGGACCCGCTGGTGCTCACCGGGAATCCCTGGAACAAGCCGGCGGCGACGTTCGCGGCGCCGATCCCGATCATCTCGCCGTTTCCGTCTATCTCCTGGCCGGTGCGGGCGGCGAAGGCCGACGCGGTCGAGATCGTGTCGGCGAGCGCCACGAGCACGATCCCGAGCGCTCCCGCGACCAGCAGCGGAAGATCGGACACCGGGTTCGGAACGGTTAGCGGCGGGAACCCCTTGGGAAGCTCGCCCACCAGCGAGACTCCGTGGCCGGCCAGATCGAACACCGACGCCGCGGCGATCGCGACGACGACCGCCGCCAGCACGCCCGGGACTCGCGGCATCCAGCGCCCGAGCGCGAAGATCAGCGCGAGGCTGACCATGCCGATCGCGACGGCTGCGCCGACTGCCTCACCCGAGGCGAGCCCATGGATGAACGCATGCGCCTCGTTGATCAGGCCGTTCGCGTCGGTCGAGAACCCGAACAGCTTCGGGAGCTGTCCGATCAGGATCGTCAGCGCCAGCCCGTTCATGTAACCGATCCGCGTCGGCTTGGACAGCAGGTCGGCAATGAAGCCGAGCTTCGCGATTCCGGCCAGGATCATGAAGCCACCGACGATCAGCGCCATCATCGACGCCAGCGCGATCGCCCGCTCGGGACTGCCGTCCGCGCCGACGATCGGCAGGATCGTCGCCGCGATCATCGGCCCGAGCGACGAGTCCGGGCCGAGCACCAGGATCCGCGAGGGCCCGAACACGGCGTATCCGATCAGGCACAGGATCGATGTGTAGAGACCCGTGATCGCCGGCAGGCCCGCGAGCTCGGCATACGCCATGCCCTGCGGCACGAGCAGCGTGGTCAGCACCACCCCGGCGACCACGTCGCTGCGCAGCCACGACCTCCGGTACGTCGTCAGCGTGCGGATCCCGGGGAGCGAGCGCGAGGCCATCGGTCGGCCGTGCGCGCCCTAGGGACGCCGGGTGATCAGCTTGCCGATCTCCCACAGGACGAGCAGCAGCACCGCAGAGGCGACCGACAGCCCGAACTGCGGAGAGGTCAGCGGCGTCGTCTTCAGCAGACGGTTGAACAGGTCCATCTGCGTGATCATCACGGCAAGCGCGAGCTCCGCCGCCGCAGTCCAGTTCATCTTGGCGTTGTCGAACGTCTCGCGGGCGAGGACGGAACCGCCGACGCTCCGACACTCGTAGGCCGAGACGATCAGCATCAGCGCGAACGCGCTCAGCCCGATCGAGGACCCGACGGACGTGCTGTGGTAATGCTGCTTGCCGAAGTAGATCAGGAAGTCCATGCAGATCGCCATGTACAGGCCGACGAGCCCCGAGGTCAGCTGCACGGCCCGGTTCACGATCGACTCGGTGCTGGGCCGGGGCCGCCGCTCCATCAGCCCCGCGGTCGCCTGGTCCAGGCCGAGCGCGATGCCGAACGGCGCGCTGACGAAGAAGTGGATGTAGAGGACCTGCGCCGGCGAGAACGGCTGACCCTCGGCGATGTTGAGGACGGTCGCGCCGAGGAACGTCAGCACGAACGCCACCAGCGAGATCAGCACGAACCGGACGTACTTGCTCAGGTTGTCGTAGAGCTTCCGGCCCTCCGAGACCGCCCGGACGATCGTCGCGAAGTTGTCGTCGGTGAGGATCATCCGTGCCGCGTTCTTGGCCACCTCGGTGCCACTGCCCATCGCCACGCCGATGTGCGCAGCCTTGATCGAGGGCGCGTCGTTGACCCCGTCGCCGGTCATCGCCACGACGTGGCCCTGCTTCTTGAGCGTCTCGACCAGCAGCACCTTGTGCTCCGGGGCGACCCGGCCGACGATGCCGATCTGATCGATCCGGGCCAACCGCTCTGACTCGTCGAGCGCGGCGAACTCCGCCCCGAGGATCGACTCGCCCTCGATCCCGAGCTGCTTGGCGATCGCCGCGCCGGTGATCACGTCGTCGCCGGTGACCATCCGCACCCGGATCTGCGCACTCTGCGCGTCGGCCACCGCCGACTTGGACTCGGCGCGCGGGGGGTCGACCATGCCGACGAGGCTCGTCATCTCGAGGCCCTCGACATAGCTCAGCAGATCGCCGTCAGCGTCGAACGAGCCGGCGTCGAGGTCGCGGTAGGCGGCGGCCATCACCCGCAGGCCGGCCTCGCCCATCCTCCGCATGCCCGCCTCGGCCCGAGTGCGCAGATCCTCGTCCCACGGGATGCTCTGCCCCGCGGACAGCGCGCTCGATGCATGGCTCATCACCGCGGGCGCCGCACCCTTGACGTAGCAGCGCACGACATCCTTGCCCGAATCGTCGGTCGTCTTGGTGAACGCGGCCATCAGCTTGTAGGTCGGGTCGAACGGAAGCGTCGCGAGCCGCGGGTGTTGGTCTCGCGTGGCGTCGATGTCGAGGCCGGCCTTGTGCGCGAGCACGAGCAGCGCGCCTTCGGTCGGATCGCCTACCACCTTGCCGTCGACGAGCGTGGCATCGCTGGCGACGACGTAGGGCAGGATTGCGTCGTCGATCGTGTCCGACGAGCCCGCGGCGTGCTGGACCTTGCCCTCGAGCTCGTAGCCAGATCCGGAGATCGTGTAGCGGTCGGTCGGGTCGACCACCTCGATCGCGGTCATCTGGTTCATGGTCAGCGTCCCGGTCTTGTCCGAGTTGATCGCGGAGGTGGAGCCGAGCGTCTCGACCGAGGCGAGGTCCGTCAACACCGCCCCGTGCCGCGCCAGATCAGCTGCGCCGAGCGACATCACGACCTGGAGCACGGTCGGCATCGCCTCCGGAATCGCCGCGATCGCGAGCGCCACCGCGCTCGTGAACACGACCGTCGAGGACAGACCGCGCTGGGCGCCGAGCACGAACATGATCACCATCGTCACCCCGGCCGCCCCCGCGATCCACAGGGTCAACGTGTTCAGCTGCTTGGTCAGCGGGGTCTGCTCGCGCGTCGTCGTCGCGAGCATGCCGGCGATCTTCCCGACCTCCGTGTCCCGGCCCGTCGCGGTCACAACCATCAAGCCGCTGCCGTGCGTGACGGGCGTGTGCATGAACGCCATGTCCGTCTGCTCGCCCGGCGCGAGATCGTGGCCGTCGGGCACGTCAACGCCCTTTGAGGCGGGAACGCTTTCGCCGGTCAGCGCGGACTCGTCGATCTCCAGGGAGCTTGCCGAGACGATGCGTCCATCCGCTGGCACGTCGTCGCCGGCCGCCAGCACGACTACATCACCGACCACCACCTCCTCAGCCGCGATCTCCGCCTCGGACCCGTCGCGACGTACCCGCGCCGTTGCCTTCACCATCGCCTGGAGCGCGTTCATCGCGCTCTGCGCCTTCCCCTCCTGGCGGAGGCCGACGACGGCGTTGAGCACGGTTATCAGGAGCAGCAGGACACCCGTGCTCCACTCCTTGATCGCGAGCGACACGATCGCCGCGGCCACCAGGATGATCTGCATGTAGCTGCGGTATTGCTCGATGAAGCGCCGCCATTCCGGCACCGATGCCTCCGCGGGCAGCGCGTTCGGGCCATTCTGCTCGAGCAGCTCGGCCGCCTTCTGACTGGCGAGCCCGACGGATGGATCGACGCCGAGACGCTCTATCACCTCGTCCGCGGAGACGCCGTACCAGGTGTCGGGGCGGCCGGCGCGATTGGCATCTGGTCGCGTTGTGGTGCTCATCGGCGCCGACCCTACTCGGATGTCGCCGGGTCAGGCGGGGGCGCGACCTGAGCGTCCGCCTCGTGCCCGTTCCGGCCGTCGCTCGGGGAGGCCTTCTGTTCATGCTCGAACGGGTCGGAGTGGGCGCCCTCGGGCGCCTGGGCCTCGAGCTCACGCTTGACCTCGAGCAGCCCGTCGCGCTGCTTCTTGCTGACCGTCGGGAACTGAGGATCGATCTCCATCAGCGTGTGGACCAGCACGGCCCCGGCGCCTATCCGACCGAACCACTTCCGGTCGGCAGGTATGACGTACCACGGCGCCCACTTCGTACTCGTATGCGAGAGCATCTCGGAGAACGCCGTCTGGTAGTCGTCCCAGCGCTCGCGCTCCCTGACGTCCGCCGCTGAGAACTTCCAGTTGTGATCCGGCAGATCCAGCCGTCGCAGAAAACGGATCCGCTGCTCCTCCTTCGACAGGTTCAGGAACAGCTTCACGATCCGGATCCCGTTCTCGGTCAGGTAGCGCTCCCAATCGTTGATCTCCCGATAGCGGCGCTGCCACACGTTCTTCGCGTGCTTGGCCGCGGCCGGCAGCTTCTGGCGATCGAGGATCTCCGGGTGAACTCGCACCACGAGCACCTCCTCGTAGTGCGAGCGGTTGAAGATCCCGATTTCACCGCGGGCGGGGAGGCGCCGTGCATAGCGCCACAGGAAGTCGTGATCGAGTTCTTCGATCGACGGCTGTTTGAAGCTGTGGACCGACACCCCCTGCGGATTCACGCCGCTCATGACGTGGCGGATTGTTCCGTCCTTACCGGCCGCGTCGAGCGCCTGGAGCACCACGAGCACGCCCCACGTGTCCTGCGCGGCCAGACGCTCCTGGTACTCCGAGAGCAGCCGCACGCCTCCCTCGAGCAGCGCGACCCCCTCCTTCTTCTTCCTCACCCCCGCCTTGAACGACGGATCGAAGTCCTTGCCGAGCGTGACCTTCGAACCCGGCTTGACCCGGAACGGCTCGATGAACTCCGCCGCCCTCCTCTTCCTTGTGTCGTCACCCATCGTGGACCGGCCTCATGCCAACGGTGCGAGGACCTCTGAACAGCGGCATCGCTACGGCTGCCCTTCTTCGTCGATCGCGAGCCCCATCGCGACCATGATCTCCGGCGCCGCCGCGATGACCCGGGGCCCCCCGACCTGCGGCGCGACCGCCTTGAGGACTCCGAGGAAGTCCTCCGCGGTGACGCCCTCCTCCAATGCGTTGGCGATCTGCCAAGCGTACGACGCCGGCGGCGCGTCGAGCGCGATCAGCGTCGCCAGCTTGACGAGCGCAAACGTGCGAGCGTCTAGTCCGCTCCCCACGCGATTCAACTCGCGCAGACCGACCGCGCCCTCGAGAACTTCGATGTCGCCTGCGGAAAGCCCGGCTAGGACCTTGTGAGTTTCAGCTTCCACAACAGCCATGTGATGCTCCTCTCGCTCGAGTAGCGGGCGCCGACCGCGGTACCGGCACGCTACTGCGCTCCTGATGTTGCGGCGGTCGCTGACTCGAATGGACTCACTCGGACGCTACGTGAAGTGGCCGCGCACGAGCGGCTCAGGTCAGCCAATCACCCGGGTGAATGTGAATTCGACTCGGCGCGGAGCCCTCAGCGGCGTGAACCGTCCCCCGGGGAGCAGGTGTCAGGCAGCACACAACCGCGCGATGCATCACCCGGTCCGGATGATGCTCGCGCGACCCGACGGGAGAAGAGTTACGGTCCAGCAGGCGCCAGACACGGCCGCGACGCGAATCAGCAAGCTCAATCGATAAGGAGAAGTGCGCTATGGCGACCCTAGTCGCGATTGGCTACCCCGATCAGACGACCGCCGAGCAGGCGCTCGAAACCGTCCGGCACCTGGAGGGCGAGTTGATCATCCAGGCGGACAAGGTCGCGGCAATCTCACGCGATCAGAACGGCGAGCTGCACGTCTACAGTGGCCACGGCGCGAGCTCGACCACCGGCATCGCCGCCATCGGCGGGTTCTGGGGCTTCCTGTTCGGACTCTTGTTCTTCATCCCGTTCGCCGGGCTGGCGATCGGCGCGGGGCTCGGAGCGCTATTCGGACACTTCGGCGAGAACGCGGTCGACAAGGACTTTCAGCACGAAGTGCGCGATCACCTCAAGCCCGGCACCTCGGCGCTGTTCATGGTGATCGAACAGGCAACGCCCGACAAGGCGATCGCCGCGCTCCAGCAGTACGGAGGCACCGTGATCAAGACCTCGCTGTCGGACGAGGACAGCAAGAAGCTGCAAGACGCCCTCCAGCAGTCAGTAGACCGGCGCTTCCTCTTAGCCCGTCTGCAGGGCAACGAGCAGTTTGGACAGGAGTCGGTTGAGCTGCTGTTTTTCTGTCAGCGTGAGGTCTTCCAGCAGTTCGCGCTCCCGCCCGGCGCCGGCGTCGATGTAGTCGTCCAGTCGGGCTTGGCCGGCCGCGGTGAGCTCGAGCAGGACGCCGCGTCGATCTTGTGGATCGGGGGCGCGCCGGATCAAGCCGCGATCCTCGAGCTTGTCGAGGCGGTTGGTCATCGCGCCCGTCGACACGTCCAGATCACGGCACAGCCAACCGTGGGAGCGCACGCTCTCGTGCAACGCGAATAGGACCTTCCACTCCTCCTTGGTGAGGCCGACTTCCCCGAGGCTCGCCCGCGACGCGTTCTGAAGGTAGCGGTTGATCTTCTCCACGCGACTGACGATCCCCTCGACCTCGGGATCGATCTGTGGCCAGTTGGCCACGGCCCAACGGACGTGCGCCGTGACCGGATCGTTCTCGGTGGGGGCAGCGTCCGTGTCCGTCACGGCGGGCGGCTGCGACTCGCGCTTGCTCATGGCCTCCAAACTTTAGCTACACGCAAAGTGGTTTGACAAAAAGCTTTGTCCAAAGTAGCTTTAGACACAGCATCTTTGTCTACAGCTAAGGGCGTGCAATGTATTTCCATCCCGCCATGGGCCGGCTGCTGGCCCGAGCGAAACTCGAGGAAGCGCAGTCCCGGATGCCGCCTGCGCACGTGGTGCGTGCCGCCTCGCTGGAGCGGCAAGGGGAAGCCGTCGCCCCCGTGGGCGCCAGATCTGAGGACCGGCTAGAGCCGCCGATGCCCGCGCGGAGACGATGGTCTGCGCGGCGGACGAACCTCCGGACAAACGCGCGACGCACGACCAACAGCTGACCTGCCTCCGGGGTCGCCATCCTCCAGCAGTACGGTCGACCACCCAACACAAGGAGGCTTAGTCCATGCAAATCGGCGCCGTGTACCCGCAGATCGAGCTCAGAGGAGATCCGAGATGCCGTGCGGCGGCTCGGGCTGGCGGTCGAGGAGATCGGCTTTGACTACCTTCTCGCCTACGACCACGTGCTCGGCGCCGTTCACGCCGGTCGAACGCCCGAGCTCACGGGCCCCTACACCGAGCACGACCCGTTCCACGATCCGTTCGTGATGTTCGCCTATCTGGCAGCGATCACCGAACGACTCCAGTTCGCCACCGGGATCCTGATCCTCCCGCAGCGCCCGACGGCGCTGGTCGCACGCCAGGCAGCCGATCTTGACCTTCTGTCCGGAGGTCGGCTGCGCCTCGGTGTCGGGATCGGCTGGAACCACGTCGAGTACGAAGCCCTCGGCCAGGAGTTCCATACGCGCGGCGCCCGCCAGGAGGAACAGATCGGGCTGCTCCGCCGGCTGTTCACAGAACCCGTCGTCGACTTCTCGGGCCGTTTCGACCGGATCGACCGCGCCGCACTCGTCCCCAAGCCGGCGCATCCCATCCCGATCTGGCTCGGTGGATCCTCCGAGCCGGCATACGATCGCGCCGCCCGTCTCGCCGACGGCTTCATCTTCATCGGCGGCGACGTCGACCACGCGATCGACGCCTGGAAACGGCTACGCGATCGCGTAGGCAGCCTCGGCCGGCCGGTCGAGGACTTCGGAGCGGAGTACGTCGTACGTCCCGAAGGTGGTCCAGGCAGCGTCGCGGCCGAAGTCGATGCGTGGCGCGAGGCAGGCGGCACCCACCTCTCGGTAGTGACCATGGGCCTCGGCCTGGACTCCGTCGAGCGCCATATCGATTGCCTCGCATCGGTCGCCGGCGCACTCAGCCTGTCGTGACCGCGGTCGGCCTGCTGCATCCTGGAGAGATGGGCGCAGCGATCGGGGCCCTGCTCGTCGAGAGCGGACACGAGGTGCTCTGGCTCCCGCGGGGAAGGAGCGAGGCGACCGCCCGACGGGCTGCCGGCGCAGGGTTGACGAGCGTCGAGAACCTGCTGGACGCCGACGTGATCCTGTCGGTCTGTCCTCCTCACGCGGCGCTCGAGGTCGCGCGATCGTTGGAGGGCACGCCCGCGCTCGTCATTGACGCCAACGCCGTGTCCCCGATGACGGCCGGGCGGGTCGGGGAGCTGATCGGCGATCGCTGGGCGGACGGCGGCATCGTGGGTCCTCCACCATGCCGGGAGGGCAGCACGCGGCTGTACCTGTCCGGGCGGCACGCGGCGGAGGCGTCGCGCCTGTTCGAGGGAACGCGGCTGGAGCCGGTGGTCCTCGGCGGCTCGCCGACGGCGGCATCGGCGTTGAAGATGGCCTATGCGGCGTGGACCAAAGGCTCGACGGCGTTGCTCCTGTCGGCGCTCGCCAGCGCCAGCGCGAACGGCGTCGAGGACGCCCTGCGCGCGGAGTGGCGGCGCTCCCAACCGGATCTCGACGCTCGCCTGCCGAGCGCCGCAGACTCGGCGGCAGCCAAGGGATGGCGGTGGGTCGGCGAGATGCACGAGATCGCGTCGACCTTCGTCGCAGCAGGGCTCCCCCCCGGCTTTCACGAGGCGGCAGCGGAGGTGTTCGACCGGGCGGCGCGGCAGGCGACCGGCGACCAAGCGCAACGTCCGGGAAACGATCGGTAGCCCACGGCGGGCACTCGCGAGTCTGCGACATTCGTAGTCGATGGCGCCCGGCACGATCGAACAACGCGCGCTGACCGCGGCGTGTGCGGTTGCGAGGAACCACGGCGTGTCCTGCGACCAGGCGACGGTGGTCCACTCGGGAAGCAACGTGCTCGTGCACCTGCGGCCGGCACCCGTGGTGGCGCGGGTGATGAGCGGAACGGTGGTCCTGCACGACGACCCGCAGCGGTGGCTGACTCGCGAGGTGTCGGTCCTGAACTTCCTCGCGCCCTCGGGGCTGGCCGTCGGACCAAGCTCGTTGCTCGCCCCGGGGCCTTACCGGCAAAGCGGGATGTGGATGACCTTCTGCGAGTGGGTGGAGCACCAGGAGCGGATCGATCTGGACGATAACCCCGAGCGGTTTGGCCGCGCTCTGCGCGACCTTCATGACGAGTTGTCGGCGTTCACCGGCGAGCTGGGAGACCTGCTCGACGTGCAGCGTGACATCGAGCGTCTGCATCGACAGTTGCGCCCCACGCAGACTCTGAACCGTCAGACGATCGACTCGCTTCACGCGCGGTTGCTCGCGCTCAGCGCCCCGGTATTCCGAGCGCGTCTGCCGATGCAGGCGCTGCACGGCGATGTGTCGCTGAGCAACCTGCTCGGGGTGAACGGCCGTCTGCTCTGGAACGACTTCGAGGACGTATTCCGCGGCCCGGTGCACTGGGATGTCGCGGGATATGTGATGGACCTCCGCGACTCGGGAGCGGACTCGGCGTTCGTCGCGCGGATGCTCGAGGCATACGGTGGGGTCGGCGAGCAGGAACTCGCTCCGTTCATGGAGGCGCAGGATCTCTATGGCGAGATCTGGCAGCTCTATTGCGCGCAGCGCCGCCTGTGAAACACGCGCCGCGCGGGACGGCCGCCATGTCCGGGCATATCCTTGGGCCCGTGGACCGCACCGTAAGCCGACAGCCCAGCCACCATCGCCGGTAGCTGAGCAGGCTGCGCCTCCCACGGCTGAAACCCGATCTCGCACCGCTGCGCGACAGCCGCGACTTCCGGCTGGTCGTGATCGGGAGCTTTCTGTCGGGCCTGGGCGCGCAGGCGACGCTGGTTGCGCTGCCGTATCAGGTGTACGTCCAGACGGGGTCGGCGCTGCTCGTCGGGCTACTCGGCGCGGTCGAGCTTGCGCCGCTCGTCGCTGCCGCGCTGCTCGGCGGCGCGATCGCAGATCGCGTCGACCGGCGCAGGCTGCTGCTGCTCGACCAGGTCGGTCTCGTGCTGACCGCAGCCGGCCTGGCGGTGGCGGCTGGATCGGGCATCCCGGGATCGGAGTGCTGTATGCCCTGGCGGCGCTGCTGGCGGCGTTCGTCTCGCTCGAGAGCGTGGTCGTCTCGGCGATCCTGCCGAACCTGGTCGAGCGTCGCCAGCTCCGCGGCGCGCTCCCGCTCGCGTACGGGCTGGGCACGCTCACGATGGTTGTCGGTCCGGCGCTGGGCGGACTCGTGATCAGCGCGCTCGGCCTGACGTGGGCGTACGCGATCGATGCGATCAGTTGTGCCGCGATGGTGATCACGGTGCTCCCGATTGCTCCGCAGCCGCCCCATGAGGTGGCTGCGCACGAACGGCTGCGGCGACTCGATCGTCGAGGGGTTGCGCTATGTCCGCAGCAACCAGGCCCTGCTCGGATCGTTCGCGATCGATCTGGTGGCGATGACGTTCGGCATGCCGCGGGCGCTGTTCGCGGTGCTGTCCGTCGGCGTGTACCACACCGGGGCGGCGGGCACGGGAGCGCTGTACTCGGCGGTGGCTGCCGGCGCGACGGTGGCCGCGGTCATGACCGGATGGCTGCCGCATGCGCGCCGGCTCGGGCTGGTGGTGATCTGGGCCGTGGTCGTATGGGGCACGACGATCGCCTTCGCCGGCTTGGCGCACAGGCTGTGGCTCGCGGCGGCGCTGTTCGCGCTGGCCGGTGCCGCCGACTCGGTCAGCGCCGTCTGCCGCACGACGATCAACCAGACCGTGACACCCGAGCGGATGCGCGGACGAATGTCCGCGGTCTACTCGATCGTCGTATCGGGCGGTCCGCGACTCGGCGACATCGAGTCCGGTGCCGTGGCGGGCGCCACGAGCGCGCGCTTCTCGGTCGTCTCAGGCGGCGTGCTGTGCGTGATCGGCGTCGCGGCGATCGTCGCCGGGTTCCCGGCGCTGCTCCGGTACGACGCCGACGAGTGGGTCGCCGCGCCGGTGGCGAGCTCGACTTGACCCCCTGTTCGCGCGCCCGCGGCCGGCGGATGCGATGCCGAGCGATTCCTTTTGCGTTCGCGTCCGGTCTAGCTCCTCAAAGAACGTCCGATAAGGAGCAACACCAATGGCGAGCGTCGAATCCCAGGCAGTGCGCGAGATGTACCTGAGCTGGACAGCCGCGCGGATCAAGGGCGAACAGCAGGATCCCGAGAGCTGGGGAAACCTGACGGCGGAACCGGGAGCGGTCGATTACCTCGAGGTCGAGATCGACGGAATGCGGGCGATGTGGGCTCTGCCGGCGCAACGAGCAGACGACCGGGCCCTGCTGTGGTTCCACGGTGGCGGCTTCATCGGCGGCTCCATTTATACGCACCGGAAGCTGTGCGGTCACCTCGCCAAGGCGATTGGGGCGCGCGTGCTGAACCTCGGGTACCGGCTGCTCCCAGAGGGTGTGCATCCAGCCCCGGTCGACGACGCGATCGTCGCGTACCGCTGGCTGCTCGATCAGGGATTCGAGCCGGCGAGGATCGCCGTCGGTGGCGACTCAGCCGGGGGCGGTCTCGCGATCACCACGCAGTTGCGGGCAGGCGAACTCGGATTGCCGGGGCCGGCAGCGGCGCTCTTGATGTCACCGTGGGTCGACATGGAGGTGAGCACCGAGTCCTTCAGCTCCAACTGGGCAAAGGACGCTTTCTTCTACCGGGAGGTCGTGCTCGCCCTCGCTCAAGCCTTCCTCGGACCCGAGGGCGACCCGCGCGACCCACTGGCGAACCCGCTCTGCGCGGACCTGACCGGGCTCGCACCGGCTTGCATACAGGTGGGCGGCGACGAGACGCTGCTCGACGAAGGCCGGAAGCTCGCCGAGCGCCTGGTCACGGCCGGCGTCGAGGTCGAGTTCGAAGTCTTCGACGAACAGCAGCACACGTTCCAGATGGCGGCCGGTAAGGCACAGGAGGCGGATGACGCGATCCGTAAGCTCGCCGAATGGGCACGTCCCCGCCTCGGTCTGGCAAACCGCGCGACCGCGGCGGTGGGCGCGTGAGCTCCGGCGTGGCGACCGAGCCCGAGTTCGTCGACGCGACGGAGCGGTATCGCCGCGAGCTGGTCGTCCACTGCTACCGGATGCTCGGCTCGGTCGACGACGCCGAGGACGTGGTACAGGAGACCTACATGCGGGCGTGGCGATCGTATTCGGGGTTCCAGGGCCGGTCCTCGCTGCGAACGTGGCTGTACCAGATCGCCACCAACGCGACGCTGTCGGCGCTCGAGCACCGCTCCCGCCGCGTGCTGCCGTCTGGGCTGGGCGCCCCCACGGACGATCCGGGCGCCGACGCGGTGCCGGGCGCTCCCGGAATTGCCTGGCTCGAGCCAATTCCAGACGCGCTGATCGCGCCGGATTCGGACGACCCGGCGGAGATCGCCGCCGCGAGATCCGGGCTTCGACTCGCGCTGATCGCAAGCCTGCAGCGGCTCCCGGCCCGCCAGCGCGCGGTGCTGATCCTACGCGACGTGCTCTCGTTCCGGGCCCAGGAGGTCGCGGCGATGCTCGGAACGAGCACCGGGGCGGTCAAGAGCGCGCTGCAGCGGGCGCGGGCCGGACTCGAGCAGGCCAGCACCGACGAGCTGACCGAGCCCGACGAGCCGCGGGCGCGGTCGCTCCTCGAGCAATACATGGCGGCGTTCGAGCGCTCGGACATGTCGCTGCTGGAACGCGTGCTGCGGGACGACGCCGCACTCGAGATGGCCGGCTCGACCACCTGGTTCGCCGGCAAGCAGACGTGCGTCCCCTTTATCCGCCGGTTCCTCAGGAGCCCCGGCGACTGGCGCATGGTCCCGACCATCGCGAACGCACAGCCCGCCGCGCTCGCCTACCAACTGGATATAGACGGCGTGTACGCGCCGTTCGCGGTCGCGCTCCTGACCGTCAGCCACGCAGGCATCGGCCGGATAACGCTGTTCAGCGAGGCCGGCGTGCTCGAGCGCTTCGAAGCCTGGAGCGCCGCGGTCATCCGAATCGGGTGATGCGCCGGGGTGGCGGCACAGGATCGTTCGCACCCTTGAGCGCGACACCGAAAGCCCAACCCGCAGCAACCGCGAGCTGGGTCGGCTCACCACGCGCGTTCCTCGCACCGCTCGCGCTCGCCCAGTTCATGTGCAGCTTCGCGGGCTCCAACATGAACGTGATGATCAACGACATCAGCCACGACCTGAACACGGACGTGAAGGGCGTACAGACGACGATCACACTGTTCCTGGTGATCATGGCGGTCCTCATGATCCCGTGCAGCAAGCTGACCGACCGGTGGGGTCGCAAGCGATGCCTCGTCGGCGGGCTCATTCTCTACGGCATCGGCACCGTGCTCAGCGCGATCGCTCCGGGGCTCGGCGTGCTGATCCTCGGCAACTCCGTGTTCCAGGGCGTCGGCACCGCGTTCCTGATCCCGCCCGTTTACATCCTCACGACGATGGCATTCACGTCGCTTGAGTCCCGTGCCAGGGCGTTCGGGGTCATCAGTGGGATGGGAGGCATCGGCGCCGCGGCGGGGCCGCTGATCGGCGGTCTCATCACCTCCGGGATCAGCTGGCGGGCGGCGTTCGTGTTCCAGGCGCTGATCGTGGGGACGATCCTCGTCCTCAGCCGCCGCGTGGTCGATCCGGTGGCGCCTGACCCCACGCGCCCGTTCGATGGGACCGGAGCGCTCCTGTCCGCGGTCGGGATGTTCTTCCTGGTGTTAGGGATCCTGCAGGCCGGGGTGAACAACACGTTGCTGGTCGTGTTCCTGGCACTCGGAGTCGCGTTACTAGGCGGCTTCTTCGTCTACATCCGCGCTCGGCAGCGTGCGGGGAAGGAGCCACTGCTGTCCCCTGCACTGTTCAAGAACCGCATGTCAAATCTCGGTTTGATTACTCAGAACCTCCAGTGGCTGCTGCTGATGGGCGTGTCATTCACCGTCTCGGTGTTCCTCCAGACCGAACGTCACTACAGCGCGATCAAGACCGGCGTGATCTTCACCGCGGCGACGCTGGGCATCCTCGCGTCATCGCTCGCCGCCGCGCGCCTGGCCAAGAAGTACCTCCAGAAGACCCTGATCGCGGTCGGATTCGGCGCCACGGTGGCGGGCGTCGGACTTCTGCTCGCGCTGGTCAAGGCCGCGTCGTCGAGCGCGTGGGCGTTCGCGCCAGGCCTGTTGCTGATCGGACTCGGCGTCGGCGTGATGCTGACTCCGTCGGTCAACCTCGTGCAATCAGCGTTCCCGGACGCGCAGCAGGGCGAGATCTCCGGGCTGTCGCGCAGCATCTCGAACCTCGGCTCGTCGTTCGGCACCGCGATCGCCGGCACGATCCTGGTCTCCGACCTCGTATCGGGAAACGGGACGTACGTTGCCGCGATGATCGTCCTCGCCGCCGTCGCCGTCGTCGGGCTTGGCGTCGCGCTTCGCCTTCCCGCCAACCCTGTCCAAGCTCCGGGGACCGAGGTCGCGCCATCGCCCGCCATGCCCCCCGGCGCGATCGACACGTCCTACGGCTGAGGCCGAACCCGCGACTGACGCCGGGGCACACCCGGCGTCAGTCGAGGTCGTCGGTCACCCCGCGCCAGTTACCAGTTCATCGCAGAGGTCGCCCCGTTGGGCACCTCGCAAGGGAGCGCCGACGGGTCGTAGCGAGCGCAGACCGCCACCGGGTTCTGGAAAAGCCCTACCGACGGCAGCGCCTGCCCGGTGAACGAGAACAGCGTCAGGTTGTCGTTGGGCGACCCGGCGCCGGGCTCCCAGCCGACGCCCGGAATCCACTCGGGCTCCCAGTAGAACACTCCTTCGCCGAGGCCGTTCGGCACCTGGGCGAGGATCGAGAGCATGTCGTTGTAGAACGACAGCTGACCGCCCGGCGTGGCCGGATAACCGTCCGAGACCTGATTCGACTGCCACACGAAGTTACCCGTGCTGTCACCGTTCGCCAGCGTCCACGGGTACTGCGACTCCGCGATCACGATCGGCTTCCCGTAACGCGTGGCGAGCGCGTCGACGTTTGCTCGCATGTCGGCGAGCGGCCCGTGGAAGAACGGGTAATACGACAGCCCGATCACGTCGAACGGAACACCGCCCGAGACCATGTGGTCGTAGAACCGCTCGCTGTCGGCGTTGTTGCCGCCCTCGTCGAAATGGAGCATCACGAGCAGCTTGTGACCACGCGGGTTGGCGGAGTGTGCTCCCGCGACCCCGGCCTTCAGGAGCGTGGTCAGGTTGTCCCAGCCGGTGTCCGCGCTCCAGTTGACCTCGCCGACCGGCCACAGGATCCCGTTGCGGATCTCGTTGCCGATCGAAACCATGTCGACTGGAGTTCCCTGGGCGGCGAACGCGGCGATCAGCTGGGCGGTGTAGTTCTGCACCGTGGTCGTAAGCTGTCTGAGGTCCTGCCCCTGCCAGGCGGCGGGGATGTCCTGGTGCGTGGGGTCAGCCCAGAAGTCCGAGTAGTGGATATCGAGGTACAGCTTGTCGCCGGCGGCCCTGATCCGCCGCGCCATCCGCAGGTCGCTCGCGAGGTCGCTGTAGCCGGACGGCGGGTTGACCCATAGGCGCAGCCGCACGTAGTTCAGACCATGAGCGTTGAGGATCCCCAGCGCCGAGCCGGGCATGCCGCTGTCCGTGAAGTGCGCTCCGGCCGCCTCTTCCTGGGGCTCGAACGAAAGATCGGCGCCGCGGTCCGGGATCGCGTTCATCGCCTCGGGCGCGAAAAGGCGAAGCTCGCCGATGCACGGCGGCGTCCCGTCGTTGTCGGTCACGTCGATCTTCACGTAGCGAGCTCGGATCAGGCCATGGCCGGTTGGCCAGTACACCGGCTGTCCCGCGGGAACCGATTGCTGCTGGGCGTCCGGAGCCGGAGCGAGCGAACCGGCGGTCGTTCCGTAGCTCAGGTTGACCAGCGCCGTCGTGGCGGCATCGCCGAGCGTCAACCCGAACCCTTCGAGCGAGCGGACGCGGCCGAGGTCGACGGTCAGGCTGCCCGTCCACTGCGTCGCGCACCAGTCGGTCGACGCGCTCCCGTCGATCGCGTTTGACGCCGGCGACCCCGAGGCCTCGGTCGACGCGCTTGCCGTCCCCGTCAGCGCGATGTTCAACGAGGTTTGATCGTGCGGCGAGGTCTCGGCGACCGCGTTGCCGAGCCGGACCGACCGATTTGGCACAGCCGCGCCCGCCAGGAACGCCGCAACTCCACACAGCAGCAATACGCCGAGCAGCCGGACGGCGTTCCGTAGACGGTTATCCATGATCTCTCCTCGCTCTACTGATTCGCACGTGCCGGGCGCCGGGATGTGAGCGCTAACACTTCACGCGTGCGTCTATTACCCATATCGCGCCGCTGCAAATCCACAGCCGCGTAGTTGCAGTCGCCCGGCGGGCGCGGGCGAGCGTAGACTCGCGCAAACGCCGAGCGAGGAGGGTCTTGGAATGTTGCGCAGCCCGTTTCCCGACGTCGAGATTCCCGACATGCCGTTCACCGACTTCGTCCTCGAGCGTGCCGGCGAGCGTGGCGAGAAGGCGGCGTTCATCGACGGGTCGAGCGGCCGGACGATCACCTACGCGCAGGTGACCGAGTCCGTGCGCGGGCTGGCCGCGGGGCTGGCCGAGCGCGGCTTTCGCAAGGGTGACGTGCTCGCTCACTACGCCCCGAACTTGCCCGAGTACGGGGTGACCTTCCACGGGGTCGCGACCGCGGGTGGCGTGAACACGACCGCGAATCCGCTCATGACCGTCGACGAGCTGTCCTCTCAGCTCGTCGACTCTGGCGCACGGTTGCTGGTGACGGTGCCCGAGTTGGTCGAGAAGGCGACCGCGGCCGCCGAGCGCTCAGGCGTCGAGGAGATCTTCGTGTACGGAGAGGCTCACGGCGCGACGCCGTTCGAATCGCTGCTGCTATCGGGGGCCGAGCCGCCGCGGATCGAGATCGATCCCGCCACCGACCTGATCGCGCTGCCGTACTCGAGCGGCACCACCGGGCTGCCCAAGGGCGTGATGCTGACGCACCGGAACCTCGTCGCGAACATCTGTCAGAGCACCTACCCGGGCTCCAAAGCCAAGACCGACGACGAGTACGCGCGCGAGCGCGCGATCGCGGTGCTGCCGTTCTTTCACATCTACGGGCTCGTCGTGATCATGAACATCCCCCTGTACCGCGGCGCGACGGTGGTGACGATGCCGCGCTTCGAACTGGCCGAGTTCCTGCGCGTGATTCAGGACTACCGAATCACGCGCGCGTGGGTGGTGCCCCCGATCGTGCTGGCGATGGCGAAGCATCCGCTCGTCGACGAGTACGACCTGTCGAGCCTCGAGTACATGAACTCGGGCGCCGCGCCGCTGTCGGCCGAGCTCGAGGTGGCCTGCGGCGAGCGGCTCGGCTGTCACATGCAACAGGGGTACGGGCTCACCGAGACCAGTCCCGTCACCCACTTCGTCTCGGACAAGCTCGCGGGCACGATGCCGGGTTCGATCGGGCCCGCCGCCCCCAACACCGAGTGCCGGATCATCGACGTCGCGACCGAGCAGGACGTTCCTACGGGCGAGCCCGGTGAGCTGTGCATACGCGGCCCCCAGGTGATGAAGGGCTACCTCAACAACCCCGAGGCGACCGCGCACGCGATCGACGCCGACGGCTGGTTCCACACCGGCGACGTCGCGCGACTCGACGAGGACGACGCGCTGTGGATCGTCGACCGGATCAAGGAGCTGATCAAGTACAAGGGCTACCAGATCGCCCCGGCCGAGCTCGAGGCGCTGCTCCTCACACATCCCGCGATCACCGACGCTGCCGTGATCCCGCTCCGCGACGAGGAGGCCGGCGAGATCCCGAAGGCGTTCGTCGTCGCCGGCGAGCCGATCACGGCCGACGAGGTGATCCGATTCGTGGCCGAGCGCGTCGCCCCGTACAAGAAGGTGCGCGCGGTCGAGCTCGTCGATGAGATCCCGAAGTCGCCGTCGGGCAAGATCCTGCGGCGGGTGCTGGTCGAGCGCGAGCGCCAGCGCGCCGCGGCGATGTCGGGCTGAGCGGACCGGGCGTCTCGATCGGGCGTCTCGACCGGGCGCGCTCTCAGCCTGACGTGCACGGGTCGATCGAGCGCTCGAGCAGCGCCGGGGCGAGCGCGAGAGCATGGGTCGGGCCGCGTTCAGGGCTGGTCCGCGCAGCCGCAGCGACCTGCGCCTACCCGACCGTCCGTCGTCCTACACGCACCGTCACCTGTTTGAGACGGCGGTGGGCTATAAGCAAACACACGGTCGCGCCGCGGCCGCCGTCCCCAGAGATCGTCGGAAAGATCGGAGCACCCATGAAGGCAATCCAGTACCGCCGGTTCGGCGGCCCCGAAGTGCTCGAGCTGGTCGAGCTGCCCGATCCCCATCCGGCGCCCGGCCAGATTCGGGTCGCGGTCCGCGCCGCCGGCGTCAACCCGATCGACTGGAAGATGCGCAGCGGGATGCGGGACGGCGATCTACCGCAGAGCACCGGCCGTGAGGTCGCGGGCGTCGTAGACGAACTCGGCGACGGTGTCAGCGACGTCGTGATCGGAGACAGGGTGTTCGGGTTCGCGGCCGGTGGCGGTGGCGCCGCCGAGCTCGCGCTCCTCGCCGACTACGCGCCGATCCCGCCGTCGTTGGACTTCGCCGGCTCGGCCGGGCTGCCGGTCGCGGTCGAGACCGCGGTGCGCACGCTGGACCTGCTCGGCGTCGGATCCGGCAGCACCGTGCTGATCAATGGCGCGGCCGGCGCGGCCGGCAGTGCG
Organism: uncultured Solirubrobacterales bacterium; assembly: GCA_963843915.1. Classification (GTDB taxonomy): domain Bacteria; phylum Actinomycetota; class Thermoleophilia; order Solirubrobacterales; family Solirubrobacteraceae; genus Palsa-465. The sequence continues at coordinate 86,823 of CAWJMH010000002.1, forward strand.
GCGGTGCAGATAGCGGTTACGCGCGGCGCCCGCGTGATCGGCACCGCCAGCCCGGGCAATCACGACTACCTGCGCTCGCTGGGCGCCGAGCCGACCACGTACGCGGACGGTCTGGTAGAGCGGGTCCGCGAGCTCGCGCCCGGCGGCGTCGACGCTGCGCTCGACGCCGCGGGCGCGGGCGCCCTCCCCGCGCTGGTCGAGCTCGCCGGCGGCGCCGAGCACGTGGTCACGATCGCCGACTATGCCGGCGCCGAGGCGACCGGCGCGCGCTTCAGCGGCGGGATGGGGACGGTGCGGGCCGTTCACGCGCTGAAGGAGATCGGCGAGCTGATCGAGTCCGGACGGTTCACGCTGCTGGTGGCGCAGACGTTCCCGCTCGCCGAGATCGCCGAGGCCCACCGGCTCAGCGAGACCGGCCACGTCCGCGGCAAGCTCGTGCTGCTCGTCAACTGACCCGGCCGCGTGATCGGCCGCCGAGTCAGCCGTAGTGTCTTCGTATGGCCACCGCGCTGAATCGGTTGTGCGTGGCCGCGCTCGCGGTGGGCGCGCTCAGCGCCGGCTGCGGCGCGAGCGACCCGCCGACGCACCGGCACCCGCTCACCGTCACCACGCGCGGGCAGCTCCAGCCCGTGGCGTCCGAGCACGTCGCCTGCAGCACCGCCGTGGACTACCGAAGCCTCGCGCAGCTGCACCACGACGCGAACGCGGTCGCAGTACTCGCGCCCACCGGCGCCCAGACGGTCGTCAGGATCGCGGGCGTGGCGTTCACGACCGCGAACGTCGCGCGGCTCGCGACGGTCGCCGGCGGTCGGCTGCCTCGGACGTTCCGGCTGCGCCAGCTCGGCGCGCCTGGCGCGGCACGGGGTGACGGCTGCGGCCCGCTCGTCGCACCCGGATCGGTCTACCTCGCGTACCTCGTGCCGTTCAAGCTGCGATCGCACGGCCGCGGCCTCCCAGGCCAGTACGTCGTGGTCGGCGGGACACAGGGACTGTTCAAGCATGAGGGCCCGTCCCCGGTCGACGACCGCTCGGCGCCGTCGTTTCGCCGCGTCGATCCCGAGTCGCCGCTCCCGGCGCGCATCTCGATCGCCGAGGCGCGCCGCAGCTAGACGCGCTCCTCAACGAGCCGGAAGCTGCTGCACCGCCCAGGCGTTTCCGTCCGGATCGCTGAAGAACACAAACGATCCCCACGGAAAGTCCTGAACCTCGCTGACCTCCACCCCGCGCTCGACCAGCTCGGACCGCGCCTGCTTGACGTCGTCGACGACGAGCTGCAGCCCCTTGACCGACCCGGGGTCGGCGTCGGTGATGCCCTTGCCGAACGTGATCGAGCAGGCCGAGCCGCGAGGCGTCAGCTGGATGAAGCGAATCTCCTCACTGACAGTGTGGTCGTGGTCGGCGTTGAATCCGACCTGATCGACGTAGAACGACTTCGCGCGGTCGATGTCGGATACGGGGACCGCGACGAGCTCGAGCTTCCAGTCCACGCTGGATCTCCTTTCGGTTGTGACGCGGTGCGCGCCCACCCGGCAAGCTACGCCGGATCGCGGTCCGTTTCGGTCCGCGGCGTGCGCGGAGGGGCGCCCGGGCCTACGCCGCGCCGTCGATGAACGTCCGGAGCGTGTCCCGCGCGCCGCCGACGACCGGGTTGCCGTGAGCCAGCAGCAGCAGATCGAAGTCGAGCTCGAGCAGGGCGCGGTAGGCCTCGCACAGCTGCCGCTTGGTTTCCTCGGGCTCGTCCATCATCGAGTCGGGCACGAACCGCAGCTCGTCGCCGGGCCGCCAACGGACGACCCCGTCGGCACAGGCCAGCGCGCGGTGGCGCCGGATGTGCAGCGCGGTCTCGTCAGGGCAGATCGCGTCGACCTCGTGGACCGAGATCCCGCCAGGAAGCTCGTCGCCGAAGTCGAACGCCTCCACGGGTCCACGACCCTCGAGCTCGTACAGCCCGTTGCGAATGCAGTGGACGGTGCACCCAAACGCGTCGTGCAGCCGCCAGGCGTCTCGGTCGTGGTGGCGGTTGGTGAGGATCGCGTGCTCCGGCGCGCCGTGATGCTCGAGCCAGTCGAGGCCCTCGGGCGGGATCATCGGGTCGATCAGCACCCGTTCCGATTCGAGGTAGTAGGAGCTGACCTCGGAGCCGATCGACGCGCGCCGCGCCGTCCAGTGCCACAGACCGGAGCCGATCTCGAGCATCGGCCGCTAGGGTAGCTGCCCCCTTGGCGAGCGCCGGACCGTCCGGCGTCCGTTGACCGGTCAACTACAATCAACAGTATGGACACCAGCACCGCTGCCCCGGACGGCATCGCACCGATCGCCGACGTCCTCGGGTCCGACGAGATCGCGACGCCGCTATCCGGCGTGGCGCCCGGGGCGTGCGCGCCGGCCGGCGAGGACGGCGCCTCCAGCCTCGACGGCACCGCGCTTGAGGCCTGGCGGAGCTACCTCCAGAGCCACGCCACGATCGTGCGGATGCTCGACGCCGAGCTCATCTCCGAGCACGGCATCACCACGCGCGACTATGAGGTGCTTCTGTATCTGGCGCAGGCGGACGGACGCAGGCTGCCGATGTCCGCGCTCGCCGAGAGCACGATGCTGACCCGCTCCGGGATCACCCGGCTGGTCGACGGCCTCGTCGCCGGCGGATTCATCGAGCGCGTGTCCTGCCCGAACGATGCGCGCGTCTCCTACGCGCAACTGACCGACGAGGGCTTCGACAAGCTTCGTGACGCCGGCTGCACGCACGTGGGCAGCATCCGCCGGTTGTTCCTCGAGCACTTCGACGCAACCGAGACCGGACAGCTCGCCACGCTGCTCGGGAGGTTGCCGGGCGCCCAGCGCGGCGGCTCCTGCACCGTCGATTAAGCGCGCGGCGGGTCACGTCCGGTGAGGGGCGCACGACGTGATACTTGATGTCGCAACCAGTCCTTGCTACGGTAGTTGCCCACTCAATCAACCGTGGAAACGGAGCCCACTTGTCCGCCACAGGCATTTCTCTCGAGAGCATTCCGACCGGTACTTACAACGTAGACCCCGCGCACTCGAACGTCGGGTTCGAAGTCCGCCATATGGGAATCGCCACCGTCCGCGGTGCGTTCAAGAAGTTTGAGGGCAGCGTCGACGCCACCGGTGACGCCCCGGTGCTCCAGGGCACGGTCGAAGTCGCCACGGTCGACACGAACGACCCAGCGCGCGACGGCCATCTGGCCTCCGCCGAGTTCTTCGACGCTGAGAGCCACCCGACGATCGCGTTCCATTCCAAGGCCGGAAAGGCGCTCGACGGCGGCCAGATCAGCTTGGACGGCGAGATCACGATCAAGGGGATCACCAAGCCGATCGAGCTGACCGGGACCGTCGCCGAGGGCGGAGCGGACCCATGGGGCAACGAGCGCATCGGCCTCGAGCTGTCGGGCGTGATCGACCGCCGCGACTTTGACCTCAAGTGGAATCAGACGCTTCCTAACGGCAACCTGCTCGTCTCCAACGAGGTCAAGCTGCTGCTGAGCGTGTCCGCGGTCAAGGCGGCATAGGGCCGCATGCGGATCCTGACGATCTCGGGAAGCCTGCGCGCGGCGTCGCACAACACCGGACTGCTGCGCGCGGCCGCCGAGCTCGCGCCCGACGGGGTCGAGGTCCGGCAATTCGAGGGCCTCGACCGGATTCCTCATTACAACGAGGACCACGACACCGACGAGCCCGATCGCGAGGTGCAGCGCCTGCGCGACGAGATCGCCGGCGCCGACGTGGTGCTGATCTCGACCCCCGAGTACAACGGCAGCATGCCGGGGCACCTCAAGAACGCCGTCGATTGGGCCTCGCGCCCGTTCGGCCCGGGATCGTCGCTGTGGGGAAAGCCGGTCGCGGTGGTCGGCGCGAGCGTCACCGACTACGGCGCGGTGTGGGCGCAGGATCACCTGCGCAAGTCGCTCGGCCTCGCCGGGGCGCGCGTGCTCGATCTCGAGCTGGCGGTCCCCAAGGCGGCGGACCGGTTCGGCCCGGACGGCGAGCTGACCGATCCGGAGACACGTGAGCGTCTGGCCGAAGTCATGAACGGTCTCGTCGCCCACTTCGAGACATCCGCCAAGGCCCCGGCTTAGCATGGCCGCCACGCCCGCTCATGTCGACGGCACGCGCCTGGCGCCGATCTCGCCCGACACGACGCTCGGCACGGTCGGGCTGACCGTCTCCGACCTGGATCGCTCGCGGGCGTTCTACGAGCGCGCGATCGGGCTGCGCGCGACCGAGCTCGACGACGGCAAGCTAGCGCTCGGCGCGGCCGGCGAGCGTCCGCTGATCGAGCTGCGCGGGGACAGCTCGGCCCCGCGGCTGAACCGGCGTGCCACCGGCCTCTACCACCTGGCGATCCTCGTGCCGACTCGGCTCGACCTGGCGTTCGCGCTGGCCCGGCTGGCGCAGGAGCGCTGGCCGCTCGACGGCGCCTCCGACCACATGGTCAGCGAGGCGCTGTACCTGTCCGATCCCGACGGCAACGGGATCGAGATCTATCGCGACCGTCCGCGCGCCGAGTGGCCGCGCGCCGACGGGCAACTCCAGATGGCGACGCTGCCGCTCGACCTCAACGACGTGCTGAGCGAGCTCCGGTCAGCCACCGAGCTTCAGCTGTCGGCTCCGTCGGGGACCATCATCGGCCACGTCCACCTCCAGGTCGGAGACATCGCCCAAGCCGAGGCCTTCTACCACGGCGTGCTCGGGTTCGACGTGATGGTGCGCGGCTTTCCCGGGCGCTCTGTTCGTGTCCGCCGGCGGCTACCACCATCACATCGGCCTTAACACCTGGCACAGCGCCGGCAATGGCCCGGCAGCGCCGGGATCCGTCGGGTTGCGGAGCTTCGAGGTCACGCTGCCGAGCGAGGCGGCGCTCGACGAAACGCTCGCGCGCGTGCGGAGCGCCGGAGTCGAGACCGAGCTCGCGGACGGGAGGAGCGCTCGTCCGCGATCCGTTCGACAACTGCGTGATCCTCACCGCAACCTGACCGCCGGCACCCCACCGCCGTCGGTACCCTAGGCACTCGCGGCGACGTGGCGGAGTGGTTACGCAGCGGCCTGCAAAGCCGTCTACACCGGTTCGATTCCGGTCGTCGCCTTAGCCGATTAGCAGGGAAAACGGGACTTGTAACAAACCGCATGTGTCCCCGTTGTGTCCCGAGATTTGAGTGCCGCGCCGAGGCGCTCTGAGCTGAGTGCGGTCGCGAGGAGAGACGATTCCTGGCCTGCTGATCGGTACGTCGGCGGACGCACGGCGCTGCGCTGGTCGCCTGGAGCACGTCGCTCGTCGTCAAGCAATGCAGGTAGCTGCCGTGAGAGGGCATTTGGGCGTTCCTGTACGACCCCGACTGTTACGGTTTTGCAGGAAAAAACAGAAACGCAGGGACACCTAGAAACGTCAGATGCTCCGCTCATGTGTCCGTACGGTGTCCGCGAGCGGTGTCGTCGAAAGCGTCGGCGCGGAGGCGCATCGAGCTCAGAGTCCGCCCTCGGTAATGGGGTCTCCCCCTTTCCCACGCTGGACGGATCCACCGAGACCCTACGCCAAACCTCGGCCTACAACTCCACGTCAAGGAAGTCCTCTTCTGGCCCCGACGCGACTCGGCGAGCCAGGCTCAACCGATCGGCCCGCTCCGCCGGCCCGCAGGGAACTCTGTCTGCGCGGGATGCGAGCCTCCGATGATGCTCGTCTGTAGCTTTCCCCGCCGCCAGCAGTACCGGCGCTTGCGTCGCGCGGCGGCGGAGCGGCGCAGCAGGGCTGGCGGCGTGCGTATTTGCCGTTGATCGCCGCGGGGGCCGGCACGTGGGGGGTCGCGGGAGCGCTGTTGCTGGTCGCGGTCGGTTTGTTCGTCGGACGCCGCCGGTGGGTGCGCCTCGCCGCCCGCAGCCGTACCGGCGCGCGTTCGGAGGACGAGGTGCGGGCCGCTCTCGCGGCGCTGGAGCTGGAGGGGTGGCGGGTGCGTCACTCGCTCCCGTTCGGTGGGCGCGGGGATATCGATAGCGTCGCGATCGCGCCGACCGGGATTGCGTTCGCGATCGAAACTAAAACCAGGACGTTCGAGGACCGTCACCTCGCCGCGGTGCGGGCGATGGCGGTGTGGCTTTACCGCCGCCGACGGCGGTGGTGTCGCCGCGGCGCGCTCCCGGTGCTGTGCGTCGTGCGCGCAAGAGCGGTGGAGCGGATCGATGATGGGGTGCTGATCGTGTCGGTGGAGCGGCTCGTGGGGGCGCTTCGCACCGCGGCTGGGGCAGCGGGGCGTCCCGGGTTCATCGCTGCGGACGTCTCGCGCCGCTGACGGCGGCCGGGGCGTCGCGTTCCCTGCTGGCCCTGCCCGAGACCGGGAGCTGCACCGGGGTGCGGAGACTTGCCGGGCCGCGGGGTGTGGTCAGGCGGGTGGGTTCTGGCCGGCTTCGTCGGCCAGGACGCAGACGACCAGGAGGTGCGCGATGCAGTCGGCGATCGCCTCGGGCACGCTTGGGATGTCGCGGTCGAGCGCGCCGATGGCGAGCGCCGCGAGCCTGCCGGCCTGTTGGGCATGCTCGACCAGCGCCGGCGTCTCGCTCGTCGGTGAAGCATGCTCGAGCCACTCGGCTGTCTGCTCGTAGGCGAGCGGGAGCCACTCGTCGGGGTGATAGCCGCGGGAGCGGCCGTCGGCCTCCAGTGCCAGTTGGCAGCGGAGCAGGCTGCCGGTGGCGGTCGCGTCGATCGTGGCCAGCAGCCCGACGGCGACCCCGGCGCCGGCTTGGCTTCGCGTGTCCGGGAGGACGTGCAGCACGTTCGCGGCGACGGCGAGGCTGATCAGCCGCGGCACCGCGGTGGCGAGCAGCGTGATCGGACGCTCAGGCGGCGGCTCGCCGGCGGGCAGGTCGTTCGATCCGCGGCGGTACGCGGCCTGGCGGCGGTCTGCGAGCTCTTCGGCTGTCCACGGGCGAGCCACGCGGCGATAGATGCAGTCGAGGCTGTGCACGGTTTCGAAGCCAGGAGCTCGCTTGCGACCGCCGGCACGGGATGGGAAGCCGCAGCGGTCGCCAGCGTAGAGATTCGCAGCTCCAAGGGAGGCTCCGCCCGGCGTTGGCCGGTACTTGCCGTGTGTGCGCAACCAGCCGAGAACACAGTCCGGCACCGGTATCGATCAGGCGCTGGGGACCGCCGCTCACGCGACCGAGCGGGAGCTGCGTGACGCGTATGCGGCGGCCGTCTCGCACGGCGCCCGCAACACGCGGTGCGCGGCCGATGAGGAGCGCGCGTACGGGACGTTGCGGCTGCTGACGCTGGCGACGCTGCGCCTGCCGGACCTGTTCCTGTACGCGCACGTGGCCCAGGCGTTCTGCGAGGACCCGGAGGTCGATCGGGTCCCGGCGGTGGTCGTGGACGCGGTGCGGGTGATCGCCGCGGGGGCGCTCCGGCTCGCGCATCGGGCGCTCGAAACCCACGCCCGCGAAACCGGCTGTGAACCCGGCGTGTGGGTTGACCGGGCGCTCGAGCGGGCCGGCGCGTGGCTCGCCCGCCCGCTCGAGGCTGACGTCCCAGCGCTGCTGGACCACGCGCGACGGGCGGCGATCGCGCTGACCCGCGCGACGAACGCCACGGCCGATGACCGAACGCTCGTGCCCGCCGAGCTCGCGGACGGGCTGGCGCACCTGCTCGCCGTCTATCTGATCGCGACGACCGTCGCATGCTCGGGCATCTGCTGAGCGCGGCCCGGTGAGCGGTGCGACGGTTGTTCGTGATCGCGCTCACGCTGACCATCGGGCTGCCGATGGTGGCGGTCCTGCTGCTGGTCGCCGCCGCCGGCTCGCAGGCACAGTGCGGCGGCGGAGGGCCGGCTGGTCCCGGCAGCGCCCCTGGGATTCCCGCCAGTCTGCTCGGGATCTACGACCAGGCGGCCGGCGCCTACCAGCTAGGACCGCAGGGATGGGCGTACCTGGCCGCGATCAACTACGTGGAGACGCGCTTCGGCCAGGACCTCTCCCCCTCCAGCCAGGGCGCGATCGGATGGATGCAGTTCGAGCCCGGCACGTGGGCTCAGTACGCCGTCTCCGCCGACCCGGCAAAGCCCGGCGCCCCACCCGACCCCTACGACCCTTGGGACGCGATCTTCGCCGCCGCCAACGACCTGCACGCCAACGGCGCGCCGGGCGACTGGCCGCGGGCGATCTACGCCTACAACCACGCCGGCTGGTACGTCTCAGAGGTCCAGCAGCTCGCCCAGCGCTACGCGCAAACGGCGGGCAGCGCGCGTCGCGATCGACTCGTCGCAGGCCGCCCCGCAGGCGGGTTGCGTTGCGGTCGGTCCGACCACGCCCGGGTCGGCGGCGCGGATCCTCCCCGACGGGCTCGCCGCGGCACCGCAGGACGCGCCCGCCCCGGTGCAAGGCGGCGATCGCGGCCGGCAACCGGATCATCGACACCTCCTACAGCACCGAGCGCGAGCCGAACATGCTCACCACGGTGATGTCCTCCTATGACTGCTCGGGGTCGACCGACTTCGTGCTCTACAACGCCGGGCTGAACGCGGCGCAGGTCGATGTCGGCGACGGGATCGCCGGCGACTCGGGGATGCTCGAGAGCTACGGCGATCCCGGCCCGGGCCGGTGGATCACCGTGTTCGCCTCCGGCGGGCACGCGTTCATCGAGATCGCCGGCATCCTGCTCGACACCTCCAGATTCGGCGCGCCCACCGTGCCCACGGGCAGCGGGCCGCGCTGGCAGCCCACATCGATCCTCACGGCCCAGCTCAACGACGGAAACAGCTGGACCGAACGACACCCCCCGGGCCTTTGAGGCGCGGCAGCATCCTGAAGCGGTCGCTTCTGACCGGCCTTTGCCTGCTCGTGATCGGCATCGCCGCCCTGCAACCGGCGACGAGCTCGAGCACCCGAAGGACCCGCGCGGCGGCCGCCCGGATTCCGTCGACCACCGCCGCGCAACCGACCACACGGGCGCCGAAGCGGCGGGGCCTGGATGCGCGGACGACCGCCGTAACGTTCGCGAGGGCATACGCCCGTTACCTGGCCAATCGGCTGCCCGCCGAGCGGCTGCCGACGCTCTCACCAGCGGCAGCCGCGATGGTGCGCCAGAGCGGGCCGCTCCCCGCACGCCTGCACATCAGGCGAGTGCAGCTGATCAGCGTCGACGGAGCCCGGAGCAGTTGGACGGCACGGTTCGCGGTCATTGACGCTCGCGGCCGGTTCGTCCTCTCGGCCGGGCTGCTGCTCGCCCCGGGCAGGGCCGGATGGCAACTCGCCGAGATCGTCGCGCCCGACCCCGACATCCTGATCGCCTCCCCCACCTCGGCCTGGCCACCGATGGGCCCGGACGGCGGCACGCGACACGGCGATGACGTTCACCACCAGCTACCTCGCCTACAGCTACGGCCACGCCCGCGCCGGACAACTGCGCCAACTCACCACTGGGCTGCGCGCCGCGCTCGCAGCGAACCCGCCGAGGGTGCCGCAGACCGTACGCGCGCTCGACCCCCGGATCGCGAGCCTCGCGCTCTCACCCGACGGCAGACACTGGATAGCGAGCGCGAACGTCACCGACGGACAAAACACCTACCAGGTGATCAGCATCCTCGGTCCGGTCCACCGGAGCTGGCGCGTGATCGCGCTGCGCTCCGCAGGATGACCGCAACAGACAGCACACGACCGGCAGATCCAGGCCCCGGGGCATTTCGGTCACGCCGCGCCCGAAGACTTGAGCAGCCGGATCTTGGATCGCTGCTCGCGACTCACCCGACGTGGGCTACCCACATCGGCGCGCACCCATTGCGGTAATCCCGACAAAGCCGGGCCCGGGCGCTGCCGTGACGCCGCGACATTCCCGGTGTCGCCGCGGGCCTGTCCGTTGCACAAGGGTTAGCTGGACGCCGCGCAAGCATCCGGACAGGTTCGCGCTGCTCCTTACGTGGCCGAGCGCTCGTCCGGTCGCGGGGCTCGTGACGATTCCTCTTGGGCGACTCCGCAAGTCACCGCCCGGGCGATGTGAAAGAGAACCGAGCGAGCGCTTGCTAGTGGAGCGCTCGTCCACATGCGCTCCACGTTGGCTGCCTCACCTCGTCCGGGCACCTTCCTGTCGGGTGACCTCGGAAGAGCAGACGTTGGCATGCGCACTCGCGTCGGCCGCGACGGTCAGCAGATTGGCCTGGCTGCTCTGTTCGCGGTCGCGGTGACGCGTGCCGCGCTGGTGTGGTTGGCGAGCGTGATTTGGCCTTGGTAGTCGGAGGTTCCGTCGGTGACGTTGTCGGTGAAGTTGATTTGGCCGTGGGCTCCTTGGAAGTCGCCGGTTCCGGACAGAATCGGGTGCTGGCATTGTCCGCTGAGTTCCCGTCCGTTGTGGTCGAAGCTTCCCTCGAAGGCGTAGATGAGGGCGAGGGTTCCGTGTGGTTCGCGGTGGGTGCAGGACCGATCGCGGTTGCGGTCCAGGCATCCCACGAAGTGTTCGGTGCCGATCGCCAGGATGTCTCCGTTGGGTTTGGTCTGGACTTCGTTGAGGGTGTCGGTGTACCAGCAGCCGATGAGGCTTCCGGTCATTGTGTTCTTGAGGATTGGCGCTAGTCGGGTTTGGGGATCGGCGGTGCGGCAGGGGTCGCCCGGGTGCCCGGCCTCGGTCTGAGGCGGAGATTGGATCCCGGCCACTGGTGCGGTGACGGCGCTTGCGCCCGTCGTTGCGATGCAACCCAGAATTAGGAGCGACGCCGTCACGGCGGTCAGCCGCCTCACGATCTCGGTCCTTCTTGCGTAGTCTGTCAACCGATGCGTGTTTGTCGTGTGTGTGCGCATTGATTTCTCCTGTTGTTGTTCGGTGTCGCGACGTCGAGTCGCTGAGAGCATCGGCGGCGGCCGCCCAGTCCGGCCGGGGAGGTGCGTGGCGTCGGTCCCGAAGATCGACACGTATGTCCGTCCGCTCTGGGCGGCCGGGGAGAACCTCAGCGCTGGATTCGTACGACGATGTCCGACGCGTTGTCCGTCCCGGAGACCTGCGTGTTGCTGAGGACCCGGCCCGTGGCTCCCGCATAGAGTCCGGTGGCGCCGACCAGTTTGCTGCCGTTGAAGACCAGCAGCGATCCACCGACCGCGACGTCACTTTCGCACGCGGGCTGACCCTGTCCGAAAGTGCAGCGCAGGTGGTCGCTCATGGTCCAGCGGGCCGCGTGACGGAGGTGGTTGCCGGCGTAGTCGAGCGAGTAGACGTCGAGGGTGTCGCCAGGCTTGGGCTGGGGATAGGGCGGGCGACTTGTGACTTGGCCGCTCGTCGTGGTGAGCGTGGTGGTCACCGGTGTGTCGAACAACCGTAGGGTCTGCGGGCCGATGCCCGCTGCTGCGTGCGCTCCGCTGAGCGCCGGGACCGCGGCGGCCGCTGCGGTTATTGTCACTGCGACTGCTGCGATTGCTCGTGTGTACTTGCTCATGACAGCTCCTATCGGTTGACTTCGGTGATCACCAGTCAACCTTGGGCGCGTCGCTGGTTCGTCCCCCCGGGAGGCGAACTTCGAGTCATCCCTCAGGGGTAGGTGCGGCGGGTTGCTACCCCGTGCGGATCGTGGTCGCGGTCGCGACGGGCAGAACCGCGCGCAACCGCCAGCCCCCGGCCGGGTCCGGACCGGCCTCGAGGGTTCCGCCCGTCGACTCGATCCGCTCCCGCATGCCGATCAGGCCGAGACCCGCGCCCGCGTCGCCGAGCTGTGCAACATCTCGGGGGCCGTCATCGTGAACGTCGATCTCGAGCTCGTCCTCACCGAGCGAGATCTGGACCGACACGTGAGCACCCGGGGCGTGCTTGATCGTGTTGGTCAGGCCTTCCCGAACTACGCTGTAGGCGTCGTCGTCGATCTCGGCGGGCAGTTGCGCGCCTGCGGGCAGCGTGGTGATCTGCAGCTCGACGCCGCCAGCGTAGGCCTGGTCGGCCAGCAGCCGCCACCTACCGGAGGTGCCTTGGTCATGAGCATCGACGCTCTGCAGGATGTCGACCAGTCGTGCCATTTCGGTCAGCGTCTGCTTGCAGGAGTCGCGGATCACCGCGAACCGTTCGGGTGCTAGCCGGCCGGGTCCCAGCGCGGCCATCCGACCAGCGCCGGCCTGCACGACGACCACCGCCAGATGGTGCGCCACGATGTCGTGCAGCTCGCGCGCTATGCGGGCACGCTCGCGCCGTACTGAGAGCTCGGTGAACACGGCCTGCTCGTCCTGGAGCTCGCGCGTCCGCTCCGCCAGCCGGCTGACCAGCAAGCCCCGCTGGCGGACCTGGTATCCCACCCAGAAGGGCACGAGCGTCGGAAAAGTGATCTCGACGTTCGGGAACTCCGAGAACCCCATGTTCACCTGCATCGCGACGACGAGCGCCGCGACGGCGAAACCGCCTTGGCCCGGCGACGCATGGGCTCCGCAGTTGTAGCTGAGCGCGCAAGCCAGCAGCACAACTGCGAAGGACGCGAGGCCATCAAGCCTTGGGGCAACCAGGATCACTCCCGCGGCCAGGAGAGTGGCAGCGACCGGACGCGTCCGCGCGATCACGATCGGGGCTCGCAGCAGGCCGTGTAGCGAAACCCGCGGCTCAGGCATGGGCGATCGCAACCGGCAGAGTCGCTCGCAACACCCGCCGCCCCGCCGGATCGTCACTGCTGAAGCTCCCGCCTTGAGCGACGACGCGCTCGCGCGCGGCCGCGACGGCCACCTCCGCGCCATCGCGATCGGTGGGCGAGCCAGCGACCTCGAGCTCGAGCGAGTCGCGCAGATAGCGGAGCGTGACCGTCGTCGCCCCGCCGACCGCGAACAGGGCATGCTGCAGCGCGCGGTAGGTCGCGAGTTCCACGCCGAGCGGCAGACGCCGCCGGTCTCCCTGTAGCTGGAGATCCACCCGCCGTCCGCCGGCACGTGCCTCTGAGAGCAGCGTCTCGATCTCCGCCAAAGTGGGCCGCGGAGCACGTGGTCCACGCCCGTCGCTGCGCAACACCCCGAGCAGCTCGCGCATCTCGTTGAGCGACTGGCGACCCATCCGTTCGATCTGGGCGAACATATCCCTCGTCTGTTCCGTGTCGGCCGTGAACGACCGCTCGCCATCCGTGGCGAGCTCGATCATCCTCCGGACCCGTCCGCGCGCCGCCAGATCAAGATCCCAAGCCAGTCGGGTCCGCTCGACCTCAACCGCCAGCTCAGCGGTGCGCTCGCGCCGGCGCTCGAGCAGTTCCGATTGCGCGATCAGCTGATCGGCAAGCCTGTCGCGCGACCAGGCGGCTCTTCCCGCGCCCCAAGCCACCAAACAGAGCGGGAACGAGAACAGAATCATGCCGGCCAATCCACCGTTGCCCCGAAGGACCACGTCGGTTTCACCGACGAACACCATCGCCGCCAGCGCGAAGCCGAGACCCGCGAGCGCCCGCCGCAGCTCACAGCAGCTTGCCAGCGAGAACAGAACCAGCATCGCGGCCGGGATCACGAGGCCGAGGCGAAACTGATCGAAGGTCGGAATCCCGCTGATCACCGCACCCGCGAACAGCGCGATCGCGGCAGCAAGCGGCCACCGACGACGCCACAGAACGGGCAGCACGACCACGGGCAACAGCAGCGTGTCGACGATCGTGCCATTGGCGAGATCCGCGCGGGTGCTAACGCTCACCCCGAACGCAAGCAGCGCACCACACAACAACACGTCGAAGCCAAGCGGGGCCCACATTCTGCCCCCGGTCATCGCCGAATCGTAACCCGGTAGGCGAGTCCTGTACACCGCACCTGACCATAGGCGCGCCCGCCGGCTCCGCCATCATCCCCGAGGATGATCTCGAGATGACCCACGGGGATGATGCGCCCCCGGGCCCAGCTGAATAGGGTCCGATCATGCTCGCAACCGAACCCAAAGCTGACCACTCGGTCGCGGTCCTCATCGCCGACGATCAGGCGCTCGTGCGGGCGGGCTTCAGGGCGATCCTCGACGAACAACCAGGCATCCGCGTCGTAGGCGAAGCAGGCGACGGTCGCGACGCGATCGACCTCGTTCGGCGCCGCCAGCCCGACGTCGTGCTAATGGACATCCAGATGCCCGACATAAACGGACTCGAGGCCGCTCGCCGAATCCTCGCCGAAGCCGACGACGACCACCCAGTGGCCATCCTGATGCTCACCACCTTCGACCTGAACGAATACGTCTACGACGCACTCCGCGCCGGCGCGAGCGGCTTCCTGCTCAAAGACGTCCTCCCCGAGCAACTGATCGCCGCCGTCCGCGTCGTCGCCGCCGGTGACGCGCTCATCGCGCCCACGATCACCAAGCGCCTGATCGAGCAATTCGCCCGGACCGCCCCACCACACACGCCCCCGGCCCGCTTGCAAGACCTCACCCCGCGCGAGCTCGAGATCCTCACCCTCGTCGCCCGCGGAATGTCAAACGGAGAGATCGCCGACGATCTGACCCTAAGCCAGGCCACGGTCAAGACGCACTTCAAACACGTCCTGAGCAAACTCGACCTGCGAGACCGCGTCCACGCGGTCGTGCTCGCCTACGAAGCAGGGCTTGTAACCCCCGGCGAATCCGCTGAGCGACAATGACCGGTGACGAACCCACGGCCGACGAAACAGAACACTCGCCGCGGACTGCCAGCGCCACGACGGCGTCGAGCGGTTGCGTGAGGGATCCCCTTGCCGCTGATCCAACGCCAGCTGGGCCACTCGCACCTGTCCACAACCGGCACCTACCTGCGAGGAATCTCCTCGGAGGAGATCATCTCCACCGTCCACGCCCGGCGCGCGCCGATGATGCATGCCAGCGCCGGACTTGCCCTGTAGACCACAACGATGCGGGAGCGCATGATGCGCTCCCGCAACCCCGCCAACCGCCCGCCCAGCGCCGCCGATTGCTTCGCGCGTAAGCAGCATCCAGCCGCCACTGGCCCTGGCGTGGCGAACCAGTAGTCAGAAGTCCTACAGAAGCAATAGCGGGGCGTCCGACGGCGACCTCGCGCCGTTCGACTTGCGCATCATCCGGGCAATGCAGTCGTCCGCCCGCGCGCGGCGAGACCGCTGAGTGCGTGGCGAACCAGTGGTCCGATGCCCTACAGAAGAAATAGCGGGGCGTCCGAGGTCGGCCTGGCCGTTCGACTTGCGCATCATCCGGGCCATGCAGTCGTCCGCCCGCCTGCGGCACGACGGCTGAGTGCGTGGCGAACCACTCGCGGTGGAGCGGGCGATCAACGCGGTTTCGTAGCTACACCCAGAACGCGCCTGGTTTTCTTAGGCAGAACGGACTGTGCCTCTTCGGCGAGGCCTTGAAGCCCGGCGTCGTCGGGGAAGCGAGGTGCATCAGCCAACGCGCGCTCGAAGAGCGCACGTTCACGGTTTAGCCAGTCAGCCCGCTCCCGGACATTGATGCCGACGAATCCCCCACCTTCAAGGAGGGCCGCTAGGTCGGCTAGTTGATCGGGGTCCTCCCAAGTCGTGAACACTGCTGCGCCACCGGGCGTGAGCACTCGATAGACCTCGGCCATAACGCCCGCCTTATCGGCCATGAGCTGGATCGCATCTATGCATACCGCGCCACCGACGCAAGCGCCGGGGAGGCCCGTGTTGGCGGCATCGGCCACGACGTAGCGAACATGCAAGCCGTGCCCGAGGCGCGCGGCCCTCGATCTTGCGTGCTCTACTCCGACCGGTGAGAAGTCGACGCCAATTAGGTCAGCGCCGACGTGCTGGGCGAGCCACAGGCCCGGCCCACCGCGGCCGCATCCAAGGTCGAGAATTGCGCCCTCCTGGCACTCACTGAGAATCGCTGCGATCTCGTCGAGACCGTCCGCGGTGATGAACGAGAAGGGATCGATGCCCGCCGGAAGATCGGCGCCGAATGCCCGCTTTAGCCAGTTACTCTGATCGGCGTCACGGAATGCCGCGTCAAACACGTCCGGCGACAGCGGCGGTCGGTCTGCCACCTGAGGAGCCTACTAGTGGCGTCTGAGTCTGACGGAGGTACGGCGATCGCGGAATCCGGCGACGACTGCACGCCTAGGTGACGGACCGACCGTGCACGAGTGAGGCCGGGTCGACCGGGGCACGGGCGTCATCCCCATCAGCGCGTCCGGTCGAGTTTCGCTGGCGACGAGTCAACGCCCTCGCACAGCCCTAGAGCGACTCCGTTGGTGCGGGTGCCATCGCCGGGCTCAAGGACTTTCGGCGCAGACACCGACGATCCCTAACACGCGAAAGCGCTCGCGCGGCCGATTGCAGTTGGCCCCGGCGCGTGCCTGCGCAGACCTCGCCTGCGGCGGCGCGCGGCAGCCTTCTCGTTCAGCGGCATACAGCCGTGTTCCGTTGCCCTGCGGTTGACCCTGTCACTTCAGACGGGCAGGGTAGGCCCTGGACCTTTCGGAGGTCATGCCGTTCGACTGCGACGTCAAACGGCTGGCGACTCTCGATGTCGATCCGGACGGTCGACGACGCGGGTCGCGCTCGCCGGCAGATCATGTGTCAGCCGCGATCGCCTTGCAGTGCTTGCGCGAGCTGTTTTCGAGAGTTGATGTCGAGCTTGGTGTAGGTGTGGTTGAGGTGCGCGTCGATCGTCTTGGTGGTAACGAACAGTGCCTGGGCGATCTCGCGGTTCGTGTGACCGTCGGCGGCCATCCGCGCGACGCGCAGTTCGCTCGCGGTCAGGGCCTCCAGTCCTCGTAGGACTGCGCGGCGTGGCCGCGCTCCGGTCGCGGCAAGCTCGTCCGCGGCGCGCGTCGCCGACGGTACCGCGCCGCTTCGGTGAAAGCGATCGAGCGCCGCCCGCAGGTGCTGCTGAGCCTCCAGCCGCTGGTTTGAACGCCGCAGGGCCGCACCGAGTTCCAGCTGCGCTTCGGCGTGCTCCACCCGGCAGTTGGATGCCTCGAGAATTGCGACCGCTTCGCGGAGCGTCTCGATCCCGGCGTGGCCCTGCTGGATCGTGCCAGCGGCGCGGAGAGCGCTTCCGAGGGCCCAGGGAGCGCCGAACTCGCGCGCCCGCACCACAGCGGGTTCGATCACCTCGCGTGCCCGTCGCGAGCGACCGGCCCTGGCAAGAGCCGGCGCCAAGATCATGCGCCAGGGCTCGAACGAGGGGTTGATGTATCCGCGCTTCTCAAGACACGCACCTTCCTCATTCAGGATCTCGATGCCCTCCTCCATCCGCCCCGCTGCCAGCGCGAGCTCACCGAGCACCACGGGCGGCCAGGGGCGGATCATCCGCTCGGGCCGCTCCTGGCCGAACTGGATGGATTTTGCGACCGTTTCGGCCTCGTCGATTCCGCCGCAGGCGATCAGGATTCTCAGGAGGTGGGCTGCAGACGTCTGCCAGATGTCCGCGGCCTGGTCCCGTACGGAAGAGACGATCGACCAGCTCGTCCGGGCGTCCTGTTCGGCAGCGCGCAGATCGCCGCGGCGCAGCCTGATCGCCGCCCGCTGGTAGTAGCCGGCCGCGACGTTGACGATCCATCCTCGTTCCGAGCACTGCGCAAGGGCGAGTTCGTAGATGTCCAGCGCTTCGGTGGCATCGCAGATGATCGCCGCGTTGCCGATTCCGGCAAGCGTCTCGTTTCCGTAGTCGGTGTCGACCCAGCTCAGATCGGGGTGGTAGGCGCGACGCGCGAGCTCCATCACCTTGGCAGCTGGAACCACGCCGGTCATTGCGGCGCTCACGGCAGCGGCGGCGAGAAGTCGTCGCGCTCCTCGGCTGGTTCCCGCCAGTCCCTCGACCCCTGCTGCCAGACGACGGCTGTGCTCGACTCGATCCGGATCGCCCGGCCACCAGGCCGCATAGAACGTCCGCGTCCCGCGAAGCTCCAACTCTTCCTCCCCATTCGCTGCGGCTGTCCTCACCGCATCGTCGAGTGCGGCGATCGCTTCGTTCATCCGCCCCGCGTACTCGAGCGCGTACGCCGCCCAACGCAACGCCCGCACCCGCAACGACGGTTCACCCGCCTGAGCCGCACTCTGGAAGCTGCCGGCAGCGCCATCGGCGTCGAAGCCCATCAGCGCCTGACCGAGCTCGAACTGCAGCTGCGGGCGGAGCGCTGGATCAGGCGGCTCCTTGCATGCCCTCTGCAAGAACCGGGCTGCCGCTTCCGCCGCGCCGGAGGCAGTCGCCTCGGCGGCGGCACGTCGAAGCCACAACACGATCAGACCGTCGCCGGATGGCTCGCACTTAGCGGCATGAACCGCAATTCGTGCAGGCTCCGCGCCATCCCCGGCGAGCACCTCGGCCGCGCGCCGATGGTGTTGGCTGCGCTCCCCAGGCGCTAGCTCCCCGTAGATGGCGGCGCGAGCGATCGGGTGGATGAACTGCAGCGGCTGAGTCGCCTGCAGAATCTCGGCGCGGCCCAGTGCATCCCAGGCTTGCAGCGCGTCGGGGAGGGCGAGCCCACTCAGCGCGGCCGCGTGGCGCAACTCCGCATCATCGCCCAAGACGGACGTAGCCGTCGCCAAGCGCCGTGCCGGATCACCGAGACGCGCCAGCCGCACGACAATCGACCGTCTCACCTCAGAAGTACTGAGGTACGGAACGCGCCCGACGTCGTCTGCCAGCGGCCTGACACCATCCGCCTTCGCCGCCCGCAACAGCTCACGAAGAAAGAACGGATTGCCGCCCGTGGCTTCATGGCATGCTCGCACAAACTCCGGGTCGGCGGGCTCCTCCGACTGGGTGCGCACAACTTCCGCCACAGCATCAACCCCGAGCGGCGCCGGGCATATGCGCTCGACTAGCGAGGCCTGGGCGAGGTCACCCAGCCAACATCCACCCTCACCGACATCGTGCCGGGTGGTGGCCACGATCAGCACGGACAGTTCCTCGACCCGCCCTTCCAGAAAAGACAGCCAGCGCAGCGTCCCGCGATCTGCCCAGTGCACGTCATCGACCGTCAGCAGTAACGGGCCGCTTTCGGCGACGTTGGCCAACAGCCAATAGAGCCCGTGGATCAGGGCAGACGGATCCGCGCCCCGCGTCGCCTCGGCCCCTACGCCGAGCAGCGCTGCCGCATGAGAAGCCGCCCCAGCGAGTACGCGGCGGCGCTCCGCGATGCTCATTGCGCGAACCGTCCGCTCGAGCAGCTGCCTCGCCACTCCGAACGGTAGCTCGCGCTCCAGCTCATCACCGCGCGCAGACAGCACGCGAACGCCAAGGCGCTCGCCGGCCAGCTGAGCTCGCCGAAGCAACGCAGTCTTGCCCAGTCCGGCGCCCCCGACGATCAATCCGACCCGACCGTGGCCCTCACGGACATCCGCAAGCCAGACAGCAAGGCGCGATAGCTCCCGCTGCCTGTCCAGGAGCTCGGGCTCGGTCCCGATGCTCGCGGAGAACAATTCACCCCGGCTGCGAGAGAACATTGAAATCTGACCCTGCCGAACCCTACCCGCCCGACAGCTCGTCTGCCCGGCGCGCGCTCCGGAAGGCAGGCAGACCGGCAAGAGCTCCTGGCTCTGACCGGACCGCACCGATGCCGGAAAAATTGGTAGCGACTACCGATGCGAACCGCGCCCGCCGCTGCCACCTTGAACCCGTGGACGAGCGAGGAATCGAACGGGTAGTGCTGGAGCTCGAGCCCGGCGAGCCGATTAGCGGCCGTATCCACCGCTCGACCGGACCCGCGCAGCCGTTCCGTGGCTGGCTCGAGCTCGCGAGCACACTCGAACACCTCCGCCCCGCGGACAGCGCCGCTCACACCGCCGGCGACGATAAGCCGGAGAGCAGACGATGACCAACCCGGCCAGGGAACACGGCGATCGAGCCCGCGAACGCAGCTGGGTCCGGCGCGTCTCCATCCGGGCAGCACACCACGCTGTTGACCACGCGGCGGAGATGACCGACCGGCGTCCGAGACTCGCGCGCGCCGCGGTCCTGTGCCTGGTGGCCGTGTTGCTCGTGCATGCTACTGCCGCCCGTGCGGCGATGCCGCTCGGGCAGATCCAGACATATACCGTGCCAGACGCGGGAAGCGGTGAACCGGTTGGGATCGCTGCGGGGTCTGACGGGAGCTTGTGGTTCACGATGAAGGGGGGCACGGGTCAGCTCGATCGGGTCACGACGAGCGGTTCGTTTAGCGAGTTTCCGACGCCGACGGCCGATCCGGGACCGATCGTTGCGGGGCCGAGCCCTGATGTGAACCTGTGGTTCGGCGATGAGGGCAATGACAAGATTGGCAAGAGCACGACGGCGGGGTCGATCACCGAGTTCACGGTCCCGCCCGTGATGGACGAGTCGCCAGAGCCGACGGCGATCACGGCCGGCCCGGGGAGCGCGTTGTGGTTCATCGAGGCGTATGGCGGGAGCGACACGATGGGCGAGATTCCGACGACGGCGACGGTGGCGACGCCCGGGATTCAGCAGTTCACGGTCCCGACTGCGGGCGCCTTTGCGACGGGAATCGCGACCGGGTCTGACGGCAACCTGTGGTTCACCGAGCAGGGCGCCAACCAGATCGGCAAGCTCACGCCGGCAGGCACGTTCAGCGCGTACCCGCTGCCGGATCTCGACAGCTTTCCGGCTGCGATCACCGCAGGACCGGACGACAACCTGTGGTTCACGGAGTCCGACGCGATTGGGGAGATCACGACGGCAGGGACCATCACAAAGTTCCCGTTGCCCTCGCCGACCGGCGGCTCGGGCGGCGCGGACCCAAGCGGCGCGATCGCCGCAGGTCCGGACGGGAACCTCTGGTTTGCCGCCACCGTGGCGGGCTCCACGACTGAGTGGATCGGGCGCATGACCCCGACCGGAACGTTTACCTATTACGCGCTGAGCGGGCCTGCCATGACCGGTCCAAACGTGGCTGGGATCACGGCCGGACCCGACGGCAACATGTGGTTCACCGAGGAGGACAACGACGCGATCGGCGTGATCGGGACCGCGAGCGGGGGATCGACACCGCTGGCTGAGGTTAGCCCGACGTCGATCCCGTTCGGCGCGGGGAAGGTTGGCGTGACGAGCGGCGCCACGCAGGTGACCGTGACGAACACCGGCGGGGCCGCGCTCGTCCTCGGGGATGTTCAGGTGACGGGAGCGTCGTCAGGTACGTTCCCGATCACCGACGACACGTGCTCGGGTCAGACGGTCGATGCCGGCGACGCGTGCACGTTCGACGTCGCGTTCGATCCGCCGTCGAAGGGCGACTACAGCGCCACGGTCGACGTCAACGACAACGCGAGCGGCTCGCCGCAGACGGTCGCCGTCAGCGGGTCGGCCGAGCCTGCGGCCTCGCTCAGTGGGACGCTCGACTTCCCCCAGCTCGAGCCGGGCCAGACGAGCCCGACCCAGGCGGAGACGGTGACGAACACCGGCGGGGCCCCTCTCGCGATCAGCTCCGTCCAGATCATCGGAGCTCAGGCGGGCGCGTTTTCGACGAGCGACGACACGTGTTCGGGTGCGACGCTCAGCCCGGGCGGCACCTGCTCGGTCGGTGTCGCGTTCTCGCCATCAACCGCCGGAAGCTACGAGGCGACGCTCCAGGTGAGCGACGACGCCACCGGTTCGCCGCAGTCGGCGACCGTCGAGGGCTTCTCCGCCGAACCCGTCACCGTCAGCCCCGACGGGCTGAGCTTCGGCGACATCACGTTCGACACGACGAGCGCCGCCCAGACCGTGGTCGTGCTCGACAGCGGGACGGCAGCGGTGACCGTCAACCACCTCACGCTGACCGGCGCACAGCCGTCGGACTTCGGGACCGTGGGCGATGCGTGCACAGGCGTGACGCTCCAGCCGAAGGATTCGTGCACCATCGGCGTCGACTTCACGCCGCTCACCGCCGGCAACGACGCGGCCTCGCTGAGCGTCGCCGACAACGCGAACACCAGCCCGCAAGCGATCACGCTGCAGGGCAGCTCCGAGCCATCGGTAGCCGTCACCGACTCCGTCGTGTTCCCCAGCGAGCCGATCGGCATAGAGAGCGCGACACAGACGTTGACCGTGGCGAACACCGGCCACGCCCCGCTTGAGGTCTCGAGCGCCGCGATCGGCGGCGCGCAGGCGTCGGCGTTCGCGATCAGCGCCGATGGCTGCAGCGGGCATGCGGTCGCTCCGGGCAGCTCGTGCTCGCTGCAGCTCACGTTCACGCCGCCGTCGAGCGGGAGCTTCAATGCCGCGCTGACACTCGCGGACGACGCGCCCGGGGCGCCGCAGACCGTCGCGCTAAGCGGCTCTGGGGAGACGAGCGCCGTCACTGTGACTCCGAGCGCTCTCGGGTTCGGCGCGGTGGCCGGCGGTTCGACGAGCTCGCCCGAGGACATCACCGTCACCGACTCGGGCTCCGGGGAGCTCACCGTCGACGGCGCGACGATCGGCGGCGCACAGCCGAGCGCGTTCCGGATCAGCGACGATGGCTGCGCCGGCCTGACGATCAGCGCGAGCGACTCGTGCACAATCGCGGTCGAATACCAGCCGCCGGCCGGCGGCACGTACGATGCGACCCTGTCGATCGCGGACGACGGCACCGGCAGCCCGCAGCAGGTGATGCTGTCCGGGGGTGCATCGCTCAACGGCACGGTCGACGCGGCGGCCGACGGAGCGCCCGTCGCGGGCGCGAGTGTCATCGCGTGTCAGGCGCCGACGTGCACGTCATACGTCGAGGCGACGACCGCCGCTGACGGTTCCTACACCATCCCTCGGCTCGCACCCGGGCTGTGGGATGTCAACGTCGCACCGACCGGGGACGCCAATCTCAGCCCCGGCAGCGCTGAGGTGACGATCCCAGCCAATGCGGGCACGGTTCAGAATTTTGACCTCATCGCGCCCGAACCGCCGACCGATGGGGTCACGTTCAACGACACCGACGGCTCGACAAGCGGCGGGGTGCCGGTGATTCCCGCCGGTACGCCGATCTCGTTCGGCGTGCCGCTGACGCTCGGCGGGGGACAGCCGAACAGCATGCATACGTTCGTCTTCGCGGTGTCGGTGGGTGATGCCGGCGCGACCGGCAGCGGCGATCGGTCCCAGGCGGGGGCGATCATG
Organism: uncultured Solirubrobacterales bacterium; assembly: GCA_963843915.1. Classification (GTDB taxonomy): domain Bacteria; phylum Actinomycetota; class Thermoleophilia; order Solirubrobacterales; family Solirubrobacteraceae; genus Palsa-465. The sequence continues at coordinate 109,771 of CAWJMH010000002.1, forward strand.
TTCAGCGTGCTGTTCGGACCCGATGGTCAACCCGAGAAGATGTCTCCGATCATCACGGGCCCGATCGACTGCACGACGACCGCACAGCAGTCGGCGTGCGGGCAGATCGGGGGCTACGAAGCGGGTCAGGTACCCGCGCGTGCGGGCTCTTCCCGGGATCTCAGCGCTGCCGAGCGGCAACAACCGGTGGCGACGGTCGCCGACGACTGCCCCCCTCCCGCCACTCCCGTGCCCCCGGTCACTATTCAGCCGACAAGCGGGAGCGGGATCCAGCTGAACCTTCCCGGAAACACGCTGGTCCTCAACCCCTTGGGGTTCGCCCTCGCCACGAACAACGGTGATCCCTTCCACGATGCGCTCGTGACCTCGGCGAACCTAAAGACCCCCGCGCTCAACGCTCTTATCGGCGTCGCATTGCCGCCCGTCGGCGCCTACAACACGGTCGTCGGGATCCTCAGTGCCGTCACCAGTGCTTGGCAGGAGGTCAATACAAACCCGGACAACGCCTTCAACGGGGCGGTCACCGGAGCAGTGCAGATCCTCGTTGCCGCGTTGGCCGAAAATACCTCAGCCAGCTACGCCAGCCAGCTGTTCTCCCAGAACGTGACGAACCTCCTCACCCCGGTCACCACGCCCCCGAGTCCCAGCGACTCCAACGGCGGACTCACCTACCCCGCCGATCTGCCGATTCCGTGTCCCGGTGGGAAGGTCGGCGGCGGCGGTGGTGGTGGCGGCGGCGGTGGCGGCGGTGGCGGCGGTGGCGGCGGTGGTGGCGGGGGCGCAGGAGGAGGAAACGGAGGAAGCGGCGGCGGCGGTGACGGAGCCGGCGGCACCCTGTTCATCGATCCGAGCGGAACGGTCCAGACGACGACCGGCGCCCCCGTCAGCGGAGCCCGAGTCACGCTGACGAGGTCTTCGGTGCGCGGCGGCACGCAGCGCTTCGTGCCGTCGCACAGCCCGCTGCTGTCCCCACAATCCCCCTAACCCCGAGTACACCGATCCTCTCGGCAGCTTCGGCTGGAACGTCCAGCCCGGCTATTACCAAGAGACCGCAACCCGACCTGGATGCACGAGCGCGCCCGACCACCGAAACCGATCGCGGGTCCTGGCCGTCCCCCCACCCCGGACGAATCTGGTTCTGACCCTGCGCTGCCGCAAGCTCAGGCGCGCCGCGAGCCGCATCCAGCTTCGCGTCGTCCCGGGAGCCGAACACACGAATGTAGTGCTAGCGCGCGTCGCGGTTGCCCATCGCGCCGCAAAGTCCCATGTCCCGCTCCTTGGCAGTGTGACGGTCTATATCGCGGGCCGCCGGTTTATGACGCTCGAGCCCGATCCGAGAACCGGGGCAGTCGTCGCCGACCTACCTCGCCTGAAGCGAGGCCGCTTCCGCGT
>CAWJMH010000003.1:0-457802 GCA_963843915.1 uncultured Solirubrobacterales bacterium
GCTGGGCGACGACGGCGAGCCGGATACTGCCACCGGCGTCGAGGTCAAGCTGACCGTGATCGAGCCGGCGCCGCAGCCGACGCCGGTCGGGGTCGGTGCCGAAGGCGGCGAGGGCGGCGGCGAGCCGGCGGGATCCGAGGATCCGGCCGGGTCGGACGACACCCCCGAAGGCGAGTAGTTCAGCTCACCACGTTGCCGGCGGCGGCCGGCGTCGGTTCCGTCGGGACCGCGGCGTAGCCTCGGCTGCGCCGCGATGCCGCGCCCTACTTCGATCCACGTCTGTTCGGCCTGTGGCCACGAGAGCCCGCGCTGGGCCGGGCAGTGCCCGGGATGCGGCGAGTGGAACACGCTCGTCGAGGAGGTGCGCAAGACCGGGCCGGCCGCCCGGGGTCGCGGCGCGAAGTCGGGTGGTCGCGCGGTCGTGCGACCGGTTGCGCTGCGGGAGGTAGCGGCGTCGGAGCGTGAGCGGCTCCCCACCGGGATCGGCGAGCTCGACAACGTGCTCGGTGGCGGGATCGTGCCCGGCTCGCTCGTGCTGATCGGCGGCTCGCCCGGAATCGGCAAGTCGACGCTGACGACGATGGTGCTCGCCAACCTGCATGGCGCCGGCCGGCGCACGCTGTACGTGTCCGCCGAGGAGTCCGCGGCGCAGATCCGGCTGCGGGCGGAGCGGCTGCGCGCCGAGGCGCTCGACATCCCGGTGATCGCCGAGACCGACCTCGAGACCGTGCTGGCGACGCTCGAGGCCGAGCGCCCCGAGGTGTGCGTGATCGACTCGGTGCAGACGCTCCACTCGATGGAGCTCTCGAGCGCGGCCGGATCGGTCGGGCAGGTGCGCGAGGTAGCGGGCGAGCTGATGCGGGTGGCGAAGGCGCTCGGGATCGCGGTACTGCTGGTCGGCCACGTGACCAAAGACGGCGCGCTCGCGGGGCCGCGCGTGCTCGAGCACCTGGTCGATTGCGTGCTCTCGTTCGAGGGCGAGCGCGAGCGGACCTACCGCACGGTCCGGGCGATCAAGAACCGCTTCGGCTCGACCAACGAGGCCGGCGTGTTCGAAATGCGCGACGACGGACTCGTCGAGGTCCTGGACGCCTCGGCCCGGTTCGTGGGTGAGGCCACCCGGGCGCCCGGCAGCGTCGTGCTGTGCGCGATCGAAGGGTCGCGCCCGCTCCTGGTCGAGGTCCAGGCGCTCGTGTCGAGCTCGGAGCTCGTGCCGCCCCGACGGGTGGTGTCGGGGATCGACCGCAACCGCTTGGCGCTCGTCCTGGCCGTGCTCGGGCGTCATGCCGGGATCGGGGCCGGGACGAGCGACGTGTTCGTCAACGTCGTCGGCGGCGTGCGGGTCGACGAGCCCGGGGCCGATCTGGCGGTGGCGCTCGCGATCGCCAGCGCCGTCAAGGGCATCGCGCTCAGCGGCGCCGATGGCAAGCCGCTCGCGTGCTTCGGCGAGCTCGGGCTGACCGGCGAGTTGCGGACCGTCGCTCACGGCGACCGGCGCCTCGCCGAGGCGGCCAAGTTCGGGCTACGTCCGGTGCTCGAGCCGGGCGCTCAGCGCACGCTGCGGGCGGCGCTCGCCGGCGCCCTGGGGGACAACAGCGGAGCGCTGCGGCGGCCTGAGATCGGTCGGGAGAGCGCTCTGGGCCTCTCGTTCCGGCCCCGCCGACGCCGACGCCGCCTCGCGCCGGCCGGGACCACACTTCATCGCGTTTTACAAAAATACGGTGGATGGTGCGGATCGCGAACCGGCGGACGACCCGTGTACGCGCCGCGATCTGACGCAATGGGATGAGCAGGGGTATCGCCTGTCAATAAGCGGTAAAATCTGCCTTGATGCCGCCGCGTTCCGGGGAAGAGCTCAAAGGGGAGCTCGAATCTCGACAGGATTCCCGGCTAGTAAGGGCGCTGGAAATGGTCGCTCCTGGAACGTCTCTCCGGGAGGGAATCGACAACATCCTCCACGCGCGCACCGGCGGTCTGATCGTGATCGGCGACACCGACGAGCTGGCGTTCCTGTTCTCGGGTGGGATCAAGCTCGACCTCGACTACTCGCCGGCACTGCTCTACGAGCTGGCCAAGATGGACGGCGCGATCGTCCTCAGCTCGAACGCCACCAAGATCGTCCACGTCAACGTCCAGCTCACGCCGGATCCGACGATCCTGACGTTCGAGACCGGCACCCGGCACCGCACCGCCGAGCGCGTCTCCAAGCAGACCGACGCGCTCGTCGTCGCGATCTCCGAACGCCGCGAGGTCGTCTCGCTCTACGTGGACGGCATCAAGTACATCCTCGAGGACATCCCGGTGGTGCTGGCCAAGGCCAACCAGGCGCTGGCCACGCTCGACAAGTACCGCAGCCGCCTGGATCAGGTATCGACGCGGTTGACCGCCCTCGAGTTCGAGGGAGGGGCGACGCTGCACGACGTGCTGACGGTGCTCCAGCGGGCCGAGCTCGTCACGAGGATGGCGGTCGAGATCGAGCGCTACATCGTCGAGCTGGGCACCGAGGGCCGGCTGATCGAGATGCAGCTCGACGAGACGATGGTCGGCGTGTCCGCGGACAAGACTGCGCTGGTCCACGACTATCTGAGCGAGGACAACGACGAGACGTTCGCCACCGCGTTCGATCAGCTCGTGCGGCTGCCCAACCAGGATCTGCTGGATTTCGGGCGGCTCGCCGAGCTGCTCGGCTACGACCGCAAGCTGAACACCCTCGACTATCCGACATCTCCGCGGGGATTCCGCATCCTCGGGCCGGATTCCACGTCTGCCCAAGCTAGTGGTGCAGCGGATCGTTAGTGAGTTTGGAGGGCTTGAGGAGTTGCTCGCCGCAACGGATGGCGAGCTGGAGACCGTCGACGGAGTCGGCGAGATCCGGGCGAAGGACATCCGCGAGGGTCTTCGCCGTCAGCAGGAGATCAACCTCGTGGATAGGTACCTGCAAACGTAATCAGGGAGTGGATCGATCGGGCGCGCGTCTTCTGACCCAGCCCGTCCCGGAAAGAGGAGGACACCATCACAGAGCTAATGGAAGAGCAGCTGGAGGACCTCGAGATCGCCGAGGAAGAGGTTGAAGTAGTTCACATCGAGTTCGAGATCGGCGACAACGTCGTATATCCCCACCACGGGGCGGGAAAGGTCATCCGCAAGGAGCAGAAGGAGATCCTTGGCGAGCGACGCGAGTATCTGACGATCAAGATCCTGCACAACGACATGACCGTGATGGTCCCCACCGAGAACGCTGCGATCGCGGGTCTCCGCCGCGTAATCGACGAGGAGACGGTCCAGAAGGTGCTGGGTGTCCTCCAGGACGAATGCTCGGAGATGCCCAAGAACTGGAACCGTCGCTTCAAGTACAACCGCGACAAGATCAAGACCGGCGACATCTACGAGCTCGCCGAAGTCGTGCGTAACCTCGCCATCCGCGAAGCCGAGAAGGGGCTTTCGACGGGCGAGAAGCAGATGTTCACGCGCGCGAAGAAGATCCTCGCCTCCGAGCTGATGTACGCGCTGGGGATGAACGAGGACGAGGTCGAGGAGTACCTCCAGGGCCTGCTGTTGGAGTCCTTCAACGGGAAGAACGGCAAGACGAACGGGAAGGTCACCGTCGGCGCCAAATAGCCGGATCCGGGTATGGCGGTCGCGTTGATCGTGGCCGCCGGGCGCGGCGAGCGCCTTGGGTCGGGTCGGCCCAAGGCGCTCGTCACGCTTGGGGGCAAGCCGATGCTGGAGTGGAGCGTGGCGACGCTCCGCTCGCTGCCGGAGATCGACCAGATCGTGGTGGCGCTGCCGGCGGACGCGCTCGACGCGGCGCCCGAGGGGACCGTCGCCGTCGCCGGTGGCGCGGTCCGGTCGCAGTCGGTGCGCGAGGCGCTGCGCGCGTCGGGGCGCGGGGACCCCGTCGTCGTCCACGATGCCGCCCGCCCGCTCGCGCCGGCGGCACTGTTCGCCGATGCGCTCGCTCAGCTCGAGGCGTCAGGAGCCGACGCGGTGATCGCCGCCGCGCCGGTCTCCGACACGATCAAGGAGGTCGGCGACGACGGCCGCACGGTGGCGCGGACGCTCGAGCGTTCGCGGCTGTGGGCGGTCCAGACTCCGCAGGTGTTCCGCCGCGAGGCGCTCGAACGCGCGCTGCTCGGGGCGGACGACGACCTGCTCGCGGCCGCGACCGACGATGCGTGGCTGATCGAGCAGGCCGGCGGGAGGGTGCAGGTCGTGCAGTCCGGGCCGCGGAACATCAAGGTCACGACTCCGACCGACCTGCAGTTGGCCGAGCTGCTGCTGGCCGAGGTCGCGCGTTGACTGTCGCCACCGGGCTCGGCTACGACTGTCACCGGTTCGCGGAGGGCCGGCGGCTCGTGCTCGGCGGGGTCGAGCTCGAGCACGACCGTGGCCTCGCCGGCCACTCGGACGCCGACGTGCTGACCCACGCGATCATCGATGCGCTGCTCGGGGCGGCGGCGCTCGGCGACATCGGCGAGCACTTTCCCGACACCGACGAGCGCTACCGCGACGCCGACTCGCTCGAGCTCCTGCGCACCACCGTCGCGATGCTGATGCACCGCGGCGTCTCGATCCTGCACGTCGACGCCACCGTGGTGATCGAGCGACCGCACGTGGCGCCGGTCCGCGAGCAGATTCGAACGTCGCTGGCCGAGGCGCTCGGCATGTCGCCCGGCCACGTGAACGTCAAGGCCACGCGCGGCGAGGGCATGGGCTTCGTCGGGCGGGGCGAAGGCGCCGCCGCGCTCGCGGTTGTTACCGTCGAGCGATGAACGGCGCCCACAACGTCCTGTGCTCCTCGGGCTGGTGGGCCCGGCGCGCGGAGTTCGAGCTGATTCCGTTCGGCCTCGACGGGTTCGATCCGGGCGACGACGTGCTCGAGATCGGCCCCGGGTTCGGCGCCACCACGCGCGTGCTCGTGCAGCGTCTCGGCCCGGTCAGCGTGCTCGAGCTCGACGCACGGTACTGCCGGCGCCTGCGGGCCGAGCTCGGCGACTCCGTCACGGTCACCCAGGGCGACGCGACCAGGCTGCCCTACCCGGACGGCCGCTTCTCGAGCGTGGTGTGCTTCACGATGCTCCACCACATCCCGTCGCTCGACCTCCAGGATCGGGCGTTCGCCGAGATCGCGCGGGTGCTGCGCCCCGGCGGGACGTTCGCCGGCACCGACAGCCTCGGCATGGGCCTCGTGTTCAAGCTGATCCACATCGGCGACACGCTGAACCTGATCGACCCCGACACGCTGCCGCGCCGGCTCGAGGCGGCCGGCATGGTCGGGCCCGAGGTCAAGGTCGGCGGGCGCTCGTTCCGCTGGCGGGCGACCAAGTCCGCATAGCGCACCCGCCCGCGGGGCTGTGGCGGCGGCGTGGTTCCCGGCGCGCTTCGCGGTGCGAACGGCGGGCACCTGGGGAGGCAGGGGGACCTTCCCTGGTGCGGGACCGGACCCTCAGCGCTCCGAAATCACATGCACGACCTGTCATTTGATATGGGCGGGCGGGACCGTGTCAGATCGCGCATGCCCCACGTGTACGGAATGCCACGGCTCGGCCGGCGCGCCCGAATTGTCAGTTTGTGCATGCTCCCGAGCGCGGCGCGGGTTGCCGGGGACGTAGCGTGCGGCGAGCGGACGGTCGAAACGGCGGGCACCTGAGGCAGGGCGGTGGCGCCGGACATGCTTTACGCATCAATGGCGGCGGGGTCCCGGGGCCGTGACGACTCATGCACGTATGGCGTGAGCGACTCGGCACGGCTCGGTCCGCACGCGTCAATTGTCGCGTTGCGCACGTGATTCACGGGCTCTGGGCTCCCGACCGCGCGCGGAAACAGCTCCGCCCTCCTTCAGATGCCCGCCGTTCATGCCGCGGACGCGCTCGGACCCGCGCCGGCTGGCGCGAGAACCACGGCTGGCCTGAGAACGGCTAGCTTCCGCGTGCACCGGCGCGCCGGCGCGCCGCCCGCTCGCGCAGCTGCTCCTGCTCGACGAGCCGGCCGAGCTGGCGGAGGGTCTGGCGGACGTGGCCGGAGACGCTCGGCGCTGGCGATGTGCTCGGCCAGCCAGCCGCTGATGCCGGCGCCGGCGACGCCGTAGGCGAGGCGGAGCTCGACGCGCGTTCGCCCGCCGGGGGCTTCGCGCAGGCGCCAGCGGCCGCGCTGGTCGAGCCCGGTGATCGACGTCCAGGCGAACTCGAGCGGCTCGGAGAACTCGACCACCTCGATCAGCCCGCCGACCTCCGCAGCGCCGATCCGGAACAGCATCCGGTAGCGGGCTCCGAGGCCGGCCGGGACGTCGCCGGCGACCTCCCAGCGGGTGACGCCCGACATGTAGCTGAGCACGCGCTCGGGGTCGGCGACGATCGACCACACCGCCTCGATCGGCGCCGCCACCGTGATGTCGTCGTTGATCCTCATCCGAGCACCGGGAAGCGCCGCTCGGCGGCGAGCGCGTCGAGCGTATCCTGCATCAGGCGCATCAGATGGTCGTAGACCTCGTCGAGCGTCGGGATCCGGGCCGAACTCGGCGCGCAGGTCGATCGCGGGCAGCGTCTCGATCGTGATCTTCGCCGGCAGCGGGATGTGGCCGAAGTCGCCGACGTTGAGGACCCAGGGAAGCGACAGCGAGATCGGCAGAACCTTCAGGCGGAGCACGCGGTCGAGCGCGAGCAGGCGCGCCAGGCGCTCGCCGCGGGTGAGGAACAGCGCCGTCTCCTGGCCGCCGATCGCGACGACCGGGACGATCGGGACGTCCTGGTCGAGCGCGAGGCGGATGAACCCCTTGCGCCCGCCGAAGTCGACTCGGTTGCCCTGCCAGCTCGGGCGATGGACCTCGTAGTCGCCGCCCGGGTAGACGAGCAGCGCGGCTCCCGAGGACAGCGCCTTGCGCGCGTTGTCCGGCGACGCGGCGACCGTGCCGAACTTCCGCAGCCAGCTCAGGCCGGGCATCGACAGCACGAGGTTGTGCGCGAGCTGGTAGAAGGCGCGCTCGACCCCGAAGTACGTGCTGAACGCGACCGTGAACACCATCGTGTCGGGGATCATGTTCCCGCCCGAGTGGTTGCCGACGAGCAGCACCGGACCGTCGTCGGGGATGTTGCCCAGCCCGCGGACCTCGCCCCGGAACCAGATGCTCGAGAACAGCCAGAACAGCGGGAGCTGCTCGCGGATGTAGTCGGGGTCGCGCTCGTCGAGGTCGGCTCGGGGGATCCGGCTCCGGACGAGGCCGGTGAGCCCGCGGTACGCGCGGTCGAGCAGCGACGGCGATCGCGACGGCGCTGCGCCGGGATCGTCGACCGCGGCGGTCGGCTCGTGTCCGTTGCGGCGCGCGGATCGGGTCGTGTCTGCCTGGGCCATCGGTCGGGGGGTCAGGCGGCCTCGGCGTCCGCCCGGTAAACCCCGTGGCCGATCGCCGGCGCGCAATTCGCCCGGCTGAAGAAGCTCAGCAGCAGCTCGTTGGTCTCCTCGGGCCGCTCGACCTGCGGCACGTGCCCGCACCCCTCGATCGTCACCTGCTCGGCCTGCGGGAGCCACTTGCGGACGTGACGCGAGAAAGCCGGCGGCACGAGACGATCGTGGCTGCCCCACACGAACAGCGCCGGCGGGCGCAGGTCGGCGAGCCGACGGTAGAACCCGTGGCGCCCGAACGGCGCCTCCAGGTAGATGTTGCGGGCGCTCGCGAGCAGCGCGTAGCGCGCGCCGGCGGTGTGGTAGATCCGCTGGAACTCGTCGACCACGAGGTCGGCGACCGCGGGGTCGATCAGGTCGCGGTCGTGGAACATGCTCCAGAACTGCGACGCGACGACCGACCGGCGGAACGTGTGGGGAAGGAGCCCGAACTCGGGCCGAAGCAGGCGAACGATCGGGTGCAGCCCGCGCCGGATCCACGCGACCGCCGGACACAGCAGCCCGAGTGCGCCGATCCGATCGGGCTCGGTCAGGCCCATCTCGATCGCGACGCGGCCGCCCATCGAGTTGCCGACGACGTGCGCGCCGGGGATCTCGAGCTGATCCATCAGCCCGAGCATGATGTCGGCGAACCAACGCGCGTTGTAGCCGCCGAGCGACGGCTTCGATGACGAGCCGAAGCCGGGGAGATCGGGCGCGTGGACGCGGTAGGAGCGGCTCAGCGCCGCTGCGGTCTCGAACAGCGAGGCGCGCGTTCCGCCGAGGCCGTGGAGCAGGAGCACGTCCGGGCCGCGACCCATGGTCAGCGTCGAGATCCGATGACGGCCGACCGGGATGTCGTGGATCTGCAGCAGCGGTGGACGGCCGCCGACGAGCCGGAACATCCCCTCGAACGCGATCGCGTGGTCGAGATTGCCGCGCACGTTCAGCAGGCGCTGCTGAAACGCCTCGATCCCCGAGAGCTCGCCGCGGCGCAGACGCAGCCAGGTGCCGGCGTCGGTCGACATCGTGACGTCCGGCAGCCGGCGAGAGCCGCCCTTGCGAACCCGGGCTGCACTGCTCGTGCAGCGCACCTCCCAGGTGTGGCCGAGGTCGCACAGCCTGACGTGGTAGGTGGCGTCGAACCCCGGATCGGCGCCGAGATAGCGGTCAGGGAGCGAGCGGAACGCCTGCTCGATCGCCGTCAGTCGCTCGTTGGATGACGGTCTCCCCGCCATCGGGTCACCCTACCGAGCCGTCCGGCCGTACGCGCCGGCTGGCGCTAGGGTTGCCGGACCATGCCGAGAACGATTCGCCTGCATGACACGCGCACCGGCCAGGTGCTTCCGGTGGAGCCGAACGCCGACGGCGTGGTGCGGATCTACGCCTGCGGGCCGACGGTTTACGGGCGGATCCATGTCGGTAACGCCCGCCCGTACGTCGTGTTCTCGCTGTTGGCGCGTCTGTTCGTGCATGAGGGCTACAAAGTCACATTCGTTGCCAACTTAACGGACGTCAACGACAAGATTTACATCGCCGCCCTGGCCGCCGGAGTGCGGAGCGAGCAGCTCGCGCGGGACATGGTGGAGGCGTACGTCGCCGACACCGATCGCCTCGGGCTGGGCCGGCCCGACTACGAGCCGAAGGCCAGCGAGACGATCACGGAGATCGTCGAGCTGATCGAGCGGCTGATCGAGGGCGGGCATGCCTATCCGGTGGACGGCGACGTCTATTTCGCGGTCAGGAGCTACCCGGAATACGGGGAGCTGTCGCACCGCGACGTCGACGAGATGGACCAGGGCGAGGGCGTCGAGGGCGCCGAGCTCAAGCGCGACCCGGCCGACTTCGCGCTGTGGAAGGCGCACAAGCCCGACGAGGACACCGCGTGGGACGCGCCCTGGGGCCGGGGGCGGCCGGGCTGGCACATCGAGTGCTCGGCGATGGCCGAGCAGCTCCTCGGCGTCGGGTTCGAGATCCACGGTGGCGGCGCGGATCTGATCTTCCCCCACCACGAGAACGAGGCCGCCCAGACGGGCGCCGCCCACGGCGCGCCGCTCGCGAAGCTATGGGTCCACAACGGGATGGTCCGGCTCGACCAGGCGAAGATGTCCAAGTCGGTCGGCAACATCTTCTTGCTCCATCAGGCTCTCGACGCCTACGGGCGGGATGCGCTGCTGATGTATTTCTGCGGCGGCCATTACCGCCAACCGGTCGAGTTCGACGACGAGCGTCTGGCCGAGGCCCGTGCCCGGGTCGAGCGGATCACCGAGGCGGCCCGGCGGCTCGTGCCCGGACCATCGCCGGCGTGGTCGGCGCCGCTCCGTGAGCGATTCTTCGACTCCCTGGTCGAGGACTTCAACACGCCGGCTGCGCTCGCGGCCGTGTTCGAGTGGGTCCGCGAGGCCAACCGCACGGCGCCGGGCACCGGCGACGCCGACCTGCGCGAGATGCTCGGCGTGCTCGCGCTCGACAATCTGCTCGACGTGGGGATGGCGGACGCCCCGGAAGAGGTCGAAGGCCTCCTGCACGCCCGAGAACGGGCCCGCTACAACCGCAACTGGGCCGAGGCCGATCGCCTCCGCGAGGAGATCAGGTCGCATGGTTGGGAAGTCAGGGACGGTCCCGACGGCCCTCAACTGCTGCCCGCGGCCTGAGGCAGTCCGGCCGGCGGGGGTGCGCCGCGGCCGCCGTTCGCTGCGTAGGTGCATGCCCCTCCTCGGGTGCCTCGCGTTCGATCCAGTAGGCCAACGATCACGGCTGCAACGCACGGCACCCGAGAGGGGCGGCACCGAAGCTGCTTGACAACCCTCTAAGCCTCTGCCAAGCTGCCGCGCGGGAGAGTAACGGTAGAGTAAAGCTTTAGCCTTACTGCTGTGAGGGTGCGCCGGACGTCGGTCGCGCCTCAATTGAATGCTCATCAGGCGCCAGGGGAGGTAGTGCGCCACGATTTCTGCCCGATCCGCTCGCGGGTCGAGAAGGGATAATTCGTGGCACGGCTTTCCGCGTACTCCCATCCTCAACTTCAGGTTGAGGATGGCTATTTGATCGCGCTTGCCAAGCAGGGAAACGCGTTTGCGTACGAGTGCATCGTCCGCCGCTACTACGGCTTCGTTCGCCTGAAGGCGTCGTCGTACTTCCTGGCCGGCGGTGACGCCGACGACCTCATCCAGGAGGGCCTGGTGGGGCTGTACAAGGCGGTCCGCGACTACCGCACCGACCGTGAGTCGAGCTTCCGCAACTTCGCCGAGCTCTGCATCACGCGCCAGATCATCACCGCCGTGAAGACCGCCACGCGGAACAAGCACTCGCCGCTGAACCAGTACGTGTCGTTCTCGAGCTCGCCGGCCTCGGGGTCCGAGGGCGAGCCGACGCTCGAGGAGATGATCCCCGGCTCGCCGGTCCACGACCCCGTCAACCAGGTGATCAGCTCAGAGGAGCTGCGCGCGCTCGTGGCCTGCATCTCGACGGCGCTGTCCGAGCTCGAGTCCCGCGTGCTCGCGCTGTACCTCGACGGCCATTCCTACGAGGAGGTCGGCCGGCGGATCGGCTGCGACTGCAAGACCGTCGACAACGCGCTCCAGCGAGTCAAGCGGAAGGTCGGACAGCATCTGGCCGAGCGGAGCGCGATGGTATAGACGGCAGCCGGATCGTGAACTCCGTGCCGCCGCCGGCTCGCGTCGCGGCCTCGACGCTCCCGCCCATCGCGGACACGAGCTCCTGGACGATGGCGAGACCGAGTCCCGACCCGACCGGCCGCTCGCTGCGGTAGCGCCCGTACAGGTAGAACCGCTCGAACGCGTGCGGGATGTCATCCGGGTCGAGCCCGGGGCCGGTGTCGCGGACGGCGATCGCGCCGCCGCCGGCGCAGACCGCCACCGACCCGTCCGCCGGCGTCACCCGCAGCGCGTTCTCGATCAGGTTCGAGACGGCCTGGAGGATCCGGTCGTGGTCGCCGAGGACCCAGTCCTCAGGCGCCGCCGCCCCGGACAGTTCGACGCCGATCTCCCGCGCGCGCGGGAGATGACGCTCCACCGCCTCCTCGACGACGCCGGCGAGGTCGAGGGGCTCGTGCGCGACGGAGAACCCCGAACGTCCGAAGCGGGCGAGGTCGAGCAGGTCGGCGACGAGCCGCTCGAGGCGATCGGCCTCGGCTCCGATCACGCGCGCGGACTCGGCGGGCGGGATCGCCTGCTCCTCGAGCGCCTCCGCGTAGCCGCGGATCGAGGTCAGCGGGGTCCGCAGCTCGTGGCTGACCGACTCGAGGAACCGCGCCTGCGCCTCGCGGGCGCGCGACAGCTCGTCCGACATCTCGTTGAACGAGGCTCCGAGGTCGGCGAGCTCGTCCTCTCCCCGGACCGGCACCGCGACGCCGGCCTCGCCCCTCGCGAGGCGCCGGGTCGCCGCCGACAGCTCGCCGATCGGCCGGGTGAGGCGGCGCGCGAGCAGGAACGAGAGCACCACGGCGAGCAGGGCCCCGCCGAGGCCGGCGAGCAGCAGGCTGCCCATGAACGGCCGCCACTCGGCGAACGCGATTTTCGCCGGGCGGACCAGCACGATCTCGCCGGTCGGCGTCGGCCGCGCCGCGTAGATCAGCGATCGGCCGGCGACGTCGATCGGCCCCTGGCCCCCGCCGGTAGACGGGAGCGCGCCGAGGACCACCGCCTGGGCTCGCCGCCCGAGCCGGCGCGGCCGGCCGCTCCCCACCCGGTACACGTGATCGCCGGGGTTGAGCGCCCCGGGCGCGCCCCCGACCGCGGCGACGAGGTCGGCCTGTGCCTCGAGCGCCGACAGCCGCTGCTTGGAGATCTGATGCCTGACCAGCACGACGCCGACCCCGACGGTGAGCAGGCACGAGGCGATCGCCGCCGCGGCGAGGTAACCGAGCACGCGGCGCTGCAGCCTCATGCGGGCTGGGCTGCCTTGTAGCCGAGGCCCCGCACGGTCTCGATCAGATCCGGGTGGCCGAGCTTCTTGCGCAGCTGCGCGATGTGGACCTCGACCGTCCGCGTCTCGCCGGGGGAGACGAAGCCCCACACCGACTCGAGCAGCTCGTCGCGCGTGACCACCTGACCGGCGCGTCTGACGAGATAGTCGAGCAGGTCGAACTCGCGCTGGGTCAGCGTCACCTTGACGCCGTCGACGTGGACCTCGCGGGCGCCGCGCGCGACCGTCACCGGGCCGATGCGCGACACGTCGCCCGGCGGCGGGGGCGCGGCGGCGCGCCGCAGCACGGCCTTGACCCGCGCGACCAGCTCGCGCGGAGAGAACGGCTTCGTGACGTAGTCGTCGGCGCCGAGCTCGAGGCCCGCGACCCGGTCGGCCTCCTCGTCGCGCGCGGTGAGCATGATCACCGGCACCGTGCCGCCGATCTGGCGGCAGACCTCGAAGCCGTCGATCCCGGGCAGGCGGACGTCGAGCAGCACGAGCTTCACGGGATGTCGCCGGAGCTCGACGAGCGCGTCCTCGCCACGACGCACCCACACCACCTCGTGACCCTCGCGGCGCAGGTACGTGCACACGAGCGCACCGATGTTCGGTTCGTCCTCGACGACCAGGATCACAGTCGGCATGGCGAGATGGTAGGCGGGCATGCCGCCGCGGGCGCCGCAGTTTTTACACGCAGCTGACCTTCACCTGACCGGCAGCTTGCACCCGTCTGCCAAGGTCCGCGGCAGATTCCACAACCAGTGAACACGGGAGGTTCCGAAAGCAATGACATATCTGCGTAAACACTTGAAGCTGGTCACAGTGGCGGTGGCGTGTGTGGCGATCGGCGCGGCTGGCAGCGCGATCGCCAGCGCCGGCGCGGCCAGCGGCGGCACGACGTCGTCGACGTCAGGCGCCGCCAAGGCCGCTCGGGCACGCCGCGCCGGCGCCCGCGCGCTCGAGCGCCGCGCGGTCCACGCGAACGTCGTTGTCGCTACCAAGAGCGGGTTCGCGACGGTCACCGTCGACCGCGGCTTCGTGCAGTCGGTGAGCGGACAGCAGCTGACGATCCGTGAGGGGTCGGCGAAGGCCACCTACAAGACGGTGACGCTGACGATCCCGTCGAGTGCGAAGGTGCGTGACAACCGCCAGGTATCGAAGCTGTCGGCGCTCACCGCAGGACAGCGCGTGTCGGTCGTGCAGGCGCCGCAGCGCACATGGGTGATCGCCCGCAGCGCCCCGACCCCCTGAACGCGCGCTGGCCCCGCGCGCCACTCGTGCCAGCCCGCGGCGGTCCGGCCCCGCCGCGGGCAGGCGCGTCGCCGCCGATCAACCGAGCCTGGATGATCTCTATAAGGCTTGTTGTGATTGGTGAGGTCGTAAGCTACGGGCTCGTCAAGCTGCGGTTGTTAGGCATAGAACCGACAGGAGGGAGCTCCACCGATGAGCGCTCAGTCACACGAGGATCATGAGCACGGTGGGCCCGGATACGCCTCGCCGGCGGTGGCTCGGCAGCAGCCCCCCGAGCAGTTTGTGTATGTCGCGGCCCTGTACGAAGGCACCGGCGTAGACCGGCCGGACTTCATCGCCGTCGTCGACGTGGATCCGAGCTCGTCGAGCTACGGGCAGATCGTCCATCGCACCGAAATGCCGAATGTCGGCGACGAGCTGCATCACTTCGGCTGGAACGCGTGCTCGTCGGCGTGTCACTCGCAGCTCAAGCGCGACACGATGATCGTTCCCGGGCTGCGGTCCTCGCGCCTGCACGTCATCGACATCTCCAATCCGCGCGCGCCGCGTATCAAGAACGTGATCGAGGGCGAGGAGATCAAGGAGAAGCTCCGGCTGAGCGCGCCCCACACCGTGCACTGCATGCCGGGCGACATCGTCACTATCTCGATGCTCGGCGACGCCGACGGCAACACCCCCGGCGGGTTCGCTGTGCTCGACGCGCGCGACTTCTCGGTCGCCGAACGGTGGGAGCGCGACCTCGGCGGCGTCGAGTTCACCTATGACTTCTGGTACCAGCCGCGCCAGAACACGATGATCTCGAGCGAGTGGGGCGCGCCGAACACGTTCAAGGACGGGTTCGATCCGGCCGACGTCGCCGCCGGCAAGTACGGGCGCAAGCTGCACTTCTGGAACCTCGAGCAGCGGACCAAGGTGCAGACGATCGACCTCGGCGACGACGGCTGGATCCCGCTCGAGATCCGCTGGCAGCACGATCCGGACTCGGCTCAGGGGTTCGTCGGCGCGACGCTGTCGAGCAACATCATCAACTTCCATCGCGACAACGGAAGCTGGGGCGTGTCGAAGGCGATCGACGTCGCCAACGAGGAGCTAACGGCGGTCATCCGAAGGCACCCGGCGCGCTCAACGGCGGACCGCAGATGATCCAGAACTCGCTCGACGGCGACCGGGTGTACGTCACGAACTCGCTCTTCTCGACCTGGGACAACCAGTTCTATCCGGGGATCAAGGGTTGGCTGACCAAGCTCGACAGGCAGCCCGACGGCACGTACGCGCTGGATCCGGACTTCTTCGTCGACTTCCACGAGCAGGCCGACGGCGCGCGGCCGCATGAGATCCACCTACCCGGCGGGGACTGCACGACTGAGATCTTCCAGTAGCAGCCCGACGCTCCACGCCGAGCAGGTCGGCCGCGTGCTCGCCGAGCTGCGCCGGCTCGGTGAGGTGGAGGACCCGCCGGCCAAGCGGCGCGTGCTCTCACGCGAGCGGGAGCTGGGGCGGAGGGTGTGGGGCGGCGAGCGGGCGGAGATCTACGGCGCGGCTCCGCTCTCGATCACGCCCGAGGTCGGCGAGCTGCTGTACGTGCTCGTGCTGGCGCGCCGGCCGCGCACGGTCGTCGAGTTCGGCGCGTCGCTCGGGTTCTCGACGATCCATCTCGCGGCCGCGGTCCGCGACGTCGGCGCGGGGAGGGTGATCACGACCGAGATCGACCCGGGCAAGGCCGCGGCGGCACAGCGGAATCTCGCCGACGCCGGCCTCGAGGATGTGGTCGAGGTGCGGGTCGGCGACGCGCTGACCACGCTGCAGGACGTCGGCGAGCTCGATCTGCTGTTCCTCGACGGCTGGAACAACCTGTACGAGCCGGTCGTCGAGTTGCTGGCGCCGCGGTTGTCGCGCGGTGCCCTCGTCGTCGCCGATCTGAGTGAGGACGATCCTGACCAGGTCACATACGTTGAGCGCATGCACGATCCTGGCAGCGGCTTCGTCACCGTCGAGATCCCGCTGGATGCGGGCGTCGTCGTGTCCGCCTGGCTCGGTTAGCGCTAGCCGGGCCGGTGGGGGAGCGTTTCGCGGAGAGCGTCGAGACCCGTGTGCGCGGGCGCCCAGCCGAGCTCTCGCTTGGCCTTGGTCGTGTCCATGATCGCGGGGTGACTCGCGGCCTCGACCCATTCGGTCGCCGGCGGGGCGAACGACGGGAGCGGGATCTGCGCCGCGGCGCGAGCGACCGCTTCCGCGATGCCGGCGGGGACGGTGATCGGGGTGAAGCCCAGCTCGCGGACGACATCGGCGGCGGTCACGATCCCGTCGCCGGCGATGTTGTACGCGCCCGCCGGACCGTCGGCGACCACGCACCGGAGCAGCGCCTGGCCGACGTCGTCCTCGTGGATGAACTGCATCGGCAGGTCGGGCGTCGGGACGGGAATGGGCACCGGGAGCCGGCTCGCGAAGTCCAGCGCGCGCTGGGTGAGCGACCCGAGCGGCTCTGGCAGCGCGCCCTTGGCGCCGATCGCGTGAGGTCCCAGAACGATCGGGGGGCGGAGCAGATACAGGCCCACGGCGGGGTGCGCGTCGGCCTGCTCGCGCAGGAGCTGCTCGAGCTCGGCCTTCTCCTGTGCGTAGAACAGCCGGGCGGCCGGGCGGGTCGGCCAGTCCTCGGTCATCCCGATCGGGTTGTCGGAGTGGAAGCCGTAGGCGGCGACCGACGAGGCGTACACGAACCGCGCGGCGCCGGCGGTGGCCGCGGCATCGAACGCGTTCAACGTGCCGTCGACGTTGATCGCGCGGATCGCCTCGCGGGACGTCGTCCCCGTGATCATGAACGCGAGGTGGACGACGACGTCCACCCCCTCGAACGCGCGTCTGAGCGCGTCCGGTTCCCGCACGTCGCCCTGGCGGTACTCCATCTTGCTCCACCCGTGCTGCTCCGGGTCGAATGGGCGGCGTGCGATTCCGACGATCCGGTCGATCCGCTCATCGGCTTGGAGCAGCGGGATCAGCCCGAACCCGAACGTCCCCGTCGGACCGGTGACGGCGACGGTCAGTCCCTGCTCAGACAAGCGTCGCCTCGAGGCCAAAGCGCGTTTTGATCAGCTCCGGGACCACGTCCGGGTCCACCTCGGCGAAGGTGACGCTGTCGGGTCTCTCCTCGGTGAGCGTGAGCTCTCCGCTCCAGTTGCTCAGCGACTCGCGCGCGCCGTCGGGGCGCTGTGCGCTGACGATCAGCCCGGTGACGAACGGCGAGTGCGGATACGTGCACGTGTACCAGTTGCTCGTGACGACGTCGATCAACGGAACCGGTTCGGGGACGAACCCGTACAGGTCGCCCCAATCGCCGGTGGGCGTGGTCGACTGCAGGACGAACTCGGGGCCGTCCTGCACCACGCGGTAGCGCCAGCCCGACTGTTCGTGCTCGTCCCCCGGGCCGAACGGGATCGGTTCGAGCAGCGTGCCGTGGCCGAAGCCGACGTCGGCATGCCAGCGTGTGCCGTCGACCTGGACCCCGAGCAGTAGATGGGTACGCGGCCGCGTGTCTGCGGTCGCGCCCACCCGCACGCGTGCGAGAAACAACTCGACGTCGGTGACGCCGAGCGCCTCGAGCACCGCCTTCAGCAGCAAGTTCTGCTCGAAGCAGTAACCGCCGCGGCGGTCGCCGACGAGCTTGCGCTCGAGGTCCTCGAGCTCGAGCGAGACCGGGATGCCACGCCGGGGATCGAGGTTCTCGAACGGAATCGCCGCCACGTGCGCCCGGTGCAGCTGGGCAAGGTCCGGGCGTTCGCTGAGGCCGACGCGGGCGAGATAGGCCTCCAGATCGAGCATCGCGCACGACTGTAGCGGCGCCGCCCGCGGCCGATTGCGGGCGGCGCCATGTTCCCCACGCCGGTTCCGCTCAGCCCCTTACAAGCTTCAGCGCGGCGCCCAGCTGCGGCTGCCAGGCGGCGGGCATCTCAGCCCGGGCCGTCGGGGCGCTGCCACAGCTGGGCATCCGGCTTGAATGGTTCCTCCAAACGAGGCCGGATTGTTCGTGATCCGAACAATCCGCCCACAGGCGAACAGGACAAACGTAATCGGCAAGTCTCCCCAATGTCAAGGGGATTGCGACCGAGGGGTACGCAAGCTGCGTGAGGTCGTCGGTCCAGGGCGGGTGGCTGGCGAAGATCGTCTCGGCCGGACGTGACGCTCGGGTCCCGCTGGGTCTCCCCACAGTTATGGGCGCAGATGGCTCACCGCGAACGCGTGCTCGGCCGCGAGGCGGTCCGCGATGATCGATCGGTGGCAGGCCTCGGGGTCGCGCTCGACGCAGAACAACGCCGCGGCGCCGTCGATCGGCAGCTCGTCAGCGACGGCGTCGAGCGGCGCCTGGTCGAGGATCTCCCGGGTGTAACGGGTGCTGTACTCCGTCGCGAGGATCGTCCGCGACCGCTTGCCCTCGCCCCGGCGCGCGTCCTCGGCGTACTGGAGCTGGCGCAGCTCGGTGGTCGGCGCCAGCTCCGGGTGATGCTCGTAGGCGACGCCGGCGCCGGCCAGCGCGGATTGCAGGCGGGCCGAGTTCGCCCAGGCGTACTGGGGCCCGCGGACCCCGCGGCGCTGGCGGACGTCGAGCAGCAAACGGACGTCGGCGCCCGCCAGGGCTCCGAGAAAGCTGCCCAGATCCCACCCGTAGACCCCGATCGTGACCACGCGCCTCACTGGCCCCACGATGTCACAGCTGCGAGCGCGCGCCGGCTGGCATCCTCCGCTGGTTCCTGTACGCAGTGAACCGGCACGAGGAAACCGACCGCGAGGAGATACCCACCGATGACCACCCCCGATCCGGACACCCTGCTCGCCGAGACGCGGGCCTTCAACGCCGAGCTGGAGGCGCTGCTGGCGACGATCCCCGCGGTCAACACGGTGCCGCCCGAGGAGAGCCGGCGCGCCCGCCGGGAAGGTCGCGGGATCTTTCCCCCGCCGGTATACGTGCCCGAGGCGCGCGAGGTCGAGATCAAGGGTCCCGGCGGACCGATTGGTCTGCGGATAATCGCTCCCGAACGGGAGCCGCGAGGGACGTTCCTGCACCTCCACGGGGGCGGGTGGACGCTGGGGGAGAGCGACGGGCAGGATCCGCGCCTCCAGCGGCTGGCGCGCGACACCGGGTTGACGGTCGTCAGCGTGAATTACCGCCTGGCGCCCGAGAACCCGTATCCCGCCGGCCCCGACGACTGCGAGGCCGCGGCGCTGTGGCTGCTCGGCGACGAGGGACGAGCGACGACCGGCGCCGAAGGCCCGCGCGCGATCGGCGGCGATTCGGCGGGCGGACAACTGTCGGCCTGCACGCTGCTGCGCCTTCGCGACCGCCACGGGATCACCGATGCGTTCGACGCGGCGGTGCTCCAGTACGGCGGGTTCGACCTGTCGATGTCGCCGAGCCAGCGGCTCTGGGGCGACCGTAACCTCGTGCTGTCGGGACCGATCATCGCGTGGTTCGGGGACCAGTTCCTGCCCGGGCTCGATCGCGAGCAGCGCCGAGACCCCGACATCTCGCCGCTGTTCGCGGATCTGGCGGCGATGCCGCCGGCGATCTTCACGGTCGGGACGGCCGACCCGCTGCTCGACGACACGCTGTTCATGGAGGCGCGGTGGCGCGCGGCGGGTCACGCCACCGAACTTCGGATCTGGCCCGAGGCGCCGCACGGTTTCGTCGTCGCTGCCGATGACGGTGGCCGACGTGGCGCTCGCCGCCGAGCACGACTTCCTGAACCGGACGCTGGGGTTCGTGTAGTCGGGGTGGCGGTGGCGCGCGGTGGCGGTGGCGGTGGCGCGCGGTGGGGAGCGTTCCGTCTGACCGGTCATCGGGCGAACCGGGCTTAACGGCGGGCACCTAGAGGACGGCTCGAGCGCTCGGTGGCGGACGCGGGCCGAATGGGCGGCGAAATAACCTGCAAAGTCTGACAATCGGCGCGCCCGCCCCGAGCCGTGTCAGGGCGTGCATGTGGGGCATGCCAAACATGACGCGGTCAGCGCGAAACGGCTCCGATGACAGGTTTTGCAGGTCGCCGGCCGATCCCGACCGACCGCAGAGGCCACCGCCCTCACTTCAGGTGCCCGCCGTTTACCGGGCAGCCGCGAGGGAAGCTAGCGGCGGTTGTCGCGCAGCAACGTCAGCGCTTGGATCGTGAGGATCCCGCGCCACGCCGACGTCTGCGCCGGCGACCAGGCGAGCCAGTCGAACATCCAGCCGCCGTCGTCCTTCTGCCCGTCCTCCACCAGGTCGAGATGAGCCTGGATGGCCGCGTCGGTGAACAGCGCCCGGCAACGGCTCCCTGGCCGCGGCGACAGGTCGAGGGGGCGCAGCGTCTCGCCCTCGGTGCCGCCCGCGGGCGCGAGCGCGGTGACGTCGAGGACGGAACTGAGCGACGCGATCGCGGCGCGCGCCCGGTCCTCTTCGGGCACGGCGTCGAGGAACCCGCAGGCGTACTTGAGCCAGTAGCCGCTCGGCTCGGTCGCGTCCTCGATCGCGCGCCAGCTCCACTCGGTGGCGCGCTCGAGCCACTCATCGCCGGCGACCCCGCCGGCGTGAAGGGCCGCGGCCAACGCGAACGTCAAGAACGACGACGGCGGTCCGAGCGACCACCACGGGGAATGCGGATAGGGCTCGAACCCTGGCAGCGCGAACGGGAGGCCGCCGTCGGCGGCGGCGATCGAGGCGATCCACGCGCGCGCACCGAGGGCCAGGTCGGAGTCAAACCTGCCGGCCTCGTGCAGCATCTCGAGGGCGTACAGCGTGGCGGCGGGCTGGCTGCCCGGGCACCGCAGGTCGGGCTCGAGCGCGTGGCCGAATCCGCCGTCAGGGTTCCGGTAGCCCCTGAGCGCGGCGAGCACCGGCTCCGCGCTCCCGTCCGAGAAGAGCATCGCGTAGCGGTGGCGGTCCAGCAGGCGGGCGGTTGACCAGATGAACGTCTCGGCGGCGGCGTGATCGACCGGCATGCGCCAGAGACTAGGCGGCGGTCGGCGTGCGGTCTTTGAGAAATCGGACAGGTGGGATGCCGGCGAGCTCGGTGACCTCGGCGGTCATGTGTGCCTGGTCGGCGTAGCCGGCGTTGAGCGCGAGCTCGACCAGCGCCCCCGCCGGCAGCGCCTGCAGGCGCCGGAAGCGCAGTACCCGAGCCAGCGTCTTGGGCCCGTAGCCGACGGCGTCGGTGATCCGGCGCTGGAGCTGGCGCGCGCTCAGCCCGAGCTCGGCCGCAACCGCGGCGACGCGCGCATGCGGACGATCGAGCGCCGCCACGGCCGCGCGGACCAGCGGGTCCGGGCCCGACGCGCCACGCCGCTCGATCGCGCCCAGCAGGATCGCGTGGGGGTCCTCGCCGGCGCCCGCGCCGGCTAGCGCATCGAGCAGTGCCTCGGCCCGATCGCGGCCGAGCACCTCGCCGGCGTCGGGCGCGACGTCTCGCAGCTCGCCGGCCGGCAGCCCGAGCACCTCGCCGGCGACGCCGGGGCGCAGGCGGACGCCGACTATGCGCGCGCCGGGCGCGAGTGCCACCAGGCGGGCGCGCGTGTCCGGGCCGGCGATCGTCAGCCGCTCGCCCGACCAGATCAGGTCCACGCATGCATCGGGAACGACCCGCTGCTCCCAGGCGCCCGTCGTGCGCTGCTCCCAGGTGCACGAGACGAGCGGGGAGGAGACCAGCTGCTCGCGGTAGCTGCTCACACCCCAAACCCTACGCCCCGTGAACCGCGGTGAGCGGCGGCGCCGGCCTCAGCCTTCGAATGCCAGCCAGTCCGCCAGCCCGACGAGTGCGAACACGCGGTGCACCTGCTCTGTCGGGCGGCCGAGCACGAGCGTGCGCCCGTTCGAGTCGGCGTCCTGCTTGGCCTTGATCAGCACGCTCATGCCGGCGCTGTCGACGAACGCGAGCTCTGACAGGTCGAGCTTGACAAGGGCATAGGGCTCGGCAAGAACCTCGTTCAGGCACTGTTCAAGCTCCGGGGCGGACACTACGTCCAGCTCGCCACTGAGCGCGAGCACTACACCCCCGGCTTCGTCCCTGCGGTTGATCGAAAGCTCGGTCGCGACGGCTGGATTGTAATGACGATCGGATCACACGGTTGCACGATCCGCGTTCACGCCAGGAACACATCTCGCCGCAGGCCCGGCTAGCATTGCGCCCCCGCAATATCAGCGCGCGGCCAGGCCGGGGCAGCGCCCTACGCGTGGGGAAGGAGACACACACGCAATGAAGAGTCCTCAAGGAGGTACGCGCGCGACCGCGCGGCGTGCGCTCAAGCTGCTCGTCCTGGTGAGCTGCGCGGCGGTGGGGATCGCCGCCGTGAGCGCGACCGCACTGGCCAAGAAGCCGGCCAAGAAGCCGACGGCGCCCAAGATCACCATTCACACGCCCGTCGCGCCGGGATCCGGTTACCTGGCGCTCGGCGACTCCGTCACGTTCGGATACGAGGAGGCGCAGGTCGTTCCGGCTCCCAACTACGCGGACGCCTCGAGCTTCCTCGGCTATCCCGAGCTGCTCGGCTCCGAGCTGCACCTGACGGTCGCGAACGCGGCCTGTTCGGGTGAGACGTCGTCGAGCCTGATCAATCCCACCGCCCAGAGCAACGGCTGTGAGAACACCCCCACCAAGGGGAACGTCGGCTATCGCACGATGTTCCCGCTGCACGTGAAGTACAGCGGCTCGCAGCTGGCCTACGGGGTGTCGTACCTGAAGAAGCACCACAACGTCCGGCTGGTGTCGCTGATGATCGGCGCCAACGACTTCTTCGTCTGCCAGGAGCTGACCACCGACAAGTGCACCACCCTGCCCGAGCAGGCGGCGGTGCTGGGGACGCTCGGCCAGAACGTCAAGACGATCCTGTCGACGATCCGGAACAAGGCGCACTACGGCGGGCAGATCGCGATCGAAAACTACTACTCGCTCGACTACTCCTCCCAGGCCGGCGACGCCCAGATCGAGCTTCTCAACCAGACGGTGGACACGGCGGCGAAGCCGTTCCACGTGGTCGTCGCGGATGGCTTCGGCCAGCTCGAGGCGGCGTCCGTGCACTCCGGTGGCAACACCTGCACGGCCGCTCTGCTCACCCAGCTGTCGACCGGCGGCTGCGGGATCCACCCGAGCTACGCCGGACAGTCGCTGCTGGCGCTCGCGCTCGAGAAGGCGATCAGGCTGGGCTAGACGAGAGGAACGATTGAGGCGGACGGTGAGTCGCCGAAGCTCACCCCGCACGCGCGGCCCTTCCAGCCTGGGCGCCCGCCTACGATCACCCCTAGTTTCGGCAGGGAGACGAAAAGCATTAGCGTGATCGCGTTCGACTGAACGCGATCACGCTTTCGCGCCTGTGGAAACGTGGGCAGCGCGGGAGTAGCCTTCGGCCATGAGGACATGGATGCTCCCGTGGTTGCTCCCGGTGGGGTTGCTCGGCGCGGTCGTGTTCGTCAGCGTCTTCAACGGGAATTCCCCGCTGGCCGCGTTGACGGTCGCCGGCGTGGGTTGCGCGATCGTTTCGATCGTCCGCCACCGGCGGGACGGCGACCAAGACCCGGACGCCGACGTGAACTACTGGCGGATCGGGCGCCGGTAGTCGCTGCAAGCAACCTTTTCGCGCCACCGGCCCCTTAACCAGGGCAGCATGCAAGACCGGCGGGCCGACTTCGACAGCTTCGTGGCGCAGAGCACCGACACGCTCATGCGGACCGCGTACCTGATCGTCGGGGACCTCCCGAGGCGGAGGACCTGGTGCAGGAGACGCTGCTCAAAGTGGCCCGGCGCTGGCACCGCGTCCGCCGCATGGAGCGCCCGGTCGCCTACGCGCGCCGGATCCTTGTGAACCTCGCGCTCGGCGGGGCCGCCCGCCGCCGCCAGCGCCGGCGCGAGCTCACCGGCGACACGCTTCCCGATCGCGCCGACGACGGCGCCGGCGAGCCGCCGGCGATCGGCAGCGCACGACGAGCTCATGCGCGCGCTCGCGGCGCTGCCACCGCGCCAGCGCACGGTGCTCGTGCTCCGCTACTTCCTGGACCTTCCCGAAGCCGAGGTTGCGGCCGCCATGAAGTGCTCCCTCGGCACCGTCAAGAGCACCGCTGCTCGTGCACTCGCGCGACTCGAGCAGACGCTGCGCACGAACAATGACACAAGGAGCATCCCGACATGACCGAGCAACTCGAAGCCGCCCTGCGCGCGGCGCTCCACGAGCGCGCCGCCGCTGTGCCGGCGGGGACCATCGCTCGCCTCACTCACCTCGACTACCACCCACGGACTCGCCGGCTGCGGCCGCCGCTCGCTATCGGAGCGGTGGCGAGCGCGGCCGGTGCTGCCGGCGCGGTGGCGGTCGTGATCTCGCTGACCGCCGGCGCGTCGAGTGCGTTCGCCGGCTGGACCGCGACCCCGACGCCGCCGACACCCGGCCAGCTCGCCGCGGCCGGCGCCGATTGCCAGACGCAGTCGCCGATCGCGGGGCTGCCGCTGGAGCTGACCGACACGCGCGGCCCGTTCACGTTCTCGATCTACGCGAACAGTCAGTCGAGCGCCAGCTGCATCAAGGGGCCCGTCGTTCACGGCGGTGTCGGGCAGCACGTCGAGCGCTCCGGTCACCGTCGCCGGCCGGGCAGATCCTGCTGTCGAGCGCCCACATGACCGATCGCGACGGCGCCGCCTACTCATTCGCCGACGGCCATGCCGGCGACGGCGTGAGCGCGGTCACGTTGATCCTCGATGACGGGACGAACGTGCAGGCGACGGTCGCGAACGGCTGGTTCGTCGCCTGGTGGCCGAGCGCGCAGAACGTCAAGTCGGCGGAGCTGACCACGCCGGCCGGGACCACCACGCAGCCGGCCAGCTCGCGCCGTCACGCGAGTCCCGTGCGCGCGCGGCGCGCTGCTCCTCCAGCGGGTTTGGCGGCGTGGTCAGTTCCGGCGGCGGGGGTGGTGCCGGCGGTGGCCGGGCGATGAGTGAGACCCAGGGCAGCAGCGCACCATGATCGAACCGATCTGGTTTGCTTTCGGTGAGTGCGCCGCGCACGCCTGACTGTCGCCGTCCCCGTTGTCCTCGCCGTCGCGATTGCCGGCTGCGGTAGCAGCGCCACCCACAGCGCGTCGACGAGCACCGCTCCGAGGGCTCGGCGCCGGCGGCGTCCAGCACGTCGGCGGCGCCGGCGCCGGTCAACGCTTGCCACACGGTTCCCGTCCCGGCGCCGAAACCGAGCGGGCACCTGCCGGTGCCGCACCTGAAGCTCGATCCTCACCGCACCTACACGGTGACGATCGTGACCAACTGCGGGACGTTCGCGTTCAATCTCGACGTCGCGCAGTCACCTGAGACCTCGGCCTCGTTCTACTCACTGGTCAAGCGCGGCTTCTTCGACGGGTTGACCTTCCAGCGGGTCGCCGCGGAGTTCGTGATCCAGGGCGGCGACCCGACCGGCACTGGCGCCGGCGGACCGGGCTACACCGTCGTCGAGGCGCCGCCGAAGAACACGCAGTACGTCCTCGGCGACGTGGCGATGGCCAAGACGCAGGCTCAGCCGCCCGGAGCCTCGGGCAGCCAGTTCTTCGTCGTGACCGGTCAGAACGTGACGCAATCCGCCGGACTGACTCCGGACTACGCGCTGCTCGGTAAGGTCGTCTCAGGGATCAGCGTGGTCGAGCGGATCGGGTCGCTACCCACGAACCCACCGCAGGACGGCATGCCGACGCCGGCGGTCGTGATGTCGAAGGTGACCGTCGCGACCAGCTGAGCCCGGCGCCGCGCTCAGTCCCCGAACTCGCTCCGTACGCCCTGCGGCGTCAGCGCGTCGATGTAGTACTGGGGGAAGTGGTCGTCGATCGACGCCGAGAACCGGATCCGGCGGGTGAGCTTCATCTGGCGCGCCAGTAACGAGGCGGGGGTCACGAGCAGCGCGACCGCGTCTCGCATCTGCCGGCGAGGGGTGGCGTTGTGGCGCCAGCTTCCATCGTCGCCCGAGGGCACGAACTGATACTCCTGGCCGAAGTGCGCGAACGGACCGCACGCCGTCGGGGGAACCTGGGGCACGACGTCGCTCGCGTACACGTAGCGGATCAGGTTCCGGTTCAGGAACTCGATGCGGTCGCATCCTTGCGCGAACGCCCTGTTGCCGATCATCGGCGCGCCGTACGTGTACACGGCCCGCAGCTTGTCGCGGACAGGTTCGTACGCGTCGTCGAGATGGAGCATCGCGGCGAGCATCTGCGCGCTCGCGCCGCCGAGGCTGTGCCCGGTGACGTACAGCGCCTCCAACGTGTGCTCGAGCTTGGCGCCATCGGGCTCGACCGAGCGGCCGTCGAGCGCGCGCCCGAGCGCGGCCATGATCTGGTAGCGCGTCGAGCGCACGTTGCGATAGAAGCCGCCGTGGACCTCGCACCGGGCCTGACCCGCTCCGGCTACCCCGCCCGCCACCGGCAGCTCGATCCTGACCGGGTCGATCTGGAGGTCGGTGAACCAGGTGATCGCGCTCGTCGGCGGCGTGCCGCGATAGCAGACGATCGCGACCCGGCCGTCGCGGCTCTGGATCACGTACGCCACCGAGGTCAGGAACATCGCGTCGACGTACACGCTGACCATCAGGCAGTGGCTCCGCTCGAGTCCGAGGCGCGTCATCATCATCGCGAGCGTCGACGCGTCGCCGTAACCGTAGGCGGAGCACACCGCCATCACGAACCCGATGTCGGCGTCGGGGTGCGTGCGGGTGCCGGCCAGCCGGTCCGGGAGGTCGTGGTACACCGGAAATCCGGCGGACGTCGGAGCCTTGAACGGCCGCAGCTCCTGATGGCTCGGCCCGGTGAGATGCTCGATCTTCACGCTGATCGTCCCCTCCGGCGACAACGTCGCCGGACGCACCAACACTACCTGCGGGGCGAGATACTTTCCGAAGGGTGGCCGACGGCGAGATCTGCATCGACGATCCACGGGCGGCGGACGTACGTGCGCTGCTCGCTGTCCACCTCGAGTTCGCGCGGGCGCCGACGCCGCCCGAGGACGCCCACGCGCTCGACGTCGACGGCCTGCTCGACCCGGCCGTCACGTTCTTCAGCTACCGCGCCGAAGACGGCGGACTGCTCGCGGTCGGTGCGCTCAAGCGACTCGACCTCGACCACGCCGAGATCAAGTCGATGCACACCGCGCAGGCCGCGCGCGGGCGCGGGCTCGGCCGGATGATGCTCGACCACCTGATCGCGGTGGCGCGCGAGCGCGGCTACCGGCGCCTCAGCCTCGAGACCGGATCGATGGCGGCGTTCGCGCCGGCGCGAACGCTTTACGCGAGCGCCGGTTTCGAGGTGTGCCAGCCGTTCGCCGACTACCGGATGAGTCCGAACAGCACGTACATGACGCTCGAGCTCCGAGGCTAGAACGGGCCGCGAGGCTCGTAAGAGCCGGGCCGGCACCCGACCGACACGAACGTCATGCCGTCGGGACCGGCGAATGGGCAGCGCCTGGTCCCGGGATCGAAGCGCACGAAGCTGCCCACTCTGACCGGCACCTCGTCGCCGTCGATCACCCAGTGTCCGCCTCCGCCGACGACCACGGAGACCTCCTCCTGGCCCGAGCGGGCCTCGTCGTGCTCGTGACCCTCAGACCCCGGAGGAAGCTCGAACCAGTTGATGCCGAACGCCTCGACGCCGAGCTCCCGGCGCACGAACCGCACGATTCCGCCCGGGCCGGCGCTCTCGACCTCGTCGACGTTCACCACCGAGTAGCCCACGGGCGGGACAGTATCGCTTGCTAGCTTCCCGCCCGGTGCTGGACAGCCTGCGCGTCGACGACCCCGAGGAGCGCTATGCAGCGGTCCGTCTGCGCTCGGACCTGCCGCTCCCCGACCCGGAGTTCGCACGCGAGAACGGCGGCTGGGTGCTGCACCTGCCCGACAACGGGCTCGCGCGCCTGGAGTACCAGCTCGAGCTGTCCGACCATGACGGCGACTCGGTCGTCGTGTGCGATCCGCGCAACCCGCAGCGCGCCCCCGGGGCGTTCGGCGAGAAGTCGGTGCTGTCGGCGCCCGGCTACCGGCCGCCGGCGTGGCTCGAGCAGCCGTTCGTCGAGGGAGCGTTCGACGGGGTCGTCGTCCGGGTGCTCGGCCACGACCTGCCGGTCCCGATCTGGTCTCCGTGCGACGGCGAGCTGCCGCTGCTGGTCGCCCACGATGGCCCCGAGTACGCCGAGCTCGCCGGGCTGACTCGCTACGCCGGCGCGATGATCGAGGCCGGCGCGCTCGCGCCGTTCCGGGTCGCGCTGCTGCCGCCCGGCGACCGCAGACGAGTGGTACTCGGCGTCGGCCGCGTACGGTCGCGCGCTCTGCAACCGGATCCTGCCGGCGCTCTGCAGGGATGTCGCGGTGAGTGGTCGCCCGGTCGGGATGGGCGCGAGCCTCGGCGGCCTCGCGATGCTCCAGGCGCAGCGGAGCTGGCCCGGCGTGTTCGCGGGGCTGTTCCTGCAGTCGGGGAGCTTCTTCGTGCCCCGCTTCGACCGCCAGGAGTCGGGCTTTCCGCGGTACGCGCGGATCGTGCGGTTCGTGCGCGGCGTGCTGCGCGCGGCGACGTTCGACGAGCCGGTGCCGGTAGCGATGACCTGCGGCGCCGAAGAGGAGAACGTCTACAACAACCGCCTGATGGCGAACGCGCTCGCCGCCCAGGGCTACGACGCCCGGCTCGCCGAGGTGCCCGACATGCACAACTACACGTGCTGGCGGGACGCGCTCGATCCGCACCTGACGCGATTGCTGGGTCATCTCTGGTCTCCCGGATGAACGGGGTCGCGAGCTACGGCCACTGGGGTCGCCCGGTGCTGGCGTTCCCGGCCGAGCGCGGCGACGCCGGCGAGTTCGAGCGCCGCGGGATGGTCGGCGCCGTCGGCGACCTGATCGAGGCCGGACGCGTGAAGCTGTACTGCGTCGACTCGT
Source organism: uncultured Solirubrobacterales bacterium (assembly GCA_963843915.1). GTDB lineage: Bacteria > Actinomycetota > Thermoleophilia > Solirubrobacterales > Solirubrobacteraceae > Palsa-465. Next base: position 28,453 of record CAWJMH010000003.1, read on the forward strand.
TCGACTCGCGAGTCGTGGTCCAACCGCGACATTCCGCTCGAGGAGCGGGCACGCCGCCACCAGGTCTACGAGCGTGGATCCTCGACGAGGTCGTGCCGTTCATCCGCTGGGACTGCGGCGGCGCGGGCGAGGTGATCACGTGCGGCGTCAGCCTGGGCGCGTTTCACGCCGCGAACTTCGCGCTCAAGCGCGCCGACCTGTTCCCGCTGGCGATCTGCATGTCGGGCAACTACGACCCGTCCGCGTGGCACGGCTGGGGCGAGCGCGGCGAGGCCACGTACTTCAACAACCCGATGGACTACGTCGGCCATCTCGGCGGCGACCACCTCGACTGGCTGCGCGGGCAGATCAGCCTGCTGCTCGTGTGCGGGCAGGGCCAGTGGGAGGACACCACCGGCGCGCTCGAGTCGACGCGGAGCTTCGCCGGCCTGCTCCAGTCCAAGGGGATCCGCTGCGAGCTCGACCTGTGGGGGTACGACGTCGCGCACGATTGGCCGTCCTGGCGAGCGCAATTCGCCCACCATCTGCCACGCTTCGTCTGATGCCGGAGACCACGCACCTGATCGGGCTGCTGCTCGGCACCGAGGACGACTGGCCGACGGCGTTCGAGACGCTGGTCTCGCGCCTGGGGCCGATCACCGACGGCTCTGGGCACACCCATCGGATCGCGACCGAGCGGATCACGATGGAGCCGTTCGACCTGCGTGACCGTCCCCGCTACGAGCTCGTGATCGACCGGCTCGCGTACTGGTACTACCTCCCGCGCGAGTGGCTGAAGAAGGTCGCGCTGATGGACGACGTGTACCTGCTCAACAGCCCGTTCACGTTCCAGGCGATGGAGAAGCACGCCGCCTACTGCGCGATGATCCGGCTCGGGCTGAAGGTGCCGGCGACGGTGCTGGTCCCGCACAAGGACCCGCCCGACAACTCCCGCTTCCAGTACACGGCCGCCCGCTACAACCAGCCGTTCGACCTCCCGGCGATCGCCGAGAAGATCGGCTACCCGCTGTTCATGAAGCCGTACGACGGCGGGCAATGGATCGGCGTCAGCCGCGTGCGCGACCGCGAGGAGCTCGAGCGCACCTACGACGACTCGGGCCGGCGGCTGATGCACCTGCAGGCGTCGATCGAGGACTTCGACGTGTTCGCCCGCTCGCTGTCGATCGGCCCCGAGACGATGGTCATGAAGTTCCGCCCTGACGAGCCGATGCACGACCGCTACGAGGTCGCCCACGACTTCCTCACGCCCCGAGCTGGGCGACGAGGTGCTGACGATCAGCCGGCTCGTCAACGCGTTCTTCCGCTGGGAGTTCAACTCGTGCGAGTGCCTGGTGCGCGGCGATCAGGTCCACCCGATCGACTACGCGAACGCCTCGCCCGACGTCGCGCTGACGAGCCTGCACTACTACTTCCCGTGGGCGATGAAGGCGCTGCTGAAGTGGTGCACGTTCTGCCTGGTCACCGGGCGCCGGGCGCAGGTCGACCTCGACACGCGGCGCTACTTCGATATCGGCGACCGCGAGGATCTCACCTACGCAGAAAAGCTCGCCGCCTACCGCCGGCTGTCGGACGAGTACTTCGAGGCCGACCGCTACCACGACTTCTGCGCGAGCCGGCTCGGCCACGTCGACGAGATCGTGCTCGACTGGATCGGCTCGGCCGACTTCGACCGGCTGCTCGTGAAGACCGTGCGGGCGACGTATCCGGCGCACGAGCAGGAGCGGTTCGTCGCGCACCTGCGCGGGCTCGTCGGCCAGTGGGTCCGCGAGAACGGCGGCCAGCCGGTCTGGGCCGCCTGACGTCGGCAGCGCCGGCGCCAATCCTCAGCCGTCGTCGACGAGGCCGACCAGCGGCCCGAGCAGCCTTCTCGACCGCCGGGAGAGGCCCGGGAGCGCGACCAGGCGGTGGGTGGCGGGCGCGCCGGCATGGAGCCGCTCGAGCTGCTCGAACGCGATCGGCCGCCAGCGGTCGTCGATGGTCGCGTGCGGGCTCTCGTGCGCGATCGTCGCCGCGTCGACGTCGAGGTGCTCGGCCCACAGCCGCAGGCGGGTGTCGCTGGCGAGGTCGGGGTCGTCGGCAGACCACGTTCATCTCGGTGTCGTTCAGCAGCGAGTGGGCGTTGAGGTTTGCCGAGCCGACCGTCAGCCAGCGGTCGTCGACGATCCCGACCTTGGCGTGCACGTACAGGCGATCGACACGCTCGCCGCTCACCGAGCGGATCGTGGCGGCGAGCAGCCGTCCCGCGCCGGCGTCGGCCGCGGCGAGCACACCGAGCTGCCCGAGCGTGTCGTCGTGTCCGTTGTTCGCCTTGGCGGGCAGCAGGATCACGACCCGGAACTCGTCGCACGGCGGGCGGCGGAGCTTGTCCGCGAGCAGGCCGGACGATCTCCGGGGACCACAGGAACTGGTTCTCGAGGTAGACGAAGCTGCGGGCGCTCGAGATCGCACGGACGTAGCTCTCGAGGATCCGGTACTCGCCGTCGCGGGACCGCGTCGTACATGCCGTTCGCGATCGTCCGCACGACCTGGATGGTGTGATCGCCGGCGCGTGCGGGCGGCGCCGGCCGCTCGAGCGGCTGCCCGGTCACCTCGCGCCACCGCAGCTCGAAGTGGTCGTCGACGTCGGCGACCGCGGGACCGCGCAGGTGGGTGCCGACGTCGTGCCAGCCGAGCCGGCGCCGGGCCGGGTGGTCGCTCGTGTCGAACCGGTCGCCGGCGTAGTCGGTCATGTCGATGCCGCCGACGAACGCGACCTCGCCGTCGACGACCACCGTCTTCTCGTGGTGGCAGTGGAACGGGTGCTCGCGCGGATCGACCTCGCAGCGGATCCGGGTATCGCGGGTCAGGTTCTCGAACGCCCTCGCGGACCTCCTTGCGCGTGGGGTGAAACGCCGGGACGGGTGCGCCCGCCCAAACCAGCACGCGCACGTCGAGGCGCTCGGCCGCCTCGGCGAGCAGCGCGCCGAGCACCTCCGGGCGCTCGCCGCGGAGGAGCTCGAAGTACGGCGCGATGTGCCACCCGGTGATGTGGATGTAGTCGCGCGCGTGCTCGATCGCGTGCGCGATCACCGGGAACGCCTCCGCGCCGTCGACGAGCACCTCCAGCGCGCAGCCCTCGCGGGGCGGGGGATCGCCCGACGCCCACAGGCCGCCATCCCGGGGCGCGAGCGCGCGACTCCAGCCGAGGCGGCGGAGGCGCCACCGATGCTTGGCGCGCACCGCCGCCTCGACGCCGTCGCCCACCACCGAGTCGGCATGGGAGAGCAGCGAGGCGTAGGACCCGGGCACGGCAACCAATGGTTACCGGATTCGGGCCCGAATCGGAAACTCAGGCCGCGATCGCCCCGAGCTCCTGGTCGGGAAGCGGGACCAAGTCGGGCTGCTGCTCGCGCTCGATCTCGTGCTCGCGGACCAGCCACAGCGCGAAGCCCGCGCCGGCGAACGCCAGCACGGCGCCGATCACGAGGATCGTGTTCAGCCCGCTCAGGAACCCCTGGCGGGTCGCGTCGGCGACCAGCGCACGGGTTCCGTGCGGGACCGCCTGAAGGGCCGCGCCGAGCCGGCCACCCGAGGCGGCCTCGATCAGCTGGCGCGGGTGATCCCCAGTCGCCGCCGGCGATCCCGCCGTCAGCGCCGCGATCTTGTCGGCGCCCCGGCCGAGGAAGATCGCGCCCCAGGCTGCGACGCCGACCGCGATCGAGACCTGCCGGAACGTGTCGTTGATTCCCGCCGCCATCCCGCTGCGTTCCTTGGCGACGACGCTAACCGCGACGTCCGCGATCACCGGGTTCAGGAGGCCGACGCCGATCCCGGCGACGATGAAGCCCGGCAGCAGCGCCGTCCAGCCGTCGCTGGGAGTGAGTCCCGACATCAGCAGCAGTCCGCCGCCGATCGCGGCCAGGCTGCCCGCCATCAGTACTCGGGCACGCACCCGCGTCATCAGGGCGACCGCGAGCGGTGCGACCAGGAACGGCACCAGCGTGATCGGCAGGTAGCGCAGGCCCGCCTGCAGCGGCGAATAGCCCAGGTAGTTCTGCAGGTACAGCGTCAGGTACAGGAACAGCGCGAACAGCGACGCCGAGACCGCCGCGGCCGCGATCTGGACGCCCGTGAACGCGCGCCGGCGGAACAGTTCGAGCGGAAGCATCGGCTCCGGCACGCGCTGCTCGATCGCGGCGAACGCGGTGAGCATCGCGGCCGCGCCCACGAACAGACCGAGGATCAGCGGGCTGCCCCAGCCCTCGTCGTTGCCGCGCAGCAGCGCCAGCACGAGCATCACGAGCGCGCTGCTGAAGCTGACGAGCCCGAGCCAGTCGATGCGAGTCGCGTTGGGATCGCGAGACTCGCGGATCCGCAGGAACGTGATCACGGCCGCGGCCACGCCGATCGGGACGTTGAGGAAGAACACCCAGCGCCAGCCGAAGGCAGTCGTGATCGCCCCGCCGACCAGCGGGCCGACCGCCACCGCGACGCCGATCGTCGCGCCGTAGACGCCCATCGCGGTCGCACGTTCCCTCCCCGCGGCGAACTCCTGCGCGACCAGCGCCAGCGAGACCGCGAACATCGCGGCGCCGCCGATTCCCTGAACCGCGCGCGAGATGTTGAGGACGGTCGCATCGGGCGCGAGCCCGGCCGCGAGCGAGGCGGCCGAAAAGATCCCGAGCCCGATCAAGAACACGGCTCTGCGTCCGAGGCGATCGGCCAGCGAGCCCGCGGTCAGGACCACCGCCGCCAGCGACAGCGTGTAGGCGTCGATCACCCATTGCACGTCGGTGAAGCTCGCCGACAGGTCCTTCTCGATCGACGGCAGCGCCGTGTTCACGACCGTGATGTCGAGCAGGAGCATGAACGTGCCCACGCTCACCGCCAGTAACGTCCACCACTTCCTAGACATCAGATACCTCCATTTTCGGTGCTAGACTTGTCAGGCAACCTTGTAAGGCTTCCGAACTGTCTGGCCACCTTATCAGGAGTCCTGACGAAATGTCAACCGAACACGACACCCCACGCCCGCCCTTGATGATTCGCCTGCTCAACGTCGCCTTCGACGGCTTCTGCGAGGACTTGGAACAACGCCTGGCCGACACCCCGTACGACGACATCCGGATCAGCCACGGGTGCGTGTTCGGGAACATCGATCCCGACGGCACGCGGCTCACCGATCTGGCGGAGCGCGCTCGCATGACCAAGCAGTCGGTGGGCGAGGTCACCAGCGACCTCGAGCAGCGGGGCTACGTCGAGCGGGTGCCCGACCCGAGCGACGGCCGGGCGAAGATCATCCGCCTGACCGAGCGCGGGCGCGCCGCGCAGGCACTTGGCATCGGGCTGATCGACGGGATCGAGCAGGAGTGGGCCGAGCGGTTCGGCGCCGAGCGTGTCGCCGCGCTCCGGGAAGCGCTCGAGTCGATCACCGGCGAGCGGCTCGCCACCGTAGCCGCGTGAGCGAGGCGAAGCTCGAGGGCGGCGTTCCGGTCACCGCGGGGTGGTTCGTCGTCAACGCGCGCGACTCCCGGTGGCTCCACAACGAGATGCGCGCGGTATGCCGGTTCAGCGGCGAGGACGGGGCTCACTTCGATGATCTCGGGATCGGCCTGTACTGGATCGAGCCGGGCAAGCCGATGTCGCTCTACCACCACGAAGCGGGACAAGAGGACTTCCTGGTCCTGCGAGGCTCCGCCACCCTGATCGTCGAGGGGGAGGAGCGGGCGCTCGAGCCCTGGGACCTAGTCCACTGCCCGCCGCGGACGCCGCACACGATCGTCGCCGCCGGCGAGGAGCCGGCGCTGATCTTCGCCGTCGGCGCCCGCAAGGAGAAGGGCAGCGCCCGCTACCCGGTCGACCCGGTCGCGATTCGCCACGGCGCCGGCGTCCCCGACGAGTCGACCTCGGCCCGCGAGACCTACGCGAGCTTCGGCGAGCCCCGGCCGGGGCCGGCGCCCGACATCTTCTGAGCCCCTAGGAGGGGTGCCGCCAGCGAGCTGCAACCCGCCGGTGGATGAGCAGATAGGCTGCCGCGGTACCGCGCGATGGCATTCGACCTCGTCATTGACATCGAGAACACTTCGGGAGCACTGGCGCAGGTCGCGGCCGCGATCAGCGACGCCGGCGTCAACATCGCCGCCGCCACGTGCATCGGCACCGGTGAGCGAGCCGAGCTCCATATCCTCGTCCCGCACGCCGAGGCCGCCAGGCACTCGCTGGCGATCTCGCATCTCGGGGTCAGCCGCGAGCGCGAGGTCGTCGTGGTCGACGTCGAGGACCGCCCCGGCGTGCTCGCCGACCTGACCCGCAAGATCGCCAAGGCCGGCGTCGACCTCGATCTCGTGTACGTCGCCACCCGCAACCGGGTGGTGTTCGGGTCAGCCGACCTGGCGGCGCTGCGGACCGCGCTGGACGCGGCGCGCTGACGGCGGCGGTCCGTCCGGGTACTGCTCTCGCATCTTGCGGGCGCGGGCGACCCGCACGGCGACGTTGACGGCGACGTCAATCACCAGGATCAGCACGAACGACCAGTACTTGGCGAACCCGTGGCGGAAATCCGCGACCAGGTAGATGACGGTCCAGATCCCGATGAAGACGCCGAGCGCCGTGCAGATGTTGACCGCGGCGGTCAGGAACGGCGTGTCGAGGTACTCGGGATCGGGTTCGATCGAGTGGCCCGGCATGCGGCCTCGCCAGCTCGAGGAATGCTGGATCACGCATATCTCTACCGATCAGGCTACCCCTGGCACCGCCCCGCCATGCGCCGCTCGACGCTCGACCGCTCGACCGCTCGACCGCTCGACCGCCACTGTCACAGCCGCACCGGCTGCCTCGTCAGAGCTGGTGCAATTCGATGACAAGGAGCCCTGAGATGAAAGTGTTCGTTGCCGGCGCCACCGGCGCGATGGGAAAGCAGTTGGTGCCCCGGCTCCTCGCCGCCGGACACCGCGTCGTCGGCACCACGCGGAGCGAGGCCAAGCAGGCGGCGCTGTCGGACCTCGGCGCGACCCCGATGGTTGTCGATGCGCTCGACTCCGACCAGGTGGCCGATGCCGTCGCCCGGGCGCAACCGGATGTGATCGTCCACGAGCTGACCGCGATCGGGACGTTCGACATACGCCACTTCGACCGGACCTTCGCGATGACCAACCGTCTGCGGACCGAAGGCACCGATCATCTGCTGTCGGCCGGTCGCGCCGTCGGCGTCAAGCGGTTCGTCATTCAGAGCTACACCAGCTGGCCGTACGCGCGGACCGGCGGACCGGTCAAGAGCGAGGACGACCCGCTCGACACAGCGCCGGCGGACGAGATGCGCGAGTCGCTCGACGCGATCCGCCACCTCGAAGCGGCGGTCACCGGCGCCGATTGGACGGAGGGGATCGTGCTCCGGTACGGAGCGTTCTATGGTCCTGGGACGGGCATGTCCCCGGGTGGCGATCAGCTCGAAATGGTCCGAAAGCGCAAGTTCCCCGTGATCGGCGACGGCGCCGGGATGTGGTCGTTCGTGCATATCGCGGACGCGGCCGAGGCGACCGTCGCGGCCGTCGAGCACGGCAAGCGCGGGATCTACAACGTCGTCGACGATGATCCGGCCGCCGTCGCCGAGTGGCTGCCGGCGCTGGCGGAGACCATCGGCGCACCGAAGCCGTGGCGCGTGCCGCGGTTCGTGGGTCGCGTGCTCGCCGGCGAGGCCGCGATCGTGATGATCACCGAGATGCGGGGGGCGTCGAACGCCAAGGCCAAGCGCGAGCTCGGCTGGGAGCCCCGGCATCCGAGCTGGCGGGAGGGGTTCGCCGCATGAGTGCGAGCTCGAACGAAGCGCTGCTCGTAGAGCTGCGCCCGACGTCGTTCGCGATCGCCTACCGGATGCTCGGCAGCGTCGCCGAGGCCGAGGACGTGGTCCAGGAAGCGCTCCTGCGCGTCCACCGTGCGCTCGAGTCCGGTGAACGGATCGATTCGCCCCGCGCGTTCGTGGCGACGATCACCACGCGGCTGGCGATCGACGAGCTGCGTTCGGCGCGGGCGCGCAGGGAGCGCTACGTCGGCGAATGGCTGCCCGAGCCGATCCTCACCGACAGTCGCGACGATCCCGCGCAACACGCCGAGATCGCCGATTCGCTGTCGATGGCGATGCTCGTCCTGCTCGAGACGCTGTCGCCCGAGCAGCGGGCGGTGCTGCTGCTGCGCGACGTGTTCGACTACGGCTACGGCGAGATCGCCGCGATCGTCGGCAAGAGCGAGGACAACGTGCGCCAGCTGGCGTCGCGGGCGCGGGCGCACGTCGAGACGCGCCGGCCGCGCTTCCGGACCTCGCGCGAGCAGCGTGACGAGCTCGCCCAGCGGTTCTTCGCTGCCGCGATGGACGGCGATCTCGCCGGGCTCGAGTCGCTGCTGGCCCACGACGTGGTGTTGACCGGCGACGGCGGCGGCAAGGTGCCGGCGATCGCGCGCCGGCTCCACGGCCGCAACCGCGTGGCCCGCATGCTGATCAACTGGGTAAGGGTGGGCGCCCGGATCCCCGGCGGATCGCTGCGACCGGTGGAGGTCAACGGGACGTCCGGGGCGCTGCTGCTGGACGGCGAGGGCCGGCTGATCGGTGTATGGGCGCTCGAGATCTCGGGCGATCAGATCCAGCGCGTGAACGCGGTCGTGAACCCGGAGAAGCTCGCGCACCTCGGGCCGCTCGCGGACATGCGGGCGTTGCTGGCGGTGACGGCGGCTCGTCGGGGTGGCGGTGGCGGTGGCGGTTGAGGCCTGTGTGGGCGCGCTGGCTTCGGGTGGCCCCGCCGGCGTCACATCCTCAGATACGACGCCCCGTTGACATCGAGGACCGCGCCGCTGGCCAGCTCGGCCGCCGGCGAGGCGAGGTAGAACACGGCGGCCGCGACCTCCTCGGCCGTGGCGACGCGCCCGAGCGGGCTCTCGGCGCGGCGGGCCTGTCCGCGCTCGCCGGCGAGCTCGGTCGCGGCCATGTCCGTCTCGGTGAACCCGGGCGCCACCGCGGTGACCGCGATCCCGCGCGTCCCGAGCGCGCGCGCCAGCGACTGGCCGAACGCGATCAGTCCGGCCTTGCTGGCGCCATAGCCCGGTTGGTCGGGTTCGCCGCGAAACGCCCCGCGCGAGGCGATGTTGACGATCCGCCCGCCCCGGCCCATGTGCTGGACCGCGCACCAGGTCACGTTGGCCGCGCCGATCAGGTTCACGCCGAGCGTGCGCCGCCAGGACTCCTGCCACTCGAAGTAGGACGTGTCCGTGATCGGGTGTGGCTCGAAGATGCCGGCGTTGTTGACGAGCACGTCGATCCCGGCGAATGCTTCCGCGACCTCGTCGACCATGCGGCGGACGGCGCTCGCGTCCATGAGGTCGGCGCCGACGACGAGATGGCCGTCGCCCGGCAGCGACGCCTGTACGTCGAGCGCCTGCTCCCGCCGCGCGCCATAGTGGATCGCGACGCGGTCCCCCGACCGCGCGAACACGCCGGCGATCGCCGCCCCGATGCCCCGAGAGGCCCCGGTGACGAGCACGGCCCGACGGGCGTCATCGCTGCCGGCCATCGAGCTCGTTGGGTGCCTCAGGTGACGACGCGGCTCAGCAACGAGCGCAGCGTCGCGCGCTCCTCGTCGCTGAGCGCGGACAGGAGCTCGTCGCCGATCTCCTCCTGGGCACGCTCGGCGCGCTCGAGCGCGACCTGTCCCTCGTCGGTGATGTCGACCACGTGCCGGCGCCGGTCGGCGGGATCCCGCCGGCGCTCGATGTAGCCCATCTCTTCGAGCTCGTTGAGGAGCAGCACGCAGTTGTTGGGGTCGAGCCACAGCGACTCGCACAGCTGCTGCTGGAGGGCCGGGGCCCCCGCGCGCAGGTAGCTCAGCAGCATCAGCTGCCTCAGCTTGATTCCAAGCCGCTCGTCGGTGCTGCGCTTGTGGATGACCTTCGCCAGCCGCAGCAACATCACCACCGTCCCGGGCGAGGTGTCTACAGCCATCGCAATTCGCAGGGTACCAGGATTATCATCTTGCATCGAATGATAGTCCATGATACGGTGATCATCAAGCGCGAAGAGACTAGCTACGCAGAAGGGATGATCACTATCAATAGTCTAATTAGTGGAGAGCGGCGGCGGTGGGTCACGCTCGGGGTCGTCTGCATGGGCCAGCTGATGATGGTGCTCGACGCGACGATCGTGAATGTGGCGCTGCCGTCGATGCAGCGCGACCTCGGCTTTTCGCAGGCGAACCTGGCGTGGGTCATCGACGCCTACCTGATCGCGTTCGGAAGCTTCCTGCTCCTGGGCGGCCGGCTCGGCGACCTGTTCGGGCGCAAGCGCATGTTCCTCAGTGGCCTGGTGCTGTTCACGCTGGCCTCGGCGGCCTGCGGAGTTTCCGACAGCCAGGTGGTGCTGATCGTGGCGCGGTTCATCCAGGGGCTCGGTGGTGCCGTGGCGTCGGCCGCGGTGCTGGCGCTGCTGATCACGGAGTTCCCGCGGCCGGCGGAGCGCGCGATCGCGATGAGCGTCTATACGTTCATCGTTTCGAGCGGCGGGTCGATCGGCCTGCTCGCCGGCGGCGTGCTCACGCAGTCGCTCAGCTGGCACTGGATCTTCTTCATCAACGTCCCGATCGGGATCGTGACGTTCGCGCTCGGCCGGGTGCTGATCGGCGAGACTGAGCGCACCGGGCGGGGCCAGGGCGTAGACGTGCTCGGCGCGGCGCTCGTGACTGTGTCGCTGATGCTCGGCGTGTACGCGATCGTCAAGGTCACCGAATACGGCTGGATCTCGCCGCATACGCTGGGCTTCGGCGGGGCGTCGCTGGCGCTGTTGGCGGCGTTCGTCGTGGTCGAGTCGCGCATGGCCAACCCGATGTTCCCGCTACGGATCCTGCGCGTGCCGGGGCTCGCCGCCTCGAGCGTGGTGCGCGCGTTCCTGGTCACCGGGATGTTCTCGACGTTCCTGCTCGGGGTCCTGTACCTCCAGCACGTGCGTGGCTACGGCGCGCTGGAGACCGGGTTCGCGTTCCTGCCGCTGACGCTGATCATGGGCGTGATGTCGCTGGGCGTGACCGCCCGGCTGATGGGGCGGTTCGGACCGCTGCGGGTGCTGCTCGTGGGTCTGACCGCGATCGCGGCATCGCTGTGCCTGCTGTCGCAGCTATCGGCGCACGCCAGCTACTTCCCGACGATCGTCGTGCCGTTCGCGCTGCTCGGCTTCGGCGCCGGGCTGTCGTTCCTGCCGCTGATGACGATCGCGATGGCCGACGTGCCGCTCGCCGACGCCGGCCTGGCCTCCGGGATCGTCAACGCCTCGTTGCAGATCTCGGCGGCGATCGGGATCGCGGCGCTCGGGACGATCGCGGCGCAGCGGACCAAGGTCCTGACCGGCCAGGGGCAGCACCAGTTGCAGGCGCTCACCGACGGGTTCCACCTGGCCTGGGCGATCGGCGCGGGCGCGGTCGTGGCCGGCGCCGTGATCGCGCTCGTGTGGCTGCGCGCACCCGCCCGTCCTTCCGAGGTCGTGGAGTTGCCTGAGGATGACCCCGTTTCGTACGAACTGGAGGTTGCATGATGCCAACGACAACGCAAGTTCAGGTCCGGCGGCTGCTCGATCGCTCCCAGCACCGCAAGCCGCTCAGGTTGTGGATCAGCCGGCGGGCGGCCCGCGACGGCGCCGGCGGCGAGCAGTTCGTGACCCAGGTCCGTTTCGGGAAGGCCGAGGCGGTGGTGGTTCCCTGGAAGATGGACGCCGTCGACGAGGCAGCTGTTGCTAGCTGACCGTCGAGCCGACGGGGTCGGCGCTCGCGGTCGATCGACCGACGTGGACCTCCAATGCTCCGCGCGCATCCGCGTCGAGCTTGTAGGGGACGTCCCGGTCGATGATCGCGAGCGCCTCCTCCACCGGCAGCGGGCCGCGGTAGGGGCGATCGGCCGTCAGTGCCTCGTACACGTCGGCGACGGCCAGCACCCGCATCGGGAGGTCCAGATGACAGGCCTCGAGCGAGCGGGGATACCCGCTGCCGTCGAGCTTCTCGTGGTGGTTGGCGGCGAGGTCGGCTAGCGGGGCGAAGCAGGGCGCGCGGTGGAGGATCCGCAGCGTGTGCACCGGGTGGGTCTGGATCGCGCGGAACTCCTCGTCGGTGAGCTTGTCCGGCTTGTCGAGGATGCGGCTCGAGATCGCGAGCTTGCCGATGTCGTGGAGGAGGCTGGCGCGCCGCAGCGTCCGTCGGCCGTCGGCGTCGAAGCGCAGCGCGGCGGCGATTCCGTCGGCGATCTCGGCCACCCGCACCGAATGGCGGGCCGTGAACGGCGACTTGGCGTCGATCACCCGCGCGAACGCCTCGGCGATGCGGTCCAGGCGGGCGTCGTCGCCGGCGAGCGCGAAGTCGGGCGGCTCCCACCCGGACACGTCGGGCGCCTCGAGCGCGGCCCAGAAGTCACGGTCGCCGCAGAAGCGAAGGAATGCGTCGACCAGGGTCGGGTCGAACCACCGCCCGCGCCGGCGCAGCGCCATCGCGCGCGCGGCCTTCAGGCCCTCGGCGGCGTGGAACACCTCGATCGTCTGCGCCAGGCACAGGATCCGGGCAGCCAGCGGGATCTCCTCGCCGGACAGGCCGTCGGGCATGCCGCGCCCGTTCCAGTGCTCGTCGAGGCTGCGGATCGCCGTCGCCGTCTGCTCGGATAGGAACAGCATCCGGGCGATCTCGGCGCCGCGCTCGCAGCGAGCCTCCATGAACTTGCGGGTGACCTCGCCCTCGTCGCGGATGCCCTTGAGTACCTCGATCCGGCGCCGCAGGCCGGTTCCGGGCGCGACCGTCCGCAGCGACCACAGGAACGCGGCGCGCGGGTTGCTCCAGTCGACGAGCTTCGAGGTCGCCTTGGCCGCGCGGTCGTCCGCCGCGAACAGGACCGACATGCGGTTGGCGTTCGCCGAGCAGCCCGCGTCCTTGAGCAGCAGCGCGTAGAACAGGTCCGAACGATCCGACGCGCTCAGATCGAGCTCCGCGGCCAGGCGCATCCCGATCAGGCACGACCGCACCGCGTGGCCGGGCGGCTGCCCCTCGGCGATATCGAGCGCGTACGAGAGCGCGCCGATCACGCCGGAGAGAGCAATCTCGGTCATCAGCGTTCGCATCGGGCGGCCGATGCGATGACTTGAGCTTGTGCCTCAAACCCCGACGTATCGGGCGCCGAGCGCCGCGGCGAGGTTACGGTGGGCGGGCCCGGTTCCGATCAGGATCGAGCGCGCCGGGTCGAGGTCGTGGGCGCGTGCGAACGCGAGCGGAAGCCCCGGGAGCGGTGGGCGGCACCAGCACGTCGGTGGGCCGCCGGCGTGCGGGCAAAGCACGGCTTCCGCCGGGCCGTCGATCGCGGCCGCTAGGCGGGCGAGATCCGGCTCGAGCGCGTCCGGCGCCGCGTCCGGGCTCCAGTGGAAGAGGAGGTGAGGCGCCCGCGGGTCCCCCTGCGCGAGCGCATGCTCCCACCCCGAGCGCTCGAGCGCCGCGGCCGCGACGAACACGCCTGCCCGTGCCGCGCGGTCCGGTTGGGGCGTGCGCGTGAACGCGATCGTCTCGACGCCGGCGAAGCCCTCGTCGATCGACGGCGGCTCGAGCTCGCGGAACGTTCGCATCTGCGAGGTCGGCGTGAGCACGCCCGGATGACGGCGCGCCAGGTTGCGGAGCTCCTCAGGCGCCGGGAGGCTGTGGAACTGGTCGAGCATGCGCTCGACGAGGTTCACCTGCGCCTGAGCGAGCCGGGTGTCGAGCCACACGCAGCGCGTGGGGAGGACGTGCCGCGTCGCGGCCTCGATCACGCGGCTGCGCGCGGAGCGCGTGAGGTAGGTGTTGTCGAGCACGACCCGGCGCGCGCCGGCGGCCAGCTCCGCGTCGAGCGCTTCGGCGAGCTCCCGGAGAGCTCCGCCGCGCTCGTCGCGGTTCAGGCGAACGTAGCCGCGCGCGACGTAATCCTGCGCCACGCGGGTCTTGCCGGCGCCGGGGATGCCCATGACGAGCACGACCTCCGTGCGGTCGTCGCCGGCGGTCGCGGTTTCGGTCGGCGTGCGGTGGGCGGGGCGGGGGCCGCCGAAGGCGCCGCGCAGGGTGGCCCGGGTGTCCGGGTCGAGCACGAGGCTCGCCGCGCGCGCGGCCGACCGGATCGTCTCCGGGCGACGCGCTCCCGGGATCGCGATCACGTTCGGATCGAGGTCGAGCAGCCACGAGAGCGCGACCTCGGCCGCCGTCACCCCGAGCTCGCCCGCGACGTCGGCCAGCGGTCCGCGTCGAGCGAGGCCGCCGGCGCGCCGCGGCCCGCCGAGCGGGGAGTGTGCGATCACGGCGATTCCGAGCTCGGCACAACGCTCGACGACGCCTCCGCGGAGCGCGTGATCGTCGTGCGGGCCGAGCGCGACCTGGACTGCGGTGACCGGGGCGAGGTCGATCGCCTCGTCGAGCTGGCGCCGGTTGACGTTCGAGAGCCCGACGTGGCGGACCATGCCCTCGTCGTCGAGCCGGGCGAGTGCCCGCACCGAGGTCCGCCACGGCGTCCGTGGATCCGGCGCGTGGATCAGGTAGAGGTCGATCGGCAGGCCGCCGAGCGCGTCGAGGCTCGCCTCGCAGTCGGCGAGGATCGCCTTGGCGCGGGCGTCCGGGATCCACGCTCCTCCGGGCCGCGTCATACCGCCCTTGGTGACGATCCGGGCGGAGGGAGAAGCGGCGCGGTCGTCGGGGTCAGCGCCGGCGGTGCGGACCGCGCCGGCGAGCAGGCGCTCGTTGTGACCGAGCTCGGCCTCGCCGTGGCCATACGCGTGCGCCGTGTCGAACACGGTCACGCCGACCGCGAGCGCGGCCGCGATCGTCTCGCGTGCGAGCGCCTCGTCGCGGTCCGCGTCGGTCGACATGCGCATGCAGCCGAGGCCGATGCGGAGCTCCGAGGCGTCGAGCCATCCAGGACGATTCAGGCGCCGTAGCGTACGTGACCGAGGCGGCCTTGACCTTGGTTAGATGGGGGACGTTGAGCGAGATCCTCTGGCGTGTCGAGGAGCACGAACCACTCACCGGTCGGGAGTGGGACCCCGCGCTGGCTCGGCGGGCGATCGACGCGATCGTCGCCGACGCCGAGGCGGCCGAGCGCGACGGCGCCTGGCCGGGGCATCCGCTGGACGAGGTCCGGGAGGATCAGCGGCTCAGCTCGGTGTACCTCGGCGGTGCGGGGATGACCTGGGCGCTGTCGAGGCTCGGGTCCTCGCTCGACGCGCCGGCCGCGATCGCAGCCGCGCTCGACCGGTACCGGCGTTCGCCGGATCTCGCCGATGAAGGACTGGCTTACGCGCCGAGCCTGCTGCTGGGGGAGACGGGCGTGCTCGTCGTCGCGGACAGGCTCTCCTCGCCCGCGGCCGATCGGGAGCGCCTGAGCGAACTGGTGCGCGCCAACCGCGAGCATCCGACCTGGGAGCTCCTGTGGGGCTCGCCGGGCACGATCCTCGCGGCACGGGCGTGCGGCCTCGAGGACGAGTGGCGCGAGAGCGCGGAGCTGCTGTACGCGCGCTGGGACGAGTCCTCGGACATGTGGACCGGAGAGCTCTACGGTCGCCCGCAGCGCTACCTCGGCCCTGGCCACGGCTTCGCCGCCAACGTGCACGCGCTCCGCGGATTCGCCGGCGAGGAGATCCTGCGCGCGCGCGTGGCGAGGCTGCTGACGCGGACCGCGGGGCGACACGACGGGCTCGTCAACTGGCCGCCGATCGACGGCCCGCTCAGCGAGTACGCGACGACGATCCGCGTGCAGTGGTGCCACGGAGCGCCCGGGATCGTGATCACGCTCGGCGACCTGATGCCGCTCGAGCTCGCGATCGGCGGCGGCGAGCTGACCTGGCGCGCCGGGCCGCTGCGCAAGGGGCCGGGGCTGTGTCACGGCACCGCCGGCAACGGGTTCGCGTTCTTGGCGCTCCACGAGCTGACGGGCGATCCCGTGTGGCTCGAGCGGGCTCGCCGCTTCGCGATGCACGCGATCGAGCAGGTCGACCGGGAGCGAGCGTCGCTCAGTCGCGGGCGCTACACGCTGTGGACGGGCGACGCCGGCGTGGCGCTGTACGTCCGCGCCTGCCTCGACGCGGACGCCCGTTTCCCGATCATGGACGTGCTCTAGAACTCGTGATCGCCAGCGATTAGATTGGCGCCATGCCGTCGATCCCGGTGTCGTTCGTGACCGTCGAGCCGCGGCCGACCGCGGTGGTCGCACAGACGACTAGCTGGGAGCAGTTCCCGAGCGTGTGGCCAGCGCTGCTCGACGAGGTCTACGGGTTCGTGCGTGGCCGCGAGGACCTCGCCACCGGCGACGGCGGCGAGCTGTGGCAGAACGTGATGCTCTACAGGAACGACACGCCCGTGGTCGAGGTCGGCGTGCTGGCGGCGGGGTCGTTCGTGGCCCAGGGGCGCGTGACGCCGTCGGAGCTCCCCGGCGGGGAGGTCGCGGCCGCGGTCCACCGTGGCGACTACGCCCGGCTGCACGCCACCCACGGGGCCGTGCGCGACCACGTCGCGGCCCACGGACGCGAGCTCGCCGGCCCGCGATGGGAGATCTATGGTCACTGGCGCGAGGACCCGAGCGAGCTCGAGACCGAGGTGTTCTGGCTGCTTCGCTGATCCGGGCTCAGGACAGCGCGGTCCGCTCGAGCTCGGATAGGGCGCGCTTGGTCCGGCCCACCGGGTCCCAGGCGACAATGACCGTGCTCCCCGACGCCGCGACCGTGCCGTCCGTCAGCCGGATCTCGTTCTCGACGCGGAAGCTCGACGTCCCGACGTGACTGAGGCGCACGACCACGTCGACCTCGCCATGATCCTTGCGGACCTCGGCCCGGTAGTCGAGATCGACATGGGCGACGACGTAGCCGCCGTGCGTGTGGTCCACCCCGACGCGGCGGACCAGTTCGGCGAGCAGCGCGACGCGGCCCTCCTCGAGCAGCTCGTGGTACACGGACTGGTTCAGATGCCCGAGCATGTCCATATCTCTCCAGCGGAGCTGCACGCGCAACGTCTGTTCGAGTCCCGACGGCACCGGCAGCAGTCTAGGTAAGCGCGGATCGTCGGCCGGGCCGGCGCCGGTGCCGGTGCCGGTCGGTACGATCGCCCACATTCCGGGGACAGATCCACGCGATGGGCTCGAGCCGCTCCTCACCGAGCAGCTCGCCTACTACCGCGCCGGCGCTCCCGAGTACGGCGAGACCGCGATCCCCGAGGTCGGTGAGGGAGAGCTGCGAGCCGCCGCCGCCGAGCTGGCGGCGGTGGTGGAGGCGTTCGGAGTCGGAGGCGACGTGCTCGAGCTCGCCTGCGGTCCCGGCACCTGGACGGGATCACTGCTGCGGGGTGCGACGAGCGTGACCGCGGTCGACGGCGCGCCCGAGATGCTCGAGATCGCTCGGGCGGCGATCGGCGACGAGCGCGTGCGGTTCGTACAGGCCGACATCTTCGGGTGGACGCCCGATCGACGCTACGACTGCGTGTGCTTCGGCTTCTGGCTGTCGCACGTGCCGCGCGAGCGGTTCGAATCGTTCTGGGCGACCGTCGCCGCCGCGCTCAAGCCGGACGGGCGCGTGCTGTTCATCGACGACGGCTACCGGACCGCCGATGAGCTGATCGACGGCCCGGAGTCGAGCACGATCCGACGGACGCTCGGAGACGGCACCACGTACCGCGTGGTCAAGGTGCCGCACGCACCGGCCGAGCTCGAGGCCGCGCTCGGGCGACTTGGGTGGGACATCCCGGTCAAGACGACGAGCGGTCCGTTCTACTGGGGCGCCGGCCGGCGCGCCCGGTCCTGACGCTGCGGCCGGACACGCGGTCGCGAGGTCTGCTAATGCTGTCGGGGTGACGAGGATCGCGGTAACGGGCGGGAGCGGTAAGGCCGGGCGCGCGGTCGTGCAGGATCTGCTCGAGCACGGGCACGACGTGCTGAACGTCGATAAGGTGCCGTCGCCCGAGTCGCACAACCCCGACTCGCCGGTCCCGTTCCTCCGGGCCGACGTGACCGATTTCGGTCAGGCGCTCGAGGCGCTGAGCGGGGGCGAGACCCTGCCGGGGATTGAGGCGGTCGTCCACCTCGCGGCGATTCCCTCGCCGGCGCACGCCACGCCGGATCAGGTCTTCCGCACGAACGTCACCAGTACGCACACGGTGTTCGCATCGGCGGCGCGGCTCGGCCTGAGGCGTGTCGTGTGGGCGTCGAGCGAGACCACGCTCGGGCTGCCGTTCGAGCGGCCGCCCGACTACGCCCCCGTCGACGAGCCGCACATTTACCCCGAGACCAGTTACGCCCTGTCCAAGGTCGTAGGGGAGGAGATGGCGCGTCAGTTCAACCGCTGGAGCGGCGTGCCGATCATCGGCCTGCGGTTCTCGAACATCATGGTCCGCGCCGACTACGAGCAGTTCCCCACGTTCTGGGACGACCCCCATCTGCGCAAGTGGAACCTTTGGGGCTACGTCGACGAGAGCCACGTCACCCAGAGCGTCAGGCTGGCCCTCGAGGCGGACATCGACGGCGCCGACAGCTTCATCATCGCGGCGGCCGATACCGTGATGAAGCGGCCGAGCCGCGAGCTGATGGCGGAGGTGTTCCCCGGGGTTCCGGTGGCGGACAGCGTCGACGGCACCGACACGCTGCTCGACATCGCCAAGGCCAGGAACACGCTCGGCTACGCGCCCGAGTTCAGCTGGCGCACGCTGTTCTAATCGCCGAGGACGTGCGCGGTGAGCCAGTCGTTGCGGAACGCCCCGCGCGCGTCGAGCCGATCGAGCAGCGCGCGGAAGTCGCCCAGCCGCTCGTACAGAGGCCCGATCTCGGCGGCGCCGGCGAGGAACAGCTTGCCCCAGTGCGGGCGGGCCCCGAACGGCGCAAGCACTCGCTCGACCTCGCCGAGCGCGCGCCGGACCGCTTCGGGCTCGGGCCCCCACGTGAAGTGGATCGCGACCGTGTCCTGCCCGTATTGAGGGCTCATCCAGAGCGAGTCGGCGGCGACCGTCCGGATCTCGGTGACCAGGACCACCGGCCGGATCGCCGACGCGACGGCGCGCACAGCGTCGATCGCATCCACGGCGTAGCGCCTGGGGACGTGGAACTCGGACTGGATCTCCTCGCCGCTGCTCGGCGTGAAGCCCATCCGGAAGTGGGGCAGGCGCTCTGACCAGAGGCCGGCGATGCCGAGCTGGGGCGTGCAGTTGACCGGATCGAGCCCGAGGATCGGGTGGCGATGCTGGGTCGCGGCGATCGCTCCGAGCACAGTCTCGATAGGGGCATCGGCGCGGTTCTTGACCCAGACCTGGTCGACCGTGTCGCCCCATCGGGTGAACACGCTGACGCTGTAGCCGCTTGCGGTGATCGCGTCGAAACGCTCGAACAGATCCTCCCAGCGCAGGCTCTCGAACACGCGCTGGCGTACGTGATAGGCAGGCTCTACGTCGAGCGTGATCCGGGTCACCGCCCCGACCGCGCCGAGCCCGACCACGAGCCCATCGAAATCGGGATCGCCGCGGGCGGCGGTCACGACGGCGCCGTCGGAGGTGACGAGCTCGAGCGCGGCGACGGCGCTCGCGAGGTTGCCGTTGCGGTCTCCGGACCCGTGCGTCGCGGTCGACACGGCGCCGGCGACCGCGATGTGCGGGAGCGACGCCAGGTTCGCGAGCGCCACGCCCGCATCCGCCAGCTCGAGCGCGAGCTCGCCGTAGCGCATCGCGCCGCCGCAGGTCACGGTCATCAGGTCGTGGTCGACGACAACGTCGGGCGCGAGGCGATCCAGGCTGAGGAGCTCGACCGAGTCGGCGATGTCGGTGAACGAGTGGCGAGAGCCCAGGACCCGGACGCGCGGCGCCGCCGCGATGACCTCCTGCACCTGCTCGAGTGTCGAGGGGACGTGGAGGGCGTGCGCCAGGTAGGTGTGATTCCCCGCCCAGTTCGTGGCCGGAATCGGGTCCGCAGCCACGAGCTAGTTGAGTTCCGCGCGCATGACCTGCGCGTCGACGGTCTCGACGACCTCCGATATGCGCTGGCAGATTCCGACGCCCGGCCGCGATCGCAGCTGGCTGGCGAGGCCGCGGCCTCCGATCACGAACTGTGCCCCCGGCCACGCGGCGTGGACCTGAACGATCGAGTCGACGATCCGGGGCGACACCTCGGGCATCGTGGCGCTCATGCAGATCACGTCCGGCCGGTGGCGCAGCGCGCTGGCCACGAGCGCCTCCGCGGGCACGTCGGCGCCGAGCATCACGATCCAGTAGCCCGCTCCGCTCAGGAGATTGCTCACCATCCGCAGGGCGACGACGTGGCGCTCGCCGGCGGGCGTCGCGAGCATCACCCGGTGGTCGCGCCGGCCTTGCACGAGCCGCTCGGCCTCGCGCTGGAGCGCGAGCACGCGAATCGCGATCTCGGTGCCGAGATGCTCGTCGGCTACCGAGATCTCGTTTCGCTCCCACAACACGCCGATCAGCCAGAGCGCCGGCGTGATAATCCCCTCGTCGATCTCCGCCGAGGTCAGCTTGGCGTCCATCGCCTCGCGGATCGTGGTCTCGGCCGCGACCTCGTCGCCGGCGATCAGCGCAGCCGCAAAGGCCCGTTCGAACTCGCCGATCCGGCTTGCGCGAAACGCGCGCGACTCGTTTTCGCGGTGGCCCATCTCGCTCTCAAGCGCGACCATACAGCCTGCGGTCGGGGTATACCGGGGGCGGTCACCCTCTGATCCTCGCCACCACCACAACCACCCCTCGACGGTGGCGAGGTCGTGCCGGCGCGCGGCCGTCTTCCAGTCCATGAACGGCCGATGCATCCAGCGGGTGTCGGGGTCCTCGCGGCCCACCGGGTCGCGCAGCCGTGTGAAGAACCGCTCGAACCGCACCGCGAAGGCCGCGTCGCCGTCGACGATCTCGAGCGCGGCGTGGTAGTCCGCGCGTACCTCGGCGCGCATCGCCGTGGACGTTCTCCATCGCTTGCTCTCAGATGTTGCGCCCGGCGTCCTGCCAGTAGCGCTGGCGGATCCGGCGCTTGAAGATCTTGCCGGTCTCCTCGCGCGGCAGCTCGTCGTCGAACACGATCACCCTCGGCACCTTGAATCCGGCCAGGCGTGCCCCGACGTGCTCGCGCACGGCCGCGCCGGTGAGCCCGGCGGCTGGGTCGGCGTCGACGTGCGCGGCGAGCGCCTCGCCGAAGATCATCGTCGGGGATGCCGAACACGGCGACGTCGCGCACGCCGTCGAGCTCGAGCAAGCAGGCCTCGATCTCGGCCGGATAGATGTTCACCCCGCCGGAGATGACCATGTCACGCGCGCGATCTGAGAGGTGCAGGAAGCCGTCCTCGTCGACCCTGCCGATGTCACCGATCGTGATGTAGCCGTCGCGATCGATCTCGCGGCGCCGTTCGTCCTGGTCGAAGTAGGTGAAGCCGGGCCAGTAACCGGGAGGCCGGATGTACACCTCCCCGGTCTCGCCCGCCGGCAGCCGCTCGCCGGCGGGGTCGAACACGTGGATGTCGGCGTCCGCGAGTGGCCGGCCGACGGTTCCCTCGTGAGCGAGCCACTCGTGGCTGTCGCAGGCGACGACGATCCCGATCTCGGTCGCTCCGTAGTACTCGAGGATCACCGGCCCGAGCCACTCGATCATGCGCCGCTTGACGTGGACGGGGCACGGCGCGGCCGCGTGGACGACGCACTCGAGCGAGCTGAGGTCGTAGCGCGCGCGGACGTCGTCGGGGAGCTCCAGCAGGCGCACGAACATCGTCGGGACTGTTTGGGCGTGCGTGATCCGCTGCGCTTCGACGAGCCGCAAGAACTCCTCGGGCTCGAACCGCGGCATGATCGTCAGCTCGATCCCGAGCGCGAGCGCGAACAGGCCCTGCGAGTTCGGAGCCGCGTGATACATCGGCGCGGTGATCAGCGTCCTCATGCCCGGCCGCAGGCCCATCGCCGCCAGCGTGACCGCCGCCACCTGCTGCGACTGCTCGGGGGTCATCGCGTCGCGCAGGACGCCCTTGGCCAGGCCGGTCGTGCCCGACGTGTAGATCACGCTCATTCGCGCGCTCCCCGCCTGGTGGGCGTACGGTGACGCGTCGCCGATCCAGTCGTCGAGCAGCGGGTGGCGACCGGTGGCGGGCGCGTCGCCGTAGTGCGCCGCGGTCTCGGCGGGAACCGGCACCTCGATAATTTCGACGCCCTCGGGGAGCGACTCCTCGACCCCGGCGATCAGGTCGGAATGGACGAACACCGCCCGCGCGCCCGAATGCGACAGGACGTGCCGGAGCTCCCGACCACGCGAATGCCAGTTGACCGGCACCGGCACGGCTCCGATCAGCGGGCACGCGGCGCTGAGGGCGAGGAACGTGGGCTCGTTGCGGAGCACGATCGCGGCCCGGTCGCCGTGCTCGACCCCGGCGGTGCTGAGCGCGGTGGCGATCCTGGCGGCTTGTGCCGTCAGCTCATCGTGCCGGATCTCACGCTCACCGAACCTCACCACCACGGCGGCCGTAGCATCGCACGCATGGATGCGTCGCTGAATCCCGCTCTCGACGAGGCGCAGTTCTGTCCCCGGTGCGGTCGCCCGGCCGATGTCGAGTTCCCGCGCCGCATCGTTTGCTCGCATTGCGGTTACGCCGCCTATTACAACCCGAAGCCGGTTGCCGGCGCGATCCCCGTCGACGCTCGCGGGAAGGTGATCCTGCTGCGGCGGGGGTTCGATCCCGGGAAAGGGCTGTGGACGTTCCCCGGCGGCTTCGTCGATCTCGGCGAGTCGGTCGAGGAGGCCGCGCGGCGCGAGGCCGCCGAGGAGCTCGGCATCGCGATCGAGGTCGGCGGGCTGGTCGGCGTCTACTCGCGCGCCGAGGACCGCGTTGTGCTGATCGTCTACCGCGCCCGGGCGCTCGGCTCGCCGCAGACCACGCCCGAGGCTGTCGAGGTCCGCGCGTTCGCGGTCGACGAGCTGCCGTGGGACGAGCTCGCGTTCTGGTCGACCGAGCTGGCGCTGCGCGACGCGTTCCCGCGCGCGGTCAGGCCGACTCGTGACTGACGCGGCGCCGGCCGAACCAGCCGAGGACCGTGTCGCGGATCCGGCCGAAGAAGCCCTGCTGGCCCGTGGCGGGGGTGGTGTGATCTTGGGGCTGTGCGACCGGGTCGGGGGCGGCGTCAGCCGCGGGGGCCGGCGCGGGCGTTGACACCGGCGGCGGCGTGCTCTTGGCGTGGTTCGGGGCGGCGGCGCTCAACAGCGACTCGGCCGCGGCGTTCGCCCACATCATCGACTCGAGGTACAGGTCGCCGGCGCCGTCGACGACCGCCGGCAGGTCGTTTATCTCGCCGGTCTCGAGCGCGAAGACGCACTGGAGGAGCAGCCCGCGCTTGCCCTTGCGCGAGACGAGCGCGTCGCGCATCTCGGCGGCCAGCGGGAGCGAGGCGACGACGTCGGTCATCGGGGCGTCCATCATCGCGTCGAGCACCGAGAACAACCCGAGCGTGAACAGCTCGGCGCCGCCGGCGATCCCGAGCGCCTCGCCGGCGAGCTCGCAGAAGCGGGCACGGATCAGCGCGGTGATCGTCAGCTCGGTTGGCTTGTCGTCGATGCTCGCGAGCACGCTCAGCGTCGACCAGCGCCTGACGTTGTCGAGCCCGAGGAGCGCGAGCGCCTGGCCGATCGAGCGGACGTCGCCGCGTAGGCCGAAGAACGCGGAGTTCACGTAACGGAGCAGCCGGAAGCTCAGCGCCACGTCGTGGGCGATCAGCTGCTCGATCTGCTCGAGCTGAACCGCGGGGTCGTTGAGCGCCGCGGCCACCTGCAGGAGCGCGAGGCGGTTGGCGGCGATGCCGCGGGTGCACGCGACCGCCGGCCGGCAGAAGAAGTAGCCCTGGAACAGATCGCAGCCGGCCTCGACGCAGAACTCGTGCTGCTCCTGGGTGCCGAGCTTCTCGGCGACGAGCTTGCCCTCGTACGGCTTCAGGCGCTCGACCAGCTCCCTCAGCTTTTCGGTCCCGAGCTCATTGACGTTGAGCTTGACCACGTCGAACAGCTCGAGCAGTTGCTCTGAGCCCTCGCGGTAGCGGAAGTCGTCGAGCGCGAGCTTGTAGCCCTCGGCCTTGAGGCTTTGCAGGGCGGTGAGCATCTCGTCGTCGAACTGGTCGGTCTCGGGGATCTCGAGACCGACGAGGTCCGACGGTAGGGCGTGCGCGAGCCCCCCGGTGACGAACTCGCGCGAGACGTTGACCCATGCCGTCTTGCGTCCGACGATCCGGCCGAGGTCGAGCTCAGTGAGCGCGTTGAGCACGACGGTGGCGGTCGCGCTCTCGGGGTTGGCGAACATCGCCGCGTCGTTGGCGTAACCCTCGCCGCGGAACAGCAGCTCATAGCCGACCACGTCGAGCTTGTGGTTGAAGATGGGCTGGCGAGCGACGAATGCGTCTGGCATGTGGGACCCCGGGGGTGCGGCCGTTTCCTTTGTTTGCTAGGTCGGCAACCGGTGGCGGGGCTTAAGCGGCGGGTCTGAGGTCTGGACGGACTGGCCTTAGTCTTGCGCGATACGAAACATTTGCGTAATACGCAAATATGCGTTACGTTGGTCCTACGAGCACCGCTGAGAAAACCGAAATGAACCCCAGTCGGCGGGAACGCCAGCGCGAGGAAACGCGGCGCGACCTGGCGCAGATCGCGCTCGAGCTGGCGTGTGAGCGCGGGCTGGCGAACGTTCGGGTGCCCGAGATCGCCGCCGCCGCCGGCGTCTCCACGCGAACGTTCAACAACTACTTCCCGAGCAAGGAGGCCGCGATCGCGTGGCCGGCGGTGCGCCGCTGGACGCGGATGGTCGAGAACCTCCTCGCGCGGCCCGCCGAGGAGCCGGTGGGCGAGGCGCTCGTCGCCGCGATCGGCGAGCTGTACTCGCCGGCTCCCGGAGTCGGCGCCGGCGCCGACTCCGACTCCGACTCCGACTCCGACCCCGAGGACGCGTTCATCAGCAGGTTCCGCGTGCTCGCTGCCGCCGAGCCGACGGTGCGGGTCGAGTACCTGCGGATCTCCGATGCGGGCGAGGATCAGCTGGCGAAGGGGATCGCCGCTCGGATCGGCGCCGGCGAGGACGAGCTGCGGCCACGGTTGCTGGCGGCGATGGCCGTCGGCGCCGAGCGCGCCGCGATCCGGCACTGGATCAGGAGCAACGACGAGACCACCCCGCTCGCCGACGTCGTGGACGCCGCGGTTCGCGCGGCCCTGAAGGAGGTCGATCGATGACCACTCACGCCGAACCCATCGAGCTCGTGCCGAACATCTCAAGCCACAGCCCGGCGCTCCGGCGCGCCGCGCTGACGATGGTTCTGCCGCTGGTCGTCTACGGCGTCGCCACGCAGTTCGTCCGTTCCGCAAGGCAATGGACCGTGCGCTCGGAACAGTGATCGGCGGCTTCCTCGTGCTCCACGCGCTTGTCCCTGGCGCTGGCGGTGTATCTGACGACCAGCTCTTACGTGATCGTCTCGCGCCTGGTCAACTGGGGGACGCTCGCGGTTGGCGCGGTGGCGCTGTCGGCGTACTTGCGCCAGGTGCGCGCCGGCGCCGGCGGCGCGGACGGGCGGTCCTGATCGGCTTCGGGCCTGCGACGGGGGCGGGGCGTGGGGTGGCCTCGGGCCTCGGGCGCGCGGGGGGCCGGGGCGGACGCGGGGGCGGGTCGCTTGCCGCCGCGGGCCTGGGCGGATAGGTTTGCGCCATGGCTGATCAAACACTCACCGTCATCAACGAAATCCCCCGGTCAAGCGCGATCATCCACGCCCCGCCGAAGGGAAAGCTGGCCTTCAGCGGCGACGGGCCGGATCGCCTGCTGTGCGGCGGCTGCGCGATCGTGCTGGCCGAAGGCGTCAGCGATGGGCAGCTGTTTGGCGTGTTCATCGAGTGCCCGGAGTGCGGCGCGGTGAACGACGTCGACTCCTGACCGCCGGCCCGGGCCGGTAGTTCCCGCGCGGCGGCGGGTCACTTCCCGGCGGGCCGGCCGGGTTGACTCCGGCCGTCGGGGCGGCGTGGGTTAGCCCCGGGCGGGCGGGCGGTTGGTTCGCGGTGGGGGACCGGTTACTTCCCCGCGGGGCGGCGGATCGTGCGGAAGTCGCTGGCGAGGTTCGCGTCGAGTAGGTACGCCCAGGGCATCAGGAAGTAGCCCTTCATGCCCCAGCCCGGGCCCCATGAGTTGCGCACAAGGCCGTAGTTGGGCTGGTCCTTGAGGTAGCCGACGAGCAGCACCTCGTGTCCGCCCAGCTGCTTCTCGCTCCGCGTCGGGAGCGGCACGATGCCGGTCTGGGCGACCTGCTGGGACTCGAACGACTCGTACACCGAGAACCCGAACGCGATCGTCTGTCGATTGGAGAGCACCGCCCTCATGGAGTCGAGGTTCCGCGGAACCACCTTGTAGTTCGAGATGCGGTGCTGGCCGGCCTCGGCGTCGAGGTTCGCGGGCGGCTCGTCGGAGAACTTGGCGATGTCATACGGCCAGTCGGCCTCGAGCGCCACACCGAGCTTCTGACAGACCTTGAAGCCGTCCCGCCCGAACGCCCCCGTGTCCTGGTCGGCCGGCGCGCCCTCGAGCTTGCGCTCGTAGTAGTAGATCCACAGCCGCGACAGGAATCCCGGGTCCGTGCCGTTCAGCTTCGCGTCGTACTCGACCGCCGCTGCGACCGCGTTGGCGGTGCAGCTGCCGAGCTGGCCCTGATCGAACACGTCCGGAAGGTCGGCGCGAGGGTCGACCTCGTCCAGCACGACCAGCTCCGAGGCGTCCGCGATGTGGTCGCGCGCGTCGGGGAGCGATGGCTTCCAGCCGTAATGGTGGATCTTGCGCGGCGTCAGCCCCGCGTCCTTCAGTAAATCGGTCATGTGCCCCTTCTCCGGTCCGGACGCCCTCGGCGATCGGTGCGATCACCCGGCGGCCCCTTTGTTAACCAATCGCCTAACAACCTTACGCCGTCGTGGTTCCGGGCGTCAAGGGTGAGGGGTGTCGAGAGTGGCCGGGTGCGGACGGTGGCGCGCGGTGGCGCGGGTGGCGCGGGTGGCGCGTTCTCACTCCCCCGGGGCGTCCGGAACCTGCACAACCTGACAATTCGCCTCGGCGTTCCGAGCCTTGCCATCCGACGCATGCCCCACCTGCATCGCCTGCGAAGGCTGGTCCGGAACTCGCGAATTGGCAGGTCTTGCAGGTCGTCCGGAGCCGTTCCGGGGCGCCGGCGCCGCCTACCGGGCCGCCGTGGCGCGGGACCTGAGTAACACGACAAATCAGCCGAGCCTGGGCAGCCGTGACGCCGCATGCATGTATGGCACGGGTAGTACGACGGGGCCCTGCCGAAGGGTCGCAATTGTCGTGCTGTGCATGCTCCAGGCCCCTCCTCCCCGGCGCCCGCGACCTGCACGGCGCGCCACGGCGCGCCACGGCGCGCCACGACGCGCCACCAGGCGCCGGCGAGCCCGGTCTTGCCGAAGCCGCGCCCGGCTCAATCGGTCCGCTGCCGGCGCCCGCGCGCCGACACGAGCATGTAGGAGGTGACTCGTCAAGGACCTGGTACTCGGGTCGGGTATCGCGTTCGCCGATGGAGGGACGCTCGAGCTCGGCAGGAGCGGCGACGAGTGGCCCCTGGTCGCCCTGTCCGGGCTGGTGGCGAGCGGGCTACCTCGGCGCGCGTGACCCGGGCGCGACGCGGCGCGGCGCGTGAGAAGATCGCGCGATGACGACGTTCGAAGGCTTCGGCCCCAAGGTCCAGGAGTGGTTCGCGGGACTCGAGACGGACAACAGCAAGACGTACTTCACCGCCAGTCGGGACTTCTTCGAGGAATCGGTCCGGGACCAGATGGAGGCGCTGCTGGTCGAGGTCAGCGAGACCTTTGGCGGGCAGGTGAAGCTGTTCCGTCAGAACCGCGACATCCGCTTCTCGCCCGACAAGTCTCCGTACAAGACCAACACCTACGGCGTCCTGTACGGCTCCGGCCTGGCCGCCCAGGGGTTGTACGCGTCGATCTCGGCGCGAGGGCTCGTCGCGGGCAGCGGCTACCACGTGATGGCCCGCGATCAGCTCGATCGGTACCGCGAGGGCGTCGCCGACGAGCGGTCCGGGGCCGAGCTGACCAAGGTCGCGGCCGAGGCCGAGAGAGCCGGCCTCGAGCTGTGGGGCGGGAGTCTCGCGACCGCGCCGCGCGGGTATCCAAAGGACCACGCGAGGATCGAGTTGCTGCGGCGCAAGAGCTTGTCGCTGGGCGCGGCCCTGAAGTTCGGCCGCGGCATTTCCCGGACCGACGGGCTGCGGTTCGTCACCGGGACGTGGCGGGCGACTGCGCCGGTGACCGGCTGGCTCGATGAGCACGTCGGCCCGAGCACGCTGCCGACGGACCGCCGGCAGCGCCCGTCAGGTCGGAACCGTGTGACGGTAGATTGACCGGGATGGAGGCAAAGCCCGCGTCCGACTCGCGGTGTCAGCTCGTCCGGTGGATGGGCGTGCTCGACGCCAACCCGGCCGGGAGCGTCCATGGGGGCACGGTGATGAAGCTCTGTGACGAGGCCGCGGCACTCGCGGCGATCAAGCACTCACGACAGCGGGTGGTGACCGCCGCGATGGACCGCATGGCGTTTCTGTATCCGATCCGGATGGGGGAGTTGGTCACGTTGAGCGCGTCGGTGAACGGGGCGTGGCGAACCTCGATGGAGGTTGGCGTGCGCGTGGATGCCGAGAACCCGCGGACGGGCGAGGTGCGTCACACGAACACCGCGTATCTGACGATGGTGGCGCTCGACGACGATGGCCGCCCGGTACCCGTGCCGGCGTTGATCGTGACGAGCCCGGACGAGCAGCGGAGGATGCGCGAGGCCGAGCTGAGGCGGGCGAATCGGCTCGCCGAGCGCGAACAGATCCTGGCTCATCGCGAGAACGACCCGGACTGATTGCGCCCCGCGCTCTAACCGGGAAGGCCGCGGGATGTGAGCCAGTTGACCGCGTCGTCGACCCAGGTGGGCAGCGATTGGTGGACCATGAACAGGTGCGCGGTATTGGGGAGCAGCACCTGTGTCACGTCACACCCGCAGTGGGCCTTGTAGTAGTCGTAGTCGGCGTCGGCCGATGACGGTGGGTCGGTCGTGTCCTCCTCGCCCGAGGTGAGGAGCACGGGGATCGAGCGGCCGATCATCGAGATGTAGGTGTCGTTCTGTGCGTACATCGCGCCCAGGTCCGCGATATCGCCGTAAGGTGAGTCGAGAAACGGCGGCGTGCACGCGATCTTCGCGGCATAGGCGACGACGCCCGGGGTGTACGTGTTGAAGTCCAGGCAGTTCTGAGTGGTCTGGAAGAACTCGAAGTAGTCCGGGTGGCTCGGGTCGGGGTGCGGCGCTAATCGGGCCCGAGTGTCACTGGGTGTCGATGTCTGCGAACAGATCGACGCCCTGATCGGTTGCATGAGCCACCAGCAGTCGACTCACGATCCTGGTGAGGGCCTGCTGGTCTCGCGGGGGTAGGCGGTCGAGCATCATCGAGACCTCGGCCTCGAAGCGGGTCGAGATCGCAGAAGCGAGCGATCGACCATCCTCGGTGAGGTTGACGAGCACAGCCCGTCGGTCCGTCGTGGAGGGAACGCGCGCCACCAGGCCGCGGCGCTCCGCGCGGTCGACGAGCCCGGTGACGCTGGACTTGTCCAGCCCCAGGAGCTTTGCCAGCTGGTTCATGGTCGGCATGCGGTCCCGGAGCACGCCGAGCAAACGCGTCTGGACGATCGAGACGTCGTGCTCGGCCGCGAGCCGCTCGAGCGTGCCGTGAACGAGGAACGAAAGCTGAGCCAGTCCGTCGACCGGACTTAGTTGGTCAGGTCTGGCCTCGGCGGCGCGCGGGTCGGCGGGTCGAGAAGGCATGTTCGCATTCTAGTTGAGTTAGTACGTGCCACCAACTAAGATGGTACGTGGCACGAACTAAATCATGAAGCAGGAGAAGTCCGACATGGCCAACATGAATGCGGCCGTGGTGACGTCGTTCGACGACCCACCGCGCTACCAGCAGTTCGAGGTTCCGCAGCCGACCACGAGTGACGAAGTACTCGTCGACGTCCTCGCCGTCGGCTTGCACCCACGCGTCCGGACCGGCGCTGCCGGCGCCCACTACACCAGCACGCAGGCGCTGCCGATGATTCCCGGAATCGACGCGGTCGGGCAGCGACCCGATGGCCGGCGGATCTACTTCGTGGCCGCCGACGACGTGATCGGCACGATGGCGGACAAGGCGCTCGTCGACGCGCGCCGGGCCATCGAGCTACCCGACGATGCCGACGTCGCGAAGCTCGCCGCCGCGATGAACCCGGCGATGTCGTCGTGGGTCGCCCTGCGCCGTCGCGTTCCGATCGAGACCGGGCAGAGGGTGCTCATCCTCGGCGCGACCGGCAACGCCGGGGCGATGGCAGTACAGGTGGCGAAGCGGCTGGGCGCCGGGCATGTGGTCGGCGCCGGGCGAGACCTCGATCGGCTCCGGGCGCTCACGTCGCTTGGCGCCGACGACATCGTCCAGCTGACTGAGGACGGGCAAGCGACCGGCAACGCCCTGGCCGCTGCGGCCGCCGACTGCGACATCGTCGTCGACTACCTGTGGGGTGGGCCGGCGCAGAGGGCGATGAGCGCACTGCTGAGGGCCCGGTCCGACCGCAGCCGCGCCATGAACTGGATCCAGATCGGTGCGGTCGCCGGCCCGACGATCGAGCTCCCATCGGTGGCGCTGCGCTCGGCCAACCTGCGGCTCCAGGGCAGCGGCCAAGGCGCGGTCTCGCCGGAGGTCTACCGTGCCGAGCTGCCGTCGCTCGTGGACGAGCTCACTGCCGGCACGATCGTGGTCAACCCGCACACGATGCCGCTGGCGGACGTGGAGACAGCCTGGGCCAAGAAGGATCCGCCGGGTGAGCGGATCGTCCTGATCCCATAAGCCCGAGCGGACCGTAGGGTGACCGTGGCGACGTTCGGTTCCGAGCGAGTGCTGCCGAAAGATGGCGTACTGTCCAGCGCCGTGGAGGGGTGTCCCCGGCGAGAACCTCGTGCCAGTTGGTCTCCGCTGATCTGGTATGCGCTCGTCGCGGCCGCAACCCAGATGCTGTGGCTCAGCTTTGCGGCGATCACCACCGACACGGCTCACCACTACGGCGTCTCGGTGACGGCGGTCGGTTGGCTGTCGGAGATCTTCCCGCTGCTGTACGTCGTGCTCGCGATCCCGGCCGGCGCGCTGCTCGACCGC
This sequence comes from uncultured Solirubrobacterales bacterium, assembly GCA_963843915.1. Lineage (GTDB taxonomy): Bacteria > Actinomycetota > Thermoleophilia > Solirubrobacterales > Solirubrobacteraceae > Palsa-465. The sequence goes on from CAWJMH010000003.1 coordinate 59,649, forward strand.
CACTTCCGCTCCGCCCTTGGAGCGGCGGCGGGGCTGATGGCCGCCGGCGCGTTCGTCCGGCTCGGCGGCGACCGGTTCGCGTGGGCGATGGCCGGCCAGGTTGCGGTCGCCGTCGCACAGCCCGTCATCCTCAGCGCGATCGGCCGGCTGGCCGGCGAGTACCTGCCAGAGCGCGACCGCGCGAACGGGATCGCCGTCGGCTCAGCGGGCAACTTCGTCGGGATGCTGCTCGCGCTGGGCCTTGGACCCGTGCTCGGCGCTCACGGACACCTGCAGCGCCTGCTGGCAGTGGAAGCGGTGCTGGCGGTGATCCCGGTGGCGGGCCTCGCGCTCGCGCTGCGCCGGCCGGGACACGCGACCGCGGAGCGGTCCGCGATTGCCGGCAGCGCGGCGAGGGCGGTGTGGAAGATCCCCGAGCTGAGGACGCTCTGCAGCCTGGTGTTTCTCGGCTTCGGCATCTTCGTCGCGATCGCCACTTGGCTGCAGACGCTGCTACACCCCGACGGCGTCTCGGACACGACCGCCGGTGTCCTGTTGGTGGCCATGATCGTGGCGGGCATCGTCGGCTGCGCGACACTCGCGCCGGCGGTCTCGCAGCGCCGACGCGAGCGTACCTACATGTTCGTGACGGTCGCCGTCACCGCCGCGGGCTGCCTGCTGTGCGGGGCCAGCACGTCGCTGGCCGTACGTGCTGTCGCCCTGGTCGCGATCGGTCTGCTGCTGTTGTCGGCGCTGCCGATCGTGCTCACTGCAGCCGAGCGCCTCGCGGGTCCACTTGCCGGCACCGCCGGTGCGATCGTGTGGCTCGCAGGCAACCTCGGCGGGTTGGCCGTGGCCGTGCTCGTCCAGGTGCTCGTCCACCACACCTTCGGCGCGTTCGGCGCGATGGCGGCCGTCGCCGCGCTCGGCTTCCCGCTCGCTTCACGCCTGCCTCGCCGCCACGACCGCGCGCTCGACGCGTCGATCCCGGTAGCGAGAGCCGAGCGCGCCCCCCGGCCAGCCGAGCGGTGACGACCTCTCCGCTCGGCCGGGCCGATGCTCGACGCCTGCAGCCACCGCGCGCATGAGGCACCCGCGTCGGCGTCCACCGTTCAGAGCGTCGCGCTGAACTTCACCTTTCCGCTGTGGCACGTCACGGGATGGATCCCGCCGGTGGTGACCGTGGAGTTGAGCGCGCCGCTGACCTTGTGGCCGGTGAAGCTGCCGCTCAGCTTGTCGACGGTCTCCGAGTTCGGGTGCACGGTGGCGCCGAACTTGTTGCCCTTGATCGCGATCTTGACCTTGTCGGAGCCTTCGAGCTCTCCGCACGATCCGTACTGAGCGACGTAGCCGACCTTCACCACGTGTCCGTTGCTGACCTTGACCGTGATCTTCAGCTTCTGGCTGGTCTCGCCCGTGTACAGCCCCGACGACGCTGCCGACGCGACGGTCGCCATCGCGACTGCGAGCGCGGCCCCGAGTACCACGATTCTGCGCAGCACTGCCCCTCCTTGTTTGTTGACGTCCCAGGACCGGCTCCGGGGACAACGGCGCGCACCTTATCGGAGCGCGCCGGGCGGGATCAAGGCCGCCCGAAACAAGGTCGGCGAGTACCGGCAGGCCGACATCGTTCCGGTCTGCTACGACGCGTCTGATCACTCGAAGATCGCGGTTGACGTGCCGGCGCTCGAGGCCGAGTTTCAGCGCTCGCAAGCCAAGGCCTAGGCAGAGAAGGCGCGCAAGATCGCTCGCAGCGAAGCCAAGCTCGCCGGACCGACCGCGGAACGCAGCGACAGCGGGCCTCCGACGGCCTCAGCGCCAGCGGATTCTGCAATCGCTCACGATTCGCTGGCAATACTCGATTTTTAGGAGTATGGTCGTGGAACTGACCCTGCGGCCAGACTGTCCGGCTCGGTGGATCGAGCCAGCCGAAAAGCACGAGTGCGACGGGGCGCACGCATTCGTGGTGAGGGACGACGCGCAAGCGCTCACCTGCAGGGTCAGCGCTCGCGCGTGCTACATGCGCTCACGCTCGGGTCTCCGGCGGCGGGTGCGGATGCTTCGGGAGCAGGCGGTGGCCGTCGACGACGGCAGTGGCGACGTCGACGAGCTTGCGATTGGCAGTTCGGGAGTACTCGCGCAGCATCTCGAAGGCACTGGCCTCGTCGACGGAGTGGCGTTCCATGAGGATGCCTTTGGCACGCTCGGTGAGAGCGCGACGCCCGAAGGCGCCTTCGAGGTCGTGGTATTCGGCGAAGCGCCGCAGCACGATGTCGATCGAGCTTTGCCAGTCCTCGACGTCGGCGTCACTGATGTGGGCGAATACGCCGCGCTTGGATGCCTCCTTGACGAAGGCAGGATCGGGCGCGTGGAGCAGGACGATCACGGGACAGGAGGCTTCCCGCACGATCTTGTCGATCAGTCCAAGCGCGTGGTCGGAGCTCTCCCCGAGGCCGACCAGCGCCACGTCGGGTCGCTCTCGCGCGGTCACGGCTCCGACGTCTGCGACCTCGATCTCGCGAGCAATTACCTCGTGCCCCAGGGCCGCGACGATCGGGGCGACCAGAGCCAGGCGATCCTTGCGCTCGTTGGCAATCAGCACACGGAGATGATCGGTTTCGCGGTCGCTCATGACGGACCCAGTCGGTTCGATTCTAGCCTCGGACCGCGACTCGCCAGATCGCTGCCCTCGCCTTGCGACCGCGTGAATGGTCGTTGTTCGCTCCGCTCCGGACCACGGTCGCCCGGGGCCGTCGCGAACTAACGATGCTATGGCTCGGAAGTGCCCGCCTACCGAGGAGTCAGCTGGAGCTGAACCGGACCGTCTCCGTTCTGTTCCGTGCAGATTGCAGCGTGCAGCTCGGTGGTGAGCCGGGCGATCTCCTCGGTGAGCTTCGTGTTCTGCGCTAGCAGTGTCAAGTGCTGTTGAGCGAGCTCTTGTTCGCGTCGCAGTACTTCGGTCTGGCCGGTCTCGAAGGCCCGCTCGCGCTGGATATCGGCGTCGTGGTGTCTTTGGATAGTGGCGTCGCGTAGCTTGTCGCGCTCGGCTTGGCGGGTCTGAGCAAGCAGGATCAGCGGTGCGGCGTACGCAGCCTGGGTCGAGAATGCGAGGTTGAGGAGGATGAATGGGTAGGGGTCCCACCGGAAGCTGAACGCGGCGGCGTTGAGAGCGATCCAGATGACGACCAATACGGTCTGCCCGATGATGAAGCGAGGCGTACCGAAGAAGCGCGCGAAGCGCTCGGCGGTCACACCGAAGCGGTCGTTGCCGAATGCGCCGTGGTGGACGAAGCGGCTTGGCGGGTCGGATGACACGTCGCCTCCTGACGGTCAGCGGCCGGCGAGTCGCCGTCGGCACTGAGTGTCAGGCAGCATGTAATTGAGCTCGGCAATCGTGATAAAGCGCCGACTCGTCGGCTTGGTAGAACACCTCGGCAGCGATCCAATTGGCATTTTCCTGGTGCTTGGTCATGTCGAGCGTGAGTAGCGCCGAAGCATTGCCGAGACGACGACGGTCAATCCGGCCACGAGCAGCCCGATGACCCAACCCGCGACGTTCAGGGCGCCGAGGACCGCTCCGAGTACGCCGCCGGCGGCGAGCACTGCGATCAACGTGATCGACAGGGAGTCTCGGAGCGTCATTCGCCTCGGTGGCGCCAGGGCAGGTGTGAAATCGCGAGGACGCTCACGCCGACCGACCCTCTGCGGCGCGGCGGCCGGGCTTGGCGCCCCGTGGGCCGCTGCCCGTTGGCGGCGGCGTTCGGTTCGCTCGGCGGTGAGACGCTCGGTATCCGAACTGATCCCGTCGGCTGAGGTTTCGCCCTGGTCTGCGATCGGTTGCTGACCGGTTACGGTGAGACCCGGGTTCTGGCCTGGGCTTGGATTGTCCGATGTAACTGGGGATTGCGTCTCGTTGAGTGTTGACTTTGTGGGCATGGCGCCCTCCTTACGTCGAGGCAAGCTACCGAGGATGCGACCCGTGGGACAACCGGAACGCTTGCATGGTTAGGTGGTTGAATTGCATTTGTCACTCTCTCACGGCGTCAGACGGTCCCCGCACCGCCGCCGACGAGCGTGAGGGTGCCGACGATCATGCCCGCCGCGGCCACGGTCGCGATTGAGGTCCGGCCTGTCAGCCTCACCAGGAGCGGGCTCCGCAGTCGGCGGTCCGCTCCGGGCGGGTCGTTACGCGGCCTATGAGCGAGGCCCGACAGCTCGGCAAACCGGGCGCCGTTACCGGTGACATGCAGGGATGGGGTGGGCTGGACTGAACTAGCCATGCAGAGTCTCATCTGGTGTAGTGCTGCGGGGGGTGCCCGTGCCGCGGGAGTGGCGGAGGGCGCCGCCCAGCGTTGGGCTGCATCGTTGTGCGTTTAGCGCTGACCGATTAGGTCAACCGTTTACGCCGGCCAGTACTTTGAAGCCGGAACACCGTGCCCGCCGAGAATTAGAGCGAAGCCCAACCGATCATACACCCGGGTCGAACGGGCGATGACGGTGCTGTGGCCGCGTCATCCGTTGGCCCGTGGCCGGGTTCTTCCACAGCTCGCCAGAGCATCGAGCTAGGTCGCGAACTCATAACCAACCAGAATGCCCGGCGACAGCGGTGCGTCTAGGAGCCACTCGTGGGAGACCCCAGGCTGTCGCATGCCCAACTCCCCAGTCCCGTTGCACCTGTACCCGACGTCCGACCGCACCGACGGTCCAGCTCGCGGACCCGAGCGTGCCGCGCGCAAGCTTGCAGCCTGATCGTCGGGTGGCCGCTGCCCCCTCGTCGTCTCCGGCGACCCAGAGCCTGTCGGCGTCGAGGAAGCGCTTGACGTTGGTAGCGACGATTCTCGGGTCCAGCATCGCGATTCTCGACAGCAGCGTGGTGAGCGTCGCGTTGCCGTCGATCCAGCGGAGCCTCGGTGGCGGCCTCGCTGGTCAGCAATGGGTCAGCAACGCGTACCTGTTGACGCTCGGTTCGTTGATTTTGCTCGGCGGGTCGTTGGGGGATATTTTCGGGGAGCGTCGGGTGTTCGCGGTCGGGGTGGGCGGCTTCGGGGCGGCGTCGTTGTTGTGTGCGCTCGCGCCTTCGATCGGGCTGCTGATCGCGTTTCGTGCGGTGCAGGGGGTCGCCGGGGCGTTGCTCACCCCGAGTTCGTTGGCGGTGATCGTCGCGACTTTTCCGGCGGAGGAGCGCGGTCCGGCGATTGGTACCTGGACGGCGTGGGGGACGATCGCGGGGGCGCTTGGTCCGCTCGTCGCCGGGTTGATCTTGAATGTCGCGTCGTGGCGGTGGATCTTTGTGATCAACGTGCCGTTGGTCGTCGCGTGCTTGTGGTTGATCCGCCGAGCGGTTCCGGCGACCGTCCCCACTAACGCCGGGCGGAGGGTTGACGTGGTCGGTGCGGTGCTGTGCGTGCTGGGTCTCGGTGGGACGGTGTTTGCGCTGATTGAGCAGCCGCGTCTGGGCTGGTCGAACCTGGCGGTGGGTGTGTCGCTGATCGGTGGTGTGCTGACGTTCGTGGCGTTCCTGGTCTACGAGTCGCGCGCGAGCGACCCGATGCTGCGGCTCGATCTGTTCAGGAGCAGAAACTTCGCGGTCGGGAACGTCGAGACGCTGGCGCTGTACGGCGGGCTGTCGGCGTTGTTCTTCTTTCTCGTCCTGTACCTGCAGCAGGTCGCCGGTTATTCGCCGCTGGAGTCCGGGTTGGCGTTGTTGCCCGAGAGTTTGGTGATGTTCGCGTTGTCGTCGCGGTTCGGTGCGCTCGCCGATCGCGTCGGGCCGCGGTGGTTCATGGGTGGTGGTCCGTTGATCGCCGGCGCGGGAATGCTGATGCTGCTCAGCTTCGGGGTCAGGGTCGATTACCTGACCGAGGTGCTCCCCGGAATCCTGTTGTTCTCGCTGGGCTTGTCGGTCACCGTCGCGCCGCTGACCGCGGCGATCCTCGCCGGCGTCGACGCGAGCGAGGCGGGGATCGGGTCCGCGGTCAACAACGCCGTCGCGCGCGTAGCCGGCCTGATCGCGACGGTCGCGATCGGCGCGCTCGTGGCCGCGCAGTTCGGCGCGTCCCTCGATCACAAGCTTGCCGGACAGCCGCTCACCCCACGCGGGCACGTCGCGGTCGCACAAGCCAAACAGCTGACCCTCGGGAGGCCTTCGGTCGCCGGCCTCCCGCCACGCGAGGCAGTGGCGATCACGGTCGCGTCGGGCCAGTCCTCGCTGGAGGCGTTCCGCGTCGGCATCGGCGTCTCCAGCGCGCTCGTGATCATCGGCGGGCTGATCGGCGCCGCCGGCATTCGCAACCCCCGACGCCGGGTCAACGCGAGCGAATGCTCCGGCGGGCAACTCGCCGGCGCCCCGCTCGACGCCGCAGGGCTACACGCCCCCCAACCAGCCTGAGCTGCGTGACCGACCTTGATGTCATCAGGGCTGGTCGTAGGAGTCGAGCAGGAGGGCGGCTTCCGTCGAGTACGGTGGAGGGATCGACGATGAACGACGCAAGCCGCGGCGGACTGCCCGGGAGCTCGCCAGGGCGGTGGAGGGCGGCCGGGACGTGGGTGCCGCACTGCGACACTTGGACAGTCACGGGTCCGAGCCCGGAGCGGTGGGTGTGGCCGAGGCACTGGCGCGGTTCCTCGTTGCGCGTTGCGATTCGCACCATGCCGGTTGGCGAGTCGTGCGTCAGGTTGTCGTCGATTCGGCGGCTGACGCGCCGTGGGAGAGGTGCGCGCGGCGCGCCGTGCGGCTCGTATCGGAGGATCTCCTCAGGCTCGCCGGCGACCGTGGAAGGACGCCGCTGGCGCGCGCCCAACATATCGCCGCCCAGCGCCGCGCCGAGCAGATCGCCGTTCACGTTGATCAAGCCGCAGTACTCGCGGACCTGGGGCTGGAGTGCTCTGCAGGAACTCCCGAGCGGTGGCGCGTTGCTCTGACGTCCGCGGTTCGAGCCCGCTCACGCGAGCAGGTCGCCCGCGCGGTTGACCGCTCGTTGAGCGCGTGACGGAGAGCATGTTCACGCCGTCGTATTGACACGCGAACGCCACGCCGAGGTCTAGGCGGGCCTGGAAGCGCCGACTAACGCCGCATCGCGCTGAGCACCCAGGCGATGAACACGCCCTGGAACGGGAGCCGCACCCACAGCGCGGCGGCCCCGCCCGGCACCTTCGGGTACTTCTCGGGGTGGAGTGCCATCTCCACGTTGGCGGGGAAGACGCCGATCAGGGTGGCGATCAGCCACCAGCCGGCCGGACGCCTAGTCGTCCGGGGTATGAGCCCGGCGCCGCCGACGACCTCGGCCACGCCGCTCGCGTAAACGAGCGCGTTGCGCGCTGGCAGGTACCGAGGAACGATGCTCTTGTACACCCTCGGGATGACGAAGTGCATGACGCCGGCGAAGACAAAGAACGGGCCGGCCGAGAGGCGAACCAGACGCATTACTGCTCAGCCGCCCGCGATGAGCCGCTGGCGCACCACACGTCGCCCGACGAGAACCGGAGTCAACAGCCCGATCCGAGAGGCCCGGCACGCCGAGCCGGCGAGCCGGGACAGGCTCGAGTGGTGGGGGTCGACAAACGCATCGGGATCGATCACCTCGTTGTACCACTCGATCGTCTGGCGCAGCGTGTCATCGCGCCGGACGGCGTTAGGCCTGCTCGTCCTCTGGACCGCCGAACTGAGCCAGGCTGTGCACGTTCCCCTCTGTGTCCCGAAACCAGGCGAATCGATTGGTTCCGAACGTGGCGATGCCGTCGACCGTCTTGAAGTCGGGGAAGTCGTACTCGTCGAATTCGACGCCCTGACTCCGTAGAGCCGCGACCGTGACCTCGATGTCCGCGACTGTCCAGCCGATCTGTGTGTGTTCGCCCGACGGCTTTCCGGTGCTGAGGAAGATCGCTACGTGCCCCTCGCGCGCCGCGTAAAACGCGGTGCTCTCGGTTTCAGATGACGGGGTCAGGCCGAGCTGGTCGCGGAAGAAAAGCTTGGCCCGCTCGAGATTGGACACCGGCAGGGCCGTGTGGACGGATGCATCGCGCAGTGACATGGTCTCCGGAAACGGGGGACGGCTACGGACTAATCGAGGTCCTCAGGTCTATCCTAGATGAAGGAGGATCCATGCCGGAGGGCCCTGCGCGCCGCCCTGCGCACTGCGCAGCCGAGCCCGGCCGCGATCTCGCGGGCCATCACAGTCGCACTCCTCCGAACGGAGCGTTACCGTTCTCGACAAATTCGAGCAGCATGTTCGTCGAAGGGGACCCCGCGAGTGAGCGATTCGAGAGAGGCCCGGCCCGTCCAGCCGGGTGATGAGCTGGCAGGGTTCAAGATTGAAGCGGTCGCCGGCCGGGGCGGTATGGGAGTGGTCTTCCGCGCGCGCCAGCATCGTCCAGAGCGGCGCGTTGCGCTCAAGGTGATCGCGCCCGAGCTGGCGGATGATCCTCGATTCGCGGCCCGGTTCCAACGCGAGTCGGCCATCGCTGCCCAGTTGGAGCACCCCAACGTGATCCCCGTGTATGCGGCCGGCGACGAGGACGGCACGTTGTTCTTGGCGATGCGGTTCGTCGACGGCACGGATCTGCGGACGGTGATCGCCGAGGCTGGCCAACTCGCGCCGTATCGTGCGGCGATGATCGTCGATCAGGTCGGTCAGGCGCTCGACGCTGCTCACCGCCAGGGTCTTGTCCATCGCGACGTCAAGCCGGCCAACATCTTGATCGCGACGAGCGGCGCCCGCGAGCATGTCTACCTGACCGATTTCGGGGTCACCCGCCCGGCCGAGTCCACCGCCGGCGTGACGCTGACGAGCGCCGGCGGGTTCGTCGGGACAGTCGACTACGCCGCGCCCGAGGCGGCGCGCGGCGAACGAGTCGATGCCCGCTCGGACGTCTATGCCCTGGGCTGTGTGCTGTTTCACGCACTCACCGGATCGGTCCCGTACCCGGCGGCCAACGAACTCGCCACGCTGTTCGCCCACGCCACCCAGGAGCCACCCAAGCTCCGCGATCGCGCGTCCGACGTCCCGGTCGCCTTAGAGGCAGTAATCGCTCGAGCAATGGCCAAGTCCCCGGGCGATCGCTATCCCTCGGCCGGGGACTTGGGCCTCGCGGCCATGGCGGCCGCCACCGGTGAAGCGGTGTCACGCGCCGAACGGAGCGTCGCCTCAGGTGCGGCAGCGCCATCGGTCGCGATCGGCCGCGGGCTGGCCGCGACCAGGCCACCGAGGCCGGCTGGCAAATCGACTCACGCCGGGTCGATCGGACGGGGCCTGGCCGCAACCAGGCCCCCCGCACCCTCAACGACCTCGCCGCCGGCTGAGCCCCGAGACCGGACGGGCGATCCGGAACCCCCAACTGCCACTGCTTGAACCGGACTGAATCTGCGAGGGCGATGAGGCGCGGGCTGCTGACCCGGTTGTCGAGAGCGACGGGCTCGGCAGAAGCCGAATCGCTACCAGCCGCGGGTGCCGGGCGGCCCTTTGAACGGGCCGACCAGATCGCCAGTGATCCATCCTCCGTAGAAGTCGCCCGGCTGGGCTTGCACGCGTTCGTCATCAAGCCACGCGGCGTCCAAGCGCCCGGGATAGAACGCGACGTGGTCTCGCAACGCCTCATACCCAGCGGTCGGGGCTGCGTAGCTCCAGCCGACGGCCTGCGCCCGTTGCCCGGGAATGATCGCATCCAGGTACCGCGCTTCGCCTTTGAACTCACACCACGTCGGACCGGCATCGCTCGCGGTCAGTAGGCCCAGGCGCACGTCGGCGGGCGGAATGTAGATCGTTGGCGGGTGACTGGTCTCGAGCACCCGCAGCGCGTGGATCGAATCAGCCAGCACCTCGCCCGCCCACTCAACCCGGACCCGACGGTCACACGGCCTGACGGCGGGCGGACGCGGATAGTCCCACACTCGCTCCACCCCGCAACCGTATACCGCCGCGGGGCCAGGAGCAGCGAGCGGGTCGACGGCGTGTGCCACGATCGGCGAGATGCCGACGACTGAGCCCGAGCGGTTGCGCTCTTCGCCCGTCAGCTGCGCACGGCTCGTTCACGAACTTATCTCAGCGCCGGATGCGAGGGTCAGTGGCCAGCGCGTGACGAGGTGGGTTGCGCTCCTCACCGGGGTCACGTTCGTCGTCGCCGGCTTGGTGAAATTCGTCTTTCACCATTGGGAGCTGAACGCGTTTCGTAGCTTCGGCCTTCCGTGGCCGTCCGCGCTCGAGATCTCCGCCGGGGTGGTGGAGACGGTGGGGGGAATCCTGCTGGTGCGACGCCGAGCCGTCGTGCCTGCCGCCGCTCTCCTCGGCGTGACCATGGCGAGGCCTTGCTCGCCGGGCGTTACAGAGCGCGGTAGTTCGGCGTCTCAGCCCGCCGGCTGTGCGGATGGGACGCCGTCGGGATGGGCCTCGGCGTAGCGCTTGACGGCGTTCATAGTGCGTACGTTTTCGTCGTCGAAGCTCTTGATGATCAGCGGTCGCAGGGGACGGAAGAGCATCGGCATCGTGATTTCCAGGACGAGCCACCGGGTGACCTGCGTGCCGGCGCCATCCCGCTCGAACGAGTAGTGAATATGTACGTCGACCGTGGCCCTGGGTTGGCTGACGTGAATCGTGTGATGGAAGTCAAGCGCCCCGGGAGGCTGAAACCCGGTCACCACTCCCCACCAGTCCTTTCCGGGCTCGCCTGGCCTGCCGTCGTGGTAGCGACTACCAAGCTGAACGGGATACGGCTCAACATCGGTCGTCGCGCCGAACGCCAAGGGTGCGGCTGGTGTCAGTCGTGTCTGAGTGCTTCGAGGCCGCCGCGCAGGAAACTGATGACGTCGTCGATCACTGCTGTCGCGTGCTCGAGTGAGAAGGGCTGGGGCGGGATGGCGGGATCGCGGTCGGTGAGAGTGTTGAAGGCGGCGAATATCGCAGCGGCGACGATCTGGGGGCGGATGTCGGTCGGGCCGGCGTGGAGGTCTTCGGCGATCGCCTCAGCCATCAGTTGCTCGAGTGGGGCGTAGCGGGCGCGCTCGTTACGTTGCAGCGCGTCGTCGCTGGCGACGATGCGCTTGCGGAGCGCTTTGGTGCTGTCGGGGGTGAGCGATGCGAAGATGAACTCCCGCAGCGCATCGAGCGCGGTCGTGCCCTCGGGGCGTTCGCGCAGTGCGTGCGCGAGGCGCTCCTGAACCTCCGCTGAGTCGTAGAAGAGGATGTCCTCCTTGCTGGGGAAGTACGCGAAGATCGTCCGCGGTGCGACCTCGGCGGCGTCGGCGATCTCGGCGATCGTCGTCTGCTCGTAGCCCTTGTGGGCGAACAGCTCGAGAGCGACGTTGATGATCGTCTCGCGCGTCTTTTGCTTCTTGCGCTCGCGCAGTCCCGGGCGAACGTCGGTCGGGCTGCCAGCTTCCATGTGGCAAGTGTATCAATAAAGCTGCATAGGAAGAAATTCTACACTGACTGTTGACTTATGCTTGCAGTCAGGCTATAACTGCATGTGCTGCATTCTTGCTCGCTATGAAAGGTAGCTCATGCTGAGACTGACCCGATGGACGATGGCGCACCGGCGGACCGTGGTCGTGCTGTGGATCGCGCTCGCGCTCGGGCTGCTGGCCGGCTCCCAAGCGCTCGGCACGCGCGCGAGTAACGACTTCTCGCTGCCGGGGACTCCCTCGCAACGCGCCGTCGATCTGTTGCAGAGTCGCTTCCCCGCGCAGGCGGGTGATTCCGATCAGATCGTCTTTCGATCGCGAGCGGGCGCGACCACGGCGCCCGCGGTCCGAGGTGTCGTCGTGCCGCTGCTGGAACGGGTCGGTCGGCTCCCGCATGTCACCGCGGTCGCCAGTCCGTATGCGCCGGGCACCCATGCGGTTTCCAAGGACGGCACGGTCGCGTTCGCGACCGTCACCTTCGACGAGCCGGCAGCCCAGCTACCCAAGGCCGCGGTCGAGCGGGTGATCGCTACCGCCGAGGCGGTTCGGTCCCCGGGGCTGCAGGTCGAGCTCGGGGGCCAGGCGATCGAGCAGGTCGAGCAGACCAGCATCGGGTCTGCAACCGCCGTGGGTCTGATTGCCGCGATCGTGATCCTCCTGATCGCGCTCGGGTCGTTTATCGCGATGGGCCTCCCGATCATCAGCGCGCTGCTAGGGCTCGGCGTCGGGCTCGGTCTGATCGGGCTCGCGAGCCGGGTCGTGAACCTCCCGAGCGTGGCGAGCGAGCTCGCGCTCCTGATCGGCCTCGGCGTCGGGATCGACTACGCCCTGTTCATCGTCACCCGGTATCGAGACGCGTACCGGGAGAACGGCGGCGACGTCCACGCGGCAATCGAGCTCGCGATGAACTCCGCCGGTCGCGCGGTCGTGTTCGCGGGCACCACCGTCGTGATCGCACTGCTTGGAATGTTCCTGCTCGGCGTCAACTTCCTCAACGGGATGGCGATCGCCGCTTCACTCGGGGTCATCGCGGTGCTCGCCGCGTCCCTCACGCTCCTGCCGGCGCTGCTGTCGATCACCGGCGCCAGGGTTGGGAAGACTCGTGCGCGAGCCAGAAGCCGCCAGGGCGCGTCGAACCAGAAGCCGAGCACGACACCGGCGTTCTGGGCGCGTTGGGTCGGCGCGATCCAACGCCGGCCGGTTCTCGCGGCGGTGGCCGCGACGTTGTTGATGCTCACGCTCGCCGCTCCCGTGCTCGGCTTGCGCTTCGGCAACAGCGACGCGGGCAACGACCCCGCGGGACAAACCAGTCGCCAGGCCTACGACCTGCTCGCCCGGGGATTCGGGCCGGGCTTCAACGGACCGCTGCTGCTCGCCGTGCAACTCCCAGGCCCCGGGCAGACTGGCGCACTGACCCGCCTGCGAAGCGCCGTGGCGCATAACCCCGGCGTGGCGGCCGTCGCACCCGCCCAACTCAACCCAGCCCGCGATGTCGCCGAGATCGCCGCCTACCCCACCACCTCACCCCAGAGCGAGCAGACCGCAACGCTCGTCAACCAGCTGCGCGACCAGGTGATTCCGCCGATCGCCAAAGCGACCGGAGCGACGGTCGACATCGGCGGCAACACCGCCAGCGGCATCGACTTCTCTCACGTCCTCTCGAGCAAGCTCCCGCTGTTCATCGGCATCGTCGTCGCGCTGTCGGCGCTGCTGCTGATGATCGTGTTCCGCTCGTTGCTCATCCCGCTCCAAGGCGCGGCGATGAACCTGCTCTCGATCGGAGCGTCACTCGGCGTCACCCAGGCGATCTTCCAACGCGGGTGGCTCGGCGGACTGATCGGAATCCAACCCGGACCGATCGGTGCGTTCATCCCCGTATTCCTGTTCGCGATCGTGTTCGGACTCTCGATGGACTACGAAGTGTTCCTCGTCTCCCGCATCCACGAACAATGGCTAAGACGCCACGACAGCTCCGCCGCCATCCGCGAGGGATTCACCCGCACCGGACGCGTGATCACCGCCGCCGGCGCGGTGATGGTGCTCGTATTCGCGTCCTTCGCGACCAACCCCGGCCTCGATCTCAAACTATTCGGGATCGCGCTCGCCACCGCAGTCCTCCTCGACGCATTCGTCGTCCGCATGATCCTGCTTCCCGCCGTCCTGCAACTGCTCGGCCGCCGCACCTGGGCTTTCCCAACCTGGCTTGACCGCAGGCTTCCGCACCTTGCGATCGAGCCGGCCGCCGAGACCGGACCGCCGCCGGCTCCCACGCCGATCCCCGCGCTCGAGGGAGCGACGTGACGTGCGCCGAGCTGCGCCGGGGGGTCCGAAACCAAGACCGCCCGATCAGCAGGTAGTCAGCAGAGCCCGCCTAGGGACTCGAACCCTAAACCTCTTCATTACAAGTGAAGTGCTCTACCAGTTGAGCTAGGCGGGCGGGTGAGGCTCAGTCTTGCACGGCCGTGACGGCGCGCTCGAGGGACCCGTGGCCGTTGCTGGCGTAGTTGGGCGCCGGCGCGGGGGGCTCGGGCTCGACGGGCGGGTTGAGGCGCCGCTCGAGCTCGCCGAGGACGATCCCGAACAGCAGGTGGCGCCAAGTCGCCTGGGCGAACGCGCGACGGTTGCCGGCGAGGGCAGGCAGGTCGTGGCGGGCCGGGTGGTAGCGGTCGGTCAGCGCGACGAGCGGCCACCCGGCGAAGTGCTCGGCGAGCGCGAGCACCGGTCCGCGGAGCGCCGGCGCGATCGGCAGGGTGGGGGCGACGTTGGCGTAGACGGCGCCGAACAGGGCGCCGTTCTGGACGTGGAGGACGAGGCCGACGCGGTACCAGCCCGGGCCGTTGCGGACAGCTCGGCCGAGCAGTTCGACGTCGTCGTAGCGGCTCGAGAGCAGGAGCTTGTCGAGCGGTTGCTCAATCGCCCAGACGCTTGCCGCGAGGGCGCCGCAGAGCGCACCTCGGAGCGTTCGGATGGGGACGCTGCCGGAGGTCACGGAGGGCAGAACTGTAACGGCCGGGGCCGCCCTGGGTAGGGCAATGTGCGATGGATCACGAGCAGCTGCACCGGCGCGCACGGGAGCGCGGGGTCAATAGGTTCGTGCTGTTTGTAGTGCGGGCGATCCTGACGCCGTTCTTCCTGATCTACCTGCGGATGGAGCGGATCGGGCGCGAGCACATCCCGGAGGAGGGCCCGGTGATCCTGGCCTCGAACCACCGGAGCTTCTTCGACCCGTTCGTGATCGGGACGATGACGCGGCGCCCCGTGTACTACGTGGCCAAGCAGGAGCTGTTCACGTACAACCGGGTCCTGAGCTGGCTGCTGAACGCGCTCGGCGCCTTCCCGGTTGCCCGGGGCGCGGGTGACCAGGACACGATCGAGACGGCGAAGATCATCCTCGGGCGGGGCGAGATCGTGCTGATGTTCCCCGAGGGGACGCGGACCCGCCCGGGCGCGCTCGGCAAGCCCCGGCGCGGCGTCGGCCGGCTCGCGCTCGAGACCGGCGCGCCCGTGGTCCCGATCGCGATCATCGGCACCGAGAACATCCGCAGGGGCTGGCGGATCCGCCCGCGCAAGGTCAGGCTCCGCGCCGGCCGTCCGCTGCATTTCCCCAGGGTGGAAAGCGCCTCGCCGGCGCTTGCCGGCGCCGTCACCGACCGCATCTGGCCGATGGTCATGCTCCAGTGGGAATGGCTCGGCGGCCTGCCGCCGCTCCGCCGCGCCGCGATCATCGGCGCCGGCGCGTGGGGAACGAGCCTCGCCGTTCTGCTCGTGCGCGCCGGGCTCGAAGTGGAGCTCGGCTGCCGCACGCGTGAGCAGGCCGCGGCGGTGGCCGCCTCCCGCACCAACGACAAGTACCTGCCCGGCGTCGAGCTGCCCGAGTCGGTCCGCGTCGTGCGCGCCGCCGAGCTCGACCTCGCCGACCAGGACCTCGTGTGCCTGACCGTCCCCGCCCGGGCGCTCCCGAACGTCCTCGCCGCCCATGGCGAGCGGATCCCGCAGAGCGCCGGCGTGCTCGTCCTGTCCAAGGGCCTCGTGCCGCCGCTCGGCACGCTTCCGTCGGCGTTCGTGGCCGAGCGCTGCCGCGCCCGTGCCGTCGCGGTGCTCGGCGGCCCGGTCGACGCGGCCGAGGTGCTCGAGCACGGCGCGTCCGTGGTGCTCGCGACGGTCGACCGTGGGTTTGCAAGAAATCTTGCCGACATGCTCGGGTCAGCCGGCCTCGACGTCTCGAAGAGCAGCGACGTCACCGGGGTCGAGCTTGCCGCCACCGCCAAGAACGTCGCCGTGCTGGCCGCGGCGGTGGCGTCGGTCGCCGGCCCGAACATCGCCGGCGCCGCGGCGGGCAAGGTGTTCGCCGAGGTCGACGCACTCGCGCGAGCCCGCGGTGGCCGCCCCGAGACGTTCGCCGGCCTCGCCGGCGCGGGCGACCTGGTCGCGACCGTCGTCTCGTCGAACTCCCGGAACCGTCGCGCAGGTGAGTTGCTCGCTCAGGGAGTGCCGGCGTCAGAGATCGGCAGTGCACTCGGCCAGGCGGTCGAGGCGGTGGACTCGGCTCCGCTGCTGGCGAACGTGGCCCGAGACGCCCACCTCGAGGCGCCCGCGCTCGAGAGCCTGGCGGCGCTGGTCGAAGGGCGGATCGAGCCCGAGCAATGGACGGCGACGATGACCGCCGACCAAGCCGCCCCGCCGCGGCACTATCCGCGCCGCGTGACGAAGGCTAGGCTCTGATGTCGTGGACGGCGAGTTACCCAAGAGCGACGGCGAATTACCCAGGAGCAAAGCCGAGGTCGACGCCCGGTTCACGGAGCTGTACCGCACCCATCTGCGCGATGTGTACTCCTACAGCTACTACCGGGTTGGCAACCACCACGACGCCGAGGACCTCACCGAGCAGACGTTCCTACAGGCCTATCGCCACTTCGAGCGTGCGCTGCGGGAGGCGAACGGACGGCCGCTGCGGCCGTGGCTCATCCGCATCGCCCACAACCTGGCCGCCAACTTCTACCGGGACCGCTCTCGCAAGCCGGAGTCCGGAATCGAGGACGCGGGCTTGATCTCCGCGCCGCACACGACCGAGTCGCTCGTCGAGGGGCGCGAGCAGCTGAAGGCGATCCTCGACGGCGTCCAGCAGCTCCCCGACGATAGGCGCGAGGCGTTGATCATGCGGTTCGCGCTCGGGATGGACAACCGCGAGATCGCGCGCGCGCTCGGGCGCACCGACGGCGCCACGAAGGTGCTGCTACACCGGGCGATCCGGCAGCTCGAAGGGATGGTTTCAGAACCGGCCGCTGGCTCGGGGGGAGCGCGCGAATGAGCGGCCGGTGGGTCAACCGGGCAGGAGGGCGGAAATGAGCTCCGGCGCCGCCGACTTCGAGGCCCTCCTACGGGAAGCGCTGTCGCCGGTCGAGCCGCCGGCCGACCTGGTCCAGCGGCTCGAGCTGACGCTGGTGAACCTGACCGAGCTCGCGCAGGAGGAGCTGGACGCGTGGGAGCTCAAGGCGATGCGCGACCCGCGCAACTGGGTCCGTCCCGCGGCCGCCGCGGTCGTCGGCGTCAGCGCTGGCACGGCGCTGGTCGTGCTGCGCGTACGAGCCCGCCACCGAGTGCGCAAGCAGCGCTCGAACAACGCGCTCGACCTTACCCAGCGGACGCTGCACGACGTCCGCGAAGAGGCGCGTCGGATCCTGCCGCACCGTCACTAGCCCGCGATTCCTGGCCGTCAAACGGCCGCTGATAGCGTGGACTGCGGATGGCCGCCTGCTACCGACACCCATCGCGTGAGACGGGAGTCTCGTGCTCGTCGTGCGGCCGGCCGATCTGCCCCGACTGCATGACCCCGACATCGGTCGGGATGCGCTGCCCCGAATGCTCTCGCGAGCGCACGAAGGTGAAGCGAATGCCGTCGGTTCAAGGCACGCCGGTCGTGACGCAGGCGCTGATCGCGATCAACGTGGTGGCGTTCCTGATCGAGACTGCATCCGGCGCTCCGCTCGGGGGTGGCGGCGGCGGGTCGGTGTGGTTTCACGGCTCCCTGTTCGGCCCCGCCCTCACTGCCCACAACCCGTTCCCGGGCTACACCGGCACGCACGAGTACTGGCGTCTGGTCACCAGTGGGTTCCTGCACGACGGGCTGTTTCACATCCTCATCAACATGGTGTCGCTGTGGTTTGTCGGGTCGGCGCTCGAGCCGGCGATCGGGCGGGTCAACTTCCTCGCGGTCTACTGCGTGTCGCTGCTCGCGGGATCGTTCGGCGCGCTGTGGTTCCAGCCGATCACGCCGACAGTGGGTGCCTCCGGGGCGATCTTCGGGATCTTCGGCGCGTTGATCGTGGTTGCGCGGGCGCGGGGCATCCCGATCTGGCAGAGCGGGCTCGGAATCGTGCTCGTGTTCAACCTGGTGTTCTCGCTCAGCGTCCGCGGCATCTCGGTCGGTGACCATATCGGCGGGTTGATCGGCGGCCTGATCACCGGCTTCCTGATCGTCGAGGTCGCCGAGCGCCGGCGAATGGCGTGGGCGGCGCTCGCCGGCTGCGCCGTGCTCGGGGTCGTGAGCGTGATCGGCGCGCTCGCCGTGGCCGGCGGCACCGGGCTGACGCCCAACGGCATCGGCTTCACGCTGTAAAGCGCGGAGCCGGCGCCCGTCAGAGGTCGACCGTGAACACCTCCGCCGGCGCTTCGGGCACCAGCTCGGGGTGGATGATGTGCGCGAGCAGCTCGAGCCCATCGATGATCCGCGGGCCCGGGCGCGAGAAGTAGGCGGCGGCGTCGACGGCCACTACCTCGCCGGCGCCTACGGCGGCGAGCTGATCGCGGTGCATCTCCGCCTCGCGGTGGGCGATCTCGGCGTCGTATCCGCATGGCATCACGACGACGATGTCGGGCTGGGCGGCCTGGATCTCCTCCCAGCTGCGCTCCTCAGACTTCTCGGCGGCGAACCCGAGCACGTCCTCTCCGCCGGCGTAGTCGATCAGCTGCGGCGTCCAGTGACCGGCGGCGAACGGAGGGTCGAGCCATTCGAGCGCTGCGACCCGCGGCCGGCTCGCACCGCGCACGGCGAGGCGCACGCGATCGATCCGGGCCGAGGCGTCGCGCACGAGCTCGACCGCTTCGTCCTTGCGATCGGTCGCCTGCGCGAGCGTGCGGACGTCGCCCAGCACCTCGCCGACGGTACGGGGGTCGAGCGAGATCACGGCGGGGTGGGTCTCGATCTCCTCCGCGACCGCACGCACATCGTCGTAGGAGACGGCGCATACCGAGCACAGTTCCTGGGTGACGATCAGGTCGGGCTGCAGGTCGCGCAGCAGATCGGCGTCGAGCTCGTAGATCGACAGGCCGGCGAGCGTCCGCTCCTTGACCGCGGCGTCTATCTGTCCGGCGCTGAGGCCGGCCGGAAGGACGTCGCGCGTGACCTTCGGCAGCTCGCGGGCGGCGGCCGGATAGTCGCACTCGTGGGTCACCGCGATCACGTCGGATCCGAGCCCGAGGGCGAACAGCGTCTCGGTGGCGGACGGGACCAGGCTGACGATGCGCATCGCAGACGTTTTTAGCAGCGGCGCGAGCCGCGGGACGGATTTCCCGCGCGCTGCGGCAGTTCACAACCTGATAACGATCCGCCAACAACTGAGTCACGCGCTGCCACCGCGCGCGCCATTAGGTTCTCGGCGTCAGAACGGCGACGACCAACTAAAGGAGCGCCCGGTGTTTGCCATGCGAGGTTCGGTCCGGATAGTCGCGCGCGTGTGGACGGCCGCGCTGCTGCTCGCCGGCGTTGGTGCTGTCATTGCGTTGCCGGCGGGTACGGCGGCGGCAGCCACGGGCTGTCAGCTCGGTCCGAACGGGTCGATCAAGCACGTGATCATCCTGCAGTTCGACAATGTTCACCTGGCTCGGGACAACGCGAACGTCCCGTCGGACATTCAGCAGATCCCGGCGCTTGACGACTTCCTGAAGGACGACGGCACGCTGCTGTCCAACGACCACACCGTGCTGATCTCGCACACCGCCGACGGAATCCTCAGCACCGAGACCGGGCTGTATCCGGATCAGTTCGGCGGCGGCGTCGCCAACACCTATCCATACCTGAATCCGAAGGCCAAGTCGGGCACGAGCACGAGCTCGCTGTTCAAGTACTGGACCGACCCGACAAGCAGCGCCGATCCGCTCTTCACGCTGATCCACGGCCCGGCGAGCTCGAGCGATCCCGAGGGGATCAACACCCCGGCCCCGTGGGTGGCGTTCACGCGCGCGGGGTGCGACTTCGCGGGCGTCAGCTCGGCCGACATGGAGTTCGAGAACGACACCAGCGACGTGTCCAACGTGTTCGGGGCGAGCTCACCGCAGTTCGCATTCGGTAACTGGTCTTTCAACACCGCGTTCGACCAGCACTTCGGGGCCGGGTCGGATATCGGCGAGACCGATTTCGAGGGCCTTGCGATCCACTGCTCGCTGGCCGACAGCGGCCCGGGCGGGAAGTGCTCGTCGGCGAACGGCGGCGCGCCCGATGCGCTGCCCGACGAGCCGGGCGGCTACGCCCGATACAACGCGCTGTTCGGTGCAGTCACCGTCAACCCGCTGCTGACCGGACAGAGTGACGGGCCGCTGCCGGCGAACTACACGCCGTCCGGCGACACGCCGCCGCCGCCGGGCAACTGGCAGGCGCCGCCCGTCTATGACGTGTTCGCGCCCAACGCCACCGACACCGGCCGGCATGCCGCGGCGGTCCACAACCTCGACGCGAGCACACTGCCGGCGCCGCCCACCACCTACCGGCAGGGACGGACCCCGACGAGCCAGATCCTCGACGAGGACGGCCAGGCGGGCTTCCCGGGCTTCGACGGGATGGAGGGGAACAACGCGCTCGGCTACACGGCCGCGATGCAAGAGGCCGGGATCCCGGTCACCTATACCTACCTGTCGGACGTCCACGACGACCAGTACGACGAGAACCACGGCAACGCCTTCGGGCCCGGCGAGCTCGGTCACGAGCTGCAGTTGCGCGAGTACAACGCCGCGTTCGCGGCGTTCTTCCACCGGCTCTCCCGCGACCACATCAACAAGAACAACACGCTGTTCCTGGTCACGGTTGACGAGGGCGACCACTACGACGGCAGCGCGCCGCTGAACCCAGGGTGCAACGGCGTCACGGTCCCATGCCAGTACGACAGCGCCGAGGCCGGTGGCGCGGCGTTCGGGACCCCGGGCTTCACCCGCAACGTCGGCGAGGTCGACACGAGCCTGCCAGGTCTCCTCAAGAGCCTTGATGGCAACACCACGACCTACGGGTTCGACTTCGACGACGCTCCGGCGCTCGTCGTGCCCAACCAGTCGAGCCCGACCGGCCCGCGCCCTGGACCGAACGATCCGACCGTGCGCACGCTGGAGCGGGATATCAGCGGCGCGCAGGAGTTCAACCCGATCGTCGGGCACAACGTCCCGATCACGGTCAACATGGCCGATGAGAACGAGGAGACGATCCTCCACATGGTGAATGCCGACCCGAATCGGGAGCCGACGCTCACGCTGTTCGGGGATCCGTCGTTCTTCTTCCAGAGCTCGTGCGACACCGGCGCGAGCACGCTGCCCGGCTGCCCGCTTCAGGGCAACGGGTTCGCCTGGAACCACGGCGACATCCAGCCGGAGATCGCGACCACCTGGCAGGGCTGGGCCGGACCGGGGATCAAGAACCTCGGCGAGACCTCGAGCATCTGGACCGACCACGCGGACGCCCGCCCGACGATGATGACGATCCTCGGGCTCCATGACGACTACAGCTCGGACGGCGCCGCGATCGCCCAGATCATCGGCTCCGCACACGACCGCTCGGACCCGTGGAGCCGCGGGCAGAACGCGCTGCCGTGGACGATCCGCGCGAACGAGCGCGGGTACGAGGATCTCGCCGCCGCGTACAAGCAGCTCGACGCCCCGTTCGGGGAGTTCGGGCTGGGCACGCTCGACGCGGACACGACCGCGCTGGCCAGCAACTCGTCGGGCGACGCGACGTACACGGGCATGACCTCACAGCTCCAGGCCTGCGAGAACAAGCGGACCTCGCTGGTGGGCCAGATCCAGCCGGTGATCGCGGCGGCCGAGGGTGGCCGGGCGCCGGTGTCCAGCTGGCAGGCCTTCCTCCTCGTCGGCGAGGCCGATCGCCTGATCAACGACGCGAAGGCCCTGGCGGCGGCATCGACCCCGCCGAGCCACACCGTCTGCGCCTAGGGGCAGGAGCGCACCGCTTCTGCAGCCGCCCTTCGCCGGCGCCCGACCGCGCCGGCGAAGGGTCGCGCTTGGCAAGTCTGGGGGTGCTGCTGCTACCGTTTCACCGTCGCTGCATGAACGACGACGATCCATCCCGAAGTAGCAGCTCACAGACGAGGGGCTGCCCAGCGCGGACGGAGCTTTGCCCCACGCGGGCCGCTGGTGGGGTCGCCCGGTCGCGGGCGTGGCAGGTGCCTACGCACCGGTGAAGGTGCTGTTCATCATCCTGACCGGGCTGCTGGTCCTGGTCAACGCGTTCTTCGTGATCGCCGAGTACGCGCTCGTGCGCTCCCGGAAGACCCGGCTCGAGGCGCTCGCCGACGAGGGTGCCCGGGGGGCGCGGCTGGCGGTCCACCAGATCGACAACATCGGCGATTACATCGCCGCGTGTCAGGTCGGGATCACGATGGCCTCGATCGGCATCGGCGCGCTCGGCGAGCCGGCGATCGCGCACCTGCTCGAGCCGGTGCTCGGAGGTCCGCTCGGACACACGGCGGCGGTGGCGATCTCGGTCGTCATCTCCTATCTGCTGATCACGATCGCCTTGAGCGTCGTGGGGGAGATCGTCCCGAAGCTGTACACGATCCAGCACGCCGAGGGTCTGGCGAGGCGGATCGCGCGGCCGATCCAGTTCTTCCGGGTGCTGTTCCACCCGTTCATCATCGTCCTGAATTCGGCGTCGGAGTCGATCCTGCGCATGCTCGGTACCGACCCCGACGCCGAAGCCGAGGGCGGGACGCCGGACGACCTCAAGCGGCTGATCGCGCAGTCGACGACCGGCGGGCAACTCGACGTGGGCGAGGGGAAGATGCTCACAGGCGTGTTCCACCTGCACGAGCAGGAGGCGCGGCAGGTGATGACCCCGATCCCGGCCGTTGTCACCGTCGACGTGTCCGAGAACGTCGAGACCGCGCTGCGGCGCTGCGTCGAGACGGGACACTCGCGGCTGGTCGTGACCGAGGACGAGAACCAGGACCGCGTGAAGGGCATCGTCCACGTCAACCAGCTGGTCAAGAAGATGCTGAACGACGGGATGGACGCGCACTTCGACGGGCTCGTCCGCGCGGCGCCGATCGTGCCCGAGACCAAACCGCTCGACGACCTCCTGGCCGACCTGCAGCGCGAACGGACCGAGCTCGGGATCGTCGTCGACGAGTACGGGCGCACGGCCGGGATCGTGACGATCGAGGACATCATCGAGGAGGTCGTCGGCGAGATCTCCGACGAGACCGATCCCGCCGGCGGGGCCGTGCGCCGGCTGGCGAACGGCGACTGGTTCGTGCGAGGGCACGTCGCCGTGGCCGACCTCGAGGACTACGGCCTCGAGCTTCCGGTCGACACCGACGCCTACAACTCGGTCGGCGGGTTCGTGTTCGCCGAGCTCGGCCGGCTCCCCAAGCGCGGGGACACGATCGCGGCCAACGGATTCTCGATCCGGGTCGAGTCGGTCCGCCAGAACCGGATCGAGGCGGTCCGGATCAGGCAGCGCCGGGCCGCCGCGTAAGCGACCGACCCCGCCGATCCGTGGCCCGGATGAGCGTGCGGCGCCGCGCCAAGGGCATCAAGCACCAGAAGCTGGCGCACGCGAGCGCCGCCGCGGCCGTGACGATCGCGGTCAGCGCCGGGGAGAACACGATGTCGCTCAGCAGCATCACGACCCCGATCGAGGTGAGCGCCATCGCCGCGAGCCCGACGAGCATGAAGCGGTTCGCGATCGTCACCAGATGCTCCTTGTCGCCCTGGCGGAACAGGATCCGGTGCCAGGCGGTGGGGGCCGTGAGCATGATCAGCGTGGTCGCCGCCGCCACCAGTGTCCCGAAGTAGTCGGCCTTCTGGAAGCTCGAGAGCTTCTCGAACTTAGGCTGGAACGCCACCGTGAGCAGGAACCCGAACAGGATCTGAACCCCGGTCTGGACCACCCGGGCCTCTTGGAGCAGCTCGATCAGGTTGCGGTCGTCACGCTCGAGCTCGGTCTCGTGTCGGCCGTCGCCGGCGTCTGGGGTGGGTTGCTCCATCGTCTGGACCTTCTACCCGCGGCCGGTCGCGGGTACCGCATCGGGGGGAGATCGAACCCCATACGCTCGCGACATTCGTTACATTTCCCGCGTCAAGGCAACGGCCGGAGAGTCGCGAGCTAGCGCACAGAAGCTTCCGGTGGTTGAGAGGAGAGATGGAAGCCGGCCCGTTTATTGGGCCGGCTTCGCCCCCCCGGTTCTAGCGAGGCCGGCGCAAAGTCCCTGCAAAGCATCGTGTCCGGCAAAGCAGCGTGTCCGGGCAAAAAAGAAGCCGGCCCGCTGGGGACGGGCCGGCTTCGTGCTTCTGGGGAGGAGGTGCTGCTATGAGGTACGTCGCGTGATGGAGTCTGCGCCTCGCACCTGAATGATCGATAAATACTTTCTCTCAGATGCCTCAGTCGTATCGGTAGAAGCCGGCGCCCGATTTGCGGCCGAGCGAGCCGTCGTTGACGAGCTCGAGGAGGCGTTCGGGGACCGGGGCGCCGATCGACTCGCCGATCGCCTGGGCCACGTCGAGCCCGACGTAGTCGAGCAGCGCGATCGGGCCCATCGGCATGCCGGCGCCGAGCGTCATGCAGTTGTCGACGTCCTCCGGCGTCATGCCGGACTCGGACAGCATTTCGACCGCGTTGAACAGGTAGGGGAACAGCAGCCGGTTGACGATGAACCCGGGTATGTCCGGGACCTCGACCGGAGTCTTCCCGAGCGCCTCGCACAGGCTCCTGGCCCGCTCGCGGGTCTCGGGCGTGGCCTGCGGGCGGGAACGCAAGCTCGACCAGTTGCATCCGCGGGACCGGGTTGAACGGGTGAAAGCCCACGAACGACTCGGGCTGGCCGCTCGCCTGCGCCAGCTCGGCGATCGACAGCGACGAGGTCGTGGTGGCGAGCACCGCTCCGCGCCGCGGCGTGCCGCGCCAACTCGCCGAGGTCGGACAGCACGGCCGACTTGCTGCCGTGGTGCTCGACGACCGCCTCGACCAGGAAGGTGGCGGCGGCCAGGTCGTCGAGATCGGTCACGATCCGTACCCGCTCGGGGTCGAAGCCCTCGAGCTTCGAGCACGTCTTCGCGACGCGCATTCGGGCCCGCTCGGCCGAGTCGTCCGAGCGCGCCCACAACAGCACCTCCTCGCTCTCTGCAGCAGCGACCGCCAGACCGCAGGCGATCACGCCCGAGCCGGCGATACCGAGTCGTTCCCGCAAAGTCTCAGCTCCTCAGGTTCAGTTTGGCACACGGTCCGATGGGCCGCGGACGCCTCAGTACAGTACGGAACGACTCTTCTGAAGGCGCCGCCGAGAGCCGCGGCACCGGAATCCAGAACAAGGAGTGCGGAATGCCGCAAGCTGGTCGCGAGGTAGTGATCGTCGAAGCAGTTCGAACCCCGATCGGGCGGGGGCACAAGGAGAAGGGCTACTACAAGGACACTCACCCGAACGAACTGCTCGGCCGTTGCTACAGCGAGGTGATCGAGCGCGCGGGCATCGACGCGGCCGAGGTCGAGGACGTGGTGGCCGGGTGCGTCCAGCAGTACGGCGAGCAGATGTTCAACGTCGCCCGTAACGCGTGGCTCCAGGCCGGCCTGCCGATCGAGACCCCGGCGACCACCGTCGACCGCCAGTGCGGATCGGCCCAACAGGCGGTCAACTTCGCGGCCGCGCTGATCGCCGCCGGCGTCCACGACGTGGCGATCGGCTCGGGCGTCGAGCACATGGGGCACGTGCCGATGGGTGTCGGGTTCAAGTGGATCGACGAGGTCGGGCACCCCGTGGCCGCCGGCGCTGATGGAGCGCTACAACCTGATTCCCCAGGGCCTGTCGGCCGAGATGATCGCCGACCAGTGGGAGATCCCGCGCTCAGAGCTCGACGAGCTCGCGCTGCGCTCGCATCAGCTCGCCGCCCGCGCCACCGAGGAGGGCCGGTTCGAGCGGGAGACGATCCCGTTCAAGGTCAACGGCTCGACCTTCGTCACCGACCAGGGGATCCGGCCGGACACCACGATCGAGGCGCTCTCGCAGCTCAAGCCGGCGTTCAAGCCGGACGGCAAGGTCACCGCCGGCAACAGCTCGCAGATCTCCGACGGCGCCGCCGCGGTGCTGCTGATGGCGCGCGAGAAGGCCGACGCGCTCGGGCTGAAGCCGCGCGCCCGGATCGTCGACCAGACCACCGTGGGCGTCGATCCCGTGATCATGCTCACCGGCCCGATCCCGGCCACCCACAAGCTGCTCGAGCGCAACGGCATGACGATGGACGACATCGATCTGGTCGAGATCAACGAGGCGTTCGCGCCGGTGGTCGCGGCGTGGCGCCGCGAGCTCGAGCCCGACATGGATCGCGTGAACGTCAACGGTGGCGCGATGGCGCTCGGGCATCCGCTCGGGTCGACCGGGGCGCGCCTGCTGACGACGCTGCTGCACGAGCTCGAGCGCTCCGACAAGGAGGTCGGGCTCGTGACGATGTGCTGCGGTGGCGGGCTCGGAACCGGAACGCTGATCCAGCGGGTCTAGACGCTTCTGTACCGGGGGCGCGGCAACCTCGCCCCCGGTAGTAGCGCGCTGCTCGTCCCGTAATAGCGCGCTGCGCTCGGTGGCACTCCGCGCCGGGCAGGGACCGGGACGTCCGTCCTGTCCTGGCTGATCGGGCGCGCCAGGCCGGACAACGGCACACTCGCCACCGGGTCCCGGGTGAGTGTGCAGTTCGCCCCCCTGTCGTACGGACAACGGCTCACTCGGAGGCCCGGAGCGCACGAGTGAGCCGTTGACCGGAATGAGGCGCGGGGCACAGTGGGCGCTGACCGGCGTCCCCGGTGACGCACGTCGGCGCGCGCATGGTGTGCAGAGCGTCGCGTCAGTTGTCCTGCGCGGTGGGCCGGATCAGGATCTCGTTGACCGCCGCGTAGGCCGGCCGGGTGACGATGTAGAGGATCGCGTCGGCGATGTCGGCCGCCTTGAGGATCTCCACGCCGGCGAACCGCTGCGCCTGCATCTCCTGGATCTCTGCCCGGTTGTGCGAGCGCAGCTCGGTGTCGGTGGCGCCCGGCTCGACCAGCGCCACGCGGACCTGGCGCTCGGCCAGCTCCTGGCGAAGCGACTCACTGAACGCGCCGATGCCGTGCTTGGTGAGGTTGTAGACGCCGCTACCGCGGCGGACCGTGCGACCCGCAACCGAGCTGACGTTGACCATGTCGGCAACTCCGCGGGGGGCCGTCGCCGGCGGCGTCCGCCTGTTCGGAATCGCTCACGTCGGCCCCGAGCGCAAGCGCCGTGCCGCCGTCGTCGCGGATCTGCTCCGCCAACTGCTCGAGCCGATCCGTGCGCCGGGCGGCGATCGCCACCGCCGCGCCCTGGCCGGCGAGCGCGAGCGCGGTCGCCTCGCCGATTCCGCTCGACGCGCCGGTGACGAGTGCGACTGTGCCCTCGAGGGATCCCGGCATCAGTCGGAGTCCCAGCGGAAGCCGACCCGTGCCGGCGATGGGGGCAGCGGACTCACGGGCAGCCCCGCCGGCGGGTTGTTCTCGTTGAACGGAACGGGAGCGAGGTCGTTCGGGGTGTCGGGGTGGAACAGCGAGGCCAGATACTGCGCCTGCCCCCGCCCCGGGCCGAGCTCGAACTGGCCCCCGCTGTAGGCCTGGATGCCGCGCTCGGCGCAGTAGTCGTAGGTCGCGCACAGCTTGGGCAGCCCGCCGATCCGCGACGGCTTGAGGTTCACCATCCGCGGTGGGAACGGCAGCGCCTCGATGTCGTCGATCGAGTGGATCGGCGCGTCCCACGTGATCCGGTCATGCTCGCCGGCCAGGACCGCCGCGGTCTCGGGTGTGACGACGTCGGGATCCTCGATCCAGGCGCGCGGAAAGGCGTCGACCACCCGCTGGTACAGCACCGGGTCGGGCGGCTGGTCGACGATCGTGCCGCTGTAGAGGCTCTTGAAGTCGACCGAGTCGACGGCGCCGGTTGCCACCAGTGCCGCGATCAGCTCCGGGGTCCACGAGGTCGTCGGGTCGAGCTTGAACCGCAGTGACGGGTACTTGGCCAGCAGGCCCTCGACCGGGTCGAGCGTCGGCGGCTCGCCGAGGCGGAGCGAGACCACGAACGTCAGCGGCCGCGGCTCGCGGCCGAGCCGCTCCCACAGCGGCTGCCCGGCCTGTGCGAGCGCGAGGTCGAGTGCGGCGCTGTGGAAGGTCCAGCGCCGGTAGAGCCGCGAGACGTCCCGCTTTGGCGCCACCGGGAACAGGTCCAGCGAGTCGACGAGCTCACAGAACTCGGCCAGCGTGAAGCTTCCTGACAGCGCCCGGGCGAGGACCGGTCCGGCCTGCTGGAGCGCGACGTGATCCTCGGCGTCGTAGACGACGTCCTCGCCCACGCCCTCGAGGCCGCCGCCCGTCAAATGCACGACCGTGCTCAGCCGCTCGAACCCGCTCGAGACGTTCGCCCGCAGGCCCTCGAGCGAGTAGCCGTCGACCTCGAGCGGCAGGTCGGCGAGGAGGTCGAACGTGCTCACCGGTCGGTCGACGCTCCCTGGGCGCCCTCGAGACGCGCCACCAGGTCGTCGAGCTTCAGCTCCTCGAGCCCCTTCCCGACCGAGTCGAGCTCGCCCGCGCAGTACTCGACGAGGTCGCGGCCCTCCTCGACGAGCGCGAGCGTCTCGCGCAGTCCGGCCTGGCCCGAGTCGAGCCGGCGGATGATCTCCTCGATCCGCGCCACCGCGGTCTCGTATGTGCGCTCGCCCGTGCTCATCGCGTCTCGGCGTCGACGCCGTCGTCGTGGAAGCGTACGCGGATGTCGTGGGCCGCCCGCGCGGCGGCGGCGGAGGTCACCGGCTCGCCGGCGCGGTCCTCGACGAGCGCATAGCCGCGCGCAAGCGTCCGCTCGGGATCGTGCGCGGCGAGCGCCAGCGCCAGCCGCTGCAGCTCGCGTCCGCGCGCGGACCGGTCCGACCCACGCGCCCGCTCGACCGCGCGCTCGAGCACCAGGAGGTGCCGGCCGGCCCTCGAGCGCCGGTCAGACACCGCGCGCCGGGTACTCGCCCGCAGTTCGCGGAGCAGTTGGTGGAGATGCCGGCGCTCGCGGAGGATGTGCTGCGCCGGCGCGGCCGCCAGTCGCTCGAGCGTCCGGGCCCGCTCGACGATCGCGCGACCGCTGTGAACCTGGAGCCTGCCGGCGTGAGCGGCAAGCTCGGCACGAGCGGCGCGGCAGTCGATCGGGACGGCGGCCTCGGCGGCGTGGGTCGGCGTCGAGCAGCAGACCGCGGCCACGTCGTCGATCAGCGTCCGGTCGGTGTGGTGGCCGACCGATGAGATCACCGGCACCCGCAGCAGCGCGACCGTCCGGCACAGCGCCTCGTCGCAGAACGCGTACAGATCGGCGAGGGACCCGCCGCCGCGCGCGACGATCACGACCTCGACCTCTTCGATTGCGGCCAGCTCGCGCAGCGCGCCGGCGATCCGGGGCGCCGCGTGGCGGTCCTGCACCGGCGCGAACGCCCACACCAGCCGCCCGGCCCAGCCCCGCCGGCGCAACCCCGCGAGGACGTCGTCGCGGGCCTTGCCGCGCTCGCCGGTCACCACCCCGATCGTGCGGGGCAGGAGCGGCCGCTGGAGGCGCTTCTGATGGTCGAACAGCCCGTCGGCGTGGAGCCGGCGGCGCAGGCGCTCGAGCTGGATGAGCAGGTCGCCCTCGCCGGCGATTCGCAGCTCGGACACCGCGAATGAGAACGACGGGGAGGACGAGGAGCTGCCCGGGTAGTAGTCGCAGCCGCCGCCGATCACGACCCGCATCCCGTCTAACAACTCAACGCCGAGAGCCTCGAAGTCAGACGCCCACATCGAGCACGGCAGCGCCCCGCGGGCGTCGCGGAGCTCGAAGTAGACACGCGCGCGGCTGGAACGGAAGCCCCACAACTCGCCGACGAGCTGGACGCGCGCGAATTCGAGCAGCCTGCGCTTGAGCTGGGCGGCGTACGTCCCGACCGGGTACGGGCCGGGTAGCTCGCTCTCGAGAATCGCGTCGGTGACGAGGGCCGAGTCGGGCGGGGTCATCGTTCAAGCGAGGCTACCGGCCACCCCACACGGATACGATCCCCGGCTATGGATCTGACACTGTCACCCGCCGAGGAGGCGTTCCGCGACGAGTTGCGGGAATGGCTCGCGGCCAACAATCCCGGCCGCGAGCCGGCCGGCGACGAGGCCGCGTTCGAGTTCCGCCTTGCCTGGCAGCGCAAGCTGCACGACGCCGGCTGGGCCGGGGTCTCGTGGCCCAAGGTGTACGGCGGTCGGGGCGCCACGCTCGTCGAACAGGCGATCTTCAACGAGGAGGTCGTACGCGCGCGGACGCCGTCGGTGGCGAACGTACTCGGGCTGGCGATGGGCGGCCCGACCGTGATCGCGCACGGAACCGAGGAGCAGCGCAAGCGCTACCTGCCGGCGATCCTGTCCGGCGACGAGATCTGGTGCCAGGGGTTTTCGGAGCCGGACGCAGGCTCGGACCTCGCCTCGGTGAAGACCCGCGCGACCCGTCACGGCGACGAATGGGTGGTGACCGGACAGAAGGTGTGGACCACGTTCGCCCACCACGCGAAGTGGTGCATGCTGGTGGCCCGGACCGACCCCGAGGCCCCCAAGCACAAAGGGCTCACGTACTTCCTGATGGACATGAAGCAGGACGCGGTGCAGGTCCGGCCGCTGCGCCAGATCACCGGCGAGTCCGAGTTCAACGAGCTGTTCATCGAGGAGGCGCGGATCCCGAACGAGAACATCGTCGGCGCGGAAGGCGACGGGTGGGCGGTGGCGATCACCACGCTCATGCACGAGCGCGCGACGCTGGCGTTCGGGCTCCAGGTGAGCGTGCAGATCGCACTCGGTGAATTGATCGACTCAGCGCAAGAGACGCGCGGCGAGAACGGGCACATCGCCACCGAGGATCCGGTCGTCAGGCAGCACCTGGCCCAGTTGCTGATCGAAGCCGAGGTGCTTCGGCTGAACGCCTACCGCGGCCTGTCCGCGATCATGCGCTCGGGCGTTCCCGGCCCCGAGGGCTCGCTCGGCAAGTGGCACTGGTCGGAGGTCAACCAGTCGCTCACCGAGGTGGCGATGGAGATCGCCGGGCCGCGAGCGATGCTGGCCGACGACGAGTGGACCTACCGGTTCCTGCGCGCGCGGGCCAACTCGATCGAGGGCGGGACGACCGAGATCCTCAAGAACATCGTCGCCGAGCGGGTGCTGGGACTCCCGCGGATGCGCTGAGGTGATCAGATGAACTTCGGATTCTCAGACGACCAGCAGGCGATCAAGCGCACGGCACGTGATTTCCTGGCCGCCCGGTACCCGCTGGCCACAGTTCGCAAGCTCGCCGAGGACGACCGCGGGTTCACCGACGAGCAGTGGCAGGAGCTTGTCGAGCTCGGCTGGCCCGGGGTGATCGTCCCCGAGGACCACGGCGGGCTGGGGCTCGGAGCGGTAGAGCTGGTGGTGATCGCGGAGGAGATGGGCTACGCGCTCGCTCCGAGCCCGTGGTTCTCGAGCACGTGTGCCGCGCTGATGCTCGCCGCTGCCGGCACCGAGGAGCAGCGCGACCGCTGGCTGGGGCCACTGGCCGCCGGCGAGGCGCGCGGCACGCTGGCAGTGTGGGACGAGCGTGCGGGGTGGGCGCCCGATCACTCCGAGGTGGAGCCGGCCGCGGACGGGACGCTTTCCTGCGTGAAGATCGCGGTGCCGGATGCCGCGTCGGCCGACTTCGTGATCGTGTCGGGTGCGGATGGGCGCCATTTCCTGCACAACGTGTCGGATCCGGGCGTCACGCTCGTCGCGGAGGCGGGGATCGACCCGACGCGCAAGCTGTTTCGGGTTACGCTCGACGGCGTCGCCGCCGAGCCGCTCGCGCACGCGCCCGACCGCATCGCAGGCGTGTACGCGACGATCGTCACCATGCTCGCGGCCGAGAACGTCGGCGCCGCTCAGCGGGCGATGGAGATGGCGGTCGCCTACGCGAAGGATCGCACCCAGTTCGACCGGCCGATCGGCTCCTACCAGGCTATCTCGCACCGGTGCGCGCAGATGCTGCTCGAGGTCGAGGGCGCCAGGTCGCTGTCTTACTGGGCCGGCTGGGCGCTCGACAACGAGCCCGGGGCCGCGCCGCGCGCGGCGTCGATGGCCAAGGCGTACGCCGGCGACGCCGGCTTCCGCGTGGCCGCGTCGTCGCTCCAGGTCCACGGCGGCATCGGCTTCACCTACGAGCACGACCTGCATTTCTTCCTCAAGCGCGCGCACGCGAACTCGCACGCGTTCGGGGACTCGCGCTGGCACCGCGACCGCGTGGCGGACCTGGCCGGCGTCTGACCCGCGCGCCCGCGTCCGACAGGAGTGCCGGCGTCTGAGAAGCGTGCGTGATTGCGTCCGCGGGAGCGGATTGAATATGCTGCCCGCGTTTCGGGTCGTGGGGGACCCGACGATGTCCAGGGCCAGCCGGTCACAAGCCGAAAGCACGGAGAGTTCATGCGCGCCAAACGCCTCAGGTACACGGTCGTCCTCGCTGCACTCGCTGCCGTCGCGACGCTCGTCGTCGTCCCGGTCACGAGCGCCCGATCGGGAGGCGGTGGTCAGTCGCGGCTGACGGCGAAGGAGGCGCGCTCGCTCTCGAAGGGCGTCACCGACCGCGTCATCGTGGTGTTCAAGAACCAGTTCTCGTCGCTGCCTGATACCGGCGCTTTGCGCGCCCACCGGGCGGCGGCCGTGGCCCAGGTGCAGAACCCGGTCGTGTCCGAGCTCGCGCTCACGCGTGCGACCCACGTGAAGCGCTTCCAGCTCGTGAACGCGGTGTCGGCGTACGTGAGCCGGGGCGAGGCCAAGCGGCTCGCGGCCAACCCGGCCGTGGCTGAGGTCCTCCCCGACGCGAAGATCCCGCTGGTCCCGTCGCCCGCGATGACGCTGCCGCGGCGCCACGGCGGCGGCGCGAGTGGCGGTAGCGGGAGCCTCGCCGACGTGTGCCCCGCACCCGGCCAGGTGCAGCTCAACCCGCAGGCCGTGGAGGCCATCCACGCCGCGGAGCCGGCCGGAGACGGCCCGTCCGCGCAGGGTCTCGGCTACACCGGCGCCGGCGTCAAGGTCGGGTTCATCGCCGACGGGCTCGACATCAACAACCAGGACTTCATCCGGGCCAACGGCCAGCACGTGTTCGTCGACTATCAGGACTTCAGCGGCACCGGCACGAACGCGCCGACCGGCGGGGCCGAGGCGTTCCTCGACGCCAGCTCGATCGCCGCCCAGGGACTGCACACGTACGACCTCGGCACGTTCGGCGGGGCCGTCTCGAGCCCCTGCGACATCCGCATCCTCGGCGTCGCACCCGGCGCGAGCCTCGTCGGGCTGAATGTGTTCGGCTCGGCGAACTTCGCGTTCAACTCGGTGTTCCTGCAGGCGATCAACTACGCGGTGCAGACCGATAAGGTCAACGTGCTGAACGAGTCGTTCGGCGCCAACCCGTTCCCCGACGAGGGCTCGCTCGACCTCGACCGCATGGCCGATGAGGCCGCGGTGGCCGCCGGCGTGACCGTGACGGTGTCGACCGGAGACGCCGCCCCGACGACGAACACGATCGGCTCGCCCGGAACCGACCCGGCCGTGATCGTGGCCGGCGCGACGACCACGTACCGCTCCTACGCCCAGACGGGGATCGGCGGGATCAACTTCCCGGGAATCAATGGCTGGCTGAACAACAACATCAGCGCGCTGTCCTCGGCGGGCTTCACCCAGTCGGGCTCGACGGTCGACGTCGTCGCCCCGGGCGATCTGAACTGGGCGCTGTGCAGCCCGCTGGCCCAATACGTGGATTGCACGGACTTCAACGGAAACCCGGCGTCGATCGAGCTCCAGGGCGGCACCAGTGAGGCGTCACCGCTCACCGCCGGCGTGGCCGCGCTGGTCATCCAGGCCTACGAGCAGGGCCATGGCGGGACGGCACCGACGCCCGCGGTGGTCAAGCGAATCATCATGTCCACGGCCGAGGACGTGTCCGCTCCGGGCGAGCAGCAGGGAGCGGGAATGCTCGACGCCTACGCCGCGGTCCAGGCCGCGACCTCGTACGGCAATGTGCGCCGCGCCACCGGTCACGCCCTGCTGAAGAGCGATCCTCAGCTGAACGCGGTCGGCTCGCCGGGCGCGCCCGAGTTCTTCTCGGAGACCGTGACCAACGACGGCAACACGGCGCAGCCCGTCGTACTGTCGTCGCGGACGCTCAGTCCCTACAAGCAGATCGTGCACAGCACGGTCCAGCTGGCGGATGCCAGCGGTGACGCCGCGACTGTGACGTTCCGCGTTCGTCCGGGCCAGGGGCGGCTGAATGCCTCGATCACCTGGACCGGGCAGAACGTGCCCAACCTGTCGCTGATCTCGCCGTCGGGCAAGCTGGCGGCGTTCAGCCTCGCGCAGGGGAACGGCGGCTACGGCAACGACCAGGTCGCCAACCCCGAGCCGGGAACCTGGACGGCGCTGATCTTCAGCGGGGCGGCGATGCCGGTCCAGTTCGCGGCGTCGACCGCGACCTGGGTGCCGTTCGGCCAGCTCTCGAGGCACTTCCTGTACCTCGCCCCGGGGGCATCTCAGACGTTCGGCCTGGTCGTCCGCAATCCCCGCCAGCCCGGTGACGCGGCGGGATCGATCGTGCTGACCAGCCTCTCGAGGCAGCCGCGGTTCGCCTCGACCACGACCGTGCCGGTCACGCTGCGGTCGCTGATCCCGACCCCGAACCCGACGACGACGGTGACTGGGACGCTCACCGGCGGCAAC
Organism: uncultured Solirubrobacterales bacterium; assembly: GCA_963843915.1. Classification (GTDB taxonomy): domain Bacteria; phylum Actinomycetota; class Thermoleophilia; order Solirubrobacterales; family Solirubrobacteraceae; genus Palsa-465. The sequence continues at coordinate 94,052 of CAWJMH010000003.1, forward strand.
GGCCGTGCGAGCAACACCGGTCAGACCGCCTACTACGAGGTGTACGTGCCGCCCGGGCTGCCGGAGCTCAACGCGTCGGTGTCGAGCGGCAGTTCGGCGAACACGTTCGTGGCAGACCTGATCGATCCGGTCACCGGTCAGGCCGCGTCGACCGCGACCAACGATTTCGTGGGAAGCGGCGGCACGATGACGCCCGAGACCGGTGCTCAGCTGCACGTCCTGAAGCCCGATCCGGGCCTGTGGACGATCGCGGTCGACTTCTACGGCCAGGTCTCTGGCACCGCGATCTCACAGCCGTTCAACATCACGCTCAGCCGGATCCCTGTGCCGGCGGGCGCGGCGCTGCCGGACTCGGCCGGCACAAAGCTCGCCGCCGGGCAGCCGGTGACGGTGCCGGTCAAGGTCACGAACACCGGAAGCACGCCCGAGTCGTACTTCGTCGACGGCCGCCTCAACCACGCCACGCAGATCAACCTGGCGCCGGTGACGACTTCCCAGACGACGGTGCCGATCTCGAGCCCGAACATCCCGCTGTACGTGGTTCCGACCCATACGACGTCGGTCACCGCCAGCGCCACCGCGCCGGCGCCGATCTACTTCGATTTCTGGGCGGCGTGGGGCGACCCCGACCTGGTCTCGACGACGGGCACGACCGCCACCGGATCGTTCAGCTCGAACCTGGTGACGTCGGGCAACTGGGGGATCACCCCGTTCCAGAAGGGCCCCACCGCGTCGCCGAACGGCGACACGCCGGTCAACGCGAACACGACGATGACCGTCACCACGGCGGCGTTCGACCAGGCGGTGACCGCGCCCACGGGCGACTTCTGGCTCCAGGCGCTCAACGCCAACGCCCCGCTCCACCCGGTCCTGGTCCAGCCCGGGCAGAGCGCGACGATCCTGGTGACGATCACGCCGAGCGGCGCTTCGGGATCGGTCGTCAACGGGACGCTCTACGTCGACGATCTGAGCACCGCCAGCGGCGCCGCGACCTGGAACGAGATCGGACCCAACGTCAGCGAGGCGAGCGACCTCGCGGCGATCCCGTACGAGTACACGATCCGGTAAGCCCGGACCAGGCGATCCCGCTAAGACGCCGGCCGCGTGATCCGCGGCCGGCGTCGCCTCGGCAAGTGCGCGCCGCCGGTGGGGGTGGGCGCCGGTTCGGCCTGCCTAAGCGCGATCAGCTAGCGGAGGTCCGGTTCCGGCGGCTCGCCCGGCGTCAGTACAACCTTGCCGTGCTCGGCGTCTGCTACGAGAACCGCGGGGTCGGCGGTCTGGAACCATGGTCGGCGGAAGAACGCCGGGAAGAACGGCCATGAGGCGAACATCAGGATGACGCCGAGGATCAGGCCGCCGATGCCGACGAAGATCGGCGTCTGGATGCCGATGAACGGCTTTGAGTAGTTGTTGCCGGCCGTGTTGTAGTAGCCGTACGCCTTGATCGCGACATAGGCCATCATGAGCCCGCCGACCACCGGGATCAGCCCCGCGAGGAAGAAGTTGCGGGCGCTCTTGAACAGGTCGTGCCGGAAGTACACGGCGCATGCCAGTCCGGTGAAGCCGTAGTAGAAGCAGACGGCAAACCCGAGCGCCGAGATCGTGTCGCCGAGCACGTCCTGGTTGGGGTTGAACGCGAGCAGCGCCACCGTCCACACGATCGACAGTGCGCCCATCAGCACCGTGGAGAACGTCGGAGTGAGGAAGCGCGGGTGGATCGTGCCGAACGCCTTCGGGATCGAGTCCCACTTCGCCATCGACAGCGTCGTGCGGGCGGTGGGAAGGATCGTCGTCTGCGTGGACGCCGAAGCGGAGGTCAGGACCGTGATGATCAGAAGCTTGTCGAGTGGCGATCCGAACACGCCCGTGCCTAGGGCGTTCAGGACGTCGCTCGAATTGCCGGCGAGGAAGTGCGTGCCGTGATACGCCTGCGCCGCGGCGGCGACGACCACGTAGATCAGCAGCAGGATCAGGGTCGAGACGACTGCGGCCTTGCCCGGCCCGCGATGGCGGTCGCGGGACTCCTCGTTGACCGCGACGCCCGAGTCCCAGCCCCAGTAGATGAAGATGCCGAGCAGCAGACCGTCGACCAGCGGTCCCCAACCGAGGTCGAAGGGGTTGAACCACGAGGCGGTGACGTGGATCGAGCCGACCGGGTTGTTGGCGTAGACCTTGATCAGGGCGACGGCCGCGAACAGCATGAGCGTGAACAGCTCGATGCCGAGCAGCGCGGTCTGAATGCGAGCCGAGAGCTCGATTCCCCGGTAGCAGATCCAGGTCATCAGCGCGATCCAGAGCACCGCGCCGACGATCGTCGCGAAGTTCGAGTTCGCGGCCGAGTGCCAGCTGAACAGGAGGAAGGTGTAGTTGGCAGCGATCGCCGCCAGCGACGCCATCACGATGATGTCGGCGAGGAAGATCGCCCAGCCGTTGACCCATCCGATCTGCGGCCCGAACGCTCGCGTCGTCCACGCGAACGTCGTGCCGGCGTCGGGGTCGGCGAGATTCAGGAACCGATAGCCGACGGACACGAACAGGATCGGGATGAACGCCACGATCAGTACCGCCGGCGCATGAACGCCGATGCCGGTGACGGCGACGATGAATCCGAGCGTTGCCGCGAGGCTGTAGGCCGGCGCGGTCGAGGCGATCGCGATGACGAGGTTCGAGATGTACCCGAGCGCGTCGGGCTTGAGGCCTTTGGCGCCGGGAGCGCTGGTGTCCAGGGCTTCGGGCGCGGAAGTGATGCTTGTGGTCTCCAAAGTGATGCGAAACCTATGCCGACCACCGCGGGGTGGCAAGGAGCAGGTGGATCACAAAGTATGCCTCCTTTGGACAAAACGTCCAAAGGCCCCGCCGGTACGGTGCGACGCGATGGCTGAAGCTCAGGTGTCGGTCGCCGTTCTCGGCGCGGCGGGAACGATTGCCCCTGCGATCGTCCACGACCTGGGCGTCTCGGACGAGGTCACGAACATGGTGCTGCTCGACCTCGACCCCGACAAGGCTGCGGCCGTGGCGGATTTGCACGGTCACGGCAAGGCGACCGCGGCGCGAGTCGACGCTCGCGATGTCGACGCGCTCGCCAGCGCCCTCTCGGGCGCGTCCGCCGACGTTCTGCTGAACACCGCCTCCTACCGCATCAACCTCGACGCGATGCGGGCGTGCCTGCGGGCGGGCTGCCACTACCTCGACCTCGGGGGTCTGTATCGCGTCACCGGCGAGCAGATCGAGCTCCATACGGCGTTCGAGCGGTCCGAACGGCTCGCAGTGCTCGGGATCGGCTCGAGCCCGGCAAGACCAACCTGATGGCCGCGGAAGCCGTGCGGCGCCTGGACGCCGGCGGCGGCGGGGATCGATTCGATCGACATCTTCGCCGCAGGCCGCGACCCGGCGGCGCCGGCTGATGGAAGGCTTCGGCCTCCGTACGCGATCCAGACGCTGATCGACGAGCTGACGCTCGCGCCGGTGGTCCTCCAGGATGGGCACGCGGTCGAGATCGAGCCGCTGCGCCCCGGCGGGACCGTCGATTACGGCGACCCGATCGGCCCCAGCCGAGACGATCTATACGCTGCACTCCGAGCTCGCGACATTCGGCGGGAGCTTCGGGTGCAGGAGCGCGAGCTTCCGGCTGTCGCTCGCGCCGGCGCTGCTGGCGCGCCTCGAGGAGCTGACCCAGGCGCCGCCCGAGGAGGTCGCGGCCGCCGCCCGCGAGGCGGCCTCGCCGTCCAACGAGACGGTCTCGATCCACCTCGTCAGGGTGGTCGCCATCGACCGTCGGGAGATCACCGCCCGCGCGATCACGCGGCCCCATTTCGGCCTCGGCGGGTCGGTCGTCTCAACCGCGGCGCCGGCGGCGGCGTGCGTTCGGCTGTTCGCGCGGGGCGCTCTGACGGCGACCGGCGCTCATCCGCCGGAGCGGTGCATCGACCCCGGACTGATGTTCGCCGAGCTCGAGACGCGCGGCTGCACGTTCAGCTTCAGCGACTGAGCGCTTCGTTCGGGGTCTGGTCGCGCAACCACTCGACGGTTTCCGCGAGTCCCTCGCGCAGGCCGACCCCGGCCTCCCAGCCGAGCAGCCGCCGGGCCTTCTCGACCGACGGCCACCGCCGCTGTACGTCGACCTCGAAGCTCGGGAGGTGCCGCAGCTCGAACTCGGCCGGATCGTTGCCGCACGCCTCCCAGATCAGCGCCGCGAGCTCCGCGACCGACAGCTCCTGCGAGGCCGAGATGTTGAAGTCCTCGTTCTCGCCGGCGGGCGACGCCATCGCGGTGACGATTCCGTCGGCGATGTCGTCGACGTGCGTGATCGTCCGCGTCTGCTCGCCCGAGCCGAAGATCTCGAGCGGGCGCCGTCCGGTGAGGGCCTTGTGGATCAGGTCGGGCACCGCGTGCGCGATCCCCGGCTCGTCGGCGTGAGGCAGCTCGCCCGGGCCGTAGGCGTTGAACGGTCGGCAGATCGTGTATCGCAAGCCGTGCTGGTCATGGGCGGCGCGCGTGTAGACCTCGCCGGCGAGCTTCGAGAACCCGTACGCCGACCGGGGCGTGAGGCAATCGGCGAGGTGCTCCTCGGTCGTGGGGAACTCGGTCGCGCGCTCGAACACCATCGAGGACGAGACGTACACGAGCCGCTCGACGTCGAGGTCGACAGCGGCATGGACGACCGCGCCGGTGAGCGCGTTGTTGACCTCGGTGAGCGTGAACGGGAGCTTGTGGAAGTTCGCGATCCCGCCGACGATCGCGGCCAGGTGGATCACGTGCGAGCAGCCATCGACGGCGGCCTGCGCGTTGGCGGCCACGCGCAGATCGGTGGTGTGGATCTCGCAGCCCTCGCGCATCCACAGCGGCGGCCGACGGTGGTCGGCGACCCGCACCTCCCACTGGCTGTCTGCCAGAAGGCGCCTGACCAGGGCCGACCCGATCGTCCCGGCACCGCCGGTGACGAGCACGCGGGTCATCTCGATCGGGTGCTCCCGGACGCGCGAACCTCGTCAGCAGGCCTCAGCATCGCTGCGGTCTCAGCCCCGTACACGAACACCTGGCCGGTCCCGAGCGCGTTCCACGGATCGACCAGGAGACAGTCTCCGGAGGCTCCGGCGAGGATCTCGTCGAGCACGGCGCCGCCCTCGAACGCCGAATGGTTGGTGGCCACGATCACGACATCGGCTTCCTGGATGGCCTGGTCGAGCGGCTGGGTGGGCGACGGGGCGTGCGGATCGCACACGGCGACGTCGGCGAGCTCGCGCTCCAGCAGCCTGATCAGCTTCGGCGACAGCGAGTCGCGCTCGTCGTCGGTGTCGCGCTTGAAGGTCAGCCCCAGCACAGCGACCCTGCGCGACGCGAGGCTTCCGAGCCGGCGCTTGATCCCCTCGACGAGGAACAGCGGCACGGACTCGTTCACGCGCGAGACGGCGAGCAGCATCCCCGGCGCGGCCGAGCGCTCCTCGGAGAACGCGAAATCCTTGCGCAGGCACGTGCCGGCGGTCATGCCCGGCTGCGCGATCCCGCCCCGGGGGTAGTCGCGGTTGATCAGGTCGATCACGTCGAACACGTTGGCGCCGTACCGCTCGCAGTCCATCATCAGCAGGTTCGGCAGCGCGAACGTCGTGTAGCGAAGGATGTTCGTCCAGATCTTGGCGAGCTCGGCCTGGACCGGCGTGGTCTTGACGATCGGGGCGCCGAACACCGAGAACGTGCTCGCAGCTCGCTCGGTCGACGCCTCGTCGACGCCGCCGACGATGCACGGGAGCGTCGAGATCTCCTGCGAGAACCGTCCCGCCGCGATCCGCTCGGGCGCGTGCGCGACGAATACGTCCTCGCCAACACGGAGCGCACGCCGCTTCTCGAGGTAGCCCGCGACGAACTCGGTGGTCCCGGGCGCGATCGTCGAGCGCAGGATCAGGGCGTGGCCGGGGCGGAGCATCGGGAGCAGGTCGTCGAGCGCGGCGCGCACCTGGCGCAGGTCGCTCTCGATGTGCGAGAACGACGGCGTCCCGATCGTGATCACGATGTCGTCGGCCCGGGCGGCGTCGACGGCGCGCTCGGCGAGCTCGAGCCGCCCGCTCGCGAGCACGCGCTCGAGCAGTCTCCTGCGTCCCGGACTCGGTGAACGGCATCCGGCCGGCGCGGAGCGACGCGAGGATCGCCTGGTCGTGGTCGACGCCGAGCACGCGCAGGCCCCGGTCGGCGAAGCACAGAGCCAGCGGCAGCCCCACGCGCCCGAGGCCGATCACCGAGACGGACCTTGCTGCGTTCACGACGTCCTCAGTGGCCGGCGTCGCCCGCGGCACGTCGGCCGCGGTCACGTCGGCCGCGGTCGGTTCGGACGCGGTCACGCTGGGCAGCGGCGTGAGGCCCGGCTCGGCCTGGTGTCCGCGGACCTCGCCCGAGAACGCGATCCGGTTGAGCCGCGCGATCTCGCGCTCGCCCTCGACGCGGGCGGGATGGTCGGCTGGGAGACCGCGGATCAGCGCCTGGATCCGCTCGCGCAGCTGCAGCGCGAAGTGCGGGGTCGAGGCGCCCATCAGCTGACGAACGTCCTCGACGGTCACCTCGCGGCCCGGGCGCAGCCGATCTGGATGCTCAGCTTGGCTCATTTCTGCGGTACCACTTCCAGAAGGCTATCCATCTCGGCCTGGACGGCCACCGAGATCGTGCTCGGGTCGCCGATCACCCAGCCGTGGTTGTAGACCGCGGCCGTCGGGCCCTCGGCGGTGTAGCCGGGCGTCGCGTAGTCCAGGAAGAAGTTCAGGACCGACTGCGGGAGCACGTCCGCGGTGTCCACGAGCAGCTGCGGCCCGTAGCTGCCGCTGGACGACAGCGCGGCCGACGCGGCGGCATCGAGCGGGCTGGGTGGCGTTGAGCAGCGTGTAGCCGTGGCCGGGGCTGCGCATCGCCCAGCCGAAGCTGCCCGGAACATGGGCGCAGGGCTGGTTGGCGGGGCATGGCGGATCGCGATACACGGCGAACGCCACGGAATTCGCCGCCGGGTCCTGCGCTCCCACCCGGGCGACCGTCCCGTACTTCTGGAGCTGGGTGAGGATCGTGTCGGGGATCACGCTCGGCGGGCCGAGCACGTAGATGTGGGGCATCTGGTCGGACTGGAGCGCCTGCTGCAGTCGGCGCCGGGATCCCGGTGGAGTTCACGAACAGGATCGGATCGCCGCTCTCGGCGGCCCAGCCGGCTGCGGGCATCGCGTACGCCGGGTCCGTCGGCCGAGGCGATCACGACGTCCGGGCTGGGCTTGCCGGCGGCAGCGCTCGCGAACTTGTCGATCGCGGCGGCGAGCGCGTACGGTCCGTTCCCGGTGATCGCGGCGCTCCGCAGGCCCTTGACCGCGGGGACGTCGCCGATCCGGATAACCCGCGCGCCGGCGGCCTGACCGGCGCCCGTCGGCGCGAGCAGGTTGAGCGCGTTGGTGGTCGCCGGCGGGAGCGCAGTGCTTCCGGACAGGAGGATCGGCGCGCGGATCGGCGGCGCCATCAACACCGACGCCGCGATCGCCGCCTCCCAATCGTCGGTGGGCGCGATCGTCACCGCGGTCGGGTGGGTGCCGGCGGTGGCCGACGGGAAGACCGCGAGCGCCACGCCGGCCGCGTTGGAGATCGGGTCCACGCCTGACACGCGCGTGGTGTTCTTGGTGGCGAGCACCGGGAAGCCGATGCCGGCGGCCGGGGACGCCGCGCTCTGGCCGGTGGTCGTGGTCTTCACGATCAGCCGGGTGGTGGCGCCGCCGCAGCCGGCGACCGTCAGGCACGCGGCGATCGACGCAGTCGATCGCATCCACGCAGTCCATCGCATCGGGCCGCACGTTAGCGGATCCCGAACGTCGATCGCCGCACTCTGACGTGTGCGGCGTGTAGCCGCAATTTGCGGAAAAAGAGGAGCCGCGGACAGGGGGAGGAGGTTCCTCGTGCTTCCTCAATGGGTATATTGCCGCGACGCCGAATCCGCGGGCCACGAAATCCGCGGAGCGGGGGACCCAGTTCTTTTGGGGCGAGTCCCGCGGTGAACCCGCGGGAGGCGCAGGCTCTTTTAGCGCCAGCCCGTCAGCTAACCCCGCAGGCCCACGAAAGAGAGTTTTGCGGGTACCACGCCTAATACTTCCGAGCCTGGCCGCGCTTGCGCTGGCGAGCGCCGCGACCGCCGGGTCGGCCGCAGGCGCGAGTGGTGGCGGCGGGGCGTCAGCGGCCGGCGGGGCTTCGAGCGCCGGCGCGTCGAGCGGGACCGGAGCCTCGAGCGGAACGAGCGGAACGACATCGTCTTCCGGGGGCGCGACGGCGACCTCCGGCGGGGCCGGCATCGGCGCAGCGCCGCCGCTTCCGTTCCCGCGGCCGACCGTTCCGGGCGACACCGCCAAGATCATCAACGGGCTCGCGTACGCCCCCGCGGACGCCCCGCTCCAGGTGCAGGAGGCGATCTGGGCCGGCGACCGGATCCGGTTCAAGCCCTACGCGGTGGGCGGCGGCCACGGCCGGTGGAACGACGTCGCCTACGACTGCTCGGGCTCGGTGTCGTACGTGCTGCACGCCGCGGGTCTGCTCAAGGTCTCGATGGACTCGAGCGAGTTCGAGACCTGGGGCCACCACGGCCTCGGCGGGTGGATCACGGTCTACACGAATCCCGCGCACGCGTTCATCCAGATCGCCGGGATTCGGTTCGACACCTCCGCCGAAGACGACCCCCACCCGCCGTCGGGCTCCGGCCCGCGGTGGCGGCCGCTGATGACGAGCACCGCCGGATTCATGATGCGGCACCCCGCCGGGCTGTACGCCGGAACGTGCGCCCGCACCTTCCGCCCCGCTACGCTTGAGGGGCTCGTCCAGAAATACGCCAAGGAGGATGCGATGCCGGGCCTTTCCGGGCGCATGTCGACCGTCATCAAAGCGAAGATCTCGAAGCTCCTAGACCGCGCGGAGGACCCTTCGGAGACGCTCGAGTACAGCTATCAGAAGCAGATCGAGCTGCTCCAGAACGTCAAGAAGGGAATCGCCGACGTCGTCACCTCGAAGAAGCGCCTGCAGCTCCAGGAGCAGAAGCTCCGCGACCAGGTGGTGAAGCTCGACACGCAGGCACGCCAAGCGCTGGCCGCCGGCAACGAGGAGCTCGCCCGCACCGCGCTCGAGCGCAAGAACGTCGCCCAGACCGAGCTCCAGTCGCTCGACTCGCAGATCGCGCAGCTCGAGCAGCAGCAGGAGCAGATGACCGCCTCCGAGCAGAAGCTGCGCGCGAAGATCGAGCAGTTCCGCTCGCGCAAGGAGGTCATCAAGGCCCAGTACTCGGCGGCCGAGGCCCAGGTCAAGATCTCCGAGGCGGCGACCGGCGTGGGCGAGGAGATGGCCGATGTCGGTCTGGCGATGCAGCGCGCACTCGACAAGACCGAGAACATGAGGGCCCGCGCCGACGCCGTGCAGGAGCTCGAGGCGGCTGGCACGTTCGAGGACCTGACGCAGCTCGGCGGGGGCGAGGACGACATCGACCGTCAGCTCCGGCAGCTGTCGAGCACCAGCGAGGTCGACTCCGAGCTGGCCAAGATGAAGGCCGAGCTCGGATCCGGGTCACCCCGCTCGGCGGGTGAGCTCGGCGCCGGCGGCGCGCCGGCCGACGGAGGCAGCCCGCCGGGCCGTCGCCGGGCAGGCCCCGTGATCGTCCGGATCGCCACCGAGGGCCAGTACGAGGTCGCCGAAGCCGACGTTCCGGCGCTCAACGATCTCGACAACAAGGCCGTTGCGGCGTGCGACGGCCAGGACGAGCAGCACTTCCACGACGCGTTCGGGAAGCTGCTCGAGTTCGTTCGGACCAAGGGCACACCCGTGCCCGAGGACACGCTCGAGCCCTCGGATGTGATCCTGCCGCCGCCCGGACGTCTCATTCGACGAGGCCAGGGCGGAGTTCTCAGGCGAGGGCCTGATCCCGGGCTGAGTTCGCGCCGCCTGTCCGACGCCGGACGGTTTCGGCGGCCGGGTACCGGGAAGCCTCCTCGAAAGACCCGAGGAGGTAGAGGATGTCGACCGTAGTGATTGTTGTGATCGTCGTAGTGGCGATTATCGTCGTGGGCGCGTTGCTGTTCGCGATGACTCGAGGCCGTCGTATCGCGGCCGAGCGCCGGCGTCAGCGCGTGCTGGAGTCGCGGCGGGAGCAGGCAGTGACCGAGCACCGCGAGGCGGCGGAGACGCGCAGCGGGCGCGCGGACGAAGCCGAGCATCGCGCGCGCTGGCGACGGCGCGGTGGCCGAGCGCGAGCGCGCCGAGGCGCGTCTGCACGAGGAGAGCGCCCGCTCGCACGAGCTGGGTCTCGCGGACGATGAGCTGATGCGCGACGACTCGGACTGAGAACGGGACCGAGCGCGGACCGATCGATGACCGGGCGAGCAAGTCGAGGACCGTGAGCAGGTCGACGACCGCGAGCAAGTCGCGGCGGACACGCGCCGGCAGCGACTCCGACCGCTGACGGCGCTCGAGCGAGAGGGAGAGACCGACATGTCGAGCACGACCTCGGAGCCGTCGGTTGCGGAGCTGGTCAAGCAGCTGTCCGAGCAGAGCAGCCGCCTGGCCAGACAAGAGGTGGAGCTGGCCAAGGCGGAGCTCGCGATCAAGGGCAAGCGCGCCGGGGTCGGCGTCGGCATGTTCGGCGGCGCCGGCGTGTTCGGGTTCTACGGGTTCGGCGCGCTGACGGCGGCCGCGGTGCTCGCGCTCGCGACTGCGGTGACGGCGTGGCTGGCCGCGCTGATCGTCGCCGCGGTGCTGGCGGCGGTCGCGGGCGTGCTCGCGTTGCAGGGCAAGAGCAAGGTGGCGCAGGCGACTCCGCCGGTGCCCGAACAGGCGGCCGAGAGCGTGAAGGAGGACGTGCAATGGGCGAAGAGCCGGGCACAGTCGGCGCGCCAATAGAGGCTGCCAAGGATCCCGAGCAGATCCGCGAGGAGATCGAGGCCACCCGCCGCGAGCTCGGCGACACCGTCGAGGCGCTGGCGGCGAAGACCGACGTCAAGGCGCACGCTCCGCGAGCGGGTCGAGCGCACGAAGGAGTCGCTGCCGAACCCGGTCGTGCTCGGGGTGGCGGCGGCGGTGATCGTTCTGTGGGCTTCGTCGCCTGGCGGCTGAAAAAGCGCTAGGCGCCGACGCTGCTCAGATCGGGGTTCCCCACAGCGGGAACCAGCGCTCGAGCTCCTGCTCGACCGGCAGCTCCTTGCCGATCTGGGCCTTGAGCACGAGCTCGCGCTCGTTGTCGCGCTGCTCGCCGCCGGCGGCCGGCGCGAACGGATAGAACGCGCCGCGCTTGTAGTTGTAGATCCAGTAGACCGGCTTCTTGCGACGCTCGTCGTCGAACCCGAACACCGCGCACAGCACGCGGTCGCCGTAGCCGCCGGCCTCGAGCGCGGTGCTGACCGCGTTGATCCCGACGACGAGGTCGTCGAAGTCGCTGCCGCGAAGCACCAGCCAGCGGAAGCCGTAGCTGTCGTCGGAGCTGGTCACGGTCGTCCCGCTGTCGGACGCGGTGGCGCGGACGACCTCCTCCATGTCGTGGACGATCGACTCGAAGTCGGCGGTGGCGAGCGGCTGGAACACGATCGCGGCCGCCCCGCGCGTGGTGAGCCCCATCGAGGTCTCCATCGTCACGTACGCGGTGCTCATCGCAAACAGCCGATCGGGCGCCGGCTGCGCCAGCTTGCGACGGCCCATGAGGACGTCGAGAAAGCCCACTGTCAGATCAGGCGGTGCCCTGGAGCTGAGCCTCGAGCCGCTCCAGTCGCTCGATCCTCGCCGTCAGCGGCGGGTGGGTCGAGAACAGGTTGGTCAGGCCCTGCTTGGCCTTCGGCGGGAAGATGTAGAAGGCGGCGAGCTCGCTCGAGGCGGCGCGCAGGTCGCGCTGCGGGATCCGAGCCATGCCGCCGTCGATCTTCAGCAGCGCGCTGATCAGGGCGCTCGGCCGGCCGGTGATGATCGCCGAGCCGCGGTCGGCGGCGAACTCGCGGTAGCGCGAGAGCGCCTGGAGCAGCAGGAACGAGATCACGTAGACCGCCGCGGAGACCAGGATCACGACGAAGAAGCCGTTGTTGTTGCTGTTGTTGCGGTTGCTGCCGCCGAAGCCGCCGCCGAACAAGAACCCGAACTGGGTGATGAACGCCGCGATCGAGGCGAAGAAGCTCGCGATCGTCATCACGACCACGTCGCGGTTCACGACGTGGGTGATCTCGTGGCCGAGCACCGCCTCGAGCTCGATCGGGCTCGAGCAGCTGGAGGATCCCGGTCGTGGCGCACACGGTGGCGGTCTTCGGCGAGCGCCCGACGGCGAACGCGTTGGGCATCGGCGTCTGCGCGATCGCGACGCGGGGCTTGGGGATGTTGGCCTGGACGCACAGGCGATCGATGATCGCGTGGAGCTGAGGCGCCTCGGGCCGTCCTCCGGGCGTCACCACGCGCGCGCCCATCGAAGCCAGCGCGATCTTGTCGGAGGTGAACAGCTGGACGGCGAACAGCCCGGCGGCGACGATCGCGATCGTGACCGCGCCGGCGCCGGAGGCGATCAGCACCGCGACCAGCAGCGCGTACACGAGCCCGAGCAGGAAGATCGTGAGCAGCATCCGGGCCTGGAGTCCGGTGTCGCGACCAAATGAGGTATTGCTGGCCATAGTGCTCTTAATGGTGGCAGACGGGGTAACTGATCCCTGAACCGTCTTTATGAATATGAGAAGTCATGGAAATCGCTAAAGGTTTCCGCGCTCGCGGCCGATATAGGGGAGTGGTGCGTGCCGCTCGGGCATATCTCGCCGGCTTCGGCACCACCGGATCCCTGCTGGCCGGCGCCGCGCTCATGTTCATCGTAGCCAGCGCGCTCGTGGCCTTTCGAGGCTGGCCTCACGTAGCGACGGCGCCTTCCCCGGGCGAGGTCGTGATCTCCTCACGTCCGGCGTCCTCCACGGGCACGCCCGCCGCGCGGCGGCTCGCGTTCGTCGCGGCGGCGCCTGCAGCGGGAGCGGCTTCCGGCGGTCGCGCTGGCGCCGGTGCGCCGGGACCAGGGGCGCGGGGTCGCGGGCACGGCGGCCGCGGGCACGGGCAGGCGGACCGCCGCGGCGGACGATCGGCTCGCCGGCGAGCACCTCGGCGCCGGTGGCGGCGCCGGCCAGCCGGCGGCTCGACGGGTTGCGGATGCGGAGTCACGACGCCGGCCTCACCGCCCACGCCGGTTCAAAAGGTGACGCAGACGCTCGGGCAGGCGACGAACACGCTCGGGAACGTCGTCTCGGATACGGGCGGCAAGGTCGGAACGGTCGTGCAGCAGACGACGAACACGGCCGCCGGCGCGGTCGGTGGCGTCAGCCCGGCCGCGGGCGGCGCGGTGAAGGGCGCGGGCTCCGGGGATCTCGCAGACGGTCACCGGCGTGACCAAGGGGCTCGGCGGGATCGTGTCGGGCCTCGGGCACTGAACCGCGCCGGCCAGACCGCGATCACGGGGCTCCCGGCGCGCAGATCCTACGACGGGGTAAACCCGACCGACCGCTCGATGAACCGGAGGCTGACCGCCTGCAGCTCGGCGTCGTGCTGGATCGACCGGTGGTGGCCGCCAGGGAGCGCGATCAGCCGGCTCCGGGGCGATCTGCAGCACGGCCGCGAGCTCGCGCGAGTGCTCGACCGGAACCTGCTCGTCGCCCTCGGCGTGGAGCAGCAGCACCGGAACCTCGAGCGCGCGCGCCGCCGCGGCTGGACGTCGTGCGCGGCCAGGAACTCGTCGAGCGCGGGCGGTCGGCGTTCGAACGTGAACCGCCCGTTGGCGAGGCCGCGTCGGAGGCCCTCGCCGCTCGCGGGGCAGATCGCGACGACCGCGGCGGCGTTCGCTGCCGCCGCGGACACGAGCGCGAGGTAGCCGCCCATGCTCGAGCCTCGCAGCGCGATCGGCAGGGGCGGGTCGGCGTGTCGTGGAGTCGCCGCCCATCCGCGAGCGCAGCAGCGCCGCCATCGAGACGACGTCTTCCAGCGCCCGGCCGTCCATCGGCCCCTCGCTGTCGCCGTGCCCGCGCTGGTCGAACGCGATCGCGGCGAGGCCGGCGCCGATCGCGGCGCGGGCGAAGTCGTGATGGTTCTCCTTGCACGAGCCGGCGCCGTGGAGCACGACCACGCCGGCGAGCCGTCGTGCCGGCGTCTTGCGGCAGCCACAGCGAGTAGGAAAGGCCGTCGTGGACGCCGATCTCGGTCGGGAGCTCTGGCGTGACGGTCCGCGGCCGAGGCACCCGCCGATCATGCCAGGCGCGCCGAGGCCACGCGGGGGTCGTGCGAGGTGCGCTGCGTGCATAACATGACCGACCGATGAGCGCCACCACCGCCACGCTGTCGCACGTGTATCCGCTCGGGTCGCGGGTCAACGACCGCGGGCGGCTCGAGATCGGAGGGTGCGACGCGGTCGAGCTCGCGCGCGAGTTCGGAACGCCGGCGTACGTGGTCGCCGAGGACGACCTCCGCGCCCGGGCGCGTTCGTTCGTGGACGCGCTTAGTGCGCGCCACGCCGACTACGACGTGCTGTTCGCCTCCAAGGCGTTCCCGTGCACCGCGGTGTACCGGCTACTCGCCGACGAGGGTCTGGCGTGCGACGTGGCCTCGGGCGGGGAGCTGTTCCTCGCGCTCCGCGGTGGATTCGACCCGGCGCGGATCTACTTCCACGGCAACGCCAAATCGGAGTCGGAGCTTCGGGAAGCGCGGGCCGCCGGCGTGGGACACATCGTGATCGACTCGCTGCAAGAGCTCGAGCTGCTCGAGCGGGTCACGGCGTCGGACGGGGGCCGCCGGCAGGAGGTGCTGATCCGGGTCACGCCGGGTGTTGCCGGCGACACCCATCACGCGATCTCGACCGGGCAGACCGACTCGAAGTTCGGCTTCTCGCCCGAGGCGGCGCGCGCGGCGGTGGCGCGTCTGGCAGGCGCGTCGCATCTCGATCTGGTCGGGCTGCACTTCCACATCGGCTCACAGCTGCTCGAGCTCGAGCCGTTCCGCGCGGCGGTGCGGGCGGTCGCGTCGCTCGGCGATTTTCCGGTGTACAACGTCGGCGGCGGCCTCGGGGTGGCGTACACGTCAGCGGTCCAGCCGCCGGTGGTCGCGGACTACGTGGAGGCGATCGTGAGCACGGTGCACTCGGAGCTGGGGGCGGACAAGCGGCTGCTGCTCGAGCCCGGGCGGGCGCTCGTCGCGAACTCCGCGGTCACGCTGTACACGGTGCAGACCGTCAAGCGGAACGTCTCGACCTGGGTCGCGGTCGACGGCGGCATGTCGGACAACCTGCGCCCGATGCTGTACGGGGCGCGGTACGAGGCGCTCGTCGCCGACCGGCCACTGGCCAGCGCCGGCGAGCAGTGCGTGATCGCCGGCAAGCATTGCGAGTCCGGCGACGTGATCGTGCGCGACGCTTGGCTGGCCGATCCCGCGCCCGGCGACGTGATCGCGACGCCCGTGACCGGCGCCTACGGCTACTCGCTGGCCAACAACTACAACGGCGTCCCCCGGCCGCCGGTGATCTTCTGCCGTGAGGGCGAGGCCCGCGTGGTCGTTCGCCGCGAGAGCTACGAGGACCTGGCCGCCCGTGACGTCCGCTGACGGCGTTTTTCGCGTCGGGCTGCTCGGGCACGGCACCGTGGGGTCGGCGTTCGCCGATCTGCTGCCCAAGCAAGCTGCCCGGATCGAGCGGTTGACCGGTTTGCGGCCGGAGTTGTCCGGCGTGATGACGCGTCGGTCCGGATCGTTCGATGAGATCCTCGAGTCCTCAGATCTGATCGTCGAGCTGATGGGCGGGATCGAGCCCGCGCGATCTTATTTGCTGCGGGCGATGGAGGGCGGGCGTCACGTCGTCACCGCCAACAAGCAGCTGCTGTCCCAGCACGGCGAGGAGCTGTGGGACGCCGCGCGCGCACACGGGGTGCAGCTGCGGTTCGAGGGCGCCGTCGCCGGCGTGATTCCGGTCATCCGCGTGCTCCAGGAGTCGCTGGCGGGCGCAACGATCGACCGCGTGCACGGGATCGTCAACGGCACCACGAACTTCATCCTGACCGAGATGGCGCGCACCGGCATGACCTTCGAGGAGGCGCTCGCCGAAGCGCAGCGGCTCGGATACGCCGAGGCCGATCCGTCCGAGGACGTCGACGGCCGCGACGCCGCGGCAAAGATGGCGATCCTCGCGCGGCTGGCGTTCGACACTCCGGTGCATCTCGACCAGGTCCGCTACGAGGGGATCGAGCACATCCAGCCCGACGACCTCGAGTACGCCCACGAGCTCGGGCTCCAGCTGAAGCTGATCGGCACGGCGGAGCGGATCGGCGACGGCCTGTCGGTCCGCGTCCATCCGGCGTTCCTGTACCCGCGCCACCCGCTGGCGTCGGTGAGCGGGCCGTTCAACGCGGTCACGGTCGAGTCCGAGGCGATCACCGAGATCACGATGTCGGGGCCCGGCGCCGGCGGGCCGCAGACCGCGAGCGCCGTGCTCGGGGACGTGATCTCCGCGATGATCCCGCCGGCGTCGACGCCGCCGACGAGCCGCGTCCTGCCGATCGTGCAGGACGTCGATCTCGGCGTTCTATCTGCACCTGGACGTCGCCGACGAATCGGGCGTGCTGGCCCGGATCGCCCAGGTGCTCGCCCACCAGGACGTGTCGGTCAAGTCGGTCGTGCAGCGCGGCCTCGGCGCGCAGGCGCGGCTCGTGATGGTCGTCCACCCGGTGCTCGAGTCTCGGTTCAGCGCGGCGGTGGACGAGATGGCGGCGCTCGACGTGCTGCGCTCGCCACCGCGCGCGATCCGGGTGATCGAGGAGGAGTTCGGCTAAGCCGGTCGCGAGCGCACGCACTCCCCCCCCCAGTGCCGCGACACATGAAGGCGGTCCAGATCGTCGAGCTCACCGGCCCGCGGACGGCGCTGCGCGTCAGGACGTACCCGAGCCCGAGCCCTCGCATCCCGCTGACCCCGGGCGAGGGCGTGATCGTCGACGTCCGCGCCGCCGGCGTCTCGTTTCCCGAGGTACTTCAGACCCGCGGCAAGTACCAGGTCAAGCCGGATGTGCCGTTCACGCCCGGTAGCCGAGGTCGGCGGGGTGGTCCGCTCGGCGCCCGACGGCGCCGGCGTGCGCGCCGGCGACCGCGTGGCCGCGTTCTGCATGCTCGGCGGCTGGGCCGAGGTCGCGGTGGCGCCGGCGTTCTTCGTGTTCGAGCTGCCCGACGAGCTCGACTTCGCGCAGGGCGCGGCGCTGATCCTCAACTACCACACGGCCTACTTCTCGCTGGTGACCCGCGGCCGCTTCGAAGAGGGCGAGACCGTGCTCGTCCACGGCGCCGCCGGCGGGGTCGGCACCGCCACGCTCCAGATCGCCAAGGGGCTCGGCGCGCGGACGATCGCGGTCGTCTCGACCGATGAGAAGGAGCGGGTGGCGCGCGACGCCGGCGCCGACGAGGTCGTCCGGAGCGACGGGCCGTGGAAGGATGAGGCCAAGGAGCTCTCGGGCGGCGGGGTCGACCTCGTGATCGACCCGGTCGGCGGCGACCGGTTCACCGACAGCCTGCGCTCGCTGCAAGGAGGGCGGCCGCGTCGTCGTGGTCGGCTTCACGGGCGGGTCGATCCCCGAGGTCAGGGTCAACCGGCTGCTGCTCGCCAACACAGAGGTGATCGGCGCCGGCTGGGGCAACTTCGTGGTTCCCAAGCCGGAGCTCAACCGGGAGATCGGCGACGCGATCGACCGGCTGATCCAGGGCGGCTTCGTCCGCCCGGTCGTCGGCGCGCGGTTCCCGCTCGATCAGGCCGCCGACGCGCTCGAGCTGCTCGACAGCCGCGGCGCGACCGGCAAGGTCGTGCTCGAGCTCTCCTAGCGCGACGCGGTCCGCCGTCCCTACCGGCCGGCGCCGCGCCCGCTCTGACATGCTCCCGCTGATGCCGGGGATCATCGAGCGCTATCGAGAACGCCTGCCGTTCGCCGGCACCGACCCGGTGATCTCGCTCGAGGAGGGGTCGACCCCGCTCGTGCTCGCCGAGCGACTGTCCGAGAGCGCCGGCGTGGAGGTGTGGCTGAAGCTCGAGGGCGCGAACCCGACCGGTTCGTTCAAGGACCGCGGGATGACGTGCGCGGTGTCGGCGGCCGTCCGCGAGGGCGCCCAGGCGGTGATCTGCGCCTCGACGGGCAACACCGCAGCGTCCGCCGCGGCCTATTCCGCCCGGGCGGGGCTGAGATGCGCGGTGATCGTGCCCGAAGGCAAGATCGCCACCGGCAAGCTCGCGCAGGCGCTGATGCACGGGGCGAGAGTGGTCGCGCTGCGCGGCAACTTCGACGAAGCCCTGAAGCTGGTCCGGGAGGTGGTCCAGCGCCACCCGATCTCGCTCGTGAACTCGGTCAACGAGTTCAGGATCGAGGGGCAGAAGACGGCGGCATTCGAGGTCTCCGAGCAGCTCGCCGGCGAGCTCGACGCGCTCTGCATCCCCGTCGGCAACGCCGGCAACATCACCGCGTACTGGAAGGGCTTCCAGGAGGACGGCCGGCGACCCCGGATGTGCGGATTTCAGGCCGCGGGAGCCGCGCCGCTCGTCCTCGGCAAGCCGGTCGAGCATCCCGAGACGATCGCGAGCGCGATCCGGATCGGCAACCCGGCGCGCTGGGAGGAGGCGATGAACGCGATGACCGCATCGGGTGGCGCGGTCAAGGCGGTCACCGACGCCGAGATCCTGATCGCCTACCGCTTCCTGGCCGCGAGCGAGGGCGTGTTCTGCGAGCCGGCGTCGGCCGCGAGCGTGGCCGGGCTGCTCACCCACGGCGCCGGCGAGGGGGTGCGCCGCGTGGTGTGCGTGCTCACCGGCCACGGACTCAAGGATCCACAGACCGCGCTCGAGTACGCCGGCGCGGTCGTGCCGTGCGAGCCCGAGCTGGGGGCGATCGAACGTGCGGTACTCGGGTGAGGCTCGTCCACGCGCGGGGACGGCGAGCGCGATGACGCTCGCGCGGCGGCGGCTGGTCCGCGTTCCCGCCTCCTCTGCCAACCTCGGACCCGGGTTCGACGTGCTCGCGGCGGCGCTCGCGCTGCACCTCGAGCTCGAGGTCGTGGAGACCGGGGCGTTCGCGGTGAAGACCGACCTCGACATTCGCCGCGACCGCGACAACCTCGTGGTCAAAGCGTTCGAGCGGCTCCATCCCGCGGACGCGTTCGAGTTCCGGATCGCGTCGGACATCCCGCTGTCGGGCGGGCTCGGGTCGAGCGCCGCGGCCGTGGTCGCGGGGCTGATGGCCGCCGACCACCTGTTCGAGCTCGACGCTGACGTGTTCGCGCTCGCCGCCGAGCTCGAAGGTCATCCCGACAACGTCGGCGCGGCGCTCGAGGGCGGGTTCGTGGTCTGCAACGGCGCCGAGGCACACCGGTTCGACCCGCCGCTCGGGCTCGAGGCCGTGCTCGTCGTGCCAGACGAGGGACCGCCGACCGAGGAGGCACGTGACGCGTTGCCGGCGACCGTGCCGATCGAGTCCGCCGTGTTCAACATCTCCCACGCAGCGATGCTGATGCTCGGCCTCGCGACCAGCGACTGGGATCTGATCTCCGCCGGCCTGCGGGACCGGCTGCATCAGCCGCACCGGGCCCATCTGTACCCGCGCTCGGCCGAGCTGCTCGAGCGCGCCCCGAGCCTCGGGGCGCTCGGCGCGACGATCTCAGGCGCCGGGCCGACCGTGCTCGTGTGGTGCCGGTATGACCAGACTGGGTCCGTGGTCGATGCGCTCCGGTGGGAGACCAAGGGGTGGGCGACCGTGATGCGGGCCGGGTTCGAGCCAGAGGGCGCCGACGTGCGCTCGCTCTAGCGGCGTCTACGGTCCAGAGCTACCAGCGCTCGGTGTGATGGGCCGCTGACGCGGCATCCATGGGGCCGTGCAACCCCGTCCGGACGGGGTTGCGCGGCCCGCGGACGCTGAGCGGAGCGAAGCCCCTAAGAAACCCGCACGCCGCCGGCCAGCGAGGCGGCGCGCCGGCGCGCGGACTCGAGACCGAGCCGGCGCAGCAGCTCCTCGGCGACCGTCAGGTAGTCGGCCGCGAGGTCGGGCCGGTAGTCGAGGATCGAGACGGCGCGCTCGGCCGACTCGGCGTACGCGATCGAGGCGCGGATCGTCGTGTCGAGAAGCTTGTCGGCAAAGTGCTGGCGCAGGGAGTCGAACGCCTCGCGCGAGTGGCGCGTGCGCATGTCGGCGATGTTCAGCATCACCCCGAGCCACTCGAGGTCTGGGTTGAGATTCTCGCGGGCCAGCTCGATCACCTCGAGCGCCTGCTCGACGCCCTGGAGGGAGAAGTACTGCGCCTCGGCCGAGATCAGCGCGTGGTTGGAGGCGACGAGCGCGTTGACAGTGAGCAGGCCGAGCGCCGGCGGGCAGTCGATCATGATCAGGTCGTAGTCGTCCCTGAGCTCGCGCAGCGCCTTCTTGAGCGCGAGTTCCCGGCCCATCTTGCCGCCGAGTGCAAGCTCGGCCTCGGCGAGGCCGAGGTTGGCGGGAATGATCCCGTCGTGCACCGCCGCACGCGCCTTCGCCCGGCCGGCGAGGACGTCGCCGATCGTCGGGGAGGCGTCCGGATCGACGTCGAGGTAATCCGACAGGTTGCCCTGCGGGTCGAGATCGATCGCGAGCACGCGCAGATCGACCCGACGGAACACGTCCGTCAGGGTCCGCACCGCCGTGGTTTTGCCGGTGCCGCCCTTCTGTGAGAGAACCGAGACAATCGCCGCCATCGCCCGCGCCACTATAGGCCAGCGGCCAAGCCGCCGGTCGACATAACCTGTGAGGCCCGGATCAGCCGGTCTGCGCAGCCGCGCCGTGGTCGGAGGCGTGGCTGAAGCGCATGCCCGAGACGACCGGTACGTCGACGAAATGAAGGTGGTGGCGGCCGATCACGACCTCGTCGCCGTCCGCCAGCGTGCTCCACTCGACGCGCTCGCCGTTGACGAACACGCCGTTGAGGCTGCGGTCGTCGAGCACGCGCAGGCCGTCCGGCTGGCGCACGATCAGCGCGTGGCGGCGCGACACCGTCGGATCGTCGAAGCGGATGTCCGCGGCGAGGCTGCGGCCGATCCGGGTCCACTCGCGCTGCGAGCGCGTACGCCACCCGGCTCTCGCCCTCGGTCCGGTACGCGAGGTACTGGCCCGGCTCGCTCAGCGACTCGCGGATCTCGTCGAGCCAGCTCTGATCGTCGTCGTCGGCCGCGACCTCGAGCACGCTCGTCTGGGCGGTCGTGAACAGAGAAGCCCGGACGAACTCCCTCCCGCCACAGTTCGGGCAGGTCGGCAGCTCGTCAACCGCGTCGAGCGACACGGGGTAGTCGCAATCCGTGCATCGAAATGTTCCGGTCCCCGCGACATTGCCCGACATCCAAGCTTTCATTAAGCCGCCTTTTTCGTTGTAAATCCGACGAAATCGCCGACTTGGACAAGCCGGTCGACTCATCATATCCCCCGAGTCAAAGCCCCAACGAGGCCTCTGGACGGATGATGGAGCGGCTCCGGAGCGTTTATCAAACGCAACCATGAGGCCGGCAGGAACCCCCCGAGCAGCGCCGAAAACACCGGCTGTGCAGCCATCTGACAACGGCACGCCGGAGCTCGAGCTCGCGCTTCTGAGGGAGGGAGTGGGACGTCGGGACGCCATTCAGGAACGGTGCTGCGGGTGCAACAGAACGCCGCTGGTTGGAGAAACTGTGTATGTAAACGGACAAGGTTCGCTGTTTTGCGAGCTGTGCCGTGCGTTCGAGCCGGATCCGCCGCGGGACTCGCGCACCGTCCATGGGCCGGAGTTCGGGCACACGATGAAGCTGACGGACCACCGCGCCGCCTAGCGGCGACGCCTTCGATCGTCGTCAAACCTAGAATCCCCTGCCGTGGAGTCCGTTCACCGTGTCCTCGACGATCTCGAAGCCCCGCGAGGAGGTGTTCGAGTACCTCGCCGACATCGCCAACCATCCGGAGTTCACCGATCACTATCTGGTCGATTGGCGTCTGACGCGTGAGAACTCGTTCGGGACGGGCGCCGGCGCGCGTTTCCGGATGAAGGCGCCGTTCAACCGGTTCGCTTGGGGGGACATGACGTTCGCCGAGGTCGAGGCGCCGCACCGGATCGTCGAGCGCGGCCGCGGCGGCAAGTACAACCGCATCCGGATGGTCGGCACGTACACGCTGTCGCCCGGCGCCGAGCGGCAGCACCCGTCTCGAGTACACGCTCGAGACCGTCCCGGTGATGCTGTCGGACCGTCTGATGGAGACGTTCGGCGGCAGGCTCTGGGCACACCGCCAGACCGCGAAGTCGATCCGCCGGCTGCGGACGATCCTCGAGGAGAATCGCGAGCGTGGTCACCGGGCCTCGATCGCCGGCGGCTGAACCCGTCATGCGGCGCCGCGACTAAACTTCCGCCCCCGTGAGAGCTCGTCGCGTCTGGATTCTCGTCTGTGCCCTGGCGCTGGCCGTCGGGGTCGGGGCATGCGGCCAGGAGTCGCAGCCGTCGAGCTCCGAGAACGACGGCGTGTACGTCGACGCGGGGCCGATCACCTATCAGCTCCAGATCTCACGGCAGCTGAACCAGTACGCGGTCGAGGATAGTCAGTACCTCGACGGGATTGCCTGCGGGCCAGGGCACGCTGACCCCCAGCCAGCTCTGGTTCGGCGTGTTCCTGTGGGCCAAGAACCAGACGGATGTGCCCCACCCGACCGCGGACAAGTTCACGATCATCGACACCACCGGGGATGTGTTCCACCCGATCCCGATCAATGCTGAGCTCAACGCGTACGCGTGGACCCAGCAGATCCTCGCGCCCACGGCGATCGAGCCGGAGCCGAACACGACCGCGAGCTTCGGCCCGACGCAGGGCGGGCTGCTCCTGTTCAAGCTGCCGACGTCGGTGTACTCGAACCGCCCGCTGACGCTTCACATATTCCCGCCGAGCGGCGTGCCGGCGACGATCTCGCTCAACTCCTGAAATCGGGTGGCGTCCCCGGCCAGCGGCGCGGCCGGTCGCGGGACGGGGCTGTGGGCGGTCAGTGCTGCTCGAGGCCTGCGACGAGCACGTCGCGGACCGCCGGCGCGGCCGTCTGCCCGCCGGCGCCCTGGTTCGGGAACAACGCCCCGACGACGATCCGCGGCTTTCCCACCGGCGCGTAGCCGACGAACCAGGCGTCGGTCAGCTGGTTGGCGTTGCTGACGCTCCCACCGCTGGAGGTCGTGGTGTTGGCGAGCTCGGCGGTGCCGGTCTTGCCAGCGACCGTCACGCCCGGGATCGCGGCTGCGGTGCCGGTGCCGTAGTCGACTACCGCCACCATCATGCGCTGGACGAGGCCGGCGACGTGGCCGCTCGTGACCCGCACGAACCGGGGCGGCTGGTGGGCCTCGAGCGTGGGCACCGGACGGCGGCCTCCCATCGCGATCGTCGCGCCGACGTCGGTCATCTCGAGCGGGGTCGCGAGGACCTCGCCCTGGCCGATCGCCGAGGAGCCGACCTCGAGGTCGCTGCTCAGGCTCGCCGGCGGGATCGAGCTCTCGGCTGCGCCCGGGATCGTCGGGGCCTGGTTGAAGCCGAACCGCTCGGCGGTGGAGAGCAGCCGCTTCCCGCCGAGCCGCGCGCCGAGTGGCGCGAACACCGAGTTGCACGACACCGCGAACGCGTTCAGGAGCGTGCCGCCGCAGTCTTCCCCGCTGGCGTTGTGCAGGGTGTAGCCGTCGAGTGTCGCCTCGGTGCTGTACGGAAAGACGTCGGTCAGCTTCACGATCCCGGCCCCGAGCGCCCCGGTCGAGGTGATGATCTTCATCGTCGACCCCGGCGGCTGGGGCGCGGAGTAAGCGATCCCGGCAACCGCGAGCAGTCCGCCGGTGCGAGGGTCCATCGCGACGATCCCGGCGTAGTTATTGCCGAGCGCCGCGACCGCGGCGCGCTCGAGCGACGGCTCGATCGTCGTGGTGACGTCGTGACCCGGCACGGGGGCGGTGCGCGCCAGCGTCCGCTTGCCGGCGAGCAGAGCCCCTCCAGGGGTCCCCGCGAGCTGGGTCTGGAACGCGCGCTCGAGGCCGTCGATGCCGACCTTCGTCTTGGCTGGATAGCCCTCCGCCGTGTACGTGGCCGCGTCGGCCGGTGCGATCGGGCCAAGCGTGCCGACGACCTGTGATGCGACGTCGGAGATCGGCGAGGTGCGGTCGGGTCCCTCGGCGAGCGGCGTGCCGTCGGCGGCGAACAGCGTCGCCCGGGGCGGGAGCGCCAGGTGACGGATGAGCCGCTCGTGCGCCTGGAGCCCGGGGAACAGGAGGCTTCCCGTGAAGTGGACGGTGGCGCTCGAGCCGCTGCCGGTCAGCGGCACCTCGAGCGTCTCCCGAAGCTCCCCGAACAACCGCGTGAACACGAGCATCTGCACCGGTATGAACTGTGCCCGGCGCCGGCCGACGTGCTCGTCGACCAGCTTCTGGACCGTCGCCGTGCTCGCGTCCCGCCGGTACGCGGCAGCGAACCGTCCCTCGCTCATGCTCGCCTTCGAAGCCGGGTCGAGCAGCGAGTACATGTGGGCGTAGTCGCCGGCGGCCCACGCCTGCACGTAGTTCGTGACCAGGCGCCGCTCCGAGCGGCCGGACGCGGCGCGGACCACGAGCACCACCCCGACCCCGATCACCACGAGCACCGCCACGGGCATGAGCAACCTCAGCCGGCGTCGCCATAAGCGGCGCCGGCGACGGGACTTCGGACCCCTCGCCGATACGCCACCTCTCAAAACCCCTTGTGCCACCTCACCTGGAACGGTAGGGCAACGCTCGGAATAACCTCCAGTCAGTGACGGAAGTCGACTGGCTGATCGTTGCGTTCACCGTGCTGCTCGCGCTCTACGGCTACGCACAGGGCTTCATCGTCGGAGCGCTGTCGCTGCTCGGCTTCGGCCTCGGGGCGTTCCTCGGGAGCCACCTCGCGCCGCTCGTCCTGCCGCACGGGTCGCACTCGCAGTACGCGCCGCTGCTCGGGCTGCTCGGCGCGCTGCTCGCCGGCGCGGTCCTCGCGAGCGGGCTGCAGGGACTCGGGGCGCGGGCCCGCATGTTCCTGCGGCTGCCGGGGCTGCGCATGCTCGACGGGGTATTCGGCGCGATCCTGACCTCCGCGGTCGCGCTCGGGATCGCCTGGATCGTCGGCGCCGTCGCGCTCCAGTCGGCCGGCTCGCCGGTGCTGCGAACCGACATCCAGCGCTCGGCGATCCTCAAGGAGCTCAACGGGATCCTCCCGCCGTCGGGGCCGTTACTGCACGCGCTCTCGCACATCGACCCGCTGCCTTCGGTCCGCGGTCCGGAAGCGGACGTGCCGGCCCCGACCCGAGGGATCCTCGCCACGCGCGGCGTCAAGGGCGCCGCCCGGAGCGTGGTCAAGGTCCTCGGTACCGCGTGCGGTCTCGGAATCGAGGGGAGCGGCTGGGTGGCGGCACCCGGCATCGTCGTCACGAACGCGCACGTCGTCGCCGGCGAGTCCGACACGACCGTCCAGATCGGCGGCAACCCGCCGGACCTCAACGCGGACGTGATCGACTTCGACCCCCACGACGACATCGCCATGCTGCGCGTGCCCGGGCTGCAGCAGCCGGCGCTGAAGCTGGCCCATGACACGCCCGCGGGCACGGCCGCGGCGATCCTCGGCTACCCGCTCGACGGCCCGTTCGACGTCGAGCCGGGACGCATCGGCCAGACCGAGACGGTGAACACCGAGGACGCGTACGGCAACGGGCCCGTGACGCGGAGCATCGCCGCGCTCCGCGGGCGCGTCCGTCCGGGCAACTCGGGCGGCCCGATGATCGACCGGGCCGGACACGTGGTCGCGACGGTGTTCGCGGCGATCACCGGGTCAACCGGCGGCCAGGGCGGCTTCGCGGTCCCGAACTCGCTCGTGGCCGCTCAGCTGGCGGCTTCTGAGTCGCGCACGCACCCGGTGTCGACCCAGCCGTGCGCCAGTTAGCCCGTCAACGGCTTCTAAGGAACCCGTGGGCGGGCGGTGGTCTGCACACCGCCCGCCCCCAGGTGCATGCCCCCGGGGGCCCCGAAAGTCTCTTGCCCCCCGACGTCCTCGGCCATTTGACTCACCATTCCAGGCCCCAGCGCCCCCAGGAGCTGCGGATGGTGGTGTGCGAGGTGCCTTTGAGCCGCTTGGAAGAGCTCATGCTCGTTGTCTCCTGCGAGTAGCGCCCCGCACTCGCAGTGGGCAATGCGCCGGTGACTTCCGTCGATTCTGGTCGTGAGGCCGTGGTCAACATGGTCTTCGGACACCTCTAGTCGCGCCCCGCCGAGGGCGTCGCTGCTTGAAACTTCGGTGCTCACTGCTCGGGCACGATGCAGCCTCGGCGTTGTCGATACGTTTCCAGAACGTTGCCGCAGGCTGAGCTCGCTCTCGAGATGACTCGGATCCAGCTCTGTGGACGCTTGTCCGTGGAGATCGACGGCGTGCAACTTTCCGAGCGGCTGCGCGGCCGGCAGGTCCCGTTGCTGCTCGCGTACCTCGTGCTCAACCGCGCGCGGCACGTCGGTCGCGATGAGCTGATCGATGCGCTGTGGCCCGATCAGCCGCCGGTCTCGCAGGACGCGGCGCTGCGGACGCTGCTCTCGCGACTGCGCTCCTCGCTCGGGTCCTCGACGCTCGCCGGGCGCGACGAGCTGATCCTGGCGCTCCCCGAGCCGGTCTGGATCGACGTCGAGGCGGCCGCGGCCGAGGTTGCGCGCGCGATCGACGCGCTCGAGCGGGGCGACGGGCGCCGCGCCTGGGCGCTGGCGCAGGTGCCGCTCAACATCGCCAGCCGCGGCCTGCTCCCGGGTGCGCAGGCGACCTGGCTCGAGGCCCCCCGCCGCGAGCTCGAGGACGTGCGCCAGCAGGCCCTCGAGGTGATCGGTCGCGCCGGCCTGGTGATGGGCGGCACGCAGCTGCAGTCGGCCGAGCGGGCGGCCCGGACCCTGATCGAGGCCGAGCCGTACCGCGAGTCCGGCTATGTGCTGCTGATGGAGGCGCTGGCCGCGCGTGGCAACGTCGCCGAGGCGCTGCGTGTGTTCGACGGGCTGAGGACGCTGCTCCGCGACGAGCTCGGCACGAGCCCGTCGCCCGAGGCGATCGCCGCGCACGAGCGATTGCTTCGCCCGCAGGATCGGACCGGCGATGGGCGCGACGGCGATCGGGGCGGAGCGGGCGGGGATCCGAGTCGGGGACCGTCGTCGATCCCGCTGCCGGCGGAGCTGCGCCACCGCGCGCAGGGGCCGCTGATCGGGCGCGCGCAGGAGATGGCGGATCTCGAGGCGCGGTGGGACTGGGCCTGCGGTGGTGGTGGCGCGGGCTCGTCTGTGGTCGCGGCCGTCGACGGTGGTCCGGAGGCGCAGAGCGGCCGGATCGTGCTGCTCGCCGGCGATGCCGGGATCGGCAAGACGACGCTGAGCGCCGAGCTCGCGCGGCGGGTCCACGACGCGGGCGCGATCGTGCTCGCCGGCCGCTCGCCGCGCGAGACCGTGGTCCCCTACCAGCCGTTCCTCGAGGCGCTCCGGCATTGGGCGATGAACGCCCAGCTCGCCGACCTTCGGGCTAGGACGCGCGAGTACGGGTCCGAGCTCGCGCGGCTGATCCCCGAGCTGCGCCGGCGCGTCCCCGACCTTCCGCCGCCGACGCAGGACGAGCCCGAGACCGAGCGCTACCGGTTGTTCGAGGCCGTCGTCGGGCTGCTGACCGAGCTGTCGCGGTCGGCGCCGGTGCTGCTCGTGCTCGACGACCTCCAGTGGGCCGACCGTCCGACGCTGCTGCTGCTGCGCCACCTCGCCCGGGCCACGAACCCGGCGCGACTGTTGATCCTCGGCGCATACCGCGCCGCCGAGCGCCGCGGCGACACGTTCACGAGCGCGCTCGGGGAGCTTCGCCGGGACCGGCTCGCCTCGCAGCTCGACATCAGGGGACTCAGCGAGTCCGAGACCGCCGAGCTCGTGCGCGTGCGGGCGGGGGAGAGCCCTGCGCGTGGGTTCGCGCGGGCGCTGTACGAGGAGACCGAGGGCAACCCGTTCTTCGTCGAGGAGATGATCCGGCACCTGATCGAGGCCGGAGTACAGGTCGGGAGCGCCAGCGCCACCGAGCTCCAGCGGTTCGGGCTGCCCGAGGGCGTCAAGCAGGTGATCGCGTTCCGGCTCGGACGGCTCGATGCGCCGGCCGCGGAGCTCCTGCGTGTCGCCGCCGTGATCGGCCGTGACGTCGACGCGGCGCTGCTCGAGCGCGTGGTCGTGCTCGGCGAGGACGAGTTCCTGGCCGCGCTCGACGAGGCGCTCGTCGCCGTGCTGCTGGTGGAGTCGGACGAGAAGCCCGGGAGCTACCTGTTCAGCCACGCGCTGATCCGGGAGACGCTGTACGAGAGCATGTCCGGCGCCGCGGCGGGCCCGGATCCACAAGCGGGTCGGAGAGGCGATCGAAGCGATGCAGGGGCGCCGGCGCGAGCGGTATCTGCCCGAGCTCGCCTACCACTTCACCCGTGGCGCCGATCCCGACGACGCGGAGAAGGCGATCACGTACGCGTGGCGCGCCGGCGAGCAGGCGACCACGATGCTCGCGCACGAGGAGGCCGCCGAGCACTATGCGCGCGCGCTCGACGTGCAGCGCCGCTTCGAGCCCGAGGCGTCAGAGCGCCGGTGCGAGTTGCTGCTCCGCCTCGGCGAGGCCCGCGTCCGGGGCGGCGAGCGGGCGCTGGGGTCCTCGGCTTTCCGCGAGGCGGCCGCGCTGGCCGAGCGGCTCGGCGACGGCGCCTCGCTGGCGCGCGCCGCGATCGGGGCCTCGCGCCGGTACGTGCAGCCGCCCGGGGTGGTCGATACGGAGCTGATCGCGATGATCGAGCGCGCGCTCGAACTCGAGCCGGAGCGATCGCTGGTCCGGGTGCGCCTGCTCGCCTCCCTGTGCGGCTCGATCTACTACTCCCCCGATCGCGACCGGATGCGCGGCGCTCAGCGACGAGGCGATCGAGATCGCCGACGAGCTCGGGGATCCGGAGGCGCGCGCGTACGCCTACTCGGCGCGCCGCCGGGTGCTGTGGGACGCTCCGCACCTCGCCGAGCGGATCGAGGTCTCGACCGAGATGCTCACGCTGGCGCGCCAGATCGGCAACATCGAGCTGCAGCTGCAGGCGCACGCCTGGCTCGTCGTGGACCTGCTCGAGCGCGGCGACCTCGACGCGGTCGACGCCCAGATGGAGGCGTTCGACGCCGGCGCCGACCGGCTCCGTCAGCCGCTGTTCGAATGGAACTCGATCCTGTGGCGGGCGATGCGGGCGCTGCTCGCGGGGTCGCTCGAGCGCGCCGACCGGCTCGCTTCGGAGGCGCTCGCGGCCGGGGCGCCGGCAGAGGCCGTCACCGCGTCCCAGTACTACGCGATCCAGCTGCTCGGGATCCGCCGGGACCAGGGGAGGATGGGCGAGCTCGAGCGGTCCGTGCGGCAACTCGCCGAGGACAACCCCGGGCGGCCGGCGTGGCGCGCGGCGCTGGCGACGCTGCTGTGCGAGGAGGGCAGGCTCGACGAGGCGCGGGACGAGTTCGAGCGGCTCGCCGGCGACGGCTTCGAGGACATTCCGAAGGACCTCGATTGGCTGATCGCGATGGTGCTGCTCAGCGACGCGTGCGCCGACCTGGGCGACGGCGACCGCGCCGCGCTCCTGTACTCGAAGCTCGAGCCGTACGCGGACGTCAACGTCGTGATCGGGCTGGCCGCGGTCTGCCTCGGGTCGGCCGCGAGCTTCCTCGGCAAGCTGGCGGCGACGACGGGGCGGCCCGCCGAGGCCGAGCGCCATTTCGAGCGCGCGCTCGAGGTCAATGCCGCGCTGGGCGCGCCGGGGTGCCTGGCCCGCACCCAGGTCGATT
This sequence comes from uncultured Solirubrobacterales bacterium, assembly GCA_963843915.1. Taxonomy (GTDB): domain Bacteria; phylum Actinomycetota; class Thermoleophilia; order Solirubrobacterales; family Solirubrobacteraceae; genus Palsa-465. The sequence continues at coordinate 123,900 of CAWJMH010000003.1, forward strand.
ACGCCCGTGCGCTCGGTCCGGACCCGCGCGCGGCCGAGCTGCTCGCGGCGGCGGCGGCGACTGCCTCGGAGCTCGGGCTGGGCGCGGTGGCGCGCAAGGTCGCCGAGCTCGGCGGCGGTTAGCCGGTCGCAGGTCCTCCGCGATCGACAAGAAAAACATCACCGTTGCGTTGCCCGTTGACTGGGGCGCTACCCTCGCCTCCTCATGAGCTTGACGCTTGTCATCGCCGAGAAGCCGTCGGTCGGACGCGACCTCGTCGCGGTCCTGCCCGGCGCGTTCACCAAGCACGAGGGCTACCTCGAGGGTCCCGAGCACGTCGTGACGTGGGCCGTGGGCCACCTCGTGCAGCTAGCCGACCCCGACGAGTACGACGACCGCTTCAAGAAGTGGCGGATGGCCGACCTCCCGATCGTCCCCGACCGCTTCAAGCTCGTCGTCCGCGACGAGCGCTCCAAGAAGCAGATGAACGTGGTCAAGCGACTGCTCGACCGCGACGACGTCGACCGCGTCGTCAATGCCTGCGACGCCGGCCGCGAGGGCGAGCTGATCTTCGCCTACCTGTACGAGAAGGCCGGCTCGAAGAAGCCCGTGATGCGGCTGTGGCTGAACTCGATGACCAAGGACGCGATCAGGAACGCGTTCGGCGACCTGCGGCCGGGTGCCGATCTCGCCACGCTCGAGGCGGCCGCCCGTTCGCGGTCCGAGGCCGACTGGATCGTGGGCATGAACGCCACGCGCGCCGCGACGATCCGGCTGCGTTCGTCGTTTGACGGTGCAGTGTCGCTGGGCCGGGTCCAGACGCCGACGCTGGCGATTCTCGCGCGGCGCGAGCAGGAGATCCGCGACTTCAAGCCCGAGCCGTACTGGGTCGTCGACGCCGTGCTCGATCCCGTCGAGGACGCGCCCCGGACCTACGAGGGCCGCTATCACGACGGCGCGAACCCGCGGGTGGCGACCGCCGACGCCGCGCAGGCGATCGTCGACGCCTGCCAGGGCCAGACCGGCGAGATCACGAAGCTCGAGAAGTCAGAGCGCAAGGAGCGCCCACAGCTCCTGTACGACCTGACCTCGCTCCAGCGCGACGCGAACCGCCGCTACGGCTTCACCGCCCGGCGCACGCTGGCCGCCGCGCAGCGGCTGTACGAGGAGCACAAGGCGCTGACGTACCCCCGCACGAACTCGCGCTACCTGACCGGCGACATGATCCCCGAGATCAAGCCGATCGCCCAGTTGCTCGGCGATCAGCGCGAGTATGCGAAGGCGTCCGAGTACGTCCTCGGTCTCGACGTGCTGCCGCTCGGCCGGGTTGTCAATGACGCCAAGGTCACCGACCACCACGCGATCATCCCGACGCGGGCCGAGCGCCATCCGGTCGACAAGATGAGCGACGACGACCGGCGCGTATACGACCTCGTCGTCCGCCGGTTCCTGGCGATCTTCCACCCCGAGGCGGTGTTCGAGAACACGCGGGTTGAGACGACGGTGTCCGAGCACGTGTTCCGGACGCGCGGCAGGGTGATGCTGGTGGCGGGCTGGAGGGCCGTGTACGGCGAGAGCGTCGACGGGGACCCAGACCAGCCCGAGGACGACGAGGGCCGCGAGCAGCAGTTGCCGAAGCTCGTCCAAGGCGAGCGAGTCGATGTCACCGCGGTCGGCTCCGAGGAGAAGGAGACCAAGCCGCCGTTCCGGTACAACGACGCGTCGCTGCTCGGCGCGATGGAGACCGCCGGCAAGCTCGTCGACGAGGAGGAGCTTCGCGAGGCGATGAAGGAGTCCGGGATCGGCACGCCGGCAACGCGGGCGGCGATCATCGAGCGGCTGATCCAGGTCGGCTACGTCGAGCGCGACGGCCGCGCGTTCGTGGTCAGCGAGAAGGGCCTGAACGTGATCCGCCTGCTCGGCGAGCACGCCCTGACCTCGCCCGGCCTGACCGGGGATTGGGAGCGGCGGCTGGCGCTGATCGAGACTGGCGCCGACTCTCGTGAGGCGTTCATGGGCGACATCGTCAAGTTCACCGAGAGCACGGTCGGCGAGCTCGATCGGAATTTGAAGGACGTGAGGATTCCGCGGGCCAACCTCGGCCCGTGCCCGGTCTGCGGCCACGACATCGTCGAGAACCGCAAGGGCTACTCGTGCTGGTCGCGCGAGGACCCGGGCTGCGGGTTCGTGATCTGGAAGTCGAAGGCCGGCAAGACGCTCCCGGTCGCGATTGCCCGCGAGCTGATCAAGACCGGTCGGACCGAGAAGCCGGTGACCGGGTTCAAGGGCCGCTCGGGCAAGAGCTTCCGCGCCCGGCTCGCGCTCCAGCAGAGCGACGACGGCAAGTGGCGGGTCGAGTTCGACGAACCGTGGGCGAAGGAGGGCGCCAAGCCCCCCGAGGCCGAGGACGCCGAGACCGCCGCAGTAACGCCCGAGGCCGCGCAGCAGCCCGAGGCCGCTTAGGCCCCCAAGTAATACGCGGTCAAACCTACTCAATCCCTCCCACCCTGGCTCGAACATCCGTCCAGGGGGGCTAGAAAAGCTCAAGCTAAAGCCGATGACTATGCGGCAAGCGACTGACGAGGGCGCACGGCGAGAGCAGGGGACGCAAAGCTCGGGCCTCGGGAACCTGAGATAGCTCCGCCGTCAGTTGGGGATTGGCCCCGCCACGGGCCTGACAACGAAGGTAGGACCGATCATGTTCCAAAAGCTGTCCAAGAAGCGCCTCGCCGCGGTTGGATTCGTCGCCGCGCTGGCCATCACCGGCGCGGCGGTTGCGTACTTCACCGGCGGCACGGGCTCCGTCACCGGGTCCGGCACCGTCGGCGCGTCGACCCCGTGGGTCGTCGCCACGGGGACCCCCACATGGTCGGGGACCCTGACCGCGCTGTACCCGGGCGCGACCAACAACACCGAGCTCATCCCGTTCACCGTGACCAACAACGGGCACGGCCACCAGTCGGTGGCAAGCATCACGGCCACACTGCCGGCCCAGAGCAACGGGGACGCACAGACCGCGGCGGGCGCCGACATCCCCGGATGCCTCGCCAGCTGGTTCACCGCCACCGTCGATACGGGCAATCCGACCCTGCCCTCGAACCTCGCGCCCGCGGGCACCTATACCGGCAAGATCGACCTGACCATGCAGGACAGCGGCACCAACCAGAACGCGTGCCAGAACGCTGCCCCTGCGGTGACGATCACGGCGTCCTAGCCACCGGTCCCGGCTCACCGGTCGTCAGGGAGGACAGCGCCGGGAGCCTCGGCGGCTCGCCTGAACGCGGAGCGTGCACACGGCACGGTCAACCAGATCCCCGGCCCTCGGCAGGTGCCGCAGGCGGCTCGTCGCCGCCTGCGCGTGCCTGCTGCTGGCTGCGGTCATGCCGGCGGGCGCCCGGGCCTACCTGACGGGTGCCTCCGCGTCCGCCGGCGCCTCGACCACCGTCGGCGCACTCCCGCCTACAGCGCTGACCGCAACCGCCGGCGCCGGCACCGTCACGCTGACGTGGACTCCGGTCAGCGCGCCGGCCGGCGCGACCGTCACCTACTACGTCACGCGGGCGGGGGGCGCGGTCGGCGGGAACTGTCCGAGCTCGGCCGCCGGCGCCACAGCCAATACGAGCTGCACCGATTCCGGTCTGAGCAAGGGCAGCTACAGCTACACCGTCACTGCGATCTGGCAGTCGTGGACCTCGACGAGTGCCGCGGCGCCGGTGACCGTGCTGTCCGGCCCGCTGACGCAGTTCGTCGTGACCGCGCCGGCGAGCGCCACCGCCGGCACGGCGTTCTCGGTGACGCTGACCGCGCAGGACGCGTCAGGAAACACGGTCGTCGCGTACACCGGCTCGCAGGCGATCGGCTTCTCGGGGCCGTCCAGCTCTCCGGGCGGGACGGCCCCGGGCTATCCGGCGTCGGTGGCGTTCGCAAACGGAGTGGGCACCGCGTCGGTGACGCTGTATGACGCGCAGAGCACGAGGGTGACCGCCGTCCAGGGCGCCGTGACCGGGACCTCGGGCTCGATTACGGTGGGGGCCGGCGCCAATCACCAGATCGGGGCCAGCGCGACGTCGCCGCAGACCGCCGGCACCGCGTTCAGCGTGACGCTGACCGCGCAGGACGCGTGGGGGAACACGCCGGGGACCTTGTCAGGGACCAAGAACGTGAGCTTCTCGGGGCCCGCGAGCTCGCCGAACGGAAGCGCGCCGGTGTACCCGGCGACCGCGAGCTTCAGCGCGGGCCACGCGACCGTGTCGGTGACGCTCAAAGACGCCCAGACGACCACGCTCACGGTGAACGACGCGACCGACGGGTTCGGTGGCGTTCCCTCGGCTGGCATCGTGGTCGGCCCGGCGTCCGCGGGCGCGTTTGGAGTCGGGGCGCCGGCCACACCGACGGCCGGGGTGGCATTCAGCGCGACGATCACCGCGCTCGACGCCTACGGGAACACGGCCACCGCCTACACAGGCGCCAAGACCGTGAGCTTCTCCGGACCGTCGAGCTCACCGGGCGGGACCGCGCCGGCGTATCCGGCGTCGACGAGTTTCTCTGGCGGCGTGGGAACTGCGTCGGTGACGCTGTACGACGCGCAGACCACCACGCTCAAGGCGACGCAGGGGGTCATTACCGGAACGTCGGGGTCGTTCGCGGTCGCGCCTGCGAGCGCCACGTCGCTCACGTTCACCACCCAGCCCGCCGGAGTGACCGCCGGGGCCTCGTTCACGACCCAGCCCGTCGTGACCGCCAAGGACGCCTACGGCAACGTGGCCACCGGCTACGCCAAGACCGTGACCCTGTCGATCAAGAGCGGCACGGGTCCGACCGGCGCTGTGTTGAGCGGATGCACCACTGCGCTGTCGGCAGGGGTGACGACGTTCTCCGGCTGTGAGGTGAGCCTCGGGGGCACCGGATATCAGCTGAACGCCGGCGACGGGACGCTCACCGCCACCAGCGCGACTTTCACCGCGGCAGGGCCGACAACGGTCACGAAGACCGCTGCTGGCAGTTACACACTCACGGCGCCGGCGGGGGTGACCGCGTTCACGTTCACGATGAAGGGAGCCGGTGGCGGCGGTGGACGAAGCGGCGCGGCTGGGGGCAGCGGCGGAACGATCAGCGGGACGATCACGATTCCGGCCAGCGCGACCAGCACCACGTTCACGGTGATCGTAGGTGGCGCCGGCGCGGGGTCGTCCGGCGCGGCGGGTGGCAGCGGCGGCGTGAGCGGCACCGGTTGCGGCGGCGGCGGCAGCGGCGGGACGGCTGCGACGGGCGGAGCGGGCGGCGGCGGCGGCGGGGGAGCCACCTGCATCTACCTGTCCGGAGCGCCCGCGGGAACCATCGTCACAGTCGGTGGCGGCGGTGGCGGTGGCGCCGCCAGCGCCAGTGCGACGGGCGGCGCCGGAGGCGGCGGTCCGGCGAGCAACCCCGGATCGAACGCTGCGGGCAGCGGGGCCACGGTGTCCTCCGCCGTCGGTGGCGCCGGTGGCAGCACCCTGACCGCGGGTGCGTTCCCGTTCGCCGTGACCAATACCGGTGGCGCGGGCGGCAGCGGATCCGTGTCGGCGGGCGGCAGCGGTGGCGTGTGCAGCGCCGGTGCCTGCGGGCCGGGCGGAACCGGTGGGAGCGGCGCCACTGACGGCGCCGGGGGTGGCGGTGGCGGCGAGGCCTCAGGCGGTGCCGGCGGCGCCGCCAGGAGCGGCTCGAGCAACTTCGCCGGCGGCGGTGGCGGCGGCTCGGCCTACACCGGGGGAACGCAGAGTGGGTCGAGCAACTACACCGTCACCGTGACATCCGCCTCGGGCGGTGGCGGCGGTGGCGGCGGCGCCGCTGGGGCCGGCGGGACCGCCGGCTCGGTGAGCTTCACGGGGCCGGCGCTCACGCTGGCGTAGCTACCTCGCAGTAACCGTTATCGCCGGCGAGGCACGCTCGCAGGCGTCCTGGTTCGTGCCGCTGTCGCGCATGACGAGGTCCACCTGGCCGATGTACGAGACGCCGCGGGAGAGTTTGATGGGCAAGGGCCGTCCTCCGCCACCGATCGACGCGCTGAACCAGGCCGCCCGGCACCCGCGGATGTTGGCGCCGGCGGCCGTCTGAGCGTCCCCGCCGGCCCCGGCCGGGATCGAAGCCGAGAGCGAGGACAGGCGCTGCGGCGAGCGGCCGGTGTTGATGACGGTGAGCGGTCGGCGCACGGTGTCGTGGGAGGCGCCCGGGTACAGCGCGGTCACCTTTCCCGACCATGTAGCCGGTCCGAGGCTCGTCTTCCATTGGATCTGGGGTCGGCTCGACCCCGCGCCAACCGCGAATGCCGAGGTCGACAGAACGAGCGCCGCTCCCGCGGCGGCCAGGAAGGCAAGCGCCCTCCAGAGCCTGGTCATCGGGTCCCTCCTAGTCATGTCGTCCCGCGGCGCCGACCGAAGATCTCCTTGATCTCGGGTAGTACCCGGCACCAGCATTGGGCCAACCGCTTCCGTGCTTACGAATCTATTAATCGAGCCGGAGAAGCGGTCGTGTGAACCGGTGGCGGGGCGGCTGGACGTTAGGTCGAGGACGCCGGGCGCCTGAGCGTGAGGATGTCGTCGAGAACGGCCGCCGGCGCCTGGTCCATGCGATCGCCGGTCACGCGCAGTACGCGGATGTCTTGTTTCTGGAGAGTGGCGTCGCGGATGCGGTCGGACTCGAACGCCGTCGGATTCGTGTGGTAGGGCTCACCGTCGAGCTCGACGACGAGCCTCCACTCCGGCCACCAGACGTCGACTGTGAGGCCGGCGACGAGGACGTTGAATTGGGGCTCGGGTAGGCCGGCGCCGGCAATCAGGGCTCGGAAGTCTTTTTCGAGCTTCGAGCGGGTGTCGGCGGTGCCGCGGTAGGCGGCGAGGACGGCGTTCACACGGGCGGCGCCGGCGACGCGTGGCCGGCGGGCGGTGGCGCGGTCGAGAGCTCTCAGATCGAAGAGCCGCCTTTCGGTCTGACTCCTCGATCAGGCGGGTCAGGGAGTCTTTGGATAGCTGCGCGGCGAGGTCGAGGATCGTGCGGGCGACGCTCGTGACCGGGATGCCGTCGCTAATGGCGCGGTCTTTCGTCCGGGTGAAGCGTCGCGGTGTGGGCCCGGATCGCCTTTCGGCTGCGCCTGCTGTGCGAGGTCGTTACGTCGATCTTCCACGCAGCGCTGGCCGATTCCCCAAGGGCGCGGCCGCCGTGCGGTGGCTGAGCACCGCATCGGGACCGTAGGCGAGGACTGCAGCCATCCAGTGGCCCTGGCGGCGTGAGCTTGGGGTGGCCGACGGCGTAGACGCCGCATGGAGGCGGTGCAGGCGGCCGATGGATACGCGGTACTGAATGGCGCCGCGACCGAGTCCGAGCTCCAGGAGCTGCCAGACGGCGACGACCCCGTGCTGCCGCTCCGCCAGCCGTGCGGTCGCGCGGTCGATCACGCGATCCGCTCCCGGACGCTGCCCGCGAATTTCGCGGATGTCATCGAAAGTCGCACGTCGCACTACCGGTTAAGAGCCCCGGGCCAGACGCAAAATCACCCCGTCTGCCCGAGCGCCACCATGGGGAGCGATGCCGCTCACGCTCGTCCTCGGTCCCGCCAACTCCGCCAAGGCCGGCGAGGTGCTCGGGCGCGTTCGCCGCCGCCGCCAACCGCGGCGCGATCCTGGTCGTCCCGACCGCCGTCGACGCCGATCACTTCGGGCGCGAGCTGGCCTGCGACGGGGCCGTCCTCGGCTCGGTGCTCACGTTCAGCGGGCTGACGGTCGAGATCGCCAGCCGGGCGGGCTACAGCGCGCGCCGGCTGACCCGGCTCCAGCGCGAGCGGGTGCTCGAGCGCGCGCTCGCGCGCCACTGCGTTCGACGCGCTCCGCCCGCGCGGCCGCCACGGCCGGCTTCCGCGCGGCCGCCGGCGAGCTGATCGCCGAGCTTGCAGCGCTCGCTGATCACGCCCGAGCGGTTCGCCGGCGCGCTGACCACGTGGGCCGAGCAGGACTCGCCGGCGCCGCCTTACGCCCGCGACGTGGCCGCGATCTACGAGGCGTACCAGGCCGAGCTCGACCGCGCTGCGACCGCGTCGACTCCGAGCTTTACGCCTGGCGGGCGCTCGACGCGCTGCGCGCCGCCCCGGGCCGCTGGGGGACCGAATCGGTGTTCTTCTACGGGTTCGACGATCTCACCCGCTCGAGCGCGACGCGATCGAGACGCTCGCGCGCGTGGTCGGCGCCGACGGTCACCGTGTCGCTGACCTACGAGCCCGGCCGCGCGGCGCTCGCAGGCCCGCGCCGAGGTGGTCGAGGAGCTCCGCGCGCTCGGCCGAGCGGGTGCTCGAGCTGCCGCCCTCGACGAGCACTACGCGCCGGCTGCGCGCGCCGCCCTGCACCACCTCGAGCGCGAGCTGTTCGAGCCGAGCGCCCGAGCGGCTCGACCCGGGCGCGCCGCGATCGAGCTGCTGGAGGCCGGTGGCGAGCGTGCCGAGGCCGAGCTGGCGGCCGCCAAGGTGCTCGAGCTGCTCGCGGCGGGCGTGCCCGGCGAGGAGATCGTGGTCGTGTGCCGCTCGCCGGCGCGCGCGGCGCGCGCTCGTCGAGCACGTGTTCGGCAGCTACGGGATCGCGGTCGCGACCGACCGGCGGACGCCGCTGCAGCACACGGCGCTCGGGCGCGCGCTGCTGGCGCTGGCCCGCTGCGCGCTGCTCGACGCGGCCCAGCGCGAGCGCCGCGGACCTGCTCGACGTACCTGCGGCCGCCCGGGGCTGCTCGAAGATCCCGACGCGTCGACCGGCTCGAGGCGCAGGTCCGCCGCGAGGGCCTGCGGACGGCGGCCGAGCGCCCGGCGCGCGCGCCGGCTTCGACGCTCGCCCGAGATCGACGCGCTGCGCGTCGCCGAGCACCCCGCCAGCGGAGCTGCTCGCGCATGCCCGGCGGCTGCTCGCCGCGCCGCACCGGAGGCGGGCGCCCGTGCTCGACGCCGCCGAGGAGCTCGACGCCCGTGCGCTCGGCGGCGCTGGCGCGGGCGCTCGCGCGAGCTCGAGAAGCTCGGCGGCGACCGCCCCTCCGGCCCCGAGCTGATCGAGCTGCTCGAGACGCTCGAGGTCGCCGGCGGCGGGCTCGCCGGCGGCCGGGCGCGGTGCTTCTGCCGACCCGCTCGCGATCCGGGCCCGGCGCTTCCGCGCCGTGTTCGTGTGCGGTCTGGGCGAGGGCGAGTTCCCGCTGCGCCGGCCGCGCCCGAGCCGTTCCTCTGCGACGAGCGCCGCCGCGAGCTCGCGCTGTGCAGCGGCTGCGTGCTGCGCCCGCGCGAGGACCCGCTCGACCGCGAGCGCTACCTGCTCTACGCGTGCGTGTCGCGCGCGACCGAGCGCGTGATCTTCAGCTATCGCAGCTCGGACGAGGACGGGAACGTCGTGATGCCCTCGCCGTTCCTGGACGACGTCGCCGAGCTGCTCGCCGAGGACTGGCCCGAGCGCCGCCGGCGCCGGCTGCTCGCCGACGTCGTGTGGCCGGCGGCGCAGGCGCCCGACCGCGCGCGAGCTCGCCGCGTACGAACGCCGCGGCGAAAGCGCCACTCGCCGGCGAGGTGCCGCGCCGATCCGCTCGCTGTCCGAGGAGGCGCTCGCGCACGTGCGCCACCGCCAGATCGTCTCGGCCGGCGCGCTCGAGACGTTCGCCGCCTGCCCGGTCAAGTGGCTGGTCGAGCGCCAGCTCCAGCCCGAGCGGCTCGAGCCCGATCCCGACGCGCTCGCCCGCGGGTGCTTCATCCACGCCGTGCTCGAGCGCGTGCTGCGAACGGCTCGGCACGCGGTCACGCCGGCGACGCTCCGCGACGCGCTAGAGCTCCTCGACGAGGTGCTCGCCGAACGCTCGCACGAGATCGCCGTCGGCCGCGGCGAGGCCGTGCGCGCCGCGTGGACGCGGATCGTCGCCGCCGACCTGCGGCGCTACCTGCGCACGAGGCGCGCGCCGACTGCGGGTGGCCGCCGTACGGACCGAGCTGCGGTTCGGGCTCGACGACGACCCGGACGCGCTGCCAGCCGTCGAGCTCGGCGAGGACGCCGGCGAGGACGTGCGCATGCGCGGGATCATCGACCGCGTCGACGCCGACCCGGCGACCCGCGCCACGCGATCGTTCGCGACTACAAGAGCGGCTCCGGGCGCCCCGAGCAATCGGGCCCGGTGGGCGGCCGACCGCCAGCTCCAGGTTGCGCTCTACATGATGGTCGTGCGCGGCTGCTCGGGCTCGACCCGGTCGCCGGCTTCTACCAGCCGCTCGGCGGCGGGGACCTGCGGGCGCGCGGGCGTATTACTAGCCGGGTCCGCGCTCGGCGGGCTCGCTCGTCGACCGCGACGGCCGGACGCGGGAGGAGCTCGAGGAGCTGCTCGCGACACGCGAGGAACGGGCCGTGGCGCTCGCGGAGCGGCTGCGCCGCGGGGAGCTCGAGCCGTGCCCGGCGACGTGCTCGCGCGACGGCTGCCGCTACCCCGGGATCTGCCGTGCTTGAGCTGGAGGTGGCCACGGAGTCTTCACCGATGAGCAGATGCTCGCGATCGAGCGCCGCGACGGCGAGCTGCTGCTCGATGCCGGCGCCGGCAGCGGCAAGACGTCGGTGCTGGTCGAGCGCTTCGCGCGCGCGGTGCTCGAGGACGGGATCGGCGTCGGCGGCAGATCCTCACGATCACGTTCACCGAGAAGGCGGCGGCCGAGCTGCGCGAGCGGATCCGCATGCGCCTGCGCGAGCTCGGCGCCGACGACGCGGCGCGCGCCACCGAGGGCGCCTGGATCTCGACGATCCACGCCTTCTGCGCGCGGCTGCTGCGCGCGCACGCGCTCGACGCCGGGCTCGACCCGGAGTTCGCGGTGCTCGACGAGCAGGACGCCGAACGGCTCGCCGACGTCGCCTTCGACGCGGCGCTCGAGGAGCTCGGTCGGACCGACCCCGGCGCGATCGAGCTGATCGCCGCCTACGGCCCCGGTGGCCTGCGGAGCGCGATCTTCGAGATCCACGCGGAGCTGCGCTCGCGCGGCGAGCGCCGGCCGCGGCTGCCGGCGCTCGCCCCCGCGCCGGACCTCGACACGCTGCGCGGCGAGCTCGAGCGGGCCGGCGCCGCGGCGCTGGCCGAGCTCGGCGGCCATCGCGGACCCCGGAGCGAAGGTGCTCCAGGCGATCGCGCGGCTCGAGCGGCTGCCGGAGGTGATCGCCGGCGCCGACCCGTGGCCCGGGGACCTTGGGCGGTCGCGCTGCCGGGCGGCAACGGCGCGGCGCTGTCGCACCGAGACCTGCGTGCGCTACGCCGACGCGCTGACCGCGTTCCGCGATGGCCGCCGAGCACCGTCGGGCGGCGCGGGCGCACGAGCTGCTCGATCGGCTCCTGCGCGTGTTCGGCGAACGCTACGCGCGGGCCAAGCGGGACGCCTCGGCGCTCGACTTCGCGGACCTCGAGCTCGAGTGCCGCGAGCTGCTGCGCACCGACGTCGGCCTCGCGAGCGCTACCGCGAGCGCTTTGCGCGGATCATGGTCGACGAGATGCAGGACACCAACAGGGTCCAGCTCGAGCTGATCGATCTCGTCGCGAACGACAACTTGTTCATGGTCGGCGATGCCCAGCAGTCGATCTACGGCTTCCGTCACGCCGACGTCGAGCTGTTCGAGCGGCGCGGCGAGCGGCTCGGCGCGATCGGCGCCCGCGCGACGCTCGAGACCAACTTCCGCTCGCGCCCGGAGATCCTGAACGCCATCAACGGAGCCTTCGAGAAGGCGCTCGGCGAGCAATTCCGGCCGCTGCAGGCGGGGCGCCCGGAGGCGCCGGCGGGCGAGAGCGGCGTCGAGCTGCTCGTCGCCGACAAGGGCGCGGACTGGGCGATGGAGGGCCTCGGCGGCGCCGTGGCGGGTGGCCGAGGCGCGCGCGCTCGCGGCGCGCGTCGGGCGGCTGCTCGACGACGGGACGGCGCCCGCGCGAGGTCGTGCTCCTGACCCGCGCCACCACCGACCTGCAGGTGTACGAGCGCGCGCTCGAGGACGGGGGATCCCGACCTACGTGATCGGCGGGCGCGGCTACTGGGCCCACCCGCAGGTGATCGACATGGTCAGCTACCTCGAGGCGCTCGCCAACCCGCGCGAGGAGGAGGCGCTGTTCACGGTGCTGGCCTCGCCGCTGGTGGGCGTGTCCGCGGACGCGCTCGTGGTGCTCGCCGCCGCCGCGCGCGATCGCCGCCGCGATCCGTGGTCGGTACTGCGCGATCCCGACGGGGCGTTCGACGAGCTCGATGATGGGGATAAGGCGTTTCTGTTCGGGTTCGCCGACTGGTTCGCCATCGAGCGGCAGGTGGTCGCCCGCTCCGGCGTCGAGCGGTTGATCGACCGCGCGGTGGCGCGGACCGGCTACGACCTGACCGTGCTGGCGATGCCCGGCGGCCAGCGCCGGCTCGCGAACGTGCGCAAGCTGATGCGCCTCGCGCGCGAGCACGAGGCGGCGCACGGGCCCGATCTGCGCGGGTTCCTCGAGTTCGTGGCCCGCCGCGCTCGCGGCGGATTCGGCTCGGGCGACGCTCGTGAGAGCGAGGCGCCGGTCGAGGGCGAGGCGCTCGACGCAGTGCGGCTGATGACGATCCACCGCGCCAAGGGGCTCGAGTTCGAGGTGGTGTGCGTGGCCGATCTCGGGCGCGGGCCCCGGTGGCGCGCCGAGCTGCTGCGGGTCGGCCGCGACGGCGCGTTTCGGGCTGCGCCTCGCCGAGCCCGGCACCGGCCGGCGCGAGTCGGCGCTCGACTACAAGGCGCTCGGCGAGGAGCGGGTCGCGGCCGAGGCGCGCGAGGAGCGCCGGCTGTTCTACGTCGCGATGACCCGCGCCCGCGAGCGGCTGATCTTGAGCGGCGCGGCCAAGCTCGACGCCTGGCCGACGCCTGGGGATTCGGATACCCGCCCACCCGGGGGCGGCCCGATCGCGTGGATCGGGCCGGCGGTCGAGCCAGATCGAGGGCGTCGAGGTGACGTTCGTGCGACCCGAGGACGTGCCGCCGCCGGTGCCGTTGGCGGAGGCGCCGGACCCCGTCGACGCCGCGCTCGTCCGGTTCGAGTCCGGCCCCGCCGGCTGCCACCGGAGCTCGGCGGGCCACCGGTGAGCGCGCTCAGCTACTCCTCGCTCGCCGCCTACCGCCGCTGCGGCTATCGGTTCTACGCCGAGCGCGTGCTGAGGTTGCCGGCGCTCCCGGGTGACGCCCGCCCCGGCGCTGGCGCCGCCGGCCCCGGCGCCGCGAGCGCCGGCGCGGCGGTCGCCGACCGGCCGGGTGGACTCAGCGCGCTCGACCGCGGCACGCTCGTGCACGCGCTGCTCGAGCGGCTCGACTTCCGCCGGCCGCGGCGCCCGACCGAGGAGATGATCGCGCAGGCCGCCGAGCGCTCCGGGCTGCCGGCGGTCCCGGCCGCGGAGGACGCCGCCCAGGTTGCCGAGCTCGTCGAGCGGTTCGCCGAGGGCGAGTTGTGCCGTCGGCTCGGGCGCGCCACCGCGGTCCGGCGCGAGGCGCGGTTCCGCTTCCTGTTGTCCGGTCCCCGCTCGCCCGTCGCTGATCGGCGGCGTGTTCGACGTGATCGCCCGCGAGCCCGGCGGGCGGACGCTCGTCGTCGACTACAAGACCGACCGGCTCGAGGGCGCCGACCCGCAGGTGCTCGCCGACGGCTCCTACGGGACCCAGCGCGTCGTCTACGCCCTGGCCGCGCTCCGCGCCGGCGCGAGCGAGGTCGAGGTCGTGCATACGTTTCTCGAGCTCCCGCAGCGGCCCGCGGTGGTGACGTTCACTCGCGAGCAGGCGCCGGCGCTGGAGGAGCAGCTGGCCGCGCTCGCGCGCGGGGTGCTGAACCGCGAGTTCAAGGTGACCGACGCCCCGCACCGCGGGGTCTGCGACGGCTGCCCGGCCGAGGGCGGCCTGTGCTCGTGGCCGCTCGAGATGACGCGGCGCGAGGCCGCCGACCGCCTGTTCTGAGGCCCCAGGGGAGTGGTAGGCTGCCGCCGGGACCGGACTGCCGGCGTGGGAGGTTGGGAGATGGGCAAGATTCCGCGAGTCGCGACGCTCGTGCCGATCCTGGTCGCCGCGGCGGTGCTGGTCCTGCCCGCGACAGCATTCGCGGCCGCGACCTCGCCGACCTCGCCGGTGAACCTCGCCACCCCGGTCGATTTCGGCGCCGCGAAAGCGGCCCCGGGGGCCACCATCGTCGCCGGCAACGCCCGCTTCGAGGTTCTGCGCGACGGGCTGATCCGGATGGAGTACTCGCCGAGCGGAAGCTTCGAGGACGCGCCGACCGTAAACGCGCAGAACCGGCGGTTCGCGGTGCCGCGTTATCGCGTCATCAGGTCCGGCGGGTGGCTGACGATCGCGACCTCGCAGGCCACGCTGCGCTACCGGCTGGGGTCGGGGCCGTTCGGACCGGACAACACGTCCGTGCGCGTCGCTGGCGGAGACACCGTCACCCCGCAATGGGAGAACGTGTGCCCGTTCGACCAGGTGTGCGATGCCGGCGCCGCCGCGCTGACCGGCGGCGCGAACATCCAGACCAACCACACCGGCTACCAGAGCATCGCCGGATTCATCGGCGGCCTCAGCCAGGGCAGCGGCGCCGCCACTTGGAGCGTGCTCGGCGCGGCCGCCGGGCAGGCGGTGGTCACGCTGCGCTACTCGAACTACGTCGGCGCGCTGGGGGGGCCGGCGCCGCGCACGATCGACCTGACAGTGAACGGGTCCGACGTCAAGACGCTGACGCTGCCCGCGACGAACAGCTGGGACGACTGGTCGACCGTGACCGCCACCGTCGACCTGTCCGCCGGCACCAACACGGTGGGCGTTCTGTGCGCCGCAGCCGACAGCTGCAGTGTCAACGCCGACACGCTGTCGGTCGCGCCCGCCGGCGCACCCGCGCCGTCGCAGCCCGACCTGCACTATCTCGGTGGTTACACCCGCGGGTTTGACACCGCCACCTACGGCCCCGGCTACAGCTGCCCGGCAGGTACCCCGACCGCGGCCGAGTGCACGGCCGCGCTGCCCGAGATGCACCCGGGGATCCTCGACCAGGCCGGCTACCGCCTACTCGATGACAGCCAGAGCGCGGTGTGGTCCGCGAATGGCTGGGTGGCGCCGCGGGCCGCCGGCGGCGACGTCCAGGACGGCTACCTGTTCGTGTACGGGCACGACTACCAGCAGGCGCTCGGGGATCTCAATCGGCTGACCGGTGCCTCGCCGCTGCTGCCCGAGTACACGTTCGGAGTGTGGTTCTCGCGGTACTACGCGTACAGCACCTCCGACTACGAGAACACCCTGATCCCGGCCTTCCGAGCCAACCACGTCCCGCTCGACACGCTGTCGGTCGACACCAACTGGAAGTCGCCGAACGACTGGGACGGCTGGGAGTGGAACACATCCCTGTTCCCCGCCCCACAGCAGAGCTTCCTGACCTACGCCAAGCAGCAGGGCATCCACGTCACGCTGAACATCCACGCGAGCATCGCCGCGGGCAACCCCCCGGGCAACACCCCGGATCCGCAGCTCGGCGCGACCGAGGGAATCGCCGGCAACACGCTGACCGACAGCACGTGCTTCATCGGGCCATGCAAGGTGTGGGATTGGAGCAGCATCCCGCAGGCCGAGTCGTATTTCGCGCTGCATCAGCCGTTCGAGTCCCAGGGCGTGTCGTTCTGGTGGCTCGACTGGTGCTGCGACTCCTCGACGACGTCGGATCCCGGCGTCACGCCCGACAGCTGGATCAACCACCTCTACGCCCAGGAGATGGCGAACAAGAACGAGCGAGGGTTCGTCCTGTCGCGCACCGGCAGCTCCTACCAGAACCCCGACGAGGTCTATCCGGCCGGTCCATGGTCCGGGCACACATCGACGCTGGCGTTCACCGGCGACACGTGGGGGACGTGGAACACGATGGCGCTCCAGGCCCAGTTGGCGGCCGACGAGTCGAGCATCGACGAGCCCTACGTCTCAGACGACATCGGCAGCTTCCTCGGCCCGCCCCCGGGCTCCGCGAACAACCCTGCCGACGCATCCGATGATCCCGACGTCTACTCCCGCTGGGTCCAGCTCGGGACGTTCCAGCCGATCCTCCGGCTGCACTCCAGCGCCGGCAACCGGCTGCCGTGGGACTACCCGCAGCCCGCCGACGACATCGCCGCGAGCTTCCTGCGACTGCGCGAGGCGCTCGTGCCCTACACCTACACGCTGGCCGACGAGTCGGTGCGTACCGGACTGCCGATCAACCGCCCGCTGTACCTGGACTACCCCGACCAGCCGGCGGCATACGCCAACCCGGATGAGTACCTGTACGGGCCCGACGTCCTCGTCGCGCCGGTTACGACGCCCGGCACGGTGAGCACCGAGTCGGTGTGGTTCCCGCCCGGCCAATGGACCGACTGGTTCACCGGCGCCACCTTCACCGGACCCTCGAAGCAGACGCTGACCGTGCCGCTGGACCGGATGCCGGTGTTCGTCAAGGCCGGCGGCATCGTCCCCGAGCAGGCTCCGATGAGCCACGTCGGGGCCAAGCCCGATGCGCCCACGATCCTCCGGGTGTACCCGGGCGCTCCGGGCGGGTTCTCGCTCTACGAAGACGCGGGCAACGGGACCGGCTATCAGCGCGGCCAATACAGCCTCACGCGAATCGACTCCTGGTCCTCGTCCGTCTCGGGCCAGATGACACGCCTGAGCATCGGCCCGGCTCGCGGCCGCTACCCGGGACAACCGAGCAGTCGCAACTTCTCGGTTCGCCTCGAGCGTGTAACCAAGCCGGACGCCGTGCTCCTCGACGGACGACGTCTGCCGTCGTCGGCCTGGCAGTACGACGCCGCCACCGACACCGTGATCGTGGCGGTGAACGGTCTGCCGCTGCGCGGCAGCGCGCTGATCACGGTGCGACGCGCAAGGGCGATCGTGTCGCCCGAGCCCGCAGCTGTTGATCTGAGCGTCGACCCGTCCACGCCTCTCAGCCTGCCCGCCGGAGCGTCCACCTCGGTGACGACGACCGAGCGCAACGACGGCCCGGGCGCCGCCCAGGGTCTGTCGGTGGCGCTGAGCGCGCCGGCCGGCTGGACGGTCAAACCGGCCGCCCCGGTATCCGGCGGCGACCTTGCCGACGGTCAGTCGGTCACGCAGTCCTGGACGGTGACCGCCCCCTCGGGGTCGTCCTCGCCGGCGACCACCGCGCTGATCGCCACCGCGTCCTACCGGAGCGCCGGCCGAGCCGAGAGGGTGACCGCGAGCCAGCCGGGACCGCCGACGCCGGCGCCGCTTCCGCCACCCACGATCACCTCGACCTCGCCCGCCAACCCCGCTCCTGATGACGCGGTGACCCTGACCGGCCAGAACTTCGGCGCCAGCCAGGGTTCGAGTTATCTGACGCTGGCCCAGGGCGGGACCAGTTGGGGGGCGCCATACGACGGCGCGAAGGTCACGATCACGAACTGGAGCGACGACTCGATCACGTTCGACCTGCCGCCGAACAGCGGGTCGTTCCCGCTCGAGCCCGGCCAGGCGACGATCACGGTCACGGTGTCGGGCGCGACATCGGCGGCCCAGACACTGAACATCGCCGGGGCGGTGGCGCCCGCGCCTTCGATCTCCTCGGCGTCGCCCTCGAGCACGACCGCCGGGAGCACGGTCACGCTCTCCGGGCAGAACTTCGGAGCGACCCAGGGGTCGAGCTACCTGACGCTGGTTCAGGGTGGTACCAGCTGGGGGGCGCCGTACGACGGCGCGAAGGTGACCATCAACAGCTGGACCGACAACGCGATCACGTTCCAGCTGCCGCCCGACAGCGGTTCGTTCCCGATCAGTCCCGGGACCGCGACGGTGACGGTTACCGTGTCCGGTCAGGCGTCCAACACGGAGACGATCACGATCACGTCCTGAGTCGCGCGCCCCGTCAGTAGTCCTCGAAGCGGACCTCGACCTGCTCGTTCTCGTGGCGTTCCTCCATCTTGGCAAGCGCGCGTAGCGTCTCGCGGTCGGCCGGGGCATCCGGCGGTCCGAGCAGGCTGCGCGGCCACAGCCGGCGCGCGACGACGGTGTTGATCTCGGCGGCGTACATGGTCAGCTGCGCGATCACGTGCAGCCACACGAGCAGCCCGATCACGGTCGCGAACGTCCCGTACGCGTTGCTGGCATTTTTGACGACGTGGCTGACGTAGATCGTGCCTACGAGCTGAAGGATCTCGAGGAAGAAAGCGCCCACGGCGGCGCCTAGCCATAGGGAGTGAGTGGAGATCGACTTCGCGGTCAGGAATCGGAACGCCGCGAGATAGAGACCGAAGTTGACCAGGAGCGTGACCAGGTAGCCGCCGACCTTGACGAACGGGCCGCCCGCCGTGGTCACGACACCGGTGAGCACCGCGGAGCACACGAACAGGATCCCCAGGCACCCCAGCAGCAGCAGCCCACGGAGCCGCGACATGAAGAAGTCGGGCCGGTCCTTGAACGGAACGGCCCAGACCTTGTCGAACGCGTTCCGGGCGGCCTGGGTCACGCCCAGCCCGGCCCACAGCGACGTCAGCAGCCCGAGAACGAGCGCAGTGACCTTGCCGGTCAGCGCGTGGGCGTGCAACTGGCTGCCGACGACCGGGAACTGGGCCAGCACTGAGTTCGTGACGTCGTTGTACAGCTCTGTGTTCCCCTGCAGCACGAACGCGAGAATCGTCGTGAACACCAGCAACAGCGGGAAGATCGAGAAGAACGCGTAGTACGCGAGCAGCGCCGCCAGGCTGCCCGCTTGGTCGTTGCCGAACTTCCTGATCACCGCCACCGGGACCGACCACGCAGGATGACGCTGCTGGTAGCGGTCAAACGATCGGATGGGACGGAGTAGATCCACTTGTCGAGGTCCTACCCGACGGAAATGGCAAGAAAGCCTCGCCGTATAGTGACGCCGGTGCCAGCGGTACGTGCAACGGGGCTCGTCAAGCGGTTCGAGACGACGACTGCGGTGGACCACGTTGACCTGGTTGTCGAGGAGGGCGAGGTCCGCGGCCTGCTGGGCCCCAACGGCGCCGGCAAGACCACGTTGCTGCGTCTGCTGTTCGGCCTCGTCGGGGCCGACGAGGGAGACGTCGAGCTGTTCGGCCGGCCGCTCGGCGCGGCTGACTCGGTCTGCCTCGATGGCGTGGCCGGGTTTGTCGAGGAGCCGACGTTCTACCCATACCTTCCCGGGCGGGTGAACCTCGAGCTGTACGCCGAGCTCGACGGCGGCAGTCCGACAGATCGGGTCGAAGAGGTGCTCGAGCAGGTCGGCCTGGCCGGCCGGGGCGGAGATCGGGTCAGTGGCTATTCGACCGGCATGCGCCAGCGCCTGGGGATCGCCGCCGCGCTGCTGCGCTCGCCGCGGCTGCTGCTGCTCGACGAGCCGACGAGCGGCCTGGACCCGGCGGGAGCCCGCGACATGGGCCGCCTCGTGCGCCGGCTGGCCGCGGACGGCGCCGCGGTGCTGCTCTCGAGCCATCTGATCGGCGACCTCGAGAATGTGTGCGACTCGTTCACCGTGCTTCGCCTCGGCAAGGTCGTGTGGAACGGAAGCGGCCAGCAGCTGCGCGATCAGGCCCCGGGGTCGGCATACCGGCTCGCGACCAGCGACGACGCCCGCGCGCTCGAGATCGCCGAGCAGCATCCGAGCGTGCACGCGACGACCTCGGCGACCGGCGAGCTGCGGCTCGCGGTGCGGGGGCGGATCGACGCCTACGTGCTCGACCTCGGGCGCTCCGACGTCGCGGTCCGCCGGCTCGAACTGGTCGTGAGTCCGCTCGAGTCGATGTTCTTCGCGCTCACCAGCGACGTCGAGCTCGACCCAGCCGGGCTGACCGAGATGATCGAAGCGGCGCTGGCGGAGACGTGAGCGCCACCCACGCCCTGAGTCCCGGCGAAGCCGTCCCCGGATCCGCGCCCCGGCGGCACGCCGGCGTCTGGCACGTCTACCGGGCCGAGCGGCGCAAGTTGGCCACGCAGCTCTCGACGCGCCTGCTGGCGCTGATCTGCGTGCTCGGGCCGTTCGCGTTCGCTGGCGTGTTGAAGATCCAGACCGGCAGCCCCGCGGACACGCTGTTCGGAGTGTGGGTGCACCAGTCGGGGTTCGCGCTGTCGCTGGTCGTGCTGTCCTTCTGCGGCGCGTGGGGGTTCCCGGTGCTCGCCGGCGTGCTCGCCGGCGACATCTTCGCCTCCGAGGACCGCTACGGAACATGGAAGATGGTGCTCACCAGGTCCTCGACCCGGCGCGACCTGTTCGCCGGCAAGCTGCTCGCGGCGATGACGTTCTCGGTCGGGCTGCTCCTGCTGCTGGCGGTCTCGAGCCTTGCCGCCGGGCTGCTGCTGGTCGGTGCCGGAAGGCTGGTCAGCCTCGGCGGCACCGCGCTGACTCCTGGCCACACGCTGGTGCTGGTGATCGTCGCCTGGCTGCTGAATGTGCTGCCGATGCTCGCGTTCACGAGCCTCGCGGTGCTGTTCTCGGTCGCGACCCGCAACGGGATCGCCGGCGTGGTCGGACCCGCGCTCGTCGACCTCGTGATGCAACTGCTGCTCCTCGTCGGAACGGGCGTGTGGCTCCACATGCTGCTGGCGGCGTCCGCGTTCCAGGGGTGGTACACGCTGTTCACCGCCCACCCGTACTACGGGCCGCTGGTGGTCGCATGCATTGTCAGCCTGATCTGGATCGTCGCGTGCCTCGGCGGCTCGTGGCTGATCATCCGCCGTCGCGACTTTGCCGGCGCGCCGGTCAGCCGCCGGCCCGGCTGGGTCGTGCCGGTCCGCGTCGCGGTCGGGTCGGCCGCGGTGGTCGCGTTCCTGGCGATCGCCAGCAACTGGGGCCCCGCCGGCGACACCGCGGCGAAGCTGAAGGCGAGCATCCAGCCGGCGTTCAACAACCTGACCCTGCTCCAGCAGCGCGAGCTTGGCCGGACGGTCGCGCCCGGAGCCAAGCTCAACGTGCTGAGCAACTGCAGCCGGCGCGCGAGCACGCCGTCCGGACCCGGCGACTGGATCTGCACGCTCGACGTGTTCATCCCGCAGCCGGGGGCCGAGCCGTTCAACCAGACGCCGGTGACCTACGACGTGAGCCTCCAGTCCGACGGCTGCTACAAGGCCGAGTCGCCGCCGTCGTTCGTCGGCCAGCAGACGATGACCGACGCGCACCACAACCAGGTCGTGAACCCGCTGTTCGTGATCTACGGCTGCTTCAACCCGTTGTAGAGCCTTCGACGGCGAGCAGCACGCGCTTGCGCTGCAGGCCGCCGGTGTAGCCGCCGAGGCCGCCGCCCGAGTGCAGGATGCGGTGGCACGGGACGATGATCGGAATCGGGTTCGAGCCGAGCGCGTTGCCGGCGGCGCGGTAGGCGCGCGCGTTGCCGGCCACGGTAGCGACCTGCTTGTAGGTCGCGGTCTCGCCGTACGGGATCCCCGCGGTGGCCTCGAGCACGCGCCGGCTGAATCCGCGCGTCAGCCGCCAGTCGAGCGGAAGCTCGAATTGCCGGCGCCGGCCGGCGAAGTACTGGTCGAGCTCGCGCCGCGGCTCATCCAGCCTGCGGGGCGCGGCCAGGACGCGCGGGGACACGGTGCTCGCCAGCTGCTCGAGCACGTCCGTCTCCTCCTCGCCGCCGTTCAGGTACGCGAGCCGCACCAGCCCACGCTCGGTGGCGGCCACGAGCAGCGTCCCGACGGGCGAGTCGAGGGTCGCGTAGGCGACGTCGAGGAGCCCGGCGGCGGCGGCGGCGGCGCTCACGTCCGGCGGGTCCTGGGGCGAAGATGCGCTCCGTCTGAGCGCGCCTTCGATCTGATCCGAGATGCTCATCGCTGATACTCCGTTCGCAGTCTTTTCAATGCTTCATGCACGTTGCGGCGCGCCGCGTCCTCGCTGGTGCCCATCACCGCCGAAATCTCGTCGTAGCCGGCGTCGGCGACGTAGCGCAGCGCGAGCGCCGTCCGCTGCTTGTCGGGAAGGTCCCGCACGAGCGCCCACAGGTCGTCGTCGGGCTCGTCTCGTGGAGTCGCGCGCGTGTCCGCGGTCTCCGGGACATTGCCGGCGAGCACGGGGGCGCGGCGTCTGGCCCGCACGTGGTCGATCGCCTTGCGGTGCGCCACCGTGTAGATCCACGAGCGCAGGTTCGAGGCGTCTCGCAGGTTCGGGTACGCGCGGAGCGCAGCAATCCACGTCTCCTGGTAGCAGTCGTCGGCGTCGACGCGGCCGACGGTCGGCGATGAGGAACCGGTGGACGTCGCGGCCGTGGAGGTCGAGGAGTTGCTGGAACGGTGGAAGGTTCACCGTGGGTGAAACGCGCCGGCGTGGCATCTCGTGAGATGGTGGCGGAAGGGGTGGCGGTGGCGGGGCGGTGGTCCCTTCGCTGGTCCGTTGTCGGCTGGCGACCTGCATAACCTGACAACGCAGGCGTCAAGCCGGGCCCGTGTCAGATCCGGCATGCCCCACATGCATACTCTGACGAGGCTGACGTCGATCGCGCCGATTGTCACGATTTGCAGGTTATTTCCGGACCATTCGGCCTGCGTCCGCGGCCGAGCACCCGAACCCTCCTCCAGGTGCCCGCCGTTCAAACCCGGCTCGCCGCTGGCGACCAGCATCGGGAAGGCGCTATCCGCCGATCGCCGCCGCGCGCCGGCAAGGGCGGCCCACCGCTTGCGGCGCCTGCCGGTTCGCTATACAAACCACATATGGCCCGCGCGATCTGGTCAGGCGCAATCAGCTTCGGACTCGTCAACGTGCCCGTCAAGCTGTACAGCGCCACCTCGCCCAAGAGCGTCCGCTTCAACCAGCTGTCGAGCAAGACCGGTGCTCGGATACGGCAGAAGCGCGTCGATCCGACGACGGACGAGGAGGTGCCGTACGAGGACATCGTCAAGGGCTACGAGATCACGCCGGATCGCTATGTGGTGATCACCGACGAGGAGCTCGAGGCGCTCGACCCCAAGGCGACCAGAACGGTCGACATCGAGGAGTTCGTCGACGAGGGCGAGATCGACCCGATCTACTACGACCACAACTATTACCTGGCACCGACCGCCGGCGGGGCCAAGGCCTACCGCCTGCTATTGGACGCGATGCGCGAATCGGGCAAGGTCGGGATCGGCAAGGTCGTGCTGCGCTCCAAGCAGCAGCTGTGCGCGCTGCGGCCGAACGGCGACGTGCTGACGCTGACCACGATGCTGTGGGGCGACGAGGTGCTGACGCCCGACCGGCTCGACGAGCTCGACGCGGTCGAGGACGCGACTGCCACCGACCGCGAGCTGAAGATGGCCGAGCAGCTGATCGACTCGCTGTCGGCCGAGTTCGAGCCCTCGAAGTTCCACGACGACTACCGCGAGCAGGTGCTCGAGCTGATCGAGCGCAAGGCCGCCGGCGAGGAGATCGCGGTCCAGCCGCAGGCCGAGGAACCCGCCGCAGCACCCGATCTGATGGCCGCGCTCGAGGCCAGCCTGGCCGCGATGCGCAGCGACGAGCCGGAGTCCAAGCCCCGCCGGCGGGAGTCGTCGAAGTCCGCCGACGGGGACGGTGACGGGGCCCGCGGGGCCAAATCCCGGAGCAAGGCCAAGGCCAAGACTTAACCAGGAAGGGCTCCGGTCCAGGGAGGGGCAGGCGCCGGCGGGTCGACGGGCCCGGCGCCGCCCGATTAGCTCCGGTACGTGTCCGCACCTGGTGCTGGTGCTGCCCGGTCTCGGTCGTTCTGCCTCTGGATCGGACGCGAGGCACCCGGGTGGGACACGCACCTACGCAGCTGTTCCGAGCGGCCGTAACGGGCCGCTAACACGCGCTGGTACATTTCGGCGTCCAGTCTGCACGTCTGTGTTACGCCCCACTCTCCTCCATGTACCGACGTATCACTCCGCCCGGGGCCAGTGGCCTCTACGACCCCGCCAACGAGCACGATGGCTGTGGCATCGCGCTCGTGGCCAAGCTGTGGGGTGAGGCGAGCCATGCCGTCGTCGAGAAGGCGCTCGACGCGCTCGAGAACCTCGAGCACCGTGGCGCCGAGGGCGCGGACCCGAACACGGGCGACGGCGCCGGGATCCTCCTCCAGATCCCCGACGGCTTCCTGAGGGCCGCGGTCGCCGGCGTCGAGCTGCCGCCGTCCGGCCGCTACGGCGTAGGCGTGTGCTACCTGCCGCAGGATCCCGAGCGGCGCGTCGTCCTCGAGCAGCTGATCGAGGACACGATCGAGGCCGAGGGCCAGCGCGCGATCTGGTGGCGCGACGTGCCGATCGACGAGCGACATGTGGGCGAGACGGCCCAGCTGTCGGCACCGGTCATCCGGCAGGTGCTGATCGCGGCCTCGGACAAGATTCCGGATCAGGACGCGTTCGAGCGCAAGCTGTACGTGATCCGCCGCGTGATCGAGCGCGCCGCCGGGCGCGACCTGGCGCTGCCGAGCTTCTCGAGCCGCACGATGATCTACAAGGGGATGCTGACCGCGCCTCAGCTTCCCCGGTACTTCACCGATCTCAGAGACCCGCGTGTTGCGAGTCGGCTCGCGCTCGTCCATTCGCGATTCTCGACGAACACGTTCCCGAGCTGGGAGCTCGCCCACCCGTATCGGATGATCGCCCACAACGGCGAGGTCAACACGCTGCGCGGCAACGTCAACTGGATGCGCGCGCGGGAGTCTCAGCTCACCTCCGAGCTGTTCGGCGACGACCTCGAGAAGGTGATACCGGTCGTCCGCGAGGGCGGATCGGACTCGGCGGTGTTCGACAACGTGCTCGAGTTGCTCGTGCTCAGCGGCCGTTCGATCCCGCACGCGGTGATGATGATGGTGCCCGAGGCCTACCGGACGCGCACGGACCTCGATCCAGACGTCAAGGGCTTCTACGACTTCCATTCCTGCCTGATGGAGCCGTGGGACGGTCCCGCGGCGGTCGTGTTCACCGACGGGCGGATCGCCGGCGCCGTGCTCGACCGCAACGGGCTGCGGCCGGGGCGTTGGATTCAGGACACCGAGGGCTACGTGGTGCTCGCGTCCGAGACGGGCGTGATGACCGTCGCCCCCGAGCACGTCCAGCGCAAGGGCCGTCTCGCTCCGGGAAAGGTGTTCCTCGTCGACCTCGAGGAGGGCAAGATCGTCGAGGACGAGGACGTCAAGCGCCGGGTCGCACGCCGTCAGCCCTACGGCGAGTGGTACGAGCGCTCGGTCGTCCACATCGACGACCTCCCCGCACGCGATCCGCGGACGCCGAGGATCGAGCCCCTGCGCTCCAAGCAGCTGGCGTTCGGCTATTCGCAGGAGGACCTGCGGATGATCATCGCGCCGATGGCGACGAAGGGCGAGGAGCCGGTCGCGAGCATGGGCAACGACGCCGCGCTGGCGGTCCTGTCCGACCGCCAGCCGCCGCTGTTCGCGTACTTCAAGCAGCTGTTCGCTCAGGTCACCAACCCGCCGATCGACCCGATCCGCGAGAACGTGGTGATGTCGTTGCAGGCCGGGGTCGGCGCGGAGGTCAACCTGCTCTCAGAGAACCCCGAGCAGGCCCACCAGCTCGTGATGGACCAGCCGATCCTCCGCAACCACGAGCTCGAGAAGCTCCGCCAGGTGTCGCACGAGATCTTCTTCGCGGCGACGCTCGACATCACCTGGCCGATCGAGCAAGGGTACGGGGGAATGGAGGCGCGGCTCGACGCACTGTGCGAGGAGGCCGCCGGCTACGTCGAGAACGGCGCGAACATCCTGATCCTGTCGGACCGCAACCTCGGCGCGGAGCGGGTCGCGATGCCCTCGCTGCTGGCGGTCGCCGCGGTCCACCACCACCTCGTGCGCCGCGGCACCCGCCTGCGGACCGGGCTCGTGATCGAGTCGGGCGAGCCGCGCGACATTCACCACATGGCGACGCTGATCGGCTACGGGGCCGCGGCGATCAACCCGTACGTGATGTTCGAGTCGCTTGACGAGCTCGCCGACCGCGCGCTGCTCCCCGAGGATCTCTCGCGAGACGAGGCCGAGCAGCGGATCGTCAAGGCGTTCGGGAAGGGGCTGTTGAAGACGATCTCGAAGATGGGGATCTCGACGATCCAGTCCTACTGCGGGGCGCAGATCTTCGAGGCGGTCGGGCTCGAGCCGGCGCTGATCGACAAGCACTTCACGGGCACGGCGTCGCGGATCGGCGGGATCGGGCTCGAGCAGCTCGCCCAGGAGGCGATCGAGCGCCACTTCCGCGCCTACCCGCGCACCGATCGCGAGGTGCTGCCTGTCGGCGGCGTGCTCCAGTGGCGGCGAAACGGCGAGCTGCACGTGTGGAACCCCGACACGATCGCGAACCTCCAGCACGCGGTCCAGGGCCAGAACGGCGACCCCCGGAAGACGTACGCGGAGTTCGCGCGGATGGCCAACGAGGAGTCGGTGCGGAACGCGCTGCTGCGCGGCCTGATGACGCTGCGCGAGTCCGACGAGCCGGTGCCCCTCGACGAGGTCGAGCCGGCGACTGAGATCGTCAAGCGGTTCACGACCGGCGCGATGAGCCTCGGCGCGCTCGGCCGCGAGGCCCACGAGACGCTCGCGATCGCGATGAACCGGATCGGCGCCCGCTCCAACACGGGCGAGGGCGGGGAGGATCCGTCGCGCTACCAGCCGGAGGCCAACGGCGACCTGCGCCGGTCGGCGATCAAGCAGGTCGCCTCGGGCCGGTTCGGCGTGACGATCCACTACCTGGTCAACTGCGACCAGCTTCAGATCAAGATGGCCCAGGGCGCCAAGCCCGGCGAGGGCGGCCAGCTCCCGGGCCACAAGGTCGACGAATACATCGCCTGGCTGCGCAACTCGACGCCGGGCGTGGGCCTGATCTCGCCGCCCCCGCATCACGACATCTACTCGATCGAGGACCTCAAGCAGCTGATCTACGACCTGCGCTGCGCCAACCCCACCGCCTCGGTGTCGGTCAAGCTCGTGTCCGAGGTCGGGGTCGGCACGGTCGCGGCGGGGGTGGCGAAGGCCAACGCCGACCACGTCACGATCGCCGGCCACGACGGCGGCACCGGCGCCTCGCCCCAGTCCTCGGTCCAGGGTGCCGGAGTGCCGTGGGAGATCGGGCTGGCCGAGACCCAGCAGACGCTGCTCCTGAACGATCTCCGCACGCGGATCACGATCGAGGTGGATGGCGGGATGCGGACCGGGCGCGACGTGGTCGTGGCCGCGCTGCTCGGCGCCGACGAGTTCGGGTTCTCGACCGCGCCGCTGATCGCGATGGGCTGCATCATGATGCGCGTCTGCCATCTGAACACCTGCCCGGTCGGGATCGCCACCCAGGATCCCGAGCTGCGCAAGCGTTT
Organism: uncultured Solirubrobacterales bacterium; assembly: GCA_963843915.1. Taxonomy (GTDB): domain Bacteria; phylum Actinomycetota; class Thermoleophilia; order Solirubrobacterales; family Solirubrobacteraceae; genus Palsa-465. The sequence goes on from CAWJMH010000003.1 coordinate 151,149, forward strand.
CCGCGGCACGCCGGAGCACGTCGTCAACTATCTGATGCTCGTGGCCGAGGAGGTGCGCGAGATCATGGCCTCGCTCGGGATCCGGCGCACGGAGGACATGATCGGCCGCAGCGACCTGCTCGACATGGACCGGGCGATCGATCACTGGAAGGCCGGCCGTGTCGACCTGTCCCAGGTCCTCGAGAGCCCCGATCTCCCGCCCGGGACCGCCCGGCGGCGGACGCGTGCCCAGCAGCCCGTTCTCGACGACGCGCTCGACTGGGAGCTGCTGCGCCGGTGCGCGCCTGCGCTCGACCGGCGTGAGCGCGTCAAGCTCGGCCCGATCCCCGTCCGCAACGTCAACCGGACCGTCGGCGGCATCCTGTCCGGCGAGATCGCTCGCCGCCACGGCGCCACCGGCCTGCCGGAGGGGACGATCGAGATCTCGTTCAGCGGCTCGGCGGGCCAGAGCTTCGCCGCCTGGCTGGCCCCCGGCGTCGTGTTCTCGCTGCGGGGCGAAACCAATGATTACGCCGGCAAGGGTCTTTCCGGCGGAGTCGTTTCGGTGCGCCCGCCCGAGAAGCACAACTTCCGCGCCGAGGAGAACATGATCGTGGGCAATACGGTCCTGTACGGCGCGACCGCCGGCCGGGCGTTCTTCCGCGGCCTCGCCGGCGAGCGCTTCGCCGTTCGCAACTCGGGCGCGTGGACCGTCGTCGAGGGGGTGGGCGACCACGGCTGCGAGTACATGACCGGCGGCCGGGTGGTCGTGCTCGGGCGCACGGGCCGCAATTTCGCCGCCGGGATGAGCGGAGGGATCGCCTATGTGTACGACGTCGACCGTCGCTTCGAGGGACGCTGCAACCTCGAGCTCGTCGACCTCGACGAGCTCGACGAGACCGACGTCGAGGAGCTCAAGGCGCTGATCTCCGAGCACGCCGCGCGGACGGGCTCGATCGTCGCCCGGAACGTGCTCGCGTCGTGGGACCGCGGCGCCGGAGAGCGGATGGTCAAGGTGATGCCGCGCGACTACAAGCGCGCGCTCGCCGAGCGGGCCGATCGCGAGGCGGCGGTCTCGCGCTGATGGGCGAGCTCGGCGCTTTCCTCAAGATCCACCGGGTCGGCTTCGAGAAGCGAAACCCGGACCAGCGGGTGCACGATTACAAGCAGTACTTCGGGCTCCAGCCCGAGTCCGAGTTGCAGCGCCAGGGCGCCCGGTGCATGGACTGCGGGATCCCGTTCTGCCATGAGGGGTGCCCGCTCGGCAACCTGATCCCCGACTGGAACGACCTCGTCTACCGCGGCAAGTGGCGCGAGGCGATCGATCAGCTCCACGCCACCAACAACTTCCCGGAGTTCACCGGCCGGATCTGTCCGGCCCCGTGCGAGTCGGCGTGCGTGCTGGCGATCAACGACGACCCGGTGACGATCGAGCAGATCGAGCTGGCCATCGCCGAGCGCGCGTTCGACGAGGGCTGGATCGTCCCCAGCCCCCCGCCTCGGCGGACCGGCAAGACCGTCGCGGTGATCGGTTCCGGGCCGGCCGGCCTCGCGGTCGCCGACGAGCTCAACCGCTGCGGCCATAGCGTGACCGTGTTCGAGCGCGACGAGGGCCCCGGCGGGATGATGCGGTTCGGCGTCCCCGACGCCAAGCTCGAGAAGCAGGTCATCGACCGCCGCGTGTCGGTCCTCGCGCAGGAGGGGATCGAGTTCGTGTACGACACCGAGGTCGGGCGGACCGTCACCTCCCAGGAGATCAAGGACCGCCACGATGCCGTCGTCGTCTCGACCGGCTCGCGCGTGCACCGCGACCTCGACGCTCCCGGCCGCAGCCTGAGCGGGATCCACTTCGCGATGGACTACCTGTACCAGCGCAACCGGTGGGTCGCAAAGGATGAGGGCCGGCCCTCGCGGCCGCCCGAGCCGGGCACCGAGATCAGCGCGGCCGGCAAGAAGGTGATCGTGGTCGGGGGTGGCGACACCGGGATGGACTGCATCTCGAACTCCCACCGCGAGGGCGCCTCGGGCGTGGTCCTGCTCGACGTGTACGCGGCACTGCCCGACAACGGGCAGGACCCACGTCATCCGTGGCCGCTCCCGCCCAAGCGCACCACCTCGACCTACGCGCTCGACGAGGGCGGCAAGCGGCGGTGGGGCACCGAGGTCACCGGGTTCGGCGGCCGCGAGGGCCACGTCAGCCACGTGTACGCGCGGAAGGTCACGGGAACGTCGTCGCGCGACCTGACGCCCGTGCCCGGGAGCGAGTACGTGCTCGAGGCCGACCTGGTGCTGATCGCGATCGGTTTCGAGGGGCCCGAGCGGACGGGCCCGATCGAGCAGCTCGACCTCGAGATCGACAAGCGCGGCAACATCCGCACCGAGCAGACCTACCGCACGTCGACGAAGGGCGTGTATGCCTGCGGCGATGCCCGGATCGGCCAGTCGCTGATCGTCACCGCAATCGCCGAGGGCCGCAAGTGCGCGCGTGTCGTCAACAACGACCTCGGCGGCAGTCCGATGGACGCCGACCGGGAGATGCTCGCGATCGGCGCCTGGAGCGGCGAGGCCGACCGTACGCTGCGCCACGAGGCCGAGGCGGCCGGGACCGTCCGGGCCGGCGAAGAGTTCTTCACCGGACCCGGCGCGCAGGGTCGGTGAGAAGCCGTCCTTGAAAGCCGCGTTGAAATCCGCCTTGAAAAACCGCCGCGAAACCGTCGTGCGAACCGGGCTGAGAAGCGGCGTCGACGGAGCCTTCGAGGTTGTAAATCAACCGTGGCCGTTTCCGCCGTTTGGCCGCGGGTGCAGGGGGGAATGGTAAGCTCAACGGCGCGATTCGCGTGGTGGAGCGGCCTGCGGAGCAAATTAAGGTTTAGACACAGCTTGGGACGGGGAAACTCGCCCCTGTCGGTCAGGGAACTGCGCCCCCACTTCCCTGACTCTCCGGGGGGCCCAGATGGATCTGGGTCCCCCGGGCTCTTTAATGGGTGACCGATGCCAGGGATCACGGCAGCGTTGATCACGGGCGGAGGTCCGGTCGCGGCGGGCGCTCAGCACCACGCCTCGGTCGGATCGACGATCTCTCAGCTGGTGGATTCGGCGGGGACGTTCCTGTCTCAGCTCGCGAGCCTGAACTGGTTCTCGCTGCTGCTCGGGCTCGCGCTGTACGCGCTGTACCTGCTGCTGCGCTCGCGCGCGCTCTTCAACGCGCTGCGGGCGGCCTACCCGGGCCAGTTGATCCGGTGGCGCGAGGTGTGGGGCGCGTACATGGTCGGCTACGCGATCAACAACGTGTTCCCGCTCGGTGGCGGCAACATCGCCCAGCTGTTCCTGACCCGGGTCGCGGTCCCGGACGGCAGCTATCCGGCGGTCGCGTCGGCGCTTGCCACCGGAGTGATCTTCGACTGGTTCATGGGCCTGCTCGTAATGTGCTTCGCGTTCACCCAGGGGGTGTTCCCGAAGCCACCCGACTTCTCGAAGCTGCCGGCGTTCGACATCAGCTTCTTCGCATCGAACATGCGGTTCACGCTGTTCTTGCTGACGGTGCTCGGAGTCGTCTTCCTGATCGCGTTCGCGCTGCTCTCAGCGCGAGTCAAGGCGTTCTGGCAGCGCGTCCGGCAGGGGTTCACGATCCTCCGCGATCGCCGGCGCTACCGCCGGGAGATGGCCAGCTGGCAGTTCGCCAGCTGGATCGCGCGGTTCGCGTCGTACTGGTTTTTGTTGGACGCGTTCCACATCGGCGGGTCGGTGCGCAACGCGCTGCTGGTGCTCGGCGTCCAGGTGGTCGCGTCGGTGTTCCCATTCACCCCCGGCGGCGCCGGCGTTCAACAGGCGCTGCTGCTGACGATCTTCGCCGGCAACCCGTACGTCGCGTCGTTCTCGGTCGGTCAGCAGATCGCGACCGCGGTGCTCACGACCGTGCTCGGGTTCGCGTCGCTCGTGCTGATCTTCCGCTTCAAGAGCTTCAAGGAGGTGATCGCGCGCGGAAAGGCCCACCGGCGCGGCGAGGAGATGGCGGTGCAGGCTTGATGGCGTCGCCGCGCGGTTGTTACCCTCGTCCGGTGGCAGGCCTACCGAGCGTGCGCGGCGCAGTCGATCACGCGCCGGGCGGATATCCGTGTGCTGCGCTACGGTCGGCGGCATGATTTCCAGCGGTGCGCGGCAAGCGGCGCCGGCTACGCTCGAAAAGCCACTGGCGGCCCCGATGCTCCGGCTGGTCATCACGGGCTCGGTCGACGACGGCAAGAGCACGTTGATCGGACGGCTGCTGTACGACTCCAAGCAGATCCTCACCGACCAGCTCGAGGCCCTGCGGGCCGCGTCCAAGCGCCGCAACGGCGAGCGCGGACTCGACCTGTCGCTGCTGACCGACGGGCTGCGGGCCGAGCGCGAGCAGGGGATCACGATCGACGTCGCGTACCGCTACTTCCAGACCGCCCACCGCAAGTTCATCGTCGCCGACACGCCCGGCCACGAGAGCTACACCCGCAACATGGTCACGGGCGCCTCGACCGCCGACCTCGCGCTGATCCTGATCGACGCCCGCAAGGGAGTGGTCGAGCAGACGCGCCGGCACGCCTTCATCGCCTCGCTGCTCGGCATCAGGCACCTGGTCGTGTGCGTCAACAAGATGGACCTGGCCGGGTACGCGCAGGCGCGCTTCGAGCAGATCGAGCAGGATTTTCGCGAGTTCTGCGCCCGCCTGGAGACGACCGACGTGACCTTCATCCCGATCTCGGCGGTGCACGGCGAGAACGTCGTCGAGCGCTCGCAGTACATGCCGTGGTACCAGGGTCCCGCGCTGCTGTACCACCTCGAGCACGTCCACATCTCTTCGGACCGCAACCTGATCGACTGCCGGTTCCCGGTGCAGTGGGTGATCCGGCCGGACCCGGACTCGAGCGACCCCGACTACCGCGGCTACGCCGGGCAGATCGCCGCCGGCGTGTTCCGCTCGGGCGACCCCGTGGTCGTGCTGCCCGGCGGAGAGGAGACGCGGATTGCCTCGGTCGATACCTCCCAAGGCTCGCTGCCCGAGGCGTGCGCCCCGATGTCGGTGACCATCCGGCTCGACGGCGACCTCGACATCTCGCGCGGGGACATGATCTGCCGGCCGCACAATCGGCCGACGGTCGACCGCCACGTCGAGGCGATCGTGTGCTGGATGGCGGACGACCCAATCGTCGCCGGCGGCGTCTACGCGATCAAGCACACGACCCGGTCGGCGCGCGCGGTCGTCGAGGAGGTCCGCTACCGGATCGACGTCAACACCCTTCACCGCGATGCGAACGCCGACCGGCTCGGGCTCAACGACATCGGCCGGATCAGGCTCCGGACCACGGTCCCGATCATCTTCGACGAGTACCGCCGCAACCGCACCACCGGAAGCTTCATCCTGATCGACGAGGCCACCAACGGCACCGTCGGCGCCGGCATGATCATCGAGGCGCACATCGGGCGTCCGGCCTCGCGACGGGGCGAGGTCACCTGGGACCGCAGCCGGCTAGCGCGCGGCGCCCGGTGGGCGCTGCTCGGACAGCGTGGCGCCACCGTGTGGCTGACGGGTCTCCCGGCCGCCGGCAAGTCGACGATCGCCGCCGCACTCGAGGAGCGGATCGCGCGGGACGGCTACCGGACCTACCGCCTCGACGGCGACAACCTTCGCTACGGGCTCAACAGCGATCTCGGCTTCGATCCCGGCGACCGCGCCGAGAACATCCGCCGGGTGGCGCACGTCGCCAGCCTGTTCGCCGACTCGGGCGCGATCGCGATCGTCAGCGTGATCAGCCCGTACGAGGTCGACCGGCACCTCGCTCGCGGCATCCACGAGGGCGGAGAGCTCGAGTTCCTCGAAGTGTTCGTCGACACCCCGCTCGCCGAATGCGAACGCCGCGATCCCAAGGGCTTGTACGCGCGGGCGAGGGTCGGCAAGATCACCGGCTTCACCGGCGTCGACGCCCCATACGAGCGGCCGCGGGAGGCCGACCTCGAGCTCCGCCCGGCCGAGCACGAGCTCGAGGACCTGGTCGAGCAGCTGATGGCGGAGCTGCGGTCGCGGGGTGTGCTCGGGGTGGCGCGCTAGCAGGCTGCTTCGGCTGCACGCCCGCCTCGCGGGCCCGCGCGCACCCGGTTGCGTTCGACCGGCGTGCTGGGTCGGGCGCGAGGGCCGCGGGTCGGGCGCCGCAGCCTCGCTTTCGGCGTTGCCGCGGGCGTAGGCGACCTGCATAACGCGACAACCGATCGGGGTCAAGCCGGGGCCGTGTCGGATCCGGCATGCCACACATGCATCGCTGCGGCACAGGTCGCGTGCGGCGCGCCGATTGCCGGCGCTTTGCAGGTTATTTCCGGCCCATTCGGCCTGCGTCCGCCACCGAGCACCCGAACCCTCCCTCCAGGTGCCCGCCGTTCAAACCCGGTCCGCCGCGTCGACCACCCGCGCGGAAGGCGCTACTCGTTATCCGCCACCCGCTACTCGCCGATCGGCCCGAGCGCCGGCTCCCGACCGTACGTGCTGAACGCGCGAAACTGGGAGAACAGCTTGTGCGTCGGGTCCGTGGAAGTCCGAGGAGCCGGTGCTGAGCAACCCCAGCTCCGCGGTGCGGTCGGCGAGCAGCTCGGCCTGCTCGCGGGTGTGGGTGGCGTAGAAGCACTCGACCCCGTCGAGGCCCCAGCCCCGGAAGCGGTCGATCGTGTCGACCACCGCGGCGGGCTCGGCCACGTCCCAGAACGGGTGCGCCCACACGGCGACGCCGCCGGCGTCGTGGATGGCGCCGATCGACTCGGCGACGGTCGGCTTCGTCCGCGGCTTGAACGCCGGTTTGCCGTCGATCAGGTAGGCGACGAGGAATGCCGAGCGCTCGGCGAGCCCCTCCTCGCGCAGGCGCTGCGCGTTCGCGGGGTGGCCGACGACGGCGTCGGCGAGGTGCGGGCGGCCGATCGGCTTGCCCTCGGCCTTGCGGCGCGCCAGCTCCGACTCGTCGAGCTCGTAGCCGAGCTCCCGCAGCGCGGCGCCCATCGCCTCGGCGCGGTGCTCGCGGTCATCGCGCCAGGTGCGGAGGCGTTCGCGGAGCACGGAATCGCGGTGATCGACGAGGTAGCCGAGCACGTGGAGGTCCTGCTGGTTGCGGTCGACGGAGGAGATCTCGACCGCGCGCACGACCCGGACGCCTAGCCCGAGGCGGCGTCAAGTGCCTGCTGCACGCCGTCGACGGTGTCGTGGTCGCTGAGCGCGAGCAACTCGACGCCCGCCTGCGCGGCCGCGGCGACCACGTCGTGTGGCTCGAGCGCTCCGTCGGAGTGGAGCGAGTGGCTCTGGAGATCGAAGGTCGGCGGATCGGCGCTCAAGCGCCGAGAGGGTAGCCGCTCGCCCGGGCGCGCGGTGGCGCGACCGCCCGCTCCGCTCCGCTCGGCGACGCGACCGCCCCGCTCCGCCACGCGACCGCTCGCGGCGGCGCGTCCACTCCGCGCGGGATGGGTGCTACATGCCCGGGCCGGACATCTGGAGCAGCTGGAGAGAACCCCAGGGGAAGTAGCTCAGGAGCTGATTGGGATATCGTGCCCTGGAACGGCCCGGTCGCGCTCGGAGAGCCGTTGCTGTTGTAGAACGGATTGCTGGTGCCCGCCGACGCCGGGGTCTGGATCCAGAAGCCGATCGCCCACGCCGTCTGGTCGCGCACGATGATTCCGTAGTTCTGCGCTGCTTCCGCCATCATCTGGACGAAGTTCGGAAGATGCATCGCGGGGATGTTGAGGTTGGGATCGAGTCGCAGGTGGGCGCCCTCGGGGATGCAATTCGACGCGGTACTGGCTCCGTCGGTGCGCTGCGCCGGCCAGGAATAGATCTTCGGGCACGTATAGGGCAGGTTCACCGCGAGCGCGTGATCGATCTCACCCTGCTCGACGTCGGCCATCGTGATCACGCCGGCGGAATGGGGCAGGCTGCTCGCGGTCGCGCCCCAGGTGGTCGACGCGCCCAGGCCAGGAGTTCGCGTTGTAATACCCCGGGCTCTCCGCCACGTTGTCCATGGCGCCGCCGCAGCGTGGCGTGCCAGCCATCGGACAGCAGCTGCATGTGGAAGAACTCCCAGAGCTTGTCGGTCGACGGCTGCCAGACGGTCAGCTCGGCATCCGAGTCGCTCCCCGGGCTGGGCGCCCGGCGGGATCGGGACGGCTATGAACGCCGCCTGCAAGGCGCTCCGCACCGGCCCGGTGGTGTTGGCGAGCTGCACGGGGACCGTTGGCTGGTTGGCACCAACCACGTAGATATTCGCGCCAACGGTGATCCACGGACCGGCATCCGCCTGTTCTTCGCGCGACACCTCGGCGTTCAGGGCGCTGACCATCGCGCTTGAGCCAGGGTCGAGCGCAGCGGTGGGGGACAGAGGCTGGTTCCAGACGCTCGTGAGTGCGAACGGGATCGGGGTCAACTGGACCGGCGGGATCGTCCCGGACACCGGCGCGGACGTCACGGGCGAGCCGGGGCTCAATGGTGCGGTCGTCGGGAGTTGGGGCGTGCTCGCTTGCGCGGGCGGCGGCGGGAGCGCGCTCGACGTCGCGGGAGCGTGGGTCGCAGGGGCCGGTGTGGATTTTTTCGCCGGGGCGGAATGCCTGGCTGGTCGCTTGTGAGGTGCCGGCTTGCGCTTCGGCGCAGGCTTGCGTTTCGCCGCCGGCTTGCGCTTCTTTTGCGCGGCGGCGGCGTGCGCGGCGGCCGCCGGGCGGGTTTGGGCGGCCGGTGTCGGATACGGGAGCGCCGCAGCCGCGGAGGCGAGGCCGCCGGCGGCGCCCAGCAGGGCGGCCGCGACTATGACGGCGCGCACACTCCCGCGTAGGCGCCTGGAAATCGTCTGTAGGATCATCGTAGACGTGGAGGCCGGGAACGGTCCCGGAGAGCATCATCGACCGGCCTCGGCGATGGAACTACCCCTGCACTGTTAGACCAGACGAAGGTGCTAGGGACTGTCACGCTTATGCAGCGGCGCGCGCAGAAAATGGATCCCACGTGGTCCCGCAAACCCCCCACCGGGCCTGCCCGATGCGCGCCCTCGCGGTCTGCTCACAGCCACCCGTTCGTGGGTGGAGTGACGAGTATCCAAACGGATTCAAACGTGAAGGATCACGCCAAGTCGTGGGCCAGATTCGTGCCGCGAATCGCCAGGAACCTTGCGCTAGGCTGTCCTCGTGTCGTCCCTCAGAGACACCCTCGACCGAGTCAGTCGCCGCGCGATCGATCGGCTCCGCGGGGATCCGAATATGGACAGGCTGGTCGCCCAAGGGCTTCGGCTGGGCGAGTGCACGCACATTGGCCATCCGATCTATATCGATCAGCTTCATCCGTGGCTGATCACGATCGACGACTACGCGATGCTCGGACCGTACGTGGCCATCATCACGCACGACGCGAGCCTCAACCAGCACACCGGCCAGACGAGGCTCGGGCGCGTGACCATCGGAAAGCGTGTTCATATCGGCGTCGGCGCGATCCTGCTGCCGGGGACCAACATCGGCGACGATTCGGTTGTGGGCGCCGCGGCGGTCGTGCACGGCGACATTCCGCCCAGCTCGCTGGTGGTTGGAAATCCGGCCAAGGCGTCGCCGATCAAGCCGGTAGCGGCCTGGCATCGGGCGAGCGCCGCGCGCGCTCCGAAGTGGCCGGACGACGGATGGACGGTCTTCTCGGGTATCACCGAGGAGCGCAAGCACGAGCAGCGCGAAGCGCTGGCCGGTGGAGCTTCGGGCTACGTGCCGGCCGAGCCCGCGCCGGGGAGCCCGTTCGTGCTCGCCCAGCAGCGCCCGTAGCGCTCGCGCCCGCACCCGTGGGCCGTGACACCGCATGGACGACCGACGACGGCCGAGCCGTCGAGCAAGGGAGCCGTTAGATGCGGACTGAAAGCACGACTGGAGACCAATTGGCCGAAAAAGTGAGACAGGCATTCGCCGAGGCGCTTGATCTGCCAGCCGAAACGAACATCGAGGCGCTCGAGATCGGGGCCGACCCGCGCTGGGACTCGGTCGGCCACATGGCGCTCGTGGCAGAGCTCGAGAGCCGGTTCGGGATCGCGCTCGAGACCGATGACATGATCGGCATGGACAGTTATGCGAAGGACGCTCGAGATTCTCCGGCGCTACGGGGTCGAGGGCTGACTTGCATGCGATGGCCTCGCCGTTCGCGTTCATAGAGCACCCGACCGATGCGCCGGCGTTGATCGACGCGCCGACGGGCCGCACCTGGACGCAGGACGAGTTGGCGGACGCCGTCCGGTCATCCGCCGAGCGGCTGGCGACCGGCAGACGCGAGTTGGTGTTCGCCCTGTGCGGCGGTGACGTCGCCTCGACCGTCGGCTACCTGAGCGCGATCACGGCGGGCCACGCGGTGGCGCTGCTCGATGCCGCGGCGCCGGCCGAGCTGACGCAGGCGCTGATCGATCGCTACCGACCGGCGTTCATCGTGCGGTCGGGCGATCCGCAGACATCCGAGATCCGCGACGGCTCGCAGATGCTCGACATCCGAAAAGGCCCCGGCCAGCGCGCGCCCGCGCCGGCCGACGAGCTCGCGGTCCTGCTGTCGACCTCGGGCACGACCGGTAGCCCCAAGCTGGTCCGGCTTTCCCGCCGCAACATCGAAGCCAATGCCACGTCGATCGCCGAGTACCTCCAGATCGACGAACACGAGCGCGCGATCCAGAGCCTGCCGATCCACTACTCCTACGGCCTGTCCGTGCTCAACAGCCACCTCGCCTGTCGGGGCGAGCGTGATCCTGACGCCGCACTCGATCATCCGGCCGGACTTCTGGGCTGATGCTGACCGTTGGCGGGCCACGTCGTTCGCCGGCGTGCCTTACTCGTACGCCATCCTCGAACGCACCGGACTCCTGCGCAAGGCAATGCCCGAGACGATGCGGACCCTGACACAGGCCGGTGGGCGCCTCGCGCCGGAGTCGATCATCCGCTTGCACGAGCTGATGAGCGAGCGCGGCGGACGCGTGTGGGTCATGTACGGCCAGACCGAGGCCACCGCGCGCATCTCCTACGTGCCGCCCGAGGCACTCCCCGACAAGGCTCACACGATCGGCATACCGATTCCCCGCGGGCAGCCTCACCATCCGCGTGGATGACGAGGAGATGGCCGACCACGACGTCGAAGGGGAGCTGGTCTACCGCGGCCCGAACGTGATGCTGGGCTACGCAGAGAGCCGAGAGGACCTGGCGCTCGGCGACGCGCTGAACGGAGAGTTGCGCACTGGCGACCTCGGGCTGCTTCGACAGCGACGGCTTCTTCCGGGTCACCGGACGCACCAAGCGGATCGCCAAGGTCTTCGGGTTGCGCGTGAACCTCGACGAGATCGAAGCCGCCGCGAGCGCTCACGGACCCGTCGCCGTCGTCGAAGCCGGCGAGCAGATCATGCTGTGGCGCGCTGCGGCGACGGACACGCCGGCGGACGAGTTGCGGTACGAGATCGCGCGGCGCTTTGGCTTGAACGCGCGCGCGTTCGCGGTCAGTGACATCGACGAGCTACCGATGAAGACCTCCGGCAAGATCGACTACGACACGTTGGCGAAGCGCCGTGCAACTTGAACGAGCTGATGTCACTCGAGCAGTACTCGCTCCCGCAGCAGGAGAAACAGGCGATCCTGACCGAACGCCTGCGCGAGCTGACGCTGCTGCATCGCGACCGGTGCGACCCGTACCGACGCATCCTGTCCGCTCTCACGCAGGACCCCAACGAGATCCGCTCGCTGGCCGACGTGCCGGCGCTGCCTGTCGGCCTGTTCAAGAGTCACACTTTGCGCAGCATTCCCGAGGACGAGGTGTTCAAGGTAGTGACCTCGTCGGGAACCACCGGCGCGGCGGTGAGTCGCGTTTACCTCGACGCCGCCGCGGCGCAACTCCAGACCCGCGCCCTGGCCAGCGTCATGACCCACTGGCTTGGCGCTTCCCGCCTGCCGATGATCGTGGTCGACGCACGCTCGACCTTGCGGGACCGCAACACCGTCAGCGCCCGCGGGGCCGGAATCATCGGCATGTCGATGTTCGGGCGCGACCACTTCTACGCCCTCGACGACGACATGCGCCTGGACCGGGACGGCCTCGCGGCCTGGCTGAAGGGTCACTCGGACTCGGCGATCCTGATCTTCGGTTTCACGTTCATGGTCTGGGAGCATCTGCTGGGAGCGCTCGAGCCAGGTGAGGTGGATCTGCAGAACGCGATCCTGATCCACTCCGGCGGGTGGAAGAAGCTGACCGACCAGGCCGTTGGCGCCGAGGAGTACAAGGCCGAGCTCGCGCGCGTAACCGGTCTTCGAAGGGTGCACAACTTCTACGGGATGGCGGAGCAGATCGGGACTGTGTTCGTCGAGTGCGAGCGAGGATTTCTCCACGCGCCGAACGCCGCCGACATCATCGTGCGCGACCCCGCAACCTGGGAGGTCGTCGCCGACGGCGAGGTAGGGGTGGCCCAGACGCTCAGCGCGATTGCCCGAGAGCTATCCCGGCCACTCGGTCCTGACCGAGGACTTCGCGCGGGTCGAGGCCGTCGACGGCTGTCCGTGCGGACGGCGCGGCAAGACGGTGTCGTTCATGGGACGCGTCCCCGAAGCCGAGCTCCGCGGCTGCAGCGACGTACACGCGCGCGAGGTGCTGGCGGCCGCGTGAGCGTGCAGCAGCTTGTTCCCCGCGGTCGGCGAGGTCGACGTCGCCGACCTGCTCGTCGGCCTGCGCGGCGCGCCTCGCGGTTCCGTGGGCCCGTTCGACCCGCTCGCGGATCGACTTCAGCGACGCGCTGTCGCAGGCGATCCTGCACGATCCCCGCTCGCGACCGTTCCCGCAGATGGTCGCGGTCGGATTCTGGCTTCGCCGCGCGGAGGTCCAGCGGCTGGCCGATCGCTTCGCAGCGCTCGAGGAGGCCGGGGCCGTCCGGGTTCCTCGGGGCCTCGCCTTCCACGTCCCGCCGACCAACGTCGACACGGTGTTCCTGTACTCGTTGATGGTCTCGTTCCTGGTCGGCAACCGCAACCTGGTGCGCGTCTCGCCCAACCGGCCGAGCGAGCAGTCGACGCTGCTGTGCGAGCTGCTCAGCCGAGGTCTTGGCCGAGGAGCGATTCGCGGCGTTCGCCGACGAACTGGCGGTCGTCTCCTACTCCCACGAAGCTGAGCCCACGGCCCTGATCTCGCAGGAAGCCGATGTCCGCCTGCTGTGGGGTGGGGACGAGTCGGTCGATCGGTTGCGGGCCGTCCCGGCCCGGCCCGGGACGCACGATCTGACCTTCGGCGACCGCTTCTCGTTCGCGGTCCTGCGCCCGGAAGCCGTGCTGCAGCCGGATCAGCCGTTGCTCCACACGCTTGCCGAGGAGCTGTACAACGATGCCTACTGGTTCGACCAGCTGGCGTGCTCGTCGCCTCGTCTGCTCGTCTGGGTCGGCTCGCGCGAGAACGTCGACGCCGCGCGCCGGCTCCTGTTCGAAGAGCTGTCCCAGGTGATCGTCGCCAAGGGCTACGCGCTCGAGGCCGGCGCCTCGATCTCCAAGCTGAATTTCCTGTATGGCGCGCTGATCGACCGACCGGTGCAGAGCGTCTACCGGTCCGGCAACGAGCTGGCAGTCGTCGGCTTGAGCGACCTCGCCGGGTTCGACCGCACTCATCCTGGCGCCGGGCTGTTCTTCGAAGCGCGGGTCGATGCGCTGGCGGATCTCGTCGGGTTCGTCGAGCCGCAAGGACCAGACGCTCACCGCGCACGGGTTCTCCGGCGAGGAGCTCGCCGCGTTCGCCCGATCGCTGCAGGGCCGGGGGATCGATCGCATCGTCGAGTTCGGCGAGGCGCTCGAGTTCAGCAGCCTGTGGGACGGCTACGACCTGCTGGCCGAGCTGACGCGCACGGTCACGATCGCGCAGGCCCGCGCACGAGCGCGTCCTGACGACTACTCTATGTGGGAGGCGATTCGCCCCCCAGCTCCTCACATGCCGACCTTCTGCCGCCACAGCCACCTCGTCCAGAACTGCCCGATCTGCTCCAAGGAGCAGTCGGTCGAGCTGCGCCCGATCGTCAGCTCGAGCGCGCCTCGGACCGGGCAGCCGCGGCCGACCGCTCCGCGCTCGAGCGGATCCCGCGCCGCGTCACCGGCCGTCCGACGGCTCGAGCAGCTCGAACGCGGCTCACCGTGCGTCGGCGTGGCGCGCGGCGCCGACGACGGCTACCAGTCCCCGCTCGTGATCGGGCTGAAGTCGAGCACCGACGCCGGCCGGCTCGCCGAAGAGCTGGCGTTCGCCGACCACCGGCTGCGGCGGCTCGAGCACGACCCGCCCGGGCTCTACCGGGATGTGGCGGACGCCGCCGCCGGACATCGAGGAGCGGAGCTGGCTCGCGTTCCTGATCGCCTACCTGTGCCCGCTCGAGGGCGAGGAGCCGTTCGCGGAGATCGAGCGCGTCCGGACTTCGTGGGGCTCGGGCGAGCTGCCGTCGCTCGACGGGGTGGAGTGCGGGCCTCGGAGCGCCCACGACCCGCGCCGCGGGACGAAGACGCTCGAGGCGTACAGGGCCTGGGCCGCGCGGGCCGGGCTCGCAGGCGTCGGCGTTCACCGGCGACGCCGCCTGGACGCCGGAGCGCCGGTTCGCGCGCGCGTTCGAGCGGCTGTCGCTGCCCGGCCTGCACCGCGACGCGCGGTTCGATCTGCTGGTGACGCTTGGGCGGCTCGGCGTCTACGACATGCGCGGCGGCTCGCTGGCGCTCGGCGGCGTGAACGACGTCACGGTCGGCGCCAAGCGCGCGTTCGGGATCGGCGACCCGATGCTGCTCGAGCGCCGGGCGTCCGACCTCGCGCAGGCGTGCGGCATCCCGCTCGAGGCGCTCGATCTCGGCCTGCACAACTGGCAGCGCGGGGAGCGCGCGACGATGGGTCTCGGCGTGGATCACGGAGCCCGACCCGGAAGCGCTGTCGGCAATTTCCGGGCGCTCGCTCGGGCTATAGAACCGCGTTAGCTTTTCACAAATACGGGTAGGCTCTACGGCCGGTTTTCTGCGATGCGCCGCCTGATCGTTCCGTCGTCGCTCCTGTTCCTCGCCGCCTCGCTGTGCGTCTTGGCGATGCTCAGCCCGGCCGGCGCGGCTGGAAGCACCCCGCACATCAATTGCCCGCAGCAGCGCGACCACGGGATCGATCGTGCAGCCGTGCTGCCCGACCCCGGTCAACGGGCCCAACCGCCGAGCGACTTCACGGGGCCGCGTCCTCCGACGCGTGCTGCTGCCCGTCGACCGGCACCACCTGCTGCACGACGGCGTGCTGCACGACCGCGTGCTGCACGACCGCCTGCTGCGCGACCCCGTGCACGTCCGGCGCGCTGACGATCGCCTCCTCGCCCGATCCGTCGACGGCGGGGCGGAAGGTGGTGATCTCCGGTGGCCTGACCAGCAACCCAGCCCCGTCCGGCGTCCAGGTGGTGCTGTGGCGCGAGCTCTCGGGACAGTCGACCTTCCACCAGGTCACGCAGACGACGACGGACAGCGCCGGGCAGTACAAGATCACGCTCACGCGCGGGATGGTCAACGCCGACCAGAAGTGGTACGTGACCGCGAACGGCCTGCAAAGCCCGACTCTCCAGCAGCATGTCAACGCGCTCGTCGGCCTCGCCGGCCTGCACAGCGATCTCGGCCGGGCAGGCGATGCTGCTGCGCGGCCACGTGACTCCATCGCACGCCGGGCAGGTCGTGCTGATCGAGCAGCGCAGGGGCGGACACTGGGCGGTGATCGCGCGGCCGCGGCTCGGGCACAACTCGAAATACGGCGTCATGCACCGGTTCGCGCGAGTCCGGGACCGTCGAGCTGAGAACGGTTCTGCCGGGCGATGCCCGCAACAACCGCTCGAACTCGGCGACGCTCACGGTCGCGGTCAAGTCCTAGCGGCCCGGCTCGACGGGTCGCCAAAGGCCTGTAAACGCCCGTTACGTCCGGTGGACCGCCTACCGTCTGCGGCGTTCGGATTCCCGTACCGGAGACGCAATGTCACTCTGCTTCATCGAACCTCAGGACGCCATCCGCGTGATCGCCGAGTCGGTGGGGCGCGAGGCGCGTCGCCAGATCCTCGGAGAAGTGGTTCGGGCGTGGGTGGACGAGATCCCCGAGTCCGAGCTCGAATCGCATTACGCGAAGGCGCTCGCCGACCTCGACGAGCACGACCTGTCGCTGCTCGCGGCATGGCACGCGTCGCTCGAGGTGGGACATCCGCTGCCCAACCGGGAGTTCCTCGTGAACGTGTTCCCGTCGCTGGGCGACCACCGGCGGGAGGCGCTGAAGATCGCGGCCGGCTTCCGCGGCGAGGAGGCGTTCGAGGCCGGCGTGGGCGAGGATCAGGCGTTCGACACCGTGCTGCCCTGGCTCTCGGAGGCGCGGTGCATCGAGTTCGCCAAGGAGTGCCTCGAGCTGTACTGCTGGGATCGGCTCGGCGTCGAGAACTGATCCGCCTCGGCGCCGGCTTCGGGTCGGCGTGCCGGCGTCGAGCTCGAACCACACGCAGAAGCCCTCACCGCCGCCGACATGCGGCCGGTCGGTTCCCCAGCGGCTGGACAGCCCGTCGACGACGACGAGGCCGTGGCCGCCTGGTTCGCGGGGCTGCGATGGCCGTAGGCTCCCCGGGTCGAAGCCCGAACCGGCGTCGGTGACCTCGACGCGGATGCGGTCGTGTAGGACCGTGATCCGCAGCCCGACCGAGCCGCCGACCTCTTGGCCGGGGTGGATCACCGCGTTCGTGACGAGCTCGGAGGTCAGTAGCGTCGCGGTGGCGCTATCGTCCTCGGACAGGCGCCCGACGATCGCGTGGCGCAGCTCGTCCCGCGCCCGCGCCGGCGCGTCGACGTCGCGGGCGAGCGCGATCTCGATTCGCTCGAGGAACGGATCGGCCGGCAGGCGCCTCGCCAACGTGCGGCGCGATCGGGAGGCGGTCGGCGATTCCGGTGATCCGGAGCAGCTCGGTGACCGGCGGGGGCGGCGGCGAAAACACGAGCGCGATCCGCTATTCCTCAGCGCGCCGCTCGATCACGATGATCGCGCGCATGCCCGAGGAGTCGATGAACGACACCTCCTCGAGGTCGATCACAAGCTCGCGGCCTTCGAGCGCGGCGACTGCCTGCTCGAACCGATGCGAGCAGCTGCCGAGAGGTCGCGCTGTCGAGCTCCCCGGCGAGCTTGATCGTGATCCCGAACTGGCTCTCCAGCGTGTCGATCTGGAAGTTGGGCTGAAAACCCACTGGGCCGCCTTCTGTCAGGTAACGCCAAGGGTACGAGAAGGACCCGCCTGATGCGCTCGCGGGTCGAGGCCGGCCGCCACCGGTGCCGGCCGCAGCGCCAGCGCCGCGGTGTCGTCCGCCTGGGCGCCGACCTGAAAGCGATCGAGTCGCGCCTCGAGCTCTGACAGTAGCACGTCCGGCGGAGCGCCGGCGTGCTCGGACAGCAGCCGCTTGAGCCGCTCCGCGCCGAACCGCTCGTGCTCTCCGAGCGCGTCGAGCACGCCGTCGGTAAAGAGGAACAGCGTCTCGTCCGCTCCGATCGGCACCTCCCGTTCGACCGGTCGCTTCCCGGTCCAGGCGCCGAGGATCGGGCCGACCGTCCCGATCTCGCGGACGCGGCCGTCGTCGCGTACGACCAGCGGCGCGGGGTGGCCGGCCGAGGCGATCACGGCCTGCTCGTATTCCAGGCGAACGCACACCGCCGTGCACAGCCACAGCACGGCTGCTCGCTCAGCGCTTCGCTCAGCCGAACGAGGATCCGGCTCGGGCTCCGCTCGTACTTTGAGAGGAACCGGGCGCCGTGCCGCACGAGCGAGGTCAGCGCGGCGGCCTCGACGCCTTTGCCGGTGACGTCGCCGAGCAGCACGATCCAGCCGCCGTCGCTCTCGTAGAAGTCGTAGAAGTCGCCGCCGACCTCGATCTCCTCGGCGGCGGTGGGCGGCTCGGTAGAGCGTGGCGACGCTCCACCCGTCGATCGGCGGGACGACGTCCGGGAGCAGGCTGCGCTGGAGCGTGTCGGCGGTCTGGCGGCGCGACGTGGCGAGCCTGGCGTTGTCGACGGCGATCGCGGCCCGTCCCGCGACCTGCTCGGCGAACTCGCGGTCGGCCTCCTCGAAGCGTCGCATCGACTCCGCGGTGACCAGCGTCATCACGCCGAACGTTCGCCCGCGCGCGGTCAGCGGCACGAGCAGCACCGAGCGGAAGCCGAGCGACAGCAGCAGGCCGAGGTGCTCTTCGTTGACCGCGGCGGCGGCGAGCGCCTCGTCGGGAATGTCCTGGTAGAGCTCGGACCGACCGGTCCGCAGGATCCTGCCGACGCCGCGGTCGGGGTCGAGATCCTCGGGCTCGTACGCTCGCAGCCGCTCGGCCAGGTCGAGCTTGTCCGGGTCGCGGTGCGCGACCGCGACGCGCTGACGTTCGCCGCGCTCGTCGACCAGCTCGACCGCGCACCAGTCCGCGATCTCCGGGACGGCCAGCCATGCGACGTTGCGCAGGGTCTCCTCGTAGTCGAGCGAGGACATCAGGGTCTCGGTGGCGCGCGCGAGAAACCGGTCGCGAAGCTCGGCGGTCCGCTCGCGCGTGACGTCCTCGATGATCGTGACCGCCGCCACCGGCTGCCCGTCCTCGCCGTGCAGCGGCGCCGCCTTGAGCAACCGCCAGCGAACCTCGCCGCTGGACCGATTGATCGTCCGCATCACGAGCGGCTCGGCGTGCCCGCCGGCGAGCAGCCGCACCGACGGGATCGCATCCATCGTGAGGTCCTCGCCGTGCTCGTCGTGGACGATGTAGTCGGCGAAGATCGAATGCGGGGGGCGGCGCTGCATGTCCTCGAGCGAGGCGAAGCCCATCGACTCGAGCGCCGCGCGATTCGCGTACAGGATGTGATGGTGGGGGTCGCGAATCGTCACCGCCTCGGCCAATGCATCGAGGATCTCGTCGAACCCTGGCGCGCGCCCGCGCAGCTGCGCCTCGAGCTCGCGCAGCAGCTGCGTGCGCTCGGACGCGTCGTGGATCCAGGCGTGGAACAGCAGCTCGCCGCTATCCCGGACGACGGTGACCGAGACGTCGACCGGAAGCTCGCTGCCGTCGCGGCGGACCGCCTCGACGACCAGGCGCGCCGGGCCCGACCCGACCGCGTCCTCGTCCGCCGCCGACCCGGCTGCGCGACGCAGCGCGGCCCGATGCTGGTCGCGGTAGCGCTCGGGCACGATCAGCTCCGCCAGCTCGGATCCGAGCGCCTCCCCGCGCGAGTAACCGAACAGCTCGGTGGCCCGCCGATTCCACTCGACCACCCGGCCCTCGGCATCGAGCGTCACGAACGCGTTGTACGCGATCTCGATGATCGCCTCGGCGGACTCGGGCCTCATGCCGGATCGCCCTGATCCCCGCCGAGCGCGGCCTCGATCTCCTCGATCGTCTGCTCGGTCGACCGGAACCGGATCGCCTCGATCCCGAGGTTACGCGCGCCCTCGCAGTTGACCTTCACGTCGTCGATGAACAGCGCCTCCTCGGGCGAGGCTTGCAGCCGCTCGAGCGTGATCTCGTAGATCCGCGGCTCGGGCTTCCGGCTACCGACGAACGCCGAGTCGACGACAACGTCGAAGATCTCGTCGACCGGGAGCATCGCCCGCCAATGCGTCTCCCATTCGCGGATGTTGTTGGTGCAGATCGCCATCTTGTAGCCGCGTCCGCGCAGCTCCCGCATGAACCCGATCATCCGCTCGTTCGGCTGGAGCTGCTGGAAGTAGCGCTCGCCGAACCCGTCGAGCTCGACCTCGCCGCCGCGCTCGGCGGACAGCTCGTCCGAGAGCGCTCCCATGAACGCCGCCTCGGTGATGCGTCCCGTCTCGAGCTCGAACAGCGGGTTGGATCCCTCCCGCTCGGCGATTGTCGCCATCGCCTTGCCGACCGACTCGAGCGAGATGCCGGATTCCTGCATGAGGCCGGCGAACGATTCGAGCAGCGGCGTCGTGAGGACGCCGCCGAAGTCGCTGATGATCGCCCGTACCCGCGTCATCGCCGGCGGGCCAGGATGTAGATCCCGGCGCCGTCGCGCCCACGGCTGTGCCAGCGGAACGGCTCTGCCCGGAGGTCGAGCTCGCCCACCGAAGACTCGCGCGCGCGCACCCGCTGCCTCGCCGGCGGCGCGCCGCGGGAAGTGTTCCGTTCTCGGACTCGCCGGCGAGCCACAGCTCGAGGCCGGCGCGGATCGGCCATCCGCCGGCGTCGTAAGTGGTCGTGAGGCGCGGGTCCTCGACCGCCGGCGAGCTCTCGGGGCCGAGTACCGCGGCGGTCACCACGTCGCCGTCGTGCGATTTGGCCTTGCGTGGCCGGAACGCCATCAGCGCGAGGCCCTCGTCCGGCTCGAACCAGGTCGACACGGCGCGCACGGACTCGAGTTTCGCGAGGTCGAACGATCCGGACCGCGACGTCCGCAGGCCGAGGCAGTCGACCGCGTGCTCGGCGCCGTCGAGCCCGAACCGGCCGGTGACCCGGCACAACTGGTCGAATCCGGCGAGGTGGTCGTCGTCGGCATGTAGGGCGACGGGGTCGCCGGCGGGCGAGACGGTCAGCGTTGCGGCGTCGCCGTCGAGGCGCCATTCCCCATCGTCGGCATCCGCGGTCAGCCGGAGGCTCGGAGCAACCGTGCCCGCGTCGTCGGCCCCCAGCGTGGCACGCGCTGACCCGTTGGCACCGGCGATCCAAGCCGCCCCCCACGCAGTTCGCTCGAGGTCGCCGAACGCGAGCGTGCGCAATGCGGATGTTGTCGGGCTCATGGATGCAGCTGCGGCTGGTCGATGTCGCTGGCCGTGGAGTCGACATCGTATGGCCGCGCGGCGCCGGTGAACCGCGTCGCCCCGACCACCAGCCGGCTCTGGAGGTTGCGGGCGAGCTGGCGGCGCAGCAGCGCGCGCGTCGGCGGGAGCAGCGCGAGCACGCCGAGCACGTCGGAGATGAACCCCGGAACGATCAGCAGCAGGCCGCCGATCAACACCAGAGCGCCGTCCAGGACCTCGCGGCCGGGCGATCGGCCGGCGGACACCGCGGCGCCGAGGCGGCCCCAGGCGGCGCGTCCCTGCGAGCGGAGCGCCCACGAGCCGATCGGCCAGCTCAGCAGCAGCAGCACGACGGTTGCGAGCACCCCGATCGCGTCGGCGACCTTGATCGCGACGAACACCTCGGCGACCACCCAGACGACGAAGACGAGCACGAAAACCATGACGCAAAGGCTAGTACGCCACCAATCCTGCACAACCCTCGATCACCCTTGACCAACGAGGTAGCTTGATGCTGTGGGGGCTCGTGTGATCTTCCGCGCGTGGCCCCGAATGACAAGCGAGGAAGGGAGCGTTTGGTCATGGCGCGTGCGGACATGCGGGGGAGCGGCAACGGCAAGCAGGAGTCGGAGGTCTCGCCCGAGGTCGAAAGTCAGGCCGCAGAGCTCGTCGGCGCGCACTCCAAAGACGAGGAGCGCCAGGGGCGGCGGTTCGGGTCAAGTCGTGTGCTGACCGCGGCCGACCGCGAGCGCATTCTCAAGGACGCGCGCACGGTCGAGTTCCCGGTGGCGCTGCGCGGCTATGACCGGGCCGCTGTGGACCGCTACGTGGAGCGGATGAGCCGCCTGATCACCGAGCTCGAGATGTCATCCTCGCCCGAGGCGGCCGTCCGGCATGCCCTCGACGAGGTGAGCGAGGAGACCCGCGACATCCTCCAGCGCGCGCATCAGACCGCGGAGGAGATCACCGCTCGCTCGCGCTCGAAGGCCGACGACCGCCTCCAACAGGCCGAGCGCGAGAGCGAGGAGCTCCACGACTCGGCACTGCGCCGCGCCGCGCAGGAGCGGGAAGCGGCCCAGCAGGAGGCGGACCAGCTTCGGGATACCGCGGGGCGCGAGGCCGCCGAGCTTCGCGAGGCGGCCGGTCGCGAGGTCGCGGAGCTACGCGAGACCGCGGACCGCGAGGTTTCGTCGCTCCGCGAGAAGGCCGCGCGCGAGACCCAGCATCAACGCACCACGATGCAGCGCGACACCGAGGAGATGCTCGCTGCAGCGCACCGCGACGCCGACGAGATGCGCGAGTCGGCCGAGCTGCGCGCCCGCGAGCTCGCCCGTAGCGCGGAGACGATCTGGCGCGAGCGCCGGCGGCTGATCGACGACATGCGCGCGGTCGGAGAGCAGCTCGTGGCGATCGGCGAGGCCGAGGGGAAGCGCTTCCCGCGGTTCGGCGAGCAAGGATCCGAGGTCGCCCAGCTATTGCGCGATCCGGGCGCAGCCGTCGCCGCGGGCCTCGCTCAGGAGCACGACGCCACAGAAGTCGTGCCCGGCTAGGCGAACGCCGACGAGACGCCTTCGAACCTGACGGCGGGCAACCGGTGCAGGCCGACGTGCTTGATCAGCGCCATCACCTGGGGCTGGGCGCCGCGCACGAGGATCTCGCGTCCCTTCGCCCTCAGCCGGCGTGCCAGGACCGCGAGGTCGAGCATCACCGAGGCGTCCGCGAACGCCAGCTCGGAGAGATCGACGGTCACGTTCGTCTGCGAGCGGAGCGCACGAACCATGGCTCTCCGCCGCCCACCCTGCGTAGACCGGTCCTCGTCTCCGCAAACACGCAGAGTGGCCGAGTGTTCATCGAAGTCGACGATACGCCAAAACCTACACAAACCGGTGCACTGACCGCAAGGGCAAACCGTGTGAAGTCTCTAAACTGATCACAGGATGGCAACTGTCGAAGATGTGACCGACGCCCTGCGCGACGTGATCGACCCCGAGCTGGGGCTGGATTTCGTCGAGCTCGGACTGATCTACGACGTAGAGATCGAGGGCCCTACGGTCCGAGTGACCTACACGTTGACCAGCCCCGGCTGCCCGATCGGAGCGCAGGTGTCCGAGCAGATCGAGGAGTTCGTCTCAGAGCTCGAGGGTGTCGACGAGGTCCAGCCGACGATGACGTTCTCGCCGCCGTGGACGCCGGAGCGGATGAGCGAGGACGCGAAGTTCGCGCTCGGCTTCTAGGCCGGCGTAGTTCCCCGCAGCTCGCGGCCGAGATCGATCGCGCGGATCTCGTGCTCGCCCGGGAGCTTGTCCAGCACCGCTGAGACGACCTGCTTGACGTCGTGCTCCTCGTGGCCGAGGTCGTCGAACAGCGATTTGAGCGCGGTGTGGACGATCTTCAGCTGGGCCGCGGTGAGCTCCAGCCGGTACGCGATCTCGTCGGGTGCGATCAGGTCGTCCACGTCTCGTGGGACGTTAGCCGTATGCAGGCGAAACGGCAAGCGCCGGCGCGTCAGTCGGCGGGATTCTTGCGTGTTCCGCCCGATCGCCGGGCTCGCTTGGCACGCATGTCCGTCGCGGGTCCCTGCCTCGGACGCGTGCCCGCGCTCGGCAGGATCTTGGTCGGGCCCCCGTTGCGCCCCTCTGCCGTTGCGCGCCTCCGTCTTGCGCGCCTCCCCCTTGCGCGCCGCCTCGCCGTTCCCGGCAGCGGCCTTGCGGGCGCGGGTGCGCTCGGCGGCGTCGAGCAGCTCCTTGAGCGAGGCGTCGATCCCCTCCGCGATCTCGTCGATGTCGGGCAGCGCGTCGTAGTCGCCGAGCAGGCCGTAGTCGAGTCCGCCGTTGTAGGACATGATCGCGACCGCGAGCGCGTGGTTCTTGGGCAGGAACGCGAGCGGGAACAGATCCTCGAGCTTGCGGCCGAGGACGTACAGCGGCACCTGGGGCCCGGGAATGTTCGTGACCAGCAGGTTGAACAGCCGCGTCGAGAAATTCAGGCGCGAGGCCTCGGCGAGGATCGTCGGCGGCGCCAGGTTGTTGACGGCGGCGAGCGTCGCGGCGCCGACGGCCTGCTTTGACTCCTTGAGCCCGTCCATCGCCCGCCTGACGAAAGCCAGGCGCGAGACCGGGTCGTGGATGTAGAGCGGCAGCGGGCCGCGCATCGCCGTGAGCTGGTTGCCGAGCGTGTTCCGGTGCGCGTCGGTGCGGACCGACACCGGCACGAGCGCGCGCATCTCCAGGCCCTCGGTCCGCAGTCCCCGCGACTGCAGCCACCGCGCCAGCGCGCCGGACACGACCGTCAGCACGACGTCGTTGACGGTGCCGCCGAACGCGTTCTTGACCGCCTTGTAGTCGGCGAGCTGGTGGCGCACGACCGCATACCGGCGGTGTGGACCGATCTCGACGTTCAGCGGCGTCTCCGGGGCCGGATTGAGCCCGGCCCAGGCAATCTCGCCGACGCCCTCGGCCGCGTCGCGGAGCTTGCCGAGCGAGCTCGCCGGATGGGTCGCCGCCGACACGGCCCGCGTCACCATCCCGGTGCTCACGCCGACCATTCCCCGGACCCCGGCGGCGACGAGGTCGATCGATGACGGCTCCCGTCTCGGCTTCCACGGCTCGAGCTCCTCCGTTTCCTGCGAGGGCGGATCTGGCTCGAGGTCGAGCAGCACCGTTGCGAGATCGACGCCGGAAATGCCGTCGACGAGCGCGTGGTGGGTCTTCGAGATCAGCGCGAACCGGTCGCCCTTCGAGCCCCTCGACCAGCCAGTTCTCCCACAGCGGCTTGGCCCGGTCCAGCGGCTGGGACGCGATCCGAGAGGCCAGCAGGAACAGCTGCTCCTCGCTTCCCGGGGACGGGAGCGCGGTGTGCCGCACGTGGTACTCGATGTTGAAGTCGGGGTCGTCGACCCACAGGGGACGGCCCGTTTCGAGCGGGGGGGTCGCGAGCTTCTGCCGGTAGCGCGGCACCAGGTGCAGCCGGCCGCGGACATGGTTGACGTAGTCCGTGAAGTCGGGCGCGGGACCCTCGAAGATCAGGACGCCGCCGATGTGCATGTGCGAGGTCGGCCCCTCCTGATGGAGGAACGAGGCGTCGGTCGAGCTGAGGCGGTCCAGGTGGCGTTGTGGCATGGGGTCGGCTCCGGCGGGGAGTACGGGGACGTTCAACCCTATCTTCCCGGATTCCGCCCTACACTCCGTGCCGTGGGGTCGATGCCCGAGAAGCTTCTGCTCGCGGCGCCGCGCGGTTACTGCGCGGGCGTCGACAGGGCTGTGCAGACGGTCGAGCGCGCGCTCGAGCTCTACGGCGCGCCGGTGTACGTGCGCAAGGAGATCGTCCACAACAAGTTCGTGGTCGAGCAACTCCGCGAGCGCGGCGCGGTGTTCGTCGAGTCCGAGAGCGACGTGCCCGAGGGCGCCACCGTCGTGTTCTCAGCCCACGGCGTCGCCCCGAGCGTCCACGCGAACGCCCGTACGCGCCGGCTCGACACGATCGACGCCACCTGCCCGCTCGTCACCAAGGTCCACGTCGAGGCCAAGAAGTTCGCCGCCGACGGCTACACGATCGTGCTGATCGGCCACGCCGGTCACGAGGAGGTCGAGGGCACGATGGGCGAGGCGCCCGAGCACATCGTGCTCGTCGAGTCGGAAGAGGACGTCGACCGGCTCGAGGTCCCCGACCCGAGCCGGATCGCCTACATCTCCCAGACCACGCTGTCGGTCGACGAGACCCGCTCGGTCATCAACCGCCTGCGGCAGCGCTTCCCCGCGATCGTCGGTCCCCGCACGGACGACATCTGCTACGCGACCACCAACCGCCAGGCGGCGGTCAAGCAGCTCGCCGTGAAGTGCGATCTCGTGCTGGTGATCGGCTCGCGCAACTCCTCGAACTCGAACCGGCTGGTCGAGGTCGCGCGCGAGCACGGCGCCGACTCCCACCTGATCGACAACGAGACCGAGGTCCGCGAGGAGTGGCTGACCGGCAAGCGCGTGGTCGGCATCACCTCGGGCGCGAGCGCGCCGGAGTCGCTCGTGCAGCGGCTGGTCGAGTTCTTCCGGGCCCGCGGAACCACCGACGTGCAGGAGCTCGAAGTGGTCAAGGAGGACGTCCGCTTCATGCTGCCCAAGGTGATCCGCCAGGCCGTGGCGGCCGGCTCCACGTAAACCGCTGCGCACGCTGGTCATCTCGGACCTTCATCTCGGCTCGAGCAGCCGGGCGGACGTGCTGCGCCGGCAGCCCGAGCGGTCGGCGCTCGTCGCGCGCCTCGGTGAGTTCGACCGCCTCGTGCTGCTCGGCGACACCCTCGAACTACGACACGGGCCGGCGCGGGACGCGCTGGCGGCGGCCGCGCCGGTGCTGAGCGAGCTCGCCGCTGCCGTCGGCGAGGTCGTCGTGGTGCCCGGCAATCACGACCATGCGCTGCTGCGTGGCTGGCTCGAGCGACGCGACCCCGCGCCGCTGGGCCTGGAATCGGCGGTCGGCTGGGACTCCCGTGAGGCGCTCGGCGCGCTCGTCGACGGGTTGGCGCCGGCGAGCGTCCGCGTCGCCTACCCAGGGGTGTGGCTGCGCGACGACATCTACGCGATCCACGGCCACTACGGCGATCGCCACAACACGGTGCCGATCCTCGAGCGGCTCGGCGCCGGGCTGACAGTCCGCGTCGCCGGCGAGCGCGAGGGTGGGCCCGCGAGCGCCGAGGACTACGAGGCGGCGCTCGCGCCGATGTACGCGTGGGCCGACACGGTCGCCCGCAGCGGCGGCCTGCACATCGGGGGCGGCGGCAGCTTCCAGGTGTCCGCCTGGCACAAGCTGAACGGCGACGGCGGCCGCCGGAACGTTCGCAGCCGGGCGATGGCGCTTGGTCTGGCGGCGGCGGTGGCGGGGCTGAACCGGGCTGGAATCGGCCCGCTCAGACCCGATGTGTCGGGGGTCGCGCTCCGCCGCGGCGCGCTCGCGGGCTTCACCGAGGTGCTCGCTCGCCTCGACGTGCCGGCGGCGCATGTGATCTTCGGGCACACCCACCGCGCCGGCCCGCTGCCCGGTGACGACCGCAGCGAGTGGGGGCGTCTGCTCAACGTCGGGAGCTGGGTCCACGAGGCGCGGTTCATCGGGAACGACCCGGCCGGCAGTCCCTACCGGCCCGGGTTCGCCGCGATCGTGGGCGACGACGGCCCGCCGGCGCTGATCAACTTGCTAGACCAGGCGTGAAGCAGACGGCGTAGCACGTCACGCCGGCGCCGACCTCGAGCGTGAGCTCGGCGGTCGTGCTGCGCTCGTGCGCGATCAGCTCGTAGCAGCCGGGGTGCTCGACGGCGATCGTGCGCCCGTTGACCTGCACTGTTCCGTTCCCGTCGAGGACGGCCGACACGCCGCCGGCGGTGTACGAGACCGGAGTACGGGCCCTCGACGTCGTCGGTCTGCGGCTCGAGGCGGGCGTCGGGCGCCTCCTCGGGGTCGGAACGGCTCGAGCACCGGCTGCGTCGAGCCCAAGCAGCTCCTGGATCGCCAGCTCGGTCTCCTCGTAGCCGCCCTCGCCGTAGTGGTAGTGGAGCAAGATCCCGCGCTGGTCGAACAGGTAGCGCGCCGGCCAGCCGAGGTTGCCGTACTGCTCCCAGACCTCGTACTCGGTGTCGATCGCCACCGGGTACGTGACCTCGAGCCGCGCGACCGCATCTCGGACGGCGTCCGGGTGCTGGGACGGCGGGAAGCCGGCGGTGTGGACGCCGACCACGGTCAGGCCGGCGTACCGCTCGCGCCACGCCTTCGTGTACGGCAGCGTCCGGAGCGACTGCACGCGGCAGAAGTCCCAGAACTCGAGCAGCATCGGGAAGCCCTTGGGCGCGGCGCCCACCCACTCGAGGCGTGGCGGGAATGGGGGGGCGGCGATGTGGTCGACCGGGGCGCGCACGACCCGGATGCTAGGGGCGATCAGGCCTCGACGAGACCCGCGGCGGATCGCGTACCGGACCAGCTCGACGCGGTCGCGCATCCCGAGCTTGCGCAGCACGTTGGCGCGGTGCGACTCGACGGTCTTCTCCGCCAGGTGCAGGATCTCGGCGATCTGGGCGTTGGTGTAGGCCTCGGCGATCAGCTTGACGACCTCCTCCTCGCGCGGGGTGAGCGACACGGCCGGCCCGCCGGTGCCGCCCTCCATCCAGTGGCGGATGATCGAGCGCTCGGCCGCGTTCGTCAGGAACGCCTCGCCGCGCCCGACCGCGTGCACGGCCCCGACCAGGTCCTGGTCGGCCTCGCGCTTGAGCACGTAGCCCGACGCGCCGGCCTTGAGCGCCTCGAACAGGTAGTGCTCGTCGTCGTGCATCGACAGCATCAGCACCCGCACGTCCTTGAGGTGGGAGCGGATCTCCCGCGCCGCCTGGAGGCCGGTCATGCGCGGCATGCCGACGTCGAGGATGCACAGGTCCGGGCGCGCCGCCAGCGCCTGCTCGACCGCCTCGACCCCATCGGCCGCCTCCGCGACCACGTCGAGCCCCGGCTGGCGCTCGAGCAGCAGCCTGATCCCCGACCTGACGATCCCGTGATCGTCCGCAACCAAGATTCGCATCCGTGCTCCTCTCTTGTCTAAGCGAGCGTGAGCTCGACTCGTGTTCCCTGGCCCTGCCCGGACCAGATCGAAAGATGAGCGCCGACCAGCAGCGCGCGCTCGCGCATCCCCGACAGACCGAGCCCGCCGTCGCGGCGCGAGACGAACCCCTGGCCGTTGTCGCTGATCCGGAGCACCGTGCGGCCGATGAACGACAGCTCGACGTCGACCCGCTCCGCGCCCGAGTGCTGCGCGACGTTCGACAGGCTCTCCTGGGTCACGCGGTACACGACCAGCTGCTGCTCGGGGGTGAGCTTGCGGCGCGTGGCCGCGGATGTTGAACGCCGCCTGGATCCCCGTCTGGTCGGAGAAGTCGCGTACCTGGCTGTGCAGCGCGGGTAATAGCCCGTGGTCGTCGAGCACGGCGGGGCGGAGCTGCCGCGCGAGCGCGAGCAGCTCCTCCATCGCCTGGCCCGCGAGGCGCTTGGTCTCGGTGAGCTCGCGGCGGAGCGTGGGCGGCGCGTGCTCGATCGACGCCTGGAGACGGAGCGAGACCGCGGTCAGCGCCTGGTTGACCTCGTCGTGGAGATCCTGCGCGATCCGCCGGCGCTCGCGCTCCTGCGCCTGGATGGCAGGCGCGGCCGGCAGCGCGGCGGGCGCCTTCGAGCCGCGCCAGCATCCGGTTGATCGCCGCCTCGAGGCGATGGGCCTCGGCGCTGTCGATCCGGTCACACGCGAGCAGCTGGTTGTCGGGCGTGTCGAGATCGACCTGCTCCATCGAGGAGATCAGCCGGTCGAGCGGGATGAAGCGCCGGCGGAGCAGCAGCCAGTTGCCGAGCAGCGTCGCGACCAGCGCGAGCCCGAGCACGAACATCTCGCGGCCCTGGAAGGCGCTGCCGAGGCGCCGGTCGAGGGCGACCAGGGCGACGAGGAACGTGCCCGCTATCAGCAGCAGGTTGACGGACAGGACTTGAGCGAGCAGCGAGCGCGACTTCATGATCATCGGGCGGCTCCCGCCTGCAGGTATCGGTGACGGGCGGCGGGAGCAATATGGGGTCTAGGCCCGATATCGGCCATATCCGCCCGGGCCGATAACCGGTACTGCAAGCTCTCCACAGTCGTTCCCTCGGGTCGGGGACGGTGGACTGGGATCCTGGGTCTGATTTTGCGGGGCGTTCCCTATGGGGTTGGGAACGCCCCGCCGGCGTCCTGGCCCTCGAGCTCGCGCTTCATGACCTTCCCCATCGCGTTGCGCGGCAGCTCGTCGAGGAAGTGGACCTCGCGCGGGCGCTTGTGCTTGGTGAGCTGGGTGGCCACGTGATCGGTCAGCTCCTCGGCGGTCGCGTTTGGCCGGGCTCGGGCACGACCCACGCGACGATCCGCTCGCCGAGGTCGTCGTCCGGGCTTGGCCGGTCACGGCCACCTCGGCGACCGCTGGGTGCTCGAGCAGCGCGCCCTCGATCTCGCCCGCGCCGATCCGGTAGCCGCCCGACTTGATCAGGTCCGTGCTCTTGCGGCCGACCAGCTTCAGCGAACCGGATTCGTCGCGGGTGGCCATGTCGCCGGTCATGAACCAACCGTCGCGCATCGCCTCCTCGGTCGCGTCGGGGCGGTTCAGGTAGCCGAGGAACACGTTCGGGCCGCGGACGGCGACCTCGCCGATCGTCTCGTCGTCGCTGGAATCGATCGTGGCGCCGTCCTCGTCCCGGAGTTCGAGCTCGACGCCGGGGAGAGGCGGTCCGATGCGGCCGGGGATCACGGCGTCGCCGAGGCGGACGCCGGCGTTCATCAGCGTCTCGGTCAGTCCGTAGCGCTCGAGGATCTCCTGCCCGTGAGGCGCGTGCATGCGTTCGTGGACGGAGGTGGGGAGGGCGGCCGAGCCGGACACGAGCAGGCGGGCGCCGGCGAATGCGTGGGCGAGGTCGCGGTCGTTCTCGGCCTCCCTGGCGATGCGGCTGTACATCGTCGGCACGCCGAACATCATCGTGGCCCCGCGAGTCGAGTGCTTGCGCCAGGGCCTGCGGCGAGAAGCGGCCGGCGTGCTCGAGTTGCCCGCCGCGTCGGAGCGGTCCGAGCAGGCCGATCACGAGCCCGTGGACGTGGAACACCGGGAGCGCGTGCGTGAGGCGATCCTCCGCGGTCCACTGCCAGATCTCGGCGAGCGCGTCGAGGTTGCTCGTGACCGCCCGGCGCGGGATCTGGACGCCCTTGGGCGGGCCGGTCGTGCCCGAGGTGTACATCACGAACGCGATGTCGTCGTCGGCGAGGTCGTCGGGGAGAGACTCGTTGCCGGCCGCCCCGTGCGCGCGGTCAACGTCGGTGCGGGGGAGGTCGTTCAGCTGCGCCGGCGGGTCGACGCCCTGCCAGGCGAGAAGCCTCTCGGGGGCGCTGTCGTCGAGGATGTGGCCGAGCTCGCGGGGGCCGAGCCCGGGGTTGATCGGGACGACCGCGACGCCGGCGGCGAGCGCCCCGACGACCGCGATCGCGAGCTCGAGCGTGGGCTCGGCCCAGACCGCGACGCGGCCGGCTCCGTGTAGCCCGTGGGCGGTCCTGGTCGCGGCGCCGGCGAGCTCCCGGAAGGTCAGCGCGGCGTCGCCGATGCGGATCGCCTCGCGGCCGTCAGCGTCCGCGAGACTGGGGAAAAGAGGTTCGGTCATGGCCTTCCTGTCTCGCTATACTCTCTGAAGTATTGAATCCATACAGCATTTGAGGAGTTTCGACGATGAGCCCGTCCGGAGCTGAGGTTCTCCGCCAGATCAAGAGCCGGATCGATGAGGTCGATCCCGCTGCCGTGCTCGAGCAGGTCGGCAACGGCGCGGTGATCGTCGACGTCCGTGAGCCCGAAGAGTGGTCGGCCGGGCACATCCCCGGCGCTATCCACGTACCCAAGAGCTACTTCGAGTCGAGGATCGAGGGCGCCGTTCCCGATCGCGACCAGCACGTGGTCCTGTACTGCGCGTCGGGCAACCGCTCCGCCTGGGCCGCTCGCACGCTCACCGAGGACCTCGGTTACGAGCACGTCGAGTCGATGACCGGGGGCTTCACGCTGTGGAAGGATCGCGGTTACGAGGTCAACGTGCCGCGCACGCTCACCGCCGAGCAGCGCGAGCGCTACTCCCGCCATCTGCTTCTCCCCGAGGTCGGCGTGGACGGGCAGCAGAAGCTGCTCGACGCCAAGGTGCTGCTGCTCGGCGCCGGCGGCCTGGGTTCGCCGGCGGCGCTGTACCTGGCTGCGGCCGGGGTGGGCACGCTCGGGATCGTCGACAACGACGAGGTCGACCTCTCGAATCTGCAGCGCCAGGTGATCCACTCGAGCGAGCGGATCGGCGTACCGAAGGTCGACTCCGCCGAGCAGACGATCAACGCGCTGAACCCGGACGTCAAGGTCGAGAAGTACCCGGTCCGGCTGGGCGCCGACAACATCGTCGAGATCATCTCGGGCTACGACGTGATCGTCGACGGCCTCGACAACTTCCCCACGCGGTATCTCCTCAACGACGCGTCCGTGCGGCTCGGGATCCCGGTCGTGTCGGCCGCGATCCTCGGGTTCGAAGGGCAGCTGTCGGTGTTCAAGCCCTACGACGGCCCGTGCTACAGGTGTCTGTTCCCGGTCCCGCCGCCAGCCGAGCTCGCTCCGTCCTGCGGCGCCAACGGCGTGTTGGGCGTGCTGCCCGGCACGATGGGGCTGCTTCAGGCGACCGAGGTCATCAAGCTGATCCTGGGGGAGGGCGACACGCTCGTCGGGCGCCTGCTGATGTACGACGCACTCGCGGCGACCGCCAGCGAGGTCAAGGTGCGGCGCGACCCCGACTGCCCGATCTGCTCGCGGGACCCCGAGACGATCACCGATGACGAGCTCGGCGTGTTCCCCGACTACGAGGCATTCTGCGCCGGCGCGCATTAGGGTTAGAGCCCAGATGGCGACGGTTCGAATTCCACCCGTTCTGCGGGCCGCGGTCGGCGGCGAGAAGGAGCTGAGCGCCACCGGGTCCTCGGTGGGCGAGATCCTGCGCTCGGTGGCGCAGACGCACCCCGACACCCAGTCGCAGCTGTTCGCCGCTGACGGCGGGCTCAACCGGTACGTGAACGTCTATCTGAACGACGAGGACGTGCGGGTGCTCGACGGGCTCGACACGTCCGTCGGCGAGGGCGACACGCTCGTGATCCTGCCGGCGATGGCCGGCGGGGCCTCATAGCTCTCGGGAAGTCTTTGGCATCGCCCGGCGTCCGTAGTGGGTAGACCTACGATCGAAGGGAGCCGGAGGATGCCAAATCGACTTACTCGTGCCCGCGGTGCGACGCTGATTGCGGGGGCCGTGATTGTGGCGATGCTCGCCGTGGCGGCGGTCGCGATCGCGAAGTCGTTCACGCTGAACGTCGCCAAGAACGCGACGGTCACGAACATGTCCACGATGGTGACCAAGCACGAGACCATCGCGGTCAACGGGAAGGGGCGAGCGGTCTACTGGCTGACCGGCGACTCCAAGAGCCATCCGAAGTGCACGAAGGCCAACGGGTGCTTCAGTTTCTGGCCGCCGGTGACGGCGGCGTCGGCCAAGGCGCTCAGCAAGGCGCCGGGGATCAGCGGCAAGCTCACGAGCTGGAAGCGCAACGGTTTCACGCAGGCCGTGCTCGGCGGGCACCCGCTGTACACGTTCGCGCCAGACACCAAGAAGGACGACGCGACCGGCGAGGGCATCGTCGGCTTCGGCGGCACCTGGCACGCGCTGACGGTCTCGGGTGGCCAGTCGAGCGCCTCGACCATGCAGCAGAGCAACCCGAGCCCGAATCCCATGCCCATGCCGAACCCGTATCCGCAGGGCTACTGACGCGTTAGCACTCCCGAGGCGGGCCGCCAACTCGGCGCGCCCGCCTCGCTACACTTCCTGAAGCGATGGCCGCTGAGCGCCTCGAGAACAAGCCCTGCGGGGGCCGGTACGGCGACATCGTCCAGGCGATCGGACACACGCCCCTGGTCGAGCTGAAGCGCCTCAGCCCCAAGCCGGGCGTCCGGCTGTGGGCCAAGCTCGAGTCGCGCAACCCGACGGGCTCGGTCAAGGACCGCGTTGCGCGCGCGATGATCGAGGACGCCGAGGAGAAGGGGCTGATACGCCCCGGCCAGACGATCCTCGAGCCGACGTCGGGCAACACGGGCATCTCGCTGGCGATGATCTGCAGCCGCAAGGGCTACCCGGTGAAGGTCGTCATGCCCGAGAACGTGACCCGCGAGCGGACCCAGCTACTGCGGATGTACGGGGCGGACATCGTCTACTCCGAGGGCGCCAAGGGGTCCAACGGCGCGGTCGAGCTGGCACTCGACATGGCCGAGAAGGACGCCTCCTACTACATGCCCTATCAGTACGGCAACCAGGCAAACCCGGGGGCCCACTACAACGGTACGGCGCTCGAGATCCTCGAGGAGCTCGACGAGGTCGCCGCGTTCGTGGCCGGCCTCGGAACCGGCGGCACGCTGATGGGCAACGGGCGCAGGCTCAAGGAGGAGCTCGGCGATCAGGTGAAGATCGTCGCCGCCGAGCCGATGCAGGGCGAGCCGGTCCAGGGGCTGCGCTCGCTCGAGGACGGCTTCATCCCGCCGATCATCGACCTATCGGTGCTCGACCGCAAGATCTTCGTGACCAACGCCGACGCGATCGTGTTCACGCGCCGGCTGCTCGACGAGGAAGGGCTGTTCGTCGGGGTCTCGTCGGGGGCGATCGCACGGGTTGCGCTGCGGATCGCCGGCGAGCTCGACGAAGGCAACGTCGTGTTCCTCGTCGCCGACGACGGCTGGAAGTACCTCTCGTCCGGCATCTACACGCGTCCCCTCGAGGAGATCGAGAACCTGGACTCCACCGTGTGGTGGTGACCGAAGAGGGGTCCGGGGGCGACGAGGCGTCGGAGGGGGACGACGCTTCCTGGAGCGATCACCCGTCCGGGGGCGAGTCGTCCTCCCGTAGGGGGTTGCTGCTGACGGCGGGAGCGGGCCTCGCCGGCGCGGTCCTCGCCGGGTGCGGGAGCCAGTCGATCCGCCAGCAGGTTCACAACTCCGAGCCGGCGCTATCGACCGATGTCGACCTCCTGAACAGCCTGCTCCACGTCGAGCATGTGGCGATCGCGGCGTACACCGCCGGCATTCCGCTGCTCGCGCAACCAACCGCCAAGGCCGGCCAGCTGTTCCTCAACGACGAGCTGTCCCACGCCGGCGACCTCGCCGGGCTGGTGCGGGAGGCGGGCGGCAAGCCGATCAAGCCGGCGCCGAGCTACGCGCTCGGGCATCCGCGCAACAGCGAGGAGGTGCTGATGCTGCTGCACCAGGTCGAGCGGGCGCAGATCGCGGCGTATCTCAACGCGATCCCGCGCCTCGAGCCTGGCATCGTCAAGCAGCAGGTGGCCTCGATCCTCGCCAACGACGCGCAGCACGTCGCGGTGGTGCGGGCGGCGCTCGGGCGGCCGGCGATCCCGTCGGCGTTCGTGACCGGGCGGGAGTGAGCTTCTTGCGTGGCCTGTCCACCAGACGCGAGATCGCGGTGGGCGCGGTGGGCGCCGTCGCGGGCGCGGCCGCGGCGCTGTCGGGCTTGCGACCGTGGCGGATCCGGCCGCCGCCGACATGCCGCCGCTGACCGACGCCCAGGCGCTGTCGAACGCGCTCGCGATCGAGCGGCTGATCGTGCTGGCCTACCGGCGGGTCCTCGCCTCGGGCAAGCTCGAAGCCGACATCGAACGGGCCGTGGCGCCATACCTCGGGCACGAGGTCGAGCATGTCAACGCGGTCGCGGCACGCCTCGAGGCGATGGGCGTGAGCGCCCCGACTTCGCCGCTGCCCGTGTCGGCGGGAAGTGCCCTGCTCTCCAAGCACAACATTCCCATCAGCCTCACCGACCTCCACTCTCAGAATGACTGCCTGCGGCTGCTGGTCGATCTGGAGTCGCTCGCCGAGGGGGTCTACTTCACCGCGCTCAAGACGCTCAGCACGGCCGGGCTACAGCGGCTCGCGGCGCAGATCATGGCGTGCGAGGCTCAGCACTGGACGGCGGTGAGCGGCCTGCGGAATCCTGGCCAGTACGTGAAGGCGGTGCCGTGGCCGTTCGTGACCGGGAGCAGCTGAATCGACGCGGGCGGCGCTGGTAGCCTCGACGTGACCGTGAAGATCGCCAGAGAGCTATACGACGAGATCGTCGCTCATGCCCGCGAGGAGGCGCCGAACGAGTGCTGCGGGATGGTGGGCTCGAACGACGGCCAGGCAGTCGAGGTCTATCGCGCGAGGAATGCCGAGGCGAGTCCGCTGCGGTTCCGGATCGATCCCGACGAGCAGCTCGAGCTGCACACCAAGATCGAGGACGCCGGGCTCGACCTGGGCGCGATCTACCACTCGCACACCCGGACGGCGCCGAAGCCGTCGCAGACCGACCTCAACTTCGCGGCGCTGTGGCCGGGCGTGCTGTGGATCATCGTCGGACTCGCCGACGAGGAGCCCGACGTCCAGACGTGGCGGATCGAAGGCGGTCAGGTGTCAGACGCCGAGCTGGTCGTGGAGTGACCCGCCGGCGGGCACTCGGGGCTCGCGAGCTCTTCTGCCCGGTCTGCGGTACTTCGTATCCCGAGGACGAGCGGTTCTGCACCACATGCAAGGTGCCGCTCGTGTATGCCGACCACCCCGGCGAGGTGAGCGAGAGTCACGAGCGCGCCCGCAAGATCAAGCCGCAGCTCACCGAGGGCCGGCTCGTGAAGGTCGCCTACGCGCGCAACCAGGCCGAGGCCGAGTTCATCCAGGGGCTGCTGCTCGAGGAGGGGGTTCCCAGCATGCTGCGCCGCAGCGCCGGCTTCGACGTGCCCGATTTCCTCGCCGCCGGACCGCGCGACGTGCTCGTGCCCGAGACGGCCGTGATGACCGCGCGCGAGGTGCTGCTCCAGGGCGAGCTGATCTCCGACGAGCCGCCGGCGCGGGTGGTGGCGCCGGGGCGGCTGCTGGCAGGGTTGCTGGTGGCGCTCGTGATCGGCGCCGTGGTCGTGTGGCTGGCGAGCCAGGTCGTCCACTGACTGGTCGGGAGTCGGTGCGGGCGGTGGCCGGCCGCTCAGGCGCCGGCGGCCATCCGCGCGAGGTGGTCGCGCCAGGCCTCCTCGATGCGCGCCGGCGAAGGGCCGCCGAACGCCTCGCGGAGCGCGGCACGTCTTCCGCTCGGGTGTAGCCGGCAGGCGAGCCGGGCAGCCGCCGGTTCGCCGCGCTCGCTGACGAGCAGGTCGATCACGGTGCCGCCGAGCAGCGGTGCGTCTCTTACCCCGGGCGGAAACGCCGGGCGGCGCCCCTCGCGCAGCCGGCGCGCGATCGCCGGCCGGGCGTGGGCGGTCTGCCCGCCGAACCAGCGCGCCGCGCCCTCGAGCAGCCATGCCCATCGCAGCTCGGCGCGGATCCGGCGCGGGCTCGTGCGCAGCGGCACATCCGGGTTGTTCTCGATGATCACGCGACGCGCGTAGAGCGTGGACGCGGTCGCGGCGAGCATCTCGCGCGAGCCCGGCACGGTTGACGCTCGCGCCTCGAGCCGGTCGGGACGCAGGACGTGTAACTCCTCGCGCCCGGACCAGCCCGCGACGTAGCGGCGCGCCGCCGGCGCGGCGACGATCCAGGCGAGCGGAACCATCGGGGACGCGATCGACAGCGACGCGCCGCCCGAGTGGAACACCACCGACATCCCGTCGACGGTCAGCGGAAAATGCCGGCCGAGGTGCTCACGGGTGCGCTCGAGCGAGTGCAGAACCCGATCTACGTCATCGGCATGGGCCGACTCGTGCCTCGCCCGAAACGACGGCGAAGCCGACTCGACCCATGCCACCTGACGTAACGCTTATGCGGTTGACCCGGTCGCCGGGCTCAGACCAAGACCGGCTCGCGGTCCGAGGCGATCGCGGCGATCTCCTCGGAGGCGCGCTCGAACTCGTCGTCCGAAAGCACCGGGGTGCCCTCGAACGGGAGATCGCGGGTCAGCTCGAGCCACGAGCGGCAGCCACCGTACTCGTCACGGACCTTCACCGTCACGGGCCGCGGGATGCGGTACGTGCGCAGCAGGATCACGTGCAGCGGATGGCGTCGCTTCCACGCCAGGCGCTTCTCGGCGTAGTCGTTGGTCCAGACGTAGAACGGAGACAGCGCGTCGACCGTCCGCCGGTCGGTGACCGTGTAGTGAGCGGCAACTTCCGCCCACGCCCGGATTCGCACCCGATCGGGCTGCGGAATCTCACGGTTGCGGCGCAGCGCGTGCGGCGGTGGCTCACCGTCGCTCCAGACGCCCTCCTCGAGGGCGCGCACGAGCTCAGGTTGATGAGACTCGCGCACCAGCTCGGAGCACTGATGATCGAACGTCGGGTACAGGAAGAACCGGTCGTGGTCCAGCTTGAAGTGCTTATCGGGCTCGCGGATGCCGCCCTTGCGGAGAGTCAGAAGCTGCTCTCCTTCGGCAAGGGCCCGCACGGTCACGGCCCATTCTTTGAAAGCAATCGGCATATAGGAATGGAGGGAAACGGGGGATTGAACGAAAGAGAAGCCCGTGCGCGGTCCTCATTGAAAGTGCGGCACAGGAAGAGGTGATTGTACGCGAGAGTTGGCAAATCGCCAAATGTCACCGCAAATCAGTGGGATTGCTGTCGGGGTCCCGGACCGAACTCGTGCTGGGTGCACAGAGCCGGCGCGCCACCTGTGCGAATCGCCACTAAGACGGGACATCTGCCCACATCGCTCCCCGCTGCGGACGGTTATGAAACCGGTTCCAGACGATTGGCCGCTAAACGAACAACTCGCCGGATCCCGAACTATTGGGTCTTTGTGCGGATTTGAACTAGCTAGCAGCTAGCAGCTAGCACCTGGCGGCGTGCGCATCAGCCGGAGCCTGGTGCGCGCGACGCGGATCGTGGGGGCGGTGGCGCTTGGGCGCCGGCTACTCCGGTCGCCCGTGGCCGCCGCCACCCGGCGTCTCGATCCGCAGCCGCTGGCCCTTCTCGAGCCGCCCGATCGACTTTGCCGGCAACTCCTCTCCGTCGAGCAGGTTGCGGCCGACGGCCCCGGGCGCGCCCCCGTCGGCCCCGCGCGGAGCGTGGCGCCGGCGTTCGGTGATCAGCGAATAGCTGAGCGGTGCAAGCGCCTCGAGCTCGCGGACCACGCCGTCGCCACCGTGGAACGCTCCATCTCCGCCCGACTCGCGCCGCAGCGAGTACTCGATCATCCGCATCGGAAACTCGAGCTCGAGCGCCTCGACCGGCGTGTTGAGCGTGTTGCTCATCGCGACGTGCACGCCGCTCGGACCGTCCGCGTCCGGGCATGCGCCCTGTCCGCCGCCGATCGTCTCGTAGTAGACGACGTCGTCGCTCCCGAGCGTGACGTTGTTCATCGTCCCCTGACCGAGCGCTCGGCCGAACGCCTGGAGCACGACGTCGGCCACTCGCGAGGACGTCTCGACGTTGCCGCCGACGACCGCGGCGGGCGAGCGCGCGTTGAGCAGGCAGCCCTCGGGCGCGATGACCTCGACCGGGCGGTAGGCGCCGGCGCTCGGCGGGATGTCGGGATCGGTCAGGACCCGGATCGCGAAGTAGCACGCCGAGCGCGTCACCGCCAGCGGGCAGTTGAGGTTGCCTTCATGCTGGTCGGCGGTGCCGGTGAAGTCGAGCGTCAGGCGGTCGCCGTCGACGGTGGCGGCGAGCACGATCTCGAGGTCGCCCTCCCGCGCCTCGAGCACGTCTCGGGCGGTGTAGGTCCCGTCGTCGAGCTCCTCGATGCAGGCGCGGGTGCGTCGCTCGGCGTAGTCGAGCACCTCGCCGAACGCCTGCGCGAGCTTGTCGGCGCCGTACCGCTCGTGGAGCTCGAGCAGCCGTCGCCCGCCGACTCGCCCGGCCGCGAGCTGCGCCCGGAGGTCCGCGCGGCGCTGATCGGGCCGGCGCATCTCCGCGCTCAGCTCGGCGATCGCGTCCTCGTCGAGCACGCGTGGCGAGATCACGACGCCCTCGTCGTCGAGCGTGGTGCTGTCGGCCGGCATCGAACCGGGCGTCGGGCCGCCGACGTCGGCGTGGTGGGCGCGGCTGGCCGCGAACGCGATCATCTCGTCGCCGGCGAAGACCGGCGTGATCACCGTGATGTCCGGCAGGTGGGTGCCGCCGGCGTAGGGGTCGTTGAGGATCCAGCTGCGGTCCGGTGCGTGCTCCTCGTTCAGGATCGCGGCGACGGCCGCGGGCATCGCGCCCAGGTGGACGGGGATGTGCTCGGCCTGCATCACCATCTCGCCACTCGGGTCGAACAGCGCGGTCGACGCGTCCCGGCGCTCCTTGATGTTCGCCGAGTGTGCGGAGCGGATCAGCACCGCGCCCATCTCCTCGCACACCGCTCGCAGCGCGCCGGTTAGCACCTGCAGCTCGACCGGATCGATCTGCTCGGGGCTCATCGCTGTGACCGGGTCAGGTGGATCGTGCCGGTGTCGTCGACCTCGCTCGTCCAGGCGGCCGGGATGAGGACGTCGACTCCGGAAGCTCGAACACGGCCGGACCGTCGAGCTTCGTGCCCGGGGCGGGGATCCCGCGCCGGACCTCGAGCTCGACGCGGTCGCCGTCGATCGTGGCCTCGCGCGTGGAACGCTCCATGTCCGGTTCGTCATCGCCGCCGGCGAGCTCGACTTCGACGCCGGCCGCGGTCGCGGTCACCCGGATCGTCACGAGCTCGAGCTCCTGCTCGGAGTCGCGGTAGCCGTAGCGCTCCTCGTGCTCGGATTCGAACGCGTCGCGGAGCTCGTCGGGCTCGAGGGTTCGCCGAGCCCGGGATCGGGAGCTCGAACGACTGGCCGCGGTAGCGCAGCTCGTAGACGACGTGAAGATCGGCGTCGGGCTCGTGCATCGCCTCCCGCGCGCGCTCGCCGAGCTCCTGGACCTCGGACGCGATCGCGTCCGCGGTCAGCTCGTCACCGCTGAGGAGGACGGTCCGCTGGACGTCGCGCCGGCGAGGCGAGACGACCATCCCGAGCGCCGCGAGGACTCCCGACGCGCGCGGGCACAGGATCGTGTCGATCCCGAGCTCGTCGGCGATCTGCGCGGCGTGCAGTCCGCCGGCGCCGCCGAACGCCATCAGCGCGTATCGGCGCGGGTCGATGCCCTGCTGCACGGTCACCACCCGGAGCGCCCGGGTCATCTCGGCGGCGGCGACGCGGCGGATCCCCTCGGCGCACGCCTTGACATCGAGGTCGAGCTCGGTCGCGAGCTCGCCGACGGCCGTCTCCGCGGCCTGTTGGTCGAGGTCGACGCCACCCCCGAGCGGCGAGTCAGCTGAGAGGTAGCCGAGCACGAGGTTCGCGTCGGTGACGGTCGGCTCGGTGCCGCCCCGCCCGTAGCACGCCGGACCGGGATCGGCGCCCGCCGAGCGGGGGCCGACGCGGAGCGCGCCGCCACCGTCGCGCCAGGCGATCGAGCCGCCGCCGGCGCCGACCGTGTGGACCGCGAGCATCGGCAGCGCCAGCGGGCGCCCCGCGATCTCGCCGCTGCTCCGCTCCTGCACGCTCCCGCCGTCGACCACGCACACGTCGCACGAGGTCCCACCCATGTCGAGGCACAGGGCGTCCTGCGCGCCGGCTTGCCGGGCGACGAATGCGGCGCCGGCCGCACCTCCCGCCGGCCCCGAGAGCACCGTCCACGAGGCGTGGCCGGCGGCGGCCTCGATGTCGATCAGGCCCCCGTTCGACTGCATGATCGCCGGCTCGGGCAGTCTCGCTTCGCTCACGCGTTGGGCGAGCCGACGGAGATAGCTGGCCAGCAGCGGCGACAGCGCGGCGTCGATCTCGGTCGTGGCGGCGCGCTCGAACTCCCGGAACGTGCCGACGACCTCGTGCGAGAGCGAGATGTGGGCATCGGGGAGGACCTGCGTCAGCGCGTCGCCGATCGCTTTTTCGTGCTCCGGATGGCGGTAGGAGTGGAGCAGCGCGACCGCCACCGCCTCGGGTTCGGCTTCGGCGACACGCTCGGCGAGCTTCGTCGCCGCTTCGGCTGTGAGCTCGGTGAGGGGGCCGTCCGGGGTCATTCGCTCGGGGGCGCCGAAGCGAAGCTCGTCGGGCGCGAGCGGCGCCGGCCGGGCGGCGCACAGCCGGTAGAGCTGCGGCCGATCCTGGCGTCCGAGCGCGACGAGGTCGGTGAACCCCTCCGTAGCGACGAACGCGGTTCGAGCGCCGCGACCCTCGAGCAGCGCGTTGGTCGCGACCGTCATCCCGTGGGAGAACTCGCGGACGTCGCCGGCGGTGGCGCCCGCCCGCTCGAGCACTGCCTCGATCGCCGCCATCACGCCCTCGGACTGATCGTCGGGCGTGGTCGGCGCCTTCGCGGTGATCAACCGGCCGTCGACCGCGAGCACGGCGTCGGTGAAGGTCCCGCCCACGTCGACGCCGATCAGCATCGGGCGAACGTTACTTCCGGGGAGGGCGCGCGCGGGCCAGGGGCGTGGCCCGCGCGCGCACGGCCGCTGCGCACGGGCCCGAGGGCA
Organism: uncultured Solirubrobacterales bacterium; assembly: GCA_963843915.1. Classification (GTDB taxonomy): domain Bacteria; phylum Actinomycetota; class Thermoleophilia; order Solirubrobacterales; family Solirubrobacteraceae; genus Palsa-465. The sequence continues at coordinate 192,916 of CAWJMH010000003.1, forward strand.
CACGACCCGTGCTGCGCGCGGCCGGTACGACCGACTGGGACAGCCGCCGCCGCGACCCTCCCGCGGCCGCGGCGGTAGGACTAAGCCGCCAGCGGCACCGACACCTCGAGCTCCTCGGTCTCGGCGAGGTGCTGATGCGAGGGGCAGTATCCGTTGTGTGGCAGCGGCATCCGCTGACAGGGCGTGCCCTTGCGGGTGCTCGCGCGACATTGCAGAGGGTTGCCGTAGGCGTCGAATCCGTTCTGCGGCAGCCGGCGGAGATACTCGTCCGCCAGGCTCAGGTAGCGCTGGATGGTGCGCAGCACCCGAATCTGCGACGACATCGGGAAATACGTCCGGATGTCGTTGAACAGCGTCCGCGAGGGATGCGCGAAGTAGTGCCGGTCGGTCGCCATACGCTCGACGGCCGCTTCGCACGCCTTCAGCACGCGCTCGTGGTTCATATACAGCCCGCCGTACGGGTCCTCAATGACCTCGTCGGCAAGCTCACGGTAGATGGCTCGGCTGAACCGATACATGTGAAAACACCCACTCCTAGATCCGTGCCCCCGCCAGGGCGGACTTGGTTAGCGCAGAGCGGTGCTACCCGTGATGTGTGAAGTTACAGCGGTGTCAATTATTAAGTTGACGTTAACCGGAAAGACGGTGCGTTCGGCCTGGCGCGCCGATTGCCTTGATTCCGGAACCTCTAGGTCGGACAGTTTGCTGGATTCCGGAGCGCTAACTCGGAATCCGGAGCGGCGGCCTGGACCCTGAATCGGCCGACTCGCTCAGGTCCAATTCTGAAGCACAGGCTCGCGGTCCGCGCCGATTGTCACGTGGGCGCCGTCGAATCGCGGGTCGCGCTCGGGGAAGTCGCGTCGCTGGTGGGCGCCGCGGCTCTCGGTGCGCGCGAGCGCGCACTCCGCGATCAGCCGCACCAGCGGATGCGGGTCCTCGGCCAGCTCCCGCAGGCCCGGTCCGTCTCGCTCGAGGCCGGCGTCGCGCCACAGCGCCTCGCGGCTCGCGCGGGAGATCGGTTGGGGCGCGACCACGGCGGGGTCGGACCCGGCGAGGTCCGCCGCGCTGGTTTGCGCGACCGCGGCAGGGTCGGGGTCCGGCTGGACGACGGCGGAGCGCGCCGCTCGGGCGCCGAACACGAAGCACTCGGTCAGCGAGTTCGAGGCCAGCCGGTTGGCGCCGTGCAGGCCGGTGCACGAGCACTCCCCGACGGCGTGGAGCCCGGCGAGTGAGGCCCGGGCGTGGATGTCGGTCGCGATTCCGCCCATCATGTAGTGGGCCGCGGGCGCGACCGGGATCAGCTCGCGCTCGGGGTCGATCCCGGCCTGGCGCAGCGCGGTGACGACGTTCGGGAACAGCGCCGGGTCGACGTCGCGCATGTCGAGGTCCACCGACGGAGCCCCGGTGAGCGTCATCTGCTGCTGCATCGCCCGGGCGACCTCGTCGCGCGGGGCGAGCTCGTCGACGAACCGCTCGCCGGCGGCGTCGAGCAGCCTGGCCCCTTCGCCGCGGATCGCCTCGGTCACCAGGAAGCCGTCGGCGCCGTCGCCGACGACCGCCGTCGGATGGAACTGGACCAGCTCGAGGTCGGCGAGCGTCGCGCCGGCACCGTCCGCGAGCAGCAGGCCCCCGCCGACGGCGACGGCCGGGTTGGTGGTGCGCGACCACAGCGCGGCGGCGCCGCCGGTCGCGAGCACGACCGCCCCGCTCGCGATCGCGCGGCCGTCGTCGAGGCGGACGCCGAGGCAGCGACCGTCGGCCACGATCAGCTCGACCACGCGCCGGCCCTCGAGCACCTCGATGCCGGGATCCTCGGCCACCACCGCGCTCAGCTGTCTGACGAGCCGCCGCCCGGTCGCCGCGCCGCCGGCGTGGACGATCCGCCGGCGCGAGTGGCCGCCCTCGAGTCCCAGCGCCAGACGGCCGTTCCGGTCGGCGTCGAACCGGACGCCGAGCCGGCCGAGGTCCGCCACCGCGTCGGGCGCCTCCTCGCACAGGACCCGTGCCGCCGATTCGCGCACGGCGTCGCGGCCCGGCCGCGATCGTGTCGTGCAGGTGACGCTCGGGGCTGTCGTCGGCGGACATCGCGGCGGCAAGCCCGCCCTGGGCCCACCAGCTCGAGGACTCGGCGAGCGGCGTGGCCGAGACCAGCGTGACGCGCGCGCCGTCGCGAGCGGCGCACACTGACGTGTACAGACCGGCCGCGCCCGCGCCCACCACCGTGACCTGAGCGGCAAGAACCTGCACGTGGCCCGATACCGTACCCCGATGCCGTCTGCGCCCGTGTGGCTCGAGCATCCGTCCTCGCTGTTGCACGACACCGGCCCGCATCCCGAGCAGCCGGCGCGGATCGACGGCGATCGAGCGCGAGCTGTCAGCGCGCGACTGGCTCGGGTTCGAGCGCGTCACGTCTCCGGCGGTCGATCGCGCGGTGCTCGACGCCATCCATCCCGAGGCGTACGTCGCGTCGATCGAGCGGGCGTCCGCCGAGCGGCGGCGGCCACCTCGACGCCGACACGGTGGTCAGTCCGCACTCGTTCGAGGCCGCGTTGCACGCTGCCGGCGGCGCGGTTCGGATGGTCGACCTGCTGCTCGACGGCGCGGCCCCGTACGCGTTCAGCGCCCATCGCCCGCCGGGTCACCACGCGCTGCCCTCGCGCGCGATGGGGTTCTGCCTGTTCAACAACATCGCGGTCGCCGCTCAGTACGCGCTCGATGCCCGAGGGCTCGAGCGCGTGATGATCGTCGACTGGGACGTGCACCACGGGAACGGGACCAACGACATCTTCCACGCGAGCGATCGGGTGCTGTTCGCCTCGATCCACCAGTCGCCGCTGTATCCCGGGACCGGGGCGGACGGCGGACATCGGGTCCGGCGACGGCCGCGGCTTCACGGTCAACCTCCCGGTGCCGCCCGGCGCGGACGACCGGCTGTTCTGCTCGCTCGTCGATCGCGTCGCCGTGCCGCTGGCACGGTCGTTCACGCCGCAACTGCTGCTGGTGTCGGCCGGCTACGACGCCCATCGCGAGGACCCGCTCGCCGAGTGCCGGGTGACCGAGGAGGGGTACGCCGCGATGACGCGCTCGCTTCACGGCGTGGCCGAGGAGCTCGGGATCCCGATCGGATGCGTGCTCGAGGGCGGGTATGCCCTCGGCGCGCTCGGGCGTTCGGTGGCGGCGACGCTGGCGGCGCTCAACGAGCCCGTTTCGGCACCGGGGCGCGGCGCCGAGGACGGGGTCGCGCCCCTCGCCCGCGACGCGCTCGACCGCCTCGCGCAGTGGTGGCCGGCGCTGGCGTGAGGAGACCGGGCGCGTCGGCGACCCCAGCCTCGCCGACGCGGTACAGTTGGAGACTGATGGATCCCAGGTTCTGAGTCCGCGTCCGTTCGTGCCGTCGCCTTTCGCGATGGCGCCGCTGCTCTTGTCGTACCTGGAGGTCCTTTGTCGGTTCGTAGCAAGCCATCATCGAGTCCCATCGAGACCGTCGCGCCCCGCGGAGGCTTCGCCGTGTCGATGCACGGCGTCGTCAAGCGCTTCGGCTCCATGGTCGCGATCGACGGGCTCGAGCTCGACGTGCCCGCGGGGCTCTGTTACGGCCTGCTCGGACCCAACGGCGCCGGCAAGTCGACGACGATGCGGATTCTCACCGGCCAGGCCGTCGCGGACGGCGGTTCGATCGAGGTGCTCGGGCATCGCCTACCCGCGGAGTCAAAGCTCGCGCGAGCGCGCATGGGCGTCTGCCCGCAGGAGAGCAACCTCGACGTAGACCTCGGTGTGCGCGACGTGCTCGAGGTGTTCGCTCGCCTGTACCGAGTCCCCTCGCATGAGCGAGCGGCCGCGGTCGATCGTGCGCTCGCGCTCGCTCGCCTCGAGCAGCGGGCGAACGACCGCGCGACGAATCTGTCCGGCGGGATGCAGCGCCGGCTGCTGATCGCGCGGGCACTGATCCACAAGCCCGAGGTCGTGCTGCTCGACGAGCCGACGGTCGGCCTCGATCCGCAGATCCGCCAGGAGCTGTGGTCGCTGATCCTCACGCTGCGCGACGAGGGCGCGACCGTGCTGATGTCGACTCACTACATAGAGGAGGCCGAGCGGCTCGCCGACCGCGTGGCGATCATGGCCGGCGGCCGGGTGGTCGCGGAGGGCACGCCGGCCGAGCTGATCCTCGCCCACGCGGGCCGCGAGGTCGTCGACGTGCACCGATCCGCGGCCGAGCTCTCGCAACTCCGCGAGCATGCCGACGCGAGCGGGCTGCCGACGCGACGCTCGGGGCCCGCGATCACCTACCTGCACGCCGACTCCCTGGACGGACGGGTGCCGGACGGGGCGCGCCGGAGCGCGAGCCTCGAGGACGTGTTCGTACGGCTCACGGGGGACTACGTCGAATGAGCAACCGGCGTCCAGGCCGCATCGAGACGTCCGCGCTGGCCGCTGTGTGGGTCCGCGAGTGGATCGTGTTCGGCTACTTCTGGCGCACGCGGACGTTCGCCGCGATCGTGGAGCCGGTGATCACGCTGCTCGCGTTCGGCTTCGGCTTCGGCAAGCTGGTCTCACAGGTCGACGGCATCCCCTACATCCAGTTCGTGGGAACCGGCGCGGTCGCGACCGCGGTGCTGTTCAGCGCGGTGTTCTCCGCGATGTTCGACTCGCTCTACAAGCGCCGGTACCAGCGCGTGTACGACGCGATGCTCGCCGCGCCCGTCGATGTCGACGAGATCGTCACGGGCGAGGTCCTGTTCATCGGGACGCGCGCCGGCATCTACGGTGTCGCCCCGCTGCTGGTCGCGTTCATCTTCGGGCTCAAGCCCGAGCCCGCGATGGTGCTCGTCCCGTTTATCGGCATCCTCACCGGAATCGGCTTCGCCGCGCTCGGGATGGTGTTCGCGGCGATGGTGAGCACCTTCGACGGCTTCAGCTACGTGATCAGCGGCGTGATCACGCCGCTGTTCCTGGTCGCCGGCACGTTCTTCCCGCTCAACCGGATGCCGGAGTGGCTGCAGTCGCTGGCCCAGCTCAACCCGCTCTATCACTGCGTCGAGCTGGTCCGGCACTGCGCGTTCGGGCTCGACCCGGCCGCCGATCTGGTGCACGTCGGCGCGCTGTGCGGGTTCGCGCTGTTGGCCTGGTGGCTCGCGGTGTGGCGGACGCGCGCGAAGCTGATCCTCTGATCAGCGCTGGAGCGCGGCGCGCCACGCTGCCACGACCCGGGCCGCCATCCGGTCCGTAGAGAAGTCCCCGGCTCTTGCGCGTCCGTCGATCCGCGGATCGTCTGTGGTCAGGTACGGGGCGAGCGCGGCGCGCCACGCGGCTTCGTCGAACGGTCCGCAATACGTCCCTTCGATCCCTTCGAGCGCTGCCTTGTGGACCCCCACGGGCGTCGCGAGCACGGGCACGTCGCACGCCAGCGCCTCGAGCACCGCCAGCCCGAAGCCCTCGCGCTCGGACGGAACCAGAACCGCGTTGGCCGCGTTGACGTACAGCGGGACCTGGCCGGGGTCCACCTGTCCGAGCGTCAGCAGCGGGGCGTCGCCGGCGAGCGCCCGAGCGCGGTCGTAGCGCTTCTCGGGCCGGGTTCGGTCGGCCGCGAACAGCAGGTACGGGCCCTCCGGGGCGAGCCCGAGCGCGGTCCGTGCGTCCGCCCTCGGGATCGGGCGGAACCGACCGAGGTCGACCCCGGCCGGCAGCACCGCGCGCCGGCCCTGCACCGCCCACCGCGGGATCTCGGTGGCGAGCGGCTCGGACACGGTGGCGACGAGGTCGAGGAACGGGAGCGCCGCGAGCGTGACCGGGCGGGCACGAGGGTGCACGAGGTCGGTGCCGTGGAGCGTCACCGCCCGGACCTTGCCGCTGGCCGCGAACGCCGGCCACGCCGTCAGGCCGTAGTGGGCGTGGACGACGTCGAACCGGTCGTGACGGTGGCGCCGGTAGAGGTCGGAGGCCGCCCGCGCATACGCGCGCCCGCCGCCCGGGTCGAATGAAAACAGCTCGACGTCGACTCCCTCGATCCGACGCAGCGCGTCGACCTGGTCGCGGACGAAGCTCCCCAGCGCCGGCCGTGAGGCGGTCGGGTACATGTTCGTGACGATCAGCGCTCGCATCCGGCGCGGCGAGCGTAGCGGTCCCTGGCGGCGGTCCGATCGCATCGGGCGGACGTGCGGTGAGGACTGCCGGCCCCCGCCTCTGGCACCATCCTCCCCGCATGTCCCAACTTGCCCATCAGCCCGTCGGGGTGTTCGACTCCGGCGTCGGCGGGCTGACCGTGCTGCACGAGTTGCTCGTGTCGCTGCCCGCCGAGGACTATCTGTACCTCGGCGACACCGCCCGGTTTCCGTACGGCGACCGCACCCGGGCGGAGCTCGAGGCGTTCTCGATCGAGATCGCCGAGCACCTGCTGGCTGCCGGCGCCAAGCTTCTGGTGATCGCCTGCAACTCGGCGAGCGCGGCGGCGCTCGACGCCGTGGAGAGGCACGTACGGGCGAGTGGTCGCGACGTCGACGTGATCGGCGTGCTGAGGCCGGCTGCGCAGGTGGCGGTGGTCGCAAGTCACACGGGGCGGATCGGCCTGCTGGCCACGCCGGCGACGGTCGCCAGCGGCGCCTACGAGCACGCTGTCGCCGCGGCCGACCCGCACGTCCACCTCGAGAGCGTGGCCTGCCCGGACCTCGCCCCGATCATCCAGGGCGGGTTTCCGTTCGACGAGGCGGTGGTCGCCACCGTGCGCGGATACTGTGTGCCGCTCCGCGACGCTCAGGTCGACACCGTGATCCTCGGCTCCACGCATTACCCACTGTGCGCCGCAATCCTGCAGCGGATGCTTGGCCGCGGCGTCACGCTCGTGTCCGCCGGGATGGGAGTCGCCCGCAGCGTCGAGCGCGCGCTGGCCTCGCGCGGGCTGCTCAACCCCCAGGGCGGCGAGGGGAGCTACCGGTTTCTCTGCACGGGTGACGCCGAGTCGTTCCGGACGGTTGGCACGCGCTTTCTGCAGATGCCGCTAGGCGAGGTGGCCCACGTGGAGTTGCGGGCGAGGGCGGCGGCATGACCCCCGAGGTGGTCCACTTGGATTTGCTCTCGAGGGAGGCGGGATGACCCCCGAGCGCAGCTATGGCCGCGCCGCGGATGCGCTCCGGCCGTTGGCGATCGAGCCCGGCTTCGTCCGCACCGCCACCGGTTCGGCGCTGATCTCGATGGGGGAGACGCGCGTGATCTGCACCGCCTCGGTCCAGTCCGGCGTGCCGCGCTGGCTGGCCGGATCTGGCCGCGGCTGGGTGACCGCCGAGTACGGGATGCTCCCCGCATCCACGGGGGACCGCAAGCAACGCGACATCAGCCGCGGGAAGCTGGACGGCCGCTCGGTCGAGATCCAGCGGCTGATCGGCCGCTCGCTGCGCGGCGTGGTCGATTTCGACCTGCTCGGCGAGCGGACCGTGTACATCGACTGCGACGTGCTCCAGGCCGACGGCGGCACGCGCTGCGCATCGATCACCGGTGGGCTCGTGGCGCTGCAGCTGGCCTGCCAGCGGCTGATCGCCGAGGGTGCTTTGGATAGGTTGCCGTTGACGGGCACGGTCGCGGCCGTCTCGTGTGGAATCGTCGACGGCGTGCCGCTGCTCGACCTCGACTACCGCGAGGACTCCTCCGCCGAGGTCGACGCCAACGTCGTGATGACGGGCGGCGGCGACCTGGTCGAGGTGCAGGCGACGGCCGAGCGCACGCCCCTTTCCCGGGCCCACCTCGACGACCTGCTCGCGCTCGCTGCCAAGGGCATTGTCGAGCTCCGCGCGGTCCAGGACGCGGCCGTGGCCGCCACCACCGGCTGAGGCGATGTCCGACGCTCCCTCGTCCGGCCGCACGGTCCTGCTCGCCACGCGCAACCCCCACAAGGTGGTCGAGATGCAACGGCTGCTCGACCCCGCCGGCGTCGTGGTCGAGTCGCTGCCCGACGAGGTCGAGCTGCCGCCCGAGGACGCCACGACGTTTGCCGACAACGCGCTGGCCAAGGCCCGGACCGCGGCGGCGCATACCGGCCGGCCGTCGATCGCCGACGACTCGGGCATCGAGGCGACCGCGCTGGGCGGCGTGCCGGGTGTGCTCTCGGCGCGCTACGCCGGGCCGGACGCCACCGACGAACAGAATCTCGAGAAGCTGGTCAGCGAGGCGCCGGCCGACAGCCGGCTGCGGTACGTGTGCGCGCTGGCGTACGTGAACCCTCAGACCGGCGAGGAGCGCGTGTTCTTTGGAGATTGCCGCGGGCGGATGGCCCGGGAGCGGGCGGGCTCCAACGGATTCGGCTACGACCCCGTGTTCGTGCCCGACGCAACGGGGGACAATCGAACCATGGCCGAGCTGACCGATGCCGAGAAGGACGCGATCAGCCATCGCGGCAACGCGGTGCGCTCGCTCATGAGGTGGCTTCGGCCTTAGAGCGCCTGGCGAAGGCGGTGTCCGACGTCGCGCCGGCGTCGCCACGCCGGCAAGCCATCCTCGCGGCCGCGCCACCGCCCAGGCCGCCACCGCCAACCACGGAATCCGGGGTAAAGAGCGCTAGACCAGGTTGATTCCGGCCGCCAGCGCCACCGCGAGCGTCACCGCGGCGTAGCCGTAATAGCCCTGGAGCGCGACGATCAGGACGACGATCATGCACACCACGACCGTTCCCAGCCAGGCGATTCGCCCGAGATCCACGGCGTTCTTCTGACCGGGTTCCACGCTGGCATTCTGACCGTCGCCGGCGACGTCAGGATGCGCGGGGTCCGGCGGGTGCTCTGGGAGGTCGGTGGTCGTCGGCGAATTACGCAAATTACGGAGATCCAGCCTGGATCGGGGTGTGGGGTGTCGCGCTAAGCGGGGAGAATGGCCCCGTTTCCCGGCCACGGCGCGGCGCCGGCTGTCCGCCACCCGTGTTAACGTCGGGAATTCCTACCACCTCTAAGGAGGGAGCAAGTGACGAAGCAAGAATTCGTGGACCAGGTAGCTGATCGCGCCGGATTGAGCAAGAAGGATGCCGCCGGGGCGGTCGATGCCTTCCTGGACACGGTCGAGGACGCGCTGACGCGCGGCAGCGACGTGTCCTTCTCGGGGTTTGGGAAGTTCAGCGTCTCACAGCGCAGCGCTCGTGAGGGACGCAATCCGGCGACCGGCGAGCGAATCCAGATTGCGGCTTCGCGTGTCCCGAGGTTCACGGCTGGGGCGGGCCTGAAGAAGGCCGTCAAGTAGCACCGTGACGGACGCTGGATGCTGCGGTCGCGAGCGGGACGCCGTGACCGTGGCGTCCATCGACGCCACATCGGGAACCCGTTGACCGCGCACACATGCAGGATGCCGTGAGTCTGGCGTCGATCGCGGGTGCGTCCACGGCCGCCGGTCCAGGGGACGATGAGGTCAGAAGCTTCGGCGATCGGCTGGCGGAACGGGTCGCCGCGCGCCGGTCGCAGGTCGTGCTCGGTCTTGACCCCGACCCGGGGCGTCTGTGGCCCGAGGCGATCCGGCGCGCGGACTCGGCCCCGCCGGCGGCACCGGCCGGCGCACCCGCCGTACGCGCCGCCCGGGCGGTCGCCGCACACTGCGCGCTGGTGATCGAGGCGACGGCCGACGAATGCGTCGCGGTCAAGCTGCAGGTTGCCTGCTTCGAGCGACTCGGAGCCGCCGGATGGAGCGTCCTGGCCGAGATCGTGGCGCTTGCACACGAGCGCGGCCTGCTCGTGATCGCCGACGCCAAGCGCGGCGACGTCGACGTAACCGCGGTGGCGTACGCACAGGCATTCCTCGGGGAGACGCCGAGTCCGTATGGCTCGATCCCGGGCCTCGGCGCGGACGCCATGACGGTGAACCCGCTGCTCGGCCGAGACTCGCTCGAGCCGTTCGTGACCACGGCGCGCGTCCACGGACGGGGGCTGTTCGTGCTCGTGCGCACGTCCAACCCGGGCGCCGCGGATGTCCAGGAGCGTCCGCTCGCGGACGGTTCCGTGGTGAGCGAGCACCTCGCCGGGCTCGTGGCGGAGCTCGGCGCCGGCGGGATCGGGTCGATGGGCCTGTCGGACGTGGGCGCGGTCGTCGGCGCCACCGCGCCCGAACGGCTCGCCGCGCTCCGCGAGCGCATGCCTCATGCCGTGTTCTTGTTGCCCGGGGTCGGGGCCCAGGGTGGGAGCGTCGAGGCGCTCGCGCCGGCGTTCGCCTGCGGGGCGGCCGGCGGGCTGGTCGCGGCCTCGCGCGGGATCGTGGCGGCGCACGAGAAGGTCGGCGGGGATCCGGCCGCGGCTGCCGCTCGCGAGGCCGGCCGCCTGCGCGAGCTGGCGTGGCGTCTGGCGGCGTGAGTCGGGTTTGCCGGCGCGTGAGCGTCTGCACACCGAAGACCGGTCTATGCCGAAAGCGCAGGTATGATCGCCGGTGCGATGGTGGGGTGGAGGAACCCGGCGCGTTACATCGCGCCGCTCGCGCTGGCCGCGGCGGTTACCGCCACGTATCTGGTCGTCCACGACGCGCTTGTGCCCAAGCACACCTCGGCATCGACCACCACGGTCCAGACGACCTCTACGGTCGCCCATCACAACGCCAAGGGCGCCGCGACGCCGTCGAAGGCGAAGTTCTACATCGTCAAGCCCGGAGACTCGCTGTCCGGGATCGCGGCCCACACCGGCGTCTCGATCACGACGATCGAGGCACTGAACCCGCACCTCAATCCGAACGCCCTCCAGCCCTCGCAGCGCCTCCGGCTGCGGCAATGAGGTACCCGTGACCCGGCGAATGGCCGCGACGGCGGTTGCACTTGCGGTCGCGCTGGTGGCCTTCGGGGCGATGGTTGCCTTGGTTTCGCCGCGGGCGGCGCTTGCCGGTACCCCATCGACGCAGACCGCCACCGCGCCGGCGTCGGCTACCCAACACGCGCCGGCGACGGCCTCGCAAGACGCCGCGGCGACCGGAGCGCCCGCGTCCACCGCCAGCACGACCGGCCCGCCACCGCCACCACTAGACGTCCGCGCGGCTGCCCTGATCGAACAGGGCAGCGGAGAGCAGCTGTACGGCCACAACTCGAGCGCCGAGCTCGCGATCGCGAGCACGACCAAGCTGATGACCGCGCTGGTCACGCTCGAGCACGTGCCGCTGAACAGGGTGTTCGCCGATCCGGACTACTACCCCGCGTCGGAGGACTCGCAGATACATCTCGAGCCGGGCGAGCGGATGAGCGTGCACGATCTGCTGATCGCGATGCTGCTCCCGAGCGCCGACGACGCCGCGGTGGATCTCGCCTACAACGTCGGCCACCGATCGCTCAGCCGCTTCGAGGCGATGATGAACGCCCGCGCCCGTCAGCTCGGGCTGACGCACACGCACTACAGCACCCCGAGTGGGCTGGACACGCCAGGCAACTACTCGAGCGCGAGCGATCTCGTCGATCTGGCGCGCTATCTGCTGCAGACGCAGCCGTTCTTCAAGGCCGTGGTGCGGACGACGCACGCGGTGCTACGGACCGGGAACCACGTGCGCGACGTAGTCAACCTGAATGACCTGGTCGTGCACTACTCGTGGATCAACGGCGTCAAGACCGGGCACACGCTCGACGCCGGCTACGTGCTCGTGGCCTCGGGGACCCGCGGAGGCATGACGCTGATCGACGCCGTGCTCGGAACCTCGAGTGAGGCCGCCCGCGACTCCAACGCGCTGGCGCTGCTGAACTGGGGCTTTGCGAACTTCAGCATCCGCACCCCCATCCGCACGGGCAGGGTGCTCGCGAGGCCCACGATCGCCGGCAAGCCGGGTGCGCGCGTGCGGCTGATCGCAGCCTCGGGCTACACCCACGTATTCCCGCGCTCGGCCAAGATCAGGCTTCGCGTCAACGCGCCCGCACAGCTCACCGGCCCGCTGCCCAAGGACTCGCAGGTCGGGTCGGTGGCGGTCGTCGAGGGCGGCCAGGTCGTGACGCGAATTCCGCTGCTGCTGGCCGCCGAGGTGCCGCTGATCAGGAAGCCGAAATCGATCGATAGCGTGGTGGTGGTATCGGTTACGCTGTCAGGGCTGTTGGTGGCGGCAGGTGCGGTTATCGGGCTGACAATGTTCTGGCGCGAATGGACCAGGGGAACGAGGGCCGGTAGGCCTCGGGCTACCAAACCGCGATGATCATCACCGTCACTCTCAACGCCGCGCTCGACAAGACGCTCGAGGTGCCGAACTTCCGGGTCGGCCGCCGCCACCGGTCGGTCGAGCAGACCACGATGCCGGGCGGAAAGGGCGTCAACATCGCCCGCGCGCTGAAGCGCCTCGGGCAACCCGTGATCGCGACCGGGCTCGCCGGCGGCGCGACCGGCAACCAGATCGTCGACGCGCTCAACGCCGAGGCGATCCTCAACGGATTCGTTCGAATCCGTGAAGAGTCGCGCACGAACACGGCCGTGCTCGACCCGACGACCGGCCTGCACACCGAGATCAACGAGCGCGGGCCTGCGGTCTCCGCTCACGACCTCGAGCTGTTCCGCGACAAGCTCCTGTACCTGGCCAAGGGCGCCAGCATGTGCGTGTTCGCCGGCAGCCTGCCGCGAGGCGTGGCGCCGGACGTGTACGCAGGCCTGATCCGCGAGCTCAAGAAGATCGGCGTGATCACGGTCGTCGACACCGAGGGGGAGCCGCTGCGGCTGGCCGTACGGGCCGAGCCCGATGTGGTGTCGCCGAACGAGCTCGAGGCCGAGGAGCTGGTCGGCCACGAGTTCAACGACATCGACGACAGGGCGAGCGCGGTGGTCGAGATGACCCGCCTCGGCCCCGCTGAGGCGATCATGACCGTGTCGGACGGGTGCTACGCCCACGTGCACGACGGCGGCGGCCATGCCCTGTACCGGGTCCGCATCGAGGAGCAGGAGGCCCGCTCGTCGATCGGGTCGGGCGACGCCTTCCTGGCCGGCTACGTCGCGGCTCGCTACCTCGGCCGCTCGCCGACGGAGTGCCTGCGCTACGGGGTGGCGTGCGGCGCCGAATCGGTCCAGCATTTCGGCGCCGGGTTGCTCGACCCGTCCGCCGTGGACCGGCTGCTGCCCGAGGTCGAGCTCGAGCACGTCGAGATCGGCGCAGAGATCCGCTGACGAACACACCGCAGTTTGGAGTAATCGCCGGGCACCGACCCGGCGGGAAGGTACATAACGCGTTGCTACGATCGACCGACCCGATGCCCGAAGCACCGTTCCTGTCCGCCCCGACTCATACGATGCCGTAATGGAAGTAGAGATCGGACGCGGCAAGAAGGCCCGGCGGGCGTATGGCTTTGACGAGATCGCGATCGTGCCGTCGCGGCGCACGCGTGACCCCGACGATGTCGACGTCTCGTGGAACCTCGGGCCGTACCTGTTCGAGTTGCCGCTGCTCGGTGCCGCGCTCGACGGTGTCGTCTCGCCGGAGACCGCCGGCGTGATCGGCAAGCTCGGCGGGCTGGCGGTGCTCAACCTCGAGGGGATCTTCTGCCGCTACGAGGACGCCGACTCGCAGCTCGAGCGGATCTCGACCTTCTCGAAGGACATCGCGACGCGCGAGATGCAGGACATTTACCGGGAGCCGGTCAAGCCGGAGCTGATCGCGCAGCGGATCCGAGAGATCAAGGAGCACGGCGTGGTGGCCGCGGCGTCGCTGACGCCGCAGAAGGTACGCACCTACTACGAGGTCGCGCTCGAAGCCGGGCTCGACATCCTCGTGATCCAGGGGACGGTCGTATCGGCGGAGCACGTTTCCCGCGATGAGAGCCGGCCGCCGCTCAACCTCAAGGAGTTCATTCGCGAGCTGGCCCCGACGCCGATCATCGTCGGCGGCTGCGCGTCATACCACACCGGCCTGCACCTGATGCGAACGGGGGCCGCCGGCGTGCTCGTGGGCGTCGGTCCAGGCGCGATCTGCACCACCCGCGGCGTGCTGGGGATCGGCGTTCCGCAGGCGACCGCGATCGCCGACGTGGCCGCCGCGCGCTCGCAGCACATGCTCGAGACCGGCGACATGGTCAAGGTCATCGCCGACGGCGGGATGCGCAACGGCGGTGACATCGCCAAGGCGATTGCGTGCGGCGCCGACGCGGTGATGCTCGGCTCGGCGCTCGCGCGGGCCTACGAGGCCCCGGGTCGCGGCTACAACTGGGGGATGGCCACGTTCCACCCGACGCTGCCGCGCGGCGCGCGGGTGGCGACCACGCCGAACGGCACGCTCGAGGAGATCGTCAAGGGCCCGGCGCGCGAGAACGACGGAACCTTCAACCTGATGGGCGCGCTGCGCACCTCGATGGCCACCTGCGGCTACCGGGACATCGCGGAATTCAACCGCGCCGAGCTCGCGGTCGCGCCGGCGCTCCAGACCGAGGGCAAGCACCTTCAGCGCGAGCAGGGCGTCGGCATGGGCGCCAAAGCCGCGGCTGCCACGGTCAGTGTCGACTGACTTGGGTTCCCGCCCGTCGGCCCCCGCCAGCTCCGCTGCGCCTACCGTCCACGCGGCCGTGCGAACCCGTCCGGATGGGGAGGATGGCCTTGCGGCGACGGCCCGCTCACCATCCATGCCTCGCCTGACGGGCCTGCCGCAAGATCGTCCGGAGGATGTCGCGAAGCGACCCCCCACCCAAGAAGAGGTGGTGGTCCTCGACTACGGGGGTCAGTACTCGCAGCTGATCGCCCGCCGCGTGCGCGAGTGCGGCGTGTTCTCCGAGCTACTGCCTCATCACGTCGGCTTGGAGGAGGTGCGCCGCCGGCGGCCGAAGGGCGTGATCCTGTCGGGCGGGCCCGCGTCGGTGTACGAGGATGGTGCGCCGCCGCTGCAGCGCGAGCTGCTCGAGCTCGGTGTTCCGGTGCTCGGCATCTGCTATGGCATGCAGCTGATCGCGCGCGAGCTGGGCGGGCGGGTCGAGAGCGCCGAGGTGGGGGAGTTCGGGCGCTCGGAGCTCGCCGTCACAGAGGCCGGTCGGTTGCTGGCCGGCACGCCGCCGGAGCAGAGCTGCTGGATGTCCCACCGAGACACCGTGTTCGCGCCACCCCCGGGGTTCACCGCGCTCGCATCCTCGACGGCATCGCCGGTGGCGGCGTTCGAGTCGACCGAACGCGGGATCTACGGGATCCAGTTCCATCCTGAGGTGGTCCACACGCCATACGGGCAGCAGGTGCTGACGAACTTCCTCGAGGACGTCTGCGGATGCGAGCGCTCCTGGAGTGCAAGCTCGGTGATCGAGGACCAGATCGCGGCGATTCGCGCTCAGGTGGGCGACGGACGCGCAATCTGCGGGCTCTCGGGGGGGGTTGACTCGAGCGTGGCGGCGCTGCTCGTGCACCGGGCGATCGGCGACCGGCTGACGTGCGTGTTCGTCGACCACGGGTTTATGCGCAAGAACGAAAGCGATCAGGTGGTCTCGACCTTCCGTGACACCTTCGAGATCCCCCTGATCGCCGTCGACGCGTCCGACCGGTTCCTCGCGCGCCTGGCGGGCGTGAGCGATCCCGAGCAGAAGCGCAAGCGGATCGGCGCCGAGTTCATCCGCGTGTTCGAGGAGGAGGCCCGCCAGCTCGACGACGTCCATTTCCTCGTGCAGGGCACGCTGTACTCGGACGTGATCGAGTCCGGCGGCAGCACCGGCGCGGCGACGATCAAGTCCCACCACAACGTCGGCGGGCTACCCGACGACCTCGACTTCGAGCTGGTCGAGCCGCTGCGGGCGCTGTTCAAGGACGAGGTGCGGGCGGTCGGCGCCGAGCTCGGGCTGCCGGCGCGGCTCGTTTGGCGCCAGCCGTTCCCCGGCCCCGGCCTCGCGATCCGGATCGTCGGCGGCGAGGCGACGCGCGAGCGCCTCGAGATCCTCCGCGAGGCCGACGCGATCCTCCAGGAGGAGATCCGCAACGCCGGCCTCTATCGCGACCTGTGGCAGTCGTTCTGCGTGCTGCCGGACATCCGCACGGTCGGTGTCCAGGGAGACACGCGGACTTACGGCAACGTCATCGCGATCCGGGCGGTGACCAGCGACGACGCGATGACCGCCGACTGGGCGCGACTGCCGTACGACCTGCTCGAGCAGATCTCCTCGCGGATGATCGGCGAGATCCGTCAGGTGGGGCGTGTCGTGCTCGACATCACGAGCAAGCCCCCCGGCACGATCGAGTGGGAGTAGTCTGACCACGGGTTGTTGATTGCTGGGGCAGTCCGTTGGGGGCATCTGCTGGTCGCGCTGGCGGTGGCGTGCGCGTTCGGTGCGCTCGCGCCCGCGGCAAACGCGTCGCTGTCGGTGCCGGCGGGGACGCCGGCCACGTTCACTGGTTCGAGCGCATCGGGCGCGTCCGTTCCGTCCGCGCTTGCCGCGTTTGAGGCGGCCGCCGGCGGCGCGGACAACGGTGCGGTCGCCGGCGAGCAGGGCACCGGGTTCCGGCACGCGAACTGGGACGTGGTGGCGCTCGACGGGAGCGATCCCGGCTCGACGACGATCGAGTCGGACCAGGTGATCGTCCCCGCGAACAGCCGGCTGCAGCCGTGGGGGCTCGAGCTCGGGCCCGATATCGCGGTGTCCGGCGACGGCTTCCGGTCGGTCTCGAGCGCTCACTTCAGCCCGTTCAGCGCGCCCAACATCTGGGGGCCGTTCAACTCCGACGTGGCCGAGTTCGACGTCGTCGCTCCGGCGGCCCAGGGAACCACGCCGATGCCCGCGCAGACCCGAGGACTCGGGATCGTGTTCCTGAACAGCACCGCATCGACCCAGATCCAGTACTACAACGGGGACATCCTGCTCGGCACGGTTTCCGCTCCCGCGGCTACGAGCTCGTTCGCCGGCCTGCTGTACAGGGCGGCAATCGTGACGCGCGTGGTCGTCACCCTCGGAGGCTCCGAGATCTTCGGCTGGGACGGCACCACGGTCACCCGCGGCGGCTCCGGCTCGGTTGCCGGCGACGACATCGTTCTGGCGGAGCCCGGGCCGGAGCTGAGCGCGACCGCCGGCGTGCCGATCTCGCCCGTCCTCGACTCAGTCACTGAAAGCAATCCTGACGCCTACGTCTCGGCCACGATCGACTGGGGCGACGGAACGCGGAGCACCGGCACCCTCGTCCCCGCGGCCGGCGGGGCGCTGGTCGTAACCGGGACCCATGCCTACGCTGGCTCCGGCAGCTATAGCGCCCTGGTGACGGTGGATGACTCGGACGGGTCCGAGCAGACGTCGGGCATGGTGATCGAGGTCGCTCCGCGCGCGAGCACGACGAGCGTGGCGTGCTCCCCCTCGCCGGTCGCGGTGACCGCCTCGACCATCTGCACCGCCACGGTGTCGGACGCCGGCGCCGGCGGCTCGATCACGCCCACCGGCACGGTCGGGTTCAGCTCGCCCACGGCGGGGGCGGCATTCGCCGAGGACTCCGGCTGCGTGCTCGGCGCGACCGGGACGCCCGGCGTGGCGATCTGCGAGGTCCAGTTCACGCCGAGCCAGCTACCCCCGGCACAGGCCCGGATCGACGCTACCTACGTCGGCGATGACGCCCACGTCGCCAGCGACGGCTCCGCGACCATCGGTGTCCGCGCGCAGCGATGCAAGTTGAAGATGCTCTCGGTGAGGCTCGGGCGCCACCCGGCGCTGGTCGGCGTGCTCGCGACGTGCGACGCCCGGGCGAACGTGACGATAACCGTGAAGGCGGACGCGGCCCGCAAGGGCAAGTTCAAGGCGTTCAGCCTCCAGCTCGGCAGTCTGCGGGCGACCGTCACGGCGGGGCGCCCGACCGTGCTCGTGATCAAGGCCGCTGCCGGCGTGGTCAAGATCGTGCGTTCCGCCGGCCGCCAACACCAGCGCGTGTCGCTGAAGCTGACCCTGACCGCGAGCTCCCACGCCACGCGGACGACCACGACCACGCGGGTCTCAGCGCTCAGGATTCGCTAGGCATCGCCGCCCGCGCCAGGATGCGGGCGACGAACGGACTGGCATCGTGCGGTAACCGGTCGGGGTGGAACCAGTCCGCCTCGGCGAGCTCCATCAGGTCGATATCGAGCTGGCGATCGTCGAGGTGCGTCCGGAAAAGGTGGATGTTGTCTCGACGGTGGTCGCCGTTCGCGAACATCACGCCGAGGTGCTCCCAATCCTCGATCCGGCGGCCGAGCTCCTCGTGCATCTCGCGCCGGGCGGCATCGATCGGAACCTCGCGGCGCTTGACCGTTCCGCCCGGGAGGTCCCAGCCGCGACGCCCGTAGGTGTGGCGGACTAGCAGCACATCGTCGTCGCTCAGCAGCACGCACTTGACGCCCACCACCTTCGGCCTGAAAACGAACCAGTACGTACGGAGACCGAACCACGCGCAGCGCATCGCGACGCGCCGGACCTGGACGGACACGGGCATGGGGTGAGCGTACGCTCCACCAGAACCGGCCGTGTCGCAGCGGATCGCCTATCATGAGGCCGAGCCGCGCGATGGTCGCGCAGCTTGTGCATGCCATGAAGACCTACGTAGCCACCCCCGCCGACCGAGAGCGCAACTGGTTGATCGTCGACGCCTCCGGGCAGACGCTCGGGCGGCTTGCGACGCAGATCGCGGACACGCTCCGCGGCAAACGCAAGCCGACCTACACCCCGCACGTGGACACGGGCGATTTCGTGATCGTCATCAACGCCCAGAAGATCGCCGTGACCGGTAAGAAGCGCACGGACAAGCTCTACTACCGCCACTCCGGCTATCCCGGCGGGCTGAAGTCCCGGACCTTGAACGACATGCTCGAGCGCCGGCCCGAGGAGGTCATCCGCCTCGCGGTCAAGGGGATGCTGCCGCGCAACCGTCTCGCACGCAAGCAGCTGACCAAGCTGAAGGTCTACGCGGGCCCCGAACATCCGCATGTCGCACAGCAGCCGAAACCGATGGAGATCCAGCATTGACCGAGCGCCCCGAAGACGAGCAGCAGGCCGAAGACCAGGACGCGCGGGCTCCCGAGGAGCCCACCGCCAACGAGCCTGAGCCCGTAGCTGACGCCGAGCCCGTGGCCGACGCCGAGCCTGTGGCCGACGCCGAGCCTGTGGCCGACGCCGAGCCCGAGCCGACCGCGGAGGCCGAGGAGGCGCCGGCCCCACAGCCCGAGCCCGTCGCCGAGGAGCCTGGAAGAGGAGCCTGAGCCCGCCCCCGAGCCCGTCGCCGAGGCTGAAGAGGAGCCTGAGCCCGCCCCCGAGCCCGTCGCCGAGGTCGAAGAGGAGCCTGAGGCTGAGCCCGTCGCTGAGGAGCCTGAGCCCGCCGCCGAGGCGGCGCCGGCCGCTGCGGCCCCTGCCGCGGAGGAGCCCACGGCGGAGGACGAGGAATACGAGGACGTCGAGCTCACGCCCCCGCGAGAAGCCGGAGATCCCCGGCGCCGACCTGATCCCCGACATCGTTTCCGAGGGCGACCAGTTCCTGGACGCCGAGGCGCAGGCGGCGGCCGAGGCCGACGCCGAGGCGCTGGCCGCACGCGAGCGGGAGGCCGAAGAGGACTCCAGCCCGATCGCCGATGCCGCGATCGATCTGGCCGCAGGAGCGCGCTACACGTCAACCGGCAAGCGCAAGACCGCTGTCGCGCGGGTGATCATCAAGCCCGGCACCGGCACGTACCAGATCAACGGCAAGACGCTCGAGGCCTTTTTCCCCCGCGAGACGCTCAGGCGCATCATCCGCCAGCCGCTCGAGACCGTCGGCTACGAGTCTCGGATGGACGTGGTCGCGCGGATGCACGGCGGCGGCGTGTCCGCCCAGGCCGGCGCGCTCCGTCACGGGATCTCGCGGGCGCTGATCGTGGCGGACCCCAACCTGCGCGGCGAGCTCAAGCGCCGCGGCTTCCTGACGCGCGATCCGCGTGTCAAGGAGCGCAAGAAGGCCGGGCTCAAGAAGGCCCGTAAGCGGCCGCAGTTCTCCAAGCGCTAGCGGCGCCTGTGGCTGTTGTGGCGCGCCAGCTGTTCGGCACGGACGGCGTCCGTGGCCGGGCGGGACATTTCCTGACGGCCGACCTCGCGCTCGCGCTGGCCCGTACTGCGGTGGCGCGGGTGGAAGCGGAGCGTCCGCAGGTCCTGATCATCCGCGACACGCGCGAGTCGGGCGAGATGTTCGAGTCCGCGATCGCCGCCGGGGTGGCTGCGGCGGGTGGCGATGCCTGGCTCGCCGGCGTGCTCCCGACGCCGGCGGCGCCGTTGTTGGTGCGCCGCCACGGCCTTGACCTCGCGGCGGTGATCTCGGCGTCGCACAACCCCTACGAGGACAACGGCATCAAGCTGTTCGCGAGCGACGGATTCAAGCTCCACGACGACACCGAGCACGAGATCGAGGCCGCGCTCGACACTGCCCCGCCCCAGCCGGCGCACATCGGCCGGATCCGGGCGTTCGACGGCGCGCTCGAGGATTACCTGCAGCAACTGTCCGAGCGCTTCGCCCAGCCTCAAGCTGAGCGGGCTTCGTGTGCTCCTCGATTGCGCCAACGGCGCCACGTTCCAGGCGGCCCCCGAGATGTTCCGGCGCCTGGGAGCGAACGTCGACGTGATCGCCGATCAACCCGACGGGATGAACATCAACCGCGGGTGCGGATCGACCCATCTCGACGGGGTGGCCGAGCGCGTCGCGGCCGGCGACTATGACGTCGGGTTCGCATTCGACGGCGACGGCGATCGGGTGCTCGCGGTGGACCGCCGCGGCGCGATCGTCGACGGCGACGAGCTGATCGCGCTCGCCGCGCTCCATCTGCGCGCCGACGGCCGGTTGCCCGGCAACGGCGTGGCGGTCACGGTCATGACCAACTACGGCTTCCACCGCGCGATGGACGAGGCGGGCATCGAGGTCGCGACCACCGCGGTCGGCGACCGATACGTGCTCGACGAGCTTCGCCGGCGAGGCTGGGCGCTCGGCGGCGAGCAGTCCGGCCACATCATCGACCTCGGCTTCGGGCCGTCCGGCGACGGAATCGCGAGCGCGCTGCTCACGCTCGAGGCGCTCGGCGGGCATGAGCTGGCCGAGCGAGGCGCGATGGAGAAGCTGCCCCAGCGCCTGGTCAACATCCGGGCCGCCGACCGGGATGGACTCGCCGCCGCGATGGCCGACACCGGGGTGGAGGAGGCGGTGGCACGCGAGCACGCGGGGCTGACGGGCCGCGGGCGCGTGCTGGTCCGGGCGTCGGGCACCGAGCCGCTGATCCGGGTGATGGTCGAAGCGCCGAGCCAGGAGGAGACCGACGAGGTCTGCGCCCGGTTGCGGCAAGTGGTCGAGACGGCGCTCACATAGAGCCGGTCCACCCCCGGTAGTTCTGCACCCCTGTCCGTTGTTGGGCCGACCGTTGTTCCGGCTAGTATCGTTGCCTTCCTCGTACTGACATCGGAAGGCACAACGCGTTCCGCCACGAAAGGGGAAGTCAGGACGTATGTGTGGAATTGTCGGCTATGTCGGCCCGCGTAAGGCGCGCCCGCTCCTGCTCGCAGGACTCGAGAAGCTCGAATATCGCGGCTACGACAGCGCCGGCATCTCGGTGCTCAACGGCGACCGGATCGACGCCGTCCGCGCGGTCGGCAACCTGAGCGCGCTCCGCGACGCGATCGCGGCCTGCGGCGGCCCGCAGGATCAGGCCGGCGGCGGCGCGGTTGCGCTCGCCGAGCGGCCGCTGCCGGGCACCGGCATCGGCCACACGCGCTGGGCGACCCACGGACGGGTCACCGAGGAGAACGCCCATCCCCACTTCGACAACACCGACCGGGTCCACATCGTGGTCAACGGAATCGTCGAGAACTACATCTCGCTCAAGCGACGGCTGGCCGCCGAGGGCGCGGTGTTCACCTCCGAAACCGACGCCGAGGTGATCGCGCATCTGGTGGCGCACCACAACGACGGCGATCTGTTCGCCGCGGTGCGCCGCGCCTATGCCGAGCTGCGCGGCCACTACGCGTTCGTCGCGATGACCGCGGACGAGCCCGGCTTGCTCGTCGGGGCGCGCAAGGAGTGCCCGCTGATCATCGGCCGCGGCGACGGAGAGCAGTTCATCGCCTCGGCGATTCCGGCGTTCCTGCGCCACACGCGCCACGTCCAGTACATCGAGAACGACGAGTTCGTCGTGCTGCGGCCCGACGGGGTCGAGTTCTTCGCCGCCGACGGCACCGCGCTCGATCGCGAGATCGTCGAGATCGACTGGGACGCCGACACCGCCGAGAAGCAGGGCTACGAGACGTTCATGCTCAAGGAGATCCACGAGCAGGCCGACGCGGTCGCAGAGACGATCGGCGAGCGCGCCGCGCGCGGCGTCGGGATCGACCTCGGGGATTTGAGTCCCGCCACCCACCCGCGCCCGATCGACGACGAGCTGCTGCGGACCCTGCGCCGGATCGTGATCGTCGCCTGCGGCACCTCGTACCACGCCGGGCTGATCGGCCGCTATGCGATCGAGGAGTTCTCGCGCGTATCGGTCGAGGTCGAGATCGCCTCCGAGTATCGCTACCGCAACCCGGTCGTCGGCCCCGGCGACCTCGTGATCGGGATCTCGCAGTCCGGCGAGACCGCCGACACGCTGGCGGCGATGCGGACAGCCCGCGACTGCGGCGCGAGGGTGCTCGCGATCACCAACATCATGGGCTCGCAGGCCACGCGCGAGGCCGACGGCGTGCTCTACACGCGCGCCGGGCTCGAGATCGGGGTCGCGGCGACGAAGACGTTCGTCAGCCAGGTCGTCGCCATGTACCTGCTCGCGCTACGGCTGGCCGAGCTGCGCGGCACGCTCGAGCCCGACGAGCTCAAGGCGACGATCAGCGAGCTCAAGCGACTGCCCCACCGGATCACCGAGATGTTCGAGCGTGACATGGGCGGCGTGGCCCGCGTCGCCGAGAGCGTCGCCGACGCCGAGTTCTTCCTGTACTCGGGACGCCATGTCGGGTCTGCCGGTCGCGCTGGAGGGCGCGCTCAAGCTCAAGGAGATCTCCTACATCGCGACCGACGCGTACGCCGCCGGCGAGATGAAGCACGGCCCGATCGCGCTGCTCGACCAGAGCACGCCGGTGGTCGTGGTCGCGACCGAGTCGCCGGTGCTCGAGAAGGTGATCTCGAACATCCAGGAGGTCCGGGCCCGCGGCGCTCGCGTGATCGCGATCGCGACCGAGGGCGACGAGCAGATCGCCCAGCACGCCGACGAGGTGATCGAGGTGCCGCGCACGCAGTGGATGCTGGCGCCGCTGCTGGCGGTGATCCCGCTTCAGCTGCTGGCGTACCACATCGCTCGCCGGCGCGGGCTGAACGTCGACCAGCCCCGGAACCTGGCCAAGACCGTCACCGTGGAGTGAGCGGTTGAGCGGGGTCGGATCCGACCGCGCGGAGCCGCCGTACCGGGTCGGGATCGATCTGCTCGAGATCGAGCGGCTCGAGCGGGCGCTGGAGCGGACGCCGCGGTTGGCCGAGCGCCTGTTCACCGACGGCCGAGCGTGCCTACGCCGCCTCGCGAGGACGGCCGGGGCAGCACCTGGCGGCGCGGTTCTGCGCCAAGGAGGCGGTGGCCAAGGCGCTTGGGATCGAGTCGTGGAACTTCCACGAGGTGGAGGTGATCGGCACCGGCGGACCGCCCACGATCCGTCTGTCGGGCAGCGCCGCGGCCCGGGCGGCCGAGCTCGGGGTGCAGGTCGAGGTGTCGCTCACGCACACCGGGCGGGACGCCGCCGCGGTGGCGATCGCGGCCTGACCGTCGGGAGCCATTAGCCTCCCGGTGGATGGCGAGCCTTCCGGACTGGCTTGATCCGCTCCCCGACGCCGGCGAGCAGCGGGCGCTGGACGAGTGGGCGATCGGCGAGCGCGGCATCCCGGGCCTCGAGCTGATGGAGCGCGCCGGCACCGGGCTGGCCGACCTCGTCGGCGAGCTGGCGCCGACGGGACGGATCGTCGCGGTGTGCGGCAAGGGCAACAACGGTGGCGACGGCCTGGTCGCGGCGCGCCTGCTGCGGGATCGCGGCCGCGAGGTCGACGTGCTGCTGCTCGGCGATCCCGGCGAGCTGCGCGGCGACGCCCGGACGAATCTCGAGCGTCTGCCCGGGGGCGGCGCCGGCGCCGTTCGACGCGCGCGGCGCTGGCCGGCGCCGGCGCGATCATCGACGCGATCCTCGGGACGGGCTTCTCGGGGGAGCCGCGTGAGCCCGCGGCCGGCGCGATCGTGGCGATCAACGACGCCGGCTGGGCGCCGGTGCGGTCGTGGTCGCCTGCGACGTTCCGAGCGGAGTCGACGCGTCGACCGGCGAGGTCGTCGGGCGTGGCCGTGCGGGCGCGCGCCACCGCCACCTTCCACGCCGCCAAGCCCGGTCTGTGGATCGACCCCGGCAAGACGCATGCCGGCGAGGTCCGGGTGATCGACATCGGGATCCCCGCCGGAGGGCCCGGCGAGCCGCAGGTCGGGCTGATCTCCGACCGTGCGAGCGACGGGATCCCGCGTCGCGGCAGGGCCTCGAACAAGTTCGCCGCCGGCAGCGTGCTCGTCTGCGGCGGGTCGCTGGGGCTGACCGGCGCGCCGTGCCTCGCGTCCGAGTCGGCGATGCGCGCCGGCGCCGGCTACGTGACCGCGTGCGTGCCCGTCGTCGCTCAACGTGATCTTCGAGAGCCGGCTGCTCGAGGTGATGACCGTGCCGCTGCCCGATACCGACGGGGCGCTCGAGCCCTGGGGCGTGGAGGGCGTGCTCGAGCGGGCCGACCGGGCCGATGCGCTCGTGCTCGGGCCGGGCATGGGGCGGGCCCCGGAGACGCAGGAGTTCGCCCGACAACTCGCCCGGTACGCGCCGGTGCCGCTGCTGCTCGACGCCGACGGGCTGAACGCGCACGCCGGCGAGTTCGGTTCGCTCGCCGAGCGCGACGCCCCGACCGTCCTGACCCCGCACGCCGGCGAGCTCGCGCGCCTGCTCGAGACCGACAGCGCGGCGATCGGCGCCCGGCGCCTGCACAGTGCGCGGCGGGCCGCACGCGAGGCGCAGGCGATCGTCGTGCTGAAGGGCGACGACACCATCGTCGCCGCGCCCGACGGCCGCGCCGGCGTCAACCGCGGAGGCGCGCCGGCGCTCGCCACGGCGGGCACCGGCGACGTGCTCTCGGGCGTCATCGGCGCGCTCCTGGCCAAGCGGATGGACCCGTTTCACGCGGCGTGCGCCGGCGTGCTCGTGCACGCCCGGGCGGGGATGCTGTCGGCGCAGGAGATCGGGCCCGAGGGCGTGATCGCAAGCGACGTGATCGCGGCGCTGCCGCGCGCGCTGGCGACGCGGGCGGTCTGATCGTGGCGCTGCGCGCGCTGGCGCGGGTGAACCTCGCCGCGATCGAACGCAACGTCGCGCGTGCTCCGCTCAGGGCTGACCGGTGGCGCCGAGCTGATCGCGGTCGTCAAGGGCAACGGCTACGGCCACGGCGCGCTTCCGGCGGCGCGCGCGGCGCTCGCCGGCGGCGCCCGCTCGCTGGCGGTGGCGACCGCCGGCGAGGCGGCCGAGCTGCGCGCCGGCGGCATCGACGGGCCGGTGCTGGTGATGGGTGCCGTCAGCGACGAGGAGCTGCCGGTGGCGCTGGAGGCGAGGGGCGAGCTCGTCGCCTGGAGCGAGTCGTTCGTCGAGCGCCTGGAACGTGCCTGCGCCGGCCGCGCCGGCGACCCGCCCTCGGGGCCCGTGCGGGTGCACGTGAAGCTCGACACGGGCATGGGCCGGCTCGGGACGCGGGACCCCGGCGAGGCGATCCGCGTGGCCGAGAGGATCGTCGCGGCCGCCCCGGCGCTCGACCTCGCGGGCGCGATGACCCACTTCGCCAGCGCCGACGAGGACCCGTCGTTCACGGCTGCCCAGCTCGGCGCGATTTGCACCGTTTGCTGCGACTATGCGCGAACGGTGGCCCGGGATCGTCGTGCACGCCGCGAACAGCGCGGCCACGCTGCGCGAGCCGGCGAGCCATTACGACCGCGTGCGCTGCGGGATCGCGATCTACGGCTGCGACCCGATGAACGAGGATCCCGCCGCGCACGGCCTCGAGCCGGCGCTCGAGCTGACCTCGTACGTGGCGGCCGTGAAGCTCGCGCGCGCCGGCGACAGCGCCGGCTACGGGCGGCGGTGGGTCGCGGGGTCCGACATCTGGGTCGCGACGGTGCCGATCGGCTACGCCGACGGGATCCGGCGGGCGCTGACGAACAACTGCGACGTGCTGATCGGCGGCCGGCGCTATCCGGTGGCGGGGACGGTCAGCATGGACAACATCACGGTGGAGCTCGGCTCGACGGCCGGCGACGTCGGCTGTGGCGACCCGGTGACGATCATCGGTATCGACGGCGCCGAGCGTCAGACGGCTGAGGACCTCGCGCGCCGGATCGGCACGATCAACTACGAGGTCGTGTGCGGGATCACGGCTCGGGTGCCCCGGACCTACCACCGAGACGGGGTTGCGGCGTGAGCAGTGGCGATCCGCTCCGCTCGCTGGCCCTGCTGGCCGCGGACGAACCCGCGTGGCTCGTGGGCGGAGCCGTCCGGGACCGGCTTCTGGGACGGCCGACCGACGACTACGACGTGGCGCTGCTCGGCGACGCGCGCCGGCTGGCGCGCGCGCTGGCGCGGTCGACCGACGCCCACGCATTCGCGCTGTCGGACGCGTTCGGCGTCTGGCGCGTTGTCGATCGCGGTCACCGCTGGCAGGTCGACGTGCTGCCGGTCGCCGGAGGATCGATCGAGACCGACCTGGCCGGCCGTGATTTCACGATCAACGCGATTGCCGAGCCGCTCGGCGGCGGCGGCCATCTCGATCCGTTCGGCGGTCTCGATGACCTGCGCGCCCACCGGCTCCGGGTGGTCTCGACGCACGCCTTCGCGGACGATCCGCTGCGCACGCTGCGGCTGGTGCGATTGGCGTGCGAGCTCGGATTCGACGACCTCGACCGGGATACGGTCGAGTCGGCTCGGGCGAGCGTCGCCGCGCTCGATGGGGTGGCGCCCGAGCGCGTGTTCACGGAGCTGAAACGGGTGCTGGCCGCCGACCGCGCGCTCGCCGGGCTCGAGCTGATGGATGCGATCGGCGCCACGGAGGTCGTGCTGCCGGAGCTGAGCCGGCTGCGCGGGGTCGAGCAGAGCGCGTATCACCATCTCGACGTGTACGAGCACACCCGGTTGGTGCTGGCCGAGACGATCGCGCTGGAGCGCGAGCCCGAGCGGTGGTTTCCGGACCAGGCCGAGGCGGTCCGGCAGTTCCTGGCCGAGCCGCTCGCCAACGAGCTGAGTCGAGGCCAGGCGCTGCGGTTCGGGGCGCTGCTCCACGACGTGGCCAAGCCGGAGACACGCGGGGTGACGCCAGAAGGACGGGTCACGTTCATCGGCCACGACGTCGAGGGGGCGGAGATCGCGGCCACGGTGCTCGCCCGTCTGCGGGCGAGCGAGCGGCTG
Source organism: uncultured Solirubrobacterales bacterium (assembly GCA_963843915.1). Lineage (GTDB taxonomy): Bacteria > Actinomycetota > Thermoleophilia > Solirubrobacterales > Solirubrobacteraceae > Palsa-465. The sequence goes on from CAWJMH010000003.1 coordinate 220,232, forward strand.
CGCGAGCATGTGGCGGCGCTCATCCGCCACCACCTGCGGCTCGGCTTCCTCGTCCACGAGATGCCGATCGGCCGGCGGGCGATCTACCGCTACCTGCGCGCGTGCGAGCCGGTGCAGGTTGACGTGACGCTGCTCAGCGTCGCCGACCGGCTCGCCACGCGCGGACGGGGGTCCGACGAGGCGATCGCGCGCCACCTGGAGCTCGCGCGCGAGTTGCTCGCGGAGGCGTTCGCGTGGCGCGAGGTCCGCCCGCGCCCACCGGTACGAGGCGACGAGCTGGCGCGCGCCGTAGGCCTCCGACCCGGCCCGCAGCTCGGCCAGATCCTCGAGGAGCTCGAGGAGGCGAGCTTCGCGGGGGAGATCAGCTCGTCCGAGCAGGCAATCGATCGAGCGCGGGCGATCGTCGGCGGGCAGGGCACGTCCGTCTCCGGACGATAATCTGGGCGGCTGTGAACGATCCAGATTGCATCTTCTGCAAGATCATCGCGGGCGAGTTGCCGGCGCAGATCGTCGACGAGACCGAGCGGACCGTCGCGTTCATGGACATCAACCCTGCGACGCGCGGTCACCTGCTCGTGATCCCGCGCGAGCATGCGCGAGACCTGCTGGAGATCGACCCCGAGGACCTCGCGGCGACGGTGCAGGCGGCGCAGCGCATGGCCGCCAGGATCAGCGAGCGGCTGGATCCGGCCGGGGTGAACCTGATCAATAGCTGTGGCGCGGCCGCATGGCAGACCGTTTTCCACTTCCACGTGCACGTGATCCCGCGCTACGAGGGCGACCCGCTGAAACTGCCCTGGACCCCCGCGCCCGGCGATTCCGCCGAGATCGAGTCGGCCGCGCAGGCCCTTCGCTGACGCCCCCGGCGTCGGTACCCGGACCGGGGAAGCCGCATGGAATTAGTCCAGAAAGCCATACGTCGCGCTTCCTTGCTACCTTCCCCGGGTTGGTCGGGGCCCTCGGGTACCTAACCGGCGTGTCCGATAGCAGGCATCTCAAGGGGAGTACATGGCAACGGGTACCGTCAAGTGGTTCAGCGACGACAAGGGCTTCGGCTTCATCACGCCCGACGACGGCGGGCGCGACTTGTTCGTTCATTTCACTGGAATCGTGGGGGACGGCTATCGCTCGCTGTCCGAGGGAATCAAGGTTTCCTACGAGGAGGAGGCCGGTCCTAAGGGACCGAAGGCGGTCAACGTCAGCAAGCTCTAGTCAGCGCGGCTGGACTGGCCGATTTGCAGTAGAGAAACGCGACCCGCCGGCGTCAGGTGGCCTTTGTCACCCGTGTGTGGCGCAACTGGCGCCGCGGTGTCGTGTTCAATCTGAACATGAAACGTTCTTTCCTCGCCACCGCTGGCGCATTCGCGCTCTGTGGGCTGATTCCGGCGTCCGCTGAGGCGACGATCACGGAACTCGGCGCCACCACGACGCCGCTCATCGCGCCGGCATGTCCGAAGGGCATTGCGCCCTCTCAGTGCTTGATCATCCTGAACCGGGTGACCGCGCTCGAAACGATCCGCGACAACATCGCCTACCCGACGACGGTCAAGCAGGCCGGCCGGCATCGTGGCGTTCACCGTCGGTCTGTCCGCCCTGTCGACCAATCCCACTACCGTGCAGAGCGACCTCAAGTTCCTCGACAGCAGCTTCGGCGGCGATGCGCAGGTCGGGATCACCGTACTCAAGAAGGTGGGCCAAGAAGCCCCACTGGAGCTGGCAGGTCGTCGCGCAGAGCCCGCTGGTCGACGTCCAGCCGTACATCGGTCAAGTGGCGCAGTTCCCGCTCACGACGTCGATTCCCGTCGTCCGCGGCGAGACGATCGCGCTGACGACGCCCACGTGGGCGCCGGTCCTCTCGATCGACCTTTCGACGAGCCACTTCGCCTACCGCCAGAGCCGCAGCCGCAATTGCCAGCACCCTCCGGGCACCACGCAGGCTCAGGTCACCATTGGTTCGAGCACCGCGTACGGGTGCGACTACCCGGGAACGCGGGTCGAGTACAGCGCAACCGAGGTCACGAACCCGGTGGCGCCGACCACGACGACGACCACGCCTCCGACGAAGAAGTGATCTGAGCGCCGGCGGTCGTTCGCCGGCGTCCGGGGCCGAGTGGCGCGGGGAGCGCACGGGGCCGGGAAGCGGTCGTGCCGGCGCCGGCGAGCGCTGCGCGCCGCTGGGCGTCGAGTGTCGACTCTAGCGGCCTGCGTGCGATCGCTTGGTGCGCGAGGGCGTCGCGGTCGCGCTCGCCGCGCGGCGAGCGTGGCGCCGTGAGCCGCGTCACGGCGTCGGACCGCATCGCAGCATTGGCGAGCGGGACAGCATCTGGCGCGGCACGGCCACCGACTGCCGATCCCAGGCGCGGGGATCCGTCAGCTAGGGGAGGCCGGTGCCGCCGCTGCCGCCGCCACCGCCGGCAGTCCCGCCGCCACCACCGGTGCCGCCGCCACCGTTGTTGGTCGGCGGCGCAATCGCCACCGCCGCCACCGCCGCCACCGCCACCGCCACCGGTGTCACCACCCGTGCCGGCGCTCGTGCCGCCAGCGCTGGTGCCCGAGCTGGCAGCGCCGCTCGTGCCACCCGACGTCCCCGACGACGAGCTCCCGGTGCCGGAAGACGCGGACGACGAGGGCGAGGAGCCGCTCGATGACGTGGTCGCGGTTGTGCTGCTGGTCGAGGTGGTGGACGATGTGCCGCCGGTCGTCGCCGGCGTGGCGATGGGCGCGGTGGGGACGGTCAGTGGCGGAGAGCCGGATGTATCGGTTGCAGCCGACGAGCCGCCACCACAAGCCGCGATGCCCGCGGCGGCGGCAGCGCCGACCGCAAGCGCGGTCAGCGCACGCGCAGCGCGAACGACAGCTGGACGCCGAGCCACAACCAAGGGCTCAGACCTCGAGCGGGTCCATCCGCCTGCCGCAATGAGGGCAGTCGTTGAGGTCCTTCTGGCAATGCTGGTCGCACCAGTTGCAAAAGCGAAGGTTCGCGACGGCCCACGGCAGCTCGGACGGGGTCGGCGCCAGGGGGAGCAGCTGCCCCACGACCTCGAGCGCCTCACCGGTCTCCCGATCGACGTAGGTCCGTCCGACCTCGGCGTCGATCACGACCTCGCGACCGGTGGATGGCGTCCTCATGCGGTACTTCTGACGCGTCCTCATCCTTCACCATCGTATAGCAGGGGACGGACGCCCGCCGGCGCGGTCGGGGTGGTCTTGCGGGCCGGTGGCCGTTGGTCCCGCCGGTGCGGAGCGGGCCGCCGAGCCCCCCTGCCGACGGCTTGGATAGAGTGCCGCCTCTCAAGATATGGTCAAGTCGCTGGGACGCATCGCCACGCTGATGGCGGCAGTTTTGATCGCGGTCACGGTAGGTGGTTGCGCGCTCAAGCATCCAACCGCCAACGTGGTCACGGGCAAGCAGCTGTTCGCTGAGAACTGCGCGTCGTGCCACACGCTGGCGCACGCGAATTCGACCGGCACGATCGGACCGAATCTGGACGACGCGTTCCGGCAGGACCGGATCGACGGGGTGAAGAGCACGTCGATCGAGGGGCTCGTCAACTACTGGATCCAGTACCCGAACACGGAGGGCGTGATGCCGGCGATGCTGGTCAAGGGCCAGGACGCCCAGGACATCGCCGCCTACGTGGCGGCGGTGGCGGCAAAGCCGGGGCAGGACACCGGTGCGCTGGCGGCCGCGGTGGCGGCGAAGGTGGCGCCGACCGCTGCCAACGGGAAGGCGATCTTCACCGGCGTCGGCGGTTGCGGCTCGTGCCACACGCTGGCGGCGGCGGCGACCACCGGCACGATCGGACCCAATCTCAACACGCTGAAGGCCGCCTGCGCGACGCCGGCGTCCCAGCAGGCTCGCGGGTCAACGTTCGAGAAGTGCGTCGAGACGGCGATCACCGATCCGTACAAGTACATCCCGGCGGGCTACCACTCAGGCATCATGCCGAACACCTTCAGCAAGACGCTCAGCCCGAGTCAGATCCAGGCGCTGGTGGCGTTCCTGTCGTCGGCGTCGCACTAGTCGTAGGTACCCACACCGCATGCCCGCGGGCCAGCGGACCTGCAAAACGCGACGACGGGGCGATTCGGGCGAGGCCGTGCCGCGCTCTGCATGTCTGGCGCGCTTTACACGACAGCGCCGGGCTCGGCCGCGCTCCGCTGTCGTGTCGTGCATGCTCCGGAGGGCTCGGCTGGGCCCGTGGCCCTTGGCGGGTCGCGGTCGCGGTGGCGGAGGTGGCGGCCGCGCGTGGCGGTGGCGCGTGCGCGCGGCGGTTGCGGTGGCGCGTGCCGCCGGCGACCTGCACGATCTGACAATTGAGCCGCTGCGAGCGGGCCGTGCCAGACGGTGCATGTGGGGCACGCGCGGAATGCCACGGTCCCGTGCCGGTACGTCAAATGGCAGGTTTTGCAGGTGATTCCGAGTGTCGCGGGTTCGGGCGCTTCCGAGTGTCGGGATCCGGCTCCGCTTCCGAGTGCTGGGGATCCGGGCCCCGCTTCCGGGTGCTAGGGATCCGGGCCCCGCTTCCGAGCGCCGGCGGTCGGGTCCCGCCGGCGGGAACGGCGGCCTCCCTCCCAGGTGCCCGCCGTTCGCACCGCGAAGCGCGCCGGGCTCCCTCGCCGGCGCCACCACCCGCCACCACGCCACCCCGCCGCCGCCGTCCGCGGGGCGCGCCCAGCAGGCGCGCTCAGGTGACGGTGGTCGCGCCGCGCGCCCTGATGCGCTCGAGCAGCTCGTCGCCGCGCCCCGCCGCCACCGCGCGCGCGGCGCGCTGCTCGTCGAGCTCGAGCCCCTGGGCGGCGGCGGCGTCGAGCAGGGCCTGACGCTCGTCGGCCTCGCGCGCGACCTTCAGGAACAGCCAGCAGAACAGCCCGATCGTGAGCAGGCTCTCCTCGACCATCATCACGCCGGCGGCGGCGATCTGATCGCCCATCGGGCTGATGTGCCAGTGGGCGTCGCCGGCGCGGTAGATCGGGTACAGGATCGTGCCCGAGAAGATCATGATGTTGGCGAGGATCGTGCCGGCCAGGCGGACGGCGATGATGTAGGCGAGCCGGGCCGCGTTGCCGAACCAGCTCGGCTTCGGCAGGGGGCCGAGCAGCGCCATCCACATCGCCATGCCGAACGCCAGGAAGGTGCCGTGCTGGAGGGCATGGAGGCCGTCGTGGCGAAGCGCCGCCTGGTAGAGGAACGGCGTGTGCCAGGCGTAGAAGTTGATCGCCCACACCGGGAACGCCACGAGCGGATGCGCGAACACCCGCAGCTTGCCGATGTACCGCCGGCGTAGCAGCGGCGCGAGCAGCGGCCCGGTGAAGCCGAGCACGAGCAGCAGGGCGGAGATGTCGCCGATCACCAGGTGCTCGGCCATGTGCGCCACCAGCAACTGGTCGGCGATCGAATCGACGGGCTCGCTGAGGGCGATGGCAAGCGTCAGGAGGCCGGCGGCGAAGCACGCCTGCCGCCAGCCCGGGACGGCTCGCCGCTCGTGCGACAGCGTCTGCACGCGCGCGCGATAGGGCAGCCAGCACAGCAGCACGACCACCGACGGCACGATTCCGTTGAGCAGGCCGGCGGAGGCGAACGGGAGCGAAGTCAGTGGCACGGCGGACTTCTATGTTGGCGCACCAGCTAGCTCAATGCGCGAACGATCAACACGATCGCAACGACCGCGGCGACCACTGCCAGGCAATAGAGGAACACCCGGAACGCGTCCGCCTCGTAACGCAACGGGTTCGCCACGGCTCGACGCTCGACGCTAGAGCACGTAGACCGACGTGTACACGACGATCCACATGATGTCGACGAAGTGCCAGTAGATCCCGGGCACTTCCATCCCGGCGTGGTGCTCCGGGGTGTAATGCCCGCGGAACGCGCGGGTCGTCACCATCAACAGCAGGCACAGGCCGATGAACACGTGGATGCCGTGGAGGCCGGTCAGAGAGTAGAAGACGGTCGCCTGGGCCGAGTCGTGCGGAGCCCAGCCGAGGTGGATGTACTCGTTGATCTGGATGAACAGGAACGTGAGGCCGAGCATGAAGGTCGAGGCCATGCCGGCGCGAAGGCCGAAGCGGTTCCCGTTCTTGACGGACGTCAGCGCCCAGTGGAGCGTCAGCGAGGACGACAGCAGGATCGCCGTGTTGACGCCGGCGACGGCCTCCGGCACGACCGTGCCACCGGCGGGCCACGGGTTGTGGTTGACGATCCGGATGAAGAAGTAGGCCGTGAAGAAGGCGCCGAAGATCATGATCTCGGACATGATGAAAAGGAGCATCCCGAGCGTCGGCGCGTGGACCCTGGAGGACTGGTGGGCGGGCGGCGGGCCGTGGTGCTCGGCGTGGCCGTGGGAGATCGAGGCGGCTTCCATTGGCTACGCGCGGTGCTCGCGACGTCGTCGTGGACGATGTGCTCGACGGGCTTTCCCGTGGCCCGGCGCACCCGCTCGATCAGATCGGTGCGCAACCAGCCGGACTTGGTCTCGGCGAACGTCGAGATCACGATGTCGTCGACGCGGAAATATTGGAGGGCATTTGTGATCGCCGTAAACGGGTCGGGGTCGCCGACCATCCCCGCGGCGAACATGCCGGCGGCGCGAAGCCGGTCGAGCACGAGCTTCAGGCGCGTGCGCGCCCGCTGGGAGTCCTGGCCGCCGCCACCCTCCTGGGGCACGACGATCACGAACATGCGGTTGCGCCCTTCGGGCTCGGCGTCCACCTTGGCCTTCAGCGCGTCGAGCAGCTCGTCACCGCTCGCCGTGCGGTTGGCGACCGCCAGCGTCACGTCGAACGGCAGGCCCTCGGTATCGGGGTCCGCGACCACGTGCTCGACCGGGAGCCCGGTGGAGTCGCGCACGCGCTCGATCAGGTCACGTCGTAGCCAGCCCGACCGGGTCGCGGGGTATGTCGAAATGATGATCTCGTCCGGCCGGTAGGCGTGGACGGCGTCGATCGTCGCGGAGTAGGCGTCGGAGTCTCCGACCTCGCCGATCGCGTCGATGTGCTCGGCGCGAGCGAACTCGAGCGCGAGGTCGACCCGCGTCTGGGCGGCGTCGAACACGGACTCGTCGTAGACCACGAGCCCCGCTCGCGGCCGGTTCTGCGGCGCCACGAGGACGAACCGTACGTCGCCCTGGGCAGCCCGCTCTCGGATCGCCTCTAGCAGCGACCGGCCGCCGAGGGTCTCGTTCGCGACGACGAGGATCGTCCTCACGTGTGGCTCTCCTGGCTCGGCGGCGTCATGAATGCTCCCGCCGCCACGCGACTCGCCTCGGCGGGCGGCTTGAAGATCCCGTGCACCGCGCCCGGGACGCCGTACTCGTACGGGCCGCCGACGACCGTCGGTACGGCGTCGAAGTTGAAGATCGGCGGCGGCGAGGAGACCTGCCACTCGAGCGTCAGCGCCCGCCACGGGTTGGCCGGGGCACGCGGTCCGCCGCGCCAGCTGACGACCATGTTGTAGAGGAAGATCAGCGTGCTGAAGCCGAGGATGAACGCCGAGATCGAGATGAACAGGTTCCAGTCGGCGAACTTCGCGGCGTACTCGGCGACCCGGCGCGGCATCCCCTGGATCCCGATCAGGTGCATCGGCCCGAACGTCAGGTTGAAGAAGATGAACGTCATCCAGAAGTGCCATTTGCCCAGACGCTCGTCGTACATCCGGCCGGTCATCTTCGGGAACCAGTAGTAGACGCCGGCGAAGATCGTGAATAGCGAGCCGCCGAACAGCACGTAGTGGATGTGGGCGACGATGAAGTACGTCTGGCTGACGTGGATGTCGAACGGGATCATCGCGAGCATCACCCCGCTGATCCCGCCGAGCGTGAACGCCGTCAGGAACCCGAGCGCGAACAGCATCGGGGTGTCGAGGTGAAGCACCCCTCGCCACAGCGTCGCGAGCCACGAGAAGATCTTGATGCCGGTCGGGATCGCGATGATCGCGGTAGTGATCATCATCGGGATGCGGATCCACGGCGCCATGCCGGACACGAACATGTGGTGCGCCCACACGGTGAAGCCGAGTACGACGATCGCCAGCAGCGAGAACGCCATCATCCGGTAGCCGAAGATCGGCTTGCGCGATTTGACCGCGATGACCTCGGAGATGATCCCGAACCCGGGCAACATCATGATGTAGACGGCTGGGTGGGAGTAGAACCAGAACACGTGCTGGTACATCAGCACGTTGCCATTCTTGAGCGGCCCGACGAACGCATCGAAGAAGTGGAAGTGGAGCGCGACGTCGAGCAGGATGAAGAACTGCGAGGCCGCGATGAACGGAGTCGCGATCACGACCAGCAACGACGTCGAGAAGTTCGCCCACACGAGCAGCGGCATCCGGAAGAAGCTCATTCCGGGCGCACGCATCGTGATGATCGTCACGAGGAAGTTGAGCGCGGTGGCGATCGACGAGGCGCCGGCGAGCTGGACGGCGATCGAGAAGAACATCTGCCCGATCGGCATCGTCGTCGACAGCGGCGCGTACGCGGTCCAGCCCGCCGCGAACGAGCCGCCCGGGGCCAGGAAGCTGAACAGCATCATGATCCCGGCCAATGGGAGCAGCCAGTAGGACAGGGCGTTCAGGCGCGGGAAGGCCATATCCGGCGCGCCGATCATCAGCGGCAGCACGAAGTTCGCGAGTCCCGCGAACACCGGGATCACGAACAGGAAGATCAGGATCGTGGCGTGGACGGAGAACACGCCGTTGTACTGCTCGGGGGTCAGGAACTGCATGCCCGGCTTGGCCAGCTGGGCCCGGATCAGCATCGCGAGCAGGCCGCCGACCAGCAGGAAGAAGAACGAGGTGACCACGTACTGGATCCCGATCACCTTGTGGTCGGTGTTGACGCGGAAGTAATCGCGCCAGCTGTAGGCACCGTGGCCGGAGTGGTCCTCGGGGCGTGTCGGGCGTCCGGCGGCCCAGTAGAGCCAGTAGTCGGCGGTGCCGAACCCGAACATGAAGAAGATCGGAACCGCGAGCAGCGCGACGATCGTGATCGCATGGCCGTCGAGCACCGGGTGCTCGTGCATCAGCGCGCGGATCAGGACCGTCAGGCCGAACGCGAACGCGAAGCCCAGAACCTCGAACAGAGCCGCCCGGTACCACCCTGCCCGGCGGAGGCTCGGGGGAAGCGGGACGCGGGTTCGGGGCGCGACGGGAGTCTCATGAGCCGCGGTCGTGACTGCCATCAGGCGATCTCCTCTCCGAGACGGGTCTCGCTCTGGGCGGCGCGGCGCCCGGGTTCGCGGCGGCTCCCGTCCCGGGCGATGTGCACGTGCCCGGGTTCGCGACGGCTACCGCTATCCATCGTTGGCACGATACCTGCTTGCGTGGCCGGGACCGCTGCTCATTTGGCTGCGCTGGACAGGAAGTTGACAAGCGCCTGGATCTGGGTGGGAGTCAGGCGCTCCGAGAAGTTCGAGGGCATGATCCCCGCGCTGTAGCCACTTGGCAGGTACGCGTAGGGCTTGGTGATCGCAGCCTCGATGCATTGCTTGAGTGTCGTGCCCCGGACCTTCTCCGACGCCGGGTTCGCACAATCTGTCCGAAGCCTGACATCGAGGTCGGGTCCGACGGTCCCGGTGGCGGCGGCCGCCGCCAGCGTGTGGCATCCGCCGCATCCTCCCGCGCCGGTGAAGACGGCCTTGCCGGCAGCCGCGCTCGTGTCCGACGACGATCCGCTCGACGACGACGACGACGACGAGGAGGACGTGGACGGGGCCGAGGACGACGAGGACCCGGCCCCCGGCACGGCGTTGTAGTCCGGGACCGCCTGGGTCACGGTCGCCGGCGGCGTCCCGACCGGCGGCGGGCCGTTGATCGGCTGTGACTTGATCCAGCTTGCGAACGTGGCCGGGGAGACCACGCGCACGGTGCTCCGCATCAGCGAGTGGCCGGCGCCGCAGAGCTCGGTGCATTCGACCGGATACGTTCCAATCGTGTCGGGCGTGACCCGCACCGTGGTCACGATCCCGGGCACCGCGTCGAGCTTCTCGGAGAAGTTCGGGACGAAGAAGCTGTGGATCACGTCGAGCGAGCGGAGCCTGAACACCACCGGCTGGCCCTCGGGCAGATAGAGGACGGGGGAGACGACCTGCTTGCCGGCACCCCGCGGGTAGGAGAACTCGAATGCGAACTGGCGTGTCGTGACGTTCACGGTCATCTCGCCCTTCTTGCTGTCCTCGTTCGAGCGCAGGACCGAGTATGCGTACGCGCAGAGCGACACGATCAGGATCGCCGGGACCGCCGTCCACACGACCTCGAGCCGCGTGTTGCCGTGGATCGGCGGGCCGTCCATCTCCTCCTGGCCCGGGCGCATCCGGAACTTCCAAACCGAGAACAGCACGACCGTCTCGACGAGCACGAAGATCGGCACCGTGGCGATCAGCAAGACGTCGTACAGCGTCCTGACATTGCCGGCCTGGATCGAGCCCTTGGCGGGGAACCAGGGAATGATGAGCGCGAGCGGAATCGCGATCGCGGTGGCGATCACACCGATCACGATCATCTGTACGACCGGGCGGTTACGCACGCTGGTCTTGAGTCTGCGGGCCCTCGAGCGTCACTCCGGCTGGCATCCTAAGCGTTCTGGTCGACGAAGGACGTCAGGACGGGCGCGGGCACGCCCGGGCGAGCCGGGGGTGGCCTTCCTGGGCTGGGACGCCGGCCGGGCGGGCCGCGTTCGGACAGTCCGAACGCACGAATTATTTGTGCCAGTGGCGTCCTGGGTTGAATTATGATTGAGGCAATTGTTGCAATCTAGCCAGGAGGCGTGATGCGGGTACGTGACGGGATGTCCGGGGCGGTCTTGACGATCGGCCCGAGCCATACGCTGCGGGACGCCGCCGAAGCGATGTGTCGCCGCAACGTGGGGGCGGCGGTGGTGCTGGACCCGGAGGCGCAGGGGCCGAGCGTGATAACCGAACGAGACATCCTTCACGCGGTCGGCTGCGGGGAGGATCCCGATCAGGAACTGGTCGGCAATCATCTGACCTCGAACCTGACGCTGGCGGCTCCCGACTGGTCGCTCGAGCGGGCCGCCGCCACGATGGTGCGGGGCCGGTTCCGTCACCTGGTCGTGTACGAGGGCGGCGAGCTCACGGGGATCCTGTCGATGCGGGACATCATGCGCTGCTGGATCCAGGACGGCGCCACCAGCGAAGCGCCGGTCGGCATCACAGAAGCCTGACCAGGCCCTAGTGCCCGTGTTCCTCGGGCAGCTCGGCGATGTCGCGCCGGGTGTCGCCGATCCACAGCCACACCACGATCACGAGCATGATCAGCCCAACGATGCTCAGCAGGATGTTGATCGTGGTCCCGATCACGACCAGCGTGATCGCGATCGCCGTTATGAACGGCTTGATGCTCGGCCCGGGCAGATGGAGCTGCTCGCCGGACGGCGGCGCCTGAGAGGGATGCTCGCTGTCGTTCACGGATGGACGTAGATTGCTGCCGCCACGAACGTGATCCCGAACATGACGGCGCACAGCGCGCCCGCGATCAGACCGGAGCGGAGGTTCTTGCGTGCGAGCCTTCGATCCATGGGCCCGGGAGGCTACAGCTTCACGTCGGCGACCATCGCGCCGAACAGCAGGGCGAGGTAGGCCAGGGAGAACAGGTACAGGCGCAGGGCGGTCCGCCGGTCGGCCCGGCGGTACAGCCACAGTGCCCCGGCGATGAACGCCAGGCCCAGCACGATCGAGGCGAACAGATACGCGACCCCGAACTCGCCGGCGCAGAACGGCAGCTGCGAGATCGCGTACAGCAGCAGCGTGTAGAGCACGATCTGCCTGCGCGTCTCGCGCTCGCCCCGGACGACCGGCATCATCGGCACGCCGACCTTGGCGTACTCGTCCTTCATCAGCAGGCTGAGCGACCAGAAGTGGGGTGGCGTCCAGTAGAAGACGATCGCGAACAGGTAGACCGCGGTCCACGACAGCGATCCGCGGGTCGCCGCCCACCCGACGAGCGGGGGCACCGCTCCGGCGGCGCCGCCGATCACGATGTTCTGGGCGGTGCGCCGCTTCAGCCAGATCGTGTACACGCCGACGTAGCCGACGAACCCGCCCAGCGCGAGCGAGGCCGCCAGCAGGTTCACGGTCAGCGACAAGACGAGGAAGGACAGCCCACACAGCGCGAATCCGAACACCAGCGCAGCCCGGGGCGACACACGGCCGGCCGGGATCGGGCGTGAGGCGGTGCGCTGCATCTTGGCATCGATGTCGCGGTCGTAGTAGTGGTTGACCGCTCCGGCGCCGCCTGCCGAGAGGTAGCCGCCCAGGCACGTGAGCGCGATCAGCGAGACCGGCGGGTTGCCGGCGATCTCCATCGTGGCGATCGTCGTGAACAACAGCAGAGTCTGGACCTTCGGCTTGGTCAGCTCGAAGTAGTCGGCAACCACCTGGCGCGCGCCGGAGGCAACCGACGCCGGGGGGACCCGCGTGACCGACGAGGCGTCCATCGACGTAGAGCCTACGCCCTGGCGAACCGCTCGCTGCCGCCGGTCTTCTGCGGCACGCCGGTGGAGCGCTCGATCTGGCGGCGGATGTCGCGCATCGGCTCTACCGACCTGACGCGCGGGATCTCGTCGAAGTTGTTGACCGGCGGCGGCGAGGGAACGAACCACTCGAGCGTGTTGCCCTTCCACGGGTCCGGCCCGGCCAGCACCCCGCGTTTGTAGTTCATGGCCACGTTGGCGATCGTCATCAGGATGCCCGCGGCGAGGATGAACGCGCCGATCGTCGAGATCAGGTTGTACGTCGACCACCCGAGCCCGGGCTGGTAGGTATAGATCCGCCGTGGCATCCCGGTCAGGCCGAGCGCGTGCTGGACCAGGAACGTCATGTTGAAGCCGATGAACACGAACCAGAACGAGACCTTGCCCAGGCGCTCGTTCAGCAACCTACCGGTCATCTTCGGGAACCAGTAGTAGATGCCGGCGAGCACCGGGAAGATCGCGCCGCCGAAGATCGTGTAGTGGAAGTGGGCGACGACGAAATAGGTGTCGTTGAGCTGCCAGTCGACCGGGAACACGGCGAGGAAGATCCCAGTGATCCCTCCGACCGTGAAGATCGCGATCATCCCGACCGCGTAGTACAGCGAGGTCGTCATCACGATCGATCCTCGCCACAGGGTCGAGATCCAGTTGAAGATCTTGACCCCGGTCGGGATCCCGATCAGGAACGAGCTCAGCATGAAGAAGCCGAGCACGACCACCGGTATCGGAGAGGCGAACATGTGGTGGGCCCAAACCAGTGTCGCCAGGAACGCGATCACGACCGTCGACGCGGCGATCGCCTTGTAGCCGAAGATCGGCTTGCGCGAGAACACCGGGATGACTTCGGAGATGATCCCGAAGCCGGGCAAAACCATGATGTAGACCTCGGGGTGCCCGAAGAACCAGAACAGGTGCTGCCACAGCACCGGCGAGCCGTGCGCGGTCGGGTCGAACCAGTGCGTTCCGAAGTGGCGGTCGGTCAGCAGCATCGTGACCGCCGCCGCCACGACAGGCAGCGCGATGATCAGCAGGATCGCGTAGACGAGGATCGTCCAGATGAACAACGGCAGCCGTCCCCAGGTCATCCCCGGGGCGCGCATGTTCACGATCGTCGCGTAGAAGTTGATCGCGCCGAGCAGCGAGGAGATGCCCGTGAGGTGGATCAGGAAGATCCACGCGTCCTGGCCCCCGCTGGGCGAGTACTGGATGCTCGACAGCGGCGGATAGCTCCACCAGCCCGCCTCGGGCGGGTGGTAGAACAGCGTCGCGTAGAACACGATCCCGCCCGCCAGCAGAAGCCAGAACGAGAGCGCGTTGAGCCGCGGGAACGCCATGTCCCGCGCGCCGATCATCAACGGTACGAAGTAGTTGCCGAACCCCGCCATCACCGGCACCACGAACAGGAACACCATCGTCGTGCCGTGCAGCGTCAGCAGCTCGTTGTAGCGCTCGCCGCTGAGCAGCGTGTTGCTCGGCTCGGCCAGCTGGATGCGCATCAGCAACGCCTCGACGCCACCCAGCATGAAGAACACGAACGTCAGGACCAGGTACATGATCCCGATCTTCTTGTGATCGGTGGTCACGATCCATTCCACCCAGCGCTTGCTCGTACGCGTCCCGGCCACCTCTTGCGTGAGCACCTCGGGGACCGGGCGGAGCGTCCCTGGGACCGGTCGGGCTGCTGGCTCGGCAATCACGGACATTCGCAGCCTCCTAGAGGTTTCCGGTTCGCATGAGGTACGAGCGCAGCTGGGTGACCTGCGAGTTCGCCTTCAGAATCAACTTCGACTGGCGCTGGAGCCAGGCCTGGTACGCGGCGGGGGAGACGACCTGCACGAGGGCGGTCATGAAGGCGTGCTGCCGTCCGCACAGCTGGGCGCACTGGCCGTGGAAAAGCGCCCCGGGCTTCGGCGCCTTGAACCACGTGTAGGTCGTGTAGCCGGGGACCGCATCGACCTTGCCTCCGAGCGAGGGAACCCACCAGGAGTGGATCACGTCGATCGCCGTGATGCTGAGCACGACCACGGTGCCCGCCGGGACCACCATCTCCTGGAAGGAGTACGGCAGGTGCGCGTCGAACGGGTTGTGCTCGCAGCCGGCGCCGTAGACGTAGCGCCAGATGTACTGCCGGCCCTGGACGCAGATCGTCAGCTTGTGTCCGTTGGGTGGGGTGGGCGCGGTCAGCGACGATTCGAGGAAGCCGGCGCTCGAGTTGGGCGGGTTGAGGATGCTCGGGAGCTTGATGAACGTGACCACGGTCAGCACCACGAGGATCGCTGCCGCGCCGAGCGTCCAGGAGACCTCGAGCCGTGTGTTGCCGTGGATCTGCGCCGCCGTGCGCACCTTCTTGGCGCGGAACTTGTAGACCGAGTACACAAGCGCGCCCTCGACGATCACGAACACCACCGCCGCGACGTACAGGACGATCAGATACAGCGAGTGGATCTGGTCCGCGTTCGGCGAGCCGCCGGTCTTGGGCGTGATGAAGTTCGCGAATGCGCTCGGAGCGAGCACCAGCGACACGAAGACCGACGACGCGAGTGCGGCGCTGAGGAGCCGGGGCGTGCGGCGTCGGCGCTGGGCGGCGGAGGCGTCGGATCGCAAGGCCGCGGGATTCTATCTAGGCCGCCCCCGCCTTGATCCCCACGCTGCGGGTCGTGGCGAGTGCTACAAGGCCGCGAGCGCCGAGGGCGGGGCGGCCGCACCATACCGGGGTCCCGCGGGCCACTCCTTATACTCGCCGCCCTTGCGCGCACGGAGGGCCATTCGATCCACCGCCTGGGTCCTGGTCGCGACGGGCGTCGCCCTGCCCGTCCTGCGGCGCCGGCTCAAGATCCCGCCGGCGGTGGTGCTCGGCGGGGCCGGACTCGCGCCGGCGGCGTTATGCGTGGCGGTCCCCCGCTCGCGGGCGCGCGACGCGGGCGTATGCGTGCTCAATATGTGGGCCTACCTCGCCGCGTACGAGATGCCGCACGACGACCCCGAAAAACTCGAGGCCAGGGTGCTCGTCGACTATCCGGTCGCGATCGACCGCGTGCTCGGGCTCGGCGTGGCGCCGACGCTCCGACTCCAACGCGCCTTCTCGACGCCGGGCACCGTGAATCGATTCGAGCGGGTGCTCGTCTGGTGCCACTGGATGTGGTTCTTCGTGCCCCACGCAACCGTCGGCTACGTGTGGTGGCGCGCCCCGGAGCGGTTCCCGAGCGCGGCGGCGCGGATGTACGGCGTGTTCGACGCCGGCGCCGCGTTCTACTGGGCGATCCCGACCGCGCCGCCGTGGTGGGCGGCGCAAACGGGACGGCTCGAGGACGGCGACGCGCTCCGCGTGCGGCGGATGATGATCGAGTATGGGGAGCAGTTCTGGGGTGAACGCTGGGGCGCCCTCTACGATGTCTTCGGAGGAAATCCGTTGGCTGCCATGCCGTCGCTGCACTTCGCCACGTCTCTCATGGCTGCCCACCTGCTATCGGAGGTCGGGCCGGTCGCGGGTGCTGTGGGGTGGACATATGCGTTCACGTTGGGACTCGCGCTGGTGTATCTCGGCGAGCACTACGCCGCTGACTTGATCGGGGGGGCGGCGCTGGCGGAAGGGGTTCGGGCCGCAGCGCCACGCGTTGAGCCGCTCTACCGGCGGCTGTCGGCGGGGCTACAGGCGCTTGAAATGCGCGCGGGCACGTAGTTTGCGGCCGGGGGGAAAGCGGCAGGAAGCAACTGAGGACGTCCTGAACGGGTCGGGGGGACGAGCGGTCGAAGCGGTCGGATCGAATCGAGAGCGGTCGGACGGCGAACACGAGGAGGCCCCGCGGGTCCTGCTGACCCGCGGTCGGGTCGTCGGGACCCTGCTGTTCGTCGCCTCGGCGCTGGCGTTCCTGTACTTCGTGCTACCGAAGCTGCTCGGCCTGCACGAGACGTGGGACCGGATCCAACACGGCAACGGCTGGTGGTTCGCCCTGGCCGCGGTGCTCGAAGTGTGCTCGTTCCTCGGCTACGTGTGGCTGTTCCGAGGCGTGTTCGTGCGCGGCGAGTCGCGGATCGACTGGCCCGAGAGCTACCAGATCACGATGGCCGGGCTGGCGGCGACCCGGCTGTTCGCCGCGGCCGGCGCCGGCGGGATCGCGCTCACGGCCTGGGCACTGCGCCGCTCGGGTATGCCACGGCGGACTGTGGCCGTCCGGCTGATTGCGTTCACGGTGATCCTGTACGCGGTCTACATGATCACGCTGGTGATCGATGGCGTCGGCCTGTACCTGGGGGTGATCCCCGGCGGCGGCTCGTTCGCGATCACGATCGTGCCCGCGATCTTCGGCGCGGTCGTGATCGGCCTGTTCCTCGGGCTCTCGACGCTGCCCGCCGACGTCGACAGCATGGTCGGCCGCTGGACCGCCGGCGAGCACCGCGTCCGTCGGCTCATGTTCCGGCTGGCGGCGGCGTCGGCGGCCGCCGCGAGCGGCGTGAGGACGGCGATCGGCCTGTTGCGAGAGCGCAACCCCAGCCTGTTCGGGGCCGTCGTGTGGTGGGGGTTCGACATCGCGGTGCTGTGGGCGTGCTTCCGGGCGTTCGGCGCCTCGCCGCCGAAGGGCGTCATCGTGATGTCGTACTTCGTCGGGATGCTCGCCAACGCGCTCCCGCTCCCGGGCGGGATCGGTGGCGTCGACGGCGGGATGATCGGCGCGTTCGTGGCGTTCGGCGTGGACGCCGAGCTGTCGGTGATCGCCGTGCTTGCCTATCGCGCGTTCGCGTTCTGGCTGCCGACACTGCCGGGCGCCGTCGCCTATCTGCAGCTGCGGCGCACGGTCCAGCGATGGGGTGCCGAGAAGCCCGCCGTGCTCCGCGGGGCATCCGATCCGGTGGGATAGTGCTCGCGGGCCGAGTCACGGGAGAAATCCCACTGCGACCCACGCCTAAGCTATACTTTGTGAAGTGGAAGAACAGCGCGTAGAGAACGTGGTGATTGTTGGCAGCGGGCCGGCCGGTTACACCGCGGCGCTATACACGGCGCGGGCGAATCTTGAGCCGCTCGTGATCGAGGGGTTCGCGTGGGGCGGACTGCTCCAGCAGACGACCGACGTCGAGAATTACCCAGGCTTCCCGCAGGGGATCATGGGCCCCGAGATCATGCAGCACTTCCGCGACCAGGCCGAGCGGTTCGGCGCCCGCCTCGAGACCGACGATGTGACGCAGGTCGAGATCTCAACCAACGGCGGTCTGCACAAGGTCTGGACGGGCGACGAGATGCACGTCACGCGCGCCCTGATCCTGGCCATGGGCGCACAACACCGCAAGCTGGGCGTCCCCGGCGAGCTCGAGCTGTCGGGCCGTGGGGTCAGTTACTGCGCGACCTGCGACGCGGCGTTCTTCCGGAACGCGCCGACGCTGATCGTCGGCGGCGGCGACTCCGCGATGGAGGAGGCGATGTTCCTCTCGAAGTTCGCCTCGAAGGTCGTGGTCCTTCACCGCCGGGATGAGTTCCGCGCGTCGAAGATCATGCTCGAGCGCGCTCGTGTGATCCCGAACATCGAGTTTCTGACGCCGTATGGCGTCGAGGAGTTCAGCGCCGGCGACGGCAAGTCCCTGGCCGTGGCGCGGCTTCGCAACACCGTCGACGGATCGACGCGCGACCTCGAGGTGACCGGCGCGTTCATCGCGGTCGGGCACGACCCGCAGTCACAGCTCGTCGAGGGTCAGGTCGAGACCGACGCGGCCGGCTACGTGGTCACGCAAGGGCGCTCGACGCTGACGGGCGTGCCTGGCGTGTTCGCGGCCGGCGACCTCGTCGACCACACCTACCGCCAGGCGGTCACGGCGGCGGGATCGGGCTGCCAAGCCGCGCTCGACGCCGAGTGGTACCTGCGCGACACGCCGTTTTCGCTGACGGACACGGCCGGCGCCACGGCCTCGGCGTAACCCCGGGGGCCTGGGCTCCTAATAGGGGCAGCCGTCCGCCGGGCCCCAGTTGGCCGACGGCGGCGACTTGAACATCGATAGCGCGAAGTCCTGTGTCCACGTCCCGGCGCCGGACGCCCAACCCCGCAGCTGACGGTGGCTGACGCCGGTTCCGACGTTGCCGTAGGTGGGGTTGAGGATGTTCTGGCAGTGGCCGGTGCTGGCCATCCAGGCGCTGACCACCGAGCGCGGAGTCTGGAAGCCGGTGGCGATGTTCTCGCCGGCCGCCCGCCAGTCGTAGCCGACGGCACTGATCCGGGCCGCGAAGTTCGTGCCGTGGCTGAACACATCGCTCGTGACCATCGCGTTCGTCCAGTTCTGCGCCGACCGATTGAGCAGCAGCGAGGCGTGCAGCGGGGGCAGATGACGGCTCGTGCGCTGCTGGTTGATCAGGCAGACGACGGCGGAGCGAAGCGCTCGAACGGAGGCGCGACCGACGATCGCGGTGGCGTTCGTGCAACCGCTCGCCGGACGGGCGCGCCGGTGGCGCAGACGCGAGTGTTGCTTAGCGCCCGAGGTGCTCGCGGTCGCGATCGCCGGGACGATCGTCAGCACGGTCGAGATCAAAGCGACGATGCCGATCGCGATGCGCGATATCAGGATGCGCGACGACCGACGCCGGCCGGCCGAGGCCGCGTTCGAGGGCTGGGGGCGGTTCGGCATCGGGGTCAAGATCGTCAGGAACGGCACCTCCCACACTGCGGGGTTAGCTTAAATGGCCAATTGGACGACAAAAGTGGTGCGAAAGTAACCCACCGGGAAGGATCCCGCGCAATTTGCGGACGAACCTACCCGTCGCATGAGCTCGAGCCTCGCCATGCGGGTCACATTTCGTAGCTGAAGAAGCCCTCGCCGGACTCGCGCCCGATCCGACCGGACATCGCGAGCGAGCGCAGCAGCGGAGAAGTCCGGTAGCGCTCCTCCCGCCGCTCCTCGTACAGCCCGTCGAGCACGGCGAGCACGTGGTCGAGGCCGATCTCGTCGGCCCACTCGAGGATCCCGCGAGGGTAGTTGAGGCCGTGGACCATCCCGGCATCGATGTCCTTCGCGCTGCCCACGCCCTGGGCGAGCGCGAACGCCGCCTCGTTAACCACCTGGCAGACGATCCGGCCGAGGACGAGGCCGGGCGCGTCGCCGACCCAGATCGTGTGCTTGCCGAGGGTCGCGAAGAACCGCTCCGCGGCGGCGGTCGCGGACGGCGCGGTGTCGGGTCCGCGGGTCAGCTCGACCAGGCTCGACTCGTCGAGCGGCGGGAGCACGTGGAAGCCGGCGGCACTGCCGCCCGGGTCGAGCACCGCCAGCGAGCCGGCGGCGCAGCAGATCGCCTGGGGGCCGCCCTGGAGGGGAGCGTCGAGTTCCTCGTCCTGATCCAGGTCGAGGATCAGGAACGGCGCTTGGAGCTCCTGCGCCTCCTCGGGCGTCGCCACCTCCCAGCCGGCGTCCGACGCGGCGCGTTCGAGCGCCCCGGCGAGCGCGGACCGGCCGGCGATCACGATCAGGCCGTCGCCACCGCCGGCGGTGGGCGGCTCGGGATCGGTCGAACGGTGCTTGCCCGAGCCGTCGCCGTAGTCGTAGTAGCCCCGCCCGGACTTGCGCCCGGTACGACCCGCGGCGACCGTTCGCACCGTGATCGGAGACGGGCGCCAGCGGGGCTCGCCGAAGCTCTGTTCGTAGAACGACCGCGACACGTCGAGGCCGGTGTCGACGCCGACGAGATCCATCAGCTCGAACGGCCCCATCCGGAAGCCGCCGCCGAGGCGGCAGATGCGGTCGATCTCCTCGATCGCCGCGATCCGCTCCTCGAGCAGCTTCAGCGCCTCCAGGCCGAACGGCCGGTTGCAGCGGTTGACGAGGAACCCCGGGCCGTCGACGGCGTCGATCACGTGCTTTCCCATCGCCTCACCGGTCGCCCGCGCGAGCGCGAGCGCCGGCTCGCAGGACAGCTCGCCGGCGACGACCTCGAGCAGGCGCATCACCGGCGGCGGGTTGAAGAAGTGCATGCCGACGACGCGCTCGGGCCTCGCGGCGGCGCTCGCGACCGCGGTCACGAGCAGCGACGACGTGTTGGTCGCGAGCACGCACTCGTCCGAGATGATCTGCCCGGACAGGCGGGCGAACAGCTCATGCTTGATCGTCCAGGCGCTCGGGCGCGGCTTCGATCACGAGCTCGCACGGCGCGAAGTCCTCGAGCGCGCGCGCCGGCTCGAGCCGGGACGCCGCCTCCGCGGCCTCCGAGGCGGTCAGGCGTCCGCGCTCGACGCCGCGGTCGAGCTGGGCCTGGATCCGCTCGAGGCCGCGGTCGAGCGCAGCCGGGTCCGGATCGTGGAGCAGCGTCCGCGCCCCCGACAGGCAGCCGAGCTGCGCGATCCCGGCGCCCATCGTGCCGGCGCCGGCGACGCCGATCGTGCCGGCCGCGCCGGCCATGCTACGGCGGGAACGAGCGCGTTGATCCCGGTCAGAGCGCGCCCGATGATCAGCTTCTGGATCTGCGAGGTGCCCTCATACAACGTCGTGACCCGCGCGTCGCGGAGATAGCGCTCGACGGGGTAGTCGTCGACGTAGCCCGAGCCGCCGTGGACCTGAATCGCGGCGTTGGCGCAGCGGACCGCGGCCTCGGTCGCGTACAGCTTTGCGACCGACGTCTCGGTCGTGTTCGGCTTGCCGGTGTCCTTCAGGTATCCAGCGCGCCAGACGAGCATCCGGGAGGCGTCGGTCTCGAGCTTCATGTCGGCGATCATCTCCTGGACGAGCTGGAAGCTCGCGATCGGGCGGCCGAACTGCTGGCGCTCCTTCGAGTAGCGCACCGAGGCGTCGAGGCAGCCCTGGCAGATGCCGACGCAGCCGGCGGCGACGCTGTAGCGCCCCGAGTCGAGCGAGCTCATCGCGACCTTGAAGCCGTCGCCGATGTCGCCGAGCATCGCGTCGCCGGGCACCTCGACGTCGCTCAGCGAGATCTCGGCGGTGTCCGAGCCGCGCAGCCCGAGCTTGTGATGGACGGGCCGCGGCTGGTACCCGGGCTGCTCGGTGTCGACCAGGAAGCAGGCCAGCCCGCGATGGGCGAGATCGGGGTCGGTCTGGGCGAACACGAGCGCGAGGCGGGCGTAGTTGCCCATCGAGATGAACATCTTGGAGCCGTTGATCACCCACCCGGATTCGGTCCGCTTCGCCCGCGTGCGCTGGTTGGCGGCGTCGGATCCGGTGTCGGGCTCGGTGAGTGCGAAGCATCCGAGCCACTCGCCCGAGCACAGCTTGGGCAGGTAGTGCTGCTTCTGCTCCTCGGTGCCCCAGCGCACGATCGCCGAGCACACCAGCGACGTCTGCACCGACACCACGGTCCGCATCGCCGAGTCCCCGCGCCCGATCTCCTCGACGATCAACCCGTAGGTCAGATAGTCGAGCCCCGCGCCGCCGTAGTCGCGCGGGACGATCGCGCCGAGATAGCCCTGAGCCGCGATCTTCTCGACTAGTTCGAGGTCGAAATGTTCGTTGCGATCGTTCTCGCGCGCGCGCTCGACGATCTCGTTGTCGGTGAAAGCACGCGCCGTCTCGCGGACCAGGCGCTGCTCGTCGGTGAGCTCGAAGTCCATGGCGGGCACGCTACCGGAGCAGGGACGGCGGTGGCGCCGTCCCTGCTGTCCGGCTGCATCCCCTGTCGCTATGAGGCCGGTGGCAGCGTCGCCGTCGACGTCGCCGGCGACACCTGGATCGTCACGGGCGCCGACGCCCCGCCGACGTTCCCGCGGTCGCCGATGATCCGGGCACGGAACTCGTACGTGCCCGACCTGCCGAACGTCCACCCGAACTGGAAGGTGTCGGCGTGGGTGACGGACCGAATTTCCTCACTGTGCCAGTTACCGTCGGCGCCGAGGCGCTGCAGGTAGATCACGTCACCGGCCTTGTCGGGGAGAACGGTGCCGGTGAACGTCACGGACCCGCCGATCTCCGACGTGGTCGAGCTCGGTGTCAGCGTGAGCACGTCCTGGACGCCCTCGAACAGCACCGCGCTGTGACGGCGCGGAGCCAATGTGGTCCGGACCTGGTACTCGGTGTTGTAGTTCGGCATCTGCGGCGGCGTGAACGTGTAACTGCCGTCCATCCCCGTGGCCGTGTCGGCGACGGGAGTGAACTGACTCTGATAGCCGGTGCGTGCCCACAGGGTCACCGGGGTGCTCTGCCCCGAGGTCGACGAGGAGCTGGGCTGAGCAAGCACGCCCGAGATCGTCACCGTCTGACCGTAGGCGATCAGCTGATCGGAGCTGTTGATCGTGAATCCCGGGATCTGCTTCTGCTGAACGGCGACGGTGATCGGGTTCGCGGTTCCGGCGATGTTCCGAATATCGCGCGGGAACAGGACGCGAACGGTGTGGTCGCCGGCGAACCGCCAGCGGTACGTGATCGAGTAGTTCGATCCGCCATCGAGGCGACCGCTCTTAAGATCGCGCCAGTTGCCGGCGTTGTCCTGCTCCTGCAGGATCGCCCGCTCACCGGCATGATCGGGAGTGACGGTTCCGGTGAACGTGACCGGCTGCTCCGTGACCGCGGTGGTGGTGCTCGCGCTCATGCTGACCAGCGCAGAGACGCGCTCGAACACGGTGCGGCTGTGGATCCGGTGCGCACCCTGCTCGCGCACGAACCAGCTGCGGTTGGTCAGTACGACATCCTCGGCCCGAGTGAACTCATAGAAGCCCCGCGAGTCGGTCGTCGTCCGGCCGATCTTCGTGTACCCGCGGCCGGAGCCGGCCAGGTGGTGGTACAGGACGATGGGCTGATCGCCCACGGGTCCGGCGTTCAGGTAACCGTAGATGGTCACGCCCTCCCCGGCATCAATGGGGTTGGGGATGGCGTTAATGGTGAGGCCGCGATTGTGCCCGGGTGCAGCAGCTGGCAACGCTCGTGACGGCAACAGCCGCCAGCGTTGTCACCACTGTGGCGAGCACGGCAAGGCGAAGGCGCATGAGGCTCCTTTCCCAGCGTGGAGTATTGACTGCCTCCGCTGGGATCCCGGCTCCCTACCAGGCGGCGGCTAGTGGAACGTCCCTGAAAACACACAATCCGGGGCGAAGTTGCGCTCGGTGCGCTCACGTCTAGACTCGCGTGTCGTGGACCCGTTTACCGTCGTGGTGGTCGGTGGCCTGGTCGCCCTCGGGGTGGTGTTGTGGCTGCTGGGCAGGTACTACCCGGGGTCGGGGCTAGAGCAGGTAGGGCTGCGCCCGGCCCGCGAGCTCGTCGAGCGGCGAGAGGCGCTCGAGGCCGAGGACCTCGATCAGATGCTCGCAGCCCACAACGCCCGGCGGCGGGCGCGGGGAGAGGCCGAGGTCACGGCCGAGGAGGTCGAGGCCCGGGTCCTCCGCGAGCGCTCCGAGCAGCGGCGCCGTGACGGTTGAGCGCCGTTGGCGCGCTGCCTGATCATCGGCTGCGGCTGCCGGGGGCTGGTGCTGGTGCGCGAGCTGATCGCGGCCGGCCACGCCGTGCGGGGGACGACGCGGGACCCGGCGCGCGGGCCTGCGATCGAGGACGCCGGCGCGGAGGCGGTGATCGGCGACCCCGACATCGTCGCCACGCTCGCGCGCTCGCTCGAGCACGTCACCGTCGCGTGCGTGCTGCTCGGGTCCGCGGTCGGGTCGCCCGAGGCGGTGGCGGCGCTGCACGGGCCGCGCCTCGAGATGCTGCTGACGCGGGTGCTCGACACGACGGTGCGGGGGGTCGTGTACGAAGCGGCGGGGTCGGTCGACGCCGGAGTTCTGGCGGGAGGAGCGGCGCTCGTGCGAGCGCGGTGCGAGGACTCACGGATCCCGTACGCGCTGCTCCGCGCCGATCCCGCCGACGTTGACGCCTGGACGGCCGCGGCGTTTGCCGCGGTCAACAGCGCGCTCGATGGCCGCCTCGCAGGCCCACGATAAACTGAAAAAACCAAAATAGGTAAAAGGCGACCGGAAATACCAGGAGGACGCATTGGCTGACTACGCGAACGATGTTCTGGTCGAGCCGGAGTGGCTCGAGCAGCACCTCAGCGACGACTCGATCCGGATCGTCGAGGTCGACGAGAACCCCGCGCTGTACCGCGAGGCGCACATTCCGGGCGCGATCGGTTTCGACTGGCGCCTCGACCTCCAGGACCAGGTCAAGCGCGACTTCCTCGGGCCTGAGGACTTCGGCGCGCTGTTCGGGAGTCGCGGGATCTCGAACGACCACCAGGTGATCCTGTACGGCGACCGGAACAACTGGTTCGCCGCCTACACGTACTGGTACCTGAAGTACTACGGTCACGACAACGTCAAGCTGCTGAACGGCCCGCGCGAGCGCTGGATCTCCGAGGGGCGCCCGACGACCGTCGAGGACCCGAGCTACGCCGAGGCGACGTTCACCGCCAAGCCCGGCGACGACGCGATCCGCGCCAAGCGCGACGAGGTCCTGGCCGCGCTCGACGACTCGCGCGAGCTCGTCGACGTTCGCTCACCGCAGGAGTACTCGGGCGAGCTGATCGCGATGCCGGGCTACGAGAACGAGGGCGCCCAGCGCGCCGGCCACATCCCTGGCGCCAAGTCGATCCCGTGGGCACAGGCGGTCAAGGAGGACGGGACGTTCAAGTCCGCCGAGGATCTCCGCGACCTTTACGGCGGCAAGGGCGTGCTCTCAGGCGAGCCGATCATCGCGTACTGCCGGATCGGGGAGCGCTCGGCGCACACCTGGTTCGTGCTCCACGAGCTGCTCGGCGAGTCGGACGTCAAGAACTACGACGGGTCGTGGACCGAGTGGGGGAACCTCGTCAACGTCCCGATCGAGAGGGGCTAAGGCGCCGCCGTCAGGCACGGCAGACCATCCCTAAGGCGCCGCCGTCAGGCGCCGCCGACCATCCGATTAAGCCGCGACCCCGACTCGCGCTCCTTCAGCAGCGGCCCGATCCGGTCGAACAGGTCGGCCAGGATCCGGGCCGTTGCGCCCCAGATGAGGTGATCGCCGACCAGGTAGGTGTCGGTCCGGATCGGCACGCCGCGGCGGATCAGGCGCCGGCGGGCGTATCCCGATAGGAGCGCGGACAGCGGGAGCTCGAGCACCTCGGACACCTCATGGACGCTCGGCGTCCATGTGCGGCCCGGCTCGATCAGCCCGACGAACGGATACACGGCGTACCCGGTGACGATCGTCGGGGTGGGCTGGAGCGCACCGACGATCTCGACCGCGTCGGGCGGCAGTCCGATCTCCTCCTGGGCCTCGCGCAGCGCGGTCGCCAGCAGATCCCGCTCGCCCTCGTCGTAGCGTCCGCCGGGGAACGAGATCTCACCCGGATGGCGGCGCAGGTCGTCCTGGCGCCTCGTGAAGACCGTGTGGAGCCGGCCGCGCTCGATGTACAGCGGGACCAGCACCGCCGCGTCGGTTCGGCCCCGGACGTCGAGCGTCAGCGCCTCCTCGGTCGACAGGAGCACCCGCCGCAGATCGTCCTGGAGGTGGTCGTTTGCCGACGCCATCCGCGGACTATATTCGCGGGTCATGCGGGCGCTGATCGTCGTCGACGTGCAGAACGATTTCTGCCCCGGGGGCGCGCTGCCGGTGCCGGACGGGGACGCGGTGGTGCAGGACGTCAACCGGATGGCTGCCGATCACGAGTTGGTGGTCGCCACGCGCGACTGGCACCCGCCCGACCACGGCTCGTTCGCGGACCAGGGCGGTCCGTGGCCGGTCCATTGCGTGCAGGAGACCTCGGGCGCCGAGTTCCACCCCGGGATCGACCGGGGTCAGATCGACGTGGTGCTCGACAAGGGGCAGGTTGCTGGTCTTGAGGGGTACTCGGGGTTCGAGGGCACCGAGCTCGAGCGGCTACTCCGCGAACGGGGCGTCGATGAGGTCGACATCGCCGGCCTCGCGCTCGACTACTGCGTGAAGGCCACGGCGCTCGACGCCAGGCGCGCGGGGTTTGGTGTGACCGTGCACCGGGGGGCGACGCGCGCGGTCGACGTTTCGCCGGGCGACGGCGAGCGGGCCGTGGAGGAGTTGCGCGCTGCGGGGGTCGAGGTGGTCGACTAGACCGTTACCGGCTGGACCAGCTCGACGCGCTCGTCGAAGTTGACCTCGCCGTCGAGCGTGCGGTGCACGGGACACTTGGTCGCGATCACGCGCAGGCGCTCGACCTGCTCCTCGGTGCAGTCGCTCGGGCAGACGCAGGATCAGCTTGAAGTTCGTCATGCACCCGCGCTCGGCGGGCGTGTACTCGCACTCGACCTCGACCGGGCCGATGTCCCAGCCCTTGCGCTTGGCGTACATCTCCATCGTGACCGCGGTGCACGAGGCCAAGCTCGCCGCGAGCAGCTCCTGAGGGCTCGGGCCGTCGTCATCGCCGCCATGCTCCGACGGCTCATCGGCCACCAGCCGATGCTGTCGTACGTCGATGCGGTGCGTGAATGCTGTCCGTGCGGTGCGGCGCGCGATGGCCTTCATCGGTTTGGTCCTCGTTTGTTGATAGGGGTCACTGTTCTCATCGTAGCGGTGGTTTTACCCGCTGCGCGACCCCGGTTCGAGCTACTCGGACAACGGGTTGAATAGCAAGCCCGTGGGGACCTTCGGGAAGAAATACGTGGACTTCGGAGGCATGCTCTCGCCCGCGGCGGCGACCGCGCGCACCGCCTCGATCGGCGTCGCCGCGACGAAGAACGCGGCGTCGTAGTCGCCGTCCTGCACGAGCTCGAGGGCCTGGTCGAAGTCCCGGGCGTAGCCGAGCCCCGCGAGGTGGTCGATGTCGTCGTCGGTCATCCCCAGCGCGCCCTTGAGGATCAGCGCCTCGAGCACGGCGGTGTCGAGCCGGCGGTAAGGCTCGGCGTGGTCCGCGAGCGCGGCGTCGGCGATCGCCTGGTCCTTGAGCGTGAGCATCCACGGCTGGCGAAAATGGGCGTCGATGTAGCCGAGCCTGACCGGCTGCCCGTACGCCGGGACGAGCTCGGCGGTGCTGTCGAGCCGGCGCAGATCGAAGTCGCGCCTGAGCGCGTTCGCCAGCGCCTCGTGCTGGTCGGGGCGCAGGTCGCGCAGCAGGCGGTGGGTTGGGAACACGGTCAGACCGGGATCCTCGAGCGCCACCAGGCACATCAGCACGTAGCGCTGCGGGCCGTCGCCGCCGATCTCCTCGGCGTACACGCGCGCGGTCTCGTAGCGGTGGTGGCCGTCGGCGATCAGCAGCTCGACGCCTTCAAGGGCGTCGTGGACGGCGGCGATCGTCGCCGGGTCGTCGATCCGCCACAGGCGGTTGACCGTGCCGTCGTCGTCGGTCGCCTTGCCCCAGGGCTCTTCGGTGAGCGTGTGCGCGAGCGCGCCCGTGACGGCGCCGTCAGGGTCGGCGAACAGCGAGAAGATCGGCGACAGGTTCGCCTTGGTCGCGCGCGTCAGCCGCAACCGGTCCTCCTTCGGACCGGGGTGGGTGCGCTCGTGCGGGCGGATCCGGCCCGGCCCGTAGTCCTCGACGCGCACGCGCGCGAGGAAACCCGTTCGCCGGCGCGCCTGCCCGTCGGGTCCGATGTAGTCCTGCACGAGCGGCCACAGCGCGGGCTGCTCGTCGCGGACGATCACGCCCTCCTCGCGCCACGCCTCGAGCAGGCGCTCCGCGTTGGCGTAGGGGTCGATGCCGATCGGCAGGTCGATCCGCACGACGTTGTAGGGCGAGCTGGCCTCGAGGTCGCCGCGCTGGTGGTCGTCGATCACGTCGTAGGGAGGGGCGACGACGTCCTGGAGCCCGCCGGTCCGGTCCAGGTCGTAGTGAAGCGCCCGCAGCGGTTCGACATCGGCCATGCCCGGTTGCCTGAGCCTACGCGGCTCGGCGGTCGGTGCGGGCGCGGTCACTAGACTCGGCGGGCCACACGCGGGGCGTAGCGCAGCCTGGTTAGCGCGCAAGCTTTGGGTGCTTGAGGTCCCCGGTTCGAATCCGGGCGCCCCGATCGTTCGGTTGCCGGCGCTTGCCGGTCGGGAATCCGCGGAGCAGGCGTTCGAAGATGCCCTTGAGCGTCTCCTTGCCGTACGGGTGCGATCCGTCGTACATCGTCAGCACGGCGATCGACACGCGCGCGCAGCCGCGCACGAGCAGCGCCACCTGGTGGTCGAGCAGGCCGGTGCCGTATCCCCACCCGCCCTTGAAGTAGAGCTTCCAGCCGCTCGGCGCGACCTCGCCGATGCCCCAGCGCTCGGATGGCACGATCCCCGCCAGCAGCGACATCGCGTATGCCCGGTGGCGCGGCACCACGTAGCTGTCGATGCGCAGGAAGAACCGGGTCTGGTCGCCGGGCGTGATCTCGGTCTCGCCCCAGATCGGCGAGGTCGCGAAATGGCGCATGCCGACGCGGCCGGCGAGCGCCCGGAGCGCACCCTGGCCGACCGTGTCGAACGCGATCTGGGCGTCGTCGTTGTCGGACTCGGTGATCATCGGGCCGAGCACCGACCTGTCGTGGGCCGTCAGCGCCCGGCCCCGAACCGACGGCTCGTCGAGGTAGGCGACCATCAGCATCGCCTTGACCACGCTCGCCGACCATTCGTCGTGTGTCGGCCGGTAGCCGTAGAAGCGACCGTCGCTGGTCCGCACCGCGAACGCGATGTCGCCGGTCCGCGTGTGCGCGTAGTCGATCGCCGCGAGCATGTGCGGGTGCCAGAGTTCGTCGAGCGGTTTAGCGGTGCCGGGGACGAGGCACTGGGTTTCGGTCGTCGCGGCGCCGGCCTGGCCCGTCGGTCCGAGCAGCGCCGCAGCCGCCAGGACGAGCGCGGTCAGGAACCACGAGCGTAGCCGGCGCGGCCACGCTCGCGCTCGATTACCGGCGGTTGCGCTCGCAGTAGGCATCGTGCTCCGCGCCATCGTAGTTACGCGGGCGGTGTCTCAGTGCCCCCGGCGTGATTCGAACACGCGACCCACGGCTTAGAAGGCCGTCGCTCTATCCAGCTGAGCTACGGGGGCAAGTCCCGGAAACAGTACGGAGCCAGAAGACGTTGTCCATCAGGTCCTCGCCGAGAGCGAGACCGAGACCGAGGCCGGCGCCGATCCCCATCGCCCGGCCGAAGCCGTCCGGCGAATGGCCGGCAATGGTAGATTCAACATTCTCGCGGTGGGCGTAGCTCAGTTGGTAGAGCTCCTGGTTGTGGTCCAGGCGGTCGGGGGTTCGAGTCCCCTCGCTCACCTTCATAAAAGCCCAGCTATCAGCGATTTTCTGGGCGGATGCACGGACGAGCTTCTTCCGAGTGTCCATCAATTGTCCATCAATTTGTTTCCGGCCGTGCTGTCCTGGACCCAAGAAACCGCCTCGCCAGCACGGTTGGTCAACTCGGGTTAGACCCCGGCCGGATCCAGATTCTTCGCCCCAGGAATCGACGCGTGACGGGCGGTCACGGGTTGGCTGAACCGTGCTTTTAAGCAGTCTGCGTGGCTGGCGGCAGCCGGGTCGGCCCGGCGAGTCTCTATGCGCTGCGTCGGAGCGGGACCGCTCGCGGATTCGCGGTCGCCTCAGACGGCTTGGTGCTGGCGGCTTCGAGGCCGCAGATCCAGGCGTCGAGTGCCGACTCACGAAAGCGTCGGTAGCGACCGAGTCGCACGTGCGGAATACGGCTGGCTCGCGCCTGAGCCCAGACCCAGTCGGGCCTGACGCCGAGACGCTCGGCGACCTCCTCTGCGGTCAGGAGCCGATCCATGGCACGTAGCTCGCGGACGCCTTCACATCCACAAGGTATGGCGCGAGCCGCCGGATCTCCCTGTTGCCGGTCCAGGCTTCGCGTTCGACCCGGCCCGTTGGGAGCAGGACCCGGGCAAACGTCGTCCACGGCCGGTGGAAACATGGCTGGGATGGCGAACACTGACGTCCGAAAGCGCTCAGCTCCGCTGACGGTTGCGGTGCGTCGCGGGCCGGTGGAGGTCGTCTGTGGGCAATAGCGGTCAGACCGCCCCCGACGAGGGTCAGACCGTCCCGGACGATGTTCGGTCGCCTCCGCCGGTGGCTGCCGCGGTTCAACGGGAGCGTGACGTGAACTACGCGCGTCGCCCAGCAGCATCGCCGGGTCTTTAACGCCGGAAAGGCCGCGCTGGGAAGCTTCGTCCCCGGGCTGCTCGGGCTCGCGGTTGTGATCGCGGGAGCGGTGGCGCTCGGCGGGCTTCTGCTCCTCATGGCCGTCGGGCTCGCCTTCTACGCTCGGCACTGGCTTTAGCTCGCTGGTCGCAGTCGACTCGGCGCCCGCTCGGAGGACGAGGTGAGGCGCGCGCTCGCCCCTCTGCAGGCGGAGGGCTGGCGACTGCGCCACTCGCTTCCGTGGCAGGGGCGGGGAGACATCGACTCGGTCGCGATCGCGCCGACGGGGATCGCGGTCGCGGTCGAGACGAAGTGCGCCGCGAGGCGCCCTGTTGTATCCCCGGCTCAGCCGGGAGGAACTCGAAGGGAGGTTCTTGGGTCCAATGGCTTACCCGGATCTGAAAGGTGAACGGGACAACAGCATGCCATTGAAGCGGTGGTCAGCCCAGGCGTCTGGGCTGGGGTGTCGCGGGACCCGCGTGATATGGCGAAAGCTGGATTGCCTGAATCCCAATCTCCAGACGATGCAACGATCCGTCTGCCGGAAAGACGCTTGTGACCGGCACCATGCTCTGCGACGGTTTTTTTCGTTGGCTGTCGCAACCTTCGGGGTGTGGAGCGTTGCCCAGTGAGGGCAATCAAGGAGATGAGTGGGACGCCTACGTCACGCTCGGACGTACAACAGGGACGAACGCGGGATCAATCCTCGGGGCGCGAGCCCCAGGGTGACGGAGTGCTCGTAGTAGTCGTGGGAGTTGCGTCCCACCAAGGAGGACGGGAAAGCCGTCCACAGGGCGAAGGGGCACAGGTGACGGGACATCGAAGCGCCGCGAGGTATGCGTAATGCAGAACGCCGAAACGGTCTTGGAGGTCCTCCGTGAACGCGGCAGGCGCGGCCTGCCGTGCGATGAGCTGTATCGACAGTTGTTCAACCCGCAGTTGTATCTGCTGGCCTACGGGCGCATCTATTCCAACAAGGGAGCGATGACCCCGGGACCCGATGCGGAGACCGCGGGCGGCATGAGCATGGGCAAGATCGGGCGCATCATCGACGCGTTGCGTCACGAGCGCTACCGGTTTCGGCCCGTCAGGCGCCACTACATTCCCAAGAAGGACGGGAGAACGCGGGCGCTGGGATTGCCGTCGTGGTCGGACAAGCTGGTCGGCGAAGTCGTGCGTCTGCTGTTGGAGGCGTACTACGAGCCGCAGTTCTCCGACTGCTCTTTCGGTTTCCGGCCCGGCCGGGGGTGCCACACCGCGTTGCGCGAGGTGGCGAACACCTGGACGGGAACGACCTGGTTTATCGAGGGCGACATCTCCCGCTGCTTCGACGAGCTTGACCATCAGGTCATGCTCGCGACGCTGGGGGAGAAGATCCACGATCACCGGTTGCTTCGGCTGATCAGCCAGATGCTGGCTGCCGGGTACTTGGAGGATTGGGTGTGGGGTGCCACGCTCAGCGGCGCGCCGCAGGGCGGGGTCCTTTCCCCATGCCTGTCCAACATCTACCTGAACACGTTGGATGAGTTTGTCGAGACGGCTCTGATGCCGGAATACACCCGAGGCGTGCGCAGGAAATCCAATCCTGAGCACAAAAGGATCACGGCCGCGATCGGTCGTGCTCGCAAGCGTGGCGATCATGCCGCGGTGAGAGCGCTGCGCAAGCAGCAACGCCGCCTCCCGGGTCTGGATCCGTACGATCCGGAGTATCGGCGGCTGCGTTACGCCCGCTACGCAGACGACATCCTGCTCGGGTTCGCCGGACCACGATCAGAAGCTGAGGAGATCAAACGTCGCCTCGGTCAGTTCCTGCATGAGAAGCTCGCGCTGGAGCTGTCGGAGACCAAGACGCTGATCACCCACGCCCGCACCAGCGCGGCGCGGTTCCTCGGCTACGAGATCACCGTCCAGCACGACGACCGAAAGCTCACCGCTGGCCGCAGGACGGTCAACGGCGGGATCCGGTTGCGCGTGCCCAGGGAGGTGATCGCGACCAAATGCGCGCGGTACATGCAACGGGGCAAACCCGAGCGACGGCCCGAGCTGATGAACGAGCAGGACCACGCGATCATCAGCCAATACGGCGCCGAGTACCGCGGCATCGTCCAGTACTACCTGCTGGCCGGCGACGTCTACCGGCTGGACCGGCTGCGCTGGGTGATGGTCACCTCGCTGCTCAAGACGCTGGCAGGCAAGCACGACTCGACGGTGACGAAGATCGCCCGCAAGTACGCGGCCACGATCCAGACGCCGGACGGGCCGCGCGTATGCATGCAAGCCATCGTTGACCGAGGCGAGGGCAAGGCACCGTTGGTCGCCACGTTCGGTGGCATTCCGCTCAAGCGGCAGAAGACCGCGACCCTCCGGGATCGCGTTCCTGTCCGAGCGAACTCTCGTCGCAAAGAGCTGATTCATCGGCTCCTGGCGGGACAGTGCGAGATCTGCGGAGACGCGGAGAAGGTGCGCGTGCACCAGATCCGCAAACTCGCCGACCTCGACAAGCCCGGACAGCCGCAGCCCGAATGGGCGCAGATCATGGCCAAGCGCCATCGCAAGACCCTCGTGGTCTGCGAACCGTGCTACGCCAGCATCCACCCCAGAAAGGCCACCGCGTCAATCACGGAACAGTCGCTGGAGAGCCCGGTGAGCTGAAAGGTTCACGCCGGGTTCGGGAGGGGGCCAGAGGAAACGGAGCATCATCGCCACCGCGCCTCTGGCCTACCTCGTCGACCAGAACCTACGACGGTCGCCATCTCGCTCGCGTGCGCGAGCAGGCGGCGTGGCTGTCACGGCGCCGGCGCCGATGGGCACGCAACGGCGCCCTCGGCGTCATGTGTCTTGTCCGCGCGCGGGCAGTCGAGCGCGTCGAGGATGACGTCGTGGTGGTCTCGATCGACCGGTTGACGCAGGTGCTTCGCGTCGTGGCTCGGATGGGTCCAGACAGCCGTTCAAGCCGGTGAAGGGAGTTCGCCTGGCTGTCCGCCGGGCTTTACCCTGGCCACGATGACCATCAGTGACTGCCCGACCGGCTGTACGCGCAATCGTGCGCGCGATCGGGCAGGGATCCCGCGATGCCCGTTGTGCCAAGTGAGCGCTGCCGTGGGGTCGTCGAGGCTGATAGCGACACGTTCGCGGGCGAGACGACCGCGGAGGCTGATTTCTGGGCGGCTCGGGATGAGGGCGAGCGTTGCCTGATCGCGATAAGGGTCGAGAGCAGGTTCGACGGGTTCTGGGCCGGGCTCGGCGAGTGGCTGAGCAGGGCGCCAAAGACGTCACCGAGGCAGTCAGGCGCGGCCTCCAAGACGCGTCGGATCGCGCGCGTCGCTCTGGCGGTAAGGGCAACGACTCCGCCGCGAGCGAGATGGGAAGCCCAACAGTCGAAGACGTCGCGGCGGATCCGGCGGCGTACTTCAGCGTCGAGCAGCAGAAGGCAAACGATCGGCTCGGCCACGCGAACATCCTGATCAGCGGACAGACCGGGGTCGGGAAGAGCACGCTCATCAACGCCGTTTTCAGGGTTCCGCTCGCCGAGGAGGGCACCGGCAAGCCGGTGACCAAGAACGTTCAGCGCTACGACGTGGCCGGTGTGCCGGTGACCATCTACGACACGCCCGGCATCGAGCTCGGGCACGCGAAGAAGGACGTGATCCGTGAGTACGTCAAGACGATTGTCGACTCCCGGAAGGGCGGGCCGGACAAGGTCATCCACGTTGCTTGGTATTGCATTGACGCCGGGCAGACTCGAGTGCAGGACTACGACGTCGAGATTGTCGGCGCGCTGGCCGCTGAAGTGCCGGTGATTCTGGTCCTGACGCAGTGCATCGATGAGGACCGAGCAGGCGCGCTCGAGCGGGCCATTGCCGCCGAGAAGCTGGCCATCGAAGGCAGCCCTATCCGGACGCTTGCCCGCGAGCGCAGGGTTGCCGGACAAACGATCCCGCCACGAGGTCTGGAGGAACTCGTGGAGCGGACCAACGACATCCTTCCCGAGGCGGTGAGGCGGGCGTTCACAAACGCCCAAGGGGTAGTCGTCCGACTCAAAGCCAACCAGGCCCGAGCGGTTGTCGGCGCGTCAAGCGTGGCGGCAGCCAGCATCGGTGCTGTCCCGATTCCAGTTCCGGATGCCGTCGTGCTGATGCCGGTGCAGCTCGCGATGCTCGCGAGCATCAACGCCATCTTCGGCATCGACATGGGCAGCGACCACGCCGTCAACCTGATCCGCGGGCTGGTCGGTCAGGGCGGAGTCACGGTCGTCGGCAGACAAATCGCCGCGAACCTCCTGAAGGTCATTCCCGGCGTGTCTGTCATCAACGCAGCGGTTGCCGCAGCGCTGACTGCCGCGCTCGGCGAGGCCTACATCCAGTTGTGCAGCGAGATGCTCCGACGACAGGCCGCAGGTAAGCCGATGCCCGAGCCAGACATGCTGCCCTTCCTCCTCGACGCCTACCAGAAGGCGTTCAAGAAGCCGCGCGCTCGGAAGTCCAAGACGAACGGGTCGCAAGCCGCGAGATCCAGATGAGGCCGCTCGACCGCCAGGGTCGAGCAGGCGCCATCGGGACGTTGCGCGCCGATCCGAACTGCCCACGCTCCCAACGTCGCCATGCCGCTCGTCCGACTTCGCCGGCGGCGGGAGCGAACCGGTTGTCGGGCGTCGCTTGGGCACGTGCCGGAAGCAGACCGACCGATTCCGAAAGCTTGCTTCTATGTCAAGGGCCTGTCGCTATTTGCGTGGTTTAGCTGATGCAGACCATCGGGGAGGGCGCAGCGGCGATCTGCTCGACCCGGCGTCGGGGCTTGGGTCGGTCGGGGATGGAGGGAAGCTCGGGTTCGATGATCGATGTGGGCTCGGGAGGTGGCTGTTGGTCGGCGGGCGGCTCTGAGAGCAACTGGTGGAAGCGCCGGGCGAGGTGCCGTTTGAGCGAGCGCAGCGCGCCCTTCTTCGTCTTGCCCTCGGCCTCCTTGCGGGCGAGGTACTCCTTGGTGGCGTGGTCGTGCTGCGCGCGGGTGACCGCGATGATGTGCAGCGCGTGGTTGAGTTGCCGGTCGCCGCCGCGGTTGAGCCGGTGTTGGGTGCGTTTGCCCGAGGAACACGGGATTGGCGCGGTTCCCGTCTGCAGCGCGAAGGCAGCCTCCGAGTGGAACCGCTCGTTGCCCGCGGTGTGGCCGATCAGGATCGCGGCGGTCAGCGCGCCGCAACCGTGCTCGGCAAGCAGTCGCGGTCGGTGTGCGGTGACGAGCTCGGCCAGTTCGGCCGCGAGCCGCTCGATACCGCGGTTCAGGCCACGCAGGTCAGAGATCTGCTCGCGCGCGATCCTGACCCTGGCGCCGGCGGGGAGCTTTCGCAGCTGCCGATCGACCCGGTCAAGCGTCCGCGGTTGGTTGAGCGCTTTGCGCTTGAGCGAGGCCTCGAGCTCGGGGCAGAGCTCGAGCAGATGCCAGCGCAGCCGGTTCACCATGCGGGTGCGCTCGGCGACGAGATCGTTGCGGTGTTCGACCAGCAACCGGATCTCCATCGCCTGCTCGTTCAGGTACGCGACCGGGAACCTCTCGACACCGTCCTTCACGACAGCTCTGGCGACGGCGAGCGCGTCGATCTCATCCGACTTGCCCGGCTCGCGCTCGCCCTTGCGCGATGCGCCCATCCGGTTCGGCGGCACCCTCACAACCCGCTCGCCCGCCGCCAGCAGCGCCTGCTCGAGCCGGCGAGAACACGATCGGCAGTCCTCAATCGCCCACACGCGCTCCTCGTCGAGCTCGCGCGCCCACCGCACCGCGGCCAGGTGCCCAGGCTCCTCCGCCTTGATCTGGCGGCTGCCACGCACCTTGCCGGTTCCGTCATCGACCGCCGCCAGCGCGTGCGACCCCTTGTGCGTGTCCGCTCCGATCACGATCATGCATGCCGTCCCTTCGTTTGGTTGACGCCGAATGAAGCGGATCTCCGGCGGACAACTGTCACGAGAGGCGAAGCCACGCTTCTATCAAGTCACGCCGGCGATCCTCGGACGGCGGCGGGCGACACAAGCTTTGCCGGTCAGGCCTGGCAGAGTCGACGCAATCGTCACGAGTCAGCCCGCCGCCAACCCGAGGACCTACCGGTCCGGTCGGACGTCACCGCCCAGGCGAGCACTCTGACAGTGACAGTCGTCCGGCAGATCGACGAAGACTCCCTCGTCGCCGATAGCGGGGCTCACGAGAACGCGTGCGAAAGGGGCCGCGCTGCCTATGCAGGCTTCCGGCGCCTGCCGGCTGACACCGCGCCAGTGCGGAGCTCGGATCGCGGCGAACGCGATCGCGCGGCTGGACCGGCCCTTACGATCGAGATCGTGGCCAAGCGCTCGTCCGATCGGGATCCGGGAGCAGGCGAATGCGATCGCCCGGGCGGCCGTTACGTGACGCGCATATCGCCGGACGCAGGGCTTGCGGAGCGCCGTGCAGAATCCGGGTTTGCCCTATGCAGACCGGTGGGGGGCCTGCGTGGTCGCCACCAGCCTGACGCCTGCTTGAGTCTGCAGGGAGAGTCGCCGAATGCAGGGCGGGCGGGTGCTGGAAGCGAGTGCCCACACCGACGAGGGCATTGGGAGATCGCCGTTGAAGCGGACCGGCGGTCGCTCGATTCACGGGGCAGATGCGAGCGTTCGCCGGTGCGCGAATTCGGGTGGACCGTTGAGGCTTGTGGTGACCAGAACGAGCGCTGGCTCGCAATTGGAGCTGATTGCGCCGGTAGCGATGGTGCTCCAGCTCAAGCGGCTGGTTGGCGCTGAGGCGATGTCGGCGTCATCTCCTGGGCGACAGATCCGGGCCGGCAGATGCGCTCGGGGCACGAGGGTTCACGGTCAATCGCGGAAAACTCTGGTGGTGGCTGGGGGTAAATCCTGGTGCTCCGGTCGTGTCCTTGGTGCGATGATGCCGCTGGCGCCAGGAGGTGAAATAGGTCGCCGTTGGGGCTTAGGTTGAGGGTTGCCCGCACAGAACAAGTGCGTCCAACCCTTGAGACGGGCTCGCCGCGGCAAACATTGCTTTTAACGCAACTGATTGGGGCAGCGAAGGTGAACGCAGCGAAGGCTCGACGACGACGCGACCGTTCCATCATCAGGAGAGCCGCCAGGACGCTCGGAGTGTTGGTGCCGGCGCTGTTTGCGCTCGCGCAGGCGGGCGGGGTGGCCCGAGCGGCGAG
Source organism: uncultured Solirubrobacterales bacterium (assembly GCA_963843915.1). Lineage (GTDB taxonomy): Bacteria > Actinomycetota > Thermoleophilia > Solirubrobacterales > Solirubrobacteraceae > Palsa-465. Next base: position 257,860 of record CAWJMH010000003.1, read on the forward strand.
CAGTGCTTACGTTGCCAACGTCGGGAGCAGCAACATTTCGCAGTACGACATCGGCGCCCGCGGAGCGTTGACACCCAAGGCAATCCCGACTATCGGCGCCGGGACTGGTCCGTTCGGGATCGCCGCCAGTCCCGACGGCAAGAGCGTCTATGTCACCAACCACTTCACGGATGACATTTCGCAGTTCGACGTCGAAGCGACCGGCGGGTTGTCACCGAAGGTGCCCGCGACGGTGACGAACACGGGATCCCTCGCGCAGGGGCTCGCGGTCAGCCCGGACGGCAAGAGCGTATACGTAGCCAACGGAACCGGGGCGGGTGGCGTCTCCCAGTACGACGTCGGCGCCAACGGGGCGCTCACGGCCAAGGCGACTCCGACGGTGAGCGCCGGCAACGAACCGTTCGAAATTGCGGTCAGCCCGGACGGCGCGAGCGTCTACGTCACGAACGTCGCCACGCATGGACCTGGCGGCGTCTCCCAGTACGACGTCGGCGCCGGCGGCGCGCTCACGCCAAAAGCGACTCCCACCGTCGACACCGGCGACAGCCCGAGTGGGATCGCCGTCAGCCCGGACGGCAAGAGCGTCTACGTCGCGAACAGATCGGGCGGGGTCTCTCAGTACGACGTTGGCGCCGGCGGCGCGCTCACGCCGAAGGCGACTCCCCTCGTGAACGCCCTGACCGGCTCGTATGCGATCGCGGTCACCCCCGACGGCTCGAGCGTTTACGTCACGAATGTAGATTCGAGCGGGGCGGGGGCGCTGTCCCAGTACGACGTCGGGGCGGGCGGCGCGCTCACGCTCAAGGCCACGCCGACCGTGGACACCGGCAACGGCCCGAGCGCCGTGGTGGTCACTCCTGACAGCAGCAGCGTGTACGTGACCAACGAGCAGGTGACGAGCGGACCGGGCGGCGTCTCCCAATACGACGTGGGTCCCGGCGGCGCGCTCACGCCAAAAGCCACTCCGACCGTCGCCGCCGGCAACGGCCCGTCCGCAATCGCGGTCCAGCCCGCCGGACTACCATCGGCGGCTGTCACGACCCCGGCGGATGGCGCGACGTACGCGCTCAGCACCGTCATTACCGCGAGTTATTCGTGCTCGCCCGGCTCGAGCGGTGGGGTGCTGAAGCCCGGCGCCGCCGGCTGTTCCGCTCCAGTGCCCAACGGTACCCCGATCGACACCTCGACCGTCGGGGCACACACGTTTGCGGTCACGGCGACCGACCTCGATGGGCAGACCAAGACGACGACGAGCAGCTACACGGTGACCGCCAGTCCAATGCCGCCAGGAGGGGGTGGGGGTCCCCCTCCGCCAGGAGTGCAATCGCCGCCACGCAACGTCACGCTGCCCTCGATCGTCGCCGTGTCGGGCAGTCCGAACACCTACACCTGCTCGCCCGGTACCTGGGTGGGTGCGCAGGGCACCATCGATCTCAACGGCAACGTGACAACATTCAGCTTCACCTGGCAGCGGCTGACGCCCGACAGTAGCTACTTCGGCGGCTACCGGATCGAGACGGTGGCGACGGGCCCGACCTATCGGCCCAGCGCGGGGTCGGCGTTCGCTCTCGCCACCGAGAGCTGGCTGTTCCGGTGCGTCGTCGCGACTTCGAACGCCGCCGGGTCGGCCCAGGCCACGAGCCCGTCGAAGGTGTTGAGCCCGGCGCTGGGGCCGCGCCTCGTTAATGAGACGGTCGATATCCGCGTGACCGGTATTGAGGTCACCCAGGGAATCCAGATGAGCAGCTGCAACTGCGCGGGCACGCTACCCAGCCGCGACCAGACGAACACGAGCACACCGGGCCAGGCCGCGTACCAGGGTGTCACGATGGCGGCCGGGAAGTTCACCGTCGTGCGCGTGTTCGCGAACTTCACCCAGCCGGCCGGCCTTTCGAGCCTGGCGGGCGCCAATGCGCGCCTCGAGGTCTTCGACACAAACGGGAATCGGATCTCGACGCTGGCGCCGGACAGTACGCCCGCCGCGCTGGGCCAGCCGGGTTGCGGTGCGTGCGTCAGCCTGAGCGAGCGCGCAAATGCCGGCGCCTCGTTCAACTTCCTCATCCCCTGGCAGGAGACCCTGCATAGAGCGCTCAGCTTCCGGGCGACCGTCAGCCCTCCCATGGGGCTGGGTGCGCCCCTTCAGTGCGCGGGTTGCCAAGCAAATACCTTCACGCTCGTGGGCGTGCCGTTCGTAACGACCGCGACCGTGGCGCTCCACCCGATTCCCCTGACAGTGGGTGGCGCCCAGACCCCGAAGACCGTAGAGCAGGTGTTCGGGGACGCGCAGACCGTGCTCCCGGTCAACGTTCAGATCGCTCCGTACGCCGCTCCGCTGGCGATCGATGGCGACAACACGGTGCAGGCCACCGCGGCGGTGGACCAGCGAGCCAGCGACGATCATGTCGACAACAACGTGTACCCGATCGGCGTGTTCATCGACGGGACGCCCAGCCTCGGCGGTAACACCGACATCAAGAGGGTCCTCTACAGCGGCAACCGGCCAGTCTCGATTGTGCGGGATGACAGACCGCTGACCAGCGCGATGCACGAGATCGGGCACGGGCTCGGGCTCCCGCACGCCGACACCGGCTCCGGCCCGGGATGCAACTCGCTGTTCACTAACCCACCGCCACCGAACCAGTGCACCGGTCCGCACCCCGACGGGACCGCGGACTGCGGCGGTAACTCAAACAAACAGCTCGGGGAACCGTGGCCGCCGGACAACAAGGGTCGGATCCAGGGAGTCGGGCTCGACCGTCGGAACTGGGACATCTTCAAGACCGGATCGCTGCCGCTCGCGCTCGTGGAGACCCCGGGCAACGAGTACTACGACTTCATGTCCTACTGCGCGAACAACAACGAGACGCCTGCCCCTGGGAATCGGCAGGACGCCTGGATCTCGGTCCCAAACTGGAACCGGCTCGTGGCCTTCAGCCCTCCGCCGCAGGCGCTTCCGGCAGCCGTCGACGCCAGCGCCGCTGGCGGCGTGCCGCTGCGCGTGATTGCCACCGTGGATCCAGGGGGCAAGACGTCGCTCTTCGATATCGAGCCTGGACAACAAACGCCCACGGGCCCGACCACCGGGAGCCCATATCGCTTCGAGCTGCGTGACGCCGCCGGCGGCACGCTCGCCACCGTCGTTCCGGCCACCGACGAGATTCACATCGACGGCGAGGACCCCGGGATGCTGCTCGAGGCCACACTGCCGTTCGTTCCCTCCACGGCCGCCGTGGTCGTGAGCGCCGGTGGCGTCGAGGTCACGCGCCGGGTCCGCAGCGCGCACCCTCCGACCGCCACGATCCTCAGCCCGCGTCGAGGGTCACGTGTGGGCCGCACCGCGACGACGCTTGTGCGGTGGTCCGCGCGAGACGCCGACGGCGATCGTCTTACCGCCACCGTCGACTACTCGGCCGACGGCGGGCGGGATTGGAAGGTCGTGGCAGGTGATCTGAGCGGCAACTCCGTGCGAGTGCCGAGCCGGGCGCTGAGCGCCTCCGGCAACGCGAGACTGCGTGTCCGGGTCAGCGACGGGTTCGATGTCGCGACGGCGACATCGGCGCGGCTGCACGCCACCGGCGCGCCACCGCTCGTCCGCATCGAGGGCGCCGGGCGCGGCGGACGCGTGCGAGCGGATACAACGCTGCTCCTACGAGGTGTCGCGTTCGACGACGCCGGCCGCCAGCTCACCGGCCACCATCTGAAGTGGTACGCCGGCGCCCGGCTGCTCGGGCGGGGCGAGTTCCTGGCCGTCCAGGCGCTACCGACCAAGGTCAACTCGATCCGGCTCGTCGCCACCGATGGCCACGCTCGCTCGTCGCCGGCGCGGGTCGGCGTGAAGGTCCTCGCTCTGGTGCCCGCCTTCCTCGTCGCCCGTGCCCCCACGCGCGTCGCGCCCAAGGCGCGGCGGGTGCGGATCGTGGTCGCGTCAACGGTTCCGGCCGTGCTCACGATTGCGGGCGGGCGCCACGCGGTCGACCGCAGGCCGCGATCGATCACGATCCCCGTCCACCGCGGGCGCTCGATACTGCGCCTCAAGTACTCGCTCAGCTCCCCCGGGGGCATTACGCGAGGGACGTATTTCGCGGCTCGCTGATTGACCGAAATATTGGCTGCCACGCCGACCGCGATCGGCGATCATGCAGGCGATGTTCGACCTCCTGCTCGATCGCCAGGCGGAAGTTGACGCGATCACGATGCACGCGCGGGACGCGATCCGCGGCCGTGGGTCCGTGGTGCTGGTCGAAGGGCCGGCGGGAATCGGCAAGACGGCGCTCATACGCGCTACTCGTCTGATCGCGCTCGAGCTTGGGCTTTCGGCGCTCACCGCCCGCGGCGCCGAGATCGAGCGCGATTTCGGCTTTGGTGTAGTGCGGCAGCTGTTCGAGGCGCCGATTGACCAGGACGAGGCGTTCGAGGAGGCGTTTACCGGCCGGGCTCAGCTGGCGGCGGGTCTGCTCGGCGTCGACCTGCCGGGTCGGTCCGCTCCGGTACCCAGCGGCCCGGACGCCGGGTACGTGATCCTGAACTCCCTGTACTGGTTGACGGTCAACGTCGCTCGCCGTTCGCCGCTCGTCGTGTTGGTCGATGATCTGCATTGGGCGGACCCAGCATCGCTGCGATTCCTGTCGTATCTGGCTCGCCGCCTCGAGGCGCTGCCGCTGATGCTGATGGTCGCTTCTCGACCTGCCGCGGAGCCGGGAGGCGCGAGCGAGCGGCCGGTCCTGTTCGATGATGATGTGACCGTGCTGCGCCCGGTTGCGCTCGGTGAGCGCGCGGCGAGACAGGTCGTGCGTGCGGCCGTGCCAGACGCGACCGACGGTGTATGCGATGCATGCTTCGCTGCCTCCGGCGGGAATCCGTTTTTCCTACGGGCGCTGGCCGAAGCACTGCGCGATGCCGGCCCGACCAAGCCAGCCGAAGTGATTAATCTCGTGCCGCATGGCGTCGCCGCGGCAGTTCGGGCTCGGATCGACCGCTTACCGTCTCCCGCCTGGAAGCTCGCGCACGCGGTCGCGGTGCTCGGAGACGGTGCAGCGTTCCGGCACGCGGCGCGGGCCGCTGGGCTCGACCACGCAGAAGCCGGGACGGGCGTCGACGCGCTGACCGCGGCGGGGATGTTCGCATCCGAGCGTCCGCTGCGCTTCGTGCATCCGCTGATCCGCAGCGCCGTTTACCAGCATCTGCCGCTTAGCGAACGCAGTCGCGCCCACGAACGTGCCGCGTTGTTGCTCGCAGCGGAGGACGTCTCGCCAGAGCGGGTAGCGGCACACCTGTTGGCATCAGAGCCGCGCGGGCAGGCGAGTGCGTGCGAGCACCTCCGTGCCGCGGCGCGCGAGGCTAGGCGGCGCGGCGCGCCGGAGGCGGCCGTCACGTACTTGCGCCGAGCGCTCCAGGAGCCACCGCCCGAGAAGATGCGGCCCGAGGTGATGCTGGAGCTGGGCGAGGCAGAAGCCATGACGCTTGATCCAGGGCCTGCCGCCGACCACCTCGCGCGAGGAATCGAAGCGATCCAAGACCCGGAACGGCGGCTCCACGGAGCGCTGCTGCTATCCGGGATCCTGGGCATCGACGGTCGCTCACTCGAGGGTGTCCAGGTTCTCGAGCGAGCGCTCGCCGAAAGTCAGGACGCCGACCCGGCGCTGCTCGCGCGGATCGAAGGGCATCTCGTCAACGTGGCGCGCTTCGATCTCGCAACCCGGCAGCGGTCGCTGGCGACGGCGGGTCGAATCCGCGACGGAGTCCGAGCTGGCCTGTTCGACGGCGGTGTCGAGTTATGTGCGGCCGCCGCCGAAGAAGCGATGGCGGGGGATTCGGCTGCGCTGACGGCCGAGCTGACGAAGCGAGCGCTCACAGCCCTCGTTTCCCAGAACACGCCGACCACTGACTACAACGTTTACACGGCCAGCCGCTGCCTGCTGGTCGCCGATCAGTTCGAGTTCGGAATGCAGGTCCTCGATACCGTGGTCGAGCAAGCCCGCGAACACGGCGCGGTCGTCTCCGAGGCGGTCGCTCTGGCGTTCCGCTCCGAAATCCACTACCGCCTCGGCGCCCTCCAGTCAGCTCAGGCCGACGCGGAAGCCTCTCTGCAGACGACCCGCACGGGGTGGCGGGTCGGCCTCCCCTCGACCGCGTCGATCCTCGCCAAGGTGCTGGTCGAACGCGGCGACCTGCGAGCGGCCGACAGCAGCGTCACCGAGGGTGGCGTGACTGGCCCGCCCACCTCAGTCGGGAGCTCCTATCCGCTGACGATGCTTCTGCACTCACGCGGTGGGCTTCGGCTGGCGCAAGGCGAGCCGGCCGCGGCGCTCGAAGACCTGCTGGAGGTCGGGCGCCGCCAGGAGATCATGGGCGAGCCGAACCCCGCGTTGCTCGATTGGCGCTCGCTGGCCGCGCGCGCCCTCACCGAGCTCGGCCGTCGCGACGAGGCACTCGCGTTCGCCGAGGACGAGGTCCGGCTGGCTCGTCGCTTCGGCGCGCCACGGGCACTCGGGACAGCCCTGACCGCGGCCGGCGCGATCCAAGGAGGTGACACGGGGCTGGACCGTTTGCGTGAGGCCGAAGCGGTGCTCCAAGCGTCCCCGGCCCGGCTCGCTTACGCCCACTCGCTTTGGAAGCTGGGCAGCGCGCTGCGCCACCGCGGCGACCGTGACGGGGCTCGTGAGGCCCTCGGTAGCGCCGTTGACATAGCGCACGCCTGCGGAGCCACCGCCCTTGAAGCCCACGCCCTCCGCGAACTACGATCCACCGGGGCCCGACCTCGCCGCTTGGCGACCCGGGGCCCCGCCGCGCTCACCCCCAGCGAACGTCAAACGGCCGAGCTCGCAGCGCAGGGCCTGAGCAACCGCGAGATCGCGGACGCGCTATTCGTCACAGTCCGCACTACCGAGTTCCACCTTAATGGTGCGTTCAAGAAACTCGAGATCCGCTCTCGGCAGCAGCTGACTCACGCGCTCATGGGCGAGAGTGATAGACGCCATCCAGCGATGAGCGCGGACGTCACTCCCCCCGAGACGCGCAACTGAGACGTCCCAGCTCGACATATTCAGTCTTGGTCCGTCAGCGCCATGGTGGGCCCAGCCGGTACTTGGTCTCCGGCGGTCCCGCGTGTGCGCCGCACCTGCCGCCGACTGTCAATAGCACAACTCGACGACGGTCCGCCAGCCCGAGAGGGTCTTCCGTCGACCTCGAGCACTCTCTCGCCGAGACGCGATCCGCGAGCGCCTCCACAGCGAGGCGCCGGTGCCTCTCCCCAATACCGGCAGCCTGAGCGTCGCGGGCGGAATCGCGACAACCCAATCGCGCGAATCGCCGCGCGCGAACTTGGGCGCCCGCTTGCGGCGCCACCCGCGTCACGGGCGGAGACGCCAGCGTGCGCATAGGCATCGATGGGATCTGCACGCCTCGAGGTGCGCCCTGCATCCGGCGATATGCGCGTCACGTATCGGCCGCCCGGGGCGATCGCATTCGTCTGCTCCCGGATCCCGATCGGACGAGCACTTGGCCACGAACGGGCTCGCTCGCTCGGTGACGGTAGGATCGAGCGCGTGGAGCACGGTGTCCACGATCGCGGCGGCCTGTCAATCGACGAGCCGATCGATCGCAGCGAGCACGCGCTCGAGGATTGGGAGGTCCTGACTGATGCGCTGGTCGGTGCGCTCGCCGGCTGCGGGGTGATGAATGTCGACGAGCTGCGGCGGGGGATCGAGAGCATGCCACGGGCCGAGTACGAGCGGGCTTCTTACTATGAGCGTTGGCTGTTCTCGATGGAGACGATCCTTACCGAGAAGGGCGTGCTCGCTGCGGGTGAGCTCGATCGGAGGGCCGCGGGATGACGTATCGGGTTGGCGAGCCGGTCACGGTCGCTGCCAGAGCTCACGGCGGGCACCATCGCACGCCGTCCTACATCAAGGGCAAGACGGGGCGGATTGAGCGCGTGCACGACACGTTCCGGAACCCCGAGACGCGCGCGTACGGCGATGATGGGCTCCCCGAGATGCCGTTGTACCTCGTCAGCTTCGCGCGGTCGGATTTGTGGCCCGACGCCCCCGCTAGCGGGGGCTACTACGTGTACGTCGACGTCTTCGAGCATTGGCTGGAGGAGGCGAAATGAGCGAGCATGACCACGACCACACGCCGATCGTCAACGGTGACGAACCAGCAGCCGCGGTGCGCGCCCGTGCGCTCGAGGAGCTGCTGGTCGAGAAGGGGGTCGTGCGGCCAGAGGAGATCCGCGCCGGCATCGACTGGCTCGTCTCGCGTACGCCCACAGACGGCGCGCGCCTTGTCGCGCGGGCGTGGGTCGACCCGGAGTTCAAGCGGCGGCTGCTGGCCGATGCCCGTTCGGCGGCGCTCGAGCTCGGCCTCGACCCCGGCCCCTCGCCGGTAGTCGTCGCCATCGAGAACACCGAAACCGTGCACCACATGATCGTCTGCACACTGTGCTCCTGCTATCCGCGTGCGCTGCTCGGTCCACCGCCCGCCTGGTACAAGAGCCTGCCGTACCGCTCGCGCGCGGTCTCGGACCCGCGCGGGGTACTCGCGGAGTTCGGACTGCAAATCGGCGACGACGTCGAACTTCGCGTCCTCGATTCGACCGCCGATATCCGCTATCTGGTGATCCCTCGCCGCCCGCTGTGGACCGACGAGCTCAGCGAGGAGCACCTCGCCGCGCTGGTCACGCGCGACTCGATGATCGGCGTCGCACAGCCCGCGGCTCCCGCGCTCGCCTGACCCCCGGCCCGTAGCGCGCTCAGCGGCCGTAGGCGGCCCGTGGGCGGTTCACGACTCGCGGGCGGTACGCGGCGGCCACCGTCCGCGGCACGATCTGGACCACGGCCGACACGTGCGCGGGAACGACCATCTCCGCCGAGAAGGACACGGTCGATACGGTGGCGAACACGCTCCCGGAGTCGGTGCACGTGCCGCTGACGGCGGGCGAATCGGTCACCTACCGGTGCGCCACCCGCGCCGCAGGCCCGGTGAGAAAGGCGTACTGCGTCGTTGTCCTGACCTCGAACGCGCCGGCGGCGAACGAGCCGGCGTTCTCGACATTCCTGGCCACTACCAATTCCGCCCAGTCGGCCCAGCTGTGCGTCCAACCGCCGGGTGCCGCCACGGCAGAGTGCACCACTTACCCACTGTCGCATCCCACCGGCCTCGGCCTGCGTGACCTCAACGTCGCCTGCCCCGCGAGTCAGGGTCCTGGCCTCTATCGGATCGCGTACCGTCTCGACGGCGTCGCGCTCGGCTCTCCGTTCGATTATCAGGCGCCGCACATCCGGTTGGGGCACGGACGGTGCCAGAGCTTCCTCGGCCAGTTGAAACAGGGGCCGGACACGGCCGTCCTTCACGCGAACGTCAAGCTCGTGAACGACTACTCGTTGCTCTCGCCCGCGATCGCGCAGTGGCTGGGACTGGCATTGGCGCCGACGGGCGCTCCCGGCTCAGAGCAGGTGCGGGGCATCGTCTATGCCGACCAGAACGGCGCCCCCGGCGCGCTCGTCGCGGCGACGAAACCGGTGACGATCCGCCGCACGAGCGCGCCGACGCTCTACCCGCTGTTCTTCCCCCAGGAGCTCCACCTGAGCCCTGGCACCTACTGGCTCGGGCTGCTGAGTGGCGGCGACTCGGGCGTCGCTGGAGTCCTCGTCTTCCCAACTCGACACTCAGCGCCGGCGAACACCAACACCTTCGCCGCCGGCCCCAGCAACCCGTTCGGGCCGATCGCCAGCGTCGCCAACGCCCAGATGACGCTGCTCCTGCACTACCAACTCGCGCCCTGAAGAACGGCACGGGCCTTCCGCTGCTGATCGAACCGGGCACGCGCTCCGGTCTGACGCCTCCCTGAGGCAGTCACCCCGTCGGGCCACAGCCCCCGGCTGGGATCGGCGAAGAGCGGATGTGCGCGTACCGTCTCGCGTCGCCCGTCCAGCAGCTTCGTGGCTGTCTCGGCGGACAGGGCAGCGGCCGCTCCGTTCGACGCATCCCGATCGTCTCGACGGGCCGAACCCGGACGAGCGCGTGCCTGGCAAAGCTGGCATGAGCAGTTGACGTGGCGGCCGGTGAAGGCGGCCGGCTCTCCGCGTCGAAAGAGCTTGAAGGCGCGCGCGGTGCCAGCCGCGCGGCCGGTCAATCGAGCACGAAGGGCCGACCGTGACGTCCACGGTATGTGGTGGGTCGGGCTGAACGCTGCCCGCGCGGCGGGTTCGACGCGAGGAGGGATGACGTATGGCGATTGTGATGGGACTCGATCAGCACCGGGCGCAGATCACCGCGGAGTGGGTCGATACCGTGACGGGCGAGGTGTCGCGTGGTCGGATCGCGCCGGCGGACCGCTCGGGCGTTCGGAAGTTCTTGGCGCGGTTTGCGGGTCAGGAGCTCGAGGTGGCGTTGGAGGCAACGACCGGGTGGAGGTTCGTGGTCGAGGAGTTACGCCGTGTCGGTGCCGAGGTTCATCTCGCGGAGGCGGCGCAGACGAGCGCGTTGCGTGGGAGCAAGCGGCACGCGAAGAACGACCGGGCGGACGCCAGGCATCTGCGGGAGCTGTTGATGGCCGGCCGGGTGCCGGAGTGCTGGATCGCGCCTGATCATCTGCTCGATCTTCGCGCACGGGTGAGGTTGCGTCACACGCTCGTTGACGAGCGTGGCGAGTGGCAGCAACGGATACAGGCGGTGCTCTATCACCACGGGCTGGCGAAGCGTGCCGGCCTGCTCACCGGCGAGAACCGCGTGTGGGTCGCGCAGTTGCCGCTGACCGGCGCCGCGCTCGAGCAGATCACGGTCGCGCTAGCGATGATCGACGCCGTCGACGTTCGGGTCGCGCCGCTCGAGAGGGAGTTGCGCTCCTACTCGCGTCGCCAGGCCGGTTGCAAGGCGATCCAGGCGCATTACGGGATCGGCCCGCTGACGAGCGTCGTGATCCTCGCCGAGCTCGGCGATCCCCGACGGTTCTCATCCTCACGCGAAGCGGTCCGCTACGGAGGCCTGGACATCACCGTCCACGCCTCCGACAAACGCCGCGCGCCCGGGCACCTCTCCCGACAAGGACCGCCCGTGTTGCGCTGGGCACTGTATGAGGCCGCGCAGACCGCGAGACGCAAGACCAGCCCCGATTACGCCTACTACCGGCAAGCCGCCGAGCGCCTGGGCGACAACCGCGCCCTGCTGAGCGTGATGCGCAAGCTCCTGAAACGCAGCTACCACACCCTCCGCGAGCTCGGCGACGAAGCGCTCGCGCCCGCCTGAACAGCTCTTCCTCGTGCGCGCCTGGTCTCCTAACGATCACCGATGCACCGCGGCCAGCTCCCGACAGACTGCTGCCGCCACGTCCGCGTGGACGGCCCGCAAAGACCGAGCGGCCGCAACGCTCCACCCAGCGGGAACAACACACCCCATCAACCATCATGTCACCGGCCGGGAGCCAACCCCAGGTCGCGGACCGAGATAAGCCTGGGCGCCCGCGCGCACACCAATCAACCAACGAGAATCTGACGAACCAGCATCATCAGGGAGCCCTAGCTTGACACCGGGCCGCTGCACAGATAAGCAGTCATCCGGCGTCGTCGGCGCGGCGTCCCCTCGTCGCCGAAGCGCTCACTTGTGCCGGCGTGCAGGCAAATGCGATTGTGTGAGTCGTCGGTGGTACGTCGCTCTGCGGGCGGAGTTGGGTACCCGGCGGGTGGTCGGTCGGCTGGTAGCTTCTCCGCGGTGCGATGATGGCTGTGAGCGAAGATCGGGACCTGCCCGGAGGGACGGTGACGATGCTGTTCACCGACATAGAGGGCTCGACGCGGTTGTTGCACGAGATCGGGGATCTCTACGGGGATGTTCTGGCCGAACACGATCGGCTGCTGAGGTCCGTCTGGTCGGCGCACTGTGGTGTGGTCGTCCACGCCGAGGGCGACGCTTTCTTCGTCGCGTTTGCGGATGTGGAAGCGGCGGTCAAAGCGGCCGCCGCAGCGCAGATGGCGCTCGACGCTAACCGCTGGGCCCATGGCGGCCGGCTGCGGGTGAGGATGGGGGTGCACACCGGGTCGCCGCGGATCATCGGGAACGACTACTGGGGAGTCGACGTGCACTATGCCGCGCGGCTGTGCGCCGCCGCGCACGGAGGGCAGGTGCTGTTGAGTGCATCCACTCGCGAGTGCGTGCCGGCCGTTCGGGTGGACGATCTCGGTGAGCACGGCCTCAAGGACTTCGCGGTCGGGCGGCCGCTGTTCCATCTCCGGGTGGGTGGCGTGGGAGCCGATCGGTTCCCGCCTCCCAGGACGCTTGCTCGGGTTCGGACGAACCTTCCTTCGCCGCCGAACCGCCTGATCGGTCGGGAGCGAGAGCTGGGCGAGATGCGGGAGAGGTTGACCGGCGAAGTGAGGCTGTTGACCGTGACGGGCGTCGGCGGCAGCGGCAAGACGAGACTGGCGCTGGCGTGTGGGGCGGACCTCCTGGAAGCGTTCGAAGACGGCGTGTTTGTGGCCCGGTTGTCATCCGTTGAGCAGTTGGACGAGGTTTCGTTGGCGATTGCGGACGCGCTCGGCGCCTCGACCGAGGGCGGTCGTGACGCTGAGACCGCGATCCTCTCCTATTTGGCCAGGCGCGAGCTGCTGCTGGTCGTCGACAACATGGAGCACGTGCTCGCCGCCGGGCCGTTGCTGTCGCGCCTGCTGGAGGTAGCGCCGGGGCTGCGGCTGTTGGTGACCAGTCAGGCGCCGCTTCGGGTGGCCTCGGAGGTCGTGATGGCGCTCGCGCCGTTGGAGGTGCCGTCGGCCGCGGCGCAGGATGTTGTCGCCTTGGAGCGAGTCCCGGCGGCCGCCTTGTTCCTCCAGCGAGCGCGAGCGGCGGACGCTACCTTCGTGCTCGATCCGGGCGATGCCCCTGCCGTGACGGAGCTGTGCCGGCGCCTCGACGGACTGCCACTCGCGCTCGAGCTCGCCGCTGGACGTGTGCGGATTGGCGGCCCACGACGGCTGCTTGGGGCGCTTGAGCGCGGACTCGACGTGCTCGGATCCGGGCCGCACGATCTACCCGCACGCCAACGGGGCCTCCGAGCCGCGCTCGATTACACCGTCTCGCTGCTGGACGAGGAGGCGCGACAACTGCTCGCTGCACTAGGCGTGTTCGCCGGCGCCTGGACGATCGAGCAAACGGAGACGATGCTCGCCGATGAACTCGACGTGTGGGAGGCGACGGCGTCGCTGCTCGACTTCGCCCTGATCCGGACAGGCGCCGACGGACGTCTGGCAATGCCCGAACCGGTTCGGGCATACGCCCACGCTCTGCTCGTCGAGCAAGGGAAAGAGCAGGATCGCCGCCGACGCCACGCCGTGATGCTCGCCGAGGAAGCGCGGGCGATTGATGACGAGTTCTTCTTTGCCACGCCCGCGCTGATCGCCCGAACGCTTGGACTAGCCGATGAATATGGCGCCGCAATTCGCTGGAGCTCCGGCCACGACGTCGACGTGCATCGCAGGCTGGTCGGGGCGCTCGGAATCCCGTACTACCTGGCGAACCGGCTCGCGACGATCGCCGGGGACATTCTGGAGCGGGTCGCAATCGCCGGCTGCGACGACACTTCGGCCCGGCTGCACATCGCGCACGGTATGGTGCTCGCAAGCACCGGCAAAGTCGAAGAGGCGTTCGCGGCTTTCGACAGAGCGGCGGCGTGCAGACGAATGCTCGCCGATCACACGCACGAAGCGATCACGCGCGCGGCCCAGGCACACCTGCTCTACCAGTCGGCGATCGTCGATGACCGCGCCGCCGTCCTGCTGGAAACGTCGCTGGCGCTTCCAGCGGTAGGGCACGACCCTCAGCTCCGGGGACTGCTCGTCGGCGAGCTCGCGCTCCAGCACTTCGTGCATGGGCGGATGGACGAAGCCGACCGGATATTGTCGGCGATCCTCGCTGATGCCCGGCTCGACGGATCGTTCATCTCAGTGCTCGCGATGGACTGCTGGGGGGACATCGCGATGGCGCGCGGTGAGTTCGCTACCGCGATACACCGCTACGCCCAAGAACTGCGTCGCGCCCGCGCGATGCCCGTCAACGGGTTACTCGTCTGCTCCGGGATCGCGCTGGCATTGGCCGGGCTCGGTGAGGACTGCGCATCGCTCGAATTGGATACAGGCGTTGAAGCCAACATCGACCGAGAGGGCTTCCGCTGGGCGCGCGAGACACTCGGACCTCGAAATGACACCGATGCTCAGCTCGTGGCCGCTGCGCGTGCCCGGCTCGGCACCAGCGCCACCGCAGAAGCGCAAAGACGAGGGCGCGAACGTGACCGCGATGAAGTGATCGACTTCGCGCTGGCGCTCGCAGACGAGCACGCCCCGATGACGTCCACCGTCTCCCACTGAGGCACGGGCCTCGGGCGATACCTTGGCACACCGGTCGCAGCGGTGCACCGCAGCGGGACAGCGAAAAGGTGCCCGTTCGCGTCGAGGCGCCGCGCCGAGCCAGCCGCTCGACGGCCGTGCCCAGTCCCGAGCGCTGAACCCCGCGCCACTCCCGCTCGCGAACAGAACGCGAGCAGCCCGGCGATAGTGACGGAGATCGACCTCGCGACCCGGGCGATCGCATTCGCCTGCCGCGAGCCAATCGAGACACGACTGCTCCGGCGACGAAGCAGCCACGACGGTATGTGGTGATCGCGTGGCTCGAGCTGTCGGACAGCAGTCGTGGCTGCTAGCTATGCTGGAGCCGAGATCGTGGCCCCTCGGCGTGGGGAGCGGCAGTGAAATAAGAGAGCCCGAGCAGATAATCGAGCTCCTTGGCGGTCAGCGCGCGCTTGGCGATCAGATACCGTCGGCGGCGTGCTTTCTGGGCTCAGACGTGCGAACAGGTCTGCTTGGCGGTCTCGGTCTGAGGGCATGGCGGCTCGGACGCGGATCCGGATGCCGTTGGCCAGGATGAGCTCGTCGGAGGGTATGACGTGGATGGCCGGTTGGGCACCACCCGTATCACTCCGCGGCGGTCGCAAGGGGTGCTCCTCGCCCGTCCGTGATGGGCGTGGCGACCCTGCGCGTCCGCCACGACTGCAGGCGCGTACGCAGACGCGACACTAGCCGCGGCGGCGCCGGAGCCACACGCTGCGCCGCGGCGGCGTCACGCAGCAGGTCGTCAAGGTGGCACTTGCTCATTGCGATCATCAGGTCGGGGTGCATCGGCTATCTCCAAGCGTGGGTGAGAGTTGACGTCAAGGACGCTACGTCTTCACTTACTCGCTGTCATCGGGCATTCGCCTGATTGTCGGCCTTAGGTTCCGCGGTGACCAGTCCCCGGCGCCATTTAGCCGCCCGATGCGTGAATCGCGCCCGCAGCTGCCGGCGGGCAACGAGATCTTGTTCGGCGCGCCGCCTCGGCGCCGGGCGGGTTACCCACTTACATACGGCGGCTGGCCGCCTTACGCCTAGCGTAAGGCGCCGCGGCGTGAACGCTCTCGGATTGTCACCGACATATGACTCGCGGCTAGACGTTGTGCTTGGCGTGAGCCCCGAGTGAGCAACACGCCAGCCCCGTTAGCCCGCGAGGTGTCACTCCGCTGTCGCGGCAACGCGCTCAACGCCGAGTCGTTGGGCGGCGGCGGCGGCCGCCGCTCGGTTGGGCACTGAGAGCTTGGCGAGAATCCGTGACACGTGCACGCTTGCCGTCTTCTCGGCGATGAACAGCTCGTTCCCAATCTCCCGGTTTGTCATGCCTTCACCAATGAGCGCAAACACCTCGAGCTCTCGCGGCGTCAGCTCCAGCCGCTTCAGTCTCGAGGTAGCGGCGGGAGCGATGTCCGGGCCTGCGAGGTCGAGCCGGCCACGGCGGGCCAGCGCCTCGACGGCGTCGCGCAGAGGGCGAGCCCCGAGCCGGACCGCGATCGCATGGGCCTCACGGGCGCAGTCCTGGGCGGGTCCGCGACCAACGCCCGCGATCAGCAGCGCCTCTGCCTCGCGCCAACGCGCGTACGCGAACCGTTGGGCGTCGCCGCACTGGAGCCACAGCGCCGCGGCCGCCTCCCACGCCGCGGGATCGGCGCCGTCGATCCGGGCTGCTTCTGCGGCGGCGGTCTGGCGGCTGGCGCGGATCCGGACTGGCAGCTCACTCACGAGGGAAGCCATGAGCGCATCGAGCCTGGCGAGCAGCGCCCAGGCCCGAGCCCGCGCGGTCTCGCCGTCGGTCTGCTCGGCCGCGCCCGGCAGGGTTAGGTCGGCCGCGGCCCGCACGCCCACCTCAAAGACACGAGCCGTCGCCAGCACGGACTGAGCGTCGGACACGTCGGTGAGAAAAGCATCCACCGCCCGCAACGCCTCCCGCGGACGTCCATCCCACAGGTCGAGGGCCGCTCGCGCCTCGACGATAGGCGCCGTCCACATCGAGCCTCCGGAGCGACGCACGAGTTCCCCGCCGAGCTCGATCGCGCGTCGCGCCTCGTCGCGGTCCCCACGCTCGGCGCAAAGCAGGGCCAATTGCCCATACGCGTTGCCCGCGGCGATGCCCGAAGGCGCCTTCTGGAGGAGCTCGTCGAGCATCGCGGCCGCTCGATCCCAGCTCCCGGACCGCAGCAGCCGCCCGGCGATCTCTCCGCGCAGGACGTCGCCATGTAGCCGGTCGCCACGCTCATCGCATTCCGCAACCCCGGCGCTGGCCAACGCGATCGACTCCTGCAAGCGGCCGGCATGCTCGAGCGCATCGCCGCCGTTGACGTAACTACGTGCGACCTCGTCGACCAGCACGAGCTCACGTGCGATCATCCGCGCCGCGGCGGTCGTCTCGACACCGCGCTCAGGCTGGCCCAAGTAGCTGAAGTTGCCCCCCATGGTGTTGAGAACGCTGGCCTCCACGTCTCGTGCGCCGGTGGCCCGGGCAAGCGCCAAAGCCTCTTCGCTCCGCGCGACAGCGGCCGGTATGCGGTGACAAAGCATCAGAACGTGCGCCTCGGCACCCAACACCCGAGCGCGCTCCGCCGTTGGCTCATCGGGCATCAGCTCGACCGCCTGCCGGTACTCGGGGAGCGCATCCAACCCGCGGCCTGATATCCACAGCCGCCGCCCGAGTCGCTCATGGGCGAGCGCGGTGGCGATCGCATCGTCCGGATGGGAGCGGGCCAGGACCTCCCGGGCGAGTTCGATCGCCCGGTCGTGATCGCCCACGCGGCTCGCGGCCTCCGACGCCCGAGCGAACAGCTCGACGCGATCGACGCCCCCCTCGGCGTCGGGCGCGACGGCATCCCATAGCTCGAGCGCTCGCTCGTAGTGCGCGAGGGCCTCCGCCGGCGCGTAGACGAGCTCCGCCTCGGCCGCCGCCGCGACCGACGCGCGAAAGGCACGACCAGGGTCTCCGCCCAGGTACCAGTGGTGAGCTAGCTTCGCAGCGGTGGCAGCACGCGTCCCCCCGAGGTTCGGTTCGCGCTCGATGACCTCGGCCAGCCTGCGATGCGCTTGCCGGCGCTCGACTGACAACAGCTCGGCGTAGGCCACCTCGCACATCAGCGCATGCCGAAACGCGTACTTCGTTGACCCCGCCGGGTGCACGAGGACGTGACGGTCCATCGCATCGCGGACCGCCGCGACGAAACGGTCATCGGGCAGCTCGAGCAGGGCCTCGAGCAGCTCGTGCTCGATCTCCTTGGTCGCGATGGAGGTCATCCGGACCACAGCCGCCACGTCCTCTCCGGCGCCCGCGAGGCGCAGGAGAAGAGCCTGTCGGAGACATTCGGGCACCGGCGAGTCGTCCGAGTCGACCAACACCAGCAGCTCCTCGGTGAAGAACGGGTTGCCCTCGGCCCGTTCGAACATACGGTCGACGAAGTCTGGGGTCGGGCGGCTCCTCCCGAATCGCGGCGATGAGCTCGCGAATCTCAGCGCGACCAAACGGTCCGAGCGCGACCCGGACCGCTTCACTACCGCGCTCGAGCTCGTGCACGAACGCAAGCGCGGCGTGCCCGCCCGTGACCTCGTCACTCCGGTATGTGATAGCGAGAGCGATCGGCTCCTCGCGTCCGGCCCGCACGAGGAAGGACAGAAAATCGCGAGTCGCGTGGTCGGACCAGTGCACATCCTCGATGACCAGCAGGAGCGGCGCCTGACGCGCCACGGCGGACAGCACCGCAAACAGCTGCTCGAACAGGCGCGCCTGGGAACCGCCGCCAGGCACCGGGTTGGAGGCGTCAGAGCCGTCCGCCGCCTCCGCGTCCGCCGGCCGCAGGTCAGGGAGCAGCCGCTTGAGCTCGTCGATCCCGGCGCGGGCAAGGCCGGTCACCTCCGCGGCGCCGCGATCCCGGATCAGCGATCGCAAGACCCCCGTGATCGGCGCATACAGGAGCTCGCCACGGCCGAGCGGAAGGCACTCGCCAACCAGGACGGTCGCGCCGTCGCGGCGGGCCTGCGCAGAGAGCTTGGCCAGCAGGCGGGTCTTGCCCATGCCGGCCTCGCCGCTGACGACCATGACCGAGCCGACCTTGCTGCGGGCTCGATCGAGGGCGCCCCGCAGAGCATCGAGCTCCGGCCGGCGCCCGATGAAGCGGGGACTGATCACGCGTCCGACCACCCCGTCGGCAGTATGGCGATCCCAGACGCCCTCAATATGGTCAGCCGACAAGCGGGCCGCGATCGCGGGCAGTAGGGCCGCCTCCATCCCCTCCGTCGCCGTGGCAGAGCTCATCGTCCCGGCCAGCCCCGGCCGCTGGTCATCGGACCGCGGAGGCCGGCGCACCCGACTGCTCCTCGGGGGTGACAATCACCGTGTCGAGGATGGGGACGATCTCCGTTACAGGGAGATCAGCGGTCGCGGCGTGCTGGCGGATCGCGTCAGGACTGCTCGCCTCGTAGATACAGACGGTGGCGACTGCTCCGTCGCCCTCATCGAGGACATAGCTCCGCATCCACCGGATAGCGTCAGGCATCTCCTCGCCGGCGACGCGCCGCGAACGCTCCGCGGCCTCCGCGAGCTTGTCGGCGCTCGACCAGCCGTCACGGCGCAGGATTGCGTAGAGCTGCATGGGGTGCCTCCTCAGGTGGTAGAGATGGCCGGACGTGAGTCCGGTGCCGTCACCCACGGCACGAAACGATCGACCACGGGCGCCGGCTTCTGGGGCCCCACCGTAGGCGTAAGCGAACCGCTCTACATCAGGCAACCGCCCTGTCGCGGGCCTTACATTCGAGCGGACCGGCGGTCCTTGCGAACCCCGACGCGCGAAGTATCCGGCGTGCCCCTCGCCGGGGTCGTGCGGTGGCCCAAAACAGCACGTTTTGCTCTCCCCCCGAGACCCGTCCATGATGATCCTGCAACCAGCCTGATTGACGGCGACCGCAACCACGTCAATAGCTGAAAATCCTCGCATCTTCATCTCCAAGCCAGTCGAACATTGCAGTGGCACCGGCGATGCTCGCGTTGGCGACCATCGCGCCTTCGTCGAGCTTGCGTGCGGTGAAGCAGATCGGGCAGACCAGGAGCTCGCCGCCGCTCTCCGCGTACTGCTCGAACAACCGCGACAACGGCGGGCATCCATCGCAGGCGACCGCCTCGGCGTGACTCGCGAGCGCAAGCCTGACCGCCTCCTTGGTAAGCCACATCGCCACCGCTTCGCCTCGCTGAAGCGCCGCACCACCGACAAGAAACGCCACGGTCACGCGCTCAGAATCCTCGAGCCCAGTCGCGAGATTGATTAGCACCTTCCGGCCCATCAGCACACACTCCCGATCGTGATTTCCGATGTCCAAGCATCGTCGATTCCAGCGAGCCTGCCCTCTGGCGTGTGGTCGACCACACCGCTGATCGTCGTGGTCGCGGTTTGGTCGGATCCCGCGACCGCGGACGCGGCGTCGATCGGCTCGCGGGGACGTTCGATAGATAACTGCGGGTGCTTTCGTCGGCTGGGCATGAACGCGTCGCCTCTTTCATGTGAGCAGTTCTGGACTTACCTGCCTCAACGTAGGGGCGGCCGAGCCGACCGACAATTGGGGTACGACCCTGGACTTTTGGTTATGTGACCTCAAGGTTTCAACGGCGCTAGAGCCGCTGGATCAGGCCGCGAGGGGGCCGCTGAGTCAACCGCCCGTCGAGGGCCGCCCTGTGCAGGATGATGATTTGCCGTCGGCGATCGCGCCGGTGGAGACGCTGCGGACCGCTCGCGTGAATGAGGTCCGGGGGGCCGCGAAAGATCAGGGTCCATCCCCGATTGTCGGGGTGTCACTGAAGCCGGACACTTCCGGCGTGTAGTGCGTTTCCGGCAGAGCGGCGAGCTTACCGCCGGACGCCTGCCCCTTTCATCAGCGAGAAGGAGACAACTCCGCTCTATCCGAAGCTACGTTGTCCTGGACGAGGGCGATGGCGCCGTCTGAACCGTCCGCAGCTATGAGGCGACACGCGAGGAGGCGATCCGCGAGCATGCGTCGCGGGCGGGGCTTCCGACCGACGAGATCATCCCGATCGTCGGCTCGGTGCTCCTCCGGCCCGACCCGGTCCGTGCCGACCGCCAGAGGAACTCGGGTCGATGAACGGGCGGGTCTGGTCCTCCTTGGGCTGCTGGCTGCTCCGGGAGTGCCGCACTACCGCTCCTCGCTTCGAGCAGACCGGCGAGCTCACGGACGCTCGTGTCCGGGCGTGTGAAGAACGCCGAGGAGCGCTTCGCGGGTCTCGACGCCGAGCTTCTCATACGCAGCGGCGAGGTGGGTCTCCACCGTCTTGACGCTCAGGAACAGCTGCTGGGCGATCGCGCGGTTCGTTTTCCCGGAGGCCGCCAGCTCACAGACCTGACGCTGGCGGGGGGTGAGCGCCGCCATCCCCTCGGTCTGAGCGCGCCGGGGTCGCAGACCGGTGGCAACCAACTCGCGGCGAGCTCGCTCCGCTACCAGGGTCGCGCCGGTGCGATCCGCGTCGGCCAGGACCAGCTGCAGCGAGCTGCGCGCTTCCACGCGCCGCCCCAGCCGCGTGAGGGCATGACCGAGCTCGAGCCGGACGCGTGAGAGCTCGAGTACGGGGCCCGGATCGCCAACGCGGACAAGCGCCGTCTCGCAGAGCTCTACTCGCCGGGCGTCGTCGGCCTCGGCGACTGCGGCCGCGTGCGTCGCGGCCAGGATCGCGGCGGTGGCCCCAAAACGTTCGGCGAGGGCCAGCTCCTGACCGGCGAGCGCAGCCGCCTTGTCCTGCCTCCCTTGGTAGGCGAGGGCCAGCGCCGCCGTGGCTCGCCACGGCGTCCACACCGGATTGGGTCGCCCCTGGCCGATGCGGAGTCTGCCCGCGCGGACGGCCTGGTCGTGGGCGCGAGGAAAGTCGCCCTCGGCGAGCGCGAGGACAGCCCGGGAATGCAGGATTCCGATTTCCCAGATCTGTCCTCCGATCTCGTCCGCCAGACCGTGCTCGTCCAATAACGTATGAGCTTCGGCGAAGGCCCCGCGCTCGGCGAGCGCCCACACGAGGATCTCGATGGCGCCGCCGGTGAACAGGTTGACGTCGTCTGGAGTGAGATCCAGCGCCAGGCGTGCCTCGTTCTCGGCGTCGGCGATCCGTCCGGTTCGCTGAGCGAGCTCAGCGGCATACCATGCGGCCCCCGCCAGAAGCCGTAGCGAGCCGCGGACCGCGGGGTCCTCACGCATCGCGACGATCGCGGCCTCGGCCTCTTCGAAGTGGTCGGTGAAGATCAACGCCCGCACGCAGCAGTGAAAGCCCGCCCGACTGCCCGCATCGCGCAGCAGCAGATCGCCATCGAGTGCCCGGCGTGCGAACCCAGCGCACGTGGCGGCATCGGGCGTGCCGAGCTCGGTGGCCAGCCACGCGCGATGGGCCATCACGGCACGTTCCAGGATCGGGTCGGCGCCGTCATCGTCTGTGAGCTCTGCGAGCCGTGCAGCTCGCTCCGCATGACGGTCGGGGATCATGATCAGCATCTCCAACGCGGCCACCTCCAACGCCAGACGGGTATCGGGACCGTGGTGGGCGGCGACCTCTTGGGCGAGGAGCGCGGACAGTTCATCGTCGTTGGCGTCAAGGACGTACCACGTGGCAAGCCGGGTCAGAAGGTCGACCCGGCTGGCGTGATCATCGATCTCGGCCAATGCCTCGCGCAGGCGATCACGCGCCCCGGGCAGGCCCGCGTCGAAGGTGGCCACGGCGAGCGCAGCCAGGATCAGTCCCCGATCATCACCGGGCGCTCGCTCCTCGAGCGCCCGCTGCAGATATGTCGCGGCGGCGTGTGGTGCGCCGCGTCGGGTGGCGTTGATCGCCGCATCCCAAAGCGCCGCCGCGGCTACGCGGTCAGCGTGCGGGGCGCATCGGAGAAGGTGCGCGGCGACAATGTCGCTATCCGCCCTATCCGCCGCCAGCGTGCGCGCGGCACCGCGATGGAGCCGTTCGGATTCGGTGTGCGGAAGACTCTCTAGGATTGCGGCACCGATCAGTGCGTGCGCGAGCCCCCGGCTGTCGGGGCTGAGCAGCCCGGCCGCCGCGAGAGCGTCCCGTGCGGCGCTCACATCATCGAGCGACACCCCGGCGACGGCCGCCACCACATGGGCCTGCTCACGTTCGCCGAGCACTGCCAGGGCCGCGCTGACGGCGCGGTCCCCCTGTGACAGCGCTGCGAGGCGCCGGGCGATGACGTCTCGGGCCAGCGCGCGAACCGGCGTTTGCGGGCCAGCAGGAAAGCTCAGCGAGCCAGGGCCGTGGGAGGCGATTTGATGGCCAAGCTCTCCGACGAGCCAGGGGTTCCCGTGGGCGGCGTCATGACAGCGCTGGCAGACCTCCCTCGAGGCCGCCGGTGCGGAACGCCGCACAAGCTCCGCCGACCCGCCGGCCGTCAGCGGCCGCAGGGCGAGCGACGACGTGAACCGCCCCTCGCCGATGAGGGTGAGCAGATCCGATGCCGCCCCCGGGACGTCTGGCCTGAAGGCGAGAACGATAAGCATCGGAACGTCGCTCACACGCCGAGCCAGATAACTGATCACCTCCAGCGACGGCCGGTCGGCCCAGTGGCCATCATCGATGACGAGCACCATCGGCGCGCCCCCATCGGTGATCGCAGCGCACAACCACAGCATGCTGTGGGCGATGCTCGTCGTTGCGTCCGAGCCGGGCACCGTCCCGCTGAGCAGCAGATCTCCGGCCTGCCCGGCGACGCCATCGAGCAGGCGACTCCGCTCGGCTTGATCGGCGTCATGCACCGGTGCCTCGAGGAGCGTGCGCATTACGCCGTACGCGAAGTGACGCTCCTGCGGGCCGGGGGCGGCGCGGCGAACCCGATAGCCGGCCCCGGTGGCGCCGGCGATCGCCCGCTCCAGCAGCGTCGTCTTCCCGAGTCCGGCCGGCGCCTTCACGGTGACGACTCCGCCGACGCGGTCCTCCAGCGCGGCCAACGCGCCGGCGAGCGCGGCGAGCTCGCCGTCGCGCTCGATCAGATCACCGCCAATGAATCGGGTCCGGGACTTCATCAGTTCGCGTCCACCGTCTGGCGCTACGCCCCGCCGGATCCCGTCCACCCTCGCAGCATAAAGGCGGGAATTGGGTCAGGGCGTGGCGGTCGCATCCTGGGTTCTGCACGAAAAGTCCAGGGTCGGGTCCCGATTGTCGAGCGCGGGCTCGCATCGCAGACTCACCGACAGCGGACGGCCAATGCCGGTCGCGGGACCTACCACAGGAGAGGAACGAGATGTTCATTCGCGTTGGTCGCGCTCGCTCGAGGGCGCTTCGGATCGGTTTTGCGACGGGTGCCAGCTTCCTCGCGATATGCGGCTTTACGGCCGAACAAACCTTGGCCAGCGAGCCGGCTTCCGTCAAGGCTCGTGTCCACAATGGGATGCTGCAGATCACTGGGACGCCGGGAGCAGACACGCTGGTGCTGCGACTGGATCCCGGGAACCCCAACGCGCTGGATCTGGACGTGGGCGATGACGGTACGGTCGATTTCAGCTTTGACCGGAGCACCTTCGGGGCGATCAACGTTCAAGGCGGCGCGGGGAACGACGGGATTCGCGTCGACGAGAGTCAGGGGGCTTTCACCGACGACGTCATCACCCTCGACGGCGGCCCCGGCGACGACACGCTCCTGGGCGGATCCGGGCCCGACGTGATCGACGGTGGTTCGGGTGATGATGTGCTGCGGGGTGGTGACGGCGATGACGTGCTCATCGGGGGCCCGGGTAACGATCAGGTTGACGGGGGTCGCGGCAGCGACACCGCGTCGCTTGGCTCCGGCGATGACCGCTTCACCTGGGATCCGGGAGATGGAAGCGACGCCGTCGATGGCGGCGCCGGCAGCGACACGCTGGTGTTTGACGGGTCCAACGTCGCTGAGCACATGGAGATGTCGGCCGATAGCTCACACGTGCACCTGTTCCGTGACGTCGGTAATGTCACGATGGACCTCAGCACGATCGAGAGCGCCGATGTCAACGCCAGCGGCGGCGCGGACACGATCACGGTCGACGATCTCACCGGCACGGGTCTGCGAACCACCGCCGTCGATCTGGGCGCGACGCCCGGCGGCCCGGGTGACGGGCAGCCAGACACCGTGATCGTCAACGGGACCGACCACGCCGACCACGTCCATCTCAGCTCGACAGCGGGCAACGTGCTCGTGTCCGGCCTGGCCCCCCAGATCCAGATCGCCGGTGCCGAGGCCGCCAACGACACACTCGACGTCGAACACCCTCGCCGGTGACGACACGATCGATGGCGGCGCCGCTGTCTCTGGACCTGCGGCCGTCGACCATCGACGGAGGCGCCGGGGACCGACACCGTCGAACTACCTTGGGACCGCGGGTCCGGACGCGATCGACGTCGCTGCAGACGGCACCGCCGTTCGTACCACCGCGCCGACGGCGTCACCGACGGAGACCACCGCGGTCGAGAACCTCGACATGCAGGGACTCGCCGGCGACGACACGATCACGGGGAGCAACGGTCTGGCGGGGCTCACCACGCTGACGCTCGACGGTGGTTCGGGTGATGATGTGCTGCGGGGTGGTGACGGTGATGACGTGCTCATCGGGGGGCCCGGGTAACGATCAGGTTGACGGGGGTCGCGGCAGCGACACCGCGTCGCTTGGCTCCGGCGATGACCGCTTCACCTGGGACCCGGGAGATGGCAGCGACGCCGTCGATGGTGGCGCCGGCAGCGACACGCTGGTGTTTGACGGCTCCAACGTCGCTGAGCGCATGGAGCTGTCGGCCGATAGCTCACACGTGCACCTGTTCCGTGACGTCGGCAATGTCACGATGGACCTCAGCACGATCGAGAGCGCCGATGTCAACGCCAGCGGCGGCGCGGACACGATCACGGTCGACGATCTCACCGGCACGGGTCTGCGAACCACCGCTGTGGATCTGGGCGCGACGCCCGGCGGCCCGGGTGACGGGCAGCCAGACACCGTCATCGTCAACGGGACCGACCACGCCGACCACGTCCATCTCAGCTCGACAGCGGGCAACGTGCTCGTGTCCGGCCTGGCCCCCCAGATCCAGATCGCCGGCGCCGAGGCCGCCAACGACACACTCGACATCGAACACCCTCGCCGGTGACGACACGATCTCTGGCGCCTCCGGGGTGACCGGACGTGATCCTGCCGGTCATCGACCTGGGAGCCGACCAGTAAGACGGCGCGGGGCGCCGCTGCGCGATCAGCGGCGCCCCTCCGTCCGTGCCTCGATCACCTCACCTACACATGAAAATGAACATGAACGGGATCATCGAGTGGGGTAGCCCGGCAGGGCCTCCATCGGCGCTTCGCTCGCAACGCGTCGCAGGCGATAGACGGGCAGTTCATCCCGCGCCGACCTTCGTGTTCGTCGACCTCGCCCGACACGCCGGGCCGACCGAGGCGAGCGGCGACCGTGTGGCCGCCCGCGTCGCCAACGAGTTTCGACCCACGATGAGCGCCCTTAGCCGCCGGCGCGGTCAGCGGCGAACACCCACGCGAGCACGAAGGCCGGTGTCGGCCCGGCCACGTCCAGCGACCCGCTTGTAGCCAGAAGCGCGCATGCGCCGCACGCGGATGGATCCGTCAGACCGAATCTCGGGGTTGCCAACCGAAGATCCCGAAGTTGCAAGCACCGGAGCGGTCACGACGGCGCCGAGACCAGCACTGCCGCAATCGGCATAACGGAGCAGCGCAGTGCCGGTCGTGCGCGTTCATCGCGGTGAACGTGCGATCGTCGAGCGCGTCAAGGCTCGCGGTCACGCGCGAGAGACCCGCGGCCCTGAGCGAGTCCGCTCTGACTGCGAGCGCCGCCCCGACGGTGGTCACCGCGACATCGCTGATCCCGTCGATGTTGGCGTGTATCGCGACGAGCTGCTCGAGGTTATGGCGCAGCAGCGGCTCGCCTCCGGTCAGCCGAATCTTCGAGCCCCTTCGCGGGCGAACGCTCGGGCAGGCCGCGCGATCTCTTCGAAGGTGAAAAGTTGGGCGCGGGGGAGGAACGCGAACTCGCGGCCGAAGATCTCCTTGGGCGTGCCGTAGGTGCAGCGGAAGTGGCAGCGGTCGGTGACCAAGTCCGCAGGTCACGTAGCGGGCGCGAGCGGGTAACAGGCATGCGGCTCATTCTGGCGCGTCAGATGCACCGGTCACATGAGTTCCTCGAAGCACTGGCGCTGGTGAGGTGGGTTTGGATGAGGTCCGCGCTACGTTCGGTGTTCACGAGCCAAGGTCCGTGTCCGCCGGGCACCTCGTGCAGCGTCGCCTTGGGGAGCTGGTCGATCGAGGGTCGGGCGCGGTGGGCGGTGAGATATGGGGCGTTTGCTCCCCAGATGAACATCGTCGGAACGGCGATCGCGCGGAGCTCCTCGGTAGTGAGGACGCTTTCGGGACGCGGTCGGCGGAAGTGGTCGATCGCGTGCATCAGCGAGCTCACGGTTCTCGCGTTCCCGGGGCGACGGGCGGACAGGCGTAGCGCGTCGATCAGGGAATTCGGCGCGGCGTTGGCCTCCGCCCGACCGAGACCGTGGGCAAGGAGGCGTCGATAGACGGGGCGGGTGCTGGGTGAGCGCAAGACGGCCTGGCCGACGCCCCGGACCGTCAGGAGCGACAGTGGCATGCGTACGCGGACGCCTGGGAGCGCGACTGCCGGCTCTCCGATCGCGACCAGCCGCGAGATTCGCTCGGTGCCGGTGGCCGCGTACCAGAGCGCGAGCATTCCACCGAGGGAGTGGCCGACGACTGGCGCCTCGTCGAGTCCGAGCGCGTCGAAGATGTCGTCGATCAGCTCGCGGGCACGGGGACGGACCTCGCCGCGTTGATAACTGTCGGGGTCAGACAGTCCGTGGCCGGGAAGGTCGACGGCGAGGACTCGCCAACCCTTAAGTGCGGTGAATAGGGGGGCCCACGCGGCGGCGCTGAGGGACACGCCGTGGAGCAGAACCAGTGGCGGACCGCTGCCGTGTGAGAGCAGCCGGACGCGCGCACCGGTATTGGCGAGGTCGAGAAAGGACTCGTCGACCTCGGCGCCGACGGTATCGAATAAGTCGGCTTCGGCGCTGCGGATTCGTTGCTCAAGAGTCATGATCGGCATGCGACTTCTCCTTCACTCAGCCGTGGTGTGTCGAGTGCTTGCCGTGCTTGCGGCTACGCTGGCCAGCCAGGCCCGCACGACTCGCTCCTGGGTGGGGCTGAGGCCGGCGAGCGCGGCCCGCTCGACCGCCCGGACACGGTCGGTAGCGGCCGCCAGGGTCGTGCGGCCCCGTTTCGTCGGGCGGATCAGGACGACCCGCTGGTTCTTCGGGATGCGTTCGATCAGGTCGGCGGTCTCGAGCTCGAGCACGGCGGTGTGCATCGTCTGTCTGGTGACCTGCGTGATCCGTGCCAGCTCAGACGTCGACAGCTCGGGCCTGGTCTCGAACACGCTGAGGATCACGTACTGGTGCGCCGAGAGCCCAAAGTCCTCTAGCGCGTCCTCTAGCGCACCGCGGAAGCGTTGGTGGGCGAGCCGGAACAGGTAGCCCAGGTTCGCCTCCGGCGTGGGAGCACTTGTCAATGCGCCTGACATCCGATGGGACGCTAGCAGGTTGTCAGATCCACTGACAAGTAAGGAGACGACTTGGAGGCCTGAGCGGCGATCGCCGAATGGACCGTCATCACGCAATCCTGAAAGCGTGACATTTCTTTGGTAGGTTGCATACCTAGCAGATTCGGTTGATAGGTAGCCCGCTCCGGGATCGGGACACGAGCGACACGGCGTCTTCTTCTCATACACGATCGGCACGTTCGACGGCCGAGCCTGCTGGACACCAGGCGAACACGCCGGCGATTGGTCCGGCTGCGTCTGGATCGCCAGATCTGGAACTCGCGTCGGGACACCGGCTGTTGATCGCGGTGACTCTTCTCGGCGGGTTTGCAGTCGTCGTCAACGGGGAGCCGGTCCCGGAGACGGCGTGGCGGCTGAGGAAGGCGCGTGAGCTCGTGAAGCTGCTTGCGCTCGCCCCTGGCCACCGGCTTCATCGCGAGCAGGCGATGGATGCGCTCTGGAGCGACCGGGATCCGGCCGCGGCGGCGAACAACCTCCATCAGGCCGTGTACGTTGCGCGGCGTGCGCTCGACCGCGGCGCGATCGAGGTACGGGATGAGATGCTCCAGCTCACGGCGGACGTCGACGTCGACCGGTTGGAGGTCGCCGCTGCCGAGGCACGTCGCGCCGGGACACCCGCGGCGTACCGTGCGGCGCTCTCCGTCTACGGCGGCGAGTTGCTGCCGGAGAACCGCTACGACGACTGGACGGCGGAACGGCGCGAGGAGCTTGCGGAGCTGGTGGCGGAGCTCGCGGCTGAGCTCGCCGACGCTCGGTTCTGGCGACGCGGACCGGCCGGCTTCCCTGCCCGCGGATGCGAGCTCGTTCGTTGGGCGCGGCCGCGAGCTGGCCGAGCTGAAGTCGCTGCTTCGCGACACGCGCCTGCTCAGCCTCGCCGGGACCGGCGGTGTGGGCAAGACGCGGCTCGCCCTCGAGCTGGCCCGCGAAGTGGAGCCGTCCTACCCGGATGGTGCGGCTCTGGTCGAGCTCGCGCGCGCTCACGCGACGCCGCACTCGTCCTGGATGCGGTCGCCGCTGCGCTCGACGTGCGGGCGCTGTCCGGGCAGACGCTCGCTCGACGCAGTGGTCGAGTACCTCACGCCGCGCTCGCTGTTGCTCGTGCTCGACAACTGCGAGCATCTACTTCCAGCGACGGCCGGGCTCGCGGACACACTCCTTCGCTCCGCGCCGCAGCTCACGATCCTCGCGACGAGCCGCGAGCCGCTGCGCGTGCCAGGCGAGGTCGTGTTCCGCGTCCCGTCGCTCGACATTCCTGACCCCGAGCAGACGCTCGAGCCGCGCGAGCTTCTGCGCTACGAAGCCGTGCGGCTGTTCGTCGAGCGGGCCGTACGCCGCGGCACCGGGCTTCGTGCTCGACGAGGAGAACGCGGTGGACGTTGCCCGTATCTGCTTTCGCCTCGACGGCTTGCCGCTCGCGCTCGAGCTCGCCGCCGGTCGCGTGGGAGCGCTCGGTCCGGCGGCGATCGCGGAGCGCCTGGACGACCGCTTCCGCGTGCTCCGCACTCGGAGCCATGCGTCGCCGACGCGGCAGCAGACACTCAAGGCGACGCTGCAGTGGAGCCACGACCTGCTCGAGCCGGACGAGCGGACGTTGTTTCGTCGGCTCGCGGCGTTCGGTGGCGGCTTCGAGCTCGAGGCCGTCGAGAGCGTGTGCGCCGGCGGCGACCTCGACGTTCCAGGCATCGCCGACGTGCTCGCCCGTCTGGTCGAGAAGTCGCTTGTGGTCGCCGACGAGGGCTCCTCCCGCGAGCGCCGCTACCGCCTGCTGGAGACCGTTCGCCTGTACGCGCGCGAGCGACTCGACAAGGCGGGCGAGACCGCCACGCTCGCCGAGCGGCACGCCCGGTGGGCGCTCGCGCGTGGCCGTGCAGGAGCGCGGCTCGCCACAGCCTGGACCGCGACGCCGCGAACCTGCGCGCCGCGCCTCGACACGCTGCTCGGGCGCGCGCCAGGCGACGCGCTGCGCTTTTGCGTCGCGCTGGGGCCGTTCTGGTTGCGCCGGATCGACCTCCACGAGGCGCAGCGGCGCTTCGACGAGGCGCTCGCCGCCGCCCCGGAGCGCACGGCGCTTCGGGCCGAGGCGCTGCTCGCCGCGGCGGCGATCGACTTCCGCAGCGGCGCGCTCGCGCTCGTCGCTTGCGCAGGCCGAGGAGAGCTACGCGGTCGCAGCCGAGGTCGGCGACGCGCGCGCCGAGTGGCGGGCGCTGCAGCTCCTGGGGGAGTTCGGCGTCGCGGGCGACGATGCCGACGTCGCGATGCCCTGGCTCGAGCGGGCGCTCGAGCTCGCGCGGCGTGAGGGGTTCGCCGCTGCTGAGGCGATCTGCGTCTACTCACTCGGCGTCGCTCACTGGATCCGCGGGGATCTGGCCCGCGCCGAGGAGCTCGTGGCCCGGAGCATCGACCTGTTCGGCAGCGCTCGCCGGCTCGCCCGAGCGGATCCCCTCGCCGGTCAACATCGCGGAGATCCGGACGAGCTCAGCCCGGCGGCCGGCCTGGGCTGCGCATCGTGTTCGAGGACACGCTGCAGCCGTTCGTCGAGATCTCCTGCGATGCCGCCGTCGGCTACGTCCTCGCCAACCAGGCCGGGATCGCGCAGCGCGCGCGGCGACCTTGTGCGAGCGCGCGCACTGCTCGATGAGAGCGCGGCGCGGTTCGAGGGCTCCGGACGACGAGCCCGGCAAGGCGGCGGTGCTCGTCCGCCGCGCGTACCTCGAGCTCGCCGAGGGCGCGGTTCCCGCGGCCCGCCGAGCTCTCGAGGAGGCGCTCGAGCTGCGCCGCGCACAGGGTGACCGGCGCGGTCTCGGGCTCGCGCTCTCAGGGCTCGGGTTGGTCGACACGACGGCCGGCGACTACCGCAGCGCGGAGCGACATCTCGCCGAGGCTCGCGACATCTTTCGGCGTGCCGGCGATCGATGGGGGCTCGCAAGCACCCTCTGGCGGACGGCCGACCTTGCGTTCGCGCGGGGAAGCCTCGACGACGCGGAGGCCGCGCTACTGGAGGCCCGCGCGGTCGCTCGGCCCGACCCAGCGGGAGCGCTGGATCGCAAACACCCTCGCCGGGCTCGCCGAGGTCGCACTGCTCCGCGGCGAGCCGCAGCGGGCGTCTGCACTTCTTGCTGACGCGCGCGACCGTTATGCGGCGCGGGATGACGCGCTCGGGGTCGCGGACGCCGAGGAGCGGCTGAGCGACCTTGCTAAGGGCGCTCTAAGTCCGCGCAAATGAGCGCCGCATAGAACTCCGGCACGTCAACAACAAAGGAGTCGGAGATGAGCCATACGATCGCCCCGGTCCTCGGGGAAGCAACAGTTCAGGAGCTGCGTGACGCCGTCCGGGGAGAGATCGTGACCCCGGGCGACGACGGCTACGCAGAGGCATGCCGGATCTGGAACGGCGCACACGATGGCCGCACGCCCAGCGCTCGTCGTCCGCTGCACCGGCGCCGCCGACGTGATCGCGGCGGTCGGCTTCGCGCGCAGCAACGACCTGACGATCGCCGTCCGCGGCGGCGGCCACAGCGTCGCCGGGTTCTCGACCTGCGACGACGGGATCGTGATCGACCTCTCGCCGATGACGAACGTCCACGTCGATCCGGCCGCCCGGCGGGCGACCGTCGGCGGCGGCGCGGTCTGGGCCGACGTCGACCACGAGACGCAGGCGCACGGGCTCGCGACGACCGGCGGGCTCGTCTCGACCACCGGCGTCGCCGGGTTCACGCTCGGCGGCGGCATCGGCTGGACGATGCGGAAGTTCGGCCTCGCGTGCGACAACCTCGCCGCGGCCGACGTCGTCACCGCGGACGGCCGGCTCGTCCACGCGAGCGAGACCGAGAACGCCGACCTGCTCTGGGGGCTGCGCGGCGGCGGCGGCAATTTCGGCATCGTCACGCAGTTCGAGTTCGAGCTCCATCCGCTCGGGCCGATCGTCTACGCCGGGCCGATCTTCTACCCGGCCGAGGCCGCCGGCGACCTCCTGCGCGCGTTCCGCGACTGGGCCGCGGACGCCCCGGACGAGATCACCGCGCTCGTCAACCTCACGACCGCGCCGCCGCTGCCGGTGATCCCCGAGGAGTGGCACGGCAAGAAGGTCGCGGCGTTCATCGCCGCCTCGACCGGCCCGGTCGACGACGGCGACGCGCTCGTCCGCCCGATCCGCGAGGTCGCGGAGCCGATCGCCGATCTGCTCGGCCCGATGCCGTACCACATGATCCAGACGCTGATCGACCCGCTGTGGGAGAAGGGGATCCACGCCTACTTCAAGGCGACGAACCTCGCGCGGCTCGACGACGAGCTCATCGACCGGCTCTGCGAGCTGCCACCTCGCCGCACCCGGCCCGCAGTGCGAGATCCACGTGCACCAGATGGGCGGTGCGGTCGCGCGCGTCGCCGAGGCCGCGACGGCGTTCGCGGAGCGCTCGATGCCGTTCGTGCTCAACGCCGTGACGGGCTGGCACGACCCGGACGCGGGCGCAGGCCCACAGGGAGTGGGCGCGCACGGTGATCGCCGCGGCGTCCGACGCGTCGACCGGCCGTGCGTACGTCAACTTCCTCGGCGACAGCGACGCGGCGCGGACGTCATACGGCGAGGAAACCTATGCCCGTCTCGTGTCGCTGAAGAACCAGTACGACCCGACGAACGTGTTCCGGCTCAACCAGAACATCGAGCCGTCGGCAGCGGATGCGTAATCGAATGCGCGCGACGATGACACCATCGCCTCACGAAGCGGCCTGGAAGCGCTCGATAACAGGAGCGCTTCGAGGTTCGGACGGACGGCCTCGCCCGGGGGGCCTCGATTACCTGCTCGCCCGGGAGCGGATCGCGGAGTTCTCTCGATCCGCCGAGCGGGCACGGCTCGCTCAGGGCGGAGGCTCGAGCCAGCTGGCCTCGCGGCGACGCGGCTTGATCGCCCGTCTCCGTGTTCCGCGCCGGCCGCGCGTTGCCGAGCCCGGGCTTCGCAGGCGGGTCACGCCGGTGCCGACGGCCCGGTGCGGCGAGAATGGCGTCCGCTCATGACCCCCAGACGGCTGGCGGGAAGTTCCGCTTCCAATCTCCCGGTGCTGTTCGTGGTCGATCACGAGCGCAGCTCGCTTGACGTGCTGCTCTCTGATCTGTCGCGGCGGTTTGGCAACGACTTCGCGGTGAGGGGCGAGACCTCGCCGGCGGCGGCGCTTGGCGTGCTGCTGGAGCTGGCAGCCGCCGACGTGCCGGTAGCGGCGCTGTTGGTCGACGACGCTGAGTCTGACGTCCTCGCGTGCGTGCACGAATTGCATCCATCGGCGAAGCGCGTGCTGCTCGTCGATCGTGACTACTCGTCGACGAGTCCGGCGGTGCAGGCGATGACACTCGGACGTGCCGAGTATCACATCGTCCGGCCGTGGGCGAACGAGGAGGCGGTGTATCGCGCGATGGGCGAGTTCCTCTCCTCGTGGAGGAGAGGGCAGCAGCCGAGCTTTGAGGAGTTTCGGATCGTTGCGGCGGAGGGAGACGTTAGAGCGCTGCAATTGCGTGACGTCATGACGCGGTTCAGCATGCCATTCGGGTTCTACGCAGCGGAGAGCGACGACGGACGACGGCTGCGCGACGACGCGGGTGTCGACGCGACACGCCTCCCGGTGGTTATCCGTTACGACGGCCAGGTGATGATCGATCCGGACCTGCCCGATCTTGCCCGTGCGATCGGCGTGAACGTGAAGAACGACATTGACACGTGCGAGGTCGCGATTGTCGGTGCGGGACCGGCGGGCCTGACGGCAGCCGTCTATGCCGCGTCTGAGGGCCTCGAAACGGTTCTGCTCGAACGGGCGGTCTCCGGCGGACAAGCCGGCACCAGCCCCCTGATCAGGAACTACCCGGGGTTTCCCCACGGCATCAACGGTGGTGTTCTGATGGAGCGAACGTGCGAGCAAGCCTGGCTGATGGGAGCACACATCGTCTTTGCTCAACACGCGGTCGCGCTGGAAGAGCGCGGCGGCGATCGAGTCGTTCACCTGCTCGATGGGACCGAGTTACGAGCGCGCGCAGTCGTGATCGCGACCGGAATCGAGTGGCGGCGGCTCGGTGTGCCGCGACTCGAGGCGCTCGTGGGTTCGGGCGTCTTCTACGGCGCGGCCGTCAGCGAGAGCCGCGCCATGCAGGACCAGAACGTATTCATCGTGGGCGCGGGCAACTCCGCCGGACAGGCGGCGTTGCACCTCGCCAGATATGCTCGCGCGGTCACGCTGCTGGTTCGCGGCGACAGCCTCGCGAACTCGATGTCGAGCTACCTCATAAGCGCCATCGAGTCGACTCCGAACGTGGCCGTTCGCTACCGCACAGAGGTGGTCGACGGCACGGGCGACGGCCCGCTCGAGGGCATCACGCTTGCTGACCGCGCTAACGACACCATTGAGGAGGTCTCCGCCGACGCGCTGTTCATCATGATCGGTGGCGAGCCGCACACACAGTGGCTTCCAGATGAGATCGCGCGCGACGCGCAGGGTTATCTCATCACGGGCCGCGACCTCCTCGAGCAGCCCGAGCTGCATTGGAATCATGATCGCGAGCCGTTGCCCCTCGAGACGAGCATGCCGGGCGTATTCGCAGCGGGCGATGTGCGCGAGGGTTCGATCAAGCGCGTAGCCTCCGGCGTGGGCGAGGGTGCAACGGTGGTCCGTCTAGTGCACGAGCACCTCCGCGCGCACGAGCCCAGCGCACGACAAGGTAAGCACGCTCTGCTAGGCACGGCGCAGGAGCTCGCTCGTGTCAACGTTCTTGTGTGAGCGGAAGTCCTCGCGGGCGTCGACCGGGGCGCCGACTGTGTGGAACAGGACGTCCCGTCAGCAGTCCGAACGGTCCGCGATAGCTGATCCACCTCATGGTCGGTCGCCTCTGCCGCTGCGGGGAAGACTAGGGGGTCTCCTGATGCGAGCCTCTCCATCCCAATCGTAGGATCGAACACGACGCGACTTGACAACCGGAACCATTACGCGAAGGACGCTACGAAATGACACCAACAGCAATCGAGGAAGACACTCCGTCTTCGGGCTGCAGCGACAATCCGACGGGCGTTGGAGTGGCGTTCACCCCGTTTGAGACTCGCACCGATCTGATCATGCGGCTTGCCAGCCAAGCGGAGGCGCTGGGCCTTGACCGAGTCGATGTCGCCGAAGGGTGGACTCACGACGCGATCGTCCTTCTCGCAGAGATTGCCGGGAGGACTTCGCGGATCGGTCTTGGCACCTCCGTGATTTCGGCCTGGGGGCGGACGCCGGCAACCATCGCGCTGAGCGCCGCCGGTCTCCAGCGCTACTCCGGAGGCCGTTTCTCGCTCGGAATCGGGGCGGGCAGCCCGCCGCTGACCGAAGGCTTTCACGGCATTCCGTGGGACCGGCCACTGACGCGTCTGCGAGACACGTTGACCGCCGTGCGGGCGCTCTTGAACGGAGATCGGCTTCCGAATCCAGCTCCCGGCGCGCGGCCGCTCAGGCTCGGCGTCGTGCCAACCACACCGGTGCCCATCGTTTTGGCGGCACTCTCGGACGGATCGATTCGCCTCGCCGGGGAGCTTGCTGACGGATGGGTGCCGTTCCTGTGGGCGCGCTCTCGGGTCGAGGACGGACGGGCACTCCTGCGGGAAGGCGAGGCCAGGTCTGAGGTCCCGACACCGACGCGCATTTCGCCTGGCATTCCGGTGGCGCTCGGGCCCGATGAGGCTAGCGCTCGAGCGCTTGCGGCCTGGTGGCTCTCGACGTACATCACCCGTATGGGGCCCCTCTATCCCCGGATGCTCTCACAGCGCCTCGGCATGACCCGCGGTGTCAACGCGCTCATCGACGCCGCCCATGACTCTCACTCCCCAAAACTGCCCGCCGCAGCAGAGGACCTCGCGCACGAGGTCACGCTCATGGGCACCTACGACCGCGCTGAACACGCGATAAGCGCGTGGTTTGCAGCGGGGGCAGACACCGTCCACCTCGTGCTCCCACCCAATCGCCCCGACGACGAACTTGCCCAAATCCTCGCGGCGGTCGCGGGCTTTGCTTCACGAACCGCGTTGACCAGCGCCAATCGGGCGCCTGCCCGTGAGCGGAACGAGATCCGTGCAGCAACCTGAAGCCACCCGCGCACCCACCGCGAGAGCATGCGAGCGACGCTTCCTGAGCCGTTAGTCGGATCGATTTCGGGTGCTCGGTCCGATGTCGCGGCGCGCGGCGATTTCCCGCACAGTCTCGATGAACGCCGCGCCGGCGCGATCACGGACGCGGGTCGCCAGGCGAGGGACACAGCGGGCAATCCGACCCGCCAACCACAGTACCCCGACATTCCACGGCGTGCAAAACGACTCGCTCTGAGTGAAGCCAGCCGTCGCCGTCCGGCGTGGTGGACTGCTCGGGGACAACGGCACGGCGCCGATGAGATATGGATGGCGGTGCGGTCTATAGCTTCCGTGAGCGCTTCTAGGATGCCCGCGATGGCGGTGCTGTGCGTTCGGGGACCGCTGCGCAGGCTCGCGGGCGGTCGCGGGGAGCACGAACTCGAGGGTGGGACGGTCATCGAGCTGCTTCGGGCGCTGGAGCTTCGCTATCCGGAGATCGGCGGATGGATTGTCGATGAGCGTGGCCGGATCCGCCGCCATATCAATGTGTTCGTCAACGGCGAGCGCGGGGACGAGACGACGGCGGCGCGGTCAGGGGACCGTATCGAGGTGGTACCGGCGATAACAGGAGGGTGAGACGTTGACCGAGTTGGTGGTTGGGACGAAGAAGGGCCTGTTTCTCCTCGAAGGCGATCCAGGTGATGGCGTTGAGGTCAAGACGCGTGCGTTTGCGGGCGAGCCGGTTGACTTCGCGACGCGGGATCCTCGCAGCGGGCGGCTGCTCGCGACGGTGACCTCGCCGTTCTACGGGCCGAAGATCTTCTACACCGACGACGATCCCGGGGGGAGTGGGAGCAGGCCGACGGGGTCGCGCTGCCCGAAGGGGGCGATCAGGCGCTCGAGCGGATCTGGGTGATCGCCCCCGGCGAGGCCGACGGCACCCTGTATGCCGGGGGAGATCCCGGGGTCCTGTTCGAGAGCGACGACGGCGGAGCGAGTTGGCAGATCAACGCCGGACTGTGGGAGCAGCCCTCGCGCGGGGAATGGCAGCCGGGTGGTGGTGGGTTGTGCCTGCACTCGATCTGCACCTGGCCGGGAGATCCCGACAGGCTGGCCGTCGCCGTGTCGGCCGCCGGGATGTGGCTGACCGAGGACGGCGGCCGGACCTGGCGTCGCGGCAACGAGGGGCTCAACCCGGGCTACCTGCCGGCGGAGGCGCTGAAGGACGAGAACGCCGGCCGCTGCGTGCACCACGTCGAGCGGGCGCCCAAGCAACCCGATCGGATGTTCATGCAGTTCCACGGTGGTGTGTTCCGCTCCGACGACGCGGGCGACAGCTGGAGCGACATCGGCGGCGGTGGACTCCCGTCGGACTTCGGCTTCCCGCTGGCGGTCGACCCCGCCGATCCGGACTGCGCCTACGTGATCCCGCTCGTCGCCGACGTGGATCGCGTTACCCCCGACGGCCGGGTGCGCGTCTACCAGACACGCGACGCCGGCGCCAGCTGGACGGCGTTGGGGTACGGCCTGCCGGCGGAGCACGCCTACCTGACCGTGCTGCGGCAGGCGTTCAGCCGCGCCGGACAGGGTGAGCAGCTCCAGCTCTACTTCGGCGCGACCTCCGGCGACATCTTCGGCTCGGGTGATGCCGGCGCCACCTGGAGCACGGTCGCGACCCGCCTGCCGCCGGTGTTCTCGATCGTCGCCATCTAACGAGCACCGAACCGGACGGCTCGACACGATCGACCGCGCCGAGCACGCGTTTGTCTGGTAGGTTACCAACCTATCGCAGCGTCTCTGCGA
Organism: uncultured Solirubrobacterales bacterium; assembly: GCA_963843915.1. Lineage (GTDB taxonomy): Bacteria > Actinomycetota > Thermoleophilia > Solirubrobacterales > Solirubrobacteraceae > Palsa-465. The sequence goes on from CAWJMH010000003.1 coordinate 295,725, forward strand.
GACATCGTGAGTGCAGCGCTCAAGGGGGTGGCGCAAGTGACGGCGAGCGTTGATGGGCAACAGAGCAGCCAGGCCTCGCCGATCCCGCCGGAGGCGCAGCTGGCCGAGATGTTGAGCGGGTTGTGGCTGTGGTGGATGTTGTACGTCGTGGCCGAGAGGGGTGTTGCCGATCTGCTCGCCGACGGGCCGCAGACGAGCGTCGAACTGGCACAGGCCACGGGGTTGCACGAACCCTCGCTCTACCGACTATTGCGGTCGCTTACGGGCTTCGGGGTGTTTACCGAGGAGTCGCCACGTTGCTTCGCGCTGACGCCGCTGAGCTCGACGCTCAGGACAGGTGATCCAAGCGCCGGTCGGGAACTGATCCTGACCCAGCAGTGGGTCTCGCGGGCGGTAGCGGAATTTCCGCGGGTCGTGGCGAGCGGGGAGACCGGGATGCAGCTCGCCTTCGGGATGCCGGTTTTCGAGTACCTCACACAACATCCGCAGGAAAGCGCCGACTTCAACCGCACGATGATCGCGTTCGCCGTCGCCGAGCTGCGTGCGGTGGCTGAGGCGTATGACTTCTCGGGCGTGCATCGGATCGTCGACGTGGGCGGCGGGACGGGAGCCCTTTTGGCGACGGTGCTGGGTCGCTATCCGTTCGTCAGTGGTGTGTTGTTCGACCGCCCGGACGTGATCGCCGAGGCCCACACGACGCTCACCGAACGCGGTGTCACGGAGCGCTGCGAGGTGGTCGGCGGCGACTTCTTCGAGTCAACCCTGCCAAGCGGCGACGTGTACCTCATGTCGCACATCGTTCACGACTGGGACGATGACGGCTGCGTCGCGATCCTGCGCAACTGTCGCAAGACGATCGACCCAGAGGGGCGCCTGCTGCTCGTCGAAATGGTCCTCCCACCCGGCGACGAGCCCCACCCCGCCAAGATGTTCGACATGTACATGCTCGTATTGAGCGGGGGCATGGAGCGGACCGCTGAGGAATACGGCAAGCTGCTGCACCGCGGGGGGTTCCGGCTCACACGAATCGTTCCGACCCAGTCCGCTGTCAGCGTAATCGAGGCGCTACCTGATCTCGACGGCGCATAGCACTCACAAACCTCGGACTCTCAGCGCGGCGGCTCGATGGGCAGCAGGAACGCGCACTCGACTGACCTCACTTCCCGTCTCACGAACTAGCAGCACTAGTCGCTCGGGCGCCAGCCGGCAGACGAATGCGATCCCGCGAATCGGCCTCGTCGGAGACGCGCTTATCGCTGAAGAGGATCGGTTGGTGTCTGCTTGCCGGTCGCCGGTGTAATGCCTTCGCCGGCCAGCATGCGGTCCAGCGGAGCGCCGGACGGCGAACGCGCCGGACCCCGACCTGCGCGGCACGGAGCGATCCCTGATCGATCCAGTTTTTCAGCACACCGCCCGGGCGCTCCCGGGGGTCACCCGCGGCCGGGCCTCGGGCGGCTCGGTGCGTCTTTTCAGCCACCTCTTGCCATCGGGCGCAGGACACCGTCACGTTTGACGCGACGCCGGCGCTGGGTCAGCGCGCTCGGTCCGCGCGACCGAGTTCCGCAGGTTGCGGCAGTGCGTGCTGATGGTGCTTAATGGGCGTCTTGCGGCCTCGGTCATCTACGGCGACAGCAAGGACAGGCTTCCCCGACCTCCGACGTCGGCAAGATCACGAAGTCCAGGCCGTTCGGCGTCGCCGGGCACCCATTCAACCCGGTGGCGCTCGCCTTCGGCGTGGAGGCATCGTTCCTGGCGCGGACGATCGACCGCGACCGCAAGCACCTGACGGGGTCCTCTGCGCGCGGCAGTTACCCACGAAGGGCGCATCGCTCGTCGAGATCTACCAGAACTGCCCGGGCTTCATCAATGCCGCTTCGCGGCGCTGACCGAGGAGGACGAAGGACGCAAAGCAGATCCGCTTGGGGGCGGGCAAGCCGATCCGCTTCGGGGGAGAGGGCGAGGCGGTGTGGCGCGGGCGGCCGACGGTGGCCTGGCGAGCGTCGACCTGGCCGACGTCGGCCAGGAAGCGCCGATTCGTCCACTATCCTCGCCGTGCCGACCCGGGCGTGGCCTTCTTGCTCGCGCGGCTGGCAGAGGACCTTACGGGTCCGGCGACGATCGGCATCTTCCGCGACATCGAGCGTGCGGTGTTCGGGCGTGCCGGCCCCGCGGTCGCCGCGGCGGCCAGCGACGAGGAGCTGACCGAGTTGCTGCTCGGCGGCGCGACCTGGCGGGTCGCCCGCGCCGCTGGCCCCGTGACAACCGCTGGCGCCGCTTAGGTCTCGTCGGTAGGATCGCGTCGGACGTCTTAGGGCGTTGAGGTCATGTCCGAAATCGCAATCGCAGTGCGGCTCGAGGCCGATGCCGACGCCGCCGAGCTTGGGGATGCAACGTCGCAGCTGCGCCGCGAGTTGCTCGAGCTTGACGTCGACGATGTGCGGGCGCCGAAGGGCGGGCCGGCGCCGGCGGGCACCCGCGGAATCGAGGCCGCCGAGATCGGGACGCTCCTGGTGGCAGCCGGGCGAGCGGCGATCGGCCCGGTCGTCGCCGCGATCCAGTCGTGGGTCGCGCGACGCGCGAGCCGCAGCGTCAAGCTCACGATCGACGGCGACTCGATCGAGGTCTCAAACGTCTCGCCCGAGGACCAGCGCGAGCTGATCCAGTCGTTCCTCGCGCGCCACGCGCCGGATTCACGATGAGGCTGGGGACGCCGTGACCACTTCGCGGCTGAGTCGGCACGCGCTGATCGTGGCCACGGCGAACTACAGCGACCCGCGGCTGGCGCAGCTGCGGTCGCCCGCCGCGGACGCCGAGGCGCTGGCGGAGGTGCTGGGCGATCCGAGCAAGGGCGACTTCGAGGTACAACTCGCTCTCAACGAGAGCCACGCCGAGCTGATGCGGAGGATCGCGTTGTTCTTCCGCGACCGCATCCCTAACGACCTGCTACTCCTGCACCTGTCGTGCCACGGCGTCAAGGACGAGAACGGCGAGCTGTACCTCGCGGCCCCGGACACCGATCTGGACCTGCTGAGCGCCACCGCGATCCCGGCGGCGTGGCTGAACGAGCGCATCGACCGGACCCGATCGCGGCGGACGGTGTTGCTGCTGGACTGCTGTTTCAGCGGCTCGTTCCCAGCGGGCGTGCGCCATCGCGGCGGTTCCGACATGGACGCGCCGCGCCAGCTGCAGGGGCGGGGCCGGGCGATCATCACCGCCTCCAACGCGATGGAGTACGCCTATGAGGGCGACGAGCTGACGGGCGAGGGTCATCCGTCGTTCTTTACCGGGGCCGTGGTGGAGGGCCTGCGCACCGGCAAGGCCGACCTCGACATGGATCACCTCGTCTCGATCGACGACCTGTATCACTACGTCTATGACCGGGTGCGCGAGCGCACCCCGCACCAGACCCCGAGCATCAAGAGCGACGTCGAAGGGGTCCTGTATCTGGCGCGCAGTTCCTACCGCGCACTGGTGGCTCCGGCGAAGCTCGATCCCGAGCTGGTCGCCCGAACGGACGATCGCTATGGGGGGGTTCGCGAAGGAGCGGTCCAGGAGCTCGCCGAGTTGCTGACCGCGAGTGACGCATCCGTGGCGCTGGCGGCCCGGGAGCTGTTGATGATGATGGCCGCCGACGACAGCCGGCGGGTGTCTACGCGCGCCCAGACCGCGCTCGAGGCGACCGTAGTCGCGCCGCCGGCTCCGCCTCCCGAGGCGCCCGCACTACTGAAGCGGTCGGCGCCGCGACCTCCACAAGTGTCGAGCGCGCCACGGTCGCGCAGGCTGGTTGCGATCGTCGCCGCTGCGGCCGCGCTCGTGGCGCTCGTGGTCGTCGTGGTCGTCGCGCTCAACGGCGGCTCGGGCGAGTCGAGCACATCCAGCACGAGCGCTGCCACGGCGGTGAATACGAGCGACAAGATCCCGGCCGGAAACCTCACCGTGAATCCATCGTTCGAGCAGGACCTATCGCACTGGGAAACGTTCCAGTCAAACCTGTCGCGTGAGCAGGCATCGGACGCCCCGGACGGGCGCCACGTCGTCCGCGTCAGCGCGACGTCGCCGTCGGGCGACTGGGCGATCGACGACACGCCCGACACCGTCACGGACTCGGTCGCCGGCGCCCACTTCACGGCCGGGGCATGGGTCAAGAGCAGCGACTCGAGCGTCGGGAGGGTCGCCTGCCTGACTGTCCGCGAGCGCACTGGCGACGGTGATCTGATCGGACAGGCTTCCGCCGGCCGGCCGATGTCGTCCGACGGCTACAAGCAGCTCCGCGTGCCGTACGCCGCCCGCAGGAGCGCCGACCGGATCGACATCCACCTCACCGCGCGCCACCCAAGCGGCGCCGTGAACGACTCATTCCTGGCCGACGCGCTGACGCTCTCGAAGGGCGACGCCGGCGTGATCGGAAGCGACTGCTGACACCCTGAGCGTGACCGCGAGCAGCGAGAGCAACCGGTTTCCGCGCCCCGCCCAGTCGGAGCTAAGCTCGGTGTCCCGACAACGATCCGTTCGGCGGGCGCCACCGCAGATCGAGGTGTTGGCAAATGTTCACGCGTGCGGCACCCACATTGATAGCCGGGAGCTGAACTGGCCGCAGGGTTTCACGGCAAGTCGGGCAGCCACCGCCTAGTTTCCTACGCTCTCGCCGACGGCGCGCGTGGTGCCCCGCGCCCTGTCAACACCAGGACCAGGTGCGCCGGGTGACAGTCGCACCTACCGGCCGAGAATTGACCACCTGTGGGTCTCGGACAGAAGCGCGTCTCATCACGAAGACCGAGCCCGTCATACGCTGGTTCGTTGTCAAGGGGTCGTTCGTGGTTGACCGCGGTCTGTGGATTCGCCTCGGAACGGTGAGTATTACCCGGTGAGTTCGTCGCGGGGCTTGCCTGCGACGTGAGCGAAGACGTCCAGCGCGAGGATCCGCCCGAGGCTGTCCACGATCGCTGCTGCAGCGTCGGGCGAGCCCTGGTCGAGGTCGACGATCGCACGCGATAGCCAGCGAACTGCGTCCTGCGCGTTCTGCACGAGCGACGGCGGCTCGCGGTTCAGGCGCGCTGCCTCGAGGAGCGGCGCGGCGATGTCGTAGACGGCGGGCAGCCACTCGTCTGCGTCGTAGTCGTGTGCTCGACCGTCGAGGTCGAGTGCTCGGTGACATCGGTGCAGGACGACGGCGCCATTGTCCTGCACGTTGCGGAGCAGCTGGTCGATGAGGCCGGGGTCACTGGTCGCGGGGAGCAGGTGGAGGACGTGGATCGCGACGCTGAGGGTCGCGCACGCGGGAACGGCGGACGCCAGCATGGCGAGGGGCCGTTCGATCCGATGATCCTGATCGCATTCAGGCAGTCGCTCGCCGCGTTGCCGCGCTCCGTTGTAGTAACCGGCGAGCTGCTCATGTGTCCAGTTCCGTGCGAGCTGGTCGTAGTCGGCGCTGAGATCAGTCATCGGACGTTCGGGGAGCATGACGGGAACGCGGGAGCGCTGTGGTGAGGCAGGGCGGTAGGAGCTCGATGGTGAGGGATGTAGCCAGCGCGGGTCCATACCTAGTCGGGTCATGGCTGTATCGCTGATTGCCGCTGTCGAGCGCCTCCTGTCGCGGGCGCGTCGGATGGTCCTGGCGGCCGCGGCGATGCGGGACTGGGGGAGGGGTGCGAACCGATCTCTCGTTAAGAGGAGGGTCTTGCCCGAAGTGCTCGACGACCGGTCGGACGTGTCCGTCGTGCGTGCAACGCCGGCGCTTCGTCTGGTCGTTGGTCGCTGAGCGGGGTGAGACTCTCGAGGTCGCCGCACAGCGGCTGCGGCTTTCGCCGGAGCTGGTAGGTGTGCTCGTCGCGGAGGAGGAAGATCGTCGCGAGCTGAGGGGTCTGAGGTGTGACTCGATCCCTGTCCACTTGACGCGATCCGTGATCGCCGAGGCGCTTGAGCGTGACCCGGATCTGACCGTCGGGGAGATCGCGCACTGGCTTGACATGCGCCAGACGGACTTCGAGCGCGCCTTCCTGGGGACAGCCAAGGAGGGACGCGTCAAGCGACGCGTGACGGTAACGAGCGCGAGCCGGCTGATGATCGCGCTGGGTCGTGCCCCAAACGAGCCGGCTGGCTGCTGAGGGCGAGTTCCTTACCGAAGACCGAGCCAGCCGTGGCGGCGCGTTATCCCTCGCCGGGGCCGGGAACGCCGCAGAGATCAGCCAGCACCTGGCCGGCAGCGTGTACCGGAAGCGCCCAGGTCTGCAGGCCGACGATCCCGTCCGCTGCGATGCCGCCCGATTGTTGCGCCCCCTTCACGGCGGCGGCGGTCTGCGGGCCGTAGATGCCGTCGACGGCGAGCACAGGGTTGGAGGTCGGCGCGAAATCACCGCGGCCCTCGTTTAGTGCCGTCTGAAGCTTCTCCACCACGGTCCCGCGGGATCCTTCGGTGAGCGTCGGTGGCTCCGGTCCGTCGCCGCCGAGTGCCGACCAGGTGGCTGGCCCGACGATCCCGTCGACAGCGAGATGGTCGCCACGCTGGAACTCCTCTACGGCCGATTTGGTCACCGGACCGAAGATGCCGTCGATTTGGTCGTCGCTCAACGTCCGGCGCACGAGCAGGTACTGCAGCCACCTGACGGTGGCCCCGGTAGCGCCTTCCGAGATGGTGGCAGGCGTGGTCATCGGCGGCTCCGATCCTGAGTAGTCAACGGCCCTGTAGTGGCCTTAGGACTGGAATGCTAACCCCGCCACGGGAGGTTTCGCGTGAGTAAGTCGCATCAGGATTCCTCCGATTGCCGGCCCTCGAGATCCAAGCGGGCGGACTGGTGAGTGCCGGACGTAGTCGTCGCTTCGCGGTCGTGGCGAGCTGCGTCACTGCTTCTCCAGAGCGGCGAGACTGAGAGGCGATCCGGGCGGGACGTATGCAGGCTACCCACGGTGCGCGTCGGTGAGGCCAGCTGCGCCGGAAGATGCGTCGCGTACGCGACCCGGGCGGATTGGTCGGCGGGCGAGGGTAGTCGATTGTCCCGGCGATGGGAGCGAAAGCCGTAACGCGGTGATTGCTGAACAGAGCCAAACCCTCGATGCGTCCATACGGCCTAAGTGCGCGTGTGTGCCCCAAAGGGCCGGGGGTCGTCTACCGCGGGTTTGGTCGCTGAGCGGATGGCGCTGGACAGGGCACGCGCTGCCCCCATATGGTCGCATGATGGCCCCGGCTGAGGCATCTGAGATACCCGACTTCGCCGACCTCTTACCCGCGGAGCTGATGGCTGACCCGGCGCGCATATGGGCAGCTGGACCCCGTGGAATCGCCAGCCAGGCGCTGGCGTACACGCACGCGACCGGCGCGCGGAGCTATGACGAGCTCGGATTTCGATGGAGTGCGGCGGTACCGATTCGTACCCATACGCCGCTCCAGACCGTTCCGAGGATGCGCGTTTTACGCGCGCGTGAGCTCGAGGGCAATATCGATCCGCGCCTCGCCCGGGTTCGAGCGGAGCAGCTGCGTCTGCGGCACCGGCCGCTCGACCTGCCGAACGACGGCCGGTTTCGGTACGAGAGCACCAGCGATTTGCTGCATTTCACGCGGCAGTGGACAGATCGCGCCGGCCGTCCTCAAGAGGACGTGTGGACGTTCCCGCTCACGGCGCCGCCGCGTCTGATCGCGGAGGACACAAGGGAGGACGACGAAGCGGTCTTGGCTGGTCATCGACTCCGGGTTGAGCTTCCCGCCATGCGTTGGCTGCCACTCCGGAGGGTGATCCAAGGAGGAGTCTTTCCGCGTATGCAGGATTGCCGGAGCGCGCTAACGAACGAGATGGCGCCGGGGTGCTTTTATGCGTTTCTGTCGCACCGCTGGCTCACGCCTACGGAGCCCGATCCGGACGGTGGCCAGGCTCGGTACGCCGCTTGGCAGCTCGTTGGGAACCTGTGCGATGCGCTGCGAGTCGCGGGGCAGCGAGGTCTTCTCAAGCCGCGGCGCTCGAGCCCGCAGTTGGGGTTCGTAGTTGGTCCGGCTGGCTCGGAGCTTGCGGAGGCGATGCTGGTCAACGTGATCCGCCCCAGTCTTGACGCGACGACCCTCGCGCGAGCGCTTGAAGAGATCGCGCCGCTGGAGCGCGAGCTATCCGACTACGGTGTGCGTCTCGCCGCCGCCGACGAGGGCCTTGAGCACTTGCGGGAGCTGCTGGCGGACCGGCCCGTGCTTGCGATGCTCGTCGACCGTATGCATGTCTGGTACGACTACAGCTGCCTGCCGCAGGCCCCACGCGTTCGTTCGGACGAGGAGCTCTTTGTTGCTGGCCTCCAGCACCTCACGGCTTTCCAGGTTCTCGGCCGTACTTTGGTCCTGCTCGACGACACTGAGGACTACCTGTCGCGCGGATGGTGCACGTTAGAGTCGCTAGTGGCAGATTCGGTGATGGGTCGACTAGACCTGCTGGTCGGTTCCGAGCGTCCCACTGCACAAGGGGGTCGCACTGAGTATTACTTTGAGACGCTGCTGCAGGACCGGCCGCATCTGGTTTGGCGGGCGTTGCTGGACACAGAGGTGATGCGAGTCCAGTCACCTGAAGAGTGCATGAGCCGACTCGGCCTCAGCTTCACAGATCCACGCGACTTCCCGCTCGTATATGACGGCCTACGCAAAATCAGAGCGCCGGTGAAGGTTCATATCGACCCGAGCGAGCTCTGGACCGGTGTGATCCCGGTCCCCCTTGCTGAGGGCGGCCAGATCGCAATCATTCCCCGGAGCGGAGAGCGGTCGTTGCGGGAGCAGCCGCACAGTCAGCCACGCTCGCTTGACTGGACGGCGGCGCTTTCGCTCGATGTGCCGGATCACAGTCCGGCCCCAGCCTTCCTTGAGCTTGCCAGAGATGGTTGCCACGTGGTCGTCCTCGCGAGCTGCGAGGGCGAGGCCATCCACTTCACGCGCTGGGTGCTGCGGCACCGGGACCAACTGGGCACGTCGGTCGGATCAATGTCGTGGCTGGCCGCGGACATCGCGCCGGTGGGTGCGATGCCGTGCGGCACTCTTCACGCCCGGCCTGTCGACGCGCCGCTTTGGGTGCTTGTAGGAACCGACCAGCGACTCGACCGAGGCCTAGCGGGTCCCGCGATCGTGGCCGCGCTTATCGCGGTCGGCAAGCCCTACCTGCGGGTTGAACTCAATCGTGAGACCGCGAACCTTGTACGTGTCGATCCTGAGCCTGACACGGGCAACACTGAGCGCCTCCCAGTCCCGACTGATGGGTTTCCGGTTCATGCCGGCGGCCTACTTCGCGAGTTCGCGTTGCAGGAGCTCGTGTGAGTGATCTTCGCAAGGCTCTGTTCGAGGCCTCACCGGACGTCCTTGCTGTCCTATGTAGGCAGCACCGGCAGGAGATCGTCGACCAATTCCCGGATTGGACGGTCGTACCCGACTCGCTGCGCTCTGACGCCGCGGCAGCCGAGGACTGGGGTGCCGCGCTGCTCCGGATCGGCGAACAACTCCAACAGCTAGACGAACCAGGTCCGATGGCCTGGCTCCGGGGCGAGGGTCGTGATAACCCCATCGAACAATGGCAAATGACGCTTATGCAGGCTGACCAGCTCTCCGCTGCAGGCCATTCTGGGGCCGCAATCGAGGCCTTGCGCCCGGTGCTCGACTCGCTCGAAGGGTCGGCCGGTGCGATCGTGGACGATCTTCTCGCCAAGGCGCGCGGCAAGATGGCGGCAGCGCTGCTCGACCTTGGAGATATCGGAGGCGCGCGGACCTTTATGCGTGCCGCACTCGAAACATGCGAGGCAACTGGGGACCTCGCCGGGATGTGGACCTATCGAGACAACCTAGACTTACTCGACGCGGTTACTGCCGACGAAAGTCTCGCCACACTACGCGCGCGGCTAGCTGAAGCCCAGGACCTCAGTGATACGGGCCGGTACCTGGCGTCAAACGAGATCCTCGCGGAGCTTGCCCAGCGGGAAGACATCGACCGCTACGCCGGCAAGCTCTGCGGTCTCATCGGCCTCAATCTTCATCGTCTCGGCGACGTCGACGGAGCTCGACAATGGACTCAGGCGGCCGGGAGCTCTTGTCGTGAAGCGAATGATTGGCATGGCGTGATCATCTACGGTGAAAACCTGCGTGTCATTGACGAGTCGGCACAACCTAGGGAATGACCTGACAATCAGCAACGTGTCTCCTCTCTGCCTCCACCCCGCTGGAGGAGTCGCATCGCTGAGACTGTTCGCTCCCAAAGGACGTCATGTGGCACACCTGCTCCGAGGCAGTCTGCCCCGGCTGCGGGCCGACCGCGGGAGGCTCTCGAATCGCCGGATCGAGCAACGCAGGTCCCGCCGCAACGAATGCTTCCCTTTCCCGTTCTGTTGGCCGGCATGATCGCGTTGGCGACATCTCGATGCCGCGACGTCTGTAGCTTTGCGGCGGGCGATGCCCCGATAGCGATCGTCGGGCTCGATCGCCTCGGCCGTCCGGGCGCCCGCTAGCGCCGCGATTGCTTGGCCACGTGCACAGTCCTCACGCTGGAGCGCCTGGCGGAGGACTCCCATGTCGGACAAGCGAGCCGTCTGGGACGGCCGGTGCCGGACGATCGCAACGCCACACGCTTCGATCGCCGCTGGCGCGCGCCGGGAGACGCTCGGGATCACGAAAGCAGGGAGAACGGTCCGCGCCATCGCGGCCCTGACATTCGCCAAACTAGAGCATCCTGTGCTCGCAGCTGTCAGGCATGGACCCGTCAAGCAAGCATAGGTCATTCGGGAAGTCGGCAGCTTGCGACAATAGGACCGCTCAACTGTGGCGGGTCTGGTGTTTGTCGTCAGCTTGGCGCCCGGGAGGTGGGATGGCGTCCGGCCTCATGACCGGTGTGCGCTGTCGGGTCGGTTGGGATTCGTGTGCCAGTGGCCGATTGCGCATCGCACCTTGATGTGCTCGGTGGCGGCGGATACGCCGATGAGCGTGAAGCGGTCGGTGACGTCTATTGGCGTGCCGCAGCCAGGGCAGTCGGGCCCGAACACGACCGCGGATTGTGGTTCAGATCGCAAGACGGGACGGTTGCTCGTAGGCGGTGTCGCTCGCGGGCAGCTTGTATACGAATCGCCGCCGGGCGTCGTGGTAACCGGAGTCAGAGCCGAAGAAGCACCGCTGGCAGCGGGCCAGCTCCTCCTGTCGGTATGCCTCGAGGGGCTTGACGTGCTCGTCATGCGCTCGTCGCCGCCGTTTGTCTCCGAGGCGTGTCTGATGGAGCCCGTCATGTGCGACCCGTACGGCGAAACGAGTTGTGCGCGCCGTGAAGTCCTCCAGGTCTGTGCCGAAGGCGGCGTCGAGCAATCCGATCTTCACCGCCTCGTTCGTGCCGATCGCGCGGAACGGCGCTCCTGTGAGCCGCGCCGTTGTGGCCGGACCGACGCGCCGGGGCAGCAGGTAGGTCCAGTACTCCGACCCGTAGAGCCCGCCCATGTGCTGGTAGTAAGGGTTCAGGACGACGTCCTCCCGCGCGAGCACGTAATCGGCGGCAAGCGCCAGGGGCACCCCGCCCGCGGCCGCGTCTCCGGCCATCGCTGAGATGACCAGATGCGAATCGGTCGTGGCGATGTCCTTGACCAGATCGTCGATCGCCTGAAGGTTGCGCCAGGACTCCTCGGCGGGGCACTCGGCGGCCTCGATCTCGTTCAAGTGAATGCCGTTTGAGAAATAGTCATCGCCACCGAGCAGCACGATCACCTTGGTCTGCTGCGCGCGAGCGTGCGCGTACGCCTCACGGAGCCACTCGCATTGGGACGTGCTCATCGCGCCGTTGTAGAACGCGAACCGCACGTAACCGACTCCGGCGTGCTCGTGGTAAGCGATCTCGCGGTAGGTGTGTCCGTCGGGAATCTCGGCGTCGAAACTGACCCCAATTTCTGGAACGTCGGGCTCGATCCCGGCGCGAGCGAGCGCCCACACGGCTGGGAGCTTGAAGTGCCTCTCGCTCCCCGGGTCCTGCTGTTTGACGTGCGTTATCCACACCGCCCCGTCGACCGTTGCTCGGCAGATCGCGCCGTCCCGCTGTGCCAGCAGTTCGCCCGGCCGGCCACGAAGCATGGTCTCGCGATGGCCCCCGAACAGGTGAAAGTGCTCGCCCTTGATCGTGTCGAGCACGCCGGGTGATCCGTCACCCGCGCGTATCTTCCGGAGCACACGCTCGGTCCGGTCGGACTTCCACTCGATCGCGCGGACGTCCTGGGCCATCAACGGCAGGCAAGGCCCGAGCGCGACACTCGCCGTGTCACCCGTCGGCGACTTCGCTCCCCCGACCAGCACGAGCCGATCGACCGCGTCGATGATCGCCTCGGTCGCCGCGCGACGAACCTCGTGCCGGTAGATGCTGCTCTTGGCCGTGCTCCGCATGCTGAACGTGTTTGTCGCCCACACCTCTCCGGCGTCGAACTCGCCGTTGGCCTGGAGCACAGTCACCCCCCAGCTCGGCTTGTCGAGTTCGATCGCCCAATCCAGCGACGACGGGCCGCGATCGCCCCGAGGCCCGGGATGAACGATCAGGCAGCAATGCCGCGCCCAGATCGACTCCGGGATCATCGTCTTCAGAAACGGGCACACGATCAACTCCGGAACGTGCACCTGCACCGCGGCCTCCATCGCGAAGCCTGAGTCGACCACCGCGATCGCCACGTCGTGGCCGCGCTCGGTCAGTGCGATCGAGGCGCGCTGGCTCAGGCTGTTGTGCGCTGATACGAGGAAGAGAATCTGCATGGCGGGTGAGGACGCTGAGGTCTAAGAGGCGCGCCGCGCCTGGGAAATACGCTCTGTTTCGAGCCTTACGATCGATCCCGACGAACGGTTCGCGGTTCTCGCTTATCGCTCGGCCAAGACGCTAGGGAACCGACGCCGAGCTCGCATCAGGGGGGCACCTAAACACGCATCGACGGCCGGTCCGTCTGATCAGGGACCCCGCCGACCGGGTTACGTGAGCAGCCTCGCCATTTCCCAGCTAGTCGCTGGTGCGGCCGATCCGTCCGGTCTCAACTGGAGGATGGTGACGCCCCGCACCGTGATCAACGCACCGGTTGTCGGCATATTCAGTAAGTCACCTCGACGGGTTCGGGACATCGCCCACTCGCGCATTGCCCAATCGTCGGCGGCGAAGTGTGTCATCAGCTTGATCGTGACTTCCCCGAAGGCGCGCTGAGGCAGATCCGCCGGCGGCTCGTCCCGCAAACGCTCGCTTCGCCACCCTCGCCGCCCTCGCCACAGGAAGCGGAACCGTTGCCGGCCACGGCCCAACTAGGCAGTGGCGCAAAGCAATCGCCAGCGACCAGACTGCCGCGCTGCTGCTGATAAATGTGCGGCCCCGGGGTTCGCAGGTGGGTTGTGGCGGCATCGGTCTAGCAGCGGATCCGGCGTTCGGTCTCGACGGACGGGCGGCGCGAGCGGGGATCGATCTCGTCAATGTCGTGCTCGGCGGCGAATAGGATGCGGCGATCTCGATCGTCCGCTTCGCATGGTGCCCTCGTGTCATCCGGTTGCTGATCGGTGTTGGCGTCGGTGTCGGCTTCGCGCTCGCGGTTGTGCTGCCCTCGGCCTCCGGCAGTGGCGTCAACACGGCGTTGGCGGTGAAGCTGACGGTCGAGGTCAACGGCGACATTCTCGTCCACCAGCCGGTGTGGGACCGGGCGCTCGTCGACGGGCACGGCCATTACGACTTCTCTCCGATGCTTCGGGAGATCGCGCCGTACATCAAGGGGGCCGACTTGGCGATCTGCCACATCGAGACGCCGATGACGCCGCGGCCCCCGGTCGGCTATCCCGTGTTCAACACGCCGACCCAGCTTGCGCGGGCGATCAAGCAGACCGGCTGGAAGATGTGCGACACGGCGTCCAACCATTCCGTGGATCAGGGGCAATACGGGATCGATCAGACCGGGCTGGCGCTCGATCGCGCGGGGGTGCTGCACACCGGGTCGTTCAGCTCATCGGCGGCGCAGAACAGGACGCTGATGGTCGACGTCAAGGGCGTGAAGGTTGCGTTCCTCGCCTACACCGAGATGACGAACGGGATCCCGCTGCCGCACCCTTGGTCGGTGAACATTGCGAGCGTCAGCGCCGTCGAGCACGCCGCGCGCCTCGCCCGCGAGCGCGGCGCGCAGGTCGTGATCGTCAACTTCCACTGGGGCGACGAGTTTGTCTCAACGCCCAGCGCGTTCCAGCAGCAGCTCGCCGAAGCGCTGACGAGGGACCCGGACATCACAGCGATCGTCGGCCAGCACGTCCACGTCGTGCAGCCGATCGAGCGGGTCAACGGAAAGCTCGTCGTGTTCGGGGAGGGGCAGATCCTCTCCAACCAGGACGCATCATGTTGCCCGCAGCAGACCGAGGACGGGATGCTCGTGTTCCTCCACATCACCGCCACCGGCAAGCACGCGGCGCTGACCGGGATCACCTATCTCCCGACGTGGGATCGCCACCCGGACTACACGGTCCTGCCGATCGGTGCCGCGCTCCAAGACCACCAAGCCCCCGCAGCGGTCCTGACCAGCTCCTACAACCGGACGACCGCAACCGTCGGGCGGATCCCCGGGGTGTTGGGGCCGATCCCGGGTCGTCTCCGGGCCGGCGGCTGAAGCGGCGTCGACACCGGGCGCGGGGCTGGGCCAGCGATACGTTTATGCGGATCGCCGTCTTTTGCACGCGGTCTGAAGGCCGGATGTGCGATCGTGATGGGCGGGATGTGATCAACGGCGAGTGGAGCAGCGCATGGGTGCGGGCAAGATTGGCGAGGTGGAGCAACGATCGGGCGACAGGGCCGACGGATTGGCGAGCCGGAGCACGCTGACCGTGATCGACAACCGCACGGGGGAGCGGTTCGAGTTGCCGATCGACGACGGCGCGGTGCGCAGCTCGGAGCTCGGACGGCAGGCGGGTGGGCTCGCGCTATACGACCCGGGCCTTTCGAGCACGGCCGTGTGTCGCAGCGCGATCACGCATATCGATGGGGAGGCCGGGATCCTCCAGCACCGCGGCTACCGGATCGAGGCGCTGTGCGAGCGCTCGAACTTCCTCGAGCTGGCGTATCTGCTGATCAACGGGGAGTTGCCCACCGCGGGACAGTACGAGTCGTGGCTGCACGAGATCGGCACCCGCAACTTCGTCCACGAGAACGTCAAGGGCTTCATCGAGGGATTCAGGTATGACGCGCGGCCGATCGCGATGGTGGCCGCGTCGGTCGGTGCACTCTCCAGCTTCTACACCGACGCCGACCAGGTATACGACGAGGATGCCCGGGAGCTGCAGGTGGTCCGCCTGCTGGCGAAGTTGCCGACCCTGGCAGCCTTCTCCTACCGCCACCTACAGGGGCTGCCGTACGTGCACCCCGAAGACCATCTCAGCTACACAGGGAACCTGCTGTCGATGATGTACCGGATGAGCGAGCTTCGCTACACCCCGGACCCGGTGGTCGAGCGCGCGCTGGACGTCCTGCTGATGGTGCATGCCGACCACGAGCAAAACGCTTCCACGACCGCCGTGCGCGCGGTCGGGTCCACGCACGTGAATCCATACGCAGCCGTCGCCGCCGGTGTCACCGCGTTGTCGGGGCCGATGCGCGGGGGAGCCGCCCAGGACGTGCTGACGATGCTGAGGCGGATCGGATCGCCAGGCCGAGTCCCCGAGTTCCTCGCGCGCGTCAAGTCGGCGAACGAACGGCTGCTGGGCTTCGGCCATTGGATCTACAAGACCTACGACCCGAGGGCGCGTGTGCTCCGCCGGCAGCTCGAGCAGCTCCACGAGCACCGCCGGCCCGACCCGTTGTTCGCGATCGCCAACGAACTCGAACAGCAAGTGCTCGACGACGAGTACTTCACCTCCCGCCAGCTGTACCCGAACCTCGATCTGTACTCCGGCCTCACATACCAGGCCCTCGGCATAGCGCCGCCGATGTTCCCGGTGATGTTCGCGCTCGCCCGAAGCGCCGGATGGATCGCGCAGTGGGTCGAGATGGTCAAGGACCCCGAGCAGACGACGTTCAGGCCGCTCCAGCTGTACACAGGCGCGCTCGACCGCGAGTACATGGACGTCGGCGAGCGCGGCTGAGCGCCGGCCGCGCCCCGCGGCGAGCTACCTGGCGATCGCACCACAAGCCTCGCGGCGGCAGCGACACTCGCGCAAGCACACGAGGATACGGGTGTCTGCCAAGGTAGCGTGCTCTTTCCGCAAGCGTTCTCGTAAGCCCCGCTATCGGCGATCGGCGTGATCTCAGCCGCAACGGGAAGGAGCGAGGTCGCGAGCGAGAGCTCGTCGCCGGTGTTGTCCCGGGAGCGGAAGTCTCGAGCGCCGCGATGCCGGCACTCGAGACTGCCCTGTTTCGTGGGAGGAGAAGCATCGCGTTGAGCTGCTGCGGGGTCGCCTGCTGGCGAACGGCGATCCCCGACTCGACGGCACCGTTATCGGGTGTGCTGACATTTGATCGATGATCGATCCGAGTGCGGTGGTCAGAGGTTCCCGAGACGCGCCACGCGCCGAGGAGGAATGGCCGCTGCGCCTGGTCGGTCCCATCGTCGAACGAGCGGGCTTGCCGTGATGGCCGGGGACGACCTAGCCTCGACCGCATCGTCGGGGACGCGCTCGGGCCCCCTGCAATTTGCTGCGATGGCGGGTTCGTCGATCGGGACGCCCGCAGCCGCCGGCTGGGTCACGGACTTCCTCAACGCTGCCTACTACGCGCATCCGCCGGCGTCGCGCGACCTTCGGAACCTGCGCCTCGCCTACGGCATCCTCACCACTCGCTGGTCACAGCTCGGCGGGCGGCGACTCGGAGCGCGTGACATCGTCGACTTTCACCGTGCCTTCGGGCGCAGGCGCCTGGGCAAGCGTGGACGCCTCGATGGCGATGCCCTGAGCTCCGGCAGCCGCGAGTTGCTGGGTGATTGGTTCGCGGACGCGTGGGTCGATGACGGTCGGCGCGCTCACGGCATCGCGTTCAAGACTGCCGAGGACCGTCATGCGTTCGTGCCCGAGCAGCGTTTGCGAAGCGCCCCGGTGAGTGCCCTGACAGCGCCGCGCCGCGACCCCGACCAGCAGCACTGGGCAACGTATGACCCGGTGCGACTTCCTCAGCCCGAGGCTGCGCTGGCGTTCTTGCAGGCGCCCGCCCGGTGGCCTGACATGGGGTGCGCGGGAGGACGCTTCACCGCACTGCGCAGCGGCGGTCTGTTCGGCCAGACGTTCGAGATCGAGGTCGCGGCCGGACCGGCCGCGCGCTTGCCCATCTTCACGCGCGGCTTCGTTACCTGCACCTTCGCTGCGGTCCGGGGCGCGTCGGCCACACAAGACCGCGAGCTCGAACGGGCGGTCGACGCACTCGACGGCCGCTATCGCGCCGGCGCAGGCCCGAGCGCCCAGCCGCTGCTCGGCGATGGCGCAAAGCCGCTGGCCCTGGTCATCCTCACCACCCACGCCGGCCACTTCCTCGGCTCTGCGCTATCCCATCTACTCGTGTGGCGCGACAACCAAGGCGCTTGGATCCGCGACGTAGGAGCGTGGGATCCGTTGACGCCGCCCCTCGCCGCCGCCTACCGCACCGCGGGGAAGGCCGCCCAGCGACAGTTCTGGGGGCCGGCACCCGCCGAGCGCAGCATGCTGGCGCAGCTCGCTCAGGTGTGACAGTCCAGGGCGGGTTGGGGTGGCGGTGCGCGAACACGCCTCACATCAGCGGGTTATTGCCGAGATGGATGTCACCGCGGCGACCCGGATCGCGACGTCGGGGAGAAGCGGTGCGCCGGGGGCGTCGACGCGATTCCAGGAGCGAATGACGCGGGCTCGTGCGAGCCGATGACTGCCTTCGCTTCGGCGTCGGATTCCAGCTCGCGATCGGATTGGCGACCCAGGAGCAGTCCGCTCGCGCCCGCACCGGACGATCGCAACGCCACACGAACGGGGTCGTGGGGCGGCCGCCTGTCGGGCGACCGTGTCGGTATCGGAGGGGTTACGCCGATCGGGGCGGGGCGTCGCCTGGGCGCACGATCGCGTCGCGAGATGGACTTCGCTGAACCGAAGCCGTTGAAGCCCGCCGGCGGGGACGCCGGCTCGCGACGGCGCGGTCTCGCCGAGCCTGCCTGCTGACACGGTGGCGCAGGTGCGTGGCCGCGGCAGGGAGCGTCGCCGGGTGCGACAGTGGAGGTGCGGTCAGAGCGAAGGAGGCACGACGCTCGAAAAGGGATGTGGGTGTCGCATAGGACACCATGGGTGCGTGTGCCGCGGCGTGTGCCGAGGGATGATTGCTGGGAAGGTTTGCCGATCGGAATCCGCTCGACGCGGCCCGGCGTTGGCTCGTGGCGAAGGTCTGCGGCCCGCGCCGGGGAGGAGTGACAATGCGAACGCGAAGACGGTTCAGGTGGCGTTTGCGGAAACGGAGACCTATAACGGAGGAGCGCCGGGCGGCCGAGACGCTCCGATTAGAGCGAGCGACTGCCGGGCTGCAGGATCGCCAAGCGGCGATCCAGGCGGGGAGTCGGCAACGTGGCCGGTCCGGGTTCGGGGGTCCCGGGTCGCCAGCGCTGTGACACGACTTAGGTGCGACGAGGATCAGAAAGTAGGTTCATGATGCGCGTTCGTTGGTGGCTGGTGTTTGTGTTGGCAGGCGTGGTGCTCGCGGTGGTTGGGCTCGCGCTGCTCGGCGGGACCGCGCAATTCCTGGTTTTGTGCCTTGGTTTGCTGTTCGTTGCCCTGGCGCTGTTCCGGCGAGCGGGAGGGCAGGATTACGGCCGGGAGCGGCCGGTGCCACCCGGTAGCGGCGCTCCGGTCTGAACGGGATACGGGTACGGCGTTGTATCAATCCAGCGGCACCCGATCGTAAGATCGACACCAGGTGGCCGGGAGGTTCCCGGTGCCCGCCCGGCAAGCCGACCGAGCCTCGTTCCGGCTTTGGTCAGGCCGGCGCTCCCGCTCGGGGAAGTGTTTGTCTCTCTGCGCGGGTGCGTCGGAGCGCGTCTGCGGCTTGCTTGGCGCGACGAGTTGGTCTGGGAGTTGCGCCAGGACGACCTTGTAGTCGCTCAATTGGATCTCGAGCTCCATGTCTTACGCGGCCATGCCGGCGTCTGGCGCGTCGAGTCGGTCGCAGGCACGCTCGTCGCTCGACCTGCTGATGCGCAGGCGGTGACGGCGGCCTACTACCCGCGGCGGCTCGGGCTAGGCGGGGCGATTGCGCTGTCCGATGACGAGTCATCCACGCTCACGCACAACCCGTTTGTCGACACCTGGCGCGTCGTCGATTGCTCTAAGCGCGAGCTGCTACGAGTCGAGCGGTCCAAGCCGATCGGCGCAGGCCGACTCGCGACCTCAATCGAGCTGTCGCTCGTCCTACACTCGAGCGGCACCGATGACGCAACGGCCACCGCCATCACGTTGATGGTTCTGTACATCGTGTTCGCGCAACCCTTAGTCGTCGCGACAGGCTTCGCGTCTTGATAAGCCGTGCGCGGCGCGGACACTCCGACACCCCGGGATGCGGCCGGCGATCCACAACGCGAGCTACGAGGTCTAGGCGCCCGCCGTCCGCCGGACCATCGCGTCTAATCCCATTTCTGTCCCACGCACGCGTACAACGTCGCGCTTCGGCGACAGTGCGCATCCGTCGCCTTGGCGGGCGCGGCGCTACCGCCGGCAGGGGAGAGCAGCCACGCCGGCGTGAGGCGATGGCGTGGCCGGTGTTGTCCGACATCGGCAGTCTGCAGCCGGCCCGCGACGTCGACGTCGTGACCGCTTCGCTTCGCCGGCGCAAACGGCTGGGATCTTGATGTGAACAGCGCGGATCGGGTGCTGCGGTCGGCGCCATATGATGTCGATGTGCGAGAGTTGCGGCCGGGTCTGTGGTGGTGGGAGGCGACGCATCCGGAGTGGGGGCCTGAAGACGCCGCGACCGAGGATTGGGGGCCTGAGGTCTCCTCCTACGCGATTGATGATGGTGGGCGGTTGTTACTGATCGATCCGACGGATCCGCCCGCCCCGGTCGCTGCGCTGGCAGCGAGCCGGGAGGTTGTGATCGTGCTGACGTGCCCCTGGCATGAGCGAGCCACCCGGAGACTTGTCGAGCGGTTCGGCGCGTTGGTGTACTCGCCCGCGCCGGAGGCTGAGCGCGAGGATCTCGCCGTACAGGTCTTTGCTGCGGGTGACCGCTTGCCCATCGGGGTCCAGGCGTTTCCGGGAATGGAGCCAATCGATCTCGTGCTCTGGATCGAAAGGTGCCGCGCGCTTGTCGCTGGCGACACGCTGATTGATCGCGGCCGCGGCTTCGAATTCCCAGTCGACTGGGCCAACAAGGGGGTCCCGGCCGAACAGATCCTCGTGACGCTGCAGCCTTTGCTTACGCTACCCGTCGAGTTTGTGCTTCCGACGCACGGTGCGCCGACCGATCAAGCGGCTCTCAAGCGGGCACTGTCGTGACCTCGGGTGTCGCTGCTACGAGGCTCAAGCACGTTTGAACATCCGATTCAGGCTTCGCGCTAACCGGCGTCCCGGGAGCGGCGCAGCCCCTGAGTGGCAGTGCGACGCGAGTGATCGCGCTACCAACTTGCACCGAAGCGGCCACCACGCCGCCGTGACCGCTTGAGGCGTCGAGGAGCAGTCCCGTGAGTCGACGGAGTCGACCACGGGGTGACGTGCGGCGCGGTGTGGCCCCGTCTGTCCCGAGAGCAGCAGCGTCGCTGGCGGCCTACGCCGGAGGGGAGAGTGCTCAGTCTTCGTGGAAGCAGAACTGCGCCGACCGCCGCCTTCTGAGCGTCTGCTTGCCCGCCGTCGGCTTGCACCGCGCCGTCGCGGAGTTGCGCTTGGTAATCAGTCACCGGAGCAGCGCCTCCCAAAGATGGCATGAGCTGGTTCGGCGTGGGGTCGGTGTTGAAGGTGGCCGGTCCTCCGCGTCGAACGGCATCGGTTGAAGGCCCGCACGGATAGCAGCCGCGCGCGCCGGCCATTCGAATAGGAGGTACCGACCGTGTCCCACGGTATGCGATGGGTCGGGCTGGACGCTGCACGCGTTGCTGCGAACAGTTTGCTGTTCGACGCGGAAGCCCAAGGCTTGATGAGGAGTCAGACATGTCGATCGTGATGGGCCTTGATCAGCATCGGGCGCAGATCACCGCTGAGTGGCTCGACACCGACACCGGTGAGGTGTCGCGTAGTCGGATCGTGCCGGCGGACCGTTCGGGTGTGCGCAGGTTCTTGGCGCGGTTCGGTGGCCGGGAGCTCGAGGTGGCGTTGGAGGCGACGACGGGCTGGCGGTTCGTGGTCGAGGAGCTTCGCCGTGTCGGCGCCCGGGTGCATCTCGCGGAGCCGGCGGAGACGAGCGCGTTGCGGGGGAACAAGCAGCGCGCGAAGAACGATCGGGCGGACTCGAGGCATCTGCGGGAGCTGTTGATGGCCGGCCGGCTGCCGGAGTGCTGGATCGCGCCGGACCATCTGCTCGACCTCCGCGCTCGGGTCAGGTTGCGTCACACGCTGGTGGATGAGCGCGGCGAGTGGCAGCAGCGGATGCAGGCCGTGCTCTACCACCACGGGTTTCCGAAGCGTGCCGGGCTGCTGACCGCGGTGAACCGTGCGTGGCTGGAGCAGCTTTCGTTGCCGGCCGCGGGGCGTGAGCAGATCACGGTCGCGCTCGCGATGATCGACGCCGTCGACGCTCGCGTCGCGCCGCTGGATAAGGAGCTGCGCGCATATGCGCGTCGCCAGGCCGGCTGCCGGGCGTTGCAGGCCGCGCATTACGGAATCGGTGCGCTGACGAGCGTGGTGATCCTCGCCGAGCTCGGCGACGCGCGCCGGTTTCACTCCTCCCGTGAAGCGGTCCGCTATGGCGGGATGGACATCACCGTCCACGCCTCAGACAAGCGCCGCGCCCCGGGGCACCTGTCCCGGCAAGGGCCGCCGGCGTTGCGCTGGGCGCTGTACGAGGCCGCGCAAGCCGCGCGGCGGCCCGGCTCACCAGACCGCCCGTACTACGAGCAGGCCGCGCAGCGGCTCGGCGGGAACCGCGCGTGTCTGACGCTTGCTCGCAAGCTGCTCAAACGCAGCTATCACACCCTCCGAGAGCTCGGAGACGAGGCGCTCGCGCCCGCGTGAGAAGAACGTTCCGTGCGCGCCACGCCTCATGTCACCGATGCACCGCGGCCGGCTCCCGGCATTGCGCTGCCGCCACGTTCGCGTGGACGGCCTCCAAAGACTGAGCGGCCGCAACGCTTCACCCAGCGGGAACAACACCCCATCAACCATCATGTCGCCGGCCGGGTAGCCAACCCCAGGTCGCGGACCGAGATAAGCCTGGGCGCCCGCGCGCACACTGTCCCCCAGCGCCAGCATCGGCACTGCCTGTCTCACGTCAAGCAGCCGCTGGCGCACGATCACAACGACACCGGAAAACGCGTCTGACGAGGCGTCAACCAACAAGAAAACTGCGGCGGCTACTTGACACGAGGCGCCTGCACAGATAAGCGCAAAGAGTCGTTCAGTCAGGACGCAGATGGGCCCGTAGAACTGGTTTCGCGGGCTGCTTCAGCACGACGGTCTTCTCGTTGACGAGGCAGCGGCAGTCTGACCAGAGTGCTGGTTCTCGTCGAAACGGCGGTCGGCATTGGCAACTCGCTGGGCGCGGCTGCGGCGCGCTATTCACAAGCAAGACCGTCCTTGTCCCGGTCGAGTCGCTCGTTTGCGCGATAGTCGGGGGTGCCGGCCCGGAGCGGCGCGAGGCCCGCCGCCCGGACGGCGGCGCAGTTGGCGAAGACGCGACCTTGACCGGAGTTCGCGTTGGCGGGCGCGCCGGATGTGCGCGTCTGGGATTGGCGGACGGGAACCGCGGGTTGTGTCGATGCGACGGAAGGTGGCTGGAGGCTACTCGTCGGCAGCTTCTGTCCCGGGCACCTCGACAGAACGCGCACCATGGCGTCGTGCTCGGCAGGCGTGACCCAGAGCCCGTACTTCTGCTTGACGGCGATCTGGCGGGCGACGTAGTCGCAGCGAAAGCTTTTGTTGGACGGTAGCCACGTCGCGGCGTCACCGTCCCCTTTGGCCCGGTTCGCGCTCGAGCTCACCGCCAGCAGTTCGAGTGGATCGTTGGCGAACACCTCGCGGCGGCCTCGCGACCACTGCTGAGCCCCCTTTTGCCACGCGTCCCCCAGCGCGACGACGTGGTCGATGTCGACCTCGGACGCGCCACCGCGGACATACATGATTGTCTCCGCCGTGTACGGGTCGCGCAGAATCCCGCTTTGAATCCGGCAGTCGTCCGCGGCGACATACGTCTTCCGAGTCAGGTCGCGCGCCAGGATCCGATCTCGCGTGTCACACCCCGTCACGCTCGCCCACCCGTCGCCGAACTGGTCCCGGCTATACCCGGTCTTCGGCGCGCGGCCCTTGACCGGCAGGGCCCCGAGCGCGACCAGCGCCGTCCCAGTCTGCGCCGGCGGTTGGCGGCGGGCGGTCGTCGCGGCCGGCGACGTTCCGGTGGATGAGCGGGTCGTGGTCGCCGTTGGGCCGGCTGCTGGCTCGGTTCGCTCGAGCTGGGCGTTCGTCGCGGAGGCCGTCGTCTTAGTCGGGGCCGTCGCCCCGCACCCGGCGATGATGAGCGAGGTCAGCAAGGCACCGGCACACTGGCGCCGGGCAACCCGGTACCGAGGCCGACACAACGAGCGGGCCACGCGCATCTTCAGTCGTCCCGCGGATCTCACAAACTCCGCTCTGCGGAGACGATACTCCGGAGCCAGCCCGCTCTCCAACTACGCGGATGTTCCCCGTGGGCGAGAAGAGCGGCGCCGCATCCAGGCCGCCGGCTGCCGCTTTGCGCACCGCCGGCGCCGCCCAGCCACCGTGTAGTCGCAACATCCAGCGCGCTCGGTTGGAGCAGTCCCCCCGGGATCAGTGCCCGCGCGCTCGCGCGCGCCGGCGCACGGTCGCTTCAAGGGTCTGCAGCTGTCGGCCACGCGCCTCGATCTGTTCCAGGATCTCCGCCTCGCTGGCTTCGATCTCCTCCCCCACTTCTTCGATCTCAGTCGCCAGGAACCGTTGCGCGACCGCGCCCGTGATCAACGCGAAGAATCCGATCCCGACGACCATCAGGATGCACGCGATCACCTTGCCCAGTGGCGTCTTCGGGGGAACGTCGCCGTATCCCACCGTGGTCATCGTCTGTAGCGCCCAGTAGATCCCGGTACCAAGCGAGACGTTCTCCGCTGCCGCGAATGCCTCCGCACCCCCAAGGAGTACGACTCCCGAGAGCACAGCCGCGTAGCGGATCCCGTCGAGCGTGAACATTCGTCGCACGAGCGGGCCAATCCGCGCCAGCCGTTGAGCTGAAGAAGGCGAAGCACCCTGAGCGACTGCAACGCCGCAGACCGCAATGGCACCGTCAACACAACGACGGTCACACGCAGAGGATGTGCCCGCACGTAACCCCACCCCGACGGGGCGACTGCCAGCATCACCGCCAACTCAAGTGCGAAGACCCCCCAGACGATCCAGTCGCTGACCTCGAGGATTGTCCGAAGCGGTTCGGCATGGTGGCTCTGCTCGAGCACCAATAGCGGCACAGTCGCGAGTGCCGCGACGATCACCGGGACGTTGAGTCGCCTCTGCCAGCGCGCACTTCTCTCGTCCATCGGGAAGAAAGTTCGGCAATGCCCCCGTCCAGCCTCCCGACGGGCGAGGACGTGCGGCCTGGACAAAACCATCTCGTCACCCAGCAGGACCAGCACGAGCCTTGCGCGGCTCGTGCATCCGACGCAGTTAACGCGGATATCACCGCCCGTCCTGTTCCGCCGCGGTATTCGAGGATTGACCTCAGCTCGCGCGGAGACGTACCCCGTACGGACACCGCGCATCGCCGACGACTGGCTTGCTGCCTGGGCCTTCCCACACCGGACGATTCCAGTGGCGACCGAGGAGTCGCCCAGCCGCAGGCCCATTGGCATTACCGCCAAGGTCGGCGGCTGGCAGGAGGCCGGCGGTCAACTTCCGGATCGTCGGGCGGAAGCAGCGTTGTCCCACCCGAGACGACGCTACTCGTGGTCGTCCCTTCCGAGAATGTGGCGGGCTGGCGTCGACTTGGTCGGCATGCCAGGGTTTGCGGCAGCCTGGCCGCGTCGCCGTTGGCGGCCCCTATCAATCGCGGTTCCCGGGGTGGGCTCAGCGTTTGCGCTCGGCCTCGTCCTCGGCGACCTTGAGCGCCTTCTCGGCCAGCGCGTATCCCATGTCGCCGATCGCGCGGAGTTCCTCGGCGAGGGCGCGCATCGGGTAGGGGTTGTTGTCGGTGGCCATCCTTGCGCGCATCAGCGCGGCTTCGCGGACAAACTGCGAAACGCTAGAGCCTTGGCGTCTAGCGGCTTTTTGGATCTGCTTCATTCCCTCCCGGGTGAAGCTGATCGTGGTGCGTGTCATGGGCATGGGCATGGGCATGGCAGAGATACTCCTCACGGGTAGCTTGCTAGCGCCGATGCTATCACCAGCGACAGCGCGCATGCTAGTAGGCGCGACCGACACCCTGACGATGTGATCGATAACGTGCGGTCGCCCGGCGGAGTGGCCAGACGGCTGCTTTCGCCGAACCGGCAGAACCGGCATGACTTTTCCTTCGGCTAATAGGGGAAGCTACGGGTGGAGATCAAGACGGCGGTGGGAGCGGATGACGGCGTCGCCCTTCTCCAACCGGAGCGGTAGCGAGGCTGGCGTGGCTCCTATAGGCGTGGAGGGGTAGGGCCCGGTTGGCGACCGTTGCGCGCTCCGCTGCGTGGCTGCGTGTGTCCGACGGCGGGCGCGTGTAGCGGCGGCCAGCGGATCCACCTCGTGGCTCGTTTGGTCACAGCGCAGCAGCACGGTTGGCGACCTGCCCGCCACGCGCGACCAAGGTCTCGAGCCCAACGTCGGCTCTTGCTCAGCCGGATCGAACCGGAAGCGGCGCGCGCGTCCACCGGCCGGTTTGTAGCTGTTGCTGTCTCCCGCCACGGCTGGGGGATCTGAAAGCTCTCCAGCAGCTCGCGACCGGCCACGCCGAACAGGTCTGAGACCGGGCACTGATGCCCGAAGCTCATCAGCGTTGCGTGGATACGGTGCTTGAGCATCGACTTGTGCTTGACCAGGTGCAGCCGGAACCGCGCCTGCTCGCGCTCTGAACGGACCCGCGGATCGGGCAGCCAGATCTCCGGCACCAGGTCACGCTGCGAGAGCACCGCCAGCACCCGCGCGTCAATCCGATCGGTCTTGCACGCCAACGGCGCCAACCCCTTGACCTTCTGAGCATCCGCGATCCGCACATCCCACCCCAGCTGCTCGAGCGTGTCATGCACGAACCGCGCCCCGGTCATCGACTCGATCACCGCCCGGACCGGCTCACGGTGATGGCTCACCTTCTCGACCAGGTAGCGCAACCCATCGGCATCCGGCGGCGCCGGGAACTCCTCGACGAGCTCGCCCGGCTCGGAGATCACGCACACATCCAGCCGCCGGCGACTGAGATCAAGACCAGCATGAAGCATCGACCCTCCCCTCGGAGCGGTTGACCAAGCGCCGCCGAGCAGCCCGTTACCGTCCGCCGCGGTCGGCGCCTGCTATTCGAATGGCCGGCTCGCGCGGCCGGAATCCGCGCGCGCCTTACCTACGCTGTTCGACACAGAGCGCCGACCCCCTCCGCCCCAGCCGCCTAGCTGCACCCGGGAGTCTCGGGGGGTCTTTCATCGCATTCCTTAAGGGAAGCGGCCGACCTGGAGTTGCCCCGTTTTCGACGACACTTGAACGCTTCCGGTCGTAAGCCGGGGAAAGAGAGGTTCAGGTGCCCAGAACTCGGCCGCCGTATCCCGAGGAGTTCCGGCGGGAGGCGATCCGTCTAGCCCGGCTCGGCGAGAAGCCTCACAGCCGGCTGGCGAAGGATCTGGGGATCTCCGATGTGACGTTGCGCAATTGGCTCAAGGAGGAGAAGAGCTCGCGGGGTGAGCGCCCGGGCGGGCTCTCGGGCGACGAGCGTGAGGAGCTCAAGCGGCTGCGGGATGAGAACGCGACGTTGCGGATGGAGCGGGAGATCTTGCGAAAAGCGGCGGTCTTCTTCGCGAGGGAGGACGACGGGCGGTAGGCGAGGCGTACTCGTTGATCGCCGCGGAGAAGACGAACTTTCCCGTCGCTGTGATGTGCCGCGTGCTCGGTGTGAGTCGCACCGGCTTTCATAACTGGGAGTGTCGAGCGCCGTCTGATCGGGCGCTGGGCGACGCCTGGTTGGCCGAGCAGATCAAGCGGATCCACGATGAGAGTCGAGGCGTGTACGGGGCGCCCCGAATCCATGCCGAGCTCCGGATGGAGCACGGGATCGGGGTCGGGCGCAAGCGGGTCGCGCGGCTCATGAAAGCGGCCGGTATCTCGGGCGTCAGGCCCCGCAAGCGCTACAAGACGACGATTCGGATCCCGGGGATCACGCCCGCCACCGACCTGGTCGAGCGGCGATTCCGGCCCGATCGTCCGAACGTGCTGTGGGTGGCGGACATCACCTATCTGCGGACCGGAGAGGGGTGGCTGTACCTCGCCGCCGTCCAGGACGCCTACTCCCGGCAGATCGTCGGCTGGTCAATGGCCACCCACACCCGAGCCGAGCTCGTGGTCGACGCGCTGACGATGGCGCTCGCGCGCCGGCGCCCTGACCCCGGGCTGATTCACCATTCCGACCAAGGCTCGCAAGGCGGATTCAACTGGTTGTCGCAACGCTTGAGCGAGGAGGGTTGCGATGGGCAGGCCGAAGGGTTGGGGGTCACAGCAGACGGGGCGGCCGGTGATGCGTTCGCCGGGGCGTCCGCCGGTCGGCAGGCGGGAGCATCGGCAGCGGTTCTGGGCGGCGATTGCGCGTGGGCTCGGCAGTGAGGCGGCCGGGGTCGAGGCGGGTGTGTCGCCGGTGGTTGGCGTCCGGTGGTTTCGGGAGGGTGGCGGGATGCCGTCTGTCACTCAGGCGCCGTTGTCGGGGCGGTATTTGTCGTTCGCGGAGCGGGAGGAGATCGCGCTGTTGCGCGCCACGGGCTGTGGGGTGCGGGAGATCGCCCGGCAGTTAGGGCGGTCGCCGTCGACGATCTCGCGTGAGCTGCGCCGCAACGCCGCCACGCGTGGCGGCCGTCTGGACTATCGCGCCTCGACGGCGCAGTGGCATGCCGACCAGCGCGCGCGGCGCCCCAAGCCGGCCAAGCTGGCCGTTAACGCGCGGCTGCGCGCCTACGTGCAGGACCGCCTGTCTGGGATGGTGCAGCGGCCAGACGGGAGCGCAGTCGCCGGTCCGAGGGTCCCGTGGGTCGGTCGTCGTCATGGCCGTCGCAAGGACCGGCGCTGGGGCAAGGCGTGGAGTCCTGAGCAGATCTCTGCCCGGCTGCGCCTTGACTTCCCCGATGATGCGTCGATGCGCGTCTCTCACGAGGCGATTTATCAGTCGCTTTATGTTCAGGGGCGCGGCGCGTTGCGTCGCGAGCTGAGCGCGTGTCTGCGGACCGGACGGGCACTGCGGGTCCCACGGGCTCGAGCGGGCAGCCGCGGCAAGGGGTTCATCACCCAGGAGGTGATGATCAGCCAGCGCCCCGCCGAGGCCGCCGACCGGGCGGTCCCGGGGCACTGGGAGGGTGATCTGATCCTCGGGCTGGGCAGCTCGGCGATCGGCACGCTGGTCGAGCGCTCAAGCCGGTTCACGATGCTGCTGCATCTCCCGCCGATGGTCGACCATGGCCCGAGAGTGCACAACGGTCCGGCTCTGGCCGGGCACGGCGCAGAAGCGGTCCGCGACGCGATCGCCCGAGCGATCGTCACGCTGCCAGAGCAGTTGCGCCGCTCGCTGACCTGGGACCAGGGCGCCGAGATGGCCCAGCACGCTCAGCTGCGTATTCAGGCCGGGCTGCCGGTCTACTTCTGCGACCCACAGAGCCCGTGGCAGCGTGGCAGCAACGAGAACACCAACGGGCTGCTGCGCCAGTACTTCCCTCGCGGCACCGATCTCGCTCGCCACGGCCCCGAGGACCTCGCTGCGGTCGCCAGCGCGCTCAACGGCCGGCCTCGCAAGACGCTGGGCTGGAGAACCCCGGCCGAAGCGCTCAACGAGTACCTGTCAATCACGAACTGACACTCGTCGCACACCCCGCCAAACCGTGACAACGCGCTTGGGGGCAGCAGCGCGCCCAGACAGACGGGCGAGGGTCTGCGCCGGGCACGCACGCGGCTATCGCCGCTCCGGCCCGCCCTCGGGCGAGCCTTCGCGACGACAGCCGCGTTGCCATCCCTCGGCAGGTCGCTGGTCGTGATCGCGCCACCAGCGCCGTCCTCCGGACCACCTACAGTTCCGCGCACAACACGCGTTGCGAGGACCGGTTGAGCCCGAGCAATACGTGAGCCTGGCATTCGGCCGTGCCGCCGGCGACGCCGGGATCGCGGTCTCGATGGGCTCCCGCGGCGACGCCTACGACAACGCCGTCGCCGAGACGTTCTTCGCCACGCTCAAGAAGGAGCTCGTCAACCGCCGCACCTGGCCCTCACGCCTCGAGCTGCAATCCGCCGTGTTCGAGTACATCGAGGCGTTCTACAACCGCCAGCGCCGGCACTCCACCCTCGGGATGCTCTCCCCAATCGCCTACGAACAGCAACGACTCTCGCCGCTCGGCGGTTGAGATCAATCGCTCGAACAACGACAATCAACCCACACAACAGGTTCCACGCAAACCGGGGCAGGTCCATCGGCCCGAGCCTGGTGCCCGCGCCCTTGGCGGAGCAGCAGCGCGGGTGTTAGCGGGCCGGCGTCGTCAGAGCTAGCACGACGCGCGGCCCGGGGATGCACTTGTCGCCTTTGCGATCGCCTGAGTGCGCCCAGCGCGAGAACAAAAGCAGTCGCGCGAGCCGGGACTAGCGGACGGTCGGGTCTGGGAGATAGCTCAACTCTGTGAGGAAGGCGTCGGGTCGCCGCACTGTCGCTTTCAAATTAGCGCCGTTAGCCAGACGGGCGACGGCCGGGCAGCACCGACGCGATGGGGGCCGCCGTCGCGCGGGTCCGCGCTGCCGTTGATAGTGCGATCTGGAGTTCCGGCTGCGTGGCGGGTCGGCGATGCTCGTTTGGGCCAGTGGCGGCGGTCTGCTCGCCGCCGCGGCGGCGTTGGCAGCATTCCAGGATCTGTGTGTGAGCGGGCCGCGGGTCGGACTCATCCCCGGGTCTTGTGTCGTTGAGCTCACAGATCGCGACCGTAGGCCCTCATCCGCTCTCGGTTGACGCTGGAGTGGGCGTTCATTTCAGTGAACAGTGGTTGCAGAAGCTTGACTTGACCTTGACATAGCTCTAGGTTGGCGTGTAACAGCCGTTATCGGCCGCACGCGCTGGAAGCGTGTGCGGGCTAGCGGTGGGGAGCCGTCGCATTGGGGTGACCTCTGCCGGTCGTTCGTTTCGTGCGACGTAAATGCCGTTTACAACGTGGGCTCGCGACGCACCGGGGTCCCGTCAGGAGGGGTTGAGGTGACCGATGCCGACGATCTGTCGAGGGCGCCTTGCGATTCTGCGCCGCGCTCGCTGGTTGGCCCGACACGATCTGGGTGCCGGGATGGATTCGCGGCGACTGGTTTTTAGGAGCGGGCGCGGGGAGCTGGCTGGCGCGCCAGGCCTGGTTTGGGCAGGGCCGCAGTTGCTGCGCCTCGGGCGCATCGTCGTCCTGTTCGCCGTTGTTGTGGTCAGCCTCACGCTCGCCTCAGCGGCGAGCGCGAACGTTTCCTTCACCAAGGCCTACGGCTGGGGCGTTGTCGATGGGATGAGCCAGTTTGAGACTTGCACCAGCACCTGCCAGGTCGGTCGCTCGGGCGGCGGCGCCGGGCAGCTCGACTACCCCGAAGGCATCGCCACCGGTAGCTCGGGCGACGTCTACGTCGACGATTACGCCAACTATCGGATCGACGAGTTCTCCGCCGCCGGCGCGTTCATCGAGGCCTACGGCTGGGGCGTTGTCGACGGCGCCAGCCAGTTTGAGACCTGCACCAGCAGCTGCCGCACCGGGATCGCGGGCGGCGGAGCCGGGCAGCTCAACCACGCCTATGACGTCGCCACCGGTGGCTCGGGGGACGTCTACGTCGCCGATGCCGGTAACAGCCGGATCGATGAGTTCTCCGCCGGCGGCGCGTTCATCAGGGCCTGGGGCTGGGGCGTAAGCGACGGTATGAACAAGTTTGAGACCTGTACAAGCACCTGCCAGGCCGGTGCACCGGGCGGCGGCGCCGGGCAGCTCTTCGACCCCGACGGCGTCGCCACCGATAGCTTGGGCGACGTCTACGTCGCCGACAGCGACGAGCGGATCGACGAGTTCTCCGCCGCCGGCGCGTTCATCAAGGCCTACGGCTGGGGTGTTGTCGACGGCGCCAGCCGGTTTGAGACGTGCACCAGCACCTGCCAGGACGGGGTCTTCGGCGGCGGTGCCGGGCAGTTCTACGCCCCCGCCGGCGTCGCCACCGATAGCTCGGGCGACGTCTACGTCTCCGATGAGGGGAACCAGCGGATCGACGAGTTCTCCGCCGCCGGCGGGTTCATCAGGGCCTGGGGCTGGGGCGTAAGCGACGGCGCGAGCTCGTTTGAGACCTGCACCAGCACCTGCCAGCCCGGTCTCGCGGGCAGCGGCGCCGGGCAGTTCGACCTGGTGGCCCCCGATGGCGTCGCCACCGATAGCTCGGGCGACGTCTACGTCGCCGACAGCGCCAACGGCCGGATCGACGAGTTTTCGCACGTCGGCGCGTTCATCGAGGCCTACGGCTGGGGCGTGAGCGACGGCGCCAGCCAGTTTGAGACTTGCACCAGCACCTGCCGGATCGGTCTCTCTGGCGGCGGCGCCGGGTCGTTCAACTACCCCCACGGCGTCGCCACCGATACCTCGGGCGACGTCTACGTCGGCGACAGCGCCGACGACCGGATCGAGGAGTTCAGCGCCAGGGCACCGACCAGCGAGCTCGACGAGTCTGTCGGGTGGCGGTCAGTCTGGGGCGAGCATCTCGGTGCCGGAGGGCACGGCGGTGAGCGACACGGCCACGCTGTCGGGCGCGAATGCCTCGACGGCCACGGGCTCGGTCACTTACAGCGTGTATTCGGACTCCGGTTGCACCACGGCTGTGAGCACCGGCACGGCGCAGAGCGTCACGACGCCCGGCTCGCTGCCGGCCTCGAGCCCGGTCACGCTCGGCAGTCCCGGTACGTACTATTGGCAGGCGTCGTACTCGGGCGACTCCGGTAACGCGGCGTCGATGAGCACGTGCGGATCCGAGGTCGAGACCGTCACAAGCCCGGTGGTCGGGCCGCCGTCGGCATTGATCGGCTCGCCGGCTGACGGTCAGACGTTCAGTCTCAATCAGTCGGTCCCTACGAGCTTCTCGTGTTCGGAGGCATCGGGTGGTCCGGGGATCAATTCGTGCACCGATTCCAATGGCGGTGCGAACCCAGGCGCATTTCATACCTCGACCGCCGGGACGTTCACCTACACGGTGACGGCGAGAAGCGAGGACGGGCAGACCGGTACGGCCAGCATCTCCTACACGGTCGCCCGGGGGTCCCAGGCGATCGTCTTCAGCTCGCGCGCGCCGACCACAGCAGTCGCTGGTGGCCCGCCATACGCGGTGGCGGCCATCGGTGGAGCGTCGGGCAACCCGGTGACGTTCTCTTCAGCGACCAGCAGCGTGTGCACGGTGTCGGGCTCGACGGTGAGCTTCGTCGTCGCGGGCATGTGCACGCTCGACGCGAACCAGGCCGGCACCTCAGACTACACGCCGGCACCCACCGCCACCCAGAGCTTTGCCGTTGCCGCCAGCAACAAGAACCAGGCGCTGTGCGTGGTCCCGAAGCTCAAGGGCAAGAGTCTCGCAGCGGCCCGATCTGCGTTGAAGAAGGCCCATTGCGCGGTCGGGAAGATCACGCAGCACAAGTCCTCGACCGTGCCCAACGGAAGGGTGATCTCGAGCAGCCCCAAAGCGGCGAGCAGGAACAAGGCCGGCACGAAAATCGCACTCACCGTCAGTCGCGGGAAGCGCTGAACACGGGGAGACTTTCGATGCACGGAGGGGTGGCGTACTCGAGATGGCAAATTGCTCAAAGTGCAATAGTCCGCTTGAACCAGGTGACACACTTTGCCCATCCTGCGGAGCAACGACGGCAGAAGCACCGTCGACGCTGCAGCCCGGGGGGAGTGCTCCCCGAATGCCACGGGCGTCCCCCGGTTTTGTTGCCATCTGGGCGCTTGTGTGAGCAAGCTGCGAAGAGATGTGGGATACCGGCAGGTCAATTTCAAGCGCTACATCCACACGCGTGCGCGATCCCGATGTGCTGAGTGTCGCGCAATATCTAACTATTTAGGCAGCCTGTGCTCTGCCTCCTTTCTGGGAGGCAAGCCAGTCTGGCCAAGACAACAGCACTCACCACGAGGAGGGTCATGCCCGCAAAGGACGACATCACGTCAAGGAGCATCACGGTCGCGTCCAAGGCTGAATTGGACGCCGCTGTCGCTGAGTACGTGGCCCAGGGCTTTCAGCTCAAGGCCGTTTCCGACAGGACGGCCAGCCTGGAGAAGATCGAAAGCGGGTACAAGCCCTTCAAGGCATTTCTCTTGCTCTTGCTCTGCATTGTCCCAGGCGTCATCTATCTGCTCAAAAACCCTCCGACCAAGAAGGTCGGCGAGATCATCCTCATACAGGTGGAAGCGGGCGCGGAATAGAGCCCGGGTCGCAGAGCGGCGGAGGTGCACCTTGCTCCGCGTCGTCCGCGGAGAGCCGAGTTCGAAGCCGCTGCTAGTCCTGCTCGGCTATTTTGGCTTGGCGGTGGTCCTGCCGATCCGCTCACGCCCCGGGCTGTGCCCCTTCCGGATAGCGACGGGACGCAACTGTCCTCTCTGTGGGCTCACGCGCAGCACGCACGAACTCGTCCGAGGTCGGGTTCGGGCGGCATGGGACTACAACGCGCTGACGCCCCTGATGTGGGTCGCGGGGGTCGTCTGGGCAGGTGGGTTCAAACTCGAGATTGACCAGTTTTGACTGGTCAATCCGTGAACCCGCGCTACGTGCCGCGACCCCACGCTCTCCAGTCCCAACGACGCCAACCAGCATCCCGCCAGGCGATGATGTGCGGCACGCCCGCCGGTCACACCGGTACCCCCGACGCGATCGCATACGCTGCCGTTTACCTCGCCAGCGACGAACCCGCCTTCGTCCACGGCACCGTCATCGACGTCAACGGCGGCCGCGTCGGCGTCGGCGTCGCCGTCATCGCCACCAGCTGAGCGGCGAGCCACGCTGCGAAATGAGCCGACCCGCCGCGAGCATCAGCCCACCTGCGTATCACGGCTCGGGCAGCCTCCGCGAGGTCCCCAGCGCGAGTTCTCCTACGCACGAAACGGCGCATACCTAGCGATCGCTTTGGCGTTTGGGACGACCCCGGACCGCACTATCGCAACGGCGACGGTCCGTCGGTCGAACCGAATGGGCTGATTGCACCGTGCGGGGTAGCCTTCGTATCCGTGGGCGCGATCTACCTGCGCGACGGCGACGAGTTCGTTGCGATGCATGAGGCGAAATACGATGCTGAGGCAGTTCTTCAGAGCCTGCTGGCCGAGCATCCCGAGATCCTCGCCGGGGGAGAGAGTACGGCTGGTTGGGTGCTCGTGCGGCGCGAGGCCGGTATCCCCGATGCCGCCGACGCGAGCAACCGGTGGGCGCTTGATCATCTCTTTCTCGACGCTGGCGGTGTACCGACGCTTGTTGAGGTCAAGCGCAGCTCGGACTCGCGGGCGCGTCGGGAGGTGGTGGCGCAGATGCTCGATTACGCCGCCAACGCGACCGCATTCTGGCGGGCGGAGCTGCTGCGATCGTGGTTTGAGGACGAGGCGGCGCGCGTCGGGAGCACCGCCGCGGAGATGCTCCTCGCCACACTCGGCGTCGACGACGAGGACGCGTTTTGGTCGACGGTGCAGACGAATCTGGCTGCCGACCGGATCCGCCTGGTGTTTGTCGCAGATGAGATCGCGGCTGAGCTGCGGACGACCATCGAGTTCCTGAACCGGCGGATGACCGAGACCGAGGTGTTCGCGATCGAGGTCAAGCAGTACATCGAGGCGGACGGGTCGCGCCAGACGATCGTCCCGCGCGTGATCGGACAGACCGAAGCGGCGCGCGTCACCAAGGGTGCGCCCCGCCGCACAGCCAGCGTCCCGTTCGATCCCGCCCATGCGCCTAACGGGTTTCGTGAGCTGACGGCGTTGATGGACGCACTCGCTGAGGAACTCAACCTGCAGGTCAAGGATGGCGCGACCGGGCGTAACTACAGGCCAGCAGCGTCGGTGAGCGGCGCGAAGGATCAGAGCGGGATTGCCGTCCTGGGATCGAGATTCGAGTTCATGCCGAACCTCCAGATCTTCCGTGACCTCGGCGCCGACCAGCTTGCCGACGATCTGCTCGACCGGCTAAGCGTCCTCGCCGGCAGGCCGCTTACCGCCAAGAGCTGGCCCTCACTTCCGTGCGCACTGGTCGTCAAGGAGTGGGAACGAGCGCGTCGTGACGTGATCGAGCCGTACTTCGCCGCCCGCGCGCAGCTCGCAGCCCCCGCTGAGGCCGGTTGAAACTCCCGCGCACCCGGGTGATCGCTTTGAACATCGACGCCAGCTAAGCAAGGCTTTCGCTTCGGCGACGGAGCAGCCACGCGCGGGCCTCTTCACCGCCTGGCTCCAGCTGTCCGATTCCGGTCGTCCTCGTGGGGCGGTGAGCTTTTCGGGATGGCTGCTTTGGTCATCGAGCAGGAGCGCGGTCGACGACCTTCCTCGCGATCAACGCCGCGCCCGAAGTCCGGTCGCGCTTGCGCAGCTCGGGTTCGTATGCCGTTTCTGGTTGGGGTCATCGGGCCTGGTTCTGGACGCGTGGCGCGCTCGCGTCAGCGATTATGTGATGACGGCGGCCGACGAGCTTCGGGAGATCATCGCCTTGGTGTTGGATACGTAGAGTTCGCGGATGCTCGCCAAGGTCGTGGCCGCGATCGTCGTCGCCGCGTTGTTGGTCGTGCCGAAGGGTGCGCTCGCGGCCTCGTACCAATCTCCGGGGACGTCGGCGACCAGCTTGACGGTACGCCCCGCAATGGTCGCGAGCGGGCAGCCAGCGACGCTGTCGGGTAGCGCACCGTCCGGGGCGCTGGCCGGCTCGTCGGTGGAACTGAACGCGAGCCCGTATCCCTTCACCGCGGTTACGGCGGTGGCGGGCACGACGACGGCCGCAGACGGGTCGTTCTCGTTCACGGTCACGCCGGACCGCAACACGCGATACAGCGCCGAAGTTAGCGGGATCTCGTCGCCGCCGGTGACGGTGCTGGTGACGGGGAAAATGATTGCCAAGGTTCGGGCGTTGACGCTCGGGCGGGCGAAGGTGACGTTGGTGATCTTTCACCCGGGCGGCGTGAATTGGGGGCACGCGCGCGTGTCGTGGTCGTTCGCTTCCGGCTTCCGCGGCCGATTCTCGCCGGCCGCGGCCACACGATCGGTGAGGCTGAGCCGGCATGTGGTGGTGCTGTCCACCACGGTGTCGCTCCCTGCCGGTCACTTCCGATGGCGGGCGTGCCTTCGTGCGCCTGGAGCACACGCGCTGGCCGACCCGAGCGTGGCGCCCGGCTGCAGCGCTCGCGGCTACCAAGGGGACGGGTTCCTGCCGGTCGGGTTCCCGATTCCGGTCGCGATCGCACGCGCTGAGCGCTACCTGCGCACCCGGATGGGGCGCACCGCGTTGGCGATCGTCGACAGCGAAGGTCGGCTGTCCGGGGTCAACCTGAACGAGCAGTTCATCACGGGCAGCGTCGTAAAGGCGATGCTGCTGGTCGCGTACCTGCGGCACCTGGACGCGATCGGTCAGCACTACGTCGACTCCTACAGCAACTCGTTCCTATACCCGATGATCAACACATCCGACAACGACGCCGCCACCGAGTGTTGGTCGATCGTCGGAAACGCCGGCCTGTACGCGGTCGCCCAGGTGGCGGGGATGACCCATTTCTCGGTGGACACCACCGCTTCCTGGGGCGGCTCCTGGGGCGCCGCGCTGATCACTGCGGCTGACCAGGCGAGGTTCTTCTTCGAGATGGACTCGTTGATCCCGCGGGAGTTCGTCGGCTACGCCAACTTCCTGCTCTCGACGATTGCCGGCTATGAGAGCTGGGGGGTTCCAGCGATCGCCCGGCCGCTCGGCTACACGGTGTACTTCAAAGCGGGATGGCGCCCCAGCCCCGATGTCTTCCTGGTCCACCAGATCGCGCGCCTGGTCGCGCATCACCACACCTTCTCAATCGCGGTGATGACCGACGGCGATCCCGACATGAGCTACGGGATCGACACCATCCAGGGCGTCACCGCGGCGCTGCTCCGGTGAACGCGCTCTGCGGCTGCCCCCCGAACGTTCGACCGTTCCGGACAAGCCGACCGCCTTACAGCAGAACGAACCCCTCGACAGCCAGGCGAGACGCTCCAGTCCCAACGCCCGCCGAGACATCGGAGCAGCCACCCCCCATCAGTGATAGCGCGACTCGAGCTGTCCGAAGGCAGTAGTCCGGGCGATGCGAGCGAGGCTGCTGCTGTTGTGCTTGCTATTCCGGAGTTCGCGGCTAACGGTCGAGCGCGGCCACCAAGTCGGCGCCGCCGGATTGCTGCATCGCCGGGGCGGAGGGGCAGCCGCGGCCGTGCCGGCCGATGTGGCTGGTGGCGTTCCGAAGGAGCGGTGTCCAGAGCGCGTAAACCCGCTGAGGGTTCCCTTACGACGCCGATGCAGAAGCGTGACGGGATCGCTGCCGCGTGCCGCGTGGCTGATCGCGCCAAGAGTTGAGCATCGCAGCCCCCTCACGGTCGCTGGGCCGAGCCTGATGAGTTCGGCAAGTTTGCCGACGCGATCCTCGACGGCTCGGAGTTGAGCTTGGAAGCGCCGGCACTCCACCCTCGGGATGCTCTCCCCAATCGCCTACGAACAACAACGACTCTCGCCGCTCGGTAGTTGAGATCACTCGCTCGAACAACAACAATCAACCCACACACCAGGTGTCACGCAAACCGGGTCAGGTCCAATGCCGACCGCGCGCCGCCTTCCCGGCAGAACAGCAACCAGTGAGATCAGTGAAGGTCTAGCGGCGGCGATGTACGCCCCCTTTGCCGACCATCGGCGGCCTGGAGTTAGTCGGACATCCCCCGCCTCACCGATGGCGCTCGCGAGGCTACGGACAGGGAGGCATGTATACCAGCCTCGAGTGTCAGAGTCTATGACCGAATAGGAAGACTTTGATGACCGAACGGGAAACCCGTCGAATTCTTATGTCGGGTGTCGGCAATGACTAAACGTTGCCCGCCGATTGACGCTTCCGCTACGGAACGCCACCAGCCACGCCGACTGGCACGCCACGACTGCCGGTCCGCCCGGCGATGCAACACTCCGGCGGCGCCGATCCGGACGGTCGCCCCTCGGTTAGTTACTTGCCGCGGGTGCGCCCAGAGTTGGAGGGCGGATATGTAGATCGTGATCCAACATAAGCTCGTCGTCGCCAGCGGGTGTGAGTCCCGTCCGGGTAGCTGCCAGGAGGCCCGGTAGCAGGCTGGCGGCTCGGTCTGGAAACGGGTCGGGTCGAAGCCCAGCGTCAAGAGCCCTTTTGGGGGAGCGACCAAACGGTCTGCAGCATCAAGCGAAACCTGCCGCGTCGTTAGTAGCCCGCCTTCGGGTGGGAGAGGAGGAGCCGAGCCCGGCCGTTCGGGGCGAAGGCCATGGAAGGGGTGAAGAGCCTGGAAGCGCAGCCCCGAAGAACCTCCCGGCGTATGGGGTGTTGAACGTTTGGAAGGTGGCGGCGGGAACTGGGGAGGCCCTCCCCGGCCCGACGGCCCTGCGGAAATGTGGTCGTTGGAGTGTCCTGTCCTATAACCGGTCGATCCGGGAAGTGGGCGTGGTGCCGGGTGGGCGTCGGAGGCGGCCGTATTACCGATCGAGCCGAGCGGACAACAGAACCGCCGGGGAGGGAAGGGCCGCTGCTTCGTTCATGCGTCACGCATAGGGAAGGGCCGGTGAGTGCCAGAAATGGCTAGGACCGCCAAGCAGGATTCAGTCCGAGAACTACAGCGAACGCTTTACCGGGCGGCCAAGGCCGATTCCGGACGTAGGTTCCACGCGCTCTATGACAAGGTCTACCGCAGGGACGTGTTGGAGTGGGCGTGGGAGTCGGTGCGCGCCAATAAGGGCGCGGCTGGCATCGACCGACAGACCATCGCCGACGTCGAGCAGTACGGCATCGCCAAGCTGCTTGACGAGCTGGCCGTGGACCTGAAGGACGGCGGCTACCGACCGTGGCCTGCCCGCCGGGTGTTCATCCCGAAGCCCGGCAGCAGCGAACGGCGGCCGTTGTCGATCCCTCGGGTCCGTGATCGCGTTGTTCAGGCGGCGTTGAAGACGGTGATCGAGCCGATCTTCGAGGCCGACATGCTGGAGTGCTCGTTTGGGTTTCGGCCCAAGCGCTCTCAGCACGACGCGCTCCAGGTTCTCATCGATGAGGCGTGGGACGGCAGGCGATGGGTCGCAGAGTCGGACGTCTCGGACTGTTTCGGGACGATTCCGCACGACGGGTTGATGCTGGCGATCGAGGAGCGGATCGTCGATCGACACGTCCTGAAGCTCTTGCGCGCGATGTTGCGCTCAGGGGTGATGCAGGACGGGGCGGTCACGCGCGAGGTGACGGGAACTCCGCAGGGCGGCGTAATTTCGCCGTGCCTGTGCAACGTCTATCTGCACCGGCTTGACCGGCAGTGGGCGACGCGCGGGCATGGGGTTCTCGTTCGTTTCGCAGACGATCTGCTGGCGATGTGCCGAACGCGGGAGGAGGCCGAAGCGGCGCTCGCGGCGCTGCGGCTGATCCTGGCCGAGTTGGGCCTTGAGCTCAAGGACGCCAAGACCCGGATCGTGCACCTGGAAGAGGGAGGCGAGGGAGTGGACTTCCTCGGCTTCCATCACCGGTGGGTCCGCGCCAACCGCGCAAAGCATGTCCAGTTCCTCGCCCGCTGGCCCTCACGCAGGGCGATGCAGCACGCCTCCGAACGCGTTCGTGAGATCACCGCGCGCGAGCGGCTGCTGCTCCCGGTCGAAGACGTCGTGCAGGACCTCAACGGGTACCTGCGCGGTTGGGCGGGCTACTTCCGATACGGAAACTCGGCCCGTCACTTCAACCTGATCGAGCACCACGCGCACAACCGACTCGCGTTGTTCATGGCCAAACGCCATCAACGATCGCGAGCGTACGGCTGGCGGCTGGTCACATATAGCTCGCCAGATCGCCTGGGGCTGATCAGCCTCTCTGGAACTGTCGTCGCGCCGAGACCCCACAGAGCTTGGCGAGGGAAATGAGCCGAATGCCGGCGGTGAAGAGCGTCGGAGAGCCGTGTGCGGGAGAACCGCATGCACGGTTCGAGGTGGCGGCGGGAGGAAACCAGACCAGTCGGGCCAGCACGCGCCGCGCGGTCCAGGCGCCTCTCGCCGACCCTCCAAAAACCCTTGAGAAACGAAACGGCCGCGGAGTGATCTCGCGCGGCCGTTCGCGGTGAATGGGTTTGCTCTTGTCGAAGGAGCGGTTGGGAGTGTTTCACCGCTCCCGGACGGCGAGCGTGTCCGAGTTGTAGGCCAGGATCGCCCATTCAGTCCAGATCTGCCGGCCCTCGTCGCCTTTCAGCCGGGATCGGTCCAGCCCGTAGCGGCGCTTGAGGTGGCTGATTCGGCCCTCCGCGCCGGTGCGGTAGCGCCGCATCCGGCGGGCGGTGCGTTTCGAGGCGGGTTCCTGGCGGCCGGCGATGAACACGTTCTTCGGCTGAAGGTCCTCGAGCGCGGTGTTCGTCGGCCCGACGTTGAACCCACCATCGAGCGCGACCTCTCGCACGCTGATCCCGAGCCGCTCGAGCTCGGCGACCGTGCCCGGTAGCAGCGCGTCCTCGACCGGGTTGCCGATCTCCGTCGAGGCCGGCAGGATCAGCCCTCCGGCTCCGCGCTTGGTGTTCTCGGTCACCTCCGCCAGCTGCGACACGAACCCGAATTCGTTGAGCTTGCCCAGCTTCCCCTTGCGGATCGGCCTGGCGTCCGGATCGAACAGTGACACGATCCGGTTCTTGATCGCCTCGCCCGCCACGCGCTGCTTGATCTGCCGGACGACCTTCTCGCAGCGATCGGCCATCTCCTCCAAAGTGGCGGCCGCCTTGAGCTTCGCGTCCGCGCCCCGCCCACGCGCGTTGCGCCTGGCGACCTGTGCCAGCCGGCGTGCCTCGCGGATCGAGCGCTCCAGCAACTCTCCCGTTTCTCCCGTCAGCTCCAGGACTTCCTGCTTCGCCTCGCCGGAGCGACGGCGGATCGTGCGGGTGATTGCTCTGAGCTTGTGACCCATCGCCCGCGAGCGATCCCGCACCCGTGACCTGCTTCTCCTTGATCAACGTCGCGAGCTTGCGCCCCTCCCTGGCCAGGACGTGCACGCCGCCGGATGCCAACCCCGCGTCGGTCGGGTACTTCACATCCGCCTCGATCACGGTCGAGTCGATCCGGACCGCCCGCGGCCGGAACCGCTTCTCCCGCGTCGCCCTCACGATCAGCACGCGCGTGAGCTCCGACACCGTCTCCGGCCCGATCCGCCGCGTGAGCTTGCGGACCGTCGACTCGTCCGGCACCCGCTCGGCCAGGCTGATCCGGCAGAACCGGCGTAGATGAATCGAGTCCGACACCTCCGCCACCAGCGTCCGGTACCCCCACCGGTAGCGCTGCTTGAGCACCATCAACCTGACGTACGTCTCCAGCGCGATCGTCGGGCGCCCCTCCGTCAACACCAGCCGCCCGGTCTCCCGGAACTCCTGGCGCCAGCGCTCCACCAACGGCCACAGCAACTCTTGATCGGCCAACAACGCGTCCAGTGCCGCAAGATCCTCGGGCAACTCCTTCACCTCGATCGGCAAAGCGTCGTCCCACAGGCACTCCGGCTGCAAGGCCAAGAGCGTCAGCATCAACTCCCCTTTCAACGAGAAAACCCATCACCAGCAGGGAATTCTCACCGTCACACCGGACGGAAAAGCCCTCTCTCACACCCCTGACTTCTTGGAGGGTCGGCGAGAGGCGCCTGGACCGCGCGGCGCGTGCTGGCCCGACTGGTCTGGTTTCCTCCCGCCGCCACCTCGAACCGTGCATGCGGTTCTCCCGCACACGGCTCTCCGACGCTCTTCACCGCCGGCATTCGGCTCATTTCCCTCGCCAAGCTCTGTGGGGTCTCGGCGCGACGACAGTTCCAGAGAGGCTGATCAGCCCCAGGCGATCTGGCGAGCTATATGTGACCAGCCGCCAGCCGTACGCTCGCGATCGTTGATGGCGTTTGGCCATGAACAACGCGAGTCGGTTGTGCGCGTGGTGCTCGATCAGGTTGAAGTGACGGGCCGAGTTTCCGTATCGGAAGTAGCCCGCCCAACCGCGCAGGTACCCGTTGAGGTCCTGCACGACGTCTTCGACCGGGAGCAGCAGCCGCTCGCGCGCGGTGATCTCACGAACGCGTTCGGAGGCGTGCTGCATCGCCCTGCGTGAGGGCCAGCGGGCGAGGAACTGGACATGCTTTGCGCGGTTGGCGCGGACCCACCGGTGATGGAAGCCGAGGAAGTCCACTCCCTCGCCTCCCTCTTCCAGGTGCACGATCCGGGTCTTGGCGTCCTTGAGCTCAAGGCCCAACTCGGCCAGGATCAGCCGCAGCGCCGCGAGCGCCGCTTCGGCCTCCTCCCGCGTTCGGCACATCGCCAGCAGATCGTCTGCGAAACGAACGAGAACCCCATGCCCGCGCGTCGCCCACTGCCGGTCAAGCCGGTGCAGATAGACGTTGCACAGGCACGGCGAAATTACGCCGCCCTGCGGAGTTCCCGTCACCTCGCGCGTGACCGCCCCGTCCTGCATCACCCCTGAGCGCAACATCGCGCGCAAGAGCTTCAGGACGTGTCGATCGACGATCCGCTCCTCGATCGCCAGCATCAACCCGTCGTGCGGAATCGTCCCGAAACAGTCCGAGACGTCCGACTCTGCGACCCATCGCCTGCCGTCCCACGCCTCATCGATGAGAACCTGGAGCGCGTCGTGCTGAGAGCGCTTGGGCCGAAACCCAAACGAGCACTCCAGCATGTCGGCCTCGAAGATCGGCTCGATCACCGTCTTCAACGCCGCCTGAACAACGCGATCACGGACCCGAGGGATCGACAACGGCCGCCGTTCGCTGCTGCCGGGCTTCGGGATGAACACCCGGCGGGCAGGCCACGGTCGGTAGCCGCCGTCCTTCAGGTCCACGGCCAGCTCGTCAAGCAGCTTGGCGATGCCGTACTGCTCGACGTCGGCGATGGTCTGTCGGTCGATGCCAGCCGCGCCCTTATTGGCGCGCACCGACTCCCACGCCCACTCCAACACGTCCCTGCGGTAGACCTTGTCATAGAGCGCGTGGAACCTACGTCCGGAATCGGCCTTGGCCGCCCGGTAAAGCGTTCGCTGTAGTTCTCGGACTGAATCCTGCTTGGCGGTCCTAGCCATTTCTGGCACTCACCGGCCCTTCCCTATGCGTGACGCATGAACGAAGCAGCGGCCCTTCCCTCCCCGGCGGTTCTGTTGTCCGCTCGGCTCGATCGGTAATACGGCCGCCTCCGACGCCCACCCGGCACCACGCCCACTTCCCGGATCGACCGGTTATAGGACAGGACACTCCAACGACCACATTTCCGCAGGGCCGTCGGGC
The DNA here is from genome assembly GCA_963843915.1 of uncultured Solirubrobacterales bacterium. GTDB lineage: Bacteria > Actinomycetota > Thermoleophilia > Solirubrobacterales > Solirubrobacteraceae > Palsa-465. The sequence goes on from CAWJMH010000003.1 coordinate 339,449, forward strand.
CGGGGAGGGCCTCCCCAGTTCCCGCCGCCACCTTCCAAACGTTCAACACCCCATACGCCGGGAGGTTCTTCGGGGCTGCGCTTCCAGGCTCTTCACCCCTTCCATGGCCTTCGCCCCGAACGGCCGGGCTCGGCTCCTCCTCTCCCACCCGAAGGCGGGCTACTAACGACGCGGCAGGTTTCGCTTGATGCTGCAGACCGTTTGGTCGCTCCCCCAAAAGGGCTCTTGACGCTGGGCTTCGACCCGACCCGTTTCCAGACCGAGCCGCCAGCCTGCTACCGGGCCTCCTGGCAGCTACCCGGACGGGACTCACACCCGCTGGCGACGACGAGCTTATGTTGGATCACGATCTACATATCCGCCCTCCAACTCTGGGCGCACCCGCGGCAAGTAGTTAGCCACGAACTCCTGAGTAGCAAGCACAAGAGCATCAGCATCGCCGGCATTGGTGGACTGCTGGAGGCGTAAACCAGCAGCCCGCACTCGGCGAATCACATGGCCGCATTCACGCGCTGCCGATCGCCGCCGCTGGCGATCCCTATCGTTGCCCGCCCGCCGGCGAGTTGACGTACGCCCAAGCGTGTCACCGACTCCCTTTAGCCAGAATTACCGCTCTACTCCGTCGTTATCAATGTATTTGCCCGTCCTTCGAAAGCCATCCACGGGATCTAAGATATAGAAGCGCTTCGTGTCGTGATCAAGTTCAGTGAACAACGGGAATTTGTCGGAGGCATGCTTCCTATACTCCAGGACCACCTCGTTGGCCCTCGTCTTATTGGCTTTGAGGATGTCCGTGTAGCGCAGAGCGTTCGTTCTACGCGCTTCAATCTCATGTTTCCGGGCGGGCATGCCCGAGCCTCCAGCGTAACGAATAATTGTGCCCGACTCGCCGTAATGGATGTCCGTGCCCGCGTTCCCCGCCGACATATCGACATACTTCGTTCCCATGTCTGACGATTGCGCCATGATAATCCGAGTCAGCTCACTACCAATCTCTCGTAGCTTATGCTGATCGGCATCAGCTAGTTCTGAGATCGCAGCGAATATCTGCTGGTCTTCCGGAGTAGATGCGGGCATGAAGACGACCGCCTCAGGCTCGCCGTAGAACTTCATTTGATCCAGGATCTTTGTTCCTGAGCGAAGGAGCGACGCAGACAGTTCGTACAGGCCCGTCTTCTTAACTTCCATCTCGCTCGCGCCGGTTGCCCAGGTCTCCGGTTTTACACGTGTCAAGATTGAGGCTCTGTCGCGCACAAGCGTCATCGGAGTCTTACCTGTGTCCGTCTGAGCTTCACCCACAAAGATCTGCGCCGGGAACTCCCCTCCATGTCCTGCGCTGTCTTTTGCTATCGAGCGAACGGTCATCCTCCCTGCATCCAACGCAGCTTTAAACGACTCCCTTCGTGCGGTGTCTTTTAGCCCTTCCCACCACGCGTCAATCTTGCCTGACAGCTGCGTCCAGGTCTTGCCCTCGCCAAGGTTGCCCAGCGCTGCTGACCGGATACCGGCCGCCTCAGCTTTGCTTCGGCGCGTTTTCTCTTCCACCGACTCCTTTGACTCCTTGGCCGCGCGCCTAGTGACTATGCCGCCGAAGAAAAGCTCTATTTCGCCTGCACCCGGAATCTTGTTGTTATGAAGCTCGTCGATGATCCGTATCATCACCTCCGAACTCAGATCCGTCGGGCTTGCCGCGTCACCTAGCAGCTCGAGGACCGTCCGGGCATGCTCATTCGACGCGTGGGGTGTGAGTATCTTGGTGGCCCATCCCGTCTGGCCGCCAAGCTGCTCCTTCTCACGCTCACGATACGCTAATTCTTTCTTCCATGCCAGGCCACTGAACTGGCCATACAGGCCGACGATTGCCCGGAGCGACTCGTCATGGATCTGTGCCATTTTGATCGAGGTGCCCACCGCGTTTTCGTATGCGGTCTTGTTCTCGCCGAGGCCCTGGAGATGCTTCTCCTTCAGCGGTTTAGCTTCTTCTTCAGCGTTCCTGATCTCGACTAACAGGGCCTTTGCCGCGTCGACATGCAGATTGAGATCCTTCACCAACGGTGAGAGGGGGCTCTGCAGCTCGGGGGACTGGAATGCAATTGTCTCTAGCGGTTCGCGGATCGAGAGTAGGGTCTTGAGGTCGGCGTCGACCCGTGCCTTCAACGCGTCACCGGCGAGGAGTTCCCAGGGCATGGTCGCGTTGTACTGCGCGATTAGTCGAATCGCTTCGGCTCCGGGGGGGCCGGCCGCTTCGGCGCTAGAAGCCGTGGTGATGTCGGCCTTTTTCCGCTGCACGGTTATCCGAGCTCCACGTGCAGGGTGGAGGGCGGCCTGACTCATCTTTGGGACGCCCGTCCCCTGACCCCATTCGCGGGGGAGCCAGGATGGGATGCGCTGAACCGGACCCGGGGAGCTCTCCTGACCAGGTCGGCCGGCGTGTCCGTTCGGCGGGTGCCTGGGGGAAGGCGCAACGAGCCGAGCGACCGCCGCATTACCGCTAAAGCGGTGCAGGGCCATGAGTGCTTGCGCCGACCGAGTACCAGCCGAGAGAGCGCTCTCCATGACGGCGCGTGACGGCGATGTCTGCGCCTCGACCTGCTCGGCCGAAGCGGCCGCCCGCTCCTCTTGGTGCTGGCGCGTCATAGCTACCCTCTGCGCGTAGATGGGACGAACGCTCTGGCGGCTCGACTATACGCGCACTCGGCGCCACTGAACGACTGCGGGCAAATACTCTGCACCTTCGGGAAACTGGAGGCGGCACGCACCGCCGACCTCAGCGCGGCTCACGAGTGGCGACAAGAGGACCCGAGCGCCGAGAGCCTTCGGCGAGACCAGACGCCCGCAGACATCCGTCGGCCAGTCTGGCGACAGACGATCGCATCTGCAGTTGAGCCAGGGTCGGGTCCGGTAGTGCTTCGGCACATAGGATCGGTCCGAGATGGTCGGCGTCGGACGATCGCCACGCCACGAACTGATCGTGAGCGCTCCGCAGTCCGGGTGATCGTATCCGTCCGGTAGGCCGGACGCCTTGCGGTGGCCCGCCCCGCTCAGAACCGGAGGTGGCCGTCTCCGAGCATCCGGCCCAAGCGAGCCCTGTTGCCTGTTGGGCGGGCAGTGGTGCCGGTCCTGTGCCTTGGTGGCAGTGGAGGTGAACGAGACGGGGTTCACTCGTCTCCAACGTGCCTGGCTCCCAGAACCTCATCGCGCTAACCGACCTGCTAGGGCAGCCGGGCTAATCGTGGTCTTTAGTGAGGATACCCGCGCGCGTTGACAACCGCGGTGTCTGCCGGGCGACAGTGCAGAAAGGGTGCCCGGACGGACATACCCCTTCGCTGCGCTCACATGATCCCGCTAGCCTTGTGGCAGGTGAATCACCTTGACGCGGTGGATAGCGCGCGCTACGCACAGACCGTGGTTAGATCAACCCCTGTCTGACAGCATCAGCAACGGCATGAGATCGGCTTCGTGCGCCCAGCTTAGTGACTACATCATGAAGTACGTTCTTCACCGTCCGTTCGCTGTAACAGAGCTCGCGGGCAACCTCATGCGTAGCGTGGCCCTGCGCGATCAGACGGAGAACCTGCCGTTCGCGTGTGGTGAGCCGCGAAAGCGACAGGCCGCGCGGCTCAAGCACCTCTCGGGACACGCGGTTCAGGCCGGAGAGCAACATGCCGAGCACCTCGGGCGACATCACGCCGGTCCCCTGAAGCGCGGCCGTGACCGTCGAGCAGAGCGTTTCCGGCGTGATGCTGTCCTTCGAGAGCACCCCCATCGCGCCGGCTTCGACGGCGGCCAAGACGCTCTCCTCGTCGCAGCGCGAGCCGAACGCGATGACGGGCACGCAAAGGGACTCGCTGACGCGGCGGATGAACTGGCGCCCCTCGGCTTCGCTCGAGTCAACGATCACGAGGGTCGCGCCCGCCAGCGACTCGCTGGCCCAGGCCTCGGCCGGCGTGCTCGCGCCGGCGACGGAGGAGACATTCGGCAGCGCCGCGAGGCAGGCCTCGACCCCTCGTCGATAGATCGAGTGTGAGTCCAGAACGAAAAGATGCGATTCGACCGCCACCTTGCCCCTCGCCTAGATTGTAATTTGGTCAAGGTCTCGGCGCAACTGACGGTTAGATGAGCGCTGTGACTTGATAAGCAACTATTGGGAGATTTTTGATGCCGCCACTGCTCACCATCAACGCAGAGTTAATGTGCCCTCATGGCGGACGGGTAACATTGATCCCGCGGCAGGTGCAGGTGCTGGCTCAGGGTGCGCCGGTTCTTCGGCTGGTCGACCTGGTTGGTGCGCCGATCGTGGGCTGTTTGCAACCGCCGACGCCGGCGACGGTCCCCTGCACCCTCGTCGTCTCGCCTCTGCCCGGCTCGACCTCGCTCACGGTCACGATCAACGGCATCCCGGCCCTGATCGCCACCGCGACAGCGATCACCAACGGTGTTCCCCCGGGCGTGGTGACGGTGATCAGCCCAGGCCAGTTCGCGGTCCAGGGCTGACCTCAAGACCGTCCCGGCAGCACTCGTTCCTCAGGGTCCAAGGCGCACCGGTTGCCAGCTCGGATGCTCGCCGGTGAACGCGAGCATCCTAAGCTGCCGCGGCTTTGCTGGTTGCAGACTAACGATCGAACCCATGGGCGCCTGGCACGCTGGGTCGCTCTCGACGACGGCGAGCTCCTCGCTGTCAGACCGCCACGCGACGTCGCAGCCGCGCAGCGGAAGCAGCTTCAACTTCTTGAGGGACAGGTCGGTCGGCTTCGTGAGCCCGACCCGGAAGGACCCGGTCCCGAGGTTTGAGATCACCGCCATCGAGGCTCCGTCCGGCGAGATCTGCGCTGCCCGGACTCCCTGACCGGCAGCGGTGGGAGTGGCCAGATTCCCGTTCGTGGTCCACCGCGCGGGGTTGGACGCGAACGGCACCGTTGCCACGAAGCGGAGCAAACCGAAGGTACCGCTTGCGGTCGTGCTCGCTGCCGAGACGAGCATCGAGCGTCCGTCCGGCGACCAGGCGATCTCGGACAGCGTCCAGCCGGGAACCACGAGGCACTTGGGCGAGGCCTCCGGCGGCGTGGCGACGGGGAGGAAGCACAACGCGTCGGGGCCGCTCCCGTGGCGGATCGCGGCTAGGAGGTGTTTGGTGGTCGTCGGGGCGAACACCGGATTTGTCCACGTGACCCCGGGAGCCGGAGGGGTGAGCTGCTCCGCCGCTCGCTTGGGATGCTTAGTGTCCGTGGCAAGGAGAACCGGGCCGGTCGTGTTCACGATCGTAATGCCATTCGGGCTCCAGGTCGGGCTCGAGTCCGACGCTACGCCGAACCGGGCGACCGGCCCGCCCGTGTACCCGTGTAGGACGACGATCCCGCCGCCGTCATCGAAGGCCAGGTCCGGGTACCCGGCTGAGACCGTCGTGCTCACGGTGGTTCCGGCCTTGACCTTGGTTCCGGCGGAAGGGTCGGTGGCGATCACGGTGGTCCGGGGAGCCGTGTCGATCTTCCAGGTCGCGGGCCCGGCGGTCAACCCGGCCTTGGCGAGCATGGCGTTGTAGGCGGTCAGGGTCGCGCCGGCGGGCTTCGGTATCGCGATGGTTGCCGCTCCGGCTCCCGCTCCGCCGCCGCCGCCCGGCGAGCCGGCGCTCGCGGGCGGGGAGGTGGTCTTGGCCTTGCTCGTGGTGTTGCCGCCTGCGCGGCCCGTGTGGGGGGGCGGCTTGAGGAAAACGTTCACCGGCGTTCCGGTCTTGCGCTTCAGTCCAGGGGCCGGGATCTGGCTCCCGATCACCCCGTTCGGCTTGGGCGTCGGCAGCACCATGCCCAGCGTCAGCCCTGCCTTTGTCAGGATCTGGTCTGCTTGAGTCACCGTCTTACCCTTTAGCTCCGGAACCTTGGCGAGGCCGCTGCCCGCCGCGACCAAGATCGAGACCTGGCTCCCCTTCTTGACCGAAGCGTCTGGCTTGGGTGTCTGGCCGATGACCGAGCCGGCTGGCTTAGAGCTGCGCTGCGCTTGCACGTTCGGGTTGAGCATCAGTCCCTTCTGTTGCAGCATCTCCTCGGCGGCAAACGTGCTCTTGGCGCCGATCAGGTTCGGGACGGTGACCATCTTCGGCATGAGCGCGAGATACAGGGCGACCCCAAGAGCGATCAGTGGGATCAGGATGGCGATCCACCATGGCAGCCACGGCCGTTGCCGGAACATCGCATAGCGCGGGAGAACCGGTGCCTCGTCGCCGGCGACCCTCGCCGAGACCGTGAAGCGGCGGTAGGCCGACCGGCCGATCCAGATCTGGCGCTCGGGGCGAACGACGAACGGAACCGTGTCTGGACGCCCGCCGACGGGGAGCGTCCGAATGACCGGCTGCGGCAGTTCTGGTCCGCCACGCGTCGCGGCGCCACTTGCCGTCGCGACTTTGGCGTCGGCACCCTTGCCAAGCGCCGACGTGTTCTTGGACAGCTCTTTTGTCGCGTCCCCTTGGACGGCCTGCTGGTGGAGGTCCTTGGCGCCCGGCGGCGGCTTCAGGAGCTTGGTAGCGCCCTTGGACGCGTCGGCCTGCGCTCGCGTAATGAACGGCGCCAGCGCGTGTCCGATTGCGCGCCAGGTGAGGCGTCGGGTACCGGCCTCGAAGCGCAGTCCCTCTTCCTCGCCGACCAGGAGCAGTTCGACGTCGGAGGTGGCGTTGGCTCGGTTGCCGATCGCCGCGACGAACGGCGCGCCGAGGCGCCCGCGGGCCATGTGCGGCGAGACCACGTAGTCGATGTCGGCGTATGGCTCGACCGTCAGCGTCGCGAACGCGGTGGCGACTTTCGTTTCCCGTGCACACGAGATCGCGGTGATCGTTAGCTGCCAGTCACCCGCTTTCGCCTCCGGGGTACGGGGAGGGTGGAGCACGATCTGCGCATCGAGCTCGAAGCTGTCGTCTCCGAGCGGTAACAGGTAGATCCGCTGCGGCGCGACGGTGTACCAACCGGGCTTCGTTTGCACCTCATGATCGTCTGAGTGCTGAAACGTGACGCGCAACTCGTAGTTATCGACGATGTCGCTCTCGTTGCGGACATGGGCGATAAGCATCGTGCGGCCGCCGGGGGACACGGTGACCCGAGCGCCCGCTTGACGGGACTGATCGTCCTCCGGTCCGCGGACGGTCAGAGTTCGCGACGGTCGCGCCGGCGCCAGCGGCTTCGTCGGCGATTCGTTTGCTCCGAGCGGTGGGGCGCCGTTAGCGATGAGCGTGTCCGTCACACTTTCACCTCGTCCTCCGCCTCCGCCAGAGCCAACTTGGGCTCCACGTACTTGCACGTCGCGTTCACGGGCTTCTCGCGCTGGACCAGATGCTTCACCGCCCGCACCACATCTGGGTCGAGGGGCTGCGTCCACTGCACGACAAACGTCCCTGGATCGGGTCGGTCGGCATCGGCCGGCTGACCTGAACCCACGGCGCAGTAGCCCCCGTCGATAACTTTGAACACCCGCTCGTCCTCCGGCCCATCTGGCACACCGAACATGAGCTCGAGAAGAAGCTCCAAACCCCTCTTCGTGCCACGAGAGCGGTTTATCTCGAGCGCGTTCTCCACCAATCTCTGTTGCCTCCTCTTCAACCTCTCATGCGTCTCGTTCTCGCTCAGCCGCTTGTCTCCGGGGACGTGCTCCTCGAATGGGAGCCCGAGCCAGTCCGCCATGGTGTGGAGGGCGTTCAGGGGAGCCAGCTTGGGATCGAGATGGGCCGGCAGGCAATCGAGCAGAGTCACGACCGGATCGAGAACCTCCTCGAGCGACTTGAGGAACCGCATCGCAAACGGGAGGTTGAGCTCGGCATCCTGCTGGGCGTACTTGGCGTCCTCGTCGTCGAACGCATCGAACTCGTCGATACGGTTCGCCTGCGCCGGGTAGAAAGCCTCGACGCCCGGCATGTGCCAGGTCTCGCGGTACACCGCCGGCAGGCCATTGCGCAGGTAGGCCCGTGCCGATGCCGAGCGCGGCGCTGCGGGCGTCTGTCGTGGCTGTGCGCGGCGGCTGGTGGGTTTCATCCCGGTGCTCATGGATGCCCCGGGGGCTTAGCAGTCGCTTTGTGCTTTCCGGATACCACTACCTGCGCTGACCCGAGCTTGCGTTGAGTGTCGATCTCTTCCGGCTCACGCAGCGAACGAGGATCGCTGACCTTGATCGTTAGGTCGATGACAGACTTGACCCCGAAGACCCGGTGGATCTCTCCGTGGATCTCGCCGGGATTGAGCGAGCGCCCGAATCCCCAGCCTCGCTGCCCCCCTCGCACGGTGGTTCCGACGAGTGGGTTGAGAAATCGATGCAAGTTGGCCACGATGTCGGTTTCGACCCGGGCAGGGGAGGTCCGCGCGAACGTTTCGACAGTCACCTCGACGGTGACCTGGAGCAGCAGCGCCGGCTTGACCTCGACGACACAGCCGAGGAGCCGGGATCGGTCGAGGTAGGTCTGGACCTGCTCGAGCAAGGTTGTGCCAGGTTTCACATCGTCGGCGGTCACCCGTTCTTCCTGATTCTCGTGGGCGGCCAGTATGTACACGGTGATCGCGTCTCGCCCCGGACCCGGGTGGCTCGCCCCCCCGTCGGCGTCTGGTTCCAGCTCCCAGCCTGACGACAGCGCCGGCACACCCGGCGTGAGGCACTTGGCGCGACCGACTCGGATCGAAGCGTGCATGGCGAGGTATTCGAAGTCCTCGACGGTGACAGCGCGCCCGCGGGTGCGCAGCTCGTGCCTCGCTCGCTGCCGAGCGAGGTCTAGCGACCCGCCTTCGCGTCCGCCCGTTGCCGGCAACGGGTTGGTGACGGTCGCGACCTCGGGAATCGAACTGCGCAGGACCGTCAGCGTGCTCGCCTTTACGTTTCCGCGCTGTCCGCCTCCATGACGGTAGGCCTTCATTCGAAATTCGGATCCGGGCGGCGGCACCTTTCCCAGCCGCTCCCAGTACGCGTTGTGGTGGCGGCGTCGGTCGCGCCCGGCGGGAATTGCTCGAGAGCCGTTGACGCGCCCGTCCGTTGTGGTTCCGTCGGATCCGAGGTCACCGTCCGGGTGCTGGCCGATGAAGTCGCCGATGCGGGGGTGTGACTCCGAGCGCTGCCGTTGCTCAACCTCACCCGGTTCGTCGTCGGCAGGCTCGGTTTGTTCCGAAGCGATCTCAGCCTCAGCCTCGGCCTCGTGCTGCTCACGCTCGTCGTTGTCGTCGTGGTCTAGATGGTGGTCCCGGATGGCGGGCGGAAGCCGGATCTCGCCCGTGGGGGGGTCGACGGCGAAGTGCTTGCCTCGGTGGTGACAGGTCGCGAACGAATCACAGGGGTACCAGGTTTGAGGGTCGTCCTGCCCCGGATAGCTGACCTCAAGCACCTCTTCCGGGTCGCGGTCCGGATCGAGAGGGAGAATCGGGGCGTGACGGAGCTGGAATGTCTGTCCGACTGTGCCGTCGCTCTCCCCGAGGCGCTCGTTTTCCTCGAGGATCGTGTGCGTGGCGGACAGACTGGCGCCGACCGCTCGTGCGGTGATGAACGAGATCTCCGGAGGATCTTTGTAGAGCCTGTCGTCGGGTTTGAACCGCTCAGCGTCGTGGCCTCGACGGGTCTTGTCCTCGAGTCGGCAGCACAGCCAGTACAGCTCACGGTTCATGGGGTAGTCGATCGCCGTGCGTTTAGCGAACCGCGGTAGCAGCAGTTCGACCGATCCTGACGCTTTGTTGAACCCATCGGTGTTGTCGCCGATTACGTCGAGCCTCTCACTCCACTTACCCGGCCCCTGCGAGACATACCAGTGAAGCGGCGGGTCCGAGGGCTTGATCCCGGTTCCGCGAGCCTGGGCGCAGTGCACGTCGACGCGAATGAGCAACTGGCTCGGGTCGCGGTCGAAGCCGAGATAGAGCGTTCGGTCGGTCAGCGTGCTGAACGGCTGCTGGATCTGTCCCGATGGGGTTGCCGCTCCGCCGGCGGTGACGTGTACCCATTCGAGCTTCCCCCGTGCTCGACGACGTAGGCCACGGGCTTGAGCGCGGGGATCGTGAAGTTCTCCTGGATCTGGAAGATCACCGGCGCGGCCTCCGGGGTCCGCGGCGTCGCTACCTCGGTGGCGAAGGCGGGGATAGTGATGTCCGCCGTGGCGTCCTGCTTGAGACGGAACCAGATGTCGGCGGACGCCGCCTCGGGGGGATCGAGGCCGAGGCCCAGCAGGTCGAGCAGCGCGAGGTGGATCTTCTCGGGCAGGCGGTTCAGCCGGTAGATCGTCATCTCGGTCATCCAGGCGAACAGCTCGATCAGCGTGATGCCCGGATCCGACACGTTGTGCTCGGTCCAGCCGGTGAACTCGCATGCTTCCATCACCTTCAGGCGCGCCTCAGTGACCAGGTCCTGGAAGGTCCGATCGTCGAGGTTTAGCTCCGGTAGCGTCAATGCTCAGTCCTCCGCCGGCACGATGTAGAACGGGTAGACGAGATTCCGGATCTCGTTCGTGTGCCTGAGCCGATAGCTCAACACGATCTCGAGCACGCCTTCATCCGCGCGGGAGAACTCGAAGTCAATCCCCTCGACCTCGACCCGCGGTTCCCAACGGTCGAGCGAGAGCCGGATCTCGCGGTCGACGTTGCCGATCGTCCGCGTATCGATTCGATCGAACGCCAGCCCATGCAAGGCGCAGCCGAACTCGGGCCGCATCGGCCGTTCCCCTGGTGCGGTGGACAGGATGAGCAACACGGCCTGCTCCACGTCCTCCTCGTCACGCGCGAGCGCGAGCCTGCCGTCCTCGAGGTGAAGCGGAAACGCGATGCCGGTACCGAGTACGTCGCTCAAGCCATCACCCGAGCATGATCTGCGGAGCCGAGATTTGCACGATCCCTGTAGCCTGGATCTGAATCGTCGCTCCCTTGAGAACGAGCTGACCGTCCGCTTGCACGCTCAGCTGGCCTCCGGCCGAGACCGTCGTCGTCGCATCACCCTTGAGCGTCGCCTGGGATCCCTGAACGGTGACCGACTGCACACCCTTGACGGTCATATTCGTCGTGGACTGCAGCGACGCGTCGCTCTGAGCCTCAACCGCGAGCTTCGCCGACGTCTTCGCCGTCAGATCCTGCCCGGCCTCGAGCGCCACCGCCTGGTCGCTCTTGACCGAGATGTTCTGCGCCGCCTCGGCGATGATCTGCTGCTCGCTGCGGAGGGCAAATGAGCCGTCGTCGTGCACTAGTGTCTGCGGCTGCGCTTGACCGTTCCACAGTGATCCGATGATGTATGGATGCTCGTCGTCGCCGTGCTCGAAGGCCAGGAGCACCTCGTCTCCCGCGACCGGCATCATGAGCAGTCCCCGGTTGGTCCCGGCCGACGGTGCTGCGATCCTCGCCCACCATCCTTCGTGCTCGTCGTCGAGCGCCGGATACTTGACCTTGATTCGCCCCAGGCTCTGGGGATCGCCGCTGTTGCTGGTGACCACACCGACGACAACCGAGTTCTGCCAGTTCGAGCCGGGCTCACTCGCGGTGAGGTCGATGAATCCCCGGCCCGCCTGCCCCGACACGCGCAGTTGGGTCTGATACCCGGTGCGAGCCCTGATCACGTGAATCGCCTCGGTGAGCGTGTACTTCCCACCAAACCGGTCGCCGACGCCGCTCACGTCGACCGTGGTCCCAGCGGTCAAGCGCTCGTCGCCGATCGCGTCCCCCTCCGCCTCGACGTAGGCGTTGGCGAGTCGTTGGGCAACGCCGTTGGCCACCGCGTCAGCTTCCGTTTGCGTGCTGATCGGGTAATCGCACACGCTGACGGGTCCGCCATCGAACGCCCCGACGACCTGCGAGCGGTCGAGCCCGATCGAGCTCGTCAGGTCCGGGGAGCTGGCCTGCCCAACAATGGCTTGCTTAGCGACCGGATCCCAGCCACGCACGGTGACGGACGACACTTGCTGCACGGCGCTGACGCGAGGGCGGAACGAGAGCAGTGTCGACCCCCACGTGAGCGAGACCGCGGAGTCCTGCTGTTTTGGCTTGTGGAAGCTGAGGCTCTTCCCATCGACGGTGACTACGAACCCGATCGCTCGGGCGAGGCGCCACAGGAAGGCCCAGTCCGTTTCGTCACTTTGCTGGACGAACTCGATCGAGCCGCCTACGTCGTCGATCGTTCCGGGCTGAAGCCCCGCCGTGCCGGCGACCTGCCGCGCGATGTCGGCGTAGGTCATCTGCTGGTAGGTCTGGGTGCGCGGAGTGCGGTTCATCAGGTGCGACCGGTCGTAGCCACGGACGGCGAGGATCACCTCGTCCTCGGTGAACTCGGGCTCGAATGTGGTGATCTGCCCATCGAACAGCGACGTCAGCGACGTGGCGGCCGGTGCGCCGAGAAGTACCTCGAGATCGGAGCCGATATTGAACGGCGCGCTGTCGATGTGCTCAAGCAGCGGATCGGCCAGTCGGATCGAGACGGTGTCCGCGAGCAGGAGGTGGCTTTCGAGGCGAACCTCAAGTAGCTGACTCGCCAGCAGCGGATCGATCGCTTGGCCTGCCACGCGAATCTCCACTCCTGCGACCGTGGGCGACATGCTCCCGGTTGCGCTCATGGCTGCAGCAACGGAACCGAGAGCTCGGCTCCGCGTTCGAGGGCCATCGGATCGTCGATCCGGTTCGCGTGTGCGATCGTCCGCCAGCGGGTTGGATCGCCGTAGTGGGCATAGGCGATCGACTGCAGGCTGTCGCCGGCGCGAACGATGTGAACCCGTATCCGCTCGGTCGCGCGGGTGGTGGGATTCTGCGGCGGTGCCGGCGTGCCCTGCCCCGACCGTGGATCCTTCTCCACCTGGATCAAGGTGAGCGCCGCCGTCGCGCGGATCGGCGTCCCGTCGGGTTTGAACATCGTGAACTGCACGTTCAGCCGGTTGCACACTGCCTTGAAGCTCGTGAACGTGCCCCAAGCGAATGTAATCGTTGGCGGCCGGGCCTGGTTGCGGCGGCCGGCCGCGAGTGAGCTGTTGACTTCCATCATCGCGAACAGCGCGTCGGTGGCGGAGGTGACATCGCCGCTCTCCGGATCGGCATCGAACAATAGGTTCAGCGTCAGTTCTCGCGCATGCCCTCCGCTGAACTGCGGGGACGGGAGGCTCGAGCCGACGACCGGCTTCACGGTCCACTGGTTCGACTTACTGATCGCGTACTCGTTGGGGTTGAACAGGCAAGTCAGCGTCTGGCCCCCTTCGATCTCGAGCCTGGCCTTCTGGAATCGGCTCTGATCCGCCGCTGCCATCAGCCCACCATCCCGTTATGACCGATCTCGAGTGACTCCATCGCGGTGCCGTTCGAGCCGGACGCCACGTCCGGCCCCGACCACTTGATTGGGAAGGGTGACGCAAAGCCAAACGTACGTATCGGAGAGGCTGCCTCGTCCATCAACGTGATCGTCAACTGATCCGCTTGCGGACCGTCGAAGAACCACTTCAGCAACCCATCCTGCGAGGTGACGCCCCGCCGGAGTGAGATGGTGGGGTAGCGCGCCCGGCCTCTCAGCCGGTGGATGAAGTCGTTGTTGCCCCCCTCGGCGTACTCCATGACGTCGTACTCGACGGAGAGACCCGTGCACTCGGAGAACTGACCGATCGTGACGCCGGAGATCTCCACGAGGAACGTGAGCTCAGGCAGTGTCTCGGCGGTCGACCCGGTGGCGGTCGATGCGGTCTGTGCGGCTACTGTGTTCGGAGCCATGTGTGAGCCTCTCCTCCCTTAGCGGAAATAGGCGCCGGACAGGTCGCCGCGACGTTCGCGCTCTACGATCAGGTCACGACGCAGACGCGACAGAACTCGGTCATACAGCGCTTCAAACTCGCCGGTGTCGTACGTGTTCGGGTCCGCTGCTGCACTCGGGACAGCGTCCGGTCCGTGGCTGTTCAGCGAAGCGGTTTCGAGTTCGATCGCCTGTCGGGCGAGCGGCCGGGCGTTGCGGCTCGTACCGGGGTGGATCCCGCGGCCCGGCGGTTGCGGGAACACGACAGTGGAGCGGCCGGATCCATCGGTTTCACGAGTGACGGCGATAGCGCGCGCCAGCGACTGCCCGCTTGGCCGGTCGGGCACGTTCGTCAGCGGGGAGTAGGGCCGTGACGGTGTCGGTTCAGGTTCACTGGTAAGCATGGGGGCAGTCTCGGTGGCCGCCGCTGCGGCGGTCGCACCGGCTGTGCCTGGCGGGTTCGGGCCTGTGACGCGAATGTGGGCGCGGACAAACGCCCGGGTGTCTCCGGGGATGACCGCAGTGGTTCTCGATGCCGGCGGCTCGCCGGGCGCCGCGGTCTCGGCGTGAGTGTGGAACCCCACGGGGCGTTCGACCGGTAGGGCAGCCCGGCGCGAGACCCTCAGCGCACGAGGTGAGGGGAGCTCCGCGCGGGGGTTCCGGTCGGTCGGTCCACCAACCGCAGCACGGCTGAACCGGCGGCGCGGCGAGCGAGCGGGTGCGCTGGGGCGGGTGTCTGCCTCGCTGCTACCCGGCTGGTGCGTCGCGGCCGGCGCTTGCGTCGGGCCCAGGGTGTCGAAGCGGCGGGGTGTGCCGGCGCGGCCCGGCGTGCCGGCACGGCTGGATGTCTCGCGGCGACCGGGCGTCTCGGACATTGGCTCGGGTGCAGTGGGGGTGCCGGCCGCGGTCGCTCGGGCGACCGACCCGCGGGGCACTCCTGTGGTCGCCGCGGCGACGGATGGGGGCGGCGGCTTGACCCAGGCGGCCGGGTCTGCCCCCGTGACCGTCGGCGTCGGCGCGCCCGCCGTGACCGGGACCGCGGCCGGCGCTGTCGCGGCTGTGGTCGGCACGGGCTCGCGGGACCGCCCGGGTCTCGCCACTGGCGCCGACGTTGCGGCGGCTGTCGGGCTTAGGCGGCCAGCGGGAATGCGCGACGTCGGGGGCGGCGGGTTGGCATTGCCAGCGGTCGAACCCATAGCGGAAGCACGCTTTACGGCGGCGTGTGTCCGCGCAACCGTTTGTCCGCGTAAACGTGCGGCGGGCATGCCCGGGGCCTCGGCGACGGGACCGGCCCCGGTCGGACGCTCGTTTCGGTCAGGAGCGGGATCCGGTGCCCCGGCGGCCGGCGGCTCCTCGATCGCGTTCAAAATCCGAGGCGCCAGCACTGGGAGCTCCGGGGCTCCGGGTGCGTCCGTCGCATCGAGTCTCTCCTCCGCGTCAGGTGTCGACTTGCTCAGGCGCGCTCGCGAGACGGCGCGCGGGGTGGCGGAGGGTACGTCGCTCAGTTGCGTGGACGGCGCGTCCGGCGGCGAAGAAGCTTCATCGTGATTCGTGGACGTCGGCCGGTCCGGCTGTGGTGTGTCGGCCGCGGGACCGTGCGCGTCACCAACGGCGGCTGCTGATGCCGGCGGTGCCGTTGTGTCAGTCGGCGACGCCGACCGCGCGATGCTGGCAGCCGACGCCGAGGTCACGGGTTCAGTCGCCTGCGAGGGGAGCGCTGCTTGCCGCGCGGCAGATGGGCGCTCCCGCCGAGCCGGACTCTCGTCGGGGCCAGCGGGCAACGGTGCCGCGTCGCTCGGCGCGGCGGACGGAGGCGCGGCATCCGCCGGGCCCGCTGACGAAGGCACGGCGCCGACTGGCTCGGCCGGCAGAGCGACTCCGCCGAGCCGATCGGTCGACGGGGGCCCGGCTGGTCCCGGTCTCGTCCGCGCCGGCGCCAGGCGGACCACGCCTTCACGCCCTGTTGACGTGGGCTGCCGCGCCCGCGGCCGCGTGAGCGTCGCCGAGACGTGCTCCACCACGCCGTGCCGCGAAGTTGGCTCGTTCCCAGGCGGGTCAGATGCCTGAGAGTGGGCTTCGGTCGTCGGCGCCGTCGCCGTCGGGGTCACCGTCGACGTAGCCGTAGACGCGGCGTCCGGGGGCGCAGAGTCTCGTGGCGCGGGGCGTGGGTTCGATGGCACATCCGTCGAGGCTTCTGGTCGTGGGTCCGGCGACCGCGACAGCACGTGGCCAACCGTCAGGCCGGGCGATTCGACGCCGGGCCGAACCGCTGGGAATGCCGAGTCGGGCGCGCGCCGGTGCGTCGGCTCGCTCTCGGGCGGGGCAGACGCATCGGACTGGGCGTCGGACGCCGTCGCCCTCGCGATCGCCGTCCGCGCCGCCGGAGACGCCGGGTCCAGTGGCGCGGCATTTGGTGGTGCGGGGTCTGATGGCGCGGAGCGAAGCTGCGATTGCTCATCCACTGAGGCTTCGGCCGTCGCGTCCGGCGAACGCGACAGGATGCGGGCGACCGCGCTGCCGGCCGACTCGACGCTGGGCCGAACCGATGTGGCGGCCGCCTCAGACTCGCTCCGAGCGTCGGATGCATCCGTAGCGTCGGACGCATCCGCCGGCCTCGCCACCGGCTGACCTCCCCGTCCCGCCACCGACTCCCGCCTGCCCGCCGGCGCTGCTTCGCTTCGACTCCGCACCACCCGTGCCCCACCGCTACTGGCGATCGGCTTTCTGTGCAGTCCGACCAGCGCCTCCGCGCCTGCCACCGGGGACCCGTCCGGGGGTGAGAGCGCCGCCACGTCGGCGGTTGCTGCCGCCAACCTGTCATCAGGCGTTGCGACCGGTTCGTCCGACCGTCTACCCGGCGATGGGTCAGCCGCCGGTGGATTCGCGACCACCCGGACTGATCCGGTCGACGGTTCGAGCCCGGGCTCCGACGCCGATGCTCTTCTGGCGAGAACCGTCGGGCGTTCGGTTTCACGGCCCGTCGGGGCCATGCGTGCGACCGCTGCTCCGTCACCGACATCGCGTGCCTCCCAGGCGCCGGATTCCGCGGCCTGTTCATTGGTTGTGTCAGTGCGCCCGGGAGCGGCTTCGTCATCGGTCGCCGTCATCGGCACCGCCGACGGACTGGGGACTCCGTGAGGGGTCGGGGCGCCAGCAGCCACCGCGGGTTCTGCTCGTCCGGTCTGCCGGGGCTCGGGCAAGACCGACGACGAGGCTTTGGGCGCGACCTTGCGCGCTGGCCCCGCTGGGCGCAGCCTGCGGAGTGGCCGCGTGGACGCCGCGACGGGGGTGGGGTCCGCGGCGGCCGCGGGCTCGGGGTGGGTCGGGCCCTCATGCGCATTCTCCCGCGCCGACGCCTCCTCAGGCTTGTCTCCGACCTTCGGCGGCTGCGCTGGCGCCGCTGATCGCGACTCTGCAGGCGTGGACGCCGCGCGTCGCGCCACCGTCGCACTCGCACTTGGCCGTGTCACCGCTCGCGACTCCGGTGTCACGGCCGGTGTGCCGTCCCCCGCCAGCTGTGCACCGCCCGCGGGCTCGGATGCGTGCGCCAGCGATCTCTGGCTCGGCTCGGCGTCGCCGGCGAGGTCAGCGGCGCCATGGACGACGGGCTCCGCCGGGTCCCGCAGAACGTCCGGCCGGGGACCGGGAACGGAGTCAATCTCACCCACCGCGTCTCCGCGACGTTCGGCTTGTTGCGGGGATCTCGGCAACGGCGTACCTGCCGAGGTGGAGCGGACAGACGGCAGCCCTTCCTCGAGCCGTGGCCGCGGCACCGCGGACCGGGCCACTTTCCGCGTTACTGGTGGTGGCGCCGGTTTGAGGGCGCTCATCGGAAGGATGTTCGGTCCGAGCTCTCCGAGGAACAGCCACTTGGCCGCCTCTTCGCTGATGCCGCCCGGGCGGGGAACGGCGACGGGCGGCTGAGCCACCGGCTGCTCGGGCGCCGGCGCGTACTCGCTGGAGGCGGGCGACGCGATGGACCGAACCGGCAGGAGGCGTGGCCGGCGGCCAAGCGTCGGATTACGGTGCCTGGCCATTGCCTGCGAGGCGAATCTGGCGCCGCCGGCACGAGCCAGCCGATCCGAGCGAGCCAGAATCCGCCACCCGAGCGGTGCTGGATTGAACCGTGCCTGCTCAGTCATGCTGGGATACCGCGCTCATGTCGGTCGTTGCCAGGCCGTGGGCCTCCGCGAGGAATCGGCGTCGGTCGCGGTGCTCGAGGTCAAGCAACGCGTCGAGTGACCAGTGGAAGTGGTGGGCGAGCCCGGCCACCTCCGCGTAGAGCTCATGCGGAGATGGCCGCATCATTCCCCCTGCGGCCCATCCCGGATCTCGCTGAGATCGACTTCGAACTCCTCCTCGCAGTGCGGGCAGGCGATGATCCCCACCGCGTCGGCACTCGTGTTGAGTCGCTCGTACAGCTGCTGCAGATGGTCGAAGTCGGCCGCGTACAGGCCCTCGACTATCCCCGGGGTGACGTCGGTGATCTCACCGATTCGCGTGACCACGCGGGACAGCAGCAGCACGGCTAGGTACGCCTCGTTGTGGCGCACCGCAGGATCGCGCAGTGGCTCGATCTCGTCGCGCGCGGTGGCGAGACGCATGACGCCCTCCCGGTGCACCCCGCCCGATTCGTCGATATAGCCGCGCGGCAGCGTGAACTCGTAGTCGGTTCTCATCACACTCAGGGAGTTCCGGGCCGAAGCTCGTCGTCGGCCATCCTGACTATGCGCGCGTCATTCCCTCGTGAGCGATCTCGATCTCCTCGACCATCACCTCGTTGCCGCCTGCGCTGAGCCCGGGCGCGCTGTACCTGCACGGCCATGCGTTGACGAAGCTGTAGGTGACGACCGTGGCCCCGGTCCAGTCGAGGACCTCGATCTTGCACTCTTTTCGGGCCTGGACGATCTGGCCGTCGATCACCTGCTTGCGCCACGTCCAGAGGGCGTTGTTGCTGTCGACACCGCGCTTTAACGTGATGTTGTTCCACTTCAACTGACCGGGGTACTTCTGCACTACTGACTTGCCCTGTGCGTCACCCGTGGTGTGCACGACGACTTCATGCTCGCTACCGATTCCGTCGATTTCCTTGAAGAAACCAGCAGCCTCGGCGCCGCCCAGATTGATCTTGAAGTAATGTGCTCCGGCGGTTGACTGGTCGGTTGCTGACATTTCTCACAACTCCTTTCGAGCTATTCAGCCCCAGCCTGGACCTGGAACTGCCTGATACGGAAGACGACGAACTCGGCCGGCTTGACCGGCGCGATGCCGACTTCCACCGTGACCTGCCCCGCCTCGACCATGTCCGGCGGGTTGGTCTCCTCGTCGCATTTGACGAAGAAGGCCTGCTCGGGCGTTGCTCCGAACAGGGCTCCACTCCGCCAGATCCGAGTCAGGAAGTTCGCGGTGGAGATCCTCAGCGAGAGCCACAGGCCCGCGTCGTTGGGCTCAAACACTGCCCACTGCGTGCCCTGCATGATCGACTCTGAGACGAAGTTGAATAGCCGGCGCACGTTGATGTAGCGCCATTCCGGATCGCTCGACAGTGTGCGGGCTCCCCACACGCGGATCCCGCGACCTGGGAAGGCCCGGATGCAGTTGATACCGGCACGGTTGAGGCTGTCCTGCTCGGAGCCCGTCAGGGTGTACCCGAGATCATTCGCGCCCAGCACGACCTCGTTCGCGGGCGCTTTGTGTACGCCGCGGGTCGCGTCGGTGCGGCACCAGATGCCGGCCACGTGGCCGCAAGGCGGGACCTGGATCGGTCGCTTCGTGATCGGATCGAGGACTTCGATCCACGGCCAGTACATCGTGGCGAACTTGGAATCGAGATTCGAGCTGAGGACCCAGTCGAGCACCTCCTCAGGCTTGCGATCCGGTGGGGCATCCAGGATGGCCATGCGCTGGCCGGCGTTCTCGCAGCCTTCGACGACCTTACTCTGGAGAGCGCGGAGGATCTTCTCCTGCTCAGCCGCGTTGCCGTTGCCGTCGCCCAGCATCACCATGAGGTCTGGCACGCACACCATGGTCACTTCCTCGGTCGCGGTCACTCCCTCGAGGCCTTCGCGCTCTGCGGCGTCACCCTCCACCTGGTCCTGGGTGAGAGCCGACGGGACCACTGATGGCACGCTCAGCCGGTACGTTCCCGGGAGCAGCCTCTCGATTGAGCCGGCCTCGGTCTCCGTGATCGTGACGAACCTCGACTTGTCGGTGACCGTCTTGGCGAGGTCCTTCAGGAGCAGGCCTTCGTGGGGCGCCTCAGTCACGCGGCCGGCCTTGATCGTCAGGCGGTACGTCTTGTCCGCACCGTTGCCGCCGCCATTGCCGTTGCCATTGCTACCTCGCTTAGGCGGCTCCTCGACGAGCTCCGCCGTGATCGGCTCCGGCGCGCCATCCTTCGCGACGATGTCGAACGCCGCGGGACGCTCCTTCTCGCCAGAGGGGAGCGCGACCATATCGCCCGATCTCAGCGAGGCCTTGGGCGGGGTGTCCTCACCCCCGACGCGAACGACCCAGCAGAGGGTCCCGCCATTGTGGAAGAACCCATAGACCGCATGCGCCAGGTATGCGCCCTCCATGAACGGCGTGGGGTGGGGCACGGACGGGTCGCTGAACATCCGTTCGAACTGAGACCAGTTGGCGATGCGTTGCGGGACGTTGACCGGACCGCCAGGGGCCAGGCCGACGAATGCCGCGACCGACGTGCCAACGCCCTCGATCGGCTTGGATGCAGACGGGATCTCCTCGACGTAGACGCCCGGCGTCAGGTAATTCGGCATGTCACTCCTCGATTCGTGGTCGGCTCGCTCTTAGCTCGTTGCGCAGCGCTTCCAGAACGGGCGGCGGGATCAAGCGTGGCCGTCCGGCCGGTGGGTCGACGATCGTCGGCCACACCTCGTCCCGAGGCAACAAGATCAGTTTCGCGTCAGGCGCGGCGCGTCTCAGACGCTCACGGAGCTCGGGAGCGCCGAGGCTGTCGCCGTCGATCACAATCACGTCCGGCGTCGCGATCGACGCAGTGAAGACAATCCCCTCGTGACTTTGCTCCTGGCCGATTACCTCGATCCCGTCGCCGGCGAATTCCTGGACGATCCCGGACCGCATGACCGTGTCCAGGTTCGCCAGGAGCACTCGCGCAATCGGACGCTGTGACATCGCATGAACTCTGGCGTCCGCGTGCTCCCATGACCAGAGTCAGGAGGGCAGCCATTCGGGCAGGATTCGCTGCCCGTTTGCACCCGTCAGCGCCGCCGGCCCGCAGGCCGCATCGACACCTGAAGCTCGCGCGAGTCCCGCGGGATCCGGAATTCGGTCTCGCCTTCGGATCCGTCAGCGCCCCGGACCCGGCACCGGTGCGAGCCTTCGGGTGCGCCATTGAAGGAGAAGCGCCCGTCGGCCGCGCTGTGAGCCCACTTCCCGATGTCCGGCAACGCCAGCCAGGCATCAGCGATCGCCTCGCCGTTGTCACCGACGAGGATCCCGTCGACTCTCTGCGTCCTTTCCACGATGTTGCCGTCAGCGCCCAAACGGCGCGTCGCGAGCTCTCGGCGCAGCACCTCCGGACCGCGCTGTACCGTCACGCCGGCGTCGCAGGAAAGCTTGACGAGGTAATCGATCGATGCCTTGTACGAGCCGCCGATCGCGTTCCAGAAGTCGGCCTTTCCGTCCTCCCGGGCGGCCCCGATCCGCGTGGTCAGTGGATATGGCTGTGCGGCCGGTTGGGTTAGATCACCGGCCAGGCATTCGGCCGGGAGCCGCTCGTGCGCGAACAGCACGGCCAGGACCTGCGAGAGTAGCCGGTGCTCATCCTCGATCGCCCTCGCCCAGGCGGTCACCGCGTAGGAGCACTGGAGCCGGAGTGGGGGACGCGCCATGCGCGCGGTGCCGTTCTCACGATGCTCTCGCCATTCGGCTTCGCGCAGTTCGCTCGCTTCGCGTAGGTCGTACAGGAACAGATTCACCGTCGGTCCTGACAGCGCCACCGCCCATTCCCGGGCCGGCGCATCGAACACCACGGACACGCCCGCGAACCCGTGCTGCTCGAGCTCCCTCGTGAGCAATCGCCGGAGCGACTCGTCGAGGTCCGCGAGCATTGTGTTCAGCGGCACCTGGATCGCCAGGTTCATCGGTTGGTCAGCCTACGTCAGGGCGCTCACGCCGGAAAGGGGCGAGGGTCCGTAAAGCGGGCAGACCTGTCGCCCGAACAGGCAGAGTTCAGTGCACCGCGGTGTCAGTCAGTTCGGCGCGGAAGCGGTCGAAGTCAGACTCCAAGGTGAGACGACCCAACTTCAGGTATTCCGCGAAGACGGCCTGAACGAGGTGGCGCATCGCAATCGTCCCACCATCGTCGGCCGCCAGGAAGGCGGCGGCTAGCGAGCAGTTGCGGATCGAGCCGCCGGACAGCCTGAATTTGCCCGCGAGAACGTCGAGATCGACGTCATCGGCAACCGGAGCGCGCCTGGGCAACAAGGTGCGCCAGATCGCGCGTCGCTGGTCGATCTCCGGGAACGGGAACTCGATAGCCAGGTCAAGCCGCCGCAGGAAGGCGTCGTCGATGTTGCTGCGGAGGTTCGTCGCGAGGATGACCACGCCGTCGTAACTCTCCATCTTCTGGAGCATGTAGGCGACTTCGATGTTCGCGTACCGGTCGTGGGCGTCCTTCACCTCGGAGCGCTTGCCGAACACCGCATCGGCCTCATCGAAGAACAGGATCGCGTTCGAGTCCTGCGCGGCGGCAAAGACCCGGTCCAGGTTCTTCTCGGTTTCACCGATGTACTTGGAGATGACGGTGGCCAGGTCGATCCGGTACAGCTCGAGCCCGAGTTCCCCGGCCAGGACGCGCGCCGCCATCGTCTTGCCCGTGCCGGACTCACCGAAGAACAGCACCTTGACTCCGTGCTCCCCGGCCACGGTCGCGGCGAATCCCCAGTCGCCGAGGACGAGCTCGCGGTGACGAAGGTACGCGGAGATGGACCGCAGCAGTGCGAGTGACCGCTCGGGCAACACCAGCTGGTCCCATCGCTCATGGCCGGGCACGGACACCGCCAGCTGCTCGAGCTGACGACTCGATGCGCGGCGGGCCGCCAGGTGCAGATCGTCCTGGCTCGGCCCGCTCCGCCCGCCGGCGGCCGCGGTCAGTCGTGCCAGGCGGGCGGCGTGCGCGATCTGCGCTGCGCTGTGGCGGAACTTCGCCGCGAGCAGGTCAGCGTCATCACTGTCCGTGTGCCGTCTCCAGAGCACTCGCCGCTCCGCCGCGGTGAGCGCGGGCACTTCGACCGTGGCCGCACCGAGCGCGTCGAGCCACGGCAGTCCGTCACGGTGCGGCGCCCAGATCACCAGGCCATGTGCGCGCACCGCCAGCGCCGCTGCCACGGCCCGGCGCTCCTCGGGCGTCACGTCCTCGCCCACCGTCACGCACACTCGCCCTCCGGCCAGGCGTGCCTCCAGGAACGCAGCGGCCGCTGCCGTGTCAGAACGCATCGACGCGGCCTCGATTGCCATCACCGGCGTTTCGAGGGCCGCCGCAAGCAAGTCGACGCCGTCGGGACCACAGACCAGCAGTGAAACATCGTCGGTCTGCGCGAGCATCCGGCGGAGCTCCAGCACCGTCCGTTCGCGCCCCAGGCTATGCGGTGGCGGCTCGACGCGCCGTACGTCCTGGAGTGACGTAGGGTCGAGCCGCGCACCGAGGACGTGGCACACGAGCTGTTCGGCGACCTTCACCAGGCGCTCCGCGAGCGGCACCGTCTCATCGCCGTCGAGCTGTCGTATGGCTCCCGTCTGGCGCAGTGGTCGATCGCGCGCGAACCGAGCGAGCACCTCGCGCGACTCATACCCCGCCCCTGACAGAAGTCTGGCGGCGAGCCGCGGACTCGGAAGCTTGCGGGTGAGGTCATCGTGCAGGTAGCCGAGGAGCCGCCCGTACCGCGGATCGAGCTCGGGCGCGAGGCACAGGGCAAGCAACGCCCCATCCAGCTCGTCGAGGGCGAGCTTCGCAACCGCGTCACCGAGGGCGGCGTCGACGGGCATCTCGCGCGGGCTCCGAGCCAGCGTGAGGGCGAGGTCATCCGAGACGTAGAGTCCGCGGAAGGGATCGGTGGGATGTGGATCGGTAGCCGCTACCTGCTCCACGGCGGCGTGTATCAAACCGGCGACGTCGTTCAAGCGCACGCCATCGGCGGCGTGGGACGAACGCCCTGCGCGCAGCGATGGCGGTGACGCGGTTGTGGCGCTACGGGAGCTCACGCGCCGCCGCGTCAGCCTCGGCCTCGAGCGCGCCGCCCGGCTCGGTTACGGTGAGCGGTCCAGAGGTGCTCGCTCCCCGTTGCTGGACGACGTGCGTGAGCTCGTGGGCGATTAGCTCATCCCCCGCGCCCGTACCGGGTCGATACTCCCCGCGCCCGAAGTAGATATCGGTCCCGGTCGTGAACGCGCGAGCCGACACTGAGTCCGTCAGCGCATCGGCCATGGCATCGGTATGGACACGTACGTCGTTCAATGAATCACCGAGCACCGGAGCCGCACGGTCGCGGACGTCCCCGTCGACGGGCGTCCCGGAGCCTCGTGTCCGGGCGATCGCATGCTCCACGTCCGGATGTACGCGACCGTCCGGCAACAGCCCCGCACCGCTTTGCGCGAACGCCGAGAAGGCGACGTTGCCCATCGCCGATGTCAGGTCCGACAAGCGGTCGTCTTCCGAACGAGCGGGGGCCGCCTCGCGCGTGTGCTGCGCGTCGGCGCGCGCTTCGTCAGGCTGACGGCGCCGATCCCGGCGTGCCATGGTGACGAGCATAGGTGCCGGCGCCGGCCGAGTCCATCAGGCGGAGCCATCGGGGAGGCCGGTTTGCCCGAATGGGCAAAACCGCGCCCGGTCGGCCGATACCTGCGGTATACCAACCCCTGGGCGCGGCCTTAGGTCGTTTCAGCGAGCTGAACTCAGGAGGGCGAAGGTGGATGTGGAGGTGGCGGCGGCCGGAGCCAAAGGCCATGGGGTGTTCGCGCTGAGGGAGTTCGTGCGAGGTGAGACGGTGATCGTGGGGCGGGCGATCGACCACCCGCCGCGGCGCACCCGCATGTCGGTGCAAGTCGACCGGGGCCGGCACGTTGAGATGGACGCGCCGGCCACCCTGCTGAATCACAGCTGCGCGCCGAACCTCGGCGTCCGCGAAAATGAGTGGCGCGCCTACGACTTCGTCGCACTTCGGGACATTCCCTCCGGCGAGGAACTCGCGTTCGATTATGCGATGACCGAGCGCTCGTTGGTCGCGCCATTGTCGTGCTGCTGTGGCAGCGCGGGCTGTCCGGGTGAAATTCGGCCGTGGAGCGACCGCGACGCCGAGTGGCGCGAGCTGAACGCGACGTGGATCGCTCCGTATCTCCGGGTTGCGTCGGCCCTCACCGCCGCCCAGCGAGGAAGGCCGCTGGCCTGGCGATGAAGGTGTGCGTCCTGCATTGCAGCGACGAGGTCTCACCGGAGGGCGTGCCGGCGCCCGCACGAGCCCCGATCGAGTTGGCCGAGTACGGTCCCCGGCACGAGTTCGTTTACCACGAGTTGACCAAGGCCACCGCGGTCCGAGACTTGCAGAGACTGGCCGGCGGCGATCTCGACGTGTTCCTCAACCTCTGCGATGGCGCGTGGGACGAAGCTCGCCCCGGGATCGAGGTGGTGGCGGCGCTCGAGCGGCTCGAGTTGCCTTTCACCGGCGCCGGAACTGCGTTCTACGAGCCGACGCGCGAGGCGATGAAGCTCGTGTGCCACTACCTCGACATCGAGTTTCCGCGCGGCGTCGCGGTTCGACGCGGCGATGATCCTGCCCTGGTCACGTCGAAGCTCAGATTCCCGTTGATCGTGAAGCATCCGAACAGCTACAACAGCATCGGTTTGACACAGGCATCGAAGGTGGACACAGAGTTCGAGCTCGAACAGCAGGTCGAGGTGATGGCCGACCAGTTCGGAGGCGCCCTGGTAGAGGAGTTCGTCGACGGACGCGAGTTCACCGTGCTCGTCGCGGGGGAGGGGGAACCCCGCTCGACGCCGAAGGCGTATCCCCCCGTGGAATGCGTGTTTCCCCCGGGCGAGGCGTTCAAGCACTACGACCTGAAGTGGCGCGACCACCGGCTGCTGCAATGGCGGCCGGTGACAGACGATGCACTCGCGCGCGAGCTCATGCGGATCTCGGCCGCGCTGTTCGAAGGTCTCGGTGGCAGCGGCTATGCACGCTGCGACATCCGTGTGGCCAGCAACGGGCTCCCCTACATGCTCGATATCAACCCAAACTGCTCGGTGTTCTATCCCCCAGACGAGCCCGGGGGAGCGGACGCGGTGCTGCTGAGTGTTCCCGATGGCCATGAGGACTTCGTCGACACGATCCTCGCCTACGGCTTGGCCCGTCGGCGCGCCAGTCGCCGGCGCTATGTCGTTGAGTTCAGCGGCGATCGTGCGGGCCTCGGGATGTACGCCGCCACGTCGATCGCGCCAGGAGAACGGATCAGCCGTGGCGAGGAGCAAACGCACACGCTGGTTACTCGCGGTTACGCAACTGCGAATTGGCCGGCGCGGGAGCGGCGATGGCTCGAGCAGTACGGCTATCCCCTGAACGACGAGGTGCTGGTCACCTGGAGCTCAGACCCCGAGCAGTGGTCGCCGATCAATCACTCGTGTGATCCCAATGCCTGGATCGAGGGCCTCGACCTCGTGGCCCGGCGATCGATCGAGGCCGGCGGGGAAATCACCGTCGAGTACGCGACGTTCATCGCGGGGACGGGGGACTCGTTCGACTGTCATTGCGGCGCAGACGACTGCCGCAGCAGAGTCACGCCGGAAGATTGGCAGCTGCCTGAGATCCGCCGTCGCTATGCAGAGCACTGCTCGGCCTACATCGCCGGCAAGTGGGCCAGCCTGGTCACCTACGCCTGACGGCGCATCTGCGCGTGGCCGCGCACCGGCCCACCGTCGCCGGGGTACGGTCGTACCTCGAGTCGAGCGCGGACGCGCTGCGATCGGTGCGGGCCGTCCCCACGGTCCGCCGCTACGTGGGCGCCGTCGCCCTCCTCGATATCGCGCAATACACGTCCGGCATGGTCATCTGGCTGTACGTGTTCGCCCGCGGAGGCACCGAGGCCATCTCTCTGCTCGTTGTCACCAGCTCGGGTACGGTTGCGGTCCTGGCCGCTCCGATGAGCGGCTTCGCCGACCGCTACGGCCGCGGCCGGATCGCCGCCGTCGGTGCGCTGCTCCGCGCGGCGGTCCTGCTGGCGATGGCGTTGAGCATCGCGGCGAAGGCGCCGGTCGGGACGACAATTGTGCTCGCGGGGGTGGAGGGCGCGGTCTATTCGATCGGGGCGCCGGCTCTGCGCGCGCTCGCACCCACATTGGTGCAGTCCCCTAGCGAACTGGGCTCGGTCAACCTGATCATCTCGCTCGGGCTGGCCTTGGCCGTCTTTCTCGGCCCGCTCGTGGGGGGGCTCGCCTACCAGCTGACCGGAGCAGTGCCCGTGGTGACCGTCGTCGCAGCGGTGTTTGCGCTGAGTTACCCAAGGCTCTCCCGTTTCCAGCAGCAGGGTCCGCCGCTGGATGCTGAGCGGGCCAGTCAGTCGCGACGGCGGAGGCTCAGCGAGGCACTCGCGGGACTGCGCTCGGCGGCATCGGAAAGAGACATCAGGCTGACGCTGCTCGTGTTCTGTGGCTATTCGTTCGCGGTCGGCATCCTCGACGTGGTGCTGATCGTGATCGCGCGCGACGTGCTGCATCAGTCCGATGGCGGCGCCGGCGCGCTCTACTCCGCATTCGGGGTCGGGGGGCTGCTCGCAGGCGCCGGTATCGGGCAGCTCGTGCGCGCGCGCCTCGCCCGTGTCTTCGGGATCGCGGTGGTGCTGTGGGCTGTTCCTATCGCCGGGATAGCGTTCGTCGCGCAGGCGGCAATCGTCTGGGTGTGCGCATTCTTCGCCGGTATTGCGGGCACGGTGGCGCAGGCAGCCGGCGACACGGTTTTGCAGCGCGCGACGCCAGATCGGCTGATGAGTCGCGTGCTGGGAGCGTACGAAGCACTCACCGGCACTGCCTACATGGTGGCGGCGTTGGTACCGGCGATCCTGATCGCATCGCTCGGAGTCCGGACCGTTTTGGTGCTCGGAGCCGCCGTGGCGCCCCTCGTGGTGATCTGCTGTTGGCCCGGGCTTCTACAGCTCGACCGCGATCTCGGTGTAGACGACGAGCGTCTCAAGCTGGTGTCGGGCGTTCCCTGGCTTCACACGGGTTCGCTGGCCGAACAAGACCGGCTGGCGGCGCTGCTCGAGGAGCAAGCCACCTCCGGGGGGGAGGTCATCCTGTACCAAGGGGAGACCGGCGTCCGCTTCTACATCCTCCGGTCGGGTGCGGTCCGCGTGCTCGTGGACGGGCGCGAAGTCTCCCATCTGCGCTCGGGCGACTGGTTCGGTGAGGTGGCCCTGCTGAGTGACATTCCCCGCACAGCCACCGTGCAGGCCACGGAAGACTCGGTCCTGCTGTCCCTGGCGGATGATGATTTTCACCGCGCGCTGGCGGGGCCGGGTTTCGGTGCCCGCGGAGAGTCATCGCACATACTCGGACTGCAATCGCTCCGGTCTCCAGGGGACCTGGTGTGGCCGGCCCGCGACACCAGCCGTGCGTTGACGATCCCGGCTGGGGCGGCCATCGACGACTCACGCAGCCGTATCGATCTACTCACACGGCTCCCCCTGCTCTCCTACCTGCCGCTGCCCGCGGTCGAGCGGATCGCGTCCGCGTCGAGCATCGAGCGCCACCATCCGAACGAGACCATCCTCGCCGAGGGCGCCCCTCCCGGCGGCGCGTACATCATCTGGGACGGTCACATCCAGATCTCGGAACACGGACGACCGAGGCGGGTTGCCAGTGCGGGCGAGCTGATCGGGGAGATCGCCACCCTGCACGGCCGCCCCCTCACCGAGGTGGCGGTCGCGCTCGACGACGCGGTCCTGCTCAGACTTCCCCGCGAGGAATTGCTAGCTGAGGTGGCCCCGCGGGTGTAGGCGCGCATACATGTTGCCCGATGAGGCAGAGGACGGGCGGTAGTCACTTGGAATCGAGGATGATTGGACCGAGCCTCACCGGTGAGGGCAGTAACCAGCGACACTGGCACCGAGAGGCGAGCGGAAAACGGTGGAAGGATCAACGCGATCTGAGGCGATGTCGTACGAAACAGCCGAGACTGATATCGGCATGCCAGATGAGGGGATAGCCGTCGGCCGATGGCAAATCACGCCGGGTGTGCGGTTCATATTCGCGGCCCTCGCGGCCATCATCGCCTTCGACGCTTTGCACGAGATCTTTGGCGTCGCGGGCTCGGGCTACAGCAACCTGATCGACAGCTATTTTTACGATGCGGCCGCGATCGGCGCGGGTATCCTTATGCTGGTCCGTGGGCTCGGCGACGACAGTTCGCGCGGGTGGGTGCTCTTGAGTCTCGGCACGTTCAGCTGGGTAGTAGGGGACATCCTGGACGATCTCGGAATCGGTTTCGGCAACGGCGTCAAGGTGTCGGATGCCTTCTGGCTGGCGTGGTATCCGCTCGCGGCGGGTGGCCTCATGATGCTCGTCCGCTCCCGCTTCAGAGATTTCGATTTCGCGCGGTGGATCGATGGCATAGCGCTGGCGCTCGTGGTCGCAACACCCGCAGTCGCGCTATCGCTTCAGCCGGCGGTCGACGAATCCCGAGACGTGAGCCTGCTCGCGCACATAGTGGACATCGCATATCCAGCCGGCGACATCCTCTTGCTCGGGTCGACCATCGGAGTGATTGCGCTCACCGGTTGGCGCCCGGGTCGCGCCTGGTACCTCCTCACTCTGGGCCTGTCGATCTGGGTGGTTGCCGATGCCCTGTACTCAGTGCAGAAAGTGGAAGAGACTTATGTCGCCGGAGTGTATGACTACCTGTGGCCGGTGGGGCTGTTGTTGATCGCATACGCCGCTTGGCAGCCTCGGGTCGACCACACGGCGCCGGAGCTCTTCGGATGGAAGGCGGTGCTCCTCCCCGTCGCCTGCCAGGTCTTCGCGCTCGCGACGCAGGTCTGGGGACTGGTGGCTACGCTCGGCGAAAGCGAGCGGATCATGACCATTGCCGTCCTCACAGTGGTGATCGTTCAGCTCTACGTGAGTCGTCCGCAGCGGGTGCGCACGGCGAGGACCGATGGGCATCCGCTCCTCGAATCGAGCGCCGCACCAGCCGAGGGTCCAGATGAGGGCGTGATACCAGGGGCGTAGTCGTATGCAAGCACGTCAACCACATATCCGCCGAGAGCGCGCGCCTGCCGATCGGCCGGCGAAGTCAGGCGGCTCCCGGCTCCCGCCTGCGGCGCCCATGCTGCGTATGCAGCGCATCGCCGGCAATCGCGCCGCCGCCACGGTGGCGCGCCGCCTGCTTCAGCGACTCGATGAAGACGACCTCGCGGAGATCAGGGCCGACAAGACACAAAAGAAGGAGCTAGAGCGGCTCCAGAAGAAGTACAACGACAACTTCGAAAAGGGCGAGTACAGCAACTACCACGGCAAGGAGACCTGGCACTACTGGGTCAAAGCGGCCACCAGTCTCGTTGATCTCGACAAGAAGATCACCGCGGTCATCGACGCTGCCGTGCGTTCCAAAGCGCTGTCGCCCGCGCCGGCCAAGCAGCAGAGCCAGGTTCCGCCTAAATCGGCCAGCGGACCGAGCCCGAGCGTCTCGAGCCCGGTCGTGTCGAGCCCCCCGCCAAGCCCGAGAAGCTCGAGTCCGGTCGTGCCGAGTCTCCCGCCGAGCCCGGGCAGCGCTGCCTCCGGACCGGACAAGCCGAAAAAGAAAGGGAAGGAATTCGTCGAATTCGACCCGTCGGCGTTCCCGTCACCTACCCCGCAGGCCTGGGGTCCGGGCATGAACCCCCCCCGATCGTCTCCCTCGGCATATCGACCGCCGCCCTTGACATCCGACGTCGACGCGCGCAACGCCGACGTCGCGACGCTGATCAACCGCCGGCCTCCCGGCGCCGTGCGCGTTGTGGGCCAGTACCGGATGACCGACGACACCATCTACTTCCCGCTCACGGTGACGGAGGCTCCGACCATGCCTCCCGGCTACCAGCAGCAGATCCAGCGTGTCTGGAATCTCGAAATCCACTATCACCCCGTCCCGACGACGACCAACTGCCTGCACGTGAAGATGCGGGCCGGAACGTCCGCGCAGAACGTGCTGCCGAACAACAATTGGCTCGTCGATCGGACCGTCTTCCGAGACGCGCTGATCGACTGGAACAGCCAGAAGCCGGACAGGCAGTCAGTCCACAACTGGTAGCCGGGCTGAAGCTGGCGTTCGCTTGGTCGACGCAGCGGTTCGGCTACGGCGGGAGAGCCTAAGCGAACCAGGCGTCCGCATCATCGCTATGGATCATGTCGACCGCGACCCGGAAGTCATCGCCATACGCCTGCGCGGACTGTTCGGTGACGCGAACGATGCGCTCGATGCGCTCGGCAGGCTCAGCGGCGTCGTCGTCCGCGATCGCTCGGAACGCGCTGGCGGCGGTACCGCCAAGGTATTCCACCCAATCCGTCAACCGACGGCCGCCGAGGACGCTGTCGCCGACTGGGGTGAGCGACCAGGTCGCCAGCGGCTCATCGCGCCGCAGCGTGACAAGGACGCGGCCGGGAGCGCGGTCCACCGAGAACTGCGGCCCGAGGACGAGCCGAAGCGCCGCCAACTCGCCGTCAGTGGGATGGTCGGTCATCGGAGGTCGACGAACGTGGCTTTGCCGGTGCCGGTGGTGAGTTCTTGCTCCTTCTTGGTGCTCCCGGCAGCGACCTCCACCTTGCCCTTCATACCGGGAATATCCTCGAAGGTGCAGGTCCAGAACACCCCGCCAGCGTTTACGGCGGCCTGGCTGACGGTTGCGTCGCCGTAGGTGAGCCGCACCTTCACGGGCGACGCCGAACCCGTGTACTTGATGCGAATCGGAGTCTCGAGCATCTTCTTGCCGACGACAGATTTGACGCCATACTCGCGGTAGAGCGCGAGTATCGCTTGTTCGATTTCAACAGGCCCAGCGTCCTTGTACGCGTGCAGGATTTGCGGGATCCGCTCCTCGAGCTGGGTGGCGAGTTTTCGATCGAGCTTCTCGAGCGCCGTGAGATGCCCGCGGTACAGCGTGATCAGGTGCTGGCCGAGCACATAGCTGACCGATGCCTCATCCCTGCTCGGGGTGCCGCTGGCGACATCAGGCTTTGTCGTGGCGCCCGACGGCTTGAGTTCGCCGAGCTCCTTCTCGAGTGCGCTGAGCGCGACGTCTCCCTGGTCGAACTTGGTGCGCTCGGGCGGTCGATCGGTCTCATTGTGGCTGAAGTCTTGTCGGCCGAGCACGTCCGAGATACGGAAGAAGGCGTATAGGCGTGTCAACTTCGACGACGCGGCGACAGCGGCCGCGATGCCCGCCACCTCCTGCTCCACGATCGACATTGCCTCGTGCGCCTTGAACCACTCCTTGTCCTCGAACAGGATCGTGTCGACCGCGCCATGCGAAACCTTCTCTCCGGAGTAGATGCCCGAGACCCCGCGTTCAGACGCTAGCTTGTCGAGGATGCCCGTGGCCTGATTCGAGACGTCCGCCACGGGGGTGCGCACGAGCGCATCGGTCTGCGCGAAACTGCCGGGCGCGACGAGGTCGCCGATCTCCATCGACTGGTCGAGCGCCCCGGCGGTCCCGGTGAAGATGATCGATCGGGCCTTGGTGCTCCGGCTCTGTAGCGCTGACACGAACGACCCGGCCCGGTCGGCGTACAGGTACGGCTCGACCTTCAGCGAGAGCACAGCCTTGCCGTTGATCGAATAGAGGACTCCGTACAGGCTTGGGGCCGCGACCTCGGACACGGGCTGGATTCCTCGCTCGGCTAGCTTGGACTTGATTTGCTCGACGTTACCCATCAGCACAACGTCCGGATCAAGCTTCAGCCGGCTCAGCGTGGCGGTGAAATCAGTCTTGGCGGCATCCGCCTCGTCGAGCCGGTGGTGGTGCACACGGGCCGGGTCGATGCGCTCCCCAATCGGCTTGTCGAGGTTGTAATAGACAAAATGAGCGGCGATCTCGCGCTCGTAGGCACGACCCGCGAAGCCCACCACGACGAGCGCGACGTTACCCGTGTCCGCCTTGCGCGCCGTGAACTTGCGGAAATCAGTCACCGGGTTGTCGGAGAGCTCGCGGATCTCCTTGAAGCCGCGGCGTGCCAGGTGGCCGAGTGCTTCGCCCGTCCTGCCCTCGTAGACCTCGATCGTCACGTCGGGGTTGTTGACCAGGAACATCATCAGCTCGGGGGTGAAGTGGCGTTCGACGTAGGGATTGGCCTGGATCGTCGAACCGGCTTTCGCCGCCCGCCCCGCTGCCTCGAGGACGTACGGGTCGACACCCTCGCCTGGCTTGTATGCGCGCTCAGGAAAGGCTCCTTCGTCGACCGTCATTGCGGCCACCCGGCGCAGCGTGCGGAGCTGCATCTCAAGCGCCCGCTTTCGCTCCTCCTTGACACCCTCAAGCCCGCCGGCGTCCTGTCGCGCCTTGAGCGCGGCATTGATCGCGCGCTCATCGTGTCCCCGCGCACGTAGCTCGGAGTACACCCATTGGCGGTCCTCCACCGTGCCGCCGAGCAGATCCCACTCGTCCTGGCCGCCCTGGAAGCGTCCCTTGATCCGGTCGATCTCAGCGTTGACCGCGGTCATGGCAGTGTGGCAGCGTAGAAGCGGCAGAAGGATCTCCATCTGCTTCTCGACGGTGCCGGCCTTGGCGATCAAGTCCGACGCCGATCGCCGGAGCTCTCCCAGCACCGCCGCGATCTCGTCCGGCTTGTAGCCACTGAACAGCAGCCTGCTGTAGAGCGGATCGCGGTCGTTCTCCGCGACTCCGAGCGCGCCCAGGACCTGCTCGCCCCCGCCGCTCTTCTCGAATTCCTGCGCCAAAGCGGCCATTCGCGTGCGCATATCCTCGATGGCCGCGTCGATCGCCCCGTGGGTGATCGGACGCCTCGCGCGGACCAAACCGACGATCTGCGGCAGATCCACGCCGACCTCCCACGCGGTCTTGACGTCGAACGCACGCGCAGTCGCGCTGTCCTTCGTGCCCGGAACGTCGGTCCCCAACACGGTGAGCGCATCCTTGAGCACCTCGGCGCTGCGCGACCGCCGCTTGTTCTTGAGGATGGGCTTGAGGTCGACCCCGAACCTGCGGGCGTCGGCGAGCGCAGGTATTTCGCCGATCTCGCTCTTGAACTGTCCCGCCTCATTGGCGGCCAGGAACCGCTCGTTGGCGAGCGCGTCCTCATAGGACAGCCGCTCGAGATCCTCTGCCGAAGGCGCGCGCATCAGTTGCGGCGCCGCGAGCCAACGCGCGACGGCTCCGTTACCGGCGGTGCGCTGTAGCGCAACGACCCGCCCGCGCAACCGCGAGGCACCCGGGGCCGCCTCGGATCCGGGCCGCCGGGGCTGAGGAGCCTCAGGCAGGGTTCGCGTGGTGGTGGCGCGCATCAGCGGCTCAACGACGCTACCGGGGCGGCTCGCGCCCGGCAAGGTCCGTGCGGCCACTCCGATTGCCCCGAAGGGCGTGCTCACGAGCCGCTGTCTTGCGGGCAAGCGGCTCCTCAGCGACTCGTGGAAGTGGCGAACTCTCGGATCGCATACCGACTCGGAGCGACCGGGACCAGCGGCTCGGGAATCTGGTCGAGCTGATTGATCAGCTGCGTCCAGTCGCCAGGCTGGAGAATCGTCCCTAGCTGGCCGCCAAGCCCGCCGCTCTGAGCGGCGTCGGGTAGGAAGCGGATCTCGATCCGGTTGCCATCATCAGCGCTGGCCAGAGTGTTGCTCTGGCCCCGGTAGCTGATCAGGCTGATTATCTGCGCCGGCCTGAACGTGCCCTGCAGGGTGAGCAGCCGCCTGATCGCGAGATCGGAGAGCGAGCCGGCGCCCTGGTGCCCGAGTACCGGCTGGTGATCGAGCGCGGTGATCGCGATGCTCGAATCCGAAGCCGTCGTTCCGCCCGACCGCACAAGCAAACCACCGCAGCCGGCGCCCGTAACTGTGGGACCCATCCCGGATGCTGACAAGAACTCGAGCACCCCGAGTATCCGGCGGTCGAGCAGTCCGGCCGTCACCTGGCGTCGGTCGCAACCGTCCAGCTGGACTTGCGGGTCGGCCAGGACGCGGGCCTCGAGCTGCTCTTTGGACATCAGCAGAAGCTGGCCGATGCTCGGATCCTTACCTAGAAACGGATCGATCCCCGCCGCGCGATAGACCGCGGTTGCCTGCAGAAGCCTCCAGCCGTCGAGGATCGGCTTCGGGTCGATGTAGGGAGCCCCCGGCCCGGCCGGTTTGATCTTGAACACCAGGCCGGCTCGCCCCCCGCTTGGGGACGGGCCGATCCGACCTAGGATCGTCCCGGCGACCACGATCGCGCCGGCGCGGAGCGGGCTCAATCTGTACTGGTCGCGCGGGAGGTGAAGGATGCCGGAGAAGTAGCTGTCGAAGCGGGTCGGGGCGATCGGCTCGCTCTCGATTTGCAGATCGCCGCCGGCAGCGTAGGAGGCCGGGCGCGAGGGATCGGCGAAGAGCCGCTCCTTGACCAGGACGGTCGAGGACGACCAGAGCCCGGCCGACGCAATAGGCGAGGCATCGGTCTGGACCCCGGCGCTCGCCGGCGCGCTTGCCCCGCCGGGATCCGCCGACCAGACCGCCAGCGCGCCGGGTGCCGGTGGCTTCGGCACGAGCAGCTTCGGGACCGGGTACATCGTCGCAACCGAGCCCAGATCCGCGTAGGTGTAAAGGTTGCCGCTGGCGTCGCGCAGCTCGATGTACCGGCCCAGGGACCGGCTTCGACCGAGCCCCACGATCGCGCCGTCGTTGACCGCGATCACCGGCGCACCCGGCTTGGCGAAGATGGTCGTGGCGGTGGCTGCAGAGTTAGAGTCGACTGCGATCGACGGCTTGGCCTCCCCGGCGCGCTGACCTTCTCGGCTGGTCACGCCGGCATCGAGGTAGCTGGCCCGAGCGGCCACCGGGAAACGCCCTTCGACGAGCTCGCTGAGCGCGTCGATTAGCCCCTCGGGGATCCCGCCGATCAGCTCGGCGCGCAGGAGCACCGACTGCACGTACCACGAGGCGTGGTTGTAGGCATAGACCGCGCTCGCGAGGCTCGTGGAGGCGCCAGCGGCGTGGAGGTAGCGCGCGGCGGCGAAGATCGCGTCGA
Organism: uncultured Solirubrobacterales bacterium; assembly: GCA_963843915.1. Lineage (GTDB taxonomy): Bacteria > Actinomycetota > Thermoleophilia > Solirubrobacterales > Solirubrobacteraceae > Palsa-465. Next base: position 375,374 of record CAWJMH010000003.1, read on the forward strand.
CTGGGTTGTATGGGTCGGCGTAGCCGGAGTTGGTGGCGTCGACGCCGTAGTGCTCCCACGTCGTGGGCAGGAACTGCATCCAGCCGACGGCACCCGCACTAGAGATCGACAGGTTCCGCCCGTAGTCGGTCTCGACCTCATTGATCGCCGCCAGCACTGGCCACGGAACGTCGTACTCGACCCCGGCCGCCTGGTAAATGGGGAGCAGGAACGGCGGAATCTGAAAGCTCGAGATGAAGAAATCGGGGATCGTCGACGCTGGCGCGGGAAACGCGAACGAGAACGGCGAGACGCTCGTGGCCGGAGTCGTCCTCGCCGGGCCGCTGTGCGAGCTCACTGCGGGCGCCGGCGGCTGGCGCGGCGTCCCCGGTGGCCGGTGCCGTGGCTTGGCTGGACGCACCCGGCAGTTCGGCCGCTCGGGATGGTGCCGGCGGCCGCGCCGACGGCCGATCTGTCGCCCCGGGTGCGGCCGGCACTTCGCATTCGAGCCTCCCGGCTTTCGGCGCGGCGCGGGCGTCACTGTGACCGTCACGGTCGTCGTCGTCATGGTGGTCGTCGGTGTGGGGTTGACGCCGGTGCTTGGCGCGGCCGGATCGGCGGGGGTGACGACGATGGTTGTCGGCGTATCGGCTGCGGCGACGGTGCTCGCGGAGGCGAGGCTGGATGTGGCGCCCGGCTTGGTCGCCGTCTCGCCGGTGACCGCTCCCGCGCCCAGCGCGAGCACCGCGCTCCACGCCAGCGTCGAGGTCCAACCCAGTTGAAGCGCTCGAGCTATCGCGGGGTGTCGCACTGGCCTAGTCCATGCTCAGCGGGCCGTGCGCCACGCCGCCGAGGACCTGACCAACGAACGGGTGCTCGGAGCGCGGCACGCCTTCGGGGGCGCCAGACTCGTCGGCAGGTGTGGTTCTGGATCGGCCTCCGGCAGCGTCCCCACCATGGGCTTGATCCACGCCGACCGGGTGGTGCCCGGCTGAACCGAAGAGCAGCGACACGAACCCTCGGGCAACCCCGTGTGCCGGACGCAAAGCACGTGCGGCCGCCGATCGCCTCGTGGACGTCGATGAACCGGGGTGCAGAACTCGACACCCGTCGGCACGCGGGCAGGCGCTAAGGAGCAGTCCAGCCAACGCGCGGTCCCCCGCGGTCCGTTGCAGCGACCGGTTGACGTCGCGCGACGGCGCCCAGGCCGTCGCACGACGGGGCGGCATCAGCATCTCACTCCGCCGACGACCTTGTCTCTCCATCGTCATCCTGGGATCGGCCAAGTCGTCTGATTGTCACCCCCCGATCGCGATCCACACCGCACCTCTGCCCGTTGGGGCAACCGGTCGACCTGAACGTGCTTCCTGCCCGTCGGCACGTTCCCAGGCAACTCACGGACCGGCCGCGGCTGGCCTTGCCGATCAGCGACCGCCAGATGATCTACCTGCCGCTGCGCGCGCGTTGGGCGAGCCAGGCGTGGCGACGGCGACGGCGTATTTCACCAACGACTTCGTGTCGTCGGGCGCGCGTCGTAACCAGCGGATGGCGCTTCGAGGCTGCTTGAACGATCCACCGCGCGTGGTGAGGACGCGTGCGCAGAGAGTCGCGTGTCGTGATTCGGTAGCGCAGGAGTGTCTCGTGTCGCGGCGGCTCGTCGCGCCGATCCCACGGCTCGCCGCAGCGCTTTGGTGCCAGCGATCGAAATGGGGGCTTCCCCTGACGCGTCGGAGGGCCTAGAGTCCCGTGCTGGCCGCGGGGAAGGTTGTTTTCAACAATCGGAGGGAGGGAGAAGTGCACGCTTTGTGCATTCGTATTTGGCGATCGCGCTGGATGCCGGTCGCGGGGGCTGCTGTCTTGGCCAGCATCGTTCCTATCGGACTGGCGTCGGCTGCCGGGCCGAGTCAATCCGCACGACGCATCGCCGATCAGTCCGATTTTGGGCATCACCAGCAGTGGGTGTCGACTTGGGCGGCGAGCCCGCAGACCGCCATTCCAGGGAGCACGGATGCGACTGGCTTTAGCAACCAGACGATCCGCAACGTCGTCTTCACCAGCGTGAGCGGCAACCTGGTTCGCGTCCGCTTCACGAACACGTTCGGGGATCAGCCGCTCCAGATCGGCGCCGCCTCGATCGCCGTGGCCGGCACAGGCGCCGCCACCGCAGGACCGAGCGTTCCTCTGACGTTCGGCGGGCAGACGTCGGTTCAGATCCCGATCGGCGCGGAGGCGCTGAGCGACCCAGTCCGTCTGCACGTGCCGGCGCTCCGGGAGTTGGCCGTGAGCGTGTATGCGCCGACGGCTACCGGATCGGCGACGCTGCACTCGCTCGGCCTGCAGAACACGTACGTTGCCTCGGGAGACCACACGGGCGATAGCAGTGGGGGCTCCTATACGACGCTCGACCAGTCGTGGTACTTCATCGACGCCGTCGACGTGCTCCCGCAGCCGGAGGTTCGCGGAACGCTGGTCGCTTTCGGAGACTCGATCACCGATGGATTCAATTCGACGGTCGGCGCCAATGCGCGGTGGCCGAATGACCTCGCGCGGCGGCTCGATTCGCGTCGCGACACTCTGGCTGTTGCCGACGAGGGGATCAGCGGCGATCGGGTCCTGACCTCCGACCTCTGCTGCGGAGTGAACGCCCTCGCCCGCCTCGATCGCGATGTGCTCGAGCGGGCCGGCGCCAAGGAGGTCATCCTGATGATGGGCATCAACGACATCGGCTTCAGTGTCACGCCGCCCAGCCCGGTCACCAATCCGCTCCCCGACGTGTCTGCCGCGCAGATCATCGCCGGATACCAACAGATCATCGCCCAGGCCCATGCGGCTGGGTTGAAGATCTTCGGCGCCACGTTGACTCCGTTCAAGGGTGCTGGGTACTACTCGGACGCCGGCGAGGCGAAGCGCGAGGCCGTCAACCACTGGATCCGGACCAGCGGCGGGTTCGACGGCGTGATCGACTTCGATGCGGTGGTGCGGGATCCGAGCGACCCGCTGGTGATCAATCCGCCGTTCGATAGCGGCGACCATCTGCACCCCAATGATGCGGGCTACCAGGCGATGGCCAACGCGATCCCGCTGAGACTGATCCTCGGGGCGCGATAACCCGACGAGCTGCGTCAGTCCAGTCGACCCGCGGGCAGCCACTGTCTGCCCGCGGGCCGGCCTCGTCGTGAGGAGGGTTGCAGCTGGAGTGTGCGTGGAGCAAGCAGAGGCCAGCGCGACGGCTCATTGAAGCGACGTGCGCAGACTGTCCGGGCCGAGATACCGGCATCGCGGACACGACGATCGCGGCGCTCTCGGTACCTCGCCCGGGTTACTCGGGCGGTGGCGAAGACGGTTTGCTGAGCGGCGAGCGAGCGCAGGCCGCCGAGGTCGCTCCCCCTCTGGACGAATCTGAATCGGACGGCGCGGCCGCGTGACTCGAGTTGTCCCGAAAGCAACCGCGTTCGGCGGGAGCGTGCGCGTTGAGATCGTGGCTGCTTCGCATCGAAAGCGGCAACGGATCGTTTACCTGACGCGGGCGGGGTTCGGCTGGGAAATGGCGCGAGATCGTAGGAGTTGCCGGGCGGGGAAACTCGTTTCGGCATGCGATTCGGTGTGTCATGCTCTCTTGCATGGGCGAGAAGATTGATGGCACTGGCGCTCTGGTAGACGGCTGGTTCGGGACGAACAGGAACGTTGCTTGTTTGCCGGCCGCTTCGTGAGGTCCGGCACCAGTCGAATCGTCTGGATCGGGGTCACGTCCGCGGTCGCCGTGAGCGTCAGCGGCCAGGTGCCGCGCTCCGTTCGGCCGTAGCGGGTCAGAGGTGGTCGGTGCGCCACGGGTCCGTAGGACCGTGTTGATTGAGCCATGCCTGCGCGTCGCGGCGGCCGAGCTCGATTAGCGGCTGGATGAACTCGGGAGCGAATAACAAGTAGCTCAGTAGGTCACCGCGGACGGGATTACGGCCGGCGTCGAGCAGCCGCCCGAGCAGAGCGAGCTCGCGGTTGCGACGCAGCCCGCGCGCGCCGGCGTAATGGCGGTTGTAGACGTCCATCGCCAGGCGGCCGATCGCAAGCCGGTCCCTCGGCGCGACGAAGATGTAGGGAACGAGTCGGTGCGTGATCGGGTTGCTGCTCTGCTTCACGTCGTCGTTGATCGTTGCCAATGTGTCGACGTCGTGCGCGAGCTGGTCGGCGAGCACGGCCTGGGCAATGGCGGAGGCGCCGTCGAACACGTCCGGGCGACGATCGTTGTAGTCCAGCGGCGGCCCGGCGATCGAGTTCAGTCCGATCACCACTAGCCGAGCGGCGTTGAGCTTGAGGGCGGGTTTCAGCGGCGTGTTGAGTCGCACGCCTCCATCGCCATACCAGCGCTCTTCCACGCGTACGGCCGGGAACAGCGACTGGATCGCGCTGGAGGCCTGAACGTGCTCGACCGCGAGACGGGTCGCGAGATAGTCGATGCCGCGCTGGTCATCGCTAGCCGGTGACTGGCCCCCGTGGTGGAAGACCACGCTTCTTGCCGTCGCGTAGGCGGTCGCGACGACGGCGACCGCAGCTAGCGTGCCATCGTCGACGTTGCGGGCCAGCTGCCCGAAGTCGATCAGTGCCGCGATGGTCTCCGGCTGCGGGCTGGTGTCCAGCAGGCTTGGCGGGCCGGGCACCCCGATGCCCAGCAGCTCAAGCCCGTACAGCAGCACGCGGGAGAGTTCGCGCGGTGAGCACAGCGGGCCGATGACTTCGCCGATCTCGACCCCAAGCCACGCCTTCCCGCCAGAGCGTGCGGCCGCCTCGAGCCCGTTATGCGCGTCCGCGGCCAGGTAGGCGGCACCGAGTCCCCCAGCGCTCGTGCCGACAAGGATCTGCGCTGGCTCGTCGAGAACCGGCGCCAGCACCTCTAGCGCCCCGAACTCATACGCCCCCCGGGCGCCGCCGCCCGACAGCACAATCCCGATCGTCCGATCCATCGCCCTAGACCTCCACGCCTCGCCCACGCACGCGCTCGAACATAAATCGTAATCAACCCGTAGAGGACCAGCTTCGCGGCGGTCGGGACTCAGCGATTCCTCTCAGCGCCTGCCGGCCGCTTTTCAGTGCAACTGAGCGTCGCTCGTGTCGTCCGGCGCCAAGCGATGATCGCGAGCGTCTCGGCCGAGCGCGGTCCGCGTGATCATCGCTTAATCGTCCCGCGATCGCGTGCTTCATCCGCCGCACTTGGTCGACCCCGCCAACAGCCAGCCGCGACCAACGCGGGGCAGTTCACCGAGAAACCAAAAGGACGAACGCGGAGCCCAGGCTGTGAGCGGAGCGCACGTGACCCGCGAGCTGCTGCCAAAAACTTGCGTTAGCACCCCGGCTGCTGCTGGGTTCGAACGCGGACTGAGGCCTCGGATGACAACGACGCAAACTGCGGGTTGTTGCTCGTCTGAGCGGCCTGATCCCCTGACCTGCGGAGTAACGTGTGGTCGTCGTCGGAGGGCATCGCGTGTGATGTCGGCCAATTCTGGCGGGCAGCACAACCTGACTTTCGCGGGTTCCATCAACCCCTGGAGGTTCAATGTCCAACGCGCGGGTTCTTCGCGATTCGATCGCCGGCCGCGTGGTGCTACGAAGCGTGCGCCTGCGTGCTCGTGCTGGCCAGAGAGAGGAAGACCGGATGCTGACGGATGAGCATCAGGCGGTAAACACGATGATCGACCGAGGTGCGGCGTTTGATCGCATCGAGGACTACATCAATACGCTGACGCTACCCGGCGAGCAGCTGAGCGCCCTGTGGCTGCTCGCGTGGGCAGAGGCAACCGACCCTGCGACGCGCCGACGGGTGGTGGACGAGACGCTCGCCTCTGTCCGCTAGCCCTCATCCAGGGCGCGTTACTCGGTTCGGCCGCACGCTCCTGGCCGGTCGGGGCCTCCCGGTCGAGTCCCGGCTCTCAGTCTGAGTGATGGAGTGGGTCCTCGTCATCAGCGTCCCGTTCCCCCCGGCCTCGACCAGCTCGAACTACCATTGGGCGTGCTCAGCCTGGGATCCATCTAACGCGAGCACTTAATCGAGGAGGCCGACATGGCCAGAAGCGGAAGCCAGGAGCGAACGAAAGGCGCGAGCCAGCAAGCCCAGGGGCGGTTCAAGGAGGCGATCGGCGCTCTGACGGGCAATCGTCGGCAGGCCCAGCAGGGCCGAGCCGACCAAAGCCGCGGCCGGCTGCGCGAGCGCTGGGGGCACCTCAAGGACGCGCTGCACCGGTAGAGAGTCAAGTCGCTTGTAGTGGTGTAACGGCTTGAGCTCGTCGACGGGGTAGTTGGCGGCTCACCCGTGGGTGAGCCTGTTCACCTCCTCTGGGTCTCGCGGGGTCAGGAAGCACTGTCGCCGAGCCGAGCCGAGCCGAGCCGTAGGCGAGGCGGAGCGCGTGCGCGTTCCGGGTCTGGGGGTCATGCGGCAACGCGGGATGGCTCCTGGTCCTGGACCGGCTGCTCGGGGTCGGCGGCGACGAGGAGGGCTCGGTCCGACTGCTCTGCCCGTCCGGTTAGCGCGCAGCCGGCGAGCGTGTCGGCGACGCCGCGGGGGATCAGGCGGGCGGGTGCTGGCGGGGCGAGAGTTCGTTCTCGTCGACGAGGTCGGTCGAGGCGAGGATGAACACCTCGCACATCATGTCGGGCTCCTGCTGGTTGCCGCTCATGAAGCCGATCACCCGCTGACCGGTCGCGTCTTCGATCACGGCCTCAAAGCGCTGGCGCATGACTGCTTGGAACTCCATCCGCTGATTGATGACCGCGGCGCCGCGGCCGCCGTCAAGCAGCGTCTGCTCAACGCGCGAGAACCCGCCACGCAGCACACAGACCACGAGGTCGTCCTCGAAGTAGGACTTCGCGCGAGTCGGTCCGCGACCGTAGAACTCCTTCAGCAATGCGACCAGCCCGTCCGAGATGGCGGTCAACACGTCGCCGTGGTTCTGAGGCCTGGCCGTTCGTGCTGGCAGACTCATGATCCAAACGCAGCGTACCGACGCGACGGGCCGGCGATCAAGCCCGCGGGGCGCTACCGTCATTGGTAGCTCGTTTGGTTCTCGTTCTTCTGCCTCGCGCGCGAACCTATCCGGAGGACGAGAGAGAAGGCCGCATGACGGCCGCTAACGAAGCACTATCCGGCGATGAGCTACTCGCCGCCGTGACCGAAGCGATGGTGGGCTTTCACCAGCGCTACTACCACCGCGAACCGGTGAGCGCCAAGACGATGTTGCTCGGCGATGATCTGCTCGCGTGCGTGCTCGGTGGCGTGTACACCGATGTCGAGAAGACGATGATCGAAATCCAGCGCAGCACGCTGGTGCAGGAGACCCGCAACGCGTTTCAAACCGCGATGCAGGACAAATTCATCAACACCGTGCAGAAGCTCTCAGGCCGCCGGGTGCTGGCATTCGTCTCCAACCACCACGTCGGCCCGGACATCGAGATCGAGCTGTTCTTGCTAGTGCCCAACGGAACCTCAGAACAGGACAGCTGGACGTACGCCGACTGAGACACACCCCGCGCCACCGACGGGAAACCGCCCACAGGGAATCCGGCGACTGTGTGAGCGCAGCCAACTTGACGCTCCGATTTGGCCACTGATCTCGTGGCATCTCCGCCGTGGTCCCTTCGCGGGCGTCCGTATCGGTGGCGAACCGTGGGCGCTCACCCGCCGATGGCCAGCTCATGACCGGCCTGATCGCCGTCGCGAGCCGCGCTTGTCAATCGCCGCAGAAGCCGCACGTCGGTGGGCTAATAGTTCGGGGCTGGATGCGCGCGGCACGAAACTCCTGTGGTGGGTCGGACGTTGCCGCAACCACCCCAACTTGCCACCGTCGGCCGCCGCGAGCGCGCTCTTATGCTCTGGCTGATGCCTGGCTGCCCTACCCGCGGGCGGCGCAACCAGACCTCAACCGGTCCGACACTACTCCGATCCCAACCGAATACAACCGGTTCAGGAGGCCGCGTTCGGGTAGGCTCAGAGTGTGTTGACGGTGAGCCGTGCGTCCGCGTCAGGCGCACAAGCTCAAACGGCGGAGAACTCGCACCAGTGAGCAACACAGACAAGCAGAGCACGACGAGGTCGGCGATGAGCGACCCCGGGTCCGACGATCGCGCCGCGCGACCGCTCGTCGGCGGCAGCCTCCTCGCCGAGATCACCAACCGGATCGTCGCGTTCATGCGCCAGCACTACGGCCGCGGACCGATCAAAGCCAAGACCTACGTGCTCGACAATCTGATCGTCTGCGTGCTCACCGACGGTGGCTTCACCGCGATCGAGCGCACGATGATGGAAGGCCACGAACCCGAACGCGTGCTCGAGATGCGCCGCGACTTCCAACGGATGATGAAAGAGCGCTACAGCGAAATGATCGAGGATCTCACCGGCCGCAAAGTGCTCGCGTTCCTCAGCCAAGCACACGTCGAACCCGACCTCACAATCGAGATCTTCCTGATGGACGGGCCCATAGCCGGCTTCGGCGCACTCGAACTCGTCGACCCGCCACCGACCAACCCCGATAATGGCGACGACGGACCGGCCTGGTGCTCACACGGGCCGACGGCCCACTGAGGCCCCTTACGCAGGACGCGCTGCCCTCCTCGCAGGAGGGGCAGCTTCGTCGAGTCGGGTGCAGCGGATCCGCGAGCCTCCAGTTGCAACGATGGCACGACGCCGCGTTGTCGTCGTTACTCCCCTCGCGGGGCGGCCGAGCACGAACCAGAATTCCCGCTCGGCCTTACCAGCCGCCGCCCGGCGGTCCTGCGGTCAGATGTCTGCAGTGCTGGCATACGACGAGTCGAACCTCCACCTCGCCGAAGACACCGGCGCAGCTCCCGCTCGCTGTTCGCTGTTCGCTGGGGTTGCGAGGACGCCAGCCGACGCCGAATCCGCGGGCCGGCGGCAACCCTAGAAGCGTACGGTTGCGGATCCCCAAACACGACAAGGGTCCGGTCGGCTAGTCCCCAACGGCGAAAGCAGGCTTCCCGCCGCGTACGCGAGCTTCCCCTCTGTTCGCCAATCTCCAGACCGACCGCGCCCAAAGTTGCCTAGCAAGCCGCGATTCTGCACGCCTCGAGCCGAGCCCAGTAATCGGCGACGCCCGGACCAGCGAACAGGATGTGGACGTGGATGTGGATGCGGCCTCGGCGCGGCGCCGCGGCAGACCCCCGCGCGCTGGACGATGCAAGGCCGGGGTCCGTCCAGAGCCGGATGCGGAGAGCGGTCAAAAGGGGGTCGAAGCGGCCTGAGGGTGGCGAACGGACGAGGTCGAGCCGGCGCCGGGGCCGCATCTAGGTCCCCTGCGCCGGCCCGGGCGTCGCCGATAGCGGGGCTCACGAGAACGCGTGCGAAAGGGGCCGCGCTGCCTGATATGGAGGGTCTTTTGTCAAGAGGTGCGTGTGAATTTCTCGCTGTTGGCGTTGTCGGGACGGGGATGCGGGTCGGCTGGGTGGGTGGCGGTCCGGGTTGCTGTGCGCGACGCGGGTCAGCCTGATATTCGCGGATCCGGGTGGCCGCAGGACCATGGTTCGTCGTGGGGTGCCGCTGTCTATGGGATCGAGCGTCGCCCGGTCGCCCGGGTTGCTGGATCGAAAATCCGTTACGCGGCCTCCGGTAGGGGTTCGAGGGTGACTTTGTGGCCGAGTCGTTCGAGTTGGTGGATGAGGCGGTTGCGGTAGCGGTCGGCGTGTTCGGCTTGGCGGCGGATGAAGTAGTCATCGCCGAGGTCTTGGTAGGGGACGTTCTGGGAGAGCATGTGCCAGGCGGCGACGAGGATCGAGTGACCGATCGCGATCGTTGCCTTTTGGTGGCCGCGGCGGCCGCGGAGTCGCTGGTATTGCGCGGAGAGGTAGGTGTCTTTGGTGCGGCTGGCGGCTTTGGCGGCCTCAGTCAGGCCGCCGCGCAGCCACTTGGAGCCGTGGCGGGTCTTGCCGGACTTGCTCTTGCCCGCGGATTGGTTCTGGCCGGGGCACACCCCGGCCCAGGACGCGAGATGCCCTGCGGTCGGGAAACGGGTCATGTCGGTCCCGATCTCTGCGATCAGCAGCTCGGCGGTGCGCTTATCGACCCCGGGGATCGTGTCCAGCAGCGCCACCTTCTCCGCGAAAGGGGCGATCACCACGTCAACCTCGGCCGAGAGCGTCGCGATCGATTCATCGAGGAAGTCGACGTGCGCGAGGATCTGGGAGACGATCAGCGCATGGTTGGCGGTGAACCGGCCGGCGAGCGCCTGACGGAGCGCCGGGATCTTGGAGCGCAGCCTGCCCTTGGCCAGTTCGGCCAGCACCTCGGGGTCGTGGGTGCCGGAGATCAGCGCTTCGAGCATCCGCCGGCCGGACACGCCGAGCACCTTGGAAGCGACCGAGGAGAGCTTGATCCCGGCGTCCTGGAGTGTCTTCTCCAAGCGCTGAACTTCGCGGGTGCGCTCCTCGATCTGCGTCTTGCGGTATCGAACGAGATCGCGCAGTTCGCGGATCTCTCGGGGCGGCACGAAGCTCGCGCGGACGAGCCCGTGCTCGACGAGCTGGCAGATCCACTCGGCGTCCTTGACGTCGGTCTTGCGGCCGGGGACGTTGCGCAGGTGCTGAGCGTTGAGCAGCCAGCACTCCATGTGATCCTCGAGCAGGTAGTAGATCGGCCGCCAGTAGACGCCGGTCGATTCCATCCCGACCAGCGTCACGCCGTAGCTGCGCAGCCAGTCCAGCAGCGTCAGCAGCGCCGCGGTCGTGGTTTGAAAGCTCCGCGTCTCCTGATGACGACCGCCGCCCGCGTCCGGGACGCGGACGCACGCGACGATCACGTCCTTGTGGATGTCGAGCCCGGCGCACCGCTCGAACAGCTTCTCCATCGTGATGCTCCCTTCCGGTTGAACGACTGGATCGGTCGTCCGGGGGAGCCTCCTGCGTGAGAGTCTGGATCTCGTGCTCGCAACAACAGTTCGCGGTGCCTGAAGCTCCCGGGTCACACTCATAGACGGGCTCGCCGCACCAAGCAACGTCGACCTCGACCGAGCGACCGCCACCATTTTCATACCGTTCCCGGTGGCCCGCCAGGGCCAAGACCACTCATAGGCAGATCGCGGGTTCCCCGCGCGTCCCGGGCCGCCACCGACCCAGCCGACCGAGGGGTATGTGTCGTGGGTGCTTGGCTTACTCGATTCGGGCGATCGCCCAGCAGAACCCGACGAGCTCGCGGGCCGCGGCGACCGCGATGATCGTCCGGCGTTTGTGGCGCGCTTCGAGCCGGGCCCAGGTGCGATGCAACCGGCGTTGGGCGCTCCAGGCGATCGCGACAGCTTCTGCGGGTTGGCCTGCCTGTCGGTCGGTCAGGGTCTTGCGGACGGCCGGCGCTTTGCGGTAGTGCCAGGCGGCTTCGACGAGCAGCCGGCGGGCGTGCGCCGATCCGGTCTTCGTGATCGACCCAAGCCGACGAGTGTTCCCGGTCGTTGACTCGGACGGGACCAACCCGAGGTAACTCATCAGCTGCCCAGCTTGGGCGAACCGTTCGAAGTCGCCGACTTCGGCGCACAACCCGACCGCGGTCAGCGTGTCGACACCGCGCAAGCACCGCAACCGGCCGACCTGCGTCTCCCACGGCGAACCGGGCAGGATCGCGACGATCTCCCGCTCGAGGTGCTCGCGGCGGTGGACCAGCACGTCGATCACGCCCTCCAGGTCCAGTAGCGTTGTCTGTGCCGCCGGCCATTCCAGACACACGGTCTTCAGCCACGCGCGATGCCGGTCAGTCCACGCACGGCCGTCGTCGAACTGCACGCCGTGACGCATCAGCATCTTCGAGAGCCGGTGCCGCGCGCGCATCAGATCCAACCGCAGCGTCTCCCGCGCGCGAACAAGATCACGCAGCGCCTCCTCCTCCGGACCCGGAACGCGAACCGGATGCAACTTCCCGGCCAGCAGCAGCCTGACGAGATGCTCGGCATCGCGAGCATCGGTCTTCACCCGGTCCCCGGTCGCGCGCGGGATCTTCGACGGCGCCGCGACCACGCACTCGACCCGCCGCTTGGCGAGCTCGCGCGCGAGCACGTACCCGGTCGGCCCGGCCTCGTAAGCGACCCTGACCGGCCGCGGCAGACCCGCGCAGAACCCGGCCGCTGCCGCGGTCTCGCCCTTCATTGCAAACGACTTCACCTCGCCCGTGTCGGCGTCCAGGACCGACGCCACGATCTTCGCCGCGTGCACGTCCAGGCCGACGAGGGTTCTAGCCTTCGCCATGGCTGGTTCCTCCAATATGTGATTGTGGGCCGCCGCGCGGGTGGAGCCGCGCGGCATGACTTCACCCCCACGAACACCGTGGGGGAACCGGCCCCTTCTACCGCTCAAGCCGGACGGACCAACAATCCATATGGTCTATGCAAGGTGGCGAGCCACGGGAGCAACGGCTCGCTCGTGCCTGTCGTGGCATGAAACTGCGCCGTGGAGGCTCTGTCCGGTTCCGGCCTTAGGGTCGGGCGATCCGGCACAGGGGCTTTGTTGGGAGAACGCAGACGGGTAGGGTGTGCCACGAACGCATGAGGAGGTCGATGTGGAAGGTCGGGCCTGTTGATGCGGTGCTGCATCGGAGATGGAGGGGCCAGTCCGATCGGCTGGTGGGCCTCCGCGGTCGCCCTGCAGGGGGAGGCCGCAAACCACCCCGAGTTGCTGCGGTCAAGAGCCGTGGTGGTGAGCGTCGGGGAGCAAGGCGCGCCTTGAGCGCGTCAGGTGTGGGCCAAGAAGACGAGCGTGAGCGATCCACTGACGACGTGTCGAAATCTGCGTTAGACGACATCGAAACCGGGCGGCCTACCCAGCCCGGGATGAGCCTGGCGGGTGTCCTGCTGATTGGCCAGGTGGTGTCCGGCATGGAGGTGGCGTGAGCTTGGTCCGGGCTCTGGTGTGGAACGTGGGAACCTGTCGTCTCGCGCCTGCGAGCTGCCAGTGGCGCCAGCACGGGCCTGCGGTCGCCTGTGGAAGGGAGAGCTCCAAGCGGCTGATCCGCGAGGGGTTGCGTACTGATGCGGGGCACAGGGGCGGACCTGACCGTAGTAGCTATGAAGGTCCCGTAATGGGGCTGGAGCGAAGGGGAAGGGTCATCCTGGTTTGGTCACTGGTCAACCGCCCTCGGGCGGGAGGAGCCGGATGAGCGAGCCGAAACCTGACGGCAAGCCGTTTGCGATTTCCAAGCGGCTGGTCTGGGAGGCATGGCGAAGGGTCAAGGCCAACCGGGGTGCTGCGGGTGTCGACGAGGAGTCGATCCTGGCGTTTGAGGCGAACCTGAAGGCGAACCTCTACAAGGTCTGGAATCGGATGTCCTCGGGGAGTTACGTCCCGCCGCCGGTGAGGGCGGTCGAGATACCGAAGAAGTCGGGCGGATCGAGAATGCTCGGCGTGCCTACTGTCGCGGACCGAGTCGCTCAGACGGTCGCGTACCTGTACATGGAGCCCGAGGTGGAGCCCGTGTTCCACCGGGATTCGTATGGGTATCGGCCGGGACGGTCGGCCCATGACGCGCTGCGGGCATGTCGGCAGCGGTGTTGGCGATATGACTGGGTTCTGGATTTGGACCTGAAGTCGTTCTTCGACTCGCTCGATCACTCGCTCGTTCTCAAGGCGGTCGCTCACCACACGAACCTGCGGTGGATCCTCCTCTACGTGGAGCGGTGGCTCAAAGCGCCGCTGCAACTCGAGGACGGCACCCTCACGCAACGGGATCGCGGCAGCCCGCAGGGCTCGGCGATCTCGCCCGTGCTGGCGAACATCTTTCTGCACTACGCGCTCGATATGTGGCTTGGTCGGGAGTTCCCGGACGTGCCATTCGAGCGCTACGCGGATGATGAGATCCTGCACTGCGAGAGCAAGCAGCAGGCGCAGATCGTGCTCGACGCGATCATCGAGCGGTTGGCGGCGGTCGGTCTGGAGTTGAATCTGGACAAGACCCGCATCGTGTATTGCAAGGACTCGAACCGCACCGGCTCGCACGAGCACGAGCAGTTCACGTTCCTGGGGTACACGTTTCGTCCCCGGCTGGCGCGGAGCAGGGCTGGCGTGAAGTTCGTCAGCTTCCTCCCGGCGGTCTCGGATGATGCCGCGAAGGCGATCCGTCGCCGGGTCAAGCGCTGGCGGCTGCACTTGTGGAGCGGGCAGACCCTCGCCGACCTCGCACGGGAGATCAACCCGACGGTGCGGGGCTGGATCAACTATTACGGCCGCTTCTACCGGACCGAGCTGATCCAGGCTCTCAAGCGCATCAACGACTACTTGATGCGCTGGGCCATGCGGAAATACAAGCGGCTGCGCGCCCGTCCTGTCCGCGCGAACCGGTTCCTGGCGGCGATCGCCAAGCGGGAGCCGGTGCTGTTCGCCCACTGGGCGTGGGGTGCGCAGCCAACGGCTGGATGACAAGAGCCCGGTGAGTCGAGAGGCTCACGCCGGGATCTGCGAGCGCCGGGGGTGAAACTCCCCCGGCGACTCAACCCGTTTTGGACGATGGGCTTCGAGCCCGGGCTTTTCGTTCGGCCGCCCCTGCGACTTGCCAGGATTGAGCCGTCGAGCTCGTATCGGTCTGTGTCGTTGTCCCGCTGGTTCTCCCGCACTGGTCAACCGAGCTGTGGAGGTGCGAGTTGGGATTGCCGAGATGGGTCGGTCGTGCGATCGGGCTGGATGTGCACCGCGATTTCTGCGTGGTCGCGATTTGCGAGGACGGTGTCACTCGGTCGGCGGGGCGGGTGCCGAGCACTCCTGAGGGCATCAGGACGCTGGCGGAGAGTCTGCTGGGGACTGATCGGGTGGCGTTGGAGGTGACGGGGAGTTGTTGGGAGGTCGCGCGGATCCTCGAGCCGCATGTGAACCGGGTGATCGTGGTCAGTCCTGATGACACGGGCATCAGCAGCGCCAGGGCGAAGACGGACAAGCTCGACGCTCGGACGTTGGCGAGCTTGTTGTGGAAGGGCGAGCTTGAGGCGGTGTGGATGCCCGATGATCGCTGCCGCATTCTGCGCCGCCGCCTCGCTCGGCGGGAGCAGTTGATGCGCGCCCGCACGCGCGTCAAGAACGAGATCCACGCCTGTCTGCAGCGTCGGCTGCAGGAGCGGCCGCCGTGCTCTGATCTGTTCGGGGTCAAGGGCCGCCAGTGGCTGGCTGGCCTGGAGTTGGCGTTGGAGGAGCGCGAGTCCGTCGACGCCGGGATCCGCCAGATCGAGTTTCTGGACGCCGAGATCGCCGCGGTGGAGCGACTGGTCGCTCAGCAGGCCCTGTCCTGGCCGGAGATCCGGCGGCTGATGACTGTGCCGGGCGTCAACCTCGTCTGCGCGGCGACGTTCATCGCCGCGGTCGGGAACGCCAACCGGTTCCTGACCAGCCGCAAACTGGTCGCCTACCTGGGGCTTGACCCGAAGGTCCGCCAGTCCGGTGAGGCGCCCGCGCGCTCAGGCCGGATCTCCAAGCGCGGGTCCGCGTCCGCGCGCTGGGCGCTGGTCGAGGCGGCGTGGAGCGCGGTGCTGCAGCCGGGGCCGTTGCACGCGTTCTATGACCGTACCCGTGCTCGGCGTGGGCATGGCAAGGCGATCGTCGCGACCGCGCGCAAGCTCGCGATCCTGTTCTGGTGCATGCTCACCCGCTCCGAGGACTACGCCCACCAGCAGCCGTCGCTGACCCGCAAGAAGCTCCGCCGCCTGGAAATCACCGCCGGCGCCCCGAAGAACACTCCTCGCGCCGCCGGGATCTGGTCCACCAACGAGATGATGCGCGAAGCCGAACTCGAACTCGCCCGCCAGGCCGAGATCTCCTACAAGCGGACGGTCACCGACCAACAGGCCGGCGCGCCCGCGAAGAGAGAGCGGGCGCGGGCGTGACACTGGAGCGCGCATAAATAAGGCCCTCGAAGGGCAAAGCCGCGCGGCAGACCACAAGCTCCTGACGTCTGCGCTTCGCTTCGTCAGTCACCCGCGCCCACCAACAACCTAACGCGTCAGATCAACGACGGCAAGACCGGCGAGCGCTCCCGGCTGCGCAAATACCGGCTACCACCAAGCCAACCACACCCGGTTCCGCCGAAACCAAGCCCACAGGAGCCATTCTGACGCCCTCCGCGACCCACCCGCGACCAACGACACCCCCAAAAAAACTGTC
This sequence comes from uncultured Solirubrobacterales bacterium, assembly GCA_963843915.1. GTDB lineage: Bacteria > Actinomycetota > Thermoleophilia > Solirubrobacterales > Solirubrobacteraceae > Palsa-465. The sequence continues at coordinate 391,466 of CAWJMH010000003.1, forward strand.
GCAGGCCCTTGACTTTCATCGGTCAACTCAGCACTGATGAGCGCGGCCGCCCGGGCGGATGCTCAGGCTACGAGAGCGACCGCGCCGGGTGCTTGCTGGCGGCGCGAGTGAGGCGTGTCAGCAAGCGCGTTTGCGCTGCACTGTCAGCGCGGGCGTCGCACCGAGTTGCCGCCAACGCGGAACTTCGAGCTGATGGGCAACGGCGGCCGGACAGCGACGACGCGGCGAGTTTCGAGATCGGCGAGGAGGGAGGGCGTCGTCCCTTGAAGCTGTTGGACCTGCTTCTCAACGAGCACGGGTGCCTTCGCTATGCGGCGCGGCCGGCGGTGAGGCGGAGGCCGCCGTCGCATGGGACGGTGACGCCGGTGACGAAACTGTTCGTTGCTAGGGCGAGGATGAGGCTTGCCACTTCGTGTGGTTCTCCGACTCGGCCCAGCGGGCTGGCGTTGGTTGCTGAGCGGTGCATCGCTGCGCGGCGCTCGGACGGCATCGTGTCCCACCATGGCGTGTCGATCACCCCGGGTGAGACCGCGTTAACGCGGATTGGTGCCAGCTCGAGAGCGAGCGGGCGCACCATCGCTTCTAGGGCGCCGTTTATGGCCGCAAGGCCGGCGGTACCGGGAAGTGCGGACTGGGCAGAGCCCGCGGTTACCAGGGTGACCGAACCGTCGTTGGACATCTTGGGCAGGGCAAGCTGAACGCAGGCGACATATGGCAGCGTCTTGGCTTCGAGCCCCGCCCGTAGGTCGTCGAGTTCGAGCTCGCGGATCGCTCCTGCCCCGGACGCGCCGCTGAGCGCGAGCACGAGGTGCGAGATGGAATCGAGCGGTTCGAACAGCTGACGGAGCTGGTCCGGGTCGCGGGCATCGACTTGATGCGCCCGGACGTCCGCGGTTTGGTGCGCGTCGCGGAGTTCCGCCACGGCCGAGTGAAGCCGATCCGCGTCACGACCAGTGATGAGGACGCTATGGCCAGTGTCAAGGAACCCGGATGCGGACGCTCGGCCGATCCCGGAGCTTCCCCCCATGATGAGGGCCGATGGTGCGCTCATGCCTTGGCTCCTTTCACTGCTGCCGACGGGCCAAAGCCCGGGACCGGGACATCGCCGAGGCCGTCTTGGAAGCCCTCACGGTAGCTGCGGTAGCGCGGGCTCCACACCAGCTCGCGCTTGGCCTTGGCGTTCGAGGTGCCGCGGATCTGGGTCATCATCGAGACGCCGACCTCGCCGGCGGCGAGGCGACCGAGCCACACGGGAATGTGGCGGGGCGGCTTGGCGCCGACGGCTTCGGCGAGCGCGCGCAGCCACGCCGAGACGGGCGCGGGCTCGTCGTCGACGACGTTGTATACGCCCGGCCTGCCGTGCTCGATCGCCGCGATCGTGGCCGCGGCGGCGTCGTCGACGTGCACGAATGACCACACGCCGCCGCCGTCCCCGATGATCGGGAGCTGGCGCTTGCGCACCTGGCTGACGATGTCGCCATCCAGAGCGAAGCCGGTGCCCGGACCGTAGAAGTTGGCGTAGCGCAACGCGATGCCCTCGATCCCGTCGGCCTCGCGGACTCCGTGCTCGAGGTAGCGGATCGCCTCCAGCGACTTGACCTGGTTGGCCGGCGGGTCGGAATCGAGCGGATCCTCTTCCGTCTTCAGTCCGGTTCCGGTCCGCTCGTAGCTCCAGTTGCCGTGGCTCTGCGCGATGAACCGCCGCGTTCCCGCCGCGCGGGCGCCCTCCATCAGGTGGTTGGTGCCCTCGGTCCGCAGGCGGTTGGTCAGCACGAACTCCCGGTCGAAGTTCTTGAGGCTCTTGACGCCCGCCAGCCCGGTCAGCTGGTGGATCATCACCTCAGGCTCCGCGCGCATCACCGCCTGCATGACCTGGTTGCGGTCAAGCGCGTCAGCGGCCACCGCCGTGGCGCCGAACGCGCGCAGCCTGCCGGCCTTCTGCTCTGAACGCGTCATCGCGGTCACCTCGTGACCGGCTGCAATCAGTTGGGGCACCAGACGCATCCCGATCGCACCGCTGGCACCGGCGACAAACACCTTCATGATCACCCTCCGGATATCGGATTACGTTTCCCTAGACAAGATCCGCCCCGGTTGTGTGACAACCGAGATCACCTCGGGATCCAGGCGCGCCGAGGAGGTCGCGCCGCCTCAATCGCTCGAGTGCGGCCAGCGCGGCTGCGACGCCGAGCGCGACCATCACGGCTGCGGGACCGGCGCGGAGGGTTGCGCGGGCAAGAGGCGACGCCATTAGCCAGGATCTCGCCGAGCCGCCGATCAGGAACTCTGGTGACGGCGAGACCGCCCAGGCGTAGGGCTCAACCGCCGGGTTCGTCGATCACTAGCGCGCGATCAGAGCCGTCTTGATGCATGGCGCTTCTCCTGAGGCATGCCAGCCCGCCACCCGCTCCGGCAGGGCGAGGCGGCAACCCAGAGTTCAGATACGGTGAAAGTGCCGATCAGCCGCGCGGGCGCGCCACGGCACCAGCGCCGGCGCTCATCTTGCTGACCTCAGCAGCGATGTGGAGTCGGCGACTGGGCCGAGGTGGGCGAGCTTGTCGGGGTTGACGATCGAGCTGATGGCCCTGATCTGGCCGCCTGCGATATCGAGCGCCATCACGCCGATCAGCCGCTGCTGTGCGTCGAGATAGAGCGCTCCCGGCCCGCCGTTGACCTCCACTGGCCGCAGCGACACGCCGGGAAGGCGTGCGGCCAAGCGGACCCAGTTGATCAGTGTGCGCGCGACACGGTTTCGTCCGTGCAGCGTCCGCGCGAGCGCCGGGACCTTGCCGCCGCCGTCGCCGGTCAGCTGCACGTCTGACGCGAGCAGCGCCTCCAGCCCGGCGAGATCGCCCTGCTCGGCGGCCTCAAAGAACCGTGCTGCCAGCTCCTCTTGCTGCTCGCGGGTGGTCTGGAAGCGGGGTCGGCGCTGCTCGACATGTTGCCTGGCGCGGGCGGCGAGCTGCCGCGCGTTGTCCTCGCTCTTGCCGACGATCGCCGCAATCTCCGCGAACGGATAGTCGAACACGTCGTGCAGCAGCAGCACGGCTCGCTGCTCGGGCGAGAGGCTCTCCAACAGCACCAGCATCGCCAGCGACAGCGAATCGGCTGTCTCGGCGTGCCGGGCGGGATCATCGAGGCTGTCGGTGATGATCGGCTCTGGCAGCCACTCGCCGACATAGCGCTCCCGGCGGGCGCGCGCCGAGCGGAGCTCGTTGATCGCCAGCCGGGTGGTCACGGTGGCGATGAACGCCCGCGGCGACGCGATCTGCTCGCCACCCTCGAGCGCTCGATGCACGCGCAGCAGCGCTTCCTGAACCACGTCCTCGGCCTCGGCCACGCTGCCGAGCATCCGGTAGGCGATCGCGAAAGAGGCCGGCCGCAGCTCGTCAAGTAGTCGCTCGCGCTCGGTCATGCCGCCGCGAACCCCTGGCGCCAGCTGGAATGCCTCGGCGCCCATGCGAGTTCACGCTTGGCCTTGGCATTGGAGGCGCCGCGGACGTCGGTCATCATCACCACGCCGGCCTCGCCGGCGAACAGCCGCCCGATGAAACGAGGCACCCGCATCGGCTGCTTGGCGCCCAGCGTCTGCGCCAGCACCGGCAGCCACTCGGCGACCGTGGCGGGATCATCGTCGACCACGTTATAGACACCACGGCTGCCGTGCTCGACCGCCGCCACGGTCGCGTCTGCCGCGTCGGCGACATGGATGAAAGACCACACGCCGCCACTGTCGCCGACGAGCGGGAACTTGCGCTTGCGGACCATCTCAAATGACTCCGCCCCCGGCGCCATCGAGGTGCCCGGCCCATAAAACGCGCCATAGCGCAGCACGATCCCGTCCGTCCACTCCGCCCCCAGCACCGCGTGCTCGAGGTGCCGGATCGCCGCCAGGTTCGCGCGCAACTGCGGCACGGGCGAGGGGTCGAACGGGTCCTCCTCGGTCTTGACCGGCCCGCCGGTGCGCACGTACGCGCCGAAGCCGGCAATCCCCTGTGCCACGAACCGCCGCACGCCGACCGCGTGGCCGGCCGAGAGCAGGTGGTCGGTGCCTTCGGTCCGCAGACGGTTGGTCGGCGCGAAATCGCGCTCCATGTGACGCATATCCACCGCTCCAATCGCGGTCAGCTGATGGACGATCACCTCCGGCCTCGCCTTCGCCACGGCCTCCGCGACCTGATCGGGATCAAGCGCGTCCGCGACCACCGGCACAGCGCCCAGCCCGGCGAGCATCGCCCGCTTTGACTCGCAACGCGTCATGCCATGAACGTCATGCCCCGCGGCCACCAGACGTGGCACCAGCTGCCTTCCAATCGCTCCCGTTGCTCCTGCCACAAACACTCTCATCATCAACTCCTTATCGAGAATCACTTGCACCCCGTAAGACAAGACAGCAGGCCCGGCTGTGACACCTCCGAGCACTCCGGGGCACGGGAACTCTGCCGATCGGCTTTCGGACGATCGGCCACGCCCGCAAGCCGAACGACGACCGACACGCCCGGGCCGTCCTGCAGGGGATCTACATACGGGTCAGCCACGAGGCCGGCGGGGTCGCGATTGGGGGTTGCCCGCTCTTCTCGAGCCTCTGGCCGCGCGAAGTCATGTCCGCGCGGGTCCATTCGTGTCGACCGGCCGTTTGGGCGGCGGACGCGGCGTGTGACGGTGCTTGCGGCGACACCCACGCGAAGGCTTCGGTGCGCTGGGTGCCGCGGTCGGGAGGAGCAGCCCGCCATCCCGGGGGAGCCGGCCAGCGCTCTCCCGGCACGGTGGTGAGGACTTAGACCGAGACCTCCTTGAGCCATTCTTCGAAGCTGGGGCCCGCGAGCTTCGCGCCCGGGTTGGGCAGTGCCGCACCTTCGGCATAGGCCGCGGCATCGGGGTCGGCGGACTCCGCCAGGGGACCGCCACGACTCTCGCGGACCTCGATCGAGTCACCTCGGCTGGCGAAGAGCGCTCTTGCCGCATCGGCAAGACGCTCCTCCTGCGGACCGGCGACCTCGGTGATCCCACCGTTCTCGATCTCCGGCTCCTCGGCGGCGTCCGCGAGCGCTTCGGCGACGACGCGGGCAGCTACGAGCTGCGTTCGCATCTCGGGCACGTGTGCGACGCCATCCTGGATCGTCCACCCGACCAGCGGCTGGACGAACTCGTGGAACTGGGCCGCGCGAACGATCCGGACCGGGAGCGGACCTTCGAGCAGCGTCTGCTCCTGCGCCACCTTCGCCGCGTTGTAGCCACCCTGGAACTTATCGATGCCGATGATCGACACAACGACGATCCGCTTCGCTCCGGCCGCGGCGCCGGCTCGCTGAAGGTTCCGCGCCGAGGCGGTGAAGAAGGCCGTCGCCTCCTCCTGGTCGGGCGACGGACCGGTTGCCGTATCGATGATGATCTCCGCCCCAGCGAGCGCCTCGTCGAGACCCTCGCCGCTGACCACGTCCACGCCCTTGGAGCGCGCGATCGAAACCACATCGTGTCCGCGTTGCTCGAGGACCTCGACGAGGTGCGATCCGACCCGGCCGGTAGCGCCCGTGACGGCAATCTTGTGGCTCCGGTTTTCGGTCTGCATCGTTCTTCCTTTCTCAGCGCCGGGGCCCGCCCGGCAGAATTGGTCGGTCACTTGTTTGACAAACCGCGGCGCGATGATGTGACACCCCGCTGACCACGGATCGGCAGAAATCGTTGAGCATGGCGGGCGGCTCGACATACAGTCACGCGAGGGATCAACAGCGACCGCTTCGGGTGCTCCATACGGTGTACGCCGCCGACGAGGCCACCCTCGTGCCCGGCGGCGCGCGCCGCTCGCTGACGGTCGAGCGACCAGGCGAGCTCGGCGCGCGCGCCAAATGCGCGGATGTCGGATTCTCCGGGCTGCCCGGGACACGGATGCTTGACAGCAGCTGCTCCTCGAGACGGCGTGGAGGAGGTCGTCCTTGGTGCCGGACAGCCCGGCCACCAGTCCTCTACCGCCACCCCGCCGCGGGGAGATCGGCAGCGTCGCGCTGTGCTGCACCCACTGCGGTGCCGAGACACGCCGGCGACGTCTCCACATACTCCCCGGCCCCGGGGCCGCGGCTCCTGATCCTTGCGGATGAGAACACGAGTGCCGCCAGGGAGCCAGGCCACGAACCGTCGCGCGGGACGACGCGCAATAACGCGGCCGTTCATCTCGCCGACCTCGGTGGCGATCTGTGATCGGCGATCGGCCCGAGGTGCGTGAGCTGTTGGGGTTGCCGATCGCGCTGATGCCGGTGATCTGACCGCCTGCGATGTCGAACGCTAGCCCCGTGAACGTCCACTTGCGCCCGAACAGGTCGCCGAGCTTGCCGCCCAGCAGCAACAAGCTGCCGAACGCCAACGCGTAGGCGGTGACGATCCACTGTCGATTGTCGGTCGAGAAGTGCAGCGCGTGCTGGGCCGAGGGCAGCGCGATGTTGACGACCGTCAGGTCGAGCACGACCATTAGCTGGGCGACGCCCAGCAGCGCCAGCACCGCCCAGCGATTGGGCTCGGACGGGGTGTGGGTTTGGGTCATCATCAACTTCCTAATCGAGGATTACCTACACCTAAAAGACGAGACGGCGGCCCCGGCTGTGACACCTCCGAGCACCCGGGCGCGGGAACGTGGGCGCGCGTGTGGCGATGCTGAGGAGCGGCGGCCAACGCCCGCACGACGACCGTCGCCCACAGCGATCGAGCGGGATCTCACCGCCCTGGCCGACGATGCGCTTGCCTTCTTCCTCGGTGCCAATCGCGAGGTGACCGTTTACGCCAGCCGCCGACGTCGGCCTCGGGGCACAACGCTGATGCGCTGATCCCGCTGATCCAACGCACGCACTCCTCGATTAGCAATGTCCGGCCAAACCGGAGGGCGCCCGGCGCCCCTGGCCATCGGCGCGTGTCCAGGTCGACTGCCGCAGACCGACGCACCCGCCACGCTCGTTCAACGCGTGGTCTACACAGGATCAAGCCGCCCGTTGACGGCCACGGCTGTTCGGCGTCCGGTCTGCTCCCGCGTGGTCTGTTCTCGCGTGGCCTCGCGGTCGGATTCCGACGGTGCCGGAGCCTCGGAGATCGCACCACTGGGTGCCGTGAGACAGCCCATGAAAATGACCTGGCGAGGGAAGCATCAGCCGGGACACCGGTCGGTCCCGCTCTGGCCGAGTGCCGCATCAATCGGCGTTGTCGAAAGTGCCGGGAGATCACGGGTCGCGTCTCCGAAGCCCGGCCCTGGCACCCGCAAAATCGCCACGAGCGTGACACGCCCCACGCGCTCTTCGGCGACCGAGCGCGATCGGGCCCTTATCCGCGCGCGATCTCGAGAACGACCTTGCCGGTCGACTCCCGACGCTCGACCAGGCGGTGCGCGTCTGCGGCCTGGTCGAGGGCGAAGACGTGGCGGACGTCGAGCGTGACCGCCCCGGCGGCGACCAGTGCGAAGGCGTCGGCGGTGATCGTCCGTAGCATGGCGGGATCGGTGCGCGCGAGGGTCGTGATGCTCCACCCGCCGATGAGCATGTTGTCGTTGCGAAGGGCTGCGGGTGTGAGCGCTGGCTCGGGATCGCCGCCGGAGTTGCCGTAGAGCAGCAGTCGGCCGAGCGGCGCGGTCGCGCGGCGCGCCAAATCGCGGGCAGACCCACCGACGGACTCGAGAACGAGGTCGAACGAGGCGTCGGCGATCGCGCCGGAGTCGGCGTCGCTCACGGTGACGACGTCATCGAAGCCGTAGCCGCTGGCGGTGGGGACCTTCGCCGCGGAGGAGACGATGCCGGTGACCTGACGCGCGCCGGCGTGCTTGGCCATCTGCCCGAGGATCATGCCGGTGCCGCCGGCCGCCGCGTTGACCAGCACTCGGTCGCCAGGGCCAACACGGCCGAGTGGATGCAGCAGTGCGTAGGCGGTCGGCACGATCGTTGGCAGCGCGGAGCCGACCGCCCAACCGACGCCCGCCGGTAGCGGGAACGTCATCTTCGCGTCGGCGAGGGCGACCTCCGCGTAGCCGCCGGTGAGCGTCAGCGCGCACACGCGATCGCCGACGGCGACGCCGTCGACTCCGTCGCCGATGGCGCAGACCGTTCCGGCGACCTCAAGGCCCGGGACGAACGGCGGCGTGACCCCGAGGTAGCCGACGCGCCGGCTCATGATCTCCGCGAAGTTCACGCCGGCTGCGCGAACCGCGATCGCGACCTGGCCCGCGCCCGGCCTCGGCATGGGCCACGCGTCGCGCACCTCCAGCACGTCGGCTTCGCCGTACGCGGTGGCGATCACCGCGCGCATCATCGCTGCCCCGCTGTCGCTCACAATGTGGCCGGGATCGTCATGCTGAGAATCGTCTATCTGGGTCATATCGCTTCGTCCTCTCTAAGCCGCGCCTACGCTTGGGATTACCTGCATCCGAAAAGACAAGACGGCGGTCCTGGCTGTGACACCTCCGAGCACCCCGGCACGGGAAAGCCGCGCGGGGGCAACGCTGGGAGGACGGCTCGTCATGCCCGGTGCGAACCTCACCATCGCCGGCGTTGCCGCGGTCAATCGAGTCGAGGACGTGCTGGCCGAGTTCGGACTGGTGCTGAAGACGTTCAGCGTTCTGGTCGTGATCACGGGAGAGCCCGAGCCGCTCACCCCGACGGTGATCGCCGAGCGCACGGTGATCGCCAAGACCACGATCACCTCGGCGCTCGACGCCCTAGAGCGGCTGGATCTGGTTCGGCGTGAGCCGCACCCGACCAGCCACCGGTCGGTTCTCGTACGCGCGACCCAGCACGGCGAGGCGGTTGCGGGGGGCGGCGCTCGCGCGGCTGCACGGATTCGAGGCACGCTGGTTCAGGGGCAAGTCGGCGGCGACCGGCAGAGGCTGATCGAGCTGCTCGGCCAAGGCAGGTCAATTGACGAGATGTCCGTGGTGCGCATCCCTGAGCGCCTCTCATTCGAAGAAGCCGCGACCCCGCCGTGCGCAGCGGTGCTAGCCTGGTCCGCGTTGACCACCGCCGACCGGCCACTGGTCGCCGGGAGCGCCAGGATGTCGGCGTCACTCCTCACGTGGAAGCGGGCCGTCACCCGAAGGTGGCGCGGGTTCCGTGCCCACGGTTCCACACTACTGCGACCGCTCTTCGTGACGAGGTCGAAACCTGGTGGGTTGATCCAGACTCGGCAGCAGCCGCCAGTTGATCGGACTCTGCATCATCGCCGACCGAGCACTCCGTCACGCTGCCGCTTCTCTCCGGACCGAGTAGCGCGCCAGCGGCGAGGGTTCGAACGCTACGACGGGCGGACCGTTTTAGCGCCGACCTGGCCGGGCGCTCAGGACGTCAGCTCAGACGGTGTCGAGGTAGCGCTCGGCGGCCCTCGTAGCCGTGACGACCCGGAGCGTCTCGATTGACGTCGTCAGCACTGACAGATCTCTGTCGCTTCACAGGCAGGGCTCGTCAGGGGTAGAGCCCCGTGTTAGAGGCTCGATCTGCTCATGGCAGTCTCACTAAGTGGTTTGCGTCTAGCGACCGGCGACGGAGTCAGCGACCGTACGACTGATTCGGCCGCTGACCGCGATCCGCGGCCCCAACAACTCAGTCGCCGCGCGAGGCCCGGTGACCGCCCGCGAGCAGGAGGTTATGATCAGCGAGAAGACCGTCGAGCGCCACCGGGCCAGCATGCTCGAGAAGCTCGGCATCGCACGGCCGCGTCGAGATCACCGCTACGCGATTCGCCGGGGGCTGGTGGAGCGTAGCCTGGAGGAGGTGGCCACTCCGAGGTTGCCACCTCCTCCGCGAATACCCCGGCCTTCGGGGCGATGACGCGCCTGAGCGTAGGAGTCAGCGTGTCCCAGCGACGGGATTCGCGGCGGTCGCGGCGGTCGGGGTTGCCTCTCCGGGAGCTGTCTGCTCCTGAACGACGAGCCGAGCTACCAGGGCACCGGCAGCGACGACGATGGCGCTGACGATGAAGGTGGTGCCCATGCCGTGCACGAAGGCGCCGCGGGCAGCGGTGGCCAGGGCGCCGTCGTGGGTGTGGGCGGCGATGGTCAGTGCCTGCGTGAGCGAGCTGTGCGCGCCGTGCGGCGCGTCGGCCGGCAGCCCAGCGGCGTACCCGCTGGCCAGCAGGCTTCCGAGTCCCGCGACGCCAAAGGCGGTGCCGGCCTGGAGCATGGTGTCGTTCAGCGCCGAGCCGACGCCCGCGAACTGCTCCGGGATCGCGCCGGTGAGCAGGGTCATTGCGGCCGGTTGCGCGACACCGGCCCCGATGCCGAACAGGATCAGCACTCCGCCCACCGGCCAAAAGTGCCAGTTTGGGTCGGCGGTGGTCAGCAGCCCGAAGGCTGCGGCCAGGATCGTCAGCCCACCTACCAGCATCGCCCGCTGGCCGATGCGGGCTCCGATGCTGGTGGCTACCGGCTGCACGACGATCATCGCGATCACCATCGGCAGCAGGGCCAGCGCGGCGTCGGGCGGTGTGTAGCCGAGAACGGACTGCAGGTACTGGGTGAGCACCAGCAGCACCCCTCCGAAGGCGAACATCAGCAGAAGGATCGAGAGGCACGAGCCGGTGAAGTTCCGGTAGCGGAACAGCTGCAGCGGCACCATCGGCTCGCGGACGCGCATCTCCCAGGCGAGGAAGGCAGCAAGCCCCACCGCCGCGGCGATCAGGGCTGTCAGCACCGGCGGGGTCAGTCCGTCGGGGAGCTTGATGATCGCCCACACCAGCGACCCGGTCCATAGGACCGAGGTCGCCGTCCCCAGGGGGTCGAAGCGCCGGCTCGGGCCTTTTGACTCGGGCAACAGCAGCGCGACCGCCGGCAGCGCCAGCAGGACCAGCGGGATGTTGATGAGGAACACCGAGCCCCACCAGAAATTGGCCAGCAGCACGCCGCCCAGCAGCGGGCCACCGACAAGCCCCAGCACCGACATAACCGCGAACGCCGACATCGCCTTGCGGCGCTCGGTCTCGTCGGGGAAGGTGACGATCAGGATCGACATCGTGCTGGGCATCATCAGGGCGCCGCCGATACCCATCGCCGTGCGGGCCGCGATCAGCCAGAGCGGGCTGGTGGCGGCAGCGGCGAGCGCCGAGGCGACCCCGAAGATGACCAGGCCCGTCATCAGCAACCGCCGGCGCCCGAATCGATCCGACAGACTGCCGGCGAACAGCAGCAACCCCGCGAAGGGAACCATGTAGGAGGCGAGGATCAGCTGCAACTGCTGCTCGGTGGCGCCGAGATCCCGAGCCAGCGTAGGCAGCGCGACGTTGAGCACCATGTTGTCCATCTGCAGGACCAGCATCGCCAGACACATCACGACCACGATCAGCCCGCGTCGAGTGGGGGAGGTCATGAGCCACTCCTTTCGAACAGTGTACGAGAATTCTCGCACAGTGTACGAGAAACTCGCACAGTGTTCAAGTCTGGTCGCTACACTGGCCCGCGATGACCAAGCTGACCCGCGACATGATCGTCACCGCGGCGGTCGATCTGCTCGATGCCGAAGGCATGGATGGGCTGTCCATGCGACGTCTGGGGGCCCGGCTCGGAGCCGGCGCGACCTCGCTGTACTGGCACGTGCCGAGTAAGGACGAGCTCGCCTCAGCGGTGATGGATCAGGTACTGGCTGACCTGGAGTTCACCAACTTCGCCGAGACCGGCTGGCGCCCGGCCGCCGAATCGCTGGCCCGCGGTCTGCGCGCGCTCGTGATCGCCCATCCGTGGTTCGCGCTCGCCAGCATCGCCTACGCCAGCTACGGGCCGGCCGCCGCTCGCATGTACGACCACTCGCTGGCGATCTTCGAGGCCGCCGGCTTCACCGGCGACGAGCTCAACTGGGCCGTCTCGGCCGTGTTCGCCTACGTGCAGGGCGCCACGGTCGGCGAAGCGGCCTGGCAGGCCCGCATCGGCAGCGAGGGCCACGACGTCGAGGAGTACACCCAGCAGGTGATAACCCGGACCCGTGAAGCCGCCGCCGGGTATCCCCGCCTGCTCGCGCTCTACGACCAGCAGGCCGACGTGATCGAAGCCGCCGTCAGCGAGGAGAACTTCGAGTTCGGTCTCGCGGCCGTCCTCGACGGGCTCGAGGCGCGAGTGCGGTAATCGGGCCCTGCCGGGTTCAGCCTGCCTGCGACCTTCCGTCCGGTTCAGAGCCCGTTGGGGAAGCGCCCCGGGAACAGGTAGGCGCCGATCGCGACCGAGGGGATAAGCGGCACGGGACCGACACAACCCACCAGCTCTCCCCACGGACCCCGATCACCGTGAGGAACAACGCCTTCACCGCTACCCTGTCGCCGCGGTGGCTCGTCACCTACGACATCAAATCGTGAGCGTCACGCTTCCGCCATGACGAAGCACACCCCGCGCGCGCTCATGGCCGACTGGCCACCGCGGATGGCGCGTCGCTCCGTGGCTCGGTACAGGGCAAGAATGCCTATACCCCGTGCGACACACACCATCCTCGTCACCGGCCGAGATCACGACCGCTCGCCGGACTTCGGACCGCCTGGCCCCATGCTTGACCGCGCCTGCCGCAAGCTCGCCGCGGCCGGTGTCACGGACAAGCCGAGTGAGGTGTCCAAGAGCAACGGCGATATCGAGAGTCCGCCGTCCAGTCCACTGATCGTAACGACTATCTGGGCGATGCCAGGTAGCTGATCGCCGCTTCATCGCTCGTGAACCCACCCGCGGGGCGCGAGCGACGTCGCTTCCGGTTCGTCGCCGGACCGGCCGCGTTGCTGGCGCTACAGCTGTGCGTGAGCGGCGGTCGGGAGGAGCAGTCCCGCGCAGACGTACTCTTTCGCGCAGCGGCAGCAGCTACAGGCGGTTTCAGTTGAGCTCAGCCCAGTTCGTCCGCGCGGATGAGCATGTGGCACGGCGCCAGTGCCTGCCGGGTGGCGTCGACGAGTTGGTCGACGACGATGCTGGCGCCGACGTAGCGAGCCCCTGACTGCGCGATAAGCGACTTCGCGGCCAGCGCCGGCTCGCGGTCTGAAACCAATCGTCAACGAGCGCGACGGTGTCGCCGCGCCCGCACGCCGCGCGCTGCAGACGCAGGATGTTCTGTTGGTTGCGATAGTCGGCTCCGGCCTACGCGGTCAGCTTGGGTCCCGGGTACAAGCCGCCCTGCTTCCGGATCGCGACGAACCCGACGCCCAGCCGAGCTGCGACCGCGGCGCCGAGCACGAAGCCGCGGGCTTCGATCCCCGCGATCTTCGACACGTCATGTCGCAAAGGCGCGGCAAGCGCGTCGATGACCCGGTTAAACAAGACAGGGTCATAGAACAGTGCCCACACGTCGGCGTGGCCGTCGGGAACGTGATCCGCCGGCGCAACTCGGCGGTCAGGGCGCTGCCATGCATGCGAGCACCGTAGTCCTACCCAGCCAAAGCGACAGGTTCCGTCCGCTCACGACGACGAGAACCGTCGGGCCGAGACTGCCGGATCGTCGTCGGACCGGGGCGCGAGATCGCTGCTACCGCTTCGGTAGTCCGGAGGCCTCGGAGCGGAAGCCGCCGGTGAAGGTTGCCTGGAGTCTCGATGCAGCCGCCTGTGGCACGCCCACTCCGGGTTCGCCTACTTGGCTGCTGAGTTGCCGGCGGGCGTGGTCGGTGAGCGCGTGGGCGGCGGGGCTGATCGGTCGTTGCTGGGAGCGCCATGCGAGCTTGAGGCGGGCTCGCAGCTCGGGACGGGTGATCTTCACCGCTTGGACCTCGGGGGCGTAGCTGTCGGCCGCCGCGTGCGTGATGATCGCGATCCCGAGTCGTTGGGCGGCGAGGGCGACGAGCGTCCGGGGGTCCGAGGCCTCAAAAGCGATCCGGGGCGTAAACCCTGCGGTGGCGCATGCCTGTTCGAGGCGTAGACGCAGGCCGGTGCCGCGCGGGAGGCTGATCAGCGGCTGGTCTTTGAGCTCGCCGAGCGCGATCGTGGTCTGCGTGGCGAGCGGGTGGTCGGGGCTGACGGCGGCGACGAGTGGCTCGTCGGCGACGATCTGGGTCTCGATGCCGGCGGGTTGGGGACCGGTGTCACCGACCAGCCCAAGGTCGACCAGGCTGTCTTGGAGTGCGGTGATGATCTGGTCTGAGTTGTCTTCGAGCAGCGCGATCTCGACATCTGGGTGCTGGTGGTGGAAGTCGGCCAGTACGCGCGGCAGGTTCACGGCGCCCGACGCGACAGACGGGACGGTGGCGACGGTCACGTGGCCGCGTAGCAGGCCCGCGAGCTGGTCGACGGTGTCGCTGACCGCCGTGACGGCCGCGAGCGCGCCGCGCGCGTGGGGGAGCACGGCGGCGCCGACCGTGGTCGGGCGCACGCCGGTGGGCGAGCGGTCCACCAGGGTCTGGCCGAGCTCTGTCTCGAGCTGGCGGACTTGGGCTGAGACCCAGGGCTGGGCGACGTGCAGTCGGGCCGCGGCCTTGGTGAAGCTTTGCTCTTCGACGACGGCGAGGAGGTACTGAAGCTGGCGCAGCTCCATAGCGGATCACTCTAGCGGCTAGCTGAGTTAGGTCTTTGACTTATGGGCTCGGCGGTCGGATCCTGTAGGCATGCAAGCCTCCGGATACGTCTTCTCCGTCATGCCGGTCGCGGTCGCCACGGCGTGCGCCGTGTGGCCGATCCGCGGCGCGAGTGGCCGGTTCGGCACCGCGACCTATGTCGCGGGGTTCGCGCCCAGCCAGCTGCCGGTGCCGATCGCGAGCTACCTGCTGGCGTCCACCGCGGTGTGTCTTGGGCAGGGTGAGCTGTGGTCGGCCTCCGGCCTGGTCGGCCTCGCTCTGACGCTGTGCGCGTTGGCCGGGCTGGGGACGCTGGTGGCTCGTGCCCTGCCCACCCGGCGGGTGGTCGAGCAGGCACTCGTGGCCTACGCGCCGTCAGCGGCTCGGTCCGGCGGACCTGGCCCACTGTCGGTGACCGCGCTGCGGCGCACCCGCCCGGTGGCCGCAGCGCTGCTGGTGCCGTTCCTGAAACGTCGGCGCGACGTGCAACGCATAGCCGATCTGGCCTACGGCGGCGCGGGGCGATTTCAGCGGCTGGACCTCTACCGGCACCGCTCTCGCCCAGACGACACGCCGGTGTTTGTCTACTTCCACGGCGGCCACTTCCACTCGGGCTCCAAGAACCGCGAGGCGCTCCCGCTGCTCTACCGGCTGGCCGCAAACGGCTGGATCGTCATCAGCGCCAACTACCGGCTCGCTCCAGCCGCGTCGTTCCCCGACGCCCACATCGACGCCAAACTGGTCCTGGCCTGGGTCGCTGAGCACATCGCGGCGTTCGGCGGCGACCCGCGCACGATCGTGATCGCCGGAGACTCCGCGGGTGCGCACCTCGCCGCGTTCGCTGGGCTGACCGCGAATGACCCGACCTACCAGCCCGGCTTCGAGCAAGCCGACACCACGGTCACCGCGGTGGTCGGCCTGGGCGGCTACTACGGACCCCTCGACGCCGCCCGTCCCGAGACCTCCCCGCTGGCCCACGCGCGCGACGACGCGCCGCCCTTCCTGCTCTTGCACGGCGACCACGACTCGGTCGTTCCAGTCCAATCGGCGCGCGAGTTCGCCGCCGCCCTCCGCGCCACCTCTCACGCCCCCGTGGAGCTCGTCGAGCTGCCCGGCGCCCAGCACGCCTTCGACCACTTCCAGACCCTCCGCAGCGCGCCCGTCGCCACCGCCATCCAAGCGTTCACAGCATCGAGACGCCGCCAGGACCAAGGGCGCCTGACCACCACCGACCAGAGGCCGCTCGCTAACGCATGAATTCGAGCGCCAACGACCTAAACGACACCTCCCGATTCTGCAAAGTCGCCGTCGGGGGTGAGAGTGGTCGACTCCGAGCGCCACGGGCACCGGCGCAAGACCGCTACGCCTGGACGTAAGGCTCAAGACCGCTACGCCTGGACGTGAGGGCTCGGCCAGCCGGACCTCATGATGCGCAGCGGCAGGGGGTGGCCGACCAGCATTTCCTATGATCGAAGTCGTGTCCGTCACGGGTCCTGAGCCTGATCGCCGCAATGAGCTACGTGCAGCGGACTCCGACCGCGAGGCGGTGGTCGAGCGGTTGCGAGACGCGGCGGCGGAGGGTCGTCTTGAGCAGATCGAGTTAGACGCGAGGGTAGAGCGGGCGCTGACCGCTAAGACCTACGCAGATCTTGCTGCTCTCACCGCCGACCTGCCGCCGGAACCTTCGGCGGATCCGGGAGAGCCGCTGCTCCTCAAGGGCGGTGTCAATGGCGCGGCGCGCACTGGACGCTGGCAGGTACCCGCTCGCATCACGGTCTACGGCGGGATGGGTGGTGCCAGGCTCGATTTCACCCGAACGGCCACCCGACTGGCTGAGGTCGAAGTAGAAGCGCACGGCCAGTGGGCGGGTGTGACGATCGTGATCCCCGATAGCTGGGGTGCAGAGACCGGCGGGCTGGACCCTGGGATCGGCGGACTGAGAGACAAGACCACTCCCGACAGGCTCCCGGGAACCCCATTGCTCCGCCTCATAGGGACCGGCGGAGCAGCAGGTGTCACGATCCGGCACCCCAACAGCTGGGAACGTCGCAAGCTGCGACGCAATCAGCCCGGTGACCTGCGAGACCACGGTCTACGGCTGGAGGATTAGGCCTGCCAGGCGAGCGCCCGGCCTGGAAATCACCGTCCGCCCGCCGCGCGACGTGAGCGTCCAGGAACTCGCACGGGCGCTGATCCACCCTGCACCCAGACGCCGGGGTCTCACCGCGACGATTGCGCAGCTGTCCTTGTTCGCGGCCGCGCCGGCGCGCTCCTCGCCGAGGAGCGCAAAGGGCAGGTGTGCGCGCGTGACCCCAAAGGGGTAATCCAGCAGCGTGTCGTGGCTCGCGCCGGCAGGTTGTGATCGTGGCTGCCAGTCCTACTCTGCTTCAGACACGACCATCGCCGCCGCGGCGCCGCGGTAAGTGCATCGCGGAAACCGCCTGCTATGGCTCGCGACGGAGAGTGCCGCTTCGTCGCCTGAGCGGCTACGAGTGGGCGACTTCCGCTTCGGAGGCAGGCCTGGCGACGATCGGCAGCGCGGCTAAGCATCGGTGGCCGACAGAACGTGCGGTGCTTTGGTGTGCCGACATCGTGGAACACGCCGGGTAAGGGTCGCTCTCGACGGGGGATGACGGGATTGGTCGTGGGATGTCGCAGCTGCGGATGGGCCGGGACTACTGGTCAGGCTCAACCGATTCGCCGCGGCGTTCCTGCAGCCATTCGGCAAACATGAACTCCACGCTCTCGACCAGCGCGAACACCAGCGACGCACCGAAAGCGGCGCTAAACCATGCCCACGCGCCACTGAGCAGCGCGGCGAGCCCGCGGGCGGCTGCGATCGCGAGCACGATCGAAACGAACGCCAGCGCCGTCCCGAGCAGGATCACGTCATCTGAGCCCTTCTCCAGAGGAGACCGAAACCCGCCGCTGGCCACGCCTTCCAAGCCACCAAACGCCACGACGGCGCCCAGCCCAAAGACGATCAGATCACCAAAGTCCGGAGAACCGCGACCTAGCTCGACGGCGCCGAAGCTGGCCGTGATCGTCACCGAGTACCCGAACGCGGTCGCGTTTCCGCCGAGCGACTGGCCCAGACCGCAGACCAACCGCGCGCGCACCCCGCGCGGGCGCAGGGCACGACTCGCGTCCGGCGAGTCTTTGTCGGCCATGGCCCACCGGTTCGACGCCTGCGAATGAACTCCCCCCACCCACAGCCTCGGGTCCAACCCCGAACCGCCCCAGTCCACTCGGTCGCAGCGAGACCTCGGCGCCGACGACGCAATGACTGCCGCTTCGCCGCCGGCGGAGCTGTCTCGGTCCCGACTGCCCCTTTCCGCGCGATGCAGCAGCGCTCGCGGCGTCACTGCTTAAGGCGTGAGGGGCCGTCCAGGCTGCCAGCGTCCACCACACCTCCCGGGCGGCTCCTCTACGCCTCAAGGAGCCACGCTGCCGTCGAGGCCGTCGTGACCGCTCTCATGCTTGCAGGTTCGGGACATCCGGCTAACGCCCCGATCGCCGATCCGGAGGAGCGATCGGCAGCGCGCCGCGTGCTCGTTTGTGGCGAAGAGCACGTCGCTCGCGCGGGGCGAGCTGGCACCTCCATTCATGTTCGCGCGGGTGTCGTCGCCGGCCGCGGCGTGGGTGCCTATGTCCGGAAGCAGTCGCCCGCGATGGCCCCGTCGGCGTCGCCGTGGTGGCTGGTTGGCTCGGCGAGCGGCGACGCAATCGACCGGGCGCGCGATCGCAGCCGTGGTCAAGGAGTCGCCGGAGCGGCAGCTCGCTCGGTGCTGCCACGCGATACCAACGGCGCGGCGCGTGCCGCGCGAGACCGCTGCTTCTGGGCGGGTGCGCAGCGGCGAGTCGGGGCAGCCCAGCCACGAATAGGCACAAGCCAGGCGTGGAACTTGCCGTCCCAGGCATGTGTGGCACCTCAGTGCCGCCGCGCCCTTCGGCGGGTAGCTTGCGGCGGTGGGGATCAGAAGTCCGGGCCGGCGTTTGCACCGAGGCTGTTGAGCCATGCGCGCATCGATCGACCTGCGAGGGTGATTTGCCCACCACCGTGGCCGGTCGTCGCTCGCGCAAGGGTGACGCCGTTGATCGTCGACCAGCCGAATTCGATCCCGGTTCCCGAGGGGGCGTAGCGAGCGATCGCCTGTCCCTGCTGGAGGATCCTGCCGGGCGGTGCCATGTCGCTGATCTCCTCTGCGACGTATTGAACCTTGCCCGCGTCGGCCCCCTCGAGCAGCTCCCAATACACCAACGGCTGACCGGCGTACCAGTCCGGTTCGATGGCCAGGATCTTCACCCGGCACGGCGCCAGGATCGGCGCACCCACGGGCATGTTCGCGTCGACGCCCTGGTCGGTCCGTTCCCAGTGGTTGACGTACTGCAGCGGGTCGATGTACGTCGCGTCGGTAACTCGCGCTGCCACTAGCTCAAGCCGCAACTCGCGTCTGATCTCCGCCAGCGAGGGGGCGTGCGCATTCGGATCCCCAACCGGATCGCCTGCTGTGAACGCACCGGCCTGGACGCCGGCGGTCGGCTCGACCGCCTGCGGCCTTGCGCGAGCAACGGCGGCAAGCGGCACGCGTCCGACGCTCGCAGCTGACCCGCAACCCGCCAGGCCGAGCAAAGCGACCAGCCAGACCGCCCTCGCGAACGGCGAGCGAAGACCGTGCTGCTTCATCAGTCGGTTATCGGCAGGACCCACGTTGCCGCCAAGTCCCGCGCCAGGCGCTTACCCTGGGCGGGCTCCTGAGCCAGTCGGGTCGGGCCGCTGTGCTGCATCAGCACGCCGCGGTCTAGTCTGGGCCCCAGCACCCCATGCATCGTGGCCACCACCTCGGTTACGACGGTCATCGGGACCACGACCACGATGACGACGATGGCAAGCGCCGTCGTAGGAAGCGGCGCGCGAGTGCCTCCGAGTTTCTGTCCATTCCTTGGCGGCGAGTCGCGCGGCAGCAACGTCGCGTCGATGGGTTCCGCCGTAGTCGCGCGGTGGTCCGCGTGTTATCCGCGGAGGGCGCGCAGGGCGTTGAGGATCACAGCGAGGTCGACTGCCTCCTGGAAGAGGGCACCGGCGATCGGCGGTAAGTAGCCGAATGCGGCGAAGCCCATCGCGGCGATGCTGAGTCCCATCCCGGCGAGCATGCTCTGGCGGGCGATGTGAAGGGCTCGGCGGCCGGTGTGGACGGCATCGGCGACGCGGTCGATGCGGTCGACCGTGATCACCGCGTCGGCGGTCTCGGAGGAGACGGTGGCGCCAGCGGCTCCCATGGCGATGCCGAGATCGGCGATCGCGAGGGCGGGAGCGTCGTTGACACCGTCGCCGACCATGATCACGGGGCGTAGATCGCGGTCAGCGGCGATGCGACGCACGACCTCGAGCTTTTGCTCGGGCGACTGCTCGGCGTAGACGCGGTCGACGCCGAGTTCGCGCCCGACGCGCTCGGCGACCGAGCGGCGGTCGCCGGAGATCATCGCGATGTGCCGGATACCCTCGGCCCTGAGGTGCTCGACGATCTTCTCGGCATCCGGGCGGAGCTCGTCGGCCATCACGATGACGCCGGCGACATGGTCGTCGATCGCGACGACGATGTGCGCTTCTCCCGACCCTCGGGTGGTCGTCGACGCCGCCGCGGCGATCTCCTCATGCGGTACGCCGCTGTTGCGCGCGAAGGCGCGGCTTCCGACTGCCACGCGGTGGCCGTCGACGCGGCCCTCGATGCCCTGACCGGGCTCTTCGCGGACGTCGCTGGGCATGGTCAGCTCGAGCTCCGCTTCCTTGGCGGCTCCCACCAGCGCCTCGCCGAGCACGTGCGCGGACAGCCTATCGACCGAGGCGGCCAGCCGGAGCAGCTCGCCCGGCGTCCAGCCGCCGCGGGTCACGATGTCTCGTACCTCGGGCGTGCCGACGGTCAGTGTGCCGGTCTTGTCGAACAGGACGGTCCGCGCCTCGCCGAGCGTCTCGATCGCGCCGGCGCCCTTGACGATCACGCCCGACCGCGCGGCGCGCGAGAGGCCGGACACCAGCGCGATCGGTGCGGCGAGGATCAGCGGGCAGGGGGTTGCGACCACGACGACCGCGAGCGCCCTGACCGGATCGCCGCTCAACGCCCAAGCGAGCCCCGCGGTCACCAGGGTTACGGGAAGGAAGAAGCCGGCGTAGCGGTCGGCCATCCGCACCATCGGCGCCCGCTGCGTCTGCGCCTGCTCGACCAGCCGTACCAGTGCGGCGTAGGCGCTGTCGCGCGCGGGCCGGTCGGCGCGGACGTCGAATGGGCTGCCGGCGTTGGCGCAGCCGCTGAGGACGGGCATCCCGCGCCGCACCGTCTCAGGGAGAGACTCTCCGCTGAGCGTGCTCGTGTCGATCACCGCCTCCGGGCTGATCAGCGTCCCGTCGACCGGGACCACTTCACCGGTCCGTACGAGGACAACGTCGCCCGCTTCGACTCGGTCGACCGCGACCTCCTCGAGGCGGTTGCTCGATGCGCAGCTGCGCCGTCTTGGGAGCGCGCTGAACCAGTGCGGTCAACTCACGGCGTGCACGCCGCGAGGCGATCGCCTCGAGCGCGGCCCCGCCGGAGAACATCAGGCCGATGACCAAGCCCGCCAGCTCCTCGCCCAGCGCCAGCGCGCCGACCATCGCCACCAGCGCGATCGTGTCTACGCCGAGGCTGTGCTCGACGACCACGGTACGACCGACCTCGACCGTCAGTTCGGCCGCGAGCACCGCAACCGCCACACCCCACACCGTCTGCCCAGCCGCGCCCTCGCCGATGAGGTGCAGCAGACCGCCGACCACGATCGCGGCGAACGCGAACGACCGCGAGGATCTGCGCGCGATGCTCCACCAGCCACACCAACCAGCCGGGCAGATGCGGGCGCGCGCGACGAGACGGCTCGCCCGCGCGCGCGATCGCAGGCGCGGGAGGGGTGTTCATGATCTCAGCGTCGCAGCCGGTGCCCCCGCTCATATCAGTGGTGAGTACGGGTGTCGGTCGGTGGTGCCAACGGATGCATGCGCTGTCAGCGACATCGCCGGCCAGATCATCCGCGACGGCCGCGTCGTGAACTCGCACCGAGCGGCGATCGGCGCCAGCGTTGCCAGCAGCAGCACCCAACGCGGCGCGCTGATCGTCGCGGTTCAACCCGGTGGCCCGGCCAGCAGCGCCGGTATCGCCGCCGGCGACCTCGTCGAGAAGATCGACGGCAGCCCGATCGCCGACGCCAGCGCCCTCGGAGAGGCGCTCGGCACACCGTCGTCGACGAGCTGGTCAGGGGGAAGCTGACGGGTGTGCCCGTCGCGCCTAACCCTCGCCGACGGCGCGATCAGCAGCGAGAGACGATCGAGTGCCCGCTTCGCCCGCACCTCCTGGACGATCCCGATCGTCGAGTTCGCCACGATGATGCCGAGGAACAGGGCATCGCGCGCGTCGCCGAAGATCAGCGTCAATGTCCCGAAGACGGCCAGGATGAGGTTGAACACTGTCAGGACGTTGGCCCGGACGATGCTCGCGTAGGACCGACTCGCCTCAGGCCTGCGCGGGCGACGCGCAGCGGCCAGCCTCCGCTCGGCCTCGGCCTCGCTCAATCCCGCCGGGGCGGGCTCCCGACCCGGGAGCCGTCGGTCGGCGACGGTTGCCGATCCGTCGCCGGCCGAGCGTGCCAGATCGGTCATGTGGCGATCGTCCGCCCTGGAGGACTGTGGGCGTGACGGAACGTCGTGAGTGCCCACATGACCACCATGTCGGCGACCAGGAGCGAGAGCGGCGTGAGCGAGCCGGTGACCAGTGCGAGCACGCCGAACACGAACGCGGCGGCGCCGAGAACGCCGAACAGCGCCGAGTCGACGCGCTTGGCGCCCACCGAGCACGCTCCGATGCCCAGGGCCATGATCACCGCGGCCGCCCAGCGATGGCTGTCACCGACCAGCGGCACGTTCCAGGCCTCGTGCGTTGCCAGGAAGACGAAGACCGCCAGCCCGGTTAGGCCGGTTGCCACCGCGTCTTTGCGCGTGAGGGTCATCTTCTGCCTCCTTTCGTGCTCCCAAGCATCCGCCCAGTCGCCTTCGCGGCGCATCCGCCATCCCGTGCATGCCGCATCCGTAGCGTCTACCGACGTGATCCGTCGGAAAGTCCGCCACACTTGGACCATGGAGGAGCACCGCAAGTTCTCCCAGCAAGAAGCGCGCGAGATCGGCGAGCGGATCGGCATCGAATGGGATACGTCGCGGTTCGACGTCGAACAGTTCCGTATGGGGCTCGAGGTCGAGCTCGAGCACGGCCGTCGTGACCCCGCGACCAACGTCAGCGATGACGACGAGATCACGACCGGGAAGATCGCCTGGGCTCACCTGAACGAGTTCCCTGACTACTACACGCGTCTGGCCGAGATGGAGTCGGAGGCCGAGCGGTACTGGGCCGAGCGCGGTCGCGACTGAGCCTGGGTTCTTTCCGACATCTCACCGCGGGGGCGTCGGACGCGGCCCGACTGCCCGGGCACGAAGCTAGGGGGCATTGAAATCCTGCCGGGTGATGTCCGGCGGCGCAGTGGCTCGTCGGCGCCGCGTTGTGGCGAGCGCTCACCTATGACTGGATCGCGAACCTGGTCGGCCTGGCACGTCAGCGAACCTCTCGGGCCGCCGACCTTAGCGCCGATGTTCGTGCCCTCCAACGCCGTAAGTCGGCTCGCGTACCGATCGGGATTCGACGACGGGCCGAGCGTCACGCGGCTGGACGTCATCGCCACCCTGCCGCCGCTCAGCGGCCGGGCCACGATGCGAATATCGAGCTGCTGGGCGGCTGGCCAAAGACGTTCAGATTGAGGTCCACCTGCACCACGGCGCTGGAAAGCTGCGAGTTGTTCACCGTGCCGGACACCTGAGCGTTGAACGCACGCGCCGCCCGTGAGGCCGGCGGCGGCGATCAGCCAGCGATTGACCCGCCGGATCAGCTCCAAGCCCGGCCTAGCGTGCGACGACGCCGCGCGGCACGGGCGTACCGCGCGTCGGCCGAGAATCCTGGTGCGGGACGGAACTCTGGTTCGTCGCACACGATTCTTCGCGCACCGTCGAAGCCATCGCTAAGGAAAGAGAGAGCCGTCTCTAAGCTCTTATGGAGGTTCGGTTGTCAAGGGTTAAGCACCGGCGGGCTGCTCATGCTTAGATCGCGGATGCTCTCGCGCGGGGACCAGGCGCCTGCCGCCTCTTCAGCCGACGTGGTGCATGGGCGGGGGTCAGGCGGCGTTCGCGAGCGCCCAGCAGAAGCCGGCGAGTTCGCGGGCGACGGCGACCGCGACGATCGTGCGGCGCTTCCCGCGCTGGGTGTCGAGTTGTTGCCAGACGCTGTGCAGGCGTCGTTGGGCTTGCCAGGAGATCTCGATGATGTGGGCGGGCTGTCCGTCTTGGCGGCGTCTCAGTGTCTGGCCTTTCGCGGGCGCGCGGCGGTAGTGCCAGGCTGCCTCGACGAGCAGCCGGCGGGCGTGCCGCGAGCCGGTCTTGGTGATCGCTCCTTGTCGGCGTTTCTCGCCGCTGGTGTCCTCGGACGGCGTCAGCCCGACGTAACTCATCAGCTGCCCGGCCTTCGGGAACCGCTGAAACTCGCCGACCTCGGCGCACAACCCGACCGCCGAGAGCGTGTCGATTCCACGCAGGCACCGCAGCCGGGCGACGGTCTGTTCCCACGGCGAGCCAGGGATCAGCTCTGCGATCGTTTTCTCGAGCGCGTCGCGGCGAATCACGATCGCGTCGATTGCGCCGAGATACTCAAGGAGGGTGACCTGCGCGCCGCGCTCCCCCAGGTCGATCCTGGTCAGCCAGCCGCGGTGACTGACTGTCCACGCGCTGGCGGTGTCCTCGTAGCGGACGTCATGGCGTAGCAGCAGCTTGCTCAGTCGCTGCCGGGCGCGCATCAGATCACCTCGGACGGCCTCCCGGGCGCGGACCACGTCGCGCAGCGCCTCCTCCTCGCCGCTCGGGACCCTGACCGGGTGCAGTCCGTCGATCATCAACAGGCGCAGCACCCGCTCGGCGTCGCGCTGATCGGTCTTGACCTTATCGGCGGCTGGGCCGCTCGATCTTCCCCGGCGCCGCGACCACACACGCCACCCCGGCCGTGTGCAGCGCCCGCGCCAGGCCATAACCGGTCGGCCCCGCCTCATACGCGGCGCGTGTCGGACCCGGCAGCGAGCAGCAGAACTCGACCACCTCGCTCGTCGTCCCAGACAGCCGACGCGAACGAAGCTCGCCCGACTCACCATCGATCATCACAGCGAGCACCGAACGCGCGTGCACGTCAAGACCAACCCAACTGCGAACCTTCGCCATGGTCGGCTCCTCTATGCGATTGTGGTCCGCCGCGCGGGGTCCAGCCCGCGCAGCTTCAATCCCCACGATCGTGTGGGGGACCGGCCGACTACATCAGCCCGGCCGGACGAACCTCCATGTGGTCTAAGGCGGAGGCGAGATCCCGCTTACTTCGCCGGCGCCGAGCGTTAACCCGGCCAGCAACTCGCCCCGACGAACTCTGCGCTCGACCTCGTTCCGTCACGAATCAGAGCGCGAAGGAATCTCTCACCATCGAGCAGTCAAAACCTTACGCCTGTGATGGATACTCGGCCTGATCCCGGTATGCACGTCGGGTTGGTGGCCGATCGGCCCGGGATCGCCGCGCTACAAGTCATCCCGTAGGCAGGTCTCTGCGTCAGCCGAACGGCCGGTCACGTGACCGCGACGTGACCGGACTCAACGGAGCAGTCGTGGCTCGCTCAGCGGATTCCGACCAGGGCGAGGGCGATCACTCGACGGCGAGCGGGTCGCGAGCCTTCTGCGCGTGGGCGCAGTGGCATCTGCGGCGAGCAAGCGCGGAGACGCGCATCGCGAGGCTCATCGAACTCTTCGTGGCGCCTCGTCGCTCGGTCATGCTCGGGGCGCTGGTGGTCAGCTCGCGGCCGCGGGCGAGGGTTGGTGGAGGGGCCGTTTGGGGTGCTTGTGTTTCAGCGGGGCGGGGGTGAACTCGAAGGGCCCTTGGACGCCGAGCGAGCTGAGAAAGTGGGCGAACGAGACGCCGGACCGGGTGACCTGCCCTTCGGTGTAGCCGGTGGTCACGTGGGCGAGGGTGGAGCCGTTGGCGGCGCTCCAGCCGGTCTCGAGGCACGTGCCTGACTTCTTGTAGTACGCGAGTGGCTGACCGGTGGTGAGCTGCGTGCCGATGCGAGCGAGGTGCCTGATCTGCTCGGCGACGTAGACGTAGCGGCCGGCGTAGGGGCCGTCGAGCAGCTGGTACCAGATGTACGGCTGGTGCCTGAACCAATCGGGCCAGATGCCCACGACGATCCCGTCTCCGAGGGCTCGGATCGGTTCGCCCGGGGCGAGACAGAAGTCGACGCCCATGTCGGTCCGCCCGGTGATGTACCTGTCGCCCCCGAGCGGGTCGACGTACCCGGTGTAGTCGGCCGCGCTGGCTTGGTCGAAGTCGAGCGCGACCGGGCCCTGCGCCGCATCCGGGGTCAGCCCGACGATTCCGTAGCGCACGTCGGTGATCTGCTGACCGGAGAAATTCGGGGTGTGCGAGGCGGCGATCAGCCGGCCGTTCAGGTACACGTCGCTGTACGCCGCCGATCCGGAGCCGAGCAACTGACGGACCTGCAGCGCGAACCACGTCCCGATCGGGAGCGGGAACGGTCCCGCCAGAACCTGCTGGACGGCGGAGCCCGTTGGTGATCGTGTTCGCCACCAGGTATCCCGCGTCGTCGCTGTAGTCGATCACCACGCCGTCCTGCTCGGATCGGCCGCCGGTGTCGGGGAGGCTGTCCCACGTGAGCAGCGCCTGCTGGCCGGTCAGCGCGGTGTGGAAGTTGGGGGGAGGTAGAACGGCGGCGCCGTAGGCGACGCTCTGGCCCTGCCGCCACTGGACGTTGAACGTGCCGCTGGCCTGCCCGGCGCCGCCCGCGCCGGAGTACGTGGCGGCGAACGTCGCAGCGTCCGCCCCGTAGCCGGGCCGGTGGCGGTGAGCGTGCCGTTCACCTGCTGGATTCCGCCCGAGAACGCTCCCAGGTCGCCTGCCCGCGCGCTCACCAGCGAGGCGTCGGCGGCCCCGGGCGCGACCGCTGCGATCCCCACCGCCACGACCAGGCCGAGGAAGGCGAACGCCGCTCGGATCCGGCCTGCGGCGCGTCGGTGGCGGCCTACTGCAGCTCTGGCTCCGGGCACGATGACCCCCGTGGTTCATCGACGCTGAACGGTTGGCCTGCGCCTGCGGGGTTAGCTGACGGGCTCGCGCTCGAAGCCAAGCGCTACCGGCGGATCACCGCCGGATTCGCCCCGACGAACTGGGTTCCCCGCTCCCCGCCTCGGCACGACGGGGATTCGGCACCCACACCAACACGCGCCGCCGGCGGCGAGTTGCGAAAGCGATCGGCGAGATGAGCGACGTCTCATGCGGTGCACATCCCACTGGCGCGTCCCGGTGGCCGCCTGACACCCGGCCGTCGCCGGTGAGGATTTACGAGGACCGTTGCAAGTGACATCAGCGACCGACCACGGGGTACCTCAACCAGGGGGCGCGTGCATGAGCATCTCGCCAGGCCGGGCGTGTATCGTCTCACACATCTCGGCCGATCGCCGCCGTGTCGAGCGGGACGTGGCCGAAGCGCTGGCGCGCCCGATAACGCGTGGGCCGCCGGCACGGTCGGCGGTCGACCGCCGGGATCGCGGCCTGCCGAGGAATCTTCTTTCCCGCCGGGCTGCGCTCATCTGAGACCGAGCCGGCTCGGCGTACGCGGCATCCGGCTTGCGCGGCGGTCAGGTAGTGGTTGACGACGAGCTGGTCGAGCACGTGGCGCTGACGCTGCTTGGCGAGCGCGTAGTGCACGAGCGGATCGTAGGCGGAGGGCGCCTCTGGGAGCCCGGCCAGCATCGCCGCTTGCGCCCAGTCAGCGCGGTCGGCGTGGTGCCGAAGTACCCGCGGGCCGCGGCCGCGTCACCCCAGTAGCCATGCCCGTAGTAGACGGTGTTGAGGTACATGTCGAGGATCTGCGGCTTGGGATAGTCGAGCGAGAGCTTGACCCCGAGCCCGATGTCGCGCAGCGTCGCGGCGAGGCCGGTGCCGTGACCGTAGAGCTGCTTGGCGAGCTGCTGGGCGATCGTGCTGCCGCCCGGATCTTGGCTGTCGTCCAGGGTGGCGAGCGCGGCTCGTCCGGCGCCGTCGAGGATGTTGATCAGGAAGTTGGCGTAGAAGTGCTCGTCCTCGACGGCTACCACCGCGTCACCCAGCCGAGCGGCGGGCTGGGGTCCGGCGTACGTAGCGTGGTGCAGCGCGAGGAGTCGGTACACGCGCTGCTCGGCGTCACCCACGCTCGGCAGCGTGGCCACGTAGATCGCATCCGCGCAAAGAACGCCACCGTCAGTCCGGCCGATGACCGACCCAAACAGCAACACCCGCCGGCGGGCACGGCGCGCGCGCGGCCGGCTGAGTCCCGCATCGCGCGGTCCGACACGTCCGACACGACGCCCGCGGCGGCCAATGAGGCGACGTTACTGCGGGGACTGGTTGGACACTTTCGCAGGTACGACGACTGACGTATGTCTCCGTTTGCCCGAGACGCTCGATGTTTTCGCAGGGCCGTCCGCTCCGACGTGACCCCGAGCGCGGTGTACACGCCCAGCGTCATGCTCAGCGCACCCCGGGTGACGCTCGACCCGCGACCCTCCGGGCCAATACCTCCGACCGGGCCGAGACGTTTTCATCTGCGGCCCCCGGCACGGTGGCTGCCGCCTGCGCGGGAGCGAGCAGCCAGGCGGCGACCACGATCAGCACGAACGCCGCGACATGTGCGAGCACCATCGCCGGGCGGTGCCCGAGCGGGTCACCGAACACCGACCAGCCCGCCGATGATCGAGACGATGTTGTTCCCGGCGGTCATCAGCGCGATCACCGGGATCGGCCTGCCCGACTGGAGCGCGCGCTGGAAGCAGAAGAAGGCGCCGATGCTGGCCACGATAGTCGCGATCAGCCACGGCGAGGTGAGTGCGGCGGTCAGACCGTGGTGGCTGGCCAGGCCGGTGAGCGCCTTGATCGAGACGTCGGCGGCGCCGTACAGGATCCCCCCGGCCGCGGCGAGCATCTGCGTGCGCCGTTGCCTGAGCAGGAGCAGGCACGCGCCGGCGCAGACTGAGCCGCTGAGGTAGATCCCGAGGGCGGCGTTGTGAAAGTGCGAATCGACGCCGACCGCGCGCCGACCCACAAGGAGCACGAGCAGCGCGAACACCACGAGCGAGATGCCGGCGAGCTCCCTCGAGGGTCAAGTGGTGACCCAGGACGCGGACCGCGACCGGCGCGAGCAGGGCGATCCCGCCGATCAGGAATGCCTGCACGAGCGAGAGCGGCGCCTGCGTGAGCGCGGCGATGCTGATCGCCCACCCGGTGATTCCGAGGACGCCGCCGACGAGCCACAGCCGGGAGCGCAGCAGCGCGCCGAGCGTCCTCATCGGGTGACGGAACGGCGATCGTGGGCGCGTCAACCGAGCCGGCGTGCTGGATCAGGTAGCTCGCGTTGAGGGCGACCGATCCGACGAGCGCGAGCGAGAGGCCGATGAGCAGGTGGCTCATGAGCGGGTTGGCGGCGTCATGAGAGCGACCATGCCCATCTAACGGCTGGCCGACATCCAGTCCGTGCGTACTCATCGTGCTCCAGATGCTCTGACGCGGATCGAAGCCCTGCGTAGGAAGCGCGTGAGAGTGCGCACAGGAACGTGCAGCCGGACACCTTCGGACCGATGACTGGTGTACGTCAACCACGGAAGGGAGCACGTACCCATGAGCATCATGGCAATCGGTGGCGCCAGCCACCATGCGGCGTTCGCGCCGGTCGGCGCGGTCCAGCGGCCGGAATCGGCCGAAGCGCCGGGAGCGCCCGATCACGACGGTGACAGCGACGACGCTGCCACCAAGGCGGCTCAGCCGAGCTCACGGTCAGTCGACCTGCACGCCTGAGGCCGTACGCCGCGTTGGCGGTCCACACCTCGGTGGTGTGGACCGCCGGCGCGGCGTGGTCCTCCGCGTCCCGCCTCAGCCTCAGGGGCCGAAGCCCTCGACGTTCAACTGCCCCGGCGCCACTCCGGCCCGCCGCGCCGCCCGGGCGACCATCTCCGTGAACGGCTCGGGGCCGCAGATGAACACATCTCGCTCGGGCAGATCCGGGATGTTGGCCCGGAGGGTGTGGGCGTCGAGCGTCAGGCGGTGGCGCGACCCGAAGGCGCCGAGCACCCGCCCGCCCCGGGCGCGCGCGAGCTCCATCACCTCGTCGCCCAGCAGCAGCTCCTCCTCGCTCGAGGCTCTCAGCAACACGACCGGGTCTGCGCCCGCCGGCAGGTCCTCGAGCAGTGCCCGCACGGGCGTGACCCCGACGCCGGCGGCGATCAGTGCGACCCGGCGTCCGGTCAGCGCGTGCTTGGTGAACGTGCCGTACGGGCCTTCGATCGCGATCCGAGTGCCGGCGGTCAGGCGCGCGGCCGCGCTCGAGTGTGCGCCTATCCCCTTGATCGTCACCCTCATGTAGGGCGGCTGTGGGAGGGCGGAGATCGAGTAGGGGTGGGCGTGGAGCCACAGGCCGCGGGTCATGAACCGCCACTGGAAGTACTGGCCGCCCGACACCGCAAGCCGCTCCAGCCGCGGCCCTTGACCACCAACGAGAAGACGTCATCCGACTCCCGCACAACCTTGACCACCCGCAGGCTGTGGTACGCAGTTCGCCAGAAGCGGCAGACCCACGCGGCAGATCAGCACGACGCCGGCGGTCGACAGCCACAGGAGGGTCCAGGCGAGCCGGGCCAGGGGATGGTGGACGAACGACGCTCCGGTGGCGATCTGGTGGGAGAACGACAACGCGAGCGCTAGGTAGGTGAGTAGGTGCACCTGCCACCACGTCTCGTGGCTCATCCGCCGGCGGGCCGCCCGGATCGATAGGGCCGCGACCGCGACCAGGAGCGCCAGGGCGGCGATCGCCCCGAGCATGCCCTCGTAGCGGGACAGCGCCACCCCGAACTCGTGCCACAGGCCCGTCCGCTGGAGCTTGGCGTAGCCGATCATCGACGTTGCCGCGTGCACGGTCAGCAAGAGCAGTGGCCAGGGCGAGAGCCGACGATGCCACTTGGTCAGGCGGGGATGGCCGATGAGGCGCTCGAGCGGCGGGAGCCGAGCGACGAGCACGACCATGATCAGCAGCAGGTAGGCCCCGGTGAGGCCAGTGAGCCGTCCAACCGCCACCTCGAGTCCTCCGGGCGCGTGCAGGACGCGGGCGCTGAGCGATCCGATGGCGCTGGCTACGGTGGCGCCGAGGCCGAGACCGGCCACGCCCACGATCGCATCGGCCGCCAGGTGGTTGGGCGTGCGGCCCGCGCGGTGCCTCGGGCGCGGCGGCGCCGGCGCGCGAGCCGAGCGGCGGAGGGATGGACTGTCCCGGGTCAGCGAGGGCCGTCACTGACGATTACTTCGGCATCGACACGCCCGGCAACGAGGGGGATGAGGAGATTCACACGGGAGTCTTACGTTGCGGGCCGATCCAGAGGGCATGGCAGCCAAACGTACGACCCCCTCGATCGGTCGCATGCTCGCGCTCCTCGCCGGCACGGCCGGCCTCGGCTTCGGTTCCACCGCGGTCGCGCAGCGCCACGGGCATGAACTACTGGAGCGTTCCGGTCGAGTGCGCCCCGCGGCTGAGCGCACCGCGCCACCGGGCGCCACGCGCCGCGTGCCGACGCCGAAGCCGAAACCGAAGCCCCACCCCTCGGCAGTCGCCGCGCGCCGGCCAAAGCCGCGGCACATAGCAACCGCGCCGAACCCCACCGCCCGCCGGCAACCGCCTCCGCGCCGGCCCCAGCTCCCGCTCCGAGCCCAGCGCCGGCTCGGGCTCTCGCCGCGGTCCCGGCGCAAGCATCCGCGCCCACGCTCCAGCCGCCGGCGCAGGCTCCCGTCCCCGCCACTCCAGCGCCGGCCTCAGTCGTCTCCGGCGGGTCCTAAGTGGTCTGGCCCGAGAGTTAGCCGACGTAATCAGGCAGGCGCATTAGCGAGCTCTCACGCCCGGCTTACAGATCTCTGTGTGTGGTGTCGGACACTGACGTCGCAATGGAGCGTCCTGTGACTGCCCGGCGGACGGGTGACCGCCTTGGCCGGCACGAGCATCCGAGCCAGGGTGCGCAGTACGCGCGGCTCGCTCATCCTGCGTGCGCGGCTGCGGATCGATCGAACCTCAGGCAGTGTCAACGGGACCTGAGCGCTCGGCCCGAGGCGAGGCGCGAGCGACGCGAGGGAGCCGGGGGATGAGTGTGGCCGTCGACCTGCTGCTTCCTAGCCTGCCGCTCGGCATCGGCGTGCGACCGATGACTCAGCTCGACGAGCATCTGCGCGTGGATGACGACAGCCGCGAGCTGCGAGGCAAAGGCAGGTATGCGACTTCGCGTGAACCCGCTCGATTGCGTCGCCCACGGGATATGCGCTCCAACCGCTTGCCCGAATGGATCAGCATCGACGAGTCGGGTTATCCCAGTCGTCAACGATCCCGAGCTCCGACCCGAGCTTGTCGAGGGCGCCCGGCGCGCCGCCAACAATTGCCCAGCACTTGCGCTGTGGCTCGATCCCGAGAGCGTTTGAGCCCTCGCCTCGCGACCCTGCTGCTGAACGCCAACGGCGGTGCTCGCGCTGGCGGGCTGCGGAGCCGGCTCGACTGGCACTGTCGGGACCCGCACCATGCGTAGCGCGCCGAGGACGGTCGCCGCCGCCGGAAGCTCGACGTCCGCGTCCAACCCGGCACCGCCTGCCAATCCGACGCCACCGCCTCCGTCATATTGACTCTCCTCGATCGGCTCTGTCGCAATCGGTGGGTTCGGCGCGGACTGGCGTTCTCGGCGTTTGTGGGGGCCGGGCTCGGTGTGGCGGTGATCGCGGGTACAGTCGGGGCCGATCGGCTAGACGACACGGCCCGTGCCGGTGTACTCCGCGCCGACGTATCGGTGAATGTCAGCCGCGTAGCTGTCGGCCGGCCGGTAAGTGCAGGGTTCGTGGGGCTGTCGATCGAGTACCCCGCGGTCACCGCCTACGCCGGCTCTCACCCGCTCGCGATCAATCCCGTATTCGAGCAACTGCTCCGCAACCTCGCTCCGAACCAACGCCCGGTCCTTCGGATCGGTGGCGACAGCACCGACCATACTTGGTGGCCGGTGAGCCATCTCGTCCGGCCGCGCGGCGTGACATACAGCATCTCATCGCGGTGGCTCGCGGTCGCCCGGGCGCTCGCGGACGGGACTGGGGCTCGGCTCATCCTGGGTGTGAACCTCGAGGCCAACCAGCCCCTCATCGCGGCCGCCGAGGCGAGAGCGCTGCTGTCTGGCATCGGGTTCCGGTCGGTGCTGGCGCTCGAGCTCGGAAACGAGCCGAACTGGTATGCGACGCTCCCGTGGTATCGGAACTCCGGCGGACGCCTGGTGTTCGGGCGACAGAGAACCTATGACCTTCGGGCCTTCGGCGCTGAGTTCTCGGCGTTGCGCAAACGTCTGCCGAGAGTGGCGCTCGCGGGCCCGGCGGTCGGCGCCCTCCCGTGGCTGCAGAACCTGCGGAGCTTCCTCGGCGCAGAGCCAACGCTCCGGGTAGTGACCCTGCACCGCTATCCGCTCAATCGTTGCTTCACGACCCCTGGGTCAGCGAAATACCCGACCGTCGCTAACATGCTCAGCTCAACCGCGTCACGCGGGTTCGCTGCCGGGATCGGGCGGTACGTCGCGATCGCGCATCAGCGAGGTGACACGTTCCGGATCGACGAGATGAACTCGGTCGCGTGCGGTGGGAAGGCAGGCGTCAGCGATACGTTCGCTTCGGCGCTCTGGGCCCTCGACGCGTTGATCGCCGTGGCCCGTTCGGGCGCCGACGGTGTGAATATCCACACGTTTCCCCACGCCCGCTACGGTCTGTTCACGTTTCAGCGAGCCGGCGCTGGATGGTCCGCGTTCGTGCGCCCGGAGTACTACGGGCTGCTGATGTTCGCGCAAGCCGCTCCCCCCGGTGCGAGGCTCCTGTCCGTGACGCGC
Source organism: uncultured Solirubrobacterales bacterium (assembly GCA_963843915.1). Lineage (GTDB taxonomy): Bacteria > Actinomycetota > Thermoleophilia > Solirubrobacterales > Solirubrobacteraceae > Palsa-465. The sequence continues at coordinate 425,010 of CAWJMH010000003.1, forward strand.
ATCGGGACTCCGGAGGTGCGTGCGTGGGCGACACGAGGGGCAGACGGGACGACCCGCCTCGTCCTGATCAACGACGACGTCAGGCACTCGCACGTCGTCTCGGTGCGGCTACCGGAGCAAGCCCCGATCGTCACACTTGAGCGGCTGACGGCGCCAAGTGCCTGGGCGAGGAGCGGCGTCGCGCTCGGAGGCCGGAGCTACGGCGCTCAGACACAGACCGGCAATCTCGCCGGCGCGCAGCTCAACCAGCGGCTAACGCCTGGTCCGGGGGGCTACCTCGTGACGCTCCCGGCCGCGAGCGCAGGGATGCTGACCGTCAGTCCAAGCCACCAGTAGATTTTGCGCGGCCCGCCAGTCGAAACGGCACCGAAGTTGAGGTTCCCGGCACCGAAGCGAGCGATCGATTCCGAGCGTGACCACCCGCGAACGGGAAGGTCATTACGGCGGCTCGAGGAAGTGCCTGTCCGCAGAGAACGGTGTACGTCGCGATCTGAGAGCGCCGATTCTGCGTATCCGTGTCCAGGACCGCGCCGTGTCCGCCACGCTTGACGTCGGTTATCGGCGGCTTCTGCGATGCCTCGTTGTGTCGTGCGCGTGCTTAGGTGTCGCGGGATGCGCCTCGGGCGCGCCCCGCCGGACCAGCCGCTTGGCGGTGTCAGTGCCGGCGGTAGCGGGCCCGATCCCGTCGACGTCGTCGAACTTCCCGTTCATTGCCGACGGGTTCGGTCCGGAGCCACGCGTGCCGTCTGGGTATGAGGAGAACGAGTACTTCGTCTCGGGGCGAGCGAAGCTCTACGAGTACAGCGCGACCGGGGTTCGGGTCATCGCTCCGTGCCCGGCGAGCGCCGGGCGGCTGGGCTGCCGGAATCTCCCGTACACGACGAGAATGCTCGTGAAACGCCCGACAGATCCACGCAGGTTCAGCGGCACGGTGATCATCGAGCCGTTCAATCCGTCGTCCGGCTATGACATCGCGAACGTCTGGGACCGCTCGTGGCCGTACTTCGTCGAGCAAGGGGATGTGTTCGTCGGTTGGACGTCGCGGTATGAGTCGATCCGAGCGCTCAAGCGGTTTGCGCCCCAACGCTACGTGCGCCTGGCGTGGGGCGAGAACAGCGCTGTCGACGACGGGATCACGTTTGATATCGCTGCGCAGATCGGAGCGCTGTTCAAGCTCAACGGGCCGCGCAGCCCGCTCCATCGCCTCACGGTGCGCCACGTTTTCGAGTCCGGTTTCTCGCAGGACGGCGCCTTCACATTCACGCAGGCGGACGTGTTCAACGCGATCGACCGTTTGCCCAACGGCGGGCCCGTGTACGACGGCTACGTGCCCGGCGGTACGGTCGGTCCAAGCGACATCAATTTCGGCCTGACGGCCGCGGGATCACTCCCGTCGGACGATCCGCGGAACCGGATGGCGCGACGCGACTCACCAGTCATCCAGATCAACACCGAGACCGAGGAGGTTCTCCTCGGCGGTCCGACGGCATTGGCATACCGCCGACCCGACAGCAATGCCCGCAACGATCGATACCGGCTGTGGGAGGTGCCGGGTGCCAGCCACATCTCCAATGATCTCGGCAGCTCGCCGATCACCGAGGAACGAGACCTGGCGGAAATCGAGCGGATCCCGTTGAGCACATTGCCTCCCACCGGTTGCGCGCACCAGCAGTATCACAGCGGTCCGTGGGTCGGCGTGGATGGCGTCGTCGACCCGAACCCGTATCCGTTCGGATACGTCGCCGATGCCGCCTTCGCCGACCTGACGAAATGGCTCGATGACGGCACCCCACCGCCACGCGCGCCCAGAATTCAGGTGACCGACACGCGCACCGGCACGACCGACCGGGACCGGTTCGGCAACGCCCTCGGCGGGCTGCGGACCCCGTTTGTGGACGTTCCCACCGCAACGTACTCCCCCATCGACAGCAGCGCCCACGGAACAGACTTGTCCGGGCTGTGCCCGCTGATCGGGTTCAGTATCCCGCTCAGCCACGCGACGCTGCGCGCGCTCTATCCCAGCCACGCCGACTATGTCGCGAGAGTGAGGCGTGAGGCCAACGAGCTCGTCGACAAGGGCTTCTGGGTTGCGCGGGATGCCGCAAACGTCGTGCGACAGGCCGCCGCGTCCGACGTCCCGTAGCCGGCTGAGCGCGACGGCCCACATACAGGCGCTGCTAAACCAGAGCGGGTGCTTTGAAGGCGCCCGTGCGCGCCGTCGAGATCGACAGCAATCCCGCGTGAGTCGCCGGCTTCCTCCACGGCACCGCGACGGCAGGAGACCGCTCGCACCCGCGCCGGTCGTGGCGGGCCAGCGGGGGATCCCCGGAGAATTTATTGCTCCCTGGAGCCGAGACTTCGTCACGATCGACGCGCGATGAGAGAAAGCCTCGGCGACCGAGCATCCGGTGCACGCGACGTCCATTTGAGCTAAGGGTCCGGCCTCCGCTGAGAGGACTCTCACCACAATCTTCGCCATGACTTCGTCTCAGCTGAGACTGCACTGTGGGTGGCCCGCTCTACTGACTTCATGACACAAAACCCCAAGCCCATCTACGCCGGACCCAACTCCGCCCCGCCAGACCAGCCGATCAGCATCCAGGAAGCGCGCGCACGGCGCTCGGCGCGCGCTGTCCAGGGGTGGCTCGCTGGTTTGGAGGGTGCTGACTCCAGACGGAAGCGCCGAGTGGCATCTGCGCGCGCACGCCGCAAGCACAAGCGGAGTCAATCGCCCGCGTGAATTAGGAGCAGCTGGGACATCGCCATCCTCCCAGCCTCGAGCCACGGAGTTAAAGCCGCGGCGATCCCGAAAAAGTCACAAGTCCGCTTCGATCTCCGCGCGCCGTACGCTTGGCCGGGTGCACGCCAGAACCGCACTCGCTGCTTCGGCGATCGCGGTCGCCGCGGCTGGCGACGCGCGCGAACAGATGGCCTTACCGCGCGTAGACGGCGAAGAAGTCGCGGTCGTCGGGCGCCAGGTAGCGGGTGGCGGGTCGGTTCATGTCGGGCAGCAGCTTGGCGGGCTCGCCCGCGCCGAAGGTTCCGTAGAAGTTGAACGTGGTCCACTCGTAGTTGATGTCGAGCTCCATCGCTCGCACCGCGCCGGCGCGTTGGAGAATCTGCGCGAGGCTTTGGGCCGTCTGATCCTCGGCGGCCGCGTAGATGAGGTTTCCGTGGGCGTCGACGCCGATGCCCGAGCGCCAGACCCGCACGGCGTTGCCGAGCGTCGTGCCCCACAGCGAGTCGTTGCCCAGGGCCGGATTGAGCTGCCCGTGCTCGAGCATCAGTGGCAGGTTCTGGCGCGCGAACTCGACGCTCGGACCGGGGTCAGGACCGCCTGTCCAGGTACGGACGTCGACGGTGCCGGTGCGATATCCGATTAACGTGGCCTGCCCGTCCTTGAGTGGGGCGTACAGGTGACCGGACACGGCGAAGCCGCCGCCGGAGTCCTCGAGCTTGAAGCCGCTGTTGAACGTCGCGAGCAGGCTGGAGCGTAGCTGCGGCGGCACCTCCGCGGCCTGGCTGCCATCGTTGGGAGGCTCGTAGCGCCCGGGATACAGCGCGATCGAGCTGCGCGAGACATCGATCCACGCGACTCCCGCGACCAACTGCGGGTAGTTGGGGTCGGGCCGGAACGTCGTCACCAGAACGGGCGCCACGCCGCGTATCAGCGGACCGGTTCCGCGCCATTGTCCCTCGCCCGGCAGTGGTGGATTGATCACGGACGCCACCGGTGGCGGCGCGTACCTCGCGAACATGGACCCTGCCTCGGCGCCGACCTTTGGCAGCGTCTTGAGAGGTCGCCCGCCGGTCGCGGGCGCGTTGAGCGAGTAATAAATGCTCTCGACGTCCGAAACTAGCCATGCGGCTCCGTTGTCGCGGAACCACTCGACCGCACGCACGCCGAAGGGCACATTCGATGGCTGCATCATCGCGAGCGCGAAGGAGCCGAGCAGATCGAGCAGCAGCATCACGGCCGCGAGCACGAGGATCCGCCGGATCCGCACGGTGATCGCGACGCGCTGCGGGACCCGTCGGCGCACTCGGGCGGTCGGGGCTCGGGCCGCCGCGCGCGCAGGCCGAGTCCGCCGAGGGCGCTGCTCGTACGCCAGGATCCGGGCCTCGTAGCGCTCGATCGCCTCCCGATTCAGACTGTTACGCGCCGCCATACACCCCGCCAGTGAACAGCGCGGCCCAGACAAGACTCAGCGCGAGCAACGGGCGGTCGTGCAAAATCAGCTCCTCGGGTGACTCGCCGGCTCCCGTTGCGAGCGTCCTGAGATAGCGGCCGAGCCACAGAACGAACGGCACGATCGACAGCTCCCGCCACGTTCCGAGCCCTGGCCGAGCGAACGCCCACGAAGCATAGGCAACGCATCCGAGGGCTGCCGCCCCGGCCAGAAGCAGCCGTAACGAGCGCCGTGAGTAGCGCCGCAGCGTCGACCGAGACGGGGGCCGCGACCCGCTTCCCACGAGCTCGGCGTACCGCTTTCCGACCACGATCAACAGCGCGCAAGCCGAGGTGACGATCAGAAATGAGTAGGAGAGCGCTATGCCGGTGGCGACCCCGCCGGCGATCGCGCGGATCACGAATCCGGCGGCAATCGCGACGACGTCGGCGACGACAATCCGCCGCCAGCAGATGGAGTAACTCGTCGTCAACGTCAAGTAACCGATCGCGACCAGTCCGAGCATCGGCCGCACCGCGACGGCCAGCGCCAGGCCAAGCGCGGCGATCACAGTCGCCAGCCGCAGTGCTCCGCGGGGCGCTAGCTCGCCGGCCGCGACCGGTCGGAAGCGCTTGCGCGGATGGCGCCGGTCCTGCTCGCGGTCGCGGACGTCATTGACGAGGTAAGTGGCGCTCGAAAGCAGGCAGAAGGACGCAAACGCGCACGCGGCCTCCGCCATCACTCCCGGGCGCGTTAGCGCGCCGGCCGCTGCCGGAGCGAGCGCGACCAGCAGATTCTTCAGCCATTGCCGCGGTCGGCAGGCGCGGAGCAGAATGTCGGCAGGAGATCGGGGACGACCCCGGCCGACCGCCCGCAGCGCCGGCCGGGAATGCGCGTGGGTCGCTGTCGCGTGCGCGGATTGCATATCGCTCGCGAGCGCCCTTCGACCGCCGCCGGGACGGTCCTTGCGCGCGCCGGCGCGCGTGAGAATGTTCTAAGTGGGCAGTGGCCGGCCTCACCGCGCGTACACGGCGAAGAAGTCGCGGTCATCCGGGGTGAGGTAGCGCTCGGGCGAACGGTCCATGGTGGGAAGAAGGTTCGCGGGGTCCCCGGCGCCGGGATAGCGGTAGGTGATGAAGCTCGTCCAGTAGGCGTTGATGTCGAGCTCCATCGCGCGGACCGCCCCGGCACGGATCATGATTGCGGCCAGCGAGACCACCGTCTGGTAATTGGCGGCGGCGTAAATCAGGTTGCCATGGCGGTCGATCCCGACGGCCGAGCGCCACACCTGGATGGCGTTACCGAGGGTCGCGCCCCACTCCGGACCGTCTGACAGATTCGGGTTGGGCCTGCCGCCCGACACGATCAGTGGCAGGTTCTGGCGGGCGTAGACGATGTCCCCCCGTACATCGGGCCCCCCGGTCCAGGAGATGACATCCACCCGACCATTGCGGTAGCGCAGGATCGTCGCGAGGCCCGCTTTCAATGGGGCGTACGTGTGACCGTTGTAAGCGAACCCTCCGCCGGAGTCGCTCAGCTTGAAGCCGCTGTTGAACGTCGCCACGACGGTCGGGCGAAGCCGCCGGGGAACTTCCATCGGTCCGCGGGAGGGCATCGCGACGCTCGGCTCCTGCAGCCCGGGGTACAGCCTTACGCTGGCGCGCGTGTGGTCGATCCAGGCCACGCCGGCTACGAGCTGGGGGTAGCTCGGCTCGGGACGGAAGCTCGTGATCAGCACCGGCGGGCGTGAGCCGCCGGCGGCGAACGTCGCGTGCCACACGCCCTCACCGGGCAGGGCGGGCGTGATCACCGGAGCGATGTTCGGCGGGCGGTAGTGGTGGACGGGCCGCGCCACGAACGCCTTGACGGCGCCTGCCTGCTTGGGCAGCGCCTTGAGCCGCGGTCCGCCCTTCGACGGAGCGGTGAGCGAGTAGTAGATGTTCTCGATCCGCGTTACCAGTCCTCGGGCTCCGTTGTCGCGCATCCATTCCGTTGTCCGGATGCCGAGGCTCGAATCAGACGGCTGCTCGAGCATGCTTACGTAGGAGACGACGGCCGGTATCAGGCACAGCGCCGCGGCAAACGTTGCGATCCGTCGAACCCGCCGGGATCCCACCGGCCGCGACTGCGGGCGCCGGCTCAGAACGGGCGAGTGCCGCGGCGAAAGCTCTGACGGTTCTCTCGTGCGCGCGAGCATGTGCCGCCACTGTGGCACGCTGACAGACAGCCTGAAGGGATCCTGAGAGGGTGCTCATTACTGTGAGGCTCCTCATTGATCTCATACGCTCGCCTGAGACATGGCCCGTAGGTTCGTGCGATGGAATCTGCTGACGCAGGCGCATTGCCGCTGCGCGAACCGCGGCGTGGCCCGGTGCGCGCGGCGGTGGCGACGATGCGGCCTAAGCAGTGGATCAAGAACGCGTTGGTGGTCGCCGCGGCAGGGGCCGCGGGCGCGCTCGGACACGATGACGTGCCTGCTCGCGTCGCCCTTGCGACCGCAGCCTTCTGCCTCCTCGCGTCGGGCATCTACGCCGTCAACGACGTCCTTGACGCTCCCGAGGACCGGCGCCATCCGGTCAAGCGCCACCGTCCCGTGGCGGCGGGCACGCTCGATCCGATTGCCGCGACGGGGTTGGGGTTGTGGCTGATGCTCGCGGGACTCATCCTGTGCGCCGTGATCGCCCCGCTTCTGGCGCTCGTCGGGGCCGCGTACGTCGGGCTGACATCAGTTACACGCTGCTCTGGCGGCACGTGCTCGTCCTCGACATCGTCGCGATCGCCGGCGGATTCGTCTTGCGCGCCGTCGCGGGCGGTGTGGCGGCTCCGGTCACGCTGTCGCGCTGGTTCCTGCTCGTCGTGGTCTGCGGCGCGCTGTTCGTCGCCGCCGCGAAGCGCTACGCGGAGCTTCGGCGAGCTGGCCACGACCGTCTCGCCCGACGCCGGGTCCTGAACTCCTACAGTCCGCGGTTGCTCGAGCTGATCCTTGCCGCGAGCGCGGCGGTCGCACTGGTCGCCTACTGCGTCTGGGCGTTTGAGCTGCCGGCGGTGCGCGGGATCCCGTGGCGTCCGCTGACGATTGCTCCGTTCGCCGCCTGTCTGCTCCGCTACGGTGCGCTCGTCCGAGCCGGAGCGGGTGAGGCCCCCGAGGATCTCTTGCTCGCCGACCGCCCGCTGCAGCTGGCGGGGCTCGCGTGGTTGGTGCTGTTCGCGCTGGAGGTCCATGCGGCCAGCTGAAGTACCGGTGCGGCAGCCCGACGGGACGGTCGTGGCCGCGCCGACGCTACGCGGTCGTGCGGGGTTGGGGCGGAGGCCCCGGCGCGAAGGTGTCGCTCGTGCGTCCAGACGGCGTGGCGGCGTTGCGCACCGCGGTCGAGCTCGCAGGGGGTGCGTCGGCGGTGCGATCGCCCGCGGTAAAGGACGCAGTTACGGCGACGCCGCTCAGCTGTCGGGCGGGCTCGTGCTCGATACCACACGGCTGCGGCGGCTCGAGCTCGACTCCGAACATGGGGTCGTCACCGCAGCACGCGGGTGCGACGATCGGCGACCTGCTGGACGTGCTCGTGCCCGCAGGGTGGACGGTTCCGGTCGTGCCAGGGACGCAGCACGTCACCGTCGGCGGCGCGATCGCGAGCGACATCCACGGCAAGAACCATGGCGTGGCGGGGACGTTCGGCAGCCACGTCGAGTCGATCTCGCTGCTGACCTCCACGGCCGAGCTCGTCGAGCTGGTCCCCGGGTCGCCCGAGTGGCGTGTTCGAGGCGACGCTCGGCGGGATGGGCCTGACCGGCGTGATCGTCTCGGCGCGGATCAGGCTGCGTGCCGTGGGCGGCCCGCTGGTCTCGGTCGATACGGACAGGGTCGACTCGCTGGACGCGGCGCTCGCGGCGCTCGCGAGCCCGGGCGGCGCTCACCGCGTGGCATGGCTCGACCTGTTGAGCCGTCGTCTCGTCAGAGGAATCGTCACGCGGGCCGAACACGCCGACGCCTCGCGCACGGACGCGGACGCCACCGTGCGGGCCCGAGCGACCGTCCCCCGGCTGTGGCCGGGAGGGCTCCTGCGCCCGCCTGCGGTCGGTGCTTTCAACGCAATGCGATACCGGACCGCGCCGCGGCACGAGCGGGGACGGCTCGAGAGCATCGGCAGGCACATGTTCCCGCTCGACTCCCTCGACGCCTGGCCGCGGTTGTACGGCCCGCCCGGACTGCTCCAATACCAGCTCGTCAGTGCCGGGCGGCTCCGAGCGGGTGCTCGAGGTCGTGATCGAACGTCTGCGCCGGGCCCACGTACCGTGCTATCTCGCGGTGCTCAAGGACTTCGGCCCCGCCAACGGCGCGCCGCTGTCGTTCCCGCTCGAGGGGTGGACGCTCGCGCTCGACCTCCCGCGGGCCGCGCCCGGGATCGGGCCGCTGCTCGACGGATTCGACCAGCTCGTAGCCGCACGCGGGGGGGCGCGTCTACCTGACGAAGGACGCGCGGCTGCGCCCGGAGGCGCTGCGCGGCGATGTATCCACGGCTTGATGAATGGCGCTCGGCCCGTGACCTCGCCGATCCGGAGCGCCGCTGGCGCTCTGATCTCGCCCGCCGAACCGGGCTGTTGTGAGCGACCCGTCGCGTCGCGTATTGCTGTTGGGCGGCACTTCGGAAATCGGGCTCGCGATCGTCCGGCGTCTGGCCGCGGATCGTCCGACCCGCGCGTACCTGTTGGGCCGCGACCGGGCCCGTCTCGAGCAGGCCGCGGCCGGGCTCGACCAGGCGGGCTGTCCCGACGCGGTCGTCGACGTCCTCGACGCCGACTACATCGCCGACCATGGCGAGGTGGTGGAGCGGGCGTTCGCTCAAGCCGGCGGGTTCGACATCGTCGTGCCCGCGGTAGGGGTGCTCGGAGCGCGAGGCGGGACTCGAGCGCCAATCCCTCCGAAGGCATCGTTGAGGTGATGCGAGTCGAACGCTCGCCCAGGGCTCGCCGACGCGACTGCGTCGAGCGGCGTGCGCGTGCTTGTCATCCGTCCCGGGGTTCGTGAAGACGCGGATGACTGCAGGCATATCGCCGGCCCCGTTCGCGACCACGCCCGAGACCGTGGCGGAAGCGACCGTCAGAGCGCTCGCCGGACGCGCCCACACGATCTGGGTGCCCGCTCGGTTGCGCCTGATCTTCACGGCCCTGCGCCACCTATCAAGCGCGAGCTATCGGAGGCTTCCGCTGTGACCCGCAATGCGCTCGTCACCGATCTCGTCCTCGCAGTTCTCGCGGCGATCGTGGTGCTGATCTTGACGCCCGGCGTGGCGGTCGCGGCGATGATCGCGATTCTCGTGCTGTTCGGCTGCGTGGCCAGTTTCGTGCTCGACTCGCGTCGGAGATCGTCGAGGGCGGCGAGGCGGCGGACGACCAGCGGGCGTCCGCCAGCGCGCCGGAGGTCGCGGGCACGGCGGTGAGGCGCGACTGCTCCCGTGCGGTCGGCGGACCACTGCCAGGGATGACAGCGGTCCGCCGGTTGCGGGCCTACGCGATGTGGTTGACCGAAGCTGTCTTCACCTGGCTCGCAGCCGCCGTAGGACACCCCGGGCCTGCCCGCCGACCCTGGCCGCCGGGGTCTAATGACTCGATGACGCGTGCGTTCGCTGGCCAAGAGACTTCTCACCGATCCCTGAAGGCGCGTTGAGCCAGGGCGAGAACACTCGTAACATGCCAACCCGCGAGAGCCCTCCAAGTCGTCTCCGCACGGGCGCCAGCGCGGCGCAGACCACGGCTGCTCGCGAACGCTCGCGGTCGTCTGCGCTGACAGGCGGCGGAACAGGCGGGAACGAGCAGCTGACAGCGGTGACAGGCGTTGTGTTGATCGTTCTGCTCGCGGTGCTGGGACTGACGATCCTGCGCATCCACCAACTGATTTCGATGCACCTGTTCGTGGGGCTGCTGCTGCTCGGACCGCTCGTGGTCAAGATGGGCAGCACCGGCTACCGGTTCGTGCGCTACTACACCCACGATCCGGCGTACAGGCGCGAGGGGCCGCCGGAGACGCTGATGCGCCTAATCGCGCCGGTTGTCGTGCTGTCCACCGTGCTCGTCTTCGCGAGCGGAATCGTTCTGCTGATCCTCGGTCCCAACCACCGAGGTCCGTTCGTGTCAATTCACAAGGCAAGCTTCGTCGTGTGGCTGGCGTTCACCGGCCTGCACGTCCTTGGCCACCTTTCCGGACTCGGCGATTCGCTTCGTGCCGCACGGCGGCACAGCGACGGACTCAGCGAGAATCCGGGGCGCGCGGGGCGCGCGATTACGCTCATCGGAGCGCTCGTCGGCGGGCTGGTGCTCGCAATCGTGCTGATCCCACAGTTCGCGTCGTGGACCGCCGCCGGCGGCGTTTCTGCACCACGGGCACTGAGCGAACGCGCCGCGCGCCTGGCCGGCAAGCGTCGTCTCGTCGGCCCTGTTAGCACTTTCTCACGCGCCGGCCAGCGCCTCTCACCCGGTTGTGAGGCTTCTCACCCATTGATCAGTGATCCTTAACTGCTCGGGACGAAGCTCTTCGTAGTGAATCCGGGAGCCCCTGTCGACGTTCGGCCGCAGGCGGCTGCGGGACCCGCGGCCGGCGGTCCTGCGGCGCGTTCGACCGGCCGCGGGACGGACGGTAATCGGAGGTTAGCCGTGATCGCTGGGCTGGTGCTGATTTCGCTGCTCGCGGCGCTCGCCGTGACGACCTTGTTCATTGGGCGGCTGGTTCCGGTTCATCGGTTCGTCGGGATGCTGCTAGTCAGTCCGGTGGGGCTCAAATGGCGACGACCGGCTACCGGTTCCTGCGGTACCACTCGGGCGGGCGCGCGGATCGGAAGAAGGGTCCGCCGGTCCTACGGCTGCGGGCACGCGGTCCGATGGTGATTGCGTCGACCATGATCGTGTCCCTCAGCGGGATCGTGCTCCTGCTCGAGGGTCCGAACGCTCGCGGTGATCTGCTGTTGATCCACAAGGCTCGCTTCGTCCTGTGGCTCACGGTCGCCGCGCTCCACATAGTCGGTCAGCTCGGTCATCTGGCTCGATCTGCCTCTGCGCGCGCCGAAACCGAGCGGGTCGCGCGCGCTCGCGGGCGCATGGTGCCTTCTCGTCCCGGAGCGTGTCGTCGGGCTCGCGGTCGCCGTGTTCGCGATTCCGGACTTCGCAGCCCGGACCTCGCATGGGCTCGCCTCACACCTCGGCGACCATTGACCGGCGCGCGACCCACGGCCACGGCACCCGGCGACTGCGACGGCGCGCGCGCGAACGCACAGCGGCGCGCCACCGAGGCGCGCGCGCCTCTCCGGAGACGCCTGGCGCGTCTGGATGTCCGGCATCTCGGGCTGCGCGCCCGGCTGACGGTCGCGCTCGCGCTGATCCTGACCGCGGCGATGGCCGGGGCGTTCGCCGCGGTGTACCGCGAGACGGGTTCGCGCGTCAGGGCGCAGATCGATCACGATCTCGCCCGGGACACAGCCGCCCTCACTCGGGCGCTGAGTTCCGCATCGGCAGCCCCGACCGCCGTTGAAGCGGCCGCACGCCGGTACCTGGATGATCAGCCTGTCATTCGGAAGCTCGGCGCGCCTGTACGTCATTCGGGTGCAGCGGTGGCTCGACGATCACCAACGAGCCCGAGCTGCTCGGCTTCGCGACCGGAACCGGCGTCGACCGCGACCCTCCCGCAAGTGCAGCAGCGTGAGCAGGCGCAGGCACACGCGATTCTCTCGGCGCGATCCGGACACCATGTCCTCGACGCTGATCGATTCCGGAGCTGTCCGACTATTGGTCGCGTCTGTCGAGTCCGGACACCACGCGATCGCGACTGTGGAGATTGGCGAGCCATGGGGCGCCGTGGCCCGAGCTCGGGAGAGCGTGCGACACGCGTTTCTACTCGTCGGCGTGCTGGCGCTGCTGGCAGCGATCGCCGCAGCCCACCTCGTCGCACGCTGGATCTGGCGCCCGGTCCGGGTGATTGCCGACACGGCCGACAGGATCGACGCGGGTGAGCTCGATCACCGCATCAACGCGCAGGGAGCCCCCGACGAGATCCGGCGGCTGGCCGACGGGTTCGACCACATGCTGGACCGCCTGCAGCACGCGTTCGATCACGAGCGCGAGTTCGTGGCCGACGCCTCCCACGAGCTGCGAACCCCGTTGACCGTGATCAGCGGGCAGATCGAGCTTCTGTCTCTTCCCGGAGTCTCAGCCGCGGACGCGGTTCGAATCAGTCCAGCTCGTGCAGGTCGAGATCGCTCGGATGAACCGGCTGATAGAGGACATGCTGCTCCTGGCCACATCCGATCGTGGCTTATCGATCCAGAAGCGACGCTTTGACGTGCAGACGTTCCTGACCGACCTCTTCCGAGGTCTGCAGGGATCGGCCGACCGTCGGTTCGAGCTCGCGGCGTCGGCGACTGGGGCCCTCGACGGGGACGCGGATCGGATCGCGCAGGCGATCCGAAATCTCACCCGAAATGCGGTCGAGCACACCGGCCCTGGAGGGCTGGTCCGGCTGACGGCCGAGGCTCGTGGCGAGCGCCTCGAGCTCGGCGTCGAGGACGACGGTCCGGGGATCCCGGAAGCAGAGCGTGAACGCATCTTTGACCGATTCCACAGAACCGACGGCTCCCGCTCGCGCTCGCTGGGCGGCAGTGGCCTCGGACTCGCGATCGCCCGTGCCATCGTGCTCGCGCACGGAGGGCGTATCTGGGCCGATCAGAGTCCGGAGGGCGGAGCCAGAGTCGCGCTCGAGCTTCCACTGTTCGTCGGCCTGTCGCCCGGCGGGGGACACGTCGTCTCCCGGACGGGACGTAATCGACATTCGGACCGCTCAGTGCTCGGTGACGACACAGCCGCCCCGACCGTGGCGACAGACGGGTCTGGCCGCACTCCGAGCGACGGATGAGAACCCCCGCCTCGGGCACCGGTTCCCGTTTGGGAGCTCGCCGGTGATGGATACACCGCGCCGGCGCCCCGTTTGCGCGACCGCGAGATCCACGCATGCCGTATGTCCAGCCGCTGGCCGCGAATGATTCGACCGATCACAGGCTGCCGTTCGATCACCCCCCACAGACTGTGAGCCTTCTCATCGAGCTGCGACTTACGTCTTACTCTGTGCACCTACGATCGCGCCTGTGATTGGAGTTCGGAACTTCCGCAGACAGGTGAAGGGTGGCCGACAGTCATGGGCGGATCCATCGGCATTCTGGTGCGCGCTCCTGCAGCGCTGATTGGGTCGTCCGAGGAGTCAAGTGCCGCAGCGGCATGATGGGAGCACTGCGACGCTCTGCTCCCGCCGCTCCGGTGGCTCCGGTCCTGCGACCGGCACGGCGGCGGGAACGGTGCGTGTAGGTTCGCCGGTGCCACGAAGGATCTTGGTGCTCGGGGGCAGCTCCGAGATCGGCGCCGCGATAGTGCATCGGCTCGCCCGGGAGAACCGGGTCGAGGCGCTGCTCCTGGGACGCGACTACAAACGGATGGCCGCCGTGGTCGACGAGCTCAAGGCGACCGGACGCGCCATCGGCGAGTTCGACCGCTTGGACGCCGACGAAGTGGAGACCCATGCCGACGCGATCGCCCGCGCGTTTGATCGGCTCGAAGAGGTGGATCTCGTCATCCTGTGCGTGGGCGTTCTCGGAGGACAGGCCGCCCTCGACGCTGATCCGGACGAGGTCGCGCAGGTGCTGCGTACCAACTTTCTGGGCTGCGGCTCGCTGCTCTGGCACGCGGTGCGTGCGCTGCGCGCCCAGGGACACGGCACCGTGGTGGTGCTCTCGAGCGTCGCCGCCGAGCGTCCGCGCGCCTCAAACGCCATCTATGGCGCCGCGAAGGCTGGGCTCGACGCGTTGGCCCAGGCACTCGCCGACGCCGTCGCCGGGACCAGCGTGCGCGTGCTCGTGATCAGGCCCGGCTTCGTCAGCACCAGGATGACCGCCGGCCTCAAAGCCGCGCCGCTCAGCACGACTCCGCAGTTGGTCGCCGATGCGACGGTCGCCGCTTTGGGTGGCCGCACGCAAACCGTGTGGGTACCCGGGGTGCTCCGCTACCTGTTTGCCGTGCTCCGACATCTCCCCCGGCCCGCGTACCGCAGGCTTCCGCTATGACACCTGAGCGTGAAGCCAGCCTCGTCGCGGAACGGCCGGGCAATCGTAGCGATGCAGCCGTCGGGCCACGCTCTCAGATGTCCCTGACTTCTGATCCGTCCGTCCATGAGTTCGTGACCGAGATCGTCATGATTGAGGACGAGCCCGGAATCGGCGATTTCGTCAAACGGGGACTGGGTGCTCGGGGCTTCCGGGTGTACTGCGCCTTTGACGGGGACAGCGGTCTCGAGCGCGCGCTCGGGGAGCGAGTGGCGCTCGTTCTCCTCGATCTCATGCTTCCCGGCCGCCCCGGGCTCGAGGTGTTAACCGAACTGGTGCAAAGACGGCCTGGTCTCCCCGTGATCGTGCTGACTGCGCGCGGCCAGCTCGAGGATCGAGTCGAGGGACTCAATGCCGGAGCGGCCGATTATCTAGTCAAGCCGTTCATGCTGGCCGAACTCGAGGCCAGGATCCGGGCCCAACTTCGCTCGGCACGGCAGTTGCCAGTGACCGAAATCAGAGCCGCAGGCTTGGAGATCAACCTGCTGACCCGGCGGGTACTTAGCGGGGGTCGCCCGGTGCGGCTCTCGAACACCGAGTTCGAGCTGCTGCTGTATCTGATGCAGAATCCGGGCAGAACCTTGAGCCGGGAGCGGATCTTGCGCGCCGTGTGGGGTTACACACACGATCCGGGCACAAACATCGTCGACGTATACATCGGTTACCTCCGTCGCAAGCTCCGCACCGACGAGCGGCAGGCGCCGATCAAGACGATCCGCTCGCTCGGATATCGCTTCGACACAGGTGGCTGATTCATGAGCCGAAACCGCCGCAATAGACGCCGCGACGTCAGCGTGAGACGCACGAGATCGGGAATCGCACGCTGATCTCAGGCTTGCTCAGTGCTGATCGACTGGACTGCTGCTGAAGCTAGTCTCGCTCTGGGTCGCGTCGTCCGAGTAATCCCTGGGTCGTGACACGTTGCGGCTGCCGCAGAGGCCGGCGGTCGCGCCTCCTAATACGAGCAGGTGGGCATTAGGCACGCACAAGCGCGGGCGGGGTTGCTAATTGCGGCGTGGCTAGTGCGTGGTGAATGCACTCTCACGCCTGTCTTAGGCAAGACTTCACCGGGGCTCTGACAATCGCGGACGATGAGCAATTACCTCACACATTCTCGACACCCGGGCGCGCCGAGCGACATGCGGCGTGTGAGCGCGCGCGACGCGGGCTTGGCGCTCGCGGCGCGGGCAAATCGCTGGATGATCTCCGGCGCTGTGGTTCTCGCCGGAGGGTTGACGGCGGTCACGGCTCACGCGTTCCACGCGCGAGCGGCGCCTCAACTCCGGTCGATGCCGGCTGTGAAACGGGCTGTCCCCGCTCAGGGCGCAGGCGAGAAGAATCGCGGGACTCCACTGCAAGCGCCTTCCCACCCGCCGGCCGCCGCCGCTCCAACGCCGACCCCGGCGCCAGTTGTCTCCGGCGGTTCCTGAGCGGGGCGTCGATGGTCCTCGCAGTTTCGACCCCCAGCCCGTTCTGGTTCATCACGCGTGGAACGGGCGCGATCTCGCTGGTGCTCCTGACCTTGACCGTCGCGCTGGGGATCGGCAACGTCCGCCGGACGCGGATTGGGGGGGCGCCCCGCTTTGTGCTCGACTCGGTCCATCGGAGCGCGTCGCTTCTGGCGGTCAGCTTCGTTGTCGTCCATGTCCTGACGACGCTGCTGGACGGCTTCGCGCCGATCACTTTGCTCGATGTCGTGGTTCCGTTCGGATCGGCCTATCGGCCGCTGTGGCTGGGGCTCGGGGCCGTCGCGTTCGACCTGCTGATCACGATCGTCATTACGAGCCTGCTTCGGCGGCGGCTCGGGTACCGCGGGTGGCGGGCCACGCATTGGCTTGCATATGCCAGTTGGCCGGTGGCGCTGGTGCACGGGCTCGGGACCGGTAGCGACACCCGCACGCACTGGATGCTCGTCCTGTCGGCGGGCTGTGTGGCGGTGATGCTGGCCGCCGTGCTGTGGCGGGTCAGCGCGGGTTGGCCACAGCATCTTGGCGCGCGCCTCTCCGCCGCCGGCGCGGCCGCGCTGGTTCCGCTCGGGCTGCTCGCGTGGTTGCCCAGTGGGCCGCTGGCGGCGGGGTGGGCCAAGCAGGCCGGAACGCCGGTTTCGCTGCTGCCAAACGCCCGCTCGGGGTCAGGCTCCACGGCGGGGTCCGCCCCAACCACGTCGGCGAGTTCGGGCTCGCCGTCATCGACGCAGAGCGCGAGCCAGAGATCGTTCAGTGCCCCGACGGTCGGCCGGGTCAGGCAGATCCGGCTCCCGAGCGGGCTGATGCTTGTCGACGTCGCCTTGACCGTGCCGGGACACGAGCTGGGCAAGCTGGACATCCGGATAGAGGGTCCGCCGATAGGTGGCGGGGGCGTGCAGATGACCACCAGCCGTGTGACGCTCGGGCCTCTATCCAACCCCGAGAGGTACGACGGCCACGTGACCGCGCTGCAGGGCACGAACATCGCGGCGACCGTCGGTGACGGGGCCGGCTCCAGGCTCTCCGTGGTCGCTCGCCTGCAGATAGCTTCGGGTCCAGGCACCGCGACAGGCACGGTAACAGTGGCCCCGCGAGGGTCGGGATGAGCCTCCTGCCCCGCGTCCTTGCCGGCGTCACCGAGGACTCGAACGGCGACCCACAGTCGGATCTCGCCCTCGCGGGATCGCTGGCCGAGCTTCGACGGTGGGCGCCCGATCGCCTGATCGACGAGATCGAACGGGCGGGTCTGCGGGGACGAGGCGGCGCCGGCTTCCCTGTGGCGAGGAAGATGCGTGCGGTGGCTGGCACGTCGTGGGCCGCGGTTTGTCGTCGGCAACGGAACCGAGGGCGAGCCGGCCAGCGTCAAGGACCGCCTCTTGCTCGCCGAGCTGCCCCATCTGGTGCTCGACGGCGCGGCCGTAGCCGCGCGGGCGGTGGGCGCCGATACGGCGATCATCGCGTTCGCCGGGAGCGACGAGGTGATCGCACGCAGCCTCCGGCGAGCCGTGGACGAGCGCCGGCGCTCGCGCCCAGGCGAGGAGCCCCGATACGAGCTGTGCGACGTCGAGAGCGGCTTCGTCTCGGGTCAAGAGTCCGCTCTGGTCAACTCTCTTTCCGGCGCGGAGCCAAAGCCCGCGTTCCGGGCGCGACCGTTCGAACGCGGCGTCCGCCGGCGACCGACGCTCGTCCAGAACGTCGAGACGCTCGCCCACATAGCGCTGATCGTCCGCCATGGCGCCGGCTGGTATCGCCAGGCCGGGACCGCGGCCGACCCCGGATCGACGCTCGTCACGCTCTCGGGCGCGGTGGTGTCCCCGGGCGTCTACGAGATCGAGCACGGCGCGCCGCTGGCGGACCTGCTCGCGAGCGCCGGCCAGACGGAGGAGCTTGCCGCCGTGCTGATCGGCGGTTACTTCGGCTCCTGGCTTCCCGCGCGTGCGATCCCTCAACTCCGGCTTTCCCCGACCCAGCTCGCCGAGCACGGGGTAGGGCTCGGCGCCGGCGCGATTGTCGCGCTCGGCCAATCCGTCTGTCCGGTAGCTGAGATCTCCCGCGTTGCCGAGTATTTCGCCGCCGAGTCCGCCGGCCAGTGTGGGCCGTGCGTCAATGGTCTCGCCGCCATCGCCGCCACGATGAGGCAGATCGCGAACGGAACTGCATCGCCTGCGGCGAGACCGAATCTGGAACGCTGGAGCAGCTCGCTAGCTGGCCGTGGCGCGTGCCAGTTCCCCGACGGCGCAACCCGATTCGTCGCCAGCGCACTGTGGGTCTTCGCCGACGACTTCGAGGATCACCTCCGGCATGGCCCCTGCGGGGGCTGCTCGGCGCCACCGGTCCTTCCCGTAGCGCTGGCGACGGAATAAGCCGAGCGATGCGAATTGCACTGAATCCAATCCAATGTGAGGCGCACGGCATGTGCGCCGAGCTACTTCCCGAGCGCGTGACGCTCGACGAATGGGGCTACCCGATTCTCGACGGCTCGTCGTTGCCACCGGAACTTGTCGCGCACGCCCGGCGTGCGGCCGACGCGTGCCCGACGCTTGCGCTGCTGCTCGAGCGGGAGGATCGGTGAGGACGCATTTGACGCTGCTCGCGCTTTGCGCGGCAGCGATCGGCAGCATCGCTGGGTGCGGGAGCGCGACCACCACCACGGTCGCGCAGAGCCGGCGCGTTGTCCCGTCGACCACGACCCACCTTCACACGGTTGCAGTCGGAAATCGACGACCGGTCGTGCCCGCGCCCTCCTATCCCCGCCTGCTCCCCACCGCGACGGGCTCCACCACAGGCGGCTTTGTTCCCACCGTCACCGTACGAGGGCGGACGGCGGTTTGGATCGACCGACACACGAACTTGGCCCTGCTGGCGTTCGACCAGCGTCTGGTTGGACTGAGGCTCCATTCCGGGACGGTCGACGCCGGCTCGACTGGCTGGCGCTTCGGGCCTGTGATCGGCGCGACCGAGCGACGAGAGCTCGTGGCCGCCTTCAACGGCGGGTTCAAGCTCGACGTCGGCGCCGGAGGCTTTGAGTCCTACGACCGGGTCGGCTCACCGCTGAGCGGCGGCCTCGGATCGATCGTCACGTACGCGGACGGGTCGACCGACATCGGCAGCTGGCATCGGGGCGTTCCCGCGCCTGGCAGGCCAGTCGTCTCGGTTCGCCAGAACCTGCACCTGCTGGTTGACGGGGGCCACCCGGCCGCCGATCTCGGATGCCTGCTGTGCTGGGGGGCGACGCTCCATGGCGTGATCGCGCCTGCCCGCTCGGCGCTGGGGATCACCGCCGACGGTTATCTCGTCTGGGCCGGCGGAGAGAACCTGACCGTCCAGGATCTCGCCGATGCCCTGCTGGGAGCGAAAGTCGTGCGCGCCGTCGAGCTCGACATCAATCCGGAGTGGGTCGCGGCCTACCTCTACGGCCACCGCGGCGGTAGTGGCCCTCTGGCCCCGGTGCCGATCGTCCCGGGCCAGCCAGGCGTGCCCGGACAATTCCTCGCACCCTACAGCCGTGATTTCTTCACCATCGTGGCCCGCTGATGCGGATCGACGTGTCACCTCGACAGCGCGGTCGCGGCCTGCCTATCACCTCGGCGGGAACGCGTGTCCGTAGATCTTCTGGTCGCTGTGTTCCCTATCAGGGGCGTGAGGCGGTTCTTAACCTGCTCTTACCCCAGTCTTGGACGGGGCTTGAACACTGGTCCGCGTCAATTCATTTGGGTGGGTGTTGACCGAGATGGCTCCTGACAATTCAGACGACCGCTCGGGGGCGGAGAGCCGCCCGGCCCGGTCCGTTCTGCTCGTCGAGGACGAGCAGTCGATCGCTGAGCCGTTCGCCAAGGCCCTCACCCGGGGCGGGTTTCCGACCACGGTGGCGCGGACCGGGGCGGAGGCGATCGAGCTCGAGGCCGCCCTGCATCCGGATGTGGTTCTGCTGGATCTCGCGTTACCCGATGGCGACGGCCGCGACGTCTGCCGCCGGCTGCGGCGTGACTCTGACGTGCCGATCATCATCGTCACGGCGAGCGGGACCGTGACCGATCGCGTGGTCGGTCTTGAGCTCGGGGCCGACGACTACGTGGTGAAGCCGTTCGCCGTCGGCGAAGTGATCGCCCGTATCCGCGCCGTGCTCCGCCGGGGTCGCGGTGGATCGTCCGGGTCGGACACCCTCGTCGCGCAGAGCTTGAGGATTGATGTCGGCGCGCGGAGAGCGTGGCTTGGGGAGCGGGAGCTCGAGCTGACGCGCAAGGAGTTCGACCTGTTGGTCCGGTTGGCGCGTGAACCCGACCGGGTGGTCACGCGCGAGTCGCTGATGTCCGACGTGTGGGACATGAACTGGTTCGGCTCGACGAAGACGCTTGACGTGCACATCGCGTGGCTGAGGCGCAAGCTCGGTGACGATCCCGCCGCGCCGAGGTATATCCACACCGTGCGCGGCATCGGCTTCCGCCTCGCTACTACCGAGGAGTCCGGCCCGTAACTCTGCGAATCCGACTGCTCGCGGCGCTCGCGTATGTGCTGCTGCTCGCGATCATCGCGCTCGGCGTCCCGCTCGCGATCAACCTGAGCGCGCGGGTTAACGCGGAGGTGCGAACTCAGGCGCTGGCGCAGGCCGATCTGGTCGCCGCGACGGCGGCGGATCTCCTCGGCCAGCCGGAAAGAGCGGAGCTGGCCACGCTGGCTCGCACGGCCGCCGAATCGATCCGCGGCCGCGTTCTCGTCGTGAACGCGCGCGGCACCGTGTTGGCCGACAGCGCTGTGCCGCCTCAGGTGGGCGTGAGCTACCAGAGCCGGCCGGAGATTCTCACCGCGCTACAAGGTCGCCAGGTGCAGGTTCTGCGGGACTCGAAGACGCTGGGTCAGGAGCTCCTGGCCACTGCGGTCCCGATCGTCCGCAACCGGCGTCCCGCCGGGGCGGTTCGCGTCACCCAGAGCGTCGCAGCGGTCCACAGCGCCGTTCGCCGCGCGGAGCTCGGGTTGGTGCTGATCGCCCTGAGCGTGCTGGCGCTGGGCCTGCTGGCTGGGGTGGTTATTGCCGCCCATGTGAGCCAGCCGCTCCGCCGGCTCGAGGCGGTGGCACGACGAGTAGCGCGTGGCGATCTGAGTGCGCGCGCTGAGGTTGAGGGCAGCCGTGAGCAGCGCTCGCTCTCGCGCTCGTTCAACGAGATGACCGACCGCGTGGCGCGGCTGTTGGCCGCGCAGCGTGAGTTCGTCGCCGACGCTTCACACCAGCTGCGTACACCTCTCACCGGTCTGCGTTTGCGTCTGGAGGAAGCTACCGCGCATCTCACCAACCCCGAAGTCAGCGCTGAGCTCGACGCCGCGACCGCGGAGGTCGATCGCCTCTCGCATATCGTCGACGAGCTGCTCGTGCTCAGCCGGGCCGGCGAGCGCGAGCTGACCGGAGCGCCCATCGATCTCACCGGACTCGCCGCATCCGCCGCCCGGCGCTGGCAGGCGAGCGCGAGCGACGCGGGAATCGCGCTCGAGCATCAGGACCGCGCGCAGGGAGCGACGGCCTGGGCGGCGGGCCCGGATCTGGAGCGAGCGCTCGATGCGCTGCTCGAGAACGCGTTGCGATACTCGCGCGCGGGAACGACAGTCACGATCGTAAGTGCGCCCGGGCGGATCGAGGTCCGAGACCGCGGACCCGGGGTGACCGAGGAGGAGCGCGAGCTCGTGTTCGAGCGGTTTCATCGCGGGCACGCCGGACGGTCCGGTCCCCCGGGAGATGGACTGGGCTTGCCGATCGCCCGCGAACTCACCCGCGCCTGGGGCGGAGAGGTAACGATCTGCGGTCGCGCGGGCGGTGGGGCGATTGCGACGTTGTCAATCGCCAGCGTTCCCGCCTCGGGAGGAGGACGCCCGGCGAGCGAGGACCGAGACGAGTTTGCCCGTGTTTAAGCCCGCCGCGGCTACGTTCCCGTTCAAATGACACGCAAGACCGTCATCTGGACCTCCGCAGCCCTGCTCGGCATCGTTCTCACTGCCGCCCTGGCGTGGTCGGCCAGTCAGCTGGCCGGACAGCGCATCGGGCTCTCGTCGGAGCCGCTATCGGCGCTCGGCAGTCTGGCCCCGCCGCCTCCCGCCCGGCACACCGCGCCGGCGGGGAGTGCGCCGCGGCCACCAATACCGCCGCGGTCAACGAAACGCCTACCCCCGGCACGGGGTCGTCCAACCGAGACGGCTTCGACTCCTCCTCGGCCTCCGGTCTCGACGTCCTCTGCACCGTCCGTGTCGCCCTCTCCGGCGCAGCCGGCGTACAACCCCGCGGCGGCCGCGTCCGCTCCGGCCACGAGCTCAGGCACCCAGCACTCACCGCCGTCATCCGCGCCGGCAGCGAACCAGCGAGGTGACTCGAGCGGAGGCGGTGGCCGTGGAGGGTCCTCGGACTCGAGCGGAGCTGGCGGCAACCAGCGCGACGACTGACACTCGGTCGTTGCCGGCACCGCCTCAGTGGGTCAAGCGGTCGGTCGCCCAGCGCATCAGGGATAGATCTGCTCGGCGGTGCGCTGGTCGATGATGCGGATCGCCGTGCTCGGACAGGCCTCGGCGGCCGAAAGGACGAGCGCGTCGTCGCCGGCGCCGATGACGCGCGCGACCTCGTCGAGCGCGAACACTTCCGGCGCCATCTCGACGCAGTCGCCGTGGGCCGCGCACGCGTCTTGGTCGATCTCCACCAGGTAGCTCATGGTTCTCCCTTCTCGATTCGTTGACGGATGGCGGGGAGCGCGCGAGGCCGGTCCACCAGCAGCGCGCCGACCGCGCGGCCCCCGCGGGTGAAGGTTGCGGTGAAGCTGGCACTCCCGGGGTCGCCGTCGAACGCAACTGCGTCGGCCAGCCGAGCGTGACCTAGGTACTGGATCCTGAGCCCGTACTGGTCGGTCCAGAAGCTGGTCAGCGGCGCGTCGCCGGGGTCGAGCCCCAGCATCACCCGGGCTGCCCGGGCTCCCTGCCTCGCTGCCGCCTCCCAGTGCGAGCCGGGGACGCGACGGCCAAGCCGCGCGTCGAATGTGGAGGCGGCGTCTCCGGCAGCGAAGACTTCTGCGCTGGCGGTACGGCCGTGCGCGTCGACCGGAATCCCGGCGGCGCTGCTCAGCCCGCTCCCGTTGAGCCAGCCGACATCAGGCTCGACGCCGATCCCGACGAGCACGTCGTCGGCTTCCACGATCTCGCCGGTCGAGAGCCGCAAGGCTCGGATCGTGCCGTTCGCGTGGATCCGTTCAATCGACCGACCCGTCATGACGCGGACGCCCCGCGCCTCGTGCAGCCGCGTGAACCAGCGCCCGAGCTTCGGGCCCAGCACACCGGACAGGGGGGCCGGGGCCGCTTCAATGATCGTCACCTCGGCGCCGAGTCCCCGCGTCGTCGCTGCGACTTCGAGCCCGACGAACCCGCCACCGACCACGACCAGCCGCCGCCCGGCGCCCACCACCTGCCGCAGCGCCCGGCAATCGTCGAGTGTCCGCAGCGACCAGACGTTCTCGTATCCGGCCAGCAGCCCAAGCTTGCGGGGCCGGCTCCCGGTCGCGATCAGCAGCCGGTCGTAGCGCAGCGCGGTGCCACCCGACAGGACGACCCGGCGCTCAGCCGGAAGGAGCTCGGTCGCGGCCACGCGGAGCAGCAGCTCGATCGACTCCCGCCGATACCACTCCGCGGGTCTGTACGTCGGCGGATCAGCAGAGGCGGCGCCGGCGAGCAGCTGCTTGGAGAGCGGCGGACGATCGTAGGGACGATGCGGTTCCGCGCACACGCATCCGAATCGGCGCGTCGTAGCCGTTGCGTCGGAGGGTCTCGGCGCACCGCTGGCCGGCTAGTCCGCCTCCGACGATCACGACTCCAGATCGATGCGGGCGACGTGTGCGGAGCTGGCTCATCAAGCGAGCAGGTTCACGTCCGCGCGTAAACAGATGGTTGGGTCGCGGTAACGGGATCGCTGGCTTTGCCGAGACTTTGCGCTCGGTTGGGGAGGTCATTGCCGCCCGTCGCCCAGAGTGCGGCCGGTCCACGACCTGGAGGCAAAGCATGCCCCCGAGAACCACTCGAACCGCGGCGGCATTGGCCGCGATCCTCGCCGGCGGACTAGCCGCGTTCGCCTTGAGACCGACGGCCGCCACCAACGCGACCCTCGCCGCTCACAACCCAGCCGAGATCCGCACGGTGACCATCCGGCGCACGATTCACATCGTCCGTCACGTGCCCGGCCCCGCCGGGCCTGGAAGCTCCCGAGCGAGAGGCCGCGCGGTAGCTGCGAAGCGAGCAGCCGTCAGCACCCACGCGAGCGGGTCGCACAAGAGCGGTGCGACGGCGGCGACGGGGACGGTGACGACGCGCGCCAGCGGGTCACATGGCGCGTCAGTTGCCGCTTTGACCGCGAGCCCCGGCCCGCTCACGACTCGCTCCAGCGGCTCGCGCGCCGCTGGTTCTACCCATGGCGCGGCGGCAGGCACCCCCGTGACGACCCGCGCCAGCGGATCCCACGGTGGTGGTTCCGCGACCTCGGCCAACCCGGTTACGACGCGTACCAGTGGGGGCGCGCACGGCGGGGGCGATGGCGGCGATGGCGGCGATGGCAACGGCAGCGGCGACAACTAGGCGCCGGGGCGTGGCCGGACCGGACCGGCTCACGGTCATGCTGTTGACGCTGGCGAGCTTCCTGGCCGTGCTCGCGCTGCTGGCGTGGCAACTCCGGACTAGCGCCGCGGTGCCGATGAACGCGGCGAACGTGGTCCGCCGCGTCTACCAGACAACGATCGTCGAGACCGTCGTCGGCCCGAGTCAACGGAACGGCTCGTCGGTCACCCAGTCGGTCTCGAGTTCAGGCTCGTCGTCCGCGCCCGCCACGCGGGCCTCCTAGCCAGGCGGACCGCAGGCATGAACGAGGATGTCGACTACACGTTCCGCGCCATGGGCAGCGACGTCCGTCTGCTGATCGGGCGACGGTTCGTCGCGCGCGCCCCAGCGCCGCTCGATGCCGCCGACCGAGAACGCGAGTTCGTGCTCGCGTTCGCGCACCGACTCTCGCGGTTCATCCCGGACAGCGAGCTGTCGGCCCTGAACGGAGACCGCCGCTCAGCCGTGCCGGCATCCGACCTGCTCCGCGCGGCCGCACGTGCTGGCCTGTGGGCGGCCGAGCGCAGCGGGGGGCTAGTCGATCCGACCCTCGTTCCGGCGCTCAGACGGAACGGATATTCGCAGTCGCTGGACGGCGCGGTTCCCGCGTCGCTGCGCGAGGCCCTAGCCGCCGCGCCGCCGCGGCGGCCGGCTCGCCCGGATCCACAGGCGCCCTGGCAGCAGATCGAGGTGGATGACGAACGGGGCATGATCGTTCGGCCGCCCGGGCTAATGCTCGACACCGGCGGGACTGGCAAGGGCCTGTGCGCCGACGCCGTCGCTTACCGGCTCGGCGCCTACAGCCGGTTCGTCGTCGACTGCGGAGGCGACATCGCCGTCGGCGGGATCGGCACCGAGCTCGAACCGTATCGGGTGCAGGTCGAGCACCCACTCATCGGATCGGTCGATCGGATCGATCTTGGTGGCACGCGGCGGCGTGGCCACATCCGGCGTGAACGTCCGCATTTGGCGCGACCGCCGCAGACGCTTCGCCCACCACCTGCTCGACCCGAGCACCGGCACGCCCGCCTGGACTGGACTGATCTCCGCAACGGCGCTCGGCTCCACCGCGCTCGAGGCCGAGACCCTGTCAAAGCTGGCGCTGCTGCTCGGCCCGGCCGGGGCGCGAGAAGTGCTGCGGGACCGCGGCGGGGTGATCGTCCACGACGACGGCGAGGTCGAGCAGGTCGGTCCGGTCGAGCTCGCCGGCGTCGCCGCGATGCCACGATGGCTGAGCGGTGACGCGGACAGAGCCGCTCAACGTCATCTGGTGGCTGGTCAGCCGGGCGTCCGGAATCGTCGCGCTCGTATTGGTCAGCGCGACCGTCCTTCTCGGCCTCGCGATGGCGGCGCGGATGCTTCGCCGTCCCGCGATCAAGCGCGTGAGTGCACGGCTGCACGAGCACCTGGCGCTGGCCGCGATCGCCGCGATCGCCCTGCACGGCGCGGCGCTGCTCGGCGACCACTGGCTGAAGCCCGGCTGGCGCGGCCTCACGATCCCGTTCGCCATGAACTACCGGCCAGAGTTCACGGGGATCGGGATCATCGCCGGGTATCTCGCCGTCTTGCTCGGCCCGAGCTTCTATCTCCGCCGCAGGATCGGGACGCGACGGTGGCGAAGCCTCCATCGCCTGACCGTGGTGGTGTGGGCGCTTTCGGCTGCGCACACGCTCGGAGCCGGGACGGACGCCGCAAGGCTATGGCTTCGAGCCATCGCGCTGGCGCCGGCGGTGCCCGTCGTCTACCTGCTTGCGCTCAGGCTAGGCCCACGCCAATCCTCGAAAACGGCCCGCCGCGGCGCCGATGAACGGCTCCCCGCCACCGCAAAGCGCCTCGCGGCGGATGTCGCCGCTGCCGCGCGAGCGCGACGATGATCAGCGACTCGTGCCCGTGAGTTCTGAGCGACCACCCGCGCTTTGCCGACGTCACCTAGGCTCGCCTCGACGACGAGTTGACCAATCTCGCGATTTGGGTTCCCGCCGTGACCCCAAGCGAGGTCGACATCGTCTCCCGCCCCGTCAGCGACTATCTGTACAACCAGGTGCGGGGGGCGTTGCTCGACCGGCCCGGGATTCGATGGGAGGCTGGCTTCATCGGCGCGTTCACACTCGCCCACGTCTGGAGCGTGCTGTCGAGTGAGTGTTGCAGTGGTCGATCGACGACGGCGAGCCGCCGGCGGAACGCTCCGCATCCCAACGCGGCGACGGCAACGGGCGGGCTCCGTAACACAAAGGGCGTCCGCACGTCTTTTACCGAGGCGGCCATACGAACACTGCGATCGCGTCCGAGGCCGTGCGCATCACCACGAATGCGGATGCGGCTTCAGCCCGGCGCGCGATTGCCGTTATCCGAGCGAAGGGGCCACCAGGCAGGCGTGACCCCCTCAGGCGTAACGCGGCCAGAGAAGCCCGAGGACCGTGTTTGTCGGGACCTGCTCTTGTTATCGCACGGATATCTCGGCGACCTCGGGTCGAGACCAGCTTTGCGCGGAAAGCTGGCATGAAGCGGACTAGCGCTTTCGCCTCTCGCATGGCCGCCGAGCGCGCGAGCGCATTGGACGAAGCAGCGGCCCTTGTCTGGCGAGCGGGACGCCGTCGCCCCCGACCGCAGCTCGTCCGCCACCGGCCGGCTCGGACGATCGCGCGAGGTGCGCTACTGGCGAATCCCAGGACGCGACCCCTCGACCGCGCCCCGGCGAGATCGTCAACTACGTCGCGGACTCAGGCTCGTCTGACCTTACCTTTTAAGTGCCGCTGGACTCGGGCTCGTCCCGGCCTTGGGCAGCCTCAGGAGTCGCAGCCGCTTGGACGAGCAGCCCGAGGAGGCTCTCACCCACCTTAAACACCGCATCGATTCCTTCGACGTCAAAGTCATGAGGCGGATAGGCGACGGCGTTGCGCGCAAGCCGAACGTCGTTGAGGTCGTCTCGAAGCTCGGTCGCCCATTTCTTGATCCGACCAACCTGATCCCGTCCCAGAGTCTTGTCGGACGACAACCGTCCCAGGGTCTCGTCGGACGCCAACCGCTCGGCGATCGATTTCGCGCGCGCGGACAACCTCAGCTGGTCCCTTTCTGGCGGCGGCGTCTCGAGCCATTCTCGGACCGCTGCCGAAAGGTCTGAGTCCTCGCCAACGACCGTCCACGGCTCGAGCCGTGACCACATGTCCTCGAGCTGCTGAGTCGCTTTCCCGATCTGCGAGGTGCGACGATCATCAGACGCGTCCGGCTCCGCCGCGGTCTGCGCGCGGTCTGGCAGCTTGACTTCACCGTGTTCTTCCTGTGCTCGCTTGACTTCCTCGACATGTTCCGCGGCCTTGGCGAACTCGATGCTGGTAGCTACGGACTGGATGGCGCTCATGTTCAGCCGCTGCTCAATCCGATGGACTTCCGTTTTGAGCTGTTCGGTCTGCTGCTCCTGCTGTTCGATTCGGCGCTTGAGCGCAAGTCCGCCGGCAACGTCACCTCGCTCATATCGGGGAGCAGCAGCAGCCCGATCAACACCAGGACCGGTGCGAGATCTTCGACGGCGTAGGGCTCGCAGACGTTCTTGACCTCAGTGCCCTCGAACGTGACTTGGTTGTCACACACGTGCAAGGTTGGCTCCGGCGCGAATCGGCTGGCAACCAATAGGCTGACGCTCAGCACGGCGAGAATGACTGCGATCGACCACCGTGCCGTCCGCGACCTTTCCGTCCACGTGGGCGGATCGACTTTCCGGCTTCCCGTGTTGTCTTGCTCCTTCATCGGAACTCCTAGGCCAGACCGAAAACTAGCTCACGGCCCGGGCGACGAGCCCTGCTGTCCGAAGGCCCCGAGGCGAGCAGAGGCCGACTGCTGGGGCGTACTCACACATCGCACCTTGAGAAAACCGTGAAACCGCGATGGATCGAGGCGATCGTTGTGGGGTTGGCGTTGACCGGCTGCGCCGGCATCGAGCGCGCCCCGACAATCGTCCCCTACAAGACCGACTACTGGTCAGTGGACGATCAGGGAAGCTTCGTCGAGACGTGCGATGCATCGGTGAGTGATGTCTACTGTGTCTGCGCGCTGGGCGACATGATGACCGCGTATCCCGATCCGCGGCGCCTTCCGAACCCGATCCCCGCCGCAGGAGTGTTTGCCGCCGAACGACCCAGGGACTTCCGTAACTCAGACCAAAGAGCCCAACCGACCGGAACGACAGGGGGCTGTGCGCCGCGCCCGCGCGGCCGGACGTAACTGCGCGAGGTCGCTGCATCGGGGGTGAGCGTCCACGCCCAGGCCCCAAATCGCCTCGGCGGCTCGTCCATAACAAGGCAACGGCCGCGGCGACAACGATTGTCGATCGCGTCCCGCAACGCTCTAGCGGTTGGATGGATGCTTGTGTCGCTGTCGACGGTAGTCCCGTACATCCACAGCCGCGCATTCTTCGACCACACTCGGGTGTATCCAGGGTTCGGTGAGTGGGAACGCGGCATTATCCCGCAGCCTGACCTCGCTTGCCGACGAGCCGCGCTGCCCTTGTCGTGCAAAGAGGCCACTCGGTGGCCGCGACTGGTTCGAGCGTGGAGCACCCGCCAGCGGGCCCCGACGCGCACAACCGATTTCACCGGCTGCCGGTGGCCGG
This sequence comes from uncultured Solirubrobacterales bacterium, assembly GCA_963843915.1. Lineage (GTDB taxonomy): Bacteria > Actinomycetota > Thermoleophilia > Solirubrobacterales > Solirubrobacteraceae > Palsa-465. The sequence continues at coordinate 453,988 of CAWJMH010000003.1, forward strand.
GCTCACGCCCGCACCGGCGACGCCCTCGATCTTCCCTACACCGACCCGGCGCGCGATCGAATTGCCCACGCGAGCGATCGTTCGCGCGCGGACCCGCTTTGATGCCCGGTCGCACCTTTCAGCCCAAGAGGCTGGCGTTTCCCCTTTGCGCGGATAGTGCGCACATGGCGCTTGAGCGGATCCAGGCCGAGATCGACGCAATCGGTGTTATCCTCATCCCGGAAGCTGGCTAGCAGAAGAGCGGAGCCGCGCCGGCACCGGTCGCGCTACCCCTCCCGGACAGATGCAGCGACGCCGCGCAGGCGTCGGGATCACGGGTCTCCCCGCTATCGCTTTTGCTCGTGGAGCACTGCGAACGGCGCGATCGCAATGGCCTACAAAGGAGGCGTCCGCCGGGCCGTCGTCCGGCGATTCCTATGCCACGAAAGGACTCGCCAGCTCGGCGCCTGGCCGCGCCATCCCGATGGCGAAATCTCGATCAGCGCGCCGGCCGGCGCGTCGCTATTCCTTTGCCTGCGTTTCCGATCACACGGACGAAGTCGACGACACGAATGCATTCGCGACTTGCGGCCTCGACGTCCGCGGCGATCGCTTCGGGGACGAAGGGAGGCGCCGACTCACTGGCCGCCGGGAGCGCTTCGCTAGGGCTTACAAGGATGCATATCTGAGCAGTAAGACGAGCCGGCGCGCTACCCGAGTCTGCGGTCGACGAGCAGCGGGGCGCGTCTGGCGCGGTGCGGGAGCCGGCGGGCGGGGCCAGTTTGGCACGCCGTCCGGGCGTGCGGCCCTCGCCTCGACCGGCCCCGCACCGAGAGTGGGGCCACGACGAGAAGGGAAGTGGCACATGCCCGCAGGAATCACCAGCAGCGACTCGATGTTCTCCGTCCGCGAGACGCCGTGGCACGGCCTCGGTGCGTGCTCGACCGGCCGCCGGCGACGATCGCCGAAGCGATCGAAGCTCTGGACTTGGCTGGCGGGTGGAGCGGGAGCCGATCGCGGTCGACCGGGGTGACGCCGGCACGTAGATGATTGGTGGGAGCCGCGGTGCGAGGAGATCCCCGGGTTCTACGCGACGGTCCGTCAGGACACGCGGGCGGTGCTCGGGATCGTCGGTGAGCGCTATCGGATTTATCTCCAGTCGGGCGTTATCGGAAGTCGTCGGGGTGAGGCTGCCGTAATCGCTGCTGCTGCTGAAGGTTGGCTCTCATCGACTTCTGATAATTCCATGGCAGCTCGCCTGCTGGAGGCGGGGGAGGTCGGTCGTCATGATGGTCGTGGTGCGCGGGTCGTTGTCGATCGAGGAGCGTGATGTGTATGAGCGCTCGGTGCTGCGGCGGCGGTGGCTGAACGCGCTCGAGCGCTGTGGGATCTCGACGGTTGGGGATCTCCGGGCGGCTTCGGAAGCGCAGCTGCTCGAGATGCCGATGGTGGGGCCGAAGGCGCTGGCGGATATCGCCGAGGCGCTCCGGGATCGCTCGCTGTGCGCGTCGGATTCGACTGAGATGCTCAGGCTTGAGTCGGTGCGTTCGATCTGCGAGCGGGACGTTGAACTTGTGCGGATGCGCCAACAGGGCGCGTCGCTCGCGGTGATCGCTCGACACTTTGGGATCTCGCGGGAGCGGGTGCGTCAGATCTTGCTGCGCGACGGTTGGTAGGCCGGGTCAGCGGCGCCAGCGGCGGTATGCGTCGATCCATTCCGCGCCGTCCGGTGCCGGGTGGGGAGCGGTAGGTCGAGGATCGGGATCGCCTGCTTGTGGGCGTCGCGGCGGCAGATCGCGACGATCTCGTTGCCGACGGTCAGGTCGATCTTCGTGACGGTCACGGTGATCCCGAGCATCTCGGTGTTGAACGGGAGCGTGAGGTGCTCCTCGAGCATCGTGAACAGGCCGGTGATCTGCTCTTCGTCGTTGTAGGCGTCGACGGTCGCCTCTTCGATCATCGCGTCGAGCAGCTTGGGGCTGGGTTTCGGTCGCGGCGAGCTCATCACCGCGAACAGGCTCGGCGCGGCTTGTCGGCCGGCGGTCGCCATTCCGCACCTGTGCGTTGGGGTCCGCGGCCGCGAGGTGTCGCGCCGGCTCGGCGCCGTCCAGTTCGCAGAGCAGTTCGAGCGCGGCGATGCGCACGCTCCCGTGCGCGGCACGGAGCCCGCGGTCGATGAGTGTTCGCCTGCCGGTTCGTCGAGCAGGTCGGCGGTGTCGAGCAGGCCGTGGATCGCGGCGTCACGGTGGCGTGGCTCGAGCTGCTCGGCGGTGCTGAGCAGCTCAGTCAGCCGCTCCGGGCGCGTGTGGAGCGCGTGGCGTGCGGCCCAGCGGCGTAGTGGCGGTTCGGGTCGGACGTGGTGCTGTGCCGGGGTGTCCTCGGTCACGGTGTAGGTGCGGCCGGTCCCGTTGTGCAGGTCGATCTCGAGCCATTGCGGGGAGGCCCACGCCAGCGGGTAGGAGATCGCGTGGTCCTCGGCGAGGAACACGTCGGCGAGCTCGTCGAGCTCGGCGTTCTCAAGCAGCCGGCTGTCGTGGATCGCGGCGATCAGCTTCGCGGTGACCCGGTCCCACCGCCGGCAGGTGCAGACCAGCACGACGGCGAGCGTGAACGGCAGCTCGCCGGTGCCGTGCACGCGGGTGAGCAGCTCGACCGCCTCGGTGTGCCGGGTGCTGCGCCCCCAGCCGGCCGGGTTGCCGAGCAGCAGCCGGCACAGCTCATCGGCGTCGTCGATTGCGGCGAGCTCGTCGATCGCGTCGGCACCAATCCTGTGCATCGACGCGGAGCGTAGGCGCGTCGGCGGACATCGAGACGGAGCGTCGGGCCGCGAGGGTAGATTCCTGCTCGCGATGCCGGACACGGTGACGATCGATCAGGCGCTCGACGCGTTCCTGCGCGACCAGCGCGCACGTCTGTCGGATCGGACGTATCGCAACTACGAGGACGTGATCCGGCTGCTGCGCGACAGCTTGAACTCCTATGCGTATTCGTCGCTGGATGCGCAGGGATGCGAAGCGGTGGCAGAAGGCGTTCGACGCCGGCGACGAGGAGGCGTTCTGCCATCTGTTCGGGCCGGATGAGATCCCGCCGCATCTCGGCGAGTTCCTCGGCTATTTCATGGTCCGCAAGGTGAGCGCCGGCCAGGAGCTGCTCAAGGCCGCGGGGACGGTCACCGGCAAGCTCGCACGCTGGCTCGAGCAGCAGGCGTATATCGAGTCTGACGCGGCCGAGGTCGCGGTCGACGCGCGCGGGACAGCGCGCGCGAGCTCCCCGCGGCCGATCGTCTCACCGACCTGCTCGTCGAGGTCGCGATCAAGGCGCCGGACATCGACGTTGACGATGTCGGCGAGGAGGACTGGGTCGAGGATCAGCTGATGATCGACCGGGTCGAGCCGGGGAAGATCTGGTTCGAGGGCGGGATCGGCCCGATCCAGGTTCCCAAGCGCGCGAGCGAGCTCGCCCAGCAGGGCTGGATGGTGTTCATCGTCGCCGCACGCCGTAATGCTCGGTGGCATTTGCTCGAGGTCGGCTCCGTCTACCCGTAGCCAGCCGACTGGACGCTTGGAAAGCGCCGGGATAAACCGAAAGCGCCGGGAGAAACCGGCATGGAGCTGGGGATGAGAGAGCCCTACATCGAAGGAGTAGCGATCCACGGGTGACCCCGAGTCATGCGTTGGCGTTCCGCGAGGGCGCAGCGAAGCGTTGATAGGGGCACGTGCAGGCTGGGCTATTGAGCCGCGAAATCAGGCGATTCGGGGTGCCGACGTCGTGTTTATTGGCGGAAGGCCACATCGCTGGCAGCGCGATCCCAAGCTGCCAGCGGACCCCGCGCGGTC
>CAWJMH010000004.1:0-45634 GCA_963843915.1 uncultured Solirubrobacterales bacterium
TTCTTCGCACCCCTCAACAACTACGTATTGCTTATTAGTCGAACGTTACCCCTTGGAGTTGAATGACGTGAAAACGAGCGTTGATTGGTCGCGTCCCGCTCGGCGTCGTCCTGATTGTCGCGGCTGGTTTGCTGGTTGCGGCTTGCGGTGGGAAGGGACCGCGGCCGCGAGCTCCGGCTGCAAGACCGTCACCGCGAACGTGGCGGCTTCGACGTCGGGGGCGTCTGGCTCGTGGCCGTACTCAAATGCCGACCTCGCGAACACCCGGGACGCCACTGGGTCGACGATCTCCTCGGCAAACGTGTCCAGGCTCAGCGCAGGCCTGGACGTTCAAGCTCACGGGGAAGGCCGCGGTCGGCGTGCGCCCGTACGGGTCGTTGACCGCGAACCCGATCGTGCAGAACGGCGTCGTGTATCTCCAGGATCTCGACTCGAACGTGTACGCGCTCGCGCTCGCGACCGGGAAGCTCCGGTGGGAGTATCGATGCGATCAGCCGGAGAGGAGCGGGCCGGGACCGAACGGCGTCGCCGTCGCCGACGGAAAGGTGTACGGGCTCACCCCGACGGCGGCCTTTGCGCTGAGCGCCGCCACCGGCCGGACGATCTGGGTCAAGCAGCGATCTCCTGCGCAAGGGCCAGGGCACCTTCGGCATCCAGCCACAGGTGGCCGACGGGCGGGTCTATCTGGCAAGCCAATACGGCTCGGGGCCCGGCGGCGGGGTGCTGCTGGCGCTGAACGCGTCGAGCGGAGCGGTGCTCTGGAGGTTCAATACGGTCGTCGGCCCAGAGCCGGGCGTGCAGTCGCTCGGCCTCGGCGCCGGCGGCGCGTGGGAGACGCCGCTGGTCAGTGGCGACGGGTCGGTGACGTACGGGATCGGCAACCCGTATCAGACCGCCGCGGCGGCGATCGCCCATCCGGCAGTGGACCTCTACACCGACAGCGACGTGAACCTCGACGCCGCGACCGGGAAGCTCCGCTGGTACTACCAGGGCGTGCCCGACGACTTCAAGGACTACGACATGCAGGCCTCGCCGATCTCGGCGCGCGTCGGCGGCGTCCCCGTCGTGATCGGCAGCGGCAAGATGGGCTACGTCTACGAGATGAACGCCAGGACCGGCAAGCTGATCTGGAAGACCCCGGTCGGCGCGCACAACGGCCATGACAACGACTCACTCCAGGCGCTCGAGCACCGCAGCACGCTCAAGGCGCCCCTCACGATCCTTCCGGGGTCGTTCGGCGGCGTCCTGGCCGACCTGGCCGTCGCGAGCAACACCGTATACGTGGCCACCATCGACCTACCGCTGACGTACCCGAACTTGAATCTCCCCACTGCGACCAAGGCGGCCGGCTCCCCGACCGGTGAGGTGGAGGCGCTCAGCCTCGCGACGGGCAAGGTCGAATGGGACAAGAAGGTGCCGCAGCTGCCGCTCGGCGCCGTCACGGTTTCCAACGATCTCGTCTTCACAACGCTCTACAACGGCGTGCTGATCGCTGCTGAACCGCAGCACCGGCGCGGTCGTCTATCGCCGCCAGCTGCCCACGTCGACCAACTCGCCGATCGCGATCGCCGGCAACACCGTGATCGTTCCGGCGGGCGGCCCCCTCACGAGTACCGGAAGCGGGAACCCGCAGGTCGTGGCGTACACGGTGCCGTAAGGGAGCGCACGCCGGCGCTCAGCGTGGATCGGCGCACGCCCGGGATCGTTCAGCGTTCGGTAATGCACCTAACGTAGACTGGCTCGAAATCGGGGAAGTCGGCACGCCGGCCCGAGGAATGACGTGGGGGTTCGAGATGACGGGTAAGGGCTTGAAGATCATGATGTTGACGGCGTTGGCGAGCGCGGTCGCGATGCTGGCGCCCGGGCTAGCGCAGGCAGCGGTGATCACCGAGTTCACCGGTGGCGTAACTAGTCCGGGAACGATCGTCAACGGTTCCGACGGCAACGTCTGGTTCATCAACGGAGCCGGGATCGCCAAGATCGACTCCGCCGGTCACGTCACGACGTACACGGCCGGGCTTGACCCCGGCGCTACGCCGTTCGACCTCACCAACGGCCCCAACGGCGATCTGTGGTTCACGGACAACGGCGCCAAAGCGGTTGGCTACATCACGGTGAGCGGCGCGATCCACGAGTTCTCGGCGCCGGCAGGTGAAATCCCGCTCCAGATCGCCGCCGGGTCGGACGGCAACATCTGGTTCTACGCCGCCACCAGCCCAACCAACTCGATCGTCAAGATGACCCCGGGCGGAACGTTCACGCCCTACACGATGCCTATGAACGGCGAGATCGCCGACAACATGGTGCTCGGCCCCGACGGAGCCATCTGGTTCTCGGATATGGGGACGACATCGATCGGCAAAATCGCCACGAACGGAACGATCACCGAGTATCCGCTGGCGATGGGCGCGATCCCGACGAACATCACCGTTGGCCCGGACGGAAACCTGTGGTTCTCCGACAACAACGGGGCGATCGGCCGGATCACGACGGGCGGCTCGGTCCAGGAGTTCAGTAGCGGCCTGCAGAGCGGTGCCGATCCGGACGCGATCACACCGGGGCCGGACGGCAACGTCTGGTTCACAGATCAATACGGCAATCAACGGGCGATCGGACGGGTCACCCCGTCGGGCCAGATCACCGAGTTCACGACCGGTCTCAACGACGACCTCCCGCTCGACATCACCGCCGGCGCCGACGGCAACCTGTGGGTCCCGCAGGCGTCGATGGACCCGATGACGCCATCGGCCGTCGCCGAGATCACACCGTCTGGCCACATCACCGAGATCACCAGCGGCGTCAACCCGACGGGACTCGCGGACGGTGACTCGATTCTCGCGGCGACCAGCGGCGCGTTGTGGTTCACCGACAGCGGGTCGCCGAACGCGGTCGGCCGGATCGTCATCCCCCCGGTCGCGACCACCGGTCCGACGACCACCGTTTCGTCCACCGGCGCGACAATCAGCGGGTCGGTCACGCCGCGCGCCGACACCACGGCGGTTTCGATCCAGTATGGGACGAGTCCGTCGCTCGGCTCCTCGACCGCAGACGGGTCGCTCCCGGCAGGCACGACCAAGCAATCGGTGACCGGGACGCTCGCGGCGCTTCCGTCGAACACGACGATCTACTACCGGGTCGTCGCGACGAACTCGGCCGGCGAGTCCGATGGCACGGTCGAGTCGTTCAACACCTCGCCGTCACCACCGCAGGTCCATACGACGGACGCGACCGTCGGTAACCAGCGGATCACGTTGACGACGTCCGCGACTTCGATCTGCACGGCGAGGGACAGCAAACTCCCGGTGATGCTGAACTCGACCGCGATCAGTCACTCCAAGAAGGCGAAGCTCAGGTTCTCGAACGCCGTCCTGTACATCGACAAGGGCGTCAAGCACACGATCACGAAGACCGTTCGCAAGCACGGCAAGAATGTCAAGGTCAAGGTCACGACCTACAAGGCCAACGCGACCGTGAAGAAGCTGCCGGCCTCGCTGAACCTGAAGCTGACCGGACTCAAGTCCGGACGGCACACGCTGAAGGTGACGCTCTCGTACATCGAGACCGTCACCAAGCACGGGCATAAGACCAGGCAGACCGTCAAAAAGACGCTGAAGGTCAGTTTCAAAGTCTGCTGAGGGCTCGCCGGGAGATCGGCGAGTACCGTGGCGGCGTCGCAAGCGCGTAGCAGCGGTGCTACGTCGTCAGGACGGTACGAAGCTCAGCCGGGACGTCGTCTATCGACGGCGGCTGCTCTGTGGCCTGGAGCGCCGGGACCTGTGTGCCCGGTCGCGGTCGCCGGCTCGAAGGTCGGCACGGGTGGCCGTTGGCGAGGATCACGCCGTCGCTGCAATGGGCTTCGACCGCCCCGTTGCCGAACTGCTCCTCGTACAGCCGTGCGTAGATGCCGCCTTCGGCCAGGAGCTGTTCGTGGGTGCCGCGCTCGACGATCGTGCCGTTTTCTATGGCGAAGATGACATCGGCGTTTCGGATCGTCGAGAGCCGGTGCGCGATCGCGATCGTGGTGCGGCGCTGGATGAGGGACTCGAGCGCCTGTTGAACGATGCGCTCGCTTTCGGTGTCGAGCGCCGAGGTGGCCTCGTCGAGGACCAGGATCGGCGGGTCCTCGAGGATCACGCGCGCGATCGCCAGCCGCTGGCGCTCTCCACCGGAGAACCGGTAGCCGCGCTCGCCCACGACGGTGTCGTAGCCATTCTCCAGCGCGGTGATGCGGTCGTGGATGAACGCGGCCTTCGCGGCGGCAACTATCTCGTCGTCGGTGGCGTTCGGCCGCCCGTAACTGATGTTCTCGCGCACCGTGCCTCCGAACAGATAGCTCTCCTGGGTCACCACCCCCACCGCGCGTGCGATCGTCGCGCCGGTGATGTCGCGGACGTCGTGACCGTCGATCGTGACCGCTCCTCGTTCGACGTCGTACAGGCGCGGTATCAGATACGAGATCGTCGTTTTGCCCGCCCCGGAGGGCCCGACGAGCGCCGCGAGCTGGCCGGGCGAAACCAGCAGCGAGACGTCGCGGAGCGCCTCGTCGGGCGCGGGCGGGCCGCCCTCCTCACCGCCGCCATAGCGAAACGACACGTGCTCGAACGCCACCTCGCCTCGAATCTCGCCGGCGTCCAGGTCGAGCGCGTCGGGTCGATCCGTAATGCGGGGCCGAAGGTCGATCAGCTCGAAGATCCGCCCGAACAGCGCCAGCGATGACTGAACGTCGACCGACACCTGCAGTAACTGGTTGATCGGGATGAGCAGCCGGCTCTGCAGGGTCGTGAATGCCACCAACGTCCCCGCTGAGAGGTCGCCGTGAGTGCCCTGAAGCCCTGCGACGAGGTACACCAGCGCGGGGCTGATCCCGAAGAACGCTTGCGTGACCGCGAAGAACGATCGCCCGACGATCGCCTGTCGGATCTGGAGGTCGGCCTGGTTCGCGTTCTCGGCGCGGTAGCGATCAACCTCGTGCTCTTGGCGCCCGAACACCTTGGCCAGCAGGATCCCGGACACCGACAGCGTCTCCTGCGTGATCGAGCCCATTGCCGCCAGCGACGCCTGGGCATCGCGACGAGCCTTTCGCCGTGCGCGTCCGACGCGCCGGCTGAACAACACGAACACGGGTGTCGCGGCCAGCGAGATTGCCGTCAGCAGCGGCGAGAGCACCAGCATCGCCACTACCGATGACACCAGCGTGACCACGTTGCTGAGCACCGACGACGCGGTTGAGGTGATCGTCGTCTGCACTCCGCCGACATCGTTGGCGAGCCTCGACTGAACCTCCCCGCTGCGGGTAGCGGTGTAGAACGCCAGCGAGAGCCGCTCGAGATGCTCAAACAGCCGGTTGCGAAGCTCCTGCAGCACCCGGTTGCCAACGACCTCGGTCAAATACGCCTGGCCGACATTCAGGATCCCGTTTACGATCGGGATCGCGATCAAGGCCGCCACCAACGGATACAGCGCCGCGAGATCGGGACCGCCTCGAACGAACAGGGCGTCGTCGAACACCCGACGGACCAACAGCGCGCCGATGACGCTCAGCAGCGACGAGATCAAGATCATCGCGGCGATCAGCGCCAGCGTGCCGCGATGTGGCCGAAACAAACGCACGATCCGCCGGCCGAGCTTCGGCGGATCCGACGGAGGAATCGATGCGATCATCGCCCGAGGCTAACCGGCACAGGCGACGATGCGCCGAGAGCGCGGCGCGCCGCCGACCTTCTATTCACCTGTGTGCGCCGAGGCCTGCCGTTCTGCGGAGCCACAGGACGGCGGACGCTGGGAAGGTCACGCGGGGCGCTTGCGCGTGGCCTCCAGGGCGGCAGCGCGCTCGCGGATGCGGTCCTCGTCGGTGATCATCTGCCAGCGGGTCCCGCGACGTTGGCCGGTCCTCCGAACTCGGCCTGCGGTCTCCAACTCGCGGAGCAGGGTGAGCACCTGATCGCGGTTCCCGCCGATCCTCTCGGCCAGCGCGGATGTGGTGACCCCGCCGTTCTCCGACAACACCGACTCGACACGGTCGGCGGATATGGCGTTCGACGACCCCCTCGCTCGCGCGCGAGAAGTCGTGCGAGTGCGCTGGCGCGATCGAGGCGCCGACTCGGCAGACGCCTCGGCTGAGGTCTCACGCCGGGATTGCGCGGAGGTCTTCGTGCGAGAGCTTGCGCTCGCAGCCCGGTTGCGCCGGCCGGTCACCCTGGCCGGCGTCCGCCTGGATGGCCGGGTGTCGTGGTCATCGAGCGCGACTCGGGCGGCGTCCAGCGTTTTGATCTCGTCGTGCAGTTCGCGAAGCCGCTTGTCTATGGACTCCACGATCTCTTGGGTTGTTCTCATGCCTCCTGATGCTACGCACGCGCCCGGCGCCTTCCCCGACGGTGCTCGCCGGGCACTGGTAACGAAGTACGGCGCAACCGGACCCGGGTCAGGCGGCGAGAGGGAATTCGTCGCGCTCGGACTCGGGTTCGAGCGCAATCGTGGTCATCATCACCTCCCGCCGCAGCGTGCCGGCTCCGGCTTTGTTGTACACGGGGCTCACTGTGCCGTCCGTGATCAGCCGCTCGACGATTGCGACACCTTGCGGGGCTACGGGCTGGTCGCTGCTCAGGCGATCGATCAGCGCCGCGATTGCGACTTCGGCGTCAATCACCGCGGCGCGGTCAACGATCGAGATGGTCGAGCGAGTCCTCGCCGGCTGATGTGCTTCCCGGATCGCCCGCCGCAAGGCACCGGCGAGGTGCCCACGGTGGCGGTCGTTAACAGCTGGATGCCCGTAGCGCCAGCTCAGGCGACAGCGCCGGAGAGGCGCCGGCGGCGAGTTCGCGCAAGAGCGCGTCGCTTTTCACTGCCACCTTTAGGCGGAGCGCCAGCGCGCGAGCGAGCCCCGTCGTCGTCTCGGGAGGATCGTCGTGGTCACCGAGGCGGGGGCGAACAGCAATTGTCGGCATGGTTTGTCTCCTTATCTGAGAAGTGCACCATCGATTCTGGTCGCCCGGTCGTGAAGAAAACGTGCAGGCTTGGTCCAGGAGCTAAAGGTCGTGTGAAGACGGGCCGAGGGCGCGGCGCGGTATCGTCGCTCGGTATGAGCGCGACGGTCACCGCCACCGACCATCTGCTTCTGCACTTCGCGCGCAACGGCGGGGCCCGCGACGGCGACGTGGAGCTGCTCGTGTTGGAGCGAGGCGAGGGCGTGTTCGTGGTCGACAGCCTGGGCAGGCGACATCTCGACGGTCTGTCGAACCTGTTCTGCGCTCAGCTCGGCTATGCGTACGGCGCCGAGATGGCCGAGGTTGCGAGCCGGCAGCTGATCGAGCTGCCGTTCGCGACCAATTGGGGCGTGGCTCACCCCACGGCGGTCGAGTTGGCCGGCAGGTTGGCGGAGATCGCGCCCGGGTCGCTCGATCACGTGTTCTTCACGAACGGTGGCTCTGAGTCCGTTGAGGCGGCCTGGAAGCTGGTCCGCCAGTACCACATCGCAAACGGCGAGCCGCAGCGCACGAAGGCGATCGCGCGCGATCGCGCCTATCACGGCGTGACGCTTGGCGCACTGGCGTTCACCGGCGTGCCCGGCTTCAAGGAACCGTTTGGCGCGCCGGCCGTGGAGACGTTCCACGTCTCGAGCACGAATGAATTCCGAAGGTCTGAATCCGGCCCCGAGCTCACCTCGCTGCTCCTCGACGAGGTGGAGGCCGTAGTGCAACGCGAGGGCGCAGAGACGATCGCGATGATCATCGCCGAGCCCGTGCAGAACGCCGGCGGTTGCCTGCAACCGCCGGACGGCTACTGGGCCGGCCTGCGCGAGATCTGCGACCGCCATGGCATCTTGCTCTTGGCTGACGAGGTGATCACGGGGTTCGGCCGGCTGGGCGAGTGGTTTGGGGTGAATCGGTTCGGGACCGTGCCTGATCTGATCACGACCGCTAAGGGCCTGACGTCGGCGTACGCGCCGATGGGAGCCGTGCTGGTGGCGGAACGGGTCGCCGCTCCGCTCTACGAGTCCGGCCGGACGCTGCTCCACGGGATCACCTTCGGCGGTCATCCGCTCTCGGCCGCGATCGCGCTGAAGAATCTCGAGTTGTTCGAGCGGGAGCAGGTGCTCGACAACGTCCGGGAGCACGAGGCCTACCTGGCCAACCTGCTCGAGACGCTGCCGGCCGCTGCCGATCGTCGGCGATGTCCGCGGGAGCGGCTACTTCTGGGCGATCGAGCTCGTGCCGGACGGTCCCGCGAGCCGTTTCGATGCCGCCCAGAGAGAGGAGCTACTGCGCAAGTGCCTGCCGGGCGCGCTGATCCGAGCGCAGCTGATCGCTCGCGGCGACGACCGCGGCGACACGGTGATCCAGATCGCGCCGCCGCTCATCTGCGACCGGCCGCTCTTGGACGATCTGGTCGGGCGGCTCGGCGACGTGCTGGTCATGCTCTCGGAGCACATGGGGATCGCGGCGGCTTGACCCAAACGACCCTGATCACCAACGGAACGGTCGTCGCGGCGGACGGCGAGTTCGACGGAGACGTACTCATCGACGGGGAGAAGATCGTCGCCGTCGGTCGGGTCCTCGCTCCCGAGGGGACCGACGTCGTCGATGCCACTGGATGCTTCGTGCTGCCGGGCCTGATCGACAATCACACGCACCTGTCGATGCCGTTCATGGGCACGATGTCGTCCGACGACTACAACACCGGGACGCAGGCGGCAGCCGCCGGCGGGGTGACGTGTCTCGTCGACTTTGCAATCCAGCAGCAGCCCGACAACCTCCGGTCCAGCCTCGACGAGTGGCGCGGTCGTGCCGACGGGGCCGCGCACGTCGACTACGGCTTCCACATGGCAATCACGAACGCCAGCGAGCCGGTCCTCGACGATATGGCTGCGATGTCCGAGGCGGGCGTCTGCTCCTTCAAGCTGTTCATGGCGTACAAGGGTGCGCTGATGGTTCGCGACGACGAGCTCGCCGCCTGCATGGAGCGCGCCCGCGACCTCGACGCGCTGACGATGGTTCACGCCGAGAACGGCGACATCATCGACCTGCTGGTCAAACGCGCGCTCGCGCGCGGCGACACCTCGGCGATCCACCATGCGTTGACCCGACCCGAGTACGTCGAAGCGGAGGCCACCGGCCGCGCCGCCACGATCGCCGAGCACGTCGGCGCTCCTCTGTTCGTCGTCCACGTCACCTGCGCCGCCGCGGCGGCGGAGATCGAGGCCGCGCAACAACGGGGCGCGGCCGTCACCGGCGAGACGTGCGTCCAATACCTGATCAACGGCATCGACGATCTTCGCCGCCCCGGCGTCGAGGGCTGCCGCTACATCTGCTCGCCGCCGCTGCGCGACGTGTCGAACCACGAGCCGTTGTGGCGTTACTTGCGGCGTGGCGTCCTCGAGAGCATCTCCACCGACCATTGCCCGTTCAACGACGGACAGAAGTCCCGTGGACTGGACGACTTCAGCCTTGTCCCAAACGGGCTCGCGCTGATCCAGCACCGTCTGACGAAGCTATGGGACGAGGGCGTGGTCTCGGGTCGGATCACCCGATCCCAGCTGGTCGACCTGACGAGCACCACGATCGCCCGACGCTTCGGTCTGCAGGAAAAGGGCGCTCTCGCACCGGGGAAGGACGCCGACATCGTCGTCCTCGACCCAGCGACGCCTCGCCCGTATGGCAAGGCCACTTCGTTCATGAACGTCGACTACGACCTCTACGAAGGCGAGACGGCGAGCGCGAGCGTGCGGCACACGTTCTCGCGCGGGACGCTCGTATACGACCGGGGTGAGATCAAGACCGACCCTGGCCACGGTCGCTTCGTCCCACGGACGCTCGGGGCCTCCGTACGGGTCGCCGCGTGACCGAGCTCCGGCTCGACCCGCAGGCTGTCATCGCGGATCTCGACGAGCTTGCAGACAACAGTGGTGGGCGTTTCGCGGGAGCGAAGCGGCTCGCGTGGACCCCGGAGTGGCTCGGAGCACGCTCGTGGCTCACGTCGAAGCTCACCGACGTAGGCCTCGAGCCCGAGCGCGACCAAGCCGGCAACCTGTGGGCGCGCCATCGACGGCGCCCGGGAGGGATTCATGATCGTCGGGTCGCACATCGACGCCGTACCCAGCGGCGGCTGGCTCGACGGCGCGCTTGGCCTGATGACCGCGCTCGAGACGATTCGGCAGCTGGCCCGTGCCGGTACGCCGCCGCCGATCGGCGTGCGCTTCGTCGACTGGGCGGACGAGGAGGGCGCGCGGTTCGGCCGCAGTCTTCTCGGCTCCTCAGCGTGCGCCGGGACGCTCGACCCTGACGAGGTCCGCGACCTGCGAGACGCAGACGGCGTCACCTTGGCCCACGCGCTCGCGGTTTGCGGAGTTGATCTCGATGGTGCGCCGGCCGCCGCCGAACGGCTGACGGGAGCCGTCGCGTATCTTGAGCTCCACATCGAGCAGGGGCCGGTACTGCTCGACGGCGGTCGGCTGGCCTGCGCTGTGAGCGGGACGGTCGGGGTCGAGCGGCACTTGATGACTTTCGTCGGTCAGGCGGCTCACGCCGGGTCAACGCCGATGCGGCTGCGCCAGGACTCGCTCGCGGCCGCGGCGCGTGCAGCGCTCGCGATACGGGACAGCGCGATCACCCACGGCGGCGTCGCAACCGTCGGGCGGATGCACGCGATCCCCGGTGTCATCACCGCGGTTGCCGGCAGCACCGAGATGCAGCTCGACCAGCGGCATCTCGACCCAGACGAGCTCGCCGCGATGTTCGCCGAGGCGCGACAGGCGTGCCGCACCGCCGCCGACGAGTTCAACTGCACCCTGGAAGAGCGCGATGTCTTCCGCGCGGACCCGACTCCATTCGACGCGACGCTGGTCGAGCTCGCGCGGGCGAGCGTGCACGAAGCCGGCGGCGACGCCGGCGAGCCGATCCCGAGCGGGCCACTGCACGACGCGACGGAGATCGGCCGGGTCGTCCCGACGGCGATGATCTTCGCTCAATCGGACCCACCAATCTCGCACGCGTCGATCGAGGATTCGCCTGAGCGGGCGATCACTGTCGCGATCGAGGCCTACGGGAGGACCGTGGACTCGGTGCTCTCCAGAGCCGGCGAATTGACGTCAAAGGGAGCTGTGTAGACGATGAACTTCGGAGTCGTCCTGCAAACCAATCCGCCCGCGGCGCGCGTGATCGAGCTCGCTCGGAGGGCCGAGACCTACGGTTTCAGCCACATGTGGGCGTTCGACTCTCACCTGCTGTGGGAAGAGCCGTTCGTGATCTTCAGCCGGATCCTCGACGCCACGCACAAGTTGACAGTCGGGCCGATGGTGACCAATCCGGCAACGCGTGACTGGACCGTCACGGCCTCGCTGTTCGCCACGCTGAACGAGATGTATGGCAACCGCACCGTGTGCGGCATCGGCCGCGGCGACTCCGCGGTACGGGTGATCAACGGCAAGCCGGTGAACCTCGCTGAGCTGCGCGCCTGCATCGAGGTGATTCGTGGCCTCGCCAACGGGGAAGCGGTCGAATACAAGGGCAGCACCCTGCGCTTTCCGTGGAACCCCGACAGCCGGTTGCCGATCTGGGTGGCGGCCTACGGGCCAAAAGCGCTGAAGGTCGCGGGCGAGGTCGGGGACGGTCACATACTGCAGCTCGCCGATCCCGACATCGCCGCGTGGAGCATCCAAACCGTCCGAGACGCCGCTGCCGCCGCCGGCCGCGATCCGGCCGCTCTGACGATGTGCGTCGCGGCGCCGGCCTACGTGACCGATGGGACCGAGGCCTCACGCGCCCACGCGCTCGATCAATGCCGCTGGTTCGGCGGGATGGTCGGGAACCACGTCGCGGACATCGTGGCCCGCTACGGCGGCGAGAGCGGGGCGGTGCCGAGCAGCCTGACCGACTACATCGCAGGACGCCAGGGGTACGACTACAACGAGCACGGACGCGCCGGCAACCCCGACACCGAGTTCGTGCCCGACGAGATCATCGAGCGGTTCTGCATCATCGGACCGCCCGAGACCCAGATCGCGCGGCTCACAGAGCTCGCGGACCTCGGCGTCGGCCACTTCGGCTTGTACCTGCAGCACGACGCTCAAGACGCGACCCTGGCCGCGTTCGGCAACGAAGTGATCCCGCTCGTCGGCGAGCATCTGCGCGCGCGTAGCTGAACCACAATAAGCTGGCTGCTCGGCGTGGTGATTCACTGAGCCGATGGTGATCTCGCAGGAATACGTCGAAGTCCCCGTCGGGGATCGGGCAATGCGCACGTTTGTGGCCGCACCGCGGGCGTCTGGGCGCCATCCGGGCGTCGTCTTCTACTCGGACATCTTCCAGCTGACCGACTCGACGCTGCGATGGTGCAGGCGACTGGCCGGTTATGGCTTCGTGGTCGCCGCACCGGAGATCTATCACCGTGTCGAGCCCGCCGGCACCGTGATCGAGTTCGACGACGAGGGCAAGCGCCGCGGACAGGCGGACGCGGACGCGACGCCCGTCGTCGACTTCGACGACGACATCCGCGCCGCGCTGGACTGGCTCGAGGCCGACGATCGTGTGGCCGACGCCGGCCTCGGCGCGACAGGGCACTGCACGGGCGGCCACCTGGGCTTCCGCGCCGCGTTCGATCCGCGAGTGCGAGCCACGGCGCTTTGGTATCCGACCGGTCTGCACGACGGGAAGCTGGGCAGGGATGCCGACGCGGGTTCGCTCGGGCGTGCGCCGGAGATCCGCGGAGAGATGCTGCTGGTTTTCGGCACCAGCGATCCGCACACGCCGGAGGAGGGCCGTGCGGTCATCAAGCGCGGGCTCGAGGAGGCAGGCGTCGAGTTCCGCTGGCGCCTCTACGACGCCGAGCACGCCTTCGGCCGCGACATTGGACCGCGCTACGACCCGGAGGCGACCGACGCGGCGTTTGTCGAGACCGTGGCGGTGCTAAAGACGTAGCCGCCCGTGCTCACGCGAACTCAGACGAGTTCACGTGAGCGGGTCTTGATCGGCCGGTCAGGCGTTTGATGTTTCGCGCTCGGTCGCGTGAATGACCGCGGCGCGGTTCTTATGCGAGCGCTCATACGCGCGGACCCGCTTGGCGCGGTCCTCGTCTCCGTCGCTCACCATGGCGGTGACGTCGCTCGCGTTCAGCTCGTCATAGCCAGGCCACGGCTCCTCGCCGCGCAGCGCGCTGGTGCGCCCGAGCACCGTCGAGCGGTTCTGATTCTTGCGCTCGTAGGCGTCGACTTTTGCCAGGTCGATTTGCGAAAGCCCACTCAGCTTCTCGGTCACATCGGCGGCCGTGAGGCTGTCATAGCGCCCGATCGGCAGGTCATGCTCGGCGGCCAGAGCGCCCTTGATCTGGCCCTCCACCTGCGCGACTCCGGGAACCTTGCGCACCTGCCGGGCAGTGCTCCGCGCGCGTGCGTTGGCCCGACGGGCGGTCTTCTCGACCTCCTGGCCGGCGTTGCGCACGGAATCCGCGGCGCCGGTCTCGCTCACGTCATAGGACGGATCACCCTTCACGTCGGCGCGGACGACCGCGTCGGTCAGTTTCGGGATCTCCCGCATCACGCGGGCCAGCATCTTCTCCTCGTCGGAGCGGATCGAGGCCGCGAGCTTGACAGTCGTGTCGTCGCCCACCGCACGGGCAAGGCGCTCGAGCGCCGTGTACGTCGCGATCTCGAGTGCCTCGGTCGCGCACGCGTCCTTGGCGTTCTTGAGCACCTTCTCCTCACCGCCGCTGCCCCGCATCAGGTCAAACGGCGTCTTGGCCAACGCGAACGTCTGCGCCAGGGCATCCTCCGCCCAGCCCATGGCGGTCTGAAACGGGTTAGCACTCGGGCCGACATCGGCCAGCCGACTCTCGATCCGACGCGCGTGGTCGCGAGTCTCGCCGAGATGCTTTTCCAGCGCACTCCGATAGCTCCCCTGCGGAGTCATCGCGATCTGCGCCTGCAGCACGTGCACGAGACCAAGCTCTGACGCATGCGCCTCGTTCAGATACTGCATGACCTTCTGCTCTGATTGACTCATCGGTCGTCCTTCCAATTCAGTGGGATTACAAAGTGCAACCCGCGGAAGCCACAATTCGCCTCTCGGGCACGTTGCGCGTTGACTGCTGTCAAGGCGTATTGGTATTGATCACGCGGTCGCTTGGACTTGGCCTGCCAACGCCCGCGTGGCGGCTTCCAGACGCTCTGGTTCGAGGGCGTTTTCCTGAGCGTGAGCGCGTTCGATGAGCTCGTCGAGATTCATTGACGCGATTGGTGGGTGCTGATCTGCTACTTGCTTCAGCGCCTTCCACATGCATGCTTTGCCTCGCACTCCGAGCGTGAGCGTTTCGAGCGCCATGAAGGTGCCGAGCTCGGGCTCGCCTGAAGTCATGCCACTGAACTTCGCTCGGCTGGCCTTCTCGGCGATCCAGGCCATAACCTGCTTGACGGGATTCTTCTCGCTGTCCAGCTGTTGCATGAGTTCGATCAACGTCTGGCGATCCTGCTCGATCTGTGGCGCGAGGGATTCCATCAGCCGCCCGAGCGTAGTGCCGTGGTTTTGCGCTTGGATCTGCTCGGCGAGGTCGGTACCTAGCATCGCGCCCGCCAAATGGTCGTTCAAGTACACATCGATCGCGTTGTCAGCCATGTGTGACGTCCTTCGGTGAGGTGTGGACGGGGTTCTTACGCGCGCCGACCGGACCTCCCACGCCTTGGTCGTGTTGGATTGGGGATTGGCTGACTGCTACCTCTTGTTACGTCCGCTGAGCGCGTCTACGACTTTGTCGACCTTGTCTTTGATTGTGGCTTTGCCCTGGTCGACCTTGCCCTCGTTCTTGAGGCTGCGATCGCCGGTGAGGCTGCCGGCGGCTTCCTTGACGCGGCCCTTGCCTTCGTCTACGTGCTTGTCAGACATGCGGTTGCTCCTTGGTTTGAATCGATGATTAGTTTTCGCTGCTTGTCTCCGGAACGAGAGCGACGTGACTTCCCTCGCGCGTCTCGGAGTCGACGCCGCGGGCCGAGCGGGTCGTTGCGGGCCGCTCGTCAACATGCCTCGTTCTACCGCCGACCCGCGGTAGCAACGGCTCCGGTGGGTGGATGCTGTGCGAAGCCGTGGCCGCCGAAGATCAAGACCCGCCTTCGCGGTTTACTGCCTCAGGTCCGGCGCAGATCTGAGATCGGGATGCCCGCTTGTTGGGACAAATTGTCTCGTCATCTGTATCACTACCGGACGTGCGATGTATCGAATTATACGCGTGTGCCTCACATTGTCCATGTATGGAGTCATACATGGATCGTGAGCACCCCTAATCCGGGCGCTAGCGGCAGGCGAGGCTGTACCAGTTAGTATGCTAGCTTGTACTTATTGTCGCGGCGAGGTCAGCCGTGAGCACCCCCGACAGACTGTCTAACTCTGAGAGCGGCGGGATGAGCGCACAGATCACCTCGAGCGGCGATCCGGGACCTGCTGGCAGTTCTGACCCGGGGGCTGATTCAGCCCCACGGCTTAGAAGCGACGGTCGGCGAACCCGAGAAGCGATCCTTGACGCGGCCGCCTCGGCGTTGTCGCGTGATCACAGGACTCCCGTGCAGGAGATCGCGGACGCAGCCGGAGTTGGCCGCTCGACGATTTACCGCTATTTCCCAACTCGCAACGAGCTTGAGCAGGCCCTATCCGAGCGGGCCGCTGAACCGCTGACCGCTACGGGCAGAAGGGCGACAGCCCCGGGTCAGGCCGTCGATGGAACGGCCGGGACAACGCCGTTCGTCACCCCAGCCGGCTCCGACACGGCCCAGTTCGACGGCGTGCGACCTCCCGGGCAGTTGGGCCGTGAGGGACCACTTTCCGTTGACGCAATCCAAGTGCTCGACTCGGTTCCCCCTCATCTGGTCGCCGAGCAGTTGGTGGCCGAAGGCCAGCGCACCGCCGGGGTGCCGGTCGCGTTGTACCTGGTCGACATCGATGGCTCTCGCCTCGTGCGCATCGCCGGCTCCCGAGAATTTCCAGCGCATCTCGATCACGTTGTCGCGCTCGGCGGCGAGATGCCTCCTGATGGCATTGCCGTGCTCGAAAGCAGGCTGGCGGAACAGTTCCCGGGTTCGGCGCCCTATCCGATGATGGTCCGTGGCCGCGCGATTGGCGTGCTCGTCGCCGTTCGCCAACCCGGGGCGTCGCTGCGAGAACTCGCGCGCCAGGGTGCCGCGGCGATCACGCTGACCAGCGCCTATACGGACGTCTTCGAGGGCGGCCGGCGCACCCGACAGCCGTCTCCGGCCGCCGAGCTGCAGCTCGGCTTACTGCCACCACGGATCATGAACGTGACCGGGGCAGAGCTCGCGGGGAGCCTGGTCCCAGCCTACGAGAGCGGCGGTGACTGGTTCGACTTTGCAGATAACCATGACGGAGCGTGGCTCGCGATCGCCGACCCCAAGGGAAGCGGGCCCGTGTCGACAGCGCTCGGCGCGCTCGCACTCGCGGCGCTGCGCAGCGCTCGGCGCAGCGATGCAACGCTCGAACAGGCGGCGCTTTGCATGGACCAAATCGTGCGCGACGTCGGTGGCGCAGAGTTCACCATGAGCGCGGTGATAGCCCGCTGGAGCGCGCCGACCTCACGCCTGGCGTGGATTAGCTGCGATGGACCACCGTTGATGATCGCCTCGGCCGACGGAACCACCGAGCAGCTCGAGAGCCGCACGCAGGGCGCGCTGGGATCCTCGGAGCAAACGGCGGAGCGCGAACGTCACGAGCGACGCCTGCACCCCGGCGAGCGGCTGATTCTGTGCTCCGACGGCGCCTCGATCAGATCGACGGTCGGGCACGAGGACCACGCGGCACCTACCGACATCAACCTGCCGATCATGGCCACCCGTCACGCATCCGCGGCCGCGACCGTACGCCACATCCTCGACGTCATCGCGAGTACATCACCCGACGGTCCCGAGGATGACGTCGCGGTAATCACGCTACGAATCATCTGAACCCCAACGCCAAATAAATCGATTCGTGATCGACCGGCTTCCCCATCTGCGAACATGGTACGTACATCGATTCAATAGACCGGCTCAGCTGCTACGTCAGTGAGTGCGCGCGGGTCTGAATGGATTGATGCCCTCACGGGTAGAGCCCTCCTCGACGTATTGCGGGTCAGGGCGGCGCCACTTAACTGTCAGGAGAACGAATTGATCACTCTGGGCATCATTCTGCTCATAATCGGTTTCATCGCCCACATTGCAATTTTGTGGTCGATCGGGGTCATCCTCGTGGTCGTCGGGTTGATTCTGTTGGTGCTTGGCTCCTTGGGGCGTGCCGTCGGCGGGCGCCGACACTACTACTGAGCTTCACCTGTCAAAACGCGCGGTCGCTCCCTCAAACATGCTGGGAGGGGCGCGTCCTCGGATAGTTTGGACGCGCCCAGCACCGTTCGGTGGGCGATATTGACCGCTTCCCTAGGTTGAGACTTGAGTGCAGACGATCACATCGAGAACGCGTTCGGTTCCGGGGAGCCGTTTTCGGTCGGCGTTGAGGAGGAGCTGTTCCTCGTTGATCCGATCACCGGCCGTCAGGCGAACGCGTCGACTGCAGTACAGGATCGGCTCGGCGTAGTCCACGGAGCGGTCGAGCGTGAGCTTCATGCGTGTCAGATGGAGCTGATCACGGATGTGTGCCGCAGCGCCGGCGAGGCGGTCGGTCAGCTCCGTGACCTGCGCTGGGCGGTTCTCGAGACCGGGGCCGGGCTGCTCGGGTCGGGGACACATCCGTCGGCGATCGAAGGGGAGGCGGAGATCACCGACAAGGAGCGCTATGAGCGCATCCGGGAGCTGCTCGGCGATGCGGTCGCCACGCCGGTCGGCGGACTGCACATCCATGTGGGGATGCCGGACGCTGATACGGCGATCCGGGTGTTCAACGGCTTGCGCCGCCACCTGCCGCTGTTGCAGGCGCTGGCGGCGAACTCGCCGTTCCGTCACGGCCGCGATACCGGTCTCGCCTCGGCGCGCGAGGTGACGCTACGCGGCTGGCCGCGCTCAGGTGTGCCGCGCGCGATGCGTGACTTCGGGGATTTCCGCGCCAGCGCGGAGCTGCTGGCGCGGGCCGCGGACGTTCCCGACTACACCTGGTTTTGGTGGAAGCTGCGTCCGCATCCGCGCCTTGGCACCGTCGAGGTCAGGGCGCTCGATGCCCAGGCATCGCTGGAGGACACCGCCGGGCTGGTCGCACTCACGCACTGCCTGGCCCGTCACGCTGCCGAGGCAGGTCCCGAGCCCGATCCGCCGGCGGAGGTGCTGGATGAGGGCGTGTTCCGCGCGGCTCGCTTTGGTGTCAGCGCCCGTCTGCCGGACGCCGAAGGCCGGCTGCGGCCCGTCGACGAGCTGCTCACGGAGGCACTCGCGCTCGCGCGCCGCCATGCCCCCGAATTGCACTGCAGCGACCAGCTCGACGTGCTCCCAGCGCTATTGAAGCGCGGCGGCGGTGCAGGGCGCCAGCGCGCCTTCCACCAGATCGCCGGGATGGACGCGTTGCTTCGTGACCTGACCGAGCTCACCGGCGCGGGAACGTCGCAGCCGGCAGGTTAGGCAGCTCGGGGTTGGTCCGAGAAAACTTGGACATGGCGGACCTGGTTGAACCGGTGGAATGACTGCGGCATCGTGTGGCCGGGCCAGCGGTACTCGACGCGGCCTTCCGTCGGAAGGTATGCCGCTGTGTAGAGGGTGCCCATTCCGCTCGTGTAGCCGGTGTTGTACAGAGGGGGCTCCAAGAAGGCGTCGGCGAAGCGCGCGGGCGTGATCTGGTCAGTGGCAAGCAGCGCGAGTATGTGCCGTTCGCGCTCGACGGTGCGAACGGCGTGCGCGTACTCGGGCCAGTCGATCGTTCCCTGATGGTTCGTCGTCGCCGGCGTGCTCGCAAAATGAGCGGCACGATCCGGCGCGAGGTAGGCCGTCAGGTGCTCGCCACTGCTGTCGAGGATCGACAGGTTCTGGGCCGCGTTGATTGGAAGCCGTTGAAGCGTCTCGCGGGCCTGTGACACGGTCTGGCAGGTTTCGAGCAGGTACCGCACGACCAGCGGGATCGCGAACCCGTCGCCAACCGCACGCCGGCCACCGAACGTCAGCGAGACCACGAGCCCCGCGTCGTTCATACCGTCCAACAGCCCCCAGAGGCAGTCGCTCATCCCGATGATCTGTTGACCGGCCCAGTCCGTTTTGATGATGACGCCCTCGAGCCGGTCGGCCGGATAATCGTAGTTACGCACCAACATCGGCTCGCCGCGCGTCCAGACGCCCTGGGAGCAGCCGACGATGAAAGCCGGCGGTCGGTACAGCGAGAGACAGCGCGCGGCGATCTCGTCGCCCGCGGCCAGCTCGACCAGCCGCTCGTACGTCTCTACGAGCTCGGGCATGTGCTGACGCAGGCGTTTGCGGCAGGTCGCCAGGTCGGGGCGGGCGCTGTCCCCGTCGCGTAGGTACCAGGCCCGGTATGCCGGCCACATCTCCTGGAAGTTCGCTTGCCAGCGCGCGCCGGGGGTGCGCTCCTCGTATGCCTCAAAGCGGATTCTCTCGGCCGATACGCCGCCCTCCTGGGCGGTGCCGAGTGCGCCTCGGCCGGCGTGAATCGGCAGCAGGGGAAGCGTGTCCTTGATCGCGTCCCATGCTGGCTTCCAGTAGCGATCGATCGCCTCGTTGGCGGCCGCCGGCAATCCCAGCGACTTGACCCACTCGGGAAGGTCGCGCTGCGTAAATGCTGGTTGCTCGATCGACTTCTCGTCTTCAGGCATAAGCCTCCAGTCCGCCGTGGCCTTCCCCCCCACATAGCTGGCATCCTAGCACCATCCACTCAGATGGTGGTAAGATGGTGAGGAGATGGAGCCAAACGAGGCGGTTTCGAGAAGCAAGGCTGAGCGCGATAAGAGCGAGAAGATCACGATCAACATTGGGCTGGTCGATCTGGGCGAGATCGACCTACTCGTGGACGAGGGCTTCTTCGCGAATCGGACGGACTTCATTCGCACCGCGATCAGGCGACAGCTCGAGAGCCGGTCGAGCGCTGTCGATCGAACTGTGGCCCGGCGCGAGTTGACCCTCGGCAGCCAGTACTACAGCCGTCGCGATCTTGAGAACGTCCGAGCGTCGGGCGACACGGTGCAGCTGCGAGTCCTCGGGCTGGCGACCATCGCCGACGACGTCTCGCCCGAGCTCGCTCTGGCG
This sequence comes from uncultured Solirubrobacterales bacterium, assembly GCA_963843915.1. Taxonomy (GTDB): domain Bacteria; phylum Actinomycetota; class Thermoleophilia; order Solirubrobacterales; family Solirubrobacteraceae; genus Palsa-465. The sequence goes on from CAWJMH010000004.1 coordinate 20,156, forward strand.
ACGATTAGCGCCGTCGAGGTTCTCGGTGCGTTTCGCGCGCCGCGGGCGGTGAAGGCCGCGCTCGCGTCACGCACGACCTAGCCGACCCCGGAGTCCGCGGCGGCGCGTGTGGCATCGCGCCGGTCCGGTCGGGGGCGAACGGATGTATTTGACTGTTACCAACCACGAGCCTGAGAGGGCATGGATGAGCGAAAGTTGGAATTCGACGATGGGGGAGGCGCTGCGGCTCACCCGCGCGGGACAGTTGGCGCAGGCAACATCGCTGCTGCAGCACGGTCTCGGCGGGATGGCCGGCGAACCCCATCCCAGAGCGACCGGCGCACCTCACGTCGCGCTGCCCGAGCTGCGGGGAGCCCGACCGGCGGCTCGCTCTGGGGGAGAGAGAGCGGCCCGACCTGCCTCGGGCGGCGAGAGCCTTCGCCGGCACCACACCGAGACCGCCGGGACGCGCAGCTACGACGTCTACGTTCCCGCCGGCTATCGCGGCGATCCCGTCCCGCTTGTCGTGATGCTCCACGGCGGCACCCAGAACGCGATCGACTTCGCCGCCGGCACGGGCATGAACGAGCTGGCCGAACGACACACCTTCTTGGTCGCCTACCCGGAGCAGTCAAGGGCGGCTAACCAGGGCGGCTACTGGAACTGGTTCTCCCCGGCCGACCAGCGCGCCGGCTCCGGCGAGCCGTCGATCATCGCCGGCATCACCCGTGAAGTGATGCGGGACCTGGCAGTCGAGCCGGCGCGGGTTTACATCGCCGGGCTGTCCGCGGGCGGCGCGATGGCTGCGGTCATGGCTGCGACTTACCCAGACCTCTACGCGGCGGTCGGAGTGCACTCCGGCATTGCGTACCGCGCCGCGCACGACGTCGGGTCCGCGTTCGCGGCAATGCGAACGGGAGGAACGCCGACCCCAACCGGGACGGTTCCGCTGATCGTCATCCACGGCGATAAAGACGCGACCGTGGCTCCTGTCAACGCCGAGAAGCTCATCGAGTGCCGGCTCGCGGCCGGCGACGTCACGAGCCAGGACGGTCCGATTGCGGCACGCGCCGACGGCGGCCGTCCGTACAGCCGAACCACCTACCACAGCATCGACGGTGTCGCCGTCGCCGAGTTCTTGATCGTCAACGGCGGGGGGCACGCGTGGTACGGCGGCAATCCCTCCGGGACCTATACCGATCCGCAGGGTCCCAACGCGTCGGCCGAGATGATTCGATTCTTCCTCCTCCACCAGGCGACGTTTTCCGATCGCGGAAAGTGATCCGCTCCGCGCCCGACTTCGAACTACTCGTTGTCGGCCAAAAACTCGACAGATCGGAAAGGCCAACCTTGTTAGGACTCGACAACCCAATCCACCTGGCGTTCATCCTGATCCTGCTACTGCTCGTGTTCGGAGCCAAGCGGCTCCCGGAGATGGGCCGCTCGCTCGGCACGGGCCTGCGCGGCTTCAAGGAATCGATCAGCGGGGACGAGCCCCCGTCGACGCTCGCCGTGCACACCGTGCCGACTCCGGACCAGCAGGCCTCGGCCACCGAGCAGGGTGAACGTCCGGTGCAGCCGGCTGAGCGCGAGCCCGCTGGTACAGCGGTCTAGCCGCCGGACCTGGACCACCAGATGCAGATGCCGAATGCCATCTCGCCGCTTCGCTGGCGGCCGATCGGTCATGCCGATCAGCTCAGCGTCGTCGACCATCTCGACGAGCTGCGCTCGAGGTTGATCGTCTCGCTGCTCGCGGTCGCGGTCGCGTTCGGGATCTGCTTCTGGCAGAACAACGAGCTGCTCCACCTGATCAACGCGCCGCTTGCGCACCAGACCCAGCAGCAGGTGCGCGCGGGGCACGGCCCGCTCGGCGCGACCTACACGGTCCAGCAGAGCACCCGCGACGTGGCCAAGCAGCTTGACACCGTGGCCGGCGTGCTCAGTGCGCAGAACCACGCGCCGGCGGTCACGGCGACGCTGGCGCAGGTTCGGCAAAGCCTCCAGCGCGACGTCTCGCGACTATCGGCCGCGCCGACGCGGCGACAAGCCCGTGACACTCGGGATCGGCGAGCCGTTCACCACCACCGTCACGGTCACGCTGATCTTCGCGCTGATCCTGTCGCTACCCGTGCTGCTGCTTCAGGCCTACGGGTTCCTCATGCCGGCATTAGACCCGTCCCATCGCCGGCAAATGCTGCCGGTGACCGTCGCGATACCGGTGCTGTTCGCCGTGGGTGTCGCGTTCGGCTACGAGGTCGTCCTACCGGCGGCACTGCACTTCTTTCAAAACTTCAACAGCGGCGAGTTCAACGTGCTCGTCCAAGCCAGCCAGTACTACAAGTTCGCCGCGACCACGCTGCTGGCCATGGGGTTGCTGTTCCAGATCCCGGTGGCGATCATCGCCGTCACCCGAGCCGGCATCGTCACCCCTCGCCAGCTCCGGCATAACCGTCGCTACGCCCTCCTCGCCTGCGGCTGCGTTGCTGCTGTCCTGCCCGGCGACGCGATCACGATGCTGCTCGAGACGCTGCCGCTCTACGTGCTGTTCGAAGCCAGCGTGCTCGTTGCCTCGATCGCCGACCGTCGCCAGCGAGCCCGAGCGGCTCGCGCCGACGCGACCTGACCGACCCCCGGAACTCGGCGCAGCAACCTGGCGCGGATTGTGATCCGCCCCGCGCGCCCTTCCGAAGTCATTAGTAGACGTGAACATCGCGTACAAACGAAGGTGACCCCTCGCGGGTCCAAAGGAGCATTCACCATATGGATGAGATGAACCTCGAAGTGATCAACCTCGAAGCGGTCGATGTCGACGGAGCGATCCGGGAAGGTGCCGAAGAAGTCACCGGCGATACCCGCTTCAGCTTTCTACGCAAAGGCGCGATCGCCGGCGGAGCCGCGCTCAGCGGCGGAGCCATCCTCAGCGCCCTGATCCCCGACGCTGCCCTGGCCAGCGGGCGGCCGCCCGCCACGTTCGGCAAGGGGGACATCGGGATCCTCAACTTCGCGCTAACGCTCGAGTACCTCGAGCGCGCCTTCTACAACGAGGCCACCGCCAAGGGCGCGGTCACCGACCCCAAGACGGCCGCCTTCCTGAAGGTCGTCACGCACGACGAGCGCAAGCACGTCGCGTTCCTGAAGAAGGCGCTCGGCAAGGCTGCGGTCAAGGAGCCGAAGTTCAACTTCCATGGCACCACCGCCGACCAGGCTACGTTCCAGAAAACCGCGTACGTGCTCGAGAACACCGGCGTCCACGCCTACCTCGGACAGGCAGGGAACATCAAGGACGCCAAGATCCTGCTCGCCGCGGCATCGATCGTGACCATCGAGGCGCGCCACTCCGGGGCGATCGGGTCGATCATCAACAAGGCGATCAACCCCAACGGCGCGTTCGACAACGGCCTCCCGGCCAGCGCGATCCTCAAAGCCGTCACCGGCACGCACTTCATCGTCTAACCCGCAGGACTGCACTGGGCTGGGGACTCGCCGGAACCGAGCACCCGCGCTCTCGGACGGTCGTGCCATCCGTCCGAGAGCGCACCGCTCGGTCGCTCTCGCGCAACTGAACCCAGGTCTCGAAGCGCTCGTGCCGGCGCACGCGCCGAAAATGTGATGATGTGGGCTCGTGGCCGGAGCCGGGGCATTGGTGGGGCGCGATGACGAGCTCGAGGCGATCCGCCGGCTCGCGGCGGATACCCATGTGCGCGGCGGGAGCAGTCTGGTCATCTGGGGTGCGCCGGGTCTAGGCAAGTCTGCGTTGCTCGAGGCGGCCGGCGACGAGTTGTCCGAGCGCGGGTGGCGTGTGCTGCGGACCGGCGGGGCGCCTTCTGAGCGACGCTTGCCGTTCGCAGCGCTTCACAAGCTGCTGCGACCCATCATGGGCGACACGAGTCGATTGTTCCTCTCGCAACGTGTTGCGCTGCTCCGCGCGTTTGGCCTGGTGGATGGGCCGGCACCGGGTCAGTTTTTGGTGGCTCTCGCGGCGCTTGATCTCCTGGCCGAAGCTGGCGCGACGGCGCCTGTCCTCGTTCTCGTAGACGACACTCAATGGCTCGATCGCGTGACCGCTGAGGTGTTGGGGTTCGTCGCTCGGCGGCTCGAGTCCGATCCGGTGGTGCTGCTCGCGGCTGGCCGCGAGGGCTATGGCGACCCATTGGCGCATACCGGGCTACCTGAGCTGCATTTGGCAGAGCTTGACGGCGCCGCGTCCGAAGCAGTCCTCGATGCCAACTCTCCGGGGCTGCCGTCGGCGAGACGCGCGGTCGTGCTCGAGGCAGCCGGCGGCAATCCGCTTGCTCTGATCGAGCTGCCCAAAGCGGTGGGTGACTCGTTTTCGCAAGGGGCACTGTTGGGTGGCGAGCTGCCGATGACTGATCGTCTGGAGCGGGCGTTCGCAGCTCGAGTGGAAGAGCTGCCTACGATCGTGAGCGATTTGCTGCTTCTGGCAGCCATCAACGACTCGGACGGCGTCGCCGAGATCCTCAGCGCAGCAGCCGGTCTGGGCCACGACGCGAGTGTTCACGATCTCGGCGTCGCGATGTCTGCCGAACTGATCGTGCTCGATCAGACGGCTGTTCGCTTCCGCCACCCGCTCATCCGCTCAGCGATTCATCGGTCTGCGTCGATGAGTAGGCGGCAGGGTGCACATGCGGCGCTGGCCGAGGTCCTCGTGGACCAGCCGAGTCGAAGGGTGTGGCATCAAGCAGCGTCAATCGTCGGCCCCGACGAGGCGATCGCCGCCGCTCTCGAGGAGGCAGCAGAACGGGCTTATCGGATGGGGGCGATCGATACCGCGGTGGCGGCGTTCCGGCGCTCGGCCGAGCTCAGCGGCGTGTCGGCGAACGCGGGAAGGCGAGTGCTTCGCGCGTCCGAGTTGGCCTTCGAACTAGGCGAGGCCGACCTCGGCGAACAACTGCTCAGGACGGCCTCGGTCGAGGCCTCCGATCGTCCGCTGCTCGAGTGGGTTCGCGAACTCTCCGACGAGCGTGTGGTCGGTGGCGCTGAACGGGTGGATGCGCTCATCGAGTCCGCCGACGCTGCGGTTCGCGGTGGGGATCTCGATCTTGCGCTGCGCTTGCTCGGCCGTGCAGCGTTGCGGTGCTGGACGACGGATCTAGGCCCGGCGCAAGGGCAGCGCGTGATTGCTGCAGTCGACAGAGCCGCGATCGACGTCGCGGATCCGCGTCGCCTGGCGATCCGCGCGTATGCGTCTCCGCTCGACCATGGTGGGGAGATCATCGCGTTGCTCGATCGCCCGGGAGTGACGCGCGCAGCGGACGCCGACGGGTTGCATCTGCTCGCGCGAGCAGCAGCGTGCGTCGGGGCATTCGAGAGGGCCGAGGCGTTGTGCGCGGGAGCCGCTGACGGCCTGCGCGAGCAGGCACGACTTGTTCAGCTGGCGCAGGTTCTCGGACTTCAGGCGTGGGCAGCGCTCCGGCGCAGCCATTGGCGCGTGTCGATCGCCGCGGCCGAGGAGGCTGCGCGCCTGGCCGAAGAGACGCGACAGCCGAGGCTCAGGGCGGACGCACTTGCGGCGCAGGCCATGCTGGCGGCGATGCGCGGCGACTCCGATCTCAGCAGCCGTCTGACGGTTGAGGCGGAGGATCTGTCACAGGCGACCGGGAGCAATGTCACGACGGCATTGATCCAGAACGCGCGGGCGATGATCGCCGCCGGCGCCGGCCGTCCGCTCGAGGCGTTCGAGCACCTGTGGCGCATCTACCAGCCCACTGACCCGGCCTACCAGCGGATGCAGACGTGCTGGGCGATCGGCAACCTGGCTGAGTCGGCCCTGGCAAGCGGGCAGCGCGACCGAGCGGCGGCCGAGCTCGCCAAGCTCGAAGCGCTCGCCGCGAACACCCCATCGACTGGCGTGCACATCGAGCTGCGCTACGCCCGCGCGCTGCTCGCAGACCCATCAGCCGCTGAACCGCTGTACGTCGCCGCGCTCGCTCCCGAGCTCGGCGACTCGCCATTCACCCACGCGCGTGTGCAGCTGAGCTACGGCGCGTGGCTCCGTCGTCAGCGCCGAATCGTCGACGCTCGAGCACCGCTGCGCGCGTCACGCGAAACGTTCGAGCGGCTAGGGGCACAAGGCTGGGCCGAACAAGCGCGCCGAGAGCTCCGAGCGGCCGGGGAGGACAGCACACGGCGCCCCGCGGACGGCTGGTATCAACTCACTCCGCAGGAGACGCAGATCGGCAAGCTCGTGGCCGAGGGGCTGTCCAACCGGGACATCGGCCGGCGCCTGTACCTCTCGCACCGCACCGTCGCCAGCCACCTTTACCGGATGTTCCCCAAGCTGGGCGTCTCGTCCCGATCGCAACTCGCCCGGGTCGCCGCCACGGCTGACGACTAACCCGGCCGCGGGGCGAAACGACACTGCAGTCATTTCTCCAGCCATCGGCACCAGGTCGTCCGTAGCGTGGCGTTTCGTTCCCATTCAGCCCTCCAAGGAGGCCACCAATGCACAACCAACGCCCCGCACCCGGTCCGTACCGCCACGAGCAGTTCGCCGTCCAGGACGCCGAAGATCAGGCGTCAGCCCTGCTCGACGGAGGAGCAGCCATCGACGGCCAGAGCAAGCGCGAGGTCCTGGACTTCCTCGTTACCGAAGAGCAACTCGGTGTCACGTTCGTCAGCGCCGCGATCCAGAACGCCCCCGGAACGCCATCCGAAGCCTTCCTGCCCGTCCTGCGCAACGCGGTCACGCAGGAGTACCACCACGTCGAGGCGCTCAAGGACGCCGGCGGTCACGCACTCACGACGAGGTACTGGTTCCCTGACGCGGCCTTCGACAACGGCGGCGTCGGCCTGTTCTCGACGCTCGAGATAGTCGAAACAGTCGAGATCAGTCTCTACCTGATCGGCGTCAGCGCATTCGCCCGCGGCGGGGAGGCCTTCGGCGCCAGGCTGTGCGCCGAGGCGATGGGGACCGAGGCGGTGCACCGGGCTCTCGTCCGCTTCGCCCAAGGCGAGCTCGGCAAGGACGTTGGTGTTCCGAACGACGTCGGGTTCGAGAACTTCGACTGGCCGACCATCGACGGCGTCCGCCAGGAACTCGAAAGCCTGGGCATCGGCTACGGACGCGAGACCTCGGCGCCCGGCCGGTTCTACGACTATCCCGGCGACCCGCTCGCGAGCGGCATCGGCACCCGCGTGAGCCACACCACACCGGCCTGAGCACTGTCCCCTCGGCGTGCGTCCGTTCGTCGTTCGGGGGACAATCCGCTCCTCAGCAGGAGGTTCCAGATGAAGTACGCCATGTTGACCCACGAGAAGCCCGGCTACAAGGCGTTCGGCGGCTACATGGCGTTGGTGGAGCGCTAGCGCTGCTGGAAAACGTTTTCCGGGACGAGTGGGGGCGGGTCTTGGCCTCGCTGGTTGGTTTCCTCGGCGATTTCGATCTCGCCGAGGAGGCCGCCCAGGAGGCGTTCGCGGTCGCCGCGGAGCGCTGGCCCCGCGACGGAGTCCCGGCCAACCCCGGCGCCTGGCTGACGGTCACCGCGCGCAACCGGGCGCTCGACTGGATCCGGCGCGAGCGGACGCTGGCCGCAAAGGCCCGGCAGCTGGAGGTGCCCGAAGTGACGATGGACGAGCTTGACGATACGGTGATCGAGGACGAGCGGCTCGAGCTGATCTTCACCTGCTGCCATCCCGCGCTGGCCCTCGAGGCGCAGGTTGCGCTCACGCTGCGGGCGCTCGGTGGGCTGACGACAGACGAGATCGCGCGGGCGTTCTTGGTCTCCGAGGAGACGATGAAGCGGCGCTTATCGCGCGCGAAGGCGAAGATCAAGGCGACCGGGATTCCGTTCGCCGTCCCGGCCGAGCATCGGCTGCCAGACCGGCTGAACGCGGTGCTGGCGGTCGTGTACCTGATCTTCAACGAGGGCTACTCGGACGCGCCCACCCGCATCGACCTCGCTCGCGAGGCGATCAGGCTGGGGCGTGTGCTCGCCGCGCTGATGCCCGACGAGCCGGAGGTGCACGGACTGCTGGCGCTTATGCAGATCCATCACGCGCGACGCAAGGCGCGGTTCTCCGGCGACGAGCTGGTATTGCTCGAGGACCAGGATCGGACGCTGTGGGACGCGGATGAAATAGCCGCCGGGCGCACCGCGCTCGAGCGCGCTCTCGCGCTGCGCGGCCGCGGACCGTACGTGATTCAGGCCGCGATCGCGTCGCTCCAGGCCGAGGAGCGAATCGACTGGAACGAGGTCGCCGTGCTGTACGGCCAGCTCGCGCAGATCACGCACTCTCCAGTGGTGGAACTGAACCGCGCGGTCGCAGTCGCCCAGGCCGGGTCGACCGAGCAGGCGCTCGAGATCGTCGAGCAGCTCGCGCTCCGGGACTACCAGTACCTGCACTCGACGCACGGCGAGTTGCTGCGCCGGCTCGGCCGGACCGATGAGGCGCGCGAAGCGTTCGAACGCGCGCTCGCCCTGGCACGCTCGGCGCGCGAGCGGCGCTTCCTCGAGCGCCGGATCGCCGAGCTCTAGACCGCTCCGGGCAGCAGCAGGCCGACGGGATCGAGGTTCGGCTGGGGTCGTAGTGCGCCGTGAGCAGGAGTTCTAAGGCGGTTCCGGTGTGCTCAGAGGGGCGTGCGCCGGCTATGCGCCAGGCTGCGCTGCTGCCCAGGCCTGCGCGCGGCCCGGCACTCCGAGCGTCTGTGCTTCGACTTCGATGACAGCGTCAGCTGGAATGTTGGCTCGCTGAGCGGCCGCCTTGATGGCATCGGCGGACGGCGCTTCGTAGAGGCAGTAGGTGTGTCGGCGGTCGGCGCTCAGAAACGAAAACACCCAGCGGACGTCCTCGTCGGCGTTGATCTGCTCGACAAGCTGGATGTCGTCACTTGTGAGCTCGAGCTGTTCGGCGAACGCCCGCTCGATCATGTATAGCGGCACGGTCGTCGACTGTATCGGGATGTCTATTCGTCGGCAAGCGCATGCCGGTGCGAATAGGACGTCGCATCGGTGCGGTTCGCGCATCCGGTTTTGGTCAGGATGTTGCTGATGTGCTTTGCGGCCGTGTGCTCGCTGATGAATAGGGTCGTTCCGATCTCGCGATTGGTGAGTCCGCGGGCGACGAGGCGGAGGATCTGCGCCTCGCGCGGGGACAACCCGTCCGGGAGGCTCGCAGGGAGACGCGGCGCTGCGAGAGCTTTGATCCGGCCTTGCAGTGATGTCAACCCGATTTCGGTCGCGAGTCGGTCGGCGTCGCCTAGCAGTCCGGCGATTTCCTGCGGTTCTCGGCTGCCGCATGCAATGAGCAAGCGCGCGTACTCGTATTCAGTGTGGGCGAGCCAGGTCGACGTCTTCATTTGCCGACATCGCGCCATCGCATGCTCGAAGTGTTCCTTCGCGCGCTCCCACTCGCGCAGGCTAGTCGCGAGCATCCCCAGGTAGCGGTCGACGGGGCCGTAATAGGCGACCAGCTGGCCGATCATCACATTCGTTCCGGCGAGCGGCTCGAGTTCGTGGTACACGAGTGCCGCCGCGGTCTCGTCTCCAATCACGGCGCAGGCGTCGGCTATGTATGTAAGCGAGGCCAGCCACAGCAACTCGCGAAACTGATCCAGTCCTTCATCGATCATCCGCGCGAGCTCTCGTCTTGCCTCTGCCTCCATCCCGAGCTCGACGAGCAGCGCCACGAGTCCCGGTCGCCATGGTCCGTGGCCGGGGTCGCGCGCGGTGAGTATCCGCAGAACCGGGGCGAGCTCCGCCAGGCGCCCCTGCTCGCGGCGAAGGCTGAACATCTGGACGCCGTACGCACCCGACGCGTCGCGACCGGTCAGCAACTGCCCCGCTTCATACGAGCGCGACGCCATCACCTCCGCCTCATCGAGGCGACCATCGGCCAGCGCGATCGCGGAACCGAACTGCTCGGCCAAGTAGATGAATAGTGGCTGGCCGGTAGCCGCTGCTGTCTCTCGCAGCGCGGCCTCCTCGCGGCGGGCGGACGCGATCTCGGCGAGCGCCATGAACACCGGGACGCGCCATGCCATCGCCTCGACTCGAATCTCCACGTTGCCAAGCTCCTCGCCCAATTGCTTGGCCTCGGCCAGCATCTCGGGCGTCTGGCTCAGGCTGGCCCCGTGCGACCAATATGACCGCATCAGCGCGGTGGCGAGTCCAGTCCGGTCGCCCAACCGCCGAGCGAGCTCGATGGCCTCCGCCCGCACAATCACGCCGAGCGTCTCGTCGCCCCGGAGGCCGAGAGCGCGGGCGAGCCCGCTCAGAATCCCGACGCGTAGGTCGGACCGCTCCGCGCCGACCATCGCCGCCGCCTCTTCCAGCAGTTCGGCGGCGCCTTGGTCGATCATCATCGGGGCCCAGCATGCCGCCTCATAGCCAATCGCAGCCTGAGCGAAGAGATCCGCGTTGCCTAGCTCGCGAGCTAGGTTCGCAGCGGAACGAAGGGCGTCCAACGCGTCCAGCGCCCTGCCCGCCCGCTGTCTTGCGGAGCCGAGTTCGATGAGCAGCTCGGCCCGACGCGCTGGTTCGTCCATCCCCAACTCGAGCGCGGCGCTCAGAAGCTCTGCCGCCTGATCGAAGGCGAGCGCGTCAACCGCGGCGCGGGCGGCAAGGACGCTGTATTGGATCGCACGCTCGGATTCGCCAAGGGGGGCGGCAGCAGCGAAATGACGCGCGAGTTCAGCGAGAGCGCCGGGGGACCGCGTGTCGGTAGTTTCAAGGCACTCTCCGACTCGCAGGTGAAGCTCGGCGCGGCGTATCCCGGTGAGCCGATCGTAGACCGCACGGCGGACCAGCTCGTGCGTGAACCGGTAGACCAGCGTGCGCTCTGGCAGTTCCTCGATGATCCCGCTGCGGACCGCCTCGTCAAGCGCGCAGCGAAGCTCGGCCTCGTCCAGCCGGGTGCCGCGCCGGACGATGTCGAGCTCGAACTCGGGCCCCACCGTGGCCGCAAGATCGAGGAGCACACCCGTAGGCGACGCCAGCCGCGACAGTCGTTCGCTGACGACCTCGCGGACGCTTTCAGGCGTCCCCAGTGTCGCGATTGGACGGGTGATTCGTATCACTCCGCCACTCACGTCGAGCACATTGGTTTCCATTAGCGCACGCCACAGCTCACACACGAGGAATGGATTGCCGTCGGTGAGCTGACTGATCGTGTCTGCCAGCTCGGGCAACGCGGTGCCCGACCGACCCTCGCCGGCGCGCTCTACGAACTCGATCACCTCATCGCCCGAAAGCCCGGCGAGACGCATGCGGACAACGTCGTCGGACCGGCGAAGATCCGCCAGGGTCTGGGCCAGTGCTTCAGGCATGCCGGCCTCCTCCTCGCGGAAGGTCGCGAACAGAAGAACCGGCCCACCCGCCGCATGCGTCAGGTGGCGCAGCAGAAGCAGGGTCGGCGCGTCGGCCCACTGCGCGTCGTCGATGACGAGCACGATCCTATGACGGCCTCCGACGTCGTCGAGCAGGTCGGTAACCGCGGTGTGGAGTCGGTGGCGCTCGGTATCCGGATCGGCGTTCGCCGGCTCAGCCGGCTGACCAAGGCTGGCTGACAGATCTGGAAGCAGGCGAGTGAGCGCCCCGCCCCCGCGGCCGAGCGCGCTGCGCAGCTCCACCGGGTCAACGACCCGCGCGAGATGCTCGAAGGCTTGTGTGAACGGGCCATACGGGGTGCGCGCGACGGCGTCGCCGGCGCCGTAAAGCACCAGCGCACCATCCCGGGCTACCTCACAGGCAAACTCGCGCACCAGGCGACTCTTGCCCGACCCAGGCTCGCCGCCAAGGAGCACCACGCGGGGGCCTTCTCCGCCCGCTCTTGGCATCAGCGTCCGGAGGCGTTGCAACTCGATAGACCGCCCGACGAACGGAAACGGCGAAGACAGGCGAAGGGAGGGTGGAAGGTCGTGCACGCGGGGCGCCCGAGAAACGAACTGTACTCAGGTCTGAGTATCGGCCAGAGGCGCGACACCGACCATTGACGCTCAGAAGTGTGTCAATCCCCCTGATGTGCGTCGTGCGGCACGCCCGTAGCTTCTCGCGTGCCACAGGACCAGCCGAACGATGCAGGCCAGATCGGTCATCCAGGTCCGGGCGATCAACAGCGAAAGCAATATGTCGACCCAACGCACGCCGGCCTCACCTCCGAGCTTTCGCTCCCGCCGGCCGGCCGAGCTCCAGACCGTCCAGAGTGGTCTCGACGTGGTCCGCAACTGGCGCAGCGCAAGCGTTGCGACCGCGATCGTGATGGGGGCGCTCCTGCCGTTCGCGGTTGCCTGGCACGTCCGCTACGAGATCACGATCGCGGCGTGCGCGGTCTGCGCGGTGACCGTCGCCCTGGGGTGCCACGTAGTGCGTGAGCGCCGCCTGGCGGCGCTCACGATCTTCCCTGAGCTCGCGCGACTGCCTGACCTCGCCGGCAAGCGCAAGCGCCTGGCCAGTACCCGCACCCGCCGCGCGCTCGCCGGCGGGCTGCGACGCGCGGCGAACCCCAACCAACCCCCATACCGGTTCGACTGTTGCCTGGTGCTGCGCGACCGTGTCTCGGTGGTGCGCACCGAGATGCTCGACCTCGCTCGCGAGTTGGAGCATGCGCCCGCCCCCGACCCCACGAGCGTCGCGCTCATACGCGAACTGCTCACCAACGGCTGCAGCCCGCTCTACAACCCCAACCTCTCGACCGACGAGCTCCGGGCCACCCTGACCGACGCGCGTGCCGGAATGGCTCGCCCACCGCTGTGACGAAGTGCCAGGCCGGAATGTTCCTCGCAATATCCACAGCCAACGCTCACTCAGGAAACGGCGGCTACAGACAGGTGGTCGACAGGTTTGACATTCGGAATCTACAAGTTAGTCCCCAATGCGGAGGTAATTGAAATGGATGCACATGCACTGTCCTCGCCGGGCACGCTCACTGTTGGCGACGGCCGAAGCATCCCGAAGCGGCCAAGCGTCTCGCTTCATGGTGACTTCGGAGCCGGCCTCAGAGCTTTCGGCTCAGACGCTGGTGTGCGCGGCGACTTCGCGACGGGCACGAGGAGCACATCGCCGCTGATGCCGCCCGGCGACTTCGCGACCGGGCTGAGGGCAGATCCAGCCGCCGAGCGGGTTCGAGGTGATTTCGCGACGGGCCAACGCGCCAGCCGTTCGGACCCACCAGGCCACTACGGCCAACCGAGCCCACGCGCCCTCCCGGCTCTCGCCTGACACGTCGCGATCCGCAGTCAGCGGGTTACTAACGGGCTGCTCGGGCGAGGACGCCGTCGATAACGACGTCGATGGCGAAGCGAAATCGCTCGTCACCATCGCCGGCGACCATCTGCCCGGCGTGGGCGGCGATCAGAGGGAACCGGTCGGGCGCTAGGCCGGCGAAGGTCTTGTAGACCTTGTCGACCTGGTCTTGTCGGTCGCCGCCGTCGCTGCGCCCGCGAGGGCGCCGCACATCGTCCTCACGAGCGACGCCCGTCACCAACAACACGAAGATGTCGCAAGCCCAGGCGGCGTCTTGGGGGTCAAGGCCGCCGGCGAGCAGGATTCCCAGGAGGTTCTCAGTCAGAAGCAGAACCGCCTCGGTCGTGGGTGGATTGGGCAGGGTCATCGCGGCGATCCCTGGATGAGCGGTCAGTGCTTGGTGCGTGCGCTGAAGCAGCGAGTGCAGCTGAGCACGCCAACGTGAAGGGTCCGGGGGCTCGAGTTCGATCGTGGCGGTGACGCGGTCCAGCATCGCCTGCAGCAGGCCCTCGCGGCCGGACACGTAGACGTAGAGCGACATAGCTCCCGTATCCAGCGCGGCTGCGACCCGGCGCATCGTGACTGCCTCCGGACCCTTCGACTTCAGGATCGCCAGGGCCGCGTCGACGACCGCGTCCTCGCTGAGCGGTGCCTTTGCGGGGCGGCCACGAGTCGAGCGATGACGGACAGAGGGGGTCTTCGGTGTTGGACCGTCGGTGAGAGGCATTGCGGACCGAACTCTACTTGACAAGTACGATGTACGTGACGTACGTTGTACGTCCCATGAGCCCGAACCACAAAGTCCTCTTCGGCGTCGGGCTGGAGACCGGCGTACACCAGGTGAGCACGATGCTCGGGCACGCCCGCCTAGCCGACGAGGCGGGTCTCGACCTCGTCAGCGTCGGCGACCATCCCTACTTCGCCGAGCGCGTCGACGCCTACGCCGCGCTGGGGTTCGTTCTGGGCGCAACCAGCAACGTCACCGGAGCGGTGATCATGACGAACCTGCTGAGCCGTCCCGCTCCGATACTCGCCCGGACTGTCACGGGACTGTCTGCGGTCTCTCGCGGTCGTGTCGTTCTCGGAATCGGTGCGGGCGGGATGGAGGAGGAGATCGTCGCCCTCGGTGTCCCTCGCCTGTCGCCCGGAGCCCGAATACGAGCGCTGGAAGAGGCGATCATGGTCGTGCGGGCGCTCTCCGGCGGCGGCGATCCGGTCACGTTCGACGGCGAGTTCTACAACGTCGCCGAGCTGACTCCAGCGGCCGCACCAACGCCACCGATCTGGATCGGATCCGGTGGCCCGAAGGGCCTTGCGGTGACCGGCCGACACGCGGACGGATGGGTACCACCACACGCCGCCGACTGGCGAAGCACGCTGGTTGCCGAGTCACGGCCGATCATCGACGAAGCGGCTGCCTCGGCAGGGAGAAGCCCTGTTGACATCGACACCATCTACCTCGTGACAGGGCGCATTGCCGTGGATCCGTTACCGGCGACCCGGAACGACGAGGGCCGGTGGATCGGTGGCGGAGTGACGCAGTGGGTCGAGGAGCTCACTTTCGCCGTCCTTGAACACGGCGCCGGCGCTTTCGTCTACATAGTCCGTCCCGGCGAAAGCATCAGCGACACGACCCTGAACCTCTGGGCACACGAAGTCGTGCCCGCCATCCGGGAAGCAGTCGCCGAGCGCTGACCTTTCGAGCCTGCGGGGTTCCGGCCTGAGTCCTTCGGGGGGCGCCGCGGCTTGATTACATGACATATCACGTAATATCCCTTTCAACCATCGCAACCCGCGTGAGAAAGGAAATGGAATGGGCGAGGCGTCGAGCACTGAGGGGAAGGTCGCGATCGCGCGAGAGTTCGTGGGCCGGGTCTTCAACGAGCACCAGCCGGAGCTCGCGATCGAGTACTTCACGCCGCGGATGACGTGGCACGGCGGCTCGCTCGGGACGATCAGCGGCGCCGAGAACGTGACCGGGCTGCTCCGCAGCTTCATCGGCGCCCTCCCCGACCTGAACGCGGTCGAGCAGGACATCGTCGCGAGCGACGACCTCGTGGTGATGCGGCTCGTCGTGAGCGCGACCCAGCGGGGCGACCTGCTCGGTATCCCGGCCACCGGCAAGCCGGTGCGCTGGGATGCGGTCGACATCTACCGCGTCGAGGACGACGGCAAGATCAGCGAAGAGTGGGCGGCGGACGACATGGCGGCCTTCGCCAATCAGCTGGGCGCGCTTCAGCTCCCCTGGCTCGGCTGACGCGATCCGGGGCATCGGCGATGATTACCATCCGCCGGCCCTCGGCCGGGGGCACGAGTCCGCTGAGTCCCCTGATGGCGACGAATCGCAAAACCGGCCCACTCCCCGGGATGGGATTGAGCGGGCGGGAGCAACGCGCCTGGCTCGTGTACATGCGGATCTATCTCCGCCTCACCTATGAGATGAACCACGAGCTGCTGACGGACAGCGAGCTCTCGCTCGCCGACTACCACGTCCTCAGCGCCCTACGACGCGCCGACGGGAACAAGTTGCGGATTCAGCCGCTGGCGGCGGAGATCGGCTGGGAGCGCAGCCGGGCCTCGCACCAGATCCGCCGTATGGCAGCGCGCGGCCTGGTCAGCAGCAGGCTCGCCCCCGAGGACAGACGGGCGACCGAGGTGATCCTTACTGCGAAGGGGCGCCAGGCATTCAGGGAGGCCACCGCGGGCCACGCCGAGCTCGTGCGACGGCTCTTCTTCCAGGGACTGCCCGATGAACTCCTAGATCGAATGACCGAGGCGCTCGAAAGCGTCTATCGCAACATTCTCGAGCAAGGATCCCTGCCAAGCCCCGACTCGCCCGGCGGTTGAGCATGACCCAACCGAACGATGTCGAGTGAGCAGCTTGGATACAGACCCGACCGCTCACACGCCGCCGCTCAGCAGCGAGCGCGACAAGCGCCTGGTGCTGCTGGCGGCGATCATGGGATCGTCGGTGGTGGCGCTCGACGCGACGGTGGTCAGCGTCGCGCTGCCGGCGATCCGTCGCGACTTCGGCGGGGGCCTCGCGGGGCAGCAGTGGATCTCGACCGGATACTTGCTTGCGCTCGGATCCTTGATCCTGATCGGAGGGTCGCTTGGTGACGTGTTCGGCGAGCGCCGGGTCTTCTCGATTGGCGTCGCCGGCTTCGGTCTTGTGTCGGCGTTGTGCTCGGTCGCGCCGAATATCGACTTGTTGATCGGAGCCCGCGTGCTTCAGGGGGTGTTCGGGGCGCTGCTCACGCCTAGTGCGCTTGCGGTGATCGTGGCGGCGTTTCCCGTTCGCGAGCGCGGTGGGGCGATTGGGTCCTGGACCGCCTGGTCCTCGATCGCGACGGTGTTGGGACCGTTGCTGGGTGGCTACCTCGTAATCGCTGCGTCGTGGCGGCTGATCTTCGCGCTCAATGTTCCGCTCGCTGCGCTGACTTTGCTGCTCGTGCTCCGAGCAGTCCCCGCCCGCGGGGCGGGAGAGGCGCGCGTGGAGGTCGACTGGCTCGGCGGCGCGCTCGCCCTGTTCGGGCTCGCCGGCGTGCTCGTGGCGCTGATCCGCGAACCGAGCGCCGGTTGGGCGAGTGCTGATGTGGCGGGCAGCGGGCTCGCGGGCCTCGCGTTGCTGGCTGGGTTCGTCGTACACGAGCGCCGCGCGGAGCATCCGATGCTGCCGCTCGAGCTGTTCAAACGCCGCAACTTCGCGATCGGCAACGCCCAGACGTTCGTCATGTACTGCGGGTTCGGCGTCGTCTTCTTCTTCGTGGTGCTGTTCCTCCAGCAGGTGGCCGGCTACAGCGCGCTGCAAGCGGGTTTGGCGGTACTGCCGGCCTCCGTGATCATGTTCCTGTTCTCGAAGCGCGTCGGGCGCCTCGCCGACCGCTTCGGCGCACATTTGTTCATCGGTCTCGGGCCGCTCGTCGCCGCCGTTGGGCTCCTCCTTCTGACGAAACTCCAGGTGCCGTTCGACTACGCGACCGACCTGCTGCCCGGCTGGTTATTCCTCTCATGCGGACTCACCGCGACATTCGCACCGCTAACAGCGACGGTGCTCGCGAGCGCCGACGAGTCGAACGCCGGCATCGCGTCGGGCGTCAACAACGCGATCTCGAGGGTCTCCTGGCTTCTCGGCGTCGCCGCGATCGGCGCGGTGATGGCGAGCGCTTTCGGTTCGACACTCGACACGCGCCTCGAAGGCGTGAACGTACCGCGCGCCGCACACACCGCGCTTGTTCAGGCAAGCCGTGAGACGCTGGCCCGGGTAGACCCCGCGAAGGTCGGAGTGCCCGCGGCGGCCGCGGTCAGATCCGCATCGGTCCGCGCGTTCCATATCGGGATGGGAATCGCGGCCGGGTTGGTCGCCTGCGGCGGGATCATGGGACTGATCGCCTTTCGCCGCCCGAGACGGCACGTGCGCGCCGAGGACTGTGCGGCCGCCCAGTTCGTTGCTCAACCGCTCGACGCGGCCCAGGAGTATCGGCCCCGCAGCACGGCCGTCGACGAGCTAGCGCCCACCTGACAGCGACGAACACGTACCGACCAAGCCCGACTGCTGCGCAAGGGTCGCCGCCCCGCCAGACCTGCGAAGCTGGAGCGATGAACGGCTCAACTATCGACGTGACGACCCCGGACGGGGTCGCCGATTGCTACCTCACCAAGCCCGCTGGCGACGGGGCGCATCCTGGCGTCCTGTTCGTTATCGATGCGATCGGGCTGCGCCCGCGGATCGAGGAGATGGCGGATCGAATTGCCGCCCAGGGCTATGTGGTGCTCGCTCCGAACGTGTTTTACCGGGGCGGCCGCGCTCCGCTGTGGGAGACCCCGGACCTCCACGATCCCGACTCTCGCGGAAGGTTCTTTCAGTCGCTCGGTCCGCTGATGGGCGCGCTCACCCCCGACGCCGTGGCGGCGGACGGTGGCGCTTACCTGGACACGCTCGGGGAGCTCACCGACGGACCCGTCGGGATCACCGGCTACTGCTTCGGCGGCCGGCTCGGCTGGACGGTCGCCGCCGCCCACCCTGATCGTGTCGCCGCGCTCGGCGGCTTTCACACCGGTCGAATGGTCACCGACGAGGAGGACAGCCCTCACCTGCTCGCGCCCCGTGTCCGCGGGGAGGTCTACTGGGGTCACGCCGATCAGGACCAGAGCATGACTCCGGAGAACATCGCGACGCTCGACCAGGCGATGGACGACGCTGACGTGCGCCACACGACCGAGCTCTACGAGGGTGCGCAGCACGGCTACACGATGTCCGACATGGGCGCCTACAACGAAGCGGCCGCCGAGCGGCACTTCACGGCGCTATTCGCGCTTCTTCAACGCGCAGTCCCGCGGTGAGAACGTCGCGGACGCAACGCGCGTTCGCGCGGCCCGAGCGGGCGCGCGCGTAGAAGAAGTCGACGAGCAGCTCCCGCGCGCAAGTCACTCGGACCAGCCGGGTCGCACCAGGCCGGACTCGTAGGCGATCACGACGAGCTGGGCGCGGTCCCGGGCGCCGAGCTTGATCATCGCCCGGCTCACGTGCGTCTTGGCCGTGGCGGAGCTCACGACGAGGCGGTCGGCGATCTGGTCGTTCGACAGGCCGGCGGCGGCGAGCGCCATTACCTCGCGCTCGCGGTCGGTCAGCTCCTCGAGCGCGTCTGAGCGGGGCGGCTTCTTGGCGCGCGCGGCGAACTCGCCGATCAGCCGGCGGGTGACTGACGGCGACAGGAGCGACTCGCCGGCGGCCACTACCCGCACCGCCTCGATCAGCTCGCTCGGCTTAGTGTCCTTGACCAGGAAGCCAGCTGCCCCGGCTCGGATCGCGTCGAACACGTACTCGTCGAGCTCGAACGTGGTCAGGATCACGATCCGGACGCCGGCCAGCGCGGGGTCCGCGGCGATCTCGCGCGTGGCGGCGATTCCGTCGAGCGTCGGCATGCGAATGTCCATCAGCACGACATCGGGGATGAGCGCGCCCGTCAGGTCGACGGCCTCGCGCCCGTCCGCCGCCTCACCGACCACCTCGATCCCGTCCTGCGCGTCCAGGAGCGCGCGGAACCCGGCGCGCACCAGCGCTTGATCGTCGGCCAACAGAGCGCGGATCACGGCGGTCACTCGCCCGGCACCGGGATCCGCGCGCGAACGCGGAAGCCGCCGCCGGATCGGGGGCCGGCGTCGAACGTGCCGCCGAGCGCGACCGCGCGCTCGCGCATGCCCGGGATGCCGTTGCCACCGCCCTCGCCCTCCGGCGCCGGCACCTCGTGGCGACCGCCGGAGGCGCCGGGGCCATGGCCGTCGTCGTCCACCTGCACGGTCAGCTCGTCGGGGGAGTAGGTCAGCTCGACGTTCGCGGCGCCGGCGCCGGCGTGGCGGACGATGTTGGTCAGCGCCTCCTGCACGATCCGGAACGCTGCCAGATCGATGCTCGCCGGGAGCGGCCGGCGCTCGCCGTGCACCTCAAGCGTGACCCCGACGCCAGCCGCGGTGATGTGGGTCACGAGGTCATCAAGGCGATCCAGACCCGCCGTCGGCGCCCGGGGCGCCTCCTCGCCGGTGCCGCGCAGGACACCGAGCACCGAGCGGACCTCGCGCAGCGCGTCAGCGCTCGCGTCGTTGATCGCCGTCAGCGCGATCCGCGCCTGCTCGGGCTTCTCGTCCATCAGGTGAAGGGCAACGCCTGACTGCACGTTGATGAGCGAGATGTTGTGCGCGAGCACGTCGTGGAGCTCCTGGGCGATGCGCAGCCGCTCCTCGTCGGCCCTGCGTCGGGCCTGGAGCTCGCGCGCCCGCTTGGCCTCCGCGAAGCGCTCCCGGCGGTTGCGTACTCCTTCGGCGCCGGCCAGCGCCACGAGCAGCCAGGCGGCGACCGCCAGCGCCGCCAGCACCTTCGGTCCGCCGGAGTGCCCAAGCGCCCACGGCAATCCAAGAAAGACCAGCCAGCCAGCTCCGACCGCGGCCCACGCGAGCACCCGCTCCCCGGCGAAGATCGCCGAGACGATCGCGAGGCCGAGGGACAGGAAGTTCGGACCGATCGGGTAGCCCCGCGCGACGTAGAGCGCCGTCACGGCGAATACGAACGCGAGCACCTCGCGCACGTACCGCCGCCGCAGGACGAGCGCAAGCGGGCCGAGCGCGAGCAGCGCGTAAGCGCCGGCGTCAAGCTCCGTGGCTGGGCGACACGCAGACGCCCACCAGCAGCTGTGCGTGCGCGACACGTGATGCGCCGCCCCCGCCGTGGCGACGATCTGGATCAGCGCGCACGTCGCGGCGAGACGGACGTCGCTGCGGCGGATCCAGCCCGACGAGGTCACAGCCGCACGATAGCCCGGCCCGCGGGGGCCGTCATCGGCTCGCGGGCGCAGCCGCGGATACGCCGGCGGGAGTACACCGTGCTGCCGCG
This sequence comes from uncultured Solirubrobacterales bacterium, assembly GCA_963843915.1. GTDB lineage: Bacteria > Actinomycetota > Thermoleophilia > Solirubrobacterales > Solirubrobacteraceae > Palsa-465. The sequence goes on from CAWJMH010000004.1 coordinate 40,721, forward strand.
ATCAGACACCGGGAGCAGCACAGAAGCCGTCCCTCGCCCGACGACAAATCGGCCGCCGGAGAGCATGCTTCTCCCCGGAGCACGCGACCGAACCACAGAGACCGAAGGAGCAACGATGTACGGGTACGACACGATCAGCCAGATGATGCGGAACCCCAACCTGCGCGCGAGCGACGCCGACCGCGACGCGACCGCCGACCGGCTGCGCAAGCACCACACCGACGGCCGGCTCGACCAGGACGACTTCCAGGAGCGCCTGGAACGGTGTTTCGCCGCGAAGACCGTGGGCGAGCTGGCCGAGCTCACGCGCGACCTGCCGGACGATACGGCCCAGCACCAGGCGCGCGGCCGCACCGGCTTGCGCCTGATCGGCTGCCTCCGCATGATCCCGATCGTCCCGATCATCCTGGCGATCGTCGCCATTCACCTGATCGTCGGTGTGGCCGGCGGCCTGTGGATCCTCATCCCGCTCCTCTTCCTGGCCCGTTTCATGTTCTTCCGCCGTGGATTCCGCGGCTGGAGCGGTCGCCGCGGAGCCGCGCTGTAGCTGCGCGGCGGATCGGACGGGGCGGGATGGCCGCGGTGACCGTGCCCGCGCCGCGGCCCGGAGCCCCGACCGCTCGCACGGAGCTGCCGCTATCGCTATCCGCCAGGCCGATGCGGAAGCCCTTATCGCCGGCGCCGTGAAGTTCGACGCGGCTGGTCGTTCGAGGACGGAGCAGTGTCCTCTACGCGAGCCGGTTGGATTCAGCTCAACGGCAGCGCGAAGTAATCCTCTGTGGTGACGGGCGTGAAGCCGATCGACGTGTAGAGGCCCAGCGCACGGTCGTTCGCGACGTCGACGTCCAGGCTGATGCGGCGCGCGCCGTCCGCGCGGAGCTGCTCGCAGGCGTGCCTCAACGCCGCTCGACCGATCCCGCGGCCCTGCAACGACGGCTCGACCGCGAACCCGAAGATGCTGGCCTCCTCGTCATCCCGTTCCAGGAACAGCGTTCCGACGACGGCGCCGCCCAGCTCGATGAGCGCCGTCCGCTCCAGGCGATCGCCGAGATCATCCGGCCCCGACCATCCAAACCCCTGCTCGAGCAGCGACACGACGAGCGGCACGTCCGCGACGGTCGCCGGCCGAAGGCTGATCTCCTGCTTGTGCGGTCCACTGGTCGGCTCGCCAGACAGGACGAGATGGTGCTCTGAATGGTCGAGCGTCCCGCCGCGGCTCAGCGCCAGACGCTTGCCTGCGATCGACTGGCGCGGCACGACCAGCAGCGGCTGCCGATCGCCGCGCTCGCGGCATAGCGGCACAGCGGCATCGAGCAGGGCAGAGCCGATCCCGCGCCGGCGAGCGTCCGGGGCGACCATGCCGGCCAGCTCCGGCGACTCCCCGAACCCGTAGATCCCGAGAAAGCCGAGCAGACGCTCGCCCTCCCACCACAAAAGGTCCTCGACGCGGTCGCCGCTGCGGCCGCGAAGGTTGTCCCACTCCAGCTTCAAGCGGCCGCCATCCGCCTCGACCACCCGCCGCTCGAGTTCGGCGATCGCCTGCAGCGCTCCTGATGTCAGGCCGGCGGCTTGCTCGAGCACGGCGGAAAGCAAACCACATCGTCCCTCGCGCGACCATTCATGAGGATGAGGCTCGGTGACGAGGCGCTCGTGATCGAGGCGGGCGGTTTTGTGTGCGTGCCCCCCGGTGTGACCCACACGTTCAGCAACCCCGGCGAGACCCCGGTTCGTTTTCTGAACTTCAACACGCCCGCAGGCTGGGAGCACTACATGCGCGAGCTCGGAGAAGCGGCCAAGAACGAGCCGTTGACCAGCGAGACCATCGGTCGCATCGCGTCCCGCCACGACTTCAAGGTCGTCTGACTCGCTCTCCAGCCCTCGCGCGGTGGATGCAGTGGTTTTCCCGGCCCAGGGACGGGGGTAGGTCTGTTGGCGCCACTGCATACGGTCGGGAGGAGAACTCATGTCCACAGGGACGCTCGGGTCGGGGACTATTCGGCGACGGCTCATCGGAGCGGGCAGCACCTGCGCGGTGGTTTTCGTGGCCGCCTGGCTCGCGGCGCTGGCCCCGGCGTCACCGCGCGCCGCCGCACCGTCCGGCCAGGCTCCGGGTGGTCCGGGCGCCACCTCCTATCTGGACACGGCCCGCAAGGACTGTTTTGGGACGGCGCGCAACACCACGTCGAAGGTGTGGTTCACGGTGGCCGACGGCGTGCTGTCCGATGTATTCAGCCCGACGATCGAGAACACCAACGTCAGCACCGTTCAGTACATCGTCACCGACGGACGCACGTTCGCCGACCTGCAGCAGCGGGACATGACGTACACGGTCAGCTCACCGGATCCGAGCGGCATGGTCTGCCGGGTGACGAGCACCGACCGCGCCCACCGCTTCCGCCTGGTCAGCGACTACATCACCGATCCGGCGCGGGACAGCGTCGTCATCCACACGACGTTGGTGCCGATGGGCGGCAGCGCGCGCTCGGTCGGGAACCTCAAGGTCTACGTCCGCTACGACGCCACCATCGACAACACTGGCGGGGGCGGCGCGGCCAATGGCGGCCCTAACGACGCCACGGTCGATCCGGCGACGACGGCGTTGGTCTCGTCCGACACGGACGCTCCGACCGGTCCGTTCTCGGCGCAGGTCGTTGGCGCACTGATGGCCAACCAACCTTTCTTGGCTGAGTCCAGTGGGTTCGTCGGTACCGCGGACGACGGCCTGAGCCAGCTCGATGCCCATCACCGCCTCGTCGACGATTACCGCTCGGCGACCGATGGGAACGTCGTTCAGACCGCCCGGGTCGACGTGACGCCGGGCCGGCCGTTCACGCTGGCGCTGGGATTCGCTCCGAACGCCGGCGGGGCGATCGCCGCCGCCCGAGGCAGCGCCGCGCAGCGGTTCGCCCGGACGCTGGGGCAGTACGTAGCCGGCTGGCGCAGCTACGACGCTCGCCTACACCGCCCACCGCAGCGTCTGGCCGGGCTCACCAGCGCCCAGGACGCCGCGATGCAGAGGACCTACTGGGTGTCGGCCAACGTCATCAAAGCCGCAGAGGACAAGACGAACATCGGCGCGTTCGTGGCCTCGCCGACGGACCCATGGGGCCAGTCGGTACCGGCCGCCACCACGCATGCCGGCTGGACCTACCGAGAGGTGTTTGCCCGTGACAGCTACGAGACGTTCACCGGCCTGCTCGCCGACGGCGACACCGCCAGCGCCCGGGACATGACGCTGTTCCTGTTTGATCGCGTCCAGCAGCCCGACGGGAGCTTCCCCCGCGACTCCGAGCTCGACGGCACGGTCGCGCCTGACACGTTCGGGCTCTCAGAGATCGACGAGGTCGCCTACCCGCTGCTGATGGCGTGGGAGGCGGGGCTGGCCGGCAAGAAGTCCTTCTATCAAGCCCACATCCGTCCGGCTGCGGACTACATCGTCGACCACGGCCCGAGCACGGGCGCCGAGCGCTGGGAGGAGCATCCCGGGTTCTCGCCGGCGACGATCGCGTCGGAGATAGCTGGTCTGGTGGCGGCGGGCAAGCTGGCCACGGCGGCCGGCGACACCGCGCGTGCCGATCTGTACCTCGCCACCGCCGACGACTACCAGCGCAATGTCAAGCGGTGGACGGTGACCACGACCGGTCCGGACGGGCCCCGGTACTTCATCCGCGAGTCGGTCGACGGCGACCCCAACACGGCACAGACCTACGACCTAGGCAACGGCAGCCTGAGCGACGTAGACCAGCGCTCGATCATCGACGCCGGCTTCCTGGAGCTGACACGGATGGGCGAGCTGTCCGCGCGCGATCCCGACGTCCAGGCATCGCTGCACGTCGTCGACTCCGTGCTGGAGAGCCAGACCGCCTCGGGCCCCGGGTGGCACCGCTACGGGATCAAGGCCGACGGCGCCACCGACGGCTACGGAGACTGCTACGTGCCGGATCCAACGACCTGCTCGCCTACCGGCGAGGGGTGGTTCACGCACGCGGTCGGCTCCGGTCACCTGTGGCCGCTGCTCACCGGCGAGCGCGTCGAGCAGGACCTCCAGTCGGGCGACCGGGCTGCTGCCTCCGGCCTGGCGGTCGACTTCCAGCGGATGACCTGGGGCTTGGGATACGTGCCCGAGCAGGTGTGGGAGGACCCTGACACGCCCGCGTCGCCATTCGGCGCGGACCCCACCACCGCCTCCATCGGCTTCACCAACGGCAAGGCCGCCGGCTCCGCCGCCCCGCTGATCTGGGGCCAGGCGCAGTATTTGAGGCTGGTGCTGGACCTTGGGGCCGGCACCCTGCTCGACCAGCCCCAGATCACCCGCCAGCGGTACCTGGATCCGGCGGCGCCGGCAGACGTGCCGGTGACGATCGCCTCGCCGGCCGATGGCGCGACGGTGACCGGCGCCACCACGGTCGTGACCGGGACGACGACGCCGGGGGCGCGGGTCGACGTCGCCGCCGGTCAGCCGGGATCTCCGGCCAACACCAGCACCGTGATGGAGACCGTGGCCCAGTCGAACGGCGCGTACTCGGCCACGATCCCGACCCCCTCCGGGACGACGATCATCACCGCGGCCGCCACGGTCGGCGCTCACGCTACGGGCTGGACCCAGGAGCCGGTGACAGGCTGACGGTGAGGGCGCTCGTCGTAGTCGGCACCTGGCCGATCAGACGGCGCAATCTCCACTACCCCGCCGATGTCAAATACCACCGGCCGATCGCCACACCCCCGTGGTCACACAACGCGATCGCCGGGCGATGCCACGATGAACGGGCCTCTCGTTTGTGGCGGAGGCTGTCGCGCACAGACCTCGGTCTTGCAGTTCTTTGTGGCGAGCTGACAATGGGCTCCGGGCCTGGACAACAAGCGCGGGTGCCGAGGCCGGGCGGCTTGGCCCGGGCTATTCGGGGGCGCAGGCCA
>CAWJMH010000005.1:0-94341 GCA_963843915.1 uncultured Solirubrobacterales bacterium
TACGCGGCCTGAGGCCTCCGGCGTTGCAGTGCGGGACGCGCGCATCGGCCACCACTCTCCCGTGATGACCTCGGCGAGCCACATAACCGTCGCTCCGGCGCCCGAGCTCCAGCCGCTGGTCAGAGACGTTCTGCTGCGCGATGGGGCGACGCTGCGATTGCAGGCCCCGACGCCGGTGGACGTCGACGACATCAAGGCGTTCTACGACGGCCTATCGCCTGAGAGCCGTTATCTCCGCTTCCACGGCTTTGGCCGTACCGAGGCTGTCGCGCGCGCTGACGCGGAGGCCACCGGCGCTGATCGCCTATCGCTGATCAGCCGGCACGACGGCCGCGTGGTAGCTGTCGCCTGCTATGCCGGGTTGCGCGAACCCGGCGTCGCCGAGGTCGCATTTGCGGTGGCAGATGATGATCAGCGCCGTGGTATCGGGATGCGGATGCTCGAGCAGCTCGCGGAGATCGCAGCCGACCGCGGGATCCACCGCTTCGATGCGGAGGTGATGGCCAACAATGGGCCAATGCTGGGGGTGTTCGAGCACGCCGGCTTCGCCGTGCGGCGGCGGGGTTCGTCTGGCGAGCTGACGGTTTCGCTGGATATCACGCCGACCAAAGCCGTGCTGGAGCGAATCGGCGAGCGCGACCATTTCGCCGCGATCGCGTCCTTGCGACCGATCCTCGCGCCTTCGTCGGTGGCCGTCGTGGGTGCTGCGGCCACGCCGGGCAACGTGGGCGGCGCGGTCCTGGCGAACATCATCGGCGGCGGCTTCAAAGGTGTGGTCACACCGGTCAATCGTGCCGGGGGTGTCGTGTGCTCAATGCAGGCCGCCCAGAGCCTGGCCGAGCTCGAGGTCGCTCCGGAGCTCGTGATCATCGCCGCCGCCGGCGATGAGGTCCTCGAGTTTGCCGCCGAGGCTGCGGCCGCAGGAACACGAGCGTTGCTCGTTCTCCCCGCTGGTCCTGAGCAGGAAGGGGGTGAGGCGTCCGCGGCCCGAGAGGAGCGGCTGCTCGAGATCGTTCGGAATGGAGGCTTGCGGATGGTCGGGCCGAGCTCCCTGGGGGTGCTCAACACCGCCGCTGAGGTCAGCCTGAACGCAACGTTCACCGGCGCCAGCGTGCGCGCCGGAGGTCTGGCGATCTGCTCCCCATCCGGCGCGGTTGGGATCGGGCTGCTCGGTCATGCGGCGGCCCGGCAGCTCGGAGTTTCGATGTTCGCCTCGCTCGGCAACCGCGCCGACGTTTCGACCAATGATCTGCTCGAGTGCTGGGAGCAGGACACGCGCACGGCCGCGGTGGTGCTGTACGTCGAGTCGTTCGGCAGTCCTGAGCGCTTTACGCGGATCGCGCAGCACGTGTCACGCCGCAAGCCGATCCTCGTGGTCAAGGGGCGTCGACGGGCCGGGCGGGTGCTCAGCGAGTCGAGTTCGCACACGGCGGCGGCCCTGCGTGTCGACGCGGCCGTCGACGCGCTGCTGTATCAAGCCGGGGTGCTGCGGTTCCGTAGTGGCGGGGATCTGTTCGATGCCGCCGAGTTCTTCGAGCGGCAACCGCTGCCGACTGGGCGGCGGGTTGGGATCCTGAGCAGCTCCGTAGGGGTGGCGACGCTCGCGGCCGACGCGTGCGCGACGCGCGGGCTGGAAGTGAGCGACGCGAGCGAGGGGCAGAATCCTCGGGTCTTGGGCATCAGCGCCGGACCGGCTGAATACTCGGCGAGCATCCCGAAGCTACTTGGCGACACCGGTATCGATGCGCTGATGGTCTTCTACGTCGAGTTCTATAACGGCGACGCCGAGGCCGTGCTAGACGCGATCTCCGCGGCCTCGGCGGGGCAACCCAAGCCGGTGGTGGCATCGGTGCTGGGGTCAGGCGGCCGGTTGCCCGCGCGCACGGGCTTGGGCGTGCCGAACTTCCTTTTCCCCGAGTCGTGTGCCGCCGTGCTCGCTCGCGCGGCCGAACGTCGCGAATGGCTGTCGCGGCCGCTCGGCGAGCCGCCGCGCTATGGCGACTTGGACGGGCCTGCGGCGCGGGCGGTGATCTCTTCATTTCTTGCTCGCGAGCCCGCGGGCGGCTGGCTGTCGCTCGCCGAGGCGGAAGCATTGCTGGCCACGCACGGGATCCCGGTTTGCGCCTCGCATCACTGTCGCGATGTCGAGCGCGCGGTTGCGGCGGCGGCGGAACTCGGCGCTCCGGTGGCGCTCAAGGCGGACTTTGCCGCTCCCGCGCATGCCAGCGACATCGACGCTGTGATGCTTGCGCTAGACGATGAGTCGGCGGTGCGATCTGGCTGGAGGGAGCTCGAACGACGGGTGCACGCGGCCGGACGGGAATGGATCGGAGCGATCGCCCAGTGCATGGTCGCCCCCGGGGGGGACGTGCTGGTCGGGGCCGTCAGCGATCCCGATCTCGGCCCGGTGCTGGGGGTCGGCTTCGGCGGTCGCCGGGCCGGCCTTGGCCGAACGGCAGCGTTCCGCTTGCTGCCGGTAACGGACGCAGAAGCTGACGAGCTGATCGACTCCGCCGAGGGCGTTGCGACTGAGCTGGACGGGTTCCGCGGCAGCCCCGCGCTCGATCGACAGGCCCTGCGCGAGCTGATGTTGCGCTTTGCCCTTCTGCTCCGGGAGGTCCCGGAGGTGGTCGAGACGGACCTCAACCCCGTCCGGTGCATGACAAGCGGCTGCGTGGTACTCGACATGCGACTGCGAATCGAGCATCGGCGCCCAGTCGAGCGCGTCCAGACGTGGTGACGCGCACTACAAATACGACCAAAGGAAAAATGTGACCAGCGTTGTGATCACTTCCGCGGCCCGGACCGCGATCGGCTCTTTCGGACGTAGCCTGCGTGACGTCCCACCAACCGAGCTCGGCGCCACTGTCGCACGCATAGCCATCGAACGCGCGGGCATTGAGCCCGAGCAGGTCGAGCAGGTCGTGTTCGGCAACGTCATCCACACCTCACCCGAGGACATGTATATGGCCCGGGTGGTCGGCATCGGTGCCGGCATCCCCAAGGAGGCGCCGGCTTTCACGGTCAACCGCCTGTGTGGCAGCGGAGTCCAGGCGATCATCTCCGCCGCCCAGGCGATCCAGGCCGGTGATGCCGACGTAGCGCTGGCAGGTGGTGCGGAGTCGATGAGCAGGGGTGCCTACTGGATGGAGAACGCGCGCTGGGGGGCGCGTACGGGCGACACGTCGCTCGTCGACGCGGTTGTCGGATGCCTGACCGATCCCTTCAATCAGATCCATATGGGGGTGACGGCCGAGAACGTGGCCGAGTCCCACGGGGTCTCACGCGAGGCACAGGACGAGTTCGCGCTCGAGTCCCATCGCCGCGCCCAGGTGGCGATTGAGGCGGGGCTGTTCGACGAGGAGGTCATACCGATCGAGGTCAAGGCACGCAAAGAGAGTGTCGAGTTCAGGGTCGATGAGCATCTCCGGCGCGATGCCACGCTGGAGACATTTGCCAAGCTTAAGCCGGCGTTCAAAAAGGACGGCACGGTCACGGCCGGCAATGCCTCCGGGGTGAACGACGCGGCCGCCGCGGTCGTGGTCATGTCGGCAGGCCGGGCGCAGGAGCTGGGCGCGCCGGTACGGGCGCGCATCCTCTCCTACGCGGTGTGCGGTGTGGAGCCAAAGACGATGGGCATCGGCCCCGTCCCTGCCGTGCGCAAGGCACTCGAGCGGGCTGGCCGGGCGCTTGATGACGTCGACGTGATCGAGCTCAACGAGGCGTTTGCCGCACAGTCGCTGGCGGTCATCAAGGATCTCGGCCTCGACCCCGCGAAGGTGAACCCCAACGGCGGAGCGATCGCCCTCGGTCACCCGATCGCTGCCACGGGCGTGATCCTCACGACCAAGATCTTGGGCGAGATGGAACGCGAGAACCACAAGCTCGGGCTTGTTACCCTCTGCATCGGGGGTGGCCAGGGAATCGCGATGCTGCTTGAGCGCGACTGACAGCCCGCCTCCGGCGTCGTGCTCGTGACCGGGGCACGACGCGGAGCCAGCCGTAGGACTGTGGCGCTTTGGCCTCAGGTTAGGACTTCTTCGCCCTCGGCGAACGTGCCGACGTGCTCTTCCTCGGGGTGGTCGGCGGGGTGTGACTCGCCCTCGGCGAAGGTGCCGACGTGCTCTTCCTCGGGGTGAGCTTCAGGCTCGGACTCGCCCTCGGCGAAGGTGCCAACGTGCTCCTCTTCGGGGTAGCGGGTGGGGTTTGACTCGCCTTCGGCGAAGGTGCTGTGATGCAGTGCTGGCTTGGTCGGGGCAGATGTCGGGTTCGGGTTTGAGTTGTTGGGCATACGGACCTCTCTTGGTGGTTGTACGGTGGTCATGACGCCACCAGCGCGCCGTTCGTGGATCCCGGCGACAGATCAGGAGCAGGTGGGGGGTCGGTGGGCGAGTCCACGCCGGCGAGCGCGTCGGCGGCTTTGGTCTCGCGGGCGAGGAAGGCGCCGAGCTCAGCGATGGTGCTCATGAGGGGGGCGGGGAAGACGACGGTCGAGTTCTTGTCGACGGCGACCTCGGCCAGGGTCTGGAGGTTTCGGAGCTGGAGCGCGAGGGGGTGGGCCATCATCACGTCAGAGGCGTTGGCCAGCTCTCCGGCTGCGAGCGCTTCGCCCTGGGCGGCGATGATCTTGGCGCGCTTTTCGCGTTCGGCCTCGGCCTGCCGGGCCATCGCGCGTTGCATGCTGTCGGGCAGTTGGATGTCCCTGAGCTCGACCACGGTGACCTTGATTCCCCACTCCTCGGTCTGAACGTCGAGGATTTCGCGGATGTTCTGATTGATCGCGTCGGTCTCGGACAGCGTCTCATCGAGCGTGTGACGTCCCACCACCGCGCGAAGGGTGGTCTGCGCGATCTGGCTGATCGCGGACTGAACGTTCTCGATCGCGACCACTGATCGGATCGGATCGTCCACTCGGTAGTAGGCCACCGCGGAGACGTCGATGCTGACGTTGTCCTTGGTGATGATTCCCTGCGACTGGATCGGCATCGTGATGATCCGCAATGAGACGCGATGGACGCGGTCGACGAACGGAAAAATGAAGATCAACCCCGGTCCGCGCGCCTCTCCCTTTACCTTTCCGAGCTCGAACAGCACGACGCGCTCGTACTGCTTGATAATGCGTGCCGACATCGCGCTCATGATGAGCGCCGCGAGGATAAGTAGGACGATCACGTAGACGGCGATCATGGTCTGACCTTTCTGGCTGCGGTGAAGGGCGCGAGGTGCTGTCGCGCGCCGGCCGATTGCTGGAGCCGGAAAGAACGTGGCCGCCGAATGCTGAGGCGAACCCAACATCCATCATACATCGTGCAACAGCGGTCCCAGCTACCGATTGACGAACACGGGAAGCGCGCTTGACGTGGCGAGTAGTGTTGTTGCTCGAGGAGGGCATCGATTTTGAGGTTCGCCCACCGGGCCTGCAGCATGATCTGACTTCCGAGAGTCCATCTAACTCCCGGAGTTCACATGCTCGATGCGCTGGTTGTCTCTCCTTCGATCGCAGGCAACGCGAATACCCGGTCGCCGGCGCTCGTCTGCTCGTTGACGGACGGTGGTCTGGGAGCTGCGTGGGTGCACGCAGTCGGCGAGCTGACCGCCGCGACCCTCCCGCACCTGGACCGGACGCTTGGCGAGCCGCAGGTCCAGGCGAGGCTGGTCGTGCTCGACCTGCGCGAGTTGGAGTACATGGACAGTTCCGGCGCGCATGCGCTCGCTAGCCATGCGGTGTGTGCACGGAAGGCCGGCCGACGGCTGGTGCTCCTGCGTGGCCCAGCAATCGTCGATCGCATGTTGACGCTGGCCGGGTGCTCCGGTGATCTCGAGATCGGCGACATCGATCAGGTGGAGTTGGCCGTCGCGGCGCTCCCGCGGCTCGCCGACGAGGAGCCCGTCCTATGAGTGCCTCGGCGGTCCGGGGTACCGCGGAGATGGTCCCGATCGAGCACGAGACCGCAGAGCGGGTGGTGCGTACGCTGTTCTTCGTGCTCCCGCCGGTCGCCCTCGCGTTGGGGGGTTGGCTGGCGTGGGGTGGGGCTCTGCATTGGCATGACCTGGTGGGGCTTGCTGTTACCTACGCGCTCACCGGGCTGGGCATCACAGTCGGCTATCACCGTCTGTTCACCCACCGCAGCTTCAAGACCACCCGAGCGGTGCGAGCGCTATTGGCGGTGCTCGGGTCGATGGCGGTCGAGGGGCCGGTTATCGAGTGGGTGGCAACGCATCGCAAACACCATCGCTTCGCAGACCTCCCTGGGGACCCGCACAGTCCCCACACCGACCATTCGCCGGGGTGGCGAGGCGCGATCAAGGGACTGGGTCATGCGCATGTTGGCTGGATGTTTCGCGGCAAGGAGATGGCCAACCCCGCCCGCTACGCTCGGGATCTCCTCACCGACCGCGATCTGCGCTTCATCAGTCGCACGTTCCCGCTGTGGGTGATGGTCGGGTTGGCGGTGCCGTTCGGCGTCGGCGTGGCGCTCACCGGTTCGGTCGTTGGCGGACTTACTGGACTCCTATGGGGTGGAGCGGTGCGCGTGTTCCTTTTGCATCACGTGACCTTCAGCATCAACTCGTTGTGTCATTACTTCGGCCGGCGGCCGTTTGCGACCGGCGATCAGTCGCGGACGTGGTGCGGATCAGCCCCGAGCGCCAACAAAACACGATCTCCTGGCTAGCGCCGGTTGGATCGAGGTCGCCGTGGCGTGCTCGCGGTCGCCTTGACACGCTTTCCGCACTAAGCGGGTCGCCGGCGTGCTAAGCCGGAGGCGCGCCGCGAGGCGAAAGTAGGGGCGGTAAGAGCCGTTCTCGGGGCGACGATAACGGACCGGTCACACCCGTCAACCGGATTGAGCTGCTGCGGGGTCGGTGTGGACGTACTCAGAAGAATGGAGTTGAGGCAAGAGCGAGCGCTGCTTGTGATGGTGTCGGTCCATGCGACGGAGGATGTCGTCGAGCACCGAGATTGCTTCGATGATCCGCGGGCCCTTGTTCAGCATCACGCACTCGGCGTGCACGCCCATCGCCGCATCGCTGATCTCCGCCCGTGAGGGGCGACCCGTCTTTGCGAGCTGATCAAGGACCTGCGTGGCCCAGATGACGGGGACGTGGGCCGCTTCGCAGAGCCACAGGATCTCCTCCTGAACCTCGGCGAGACGCTCATAGCCGCACTCAACGGCGAGATCGCCGCGGGCGATCATCACGCCCGCTGGCCGTTGACTCCCGAGCGCAGCCAGGAGCATTCCCGGTAGATGCTCGAACGCGCGCCGGGCCTCGATCTTCAGGATCATCCCGATCTCCGGCCGGCCATGCTGATCGAGATACTCGTTGACTCGCTGCACCTCGTGCGCACGGCTGATGAACGACAGCCCGACGATGTCCGCGCATTCGGCAGCGAAGCACAGAGCGTCGGTGCTGTGGGATCCGAGCAGATCGATCTCCAGCACAGCGTCGGGCAGGTTGATCCCCTTCCCTGCGCGCAGCTTTGCGCCCTTCGGACCGGCCGAGGTGATGCGAAGCTCGATCGAGTCTCGATCGACGGCCTCCACGACGCCTCCGAGCTTGCCGTCATCGAGCCATACGCGATGGCCGCGGCGCGTGGCCGCGAACGCCTCGGGCATCGAACAGCCAATCTGAGCGGGGCCTTCCCCGGCTCCGGTGCGGCCACGTCGGGAGCGCGCGTCAAGAGCAGGCGGTCCCCGATCCGCAGCCGCAGATAAGCTCCTTTGCCGTCGCTGGCGGCCTGCGCGGCGAGCGGCCCGGTACGCAGTTTCGGTCCGGGCAGGTCGACCACCAGACGCGCTGTGCGGCGCGTCTCGTCCTCGGCCAAGCGCAGGTTGTCTCGCATGGCGTGCCACTCCGGCGCGCTGTCGTGTGCGCAGTTGATCCGCATGGAGTCCATTCCGGCAACCAGCATCTCGCGCACCAACGCGGCGTCGGTGGCGGCCTCGGTTGGCATCGTGACCATTATTCGCGTTGGCCGGCGCCGCGAAACCGGGCCGAGCAGCGCCGCCGTCCTGACCGCCAGCAGATCACGACTGCGAGCAAAGCCGATCGGTTCCGATCCGGACAGTGACTCCACGGGACGGCCGGCGATCGCGCACAGCGCATCGAGCACGGCATCGACGCTCGCCACGACGTGCGCCTCGCTGCTGCCGAGCGAGGACAGCCCGAGAGCGGCCAGCCGGTCCTGAAGGTCACGGAGGTCGTGGCCGCGCAGCGCCAGGTACTGCAACAGGTTACGAGCGCTCGCGTCGCGATCGGCATCACGCCCCTCGACCCACGGACGCCAGCCCTCCGCCGCCTCACGCAACCCCTCACGGATCGCCGACAGCCGCTCGATCAACGCCGCCAGCTCATGACCCCGCCCCGCGCGCGCCTGCGACGAGCGATCCGCGCTGGCAAGCGGCCGAGTGCGCGGCAACGTGCCGTCAACCACCATGCCGCTCAGCGCCCGCGCCGGTCATGCAGTCGGGGTTTATCGTCCTGCTCGAGCGTCTCGGTGAGCGACCGCACGCTCCTGCCAGGCAGGTCATCGACTCAGCCTCCTAAGGCGTTGGCCTTCGCAATCAATTGCGAAGGGCTCACAGGAGCCGGCCGAATCGTTGAAGCCGGGACAGGAACTCCACCGAGGGCTGAGGCGGAGCTGATGCCGATCGTACTCCGCTCACCAGCTCCGTTGTGGCTGTCGTGTTAACGGTTTCGACAAGCGGCCGTCGAACGCGAACACGCGGCGAGCGACAGCGGATGAGCATCGATTGCCCACCGCATGCACGTGTTCGTCAAACCCAGCTGCCGCTGGATCTGCGAGCGGCTATCGACACGATCGTCTGATCGATGAGCGTCATCGCCACCGCGAACACCGTCGCCGCGAACACCAACGTCTTCGCCGGCCCACCCTATATGTGATGCCAGAGTGCTGGGGCCGAGGCGTCGGAAATAGCCTTCATGACTTCGCTCTGGATCGGCTATGCGAGACGAATGTCCAGGAGGCGCGTCTCTGGACGCTGACTGACAATCTTCGCGCGCGCGCCTTCTACGAGAATCGCGGATGGATTCTCACCGGCCGCACGCGCGTCGTGCCGTTCCCGCCATATCCGATCGACGTCGAGTATGTCCGCTCGACAGTCCGCCGTTAGAGCGGGAGCCCCAGAATGTGACAGGTCCTGCGCGCTCCTCAGACTGCTCCTGCCTCGCCGACAGGGCAGTCTTGCTGGGGCTGCTCCTCTCCGCGCGGGAGCGGTAGCCGCGGAGGCATGACCGCTTGAGGCGTCGAGCAGTCGCGGACGCCGTGGACGACGCCGGCGACGCCGTGCAGGGGCTCCGGCCTGGCCCAAAGTGTCCGATACCGGCCGCAATCCGCGGGCAGCGAAGCCTTGGCGGCCGCCGTAGATCGTTGCCGCATGCGATTAGCCCCATCCGACGCTCTCGTCCGTTCCTGCGCGAGAGGAAGACTGCCGCCACCCCACATGCTGCCGTCGGCCGATGCGAGCGCGTTCTTATCTGCGTCCTGACGCATGGCCGCCCCGCCCGTGGGCGGGGCAGCCAAACCTCAACCGGTCTGACGCTACTCCGATCCCAACCGAATAAAAGCCGTTCGAGAGACGGCGGTCGGGTACGCTCAGAATGCGTCGACGTTGAGCTGTGCGTCCGCTTCAGGCGCGCAGGCTCACGGAGGAGAACTCGCACCAGTGAGCAGCACCCACAGCGGAGCACGACGAGGTTGGCGATGAGCGACGCTGGGCCGGAGGATCGCGCCGTTCGGCCGCTCGTTGGTGGCAGGCTGCTGGCCGAGATCACCAACCGGATCGTCGCGTTCATGCGTGAGCATTACGGTCGCGGGCCGATCAAAGCCAAGACCTACGTGCTCGACAACCTGATCGTCTGTGTGCTGACCGACGGTGGGTTCACCGCGATCGAGCGCACGATGATGGGAGGCGGCGAACCCGAGCGGGTGCTGGAGATGCGCCGCGACTTTCAACGGATGATGAAAGAGCGCTACACCGAGATGATCGAGGAGCTGACCGGTCGGAAGGTGCTTGCGTTCCTCAGTCAGGCGCACGTCGAACCCGACCTCACGATCGAGATTTTCCTGATGGACGGGCCGCTAGCCGGGTTCGGTGCACTTGAGCTCGTCGACCCGCCACCGAGCAACCTCGGCACCGGCGACCACTAACCGCCGCCCCGGTGCGCAGACGGGCTGATGGCCGACTGACGCCCCTGACGCGGGACGCGTTGCCCTGCTCGCAGGAGGGATGGAGGCCCACCGAACCGCGCTTCCGCGAGACCGACGGCGCGCAGCGTGGGGCGAGGTGTTCGGCCGTAGCCCATGCTCAGAGATGACATCGTCGATGTGCTGCTCGTTCCAGTACTGCGCGTCCGCGACCGCCACCGCGGGCGTGTGGTCGATCCCGGCCGCCTCAAGCTCTGAGAGGGCAGCAGTGAGTATCGGCTCTAGGTGCGAGAAGCGCCGGCGTCGGCGGTGATCTCCGCCGCGAGCACGATCTGCTGCTCGTTGACGACCGCTTGGCGTTGTACCCCCGGATGTAGCGGCGGTTGCCCGGCAAGCGCCGCGAGTCCGGGTCGGTCACGTTCACCTCGCCTGCGGGATCGCCGGTGGCGAATACGGCTTCGGGGTCCCGCCAAGCCGACGCGGGTCATGCAGCCGCCGGTGCTTCCGAAACGCCTCATAGGCTGTAGTCCCGCACTCCTCAGCGGCGAGATCGTCCTCCAACCACAGCGCCGCGAGCCGCAGACGCTCAGCCCGCGAGCGTGGGATCGGCGCAGGCACGGATCCCGCCCGTGGGCGCCCCGGGGGTTACTGCTCGGATTGTGAGGAAGTCGCGGACGACCGATGCCCTGCGTCTCGTTCGGCCAGTGCCTTTAGATTGCGCAGCTGCCTGCGGGTCATGATTAGGTCCACGGGAGCCAACAGCGCGAGTAGGACGCGTCGGGCGTGTTTCGGTAGTCGGTGGGGAGCGCTAGCGCGAATGTGCACGACGAGGCGGCTTGCTGACGGCCCCTTGGGCGTGACGACATATGCCATTGCGTATGGAGGCCGTCGCCGAGAGGTCGAATCGAGCATCACCGTCAGGTGCTCGTCGCGCGCGAAGGACGCAATGCGAAAGATGCGCAGGACGGTTTGTCCGACTGCAGGTTGGTCAAGGCCCGGGGTCAGCTGCTGCGGCGACCGCTTGCCGAGGTTGTCGATCCAGTCGTAGGAGTACGGCGCGCGGCGCAGCTGGCAAATCCACCGCCACAGCAACGCGGGTGGCGCCGCGACGTCGATGGCTCGAACCCAGTGCTCGTCCGCGTCGGGGGCGGCGAGGTCGGCGGGAGATGGCGCGTGACGTTCGATGGCGTCTACGCCCCATGCTGCGAACGCTTCGAGGCTCATGATGTGCCGGCTTGCTACCCCACCGGCTGGTGAGCGACCGACCGACGCGGGCGTTCCGGCTTCGCATCGGCGGGCGGGCCGCGAAGGAGCGCTATCGATTCCGCCACGCAGAGGCCACCGTCAGCTGGACCGTCGCCCGCGGCGACCGGGTCATGAGAGGGTGATTTCGCCAATGTCGACTCGCGATAGATCTGCGGGATCAAGCACTCCGTGGGGAGGTGCCGAACACTCCTACAAGCTCCCCACATGCCGCCCAATGGGCCGGTCCGCTAGCGCGCTTCGGAGTCCGAGCGCCGACATCCGGCTGCCCGTTAACCATGTCGAAGCAGCCGAACCGCAGCGTCCTCCACCATACGCCTCCCGTAGCCGATTGCAAGCTCGCCGCCGTGGCAAATGAACACCGTCGTCCCGAACGGAGCTACTGACCACTCGCGCTCGCGCGGATGCTCGATCCGACTCCAACACCGAGCTACCTGCGGGCGAAGAAGGACCCGTCGAATTTTGCTCGAAGGCGTTCTCGTCGCCAAACGCACAGTGGTCGGCGCCGGCCGTGAGAAGACCTCCCTTGCTGGTCGCGTCCGTCGATCGCGGAAGGCGAGCATCACGCCGGCGATCGCTTTGTCTCTGAGACGGCGCTGGCCGGGCGAGTGCAATTGCGACGTTCCGCCCCCTGGCCGGACGACGAGCAAACGGCCGCGCGCGATCGCGTTCGGATCGAGGCGCAGCGACCCGCTCCTGGCGCCAGAAGCGCGCAGACGCCGCACGCGGATGGATCCGTCAGACCCAAGCTCGGGGTGCTGCGCTCGTCTGGCGCCGCCGGGGCCGCTGGGACCCTCACGAATGTGCGGTACTGGCTCGAACCAGTGACCTCCTGCTTGTAAGGAACCAACCGGCGGTTGCGGAGGGTAAACGTAGGGTGACATTTGCCCTGGTAATAAGCGGGATCTCGCGAGGTCACTGTCACCGCCATTCACCCCACCTGGTGGCGCGAATGTTGGTGGGTGTTCGGTAGGTGTTCGGTAGCCGAGTGCCGGCGCGGCGCACCCGGCGTGTATTGCCGCCCCTGAGCCTCTGGGAGCCCGTGTGCCGGTTTCCGGGGCCGCGCCGCACGGGTTGGGCGGGGTTGGCGGAAGCGCAAAACGGCCCGCATGCGCGGGCCGTCTGCGATGTGTGGGCGTCGCGCCGGCGACTACTTCTCGACCGACTTGCGCTCGACCACGCGCCGGGGGAGCGACTTCGTGCCGCTCGGCGTTGCGCCGGTGTAGAGCCCGAACGACTTGCCGGCGCCGCAGTCGCCGGATGGCGACCATAGCCGCATGTCAGCCTCGGCGGTCCTCGCGCCCGGAGCCTCGCCCTCGAGGGCGAGGCTCGGGCGCGTGAAACCAGCCTGCTACGGGACGGTGACCACCTTGTTGGTCACGTGTCGGAACACGTTGTGGCTCACGTCGGCCGTCACGTGTCCACCCGTTCCCAGCCACACACCGTTGGTGTTGTTGCGGATCCGGTTGTGAGCGATGTCGACCTTCACGGCAACGCTGCCGGAGAACACCAGGATGCCCGTCGTGGCGTTGTCGGCCGGCGATGCGGGGCTGTCGAGCGAATCTCCGTCGATGTTGTTCTTCGCGATCGTGTTGTCGACGATGCGGTTGCCGTTGAGGTCCTCGAACTGGCCGGGCGCGAGCGTGTGTGCGTGCATGGTCACGCCCGAGAGGCCGTTGCCCGCGATGTAGTTGTGCTCGACCAGGTTGTCGTAGGAGCCCGTGCCTGCCGTCGCGTTGGCGAACAGCACGCCGGCGCCCTCACCCTTGATCCCGTTGTCCGTGACCCGGTTAAAGGCGATCACGTTCTTGTAGACGCCGGCCTTCGACGGCTGGGGCTTGCCGCTGGCGTCAAGCGCGAACGGATTGTGGCCCGGCACGGTGATGCCGCAGTCGTACTGGTTCTTGGTGACGACGTTGTGGGATACGACGTTGTCGTGGGTCGGCCCGAACTCATCGGTCAGCAGGACGCCGCCCGAGTTGCCCGAGACGTAGTCATCGCTCACCGTGGAGTGAGCCACTCCCATCAGATGGATGCCCTCGCCGCAGTCGCCCGGGGCCCCGCCGAACCCGACACACTGGGGGTAGGTCCCGTTGCTGGCCGGTGGGATCCCGCCGGTGTCATTTCCGACCACCGTGTCATCCGCGATCGTCACGTGGCTGATCGAACCGCCGGCCAACGACCCGGTGGCGAGGATCCCCTCGCCAATCGCGCCCGTGACCTTCAGGCCCTCGACCTTGACGTCGCTTGACTTGATCGTGATCGCGGCGAGGCACGGCGCGCTGCCCGGGCCCTTGGCTCCGAGCTGGTCGCACATGCCGTTCGCGGTCGACGAGCCGTGGATCACCGCGCCGTGCTCGCCGGTGAGGGTCAGCGGCGCGGACACGATCACATCCTCGGTGAAGGTGCCGCGGCAAACGACGACCGTCCCGCCGCTCGGAGCGGCGGCCACCGCGGACTGCACACTCGAGTAGGCCGCGGACTTGCAATTGCGATCCGCGGCTCCGGTCTTGCCGGCCGGGGAGACGTACAGCGCTCCCTTGTGGCCATGACCGGACTTCGCCCGGCCCTTCCCATGGCCATTGCCATGCGCCAGGGCGGCGCCGGTCGCCGAGCCGCAGACGACCAGGCTCAAGACGGTCACAGCCGCACCCCGGACAAAGTTTCGATGCGAACGCATCAACACCTCTCTATATCGATTGACACCCGCGTCGCGCGGGTCTGACTGTCTCCGGTCACGCATCGGCAAAGCAAATGCCAACGCGATTCCCGTTGCCCCTCAAGAAACCCGGCCGACCGTGGCCGGCGGCGGAAACCCCGGAACGATGCTTACGACACGCTGAGGACCCAAAAGTTGCGCACAACCTCTCCCACGGAGCGCGGGTGGAACCCCGGCCACACGTCCGCTCGGTCGCGCTCGAGCCTGCCGCGACGGGAATCCTGGTAGCCGCCGATCAGAGTCTCGGCAGCGCCGAGCACCCAGCCTGCTCCATCAGACCCGCTGAATGCCCCTCTCACTCCCGCGACCGCAAGCCGGCCTCGAAAAAGACACCCGTCGCAATCCCCGACCTCGCCGAGGTCGTGGCCCGCCGCCGGGAGGCACCTCCAACCCGCGAGGGGGTTGCTCCTGCTGGTCGTCGAAGGCGGCCACGAGATGAGCGGCGAGTCGAGCTACCGCTACCCGGCGCCCAGAGACCCGCTAGTGACCAATATGCGCTAGCTCGATCGAGACGATCAAGAACCATGCGAGCGAGGAGACGTAGAAGAGGCGTTCGAAGAGACCGAATATCCGCTTCAGTCTGGGACCTCTGAGTGCGACCAGAATGCCGACGGCGGCGCCGGTCATGATCCACGGGAGGGTCGTAAGCCAGCCTTTGACGCCGTGCCACGCTGGCCGGTGTTCGAGCGTCGACCCGAGTTTCGAAGCGGCGACGATGATCGCGGCGAAGATCACGATCGCCAGGATCATGTGGATCGTGCCGCGCGCGGTCTGGAACCGACTGCCGTTCTGGTCGGTCGGAAAGACCGGGATCAGTAGGCGCGCGATCCCCGCGATCACGAGCAACCCGATCGCCAGCGTCGGCATCGACGGCTTGGCGTCACCCAGAGCGATCGCGAGCGCGAAGCACGCCACGGCACCGGCCAGAGTCTGCGTCCAGAACACACCGCGGTACCGCCCGATCCCGTAGTCGCTCACGGCGTTTAGCTTCGGGTTGTAACCGGTCGGAAGCAGGTGCAGCGCGACCAGCGCAGCCGCCTGCGCGGCGGCTGCGATCGCGGCGACGATGCTGAACGTCTCGACGATGCCCTCGGCCCTCCGTTGTGAGACCCAGCGCCTGACCCGCAGTCGCGTGACCCTACTACGCCGGATGATCGACTTCCTAGATGCCGTTTATGCCGTGGCTCTTGCGGCAGTCTCGGCGAGCCCCCTTTGACGCGGCCGAGACTGCTAGTTCGCTGGCTCCCTCCTCGCGAGCGGCAGGTGAGCCGTCCTCGTGCCCGGGCGACATTTCCGGCGGGCGCCAGCTGCATGACCGATCTCTCTGCGGTACCGCATCCGGCGAGCGAGGCTAATCCCGCTGATCAGCTCGGCGTAGATTCGGCTCGCTAACGGTCCCGAGGTCGCGGTCTCAGCTGGTATGGATCGGAGATCGGGATCGCGCGCACCGCATCGGCGCGCAACTCAGAGTTCAAGATCGGCGCATCGCCCCCCGTCGCCTCGGGACTCGAGGTGACCGCTACCCATGTGTCCGGTCGCAGCGGCGCGACCTAGCGTTGGGTGCCGCGACTGTGGCGTCGAGGTCTAAGGCCATTCGGACCCGCACGTCGCCCGGACCAGGCTGCGGATCTGGCATCTCGCCGACCTGGAGCACGTCCGCCGCCGGTCCCGGCCGCTCGTACCACGCCGCGAGCACAGTCGCAGCGTAACCTCGCTCAGGTGTCGGGGAGGTCGCGGCGGATCACGTCGAGCGCTCGCGCGAGCAAGGGCCGGTCGTCGTCGCCTCTCCAGGCCACCGCGAGCTCGACCCGCGTGGTGTCGTCGGCGAGGGGGCGGTAGACCGCGCCCCGCACGGTCATGTGGCGAACCGACGCCGGGACGAGGGACACGCCGAGCCCGGCGGCGACGAAGCTGACGAGGGTCGAGGTCTCGGCCACTTCGTGAGCGGCGAGGGGCTTGAAGCCGTGGGCGGCGCAGGCATCCTCGACGGCGTCGTGCAGGACCGATCGGAAGTGCGACGGATAGGTGATGAACGGTTCCTGGGCCAGCTGTTCGAGCGGCAGGTCCTCTGAGTCGGCGAGGCGGTGGGATGAAGGAAGCACGGCGATCAGCGGCTCTGAGCGGAGCACCTCGGTGTTGAGATCGCGGTCGTGGACCGGGGGTCGTAGGAGTCCGAGGTCGAGTGTGCCGTCGATGAGTCGTGCGACCTGCGCCGGGGTCAGCAGCTCGCCGCGAAGGTCGAGCACCACGCCGGGCAGCTCCCGACGCAGAGCGGCGGCGAGCGAGGGGAGCATCTCGTAGGTCGAGGAGCCGGTGAAGCCGATCGCGAGACGGCCGTACTCGCCGCGGGCGGCGCGGCGGGCGTCATCGACCGCAGCGTCGACCGCTGCCAGGATCTCGCGGCTTCGCTCGAGGAGCACCTCGCCGGCGGGTGAGAGCTCGACGCTGCGGGTGGTCCGGTACAGGAGCGGCTCTCCGAGCTCGGCCTCGAAGCGGCGGATCTGTTGCGAGAGCGGCGGCTGGGCCATGTGTAGCCGAGCGGCAGCTCGGCCGAAGTGTCGCTCCTCGGCCACGGCGACGAAATAGCGCAGATGTCTCAGCTCCAACGAGTTGTCACCCAGCCGAGATTCATATCAAAGAGATAGGTAATCGACACACGATTCGTGTTGCCATGCGCATCAATCTCGCTTACGTTGTCCAGCATGCGCTTGGGTCCAGATCCGGCGACCGTTGCGGCGGTCGAGACCTTCGCGGGGACGGTCCGGATCACCGCAGTCGAGGCGATTCCGTTCGCCTTGCCGTACCGGCGTGCGCCGAAGTTCGCCTCGGGAAGCGTGGGCAGCGCGGACAACGTGCTAGTGCGCGTGCACACCGATGCGGGTCTGGTCGGTCAGGCCGAGGCGCAGCCGCGTCCGTACACCTACGGCGAGACCCAGACCTCGATCGTCGACACCGTCAGCGGCCGGCTTAACGATGGCCTGACTGGTCTCGACCCTCTCCGGACCGAGCTCGTCGCCGACCGCTGCGGATCCATTGCCGGGAACCAGGTCGCGCGTGGGGCCGTCGACCTCGCGGTGTGGGACCTCGTCGGACAGATCCTGGGATGCCCGTGCCACACGTTGCTCGGCGGGTTCGCGGACGGTGTCGCGGCTGCCCACATGGTGTCGCTCGCCGAGCCGGCCGCGATGGCGGACGAGGCCATCGCCATCAGCAAGCAGCTCGGGGTCCGCACGTTCAAGGTCAAGGTCGGACGCGATCCGGCGCTCGACGTCGCATCCGTCCGCGCGATACGTGACGCCCTGCCGGACGCCGATCTCTACGTCGACGCCAACCGGGGCTGGAGCTACGAGGACGCGGCGTGGGCCGGGGACGAGCTGGCCGACCTCGGGGTGCGGGCGATCGAGGAGCCGATCTCGATCGAGGACCGGGCCGGCCGGCTGCGCCTCGCCGACCGCTGGCGGGTGCCGCTCGTGGGCGATGAAAGCTGCATCAGCCTCGCGCACGTCGACCGCGCGCTCGAGGAAGGCGCGGTCCGGATGGTCAGCGTGAAGACGGCTCGGACGGGGTTCACCGAATCACGCCGGATCCTCGACCTGTGCCTGGCTCGCAACATCCCGGTCGTCCTCGGCAGTCAGTACGAGGGCGCGATCGGCGCGACGGCGACGATCGCGTTCGCCGCCGCGTTCGCCGGCACCGCCGGCCGGCCAGCCGAGATCACGAACTTTCTCGACCTGGCCGACGATCTCGTCGTCACCGCACCGGAGATCCGCGCCGGCCGCGCGATGGCCCCCGCAAACCCCGGCCTGGGCGTCGAGGTCGACGAGGATCGACTCACCCGCTACCGGCTGGATCGCTGATGCTGTTCATGGCCGAGATGGAAGTCCGATTGCCGCCCGACATGCCGGCGGACCAAGCTGACGAGCTCAAGGCACGCGAGCGCGAGTACTCACAGACACTTCAGCGCGACGGGCGCTGGCCGCACCTGTGGCGGGTGGCCGGCCGTTACGCAAACGTCAGCGTGCTCGACGTCGGCTCGGTCGACGAGCTGCACGAGCTCCTCTCCGGCCTACCGCTCTTCCCGTACCTGGACATTCGCGTCACACCGCTGGCGCGCCACCCCAACGCAATCGACCGAGGAGAGAGCGATGCCTGATCGCGCCAACCAACTCATCACCGACATCCTGCGGCGAATCCACGAGGCGATCGTCGAGAACGACATCACCTACGAGGAGTACCAAACCGCCAAGCAGTGGTTCATCGACGTCGGCGAGGCGGGCGAATGGCCGCTGTTCGGCGACGTCTACATCGAACACGTCGTCGAAGAGCACGCGTTCGGGAACCGCGACGGCTCCCAGGGCACGATCCTCGGCCCGTTCCACCTCCCCGACGCGCCGCTGCTCGACGCCCCGTTCGAGCTCCCGCACCGTCCTAACGAGTCCGGCGACCGGACCCGCGTCTCGGGCCGCGTGACCGACGCCGACGGCAACCCGCTCGCGGGCGCCAACCTCGACATCTGGCAGGCCGATGCCGAGGGACGCTACGCGAGCTTCATGCCGGGCCCGCCGGACGGCAACCTCCGCGGCCAGGTCCGCGCCGGCGCCGACGGCGACTACGAGTTCACGACCGTGATCCCCGGCCCATACACGATCCCGCTCGACGGGCCGACAGGCAAGATGACCGCCGCCGCCGACTGGAGCCCCTGGCGCCCCGCACACATCCATCTGATCGTCTCAGCCGACGGATACGAGCCGCTCGTCACCCAGCTGTTCATCGACAGCAGCGACCACCTCGACAACGACGTCGCGAGCGCGGTCAAGCCCGAGCTGATCGTGCACCCCGAGCCGACCGGGGACGGTGGTTACGCGATCACCTACGACTTCGCGCTCGCTCCCGCGCGCACGCCCGCGATCGCATAGGCGATGTCCGACATGAAGGTCGCCATTGTCGGCGGCGGGATCGGCGGGCTGGTCCTCGCGCTCGCGCTGCGCGAGCGCGGGATCAGCTTTGAGGTCTACGAGCAGGCGGACGAGCTGCGCGAGATCGGCGCCGCCGTCGCGCTGTCGGGAAACGGGACACGCGAGTTGCGTCGGCTCGGGGTCGGCGAGCAGGTCGAGGCTGTCTCGGTTATCCCCTCGGCGCTCGTCATCCGCCGCTGGGACACCGGCGAGATCATCGCCGACCATCCGATCGGGCGCGACGGGGCGTACGAGGCGGCGTTCGAAGCCCCGTACTACGGGGTGCATCGCGTCGCGCTCCTGCAGGCACTCGGCGAACCACTTGGAGGCGAGGGGCTGAACCTCGCCCGCCGATGCGTGCGCGTCGAGGAGCGGCGTTCCGGCGTCGAGCTGCATTTCGCCGACGGCGGCAGTGCTGACGCGGACGTGGTTGTCGGCGCGGACGGCGTTCACTCGGTGATCCGCCCACACGTCGCCGGCGACGTTCGCGGCAGGTTCTCCGGAACGGTCGGCTACCGCGGGTTGGTGCCCGTCGAGCAGACGCCCTCGCTGCCCGACCCGACCCCGCTCCAGTTTTGGGCAGGGCCGGGGCGTCATCTGCTGCATTACGCAATCGACGGAGGCCGGACGGTCAACTTCCTCGCCGTCGTTCGCGCCCCCGCATGGACCAACCCTACGTGGATGGAGGAGTGCGCAGTCAGCGACGCCGTCGATGCGTTCGCCGGCTGGCACGCCGCCGTGACCGAGATGGTCGGCGCCACCGACGTCGGCGCTCGCTGGGCGTTGCACGACCTCGCGCCGCTAACGCGGTGGCACACCGAGCGCGTTGTGCTGATCGGCGACGCGGCGCACGCCATGGTGCCCCATCAAGGGCAGGGCGCCAACCAGACCATCGAGGACGCGATCGTCCTCGCCGACGAGCTCGCCGAGGTGCACGGGACCGCCGATCTCGCGTCTGCGCTGCACAACTTCACCGAGCGCCGCCGACAGCGGACTGTGGCGGTGCAGTGGCTCTCGCGCCGCACCGCCGATCTGATGCATGTCCCCGACGGCCCGGTGATCGCTCGTCGCGACGCCTCGTTCACTGATCTCTACTCCGACCTGGCCTGGATCCATTCCCACGACGCGCACGCTGATCGCACGAAACGCGGTGCGGCGGTCGGTGCCATTCACCGTCGTGCTTAGCCCTGCGCAGTTCATCGAAGGAGGAGGAGCGTCACATGCCGACTGCCACCGCGGCGGTGCTGTCCGCCAATCATGAGCCGTTCGTTATCGAAGAGGTTGAGGTCGAGCACCCCCGGCGTGGTGAGGTTCTCGTCAGGATCGTGGCGACCGGCCTCTGCCAACCGACCTAAGCGCCCGCGAGGGCCTCATCCCGTTCCCCTCCCCGGCGTGCTCGGACACGAGGGGGCGGGTGTCGTCGATGAGGTTGGCGAGGGAGTGACCGATCTCGAGGTCGGCGATCACGTCGTGATGTCGTTTGCGTTCTGCGGCGGATGACGGACCTGGCGCACCGGCCACCCGGTGTACTGCGAGAGCTGGGCTGGACTGAACCTGTTCGGCGGCAGCCGCGCGGACGGAACTCCGACCATCCACCGCGACGGCCAAGACCTCCACGGGCATTTCTTCGGCCAGTCCTCACTCGCCACGCTCGCGCTCGCGTCAGCGAGCAGCGTGATCAAGGTCCCTCGAGAGGCGCCGCTCGAGCTATTGGGCCCGCTCGCTTGTGGCGTACAGACCGGAGCCCAGTCCGTGCTTAACGTTCTGCGCCCAGAACCGGGCAGCACGCTCGCCGTGTTCGGAGCGGGCGGTGTCGGACTCAGCGCTCTGATCGCCGCGGTGCACCTGACCGGGGCAGCCGTCGTCGTTGTGGATATCAATCAGGCCGGGCTCGAGCTGGCGTCGCGGCTGGGTGCCGCACACACCATCAACGCCCGCGATCAAGATCCCGTCGAGGCACTGCAGAAGATCACCGGGGGACGCGGGATCGACCGCGCGCTGGAAGCCACCGGCGTCCCAACCGTGCTGCGTCATGCAATCGATGTCCTTGCACCACTCGGCGTGTGCGGCATCGTCGGCGCGCCGGCGCCCGATGCCGAGGTACCGATGAACATCCTCACCGCGATCGTCAAAGGCAGCAGCGTCGTCGGTATCAACCAGGGCGACGCCATCCCGCGCGTATCCATCCCAGCCCTGGTCGAACTGCACCGCCAGGGCCGCTTCCCCTTCCACGAACTCATCCGCGTCTACCCATTCGACAACATCCAGCAAGCGGCAGATGACGCCGCCGCCGGAGAAGTCGTCAAGCCCGTGCTGAAGATGCCGCCAGCCAGCTGAGCGAGCGGTCGCCGACTGCGCTCCATCGAGACAAGGTACTGCCACCGCCGCCAGCCGCAGTCCGCGGGCGCAGCGTCATCACTACGACCAGTACAGTCGACAGCCGTTCGGCCAGGCCCTACGGAAGCGCTCGACGGCTGACGTCGCACGCCTGGTGTGGACGAAACGCGAGAGCACGGACCGTCCCGCGGCGCGGCTTCTGCTCCATGGGCGAGCGCGAGTAACCCGGAGGCACGCGTCAGACTCGGCGGCGGAGCTGAGCACGGCGCCGACATGGAGCTGACCCCCGGCGCGTGGGACGGTCCGCACGTCGGAGTGATCCCTTGCGATGAGAGCGGTCCCCATTTATAAGAGCCGCTCTTCGTACCTCCACAGGCTGTCCTGATGCTCATCACACAGATTCATTACACGCTCGTCGCATAGTGAGATCAACCAGCAACCCGCGATGCAAGGGACGAACCACCATGACCCGCAAATCCACGATTTTGAGCAGGCACAAGCTCACCAGGTCCATCGCTACCGGCGCCACAGTAATCTTGCTTGCCGGCGGTGGCTACGCGATCGCCGAATCGGGTTCGAGCAGCGGCAGCGCCCACGCGGCGACGCCCGCGTCACCCCCCGCGCCACGAGGGCAACTCGCGGCCGGCAGCGGGGGATCCAACGCTCGTTCTGGACCGGCCGCAGGGGGAGCATCCGGCACGGTCGACAGCCTTTCCGCGTCGGGCTTCACAATCTCGACATCGGCGGGTCAGAAGGTGACCGTCAACAAGGCGTCCTCTACGACATACCAGAACGGAACAAGCTCGACCTCGGCGAGTGCCATTGCAAAGGGCGAAAACGTCCTTGTACTTGGGACCACCAGCGGAACAACGATCACAGCCAGCCAGGTCATCCTGCAACCGACCGGCGGCGGCGGATCTGCGAGTTCCTCGACGGCAGGGGTGGTCCCCTTCAAGCGCGGCGCACCGTCAACGTCAAAGCAGGTCGGACAGATCCCAGCGAACTACAGTCAGGGGTCGGGGACGATCGTTGGTGGAACCGAAGCGAATAAGGCGACTGAAGCTGCGTTGGCCGCTTACCCCGGGGGCGTCGTCGACCGTGTTGTGCAGCTGAGCAACGGCGAGTACGAGGTCCACAACATCGGCGTCAACTGGCCGCACCACATCTTCGTCAACCAGGGCTTCAAGGTCGTTGGCGCCAATTAGCCCCCGTGTGATGCGGGCTAATCAAAGCGGGTCTAGGTCCCTACTTACCCGCAGCGCCGCAATTCGCCACGAGCGCTACCGACTGCATCACGGCGCCGCGTCCGCGGAGGCGCTTGCGCAGCGGATGCTCAAAGCGGATGTCCGGGGCTGGCCAACTCATCGATGACCCCGACATTGAAGTACGGGCCTCAGAACTCTGTGAACCAGCGTCCGAAGTCTTCTACGGACATGCCATTACCACACTTGGAGGCCTTGATCGAACATCGGTGACGGCCATGATGGGTCAGCGTCTGTGCGACCTATCGGGTCCTGCAAGTTCTTCGCGAGGCGGGCCAGGAACCGGCAGGGGAGTACGTCGGGCAGCGAAGCCGTGGAGGTCGAGGGCCTTCTGAAATTGGTGTGTGACCGCGTCGCTTGAAGCCACAGCTTCGATCGTGCTGCCGCAGACTTCACAGCGGTCGGGAGGAGCGATGTACACATTCCCGCAAAAGCAAACGACGGTCCAGCTCATCGTGGGCTCCGATCGTTCTTTAGGCGTGGCCGCACTGGCGGCGCCGGCCGGGTTGATGGTCTGCAGGTCAAACGCTTGGGCAGCATCGGTCGTGAGATCCAGCGCCGGGAATGTCTGCGCGCTGCAGCGGTTCCGCAGTCCAAACCCGCTGGCTACTGCCCCCTCGTCCGACCCAACACCGCCGTCGCTCGACGACGTCGCTGTGACCTCGCCTGGTGGTAGATACGATGGCGGCTATGTATCGCCTCGGTGTTGCCCCGGCCCTGCTGTTCGGTTTGGGCTGGCGAGTACCTCGGATCTGACGCTGCAGAGCGTCAGATAGCCCTCCCTCTGGCGGCTCTCAGCGGCCGTCGACTTTCGTCCATCTGCTGCGGCTATCGCCGCGGCTTCCCGAGGAGACCGCCCACCGTGAGCTCATCTGCCCCGCTTGACCCTTTCCACGATCCGACCGCGCTCGCAGTCGGGCGCGAGACATCTCCGAGACGGGAAGGCATGCGGTTCGGCCTGTTCGGCAGCGCCCAGGCGAGACGTGGGGACCGCGATCCGGCGCGAGGCTTCCGGGATTACGTCGACACGTGCGTCGAGGCCGAGGCGCTGGGGTTTGATTCGAGCTTCCTGGTGGAGCATCACTTCAGCGGCCTCGGGCAGGTGTCGGCCTCGCTCGACTTGCTTGCATGGGTCGCCGCGCGCACAACAACGATGCGGCTTGGTACAGCGGTCATCGTTCTGCCCTGGCACGATCCCGTGCTGCTCGCCGAGCGGGCCGCGACCCTCGATCTGATGTCGGGCGGCCGTTTGGAGTTCGGTGTCGGAAAGGGCTATCGCCACTCCGAGTTCGCCGGCTTCTGCATGCCGTACGAGGAGGCGCAGGCGCGGTTCGAGGAGGCGTTGCAGGTCATCATCACGGCCTGGACATCCAACGCGCGGTTCTCGCATAACGGCAGGTTCTGGCAGTACGAAGACATCATCGTCGAGCCTCCGACGTCGCAAGATCCGCATCCGCCAGTTTGGATCGCCGCTGGCAAACCGGATTCGATACGCGCCGTCGCCGCGCGCGGCTGCAAGTTGCTGCTCGACCAGTTCGCATCAACTGAAACCGTTGGCGAGCGGCTCGCGCTATTCAGAGCCGAGTGCGAGGCCCGCGGCCGCACGTTCGATCCTATAGACGTCGCGGTCGCGCGTAATCTCTACGTCGCCCTCGACGCTGTCGATGCGCAGACGGCGCTGGCGCGGCTAGCGCACGCGCATGCTCGCATGGTCGCTCTATCGGAGCATCCGGCCGGGCGCAATCAATCGCACATCACGGCTTATGCCGGCGTACCGGGTGCGACTGAGGCGAGCGCGCTCTACAGTACGCCCGACCGAATCGCTGCGGAACTCGAAGCCTTGCGCGCGGTCGGCGTCGAGCACGTGCTGCTTCACGGCGGAGAGTCCACCAGGCAGAGCATCCGGCGGTTCTCCACCGAGATCATGCCGGCGTTCACTCGCCCTCATGAGCGGTCAAGGTGACGCGACAACGACCGTCGGGGGCAGCACGCCAGCAGCGACGACCGCTCTCACACGGTGTCGTCGAGTTTGGGTGGAAAGGGCCGCCGCGTTACCGTGACTCGTGTAGGCGGAGGTAGTCGCACAAACCCGACCAGTAGGCGAGCCATTGTGTCGAGGTCACAACGCACCCGGCGCGTCACAGAACCTACTGTCCGAAGTTGGCGATCTACCCCACGAAGATGGGGGGTGAATCGCCAAAGTTCGCCTCGTCAGGCCATCAGTTTCAGCCATAGCCCATCACGACCTTGTGAGCCAACCACAACTCCCATCATCGAGGATCGGATCACTGCTCTGGCTACGTTCTGATCAGGCGCGGCGAGCCGAGCCGGTGTTGCCAGGTCCTGCTTGACGGCCGTTACGCGGGCTGTCAGGTTCGACCGGCGGCCACTGCCTGGTACGGCCTAGCGATTCGGGCGGATCCGCGTTGGTTACTTGGGGCGAGCGGTAGCCAACAAGAGGCTGGAAGCTAGGCTCCCGTATGGGCTCCAGCGGCGGGCGAGAGCTGCGACTTCATCGGGCTTGGGCAGATGGTGAAGACCGTATTGCACCTGGATTGCGTGGCGTAAAGCGATGTCGTCGGTGCGGACGAGATCCGGTCGCTGCAGCGCGATCAGGAGCGCCCCTTTGGCCGTCCATGGGCCTACGCCCTTGATCGCCGTCAGTTGTCTGATCGCCTCCTCATCGGGGAGGTTGCGGATCTCGGCCTCGGATAGTCGCCCGTCGTTGAAGCGCTGCGCAAGGTTGAGCACGGTGTTTGCCTTTTGGCGGGACAGTCCGAGTTCGCGCAGCGACTGTGGATCGAGACTGGCGAGATCATCGGGGTCCGGTGCTCGGCCGCCGAGGCGCTCGACGAGGCGAGCGAAGATGGCGGTCGCCGCGGCCACCGAGATCTGCTGGCCGACGACCTGAAAGACGAGCGCGCCAAACAGATCGAGCGTGGGCAGTCTGCGCATCCATGCGACGGGATCAAAAACAGGGTGCTCGTCGATCACCCTGGCGAGGACTGGGTCAGCTTCTCGCAACCAGGCAAGCCCGGGGCGAACGTCCGGCGGCTGCTGCGATGTCACCACGCCCTCCAGGTAGTCGTGTCGTTCTCGTAGCCGGCCTTGACAACCATCGCGCGATCGGTGATTGTGATCGCCCGCCGAGTCAGGCGACGCTGGGTTCACGTACGCGCTGAGCAAGCCAACGGCGCTCTCGGTTCCCTCGTCGCCGGTCCGCGCGTACCGGTCATCCGATGGGAAAGAGGTAATTCGCAATGGCTGCTCCCACCATTGTCCTCGTCCACGGCGCGTTCGCTGACGCGTCCGGCTTTCGCGGTCTCTACGACGAGCTTCTCGCTGAAGACGTGACGATGGTCGCTCCGCCGAATCCGCTGCGAGGTCTGACCGGCGGCGACGGCGAGTACCTCAAGGCTGTGATCGGTGAGATCGACGGGCCGGTGCTGCTCGTCGGGCATTCCTACGGGGGTTCGGTCATCACCGCGGCCGGCACGGCTGACAACGTGGTCGGCCTCGTGTACATCTCCGGGTTCGCTCCCGACGAGGGTGAGAACCTGACCGACCTCCAGTCCAAGTTCCCCGCGCCGGGGATCGTCCCTTACATCGTGCAGCACCAGTTGCCCGACGGCGGCAACGAGTTCACGCTCGCGCTTCAGGGCTTTCACGAGTCATTCTGCGCCGACATCCCGGCCGATGACGCGGCGTTCCTCGCGATCGCCCAGCGCCCCCTCGCCGGCGTTGCGCTCACCGAGGCCGCGCCGACCCCGGCGTGGCGGAGCCGTCCTGCCTGGGCGGTGCTCCCGACCGCCGACAGGGCTATCGACCCCGGCGTCCACCACTTCAGCTACGAGCGCGCGGGAGCGACGGTGACCGAGATCGAAGGGGCCTCGCACGTCTCCATGATCTCCCACCCCAAAGAGGTCGCGGAGGTCGTCATGACCGCCGTCCGGAGCGTTGCGGCGCGGGCCTGATCTGAGGGCCGTGAGGGGCGAAGCTCAGAGGGCGCAGCGACACCTTTAACCGGCGAGCGCTTTTGATCTCGCCCGCTTCGGCTCCGCCACCGTCCTGGTTGCCTCTCGAACGCGCCCTCGCCGACGCGGGTGGGCCTCCGATATTGGGGCACATCGGGGACACAGTCGTTCGCGCTCTCGGAAACCGAAGTTGAAAATTCCCCGCAGTTCCAGGGAGTGCTCGATGCCGGAGGAGGGACTCGAACCCCCGACACGCGGATTATGATTCCGCTGCTCTAACCGACTGAGCTACTCCGGCGCGCCCGCGAGTGTAGCCCCCGCGGGACGGGGGCGATCCACCGACAGCGCCCATATGATCCACCCGGCATGACCGATCTCGGCCCCGCAGTCCAGACCGTGGTTCGGCGGTGCCTGGCCGTGCAGCCCG
The DNA here is from genome assembly GCA_963843915.1 of uncultured Solirubrobacterales bacterium. Lineage (GTDB taxonomy): Bacteria > Actinomycetota > Thermoleophilia > Solirubrobacterales > Solirubrobacteraceae > Palsa-465. Next base: position 27,106 of record CAWJMH010000005.1, read on the forward strand.
GCGAGGACGTCGTGGTGGTGGTCGATCCCGCCACCGCCGCGATCGGCGAAGCGCTCAGGGAGGAGGCCCGCGCGGCCGGCGCCGACGCGACGCTGATCCTGATGGAGGAGCGCGCCACCGACGGCAGCGAGCCGCCGCCGGCGGTGGCAGCCGCGCTGGCGGCGTGCGACGTGTTCATCGCGCCGACCAGCCGGTCGCTCAGCCACACGCGCGCCCGCAAGCGCGCGAGCGACGCCGGCGCGCGCGGCGCGACGATGCCCGGCATCACCGAGGACATGCTCGCCCGGGCGATGGCGATCGACTTCGACACGATGGCGGCGCGCTCGAAGGCGGTCGCCGACCTGCTCGACCGAGGCACCCGCGCGCACGTCTCGTGTCCCCGCGGGACGGATCTCAACCTGGCGATCGATGGCCGCGCGGGGATCTCCGACGCCGGGGACCTTGCCGCGCGAGGCGCGTTCGGGAATCTGCCGTGCGGCGAGGGGTTCATCGCGCCGGCGTTCGGAGAGGGCATGATTGTGGCGTCGAGCCTCGCCCCGCTCGGGATCAGCCCCGAGCCGGCGAGGCTGACCGTCGCGGAGGGCCGGATCGTCGCGGCCGACGGCGGCCTCGGCCCCGAGTACATCGAGCTTCTGCTGGCCCACGGCGAGCTCGGCACCAACCTCGCCGAGCTGGGCGTGGGAACGAACGACAGGGCGCGACTGACCGGCACCGTGCTCGAGGACGAGAAGATCCTCGGGACGGTCCACGTTGCGTTCGGCGCGAGCGCCGGGATCGGCGGCACGGTGTCGGTCCCGATCCACCTCGACGTGGTAATCCTCGACGCGAGCCTCGAGGTGGACGGGCAGGCCGTGCTCGACCGCGGGCGCTACGTGCTCGACTAGCGACCGCGTGACGCCGCTCGCGATTCCGAACCAGTGACGCTGCTCGCGATCCCGAACGTGTCCGAGGGCCGCGACGCGGCCGCGATCGAAGCGATCGCCCGGGCGTTCGACGCGCGCCTGCTCGACGTCCACGCCGACACCGACCACCATCGCAGCGTGTTCACGCTCGCGGGCGAACCCGGGAAGCTGGCGCAAGCGGTCGTGGACGGCGCCGCCGAGGTCATCCGACGCGTCGACATCAACGACCACGAAGGGATTCATCCCCGGGTGGGCGCAATCGACGTCGCGCCGATCGTGTACCTCGATCCCGCTGATCGAGGCGCCGCGTGCGCGGAGGCGCTGGTCCTCGGCGACCTGCTCGGCGACCAGCTCGAGCTGCCCGTGTTCCTGTACGGCGAGCTCGCGCAGGGCCGCGCCCGCGCTGAGCTCCGCAAAGGCGGCCCGGAAGCCCTCGCGAAACGGATGCAAGACGGGGAGCTACGCCCGGACTTCGGCCCGAACAAGCTTCATCCGACCGCTGGCGCGGTGCTCGTTGCGGCCCGACCACCGCTCATCGCCTTCAACGTCGAGCTCGCGCCGCCGGCGACGCTCGAGGACGCCCGCGCGATCGCGGCGCGGATCCGCGAGAGCGGGCCTGAAGGCCTCGAGTCGGTCAGAGCGATCGGCCTGTGGCTCGCAGCGCGCGAGGTCGCCCAGGTCTCGACCAACGTCGAAGACCACCGCGCGACCTCGCTCGCCCGGGTCGTCGAGGCGATCGCCCGCCATGCCGAGCCGAGCCGAGCCGAGCTGGTCGGGCTGGCTCCCCGGGCGGCGTTCGACGGGTTCCCCGACGACCTTCCGGTGGCCAACCGCCGCGTGGTCGAGGACGCGCTCGCGAGGTGAGCGCCGAGTGAGCTCGGCGAGATCCCGATAACGCGCTGGATACGACCCCGCCTGACGCACTAAGCTCCATTCACCATGGCCCAGACCAAGCGCAAACGCCGCACGAAGCACCGCGGGACGGCCGCCGGAACGATCCAGACTCGAGGCCGGACGGGTCGCCCGCCGTCGGCCGACGACCGCAAGAAACTGTCCCGCATGGAGGCCCGCGAGAAGCGGCTCATGTCTCCGCCGACATGGAAGGCCTCGATCATCCGGGCCTCGCTCGCCGCGGTATTGATGTTCTTCTTCCTGGCCCTGGTCGGGCCGAAGACGCACCGAATCGAGAGCGCGTTGTTCTTCGCGGTGTTCGCGTGCCTGATCTACATCCCCGGTGGCTATTACGTCGAGACGTTCATGTACCGCCGGCGCATGCATAAGAGGCAGCAGGGCTCCGGCAAATGATCGACGCCCGCATGTTCACTGTCGGACCGGTGCAGGAGAACTGCTTCATCGTGCGCCGCAAGGAGTCGCGGGACGCGGTGATCGTCGACCCGGGTGACGAGGCGCCGAAGCTGCTCGACGCGCTCGAGAGTCTCGGGATCGAGACCGTCCGGGCGATCCTGATCACGCATACGCACTTCGACCACGTCGGTGCGGTGGCGCCCGTGGCAGAGGCGACCAAGGCGCCGGTGTACGTGCCGGAGCTCGAAAAACATGTCCTCGCGAACATCATGGACTACGTCCCGTGGCCGGGCTTCGGCCCCTTCGAGAGCTACGAGGCCGAGCACACGGTCGGCGGTGGCGAGACGCTCGAGCTCGCGGGCCTGACCTTCGATGTGATCTTCACCCCGGGTCACAGTCCCGGGCACGTCACGTATGCGATCGCCGACGAGGGCGCGCTGTTCTCCGGTGACGTCCTGTTCCAGGGCTCGGTCGGTCGGGTCGACCTGCCGGGTGGTGACTGGCCGACGTTGCTGGCCTCGATCGAAAAGCTGACGAGCACGTACTCGCCCGAGACGACCGTCTATCCCGGCCACATGGGGATCACGACGCTCGGACGCGAGCGTGCCACCAACCCGTTCCTGCGCGAGCTCGCGGAGCGGTGATTGGTGATTCAGGTCCCTCGCGGCACCTTCGACATCCTTCCGGAGGCAGCGCAGCAGCGCAAGCAGGTCGAGGCCGAAGCCGACCGGATCCTCGGCGCCGCCGGATACCGGCGGATCGAGACGCCGATTTTCGAGGCGACCGAACTGTTCGCGCGCGGGGTGGGGGAGACGACCGACATCGTGCAGAAGGAGATGTACACGTTCGACGACGGCGGGGGTCGGTCGCTGACGTTGCGCCCCGAAGGGACGGCGCCGGTCTGCCGCGCCTACCTCGAGCACGGCATGCGCAAGCTCGCCCAGCCGGTGAAGCTGTGGTACCTCGGCCCGTTCTTCCGCGCCGAGGCGCCGCAGCGAGGCCGCTACCGGGAGTTCTGGCAGGTCGGGGCTGAGGCGATCGGCTCGGACGCGCCCGAGACCGACGCCGAGCTGATTGTGTTGATGGGCGACCTGCTCGATGCCGTCGGCGTCAGGGGGACCCGGCTGCGCCTGTCGAGCCTCGGAACGCCGGACACACGCGCCGAGTACCGCGAGGAGCTCCAGTCGTTCCTGCGCGCGCACGAGGACGAGCTCGCCGATGAGGTACGCAACCGCATCGAGCTGAACCCGATGCGGGCGTTCGACTCGAGCGACGCGGGTACCAGAGCGGTGATGCAGGCCGCGCCCAAGCTCCTGGACCGGCTCGACCCCGACGATGCCGAGCACTTCGCGCGGGTTCGCGGCCTGCTCGACGACGCCGGCGTGCGCTATGAGCTCGACCCGACGCTGGTGCGAGGGATGGACTACTACACGCGCACCGTGTTCGAGTTCACCAGCGATGAGCTCGGCGCCCAGTCGGGCGTCGGCGGCGGCGGCCGCTACGACGGCCTGATCGAGCTCCTCGACGGCCCTCCGACCCCGGCCTGCGGCTGGGCCGCCGGCGTCGACCGGATGCTGCTGGCCGCGCGCGAGCTCCCGCGGGCGTCCGAGCTCGTCGACCTGTTCGTCGCGCTCGCCCAGCGCGACGGCGCGCGGACGGCGTTCGAGCTGGCCCTCGAGGCCCGGCGCGCGGGCCTGCAGGCGCAGCTCGAGCTGGCCGGACGCTCGCTGAAGGGACAGCTGAAGCACGCCGACCGGATCGGCGCCCGGTACGTCGCGATCATCGGCGACAACGGCGTCGCGACGCTCAGGGACATGCAATCCGGCGAGCAGCACGACACCGGCGTCGGCGACGTGATCCCGGAGATCCTCCGCGGGGGACGGCTGCTGTGAAGCACGCGCCGCGGCCGAACGGGTATCGCGACGCCTGGTGCGGCCAGCTGACAGCCGATCGGGCCGACACCGAGGCGCGCGTGGCCGGCTGGGTGCATCGCCGCCGCGACCACGGCGGCCTGATCTTCATCGACGTGCGCGACCGGTCGGGCATCGTCCAGCTCGTGTTCCATCCGGAGAACGCTCCCGCGGCACATCAGGAGGCGCACAAGCTCCGCTCGGAGGACGTGATCAGCGCGCGCGGAACCGTCACGCGGCGCGACCCCCAGAACGTCAACCCGAACCTCGAGACCGGCGAGATAGAGCTGGCGGTCTCCGAGCTCGAGATCCTCGCCGATGCCGACACGCCGCCGTTCCCGCTGGATGAGGCCGCGAACGTGGACGAGATCCTGCGCCTGCGATATCGCTCGCTCGATCTGCGCACCGCGCAGCTGCAGCGGACGATGGCGCTCCGCCACCGCGCCGTCGCGACGATGCGGGAGGTCCTGAACGAGCGCGACTTCCTCGAGATCGAGACGCCCTACCTGACCCGGTCGACCCCCGAGGGCGCGCGCGACTATCTGGTGCCGGCGCGGATCCAGCCGGGCTCGTTCTACGCGTTGCCGCAGTCGCCGCAGTTGTTCAAGCAGTTGCTGATGATCGGCGGGCTCGAGCGCTACTACCAGATCGCGCGCTGCTTCCGCGACGAGGACACGCGCGCCGACCGCCAGCCGGAATTCACCCAGCTCGACGTCGAGATGGCGTTCGTCCACGAGGACGATGTGATCGAGATGATGGAGGCGGTCATGGGCGCCGTGTTCGAGCGCGAGGGATTCGACGTCCCGCCTGCGCCCTGGCCACGGATGACGTTCGCCGAGTCGGTCTCGCGTTACGGCATCGACCGGCCCGACACGCGCTTCGGGCTCGAGCTCCACGACCTGGGTGAGGCGCTCGCCGGAACCGAGTTCCAGGTGTTCGCCGGCGCGCTCGGCTCCGGTGGCGTGGTGCGCGGGATCAACGCGGGGCCCCGTGAGCTGCCCCGGTCGGACCTCGAGGCGCTGACCGAGCTGGCCAAGCAGCACGGCGCCAAGGGGCTCGTGTGGGCGTTTGTCCAGGACGAAGGGTGGCGCTCGCCGGTCGCCAAGTTCCTGACCGAGGGCGAGATCGAAGCGGTCGGCAGGCGGCTGGGCGCGAACCCCGGCGATCTGCTGCTGATCGTCGCCGACGAGGTGGCGACCGCAGGCCAGGCGCTCAGCGCGCTGCGGATGGAGCTCGCACGTCGCTTCGACCTGATTCCCAAGGGCCGGCACGACATCCTGTGGGTGGTCGAGTTCCCCGCCTTCTTCTGGGACGCGGAGGCGGAGCGCTGGGACGCCGCGCATCACCCGTTCACGGCGCCGTCCGGAGATCTTGATGACCCGGCACACCTGAGTTCGCGGTCGTACGACCTCGTGCTCGACGGCGCCGAGATCGGCGGCGGATCGATTCGTATCAACCGGCTCGACGTCCAGCAGAGGGTGTTCGAGCTGCTCGGGATCGGCCCGGAGGAGGCGAACGCCCGATTCGGCTTCTTCCTTGACGCGCTTCGCTACGGAGCGCCGCCACACGGCGGGATCGCGATGGGCATCGACCGGATCGTCACCGCGCTCGCCGGCGTCGAATCGATCCGGGACGTGATCGCGTTCCCGAAGGCCGCCAGCGGCACCGATCCGCTCACCGGCGCGCCCGCCCCGGTCGACCCGACGCAGCTGCGCGAGCTCGGCCTCAGGCTGTTGTAGTGGCCGCCCCCGCCGGGGACGACCACTCCTAGCGCCACTCCGTTTGTCCGTTCCCGTCCAGCAGGGCTCAAAAACGGCGCCCAGCTGCCGAACAAGAGCGTGAGATGGCAAGTCTGCCGAGACCAATGATCGCGTTGCTCGTCGCGACCCTGGCCGGGTTCGGCCTGTGGTACGTCGAACTCAAGCCGAGCTCGTCCGCCTCGGGCGGTGCCTCGCAGGGCCTCGGCGCCTACCAGTCGGCGATCAACAAGGCGCATCAAGCCGTCAAGATTTCGGGTGCCGCCAACGCGAAGCTCGGCGCGCCGACCACGACCGGGCGCGCGCCGAACTCGCCGACGCCGGCGAAGACGACCGCGTCGGCGAAGACGGCGAAGACTGCGAAGACTGCTAAGACGACGACCGCCACGGCGAAGGCCGCCGCTCCCGCGAAGGCCCTGTCCGCCGCCCAGCAGGTGAGCCTCATCACGAACGCGATCGAAGTGCACAAGGTCGTGGCCGTGCTGTTCTACAACCCCGCTGCCGCCGACGACGTGGCGATGGATCACCAGCTCGCCGCGGTGTCGACGCACGGCGGCAAGGTCGTCAAGCTCGCGGCGCCGGTGAGCGAGCTCACGAACTTCGCGATCATCACCCAGCAGATCCCAGTCGTCACCGCTCCCACCCTGGTCCTGATCGACAGCAGCCGGCAGGCGACGACGATCACCGGGTTCGCCGACACGCTGGAGATCAGCCAGCGGGTCGACGACGCGCTCGCGGCCAAGTAGGCCTTCTATCCTCGCGAGCGATGGATGCCATCGCTTTCGAGCATCACCTGACCTCGCCCCAAGGCCACCATCGGCGGCCCGATGACGCGTTCACGGCGAATGTCGACGGCGGCGCGTGCGGCGATCAGGTCGCGCTGTCGCTGAGCGTCGCGGGCGATCGGGTGACCGACGCCGGCTTCGACGCGCACGGGTGCGGCGCCGCGACCGCCGCCGGGAGCGCCGCGGTGACGCTCGTGCGCGGCACCTCGGTGCTCGACGCGGCGCGCATCGGGGCGGCGCAGATCGCGGCTGAGCTCGGCGGTCTCAGTCCCGGCAAGCTGCACGCCGCCGAGGTCGCCGCCGATGCGCTCGCCCGTGCCCTCGGGGCCGCGGTGCGCGATCGCGCGCGCCTATCACCGCCACACGGGCCGGCGGCCCGGCGAACGCTCGTCGCGATGAGCGGCGGGGTCGACAGCTCGGTGGTGGCGCTGCTGTGCGCGCGCGAGGGTGAGACCGTCGCGGTCACGCTCGAGTTGTGGTCCGACACCGAGAACGACGCCGAGCGGAGCTGCTGCTCGTCATCGGCGGTTGCGCAGGCGCGCTCGCTCGCGCACTCGATGGGCCTCCCGCACCTCACGATCGATCTGCGCGACGAGTTCCGCGCCGGCGTGGTCGAGCCGTTCATCGCGTCGTTCGCAGCCGGCGAGACCCCGAACCCGTGTGTCGGTTGCAACGGCCACGTCCGCCTCGACGCGATGCTGGACCTCGCCGAGCGCCTCGGCGCCGAGCGGCTGGCCACCGGTCATTACGCCCGGGTGGCGGAGTCCGACGACGCCGCCGGCCCGCTGCTGCGGGTCGCCGCCGATCCCGACAAGGATCAGACCTACATGCTCGCCGCGCTCTCGCCGGCATCACTGGGCCGCATGCGGTTCCCGCTCGGGGACCTGACCAAGCCCGAGGTCAGGCAGATCGCCGCGGCGGCGGGGCTGCCGGTCGCGAGCAAGGCGGACTCCCAGGATCTGTGCTTCCTCGCCGGAACCACCCGGGCCCGGTTCCTGGCGCGCCACGGGGGGCTCGGCGAGGTCGCCGGTCAGGTCGTCGACGGCGACGGCAATGTCGTCGGCCGCCACGAAGGCCAGTACCGGTTCACGGTCGGTCAGCGGCGCGGGCTCGGAATCACGGCCGGCGAGCCTCTGTACGTGATCGACAAGGACGCGGACCGCAACGAGGTGATCGTCGGTCCGCGCTCGTCGCTCGCCACCACGCGCGTTCACGTCCGCGCCGCCCGGCTTCACCGCCCCGGCGCCCGGGTCGACCGGGTCAAGCTGCGATACCGGTCGCGACCAATCGAGTGCCGCGTCGCCGACGGAGGCGCGGAGGAGCGCGCACCCGGTCGGCACGCCACGCTCGAGCTCACGCTTGCCGAGGCTGTCGACGGCGCGGCCCCGGGGCAGCTCGCCTGTCTGCTCGACGGCGATCTCGTGGTCGGGTGGGGCACGATCTCGCGCGCGAGCGATGTCCGCCGCGACCCCGAGCTGTCCGCTACCGCGAGTTGAAGTTCGCGTCACGGACCAGCATCAGCCCGTAGGCGGGCCAGAACACGCCGGTCTTGGGTGCGCCCGGACGGCACTGGCCGCCCGACTCGCCCGGGTTGGTCGTCCACGCGAACATGTCCACGTTCGGGAAGCCGGTGTCGGCCGTCGGGCGCGGTCCAAGCCCGCGGCCGGGCGGGTTGCACAGGATCTCGTTGCCCTGGTGGACGATGTCCCGCGGGCGCAGCGGCCCGCGCCCGTTGGTGCCGGTATTGACGACGAAGTGCTTGCCGCCCGTAAGGGCCGAGATCTTCTCGCCGAACTTGATCTCGTTCGAGGTCCAGTCGAAATGGGTGGCGTTCAGGAAGAAGCCCTGAATCTTGGCGACGCCCGAGCGCCGCAGATACTTGGCTGCCTGCTTGGGGGAGAGCGCGTCGGCGGCGCCGGCGTCGAGGTAGATCACCAGGTGCGGGCAGTTCGCGATCAGCGTGTTGATCGCGTACTGGAGCTCCTGCTCGCGGACCGCCTTGCCGTGGCTGGAGAGGCAGGGCATCGTGATCAGCGAGTCCATCTCGAGGAACAGCACCGCGTGGTAGGAGCCGATGCCGCTCGCGAACCCGTCGACGAAGCCCTTGTAGCTAGCGATGTCCGCGCGCGAATCTGATGCATGACCGCATAGCCCGTGGACGATCCGGTAGGTGGCCAGCAGCGGGACCGTGCCCGGCGACTGCACCGACGCGCGGGTCAGGTAACGAGACACCGCTGTGGAGATGTTCGGAACGCCGTTGTGGCCGAAGCTGAACGACCCGAACCGCGCCGTGCCCGGCTGACTGGCGATCATGCTCAGCCCCGGGTAGCGCTTCGCTGCGTTGGCCACCTCGCTCTCCGGATCGACGAAGAAGGTGGCGCCCGTGAGCGGGTCGCCGGTCGTCGGCGTGGTCGACAGGTCCAAGGGGTTCTGGGGATCGCGGGGGGTGACCGGGTCGTTGTTGACGATCGTTAGCACGGCCTTGCTGGGGGAACCCATGCCGATTGGCGAGGCGCCGAACAGCGAGACCTGGATCGTCTTCGACACGTCCTGCACGCCGTGGTCGACGATCGGGACGATGAACGACTCGCTGGCGACGCCCGCCGCGAAGTCGAGCTCGCCCTTGACCGAGTGGAAATCGTCGGGATCGACCGCGGTGCATTCCTGCTTTCCGCCGCACTTGACGCCGTCGCCGAGCGTGATGTAGCGGATCTGGGCGGCCTGACTCGTATTGCCGCGCTCGATCGTGATCACGGCCTGGCCGGCGTTCTCGTCAACCGACAACGCGGAGGACACCAGATGGAATCCGCCGGGGCTGGACGCCGCGGCCCGCCCGGCCGAGATCGGCCAGGCGAGCGCAATAGACGAGGCGCAGGCCACTCCGAAAGCGAGGACCAACGCCAGTGCAAGACGGCGCACCGCAGACATCGTGAGATCGGACTACCCGGCCGCCGAAATCCCTCCGGGAGGGTGAGGAACTGTGCACCTTCTGCTCGCCGAAGCTACGTGTTGGGACGCAACCCGCAGGACTGCTAGCGCACGTTGAAGTCTGCGTCCTGGACGAGCGTCGCCGCGTAGGCGGGCCAGTAGACGCCCGTCGGCGGCGCGCCGGCGACGCAGCTCCCGCCCGACTCTCCGGGGTTGCTCGTCCAGGCGAACATGTCGACCTTGGGGTAGCCGGTGCTGGCGGTCGGCAGCGGTCCGAGCCCGCGCGCTGGCGGGTTGCAGAGGACCTCGTTGCCGGCGTGCACGATGTTCTGGGGCCGGAGCGGACCCTGACCGTTCTCGCCGGTATTGACGACGAAGTGCTTGCCACCGGTCAGGTGCGAGATGTGGTTGCCGTAGCGGATCTCGTTCGAGGTCCAGTCGAAATGGGTGGCGTTGAGGAAGAAGCCCTGGATCTTGGCGATGCCGGAGGCCCGCAGGTACTTCGCCGCGTCGCGAGCGGAGAGCGCGTCGGCCGCGCCGGCGTCGAGGTAGATCACGAGGTGGGGGCAGTTCGCGGTGAGGACGTTGATCGCGTCGCGGAGCTCGTGCTCGCGCACCGCCTGTCCGTGCCGGGACAGACACGGCATCGTGATGATCGAGTCCATCTCGAGGAACAGCACGGCGCGGTAGGAACCGATGCCCTGCGCGAACCCCTCGATGAAGTTGTGGTAGGAGGCGGCGTCCTCCGGCGAATCGGAGGCATGACCGCACAACCCGTGGAGGATTCGGTAGGTCGCGAGTAGCGGCACCGCCGCGGGCGACTCCACCTGCGCGCGGGCGAGGTACCGCGATACGGCGGTCTGGATGTCGGGGACGCCATTCGCGCCGAAGCTGAACTTCCCGAACCGCGCGGTGCCGGGCTCGCGGGCGATCACGTCGAGCGCCGGGTTCTGGAGCGCCGCGTGCGCAGCCTCGCTCTCGGGGTCGACGAAGAAGGTCGCGCCGGACACGGGGTTGCCGGCGCCCGGGGCGACGGGGAGGGCGAGCGGGTTCTGAGGGTCGCGCGGGGTGACGGGATCGTTGGCGAGGATCGTGAGCACGGCCTTGCTCGGGGACGCCATGCCGATCGGCGAAGGCCCGAACAGCGACACCTGGATCGTCTTCGGGACGGTCTGCACGCCGTGGTCGACGATCGGCACAGTGAACGTCTCGGTGGCGAGGCCGGCGGGGAAGTCGAGCTCGCCCTTGACCGAGGTGAAGTCGTCGGGGTCGACAGCGGTGCACTCGGCAGGCCCGCACGGGACGCCGTCGCCGAGCGTGATGTAGCGGACCTGGGCGGCCTCGCTCGTGTCGGTGCGCTCGACTGTGATCACGGCCTGGCCGGCGTTCTCGTTGACCGTCAGCGCCGAGGACTGGAGGCGAAACCCGTTGGGGTCGGCGGACGCGTCGGCATGGGCGGCCGCGGGCGCGAGCAGCGCGCCGAGCATGGCAAGCGCGGGGATCATGAGGCGACGCAGACGGTGCATCGCTTTCAGCTTCGGCGGACCGCTCGCGAAGCTTGACGTCAGCGGTCCGACGTCGACGTCCGTCCGCCTACACTCACGGAGTCATGGCCCTCAAGCCGATGAGTTCCGACGAGATCCGCCGCACGTACCTCGAGTTCTTCGAGGCGCGCGACCACTTGCGGCTGCCGTCCGCGTCGCTGATCCCGACCGGACACGATCCCTCAGCGCTGTTCACGGTCGCCGGCATGCATCCGCTCAAGCCGTATTTCCAGGGCCTCGAGGCGCCGCCGCATCAGCGCATCACCACCTGCCAGAAGACGTTCCGCACGGTCGACATCGACATCATCGGCACGACCTCCCGACATCTGACGTTCTTCGAGATGCTCGGCAACTTCTCGTTCGGCGACTACTTCAAGCGCGACGCAACCCAATTCGCCTGGGAGCTGTCGACCGACGGCTTCGGGTTCCCGGCCGACAAGATCTGGATCACGGTGTTCGCCGGCGACGATGAGCTCGGTATCGGGCCCGACGACGAAGCGATCGAAGCGTGGCTCGAGATCGGGGTCCCACGCGAACGGATCGTTGAGTGCACGCGATCCGAGAACTGGTGGGAGCTGCCGCCGCCTGGCCCCTGTGGCCCGTGCTCGGAGCTGTATCTCGATCGGGGCCTCGAGTTCGGCAAGCCCGACGACCTTCCCGGCGGCGACAACGAGCGCTTCCTCGAGTACTGGAACCTCGTGTTCATGCAGTTCGACCAGAACCCGGCGAACATGCTGACGCCGCTGCCCGCGAAGAACATCGACACCGGCCTCGGGCTCAATCGCCTGGCGTCGATCGTCCAGGGCAAGCCGTCGGTGTTCGAGACCGACCAGTTCTGGCCGCTGATCGAGCTGGGGGAGGAGCTGAGCGGGAGGCGCTACGGCCGGGACTATCCGACCGACCGCGCGCTGCGCATGCTCGCCGACCACTCGCGCGCGATGAGCTTCCTGATCGCCGACGGCGTCGTCCCGTCGAACGAGGATCGCGGCTACGTCCTGCGCCGGATCATGCGCCGAGCGATCCAGCAGGGCCGCTCGCTCGAGCTCGATCCCGGCTTCCTGCGCGTGTACGCCGACCGCGTCACCGAGATCATGGGATCCGAATATGCCGAGCTCCACCAGCAGCGCGACTCGATCCAGAAGTGGCTCGAGTCCGAGGAGGAGGGGTTCGGCCGAACGCTCGAGCAGGGCCTCAAGCGGCTCGACGAGCTGATCGAGCGTGCCCGCCTGACGGGCGCCGAAGGGATCGCCGCCGCCGACGCGTTTCTTCTTCACGACACCTACGGCTTCCCGATCGACCTGACGCTCGAGCTCGTGGCCGAGCATGACCTGGGGGTCGACGAGGCGGGCTTTGAGGTCCTGATGGACGAGCAGCGCGACCGAGCGAGAGCCGGCTCCGGTCGGACACTCGCCGGGGAAGAACTACGCGAGCGCGCGCGCTCCCTCGCCGGCGACGCCGGGTTCGCCACCGATTTCGTCGGCTACGAGACGACCGACTCCGAGACCACGATCGGCGCGGCCGAGCGCGACAACGGACGCGTGCTGGTCAAGCTCGTCGAGTCCCCGTTCTACGCGACCGGCGGCGGGCAGGTCGCCGACTCGGGCTACGTCGAGTGCCTGCACGGCGATTGTCGCGCCCGGGTCGATGATGTGCTGCGGCTGGGCGACGATCAGGTGCTCGCGGTCGTCCCCGAGCAGGGCACGATCGAGGTCGGCGAGCGGGTCCGGGCGCACGTCGACCGCGCCGCGAGGCACGCGACCGAGTGCAATCACACCGCGACCCACTTGCTGCACGCCGCGCTACGCCAGCGGCTGGGAACCCACGTTCGGCAGGCGGGCTCCTACGTCGGCCCCGACAAGCTGCGCTTCGACTTCACGCACGGCAAGGCGCTCACCCCTGAAGAGCTCCACGACATCGAGGACCAGGTGAACCGCTGGATCCTCCAGAGCCAGCCCGTGCGCGCGCTCACGACGACGCTGGATGAGGCGAAGCGGCTCGGCGCGATGGCGCTGTTCGGAGAGAAGTACGGCGACGTCGTGCGGATGGTCGAGGTCGGCGACGGATCATTCTCACGCGAGCTGTGCGGCGGGACGCATGTCCACAACTCGGCCGAGATCGGCTTGTTCAAGGTGCTGAGCGAGGGCTCGAGCGCCGCCAACATGCGGCGAATCGAGGCGGTCACCGGGCCCGCCGGGGTGGAGCTGCTGCGCCACCACGACCGGACCCTGACCGACTCCGCGAGGATTCTCCGGGTCCCGCCCGAGCGCGTCGTCGAGGCGGTCACCGAGCTGCGCTCGCGGAGCCGCGAGCTCGAGCGGACTTCGCGCCGCGAGAGCACCGAGGACGCGATCGACGTCGGTCAGCTGGCCTCGGCCGCGGTCGATCGCGACGGCGCGCGGGTGCTGGTCACGAAGGTGCAGGCGCCGGACGGCAAAGCGTTGCTCGAGATCGCCGACCGGCTGAAGAACAAGCTCGGAAACGCGGCGATCGTGCTCGGCAGCACCGGCGAGGGCCGCGTCGACCTGGTGGCGAGCGTCTCCCCGTCGCTGGTCGAGCGGGGCGTCCGCGCCGGCGAGATCGTCAAGCTCGCGGCAGCCGAGGTCGGCGGGGGCGGCGGCGGGCGGGACACGCTCGCGCGCGCCGGTGGGCGCGATCCCGACGGGCTCCCGAAGGCATTCGAAGCCGCCCTCGGGGCGATCGAGACCGCGCTCGGCGTGTGAGCAAGTGGGCGGAGCTGATTCGAAGGGTGGTCCACGACCAGTGAGCTCGCCGACGAGTGCGTTGACAAGCCCCACACGGAACAGTTTCCGGCTCAACGGGTAAGGTCATGCGCGTGCTTGCGCTCGATTACGGCCGGGCGCGGTGCGGGTGCGCGGTCAGCGACCCCACCGGTGTGCTTGCTTCTCCGGTCGAAGTGGTACGGGCCCCGACAACACGCCGGGGACTCGCGCGCCTGCGCACGCTCGTCGCCGAGCTCGAGATTCAGCGCGTGGTGGTGGGGTTGCCGCTGTCGCTGTCGGGGCGAGACTCGGCGCAGACGGCTGAGACCCGCGCGTTCGCGGCGCGGCTGGAGCAGGAACTGCCGGTCCCGGTGGAGCTCTATGACGAGCGTTTCACGACCCGGCTGGCAGAGCGCACGGGGGGACGGGCGGACGAGGACTCCCGGGCCGCGGCGCATCTATTGGAAAGCTGGCTGGCCAGCCAACCAGGACCAGACACTCCCGATGCCTGACGGTTTCGAGCGGACGGCCGACGATCGGGAGGACGCGCGGCTCCGGCGCGAGCGCGGCCGCCGGCCGAACGGCACGCCTGCGCGCAGGCCGGCGCCGGCGCGGCGGCGGCCGGCACGCCCGTCGCGCGTGCGGAAGTGGGTCGGCCGGTTCGTCGCGGTATTGGCGCTCGCGCTCGCCGGCGGTGCGATCTGGTTCCTGGTGGAGCTCTACCAGCCGTTCCACAGCTCTCCGCAGGGGAGCGTGAGGGTCTCGATCCCGCCGCATTCGACCTCTCGGGAGATCGGCGATCGGCTCGCGCGCGCCGGCGTGGTCTCCTCGGGCTTCTTCTTCGACCTGCGCGCGACGTTCGCCGGCGAGCGCGGCGATCTGCACGCCGGCACGTTCAACCTCCAGCGCGATATGACCTACAGCAAGGTGCTCAAGGTGCTGACGACGGCGCCCGCGGGCCCGCCGGTGACGAACATCACGCTCATCGAGGGCCGAACTCGCGCCCAGATCAATTCGCTGCTGAAGGCCCAGGGGGTGAAGGGCAGCTACTTCGCCGCGACCCGTCACTCGCCGCTGATCAACCTCGCGGCCTACGGCGCCCCCAGGCACACCCCGGACCTCGAGGGGTTCCTGTTCCCGAACACCTACCAACTGGTCGAGCCGATCAGCATCCCCGCGCTCGTGACCGATCAGCTGAAGACGTTCCGGGCTGAGTGGGCGCACGTCAACCTCGACTACGCCCGCAGCAAGCACCTGAGCCCCTACGACGTGCTCATCATCGCGTCGATGGTGCAGGCCGAGGCGGCGACCGCCCACGACCGCCCGCTGATCGCGTCAGTGATCTACAACCGCCTGCGGCTCGGCATGCCGCTCCAGATCGACGCCACCACGCGGTATGCGACCGGGAACTACACGCAACCGCTGACCGCGTCGCAGCTCAACTCAAACTCGCCGTACAACACGCGGATCCACAAGGGCCTGACACCGACGCCGATCGACAACCCCGGCCTGGCCTCGATACAGGCCGCGGCGCACCCGGCGAACACGAACTATCTGTACTTCGTAGTCAAGCCGTGCGGCAACGGCGAGCAGGTGTTCACGTCGAACTACAACCAGTTCCTGGCCGACGCGCAGAAGTACCAGTCGGCGCGAACCGCGAACGGCGGGAAGTCGCCCGAGCGCTGCAAGTAGCGGGCCGTGCACGGCAGTCCCGTGGACCGTCCCCGGACCCGCCTCGGCGTCGCCGGCTGGCCGGTCGCGCACAGCCTGTCGCCGGCGATGCAGAACGCGGCGCTCGAGTCCGTCGGGCTCGCCGGCTGGCGCTACCAGCGGCTGCCGATTCCGCCGGAGCTGTTCGACGAGACGGTCGCGGCGCTCGCGGCGGTGGGATTTCGCGGCGTCAACGTCACGATCCCGCACAAACACGCGGCGCTGGCGCTCGCCACCGATCCGACGCCTCGGGCGCGCGCGATCGGCGCCGCGAACACGCTGATCTTCGAGCCCGGCGGCCCGATCCGCGCCGACAACACCGACGCGCCCGGGTTGGTCGCGGCGCTGCCGTTCTCGCCGGCCGGAAGGACTGCGCTCGTGCTCGGGGCCGGGGGCAGCGCCCGGGCGGTCGTGTGGGCCCTGCTCGACGCGGGCGCACGGGAGGTTCGGGTGTGGAATCGCACGCCCGAGCGCGCGCGCCAGATGAGCGCGGAGCTCGGCGCGGCACCGGTCGATCGCGCCGATCCCGCCGACCTGCTCGTCAACTGCACGGCGGTCGGCCTCGATCCGGCGCAGGACGGGTTCAAGCCGCTGCCCATCGATGCCGATGACGTGACGAGTTACGAATGCGTGGTTGATCTCGTGTACACCGATACTGAGACCCCGCTCGTGCAAGCGGCACGAGCACGCCGCGTCCGGGTAGTCGGCGGGCGCGAATTGCTCGTGCGCCAAGGCGCCCTCAGCTTCGAGATGTTCACTGGTCACGCGGCGCCAATCGAGGTCATGCGGCGCGCGGCCGGGGCACGATGAGCGAGCACGACGCACCACTGCGCCTCGTCCACGCCGAGGCGACCTCGGCGGGTCCGCCGGCTCCGGCCAAGGCGACGCTCGGGGTCACCCCGCCACGCCGGCGGGGCGGTTCGAGCCGCTTCCTGACCGACGTCGTCGTCGAGCTCGGCTTCGCCGACGCCGAGACCGTCAACCGCGCGGTGGAGGCGGCGCGGTCGGCCAGCATCCCGCCCGAGCGGATGCTGCTCGACCAGCAGGCGATCACCGCCGAGGAGCTCTCGCGCGCGATCGCCGAGCGGTACGGCCTCGATCACATCGATCTGGGCGTGTTCAAGGTCGACATGAGCGCCGCCAACCTGCTGAGCGCGGCCGCCGCCAAGCGCTACGCCGCGGTCCCCGTGTCGTATCTGGACGAGCACACGCTGCTGCTGGCGATGTCGGACCCGGCGAACGTGCTGGCGGTCGACGACATCGCGCTGCTGACCCACCTCGACGTGCGGCCGGCGGTCGCATCCGCGGAGGACATCATCGCGCTGATCATGCGCATGAACCGCTTCGAGGACGCGGTCGCCGAGGCGGTCGAGGAGAGCGAGGCGGGTGCGGCCTACGAGGAGGTCGTCGACCTGCGCGAGACGGCCGACGACGCGCCGGTCATCAAGCTCGTGCACTCGATCATCGCGCAGGCCACCGAGCGCGGCGCCTCGGACATCCACTACGAGCCCCAGCCCGACGCGACCGGGCGGACAGCTCGAGAGATGCGGGTCCGGATGCGCGTCGACGGCGTGCTCACCGAGGCCACGACGGTCCCCAAGAAGATGGTGCCCGGGGTCGTCTCGCGCATCAAGATCATGGCCGACCTCGACATCGCCGAGCGTCGGATCCCGCAGGACGGGCGCGTCGGCTTGACGATCGATGGCCGCCACGTCGACGTGCGCGTGGTTACGATCCCGAGCGTTCACGGCGAGGGCGTCGTGATGCGAATCCTCGACAAGGAGAGCATCCGCCTCGAGCTCGACAAGCTCGGATTTCAGGAACAGGAGCTCACCCGTTTCCGGCGCGCGTTCACCCAGGCGTACGGCTGCGTTCTGACCACCGGCCCGACGGGCTCGGGTAAGTCGACCTCGCTGTACGGCGCGCTGTCGGAGCTCAACACCCCGGAGAAGAACATCATCACGATCGAGGATCCGGTCGAGTACCAGATCGCCGGCATCACTCAGGTCCAGGTCAACACCAAGGCCGGGCTGACGTTTCGCCGCCGGGCTGCGCTCGATGATGCGAGCCGACCCGGACATCCTGATGGTGGGCGAGATCCGCGACCCCGAGACCGCCCAGATCGCGATCGAGGGCGCGCTCACCGGCCACATGGTCCTCTCGACGCTGCACACCAACGACGCTCCGTCGGCGATCACCCGGCTGGTCGAGATGGGGATCGAGCCGTTCCTGGTCGCGTCCGCGATCGACTGCGTCGTCGCGCAGCGACTGGCGCGGACCCTGTGCGCGCACTGCAAGCAGCGGACGATGATCCCGGCCGAAGTGCTCCGCGACCACGGCTTCCCGGCCGAGTTCCCGATCGAGGCCTACGAGCCCGGCGGGTGCGTGCGCTGCGGCGGGATGGGCTACCGGGGACGGATCGGCCTGTACGAGGTGATGGTGATGACCGAGGAGATCCGCTCGCTCGCGCTCCAGCGCGCCTCCTCCGATCAGCTCGGCGCGGCCGCCGTCCGCGGCGGAATGCGCCGGCTGCGCGAGGACGGCCTCGACAAGGTCAAGCACGGGCTGACGTCGGTCGCCGAGATCGCCCGCGTACCGGCACGGGCAGCGCCTGAGGCGTCCACCTGCGTCCAACTCGACGCAAAGGCGTAAACGGGATCGGCCGACCTGCCGATAGATCAGCAAAGTAAGCAACGCAGCAGAAGGACGGATACGAATGCAGCTCGATTTCGCCGACGTGTTGCTCGAGGTCATCGACCGCCGGGCTTCGGACCTGCACATCACGGCAGGCGCGCCGCCGACCGTGCGCATTCGCGGACGCCTCGTGCCGATGGACGGCTTTCCGGTCCTGACGCCGAACGACACGCGCGAGATCGTCTACTCGATCCTGTCCGAGGGCCAGCGCCAGAAGTTCGAGAACAACTGGCAGCTCGACTTCGCCTACCAGATCCCGGGACGCGGCCGGTTCCGCGTCAACGCCTACTTCCAGCGCTCGGCGGTCGGCGCCGCGTTCCGTCTGATCCCGTTCGACGTGGTCCCGCTCGAGACGCTCGGCCTGCCGCCGGTCGTCGCCGACTTCGCGAACAAGCCGCGCGGGCTGGTGCTCGTGACCGGTCCCACCGGCTCGGGCAAGTCGACCACGCTGGCCTCGCTGATCGACGTGATCAACGAGACCCGCGAGGACCACATCATGACGATCGAGGATCCGATCGAGTTCCTCCACCAGCACAAGAAGTGCATCGTCAACCAGCGCGAGCTCGGGTCCGACGCGATCAGCTTCGGAGACGCGCTGAAGGCCGCGCTCCGCCAGGACCCCGACGTGATCCTCGTCGGCGAAATGCGCGACCTCGAGACGATCGGGACCGCGCTGACCGCGGCCGAGACCGGCCACCTCGTGTTCGCGACGCTGCACACGCAGGACACGCCGCAGACGATCGACCGCATCATCGACGTGTTCCCGCCCGAGCAGCAGGGCCAGGTGCGGGCCCAGCTGTCGGTCGCGCTCCAGGGCATCATGACCCAGACGCTGCTGCCCGACCGCCGACGGCGCCGGACGCTGCGTCGCGTCCGAGGTGCTGGTCCCGACGCCGGCGGTTCGCAACCTGATCCGCGAGGCCAAGACCCACCAGATCTACTCCGTGCTCCAGACCGGGGCGTCCCACGGCATGCAGACGATGGACTCCTCGCTCGCGCAGCTCGTCCGCGCCGGCAAGGTCAACCGTCAGCTCGCCGAGTCGCGCGCCCACGCCCCCGAGGAGCTCCGGCGGCTGCTGAGCCGGCATGGGCGCCGGCGGCGGTTACCAGGCGGCCGCATAAGCCATGGCCACGTATGTCTTCAAGGCGATGGACCTCGCCGGCGTCCAGGCCAAGGGCGAGGTCGAGGCCGACTCCAAGCAGGCGGTCGCCGAGCAGCTCAAGGAGCGCGGGCTTGTCGTCGTCGACATCGCCCACAAGTACCGCTCGCAAGGAGATCAACATCGACCTGTTCTCGCGCGTCAACGCCAAGGACCTGGCGGTGGCTTCGCGGCAGCTGGCGACGATGGTCACCTCCGGCATGTCGATCATGCGCGCGCTGCACGTGCTCGAGACGCAGACCGGGTCGAAGATGCTGCGCGAGACGATCGCCGCGGTGCGCCACGACGTCGAGGCGGGTCTGCTGCTGTCAGACGCGCTGGCGCGCCATCCGAAGGTGTTCGGGCCGCTGTACGTCGCGATGGTGCGCGCCGGCGAGACCGGCGGTGTGCTCGAGGAATGCCTGCTGCGCGTCGCCGACCAGCTCGAGAAGGACGCCGCGCTGCGCCGCCAGGTGCGCGCCGCGATGATCTACCCGGCGTTGGTCATCACGTTCGCGGTCGGTGTGCTGATGGCGCTGGTGGCGTTCCTGATCCCGGTGTTCGTGGGCGTGTTCAAGCAGTTCCCCGGCAAGCTGCCGGCGCTGACACAGTTCATGGTGAACTTCTCACACCTGGTTACTCACCAGTGGTACATGCTGATCGTCGTAGTCGGCGCTCGCCGTCGCCGGGTTCGTGTCAGATCAAGCGTCCGAGCGCGGGCGCGACAAGTGGGATGCGTTCAAGCTGCGCGTCCCGATGAAGATCGGCGAGGTCGTGCAGAAGGTGGCGATCGCGCGGTGGTCGCGCACGCTGTCGTCACTCACCTCCGCCGGCGTGCCGATCATGCAGGCGATCGAGATCACCGGTAAGACCGCCGGCAACGCCGTGATCGAGAAGTCGATGGGCGACGTGATCACGTCGGTCAAGGGCGGCGGCACGATCTCGGCGCCGCTGCGCCAGTGCTCGGCGTTCCCGGCGATGGTGGCGCAGATGGTCGGCGTCGGCGAGGAAACCGGCGCGCTCGACACCATGCTCGCGAAGATCGCTGACTTCTACGACTCACGAGGTCGAGGCCGCCGTCAAGGCGCTGACCTCGATCATGGAGCCGGTCATGATCATCTTCGTCGGCGGCATCGTCGGCGTGATCGTGATCTCGATGTACCTGCCGCTGTTCTCGATCTATAACTCGATCCGCTAGCGGACGGGTCCACGAGGTTCACCCAGAACCCGGCGCACGCGGCGCGCCGGCGTCTTCGGGGGCGGCCTCCTGTGCGTTGCGGCCCGGGTGGAACTCGCCGGAGCCGCCGCACCATGGGCAGGTGACCTCGTGCGGCTCGCCTCCGAGCCCGGAGATCAGCCGCCCGGTCCCGCGGCAGGGGGTACATGTCGTCCTGGCATCGTCTGACGTAGCGCTCATCGACGCCCACGATACCCGGCCGGGTGATCCGGCGCCGGTACCCGCGCGGACCGATCCCAAACCGCGCGCGTCGCACAAACGTCCAAAGACGTCAGGCTCCGGGTTTACGGTGTCGATATCTCGGGGTGCCAGAGTCACTCAGGTGCCAAGGGCAAACCACCCGCGAGGGTGGGACGCAAAGCCACGGTCCTCCCGAATGGATCGAGAGGAAGCCGGGCTGCCACCAATACGGAGATTTGACTTAGTCATGGATGACTCCCGATTGGGGCCTTGGATCTGGCTAGACAGACCCAATCAAAATCCCAGGAGGGCTCCATGCTTCATAAGTTGCGCCGTCGCGCCGAGATGAGAAGGGTTTCACCCTGATCGAGCTCCTCGTCGTGATTCTGATCATCGGCATTCTCGCCGCGATCGCCATCCCGACGTTCCTCAACCAGAAGAGCAAGGCCAATGACGCATCGGCCGAGTCTCTGGCGCGGAACGCCGCCACGGCCGCCGAGACGTACGCTACCGACAACAACGGCAGCTACTCCGGCGTCAACACCTCGATCCTCAACTCGATCACGCCCGCGCTCAACACCAACACGGGCAACGGCCAGGCCTACCTGCTGACCGCCGCTGGCGACGCCAGCAGCTACACCGTCGTCGGCGAGTCGCCGACCGACACGGCCAAGTTCACGCTGACCAACAGCAACGGCACGGAGAGTTCGGTTGCTCCCCGGCCGGAACCGGCGCCTGCTCCAGCAGCAGCACCTGGTAGTCGACAATCCACCAACGCTGTGAGTGACCGAGGCGGCCTCCGGGCCGCCTCGGCGCATTTAAGACCCGCGGGGGCCCGGCCGATTACAGGACATGCGGCGATTGATCCTCGCGCTCCTCTCAGTGACCTTCCTGGCGTGCGCCGTCGCGCCGGCGACGGCCGGCGCCGCCACGCTCCCCCGCCGCCCGACGTCGCGGCGCCGCTGTTCGTCGACCCGAACTGGGGCACGATTCCGCCCGGCTTCACGATCGACCCGTCGCAGGCGATCGCGATCGCCAAGACCTCGCCCAAGCTCCGCGCGATCCACCGCGCCGATCACCCACTCAATATCAACGTCTACGTGTGGGTCAGGCAGCACTACGAGATCTACTTCTTCCACCACGGCAAGCTGGTGGCCGACCAGATCGTGGGCGCGCACGGCCAGCTCGGTTCGACGTACACCGGACCGCTGATGCTGGGGTTCTACGCGCGCGGCCACTACGGGCAGATCTTCGACAACCCGTGGGTGCTCGCGTCGTTCACCGCGATGTTCCTGCTTCCGCTTCTCCTGCTGCGCACGCGGTCGTGGTTCGACCGCCTCGACATCGCGATGCTGCTCGGATTCGGCGCGTCGTACGCATTGTTCGACACCACCCATCTCGAGCCGAGCGTGTGGGCGTTCTACCCGGTCCTCATTTACCTGATGGTCAGGATGCTGATCCGGGGGTTCAGGGCCCGGCCGCTCGGCGGCCGCCTCGACTGCCGTCTTCCGACCGTGGTGCTCGCCATCGGGCTGCTCGCGCTCGTGGTCGCGCGGATCGTGATCACGCTGCACCCGTCAGGCGTGATCGACGTCGCCACCGCATCCGTGCTCGGTGCGTACAAGATCCTGCACGGGCAGAGCATCTATTACAACTCGCTCGGGCACGGTGACACCTACGGCCCGCTCAACTATCTCGTATACGTTCCGTTCGAGTGGATCTGGCCCGGCTCGTGGAATTACCTGCCGGCGGCGCGGGCGGCGACGATCACCTTCGACCTGGTCACGATCGCCGGCCTGATCCGGATCGGGATGCGGCTGCGCCCCGGCCGCGACGGACGCCGCCTCGGGCTGCTGCTCGCCTGGCTGTGGGCCGCCTGTCCGTGGAGCCTGCTCGACATGGAGAAGAGCACCAACGACGGCCTCGTGGCGCTGATCGTCGTCTTGACCATGCTCGCGCTGTCCAAACCAATCCGGCGCGGCGTGCTCGTGGGAATCGGAGCCGCTTCGAAGTTCTTCCCGGCGATCCTGCTCCCGCTCGTCGCGGTCGGACAGGGGGACGCCGATCAGCAGACGATCCGCAAGGTGCTCGCCGGGTTCGTGATCGCGGCGGGTGCGTCCATAGCGCTGTTCCTGCCGTCGGGTGGCCTCAAGGAGATGTGGGACCACACGATCGGCTTCCAGCTCACCCGCACTGACATCTTCTCGATCTGGGCGCTCCACCCGGCGCTTTCGCCGATCAAGGTTGCGGTCGAAGCGTTCGCGGTGATCCTCGCGGTGCTGGTCGCCTTTCGTCCGCGCGGCGCTCGCACGCCGGCCCAGGTGGCCGCGCTCGGCGCCGCGGTGATCATCGCGGTCCAGCTGCCGGCGATGCATTGGTTCTACCTGTACATCGTGTGGTTCCTGCCGCTCGTCCTGATCGCCGTGCTCGGCGCGGACGCGCCGGCCGCCGACGCGCCCGTCCTGTCGGGTCAAGCCGCCGAGGCCCAACCGGGCGAGCCCGCCAGCGTGCTCGCCGGGGCGGCGTGACGAGCGCGCGATGCCGCTCGCCTTTGCAGCCGCGGTCGCGGGCGCATTCGGCGCCACGATCGGCTCGTTCCTGAACGTCGTCGCCTACCGGCTGCCGCGCCGCGAGTCGCTGGTCAGCCCGGGCTCGCGCTGCCCCGGGTGCGAGACCGCGATCAAGGCCTACGACAACGTGCCCGTGCTTGGCTGGCTGTGGCTGCGCGGCCGGTGCCGCAACTGCCGGATCCCGATCTCGCCGCGGTATCCGATCGTCGAGGCGCTCACGGCCGCGCTCGCCGCCGCCGTCGTGCTGACCAAGCACTCGGCCGCCGGGGTCGTCCTCGGGCTCGTACTCGTCGCCGTGCTCGTCCCGGTCGCGCTGATCGACTTCGAGCACCGGATCATCCCGAACAAGATCACGCTTCCGGCCGCGATCGCCGCGGTCGCGATCGGGGTCGCGCTCGACCTGGGCGGCGTGCCCGAGCAGCTGATCGCCGGCGCCGCCGCGGGCGGGTTCCTGCTGGCGTTCCTGCTCGCGTACCCCCGCGGGATGGGCATGGGTGACGTCAAGCTGGCGGCCGTCCTCGGCTTGTTCCTCGGCCGCTCCGTCGCGGTCGCGATCCTCGTCGGCGTCCTCACGGCGACGCTCGTCGGCGCGGTCGTGATGGCGCGCCTCGGGGTCGAGAAGGGTCGCAAGACCGCCCTGCCGTTCGGACCGTTCCTCGCGTTCGGCGGCGTCGTCGGCCTGCTCGCCGGGCCGGCGATCATGCACTGGTACCTGCACACCGGACTCTGATGCTGGGGCTCGGCCGTCACGGTGACCGGCGACGGCGGGTCCTGCCGCTCGCGGCCGGTGTGCTCGTCGCGATGCTCGCCGGAATAGCGCTGACGGTCACCCACCACGACCCCCGCATGGCGGTGGCGCCGCGCGTCGCGGTCCGTGCCGTCCTGCGCGATCCGGCGGCCGTGCAGGCCCGGGCCGGATCGCACTGGAACCGGATCACGGTGACCGCGATCGACCCGACCCTCGTCCACGTCAGCTTCCTCGCCCACGGCCAGCTCGTCGCCGACGCCGCGGTCGACCGCGCCGGTCACGTGCTGTCTCCGACCAACGACCGCCTGATCCGGGTGCCCTATGGCAACTGGATCGCCTACGAGCCGGCGCTGCTCGTCGCCTTCTGCGCGCTGTTCGTGCTGATGGCGGCGGTCGCGCCGTGGCGGCGCCTGCGCAATCTCGACGTGGCGGCGGCGCTGTCGCTCGTGACCGCGGTCGTGCTGTTCGAGTACCGATATCTCACCGCCAGCGTGGTCGCCGCCGCGCCCGGGATGGCATACCTGCTCGCGCGGTGCGCGTTCATGGCGCTGGGCCGGGCGGCCCGTCCCGCACCATCGACGCCACTGCTCGCAGTGCTTACCCCGGGCATCGACCCGGCTCGCCGTGTGCGATGGCTGCGCGGGTTGCTGATCTTGCTCATGGTCGTGTTCGTGATGGTCGGCGTAGGCTCGACCAACGCCGTCGACGTGATCTATGCGGTCATGGAGGGCGCGACCAGGCTGATCCACGGCGTCCTGCCGTACGGGCACATGCCCCCGGGGGTGATCCACGGAGACACCTATCCGATCCTGACTTACGCGCTGTACACGCCGCTCGCGCTATTCGCCCCGGTGAACTCGACCTGGGACTCCGTCGACGCCGGGCTCGCGGTCGCCGTTCTCGCCGCGTTCGTGGGCGGTTGGGCGGTGTTCAGGATCGCGGCGGGTCGACGCCCGAGGTCCGGCACAGGCCGCCCGGTCGAGGTCGAGGAGGCCGGGCTGCGCGCGGCGGTGGCGTGGCTGACGTTTCCATCGCTGCTGATCACCGTCTCGACCGGGACCACGGATGTCGTGCTCGCCGCGATGCTCGCGATCGCCGTGCTGGTGTGGCGCCGTCCCGCCCTGTGCGCCGGAGTGGTGGCCGCCGCCGGCTGGTTCAAGCTCGCGCCGTTCGCGCTCGTGCCGGTGACGCTCGCGCCGCTGCGCGGCCGGCGCCTCGCCCGGGCGCTCGCGGCGATCATGCTGGTGTCGCTTCCGATGCTCGCGCTGCTGCTGGCGCTCGGTGGGCTGGACGGCCCTCGGGACATGCTCCACTCGATGTCCTACCAGTTCACACGGGGCTCCGAGCAGTCGGTGTGGACCCCGCTCGGGATCGACGGCCTGCAGCCGTTCGCGCAGGGTTGCGTGCTCGGCTTGATCGCCGCCGCGGTCGTGAAGCTCCGGCTCGAGCCGGAGCTCGCGCACGACCGCGCGCGAATGGCGGCGCTGGTGGCGGCGATCCTGATCGGACTGCAGCTGAGCGCCGACTATTGGGCGTTCCTCTACCTCGCCTGGATCATTCCGCTGGTCGGGGTGTCGCTGCTCGCCGATCCGGTGGGCGCGCCCGAGACCGTTGAGTCTCGCGTGCCGCTCCGCCGCGCGCCTGATCCGGCGCCGGCCATCGCCGCATGAGCGCGACCAGCCCGCGGATCGCTTACCGCCGGACGACGCTGGCGGGCCGGCTGGGGCGGGCGGCGCATGCCTGCCCGATGCCCCTCAGGGCGTTCGTGCTCTCTCGGCTGATCGTGATCGGAGCCGGCGTCGCCGGCGCGCTGGCGGTGCCGCGGCGCGCTGGCTGGACGATGTTCGATCCTCTTCGCCTGAGCGCGCGGCTTGGATCGGTCGGGAACGTGCTCGCGGCCCCGGCCCTGCGGTGGGACTCGATCCACTATCTCGCGATCGCCGAGCATGGCTACGCCCGGGCCTCGGACACGGCGTTCTTCCCGCTGTACCCGCTGCTCATCCGGGCGCTGGGTTACATGCTCGGGTCCGATCCGCTCGCGGGCGTCGCGATCTCGACGGTGTCGTTCGTGGTCGCGCTCGCGCTGCTGCACCGGCTCACCGAGCTCGAGCTCGGCCGAAGCGCGGCCGACGCGACGGTCCTGCTGGTGGCGCTCGCGCCGCTGTCGTTCTTCTTCACGGCGCTGTACACGGAGTCGTTGTTCCTCGCGCTCTCGCTCGGGGCGGTGTACGCCGCGCGCCGCGAGCGATGGCCGCTGGCTGCTTTCCTCGGCGCCCTCGCGACTGTCACGCGAGTACCCGGGGTGCTGCTCGTGATCCCGCTCGCGGTCATGCACCTGAAGACGCATCGACGTCCCGACCGCGGGGTCTGGTGGCTCCTGCTGATGCCGGGAGCGCTCGCCGGCCTACCTCGGCTATCTGGCCGCGAGGGGGTTCGGGGCGCTGGCGCCGCTGACGGAGCAGACGGGCGCCGAGCACCAGCACCGGTTGACGGGGCCGATCGAGACGATCCTCGCCGCGCTGCGTGCCGCCGGCGCCGGGCTGCGCTCGCTCGACGTCGGGCCGGTCTACCAGCCCACGCTCGGTGGGGCGTTCTCGTCGGGCGCCGAGAACATCGCGCTGCTGGCCGTGCTCGGGATCGCCGTGCTCGCGCTCGTCGTCGCGTTTCGGCGCCTGCCGCTCGCCTACGGCGCCTACGCCGCGTGCCGCGCTGCTCGTCTGCATCTGGAGCCCCGTCGCTGGGGAGCCGCTCAAGTCGCTGGACCGCTACACGCTGACGATCTTCCCGCTGTGGATGGCCGCCGGCGCTTGGCTGTCCGAGCGCCGCCTGACGCGCGTGACGCTGCTCGCGAGCGCCGGGCTGCTGGCCTTCTGGACATTCCAGTTCGCGACATGGGCGTGGGTGGCATGAATCCTCGATGCGTCGGGCCTCGGGAATGGCCCTCACGTCCAGGCCGGAGGCACGAGACCGTCCAACCTCGGGTGGACAGCCTCAACTCGGCGGGGGTATCGGCCGATCACTTGGCCTGAGCACCATGGGTTACGCCAAAGGAAAATCAATCGTCGGCCTCGACATCGAGCCCGGGTACGTGGCCGCCGTCGAGGCGCGCGCGGGCCAGGTGAAGGTCGAGCGCGCCGCGACCGCCCCGCTTCCCGCCGGCATCGTCCGTGACGGCGAGGTGGTCGACGTCGAGACACTCGCGTCCTCGCTCCGTGACCTGTTCGCCGAGCACAAGCTCGGCAAGCGTGTGCGACTGGGTGTCGCCAACCAGCGCATCGTCATGCGCACCCTCGACCTTCCGCCGCTCAAGGGCGCCAAGGAGATCAACTCCGCGATCCGCTTCCAGGCGCCCGACCACATTCCGATGCCGCTCGAGCAGGCAGTGCTCGAGCACCACTCGCTCGGCATCGTCGAGACTCCCGACGGCCCGCGGACTCGCGTCGTCGTCGTCGCCGCGCGGCGCGACATGATCGAGCGCCTGCTCGACGCCACCCGCAAGGCCGGCCTACGGCCGGTGGGCGTCGACCTCTCGGCGTTCGCGATGATCCGCGCGCTGTATCGCCCCGAGCTGACCGGCGCCACCCTCTACACCAGCGTCGGCGGCCTGACCAACCTCGCCGTCGCGATCGGACAGACCTGCGCGTTCACGCGCGTCGCCGGCCAGGGTATCGAGTCGATCGCCGGCGACCTCGCCGAGCGCCGCGCGCTCACGCTCGAGCACGCCCACGGCTGGCTCCGGCACGTCGGCCTGCTGGCGCCGGTCGACGAGGTCGAGGGCGATGCCGACATTGTCGCCGAGGCCCGCGAGGTGCTGAGCGACGGCGTCCGCAGGATCGCCGACGAGGTCCGCAACTCGCTCGACTTCCTCGCCATGCAGGACGCCTCGGCCGTGGTCGAGCGGGTCGTGCTCACCGGCCCCGCCGTCGCGATCCCCGGCTTTCCCGAGCAACTCGGCGAAGAGGTCAGGCTTCCGCTCGAGGTCGGCGTGGTCCAGGAGGGCCAGCCGGGCGGATTCGGCGGCGTCGACGCCGGCCGTCTCGCGGTCGCCGCGGGCCTGACCGTCGAGGAGATCCCCTCATGAGAGCCGTCAACCTCGTCCCGGCGGAATCGCGCGGGCGAAACCGCGGTCCGTCGACCGGCATGCAGGTGCCGGTGTTCGTGCTGCTCGGGTTCCTCGCGGCCGCGGTCGTGCTCGTGACCGTGTACGTGTTCGCCGGCAACTCGATCTCCTCGCGGACCGCCCAGCTTTCCAGCCTCAAGACCCAGGTCGCCCAGGAGCAGGCCGCGGCAAGCCGTCTCGGCGAGTTCTCGAAGTTCTCCTCGCTCGCGCAGACCCGCATCGGAACCGTTCGCTCGATCGCCTCGGCCCGGTTCGACTGGCACACCGCGCTCGTGAACCTCTCGCAGGTGGTCCCGGCCGACACCACGCTTCAGTCGATTGTCGGCACGGTCGTGCCCGGCGCCAGCGCCGGCGGCGGCGGCGCGGGCAGCGCACTGAGGTCCGACGTCGTCGCGCCCGCGTTCGAGCTGGCCGGCTGCACCGCCAACCAGGACGACGTCGCGCGCCTGATGTCGCGGCTGCGACTGATCAACGGCGTGACTCGCGTCTCGTTCAGCGATTCGCAGATCACCGGCACCGCGGCGCCGTCGAGCTCCGGCTCCTCGCAGGGCTGCGCCGCGAACGCCCCGACCTTCGACCTGACCGTGTTCTTCACGCCGATCGCCAACGCCGGCGCGCAAGGTGTCACCTCGATCAGCGGAACGACCACTTCCACCACCGGAGGCACCCAGTGACCGCCCGCGACCGCATCGTGATCATGGTCGTCCTCGCCCTCGGCGCAATCGCCGCCGGCTGGCTGATGGTCGTGTCGCCCAAGCGTTCGCAGGCGGCGGGCCTCAGCACCCAGATCACCAGCGAGCAGTCGCAGCTGACCGCCGCACAGGGTCAGGTGGCGGCCGGGATGAGCGCGCGCCGCGCGTTCGCCGGGCAGTACGCCCAGCTGGCCAAGCTCGGTGAAGCGGTCCCGCCGGACGACGACGTCCCCTCGCTGATCTACCAGGTCCAGAGCGCGGCCCAGGCGGCGCACGTGAGCTTCCGCGGTCTGCAGCTGACCGGTGGCGGCGGCAGCTCGGCTCCGAGCTCGAGCTCGAGCTCGAGCGGCAGCCCGGCCACCCCGGCCGCGCAGCTTCCCCCGGGCGCGAGTGTCGGCGCGGCTGGCCTCCCGACCGAGCAGTTCACCGTGACGCTCACCGGCAACTACTTCAACCTGTCGAACTTCTTCAACCAGCTCGAGAACTTCGTGAGCAGCGACAGCGGCACGCTGACCATCCGCGGCCGGCTGCTGTCGGTCAACGCGATCAACCTCGTGCCCGGCCCGACCGGCTTCCCGCAGATCACCGCGACCGTCTCGGCGACGACCTACATCGTCCCGCCGACCGAGGGCGCGTTCGGTGGCGCGACACCCGCCGGGCCTGCGCCGACCACCCGGCTCGCAGGCCTCGACTTCCGGATCCTCCAGTTCAACTTCGACCCCGCCCGCTGCGGCGATTACCTCGGTGCTGCGATGAGCGTCCCCCGCAACATGCTGAAAGAACTGCTCGACCGCAAGCTCTGGCCGATCGCGCTGGTGCTGATCATCGCCCTGGTGGCGGTGCCGGTGCTGCTGACCAAGAAGGCGCCGACGGACATCGTCACCCCGCCCACGGGTCCGCTGCCGTATTCCTCGGGGACCACGCTTCCCGCGATCTCGGTGCAGACGACGCCGGGCAACTCGAAGCTCTCCGGAAAGGGCCGCAATCCGTTCACCCCGCAGCACGTCGCCACGACGGCGACCACGGCCGCGGTGGTCGCCACGACGACCACGCCGGCATCCACGGGCACGGATACGAGCACCGTGAGCGCCGGGAGCGGAAGCTCGGGCACCGCGGGCGCCAGCAGCGGCGGCGGCGGCGCGACGGTCGCGCCGGCCCCGGCCCCCGTGGCCCCGACGCACCCGAGCGCGCCTGCGCCGGCTGCGCCGTCCACGCCCGCGTCCACCGGACTGACCGCAACCCAGTCCTACCACGTCTCACTTGCGCTCACGACCCCGGGCGGCGGCGTCAACACGATCGATCCGCTCGAGCGGCTCAGCATCCTGCCGAGCAAGCAGCAGCCGATGCTCGTCGAGCTCGGAGTGCTGCAGGGCGGCCACAGCGTCCTGTTCGCGGTCGAGCCAGGAACCGTCGTCAGCGGCGCCGGCACCTGCACCCCGGGCCCGATCGACTGCGAGGTCGTGACGCTCAACCCCGGCCAGACCGAGGGCATCTCCAAGCAGGCCGGCTCCGGCTCGACTCCGGTTGCCCTGTTCTCCGTGAACTCGATCACCCTCGATCAGCACCCGTCGGTCGCCGCCGCGAACAAGGCGCGCCAGACCGCGTCCAATGTCGGCCGCGGGCTGCTCAACCGCTCGCCGCTGAGCGCCCTGTCCCTGTTCCAGTACGACCCGAGCGTCGGCGCCGTCGTCGACCTGCGCAATCTCACGGTTGGAGGTAGCTGATATGCGCCGTTATTCGCTCATCGCGCGCCGGCTGATGCTGGCGCTGTCCTGCATCGCTTGTTGCTTCGCTGGCCGTGGCGGCCGGCGCGCAGGCGGTCGTGGTCAACGATTCGGGTACCGAGGCCGGTGTGTCGATCGTGCCGGACGCGCGGGGCGATGCGCTGCCGGGCCCCGTCTCCGCCGTGACCGCGAGCGGTTCGTGCAGCGACCCATGGCTCGCGCTCGATCTCGGCGGTCCGGCGCTGCCCAACGGCGCGCTCTGCTACCGCGGCGGCGCCGTGATGCACAAGAATGAGACGTTTGCGCTGACGTGGGACCAGCAACGGTCCTATTGGTCCCAGACGCGGGGTTACGTGGAGCAGTTCCTCCGCGACGTCGCGGATGCCAGCGGATCGCTCGCCTCCCCGTTTGCCGTGTCCACTCAGTACAACGACGGCGGCGGACGGGCCTCGAACTCGTCGGTCTTCGGCGGAGGCTGCATCGACTTCGGGGTGACAGGTGGGTCGGCCTGCGAGTTTGGCAGCCCGACCGGGTCTGGACACGACTTCCCGGCGAACGGCTGCCCGGTGACGGGTGACTCGTTCGTCAGTCCGACGGCAGTGACCCTGAACAACGTCTGCCTCACCGACGGCCAGCTCCAGGGCGAGGTGTCGACGATGGTCTCTCAGACTGGGATCCTCAGCCGGACCCAGCCCGGCTACACGCCGCTCGTGACGCTTCTGATGCCGCCGCGGGTCAAGATGTGCCTGGACGCTGCCGGCGCGCTCTGCTCGGTCAACGGCAACCTGACACCGCCACCGCCGACCGTCACTTCGGCGAACACCACGGACGGGAGGATCTCTGCCGGCACCTACCAGGTGGTAGTCACCTATGACCTGGTTGGCGGCGGCGAGTCCGCGCCCAGTTCCGCGGGGAGCGTCGCGGCGGTCTCCAGCAATTCGCAGAATTCGTCGATCACGATCGAGTCGCCGCCGGCGGCGCCTGGAGCGACCGGCTGGAACGCCTACGTCACTCAGGCGAACGGGGCCCACTACACTCTTCAAGGGAGTGGCACATCGGTCGGCACTGACCTCACGCTCACGTCGCTGACGACCGGCGGCTCGCAACCGCCGACCGACATGGCGTTCTGCTCGTACCACTCGCAGGTCAACGTCGGCGGCACCGAGGTGGCGTACGTCGTCCAACCGTGGTCGGCGGGAACGGGGTGCGACGAGCCTGACGCTCCGCCCATCCCGCAGTTCCCGACTGTTCAGCAGATGGCGGTCGGCGTCGGGCAACGCCTAGTGAGCCCGCTCAGCCAGGCGGAGATCGCTGCGATCACCAACCCCGGCCTGAACGGTTGGGCCGGGCTCGATGGCACGGAGATCGAAGACAACGAGGGCTGTGTCCCGGTCGGCCATCAGCTGGATGCCGTCACGCTCGGCACCAGCTCGCAGAACCCGTACTTCCTGCAGCGTGAGTCAAACAACGCCGCGGCGCTCGAATTCGACCCAGTCACCTACTTCGGCTGCGCGCCGCAGGTCGACCTCGGGCCGGAGTTCGTCGTGCCCAGTGCGGTCGACCAGGGCGATGTGGTCCAATTCGATGGTTCGACGACTGACTCCACGCTGATCGTCCCGAAGGGCGGCTACCAGTGGAACTTCGGCGACGGCTCCACGGCCACCGGCCCGAGCATCGTCCACAGCTACGCCAAGGGCGGCAGCTACAACGTGACGCTGACGGTAACCGACCGTGGCGGCAACACCGCGACCCTGACCCAGACGCTCCAGGTGCTCGGCGCCAGCGGTCAAACCGTCACGCCGCCCTCCGTATCCGGCTCGGGCGGCGGCTCGGGCGGCTCGGGGTCGGGCTCGAACGCTTCCCTCAACGTGCGGATCCAGTTGCTGCCGCAGTCCCTCAAGACAGTGCTTCGGAACGGCATCTCGGTCCGCGTGACCTCGAACCTGCCGGCCAACGGGATCGCCACCGTGTCGATTACTCGCGCCTCGGCCAAGAAGGCGCATATCCAGGTCGGACGTAGCCAGTCGGTCAGGATCGGCCTCGGCACGCTCTCCTCGATCAAGAACGGCACCGTGACCCTGCGTCTGCACCTCTCGAAGGCGATGGCCAAGAAACTGAGCCATCTCCATCGCGTCGCGATGACCGTCCGCCTCGCGCTCGTCGCCCCCGGCGGCCAGCGCTACGCCGTCGACGTCGCCGGCCGGTACTAGGCCTCCCTCACGACTCTCTCTCGAACGGCCGCCCCAGTCGGGGCGGCCGTTCGCGTTTCGGTCTCGGGGAGGCGGCTTGGTCAAGGTGCGCACTCGGCGACGAGCATTTGCCGAGATCGACGAAGGCCGCCGTGTACGCGCGTTTCTGCGCACTCGGCGCCGGAAGCTGGTCGAGTGTGACGTTATCCGCTGTGACGTCCGGTGCATTGACCCGGGACGGGTCCACTATCGCCCGCCGCAGCGAATGCCCGAGGCCCCACCTCAGCCGCCCGCCGTTGCCCGCCTCGAGTGTGGTGCGGACCCGGAGTGCGCGGGCGCGCGGGACGCCCTGGGGCGTTGCTGAGCGGGCCGGCGACCCCGGCACGCCGGCGAACCCGGCCCGCCGGCGACACGGACCCCGCCGGCGAACCCCGCCGCGCCGGCGACGCGACTCAGAAGGTCGGCTGAACGGCTGCCCGGGCGGCGCGCAGCTGGCGCTCGAACGCCGTGGGAGGCGAGAGCCGCTTGGGGGCGCCGAAGTGGAACCCCTGGGCGTAGTCGGCGCCGATCGCCTTGAGCACTCCGAGCGTCTCGGCGTCTTGGACGCCTTCGGCGATCGTGCGCTTGTCGAGGCAGCGGGCGATGCCGACGATCGACTTGACGACCTGGTGGTCGAGCTTGCTGCTCGCCAGCTCGCGGACGAAGCCCATGTCGATCTTGAGGTATCGCGCCGGGATGTGCTTGAGGAAGGTGAAGGAGGAGAAGCCGGTGCCGAAGTCGTCGAGCGCGAGGCTGCAGCCGAGTCCGTACAGGGTGCCGGCGAACTGACGGGTGGCCTCGAGCTTGGTCATCGCGGCCGCCTCGGCGACGTCGAAGATCACCTTGCCGGGGTCGACGCCGTCGGCGATCGCAGCCCGGATCTCGGCGACGATCGCCTGATCGCCGATCGAGTAGCCGGACAGGTTGATCGCGACGCCCTCGCCGTCGATCGCCAGCCGCAGGCCGGCGTTCGTGACCCAGCGGTCGATCTCGCCGATCACGCCGAAGCGCTCGGCCATCGGCAGGAAGGCGGCGGGCGGGATGATGTCCCCGTCCTCGGAGAGCATCCGGACGAGCAGCTCGTGATGGGTGATCCGGCCGGTGCGAAGGTCCGCGATCGGCTGGCCGTACAAGACGAACCGGTCCTCGGCGAGCGCGGTGCGGATCCGCTGGACCCAGGTCAGCGCGCCCGTGGCCTCGCCCGTGAAGACTCGTGCCTGGTCGCCGCCGAGCTCCCTGGCCTCGTACAGCGCGATCTGCGCCCGGGCGAGGATGTCGTCAGCCGCGACCTCCTCCTCGCCGGTCAGCAGCGCGATACCGATGCTGACCATGATCGGTGGGCCGATCTGGCGCTCGCACAGGACGGCTCGGATGTCGCGGGCGACGATCATCGCCTCGTCCTCGTTGACCTCGGGGAGGATCACGGCGAACTCATCGCCGCCGAGCCGCGCGACCACGTCGGTGTTACGCGCCCGGGCCTGCAAGCTCTCGGACACCGCCTTCAGCATCACGTCGCCGGCGGCGCGGCCGTAGCTATCGTTGGCCAGCTTGAAGTTGTCGATGTCGAGCGTGAGCAGCGCGCCGGCGCGGGCGTAGCGAGCCGAAAACGAGAGCTGGCGATCCAGCTCGCTGACGAGTCGCGACCGGTTGAAGACGCCGGTCAGGAGGTCGTGTTCGGCTAGATGATCGAGGGGATCCGACATCGGGGAAGCGTCACCGGACGCGCAGCATGGTCATCGACACCACAGTCAACCCATCGGCTCTCCGGCCAATAACCTCTATCCGTAGAAATTACGGATTGGTTCCTGGCAAGCGCTGACGATCACGCACGCGGGACTCGCCACAGCCCCCGAGACAGGGCCACCGCCTCCGAGACAGGGCGGCCCACCGCCCCGGCACAGGGCGGATCTCGGTCCGTCCGTAATCTACATCGGCGATGTCGCTGCGCTTGACAACCGCCGGGGAGTCCCACGGCCCGGGTCTGACCTGCATCCTCGAAGGGATGCCGGCGGGGTTGGCGCTTGACCGCGACGCGCTGAACCGCGATCTCGCCCGCCGACAGCTCGGCCACGGCCGGGGCGGGCGGATGAAGATCGAGCGCGACCAGGTCGAGGTCACGGGCGGCGTCCGGCACGGACGGACCCTCGGCGGCCCGATCGCACTCCAGGTGGCCAACCGCGACTACGCGAACTGGGAGGAGCGGATGAGCCCGTGGCCGGTCGAGGCGGCCGTCGCAGAGGTCCATCTGCCGCGACCGGGACACGCGGACCTGGTGGGGACTCAGAAGTACAAATCGAGCGACGTGAGGAACATCCTCGAGCGGGCGAGCGCTCGCGAGACCGCGGCCCGGGTCGCCGGCGGGGCGGTGGCGAAGGCGCTCCTCCGGGAGCTCGGGGTCGAGGTCTTCTCGCACGTGATCCAGATCACGAGCGTGCGAGCGCCCCGCCGAGATGACCTGACCCCGGACGACTTCGCAGGCGTCGACGAGTCGCCGGTCAGATGCCTCGACCCCGAGGCGACGAAGCAGATGGTCGCCGAGATCGACCGGCTCCGCAAAGCGAACGAGTCGCTCGGGGGCGTGTTCGAGGTCATCGCGTTCGGAGTCACCCCCGGGCTCGGCTCCCACGTCTCCTGGGAGGAGCGCCTCGACGGCCGGCTCGGGCAGGCGGTGCTGTCGATCCAGGCGATCAAAGCGGTTTCCATCGGCGACGGCGCCGAGGTGGCCGGCGTTCCCGGCTCGCAGGCGCACGACGAGATCTTCTATAGCGACGAGAACGGCTATTACCGCGAGACCAACCGCGCCGGCGGGCTCGAGGGCGGGATGACGACCGGCGCGCCGCTGGTCGTGCGAGCCTCGATGAAGCCGCTCCCGACGCTGACCAAGCCGCTGCGGTCGGTCGATATCGCCACCCACGAGCCCGCCGAGGCGCTCCGGGAGCGGACCGACTCGTGCACGGTGCCCGCCGCCGGCGTCGTGGGGGAGGCGATGGTGGCGTTCGTGGTCGCCGACGCCTACCGGCGCAAATTCGGGGGCGACCACATCGACGACGTCCGGGCGGCCGTCAACGCGTACGAGGAACGCATCGCATGGCGGCGCCCATAGCGGAGGCGAACCGGGCCGGCCGGCGCGGGGTCGTCTGCATCGGTTTCATGGGCGCCGGCAAGACGACCGCCGCGCGCAGCGCCGCGCACGAACTCGGCGCGATCCCGGTCGACGTCGACACCGTGATCGAGCAGCGGCTCGGCAAGCCGATCGAGCGCGTGTTCGCCGAGGACGGCGAGGCGGCATTCCGGGCCGTCGAGGAGGAGGTCACCGTGGAGCTCCTCAATGCAAGCCAGCCGGGTGTGCTCGCCCTCGGCGGAGGCGCGATCGGTCACGAGCGGGTCAGGGAGGCACTCGCGGACCATCTGGTGATCTGGCTCGACGTCGGGCTCGAGCTCGCATGGTCGCGGTGCCAGAACAGCGAACGTCCGCTCGCGCGCGTGCGCACCGAGTTCGAGCACCTGTACCACCTGCGCGAGCCGATCTACGCCCAGCTCGCCGACGTGATCGTGCCCGCCGAGCGCTCGCACCGGATGGGCCCGATCCTCGACGCCCACGACCGACGTCCCAGACGGAACAAAGCTGCTGTGGGCGGCGACCGCCGGCAACCCGGCCGCCGACTATCCGGTGTACGTCGGTAACGGGACGCTGGCCGAGCATCGCTTCTGGCCGCCGGCGGTGGACGGCCGGCGCTTCCTCGTCACCGACGGAGCCGTCGGCAGGCTCTACGGCGACTGCGTCGATCCGCTGAGCGGGCGGGTGGCGATCATGCCCGGCGAACAGTCGAAGACCGTCGCGCATGCCGAGATCGTGTGGACCGAGCTGGCGCGGGCCGGGATGACGCGCCAGGACGTGGTCGTCGCTCTCGGGGGCGGCGTGGTCGGGGACCTGGCCGGGTTCTGCGCGGCCACCTACCAGCGCGGCGTTCGCTATGTGCAGGTGCCGACCACGCTCGTGGCCCAGGTCGACTCCGCGTATGGGGGGAAGACCGCGGTCGACCTCGCCGAGGCCAAGAACTACGTCGGCGCGTTCCATCAGCCGTCGGCCGTGATCACCGACACGGCGATGCTCGGCACGCTCCCGCCAGCCGAGATCGCCGCGGGATATGCCGAGGTCCTCAAGACGGCGCTGATCGCCGGCGGCGAGCTGTGGGAGCGAGTCCGCCAGAACGCGGAGCCGTCGGATCCCGCTCTGATCGGGGCGTGCGCGCTGGCCAAGCTCCGAATCGTCGCGCGCGACGAGCGCGACGCCGGCATCAGACAGGTTCTGAACCTGGGCCACACCGTCGGGCACGCGATCGAGACCGCGACCGGATACGCGTCCTATCGCCACGGCGAGGCGGTCGCGCTCGGACTGCTGGCGGCGCTCCGCCTCTCAGAACAACCAGAGCTCCGTGACGAGGTCGCGCACCTCCTGCAAGCGCGCGGGCTCTCGACTCGCCTCGAGCACGCCGACCCCGACGCCGTCGTGATGGCCACCGCGCGCGACAAGAAACGGCTCGGCGAGGGCTCGGTGCCCTTCGTTCTGCTCGACGGCCCCGGGGCCCCGCGCACCGGATGCGCCGTCCCGCCCAAAGACCTGATCGCCGCGGTACGCGAGCTGGGGGGCTGAGCGCATGCGCAACCGGGTCGAAGTCATGCACGGCGTCAACCTCGACCAGCTCGGTCGCCGCGACCCCGCCCACTACGGGGGGCTCACGTTCGAGGACCTCGAGCGTCAGATCAAAGCAACCGCCGACGAGCTCGGCCTCGAAGCCCGCTTCTTCCAGACCAACCACGAGGGCGCGTTCGTCGAGCACCTGCACAGACTCGAGGGCCTCACAGACTCGATCGTGCTCAACCCCGGCGCATGGACGCACTATTCGTACGCGATCCGCGACGCGCTCGAGCTGGCCGGCCTGCCCGCGGTCGAGGTCCACTTGTCAGACGTCAACTCGCGCGAAGAGTGGCGGCGCCGGTCGGTGATCACCGACCTGTGCATCGCGCGCGTCGCCGGCAAGGGCCCCGCCGGATACCGCGAGGCGCTCGAGCGCGTCCGCGACGAGCTCGCATCGTGAGCTCCCGCGCGGACCGCCTCGCCCAACTGCTGGCCGGTCCCGGCGCCGGCACCGAGACCGACATCGACGTGCTGATCGTCGGCAGCCTGATCAACGTCCGCTACCTCACCGGCTTCACCGGCAGCAACGGGATCGCGCTGATCGGGCCCGACGTGCGGACGTTCGTGACCGATTTTCGCTACGTCGAGCAGGCAGCGGCGGAGGTCGACCCGGCGTTCGACCGCAGCCGCGCCGGGCAGCACCTGCTCGAGGGCGTGGAGGACGCGCTGCCGGCGGGCGAGCTGCGCGTCGGCTTCGAGGCCGCGCACGTGACGGTGAGCGACCACGCACGGCTCCGCGAGCTGCTCCCGGCCCGGATCGAGCTCGTCGGGACGAGCGGGCTCGTCGAGCAACTGCGGGCGGTCAAGGAGCCCGACGAGGTGGCGGCCATCAGGGCGGCAGCGGCGCTCGCGGACGAGGCATTCGAGCAGCTCGTCGCCGGCGGGCTCGCGGGGCGCAACGAGCGCGAGCTGGCGACCGCGCTCGAGTTCGAGATGCGCCGGCGCGGCGCGCAGGCGCCGAGCTTCGAGCCGATCGTCGCCGCCGGCGCGAACGGCGCCCGGCCCCACGGCCGGCCCAGAGACGAAACGGTGGGCAGCGGCGAGCTCGTCGTGATCGACTGGGGGGCCAAGCTCGACGGCTACTGCTCGGACTGCACGAGGACGCTGGCCACCGGGGCGGTGGGCGCCGAGGCAGGCGAGGTATACGAGGTCGTGCTCGACGCGCAGCTCGCCGCCGTCGACGATGTGCGGCCCGGAACTCTCGGCCGCGACGTCGACAGCGTCGCGCGGGCCGCGATCCAGGCCGCCGGGCACGGCGAGCGGTTCGGGCACGGCCTCGGGCACGGCGTCGGGCTCGAGGTCCACGAGGCGCCGCGCCTGGCGCAGCCGTCCGAGGCGGTGCTGGCGGCGGGCAACGTGGTGACGGTCGAGCCCGGCATCTACATCCCAGGCCGGTTCGGGGTGCGGATCGAGGACCTGGTGGTGGTCACCGAGGACGGACGGGAGATCCTCACTTCGGTCTCCAAGGAGCTCACGGTCGTCGACTGACGTTCCGGCCCGGCGACTACACTCGGCGCCGTGCGTAGGACCGAGCAGCGCCGCGCTGCGATCTGGGCGCTGTATCAGAGCGATCTGCTCGGTCGGCCCCTCGAGCAGACCTGGCCCCGAGACACCCACGCGTTCACGCGCGCGGTTGCGCAGCTCGTGCGCGACCATCAACCCGAGCTCGACGA
Organism: uncultured Solirubrobacterales bacterium; assembly: GCA_963843915.1. Classification (GTDB taxonomy): domain Bacteria; phylum Actinomycetota; class Thermoleophilia; order Solirubrobacterales; family Solirubrobacteraceae; genus Palsa-465. The sequence goes on from CAWJMH010000005.1 coordinate 66,371, forward strand.
GCTGATTCGCGCCCACGCGAGCGGCTGGTCGCTCGAACGGATCGCCCCGCTCGAACGCTCGATCCTGCGGGTCGGCCTGGCCGAGATGCTGTACGGCGCCGAGCTGCCCGGAGACCACGCGATCCCGCCCGAGGGGGCGATCGACGAGGCGGTGGAAACGGCCAAGCGGTTCTGCGGGGCCGAGGCGCCCGCGTTCGTCAACGGGATCCTGGGCGCGGTCCTACGCGAAATGGCCGTGCCGCCGGGTAAGACCTGAGTATGAACACCTCGCGCGGACGCGTTTGAGCGACCACAATAGTTCGCACCATGAGACTGCTGGTGGTGGACGACGACCGTGCGCTGCGCGACGTGCTGCGTCGAGCGCTGTCGCTGGCCGGCTACGAGGTGAAGCTGACCGAGACCGGAGCAGGCGCGCTGTCGGAGGTCAACAGCAGCCTGCCCGACGCGGTCGTGCTCGACATCGGGCTGCCTGACATCGACGGTCTCGAGGTTTGCCGCCTGCTCAGGCGCGAGGGCAATCGCGTCCCGGTGCTGATGCTGACCGCGCGCGACGCCGTCACCGACCGGATCGACGGGCTCGACGCGGGTGCCGACGACTATCTCGTCAAGCCGTTCGACATCGACGAGCTGAAGGCGCGGTTGCGCGCGCTGCTGCGCCGCGCTGGCGGCGAGACCACCGTCGACGGCGCGCTGTCGTTCGTCGACCTGAGGCTCGACTCGGCCCGCCACGGCGTGATCGTGGGGGAGACGTTCGTCGAGCTGACGAGGACCGAGTATCAGCTGCTCGAGCTTCTGATGCTGAACCCGCGTCGGGTGCTGCCGCACACGCTGATCTACGACCGCGTGTGGGGCTACGACTTCGGGCCGACATCGAACGCGCTGCGCGTGTACGTCGGCTACCTGCGGCGCAAGCTCGAAGATGCCGGGGCGCAGGCGCAGATCCACACCGTCAGGGGTGTCGGCTACTCGCTGCGGGAGCCCCAGGAATGAGCCTGCGCGCAAGGATGGCGCTGTTCGCGGGCGCGGCGGTGGCGATCGCGGTGATCGCGGTCGTCGTCGCCGGGTACGGGGGGACCCGGAGCGAGCTCCGGGGCCAGGTCGACCAGTCGTTGCAGAGCCTGGCCAAGCGGCCGCTCGAGAACATCGGGCTCGGCCCGGGCGGAGGCGCGCCGCCGCCTGGGGTGTTCCAGTTCGGACCCCATGTCCCGAGCGGCAACGCCGACCACGACCCGGACGAGGGGCTCGGCTTCGACCACCTGCCCCCGCAGGCGTTCGGCGGAGCGTCCGGCACGTTCACGCTGTTCAAGCCCGGCGGCGGCACGTACGTACCGAAAGGCCAGAGCTACGAGATCCCGGAGACGTCGGCGATCCGCGCGCTCGCTGACAGTGGCCGCGGCCGGTTCTACACCGAGATGCGCGTCCGCGGCACCCACATCCGCGTGCTGGTGACGGGGATCGGGACGAAGGGAGCGCTCGCGGTCGCACTGCCGCTGACCACCGTCGACAACGCGCTCTCGAACCAGCTGGTGCTGCTGCTCGTGATCGGCGGCGCAGGGATCCTGCTCGCGGTGCTATTCGGGCTGCTGGTTGCGCGAACGGCGCTCGCGCCGATCACGCGGTTCACGAGCCAGACCGAGTCGATCGCGCTCAACCCCGAGCGGATCGAGCACGAGCGACTCGAGGTGAGCGGGTCAGACGAGCTTGCGCGGCTCGCGCGCACGTTCAACCAGACGCTCGACTCGCTCGAGGCCTCGGTGCAGTCCCAGCGCAACCTAGTCGCCGACGCCTCGCACGAGCTGCGTACGCCGATCGCGACGATCCGCGCGAACCTCCAGCTGATGCGCGAAGAGGAGCTGCTGGCGCCAGAGGACCGGGCGGCGTTGCGCGAGGACGTGATCGAGGAGCTCGACGAGCTGACCGCGCTGGTCGCCGACGTCGTCGAGCTGGCCCGCGGGAGCAAGCCGAGCGGGGAGCGGGGCGACGTCCGGCTGGACTCGATCGTTCAGGACGCGATCGAGCGGGCGCGGCGGCGGGCGCCGGGACTGACGTTCGGCCAGCGGCTCGAGCCGACACTCGTGCGCGGCGACGGGGACAGGATCTCGAGGGCGGTCACGAACCTGCTCGACAACGCGGCCAAGTGGAGCCGCGCCGGCGGGGAGGTCGAGGTGACGCTGCACGACGGCGTGGTGACCGTCCGCGACCACGGTCCCGGCTTCAAGGCCGAGGACCTGCCGTTCGTATTCGACCGCTTCCACCGCGCCAAGGACGCGCGCTCGAAGCCGGGCTCGGGGCTCGGCCTCGCGATCGTCCGCCAGGCGGCGGACGCGCACGACGGCTTCGTCGAGGCCGCCAACGCGCCGGACGGCGGCGCGATCCTCCGGGTCGGGTTCGGGACGCCGGTCGAGCTCGACGAGATCCCGGAGGAGTCGACCATGAGCGCCCGGTAGAGCGGGCTCAGCCGGCCGGCGCCGGGGTGGTCACCTGGTCGCGCAGCAGTCGTGGTAGCTGGCGAGCGTCAGCCCGAGCTCCTCGATCCGCGCCCGCAGATCGGGCTCGGTCAGAGTCGCGAGCTCGACCTCGCGCTCGGGCGTGTAGCTCGAGGCGAGGTCGCCGGTGACCCTCGCCGGGTGGCAGCCGAGCTCGCTGAACTCGCCGCCGGCCTCGCTGGAGAGCAGCTCGAGTAAAAATCGGGTGCGCACCCGGTCGAGTTCGACGACCCCGCGGCGGGGCTGGGCGTAGAACGCGCCGATGTAGGCGACGCGACCGTCGCCGCGGAGCGGCACTCCGAGCGGCGCCACCAGCGGCACGAACGTCGACAGTCGGCTGAGGTGGACATGGTGATGTGAGTCGACGTGCGTCGGGTCGGATCCGGTCAGCTCACGGAACCGCTCGAGCTGGGCCCCGAACGTGCGCGCGACGTGGTCGGGCTCGTCGATCTCGGGCCCGTCCTCGACGTAATGCAGGCCGACCGACAGCTCCGGGTGCTCGCGCGCCAGCCGGGCGGCGTCGGCGGCCGCGGGACGGTCGACCATCAGGCTCGTGCTCGTGAGGACGCCGTTGACATGCGCCTCGACGATCCCCGCGTTGACTCCGGCCGCCAGACCGAAGTCGTCTGCGTTGACGATCAGCCGGCGCGCGAGCCCGAGCAGGTCTTCCCTGTGGGCGGCCGTCACGGCCGCCGCTGGTTGGCGATGCGGGTGGTCGGTGCGCACTCCACCCGGATCAGCTCGCGGCGCAGGTCCCGGCGCGCGCGGTGATGCAACCCGTGGATCGAGGACTCGGTGCGGCCCATGCGCTCGGCGATCTCTCCCGGGGATAGGCCGACCAGGTGGCGCAGCACGACCACGTCGCGTTGATCCTCCGGCAGCGTTTCGAGCGCCTGCTCGAGCCCCCGTCGGCGGTCGTGCCTCGAGTCATCAGCCGGACGGGAGTTGTCGATGACCTCTTCGCAGGGCACCAGACGGCGCTGGCGCAGCGAGTCGATCGCCACGTTTTGCGCCACTCGGAGGATCCACCCGGTGAACGGCACCTCGCGAGGCTCGTACTTGTGGATCACCGAGATCAGCTTCATGAACACGGTCTGGGTGACGTCCTCGGCGTCGTGGGGATCGCGCAAGATGCTCAGCACGTAGCCGTAGACGTTGTCTTTGTAGCGGAGGTAGAGAAACCGCATGGCATCCATGTCGCCAGACTTGGCCCGCACCACCGCCCGTGCGATCGCGGGATCTCGGTCATTCTTCTCCCCGGCCGGGCTGGCTCGAAAGCCATACGACGCCGCCATTTCGCTGTCGTGAGAACGGCCCCCTGCAGGCCTACCTGCAGCACTTGTCTCAGTCATTCAATCATTCCTTCTGCTGGCACAATCCGCTGGGCCGCACCGCCCGGTGGATCTGGGTTCTGGAAGTTCGCCTCGAAAGGCGTTTGTGCTTGAAACCCCGACCGAGTCGATCGGCCTCGAGGTGCCAATGGCGCCCGAGCGGTCTGGAGACCGTCTCGAACACCTGTCCATGTATCGGCACCGTCGCTCAACTTCCGAGGAGGAATTGAGTAAGAACTCCGCAATCCGTTGCAAAGCTGGTTGTCCGGGATCGTCAGGGATTCTGTCTGTTGGACGACGGGTAACTGCTGTGTGTGGCCGATTGCTGTCCTCCAGGGCATGGATGCAACGCTCCCGGCGGGGGCGAGCCTTGCGCGTTGGCCCTGTGCCGTGTGGCGGCCGAGGAGGAAGGGGACGCCGCGCTCGCGCTTGACCGCTGGGAGGCGCTCGAAGCGTCATCGGAGGGTGACGGCGAGCGACGGTTCCGCCGGCGCGCGTTCGAGCGGGCGCGCGATCAGGCCCTGATCGCGCTGGCGATGAAGCCCGGTCTGTGGCTGGCGGCGCGCCGCGCGCCGCTCAAGGCGGCGGTCAGCTCGGCGCGGGCTCGTACCCGCCGGCGCGACCGGATCGCGCACCGCTGACGCGCGGACGCAGGTCGAGCTCGTAGGTCTGGCCGATCAGGTCGACCCCGAAGCTGTGGTGGGGCTGCTCGTCGATCAGCTCGAAGCCCCGCTCGAGGTAGAGGTGGCGGGCGGCCGCGAGCGGGTGGTTGGTCCATAGACGTATGCGGTCGTAGCCGGCGCTGCACGCGAACTCGAGGCAGGTGTCGATCAGGCGGCGGCCGAGATCGTGGCCGCGGCCATCGGGATGCACGAGCAGGATCCGCAGCTTGGCCGCGCCGGCGCTGTCCGGGTCGGCGACGCAGAAGATGCACCCGGCTCGGCGTCCGTCGACCTCCGCGATCCAGGCCGCCTCGCGGCTCGGGTCGTGATCGGCGGCGTAGTCGGCGACGATCCGCGCCACCAGCGCCTCCATGCTCGTGTCCCAGCCGAACTCGTTCCAGTAGACCTCGCCGTGGGCCATCACGACCCAGCCAAGGTCACCCGGTTTGTCAAGCGGACGGATGATCACTGAAACAGTCGTTTCAGTAGCTTACACTAGAGCGCGATGTCCGCAACCGTGCCCGCGCGATCCCCGCGCCGCGCCGAACTGCTCGAGCTGGCCTACGAATACGTGCTCGAGCACGGCGTCGCCGACCTGTCGCTGCGACCCCTGGCGGCTGCGGTCAACTCGAGTCCCCGCGTATTGCTGTTCCTGTTCGGCAGCAAGGCCGAGCTCGTGCAGGCGGTCCTCGCCCGCGCCCGGGCCGACGAGCTTGTGCTGCTCGACCGGGTGCGCGCGACCGGCGCCGGCGGTGACCCGATCGCGCTCGCCGCGGAGGTGTGGGCGTGGCTGGTGGCGGAGGAGCACCGGGCCGTGTTGACGCTCTGGGTCGAGGGCTATGCGCGTTCGCTGATCGATCCCGACGGCCCGTGGGCCGGCTTTGCCGCGGCCACCGTCGCCGACTGGCTCGAGGTGCTGGGCGAGTCCGGATCCGACCGCGTGGAGGCGACCCTCGTGCTCGCCATCCTTCGCGGCGCGTTCCTCGACCTGCTCGCCACCGGCGACCGCGAGCGCACCACCGATGCGGTCAACCGGCAACTCGCGCTGATGCGCGGCGGGCGATGAGCCCGCCCGCGAGCCCCGCGGGCCCGGCGGTCCGTCGGGGCACGGCCGCCGATGCCCCGGCGATCGGCCGGCTGCTGCACAAATTCAACACCGAGTACGACGACCCGACGCCGGGCCCCGACAAGCTCTCGGCGCGGATCGAGCAACTGATCGCCGGCGGCGACACCGCCGTGCTGCTAGCCGGCGCGGGACCCGACGGTCTCGCGGTGCTTCGCTTTCGCCCGGCGATCTGGAGCGAGTCGCTCGAGTGCTACCTCGCGGAGCTGTACGTGGCTCCGGCCGCGCGCGGCCGTGGGCTCGGGCGGGCGCTTATGAACGCCGCGATCGACCTCGCCCGCGCGGAGGGCGCCGACTACATGGACCTCGGAACGGCAGAGACCGACGTGGTCGCCCGCGCGCTGTACGAGAGCCTTGGCTTCTCCAACCGCGAGGGCAAACCAGACGGCCCGGTGAACTACTTCTACGAGCGGGACCTTTAGTGCGCAAACGCGGCGGCCGGCGGGAGGGGACTCCGGCCGCCGCGCTTCGCAAGCCCGGAGAGCTACTCGCGCCCCCGCGGGTCGTTGTACAGGTTGTAGACCTGGAAGTCCTTGGATCCGTTCGCTGTCAGCGTGATCCGCATCAGCTGCCAGCCCGGAGTCGTGCTCGGGTCCAGGTTGGCGGGGTCTGACAGCATCCAGCCGCCTGTGGCGCCCCGGCTGCCGGTTGTCTTGAACGTGCCGGTCTGGAGCGGCGCATCCGCCGTGCTCGTCCCGGCGTAGGACACCGAGAAGCCGACGCTCCCGCTGTTGGAGCCGGAGGGGTTGCGGATCATCATCCGCGCCGTCGGGTAGGCGGACGTCAGGCAGATCGTCGGGCTCACCGCCCGTGACCCGCGCGGGAGGTCGAGGACCTCGCCGGTGGTGCCGTCCTGGAGCGTGGTTGTGACGATCTGCGCGCCGCCGGTCAGGGCCCAGCCGATGCCGTCGAAGTCGTCAGCGGCCTCGCCCGGGGCCAGCGCGTACCAGTTGGTGTCGCCCCATGCCAGGAACGGCTGGGACAGCGCCGGGTCGGTACAGCTCGACGTGTCGACCGACGTCGTGGCCGCGGTGGCGGTGCTCGCGGGCGCTTTGGCCGCGGCTGCCGCCGGAGCGCCACCGAGCGTCGCGACTGCGACCCCAAGCCCGAGGCAGCGGAACAGATGTTGCTTCATGTAGGCACCTTCCGTGGTTCTGCGCCGGCGGGCGAGCAGCCTCACTTCCGTGCGAGACCTCCGGCTCCGCGCCATCCGGCTCTCGCCGGGATGCCCGTCAGCTGATTCCGGACATTGATCGTCATCCGGTCGCGGATCTGGAGTCCGCGCCCACCCCCGTCGACACTTGTTCGGGACCGTACGGGATCCGGACGATCGTCCGGGTCGGAGCGATCTCCTAATCGGCGACCTCCTTCCGACCGATATCGCGCGAGATGTCGATCTCACCGACGCTCGAAGAGCAGAACCTGCTTGCTGACACGTTCAAGCGGAGGCGGTCGCTCATGACGCACCGAGAGCGTCTCGCCGGCGTCGCCACCGGTGCGGCGTTCGCCGTCGCTGCGGCGGGCGTCTGGGCGATCCATCCGCCTCGGCCGTTCGCGATCGTCCCGGCGATCGCGTGCGTGCTGGTGCTCGCGCTCGCGACGCGCGTGCAGTTCGAGACGCCGTTCGGCTTCACCGTCCCGAACCAGATGGCGTTCGTGCCGCTGTTGTTCGTGATCCCGCTGGCGCTCGTGCCGATCGCTGTCGTGTGCGCGTATGCGATCGCTCGGATCGATCGCATGGTCAGGGGAGAGGTCCTGCCGAGCCGGCTGCTCTTGACGATTCCCAACGCGTGGTTCGCGATCGGGCCCGTGGCCGTGTTCGCGATCGCGGACGTCGAGCCGCGCAACGCCGGCGCGGTGCTCCTGATCGCCGCGATGCTGGCCGAATTCACGGTCGATTTCGTGGTCTCGACGCTGCGGGACGTGATCGCGCGGACCGCGAGCCTGAAAGCGACACTTCGCGAGACCTGGGTGTACGTGGTCGACGCAGCGCTGTCGGGCATCGGACTCGTCGTCGCCCAGGACCTGCACCATGCGCCGGCGGAAATCCTGTTCCTGCTGCCGCTGCTCGGGTTGTTCGCGATGTTCGCGCGCGAGCGCCGGCAACGCCTCCGCGGGCTGCTCGAGCTCAACGCCGCCTACCGGGGGACCGCGCTGGTCCTCAGCGGCGTCGTCGAGTCTGACGATATCTACACCGGCCAGCACTCGAGGAGCGTGGTCGAGCTGGCGCTCGCGGTCGCCGAGCAGCTCGGGCTGAGCGACGAACGGCTGCGCAACCTCGAGTTCGCCGCGCTGCTGCACGACGTCGGAAAGATCGCGATCCCGAAGGAGATCGTGAACAAGCCCGGGAAACTCGATCCGGAGGAGTGGACGATCATCCGGACGCACACGCTCGAGGGCGAGAAGATGCTCTCGCAGGTCGGCGGGTTCATGCGCGAGGTCGGGCTGCTCGTCCGCTCGCACCACGAGCGCTGGGACGGCCGCGGCTATCCAGACGGCCTCGCCGGCGAGGCGATCCCGCTCGAGGCGCGCCTCATCGCCTGCTGCGACAGCTGGAACGCGATGCGGACCGACCGCGTCTACCGCAACGCGCTTCCGCTCGAGGTAGCGCTCGACGAGCTGACCACCAACGCGGGCACCCAGTTCGATCCGCAGCTGGTGCAGGCGCTGCTTCCGATCATCGAGCGGACCGAGGGCAGGCCGGCGGTCGACGCCGCGCAGGTCCGCTCACAGCGGCGCTCGCAGCCGACGCCGCTGCCGCGCCCGGCCACGTCCTGACCGCCCTGATCGGCGGCACTACGCCCGCAGCGCCTCGGTTGGGCTGAGCCGCGCGGCCTTCATCGCCGGGTACACGCCCGCCAGCACGCCGATCACGAGGCCGGCGGCGGGGGCGGCGACGAGCGCGTACAGCGGCACGACGAACGGCTCCTTCTGCGCCACCGCGTACACCTCGGTCGCTCCGGCGCCGAGGGCCAGTCCGGCGAGGCCGCCCAGCGCCGCGAGCACCGCCGACTCGGCCAGGAACTGCGTGCTGATGTGCCGGCGGGTGGCGCCCAGCGCCCGGCGCAGGCCGATCTCGCCGCGGCGCTCGAGCACCGAGATCACCATGATGTTCGCGATTCCGATCGCGCCGACGAGCAGCGCCACCGCGCCGAGCCCCAGCAGCAGCGTCGTGAACTGCCCCTTGGCCGCGGCGCGTGCCTCGAGCGCGTCCGACGGGCGGCTCACGTCGACGCCGCTGGCGTCCTGCGGGTTGGCCGTGGGGGCGAGCAGGTTCGACACCTTCGTGACGTCGTTGACGTTCGCGCGGACGTAGATCTCGGACGGATTCGGCTGCGTCCCGAACATCCGCTCGGCCACAGGCAGCGAGATGAACACGGTGGTGTCGATCGACGAGTCGAGTAGCGCCGGCTTCAGGATCCCGATCACCGTGAACCACGTGTTGCCGAGATAGACCTCGAGGTGCCCGGCGACCTGGGTGATCTGGAGGATGCCGGCGGCCTGCGCGCCGAGCACGACCTCCGGGTAGCGGTCGGCGACGGCGGCGAGGAAGTGCCCGGACGCCATCGAGGTGCCGACCACCTGCGGCAGGTTGTCGCCCGCCGCGTCCACGCCGATCCCGCCCGTCTCCTGCGCGGGCACGAACGGGGTGCGGAGCACCGTGGCGCCCGAGACCTGGTAGATGGCGGCGTCGCGGTCGACGTTCTGCATGTGCTCGATCATCGGAACGGACGTATCGGGGAGGACCTCGTTGTTGCCCTCGAAGTTCTGACCGGGCGTGACCGTCAGGAGATTCGTCCCGAGCTTGTCGATGGTCGCGAGCAGCTTCGCCTGGCTGGAGGCCGAAACGCCGACCACGGCGACCATCGCGCCGATCCCGATCGCGATCCCGAGCGCCGACAGCGCCGCTCGCAACCGCCGGGTTCGCAGGCCCTGGAGGGCCACGCCCAGCAACTCGCGCGGCGGCAGCCGCACGGCGTCGAAGCGATCACGACCCGGCAGCGAGGCGGCGGTCGTGCTCATCAGCCGTCGTCCTCGACGATCTCGCCGTCGCGCATCTGGATGCGCCGCGGGAAGGAGGCGGCGATGTTCTGATCGTGGGTGATCAGCACGAGCGTGGCGCCGTCGGAGGCAAGCTCGTGCAGTAGGTCCACGACCTCCGCGCCCGACTTCGAGTCGAGGTTCCCGGTGGGCTCGTCGGCGAGGATGATCGCCGGTCGCTTGGCGAGTGCGCGGGCGATCGCGACCCGCTGTCGCTCGCCGCCGGACAGCTGAGGAGGCCGGTGGGTGAGGCGATGGCCGAGGCCGACGCGCTCGAGTGCGGCCCGCGCCGCGATCCGCCGCTCGCGGCCACGGACCCCCGTGTACAGCAGCCCGGTGGCCACGTTGTCGACCGCGGTCAGCGTGTCCTGGAGGTGGAAGGTCTGGAACACGAAGCCGATCCGGTGGGCGCGTAGCCCCGCGAGCTCGCGGTCCGAGGCCTTGGCGAGATCGCGTCCGGCGATCCGGACCTCGCCACTCGTGGGACGCTCGAGCGTGCCGAGGATCGTCAGCATCGTCGTCTTGCCCGAGCCCGATGGCCCCACCACCGCGACCCGATCGCCACTCTGGATGTCAACGGTGACGCTCCGAAGCGCCGCGACGCCGCCGGGATATTCCTTCTCGACTCGGTCGAGCGCCAGCACGGTCAGCCTTGGGAGTCCGTGACCTCGAGCCCCGGGTAGATCCCGGGGCCGGAGATCTGCACGTCCCCGGCGGCGAACAGCCCGGTGCTGACCGGGATCAGCTCGTGTGGCGGGGCCGCGGCCTGGACCGCGTAGTTGCCGCCGCCCGTCGCGAGCAGCGCGGTCACCGGCACCGACAGCACGTTGTCGGCGCGCTGCTGCACGAAGTTCACGCTCACCGCGGCCTGATCCAGGCCGGCTCCGCTGATGTGGCCGCTGAGCGTGATCGTCACCGGGATCGTCGAGGACGAGCTGTTCCCGTTCCCACCACCGCTGCCACTACCGCCGCCGCCACTACCGCCACCGCCACTACCACCGCCACCGCCGTTGCCGTTCCCGTTGTTGCTCGAGCTCTGGGCGACCGCGCTGACCGCGGTGACCTTCCCGTTGACGTACTCGCCGGACGGCATCTCAACCATGACGTGCTCGCCGACGACCGCCTCGCTCTGGACGCTCGCGGACAGGTTGACGGTCACGACGAGCTGGGGCGACGTGGTCTGGAGAATCGCGGTTGCGCCGGCGCCGCCCGATCCGGCTCCCGATCCAGCGCCGGACCCCGATCCGCTGCCCGAGCCGGTTCCGCTGCCGGACCCGGTTCCGCTGCCGGACCCGGTTCCGCCGCCGGCCCCGGATCCGTTGCCGGACCCTGATCCGCTGCCGGAGCCCGAGCCGGAGCCGCTCGGGTGCCCGCCACCGCCCGCGCCGGGCGAGCTGCCGTGCTGGGCGGCCTTCAGCTGGGCGGTCTCGGCCTTGAGCAGCGCGATCAGCGCGGCCAGCTGCTCCTGCTTGGTCGACTTCCTGGGCTTGCAGTCCTTCGGCTTCCTCGGCGAGGTTCGGGTGACCGTCCCCTGCCTGGTGGCCACCGGGCACTTCGGGGATTTCGCCGCCTTGTGCGACGAGGACTTCTGGGGGACCCTGTAGCCGACGAACTCGGGTGCGGGCGGGCCGATGGTCGCGCTCGCGTTCGCGCCGCTCGATCCCCCAGTCGAGCCGACGGTGCCGTCGACGGTCGTCACCAGCTGATCGCCGGGGAGGAACACGATCTGCCCGAGCGACAGGACGGCGGTCTCGGTCTCGCCGAGCGATTCCTGGAGCAGGTCGACGCCTTCGGTGGTGGCCGGCTGCCACACGTCGTCGACGGTGATGTTGGCGGCGTTGAAGCCGAGCGCGACGAGGTTGCGGTTGAGCTGCTCGATGTCGGCGCCGTCGCTGTCCGACGGGCTGAGGTCACGGTAGGCGGGGGTCGTCCCGTCCATCAGGAGCACCGGCTCGCCGTCGATCTTGTACAGCGGCTGGCCCGGCTTGATCTTCTGTCCGACCTGAGGGAGCCAGGTGATCGTTCCGTTGAGGCGGTTGTAGACCGTCTGCGGCCTGTTGTAGGCGAGCGTGCCGGACTCGGTGTCGGTCTCGACGAGGTTCTGCCGCTTCACCGCGGTCGCGCCCGACGCCGTGCCCGAGTTGCTCGCGGCGCTCGGCGAGGACGAGCCCGCGTCGAGGATGACGACGACCACGACGACGCCGGCGACGGCCAGCGCCGCCGCGGCCAGCAGCCGCCGGCGCCACCGGCCGCCGGAGATCCGCTTCAGACCCGGTACCCGCATGACTCGTTTTGTACGGCGTGGCCAGTAACAGGGTCGTAACGCTGTTATGCCGCTGTTATGCCGGTTCGGGCATCCTGGGCCGGCAGACGCCGGTGCGGGCCGCGGTCCGCCCCGGGTCTGCCCAAAAACCAAATGGACTGGTCGAGGAGCGCGCGATGAGGGTGCTGGTGGTCGAGGATCATCCACGGCTCGCCGAGACCGTGGCGACCGTCCTGCGCCGCGAGGGCATGGCCGTGGACGTCGCGTTCGACGGGCGCGAGGCACTGGGGCGCGTGGCGCTCGCCGACTACGACGTCGTCGTGCTCGACCGGGATCTCCCCGGAGTGCACGGCGACGAAGTCTGCCGGGCGATGGTCGCCGACGGCCGCCCGGGGCGGGTGCTGATGCTGACCGCGGCCGGGTCGCTCGAGGCCCGCGTCGAGGGCCTTGGCATCGGGGCCGACGACTACCTGCCGAAGCCGTTCCACCTCGTGGAGCTGGTCGCGCGCGTTCGCGCGCTGTCACGCCGGTCCCTGCCCGCACGCGCCCCGCTGCTCGCGCACGGCGACCTGGAGCTCGACTCCGCCCGCCGCCGGGTCACGCGAGCGGGCAAGCCGCTGGCGCTGAGTCCGAAGGAGTTCGCCGTGCTCGAGCTGCTGCTGGGCGCTGACGGCGCGGTCGTCTCGAGCGAGCAGATGCTCGAGCGAGCCTGGGACGACGCCGTCGACCCCTTCACGAACACCGTCCGCATGACGGTGAGCCGGCTGCGGGCCAAGCTCGGCGACCCACCGGTGATCGAGACGGTCACCCCGGTTGGCTACCGGATCGGGGGATCGCCGTGAGCCTGCGCCGTCGCGGTGCCGGGATGCCCGGGCGGCTGGGCCACCCGCAGACCACCGTTCGCTGGCGACTGACGCTGCTCTACGGCGGTCTGTTCCTGGTGTGCGGCGCCGCGCTGCTCGCCGTCACCTACACGCTCGTCGATCACGCGACGATCAGCAACGAGCCGTTCCGATCGCTCGGCATCAGCGCCACGCCCGCGTTCCGGCACCCGCCATCCGGAGCCATCGTTCGGCGGCTCCCGGGCAACGCCACTTCCACGGTCGCGGCGACGCTGCCGGGGCCGCTCCAGAGGCTGCTGAAGTCACCGTCCGGCCAGCGGGTGATCCTGAGCGTGCGATCGGGGCAGCGGATCTCGGATCTGCACCAACTCGTGATCGAGTCGAGCGTCGCGCTCGCGATCATGGCGATCATCTCCGGCGCGCTCGGCTGGGTCGTGGCCGGACGCGTGCTCGCGCCGCTGCGCACGATGACCGCCGCCACCCAGCAGATGTCCGAGGTCAATCTCCACGAGCGACTCGCGATGCGCGGGCCGCCGGATGAGCTCAGACAGCTCGCGGACACGATTGACGGCCTGCTCGAGCGGCTCGAAGGCGCGTTCGACGCCCAGCGACGGTTCGTCGCGAACGCCTCGCACGAGCTCCGCACGCCGCTGACCACTGTCAGGGCGTTGCTCGAGATGGTCCTCAGCGACCCCAGGGCGACCGTCGGGACGTTCCGCACGACCTGTCGCCAGGTGCTCGACGAGAGCGCCCAGCAGGAGCAGCTGATCGACGCGCTCCTGGCTCTGGCGCAGGGGCAGCGCGGAGTCGACCTGCGCGAGCCGATCGACTTGGCGGAGGTGACCGGCGCGGTGCTCGCGGCGCACGGGGGGGAGGCGGCCGCGCGCGGCGTGCACGTCGACATCTCGCTCGAGCCAGCGCCGATCGGCGGCGACCGCCGTCTGATCGAGCGACTCGTCTCGAACCTGGTCGACAACGCGCTGCGCCACAACAATCCGGGCGGGAACGCGCGGGTGACCGTGCGGGCGGGGGCCGGCGAGGTCGATCTCGCGGTCGTCAACTCCGGGCCGGTGGTGCCCGCCGAGGAGGTCGAGCGGCTGCTGCAGCCGTTCCAGCGACTCGTCGGAGACCGCGTGGGCCACGGCGAGGGCCTCGGCCTGGGGTTGTCGATCGTTGCCGCGATCACGAACGCGCACGACGCGGCGCTCGAGGTCCGGCCGGGCCTGGATGGCGGCCTGGAGATCCGCGTACGGTTCGCCCGCGCGGACGAAAACGAGCCCCAGACCGCCTCGCACCTCGATCCGCAAGCCGTCGGACTGGGGCTTCTCGAGACCTGAGGTTCGTGGCGCCTGAAACTGCGGCCGGCATAAAACGCCGCCGTCGAGCCGCGGCGCGGCAGGCCCCACTGCCGCCTGCTGCCGAGTTAGGCTGACTCAAGCAGTATACCTCGCGTGCCTTGCGCACGCCTCCTATCTGATCGCCGATGAGGCGAGCGGCGCCGCCGCTGTGGTCGACCCCCAGCGCGACGTCGAGCAGTACCTCGAGGACGCGGGCCGGCTCGGCTGCCGGATCGGTCACGTGTTCCTGACGCACTTCCACGCCGACTTCGTGGCCGGCCACGTCGAGCTCCGAGAGCGCGAGGGCGCCTCGATCCATCTCGGCGCGAGGGCCAGCGCCGAGTACCCGTTCTCGGCCATGGCCGACGGCGACACCATCGCGCTCGGCAACGTGCGCCTGACCGTGCTCGAGACGCCTGGCCACTCGCCCGAGTCGATCTCGATCCTCGTGTCCGACCCGGATCAGGACGTCGACCCGTTTGCGGTGCTGACCGGAGACACGCTGTTCATCGGCGACGTCGGCCGCCCGGACCTGCGCGGCGCGCTCGGCTGGAGTGCCGACGAGCTCGCGGGCATGCTGTATGACTCGCTGCACGGGAAGCTCGCCTGCCTGCCGGCCGAGACGCTCGTCTACCCGGCGCACGGCGCGGGCTCGCTGTGCGGCAAGAGCCTCGGCACCGACACCGTCTCCACAATCGGTATCCAGCGCGACTACAACTACGCGCTGGCGCCGATGCCCCGCGAGCGCTTCATCCAGACGGTCACCGCCGACCTTCCCGACGCGCGCTTACTTCACCTACGACGCGGTGCTCAAAGCGCGCGAGCGGCCGACCCGGGTACCTCGACGGCGGGATGCAGTCGCTCTCCCGGGAGCCAGGGTTGATCGACCGCATCGATCGCATCGAGCGGATCACGGCGGGCTCGCTCGCCGAACAGCTGGCCGCGCCGGCGCCCCCGCTCCTGATCGACGTGCGGGCCCCGGGCGAATGGGACGCGGAGCGAATCGACGGTGCCTTGAACGTGCCGCTGTCGCGGATGCCCGAGCGGATGCACGAGCTTCCGCGCGACCGGCGGATCGTCGTCCACTGCGCGAGCGGATACCGCTCGACGATCGCCGCCGGCCTGCTCCAGGCAGCCGGCTTCTCGCACGTCGCCGACCTCGTCGGCGGTTTGGGCGCGTGGACGTCAGCCCCGCAGGTCGAGCCGGCTGATCCGTAGAGCCTCGAGCACCCTTAGACGCTGACGGCTACCGGAGCCGCCGCTGACCACCAGCCACGCGTTGCCGATCCGGCGGGCGCTCAGCCTCGCGTCGGCGAAGTCGACCGCACCGGGAACGCCGTGGACCGGATGGGCCCCCGGCAGCGCGCCGAGCACCTGGCCAGGCCGGCGTGCGTCGAGCAGTACGCCGGTCCCGAGCGGCCAGCCGTGGAGGTAGTACTCGGTGTCGACGCACGACACGAACAGCTCGCCGAGTGAGTTCTCAGCAGGCTTGATCCTGAGGATCGTGTTTCCCCACACCGGGGTGAGGCCGGGGAGGCCGTGTTGCCCGAGCAGGCAGATAGCGTCCGGCCGCGGCCGGGTCGGTCCGTGGTACGGAGGGTCGTGGATCTCAGGTGTAATCGCCTTGGGTGCCTGCCAGAAGAACTGGAACGGGGGGTCCGGGTAGTCGAACGTCGTGGCGATCACTTGTCCCGAGGCGTCGAGCGGGAGCAGCGCGACCGTCGGGACCCTCGGCCACTTGTTGGGATTCGGACCCGGATTGGGTCCGGACGGCACGCGCACGTATGAGTGGATCGGTTCTCCCGGCCGCCAGCCGGTGGTCGGCTCCGGGGCGCCGGCTGGCAGGAAGAACACGGCCGCCCGGTCGTCGGCCGGTAGCTCGGGCGACGCGAACGTGCGGATCGTGCGCTCGCCGATGCGGACGGCGGCGACCTGTGGTCCGGTGATGACGTCCTCGACGCTGTCGCCGCGCTGCCCCGAGCCGGACGAGGAGAACGCTCCGGTCGTGCCGCCGAACACCGGGTTCGCCGGGGTCGGATAGGTGCCGCCGGCGCCCTGACCGGTGCCCGATTCGGGTCCCGGCCCGACGTACTGGATCGCTGTGTTCCATCCCGCCTGGCCGGCGGAGAGGCTCGGGGTGACCACGATCCGGTAGCGGTATCCGGCCACGGAATACGTGCCGCCCGGTCGCGGGCGCGCCACCGGGCCCGGCACCTGGCCGGTGAGCGGCTGCGACGAGCTCGCGGTCAGCGACAGGACCGCGGCGGTCGCCGAGCCGCAGATCACCAGCGCGGCGATCACCACCGACAGCGGGCGCGAGCGGCCGCGCAGCCACTGCCACCGGCGGCTTGGCGAGGCGAGCTCTGAGCGCTTGGCGGCGCTCAGCAGCTCTGACCGCAACGTCGCGAACGGATCGTTCATCGTTCTCCTCCCAGGCTCGCTCGGAGCGCGGCCAGCCCGCGCGAGACGCGCTTTCGCACGACCTGCTCGGAGCAGCGAAGATCCGAGGCCATGTCCGGATAGGACTCGTCGAACACGTAGCGCCTGACGACCCCGTCGCGCTGATCGGCGGGCAGTGACGAGAGCGCGGTTCGCAGATCAACCGCGCCCCGCTCGGCGATCAGCTCGAGCTGCTCGTCCCCGAGCTCGACCGGCGCCATTCCCAGCCGGACCCGGCTGGCCGCCTCGACCTCGCCACGCCGTGCTGCGTCCACGATCAGGTTGCGCGCGATCCCGATCACCCATCCAATCGCCGGCCCGCGCTCGGGGTCGTACTGAGTCCGGTGCTCGAGCGCTCGCGCGAACGTCTCGGCGACGAGGTCGAAGAGGACCTCGGGCCGGCGCACCCGCCGCCCCACGAACGAGGTCACCACGGCCAGGTGCCGGTCATAGAACACGCCGAAATCACTGGCCTTGCCGCTGGCGAGCAGCACTGCGTCGGGCGGCGTGCGAGGTTCCATGACTCCTACTACGGGCGGAAGCCTGGATTGTGACCCACGTAGCGTGCCGCTCGCCGGGTGTCAGCCGAGCCAGGTAACCGGATACGCTGACGGGATGCCGACCGAGCCGCGCCCGATCTCGTTGTTTGACGTCGCCAAGCGGGCGGTCGAGATCAGCGACCCCGACGACACCGATTCCCGGCTCGGCGACCTGCTGGAACAGTTCGAGGACGCGGACGAGCCCGTTACCGCGATTCAGAACCTCGAGGAGCGGGTCGCGCTCGCGGTCGAGGGCGTCGACGTCGAGATCGACGATCCGGCCGTGTCGATGGCCGCCGCCACGATCCTGTACCTCGCCCACCGTCGCGACGAGCTCCACGACCACCCGAGCAAGATCCTCCGCCTCGCCGCGCGGGCCGAGTGGAAGGGAGACCCGCCCGATGCGGTTGTGGACTGGCTGGCGGATCGCGGCGTCGAGATCTGAGCGGCGGTGAGCTGATGGCGCGCGAGCCGAGCCTCATCATCCAGGTCCCGCGCGGCAGCGCGGTGCAGCGTCAGATCCGCGACCAGCCGCCGGCGAGCGTCGCCGGTGGCGAGGTCGTCGTCGAGGGCGGCCCGACCGACCCCGAGGGCAATCTGGAAGCGATCTCCGCGGGGGAAGTCGTGCTGTCGGTGCCGTCGCCCGAGGCGCTCTCGCGCGAGGCCGACGTGGTCCGCGAGGTGATCGCCCATGCGGGCACCGGGGTCGAGCCGCTCGTGATCGTGATCGAGGCAGCCGAGGAGTTCCGCGACGAGGAGCTGGCGCCGGTGCTCGCGGCGTCGGCCCACACCTCACGCCCGGTGATCATTCGCGTCATCCGCGACGCGTGACGCGGCGCCGCCAGGAGGCGATCGCGGCTCAGGCGGGGTCTTCGGAGCTGTACGGGGCGGCTTCGCCGCGGACGTCGCGATAGCGGCGATCGAACAGCTCGAGCACGGCGGTCACGTCGGAGGGCCCCCGCAGGGCGTGGCTGACTCCATAGGAATCGGGCGTGGTCTGCGCCGGCTCGGCGTCGCCATGCTCGACGAGTTCGTCGTGCTCCACTTCGAGGACCGGCAGCTCGGCCACCCCACGATCCGGATAGAGGACGCCGAGCTCGGCCTGCTCGTAGCGGACGAGCGCCGCGCCGTCCGTGCGGCGTTCGATGCGAACGCCGGGCCACGTGTTCAGCTCGTTGGCTATTTCATCGACGAAGGCGGACGGCTCGGGCACGGCACGATCCTACAGCGCAAAATGGCTGAAACGGTGTTCGTGCCTCCTTCGTGCCTCGCAGTCGCGCTGAACGTCGCGATGAAGGTCGCGCTTCAGCGCGGCTGCCTGGGAGCGGGGTCGTCGCGGTGAGGTCGCAGGAGCGGCGGCCTGTGACGTCGGGCGGTTTCAGACCACGAGCTCCAATCACTGCGTGGCGCATCCGTCATCCGGCCGATGACGGCCAGCAGAGGCTCATAGCGCGCGCGGGTGGATCGAAACTCAGACCAGGACCGAGCGCGATCGTCGCGCACCGGGACACCGAGGTCGCGGAGCTCGCCGCGAGCCTGGTCGAAGATCCGTTCAGAGAGCGTTATGTCCGCCCCAGGTTCCGGTGGACGATGAGGGATCCCGAGAAAGTCGGCGATCGAGGTCAGGGCGTGGACGCCGGCGTGAAGGCACAGCTCGCTGCGGGCTTGGCGCGGCACGTCGCAGACCGTCGTGAACAGTGCGGCTCCGTCGAGCACCGCTTCGGTGGCCAGAACCCAATGGTTTTGAGGATGAGGCGACCGAAAGAACGCAAGCTGCGGAAATGTGGTGTGTGATTCGCCGACGTCGATGAACCAGTTCTCCCAGCCGTCCCACACCTCGTCCAGCTGATCAAAGCGGCCAAGTTGCCAGCTACTTGACAGCAGGCCAGGACCAGTCGGTGGTGCACCAGTCCGGACAACGAGTTTCGTGATCAGCGCTTCGCGCCTCGAGAACGCGGCGTAAACGGTCGGGATGTAGGCGATCACCAGCGCGAGCAGAGTCAGGCCGACGCCGGCGGCCGCGAACGAAGCGAGCTGTCGCGCCAACCCGCGAGGCGCATCGAAGCCGAGCGTGAGCATCGACGACCCTGACTGCTCGAGCGCCCGGGCGACGGTGGCGCCATCGACCGTTGACGCCGACAACGACCAGAAGATGGCTGCGAACAACAGCCAGATCAACGACGCCCACGCGAGCAGCTGAGCGAACAGGCCGAACGGCGCCTGCAAAGCAAATATCCGATCCCGCGTGGCGTAGTCCGAGCGTCCGGTCAAGCGCAGCCGCAACAGCAGCAGCCCACGCACCGAAAGAAAAGCGACACGAGCCAACCGGGCGGGAACACCACGCGGAAGCACCACGGTGCGCAACACCGAACCCAACACGACGCCGACACCGATCACCGCAAGCACTCCAACGACGATGCGCACCGCGATCATGGCCTGGCCGTGTCGCTAACTCGGGAACCCTGATTCATGCCACGACGGTATCTCGGCTCCAGCCCGAATATGCTGCTCGGCGTGCCCGACCCAAACTCACCGGCAACGGACCCCGTCCCCGAGGGCCGATGCGTGTGCGGCCAGAAGGTCGCGATCGCCGACGCTCACGAGATAACCCTGCCCAACGGCCGGGCCGGCTGGGAGGGCTACTGTCCCGAGTGCGGCGCCCCGCTGTTCGCGATTCGTCGCGGGTCGCGGGCGAGTGGCTAGCTCCCAGAATGCAGATCGCGCGATCGACCTTCTATCGTGAGGGGTGAACGCCTTTGCGCACTGAAGAGTTGATCGAGATTGAAAACGCGGGACGGCGCTGTGCCGTCTGCCGTTCCGGTCGTGGATGGCGCCGGTTCGAGGTCGTCCGCCCAGACCAGGGGGAGCCGATCGTGCTGTGCGGCAGCTGCCACGCCCGCTTCGGGGACGATCCGCCGGTCGGACGCAAGCCCGCGTCCCCAGTGGTGCCCGCCCCCGCTGCTCCCGAGCCGGTCGCGCCGCCGCCGCCGCAGCAGCAGCGGTCGGGCGAGCAGGGGACCGGCCAGCGCCCGGATCGCTTACGGGCGGCTCTGGACAAGCTGCCCGGCTCGTTCTCGACCAAAATGGCCGCTCGGGCGGCAGGTCTCAACAGCGACAAGGCGCTTGCCCGTCTCGAGGAGTTGGAGCGCCTCGGCGAGGTCCGGCGCGTCGGCAGGCGGTGGTCGACCGAGTCGCCCCCGAGCGACGTCGCGGCGGCGATGGATCGGCTCCAGGCGCGGACGAGCAACCTTCGCATCGTCCGGGACCGGGCCCGGGTCTAACCAGGCCCCCGTCGCGAGTGTGCGCGACGCCGAATCAGGCGTCGGCGGACGACGGCAAGACGGGATCGAGGGCGGACTCTTGGGTGTCCGCCGGTATCGACTGATCGTCTCCGGTGTCGGTCGGCCCGGGCGGATATTGCCCGTTGTCTTCGGACGCCTGCTTGCGAGCGTCCTTCTTGATCTTCTTGTCGAGACGGCGCTCGCGAAGCTTTCGTTCACGGTTGAGCTTGGCCATGGTGGTCTTCTTCTTACCGCTTGATGCCATGCTGCGTCCTCCTGCTTCTGGGATCTGGAGCGCGTCGCCCAGACGCGCGCGCGATGAGGTGAAGACCGAGACGCGCCGGTGTCAGCAGCGGCCAACCTCTGGGATGCCGTCCTGAGCGAGCGACGGTCCTGCGTGGACCCCCGCTCGCTGGTCGCGGTCTGCGGCTTACAACCTTTGGACGTTCGCCGCCGCTGGGCCCTTGGGACCCTGCTCGGCGTCGTAGCTCACCTTCGCGCCCTCAGCCAACGACTTGTAGCCATCGCCCTGAATCGCGCTGTGATGCACGAACAGATCCTTGCTGGAGTCATCGGGGGTGATGAATCCGTAACCCTTGTCATCGCTGAACCACTTCACGGTTCCTGTTGACATCTTGTTCCCTCCGGGGATATATGTGCACTGCGAAACGCGGAGGGTGCTGGACGCAACGACTGCGGAAACGCTGGGCACTACTTTGTCGAGCGAATGCTCGACCGTAATTAGCAGTCTAGCGGCTGTCTGCGCCCCTTCGGTGCCGCCGGGAGAGTACGGTGTGAAGAATGGACGAGGACCAGATTCTCGCGCTGGTGAAGCGACTGGCTCGTCCGCACGCCTCCGGCGGTGCGGTGATCGAACGCGCCGCGATCCTCGCCGAGGGTTCCGATTTCGCGTCGGTCATGGCATGGATAGCCGACCACGACGGGCAGCCCGAGGCAACGGTTGCTGCGGGTGCAGCCCACGGGCTACACGGATCGCGGTTCACCAACGCCGGCACCGAGCAACGCGGGACTCCTCTCCGCTATGTGCTGCCGGCGGGCACTCTGACCTGAGCCGGCTCGCCGGGCGCGGTTGTGCCGTCGCGCAGACGTAGGAGAATCCGGCCATGGGCGAGAGCCGAGCTGAAACGGACGCCGAGAAGAGCTCGAACGCCGGCGCCACCGAACGGGGAGCAGCCGGGCGCGACGAGGCGGCGGCGAGCGAGGGACGTTTGCTGCGGCGGTGGTTGGCCTTCAGCGCGCGGCGTGAGCGGCGGCTCGAGCAAACCGGTAGCGACCCCGATCCGCGGTTTACGTTCGCCAACGAACGCACCTTCCTGGCCTGGAACCGCACCGCGTTGGCGCTGATCGCCGCCGGGCTGGCGGCGGCGCAGTTCCTGAAGTTCAATTTGCACGGACTGCGGCTGATCATCGCGGTGCCGCTGATCGTTCTCGGCGCCGCGCTCGCGCTCGCGAGCTACTCGCATTGGGAGGACAGCGAGCGGGCGATGCGACTGCGGCAGCCGCTGCACTACTCGTGGATGCCGCGCCTGCTGACGGGGGGGATCGCAGCGATCGCGGTGTGCGGCGGGATCTTGGCCGTCGTCGACCGACTGGCTCATTGAATCGCCCGCAGTCTCAGCCGACTGGGGGAGCCGTCACCCCGCCGCCCAATACGGACGATCCGGGCCTGGCCCGCGAGCGTACCGCGCTGGCGTGGACGCGATCGGCCCTGACCATGGCCGCGAGCGGCGTGCTGATCGCCCGCGCCGCATTCGTCGGGCACCTGGCCGCGCTCGGCGTCGTCAGTGCGGTTGCGATGGCGATCCTGTCCGCGCTGACGTGGCGAAATGGGCAGGCGATCTACCGTGAGCGTCGCGAGCCGTGGATGCCCAAACGTCTACAGATCGCCGCTTTCGGCCTGCTGACGGCAGCGACGGTGCTGATCGCTGCGATCGCGATCGTCGTGACGGTCGCGATCTGAGGACGTCGCCCGGTCGCTCGGCGCTCGGTGCCGGATGCTGCGCACGATGCATTCGTGGTAGGAATGCGCGGATGTCGGGGCTGCGGTCGGACGCGAATCCTCTGGCGGGCGGTGAGCCCGGCTCGGTTTGTGCGCACGGTTTCTCCGGGCTTCTGGAGGCGGCGTGATTCAGCACGAAGCGTTCGTCGTGGAGCCGTGGGCGGTCCACGAGACCGCGCTGGATTTCGAGCGTTTGGCACAGACCGAGTCGGTGTTCGCGCTCGCCAATGGGCACGTCGGGATGCGGGCGAACCTCGACGAGGGAGAGCCGTTCGGGATGCCGGGGACCTATCTCGCCGGGTTCTACGAGACGCGGCCGCTGCCGTACGCGGAGGCCGGGTATGGCGATCCCGAGGATGGGCAGACCGTGGTCAACGTGACCGACGGCAAGATCATTCGGCTGCTGGTCGAGGATGAGCCGTTCGACCTGCGTTACGGCGAGTTGCGCAAACACGAGCGGGTGCTCGACCTCCGCGCCGGGGTGCTTCGCCGCGCGGTCGAGTGGGTCTCGCCGACGGGGCGTCGCGTCAGCGTGTCCTCGACGCGAATGGTCTCGTTCACGCAACGTTCGATCGCGGCGATCGTGTACGAGGTCGAGCCGCTCGACGGCGCGGTGCAGGTGGTTGTCCAGTCCGAGCTCGTCACCAACGAGACGTTGCCCCTGACTGAGCCGGACCCGCGGGCGGCCGCCGCCCTCAGCTCGCCACTGGTCTCGGACCTGTTCTCCGACCACGACCTTTACGCGATCCTGGTTCACACCACGAGGTCAAGCCGCCTCACCGTCGGCGCGGCGATGGATCACCGGATCGATGGACCCGCGGATATCGAGACCGCGATGACAAGCCGCCCCGATCTCGCTCGGCTGACGATCACCGCGACGGCGGCGCCGGGCGCGCCTCTGCGCCTGACGAAGTTCGTCGCCTACGGCTGGTCGGGCACGCGGACCGTTCCGGCGGTCCGCGACCAGGTCACCGCGTCCCTGGCGGGCGCCGTTCACACCGGTTGGGACGGGATGCTCGAGGAGCAGCGCTCCTATCTCGATACTTTCTGGGCGGCTGCCGACATCGAGATCGAGGGCGACGCGGAGCTTCAGCAGGCGATCCGCTTCGCGCTGTTTCACACACTCCAGGCGGGAGCGCGGGGCGAGCGGCGGCCGATTCCGGCCAAGGGACTGACCGGTCCGGGCTACGACGGTCACACCTTTTGGGACACCGAGGCGCTGGTGCTGCCTCTGCTCACATACACGCGGCCGCGCGCCGTCGCGGACGCTTTGCGCTGGCGTCACCAGACGCTGGACCTAGCGCGCGAGCGCGCGCGCTCGCTGGGTCTTCGCGGCGCGGCGTTTCCGTGGCGCACGATCGCCGGCCAGGAATGCTCGGGCTACTGGCCGGCGGGCACGGCGGCCTTCCACATCAACGCGGCGATCGCGAACGCCGCGGACCGCTACCAGCTGATCACCCAGGACGAGGCGTTCGAGCGTGAGGCGGGCGTCGAGCTGCTCGTCGAGACGGCCCGCTTGTGGCGCTCGCTCGGCCACCATGACGCCTCGGGCCAGTTCCGCATCGACGGGGTCACCGGGCCGGACGAATACAGCGCGGTCGCCGACAACAACGTCTATACGAACCTGATGGCGGCGCGGAACCTCCGCGCCGCTGCCGACGCCGTCGAGCGACACCCGGACGTGGCAAAGGCGCTCGCCGTCGGTGACGAAGAGGCCGCGAGCTGGCGGGACGCCGCGCAAAGGATCTTCATCCCCTATGACGAGGCGCTCGCGGTCCATCCCCAAGCGGACGGCTTCACCCAACACGACACGTGGGACTTCGACTCGACCCCGCCCGAGAACTATCCCCTGCTGCTGCACTACCCATACTTCGACCTCTACCGCAAGCAGGTCGTCAAGCAAGCGGACCTGGTGATGGCGCTGTTCTACGCCGGCGAGGCGTTCACCGCCGAGGAGAAGGCGCGGGACTTCGCCTACTACGAGCAGCTGACCGTCCGCGACTCATCGCTGTCGGCCTGTATACAAGCGATCGTCGCCGCCGAGGTCGGGCACATCGAGTTGGCGTTCGACTATTTCGCCGAAGCCGCGCTCCTCGACCTCGACGACATCGAGCGCAACACGCGGGATGGCGTTCACATCGCTTCGCTCGCGGGGGCGTGTATCGCCGCGCTCGCCGGCTTCGGTGGGCTTCGCGACCACGATGGAATGCTCAGCTTCACGCCCCGCCTCCCGCAAGCGCTGACCCGCGTCGCGTTCAAACTGCGCTGCCGCAAGAACACGCAGCTAGGAATCGAAGTCGAGCGGACCCAGGCCACATACTCGCTGCTCAGGGGCGAACCGCTCGACATCCAGCACCACGGAAAGCCCGTCACCGTGGCCGCCGACCACTCCGTGCAGTGCCCGATCCCGTCCGTGCCGGCGCTCGAGCGACCGAGGCAACCATCCGGCCGCGAGCCCGCGCACAGATCCGGAAGCGGTCCCGCGGCGCGTCGCAATGGCATAAAGTCAGCGCGCGATGCGGGCGGTAGTGATCACCGAGCACGGGGGGCCGGAGGTTCTGAAGGTTCAGGAGCGGCCTGACCCCTCGGTCGGGCCGGGTGAGGTGCGAATCGCGGTCGCGGCGGCCGGGATCAACTTCGCTGACACTCTCGCCCGAACCGGTCTGTACCGGGACTCGCCGAAGGTGCCGTGCGTGGTCGGATACGAGGTCGCGGGCACAGTGGAGTCGATAGGGGATGGCGTCGAGTCGGTCAAGCCGGGCGATCGGGTGCTCGCGGGCACGCGCTTCAACGGGCAGGCCGAGCTGGTGACGGTGCGCGAGAGCATGGTCTACGAGTTGCCCGGGGAGCTTTCCTTTGAGCAGGGGGCCGCGTTTCCGGTGAACTACGCGACCGCCCAGGCGGGTCTTGTCGTGATGGGTGGGCTGAAGGAGGGCGAGCGGGTTCTGATCCACGCTGCGGCCGGCGGGGTCGGGATCTCGGCAACCCAGATCGCCAAGCGCATCGGCGCCGAGGTGTTCGGCACCGCCTCGGCCGCAAAGCACGACGCGATCCGCGCGCAGGGAGTGGACCACGCGATCGACTACCGCAGCCGGGACTTCGCCGACGAGGTGCGCCGGATCACCGGCGGCGAGGGGATCGACGTGGCCTTCGACGCGCTTGGCCCGTCAAGCTTCCGCAAGGACTACCAGTTGCTGCGGCAAGGAGGGCGGCTGATCATGTACGGGGCCTCGGAGGTCCAAACCGGCGAGACCCGAACGTCTCGACTGCGCTGCGGACCCTGGCTAAGAGCCCGTTCTCGTCGATGCCCTGGTGGAAGGGGCTAGGGGTGATGAACGAGAACAAGGGCGTCTTCGGCCTCAACATGCTCTCCTGGTGGGATGCCGAGGGAAGCCTCGACCGAGTCATCGACCCGCTGATACCAGCGCTCCGCAACGGGGAGCTGAAGCCACTCGTCGCAGAGGTTTTCCCGTTTGACCGGGCTCCCGACGCCCACCGCTTCATCGCCGAGCGGCGCAACGTCGGCAAGGTCGTCCTGGTCCCCTAACCCGGGTTATCGGCTGACCCGGTCGCGGTCGACCGTGATCCGTGCTCCGCGATCGCCTACGGCCGCGAGCCGGCGCTCGGGCCGATCGGCGATTAGCGGGCAGCGCCTGCCGCGCGCTGGTCGCCGCGACGGGCCGGGTTTGAACGGCGGGCATCTGGAGGGAGGGTTCGGGTGCCCGGCGGCGGACGCAGGCGTCGCCAGCCGATCACGGGCCAGCGAAGGGACCACCGCGCGCACACTCCAGGTGCCCGCCGTTTACCCGGCTCGATGACCAACAGGCTCGCCGGCAGCGCCACCGCCGGCAACGATCAGCCGCCGCGCGCCTCCTCTAACACGTCCCGCGACCGCAGTTCCGCCAGCGCAACTGAGGGCCCGTGCACGACCCGGTCTCGACCGCTGCGCTTGGCTTCGTAGAGCCGCTGGTCGGCGAGCCTGATGACGGCTTCGAGGTCGTGTGCGTCGTCGGTCGTGGCGACGCCGAGGCTCGTGGTCACGCTCAGGCCGTCCGCGACGCTCGACCAGGCCTCGGTGTTGACGGCCCGGCGGATGCGCTCGCAGCACGCCGTTGCCGCGTTGCGCGTCGGTGCGCGGGCATGAGGATGATGAACTCCTCGCCGCCGCTGCGGATGATGCTGTCGGATTCCCGCAGGTGATCGCACAGCAGTCCGGCGATGCGGATCAAGACCTCGTCGCCGGCAGCGTGTCCGAAGCGGTCGTTGATCGTCTTGAAGTGATCGACGTCGAGCACGGCGAGGCTCAGCCGACCGGCCATCCGCTCGTGGGTGAGCCGCTCGAGCTCCCGCGCCAGGTAGCGGCGATTGTGCAGCGCCGGTCAGCGGATCCCGTTCGGCCTGCTCGCGTAGCTGGGCGTGCAGCGTTTCGAGCTCGTTGGCGCGGCGCTCCAACTCGGTGTGGGCCTCGGCGAGCTGGCGGTTCTTGACCGTCGACAGGTCGCTGTGGCGGCGCGCCTCGCGTGCCTCGAGCGTCGCCCGCTCGAGGCTCAGCTGTACCTGCGAGAGCTCCCGGAACGCTTGGCGTTCGAGCTCGCAAGCCCGCTGCAGCGCGTCGTAGGCTTCCTCGACTCGCCCGGCGTCGCGCAGCGCCGCGGCGAGCGTGGTCAGGATCAGGCTGCGCATCTGGGGCACGCGATCGCCCAGCCACGCGAGCGCCTCCTCGCCCGACTCGCGAGCGTCGTCGAACTGGCCGAGCGCCATGCGCGCCTGCACCTGCGCCCGGACGGTCACCCCGAACACGTACGGGTTGGGGTCGCCGCCCTCGAGCAGGCGGCCGATCGCCGCCTCGGCGTCCTGCAGCGCCGCCTCTGGGCGCTCGCCGAGCAGCCGGATGTCGGCGCGCGTCGAATGCAGGACGCCCAGCGCGAAGTTGTTTCGCCCAGGAACGCTGTGCGCCACCGCGAGCGCGCGATCGATCTCGCGCTCCGCGCCCTCCAAGTCGCCGGTCTCCTGCAGATAGCACGCGAGATCGTTGCGCGAGATCGCCTCCTCCCACGGGTCGCCGGCGTCGACCGAGAGCCGCAGCAGCTCCTCGAGCCGCTGGTCCCAGTCCGGGACGCCGACGTTGCCGAACACCAGGCAAGCGGCCCGCCGCGCGAAGATCCGCAGGTCCGGGTCCGCCGACTCGTCGGCGACCCTGACGGCGAGCTCAGCTTCGCGCAGAGCGTCCGCGTACGAACCGGAGAAGAAGCTCACCTGAGCCTTCAGCGCGGCGACCTCACAGCGCGCCGCCGAGTCGTTCGCCTGCTCCGAGGTAGCGCTGCGCCTCGACCGCGAGCTCGAGCGCCCCCTGCAGATCACCGCGATGCAGGCCGACAGCACCCTGGAGCGCGCGCGCTCGCGCGCACAGACCCGCATCGTCAAGCGACCGCCCTGACTCGTAGCCGCGGACGGCCGCATCCAACGCCCCGGCAGGGTCCTCGTAATAGCTGCGCCAGGCTCGGGCGATCGTCGCGACGTACCGCGTCGGCTTCGCCGCCGTACGCGGAGTCCTTTGGAGCCGATGCCATAGCCATACCTGGGAGGGCGCGGCGCGCCCGCGTGTCT
>CAWJMH010000006.1:0-755780 GCA_963843915.1 uncultured Solirubrobacterales bacterium
CCGCATGCGCATGGCGGAGCTGGTGGGGCGCGAAGCGCCGCCGGACGCCCGCGTCAACCGCCACCTGGTGTAGCTGGAGCCTGGCGGCGCTGGCCGACCAGGCGTGCCCGGCAGTGGGTCCGGCGATCACGCAGAACAACGGGCCGACCGGCAGGGCGGCGCGCTCGGCCAGCCACGGTCCTAGCGCCGTCCACCCCCACGCGTCCATCCCGACCTGGCGACGGCGGTCGTTCTTCCCATCCTGACCAAAACCGATCCGCGCTGTTCCTCCAGATCGGTCTCGGTCAGCGACAGCGCCTCGTTGATCCGCAGCCCGGCACGCCACAGCACAACGATCAACCCGTTGAGGCGATTGCCGTACCGGGCGTAGGGCGTGGCGCATGACCGCGATGATCTCATCGACCGTCGGCGGGTCAGCCGCGTAGCGCTGACCCTTGTTCCCCGGCGCCCTACCGGCGTGAAAGTCCGGCAACGTCGCCGGCGAGCGACGACGGCCGGCAGCGTCGAGCAACTGCACAGCAGACATGGCTCCCTCCTTTGGAGAGCTGGAGTTGACCAGCCAGATCTACCGCCCGGGAGCCGATCCATCGAGCACGCGATCAACGTCGAGCGCCGTCGCCAGGACCGAGATCCCGATCCCGCAATACCGCATCCTGAGTAAGCAGCAGCCAGCCCCAACTCCTCGGCTCGTGGCAAAGCGATCGCCAGCCGTCGGCGATCGCGTTGATCGAGACGGCGCCACGGGGTCGTAGGGGGCGACCGGCCGGAAAATGAAAAGCAGTCGCACCGGTGAGAGCGGGCGGTCCGCCGGACGGGCACTTGGAGAGCGCGCCGCGCCAGCGTGACGGCGGCAGAATTCAACGAAAGCACCCCGACCTCGGCCTGGCGCTCGCCGGGCGGGCGCCCGCACAACTCCTACGTCGCTCGCGAGCGGTAGTGATGGATCAGCGCTGCTCCTCGCTCCGAAAAGACAGCCAGAGCGAGGTCACACAACATCGTTCGCAAGCTCGGCATCACGGCAGCAGCCGATGAGGATCGCCTCGTCCTCGCCGTCTTCACCTACCTCCGCTCGTGATGCGCGGGGCCCGTCGCCTTATCTCGGTCGCGGCGGCAGCCCGAGCCGGGCCCGCCCTTCGTCGACCATCTCCCGCAGCTCGCGGTTGAGATCGTCCATCTCGGGCAGCTCGAAGTATCGCTGCAGCTCCTCGTCGCCCGTCGCCAAAACGCTGTCGCGATCGATCTCTGGCATGCCCTCGGCGCCCTCCGCTTTCATCCGGAACTCGAACAACTCACGCGCCGAGCCGTTCCTGACGACCTCGATCTTGTAGTCGATCCACTCGAGCCGCAGCGTTAGCTCCTGCGTCTTCGTCGCAGTCGTCATTCGGAAGGTTGTCGCAGGCTCGGCCGCGGCCAGCCTGCGGCCAAAGCCTTCGATGCCGGCGCGCTGGAAGCCCTGGTTGATCATGCGCGCGGCGAGCCGGATCCCGTAGGGCGCCTCGAAGGCCGTCCCCTGTCCCTGGCTGTGCGCCCGCTCCATAGCCCACGCCTGGATGTCGGCTGCGCTGTACTCCGTCCGAGACGGCAGTTCGCGCTCGAAACCACGCCGACCGCTCCCGGGCCCGAGCGTGCTTTCGACGACAATCGTGTTGTCGATCGGGTTTCGCCAAACGCGCGCGCCGCCCGGGAAGTCGAGGATCTCGCCGGGCGGGATGACGTCGGGCGCGGTCGCGTAGGTGACGGCGCGGACGGGCATCGGCGGCGGGGCTGGGGCGCCGGGGTCGCGCGCGCCGAGGATCCGCCTCCCGCCGGGCTCGAAGCCGAACCGCTCCATGAACCATTCGTGGTACTCGCGGAACGAGTCGAACGACCGGCGGTCACGGCGCGGCACCGGCCCCGGTTCCGGGTAGTCGACGAGCCAGGTCCGCTTTGCCTGGTCGTAGAAGACGCGCGTCGTGTCCGGACCGCGCTCGGTGACGACGTCGATCGAGCTCAGCTGCCGCCCCTCCCGCTTGGCCGCGTCCTGCTGGGCGAGGCGCAGATCGGACTGGATGCCGCTCGGCAACAGGTTCGGGTCGCTCGTCGCCCCGCCCTCCGTCACCGGATGGCTGTGCCACTCGAGAGTGGTGTCCTCCGCGCGCCAGCCCAACTGCTCGAGCGCCCGCGTGACGGGGACGCGGCCGGTCGTCCCCTGCACGGGCACCCACAGGTCGAGCTGGAAGTTGTAGATCAGCGCGACCTCGCGCGTCCGGTCGGCCGCGACCCAGCGCTTGTACGTCCTGTACCCGTCGAGCGGGTTGTCGGTTGGGTCGCCGGGGCCGGGCGGACGCACGTGCTCGCCCGTCGGCTCCTCGTCGAACTGGTGCTCGCCCGTCGGCTCGCCGCCGAACTCGCGCGTCGGTCCTTCCTCGAACTCCTCCTCGGTGGCCGCGTGCGGCTCCGAATACTCGTGTGTCGGACGTGCCTCCGGGGGCTCGTGGGTCGGACGCGCCCGGGGCGCGGACGGGGCCTCGTCGTGCGGCGCTGCCCGCGGCGGGCGCCGCCGTGCGATCAGCCGGCCCAGCAGCATCGCGAGCGGCAGCTGCGCGATCCCCTCGGCGCTAAAAGGGTTCTCGCCGGCTCCGAGGGCGATCGCCCCGGACGCGCCGAGATAGCCGCCGCCCGCGCGCGCCCACGCCACCGCGGTGCCCGTCTCGAGCTCTCGCCCGAGCGCCGTGGGGATGCTCGCCGCCTCGGCGGCCGCCGCGACGTCCTTCGCCGAGCTGCGCGCGACCTTCGTGGCGATCTTTCCGGCGAGCTCCTCGCCGAGCTTCCCGCCGGCCGCGCCGAGCAGGCCGTCCTCCACGTCGGCGGAGAAGTGAGCCCAGTCGTAGGCGTCGCCGTAGAGCGCGACGTTCGTGGCGACGGTGGCCGCG
Organism: uncultured Solirubrobacterales bacterium; assembly: GCA_963843915.1. Taxonomy (GTDB): domain Bacteria; phylum Actinomycetota; class Thermoleophilia; order Solirubrobacterales; family Solirubrobacteraceae; genus Palsa-465. The sequence continues at coordinate 2,913 of CAWJMH010000006.1, forward strand.
ATGCTGAGGCCGGCGCTGCCGACCAGCGCCACGATGCCCGAACCGAAGCCGGGCAGGACCGCTGCGAGCGCGACCTGCACCGCGAAGGCGACGGCTGCCTTGAACTGCGCGACCATGCGCTCGTTCTCGTCCTCGTATGCCGACGCGTCGCCGGTCAGCGCAGCCCGCCAGCGCCGCATCTCGGCGAGCACCTGCTGTCGCGGGCGGCCCCAGGGGTCGCCGGCCGCCACTCGCCTTGGAGCGCCCGGAGCCGCCCCTCGGACTGGCGCATGATCTCCTGGCTCTCGGGCAGGTCGCCGAGCTCGCGCAGCCAGCCCATGGCCCCGCTGCGCGCCTCCGTGACCGTCAGCTCAACGTGCCCGGTGCCGGCGATCCACCCGACCTCGGCCTGCCCGCCCGCCTCCGGCCGCCCCAGCCACTCGTTGGCGAGCGCGGCGTCACGTCCGCGGAGCAACGGCTTCACCAGGGCGTTGACCCCGATGGCGGACGGCGCCGCCAGGCGCGTCAGGCCCGACGGGCTCTCCCAGCGCTCGGCGAGCTCCGCGTTCCCCGTCGGCCCGAAGATCGCTTGGCGCAGACTGCGACCGCGCCTCTCCACGTACGACCGCGCGAGCGCCGCGACGTCTTTGGGCGTTCGCTGCCGCCGCAGGACGGCCTTGACGCCCTCGGCGTTGTCGTTCCGGATCGCGACGTCGAGCTCGTCGAGATCGGAGAGCCTGCCGCCACCGGCTGCGAGTGCCGTCAGCCGCTCCTGTTCGGCCCCGGTCGCACTCGCGACGATCGCGGCCCACGGACGCGCGATCGGCAGCCATTGCTCATCACGGAGGCGTTCGTAGCTCTCGAGGAACAGGTTGACGTAGAGCTGCGCCTGCGCGTCGACGAGTCGTGTTGCCTCGGCGTTCCCCGGGTCGCCGGACGCGATCGCGACCTTGTCGGTCAGGGCGAGCCACGGATCGGCGAGCGCGTCATGCTTAGCCTGCTCGCGCAGGTCGGCGACGATCGCCGCCACATTCTCGTGGGTCGTTGTCCGGGTCGTCTCGAGCTCGATCAGCCGGCGCGCGGCCGCCTCGACGAGCGACCCGCCCGCCGCCGCCTTGATCGCCCCTCCCCACACGGGCCCGAGCGTCCGCTCGAGCTCCGACCCGAGCGTCGTCCCCGGCTCCGCCGCGGGCGTGGCGAGGATCCGCGCCAGCCGCTGCTGCACCGCCTGGTCCGCGCGCGTGGAGATGTTGGCGGGATCCGCCAGCGCCTCCCGGCGATTGAGCTCGACGATCGCGCCGATCCCGGCGATGAGACGGTCGAGCTCCTGTTGGCGCCGGCGCTCCTGCTCGTCGCGGAGCGCGGAGGGGACGTCGATGGGCAACGGCACTCGCGCCTGCGCGTCGAGCGCTTCGAGCGCGCGGCGCTTGTCCTCGATCGCGCAGGCATCGGCGAGCGCCCAGTTGCCGGACCGGAGCTCGTAGACGCGGCTGCGCTGGAGGCCCGAGAGCTTCGCGTCGAGGTCCTCGGCCAGGTCGCGTTCATAGTGCTTGATGTAGTAGGCGTCGATGTGGTCGATCTCCGCCTCGGGGCGCCGCTGGAGGGCCATCACCCGCTCGCGCTTCTCCTCGTCGAGGTCGCCGGCGAGCAGGTCGTGGAGCTCGACCGCGTCGGCGTCGATCCGGCCCTGCGGCGCGGCCTCGCTGGGGCGCTCGGCTCGCGTCCCCTGCAGGAGCGCCCGGATCCTGGCTACCTGCTCCGGCTCGAGATCGGTCGGGAGGTTGGACGCGCCGCTACCGAGGAGGTCCTCCTCGAGCGGCCTGCCCTCGATTTGCTTGTACAGAGAGTCGGCGCGCGCGACCTGGCCGGCCGTCAGGTTGTCGAGGGAGCGGACGACCGCCGGGAAGTCGACGTGGCGAACCGCGGTCGGCACGTTGATCGAGATGCGGTCGGACAACGCGACGGGGCGCTCGACGAGCGTCGGGTCCGACTGGTCGATCGCGCGGCGCAGGTCGTCGACGATTGACTCGGCCGGGAATGTCGCGTCGCGTCCGCTTGGTGCGAACGCAGGCAGGCTTTCGATCGCCGAATTCGCGTCGGCCAGCATCTGCGCGACGGCGCGGTTGCCCAGCACGCCCTGCAGAGAGAGCCCGCCGGCTTGCGGTGCAGACGCGGCTGGCCGCTCCGGCCGGGCACGCGCGGTGTCCCGCCGCGCGGGCGGAGAGTCGCGCTCGGCGAATGTCACCATTGCGCCGCTCGGCGAGCGGCCGGCGCCCCGGGGCGAGGCGCAAGCGCCGCATACAGGTCACCGAACTCCGCCCGCGTCACCGGTCGTCCCAGCTTCTCCACCTCGCGCGCGGCGCCCGAGACCAGGTGCGCCAGCGTGATCGGCGTGCCGTCCGCGGCGGCCGCGAAGGCCGCCGCCAGCGCGGCGTTCGCGATCACGGCGCCGCTGACCTCGACGCGCTGCGCCATCGAGCGCAGGTCGACGTCGCCGGCCAGCGGCGCGGACGGCGGAAGGGCACGGCGCCACATCCGCTCGCGCTCGGCGGCGCCGGGCATGGGGAACTCGATCGAGAGCTGGATGCGGCGCGTGAACGCGTCGTCGACGTTCGCGATCAGGTTTGTCGCCAGCACGGTCAGCCCGGAGAAGCTCTCGAACTCGCCGAGCAGGTAGGCGGTCTCGATGTTCGCGTAGCGGTCGTGGGCATCCCTGACTTCCGAGCGGCGACCAAACAGCGCGTCAGCCTCGTCGAACAGGAGGATCCCGTTGACCGTGGCGGCGGCGGCGAACACGCGGCGCAGGTTCTTCTCGGTCTCGCCGATGTACTTGCTGACCACGGTGGCCAGGTCGACGCGGTAGAGCTCGAGCCCGAGCTCGCGGGCCAGTGCCTCGGCCGCCATGGTCTTGCCGGTGCCGCTGGCGCCGTGGAACAGGACCGTCACGCCGTCGCCGCGCGTCGGCGCCGGGAAACCCCAGCGCTCGTGCACGACCGGGCGGTTGCGGACGCGCGCGCACAGCTCGGTCAGGGCGCTGGATTGCCGCGGCGGCAGAATGACGTCGTCGAGCCGGTATCGCGGCTCCAGCCGGTGGGCCAGCTCGCCCAGCGCCCCGCCGGCCGCCGCCCGCGCGGCGGCGTCGAGGTGACCAACCGCTACCGTGTCGCCGCCGGCGCGCCGCCGGGCGTCATCGAGCACCGCTGCGGTCTGCGCCTCGTCCAGCGACAGCTTGGCCGCCAGCTCGTCGACGACCGCCGGGGACAGCGCGACACCGGCGTCGGCGGCCGCGCGCGTCCAGCGATCACGCCGGGCGGCGATCGCGAGCCAGGGCAGATGAAGTGCGAGCCGCCGGTGCGGGTGCGGGTCCGCGAGCGGTCCGCGCGCACGGACGATCAGTGGCAGCCGGGCCACCGGGAACCACCCCAGCAGGTCGAGCAAGAGCTCGGGCCACAGCTCGTCGGCGGCCTCCAGGTACACCGCGGCGTCGGCGAGTCGCGCCTCGCGACGGACGGCGGCGGCGATCGCGGCCGGCTCGCCGGGGACGCCGCGCAGGTCGACGGCCAGCGCCGATCGCCCCAGCCGCGCCGCGAGGGCCGCGGCCACGTCTCGGCCGCCGGCGGCCGGGCGCCCTTGGAGGATCACCGGGACGTGCGCCTCGAGCGCGGCCGCCGCCGCGGCGTGCTCGCCGGAAAGGTCGAGATCGGCCGCTGCCAACCGTTCCACGGAGCCGCCCAGTGCGTCGTCGACGCTGTCGTCGCCGAGCAGGTGACGCAGGACGCGTTCCTCCAGCCCGAGCGACCGGGCCGGAAGCGGTGGGCGGCTGTGCTCGTCGAACTCGCCGATCAGTCGCATCAGCCGGTCGCGGATAAGCGGCCCGGCGCTGAGCAGGGCTCGGCCGTGCAGGCGCTCGTCGCGGTCGTGAGTGAGCAGGTCGAGTGCCAGCTGCAGCGTGGGCCGCCGGCGAGTCACGTCGTCCTGCACGTAGGCCAGCAGGCCTTCCCAGCACAGGTCGAGCTGGGCGCCGGCCGCCAGCAGCAGCGCGTCGACCTCGAGGCGACCGAGCCCGGCGAGCCGAGCCAGCCGAGGGAGACGGAGCTCCGCGCCCATCTCGTCGGCCAGGGCGGTGCGCTGGCGGTTGAGCTCGTCCACCTGCGCCGCCAGGCGGGCGAGCGCGACGGCGGCCGGTGGTTCGGGCGCCTGCTGCCCGTCGAAGGGCGCGCGGTCGATGTGCTTGCCGGCGACGTAGCGGCCGCGGAAGTCGCTGTCAATGATCAGGCCGGTGTCGTGCAGCAGCAGCGCGCGCCGGCGCAGGAGAAGCTCGATCCGCTCGAGCTCAGCGACCAGGTGCTCGGCCGGGCCGGAGAACGCGGCGATCTCGGGGGCGGTCAGGACACTCATCGTGGGAGAGCGAGCTCCACCTCGCCGAGCCACGGGACCTCGAACCGCAGGCCGTGAAAGCCGGCCAGCAGCAGGACCACGTCAAGCGGCGCCGGTTCCAGATCGGCGCGCACGATCGACGCACCGACGTTGACCCACGCGCCACGGTCGAGCAGGTTGCGCCACACGTGGCCCGGGGTGCTGCGCTCGAATCCGGCCAGGCGGCTCGTCAGGTCGCGGACGAGCGCGCGGCCTGCGAGCGCGATCGCCGGGGGAGCGTCCGGCAGAGACCAGTAGGCGAACTCGCTCTCATCGACGGGTGAGGGCGCGGTCACGATCGACGGTGCATCGCCGCGAAAGTCGGCCAGCACGTCGATCGCGCCTCGGACGGCGTCGGCGCCGCCCGCCGCCAGCCAGACGTCGCGGGACGGGTCGCGTACGAGCAGCCCGAGCGGTGTCGGCTCGATGCACACCGCGCGCCCATCGGTGCGCCCGGTCTCGACGAGCCCGCGCACAAGCAGCCCTCCCAGCTCGCCGGTGGCCTCAGGCGCGGGCGCCGTCACTCCGGCCAGCAGCGCGAGCGGATCGTCCGCCTCGGTGGCCCTCGCGCGTTCGGCGCCGAGTGCGGCCCGCAGCGCGAGCAGGCGTGCCGGCCCGTCGAGCGCCGCCAGTCCGAGCTCCACCATCGCGCGCAGCAGCAGGCAGGCGCCGCCGAAGGGCGTCCAGAGATCCTCGCGTTCCCATGAGCCCGCCAACCCGGGCGAACGCGATCCGACGCGCCGGCGGCCGGCCGCCGGCACGCCTGTCGGTGCCGCGACGGCCGCCGGGGCTGCCGATGAGCCGCCCAGCGCCGCCCTCTCACGCTCCGCGGCCAGGCGAAGCCGCCGCGCCGCACCGGCCTGGGAGCGCGACGCGGGCGGGGCCGTGGAGGCAAGCGGCGCCACAGATGGTGCGGGGGCAACCGAGTCCGGATACAGGGCTCGCAGCACGCGCGCGCATCCGCGCTCGCCCAACACGCCCAGCACGGGCTCGAGCCGGCCCCACTGCGCGAGGCGGCCGAGCGCGCGTCGTCCACGCGGTGGCTCGGACGTGATCGCGGCCGCGATCGCCGCCGAGGCCGGGAGCGGCTGGAGGCCGGCAAAGCGCCCGTGCCACCACCGGTCGTGTGCGCTCCCGTCGACCAGATCACCGACGAACGCCGCGACGTGCGCGGCGTCATCGGCGAAAACGATCACGTCGCCGTCGGCGCTGTCCGCGGGCGAAGCGCCCAGCAGCGCCGCCAGCGCCGCCACGAGCCCGTTGGCCCATGTCCGGGCCAGGCTCGCGTCGTCCGCGCCGAGGTCGAGGTCGACGCCCACGGCCAGGCAGCGGACCAGCCACACCTCGCGCTCGCGCCCCGCGGCCAGCGCGTCGAGCGGCGCCGGCAGGACCTCGGGCAGCCGCCGGCCGACGACGTCGAGCCGGGCGCGGACGCCCGATGGGTCCGGGTGCGCGGCCGGCACGACGTACGTCGCCGAGGCGGCCTCGATCGAGAGCTGCCCGCTCACGGCGACGCGGTAGTGAGCACTTGGCCGTTCTCGGTGGCCGTCAGCTCCTCGAGCACCTGGATGGCGCCGCCGATCCGCAGCACGGTGTCACGCACCTCGCCGCGCCGGCGCTCGAGCGCCACCAGCTCCTCCCGGCCCTTGCCCAGCTCGGTCCGCAGCTCGGCCAGCCGCGCGGCGATGACGGCCGCGTCGCTCACGACCCCCGCCCCAGGACGACCACGGTGAACAGAGCCGAGTTGTCGTGCTCGTTGGCGGCGTCGGACTCCGAGACGTAGCCGACGCCGGAGGTGTACTCGGTGCTCGAGCTGTCGGTGACGCGGACGAACACGTGCTGAGGGATGGCGTTGGCGTTCGCGGCGTGGCCGGTGAACGTCTGCCAGGCGCCAGGGCTGCCCTGCGGCCAGATGCTGAAGCCGTTCCACACGGCAAAGCGGGCATAGACTGCGGCGAACATCACGGGGTGGTTGACCGTCCAGGTGACCGGCTCATCCGCGGGGCCCATGACCACCGAGAGCTCCTCGGTGAAGGCCACGATGAGGTTGTTCGATCCCGTGACGCGCAGCGATCCGGTGACCGCCAGGTCGGCGCCGAGGTTGAGCGAGCCGGCCGCATTGAGGTTGCCGAGGTTGTCGACGACGAACTGCTCCTTGAACTGGCCGTCGCCGTAGTAGACCGGCCCCACGACGAAGCGGTCCAGCCCGTCGAGGTTGTCGCCGATCTGCACGCGCAGATCGTTCTGGTCGGTGGCGCGCTGGTGGCGGGACAGGACGAACGGATCGGTGTCGTCGCCGCCCGACGCGTCGTGGATCGAGAGCGACGAGTTGACGTCGAGCGTCCCGTTGACCACGAGCTTGCCCCCGACCTGTGTATCCCCGCTGGAGGCGATCGTGAACTCGTTGACCGCGGCCGCGCCCGGGGCACTGACCGCAAGCAGACTCGAGCCCGGACTGCTTGCTCCGATCGCCACCTGGCCGGCCACCGTCACCGTGCCGTCGCCGGCGATCGTCACCGTCGGGTCGATCCCGCCGCCGGTCTTGGCGACGCCGACGACCGCCTCGTCGCTGGACGACGGCAGCTCGACCTGCAGGCCGCCGGTGATCTCGACGTCGCCGGCGATCGCCACCTCGCCGGTGATGTCGGTCGCGCCGGTCACGTCGAGGCCGCCGCTCGCGGTCAGGAGGCCGGACGCCCCCAGCGTGCCCTCCACGGCCAGCAACTGCGTCGGCGCCGGCGACGCGGGCGCATCGGCCCGGCCGCGCACCACGACGCTTCCGTCCGGGGCCAGCAGCGAGGCGGCCACGGCGCCGCCGTACACGCGGCCCTGGGCGTCGGCGGCGAGGAACGAGCCCGCCACCGTGGGATCCGCCGAGGGCTGCCACTGCACCCGGCCGAGCGGGACGATCCACCGGGGGGTGGCGTCGTCGGGCAGCTCCTGATGGGGGATCGAGTAGTCGGCCACGGCGTTGGCCGGGTCGAGGGGCTGGCCGGCCACCGTGACGTCGTTGTTGACCACGCCGATCTGACCCGGCGTGTTGACCTGCACGGCGTACGTCTCGACGATCCGGCATTCGTCGCCCCCGGTCGCGCACGTCTCAAACCCCGGCGACGGCTGCCCGGTCGTCTGCTCCACGTAGCGCAGGCCGACGTCGACCCACTGGGTGTTCGTCTGGTCCGCGAGCGCCTCGAACTGGTCCTTGGCCAGCGCCGTCTGGTCGAGCAGCGCGATCGTCCGGCCGAACGCGTCCACGGCGAGGCCGCATTCGATCGTCACGTCGACGCCCTGACCGGATTCGGCGGCGGCCGTGCTGAGCTCGAGCCCGGTGACGATGCCCCAGGTGTGCGGCCCGAGCAGGTGGCGGCGCAGCGAATCCCGGTGGTAGTTCTGCTCGTCGTTGAAGTCAGTCGCGCCCAGGAACTGACGCTCGTAGTAGCGCAGTCGTTCGACCTCGGTCGCCATGCTCGCCTCCTACTCCAGCTGCTCGAACGCGTTGACCGCCACCGTGCGCAGCGCCGTCGCGCCGGCGCGCAGGGCGGAGTACTCGTCGGGCGAGAGCCCGGTGACCTCCTGCGGCGGCGGCGGCGCGTCGGTCATGTCGGCCAGCGCGTAGAAGCGCGCCGCGGCCGGGGTGCTCGGCACCGTCTCCTGCTTGATGTCCCGGGTCCCGCAGCACAGCGCGGACACCGCGTTACCGAACGCGACCGGATCGAGGAAGGTCGGCAGCTGATCGAGCCATGAGGCCGGCAGCCCGGTAATCCAGTACGCGAGCGCCGGGAAGCCGATCACCTGCCGGCGCGGCGCCCCCATGCAGATGTCGATGATCACGTCGTTGCGCAGGGTCACGCAGGCCAACACCACGCAGGCGTTCGGGGGCGCCGGCGCGCAACCCGGGATGAGCTCCCAGCAGACCACGTCGCGGCCCGCGGCCTGGAGCAACAACTGAGCTTGCTGGAGAGCCGGCGCGACCACGGCCTGGTCGTACTCCTGGGGGTCCTCGCCCGGGTTGGGAGGCCGCACCGAGATCTGCGCGAACTCCTTGGCGATCCAGCAACTGGTCATCGGCAGTGCGGCCAGCGCGGCGCGCATGCGGCTCAGGTACATGCAGACCAACGTGTAGTCGTCCTGCGCGTTCTGCCCGAGGGTCGCCGGCGCCGCCTCGCGCACCATCTGGAGCGCCGCCTGGCGCTGCAGGGCCTCACCGACGAGCGTCCCCGAGGGGAGGCGCTCCGCCAGCGTCTGGCGCGCCGTAGCGACGATGGTCTGATGGGTCTGTTTGCTCGACGCGGGCTGCTCGGGCATGCAGGCGACGCCGAACGTGACCGTCTCGGTCGTCCGCGTGGGCTCGCAGGCCGTCGCCGGCCGGCCCACCGTGTCGAGCCTCGTGGGGGGTGCACCGGTCGTCACGCCGCCTGAGGAAGCTCCGTTCGTCGCGGCGCTACCGCAACCGCAACCGCACCCGCTCCCGTTGCACCCGCAGGCTGCCGCCGAGGACACGCCGCGCAGCGCTGCCACCGGTCGCGAGTCCTGCTCGTCGTAGGCGATCGTCAGGCACCAGGTCTGGTCGGCACCGGAGCAGTCCTGCAGCGCCGAGGTCGCGAACGGGTTGCACTCCGGCGAGGGCTTGGCCTGGCTGCGGCAGTCCTGGATCATCTGCACGAGCGGGATCGTCTGCGCGCACGGGAGCACGATGTCGTTGCCGCATGGGTCGAGCGCGTATCCGGGCTCGACGGTGACATGGGTGTCGTCGCAGCACGAGACCCGCAGGCCGCACACCACCCCCCAACCGTGGAGGTAGCGGTTGTGGAGGCGGTTCTTGGCCAGCACGTATCTCTGCTCGCTGGTCAGCTCGGCCTGGGTGAGCAACTGGCCGTCGAAGTAGCGGGGGCGCATGGGCGCGCAGGGCGGCGGACAGGCCGGGCCCGAGCAGCAGCACCCTGCCGTGGAGCCGCCGCACCCGCACCCGCAGGGCGATCCCTGGGTGGCGGTCGTCATTGCGTTCGACATCGCATCTCTCCGATCTGGCGTCAGCCCTGGAACTCAAACCAGCTCTCGAACAGGCCGCCCTCGGCGCCGTCGCCGGTCGGGCAGCGCGTCGGGAGGCCGGGGCCGAGGTGATTGGCGTCGAGCGCCGGATTGACCGTGCGGCCGTCCGGCAGCGTGATCTGCGCCGCGCCGAGCGCGGCGTCGCCGTGCATCTGCACGCGATAGATGCCGGGGACCCAGTTGACGAGCTTGCCGCCGTTGGCCGGCCGCAGCCGGGCTCCCAGCACGTCGCCGGTGCTGACGTCGGTTGACGCCGGGGGCAGTTGGCCCTGAAGCGGCTGGCCGCACTCGACCTTCCAGTCGTCCGGCCGGATCCCGGTGACGATCGCGTCGATCTCCAGCCACGTGAACGTGTCGAAGGACGGCGCGAACCCCCCGGTTGTCGGATCAGCACGCGGAACGGGGACGTGCCCGGCGTCTGTGTGCTGAACGTTTGCGCCTGCATCAGCCGGTCGAATCCGATCACGAGCCCGTTCGCCCGCACGTTGCCCTGGGCCGCGGTGGTCAGTGGCGCGCCGTGGGTCCAGTTGATGTAGACGATGTGGGGGAGCTCGAGCGTCGGCGCCGCCGGCCCGGGCGGTCCCTGCGGTCCGGTCGGCCCCTCGGGCCCGGCCGGTCCGGCAGGCCCGGCTGGTCCCTCAGGCCCGGCTGGTCCCGCCGGCCCATCCGCGCCCGCCGGGCCCTGCGGCCCCTCCGGCCCGGGCGGGCCGGGAGGTCCCTGCGGGCCCGCCGTGCCGTCCCCGGGCCCGCGGGCCAGCAGGCACTCGACGACCTCGGTCAACACCGCCGTGCTCGGCAGCAGTCGCCGGCCGGTGAGGTTGTCGATGGCGCTGTCCTCGATCGCCTCGCCGTAGGTGTAGCCGGTCACCGTCGCCAGCCCGACGCAGTCGTCGCCGTCGCAGCCGGGGCAGCCGTCGATCGTGGCCGTGATCGCGGCGCCGCAGTCCTGCACCGCGACGGCCAACTGGGCGACGCCGGCGTCCGCGCCGTCCGCGGCCGGGCCGCTGTAGGTGGCATAGAGCGCGCTGCCGTCGTCGGCCAGCGACAGCGCCTCGGGCGCCTCGCCGATCGGGACCGGCGAGGAGGTGGCCGCGGTGGTGGGAGACGTCTCGAGCGCGTACGCGTCGATCACTTGCACGGCGCCGGCCTGCGCGCTGTCCTGAACCAGGGCGAACAGCCACCGCCCGCCCGCTGACACGGCCAGCGCCACCGGCGCCTTCGACAGCGTGACCGTGCCGGCGACGGACGTCGTGCCGCCCGACAGCGGGATCACGGCGACCGTCACGGCGGCGGCGTCGCCGACGTAGAGCTTCTCGCCGGCCGTCGACGCGGCGAGCGCCAACGACGACGGCGCCGATCCGCTCAGCGCGATCGGCGCGCCCAGTGTCCCGTCCGCGAGGCTGACCACGGCCACCGACGCCGAGCCCGGCTGCGCGGCGTAGGCGCTGGTGGGGCCGGCCACGAGCGACGCACACGGCTCGGCCAGCGACACCGCGGAGCCGACCTGGGCCGTCGAGGGGTCGGCGAGCGGGGCGTTGATCGAGTCGCTCCACACGGTGACCGAGGCGCCGGCGGCGACCAGGCGGTCCCCGGCGGGGTCGACGGCGAGCCGCAGCGCGCCCCCCGGGTCGGGGATCGGGAGGCGGTTGACGATTGCGGAGCTCGATCCGAGCGCCAGCAGGTCGAGGACGGCGACCGCGTCGTCGGCGGCGAGCGCCACGTACGCGTGGGCGCTGTTCGGCGAGAGCGCCAGGTCGAGCCCCGCCGCCGGGAGCGTCTGGGCGGCGACGATCGACTGGTTGTCGGCGTGGAAGACGTACAGGGTCCCCGGGTCGCCCCCCGTCAGCACGTACAGGTATCCGTTGGCCGCCAGCGCGCGCACGGCCTGAGCCACGTTGACCGTGCGCTCCCATGTCAGCGCGGCCGACGGCGGATCGGCGGCCGGGGGCGGGTCGATCTCCCCCGACAGCGTCCAGCCGTCGGCGATCCGGTTGGGGTGACACGCGGTGGCATCGCAGTTGTCGAACAGGACCGGGATCTCCTCGATCCCGCATTCGGCGTAGGCGATGCACAGCCGCATCGTGTGCTCGGCGTCGTCCGGCGCCGACTGCGGGCCATGGGCCTCCTGCCACGCGGCCAGGAAGGCGGCGCGCACGTCGAACAGCTCCTGCCGCTGGACGACGATCTCGCGTCCACAGCAGTCGATGGCGATCCCGGGCTCGATCAGCACGTACTGGTTGCGGCACCCGGGATTGGGGTGCTGCACCACCTTGAGCCCGCAGGCGACGCCCGTACCGTGCAGGGCCTGGTTGTGGCGGCGCTCCTTGCCCAGGAAGTACCGCTGTTCGTCGGTGAAGTCGCGCTCCACGAGCAGCTTGCCGGTGAAGTAGCAGTTGCGCGCCAGCTGGGGAGCGTCGCACTCGACACAGCTGCCGTTCGATCCTATGTTGGTGCCAGTCATCTCCTCTCCTCTAGTCGAGCTGTGACGTCGTGCCCACGCGCGCGCGGCCGACGGATAGCGTCGGCGCCACGGTGGCGCACGACGGTCCGAGCACCGTGTCCTGTCCCAGCGTCCCCGCGCCCTCGATGAACCCGGCTGGGTACGCGGCGATGGCCGTGTCCAGGCCGATGAACGAATGCGTGCCGACCTGCATCCGCGGCGCCACCGCCACGACGCTCCCCAGCGCGTGCGCCGGCGCCGCATGGGCCAACACGCGCTCGATCTCGCTCACGTCGACGTCCGGCCGGGCCGGGACAAACACCGTGAACTGGTTGGCGTAGTAGCCGAACGGGTCGTGGAGCGGGTCGTCGTCGTCGCGCAGGGCGAACGAGCCAATCGACGCGTATTCGCCCACCTCCAGGCGGCCGACGATCGAGGGTCCCCACAGCTCTGAGTCGACGCCGAGCCGCGACTCGTTGACGAACAGCAGCCGGCGCAGCTTGAAGTGCTCGAGGACATGCGCGTCGACACCGGCGCAGAGCCGGATCTGCAGCCGGATCCCCTCGACGGTCCCCCGCAGCGCGAACAGCGTGTGCGCGCACGCCAGCAGCGCGCGCCGGCGCTCGATCGACCAGCCGCGCTCGAACGTGATGCCGAGCCACGTCGCCAGCCAGCTCAGGAAGTCCCGGCCCGGATCGGCCGGAGTCGTCGCCGGGTCCAGGTATTCCGGGATGTGGTCGATCATCGCGGTGATCTCGCTCCAGGTCGCGTCGAAGATCGACAGGAAGCGGTCGAGGAAGTCGGCCGACAGGGGGTCCTCGCGGTACAGCGCGGGCAGGCGGCCGATCGACGACGAGCGCGGAAAGAACGCGCGGACGGCGGTCAGCGAGGGCGTCGAGGTCCCGTCGCCGGCGAACCGCAGGCGGACGGCCAGGTAGCGCCCCGGCGGAGCCAGGACCAGGCCCCGCCAGTCCTCTCCGGCGGCGAGGTCGGTCGCGGTGGCGCCGCCGATCCAGGCGCTGTCCGGCAGCGCGGCCAGTTCGCCGGGCGCGGGCTCGTCCTGCGCCGTGTAGCTCTCGAAGCTGACGCTTGTGCCGGCCGGAATCTCGCCCGCGAGCGCCACCGCGTCCCACGGCGCCCGGTCGATCAGGCTGTCGAGGGCGGCGGTGATGTACACGCCCGCGGGCTCGTAGCGCAGCGAGGGCGCGACCAGCGATACCCCACCGGCACCGTCGGCCACGATCAGGTTGCCCTCGCGGTCGAAGGCGAGCCCGGTCGGCGTCACGGCCAGCTTGGCGCAGGCGCGGATCTCGCCACCGCCGCAGCGGTAGATGGCGCCCGTGGGGTCGGCGATGTGGAGCGTCCCGTCGGGGTCGGCCGCGACGAGCAGCGGGCAGAACCGGCCGGCCAGCTCCGGCGGGGCGGTGAGGAAGCCGATCTCGGTCCCGTCACGGGCGTCGAGCACGAGCACGTCGGACGCGCCGGCGCGCACGACGTAGAGCCGGCCGGCACCGTCGAGCGCAATGTCGGTCGCCGGCCCGCCGGTCACCCAGGCGCCCAGCACGCTCCCGTCGGCGGCGAAGACGTGCACGGCGTCGCCCGCCGGGTCGGACACGTAGATCCGCCCGTCCGGGCCCACGGCGACGTCGGTCGGCGCCCAGGGCTGGGCCTCGGGAGAGCCCCACACGGCGCGCAGCACGAGGCCCTTGAGCGCGAACACCTGGACGCGCGCGTTGCCGGTGTCGGCGATCACGAGGTCGCCGCGGGGCGAGATGCCGAGGCCGCGCGGCTGGTGCAGCTGCCGGGGCTGCGCGCCGTCGCCGCCGAGGCACGGCAGCGTCTCGAACACCGTCTGGCACGGATCGAAGCGCTTGACCACGGCATCGGCGCCGTCGAGCACGTAGATCGCTCCGTCGCCGTCCACGGCCACGCCGGTGGGCAGCGCGAAGCCGCCGAAGGACCCCGCGGCGTCCACCAGCGGGCGGCCGCTGCCCGGCACGGGAGCGAGCGTGAGCGCGTCGCCGACGGCCACGCCGTCCACCGCGGCCGGGCTCCAGTCCGTGCGGCTGTCGAGGAGCAGAAACGGCTGGCGGACGAACGGGGGCGTCATGACGTGGTGTCGTAGGAGACGTTGATGACGTGCGCGCCCGAGTACAGGAGCCCGCCGGGGTTGATCGGGACGTCGCGGCAGGACTCGGCGGCATTGCCGTCGATCAGAATCGTCAGGTCGTTGTCCCGGACCCGCTGCACGCCGTCGACGCCGAAGATCTGGCGATAGACGCGCGAGTAGAAGATCGTGCCGCCAAACGGCCAGCCCGTACCGTCGTCGCCGCCCATGAGAGGGTGGAAGTAGGTGTTCAGCGCGGCTACGACGCCGTCGCGCACGGTGGCCAGGTCGGCGTCGGCGGCGACGACGATGTCGGCCGAGATCAGGACCTGCTGGTAGCCGGGGGGCGCGACGTACAACTCCGCGGTGACCACGCGGTGCTGGTTGAGATGAGCACACACCGTGGCCAGCGTCGTCTCGTTGGGCGTGGGCTGAGGGCCGGGGATGTTAGGCACGACGGTCACCGTGACCACGCCGGGGATCTGGACGCCGGGGAACCGGGGATGGGTCAGCGGCTGCGCGTGGGCGCGACCGACGTTGGCGCCCGGGGCCGCCTCGGCCAGCGCCGCATAGTCGCTGGCGGTGACCGCGCGCGAGCGGCTCTGCAGCGCGCTGGGCGCGCGCAGCTTGGTGTCGTCGACCGTCTCCTCGTCGGCCCCGCCCGAGGTGGCGAACACGTTGGTCACGGTGTCGACCCCGGTGACCGCTGTGAGCAGGCTGCTCACGGCACCCGCGGGTGCGTTACCGGCGCTACCGCCGCCGTAGCGGTAGCTGCGTGCCACGATGTTTCCGCTCGCGTTGGTGGCCAGGACCGGCGCGATCAGCCCGTGGAGACCGTCGCCGAACTGGATCTCGCCCGTGTCGTGATCGAGCACGTAGTGGGTGTCGTCGGGCCCGGAGGCGTACAGGTCGTCGACCTCCTGCCAGACCAGCCAGCTGGCCCGGTCGGTCGGGTCCGCGCCGTCCTGGACCTCGAGGCGCAGGCCGAGGATCGTCACGACCCCCGCCGTGCCGTCGCCGGCCCGGGCGGGCACGACGAGCGGCTGGTCGAGGTCGACAACCGGCGCGTTGGCGACCGATAGCTGCTGGCCGGGACGGCCGCTGGCCCCGCCCGCCGTCTCGCCGAGGACCGTTTGCGCCGCGGTGGCGGGCGTGGTGTTGGTCAGCACGCACTGCAGCTGCGGTGGCTGCTCGTAGGCGCTCGAGGCCAGCCGGGCGCGCAGCCAGCACAGGGGCCGGGTGACGTTGCCGCGCGGCGCCTTGGCCACGGCCCCGCCCGGGCCGCGCAGCACGACGTGCCCGCTCTGGGTCAGCGCGCGCGTGGCGTCGTCCTGCACGACCATCGCCTGCCAGGCCGCGCCTGCCCAGTACTCCCACACGATCGAGGCCGGCAGCGGGATCGGCGCGGCCGCCAGGTCGGCGAGCAGCGGCGCCGGCGCGGAGGGCGGTACGAACACGGCGAGGTCGACGTTGGCCGTGGTGAACGTCAGCGGCGAGTCGAAGCCCAGCATGAGCGCCGAGCCGGCGCGCGCGAGCGGGCCGAACGGGGGGTACGGTTGGCCGGGCGGGGCATTGGCCGAGGTGCGATCGATGTAGTCCAGGCCGTCGAACGTCTGGACGGCGGCCAGCGTCGCGCCGAGGGCCACGAGCGCGGAGTCGGTCTCGAACACGACCGGCGGCGAGGTGCCTGCGACCCCAGCCTGTGTGCCCTTGGGGACGATCACCGTGTCGACGTCGTTGCGCACCAGCGTGAACGTCAGTTCGGTCCGCGCCGGCTGAGCCGGGGCGGGCTCGACGCCGATCAGCTGCAGGAACTTGATGTAGTTGAGCTCCGGTACCTGGTTGACCCGGTACAGCAGCGTCTCCGTCAGCCAGGCGAACAACTGCAGGAGTGTCGTGCCCGGGTCGCTCTCGTTGTAGTTGGTCCACTCCGGCGTGTAGCGAGGGATGCGCGCCTGCGCCTCGGTGAACAGATCGTCGAAGGTCCGGTCGTCGAGATTGGGCGGCACGAGCGCCATCAGCCCGGCACCCCCTCGTTCGTGAAGAACGGGTAGACGAGGTTCTGGACGGTGTTGGTGGAGCGGATCCGGTACTCGACGTCGATCAGCAGCAGGTTCGGCTGACCGCCCGAGGTGACCGTGATGTCGAGCACGTCGATGCGAGGCTCCCACTCGACCAGCGCCTCGCGCACCCGCATGGCCAGTGCGCCCTCGGTGGCCGGGGAGTTGGGGGCGAATACCGTGTCGTACAAGCCGCAGCCGAACGTCGGGCGCATCTCGCGCTCCCCGCGCGCGGTGGCGAGGATGATCCACACCGACTGGGCCACATCCTCCTCGCCGGCGGCCCACGCCAGCGCGCCGGTGGCGTCGACCTTGGGCGGGAAGCGCCATCCGCGGCCGAGGAACTGCCTGCCGGAGAGCGCGCTCACGCCAACTGCACCCCGTCGGCGAACAGCCGGCCGTCGACGTTGAGATCACCCGCGACCCGCACGGCGGTCGACGGCCCGGGAGTGAGGGTGATCGTGCCGTCGTCGACCACCTCGACCGACGCTCCGCCGGCGCTGATAACGATGCCGTACCCGCCGGTGACGCTGGACAGCGTGACGGTGGCGCGGGTGGCGAACGAGGAGTCCTTGAGAAACATCTGGACCGTAGTCGTCTTCGCCGGGTCCTGGGGGTCGATGAGCAGCCCCCCGCGGTGATCGGCGCCCGGGGGCTGCACGGTGAACGCTGCGCTCGGGCTGCTGGCGCCCGTCTCGGCGCCTCCGGCCGGATCGGTGCCGGCGAACTGGCAGCCGACCGTATAGGTGGCGGTCACCGCCGGGTCGAACAGCGGGTTGCCCCCGGCGTCGTTTTGCCCGACGGCCACGAGCAGCCCGGTCCACGCCGCGTCCTTGTAGAACATCTTTTCGCCCGCCGGCAGTGGGACCGCGGACCGCCACGTCTTCGAAGCCGGATCCCACGCCTGGAGGGCGCCGAGATTCGGCTGGCGGTAGAGCACGTAGGTCGCCTGCGAGGCGTGCGGGGCGGCCAGGGGGCTGCCGTCGGCGAACGCGACCGGCGAGCAGGTGATCGTGATCGCCTTGGTCGCCGACAGCACGTTGGCGGAGGTGCCGTCCTGCGTCACCGTGGGCTGGGGAACCGAGAGCGCCATCTACAGGCCGAAGGTGTTGCCGGGGGCGGGGGTGTAGGCGGCGCCGACGACCGCGCTCGAAACCACGGTCTGGGCGATGAGCACGCCGGCGAAGGTGGTCACCGGGGCATTGACCGAGATCACTGGCGCGGTGAGGGTCAGTGCGGCGCCCGCGGTCACCGAGGCGGTGGTGCCCGCGGTCACGCTGACATCGGTTCCGGCAGTCACGTTGGCCCCGGTTGCGGCGGTGACGCTGGCGGAGTCACAGATGACGCTCACGCTGCCGGAGTGGGTCACGGTGACCCCGCTCGAGTCGATCACGACCTTCCCGGCGGCGGCGTTGGCCTCGAGCTGGCCGGGCGACAGCTGCACCTGCTCGCCGCCGGAGGTCTCGATCGTGATCGTGTTCGAGTTGTCGTCGAGCTGCACCCGCTGGCCGCCGTTGGAAATCAGGAGAATCTTGTGAGCGCCGTCCTCGTCGTGGAACTCCAGGCGGTGGCCGCTCACCGTCTTGATCCGTCGCACGGAGGGGCCGTCGTCGCTGGGCGGCTTCTGCACGCCGTTCCAGAGATAGCCGATCACGAACGGCTGGTCGACGTTGCCGTGCTCGAACGCGACAAGCACCTCGTCGTCGACCTCCGGCATGAACCACGAGCCTCGGCCGCCGCCGGTCATCAGCGTGGCCACCGGGGCCCAGTAACTGTCCTTGTCGCCGGGTAGCCAGGGAAAGGCGATGAGGACGCGCCCCTGAGAGTCGGGGTCCTTGACGTCCTTGACCGTGCCGGTGACCACGCCGAAGACGCGGCTCATTGCAGCTTGCCCTCCCGCCTCGCCTTGAAGTCGGTCCGGTAGCCGCCTGCCCCGAACGTGTGCGTGGACTCGGTGACGAAGTACTCGCCCTCGATCAGGTTGGGCAGCCCGGTCGGGGTGTCGCGCTGCGTGCGCTGGGCGAAGCCCGCGATCCCCAGCTTGCGCCCGGCCCGCAGGTCGGGCAGGCCGACGGTCGTCCCGTTGGCCTGCAGCATGTCCTTGAGCTTGCGGCGGAGCAGGTCGAGGGCCAGCGTGTCAGCTTCCCGCTGTGTGCGGACGACCTGTCCCACCTCGACGTGCGTGCGATCCTCGAACCCTGGAGCGACCAGGCGCATGCGGGTCCGCTCGTCGGCGTCGGTGATGATGTCGGTCCACTTGGCCTTCCCCTCGACGGGGTTGTTGGCCCGGCGGTCCGTTCCCCGGACCAGCAGCGTTCCGACCTGGTTGGAGACGTCCAGCGTGTAGCGGAAGCTGAGCAGCGACTTGCCCCACTCCAGCCGGTAGATCGGGGTGGTCACGTCGGACGGGCCGAACGTGATGTAGCGCGTGGTGCTCGTGGCGTCGGGCTCGTGCAGGACGACCTCGTAGTCGTTGAGCCGGGCACGCTCGAGCAGGAACACGATGTCGTAGGCGTTCTGCATCTGCACGAACGGCCGCGCCTGCTCGTTGCGCGGGTTGGTGCGCACCGGAATCCCGAGACCCGGGTGGGTGTCCGAGATCGGCATCTGGCCAAGCTTGGCGGCGAGGTCGCTGTCGGTCGTGTTCTGCCAGGATTTGGTGTGCTCGATGCGGCGCAGCGAGTGCAGCGCGTTGAGGCCGCGCACGGTGAGCGTCGACGGGCTGTCGCTCCACGAGCTTTCGATCGCGGTGATGACACCGGTCGTCATCAGGCGAAGCGAGTCCTTGTAGCCCATCTCGAGCCGGACCTTGGTGCCCGGGCTGAACATCGTCGAGTACGCCTTGGTGCTCGGCGGGTCGTACTTGGGCTTGCCGCGGTCGGCATCCCAGTTGGCGACGCTGAACTCGAACGAGTCGACCTCGTTGATGCTGTCGCGGTAGGTGATCGACACGATCTCATGCCGCTGCTCGATCGCCGGGTTGCCGTTGAGCGTGAGCTGAAAGTCCGGCACGCGCAGCGGCTGGGCGTCGTCGAAGATGGGCATGGCGGTGGCGCTCATCAGCTCATCGGGGGGACGACGAGGGCCGACCCGGGCGCGAGGGCCAGCGGATCGTCGATTTCGTTGGCGTCGGCGATCATCCGCCACTGCCGCGGGTCGCCATAGGCCTCGGCGGCGATCCGCGTCAACGTGTCGCCCTGCGCGACCACGTGCGACTGGGTGTGGTCGGCCGACATCAGGCCGAGCTGGTGCAGCTGGGTGGAAAGCGTCTTGTATTCGCGCAGCGACACGCTCAGCGTGGCCCGCAGCGGGACGCCACTGGGACTGAACAGCGTGAACCGCTGCCGGACGCTTTCCACGATGCAGCGGAAGGACCCACGCTGCTGCTGGTTGCCGTACGCCTCGTCGAGGTGCGAGCCCGGGAAATCGGTCGTGCCCCAGCTGAAGTCGGTCACCGGGGGGGCGTGGGTCGATGGATCGATCTTGACCAGCTCGTACACGCGGTCGGTCCGGACCGTCACCGGCTTCACCCGGCTACCCGTGCCGCTTTCGGTGGTGTCGAAGAACAAATCGGCGGTCAGCGTCTCGGCCTGCCCGCGCACGAACTGCAGCACCGGCGAGTCGAGCCCCGGGATCGCCAGCTCGGCGGTCTGGGCGGCCTTGTTCAGCGTGTACTCGGTGGGGTTGAACTGGCAGGGGATCGCGTCGCCGGCCGGGCCGAAGCTCTGGGTGAGGCGCTGGAACTGGGCCGCGACCAGCGTCATCGCCACCCTCCCTCGTCGAGCAGCTGCCGGCTGGCCCGCGCCCGCCGTTCCTGCTCCTGCTGCTCGGCCAGCCGGGGCAGCACCGCGTCGACGATCCGCTCCAGGACCGCGGGATCGAGCAGCGGTGCCCCGCTCGTCCGGACCGTGCTCTGCAGCTCACCGATCGAGATCTCCACGGCTACCCTCCGTTCGCGCTGTGGGCGGCGCCGAGCGCGGTTCCGAGTGACGCCAGCTCGAGTCCCTCGTGCATGATCGTCACCTCCTCGATCGCCACCGCGCTCTGGGCGGCGTTCAGCGTCGGACCCATCCACTCGACCGGGATGCCGCGACGGAACGTCCACGCCTTGACCGGCTGCTGCTGGTCGTTCTGCAGGACGATCACGCCGTCCTTGCGCTTTCCGATCCCGTCGACGAACCCGCGATGCCAGTTCCAGAGATCGTCGGTCAGCGCGACCCCGTGGCGCAGGCGGATGTTCCCCCACGTCACCCGGGTGGGGAAGTGCAGGACGCGGTCGTTCTGGCCGCCCTGCCGGTAGTCCTCGGTCTCGATCCGAGTCTGCAGGCCGGAGCACTCGTTGAACCCGCCGATCGCCGCCGAGACCAGCGCCCCAACCGCGCCGAGCGTGCTCGAGCCGCTGGAGTCGACCAGCATGACCAGAAAGTTGTAGGCGTTGACCGGGTCGAGGCGGATGCCGAGCGTCTGCTCGATGGCGCTGCCGAGCGCGCTCATGTCACCGTGACCTCCAGCGAGCCTTCCACCCGTGCGACGCGCAGGACGACGAACTCGGCCGGCGACACCGGAGCGACGCCGACCACGGCCACGAGCTGCCCGAAGGCCACCTGATCGGGCGGGTTGGTGATGTCGTCGCACTGCACGAAGTAGGCGTCGGCCTCGATGTCGCCGACCAACGCGCCGGCCTGCCACAGCCCCCGCAAAAAGCTCGAGATCGAGGTGCGGATCAGCTCGCGCAGGTACGCGTCGGCGGGCTCGAACACTGCCCACTGGGTGGCCTGGTCGATCGCCGTCTCGATCACGCTGAGCAGCCGGCGGACGTTGACGTAGGCGAGCAGCGGGTTGCTCGAGAGCGTGCGCTCCCCGTAGACGCGCAGGCCCCGCCCCGCCAGCCGCCGCAGGCAGTTGATCCCGAGCGGGTTGAGTACGGCCTGGGTGCCGGTGTCCACGTCGATGGTGAGACCCTGCGCCCACGAGAGCTCGGCATTGGCGGGGGGCGTGTGCACGCCCGAGGCCAGGTCGGTGCGCGCCATGACCCCGGCCACGTGGCCGCTCGGCGGGATCGCACGCACGAGCCCTTCGACCCCGAGCGGGTCGACGACCTGCACCCAGGGGTGATAGAGGGCGGCGTAGGAGATGTCCTGGAGCTGGTCCCGGAACGTGACCAGCGACGAAACCGCGGCCGTGACCGACGCCGGAGGATCGAGCAACGCGAACCGGTCGCCACGAGCGGCGCAGTCGCCGGCCAGGGCGAGGGCGATCGTGAGCGAGTCACCGTCGCTCAGCGCGGGCCCGGACTCGGCCGGCGGCGGGGGCGGCGGAGCCGCGTCCGGCGGCGGCGGGGGGTTGAGCAGACAGGGGTCGGGGGCAAGGACCGCAGGCGCCTGCGCCGGGGGCGCCACCGGCACCGGGCGCAGCGTGGCGTCCGGGATGGCCACGATCGAGATGTTGTCGACGTCGCGCAGCACACCGAGACCGCGCGGCGTGAGGTCGCCGGCCGCCCCGGTGAAATCCTCGGCGGTCAGAGCCGCCGTGCCGTCGCGCCCACCGGAGAAGCGCAGGCGGGTGGGCGCCAGTGCGGGCCACACCGGCGCCACGGTGTCAACGGAGATCCGCCGCGACGTGGCGGCGACGGCGCCGGCCGCGTCGTTCGGGCTGGCGGCGACGAACGGCAGCCCGCCATGCACCTCGTTCAGCTCGCCGGCTTCGTAGACGGCGAGCGAGAAAGTGCCGCCCTCCTCCAGCGCGACGACGACCTCCAGCGCGTCGCCCCAGGTCCCGGGCGTCTGCGCTGAAAGCTCCAGCAGCGGCGCGCCCGGCTCGAGGATCAGCCGCGCCCGCGCCGCCGCCGCCCCGCTGGCGATCGCCAGCCCGGGCGCCCCCGCACCGAGCCGGGCGCGCGCATCGAGCGGCCCCGCCCATCCGAGCGTGCGGGCGACCGGGTCGACGGGGCCGACGATCTGCTCTATCACGAGGTCGACCTCCAGCCCGAGCGGCTGGGTGATGTCGATGCTCGCCGGCAGTGGCTCGCGCCAGACGACCAGACCGGCAGCGGGATCGGCGCCCGCCACCGTCGCCAACACCGACACCCCGGCGCTGGTCACGGTCACGGTGTCGCCGGGCGCGAACGGCGCCGCATCGGTGACGAGGGTGCGCGTCCGATCGGCCGGTTGGACCCCCGCCCCGGCGACCTCGATCAGCTGCTCGATCCTGGCCAGCGCGCCCGGCGCGAATCCGGCCACCGACCGCACGGTGGTTTGCGACGCCGAGGTCGGCGCGCCGGCGCTGGTGGTTTGGGCGTCGGGCGCGGCGACCCGCACGACCGCGCACAGCTCACCGCCGTTGTCGAAGAACGCCTTGACCGCGTAGCCCAGGTACGCGTTGGCCAGCAGGCCCCCGAACAGCGCGGTCAGCTGCTGCCATGACGATAGCCAGGTCACGGCGCCGACCGGGCCGCGCTCGGCGATCCCGACGAACGCGGCGACGTCCGTGCGCAGCAGATCGATCGGCTGCCCCGCGGGGGCGGGCGGCTCGACGTAGAGGCCGGGTGCGGCGTAGGTGCTCACCGGCTACTGCAACTCCACCCGCTCGACGGCGATCTCGATCGACTCGATCGCGACGTCGTTGGTCGTCGCGTTGAACATGGGGCCTTCCCACTTGGTGATCCAGCCCGCTTCGAACTCCCACCGCAGCACGTCGGTGTGCTGCTCATCCTGGAGCACGATCGAACCATTGCGGCGGTCGTCGCTCCCGTTGAGGATGTTCTTGTACCACGTCCAGAGCGACTCATCCTGCGTGAAGCCACGCTTCAGCTGAACGTTGGCGAACTTCCGCAGCCCCATCAGCTTGCGCGGCGAGAGCGCCACGTCCGTCCCCTCTCGGTACTCCACGGGGTCGGTCGTGAAAGTCAGCCCGCTGCACTCGCGAAAGCCGGCGACGGCCGTGCCGTCGATCTCGACGCGGAAGTTGTACGTGCGGTACGGATCGTTGCGGGTACCGGGTTGCGGCATCGATTCACCTCTTCAGTTGTCACTCCGACACGGTCGCCCCGGCCGTCTGCTGCCCGATGCGGATGATCACGAACTCCGCCGGGTACACCGGGGCGACGCCGATCACCATGATCAGGCGGCCGTTGTCGATGTCGTCCTGGGTCATCGTCGTGCGGTCGCAGTGGACATAGAACGCCTGGTCGGCGGTCGTCCCCATCAGCGCGCCATCGCGCCAGACCCGGGTGAGGAACGCGGTCACCGATTGGCGCGCCCTGGCCCAGAGCGGCTCGTCGTTGGGCTCGAACACGACCCATTGCGTGCCCTGGTCGAGCGAGTGCTCGAGGTAGATGAACAGCCGCCGCACGTTGACGTACTTCCAATCGGTCTCGCTCGTGATGCAGCGCGCGCCCCAGATGCGAATGCCGCGCCCGCTGGAGCGAAAGTCGCGGATCACGTCGATGTTGCGCGGCACGTTGAGCACGCCCTGCTCGCCCGCGGTCAGCGACAACTCCAGGCCCGTGATGGCCGACAGCACCTCGTTGGCCGGCGCCTTGTGAACCCCACGCGAATTATCGACGCGGGCGTAGACGCCGGCCACGTACCCGGATGGCGGCGCGACCACGCCGTCGCTGCCGGTCAGCGGGTCGTGGATGGTGATCCACGGGTAGTAGAGCGCGGCGTAGCGCGTGTCGAACTGGTTGCGGTAGGTCTCCACCTGCGGGATCGTCGAGCCGCGCGGCGCCTCGATCACCGCGAAGCGGTACTTCAGCAGCTCGCATTGGTCGATCAGGGCGGCGTGGACGTCGGGGTCCGCCATGCCGGGCGCGGCGATGATCGCGATCTCGTCGACATCCTGGAGGGCCTGAATGCCGGTGCGCTGCCCCGGTCCCGCGGCGGGGTCGCCGATGTAGTCGTCGGCGGTCGGCGCGGCGCCGTCGCTGCCCCCCGCGAGATTGGCCGAGGCCGTGAACGAGTTCGGGTCGATGGTCGTCGGGTAGCCCTGCGGCGCCGGGTTGGCGGTCGCCGGGCTCGCGGCCGACACCAGCGCCGACTGCTCGTTGATCCGGGTGACCACGTTGTTCGGGGAGGCGGGGACGAAGTTCAGGAAGCGGTAGATCTCCTGCGCGGCGACGCTGACGATCCCCGTGGTCGGGCTCGTGCTGGTGAGCTGCACGGTGAGGTCGAAGTCGACCGTGCGCACGCTGCTTCCCGCGGCGAGCGCGCCCGGGACGGGGGCGTCGAACGTCACCGTGTTGCCGGTGACGCCGGCGACCGTCCCGTAGGTGCGCGCGGACGCGGTGTCGGTGAACTCGACGATGTCTCCGGGCGAGAGATTCGCCGCGCCCGAGAGATCGAGTTGGTTGGCCGGGACGCCCGGAAACGTGAGCACGGCCTCGGCGCCTACGCTGTCGGTGGGCGTGAACGGCGCACTGAGCTGAAGGCTCAGGAGGTTTCCCGGATCGATGGCCTGAACGTCTCCGGTGAGCGTCGCGCCAGCGCCCTGGATCTGGACGGTCTGACCGGTGGCCAGGCTGGCCGTCGTGGCCACGGTGACCTGCACGTCGGCCGTCGCCGCGGCGTCGGAGGCGATCCGTAGGGCGGGCGGATCCTCGAGCGCGAGGGCGCCCCCCGCTCCCGGGTCGTACGGGTGTGACAGCGCCGCCGCGAGCGTCACGGTGTTCGTCGTGGTGTCGATTCCGCCGGTGGCGATCGTCGCGGCTTCGCCCGGCGCTCCCGCCGGCGTGGCGTTGTCGTGGAAGGTGAGCGTGTCGCCCTCGCGCAGGAGCAGGACGCTGGCGTGCTCGTTGATGACCGCGTGCGTGTCGTCGGGCATCGCGCCGGCCGGCGTGAGCGGGACGGCCATCGCCTGAAGCTGGGCGTGCACCGGCAGCACGACGGCGGAAGTGCGCGAGGAGGGAGTGACGCTGACGACCACGTTCTGGCCCCACGTCCCCGGGTTGGCGGCGGTGAGGGTCAGGGCGGCCTGGGGGGTGTAGCCGGCCGGCGCGGGAACCTCCACCACCGCCGCGGCGGTGTAGCGATGGGTGACCGGCGCGGAGAAGGTCACCGCGTCGCCCTCGACGTCCTGCACCGTGGCCACGTCGCTGACCACCCCGGCGGCAGTCTGCTCGGTCAGCGTGATCTGGGTGCCGCGGCTGAGGAAGCGCGCCGCCACGAGCGTCACCTGGTCCATCGTGGCCGGCATGGGCTGCGCCGGCTGGGTGAGGAAGTGGGCCGCGCCGCCGACGATGACCGCGTCGTTCAGGCTGAGGCTCGCGGGGCCGGTAGCGGCGCCGGCGATGCGCTGCACGTAAAGGATCTGGCCGCCGTTCTGGAAGAAACCGTTGACCGAGTGGGGGAGGAATGTCGTGGTGTCGGTGGGATCCGAGCTCGACGCCAGGAAGCTGCCGAAGACGCGGGCGAAGTCGGAGTAGCTGGTGACCAGTTGCGGCGGGCCGCTGGTCGGGCCCATCTGCGTCCGCCCGACGAAGCCGGGGATGCTCGTGCTCACCCCGGTGATCGGAGGCGGCCCCAGCTCGATCTCCTCGACGTACACACCGGGGGTCAGATAGTCAGGCATCGCTGCTCCTCCTTCAGGGCGACAGCTCGAAGTCGACGACAGTGACCGGCACGCCGAACGGGACCGTCAGCGGCTGATGCGCGCTGTGGTAGGGGGCGGCCTCGGCGGCGAGCCACAGCGACACGACGTGCCCGATGCCGTCGAGCCGGTAGTAGCCGCCATCGTCGGTGACGGCGCCGACCGACCGGTACTCCTCGCTTGGCCCCGGCTCGATCCGCAGCAGCCCCGACATCAGATCGTCGGCCGCGACGACCGCCTCACCCGACGCCGCCGCATCGGCGAGCGACGACGTAGTCCCGGTGGCGGTGATCGTCAGTAGCGCCGCGGCAGGGCCAACCGGGAAGCTCACGGTGAGGCCGGCGGAAAGCGTCACCGGCCCCGGCGCCGACAGTGGCCCCGGGCCGGGGTCGGCGATCTCCGCGTACTCGGCGTAGTCGCCGGCCGCGGTCGGTCCGATCCCCAGCACCCCGCCGCTCGAGAGCCCGCTGCGCGTCTCGAGCATGATCTCGGTGTCGCCCAGGGCGGCGGGCTGGGCGAATCCGAGCGCCGGCCCGGCGCCGCTGACGGCGTACTGCTGGAGCGCGGCCGACGCGCCGTGCGAGCGGCCGAGCGGCCGGCTCAGCGCGAGCGAATGCACGGATGGCGGGACGCTCACGGTGGGATCGTCGATGGCCAGCACGCGCGCGCCGGGCAGCCCGGCACCGGTGTCGGCGGCCACGACGCGGCCCTGGATACGGACCGGGTACGGGCGCAGACGGAACGTCCCCAGCGCGGCCGGTATCGCCGCAGGGTCGATCGTGACCGCCGCGGTCAACGGCACGAAACCCGGCGCCGAGAGCGTGATCGCGATCGTGGCCGGCGCGGGCAGGGAGCGCTGCACCGCGGCGGCCAGGCAGAAGTCGGCGCTGATGACGGTGGCGCCGATGTCCGGCCGCGAGGTGGTGACGATGACGTCCGGCGGGCGTCCGCCGGAGATCTGGCTCTCGACCCGGCCGATGGCCACCGCGTCGTACTCGAGCGTCGGGTCCTGCGGGCCGTCGAGCAGCGTCACGCCCATGGTCACCCGGACACCACCTGGATCGGATCGAGCTGACGCTTAAGGACCGGAGAGCCGGCGATCGGCTGGCGTCCGGACGAGATCCGGACCAGCTGGACGTGATAGGACACCGAGATGGAGTACGGCTCGTCGAGGGCGAGCCACACCCGGGTCAGCTCCTCGAGCGTCAGCGCCTCGAGCGTCACCCTCAGCTCGTCCGAGACCGGATCGAGCGGCGCCGCCAACAGGCTGCCGCCGATGATCCCGTTGTCGTTGAGGGTCTGGAGCACCATCCCCAGCAGCGCCTGCTCGCCCTCGGTGGAGGTGTAGATCGGCGTCACCAGGTAGTAGAGGTCGAGCGGCAGATAGGGCGGTTGCACCTGATTCGGCGCGATCCGGTGAGGCGGGTCGTTGAGCAGGTCGGGGTTGCGCCGGACCTGGTAGAGCCAGATCGACAGCGCCGTGGCCGGCGTGGTCGTGGTCGTCGTGCTGCGCACGTCCTTGGGCGAGGCGAGCGTGGTGGACACGTGCGGGAGCCCCGGATCCGTGCCGGCGGCGATGGCGGCGTCCAGCAGCCCCTTCAGCGTCTGGCCGACGGCGAGGACGGCTGTGAAATCGCTCATGCCGGCCAGGCCTCCAACCACCTACGTGCGGCCATCTCTCGGATTGCGCAGATCAGCCGCTCGGGCCACAGGTCGCCGAGCGGGAGCACGCGGGGCGAGAGCTCGGTTGTCGTTCCGGCGCGACCATCCTCCTCGATGGCGATCACCTTGATGCGCGGCTGATCGTCGAACAACGCCTCGCAGAAGCTGGCCACGCGGGCCCGGCGGACGCCGAGGAGCACCACATTGGCGCGGGCCTCCCGCGCCGCCGCCACCGTTCTCTCGAGCGTCAGCTCACTGGTCGCATCCAGCCGGCCGGCGATGCGCATCGACCGATCGCGTTCAATGATGTCCTGTACAACGTCCGCCAGAAGTGGGGGCAAGGCCAGCAGGACAGCGATGCCGGCTTCAGGCGTCGGATCCTCCATGGTCACGCAGTCTCCGCCGGGGCTCGCCGTTGCGCCATGGATCGGAGGAACCGACTTCGGTACTCGATCATCGGGCCCGGGAGGCCCCGCCGTCCGGCGCGGCTGGCTAGATCGTCTGGACCGGATCCGCGCCGCGCAGCCGAGCCGCCGCTTGGCTGCGCCGGCGGACCCCGAGCTTGACGAGGACGTTGTGGACGTGGTTCTTGACCGTTGGGAGCTCGATGATCAGCCGCTCGGCAATCTCCTTGTTGGACAGTCCCTCGAAGGCGATGAGGCGTACGATCTCCTGCTCCCGCGCGGTCAGGCTGGCGAATGGAGCGGGACTCGCCGGGGGCGGCGGCTGCGGCGCTGCCGCGGAGCCCACGGCGCGCACGAGCATCGCGGCCAGCGCCGGCTCGCAGGCGATGTCGCCGCCGTGGGCGGTCCGGATCGTTCGGACCACATCCTCGACCGATCCCTCCCGACTGACGTAGCCTACGACGCCGGCCTCGGCGTACTCCACCATGGCGCTGCCGGTCACCGGCACGTCGAGGGCCACCAGTGGCGCCGAGCTCACGGCTGCCAGTTCCCGCAGCGCGTCGGGGGCCGCGATCATCGCCGTGTCGACCACGATTACATCCGGGCGTAACCCCTTCGCTGCGCGCACCGCGGTGGGCCGGTCGGCGGCCACCGCTACGACGGCCATACCGGCCACGCGCTGTAGGATCTCGCTCAGTCCCTCGCGGTACAGGCGGATGTCCGCGATCAGCAGAACCCGAACCGGCGGCCTCTCACCGCCAGCGGCGGACAGCGGGGATGAATCACCTGATTCGGACATCAGGACCGTCCCACTCCAAATACCATCCGGTGCGACGACCGCGGTGCGATGACCCGGTGCGCGCGCCCCGACCGGTCGGTAATCACCTTCCCAAACGCGCCCGACACTGTCAAGCGGTCGGGGTGGACATGCTCTAGGGTTGAGGAAGTTTGAGGAGGTTTCGCGCACTGCTGCCTGCAACGCAGGATCGCGGCTCGCGTGCGCTGACCTAGCGCCGAGGAGGCGCCGTCACTGAGGTGTCGCCGAACGAGTGCTTCTCCACAGGAAGCACGTCGTGCGGCGCGAGGGGTGGAGATCCCGCGCGTTGGCCGACAGCAGAGCGTGCGCTGTGCGCTGGCCTCCGGCGTCTTGCGTCGGTGCTGCCCTCCAGCTTCTCCCCGCCGTTGCGTCGGCCGCGGACCGGGTCTCGCACCCCGCTCGGTTGTATGGCGCCTCGTGGCGCAGTCCCGCCTCGGAGGAGTTTCGATGGTCGACCAGCCACATCGGCGAGCTGCTCCATCCGTGACGGAGCAGTCACTTCACCGTCGCTCGCCGACCTGCTCGTCTAGGCGTTTATGTGAGGTCGCCTTCCTACCCTAATCGACGTCCATCAGCCAGTCCGACGGCCGCCCCCACGGGCTTCGACGGGTCGAGCCTCACATAAAGGCGTAACAGACACCTCGAGCCTCACATAAAGGCGTAATCCAACACCCCGCCCTCGGCCAATCGGTCGGCCGCATCCGCACGTGGCCGGTGATGGACGCCGACGATCCCTTTCGTTGCCCAGCCGCGCCAAGGACACGAGTGCTTTGATGTGACCAGGTGACCAGAACCAGCGCGAGTCCTTTGCCACGCACTCAGCCGTCGCGCCGCGGGCGGGCGGACGACTGCATGGCCCGGATTAGGCGCAAGTCGAACCACGTGATGTCGCCGTCGGACGCCGCGCTATTGCTCCCGTAGGGCTCCGACTACTGCTTCGCCACGAACACGATCGTCGGCTCCCGCGCCTGGCGGACAACTCCCTCGGCGACAAAGGATCACGCGCATCCGACCGATCGGCGCGGCGCAGGCGGGGCGGGGCGGGGCGGGGCGGGGCAGCCGCACGATGGGAGCGATCGTGGCCAGCGCGGGTGGGTGCACGGCCGGGACCCGCGATAGCGATCGGCGTCGTGCCGGTCCGCCCGTGGCCCATCGGTGTCGGGGGACTCGGCGAGGTGATTGGGCTTGATGCCCTTGCCTCGACGGTACAGGTTCGCCAGAATGAGTCGGGGGGTGGGCCAATGACGAACGTATTTATCTCCTATCGTCGCGCCGATACGACGTCGGGATACGCAAGCTGGATCTACGATCGCCTGGCAGACGAATTTGGGGCAGATGGCGTCTTCATGGACATCGATTCGCTCCCGATAGGCGTCGACTTCGTCGAGCAGGTCGAACGGGCTATAGCCGCTGCGGATATCGCTCTCGTCTTGATTGGTCCAGGCTGGCTGAACGTAACTGACGAAACCGGTGGCCGGCGTCTGGAGGACCCTGAGGACTTCGTTCGCATCGAGGTTGCGACGGCTCTTCGGTCTAGCTCTCTGGTGATTCCGGTGCTCGTCGACGGAGCGCAGATGCCTAAGCGCGATCAGCTGCCGGAGGAACTTCGGGCGCTGACCCGACGCCAAGCGCTCATCTTTCAACGACAGGGCAGAGCTACGATTCAGCAAATCTTCACCGTGATCGATCGGGTCACGCGCGAACGGGACACTCGACATGCTGCGCAAGCGGAGGAGCTGGTCCGTCGCGAGACTGAGGAGCAAGCGCGTCGCGATGCCGAGGAGGAAGCCCGCCGCGAGGCCGAGGAACAGGCCCATCGCGAGACCGAGGAGCAAGCGCGTCGCGATGCCGAGGAGGAAGCCCGCCGCGAGGCCGAGGAACAGGCCCATCGCGACGCTGAGGAACAGGCCCGTCGCGAGGCCGAGGAGCAGGCGCGTCAGGAGACCGTTCTCAAAGCAGTAGACACGCAGCCCGGCACTACGCTTAGAAGGCGAGCTACGTCTGGTACCCGCGCTCGACCGACCGCGGCAACGTCTGAGCACGATCTCGCCCCGGTATTTGCCCGTTTGCGCAACCGGCAGCCTGCGGGGGATCGCGGGCTAACGGAGAAGGCATTCGAACGGCTTGCCGCCGAGTCTCTGGATATCGAGCAGCGAGCGGTGCTATTGACCTCCGCATACTGTGATGGTGAACCCGGCCTACTGGCAGCATTTGGTGATCGCCTCATCTTTGCGGGGGAGACCGAACGGGACATGGAAACGATTGCACTCGCAGCGATCGGCTCCGCGGTCCTTGAGTCCCCGTCTTGCGTTGCTATCCGTATGCGGATCGACCAACGCTCTGGACGGAGTCGGGTGCGCCCCTACCGGCTTGAGATCAGTGATACCGAAGACTGCGCGGCGCTTCAGGACCTACTTCAGATCGCCGACCCTTCGCACAAGGTGACCGGGACAGACACGCCAGGGCAAGCGCCCAAAGCGGAGCCGGTGAAACCCGCAAAAACGAACGCCTCGAAGCCGGGTATGAAGATGAGCCTCTGGAGCAAGCTCGGGCTTCAGAAGTGACAGCGGCGAGCGATCGAGCGCCGCCATCGGATCCGTCAACGAGCAATCGCCGCCAGTCGGTGGATTGCACGATCGCACTCGGTCGTCTGGCCGGTCTTGGCGCAGTATCGTGTTGGCGACTCAGGAGACGCTGCTTGTGCCCGCGCCGGACGAGCGCTTTGCTACGGATACAGTCGCGTGCAGTCGACCGGCCCGGACGAATGCGATGACGAGGAGGCGATCGCCAGAGTCGGCCACGCGGATCATGTGTGTGAGATGCTGCCGAGCGGGATGCCACGGGGAACGCATCCTCGATAGCGACGCAGCGGGCTGGACGAGCGGGGTTCGGCGTGTCGGCTCTCACGGGCGGGCGCCGGAGCCGTCTGACGGACCGGGCTGTTTTCCGACAGCGTCATCGAGTCCCTCGTCCGGTCAGTGGGTTGGCGACGGCTGCGCCGATTCGCGGGGAGGACCGGCGCTGCCAACGTCGCCTTCCGCGGGATTACCCCCGATCCGGCGACGGCCATCCAGGCCGTCGCCGGATCGGGGGTCGATGCTGGGGAGGCCGAGGGGATCGCTCGATCAAGAAACACATCCTTCGGATCGCGTAACCTCGAAGCGCGGGAAGGCTCAGCGGAATGGCGACTGTGAGCGTCGGGCCTCACGCGCGGGTACCAACACGGGTTACATGCGTGCCCGCGAGATGCGCCCGCCGCTGCCGGCGCCAAACCCGATTGCCCGTAAACATAGGCGATTTCGCCGCCCGTCGACACCACTCATTTCACCCTGGCGATGCATCGCACACAGGAGGTCGCCGGTTCGAGTCCGGCTAGCTCCATCGAGAAAGGCCCTCGAATCGTGGGCCTTTCGCCGCTAGAGCGGGCCAATCCTGTTCCCCGGTCGCCCGATGCGCGGCTGCTGCTCGCCGATGAGCGTCTAGAGGCCTCGCGCCAGGCCGCCTTCGCGTCTACCCCCGCGCCGGCCAAAGGCGTGGGTCGCCGGGATCGGTCACGCTGACACCCACCGGACGATGGCCAACAATCGATAAGGGCAGGGGTACAACAGACCGGCCCTCGTGTAATCCCGTCAAGCTCGAACCGGCGACCGCAACGCGCACCCCCACCACCTTCTGCTCAGCGATGCGATGGGTTGGACTGGGTGAAGCGGGCCGGGGCAGTGGGAGGAGAGCAGGCTAGCCCCGGCCCGTTCAACCACGCGGATCGCCCAGGGCCTCTCAGCTTCGAGGACGTCGTGTACGCGTCTTGTTTGGTCTGAAGCAGGTGCGCGTTATGCGATTTATAATAATAAATCGTATTATATGCTGCGCTCATGTGGCGCGGGAAGCTTTTGGTCCGAGGGGTTGTGCACTGAGCGGCACGGCCCCGCAGTCGGGCGCGCCGCGAACGGCATTCGACGCCCTTCATGAGCGCCTGCGGGAGTTCTGGGCCGCCAGGATCGAGCCGGCCGAGGCGGTGTACGAAGAGCAGCTCAGAACCGCCGTCGATCGTTGGCGACCGGTGCCGATCGTCGAGGAGCTCAAGCAAGCCGCGCGGGCGCTGGGGCTCTGGAACCTGTTCTCGCCCAACCCCGAGCACGGACCAGGACTGAGCAACGCTCAGTACGCCCCGCTCGTCGAGCTCATGGGCCGGGTGCACTGGGCATCGGAGGTGTTCAACTGCTCGCCTCCGGACACCGGCAACATGGAGATCCTCGATCGCTACGGAACACCGGAGCAGAAGTCCGCGTGGCTGGAGCCGCTGCTCGCGGGCGAGATCCGCTCCGCGTTCTGCATGACCGAGCCCGCCGTCGCGTCGTCGGACGCGACCAACATCGCGACGCGCATCGTTCCGGACGGAGTCGACTACGTGATCACGGGACGCAAGTGGTGGGCATCGGGGGCACCGAACTCGGAGTGCCGGGTCCTGATCGTGATGGGCAAGACATTCCCGGACGCGGAGCGGCACCGACAGCAGACACAGATCCTCGTCCCGATCGACACGCCCGGCGTCGAGGTCGTCCGGACGCTCGATGTGTTCGGCTTCGACGACGCGCCTCACGGGCACGCCGAGATCGAGTTTCATGATGTCCGAGTGCCGGCGGAGAACGTTCTGCTCGGGCCGGGCCGGGGCTTCGAGATCGCCCAGGGGCGGCTCGGGCCCGGGCGGATTCACCACTGCATGCGGATCATCGGGCAAGGAGAGCGTGCACTGGAGGCGATGTGCCGGCGGCTCAACCAGCGAGTCGCGTTCGGCAAGCCGCTCAGCGCCCAATCGGTCTGGCTCGAACGGGTCGCCGAGTCGCGCATCATGATCGATCAGGCGCGGCTGCTCACGCTGCACGCCGCCGAGGCCATGGACCGCTACGGCAACAAGGTGGCGCGACGCGAGATCGCGATGGCGAAGGTCGCAGCGCCCAAGATGCTCGATCAGGTCCTGGACTGGGCCATCCAGGCGCACGGGGCGGCAGGCGTGACGAGCGACTCGGGCCTCGGGTACGCGTACGCGCGAGCACGGGTGATGCGCATCGTCGACGGTCCGGACGAGGTTCATCGGAACCAGATCGGCCGGCTCGAGTTCGCCCGACACCCGGCCGACGATGCGGCGGAGGCTGACGGGTCCCGCTCTCAGGCCGAGGCGGGGGCCGGAACCGGCTCCCAGTAGACGAGCGTCACGCCCGGCGCCCGCTCGACGAATCTGGCCTGGACCGGCATCCCGATCTCGATCTCCGCCTGCTCGGCGCCGACCAGGCGACCCAGCATCTTCACGCCCGCCGTCAGCTCTACGATGCCGGTCAGGTAAGGGACCTCGCTCTCGACGCTCGGGTGGAGCGGCTTGTGCGCGACGATGAAGCTATACAGCCGGCCCCTCGGTTCGACCTCGCGCCACTCGAACTCGAACGTGTGGCACCGCAGGCAGTTGGGGCGGGGTGGCCACTGTGGAGCGCCGCACTGGGCGCAGTAGGGAATCTCCAACCGGTGGGCGGCGGCGGCCTCCCAGTGCGGCGCCAGCACGGGGTTGGAAGTGTCGGGCAGCAGCGGTGTGACCTGTGTCATACGTTTTTCCTCAGTCGAGCTTCGCGTAGACGGACTTGACCTGGAGGTACTCCTCGAGGTGCTGGATCCCGCCCTCTCGCCCGTATCCGCTGAGGCCAAAGCCGCCGAACGGCATCGCCGGATCCATCACCTGATAGCAGTTGAGCCACACCGTCCCCGCTCGGAGCTCCCGGGCAAGATGGTGCGCCTTGCCGCCGTCGCGCGTCCACACGCCGGCCGCGAGGCCAACCGGGATCCCGTTGGCGCGGCGCGCCACGTCTTCGATCCCTTCGAATGGAAGTGCGGCGAGGACGGGGCCGAAGATCTCCTCCCGGGCGACTGTCATTACGTCGGTCACGTCGCGAAACACCGTCGGTTGCACGTAGTAGCCGGACGCGTGATCAGGGTCGGTGAGCCGGGCTCCGCCGCTCGCCGCTCGAGCGCCCTCACGGCGTCCGGTCTCGAGGTAGCCGACGACGCGGTCGAGCTGCGCCTGAGATACGAGCGGACCGATGTCGGTTGCGGGATCGAGGCCGTCACCGACGTTCAGCGCTTGGCTCGCCGCCGCGACTCGCTCGACGAACTCGTCGTAGATGCCGCGCTCCACGAACAACCGCGTGCCGGCGCTGCAGATCTGCCCGCTGTTAGGGAAGACGGCGTTCGCGGCCCCGACCGCGGCGACGTCGAGGTCGGCGTCGGCGAAGACGATGTTGGGCGACTTCCCCCCGAGCTCTAGCGACAGCCGCTTCAGGTTGCCCGCGGACGCACGAACTATGTGCTGTGCCGTCGGAAACGAGCCGGTGAACGCGACCTTGTCGACCTGAGCGTCAGCGGCAAGAGCCGCGCCCACGACCTCGCCCGCTCCGGTGACCACGTTGACGACTCCTTCGGGGACGCCGGCATCGAGGCACAGCTCGGCCAACCGCAGCGGCGTCAGCGGAGCCTCCTCCGCGGGTTTCAGCACGACGGTGCACCCGCTGGCGAGGACGGGGCCGAGCTTCCATAGGGTCGAGGCGACCGGGCTGTTCCACGGGATGATCGCCGCGACCACTCCAACCGGTTCCTTGAGCGTGTACGTCAGGAAGTTGCCGGGGAGTGATGATCGCGGGGTCTCGCCGCTGATCGTCATCGCCTGGGCACCGTTCCAGCGAAGGCGCGCGAGGCCCGCCAGAACGGCACCGCGGGCCCGTGACAAGGGGGCGCCCATATCGAGCGTGTCGATCAGCGCGAGCTCGTCGACGTGCTCTTCGATGAGATCCGCCAAGCGGTAGATCAGGCGGCTGCGCTCGGCCGGCGTCGCGCGGCGCCAGGGACCCTCGAACGCGTGCCGGGCAGCACGCACGGCCCGCTCGGCGTCGCCGGCGTCAGCCTCCGCGACCTCGGCGATGATCTGCCCGTTCGAAGGGTTGATCGACGTCGCGGTCCGGCCTGAGCTCGCCGGTTCCCACGAGCCACCGATCAGCAAGCGCTTGGGACCGTTTTCCAGGAACGGGGTGGTCCGTTTTGGGCTGGCGACAGCCATGATCGTAGACGATATAGTATGCACGCGCTCGGGCGTACGTAGTCCACGACGAGCTGCATATGAGAGACGACCTCTTCATATGCGATGCACAGGTCCACGCTCCGCAGGTCGCCGACCCGGCATGGGACGTAAATGGGATCGATGCGGAGTCGTTGCTCGACGAGATGGACTCGGCGGGCGTCGACCGAGCGATCATCGTGCCACTCACGACGAAGGACGAGGCGGCGGACAACGAACCCGCGCTCGAGCTTGCCCGTCGCTATCCGGATCGCCTTCGCGTGATGGGACTCGTCGAACCCACCCAACTGCGGAGCGCATCTGATTACTTGGCCGGGTGGCGGGAGACGCCGGGCCTGCTCGGCATCAGGGTGAACTGCTTCCGCGAGCCCCTGCGGTCGATGCTGGTCAATCGGGAGCTCGACCCGCTCTGGAAGGCGGCGAGCGATCATGCGGTTCCCGTGATGCTCCGGGCTCCCGACATGGTGCCTGAGATAAGTCGAGTTGCGGCCGGCTTCCCGGATTTGCGGCTCGCGATCGATCACCTCGGCCTGCGCCCGTTTCACTCATTCTCGGACATTGCCCCGCCTGTGACCGAGTTACGTCCACTGAGTGGATATTCGAACGTCGCCGTCAAGGCGACGGCGTTACCAATCTCCGTGCCAGGCCCGTATCCCTTCCGCGCCTGTCACGAAGGGCTACGAATCGCGGTCGACGCCTTCGGTCCTGAGCGAATCTTCTGGGGCTCGGACCTGACGAGGCTTCCGTGCACCTACGCGGAATCGATCACCATGTTCACCGAGGAACTGCCTTTCCTCACGCACCGTGATCTCGAACTGATCATGGGCGAGGCGATCTGCGACTGGCTCGGTTGGCCACTCGGTTCTGCGATTCCCGAATCCTAGTCCTCCTCGCGCGAAACTGTATTCTATTTGGTATGCCACCGTCAGACATCGAGTCACGCGGACGGTTTGAGGACCAGGTGGCAATCGTCACCGGCAGCGCGTGGGGTATGGGACGGCGACACGCCGAGCGCCTGGCCGCGGAAGGCGCGAGCGTGGTGCTTGCCGACATCCAGCTCGAGCTCGCGACCGGGGTGGCGGACTCACTGGCGAACGCGATCGCAGTCGAGTGCGACGTTTCCACCGCGAGCGACACCGAACGGGTGGCGGCGCGCGCGCTTGAGGCGTTCGGGCGGATCGACATCCTCGTCAACAACGCCGGCGGAGCGCTGATCGCGCCCAAACCACTCGACGAGCTGAGCGAAGACGACTGGAACAAGGTCGTCGACGTCAACCTCAAGGGCACGTGGCTGTGCACCAAGGCCGTTCTGCCGGCCATGCGCGAGGCGGGCCGGGGGAAGATCGTCAACATCGGCAGCATCTCCCCCCTGCTTGGCAACCCCGGCCGGGCCGCATACGCCTCCGCCAAGGGCGGGATTGTCGGTCTAACCCACACGATGGCACGCGAGCTCGGGCCGTTCGGCATCACCGTGAACTGCGTCGCGCCCGGCCTGATCGAGATCCCGCATCCAAAAACCGCGTATTCGCCCGCCGAGTTCGAACGCATGAAGGCCCGCCGACTCGAGGTGCAAGCGGTCAAACGGCTCGGGCAGATGGACGACGTGTCCGATGCGGTCCTGTTCTTCGCGTCGGCGGCGAGCGACTTCGTGACCGGCCAGCTGCTGCCCGTGGACGGCGGCACCGTCCTTCACTGAGCCTTGACCGGCGCGCCCGCAGACCCCGGAGCTGCCACCCTGGCCGAGACGACGGTCCGGGACATCGACCTGCCCCCGGGCTGGGTGGAGATCACCGACTACCGCGAGGCGCTCGAGGTCTTCCGCTCGCCAAAGGTGGGCGCCAATCGGAGCAGTCCCGCCGACGAGCGCTTCAGGGCCGGCACAGCAATCCGGATCGACGGGATCGAGCACCGCGACCGTCGGCGGGCCATGAATCAGCTGCTCAAGCGGAACGGGCACGCCTGGTTCCGGGAACGGGCCCTCCATCCTGCCGTGAACCGCAACCTGGAGGCCCTGCTCCGGGACCGCGACGCCGATGGGACGGTCCGAGCCGACCTGGTCCCATTCGGGTTCAGGCTCCACGCTCAGATGGCGGCCACGCTCGCGGGCATCGACGCGGTCGACACCAAGGACGCCGCCGACGAGCTGCTCGCGCTCACCTCGGCGGTCGGGACGGCGGCCGCTCAGACGAACGTCGAGGCGCTCTACGTCGACGTCCCCCCCGACGAGTCCGTGCTGGCGGCCGGGGAGGCGGCCAAGGCGCAGTATGAGGAGCGTTTCTTCCGGCCGTCGCTCGAGCGCCGGCGACGCCTGCTCGAGGACGTCGAGGCCGGGCGCCTCGACGAGGACGACCTGCCCAAAGACCTCCTGACGCTCGTCGCCGCGCGCGTTGATCCGCGCTGGTCCGACGAGAGCCTCGCGCTGCGGGAGACGCTGCTCGTGATGCGCGCCACCGTCGGCAGCAGCACCCAGGCCATGCTTCGCGTGATCGACGAGGTCTGGCGCTGGCTCGAGGAGCATCCGGAGGATCGCCCCCTGCTGGCCGACGAGGACTTCCTGATGGGCGCCGTCAACGACGCACTCCGCCTCTACCCCTCGCAGCCCGGCTTCGCGCGCTACGCCCTCGAGGATCTGACATTGAGCACCGGACGCCAGATCAACAAGGGCGAGCACCTCGTGATCCGAGCCGGCATCGCCGTCCGCGACCCGTCGGTCTTCGGGCCGGATGCCGACCGCTTCAACCCCCGCCGGCAGGGGGCGCCCGGCACGTACGCGTTCGGTCTCTCGTTCGCGAGCGGTCCACACATGTGCTTCGGGCTGCCGCTCGTGATGGGCGCCGACGGCGTCGACGGGAGCCTCTTCTACATCCTCAAGCGGCTGTACGCGGCCGGCATGCAGCCCGATCCCGGGCGAGAACCGAGTCGCGTGAGCGGTATCGCGGCCTTCCGGTTCGCGAGTTACCCGGCGGTGTTTGCCGGCTGAACTCGTTCCCGCGTCCGCTCGACGAGCGCGCGCAGCTGGTCCTCGAGCTTCCACGTCGAGCGGAACCCGAGCTCGCGCTCGATCGCGTCGTCCTCGAGCCTCGCGTCGCGTACCCAGACCTCCTCGCCGAGCTCGATCCGGGCACCCGGAACCAGCGACTTGGTGATCGCAAGCGCGTCGTCGAGCGACCTGATGTCGCCGCTGACGTTGAAGTGCCGTGAAGCCGTCTTGGGCCCGGTCAACGCCGCGACCAGCGCCCCGGCGGCGTCCTCAACCCACAGGAAGTTGGCGCCGCCGGACCCGAACGGAAGGCGGCCGGTCTCTCCCCGGACCGGCTTCTCGACGAGCTCGCGGCTGACGATGCCACTCCGTCCCCGCTGCTTGAAGACGCCGAGCACGGTCGGAAACCGCAGTCCGACCGTCTCCAGCCCAAAGCGGTCGTGGTAGTGCCGCGCGAGCATCTCGTTCAGGATCTTGGTGCCGTCATAGACCGTTTGCGGACGGTAAGGGGCGTCGTTGCCAATCGGCGCGTGTCTCGGGTAGTCCTTGAACACCCCTGCCGAGCTGGCCCAGACGAAGCGACGGATGCCGAGGATCCGCGCCGTCTCGAGCGCGTTGACCATGCCACCAGAGTTGATCGCGACGGCTCCCACCGGGTCGGCGCCGGATTCCATCGTCAGCAGCGAAGCCAGGTGGATGATCCCTTCCGCGCCCGCGGACCTCGCGGCATCGAGTACCCGAAGTCCGTCGCGAATGTCGCCCCGTTCGAAGTCGAATTCACGCATCGCCTCGGGCGGTGACAGGTCGAAGACCACGGCCGAGTGCCCGGCGCCCACGAGCAGAGAACAGACGGCCTGGCCGAGCGTGCCGCTGCCGCCGGTGACCAGAACCCTCATGTCGCCGCGAGGTCGGCAGCAAGCAACCGCCCGCGGCCGTCCTCGATGCCAATCTCGGTACCGAACGGCGTCGAGAGCTCCTGGAGGTGGCGGAGCACCGCTTCTGCGGCCTGCCCGGCCGCGAGCGTCGGGGCTCCGAGCGCCGACCGGGGCGCGGACAGGAACGACGCCGGAACCAGCTCGAGCTCCTGGAACTCGAGCGCGCTCGAGAAATGACACAGCGCGACGACGACGCCCGGCTCCTTCGAGTAAGCGGCGGGAGGATTGAACGGGCGGTCGGCTGCCGCCTTGGCCGCCAGCCCCTCGCCGAACGTGGTGGCACTCCGCGCGTCGGGGCTGTAGTCGGGGCGCAAGTAGAAGTCGGCCGGCTGCAGCGGAATCGTGCGCCCCATCTTGATGAAGTCACCCGGGTCGTACAGGATCGGTCGCCCGCGATAGAGCTCGAGTCCACGCAGCGGCGCGTGTGAGCCCTGCGCCACGAACACGCCGGCGCCGGCGTCGATGGCGGCGCGCGCGAACGTGGACACGAACGGTGGCGGGACCGCGAGCGAGTTCGAGACCGGGTCCCACTCGTGGTTGTGGAGCTGAACGATCACGACATCCGCGCTGCGGCGTGCCTCACAGATCGAGGACAAATTGCCCTCGACGTCATCCTCGTCCGCGACCATCGTCAGCTGCGGGTCGTCAGAGAGGGTCATGCGCTGATACGAGTTGTGAATGCCGGGCGGATGGATGATCAAATTTCGGTCATCCTCGGTGACCCACCACCCCAGCTGGACGGCGACGCGCCGGACCGCGTCGAGGCAGTCGCGGTCCCCGGCGTAGTGCCAACGGAGCGGGTTTAACCCGTGGCCGGCCCGGGAAGTCGTGTCGCTGCTCACCGGCGCGAGCCCAGCTGGGGAAAGTCGCCGAGATCGAGATCAGGGCAACCCGCGCCTTCGGCGTGTCGAGGTATACGGGGGCGCGGGCCTGGGCCAGGTTGCGCCCAGTCCCGGCGTGGACGAGGCCGGCGGCGGCTAGCGCCTTCCACGTCGCGAACAGCCCGCCGTAGGAGTAGTCGAGCGAGTGGTTGCTCGCCAGAGACACGATGTCGAAGCCGGCCCAACGCAACTCGTCGGCCGCGAACGAAGGAGAGCGCATCCAGACCCAGCCGCCCTCGGCCGCCGGGTACAGTTCCGGACCGGCGAACTCGTGCATCGTCGCCTCGACGTGCGTGAAGGCCGCGTCGGCGCCGCGAACGAGGTCGATCAGGGACAGGAATCCCGGATCCTGACAGGCCGAGATCCGCATATTGACGGTGGAGTCACCGGTAACCGCCAGTGTGAATCGGCCGTCGGACTTCATGTGAATGGACGCGCGACGCTAGCCCTGGCCGCGAACGGGGTCCTCAGCCAGCCGGCTGCCATAGAACTCGATCGCGTTCCCCGAGAGCACCCTCGGCGTCAGTCCGAGCCGGACCGCGTCCCCCGGGGTCGCGAAGTCCCAATAGGGATAGTTACCCGCGTACAGCATGAGCGATTCCGATTCACATGCCTGCGCCCATGCGGCGCGCTGCTCGGGGTCGGCTGCGCCTTCCCATCGGTGCCACAGGAATCGCACGCGCGGGTGAACGTAGTCGCCCGGCGGGCGAGCTGCACCGGGCGCCTCCATGCGCAGGCCACGCCAGCTCTTGTTGAAGCGCCACAACGTCGGTCCCAACAGATCGTGACCGCCGTCCCCGCAGACGATCTTCAACCGCGGAAGCCTCTCCATCACGCCCTCCGCGATCAGGCTGATCATGTGGTAAAGGCCGCTTAGCGGCTGCATCGTCGCGAACTCCGAGTAATGCGTGGGGTAACCGGTCGTGGTCGGCCAGAACTCGACCGCCGCCGCGGCGTCGAGCTGGATGTGCACCGGCAGGTCGTGTCCGGCCGCGGCTTCCCAGATCGGGAAGTACGGCCGCTGTCCGTACGGCGCGAGTGACTGCGCCGGAACCGCGACCTGCACGAAGCGGTCGTCGTCGCCCCAGCGCTCGATCTCGGCGATCGCCCGGGCGGGGTCCTGCGGGTTCACGCGGATGCTGCCTCGGAAGCGAGTGTCGGCCAGCCAGCGCTCCGACTGCCAGGTGTTGATCGCCGCGCAGATCGCGCTGCCGAGGTCGACGTCCTGCTGCATGCCACGTGTCAGCGGGACCAGGATCGCCACGTCGCTTCCGGCCTCCTCGCACACGACGTGCGCGACGCGTTCCGGGTCCGACGCCGCCGGCGTGGCCACGTTGTCGCGCGCGCCTGCGGCGTACTCGCCGCCGGGAACCGGATACAGGTAACGCTCGGGCCCGGCGAACGGCAGGTACTTGGAGGGCCGTGGCATCAGGTCGCGGAGCTCCGCATCGCTGATCGTCGGATGTACGGCCGCGTCGACGATCATGACGTCATCCCACAAGCGCCGCCGGGCGCCGCTCGGTCACCTCGACGAAGATCTCGCCGTCGATGACCACAACCGGGTAGGAGGGCACCTTCTGGTGCGGCTCGGTAATCGTGGTGGCGGTGACCACGTCGATCTCCCACCGGTGCCAGGGGCAGCGCAGGATCTCGCCCTCGCGCTCCCATTCGGTCTCGTACGGGCCGCACTGGACGGTCATCCCGGTGAGGACGCCCGAGGCGAGGGGCGCACCCTGGTGCGGACACGAGTTGTTGATCGCATGGAGCTTGCCCTTGACGTTGATGACCGCGATTCCACGCCGCTTGTACGGGACCACCTTCATCGCACCCACCGGCAGGTCCTCGACCCTCCCGACCCGGATCCTGGTCATGCCGGCGCGACGAGCTCCTGACGGTCCATCGGCAGCACGTCGCCGGGACCGGTCGGCCGCTCGGCCGGGAGCGAGTACCACTCGACCGCGTTCTCGTACGCGACGCGCGACCGCAGGGACTTGGGCAGCTTCTGCAGGATGCGAGGCGGGTCGTCGAAGTCGTAGTGCGGGTAGTCGGTGGAGAACATCAGAGTCCGGCCGGCGTCGATGGCCTCCAGCGCGCTTGTCAGCTCCGACTTCGACGTCGGCTCGTCCATCGGCTGGGTCGTGAACCGGACGTGCTCGTGCACGTACTCCGACGGCTTCCGCTTGAGGAGGGGCATCTCGTGGAACTCCTCCCACAGGTTGTCCAGCCTCCAGAGGATCGGCGGTGCCCACGTGAAGCCACCCTCGATCAGGCTCAGCCGCAGATCGGGGTACTTCTCGAACACGCCCTCCGCAAGGAAGCTGACGAGATGCGGCAGATACACGAACGGGTACGTCACCTGGTGCTCGAGGAAGTACGACTGGAAGCCGACCGGGCTCAGGTTGTGCATGGCCATCCAGCGGTTCACGTGTATTCCGATCGCGAGCCCATGCCGGGCGGCGGCCTCGTAGATCGGGTGGAACTGCAGCTGACCGAGCGGCGACATCGGGTACGGGGCGAGCATCACGAGCTTGAAGAACGGGTGACCCGCCCAGCGCTCGATCTCGGCCACCGCAAGATCGGGGCGTTCCGCGCAAACCCGGAGCGCCCCGTAGAACCGCTGGTAACGGTTGTACTCGCCGAGCCACGTCGCGTCGAGCCAATTGTTGAGGCCCGAGCACAGCGCTTGCTCGTGCTCGGGGTTCGTCATGCCGCGGATCGAAAGCGGGAGCAGCATGGCCAGGTCGACGCCGGCCTCTCCGAACACCTGCTCGGCGGTGAAGTCCGGATCCGAACAGGCGGGGCCCCCGCCTGGCGGCTCCGAGTCCCCGCGTCGGGGAGTGCCGGGGCCGGGATTCGAGTACGGAGCTCGGACCGTCATGGCCAGCCGGGTGTCGGGCACGCCGCGACTCCGCCACGGCTCGGGCATATGCTCGCGGAATTCCTGGGGCGACCGCGGGACCGGGTGAACATCGCAGTCGACCAGGCGGACCGGAACCCTTTCGGCGCTAGTCGCCGTCATCCCAATCTGCTCCTTTGAATGCCCGGGACAAGAATCGTTACGGCCACATCGTATACGATAATGGATCTATAATGTCCGTGTCGAGCAGCGCTTTCGGCAGCGCGAATATCCAAAATCGGATACAATCCGTTCGCAAGCTCGAGTCGGGTAGCCGACAAGCGGGATAGGAGACGGGAAATGAGCGTGATCGAGAGTTCTGCGCCGGCAATTGAACGCGTGCGCGTGCCGGTCAAGGTGGTCGACACCGATGTTCATCCGGGCGTCACTTCGCCGAAGGTCCTGCTCGAATACATGGCGGAGCCGTGGCGAAGCCGCGAGATGAAGCGCAAGGCATACGGCGGCAGCCAGTCGAACATGATCTATCCACTCGGTGGGGCGAACGGACTCAGGCTCGACGCCACTCCCCCTGCCGGCGGGGCGCCCGGAACGGACCCCGCGTTCGCCCGCAAGCAACTGCTCGACGACAACGAAGTCGACTTCGGAATTCTAATCCCGCTCGTCGCGCGCCCGCGCGCGAACCCAGAGCACGAAGCGGCCGGCTGCGCGGCGGTCAACGACTGGCTGGCCGACGTGTGGCTCAACGAGCACAACTCGGACGGCCGGTGGCGCGGGACTCTGTCGATCTGCATGAGCGACACGTCGTTGGCCGTGGCCGAGATCGAGCGCTGGGCGGGTCACCCGTACTTCGTCCAGGTGCTGGCCCGCCCGACGACTCCGGTACCGCTCGGGGCGGCGCAGTTCCACGGGATCTACGAGGCGGCTCAGCGCAACGGCATGGTGATCGGGTTCCATCCCCTC
Organism: uncultured Solirubrobacterales bacterium; assembly: GCA_963843915.1. Classification (GTDB taxonomy): domain Bacteria; phylum Actinomycetota; class Thermoleophilia; order Solirubrobacterales; family Solirubrobacteraceae; genus Palsa-465. The sequence continues at coordinate 47,159 of CAWJMH010000006.1, forward strand.
CGTGCGCCAGGGATGGGGCTATTGACCCCCGCCGGCTTCCCCGCGTACTACGTGGAGACCCATCCTGCGCTCGCGCTGTACCAGGCCGCCCACGTCGCCAGCATGATCTTCGAAGGCGTGTTCGAGAAGTTCCCGCAACTAAGGGTGGCCGCGATCGAGGGCGGGATGGCGTGGTTCGCACCGTTCATCTGGCGTCTGGACCGGCAGTGGCGCGCGCTCGGCAGCGAGGTGCCGTGGGTCAAGCGGGCACCTTCGGAGTACTTCTTCGAGCACGTGAAGATGACGACACAGCCCTGGGAGGAGCCCCCGCACGCGGACCAGCTGAAGCCGTTTCTCGATTGGCTCGACGTCGACCGGTCGCTGATGTTCGCGACCGACTACCCGCACCACGATGCGGATGACCCCAAGTGGGTGAGACGGCACCTGCCGGAGAGCGGCCGTGAGCGGATCATGTCGCAAAACGCGATCGAGTTCTACGACCTGCCGTCGACCCGGCTCGTGGAGCCTGTCTGAGTTGGCACTCGTCCCGGTGTGCAACGAGGCGGATCTTCCGCCGGGCGAGAAGTTGATCGCCCCGATCGGCAAGTTCGGCGTCGGCATCTTCAACGTCGCCGGAAGCTATTACGCGATCACGAACTACTGCCCCCATCGGGGCGGGCCGTTGTGCCAGGGCTGGGTGACAGGGACCACTGAGGCGACGGACCGGCCGTATGAGCTCGAGTGGAAACGGCCGGGCGAGATCCTGAGGTGCCCCTGGCATGGCTGGGAGTTCGACATCAAGACGGCCAGCACGCTGCTCGAGCCGAAGAAGGGCGTCCGGAGCTACAAGGTCGAGCTCAAGGACGGCACTGTCTACCTCGAGGTACCCGAGAGTCAGGTGCCGAAGGAGCTCAAGGAGGTGACGGCATGATGGTCATCGACGCCGCCGCGCACCCGATGGTGAAAGCGAGTGACGACATCCGCGCATACATGGAGGAGCCGCTCGCCCACGAGCGCTTCCCCAACCATGACCGTTACTACTATCCCCCGCCCGAGAGCGACTATGCGGACTTCACGTGGCCCGAAAAGGGACCGCCGGCGTCAGATCCGGAACTCGTCGCGGAGCACCTGTTCGGTGATTTCGGCATAGACCTCGCGGTCCTGGTACCGCTGACCCGCGGGATCCTCCCGAACATCGATCTCGGGACCGCGATCTGCCGGGCGACGAACGACTGGCTGGCCGCCACCTGGCTCGAGAACCGGCACGATCGCTTCAAGGGCAGCATCCGCGTCAACCCCAGCGACCCTACCGAGGCGGTGGACGAGATCCGTCGGTGGAAGGGTAATCCGAACGTCGTCCAGGTCGTGGTGCCACTGGAATCGCACAATCCATACGGGCAGCGCCAGTACTTCCCGATCTGGGAGGCGGCGGTCGACGCCGGGTTTGCCGTGGCCATCCATGCCGACGGCGGCACGGGGACCGAGATGTTTCCGTCCCCGGTCGGTTACTTCCACCACTACGTGGAGTACACGTCGTTCCTCCCGTACAACGGCTTCTACCACCTGTGTAGCTTCATCGCCGAGGGCGTGTTCGAGCGGCTGCCCGACATCCGCGTGGTTTTCGCCGACGGGATGGGCGACATCGTGGCTCCGCTGCTGTGGCGGATGGACGAAACGTGGAGGGCAACCCGCGATCGAACGCCCTGGGTCAAGCTCTCGCCGATCGATTACGCGCATCGCAACGTGCGCTACATCGCGCATTCCACCGAGGGGCCGACCGACGAGTCGGAAAAGGCGCGCTACTGGGACGCAGCCGGGGTCGCGGGCGAGCAGATGTACGCCAGCAACTATCCGTCCTGGGACATGCTGCGTCCGGACGACGCCGTACGCGGGATCAACCCCAAGGACGCCGAAGCGTTTCTCTCCGGCAACGCGGCCGATTGGTATCGGCTGAACGTCAGCGCTCAGGTCTGACATGGCCTCTCAAGCGACGTCTCCCGGCCGCCGGCTCCGCGAAGCGCTTCAGTCTGACACCCCTGTCATCGCACCCGGCGCCTTCAATCCGCTCCTGGCTCGCCTCATCGAGCGCGCCGGCTTCGCGGCGATCTACGCCGGCGGCAGCGGCATCTCCTCCGTCGTCTACGGCCGCCCGGACATGGGCCTCAGCACGATGACCGAGATCCGCGATGTCGTCCGGAACATCGCCGGCGCCGCATCGATCCCGGTCCTGGGCGACATCGACCAGGGGTTCGGCGATCTGCTCGCAGTGTCGCGAAGCGTGCGGGAGTTCGAGGCGGCGGGCCTGGGCGGCGTGCATCTCGAGGACGAAGCAGGGGCGAGCAAGCACGCCCAGGGATCGACGCCGATCCCGGTCGAGCGCTTCTGCGAGAAGCTGCAGGTTGCGCTCGAGGCCCGGACCGACCCCGACTTCATGCTGTTCGCACGCTCCGATGCGTTGCGCGCCGAGGGCATGCAGGCGACGCTCGATCGCTGCCGCGCGTATGTCGACGCCGGCGCCGATGGGCTGTGGGTGTTCACCGGACTGTCCGGAACGCCGGACGAGTTGACCGAGATCTCGGAAGCGTTTCCCGACGTGCCGCTGATCTACGACTGGACGGTGCGAGGGATCGAAGCGCGGGCGCACCTGGACGAGATCCGCACGATGGGCTATCGCCTGGTGATCGTCCCCAACCTGTTCCTGTTCGCGCAGGTGGCGCAGGCCGACCGCATGCTCCGCGAAATCCAGGAGCAGGGTTCGATCGCGCACCTACTGGCCGAGACGGCAGCCGTGCCGCTCGTCGACGAGGTGGTCGGACTGAACGCCGCCCGTGAGTTCCAGCGCGAGCACTCGGCGCCCACGTACGTGGCCGACGCGGGCGGCAAGCACTGGACGTTCGGCGACCATGCGCCGGCCGGCAAGGAGTCCTGAGACCGAGTGACGGCGGTCCTGGCCGGGCGAGTGGCGCTCGTCACCGGTGGCGGCCGGGGGATCGGCCGCGAGGTGGCGTTGCGGTTCGCACGGGAAGGGGCTACGGTCGCTGTGGCCGCCCGCACCGGCGACGAGATCGATGAGGTCGCTCGCGCCTGCGGTGAGGGGGCGATCGCGTTGACCCTGGACGTGACCGATGACGGGCGGTGCCGCGAGGTCGTGGAGGAGTGCCGTGACCGGTTGGGAGGGTTGGACATCCTCGTGAACTCGGCCGGGATCGCGAGCTCCTCCAAGTTCACTGAGTTGTCACTTGAGGAGTGGCGGCGGACGCTGTCGGTTGACCTGGACGGGCCGTTCTTTATGACGCGGCACGCCGTGCCCGGCATGCTCGAGCACGGGTCGGGCGCCGTCATCTCGATCGGGTCGGTGGCCGCCCGGATCGGGTTGCCGTACATCTCCGCCTACACCGTCGCCAAGCACGGGCTGTTGGGTCTGACGCGCGCACTCGCCGCCGAGTACGCCCGGCAGGGACTGACCTTCAACTGCGTCTGCCCTCACTACGTCAACACGCCGCTGACCGAGGCCACGGTCCAATCGATCATCGAGCGGACCGGCCGGAGCCGGGAGGAAGCGACCCGGCCGCTTCTGACGCCTCAACGCCGGCTGATCGAGCCCGACGAGGTCGCGGCGGCCTGCGTGCTGCTCGCGTCCGACGCCGGACGCTCGATCAACGGCCAGGCGATCATGCTCGACGGCGGGTTCACGACGCCGTAGCGAACACGACCGGGTAGCTCTCGAAGCGCTCCTGTGCGAGGCCTTCGACGAGCGTGGGCTGGCGCTCCGGGTCGGGACTCATGCCTGCGCCGTACAGCGCCTTGAGCGTGTGGACGAGCATTCCGTCCATGCCGCGGTTACCGACGACCAGTGGGAGCCCGAAGCACATGTGTCGGCCGCTGGCGAATGCGAGGCCGTACGGGTACACACCCGGGCCCACCTGCCGGCGGGGATTGAACCGGTCGGCGTCCTCGCCGAACAGGGTGGAGTCGCGGGCCGCCTCGTCTGCGCGGATCGCGATCATCTGGCCGCGCTCTAGACGGCGGCCGGTGCTCAGCGTGACGTTGTCGAGCGCCACCCGGATGAAACCCGGGTTCGCGGGGTGGAAGCGAAGGCTGTCGTTGATGGCCCCGATCAGGAAGACGTCGTCAGTGAGCAGCGCCTCGTCCTCGGGATGCTCGGGCAGCCACGTGTTGAGGTCCTCAACGGTCCACAGCATCGCTTGAGTGCTGCTACTCACGACCGCCCGCATCACGAGCAGGATCTCGCGGACCGCCACACCGTCGTCGACCCAGTTCGGATCCGCATGCGCGGCGATCAGCGTCATCACGTCCTGGGGGAGATCCGACTCCGGGCGGCGGTCGGCGGCGACGTCCTCGAGCAGGCGACGGCGCCGCTCCAGCGAGGGATTGAAGAACCGCTCCTGAAACTCGCGCTTGGCTTCCAGTGCCGGCTCGAGGAAGCCCTCCTTCGGGATCCCGTAGAGGAGCTCGAGGTTCGTCTGCGACGCGGCCAACGCGATCACCTGATTGATCCGCAGCAGGGCCTGCGCGGTCTGCTCGTCCTCGGCGCCGTCGACGCCCGCAACCGCAGCCGCCAGTTCGATGTTCAGCCGGTTGCCGAACGACAACAGATCGGTCCGCACCGCACCATCCGGGCCAGGCCGCCCGAGGAGCGAATCGAGGTTGCGGCGGACCGCCGGATGAAGCGCGGTCTCACGGAACCACGCGTGCCCGTCCCGCTTCAGCAGCTGGTTCATCACTCGCCGGCGCGTGTGGTGCTCGGGACCGTCGATCCGAATCACTGTCCCGCCGCGGAACTGTTTCTCATCGGTCTCGCTTCCCGGGTTGGCGCCGATGGCGGGCGAGCGATAGACCTCGAGCGCCTCTCGGTAGTCGGTGATCTCGATCCAGCCGTCAGGGAGCGTTGATGCCACGGTCATGGACTGATCACGGCGCCGTCGCCGCGGCCTCCAACCAGACGTCATCGCCGTCGACGACGACTGGGAATGTCGCGATCGCCTCCGTTGCCGGCGGTCCGAGCAGCTCTCCGGTGCGAACGTCAAAGACGCTGCTGTGCCACGGACACTCGATCGCAGCGCCCTCGAGGAACCCCTCGCTCAGGCTCGCTTCCTCGTGCGTGCACGTGTCGGCGACGGCGCATACCTCGCCGGACACGAGCCGAACCACGCAGACCGCGGTGCCGTCGAGGTCGCAGCGCGTGAGCGTCCCGGGCCTGAGTTCGGCGAGCGCGGCCACTCGATACCTAGTCACGGCTGCGCGCTCCACTCGTTTGATTGGTGGGTGGCCAAGACTGACACCGATGTTACACAATTGGTATGCGATCTGATATACGATTTGAGCCATGTCCACGACCGAACACGCAGTCCTCCCGCTGACGATCGACGAGCTCCTGACGACGACGCGCGCCGTGCGCCGCCGGCTCGATCTCGACCGGCCCGTCGAGCGGAGCGTCGTCGAAGAATGCCTGCGGCTCGCCTTCCAGGCCCCCACGGGGAGCAACGCGCAGAACTGGGGCTGGGTGCTGATCGACGATCCCGAGACTCGAGCCAAGGTCGGCGAGATCTACAACGAGGGTTATCGGAGGCAGCGAGAGATCTTCCCGGTCGACGGAGCCGTCCAGCCCGTCAACCTGAGCGGGAACCACCTGCACAAGAAGCGCGTCAATCCGCTGGTCGACGTCATGGGCAAGGTGCCGGTCCTGGTTGTCCCGGCTTTCTGGAGCCGTTTCGGCGGCCGCGAGACGACGTTCCAACAGGCGAGCCATTGGGGATCGATCGTGCCGGCGGTGTGGAGCTTCATGCTCGCGCTGCGCAGTCGCGGGCTCGGAAGCACCTGGACCACGGTCGCACTTCATTGCGAGGACGAGCTCGCCGAGCTGCTGGGCATTCCGCCTCAGTTCACGCCGGCCGGGCTGTTCCCGGTGGCGTACACCGTCGGGGTGGACTTCAAGCCTGCCGACCGGTCATTCTCGGAGAGCCGCATCTTCTGGAACCACTGGCCCGATGAGAACTACGACTCGAATGGCAGCTCGTGAGCTCAGCTGGTAGGAGGCTTCGAACCTTGATGGCGTCCGAGGCCCCGGTCGTCGCGCCGGGCGTCTTCGATCCGATGGCGGCGAAGATCCTCGCGGCCGAGGGGTTCCCGGCCCTATATGCAGGCGGCAGTGCCATCTCGGTAATGATGTACGGGCGGCCAGACCTTGGGCTGACCTCGCTGAGCGAAAGAGTCGAGGTCGTTGCCCGCATCACCGAGGCCACCGAGCTGCCACTCATGGTCGACGCCGACACGGGCTTCGGAGGTCCCCTCACATTGCGTCTGTGCGTCCGCCAGTTCGAGCAGGCTGGCGCGGCCGGGCTCCACATCGAGGACGAGGCCGACAAGAGCACTCATGACTTCGGCTCCAATGCGGCGCCGATCGAGGTCATGACCGACCGGATCAAGATCGCGCTCGACGCCCGGGACGATCCCGATTTCCTGCTATTCGCCCGGTGCAACACACTCCGGAGCCACGGTGTGGAGGAGACGCTCGCGCGCGCGCACGCGTACATCGACGCCGGCGCCGACGGACTGTTCGTGCTAGGTATGACGCCGAACGAGGTCGAGACGATCGGGCGCGAGTTCCCGGACGTCCCACAGATCTACAACATGTCGGTCCGCGGCGACGGACCGAAGCTCACCGTCGCCCGCCTCGGCGAGTTGGGCTTCAGCCTGGTGATCGTCCCCAACCTGTTCACCCTCGGGGTCCTGCGTACTGTGCAGGAGCTCGGACGGGAGCTCTTGACCGAGGGCTCGATCGCGCATCTGCTCGACCGGATCGCACAGCCCGACGAGTGGGAAGAGATCTCCGGCTTCAACGAGGCTGAGGCGTTCCAAGCCGAGCACAAGCACTGACCGCCGCCGACGACGTCACCTCTTGAAATAGGCGGCGTTCGTCTCGGTGAACCGAGCCCACTCCGCCGGAACCTGATCGTCGGCATAGATGGCGTCCACCGGACACAGTTCGACACACGCGGCGCAATCGATGCAGTCCTCGGGATCGATGAAGTACTGCTCGGCCTCGTCGTCGCTGTGAATGCAATCGACCGGGCACACTTCCACGCACGACGCGTCCTTGACGCCGATGCACGGTTCCGTAATGACGTACGTCATGTCCGTTCTTCCTTCGGATCGACGGCTCCGCCGACAGCGCATCGTTGACGCTTGACACGCTCTCGATATATCCTATAGCATCCTATATCGTGTGCAACCCCCTCAAAGGGTTGCCTGTTTGGCGAAGCCGATTTCAATGTCGACGGTCCGGTAAGTCTGGGCTTGTTGACTAGGTGCATTCTCTGACACACGCGGTCACCAGCGCGGCGCTGATCGACGCGCTAGTTCAGTGACCCCTCCCGGGGCGCGCAACAAGAGGAGAGGACTCAAACGATGTCTCGCAAGATGGTCAACCCGACTGCCTTCGCGGCAATCCTGCTGTTGGGATTGGCGTGTGTGGGCTGTGGTTCCAGTTCGAGTAGCACATCCCAGGCAGCAACCACCTCGGGCAGCTCGGGTGCCGGACAATCGTCTAGTTCGGGTGGGTCCCTACCCACATTCAGGGTCGCGTTGCCCGTCGCGCAGGCCGCGATCGGCTCCCAGATCGTGATCGGAGTCGAAGGCGGCTTCTTCAAGAGGGCGGGAGTGAACGTCGTCATCAACACGGGCCTGGGGAGCAACACGGGCCCCGCCGTGGTGGCCGGGCAAGATGACATCGGCCAGTTGGGCATGGCGGCTCCCTTGCAGTACGCGAAGGCGGGTAAGTCCACGACCGTCATCTACGGTAGTACCGGCCTTGGCCTTGCGTCCAATCTGTACACCGCCAAGAGCATCACCTCAATTGCTCAGCTGAAGGCAAAGAAGCCGTGCACGATCGCCACCCTGACGCAGGGATCGTCGGTTTACGGCACGTCCAGCTACTTCAACAAGACCCTCGGACTCGGCTGCAAGCTGGTGGTCTTCAGCGGCACCCCCGAGATCATCGGCGCCGTGTCGACAGGTCGTGCTGATGCTGCCACCGGCGTCAACGACTCCATGGAGGCAGCTATCGCCGCCGGCAAGGCCAACCAGCTCGTCAACTCTGAGAACGCGGCAGACCGGGCGAAGTATCTGACCTCACAGCTGTTCACCGACGTCGACTATTTCGGAATGACGGCCAATCTGGCCTCAAAGAAAGACACCGTCGTGAAATTCCTGAAGGGGATGGGAGCGGTCAACCAGTTCATCCGCACGGCTAATCCGACAGCTGTCGCGACGATTCTCCACAAGAACAGCATCTACCAGACGCTGCCTGTGAGTACCTTGGCCAAGCAGATCCAATCGGACAAGATCTATATCGCCCCCTACGAGGGCTACATCAGCCAGGCGGACTGGGAGCGGGGCCTTCAGGTGCTGAACAGCTACGGGCTGCAGGGCTTCGATCCGAACGACCCGATATATGCCTACGACAAGCGTGTGGACATGAGCTACTACACCGAGGCGCTCGGAGCGCCGCCGTCTGCAAACTAGGCGGACTGCATCCGACCCATGTTCGATCTTGATGGCCGTGTCGCCATCGTCACCGGCGCGGGGCAGAGTGTCGGCCGCGGAATCGCGGAGGCACTCGCCGTGGCCGGGGCGACGGTCGCGGTAAACGACCTGCACGCGGACCGCGCGGAGGAGGTTGCGGCTGAGATCAACGGAAACGGCGGCCGCGCGGTCGCGGTGCCCTTCGACGTCACCCATCTCGAAGAGGTCCGCGCGGGCGTGGCCGCTGCCGAGCGGCAGTTCGGAAAGATCGACGTCGTCGTGAACAACGCCGGCCGGGTCGATGACGGCAAGACGCGCCTTGGCCGTTTCAAGGACTCCGACCCCGCAACCTGGCATCTGTGGATCGACCTCAACATCTACGGGTCGCTGTACATGATCCATTCGGTCTTGCCGGGGATGATCGAGCGTGGGTTTGGCCGGATCATCCAGATCTCGTCTGGTAGTGGATCGCGCGGCATCCCCAGCGGAGTGGCGCTGTATGGCGCCGGCAAGGCGGGGATTGAGGGCGCGCTGCGCCACATCGCCATCGAGGAAGCGCAATCGGGCGTGACCTTCAACGCGATCGCGCTCGGTTTGATGGCGAATACGGCCGCAAAGTGGGATAAGAGCTCCCCCGGAGAAGCGCAGCCAGGCACACTGGCCGCGGTTCCCATGGGCCGCCTCGGCGAGCCACGTGAAATCGGCGCCTGTGCGGTGTGGCTCGCCAGCGACCTGGCCGGGTTCACGACCGGACAGGTGATCCACCTGAACGGCGGTACCCACCAGGGCCGCTGAGCCTCGGCAATCGGCCGGCCCGCCCTCGGGGGCTAGGCGCTAGCCGGTGGCCGGATTCGTGAGCAGAGCGAGGAGCTTGACCGGCGTCGTCCCGACGTTGTGCCACGCGTGATTGGCCGCCTTCAGGACGACGAAGTCTCCGGCCTGCAGCTCGACCGACTCCTCGTCGAGCTCCAGCACTAGTTCGCCTTCAACCAGATACGTAAAGTCGACGGTTCGCGTGGTGTGGAGCTTCCCGCGCAGCGACCCGGGGACCCCCAGGTTCGGGTCCTTGTCGCGGGGCGGCAGGACCGCGAAGCGCCACTTGGCGCCGCCGGCAGGCGGCTCGAGGAACTTGGCCCCCTCGTCGGGCTCCGCCGCCAGCACGGTGGCGTCGAGACTGACGACACCGTCGTAAACGGTGGCCGACTCGCCCGGCGGCAGCTCCTCGATCGACTCGACGTAGGAGCGCCCTTCGGGCGTCCTGCCTGCGGTGACACGCTTCATGGCATCCTCCTTCTCACGCGGCCGCCGGCGCAGCCATGCCGACCTCCTCGCGCATCCAATCGGCCATGGGACGAGGTCGGAAGTCGAACTCCGCCTCGTACCTGGACGAGTCGATACGAGCGACGAACTCGATCGTGCGGCCCGGATCGGCAAATTCACACTCGAGGTTGGCGACCGATTTGGCCGTCTCCGCCAGTTCGCGGATCGAGACCGCAAACCCTGGTGCGCTGTAGATGCGATGGTTGAGCGACTCGGAAAGGATCACCGGCAGGAACGAAGCCGCCGCATCCTGGATCTGGATAAAACGGAACATCGTCTCGGGAGTCCAAGGCAGCACGAGTCGCTCCTCCCCGCTCGCGGCCGCCGCCACGACGGTGTCATACGGGGTCTGGCCACCGGTGGCCTTACCGCGGCCATGTGGGCCGGAGATCCGGTAGGAGACAATCTCGGTCCCGAAGTTCTCGTTGTAGTGCTGGGCCAGCCACTCGTCGATCTGCTTCATCCTCGCGTACAGGATCCTCGGGTGGCATTCCATCGTCTCGTTGACCGGCTGCTCGGGGAAGTCAACGCTGCGGCCGTAGATCGACCCCGACGAGGCGAACACAACGCGCCGGGTACCGAGGTCCGAGGCGGTCTGGAAGACGTTGGTCATGCCGAGGATGTTCGTCTGCACCGCGCGAATCGGGTCGGCCGCGGCCGCCCGGCTGAGCATGTACGCGGTCACCACGACGACGTCGGGCTTGGTCTTGAGGAACAGGCGGTACACCTCACCGGGGTCGCGCATGTCCACGGTCTCGTCGACTCCGGGCCCGGGCAGGATGTCCGCCGACACGGTGTCCGCGCGCTCGCGCAGGAGCGCCACCAGGGGTCGACCGATGTAGCCCGCGCCGCCGATCAGCAATACCTTCATCTCTCTCCTTCCGGCATCGCATGTGCGATTGGATCCCATATAGGATACCGGGATAGTCAATCCGCCGAGGAAGGGTCCCATGCGAGACGGTCTATTCATATGTGACGCTCAGGTCCACTCCCCGCACGTCGACGAGCCCGCTGGGCACGTCAACGGGATCGACGCCGAGGCGCTGGTCGCCGAGATGGAAGCCGCGGGCGTCGACCAAGCGGTGATCGTGCCGCTCGCGACCAAACAGGTTGAGGCGAACAACGACCCTTCGCTCGAGGTAGCCCATCGATATCCCAAGCGCTTTCGCGTGATGGGCCTGGTCGACGTCGGGGACCAACCGACGACCACCGAACGGCTCAGCCAGTGGCGAGAGAACCCGGATGTCCTGGGCGTTCGGGTCTCGTGCGTTCGTGAACCGTTCCGCTCGATGTTGGTGAACGAAGAACTCGACTGGCTGTGGGAAGCGGCGAGCGACAACGGGCTTCCGGTGATGCTCTACGCGCCCGACCTGCCGGCCGAGGTCGGGCGAACCGCCGCGGCATTCCCGACCATGCGGATCGTCGTCGACCATCTGGGTCTGCGCCCGCGGCACGTGTTCGACGACATAGCCGAGACCGTGTCGCAGCTGACGCCGCTCGGGCGGTACCCGAACGTCGCCGTCAAGGCGACCTCGCTGCCAACGTCCGTTCCAGGGCCGTATCCCTTCCGAGGCGCGCACGAGGGCCTCCGAATGGCGTTCGATGCCTTTGGACCCGAGCGTGTGTTCTGGGGCTCGGACCTGACCAGGCTCCCGTGCACCTACGCCGAGTCCGTGACGATGTTCACCGAGGAACTGCCGTTCGTCACTCGCAGCGACCTCGATCTGATCATGGGCAAGGCGCTCTGTGCCTGGCTCGGCTTCCCCGTCGAGGCGCCGGCATGATCGCCCGGCACCGGCGTCGGTGGTGCATACGATTTGGTATTCTCTGCCGATGAGCGCAGCGGTCTCGACAACTCAGCCAGAGGTCGAGTCGAGGGTCGCGATCCGCGTCGTCGACACCGACGTTCATCCTGCTATCCGAAAGCTTGAACCCGCGCAGATGGCGATGTACGTGGAGGAGCCATGGCGGAGCAGGTTGACGGCGCGGGCAAAGAGCAATTGGGTCTCGGTGAATTCCAACTATTACGACCCGCCCGATTACTACAACGCGGCGGCCAACCGCTACGACGCAAGGCCGCCGTCAGGTGGTGCGGCCTGCTCGGACCCGGACTTTGCCTTTGAGCAGCTGATCGTCGACGCGGGCGTCGACGTTGCCATCCTCCAGCCTCTGGGTCGGCATTTCGTCGATCCGCAGGAGGAGCACGCGCACATGCAGGTCGCGAATGGTGCCCTCGCGGATATCTGGCTGGACCGGCACAACACGTACTCACGCTGGTATGGGTCGATCTGCGTAACGCCTCGGGACCCGGTCGCCGGCGCCCGCGAAATCGAGCGCTGGGCGGAACACCCCCACTTCGTCCAGGTCCTCATGAGCCCGGGCGCCCGGATCTCCTTCGGCGATCCCGTCCTCGACCCGATCTACGCGGCCGCCAGCCGGCACAACCTGCCGGTCGCGACGCACATCTTTGGACTCGGTCCGTTCGAGCACACGCCGATCTACCCGGTCGGGAACCCCTCGCACTGGCATGACTTCATGTCGGGTTGGCCACTGATCTTCGTCAGCCACGTCATGAGCCTCGTCCTCGACGGCGCGTTCGAACGCCATCCGAACCTGCGCTTCGTGTTCGTGGAAGGCGATTTCACGTGGATCCTTCCCGTGCTGTGGCGTCTGGACCGGCATTGGGAGCGTCGGCCGGGCGACCTGCCGAACATCCGGCGGCGGCCCTCTGACTACATCCGCGACCACATCCGCTTCACCACGCAGCCGCTTGACGACCCCGACGATACGAAGCAATACATCCGCTACCTCGAGTGGATGGAGTCGAGTCGCTTCCTGATGTTCTCAACCGACTATCCGCACTGGACCTACGACGATCCGACTTGGGCGACCACTCACTTCCCCAAGGAAGCTCGTGAGAACATCATGTTCCGCAACGCGCTGGAGTGGTTCTCGCTTCCTGACACCGTGCCCGCCATCCCCGGTCACGAGCGCAAGCTTGTGATCTAGGGCCGCCAGGCCTCGCGCTCTCTGTTCGAATGGCTCGGGATTTGGTCGTCTGCCCAATCGAAGAGCTGCCACCGGGGTCGACGAAGCTGCTCCCGGTCGGGAAGTTCGGGATCGGGGTGTACAACGTCGAGGGCGAGCTCTACGCGATCACGAACTACTGCCCGCACGAGGGCGGCCCATTGTGCCTGGGACGACTTCACGGCACGACCGTGCCCGATTCATCTCGTCCGAGCCGGATGTCCTATGTGCTCGAGGGGCGAATCCTCCGCTGCCCCTGGCATCAATGGGAATTCGATCTCGCGACCGGGAAGACAATCGCCAAGCCGGAGAAGGGCATCCGGACTTACCCGGTACATGTGGAGAACGGACAGGTGGTGATCAGGACATGATTGACGGTAACTTCGTCGTCGACATCAACGTCCACCCTTTCTTCCCCTCCAACGCGGCGATGCGCGCGTATCTGCCGCCCGAGTATCGCTCGCGCGGGATTCCGGACATGGAGTCATCCTGGTACCAGGCACCCGACGGGGATTACGCCGCCCGGCTCTACGGGGACGGTCAGCCGGGGTCTGATCCGGCCACGGTCGCGCGCCACCTGTTCGACGAGGGTCACGTCGATGTCGCGATCCTCAACCCGCGAACGCGGGGCAGTCTCCCAGACCGCCGCCTGAACAGCGCCATCTGTGCAGGAACCAACGACTGGATCGCCAAGGAGTGGCTCGATTCGGACGCGGGACGCGGGCGTTTCCTCGGCACGATCCGCGTCAACCCGGAGGACGTCGAAGGGGCGATCGCGGAGATCGAACGGTGGGCGGATCACCCCCGGATGGTCCAGGTTGGCGTCCCCCTGCAGTCCCGCGAGCCATACGGCAAGCCTCAATTCGAGCCGCTCTGGAACGTCGCCGCCGAGCGTGGGCTTCCGGTCGCCGTCACGATCAACGGCGGCGCGGGGCTCGAGTTCGCACCGACCGCCACCGGCCACGCCGGGACGTATTTGCACTACGCGGCATACATGCCGCTCAACTACTTCCACCATCTCACGAACCTCATCCTCGAAGGAGTCTTCGGCCGGATTCCGGCGTTGCTGTTCGTGTTCCCGGAGGGTGGTATCGACATCCTGACCCCACTGATGTGGCGGCTCGACACGTTCTGGCGCGCCTTCCGCGACCAGACGCCGTGGGTGCTGAAGTACCCGAGCGAGTACCTCGCCGATCACGCCCGCTTCGGTACGGGCCTCGAGGGCCCGATCGGCGAGGTCCCAACCGACGAGTGGCTCGAGCAGATGGGCAAGGCGGACCTCCTGATGTACGGCTCGAACTACCCGTACTGGTCGTGGCTGCGCCCCGACGACCTCTCGCCGGCGCTCACAGCCGAGCAGAGGGTCAAGATCCTGTCTGTGAACGCCACCGGCCTGTATCGGATCGACGCCCCAGTCCCGAGGTGAGTCGTATCCAACTCGGTATCCTCGGCGCGAGTGGCTGAGAACGCGGAGGAGATCGAGGAGGTCCTCCGCAGGCACGACGAGGCCTGGTCACGGCTCGACGTCGATGCCATATCCGAGCTGTGGGATCGCTCGTTTTCGCCGGTGTACATAGGCGACGAATACCGCGAACCGGTGATCGGGTGGAATGAGCTGAGCCGCCACTTCGGACGGGTCGGCGCCCGGCTGCGCTCGGCGGAGTGGAACTCGAGACTCGTCGCGTTGCGACAGCCGGCCCCGGACCTTGCCCTGGCCACGCTGCTCGTCTCCTGGACTCTGATCGGAGTTGAATCGGATCTGGAGCATCGAGGTAACAGCTGGTGGACCATGCTCATTCGCCGGACCGACGACGGATGGCGCTTCGTGCACCAGGCGGAGACCCCAACATACCTGCCCGTCGACCCCGATGAGCTTCCCACGGTGCAGCGCGGCCCCGCCGAGAGCTGAGTCATCGCCAGAGTCCCTCTCGAACGGAGCATCACCGATGCACCCGGCGCCGGCGCGCGCCGACACGTCAAGACTCTGCCTACCAAACCGTATGCGATGCGCGTTTCGCGGCTATGATGGCGGAATGAACAAGCCGGCGCGTTCGAAAAGTGACGGCGGGGTCGAGCTGCAAACGCAGCGGGCGATCGAGGGAGTCCGCAATATGATCGTCCGACGGCAGCTCTATCCGGGGCAGCAGATCCGCCAGGAAGAAGTTGCCGCTGTCCTCGGGATGAGTAAGAGCCCGGTTCGCGAAGCCTTGCGGGCGCTCGAGATGGATGGGCTCGTCCTCCACCAACCCAATCAGGGTTATTTCACGGCACGGTTCAGCGTGGCCGACCTACGTCAGATCTACACGATGCGCAAGGCACTCGAGACGTTGATCTTCCGGGCTCTGCCCGAGTTTCCACCGGAGGAGATCGACGAGCTGCGGGCGATCAACAAAGCGATTGACTCTGCGAACGCGGGCGCCAACGTTCACGACGTCATTCAGCTCAACCGGCAGTTCCATTTCCGCATCTTTGTGCCCTCGAACCTGAACCTGATCGTTCGCGAGGTCGAGCGGCTGTGGCAGATCTCGGATTCCTACCGCTCGCTGTATCTCTACGACTCGTTCGGGTCCCGGCAGGGCGAGATCGTCGCCGAGCACGACGCGATGATCGACGCGCTCGTGGAGCACGATCTCAAGCGACTGATCAAAGTAGCCGACACTCAGCGCAGCATCGGGGAAGAGCGGATTCTTGCGATGCTCGGCAACGTCTATCCGGAGCCGGTCGGCGCGGTCTAGCCCGGCTGGTCGATCCCGAGGAACTCGATCGCGTTCTGACGGAGCACTCGCTTGACGGTCCGCTCGTCGAAGTCCATCTCGAGAAATTCGCGCTGACAGCGCTCGAGACTGAAGCTGTTGGTCCCGAACAGCACCTTGTCGCGCCCCCGAGAGCTATCCATGAAGCGCAAGAGTCTCTCGTCCAACCCTTTGGGATAGTAAGAAGAGATGTCGCCGTAGACGTTTGGATGTCGCCACAGCATCGAGATCCACTCCTCGACCCAGGGCCAGCCGGTGTGCGAGAGATTTATCTTGAGGTTCGGGAAGTCGATCGCGACCTCATCGACAATCATCGGCCGTCCGCCTTCACTCGGCAAGACCTCGGCGGAGTGACCCACTTGGAGCCCGATCGGGATCTGGAGCTCGCTGCACTTCGCGTATAGGGGGTAGAAACGCCGGTCGTTGGGCGGGAGCCCATAGGAGAGCGGGTGAAACCACACGTACATGAAGCCGCGCTCGCGAACGGCCCACTCGATCTCACGCAAGCTGTCGTCGATGCGAAAGGGGTTGTAGCTGGTCGCGCCGATCAATCGACCACCCGATTCGTCTACGACATCCGCGAGGTCGCCGACGGGACAGTCCATGATGAAGTCGAAGTGGTAGTACGGCGACCACATCTTGGTCGCGCATGCCACGATCTTGTCGTAGCCCAGCCGGTCCATGTCGGCGATCAGGGCGCCGACGTTCGGATACGGGCTGAGGAAGCCTGCCTTCTCCTGCTCCTCGGCGGTCGGGACCTTGCCCCTGAAGATCGATTTGAACGTGGTCCGGGTCGCGATCCGGTACTCCTCGTAGTCGAACGTCATCCCTCGGCCGAGGCCCTTGATCAGGGCCGCGGCGTGACCCATGATGTCGATGATGCCTGCTGCTTCCACGTGGCTTCGCTCAGTCCGGTCGCGCCGAGCCCGCTACTCGGACTCGACCGTGATCGCCTGGGTGGGACATGTGTTCTGTGCTTCGAGCATGAGTTCGCGCTGAGACTCGTCGACCGCGCTTTGGAGCACGGTGGCGAGGCCATCGTCGCCGAGCTCGAACACCTCAGGACTGACCATCGTGCAATATCCAGTGCCCTGGCATTTGTCGGAGTCGACCTTCACCAGCATGCCGCTACAACCTCCATGCGTCGTTTAGATGTATACTATCTTGGATGCAAAAGGTTGCGGTAGAGGCCGTGCCGGTGGAGCAGATGGTGCGGCTTACGTCCTACGACGAGATCGACGAAGTCCTCCGAGGTAAGTCGTTCGAGCAAGGCGCCTTTGCTGAGAGCAAGAGCGTCCATGGGGGAGTTGTGACCGAGCTCGACGGGCCTCCCCACTTCGAGCGGCGTCGGACGATGGGCGTGCTCGTACGAGGCGACGCCCTGGCGTCCTACGAGCTCGAGGTCTTGATTCCGGACCTCAGGAAATCGATCGAACACGTGCGGGCGGCGACCCCTCCCGGCGAGCCGGCGCGCGGCGACCTGGTGCCGATGATCCGGACGCTCCTGTACAGGTTCGGCAGCCGGCTGGTGGGGCTGGACGACGTCGACAGCGAGGAGCGAATCGCCCGGTTGCTCGCGGTGATTCGCCTGCTCACGCTCGGCTCCACCGTGCATTGGAGCGACGAGGACCACGATACGGTGATGCGCCGCGCCGAAGCGGCCCTGGCCGATTTCGACCGGGAGTTCGTTGGTCCCTCGAAGGAGCGGCGTAAGGAGCTGATCGCCGCGTGGCGACGAGGCGAGATCGAAGAGTCCGAGATTCCCCGCGATGTGATCACGCTCCATCTGATGCATCCCCCGCAAGACTTCGACGAGGGCTTGATCGTGCGCGAGTCCAAGGTCTTCTTGTCCGCATCGACCAGTTCGTCGACGGCGGCCACCGCACACGCGGTCGAGCACTTCTCGCGGTGGCTCGACGCCCATCCCGACGACGTATCTCGGCTCGACGACTTCAACTTCGTGCGGGCCGCGCTGGCAGAGGCGATCCGCCTGCATCCGACCCAGCCCGGACTGATTCGGCGCGCGACCGAGGACCTAGAGCTCCGCTCCGGGCGCGAGGTTCGAGCCGGTGAATACTTCATGCTCGAGCACCGCGCCGGCAACCGGGACAAGACGGTGTGGGGAGAGGACGCGGACGAATTCAACCCGGATCGCCGCGAAGGCCCGCGTGCCCGCCCGTATGGCTTCGGCTTCGGCGGTGGCCGGCACGTGTGCATGGGTCAGAAAGCGACGACCGGGGTGTTCGTGGACGAAGACGTCGCCGCCGGCGCGGAAGACGAGCCGCAAGGAAACCTCGTCCGGGTGCTCCAGTGCCTGATGAAGGAGGGCGCGCGGCCTGACCCTGACCGTGCCCCCGTGCGCGAGGCGACCAAGCTCGGTATTTACCGGTCGTACCCGGTCGTCTTCACACCCCGCTAGCAAAGACGTGTGACTCGCTATTCGTGAGTGCGATCGTCAGACAAGAAAGGGCTAAGTAAATGGCGCTCATCACAGAGGAGAGGCTGGCCGAGCTGTGGCCGGCGTCGCCGCTGAAGGACCGAGTGGCATTGGTCACCGGGTGCGGTCGGACCAACGGAATCGGTGCAGGCTGCGTGCGCGTGTTAGCGGCTGCGGGCGCGGCCGTGATCGCTTCGGACATCGAACCGTCCGGGGCGCGCGGCGACTACCTCGGCCCGGAGCTCGAGGCGCACGCCACCTACGGCCTTCCCGCGCTTGTCTCTGACCTCCGCGCCTCGGGCGCAGAAGCGGATTCTGTGACGGGCGACGTGAGCTCGGAAGCAGACGCCCAGCGCATGGTCAAGCACGCGGTCGACACGTTCGGAAAGCTCGACATTCTCGTCAACGTGGCGGCAGCCCCGCATGGCGGTGAGTGGGGCGAGATCGACGACGTGGCCGTCGCGGACTGGGATCGGGTCCTGGCCGTGGCAGGCAGGGGGACCTTCCTGATGAGCCGCGCCGCGGTGCCGGGTATGCGGGAGCAGCGGTGGGGCCGGATCGTCAACATATCCTCGGTTACTGCAAAGGCCGGACGCCGGCGCAACTTCACCTATTCGGCGTCGAAGGCGGCGATACTCGGATTCACCCGCTCGCTGGCGCTCGATCTGGCGCCGTTCGGAATCACGGTCAACGCCATCTGCCCGGGCCCGATCAACACGAGTCGCCTGCGGAGCCAGACGCGGCGCGCCGGAATCGAGGACCCCGAGGCTCGGATCGCCGCCCGCGGGAAGGAGCTGCCGGTCGGGCGACTCGGCGAGCCTGAGGACATCGGAAGTCTGTGCGCCTTCCTGTGCACCGATCTCGCGTCGTTTATCACCGCACGCGACATCAACGTCGACGGAGGCGAGGAGCCGACCTCGTGACGCTCGCCGACCGGGCCTCGAAGGCTCGCCCGGGCGTGCGGCACCGCTCGCAGTGGACCTGACGTTCTCAGACGAGGCGGAGCGGTTCCGACCGCAGTTCCGGGCGTGGCTGCGAGACAACCTGCCCGACGAGTACCGGGGTGTCGGCAGGGACGCCGACGACGCGGCGATCGCGGCCGTCAGGCGCGGCTGGGGCGCGAAGCTGGCGCGCGGCGGATGGGCCGCGCCCGCGTGGCCGACCGAGTACGGCGGCGCCGGTCTGTCGTTGGAGGAGCATGCCGTGATGCTCGAGGAGCTGGTCGCGGCTCGAGCGCCGGACGCGATGAACTCGAGCACGATCGCGATCCTGGGACACATGATCATCCGACATGGCGACGAGGCCCAGAAGCGCCGCTATCTGCCCCCCATGCTCGACCACTCGAATGTGTGGTGCCAGGGATTCTCCGAGCCGGAAGCCGGCTCCGATCTCGCGGCGCTGAGGACGCGGGGAACGATCGACGGCGATGTCATGCGTATCAACGGCCAGAAGCTGTGGACGACGATGGCCTCGTTCGCCGACCACTGCTATGCGCTCGTCAGAACCGAGCCCGGCAGCACGCGGCACGACGGGATCAGTCTCGTTCTGATCGAGACCGACCAGCCGGGGGTCCAGATCCGGCCGCTGCGTACGATCGCCGGCAACGACGAGTTCGCCGAGGTGTTCTTCGATGATGCCGTGGCATCGATGGAGGATGTGATCGGCCCTGTCAACCGCGGGTGGCAGATAGCGATGGATGCGCTCTCGTTCGAACGAGGCATCTCGTTCGTCCAGCGTGCTTTGCGGCTTCGCCAGGAGGTCGGGAACGCGAGGGATCTCGCGCACGAGCGCGGCCTCGACGAGGATCCGGTGGTTCGCGCCCGCCTCGTCGACGCAGAGCTCGAGGCCCGCCTCCTGCACAGCATCGTCCTGCGGATCCTCGCGACGGCCAAGGCCGGTGCGCCGCTCGGCTCGCTGCCGGAGATCGCGAAGCTGCATTGGAGCGAGACTCACCAACGGGTCTTCGACCTCACGGCCGACCTCCTGGGGCCGCGACTTGGCGCGCCGGCGCACGCGGACCTGCTCGCGGGTCTCATGTACTCGCGCGCCGACACGATCTATGCCGGCAGCTCCGAAGTGCTCCGCAACGGGATCGCGCGATCGATCGGACTCCCGAGCAGCCGGCCGGCACGCTGATGGACTTGACGATCGGCGAAGACGAACGCGCGCTCCGCGAAGGGCTGGCGGCCGTTCTCGGCGGAACCCGCACCCGCTACGGCGACGCTCCCGAGCCGGAGCTGCTGCGAGAGGTGGCGGCCGGGGGATGGTTGGGGCTGGCGCTCGGAGCCCCCGAAGACCCACACCCCTCGAGCGGTTTCCGGCTCGCCTACTTGTCCGAGGAAATCGGCGCACAGCAGGTTCCGGTCCCGCTGACGCTCCTGACCGCACTGGTCATTCCGTTTCTTGCTCAGGCGGCGGGCGGGAAGCCCTTGCCCTCCCCACACGCCGCGATTGACGGTGAGGTGATCGCCACGATCGTGCTGCCCGACGGCGGCGCACCGTTCGCGTCGCGGTGGACCGAGGTGTCGATCGTGTCCGAGGAGCCGAGCGGCGCGCACGTTCGCGGCGTCGCCCACGGGGTGATCGGCGCCGATTATGCGGACCTCATCCTGCTGCCGCTCGAGCGCGCTGACGGAACCCTGAGCGTCGCCGCGGTGAGCCCGGGCGACGACATCGTGCGCGCGACCGACGACGACACTCTCGATCTGACAAGACGCTCTCGGACGATCGAGATCGACGGCTGGCTCGACGAAAGCCGCTTCGCCGGTGGCATGGCGCACGATCACCGGCCGGCGCTCGAGCGTCTGATCGCCGGCTACTGCCTCGCACTCGACGGCGAAAGCGCCGGTGCCGCGTCCGCGCTCCTCAAGCGCACCGTCACATTCACTTCGGACCGGCGGCAGTTCGGGGTGCCCGTTGGATCGTTTCAAGCGATCAAGCATCAACTTGCAGACTGCTTCGCGCGGATTGAGCTGGCGCGCAGCATGCTCTATCGAATCGCCTCGGAGATGGACTCGCGAGACGAGCTCTCCGCGCAGGACGTTGCCTACAGCAGGATGGCGACCGCGGACATGTACCGGCTTGTCGCCGGCCGTTGCATCCAGTGCCACGGTGCCATCGGTGTGACGTGGGAAGAGGGTTTGCACGTCTTCTACCGCCAAGCGCTGCTGTTTTCCCAGCATCCTTTCCCGCGCTCCGGCTTACGGGACGCGGTGTGGGACGAACCGGTCCCGCTGGTGACAGGTCAGTATGAGTGACGGATCGCAGTCCGGCGAGCCAGCGCAGGCGACCGGACCGCTCGACGGCCTCCGCGTCATAGATCTGACGGGGCTCTCCCCCGGGCAGTACGCGACGATGCTGCTCGGCGATCTCGGTGCCGACGTGATCACTGTCGAGCCGCCGGCCGCGAGCCGCACCGACTCTAGACCTGCCGCGCTTCCGGGCCACGGGGGACTCGCCGCGCGGGCGCTCGGCATCAACCCGCTCTTCCGGTCCCGCCGCAGCATCGTGCTGGACCTGAAGTCGCCGGGCGACCTCGACGTTGCTCTGCGTCTGGCCGACACCGCGGACGTCTTCGTCGAGGGGTTCAGACCGGGCGTGTGCGATCGCCTCGGTCTCGGCTACGAAGCTCTGCGCGCCCGCAATCCCCGCCTCGTTTACTGCTCGATCACGGGCTACGGGAGCGATGGCCCGGATTCCTCCCGGCCCGGGCACGACCTCAACTACATCGCGGAGGCCGGCCTCATGTCGGTCCTGGCCACCGACGGTGCCCGGCCTGGCATACCGCTCAACCTCGTCGCCGACCTCGCCGCGGGTGGGATGATGGCGGCGTTCGGGATCCTCGCGGCGGTGCGCGGGCGCGACACGACCGGACGAGGCAGTCACGTCGACGTTTCGATGCTCGAGGGCGTCCTCTCGATGCTCGCGCCGGCGGCTTCCTGGCACGAGGCCGGAGCGCCGGACGCCTCCTGGGGTGGCGCCATCAACTCCGGATCAGCGCCTTTCTACGACTGCTATCGCACCAGCGACGGCCGATGGCTGGCGGTCGCCGCGATGGAGCGCAAGTTCTTCGTCGCCCTGTGCGAGGCGCTCGCGCGCCCGGAGCTGAGCGAGCTGCAATTCGACGCTACGCGATGGTCCGAACTCCGACGGGAGCTCGAGCTCATCTTCGAGTCTCACCCGCTCGACCACTGGCTCGAGCTGCTGGCAGACGTGGATACAACCGTGACCCCGGTCCGCAGCATCCCCGAGGCGTTTGCCGAGGCTCACCGCAGTGGCATCGTCGAGAGCGGGATCACAGTCGGCCCAATCCCCCGTATATCGGGCTACGCCCACACGGCCGGGCCGGTGGCGCGGACGGCTGACCAGGACCGGACCGAAATCCTCGGCGAGCTCGCCGCCGACGGGCACGACGCGGGCTCGGGACGCCGCTGACCGCCACCTAAGGTGACGGTCAGCCGACCCCCCGCGTAGCCTCAGCTCAGGCGGTGACCGCCGTCACTGCGGGGGCGGTCCACCTGCCGCCGTGTCGTAGTAGCTCATGTCCACGCGAGCCTTGTAGCTCGAGATCTCGGCGTTGGGGTCGAAGCCCTTGATCCCCCAGCTCGACTCGTCCTTCAGGCCGGTCTCCCAGTTCGATTGGCTGATGTAACCGTGATCCGGGGTGTTGTAGTACGGGAAACTCTCCTTCAGGTTACTCTCAAGCGCAGCCAGGCTGAACGTGGCGAAGTGAGGGTTCTGGTGGAGCACCGCCGCCAGCTTGGAGATCGGCTCCGTGTGGATGGCCTTGTCCGTGAGGTACATGGCCTTTACAAACCGGTTCACTGCCGTCGGGTTCGATTTAATCCAGCTCGACAGGCCCCAATAGACGACGTCGCTGAAGGGCGTCCCGATGTACTTCTGTACGTCCGCCGGATTGCGCGTATCGATCAGGATGTTGACCTTGTGCGCCGCCGCCAGCGGGGCATACTCAGACGCAAGCCCGGTGCAGGCATCGACCTGTCCGGTGACACACGCACCGACAATCGCCGGATCGCTGCCGTATTGGACGTGCGTGCAATGAAGCGGGAGCGTCTCGATGTAGTGGGCGCCCCACCCGTAGTTCGACGTACCGGGAGTAAGCCCGGCGAGTTTGCAACTGGACATCGACTTCAGCTGGTCGAGGCTCGTGATGCTGGACTTCGTAACCAGCATGCCGGCGATCGCATTTCCGAGCGATGCCCAGATGGCGGTCGTCGGCTTGCCGGCTTGGGCGATCGACACGATGCCCGCCGCGCCCAGGTTGCCGATCTGTGCTTGGCCGGAAACCACCTCGCTCGCGATGTTTGCCCCGACGTACAGCGGCGTGACCGTCAGGCCAACCTGCTTGAAGATCCCGAGCCCGGTCGCCAGTTCGACCTGCGGCGCCGCCGGTGTCGGCACGGACTCGGCGAACGTCAGGTGGATCGTCGACGGTGCCGACGACGAAGACGCCGACGTCGCCGTTGACGAGCTTCCTGATGACCCGCCTCCGCTTGCTGCTGAGCTGCTCGAGCTACTGCTCCCGCAAGCCGCGGCAGCGAGCACGACAGCGAGTATTCCTACGGCCCACGCGAGCCGCGTCATCTTACGCACCTGTCCTCCTTTTCCGTCCCCGTTTCCGGGGATCTTAAGAACGTTACTTTTCGTCCCGATAGTGGGACTGTTAGAAACGCGTTACTTCCGTATCACAGCTCGCGCCGACGGTGACCGCGGCACGTGTTACTCGGACCCGCCTCCGGGCCACCAGTGGAGTACCTTGCCCCGTACGAGCTCGGTTGCGCCGACCAATACGACACCGATGACGCTCAGGAGCACCACGACGGCAAAGGTTAAATTCGCGTCGACCTGCCCGATCGCCTGCACGATCAGCTGACCCAGGCCCTCGCCTCCCCCAAGAATCTCCGCGGTGACTACGCCGAGTAACGCGTAGGTGACTGCGTTGGGCAGGGCTGCGAAGGTCCAGACGAGCACGTACCGCAATCGGATCTGGTACATCGCCGCGAGTGACGACGCCCCCATAAGCCGCGCGTTCTGCAGCATCTCTGGAGGGACGCTCCGGCCGCCCATGTACGCGTTGAAAAAGACCATGAAGAACACGATCATCACCGAGACCACGATCGACGCCGCGCCGGACGGGCCGAGAATGATGAGTACGATCGGAATCAGCGCAATCTTCGGGGCCGCGTTGAGCGCATTGAGGAAGGGGTTGAGCACCTGGCGGAACCTGACGTCGGTGCTGAGGAGTAGCCCCATTCCGACTCCGGTCACGATGCCGATCAGGCAGCCGAAGATGGTCGCCCGCAGCGTCGTCCAGATGTACGACCAGACCGACGGCTCTCCGTGCCCGGTGAACAGCTCGTGAAGCGTCTTCACGATCAGGCTGGGCGAGCTGATGAAGAAGGGATCGAGCGCCGAGACCTCGTGCCTCGCGGCGTGGATCGTCGGGACGAACTGCCAGAAGGCCAGGATCGCGGCCAGCAGGAGGAGCTGCCAAACGCGCACTTGCCAGGTGGGCAGGCGCTTCTCCTGGAGTTGCCGCTGTTTGCGCCGGCGGGCCTTGCCGACCTCGCGCTCGGCCGCCGTCGGGATCGCTGACGTGACCGGAGCCGCAGTGTCGAGCTCAGTCATCTTGCTCCTTTGACAACTTGATCTGCAGGGCGAGTTCCTCCCACAGCTCGCCGTAAAGCTGAAGGTATTTCTGCTCTTTCCGCAGGGCCAGTAGGTCACGCTCGAGCCCGAATCCGACGCGATGCTCCTTGAAGACCGAACCCGGCCCTCTCGTCAGGATCAGCACGGTGTCGGACAGAGAAATCGCTTCGGCGAGGTCGTGCGTCACGAGGATGACCGCCATCTCCTGCTCCCTGATGATTCGCAGGATGTCCTGGTGGATCTGGATCCGGGTCGGCTCGTCGACTGACGCGAACGGCTCGTCCAGCAAGAGCAACCGCGGCGACGAGGCGACGGCCGACACGAAGGCGAGCCGCCTGCGCATCCCCCCGGAGAGCTGGTACGGGAACGCCTTCGCGAATCGCGTCAGCCCGACCATCTCGAGGAGGTGCCGCGTCCTGACCTTGCGCTCCGTCCGCTCGGCCCGCCGCTGCTGCATCGGCAGGAAGCGGGAATAGACCTCCGTGTTGTTTTCGACGGTCAGCCACGGGAACAGCGTGTCTGTCTGAAAGACCATCGTGACCGCTGAGTCCTGTCTGAGTGACTCGTCTCGGATCACCGATCCACTGGTGGGTAGGCCGAGCCCGGAGATCAGCCGCAGCAGGGTCGACTTCCCGCAGCCGCTGGGTCCGACGATGCTCGTAATCCCCTTCGGCTGGACGTCGAAGTTGACGTCTTTGACCGCCAGCACACCGTTCGGATACGCGAACGAGACATCGCGTACCGAAACCAGTGGTGCGGCCACTTTGAGCGCGGGAAGAGCTTGCGGCACTGGCGTCTCCACGGCCGCGTCCGAGTTCTCTCCACTCGCGTCTCGGACCATCCCGGACATCGTATCCGAGATTGTATTCCACTGTGTCAAGGCCCACTCACCTCCGTCAAGATTCCGATCGGCCCCGGCGCTACGCCGGAACCGGCCCCGTGCCGCCCGCGCCCCGGCTGCTTACATTCCTCGCGCGGCCGCACCGGCCAATTCCTCTCGAATCGACTTATCTCCGTGATCTGCGGGCACGATGTGCGCGCGCAGCAGCCGCGCCGTCTCGGCCCCGTCCCCGGCACGGATCGCCACCATCATCGCCTCGTGCTCCTCGAGCGTCCTCTCGGCACGCTGGGGGATCACCCACATCGTCCGCCACGGGAACCGCGCCCACAACCTCCGGATGAACTCCGTCAGGTATCTCGTCCCGGACTGATCGTAGATGTACCAATGCCAGGCCGCATTGGCCTCGGCGATCTTGCGGCCCTGCCCGGTCGCCACCGCGTCGCGAAGTCGGTCGTGCAGCTTCTCGAGCTTCCGGAGCACCGGCCCGGTGATGTTCGGCACCGCACGCTCCGCCGCGACCGGCTCCAGCAACCGCCGAAGCGTGTAGATCTCGGCCACGTCGTCCACGGGAAAACCCGCCACCTCGATCCCCTGATGAGGCTTGTAAACGATCAGCCCATCAGACTGCAGCAGCCTCAACGCCTCCCGGACGGGCGTCGGGCTCATCTCCAGCTGCTCGGCGATCGCGACCGGCGAGAGCCGCTCACCCGGCTCCAACTCACCGAGGCGAATCTTGTCCCGAAGCAACCGAACCGCCAGCTCAGTCTTCGTCTCATGCAACGGCATGACCCCTGACTACCGTCCGATCTCGTCTGGCTGGACCGCCATCACCGGCTCAGGCTCGGACACAGGCACCGCCGCGACGGGCGCGACCTCCACCCCGATAACGCCATCCGACCGAAGGCGCTCGACGGCATCAACTCCGAGCCCAAGCCAATCACACAGGACCTCTTCGGCATGCTCGCCCGTTCGCGGGCCGGCGTGTCGGATCGATCCCGGAGTACGTGACAACTTCGGCGTCACATTCTGCATCCGGACCGTCCCAAGCTCAGCATCCGGCACCTCCACGAGATTCTCGCGCGCCTGAAAGTGAGGATCCTCGAATACCTCCGCCACCGTGTAGATCGGCGCCACCGCAGCTCCCGCGTCCGTCAGGCGCTGCAGAACCTCATCCTGCGACTTCGAGCCGATCCACTCGGCGAAGTATTCCTCGATCTCGTCGACGTGCTCGATTCGGTTTCGATTGGTCGCGAATCGCTCGTCGTGGACGAGGTCTTCGCGTCCGATCGCGGCGCAAGCCCGCTCGAACACGCTCTGCGCACTGCACGACATCGCGACCCATGTGTCATCGCTGGTGCGGAAGACGTTGCGAGGCGCCGCCAGAGGCAACCGGCTGCCCAGGCGCTGCGCGACGTGCCCGATCTGGTCGTAGTCGACGAAGATGTGACTGAGTACGGTGAGAATCGGCTCATAAAGCGCGACGTCGATGTGCTGGCCCTCGCCCGAGCCGGCCGCGCGCTCGTGCAGCGCAACCAGAACGGCGTACGCCCCGGCCAGACCGGTGATGCTGTCGGCCAGCGCAAACGAGGGCAGCGTGGGTGGACCGTCGACCTGGCCGGTGATGTCCGCGAAGCCCGACATCGCCTCGGCCAGCGTGCCAAAGCCGGCGCGTGGCGAGTAGGGGCCGGTCTGCCCAAATGCCGAGACGCTCAGGAGCACGAGACCGGGATTGCGCTCGCGCATGCGGTCAAAGCCGATGTTCCAGCGGTCGAGCGTCCCCGGCCGGAAGTTCTCGACGACGACATCCGCGACGGTGCAGAGGTCGAGGAGGAGCTCCTGGCCTCGCTCCTCATGAAGGTCGATCGCGATCGAGCGTTTGTTACGTCCGACCATCTTCCAGAACAGAGGAACCCCGTCCTTGTGGTTGCCCCACGACCGGATCGGGTCACCGTCAGGATGTTCGACCTTCACGACATCCGCTCCGAAGTCGCCGAGCCACATCGCTGCCATCGGCGCCGCCATGAACGAGGCTATATCCAGCACCCGCACGTCGCTGAGAGGGCCACGTGCCATGGTCAAGTCGCCGCCACTTCGTCAGCGGTCACGATGCCGTAGGAGGTCAGACGATGTGGATCCACGAGCCTCCACGCGGCCGCGCGTCGCAGCATCGCGCGCGTGTGTGTATCGGTTCCGATGTCGAGAAGCTCCGAGTTGCCCCCCGCGACCGCGCCCTTCCCATCGGTCATGGCGGCCGAGAATCGCTCGAGCTTGTCGAGCTCGGCCTCGATGTCCTCGGCGGGAAACGCCGCCCGGAATGCCAGCATCGTCGATACGAGCTGCAACGGATGCCCGACCCACCGTCCGGCCATTCCGAGCTCGATCGAGTGACTCGCGTCACGGAATGCCTGCTCGATGCGGTCGAGCACCAGATCGTGGTTGTCCTGAAGCGAGAGGTCCGCGCGGCCGACCGGGAAGTCCAACGTCATCCCATCGATGGCCGGCACCCTTGCGCCGCCGGCGACCGTCACGATCACGCTGCGCGCCCATTCGCACAGTGGGTGGCGGAAGTGCACGTGCGGGATGCCGACGTCGGCGCTGAGATCGACGGTGCCGAGTGCGATGCCCGCGAGCCGGTCGATCCCCGCGATCGCAAGCTGCTCCAGGTTCGCGAGGCCCCACCCGGTTTCGATCAGGTAAATCACCCGGATCCGATTGGGTTCCAAGCCGAGCGCGGTCTCGACGTCGGTGAGCCGGTTGTCGAGCCACTGCACCTCGTGCGCATGCTGGAGCTTCGGGAAGATGACGCCGTCGATCGGATAGTCCGACGCCGGCAGTCCTTCGCCGGCGCCGGTCAAGACCGTGATGAGATCGTCGACACACCGCTCGCTCGCCATGGCGGATGGCCGGTAGAACCGCAGGCAATCGGCCCACTCGCCGTCGCGGAAGAGCCGGACCGCCTCTTGACGCGCCTCGCCGGCGAGGTTGGGCGGCACCCCATCCTCGAGGTCGAGCATCACGAGTGGCGCCGTACCGGTCCGTTCGACCTCGTCGCGCACGGCCGTGACGTCCATGTCGAGTCTCTCCGCGAGGTCCTCGGCGCTTATCTCGTACCTGGCCAGGCCGCGCCGCGCGGCGCCGTAGGCGTCGGAGATGGCCTTAGCCGCGAGGCGCGGGTCCGATGCCGGCGCGGTCAGGTGCACCTGCTGGCGGAGATAGTGGAGCGGGAGGTGGCTGTGGCGCTTCGCGGTTGCTTGCAACGCCGCATCGCGGGCGGCGTTCGCTTCGTCAACCAGTGTCGCAATGCGTCCGTCGTCGGTCATCGACTCTCCTGAAGGGCGGGTTTGGCGTTTTCAGCGGCCTCGCGACGACGAGCCCGAAGCTCTTCGGTGGCTGGGAGATCGATCGCGGACCCGGCGATCACCACGCCATAGTCACGCTCGGCGCTCGCCGGGGGGATGCGCTCTTCCACGACGTCCGCGAGCACGGCCTCGGCCTCGCGGTCGAGCGGATCGCCCCATCCTCCGCCGCCGCCACCGCACACCATGATCTCGATCTCGGGCCCGGCTGAGACGCCGTCCCGCTTGAGAGCCAGCTCCCATTCCGCGTTGGCGCCTTCTTTGAGGTATGCCCTGTTCGGAGCACCAGGGAGACCTCCTCCGAACCCCCAGGGCAGGCATCCGTTCCGATCGATGTTGAGTTGGACCTGGCTCGAGTCGCTCAGCATCCGGAACACGCGCCGGTAGCCGAGGCCACCCCGATACCGACCCGCGCCACCGCTGCCTTCGTCGAGACTCGACTCCTGGACGAGGATCGGGAACATCAGCTCCTGAACCTCTACCGGGATGTCAGGCGTGTCGCCCTCGTGGAAGCAGACGGTCGCGCTAGGCCCGTCCTCGTACGGGCGCC
Source organism: uncultured Solirubrobacterales bacterium (assembly GCA_963843915.1). Lineage (GTDB taxonomy): Bacteria > Actinomycetota > Thermoleophilia > Solirubrobacterales > Solirubrobacteraceae > Palsa-465. The sequence goes on from CAWJMH010000006.1 coordinate 76,635, forward strand.
CGCCGTGACCACCCGGTATGGGATCGAAGATCACGAAGCGACGTCCGGCCCGGTCGAGGCCGTTGATCAGGCACATCGGGACGTCGCCGAAGTGCCCAGCGGGAACCCGGTCGGGTAGCGCCGCGGCGAGCGAAAGGAAAACCATGTCGATGCTGGTGCTGGTGGTGCGGGCCCACCATCCACAGGCGGCGGGCGCGTGGGCGCTGACGACGGTTCCCTCGCGAGCTTTCACGGTGAGCGGGCGGAACTGCCCCTCGTTGACGGGCTCGGTCGGGGTCGTCAGGCACTTGAACGCGGTACGCGCGATCGCGATCGCTCCGGACGGCCCGGTGTTGATCGAGCCTCGCACCTGGTCCGGGTAGCCCGAGAAGTCGATCGTCATCTCGTCGCCGCTCACCTCGACCGCGATCGTCAGAGGAATGGGGACCCCGGGCTCGATGCCGTCATCGTCGAGAAAAGCGTCCGCCGAGTACGAGCCGTCCGGAATCGAGTGCACGGCGGCGCGAGCGAGATCCTCGCCGTGGCGCAGGATCCGCTCGACGGATTCGAAAACGGTCGCGTCGCCGTACTTCTCGAGGAGAGCAACGAGGCGCCGCTCACCAGTGCGGCACGCGGCGACCTGTGCGCGGAGGTCGCCCAGGACCGCCTCGGGCATGCGGGTGTTGTCGGCGATCAGGCGATGTATCTCGTCGACGGGGCGCCCCTGGTCGTAATAGCGAACCTGGCGCAGCCGCAGCCCCTCCTGGTAGATCTCCGTCAAGCGCGAAGATCTCGACCCGGGCACCGCGCCGCCCATGTCGACCATATGCCCGCGCACCGCCGCGAACGCGATGATCTGGCCGCCCCGGAAGATCGGCAGGTACGTCGCGACGTTGTTGATGTGGGTGCCGATCGTGTACGGGTCGTTGCTGAGGTAGACGTCGCCCTCCCGCATACGATCGCGGCCGATCAGCTCGAGCCCGTCCCGCACGCACTCGCCCAGATCGGCAAGGAACATCGGCAGCCCCGGAGCGCAGGCGATCAGCTGACCGTCGGCGTCCAGCAGGCCGACGGCGACATCCTGGATCTCGTGGATGCTGGGGCTGTACGCGGCCCGCTTGACGTTGATCATCATTTCCTGGGCGAGCGCCACGAGCGCGTTTCGCACGACCTCGATCGTGGCCGGGTCGACCTTCCGTGCCGACACGCTCATATCGCCTCGGCCCCCAACTCGATCACGAGGTGTCCCTGGTTCGCAACCCAGGCCACGTCGCCGTCCCGCAGAACGGTCGCCGTGGTCGCCTCCTGAATCACCGCCGGCCCGCTGACCTGCTGTCCGGCGGCAAGGTCGGCGCGCTGCCATACGCGGGCATCGGCCCACCCGGACTCGAACATCACGTTGCGGGTTCCGGTCGCCTCTGCAAGCTCTCGGAGCCCGTCGCCTCGACCGTCCACGCGGGGCATCGATCGGGATGCGGTCACGCGCAGCGCCGTGATCTCGATCTCCTCGCCCGGCGCACCGTGGCCGTAGCGACGCTCGTGCTCGCCATCGAAGCTCGCCTTCAGATGCTCGCCCATGCCCACCGGATCCGGAACGCCCAACCTCAGCGTATGGAACTGACCCGAGTAACGAGCGTCGACGCTGTGCGAGAAGGCCACCGTCGCACCCGGGCCGGCCTCCAGCGCGAGCTCCTCGGCCATCGTGCGAAGGTCGGAGAAGACGGCCTCGGCTGCACGGCCGTCGAGCTCGGACAGGCGGGAGACGAACGTCGCCGACATGTCGTGGCGGACGTCGGCCACGAGCATCCCGAACGCCGCGAACGTCGACGCACCTGCGGGAATCACCACTCGGGGAATCTCCAGTGCCGCCGCGAGGTCCACCGCGTGGAGGGGCGCGGCGCCCCCGTAGCAGACGAGTGCATGATCACGAGGGTCGCGTCCCCGCTCGACAGTGACCGCGCGGATGGCGTGGCTCATGACGGAGTTGACGACTCGCAGGATCGCCATCGCCGCCTCGCGCGAGTCGAGCTCGAGCCTGGACGCGATTCCGTCGAGCGCCCGCTCGGCGAGGCCGACGTCGAGTGGCAGCTCGCCGCCGAGGAACTGTGTGTCATCGATCCTCCCGGCCAGGACGTTCGCGTCGGTGACGGTCGGTCGGTCACCGCCCAGTCCGTAGCACGCCGGCCCGGGTTCCGAGCCGGCGCTCGCGGGTCCGACGCGCAGCGCCCCACCGGCGTCGATGCTGGCGATGCTGCCTCCGCCGGCTCCGACCTCGACGATGTCGAGGAAGGGCACCTGGACCGGGAACCCAAGCTCGCGGCCGCCGACGTGGTACTGACTCGCTTGATCCGGCACACCGCGCTCGATCACGCATGCCTTCGCGGTGGTCCCGCCCATGTCGAACGCGATCGCGTCGGCGATGTCCAGCTCGGCACATATCCTGGCCGCGCCGATTACCCCGGCAGATGGACCGGACTCCATCGTCCGCACCGGGCTGCGGAGCGCGCTGTCGAGCGACATCATCCCGCCGTTCGACTGCATCACCAGCAGGCTGCCGTCGAACCCTCGCTCGCGGAGGCCGCCGTCGAGCTCCGACAGATAGGTAGTGACGCGCGGGGCGACGTAGGCGTTCATCACCGCGGTCGACGTGCGCTCGTATTCGCGAAGCTCGCGCGACACGTCCGAGGAGGCGGTCACGTGCAGCCCGGGCGCGACCTCGAGCGCGACCTGTGCGGCCCGCCGTTCGTGTTCGGGCCACGCGTATGAGTGCAGGAAGCAGATCGCGACCGACTCGGTGTCCGCTGGCAGCTCGGACACGACGGCACGCACCTGCTCGTCGTCGAGCGCCTCGAGCACCGAGCCATCAGCGCCGATCCGCTCAGACACCTCGAAGCGGCGCGACCGCGGCACGAGCGGCGTGCGCTGCTTGAAGAACGGGTTGTACATGTCGATCCGGGTCTTGCGGCCCATCTCGTACACGTCGCGAAAGCCTCTCGTGGTGAGCAGCGCCGTCTTGGCCCCGGTGCCCTGCGTGAACGCGTTGATCGCGACGGTCGAGCCGTGGACCAGAAGCGAAAGATCGTCCGCCGGAATGCCGGCCTTGTCGATCACGCCGAAGACGCCGTCGGCGAGACGCGAAGGGGTCGAGAGCGTCTTTGCGCGGACTACCTCGCCCGTCGTCTCATTGACCCCGACGAGATCAGTGAACGTCCCACCGATGTCGATGGCGCAGCGATAACTCATGACGCAGCCGCGGAAGTGACCGGGTTTCGCAGCTCCCCGATGCCCGACACGGACGTCTCGACCACGTCGCCGGCCGCCAGGAAGCGGCGGGGGTTGCGGGCCATGCCGACTCCACCCGGCGTGCCGCTGAGGATGACGTCCCCGGGCTCGAGCGTGCAGACGCGGCTGACGTAGGAGATCGCCTCGGGGATTCCGACGATCATGTCCGCGACGCTCGCCTCCTGGAGCATGTCGCCGCTGACCACGCACCGGACGACCATCTCGTCCGTCGCGGGGGCCTCGTCGGACGTCACGATCGCGGGCCCGAGCGGGAGAAAGGTGTCGAACGACTTGCCGAGCAGCCACTGCCCGGCCGGCTTCTTGAGCTGCCAATCCCGGGCGGAGATGTCGTTGGCGACGGTGTAGCCGGCGACCCACGCCATGGCGCGCTCGACGGGGATGTCTCGTCCGCGCCGGCCGATGACGACCGCGAGCTCTGCCTCGTAGTCCACCCGGTTCGGAGCGTCGACAGGGAGAACTATCGGATCGGACGGGCCGGTCAGCGAGCTCGCGAGCTTTGAGAAGACCGTGGGTTCGGCAGACTCCCCGTCGGCGCCGACCTCTTCAGTATGGGACCGGAAGTTCATGCCAAGGCAAAGGATCTTCGACGGCATCGCCACCGGCGAGAGCAGCCGCACCTCGTCTGCCTCGACGCGTACAGCGCTCGACATCGCATCCGCCGCTCGCTCCTGCCAGTCCTCGCCGCTGCGGAGCAGTTCCTCGACGGAGTTCGGAAGGCCCGCGCTGGAGAGGTCCGCGACGGCCTCCTGAACGAGCGCCCCCAAACGAACCGACCCGCCGTCCGTGAACCGGATCAATCGCACGAAATAGAAAATATCGTATAGTGCCCGGCCGTGCAATCCGCCCACCCTGCACTACCGGATACGACCGCGGTGGTCGTTGCCGGAGCGGGCCTCGGCGGCCTCGCCGCGGCCCTCGCCGCCGCCGAGCAGGGCGTCGACGTCGTACTGCTCGAGAAGGCCCGCGAACCCGGCGGATCCTTCGCCCTCGCCGGCGGCTACATCTGGACGTTCGCCTCCCGCGAAGACTACGCGCGCGAAGTGCCCGAAGGCGACGCCGAGCTCGGAGGCCTCGTCGTCGAGGACCTCGACGCCGGAATGGAGTTCCTACTCGAGCACGGTGTCGGGCTCGGACCTGAAGTGATCAGCAAGGACGGGCTCCGGGGGCGCCGCGTCGAGCCCGACCCCGTGTCGGCCGGCGTACTGCCTCTCGCCCGCGCGCTCGCAAAGGCGGGGGGCCGCCTCGTCTGCTCCTCGCGAATCTCCTCGCTGACGTTCGACGAGGGCGGCAGGCTCACCGGCGTAACCGTCTCGCAGCCCGGCGGCACGAGAACGCTCAGCGCCCAGGCCGTCGTGCTCGCAACCGGCGGCTTCCAGGGGAACCTGGAGATGATGACGCGGTACATCAGCCGCGACGCGGATCGCTTCATCCTGCGCGCGTCACCCACCAGCGTGGGAGACGGGCTGCAACTCGCTCTCGACGCCGGCGCGGCGGTGAGCAGCGGACTCAGGTCGTTCTACGGGCATCTGATGCCGGCGCCGCCGGCGGAGATCGAGCCCGGAGCGTTCCGGCGGCTGTCCCAGTTCTACAGCTACCACACGATCGCGATCAATCGCGACGGCAGACGATTCGCGGACGAATCGCTGGGGGACAACCAGCTGGCCTTGCGGCTCGCGCGCGAGCCGGGTGCGACGGCGTTTCTGGTGTTCGACTCCCGCAACCACCGCGATCAGGTCTCGCAGCCGTTCGTCAACGACGCGGTGGCCGTGGATCCACTGATCGGCGTGCGCGAGGTGGGCGGCGTCGTCGTCGAGGCCGATTCGCTGGACGCGCTGGCGGAGCAGCTGGCAGACGGGTGGCGCCTCTCTCGGCACACCATGGCGCAGACATTTGCCGCGTACGCCGCGGCGGTGGCCGCCGGCAGCGACGGCGACCTCGACGTGCCACGGTCCGGGAATCTTCACCCTCTCAGCGAGCCGCCCTTCTTCGCTGTGCTGGTCAGGCCGGGCGTCACCTTCACCGGCGGCGGCGTCAGAGTCGGCCGCGAATGCCAGGCCATGCATCTCGATGCTCACGCCATCTCCGGTTTGTACGTGGCCGGAGCCGACGTCGGCGGAATCTCAGTGGAGGGCTACGCCGGCGGCCTCGCCGCGGCACTGACGACAGGCCTCCGGGCCGGCGTCCACGCCGCGCTGCATGCGGACTACGCGCTGGGAAGCTCGCAGGCGGTGTCGGCGTGACCCGCATCGGCTACGGAACCTACGTCGGGCCGGGCGCCGGGGAAGGGCTCGAGCTGCGCGAGGAGATCCAGCTGACCGAGTCGGCCGGATTCGACGCGATCTTCTTCTCCGAGCACCACGGGACGGAGCGCTATCCACCGTCGCCGCTCGCGCTCGCCAGCTACGCGCTGGGCGCGACCACGACGTTGCGCAGCGGCCCGATGCCGCTGCTCCTCCCGCTGCACGACCCCGTACGCGTCGCCGAGGAGTCCGCGCTGCTCGACGTCGTGTCCGGCGGACGGCTCGTGCTGGGCCTGGCCGCCGGATACCTCCCCCGTGACTTCGAGCAGATCGGGATCCCGGTGGACGAGCGCGGCCCACGGCTCGACGAGGGGCTCGACGTCATCCACCGCGTCTGGGAAGGCAAGCCGCAGGATTTCCACGGTCGCTTCTCCACGTTCTGCTCGACGGGTCCGCTCACCTACCCGCCGGAGGGAGGACGGCTGCCCGTCCTGATCGCCTCGAGCGCGGTCCCGGGCCTCCGGCGCGCAGCGACGTGGGGCGCCGGGATCATGATCGACTCCCTCCGGGCGACCGACGGTGTCGCGAAGGTCGCCGCACGTTACCGGGAGCTCTGCGCGGAGGCCGGCAGGCGCCCTGGCACGGTCGGCGCGATCCGCCGGATCTGGCTGGGTGACGAGGCCGAATCGGAACGGTTCATCGCCGCCTTCGGGGCCGAGCTCGAGCGCTATCTCGAGCAGGTGGGGCCGGGCCGCGGGCCGGTCGCGAAGGCGCTCCACGACACTGGCGTTACCCGCGAGGCCATCCTCGACCGCGTTTTCGTCGGCGAGCCCGAGGCGGTCGCCGACGGGCTCGGCGCATGGGCCGAGGCCGCCGGCATCGAATACGTGATGCTCAAGGTCCAGTGGGGCAAGCGGGCCTTCGAGCAGATCAAGCAGCAGCTTCGGCGCGCTGCCGTCGTCTGCGAACGACTCGGTTGACGAACGCGGCTGGCCTTCGCCGTGACAGGCGCGTCTGAATCGCGACCTTCAGATGGTATGCGATACTGAATGCGAAATGCCCGTCTGCCCTCCTGAGACAACTGGCGCATGGGTGGTATGAGGGACGCGGTCATCGCAGGCGTGGGCGAGACCGAGTACGTGCGGGGGACGCCGAAGTCGCTCGAGCGCCTGTATATCGAAGCGGCGCTGACCGCGTGCGAGGACGCCGGGATCGACCCCACGACGGTCGACGGCATCATCGTTCCGGGCTCGCGCGGGAAGGTCGAAGACCTGATCAACGGCCTGGGCGCGACGGACGTGCGCTTCGGCTGCCGCTCCGAGGTGGGCGGGGCGGCGCCGGTGGCATCGATCGGGCTCGCGCTGGCGGCGATCAGATCGGGCCAGGCCGAGCGGATCGTGATCAGCGCCGCCCGTCTCGGCTACTCCGTTAGCCGCGTCGGCACTGGTGGCGATGCGGTCCTCGCCGAGCTCAAGCGTATCTTCCCTTCACCCCTGATCCGAAGCGAGCTCGAGTATCCGAACGGCCTGCTCACGTTGATCCACGCCTATTCGCTGCACGTGAAGCGGTGGATGGAGGTCTACGACATCGATCGCGACGCGCTCGCGACGGTCTCCCTCACCACGCGCCGGCACGCACAGCTCAACCCGCGCGCATACATGCGCGGACGGCCGCTGTCACAGGCGGACTACGACAGCTCGCCGGTCGTGTGCGATCCACTCCGGGTGCTCGATTGCTGTCTCGAGACCGACGGCGCGGCCGCGATCGTGATCACGGCAGGTGACCGCGCCGCCGTCAACCGTCGGCATGTTCGGATCCTGGCCGCCACCGAGGGCCATCCGGATACCCCCGACGACATCGTCAACCGCCCTGACCTGATGGTGATGGGGATCACCAAGGCCGCTCCGCGGGCTTTCGCCACCGCCGGCCTGGGGCCCGAGGACATCGACTTCGCCGAGATCTATGACTGCTTCACGTACGTCGTGCTCCGCCAGCTCGAGGAGATGGGCTTCTGCGCTCGGGGCGAGTCTCCCCGGTTTATCCGCGAGACCGGGATCGGCCTCGACGGCAAGCTTCCCGTCAACACTCACGGCGGCCTTCTTTCGCAGGCCCACACGATGGGCATGAATCATGTCGCCGAGGCCGTGCGGCAGCTGCGCGGCGAGGCCGGCGAAGCCCAGCTCGCGCGAGCGCGCGTCGGTCTGGTGACCGGTTACGGAGACTTCGCGGACGGGTCGATCGCGATCCTCGCGAGGAATTAGCCGACCGGCTGAGGGCCTCGGCGAAGTGACCCCAGGTGGGTCCGGGCGCGGGCGTGAGCGTGGGTCCGCTCGGCGAGGCCCCCCCCGCATAAGTATTCGAAAACGTATACACTTCATTGTGCCGGAATCTGGCGACCCAAGCGAGGCCGACGCTGCAAACCGCGAACAGCACTCAGGATCGAACGCGATCGCAGGGTGCCCCCGAGACTAACGGTGACCTTCGAGCTCGACCCGTCTTCGATGGGATCCGCATCGTCGACCTGAGCCAGGTCGCTGCGGGTCCGTATGGCATCTCGCTGATGGGAGACATGGGCGCCGACGTCATCAAGGTCGAGCCGCCGGCGGGCGAGTCGTTCCGGACGATCGACAACATGATCGCTCCCGGGGAGAGTGGCTATTTCTACGGGATTAACCGCAGTAAGCGTGCGATCACGGTCAACCTCGCGACCGACAAGGGTCGCGAGATTCTCGAGCAACTCGTGCGCACCGCGGACGTGTTCGTCCTCGCGTTCCGGCCCGACGCGGTCGAGCGGATGGGGATCGGATACGAGCAGCTGACCAAGATCAACCCCAAGCTGATCTACTGTCAGATCACGGCTTTTGGAGAAACGGGGCCGCTGGCGCAGGACCCGGGGATGGATATCCTCGCCCAGGCGCTGAGCGGCGTCATGGGCATGACGGGGGAACCCGACCGCCCACCGGTCAAGGTCGGTCCGCCGATTGCCGACTTCGTCGTTTCGTTCCTGGCTGCGTTTGCGATCGCCGGCGCACTGCGGGTGCGCGACCGCGATGGGATCGCGCAGAAGGTGTCCTTGAACCTACTCGATGGCCAGTTTGCGACGATCGCCAACTACGTCACGCCGTATCTGATCAACGGCGAACCGATCGAGCGCGCCGGTGGGGGCCATCCGCAGGTCGTCCCTTATCAGGTATTCGCCGCGTCCGATGGCGACATGATCGTCGCCTGCCTGAACGACCGTTTCTGGCCGCCGCTGTGTGAGGCAATCGAGCGACCCGACCTGATCGACCACCCGCACTTCGCGACCAATCCGGTGCGCAACCGCTACCGCGACGAGCTGATCCCGATCCTTGCCGAGCTGTTCAAGACGAAGACCCGCAACGAGTGGATCGAACGTATGAGGGTCCGCAGCGTTCCGTGCTCGCGCGTGAACAACCTCGAGCAGGCGGTCGTCGAAGAGCAGATACTGCACAACGGCATGCTGACCGAGCTGGAGCACCCCGTGTTCGGGAAGTACAAGGTCGTGAACAATCCCATCAAGATGAGCGAGACGCCGCCCGCCCCGTTCGGCTACGCGCCGATGCTCGGCGAGCACAATGCCGAGGTACTGGCCGAGTTGGGGTACACGCTCGAGGATCTCGAGCAGCTCAAGAAAGACGGGGTCATTTGAATGGCCGCTCCGTCGAGGGCTTCACGCGGCCGGTATTGGGACGAGTTTCCACCCGGCACCGTGCTCGTGACCGGTGGGCGCACGGTAACCGAAACCGACCTCGTCAACTTCACCGCGTATATGGGGTTCACCGAGAGCCTGTTCCAGGACGCGACCTACGTCGCCGACCAGACGCCGTACGGGCGGCGAATCTCCCCCGCGGCGCTGACCTTCTGTCTGGCCGAAGGGCTCGTCATTCAGAGCGGCTTGATCGAAGAAACCGGCATCGCGCTTCTCGAAGCGCATTTCACGGTTCGTAGCCCCGTGTTCATCGGCGACACGATCCACGTCGAGGTTGAAGGTGCGCAGGCGCGTCAGGCCAGCCGAGGCAACCGAGGGATTGTCACCACCGACAACCGCGTGTTCAACCAGGATGGCGAGCTGGTGCTCGAGTACCGACCGGTCCGGCTGATCAGGGGCGATCCCGCCCGTGACGCGGTCGCCGCCGGCGGCGATTGAGGCGCTCAGCGCGCCGCCAGCGCGCGCAACCCTCTCCGAGCGATCGCCGGGACGCTCTGAGCCATGAGCGTCGTCTCCTCTGAGTCCGCCTCGCCCCGTCGCACCGACCGCGCGTAAACGCCTTCCCTGATGATCGCCCACCGGTAGAAGGCCAGCCCAAGATAGAAGCCGAGTGGTTCGACGTGCTGGCCTGTCGCCGCTTCGTAACGTTCGAGGACCTCGCTCGCCGCGAGGAATCCCGAAAGCCCGGTGAGCTCATGATGGGAGAAGACCGACACCGCCTCCTCTTTGGGGTCGTGCCAGTAGGCCACGAGCGTGGCGACATCGGCGAGTGGGTCGCCGATCGTCGCGAGCTCCCAATCGAGCACTGCTCGAATCCGGCCCGGGGCCGTCGAGTCGAGAATGACGTTGTCGAAGCGATAGTCGCCGTGTACGAGCCCCGTCTTTCGAGTCACGGGAACGCGCTCGGAGAGCATCCGGCCGAGCCGTTCGAGATCGGGAAGCTCTCTCGAGGACCAGCGCTCCAGCTGGCCGGTCCACCGGCGCAGCTGCCGGCCAAGATACCCCGTGCCATCCGACCCGATCGGGACGGTGAGCGTCGACACGTCGAGGATGTGGAGACTTGCGAGTACGTCGACGAGCGCCTCGCACGCAGCGCGTCGGTCGGCCTCGGTCGACGTCGAGGCATCCGACGGAGTGCGCCACACTTCACCGGAAACCCACTCGACGACGGAAAACGGCGCACCGATGACCGAGCTGTCTTCGCATACAGCGATTCCTCTGGCCACCGGAATCGTTGTGTCCGCCAGCGCGCACGCGATCCGGTACTCACGTGCAACATCGTGAGCCGTCGGCGGCACCGGCCCCTCGGGGGGCCGCCGCAGCACCCACTCTCCGGCGCCGTCCGATACCCGGAACGTCAGGTTGGATCGCCCCCCGGCGAGACGTGAGATTCGAAGGTCTTTGACGCGTGCGTCGACGTGGTCGACGAAGAAGCGTGTCAGGGCCGCGCGCTGATCAGACGAGACATACTTGCTGTCTATTCAGATGATTATACTGTTCTCCTCGAGAGGCTCTGCGCGTGCAGCGAGTGAATCCAGGCGGCCAGCCCAGCAAGGGTGAGGCGGCGGGCGTCGATCCGCCGACCAGCGAGCGGGTGCTCGTTCACGTGACGGATCCCATCAGGAGAGACGCTCTGGAGCGCTACGCGGCAGCCTCTCTCGACTTCAACCCGATGCATCTGGACGACGCCTTCGCGCGCGAGGCGGGCGAGCCGGCCGTGATTGTGCACGGCATGCTGACGCTGTCAATCGTTGTCGAGCAGGTGCTGGCAGCGTTTCCGAAGCGCGGACGGGCGGGCCTGATCGATGTCCGGTTCGGACGCAAGTTGGACGTCGACCACCAGGTCCACGTCTGGATGCAGCTCGAAGGTTGGAGCGAGCAGCCGGACGCTCGGTTGGCGCACACGACTATCTCCGGCGCGGACGCGGACGGCAACCCCTACGTCAACGGGCAGATGGATGTCGTCTTCGACACCTGATCAGCTCGAGCTGCTCGGGGCGCATTTACCGCTCCGGGGCGAGGTCCACCGCGACGCGATCGGACTGGACGAGGCCACCGCGTTCGCGACGTCGATCGGGTCTGCGCTGCACTCGGACCTGGCGGGGCGGCTCGTCGCGCCGACGACGATCTTGACTCGTCTCATCATCACCGATCGCCCACCCTGGTATGAGGAGCTCCGCCGCGGCACGATGTTTCATGCCGGCGAGCGCTACGTCACCCACCGCGAGATCCTCGTCGGGAGCGAGCTCGAATGGGACGGGACGCTCGAGACGATCACGTCGAAGGACGGACGCTCCGGACGGCTGTGGTTCGTGCAGTCTCACTACGCGTTTCGCGACGCGGGCGATCTTGCGCCCGTCGCCGACGCCTGGAGGACGCGGGTGGTCGTGACCACCTAACCGGATGCCGCGATCCTTGCCTGGCGCGGCCGGCGAGGCTATCGACAATCCTTATACTCCGTAGGATGTTAATGATCAATTCGTCTTGTCATGTCTGGTAGGACCGCCCTCGTCACCGGCAGCGCGCGCGGCATCGGTCGCGCCATCGCGCGGCGCCTCGCCGCCGATGGGTTTTCCGTCGTCGTCGGTGATCTAAATCAGGTGGGCGCCGTCGAGACGGCCGCGCTCGCGACTGAGGCTGGCGGCCGAGCGATCGGGACGGCGCTCGATATCACGAGCGATGCCAGCGTCGCCGCGGCCATCGCCAGCGCGGAAGGCGCGTTTGGACCGGTGGAGGTGATCGTCAACAACGCCGGCTGGGATGAGCATCACAAGTTCGTCGAGACCGACGAAGCATTCTGGGACCGGGTGATCGAGATCAACTACAAGGGTTGCCTGCGCACTACGCATGCCGTTTTGCCCGGGATGATCGAGCGCCAGTGGGGTCGCGTCATCAACATCGGCTCCGATGCCGCACGCGTGGGCTCGTCGCTGGAGGCGGTCTATGCGGGTGCCAAGGCGGGCGTCGTCGCATTCACGAAGACGATTGCTCGTGAAGCGGCTCGTGCCGGGGTGACGGCCAACGTGGTCTGCCCTGGGCCGACGGAGACGCCGCTGCTGGCGGAGATCCTCGGCTCCACCGAGGAGGCACAGAAGGTGATCGCCGGAATGACGCGGGCGGTGCCGATGAAGCGCCTCGGCCAACCCGAGGACATCGCGGCGGCCGTCGCGTTCTTCGCACGGGACGACGCTGGGTTCGTGACCGGTCAGACGCTGTCGGTCAGCGGCGGGCTAACCATGGCATGAGCGATCGCGGTGCGGTCATCGTGGCGACCGCGCGTACCGCGATCGGCCGGGCGCACAAGGGCTCGCTCGTCGACGTGCGTCCGGACGACCTCGCCGCGTTCGCCATCCGCGCAGCGCTCGACCAGGTCCCCGAACTGGCTCCCGACTCGATCGACGACGTGGTGGTCGGTTGCGGCTTCCCGGAGCGGAAGCAGGGAATGAACCTCGGCCGCCGTGTCGCGCTTCTCGCGGGACTGCCCGATTCCGTCCCGGGCACCACGGTCAACCGCTTCTGCGCCTCGAGCCTTCAGGCGATCCGCATCGCGTTTCACGCGATCCGCGCCGGAGAAGGACGAGCGTTCGTGGCCGCCGGCGTCGAATCGATCTCCCAGGTCAACGGTTACCCGCGCGACGACGACACTCACCCACGCCTGCGCGGCGGAGACGATGGGGTGGCCAACGCCTACGTTCCGATGGGCATCACGGCCGAGAACGTCGCGGCTCGGTACGGCGTGGGCCGGGCGGAGATGGACCGGTTTGCGCAGCAGTCCCACGAGCGTGCGCTGACGGCGCGCCGGACCGGGTTCTCCGCGCGCGAAATCGCCCCATACGAGATGCCGGACGGGACCGTCGTGAGCATCGACGACGGTCCGCGACCCACGTCGTCGATCGAGGCGCTGGCCGCCCTCAAGCCCGCGTTTCTTGAACACGGAAAGGTCACCGCCGGCAACGCATGCCCGCTGAACGACGGCGCCGCCGCGGTCGTCGTGATGGACGAGGAATTCGCCGCTTCACGCGGTATCCGGCCGCGAGCGCGCATCCTGTCCTCGGCGGTGTCGGGCGTCGCGCCGGAGCTGATGGGGGTCGGGCCGATCGGGGCGGTGAGTAAGGCGCTCGCCCTCAGGAGGATGACGACTGCCGACGTCGAGGTCATGGAGCTCAACGAGGCGTTCGCCGCCCAGGTGCTTCCCGTCTGCGCCGAGCTTGGGTTCGATCCGTTCTCGGACCGCGTGAATCCGAATGGTGGGGCGATCGCGCTCGGTCATCCGTTCGGGATGACGGGCGCGCGGATCATGACGACGTTGATCAACGACCTCGAGACGCTCGACCGCGAAATCGGGCTCGAGACAATGTGCGTGGGCGGAGGGCAGGGGATGGCCATGATCGTCCAGCGCGCGTAGCTCGATGCAACCCCCGCTGCCACGACCAGCGGGCCGATATGTTCTAATCATGCGAATGAATTGGGATCTCCCGTGACGACCCCGCTGACGCTGGCTCACCTGTCGCAGGGTCCGCCCAAGGCGTCGGAGCTCGTCGCCGAGGATCTGCGAGCCCACATCCTCGGAAACGCTCTGCCCGAAGGCGCGCCGCTTCCCTCCGAAGCGGAGCTGATCGCCCGCCTCGGTGTGAGCCGGGCGACGGTTCGAGAAGGCCTGCGATTGCTGTCCGCCGATGGACTGATCGCGGTGAAGCGAGGGCCTCGCGGCGGAATCGAGGTGCGTCACCCCAACGCGGCGCATATCAGCCGCTCGCTCGCCACGACCGTCGCCTTGGAGGACGTGTCGCTCGACGAGCTGTTCGACTTTCGCCTGGTGATAGAGCCGGCGGCCGCGAATACCGCCGCCAAGCGCAGCAAGACAGAGGAGGAAGCCCGTCTTCTGCTCGAGGCCGCAAAGGAGCCCGACGCCGCCGTGACCGAACGGGTCGACTTCCATGTGCTCGTCGCGCAGCTCTCGGGAAACAAATTGCTGCATATCGTGCTCGCCGCGCTGCACGACGTGCTCGAGATCCACGTCGAATCTGAGTCGCTGACGCCCGAGGACGTTCGTCAGACTGGCCGCGCACACGAGCGCATCGCGAGAGCGATCGTCGACGGGGACGCCGAACGGGCTGAGGCGGCCATGCGCCGTCACCTCCAACGGTTCCGCGAACGAATGAGGGAGGCGGGCCGCCTCGAGGGTCCCGTCATTCCCCAGAGCAGCTGGCTGCGGCGGCCGGGCCGGCAGTTCGTGCTCGGCTGACACGCTCGGACCGCACACGCGGACGCGGGGGATCCTCGCAAGCGGATAAAAGGTGTGATGATTACCCTGAACGTGATACGTTGTTCAGGTGAGATTGCCTTGCGTATCGCCACGAAGCGGTCGTGCCGGACCGGCCGTCCGCTGACGAGCTCGCAGGGCGCGACGCTCTGCTGAGTTCATCGCGTGACCACGACGCGATACGGGATCGAGAGCCGGGTCAGCCAGTAGTCCCTCCGCCGGGCGCCTTGTTCTCGTCGCCCGCAAACTTCCGGCGGCCGATCGTCGTAGCGGCTGTCGATCTGAGCGATCCGAGCGAACACGCCAAGGACCTCGTCGAGCTCTGGCGCAACGGCGCCGAGCTCCACGCCAGTTGCGCGGCCGCATCGGATGTCGAGCGGTTTGGCGTGCAAGCCCTGGAGCAGGTGGTCGACCAGACGCCCGGCACGAACCAGCTCCGCCTCACGGGAGAGGATCCCCGGCTCGCGGCCGAGATCGCACTGGCCTCGGGCTTCCGCTCGCTCCATGGCGTCGGCGTCGCCGGCGCGACGGCGGTACTTCGGGGACCTGCTGGGAAGGCGAACGTCCACGACTGGCAGTACCTCGATCAGCTCGTCGGCTGGTACGAGTCGCGAGGGGTACCCGTCCAGCGGAGCTACCCGGCGCCGGTCCAGGGCATGATCTGCCCGCCCGCGGTCATCTGCGCTTGCCTCGTACTCGACGCGCTACTCGGGGCCGAGGCGGGAGTCCGGCACCTTGTGGTGGAGCTCCACGAAAACCTGCACCTGCAACAGGACGTCGCCGCGCTCCGCCTCCTCCCGAGGCTCACCAGGAGCTACCTGCAGCGTCTGGGTCACGAGGGTGCTTCCGTGGCGGCGACGCTTAAGATACTGGAGCGGGCAGTGGCCGGAGCTCGAACCAGACGCATTCGGGCTGCTCGGATTCGCGGTGCTCACGGCCTCGCTCGGTGGCGCGAGCGCCGTCGTAATTCACCCGCAAGGCGGCGACGACATCGAGCAGGCGGCCAAACGGGTGCGGTTTGCTAGATCGACGCTCGTCGTCTCCGGATCCCAGCGGTACCCGGACTCGGAATCGATCGCCGCGCTTGAGGCATCGATCGAGCGCGAGGCACAGGCGATGATCGACGCAGCTCTCGCGCGGGGCGCCGGCGACTTGCGGACGGCGGTCGCACTCGCGTTCGAGCTCGGCATCGTGGAGGTCCCGTTCTCTCCGTCCGACGCCCCGCTACCGCGGCCAAACGTCCGAAATGCATCCGATAGGGAGTGGGCAAGGACCGCAGGAACGAGCGGATGAACGCACCGGAAGACAGACCAACGGTCGTCCTCGGGGTCGTGGGCGCCGACGTCCACATCGTCGGGGCCAAGATCCTCGATTTCGCCTTGACCGAGGCCGGTTTCCACGTGGTGAACCTCGGTATCATGGTGAGTCAGGAGGAATTCATCGAGGCAGCGATTGAGACGGACGCCGAGGCGGTCCTCGTGTCATCGGTTTATGGACACGGTGAAATCGACTGCCGAGGGTTCCGGGACAAATGTCTCGAGCTCGGTGCCGAGGATCTGCTGCTCCTGGTCGGAGGCAACCTCGTCGTCGGCAGGCGCAGCTGGGCCGAGACCGAGAAGATTTTCCTCGGCTATGGCTTCGACCGCGTCTACCCACCCGGCACCGAGCCCGAAACGGCGATCACGGACCTCAGAAAGTTGATCGCCGAGCGTCGGGCGAGGCTTGGACGGAAGTGACATGGTAAGCAACACCAAATGGCCTCTGGACCGCCTCCTGCGCGTCCGCGAGGAGGAGGTCCTCACGCAGCGCAAGACTGACCTCGGACCGTTGGACGCGACGCTCGCTCGCCACCACGAGCTGCCGATCGCGAACCGCGCGGACGCGCGCCTGAGGCAGAACCGCGAGCTTGGAAGGATCAGCCTCCACCCCCGCCACGGCGAAACGCTGGTCGATGGACAGGTCAAGGCGATGATCGCACTTCGCGAGGGGACAGCCGACCTGGTCTCGATCCTGACCGATCCTTACACACGCCAGCTTCGGTTTGACGACGCCGCGCGAGCCCTCGAGGAGAGCGTCGACGCCGGGAGGTCCCTGATCTCCGGATATCCGATCGTGAGCCACGGCGTCGCGGTCACGCGCGAGATCGTCGACGCGGTGCAATGCCCGGTCAGCGTGCGGATGGCGTCCGCCGACTCGCGCCTGAGCAAGGAGCTGTATCTGGCCTCGGGTGCCACGTACGCGTTCATGGGCCCGATGCAGAACCTCGCTTATGAGAAATACGCGACGCCCGAGGAGCTCATCGAGCATTACCAGTATGAGGACAGGCTCGTCGGATTTCTCGAGGAGAACGGCTGCCCGGTTGTCAAGGAGCTGCCCGCGACGCTCACCGGCACGCTCGTGCCGCCCTGCATCGTGCTGTCCTCCACGATCATCGACGCATTGCTCGCAGTGGAGCAAGGCGTCCGGCGGGTGGTGTGCAGCTATGGCCTCCTCGGTAACCTGATACAGGACGTGGCCGCAGTGCACGCACTGCGTCAGGTGGCGCCGGCGATGATCGCCCAGATCGCAGACGACGTCGAGTTCTACGTTGACATTGCGCAGTGGATGGGGGACTTTCCCCAGGACGAGGGTGACGCTCTTGGCGTCGTTGTCACCGGGGCGATCGCAGGCGCACTCGGCGGCGTCGACGAGATCATCACCAAATCGATCGACGAGGCGTTCGGCGTCCCGACGTTGGAGGCGAACGTCGCGGGCGTACGCGCCACTCGCCAGGCGGTCGATGCGTGCGCCGGCCAGGAGTTCGAGTCCTCTCCCGAGTTGGACGCCGAAGTCGACCTCATCAGGCGCTCGGTCGAGGCGATCCTGACTCGAACTCTTGAGCTCGGAGACGGCGACCTTGCCCGCGGCGCGGCCGCGGCGATTCGCGCCGGGGTCTTCGACGTCCCGTTCTCACCCAGCCTGCACAACACGGGGCGCGCGACCCCCGTTCGCGATCTTGCCGGACGGGTTCGCTGGCTGGATCCCGGCAATATCCCTCTGCCCGACGACATCCTGGCCTTCCACGCCGAGCGTGTGAGCGAGCGCACCGCCGTCGCCACCAAGCCCGGTTACCAGATGGTCGTCGAGGACGTCCTCGGTTTCAGCCGCGGCCTCGAGGCGTCGCGCACCCAGCACGTGGACGACGTCGACCCTGCCGCGACCAAGGCGCACCCCGCCTCACTGCGCTCGTGAGCGGGTCCCAGCTCGCGCTGCTGATCGACTTCGGCAGCACGTTCACAAAGATCCGAGCGATCGAGCTCCGGTCGGGCGAGCTCGCCGGCACGGCGCAGGCCCCGAGCACGGTGGACACGAACGTCATCGACGGGCTCGAACACGCGCTTGCCGAGATCCGGGCCACCCTCGGCCGGCGGGCGGTCGATGGCGCATTGCGCCTCGCGAGCTCGAGCGCTGCGGGAGGGCTGCGGATCGTAGCCGTCGGGCTGATCCCCGATCTCACCGCTGAGGCAGCCAAACGCGCGGCCCTCGGCGCGGGAGCGAAGGTCCTGGCGACCTTCGCACACGGACTGACCGACGAGGACCTTGCGGAGATGACGAACCTTCGGCCCGACATCGTCGTGCTCGCCGGCGGAACCGACGGCGGTAACCGCACGTGCATCGAGGACAACGCCAAGCGGCTCGCCCAATTGGGCCTGGGCTGTCCGATCATCGTCGCCGGCAACCGCAACGCCGCGTCAGCGGTCGGCAAGATACTCGACGGCGCCGGATGCGAGTTCGTCGTGGTCGACAACGTCCTCCCGGCGATCAACCGCCTCGCGGTCGGGGCCTGTGGAGAAGCCATTCGTCAGATCTTCATGGAGCGCATCGTCCACGCCAAGGGCCTCGCCGACGCGGAGGAGTTCGTGGGCGCGATCCTCATGCCGACGCCGCAGGCCGTATTGCGAGGCTGCGAGCTGCTGGCGAACGGCCCGCCGGGCGGCGACGGCCTGGGCGAGCTGGTGTGCATCGACGTCGGCGGCGCCACGACCGATGTGTACTCGATCGGAGGCGGGTTGCCGCGCGATCCGGGGGTGGTTCTGCGCGGCCTGATGGAACCGGTCGCGAAGCGGACCGTCGAGGGAGACCTCGGCGTCCGTATCAATGCTCCGTCGATCGTCGAGGCCATCGGCGAGCGCGCGTTCCTGGATGACCTCGACGTCGAAGCGGAGCGCGGCGACGTGGAGCGGCTCGCGATCAGTACGGAGACGCTTCCCGGCACCGACCGCGAACGCGCGATCGACCTCGCACTCGGCCGCGCGGCGGCCGCCGTCGCCCTGCGCCGTCACGCCGGGAGCGTCGAGCTCGCCTATGGGCCCGAGGGGCCGATCTCGATCCAGACCGGAAAGGACCTGCGGGCAACCAAGATGCTGATCGGCACGGGTGGAATCTTCGCCGCGAATCCAGAGAACGCGGCCGAGCTGTTCGCTGGCTGCGCCCGCCAGCCCGATGAACGTCACCTGATCCCGGAACAGCCTTGCTGCCACGTCGATCGCGACTACGCCCTGTACGCCGTCGGGCTCCTCGCCGAGCATGAGCCGCAGATCGCCTACGAGGTCGGTTCTCGTCACCTCGTCCCGGTCGACATGACTGCCACGGTCCGGTCATGAGCGGTGCCGGTTCGGCATCGCGCCCCGCGGCTTCTCTGGAACGTCGCGACGCGATCGGATTGGTGTCGCTGTCGAGCCTTCCGGCGGGCGCGCTCACGCACGAGCTGATCGCCGACCTGGACCTGGTCTTGGACGAACTCGAATCCGCTCCGGTCAACGTCGTCGTGATTCATTCAACGGTGAGTGGCACCTTCGGCGTCGGCGCGGACCTGAAGCTGATGGAGTCTTTCACCCGGGCCACGTTCGTCGAATACCTGACAAAGGTGCGCGGCGCGATCGACCGCATCGCCGAGCTTCCGTCGATCACGATCGCCGCGATCGATGGCTGGGCGCTCGGAGGCGGGCTGGAGCTGGCGCTCGCCTGCAACTTCCGGATCTGCTCGAGCTCATCACAACTCGGGCTTCCCGAGATTCGACTGGGTCTGCTCCCCGGCGCCGGCGGCACTCAGCGGCTCACCCGGCTCGTCGGCCGCGACGCCGCGCTCGACATCCTGTTGTCGGGACGCCGGCTCGATGCCGCCGAGGCAAAGTCTCTCGGCGTCGTTTCGCGGGTCGCGGATACGGACGTCCTCGACGCCGCGCTCAGCATGGCGCAGTCATATGCGCGCCGGCCGCCCGCTGCCGCCCGCGCGATCCTGCGCTGCGTCGAGGCCGCGCTGCCGTACGCGGCTGCTCCCGGTCTCCAGATCGAGGAGCGGGAGATGCACGAGCTGTTCGACGACGCCGACGCCCGTCGCCTCGTGCGCGAGTTCGTGGCGGAGCGCCGGAGGCGCGCGGAAGGAAGCCAAGCGGGATGACGGATTTGGTGGCGGGCGACCTGGCGTCTGACCCGGCCCAGGCGAGGTCCGGAGATGCGCTCGATGCGCTGCGCACCGAAGTGCGCGACTTCTGCGAATCGGCGCGTCGCGCCGGCGAGTTCGTGCCCCGCTGCGATGCCTGGCTCGCGAGCAGCTCGCCCGAGTTCAGCCGTGCGCTCGCGCGCAAGGGCTGGGTGGGAATGACCTGGCCTCGCCGTTACGGCGGTCACGGGCGTTCCGCGGTCGAGCGACTCGTGGTTGCCGAGGAGCTGCTCGCTGTCGGCGCGCCGGTGGCGTCACACTGGATCGCCGACCGCCAGTCGGGTCCGCAGATCTACCGCCACGGATCCGAGGCGCTGCGCGAGCGCTTCCTCCCCGCGATCGCGCGTGGCGAGTGCTACTTCTCGCTCGGGATGAGCGAGCCAGAAAGCGGGTCAGACCTAGCGTCGGTCCGAACCCGCGCGCGGCCTGTCGACGGAGGCTGGGTGCTCAATGGAACGAAGGTGTGGACGAGCCACGCGCATGACAGTCACTTCATCACGGTTCTGTGTCGCACTGAGGATGCCGGCGATGATCCGCACGAAGGGCTGAGCATCCTCGTCGTCGACCTCTCCGCTCCGGGCGTGACGGTTCGGCCGATCCGGCTGATCACCGGCGAGCATCACTTCAACGAGGTTATTTTCGAAGACGCCCGCGTGCCAGCCGACTTGCTGCTCGGCGAGCCAGGAGAAGGATGGAGGCTGGTCACCGCCGAGCTGTCGCTCGAGCGAAGCGGCCCCGAACGCTTTCTCAGCACCTTTCCGCTCTTCGCCGCGTTGATCGACGCGCTCGGCGGCCCTGAGGCGGGCGACCGAGCGGCGAACGCCGTTGGCGAGCTCGCCGCGGAGCTGATGGCGTTGCGACAGCTCTCGTTCGAGGTCGCCGCCTCGATCGACGCGGGACACGATCCCGCGACCCAGGCGGCGATGGTGAAGGATCTCGGTACGCGCTTCGAGGGTCGTGTCGCGGAGGTCGCCCGCACGCTTCTCACTACGCGACCGGCGCTCGATGCGACGACTCCATTCGAGCGTCTGATCGCGGAGGCAGTTTTGTCATCACCGGGGTTCACCTTGCGCGGGGGCACGAACGAGATACTCCGCGGGATCGTGGCGCGAAATCTGGGAGTCAGATGAGTTACGAGCGTGAATTGTTGATCGAGGCGGTGCTCGGCCTGCTCGGCAAGCACGTGCCTCAGGAGGCGACGGAGCTGCAAGCGCCCTTCGACGAGTCACTGTGGAGCTCTCTGCACGAGCACGGATTCACTCTCGTTGGGATCGCCGATGAAGCAGGTGGCGCGGGGGGCGAGCTCGCGGACGCGGTCGCCGTGGCACGTTGCTCGGGGCGAATGGCTTCGGCGGTTCCGCTCGCCGACAGTGTCCTTGTCGGCGCGTGGTTGGGCGCAAACGCCGGACTTCGCCTCGATGATCAGGGGCCGGTCGGAGCGCCGCTTAATCCGACAGAGATCGCTGGCCGGCCGACGGGCGGCGGTTGGCATGTGCACGGCATGCTCGGCGTCGTCCCCTGGGCAACTGCCGCGACGAGCTTCGTCGCGATCGTGGCGTCCCACAGCGGCGTGTTCGTTGCCCTCTGCCCTGCCGCGGACGCTCAGGTGACCGCGGAATCGAACCTCGCCGGCGAGCCGGCCGGCGTCGTGCGTGTCGACGTGGAGCTCCCCGGTGAACGCGTGGTTCCGGCGCCGTCCTGGCTGACTCCGAAGACCGTGAGCGTGCGCGGCGCTCTGGCGCGCGCCGCGATGATGTCGGGGGCGATGGAGCGCGCGCTCGAGCTCACGATCTTGTACGTGACGCAGCGCCGGCAATTCGGCCGGACGCTGTCCCGCTTCCAGGCGGTGCAGCAACAGGTCGCCGAGATGGCTGCCGAAGTTGCCGCGGGAAAAGCCGCATTGGCGCTCGCGGTCGACAGAGACGCGGCTCCCCGCGCCGTCGCCGCGGCCAAGATCAGGTGCGGCCTGGCCGCCGGGCGCACGGCGACGATCGCCCATCAGCTCCATGGTGCTATCGGGTTCACGGACGAGTATCAGCTCCACCGCTTCACCCGGCGCCTGTGGGCGTGGCGAGACGAGTACGGGAGCGAGGCCGACTGGTCGCACGAGCTCGGCCGTGAGCTCCTCGCGGGGGGCGCGAGCGGCCTGTGGCCGGCAATGGCCGCCGCGTGAGAGGGCTGCCAATCAGTATGATTCTTACACTCTGTAGCCCTAGAGACCGACGGGTCGGATAGGCGGAGGCGTGGACTTCGACTTCACAGACGAGCAGCGCATGCTTCGAGAGACGGCCCGTGACTTCGTGTCCAGGTTCTGCCCGCCGGAGGTAGCTAAGCGCTGGGACGACGATTACGGCGCGCCGCAGGAGCTGTTCGAGGCCTTCGGCAAGCTCGATTGGCTCGCGATTCCGTTCCCCGAGGACTACGACGGTGTCGGCGGTGGCGCGGTCGAGACGACAATCGTCGCCGAGGAGCTTGGTCGCGCGAGCTTCGATGTCGCAATGTGTTATGTGACGACGCTGATCGTGGGCCTCACGGTGTTCAAGTGGGCCGAAGAACCTCGCCGGCGCGAGATCATCGCGGATCTCATCTCCGGCCGTCGTCGCTTTGCCACTGCGATTTCCGAGCCTGACGCGGGCTCGGATGTCGGCGCTCTACGCACTCGCGCCGAGGTGCACGACGATCACTTCCTCCTCAACGGCACGAAGATGTGGTGCACCGGGGCGGCCCAGCCGAACACGACAATCGCGATGTACTGCCGGACCACGCCCGGTGCGCAACGGCGCGACGGCATCAGCCTGATCCTGGTCGACCCCGGCACCCCGGGGATAGAGATGCGCAGGATTCCGACCCTGGCACGACATGGGCTCGGGACCTACGAGGTCGTGATTCAGGACGCGGTGGTGCCGCGCGAGAACCTTATCGGGCCGCTCGGCGACGGTTGGCAGGTGCTGCTCTCTGGCCTCGACCTCGAGCGAGTCCTGATCACGGCCGGGTATGTCGGTGCGGCGCAGGCGACGGTCGACGAGGCGCTCGAATACTCCAAGCAGCGCGTCCAGTTCGGCCGGCCGGTCGGCGATTACCAGGCGCTATCGCACGCACTGGCCGACATCCAGACCGAGGTCGACGCGGCTCGCCTGCTCACCTACCGCGCGGCGTGGCTGGCGTCGTCCGGCCGCCCGTCAGCTCGCGAAGGCGCAATGGCAAAACTGTACGCATCGGAGACCTACGTCAAGGCCGCTCGTTGGGGCATGCAGATAATGGCCGGCTACGGCTTCTCGACCGAAAGTGTGATGAGCCATCGTTACCGCGAGTCGATAGTTGCGACGATCTCGGGTGGCACCAGCCAGATGCAGCGCAACGCGATCGCGCGATCGATGGGTCTGAAGTCCCGCTGAGCCTCGGGCCGGGCGTCTGATGCCCGGCCTCCCTGCCTACGGCGACGGCGGCTGGGCGACGACCACGTGGGCGCCGTCGGGGCCCGCGGAACGCGCCGGAAGCTCCGAGCCCGCCGACGTGAACACGCACGACCACCGTCCGTACACCTTTCCGTCGACCGTCACCGACCCCGACAGCACGAGTTCGTACCGGCCGCCACCGCCGGCGATGCCGGACGGGAGCGGCGAGTCCGGCCCGGCGATTATGTCCGTGACCTCGAGTCCATCGTCGTGCCGCTCGATCATCGGGGTGACCGATACGCCCGTCACATCGGACGCCGCGCGCGCGTCGGTCTCCGCGACGAGATTGCGGCCTGCGTGTCGCAAGAGGCGCTCACGGGAGCCCGGCATATATTCGGCGCCGACGTCGGCACAAGGTCGGAAGTTGAAGAACTTGAGACCTTCGTCGCCGGCGACGATCGGGCCGTAGGGCGTGAAGCTGTCGGTGTAGTGAACCGTGACCGGGTGCAGCTCGTGCTTTCCGAGCGTGCCACCCCCGTCGACGACGATCTGGAACTGGTCGACGTGATGGAAGTGAGGCTTGATGACGTGACCGGGCTTCTCCAGCTCGACGAGGAACGCCTGCGGGCCGCGCTGATTCTTGTGGCTGTTCCCGATGTAATCGACCTGGAAGACGCCCTCCGACTTTCCCGCCTTGCGGTTCAGCTCTTCTGCTGCGACTAGATTGATCATGCTCACCTCATGTCGTTCCGCCGGCGCTCACACGTCGACGAGTACAGTTGCGTCCTTGATCGTCACTGGATAGGTGCGAACCCGCTGGTGCTCGGGGTCAGCGAGGCAGCGCCCGGTTGCCGCCGAGAACTCATAACCGTGCCACGGGCACCGCACAACGGATTTGACGGCCGTCACCTCAAAGGTGCCGACATGCTCGCTCCCCACCTCATCGACAAGGCGGCCGGCGTCGAGTGGCGCGCCTTGATGCGAGCAGAGATTCCGGAGCGCGTGATATCGAGCCGTCTCCCGTCCGTGCCACGACGATTGACTTGCCCGCGATCACGAACGAGCGAAGCTCCCCAGGCTGGATGGCGTCGCTACCGCAGACCGCGTGCTGCATCGCTCACGCGCGCTCGAAGCCGTACACGGCAGCCGCGTTGTCGAACAGGATCTTCTGCTTGAGTTCGACCGGCAACCCGCCGGGAAGCGAACGAGCGGGCGAGTCGAAGTCGAAGTGCGGATAGTCGGTCGAGAACAGCAGCATGTCCTCCGACCCGATCATGTCGATGAACTGGAGGAAGTGCTGTGTCTTGAGTTCTTCGGCCGGCTGCGTGCTGAGCCGGAGCTGAGCCCGCATCGTCTCGCTCGGCATCCGCTTGACCCATGGGACCTCGACGCGCAGGCCTTTGTACTGCTGGTCCATCCGCCACATGAAGTGCGCGAGCCAGGTGTATCCGGTCTCGAGGATGACCACCTTGAGCTCGGGGAACTGCTCGAGCACGCCTCCGTAGATCAGGCTGGCGGCGTGACACATCCCCGCGTGGGGGACCGACATGTGCCACTCGATGAAATAGTTCGGGTAGCCAAAGAGCGTCTTGGTCATGCGCCCGTGGTGGAGCGCGACGACCAGCCCGTTGCGGGCCGCGGCCTCGAAGATCGGGCGGTACTGAGGGTCGCCGTATCCGGCGCGAGGCCCGACGATCATCGGCAGGAACACCTGCATCATCTGCGGGTGTGCGCCGACGCGATCGATTTCACGCGCGGCCGCGACCGGATCCTGCACGGCCACCTGAATCGAGCCGAACAGTCGAGGATCGCGTTCGAGCCAGTTCTCGATCACCCAGTCGTTGTATGCCGAGGCGAGGGCGGTGGCCAGGTCGAACCACGCCTCCATCGACGCGACATGGAAGTTTCCCGTCAGGAGCGCGTGTGTGATTCCGTGGGCGTCGAGCAGCTGCGAGCGCATCGTGTCGAGGTCGCTTCCCGGAGGGCCACCCGTTGGGGGGCGCGAGTCCGCGCGGTTACTGCCGCCGACGGTCGGGACGACGTACGGCCACGAGCTCGCGACCCCAGCCCACCCGTACTCGGTGATGAAGCGATGCCATTTGGGATCGAGGTACGGGAGCAGATCGGTGATGTGACGGTAGTACTCGTGGACGTCGACGTCGATGACGCCTGTCGCGCCCTTCGGGCGCCGCGCATCGGTCTTCTCGGTGACGGTTGAGGTGCTCATACGGCCTCCTTGTTTCCGCGCGCAGACGCCTGGAGCGCCGCCGCCTCGCCGAACCGCTCAGCGAGCTGATGGAGCGAGTCCCAGACGATGTTGTCGAAGTAGATGCCGTCGCGCCGCGCCGCCTGCTCGTTGTCGCGCTCAATCTCGCCGGGGACCATGATGCGCGCGTCCGGAGACTCCTTTGGAGCCGACTTGATCGTGTCGCAGAGCAATTCGATCCGCTCTGTGTACTCGGCGAACGACATGAACGCCTCGATGTCCAGCGCGATGAACACATGGCCGGTGTTGGTCGGCGTTGTCTTGTCGAAGCGCCACGCCCCGATCGCCGTGGCCATCGCAGCGCCGCTCAGCACGCCGGCGAGAAGCTCGCCGAGCAGTGTCAACGAGTAGCCCTTGTGTCCCCCGAGAGGGACCAGCGCGCCCCCGCGGAAAAAATCTTCGGGGTCCGTCGTAGGCAGGCCCGCAGGGGACACGAGCCAGCCCTCCGGGATCTTCTGCCCCCGCTCGCGGGCCATGATCACCTTGGTCCCCGCGACGACGCTCATCGCGGCGTCGAAGACGAGGGGTGCGCCCGCGGGGAACGGAGCGCCGTAGGCGAGGGGTCCGTTGCCGAGGACCGCGGTGCGCGATCCGGGCACCTTCATCACCGGCGGCGCGTTACTCAGGACGAGGCTGATCAGCCCGGCTTCGGCTGCCATCAACGCGTAATGCCCACAAGCCCCTAGATGGTTGCTGTTCCGAACAGTGACCGTCGACTGACCGGTTTTCTTCGCTTTCGAAATCGCGATCTGGGTCGCGCGGACGGCGACGAGCTGTCCCGGGCCGGCATCCCCATCCACGACCGCGACCGAGCCCGACTCACGGACGGCATGGACATTCGCGCGGGGGTTCATCCCACCGCCCTCGATCTGCTCCACGTAGCCCGGAAGCGTCCTCACCCCGTGGGTCCTGACACCACGCATGTCGGTCCGCACCAGCACCTCGGCGACGTCGATAGCGTCCTGGTCCTGCATCCCGCAGCTGCGCAAGATGCTCGCGGCGAACACCTTGAGCTTCTCCGGATCGGCGACGACCGAGGTCGCCGTCGTGGGTGTCTGCGTCGCCACCTACGCCGCTCCCTCGCTCATACGCTCGCGGGGGTCGGGGCACGCGGCTTCGTGAGCCTCCCCCAGATCGAAATGAAGTGCGCGCGAACCGACGGGTTGATCCTGCAATCGACCACGAGCGGTCCCTCGAGCCCCTCCATCCGCGCCGGCAGGTCCGCCAACTGCCCGAGCTCGGTCACGGTCATGGCGTCGGCGCCGAGGGCCTTGGCGACCGCCTCGAAGTTCACGTCCGGGAACTTCGCGGTCTCGGTGGGAAGGCCGTCGTGATCCATGAAGTGAACCTCGGCACCGTACGCGGAGTCGTCGATCAGGATGATCGTCACCGGGATGCGGTAGCGAACAGCGGTCTCTAGCTCGCCGAGCGTCATCATCAGCCCGCCATCACCGAGACCGAGCACGGTAGGCCGGTCGCGACGCCCCAGAGCGGCGCCGAATGCGACCGCCAGCCCGCTGCCTATCGACGAGAAATCGAGCGGCCAGACCCATGCCTCGGGATCGATCACGCTCAGGAACTCGGCCTGGAGTGACATGTGGTGGCCCGCGTCGACTACGTGCGTGCGGTTCTTGGGCAGGATCGACTCGAGCTCGATCAGGAGAGTTCGAGGATCCATCGCGTCAGGCAGCGTCTCGTCGGTGTAGATCGACCGGATGTCGAAGGCAGCCAGCGAATCGGCGACCTCCTCAGTCCGGTAACCGACGTGGCTGTGGCCGCGCGCGGCAAGCTCCCGTTCGAGCGATGCCGCGGCCAGCTCGACATCGCCGAGGACCTCGACGTCGACCGGCGAGAAGCGCCCGAACGCGGTCGGATCGGCGTCGAACTGGACGATCCTCGCCTTCGGAGCGAGCTCACCGCCATACGTCTGGAGTCCGTTGAGGGTGGCCCCGAAAACCAGGAGGACGTCGGCCTCGCCGAACAGCTCGGACGCCACAGGCGTTGCGAACGCCCCGAACAGGCCTGCGTTGTAAGGGTCGCCCGCGAACATAGCGCGGGCCAGCAGGCTTGTAGATAGGAGCGCGCCAGTTCGCTCGGAGAGCGCGGCTAGAGACTGCTTGGCGTCCGCGCGAACGGCGCCCCGCCCCGCCAGAATCACCGGCTGCTGGGCGGTCTCCAGGAGGTCGGCGACCGCCGCCAGCTGCGCCGGATCCGGGGCCGAGCGGTCGATCACGTGCGGGAGGCCGAATTGCGTGCGCTCGTCGCCGGCCGTCTCCTGGAGCACGTCCAGCGGGAGATTGACGACGATCGTCGCCCCCTCGCGGGCGCGCTCGAACACATGCGCGAGGTCGGCCACCGCGGTTGTCGGCGAGTCGAGCGTAACGGCGCGAATCCCCGACGCGGCGAGGATCGCGGCTTGTTCGAGGTGCTTCGGCGCCTTTGCCGCGTTGACTCGCACGCTGGGATGGGAAAGTCCGGCGGCCGAGTCGGCCGCGAGGACGACCACCGCGGAGCCCCCCTTCGAAGCGGTCTTGAGTGCGTTTAGGGAGTTCATCAGCCCGGGGCCGCGGCTGATGACCGCAACACCAACCCCGTCGGAGACGCGTGAGTAGCCGTCCGCCATGCCGATCGCGCCGTGCTCGTGCCGCGAGCTGTAGTACGTGAGTCCGCTCTCCGGGATCGCCGCGATCAGGCCCGCAACGTCCTCTCCCATCAGTCCGAAGACATCAGTCACACCCTGCCGCTTGAGCTCGGCACAGACGGCTTCCTGGACTCGCAACGTTTCCAAGCGGCTCTCCTAATCTCTCTAGATGGGCGACGAAATTGTATCCTATCGAGGCGCCCGTCGCCGCCGGTGTGCACAGCAGGCCGAGGGGTCGGTCAGGACGGCTCTGGCTAGGCCCGAGCGGTGAAGAAAAGGTCGTGCGAGCCGGTTTCGTCGCCGCCCGCACGAAGGACGAAGTGCTTGCGGAGAGTGCGGCGCAACGCCGCCAGTCGCCGGTCGACGACGACCGCGTCGGGGGCGGCCCGGAGCACCGTGTCGAGAACCGAGCCCGGCGTCCAGTCGACTTGGAACTCGTAGTCGACCCCAACTGTGGTCGGACAGACCAGGAGCGCTTCGGCAAACGTCGGCGTCCGGCTGGCGACGAGATCGTCGCTCAGCAGCGTGGGCAGCCACGTTTCGCTCAGTGAACACCGAGCGGCGACACGCTCGACGAACGTTGAGAGTGACACGATCGTGACGTGGCCCGCGCTGCCCTGGATACTCGCGCAGCCGCTTTTCACCAGAGATCCGAGCCGGCGCGTGCCCGCAGCCGCTACGACTACGTGGCTGATGCGATCCTCTCCGCTCACAACTTCCCCGTCCACCCTCGGAACTAGCTACGAGGCGTACAGTACCGCGGCAGGCTAGAAAAGTATAATTATTCGCATGGCAGCGGTGAGTCCGTCCGAGATGTCCGACCGCGATCAGATCTGCGATCTCCACGCGCGGTACAACCACTACATGGATTCGTACGAGCAGGATGCGTTCGTCAACCTCTTCACGGCCGACGGCTCCTGGGAGCTCGTCGGATTGGCTAAGCACGAGGGGCGCAGCGCCCTGGCGGCGTTCATCGACGGACTTCGGGAAGCCGCCGGCGAGAGACGCCACCACCATTGCGTCTTCAACGAGGCGATCGATGTCGATGTCGATGGCGATCACGCCACGGCGCGGAGCTATGTGGTGGACTGGTTTTTCCCGTCTGGTGAGCCGCCCCGCCTGACCGCGGTCGGCCGCTACAACGACGAGCTGAGGCGCGAGGACGGGCGGTGGCGGTTCGTGCGCCGGCGACTGGACTGCGACTGGCTCGAACGGCGCGACGCGCCGATTTCATGAGGTCGGCTTGGACTTGCCCACGCGCTCGTAGACGTCCTCCGGGATCGCACGGGCGTCCTTGTAGACGGTCCACCGGCACTGATCGCCAGGGGCCTCCGGGTAGTCGGTGACACGCAGCGGGATCCCCGTCCGCTCGATCGGGAGGATCTCGTTGACGAAGCTGCAGTGCGCGCAGTAGAGGCACACGTTCTCCTTCCCCCACGTCCATGGGTGCGCGCGCTCGGCGTGCGCGAAGTTGAACGGAGCCTCGGTTCGCGGCCGCTGCTCTCGAATCGAGTCACCGCGCCGCATCCGTCCGCCGCTCCCGCATGGATCGAAGCTCATCACCCAGCGATCGTCCGTTTCGACCACGTCGATGTGCGCGTCATCCGACGGACCGCAGAAGTGTCCCCGCATCAGATCGATCGAGAATTCGAACTTCTCGTATTGCGTGAGTGACGCGAGCGCGGCAAACCGCTCGGCAGCGATCGGCGCGACCGGCTCGCGGAACACCTCCCGCTCCATCCGGTCCTCGCCCAGCTCTCGATGCAGGACGGTGAACAGACCCCAGAGCCAGTCGCCCTGGTCGTCGTGCACCTTCCACTGCTCTCGCTTCAAGTCCGCGATCGCGGCGTCGAACGCCTCCTCGTCGCCCGCCGCGGCAGCGGCCACAGCGACCTCTTCCTCAGCCGCGCCAACGCTTGCGGCATCGGGAAGCGGCGGCGCGGCGCCGATCAGGTCGGTGAGCCTCGACACGTCCTGCTCGAACGAAGCGACCTCGCGTCGGCCGAGCGCGAGCAGGCTTTCGATCCACGGGCGGTAGAACGCCATGATCCAGCGCGGCTCCTGCGCGAAGTAGGCGGTCCATCTCGCCGCGGTCTCGAGTTCCCCGGCCCTCAGTGCCTCGCGGGCGAGCTTCTCGGTGGTCACGCCGAGCGCCCGCACGTCGTCTGCCGTCCGTATCTCCCTTCCCAGCGTGGCGGAAAAGCGGATGTGGTCGCTCATGTCGGAGCCGGCCACGGGAGTTACGCAGGGCGTTCCGCGAGCCGCCTGAGCAGCTCGACCGCCTGGGTCAGCACCGCCTGCTCGTCGGGGCTCAAATCGTCCTCGAGCGCTTGCGCGAGCCAACCGTCGCGCCTACGGCGGTCGGCGTTGAGGACGTCTCGCCCCTTGTCGGTGAGGTCGACCAACGCCCGGCGGCCGTCGTCGGGGTCGGGTCGGCGAAAAACAAGCGCATCGCCCTCGAGCTCGTTGACCGTCTGGGCCATCGACTGAGGCCGGACGCGCTCTGAGGCGGCGAGCTCCGAAACGCTCCTCGGTCCGCACCGGTCGAGGCGCCCGAGCACCGCCCCGTGCATGAGCGGCAAGCCGTTCTGGGAGCGAAGACGCCGCAACAGCTGCGCGAGCACGTCGCGCAGCTCACTCGCCACGAGCCCAGCATCCGTCCCGGTGGCCATGTGGGAATTATACAGGCAAACTACGCAGGCAAACTACACAGCTTGCCTGTATAGTCGATCGGGTGAGCGTCACTCGGAGGAGCGACAACTACAAGTGGATCGCACTGTCCAATACGACGCTCGCGGTCTTGCTGGCGACGCTGGACCTCTCGATCACGATCATCGCGATGCCGGCCATCTTCCGCGGCATCCACCTCGATCCGCTCGTGCCCTCGAACAGCTTCTACCTGTTGTGGATGGTCCTCGGCTACATGATCGTCGGCAGCGTGCTGATCGTCAGCCTCGGCAGGCTCGGCGACATGTTCGGCCGCGTGAAGATCTACAACCTTGGCTTTGTGATCTACACGGTCGCGTCCCTGCTGCTCACGATCGATTGGTTGACCGGCAAGGCCGGCGCCGACTACCTGATCGGGTTCCGGCTCGTGCAGGGGATTGGCGGCGCGTTCCTGCTCGCCAACTCGGCCGCGATCATCACTGATGCGTTCCCCGAGAACCAGCGCGGGATGGCGCTTGGGATCAACAACGTCGTCGCCGTGTCCGGAACGTTCGTGGGGCTCGTGCTCGGCGGTTTACTCGCCCCGATCGACTGGCGGATGGTGTTCCTGATCTCTGTCCCGGTCGGCCTGTTCGGGACCGTGTGGGCGTACCTGAAGCTCGAGGAGCTGAGCACCCCGCGCCGCGGCAGGATCGACTGGTGGGGGAACGCGACGTTCGCGATCGGGTTGGTCTGCCTGATGGTCGCGGTGACGTACGGGATTCGTCCTTACGGCTCAGACGCAACGGGCTGGACGAGCCCACGGGTCCTCACCCTTCTGGCGACCGGCGTCGCCTTTCTCGTCGCATTCGGGGCGATCGAGCGACGCATCGAAGATCCGATGTTCCGTCTGCCGCTGTTCCGGATCCGCGCGTTCACATTCGGGACGCTGTCGACATTCCTGGCCGCGGTGGCGCGCGGCGGGCTGATGTTCATCCTGATCATTTGGCTGCAGGGAATCTGGCTGCCGCTCCACGGGTACAACTTCGCGGACACGCCGCTGTACGCGGGCCTCTACATCCTGCCGCTGACGATCGGGATCCTCTCTACCGGTCCGATCTCCGGCTACCTCTCCGATCGCTTCGGGGCGCGGGCGTTCGCGAGCGGCGGGATGATCTGCGCCGCGCTCAGCTTCGTCGGGCTGCTGCTGCTGCCGGTCAACTTCCCATACCCCGCGTTCGCGGCCGTGCTCCTGCTCAATGGGATCGGGATGGGGATGTTCGCCCCGCCGAACCGCGCCGCCGTGATGAACAGCCTCCCGCGCGGCGACCGCGGCGCCGGCGGAGGGATGAATCAGACCTTCCAGAACTCGGCGCAGGTGGTGTCGATCGGCTTGTTCTTCACGCTGATGGTCGTCGGCCTGTCCTCGACATTGCCCGCGGCAATGGCAGGCGGGCTCGAGGCTCACGGGGTCGCTGCCTCCGTGGCACACCACGCCGCGAACCTGCCGCCGGTGTCGATTCTGTTCGCCGCCTTCCTCGGCTACAACCCGATCCAGCACCTCGTCGGCGCGCACGCCTTGCAGGCGCTTCCCGCCGCGCAGCATGCGCTGCTGACAGGACGTTCGTTCTTCCCGGAGCTGATCATGGGACCGTTCCGGCACGGGCTGCACGCGGCGTTCGTGTTCGCGATCATCGCCTGCCTGCTGGCGGCGCCGGCGTCGCTGCTGCGCGGCGGCCGCTACTACAGCGCCGAGCGCGAACGCAGCCCTCGCGAGCCGGTCGAGCCGCACGTTCCCGTGGCGACGGCGGTCCTCGGCAAGTCGCGATAGCGCGGCCGCGCCCGGCCCGCGTGGCGGTGCGCGACCTCGAACTGCGCTCTCGACGGCCGCGTGCGCCAAGATGTCGGTTCACATATGAGTCCCGACGATCTCACGGAGTCCTCTGGACCATCGCCGACTCGCTTCGGCGTTCTCCTCCCCACGTTCGATCCGCTGCACACCGGACAGGTGCCGCCGGTCGTCGCAGCCGCACACCTGGCCGAGGACCTCGGCTTCGACGCCGCCTGGGTGGGCGACCACTTGTGGGGGCATGCACCCTGGCTTGACTCGACCGTAGCCCTTGCCGCCGCTGCTGCGGTCACCGAGCGGATCGGGCTTGGCTTCAGCGTGATGCTGCTCGCGTTGCGCCCGCCGGCGTGGGCGGCCAAGCAGATCCAGACCATCGACGCGTTGTCTCGCGGACGGCTCACCGTCGGCGTCGGCGTCGGCGGTGAGTATCCGGAGGAGTTCGAGGCAGCCGGTGTTCCGGTAGACAAGCGCGGCAAACGGGTGGACGAGGCGCTCTCCGTACTTCCGGACCTATTGCTCGGCCGGCGAGTCGACTATGACGGCGAGGCGGTCGCCGTCCACGCCAACCCGCTCGCCCCAGCGATGTCCCGACTCCCCAGGATCCTGATCGGCGGGAGGGGCGACGTCGCGCTCCGCCGAACCGTCCGCTTCGGCGACGGCTGGCTCCCGATGTGGCTGTCCCCCGAGCAGCTGATCGAGCGCGGCTCGCGCTTGCGCGAGCTTGCCGCCGCGAGCGGCCGGCCCGAGCCGTCGATCAGCCTGCTGATCCTCGTACACGTCGACGACGATCGCGAACGCTCCCGCCGCGAGGCGGCGGACCATCTCGAGGGCCAGTACAAGCTTCCGCTGCAGGTCGTCGAGCGGTGGGCGGCCCTGGGCCCCCCCGAGCACGTGGCCGAACAGCTTCGGCCCTACCTCGACGCCGGGGTCGGTGAATTGATTCTGATGACGCTCGGACGCGAGCCGCTCATTCAATACGAGCGGCTTGCAGAGGTCTGCGCGATGCTGAGGACAACACCTGCCGGCACGGGCGGCTTCCGCTAAGGCGATGAATGGTCCGGCGGATGCTTGGGAGATCGCGTCTCTAGCACCCTCCCCTCGTGACGGTTTCGAGGGCAAAATCGCGTTGATCACCGACGGGACTCAGGGCGTCTCGCGAGGGCTGGCACTGTCTCTCGCTGCCCGCGGTGCTGTCCCGGTCATCACTTACGACTGGGATGACGGCGGGGCGCAGGAGACGGTTGCCGCCATCGAGCAAGGAGGCATCAGCACGATCTCGATCCATGCGGACCTCCGCGCTGTCGACGACATTGACTCGATGTTCGACACGATCGAGGAGCGCTTTGGCCGCATCGACTTCTTCGTCTCGAACGCCCGAGCAAGCACGTCTCGGCCGCTGATCGAGCTAGAGCCGGATGGTCTCGAGCGGAGCTTCAACGCGAACGTGCGTGCCCTCGTGCTCTGCGCACAACGCGCTGTCCGGCTGATGGATCGGGGCGGCCGCATCGTCGTTCTGTCGAGTTACCGCAGCCGGTACGCATCTCCGATGGCGGCGAGCGACGGAGCGGCACAGGCGGCGGCGGACGAGTGGGCGCGGCAGATTGCGGTCGAGCTCGCACCGCTGGACATCAACGTCAACATTCTCATGCTCGGCATCATCGAATCCGATTCCAGCGGTGCCGTCTTCGGCAGCGACCCTGCCGTTTCGCTCGACAGGCTCGGCCCCTGGATTCCCAAGCAGCGCGCCGGGTTCGTGCAAGAAGCCGTCGATTGCGCGGTGTTCCTTCTATCCCCGACGTCGGGATACGTTACCGGCGCCACGCTCGTGGTCGACGGTGGCTTGACCGCCGCGTTGCCGCCGATTCAGTCCGACATGACGCCAGCGTAGCCGCGAAGGGCGCCGAGTGGCAGCAGCGTCGAACCACCGACCGGCGGGTCAGTATTTCCCGTTAGCGCCGAGGTTCAGCGCGAATGAAAGGTTGAAGGGCCCACCGTTGACGTTCCACGGCTGCGACGCCCACACGTACCCGTCGACGTCGCGTTTGGCTATCGCGGCGTCGCTCGCGGACAGGTGCCAGCGGGGATTGGCGACGTCGGTGGTGGGCGGGATCCCCGTTCGCTGACAGAGCGTCTCGGTCGGCGAGGCGCACCGCGGCGTGTAGTTCGACGGTACCGAGACCTGGCCGGCGAGATACGGCTGCCCGTTCTGCGCGGTGTTCACCAGAAAATGCTTCCCAGGGATGCCGTGCTGATTCAGGTAGTCGACGATCTGCGCGCCGTACTCGAGCTCGTTGCTCATCGGGCCGTACTGGGTGTCGTTGATCGAGAACCCGCGCGCGTGACGGATCCCGTTGCTGATCAGCAGCGCGCCCTGTTGTGCGGGTGAGAGCCACCCGTATGCGCCGGCATCGATGTAGACCGTGGTGTGGGGGTCGGCCGACAGGACCTTTGTGGCATAGGAGTCGATCGTCTCCGGCTGCTGGTTTGGGGTCCGCGCCGCGAACGGCAGATCGATCTGCAGGATCACGAGCGCTCGGGCCGTGCCGATCCCGGCGGCGAGCCCCTTGTACCACCGCTCCGAATCGGCCACATTCCACTGCCCCTCCCCGCTCCACGAACCCTCCCACGGGCTGAGCTCAAACGTTCCGAACTGCGTCAACACGTTCGGGTCGCCCTGCTGGGTGCCCTGCACGACCTGCGCGGCTTCACTCTTGATGCTCGAGCTGCCAATCCAAGAGCCGATGAACAAAGCACGCGGTTCCAGCGCCAAGCGGCCCAGCACCGTCCTTCGGTGCCCGCGGGCCGCAGCGTAAGCGGTCCACAGCGAATCCGCCGATCCCTCATACGGCCTCCACGTCGTCCCAGCGATCGGGTTCGAGCGCGACGCGCCCTTGATCCCCGCGTTCGCCGTCCCCGCCAACGCCGCCGGCGCCGCGACCAACACTGCGGCGGCGAGAATCACCGCCACACCAAGAGCACGAACCGCAAACCACGATCGCATCGAACCCCTCCATTCGGTCATCGCCCGCAACACCGACCACTCCGCCAACGCATCATGCCGTCGACCGTAATCACGCCAACCTCAAGCCGGGCGCAGTCTACGGACTCCGCGAAGGCCACGCAGCTCGCGCCACCCGCCGCAGCGACGTTCCTCGGTCAGCGGTGGCCCGTGAGTTTGGTGAGCAGGAGTTGAACCGAGCGTTCGAGGTCGTCGAGGGTTGCGTCCTCGACGGAAGTGATTCCGACTTTGCGGTTGATCCAGCCGTTGATCTCGCGGTGGGTGCTTCCGTCACGGCGGGTGAGCTCGGCGACGAGCCGGTGCCGCTCGTTTCGCAGCCTCGCGCGCTGCTCGAATGCCGGCGCCCGGTGTGACCGGGGCTCGGGATCTCGGTGGGGGACGGGGTTGGATACCGCCGACGCGCGTTGCTGGCCAGCTGGCGGGGCGGGCGTCCCGAAGAGCGTCAGCTGTGGGGTCACGTACGCGCTCAGTGGCTCGAACGCAGGGGTCTCACCGCGCTCGGACTCGAGCCGGTCGGCCCGGTCAAACTCGCCCGTGTATTCATCGTCGGCTCTTCGCAGTGCGTGGCGGAGCTCCTGCTGGATGGTGGCGGCGTGATCGCGCAGGATTGGGTCGGCGGGGATGTAGAGCCAGCTCGGCTCCGCCGGGCGGTTTGAGATCGTGCGCACGAAGCGACCGACGATCTGGCGGAAAACGAGCGGCGTCTTGGCCGCCGACGCGTATACACCGACCCGCAGACGGGGGATATCGACGCCCTCGGACACCATGTTCACCGCCACGATCCACGGGTCGCGAGCGTTGGTGAACGCAGCGAGCTTCTCGGCGGCCCTCGGCTCGGTGTGCAACACCACCAACGGCCGCTGCCCAGTCGCCTCGCGCAGCAGCGCGGCGATCCTCCGCGCGTGCGTCGAGTCCGCTGCGATCACTAGCCCGCCGGCGTCCCGATGCCCGTCGGCGCGCACCGCCCGGAGCTTGGCGTCGGCTTCGCGCAGGATCCGCGGCAACCCGTCGGGAAGGTCGGTCGAGATCGCGGTGCGGTAGCGGCGGCCGGCCTCGCGCGCGCTCAGCACGGTCTCAAAGGTCGACTCGATCACGTCATCGCCGCTACGCCACGACAGCGTCCCGTCGTAAGCGACGAAGCACACCGGCCGGCAGATCCCATCCATGACGGCGTCCGCGTAGGCGTAGGAGACATCCGGTTGCGCGAGCCCATCGGAGTCGTAGCGAACACCCGGGATCGGGGTCGCGTCGGAGCGAAATGGAGTCCCGGACAACAACAGCCACCGCTCGCACGAGCCAAACGCCCTCGCGAATGCCTCCCCCCACGCCAGCTCCTCGCCCAGATGGTGCGCCTCATCGGCGACCACCAGCGTCCGTCCGGCCGCCGCGCGCTCCCACCGGCCCGGGGCCTTGGCGATCCGCGCGTAGGTCACCGCCACGCCATCAAACCCGCGCGGCGGGCGAGGCGAGGACGCGTCGACCGCCAGCTCGAGCCCGAGCCGGCTCGCCGCCCGCGCCCACTGCCGAGTCAGCGGCCCAGTCGGGCACGCGACCACCACCGATCCGGCCGCCCCCGAGGCCAGCTGCGCTCGAGCGAGCTCCAACGCCGGACGGGTCTTGCCCGCCCCCGGCGCCGCCGAGAGCAAGAACGAGCCCCGCTCCCACCGATCCATCGCCGCAAGGGCGCGCGCCTGCCAAAGCCGCAAAGGCGGCGTGGTTTGCAGATCGGGCTGGGGCACGGGCCGGACATGGTGACCAGCCGCCCGGACACAATCGCCACCCCCCGCCCCCAGGCCCCGCCGCCCTCGCCGCCCGCGTCATGAGCGCCTTTGGACATTTGGAGCGTGGCATCCGACGTCCCGGCCAGTAGGCTGCCGCCGCCAGAGCGCTGCCGGTGTGCCTTACATCGGGGCGCGTGACCATAAGGACGGTTTCGTGACCACCGTGACCACCGCCGCGCCGCTGAGCACCTCCGAGGAGACTGTTTTTGCAGTTGAGCAGAAGAAGCATCTGGTCAAGACGCTGCGCCGCTTCGACATGGTGTTCTTCACCGTCGCGGTCATCGTCGGGCTGGATCTGATCGGACAGGCGGCCTCCAACGGGTTTGAGGCACTGACGTGGACGGTCGTCCTCGTGGTCCTTTTCCTCATCCCCTACGGACTTGTGATGGCCGAGGTGGGC
This sequence comes from uncultured Solirubrobacterales bacterium, assembly GCA_963843915.1. Classification (GTDB taxonomy): domain Bacteria; phylum Actinomycetota; class Thermoleophilia; order Solirubrobacterales; family Solirubrobacteraceae; genus Palsa-465. The sequence goes on from CAWJMH010000006.1 coordinate 114,629, forward strand.
TCGGCATTTACCGCCGAGGGCGGGCCATACGAGTGGGTCAAGCTGACGATGGGGCGGTTCTGGGCGGGGCTCAACACGATCTTCTATTGGGTGACCAACCCGCTCTGGGTGGGCGGCTCGCTCGCGTTCATCGGCACGGCCGCCTGGTCCTCGGGGATCTCCAACATCGGCGGTGGGAGCTTCTGGGACTACTTGTTCAAGTTCCTGTTCGTCTGGGCGAGCATTTCCAGCGCGATCATCTCCTTCCGGGTGGGCAAGTGGGTCCCGACGCTGGGCGCCATCCTGAAGGTGGCGCTGGTGGCTTTCTTCGCCGTGACCGTTCTGATCTACGGGTTCGATCATGGCTTCCAGGGAATCGTCGCCAGCCATCTGAAGCCGACCAGCGCGGGGCTGTTGGCGATCGCGCCGCTGATTCTTTTCTCGTTCGTCGGCTTCGAGGGACAGAACGGGGCCGCGGAGGAGATGCTCGATCCACAGCGCGATGTGCCGCAGTCGATTCTCCGCTCGGGCGCGCTCTCCGCGTTCTGCTACCTGGTGCCGATTCTCCTCGTGCTCCTCGTCCTGCCGGCCAGCAAGATCTCCGGCCTGGGCGGGTTCCTCGATGCGGTCAAGGCCAGCTACACGATCTACGGCGGAGCCGCGAGCTTCATGTACGGCGTCACCTGCGTCCTGTTCATCCTCACGCTGATGAACTCGGGTTCGGCCTGGATGATGTGCGGGGACCGGGTGCTTGCCGTGGCGTCCGCCGATGGCAGCTTCTTTCCATTCTTCGGTGCGTTCCATCCTCGCCTCGGGACGCCATTACGCGCAAACCTGCTGTCCGGGGTGATCGCGACCGTGTTCTCGTTCGCGGCCATCCTGCTGCTCAATTCCGGCTCGTCATCCACCTTCGGCGTCGTTCTCAATATCGCGATCTCGACGACGCTCCTGTCTTACATCCTGATATTTCCGGCTGCGTATCTGCTGCGCCGCAGCTATCCCGACGCGCCTCGGCCGTTCCGCCTGGGTACGCGTGGCAACGGCCTGATGATCGCGTGCGCGACGCTGATCACCCTTTGGGTGCTCCTAGGCTCGTGGACGTCGGTCTTCCCCGGCACGCTCAACCGGCTGTTCGGGCTGGGCTACTCGTTCAAGGACGAGTGGGGGGTGTCGGGCAGCACGTTCACCGCGTTTACGCTCGGGACGCTCGCGGTCATCGTCGTCATCTCCGTCATCGGCTACGTCCAGGCTCGGGGCGTCCGCACCAACGAGGTCTCGGTCGCCGTGGCGCCCGCGTAGGTCCCCTGTGGGGGGGCGCGCCCGCCGGCGGTCCGGACGCGCCCCTCACGACTTGGCTACGCGCCGACAGTCGCGCCGACGGCCTGCTCGATGCGCTCGCCGAGCTCCTGATCGACGTTCTTCCAGTACTCGAACGCGCGCGCCAGCACCTTGTCGGAGACGCCATCGGCGAGATGGCCCGCGATGTTCGAGACCAGGCGGTCGCGGGCGTCGTCGTCGAGCACCTCGCGCACCTGGGTGCGTGCCTGGCCGAAGTCGTCGTCGTCGGCTCGCGGGGTGTACGCCGAGCGGACCATGTCGCCGTCGGCCGCCCACAGACCGGCGTCGTCGGTCTGCGACGGGTCGGCCTTCGGGCCGCCGTATGAGTTCGGCGCGTAGACCGGATCGGTGACGTTGACCATACGGCCGACGCCGTCCTTGCTGTAGCTGTGCACCGGTGCGTGGGGCGTGTTGACCGGGATCTGCTTGTAGTTGACCCCGAGCCGGGCCCGGTGAGCGTCGGCGTAGGAGAACCCGCGCGCGAGCAGCATCTTGTCCGGGCTGAGGCCGATCCCCGGGACGAGATTGTTGGGCTCGAACGCCGCCTGCTCCATCTCGGTGTGGAAGTCGGTCAGGTTGCGGTTGAGCGTCATCGTCCCGACCTTGATCAGCGGGTAGTCGCCGTGCGGCCACACCTTGGTCAGGTCGAACGGGTTGAACCGGTAGGTCTTGGCCTCCTCGAAGGGCATGATCTGCATGTACAGCGTCCAGCTGGGGAAGTCGCCGTCGCGGATCGCCTCGAACAGGTCCTGACGGTGGTAGTCGGGGTTCTCGCCGGCCACGCGGTCGGCATCCTCCTGGGTCAGGAAGTCGATCCCCTGATCGGTCTTGAAGTGATACTTGACCCAGAACTTGTCGCCGCCGGCGTTGACCCACATGTAGGTGTGGCTCGAGTAGCCGTTCATGTGGCGGTAGGTCTTCGGGATGCCGCGGTCACCCATCAGCCAGGTGACCATGTGGGCGGACTCGGGCGACAGCGTCCAGAAGTCCCACTGCATGTCGTGGTCGCGCAGTCCGTTGTCGGCGCGGCGCTTCTGGCTGCGGATGAAGTGCTGGAACTTCATCGGGTCGCGGACGAAGAAGATCGGCGTGTTGTTGCCGACCATGTCGTAGTTGCCCTCGGTCGTGTAGAACTTCAGCGCGAAGCCGCGCGGGTCGCGCCATGTGTCGGGGCTGCCGCTCTCGCCGGCGACGGTGGAGAAGCGGGCGAGCATCTCGGTCTTGACGCCCGGCTGGAACAGGGCGGCCCGCGTATAGGCGCTCACGTCCTCGGTCGTCTCGAACACGCCGAACGCGCCCGAGCCCTTGGCGTGCGGCTGGCGCTCGGCAATCCGCTCGCGGTTGAAGTTCGCCATCTGCTCGATCAGATACTGGTCCTGAAGCAGGATCGGGCCGTCCGGGCCGACGGTCAACGAGAATTCGTCGCTGGCGACCGGGATGCCCGCGTCGGTTGTGGTGCGAGGTGGCTTGTCGGTCATCTAGCGCTCTCCTTCTCGTGGGATTTGGACGTTGTCTGGCATGTAGGGCAGATACCCCAGAAGGTGACCTCGGCCTCATCGATCACGAAGCCGCTCACATCGGAAGGCAACAGACAGGGGGGCTCCCCGACAACACAATCGACATCGGTGATCGCGCCGCACGAGCGGCACACGGCGTGGTGATGGTTGTCGCCGACGCGCGTCTCATAGCGGGCAGGGCTCCCAGCGGGCTCGATCCTGCGTACGAGGCCCGCTCGGGTCAGTGCGCCCAGCACGTCGTAGGCGGCCTGGGTCGAGATCGTCCCGACGCGGTCGCGCACGTCCAACTTGACCTGCTCCGCGGTGATGTGCTGGGCCTCCGTAACCGCAGACAGGACGGCGAGGCGGGACGCGGTGATGCGCAAGCCGGCGTCGCGCAGGACGCCGGCCAGGTCGACACGACTGGTCGAGGTCATCGCGCCACCATACTACGGATTCAGAATCGTTCCATTCTTGAAGCAGTTCCAAGAATGGCTCTCGCGGCTGACCGCAGCTCGACCCCCTGCTGGCGTCATGATCGCCCCGGCTGGTGGCGCCGGCCGCGCCCGTTCCGTCAAGATTCCGGCCGACTTGGGAGTCTGGACACGCAACCCGCCCGCGACGACCACCGCCCGTGGGAGCGTGCGTCGCCGGCGTGCCCGATCGCTGCTCGCGCTCGCGTGCGCCGGCGCGTTGGGCCTCGCCGGCGCGTCCGCGCTCGCCGGCTGCGGGGTCGCCAGCCGAGCCGGTCCGGGCGCGACGGCAGCCGCGGGAGCGGTGCACTCAACCGACGTGGGGATACACAAGATCCACCACGTGGTGATGATCATCCAGGAGAACCGCTCGTTCGACTCCTACTTCGGCACGTATCCGGGCGCCGACGGGCTTCCCTACAGCGACGGGCACTTCACGGCCTGCCTTCCTGACCCCGCGACCGGAGGGTGCGATCGCCCGTTTCACGATCCGTCGCTCGTCAACGGCGGCGGCCCGCACGGGGAGGATTCCGTGCAAGCGGACATCGACGGCGGCGAGATGGACGGGTTCGTCCAGCAATCCGAGACTCGAGGGCGGCCGCGGGTGCGGAGGCTTCGCGGGCGTGTGCAGCGCGCTGGCGCCGTCCGACGTGATGGGTTACCACGATGCGCGCGAGATCCCGAACTACTGGGCATACGCCGAGAACTTCGTGCTCGATGACCACATGTTTCAGTCGAATGCGTCGTGGAGCCTGCCGGCTCACCTGTACGAGGTGTCCGAGTGGTCGGCGCAGTGCTCCGTGCCGGGAGCCGCCGCGAGCTGTGTCAACAACGACGAGCTCGGGGGCTACCAGACCTCGGACATCATCGGCGTCGGAGCGAGGGGTCGGCAGGCGGCCAAGCGGGTGGGCCAGCTGCTGCACACGGCGCGACGCCGGCTCGAGCGATGCCGCTTCGTGGGCGTGACCGCACCGACGGAGATCGGCGGTCCAACCGCCGCGAGCACGCGCTACCGCCACGCGGTCGCGCAATGCCGGAGGCGTGTGAACGACGAGCTCGCCAAGCGGCGCGCCAGGCTCTCGCGCCAGGCCTCGACCACCTACAACTATGCGTGGACCGACATCACCTACCTGCTGCACGCGTACGGCGTCAGCTGGGGCTACTTCATCACCCCGGGTGGCGAGCCCGACTGCGAGGGCGGCATTGCGAACTGCGCGACCTCGCCGTTCACCGTCGGCACCCCGGATATCTGGAATCCGCTCCCGTCGTTCACCGACGTCCACGAGGACCGCCAGCTTGGAAACATCCAGGACGTCTCGCACTTCCTCAGAGACGCCAGGACGGGCAACCTGCCGGATGTCTCGTGGATCGTCCCCGACCAGCGGCACTCCGAGCATCCGCCGGCGAACATCGCCGCCGGTCAGGCGTACGTCACCAATTTGATCAACACGATCATGGCGGGTCCGGACTGGGACTCGACCGCGATCTTTCGTCGTGTGGGACGACTGGGGCGGCTTCTACGACCACGTCGTGCCGCCGGTCGTCGACCAGAGCGGATACGGGTTCCGGGTGCCGTCGCTGGTGATCAGCCCCTACGCACGCCGCGGGTTCATCGACCACCAGACGCTCAGCTTCGACGCGATCAACAAGTTCATCGAAGACGACTTCCTCGACGGTCAGCGAACTGGACCCGGCCACCGACGGCCGGCCTGATCCGCGCCCCGACGTGCGCGAGGACAACGTCCAACTCGGCGACTTCACGGCGGACTTCGACTTCGATCAATCCCCGCTGCCCCCGCTGATCCTGCCGCTGTATCCGCCTCCGGGGCCGGCGTCGACGCCCGGGGGCTGAGCGGCTCGCCGACGGGGCTCAGCGCAGGATGCCGGTGTGCCCGAGCGAGTAGCGCCCGGGCTGCGGCCACACGCACAGTCCGTGCGGGCCGTCGCCGACCGGGATCGCCGCGCGCAGACGGCCGGTGCGTGTGTCGATCGCGTACACGACGCGCGTTGTAGCGCCCGCTCAGCCACAGTGTGTTGCCGTCCGCCGAGACGCCGCCCATGTCGGGGCTCGCCGGCAGCGGCAGCTGCCAGGTGCGGATCACGCGCCGCGTCCGGAAGCTGACGACCGAGATCGAGCCGGCCTGGCGGTTGGCGACGTACATGACCTGCGCGTTCCGGCTCGGGTAGAGCCCGTGGGCGCCCGCGCCGGTGCGCAGGAAGCCGATCACGCGGAACGAGGACGGGTCGATCTCCCACACGCCGCCGTTCTGCTGGTCGGCGGCGTACAGCGTGCGGCCGTCGGGCGACAGCTTGACGTCCTGCGGGCTGGCGAGGCCGTGGTTGAGCACCAGCGTCCGGATCACCTGCTCGGTGCGCGAGGTCGATCTCGATCATCCGGCCGGCGAACTCGCAGCTCGCGAACGCGTAGCGCCCGTCGGCGGAGAAGTCCATGTGGTCGACGCCGCGGCACTGCGGCACGGGCAGCGAGTGGACCAGCGCGCATCGTGTGCGGGTCGCGGAAATCGAGGCGCGGCAGGCGCTCGGCGACGACGATCGCGTACCTGCCGTCGGGGGTGAAGTACAGGTTGTACGGGTCCTCGACCGGGATCGGCGCGCCCGGGACGTGCCGGTGCGCGGGTCGATCGGGGTGAGGCTGTTGCCGAGGTCGTTGTCGACGTACAGCGTCCTCAGGTCGTAGGACGGCGTCACGTGCTGGGGCAGCGCGCCGGCCGGGAAATGCCGCGACGATCTTCAACGTCCGCTGGCTGATCACGTCGACGGTGTTGCTCAGGCTGTTCGGCACGTAGACGAGCGCGGGATCGCCGCGCACGACCGGACTGAGGTCTCCGGCAGCGTCGGCGCTGTACACGTTCACGACCCCGTGGCGCGCGGCCGAGCCGTGGCCGGCATCCGGAGCGACGGCGCGGTCGTGGACGTTGGACGTGCTGGACGATGTGCTCGCGCGGTGGCGGGTCGAGCCGCAGCCGGCGAGCAGCAGCGCCGCCAGCGCGAGCGACAGCACCGGGGCCGCGGAGGCCTCAGCCGGCTCGAGGCTGAGCACGTAGGACGCAAGCGGTCGAGTGTCGCCTCGCGCGCACAGATCCACATAAGCTGGCGGTGAGACTTTCCACACGCGACGCCGGCGTCGGCGCTCGGCGGGGCTAGCGATCGCCGGCATCCGCCGTCCGCCACAACGCCCGACGATCCTGGCGACGGCGCTCGCCGCGCTGGCCGCCGCCGGTTGCGGGGGCGGCGCGCGGACCACGAGCAGCGCGGCGCGGCGATCGCGCGACCACGCGCCGTGCAGCCGGCGATGCCGCCACGCGCGCGCCGCGCCGGCGCGTCCGGCGACGCTCGTCTACCGCCTCGCGATACCTGCTGCCGGCGCCGCTCAAAGATCCGGCCTTCGCCGTGCTCGGTGCGGGCCGGTTCGCGCTGCTCGGAGGGCTCGATTCCTCGGAGGTCTCGAGCGCCGGGATCGAGGTCGCCGACCTCCACGGCGTGCTGCGCACCGCGAGCCTGCCGCTGGCCCAGCATGACGCCCAAGGCGCGCTGCTCGGCGGCCGGGTCTACGTGTTCGGCGGCGGCTCGTCCTCCGAGCTCGACCACATCGTCAGCTTCGATCCCGCCGCGCGGCGCCGTCCAGACGGTGGGCGCACTGCCCCGGGCTCAGTCAGACGTCGCGGTCGCCGCGACCGGGGGCACGGCGTATGTCGTCGGCGGCTACGACGGGACGAACTGGCTGAACACGATCCTCGCGTGGCGGCCGGGATCGCCGGTACGCGTGGCCGGGCACCTGCCGGTCGGGCTTCGCTACTCCGCGGTCAGCGCGGTCGGCGGCCACCTCCTGATCATCGGCGGCTCGACCCCCGACCGCGCCAGCGACGCGATCTACCGCTTCGACCCCGCCACCGGGCAGGTTCAGCAGATCGGCCGGCTTCCGCGGCCGATCACGCACGCCTCGGCGGCGACGCTTGGCGTCGTTCGTCTATCTGGTCGGCGGCCGCGGGGACACGCTCGGCTCGCAGACCGCCGACGTGTGGTCGATCGATCCGCGCACCGGCGCCGTGCGGCACGCCGGCCGGCTGCCCGAGCCCCTGTCGGACACGGCCTCGTTGTCGATCGGCGGGGCGATCGTCGTCGCCGGCGGGCTGTCGCCGACGAGCACCGTGGCCGGCGTGGGCGAGCTGGTGCCCGGACGTTGACCGACTGAGCCGGACGCGACCCCACGCGACTCGCCTAGGGCCTCGAGTGCCGGGGAAATACGCCCGCGCCTCGACCGCTCGCACGTAGTCGGCCACCGCGCCGGCCTGCGCTTGGCTCAGCGGGTGTGGGACCGGCATCTCGCGCACGAACTCGAGCATCTGGGCGCGGGTCGTGCGAAGCGCCAGCAGGTCGCCGCCCTGCCGGCGCGGCGACTGCCGTCCCATCAGCGAGTGACACATGCCGCAGTCCTCGGTGAACAGCGCGGCGCCGTCGGCGTCGGGGAGCGCCGCCGCTGGACCCGCACCCCGACATGACCGCGGCGACGTGCGGCGACCGCGAGCGCTGCGAGTCCGGTGCCGGCGGCGCACCGACCCAGCGTATATGACCTCTGGGCGCGCGCGGCGCCCGGTCGGTCGGTCGCGCCGCGGTCAGTCGCCGGTCAGTGCGTTCGGGTAGAAGCGCGGGCCGCCGGTCGGCGAACGCGTCGTTGTGCTCGCCCGAGCGCTTCTCGCGGGCGCCGGCCAGGTCGCATTCGGCGAGCAGGGTGTCGGTTCCGCGGTCCGGCACCGGGCCGGCGAGCAGACCGCCGTCGGGGCCCGCGATCGACGCTGCCGCCCTCGAACTCGATCCCTCGCTCGGTGCCGCACCGGTCGCACACGGCCACGTAGACCTTGCTCAGGTACGCGGTGGTAGCGGCGAGGGAGTGGAGGATCGGCCGCCCGTCGGGCGGGAGCGGATCGCGCGGCCAGTTCGCCGGCAGCGCGATCAGCTCGGCGCCGGCGAGTCCGAGCCCGCGCGTCAGCTCGGGGAACTCGATGTCGTAGCAGACCCCGAGCCCGATCCGGCCGTGGCGAGTCTCGACCACCGGGGCCGGCTCGTCGCCGGGAACGAACCAGCGGGGCTCCTCGCCCCACAGGTGCAGCTTGCGGTACACGGCGCGGACCCCGTCGCCGTCGACGAGCGCGCTGCTGTTGTGAAGCCGGCCGTCCGGGGCCTGCTCGCAGAACCCTCCGACCACCACCGCGTCACCTCGCGCTGCCTCGCGCGCCCAGCCGGCGAGCAGCTCGCCGTCGCGCGGAACCGCTGCCGCCCGCGCCTCCTCGATCGAGGCGAACACGTAGCCGCTGTTGACCAGCTCAGGGAGGACGACGATCTGAGCGCCGGCCGCGACCGCGCCCGCGACCGCCTCCAACGCAAGCTCCGCGTTCCGAGGAGCGGCGCGATCAACGTCCGGCGCGAGTTGACAGCACGCGACGCGCACGCCGGCCAAGGCCATCAGCCGTCGCGCGAGAGCGCGATCCTGAACGTGGCGCGGTAGGACTCGCCCGGGCCGAGAACCGTCAGGCCGTCGCCGCTGTTCAGCGCGTTCGTCGGCGCGGTCATCGGCTCGAAGCAGATGAACTCCTGCCCGGCGGGAGCAAACGCCTGCGCGTACGAGTAGCCGCCGAGAAATTCGACGGTGAGCCTGTCGGCACCCGCGGCGGCCTCGAATATCGCCGGCTCGGACGGCGCGTCGAACGCGTCGTCGAGGCTCACGCCGGCGAGCCGGAACGGCTCGCGATCGATCGGCGCGCGCTCGCCGGTCGGGATCGAGTGGTCGTCGAGCACGAGCCGGTCGGTCGCGCCGAGCGTGACCAGCCAGTCGTCGCGGGCGGCGCCCGGAACGCGCGTGTACGGGTGGTATCCGAACGACACCGGGACCGGGCCGTCGATCGCTGCGGCGACGGTCGTCGCGAGCGTGAGCTCGCCGTGGCCGATGCTCGCCTCGCGGCGGACCTCGTGGACGAACGGGAACAGCTCGAGCAGCTCAGCCGAGTCCCACTGCAACCGGGCGGCGATCGCGTCGGGCGCACGCTGGTCCTCGAGCTCCCAGCGGAGCAGACCCGGAAGGACGCCGTGAATCGGCAGCCCGGCGCTGTCGCGTGGGATCCGCGAGTCGTCCTCAGACAGCGTCACGTCGCGGCCGGCCGCCCGATACCCGAACCGCGCGAGCCGGTTCGCCCACGGGTAGAGGAGCGGGATGCCCATCGTCTTGCCGCTGCTCCGCGTAAGCCCGCACGCCCTGCCGGCGTTCGAGCAGCTCGTCTCCATCGACCGTCATCGAGCAGCACAACATGTTCGCCTCGGGCACGAACTCGGCGCTCGTGCTTCCGTCGGCCGAGGTCAGCGTGATCGAGTCGAAGCCTTCGGTGGATCCCACGGTCGTTCGCAGCGGACGTTATCCGACCGCCGCGCCGGCCGGGACGCCAGCGCTCGACCGGGCGCAGTAGCCTGTGCTTCATGGACCCAGACCGCGCTCGCGAACTCCTCGCCCAGGAACGCACCCGGATCGAGAAGGCGATGGCCGCGCTCGAGAGCGACGGCTCGCTCGAGGGCGACGAACGGGTTGAGCCGGGCGACCGCGACTCCGAAGACCTCTACCAGGACGAGTTCAACGCCACCCGTGCCGAGGACCTCCAGCGGGAGCTGGATGCGCTCGAGCGAGCCGAGGGGCGGCTCGCCGACGGAACCTACGGCCTGTCGGTCGAGAGCGGCGAACCGATCCCGGACGCACGGCTGGAAGCACGCCCGACCGCGGAGCGGACGATCGAGGAGCAGGACCGCCTCGGCCTCGCCTGACTGGCGTCGCCGGTCAGGAATTCGGCGGCGCCGAATTCCTCAGCAGCGACGCTAGGCGACTTCGGCGAGCTCGACCAGGCGCCGGTACTCGGACGCCGCGTGCTCTTCGCGGTCGAGCGCCGCGAAGTAGTCGTCGAACGCGGCCGTTCGCGCGTCGGGCGCCGCTCCCCGCCAGCACCGGTAGGCCGACTCGACCGCCGCGCTCTCCTCCCGCCAGGTGACGTAGCCGTCCATGACCGAATCGATCAGCTCCGAGAGCGGTGTCAGTGCGGAGGTGCGCTTGCGGCCCATGATGCTGTAGACGGCCGCGGGAGCAGAATCCTTCCGTCGCTCAGATCCCGAGCGCGCAGCCGTCCTTGCGGGCATCCGAGCCGCCGAACAGCGTCCCGTCGCGCACGATGATCGCCTGACCGCCGCCGAACGCACCGCGCTCGGTCTCCCTGACGGCCTGGAAGCCGAGCGGCGCGAGCTCCTCGCGCCCGGTCCCACAGCGGCTGCTCGAGGCTCAACGTCGCGCCGTCGATCCGGAACCGCCCGCGGTCGATCGCCACCTGCGGGTCGCCGTCCGGCAGCAGCGCCGTCAGGAACTGGACGTGCGACTGGGCCTGGATGAACCCACCCATCAGCCCGAACGGGCCGACCAGCTCGCCGTCGCGGGCGAGCATCGCCGGGATCAGCGTGTGGTACGGCCGCGTGCCGCCGACGACCGTGCCCTGCACCGCGAAGCCGGCGGCGCGATTGTTGAGGACGACGCCGGTCGAGCCCGCGACGACGCCGGAGCCGAACGGCTCGTACAGGCTCTGAAGGAGCGACACGGCCATGCGATCGCGATCGACCGCGCACACGCAGACGGTCCCGCCCGGCCGGCTCGGCGACGCGCCCCGGAATCTGCTCTCGGCGCGCGCGCACATGCTCGGGCGAGAGCAGATGGCCGACGTCGGCGCCGTCGCGAACCGTTCCGAGCGCGTCTTCGAGCGCGAGGCCCATCGCGCGTACGAGCTCGGTCAGAGCCGGCGGTTCGTCGCCGAGGATCGCGAGCGCCTCCAGCGCGGCCACGCCCTGGGTCGGCGGCGGCAGCTCGGCGACGTCGAAGCCGCGGAAGCGCCCGACGAGCGGCGACGACCCAGCGCGGCTTGTACTCCGCCAGATCCTCGCGCGGCGAGCCACGTCGCCTCGGCGATCGCCTCGGCGGGCGGGCCGGTGTAGAACCACGCCGGGCCCTCGGCCGCGATCAGCGTGAGCGTCGCCCCGAGTTCCGGCAGTCGGTAGCGGCCGCCGAACGCAGGGGCGGGCACCGAACGCCGCCGGCGCGCGCGGACTCGTCCGCCACACCTCGAGCGCAGTTGAACCCGGCCGGAACGCCGCGGGTCGAGCGAAGTGGATCGCGGGCGCGAGGCAGCGGTCGAGCCCGACGCGGCCGAACCGCCGGAGAGCTCGCCCCAGCCGGCGACCGCTCCCGGGACGTCGACCGACCGGGGGCCGGAGCCGGTCCGGAGGCGCGGCCGGGGCGAGCCGCGGAGCCGGCCCGGCCGCGTCGATCCCGTGGAGCTCGCCGGACGGGTCCCGGACGATCGCGAGCAGATCCCCGCCGATGCCGGTCGCGTGCGGCTCGGTCACACACAGGACCGCAGCCGCGCAGATCGCCGCGTCGACCGCGGTACCGCCGTCGCGCAGAACGTCGAGCCCGGCGAGCGTGGCGAGCGGCTGGCTCGAGGCGACCATCGCCTCCGAGGCGACCGAGGCCCGCCGGGTCGGAGCGAGCGAGAAGCTCACGGCGGCGTCAGGTCCCGGTCGGCCCGAACCGCTCGGTCCTGATCCGGCCCGGCGTCGCGACCGCCCTGCACGAGCCAGCCGGAGGCGGCCTCGACGAACGCGTTCGGCCCACATACGTACATCCGCGGCCGACCGTCGACGGGGACCGGCGACCTCCTCGAGCAGCGCCTGGTCGATTCGTCCGCGATGGCCCTGCCAGTCGTCCGGCCATTCCCGGGTCAGCGCCAGCCGAAGATCGAGTCCGTCGCGATCGGCATAGCGGATCAGCTCTTCGCGGTAGATCACCTCGCTCAGCCGCCGCGACGAGTACACCAGCCGCGCCGCCACGCCGCGGCCGGTCGACGACCAGTGGCGGAGCATCGAGCGCAGCGGCACGACCCCGGAGCCGCCGGCGATCAGCACCAGCGGGCCGCCGAGCGCCTCCTCCCACACGAAGTAGCCGCCGATCGGGCCGCGCAGCTCGAGCTCGTCGCCGGGCCTGGAGCACGTCGACGAGGTACGGCGAGACCTCGCCGTCGTCGAGCCGCTCGACGGTCAGCACCAGGTGCTCGTCCTCGGGGGCCGACGCGATCGAGTAGCTTCGCTGCGCCTGGTAGCCGTCCTCGGCGGTCAGGCGCACGTCGACGTGCTGCCCGGCCCGGTGGCCCCGGGCCAGTCGGGCGGCTCGAGCACGAGGCTCTTGGTGCGCGCGGTCTCCTCGACGAGCTCGACGACCGACACGAGCTGCCAGGTCAGTCTCCCTGGTAGCGCTGCTCGAGCCATGGGTCGCCGTGGTTGTGGTAGCCGTAGTTCTCCCAGAACCCGGGCTCGTCGTCGAGCGTGAGCGTCAGCCCGCGCACCCACTTGGCGCTCTTCCAGAAGTACAGGTGCGGGACGAGCAGCCGCGCCGGGCCGCCGTGCTCGGGGTGGAGCGGCTCGCCGTCGTACTCGTACGCCACCCATGCCTTGCCGTCGCTCACGTCGTCGCGCGGCAGGTTCGTCGTGTAGCCGCCGTCCGACCAGGCGGTCACGTACGCGGCCTCGCTGTGGACGCCCTCGAGCAGAGTGTCGACCGACACGCCCTTCCAGCGAGTGTCGAACTTCGACCACTTCGTGACGCAGTGGATGTCGACCGTGACCGCCTCCGCCGGCAGCTCGACGAACTCCTCCCACGGCCAGGACACCGGCTGCGTCGACGGCGCCGTCGATCAGGAAGCTCCACTCGTCCAGCGGGGTGTGCGGCGTCGGGCCGGCCGAGAGCACCGGGAAGCCCGTCTCGAGGTACTGCCCCGGCGGCAGCCGCGACGAGTCGACGACAGGGCGCCGCCGGCCAAGGAATCCGCGCGAGATAGGTGACATCAGGTCTGAACCGCGTGGCCGAACTGCACCCGGACCATCCACAGCTGCTGCTCGAGCGCGCGAACGACCTCGATGATCACGTCCTGCGAGGCGGCGTCGATCTCGGCGAGCTGGTCCATCCGCTCGCGCGCGCGATCGGCCACGTCGTTCAAGCGCTCGCTGAGCTCGCGGACGACGACGTGATCGTCGAGGGCGCCCCGCGTCGATCGGCTTGAGCTCGGTGATGGCGGCGACGGCTGCGGCTCTGACCGTCGGGTACGTAGCCGAGCGCGACCGCCCGCTCGGCGACGATGTCGGAGAGCTGCCGCCAGGAGTCGACGAGCTCGTCGAGTTGCTCGTGCAACGGGCGGAACAGCGGGCCGGTGACGTTCCAGTGGAGCTGCTTGCCGACCAATGCAAGGTCGATCAGCTCCACGAGCATTGCCTGTAGCTGGTTGCCGACCTCCTCGCGCTGATGAGCTCCGAGAGCCGGAAGATGCGCGCCCTGCGTAGTTGAAGCCATGACTCTCTCCTGGGTTGGGGGTTTCGGGGGAGTTCATCCTACGCGCGCGAGGACGTAGGGTTGAGTGAAAGATGGCGACCGGGTCTGATCGCGAGGCGGATCGCTCGGGCTGGAGCCCGCTCCGCTACGCGGCCTTCCGGCGGTGGTGGTTCGCGAATCTGACCTCGAACGTCGGGAGCTGGATGCAGACGGTCGGGGCGCAGTGGGTGATGACATCGCTGACCACGTCGGCGTTCCTGGTCGGGGCGATTCAGGCCACGAACCTGCCGGTGCTGCTGTTGGCGGTGCCCGGCGGCGTGCTCGGCGACCTACTCAACCGAAAGAAGCTGATCATCGCCGGTCAGGCGGTGATGCTGGCCTCGGCGGCCGCGCTCGGCGCGCTCGACGTCGCCGGACTTGTCACCCCCGCCGTGCTGCTGATCCTGCTGTGTGGCGTCGGGGTCGGGCAGGGGCTGACCGGGCCGATCGCCCAGACGCTGCAGCCCGAGCTCGTCCCGCCGGCGGAGCGCCCGCAGGCGATTGCGCTCGGGTCGGTCAACCAGAACCTGGCGCGCGCGATCGGGCCGGCGATCGGCGGTCTGCTGCTGGCCGCTACCAGCGCTGCGCTCTTGTTCTTCGTAAACGCGGCGTCGTTCCTGGCGGTGATCGTCGTGGTCGCGACGGTGTCGGTGCCGGCTCGGGTCCTGGCGCTCCCCCGCGAGCACGTCCGGTCGGCGACCCGCGCGGGCGCCCGGTTCGTCCGCAACTCGCCGGCGCTGCTCGCAATCATGGTCAGGGCGGCTGCCTTCGGATTCTTCGCAAGCGGCGTGTGGGCGCTGCTCCCACTCGTGGCCCGGCACACGCTCGGCCTCGGGTCGGGCGGGTACGGGCTGCTGCTCGGCGCCGTCGGGATCGGGGCGCTGCTCGGCGCGACGTTCTCGCCGGCGATCCGCCGCGCGCTGTCCCCGAGGGCGCTGATGGCGGCCTGTGCCGCCGCGATCGCGGCCTGCGCGCTCGTGCTCTCTGTTTCCCACGTCGCCGTGATCGATGGCGCGCTGCTCGTGCTGTCGGGCACCGGCTGGATCCTTGCCCTTGGCCTGCTCGGCGCGTCGTTCCAATCAACGCTGCCGAGGTGGGTCAAGGCTCGCGGGATGGCGTTCTACACGGTCGCGTTCCAGGGCGCCACGGGGACCGGCGCGCTCACGCTTGGCGCGATCGCGCAGCTGACGTCGCTCGACGACGGTCTGATCGTGCTCGCCGCAGGGCTGGTCGTCACCGCGGTCGCCACGTTCCGGCTGTCCCTCCCCAGGCCGGGCGAGATCGACGTCAGCCCGGCCGACGCGATGCCACTCCCGGTGGTCCCGGAAGGCACGGTCGGACGCGTGCTCGTGCTGATTACCTACGACGTTGCCCCCGGCTCGGAGGACGAGTTCCTCGCCCACTCGGATCGACTGCGCCACTACCGCCAGCGAACCGGCGGGATGCATTGGGAACTGTTCATCGACCAGGCCACTCCCGGCCGCTACCTCGAGACGTTTCTCGTCGGATCCTGGGAGGAGCACGAGCGCCAGCACACGCGCGCCACCCAACACGACGAGGCCCTGCTCGCAGACATCGACAAGCTGCTCGCGCCCGGGACGAAGCGCGTGGCGCACCACTATCTGGCGGCGCAAGCCGAGCAGCACGGTCGCCCCTAGCGGGACCTAGCGACACGTTTACGCGCGCCGAGACGCGCGAGGCGCGAGAATGCGGATGTGGCCGACTCGAATCCTGCTTCCCGCGCGCCTGAGAGCGCAGAGAAGGCGGTCCCGCCCGCGCCGATGCCGCGTGACCGGCAGGGTTGGCGCGTCGCGCCGGCTCCCGACGGCCGCGGGATGCCCGACGAGCACAAGCCGACGCCGCCCCACCGTCTGCGCGGCTTCTGGATGTTGCTGATCGGGCTGCTCGCGATCAACTGGCTGTTCGTGCTGATCAGCCAGCCGGGCACGCTCCAGCGAGTGACGGTCCCGTTCAGCCCGTACTTCCTGCAGCAACTCGAGGCCGGCAAGGTCAAGTCGATCACCTCGAAGAGCGGCACGATCGACGGCACGTTCACCGCCAAGCTCAAATATCCGCCGGACGACGCGAAAGCCAAGCCGACTGACCTGTTCGCGACCCAGGTCCCGTCGTTCTGGAACAGCAACCAACTGACGGAGCTCCTGACCTCACAGAAGGTCCAGGTCAACGCGAAGAACCCCAATCCGGGGACCTCGCTGCTCAGCGAGCTGCTGGTCGGGTTCGGTCCGACGCTGCTGCTGTTCGGGGTCATCTACTTCATCGCGCGGCGTGCCATGAGGTCCGGCGGGGGCGGCCTCGGCGGGCTCGGGAACTTCGGCCGCTCGCAGGCGCGCCGGGTCGACCCGGAGAAGATCCGGGTCACGTTCGACGACGTCGCCGGGATCGACGAGGCCAAGGCCGAGCTGGCCGAGATCGTCGACTTTCTAAAGAACCCAGACCGGTATCAGAAGCTCGGCGGGCGGATTCCCCACGGCGTGCTGCTGTACGGCGCCCCCGGAACCGGCAAGACGTTGCTGGCCCGGGCCGTGGCCGGCGAGGCGCACGCCGCGTTCTTCTCGATCGCGGCCTCCGAGTTCATCGAGGCGATCGTCGGGGTCGGCGCCGCGCGCGTCCGCGACCTGTTCGCCAAGGCCAAGGCGGCCGCGCCGTCGATCATCTTCATCGACGAGCTCGACGCGATCGGCCGCTCGCGGAGTGGGTCGGCCCAGATCAGCGGCGCCAACGACGAGCGTGAGCAGACGCTCGACCAGATCCTGACCGAGATGGACGGGTTCGAGTCGACCGAGGCGGTCGTCGTGCTCGGCGCGACCAACCGGCCCGAGATCCTCGATCAGGCGCTGCTCCGGCCCGGGCGGTTCGACCGCCGGGTGGCGGTGCAGGCTCCCGACCGAGCGGGACGCTTGAAGATCCTGCAGGTCCACACCCGCTCGATCCCGCTCGCCGATGACGTCGAGCTCGGCGCGATCGCGTCCTCGACGCCGGGGATGGTCGGCGCCGACCTCGCCAACCTGTGCAACGAGGCCGCGCTGCTGGCCGCCCGGCTCAACCACACGAAGGTTCAGATGTCGGACTTCACCGACTCGCTCGAGAAGATCACGCTCGGGGCGGCGCGCGGAATCGTGCTGAGCCGCGCCGACCGGGAGCGCACCGCGTACCACGAGTCAGGTCACGCCCTCGTTGGGATGCTCACGCCCGGGGCCGACCCCGTCCGGAAGATCTCGATCATCCCGCGCGGGATGGCGCTGGGGGTGACGCTGTCGACCCCGGACGCGGACCGCGTCTCGTACTCGCGCGAGGAACTCGACGCCAAGATCAACGTCGCGCTCGGCGGTCGCGTCGCCGAGGAGGTCGTGTTCGGCCAGATCACGACCGGCGCGGAGTCGGACATCCAGCAGCTGACTCAGATCGCCCGCCAGATGGTCGGGTCGGTGGGGGATGAGCGACAAGCTCGGACCGGTGTCGGTGCTACCGAGCGACGGCGACGGGCCGCTGCTGCCCGGCGTCAGCGAGACCTCGCAGCAGACCCAGTGGCTGGTCGACCAGGAGGTGCAGCGCATGATCGACGAAGCCCACGTCGAGGTGACCGCGCTGATCTCGAGCCACCGCGCGCCAGCTTGACAGCCTCGCGCAGGCGCTGCTCGTGGCGGAAACGCTCGACGCGGCCCCGGCCTACGCCGCGGCCGGCGTGAAGATGCCCGCGCCCCCGGTTCCGGAGCCAGAGCCCGAGCCCAAGGTCGCCACGCCCGCGTAGTCGCTCGAGACCTCCGGCGCGTGTGGGTGTCCTCATACAAATGTAGTAAAAGATTTCCCCGGAAATTGCGCGAGCAAATACACTCGCGACCTTCGTGACTGGTGGACGAAGTTTTGGAGATCTGGTAGCTCGGCTGCCGAGGACGCGCGCAGCACTGGCGTACGCAGAGGAGCAACATGCCGGCCAGCGGCGCAAGGTCGACGGCGCGCCGTTCATCACTCACCCGATCGAGGTCGCGTCGCTCCTGTACTCCGTCGGCGCGGTCGACGACGTGATCGCCGCCGGCGTCCTCCACGACACGATCGAGAAGACCGGCGCGGACCGGGGCGAGCTTCGCCGGCGGTTCGGTACGAGAACCGCCGCGCTCGTGGCGGCGGTCACCGAGGACGAGCACATCAGTGGCTACGCGACCCGCAAGGCGGCGCTGCGCCGGCAGGCCGAGGCCGCGGGGACGGACGCGCTGCTGGTGTTCGCCGCCGACAAGGTATCGAAGGTCCGCGAGCTCCCCGTCGAGCGACCGGGAGCCGAGGCGGAGACGGCGTCCCGGACGCGGCAGCGCCGGCTGACCCACTATCGGCACTGCCTGGAGATGCTCGAGCGCCACATCGCGGATTCGCCGCTCGTCACGCAGCTGCGCAACGAGCTCGAGAAGCGGTCCGTGGTGCCGCGCCGGCGGCGCCCGCTCGCCGACGCCGTCTGATCTGAGCTAGGTCGCGACGACCGCGTCGGTCAGCGGGTCGATCGCGCCGAGCCGTGCGGCGAGCTCGTCGCTGAGGCCGTACCGCGCGGCGAGCGCGGCCGGCGCCGTATACGTGAGCTTGGTCTGGTCGCCGTCGGCCCATACCAGCACCTTGAGCGGCAGGTCGAGCGCCGCGACCGGCACGGCCTGCATCACCGGCGTGCCGGCCTTCGGGGCCCCGAAGATCACCACCTTGGTGTCGCGCAGCTCGAGCCCGGCGGCCTGCGCCTCGCCGCTGTGATCGATCACCGCGAACAGCTTCACGCCCTTCTCCGCCAGCACCTCGGACAGCCGCGCCACGGTGTCCGCCACCGACCGCGGGCTGAGCTTTGTGACGAGCTGGTCGTCGCTCATCGGAGCACCGTGCCCTCTGGCGCGGCGGCGGGTGGGACGAACTCCTCCTCGTCCTCCGCGGACTCCAGACGCCCGCGCGGCAACCAGCGGACCGCGACGATGAACGTCGCCACCATGACCCCGGCCATGATGTAGAAGACGGTCTGGGTCGAGTGCGCGAACGCGAGCTGCACGTCGTGGATCAGCGCCGGCGACCGCCCAGAACTGGAGCCGGAACCGGCGCCGCTGGCGAAGAACGACGCGGCGATCCTGTGGGCTACGCCGCTGGGGACGCCGTGCTTGGTCAGCGCCGCGGTCACGTTGGTGTTGTTGCGGCTGATCAGGATCGCGCCGAGCACCGCCAGCCCGAGGCTGGCGCCGAAGTTCCGGGCGGTCTGGGTGATGCCGGTGACCTCGCTGTAGCTGGTGCTCGGGGCTCGGTTGACCGCGTCGGTGCTCGCCGGGCCGAGCATCAGCCCGAGGCCCCCGCCGGCGATCGCGATGTAGAGGCTCTGTGCCCCGAGCGACAGGTCCGTGAGCTTCCCGGCGAGCAGGAAGAACCCGACCGCGCCGAGCGCGCCGCCGATCACGATCGAGGGCCTCGCCCCGCGCCGGTCGAGCATGCGGCCGCCGACCTGGGCCATGATCACGAACCCGATGAAGAACCACAGGATGTACTCGCCCGCCTCGGAGGAGCTCTTGCCGAGCGAGACCTGGGCGTAGACGCTCCCGAAGAAGAAGAACGGGACGAACACGATCGACATCAGGCCGAGCACGACCGTGTCGGTCGCGAACCCGCGATCGAGGAAGATCTGCAGTCGCAGCAGCGGATACTTGATCCTCAGCTCGAAGCGGACGAACACGGCCATCAACAGCAGGCCGACGATGATGCAGACCCAGGTCGCAGGGCTGCTCCACCCCCACACGCTCGACTGCTGAAAGCCGAGCACGGTCAGGCCCATCCCGCCGGTGATCAGGGCCGTACCGCGGTAGTCGAGCGGCTGCGGGTGAGGCTCGTCCTCCGGGCACGCGATCTGGGTCAGAACGACCGCGATGATCGCCACCGGGATGTTGATCCAGAAGATCGCCCGCCACGTCCATTGGGTCAGGAAGCCGCCGGCGATCGGCCCGATCGCGGTCAGACCGCCCGAGATGCCGAAGAAGATCGCCATCGCCTTGCCCCGCTCGCGCAGCGGGAACGAGGCGACGACGATCGCGACCGCGGCCGGGAACAGCAACGCCGCGGTCGCTCCCTGGACGACGCGGAAGAAGATGATCCACGGCTCGGCGATCGCGCCCTTCGGGGTGAGGCCGCACGCCGCGGACGCGATCGCGAAACCGGTCACGCCGATCAGGACCATCCGTTTGCGCCCGAGCACGTCGCCGAGCTTCCCCCCGAACGCGAACAGCGCCGACAGCGCGAGCAGGTAGCCGTTGATCACCCACTGCGTCCCGGTCGCCGACAGCGACAGCTGCTTCTGGATGTTCGGGATCGCGATCGCGACGATCGTCTGGTCGATGAACGTCATCGCGACCGCGAACACCATCGCGGCGAGCACGAGGTTCTTGTTCGTTCTCATCGGCTCCGCGGATCCTTATTCATGTGATCGCCGAAGGCAACACCTCTGGCCTCATGACCGGGTGGCCTTCGTGCGCGGGTTGATCAGCGGCGTCAGCGCCTGCTCGAGCTGCTCCCGCCTCGCTTCGTACTGAGGCGGCAGGCGGAGCGCCTCGCCCAGGTGGGCGGGATCCTCGTCGACGGCAAAGCCCGGGCTGGGGGTGGCGAGCTCGAACAGCACCCCGCTCGGCACGCGGAAATAGATGCTGAAGAAGTACTGGCGGTCGATCACCGGCGTCGGGTGCTGGCTGAACGCCGCGACGCGCTCGCGCCAGCTCGCGTGCTCGTCGTCGCGGTCGCACCAGGCGATGTGATGCACGGTCCCCGCGCCCTGGAACCCGGCCGCGGACGGAGCGTCGTCGTAGGTGTAGGTCGCGTTCCGGCGGCCCTGGAGCGTGTACACCCCCGGAGCGCCGCGTTCGAACCCCATCCCCTCGGTCAACAATCGATCCTCGGTATCGCCGACCGTGGGGGCGCCGTACGCTCGCACGCCGTCGAACCCGAGCAGCGCGTGCTCAGGTGGGATGTCCTGCGCCTGCGCCCGCAGCGGCTCATCGTCGGTCGGCACCGCCGCCAGCTCGAGCCCCAGACCCTCTGGATCAGAGAAGCGGATCGCGTGGCCGATATCGTCGTGCTCCACCTCGATGCCCTCGGCCGCGAGGCGCCCAGACCAGAACGTGAGCGACTCCGCCGATGCGACCCGCCAGCGCAGCCGATGGATCATCCCCGCGCCGGCGCGACCGGGCGCCGCGTCGGGGAACTCGAAGAAGGTCAGGATCGAGCCAGGCGCTCCCTGCTCGTCCCCGAAGTACAGGTGGTAGACGTCCGGGGCGTCGAAGTTGACGGTCTTCTTGACCAGTCGCAGCCCCAGCACGCCGGCGTAGAAGTCGACGTTCGCCTGGGCGTCCGCCGTGATGCAGGTGATGTGGTGGATCCCGTCCAGCTCCATGGTCCCTCGTTTCGTCTCGGTCGGCGCGCGCGGTCGCGCACCCCCCACATTGACAAAGTCGTCAAGAGGCGCGGCGAAACTTGTCCCTTGGGGCTACTGCAGGTATCGCTCGACCGTGGCGGCGTCGCGGACGTGCGCCGTGTCGGGGTTGCCCCCGGCCTCGCGCGCCGCGCGCCGCTGGCGGAGCAGGTCCCAGCAGCGGTCTAGCTCGATCTCCACCGCCTGCAGCCGGGCCTGATCGTCCTCGAGCGCGTCATCGTTCATCGCGTCCGACTGCTCGCGGGTGCGGAGCTCGTGCTCTTCGGCCACCAGGGTCTCGATCCGTGCGGTAATGCTTTCGTCACTCATGGGGACAAATCCTAGTCGCGGTGATGGTTGACCACCTCGATGTTGTTGCCATCGGGATCGAACACGTAGGCGGCGTAGTAGCCGCGGTGGTACTGCGGCCGCTCGCCAGGGGCGCCCCGGCTTCGGTAGCCGGCGGCGGTGGCCTCCTCATGGAACCGCTCGACGGCGCTGTCGTCGTCGGTTCCGAAGGCCATGTGGACGTGCTCGGTCGGCGTCCCCGGCACGAGCGAGAACGAGCCGCCGGCCGCGCCGGCGAACTGCACCCAGTCGGGCTTGTCACCTCGGAGTTGCAACTCGGCATGCGGAGCGATCGTCTCGTAGAAATGCTTGGCC
The DNA here is from genome assembly GCA_963843915.1 of uncultured Solirubrobacterales bacterium. Lineage (GTDB taxonomy): Bacteria > Actinomycetota > Thermoleophilia > Solirubrobacterales > Solirubrobacteraceae > Palsa-465. Next base: position 136,460 of record CAWJMH010000006.1, read on the forward strand.
CGGGCGACGTCGGCAACCCGGATCCACAGGTGGTCGATGATCCCGGTGCGGTTGGGCCTCGAGTCGTTCACGGCCTCGGCGCTGTTGCCGTCGGGATCGAGCAGGAACGCCCCGTAGTAGTCATCGGCATACTGCGGCCGCAGACCCGGGCGGCCGTCGTCCTGGTAGCCGGCCTCGGTGCCGACTCGCCAGAACTCGTCGACGTGCTCGCGCGTTGGCGCCACGAACGCCACGTGGAGCCGGCGCGTCGGCGGGTTGTCCGCGTCAGCAGCCGCGAGCGAGAAGTCCCTCCATTCCGAGAACGCGTTGGTCCGGTAGCTCTGATCGATCGCGAGCGGCCGCAGCACGGTGTTGTAGAAGCGCTCCGAGGCCAGCCGGTCGGCGACCCGGATCGTCACGTGGTCAAACACCGTGACCGGGTGGCAGCGGCACGTCGAGCGCCGGGTTGCGGTCGAAGAAGCCGACGGGCTTCAGCCAGAACGAGACCGTGTCGACGGGCATCACCGGCCAGTCCTCGGGCCTCGTCACGTGGTTGATCCCGAACACGTACCACAGCACGACGTCGGTGTTCTCGATCGACCGGTCGCGAGCCGTCCAGACGGGGAGGCCCGAGTCCTCCGCGCTCAGGTTGGGGAACTCGCCGCACGGCCAGCGCTCGTCCTCGCTGTACGGCGTGACCCACAGCGTGTGCTCGATCGCCCGCGCCCGGCGGACGACCGGCGAGTTCGGGTCCAGCAGCGTCGGGATCGTCGCGCTCGGCTCGAGCTTGTAGGCGACCGGGGTGCCGAGCCCGTTGGCCACGTTGTCGTTGAGCACCTTCCACGAACGCTGGCGCTGCCAGTCGTAGTCCTGGATGCCCTCGCGCTCGGATTTGAGCGGCGTCGCGCGCTGGGTGAGCGCGAGGCCGTGCGGGTTATCGGGGCCGGTCGGCAGCGCGGCCGCCTCGGTGGCGTAAACGGTGTTGTCCTCGCCGTCGACGTCGAGGTCGAGCCGCGCGACGATGAAGTGCTGGTGAAACGGCGCGTACGTACGCTCGTCGATCAGCGTCCCGTACGGCGGCTGGGTGTCGGCGAACGGCGTCGTCACCATGATCCCGGTGGCGCGCACCTCGGACTGGATGTTCCCGTCCTGATAGAAGCGCCAGTACACGAGGTACTCGTAGTTGGCGACGGTGGCGTGGAACGAGACCACGAGCCGGCGCATTCGCCTCGTCTCCGCGCCGGTGCGCTCGTCGACGTGCTTCCACAGCACGCCGTCGTCCTCCTCGTGGATGCAGATCGCGTTCTTGACGCGTGTACGGCTCCCCGCTCGAGTCGTGGAGGACCGCGTCGAGGTAGGCGATCTCGCCGAGGCAGTCGCAGCCGAGCTCGAGCGAGGTGGTCATCAGCCCGAGCCCCCACTCGCCGATGTCGAACGCGGTGCGGCGGTAATGGTCGGGCGTCGGGTCGCGGTAGGGCACGACCATCTCGGCGAACGACAGCCGGTGCGCGACCTTGCGTACGCGGCCGGCGTCCTCGTAGCCGAGAGTGTGGATCACGAGGCCCTCGCGGAAGTTGAACCCGAGCCGCATCGACCACTTCTGCCAGCGGAGCTGGTTGCCGTCGAGCGTGAACGACGGGCCGGCGGGCTGGGTGATGTCGAGCGGGCTGGACGTCCTCGCGTTGCTCGAGGCCGGGGACGAGCGCCGGGGCGTACTCGCCCATGATCTTCGGCGGCGGGCCGGGGTCGACGTCCTCGAGCTCGAGCAGCTCCATCGTGTTGAGGTCGACGACCGGGTGCAGCCCGGCGACCATGTTCGCGTACGGGTTCGCCTCGGGGGAGTTCCGATGCCAGACGTCGGTCCAGCCGATCCGCCGGCCGCGGTAGCGCTCGGGGACGAGCTCGGCGCCGTAGGCCCAGATGTCGAACAGCACGAGCTCCATGTCGGTGACGCCGCGCCGGGCGAGCGCGTCGATTATGCGGGGGTCGCGGCGGAGCATCACGTCGCATTCGTGGAACTCGTCGGGCGTCATCGGCGGCTGCTCGCCGGGTCGCGGCTCCCAGGCCACGACGCGCTTGTCGGTGAGCGACACGACGCCCTTTGTAGGCGTTGCCGTCGTCGCGGTTCCAGCACACCACCTCGGCCTCCCGCGGGGGTGCGGCCTCCGTGTTTGCGAGCACCGTCTTCGACGGCTCCCTGAGGTCGATCGAGGCAAACCGCCACCGGTCGGTGACGCCGCGCTCGGACGTCACGATCGCCACGGCGGTCCGGATTTCGTCGGCGGTGAGCGGATCGAGCGGGTGGCGAGAGCTCATGCGGCCCGAATCCTACGTGTAGGTTTACGCCCCGATGCTCGACCCGATGCAGCGGTGGCGCCAGTACGGCGAGAAGCCCGACTATGCGGGACCGCTCACCTACGGCGGCGTCCCGTGCACGCAGGACCCGGGCGAGCTCGCCGGGTTCGACGTCGCGATCGTCGGCGCGCCGATGGACGAGCTCGTCTCCGACCGGCCCGGGGCGCGGTTCGCCCCGCGCGCGATCCGCGCCGCGAGCTGCCCCCCTGGACCCCACCTGGAGTCGGGCGTCGACGCGTTTGCACGGCTGCGGATCGTGGACTTCGGCGACGCGGCGGTCGTGCCCGCCCAGCCACAGGTCAGCCACGCGGCGATCGAGGAGACCGTCGGGCAGGTCGTCGGAGCCGGGCTGCTGCCGGTGATCATCGGGGGCGATCACTCGATCACCGAGCCGAACACGCGCGCCTGCGCCGCCCGCCACGGCCCGATCGGCCTGGTGCATTTCGACACCCACACCGACACCGGCGAGGAGGTGTTCGGCGCGACGCTGTCGCACGGGACCGTGATGCGCCGGATCGTCGACGAGGGCGTGATCGACCCACGTCGCTACGTCCAGATCGGGTTGCGCGGCTACTGGCCCGGTGAGAAGGAGTTCGGCTGGCAGAGAGAGCGCGGGATCACGAGCCTGTTCATGCATGACGTCCGCGACCGCGGGATCCGCGACGTGGTGAACGAGGCGATCTCGGTGGTCGGCCCCGGCCCGGTGTTCCTGACCGTCGACATCGACGTGCTCGACCCCGCGTTCATCCCCGGCGGGACCGGGACGCCGGAGCCGGGCGGGATGACGACGGTCGAGCTGCTGTGGGCGGCGCGAACGGTGGCGGCGGAGCTCGACGTTGTCGGAGCCGACCTAGTCGAGGTGATCCCGACCGGGGTCGCCTCCGCCGACCCGGCCGCCCTCGCCGGGGAACGGGTTGTCCGCGAGATCCTCACGGGGATCGCGATGTGTCGCCGTGCCGAGTAGCAGCGGTTGCGGTTGAGTTTTTGGGCAACTATTGCCGGTTTTCTCAACCGCTTCCGGTTGGCGCCTCCCGCAGCACGTTGATCGTGCGGAAGCGGGGGTCGCTGGCGCCGTGGAGGCGGGCGCCGGTCTGCGCCAGCTCCGTCAGGTGGGCGACGATCTCGGCGGAGATCCGCTCTCCTGGGAGCAGCTGGGGCACGCCCGGCGGGTAGCTCGCGATCGACTCGCACGAGATCCGGCCGACCGCGTCGCCCACCGGAACCACGTCGGCCTCGCCGAGGAACGCATCCCGGGGCGGCACCGCCATCTCGCCGAGCAGCATCTTCGCCGGCCCGACGATCGCCGCGGTCGTGCCGGGCTTGGCGATCCGCTTGACGGTCTCCTCGATGTCGCCCGCGAGCCGCCTGAGCGCCTTGGCCGTGTCGGCCAGCCCGACGACCAGCACGATCGTCGCCTGCGTCGGGAGCTCGACGTGGACGTCGTAGGAGCGACGCAGTGCATCCGCGACCTCGTAGCCGGTGCAGCCGGTGCCGCGGACGTCAACGACGATCCGCATCGGGTCGTACCCGGCGATCCCGTGGCGGCCGACCAGCGATGCGTCGACGAGCCGGATCCCCTCGATCGTCTCGAGCTTGGCGCGCGCGACCGCGATCGCTTCGAGCGCCTCGTGGAGCAGCTGTTCGCCGTGCAGCGCGAGCTGCCGGCGGGCGCCGTCGAGCGAGGCCAGCAGCAGCGACGAGGGGCTCGTCGTCCGCAGTAAACGGAGCGCCCGCCCGACCGCCTCGGCGTCGATCAGGCCGCTCAGGCCGACGTGGAGCATCGCGCTCTGCGTGAGCGAGCCTGCGATCTTGTGCGTGCTGGTCAACATCGCGTCGGCGCCCTGGGCGAGCGCAGGCGGCGGCAACGCCTCGTGGAACCCGAAGTGGGGACCCCACGCCTGGTCGACCACGAGCGGCATCCCGGCCGCGTGGGCGACCTCGGCGAGGCCGGCGATGTCGGCGGCCATCCCGTAGTACGTCGGGGACACGACCATCGCGGCGCGCGCGTCGGGCGCGGCCCGCAGCGCCACCGCGAGCGTGTCGGGCGTGACGCAATGGGTGATCCCGAGCTCCTCGTCGTACTCGGGCACGACGAAGCTCGGCAATCCGCCGCTCAGCACGAGCCCGTCGACCACCGACGCGTGCGAGTTGCGCTGGACGACGACCCGCGCCCCGAGCGGGGCGAGCGCCAGGCACAGCGCGTGGTTGCCCTGAGTCGCCCCGTTGGTGAGGAACCAGCTTCGGGCCGCGCCGAATGCCTCGGCGGCCATCGCCTCCGCCCGCTCGTACGGGGTCGGCGACGGGCCGACGTCGATCCCGTGGATCAGCTGCGGCACGTCGGCCGCCAGCGCGTCGAGCCCGATCGCCTTGACCACGCCCGGATCGGCCCCGGGGCCACCCTTATGCCCCGGAACGTGATAGCGGGCTGCGCCCCGGAACGCGTACTCGACGACCGCGTCCAGATACGGCGCGACCGGCTGCTCGGGCACGTGCGACGCGATCCCCGCGTGAGCCGCCGGCGCTTCGCTGGTGCTGCTCATGACGTCATGCCTCGATGTGGCTCATCACGTGCTTGATGCGCGTGTAGTCCTCGAAGCCGTAGCGCGACAGATCCTTGCCGTAGCCCGAGTGCTTGAAGCCACCGTGCGGCATCTCGGCGACGAGCGGGATGTGGCAGTTGATCCACACGCAGCCGAAGTTCAGTCGCTGGGACACGCGCATCGCGCGGCCATGGTCCTTGGTCCACACGCTCGAGGCCAGCCCGTACTGGACGTCGTTGGCCCAGCGCACCGCCTCGTCCTCGTCGGTGAACGGCTGGACGGTGATGACCGGGCCGAAGATCTCGGTCTGCGAGAGCTCGTCGTTCTCCTCCAGGCCGTCGATCACGGTCGGCTCGAAGAAGTAGCCCTTGTCACGGGCGCGGTGCCCACCGGTGACGATCTTGGCGTGGTCGGGCGTGCGCCCGACCATCTCGGTGACGTGGTTGAGCTGGTTGGCGTTGTTGAGCGGGCCGTAGAGGACGTCCTCGTCGTCGGGCAGGCCGGTGACCGTGCCCTTCGCCTGCTCGGTCAGCCCCGCGACGAACTCCTCGTGGGCGGCGGGCGAGACGAGCACCCGCGTCGCCGCCGTGCAGTCCTGGCCGGCGTTGAAGTAGCCGGCGATCGCGATCTCCTCGGCGGCCTTGGCCAGGTCGGCGTCGTCGAAGATCACGACCGGGGCCTTGCCCCCCAGCTCCAGGTGGACGCGCTTGACGTCGTCCGCCGCCGCCGCGGCGACCTGCTTGCCGGCGCGGACGCTGCCGGTGATCGAGACCATCTGCGGGATCTTGTTGCGGACGAGCGCGGCGCCGGTCTCGCGGTCGCCGAGCACGACGTTGAACACGCCGGCGGGCAGGAACTCGGCCATCAGCTCGGCCATCCAGACCGTGCTCGCCGGGGTCGTGTCGGATGGCTTGAGCACCATCGTGTTGCCGGCGGCGAGCGCCGGGGCCCACTTCCACACCCCCATCATCGCCGGGTAGTTCCACGGCGTCACCGCCGCGCACACGCCGATCGGCTCGCGCCGGATGTACGACGTGTAACCGCTCATGTACTCGCCGGCCGACAGCCCCTCGAGGACGCGGGCGGCGCCGGCGAAGAAACGGATCTGGTCGACCATCGGCGGCACCTCTTCGGACAGCACGAGTGCCTTCGGCTTGCCGGTGTTCTCGCTCTCGACGGCGACCAGCTCCTCGGCCCGCGCCTCGATCGCGTCGGCGATCTTCAGCAGCGCGAGCTGGCGCTCTGACGGGGTCGTCCGCCCCCAGCTCTCGAACGCCCGCGCGGCCGCCTGGCACGCGGCGTCGATCTCCTGCTCGGACGACACGGCGGCCTTGGCGAACACCTCTTCGGTGACCGGGTCGACGAGGTCCATGTCGCGGCCGTCGAGCGCCGCGGCCTGACCGTCGACGAAGTTCGTCAGGACTTTGGTCATAGCCTCTCCTTTGCCTTATCGAAAGCTTGGGTGATCATCACGTCGTCGGGCCAACGGTATTCGGCGCGGCCCGTCGCCGGGAAGTAGACGGCCGTGTAGAGCGTCCCGAGCCCGCTCGCGAACCCGTCCCGGTACAGCGGCGGCTCGAGGAACGCCTGCACGAGCCGGTCGAGGCTCATCGCGGGGGTCCTGAGCAGCTCGAGCAGACGCCGTTCGCGCTCGAACGTGGCCACCGCGCGCTCGTAGTCGGGCCAGTCGCCACGATGCTGGTGGTTGGTCGCCACCGGGACGGTCAGCACCTCGGGCTCGCGGTCGGGTCCGACGCGGACGGTCGCGAAGTCGCCGCCGCGGTCGATCAGCGTGACGTTCTGGACCGCGTGGACGGGAACCTGGGCGAGCACCGCGCAGGCCGACTCGACGTCCTCGCACACCTCGAGCACATAGCGGATCACGAGCGGGATCCCGAACCCGTCCCCGACCGCCGGTCGGCCCCCGAACGTCAGCGACGCCGCCAGGCCGGCATCGTTGACGCCGTCGAGCAGCCCCCACAGGCAGTCGCTCATCCCGATGACCCGCCGCCCGGTCCACGACGTGCGGTACACGATCCCCTCGACGCGCGAGGCCGGGTAGTCGTAGTTGCGGACCAGCGCCGGACCGCCGTCGCCGGTGAACGCCGCCTGCGAGCAGCCGACGACAAACCCTGGCGGCCGGTACATCGACAGGAAGCGGGCGGCGAGCGGGTCGCCACCGGCGAGCTCCACCAGCCGCTCGAACGTCGGGCCGAGCTCGGGCATCCACTTCTCGAGCATCGCCGTGCAGGTGGTCAGGTCCGGGCGCGCCCACTCCCCCTCCTTCAGCCACCACGCCCGGTACGCCGGCCACATCGCGGCGAACGCGGCGCACCAGCTCTCGCCCGGTTGCGGCTCGTCGACCACGCGGAACGCCAGTGGCCGGGTGTGGGCGGGGAGCAACGACAGCTCGTGTTGTTCGCGCGTCCACATCGCCTCAACGCTACCGACGGCTTGGAGATCATCAGCGCTCGAGCCCGCACCAGCTATCGATGAACAGCGCGAGCGTCTGGGCGCTCTGCAGGACCGAAGGCAGCGACACGCGCTCGTCGACGCCGTGGATCGACTCGGCGTACGGCCCGAAGCAGACCGCCGGGCTCCCCGCGTACAGCGCGAACGAGCGCGCGTCGGTGGTCGCGGTCGACGCGATCAGCGCCGGCCGGGCGCCGATCGCCTGCTCACCGCAGTCGCCGAGCGCAGCCACGAGCGGCGAGTCGTGGCCGAGTGTGTAGCCCTCGCAGGCGAAGCCGTCGTATACGACGTGGGCCTCGAAGCTGCCGTCGAAGACGGCCGCGGCCCCGGCGACGGCGTCCTCCACCCTCGTCTTGAGCGCGTCCACGCCGTCGCCCGGGAACAGCGCGAGCCGGCAGTGCAGCACGCTCTCGGCAGCCACCGTCGAGGGCCAGTCGCCGCCGCGGATCATCCCGATGTTGAGGTTGATCGGATGCTCATAGACGTCGTAGGGCGCCGGCGGGGCCACGTTCAGCTCCGCCTCGAGCTGCCGTAAGGCCGAGATCACCGGGAAGCTCGCCTCGATCGCGTTGCGCCCGATCGGCGCGTCGCCGGCGTGTGCGGGGCGGCCCCGGACGACGACCTGAAACCACAGCACGCCGACCTGCGAGGTCTGGATCGTCAAGCTCGTCGGCTCGGTGACGATCACGGCATCGGCCGGCCGGCCGGCGAGCACACACTGAAAGGCGCCGTTGCCGGTGCACTCCTCCTCGACTACGCACTGCAACTCGACGGGGGCAAGCGGCTCCAGGCCGAGCCGGCGCAGCCCGCGGACCGCGCCGACGATCGCGGCCAGTCCCGCCTTCATGTCGCCGGCGCCGCGACCGTAGAGCCAGTCGCCGTCGCGCCGGGCCACGAATGGCGGCGAGGACCACATGTCGCTCGGTCCGGGATCGACCACGTCGATGTGGCCGTTGAGGATCAGCGACCGCCCGCCGGCGGACCGGCCCGCGGCAGAAACGCGACCGGCGACGGGGGGCCACTCGGCGACAACGTTGAACTTCTCGCTCACGTCCCAGCTGAACGGCGAGGCGCCGGCGTGGGACCTCAGCGCGTCCGGGTCGAGCGCGACTGCTCGCGGCTCGAGGCCGAGGTCCGCGAACGCCGCGCGCATGATCTCCTGGCCGGCGCGCTCGTCGCCGAGCAGCGTCGGAGCCTGCACCAGGTCGATCAGCAGCTGCTCGGTCGCGGGCCGCTCGGCGGCGACCGCGGCCAGGATCTCGTCCCGCCCGGCCAACCTCAGCCCGTCTTGAACGCGAGGGCGTCGTGGATCGGCGGCGCGGCTGCGGGCTCGAGCGGCGCGCCGGCGAACTGGGACCGAATCCCGTCGATCCATGCCAGGCAGCGGTCGGTCAGCCGGCCGCCGGGGGTCTCGAGTCGCGTGCGCGTGACCAGGATGCCGAGGTCGGCGCCGCGGTACCGGTAGTCGCCGGGACCGAGGATCCGCAGGTAGAAGCCCTCGGACTCGTCGCCGAGGCCGTGCCAGTCGACGGCCGGCCGGCTGAAGCTCATCTGACCGTCGTCGCCGAGGCGCCAGATGCCGGTCCGCGGCGCGTCGGTCAGGAGCTCGATCCCGTCGTCGGGCTCCTTGAGGATGATCTGGCCCCAGACGTCGGTGAGATGGTCGCTGCCCCAGCGCCGGCGCAGGTCCTCGACGTCGAGCTCGTAGTCGACGTCGAGGTACTCGGCGAGGTGGAACAGGAACAGCGGCATGTCGGCGTACGCGCTCGCGCTGACGTTGGTCATCGAGCTGATCCCGCTGAGCCGCGGGTTGAGCTCGCCGAGGTACAGCTCGTCGGTCGTCGCGTCGACGAGGTAGTCGACCTCGAGCTGGCCGCGATAGCCCTCCTGGGCGAGCCGGTTGCCGAGCCGGCGGGTCATGTCGAGTGCTCGCTCGCGGTTGGCCGGGGACAGGGCACCGGGGAAGATGTCGTTGCCGCACCAGCCACCGCGATACGGGGTCAGCTCGGGGTGACCGGTCAGGTCGGTCATCAGCGGGCCGATCACGGTCCCGTGCCGGGTGATGCACGCTTCGACGGCCACCGCGCGCGGCTCGATCCGGCGCATCACCTTGAGCTCCTGGTCGACGATCTCGCCGGCGTCGGCGTTCCAGTCCCGCTCGCCGCGGACGAAGAACGTCGTCTTGCCCGAGTCGCCGTACGGGGTCTGGACGACCAGGTCGTCGCCGAGCCCGGCGGCGCCGGCGAGCTCGAGCAGCTCGTCGTAGCTCGTCGCCCGCCCGAGCACGTTCGGGACGCTGGGGACGCCTGCCTCCTCCCCCAGCTGCGTCGTGATGATCTTTGAGTCGAGCCGGTGGCGCAGCTCGGCCGACGGCAACGCGACGTCGAGACCGACGTCGGCGGCGAGGCGCTCGGTCTCCTCGTCGAAGAACACGAACACCGCCTTGCCGCGGGCCGGGCCCGCGCCGCTCCCGCGGTGCGCGCCGACGAACCCGGTCAGCTCGGCGTTCCCGAGCAGGTAGTTGCAAACGTCCTCGATCGAGCCGAACTGGGCGTGCGGGGTCCTGGCCGGGACGAACACGCAAGGATGCCCTCCGTCGAACGAGTCGAAGTAGTTGACGTAGTAGAACTGGCGCACCCACCGATCGATCCCGAGCAGGTTGAACGCGATCGGCGAGATGAAGTAGACCGGCGTCTGGTTGGTGCGGAAGAAACCGCGGAGCTCTGAGATCCCGCGCAGCGTCGTCGCGTTGTCGGCCATGGTTCTTCCTCCGTCTCCTTCGCGGGCGAGGGGCGATTCTAGTTTTGGCCGGGTGCGCTCGGGCGATTTGTGCGGGCTACCTCCTGCCATGTTTTGCGGGGCCGGCGCTCGCCCGGGCAGTCGACGCCCAGCGATAGGGTGAGATGGCGAACTAACGGAAGGATCAACATGGACCTCGGACTTGCCGGGAAGGTGGCGGTCGTCACCGGCGCGAACAAGGGCATCGGCTTCGCGATCACCCAGGCGCTGCTCGCCGAAGGCGCCTCCGTCGTGGCGGGATCGTTGAGTACCGAGAATCTCGACGGCCTCGACAGCGTGATCGCGGTCCCGGTCGACCTGATGGCTGCGGACGGCCCCGCGCAGCTCGTGCAACGAGCGGTCGACGAGCATGGCCGGCTCGACGTGCTCGTCAACAACGTCGGCGCGGTGCGGATCCGCGTCGATGGTTTCCTCGCCACCAGCGACGAGGAGTTCGACTGGGCGATGAAGATCAACTTCTTCGCGGGGCTCAGGGCCACCCGGGCCGCGATCGTCCCGATGCTCGAGCAGGGCGGCGGATCGATCGTCAACGTGGCGTCCGTCAACTCGTTCTTCCAGCCGGACGCGGCCACGATCGACTATGGCGCCGCGAAGGCCGCGGTCGTCAACCTGAGCAAGTCGCTCTCTCAGGAGTTCGGGCCGAAGGGCATCCGCGTGAACTGCGTCTCGCCGGGACAGGTCAGCACCGACCTGTGGCTCGGAGAGCAGGGCGTGGCCGCGACCTTCGCGAAGGCGACCGGCGTCGACGCCGACAAGATCCGCGAGGCCGCCGCGGCGGGCATCGCCACCGGCCGGTTCTCGACGCCCGAGGAGGTCGCGACGCTCGTCGTCCTGCTGGCCTCGGAGCGCACCGCTAACGTGACCGGAGTCAACTACGTCATCGACGGCGGGTTGATCAAGACGACCTGAGGAAGCGCGATGACCGATCGTCGCAAGCGCCTGGCATTGATCGCGGCGATCATGGGGTCGTTCGTCGCCGGGCTCGACGCGACCGCCGTGAACGTCGCGCTGCCGGCGATCCGCGCCGACCTCGGCGGCGGTCTCGCCGGTCAGCAGTGGGTGTCGAACGCCTACCTGCTCGCGCTCGGCTCGCTGATCCTGGTCGGCGGCTCGCTCGGCGACCTGTACGGCGAGCGGCGCGTGTTCTCGATCGGCGTCGCCGGGTTCGGGCTCGTGTCGCTGCTGTGCGCGCTCGCGCCGACGCATCGGCTTCCTGATCGCGTGCCGCGCGCTGCAGGGCGCGTTCGGGGCGCTGCTGACGCCGAGCGCGCTGGCGGTGATCGTGCACGCGTTCCCGCGTGAGGAGCGCGGCGGCGCGATCGGCTCGTGGACGGCCTGGTCGGGGATCGCGACCGTCATCGGTCCGCTGGCCGGCGGGTACCTGGTCGACGCGGTCTCGTGGCGGTTGATCTTCGCGGTGAACGTCCCGTTCGTGATCGCCACGCTCGTGCTCGTGTCGATCGCGGTGCCGGCGCGCGCACCCGGGATGACGCACGCTCGCGTCGACTGGCTCGGCGCCGCGCTGACGTTCTTCGGCCTCGCCGGCCCGGTGCTGGCGCTGATCCGCCAGCCCGTGGTCGGCTGGGGCAGCCCCGCAGGTGTGGGGGCCCGGGCTCGGCGGGCTGGCGCTGCTCGCGGTATTCATCGAGCACGAGCGACGCACGCCGGCGCCGATGCTGCCGCTGCGGCCTGTTCAAGCGCCGCAACTTCGCGATCGGGAACGTGCAGACGTTCGCGATGTACGGCGGACTCGGGATCACGTTCTTCCTGCTCGTGCTGTTCCTCCAGGAGGTCGCCGGCTACAGCGCGCTCGACGCCGGCTTCGCGCTGATGCCCTCGACGATCGTGATGTTCCTGCTGTCAAAGCGCGATGGGGCGGCTCGCGGACCGCTATCGGCCCGCGGCTGTTCATGGGCCTCGGCCCGCTGACCGCCGCCGTCGGCCTCGCGTTGATGCGACGGCTCGGCGCCCACGTGAACTACTTCACCGATCTGCTCCCGGCATTGCTGGTGTTCTCGCTCGGGCTCGCCTCGCACGGTGGCGCCGCTGACCGCCGCCGTGCTCTCAGACGCCGACGAGTCCGACGCCGGTATCGCTTCCGGTGTCAACAACGCCGTTGCGCGCGTCGCCGGGCTGATCGCGATCGCGGCGATCGGCGCGGTCATCACCGCGCAGTTCACCTCGACGCTCGATCAGCGCCTCGCCGGAATCAGGCTCTCGGCCGCGGCACGGACGGCGGTCGCGCACGCGCGCGGCGAGACGCTCGCCCGCGTCGACTCCGCGCGGCTGCCGGCGTCCAGGTCGCGCACGCGGTTCAATCGGCGTCGGTGGAGGCGTTCCACGTCGGGATCGGGATCTCGGCGATCGCTCGTCGCGCTCGGCGGTGTGCTCGGGCTCGTCGGGATCCGCAACCCGCGGCGCGTCGTCAGGTGCGAGGACTGCGCCGGCGGTCAGATCGCGGGCCAGCCGCTCGACGCCGCGCGCGACCGGACGCCGAGCCTGGAGCCCGTGCCAGCGACGGCCAGTTCAGTCAGCTGACGCGGACTGCTTGGCCTTGTACGGGTCGGCGGGGGCGCGGACTTGAAGCCCGGATCGGCTAGATGGCTCGGCCTGATCCTTCGAGCAGCGCGTCGACGGATTCCCGAAAGCGCGCCCACTCGACCAGGAAGGCATCGAGCGCCGCGATTCCGGCCGGAGTCAGCGAGTAATAGCGCGGCGGCGGACCCGAGACCGACTCGCGCCAGGTCGTCTTCACCAGCCCGTCCCGGCGCAGACGGCTGAGCAGCGGGTAGAGCGTCCCCTCGCTCGTGACCAGTCCGTCGGCGCTGCCGAGCGTGTGCACCAGTTCGTAGCCGTAGCGCTCGCCGTCGCGCAGCAGCGACAGTACGCAGAACTCGAGCACGCCGCGGCGTAGCTGCGAGAGGCGACGCTACGTCGCCTGCTCGGCCTGCAAGGTGCACGCCTGAGCGCTGTCCATCCAGATCTCCCAGCGCCGGGACGCCGCGTGCTTCGGGTCGTGGAAGTGGTAGGGCCGGCGCCCGTCGAACTCCATCCGGCGTAGATGGCAGACCCCCCCGAGCACCGACGCGATCCGGCGTTTCGGCCATCCGATCGCGTCCTCGATCTCGGGGAACGGACGCGGTTGGTCGGGGGCCTCGGCCAATCCGTCGAGAAGCGCGCGCATGAGATCGCTGCAACGGTCGTAGAACCGCGCGATCTCGCCCGGATCGGTCATCGCGTTCTCGGGGACGCACTCCCCGAGGGTGGAATTGCTCCTGGTGGCGGCCATCACCTGGCGCGCCAAGCTTAGTGTCACGGGTCACTCGCCTCGTACGCTCGCCGCCGGGCGGGCGGTAGGCTCGGGCCGTGTTCCAGGCCCGCACATTCGAGGCCGGCGGATGAGCCGCGGTCCGGCGCTGTCGCGACGACGAGCGCGCGGCGATCCTGCGGGTCGTCAACCTGGCCGCGCGAGGCATATCGCGGCGTGATCCCCGCCCGACCGCTGGCACGAGCCGTACATGCCCGCCACCGAACTCGACGACGAGATCGCCGCCGGGGTGGCGTTCTGGGGCTATGAGTCCGGCGGCGAGCTGCTCGGGGTGATGGGAATCCAGGCGGTGCGGGACGTCGACCTGATCCGGCACGCGTACGTCGCGCCGGGTCGCCAGCGCGGCGGGGTCGGGGGCGCGTTGCTCGATCACTTGACCGGGTTGAGCGCGCAGCGCATGCTGGTCGGCACGTGGGCCGCCGCCGAGTGGGCGGTCGAGTTCTATCGCCGGCACGGATTCGAGCTGGTCACGCCCGAGCAGAAGACGGCTTTGCTCCGGCGCTACTGGACGATCCCCGAGCGCCAGATCGAGACCTCGGTGGTGCTGGCAAAACCTCCGCTCTGAGAGCCGCCTCAGCTGAAGTTCCGGGGCCCGCCTGCCGATCACTTGGCTGTGTCCCTCGACCGCAAGCCACAGCTCTCGTGGACATCCAGTCAGTAGGCGGGTACACCCCGCAGCTCATCGCGGCCGGCAGCGCGACGCCGGGTGCCTCGATCACCGATCTGGCGCAGCAGCACGGGGTCTCGCGCGAGTCGCTCGTGGAGTTCGTCCAGTCGAAGATCCAGCAGTCGCGACAGGCGAACGGTCAGTCGCCGCTCGACCAGACCACGCTCGACCAGCTCATCGATCACGCGCTGGATCAGGACCGCCAACAGGGCGCCGGCGCGGATGAGTCGCAAGCCGACGGACCGGCGTCCGCCGGCTACACCGCGAGCGCACAGCGGACCGCGGACCGCCCGCGCGTGACCGGCAGCATCTCGATTCTGGCCTAGCCGGTCCCGTCCGCCGGGACGAGCACCGTCCTAGCCTCCGGGGGCCCACCCCGACCGAGGAGGATCGATGATCGCCCGGATCTGGCGCGGCGCCGTCGCCAAAGCCGACGGTGACGCTTACGCGGACTACATCGACGAGACCGGCATGGCCGGCTACACGAACACGCCCGGCAATCGCGGCGCCTGGATGCTGCGGCGGGACGTCGAGGAGAAGACCGAGTTCCTGATGTTCACGCTGTGGGACTCGATGGAGGCGATCAAGGCGTTCGCGGGCGACCAGCCCGAGGTCGCGGTGTTCTACCCGGAGGACGACCGCTACCTGGTCGAGCGCGAGGAGACCGTCTCGCACTACACGGTCGACCGCTAGGTGTGGCCATGAGCAGCGTGGGCGGGCGCCGGATCCTGGCGATGGGCGGAGGTGGGTTCTCGATGGAGCCCGGCAATCCGCTCCTCGACGCGTTCGTGCTGTCGATCGCGCGCTCGCCCCGGCCCCGCGTCTGCTTCCTGCCAACCGCCAGCGGCGACGCCGAGGGGTACGTCGCCGGGTTCTACCGCGCGTTCGCGCCCCTCGACTGCCGGCCGACCGACCTGCAACTGTTCGAGCGGACCGTCGGCGATCTCGAGTCGTTCGTGCTCGCGCAGGATGTGATCTACGTCGGCGGCGGCAACACCGCCAGCATGCTCGCGGTCTGGCGCGTCCACGGGCTCGACCGCATCCTCCGCCGCGCCTGGGAGGAGGGAGTCGTGCTGTGCGGCCTGAGCGCCGGGATGAACTGCTGGTTCACCGAGTCCGTCACGGACTCCTTCGACCTCGCGGAGCTGGCGCCGCTCCACGACGGCCTCGGCCTCTTGCCCGGCAGCGCCTGCCCGCACTATGACGGCGAGGAGCAGCGGCGGCCGACGTTCACGCGGCTCGTGGCCGCGGGCGAGCTCGCCGACGGCTGGGCGGCCGACGACGGCGCCGCGCTCGTGTTCGCCGGCGAGGAGCTGGAAGAGGTGGTGGCGTCGCGACCGCATGCCGGCGCCTAGCGGGTGCAGCGGACCTCCGGCGGCGCCGTCGACGAGCGCGCGTTGCCGGCGCGGTACCTCGGGCGGCTGATAGAACTGCGCGAGTATGCCTCGGGCGGTGCGGTTCGATCATACGGCGACATCGACGTCCTGAACGTAGTCGAGGTCGAGCGCCCGGTCACCCGCGCCCGGCGAGGTGCTCGTCAGGGTCAAGGCCGCCGGGATCAACCCCGGCGAGGCGGCGATCCGCGAAGGGTCTTCTGGACGAGCGCTGGCCGGCGACGTTCCCGTCGGGCGAGGGCAGCGACTTCGCCGGCGTGGTCGAGGAGCTCGGGCTCCGGCGTCGACGGGCTCGAGGTCGGCGAACCGGTGATCGGGTTCACGGACGAGCGGGCGAGCCAGGCCGAGCTCGTGGTCGTGCCCGCCGACCAGTTGA
The DNA here is from genome assembly GCA_963843915.1 of uncultured Solirubrobacterales bacterium. Lineage (GTDB taxonomy): Bacteria > Actinomycetota > Thermoleophilia > Solirubrobacterales > Solirubrobacteraceae > Palsa-465. The sequence goes on from CAWJMH010000006.1 coordinate 152,370, forward strand.
CGCGCAAGCCCGAGAACGTCTCGTGGGAGGCCGCGGGCGCACTGTTCGTCGCCGGGATGACCGCGTACGCCGCGGTGCGCGCGGTCGGGGCGTCGTCGGGCGACACGGTCGTGGTATCCGGGGCCGCGGGTGGCGTCGGCTCGCTCGCCGTGCAGCTCGTCGTGCTCGCCGGCGCGACCGCGATCGGTCTCGCCGGCGAGGGCAACCACCAGTGGCTGCTCGACCACGGCGCGATTCCCGTCGCCTACGGCGACGGCGTCGCCGGCCGGATCCGCGAGGTGTCGGAGGGACACGTCGACGCGTTCATCGACACGTTCGGCGGCGGGCTACGTCGCGCTCGCGGTCGACGAGCTCGGGGTCGCGCCCAGCGAGTCGACACGATCATCGACTGGGACGCCGGCCGAGAAGTACGGGGTCAAGATGGAGGGGACCGCGGCCGCGTCGAGCGCCGGCGTGCTCGCCGAGCTTGCGGCGTTGGTCGACGAGGGCCGGCTCGAGGTGCCGATCGCGCGCGTGTACCCGCTCGACCACGTCCGCGACGCGTTCCGCGAGCTCGAGCAGCGGCACACGCGCGGGAAGATCGTGCTCGTCCCGTAGCGCCGGCGCTCGCCTAAGCTCGACAGCTCAACGACCTCGAGGAGGCCTAATGGAATACCGGCAACTCGGACGCTCCGGGCTGCGCATCTCGAAGCTGACGATGGGAACGATGACGTTCGGCGGCAGCGGCAAGTTCGCCAGCGTCGGCACCACCGACCTCGACGGCGCCCGCCGCCAGATCGAGATGGCGCTGGACGCCGGCGTGAACCTGATCGACACCGCCGACATCTACTCCGACGGCACCGCGGAGGAGATCGTCGGGCAGGCGTTGCGCGGCATCCGCGACCAGGTTCTGCTGGCGAGCAAGGTGAGGTTCCCGATGGGCGACGGCCCCAACGACGCCGGCCTGTCCCGCCACCACGTGATCCGCGGCTGCGAGGCCAGCCTGCGCCGCCTAGAGACCGATCACATCGACCTCTACCAGGTGCACGAATGGGATGGACAGACTCCGCTCGAGGAGACGCTCAGCGCGCTCGAGCACCTCGTCACCAGCGGCAAGGTGCGCTACGTGGGGTGCTCGAACTTCGCCGGCTGGCAGGTGATGAAGGCGCTCGGGATCGCCGACCGCACCGGGCTCCCGCGGTTCGTGAGCCAGCAGGTGTACCTGTCGCTCCAGGAGCGCTCGGCCGAGTACGAGATCGTGCCCTCGGCGATCGACCAGGGCCTCGGGTTGCTGACCTGGAGCCCGCTCGCCGGCGGGCTGCTGTCGGGAAGTACCGGCGCGGGCAGGACGCGCCCCCGGGCTCGCGCGGCGCCTCCGAGTGGAGCGAGCCGCCGATCTACGACGAGGACAAGCTTTACGACACGTCGAGGCCGTGGTCGAGGTCGCCGAGGGGCGGGGCGTGTCGCCGTCGCAGGTGGCGCTGGCCTGGCTGCTCGGGCGACCCGGGGATCACGAGCGTGATCGTCGGCGCCCGTACCGACGAGCAGCTCGCCGACAACCTCGCCGCTGCCGATCTGTCGCTCATCGGCCGAGGAGACCGCGCGGCTGGAGGCGGTCAGCCGGCCGCCGCTGATCTATCCGTTCTGGCATCAGGCGATGAGCGCGAGCGACCGCCTCGGCGAGGCCGACCTGTCGCTGATCTCGCCGTACCTGAAGGGGTGATCAGTTCGCGAAGCTCGCCGTGGCTCCGCCACGCCGCGAGCGCCGTCAGCGCGTCGAGCGGCACGCCGGTGCCCGACAGCACGCAGGTGTGCCCCTCGGCGCAACCAGGTGACGATCAGCCGGCGGCCATCGGTGGAGGCGTGGATGACGATTCCACCGCGCTTGATCGTGTCGCGCGCCGGCGGACGTCGGTAGCCGCGCACCGGGGACGATCGTGTAGGCGATCCAGCGGCCGCGGCTGCCGTAGAAGACCGTTGTCAGGAGTCTTCCGTCGATGCTGTCGCGGCGAACGCCGGTCGCAACCCAGCCGAAGTGGTCCTCCCAGTACGGGAACGGGAGCCCCGCGGCGCTGACGCGTAGAAGCGACGCGGTGGCGTCGGCGGGCTCGGCCACGCGTGCGGTTGGCGCGCCCGCCGCGAGCGTGGCGGCGTCGGCGACGGTCAGCCCGGCCTGACCGCCGCCGGCGGTGGCGAACGTCAGCGCAGCCGCGCCGAGGACGCCGGCGAGTCCGAGGCCGAGCAGTCGCGACCGGGGGCGCATCCCGGGTGATAGTGCGGGCCGGTGCAGCCGCAGTGCGAGCGGCGCCCGCTCGGACGCCAAAGCGCGCACCGCGGCCACCGCCCGGCGCTGGTCGCGCAGCCGGGACTGGAGCTCGTGCGAGTCGGCGACGGACCGCTCAACGCGCTTGCGCCGGCCCGGGTCGAGGGTGCCGTCGGCAAGGCGGGCGAGATCGCGCTCGTTCGCGCGACGGTGTGGGTCGAGCGTGCGCATCGCGGCCTAGTCCGCCGCCGGCGGCTCGTCGCCGGGCGGGAGCGCCAGGCGGTCATCCTCGAGCGCGCGCGCGACGCGCTGCCTGGCGCGGTATAGCCGGGTGGTGATCGTCGCCTCGCGGACACGGAGCGCGCGGGCCGCCTCGCGATAGGACAGCCCGACGACGTCCACCGCGACCAGAGCCTCGCGGAACGGATCGGGGAGCTCGGCGATCAGGCCGTAAAGCTCGGATGCGTTGAGCGCGGCGTCGGGCGCGCTGGCGGAGTGGTCCTCGAGGCGATCGAGCTCGTCGAACAGCGGGTCCGCCCGCGGCCGGCGCGCGGCGGCGCGGAGGCGGGAGAAGTGGGTGTTGCGCAGCACCCGCAGGAGGTATCCGAGGTCCTCGCCTGAGCGGAGCATGCGCGGCTTCTGGAGTACGCGCGCGTACGTCTCCTGGACGAGGTCCTCGGCGTCCTCGCGCGAGCCGCACAGCGCCCACGCGGCCCGGTACAGCCGGTCGAGGTGGTCACCGAGGTGGTCCGGATCGAGCCGGCGCGCCGGCGAGGTTGCCCCGGCCGCCCGTGGTAGGGCGTGGTCGGCGACGATCGGCACGGATCAGCTGTTCTCGGCGGTCATTTGCGGGTGCGCCCTCGGCCATCAAGGACTCCGGGCGGGCGCAAGTCCTTCCCGAACCTTGCGCCGGGCCGCCGAGTGGGCCAGGTCGCGGCGGCGTGGCTGAACCGGATCCGTCAGGTCGCGGCAGGGAGGGTGAACCGGACCCGCGTGCCGATCGTGGCGTCGGCGAGCCAGATGCGACCGCCGTGGGCCTCGACGATCGCGCGCGACACCGCGAGCCCGAGGCCGGCGCCGGGGCTCGTCCGGGCGGCGTCGGTGCCGCCGCGGTAGAACGCCGTGAACACGTGCTCGCGCTCCTCGGGGCGGATCCCGTCGCCGGTGTCGGCGATCTCGAACTCGATGCCGGCCGCCACCGGCTCGGCGCGCACGACCACACTGCCGTCCGCCGGCGTGTGCCGGATCGCGTTCTGGATCAGGTTGAACAGGACCCGCTGGAGCTTCTCGGGGTTGGCCTGGGCCGGGCACAGGCTGTCGGGAACCTCCGCGAGTACCGCGACGCCCTTGGCCTCGGCCTGCACCCGCATCGCCTCGACCGTCTCGCCGACCAGCTCCTGGAGCGGCACCTGCTCGATCGACCAGCTGATGTCGCCGGCCTCGAGGCGAGAGAGCTCGAACAGGTCATCGATCAGCACGCTCAGCGCGTCGATGTGCGTGGTCATCCGGCGCAGGTAGCCGCGGCGCGTCTCCGGGTCGTCGACGATGCCGTCCCCGATCGCCTCGGAGAGCAGCCGCAGCGATGTGATCGGCGTGCGCAGGTCGTGCGACACCGCCGCGATCAGGTCTCGACGGGCGGCATCGGATTGATCGCGCGCCGCCTCCTCGTCTCGCAGTTGGGCGATCATCACGTTCGCCGCCCCCGCGAGCTGCGCCAGTTCGTCGTGGGCGGAGGTCTCGATCCGTCCCTCGCGCCGGCCGCGTCCGACCGCCATCAGGCCGTCGCGGATCGCGTGGACGTCGCGCAGGATGCTGCCGGCCACGATCCGCGCCGCGACGATCGCGACGAGCCCGGCCGCGACCACAATCGCCGCCAGCAGCCCGGCGCTGCGGCCGGAGACGACCATCAACGATCCGACAAGGGCGAGCGCCACCAGCACCGGCGCCACCACGATCGCGACCACCAGCGCGAACTGTCGCGGCAGCGACCCGGCCCGCAGGCGAGCCCAGGATGCGACCTTGCTCGCGCTCACGGCTGGAACCGGTACCCGACCCCCCACACGGTCTGGATGCGCTGCGGCTGAGCGGGGTCGATTTCGATCTTCGACCGCAGGCGCCTGATGTGGACCGTGACGGTCGAAGTGTCGGTGTAGAACGAGTACTGCCACACGGCGTCCATCAGCTGGTTGCGTGAGAACGCCTGACCCGGGTGGCGGGCCAGGTACAGGAGCACGTCGAACTCGCGGTGGGTCAGCTGGACCTCCTCGCCGCGCACGAACACCCGCCGGGCCGTCGGGTCGATCGTCATGTCGCTGAGCTCGATCGGCGCCTCCTGCGCCTTGGACGTGTCGAACCGGCGCAGCACGGCGTCGACGCGTGCGACCAGCTCGGCGGGCGAGAACGGCTTGACCACGTAGTCGTCGGCGCCGAGCCTGAGCCCGATCACGCGATCGGATTCCTCGCCCTTTGCGGTCAACAGGATCACCGCCACCCTGTCGCGATCCTGGTCGCGGAGCCGGCGCATCACCTCGAGCCCATCGATGCCGGGGAGCATCAGGTCGAGCACGACGAGATCGGGGCGCTGGCTGGCGGCGGCGTCGAGCGCCTCGCGGCCGTTGGCGGCGACGCGGGTCGCGTATCCAGCCCGATTCAGATAGCGGGCGACGACCTCGGTGATCGTGGGCTCATCGTCAACCACGAGCACCGAGCCCCGGACATGGTCCTCCATGCCCTGATTGTCGCAGCGTTCACGCGCCGAATCGACCGCGCCGGCGGCGCATTCACCGGTTGTTCAGATCCGGCCTACTCGCCGATCGCTCGCCGTCGCAGGTCGCCGGGCAGTCTCGCAGTATCCTGCCCGCTGCCGATGATCGGGGACATCCTGTGGACGCCGCCCGCGGACTGGCGGGAAACGACGGAGATCGGCCGGTTGATGAACTGGCTTCGCGACGAGCGTGGACGCGAGTTCGGCACGTTCGACGAGCTGCGGGAGTGGTCGGTGGGAGACCTCGAGGGCTTCTGGGGCGGACTGTGGGACTTCTACGGCATCCGCGCCACGCCGCACGAGCGCGTGCTCGGCAAGCGGACGATGCCCGGCGCCGAGTGGTTCACGGGCGCTCGCCTCAACTACGCCGGGCACCTGGTCGGCCTCGAGGAGGACCGGGATCGCGTCGCGGTCGTGGCGCGCTCGCAGACGCGCGGGCCGCGCGAGCTGACGTTCGGCGATCTGATCGAGCAGGCGGGCCGGGTCAGGGCCGGGCTGCAGCGTCTCGGGGTGGAGCGCGGCGATCGGGTGGTGGCGTACATGCCCAACATCCCCGAGACGCTGATCGCGTTCATCGCGACAGCGAGCCTCGGTGCGATCTGGGCCACGTGCGCGCCCGAGTTCGGCGCCCGCAGCGTCGTCGACCGGTTCGCCCAGATCGAGCCCCGCGTGCTGATCGCCGTCGGCGGATACGGCTTCCGCGATCGATATGTCGACCGGCGCGCGGAGGTCGAGACGATCCGGGGACGGATCCCGTCGATCGAGCACGTGGTCGGGGTCCCGTTCGGTGTGGCGCGCATCCGCGACGCGGTCGGCTGGGAGGAGCTGACCGCCGAGAGCGCGCCGCTCGAGTTCGAGCAGGTGCCGTTCGACCACCCGCTGTACGTGCTGTTCTCGTCGGGGACGACCGGGCTGCCGAAGCCGATCGTGCACGGCCACGGGGGCCAGCTGATCGAGCACCGCAAAAACCTCGGGCTGTGCTGGGACCTCAAGCCCGGCGGCCGCTTGCTGTGGTTCTCGACCACGGCGTGGATGATGTGGAACGCGCTCGTCGCCGGCCTGCAGCTGCGCTCGTCGATCGTGATGCTCGACGGCGACCCCGCCTGGCCCGACCTGCTCGAGCAGTGGCGCCTCGCCGAGGAGCTCCAGCCGTCGGTGATGGGCGTCGCGCCGGCGTACCTGATGGCGTGCCGCAAGGCCGGGATCCAGCCCGGACGCGATTGCGACCTCTCGAGCATCCGGATGCTGTGCACGGCGGGCTCGCCGCTCCCGCCCGAGGGCTACCTGTACGCGTACGAGCAGCTCGGCCCGGAGATGCTGCTCAACAACGGCTCGGGAGGGACCGACGTGTGCACCGGGCTCGTGTCCGGCACCTTCGCCCAGCCGGTGTACGAGGGCGAGATCACCGGTCCGTGCCTGGCCGTCGACGCGCACGCGTTCGACCCCGAGGGCAACGAGGTGATCGGTGAGCTCGGCGAGCTCGTGATCACCCAGCCGATGCCGTCGATGCCGGTGGCGTTCTGGGGAGACGCGGACGGCGAGCGCTACCGCTCGTCGTACTTCGACGTCTACCCGGGTGTCTGGCGGCAGGGAGACTGGATCAAGTTCACCGAGCGCGGCAGCTGCATCCTCACCGGGCGCTCCGACGCGACGCTCAATCGCGGCGGCGTGCGCCTCGGCACCGGCGAGTTCTACTCGGTCGTCGAGGACGTCCCCGAGGTGATCGACGCGCTGGTCGTGCACCTCGAGGACGCCGGCGGGGGCGCCGGCGAGCTGCTGCTGTTCGTGGTCCCGGCGGCAGACGCGTCGCTTGACGACGATCTCCGGGCGAAGATCGCGGCCGCGCTCCGCAGCGAGCTCTCGCCTCGACACGTGCCCGACGAGATCGTCTCGGTTCCCGCGATCCCGCGAACCCTGACGGGGAAGAAGCTCGAGGCGCCGGTCAAGCGGATCCTGCGCGGCGAGTCCTCCGAGCGGGTCGCCAGCCGCGACTCGCTCCTTGACCCGGGCGCGCTCGACGCGTTCGTGGCGCTGGCCGCGGAGCGCCCACCGCAGTAGGCAGCCGGCGAGCGTGCGTCGTCGCGGCGGTACCATCCGCACCAGGATCGGGGAACCATCCCGTTCCAGAGGGAGATCGACCGAGAGGACATTTGCTTGTCGCAGGCGCTTGCAACGGATGTGGCGTCACGGTCGGCGGTTCGCGAAGCGGAGCGCTGGCGGGTCGCGGCCGGCGACATCAAGCACAGGCTCGATTCGTGGTCGGAGATCCTGGCCACGACGCACCTCGCGTTTGAGGTGCACGCCACCGACCGCACTCCGGGCGACTTCCGCGGGACCGTGACCCGCCGGCCGATCGGCGACCTGATGCTGGTCGACTGCGCCGCGTCGCCGTTCCTCGGCCACCGCAGCCGCGCGGTGATGAGCCCGGAGGCCAAGCACGAGGATGTCCTCGGCTTCCAGATCGTGTTCAGGGGCGTCGAGACGGTCAGGGAGGGCGCGCGCGGCCTCGCGCTGGCGCCCGGCAACGTCGTGCTGTGGGACGGGCAGCAGCCGACCGACGTCGAGATCGTCGAGACGTTCCACAAACGCACGCTGCTGTTCCCGCGTGACCGCGTGCTCGCCGTGTGCCCGCGGCTGAGCGAGCTACGGGCGCTCCCGCCGCTCGACGACAACGGTCCGGCGAGGCTGCTCGTTCGGTATATGAATGCACTCGCGCTCGAGCAGTCCAAGCTCGCGGCAGCGGCCGGAGTCGCGGCCGCCAACGCGGCGCTCGAGCTGCTGCGCGCCGCGGTCGAGCCATCCGTTCCCACCAGCCGCGCGGCCGCCCGCGAGGCGATGCGGGCCGAGATCCGGCGCTACGCGCGGACCCATCTGCAGGACCCCGGGCTCGGGCCGGCGTCGATCGCGCGCGCCTATTCGATCTCGGTGCGCGCGCTGCACGCGCTATTCGAGGACGTCGACGCGTCGGTGGCGGGGCTCGTGCGCTCAGAGCGGCTGGCCCGGTGCCTGGAGGACCTTCAGCGCCCGAACGGCGGCTCGGTCACCGACATCGCATTTCGCTGGGGCTTCTGCGACGCCGCGCACTTCTCGCGCGTGTTCAAGCGCGCGTTCGGCGTCACCCCGAGCGACGTGCGCCACGGGGCGCTCCCGAACGGCTCCTCAACGCGAAACGGCCACTAGCGCCGGTCGACTACCCGCACGGCCTTGCCCTCGCTGCGGGGCACGGACCCGGGTTCGCGCACAGAGACGGTGATCCGCACGCCCGTGCCTTCTTTGAGATTTTTTTCCAGCGTTTGCCGCAAGCTACCGGGATCCCCATCGGGCGTACTCGGCTCGCACTCGAGGGTCAGCTCGTCCATCGGGCCGGGGCGCTCGAGGATCAGCTGGTAATGCGGCCCGACCCCATCGACAGTCAGCAGGATCTGCTCGATGTGCGAGGGGTACAGGTTGACGCCGCGGATGATCATCATGTCGTCGCGCCGCCCGCCCAGCCGCATCAGGCGCGCGGTGGTCCGCCCGCAGGCGCACGGCTCGGTCGTGATCGCGCCGAGGTCTCCTGTGCGGTAGCGGATGAGCGGCAGCGCCTCTTTCGTCAGCGTCGTGAACACCAGCTCGCCATCGGCACCCGGCGGGAGCGGCGTGCCGTCGGCGGGGTCGATGACCTCGACCAGGAAATGGTCCTCCTGCACGTGGAGCCCGTCGCGCGCGGTCAGGCACTCGGCCGCCACCCCGGGACCGCACATCTCTGAGAGGCCGTAGAAGTTGCTCGCCTTCAGCCCGAGCGCGCGGTCGATCTGGGTTCGGAGGCCCTCGGTCCAGGGCTCCCCGCCGAACAGCCCGAGCTCGAGCTTGAGCGTGCCCGGGTCGACGCCGGCTTCTTCGAGTGCCTGGGCGATCACGAGCGAGTAGGAGGGAGTGGCGACCAGGACCTGGGCGCCGAGATCGCGCAGCAACATCGCCTGGCGCGCGGTGAAGCCTCCCGACACGGGTACGACGGTGGCGCCGATCCGCTCGCCGCCCTGGTGGAAGCCGAGCCCGCCGGTGAACAGGCCGTAGCCGTTGGCGTTGTGGATCAGCATCCCCGGCCGGACGCCGGCCATCGTCATCGACCGCGCCATCAGCTCGGTCCAGGTGTCGAGGTCGGCCTGGGTGTAGCCGACGACCGTGGGCTTGCCGTGCGTGCCGCTCGAGGCGTGGACGCGCACGACCTGCTCGCGCGGGACTGCCAGCAGACCGAACGGATAGTTCTCGCGCAGATCGCTCTTGTGGGCGAACGGGATGTTGGGCAGGTCGTCGAGGGTTGCGAGGTCGTCGGGGCCGCTTATTCCCGCCTCCGCGAGCCGGGCGGCTCCGAGCGGCTGCCCCTTGACTACGCGCGCGATCGTCGCGCGCAACCGCTCGAGCTGGAGCGCGGCGAGCTGCTCGCGCGGCATCGTCTCCGCCGCGCCATCCCAGATCGCCGGGTCAGACGCTGCGGCGGTCAGCATTCCAGTGCTCCTCGAGGTTGCGGACCAGCGCTGGACTCAGATGGCAGTAGGCCTGCTCGCGCGCGTAGGCGGACATGTATTCGCGGAACAGGTCGAGCGGCTCCTCCCCCACCCGCATCACGGCGCGGTTCGCGGAGGCGTTGATCAGCCCGGAGCTCGTGAGCGCCTCGACTCGGCGCTCGATCGCCTCCTCGATCGCGTCGGCTTCCACGACCTCGTCGCAGATCAGATCGGCGTCGGGATCGCCGGCAACCCACTCGCGGCCCGACAGGATCGCCTGGCGGGCAGCGCGGTCACCGACGAACCGCGGCAGACGCAGGTTGGAGGCGCCGGGGATGATCCCCTCCCGGCGCGCCGGCAGGTACAGGCGCGAGCCGCGGACCGCGATCACGTGGTCCATCACGTGCAGGAGTTGGCAGGCGCCGCCGATCGCGAAACGCTCGACCGCGGCGATCCACAGCTTCTCGCCAGCGCCGGCGACGCCGCGGAAGATCTTGTTGACGTAGCCCATGTCGCGCACGACGTAGAACAGGAAGTCGATCCGCCCGTAGTAGAGGTGCGTCAGGTTGATCCCGGCCCCGAACGGCCGCTCGCCGGCGTAGCGGGGATGGTCGACGACGCCGCCGCGGAGCACCCCGATCTGGATCTCGGGGTCGAGCAGGACGAGGTCGACGGCGGCCTCTGTCTCGGCCAGCGTGTTCCCGTCCTCGGCGTTGAGGTGGCGCGGATTGCACAGTTCGAGCACGCCGGCGCGGCCGTGGCGGGTGACGCGCGCGTGGCCGAGGTCGACCTTGCCGGTACTGCGAAGCTCGTCCAAGCGGTCGAGCGCGAGCTGCGTCGGGTGGAGCATCGACTCGACCAGGTGGCGCCCGGTGCGCGGGACCGCAAGGATCTCGGCAAGCAGCAGGCCCTGCGCGAGCTCGACGCGCTGCTTGTCGGCGAGCTTGCGTGTGCGCTCCTGCTCGATCTCCGCGCGCGTCGGGACGAGGCCCGGGACTCGGTCGGCGGCCTCGTACAGGAGCTCGTCGAGCCTGACCGGCCTCGTACACCGGTCGGTCAGCGCGTCATACAGCTCCTCGACGGTCAGCCCGGCCTGCGCGAGGACAACGGCGGGTGGCTGGAGCTCGGTCGTGGCCATTGGGGCAGCTTCCAGAATACGGCTTCACCCGAGCGCGTCGAGCAGATCCGCGACGTGGTCGATCACCGCGTGCGGTCGCCGGCTCTCGGGGAGCTTGTCGAGCGAGGTCGCGCCCGTGATGCCGCTGCGGACGAGCACTGTCCGCGAGCCGCCCATGCGACCGAGCGCTATGTCCATACCGACGTCGTCGCCGATCACGGCGATCTCGTCGGTGGGGATCCCGAGCCGCGTGCGGATCTCCTCGACGGCGGCGCGCGAGGGCTTGCCGACGATCCGCGGTCGTTTCGCCGTGACCTTCGCGATTGCCGCGGTGACCATCGCCCCTCGGCTGAAGATGATCCCGTTGGCGCCGGCGTAGCCACGCGCCCAGCTGCCCGTCAGGAGCGGCGCGCCCCGCTCGACCGCGCGCGCCGCGCGCTCTATCGCCGGCAGATCGGCCTCGTCGACATGCGCGACGAACACGACCTCGGCCTCCTCAGCCTTTGCTTCGGGGATCCCGGCCTGCACCATCCGCTCCCGCACGACCTCGGAGGCGAACAGCAACGCCGGCCGGTCGCGGTAGCGCCGGCGGATGTAGGTAATCGCGCTGTCGACCGGCGTCAGCATCTCGTCGTCGGCGACCGGCAAACCGTCCTCTCGCAGCCCGCGGGCCATCGTGTCGGAGCGAACGTGGCTGCCGTTCGTGAACAGAACCAATTTGCGGCCCGAGGCGCGGATCCGCTCGAGCACCTCGACCGCGCCGGGTTGCGGCTTAGCGCGGCCGTCGGGGCCACGGTGGGCGAGCGTGCCGTCGACGTCGAACACGAACCCGCGGACGTCGTCGAGGCGCAGACCGTCCAAGGCCCCACCGGCACGCGAGCGCTCAGCCACGGCGCCACACCACCGTGTCGCCGCCTTGATGCTTCTCGAGCGAGAACTCGGAGATCGCGGGGCGCTTGGCCAGCTCGCCCAGCAAGGTGACGAGCGGACTTCGTCCGGGCCGCGCAGCGGGAGCGGGTGCCGGCTGCGTGCGATTGGCGATCATCGCGTCGACCTGCTCGGCCGGCATCGTCAGCCGGAGCAGCAGCTCCTCCTCGGAGATCCGCCGGCCGAACCGCTCGCGCGCGCCGTCGAGGCTGATCGGCGTGAGGTCACCGAGCGCGTTGGCCGCGGGTCGCGCCAGCACGCGCTCGGCGATGCCAGGGTCGACCGGGGACGCCGGGTCGCCGTAGTGGCCAAGGAAGTAGCGGATCGTCTCGTCGGAGACGTTCAGCCACCGCTCGCCGTCGATCACGTTGCGCGCCGCCTGGCTGGCCACGAACTGCGAGACCGGCGTGACCAGGATCGGGTAGCCCATCTCGGCCCGGACGCGGGTCACCTCCTCGAGCACGGCGTCGAACAGCTCGGGGCGGCGCAGCTCCTCGAGCATCCGCCGCGTCGTCGTGACCATGCCGCCGGGAAGCTGGTGGGTGTAGTAGACGGCGTCGAACTCGCGGGGCGCGCCGGGCGGGAGGCCCTTGACGCGGGCGATCTGATCGAAGTGCTCGGAGACCGCGCGTCTGTGCATCCAGGTCGAGCTGGGTCTCGTAACCGATCGCCTCGAGGTTGCGGACCGTGCTCGAAACCTCGGGCTGCGAGGTGCCGCGCGACAGCGCGCCCGATGCGGTGTGGACGACCTGAAAGCCGGCGCGGACGCCCTCGAGGTAGACGAGTGGCGCGAGCCCGATCGTGCAGTGGCTGTGGAGCTCGATCGTGCGCTCGGCGCCGCTTCGGTCCGGCATCGCGGCCGCGGCCTTGACGAAGTGGGGCGCGAGCTCGCGGACGGCGTCGGGGGTGAGCAGGCCGCCGGGGTCCTTCAGGTACAGCCGGTCCATGTCCGCGCAGCCGGCCAGGACCGCGGCGCGCTCGGCGTAGTACTCGTGCGTGTGCACGGGGCTGATCGAGTAGGTGAGGCCGATCACGACCTCCTCGATGCCCGCCCGTCGCGCCATCGCGGCGAGGCGCCTCAGGCGCGTCCGGGTCGTTGGAGGGGTCGGCGATCTGCATCCGGCGAAGGCCGTTGCGCGCGACCAGCCGGAACGCGAGCGCCATCACGTCCTCGGTCGGCCGGCACCCACGAGATGAAGCGCATCCCGGTGGTGATCATGCTGAGCGGCGTGTTCGGCATCGCCGCGCTGACGAGCCGGATCCGCTCCCACGGATCCTCGCGATGGAAGCTGACCGAGACCGCCATGTGCGTGCTCGAGGTGAAGTCGAGCGCGTGGTAGCCGACCCGGTCCATCGTCGGCGCGATCGCGAGCACGTCGGGCGTCGTCAGGCCGGTGGCGCCCCACAGGCTCTGGTTGCCGTCACGCGTCGTCGTGTCGACGATCTCGATCGTGCGCCCCTGGGCGGCGTCATACGATCGCGCGCTCCAGCCAGTCGGTCGTGACCGCACCGCGGCGGAAGTCGTCGTGCGCGAGCACGCTGATCAGCAGCGCGCGGTTGGTCTCGACGCCCTCGACGTCGAGCTCCTCGAGCGCCTCGAGCAGCACGTCGATCGTCGCATCGCGGCCCTCGGCGTGCGCGATCAGCTTGGCCATCAGCGAGTCGTAGTACGGCGGGATCACCGCGCCGGCGCACAGGTGGGTGTCGACGCGGAGATGTATGCGCTCGGGAACTGCAAACAGCGAAAGCGTCCCAGGGCTCGGCATGAATCCGCGCGCGACGTCCTCGGCGTTGAGGCGGCACTCGATCGCGTGACCGTCGAACACGACCTCGTCCTGGGTGAAGCCGAGCGGCTCGCCGTCGGCGATGTGGAGTTGCAGCGCCACCAGGTCGCGGCCCGTCACGGCCTCGGTGACCGGATGCTCGACCTGGATCCGGCAGTTGATCTCGAGGAAGAAGTGCTCGCCGGTCACGGCGTCGAGGACGAACTCGACCGTCCCGAGGTTCCGGTAGCCGATCGCCCTGGCGAGCGCCGATGGCCTCGGCGGTCAGGGCGTTGCGGGTGGCCGGGCCGAGCCCCGGGGCCGGTGCCTCCTCGATCACCTTCTGGTAGCGGCGCTGCACCGAGCAGTCGCGCTCGCCGAGGTGGACGACCGCGCCGTGCTCGTCGGCGGCGATCTGCACCTCGACGTGGCGGGCGGTCGCGACGAACCGCTCGAGGTACACGCGATCGTCGCCGAACGCCGCGCCCGCCTCGCTGCGCGCGAGGCTGAGGAGGTTCTCGAGCTCGTCGCCGTCGCGCGCGAGCTTGATCCCGCGACCGCCGCCGCCGCCGGCTGCCTTGACCAGCAGCGGATAGCCGATCTCCTCGCCGGCCTCGCGTGCGTCGTGACCGGGCGCGATCTCGGTGCCGGGGAGGATCGGTACGCCGGCGCGCGCCGCCTCCTCGCGCGCGCGGAGCTTGTCGCCGCTCAGCTCCATCACCTCGGGTGGAGGGCCGATGAAGATGAGACCGTTGTCTTTTGCACGGGTGGCGAGGCGTGGGCTCTCGGACAGGAAGCCGTAGCCGGGATGGATCGCGTCGCAGCCCGGTGCCGAGCGCGGCCTGCACGACCAGGTCGTCGCGCAGGTAGCTGTCCGCGGCGGGGGCCGGTCCGATGCACACCGCCTGATCGGCGCGGCGCGCGGCCAGCCCGTGGCGGTCGGCGTCGGAGGTACCGACCACGGTCTCGAGGCCCAACTCCTCGCAGGCGTTGACGATCCGCAGCGCGATCTCGCCGCGGTTGGCGACGAACACCCGCTTGATCCGCTTCACGCCGGCTCCACCCGAAACAGCGGCTGGCCGTACTCGACCAGCTCGGCGTTGTCCGGAAGCACCTCGGCGATCGTCCCGGACACGCCGGCGGTGACCGAGTTCATCATCTTCATGACCTCGATGATGCACACGATCGTGTCGGGGTCGACGCGCTCTCCGACCTCGACGAACGGCGGCTTCCCGGGCGCCTCGGCGCGGTAAAACGTGCCCAACATCGGGGCGGTGATCGTGGCGCGGCCGTCGGTCTCTGCGGCCGGGGCTGGCGAGGGCGGGTCAGCGTCCCGGGCGGGCGGACGCGCAGTCGCGGTGGGCGTTGCCGGCGCGGCGGCGCTCGGCGGCCCTTTGCGAACGTGCAGTGAGAAGCCCTCGGTCTCGATCTGGAGCTCGGTCAGGTCCGACTCGTCGATGATCCGCAGGATCTCGCGGATGTCTTCGTCGCTGAGCGCCATCACTCGTCCTTGGGGGCGGCGCCGAACGTGCTCATGATCAGCGACATCGCGGACGCCGGCCTGGGCTTGTCGGGCTTCTTCGCCAGCCCGGTGACCGGGCGCGCCTGCACGACGAACAATCCGCCGTCGTCATCGTCGCTGCGGGCGAGGGCCCATTCGATGTCCTGGCGCGAGCCGAAATACCCCTCGACTCGCTTGGCCACCGCTACGAGCTGCGCGAGACGGTCGCGGTCGAGACATGCGACGTCGCGGCGCTCGGCTGGGACCTCGACGCGGACCGCGCCGGCCCCGCTCGGGTCCGGGACGTACTCGACGTCCTTGGAATGCACGTGCTCGCGGACGACCTCACCGGTGACCTTGCTGACGAGATAGTCGTCGGGCGTGACTTCGCCGCCGACCACCGCCAGGCCGAGGCCCCAGCTCGCGTTGATCGCCACCATGCTCGGGTCGCCGCTCACCGGGTTGCACGTGAACATCACGCCTGAGACCTCCGCGTCGACCATCGGCCTGGACCGTCACGCCCATCGCGGGCGCATGTGCGGCATCGCCCGAGCCGCGCGCGATACGCGATCGCCGGCGCGCTGTAAAGGCTCGCCCAGCAGTCGCGGACGGCGTCGCAGACGTGCTCGGCACCACGCACCCACAGGTAGGTCTCCTGCTGGCCGGCGAACGTCGCGTCCGCGCTGTCCTCGCCGACCGCGCTCGAACGCACCGCCACCGGGGCCGCCTCGCCGAGCTGCGCATAATGCTCGGCGACCGCCGCGCGCACGTCGTCGGGCACCGGCGCGGCTCTCATCGCCTCGCCGATCGTCCGCGACGCGGTGGCGACCGCGTCGACGTCTCCGCCGCTCGCCTCCGCCAGCGCGTCGTCGATCGTGGCCTGCAGCCCGGCCCCGCGCACGAACGCCGCGTACGCCGCCGTCGAGATCGCGAAGCCCGGCGGCACCGAGATCTCGGCCGCGAGCAGCTCGCCGAGGTTCGCGCTCTTGCCGCCGAAGCTCGCCTCGTCGATCCGGGACAGCTTGTGCAGCGGCCGAGTGAACTCGGCGCCCGCGCCGGCGGCGGTGCCGGGCACTACGCCTCCTGCGCCGCGAGCAAAGTGACGGTGCCCTCGGAGCCGTCCACTCTGATCATCTGGCCCGGTGCGGATGGCGGAGGTGGCGCGACCGGTCCCGACGACGGCCGGGAGCCCGTACTCTCGCGCGACGATCGCCGCGTGCGACATCACGCCGCCGACGTCGGTGACCGTGGCCCCGATCTTCGAGAAGATCGGCGCCCACGCCGGCGAGGTGCTACCGCACACGAGGATCTCACCGTCGCGCACCTCCCCGATCTGCTCGGCCGACTTCACCACGCGCGCCATGCCTTCGACCACCCCGGGCGACGCCGCGGCGCCGTTCAGCACCGAGCCGCCCTCCTGCTGGCGCGCCCACTCCTGCACGCGCTCGGTCGTGACGCCCCACAGCATGATCGTCATCGGGTCGGTGACGGCCTCGGGGGTGACGCCGATCGCCGGCGGCGGCGTCCACTCGCCGAGGTTCGCGAGGATCTCCTTACGGCGCGCGACGATCGGCGGCCAGTGCTTCGGTCCGAGCGCGACGCCACCGGTCGCCCAGGTCAGCACCAGCTCGTCGAGCGCGCTCGCGACCTCGTACCGCGACAACTGGAACACGTCCTCGCCGTCCTCGAGGAACCCGTTGCGCGACAGCAGGGCTCCGAACTCGCGGATCTTGTTCCACCAGCGGGTGAGGAACCAGTAGTCGCAGAAGAACTTGTGCTCCTCGACATACGGGAACACCGTCCGCGACAGGTTCAGCAGGTCGTTGAAGCTCGCGCGCGAGTCGTCGTCGAGCAGCGCGCCGTACTCGCTCGCCAGCCGGTCCCGCTCACGCTGGATCTGCTCGGTCGGGCGGTCGATCTGCTCGCCCGCATTGAGCGCACTGATGTGCCCGATCAGCGACGCGTAGGGAATGCTGGGATCGTCGAGCCAGCTGCGGTAGTAGTGGTAGAGGCCGTCGCCCGTGGCCATGTTGAACCACGGGTCCTTGACCTTCTCGAGCTCCTCGAGCCAGCTCCGGCCGGCTTCGGTTTCGGTGAGCTCGGCGTCGATCTCGTGTGGCGCGCGGCCCTGGACGAATGCCGAGTCGACCCCGGTCTCGATCGCCAGGCGCGCTAGCCGGCGGAGCTCGGCGTCGGGCCGGAACAACAGCACGTCGAGGCCGGCGACCATCTGCGCGATGTGCTGGTCGGGGATGTCCGGCAGGTGGCCCTTGCAGAACTCGACGAACGTGCCGTACGCGCCGTAGCCGAGCAGCAGGAACTCGAAGTGGTGCTGCCACATCAGGTCGTTCAGCCGCAGCGCGCGACCGTAGGCGTCGAGCACCTCGTAGAAGGCGGTGTTGCGGTCCTCTCCGAACGCGACCTCGTCGGGCTCGTACTCGGGGAGGTCGGGGACCTCGAGCTCGCCGAGCTCGCGGATCAGCGCCTCCATCTTCGCGCGCCATTTGCCGTACAGCTCGGTCCAGTTCGCGAAGTAGTGGCCGGCGCGGGCCTGGAAGAACTGGGCGCGCTCGGCGATCTTGGCCGGATCGGTTACGGGGTTGCCCGAGATGTAGATGTAGCCGTTCACGCACCGGTAGTCGATCCCCATCGCCGGCGGTACCGCGAACACGCGGTTCTGCCAGGACCCCACCGCCTGGTAGGGCGAGTCGATGCAGATCACGTCGAACGCCGGCATCGGCACCGGGAAGTGCATCGAATTCCAGAACCAGAATCGGTTCTCGTCCGTGTCGCGCCGGCGCTCGTCGAACAGCGCGTAGTACGGGTACATCTCCTCCCAGCCCTCGCACCCCTCCGGCGTCTCGATCTCGTACGGGCTCGGGAATGCCCCGGCCTTAGGCGCAGTCGTAGCCATCCGTTCCCTCTCGTCGCTCTCGGGCCCGTGAACCTCCACGAGCGGTGGAGAGTCTAAACCGCCCCAGATCGCCTCCCAAGTAGGATCGCGCGGCTTGACACGAGATCTGACACTGAGCATCAAGGAGGGCGACTGATGGCGAGGATCCTGCTTGTGCACGGAGCGTTCGGACGCGCCGCGTGCTGGGACCGTGTGGCTCCGGGTCTCCGCGCCGCCGGTCACACCGTCGAGGCGATCGACTTACCAGGCGCCGGCGACGACCCGACCCCGGTCGCCGAGATCACGCTCGACCGCTATGCGACCCGCGTGTGCGAGGCGCTCGCCGAGGGACCGCCGGCGATGCTCGTCGGACACAGCATGGGCGGGATGGTGATCACCCAGGCCGCGGCTCGGTGCCCCGAGCACGTCGACCGGCTCGTCTATGTCGCGGCGTTCCTACCGCAGGACGGGCAGAGCCTGATCGACATCACGCAGCTGCCCGAGGCGGCCGGCGACTCGGTGCAGGCGAACCTCGTCGTCGACGGCGATCCGCCGGTGGCGACGTTCCCTCCCGAGGCAGTTCGCGAAGCGCTCTGTCACTGCGCCGATGACGAGCAGGCGGCGTGGTCCGCGTCGATCCGCGGCACGCAGCCGGTCGCGCCGTTCACCCACCCGGTGGCGCTCGGCGGGGCGAACGCCGACGCGTTCGGCGCGCTTCCGCGCGCGTACGTGATGTGCCTCCAGGACCGCGCCGTCAAGCCGGCGCTCCAGCGCCGCATGCTCGAGGCCGCCGGCTGCGACCCGGTGATCGAGATCGACACCGACCACTCGATCTGGGCTTCGCGCCCCGACGAGCTGGCGGCGGCGCTCAACCAGCTGGCCGGCGCTTGAGGTCAGCCCCCGGCGCGCGCGGCGAGCTGTTGCGCGACCTGGCGGCCGACGAGCAACGCGAGCTGGACGTCGAGCACCGCGCCGGCAAGCTCGGGCAGCGTCTGCGCGCCGCGCTCGAGCACGTGGGCGGTGACCAGCTCGTTGACCGCGCCGACCGCCGCTCGGAACGTGTGCGGCGGGACCTCGGGGATCTCGGGGATGTCGGCGCGGGCGCGGCGGTGAACGTCACGGAGCTGTGCGGCGAACCGCTCCTGCACCGCGGCCCGCCGGGCCAGCGCCTCGGGACCGGCGCCGAGCACCTCGATGAGGAACGCCCGGGCGAACTCGGGGCTGGCCGCGAGCGCCTCGAGGTAGGCGAGCACCGCCGCGGCGTGCGCCGCCAGCCAGTCGGGCGCGAGCGCCTCGAGCGCGTCGTCGATCGTCTCGAGCAACTCGTCGACGGTGGCGTCGTAGGCGGCGAGGAAGCAATCGTCCTTGTTCGAGAACTGCTCGTAGAAGGTCTTGCGCGAGACGCCGGCGCGCTCGATCACGTCGGCCACCGCCACCCGCGCGTAGCCCTTCTCCGCGACCGCCTGCACCATCGCCGCGAGCATCCGCGCGCGCTGGGCCTCGCGGACGACCGGGCGGGGCGCGGCGTGCCGCCCGCGGGGCAGAACGGAGAGGATGCTGGTTTCGGGCGACGCGCTCAAGGGAACATCAGTGTACATTGAAGACACGACTGTTTCTACGATAGTGTGTGAGAGGCGATATGAGCACAGGTAACGGGCGGCAGTTTCGGGTGGCGATCGTGGGAGCCGGGTTCGGCGGACTCGGGATGGCGATCCGGCTCAAGCAATCCGGGGTCGAGGACTTCGTCGTGTTCGAGCGCGATGCGGACGTCGGCGGCACCTGGTGGGCCAACACGTACCCGGGCTGCCAGTGCGACATCCCCTCGCACCTGTACAGCTACTCGTTCGCGCAGAACTCGGAGTGGAGCCGCACGTACCCGCTGCAGCCCGAGATCCGCGAGTACCTACGCCACTGCGCCGACCGATTCGGGCTGCGCGCCCACATCCGCTTCCAGTGCCCGGTCGAGCGCGCCGAGTGGGACGAGCAGGAGGGCGTGTGGCAGATCGAGACGCCGGACGGCGGATTCTCGGCGCAGATGCTGGTCGGCGCCCCCGGGCCGCTCAGCGAACCCTCGATTCCTTCGCTCCCGGGGATGGAGGACTTCCAGGGCGTCGCCTTCCACACCGCTAACTGGGACCACTCGCAGGATTTGACCGGCCGCAACGTCGCCGTGGTGGGGACGGGCGCGTCGGCGATCCAGACCGTCCCGGAGATCCAGCCCCGCGTGAATCGGCTCACGATCTTCCAGCGCACGGCGCCGTGGGTCGTCCCCCACCGCGACCGCCCGATCACCGCGTTCGAGCGCCGGCTGTACCGGCGGGTGCCGGCGGCGCAGCGCGCCGTACGCACGATGGTGTACCTCAGCCGCGAGCTGCTCGTGCCCGGCCTGGTGTTCCGGCCCCAGCTGATGAACACCGTCCAGAAGATGGCCGAAGGGCATCTGGCCAAGCAGGTGCCCGACGAGGCCCTGCGCGCCAAGCTCACGCCGAATTACGTGATCGGCTGCAAGCGCATCCTGCCCTCGAACAGGTGGTACCCGGCGATCACGCAGCCGAACGTCGAGGTCGTCGCGAGCGGCGTGACCTCGTTCACTCCTGGTGGCGTCGTCGCCGGCGACGGCAGCGTCCACGACGTCGACACCGTGATCTTCGCCACCGGCTTCCACGTCACCGAGACCGCGTTCGCCGATGTCATCCGCGGACGCGACGGCGTGCGTCTGTCAGAGGTGTGGGACGGCAGCCCGCAGGCCTACCGCGGCGCCGCGATGCCCGGCTTCCCGAACCTGTTCCTGCTCGTCGGCCCGAACACCGGCCTCGGCCACAACTCGGTCGTGTTCATGATCGAGGCCCAGCTCAACTACGTGATGGGCGCACTGGAGGCGATGGAGCGCCACCGCGCCACCCGGATCGAGGTCCGGCGCCACGCCTATGACGCCTACAACGACCACGTCCAGGAGCGCCTCGTCGGCACCGTCTGGAACACCGGCGGCTGCGCCAGCTGGTACATCGACCGCAACGGCCGCAACAGCACGATCTGGCCCGACTTCACCTGGCGCTTCTGGCAGCAGACGCGACGGTTCGACGAGGCGGCGTACGAGCTGACCGCGCCGGCGCCGGCGCCGATCCCGGAGCCGCTCGCGGCCTGAGCCGGCGGAGGGGGCGGCGCGGACCGCGCTGCCGGGTCGCGGCGCACGCCCGACGTCGCGGGGGCGCCTGCGGGACGGCCTGATAGCGACCTGCCCACCTGCATAAGGCCCGAAATCACCGTCAGCGCCACCGTCTCCGGGACATAAGCATTCACCAGCTGCTTATGTCCCGGACGTCTGCGCCGGCCAGCCGGTTTCGGGCCTAATACATAGCGCGCCGGCGTGCGACAACGCTGACAGCGAGGCTGCGGCGCCCGGCCCGCAGCCCTCGCGCCCGACCCAGCACGCTGGTCGAGCGCAGTCGGGCGCGCGCCGGGCCGGCGGGGTGAGCGTGCAGCCGAAGCGCCGGCTACGGAGTGCAGCTCGTCCGCGAGCCTGACCGCTCGCCGAGCTCCATCGCCCTGACCGCCCGCAGGTGGTCGGCGAGCGCGGCCCGCCCGACGGGCCCCGCCGGCAACTCGACCACGAACGCCGTGGTGCCCGGGAAGGCGTGATTCGACCACCCGGGCGCGGTCCCGGGGAGGAACGGCAGGCACGTTGCGGGCAGGTGCGCCAGCCGGGCGTAGCGCCGGGCGACGCCGCGGTCGCCGCCGGCCATGTCGACGAGGTCCATGTGCTGGTGGTACCAGATGGTCACCGCCGGCCGGATGCGCCGGATCAGCCCGACCGCGGCTCGGGTCTCGGGCTCGGAGAGCGGCCGGGGGCCTGAGTAGTACGTCGGGTCGGAGACCGGCTCCCACTGGTAGGGGAAGTTGCGGTTGAGGTCGACGCCGTCGGCGTTCTGGCGTGTGTCGGCGGCGGTCCCGTCGGGGTTCATCTCGGGGAGGAGCCACAGCTGGACGCCCTTGACGACGGGCGCCCGCTCGAGCGCGGACACGATCGCGAGTCCCGCGCACTCGTTCCCGTGAATGCAGCCGACGACCAGGATCTTGCGCGGAGCATCGTTCGGTCCGCGCACGTCCGCGATGATCGGGCGCCCCTTGACCGAGTGGCCGATCACGACCGTGCGCGCGCCAGCAGTCGCGCTCGAGCCGAGCACCGCCAGCGCCACCGCAAGCGCCTTGAGCGACCCGATCAGCACGGTCCGGATCGTAGTGACGCGGTGGCGCGGGGATGGGATCGCCGCCGCCAAAACCCAGAGAACCTGATCAGGTTTTGATAGTTTGCCCCTCCCGCTCCCTCCGGTCCCGACCCCGAAAGGCAGATACATGAGCTCGACCGACGACCTGGTCGCCAACAACGACGCCTACACGGCCTCGTTCGACAAAGCCGACCTGCCGCTGCCGCCGGGGAAGAAGACCGCGGTCGTCGCGTGCATGGACGCTCGGCTCAACGTCTACGGTGCGCTCGGCCTACAGGAGGGCGACGCGCACGTGATCCGCAACGCGGGTGGCGTCGTGACCGACGACGCGATTCGCTCGCTGGCGATCTCGCAACGGCTGCTCGGCACCGAGGAGATCATCCTCATCCACCACACCGATTGCGGGATGCTGACCTTCACCGACGACGACTTCAGGAACGCGATCCAGGCCGAGACTGGGATCAAGCCCGAGTGGGCGGCCGAGGCGTTCTCGGATCTCGACACGGACGTGCGCCAGTCGATCGCGCGGATCAAGGCATCGCCGTTCATCCCGCACAAGGACGCAATCCGGGGGTTCGTCTACGAGGTCGAGACGGGCCGGCTGCGCGAGGTGACCTGACCGCCCGGGCCGGCGACGGTCTCGTGCACGGTGGTTTCCGCCGCGGAAGCGGGCCGCTCGCGCTCGAGGTGACGGCGGATGACGGCGGGGGTCGTGCGCAGCGCCTCGAGCGTCTGTACGCCGCCGCCGCGTGAATCGGACAGCATCGCGAGCAGCAGGTGCTCGACGCCGATGTGGCCCTCACCCCGGTTGAGCGCCTCGCGCAGCGATCCTTCGAGGACGCGGCGGGCGTGGGGGGTGACGCCGTCGGTGGGCGCGCCCGCGGTCGGCTTCACCGGCAGCCCGGGCATCGTGGTCTGAAGGCTGCGCCGGGCGGTCTCGAGCGTGACGCCGAGAGCGTGCAGGGCCTTGACCACGTCGCTTTCCCGGCAATGGAGGATGCCGAGCAGGATGTGCTCGGTGCCCATCGCCGGCTGCCCGAGCCGCTTGGCTTCCTCGCGCGCGAACTGCATGGCCTGTCGGGCTTCGTTGGTGGCGAGCACTCTTGACCCGGCGGCGCTCGCATCGAACGCGCGCTCGAACACATATCGGTACTTGCGGTGGGCGGCCTGCTTGGTGATTCCGAGCGCACGCGCGATCCGGCTCCACGACGCCCCGGCCCCGAGCGCCCGCTGAACGAGCTCGGCCTCGGCCGCGTCCAGCTCGTGTCGGAGCGCGGTCAGCGCCCGCAGCGCGACCTCGGGATCCGCGATGCGAGCCGTGTCGCGGGCAAGCCGCTCGATTGTCCCCGACGAAACACCCATCGCGGCGGTCCTACCCCGGCGGGGGCTCGGTGACGCCATCACGCGGGCGCAACGCCACGATCGAAAACGAGGGCCGGCCAGAGCGCTCATCGGCAAGAACGGCTGCGCTGGATGACTGGACTGATTCCAGCGTACGGCTGTACCGTCGCTCTCACACGAGAGGAGTAACGATGGGCGAAGTCGATCTGATGGCTCTGTACTGGACGGTAAGCGGCCCGGTTGAGGTCCACGTCGGGCGCGAGTGGAGCCTGTTCGACTGGCGCGACCGGTGCGCGGAAGCGGCCAAGGTCGGGTTCGCCGGGCTCGGGCTGTGGCATGCCGACGTCTCGCACCAACTCGAGACGCGCACACTGCAGGAGATGGCGAGCATCTTCCGCGATGCCGGGCTGAAGTATCTGGAGGTCGAGTTCCTCTGGGAGTTCTTCGTCCCGCAGGGTCAGCCGGCGCGCGCCGACTCCGACCGGCTGCGCAAGCAGCTGTTCGAGACCGCGGTGGCGTTCGACGCTCACCACATCAAGGTCGGCAACATCCCCGAGACGCCGTGCGAGCTCGATCGACTGATCGAGGAGTACGCCGCGCTGTGCGACGACGCGGCGCAGCACACCGACGCCAAGGTCGCGTACGAGATCATTCCATTCGACCCCAACGTCCATACACTCGACGCCGGCCTCAGGCTGGTCACCGAGGCGGCGCGCCCCAACGGCGGGTTGGCTATCGACACCTGGCACATGGGCAAGCTGCGGATCCCACCCGAGGAGCTCAACCGCATCCCCGGTGAGTACCTGGCCTGGGTGGAGCTGTCGGACGGGCCGGTGGAGTACATGGACGACCCGATCGACGAGGTCATCAACTACCGCAAGCTGCCCGGCGAGGGCGAGTTCGACATCCCCGGCTACATCGAGGCGTGCCAGGCTGTCGGGTATAACGGGCCGTGGGGAGTCGAAGTCCTCTCCGCTGAGCTGCGCAACCTCCCGATCGAGGAGGAGTTCAAGCGCGCGTACGAGACGACGGTCGCGCAGTTCCGCGCGGGCGTGACCTAGGAGGAACGATGGAGCAGCTTGACAACGACAGGCTCGTCTGGATGTTCACCCAGATGCTGCGGATCCGCGAGTTCGAGGAGCGCGTCAAGCGAACCTTCGAGGAGCATCCCGGCGTGATCCGGGGCCACACCCATCTGGCGGACGGCGCGGAGGCGTCGATCGTCGGCTCGCTGGCCACGATGCAACCCGGCGACCAGCTGATGGCGACGTATCGGTGCCATGGCTACCCGATCGCGCTCGGCACCGACACCAAGGCGATCATGGCCGAGATCTACGGCCGCAAGGACGGGCTCTGCGGCGGGTACGGCGGCTCGATGCACCTGATCGATCCCGGCCGAGGCTTCATGGGCACGTCGGGCATCGTCGGGCAGGGCATCCCGCAGGCCACCGGCTTGGCGTTCGCGGCGCAGCTGCGCAAGGAGGGCCAGGTCGTCCTGTCGTTCTTCGGCGACGGCGCCTCCAAGCAGGGGGCCTTCCACGAGTCGCTCAACCTCGCCTCGCTGTGGAGGCTGCCGGTCGTGTACGTGATGGAGAACAACAGCTACAACGTGTCCACGCGCTCCGAGCAGGAGGACGCGAACGCCGCCGCCGGCGAGCCGCTGTCGGTCAAGGCCGCGGCCTACAGCATGCCCGGCGTCACCGTGGACGGCGGGGATCCGGTCGCGGTGTACGAGACCGTGGGGGCGGCGTCCGACCGCGCTCGCGCCGGCGACGGGCCGACGCTCGTGGAGTCGAAGGTGTACCGCCTGTCCGCCCACGGCAACATCATCGCCCCGCCCGGCGTGCCGCTGCACTACCCCGAGCACGAAGCGATCACCACGTTCGGCAATCGTGAGGAGTACGAGGCCGCGCTGCGTGGCGACCCCGTCCCCCGGTTCCGGGCGCGGCTCGTCGAGCAGGGCGTGCTCGGGCCCGCCCGGGCCGACGAGATCGCCAAGCAGGTCACCGAGGAGATGGACGGCGCGGTCCAGTTCGGCCTCGACAACCCGTTCCCGGAGCCCGAAGCCGCCGCCCGCCAAGACTACGTATACGCCTAGGAGAAAACGATGGCACGAGAGATTCCTTACATCGCGGCGGTGCAGGAGGGGATCCGCGTCGAGATGGAGCGCGACCCCACCGTCGTCCTCTACGGCCAGGACGTGGCCCCGAGCGACGATGACCCGCTCGTTAAGGCGTTCGGACGCGATCGCGTCCGGGTGTCGCCGATCTCGGAGACGGCCGAGATCGGAATGGCGGTCGGACTCGCGCTCGCCGGCTACCGCCCCGTGGTCGAGCTGCTGATGGCCGAGTTCATGCTGGTGGCGATGAACCAGGTGGTCAACGAGGCGCCGCGCCTTCGCTACATGAGCGGCGGCCAGGTCAAGGTCCCGGCGGTGTTCAAGGCCGGCTACGGATTCACCGCCGGCTGGGCCGGCCAGCACACCGGCTCGATCTACGGGATGTTCATGGGCTTCCCCGGCCTGAAGATCGCGCTGCCGTCGACCCCCGCCGATGCAAAGGGCCTGATGGCGGCCGCGATCCGCGACGACAACCCTGTCTGCTATCTCATCAACTACCTGCAGGTGCTCGAGCACGGCGACGTGCCCGAGGGTGAGTACGTCGTGCCGTTCGGCGAAGCCGCGGTCCGCCGCGCGGGCTCAGATGTGACGATCGTGGCCACGGGCTGGACCGTCGGACGGGCACTGGCGGCGGCGGAGACGCTCGCCGAAGAGGGGATCCAGGCCGAGGTGATCGACCCGCGCACGCTGAACCCGCTCGACACGGCGACGATCCTGTCCTCGGTCGAGAAGACCGGTCACCTGGTGATAGCCGACCAGGGAACTCGCCACGGTGGCGCGTCGGCGGTGATCGCGGCAGAGGTCGCCGAGCACGGCTTCGGTTCGCTGAAGGCGCCGATCCTGCAGGTGACCGCGCTCGACGTGACCGTGCCCTACAGCGAGCCGATGGAGGCATATGTCCTGCCCAACGAGGAGAAGATCGCCGGGTCGGTCCGCCAGGTCCTGGGCGAGGCCCCCGTCGCGGCCTGAGGCACCGACGTCGCGGGCTGAGGCACCGAGCTCGGGGCCGTCGACCACCGGGGCGCCGTGAGCTCCGCGCTCGACGCCGAGACGACCGCTGACCTGCTGCGCACGATATGGCGGATCCGCCTGTTCGAAGAGCGGGTCGCGCAGCTCAAGCGCAGCCTCCAGGTCCACGGGCTGATCCACCTCAGCATCGGCGGCGAAGGAGTCGCCGCTGCGGTGTGCCGCCAGCTGCGCGACGACGACGCCGTATACAGCGGACACCGGGCGCACGGCCACGCGATCGCCAAGGGGGCGCCGGTCGACCGCCTGATGGCCGAGCTCATGGGCCGGATCGACGGCGTCTGCAAGGGGCTCGGCGGCTCCATGCACCTGGTCGACAAAGAGCACGGGTTCATGGGCGCGACCGGCGTCGTCGGCGGCAACCTGCCGCTCGCGCTCGGCAGCGCCCTCGCCCAGCATCTGCGCGGCACCGACCAGGTCACCGCCGTGTTCTTCGGCGACGGCGCGGTCCAGGCCGGACACTTCAACGAGTCGGTCAACCTCGCGGCGCTGTGGAAGCTGCCCGTGATCTTCGTGTGCGAGAACAACGGCTTCGCCGAGTTCACCTCGCGCGAGGAGCACTCGACGATCGAGCGCGTGAGCGACGTCGTCGCTCCATACGGCTTCCAGAGAACGACGGTGAACGGTAGCGACGTACCGGCGGTGTATCGCGCGTTCGGCGAATACCTCGAGCAGGCACGCGCCGGCGCCGGGCCGTACCTTCTCGAGTGCGTCACATACCGTCGGCGCGGCCACTACGAGGGGGATCCGGAGAAATACCGCGACCCCGTTGCGGAGCAGGAGTGGGCCGAGCGCGACCCGCTCGCCCAGCTGCGCCGAGCGCGCACTCGACGATGGCTGGATCGACGAGGAGGCGGCGGCCGCGATCGAGAAGGAGGCCGGCGCCGAGATCGAAGAAGCGGTGCGCTTCGCCCGCGAGAGCCCGTTCCCCGATCCGGCGATCGCGGCCGGACTGGTGTACGCGAAATGACCGAGCAGAGCGAGACGACGTTCGTCGAGGCGATCAACACCACGCTCGCGCGTGCGATGCGCGAGGACGAGCGGGTGATCGTGCTCGGCGAGGACGTCGCCGAGGGCGGCCCCTATCTGGTCACCGCCGGGCTGGCCGACGAGTTCGGACGCGAGCGCGTTCGCAACACGCCGATCAGCGAGGGAACAGTTTGCGGCGCGGCGATCGGAGCCGCCCAGGCGGGTCTGCGGCCGGTGGTCGAGATCATGTTCATCGACTTCATCACGCTCGCGCTCGACCAGCTCGTCAACCAGGCGGCAAAGGCGCACTTCATGTCGGGCGGGCAGCTGTCGGTGCCGCTCGTGCTCCGCACCCAGGGCGGAGCCGGTCAGCGCAACGGCGCCCAGCATTCCCAGAGCCTCGAGGCGTGGCTGACCCACGTGCCCGGGCTGAAGGTCGTGATGCCGAGCTGCGCGGCCGACGCCGCCGGTCTGCTCGATCACCGCGATCGCCGATCCGAACCCGGTCGTGTTCGTCGAGAACAAGTCGCTGTACTTCCGCCGGGAGCTCGCGCCCGATCCCCCGGAGCCCGTGCCGATCGGGCAGGCACGCACGGTCCGCAAAGGCAACCACGTCACGATCGTCGCGCTGTCGCGCCTCGTCGGCGACGCGCTCGAGGCGGCGGATCGGCTCGCCGGCGACGGGCATCGAGGCCGAGGTGATCGACCCGCGAACGCTCGTGCCGCTCGACCTCGACACGCTCGCGCAGTCCGTCAGGCGCACGGGGCGCGTGGTCGTCGCGCACGAGGCGGTCACCGCCGGCGGGTTCGGCGCCGAGCTCGCGGCGCAGCTCCAGGCGGCCGCGTTCGACTACCTCGAGGCGCCGATCCAGCGCGTCGGCGCCCCGTACACGCCGGTGCCGGTCAGCCCGTCGCTTGAGGACGCGTACCGTCCGGGCGCCGACGACATCGATCGCGGCCGCGAAGATCGCGCTGGAGTGGGGCGAGTACGACGCGGAGCCCTGGGACCGCGGCGCGATCGCGTCGCCGTAGCGACCAGGCGGGACCGCCTCGGAGTCAGACGGGCTCGAGCTCGCCGTCGAGCGTCAGCAACGACCCGCCCGGCAGCTGCTCGAGCAGACCCCGCCGGCTGAGCACGATCTCGAGGTTCGTCAGCGACAGCCGCGCGTGTTCGCGGGCGACGTTGTCGGCTCGCGAGCCCTCGCGGTTGGCGATCGCGTCGACCAGCCACAGATGCTGGCGGTGGGCGACGATCAGGATCTCGCGCGACTCCGGCAGTTGGGCGTGCTGGAGCACGAGTGCGTTCGGGGTCGCGAACGGCAAGCAGAGGACCGTGGCGAGCGCGCGCTCGAGCAGCGGGCTGTGCGCCATCTTGACCAGGCGCTCGTGGAACTCTCCGTTGAGCGCGATGTAGCGCTCGAACGACTCGTAGTCGGCACGGTGCACGAGCGGCTCGACCTGCTCGTTGATCGCGCGCAGCGCGCGCAGATCGCGGCGGCTTGCGCCCTGCTCGGCGGCAAACCGGCAGGCGGTGCCCTCGAGCACGCCGCGGAGCTCGATCGCGTGCCGCATGTCGGCCTGGGTGAACTCTCGGACCACGTACCCACCGGTCGGGAGCACGCGCAGCAGCCCCTCGTGCTCGAGCGACGCGAGCGCGAGGCGCAGCGGGGTTCGCGACACGCCCAGCCGCTCGACCAGCGGCAGCTCGGACATGCGCTCGCCCGGCCTGAACTCGCCGCTCAGCAGTTGCTCGCGCAAGGCGAGGAGCGCGCGCATCATCTGCGTCCGGTTGGCTTGGTTGACCATCGGCGTGCTGGAGTATCGCTACCGAAAACCCTGTATGCAAGAACGCCCGTATACGACCTCCAAACGGTTTCTTTCGGTCGCGTTAGGCATGCATTGCATACAGGACGTTACGCGAATAAGATCCTCGCCTCGCCAACGGGGCGGTTCAACCAAATCATTTCGAGGAGGAGGACGAGAGGTGAGGATCACCTACCATGCGCTGCGCTTGCGCACGCGCGCGCGGCATTGCGCTGGCCATGCTGGTCGGCGCGGCGATGCTGCTGGCCGGCTGCGGAAGCAGCAGCAGTAGCACCAGCAGCGCGAGCACCGGCGCGAGCGGCGCGTCGAGCGCGACGAGCTCGAGCACCAGCGGGACGACAAGCGCCAGCACCGGGTCGGGCAGCACTTCCTCGTGCGGTCCCAAGCCGGGCGTCAAGGCCACCGGCTCGCCGATCAACATCGGCACGATCGACACCAAGCAGCCCGGCACCGACTTCAGCGATGGGCCGAACATGATCATCGCGTACTACAACTGCGTCAACGCCAACGGCGGCGTCAACGGCCATCCGGTGAAGCTGTTCGTCATCTACGACCAGACGCAGCCGGCGCAGGTCGCCGGCGGCCGCGAAGAAGCTGATCCAGCAGGATCACGTGGTCGGAATCGTCGGCGTGTTCGACCTGCTCGAGTGCACGATCGACCAGAGCTACTGGAAGCAGCTCGGCATCTACGAGATGGGCGCCGGGATCGCGCCGGAGTGCTGGTCGACCCCGAACAGCGCCGCGGTCAACATGGGTCCGCGGTACAGCTCCGACGGAGCCGTCCAGTACGGGCTCAGCCAGAAGCCGTCGAAGATCGTGTTCATCCAGTCGAACGTGCCGGGAACGGGCTACATCGCGGCCGGTCCCGCGGCGCTGGCCAAGGCCGCGGGCATCCCGATCAGTGAGTCGACCGCCAACGTGCCGATCACCGACGCGAACTCGGTGGCGCTGAACCTCGTCGACAAGGCCGGACCGAACGGCTGGGTGGTGCTGAACTTCACCCCGCCCGAGGCGCTGGTGATCCTCCAGGCCGCGCAGAAGCTCGGACTCGAGGACCACGTCAAGGGCTGGGGCTGCTCGACGCCGTGCAACACCGACTTCCTGGCCAAGTCGCTGGGACCGAAGTGGAACCACAAGCTGTTCGTCAACGCCGAGCTGACCTCGCCCGATGACCACAACGGCCCGGAGATGCAGCAGTACAAGGCCATCCTCGCCCAGTACGGACAAGCGACCAGCGGTCTCGGCTCGTTCACTGAGATGGGCTACCTGCTCGGGAAGTTCAGCGTCGGCGCGCTGGACACCGTCAAGGCCCCGTACACGATCGCGAACGTCAACGCGGCGTTCAAGGCGATCAAGGATCAGAAGACCGAGCTGCTCTGCCAGCCCTGGGTGTACGGGAATTATCCGCTGCACATCCCGAACAACGCCGACTTCACCACGACCCCGGACAACGGGAAGATGGTGACCGCCCAGGGATGCTTCAACGTGTCCTCGTCGGATCCGCAGATCGCGCAGTACCGCAGCGCTGCGGGGACGGCGCCCTCGACGAACCCGCCAACGGGGTAGCAGAGTCGCAACGCGCGAGCGTTGATGGCGCCCCCGTGACCAACCAGGGTAAGTACCGCGTCACGGGGGTGCCTCACCGCGCGGGGCCGGGTCAGACCGGCCCCGCGTCTGGTTCAGACCGCCTCGAGCGGAGCGTCTTCGGCCGGCTCGAGTTCCGGCCGCGCGAGCAGCGACGCGCCCGGCATCCGCTCGAGCACCTCGGGATGGTCGAGCACGACCTCGAGGTTCGTCCGCGCCAGCAGCGCGTGCTCGTGCCCGAGGCTGTCGGCCCGGGCCCCCTGGCCGCGCTCGATCGCGTCGATCAGGCCGAGATGGTGGCGGTGAGCCATCACCAGGATGTCGCGCGACTCCGGGAGCACGGCCTGCGCCATCACGAACGCACTGGGGCCGGCGAACGGCAGTCCGATGATCCCGTCGAGCGCGCGCTCGAGCATCGGGCTTCCTGCCATCTGGAGGATCCGGGCGTGGAATCGTTCGTTGAGATCGACGTACCGCTCGAACGACTCGTAGCCGGCCCGATGCACCATCTCCGCGATCGTGTCGCTGATCTCTCGCAGCTCCCCGACGGCGCTGAGCGTGGCGCCACGCTCGGCGGCGAACCGGGCCGCGGTGCCCTCGAGCACGCCGCGCAGCTCAATCGCGTCGCTGATGTCCGCCTTGGTGAACTCGCGCACCACGTACCCGCGCGACTTCAGACCCTGCAGCAGGCCTTCGTGCTCGAGCGTGGCCAGTGCCAGGCGCAGCGGCGTCCGCGACACGCCCAACCGCTTCACCAGCCGCAGCTCGGACATGCGCTCCCCGGGCGCGAACTCCCCGCTGAGGATCATCTCGCGCAGGCGGAGCAGCGCTCGCGTCGTCTGAGTTCGATCCGACACCTCTTACCTCGCTCCTCAGCGCCGCGGATGCGGCGTCGCGGCAGTCTAGCCCCGCCGACGCGATTGCATGCAAAACATACGATCCAGATCCCAGAACTCTCATTCTTGGGGTCGTGTTAGGAGCTATTGCATGCAAACGACCCACCGATTAGTATCGCCCGGCTCGCCAACCCTGGGGCGGGTAAT
Source organism: uncultured Solirubrobacterales bacterium (assembly GCA_963843915.1). GTDB lineage: Bacteria > Actinomycetota > Thermoleophilia > Solirubrobacterales > Solirubrobacteraceae > Palsa-465. The sequence goes on from CAWJMH010000006.1 coordinate 184,196, forward strand.
CACATAATGCCTCGAGGAGGAGGAGATCGGTGAGGAAGTACCACGACGTTCCGCGCGTGCGATTTGGGCTGTCATTCGCGGCGGTTTTGGGAGTGCTGTTCCTGGCGGCCTGCGGGAGCAGCAAGAGCAGCAGCAGCTCGACGAGTAGCGCGGCAGCTCCCGCCGCATCATCAAGCTCGTCAACAAGCGCCAGTGCCCCGACGACCGCATCGACGGACACTTCGTCGTGCGGACCCAAGGCCGGCGTCAAGGCCACCGGCACCCCGATCCCGCTGGGCGCGATCAACACCAAGCAGCCCGGGACGGACTTCACGGACATCCAGAACATGGAGGGTGCGTACTTCGCGTGCGTGAACGCAAACGGGGGCGTCAAAGGCCACCCGATCGTGCTCTACAAGCTCACCGAGCCGACGCAGCCGGCGCAGATCGCGGCCGACGCGACCAAGCTCGTCCAGACCGATCACGTGGTCGGAATCTCCGGGAGCTCGAGCATCCTCGAGTGCACGATCAACCATGCCTATTGGGAGAAGCTCAAGTACTACGTGATCGCCGCCGGCATCGCGCCGGAGTGCTACTCGACTCCGAATATCGCCGACGTGAACATGGGACCGCGCTACAGCTCCGACGGAGCCGTGCAGTACGTCCTCAGCCTGCACCCGAGCAAGATCGTGTTCGACCAGTCGAACGTCCCGGGCACTGGCTACATCGCGGCCGGCCCGGCGGCGGTGGCAGGGGCGGCCCATGTGCCAGTCACGCAGCTGACCGAGAACGTGCCGATCAGCGATGCCAACTCGGTGGCGCTGAAGGAGGTCGACGACGCCGGCCCGAACGGCGCCGTGGTGCTGAACTTCACCCCGCCCGAGGCGCTCGTGATCCTGCAGGCCGCCCAGAAGCTCGGCCTCGAGGACCGGGTCAAGGCGTGGGGCTGCTCGACTCCGTGCGACGCCGACTTCCTGGCGAAGTCGCTGGGACCGAAGTGGAACCACAAGTTCTTCGTCAACTCGGAGGTCCTGAACCCGGACACCACCAACACCCCGACGATGAACCTCTACAAGGCGATCCTCAAGCAGTACGGCTCGGACGTCTCGGGCGGGATCGGGTCGTTCAGCCAGTTCGGCTTCGCGATGGGTGAGATCGCGGTTCACGCGCTGAATTCGATCAATGGTCCGTACACGACCGAGAGCGTCAACAAGGCGTTCCAGAGCGTGAAGGACTTCGACACCGGCCAGCACTGCGCGCTGTGGACGTTCGGCAACTACCCGATGCACATCGCCGACAACGACGACATCACCGTGACGCCCCAGAACGGCCAGATGGTGTTGGCCCAGGGCTGCACGCTGATCTCTGCCGCCGATCCGCAGATCGCCGCGTACCGCGCGGTGGCCGGCACGGCACCGTCGGCACCGGGAGTGCCGGCAGGCTAGGTAAGCCATGCGGCCACAGTAAGTAGGATCCACAAGCGATCAGGGCATCCAGCTAAACCCACATGCTCGTCATCTCCGGCATTCTCGGCCTGCCGAGCTGGCAGGACTTCCAGCCGTTCATCGTCACCGGGGTCTCCCTCGGCGCGGTGTACGCCCTGTCGGGCGTCGGCATGGTCGTCCTGTACCGGGCGACGGGAGTGCTGAACCTGTCCTTCGGGGCGGTGGGCGCAATGGGTGCCCTGATCGCGTGGCAACTGATCAACACGTCGGGCTGGAACGAGTGGCTCGCGTACCTCATAGCAGTGCTGTTCGGAGGCGTGCTGACGCTCGTCTACGGGATGATCTTCGGCCCGGCGCTGGCCAAGCGCGACCCGCTGATCAAGGCGACGGCCACGCTCGGCCTGACCTTGATCCTGCTCGGGGTGATGGACCTGTTGTGGACGTCGAGCGGGGGCGCGTCGCGTTCGATCACGTTCCCGACAGATAACGACACGTTCACGGTGGCCGGGATCCTGGTCGAGTGGACGAACGTGATCGCGCTCGTCCTCGGCCTCGTGATCGCCGTCGGCACCGGGGCGTTCCTGCGCTTCACCAAGCTCGGCACGGCGATGCGGGCGATGGCCAACGACCGCGACATCACCGCCGCGCTCGGCGTCCCGGTCCGCCGGGTCGAGGCCGCGGCATGGTTCGGCTGCGGCGTGCTCTCCGGTCTGGCCGGAGTGCTGCTGGCCGACCTGGTGGCGCTCGACGCGACCACGTTGACGTTCCTGGTGCTGTCGACGCTCGCCGCGACCCTGATCGCACGACTGCGGTCGATCCCGATCACATTCATCGCGGCGATCGTCGTCGGGACCGTCGACGCGCTGATCACGCCGATCCAGTCGATCAGCAACTACCGCGACATGACGCCGTTCGTGCTGGCCGCGATCGCGTTGCTGATACAGAACCGTCGGCGCGTGATCACCGTCGGACGCCAGGGGGTGTAGACGATCGAACCCACCGGCCTGAAGACCGAAGAGACCCCGGCCGCAACCGCGCAGTCAGGCGCGGCGGACGGCACGCCTTCTGCGCGGTTCACCGGCAACCTCGCGCCGCGCGCGATGGCTCAGCCGGTCGTGATCTTGATTCTGCTGGCGTTCGTGCTGCTGGTGCTGCCCTCGCTGCTCAGCACCTACTACATAGACGCGAGCACGCAGGTGGCGATCTACGCGATCGTCGCGGTCGGGCCTCGGCCTGCTCGTCGGCCGGGTCGGCCTGGTGTCGCTCGGTCAGGCCGCGGTGCTGGCGATCGGAGCCTGGGTGGCCGCGCGGATCCTGTTCGCGACCTCGCTGCCGTTCCCGCTCGTGCTGCTGGCGTCCGGCCTGATCACGATGGTGCTGGGAACGCTCGTGGGCCTGCCCGCTCTGAGACTCAGCGGGCTGTACCTCGCGCTGATCACGCTGATGCTCGCCGGCGCGATCACGGTCGTTCTGGCGACGACCAACTTCCCCAACGGCGGCCACGGCTTCCTCGGCTACAACGGCACCTCGGTTCACATCCCGCCGATTCGCCGCCCGAGCATCGCCACCGGCGAGACCTCGTACTTCCGCTATTCGGTGATCGTCGCCGTGCTGATGTTCGTGCTCGTGCTCGCTCACGTGCGCTCGCGGCCTGGCCGCGCGTGGGCGGCGATCCGCCAGAGCGAGGCGGCCGCTCTTGCCGGCGGCATCAACACCACGATGTACAAGCTGTGGGCGTTCGCGCTCGCATCGTTCGTGACCGGCGTCGCCGGAGGCCTGCTCGCAGGCGGGCTCCATTACCTGTACTCGATCGACTTCCAGACCCAGGACTCGATCACGCTGCTGGCCGTGGTCCTGATGGGTGGCGCGTACAGCCTGTGGGGAGCGGTCGTGGCCGGGATCCTGCTCCAGTTCCTGCCGGCGCTGTTCACGAGTTGGGGCATCTCACCCGACTGGCTGACGATCCTGTTCGGGGTCGGCGTGCTCCAGGTGCTGACCACGGCGCCGCGCGGGATCGTCGATCAGATGCCCAAGGACGTGGCCCGGCTGGGCCGGCGGATCGGCCGGCTGTTCAAGGGCCGCACCTCGGCCTCGGCAAGCGGTGAGCCATGATCGAGGTCTCCGACCTCACGGTTCGCTTCGGCGGCGTGACGCCGCTCGACGACATGAGCGTGAAGTTCGAGCGCGGGACGTGCGGCCTGATCGGGCCCAACGGCGCCGGCAAGACGACGTTCTTCAACGTGCTGAGCGGGTTCGTCAAGCCCGTCTCGGGAAGCGTGACGGCGTTCGGCGACGACCTGCTTTCGATCACCCACTTCCGGCGCGCGCGCTGGGGCGTGCGGCGCACCTTCCAGACCGAGCAGGCGATCGAAGAGCTGTCGGTGTTCGAGAACGTCGCGATGATCCACGAGCACTCGAAGCTGAGCGGCGTCCTCGCGCCGCGCAGGACGTGCTCGAGGCGATCTCGTTCGTCGGCCTCGACCTCGATCCGGCCGCGCGCGTCGGCACGCTCGGCGCGGGTCAGCGGCGGATGGTCGAGGTCGCCCGCGCGGTCGTCGGGAAGCCTCGGCTGGTTCTGCTCGACGAGCCCGCAGCCGGACTGCCCGAGGAGGAGACCGTGCACATGGGCGAGGTGATCCGCAAGATCCCCGAGCACGCGGGCGCGCTAGACGATCCTCGTCGACCACGACATGAGCCTCGTATCGGCCTGCTGCGAGATGACCGCGGTGCTCGACTTCGGCAAGATGATCGCGTCCGGTCCGACCGCCGAGGTGCTCCGGGACGAGCACGTGATCCGCGCGTACCTCGGGACCGAGGAGGTCGCGTGACCGACCTCGGCGCGAGGCTGCTGCAAATACAGAAGCTGGTCGTCGCGCGCGGCGGGCGCAACGTCGTCCGCGAGGTGTCGCTCGACATCCCCTCGGGCGAGATCACGGCGCTGCTCGGCCCCAACGGCGCCGGCAAGTCGAGCATGGTGCTGGCGATCGGCGGAGTGCTGAAGCCCGTGGCCGGCAAGGTGCTGCTCGACGAGCACGATTACGCCGGCAAGCGGCCCGGAGCGGATCCGGCGAGCCGGGCTCGCGATCGTCCCCGAGGGCCGCAGGCTGCTTCCGGAGCTGACCGTCGAGCGAGAACCTGAGCGTCGCCACGTACATGATGTCGCGGCGGGGACGCGGTCGCCGGCCGCGAGCGCGCGCTCGAGCTGTTCCCCGAGCTCGAGAAGCGGCTCGAGCTACCCGGCGCGCGTTCGCTGTCGGGCGGCGAGCAGCAGATGGTCGTGCTCGCGCAGGCGCTGGTGTCGCATCCGCGGTTCGTGATCATCGACGAGCTGTCGCTCGGCCTGGCGCCGGTGATCGTCAACCGCCTCGTGCCGACGATCCGGTCCGTCGCCGAGTCGGGGGTCGGAGTGCTGCTGATCGAGCAGTTCGCGACGCTCGCGCTCGGGCTCGCCAACCGCGCCTACATCATGGAAGGCGGCAGGATCCAGTTCTCCGGGATGGCCAGCGAGCTGCGCGAGAAGCCCGAGCTGCTCCAGTCGGCATACCTGCTGCGGGGCAGCCGGTGCGGCCGCCGCCCAGATGGTGGCGGGCTCGAGCCGCGCCCCAAATGACGATCACCGCGATCGAGCACGTGCTGGTGCTCAGCGACGACATCGACGCTCACCCGCGACTTCTACTGTGACGTGGTCGGGCTCGAGGTCGGCGATCGGCCGCCGCTGCGCGTTCCCCGGCTACTGGCTCTACGCGGCGCAGCGCCGCGGCCGCCTGCGTGCACATCGCCGAGCGCGCGCCCTACGCGACGCACGCCGCCGGCCTCGGGCTGCACGGTCCCCGAGCGGGACCCGGGCGTCGGCCCGATCGACCACGTCGCGTTCAGCGCCGGCGACTACGACGAGCTGATCGCGCGGCTCGAGCAGCGCGGCGTCGCGGCGGTCACAACGCCGTCCCCGGCGGGGCCTGCGCCAGCTGTTCATCGAGCGATCCCGACGGGGTGCGGGTCGAGATCAACGTCAAGAGCCGGGGCGACTGAATGCGCGCCGCGGTGACCGAGGGCGTCGCGTCGATGGCGCTGCGTCGAGCGTCCCGAGCCCGACGTCCCCGGCCCCGGGCGAGGTCGTCGTGCGCCCCGAGGCGGTCGGGATCTGCGGCTCGGACTACCACTTCTTCCTCGGCGAGCTGTCCGACGCCGCCGGCGGATCGCAGTTCCCGCGCATCCAGGGCCACGAGGTCGGCGCCACGATCGCGGCGCGTCGGGCCCGACTGCCGCGCGGAGCTCGTGGTCGGCCGCCGGGTCGCGCTGTGGCCGCTGCTCGCGTGCGGGAAGTGCTACCCGTGCAGCGTCGGGCGCCCGAACACGTGCGACTACTTCGAGCTGATCGGGGTCCACATCGACGGCGGCCTGCAGGAGCTGCTGGCCGTGCCGGCCAGGAGCAGGTGTACCCGATCGAGGCCGATGACCCCGCGGTGGCCGCGCTTGCCGAGCCGGTGTCGATCGCGGTCCGGGCGGTGAACCGCGCGAACGTGTTCGCCCGGCGAGCGGGTCGTGGTGCTCGGCGCCGGTCCGATCGGCCAGTGCATCTGCCTGGTCGCGCGCGAGCGCGGCGCGGAGGTGCTCGTCGTCGACCTCCAGGAGCACCCGGCTCGCGCTGAGCCGCGACATCGGCGCCGACACGCTCGTGTGGACCGACGCGCGACGAAGTCGTCGCGTCCGCGCGCGACTGGGCCGGCGCCGGCAGGCCCGCCGGTCGGTCGTTCGACGCGACCGGGGCGCCGGCGGCGGTGCGCGCGATGATCGACATGGTCGCGTCCGCCGGCCGCGCGGTCCAGGTCGGCATGTCGAGCGACGAGGTCACGTTCCGTCTCGGCAGCCTGACCGAGAAGGAGCTCGACCTGCTCGGCGTCAGCTGCTGCGGCGGGCGGCGAGTTCGGCGAGGCGGTGGCGGTCGTGGAGCGCAACACGCCGCTGCTCGCGCCGCTGATCAGCCACGGTTCGCGCTTGAGCGCGCGCCGGCGGCGATCGCGGTTCGCGATCGAGCAACCCGACCGAGGTGATGAAGGTGGTGATCCGGCGATGAGTGACGCGGACGCGACGTATGACTACGTGATCGTCGGCGCCGGGTCGGCGGGGTGCGTGCTCGCCGCGCGACTGAGCGAGGATCCCGAACGTCGGTGTCCTGTGCTCGAGGCCGGCGGCGAGGACACGCCAGCCCGAGATCCAGCATCCCGGCGGCGTTCCCGGCGCTGTTCAAGTCGAGCTGCGACTGGGACCTGCTCGGCGAGCCCGAGCCGGGGCTCGGCGGCCGGCGGCTGTACCTCCCGCGCGGCCGCATGCTCGGCGGCTGCAGCTCGATCAACGCGATGATCTACATCCGCGGCAACCGCGCCGACTACGACGGGTGGGCGCGGTACGGCGTCGAGGGCTGGGGCTACGAGGACGTGCTGCCGTACTTCAGGCGCTCCGAGGACAACGAGCGCGGCGAGGACGCCTTCCACGGCGCCGGCGGGCCGCTGCGCGGTGTCCGACAGCCGCTCGATGCACCCGCTCGTCGACACGATGCTCGAGGCCGCCCGCCAGGCCGGACACGAGCGCAACCCCGACTTCAACGGCGCGCGCCAGGAGGGCGTCGGGCGCTTCCAGCTGACGCAGCGTGACGGCCTGCGCTGGAGCACCGCCGACGCGCTACCTGCGGCCCGCGACCGGGCGCCCGAACCTCGACGGTGATGACCCGCGCGATGGCGCACGCGGATCGTGTTCGAGGGCGACCGCGCGGTCGGCGTCGAGGTCGCGCGCGACGGGCGGGTCGAGCTCATCCGCGCCGAGCGCGAGGTGATCCTCGCCGCCGGCGCCTACCAGTCGCCGGTGCTGCTGATGCTCTCGGGCATCGGGCCCGAGGATCAGCTCGCGCCGTTCGGGATCGAGATCCGCGCAGTCGACTCCCGGTCGGCCACGAACCTCCAGGACCACTGCATGGCGCAGGTCAACTACCTGACCGACGAGCCGTCGCTGTTCGGCGTCGCTCACGCCCGAGAACATCGCGCTGCTCGAGAACGAGGGCCGCGGGCCGCTGACCTCGAACATCCCCGAGGCGGCCGGCTTTTTCCGCACGCGGCCGGGCGTCGACGCGCCCGACGTCGAGTTCCACTTCGCGCCGTCGCTGTTCTTCGACGAGGGGCTGACCGCGCCCTCGGATCACGGCTACTGCTTCGGCCCGGTGGTGATCAACCCCACGAGCCGCGGCCGGGTGATGCTGCGCGCGCCGCTGCCCGACTCCAAGCCGCGCGTGCTGTGCAACTTCCTGACGACCGAGGAAGACCGCGAGAGCATGCTCGCGGGGATGCGGATCGCGCTCGAGATCGCCAACCAGGCGCCGCTGCGGACGGTCGAGCGGGCGCCGTTCAGCGTGCCCGAGTCTGACTCCGACGAGGACATGATGCGGTTCGCCGAGCGCGTCGGGCAGAGCGTCTACCACCCGACCTCGACCTGCGCGATGGGGTCGGTGGTCGACTCCGAGCTGCGGGTCTACGGGGTGGAGGGCCTGCGCGTCGTCGACGCGTCGGTGATGCCGGAGGTCACGCGCGGTAACACGAACGCGCCGGTGATCATGCTCGCCGAGCGCGCCGCCGACCTGATCCGCAGCTCCGGCACGCGTCCGCATCGGGTGACCGCCGACCTGGGTTCGTAGGCTTCGCGTTAGCGCTTTGGTCGGGCCCTGTTAGGTTCGCCACGCGGCGCGGTTAGGGTCGCGTAACGCACCCGGATCTGGCTAATGGCTGCCCTATGCTCGGCCGATACGGGCCGCAGGGCCACCAGGCAGATCGATACCGACGGGAAGGGAAGGAGCCCTGATTCGACGCGTGATGCTCACCCGCGCCGGTGACCGCCACGAGCGGCGACGGAGGCTCTCCGTGCTGGCCACGGCGATCGTGGCGGTGGCGCTGGTCGCGTGCGGGATCGCGCTGGCGGTGCCCGACAACGACGGCGTCACCCGTGCCGCCGCGGGTCCTCAGCACCAGACGGAGTTCGCCTCCGCCGAGGCGACGACGGCCGGCCGGGGGACGGGAGCGCACCCCACCGGGTTGGCGCGCGCGGTGCTCACGATCAGCCCGAACGCGAGCGCAGTGAGCGTTCCGCCGTCCTACTTCGGCCTCTCGACCGAGTACTGGACGCTGCCCCTGTTCGACAGCAACATGCCGGTGTTCGAGCGCGTGCTGTCGATGCTGCACGTGCCGGGCGACGGGCCGCTCGTGGTGCGGATCGGCGGCGACTCGGCCGACCGCTCGCTCTGGGCCCCGCAGGCGCGGAGGATGCCGGGGTGGGCGTTCGCGTTGACCCCCGGGTACCTCGCGCAGCTGCGAAGACTGGTCGAGCGCGACCGGCTCCGGTTGATCGTCGATCTCAACCTCGTCACCGACAGCCCGCTGACCGCCGCCGCGTGGGCGCGTGCCGCCGAAACGTCGCTGCCGCACGGGAGCATCATCGGGTTCGAGGTCGGCAACGAGCCCGACCTCTACACCCGCTCCTACTGGACGGCGACGATCGCGCGCTCGCCGTTCGAGAGCCGGCCGCTGCCGCTCGAGCTGACCCCGGACAGCTACGTCGACGACTTCTCCGACGACGCGCGCGTGCTCGGCGAGGGCGCACCCGACGTGCCGCTGATCGGGCCGGCGGTGGCGCACCCCAGGGCCAGCCTGCCGTGGATCAAGACGCTGATCGCCGACGAGCGCCCCGAGCTCGGGGCCGTGAGCGGGCACCTGTATCCGTTCTCGAAATGCGTCAAGCACGAGTCGAACCCGAGCTACCCGACAGTTGCGCGGCTGCTCAGCTGGCGGGCGTCGGGGGGTCTTGCCAAGGACATCGCCGGCGCGGTCGCAGTCGCACACCACGCGGGCCTGAAGTTCCGCCTGACCGAGCTCAACTCGGTCACCTGCGGGGGCAAGCCCGGCGTCAGCAACACGTTCGCGACCGCGCTGTGGGCGCCGGACGCGTTGTTCACGCTGATGCGCGCCGGGGTCGACAGCGTCAACCTGCACGTGCGGGCGTACGCGATCAACGCGCCGTTCTCGTTGACGCGCCGGGGGCTGACGCCCCGACCGCTGCTGTATGGGCTGCTGATGTTCGAGCGGACGCTCGGGCCCGATGCGCGCCTGGTCCGGCTCGACATGTCCCACGCTCGCTCGGTGAACCTGAGCGCGTGGGCCGTGCGCGTGCGGGGCGGGATCCTCCACGTGCTCGTGCTCGACAAGAGCAACCGCGCGGTGCGGGTCGATCTGCGGCTGCCGGCCACCGGCCCGGCGACCGTTCAGCGGCTGCTCGCGCCGTCGGCGAGCGCGACCGCCGGCGAGACGCTCGATGGCCAGCGGCTCGGACCCGACGCCACCTGGGTCGGGGCGCGTCAGATCGAGACGATCACCCGCGGCGCGGGGGGCTACGTGCTGACGGTCCCCCGGCGCAGCGCGGCGCTCGTCGGGGTGCGGATCACGCCCGCTGTCAAAACCCGCGCGGGCCGGCGCGGTCGCGATCGCGTCTGAGTCTCAGAAGACAACCGTCGTATTGCCGTGGCGGAGCACGCGGTCCTCGCAGTGCGCCTGCACCGCTCGCGCCAGCACCGCGCGCTCGACGTCGGCGCCGACCCGCGCGAGCGTGGCGACGTCGTCACGATGGCTGACCCGCATCACGTCCTGCTCGATGATCGGGCCGGCGTCGAGCTCCTCGGTCACGTAGTGGGCGGTGGCACCGACGAGCTTGACGCCTCTCGCCTTCGCGCGGGCGTGGGGGTTCGCACCGGCGAACGCCGGCAGGAACGAGTGGTGGATGTTGATCACGGGCACCGCAAGCCGCTCGAGGAACTCGGCGGACAGGATCTGCATGTAGCGCGCCAGCACCACCAGCTCGCACTCGCCGTCGAGCAGCTCGAGCAGCTTCGCCTCGGCCTCGGGCTTTCGGTCGGGGTCGACGGGAACGTGGTGGTAGGGCACTTCGAACAGCTCGACGTCCTCGCGCAGGTCGGGGTGATTGGAGGCGACCAGCACGATCTGCCCCTCGAGCTCGCCGCGGCGCCAGCGCCACAACAGGTCGAGCAGGCAGTGGTCGTAGCGCGATACCAGCACCGCGATGCGCTTGCGTCGCGCGGTGTCCCACAGCCGCCAGGTCATCCCGAGCGGCTCGGCGACCTTGAGGCCGAAGCGCTCGCCGAGGCCGTCCCGCTTCTCGGGCGCGAGCGCGAACTCCATCCGCAGGAAGAACGTGCCCCCCTCGGGGTCGGTCGAGTACTGATCCGAGCGGACGATGTTCGCCCCAGACTCGTACAGGAAGCGCGAGACGCTCGCGACGATGCCCGGTCGGTCAGGGCACGAGATCAGCAGGCGCAGCAGCGACGGCGCCACTGATCACGACGTCTCGAGTGGCGCCGGCGAGTGCTCGAACTGCGTGATGCGCCGTAGGTCCTCGACGCGGGCGTCGACCTCGCCGGAGGTCAGCCGCTCGGTGCGCTCGGTGCCGAACTCCTCGACGCTGAACGACGCGAGCGCCGTCCCGTACGCCATCGCAAGGCGCATCACGGGGTCGGTGAGCGGCTTGTCGACCTGGCGGGCGAGATAGCCGACGAACCCGCCGGCAAACGTGTCGCCGGCGCCTGTCGGGTCGACGACCGTCTCGAGCGGATACGCGGGAACCGCGAAGAAGTGATCCTCGGTGATCAGCGCGGCACCGTATTCGCCCTGCTTGGACACGACCGACGACGGGCCCATCGACAGCACCTCGCGCGCCGCCGCGAGGATGCTCGGCCGGCCGGTCAGCTGGCGGAGCTCGGCGTCGTTGAGGATCACGCAGTCGACGCGACCGATCACGTCCAGCAGCGCGTCGCGGGCGATGTCGATCCACAGGTTCATCGAGTCCATCGCCACGAACCGGGTCTGGCCGCACTGCTCGAGCACGCTCAGCTGGAGCTCGGGCTGGATGTTGGCCAGGAACAGCACGTCGCAGTCGCGCGAGGGTGCGGACAGGCGGGGCTGGAAGTCCTCGAACACGTTGAGCTGGGTGTCGAGGGTCTCGCGGGAGTTGAGGTCCCAGCCGTACTCGCCCGCCCAGAAGAACGTCTTGCCGTCCGGCACGCGCTCGACGTCGTCGATGTTCGTGCCGCGTGTGGCGAGCACCGCCAGGTCCTCGTCACCGAAGTCCGCGCCGACGCGACCGACCACATGCACCTGGTCGAAGAACGAGGCCGCGAGCGCGAAATGGGTGGCGGCGCCACCGAGCATCCGCTCGCGCTCGCCGAACGGCGTCTTGACCGCGTCGAACGCGACCGACCCGACTACTGTGATGCTCACGCGCGGAGCGCCTCGGCGGCGGAGCCGAGTCCGGCGGCCTCGCGGAGCGCGGCCGCCTTGTCGGTCCGCTCCCACGTGAAGTCGTGATCCTCGCGGCCGAAGTGTCCGTACGCCGCGGTCTTCTGATAGATCGGCCGATGCAGCCGCAGATACTGCCGGAACGCGCCCGGACGCAGATCGAAATGCTCGTTGATCAGCTCGAGGATTCTCGACCGGGGGACCTTCTCGGTGCCGAACGTCTCGATCATCGTGGAGACGGGATGGGCGACGCCGATCGCGTACGCCACCTGCAGCTCCGCGCGGTCAGCCAGACCAGCCGCCACCACGTTCTTCGCGACGTACCGAGCCGCGTACGCGGCGCTGCGATCGACCTTCGACGGATCCTTACCGCTGAACGCGCCACCGCCGTGACGGGCCATCCCGCCGTACGTATCGACGATGATCTTCCGGCCCGTGAGACCACAATCGCCCATCGGCCCACCGATCACAAACCGGCCCGTCGGATTCACGAGCAGGTTGCGGCGGAGCTTCTTGGGGTCGAACAGGTCATCGGGCATCTCGGGCTCGACGACGTGCTCCCACAGATCCTCCTTGAGCAGCGACTCGGCGCCGTCGCGGTGCTGGGTCGAGATCAGGACCTTCTCGACCTCGACCGGGCGGCCGTCGACATACCGCACCGTGACCTGCGTCTTCCCGTCGGGACGCAGATAGGGCAGGATCTCCGCGCGCCGCACGTCCGCCAGCCGCTTGGCCAGCTTGTGCGCGAGCGAGATCGGCAGCGGCATCAGCTCCTCGGTCTCGTTCGACGCGTACCCGAACATCATCCCCTGATCGCCGGCGCCGGCGAGGTCGAGCTCGTCGCCGTTCGTCGTGTGGGTGTTGGTGCGCGTTTCGTACGCCTGGTCGACGCCCTGGGCGATGTCCGGCGACTGCTTGTCGATCGCGTTGATCACCGCGCACGTGTGGTAGTCGAAGCCGAACTCGGCGTTCGTGTAGCCGATCCGCTTGATCGTCTCGCGCGCGACCTCGGGGATGTCGACATACGTGGAGGTGGTGATCTCGCCGGAGACGACCACGAGGCCCGTGTTCACGAGCGTCTCGCACGCCACGCGGCCGTTCGGATCGTCACGCATGACCGCGTCGAGGACGCCGTCGGAGATCTGGTCAGCGACCTTGTCCGGATGCCCCTCGGTCACAGACTCGGACGTGAACAGGTACTCGTTGTCGGCGTAGGTCATGGTCTTCTACTTTCCTTGTCCTTACGGGTGATCTCGAGCAGATAGGCGGCCATAACATCCGTCGCGCTGAGCTTCAGGTGGTAGGCGTCTGAGAGGTCCTCCACGCGCGCGATCTGATCCCGCGCGTCTTTGAACAACTCTGTGAACTCGAACAAACCGAAGTCCACGACGCGAGCCTGATAGCCCAAGCGGTCCAGCAGCTGCGTGGTTCGCCGCTCGCCGATGATAGACAGTTGCATCACATATGCGGTGCCGTCGTCCGCGAGCGCCTCGGGCAGCATCCGGATCAGGTGGTCGATCAGGCCGCGCCCCCAGTAGTCGAGCGGCCGGTGCGAGACGACGGGCTCGAACGGGTCGACCGGGGTCTGATACAGGCTGGCCACGATCACGTCGTAGCGCTCCTCGGGGACCCACGGATACAGGTCCTGCACGGCCGCGCTGACGCGGTCGGCGACCCCGTTGCGGAACGCGTTGGCCATCGTGTTCTTGACCGCCGCGGCGTTGATGTCGATGCCGTGCACGTGAGCGGCGCCGTTGCGGGCCAGCTGGACCGCGAGCAGCCCGGTCCCGCAGCCGATATCCAGGCAGCGCTGGTGGGCGCCGATCGCCTCGCGGTAGAAGTACTTCCAGACCAGGAAGCTGCCCTGCGTAGGCGAGAACACATCCGGCTCGACGGTGATGTCGGGGAAGTCGAGCGGGTACATGAGCCGCCCGCGCGAGTCGGTCCACCGCGTCGCCGGCGCGCGCACGTCGAGCGAGATAGCGCTCGCGCCCTCGTCCGGGAGGACGTCCGGGCGCGCGTGGCCGGGCTTGGTGTCCTCGAGCGCCGCCCGGGCGGCGGCGATCTGAGCCGGGCCAACGCCGCAGCAGCCGCCGATGATCTGCGCCCCCTCCTCGCGCCAGCGAACCGCGAGCTCCGCGTACTCCTCGTCGCGGACGCCGGGCTCGTGACGCCAGCCGGCCGCCGACAGGTAGCCGAGGTTGGGGTAGACGCCGAGCGGCAGGTCGGTGAAGTCGCGCAGCCAGGCCAGCATGCCGGTGACGTGATCGGGGGGCAGGCAGTTGATCGCGAGCGCCCCGACGCCCATCTCCTCGAAGCGGCGGGCGGCGCGCCCGAACGCGTCGCCCTCGGGGCCGCCCCAGTGCTCGCCGTAGACGCCGCAAACTCCGTGGCGGCAGCGGCGGAAGCTGAGCCACACGGGCAGTCCGGTGTCGAGCAGGGCCTCGACGGTCGCGTACGTCGAGCTGCGCACGAGCGTCAGCGTCTCGACCAGGATCAGGTCGGGCGGGTCGTGCTCGAACGCCCGCGCGAGCAGGCGGATCGTCTCGCGGCCGTCGGGCGTGTCGACGTCGCCGTTGATGCTGAACGCGACCGCGACCTCGTCGGCCCGGCCGGCCTCGGCCGCGGCTTCGCGGGCCAGGCGCACGCCGCGACGCGCGAGGTCCATCCAGTGGACCGGCTCGCTCGACTCCCACAGCTTGTCGCGGCCGTTGCGCAGCGCGGTGGCGAGGCCCCAGGTGTCGGTGCAGATCACGTCGCACCCGACGTCGACGTAGCGGCGATGGACCGCCTTGACGTCGGCCGGGGACTCGAGGATCGCGGTCAGGCCCCACAGGTGGTCCTCGAGCTCGGGCCGCTCGCCGGCGACGCGGATCAGCTCGGTGCCGGTGGCGCCGTCCATGATCACCGGGTTGTCGGTGGCGATCAGCCGCGTGAGGCGGGCATAGCGGCCCTCGCTCACCGGCGGCCGCTGCCGATCGGGGTCACGTGCGTGCTCACTCTAGATCTCCTCCGTCCGCGCGCGCGTCGCCGGTCGGCCGGTCGCCGGCGAACCGTCACAGCTTGCCTGCGGGCCTGGCTGTTCGCCACTCCCGCAGCGCCGGATTACCCTAGACTTTAGAGAGGGTCTGAAGACTAGGGTGGTGAGGTGTCGGTCGAGGCAGGCACGTGTGTACCGCCCTATCGGACGGGTAATTTAGGAGTAAAGAGCAGGGCGGGCCGGCACGGTCGGCTGTACCTTCTCCCCCGTGTCGGCGATCGCTCGATCAGATGGTGTGGCCGCCTCGCTCGACGTGGTCCTGCGGCGGGCGGGCGCCGTGCTCGCGACTCGCGACGGGCGACCAGTAGCGATCAACTTCGGCTCGGCGGCGGCCGAGCTTGCCGTGTGCGTCAGGGCCGTTGGCCTGATCGACCGCTCCGACCTCTCGAAGCTCGTGGTCGAGGCGCCGCCTGCACAGCTGGCCGCGCTGACGTCGCGGCTGGTCGGCGATCCGGTGTCGCCCGGGGGCGTCTTGAGCGCCGGCAACGCGTGGTGGTGCGGCGACGGCCCGGGACGAGTGATCGTGCTTTCGGACCGGCCACCGGGTCACGGCTGCGCGAGCGCATGCAGGCGGACGCCGTCCGGTACGTGACCACAACGGTGGTCGATGCCTCTGATCGAGTTGGCCGCGATCGGGCTGCTCGGCCGGAGCGCGGACAAGGTCCTGCGAGCGCTCGGAGCGTTCGGCGAGTCCGGCGATCCACGCGCGGTGGCGCCGTTCTCACACGGTCAGATCGCGGATATCCCCGTGTCGTGGCTGCTCCAGTCCGACTGCCGGGCGCTGGCGATCGTGCCGAGCGCGCGCGCAGGCGAGGCCTGGCTGGCGGTCGAGCGCGCGGGACGCCCGTTCGGGATCAGCTGCGTCGGGCACGAAGCCGCCTGCCGGTACGCGCTGCTGGAGCGCACGCGCCGGACCGCGTTCCCGCACTCCTAGGGCGTTTTCTCGTCCTAGAGCCGGGGCGGCGCCTGACGTGGCGACCGTCCAGCGCATGCTGGTCGAGCTGCTCGCGCTCGAGCGCGAGATCGTCGAGGCCGACTACGTGCGGCGCTCGGATGCGCTCGAGCGGGTGGCGGACGCCATCCGGCGCCTCGGCGAGATCGGATCGCCGCAGGGAATCCTCGACCGGGCCGCGGACGAGCTCGGGACGAGCTCCGCGTTCGATCGGGTGGTGGTCGGCGAGGTGTTCGGCGACAGCCTGCAGGTGCGGGCGATCTGGAGCGAGGACGACGTCGCCGGCGCCGCGGCCGCACTCGAGGAGCTGCGCGACTCGCCGATCCGGCTCGAGTACCCGCTGGTCGAGGACGAGGTCGCGCGCGGCCAGCGGACCGAGGTCGTGCAGGCGCGCGTGGCGCGCTCGCGCGGGGCCCGGCGGTTGACCGACGTCCTCGGCTGGGGCAGCTACGTGGTCGCGGCGCTCGTCGTGCAGGGCCAGACGGTGGGGTTGGTGCATGCGGACGCCGCCGCCAGCGGTCGCCGGCTCGACGCGCTCGACGCCGAGGTCGCCTCACGCTACGCCGAGGGGCTGGCGGGCGTGTTCGAGCGGGCGGTGCTCCGGGAGATGCTTCGGCGCCACCATCACGAGCTGCGCTCGGCGGTCGAGTGGATGAGCACCCGTCTCGGTCAGCTCTCCACCGACGCCGGCGAGATCAGCCCACTCGCCGGCGCGCCTGATCCGGGGCTGGCCGACGCGCTGACCGCGCGAGAGCTCGAGGTGCTGCGGCTGCTGGCGCGAGGCCAGACCAACCTCGAGATCGCGCACGCGCTCGTGGTCCGCGAGGGGACGATCAAGTACCACGTGAAGAACATCCTGCGAAAGCTCGGGGCGACCAGCCGTGCCGACGCGGTGTCGCGCTACGCGCGCGCCGGCGGGACGTCCGTGGGATGAGCGCGACGGACGCTTCCCCCGTGGTGTTCTCGGGTCCGCTCGGCGAGCAGCTCCACCGACGTTTGACGGACGCGACCGCGCAGGCGCGCGAGCTGCTCGGGGTCTTCCAGTCCGAGCCGGGCGGGACCGACGGCGGCGATCGGGAACGCCTTCGATCTGGAGGCGCTGCGGGCCCTGATCGCCGGGCTGCGTGGGCAGCTGCCGGAGGTCGAGCTACGCGCCGGCGAGATCGAGGAGCAAGAGGGAGCGCTGGAGCGGCTCCGCCACCGCTTCGAGACCCGGTTCGACGCGCTCGAGCGGGTCACGACGGCGATCGCCGAGCTGCGCGAGGTCACCTCGCCGCGGGAGATGCTGTTGCGGTCGCCGGCGGCCTTGTGCGCGGGGTCGGTGTTCGAGCGCGCGATCCTCAGCCTCGTCAAGGGCGGCAGGATGGTGGCCGAAGCCGCGCATTTTGCCGGTCAGGACCGCGCCGCGGCGACGACGCTCGCCCAGCTCCAGGCGAACCCGCTGCGGCTCGAGCACACGCTGATCGAGACCGAGGTGCTGCGCCGCCGCCGGGCCACGATCGTGGTCGACGCGCAGGTCCACCCCCGCGTCGACCGCCACACCGCCCAGCTGATGCAGTGGCGCTCGTACGCGGCCACGCCGCTGCTCGTCGGCCCCCAGGTCGTGGGCGTGATCCACGCCGACCGAGGCCCCGGACAGCCGCTCGACGTGCTCGACCGCGACGTGCTGTGGGAGTTCGCCACCGGGCTCGCTCAGGCATACGAGAGCACGAGCCTGCGCCGCACGCTGCGCGACGAACGCGACCAGATGCGTCAGTTCCTCGATTGGCTGGGCACGCGATCGAGTGAGCTGACCGACGCGCCGGTGACGTTGTCGGCGGGGGCGGAGGGTCAGGCGCCGCTGTCGCCGCTACCGCCGATCCCGGAGTCCTCCCCGCCGGGGCGCGGGCGCGACGACCGGGTCGTGTTCGAGGGGCTGCTCACTCGGCGCGAGCTCGACGTCCTGCGCCTGCTCGCCGACGGCGCCACCAACCGCGCGGTCGCCGATGCGCTCGTGATCTCGAGCGGCACGGTCAAGTTCCACGTCAACAGCATCCTGCGCAAGCTGCACGCGGCCAACCGGGCGGAGGCGGTGACGCGCTATCTGCGGTTGATGGGCATGCGCGTGCCTTAACGGCGTGCCCGCGTCCCATCTGTCGGGAGCGCTCGGCGGATAACTCGCGGTCGGCGCGAGTTATCTGCCAACTCGTGCGGGTCAGACCGCGAAGAACACGGTTTCGTGCGGCCCCTGAAAGCGGATGTCGAACCGATAGCCGCCGCCCGAGGGCTCGGCGAGCAGCGTCGCCCGGCGCTCGACTGGGACCCGGGCGAGCACGGGATCGCCGGCGTTGGCCTCCGCCTCGTCGCCGAAGTAGATCCGGGTGACCGATCGGTGGAGCATGCCGCGGGCGAACACCGAGACGTCGATGTGGGGCGCCTGCGTGGTGCCGGCGAGTCCGGGAACGGGCCCGGGCTTGACGGTGACGATGTCGAACGTCCCGTCGCCGTCCTCGACGCCGTAGCGGGCGAAGCCGCGGAAGCCCTCGATCGTGGACGGGCCGCCGTAGCCGTGGACGTCGGCGAAGTTCCCGTCGGGGTCGGCCTGCCAGGTCTCGAGCAGGAAGTCGGGGATCGCCACGCCCGCGCCGTCGTAGATGGTGCCGGCGATGTGGATCGCCCCCGGCGTCCCGTCCGCCACCGCGAACGGGCCGACGTCGAACGGCAGCCCGATCGCGAAATAGGGGCCGACCGTCTGGGAGGGTGTCGTCCCGAAGATCAATGCTCCTCCTCGAACGGCGTCGACCCGGGCCCGCGGAGGTAGATGTCCCATTCGAACGCCTGCGCCCAGTTCGGCACGGTGTCGTGGATCGAGAAGCTCGAGACCATCCGCTCGCGGGCGCGCTCGTCGCGGACCGAGTTGAAGATCGGGTCGTAGGGAAAGAACGGGTCGCCCGGGAAGTACATCTGGGTCACGAGTCGCTGGGTGAACGCCCGGCCGAGCAGCGAGAAGTGGATGTGGGCCGGCCGCCAGGCGTTGTAGTGATTGCCCCACGGGTACGGCCCCGGCCTGATCGTCGTGAACCGGTAGCGGCCCTCGTCGTCGGTGACGCAGCGCCCCGCCCCGCTGAAGTTCGGGTCCAGCGGCGCCGGCCAGCGATCCCAGCGGTGCTTGTAGCGCCCGGCGGCGTTCGCCTGCCAGATCTCGACGAGCGTCCTGCGCAGCGGCTTGCCCTCGGTGTCGAACACACGCCCGGAGACGATGATCCGCTCGCCGATCGGCTCGCCGGCGTGCTGGACCGTCAGGTCGCTGTCGGTTTCGCCCATCAGTAGCGGTCCGAGTGCCGGCCCGGTGATCTCGGTGATCGTCTGCGGCAGGTAGACCAGCGGCTGCTTGGGGTGGCGCAGCGACGTCGACTTGTAGCCCGGGTAGTCGAGCGGCGGATGCGCGCCGTCGGGCTCGCGCACGTAGCTGGTCGGCGTCTCGCCGATCGGGTCGTAGATCTGGCGCTCCTCGCGGGCCTCGGTCTGAAGCTCCTCGGTCATGTGATTTCTATGCCTCCAGTACGACTGCCAGGCCTTGACCGACACCGATGCAGAGAGCGGCGACTCCAAAGCCGCCGCCGCGGCGCTTGAGCTCGTGAGCGAGCCCGCCCAGGATACGGACGCCAGATGCCCCGAGCGGATGGCCGAATGCAATCGCGCCACCGTTCGGGTTCACCTTGTCGGGATCCAGCCCCTTCCATTCGCCGATGTCGGCAAGGCATTGCGAGGCGAACGCCTCGTTCAACTCGACAACTGAGATGTCCTCCCAGGTGATGCCGGCGCGCTCGAGCGCGATGTTGGCCGCCTTCACCGGAGCGATCCCGAACACGTCGGGATCGACCGCCGCCGCCCCGCGCGAGACGATCCGCGCGATCGGTTCCCTGCCGGCGGCCTCGGCGCCCTTCTCGTCCGCGAGCAGGGCCGCACCCGCGCCGTCGTTGAGCGGAGATGAGTTGCCGGCGGTGACCGTGCCGTCCTTCACGAACGCCGGCTTGAGCTTCGCGAGCTTCTCGAGCGAGGTGTCCGCGCGGATGTTCTCGTCGCGCTCGAGTTCGGTGTCCGGCACCGGCACCACCCACTCGCCGTAGAACCCGCTGTCCCACGCCGGCTTGCGCGTTCTGGTGGCTGCGGAGCGCGAACGCGTCCTGGGCCTCGCGCGAGATCTCGTAGATGTCCGCGAGCTTCTCGGCGCTCGCCCCGAGCGAGATCGTCCACTGCTCGGGCATGTTCGGGTTGACCATCCGCCACCCGAGCGTGCTCGAATAGAGCTCCTGCTGCTGCGACGGGAACGCGCGCTCGGGCTTGAGCAGGATCCACGGCGCGCGGCTCATCGACTCGACCCCGCCGACGAGCACGATCGACGCCTCGCCGGTCTCGATCGCCCGGCTGGCCTGAATCGTCGCGTCGAGGCTCGAGCCGCACAGGCGGTTGATCGTGGTGCCGGGAATGCTCGTCGGCAGACCGTTCAGCAGCCACGCCATCCGCGCGACGTTGCGGTTGTCCTCGCCGGCCTGGTTGGCGTCGCCGAACATGACCTCGTCGACGCGCTCGGGGTCGAGTCCGGGGCTGCGATCGAGCAGTGACTTCACGACGTGAGCCCCGAGGTCGTCGGGGCGGACCTTGGCCAGCGCGCCGCCGTAGCGACCGAACGGCGCGCGGACGGCGTCGAGGACGTAGGCGGCGCTCACCGGTCGACCAGCTCCCGGAGCGCTTCGAGCTCGCTCACCGTTGGGGGTTCGGTGCGTCTGCAGGTCGTCGCTCACGTCGAGGTCCCAGCCGGTGGCCTCGCGGACCTGGTCGACGTCGACCCCGGGGTGGATCTGGGTGAGCGCGAGCCGCTTGGTCTCCGGGTCGGGCTCGAGCACGCCGAGGTCGGTGATCACCGCGGTCGGGCCCTTGCCGCGGAAGCCGAGACGCTCGCGCGCTCCCGGGCCCGTCGCCGTGGCCGACGGTCGTGCGGAAGTCGAGCTTCTGGACGAACGTGCGCTTGGCGTGCGGCGCGATCACGATCACCTCACCGCAGCTCGCCGCGATCTCGGGAGCGCCGCCGGCGCCCGGCAGGCGCGTCTTGGGGTGGTCGTAGTCGCCGATCACCGTCGAGTTGAGGTTCGCGTACGGATCGATCTGGGCGGCGCCGAGGAACGCGACGTCGATCCGACCCGGCCCGATCCAGTAGTTGAACATCTCCGGCACCGACACGACCGAGTCCGCGGTCTGCGCGAGCTCGCCGTCGCCGATCGACAGCGGGACGCGGAAGGGCTTGGCGCCGATCGTCCCCGACTCGTACACGAGCACGAGGTCGGGGTTGTGGACCATCCGCGCCAGGATCGCGGCGGTGCTGGGACGCCCGACGCCGATGAACACCGTGCGGGTGTCGCGCAGCCGGCGCGCGGCGACGATCGTCTGGATCTCGCCGGCGCTCGCCGCCGGGGCGTCGGTGGGGCGGTCCTGCACGGTCATGCTTTCGCGGCCCCGCTGTTCGCGAGCACGTTCGCGTTCATCCACTCGGTGAAGTCGTCGCGGCTGCGGCTCATCTTGTCCCAGAACTTGTAGAAGTCGTTGTCGCGGTCGGTGATGCCGAGGCTGTAGGAGGGACGGGAGCCGCCGGGCGCCTCGGCCACCACGCCGATCACCCAGCCGGGGATCGTGATCCCGCCGGGGCGTGGCTCGAGCTCGTCGACGATCCGCTCGACCGTCACCAGCGAGCGCTGCGCCGCCAGGACCGCCTCCTTCTGCACGCCGGGGATCCCCCACAGCTGCACGTTGCCGTCGCGGTCGGCCTCCTGGGCATGGACGATCGCCACGTCGGGGCGCAGCGCCGGCACCGCCGTCAGCCTCTCGCCCGGTGAACGGGCAGGTGATCGGCGCCACCGTGGTGTGCGACATCAGATCGGTGCCCACGTAACCGCGCATCACCGCGCAGGGTAGGTCGGCAGCGCCCGCCGCGTAGCGATTGGCCATCCCCGCGTGGCTGTGCTCCTCGAGCTCGATCGGACGCGGCCAGCCGTTCTCGATCGCATCGCGGAAGCGGTGCAGCCCGCCTACGCCGGGGTTCCCGCCGTAGGAGAACACCAGCCGCCGCGCCAGCCCCATCCCGATCATCTGGTCGTACAGCAAATCGGGCGTCATCCGGATCAGCTCGAGCTCGCTGGCGGCCCTGCCGGATGATCTCGTGGCCGGCGGAGAACGGAATCAGGTGCGTGAACCCCTCGAGCGCGACCGAATCGCCGTCGCTCACCAGCATCTCGACGGCATCCGCAAGCGCCATCAGCTCCGCCATTAACGACTCCGACCGTGTTCGCGATAAGAACAACGGGTCACATGCCGAACTATACCAAGAAGGTTAATACCGCAAAAGCCAATCACAACGGGGAATCGAGGGGTCGGGCAGGGCGGTGGCGCGGTGGCGATGCGCTCGGCGAAGACGCGGCGAGGACGGGGCCTGAGATCGGTTCCGTGGCCGCCGGCTCGCTCACGCCCGGCCCGCGACCGCGGTCGACGACGCGCTCCGCCAACCCGCGCACGGCCCGGTTGCGTGAGCGAACGGCAAACGGCGGGCACCTGGATGGGGCGCTTCTTGTCGCCCCGCGCAAGCGCGGCCGCGGGCGGGATCAGGGGACTCCCCCCATGCAAAGGACCTGCATATCCTGACATTTGGCGGAGGATTGCCGAACCGCGTCGTCTACTGCATGTATGTCATGCGGGAGTCGGCACGGGCGCGGCGGCGCCGCTCAATTGTCAGGCTATGCAGGTTGCCGCAGCGGAATCCGGCGCCGGCGCGCCGCTCTCCATCGTTGAACCCTGAAGGGGCGTCGTTCACGCGTGATTGGGGGTCAGGCGCGATGGTCTGGGGGTTAGGCGCGATCGAGGCGTCAGGCGCGATCGAGCGCCGGCACCCTGGCCGCGCCGGCGGGGACGACCAGCCGATCGCGCGCCGCCGCCAGGCCGGCGATCAACTGCGGGATGAGCAGCGCCAGCAGGACGAATAGCGCCGGCGTCCACGACCCGGTGATCCCGTGGACGGCGCCGATCGCGAGTGGACCTACCGAAGCGACGAGATAGCCGACGGTCTGCACGAGCGTCGACAGCGCGCTCGTGCTCGTGACGGTGCCGCCTCGGAGCACGATCAGGGTGAGCGCGAGCGGGAACGCCGCGTTCTGGCCGAGACCGAGCAATACCACCCACAGGTAGGGCGCCCACATCGGCGCCACGATCACCCCGATCCAGCCGGCCGCGATGCAGGTCACGAACGCCCATACGAACGCACGCTGGTCGCGCGCCCTAGCCGCCATCGCCGGCACGGTGAGGGCGGGGATCAGCCCCACGACCAGGGCGATGCTGAGCAGCAGACCCGCCCTGGAACTGCTTGCCCCGTGGCTGTGGAAGACGCTCGGCAGCCAGGCGAGCGTCGCGTAGAAGCCGGCCGACTGGATCGCGAAGAACAGCGTGACCGCCCACGCAACCTTGTCGCGGAGGAGCGAACGCGCACCCGCCACCTGATCGCCGGGCGCGCCCTCGACGGGCGGCCGGCGCGCGAGTTGCGGCGCCCAGGCGAGCAGCGCGACCGCCACCGGGATGGCCCAGATCGCGAGCCCCGGGCGCCAGCCGCCGCCGAATGCGTCGGCGACGGGCACCGACACGCCCGCGGCGAGCGCGGCGAAGCCGATCAGCGTGGTGCTGTACATCCCGGTGACGAGGCCGACGCGCGCGGGGAAGTTGCCCCGGACCAGCACCGGCAGCAGGACGTTCCCGATCGCGATCGCGGTGCCGGCGATCGCCGTGCCGACGAACAGGAAGCCGAGGCCCGGCAGTAGCCGGACGAATAGGCCGAGCAGGAGCAGCACGAGCGCGCCGGCGACCGCCGGTCGCGCTCCGAACCGCCTGGCCAGCGCCGGCGCCAGCGGCGCGAGCGCGCCGAAGCACAGCACGGGCAGCGCGACGAGCACGTCGGCCCCCGCGTTGGACAGGCCCGTGTCCGACTGGATCCGGTCGATCAACGGACCGACGCTGGCCGCGGCGGGACGCAGGTTCGCGGCGACGAGCACCATGCCGATGACCAGCAGCACCGAGGACCGTGGCCGCCGGATCCGCGGGCGGTTCAATCGACCGTGGGGAATCCGGCGCGATGCCGTACGCCGCTCGATTCCGCACCGCCGGATTCCCCATCGCCCAGCTCTCCGCCGGCGAGCCACTCGGCGCCGCGGCGGTAGAGCCGTTCGACGCCCGGCCCGACCAGGCCGGGCATGTCGCGCTTGACGTCGTATCCGATCTGCGTCTGCGCGTAGGCGAGGTGGCGGTACCCGATCGGGAAGCCGGCGAGCAGATCCCCATCGAGCGAAACCGTGGCCGCGGTGTCGACCGGATCGAGGCGATCCTTCTCGTAGATCGGCTGGCGCAGCACGATCCCCCACCGCCCCTCGCGCTTCTCGAGGAAGTCGTAGAACCGACCGGTGCAGACCACATCGCACGAGACTCCGTGCACGTCGGCTCGCTGCGAGATCGTCATCTTCGTCTGCGAGATCGCGCGATCGCCGGCGACGTCGACCGAGTTCCCACCGAGGAAGTGGAGGATGTTCACACCGCGTTCGAACCCCTCGCGGCTGACCCGGATGAAGTCTGTGGCCGGGCCCTGGAACCAGGTGGCCATCATGAAGCCGTCGTCGTGCCAGACGGTGGCGAAGCGGTCCCAGTCGCCGGCGTCGCGCCACACGACCCAGTTCTCGACGAGCTCGCGGATCAGGAGACGGTCGTCGCTCACGCGCAGGCGGTCCTCGCTCACGCGTGCACGCTTTGGGAGAGCACCGGGACCTGGCTCGTCGGCGGGATCGGCGGACCAGGGGGCCTGCCGCTCGTGTCCGGAGTTCCGTAGGTGTGGAACGTCTCGATCGTCTTGACCCCCCACGCCTGACCGCGGGCACGCTCGGCCTGGGTCCAGATCACCGGCTCGTAGGCCGGATCGAAGATGAAGTGGGTGCCGGTCGTGACCTCGACGCGGTTGCCGCCGGGCTCGTACACGTACAGGAACATCCCCTGCGCGACCGCGTGCTTGGACGGCGCGGCCTCGATCGGCACGTCGGCGTCGAGGAACAGGTCAGCCGCGCGGAGCAGCTCCTCCCGGGTGTCGACGAACCACGCCAGATGGTGCAGCCGGCCGCTGCCGCCGGCGTGGTCAGCGGTGTAGATCAGCTCGTGAGCGGCGATCGTGAGGCTCATCCACGCGCCCTGCTCCGAGCCGTCGTCGTTGACGACCTGCTCGTAGGTCCGGAACCCGAGCACCTCGTCGGCGAAGCGGCGGTTTGCCGCGACGTCGCTCGCGAGCACGTTGACGTGGTCGATCCGCTTGACCGAGGCGCCGCGGTCGACATGGCGCTGAGGCACGTTCTTCAACCGTGGGACGCAGGTGCTCGGGCGGCACGTACCGATCCTGTTCGAAGAACAGCTCGAACCGGTGGCCGTCGGGATCGCGGAACTCGTACGCGGATCCGTGCCCGTGGTCGCCGTCGTTCCAGCCGATCCCCAGGCCGGTCGCGTCGATCGCGGCCACCCGCCGCTCCAGAGCGTCGGGGCTCCAAGCGCGGAGCGCGGTGTGACCGAGGCCGGGCAGCTCGGACTCGGTCAGCTTGAGGCCGTAGGGCTGGTACTCACCCCACCCACGCAGGAACACCGACTGACCCTCCTGGTGCTCGATCTGCATCCCGAACAGCTCGACGAAGAACGCCAGGCTGTCGTCGGGGAACGGCGTCAGCAGCTCGGCGTGGGCGATGTGGGCGACGTCGTGGATTGGGGGATTGTCGGCGGCGCCTGACGGCGGCGCCTTAGGAGGATTGTCGGCAGCGCCTGACGGCGGCGCCTCAGGCTCGGACGTCACGTGGCGGCCTCGGGCTCGAGGATCACGTCGCCGCCTCGACCCTGTCGCGCAGTCCGTCGAGGTCGTAGGAGAGCGCGCCGCCTTGAAGCTTCTCGCGCTTGACCACCTCACGTTCGGCGCGCTCCCGCGAGGCCCCCAACACCTCCTCCACGCGCTCGGCCTCGACGACCGCGACCCCGTCCGCATCCAGCACGAGCACGTCGCCATTCCGAATCGCCGCGCCACCGACCACGACCGGCTCTCCGATCGCTCCGGCGACGTCCTTGGTCGCGCCGCGGACACGCACCCAACGCGCCCAGATCGGCAACCCGATCTCGGCCAGCTCCTCGACGTCGCGGACCGACGCGTCGACGAGGATCGCGGCCGCGCCGTGCGCCTTCGCCTGGGTCGCGAGCAGATCGCCGACCAGCGCCACCGGCCGCGGCTCGGGCATCGTCAGCACGAGCACCTCACCGGGCTGGACCGCCGCCATCGCGGCATGGACCATCAGGTTGTCGTCCTGGCCGCAGCTGACGGTCCGCGCCGGCCCGGCGACGCGCGAGCCGGGCACGACCTGGACGAGGTCCGCGTCGACATACCCACGCCGGCCGCCCGCCTCGTACACCGTCGCCGATCCGAGCTCGGCGAGCTCTTCGCAAACAGAGCTCACAGCGCGCTCACCACCTGCGGGCGTGACGCGCTGGAACGCCTCCGCCTGCCGGATCTCCGCGTTCCCCGACGAGCGCCGCGCGTGGTTGCCGCGATGGTCCGCGCGCTCGGCGTAATAGCGTCTGGAGGTACTTCTGGGCCTTCATCTCGGACATCGCGGCGAGCTTCTTGTCGATCACGCGCGTGATGTCGACGAACGTGCGTCGGGGTGAAGTTGCAGAGCTCGGGCTGGTGGGGCTCGAACAGGAACAGCGCCGGCGGCGAGATCGTCTTGAACGCGCTCGACACGCCGGCGCCCGCCGCCAGTCCCCGAGCACGGTCGACCGCGTGATGGGCGATCGGGTGGTCGGGGTTGAACGGGTCGGTGTCGGTATGGGTGATCAGCACCTCCGGGGCGAACTCGCGGATCTTGTCGGAGATCAGCCGCAGCCCGTCGCCGTCGATCTCCAGCGGATAGTCACCGAGGTCCAGGCACTCGAACGACGCGCCGAGCGCCGCCGCCGCGCGCTCGGCCTCGCCGTGGCGGATCTTCTTGACGTTCTCGATCGTCTGACGCGGATCCTCTTTCCACAACTCGCCGGACTCGCCCCGCTCGCCGTAGGAGAGCGCGATCACCGCGGCCTCACCGCCGCCGAGCGGTCGTGACCGCAACCGCTCCCCCCGCACGCCACACGAAGTCGGCCGAGTGCGCGCCGATCACCATCATCCGGCGTGCGCTCACGGCCCCTTCACCCCCGCCACGATGCGCGTGTTCACGACCGCCATCACGTACACCTCCTCCTCCTCGAAGCCCGCGTCGAGCAGCCGGTCGACCATCAACGCCATCCCGTCCTCCACCGGCGGGTTGAACACCTGCCCGAGATCGGTCGACAACACCGAACTCTCAGGCCCGGCATCGCGGATGTTCGACAACCACTGCTCCCACGAGATCTTGCCGGTGTGGGGCGTCGTGAAGCAGCGCTCGAGCAGCGCGCCTCGCTCGGCCAGCGCGCGCTGATCCTCGACCGTGACAGGTTCTGCGAGGGGAACTCGGGATGGGTGATCACGATGTCCGTGACCCCCTCCTCGAGCGCCGCGTCGACCACCGCGAAGATCTCGTCCCGGCTCAGATGGCCGGTCGCGAGGACCATCCCGTGGCGGGCGATCATCCCGAGCACCTCGCGTACCTCGGGCAGCACGAGTCCGCCGTCGTCGACGACCGGGACCGGCGGGATCTCGATCCCCTGCTCGCGCAGCTCGAGCTGGAGCTTGACCCATACCGGCACCTTCGCTCCCGGCGCCGCCTCGCGCTCGTGCGACTCGTTGACGGAGTCGACCGTCGGCAGCCAGACCGTGCGGGCGCCCTCGCGCGCCGCGATCTCGACCGCGAGCGGGTTGATGCCTCCGACCGCCCGGTTCAGCGAGATCGCCCCGAGAACGTCGACGCCCGGCACGGCCGCGCGCACCACGCTCGCGCGCTCGGCGGTCGAGCCGTAGTGCGACTTGAGCACGAACCCGGCCATCCCGAGCTCCTGGAAGCGTCCGCGCCAGCGAGATGTCGTCGACGATCCGCTCGACCACGTCCGGGCGAGATGTGCATGTGCGTGTCGTACGCGCCGCGGAGCAGCTCGCGCGCACGATCCGAGGGCGTGTCGGTCATCCCGGCTGCCCTTGCAGCGCCTCGGCCACGTGCGACAGGTGGGCGCGCATCGCCGCCTCCGCCGCGTCGGGATCGCCGGCGGCGACCGCCTCGACGATCGCCGTGTGCTCGCCGAACGAGCACTCGCTGCGGCCGGGCAGCATGATCGTGCGGTACTGGAAGCGGACGAGCTGGGACTTGAGCGTCGCGATCAGCCGCGCGGCGGTGCTGTGCGCGGAGATCTCGAGCAGCCGGCGGTGGAGCACCGCGTTCTCGTCCGAGGCGGCGAGCAGATCGCCGGCGTCGAGGCGGCGGCGCATCTCGCCGAGGATCTGCCTCGAGCTCGTCGACGTCGGCCGGCGTCGCGCGGAGCGCCGCCTGGCGCGCGGCCAGCCCCTCGAGCACGGCGCGCGCCTCGAGGATCTCGACCGCCTCGCGCGCGTCCACGAGACCGCACGCGCGCCCCGCGGTGGCGCTCGTGCACGATCAGCCCTTCGTGCTCGAGCCGGGCGAGCGCGGTCCGGACGGCCGAGCGCCCGACGCCGAGCACTCTCGAGATGTCGGCCTCGACCAGGCGCTCGCTCGGCTGAAACCGGCCGGCGACGATCGCGTCGCGGAGCCGGTCCTCGGGGCGGACGCGATCCTCGGCGCGGGCGGGGTCCTCGGGGCGGAAACGGTCCTCGGAGCGGGCGCGGTCCGCCGGGCGACCGCGCTCCTCGCGGCGCGCGCGCACTGCGGTCTTCCTCCGATTGTCGACAATCTTGTCGACCACGGCCGAAATGGTAACGCGCCGTGCAAGGACGGCGACGGAGCCTCGGAGCGCAGACCCGTCTAGCCCGTGCGGCCCGGGTCGACGACCGCGCCACCGTCCTCGCCGGCGGCGAGCACGAAGTCGTTCTCGAGCGACACCCACTCGCCGTCGACGCTCGTCCGGGCGCTCAGGGTCGTCCGACCGAGCGCTCGCGAAACGTCCGCAGCAGCGACGGCTTGACCGCGAACACCGTGTCCGAGTCGAGGTACTCGCTGGTGGCGTCGAACACGTGCGTGGTGACGGTCTTGTAGCCGGGGGCGCGCACGATGACGTGGATGTGCGCAGGGCGCCACGGGTGGCGGCCGGTGGCGGCGAGCATCCGGCCGACGGGGCCGTCGTGCGGGTATCGGGTACGGGACGGGGCGCACCGCGACGAACGCGTAGCTGCCGTCGTCGCGGGTCAGGTAGCGGCCGCGCAGGTGATCCTCCTCGGCCTCGGGGCGCTGGACCGCGTACAGCATGTCGGCGCCGTTCTGCCACACGTCGAGTTCGGCGCCGGCGATCGGCGTGCCGCGGAATGTCGAGCACTCGGCCGTGGACCCACGCCGGCGTGCCCGCGCCGGCCTCGACGACCATGCTCTCGCCGTACTCGCGCGCGCGGCGACCCGGGCACGTAGAACGGCCCGAGCACGGTCGACTCGGTCGCGCCCGCAGGAACTTCGTGCGCCAAGCGCGTCGACCAGCATCGACAGGCCGAGCGCGTCGGACCACAGGATGAACTCCTGCCGGCGCTCGTCGGTGATGTTGCCGGTGTCGGTGGCGGTGGCGATCAGCTGCCGCCACTCCTCCTCGGTCGAGCCCGACCTCGACCGCGAACGCGTGCAGATGGCCGACGAGCGCCTGCATCAGCTCCCGCAGGCGGGGATCGGCGCAGCCGTCGAAGCTGGCCCGCGCGCGCGGCGGTGATGTCAGCCGGGGTGGTCCTGGACGAGCCGGTCACGGTCACGGTCGCGCCCACCGCCTACTCCCCCACCACGGCTTCGACGACGCAGCGGCTCGCGTCGCGCAGCCGAGGCCGGCAGAGCCTCGTCGAGCGACCCTCGAGCAGATCGTCGTGGTCTCCGACGCGAACCGAGGGACAGCCGAGCGAGCGGGCCATGCCGCCGATGTCGACGGTCTCGAACCCGGGCCACGCGGCGGCGCCGCCGTGCCGGCCGGCGAGCGCGTCCATGACCGCGTAGCGGCCGTTGGCGAGCACGATCAGCAGCACGCCGACGTCGTAGCGCGCGGCGCTCCACAGCGCCTGGATCGCGTACATCGTCGAGCCGTCGCCGAGCACGCGCGACGACCGGGCGCTCGGGCAGACCCATGCGCAGCCCGATCGAGCCCGACAGGCCGAAGCCGAGGCAGCCGTTGGCGGTGCTCAGGAAGCCGAACGGCGATCCGGATCGGGATCCGCTGATAGAGCTCGGGCTGGCGCGGAGGGGCACTCCTCGACCAGCAGCACGTCGTCGGGGAGCCGCTGCGGCCAGCGCGTCGAGCACGTGGCCGGCGCGCAGCGGCTCGCCCGCGGCGCGGCGGCGGCAGCGGCGCCGGGCGGCGGACCGGCTCGGGCGGGTTCCCGGGCGCTCGGACGCGCTCGGGGAGCCGGTCGACGAGCGCGCGGCACGCCGCCGCCACCGGCGCGACCACGGCCACGTCGCACGGGCTGCGGTGGGCCTCGGCCTGATCGGCGGTGAGCACCGCGACGCGCGTGTCCGGGCCCGACGAGCGCGACCGGCTCGTCGAACAGGTAGGCCCTGAAGGCGTTGGTCCCGACCGTCAGCACCACGTCGTAGCTCGCGAGCGCGTCGTGCATGAGCCGGCGCTGCCAGGACAGGTGACCGGCGAACAGCGGGTGGTCCTGCGGGAAGCTGACGCGCGCGGGTGAACGGCTCCTGCCACACCGGGCAGCGCAGCCGCTCGGCGAGCGCGATCACGGCATCCCAGCCCTCGCGGCCCTCGCCCACCGCCCCGACCACGAGCGCCGGCGACTCGCGCGCCGGCGAGCATCTCGGCGAGCTCGTCGACCTGCGACGGCGTCCACCGAGTGCGGGCGCAGCAGCCTTGCCGGCGCGCCGGCGGCGAGCTCGTCGGCGGGCTCGAGCCAGTCGCCCATCGGCACCACGAGCAGCGCCGGCCCCCTCGCGGCCTTGGCCTCGTGGTAGGCGCGCGCGATCGCGCCCGGCACGTCCTGGCCGCGGGCCGGCAGGTGTCGCCACACCGGATACTCGCCGGCGAGCCGCTCGAGCGCTCGCCCGGTCAGGAACGGCTCGAACGCGATCTGGCGGCGGTCCTGCTGGCCGACGACGATCACCAGCGGCGCCCGGCAGTCGCGGGCGTTGGCGATCGCGTTGATCGCGTTGCCCAGGCCGGCGGCCGTGTGCAGGTTGACGAACGCGGGCTCTCCCCGCGCCAGCGCGTAGCCGGTCGCCATCCCGACCACCGAGCCCTCGTGCAGGCCGAGGACGAAGCGGATGTCGGAGGGCAGATCGGTCAGGAACGAGATCTCGGTCGAGCCCGGGGTTGCCGAAGATCGTCGTCAGCCCGTGCCGGCGCATGACCTCGAAGGCGGCATCGCGGACCGTCGCGCCCGCCACCCGCCGGAGGCTGCCGTTGCCCGGCCCGGCGGCGGTCTGCACGGTGGCCTCGGTCATCGCGCGGATCCTACTGCGCGCCCGTTTCGGTAGTGTTCGCATACCGAACGAGCGGGCAACGGTGTCCAGATGACCGACAAGCCATCTCAGAGCTCAGACTTCGTGCAGTCCCTGGAACGGGGTCTCGCGGTGATCCGCGCGTTCGACGCCGAGCACCGCGACCTCGCGCTCAGCGAGGTGGCGCGCTCGACCGGCCTCACCCGCGCCGCCGCCCGCCGCTTCCTGCTGACGCTCGTCAAGCTCGGGTACGTGAACTTCTCACAGGGCCGCTTCTCGCTGCGCCCCCGCGTGCTCGAGCTCGGATACGCGTACCTGTCGAGCCTCAGCCTGCCCGAGGTCGCCCTGCCGCACATGGAGGCGCTCGTCGCCGAGGTCAACGAATCGTGCTCGATCTCGGTGCTCGACGAGACCGACATCGTGTACGTCGCCCGCGTGCCGACGCGGCGGATCATGAGCATCACGCTCGCGGTCGGTACCCGCCTGCCGGCGTTCGTCACCTCGATGGGACGCGTGCTGCTGGCCGGCCTGCCTGACGACGAGCTCGAAGAGCGTCTGGAGCGGATCGAGGTCGTGCCGCTGACCGCGTTCACCGTCAAGGACATGGATGCGCTGCGCACGATCCTGGTCGGCGTTCGCCGGCAGGGCTACGCGGCCACCGACCAGGAGCTCGAAGAGGGTCTGCGCTCGCTCGCGGTCCCGCTTCGCAACTCGTCCGGCGCGGTGATCGCCGCGCTGAACCTGTCCGTGCACGCCAGCCGCGCCTCGATGGCCGTGCTCCGGCGCGACTTCCTGCCGCTGGCCCTGCGGACCGCGGCGGCGATCGAAGAGGACCTGCGCGGAAGCGGGGATCGGCGCGGCAGCTCGTTCGCCCTGCCCGATTCCTAAGACGGGCGGGTTGGAGCGGAGCGGTCCGGCGTCGTACGCATCCGGACGCCGGGGGGTTTTGACAACCAGCGGCGGAGAAAGAATCACGACATAGCCGAGGCGGTGAGGCCCGGAGCCGCACCGCCTCGGTAAGCAAGAGCACGGG
The DNA here is from genome assembly GCA_963843915.1 of uncultured Solirubrobacterales bacterium. Classification (GTDB taxonomy): domain Bacteria; phylum Actinomycetota; class Thermoleophilia; order Solirubrobacterales; family Solirubrobacteraceae; genus Palsa-465. The sequence goes on from CAWJMH010000006.1 coordinate 216,587, forward strand.
ACGGACGGACGGGGTCGCGGCCAGCGGACCCGCCTACGGACCTCGCGGTTGGAGAGCACACAACGGAGGTCGAATGTCCGTTACCGCCATCGCCGCACGCGAGTTCACGCGAATCCCCGACGACGAACTGCTTGTCGCCTACCACCGGGACCGCGACCCCGCCGTCCGCGACGAGCTCGTCAAGCGCTTCATCCCGTTCGCACGGAAGCTCGCGCTTCGCTACGTCCACAGCCGCGAGCCGCTCGAGGATCTCGTCCAGGTCGCATCGCTCGGGCTTCTCAACGCTCTGAGCCGATTCGAGCCCGCGCTGGGCAAGCAATTCACGAGTTATGCCGCGCCGACGATCATGGGTGAGCTCAAGCGCCATTTCCGCGACAAGGGATGGAGCGTGCACGTCCCGCGCGAGCTGCAGGAGCGAGCGCTCGCGGTGAGCCGGCAGACCGAACGCCTGTCTGCGCAGCTTGGTCGTTCGCCGACGGTCGACGAGCTCGCCGAGGCGATGTCATGCCCAACCGAGCGGGTGATCGAGGCGCTCGACGCGGCGCACAACTACCTCCCGGCTTCGCTCGACGCGCCGATCACATCCGAGGACGACGACCGGTCCGCGCTCGGCGAGACGCTCGGAAGCGAGGACGGCGGGTTCGAGCTCGCCGAGGATCGCCAGATGCTCGCGGCCGGCTGGGCTTCGCTCACCGACGTCGAGCGCCAGGTCCTGGGGCTGCGACTGGTCCAGGACCTCACGCAGCGCGAGATCAGCCAGCGGATCGGCTGCTCGCAGATGCACGTGTCGCGGGTGCTGCGGCGATCGATGATCCAGCTCGAGGCCGCCGCCATCGCCGCCTGATTCGGGACGCCGCGCCCACGAAAGGGCGCGCGAGTTCGAAATTCGGACGCTTGCTCTCCGGCGCTTTGGGTAGCCCTTGCTTAATCACCGAGTTGCTGACGCGCGAGAGTATGAGTGCAGAGATCGATTCACCGAGGGTTCACCTCGAGCTGACCAGCCGTCCCGAGGCTGCGCGGCTCGTCCGCAGCATGTCGACGGCCGCCGGTGAGGCGCTCGGATTCGACTCCGAGTTGCTCTCTGACGTGAACACCGCCGTCAGCGAGGCTTGTAACAACGTCATCCAGCACGCCTACGGCGACGATCCCGGGCCGTTCTCGGTCGACTTCGCGCTTGCTCCCGACGGGCTCGAGGTCCAGGTGCGCGACCACGGCCGGGGTATCCGGCAGGCCGCGCCCGAGCACGACGGGCTGAAAGTCGGCCTCGCCCTGATGAGCGCGGTCGCCGACCGTGCCGAGTTCGTCCGCACCCCCGACGGCGGAACCGAGGTGAGGTTGTGCTTCAGGGGCGCCCCCCGTGCCTCGACGCCGTCTTCGCAGGAGGCGAGCGATCCAGCTCAGACGTGGCAGGCGCGCCTGCCGTCCGCGGTTTCCGGGGACGTCGTCCTGACGGTGTCGCCGGTCGAGTTGCTGGCGCCGGTTCTCGGCCGGATCGGCCGGGCGCTCGCACCGAGCGCCGGGTTCTCGCTCGACCGTTGCGCCGATGTCTACCTGGTCACCGATGCGCTCGGCGCACACGCCGAGCGTGCCGCGCAGAGCACGTCAATCAGCGTCGCCCTCGGCGCGCACGACCAGCTGCTCGAGTTCGCGCTGGCTCCGCTGCGGACGGGCACGAGCCACCGCCTCCATGGCGGCGAGCCCGGGCCGAGCCCCGAGGCCCTGGTTTCGCTCGCCGACGAGCTCACCGTCAGCGACGTCAACGATCACGAGACACTCCGGGTCGCGATGCGCGACCATCGGCGCGGATAAGGCCGCCCCGCACCACCCCTCTGGCCCGCCCCTTCTCCTGGTAGCTTTGTCCTCGCCCTGAGAGGGGTCCGGGGGAGAAGGGAAGGGGCACGAGCCTTGCAGAGCGACTTCCGCGTAGAGACGCACACGACCGGTCGAGGGATCACCCTGACCGCGATCGGCGAGCTTGACCTCGTGTCGAGTCCGGCGCTCCAGGAGGAGCTCGACCGCGCGATCGGCTCGGACACCGAGGTGATCGTGCTCGATCTGCGCAGGCTCACGTTCATGGACTCGAGCGGGCTGCACGTCCTGGTCAAGGGCCAGCAGCACGCGCACGAGGCGGGCCGGCGGTTCTTCCTGATCAACGGCGGCGAGCAGGTGCAGCGACTGCTCGACCTGACCCACGTCGCCGAGCTCATGAGCTTCGTCGATTCGCCCGCGGACGCGCTCGAGGCAGACCGTGACCCCGACTCTCCCTGATGCTCGGAGCTGATCAGGACCCGCCGGCGCGGTCCGGCCGGACGCGCTCGTCCAGTAGGTCGCGCACATGTCCTCGTCGCCGTGGTCCTTCGCGCCTTCGGCCAGCCGCCGGCGGATCGTGCTGAACAGGGGCACGTCGAGCTCGCGGCGCTGCGCCGACTCCTCGATCAGGCGTGCGTCCTTGGCCGCCAGCGTCAGCCGGAACGACGGCTCGAAGTTGCGTTCGGCGATCGCCTTGCCCTTCAGCCGCAGGTAGGGAAGGTCGAGCGCGCCGCCGTCGATCGCCTCGAACAGCAGCGACGGGTCGAGCCCGAGTCCCTCGGCGAGCGCGATCGTCTCCGCGCCGCCCTCGACGACCGTCAGCACCCAGGCGTTGACGACGAGCTTCAGGCGCGTTCCGGCGCCGAGCTCGCCGACCCACATCGTCTTCTGCCCGACCGCGTCGAAGATCGGCTGGACGGTCTCCCTGGCCGCGTCCGGGCCGCCGGCCGTTCGCCCGCCCGGACCTGACGCGAGGATCACGAGCTGGCCCTGCTCCGCGGGCTGCTTGGTCCCGAGCACCGGGGCATCGAACAGAGTGACGCCGTGCGCGCCGGCGAGCTCGGCGCAGCGCTCGGTGCCGATCTCGCCGATCGTGCTCATCTGGAGCCAGACGGTGCCCCTCGCGCACGCCCGGCAGGCGCGTCCTCGGCCGCGTCGATCACCGCGTCGGCGTCGGACAGCATCGTCACCAGCACGTCGGCTCGCTCGGCCGCCTGCGCCGGGGATTCGAACACCTCGACGCCGTCGTCCTCGAGCGGCGTGGCCTTGTCCCGGGTCCGGTTCCAGGCCCGCACCGCGAACCCGGCGCGGGCGAGGTTGCGAGTCATCGGCAGGCCCATCGTGCTGCCGGCGCCGAGCACGGTTATATGTGTTTCGGGGGTCATGAGCAGCCACTTATACCCATTGCCCGGCGCCGTTACGCGGACGGCCGCCCGCGATCACCGAGACCCCGCCCCACGACGCCGATGTGATCCTGTCCCCTAAAAGACACTCGGCGACAGTCCGTTCGGGACTGCCGCCGAGTGAGGGAGGAGAGGAGAGGCAAGTGCGGCCCAGGCTCGCTTCTCGAAAGCGATATGGCCCACACCGGCTGCCGCGGCAATACCCCGTGGCGGAATTCGTAAAACCAGTTGCGCAGAACTTGCACAAGGAGCGGAGCAAATAGCACCGATTTTCTGCACTTCGCCGCGGAATTGTGCGGTTTTTGAGGCCGGCGGACGCCGGTACGCGCCGTCAGAGGCCGAGGAGCTTCGCGGCGTTCTGCTTGAGCACGAGCGGGCGGACCTCGTCCTTGATCGGGAGCTTTTCGAAGTCGGCGAGCCAGCGGTCGGGGGTGATCAGCGGGAAGTCCGAGCCGAACAGCATCTTGTGCTTCAGGCGGGTGTTCGTGTACTGGATCGAGGATCTCCGGGAAGTATTTCGGCGACCATCCGGACAGGTCGATGTACACGTTGGGTTTGTGCACGGCGATCGCGAGCGCTTCCTCCTGCCAGGGGAACGAGGGGTGCGCGAGGATGATCTCGAGCGCTGGGAAGTCGGCGGCGACGTCGTCGACGCACATCGGGTTTGAGTACTTCAGGCGGACGCCGCCGCCGCCGGGCATGCCGGCGCCGATGCCGGTCGTGCCGGAGTGAAACAGGGCGATCAGCCCGGCTTGGGCGATCACGTCGTAGAGCGGGTAGAACGCGTGGTCGTTGGGCCAGAACGCCTGGGTGTTGGGGTGGAATTTGAATCCGCGCACGCCGGCTTCGATCAACTCGGTGGCCTCGCGGACGGCGAGCTTGCCCTTGTGCGGGTCGACGCTGCCGAACGGGATCAGCACGTCCGGGTTGGCGCGGGCGGCCTCGAGGACCTCGTCGTTGCCGAGCCGCTTGCGGCCCATCCCGGCCTCGTCGTCGACGTTGAAGATGACCGCGAGCATGTTCCGCTCGCGGTAGTAGTCGGCGACCTCTCGCGCGCTCGGCTGCGGCGGGCTGCCCCCGAAATACGCGGGCCGCCGCGTCGAGGATCTCGGTCGTGACCGGATCCTGGGGCTCTGAGTGGTTGCGCTCGGCGTGGACGTGAACGTCGATCGCGACCAGGCTTGTCGACGTCGATGCGTCACTGGCCGCCGTACATGCGCACGAGCGAGTCGGCGACGCAGGCGGGCTTGTCCGAGTCCTTGACCTCGATCGTCACCCGCGACTTGATCTGAATGCCGCCGGGGATATCCGTGACCTCGACGATCTCGACCCCGCCGCGCCATTCGCGCCGACGGGGAGCGGCGCCGGGAAGCGCACGCGGTCAAGGCCGTAGTTGACGCCCATCGTCGCGTCGGTGACCTTCATCAGCTGCTGGCTGACGGGGCCACCAGCGACAGGGTCAGGAAGCCGTGGGCGATCGTGCCTCCGAACGGCGTCTGCTTGGCCCGCTCGACGTCGACGTGGATGAACTGGTGGTCGTCGGTCGCGTCGGCGAACTGGTCGACGCGCGACTGGGTCATCTCCTCCCAGTCGGTGTAGCCGACGTGCGTTCCCGCGCGCTCGCGCAGTCCCGCGATGTCGGTCACCAGGCCCTGTGTGTCTGCGCTGCTCATCTGCCGCTCCTGGGATCGAAGTTCCGGGTGCCGCACGCTATCAGCGCCGGGCCAAGACCGTTCGTCCAATCCCGCACCGACTACGGCATCGCGGCGACGCCAGGCCACCGATACGTAGCTGATGATGCGCCCGCCGGCCCACAACATGCGACGAACCGACCGGGGCAACCACTTCTCGTGCTCGATGAGCGCGGTCCTGCTCGCTCGGGTGCATGCCTTCGGCGGTGCCGAGGCCGTCGCGCGGCTGCTCGGCGCTGGCCGGCAGCGGGCGGACCCCGGAGTACCTGGTCGACATCACGAACTGGATCTCCTACGACGAGGCCGTCGCCCTGTGGAAGGCCGGCGCCCTCGTCACCCACCATCCGCACTTCGCCCGCGCGGTCGGCGAGGACACCGCGCGGAGGCTGAGCGGATCGCAGGTCTCGGCCACGCTGCGCTCGCTCGGCGCTCCGGAGAACGTCTACCGCGCGATCGCGACCAGCACCGGGGAGTTCAGCACGGTCACCGAGCTCGACGGTGATCGACGCCGGTCCGGGCTTCGCCGACGTCGTCGCGACCGCGGCCCACGGCTACCCGCGTAGCTCCCGAGCACTGCGCCTGGACGACCGGGCTGCTCACGTGCGGCCCTGTCCTGTTCGGGCTCCCGAGCCGCGCTCGTCGAGCACGAGGAATGCCAGGCGTGGGCGCGCCGCGGTGCGTCTACCACATCCGTTGGGACACCGAGCGCGAGTCGGGCGAGCGGCTCTTCCGAGCAGATCGACGCGCTCCAGCACCAGCTCGACGCGATGAAGGAGCGCCTGCATAGCGTGTTCGCCGCCGCCTCGGACCTGATCGCGGCCGACGACCTCGACGACGTGCTCGCCCGGATCACCGACCCGCGCCGCGCTCGAGGTGCGGGCGATCCGCTACCTGCTGGCGGTGAAGGTCGGGCCCGCGGGCGAGCTCCATTGCCACCACAAGGGATTCGAGGACGAAGGGGTCGCCGAGTACGTCGACGAGCTGCTGCACCGCGCGCCGCCGCATCCATCCGGACTCGTGGCTGGTCGTCCCGGTCCGCTCCAACCGCCGCGAGTACGGCCGGCTGCTAGCGCTCCGCGGCACCGGGCAGAGCTTCCTGGCCCAGGAGCGCGAGCTGTTCGAGGTGTACGCGCACTACGCCGCCACCGCGCTCGACGGCGCGTCGGCGCTGATGGAGGCCAAGCGGCGCTCGGAGCAATCGAGCGCGCTGCTGTCGCTGGCGCGTGCGCTGGCGGCCGCGGGCACGAGCATCGAGGTCGCCACCCGGCTGGCCGATGCCGTTCCGCTCGTGGTCGACTGCGATCGCGTCGGCGTGTGCCTGTGGGACGCCGCGCGCGGCGTGCTCGCGCGCCGCGCCGTCACCACCCGCGAAGGGGGCGTGGCCGCCGAGGAGGCCGTGTGGGACCCGATCCCCGGCACGCCGCTGCACCGCATGCGTCACCGAGCGCGTCCGGCGAGCCGATGTTCGTCGACGAGACCATCGACGACCCGCAGCTGCTCGAGATGCTCACCCAGCTCGGGCTGGCGGCGACGATCCTCGTGCCGCTGGTCAACGCCGGCTCGTTCCTCGGGCTGCTGATCGTGTCGGTGTTCGACCGTCCCGAGCGCCTCAAGCCGACTCCCGACCTGCTCGACCGCCTGTCCGGCGTCGCCGCCCAGGCCACGACCGCGCTCCAGAACGGCCACCTGGTCGACGAGATGACCCATCAGGCGACGCACGACCAGCTCACCGGGCTCGCCAACCGGCTGCAGTTCACCGGCCAGCTCCGGGACGCGATCAGCCGCGGCGCGCGAGCGAGATTCACCCCGTGACGCTGTTGTACATGGATCTCGACGGCTTCAAGCCGGTCAACGACGAGTTCGGCCACGATATCGGCGACCAGCTGCTGGTCGCGGTGGCCAAGCGCCTAGCGTCGTGCACGCGCGCCGAGGACACCGTCGCCCGCCTCGGTGGCGACGAGTTCGCGGTGCTGATCGACTCCCGGACCGCGCCGGCGGACGCCGAGGAGTGTCTCGACGCGGCTGGCCTCCGCGGTCACCCGGCCGTTCGTGATCGACGGGCCACCAGCTACAGCTCGGCGCGAGCATCGGCCGGGCGGTGTTCCCGATCGACGCCGAGGACCCTGACGGCCTCCTACGCGCCGCCGACGCGGCGATGTTCGGGGTCAAGCGGGACACCCGCGCGCGTCACCACAGCTCGGGTAGCTTCACGACCGTAAATCGCCGCTAAAGGGGCGTACGATGTAGTCATGACCGCATTGGGCGTGTCATTGCTGATGGTCGGGGCGATCCTGGTCCTCGTCGAGGCTCACGTGCCGACGCTGGGGGCGCTCGGAGGACCCGGCGTGATCGCGCTCGCGGTCGGCGCCGTGCTCGCGGTGGTAGGGCTCGGCGGCGGGGTCGCGCTCGGCGTCGTGTCGGCGCTGGTGCTCGTGGCCGCCGCCGGCGGGTTGTGCTCCTGTGACCGTCGGCAAGGGGGTCGCGGTCCGCCGGCGCCGGATCCGGGCCGGCCCCGAGAGCCTGATCGGCCACCTCGGAGTCGTCCGCAACTGGGCCGACCCGACCGGATGCGTGATGGTCGACGGCGCGCTGTGGCGCGCCTGCCGGTCTCTGCTCGACGACGAGGATCCGCAGGAGCTGCACGCCGGAGACAAGGTCGTGGTCGACCACCTCGACGGTCTCACGGTCGCGGTTCGACCGCGCGGAGGAATGGGAGATGATCCGATGATCCTGGCGATCGTGATCGTGCTGGCGATCCTGGCTGGTGATCGCGTTGACGGCTCTCGGGCGCCTCGGTCCGGGTGCTTCGGGAGTACGAACGCGGCGTGGTGTTCCGGCTCGGGCGGCTGATGAATCTGCGCGGGCCCGGGCTGATCCTGCTCGTCCCGACGATCGACCGGATGGTGCGGGTGAGCCTGCGGACGGTAACGCTCACGGTTCCTCCGCAGGAGGTCATCATGCGCGACAACATCCCGGTCCGCGTCACCGCGGTCGCGTACTACCGCGTGGTCGATCCCGACAGGGCCGTCAACCAGGTCGAGAACTTCCACCATGCGACGCTCCAGATCGCGCAGACCACGCTGCGCTCGGTGCTCGGCGGCGTCGACCTCGACCACCTGCTGTCCGAGCGCGACAGACTCAACGAGTCCCTCCAGCAGGTGATCGACTCGCAGACCGAGCCCTGGGGAATCAAGGTGACCACGGTCGAGATCAAGGACGTCGAGATCCCGGAGCGCATGCAGCACGCGATCGCCCGCCAGGCCGAGGCCGAGCGCGAGCGGCGCGCGAAGATCATCAACGCCGAGGGCGAGGCACAGGCCGCGACGCGGCTTGCCGACGCCGCGGACATCATCGGGCGCAACCCGACCACGCTCCAGCTGCGCTACCTGCAGACGCTGCGCGAGATCGGCGCCACCCAGAACTCGACCGTCGTGTTCCCGATGCCGATCGACCTGATCAAGCCGGTGCTCGAGGCGATGCGCGGTAGCGAGGCGAGCACGCCCGCGCCGCCGACCCCCGCTCACGAGAACGGCGCGCTAGGGCCCGCGCGAGCCCCACGCGCTCAGGTCCGGCGACGCCTCGCCCGCTGCGCCGACCAAAGAAGCGCGGAGACCGCCCCGGTGGAGCGGCAGGAGTAGCCGCTGCGAGCTGGCGGGCCGCGCCAACTAGTGCGGCTTGAACTTCAGCGACACGGACGTCGCAGTGTGCTTGGCGTCGGTGACCTTCAGCGTCACCGTGAGCGTTTTGACCTTGTGCTTCTTGACGCGGGTCTGGAGCGAGGTCGCTCTCGCTGAAGACCGGCCTCGTGAGGTCGACGCTGACGCTTCCCGAGGCGCTTCTTCAGCGTGACCAAGAGCTTGCCGCCCTTCAGCGCCACCGACGCGACGTTCGCGCCCGAGATCCCGAGGCCCCTGATCAGCGTTGTCGTCGTACACGTCTTCCTGCCGTTCCTGGTCACGCATGTCCTGTTGGACACGATCGCCGAGCGCGCGAACTTCAGCCCGCTCGGCAATCCGATCGCCACCGACGCGATGTTCGGCGCGTTCTTGCCGTGGGTCGCCTTGAAATGAAGCTTCGGAATGCCCGCGGCGAGGCCGCTGAGCGAACCCGAGGCGGTCGGCTTCGACGCGCAGTTGACGAACTTGATCGCGGCCGAAGAGTTGGTGATGGTCCCGCCTTGATCGGTGAAGCTCCCGGTGAGGTTGCGCGGCGCGCAGCTGACGACGTTGAACGCCTTCTGCCCGTTCGGCCCAGTGAGCTTCAGCAGCAGACTTGTCAGCGGCACGTCGGGCACGCTGCCGAACGTGACCGAGCCCGAGCTCAGGCTCACGGCGCCGGTCATCGTCAGCGCGAACGGCGCCGGGAACGCAACCGTGATCGTGGGTGCGACGGCCGTCCCGGACAGCGTCACCGAGCCGGCCGCGAGGGCCGCGTCCGGGACCAGCGGCGAGGTCGCCGTAGCGGTGCCGATGGCGCAACCGGAGCCTGAGCCGATGAGGCACGGCACGACGACCGTGAGGTTCGGAGTGATCGCGTTCCCCAGGCCGAGCGTGATGCTCCTGCTGGCCGACTCCGTCGCCGCCTGCGTGATCCCGAGATCGAGCTCGCCGCCCTGGTCCTTGCTGTCCTTGATCAGCGACGCGGTGAGCTCCGGGGCATAAGGCAGTCCGGTGCAGCCGGTGACGTTCAGGGGTTTGCTGTCGCTCTGCGTGGTCGCGCTCAGGTACGAGTCCGCCGTCACCGTGACGTTTGCCGCCGGGCTCGGGCAGCTCGTCGGCAGCCGGAGCGTCGTGAACGACAGGTTCAGCTCGGTGATGTCGTCGTTAGGCAGGTTCGAGAACGCGATGTTGAGCCCGATCGTGGGCGTGCTTCTCAGAGTCACGTCCGCGGTGCTCAGCGTCGCCCCCGATTGGACGAGCGCGACCCCGGCGATATCGCCGGGGCTCGGGGGCTTGACGAGGTACAGACTGACCGGCGTGGGGGTGCCGACGGCGGTCATCGTGCCGCCCCCGACCACGCACGACGAATTCGGCGTCGACGACAGCAGACAGATCCCGCCGGCCTGATCGGCGTTCGCGAGCAGCCCGCTCGGCAGGGCGAACGTGATGTCCTTTGGCGAGTCCGTTGCGTTCGACGAGAACGTGGCGTCGATGCCCACGGTGGCGGGGCTGGTCCCGGCGGTCGTTCCGGTCGGCTCGGTAAGACTCAGACCGACCGGGGAGATTGACGCCGACGCCACCGCCGGCAGCGCCAGCAAAGCGCCGGCGATCACGAGCCCGACCAGGGCTCGGCTTGCTCGTAGTGACACTTGCCAGATACCTCCTCTGATGACGTCCGCCTGAGCGGGACCCCTCCACCCCTGGCTCCCACCACGCCGGCCGTGTCTCTAAGCGTGGAGCGGACGCGGAGGTCGCGCGACGGCCATCCTACCGGCAATCATCCGGCTCCCGTAGGGTTTCGCTTCGCCGATGAAGCTGCTCGCGTTCAGCGATCTGCACCGCGACCGCCGGCGCGCCGAGCACCTGGTGGCGATGGCGCAGGAGGCCGACGTCGTGATCGGCGCCGGCGACTTCGCCACCATGCACAAGGGACTCGAGAGCACGATCGACGCCCTGAGCTCGATCCCGGTGCCGGCCGTGCTCGTGCCCGGCAACGCCGAGACGGACATCGAGCTGTGGCAGGCGTGCGCCTCCTGGCCGAGCGCCCACGTGCTCCACGGTGAGGCCAAGGAGATCGCCGGCGCGCAGTTCTTCGGGCTCGGCGGCGCCGTGCCGCCGACGCCGTTCCCGTGGAGCTTCGACCTCTCAGAGGACGAGACGGCGGCAAAGCTCGAGAGCTGTCCCGAGGGCGCGATCCTCGTGCTGCACTCACCCCCGAAGGGGTACCTGGACGAGTCTCACGGTCGCCATCTCGGCAGCGAGGCGATCCTGGCGGCGATCGAGCGCAAGCGCCCGGTGCTCGCCGTCTGCGGCCACATTCATCCGTGCTGGGGCCGGGAGGCGACGGTCGGGACCACGCCCGTGTTCAACGTCGGGCCCGAAGGCCGGTTCTTCGAGATCTGAGGCTCGGGCGCCGGCGGTCCGGCTATGGCCCCGCCGCCACTCCGGGCCAGCCGCGTGACCAGCAGCGCGAGCGCCGGGATCGCCACGAGCGCGATCATCGCCAGGAACCACACCTGGCCGGCGTCCGTGCCCTCGCCGAGCGCGTGGACCAGGCCGGCGAGCCACGCCAGCGCGGTGAACCGGTGCAGCTTGCGCCAGCGGACGGCGCCGACGTAACGGCGGGCGTAGTACGACAGGCCGAGCAGGATCAGGCCCCAGCCGCTGACGATTCCGAGCGTCGTCCAGATCGTCTTGTAGCTCGAGACGAACGGAATCGAGATGTCGGCGATCGACGGATGCAGGAACGAGTCGCCCAGCAGCGACACGCCGTGGACGACGAGCGCGACGATCGTCGCGAGCGCGAGCGTGTCATGAGCCGCGCGCAGGTCCGTGGTCCTGCCCTTCAGCAGCTTGGTGCTCATCAGCAGCCCCAGCGAGACCGCGAGGCTGGCGAGCACCAGGGCAGCGAACCCGGCGGCGCGGCTGGTGATCCAGAACAGGTGAGGTGTCAGAGCCGTGGTCATGGCTCAAGCTTCGGGCGGCCGCGGTAGAGCCGCGTAGGGGCGGCATAAGAGCTTCATAGGAGCGCTCGCCGCTGGACGGATCGCGCGCGGGCGACGCGCGGGACGTCAATGCTCGAGGTAGGCGGCGCGCAGGCGGCTCTGGCGAGCGCCGGCGAACTGCTGCGGCGCGACCGGAACCGCGGAGTAGGTCACGCCGAACTCGCTGCCGCCGGCCCCGAGCGCGGACGGCGTCGCCGTGCCCGTGCTGTCGGTGCTGTGCTGGGCGACGATGAAGCGCTCGGCGCCGGGTGTCAGCTTGATCTTCGTCCGCCACCAACTCGGGTTGATGATCGAGCCGGTCGTGCCCGTGGCCGACGTGACCGCGGCCGAGTTGAAGGTCACCGAGCCGAAGTTCGCGAGCGGCAGCGCCTGACAGGCGAACTCGCTGAAGCACGCCGACGGCGCCTCGACGATCCACTCCGCCGAGCTCACATCGACGCTCGACGCGTACAGGCTCTTGTGGAAGCTTCCGTGGCTGGTCAGGTCCACGAGGTCGACGGCCACCTGATGCCCGACGACCGTCACCGTGGCGTGCATCACGTCACCGGGATGGACCGCGAGCGAGATCGTCTTCGACGGCGCCGGCACGAGCTCGTACCAGGCGTTCGAGACCGCCTTGCCCGCCGGGTTGCAGTTGACCTCGGTCCCGATCTGCTCGAGCGCGGACGACGTCGGGTTGTAGCCGCCGATGCCGACCCACGCCGCCGAGTAGCTCGACTGGCCCGCGACGCACGAGGCGTCTGGCTGCGTCCAGGTCCCCGACACCTGGCGGAACGACACTCCGGGGCGATGTACGGCATATCCGGCCCAGTTCGAGCTGGACGTGGTCTTGGCCAGCGCGGCCGGCGCGGAGGACAGCGCGGCGGCAACGATCACCGCTGTGGTGACCCCCGCCCTGAGTCCCCCGTCGAGAATGTTCTTCAAGTGCCTACTCCTTGGCGGCCTGAAGGATCGCCGCTGCGCGCCCCAGGCAGTCGTACATCTGTCCGTTTTCTCCGCTGCTACTTAACGTGACCGGGCGGCACGTCTTTGCGACGACGTCCATTGCCGTCTGGCTGCCCGTCCGCGAGTCGCCGGGGAGGCTCGCTCCCTGCGTGTTGTCGACGATCACCCATCGCAAGCGGCCCTCGCGGACCTCCATCGCGATCCAGCTCGCGGTCACCGAGCTTTCCCGGCCCGAGAACCCGCCGAGGCCGGCCACGTTCGTGTAGCCGTCGAGAATCGCGGCAGCCGCGGTGCTCTGACTGGAGACGCCGATCTCCCCGCCGCCATGCTGCTCGACGTAGCGCACCGCGGCGTTGAGCGAGGCACTGTCCCCGCCGAACGCTCCGCCGCCGCCGGCAAAGCCGCCGCCCCCGAAGCCCCCCGCGCGCCCCGACCCGGGAGGAGCAGAGCCGCCCTGGCCGCCGGATGTGGAGCCGGGGGCCGAGAACAGTTGGCCGACCGCGCCGGCGCCACCACCGGCGCCACCACCAGCGCCACCGCCAGCGCCGCCACGCGGAATCCGCCGACTCCGGCGCCGGCGCTACGGCCACCAAACCCGCCACCAAAGCCGCCGCCGCCACCGGGGCCGCCCACCGAGGCGCTCGCCGGCCCGCCGGCGGGGAACGTGCTGCTGGTGGCGTGGCCGACGGTCTGCACCGCCCACGCCGACGGGGCGGCGAGCAAGGCCGCGATCGCCACGGCGACCACGACCGCGCGGTACCGGCCGGCACCCTCGATCGCGAGCAGCACCGCGCACACGCCGGCGACGCCGATCAGGATCGGTTTGGCCCACGGCATCGCGCCACCGAGGTTGCCGAGCACGACGAGCTCGGTTATCGCGCCGGCGCCGATCGCGAGCGGCGCGATCACCCGGGCGGATCGGCCTTCGGCCGCGCCGCCGAGCGACCGCGGCAGCATCAGGCCGGCGCCGGCGCCGACCAGCGCCGCCGCGAACGGCGCCAGGAACGACACGTAGTAGGGGTGGAAGATGCCCGACGCGTAGCTGAACACCACTGCCGTGGTCAGGAACGCGCCGCCGACGGCGATCAGCCAACCGGTGCGCGGATCGCGCCGGCGCAGCCGTGTGAGCACGAGCAGCGCGAGCCCGGCGACCACCGCGAACCCGAGCAGCCACCCGGCCTGATCGCCGAGCGCGGACTGAAGCAGGCGGAACGGGCCGGTGGCGCCGCCGAACAGGTTGCCGCCGAAGCCGCCTCCACCGCCGCCTCCCGGCCCGGCGCCGCCCGCTGGCCCACCCGTTTGCCCGGCGACCCGGCCCAAGCCGTTATATCCAAAAATCAGTGACCAGATGCTGTTGTCGGAGGTCCCGGAGATCCACGGCCGATCCGCCGCCGGGGTCAACGTCACGAGCAATGGCCAAGCCCCTCCGACGACGACCATCGCGACCCCGCCGGCGAGGAGCTGGCGGAACGCCTTGAAGCGCACGGCCCAAGTCGGACCCCAGCGGCTCCACATCCAGGCGAGCGCGATCCCGGGCACGACGAACAGCGCGACGCCCATCTTCGTCTCGAAGCCGAGGCCCACGCACACGCCGCACAGCACGAGCCATTTCGTCCGCCCGGTCTCGAGCGCCCGCACCGCGCACCACAGCGCGGCCACGCAGCACAGGATCAGCAGCTCGTCGGGGTTGTTGTGGCGCGCGATCGCGACCGTGATCGGGGTCAGCGCGAACGCCAGGCCCGCGACCGAGCCGGCGACGCGGCCGAACATCCGGCGCGTCATGTCGTAGACGAGCGCGACGGCCGCCACGCCCATCAGCGCCTCGGGCACGAGGATGCTCAGCGGGTGCAGGCCGAACACGCGCACCGACAGCGCCTGAACCCAGAACGCGAGCGGCGGCTTGTCGACGGTCATCAGCCCGGTCTTGTCGAGCGAGGCGAACAGGAAGTCGTGCCAGCTTGTGCTCATCGAGCGGATCGCGGCCGAGTAGTAGGTGTTGGCCCAGCCGTTGATGCTCAGGTCCCAGAGGTTGAGAACCGCGGTCAGCGCGAGCAGCGCGAGCAGCTCGGGATAGGCGAGCACCGAAGCCAGGCGGGTCCGGCGCTCGGAGCGAGCCCGCGCCCAGCGCCGCGCCGGATAGGAGACCGAGCTCACGGCGCGAGCATGGGTCGGCGAGGAGAGGGCAGCGCGGGGCGGTCGGAACGATCGGCGGGCGGGCGGTGGACGAGCAGCCGCGCGACGCCGCGCAGGTCGGCGAGCGCGGTCGGGACGATCTCGACGCGCGAGTCGCCGTCCTCGACCCAGTCAACCGGGACCTCGTGGATCCGGAGCCCGCGGCGCTGCGCGAGTACGAGCAGTTCCGTGTCGAAGAACCACGCTTCGTCCGCGATCAGCGGCAGCAACTCCGCGGCGGCGCCGGCGCTGATCGCCTTGAACCCGCATTGCGCGTCGGAGAATCGCGCCCGCAGCGCGAGCGCCAGCAGGCGGTTGTAGCAGCGCGAGATCAGCTCGCGCTTGCGACTGCGTGTGACGCGCGCGGCGTGATGCAGTCGCGTCCCGATCGCGAGGTCGCTGTGCCCGGAGAGGAGCGGCGAGACGAGCGGCAGCAACGCGGCCAGGTCAGTCGACAGATCGACGTCCATGTACGCGAGCACCTCCGCCCGGCTCACCGACCACGCGGTCCTGAGCGCCCGCCCGCGGCCTTTCGCCGGCAGGTGGATCACGCCCACGCGCGGGAGGTCGTACATCAGGCGCCGGGCGATCTGGAGCGTCCCGTCGGTGCTGGCGTTGTCGACGATCGTGATCTGCCAGGAGAACGGGAACGTCGCCGACAGGTAGCCGTGGAGCATGCGGACCGATCCCTCGAGCGCGAACCGCTCGTTGTAGACCGGGATCACGATCTCGACATCGAGCGCCTCCGAGCGCCGGCGTACCCCGACGGAACCGCGCTCGCGACTTTGAGTGGGGAGGAGCGAGCTGCTCATGGCGGCTAGGACTGGTCGGGCGCGCGGTGCGCCTCGGTGTAGACGCCCGCGGCCGCCATCGCGGCGAACACGCCCGCGGCCGCCGCGACAAGGGTCCAGCTCAGGATGGTCATGATCGAGTCTCCTCGGTCTGAATGGACTTGACTCTGAGGAGAATCGGGGGGCGTGCGAAGGTCGGATGAAGACGTCCCTAAGACGTCCGTAGGAGCGCGCCCCCAAGGCCCGGAGTCCTAGAGTTAGCAGGACCCTTAGAGGGACCCTTAGACCAGGAGAATCAGACCCGTGATACCCAATTCCTTCGACGCCAAGGCGAAGCTCACCGTCGGCAATCGCGACTACGAGATCTTTCGGCTCGACGCGCTCCAGCAGAAGTACGACGTGGCCCGCCTGCCGTTCTCGCTCAAGGTCCTGCTCGAGAACCTGCTCCGCAACGAGGACGGCGAATCGATTCGCGCGCAGGACATCGAGGCGCTGGCGAGCTGGGACGCCGGCGCCGAGCCGACCGCGGAGATCTCGTTCACGCCGGCGCGGGTGATCATGCAGGACTTCACCGGCGTGCCGGCGGTGGTCGACCTGGCCGCGATGCGCGACGCGATGCGCGCGATGGGCGGCGACCCCGACAAGATCAACCCGCTCGTCCCCGCTGAGCTCGTGATCGACCACTCGGTGCAGGTCGACGTGTTCGGCTCGAGCAGCGCGTTCGCGCGGAACGCCGAGCTCGAGTTCGAGCGAAACCAGGAGCGCTATGCGTTCCTGCGCTGGGGGCAGGGCGCGTTCAAGAACTTCCAGGTGGTCCCGCCGGACACCGGGATCGTCCACCAGGTCAACCTCGAGTATCTCGCCAGGGTGGTGTTCGTCAACGATGATTTGGATTCCCGCCCACCCCAGGCGTATCCGGACACGCTCGTCGGCACCGACTCGCACACGACGATGATCAACGGCCTCGGCGTGCTCGGCTGGGGCGTAGGCGGGATCGAGGCCGAGGCCGCGATGCTCGGCCAGCCGCTGTCGATGCTGATCCCGCAGGTGCTCGGGTTCAGGCTGACGGGCGCGCTCTCGGAGGGCGCCACCGCGACCGACCTGGTTCTGACCGTCACCGAGATGCTCCGCCGGCGCGGCGTGGTCGGCAAGTTCGTCGAGTTCTACGGCGAGGGGCTGGCTCGGCTCCCGCTCGCGGACCGAGCGACGATCGGCAACATGTCGCCCGAGTTCGGCTCCACGTGCGCGATCTTCCCGATCGACGCCGAGACGCTCCGGTATCTCGAGTTCTCGGGGCGGCCGAAGCAGCTGATCGATCTCGTCGAGGCGTACGCCAAGGAGCAGGGGCTTTGGCACGACGAAAGCTCCGAGGAGCCGACGTTCACCGACCGGCTAGAGCTCGACCTGTCCACGGTCGTCCCGAGCATCGCCGGCCCGAAGCGCCCGCAGGACCGCGTGTCGCTGACCGAGTCAAAGCCCGCCTTCCGGATGGCGCTCGAGGGCTACCTCCCCGACGAGGACTCCGAGGACGAGGCGCTCGAGGAAAGCTTCCCGGCGAGCGACCCGGTGTCGACGCACGTCCCCAACGGCGCGGGCCACGAGCCGAGCGGGGGCACGGGTGGCGCGCAGGTGGCCGAGCGCCGTCAGACACGCGTGCCGGTCACGCTGTCGGACGGGGCCGAGACCGAGCTCGATCACGGCCACGTCGTGATCGCCGCGATCACGAGCTGCACGAACACGTCGAACCCGTCGGTGATGCTCGGGGCCGGTCTTTTGGCGCGCAACGCCGTGCAACGCGGTCTCACGGTGAAGCCGTGGGTGAAGACGTCGCTCGCGCCGGGCTCCAAGGTCGTCACCGAGTACCTCGACCGCGCCGGCCTGACCGAGTACCTCGACGAGCTCGGCTATCAGCTCGTCGGGTACGGCTGCACGACCTGCATCGGCAACAGCGGCCCGCTGCCGCCCGAGATCTCCGCGGCGGTCGGGGACAGCGACCTCGCGGTCGTTTCGGTGTTGTCGGGCAACCGCAACTTCGAGGGCCGGATCAACCCCGACGTGAAGATGAACTACCTGGCCTCGCCACCGCTGTGCGTCGCGTATGCGATCGCGGGGACGATGGACATCGACCTGTACGACGAGCCGCTCGGCGAGGACCGCCACGGCGAGCCCGTGTTCCTCAAGGACATCTGGCCGAGCGCCGCCGAGGTCGCGGCGACCGTCGAGGAAGCCGTCCAGTCGGACATGTTCCGCAAGAGCTACGGCGAGGTGTTCGACGGCGACGAGCGCTGGAACTCGCTCGAGGTACCGAGCGGAGAGCTGTTCGAGTGGGACCCACGCTCGACCTACGTCCGGCGCCCTCCATTCTTCGACGAGATGCCGGCCGAGCCGGTGCCGCCGGAAGACATCGAGAGGGCGCGAGTCCTGGCCGTGCTCGGCGACAGCGTGACCACCGACCACATCTCTCCGGCGGGGTCGATCAAGCGCGACGGACCGGCCGCGAGTTACCTCAACGAGCACCACGTCGAGGCCCGGGACTTCAACTCGTACGGCGCCCGCCGCGGCAACCACGAGGTGATGATGCGCGGGACGTTCGCCAACATCCGTCTGCGCAACCAGCTGGCGGCTGGCACCGAGGGCGGCGTGACCATCTATCTCGGCGCGGACGGTGAGGGCGAGCAGATGTCGATCTACGACGCGGCCATGAGGTATATGGAGGCCGACATCCCCCTGATCGTGCTCGCCGGCAAGGAGTACGGCTCGGGCTCCTCGCGCGACTGGGCCGCCAAGGGGACGCGGCTGCTGGGGGTGCGCGCGGTGATCGCGGAGAGCTTCGAACGGATCCACCGCTCGAACCTCGTCGGCATGGGCGTGCTGCCCTTGCAATTCGCCGACGGCGAGTCGGCTAAGTCGCTGGGCCTGACCGGTCGCGAGACGTTCACGATCGCCGGCATCGCCGGCGCCGACCCGATCCCCCGCGAGCTCAGCGTGAAGGCCGACTCCGGGGCGCAAGCGCCCGGGTCGCAAGCGCCTTGGAGTTCCGCGTCACCGTGCGGATCGACACGCCGAAGGAGCAGCGCTACTTCCAGCACGGCGGGATCCTGCAATACGTCTTGCGCCAGCTACTCGGCTAAGCGGCGGTCCGCAGCGCCTCGAGCTCGCCGCTCTCGGCGAGCTCGGCGAGCGCCTTGCGCTCGAGCTTCCGAACGGCGTCGGAGGAGATGCCGAGTCGCCGGCCCGCCTCGCGGAGCGGCGTCGGCTCGTCGCCGTCGATCCCGTAGCGCAGCATGACCACGTTTCGCTCGGCCTCGGGCAGGCGCTCGAGCGCGCGCCGCAGCACGTAGTCGCGGTCGGCGAGCTCGACCTCCTCGTCGGGAGCGCTGGCGTCGCTCGCGAGCAGCGCCCCCAGCGTGGTCTCCTCCTCCCCGCCGACGGGCCGGTCGAGGCTGGTCACGACGCGGGCGATGTCCCTGGTGGCGCGGACCTCGCGGACGTCGACCTCGGCGGCCGCCGCGGTCTCCTCGTCGGTGGGCTCGCGGCCGAGCTGCGCGACCAGCGCCGCGCGGGCGCGACCGATCCGCCGCTCGCGCTGGCCGATGTGGACCGGGACCCGGATCGGCCGTGCCCGGTTAGCGATCGCGCGCTGGATCGACTCTCGGATCCAGAACGTGGCGTAGGTCGAGAACTTGTATCCCTTGCGCCAGTCGAACTTCTCGGCGGCGCGCATCAGACCGAGCATCCCCTCCTGGATCAGATCCAGCAGCGGGAGGTCGAGGCCTTCGTAGCTGCGCGCATTCGAGATCACCAGCCGCAGGTTGGAGTTGACCAGTCGCTCCTTGGCGACGAGGTCGCCGCGCTCGATCCGCCGCGATAGCGCGGCCTCCTCGGCCCGCGTCAGCAGGCGATGGCGCCGCACCTCGGCCATGAACAGCGACATCGAGTCCAGCGTCCGCTCGGCCGGCTCACTCGTCCGGAACGCGGCTTCCGCGGGTTCGCGATCGGCGTGGGGCTGATCCCCGCCGATCGCGATTCCGCGGTCCGCGAGCAGCCCACGAATCGATTCGAGGTCGGCTTCGCGGTCGTCGATCCCTACCTTCGGCGACATGCTTGGATTGCTACCCGAAGCGGGCGCGACCAACACCTCAGAACCGCGACTGGGCGCCACGATCCACAATCGGGCGCGTCAGCGAATAGCCTTCGTTCACATGCCGATCCCCGAACTGCTCACAAAGCTCCTCACCGCTCCCGGTCCGTCGGGCCACGAATCGCGCCCTGCGCAGGTGTGGCGCGATTACTGCTCGCGCTTCGCCCAGGAGGTCGGTGGCGATCGTGTCGGCTCCTCGTTCGCCCGTGTGGCGGGCACCGCCGGCGGCCCGACGGTGGCCGTCGTCGGCCACATCGACGAGATCGGCCTGCACGTCTCGCACATCGAGGACGACGGCTACCTGCGCTTCGGCCAGGTCGGCGGCTGGGACGCCGGCGTGCTGATCGGCCAGCGCATCAAGCTGCGCACGCGCGACGGCGACGTCGTCGGGGTGATCGGCCGCAAGCCGATTCATCTGCTCAAGGACGATGACCGCAAGAAGATTCCCGAGCTCAAGGAGCTCCACATCGACATCGGCGCGAAGGACGGCGAGGAGGCCCGCGCACTGGTCCGCATCGGCGACGTCGCCGTGATCGACGCCGAGCCACTCGACTTCCGCCACGGCCGGGTGGTGTCCAGGTCGCTCGACAACCGGGTCGGCTGTTATGTCGCCGCCGAGACGGCACGGCTCGTCGCCGAGGACGGCCGCGCCCCCGGCGACGTGCTCGCGCTCGCGGTCACCCAGGAGGAGACCACGTTCGCCGGCGCGCGGACGAGCGCGTTCGCGCACGAGCCGGACGTGGCGATCGTGGTCGATCTGACGTTCGCCACCGATCAGCCGGGGGTCGAGCTCGGCCCGATCACCAAGCACCCGCTCGATTCGGGTCCGGTTATCGCCCGCGGGACCTCGCTTCACCCGCTCGTGTCCGAGCTGCTGTACGAGGCCGGCGAGGCCGAGGGCATCGCGTTCACGGTCGAGTCGCTCGGCAAGGGGACCGGAACCGACGCGGACGCGATCCACCTGAGCCGCGCCGGCGTGCCGACCGGACTCGTGTCGGTCCCGTGCCGCTACATGCACTCGCCGGTCGAGATGATCTCGGTCGCGGATGCCGACGCCGCCGCGCAGCTGATCGCGGCGTTCGCGCGGCGACTCGAGCCGGGCGTCTCGTTCGAGCGCTGACGGCGTAGTGGACCAGCCGCCAATGCTCGTGCTGTTCGACATCGACGGCACGTTGCTCGCCGGCGCCACCGAGGCCCACACCGCGGCGCTCGACGCGGCGCTCGGCGAGGTCCACGGGATCGACACCCGGAAGTTCGCCAAGCGGATCATTCACGCCGGGCGGACCGACGGCGAGATCGCCCGTCTGGTCCTGCTCGAGGCCGGCGTGTCCGCGCTCCGGATCGACGAGCGCGCCGGCGACGTGCGCGAGGCTTGCTGCCGGCTCTACGTCGGGCTCTGTCCGCCTGATTTGAGCGCCACCGTCGTTCCGGGGATCCCGGAGCTGCTGGCGTGGCTGCACGCGCGCGACGCGAGTCAAGCTCGGCCTGCTGACCGGGAACTTCGAACCGGTCGCGCGGCTGAAGCTCGCGCGCGCCGGCATCGGCCGGTGGTTCGCGTCGGGGCAGGGGGCGTTCGGGTCAGATTCCGAGGACCGGGCGGCGCTCCCGGCGATCGCCCGCCGGCGAGGCGGGGCGGGCATGCCAATCCCTCGCGAGCACACGATCGTGATCGGAGACACCCCGCGCGACATCGCCTGTGCGCGGGCCGACGGGGTCCGGTGCGTGGCGGTGACGAGCGGGCCATTCGGGGCCGAGGATTTGCGTGGCGCCGACGCGGTGGCGCGCGACTCGACCCAGCTGCGGGCGGTGCTGGAAGAGCTGGGCGGCGCGTAAGGAGGCTTGCCGTGAGCGCCGAGCCCGTGATCGCGACGAGCGGTCTTTCCAAGGACTACGGCGCTGGCCGCGGGCTGGTCGAGTTGGACCTCGAGGTCCGCCAGGGGGAGGTGTTCGGCTTCCTGGGTCCGAACGGGGCGGGCAAGTCGACGACGATGCGCCTGCTGCTGGATCTGATCAGGCCGAGCTCGGGGTCGGCGCGGGTGCTGGGGCTGGACACGGTCTGCCAGAGCCTCGAGATCCGCCGGCGGGTTGGCTTTCTTCCGGGCGATCTGGCGCTGTATCCGAAGCTGACGGGACGGGTCGTGCTCGACTATTTCGCGCAGCTCCGGGGCGGGGTCGACCCGCGCGTGCGCGACGCGCTGGTCGAGCGTTTCGGCGCCGATATCGATCGCCCGGTGCGCCAGCTTTCGACCGGCAACCGGCAGAAGCTCGGCTTGGTGCAGGCCTTCATGCACGAGCCCGAGCTGTTGATCCTGGATGAGCCGATCGCTGGTCTGGATCCGCTCGTGCAGCAGAGCTTTCACGCGCTCCTGGGGGAGGTCAGCGCCGCTGGCCGCACGGTGTTCCTGTCCTCACACACGCTCTCGGAGGTCGAGCGCGTCACCCAGCGCCTCGCGATCCTTCGCCAGGGCCGACTCGTGGTCGTCGACTCGCTGGAGAACCTCCGCAAGGTTGCCGTTCAACGCCTGGAGATCGAGTTCGCGGAGTCGGTCGACGCCGAGGAGTTCCGCACGCTGCCCGGCGTCACCGAGGTGCACGCCGACGGACGAACCGTGACGGTTGGATTCGAGGGGTCCGCCGACGCCGTCGTGAAGGTCGCGGCCCGCCACGAGGTCCGCGCGATCCGCCCCCGCGAGGAGGACCTCGAGGACATCTTCCTGCACTACTACCGGACGGACGCCGCCGCGTGAGCTTGCCGGTCGCGAGAACCGCGCTCCGGCTGAGATTGCCGGCCGCGATCTCGGCGGCGATCGGCCTGATCGCCGTGATGGCCGCGGTCGGTGCGCTGTTCCCGGCGGTTGGACACACGATCGGAAAGCTCACCGTTCCGAAGAGCGTCTCCAATCTGTTGGGCGGCGGCGACTACGGCACGATCACGGGCTGGTTCCGGAGCGAGATCGGCTCCATCTACGGCCCGCTCGTGATCGGGGCCCTCGCGATCACCGGGGCCTCGGCCACGACCGCGGGCGAGGAGGAAGACCGGATCCTCGGGCTGGTGCTCGCCTATCCGATACGACGCCCGCGGTTGGTCGCCGCCAAGGCAGCGGCGATCGCCGCCGTCGTGTTGATCATCGCGTTCGCGACCTGGGCGGGACTGATCGTGGGCGTGGCCGTCGGTGGCGGGGGGATCACGATCGGGCACATCACCGCGCTGGCCGTACAGCTCGCGTTCTTCGGTTTGGCCACCGGAGCGGTCGCGATCGCCATCGGCGCCGGCACCGGCCGCCGATCACTCGCCACCGGCGTCGCGGCGGCCGTGGGCGTCGTCGGGTGGCTGATCAACAGCTTCGCGCCGCTCGTGGGCGCGGTCGCCTGGCTCAAATACCTGTCTCCGTTCTACTACTACGCCGGCCACGACCCCCTTTCACAAGGCGTCGACATCACCGGAGTGATCGTCCTCGGTGCCGCCAGCCTGCTGCTGACGGGCCTCGGGATGGCCGGCATCGAACGCCGCGACCTTCGAGCCTAGGCCGGTCGGTAGCATTGCGGGTCAGGTGGTGGGGCGCCGAACCGTTGGGGCGTTCCTCGTGGAGGGTTGGTGCTGGTGAGGGCTGAAGTCAGATCGGGTCCGTGTACGACGACGCGCTGATCCGGCCGTGGTTCGAGTCTGCGGTCGAGCAGGTGCCGGGTTTGTCGCTGTTCGATGCCCACGCGCACACCGGGTTCAACGATCCGGACGGGCTCGGTCTGTCGGCGCACGAGCTGATCGAGACGATGGAGGCGATCGGTGCGCGATCGGTGGTCACTCCGCTGCGCGAGCCTGACGGCTACCCGGCCGCGAACGACCGGGTCCTCGAAGAGTGCGAACAATCCGACGGGCGGCTCGTTCCGTTCTGCCGCGTCGATCCGCATAGCGACGCGACCGGCGAGGCGCGCCGCTGCGCGGACGCCGGCGCGCGCGGGATCAAGCTCCATCCTCGCGCCGAGCGGTTCGAGCTCAGCGACCCGGGGCTCGAGGGTGTGTTCGCGCTCGCGGATGACCGCCGGTTGCCCGTGTTGATCCACGCGGGCCGCGGGATCCCGACGATCGGGCGCGACGCCCTCACGCTCGCCAGGCGGTTTCCGTCGGCGCCCCTGATCCTCGCGCACGGAGCGATCTGCGATCTCAACTGGATCTGGCGCGAGGCGCAGGATCAGCCCAATCTGTTCTTCGATACCGCCTGGTGGCACTCGACCGATCTCGCGGCGGTGTTCGCGCTGATCCCACCGGGTCAGATCCTGTACGGCAGCGACCCTCCCTACTTCACGCCAATGCTGATTGCCACCTGCGTGATCCGGACGGCGCTCCAGGCCGGATTGGACGCCGACCGGCTGCGAGCGATCGCCGGCGGGCAGCTGGAACGGCTGCTCGCCGGAAAGGACCCGCTCGATCTCGGGCCCGCCGCCGCCGGCAACAGAGGAGCGCCGTCGATCCTGCTCGAGCGCGTCAACGCGATGTTGCTCCTGGGCGTCAGCCGGATGCTGCTCGGGGACACGGGGTATGAGCCACTCGCGCTCGCACGACTCGCGTGCGACATCGGCGCTGACGACGCGCCCGAGACCGAGGTGTGCAGGAGCGTGCTGGCGTTGCTCGAGTTACAGGGAAGCAGCGCTCGCGAAGGCGAGGGGTTCGCCGCGCCCGGTGCCGGCTTGGTGATGCTTGCCGCGAACGTGACGCGGACGCCCGACGTGCCGCTGCCACCGATCCCCGAGCTCGCGACCGAAGCCGACATCCGCACCGCGTCGCTCGTCGGCCACCGGCTGCTCGATGCCGTTGAGGTGACCCCAGATGCGGCGGAGATCCGGCGCTTGTCGACGATCTTCCCGACGGTCGAAAGGTAAGGAGCACCGTGACTGATCTTGCGATCGACCTCGAAGCGTCATTTCATCGCCAGCATCGCGAATATGCCACCACCGCCGTGCTGGATGACCTTCGCGCCAGTGACTACTCGCGGCTCGATCGCGACGGTCACGTGTATCTCGACTACACCGGCGGCGGGATGTTTGCGAGCTCTCAGGTGGCCGAGCACATGGAGCTGCTCGCATCAGGAGTGTTCGGCAACCCGCACTCGATCAACCCGACGTCGGCCGCCAGCAGTGCACTCGTCGAGCAGGCCCGCGACTGCGTGCTCGAGTTCTTCCGAGCGTCGCCACAGGAGTATGAGGCGATCTTCACTCCAAACGCGACGGGGGCGCTACGGCTCGTCGGTGAGGCATATCCGTTCCACCCCGGCGACCGGTTCCTGCTCACGTTCGACAACCACAACTCGGTCAACGGCATCCGGGAGTTCGCCCGCGCGCGTGGCGCCGATACCACGTACATACCGAGCATCGCGCCCGATCTCCGTGTCGACGAAAGCGTGCTCCCGCGGTATCTCACCGACACCATCGGCGATCATCACAACCTGTTCGCATATCCGGCGCAGTCGAACTTCTCGGGCGTGCAGCATCCGCTCGCTTGGATCGAGCAGGCGCACGCACACGGTTGGGACGTGCTGCTGGACGCTGCCGCCTACGTGCCGACGAACACGCTCGACCTCAGCATCTGTCATCCGGATTTCGTAGCGATCTCCTTCTACAAGATGTTCGGCTGGCCGACCGGCGTCGGTTGTCTGCTGGCGCGTCGCGAGGCGCTCGCGAAACTGGAGCGGCCTTGGTTCTCCGGCGGCACGATTGTCGCGGCGTTCGTGCAGCGCGAGTACTTTCACTCCGCTCCGGGCGCCGCACACTTCGAGGACGGCACCGTCAATTACCTGAACCTGCCGGCCGTCGAGATCGGGCTGCGACATCTCGAGCGCATCGGCATCGACACGGTCCATCGCCGCGTCGCCGCGCTCGGCGAGTGGATGATCGACCAGCTCGGTGCGCTGCGGCACTCGGGCGGAGCGCCCGCGACGACGATCTACGGACCGCGATCCGCGCTGGAACGTGGTGCCACGATCTCGTTCAACTTCCTGCATCCCGACGGGACGATCATCGACGAGCGATACGTCGACCGGATTGCCGCGCAGCACAACGTATCCCTTCGCACCGGCTGCTTCTGCAACCCCGGAGCGGGTGAGGTCGCGTTCACGATCTCACGCGAGACGCTGCTCGGTGGCGAGTTCGGCAAGGGCATGGGCCTCGACGACTACGTAGACGCGATCGGCCTGCCATCCGGTGGCGCGATCCGCGCGTCGCTAGGTCTCGTCTCGAACGTCCACGACGTTCAACGCTTCATGGAGTTCGCCGCGCGCTTCATCGATCTCGACGGAGTCCCGACCGATCTTCCCGCGCGCGTTGGCTGCTGAGGAATCGCGCGGCCGCGGATTAGCCGCGGACGAGCTTCTTGTACGTGATCCGCTTCGGCCGGTCGGCGTCGGCGCCGAGTTGTTCGTGGCGGAAGCTCTCATACGCCTCGAAGTTGCCCTCGAACCAGCGCACCTGCGAGTCGCCCTCGAACGCCAGCACGTGCGTGGCGATCCGGTCCAGGAACCAGCGATCGTGGGAGACGACCACCGCGCAGCCGGCGAACGCGAGCAGCGCCTCCTCGAGCGCGCGGAGCGTGTCGACGTCGAGGTCGTTGGTCGGCTCGTCGAGCAGCAACAGGTTGCCGCCGGCCGCCAGCAGCTTCGCCAGGTGAAGGCGGTTGCGCTCGCCGCCCGACAGCTTCGCGACCTTCTGCTGCTGGTCTGACCCCTTGAAGTTGAAGCCTGCCACGTACGCGCGGCTGTTGACCGTGCGGTCGCCGAGCTTGATCTGGTCCTCGCCGCCCGAGATCTCCTGCCACACGTTCTTGTCAGGGTTGAGCGCGTCTCGAGACTGGTCGACGTAGGCGAGCTCGACGGTCTCCCCGATCCGCAGCGTGCCGGCGTCCGGCTGCTCCTGGCCCGTGATCATCCGCAACAGCGTGGTCTTGCCGGCGCCGTTCGGGCCGATCACGCCGACGATCCCGCCGCGGGGCAGGTCGAAGCTCAGATCATCGATCAGCACGCGGTCGCCGTAGGCCTTGCGCAGCCCGTCCGCCTGAACCACGGTGCCGCCGAGCCGCGGACCGGCCGGAATGTGGATCTGGACCTGGTCGAGCTTGACGTTGCGGTCCTCGGCCAGCAGCGCCTCGTAGGCGTTGAGGCGGGCCTTGGGCTTGTTGCGGCGCGCGCTGGCGTTGAGCCGGACCCACTCGAGCTCCTGGTCGATCGTGCGCTTGCGAGCGCTCTCCTGCTTCTCCTCGTGTTGCAGGCGGGCGCGCTTCTGCTCGAGCCAGCCCGAGTAGTTGCCCTGATAGGGGATACCGCGGCCGCGGTCTAGCTCGAGGATCCAGCCCGCGACGTTGTCGAGGAAGTAGCGGTCGTGGGTAATTGCCACGACC
Source organism: uncultured Solirubrobacterales bacterium (assembly GCA_963843915.1). GTDB lineage: Bacteria > Actinomycetota > Thermoleophilia > Solirubrobacterales > Solirubrobacteraceae > Palsa-465. Next base: position 243,587 of record CAWJMH010000006.1, read on the forward strand.
GTGCCGCGATAGTCCTGGAGGTGGCGCTCGAGCCACGCGACGGACTCGGCGTCGAGGTGGTTGGTCGGCTCGTCGAGCAGCAGCAGGTCGGGCTGCCTGAGCAGCAGTCGAGCCAGCGCGACGCGCCGGCGCTCGCCACCGGAGAGGGTCTTGATCTCGGCCTCGGGCGGAGGGGTCCGCAGCGCGTCCATCGCGATCTCGACCGTGGTGTCGAGGTTCCAGGCGTCGACCGCGTCGATCTGCTCCTGGACGCGCGCGAACTCGTCGGCGGTCTCGTCGGAGTAGTTCATCGACAGCTCGTTGAAGCGGTCGAGCAGCGCCCTGACCTCGCTGACCCCGTCCTCGATGTTGCCGCGGACGTCCTTGCTCTCGTCGAGGTGCGGCTCCTGCTCGAGCATGCCGACGGTCGCGCCGCTGGCCAGCTGGGCTTCGCCGCCGAACTCGGTGTCGACGCCGGCCATGATCCGGAGCAGGCTCGACTTGCCGGCGCCGTTGTAGCCGATCACTCCGATCTTGGCGCCGGGCAGGAACGACAGCGAGATGTCGGTGAACACCTCGCGGTCGGGCGGGTACCGGCGCGAGAGCTTGTAGGTCGTGAAGATGTACTGACTCGACATGTGGTCCTACAGAGCATAGGAGCCGCGCGTGTTGCGAATCCTCGCGGCGTTGTTCGCGCTGATCGCGGTGGTCTGCATGACGCTCGCGATCGTCGGCATGGTCACCGGCCGGCCGAGTGACCGCGCCGGCGTCGTGATCCGGATCGCCGCGGTCCTGTGCTTCGTGACCGCGGTGGTCCTGAACATCGCGGCGCACTGACGCGGCGTATGCTTGCGTCCTCAATCGAACTTCCCGAGGAGAGCAACATGGCGAAGGTTGTTTACACGGCGGAGGCGACCGTCACGGGCGGCCGTGAGCACGGCCACGGCAAGACCACTGACGGGGCGCTGGAAGTAGATCTGCGCCCGCCGAACGAGGGCGGCGGCACCAATCCCGAGCAGCTGTTCGCGATCGGCTACGCGGCCTGCTTCGAGGGCGCACTCGGGGTCGCGGCCCGGCGGGCCAAGGCCGAGGTCGGCGACGCCTCGATCGACAGCAAGGTCAGCCTGATCACTACCGAGGATCGCGGCTTCAACGTCGCTGTCGAGCTGGACGTGACTCTCCCCCAGGTGCAGGACGCCGAGGAGGCAAAGCAGATCGTCGCGGCTGCGCATGAGATCTGTCCGTACTCGAACGCCACGCGCGGGAACGTCGAGGTCACGCTGACCGCGAACGGGCAGCCGGTGGCTTAGGGGTCGTCCCCGGTCGGCGGGGCTAGTTCTCGGGCTGCCAGCGGCTCAGCGCCCAGCGCCCGCCGGGTAGCTGCTTCACGGTGGCGAGCGCGAGGTGCCACGCGGGCTGGAGCCCCTGATACGCGGTGGTGTTCGACGCGCTCGTCGACTCCCGCGTGACCACGACGTATTCGCCGGCGTGGCCGGGCAAAGGCGCCACCGCCTCGACGGCGCCGCTGTTGGCGATCCCGCCCTCGCGCAGCTCGTAGTCGCCGGCGGTCTGCGCGGCGGCGAGCGTCATCGCGGCGCGGGCCTCGCCGACGCTGCCGGCGGCCAGCGAGCGCATGTCCGCCGACACCGTCCGGGCGGTCCAGTTGATGTACGCGGTGGCGAACGCGCGGATCGCCTGCGTGGCGGTCGGAGCGGCGTTCGCGGCGGTCTGCGCCGGCGGTGGCGGCGACGGGTACTCGTGGGCGGCCTGGGCCCGGGTCAGGGCGGATGGGGCGCGTCGCGCGGCTGGAGCGCGACGCGCGGACTGCCCGCATCCCGCGCACACGAACGCGCACACGAGCGCGCACAGGAGCGCCCGAGCGACCGCGGGTCGTGTGGTCACAGCCCCACCGGGTGGCGCGCCACGAACCCGGCGTCGCTCCGGATCAGTGGGTGCCAGCCGATCCCGGAGCTGCCGTCGTCGGGGCCGGCGGCGTTGTGCGTGTCCCAGCGCAGACCGGCGACGTACATGAAAACGTGGTCGGCGTTCGCGTACAGCGTGACCCACTGGCCCGGCCCGGGCGCTCCGAACCCCTCGAGCGTTCCCGACGGCGCGTCGTAGTCGACCGGGAGCAGGTTCGCGCCGTACAGGAGGTGCTCGACGCTGCTCGAGCAGTCGTACGCCGGAGCGATTTCGGACAGGGCGAGGCCGTGTCCGCCACCGACCAGGTACGGCTTGCCGACAATCTGGTTGCCGGCGGCGATGATCTGCCGGACCGCGGGCGGCGCATCCGCCGGCGCCGCGGCGAGCCCGTTCGGCAACAGCTGCGCGCGGTCGCCGCTCGTCAGCGGCACTCCCTCGAGCGGCGCCGGCGAGCACGTCGCCGGGTCCTCGGCCGCGGTCGAGGGGGCGATCAGCGCCGGCGCGCCGGCGGCGCTCTGCTCGAGCAGGCTGCCGGCGCCCGTCTGCGGCGGGCGCTCGACCTGCACCGGCCCCGACCACAGGCCGTCCTCGTACGGGATCCCGAGGCGCCCGGCGAGCTGCCACCACAGGTCGAGGACGCGCGGAAGGCCGTCGATCGGGCCGCCGCCGAGCCCGATGTCGCGTTTGTAGGCGATCGCCGAGCGGTTGCCCCAGGTCACGCGGAGCGGCGTCAGGTACGGCAGGCCACCCATCGCGGTGGCGGTCTCGAAGCTGTCGCCGCCGAGTTCGGCATAGCTGTCGGGAAGCTCGAGCAGGTTCGCCCCCGAGGACCCGATCACGCCGCTGCTCGGGTCGCCCGGGCCGCCGTACTCGGTGGCGCCGACGAGCTGGCCGGCGCCCGGCGGGCCAAGCACGATCCCGGTCGCGGCGCCGGCCGGCGTCGCACCGCAGCCGTTCGACCCGGGCGTGAACACGCTCGTGAACAACGCCAGCAACGCCGCCCCGAAGCCCGCGGTCATCACCGCCGCCAGTGCCCCAACGAGGACGACGGCGCCGCCAGTTTTTCTGCTGCCCATGACGCCCACGGTACATGCAGTTCAGTGATGCTGAGACTAATTGAAGCTAATTTGTTGCGAGTGGCCCAAGTCCGAGCGCGGGGAGCCGGCGCCGGCGAGAGCGTGGCCGGCGGCACACAAGCGCCGGACCGCGCCCCCCGGCGCCCGTTACCGGTCGGCGTCGCTAACGTAATCACGTCATGCCTCGAATCCTCGATGTTGAGCAGGCCCTGCTCCTCCTGGAGCTCGAGCCGCCGTTCGATCAGCGCGCCGTCCAGCTCGCGCGGCGGCGAATGGCAAAGCGGTGGCACCCGGACATCGCGCCTCCCGGCCGCCAGCACGAGCACCAGCGCCACCTTCAGGCGATCAACGAGGCCGCCGATCAGCTCGAGCAGCTGGCGGAATCGTCACGCGGCGGCAAGGTCAGCCGCAACGCGGTCAAGGTCTCGGCTGCCGCGACGCGCAAGGCCCGCGAGGACGCCGGCCGGCGCGCGTACGAGGAAGAGCAGCGCGCGCGCGCCGCCGCCGAGGAGCGCCAGAAGCACGATCCGTTCGGCTCGCGGGTCCCCGACCACTCGGTCGTCCACCGCTACGCGCGCTGCCTGTCGTACCCGGAGTGGGGCGTCGGCAGCGTCACCGGCATCTATTTCTCGGGCGACGAGGAGGACGTGCAACAGTGGGCTCGGGTCAAGTTCTCGATCGGGGTGCGGACTATCCCGGCCGGGTCGCTCCAGTTCGTCGACTTCTCGAGGCCCGACCCGGCCGCCGACCGCGTGCAGCGATTCATGACCGCGGCCCAGCACGCGCTCGCCGAGGGAGACGCCCAGCTCGCCGCGCAGCGGCTCATCTACGCGCGCGACGCCGACCCGTCGAACCCGATCGTGCTGAGGCTGCTGACGAGCGCGTTCTGGCAGGCCGGCAACCTGCCCGCCGCCGCCCGCGCCGTGCGCGACTGGGCCCGGCTCGAGACCGACCGCCCGACCCCCGAGCGGTTCGCGGCGCGGATCTACGAGGACATGGGCGCGATCGATCTCGCGGCCGACGCCGCCGAACGCGCCGCCAACCGCGCCCCGAGCGACGCGTCGGCGTGGGAACGACTCGGCCGTCTACGGCTGCGGCTGATGGACCGCGCCGGCGCGATCTCGGCGCTCGAGCAGGCCAAGCTCGCGGGGCCGACGGTCGAAGGGCTGTTGACGCTGGCGCTCGCGTATCACCTCGCCGGCGACATCGGCGCCGAGGTCTCAGCGGCCGAGGCGGCGACCCGGCTCGACCCCGAATCGAAGACCGCGTGGAGCAGCTACGCCCACGCCCTCGCGCGGACCGACCGGATCAACGAGTGCGTCGAGGCCTGCCGGCGCGCGCTGGCACTCGGCGAGGACGCGGAGGTCGCGGATCTGCTGGCGCAGGTCGAGGCGTCGCGGCCGCGCGGCCTGCCGCAGCGCAACGCGGCGTAGGCGCCCCGCGGGCAGCGTAGGCGCCCCGGCGGGCAGCGTACGCGCCCTACGGTCAGGCGAGGGAGCCGTACCGACGGTCAGGCGAGCGAGCCCTCGCGCCCGCACACCGGGCACGACTCGCCGGCGGCGAGTGGCTTGCCACCGCACCCGGGGCAGTTCTCGACCGCCTCGAGCACGCCGAGCAGCTCGCCCACCCGGCAAACCAGCAACCGCTCCTCGTCGACCTCGATCCACACGCCGGCGGAGGCCGGGAACACGACGTGGTCGCCCGGCCGGACCGGCATCGCGATCCCGACGTTCTCCCACCAGTCGAGCCCGGGGCCGACCGCGAGCACGATCCCGTGCTGCGGCGGCGGCTCCTCGGAGCCGGGCGGCACGATCAGCCCGGAGCGGCGGACCCGATCGGGGTCGAGCTCCTTGATCACGACGCGATCGAATAGGGGGCGTAGCTGGTTGCGCACGCTCTGATCATAGGTGGGACGATGCCTGACCGTCGCCGGCGCGGACGGCCGGCGACGGCGCGGTGAAAGCTCCCTCAGCCGCGAGGCCTCAGACGCCGTGGCACCTTAACCCGCCGACTCGGCGTCCGGCGTCTCACCGACCGATTCGGTCTCCGGCTTCCTGCGGTGTCCGACCATGTCAAGCGCATCGGGCGGTCTGACCGGCTCGTCGAAGGAAGGGCGGAGGCTCCGGCCGCAGCCCTCGCAACGCTCTCGGTCCTCGGGGTTAACCGTTCCGCAAGCGGGGCATTGCCACTGCCTTGGTGCAATCCAGCGGCCTGTCGGGTCTGGCATCGAAGTCCTCCCGTCTCGTTACCGCTTTTAGGTGCGGTCGCATTCTAGATCGGTCCGCCCGGCGCCGTACGGTTCCATTTCGTGCGCCTGCTCGTCGCCCGCTGTGAGGTCCGCTACCGCGGACGCCTGAACGCGCTCCTGCCCGAGGCGCTGCGGCTGATCATCGTCAAGGCCGACGGGTCGGTGCTGATCCACGCCGACGCCGGCGGTTATAAGCCGCTCAACTGGATGACGCCGCCGACCGTGATCGAGGAGTCGCCCGGACGGATCCTCGTCCGCAAGCGCGGCCAGGCCGACGGCGACCGCCTCGAGATCGACATCGCCGAGGTCGTCTCCGATGTCAACCACGACATGGGGTCCCCCGACGAGGACACCGCGCTGACCAAGGACGGCGTCGAGGCCCATCTTCAGGAGCTGCTGGCCGATCGGCCGGCGTGGTGCGGCGAGGGTCTGCGGCTCGTGCGCCGCGAATGGCCGACCGACATCGGGCCGGTCGACCTGATGTGCCGTGACGCCGACGACGAGTGGGTGGCGGTCGAGGTCAAGCGGATCGCCGGAATCGAGGCGGTCGAGCAGATCACCCGCTATCTCGAGCGGATCCGGCTCGATCCGGCGTTCACGTCCTGCCGAGGCGTACTCGTCGCGCAGGTGATCAAGCCGCAGGCCTCCGTGCTCGCCTCCGCCCGTGGCATCGCGTGCGTCGAGGTCGACCTGGCGGTGCTTCGCGGCGAGCGCGAGCCGGATCTGAGATTGTTCGCGGCGTGAGCGCCAGCCCCGCGACCGCAAGCCGCGCATAGCGTGAGCAACGAAGACGGCCCGCTTCTGACCGAGCGTCGCGGCCGCGTCCTGCTGATCACGATCAACCGTCCCGACCAGCGCAACGCGGTCAACGGCGCGGTCGCCGCCGGCATCGCCGGCGCGCTCGACGAGCTCGACGCGGATGCCGCGCTGAGTGTTGGGGTTCTGTTCGGCGTCGGCAAGGGCTTCTGCGCCGGCATGGACCTGAAGGCGTTCGTGAGCGGCGAGCGGCCGTTCGTCGAGGGCCGCGGCTTCGCCGGCATAACCCAGCGCGCTGCCGACAAGCCACTGATCGCCGCGGTGGAGGGATTCGCGCTCGCGGGCGGACTCGAGGTAGCGATCGCCTGTGATCTGATCGTGGCCGCCCGAGGCGCGCGGCTCGGTATCCCCGAGGTCAAGCGGGGACTCGTCGCCGCCGGTGGCGGCTTGCTCCGCCTCCCGCGCGCGCTGCCGCGCAACGTCGCGATGGAGATGGCGCTGACGGGCGACCCGATCGACGCCGAGCGGGCCAACGAGCTAGGCCTGGTCAACCGGCTGACCGAACCCGGCGAGGCGCTCTCGGTCGCGCTCGAGCTCGCCGAGACGATCGCGGCCAACGGACCGCTGGCACTGGCGGCGACCAAGCGGATCCTGGTCCAGTCGCCCGACTGGCCCGACTCGGAGTTCTTCGAGCGCCAACAGCCGTTCCGCGACTCGGCGTTCGACTCAGAGGACGCCCGCGAGGGCGCGACGGCGTTCGCCGAGCGGCGCGCGCCGGAGTGGAAGGGCCGCTAGCCGCTTGATGCCAGTGGGCGCGGCCCCCATCCGCGTGCGCACCAGTAGTAACGGCGGGCATCTGGAGGGAGGATCGGGACTCGGCGGCGGACGCAGGCCGAATGGGCCGGAAATAACCTGCCAAACATGACAATTGGCGCGATCGCCGCGAACCGTGTCGGAATATGCATGTGGGGCATGCCGAGTCTGACACGGTCCGGGCTTGACGCCTCCGTTGTCAGGTTTTGCAGGTCGCCGCCCGACCCTCAGCGACCGGAGAGACCAGCGCCCTCACACTCCAGGTGCCCGCCTTTCACCGACCGTAACCGTCCGCCAGCGCGCCGGCATAACTAGTCGGCGGACTCTCTCAGATCCTCGCACGACGGTGTCAAAGGGCCACTACGCGGTGGGCTCCCCGAACACCGTCGCACGACGGTGTCAAAGGGCCACTAAGCCGCCGGCTCCCCGAACACCGTCGCCACCACCGACCGGGACCCGCCCCGGTTGCGGTGCTCGCACAGGTAGATCCCCTGCCACGTTCCCAGCGCGAGCCGGCCCCGGGAGATCGGCAGCGTCAGCGACGGCCCGAGCAGCGACGCCTTGATGTGCGCCGGCATGTCGTCGGGTCCCTCGAGCGTGTGGGTCCAGAACCGCGCGTCCTCGGGAACGGCGTGGTTGAAGTACGACTCGAAGTCGCGGCGCACGTCCGGCGAGGCGTTCTCGTTCAGAGCCAGCGACGCTGAGGTGTGCTGGATCAGGAGGTGGAGCAGTCCGACCTCAACCGACCCCAGCTCCGGCAGTGCGGCGAGCACGTCCCGCGTGACGAGATGAAACCCGCGCGGCCGAGCTTCGAACACCATCTCGCGCTGGATCCACATCACAGCTCCGGTACGCGCGCCACGCGCATGTCGACCCGCGCGCCGCGGAACGGCACGCCCTCGGCGTCGAGCAGCGCCCGCTGGCGCGCCCCCTTGGCGAGCGATCCGTCGGCACGCACGATCCGGTGCCAGGGCACGGCCGGATCGTCGCAGCCGTGGAGTACGGCGCCGGCGACCCGCGGCGCGCCCGGCGACACGTCGCCGTAGGTGCGGACGAAGCCGGCGGGCACAGCGCGGACGCGCTCGAGGATCCGGCGCGTGCGGTCGTCAGCTTCCACGGCGAGGCAGCATAGGCCGCAGGGCCGCGAGGCCGTCAAGTCCTGATAAGGTCCGCGACGCCGAATTTCCCACCTTGCGCGTGGGAAAGCGGGGGACCCGAGTTCCCTGGGGCGAATCGCGGTCTGATGACCGTGTAGCGCGAGCCGCCGCGCGAGCCCGACAGCTAACCCCGTAGGCCACGAAAATATGAGGCTCAGAAGCCGTACGATCCCTCGTTGGGTGGCCGCGTGCGCGGCCACCGCGCCGCTGTCGTGCTCGGCCTCGCCGGCGTACCAGTTTCCTCGCCCGCCGATTCCAGCCTGGGCCACCTGCACTCACAGCTCGGCGCGGTCCAGTCGCACGAGCAGAGCCTGGCCGCGAGCATCAGCAGCCTCTCGCATCTGATCAGCTCGCTCGACTCGCAGATCACCCTCGTCGAGTCGCGCGAGGCGGCCGTGCGCGCCGACCTCGCGCGCGACCGTGCGAAGCTCGCGCAGGTCAAGACCGTCCTGGCCCGCGAACGCCGGCGGCTCGCGATGCTCAAGGCGCGCCTCGCGCGGGCGCGGATGCTGCTTGGCCGCCAGCTCGTCTCAAACTACGAGCAGTCCAAGCCGAACCTCGTATCGGTCGTACTCGATTCCAACGGCTTCACCGACCTGCTCGACAAGATCACGTACCTGCGCGACGCACAGCAGGAGCAGCAGGCGATCATCAAGATCACCACACAGGCGAAGGAACAGGCCGACGCGGCCGCCGCGCGCCTGGCGTCGCTCGAGACGACCGACCGCCAGATCACCAACGAGACCGCCCAACGGGTCCGCGCGCTGGCGGGCATGAACGTGCTCCTGCACTCCAAGCAAGCGGCGCTCCAGCAGGCCCGGAACGCTCAGCAGGGCGCGCTCGCGGCCAGCCGCGAGAAGGGCGCCCAGCTGCAGGCCGAGATCACCAAGGTGCAGGCCGAACAGGCTGCGGCCGAGCGGGCCGCGCTGGCCCAGCAGCAGGCCGCCGCCAGCGGCTCGGGTAGCGGATCGGGCGGCGGCTCCGGCGGCGGCTCGGGTGGCGGTCCGACGCCGGTAGGCCCGACGTTCGGCCCGTCCGGAGGCTGGGCGATTCCGTATGCGATCGTGCTGTGCGAGTCAGGGGGCCAGGACCTGACGCCGAACAGCGCCGGCGCGTCGGGTTACTACCAGATCATGGCGGCCACCTGGAAGCTGTTCGGCGGCACGGGGCCGGCGGCGTATCTCGCGAGCAAGGCCGAGCAGGACGCGGTCGCGAGCCGCATCTGGAACGGCGGCGCCGGCGCATCCAACTGGGTGTGCGCCGGGATCGTCGGGATCCACTGACGGGCGCCCGCGGCAGGGCATAACCTCCCCGCCGTGTCCCGAGCCGTGAAAGGGGGCCTGGTCGCGGCGATCCTGATCGGCGCGCTCGGGCTGCGCGTCGGCGAGGTCCAGGGCACGTCCTACCGGCCGCGCAACGACGCCGGTTCGTACCTGACGCTCGCGAGCTACATCGCGCGCACCGGGGATTACTCACTGCGCCGCAACCCGGGGTCCGGGGCCGGCGGAACCCGCGGTCCGAGCGCGTACTACGCGCCCGGCTTTCCGTACTTCCTCGCGCTGGTCGACATCATCGACGGCCACAAGACGCGACGCGACGGCGCGATCCACCCCGCGCGGATCTCGCAGGCGGTGCTCGGGACGATCACGGTGGCGCTGATCGGACTGGTCGCGCTCGAGTTGTTCGGCTCGGTCGCGGCGTGGATCGCGCTGGTGCTGGCCGCGGTCTATCCGGTGCTGATCGAGCTGTCGGTGACGCTGGTCGCGGAGAACCTCCTGACCGCGCTCGTCCTCGCGGCGGTGTACGCGGCGCTCCGGGTCCGCCGGGCGCGGAGCGCCGGGACCGCGTACGCGTGGGTCGCCGGCGCGGGCTTGCTAACCGGCCTCGCGACGCTCGCCCACGAGAACGGGATCGTGCTCTTGATCCCGTTGATCCCGGCCGTCTGGATCGGACGGCCCCGGCTGAGGCCGCGTTCGATCGCCGCCCCCGTGCTGCTGGTCGCGACCGTCGCGCTCACGATCGCCCCGTGGACGATCCGCAACGCGGTGGTGATGCACCACTTCATCCCGGTGTCGGACGAAACCGGGATCACGCTCGTCGGAACGTACAACGTGGCCTCGGCGGCAAATCCGCAATTCGCATACAAGTGGCGGATCTTCTACGGCATCCCCGGCGAGCGCAGCCTGGTCCACGAATCCTCGACGCTCACCGAGCCGCAAATCGGCGCTCGCCTCGAGAGCCAGGCGCTCCACTACATCTCGGACCACCCGTTCTCGCCGCTCGTCGTCGCCTACCACAACACCCTGCGGATGTTCGAGGTTAGGGGCACGTTCGCCTGGAAGGCGTCGGCGTCGGCGATCGCGCTGCCGGTGAACACGGCCCGGGTGGGCGTCTTCAGCTTTTGGCTGGTGTGCCTGCTCGCGATCGGCGGCGCCTTCACCCGGCTGGTCCGGACCGCGCCGAAGTGGATCTGGGCGGTGCCGCTGCTGCTCGCGCTGAGCGTGATCGTCGTCAACGTCGAAACGCCCCGGTTCCGCGAGCCCGTTGACCCGTTCCTGATCTTGTTGGCGGCCGCGGGCCTCGCGACGCTGATCGCCCGGCTACGCGGTGCGCCAGTCGTAGGAGAGCGTCGGGCCGCGGTGACGGCTCGCCCGGCTCAGCTCGTCGAAATGGTCGAGCGCCTGGCCTGACCCGAAGGCCACGCACGTGAGCGGCGACTCGGCCGAGTACACCGGCATCCCGGTCTCGTCGGCTACCAGCTCCCGAAAGCCGCGGACCAGCGTGCCACCGCCGGCGAGCAGGATCCCGTCCTTGGCGATGTCGCTCGACAGCTCGGGCGGCGTCTCTTCGAGCGTGTCGCGGATCGCCCTGAGGATCTCGCGAGCCGGCGCCATGATCGCCGACCGGACCTCTTCGCTGCGCAGCTGGACCGCGGTCGGAAGCCCGGTGACCAAGTGGCGACCGCGGACCTCGATCGTCTCCTCGGGGTACAAGGGGATGACCGAGCCGATCGAGATCTTGATCTGCTCGGCCGTGCGCGACCCGATCGCGAGCTGGTGGACCGCGCGCAGGTACGACGCGATCGCTTCGTCCATCTCGTAGCCGCCGACGCGAACCGAGCGCGAGACCACGATCCCGCCGAGCGAGATCACCGCCATCTCGCTGGTGCCGCCGCCGACGTCGACAACCATCCGCCCGACGGGCTCGTCGATCGCGAGCCCCGCGCCGATCGCGGCCGCGATCGGCTCCTCGATCAGGTGCACACGACGCGCGCCGGCCGCGAGCGACGCCTCCTCGACGGCACGCTTCTCGACCTCGGTGACGCCTGACGGCGCGCACACGATCAATCGGGGTGGGCCATCCGGCGGTCGATCACCTTGCGGATGAAGTACCGCAGCATCTGCTCGGTGACCTCGAAGTCCGCGATCACGCCGTGGCGGAGCGGGCGCGTGGCCGCGATCGTCGCCGGCGTGCGGCCGATCATCCGCTCGGCGTCGGCGCCGACCGCATGGACCTCGCCGGTGTCCACATCTGAGGCGACGACCGACGGCTCGGACACGACGATCCCCCGGCCCCCCACGTACACGAGCGTGTTGGCGGTGCCGAGATCGATCGCCATGTCGTGCACGCCGAGCGCCGGCGCGAGGTGGCGTCGTGAGTTGTCCCTCTTGGATCCGTCTCTGCGAAAGCCGATGGGGACAGGGTGCCAGAAACGCGCGGCGAGGGTGAAAACCTGCTGGTAATTGGACCCCGCTTGCGCGGGGCTAGCGTTCGCCGGGCAGCTTGCGCGGGTACTGCGACACCGCTTCGCCGACGTTGAGCGCGGTCGTGATGATGCGGTTCTGCTCGTTGGCGTGGGCGACCGGGTAGCCCTCCCCCGACGCGGCGCGCTCGGGACGCCCGATGTAGCCGAACTTGAGGTGCGCCGGGAGGATCTGCATCAGCCGCGGACCCATGAAGGCGCGCGCGCCCATGTTGCGCGGCTCCTCCTGGACCCACACAACCTCCTCGAGCGCCGGGTAGCTTTCGGCCAGCGCCAGGATCTCGGCCTGCGGGAATGGATAGAGCAGCTCGACGCGGCCGATCGCGACGTACGGGTTGTCGCCCCGCATCTCGTGGCCGGCGAGCTCGTAGTAGAGCTTGCCGCTGCACAGGATCAGCCGCCGGACCTGCGAGCGGTCGTGTTCGGGCTCCGCCAGCACCGGCTGGAAGCGGTCCTCCGATAGCTCGGCCACGCGGCTCGTCGCCTGCGGCAGGCGGAGCAGGCTCTTCGGCGTCATGACCACGAGCGGACGCTGCTTGGCAACCCTGGCCTGCCGGCGGAGCAGGTGGAAGTACTGCGCCGGCGTGGTCGGGTTCGCCACGCGGATGTTGCCCTCGGCCGCCAGCTGGAGGAACCGCTCGAGCCGTGCCGAGGAGTGCTCGGGCCCCGAGCCCTCGTAGCCGTGCGGCAGCAGCAGGGTGAGCCTTGAGGTCTGGCCCCACTTGGCCAGCCCGGAGACGATGAACTGGTCGATGATCACCTGCGCGCCGTTGGAGAAGTCGCCGAACTGCGCCTCCCACAGCACGAGCGTCTCGGGCGCCTCCTGCGAGTAGCCGTACTCGAACCCGAGGCAGCCCATCTCGGACAGCGGGCTGTTGTGGAGCTCCATCGGCGCGAGTGCCCCCGGCAGGTGCTGGATCGGGCAGTGCTCCTGGCCGGTCTTCGGATCGTGCAGGACGAGGTGGCGCTGGCTGAACGTGCCGCGCTCGGTGTCCTGGCCGGTGAGGCGGATCGGGATCCCCTCGGTCAGCAGCGAGGCGTACGCGAGCGCCTCGGCATGCGCCCACACCATCCCGCCCTCGCCGGTCTCGAACACCTCGCGGCGCTGCTCGAGCTGGCGCACGAGCTTGGGGTGGATCGTGAACCCGTCGGGCACCGCCAGCAGCTCGTCGTTGAGCACGCGCAGGCGCTCGGCCGAGACCGCGGTCCTGACCTCGGGCGAGGGCGTGCGATCGAGCTCGTACTCGCCGGTGGCGTGCTCGCTCTCCTTGCCCGCGGCGATCTTCGCCTTGAGCCGCTGGTGCTGCTCGGTGAGGACCTCCCAGACGTCGTCGGTCAGCTCGGTCGACTCCTGCTCGGTGACGACCCCCTGCTCGATCAGCGCCCGCGCGAACAGCTCCCGCGCCGGTGCATGCTTCTTGATCACCTGGTACATCTCGGGCTGGGTGTAGGCGGGCTCGTCGGCCTCGTTGTGACCGAAGCGGCGATAGCCGATCAGGTCGATCAGCACGTCGTGCCCGAACTCCTGGCGGAACGCGAACGCCAGCCGGACCGCGCTGATGCAGGCCGCGACGTCGTCGGCGTTGACGTGGATGATCGGAACGTCGTAGCCCTTGGCCAGATCGGACGCCCAGTGGGTCGAGCGCGAATCGTCCGGATCGGTCGTGAACCCGACCTGGTTGTTCTGGATGATGTGGATGGTGCCGCCGACCGTGTAGCCGTCGATCGCCTGGAGGTTGAGCGTCTCGGCCACCACGCCCTGGCCCGGGAACGCGGCGTCGCCGTGGATGATCACCGGCACCGCCGCGTTGGTCTCGCGGTGCGCGTGCGGACCCTGACGGGTCGTCTGGGCCGCGCGCGTCGCGCCGGCCGCGACCGGCGCCACGAACTCCAGATGCGAAGGATTCGACTCGAGGCGGACGATGATCGACTCGCCGCTCGGGAGCTGATACGAGCCCTGGGCGCCGTGGTGGTACTTGACGTCGCCGGTGCCGCCCTGCGGGATCGTGGTGATCGGCTCGAGCGTCGAGGACCCCTCGAACTCGGCGAAGATCGAGTCGTACGGGCGGCCGAGGTTGTGGGCCAGCACGTTCAGCCGGCCGCGATGCGCCATCCCGATCACGACCTCGCGGGCGCCGCGCGTCGCGGCGAGCTGGATCAGCTCGTCGAGCATCGGGACCGTCATGTCGAGACCCTCGATCGAGAACTGCTTCTGCCCGAGGTAGGCCTTGTGCATGAACCGCTCGAGCGCGTCGACCTCGGTCAGCCGGCGGAGCAGCGTCTTCTGCTCGTCGGTCGCGAGCGGCGAGCGGAACTTGCCCGACTCGATCGCCTCGCGCAGCCACAGCCGCTGGCGATGCGAGGCGATGTGCTCGATCTCGTACGCGATCGGCCCGCAGTAGGTCTCGCGGAGGTGGGGCAGCGCTTCGGCGAGCGTCTGACCGGAGACGTACATCCGCAGGATCCGCGCGGGGATGCGCTCCATCAGCTCCGGCGTGAGCCCGAGCGGGACCGGGTCGAGCGCGGGGTCGCCCTCGGGCTCCCGGCCGAGCGGGTCGAGCTTGGCCGCGAGGTGCCCGTGGGTACGGTGGGCCTTGAGCAGCGACGTCGCCGCCTGCACCGCCTGCATCAGTTCCTCGTCGACGACCGCCGGGGCGGCCGCGATCGCGGGTACGCCCGCCGGCGGCGTGATCGCCCGCGCTTCGGGCGCCGGCGCCAGCGGCCCGAGCGCCACGCCGAGGTCGGCGAACACGCGGTCGTAGAAGCCTTCATGGCCCTGGAGCAGCGCCTCGATTCGCTGGAGGAACCGTCCCGATTCGGCGCCCTGGATGATCCGGTGGTCATAAGTCGAGGTCATCGTCATGACCTTCTCCGCGCCGATCGCCTCACCGATCGCCCCGAGCCCGGGCGGGTATGCGATCGAGCCGGTGGCGACGATCGTGCCCTGGCCGACCATCAGACGCGGGACCGACGCGATCGTGCCGATCCCGCCGGGATTGGTGAGCGAGATGTTCCCGCCGGTCAGGTCGTCGGCGGTCAGCGTGTTCGTCCGCGCCTTCTCGACGAGTGCGTTGTACGCGTCCAGGAACTCCTTGAAGTTCTTCCCACCGGCGTCCCGGATGACCGGCACCATCAGCGTGCGGGTGCCGTCCTTCTTCTCGACGTCCACGGCGAGCCCGAGGTTGCAGGCGCCGTCGTCGATCCGGTGGGGCTTGCCGTCGATCTCGGCGAAGTGGTTGGCCATCACCGCCATGTCGTCGGTGGCGACGCGCGCGATCGCGTACGCGATCAGGTGCGTGAACGAGACCCGGTGGCCGGCCTGCTTGAGCTGCTCGCGCCGTCCCGCGAGCGCGGTGACCGTCAGCGTGCGGAACGAGGTCGCGGTCGGGATCGAACGGCTCTCGTCCATATATCGGGCGAGCGCGGCCGCGCCGCCCTTGATCAGCCGCGCGCTCGCGGGCTTGGCGGGCGCCGGCGCCGGGGCGGCGGCCACGCCGTTGCCGGCGGTCGCTGCGAGCACGTCGGCCTTCGTGATCCGCCCGCCTCGCGCGGTGCCGTGCAGACCGTTCACGTCGACGCCCTGCTCGGCCGCGATCCGGCGCGCCACCGGAGAGATGTTCGCGCCGCTGTCGATGGCGGGCGCCGTGGTCGCCGACGCAGTAGGTGCCGCGGTCGGCGCGGCGGCGCCATTGGTAGTGCCGGCCGAGGCGGTCATCCGTGCGATCACCTGCCCGACGCTCACCGTCTGCCCGTCGTCGGCGAGAATCTCCGCAATCGTTCCGGACGCCGGCGCGGGAAGCTCCATGTCGACCTTGTCGGTCGAGATCTCGACGACCGTGTCGCCCTGCTTGACGACGTCGCCGACCTTCACCGACCACTCGATGATCGTCCCTTCGGTGACCGACTCGCCTCCGGTGGGCGTGACGATGTCGATCAGGCCGCCGGTTGACGCCTGGGTGGCCTCGACACCTTCGGCCTCGGTGGCCGCGCCGGCCGCGGCCTCCTCAGGGGTCACCGGTGGCGACTCGGCCGAGACCGGCATCGACACCGCGTCTGAGGCACCGCCACCGTTGGTCGAAATCTCGGCGAGCACGGCTCCGACGGAGACCGTCTCGCCCTCGCCGGCGTGGATCTTTACGACCGTCCCGGAGGCGGGCGCGGGGACCTCGGCGTCGACCTTGTCGGTCGAGATCTCGACGAGCGTCTCTTCGGCCTGGACAGAGTCCCCGACCTGTTTATGCCATTCGAGCACCGTCCCCTCGGCGACGGAATCGCCCATCGCCGGCATCACCACCTGGACAGTGCTGCTACTGACTGCCATCTACTTCCAAGGGTAGCCTGGAAACGGCCCTCTGACCACGGCGGCGCTGCTCGACGATGAAGCCGATCGTGCCTGCAAACGGCCCGAGCCCGCCGAGCACGGCGACGGTGACGGCCAGCCAGTACGGGATCACCCGCATGCGGGCGGCCGCGATGCACACCAGCGACATCCCGATCCAGAGCAGACCGTGCGCCAACCCGAAGATGAACGTCTCCGGCTGTGGGTTGTGCAGCGCGAACGCGCAGATCAGCAGCGCCGTGTACACGCACGAGTGGCAGAACGAGAGCACCTCGAGTCGCCCGAACGTGACGACGCGCGTGAACCGGGAGCGGGTTGTCAGCGCAGAGCGGTCGGCGAGCGCCGGCATCAGCCCGAGACCAGCCCGGCGAGCCGCCGCAGCGGCTCGTCCCCCTCGCCCGGCCAGCGCTCGAGGTCGTTCGGCCACCAGGCGAACTCGTCGTGCTCGTGGTCGGGCGTGACGGTCGCGCCGTCGGCCAGCCACGCCACTCCGACCAGCAGCACGAGCTCGCTCGGCAACAGCACGAGCGCCTCGATCTGAAGCCGCTCGGGCTCGACCGACCACTCTTCGCGGAGCTCGCGGCTCATCGTGTCGGCCGGGTTCTCGTCGACCTCGACCGACCCGCCGGCGCCGAGCGCCCATCTTCCCTCCCATGACGCCACCCACTGCGCGCGGCGCCCCGCGAGCCAGCGACCGTCGGCGGCGCGCACCAGGCACAGGATCGACAGGCTCTGGGCCGCGCCGGCGGGGATCAGGCGGAGCGCCCAGCGGGCGGGCTGGAGCTCGAGCGACAGCCGGTCGGGCGCGGACTCGAAGTCGACGAGCCGCGCCGCGAGCCCGTCGTAGCTTGGGGAGCCGCGCCGACGGAGCGCGTCGAGCGCGACGTCCGCGGCGTCGGTCGCCTCGCCCGGCGGCACGAACGGATCGGGACGCCACGCGACCGCCACCTGGTCGGGATCCCAGGGGCCACGGGCGAGTACGCCAGCTGACACCGCCACGGGACACACGGTACCTGCCTGGGTAGGGTCGGTATCTGTGCCGCGGCGACTCAAGCACTGGGGATGGGGCTACGAGGACGAGCAGCCCTCGCTCGAGGAGGTGCGAGACGCAGCGGAGTTCCTCAGCGGCCGCCTCGGGTTCGGGTCGCCCGATCCGGAGTCGCCGGTCCCGCTGTCGGACGTGTCGCTGCCGGCGCCGCGGTTGCGGCCGCCTGACCCGCTCGCGGCTGTCTGCTCGACCGGCGACTACGAGCGGGCGCTCCACTGCTACGGCCGGTCGTACGTCGACGTCGTGCGCGCGTTCCGCGGCCGCTTCGACCATCCGCCGGACGTGGTCGCGCGCCCGCGCGACGAGGCCGAATTGCAGGCCGTGCTCGACTGGGCGCTGTCGGCGCGCGCGGCCGTGATCCCGTTCGGCGGCGGGACGAGCGTGGTCGCAGGCGTCGAGGCGGCCGGCTGCGAGGGGTACGCGGGGGTCGTGACGATCGATCTCAAGGCGCTCGATCGGGTGCTCGAGGTCGACCGCGTGTCGCTGTCGGCGCGGATCCAGGCCGGCGCCACCGGACCCGTACTCGAGCAGCAGCTCGGCGCGCACGGGCTCACGCTGCGCCACTTCCCGCAGTCGTTTCAGTTCTCGACGCTCGGGGGATGGATCGCCACGCGCGCCGGGGGTCACTTCGCGACGCTCTACACGCACATCGATGACCTCGTCGAGTCCGTGCGGGCGCTGACGCCGATCGGCGTGTGGGAGTCGCGCCGGCTACCGGGCTCGGGCGCCGGAGTCTCGCCCGACCGGATGCTGATCGGCTCGGAGGGTGCGCTCGGAGTGATTACCGAGGCGTGGGTCAGGGTCCGCCCGCGGCCGACGCATCGCGCCTCGGCGCCGGTGCGGTTTGCCGACTTCAGCGCCGGGACGGAAGCGGTGAGGGCTTTGTCGCAGTCCGGGCTCTATCCGGCGAACTGCCGCCTGATCGATGCCCGCGAGGCCGAGGTAACCGGCGCCGGCGACGGGTCGCACGCGCTGCTCGTGCTTGGGTTCGAGTCGGCCGATCACGACGTCGAGAGCTGGATGACCACGGCGCTCGAGATCTGCGGCGACCACGGCGGGACGTGGGAGCGCCGCGGGTCCGGCGACCGCGAGGCGGTCGGCAGCTGGCGCCAGGCGTTTCTCCGCGCTCCGTACCTCCGCGATGTGTTCGTAGCGATCGGGGTGCTGTCGGAGACCTTCGAGACCGCAATCACCTGGGAGCGCTTCCCGGCGTTCCACGACCGGGTGATAGCGGCGGTCACCAGCGCGCTCGGCGACGTGTGCGGTGGCGGCACCGTGACGTGCCGCTTCACCCACGTGTATCCGGACGGTCCCGCGGCGTACTACACGATCCTCGCGCCCGCCCGACGCGGGGGCGAGCTCGAGCAGTGGGCCGAGCTCAAGCGCGCCGCCTCGGAGGCGGTGATCGCCGGCGGCGGCACGATCACCCACCACCACGCGATCGGGCGCACGCACCGTCCGTGGTATGACCGCCAGCGCCCCGAGCCGTTCGCCGCCGCGCTCCGCGGAGCCAAGGCGGCGGTCGATCCGGGCGGGCTGCTCAACCCGGGAGTGCTGATCGATCCATACGCGGAGTAGTCCCCGCAGCGAGGCGTGCTGGAAAACCCGCCGTGTTGGCGGATTATCCAGCACGGTCCCAGGTCACGGGTGACGGGTGACGGGAGCCGGTCAGGCCGCGAGCGTCCGGTTGAACCGCCGCAGCGCCAGCGGCACGCACACGCCGATGATCAGCAGGCACCACAGGGCCATCGCGAGCTCGGGATGGACGAGCTGCCACGACCCGCTCGAGTGCACGCCCTCGGTGAGACCGCGCACGCTGCCGACCAGGGCCGAGATCGGATCCCACTGGCCGATCGCGCGCGGCACCGCGTCCATGCCGGCGATCGGCACGAACGTCCCGGCCAGGAACGCGAGCGGGAAGATCACGATGAAGCCCACGCCCTGCATCGCGTCGGGCGAGCGAACCAACATCCCGAGCAGGACGCCCATCCACGTGAACGCGAGCATCCCGAGCAACATCAGCCCGATCAGCTCGATCGTGTGGGGCGCGGTCAGGTGTGGGTCCCACCCGAGGATCAGCCCGAACACCACGACGATCGTGAGGCCCAGCAACTGCTCGCAGAACTGGCCCATCACCTGCGCGGTGATGATCGACAGCCTGCTGATCGGCATCGACCGGAAGCGGTCGATCACACCCTCGGTCATGTCGTGGGAAGTGGCGACGCCGGCGCCGATGATCCCGAACGCGAGCGACTGTCCGATGATCCCCGGGAACAGGTAGTCCTTGTAGCTCACCCCCGGCACGTGGATCGCCGATCCGAACACGTACAGGAACAGCAGGATGAAGACGATCGGCTGGATCGTGACATCGAGCAGGCGCTCGGGCACGCGCGGGATCGCCCGCAGGCTGCGGACGGTCAGCAGCGCGGTGTCGCGGATGAACTGGATCGCCGCGCCGGCTCGCGTGCCGGCGGCGGCCGGCGCGGGCCCCGGAGCGGGAGCTGCGATGGCGCTCATGCGGCCACCTCCGTCGGTTGGGATTCGTTCACTTGGGTCTCCTCGTGCGCCGGGTGACCGGTGAGCGCGAGGAAGGCGTCGTCGAGCGTCGGCCGCCGGAGCGCGATCTCGTCGACGGCGATCCCGGCCTGCGCGACTACCGCGGCCACGCGCGCCAGGTCCTCCGCCTCGTCCGGGGCAGCGACCGACACGGTCCGCTGCTCGGACGACTCGGAGATGTCGAAGCGCGGGCCGAGCAGCAAGCCGAGCCGTTCGAACTCGGAGGCGTCGGCCGCGATCACGTCGACCCGCTGCGCTCCAACCTGCGCCTTGAGCTGCGCCGGTGTGCCCGCCGCGACCTCGCGGCCGCGGTCGATCAGCACGACGCGATCGGCGAGCGCATCTGCCTCCTCGAGGTACTGGGTCGTCAGCAGAAGCGTCACGCCCTCGTCCACGAGCGCGCGGATCGTCGACCACACGACCTGGCGGCTGCGCGGGTCGAGCCCGGTCGTCGGCTCGTCGAGCACGAGGACGTGCGGAGTCTCGATCAGGCCGGCGGCAAGGTCAACGCGCCGACGCTCGCCGCCGGACAGGTTCTTGACCAGCCGGTTGCGGAACTCTTCGATCGCGAATCGCTCGATCAGCTGCTCGGTGACCGCGACCGCCTCGCGGCGGCCCAGCCCGCGCAGTCGCGCCATCAGCACGAGGTTCTCGCGCGCGGTGAGGTTCTTGTCGAGCGCGGCGAACTGGCCGGTCAGTGAGATCACCCGGCGGACCTGTGCCGCCTCGTGGACGACATCGTGGCCGGCGACGCGGGCGTATCCCGAGTCCGGACGCGACAGGGTCGCGAGCATGCGCACGGTCGTGGTCTTGCCGGCGCCGTTCGGTCCGAGCAGCGACACGACGGTTCCGGTGTCGACTCGCAGGTCGAGATCCGCGACCGCCGTAAATTCGCCAAAGCGCTTGGTCAGTCCCTTGGTTTCAATCGCTGGTATCTGTTGCATGCCGAGAAGTCTACAGTCACTGAAAAAATTCTGCAACTGAAAATTTCGCGGTTATCCTTTGGAGCGTGATCGAGCCTGCGCCACACGACGCATCGGACAACGAGCCGACCACCGATCTCCCCCTCGAGGACGAGGCGTTCGGCGAGGCTCGCTTCAACCAGCTGCTGGTCGCGGAGCTCGGCGAGGAGCTGGCCGAGTCCTTCCGCCGCGCGCGCCGGGCTCAGGAGGCAGTCGAGGCACGCCGCCACCCCGACGAAGGGCTGCGCGAGCGCAAGCGGCGCATGACGCGACAGCGGATCTCGGACGTCGCGACGTTCATGTTCGCCACCCAGGGGTTCGACAACGTCAAGGTGTCGGCGATCGCCGAGATCGTCGGCGTGTCCGAGAAGACGATCTTCAACTATTTCCCGACGAAGGAGTCGATGGTCCTCGACTGGGCCGACGAGGCGGTCGAGAGCGTCGCGCGGATGCTCCGGGAGCGACCGCCGAACGAATCGCTGACCGAGACGGTTCTGCGGGCGATGAAGCGGGACATGGAGATGTTCGACACGGTCCCGGATGAGCTCGTCGAGTTCCTTCCGCGGTTCGGCGAGCTGATCGAGTCGACGCCGGCGCTGCGAGCGGCATGGGGAGACATGTACAGCCGCATCGTGACCGTGGCGCGCGAGGAGCTTGCGGCACGGGCCGAGGTCGATCCGCGTGATCCCGAGCCGATGATCGCGGCCCGCGCGCTGACCGGCCTCAGCGAGGTCGCGTTCGAGTCCCGCGTGCGGTGGATCGAGGAGGGCCTGCGCGGCCGCGAGTTGCGAGACGCGGTCTACGCCGACCTCGAGCGAGCTGCCCGGCTGCTCGAGACCGGGCTGTGGTCGTTCAACCTGCTCACCCACGGCCGCCGCACGCGTCAGCAGTTGGTTGACGCCGCCAGGGCGGCCGAGGACGCCCGCGATCAGGTCGTCAAGACGCTCAGGCAGGCGCGGAGCGCGTGGCGTCTGATGCGCGAGGACGGCCGCGGGGGGATGCGCGAGCAGCAGAAGCGCCAGCGGGACGAGCAGAACCGCCAGCGCGATGCCATGCGCGAGCAGCAGAAGCGCCAGCGCGCGGAGCAGGTGCGCAAGCGCTCGGCCCGCGGCCCCGGTCCTGGCTAGCCGGCTGTTCCGATACTCGCGAGCACGGCGTTGACGAGCTTTGAGATGAACTCCGGCTCGATCTGCGCGCGGCTCGCCAAGGCGAACAGGAACCGGTAGTAGACCGGCCCCCAGACGAGGAAGAACGCGAGATCGAGGTCGACATCGGCCCGGATCTCGCCACGATCGACGCCGCGGCGCAGCACGGTGGACACGGCCGTTCGGCGATGTTCCATCAGGTCGACGGCCGCCTTCCGGGCGCCCGGATCGGTCTTGGCCTGTACGCCGAGGCTCGGATAGAGCTTCGCGGCGTCCCGCTTGACCACGGCCAGCTGGTCTTCGAGGATCGCGATCAGGTCGTCGCGCACGTGCCCGCGGTCCGGAATCGGGATCTCGTGCACGACGTCGCGCAGCACGTGCGCCAGCAGGGCATCGAGATTCGGCCAGCGGCGGTAGACGGTCGCTCTCGCCACGCCGGCGCGGCGCGCGATCGCCTCGATCGTCAATCCGGCGAAGCCCCGCTCTTCGAGCAGCGATGTGGTCGCCGTCGTGATCGCGTCGTCGAGCTCAGGGTCTCGCGCCCGACCGCGGGAGGCCGGAGCCCGCGCGCGGTCCTCAGGACCCGTCGAGACCACGGCGCGTACGTTACGGATCATTGGTGCAAGTTGCGGCCTTAGATACTGCAACGGTGCGATACGAGGCGTCTCGTATCGTAAGCTAGGCGCACGTGTGTGCGCGTACCGCACTTATCGTCGATGACCACCCGGAGTTCCGCGCGGTCGCACGGTTGGTCGTGGAGGGCGCCGGCCTCGAGGTCGTGGCCGAGGTGGCGGACGGCGAGGCCGCGCTCGCGGCCGCGGCCGACACTCATCCCGACGTGGTGCTGCTCGACGTCCGGCTGCCGGGACTCGACGGGATCGCGGTCGCCGAGCTGCTCGCCTGGCGCAACCCGCCGCCCGCGGTGGTGCTGACGTCGAGCAGCGACGCCGCGAGCTACGGCGAGCGCCTCGCGAGCGCGCCGGTGCGCGGGTTCATCCCCAAGGACCGGCTGACCCCTCAGGGGCTGGCCGAGCTCCTTTGTGAAACCCCATCCAGCTCGCGAGGCTAATCGTCGCCGAGGCGCGCCAGCACGGCGGCCGCCGAGGGCACGGCGTCCGGAGGCAGCCGGCGGAGCATCTCGCGCCAGTTCGGCTGGACCTCGATCGCCGCCCGGACATCGGCAACGCCGGCGTCCAGGTCGCCGGCGTGGGCCTTGCCAAGCCCGGCCCAGAACAGCAGCTCGTGGTTCCCGGGAGCGCGCGCGCTCGCGTCGACGTACAAGCGCGCGGCCTCGTCGTCGTGGCCTGAGTTCAGAAGCTCGTCGCCCTGCCCGGCCAACTTGTACGCGTCGTTGAGATCCACCAGCCGCCTGAGCTCGGGCAGCGGCTCGGCGTGGTCCTCGACTCGGAGCGACACGACGGTCTCCCACGGCTCGGCGTCGGGAGCGACGACCAGGATCGCCGCCGACTGCCGTCCGCGCAGATCGCCCCCCTCGCGCTCGGCAGCGTCGAGCGCGGCGAGCAGCCGGCGGGTGAGCGAGCCGCCGGCGGCGCCGGCGGCGCCGGCGGCTTCGAGCATCGCCGGCCAGACTCGCTCGGTGGCCATGATGTTCGCCTGGCAGGAGACGCCCTCGCCGGTGATGTGACCGGCGTAGGCCATGCAGGTCAGGCCGGTATGGGCCGCAACATGACCCGCCGCGTCGACGACCGCGACCTGTCGCGAGTCGCCGGCGGGGTCATTCGCGACGAGCGTCGCCAGCGCCTGCTCGGCGTGCACGCCCGCGGCGAGAAGATCGAGCAGTTGCGGGCCGTAGCCCGGGTCCGCGTTGGCCTGCGTGGCGACGGCGCCGATCCCCGGGCGGGCCCAGGTCACGATCGAGCCGACCGAGAACCAGTGCGACTGGACGGCGACGCCGAGTTCGCCAGTGTCCGGATCGCGCGCGACGATCGAGTAGGTCACAGGACCCAGGTGTCCTTGCCGCCGCCGCTCTGAGAGGAGTTGACAATCAGCTTGTCCTTCTCCAGCGCGACCCGGCTGAGGCCCCCGGGCATGAACGCGATCTGTGCCCCGGAGAACGCGAACACGCGCAGGTCGACGTGGCGTGGCTCCAGGTGATCGTCGATCACCGTGGGATGGGACGAGAGTGAGATGGTGGGCTGGCTGATGTAGTTCTGCGGCCGCCGCGCCACCTCGCCGGCGAGCTCCTCGATCTCAGGGCCTGTCGCCTGCGGGCCGATCACGACGCCCGTGCCGCCGTGACCGTGGCGCGGCTTGACGACATGCTCTCGCAACCGGTCCTTCGTCTCCTGTTCGTCGGCGGATCGCCCGAAGTCGTGCGTCGGAACCGACGGTACGGACGGCTCTTGCCCCAAGTAGAAGCGGACGAAGTCGTCGACGTAGCCGTGGACGAGCTTGTCGTCGGCGAGGCCGTTGCCGAAGGCGTTGACGAGACCGAGGTTGCCGCTGAGCCAGGGACCCAGCACCGCTCGGGCCACTTCGGTGAGCTCGCCGCGCTCGTCGCGCACGCGGTCCTCGTCGCACCGGCGGTAGAGGGCGTCAACGCGCCGGGTCTCGCCGTTCTCGAGCTCTGCGTACAGCTCGTCACCCTTCGGCTCGAGCTGATCGAGCGTGACCAGTGGTACGCCGATCCGAGCGGCCGCCCGCGAATGCTCGGAGTAGGCGACGTTCGACGGCCCGTCCGTCAGTATCACGATCGTAGGATCGCTCCGGCCATCCGGAACGGCAGCTTGCATGACCCTGGCGAGCAACTCGCCCGTGATCGGGTCGACCGCTCGCGGGACCGGGCAGCCCGACGGCAGATGCTCGGCCAAGGCGGCTCGAGCCGCCAGGGCGTATTCGAATCCGGAAGGGGTGCGGACGTTGTCCTCGAGGACCAGGAACCGGCCCGACGGCTCACGCACGACATCGAAGCCGACGATGGCGGCTGGTGGCGAGGCGGACGGGAGGCGTCCAGCGAGATCCGGTTCGAAGCCCTCGGCCTCGTGAATGGCTTCGCCCGGTACGATGCCCGCATCGACGATGCGCTGAGCGCCGTAGGCGTCGAGAAGGAAATGGTTCAGCGCCCGCGCACGCTGGCCCAGTCCGGCCGTCAGCTGCTCCCACTCGGCGGAGGTGATGATGCGCGGAATCGGATCGATGACGAAGGGGCTGCTGCCGAAGGTCACGTTGCGCTCGGCTAGGTTCCGGTTGACCCGCGCCGTCAGCTCGGCGAGATCGACACCCGCGAGAGCCCCGAACAGCTCCGCGTAACCGGGACGCGGCGCCCCGTCTTCGCCCTCCTCGCGGAACGGCTCACCATCAAATGCCATGGGACTCCAACCACAGCTCCAGCAGCGCCAGCTGCCACAGCTTCGATCCCTCGAGCGTGGTGAGGTGAGCGTTTGGCGCGCTCAGCAACGTGCGCACGTGCTCGGGGCGGAACAGCCCGCGGGCGCGGATCGAGGACTCATCCAGCGCGGCGCGAACCAGCTCGAGCGTGGCCCCTTCGAGACTGGACAGCGCCGGCACGGGAAAGTAGCCCTTGGGGCGATCGATCACGACTTCTGGCACGACGCTCCGCGCCGCCGTCTTCAACACGCCCTTGCCACCGTGGGCGAGCTTGAACTGGGCAGGACAGGCTGCCGCCAGCTCGACCAGTTCGTGGTCCAGGAAGGGCGTGCGCGCCTCGAGCCCCCACGCCATGGTCATGTTGTCCACCCGCTTGACCGGGTCGTCGACGAGCATGATCTCGGTGTCCAGCCGTAACCCGCGGTCGATCGGTTCGCCGGCGCCGGGCCGGCCGAAGTGCTCCTCGACGAAGGCGCGGCTCGGATCGCCGTCGAGCATGTAGTCCCGAGTGAGCATCTCGCTGAACTCGGCCGCGGGACGGTCGAAGAACTCGGCCACGTAGCAGTCGACCCCGCTCCCGTCGGCGTCCAGGAGCGGCGGATACCACGAGTAACCCGCAAAGACCTCGTCGGCTCCCTGCCCCGACTGCACCACCTTCAGCGACTTCGACACCTCCTGCGAGAGCAGGTAGAAGGCAACCGCATCGTGCGAGACCATCGGCTCGCTCATCGCAGCGATCGCGCCGTCCAGGGCCGGGAGCATCCGGTCGGTCGGCACATGGATCTTGTGGTGATCGGTCTGGAAGGCCTCGGCGATCACGTCGGAGTAGCGAAATTCATTGCCTTCGCGCTCACCGACGTCGTCAAACCCGACGCTGAACGTGGCGAGTCCCTCCTGACCCGAGCGCGCAAGCAGCCCCACGATCAGGCTCGAGTCGAGACCGCCGGACAGCAGCACGCCCACCGGCACATCGGCGACCATGCGCCGCCGCACCGCGGTCTCGAGCGCCCCCAGCACCTCCCTCGCCCAATCCTCCTCCGACCATCCGGCGCGCTCGGGACGGCTGCTGTAATCGGCGGACCAGTACGTGTGGGCGGCGCTTTTCCCGTCCGCCTCGACGGTCATCACGGTGGCGGGCGCGAGCTTGCGCACCCCCTTCAGGATCGTGTACGGAGCCGGGACGACCCCGTGCCAGCTGAAGAAGTGATGTAGCGCGACAGGGTCGATGTCCGTGTCGACGCCGCCTCCCGCCAGCAGCGCCGGAAGCGTCGAAGCGAACCGGACGGAGTCTCGACCCTGGGTGAGGTAGAGCGGCTTGATGCCGAGCCGGTCGCGCGCCAGGGTGAGCCGGCCCCGGCCGTGATCGAACACCGCAAAGGCAAACATCCCGAACAGCCGCTCGACGCACCGGTCGCCCCAGCGGTCGTAGGCCTTCAGGATCACCTCGGTGTCGCTGTGCGAAAAGAACCGATAGCCGTCGCGTTCCAGCTCGCGCCTCAAATCTTGGTGGTTGTAGATGCAGCCGTTGAAGACGATCGTCAGTCCCAGCTGTTCGTCGACCATCGGCTGATCGCCGGCGGCGGAGAGGTCGATGATCTTCAGGCGCCGATGGGCGAGGGCCACGGCATCCATGGCCCACGCTCCGTCGCCGTCGGGGCCACGACTCTGCATCGTCTCGGCCATTCGCTCGACGGCCGAACGGTCCGCAGCGCCTACAAAACTGAGCTCTCCGGCAAAACCGCACACGGCCGCCGCCCCTCCGATCGTTAGAAGGGCGGCCGCACCCGGGGAGCCGGGCCCGGCGCCTGAAGCGGCTCGGCGAGCTCCTCGCTCGCGACCGCGTCGATGACCTCTTCCTCTTCTTCGACCTCACCCTGGTCGTGCTGGCCGTCGCAGAGGATGCGGAACTGGCCGGTCTGCCCGCCGTCGGCCTGCAGGACGATGCCCGGGATCAGCTCCTCGCCCTCGTCGAGGCCGAGTCGCTCGATGTCGAAGTGCGCCATGCCGATTCCCCACGTGTGGTGGTCGGGGTTCTCGCGGTCGTGGGCGTTGACGCCCATGGCGACCTGCTGCAGCAGCTTGGCGATCTTGCTCGGGTCCGCCATCGAGGCTTCTAGGCTACCGCTCCACGATCTCGATCCGGTAGTTGTCCGGATCGCGAACGAAACACAGCCGGTTGCCGCCCTCGCGGATCGTGTAGGGCGGGCGCTCGGGCTCGATTCCCTGGCCCTTGAGCCGCTCGAGCGCGCCGTCCATGTCGTCGGTGCTGATCGCGATGTGGCCGTAACCCGTGCCGATGTCGTACGGCTCGTCGCGGCCGTAGTTGAACGTGAGCTCGAGCCGCGGCTCGGGGCCGTCGTCGGGCAGGCTCATGAACACGTTGATCGCTTCGTCGCGGATCGGCGCCCGGCGACGCTCCTCGAAGCCCAGTGCCTCGTAGAACGCGACCGAACGATCGACGTCGGTGATTCGGTAGCAGGTATGGAGGAGGCTCATGGCGCGTAAGAGTACGCTGCTCGACGTGATCGTTGAGCGCTCCATGAATGACGACTTCCTGTCCAACACCTACGTTGTGGCCGACGAGCCGGGCGGGCACGCGGTGATGATCGACGCCGGCGGACCGGTGGCGCCGCTGCTCGATTACCTGAAGCGCGGCCAGCTCACGCTGACCCACATTCTGCTCACCCACAACCACCACGACCACGTCTCCGAGGTCGATCGGGTGCTCGAGCGCCACCCCGGAACCCCCGTGCTGATCCACGCGCTCGAGCGCGACCGCGTCCCGTCGGCGACCGGCACGATGGAGCCCGGGAGCATGGTCCAGAGCGGCGCGCTCGAGATCGAGCCGATCCACACGCCCGGCCACACCGCCGGGATGCTGTCACTGCTTGTCGGCGGCACCGACGTGTTCACCGGCGACACGCTGTTCAAGGGCTCGGTCGGCGGAGTACGGGCGCCCGGCGCGACCTCGTACGCCGACCTCAAGGACTCGATCATGGAGAAGCTGCTGAAGCTTCCGCCCGACACCCACATCCACCCCGGCCACACCGACCCGACGACCGTGGCGCAGGAGCTCGAGCACAACCGGTTCGTGCGGATCTGGCGCGGGCTCGACCCCGAGGGCGACGAGCCGTGCACGGCGCTCGGCGAACCGGCGACGCTGATCCTGCTCGGCGACGACTACGACGGCGGTCACAAGGCCTGGGTCCGATGGCCCGACGGATCGGACGACATCGTCCCCGGATCGCGTGTGGAGCGGCGCCGTTGAGAGCGGCGGATAGCATCTAAGTCAGTGGCGAAGGACAAGATCCCCACCTCACGCGTGGGGCGCACAGCCAGGATCGGGGGACTGGCCGCAGGGCAAGCGATCCGCCAGGCGGGCACCCGAGCGGCCAATGTCGCGCGCACCAAGGAGGGGCGCAGCGTCGCGCTCGAGAAGCGTCAGGTCGAGGCCGCCGAGCAGATCGTGACCGCGCTCGGCACGATGAAGGGCGCGGCGATGAAGCTCGGGCAGGTGCTGTCGTTCCTCGACGTCGGCCTCGTGCCCGACGAATACCGCGAGGAGTTCCAGCACAAGCTCGCCGCGCTCCGCGATGCGGCCCCGACGGTCACGTTCAAGGAGATGCGCAAGGTGATCGAGGAGGAGCTCGACGACCCGGTCGAGGAGGTGTTCGCGGAGTTCGACGAGGAGCCGGTGGCGGCCGCCTCGATCGGGCAGGTCTACCGGGCCCGCCTTCAAGACGGGCGCGAGGTCGCGGTCAAGGTCCAGTACCCGGGGGTCGCCGCCGCGGTCCGCTCGGACATGCAGAACCTCGGGCTGATCCTCCGCCTGGCCAAGCGGATCGCGCCCGGCCTCGATCCCCAGTCGATCGGCCGCGAGATCTCAGAGCGAATCCACGACGAGCTCGACTACGAGCTCGAGGCCCAGAATCAGCGCACGCTCGCGCGCATCTTCCGCGGCCACCCGTTCATCGTGATTCCCGAGGTCGTGACCTCGCTCTCGCGCGAGCGCGTGATGGTCTCGGAGTTCATCCCGGGCACCGGCTTCGAGGACCTCAAGAACTACCCCCACGAGGAGCGCGACCGGATCGGCGAGATCCTGTTCCGCTTCTACTTCGGCTGCCTCTACCGCCACCACCAGTTCTCGGGCGACCCCCACCCGGGCAACTCGATGCTGCTCGACGACGGCCGCATGGTGTTCTACGACTTCGGCCTGTTCAAGCGGATGCCGCCGGGCGCGGTCGAGCTCGAGATCCAGGTGGCGCGCGCGATCATCGAGGGAGACACCGACGCGATCATGCGGCTGGGATCAGAGGTCGGCTTCTTCCCCGAGCCCGGCAAGTTCGATCCGCAGCGTGTGCTCGCGCACTTCCGGGCCGCGACCTCGTGGTACACCGTCGATCAGTACACCGAGCTGACCCCGAACTACGCCACTCAGGTCATGATCGACATGAGCGATCCACGCTCTGAGTACTTCGGCCAGCTCCGTCACGAGTCCGCGCCACCCGACCACATCTTCGGCCGGCGGATGGAGGTGCTGACGCTCGCGGTGCTGTCGCAGCTGCACGCGCGCGGCAACTTCCACCGGATCGCCCGCGAGTGGTTCTACGAAGACCCGCCGGCGACGGAGCTGGGCGAGCTCGAAGCTGAGTTCTACGGCGAGAAGGCCGCCTAACCCGGTCCGGACGGGGTACCTGACCCCGGGGAATTCGGCTCCGAAACGTGCGCGCTACGTCACGTGACGGAGCCGGATTCCCTTAAGGGAATCCGCCGCATCGCCATCCGCAGCCGTAACGCGTCGGGGCGGATTCCCCAGGGACGCCGCCGAAGGCGGCCCCCCTTACACCCGCTGGATCTGCATCAGGCTCGTGGTCCCCGGGCGGCCGCTCGGCAACCCCGCGGTGATCCCGACGCGCGCCCCCGGCTTGACCCAGCCGAGCTCGACCACGCGGCGGGCCGAGTCCGCGATCAGCGCCTCGGTGACCTCGTGTCGGCGCATCGACGCGGCCTGCACCCCCCACATCAGGCTGCAGCGCCGGACGGTCTCCTTGCCCGGCGAAAGCGCGTAGATCGGGACCTGGGGGCGGTGAGCGGAGATCAGCCGGGCCGAGCGCCCCGACAGCGTTGGCACCACCAGCGCGGCCAGGTGTAGATCGCGCGCGGCGGCGCACATGCTGTAGGCGACCGTGTACGCCGGGTCGCGGGCGTCGCGGCGGACCCGCTCCTCGTTCCAGGTCCGGTACGGGAGCGTGTGCTCGGTCCGCTCGGCCACCGAGGCCATCATCGCCACGGCCTGCACCGGGAACGAGCCGATTGCGGTCTCCTGCGAGAGCATCACCGCATCAGTGCCGTCGAGGATCGCGTTGGCGACGTCGGCGACCTCGGCGCGCGTCGGCCGTGACGAGTTGACCATCGAGTCGAGCATTTGCGTGGCCGTAATCGACGGGCGCGCGAGCCGGCCGGCGATTCTGAGCAGCTGCTTCTGGACAATCGGGACGTCCTCGATCGGGAGCTCGATCCCGAGGTCGCCGCGCGCCACCATCACGCAGTCGGCGGCGCGGATGATCTCCTCGGCGGCGTCGACTGCCTGGGGCTTCTCGATCTTGGCGATCAGCGGCAGGCGCGTGTGCCGGCGGACGCTCGTCACGTCCTCGGCGGTGCGCACGAACGACAGCGCGACCAGGTCGACCCCGATCGACTCCCCGAACCGGAGCATGTCGAGATCCTCCTCGGGGACGGCGGGCAGCCCGCGGGTCGAGCCGGGGATATTGAGTCCCTGGCGCGAGGCCACGGTCCCTCCGATCTCGACGGCGGTCTCGACCTCGCCATCGGCCTCGCGCACCGCCTTGACCCGCAGGCGGATCGCCCCGTCGGCCAGGTAGATGATGTCGTCGGGGTCGACCGCGCCGGCCAGCCCGCCCCAGGACACCGACATCTGTTCGCCGTTGCCCACGGAGTTCGCGCCGCACAGCAGGATGAGCTTCTCCCCCGGCTTGAGCTCGGCGATGTCGTCCTCGAGGCTGCCGATGCGAATCTTCGGGCCCGGGAGGTCCTGGAGGATCGCGACCTGCCGGCCGGCCGCCGACGCCGCCCGGCGAACCAGTTCGGCGTTCTCGGCGTGGGTCTCGCGGCTGCCATGCGAGAAGTTCAGGCGGGCCACATCCAGGCCGGCGTCGGCCATGCGCGTGAGCGTCTCGAGATCCTGCGACGCGGGACCGATGGTGGCGACGATCTTGGTTCGGCGCATCTCGCGCTGGAAGCTACTGCACTCGGGGCGTCGGCTCGTTACCGCCGCGTGAGGCCGTCCGCTAGACGCTGACGGGCTCGCCGTCGGCGGTCAACCGACCGCCGTTTCGGAGGTCGCAGATCAGGTCCCAGTGAAGGGCCGAGAAGTTCGTTCCGCCGGTCTCGGGATACGAGCGACCGAGCGCGAGGTGGACCGTTCCGGCCAT
This sequence comes from uncultured Solirubrobacterales bacterium, assembly GCA_963843915.1. Taxonomy (GTDB): domain Bacteria; phylum Actinomycetota; class Thermoleophilia; order Solirubrobacterales; family Solirubrobacteraceae; genus Palsa-465. Next base: position 275,152 of record CAWJMH010000006.1, read on the forward strand.
CTTCTCGTCGAGCAGGATCGACCCCGTCGGGCGGTCGATGCCCAGGTTCGTGCCGATCCCGAGCTCGCCGAGGAAGCGGGCGCCGGGATCGGTGGCGAGCGCGGCGTCGAGGTAGGACTGTCCGCGGTCGGCCGTGGCCTTCGTGACCTGTCCGTTCTCGAACGTCAGCTCGACTCCCTCGACGGCAACGCCGCGCGGACTCGACGGGATCGTGAAGCGGATCGTGCCGGTGGCGGAATCCTCGAGCGGGCCCGTGAACACCTCGCCGCTCGGCATGTTGCGCCGGCCGTTGGAGTTGATCCAGGTGCGGCCTTCGACGCGCAGGCGCAGGTCGGTCCCGTCGGCCTCGATCCGGATCTCGCGGGCCTCGCTGAGCCGGTCGACAACCAACGCCTGGCGGTCGCTCAGCTCGCGCCAGGCCGCGACGGGATCCGGGCGGTCGAGGAACAAGGCCCGGTTCAGGAAGGCGGCGTAGGTGTCGTCGCTCATGCCCGCCTGCTGAGCCAGCGCCGGCGTCGGCCACTGCGTGCCGCACCAGCGCTTGCCTAGCCGTATCTCCTGGATCGGCGCCCGGGCGCGGGACGCGCGCGCGAGCACGGCCGGGTCGACGTCGGCGAGCGCGCGCGTGTTCTCGGGCGCGTCGATGCTCAGGAACCCGTCGGCATGCTCAGTCTCCGCCAGCTCGAATGGGGCGAAATTGTCGAGCAACTCGTCGCCCGCGAGGCGGTAGAAGTCCGCGGCCAGGCCAGGCAAGCCGATCCGCAGCCCGGGCGTCCACGCCCCCCGGGTGATCAACTCGCGGTGAAAGGCGCGGACCAGCGGCGCCGCGAGCGTGGTCGTGGAGACCAGCACGTAGTCGCGCTCGCGCACGTCAAGGCACCAGTCGCACAGGAGGTTGGCGAAGGCGTCAGCGTCGATCACGGCGCCTGGAGCTCCGGGAAGTGCTCCGTGACGTGCTCGCGCAGGGCGTCGCGGACGAACTGCCGCTCCTGGGGGGATGCCATCCGGTAGCGGCCGAGCAGCTCCTTCTGACGCTTGATCTCGAGCCCCGAGATCGTCCACGAGACCACGAGGAACTCGAACAGCAGCTCGGCGGCGCGCTGCCACGCGTCCTCGCGCTCGAGGCCGGCGGTGACCGTGTCGGCGTAGCGCGTTCTCGAGCCCGCCGTGAGCGACCCGCGCAGCGTGAGCACGTTGCCGTCGGGGTCGCGGTAATCGGACGTGGGCGCGGCGAGCTTCGCTTGCTTGCGGCTGCGCTTGGCCACGGCGGTCATGCCGCTCGCGCCGTGGCGGCGCGTTCGAGCTGGGCGTCGACATCGCCGGTGACAGGGTCGGCGTGGCCGGCCCACACCGCGGACGGGTCCAGCGCCGCGAGCTTCCGAATCGAGGCTCGCGCCTGCTCGGTGTCCTGGTTGAACGCCGGATGCGGTACGTGCGCCGGCTGCCGGCGCCCGCTCTGAGGGTCGAGTGTGTACAGCGCATCGGAGGCGAGCGCGAGCCGATCGGATTCGCGGAACAGCCCGATCAGCCCGGGGGCGTGGCCGGGGAGATCGACGACCTTGAACCCGGCGACCTCGTCGCCCTCGGTCAACGTGCCGTCGATCTCGACCGCGCCGCCGTCCCAGTTGGGCATAAGCCGCCACAGCACGGTGCGGCCGTGCGGATCGAGCTTCGCGCGGTCCCAGTAATCCCGGTAGGCGTCGGGCGACTCGGCCGCGGCGCGTTCATCGGCGTGGCAGTAGACCGGCGCATCGAGCCCGGGCGCTGCGCCGCGGTGATCGGCGTCGGCGTGGCCGAGCACGACCCGCTTGATCCCGCCGAGGCCCGCGCCGGCGGCGGCCACGGGCGCGGCCATGTCAGACACCCCGCAATCGAACACGGTGACGCCGCCCTCGTCCTCGATCAGGTACACGTTCATGGTCTTCGGGATGCCGCCGCGGACGAGCCACACGCCCTCGGCGATCCGCTCGGGGTCCGACCCCTGGATCCACGCGCGGGCTCGGGTGCGGACGTTCGCGAGCTTGGTCATGTTCGTCTTCCGCCCGCGAGCCCGCCGGCGGACGGCGACGCGGTCCTCGCCGGCGGTCATGTCGAGGACCTCCCAGCTGAGGTCGGGGAACGCGCCGTGCAGCTCCGCGAGCAGCCCACGGACCCCGTCGGGCGCGGTCAGCTCGCGCTGGCCGACCACGCGCTCGACGCCGCCGGGCGCCCACATGGCGACGGCGGACTCGAAGTCGCGAGCGGCGATCGCCTCGAAGTAACGCTTGACGACGTCTGCGGTCGACATCCGGGCGCCGAGTCTAGGTGGTGACGAATATCGTGCGCGGCATGCCGCGCAGACAAGAGCTCGGCCGCGGAGAGCGGGTCATACCGGGCCTATGGCGGGTCCGCCTGCCGCTGCCGTTCCCCGGAGTGCCCCATTGCAACGCGTGGGCCATCGCGGCCGGGGACGGCGTCGTGCTCGTCGACACCGGCATGCACGAGCCCGGGTCGATGATCGAGCTCGAGCGGTCGTTCGCCCAGGTGGGGCTGAGCGTGGACCAGGTGCGGTTGCTCGCCTGCACCCACGCGCACATCGATCACTGGGGACAGGCCGCCACGATTCGCGACCGGACCGGATGCGAGTTCTGGATGCACCCGAACCACCAGCATGGTTTCGCGACCGCCGCCGACCCTGAGCTCGCGCTCGCGCGCCGGCTCGAGATCGGTCGTCAGAGCGGGGTGCCGGAGACGGTGCTGCGACGGTATGCCGAGCGCGCCCGCGGGACCGCGTCGGGCATTTCGCGTGTGATCGAGCCCGACGCGCCGCTGGTGGAAGGCGTCGAGATCGAGACCGACCTCGGCATCTGGACCGTGCACGAGACGCCCGGTCACGCGCCGTCGCACGTGTGCCTGTTCCAGGCGGAGCGGCGCATCTTGATCTCCGGCGACCACGTGCTCGGACGGATCTCGCTGTACTTCGACTACGGCTGGAGCCCCGACCCGGTCGGCGAGTTCCTGCATTCGCTGGACGTGGTCGACGGGCTCGACGCCCGGCTCGCCGTGTCCGGCCACGGCAGGCCATTCCTGGACGTCCGCGGGCACATCGAAGGCAATCGCCGGCTGGTCGCAGAACGGCTCGACGCCGTGCTCGCGGCGTTGAGCGACGGCCCAAAGACCGCGCTCGAGATCACGCCGAGCGTCCGCGGCGAGGCGGTGACCGAGGCCAACGCCGGGTGGTGGCTGCCGGAGACGCTGTGCTATCTGCGCCATCTCGAGCTCCGGGGCCGGGTTTCGCGCGAGTCGGAGGGCGACCTTGCGTCGTGGGTAGGTGTCTCGATTTAAACCTTGACACACTCTTGTCAAGGTTGATATGGTGCCGCCACCATGCGAATCGACCACATCATCGCCACCGCCGACGAGCCGGTCTTCTCGTTCGAGTTCTTCCCGCCCAAGACCGACGAGGGAGAGCGGAATCTGCGGGCCGCCCTCGGGGCGCTGCGCGAGCTCGAGCCCGATTTCGTGTCCGTGACCTACGGCGCGGCCGGATCGACCCGAGGGCTGACGCTCGAGCTCACCAAGTGGATCAAGCAGGACCTCGGGATCGAAGCGATGGCTCACCTGAGCTGCGTCGGCTCGACCCGCGACGAGCTGTGCGTGATCCTCGACAGCCTCGCTGACGCAGGTATCGAGAACGTGCTCGCGCTGCGGGGCGACCCGCCCCGGGGCGAGACCGAGTGGCGGCCGCATCCGGGCGGGTTGCGCTACTCGAGCGAGCTCGCGGCGCTGATCCGCGGGCGTTATCCGATGAGCGTCGGAGCCGCGTGCTTCCCGGAGGTCCATCCCGAGGCGACCGACATGGCAAGCGATCTGCAGTTCCTCAAGCAGAAGGTCGCGGCCGGCGCCTCGTTCCTGATCTCCCAGCTGTTCTTCGACAACGACGTCTACTTCCAGTTCGTCGAGGATGCCCGCGCGGCCGGAATCGACGTCCCGATCCTGCCCGGGATCATGCCGATCACCGACCTGGCGCAGATCAAGACGATCACCGGTATGTGCGGGGCCACGATTCCGGAGTCGTTGCTCGAAGCCCTCGAGCAGCGCGCGCCTTGCCCCGACGCGATGCGTGAGCTTGGGGTCTCGTACGCGACCCTCCAGTGCGCGGAGCTGCTGGCGCGCGGCGCTCCCGGGATCCACTTCTACACGCTGAACCGCTCGCCGGCGACGCGCGCGATCCTGGCCGCGCTGCGGCTGCTGCGCCCGTGGGTCCGGCGCGAGGTGGTCAGGACGGCGGAATGACGTCCAGCGCGTGCGCGAGCCGCGGCTGGCCGTCGACCTCGTAGCGCACGTCGATCTCGTCGTTGCGCTTGTAGGTCCCGATGCCCCAGAAGCCGAGGAACCACGCCCAGCCGCTCAGCTTCTGCCGGACCAGCTCACGCTCGAACAGCAGCTCGCCGGAGGCGATCCGGAAGTCGACCCCGAGCTCCTGGCGCACGCCGTTGACGTAGACCTCGAACGGTGATCGGACCCCGGGCGGAAGCTTCACTCGCCAGTACCGCATCGACACTCAGATGTCGTCGGTGATCAGGGACATGATCACGACGTCCACGCTCTTGCCGCGCCCGCGCACGTATTCGCGCAGGACTCCCTCGCGGACGAACCCGGCGCCCTGCGCGGCGCGGATGATCGGCTCGTTCTCCTGCCCGGAGAGGAGCTCGATTCGGGCGAGCCCGCACCGGCCAAGCAGCCACGCGCCGGCGAGCCTCAGCGCCCTGCGCCCCAGGCCACGTCCCCGGACCTGCGGCGCTAGCCAGATCCCGACCTCGGCGCGCGCCTGATCCCAGTCGACGGGGTGCACGCGGATCTGACCGCGGCAGGTGTCGGCGCCGGGCTCCAGGATCGTCAGCGTCGCCCGCTCGCCGATGGCGCGGTCGGCCGCCTCGCGTTCGGCCGCGCGCCCGAGCTCGGCTCCGCTCGGCGGCCGGTCCTCGCCGGTGAGCAGATGCAGGCCCGGGTCGTCCTCGTGGGCGATCAGGATCTCCGGGATGTCGCGCTCGGCGTAGTCGCGCACGACGACCTCACCGTCGGTCAGCGGGTGGGCGAGGAGCGGGAACGAGCTCATGTGATGCGTGCGGGAGACATCCTGCCGTCGGAAACGGACCGTACCCTGTCTCGCCGTGGAACCAGTCGTTTATCGGGTGCGACGCTCGGATCGAGCACGCCGGGTGCGCGTCACCGTCGACGCGACCCGCGGAGTCGAGGTCGTGCTGCCGCGCCGCGCGCCCGAGCGCGAGGCCGCTGCTGCGATCCGCGAGCTCCGGCCGTGGATCGAGCGGCGGGTGGCCGAAATCGCGGGCGCGCGTGCCGAGGTCGCCGCGCGCGGCGACACGGTCCCGTACCTGGGAGAGACGCTCGCGCTTCGGGGCGAGACCGGACGGTCACGGGTGACGCGTCGCGGCGACGTGCTGCTCGTCCCTGACGGGGACCAGCGCACGCCGGCGCTCGAGCGGTGGTACCGCCGTGCGGCCCGGTCTGAGATCACGCCGCGCCTGGAACGGGCGTGCGCGCTCGCCGGCACCTCGTACGCCGGACTCACGATCCGCGGCCAGCGGACGCGATGGGCAAGCTGCTCGAGGTCGGGCGCGATGAGCTTCAACTGGCGGCTGCTGTTGGCGCCCGAGGCCGTGCTCGACTACGTGGTGTGGCACGAGGTGTGCCATCTGGAGGTGCACGACCACTCACAACGGTTCTGGCGGCTGCTGTCAGCGCGCAGCCCGGGCTATCGCGAGCACGTGCGCTGGCTGCGGATTAACGGAGCGACACTGGTGCTGTAACCGCACGCCAATGTCCGGACGTTGCCCGGTCTGATGGCCGCTGGTACGCTCGCGCCTCGCGCCTCGCGGCGACGGGCGAGTGAGGAACGGTGTTACGGATCGACAGAATATGCCGGACCGAGGACCTCGCACAGACGGTTCACGTCTGCGACCCCCTGCGAGGGCTGAGGTCCTGGTCCGGTGTGCCCTTTGCGCCTGCCTGCCGGTCTATCGCCTGCGCAAAGGGAGAGCCGCTGAGCCGTGAGGCTTGCCTGCGGCTGCATTGTTAGGTAACCTACCAAGCTGGCCACGCTGCTGTCAAGCCAACGGGCGGTAACCTCCGGAGGCAGAACAGGACACCCGATGACACGTCCAAGCACGAAACCATTCGGAGAGTCGCTTCGCGCCCTCATGGACGAGCGCTCGCTTACATATCGCGGGCTGGCCGAGGCCACACGCAAGCTCGACGGCAAGGGCATCACCCACGCCCACATCAACATGCTCGCCAACGGGCACGACAAGCCATCGATGCGCGCGATGGAGCTAATCGCCGCGGCGTGCGGGGTCGACCCCGACTACTTCGCCGAATACCGACTGGCGGCGGCGATGCGTGAACTCGACCCGGCGGAAGTCGGGCTCGAAAAGGCGCTCGAGAACCTCAACGCTCGGCTCGGTGCCCGCCGACAGTCCGGCGCCAGAGCACGATCATCGCAGCTGCCCCAAGCACAACCTCGTCCCACGGGGTAGACAGCGGGTCGAGCGGCGGAAGCGCGATCACAAACGCCAGCGCCCACACGACCCACGCGATCTGAACGCCCTTCCGCGTCACCTCGGGGTACCGCCAGAGCATGTCCGCGAGGCGTCCGGTGAAGAACCCGAGCTCATCCTTCTCGCCAAGGAGCTTGGCCGCCGCCGACAGCGACGCCAACGCGAGCACGAACGCCAGGTAGCCAAACGGACGGGCGAGGAGCCGGACCGGATACATGAAATCGGGCCTCGTCATCGACTGCGAACGATATCTCACCCGCCGAGCAGCGCCTGGCGGAGCGCCGCAATCTCGTCATCGCCGTCACGGCCCCCGAGGCGCCTCCGCCTGACCCGGCCCCGGTACGCCTCGATCGAGCCGTCCCCGCGAACGTCGATCCCGGCGTGCCGACGCGCCAGACGCCGCTCGGGTCCGGAGAGCTCGACTCTGGCCACGACCTGATCCGCCGGCGCGTACTGCTTTAGGACGGTGTCAGCCGGCTCGCGAGTGGCGTCGTCGGCGAGTTGGGTGACGCGCGCCTCCAGCGCATCGAGGGCGGGGTCCAGCGCGTCGAACCGCTCGTGCTCGACGCGCGGCCCGACGCGCACCGTCAGCGTCCAGGTCTCGGTGGTCGGCGTCGGCTACCGCTTGTTCATCGGGACGTAGTCGCGCCCGCGGGAGCCGGTGTAGATCTGCCGCGGCCGCGCGATCTTCTGCTCCTTGTCGTCGATCATCTCGAGCCACTGGGCGATCCAGCCGCTCGTGCGACCGATCGCGAACAGCACCGGGAACATCTCCATCGGCATCCCCAGCGCCTCGTAGATGAGCCCGGAGTAGAAGTCGACGTTCGGGTAGAGCTTGCGCTCGATGAAGTAGTCATCCTCGAGCGCGATCTTCTCGAGCTCGAGCGCGATGTCGAGCAGCGGGTTGGTCCCGGTCACCTCGAGCACCTCGTCAAGCGCCTTCTTGATGATCTTGGCGCGCGGGTCGTAGTTCTTGTAGACCCGGTGGCCGAAGCCCATCAGGCGCTCATTGCCGTTCTTGACGCCCTCGATGAAGTCGGGGATGTTGTCCTTGCGCTCGATCCGGCGCAGCATCCGCAGCGCCGCCTCGTTCGCGCCACCGTGGAGCGGGCCGTACAGGGCGGCCACCCCGGCCGCGACCGCGGAGTACGGATCGACCTGCGAGGAGCCAACGCTGCGGACCGCGCTCGTCGAGCAGTTCTGCTCGTGGTCGGCGTGGAGGATGAACAGGACGTCGAGCGCGTGCTCGAGCCGCGGGTCTGGCTCGTAGCGGATCTCGGTCATCTTGTAGATCATCGAGAGGAAGTTGCCCGGGTAGGACAGCTCGTTGTCCGGATATACGTACGGCTTACCCTGGTTGTGGCGGAATGCGAACGCGGCGAGCGTCGGCATCTTCGCGATCAGGCGGATCACCTGGATGTAGCGGAGCTCGTGGTCATGAATCGCGCTCGCCTCGGGATAGAACGTCGACAGCGCGCCGACCGACGCCAGCAGCATCCCCATCGGGTGGGCGTCGTAGCGGAAGCCCTGCATGAACTCCTTGACGTTCTCGTGCACGAACGTGTGGATCGTGATGTGGTGGACCCACTCGTCGAGCTGCTGCTGGGTCGGCAGGTCGCCGTGGATCAGCAGATACGCGACCTCGAGGTAGCTCGAGTTCTCGGCCAGTTGCTCGATCGGGTATCCGCGGTACTCGAGGATGCCCTTGTCGCCGTCGATGAACGTGATCGCCGAGCGGCAGGAGGCCGTCGCCATGTAAGCGGGGTCGTACGTCATCAGGCCGAAGTCGTCGTCGTGCACCTTGATGTTGCGAAGCTCGGTCGCGCGGATCGTTTCGTCCTCGATCGGAATCTCGTACTGCTTCCCGGTGCGGTTGTCTATGACCGTCAGGGTGTCTGTCGCCGTTGCGGCGCCGGCGCCATCTCGTTGCTGTGTCTCAGTCGTCATTCGCGCTCCTCTCGAGCGGTTGCCGGGGGCCGGGGGTTGCCCGGGGGCCGGGGTCTTCCGGACCGGAGCCGGACGGAATACCAGCCTTCAATTTAGTACCCGCAACGTCTCGGCGGGACGCTAGCCGCGGGCGTGTAGGAACCCCGTCTGGTTCGACTACTTGGGGAACGCGCTCGTGATGACGGCCATCGCCATCGCGAAGATCATCAGCACGAAGCTGACCGCCATCACTCCGCGGGCCCCGCGTTCGCTGTGGGGGAAGGCCGGTCGCGTAAGGCCGACCGCGGCCAGGCCGAGCGCCCAGATGACGAGTAGCCCGCCGGCGATGTAGAACGGGACCTTCGAGGGCTCGGTGGCGGCAACAATCAGCGTCGTCACGCGCGCGAGCCTACTTGATGCGGGTCCGCTCCGCGCCGCGGGGCCGCGTGCCTTCGTAGCGGCTCTCGGTGGCGGCGCGCTGGCCCTGGTAATGGCTTCCCAGCTCTGGGCTCCCATACGGCCGGAGCGCCGGCCGGTCGAGCGTCATGAACGACAGCTGCGCGATCGGCAGCCCCGGATACAGCTTGATCGGAATGCGGGTGAGGTTGTTGAGCTCGAGCGTCAACGTGCCCTTCCAGCCGGGGTCGCAGAAGCCGGCGGTGGCGTGGACGATCAGCCCGAGCCGCCCGATGCTGCTCTTGCCCTCGATCCTCGCAACGATGTCGTCCGGGAGCTCGACCCACTCGAGCGTGCGGCCGAGGCAGAACTCGCCCGGGTGGATCACGAACGACTCGTTCTCCGCGATCACCACCTCCTCGGTCAGGCCCGCCGGCGGCTCGCGCAGGTCGATCGCCGAGGCGCGGTGGTTGTGGAACACGCGAAACGAGTCGCCCAGACGCAGATCGACGCTCGCCGGCTGGACCAGGTCCGGATCCCAGGGGTCGATCCTGATCCGGCCGTTCTGCACCAGCTCGAGGATCGTCGCGTCGGACAGGACAGACGACGGGGCGCTCATTCGCTACGCAAGTCTGCCAGCGGACGGGGATGGCGGGGTTTGTCGCGCGTCGGGGGCTAGCGCTCGACGGTGCGGGTCCGCGCGCGGGCAGTCCGCACCCGTGGCGGCGAGGGCGGCGCGGGCTCGCCGTGCGGGCCGCGGCGCGGGTGGCGCGGGAACGGGTTGCGCGGATGCGGCGGATGCCGCTTGATGCCGCCGTCGTCGTCACGTGACGACGTCTCGTCCGGCTCTTGCTTGATCGCCCACCAGACGATGTAGATCAGGCCGGCGAGCGGGATCTTCAGGGCGAACATCAACCAGATGAGTCCCCAAGTCACGGCGGTCGATCCTACCGAGATCCGGCCAGAATGTCACGCCGACCCGGCGCCGGCCCCGCCCGTTCGCGACCCACGGCGGGGCGTGCGCAACCAAGACGCAACACGCGACGTATTAATGTGCCGGGGACGTGTCGCTTGCTCGACTTCGCCTGATCTCCGCCGTCGGCGCGGTGGCTGTCCTGGCGCTGCTGGTGGTGCTGGCGCTGCTGGCCCGGCTCGACGTCAAACCGGCCCCCACCGCCAGCGTTGAGGTCCCCGCCCCGCTCGCGATCGGCACCGAGCTGCAGAAGCCCCGCCCGGTCCCGTCGGTGCAGCTGGTCGACGCGCACGGCAAGCGGACCTCGCTGGCCGCGTGGCGGGGCAAGTGGGTGATCCTGGCCCCGTCGATGACCCTCTGCCACGAGGTGTGCCCACTGACCACCGGGGCGCTGATGGAGCTCGTCAACGACGTGCGCCTCGCCGGCCTTCCAAGCAGGTGGTCATCGCCGAGGCGACCGTCGATCCGTGGCGTGACAGCCCGTCCCGGCTCCGCGCCTACGAGAAGCTCACCGGCGCCGACTTCGCGATGCTCACGGGCACGCAGTCGGAGATCAAGCAGCTCTGGAAGTTCTTCGGCGTCTACTACGTCCGCGTGCCCCAGGGCAAGCCGCCCGACATCGACTGGCTGACGCACAAGCCCGAGACGTTCGACGTCCAGCACACCGACGCGATCTTCTTCATCGATCCCGCCGGTCAGGAGCGGATCGTCGACGAGGGCATGGCCGACGTGAACGGCCAGCTGTCGCCCGTGCTGAAGAGCCTGCTGAGCAACGAGGGAGTTCAGAACCTCGAGCATCCACAGTTCCCGTGGACACCCGTCCAGGCGCTCGACGACCTCTACTTCCTGATGAACCGGACCATACCCGCCACCGCGTTGCCGAACGTCACGGCGCCGAGCGCAGCCGACGCGCGGCGTGTGCTGGCCGGGTCGCCGGGCTCGCTCGCTTCGCTCCACACCCAGGCCGGTCAGCTGATCACCTCGGGAGGCACGCTGTCCGAACGCTTGCAGTCGCTGCGCGGCTATCCCGTCGTGCTCAACGCCTGGGCCGCGTGGTGCCCCCCGTGCCGAGCGGAGTTCCCGCTGCTCGCCGACGCTTCGGCGCAGTACGGACGCAAGGTCGCTTTCCTCGGCGCGGACACGAACGACTCGACGAGCGACGCGCGCTCGTTCCTCGCTCAGCACGCCGTCAGCTATCCGAGCTATCCGGTCGCGTCGACCGACCTGTCCTCGCTCGCGGTCCTCGACGGGTTCCCGACGACGATCTTCATCAACCGCGCCGGCAAGGTCGTGTTCGTCCACACCGGCCAGTACCAGTCCGAAGCGGCCCTAGACAACGACATCCAGCACTACGCCCTCGGAGTCCAGCAGCGGCAATAGGCGCGCCGGCGGACGCAACGCGAGCGCGGATCCGATCGCGAGCAGCGTCCAGGTGATCGGGTCCTCGAGGAAGTCCGCGTACAGCAGCGTGTGGAACAGCAGCGCGAGAAAGGCCGCCGCGATCGCCACGCGGGCCGGGTCGGCGCGGCACCGCCTGAGCAGCACGACGAGCGCCGCGATCACCAGTGCGATGTACACGAGCTCTCCGATCAGCCCCTGCTCGGCCGCGATCGTGACCGGAATCGTGTGCGAGGCCGACAGCGTCTGCCCGATCTTCTGGTGGTGGTCGCTGTACTCGGTCTCGAACGAGCCCGATCCGTATCCCCACAGCGGCCGCGCGGCGAACAGATCGAGGCCTCCCGACACGAGCCCGGGACGGCCGCTCGACGCACCGTTCAGGCCCTGGTTGAGCCCGAACGTCGTGGGCGACGCCGCGATCGCCGCGACGGCGAGCGCCACCACTCCGACGGCGGCGAACACCGCCCGTCCGACCTTCCAGCGGAGCGCCGCCAGCGCTCCGAGCCCGACGAGCAGCGCGCCCAGGGAGGATCGCGACAGCGTCAGCAACAGCGCCGCCCACAGGATCGCGAGCACCGCAATCGTGACCAGTTGCGTCCGTTGCCGGCGCGCGTACAGGATCACCGACGCCAGCAGGATCATCACCAGCGCGAGGAACCGGCCGAAGATGTTCGGGTCGAAGAACACCGAGTTGACCGTGAAGTACGCGTGGACCTGGTTGGCCGCGATCAGCTTGGGGTTCAGGAAGATCGTCTTGGTCTCGTACTCGACGAACCCGACGAGCCCGAACAGCACCGCGAGCCCGGCGACGAGCAGCAGGCAGGTTCGCGTCAGCGGCTGTGTCCAATCGAGCCGGCGCAGCAGGCAGTACGCGAGCGCGAACGGCACGTAGAAGAACACGACCTGCTGGAGCGCGCTCGTGAACTTCGGTGAGTAGGCCGCCTGGAGCGCGTACAGGACGACGTACCCCGCCAGCAGCCACTCGAGCCAGCGGACGGGGCCGTGTTGGGCCGGCGCGTCCGGGCTCTGATCCGGCGGCTCCCGCCCTCGCAACGCCGTCACGATGAATGCCACCGCGCCGGCGGCGACCACGAAGTACAGCGGCACAAGCAGGTTCGAGGTGACGCCTCCAGCCTCGATCGGGATCCGGAACGGGAGCGCGACGATCACGGCGCCGGCGAGCACGGCCGGCCACCTCGCGACGACCAGCGCCGCCCCCGCCACCGCCCCCAGCACCACGATCGCCCCCACCACGGCAACGAGTGGATGGCGGTGCACGATGCCGAGCTGTGGCGAGTGCCAGATGTCGGCCAGCAGCAGCACCGGGGCGAGTACGAGCGCGCCGAGCATCGCCAGCGCCTGAACGCGTGCGTCGCGGTGGAGCATGACCACGGCTGCGAGCGCCGCCGCCGCGACGATCCCCAACTCGGGCAGCGGTCCGCCGATGGCTCCGTACACGAGCACGGTCGGAATGATCCTCTACCTTTGTCGGGCGCATGTCCTCTAAGAAGCTTCCAATCGCCCGCGGGCCCGGCTCGTGGCCGGCGTTCGCCGTCGCGGCGCTGGCGCTGGCGTTGGCGCTGGCGATGGCGCTGGCCGGCTGCGGGTCGGTCAAGGTCCAGCCGACGGCCGCCGCCGGCTCCACGCAGCTCGCCAGCCGGGGCAAGATCGACAGCCCGATGAACGTGCACAACCACCTCGGATGCATGCGGGACGATCACCTGGCGGTTCACGTGGTCGGTCCGACGAAGCTTCAAATCGGCGCCGCGCCGGCCGGCCCGACGGTCGTGTTCACACCGACGCCGGGCGCGGCTCAGGCCCAGCAGATCGACGGGAACGCGCAGGCAGCCGAGGCCATCGGCAGCGCCCTGCTGTATCCGAACCAGGGGTCCGACGCCGAGCTGACGGCGATCGAGGACTGCCTGGCTCAGGGCGTGCAGGGCTAGAATGCCCCGCTACGCCGGCGCCAGGTGCGCGGGCTTATGTACGTATCTGCCGCTGCCGTGCGTAACTTGGCGAGCGCGGCACCAACCAGATCTCCCCGTTCCACTTGTCTGTTCCTACTGCTGAGCTGACTGCGCGGGCGCCGTCGACCGATGTCACGGCGCGCGTACGCGCGCTCGCCGGCCGCATGTCCGGCTGGCGTCTGTACCCGTGGCTCGCCGGGGGCGCCCTGGTGATCGCCGCGCTGTCGCTGCTGATCCCGTCGACCCCGAGCTACGACCCGTGGGCCTGGCTCGTGTGGGGCCACGAGATCGTTCATCTGGGCCTCCACACCACCGGCGGCCCGTCGTGGAAGCCGCTGCCGATGCTGTTCACGACGGTGTTCGCGTTGTTCGGCAAGGCCCAGCCCGACCTGTGGCTGATCGTCGCGCGCACGGGCGCGATCGTGGCGGTCGGGATGGTGTTCAAGCTCGCCTGGCGGCTGACGCGCGACCTCGTCGCCGGCGTGGCCGAGCCGAGCCGGACGTCGCGCTGGATGGGACTGATCGCGCCGGTGCTCGCCGGCGTGATCGCAGCCGGGAGCCTGATCAACTCGGGAGGGTTCATCTCCGACAACGCGCTCGGCTACTCGGAGGGCCTCGCGACCGCGCTCGCGCTGATCGCGGTCGACAGCTACATGGACGGGGCGCGCCAGCGAGCGTTCGTGTTCGGCTTCTTCGCCGCGCTCGACCGTCCCGAGCTGTGGTTCTTCTGGGGACCGTACGGGCTGTATCTGTTCTGGCGCGATCCGGGCGCGCGCAAGCTCGTGGTGGGCCTGTTCGCGTTGATCCCGGTGCTGTGGTTCCTCCCCGAGCTTTGGGGATCCGGACACCTGCTTCGCGGCGTTACCCGCGCCCAGCACCCGCGCGCCAACAGCGCCGCGTTCACGAAGTGCCCGGTCTGCACGGTGTTCAAGAAGGAGGCGTGGCCGGCCGTGCTGAACCGGGTCAAGATCCCGGGCATCATCGCGCTGTTCGTCGCGGCGTTCGGCCTATGGCGCACGCGTGGATCGTGGTGGCGCCACGAGGGTCCGGTCGATCGAGGTATCCGGGCACGCGCGTGGCTGCTCGGGATCGGGCTGTTCGGCCTCGTCTGGTGGCTCGGGATCTCGCTCGAGACCCAGGCCGGCTTCTCGGGCAACAACCGCTACCTGGTGCTCGGCACCGCGCCGGTGGCGATCACGGGCGGGATCGCGTGGGGTTGGTTCTCGCGAACGCTCGCCGACTGGATTCGCCGCGTCGCCGGGTTGCTCGGCTCCGGGGCTCGACGGCTGACCACCGCGGCGATCACGATTCCCGCGGGCGTCGTCGTGGCGATCGGCCTCTTCCTCGCGGTGCCGCCGTGGATCGGCACGAACATCATCAGCCTCCCGCGCACCCACCACGCGCTCGTCTACCAGGCGCACCTGCGCGAGGACCTGGCCGCCGCCGTGCACAAGGCCGGCGGCACGAACGCGCTGCTTCACTGCGGCAACGGCTCGGTGATGACCGAGGGCTTCCAGGTCCCGATGGTCGCGTGGACGCTCGGGGTGCGCACGCTGGGCGTCGAGGCTGAGCCCACCGGGATCGCGGGGCCACCGTGGCCGGCGGTGATCCTCCAGACCCGCGCGCAGTCGAACGCGACGTTGCTGCCAACCCCTCAGCAGATCATCGCCTGGGAGCGCGCCGGCGCGCATTACACCCTGCTCGCCCACGTTCGCACGTTCCGGGTGTTCTCGACGTGCGCCGGTAAGGTGGCGCAGTAGTGGCCGTCAGCGCCCCTCCGCGCGGGATCCCGCGAGTCCTAGACGTCCGCGAGCCGAAGCTGCTCCAGCGCATGCCGACGTGGGCGAGCACGGCGGCGATCCTGATCGTCCTCACCGCGATCTCGGCCTACCTCCGCAGCCACTACATCACCGGGCAGTTCTGGGAGGACGAGGCGATCACGACCGGGATCGCCTCGCACTCGCTCAGCCAGATCCCGGGGGTGTTGCGCCACGACGGCTCGCCGCCGCTGTACTACTTGCTGCTGCACGTATGGATGAGCGTGTTCGGGGCGAGCGAGGCGGCGACGCACTCGCTGTCGCTGGTGTTCGGCCTGCTCTGCATCCCGGCGGGCATGTGGGCCGGCTGGAGTCTGTTCGGGCGGCGCGCGGGTCTGTACGCCGCTGTTCTGTTCGCGTTCAGCACGTTCCTGACCGCGTACGCCCAGGAGACCCGGATGTACGAGCTGATGGCGTTGCTCGGGATCCTCGAGACCGCGGCGTTCATTCACGCGTTCGTCTACCGCCGAAGGCGCTACCTGATCCTGTTCGCGGTCTGCCAGGCGCTGATGCTGTACACGCACGGCTGGGGCATCTTCTTCGGCGTCGGAACCGTGCTCGCGCTGATCCCGATCTGGCGCGTCAGCGACGACCGCCGCGGGCTCGTACGCGACGCCGTGATCGCCTACGTCGCCGCCGGCGTGCTGTTCCTCCCGTGGCTGCTCAACTTCATCTACCAGGCCACGCACACGGGTGCGCCGTGGGCGCCGAAGATCCGCTTCGGCGTGCCGGTTCTGCTCTCGCGGGATCTCCTCGGCAGCGACCGCATCACGGTGGCGCTGCTGACGGCGCTCATCATCGGGCTCGCGCCGCTGTTCACCAAGCGCTACCGGCGCAGCCGCGACGGCACGGTGATGTGGTCCCTGCTCGTTCTTATCGCCGGGACTCTCATCGTCGCCTGGCTGGCCTCGCAGATCACGCCGGCATTCGTCGCGCGGTACATGGCCCCGCTCCTTGCGGGGATTCTGCTGCTGGCGGCCTGGGGCGCAGCGCGCTCGGGCGTCGTCGGGCTGGTGGCGATCGCGCTTTCGGTCGTGTTCGTGGCTCACCTCTCCTCCTACGCCCCGCAGTTCAAGAGCGACATGCGCGACATCGGCGGCGAGATGAGGCCGCTTCTGCATCAGAACGCAGTCGTGCTGGCTGCCCAGCCGGACTCGACTCCGCTCGCGTGGTACTACCTGCCCGCCGGCTTGCAGTACGCGACCACACTCGGCCGAGTGAAGGACCCGAGCTACATGGACTGGGTGGATGCGCTCAAGCGGCTACAGAGCAGCAATCCGGCGCGGACGCTCGATCCCCTGGTTGCTAGCCTCAAGCCCGGCCAGCAGTTGCTGTACGTGCGACCGCTGACCGAGGGCGCGATGAACTGGAAGGCGCCCTGGACGCAACTGGCCCGGCGCCGCGCCGCGCAGTTGGGCCAGATACTCCAGGACGACGTCAACCGCGGAGTGCTCAAACCGATAGCAACGGCGCCACACAACTACCGCGGCGCCAGCATTCTTGCTTACTCCGCGGTCCTCTACCAGAAGGCTTCCTGAGACCCGAGATGAGTGATCTGACTCCCAACGCCGGCAGCGGCTCGACCCCGAACCCCGGCCATGACGCCCAGGCACCTGGCGCCGACATCACGCCGGAGCATCCGGTCGTTGCGCTCGGCGGCGGTCCGGCGGGCCTGACCGCGGGATACCTGCTTGCCAAGCAGGGCAAGCCGGTGATCGTGCTCGAGTCGACCGACCAGGTGGGCGGGATCGCGCGCACGGAGATTCGCGACGGCTACCGCTTCGACCTCGGCGGCCACCGGTTCTTCACCAAGTCCAAAGAAGTCGACGACCTCTGGCACGAGATCATGAAGGAGGAGTTCCTCCGGCGGCCGCGGCAGTCGCGGATCTACTGGAACGACAAGTTCCTCGACTACCCGCTCCAGGGGATGGATGTGATCCGCAAGCTCGGGCCGGTCGAGGTGGTCCGATGCGGCGTCTCGTACTGCTGGGCGGCGGTCAAGCCGAAGGGGCAGGAGGACACATTCGAGGCGTGGGTGTCGAACCGTTTCGGCAAGCGCCTCTACCAGCACTTCTTCAAGACGTACTCCGAGAAGCTGTGGGGCGTTCCGTGCACCGAGATCCGCTCGGAGTTCGCCGCCCAGCGCATCAAGGGCCTGTCGTTCTTCGCGGCCGCCAAGGCCGCGTTCGTCGGCAACAAGGGCGACAAGATCAAGTCCCTGATCTCCGAGTTCAACTACCCCCGCTACGGCCCGGGCCAGATGTGGGAGCAGATGACCGAGGACATCCGCGCCCACGGCGGCGAGGTCCGGCTCAACGCGCCGGTCACCCGGCTGCGGATCGAGAACGGACGCGTCGTCGAGCTCGTCGCCGGCGGTGAGACGCTGACCCCGAGCTACGTGATCTCCTCGCTGCCCCTGCGCACGACGGTCGGGATCGCCGAACCCGAAGCGCCCGTGGACGTGCGCGACGCCGCCCGCGGCCTCCGCTACCGGGACTTCCTCACGGTCGCGCTCGTGATCGACAGCCCCGAGCTGTTCTCCGACAATTGGATCTACATCCACCAGCCGGGCGTCAGGGTCCTGCGCATTCAGAACTTCCGCTCGTGGAGCCCGTGGATGGTTCCGAACGACACCGACACGTCGATCGGGATGGAGTACTTCTGCTTCGAGGGCGACGAGATCTGGAGCATGGACGACGACGACCTCGTGGCGATGGCAACGCGCGAGCTCGCGCAGCTCCATCTGGCACGCGCCGACCAGGTCAAGTTCGGCTTCGTCGTCCGCGTCCACAAGGCCTATCCGATGTACGACGTCGAGTATCCCGAGAGGGTCCGGACGATCCGCGGCTGGCTCGAGGGCGTCACGAACCTGATCCAGGTCGGCCGCAACGGCCTGCACCGCTACAACAACTCAGACCACTCGATGCTGACCGCGATGCGCGCGGTCGACAACATCCTCACCGGGTCTCACCACGACATCTGGGCGGTCAACGCCGAGAGCGTGTACCACGAAGAGGACGTCGCGGACGAGCAACCTTACGTCGACGCGCCCAAGACGCCGGCGATGGAGCAGCCGCTCGCCTAGGAGCGGGGGCGTGCGAGCCGGCCGGGTACATGACAGCGGACGCGGGTTGAAGAAGGCGCTTCGAGCTGTGCTGGTGCTCCTCGCCGGAGGGGCGTTCGCGCTGCCGGCTGTGGCGGCAGCGCAGCCACCGAATCCGCTGGTCCCGACGTTCACGCAGCCGACGACCTCGACCTCGACCACCACGGCCCCGCCCCAGGTCCAGACGACCGCGACCGCCGGGAGCGGCAGCGCGTTCACTGGGAGCTCGGCGGTCTTCATCGGGATCAGCGCGCTCGTGGTGCTCGGCGGGATCGCGCTGTACATCTGGCGCGACGCCCGCCGGCGCGCCCCGAAGGGCCACCGTACCCTGGCTCCGATCGACGCCGAGGGCAAGCGGGCCGGCTCCAAGCCGCGCCAGAAGCCCCGCAAGCTGAGCCAGGCCGAGAAGCGCCGGCGCAAGCGCGGGCGCGCTCGGTAAGCGGCAGATTTACCGCACCCGGTGGACGCGTGCTGAAAAAGGGGTCGCCACAACCCCTTTTCCAGCACGCGTCTTAGCCATTCGGGTCGCGAGCGTCTGAGCGACTCGGGTCCCGCAGCCCGGCCCTGGCACGCACGAGCTGGCGTTCGACCGTTCGCCGCGTGCACCCCTCGTGCGTCGCCATCTCCGCGTAACTCAGACCGAACGCGTGGAGCCAGACGACGCGTTGCTGGCGCTCGGGGAGCCGGCCCAGCTCCCGGATCCGCTCCCGGTGCTCGAGTAGCTGCTCGGGCGTCGCCGGCGCGATCGTGACGCGCGGCTGTTCTGTGTCGTCGTCGATGACGGCCTCGAGCGACAGCTCGCGCCGGTCGCGGCGCAGCAGCTTGAACGCCTCGCGCACCGCCGTCCGCGCCAGCCAGGCGATCACGGTCTCGCGATGAACCCGTTCGCTGTGATCCAGCAATCGACACCACGCCACCTGGCACGCGTCCTCGATCACCGTCTCGGGCGCCCGGATGTCGAGACGCACGATCCGCTCGAGCCGACCGGCTAGGGCGCAGTACAGCTCTCCGACATCTCCGACCCCAACGGGCCGCGGTGGTTCAATGAGGGTCATTATCAGTCTAATTGAGTCTAAGTTGATGCGAACTAAACCTAGCAAGACTCAAATAATATTGCTAGGGTGAATTAGCTTCAATTGGCTCAATTAGACTGAAAGGAGATAAAGCATGCTCCTGTTCCTGGCCGACGTCACGGCCAAGCCGGACATGACCGGGCTGCCGGGGAGCAACGTCCTGCAGCAGCTCGTGAACGGCGCCGAGGCGTGGGCGCTGGCGGCGGCGCTGATCGGGGCGTTCGTCGGCGCTGCCCTCTGGGCCCTGGCCTCGCACGCACACAACTCCCACTACGCCGCGCGCGGTCGAATGGCCGCCGTGATCTCGGCGGCCTCGGCGCTCGTCATCGGGTCGGGCCCCGGTCTGGTGAACTTTTTCCAGCACCTGGGGGCGACCGCGAAATGAGCCTCGCGCACCGCGCCGGCAGCGTCGCCGTGATCGCGCTCGCGGTGGTCGCGTGCTCCTCGGTCGCCGAACCCGCGCCGGCGGCAGCGCTCAGCCCCGGCAACCCGATATGCGGCGCCGCCGGTGTGTTGAGCCAGGCGGCGGCCACCGGGTGTGCCGGCATCGGGAACGGCGGACGGCTGCTCACGGCGGGCAAGCAGCTCGTCACCGGAAACGTCGGCGGCGCGGTCAACACCGCCGTGGGGGGCGCCGCCCAGGCGGTCGCTTCGACCGCCAGCACCGCGATCGCACTTGCCGCAATCGGCACCTTTGTGGTCGGCGGGGCCCAGGGCGTGTTGAACCAGGCGGCGGGCGCGCTCGGCCAGACGACCGCCCCTCAGCTCCGCACGACGTGGTTCTCCTCGACCTATTGGCGCATGTCCGCGATCGCGGCCGTGCTGACGCTGCCGTTCCTGTTCGCCGCCGCCGTCCAGGCGCTGATCAGATCGGACCTCGGGCTGCTGGCCCGCGCGGCTCTCGGCTATCTGCCGCTGGCGATGCTCGCGATCGCGATCGCCGCGCCGCTGACGATGCTGCTGCTCGCCGCCTCGGATCAGCTGTGCGCGTTCATCTCCGCGGCCGCCGGCAACGCGAGCGCCCACTTCCTCACGAAAGTGGCGGTCGTGATCGCCGGCCTTACTGCGTTCACGGGGTCTCCGTTCCTCGCCTTCCTCGTCGGCCTGTTCATCATCGCTGCGGCGTTCGTGCTGTGGATCGAGTTGCTGATGCGCGAGGCGGCCGTATACGTGATCGTCCTGATGCTCCCGCTCGCGTTCGCCGCGATGGTGTGGCCCGCGCGGCGGATCTGGGCGATCCGCGCGGTCGAGCTGCTGGTGGCGCTGATCCTGTCGAAGTTCGCGATCGTCGCGGTGCTGTCGCTCGGCGGCGCCGCGATCAGCGCCGGCGCAGACCAGGGGAGCATCACCGCGGTGATGGCGGGAGCCGTGCTGATCATGCTCGCGGCATTCTCGCCGTGGGCGCTGTTGCGGTTGATCCCGCTCATGGAGCTGGCGAGCGGGGCGGCCGGCGCGCTCCGCGCTGAGCTCCGCCCGGCCGGTGCCGCGGGCAACGCCGGGTGGGAGTCCGCGGAGGACTGGGCCACGACCGCTGCGACGGCGATGCGGCGCGCGGTCGAGAGTCGATGGCAGGACACCGGCCCGTC
The DNA here is from genome assembly GCA_963843915.1 of uncultured Solirubrobacterales bacterium. Lineage (GTDB taxonomy): Bacteria > Actinomycetota > Thermoleophilia > Solirubrobacterales > Solirubrobacteraceae > Palsa-465. Next base: position 295,948 of record CAWJMH010000006.1, read on the forward strand.
TCCCCAGACCGATCGCCGCCCGCCCGGCGGTCCCCAGCCGCCACCCGAGGATGGCGATGGCGGCGCCCCGCGCGACGGCGGCGACGCGCCCTACGGTGGCGGTCCCCCTGACGGTGGCGGATCGTCCGAGGCTGGCGGGTCGACGAACGGTGGCGGGTCGACGAACGGTGTCGGGTCGACGAACGGTGATGGGTCGGCGAACGGAAGCGACTCGTCCGACGGCGGCGATGCGCCACCGGCGACCCCGGACGCCGCCGACTGGGCGCGCCAGCCGGCACTCGAGCTGGGTGCCGCCAACCTGCTCGCAACGCCCGTCTGGCCCAACCCCGACGCGGGCGATCGTTGACCGGCGAGCGGCTCACCTACCGGTTCGGTCCGCTCGAGCGGCGCGGGATCTTCGGGCAGGTCCGCGCCGGACAGGCGGCCGCGGTCGCGACGGGAGCGTTGGCCGCGGTCGTCGTGCTCGACCGCGCGCCGACGGCCGCCGGCGCGTTCCTCGGGATGTTGCTGGTCGCCGGGGCGCTCTTGGTCGCGTTCGCGCCCGTCGGCCGTCGCACCGCCGATGAGTGGGTTCCGATCGTCCTCGCGTTCGGGGTCCGGCTCGCGCGGGGCCGCCTCCGATTCCGCTCGGGCGCCCCCGCCGACGGGATGCTCGCAACCGAGCGCCCCGGTCCAGTCCGCCGCCTGCTGAGACATCCGCATCCCGATGCCCCCGCCGCGCTCAAGGGGGTGCGGATCGTCGACGCCGACTACCGCGAGCATCCGATCGGCGTCGTCTGCGAGCAGCGGGGCCGCCGGCTCACCGCCGTCCTCGCGTGCCGCGTGCTCGCGTTCCCACTACTCGACGCCGAGGCGCAGGAGCGCCGGTTGGCGCGCTGGGGCCTGATCCTCTCCGGCGCCGCGGGCGGCGCGGTTCGGAGGATCCAGTGGATCGAGCGGACCGCCCCCGCTCAAGGCGACGAACTCGCCAGGTGGCTCCACGACGAGCGGGATCCGGCCGTGCCGCTGCGAGGCACACCGATGATCGAGTCCTACCTCGAGCTGATCGGTACGACCACGAGGGCGACCCAGGAGCACGAGGTCCTGATCGCGGTCCAGATCGACGCCCGGCGGGTCGCCGACCGCGGGCTTGAGGCGGGGCAACGGGCGCTGATCGAGCAGGCCGAACGGGTCGCGCAGGGGCTCGAGGCCGCCGAGGTCACGGTGCTCGGCGCGCTCGGGGCCGGGCAGCTCGCACGGACGCTGAGAACGGCGTTCGATCCCTACGCCCGCACCGAGCTGGCGGCCGTCGAGGCCGCCGAGCCCGGCCGGGACGGTCTCGCGGAGGCGAACGCGTGGCCGCTCGGCGCGCTCGAGCACTGGGAGCACTACTGCACCGACGGCGCCGTCCACGCCACGTTCTGGATCGGCGGGTGGCCGCGCGTCGACGTCTCGCCGATGTTCATGGACGCGCTGCTCGGGCGCTCGAACGTCGTGCGGACGGTCGCGGTCACGTTCGAGCCGATCGCCCCCGACCGGTCGACCCGGGAAGTCGAGGCCGCCGTCACTCGTGACCGCGCCGACCACGAGCTCCGCCACCGCTTCGGCCAGGCCGAGACCGCGCGCCAGCGCCAGGCCCAGGACGCGACCGTGCGCCGCGAGGCCGAGCTCGCTGCCGGCCACGCCGAGGTCCGGCTGGCGGGATTCGTGACCGTTTCCGGACGGGACCGCGAGGACCTGCGCCGCGCCTGCTCGGACATCCACGAGCAGTCGGCCCGCGCCCGTCTGGAGCTGCACCGGATGTACGGTCAGCAGGCCGACGCGTTCACGTTCACCCTCCCGCTGTGCAGGGGCCTGCGGTGACCGCGGAGCGGCCCGGCCACCGGTGCACGACCCGGCACGCCCAGGCCATCTATCCGTTCCTCGCGACCGGCGGCCTCGGCGGGCGCGGCGTGTTCGTCGGCCGCGACGCGAGTGGCGGTGCGTTCTGTTACGACCCATGGGTCCTGTACGGCGCTGGGACGCTCGACGATCCGAATGTGATCGTGCTCGGCAAGCTCGGACAGGGCAAGAGCGCGCTGGTTAAGACGCTGCTGTGGCGGATGCTGCTGTTCGGCCGGCGCGCGTTCGTGCTCGACGTCAAGCGCGAGTACGGGCCGCTGTGCGCAGCGGTCGGGGTGCGTCCGGTGTCGCTCGAGCCGGGCGGCGGAGTCCGGCTGAACCCGCTCGCCTCGCGCCCGGAGGAGCACGTCCAGCTCGAGCTCCTGCGAGCGGTGACGATCACCGCGCTCGGCGGCCCGCTCAGCCAGATCGAGGCCGCCGCGCTCCGCGAGGCTCTGCACGCGGTGAGGGCCAGCGGCGTCGCCGAGCCGACGCTGCCCCAGATCGCGAGGGTTCTGTTCGACCCCGTCGCGGACATGGCGGAACGCCTGCGCACGACCCGCGAGGGGCTGGCGCTCGACGCGCGGCGCGCCGCGCTCGCGATCCAGGATCTCTGCGAGGGACCGCTGCGCGGCATGTTCGACGGCCCCACGAGCCCCGGCCTGGACCTCGACGCCCGGTTGCTCGTGCTCGACCTGCACGCGGTCAAGGACTCGCCGGCGGTCGGCATCCTGATGGCGTGCGCCACGGCGTGGATGAGCGCGCTGCTGGCGCGGATGGCCGAACGCCCCGGCCGCGAGCGGCTGATCAACGTCGCCGACGAGTCGTGGAAGATCGTCCAGCACACGGGCCTCGGCGAGTGGTTCCAGTCGAACTTCAAGCTGGCCAGGCAGTTCGGCGTGATGAACCTGGTCGTCCTGCACAAGCTCGCGGACCTTCGCGCGGCCGGCGACGCCGGCTCCCGCGCGGCGCGCATCGCCGAGGGGCTCATCGCCGACGCCTCGACCCGCGTCGTCTACCACCAGGACGAGAGCCAGGTCCCGCTCACGCGCTCGCTGCTCGGGCTCTCCGAGACCGAGTCGCGACTGCTCTCGACGCTGTCGGCGGGGCAGGCGCTGTGGCGCGTCGGCAGCCGGTCGTTCGTGGTCCAGCACTACCGCTCGCGCCTCGAGGCCGGGCTGACGAACACCGACACGGGGATGCGGGTGAATGACGCGAGGCTCGGGCGGGGATGAGCTCGGGGCGCCCCGACGGCATCGTCTCCGATGCGATGCTGCTGGCCGCGATCGGTGGCGTGGTGACCGTCGCGGGAGGGTTGTGGCTGTGGGGCGGCGTCGCCGGCGCGCTGTTCGGCTCGGGGTGGCCGGGCGTCGGATTGCGACAGCTCCTCGGGGTGCTTCTGAGGCTCCCCTCCCGCCTATCGGACCCCGCCGGCGCGTGGCCAGCCACCGTCCGTTCGGAGCTGCCGGGCGCCGGCGGCTTCTACGCGGCGCTCGCGCTGCTGATCGGCGCCGGTGGCGCGCTCGCGCTGCTCGCCGGACGCACCGGCGCCGGAGCGCTCCGTGGCCTGTTCGGCGAAGGCGCCCGGTGGGCCCGGCCCGGCGAGCTCCGCCCGTTGCGGAGCGTCGCGCGCTCGCGCCGGCGCGGCCGGCTCGTGCTCGGGCCGCCACGGCGGCAGCCTGCTGTACGCCGAGCACCGTCACGCGCTCGTGGCGTTCGGCCCCCCGCAGTCGGGCAAGTCCGCGGGCATCGCGATCCCCGCGCTACTCGAATGGGACGGTCCGGCCGTCGCCAGCTCGATCAAGACCGATCTCGTCTCCTCGACGATCGACCGACGCCGCGCGCTCGGCGATGTGTTCGTGTACGACCCGTTCGGGCTCTCGGGAACCGGCTCGCACACCTGGTCGCCACTCGCCGGAGCACGCACCTGGGACGGCGCGCTCGAGGTCGCCTGGCGGCTCGCGGCGGCCGCCGAGCTCGACCGCCGGGGCGTCGAGGGCGGGGATTTCTGGGCGGTCGCCGCCGAGCAGCGGCTCGCGCCGCTGCTGTACGCGGCGGCGGCTTCCGGCGTCGGCATCGACAGCGTCGTGCGCTGGGTCCACGGCCAGGGGATGCGCGAGCTCGACCAGGCGCTCGCGCAGGTCACGGGCGAGGCCGGGGACGACGCCGAGCTCGCCGGCGCGCATGCCGCCTACGACGCGGTGCGGGCGTTCGAGGCTCAGGCCGACCGGACTCGCACGTCGATCGAGGCGACCGCGCAGACGCTGCTGCGCGCCTACCGGTTCGGCCGCGTGGTCCGCTCGGCCGCGTCGAGCGAGATCACCGCCGACCGGCTGCTCGACGCGAGCGCGACGCTGTACCTGATCGGCGACGCGAAGGCATCGAAGCTGCTGCGGCCGATCTTCCTCGCGCTGCTCGGGGAGGTCGTCGACCGGGCTTACGAACGCGCCACGCTGGCGGGTGGGCGTCTGGAACGGCCGTTCCTGCTGTGCCTCGACGAAGCGGGCAACGTGGCGCCGTTGCCGAGCCTGGCGGAGATCGCCTCGACCGCGCCGAGCCACAACATCCAGCTCGTCACGATCTTCCACGATCTGGCCCAGGCCCGCTCGCGCTACGGGCAGCAGGCCGAGACCGTCGTCAACAGCCACCGAGCGCGGATGCTGCTGCCGGGCGTCGCCGACCTCGAGACGCTCCGCTACTTCGCCGGACTCACCGGCGAGGAGGAGGCCCGGGACCGCAGCCACACGACCGGCGCCGGGGGGACGACGCGCTCGACGTCGCGCCGGCGTCGGCCGCTGATCGCCCCGGAGGCGCTGCGACAACTCCCCGACCGTCATGCGCTGCTCCTGTACGGCCGGATTCCGCCGACCCAACTTCGGCTGCGGCTGTGGTTCGAGGACCGTCGCCTGCGACGACTGGCGGGTGGGCCGTGAGCCGTCCCGAGCCCGATGACTGGCACGAGCCCGAGAACGGCTGGGACGAGCCGGTCTCGCCCCGCTGGCCGCTCAGCTGTGAGGGGTTGTATCCGCGCGAGCGGTGGATGTGGTTCGAGCAGCTGTGGTCGGACGTATGCGTGCTGCGCGTGCGCTACCGGCTGGCGCTGCGCAGCGGGTGGTGGGAGGACCAGGTGCAGGTCGAGGCGCTCGCCGCGCTGTCGGCGTGGGTCGAGCGCTACGACTCGGGGGAATGGGACGACCCGCCGGGCAAGCTGGCGCTGCTGTACGACCTCGAGCGAGTGGCCGCGCTGCTCAGGGACGGCGGCGAGCCGTTTCACCCTGACCGCGACCGGTTGGCGTTCGCGCGATACCTGATCGAGCTCGGGTGCCAGCCGCCTCCGGACCGGTGAGGCCGGGTAGGCTCGACGTGGCGGGGCGCCACAACCACCCGGAGGAGACCCATGACGGTCCTGACGCCGTCGGCTCGCGCCGTGATCGAGTCCGACCACCCCGCTCACCTCGTCACGCTCAACCCCGACGGCAGCCCGCATGTCACGCTCGCCTGGGTCGGCCTCGACGGCGACGAGATCGTGATCGCGAGCCTGCGCCACTTCCGCAAGCTCCGCAACATCGAGCTGGACCCGCGCGTTTCGCTGTCGATCCTCGGACTCGGGCTGCACCCGATCGGGCTCCGCGAGTACCTGGTCGTGTACGGGACCGCTCGGATCGAGGAGGGCGGCGCGGCCGAGTTGCTGCGCCGGCTTGCGCGGGTGTACATCGGCCCGGACACGACGTTCCCGCCTGACGGGGATCCGCCGCCCGGATGGATCACGCGGATCACTCCGGTCCGGTTGGGCGGAGCGGGACCGTGGACACGAGGCGGGTAGTGGACACGAGGCGGGTAGTGGTCACAGGGGGCGAGTAGTGGTGGCAGCCCGTCTACGCAGGGGGAATGAGTCGGGCATGATCTGTTCGCCCGCCGTGCCGATCAAGGAGCCTCGATGCCGCTAGCCATGCAGCGCCCGCGCCAGACCCTTCCACAAGCCACCAAGCTCATGGAGGCTGCCGCGGCAACGCTGCCGATCCACGAGATGGGCGACAGCGGTCTCGACAGTGAGACCGCGTACGAGCTGATCTCGAGCGAGCTGCTGCTCGACGGCCAGGCGCGCCTGAACCTGGCGACGTTCGTGACGACGTACATGCCGTCGGTCGCCGCCCGGCTGATGGCCGACACCGCGGACAAGAACATGATCGACAAGGACGAGTATCCGCAGACGGCCGAGATCGAGGCTCGGTGCGTGAACATCATCTCGGAAATGTGGAACTCGCCCGCGCACGAGCAGGCGACCGGCTGCTCGACGACCGGGTCGAGTGAAGCCGCGATGCTCGGCGGCCTCGCGCTCAAGTGGCGCTGGCGCGAGCGGATGCGCAAGGCCGGCAAGCCGACCGACCAGCCCAACCTGGTTATGGGCGCGAACGTCCAGGTCTGCTGGGAGAAGTTCTGCCGCTACTGGGACGTCGAGCCAAAGCTGGTGCCGATGGAGGGCAACCGCTTCCATCTCGAGGCCCCCGAGGCGGTGGCGGCCTGCGACGAGAACACGATCGGCGTCGTCGCGATCCTCGGCTCGACGTTCGACGGCAGCTACGAGCCCGTCAAGGAGATCGCGGCCGCGCTCGACAAGCTCGAGGAGGAGAAGGGGTGCTATGTGCCCATCCACGTCGACGCCGCCTCGGGCGGGTTCGTAGCGCCGACCCTCCAACCCGATCTCGAATGGGACTTCCGGATCGAGCGGGTGCAGTCGATCAACGCCTCCGGCCACAAGTACGGCCTCGTCTACCCGGGCGTCGGCTGGGCGATCTGGCGCAACGAGGAAGCCCTGCCGAGCGACCTGGTGTTCGACGTCAACTACCTCGGCGGTCACATGCCGACATTCGCGCTGAACTTCTCGCGCCCCGGCAGCGAGGTCGTCGCGCAGTACTACATGTTCACGACGCTCGGTCGCGAAGGCTATCGCCGGGTCATGGAGGCAGCGCAGAACGTGGCGACCCATCTCTCGGGTGAGATCGCGAAGATGGGTCCGTACCAGCTGATCTCCGAGGGCCGAGATCTGCCGGTGTTCGCTTTCGCAGTCAACCCGGACGTGAGCAACTACACCGTGTTCGACGTTTCCGACCGACTGCGCCAGCACGGCTGGCTCGTGCCGGCTTACGCCTTCCCCGAGAACCGTCAGGACCTCAGCGTGCTGCGGATCGTGGTGCGGGCCGGAATGACGATGGAGATGGCGGACGCCTTGCTCGTGCACCTGGGCGAGATAACCGAGTTCTTCGAGTCGCTGACCGCGCCACTACCCGGTCCGGAGATCGACAAGCGCACCGCATTCGCTCACTGACGCTCAAGGTCTCGCGATCCGGCGCCGATGAACGTCGTACGCGCGCCGTTCGGAACGCCTTTTTGGTGACCGGCCGGCACCTGACCGACAGCAGGCACGCGGCGCTGGCGAGGCTGGCTACAGCTCCTCCGCCAGCAGCCGCGCAGCCGCGCTGATCTCCCGGGGCGTGCTCGCCTCGAGCACCGCCTGAAGGTCGAGCACGCGCACGCCGAACGAGTCGAGCTCGCGCGTGCCGACGATCGCGTGGCAGGGCACGCCGGACTGGCGCGCACGCGTCGAGACCTCGGACACGACCTTGCCGGCGAGACTCTGCTGATCGAGCTTGCCCTCGCCCGTCACGACGGCACGCGCCGAGCGCATGCGTCTGTCGAAGTCGACCGCGTCGAGAATGAACTGGGCGCCGGGCACAAGCTCGGCGTCGAACGCGGCCCACAGCCCGCCCGACAGCCCGCCGGCAGCGCCGGTCATCGGGACGCCGCGGGGGTCGCGCTCGAAGCGCCTGGCCTGGTCGCCAAGCCGCTTGCTCAACCGGGTCACGTCGTCGGGGCCGGCGCCCTTCTGCGGGCCGAACACTCGAGCCGCGTCCTCAAACGGCGTGCGGACGTCGGTCAGTACGGTGATCCGCGCGCCGCCGAGGCCGCCGGCCTCTCGGATCGCCCGGATCGCGCCGACGCCGCCGTCGGTGGTGGCGCTCCCGCCGACCCCCAGATACACGACGCTCGCGCCGGCGTCGATTGCCGCCAGGATCAGCTGCCCGGTCCCGAACGTGCTGGCGGCGAACGGATCACGCTCGGCGGGGTCGACGAGGCCGAGCCCGCTCGCCGCCGCCGTCTCGACGATCCCGAGTACCTGCCCGCGGGCGCCCTCGCCGATCCCGAACGCGGCCTCGACCGGGCGCCCGAGGGGGTCGGACGCGGAGGCGGTGCGCCGGTCGCCGTCGAGCGCGCGCAGGAGCGCCTCGAGCGTCCCCTCGCCCCCGTCCGCGACCGGGCACAGGTCGACCGGACGGCCGGCCGCCTCGAGCCCCCGGCCGACCGCGTCCGCGACCTCGACGGCAGTCAGCGTGCCCTTGAACGAGTCGGGTGCGACGAGCACGGTCACCGGTATGCCCGGGATGTTCGCCATCGCGGCAGTATGGTCCGTAGACGGGGAATCCGGCTCGATGCCGCACTCGACTCATACGTGTTCGGGGCCGGATTCCCTTAAGGGAATTCAGCTCAGTAACGTGATGTCAGGCAACCGCTTCGAGCTGAATTCCCCATGCACGAGACGCCCGACGACATCCTCGCGCTCCAGGAGCTGCTCGACCGCAGCTACGACTCCGCCGGGCCGCATCTGCGCAGCATCACCACGCCCGAGCGCCGCGTCGGAGCGGAGGACCTCGTCGACCGGTTGACCGGGATGTGCCTGCTGGTGGTCGCCACCGTCACCGCCGACTGTCGGCCGCTCGCAGGCCCGCTCGACGGGATCTTCTACCGCGGCGCGTTCCACTTCGGGACCGCGCCGGACTCGGTCCGCTACCGCCATCTGCTCGCCCGGCCACACGTGAGCGCCACGCACCTCCCGCGCGAGGAGTTCGCGGTCAACGTGCACGGGCGGGCGGTACCGGTCGACATCCGCTCGCCCGAGGGCGCCGGTCTGCGCGCGACCCTGCTCGAGGTGTACGGGCCGCGCTACGGCGAGGACTGGGAGGAGTTCCTGGACGCCGGCTCCGGCGGACCCGAGCCCGGGGTCGCGCCGGTGTACATGCGCATCGACGCGGACCGGATGTTCACGTTCCAGATGGGCAGCGCCTAACCGACGGCTTTCGCCACCGCCCGCCCGGCGGTGCGACCGCTGAACAAGCATCCCCCGAGGAACGTGCCCTCGAGCGAGCGGTAGCCGTGGACGCCACCGCCACCGAAGCCCGCCACCTCGCCAGCCGCGTACAGACCCGACAGCGGCTCGCCGCCTGGCTGCAGGACCCGCCCCGACAGGTCGGTCTCGAGTCCGCCGAGCGTCTTGCGCGTAAGGATCCATAGGCGCACGGCGATCAGCGGCCCCGCGCCCGGATCGAGGATCCGGTGCGGGGCGGCGACCCGACTCAATCGATCAGGCAGGTACTTGCGGGCTCCATGCATGGCGGTGATCTGGAGGTCCTTGGTGTAGGGGTTGGCCATCTCACGGTCGCGCGCCTCGATCTCTCGCGTGAGATCGCCGGGGTCGATCAGCAACTCGCCGGTGAGCGCGTTCATCCGGCGGACCAGCTCGCTCAGGTCGTGCTCGACGATGAAGTCGACGCCGTGGCGCTTGAACGCCTCGACAGGCGGCGGCGCGCCCCCGCCAAGCCGACTCGCGAGCGTGCGCCGAACGCTGCGCGAGGTCAGATCGGGGTTCTGCTCGGAGCCCGACAGCGCGAACTCACGCTCGATCATCTTCTGAGTGAGCACGAACCAGCTGTGGTCGTAGCCGACCTTCATCAGGTGCTTGAGCGTCCCGAGCGTGTCGAAACCCGGGAACAACGGCACCGGCAGCCGGCGGCCGCGCGCGTCGAGCCAGAGGGGCGAGGGGCCGGGCAGGATTCGGATTCCGTGGCTGCTCCAGATCGGGTTCCAGTTCTCGATCCCTTCTGTGTAGTGCCACATCCGATCGGCGTTGATGATGCTGGCGCCGGCATCCTCGGTGATCTTGAGCATCCGGCCGTCGACGTGGTCGGGCACGCCTGAGAGCATCCGCGTCGGCGGCTTGCCCAGCGACTTCGGCCACGCCGCCCGCACGAGCACGTGGTTGGCGCCGATCCCGCCGGAGGTCACGATCACCGCCTGCGCGCTCAGCTCGAACTCCCCCACCGGAGTCCGCGAGCTCGGCTGCCCGCGCGCCACCGAGCTCGGCTCGAGCACGGTGCCGGTCACGCCGTCGAGCGTGCCCCCGCTGGCAGTCAGGTTGTCGACCCGGTGGCGGAACCGCAGCGTCACCAGGCCGCGCTGGGCGCCCTCGCGCACCCTCCGGGCGAACGGCTCGATCAGCCCGGGGCCGGTGCCCCAGGTGACGTGAAAGCGCGGCACCGAGTTCCCGTGCTCGGTCGCGAGATAGCCGCCGCGCTCGGCCCAGCCAGGATTGGGGAGGAACCGCACGCCCTGATCGTGTAGCCACTGGCGCTTCTCGCCTGATGCGAACTCGACGTAGGCTTTGGCCCAGCGGCGCGGCCAGGCGTCCTCGGGGCGGTCGAATCCGGCGCTCCCGAGCCAGTCCTGGAGCGCCAGCTCGGGCGAGTCGCGGATCCGGAACCGCCGCTGCTCGGGGCTGTCGACGAAGAACAGGCCGCCGAACGACCAGAACGCCTGGCCCCCGAGCGAGGCCTCTGGCTCCTGGTCGAGCAGGATCACCCGCCGGCCGGCGTCGGCGAGCTCCGCGGTGGCGACCAGACCGGCGAGTCCTGCGCCGACGACGATCACATCTGCGTCTGGCATGCGCGGGGAGTTTGCAGTGCCGCGCGCGCCCGTGCGCTACATCGACATCTGCTCGAGCTTGCAGTCCTCGGGGGCCTTGTCCTCGCGCCAGCGGAGGATCTTCGTCCCGTGGCGGATGCGGCCACCACTGGCGTGGTCGAAAGTGACCTCGACGACAAGCTCGGGGCGAAGCGCGATCCACTCGAGGTCCTTCTCGCTCTTCCATCGGCTCGGATCGCCGTGGCCCCGCTCGCCGGTCTCGTACGCCGCGAGCTTGGACACGAGCGCGCGCTTCTCCGCGGCCTTCAGCCCCGAGGAATGCCCGACACCCCGCAGCCTGCCGGCGTCGTCGTAGAGCCCGAGGATCAGCGATCCGACGGTGTCGGGCTCCTTGCCGGGGCGGTATCCCATGACCACGGCATCGATCGTCCGCACCCGCTTGATCTTCATCATCCCGGTCCGCTCGCCGGGCCGGTACGGCGCCGTCACGTCCTTGGCCACCACACCCTCGCCACTGCGCAGCCAGGGCTCCGCTTCATCGGGAGCGGTCGTGAGCGGCGTCACGGCGAGCGTGTCCGGAGCCAGCGCCTCGAGCCGGGCGCGGCGCTCGGAGAAGGGTTTCTCCAGCCACGACTCGTCCTCGACCGCGAGCAGGTCGAAGGCCACGTACCGAGAGGGCGTCTCCTGCGCCAGCATGTCGATCCGCGACTTCGCCGGGTGGATCCGTTGCTGGAGCGCGTCGAAGTCCTGACCCCCTTCGGGATCGTCGATCACGATCTCGCCGTCGACCACGTACCGGCCCTCGGGGAAAGACAGCTCGGGGAAGTAGCGCGCGAGCGGCTTGCCGCTGCGCGACTGGATCACGCTGTCGGTGCCGTCGACGAACACGATCGCCCGGAAGCCGTCGTATTTGGGCTCGTATGACCACTGCTCGCCGACGGGGAGGCCGGCGCGGGAGCGTGCGAGCTGTGGCTCGATCGGAGGTTTCAGAGGCAAATTCGGCACCCCCGCGATGCTATGCGATGCGCGACCGCGGGGGTCGCCGCGGCGGCCAGGGGCGGATGCCCGAGGCCGATACGATGAAAACATGGCACCGACCCGCGCCACCGTCGCCGAAGAGGAATACGTCGAGATGCTGTTCTGGCTGTTCGAAGCCGGGTTGCCGATGACCGGCGCGAACCTCGCCCGCGCGATGCAGCTCTCAGCGCCGACCGTGCACGAGATGCTCGGCCGACTCGAGCGCGACGGCTACATCGCCCGCAACGCCGAGCGGACGATCGAGTTCACGCCCTCCGGGCGCGAGCAGGCCGAACAGCTCGTCAGCCGCCACCGGATGATCGAGCGGTTCTTGACCGACACCGTCGGGGTGCCCTGGGACGACGTCCACGAAGAGGCCGAGAGACTCGAGCACGCGATGACGCCTCGGTTCGAGGCCTACGTCCGCGCCTCGGTCGGCGACGCGAAGACGTGCCCGCACGGCCACCCGATCCGGGTCGGGGAGCGGGTCGACGGGGTCCCGCTCGCCGACTGCGAGCCGGGCGCGACGGTGACGATCCTGCGCCTCGAGAACGAAGCCGAGGACCTCTTGCATTACCTCAAGGAGTCAGGGATCGAGCCGGGACTCGAGGGCGTGATCGCGTCCAACGACGGCGACACCGTGTCGGTCCAGTCCGACGGCGCCACCGCGACCGTGACCGCGAGCGTGGCCGAGACCGTGTCGGTGGTGGCCGACCCCTCGCCGCCGCCGCGCATCGCGCTGCCCGAGCAGCTCGTGCTCGGGCGCGAGCGCTACGGCCGCTGAGAGCTCGTCCGGTCCGCGTCGGCCGCCGGCGCGGGCGCCGGCAGCGCCCGCTGGCTCTGCACGCAACGGCGGATCTGGGCGTAGATCGCCGGGTGGTTCAGCAGGTCGAAGTGGTTCGCGCCGCCGACGTGGTGGTAGTGCTCGATCGGGAACTGGAGCCGCTTGCCTCGCCCCGGGTGCGCCCATGCGCTCGGCATGAGCACGAGCAGGTCGCCGACGATCCGCCCGACGGGCGCGTCGGCTTCGCGGGACAGCGTCGCGCAGATGAAGTAGTGGCGGGCGGTGGGCAGGAACGGGATCTCGCGCGAGCTGTTGCGCAAGTAGGCGTCACAGTCCTGATCCATCCAACACTCGTCGACGAGGTAGCCGTAGCGGAGGTCCTTGATCCCCGAGCTGCGGATGTTCAACGCCTTCGCGAGCGGGCGGGTCTCCGGGAGCCGCGCGAGCGCGGCGCTCGCCGCGCTCGTGACCTGCTCGAGCGGAGCCCCACGATGGGGCGTCCCGAGCGTGACGACGTGGCGCACCTTCGCAACCCAGTCGCTGCCGGCGGCGTAGTGGCACGCGCTCCGCGACACGAGCCCGCCCATCGAGTGGCCGATCAACACGACCTCGTCGACGCGGACCGGCCAAGCCGCGATCAGCCGCTCGAGCGCCTCGGCGAGCTCGCGCCCGTTCTCGGAGATGTGGCGGCCGGTGTTGTAGCGCAGGAAGAGCGGGCTGTAGCCGAGCTCGATCTCCATCCGGTGACCGTACGGGACGTGCCGCGCGGATCGCGCGGCTATCCAGTTCCAGGCGTCGTCGGTCTCGCACAGGCCGTGTACGAACACGGCCAGCCGCGACTTGGCGTTCGGGTACGCGCCGGCGAGCGCCGCCGGCGTCAGCTCGAGGTCGCGGCCCCTGCGGCGGAAGGACATCGCCAGCGCGAGCGGGTTCGCGCTACGCACGAGCGTGTCGCCAAAAGCCCCGTTGAGGGCGCTGACCACGGCTCGTCCGGCGGCGCTTCGCTGGACCGACGGGGCATCGGGCGCCCGGGTCGCGCTCGCGGCGTGCGCGCCGGCACGGACGACCGCCCGAGTCAGCTCGCCGGCGGCCGCGTAGGCGCGCTCCGCGATCCGGTCGTGCGCGATTCTGACGGGGATCGCCGCCGGCCCGACCCGCCGCCACACGCGGCGGGCGATGCCCGTGTGCAGCTCGTGAATCTGCCTGGTGGCGCCGGCCGCCGCCTCGCTCGCGAGATCGCCGAAGGCGGCGATCTCCTCAGGCCGCATCTTCCTCTGCGACGCCGCTCAGCGAGCGGTACGCCTCGGCGAGGCGCTTGACGCCTTCCTCGATCTCCTCGGGCGTGACGCCCGAGTAGGCGAGTCGCAGGCTCGACTCCGCACCGTCGAGCACGAAGTCGGATCCCTTGACGAACTGGACCCCGCGCTCGGCGGCGGCTTCGAACAGCGCCGCCACGTCGGTCCCGCGCGGCAGGTCGACCCACAGGAAGTAGCCGCCGAGCGGCTTGACGAACCGGGCGTCGGGAAGCTCGCGCTCGAGCGCCTCGCACAGCGTGTCGGCGCGCTCGTGCAGCGCCTTGCGGACGGACTCGATCGAGTGCTCGAGCGCGCCCGAGGTGCAGAACTGGTGGACGATCCCCTGCGAGACCATGCTCGGCGAGATGTAGGTCTGGGTGGCGATCTTGACGACCCGCGCGATCAGCTCAGCCGACCCGACCAGGTAGCCGACGCGGATCCCCGGACAGACCGTCTTCGAGAACGAGGACGCGTAGACGACGGTGTCGCCTTCGTCGATCGAGAGCATCGTCGGGAGCGGAGCGCCCTCGAACCGCAGCGCCACGTACGGATCGTCCTCGAAGATCGTGAACTCGTGGTCGCGCGCGAGCTCGAGCAGCCGCTCGCGCTTCGCGGCGGACAGCGTGTAGCCGGCCGGGTTCTGGAAGTTCGGGATGATGTGGGCGAGCTTCGGTCGCGCGCCGGCCGCGAGCACGCGCTCGAGCGCGGCCACGTCGATCCCGTCGGGCTCGAGCTCGACCATCCGCACGTCCGCGCCGCGGTTGCGCAGCGACAGCAGCGTGCGGTCGTAGGTGGGGCGCTCGACGATCACCGAGTCGCCGGCGTTCACGAGCGCGTCGAACAGGAACGCGTCGGCTTGCATCGAGCCGTTCGTGACCACGACCTGCTCGGGGGCGACCTGGTGGCGCTCGGCGATCCAGTCGCGCAGCGGCGGGTACCCGATCGCGGTGCCGTAGCCGGTCATGCCGCCGGGATCGGCCGTGAACGCCTCCTGCGCGGCGGCGCGCAGGCCGTCCACGTCGATGATGTCGAGCGACGGAGCGCCTCGGGCGAATGAGATCGGCTTGGCCATGATCTGAAGACTACGGATTCGGCCCGTCGAGCTGCACGTCGATGATCGCCCGGTCGGTTCCCTCGTACCCGCGCACGACCACCTCGCGTACGCCGCGCAGGTGCGACAGGGCCGCCTCGAACTCGTGGAGCGCCTCGATGCTCGCGAACGGGCCGGCCGACAGCGTCACGCCCGGGGGCTCGGGGCGCGCGGTGGGCTCGGGAAGCCAGTACGCGTTCGTAACCGGTGAGCAGCTCCCGCATCGACGCCACCAGCCGCTCGGACAGCTCGGTGAGCGCCTGGATCTGGCTGCCGGCGTCGAGCGCCGGCGCGGGGAGGGGCGGGGGTGGCGGCGGCTCGGGAGGTGGCGGGGGTTCGGCGGGCGGTGGCGGTGGCGGTTCTGCGGGCGGTGGTGGCGGCGGGTCAGGGATGGTCGCGGTCAAGGCGTCGGCCCCAGCCGCGGACACGTCCTCGGGCACGAGCGCTGGGCGCGGCTCGCGCTCGGGGACGAGCTGAGCCTGCAGGTCGCGCAGCAACTCGTCCATCTCCGCCAGATGGGCCCCCAGACTGCTCGTTCCTTCGCTCGACACGGACGATCCCAGCCTACCGGCCGGCGCGGTCGGGGCTCGCGAGTGCCGGGTCGTGACGCGGGCGCCGGCGACGAGCTCCCGAGTAGCGGCCGGCCTGGGGACTAAGCGGTGGCGCCGAGCAGCGAGACCGCGATCTCGGCGACTTCGGTGGGGGTCCGCCCGACGCGGACGCCCTTGCTCTCGAGCGCCTCGGCCTTTGCCTTGGCCGTCCCGCGCGAGCCGGACACGATTGCGCCGGCGTGTCCCATCGTCTTCCCGGGCGGGGCGGTAAAGCCCGCGATGTAGGCGACGACCGGCTTGGTCACGTTGTCGGCGATGAACTCGGCGGCGCGCTCCTCATTGTCGCCGCCGATCTCGCCGCACATCACGATCAGCTCGGTCTCGGGGTCGTCCTGAAACAGCCCGATCACGTCGATGAAGTCGCTTCCGGGGACCGGATCGCCGCCGATGCCGACGATCGTCGAGTTGCCGAAGCCACTTTGGGCGAGCACGTTGCCGATCTGGTACGTGAGCGTCCCCGACCGCGACACGACGCCGACGTTGCCCTGCTTGAAGAAGGCGGCGGGGATGATTCCGACGTTGGCCTTGCCCGGGGACAGGATTCCGGGGCAGTTCGGGCCGATCAGGCGCGAACGGCCGCCCTGCTTGATCTTGGTGTACGTCCGCAGCTCGTCGTGCGCCGGGATCCCCTCGGTGATCGCGATGATCAGCTCGATCCCCGAGTCCTCGGCCTCGAGGATCGAGTCTGCCGCGAACCGTGGCGGGACGAAGATCATCGCGGTGTTCGCCCCCGTCTCGGCGACCGCCTCGTGGAAGGTGTTGAACACCGGGATGCCCTCGACGGCCTGGCCGCCCTTGCCCGGCGTGACGCCGCCGACGACCTGGGTTCCGTACTCGCGGTTGCGCAGCGAGTGGAACGTGCCCTCGCGCCCGGTGATCCCCGAGACGACGAGCTTGGTCGAGGTGTCGACGAGGATGCTCATGACGAAGCCGCGGCGGGGGTGGGTGGGCGGGACGCCAATTCGACGACCTTCGCCGCCGCGCTGTCCATCGTCGACTCGGTGAACACGTTCGGAAGGTTCGCCTCCGCGAGCAGCGCCCGGCCCTCGACGTCGTTGGTCCCGTCCAACCGCACCACGAATGGCACCGTCGGGCTGATCTGATTGAACGCCTCGATCAGCCCGCGCGCGACCTCGTCGCCGCGCGTGATGCCGCCGAAGATGTTGAACAGCACGGCCTTTACGTTCGGATTCGACAGGATCACCTCGACCGCGCTCGTGATCGCCTCGGCCTTGGAGCCGCCGCCGGCGTCGAGGAAGTTGGCAGGGGAGCCACCGGCGAGCGCGACCACGTCGAGCGTCGACATCACGAGCCCGGCGCCGTTGCCGAGGATCCCGATGTTGCCGTCGAGCTTGACGAACGTCAGATTGCGTTCCTTGGCCATCCGCTCCTGCGGGTCCTCGGCCGAGGGATCGCGCAGCTCCGAGTTGTCCGGGTGGCGGAACAGGGCGTTGTCGTCGAGCGTGACCTTGGCATCGAGCGCTTTCACGTCGCGTTCGGGGGTGACGATCAGCGGATTGACCTCGACGAGCGTCGCCTCCTCCGCGATGAACACGTCGTAGAGCTTGGACAGCATCGCGCCGACCGGGCGGACGACGTCGGCGTCGACGGCAGCCTCGAACGCGAGCCGCCGGCCGTGGAACTCCTGGAATCCGAGCAGCGGGTCGACGTGGAGCCGCGCGATCGCGTCGGGATCCTCGTCGGCCACCGCTTCGATGTCCATCCCGCCCTTGGTCGAGAGCATCACGAGCGGCGCCTTGGCCGAGCGGTCGAACACGACCGATGCGTAGTACTCGGAGGCGATCTGCGATGCCGCCTCGACCCACAGCTCGTGCACGGTCAGCCCGCGGATGTCCATGCCGAGGATCGCCTGGGCGTGCTCGCGGGCCTCGTTGCGGTCGTTGGCAAGCTTGATGCCGCCGGCCTTGCCTCGGCCCCCGATCTGCACCTGGGCCTTGATCACGCAGGGATAGCCGATGTCGTCGGCCGCATCCGCGGCCTCCTCGACGCTCTGCGCGTGCCTTCCGGACGGCACCGGAACGCCGTGACGGGCGAACACCTGCTTTCCCTGGTACTCAAGGAGATCCATGCGCGGGTGCACTCTAGTGAATGGCCGGAGCGGTCGGGGTGCCGACGACACCGCGCGCAGCCTCGTCCCCATGGCATCATGGCCGCGGCGATGGCGATCCCCAAGGACATCACTTTCGTCACGTTCGACGTCTACGGAACCCTGATCGACTGGGAGGCCGGCGCGTACGACGCGTTCAAGGCCGAGGCCGACCGGGACGGGTTCACGCTCGAGCGCGACGAGCTGATCCCACTCTTTTACGAGGTGCAGAAGCAAATCCAGGCGGGCTCATACGAGCTGTATGCCGAGGTCCTGCGGCGCACGGCGGTGCAGATCGCCAAGACGCTCGGCTGGCCGCTCGAGCCGTCGCGCGCGGGCTTCCTGCCCGACTCGGTGCAGCGCTGGCCGGCGTTCAAGGAGACCAACCCGGTGCTGGCCAAGATCGCCAAGAAATACAAGGTCGGCCTGATTTCGAACATCGACGACAAGCTGCTCGGCCAGACCCGCCGCCACATTCCGCTCGACTTCGACCTGGTGGTCACCGCCCAGCAGGTCCGCTCCTACAAGCCGGATCCGGCGCATTTTGCCGAGTGCGAGCGGCGGATCGGCGGCAAGAAGGGGTGGGTCCACGTCGCCGCCAGCTACTACTACGACATCGAGCCGTGCCTCAAGCGCAAGGTCCCGGTGGTGTGGGTCAACCGCGACAAGGAATCGCTCGAGTCCAACCAGAAGAAGCCGGACGCAGAGGTCGCGAGTCTGCGCGAGGCGATGAAATTGCTTGGCATCTCCTAGCGACCCGAGTTGCGTGCGGTCAGCGTCCACGCCGACCTGATCGTCCTGATCAGCCGCTTCTGGCAGACCACGTGCACCGTGGTCCGCGCCGGCGAGGAGGGATTCGTGATCGACTCGCCCGTGTACCCGGACGAGCTCGAGGCGCTCGGCGGCGTGCTCGAGCAGGCCGGCTTCCCGGTCTCGGGACTGCTCGCCACGCACGGCGACTGGGACCACCTCCTCGGGCGCATCGCCTTCCCGGAGGCCTCACTCGGCGTCGGTGAGAGCACCGCGCGGCGGCTGGTGGCCGAGCCCGGCCAGGCTCAGCGCGAGCTGCGCGAGTTCGACGAGGAGCAGTACATCGACGACCGCAGGCCGCTGGCGCTGGCGGGTATCCAATCCCTGCCGGTGCCCGGACGCCTGTCGCTCGGAGCCGGCGACCGCGAGCTCGAGCTTCACCCGGCAGACGGCCACACCGCCGACGGGACCGCGTTCTTCATCCCCTGGCTCGGAGTGCTGGTGTGCGGTGACTACCTGTCGCCGGTCGAGATCCCGTGGATCTCGCCGGGCGGGTCGGTCGAGGCCTACCTGGCGACGCTCGAGCGCCTCCGGGCGCTGGCGGAGAGCGCGGACGCGATAGTGCCGGGGCACGGCCGTCCGCTCGACCGAGCAGCCGGCGCTGCGCCTGCTCGAGGAGGACGTCGCGTATCTGCAGGCGCTGTCCGCCGAGGGCGCCGACGCGGCCCTGCCCCCCGGCCGCCGGACGGGCGCGCAACGCCGCATCCACGCCGAGAATGTCGAGCGACTCAAGCGGGCGATTTCCCAGTAGCCTCGGACCGCCTGCTTCGAAACCCCGGACGTACCCCCTCCGCCCTGCCGCCGATATGAGTTATTCGGGTGCTGCCGCCGTAGCGATCGTGCTGGCCCTGCTTGCCGTCGCCGTCGCCGTCGCCGCCGCCGTCCTGCTGTGCGTGGGACGCAGACGGATGGCGGAGCGGATGCTGCCGGCGTTCCTCGCCGTGCTTGTCGGGGGCACCGCCGTCTCGCTCGTGGCGGTCTCGAAGGGCCCAGACGACCTGCAGGCGCAGGCAGAGCGGACGCTGAGCGCCGCCGGGAGAGCCGAGCGAGTCGAGTTGGCGCGCTCCGGGCGCTACACGACATCGGTCTGGCGCCTCGCGCGCCTCAACGGGAGCCTCGAGACGGAGCTCCACGTCGACGGGGCGGTGGTGCGGATCTCGCGCGGTCCGGGAGCCGGGAACGTCACGCTGTGGGCATCGCTCGGGCCGGGGACCCGCGCCGAGGCGACGCTGCAGATCGACGGACGGCTCGAGGAGTTCGACGCCCGGAGCGCGCCCGCGCCGTTCGCGCGCGAACACGAGCCCAACGATTCCCGGCGGCATCCGTCGTGACGGCCGCCGGGGCAGGCACCGGGACTCGCCCGCGCCTCCGGACCGCTTCCGGCCAGGCCAGGCGAGGACCGGGCAGGCGAGAACCGGGCATCGGCGAGCGGTGGACGGGAAACGCCCCGCGCTGGACTGGTGGGTCGCGCTGCCACTCGCAGTCGTCTACCTGATCCTGCTCGCGCACCAGTTGAGTGCAGCGATCACGGCCACGAACCTGGACGCGGATGCTGCCTCCGGGCCGGTGATCGGCGAGCTTTTCGGCGCCGCCCCGGCTCACGCGAACGTCGTACTGGGCGAGTTCGGCTGGTACGCGACGCTGCTGTTCGACCTGGGCACGAAGTGGCTTCCCGCGCACCGGCAGATCTGGGAGGCGGCGCCGTACGCGATGGCGCTGGCGGGCGCCGGACTCGCGGCCTGGTCGGTGTGGCAGGTGGCCGGCCGGTGGGCGGCGGGGGTGACGGCGGTGCTGCTGATCTGCTCCTCACCGGCGACGCTCCGCCTGGAGCTCTCAACCACCCAGCACGCTCCCGCCTGGTTCTGCCTGGCGCTGCTGGGGGCGTTCGTGGTCTGGCTCGAGCGGCGGGCCGCCGACGTCCGCCTGCCGGCGCTGATCCCGCTGGTGCTGGTCATCGGGACGATCGTCGGCGTCAACGCCGCGTCGGATCCGCTCGTGATCGTCGGCGGGCGCGGCGCCGTTCGCGCTGGCGCTGGGGCTCGTCGCGCGAGGCGCGGCGACGCCCGCGCGCCGGCGAGCGGCTTTGCCACGCTCGCCGTTGCGGCCGTCACCTGGGGGATCACGCGTGCCGTCATGTCCGCGCTGTCGGTCACACCGGAGCCGGGCCTGCACACGACGAAGATCGTCCTCGGGCACAGGAACCTCCACAACGCTCAAGCTCTGGGGGCGGTCGATCGCGGTGCTCGGCAACGGCGCCGTGTCCGGCGGCTCGCTGTCGCCAAGGCTGGTTCTGGCCGCCGCGTGCGCGGCGGTTAGCATCGCGGCGGTGCTCGTGCTCCCGTGGCTGAGCTGGCGGCAGCTCGGCCGCCCGATCGCCTCCCCACGCGATCGGGCCCGGCATGCTTTCTTCGCGTTCTGGTTCTCGTCGGCCGCGCTGCTCTCGCTCGCGTTCGTTCTTAGCGACGCTCCGGTCGACATCCACGCCGACCGCTACCTGGTCGGACTGCTGTACGCCGCCGCGGCCGTGGTGCCCGCGGCCGTCGCCCTCGCCCCGGCCGGCGCCGCGGGCCGCGCAGCCGCCGGGCGCGCGCGCGGCGGACGCACGCGAGCCGGCGCGGTCGTGGTGGCGGGAACGTGTGTGTTCGCTCTCGGGGCCGTGGTGTCAATGGCGCGGGGGATCTCGACCGAGGGCACCGAGTTCCACACCCCCGTCAGCGCCGGCGTCGCCGACCAGATCGCCCGGATCGCCGCGCGCGAGCACCTCACCGTCGGCTACGCCGGCTACTGGGACGCCTCTCCGGTGACCTGGACCACCCGCTTCCGCGTGCAGGTCTACCCAGTCGCCGTCTGCGATCAGAACGCCCATCTGTGCCGCTTCGATCTCCACTTCATCAGCAGCTGGTACTCGCGGCGTCCGCGCACCGGCAGCTTCCTGCTCACCGATGATCGCTCGAGCCAGAGCGTCACCAAGCCGACGCCCGACCTCGGCCGCCCCACGGCCGCCTACCGCATCGGCCCGATCACGATGTACACGTATCCGTACGATCTCGCGGCGAGGATCGTGTCGTGACCCCCGGCCGACAGCCACAGGACCGACTCGTCGAGCTGGCCGGCACCTCGATTACCGTGCCGGCGGCCCGTGAGCGCTATCTGCCCTCAGACCGGCACCGTACAGTCCTGGCGGTCGCGTGCGCCGCGATCGGGTTCGTGGTCGGGTGGTACCTGATCCACCACGGCTGGTACCGCCTCGACAGGGAGTGGGACACGAGGGAGTACGCGAAGTACGCGCGCAACATCCTGGTGCGCGGGCTGGTCCCGTATCGTGACTTCTCGGTTGAGTACCCGCCGCTTGCGCTGCCGATATTCCTGATCCCGAGGCTGATCGCCGGCAACGGCTTCTCGGGCTACATGGTGGTTTTCGAGCTGATGATGGCCGCATGCGGCGTGATCTCGGCCGGCCTCGCCGCGCTTGTGCTGGCGGCGCAACGGGTGCAGACGCGGCAGCTGATCTGCGGCGTCGCGCTGCTCGGGCTCTCGCCCGTGCTGCTCGGCGCCGTGCTGCTGTCGCGGTACGACCTGTTCTCGACGATGCTCACGATCGCCGCCGTGACCGCGATCTACTTCGACCGGAAGCGGAGCGCGTTCGCGCTGCTCGCGCTCGGCACGGCCGCGAAGGCGTACCCGGTGGTGATCGTGCCGATCGCGGTCGTGTACGTGTGGCGCCGCGATGGACGGAGGGCCGCGCTCGGCTGCCTCGGCGTGTTCGCCGCGGTGCTGCTCGTCTGCTTCCTACCGTTCCTCCTGATCGCCCCACACGGGTTGTGGTGGGCGATCCACGGCCAGGAGAACCGCCCGCTCCAGCTCGAGAGCGTCGGCGCGGCGCTGTTCCTCGCGGCCCACCAGCTGTTCGGGTTGCATCTCTCCTACTACTTCACGCACAGCTCCGACAACCTCGACGGTCACCCGGCCCTCGCGTTCGCCGGCGTGATGAGCGTTCTTCAGCTGGTCTCGCTGATATTGGTGTGGGGGCTCTACGCGCTCGGATCGGCCACGCGCGAGCGCTTGTTGGCGGCCACCGCGGCGGCGGTGTGTGCGTTCATCGTGTTCGACCGCGTGCTCTCGCCCCAGTATCTGATCTGGCTGGCCCCGCTGGTCGCGACGGTCAGCGGGCGGCGCGGCTTGGCGGCGGTGGCGCTGCTCGCCTGCGCGATGGCGATGACCCAGGTCTACTACCCGCTCCACTTCGACCCGCTCAGGACCTTCGAGCCGCTCGAGTCCTGGGCGGTGGTCGGGCGCGATGCGCTGCTGCTCACGCTGTTGGCGACGCTGACCTGGCCCGACCGGACGGTGGCGATCCGGCGAACGTCGCTTCCCGGGAGACGGGCCGCCGCCGCCGGGTGAGCGCGCCGGCGACAAGCACGACCCCGCTGCCCCGTCCCGGTCCGTGCGACGTCTGGGGCTCGCGCGTGCGGCCGTGGACCAGGATCCTGCCGGCGCCCTGAGCGCCGCCTGCTACGCGATGCTCTACGCCGCGCGGGCCGCGCTTAGCGAGCGCGATCGTCACGCGAGGACCCATGGCGGCACGTGGCACGAGCTCAGGCAGGCGTTCCAATCCGACGATGGGTCGGCGCGGGCCGCGCGAGCCGGCGCTACTCGCTCGCGGAGTTGATCACGGCGAGCGTGTCGCCGGTGGCCACCGAGGCGCCGACGGCGATCGGAAGCTCCCCGATCGTGCCCGCCTTGTGGGCGGTGATCTCGTTCTCCATCTTCATCGCCTCGATCACGCACACGAGCGCCCCCTCCTCGACGTCGGCGCCCTTCTCGACGGCGACCTTCAAGACCGTGCCCTGAAGGGGCGAGGACAGCGTGTCGCCACCGCCGGCGCCGCCACCACGGCCCGAGCGCTCGCTTCGACGGGGCGCCCGGCGGGCCGCCACCACCCCTTCCGCGGCCACCGGAGCCGCTCCGTTGACGGCGCCTGCGAGCGTCGGGGCGGGTGGGGCGATCACCTTGACGTCGAAGCGCTTACCCGAGACCTCGACGGTGTAACTCTGCTCGACGGGCTCGGGACTGGCCGCCTCGCCGTCGCGACCGGCGGCGCCCTCGCGGCCGGCCTTCTCGGGCTTGGGGAACGCCAGCTCCTTGAGCCAGGCGCGGTCCTCGATCAGGTCGCGGCAGGTCTCGGCGTCGTGCCACTGGCGCGTCCGGAGGATCGCCTTGTGAAACGGCAACAGCGTCTTCAGCCCCTCGATCCGGTACTCGCCGAGCGCCCGCAACATCCGCGCGGTGGCCTGCTCGCGATCGACGTCCCACACGATCAGCTTCGCCACCATCGGGTCGTACATCGGCGAGACCTCGGAGCCCGGCCCGACGCCCGAATCGACCCTGACACCCGGCCCCGCCGGCTCGATGTAGTCGCCGATCGTGCCCGGGGCCGGCGCGAAGTTCTTGCTCGCGTCCTCGGCGTTGATGCGGCACTCGATCGCGTGGCCGCGCAGCACCACGTCGTCCTGGGCGATCGACAGGGGCTCGCCGGCGGCGACCCGGATGCCCTCTTTGACGATGTCGATTCCGGTCACCATCTCGGTCACGCAGTGCTCGACCTGGACGCGGGTGTTCATCTCAAGGAAGAAGTACTCGCCGTCCTGGAGCAGGCCTTCGATCGTCCCGGCGCCGGTGTAGGACACCGCGGCGGCCGCCTCGGTGGCGATCTTCCCGATCTTCGCGCGGAGCGCTTCGTCGACCGCCGGCGCCGGCGCCTCCTCGATCAGCTTCTGGTGCCGGCGCTGGAGCGAGCAGTCGCGCTCGCCGAGATGGATTACGTTCCCGTGCGTATCGGCGAGCACCTGAACCTCGACGTGGCGCGGATCGGGCAGGTACCGCTCGAGGTAGACGGTCGCGTCCGAGAAGAACTTCTCGCCCTCGCGGGCGGCGCCCTCGAACGCGTCCTTCAGCATCGACTCCCCCAGCGCAACCCGGAAGCCCTTGCCGCCACCGCCACCGGCCGCCTTGACCGCCACCGGGTAGCCGATCGTGTCCGCGATCACCTTGTGCGCGTCCTCGATCGTCTCGACGGGCTCGGTCGTCCCGGGGACGATCGGTACGCCCGCCTTGGCCATCAGCTCCCGCGCTCGCGTCTTCGAGCCCATCGCCTCGATCGCCGACGCGGGCGGACCGATGAACGTGATCCCGGCGTCCGCGAGCGCCGCCGCGAAGCCGGCGTTCTCGGCCAGGAAGCCATATCCGGGGTGCACAGCCTGGGCCCCCGACCGCTGCACGGCCTCGATCAGCTTGTCGATCGCGAGGTAGCTCTCCGCCGCCGGGCCTGGACCGAGCAGGTAGGCCTCGTCGGCGCGCTTGACATGCACTGCGTCGCGATCGAGCTCCGAGTAGACCGCGACGGTCGCGATCCCGAGCTCCTCGCAAGCGCGCATGATTCTGACCGCGATCTCGCCGCGGTTGGCGATCAGAACCTTGGAGAACATGCGCGCGCCGGACTTTACCGGGGTGTGAACGCCCGCTGTCGCGCCGGCCGGCGCGTAGGATGCAGGGACGTGACCCATCGAGAGGCGATTCTCGATCCCACCGGCCGGTCCGACGCCGCCCGCGTCGCGACGCTCGCCGCGCGCGTCGGCGACCTGGCCGGCCTGCGGCTCGGGTTGCTCGACAACGCCAAGCCCAACGCGGCGCTCGTGCTCGAGACGATCGCCGCCCAGCTGCGCGCCCAGCATCACGTCGGCGAGGTGACCACCTACACGAAGTCGTACTTCGGGACCCCGGTGGAGGAGGACCAGGCCAGGGAGATCGCGGAGAGCTGTGAGGCCGTGATCGCCGGGGTCGGCGACTGAGGGTCGTGCTCGGCGGCCAGTTTGGCCGACGGAATCGTGCTCGAGCGGGCGGGCGTGCCCGCGGTGTCGATCTGCACGGATGCGTTCGCGGCGCCGGCCCGGGCGATGGCCGACATGTACGGCCTTCCCGACTTCGAGCCGGTCATGATCCCTCACCCGATCGCGAGCCTCAGCCAGGCCGAGATCGACGCCAACGTGCAGCCGGTGATCGGCGCGGTAGTGCGGATCCTGAAGGGAGCGTGACGCACGGTGGAACGCGCGACCGAGCTGCCCGAGATCGACATCGACGAGGTCCGGCACGTGATGGAGGACTACGCCGAGCGCGGCTGGACGGACGGGCTGCCGGTGATGCCTGTTACCGAGTCCTACCTGGCCGAGTTCCTCCGCCAGACCACGCGTGGCTACGACGAGGTGCTGCTGGCCATGCCCCACCTCGACCGCGTGTGCACTGTGCGCACCGCGGCGATCAACGCCGCGATGGCGGGCTGCCGGCCCGAGTACTTCCCGGTGGTGCTCGCGGCCTGGTCGGCGCTCGAGCAGGAGCGCTACGTCCCACGCGCGATCTGGCAGAGCACCACCGGCACCGCGCCGATGCTCCTGGTCAACGGCCCGATCCGCGAGCGGATCGCCCTCAACAGCCAGGGGAACGTGTTCGGGTCGGGCTTTCGCGCCAACGCGACGATCGGCCGCGCGATCCGCCTGACCGCGATCAACGCATTCGGTCTGCGGCCGCACGTGCTCGATCAGGCAACGCAGGGCAACCCGGCCAAGTACACGGCGTGCATCGCCGAGAACGAGGAGCAGTCGCCGTGGTCGCCGTTCCACGTCGAGCACGGCTTCGACGCCGGGGAGAGCACGGTCACGGCGTTGACGATGCGCTCGGTCGTTCACATCGAAGCCCGGCACACCACCGTGCCCGAGCAACTGGCGCTCGACCTCGCCGACACGATCCGGCGGACCGGCGCGTTGATCCACGAGACGATCAGCGCCTGCATCGTGCTCGGGCCCGAGCACGCCGAGCTGTTCGCTCACGCCGATTGGGGCAAGGACGAGCTGCGCCGCTTCGTCTACGAGCATGCGGTCAACAGCCGGGACGGACTCGCCGCGGTGGGCAAGGACGCGGTGTCGGGCAAGACGCGGTGGCGGTTGTCGAGCGCGCACCCCGACTCGGTCCCCGACAGTGCCGCCGGAGCCGACCAGGTCAGGGTGCTGAACTCAGAGCAGGCCGTGCAGATCGTCGTCGCCGGCGCTCACAACAGCGGCGTCTCAGCGGTAATCGAGACTTTCGGACCGCGCGGCGGGACGCCCGCGATCGCTCCGATCGAGTCGGCCTGACCGGTCAGCCAGCACTGCGGGATCTCCCGCATGAACGCCTGGGTTTGTGGGTCGGTGGCGATGTGGCGGCCGGCGGCGAGCTGTCCTCCTCGCCGGCGGGCCGCTTGGGAAGAAGGTCGGACATGTTCCGACTTTTATCCCAAACCGGCGCCGGCCAGACAGGCCGGGCCGCACTTAACGCGCGCCGAGGACCATTCCCGCCGCCACCGTGTCGTTACTCGCCTCGTCGATCAGGATGAAGCTGCCGGTGGTGCGGTTGCGCGAATACGGATCGGCCATCAGCGGGGAGCCCGTCCGCAGACGAACGCGGCCGATCTCGTTGAGCGTGAGCTCGTCGGCGGCCTCGTGCGCGAGCGTGTTGACCTCGACGCGGTAGTCGAGCTCCTCGATCCGAGCGCGGGTGGTGCGCGTGGTGTGCTTGATCACCAGGCGCGCGCCCGGGCGGAGCGGCCCCTCGCCCATCCAGCACACCATCGCGTCTAGCTCGCGCGCGGCCGCGGGGGGATCGTCGGCCTCGACGAGCATGTCGCCACGCGAGATGTCGAGGTCGTCGGCGACGCGGACCGTCACCGACATCGTCGGGAACGCGGTATCGACCGGGCCGTCGTAGGTCTCGATCGCGGCGATCTCGGTGCGCTGACCGCTCGGGAGGACGAGCACCTCGTCGCCGGCGTGGAGCACACCGCCGGCGACCGTGCCGGCGTAACCGCGATAGTCGTGGTGGTCGTCGCTGTTGGGCCGGATCACCCACTGAATCGGGAAGCGCACCTGCGCGAGGTCGCGGTCGGGCGCGATCACCACATGCTCGAGGTGGTACAGCAGCGGTGGCCCGTCGTACCAACGCATCGAGGTCGAGCGGTCGACGACGTTGTCGCCGTGGAGCGCCGAGATCGGGATGAAGCTGACGTCCGGGATGCCGAGCCGGGCCATCCAGTCGGTCAGGTCTTCGACGATGTGCTCGAACACCGCTTCGTCGTACGCGACCAGATCCATCTTGTTGACGCACACGACCACGTGCGGGATCCGCAGCAGCGAGGCGATATAGGCGTGCCGGCGGGTCTGCTCGCTGACCCCCTTGCGGGCGTCGACGAGCACAACCGACAGATCCGCGGTCGAGGCGCCGGTGACCATGTTGCGCGTGTACTGCTCGTGGCCGGGCGTGTCGGCGATCACGAACTTGCGCCGCGGCGTCTGGAAGTACCGGTAGGCGACGTCGATCGTGATCCCCTGCTCGCGTTCGGCGCGGAGGCCGTCCATCAGCAGCGCGAGGTTCACGTACCCGTCGCCGCGGCGTTCGGACGTCTGCACCACGTGCTCGAGCTGGTCCTCGAGGATCGACTTGGAGTCGTGCAGCAGCCGCCCGATCAACGTCGACTTGCCGTCGTCGACCGATCCGGCGGTGGCGAACCGCAGCAGCTCGCTGGTGCGGGTTCGCAGCGCGTGACCGTTCGTCGCCGCGCCAGGCGTCATCTACTCATCCCCAGCACGGCTAGAAATAGCCCTCGCGCTTGCGATCCTCCATTGCAGCCTCGGTCACCCGGTCATCAGCGCGCGTCTCTCCGCGCTCGGTGATGCGGGTGGCCGCGATCTCGGAGACGACCTCCGGCAGGGTCGTGGCCAGAGAGCGGACGGCGCCTGTGCAGGTCATGTCGCCGACCGTCCGGTAGCGGACCGAGGTCTCGAACGGCTGTTTCGCCCTCGATCAACTGCACGTGCGGGCTGAGCGCGTACAGCATCCCGTCGCGCTCGAACACCTGTCGGGTGTGGGCGTAGTAGATGCTCGGGACCTCGAGCTTCTCCTGGTCGATGTACTGCCACACGTCGAGCTCGGTCCAGTTCGACAGCGGGAACACGCGCACGTGCTCGCCCTTGCGGATGCGGCCGTTGTACAGCGCCCACACCTCGGGGCGCTGGCGCTTGGGCTCCCACTGGCCGAAGTCGTCCCGGAATGAGAACACGCGCTCCTTGGCGCGGGCGCGCTCCTCGTCCCGGCGGGCGCCGCCGAACGCGGCGTCGAAGCCGTGCTCGGCGATCGCGTCGAGCAGCGTCACGGTCTGAAGGCGGTTTCGCGATGCGCGGGGGCCGGTCTCCTCGACCACCCGGCCCTGGTCGATCGAGTCCTGAACGCTTGCGACGATCAGCCGCTCGCCGATCTGCTCGATCAGGCGGTCGCGGAACTCGAGCACCTCGGGGAAGTTGTGCCCGGTGTCGACGTGCATGATCGGGAACGGGAACCGGCCGGGACGGAACGCCTTCTCGGCCAGGCGCAGGAGCACGAGCGAGTCCTTGCCGCCGCTGAACAGCAGCACGGGGCGTTCGAACTCCGCCGCGACCTCGCGGAAGATATGGATGGATTCGGCCTCGAGCGTCTCCAGATGAGAGAGCTCGTAGTGCAGGGGGTTCAAGCGGTGGTCCTCATTCGTGGATTCCGCATTCGGTCTTCTCGAGTCCGGCCCAGCGTCCTTCCCGGCCCGCGCCAGGTCGCGTGCATGGCTCGCAGCCGATCGACGCATAGCCCTGGTCGTGGAGCGGGTGATAGGGAAGCTCGTGCTCGAAGATGTAGCGCCACAGGTCCTTCTCGCTCCAATCGGCGAGCGGGTTGACCTTCCAGATACCGCGCCGCTCGTCGTACTCGAGCTTGCGCGCGCCGGCGCGGGTCGGGGCCTGCTCGCGGCGGATGCCCGTGACCCACGCGTCGACGTCGTCGAGCGCGCGCTCGAGCGCGTCGACCTTGGCCTCGCCGCAGCACCGGTTGATCGTCCACGGCTCGTCCGGGCTGCGGGCATCGATCACCTCGATGTTGACGCCGAACCTGTCCTCGAACCGCTTCCAGGTGTCGAGCGTCTCCGGGAACAGCACGCCGGTGTCGATCATGAACAGCCGGGCGTCCGGCTCGATCGAGGTCAGCATGTGCACCATCACCGACTCCTCCTTCTGGAAGGAGCAGGCCATCTTCAGCCGCGGGTGGAACCGCTCGACCGCGTACGCGAGGACTTCCTCGGCGGAGACGGTCTCGAGATCGGGAATCGTTGCGCTCATGGTCGTCGCAGCGGTCAGACCGCGCACTCGCCCTCGCCGCGGATGACCTCGAACGGCGACTGCTTGGTCCAGTCGATGAAGTAGCTCATGTTGTCCAGGCTGAACTCGATCGGCATCGTGAGGTCCTTGACCTGCGCCTCGAACTCCGCTGGCCCGACGCGGTCGACGAACGCGTTGAACTCCTCGCCCTCGGTCCGCTCGGATTCGTAGAAGCGTACCCACCGATCGACTGCCTCGGGTACACGCTTGGCCGGGAGCCTGGCCTTGAGCCGCTGACCGTAGCGCACATCGCCACCCTCGTAGGCGCCGCCGATGTGTGGGATGTAGGCCGGGATAGCGTGGCCGCCGACCTTGATCGAGGCCCCGTAGAAGCCGATGTTCGCGATGTGGTGCTGCCCGCAGCCGTTCGGGCAACCGCTCATCTTGACGTGGATCCTGCGGGTCAGCTCGTCGCTGATCTCCATCTGCACCAGCCGTTGCTGGATCGCCTCGTTGAGCCCCATCGAGCTCGTGATCCCGAGCTTGCACGAGTCGGTCCCGGGGCAGCTGACGACGTCGGTGATCTCGTCCGCGCCGGCATCGTCGAGGCCGAGCTCGCCGAGCGCGCGCCACACGTCGTACACCGATTCGTCGCGGACCCAGCGGAAGATCAGGTTCTGATGGACGCTCGTGCGCGCCGCGCCACCGGTGTGGTCGCGCATGATCTGCGCGAGTCCGCGGAGCTGCTCGGGGGTCAGGTCGCCGCGCGTCACCTTGACCTCGACGGTCGAGAAACCCTGCTGGCGCTGGCGCTGCACGTTCGTCTCGACGAAGCGCGTGAAATCACGATGGTCCCCGTTCGGCGCCGCGAAGGATTGCGGCTTCGCCGGCGCATTTGCCTCTTCGTCGTACTCGAACACGATCCTGTCGAGGCTGAAATCGCGCTCGCCGACCCAGTCGCCGCTCAGTTCCTCCTCGACCATCGTGCGGAACTCGTCGATCCCGACCTTGTCGACCAGGACCTTGATCCGCGCCCGGGCGCGATTCGCCCGCAGCCACTCCTGGCGGTCGAAGATCCGCATGCACGCCTCGGTGACCTTCAGGTAGTCGCCGTTGTCGAGCTCGACGAACTCGTACAGGGTTGGGGCAAGCCGCGGCATGATCGAGGTACCGCCTCCTACCCGGATCTCGACGCCGCGAACGCCTTGCTCGTTGACTCGCGGCACGAACGCCATGTCGTGGATCCGCGTGATCGCGTTGTCCTCGTCGGTGGCCGCGAACGCGGTCTTGACCTTGCGCGGCATCGCCTGCGTGGTCGGGTGCCGCACGAAATAGCGCACGTACGCGCCGGCGTACGGCGTGATGTCGAAATGCTCGCCCTCGAGGGTGCCGGCTCGCGGATCGCCGGTGACGTTGCGCATCGTGTTGCCGCAGCCCTCGCGGCTCGATAGTCCGGCGTCACCGAGCTCGCGGATCAGCTCGGCCGCCTCGGGCAGCGGGATGTGATGCATCTGGATGTTCTGGCGCGTAGTGATGTGGCCCTTGCGCAGCGGAACGTACTTCTCGATCACGTCCGCGAACGCGTCGAGCTGGTCGGGCGTCACTCCGCCGAACGGGAGCTTGACGCGGACCATCTGCACGTCGGGCTGGCGCTGGCCGTAGACGCCCTGCTTCAGGCGGAACTTGATGAACTCGTCGCCATCGAGCTCGCCCTTGATGAAGCGCGTCGACTCGGTGTCGAAATCGTCGAACTCGCGCCGCAGGATCGGGATGACGTGCCCGGGCACGTTCTCGAGCACCTCGGGATTCTCGAGCGAGCCCGCGCGGCCGTTACCGTGATGGGAGACCGTCTCGTTGGCGTCGGTGCTGGCGCTTGGCGGCGATGCGGGTTGCATCTGACTCCTTCCGGTAGCGGACCGACGTCAAATGTACCAAAAGGCAATCGGGGTTCAGATGTTTTCGCCGACGCGCTGGGGAATCGCACCCGGCTGGGGGGTGGCGCGGGCCGACGGGTCGCGACCGCCTGCCGGGCTAGCGGACGGGCGTACAGCAGAAGCGAACGGTGACCGGCGCCGCGACGGTGGGGGCAACCGTCGCGGCAGCCGGCGCGCTCTCAACCAGCGCTGGTCGGGTGACCGGCATCCGCTTTGGGGGCTGAGCGATGCCGATGACCGCCAGCGCGTCGGCGAGCGCGAGCGTAAGCCCGTCGGACAGACGACGAGCCCGGAAACTGGTCCGGTGGACGGTGGTCTCTACTGCGTCCCGCGAACAGCATGACCTGCGTACGACCCCCCTCTTGCCTGCGCCCCGCGTACTGCGCACTCCTGACGAACCGCCTTGCTGGTTCACCAGCCAACGTCCTGCACGCTGGCACACGCACTGGTTCCTGTCAAGGAAAGGTGGCTGAAACCAGCCCTGAACCTCCCCCAACGGGGGCGCTTAACGGCGTCACCCCCAGGGCACGGGCTCGGCTGGAGCCCTGCTCACGCCTTCCTCGAGCGCCGCGCGCTGCCATGGGTTCTGCCTGGGGGCCGGCCGGGCCGGAGCCGGCGCGGTCTCGCGCATGAACCGCTCGAGCGCGGCGATGACCGCGGCCGCCTCCTCGGCCGATGCAGTCGGCGCGACGATCGTGAGCTTCGGACGCCGGTTCATGGCCGGACGGAGCGTATCGTCCCGCGACGTGCCCGCGATCCCCGTGCTCGACCACGATGCCGTCCTCGCAGCCGTGTCACCGGCGGCGGCGATCGAACGCGTGCGCGAGGGCCTGCTGCGGTTCCATGCCGGCGACTGGGTGATGCCGCCGAAGGTCTACCTCGAGAGCCCGCCGTTCGGCGACTTCCGCGCGATGCCGGCGCGCGGCGGCGGATTCGCGCTGCTGAAGTGGGTGACGTCATTTCCCGGGAACCCTGCGCGGGGTCTGCCGACCGTGACCGGAGTTATCTGCCTGTCGGGCGCGCAGACCGGCGAGTCGCTGATGCTCCTCGACGCACGCTCGGTGACCGCGCTGAGGACCGGGGCGGTGGCCGCGGTGGCGACGCAGGCGCTCGCGCGCGAGGACGCCCGCACAGTCGGGGCTGATCGGCTGCGGCCTGCATGGCGCCTGGGCCGCGCGGTGTCTGGTGGCGGCAGGGTACGGACCGGGCGTATGCCACGACCCGCGGGAGGACGTCGCCGGGGTGCTCGCGGACGAGCTCTCCTGGCGCAGCGGAACGCGCGAGGAGGCGATCGCGTGCGACGTCGTTTGCTGCGTCACCCCGGGTACGGAGATCTTGATAGACGTCGGCAGCCTGCGCGCAGGCCTTCACCTGAACATGCTGGGCGCAGACGGTCCCGGCAAGGCCGAGGCGAGCGTCGGCGCGGTCGCGTCGTGTGTGCTGTTCTGCGACGAGTGGACGCAGGCCTCGCACGGCGGCGAGCTGACCGGCGCCGTCAACGCGGGGCTGGTCACACGCGACCGGGTGACTGAGCTCGGTGCCGTCCTGGCCGGCGAAGCCCCCGGACGCCCGGGACCCGAGGCGGTGACGCTGTTCGACTCGACGGGCCTCGCGATCCAGGACCTGGCGGTGGCGATAGCCGCGTTCGACGCGTGGGAGGACAACCGCATCGACGCCGCCAGCGTCGTCCTGTAGCTCCTAGAGCGGGATGTTTCCGTGCTTGCGCCGCGGACCGGGCTGGCGCTTGTTCAGCAAGGTCTCGAGCGCGGTGATGACCTTGGGGCGGGTCTCGTGGGGAACGATCACGTCGTCGATATAACCGCGCTCGGCCGCCACGTACGGGTTCGCGAAATGCGCCTTGTAGTCGTTGATCAGCTTCTCCCGGCGCGTGTCGGGCGTGGGCGAGGACGAGATGTCGCGGCGGTAGATGATGTTGACCGCGCCCTCGGGTCCCATTACCGCCACCTCGGCGGTCGGCCACGCGAAGTTGAAGTCAGCCAGTTGGTGCTTTGACCCCATGACGTCGTAGGCGCCGCCGTAGGCCTTGCGGGTGATGATCGTGATCTTCGGGACGGTGGCCTCGCAGTAGGCGTACAGGAGCTTCGCGCCGTGGCGGATGATCCCGCCCCACTCCTGCGTGGTACCGGGGAGGAAGCCGGGCACGTCGGTGAGCGTGATGATCGGGATGTTGAACGCGTCGCAGGTGCGCACGAACCGCGCGGCCTTCGTCGACGAGTCGATGTCGAGCACGCCGGCGAGCTGATTGGGCTGGTTGCCGACGATTCCCACCACGTAGCCGTTCAGGCGCGAGAAGCCGCAGATGATGTTGCGGGCGTAGTGCTCGTGGACCTCGAAGAACTCCCCGTCGTCGACCACGTAGCGGACGACGTCGCGCATGTCGTAGGGCTTGTTGGAGTTGTCGGGGACGACGTGGTCGAGCTCCGGGTCCTGCCTGAATGGGTCGTCGGTGGGCTGCACCCGGGGCGGCATCTCGAGGTTGTTCTGCGGAAGGAAGCTCAGCAGGTACCTCGCGTCCTCGAGGCACTGATCCTCGTCGTCGGAGGCGAAATGGGCGACGCCGGACTTGGAGTTGTGGCTCATCGCGCCGCCGAGCGACTCGAAGTCGACCTCCTCGCCGGTGACCGTCTTGATCACCTCGGGGCCCGTGATGAACATGTGCGAGGTCTCCTTGACCATGAAGATGAAGTCGGTCATCGCCGGCGAGTAGACGGCGCCTCCGGCGCACGGGCCCATGATGAGGCTGATCTGCGGGATCACGCCCGAGCACTGGACGTTGCGGGTGAACACGTCGCCGTACGCGCCGAGCGACACGACGCCCTCCTGGATCCGTGCCCCGCCCGAGTCGTTGATCCCGATAACCGGGCAGCCGATTTTGGCCGCCAGGTCCATGACCTTGCACATCTTCTCCGCCATGACCTCGCCAAGCGACCCACCGAACACCGTGAAATCCTGGCTGAACACGCATACCGGCCGGCCGTCGATACGACCGTGTCCGGTTACCACGGCATCGCCGTACGGCCGGTTCTTCTGCATGTCGAACTCGACCGTCCGGTGGCGCACGAACACGTCGAGCTCCTGGAACGAGCCGGGGTCGAGCAGCTTCTCGACCCGCTCCCGGGCGGTGTACTTGCCGCGCTCGTGCTGCTTGGCGACGGCCTGCTCGGAGCCCGCGTGGATTGCCTCGTAGCGGAGCTCCTCGAGGTGTCCGAGCTTCTCGGCGTAAGTCTCAGGGGCCTTCTCGCGCATCGCGGGCGGCGAGTTTAGGGGTTCGCGGCCGAGTAAGTGGCGGGCCGCTTTAGGGAGAAAAGGGGTACCGCGCAGTTGCAAGATGCGATACAACTCCGCAACCTTGCAGGAATCGGCGCTTGTGCGTCGACGACGGACGACATAGAAGCCGAATCGCCGGACCATCCGTGGCCGGCGAGCGGAGGACCCAAAGCGACCTCTAGGGGCGCCGGGGCGAATCGCCGCAACTATGCGGCGTAGCGCAAGTCGCGAGCCCGTCAGCTAACTCCGCAGGCTCACGAAGAAGGAGGCAGTTCGTGGACAACGCACGTGATCTCGCTTGCGCTGAGCTGTGGCAGGCGTCGTTGGAGCGCTCGCTCGCGCGCAGGGGCCGGCCCACCCGCAGCTCGCTCGAGCTGTTCCACCTTCGGCCCGAGCGCGACCTCAGCTCCGCCGACATCGTGCGCGAGTCCGCGACCTTCTCCCAGCTGCGGCGCTCCGCGGTGTCGAGGCGGCCGTCGATGGCGCTACCCGGCGCCGGCGGGATCTCAGCGCTGGCCCTGCTGGCCGCGACGACGCTGCCCGGGTTATTGGGCGGCCGAGACCGGACCGTTCGAACCGCCCGGATCACGCACAGCGCCGGCGAGCAGGACACCCGCCCGGGCAAGGCGACCGTGGCCGCCGCGACCCCGGCCGCCGCAGTGAAGGCCGCCACGCCGCCGGCGACGACCACGCTGGCCGGCTCGAGTGCGGCGACCGTGCCGGCGCGCACCGCTCCCCGGGCTGCCGCACCCGCCCACCACGCACCGACGACGCACGCCCACGCGACCCACGACGCGACCGCCTCGGCTGCGGCGGCGCACGGCGTAAGTGGCGGCGCCGCGCCGGCGGCGCAGCACAGCGTCTCGGCGGCGGCCACCGCGCCGGCGACGATCCACCACACCGCGTCGGCGATCCACAAAGCGCGTGCGGTCCACCACCGCGGCGCGCCGGCGGTCCACCACACGGCGCCGGCCGCCCATCACACCGCGCCGGCGGTGCACCGGACCCGGGCTGCGGGTCACAAGCTCTCGGCGGCGGTCCACGCCGCGCCGGCGAAACATGTGAGCACCGGCGGCGGGGCGATCGAGGAGACGACGTCGGCCGGCCACCCGGGAACGACCGCGACCCCGACCCGACCGAACGCCCCGGCCCAGCCGAAGCCCGCCACCCACACCCACCCGGTCGCCAAGTCGCATCCGGTGGCGAGCACCCCGCCGGCGGCCCAGCCGGCGCCGGCTCCGACCGTCGCCCCGGGCCATTACGTCAACCCCCTCGCCGGCGCCAGCGTGACGCCCGAGCGGATCGACCAGGGCGTGGACTACGCGGGCTCGGGACCGCTGCGCGCAATCGGCGACGGGAGGATCACGTACGTCGGGACGAGCGGCACCGGCTGGCCGGGAGCGTTCGTCGAGTACCGGCTCACCGGCGGGCCGGAATCCGGCCGGTACGTCTACTACGCCGAGGGGATCAGCCCCGCGGCGGGTCTGCACGTCGGGCAGACGGTCGGCGCGGGCCAGCCGATCGCCGAGATCATCGCCGGCGACTCGAACGGGATCGAGATCGGCTGGGGCGCCGGGGTCGGCACCGAGAGCTATGCCATGCAGCAGGGCCAGTGGCACGGGGGCGACGACGCCGACAGCGTCCCCAGCCCCGCCGGCAAGGACTTTTCAGCCCTGATCGCGGAGCTCGGGGGGCCTCCAGGGAAGATCGAGGGCTAGTCCCGCTCCGTGCTCGCGCGCCGCGCCCCAGCCCCTAGGCGCGCGAGTACGGGCGGTGATGCGCTTGGCCGAGGCTGTCCAGGGCCGCTGTCAACGCAGCCTCCGTGACGGGTGGCTGCGGAGCCGCGGTCAGGGCGGCATCCGTGGCGGGTGGCTGCGGGGCCGTGGCCTCCTCAGGCTCCGGGGGAGTGGCCGACGCTCCGGGGGTGTGGCCTGGAGTTCTCCGGCGACCTCCCGCGGGGCGCGAGGTCGTGCCGTGCGTTTGGGCGGTGGCGCGGGCGGGGACGGTTCGGCGCCGGCGGTCTCCTCCGGCGCCTCGACCTCGGCGGGCTCGGGGGCACGGAAGAAGCCGAACAGCCGGGCGAACCGGCGCCGGCGCGCCGGCGGATCGGGCTCGACCTCAGCGTCGGCCATGCGCGGCGCCTCCTCATCGTCAGCGACCTCGGGCGCCTCCACTTCAGCCTCCGCCGCCTCGGGCGGTTCCGCCGGCGACTCGACCACCTCCGGCCCCTCGGCCGGCGCGTTCACGGCCTCGATCACCTCCGCCGGCGCCTCGACCGCGTCGGGCAGTGCCTTCCCAGCCACCGCGACTGCGGTCAGGATTACCTTCGTCCCCCAGCCGGCGGGCTCGATCCGCACCGTGCCGCGTGCGCGCTCGCCCTCCCAGGCGACGGCGGTCTCCGGATCGAGCCTCGTTATCCGGATCTCTCCGAATTGGTCCAGGTGGCGAGCCAGCGAGGCCGCATCACTGCATTCGGCCCACAGCTCCGGCGGGGACTTGACCAGCGTTCGGCTCGCCACGTGCTCCGTCATCGGTGGGGGATTTCGCGCGGGCGGGCGCGACTCCTGCCCCGGAGCCGCGGCGGCGCCAGACCTGCAGACCCTGACAATTCAGCCGCGATGGCGGGGAGCTAAGGTGATCTCCCGATGCCTGAAACGCGACAGCTCGGCGCCACCGGACCGGCGGTCTCGGCCCTCGGGCTCGGCTGCATGGGCATGTCCGGGCTGTACGGCGTCGCCGACCGCGCGGAGAGCATCGCGACGATCCACGCGGCGCTCGACGCCGGCATCACGCTGCTCGACACCGGCGACTTCTACGGGATGGGCCACAACGAGCTGTTGATCGGCGACGCGCTCGAGAGCCGCAACCGCGACGAGGTGCTGATCAGCGTGAAGTTCGGCGCCCAGCGGGGTCCCGACGGCGCCTGGCTCGGCTACGACGCCCGGCCGCAGGCGGTCAAGACCGCGCTCGCGTACACGCTCCAACGACTGCGCACCGACTACGTCGACGTCTACCGACCGGCGCGGCTCGACGCGAACGTGCCAATCGAGGAGACCGTCGGGGCGATCGGCGAGCTCGTCCAGGCCGGCTATGTGCGCCACGTCGGACTCTCCGAGGTCGGCGCGGAGACGATCCGCCGGGCCGCCGCGGTGCATCCGATCTCGGACCTCCAGATCGAGTACTCGCTGCTCT
Source organism: uncultured Solirubrobacterales bacterium (assembly GCA_963843915.1). Taxonomy (GTDB): domain Bacteria; phylum Actinomycetota; class Thermoleophilia; order Solirubrobacterales; family Solirubrobacteraceae; genus Palsa-465. The sequence goes on from CAWJMH010000006.1 coordinate 333,891, forward strand.
CGCGCGGGATCGAGCAGGCGATCCTGCCCACCTGCCGCGAGCTCGGAATCGCGATCACCGCGTACGGCGTCCTGTCACGCGGGCTGATCAGCGGCCGCTACCGCGTCGGCACCGGCATTCCGGCCGGCGACGTCCGGGGGCGGATGCCGCGCTTCCAGGGCGAGAACCTGCAGCACAACCTCGCGCTCGTCGAGGCGCTGCGCGAGGTCGCCGACGGCAAGGGCGTGAGCGTGGCGCAGATCGCGTTCGCGTGGGTCCTGTCGCGCGGGGAGGACATCGTCCCGCTCGTCGGGGCGAGGCGGCGAGACCAGCTCGAGGAGGCGCTCGGCGCGCTCGAGGTCGAGTTGAGCGCGGTCGATCTCGAGCGGATCGAGCAGGCCGTCCCGGCCGACGCCGCGGCAGGCGATCGCTACGGCGCGCCGCAGATGGCCGACCTCGACAGCGAGCGCGGCTAGCCCGACTCGGGCAGCACGAACAGCACGAGCGGCAGCGTCGTCTCGCCGTCGTCGAGGATCAGCGAGGCGGTCCCGACGCGCCTCCATCCCCGCCGCGTGTAGAACGCGATCGCGTCGTGGTTGTGGTCGGCGACATCGAGCACGAGGCGCAGGCCGTGCTCGGCGGCATGATCCTCGGCCGCTCCGATCAGCGCGCTACCGACACCGCGTCCTCGCGCGCCCGGCGCGACGAAGAACCGGGACACGATCGCGAGTCGGTCGACGGGGACGGGCACGGCCTCGCGCCAATCGGGGTGGGCCCTCGTCTCGTCGGTCGCGTGGAGCGAGAGATGACCATTGAGCGCGCCGGCGGTCTCGCTGACCCAGGCGGCGAGTCCGGCGCGTCCCGTCGAGCCAGCCTGACGGCTCCCGCGGCCAGCGGACCGGGTAGCGGTCGGCAACGTACACCTCGTGCAGCAGCGCGAGGCATGGTTCGAGATCCTCGGCACGGCGAGGACGAATCATCCTTCCTAAACGTTGCCCGGCTAGCGGCCTTTCGACACGAAAAGCTCAATTTTGGTGCCGGCCCGGAGGATGCGGCCGGCGCGCGGGGTCGTGCTCATCACCCGCCCCTTGCGAACCGCCTTCGACGTGACGCGCTTGACCTTGCCGACCTTGCAGTGGGCCTGGCGCACCGCCCGCTCGGCGGCGGGGAGCTTCATCCCCTTGGTCCGCGGCACCTTGCACTTGACCGGGGCCGAGTCCGCCGGCGCTGCGACGCTGGCGATAGCGGCGACGTCGGGTTGTAGACGACCGCCATCTGCGCCTGCGCGGTTGCGCCGGCGGCGTCGGTCGCGAGCGCGGTGATCGTATTCGTGCCCTGGCTGAGCGGAACCTGCGCGGTCCACGCCCCATTCGAACCGACGGGAACGGTCTGCCCGCCGACCGCGAGCGCGGTGATGCCCGAGCCGGCGGCAGCGACGCCCGAAACGGTCACGGTCGGGGTGGAGACCGCCGTCCCGCTTGCCGGCGAACCGATCACCACCGACGGCGGCTCGAACCGATCTTGCGCGGCGAGCGCGAGCGCGGAGACGTCCGCGACCGAGTAGCCCACCGAGTAGATGTAACTCAGGCTCGTGCTTCCGCCGGCGGGAACCACGGCGAGGTTGTGCTCCTCGAACTCGTTGTTGTTCACGAAGCGAAACTCGCTCGGAGCCTTGCCGAACGTGATCGCGCCGGCGGCCTCACTCGGATCGCCGTCGGGCCGTGTGACGTTCGTGCGCACCAGGATCGAGCCCGGCACGTTGCTCGGTCCGGGCAGGTCGGTGCCGGGGGCGTACTGCGAGAAGCTCGACTGTCCGGGGAACTCGTAGCCCGCAACTCCGTTGTCGCGCGCCAGCACCCCGACGAAGTCGTCGCCCAGCAGGTCGACCGCGTGGGCCTGCCCGTCGGTCGAGGACCAGGTGTCGGTCATCGTCACCACCCGGCCGCCGTCGCTCGTCGTGATCGTGCGCTCGAGCTTTACGCCCGAGTTGACGAAATTCGGACAGGTGACAAATGTCTGGACCACCTCGTTCGGGCCGTTGCAGGTCACCCACGATTCGTCAGTGGTCGAGGTCAGTAGACCGGTGCTGGGATCCCAGGTCACGTTGCCCTTCAGACCGGTCGGGAACCCGGACAGGTTCTGGCTTGCCGCGTGCCCGCTAGCCGCCGCAAACAGGGCTTGCGCCGAAGCGGGATCGTAGGCGTTGTGACCGTCGACCTGAACCTCCGAGCGCCCGCCGAAGGCGCCGAGGTCGTTGCTAAGGAGCGACCCCGTGCAGTCGATCGCGAAGTTACCGACGTCGCCTGCGGCATCGACCGGCGCGGCGAACGGGCCGCCACAGCCGACTTCGCTTGGCGACGGAGTGACCCCCGGGGAGCTCCACCCAGCGGTCCCGGTGAAGGTCACGTCGTTGACGTAGATGTTGTAAGGCGTGCCGTTATTCAGTCCGCTGCCCGTGATCGACGCCACCGGCAAAGCGGCCTCGGACACGGCGAGCCCGGGACCGGCGAAGTCGCTGTTGTCGCCGGTTCCGTCGCCGCCGACCGGCACCGCTCGGAGGCGACACACGGAGCCGGCGATCGGCTTCAGCGACACCGGACCTGAGTTGAAGCTCCCGTTCGATACCGCAATCGCGCTCGCGATTTTGGTGACCGTGGGACCGGACCCGGAGTAGCAGACGACATCGACGGTGCCCGTGCCCACCGCGGTGCCCTTGACGGTCAGCGTCGTCGGACCCAACGGCGGGTTGTCGAACGAGATCAAGTAGGGATCGTTCGCCGGCGTCCCGGGCTGACTCGACGTCCAGCTGGTGATCTGCGAGGTCGTCACCGTCGCGCGGGCCGCGGCCGGCGCGACTGCCAGTGCGAGAAGTGCAGTGAGGATGACGGCTATCCGAAGCCTGGGCATAAAGAAAGGATCCTTTCCTCCCCATTCTTACCGCTCCGCTGAGTCTCGGAACGGCTGCGCGAGGCTTCCCTAGAACGTCGGCTGGTACTCGCCGAACACGTCCTTCATAGCGCCGCACACCTCACCCAACGTGCAACGGTCCTTGAGGGCCTGCCGCAGGGTGGGGAGGAGGTTATTGGTCGTATCGGCAGCACTGCGCAATTCCCTTAGCCGTTTCTCGACCAATTCATCATCCCGGCCCGACTTGAACGATTTCAGCCGCTCCACCTGCTCGCGCTCGGACTCCGGATCGACGCGGAGGATGTCCGGCACCTCGGGGTCGCCCTCGTCGACGAACCTGTTGACGCCGACCACGATGTCCTGCTCGAGGCGGTAGCGCTCGTGGTAGCCGAACGCGGACTCCTCGATCTCGTTCTTCATGAAGTCGATCGCGTTGACCGATCCGCCGAGCCCGTCGATCTTGTCGATCAACTCGGCGGCCCGCGCCTCGATCTCGTCGGTCAGCGCCTCGACGAAGTACGAGCCGGCGAACGGGTCGACGGTGTCCGCGGCGCCGGATTCATAGCCGATGATCTGCTGGGTGCGGAGCGCGATCTTGGCGGCCCGCTCGGTCGGCAGCGCGAGCGCCTCGTCGAAGCCGTTGGTGTGGAGCGATTGGGTGCCGCCACAGACCGCCGCGAACCCCTGCAGGGCTACCCGGACGATGTTGTTCTCGGGCTGCTGGGCGGTCAGCGTCACGCCGCCGGTCTGGGTGTGGAAACGCAGCCGCCAGGAGCGCTCGTCCTTGGCGTCGAACCGCTCTCGCATGATCCTGGCCCACATCCGGCGGGCGGCACGGAACTTGGCGATCTCCTGGAAGACGTTGTTGTGGCCGTTGAAGAAGAACGCGAGCCGCGGCGCGAACTCGTCGACGACGAGCCCGGCGTCGAGCGCGGCCTGCACGTACGCGATCCCGTTCGCGAGCGTGAACGCCACCTCCTGGACCGCCGAGCAGCCCTTCTCGCGGAAGTGATAGCCGCTGATCGAGATCGTGTTCCACCGCGGGCACCCGCTCGCGGCAGTACGAGAACAGGTCGGTGGTCAGACGGATCGCGCCCTTCGGCGGATAGATGAAGTTGCCGCGCGCGATGTACTCCTTGAGGATGTCGTTCTGGGTCGTGCCGCGGAGCTTCTCGGCCGGCACTCCCTGCTCCTCGCCGACGAGCTCGTACAGGAGCAGCAACACGGCCGCAGGCGCATTGATCGTCATCGACGTCGACACCTGATCGAGCGGGATCGAGTCGAACGCCGTGCGCATGTCGTCGATCGAGTCGATCGCGACGCCGGTGCGGCCCACCTCGCCGAGACATCGCGGGTCATCGGAATCAAGTCCGAGCTGCGTGGGGAGATCGAACGCCATCGACAACCCCGTTGAGCCGTGGGCGAGCAGGTAGTGGTAACGCGCGTTGGATTCCTTGGCGCTCGCGTAGCCCGCGTACTGGCGCATCGTCCACAGCTGGCCTCGGTACATGTCACGGTGGATGCCGCGCGCGAACGGGTACTCGCCCGGCTCGCCGAGCCGCTCGTTCAGGTCCTCCGGAACGTCGCGCTCGGTGTAAAGCGAATTGATCTCGATCCCGGAGTCCGTGAACCGGCGGGGATCGTCGGGACCGACGATCGGGGCGATCGTGCGGTGCTCGTCGGTGGTGGCCATGTCCGCGAGGTTACCCGGCCCCGGCCGGCCAGGGCGCGGGTCCGCGGCCGATAGCCTTCATCGCATGGAGGTCCGCGTCCGACTGTTCGCCGCGCTCCGGGAGCGCGCCGGCGCGTCGGAGCTCGCTCTCGAGCTTCCCGACGGCGCGATCGTCGGCGACGCACTCGAGCAAATGCGCGCGCTGACCGAAGGCGTGCCGGTCGTGATCGCCGTCAACCAGGAGTACGCCAACGCCGACGCAACGCTCCACGGCGGCGACGAGGTCGCTCTGATTCCGCCGATCTCCGGTGGCGCGGTCAGCTCGCTGCACGCCCGCCTGACGGCCGAGCCGCTCGCGCTCGATCCGCTCGTCGAGCGCGTCCGCGACCCGCGCGCCGGCGCGGTCGTCACGTTCCTGGGCGTGACTCGCGAGGTCGCTGAGCTCGAGTACGAGGCGTACGCCGAGATGGCCGAGCGCGAGATGGCCGAGATCGTGGCCCGCGCCATCGAGCGCCACGGCCTGTGCGCGGCGGCGGTCGAGCACCGCGTCGGAACAGTGCCGCTGTCCGAGGCCTCGGTGGCGATCGCGGTGTCGGCGCCCCACCGGGCCGAGGCGTACGCCGGCTCGCGCGAGATCATCGACGAGATCAAGGCGAGGGTCCCGATCTGGAAGAAGGAAGAGGGAAAATGGGTTCGCGGGAGTGACGCCGGGTCCGCGACCCTGAGGTCGCTGCCCGCCGTCCACGAGCTGGCCGGCGCGCTCGACGCGGCGCATCCGCTCGCGGTGGCGGCGGCGCGGGCGGCGATCGAGGAGCAGCGAGCGGCGGTGATCGCCGGTGCGTCCGCGACGGTCGACCTCGTGCCCCGCGCGCGTGAGCTGCTCGCAGAGATGGAGCGTCCATCACTGCGGCGCGTGCTCAACGCCACCGGCGTGATCCTCCACACCAACCTCGGGCGGGCGCCGCTCCCGTCCGCCGCTCGCGAGGCGGTGGCCCGCGCCGCGGAGGGGTACTCGAATCTGGAGCTCGACCTCGACAGCGGCGAGCGCGGCAGCCGCCACGCCCACGTCGAGCGGTTGCTGTGCGAGCTGACCGGAGCGCAGGCCGCGATCGTCGTCAACAACGGCGCCGGCGCGGTGCTGCTGGCGGCGGCGGCGCTGGCGGGCCCGGGGCGCTGGGTCGTCGTCGCCCGCGGCCAGCTCGTCGAGATCGGTGGCGGCTTTCGGATCCCCGAGGTGATCGCCCAGTCCGGCGCACGGCTGATCGAGGTTGGAACGACCAACCGCACGCGGATCGGCGACTACGCCCGCGCGCTCGAGACCCACGACGACGTCGGCGCGATCATGCGCGTGCACCAGTCGAACTTCAGGACGGTCGGATTCGTCGAGGACGTTTCGGTGCAGGAGCTGTGCGAGCTGGGCGTGCCGGTGATCGATGACGTGGGATCGGGTTGGCTGGCTGGCCAGCCAGCCTTCAAGTGGGGCGGCGGCACAGAAGTCGTCGACGAGCCGCACCTCGCCGCGTCGGTGGCCGCCGGCGCCGCGCTGACCTGCTGCTCGGGCGACAAGCTGCTGGGGGGGCCGCAGGCGGGGCTGATCGTCGGGCCGACGGGACGCGGTGGCGGCCGCGCGCCGGCATCCGCTGGCGCGGGCGCTGCGGATCGACAAGCTGTCGCTGGCGGCACTCGAGGCGACGCTGCGGCTCTACCGCGACCCCGAGGCGGCGCGGCGGGAGATCCCCGTGCTGGCGATGCTGTTCGCCGACCCCGAGACGCTCGCGGCACGCGCGGAGCGAATCGCGGCCGGGATCGGGGACCGGGCGCGGATCGTCACTGCAGTCGCCAAGATCGGCGGCGGGTCGTTGCCGCTGCTCGAGCTCGAGGGGCCGGCGGTGGCGCTGGACGCCGAGGCGGAGGCACTCGCCCGGGCGCTCCGTCGTGGCGAGCCGCCGGTGATCGCCCGGATCCACGACGGGCAGGTGCTGCTCGACCCGCGGACGCTGACCGAGGACGAGGTGCCGATCGTCGTTCGCGCCGTCCAGGGCGCGCTCGCCGAATGAAGCCGCTGACAGCTCGGGACCGCCGGCCACATCGACCACGGTAAGACCGCGCTGATCCGCGCGCTGACCGGCGTCGACACCGACCGGCTCCCGGAGGAGCGGGCGCGAGGGATCTCGATCGAGCTCGGCTACGCGAGCCTGGCGCTGCCCTCGGGCCGGCGGCTGTCGGTGGTCGACGTCCCCGGCCACGAGCGCTTCGTGCGGACGATGGTCGCCGGCGCCACCGGGATCGACCTGTTTCTGATGACGATCGCGGCCGACGACGGAGTGATGCCGCAGACGCTCGAGCACGCCGCGGTGCTCGAGGCGCTGCGGGTCCGCACCGGCGTCGTGGCAGTGACCAAGAGCGACCTCGCCGATCCCGAGGTGGCGCTGATCGAGGCCTCCGAGCTGTTCCCGGCCAGCGAGGCCGTCGCCGTGTCGGCGCGCACGGGCGACGGCATCGACGAGCTGCGCGCGGCGCTCGACCGCGCCGCCGGCAACGTTGCGGCCCGCGCGGGCTCCGAGGCGGCGGCGCGCCTGCACGTCGACCGTGTGTTCACGATCCGCGGCGCGGGCACGGTGGTGACGGGCACGCTGTGGTCGGGCGAGATCGGGCACGGCGACGAGCTCACGTTGCTGCCGCAGGGCCGGCGGGTCCGGGTGCGCGGAGTGCAGGTCCACGACCAGCCTCTGGACCGGGCGGCGGCGGGCCAGCGGGTGGCCGTCAATCTGACCGGGCTGGCGGTGGCCGAGATCGGGCGCGGCGACGTGCTGGTCGCACCCGACTCCGGACTGCGCTCGAGCTACCGGGTCGACGCCGAGCTCGAGTTCGCCGGCGAGCAGCCCGAGCACTCGCCGCGAGTCCAAGTCCACCACGGCACGCGCGAGGCACCCGCTCGCCTCGCCTGGCTCGGAGGCGGCTTCTGGCAGGTCCGGCTCGAGCAGCCGATCGTGCCCGCCGCCGGCGACCGGCTCGTGGTGCGGCAGATCGCGCCACCGGACACGCTCGGCGGCGGCGTCGTGCTCGACCCGCGGCCCCGGCGGCACGGTCCGAGTCGCGACCTGCTCGTCAGGCTCGAGCGGCTGGCGCGTGGCGAAGCGCCGGAACCCCCCGGGCGAACGCCGCCACCGTCCGGAGGGGGTGGCACGGACCCACGGACGCCGGCGAAGCCGGCCCCCACTCCGCAACCGGCACCCGCAACCTTGTCGGCGTCAGCGCAATCGCTCGAGCAACGGCTCCGAGACGCCGGCGCCGAGCCGCCGATCGACTCAGAGCTCGACGCCGGCGACCTGGCGGCGCTCCGCGACGCCGGCCGCGCGGTCCGCGTCTCGAAGAGCCTCCACTATCACGTCGACGCGCTCGCGGACATTCGCGCGAGGCTGGTCGAGCTCGCCCAGCGCAACGGTGGCGCGGTCACGCTCGCGCAACTGCGCGACGAGCTCGAAACCTCGCGCAAGTTCGCGCAGGCGCTGCTCGAGCACTTCGACTCCGAGAAGGTGACGATCCGTCGCGGCGACGAGCACGTGCTGCGCCGGCGCGCTGGCTGACGCCGGCGCTCAGAGCGCGCCACCGGCCGCGGTCGGCGCGGTTGGATCGCTCACGTCGGACTGCGAGTGCTCGCGCGCCAGATACTCCTCGATCAGCATCGGCGAGTCCGCCGAGCGCTGCACCACCGCCAGCAGCGAGGACATCGTCGAGACCTCCTCGACCTGCTCCTTCAGGAACCACTGGGTGAACTGCTCGCTCAGGTAGTCGTTCTCCTCGCGGGCGACGCCCATCAGCTCGCCGATCTGCCCGCTGACGCGGCGCTCCTGCTCGAGCGACAGCGCGACCGGCGCGACGATGTCGCTGAAGCCCGACTCAGGCGCGGCCACGCCCGGAATCGTCACCTCGGCGTCGGCGTCGAGCAGGTACTCGACCATCATCATCGCGTGGTTGCGCTCCTCGACCGCCTGGGCGTAGAAGAACGCGGCCAGCCGCGGGAGCGTCTCGGAGTCGTAGTAGACGGCGTTGGCGATGTACTGCTGCGACGCTGCGAACTCGTTCGCGATCTGATGGTTCAGGCGCTCGACGAACCGCGCTGCGGCCATCGTTTCTCCTCTCGTGGGCGGGCTCGGACGGGGCGAATCGGCACCGCATCGTAATGACCAGCGCGCCCTCGGCGGAAGGACCGCAGTAGATTTGCGCCGATGCCGACCAGCCTAGTAACCGGAGGGGCGGGATTCCTCGGGTCCCACCTGTGCGAGGAGCTGCTCCGCCGCGGCCATCGCGTGATCTGCATCGACAACCTCGAGACCGGCTCGCTCGCCAACATCGAGCACATCCGCGACGACGCGTTCGTCCATCGCAACCTCGACATCATCGAGCCCTACTTCGTCGACGAGCCGATCGACTTCGTCTACCACCTGGCGTCGCCGGCGTCGCCGATCGACTACCTGCGCCTGCCGCTGGCCACGCTCAAGGTCGGCTCGTACGGCACCCACCACACGCTCGGGCTCGCCAAGGTCCACCGCGCCCGGTTCCTGATCGCGTCGACCAGCGAGGTGTACGGCGACCCGCAGGTGCACCCGCAGCCCGAGAGCTACTGGGGCCACGTCAACCCGATCGGGCCCCGCGGGGTCTACGACGAGGCCAAGCGCTACGCCGAGGCGCTGACGATGGCCTACCACCGCCAGCAGGGCGTCGACACCGCGATCGTCCGAATTTTCAACACGTATGGCCCTCGAATGCGACCGCACGACGGCCGCGCGATCCCGACGTTCCTGCGCCAGGCGCTCCAGCACCGCCCGATCACGGTGTTCGGCGACGGGTCGCAGACGCGCTCGTTCTGTTACGTCGAGGACGAGATCCGGGGGCTGATCGCGCTGGCCGAGTCGGGCCACCACAACCCGGTCAACATCGGCAATCCCGACGAGTTCACGCTGCTCGAGCTCGCGAAGACCGTGATCGAGGTGACCGGGTCGCGCTCGGAGATCGTGTACGAGGCGCTCCCGACCGACGACCCGCAGGTCCGCCAGCCCGACATCACGCTCGCGCGGCAGATCCTCGGCTGGGAGCCGGCCGTCAGCCTGCGCGAGGGGCTCGAGCGGACTATCGCGCAGTCGGGCGCCGAGGCGCTGATCGGCGCCAGCTAGTCCACAAGCTTCAAAACGCACGAATGCTTGCTCGGTATACCGCTACTTCGCGTTCGAGCTACCGTTATAGCCATCGCGGGGGTCGATGACGGTGCGAGTCGCAACGTGACGGTCGAGCAGAAAGAGGTCGCGAACATCCACTCCGGAGGCGCATCTGGGGCCACCACGCCCCTGCCCTTGCCGGAGCGCGACATCAGGCGCAAGCGTCCGCCGCTGCTGTCGTTCGTGCTGCGGTTGGAGACGCTCCGGCGGGTCGTACGGGTGCTGTCGCTGCTGGTGCTCGACTTCATCGGCGTCGTCGGCGCGCTGTTCACCGCGGTGATGCTCAAGCTGGCCGTGCACGACCAGCTGAACGCCGGCGTGGCGTGGCGGGACATCAAGCACTGGATTCCGTTCGCGTACCTGGTGACCGTGCTCGCGTTCGCGCGGGTCGACCTGTACGCGGACCGTACGCGCCGGCCGGGACTGGCCCGGATCGCCACCGCTCTGTTCCAGGCGACGGTGATCGCGCTGGTGTTCGCGCTCGCCGACGGTCAGCACTTCTCGAGCTATTTCATCTTCTACGGCACGCTGTTCTTCGCGACGATCTACGTCTCGGCGCTGCGCGAGCTGCATCTGCGCGTGAGCGGGTGGGTACTAGACCAGGCCGGATACGCGCGGCGCGCGATCCTCGTCGGGTCGGGCAAGCACATCGAGGAAGTCGCGCGGGCGCTGGCCGACCGGTCGCGCACGCAGGTCGACATCGTCGGGTACATCTCGCTGACCCCGCGCCCCCGCAACGGCCTGCGTTCACTCGGCGCGCTGCCCGATCTGGCGAGCGTGCTCGAGCTCGAGGCCGTGCAGGAGGTGATCATCGCCGATCCGGACTTCCCCCAGGACAAGGCGGTCGAGCTCGTCGACCTGTGCCACCAGCGCGGCGTGACCGTCCAGGTGGCGCCGTCGACGATGGAGATCCTGATCGACCGGGCGGAGTTCGCGCCCGGCCACACCGTGCCGCTGTTCACGCTGCGCCCGCCGGTGTTCGAGGGCGTCGACTATGCCGTCAAGCGGACCTTCGACCTGGTCGTCGCGTGCCTCGGGCTGATCGTGCTCTCCCCGGTGCTCCTTGCCGTCGCGATCGCGATCAAGCTGAGCTCGCGGGGGCCGGTGATCTACCGGTCGGCCCGGCCGGGTATGGCCGGGAAGCCTTTCTTCTGCTTCAAGTTCCGGACGATGCGCGAGCACGCCGATCAGATCCAGGACGAGCTCGAGCCGCTCAACGAGCTCTCGGGCGCGCTGTTCAAGATCCGCGAGGATCCGCGCCTGACGAGGGTCGGCCGGCTCCTGCGCCGGTTCTCGCTCGACGAGCTACCGCAGCTCGTCAACGTCGTGCGCGGCGAGATGTCGCTCGTGGGGCCGCGTCCGCTGCCGATGCGCGACTTCGACCGCCTGGAGGAGTGGCACAAGAAGCGCTACCTGGTGCTCCCCGGGATCACCGGGCTGTGGCAGGTCTCGGGCCGGGCCGAGCTCGACTTCGACGACCTCGTGCGGCTCGACTTCCTGTACCTCGAGCGGTGGTCGATCATGCTCGACCTGTCGATCCTGCTGAAGACGATCCCTGCGGTGTTGACACGCCGGGGGGCCTTCTAACCGCTCGCCCGGCCGTGCGGCGCAGCCAGCGCCGCCCCGCCCGGATAGGCTGTCGAGCCGACACTCATGCCCCCGACCGACCGATTCGTCATCAGCTTCGCCGCCGAGCCCCCGCAGGAGCCGCTGCCGTACGGCCGCTGGGGCGACACGCTGGCCGGCCACTTCCGCACTGCGACCCAGGAGATCGACACCGAGGGCGAGGAGATCGGCGAGATCGACACCGAGATCTCGTGGTTCCCGGACCGGACCTTCGGCGGGCGCACGTACATCCCGGCGGTGGCGCGGACGACCAGCGGCCACGAGCTGTTCGGGTACGTGTCGTTCACCGAGGGCCAGCAGGGCCCGAGCGACTTCACGGCCTCGGTCGATTTCACCACCGAGCTGGCCGAGTCCAATCCCGACTGGAAGCTCGACCTCAACGACGAGGTGATCGGCGTCTGGCGCGGCGAGCAGGGCAACAAGGCCGACATGACGCTCGTATGGGGCGTGGCGCTGGTCCCCGGTGGCGCGACCGTGACCGCGGAACTGGCGGGACTCGCGGTCGACCAGACCGAGCTGACCGAGGACCGCTTCACGCTGATCGCGCCCGACAACTACCGCTCGGACTACCTCGAGATCAAGCTGTGGAGCAAGTCAGGCGACGAACTCGCCCGCGAATCGCCGTACCTCGAGGACAACGACGAGGACGAGGACGAGGACGAGTAGCGGGGTCGCTGGGTCGCGGAGTCGCGGCTAGGCCTGGCGGGGTGAACCGGGCGACGGATCGGGCGGTGATCCGGACGGCGGATCGGTTGGCATCCCCATCGACGGCTCCGATGCCGCCGCGGGAGTCGCCTGGACTGGCTGACCGGCGCCGTTGCCGCTGCCGTTCAGCGGCGTCTGGAGCGGGAAATGGCACGCGGCCAGATGGTCCTTGCCGAACGGACGCAGCAGCGGAACCTCCTCGGCGCACTTGTCCTGCGCCCGCGGGCAGCGGGTGCGGAACCGGCACCCCGACGGCGGGAACACCGGTGACGGGAGCTCTCCACGGACCCCCACCTTGCGCTCCTTTGCCCTTGCCACCTCCGGATTCGGCACCGGAATCGCCTCGAGCAGGCCCGCCGTGTAGGGGTGAGCCGGATTGTTGTAGATGTCGTTTCCGGGACCGATCTCGACAAGCTTGCCGAGGTACATGACGCCGATCCGGTCGGCGAGGTACTTGACGACCGAGAGATCGTGGGAGATCACGACGTACGTCACACCATGGGTGGCCTGGAGCCGCTTCATCAGGTTGAGGATCTGCGATCTGATCGAGACGTCGAGCGCCGAGACCGGCTCGTCGGCGATGATCACCTTCGGACTGAGCGTGAGCGCTCGGGCCAGGCCAAGGCGCTGACGCTGGCCGCCGGAGAACTCGTGCGGGTAGCGGTCCATCGCGTCGTACGCCAGGCCGACCTCGTCGAGGAGACTGCGCACCTTCTCGATGCGCTCCTTCGGCGAGCCGGCGCGGGCGATGTCGAGCGGCTCGGAGATGATCTCCTTGACGCGCATGCGGGGATCGAGCGAGGCGTACGGGTCCTGGAACATGAACTGCAGGTCGCGGCGCAACTCAGCGGAACTCGCCCGCCCTTGACCGAGCCGATGTCGGTGCCTTCGAACAGCACCTGACCGCTGGTCGGGCGTCTCGAGTCCGACGCCCATGCGGCCGAGCGTGGTCTTGCCACAACCCGACTCGCCCACCAGACCGAACGTCTCGCCGGGCCGGATCCCCGAGCTGCACTTCGGTGACCGCGTGCGAGCGCGCCGATCTTCCGGCGCACGATCGACCCGGCGGTGACGGGGAACTCCTTCGTCACATCCCGGAACTCCAGAACGAACTCCGCCTTCCCGTTGCCATCGGCGGCCACTGCCACCTTCGGCTCCTCGGTGGTCCCGAGCAGCTCGAGCTCCTTGCCGAACGACGCCATCAGGGCCTTGTTCTTCTCGGCCTGGGCGATCAGCTCGGCTCCGAGGTCGCACATGTCCACGACCGACGATTCCCGGGGGTGGAAGCAGGCGAACGGATGGTTGGGGTCATCGCCACCCAGCGGCGGATCATGTGTCCGGCATTGCTCGGTCGCGAACGCGCACCGTGCGGCGAAACGGCACGCCAGCGGCGGCCGGCGCAGATCCGGCGGAAGGCCGGGAATCGAGTAGAGCTCCTGACTCTTGTCCTGATCGAGCTGCGGGATCGAGGCCAGCAGGGCCTCGGTGTACGGGTGGCGGACGTTCTTGAACAGCTCGAGCGTCTCGGCGGTCTCGACCTTGCGCCCGGCGTACATCACGAGCACGCGGTCGGCCCTTCCCGCGATCACCCCCATGTCGTGCGTGATCAGGATGATCCCCATCCCGAGCTCGCGCTTGATCCGGTCGAGCAGGCTCAGGATCTGCTCCTGGATCGTCACGTCGAGCGCGGTCGTCGGCTCGTCGGCGATCAGCAGCTTCGGGTCGCACGCGAGCGCCATCGCGATCATCACGCGCTGGCGCAGGCCGCCTGACAGCTGGTGCGGGTAGTCGTGGAGCCGTTCCTTCGGGCGGGGCAGGCCGACCAGGTCGAGCACCTCGGCGGCGCGGTCCAACGCCTGTGCCTTGGAGACGTCGCGATGAGTCGTCACGACCTCGGCGATCTGCTTGCCGATCGTCATCGTGGGGTTCAGCGACGTCATCGGGTCCTGGAAGACCATGCCGACGTCGTTGCCCCTGACCGTGCGCAGCTCCGGGAGGCCGAGCTTGACGAGATCCCGGCCCTCGAGGCGGATCTCGCCGCCCGCGATGAAGCCGCCACGCGGCAGCAGCCGCATGATCGACATCGCGGCCATCGTCTTGCCGCACCCGGACTCGCCGACGATCCCGAGCGTCTCGCCCGCCTCGACCTCGAAGCTCAGGCCGTCGACCGCGTGCACCGTCGCCGCGGCGGAGCTTGATCTGGGTCTTGAGGTCTTCGACCTCGAGGAGTCGCGTCATGCGGTGCTACCGCTCCTGTAGGCGGACGTCGAATGCGTCCTGCAATGCGTCTCCGATGAAGTTGAACGCGACGACGGTGATCACGATCATGATCAGCGCCGGGTAGACCTCCCACCAGTATCCGTCCTGGAGGTACGTGGTGCCGTCGGACAGCATCGAGCCCCAGGTGGGGGTCGTCGGCGGCAGACCGAAGCCGAGGTACTGGAGCACGGCCAGCGTCAGGATCGCGTTCGCGATCTGGAACGTGACCGTGACCATGATCACGCCGATGGTGTTCGGGATGATGTGGCGGACGATGATCCGCCACGAGCGCCCGCCCATCACCTGGACGGCCTGCACGTACTCGCGAGTTCGCAGGCTCAGCGTCTCCCCGCGGACGAGGCGGGCGGGGATCAGCCAGGAGACGATGGTCAGCAGCACGATCAGGAGCGTCAGGCTCGGCTTGTAGATCTGGGCCACGAAGATGAACAGGAACACGATCGGGATCGCGAGGCCGATGTCGACGATCCGCATCAGGACGCTGTCGAGCGCGCCGCCGAAGTAGCCGGCGATCGCGCCGTAGATCAAGCCGGCGACGGTCGAGACGAGTCCCGACGAGCAATCCCGACCTCGATCGAGCTCTGGCCGCCCTTCATCAGCCGGCCGAGGATGTCGAAGCCGCTCGAGTCGGTCCCGAGCACGATGGCCGGCGCCCGGCCCGAGGTTGACGGCGATCAGGTTCGGGTTGATCTGATCGGTGGGGTCGACGAGCGGCCCGAGGAAGCTGAACAGGATCACGATCACGTACGACCGCGACGCCGACCAGCGCGAGCTTGTTCTGCGCGAACGTCCGCGCAACGAGCACCCACGGACTACCGCTGGCGGAGACCTCGCCCCCCTCGGGCGCAGCGGCCAGAACATCGACCTCTTGCGCGGTCGCGTCCGTGGCTCGGACGTGCCGTCTGCGGCCGCCGCGCCGTTGCCCTTCGCTTCAGTACCTGATCCGCGGGTCGAGAAGCGCATAGCCGATGTCGGCGAATAGGTTGCCCAAGACAGTGATCACGCCCACTAGCACGGTGATACCCAACATCACCTCGTAGTCATTGCGCAAGCGCGGCCTGGAAGTACTCGAGGCCCGGCCCCCGGATAGTTGAACACCTGCTCGATGATCAGCGTCCCGGTCAGGACTAGCGGGATCGACAGGCCAACAAGCGTCACGACCGCGATCAGCGAGTTGCGCAGCAGGTGTCGCATCAGCACCAGCCGCTCGGGCAGTCCCTTCGCGCGCGCGGTGCGGATGTAGTCCTGGGCCAGGGTGTCGATGGCCGAGGAGCGCATGTACCGGCTGAACGCCGCGTAGGTCACGAGCGTCAGCGAGAGTACCGGAAGCACCAGCCCCGATGGATGCTCGAGCATGCCGATCGCCGAGCTCGACTGCGGCGCCTCGGCCGGAAACACGTGGAAGCTGATCGACAGGAACTGGATCAGCAGCAGCGCGATCGCGTACTGGGGCATCGAGTACAGCAGGAAGCTGATGCCGGTGCCCGTGTAGTCGAGCGGCCCGTTGCGCTTCACGGCCTGCGCGATCCCCGTCGGGATCGCGATGATCAGCGAGAAGATCAGCGACAGCCCGCCGAGCACGAGATCCCGCGGCAGGTCGGTCGCCAGCAGCGAGTCGACCGAGCGGTTGAACTGGTAGGAGTAGCCGAGGTTGCCGTGGAGTAGCTGGTCAAGGAAGTACCAGTACTGCACGACGAACGGCTTGTCCAGGTGGTTCTGATGGTTGAACTGCTGGATCGGCGGCTGGCGTCGCCCTGTTGCCGAGGATGTCTCGAGCGAGACTCCCCGGCAACAGATGCAACAGGATGAACGTGATCAGCGTGACCCCAAGGACCACGATGATCGCCTGACCCAGGCGGCGGATGATGAACCCGGTCATGCTGCCGGGTACATCATCGCACCGCGAGACAAGCTGGGTCTCATTACTTGGTGAAGTACCAGTACTGCGGCTGGAGGAATCCCAGCGCGTTGGCCGAGTAGCCGGCCAGCTTGTTGTCGATCAACGTCGCCGCCTCACCTCCGTAGGTACCGACCGATGTGGGTCCGAAGATCACCGGATCCTGCTGCGACACGTACTGGGCGTACGCCGTCAGAGCCGCGCTCTCGGTCGCGAGCGGGCCGGTGATCGTCTCGGTGATCAGCGACGTCATCTTCGTGTCGACGTAGCTTCCGGCGTTCGCGGCCGAGCCCGGGTTGTACAGCGGCTCGCCGGTCGGCAGGTAGGACGGTCCGTAGATCCAGCCGGCGCCCCAGTTCTGAGCCGTCCACTTGCACGCCGCCGCGCTGGGCGCGCACGGCGTGCCCGTGGCGACCACGGTACTGAACGGGTGGGTGGTCAGGTTGATGGTGATTCCCAGCTTCTTGGCCTGCGAGGCCAGGTCGTTCATCTCGTCCTGGATCGCCACCACGCCGGACTGATAGTCGATGTTGAACGAGATTCCCTCGCCCTGCTCGATCCCGGCGCCGCACTCGCCGGCAGCCGACCCCGGGTTCACGCACGTGGTGCTCCCGCCTGCGGCGCGACCTTCCAGCCGTTGCTGGGTGAGCAGCGACTGCGCTGTCGAGGGCGAGAATGCACACGGGTTGAACGAGATCGCCGCGGTGTTGACGAGCGGGCTTGGCGGCGACAATGGAATCGGGCCGCAGGTCGGATCCGCCGTGTTGTAAAGGAATGCGTGGATCCAACCCTGCTGGTCGATCAGATGCTGGAGCGCACTCCGGAAGTACGCCTGCTTGAAGACGAACCTCACCGGCTCGCCCCCGGGCGAGGTCGCTGCGTTCGTGTTGAGGTTGAGCGGGAAGTAGTTGAACGAGTAGCTCGCCGCCTTGTTGACCTGATAACCCTCGCCGGCCAACGAATTGAGCTGCGGCGCGTACTGGGACGGGACGTTCCCGATCGTGATGGCGCTCGGGCCACCCGACTTCTCCTGGTTGTAGATCGCGGCCTCGCTCGTGAACGGGAGCTCGACGAGCTGGGAGATCGAGACCTTCGGCGTTCCCGACCAGGACGGGTTAGGCACCAGCACCGCGCGTCCGTCGGTGCTGAAGCTCGAGAGCTTCATCGGTCCATCGACCACGCTCCACAGCGGCGAGCTGGCCCAGTCGGGGAGCTTCTTCGACTGGACGTCGAGGAACTTGTAGATGGCGCCCGCGCCGGCCTTCGTCGTGTCCGGCAGATGCCCGTTATCGGTCGACGGCGCCGGCTGCGACAGCGACGTCCGGTCCCATGCCAGCGGCATCGGGAAGATCTGCGAGAGCTCGCTGTAGAGCACCCACTCGGGGTCGTACGCCTTGTTGAAGGTGATCACGAACGTGGATGGATTCGGGGCCGAGTAGCTGGTCACGTTGTCGGGGAAGTAGCCGGGCGCGTACCCGCACCACTCCGTCGACGGACTGGCCTTCAGGACGTTCATCCAGAACACGAGATCGCGTGCGGTCACGGTCTCGCCGTTGGACCACTTGTACGGGATTCAGCTTGATCGTGTACGTCTTGCCGCCGTTCGAAGTGACCGGCGCCTGGCCGATCGAGTGGCTGTAGTCGACGGTCGGCCGGTAGTTCTCGCCGTACGTGTAGAGCGGGTAATACAGCATGTTCATCAACTGGTTGGCGTTCGTCGTGCTGCAGACCGCGAACGTGTACATCGGGAAGATGTAGTTCGGCGTTGCGTCGGGGCCCTCGGTGAAGTACACGGTCCCGCCGGCCACCTTGCTCCCGCTCCCGGTCGAGGGCTGCGTCAGCCCCGGTCCAGTCGTAGGAACTCCTGTCGGCGCGGCAGCGGCGCTGCTGCCGCCCCCGCTACTGCTCTTGCTGCTGCTGCTCGAGCCGCACGCAGCGGCGAACAGCACGACCAACGCGACGCCGACTGCCGCCAGCGTGGTGCGCTTAAACCTACCCATGGATGATCCTCCTAAGGTTCCCCATTAGCTGAGCGCCCCTCCCAGGGCTAATTTCCCTGGCAGGCAAGCGCCTTTCAGGGCGTTAGCTCGCTCCGTCTGCGACTTGACGGGTCGAGCGGTATATGGCTGTCTATTTGACTACCGTTTCGCCTTCCTACCGCGCTTCCGGGCGCAAGATATCATCGAACCGGCCGCGTGGGGGAGACCGTTCAGATGTCGACTCGCAGCCGCCTCGGGCGCTCATGATCGGGCTCCGGCTCGAGTGCTTGCGCCCAAGGTTTGCTTCAGCATCAGAGACGAGTTGCCTCCTCCACGACCCGTAGATTCTCACACCGACCCGGCCGTTGCACGAACTGTTAACCAACCGCAAACCTGAGCCTCGGCCAAGGCGGTCGCTTGGGACCTGGGCGCGTCGCTCGCGCAGCGGTCCTCGAGCGCCGCGCTCTCATCGCTCCGCCCCGCCCTCGTAGCTCAATGGATAGAGCACGCGCCTCCTAAGCGCGGGATGCAGGTTCGATTCCTGCCGGGGGCATAAGCGCCAGGCTCTAAGAAGGTGCTCACCGCGCCCCGTGCTACCGTCCGCCCACTCCGTGGCCGAGAGCACGCTAGAAGCACCGACGATCCCGGAGCCGTCTGTCGCGGACCAACGGGCCCCGCGCGAGCCAGTTCCCTGGACGCTGCGCGCGTATACGCGCGAGCACCCGTGGCTGACCGTCGGCGCGGTGATCGTCGTGATCTCAACCGTGCTGACGCTGTGGGCGCGGACCCGGCCGAGTTACGACGCCTACGGGTGGATGGTCTGGGGCTACCAGACCCTGCATCTTTCGCTTGACCTCGGCGGGGCCCCGTCGTGGAAGCCCGTGCCCTTCCTGTTCACGGTGCCGTACGCCCTATTCGGCCACTACCAGCTGTGGCTGTGGATGTTCACGGCCACGTCGGTGGCGCTGGCCGGCCCGGTGTTCGGCGCTCGAATCGCATTCCGGTTGTCCGGCGGTAGCAGTCGTGGCGAGAAATCGACGGACGCGGCGCGGGGCCTCCAGCGCTTTGCCCCGTACGCCGCCGCCTTCGTCGCTGGAGCGGCTGTGCTGGGGATAGAGGATTACCTCCACTACATCCTGAGCTCGCAGTCGGACCCGATGCTCGTCACGTTCCTGCTGGGCGCGCTGGACATGGGCCTGCTCGGCCGCTACCGCTGGGCGCTCGTGTTCGCCGTACTCACCGGGCTGGGTCGGCCCGAGGTGTGGCCGTTCCTGGGGCTGTTCATGCTCTGGTGCTGGTTCAAGGTGCCGGGCATGCGCTGGATGATCGTCGCCGGCGTGGTGCTGATCGGGTTCATGTGGTTCGGGATCCCGACGATCACCAACGGGCGGCCCGACGTCGCGGGGCAGCTGGCCAAGGGGTCGCCTCGCGAGCTCAAGAGCAACCAATTCGTGGGCACGATCAAGCGCTTCCACGAGATGCAATACCTGCCGGTTTGGATCGCCGCAGCGGTCGCGTTCATACTCGCACTGATCCGCCGCGACAGGATCGTGGTCGCGTTGGGCGTCGGCGTCGTCGCATGGATGTTCGTCGAGATCGCGTTCGCCTACCACGGCTGGCCGGCCCTGCCGCGCTACATGTTCGAGGCCGCCGGGGTGGTCGCTGTGCTGGCCGGCGTCGCCGTCGGCTGGCTGCTGGGTGACCTACCTCGGATTGTGCGGGGCGCCCCGGCCTGGGCGGGTGTGGTCCTCGCCGCGGTACTTCTCGTGGCGATGCTCCCCGGCGCGATCTCCCGGGCGCGCGCCGAACACAAGGACCTGATCCACGAGCATGCCCGCACCCACGAGATCTCGCTGCTCGCCAGCGTGACCAATGTGATCGGCGGCACGCACCACGTGCTCGACTGTGGTCAGCCGGTCACCGACGTGGGGTACGTGAGCTCCCTAGCCTGGCTCTACCACAAGGACGTCGGCTCCGTCGGAGGCCTTCAGCAGCACGTCGAGGGCGCCGAGCTCGCCAACCCGTCGATCGCGAAGGTCCTGTTCAAGCCGCTGTCCCAGGGCGGATGGAACGTGGAGCCGTGGCACACGCAGCCGCCCAACGTCGCTCGCTGCGCCGGCCTCCACGTCACCTACACGAACAGCGGCGCGCTGATCCGGCCGTAGCGTGGCGACGACCGAGCAACGGCCCAGTCCGGCGCCGGCCGCGGCCGGACCGGGCGGACGCGGCGAGATCCTTGGCGTGCGGAGGCCGCTGCTCGTCGTGGTGGCGTCCGCGGTGGGGCTGCTGGTCGTCTCGCTCCTGATCCTGCTGTGGGCGAAGACGCGGCCGGGCTTCGATCCGTATGGATGGCTCGTGTGGGGTCGCCAGACGGTGGCGGGGAACCTCAACACGAACGCCGCGCCGTCGTGGAAGCCGCTCCCGTACCTGTTCACCGCTCCCTACGCGCTGTTCGGCCACTACCAGCTGTGGCTGTGGATGATCACCTCGCTGGCCGTGTCGCTCGCCGGCGCCGTGTTCGCCGGGCGGATCGCCTACCGGCTGACCGGTAGCGCCGAGCGGATCCGAGACCGGGCCGGATGCGATCGCGCGCCGCTACGGCGTACGCCGCGGCGGCGTTCGCGGCGGCCGGCTATTTCGGGATCAGCACCTACTGGCACTACATGCTGAGCGCCCAGTCGGACCCGATGATCGTGGCGCTGTGCCTGGCCGCGATCGACTGCCATCTGCACGGGCGCTACCGCTGGGCGTTCGTGCTGGGCGCGCTGGCGTCGCTCGGCCGGCCGGAGGTGTGGCTGTTCCTCGGCGTCTACTCGATCTGGGCGTGGCGTCGCGTGCCGTCGATGCGGATGCTGATCGCCGCCGGGATCGTGCTGCTGGTCGTGCTGTGGTTCGGGATCCCGGCGCTGACCTCCCGCACTCCGTTCGTGGCCGCCTCGAACGCGCTCGGTTCGGGGCGCCGGCTCCGCAGCGACCGGGTGTTCGGCACGATCGGCCGCTTCCTGGATCTGAACACGGCCGTGATCGAACTGACCGCGCTGCTCGCGGTGGCGATCGCGGTGGTCCGGCGCGATCGCGCGACGCTCGCGCTCGCGGCGGGGGTGTGCGCGTGGGTGCATCGTCGAGATCGCGTTCGCGCTGCACGGCTGGCCGGGGCTCGGGCGCTACATGTTCGAGCCCGCCGCCGTGCTCATCGCGCTCGCGGGGGTGGGGGTCGGACGCGTGCTGATCGAGGCGCCGCGGATCTCGCGGGCCGCCGGCTGGGCGGGGGCCGCACTCGTGGTGGTGATCGTGCTCGCGCTGGTGCCACCGGCGCTGTCGCGGGCCCGCACCGAGCACCGTGACATCCGCGACCAACGCACGCGCACAGCCCAGATCAACAAGCTGACCGGGACGGTGGCGCGGCTCGGGGGCGGCGCCCGGCTGCGGCGATGCGGCGAGCCGCTCACCCGGCTCGAATACCAGACGATCCTCGCCTGGAACCTGCGCGTGAACGTGGCCACCGTCGGCTACAAGTACGGGCCGGCGGTCGCCAGCGGGCGCCCGATCATGCTGTTCACGCCGCTTGCCCACGGCGGCTGGCTGGTCCAGGCGCTGCATCAGCGGCTCCCGGGCTGCACGTCGCTGCCGCACTAGTAGACAGGCCTGATTCCGGCCGGCGCTGTGCCCGGCCCGCGTGCGCAGCGAACGACGGGCATCTGGAGGAGGGTTCGGGTGCTCGGTGGCGGACGCAGGCCGAATCGCCCGGAAATGACCTGCAAAACATGGCAATCGGCGCGATTGACGCCAGCCTCGTCAGAGTATGCATGTGGGGCATGCCGGATCTGACACGGCCCGGGCTTGACGCCTCCGTTGTCAGGCTTTGCAGGTCGCCGGCCGACGACGAGCGAACGGAGAGACCACCGCCCTCACACTCCAGGTGCCCGCCTTTCCGGCCCTCGATCGGGCTGGGTCCGAGCGGCCGGAGCTCAGCGATCCGGACGGTCCGGGCGGTCCGGGTAGACCTCGTCGATCGTCGTCAGCGCCACGAACGGCGCGCCGGCGGCCTCCTCGATCGCGGCGCCCCCGCCGGCGAGGCGGTCGCAGATCGCGAGCACGCCGCACACCTCATGGCCCTCCTCGCGCAGCGCCTCGAGCGCGCGGATCGTTGACCCGCCCGTGGTGACGACGTCCTCGACCAGCATGCACCGCTCGTCGGAGGAGAGCGGCGGGCCCTCGATCCGGCGCGCCAGGCCGTGGCTTTTGACCTCCTTGCGCACGAAGAACGCCTTTACATCGGCCCCGCCGGCGAGCGCGGCGCAGGCGATCGGGTCCGCGCCCATCGTCATCCCGCCGACCGCGGTGGCATCCCAGGCGCGGGCCTGCTCGGCGACGAGCTCGGACAGCGCGTGGAAGCCGGCGGGGAGGAGGATCGCGCGCTTGGCGTCGACCAGATAGTGGGCGGTGGCGCCGCTGGTCAGCACCACCTCGCCGATCACGAGCGCGTGGTCGCGAAGCTCGGCAAGCAGGCGCTCGCGCGCGCTCGTCTGTGCGTCGAGGCTCATCGGCGGATGCTCATGCTAATCGCGCCGGCCGTCGAAACCGGCAGCGTGATCCCCCGCTTTCTCAGATTGGCTTCACTCGCCTGCTGCGGCCTGGTCCTGATGTCGTTCGCGATGTTCGCGCGCGACCAGATGGCCGGCGCGTCCGAGCATCAGCAGAGCGAGCTGGTCGCGGGCTCGAGCACGACACCCGCGCCGGCGGCGATCACACACCATCACTCCCAGCCACGCCGGTTCATCGACGGCGCCGCCAAGACGCTCACGTCGCCGTTCTCGGCGGTCGTGAAGTCGAGCAACCCGTGGGTCGACGTCGGGCTGCCGACGGTGTTGGCGCTGCTCGCCTACGGGATCGGACTCGGGTACCTGGCTCGCTTCGCCAGCGTCCACTGAGCCCCGGGGCTCAGTAGTAGACGTCGACCCAGTCGCCGATCCCGAGCCAGTTGAACGCCGAGATCGCGTCAACGATCGGCAGTCGCATGCAGCCGTGGCTCGCGGGATAGTCCGGCGCCGGGTTGTAGCCGTGGATGGCGTAGCCGCTGATGAAGAAGTTCGAGAAGTACATCCCGTCGGGCAGGTAGCCGGGCACCCTCGAGTAGACGCGGAAGTTGCCGAGGATCGTCGGCGTCGACGGCTTGCCTGAGCTGATCGGGTAGATCGCGACGACGTTCGGGCCGTCGGCCAGGGCGAGTAGCTGCAGCGACAGGTTGCCCTCGGCGTGCCGGCCGTTGCCCGGGAAGCGGATCTTGAACTGGCCGAATCCATCGAGCAGATAGCTGACCGTGCGGCCGTCGAGCGCCTGGGAGGTGCCCCGGTGCAGCAGGCGGTGGTAGGCGTCGATCGCCAGCCCGGTGCCCGTGTCGTACACGCCGGTCTGCGGGATGTAGAAGTGGAGCGCGGCCAGGCGCTCCTGGATCAGCGACACGAACGGCCCGCGCGAGCCGAACGACGCATTCGGATCGAGCGCGGCAAACCGCCGGCTGGCGAGCAGGCCGCCGAGCGCGGCGTCGCGGGTGTGCCCGACCTGAACGGTCACGTCGCCGGCCTTGGGGCTCGAGAGCACCTCGGTGAACTGGCCGGTGCTCCCACCCGGCGCGGGCTGGATCCGCAGGTGGTCGGTCTTGAACTGCTTGCCGTCGACGGACGCGTGCACGAGCACCCACTGCCCCGCGACGTATGGCCGAACGACGCCGTGGATGTGCACGACTCGGCCGGGCACAGTGACCAGCTTGTGGCTGACCACGAACGCGTCGGGAACGCTCAGCGTGAGCTTCGCGAACGTTGGGGCGGTCGCCGGCGGGCTCGCGGCCGCGGCGGTGCCGGCCGATATCGCGAACACCGCCGCGACGACGGCGGCGACGACGGTCACCCGGCCAGCAAGCACCCCTAACATGCCGGGAAGTAAATCATGTGAGCGAACTCATGCAATCTGCGTTGCATGGCGGGCGGGCTCCGGGCGGATTGCCGGCGGAGGCGGGTGTGCAGCCTGCGCCTGCGCTCAGGACGCCGGCGTGGGCGTGCGGCGGCTCGCCAGCGGCAGCGTCAAGGCCGCGATCACGGCGAGCGAGCCCGCCAGCAGGCCGAAGATCTCGGCGCCGGTCCAGTGGAGCTCGTTGTAGCCGAGCGCGATCGAGTTGTTGACCGAGTGGAGCGCCATGCACGGGTACAGCGAGCGGGTCTTCCAGCGGACGATGCACAGCACGAAGCCGAGGAAGCCGAGCGGGATCAGGTACTGAGAGGCGGCCGAGCCGGTGTGAGCGAGGCCGAACAGGATCCCGGTCTCGACGGCCGCCACCCAGGTTCCGATCTGGTGCCCGCGGATCTGGATATGCCACCGGCGGAGCGCGCCGAAGATGAACCCGCGGAAGAAGAACTCCTCGCAGATCGGAGCGAGCACGCACACGAAGATCGCCGCCCCGACCAGCGCGAACGTGCTCGAGTTGATCCCGAGGTCCGTCGGCAGCTTGTCGGTGCCGTGCAGCTTGACGATCGACTGGTAGACCGCGCTCACGATCAGATAGCCCGCGCCGGCGGCGAAGAACGCACCGACGCCGAGCCACAGGGAGATCCGCCGGTAGCCGAAGTCCGAGGGCCGCGGCCGGCGCCTGCCTGAGGACGACGCGAAGTACAGCGCGGTGACCACGAACCCGAGGTCGAACACGACATCGCTGATCAGGGTCACGGCGGGAGTCGTGCTGGTCGAGCCCGCGGCGCGTCCGATGCCGGCGACGACGACGCTCCCGAGCACGCCGACCACGAGTCCGACGAGGATCGCCGCCGGCGCCGTCCAGACCGGCCAGGGCGGCTCGTCGGAACGATCCGGGCCGCGCGCGGGCGCCGGTGGCGGCTCGGACGCCGGCTGCGTGGAGGTCATCTGCGGCGGAGGGACGCTCGACACGGTCAGATCAGCTTAGGGCCCGGACCCGTAAGGCTCCCCGGAAACCCCATCCCGGCCAACTCGGCAAGGCTCGAGATCGTCCGGCACGCCGGGCACGTCCGGCCCCGGCCCGCGGCGGACGAGCACCGGCTCGATCCCGGCGGCACGCGCGCCGGCCACATCCTCGTCGAGGCTGTCGCCGACGTGGATCGGCGTCGCCGGGGCGTGCGCCGGCAAGGGCCAGCGCCTGCTCGAATATCGCCGGCGCCGGCTTGCGCGCGCCGGCCTCCGCCGAGGTGAGGATCCCGTCGAGCAGCGGCTCGAGCTCGAGCGCCCGCAACACGCCGTGCAGCGACACGTCCCAGTTGCTCGCCACGACCAGCCGCTGCCCGCGCGAACGGGCAGCCTCGAGCGCCGGCCGGGCATCCGCGAACGCCGTGAAGCGAAGCGACGCGAGCAGTGCGTCGAGGAGCAGATCGAGCTCGAGGCCGGCCGGCGGCAGCGTGTCGCGGAGCACGCCGGCGCAGCGGCGACGAAGCGCCTGCAGGCCCGGCTCGTCGCGGCCGTCGTCGAGGTGGGCGCGGTAGTAGGCGATCTCGGCCGCGATCGCGCGTGCGGCCTCGCGCTCTGACACCTCGAGCCCGAACCGCCGCGCGAGCTCGGTCCGCAGTCGCGGGGCGGGCGGCTCGAGCGCGACGAGTGTGCCGAGCGCGTCGAGGAGGACCGCGCTCGGTGCGGTCCGCGTGGTCGGTGGGGTCCCGGTGGTCTGCATGCGCGCCGCCGAGTCTGGCATCCGGGGGCGGGCGCTACCCGTCCGATGACAGCAGGCGCCCGACCCCGAGCAGGACCCGGTACTGGAAGGCCGAAAGAGCCTCCCAGCTACACTGGGTGCCCGCTTCCGGTGCCGAGATTCCTGCCTGCGCGCCGGCAACGCCCACCCCGTAGCCCCCCACAATGAGCCGACGCGATCGACAGCGCCGCCGCAGGTCCAACCACGGACACCCCGTCGGCCGAGTTCTGGTGATGATGGTGGTGCTGTGCGTGTGCGCGGTGGCGATCGCGGCGCTGCTCGCGGTCGGTTGGGTCGTGGCGACCGCCGACTCGGCTCCGAACCTGACCTCGCTGAACCCCAAGCACGCCAATCCTCCGACCGAGATCTTCGCGTCCGACGGGACGCCAATCGGCTACGTGCGCACGAACACGGTGTACGAGTACGCCGCGCCGAAACAGATCCCCCGCGGCTGAGGGAGGCGACGGTCGCGATCGAGGACCGGCGCTTCTACCAGCACGGCGCGCTCGACTACCAGGGGATCGTCCGCGCCGGCGTCAAGGACCTGCTCGGCGACGGCAACGCGCTGCAGGGCGCCTCGACGCTGACGATGCAGCTCGTCAACAACATGTTCATCCCCCCGAGCTATCGCGCAGCATCGCGACCTCAAGTACAAGATCGTTCAGGCGAAACTGGCCGAGCAGCTCGAGTCACAAGCACTCCAAGCCGTGGATCCTCGACTCGTACCTGAACGCCGTCCCGTACGGCACCTCGAACGGCGAGGAGGCGGTCGGCGTCGGCGCGGCGGCGCTGATGTTCTTCAACCGAGCCGGTATCGAAGCTCAACCTGGCGCAGATGTCGCTGCTCGCCGGGCTGCCGCAGTCGCCGACCCAGTACGACCCGCTCGTCAACCGCAAGCTCGCGAAGGCGCGGCGCAACGCCGTGCTGCAGGCGATGGTGACCTCGCACTACATCAGCCAGGGTCTCGCCACCGCGGTCGAGAAGCAGCCGCTCCAGGTCCACCCGAACGACCGCTACATCCAGCACAGCCAGCCGTACATCTTCGATTACGTCGAGCAGCAGCTGATCCAGCGGTTCGGCCCGAAGGAGGCGCGAGACCGGCGGGCTCAAGGTCTACACGACGATCGACCCGCGTCTCGAGCAGGACGCGCTGACGGCGGTCATCGACCACGAGGGCGGGGCGAATCTCGACGCCCAGCCCGCCGCCGCGCTCGCGGCGGTCAACCCGGCCAACGGCAACGTGCTCGCGATCGCCTCCTCGGCGACGTACGCGCAGACGAAGTTCGACTATCCGGTGCAGGCGCGAGCGGCAGACCGGATCGGCGTTCAAGACGTTCGCGCTGATGACGCTGATCCACGACTACGACGGCGACCCGAACACGACCTACTACACGTCGAAGTTCCTGCCCGCCGGGTGGAATCCACTCGATCCGACCTGGTCGGTGCACACCGCCGAGGAGACCTACCAGGGCGTGATCAACCTCACCAAGGCGACGACCGTATCCGACAACACCGTGTTCGCCCAGCTCGCGGACGACCTCGGATACGGAAAGCTCGACGCGACCGCGCACGCGATGGGCATCACCTCCCCGCTGACGGCTACCCGTCCGAGGTGATCGGCGGCCTCAAGAACTGCTGCACGATGCTCGAGATGGCCGACGCCTACGCGACGCTTGGCCAACGGCGGCACCCACGTCCCGACCGACTGTCATCAGCAAGGTCGTGTTCCCGAACGGCAAGGTCGTCAACCTCGGCAATCCGCCCGCACACGCGCGTGTTCTCAGACGGCGAGGCGTACGAGGGCACGCAGGTCCTGAAGACCGTGATCCAGGACGGAACCGGCACCGCCGCGAACTACGGCTGCCCGGCCGCCGGCAAGACCGGCACCGCGGAGAACCTAGACAACGCCTGGTTCGTCGGCTACACGCCCAAGGTGTCGACCGCGGTGTGGGTCGGCTACCCGCAGGGCAACATCCCGATGGGGTCGCGAAGGATTCGGCGGCACGCTCGCCGCGCCGATCTGGCACGACTTCATGCAGCGCGCCGCGAACGGGTACTGCGGCGACTTCCCGCAACCGACCGACCCGTTCGTCGGGACCGCGTTCACCGGCCCGCATTCGTCGGCCAAGGAACCGGCGGCGCCCAAGACCGAACCCGGACAGACAGGTCCGGGTGCGTACAACAACTCGACGCTGTACGCCCAGCCCGGCAAGAACGGGACGCCGACAACGCCGACGCAGACCGGCGGCGCGCTGCTGCCGCCGTCGAACTCGCCCGGTACGGGGACCGGTACCGGTACCGGCCAAGGGCACGGCCACCACGGCCAGCACGGCTAGGACCGGGTCCCGGCGGTCACGCACTAAGCGTGCCGCCACGGGACACCCGCGCGCCTACGGCTTCTGAGATTCGATCCAGCGCTCGAGCGCCGGACCGCTCTCGACGCTCGCGATCACCGCGTAGCGCACGTGGTCGGAGGTGTGGTGCCCGCCATGCCAGAGGTACTCGGAGTCGACGACCGCCTGCTGGTATTTAGGCAGCGCGATCTTGACCTCGCCCTTGCGGTCGAACTCCGTCGGACGGACGACGAGCGCGCTCGACGGGTCATCGGTGAGCTCGAGCCAGACGCGGACGACCCAGCCCTGATTCTCGGGGTTGCCCTGGTTGTTGTTGTCCAGGTGCAGGCCCCAGCGGGTCTCGCGCATCGTGTTGGCGGACATGCGCAGCAGCTGGACCCGGCCGAAGCGCGCGCCGATCGACTCGACCCACTTCACGATCGTCGGGCACTTCTCGGCGTTCGGCGTCCACACGCCGTCGAGGTCGGCCTTGCCGTACTCCCAGAACCCCTTGAGCTCGATCTCGCCGGTGGCTGAGGAGATCGGAGCGAAGTACGTGGTCGGGTCGCTGGAGTAAGTCGTGTAGGTGAGGTCCTCCCACTCGGCGGCGGGGATGTCGAGGCCCTTGTACTTGTCGAGTCGCATCCAGCCGCCGGCCTGCTCGAGGATGGGCATCCGATAATGCGGCGTCTTTTTCTGCTCGAGCGATGCCTTCCTGACGCCGGTGGCGCGCAGGATCTGCTTCGTGTACTCGTTCTTCATCGCGTCTTTGAGTGCGGACAACGGGCCTCCAGGAGAAATCGCTTTCGTGCTGCGGCCGGCCGGAACCAGGCCAGCGGCAAGCATAGCCACTACTCTTACGGTAACCGGGAGCCCGGTCGACGACCTTGCGCTGCGCTGGCGGGCGGGTGGGCGGGCCCCAATTAAAGGATTTTCACGCATGCCCAAGGAAGAGAAAGTCGAACTCGAAGGCGAAGTTGTCGAGGCCCTGCCGAACGCGATGTTCCGCGTCAAGCTCGACAACATGGACCGCGTCGTGCTCGGTCACGTGGCCGGCAAGATGCGCCGCTTCCGCATTCGCATCCTGCCCGGTGACCGGGTCCGGGTCGAGCTCTCGCCGTACGACCTGGATCGTGCGCGCATCGTCTACCGACACCGCTGATCGCAACCCACGCTGAGGCGGCGATGCGTGAGCTCGAGCTGATCGACGCGCTCGAGCGGGTGCTGGCCGGCGCCGGCCCGCGCGTGGTGCGCTCGATCGGCGACGACGCCGCGGTCGTGCGCGCCGGCCGGTACGCGGTCACCTCGGTCGACGCGATGGTCGACGGGGTTCACTTCCGCACCGGCCAGCTCGCTCCTGAGGAGATCGGGCACCGCGCGCTCGCGGCGGCCGCGTCGGACCTGGCGGCGATGGGAGCGCACCCGGGCGAGGCCTATCTCGCGCTCGGCATGCCCCCCGGCTTCGAGTCTGATCGCGCGGTGGCGCTCGTCCGCGGCGCCCGTGCGCTGGCCGATGAGATCGGGATCACGATCGCCGGCGGGGACGTCACTCGCGCGCCGGCGCTGACCGTGTCGTTCACGGTCGTGGGCTGGGCCGAGGACCCGGCGGAGCTGGTCGCCCGCGACGGGGCGCGGCCGGGCGACCGGGTGGCGGTCACGGGCACGCTCGGGGCCGCGGGTGCCGGGCTCGCCGTGCTCGATCGTCGCGCCGGCGCAGGTCTCGATGCCGGCGTGGCCGCGGCGCTCCGAGAGCGATACGCGCGGCCGAGGCCGCGCTTTGGGGCCGGACGCGCGCTCGCGGAACTCGGCGCGCGCGCGATGATCGACCTGTCCGACGGGCTGGCGACCGACGCCGGCCACCTCGCGCGGCGTAGCGGCGTGCGGATCGAGCTGTCGCTTGCCTCGCTCCCGGTGGCCGAGGGCGTCGCCGAGATCGCCGGCGAGCTCGAGCGTCGACCCGCGGTCGTTCGCGGCGACCGCCGGCGAGGACTACGAGCTGTGCGCCTGCGTGCCGCAGCGGATCGCGATGATGCTCGACAGCGTGTGCGGCCCGCGCACGGCGGGCACGGACGCCCGCCGCAGCCTCGAGACCGACCTCACATGGATCGGCTTCGTCGTCGAAGGGGCACCGGGCGTGGTGTTCACCGACGGCGTGGGCGAGCTGTCGGGCTTCGAGCACTCGTTCTGAGCGATGCCGGGCTCGAGCACCGGCTCGCCGACGGCGCGCCACCGGCGGAGGATCGCATCGGCGACCGCCATCGGGTCAACCTGATACTCGCCCCGCTCGATTTGTTCTTTTAGCTGCGCCGCGTTCATCGCGATCCCTCCAAATGGACTGTACTCCAGTGGATCGACCGCGAACACCGGCGCCTGCATAAGGTCTGGACCCCAATCTTCATTCGGCGCGAGCGTCCAGATCGCACGCTCGATCCCGTCCGGACGGGGCACATGGCCCCATGGATGCCGCGAAGCGGCCCCGAAATCAGGCGTGGCGCGCCGGCCCGAGCGGGGTCACCGATTTCAGCTTGGCGAAGATGATGATCCGCTGGGCCGCGCTGTACAGCGGGTTGCAGGCAGACAGCACGAGGCGCTCGTAGCCGACGTCATGGGTAACCCACAGGGCAGTCGGGAGGACGATCTTGTGGTACTGGACGACGTACGTGAACATCCCGTAGGGCATCTTCAGCAAGATCCGGTCGCCGGGCTTGAGCGCGTCGACGTGGCGGAACGGCGCGAGGTAGGTCGTCCGGTGGCCGGCGATCGCGACGGTCTGGCCGAGACCAGGGAAGGCGGTCCCGGGGTAGTGACCGGGCCCCTTCTCGAGGCTCGCGGTGTCGGTCCCCTGGATGACGGTGTAGCTCGCGCCGATCTTCGGAATCGTGATGTGACCGATCGCAGCGCCGGTGGGGACCTGGTGCTGCTCGCGCCGGGCGAGATACGCGATCCGCTCGTCGCGGCTCGGAAGCGTGACGAGGATGCGCTGCTGGACGGTGCTGAGCGGCGCGGTGTTGAAGCTCAGGTATTGGTTGTCGATGCGCGACTGCTGGATCAGTCCGATCACCGCGGTCACCGGCTCCTGCCAGACGAGCGTCACGCCCGCGTCGAGCACGAGCAGCAGGCCGGAGATGATCAGGATGGACGAGACGTCGCGCACCAGCCGCCGGAGCGGCAGGCCCGCGATCCGGCGCGGCGCAACCGCGGGAGCGCTGAGCACCCGGGACCTCATCGCCGGATCGCCGGCTTGGTTGCGCCGAGCGAGCCCGGACCGGCGTAGCTGATCGGGCCGCGAACCGTGACCGGCACCTCGGCCGGGCGCGGCTGGCGGGCGATCCGCACCATCATCAGCGCGAGGCTGACCACGCAGCCGAGCACGATGCTCCATTCGAGCGCCGCCAACACGCTGAAGTCGCCACCAGCAAGCATCAACACAGCATTCCAGGCGGCGGGCGCGGGACCAAGCCCCATCAGCTTTGCGTAGTAGAGGGCGGCGAGCACGCCGGGGACGAGCCCCGCCACCAGCAACAACAGCGTCCACGGCGCCCGGAGCCGCTGCTCAGGGGCGACGATCCACATCCAGCAGTGCAGGGCGGGGACGAGCAGCGCCGCGGCAAACGGATTCTCGAGCCAGATCGCGAGCGCAACCACGCACAGGACCAACATCAGGGCGGCGGCCGCGCCCGGCGAGGCCGCGTCGTCCGGGAGGGCCTGCCGGCGGCGGGAGCGGCCGTTGGCCGGGGGTTCGGCAGCGGCGCTTCCCGACCACGTACGGCGCCCGAACCACCACACGGCGACCGAGCCGAGCACGATCACGAGACCCAGTCCGATCAGGACCGCCACCGCGCGGCCGCCGAGCGTGAGCGCATCGCCGCCGATCGGGCCCGGTGGCGCGATGTTGAGCAAGCCGACCAGCCGCAGGCCGAGCACGACGAGCACCGCGAGCGCGAACGGAATGGAGGCCGACAGGACCCACAACACCCAGCGCGCGACCCGATGTCCGCGCCGGCGTGCCCGCGCGAGCCCGTCGATGGTCGCGACCAGGACGGGGAAGATCAGCGCCAGCACGAGCAGCCGGACCGCCCACGCCGGGATCAGTTCACCCCGCCAGCGCAGGTACGAGGACGGCGCCGGCACCGACACACCGGACTCGAGCGCGCTGACGGTCTGAAGGACCGTGCGCCCGAACCCGCCGATCTGGCCTTCGGACGTCGGCTCGTTGGCCGCCGGCACCCGCGATCCGGACGCTGACAGCAGCACGGCCGGCTCACCGCTGTCCGCGAACGGGCGCTGCTCGGACGCCGCGAGCGGGAACGCGAGGTGCAGGAACTGACCGCCGATGCTCTCCTCGCCACTGGCGAGGCCGGTCTGCTGCTGGAGCGCCTGCGCGACTGTGTTGCGCAACAGCGGCGGCGCCACCAGCGTCGAGTCAGACCACGGCACAACGATCGGAGTCCGGACGTCCGTGCCGGCCATGTCGCCGAGCACTATCACCGCGGCGACGGGCTGCGGCAGCCTTCGCGCGAGCTCGGCCGCTCCGGCGGCGCCGATTGAGGCGCTGGTCGAGGCGAGCACCACCGAGTGCTGCTGCGTCTGCGCGGACAGCACCTGGGCGAGTTCGAGCAGCACCGCCGTTCCGGACAGATCCGCGGGCGCGCCGACGCGGGTCGAGTCGCGGTGGGCGACGATCACGATCGAACCGGGGCTGAGCCCCGACAGCGAGCCGGTGACGGTCTCGATCGTCTTAGGACCGTCGACCGTCTGCGCGCGGAACGCGCTGCGCCGCACCTGGAGCCCGTCGCCGGCGAACGACTGCGCGACGGACGACGCGATGCCCTCGTCGCCGGAGGACCCCGGCCGGCGATTGGGGTACTGGGCCGCGAGGCTCGCCATCGTGGCGTAGGCGGTGCCCCCGTTGAACGCGTCTGGGGTGAGCGTCGCTGTCAGCGGGGGCGGCTGATTGCCGAGCGAGAACGCGACCACGATCACCGCCACAGCGACCACGCTCAGACTGGTCCTGTAGATCCGTGGATCCAGCATCCGCCCCTGAGGGTAACCGGCGACCCGTACGCCGATCGAGCGCGCTCGCCCGCTGCCACTACTCTTTTGCTGCAAACAGGAAGGACTCAGTGGCAGATCGCTCGGCGCGCATCCTGCTCGTAGACGATGAGGAGTCGATTCAGACGCTCCTCTCGTACCCGTTGCGCAAGGACGGCTATGAGGTCGTGCAGGCGACCGACGGGCGCCAGGCTCTCGACCGCTTCGACGAGCAGGCGTTCGACCTCGTGGTGCTGGACCTGATGCTGCCCAAGGTCGACGGGCTCGAGGTGTGCCGGCGGCTGCGGAGCCGCAGCTCGGTCCCGATCATCATCCTCACCGCGAAGTCGGAGGAGATCGACAAGGTGGTGGGGCTCGAGCTCGGCGCCGACGACTACATAACCAAGCCGTTCTCGATGCGCGAGTTCTCGAGCCGGATCAAGGCCGCGCTGCGGCGGGCGGAGATGGTCCGGCCCGCGGAGACGGCTCCGGACGAGACCCCGCTCGAGACGGGCGAGATGCGGATCGACTTCTCCAAGCGCTCGGTTCGCGTCCGCGGGGGCGAAGCGCAGCTGACATTCGTGGAGTTCGAGATCCTGTCGGCGCTGGCGCGGGCTCCCGGGCGGGTATTCACCCGAGACATGCTGCTCGCGCGCATCTGGGGAGACTCCGCTTACCGCGATCCGCGTACGATCGACGTCCACATCCGGCACCTGCGCGAGAAGCTCGAGCGCGATCCCAAGGAACCCGAGTACCTGTTCACCGTTCGTGGTGTGGGCTACCGGTTCCGTGACACGGAGGAGTAGCTCGCTCGTGGCCACGGGGACGGGGACGGGGGCGGTCAGGGAGCGGGCGGCGGCGCTGGCGGGCGACCGGGTCGCGCCGCCACGACCGCGCCGGCGCGTCACGCTGTCGCTCCGCAATCGCCTCGCGCTCGTCTTCTCGGCGATCACGTTCCTCGCGCTGGCCGCGCTGTACGTCTACGTAGCCCCGGGTCTGCAGACGCGGCTGCTATCCGGCCAGCTGTCCGAGTTGATGGTCGACGCCCAGCACCATTCGAGCCCGATCGCCAAGACCGTAGGCAGCAACGACTCGCTGTTGGTGGTGCAAACGCGCGTCAATGCCGCGGCGCTCGCCACCGGCGACCGCGTGACACTTCTGCTCGTCAACCACGTCCCGTCCGGGGCGGTGCTGTCCGCGCTGGCCGACTCGAGCCGGCGCTCGGCCACGGCGGCGTTGTCGTTCGCCGTGGCGAAACAGGCGGTCGCGTCGTCGCGGATGGTCACGGGCACCCAGGAGACCGGGGCCGGGACGGTCGCCGAGGCCGCCTACCCGGTCATGTTTCACGGTCGCGTGGCCGCGGTCATCGTCTATTCCTCGCCGGCCTCGGACATCGTCCGCACGGTGGCGACCGTCCGCCACCAGATCCTCGTCGCCGGCGGGATCGCGCTGCTGCTCGGACTCGTCGGCAGCTACCTGATGGCGCGTGCCCTGGCCCAGCGCGTCAAGCGGCTCGAGCTCGCGGCCGAGCAGGTCGCGGCGGGAAATTTCGCGCAGCCGATCCCGGTCGACTCGGGCGACGAGATCGGGCAGCTCGCGGTGGCGTTCAACGAGATGCAGCGCCAGCTCTCACAACTCGAATCAGCGCGAAAGAAGTTCATCGCGACCGCGTCGCACGAGCTGCGCACCCCGATCTTTTCCCTGGGGGGATTTGTCGAGCTGCTCGAGGATCCCGATCTCGATCCGGAGACCCGGGCGCGTTTCCTCGAGCAGGTTCGAGACCAGGTGGAGCGGCTCCGGAAGCTCTCTGTTGACTTGCTGGACCTGTCTCGCCTGGAGTCGGGTTCGCTCGAGCTGCGGCCCGAGCAGGTCGACATCGGCGAGCTGACCCGGTCGGTGTCGGGTGAGTTCGAGCCTTCGCTCGCGCAGCACGACTCGCACCTCGAGCTACGGGTGGGCCCGGGCGGGATCGAGGCGGTGTGCGATCCGGTCCGGGTGGCGCAGATCGTGCGCATCCTGCTCGACAACGCGCTGGTCCACACGGCGCCGGGGACGCGCATCGTCGTCACCGCGCGCCGGTTTGACGAAGCGGTGCGGCTGGTGGTCCGCGACGATGGAGACGGAATCGATCCGCAGGCGCTGTCGCGCATCTTCGAGCCGTTCTACACCGCCGATGATGCCCAGGGGTCGGGGCTCGGTCTGGCGATCGCGAGCGAACTGGCCGAGCGCATGTCGGGGCGCCTGTCGGTGCAGTCGCGGCCCGGTGAGACGGCGTTCATACTCGAGATCCCGGCCTAGGTTTTCGTGGTGTCCGCTGCGGATCACAAGGGGCTCGTGCTCGACTTGGCACAGCGACTGCGCACCGTCGTGCTTCCCGAGCTCGGCTCGCACGTCGGGCGGGCCGTCGCCGGCGACGGTGCGGGTGGCGACGTCACGTTTGCGGTCGACGAACTAGCCGAGTCTGTGATGGAGGAATTCCTGGCTGATCGGGCGCCGGGGGTGGCGTTCTACTCGGAGGATCGAGGTCTGGTTGCGCCTCCGGACGCTGTCGATGTCCTGATCGTCGACCCGATCGACGGGACGCGGCCGGCGATGGCCGGACTCGAGTCGGCGTGTGTCGCGGTGGCGCTCGCGCCGCTCGGTGACGGCGCGCCGACCATGGCCGACGTACGGATCGGGTGCGTGGTCGAGATCAAGTCGGGCGATTGGTATCTGGCCGTGCGGGGGGAGGGCGTCGAGTCGACGCGGCCGGTGCGGCTGTCTCCGGCGTTCGACGTGGGGCGCATGTTCTGGGGGTACGGGTTCCGGGGGAGGCCCGTGCGCGCGGTCGCCGAGGTGCTGGGCGATCTGATCGACGCGTCGTCGGTCGGGGGCGGGACGTTCGAGCTCGGCTCGCAGGCGTTCGCGATGACGCGGATCGTGACCGGGCAGTTCGATGCCGTGGTCGAGGTCGGGTCGCGGTTGGTGGATGAGGTCCCCGGGATGCGCGCCGAGTTCGAACGGGTCGGGGGCGGTCACGTGCTGAACAACTCGCCCTACGACCTGGCGGCGCCGTGGCTGTGCCTGACCGAGGCCGGCGGTGTGGTCAGCGACGGCTGGGGCGAGCCGCTCGACCGTTGCCGCCTACTCGGGAGCGGCCACGAATTCCAGATGTCGTCGATCTCGGCCGCCAACCCCCGGCTGCACGCCGAGCTCGTCAAGGCGGTGGATTTGGGAGTCGGTCGGTTGCAGGCGATGGGCGCGTGAGCGCGTTTCCGTGAGCGGCGACCGATATGGTCCGGCCGCCCCCGCCCATCCTGCTTAGCCATGCTGCAACCGGTCTCGGTCCCGCACAAGCACCTCAACGATTACGCGAGCCTCGTCGGACGCGCCCTCGCCGACGAGATTCGCGAGCGCGCCGAGCCGCTGCAGGGGAAGCGTGTCCTGCACCTGTCCGCCACCGCGTTCGGGGGTGGAGTGTCCGAGATCCTGTACACGCTCGTGCCGCTGATGATCGACGTCGGGCTCCAGGCCGAGTGGCAGGTGATCTACGGGCGCGAGGAGTTCTTCAACGCGACGAAGGTGATGCATAACGCGCTCCAGGGCAATCCGCAGGACCTCAGCGAGGACCAGTGGAGGACGTGGCAGAACTACAACGCAATCAACGCACGCGAGATGTCAGATGGGTGGGACATGTGCATCGTGCACGATCCGCAGCCGGCCGCGCTGATGTCGCTGGTTCCCGAGAAGTCGCGGCGGTGGGTGTGGCGCTGTCATATCGACCTGTCGACCCCGAACCCCGACACACTCGCACGCCTGCTGCCGTCTCTGGAGCCGTATCCGGCGGCGGTGTTCCACATGCGCAAGTACGTGCCGGCGGACATGGACGGCCGCGCGCACATCATCCCGCCGGCGATCGACCCGCTGGCGCCGAAGAACATGGCGTTCTCGCCCGAGGACGCGGTGTACATCTGCGAGCAGTTCGGGATCGACGTCGACAGGCCACTGCTGTGCCAGGTATCACGCTTCGATCCGTGGAAGGATCCGCTCGGGGTGATCGACGCGTACCGGATCGTCAAGGAACAACTCCCCGACGTGCAGCTCGCGCTGGTCGGCTCGATGGCCACCGACGACCCCGAGGGGTGGGACTACTTCAACGCAACCGTCGCCCACGCCGAAGGCGATCCAGACATCCACATCTTGAGCAACTTGAATAACGTAGGGGCCATCGAGGTCAATGCGTTCCAGTCCCACTGCGACGTGGTGATCCAGAAGTCCACCCGCGAGGGCTTCGGCCTGACGGTCACCGAGGCGATCTGGAAGGGGCGGCCGCTGATCGGCGGCAATGTCGGGGGTATTCCCTTGCAGGTATCCGACAGGGAGACCGGCTTCCTCGTCTCGAGCGTTGAGGAGTGCGCCGAGCGCTCGCTCGAGATCCTCGCCGATCCGGGGTTGGGCAAACAGCTCGGGCGCGCCGGCAAAGAGGCGGTCCGCCGCCAGTTCCTGATGCCCCGGCTGTTGCGCGACTGGCTAGAGCTGTTCGAACAGCTCGAGGTGTAAGCAGTGTCCTCAGATCCGCCCCTGGTGCTCGTCTCGAACCGGGGGCCCGGTGACGTTCGGGCCAGATGGTGAGATCAGGCGCGGCACCGGCGGCCTGGTCACCGCGCTGATCGGCCTCGCGACTCACCGCGACGTGACCTGGATCGCGTCGGCGATGACCGACGAGGACGCGGCCGTCGCGGAGAAGAACGATCGCAGGCCGTTCACCGTGCAGGCTCCCGGGGGCGGCGAATACCGGGTCAAGCTGGTCGCGTCCGATCCCGACGCCTACGACCGCTTCTACAACATCACGGCGAACCCGATGCTGTGGTTCATCCAGCACTACCTGTGGGACCTGTCCAACGCTCCGGACATCCGCCGCAACGAGACCGAGGCGTTCGAGTTCGGCTACAACGCCGTCAACGAGGACCTGGCGCGGGCCGTGATGGAGGAGATCGAGGGGCTCGAGCGGCCGGTGGTGATGGTCCACGACTACCACCTGTACACGCTCCCCGGGTTGATCCGTCGCGTCCGCCCCGACGTGTTCATGACCCATTTCGTGCACATCCCGTGGACGCAGTCGGACTCCTGGCGGGTGCTGCCGACGGTCATCCGCGAGGAGATCTACCGCGGCATCCTGTCCAACGACATCATCGGCTTCCACACCCGGTCCTACCGCCGGAACTTCCTGCAGTGCTGCGAGGACCTGCTCGGTCTCGACGTCGATCACGAGGGCGGCGTCGTGCACGTCGACGGTCGCGAGGTCTGGGTCCGGTCCTATCCGCTGCCGATCGACGCTCGGGCCGTCCAGGCCGTCGCCGGTCGCGACCGTGTGCGCGAGTTCGAGGGCGAATTGCTGCGCCGGCGCCGCGACCATCTGATCCTGCGCGTGGATCGGGCCGACCTGTCGAAGAACGTCCTGCGTGGGTTCGGCGCGTTCGATCTGTTCCTCGAGCAGCACCCGGAGTTTCGCGAGCGCGTGACGTTCATCGCCCAGCTGATGCCATCGCGGACCGACGTGCCCGAGTACGCGGAGTATCTGGAGCGGATCGAGGCCGTGGTCGCGGTCGTCAACCATCGCCACGGCTCGCCGGACTGGATGCCGATCCAGCTGAAGCTCCGCGACGACCTGGAGGAGGCCGTCGCCGCCTACAAGCACTACGACGTGCTGATGGTCAACGCGATGTTCGACGGGATGAATCTCGTCGCCAAGGAAGGGCCGATGGTCAACGAGCGCGCCGGCGTGTCGATCCTGTCCGAGAACACCGGCGCGCACGAGGAGCTCGGCGAGTACGCGCTGTCGGTCAATCCGTTCGACATCCAGCAGCTCGCGGACACGATCCACGCGGCGCTGACGATGCCGGTGCCGGAGCGGGAGGAGCGGCTGGCGGGGCTGCGCTCGGTCGTGACCGCTCGCAATCCGGGGGACTGGATCGACGAGCAGCTGGCGGACATCAGCCGCAAGGGACAGTGCGTAACTTCGGCTGCGCACCCGCCGGCGGCGAGCGCAGTGAGGTCGGCTCAGCCGGGTCGATGAATCGTGTTGCCCTCAGCGAGCATCGCCACGTAATCCCGAATCCGGCGGGCCCGTGTCTCGGGGCGCTTGGCGTCTTGGATCCGGTAGAGGAAGCTGTAGCGCTCTGAGCTCTTGAGCGTGGCGAAGAACTCGTTGGCCTTCGGATTGGCGTCGAGGGCGCGCTGGAAATCCTCTGGAACGGTTGCGGTGCTCTGTGGCGCGTAGGCGGCCTCCCAGCGGCCGTCCCGCTTGGCGGCCTCGACCTGCGCGACGCCGGCGGGCTTCATCCTGCGCCGCTCGATCAGGTCGGTCGCCTTGTTGCGGTTGACCTCTGACCACTTGCTGCGCGGGCCGCGCGGGCAGAAGCGCTGGAGCCAGAAGGCTCCGTCGCTGGGCGGCCTTCTGCCCGTCGATCCAGCCGTAGCAAATCGCGTCCTCGAGCGCCTCGGCGTAGGTGACCGTGGTGGCGCCCGACCCCTTCTTGGCGATCTTCAGCCACACCCCGCCCGACGATTCGTGGTTGGCGTCGAGCCACCGCTCCCAGCCGGCGCGGTCGGGAAACTCGAGGGTCGGGAGGTCCTTGGCAGGCACGATCGCGTCAACGCTACCTCGCCCTCCCGTCGCCTTTTTCCGATCCGCCGACCGCCGCTGAGGGCCTGCGGATCGCCGGCCAGTCGCTATAGTCGACCGCCGCCTCCTCATAGGCGATCACTCATGGCAGCAGAAGCCCCCCTCTACGACCTGGTGCTGCTGCTCTCCCCGGCCGCGGCCGAGGAGCAGCGCACGAAGATCCTCACCGACGTCGAGTCGATGATCACCAAGGCCGACGGCTCGATCGAGCGCAAGGACGACTGGGGCCAGCGCCCGCTCGCGTACGAGATCCGCCACCAGCCGGAGGCCGACTACCACCTGCTCCAGTTCAAGGCGCCGCCGACGCTGATCGAGACGCTCTCGCACGACCTCCGGATCACCGACGGCGTCGTCCGCTTCCGGGTGATCAAGAACCTTCCGGGCACGCCCCCGGCGCCCGATTCGCCGCCGCCCGTGGTGGCGACGGCCGCGCCGGCGGCCAGCGGCGCCGCTAGCGCCAGTAGCGCGAGTGGGCCCAGCAACGCCGAGCCGGCGACGGAGGCCTAGCGGCTCGGTCCGCCGCGGGGCCTCGCCAGGCCCCGTTTCAAACCGAATTGCAACGCCGTGCTACGGGGCAGCCGGCGATCTGGAACTTGTCTGTCCATTTTCCGGGAAGCGCGGCGGTTGCCGTCTGAGGCGCGCTTAGACTCGCCATAAGCTTTCAAAGCGCTCTGGAAAGGAGCTTCGAGCATGAACATCAACCGAGTCGTACTGACGGGGAACCTGACCAAGGACCCGGACACGCGCACCACTCCGAATGGGACTGGCGATCTGCAAGCTCAGGCTCGCGGTCAACACACGCCGCCGGAACAAGCCAGCGGCGACTGGGAGGAGAAGGCCAACTTCTTCGGCGTCACCGTGTTCGGCCGCCAGGCCGAGAGCTGCGGGAACTTCCTCAAGAAGGGCCGCCCGGTCGCGATCGACGGCCGCCTCGAGTGGAGCGAGTACGAGGTAGAA
The DNA here is from genome assembly GCA_963843915.1 of uncultured Solirubrobacterales bacterium. Taxonomy (GTDB): domain Bacteria; phylum Actinomycetota; class Thermoleophilia; order Solirubrobacterales; family Solirubrobacteraceae; genus Palsa-465. The sequence goes on from CAWJMH010000006.1 coordinate 374,840, forward strand.
GGACAGAAGCGTCAGTCCGTCGATATCATCGCTGAGAACGTCCAGTTCCTTGGCGGTCGCGACGACGCTGGCAACGGGAACGGGAATGGCTATTCGGGCGGCATTCGCGCCGCTGAGAGCGACATCCCGGCCGACACCAGCGATTTCGACGCCGCCCCGGTGGGCGCCGGAGTGTCCGACGACGACATCCCGTTCTAGGAAATCAACCGAGGCTGATACAGCAACCGAGCAGGTGATCGAGATTGGCAAAGCAGCGTAGACGGCCGGTTCGCCGGCGCGACCGGAAGGGTACCCAGACCTCTTCCCGCCGCAAGCCGTGCCCGTACTGCCGCGACAAGGTCGACCAGGTCGACTACAAGAACATCTCGATGTTGCGCAGGTTCATCTCCGAGCGCGGCAAGATCCGCTCCCGCCGGATCACCGGCGCCTGCCGGCGCCATCAGAGCCAGGTGGCGCGCGCCGTCAAGCGGGCGCGCGAGCTGGCGCTGCTGCCCTACGTGGCCGAGGGCGCGGGCGGCGAACGCAGCGAACGCGGCGGTCGAGACCGCGATCGCGACCGCGATCGGTAGGTCCGAGCCGCTGATGCCCCAGGCGATCCTGCTTCAGGACGTGGACTCGCTCGGCGAGCGAGGCACGGTGATCGACGTCTCGGCCGGCTACCTGCGCAACTACCTGCTGCCGCGCAAGCTGGCAGAGCCGGCGACGACGGCCTCGATCCAGGCCGCGAAGCGCCGGCGGGACGAAGCTGAGCGCGCCGTGCAGGAGGCCGAGGACCGCGCCCGGGACAACGCCGCGACGCTGGGACGGACCGTGCTCACGATCCCCCAGCAGGCGGGCGACGACGGCCGGCTGTTCGGCTCGGTCACCACTCAGGACATCGCCGACGCGATCCGGGACGCGCGCGGGATCAAGATCGACCGGCGCAAGATCCACCTCGAGGACCCGATTCGCCACACCGGCACGTACATGGTCGTCGTCGAGGTCACCGACGAGGTGACGGCGACGGTCAAGACGATGGTGGTCGCGGCCTAGCCAGCCGACCCCCGGCGCCGGCCTGAGCCGTCGCCGACCGTCTGCTCGGAAGTCCTCGCTGGTTGCGGGAACGCCTCGCGCGAGGACGCCTGCCCCGAACCTAGACTCGGATCGACCATGAGCACCGTCCAGAACATCGCCGTTCCGCCCCACAATCTGGAGGCGGAGAAGTCGGTGCTCGGCGCGGTCCTGCTCGACGAGCGCCACCTGCATGCGCTACTCGTCGAGCAGCACCTGCGGCCCGATCACTTCTACCGCGAGCAGCACGGCGCGGTGTTCGCGGCGATGATGACGCTGTACGAGAACGATCGGAAGATCGACCATCTGACGGTCGCGGAGACGCTTCGCCAGCACGGCAAGCTCGAGGAGATAGGCGGGCCGGCGACGATCGACGAGCTCGCCGGCTGGGTGCCCGCCGCGGGCCATGCCCGTGAGTACGGCCAGATCGTTCGCGACAACGCCCAGCTCCGGGCGCTGCTGACCACCTCCTACGAGATCCAGGCCAGCGTGCTGTCCCGCGAGGCTCCGCCACGCGACCTGGTCGAGCGGGCCGAGCGCTCGGTGCTCGAGGTCGCCCACGACGACCGCCAGAAGAAATTCCGCCCGATCGCCGAGATCCTCGACCAGGAGACCGACAAGCTCCATCGGCTCTCGACGGCGAAGACGCCGCTGACCGGCACGCCATCCGGATTCAAGGACCTCGACGAGCTGACCGGCGGCTTTCAGCCCGGCAACCTGATCATCATCGCCGCGCGGCCGTCGATGGGAAAGTCGGCGCTGGTCGCGAACATCGCCGAGAACGCGGTGCTCGGCGTCGGTCATTCGACGCACCACCCGAGCGCAGTCGCCCTGTTCTCGCTCGAGATGTCCGAGTCTGAGCTCGCGCAGCGGTTCGTGGCCTCCCAAGCGCGGATCCGCGGCGAGGAACTCCGGAAGGGCCGAGTCGCCGAGAACCGGTGGCCGAAGATCCTCGACGCATGTCAGCGCTTGTCGGGCGCGCCGCTGTGGATCGACGACTCGAGCGACACCGGGGTGCTCGAAGTGCGCGCCAAGGCGCGTCGCCTGCACCATCAGCTCGAGGACGGCCTCGGCCTGATCATCATCGACTACCTCCAGCTGATGCGACATGAGGGCCGGGTCGAGAGCCGCGTCGAGCAGGTGGGCCAGATCTCCCGCGGCCTCAAGTCCCTCGCCCGCGAGCTGGGCGTCCCCGTGATCGCGCTGTCGCAGCTGAGCCGCGCGGTCGAGCAGCGCGGTGGCGAGAAGCGGCCGATCCTGTCCGACCTTCGTGAGAGCGGCCAAATAGAGCAGGACGCCGACCTCGTGATGTTCATCTACCGCGAGGAGTACTACGAAAAGGACTCCGAGCGGCCCGGGGAGGCGGACATCATCATCGCCAAGCACCGAAACGGACCGGTCGGCGACATCGTGCTGACGTTCCAGAAGGAGTACCCGAAGTTCATGAACTACGCCGGCGAGCGGTTCGCCGCGTGATTCGCGTGGGGACTCGATCCCGGGGCGAGCGCGGCGTGATTCGCATGGGGAATCGATCCAGGGGGGCGAGCGCGGCGTGAGCGGGTGCCCGTTCGATAGCTGCGACGGCAGCGGCCTGCTCTACGACGAGGACACGAACACCGCGTACGACTGCCGGTGCCGCCGGCAGATCATCGCGCTGCGCAAGGCGCGGAGCCTGTCGGCGGTGATCCCGCGGCGCTACCAGGACGTGGCGTTCGAGCGCTATCCGGTGACCGAGATCGACGGCCAGGTGGTGGCGGCCACGCGCCGGTTCACGGACTCGATCGACGAGCGACTCGACACCGGCCGGGGCCTGTGGTTCATGGGCCCGGTGGGGACCGGGAAGACGACGCTGGCGATGCTGGTCTCGAAGGCGGCGCTGAAGGCGGGCCGGTCGGTGGCGATCTACTCGCTGCCGCGCCTGCTCAACGAGATCCGAGACACGCACCGGGCCGAGCGCTCCCACGTCGACCTGCTCGACCGGCTGACCGCCGTCGACCTCTTGCACGTCGACGACGTCGGCGCCGAGAGGACCACGGACTGGGTGCTCGAGGAGCTGTACTCGATCGTCAACGCACGCTACGAGGATCAGCGCGCGATGGTGATCACGACCAACATCCTCGACCGCGAGGCGCTGTGCGACCAACTCACCGAACGTACGGTCTCGCGCCTGACAGCGATGTGCGACGAGCTACCGCTGCTCGGCCACGACCGGCGCATGGATCTGCGCACGGCGTGAGTCGCCCGCGCGGGTCAGACCAGGATCGCCGGCGGCGTCACTCGTCCAGCTGGCGCTCGGACTCCGCCCGCTCCTCGAGCTTCTCCTTCAGATAGCGCGCCTTGTCGGCGCGGCGCTCGTGCTGGGCCGCCTCGTCCTCGTCGAGCGACGACTCGGCCTGCTCGCGCTCGGTCACCTCTCGCTCGCTCTGGATGACCTTGAGCTCCTCGGTCTTGTGCTCGTCCGTCATGGCTAGAAACTACCGCGCGCGCCGGGCGGGCATCAGAGCTCGTGCGATGATCGGCCGGTGACGGACATGCCCGTGTCGCCAATCGGACTGGACCACGTCCAGGTCGCCGCACCCAGCGGAAGCGAGGACGACGCCAGGCGGTTCTACGGCGAGCTGCTCGGGATGGCCGAGTTGCGCAAGCCCGATGCGCTCCGCGCCCGCGGTGGCGTCTGGTTTTCCTGCGGCGACAACCGCCAGCTGCACGTGGGCATCGCGGAGCGCTTTGCGCCGGCGAGCAAGGCGCACCCGGCGCTCCTCGTCTGCCCGGACGACCTCGACCGCCTCGCCGAACGACTCGCCGCCGCGGGCCGCACGGTGAAGTGGGACGACGCGATCCCGGGCACGCGACGGTTCTACACGGCCGACCCGTGGGGCAACCGGATCGAGTTGGTCGAGGCGTCCCGCGGGATGGCGCCGCAGGGCGCACGGGCGGCGGCGAACGGGGCTGAATGACAATAGGGCGATGACCGAGGCGCGGATGGAGCGGACGAAGTACGGCATGACCGCAGCCAGCGAGGGTTGGTTCACGGTCAACGTGCGCGACGCGGCATGGGTGACCAACGACAAGTTCGGCGCGGCCTGCATCTTCGAGGGCGACGAGGTGCCGTTCCGGCACGTCGGCTACACGCTGGCGGTGCTCGAGCCCGGGCAGCCCAGCGGGCTGTACCACTACGAGGACGATCAGGAGGACTTTCTCGTCGTGTCCGGCGAGTGCATCGCGATCGTCGAGGACGAGGAGCGGCACATGGGAGCCTGGGACTTCCTCCACTGCGCGCCGGCCACGAAGCACATCTTCGTCGGAGCGGGCGATGGCCGGTGCGTGATCTTCATGGCCGGCAGCCGGGAGCATCGCGGCCACGCCGTGTACACCCGCTCCGACGTGGCGCTCCGCCACGGCGCGGGGGTGGAGCACGAGACGCCGGAGTCGCGGGAGGCGTACGCGCCGTACCCAAAGTGGCGACCCGGGCCGCCGCCGAGCTTCGACGGGCTGCCTTTCGGCTGACGGCAGGCGGCGGACGCGGTCGCCGGCGCGAGGGCCGAACAAGTCGTCACCCGGCAGCCCCTTCCGGGCGAACGGCGGTTCACTCGGCTATGGCACGAGTCGCGAACGCACGACACGATGAGCGGGCCCGCGGAGCGCCCCAGCCGGCTCAGATCTGCGGCCCGGGGCGCGGCGGCAGCGGCGAGGGATCGGGCGACGGCGTCGGTGGCGAGGGATCGGGTCCGGGCGCAGGTGGCGCCGGCGCCGGCGGGGCCGGAATCGGGCCCGGTCCGGGGACGCCCGGGCTACCCGCGCTCGCTCCGCGCGGCATGGCAGCGGGCACCGGAGCCGCCCCTGCGCGGCTACCGCCCATGCCGTGCGTACACTCCGTCGCCGATGCCCGGAATCGTATTGGTCGGCGCCCAGTGGGGCGACGAAGGCAAGGGAAAGGTCACCGACCTGCTCGCAGAGCGGGCCGATGCGGTCGTGCGCTTTCAGGGCGGGAACAACGCCGGGCACACGATCGTGCGCGGCCGGCAGACGTTCAAGCTGCATTTGATCCCGTCGGGCATTCTGCACCCGGACACGCTGTGCGTGATCGGGAACGGCGTGGTGATCGACCCGCGGGTGCTGACCGACGAGCTCGACGAGCTGCGCCGGCGCCGGGTCGACACGCGGTCGCTGCGGATCTCGGCCAACGCCCACCTGATCATGCCCTACCACATGATGCTCGACCACGCCGGCGAGGCGAAGCTCGGCAAGTTGCAGATCGGCACGACCAGGCGCGGGATCGGCCCGTGCTACGCCGACAAGGCGGCCCGACTCGGGATCCGCGTGCAGGACCTGCTCGACGAGAAGATCCTCAAGAAGAAGATCGTCGCGGCGCTCGAGCCCAAGCGGCTGTCGCTGCGCCCGTGGGCGAAGGACCCCCAACTCGACCTGCAGACGATCACCGAGGAGTACCTCACCTACGGGCACCGGATGGCGAACTACATCGCCGATACGGTGCGGCTCGTTCACGAGCGGCTCGACGCGGGTCAGACCGTGGTGTTCGAGGGCGCGCAGGGTGCGATGCTCGACATCGACCACGGGACCTATCCGTTCGTCACGTCGTCCAATCCGGTGGCGGGCGCGGCATGCGTCGGCGCCGGCGTCGGGCCGAAGGACATCGACGAGGTGTGGGGAGTGATGAAGGCCTACGGGACACGCGTCGGCGCGGGGCCGTTCCCGACCGAGCTCGACGGCGACATCGCCGACGAGATTCGCGAGCGCGGCGGCGAGTACGGCACGACGACCGGACGCGCCCGGCGGGTCGGATGGGTCGACCTGGTCGCGCTGCGCTATGCGGCCCGGATCAACTCGCTGACCGCGCTGGCGGTGATGAAGCTCGACGTGCTCTCAGGCTTCGAGCGGCTGTGCGTTTGCACCCGGTACCGCGGCCCTGAGGGAGCGGAGTTCGACTACTTCCCCTACCACCAGACGATGCTCCACCACGTGACCGGCGACTACGTCGAGCTGCCCGGGTGGAGCGAGGACCTGACCGAGTGCCGCGACGAATCAGACCTCCCGCCGGCGGCTCGCGACTACCTGCAGTTCATGTCGGACTTCGTCGGCGTGCCGATCGCGCTGATCGGCGTCGGCCCGGCCCGCGACGAGATCATCTGGACCGAGGCCGGCATCGGGATGGCGGGTTCGGGGAACGCCGCCTCAGCGCCCGCCTGAGCGGGGCCTCACGCCGGCCGCGACGGGTGGCCCTCGCCGGGCCACGGCGCCAGCACGAGCAGCAGCCGGGCGTCGGTGATCGCCTCGATCGTCCGGCGCTCGTTCGGCTCGAAATGCGCCAGCAGTCCGGGGCCGCCCGAAACCGACCCCTCGTCCTGCGAGATCTCGATCTCGCCGGTGACGACGATCATGTACGTGCGCTCGTGAACCTGGTGGGACTGCATCTGCTCACCGGCGGGCAGCTGAATCGCGATCGCGCGGGTCTCGGCGTCTGAGCGCAGCACTTTCGGATGGTGAGCCTCGATCTCCAGCAAGCCGACGTGCCAGGTCTCCATCGCGGTCTCCTTGTCTATGTCATCGGAGCTGCAGTGTAAGAGCCGACACGACGCGTTCCCCGGCGAAACCATCCCCGTACAGCGGCGGGCGTTCCGGCGGCGGCTCGCGCTCGAGCGCCCGCAGCGCGGCGCCGGCGTCCAGATCGACCAGCGTGTTCCAACCGCTCTCGACGGTCTCGGTCCATTCGGTGTTCTTCCGCAGCGTCACGCACGGCACTCCGGCGAAGTACGCCTCCTTCTGGAGGCCGCCGGAATCGGTCAGGACCGCGCGGGCGTGGCACAGCAGCGCGGTGAGCTCGACATAACCGAGCGGCGGGGTGAGCACGACGCGCTCGGACCGTTCGAGCTCGTCGAGGAGACCGGCCGCGGCGAGCCGGCTGCGGGTCCGCGGGTGGAGCGCGAACACGACCGTCAGCGGCATTTCGCCCAGCAGGCGCACGAGCATCCGCAGGCGCTCGGGGTCGTCGACGTTGCCGGCGCGGTGCGCGGTGGCGAGCACGTACTCGCCGGACGTCAGCCCGCGCGCGGCGATCAGATCGACGCGCTCGCGTGCGCGCGGCTGCATCGTCAGCGCGACGTCGACCATCACGTCGCCGACGACCTCGACGGTCCCGGCTCACGCTCTCTCGCCGCAGGTTCGCGGCCCCGACCTCGGAGGAGCACAGCAGCAGCGCGGACGTGTGGTCGGTCAGCACGCGGTTGAGCTCCTCGGGCATCGAGCGGTCGAACGAGCGCATGCCGGCCTCGACGTGCGCGACCGGGACACCGGCCTGGGCGCCGGCGAGCGCGCCGGCGAGCGTCGAGTTCGTGTCGCCGTAGACCAGCACGGCGTCGGGTCTCTCCTCGCCGAGAACCGGCTCGAGCGCGCTCAGCATCCGCGCGGTCTGGGAGGTGTTCGACCCGAGCGCGATCCCCAGCTCGCGCTCCGGCGCCGGCAGCCCGAGCTCGGCGAAGAACACCGCCGACAACTCGTCGTCGAAGTGCTGGCCGGTGTGGATCAGCACCTCCTCGTGGCGCTCGCGCAGCCGCGGTGAGACCGCCGCCGCCTTGATGAACTGGGGGCGGTTCCCGATCACCGTGAGGATCTTCATCGAGTGTCGCTGCCCGGTCGGTGCCGCTCGGCGTCGAGCTGGTGCGTCTCGGCGTCCAGCTGCTCGGCGATGAGCGCCTCGACGACCTCTGCCGTCCGCGCCGTGACCCGGCCCGGAGCGTCGAACGTGCGCTCGTCGATCGCGGACACCGGTCGTACCTCGCGGGTCGTCGAGGCCAGGAAGGCCTCGTCGGCCGCGGTCAGCTCGTCGAGCGTGCACGACCGCTCGACGGCGCCCGTGGCCTCGATCACGATCGCCCGCGAGATCGACGCGAGGATGTGCTCGGTCGAGCGGAGGAGTCAGCAACTCGCCGTCTTTGACCCAGAAGATCGAGCTCGTCGGCGCCTCGAGCACGCGGCCGTGCGGGGTGACGAGCAGCGCCTCGTCGTACCCCCGCTCGCGCGCCAAGCGGCCGGCGAGCATGTTCGCGCCGTAGGACAGCGACTTGACGCCGTCGAGGATCCGGGTTGGCGCGTACGTCACCGACCCCAGCCGGACGATCTCCGGGGCTGCCGGCATCGGCTCGGTCAGCAGCAGTCGTCGTCCGCCACGCGTCACGACGATCCGCAGCAACTCGTGCTCCGGGCTCGGGCCGGCCTGCGCGAGCAGCCGCCAGGCGTCGGCTCTGACCGCCTCGAGGTCGAGCGGGAGCCGTAGGTTCGCCGCCGAGCGCTCGAGCCGAGCCAGATGGCGCTCGAACGCGAACGGGCGTCCGTCGTTCAGCCGCATCACCTCGAACACACCGTCGCCACGGATCAGGCCCGTCGTCGGTGGCGGGGATCGTCGCCTCGGAGGCGAGCATCACCTCGCCGTCGAGCGAGGCCAGCGAGCCGGGTGAACTAGCCTGCATCGCCGTTCCGCGACCACACCTCGGCGAGGCGCACGACAACCGCCGCGGCGGCCGCCATGTCCTGCACGGAGGCCCACTCGCGCGTCGAGTGGTACTCGTGCCCTCCCGTGAAGATGTTCGGGGTCGGGAGCCCCATCTCGCTGAGCCTGGAGCCGTCGGTGCCGCCCCGGATCGGCCGGCGGATCGGTTCGATCCCCTCGGCCCGGATCGCGGCTTCGGCGGAATCGGTCACGTTCGGCACCGCGCTGAGCGCGCGCCGCATGTTGCGGTACTGCTCGCGCACGGCCACGTCGAGGCGGGCACGCGGCTCGGCTGCCGTCACCTGCTTGGCGGTCTGCTCGAGGAGCGCGATGTGGCGCTCGAGCAGGTCGTCGTCGAAGTCGCGCACGATGAATCTGACCTCTGCCTTCGCCGGCGTCCCCGACAGCTCGTACGGGTGGATGAATCCCTCGCGACCCGAGGTCGTCTCCGGAGTCAGCGTGGCGGAAGGGAGCGCCGCCACGATCTGCGCGGCGATCCGCAACGCGTTGACGAGCTTGCCCGTCGCCCACCCGGGATGGACCTCGATGCCGCGGACGGTCAGGACCACCTCGGCAGCACTGAACGTCTCGTCCTGGATCTCGCCGAGGTCGGAGCCGTCGAGCGTGTAGGCGCACCGGGCGCCGAACCGCTCGATGTCGAACAGCGTCGCGCCCTCGCCGATCTCCTCGTCGGGCGTGAACGCCACGCGGAGCGTCGGCCGCGGCAGCTCGGGATGCGCCGCCAGGTGCGCGACCGCCGGCCATGATCTCGGCCACGCCGGCCTTGTCGTCGGCGCCGAGCAGCGTGTCGCCGCTGCTCGTGACGATGTCGTGTCCGACCTTGTCGCCGAGCTCGGGCATCGCGACCGGGTCGAGCACCGTGCCCTCGCGCGGGAGCTCGATCACCCCGCCGTCGTAGGAGCGGTGGACGATCGGCTCGACGCCTTGGCCGGGCGCGTCCGGACTGGTGTCCATGTGCGCGATCAGGCCGATGACCTCGCCGGTACCGCCGGCGGCCCGGTTTCCCGCGAGCGTCGCGAGCACGTAGCCATGCTCGTTGAGCTGGACGTCCTCGAGCCCGGCCTCCTCCAGCTCCGCCGCCAGCACGCGCCCGAGCTCGAGCTGGCCCGGGGTGCTCGGCGAGGAGGTGCGATCCCGGCGCGATTGTGTGTCGATTCGCACATAGCGCAGGAACCGGGCGAGGACGTCAGGCGCGAGCTCCTGCGCCAATGGCGAAGTGTAGGAAGCAGGCATTGCGGTGAGTATCGCAACGTGCGGGTGGAGAGGGCTGCCCCAGGCAGGAGAGACCCGGGTCCGCGTGCGCCACGGCCGGCAGCAGCCGCCGCGGGCACTCGGAGCCAGTGGAATCGACCACCAACACGAGGAGACGAGACACCGATGGCAACTCAGACTCCGGCTCAGCGTCAGGCCTCCGCCAAGCGTGCCGCGGCGACCCGCAAGCGGAACGCCGCCAAGCGGAGTGCGACCGCGACCAGGGCTTCGGCTCGTCGCACGCGCGGGGCCGCATCGGGCACCGCTCGCAGCGCGCGGAGCACGGCACGCACGGCCGGCACCACCACCACGAACGCCGCCGGTACTGCGGCGAAGGCCGTCGGCGCGGCCGGCGCGCAGCTCGGCGTAGTGGCGCGCGGGGCGCAGCGAGCGCTGCTGATCCCCGTCGGCGCGATCGCCACCGCCGGCGAAGCGCTTCGGCGCAAGGTCGCACGTCGCGCCGGCTGACTGACGAATCACCTGAGGTCGACAGCGCTTGGGGTCCCCGATGAAAGGAACACGCACGGCGACTTTGTGCCACGGGACGCAATGTTCTGTGCTAAAAGAAGATCGTCTGCGAAAGGACGTTCCAGGTGTCGGGGACCCCGGCTGGCGGGCCAGTGTCCGGAGCTGATTCGCAACAGCTATTCGAGCGCTGGCGCCGGGCCCAGGACCGTGACGCGCGCGACGAGCTGATCGCGCGATTCCTACCGCTCGCCCGCAAGCTGGCGCGGCGCTACGCGCAGTCGAGCGAGCCTTACGACGACCTGGTCCAGGTTGCGAGCTTGGGCCTGGTGAAAGCCGTCGAGCGGTTCGATCCAGACCGCGGCTTCGCGTTCACGTCGTTCGCGGTGCCGACGATCGTCGGCGAGCTCAAGCGCTACTTCCGGGACACCGGCTGGGCGATCCACGTCGACCGGGGGGCCCAGGAGCGAGCGCGCAGGATCAACGAGGCGCAGCAGGCGATCAGCGCACGCACCGGCCGCCCGCCAAGGGTCGACGAACTTGCGCAGTACCTCGAGCTGAGCGAGGAGGAGGTCCTCGACGGGCTCCAGGTGGCCGAGGCCTACGGCACGGTGTCGCTCGACGCCCCGCTCGCCGGCGAGGAGGACGCGACCCGGATCGATGCGATCGGCGACGAGGATCAGCGCCTCGGGCTGGTCGACGATCAGACGACGATCTTCGCGGCGGCCAAGCACCTCCCACAGCGCGAGCGCGAGATCCTGTTCCTGCGGTTCGGGGAGGATCTCACCCAGTCGGAGATCGCCGAGCGTGTCGGCGTCTCGCAGATGCAGGTCTCGCGGCTGTTGCGCCGGTCCCTACAGCGTCTGCGTCAGCTGACCGGCGACACGCACCTGCCGCGGCCTTAGAGGGTGCCGGGCCTCCCGGGCGAACAGAGCGGCGAGGCCGGCGGGCAGCAGCGAGCCGCCGCCGGCGCTCCCCTCCTCTACGTGCCGCTCCCCTCCTCTACCAGCGATACCACCTTCGCCGCCCCCCGACTCCGGCGTCGGCGCCTCCGATGAGGAAGCCGACGAGCCACAGGACCACCGCGACGATCAGGATCAGCCACAGGATGTGGGCAGCAAAACCAAGGCCGCCGAAGATGACGAGAATCAGCAGCAATGCGACTAATGCAACCATTCCACTCCTCCTTTTGGTGCATCGAAAGGCCCTTCTCTGCTGCGCTGCCATTACCCGCCGTGAGTGGGGGTGACGCAGGCCGGCACGCCATTCCCCTCGACCGGCCGATGGGCGCAATGGCGGGACCAGCATCCGCCCGCCAAGATCAGTAGGCTCGCTCCCCCGATGCAGAGTCACTTCCGGCTAGAGGTCCGCAACCAAGGTCGGGCCACCGTCATCGCGGTGAGCGGAGAACTCGACCTCGCGTCGAGCCCCGCCCTGCAGGAGGAGCTCGATCGCGTCGCGTCGTCGGATTCCAAGCTGCTGATCATCGATCTGAGAGAGCTCGACTTCATGGACTCGACGGGCCTCAGCGTGCTCGTTCGTGCTCATCAGCGCGCGGAGGAGCAGGGCCGGCAGCTCGCGATGGTCAAGGGCCCCCAGCAGGTTCAGCGGCTGTTGAGCCTGACCGGCGTCGGCGACAGGCTGACGCTCGTGGACGCGCCGGAGGAACTGCTCACCGAGGAGTGAGGCTCTCAGGCCGAGCAGTGAGCTGCTCAGGCCGACGGGCGCCGGCGGTCGACCATCACGACGTACAGGACCTCGGCCCCGTCCTCGCGGCGGACTTCGAGTTCGTCACTGAGCTTGGCCAGCGCCGAGGCCGCGCTGTAGTCCGGCGCCTGGTGTGACAGCTGGCCGCCGCTCCCGTCGACGAACGGTCCGATCCGTCAGCTCGAGCCGTTGCGCGTCGGCCGAGATCGCAAACGACAGCCTCGGGCCCTTGGCGGCCCGCCCGGCATGCGCCGCGATCGCGTCGGTGACGAGATACACGTCGGAGAAGCGGTCGAGCGAGAAGCGCGCCCGGGCGGCGAGCGCGCGGGCCACGCGACCGAGCACGCCGGCCAGGAGGCTGATCGGCGAGAGCGATACGACCGCGTCTCCGGACAGCCACGATCCGTCCTGGTCGTCAGGGCCCGCCGTGCTCGGAAGGTGGAACAGCGGCTTGCCGTCGCGCTGGCCGGCGAACGACATCCTGCACCTCGGTGCCGCCCTCGGGGATCGCGCGAAACTCCGCCTGCTCGGCGAGCGCGCGAATGACCGACAAGCCCGACGCCGCGGATCGTCTCGTCGGCCGGGGCGAGCGGGGGAAGGCCGGATCCCTGATCTTCGACGACGACCTCGATCGCCTCGGGATCGATGTACATGCGCACGCCGAGCGGACCCGTCTCGCCGTCGTAGGCGTGCATCACGACGTTGTTGCAGGCCTCGCTGACCGCGGTCTTCAGGTCGTCGAGCAGCTCGGGATCGAGCCCGATCAGCTCGGCTACGCCCGCGAGCACTCCTCGCACGAGCGTCAGCGTCTCGGGCCGCGAGTCGAGCTCGAGGCGAACGGCCGGTGAGTCGTCGCTCATCGCCGCCGACGTCCCCCGGCGCGGGAGCGCCCGAGCGCATCCTCCGGTTCGGATGCTTTTGAGTTCCGGATTGCGGGGTAAACCTATGTCCAGTCATGGATTCACGTGTACGCAGCGCTCTACAAGATCGACGCCCGAGCCCGAGGGACCGGCCCAGGCACGCCGCATCATTGCGGAAGAGCTGTCGGCGCGGTTGTCAGCCAAAAGAACTGGACGACGTCAAGTTGATGGTCAGCGAGCTGGTCACGAACGGCATCGTCCACGGAGCGCCGGGAGGACGGCATGCCCGTAATGCTCGACCTGTGCGTCAACGGAGACATCCGTTGCGCGGTGCTCGACCAGGGACCCGGCTTCGCGGCACGGGCCGACGAGGACGTCCGCGGCGGTTGGGGATTGCGAGCTGGTCGAGCAGCTATCGGACCGATGGGGGATGCAGAGTTTCGCCACGGCGCACCGAAGTATGGTTCGAACGCGGTTGCGGATGAAGTCGTGCCGCTCGCTGGACGGCGCCCCGTGCATCCGTGCACTGAAGACTAACGCCACGCGCGCGCCCGCGGCTCGACGGCGATGCGAACGCAACGCCGAGCACGGACGCACGCGCCCGAAGTTGCCGATCCCCTTGTGGCCCCCGCCGTTTGATCGAGGAAAGCGTCAGGTGACGGACGACGCTTCGTCGCCGCTCTCCGTCATCTCGCGCAGGCGAGCGAGCGCTCGACGCAGAATTCTCGACACCTGCATTTGCGAGACGCCGATCTCCTCGGCGATCTGTGTCTGCGTCATGTCCTGCACGAATCGAACGCGAGCACGTGGCGCTCGCGCGGGGTCAGCTGATGCGCGGAGGCGGAGATGGTGACGCTCGCGTCGACCAGCTCGAAGCGCTCGTCCTCCTGCCCGAAAGCATCGGCGAGAGACCCGGTATCGCCCTCAGCATCCTCCCGCGGAGCATCGAGCGACGTGGAGTGGTGGGCGCCGGCGGTCTCGAGCGCATCGAGCACGTCTTCGATGCTCATCTCGAGATACTGGGCCAGATCCTGGCACGCTCGGCGGACGCCCGGTCTTGCTGGTCAGCTGCTGCTGAGCCTCTTCGACCTTGAGCGCCATCTCCTGCGCACCGCGCGGGACGTGGACAGACCAGCCCAGGTCCCGGAAGTAGCGCTTGAGCTCGCCGAGAATGGTCGGCACCGCAAACGACGAGAACGCTGTTCCTCGGTCCGCGTCGAAGCGATCGACCGCCTTGACCAAGCCAAGGCTCGCGACCTGGAGCAGATCCTCGAACGGCTCTCTTGCCCCGGCGTAACGCCGGGCCAGCTTGCGGGCAAGAGGAAGAAAGCGAGTCACGAGTTCGTCGCGCGCGCTTCGGTCGCCGTGCTGCTGCCAGCGAGTGAAAAGCTCGGCAGAGTCGGTTCGGGCGATGGCTAGAAGAGTCATGCGTGCGAGATACCCACGAACCACGCGGGCTCAAGCATGAACCTCACGAACATTCGCATAACGTCCGCGGATGTACTAATCGGCCGCGTTATCGGGGCCGGGCTGGCAATTTCGAGGCGCCCGGCGGCAACGAGACGAGGCGGCAACCCGCGAGGGTTGCCGCCTACGTTCCGAACGTCTGCTACTCGGCGATCACGGGCCGCGTGCGGCGGACGCCGCGCGTACCCATCCGAGCGATCAGGCTCGCGATGAAGCCGCCGACGACCAGATAGACGATCGCCGCCAGACCCCAGTTCGCCGCCAGGGTCGCCTTCGGATGGCCGTTGATCGAGAACAGGTTCTTGAATGGCCCGACGAGCCAGCTTGCCGCGTCGTGGATGTCACGCACGATGGCGTTGCTCGGATTGGCGGACAGCAGGAACAGAACCCCACCGACCACGATCACGAGCACGACAACTCCGACAACGGTTCGCACCAATCGGGCGAGCGCGTATGCCATATGTCTCCTCACCTCCTACGGGACGGTTATCCACGTCCCGTGCGATTGATTCGAGGCTACCCGGGGCCGAATCGCATAAACGGCGGAGGCGTTACCGGCCCTGGGTGCGCATCAGCCGCCGGGCGCGCGCGGGGAGCTCGGCGATCGTCGCTCGCGTTTCCGATAGCCCGGCTCTGAGCTCGCGGTCGCCGACCTCGACGGGCATCATCGAGTCCTGAAGCTCGGCGAGCATGTGGTCGGCACGCTCGATCGCCTCCGTCGCGCGATCGACGTAGACGCGCGGGTCGGCCGAGTGCAGCCCGCCCGAGCTCGCCTCGAACTCGCGCCCCGGCAGCCCGTGGCGGCCGGCGAACTCCGCGTGGGTCCGTCGCAACCGGCCGTAGGCCGACTGCGTGGGGCGGAATAACTGCTCCTCGAGCGCGTCCGCCGTCTGCTCGTCGAGCTCCTCGTACGCCTCGCCGAGACTGGCCAGCGCCAGCGCCAGCTGATCGGTCGCATCGGCCACGTCATCGAGAAGCTGCACCCTCGCTTCGCCGGCGGAGTAGGACATGCCCGGGTCAGCTCTCCTTCCGGCGGGCACCGCCCGCCGGACCTACGATGAATTTTCCCATTCGCGTCTTCATCCGCGCCTATCCTACGTAGCGATGATCAGGCTGGTGATCTGGGTGCGATCACGGCGATCACGCCAACGGGGTGGACGGTAACAATGGCGTCGATCGCAAACCTCCTGCGGGGAACCGACCGGGAGTTCTTCGACCTGTTCGAGCGCGCCGGGGCGAACATCGTGCGCGCCGCCGAGCTCCTGGACGAGATGCTCGCGCGATATCCGGAGAGCCAGGGCCTGGCGCGCGACATCCTGGCCTGCGAGCACGACGGCGATCAGATCACCCACGACCTGATCAAGCGGCTCAACCAGAGCGTCGTCACGCCGATCGATCGCGAGGACATCCTCCACCTGGCCTCGGCGCTGGACGACATCGTCGACTACACCGAGGAGGTCGCCGACTACCTCGGGCTGTACAAGATCGAGGCGCCGATGGCGCAGGCGCAGCGGCTGGCCGGAGTACTGCGCGACGCCACCCGCCAGATCGCCGGCGCGATCCCGCTGATCCGAGGGTTCAAGGACATCACCGATCACATGGGCGAGGTCCACCGGCTCGAGAAGGAGGGCGACCGGCTGACGCGCGAGGCGATCGCGTCGCTATTCGAAGCCGGGATCGATCCGATGGTCGTAATCCGCTGGAAGGACATCTTCGAGCGTCTCGAGAACGCGATCGACTCGACCGAGCGGGCCGCGTTCATCCTCGAGGGGATCGTCATCAAGAACGCCTGACCCGGCGGGATCAGCCCTGCCGGCGCCCGGGCCTAAGTCCGCAACGGTCGACTCTCGCCCGCACGCACCGCCTACCTCGCGAAACCCGGTGCCCGACGGGATAGCCTGATCGCCACAGCCCGCGACCAGGAGAGAACAGATGACCGCCACCCCGGAGTTCGTCCGCGGCGTCGACTTCGTCGGCATCCCGACCCACGACATCGTCGCCGCCGCCAGGTTCTACGGCGAGACGCTCGGCCTCCCGCGGTCGGTGTACCTCGAGGAGCGCCACTTCTCGGAATACGAGACCGGCAACCTGACGCTGAGCGTGTACGACGCCGAGAAGATGGGCCTCCCCCACGAGGCCAACCGCAACCCGGTCGCGCTGCATGTCGATGACGTCGCCGAGACCCGCAAGCTGCTCGAGGAGCGCGGTGTCAGCTTCCACGGCGACACGCTCGACACCGGCGTCTGTCACATGGCGCTGTTCTCGGACCCGGACGGGAACGCGCTGATGCTCCACCACCGCTACGCGCCGCGCGAGACCGACGTGTAGTCAGCCGGCTGACGGCTCGGGCACGGCCGGCGCATGCCGGGCCGTGGCGCCCGCGCTCGCGCCTTCGACCCTGAGGTGAGGCAGCCACCTGCCGAGCCACCCCGGCAACCACCAGTTGGCGTCGCCGATGATCAGCATCAGCGCCGGCACGAGCACCGACCGGACGATCAGCGCGTCGATCAGCACCGCGGTGGCCAGGCCGACCCCGAACAGGTCGATGATCCGCTGGCCGCCGAGGATGAACGCGCCGAACACGAGGATCATGATCGCCGCGGCCGCGGTGATCGTCTTGCCGGTGGCGGCCAGTCCGTGCGCCACCGCCTCGCGGTTGTTGCGCCGGCGGTGCCACTCCTCGTAGATCCGCGTCACGAGGAACACCTCGTAGTCCATCGACAGGCCGAACAGGATCGCGAACATGAACACCGGCACGAACGCCTCGATCGGCCCGGTCTTGTCGATCCCGAGCAGCGACGCACCGACCCCGTCCTGGAATACCAGGGTCACCACGCCGAACGCCGCCGCCGCCGACAGCAGGTTCATCACCGCCGCGACGGCCGGGATCACGACACTCCGGAACACCGCCATCAGCAGCAGGAAGCTCAGCCCGATCACGATCGCTAGGAACAGCGGCAGCTTGCGCGACAGGACCGTCGCGAAGTCGTCGAAGATCGCGGTCTGGCCGCCGACGAGCACGTGCAGGCCGGTTCCGCGCTCGGCCGCCGGCACCACCTGATCGCGAACGGTGTGGAGCAGGTCGGACGTCGAGGAGTCCTGCGGGGAACCCTTCGGATAGACGTCGGCGAGCGCGACACCCGGCAGCCCGGGGGCCCGGCCGGGGATGAACCGCGGGCTCGTCGACCCGACGACGCCCGGCGTGGATGCGACGGCCCGCTCGACGCGGGCGAACGCCGCCTCCTGCGCCGGACCCGACACCGGGGCGACGAGCTGGAGCGGGCCGTTGTAGCCGGGCCCGAACCCCTTGGCGAGCAGATCGTACGCCTTGCGGGTGGTCGAACCTGACGGGTCGGAGCCCGCGTCGGCCGAGCCGAGCCGCATCGACAGGAACGGAATCGCGAGCAGGACGAGCACGCCGGCCGCGACGGCCGCGAACAGCGCCGGGCGCTTCTGGAGCAAGCCGGCCCAGCGCGCCCACCCCGCCGACTCGTCGCTGGTGCGGAGCTTTCCCTCCTTGAGCGCGCGGCGATCGCGGCGGCGCAGGACGCGCGTGCCGAAGAACCCCAGCAGGGCCGGAAGCAGCGTCAACGCCGCAAGAACGGTGAACGCGACCGCGATCGAGGTGCCAACCGCGACGCCGTACAGGAAGCTCACGCCCAGCGCGAACATCCCGAGCATCGCGATGCACACAATCATCCCGGCGAACAGCACCGCACGACCCGAGGTGTCGAGCGACTCGACCACGGCGTCCTCACCGCTCAGTCCTCGTAACAGCCCCTGGCGGTAGCGCGTGACGATGAACAGCGCGTAGTCGACCCCGACCCCGAGGCCGATCAACAGCGCGAGCTCGTTGGTGAACGAGGCCATCTGGAGCACGTGGGAGAGCAGGCCGATCGCGGCGACAGCGGTTCCGAGCGACAGGCCTGCGGTCACGAGCGGCAGGGCCGTCGCCAGCAATGAGCCGAACACGATGAACAGCACGACCCCCGCGGCCAGGATCCCGAACGGGAGCCCACCCGCACCCTGCTGATTGGCCGCCTCCGCGACCTGCCCCTCGACCTCGACCTCGACCCCGTTCCCGGCGCCCGCGCGCGCCGTGTCGACGAACTTCTGAGCCGCGGCGGCGGTGATCTTGTTGGCCTGGACGTCGAACGTGGCGTTCGCGAACGCGACCTGGCCCGAGGGCGAGATCTGCCCGGTACCGCGCGGACCGTAGGGCGAGGAGATCTCCGACACATGCGGCTGACGCGCCAGCTCGGCGAGCATCGACTCGACCTGGGAGCGCACCGCTGGATCGGTCACCTTCCCGTGATCGACCGAAATCACGACCTGCTCGGTATCCCCGGAGGCTTTCGGAGCGTTGCGCTCGAGCAGGTTCACCGCGTCGAAGCTCTGCGTGCCCGATAGGCGGAAGTTGTCGCTGTACGCGCTGCCGGCGGCGGAATGGATGGCGGTGAGGCCGATGAGCGCGACCACCCAGCCGAGGACGACCAACCTCCGGTGGACGAAGCAGACCCTCGCAAGCCTTCTCACAGTCGACAGCCTCCGGTCGGGTAGGGAGCGATTCTCAGCTTACGGGCATGGACTCTCGGCCGACGGGATCCTCGGCTCCGGGCGCACCCCGAGCCGAGGATGCCTGTCATCTCTGACAATCGGCTGACAACCCGCTTCGGGCGGCGCAGGCTATTGCGCGGAACCGGCCTCTTGCGTCGCGGCGGGCGACGAGGCGTCGCTGTTCGTCGACGCGCCCTCGGCCGACGGCGCCTCCGCCGGCGCGGGGGGCGCGGGGGAGGCCTCGGCCGCCACATGAGCGCCGACGGCGCCGGCGACGCCAAACGCCAGCGCGATGAGCGTCCAAGCCGGTCCGGACCGCTCGTTGCCGAGCAGGTGGTCGAGCGACAGCTCGCCGGGCCCGACCTCGACGAGCACGAGCACCGCCGCGATCAGCACGAGGTTGTACTCGTAGCCGCCGTTGGTCGCCCACGGTCCGTTCTTGAGGTGAACGCGGTTGATCGCCGTGAGCATCGTCGACGTGAGCACCGCCGCGGACAGCGGCGTCGCGAGTCCGAGCGCGATGCCGGTGCCGCCGCCGGCTTCCGCGAGTCCCGCGGCGATCGCGTTGCGGTTCCCCGGCCGCATCCCGATGCTGTCGAACATGTTCGAGGTGGCAGCGAGCCCGTGCCCGCCGAACCAGCCGAACAGCTTCTGCGTGCCGTGGCCGAAAAACAGGCTGCCAACGGTGAGCCTGAGCAGCAAGCGGCCGATCTTCATTCCTTCCTCCTGTCTTGGTTTGACCAGGTCCGCCTCCTCGACCGGTCGCGAGGAGGCGCGATGCAAGGTGCAAGATGCCCGTAGATGATTACAGGAGGACAATTCGGGGCCATGTCACGTTTCACGATCAAGAACCTGATGGACGTCGAGAACTCCGTCGGCGAGCGCACGCCCGGCGTCGAGGGCCGGTTCGCGCGCAAATACCTCGACTCGGAGCATCTGGGAATCAGCTACTTCCGCTATCCGCCCGGCTTCCGTTCACCGATGGCGCACAGCCATCGCGAGCAGGAAGAGGCGTACGTCGTCGTCGGCGGCTCCGGACGGATCCGGATCGACGACGAAGTCCATCCGATCGGCCGGTGGGACGTGGTCAGGGTCAGCCCGGAGGCGATTCGCGCGTTCGAGGCCGGCGAGAACGGCCTCGAGCTGATCGCGGTGGGCGCGGACCGGCCCGAGGGTGGCGACGGCGTCATGGCGCCGTCCGCGTGGATCGACGAACTCGAGGAGTAGCCGCCGCGTGTCGACCGAAACCCCCGTCCCGACGCTGTACGTATGTCACGGCGACGAGGGTGGCCCGAAGGTCCACCCGTGCCGCCGCGTGCAGGAGGCGATGCACGCCAAGGGAATCGCCTACGAGAAGGTGATCGCCGGGCATGGCAGCCCGCTTCCGTTCCTGCGCAAGGGCTCGCGCGACGAACTGAAGGCCGCGACCGGCCAGCAGAAGCTGCCGGCGCTGAAGCTCGCCGACGGCACGGTGATCACGCACTCGCGTGCGATCCTCGCGTGGGTCGATCGACAACCGACGACGTCAGCCGCTAACCCCGGCACGCCACCTCCTCCTGACCCGTAGCTCGCCGAGTCAGCTGCCGGGGGCGGCGGAGGAAGTCGTCGCCGACCTGCTTGCACGCTCGACCGCACGCTTCCCGGGCGGATCGAGGGGTTCTATTTCGTCGGGTCGGTCTGCATGGACGCGTTCGTCGCCGGGCGAAGCGACGTCGCGTGCGACGGCGCGGCCGCTCGTGTGCAACGGCATCTACCTCCGCGTGAGCGACCTCGCGACCTCGCCACTCGAGACATTCGAGCCACGCTGGCACGCGTTGATCGAGGATGCGCTCGCGTACTGGCGCGACGCTCCCGCGAGGCACCCCTATCGCAACCATCATCGCCGGCGCCGGCACGACGCAGCAGGGTTCGTGGCCTACGTGATCGACGCCGGCAACGCGCTCGGAGCGGGGTGGCGACGCCAGGGGCCGGCCTATGAACCCCCAACCTGAGATTCTGTGACCGGATGAAGCGCATGATCGCCACCGCCACCGTGGCCTGCGGAGCCGCGGCGATCGCCGCGATGCCGGCCGGCGCCACCCAGGGCCGAGCGCGACGGATCCCACTCAGCGGCACCGTATACGTCGAGTCCAACTCGCCCACGCCGGACTCGAACGAGATCCTGGCGTTCCGTTATCGCGACGGCGTGCTGAGCGCGCGTGGCGTGCGCCGGTACCAGACCGGCGGGAGCGGCTCGCACGACCTCAGCAACTCCGGCGTGCTCGACGCCGACCAGGAGGTCATCACGAACCCGAGACGGACATTGCTGTTCGCGGTCAACTCGAGCTCGGACACGATCGCCGTCTTCCACATCCGCGCCGGCGGCGCGCTCACGCCCGTCGCCGGGTCGCCGTTCCCGTCCAACGGCAAGGCGCCCTCGAGCGTCGGGCTGGCCGGGAGCACGCTGATCGTCGCCAACAAGGCGCGGGACGGCGTGCGCGACCTGACCACCTCACCCGCCAACTACACGAGCTTCCACGTCCGCGCGAACGGCTCGCTCGGGCCCCCGATCTCCTCGATCGACGTGCCGCCCGGCTCCTCGCCGCTGCAGGCCTACATCACGCCCGATCGCAGGGTCCTGATCACGAGCGAGGAGACCGGCGTGTTCAGAGCGTTCCGGATCGCCCCCGGCGGCACCCTGACCGAGGGGCCCAACTCGCCGCTGAGGCTGGCCAACGCAGTCTTCCCGGGCGGGCATCGCGTCCCGAACGTGTGGCCGGCCGGACTCGCCTCTGACCCGAAGCGGAAGATCCTTTACGCGCAGGTCGCGAATCTGGACCGGACGATCGTCTACCGGTGGAACGACGACGCCCGGCTCACGTTCGTCCGCGCGATCCCGAACCCGCGCTCGTTCCTCCCCTGCTGGACGCACGTGAACGCGGCCGGCACGCGGATGTACTCCGGGAACGCCGGCAGCGACAACCTGACCGTGTTCGACATCTCGCGCAACCCGACCGACCCGCGCGCGATCCAGACGGTGCCGCTCAACGCCCCGGGCAACCCGTGGAACTTCGAGCTAGACCCGACCGGCCACGTGATCTTCCTGCTCGACATGCGCGCCACCCGCCAGATCCCGGCCGGCCGGGGCAATCAGCTGCACGCACTCCGGATCGGTCCGGGCGGGCTCCTCACCGAAGAGCGCTCATCGCCGGTCAAGATCCCGGTGCCGGTCGGCACGAACCCGATCGGGCTCGCGATCGTCCCCGCCCGCGGCGACTAGGACTCGCGGCCTGGCATCGCCCAGCTGACGGGCGCCTTACAGCGGTGAGACTTCCCTTACCGGCGCTCCTTCTGGACCCCGCCGGACGTTGTTACGCCGTGATGGATCGCAAGCTGATGGGACGGCTGACGGTTCGCGGCGCCCTGCGGGTGCCAGAGATCACCGCCTACTTCTGGGCCATCAAGGCCCTGTCGACGGCGATGGGGGAATCGACGTCCGATTACCTCGTCCACGCGATGAATCCCGAGCTCGCAGTGTCCTTGGGCTTCATCGGGTTCGTGGCCGCACTGGCGCTGCAGTTCCGTGTGCGCCGGTACATCGCATGGACGTACTGGTTGGCCGTGGTTGGCGTCGGCGTCTTCGGGACGATGGCCGCCGACGTCCTCCACGTCGGGTTCGGCGTCCCGTACATCGCGTCGAGCCTGCTGTACGCGACCGTGCTGGTCGCAGTGTTCGTCGGCTGGTACCGGACCGAGCACACGCTCTCGATCCACAGCGTCGACACGCCCCGTCGCGAGCTGTTCTACTGGGCCGCGGTCGTCGCGACATTCGCGATGGGGACGGCGCTCGGAGACCTGACCGCGACGACGTTCGGGCTCGGATACTTTGCCTCCGCGCTGCTGTTCGCCGCGGTGATCGCGATCCCCGCGATCGGATACTGGCGACTTCACTGGAACCCAATCCTGTGCTTCTGGTTCGCGTATGTGGCCACCCGACCGCTCGGCGCGTCTTTCGCCGACTGGCTGGGCAAGCCGAAGAGCGTCGGCGGACTCGGGTTGGGCGACGGCCCCGTCGCGCTCGCGCTGACGCTCATGATCTTCTGCCTGGTCGCGTTCCTGGCGATCACCCGCCGGGACGTCCAGCGCGGTCGTCCCGAGTCGCGCGCCGACCGCAACCGGCAGGCGCTGCCCGAGCCGAACAGCGCATCCTGAGCCGCCGACCCGCGAGCGTCACGGGAAGCGGTGCGGGCGGCCGTGCGGCGCGTAGGCGAACCAGCCGGCGGGCGAGGGCAGCTCCTCAGGAACGGGCTCGATCCTCACCGGGCGCTCGCGCGATCCCGAGCAGCGCTCGGGTGAGCCCGGCGCCCTCGTCGAACAGCACGTCGAGCGCCTCGGACACATGGGCGTCGGAGACCGTGAGCCGCCCGCCATCGGAGTCTTCCCGAGACGCGACCAGGGCCGCCTTGCGGACGAGCTTTTTGATGAACGACGCGGTTACGCCCTCGGTCCTAGCGACGACCGCGTCGGCGTCGCCGAGTCGCAGCTCGACGCCGGCGCCGTAGAGGTCCAGCAGCCGGCGCCTGCCCTCGGCGTCGGGCAGCGTTATCTCGACCGCCGCATCGACCCGCCCCGGGCGGGCGGCAAGCGCGGGCTCGAGTGCGTCCGCTCGGTTCGTCGTCAACAGGAAGATCAGGTCGGCGTCCTCGTCGAGGCCGTCCATCACGTTCAGCAAAGAGAACAGCAGCGGCGACGCCCCCCGGTGGGGCATCCGCTCACCGGCGACGAGGTCGACATCCTCGAGGACGACGAGCGAGGGCTGGAGCGACCTTGCGAGGGTCGCGGCCGCCTCGATGTACCGAACACGTGCTCCTCGATGGCCGCGAACGTGGCCTCGGGGAGGATCACGTCCTCGCGCGCGAGCTGCGGTCGCGGATGAAACGCGAGCGGTCCCGCGGTCTGCTCGCCGAACAGGCCCGCGGCAAAGCTGATCACCTGATTGCGGAACACGCTCCGCTCGAGCGTCAGCCGGCGTGCGTCGGCGAGGATCCGGGCCGCGTAGTCCCGGGTCGTGGCCATGATCTCGAGGCCGACAGCGGGGTGCGGAGTGTGATCGTGCGGTCCGCTCAGCAGGACTGCGGCGGCCTCGTTGCCGGCTCCGCCGCGGACCAGGTACAGGCCGCCGCTGACGCACATCCGGGTCGACCCCGGGCCGTCGGCCAGCGAGACGTAGTCGACCGCGCCGATAACGATCTCACGGCGGTGGGCGTGCCGCACGAGGTCGGCGAACGACATGTGGAAGTGTTGCTGTCCGCGCAGCCCGACGAGCTCGTGCGCGCCGGCGTCTTAGCTCACAGCTCCGGGTGGGGCTGCTCGATCACCCACGAGCGGTCGAGCTCGTGGACGCTCTGCGCGCCCATCAACGCCAGCGCGCGGTCGAGCTCGGTGCGGAAGACCTCGAGCACGTCGACGACCCCCTGCTCGCGGCCGACGATCAACCCGTAGATCTGCGGCCGGCCGATCAGCACCGCGCGCGCGCCGAGCGCGAGCGCCTTGACGACGTCGGTGCCGCGCCGCACGCCGCCGTCGAGCAGCACCTCGGCGCTGTCGCCGACCGCCGCGACGATCGGGGGGAGCGCGTCGAGCGCGGCGAGCGAGTGGTCGAGCTGGCGACCCCCGTGGTTGGAGACGACGACGCCCTCACACCCGATCGAGACCGCGCGCACCGCGTCCTCGGGGTCGAGCAGCCCCTTCACGTACACGCTGCCCGGCCAATGCTCGCGGATCCACTGCAGGTCGTCCCACGCGAACGTGGCGCGCTCGATCTCGCGGTGGAGGATGTCGATCGACTGGAACGTCGCCTGAAGGCCGCCCTCCGGGTGCAGGGTGCGCATCGAGCCGCGGCCGTGGCGGAACGAGGTCCGCGACCCACCGCGGGTGACGCGCCATGTCGAGCGCCTGGCGCGGCGTGAGCGTGAGGTTCCGACCCATGTTTCCGGTGCGCGTGTAGCCGAAGCGTCGCTCGCCCTCGCGGTTCCCGATCACGGGCACGTCGACGGTCACGAACAGCGCGCGGTAGCCGGACGCCCAGGCGCGCTGCATCAACGTCGCGGTCTCGTCGCCGCCCGGATAGAGCTGGAAGAAGTGATCCGCGTGCGTGCCCTCCGCGACCTCCTCGACCGACCACGACGAGGCCGTGCTCAGCACGAGGCGGGTGCCGGCGGCCTCGGCGGCGCGGGCCGCGGCGAGGTCACCGCGCCACTGCGACAGCCCGAGCGCCCCCGTCGGCGCGAGCAGCACCGGCAGATCGATCTCGACGCCGGCTACCGTGGTCGACAGCGTCCGTTCGGGGTACGCGGTCATCATCCGCGCGCGGAGCGACCAGCGCGAGAACGACGTCTGGTTGCGCCGGAGGGTCACCCTGTCGTCGGCGCCGCCCTCGACGTAATCCCACACGAGCCGCGGCACGCGCTTGCCCGCCGCGCGCCGGTAGTCCTCGACGCTGATCAGGTGCTCGGGCGCGCGCAACCGGTATTGGAAGGGTCCCACGTCCTGAAGACTGCCTGAATTCGACCGGCGAGGCGGTCGAGACCGCTCGGCGCGCACAAAATGTCCCCGCCGCCGCGGGCATCGGCGTAGGCTTGCCCGCGACTGTGGGTGTGCTCAAGGGGGGTCTTCCGGCAGTCGGCCTTTCCGTCATCCGTTAAAACGTTCCTGCCACCCGTCCCCAGGAGTTTGCAATGTCTCGAGTGTCGAAGACGGGCGCATGCGCGCTCGCAACCGGCTTGTGTCTTTTCGCCATCGCCGCTCCCGCCCTCGCCAAGAGCGAAAAGGTGGTCGGCGGGCACGCGACGGTGAGGGCCTCGATGCAAATCGCCGCCTTCCTGCTCTCGCGCGGGATCACCGTCACCCCGATCGGTCCGGCCAAGATCGGCAGCGGTGCGATGACGATGCCGATGGTCGGCGGCACGGTCAATGTCCCGACGATGGGCGGCACGATGGACGCCAAGGGCGGCCTGAAGTACCAGAACGGAAGCAAGGTCGTGCGGGTGCGCTCGTACATCCTCACCCACAACGGCGGCGCGGCGACGCTGTCCGCGATCGTCAACGGTCACCGGATCGTGATCGCGACGATGCCGGCCCCCAAGGTGAAGATGGCCGGCAACACCGGCACTATGAGCGGCGGGCTCCACATCTCGGCCGCGTGGGCGAAGCTGATCAACCACCTGGTCGGACTGCACGTCGTCCACGCCGGGGAGACGATCGGTCAGCTGAGCATGACGGTTAAGATGGCCTGAATGCGCGTTGACGCCGGCGGCGTCGGGATCGAATACGAGGCGACGGGCGAGGGGCGCCCGGTGGTGCTGCTCCACGGCTTCCCGGACTCGGGTCGGCTGTGGCGCCACCAGGTACCGGCGCTGGCCGAGGCCGGGTTCAAGGTGATCGTCCCCGACCTGCGCGGTTACGGCCGCTCGGACAAGCCGGCCGAGGTCGAGGCGTACGCGATGGCGGCGCTCGCCGGCGACGTGCTGGCGGTGTTGCACGACGCCGGCGCGCCGAGAGCGCACGTCGTCGGGCACGACTGGGGCGCCGCGCTGGCGTGGGCGCTCGCCGCGATGGCGCCCGATCACGTCGACCACCTGGTGGCGCTGTCGGTCGGGCATCCGTCGACGTTCCGCAAGGGCGGCTTCGAGCAGTACCAGAAGTCGTGGTACATGCTGCTGTTCCAGTTCAAGGGGATCGCCGAGCGGTGGCTGTCGAACAACGACTGGGCCCACTTCCGGGCGTGGGCCGGCCACCCCGACGCCGACGCGGTGATCGCCGAACTCGAGGCAAACGGCTCGCTGACGCCGGCGCTGAACTACTACCGCGCGAACGTCCCACCGGAGTCGTGGCTCAGTCCGGGGCGGCAACTGCCGCCGATCCAGGCCCCGACGATGGGGGTGTGGAGCACGGGTGACGTCGCGCTGACCGAGCGGCAGATGACCAACTCGGCCGAGAACGTTGCCGGCGCCTGGCGCTACGAGCGGCTGGACGGGCCCGGCCACTGGATGCAGCTCGAGGCGCCCGACGAGGTCAACCGCCTGCTGATCGATTTCCTCCTGCCTGACGCGACCACATAAGCTGCACGGCATGGCCCGCGGAACGGCCGAGTCGCATGAGGTGCACCCGAACGTCATCCTGACCGTCCTGCTCCTGGCCGGACTCGCCTACGCGGTGCTCAGCTCGGCGGTGATCCCGGCGTTGCCGACGATCCAGCGCGACCTGCACACGACCGAGACCGGCGTGACGTGGGTGCTGACCGGATTCCTGCTTTCGGCGTCGGTCGGCACCGCGATCATCGGGCGCCTCGGCGACATGTACGGCAAGGAGCGGCTGCTGCTGTACACGCTGCTCGTGCTCGCATCCGGCACGCTGCTCGCTGCGCTGTCCAACTCGCTGGCGGTGCTGATCGTCGCGCGGGTGATCCAGGGAGTCGCCGGCGGGATCTTCCCGCTGTCGTTCTCGATCGCGCGCGACGAGTTTCCGCGCGAGCGCGTCGCCGGCAGCATCGGCCTGATCTCAGCGATCCTCGGGATCGGCGGCGGCGCCGGCCTGGTGCTCGGCGCGGTCATCGTCGAGCACCTGAGCTGGCACTGGCTGTTCTGGTCTCCGCTCGTGGTCACGCTGATCGCCGCGCTCGCCACGTGGCGCTACGTGCCCGAGTCGCCGGTCAGGTCGCCCGGCCATGTGAACTGGCTGGCGGCGGCACTGATGAGCCTCGGGATGTGCAGCGTGCTGATCGCGATCGCGCAGACGACCGTGTGGGGCTGGGGCGGGACTGAAGACGATCGCGCTGCTCGCGTTCGGGGCGGCCGTGATCGCGGCCTGGATCTGGGTCGAGGTCCACAGCAGCGAGCCGCTCGTCGACATGTCGCTGATGCGGATCCGCGGGGTGTGGACCACGAACCTCGTCGCGTTCCTGCTCGGGGCGGGGATGTACTCGTCGTTCATCATCTTCCCGCAGTTCGCGCAGCTGCCGAAGAGCACCGGGTTCGGGTTCGGCGCCTCGATCGTGGTCTCGAGCCTCTATCTGCTGCCGGCGGCCGTCGGGATGGGAGTTCTTGGAACCTTCGCCGGTCGACTCGCCCGCCGGTTCGGATCAAAGCCCGCGCTGATCGTCGGCACCGCGGTCACCGCCGTCGCGTTCGGCTGGCTCGCGGCGGCCCACGGCCACCCCTACGACATGCTGATCTCCGCGACGCTGCTCGGGATCGGGATCGGCCTCGCGTTCGCCGCGCTTGGCAATCTCATCGTCCAGGCCGTCCCAGCCAGCCAGACCGGCGTCGCGACCGGGATGAACACCGTCATGCGGACCCTCGGAGGAGCGCTCGGCGGTCAGCTCGCGGCGACGTTCATCGTCGACCATCAGGCCAACGGATTCCCGACCGTCACCGGCTTCAACGAGGCGTTCCTGACCGCAACGGGGTTCCTGGTCGTGTGCGTGCTCGCCGGGCTGCTCATCCCCGGTCGCCGGCCGGCTGCCGTGTCGCGGCCGCTCGACGCACAGCTCGCCGCCACTCCCGACGCGGGCTGAGCCGATGGCGCATCTGGCGAGGCGGTGGCGGATTCCGCTGCCGGTCCTCGGGCTGGCCGGTGGGGCGCTGCTGGCCGCCGGCGCGAACGCGCACGGCCGTGGCGCAACGGGGCCGAATCCCGGACGACGACCGTGCACTGCTCCGCCCGATGCCACGTGTGGCTGAGCGCGTTCGACGGCGAGTCGGGCTCCGCAGCGCGCGTGACGGTCAGCGGCTCGGAGACCCTCGGCGTCGCGCGCCGCGGGCTCGTACCCGGCAGGCTGTCGGTCACGCTTCATGTCGACGACGGCCCCCAGATCACGGGCAAATCGCGCTTCCCGCCATCCTGAACACATCTGGCGCGCGCCGGTCGGGCTCCGTAGACTGACCTCGAGCGCACGAGGAGAGGAGCGCATGGCAAAGGCGAAGCCCACCAACGACGACGCGACCGGGGCCCAAAAGCCCGCGAAGCTGAGCCGCAAGCAGTTCGAGAAGGAGCTGCTCCGGCTGCAGCGCGAGCTCGTGATCATGCAGGAGTACGCCCGCGCGAAGGGTCTGAAGATCGTGGTGATCTTCGAAGGGCGCGACGCCGCCGGCAAGGGTGGCGTGATCAAGCGCATCACCGATCGGACCAGCCCTCGCGTGTGTCGCGTGGTGGCCCTGCCGGCGCCGACCGAGCGCGAGAAGACGCAGTGGTACTTCCAGCGCTACGTCGCGCACCTCCCCGCCGCCGGCGAGATCGTGCTGTTCGACCGCTCCTGGTACAACCGCGCCGGCGTCGAGCGCGTGATGGGGTTCTGCAGCGAGAACGAGTACCAGGAGTTCATGCGAACGTGCCCGGAGTTCGAGCACACGCTCGCGCGGTCGGGGATCCAGCTGATCAAGTACTGGTTCTCGGTCTCCGACGAGGAGCAGGAGCGACGCTTCCAGGCGCGCGTACACGACCCGATGCGGCGCTGGAAGCTCAGCCCGATGGACCTCGAGTCCCGCGCCCGCTGGGTCGCATACTCGCGAGCCAAGGACGAGATGTTCCGCTACACCGACACCAAGATCGCGCCGTGGTACGTCGTCCAGGCCGACGACAAGCGTCGGGCGCGGCTGAACTGCATCGCCCACCTGCTGTCGCTGATCGAATACCAGGATCTGACCCCGCCCCCGCTCGAGCTGCCGCCGCGCGCGGAGGACGCTTACATCCGGCCGCCGATCGAAGAGCAGACGTTCGTGCCCGCGGTCTACTGAGTCGACTCGGTAGGGTGGCCGACGTGCCGGCCTGGTTCGACGAGCTTTCAGAGTTCCTGCGGATCGAGTCGATCAGCGCCGACCCTGCGCGCGCGGCGGACGTGGCGCAGGCCGGCGAGTGGGTGTGCTCCCTGATCCGCGGCGCCGGCGGGGAGTGCGAGCTGGTCGACTGGCACGGTGCGCCGCTCGCGGTCGGCGAGGTGCGTGCGTCGCGCGACCCCGAGCACGCGCCGACGGTCCTGTGCTACGGCCACTTCGACGTGCAGCCGCCCGACCCGCTTGAGCTGTGGGAGTCGCCGCCGTTCGAGCCCGAGATTCGCGGCGAGTACCTGTACGGCCGCGGTGTCGCCGACGACAAGGGCCAGCTTTATCTGCTGCTGTGCGCAGCACGCGAGCTGGCGCAGTCCGGCGAGCTCCCGGTCAACGTGCGCTTCGCCTGTGACGGCGAGGAGGAGTCCGGCGGCCACGCGATCGTCGACTTCCTGGCCGCCGACGAGCGCGGCGCCGACGGCGCGGTGATCTTCGACAGCGGCATGATCGCGCGCGACCGGCCGGCGTTCGACCTCGCCACCCGCGGGATCGCCTACTTCCACGTGACGCTCCGCAGTGGCGAGCGCGACCTGCACTCTGGGATGTACGGCGGCGCGGCGCTCAACGCGGCGCACGCACTGATGCGAACGCTGGGCGCGGTCGTCGCCGTCGACGGGCGCCTGGCCGAGCCGCTACGAGAGGGAATCGCGCCACCGACCGAGCACGAGCTCGCGAGCTGGAGCGAGCTCCCGGCCGGCGCCGGCGAGCTCGCAGACCGGGGCGCGCAGCCGGCCGACGCGCGCGCGGCCGAGGAGTTCTATCTGCGGACGTTCGCCGAGCCGGCGCTCGACGTCAACGGGATCGAGAGTGGGTCGCCGCACATCCAGAAAACCGTGCTTCCCGTCCAGGCGGACGCGAACGTGTCGATCCGCCTGGCGCCGGGCCAGCAGGTCGAGCCGGTCGTCGACGCGTTCGGCCGACTGCTCCGCGAGGCGGCGCCGGCCGGCGCCGAGCTCGACGTCGAGCTGCTCGCCGCGGCTCCGCCGGCGATCATGGCCCCCGACGCCAAGCCGATCCAGCTCGGGCTGAACGCGTTCGAGCGGGCGCTGGGCGTACGCCCGTTGCTGATCCGGTCTGGCGGCTCGCTCCCGATCGCGGCCGCGTTCGCCGACAAGGGGATCGCGACGGTGATCACCGGCTTCTCGCTGCCGAACGCAAATCTGCACTCGCCCAACGAGCGCCTGCTGGCGGAGTACGTGCCGCGGGGGATCGCGACGGCGCGGGCGCTGTTCGAAGAGTTCTCGGGTTTGTAAGACTCAGGCCGACGCGTACGCCCGCGCCGCCGTCACGATCAGCTCGACACACGTCGGCAGCGGCACCGCGGTCGAGTCGAGCACCAGGTGGTAGTGATGCGGATCGCGCGGATCGGCGCTGTAGAAGTGCTTGACGTAGTCGATCCGGGCGCGATCGGAGTTGCGCTGCCGGCGCCTCGCCTCGTCCTCATCGACCCCCTCGACGCGCATCGCCTGGAATACGCGTGCCTCCCCGGGCCCGTCGAGGCGGACATGGAACGCGTCGCGCCGGTCGCGGAGCACGATCGCGCCGGCCCGTCCGAGCACGACTACCTCCCCTTCGTCCGCGGCCTCGATCAGCAGGCGCTCGGTCTCGCGGCAGAACGCCGGTGAGGTCGCCTCGGGCACGACCACGCCGCTCGTGTTGGGCAACCGCGACAGCAGTTGCGTGAAGCGCGGCGCGGCTGCCTCGTCGTGGACCTCGGCGTGCTCGACCGGCACGTCGAGGCGCTCCGCCACCTGCACGGGAATCGCCCGATCGACGAATCGGCATCCGAGCCGTTCGGCCACCTGCGGCCCGACCCAGCTCCCGCCGGCGCCGTACGACGCCGAGATCGTCACGACCGTACTCACGCGGCCACCACCACCGTCTCCGCCTGCGCCCCGACCATCGCGACGCCCGGGCGCAGCAGCGTCCCGGAGACGATCGCGCCGAGCGCGAAGATGCCCGCCGCCCACCAGAACGCGACCGTGTAGCCGTGCACAGCGGCCTGGGCCAGGACCACGGGCGAGGGGGCCTTGCCGACCAGGTAGCTCGTCACCGCAGTCGTCGCGATCGTGTTCAGGAATGCGGTGCCGATCGAGCCGCCGACCTGCTGGCAACTGTTGACGGTCGCCGACGCCACGCCTGCGTCCTCCTGGCTCACGCCTAAGGTCGCGGTGTTGATCGACGGCGCGAAGATCAGCCCGAGCCCTAGCCCGATCACGAGCAGCGCCGGCAGGATGTGCCCGGCATACGTCGAGCTCACGCCGAGTTGCGCGAGGATCACCATGCCGAGCGACGCCAGCACCATCCCCGTGGGGACAAGCGGCTTCGGCCCGAAGCGTGGCAGCAGCACCGCGTTGGAGGTCGTCGAGCCGATCACGATCATCGCCACCATCGGCAGGAACGCCAGGCCCGTCGCCACCGGGCTGTAGCCGAGGGTCTTCTGGAGGTAGAACGTGAGGAACAGGAACACGCCGAACAGCCCGGCGCCGGAGATCAGGACCGACAGGTACGAGCCCCCGCGGTTGCGGTCGAGCACGATCCGCAGCGGGAGCAGGGGATGGGCCGAGCGCCGTTCGATCATCACGAACACGACCAGGAAGATCACGCCCACGATCAGCGATCCGAGCGTCTCCCAATCCGTCCATCCCCGCGGCTCGGCCTGCGAAAAGCCGAAGACGATCAGGAACAGGCCGAGCGACACCGCCACCGCGCCGGGCACGTCAAGGCGCGGGCGCTCCGCGGGAACCTGATTGGTGAGCAGCACCATCGCGGCGAACACGGCGGGGACCGCGATCACCACGTTCACGTACAGGCACCACCGCCACGACAGGTACTCGGTGAGCACGCCGCCGAGCAACAGCCCGACCGCTCCGCCGGCGCCGGCGACCGCTCCGTAGATCCCGAACGCGATGCCGCGCTCCCGCGGTTCGGTGAACGTGGTCGTCAGCAGCGACAGCGCCGCCGGCGCGAGCAGCGCCCCCGCGGCGCCCTGGAAAGCGCGGGCGGTCACGAGCATCCCGAAGCTCTGGGCCGCGCCCCCGATCGCCGAGACGACGCCGAACGCGACCAGGCCGATCATCAGCGTGCGCTTACGGCCGAACAGATCGCCGAAGCGGCCGAACAGGAGCAGCAGGCTGCCGAACGTGAGCGAGTACGCGGTGACTATCCACTGCCGGTTCGCGTCGGAGAAACCGAGCGCCTTCTGCGCCGACGGGAGCGCGATGTTCACGACCGTCGCGTCGAGCACGACCATCAGCTGGGCCGTCCCGAGCAGCGCGAGGATCAACCACCGCCGATCGTGATGAGGATTAGCGGGATCTGCGCGGGGTTCGATCGTCTCCGTCGCGGTCACGGCCGCTGCTCACATTACCGGGTGTCGTCAGGCCAGCGCCGGCGCCTCCGGCAGGCTCGCGAGCGCCGCGTCCAGGTCGTCCTCGGAGAACTCGGGATCCTCGAGCGCGACCCGCCAGGTACGCGTCGTAGGCGCTGAGGTCGAAGTTGCCGTGGCCGCACAGCCCGAACAGGATCACCCGCGGCTTCGCCGGCCTCGCGGGCGGCCTCCGCCTCGTCGATCGTCGCCCGGATCGCGTGCGCCGGCTCGGGCGCCGGGATCATGCCCTCGGTCCGCGCGAACCGGACCGCCG
Organism: uncultured Solirubrobacterales bacterium; assembly: GCA_963843915.1. Classification (GTDB taxonomy): domain Bacteria; phylum Actinomycetota; class Thermoleophilia; order Solirubrobacterales; family Solirubrobacteraceae; genus Palsa-465. The sequence continues at coordinate 408,228 of CAWJMH010000006.1, forward strand.
CCTCGAACGTCTCGTTCTGGCGGTAGGCGCGCGGCTCGACGAGCCCCTGCTTGACCAGCCCGCAGACCAGCGGCGAGTCGCCGTGGTAGCGCAGGCCGCCGGCGTGCACCGGCGGCGGCACGAAGTCGTGCCCGAGCGTGTACATCGGCATCAGCGGCGTCAGCCCGACCGTGTCGCCGAAGTCGTAGGCGTACACGCCGCGGGTCAGCGTCGGGCAGGCGGCCGGCTCGGCCGCGATGAACGTCGTCTTGGTGCCGTCGCGGATCATGCGGCGCAGGAACGGGAACGTCAGCCCGCCGAAGTTCGAGCCGCCGCCGACGCACGCGATCACGGTGTCGGGCTCCTCGCCGGCCATCTCCATCTGCGCGATCGCCTCCTGGCCGATCACGGTCTGATGCAGCAGCACGTGGTTGAGCACCGAGCCGAGCGAGTAGTTCGTGTCGTCGTTCTGCGCGGCGACCTCGACCGCCTCGGAGATCGCGATCCCGAGCGAGCCGGTCGTGTGCTGCGCTCTGCGAGCGGCCGGCCTCGGTCACGTCCGAGGGCGAGCGGTGGACGGTCGCGCCCCAGGTCTCCATCATCGAGCGGCGGTACGGCTTCTGGTCGTAGCTCGAGCCGACCATCCAGACCTCGCACTCGAGCCCGAACAGCTGGCAGGCAAACGCCAGCGCCGATCCCCACTGTCCGGCGCCGGTCTCGGTCGTGAGCTTGCGGATCCCGGCCTGGGCGTTCTCGTAGGCCTGCGCGACCGCGGTGTTCGGCTTGTGCGAACCCGGCGGGGGAGACGCCCTCGTACTTGTAGTAGATGTGCGCGGGGGTGTCGAGCGCCCGCTCGAGCCGGCGCGCGCGGTACAGCGGCGTCGGGCGCCACAGCTTGTAGGCGTCGCGGACCGGCTCGGGGATCTCGATCTCGGGCTCGGCCGAAACCTCCTGCAGGATCAGCGCCATCGGGAACAGCGGCGCCAGGTCGTCCGGACCGGCGGGTTGCTGGGTGCCTGGATGCAGCGGTGGCGGACGGGGGTTCTCCGGATCTGGCGATGTCGGCCATCAGGTTGACCCAGTGCGTGGGGATGTCCCGCTCGTCCAGCACGAACTTGACCCGGTCTTCGCTCATCGCCTCTCCTTTGCTCGCTATCGCTGCGCGGCCGCAAGGCTAACGCCTTGACTTGCCCGGACGCTCGCGAATATGTTCGTAGGCGGTGAGCGAACCCGCCGCTCCGCCGGGTCCGGATACCGCGACCGGCACCGATCCTGCCAACGTCGACGGTCAAGCGATCGCGATCACGGTGTTCAGCACCGTTAAGCCGCTCGGCCGGCTGTGGCTGCCGCTGGTGTTCTGGTTCGCCACCACGTTCCCGAAGGCGAGCGGGACGCTTGGCCGCCTGTCGTTCATCCACTTCGCGCGTTGGACGCTGGTCAGAAGGATCCCGTTCAACGGGCCGCCACAGCAGCAGGAGAAGCTGAACTACCCGCACCTGTTCTTCGAGAGCAACTTCAACGGCGGCTGGGAGGAGTACATCGACGCGTTCTCCCACATCCTCACCCGCGGCATGAAGGTCTTCTGGGGAACCTCGTACGGGTTCCCGCAGCCCCTGCCAACCGGGCCGTTCAAGACGTACATCAAGCGCAACGAGATCGTCGCCAGCCATTTCTACGGGGCGTATCCGGAAGCCACCACGACGATGGTCTTGTCCTCGCTCGAGCTCGCCCCCAAGCTCGACGCGTTCAAGGCGCGCACCAAGGGAATGTCCCCGGACGCGTTCGCGGCCGCGTGGTCGGCGTTCCTCGCCGACGTGCAGGACTGCCTGTGAGCAACGCGTCGGGTCAGGCCACCGCGTTCATGGCGCTGACGCCGATCCGGCCGGGCGAGGAGCCCGCGCTGCGCGCCTATCTGGAGGCGCTGCGTCAGGACGGCAGCCCGCTCGCGCGGCTGGCCGGGACGCACTTCGCCCGCTGGGTGATCCTCCGCGACTGGGTCAACGACACCTCGCAGAGCCGCGAGGATCATCTCCGCAGCCCCTACCTGATCTTCACGAGCAACTTCGACGGGCCGCTCGATCCGTACCTCGACGAGCTGTGCGTGAAGCTCGCGCCCGAGGCGCGGGAGATCTGGGGCCGCTGCATCGGCTGCCCGCCCGAGGCCACGGGTCCCCAGCTCAAGGCGTACCTGGTCCACAACAAGATCGACACCGGTTTCTTCGTCGCCGCCTACCCGCACGCGACGATCGCGCAGGTGAAGGCCGCGCTGGCGGCGCGCGAGCAGCTGATCGCGCTCGCGGTCCGGGCGCAGGGCATGAGACCGGACGAGCTTTGGCGCGCGTTCGGGGAGGCGTTCTGATGGCCGTCGACCGCGCCGACATTCAGGGCAATGTGCTGCGCGCCTACGGAAACAACTACCCCTGCACGGCGTACGTGTTCGTCGGCGTTTCGGATCCCGCGGGCGGTCGCGCATGGTTGGGGGAGGTTGCTGAGGGGGTCTCGAGCGACGAGGAGTGGCGCGGCTCGAAGCCCGCCTCGCACCGAAATGTTGCGGTTACGTGCGCCGGGCTTCGTGCGCTCGGCGTCCCCGAGAACGTGATCGAGACGTTCTCGGATGAGTTCCGTCAGGGCATGGCGGTCCGGAGCGAGATGCTCGGCGACCTCGGCCCGAGCGCCCCCGAGCACTGGGACGGCGGCCTCGGCACGGGCGCGGCCCACGTGCTCGTGACTTTGAACGGGCGGACGCGGGATGAGATCGAGACCGAGCTCGCGGACGTGCGAGCGTCGATCGAGCGGGCCGCGGGCGTGTCGGTCGTGCACGAGCAGTACGCGGAGCTGCTCGCGCCGGCCGGCTCCGAGGCGGGCGCTCCGCCGCGCGAGCAGTTCGGGTTCGCCGACGGCGCCGCCCAGCCGGCGATCGCCGGGGTGTCGGACAGCGCAGCGGCGGGCGGAGGCGTGCCGCTCGCCGGCGGCGCCTGGCGGGCGCTGGCGCTCGGCGAGTTCGTGCTCGGATATGCCGACGAGGACACGCTCGTCGATCCGATGAAGCGATTGCCGAGCGCGCCGGCGGATCCGCTCGGGCGCTCCGGGACGTACGTGGTCTATCGCAAGCTCCGCCAGGACGTCGCGCTGTTTCGGCGGACGCTGCGCGATGCCGCGGCACGATTCCTGGCTGGCGACGAGGAGTTGCTCGCGGCCAAGATCGTCGGGCGGTGGCGGAACGGGACGCCGCTCGTGACCTCGCCGGACCGTCCCGATCCGCAGTTTTCCGCGACCGCGCCGGAGAGCAACGACTTCCGTTATCTGTCCGCGGACATCGACGGCAAGCGGTGCCCGCTCGGCGCGCACATCCGGCGCTCGAACCCGCGCGACGGGCTCGGCTGGCCGGGGCTCGACGATGCCGGCCTACTGAGCTTTCGCCACCGGATCATCCGGCGGGGTGTGCCCTACGGGCCGCCGATGCCGGCCGATGTGCTCGAGGACGACGGCATCGACCGCGGGCTCGTGTTCGTGTGCTTCAACGCCAGCATCTCGCGCCAGTTCGAGAGCGTGCAGCTGCAATGGCTGAACGACGGCAACGGCTTCCGCCTCGGCCACGACAGCGACTTCTTGCTCGGCAGCCCGCTCGGGACGGGCAAGATGACGATCCAGGGCGACCCGCCGTTCATGCTCTCGCCCCAGGCGCCGTTCGTGACCACGCGCGGTGGCGAGTACCTGTTCATGCCGGGGATCGCAGCGCTGCGGGCGCTGGCCGGCGGGATCGGCGGGTAGACGCGTGTGGCTAAACCCTCTCTCGGCCTCCGCCGAGCGGTGACCGCAGATTCAGCCGACGCATAGCGTGGCCAGGTCCACTCTCGGCCGAGACAAGTCGGCGAGTGTGGAGTTGTCCACCCCGTGACCGCCGGCCACCCGCAAGCGCCGGCCACGGGAGCGCGTTCCTCTCGTACTTAGACTGGAGGGATCCATGAGCCTGGAACTGCTTTCGGCGGAGCAGACCGACAAGGGAATGACGGTCACGTTCGGCACTGAGCGGGGCATCGAGCAACTCGAGGGCAGCCCCGACGAGATGGCCCACCTGGCGCGCGCGATGCAGCAGGTGGCCGCGCTCGGACAGTTGAACGAGCACGAGAGCGTATGGCTCGACGCGGTGCCGGTCGGGGACGCGATCGTCAAGCTCGGGATCGACCCGGGCGGCCAAGCGCGCGTGCTGATCCTGCGCCCCTAGCCGGCCTAGATCTCGAGTCGGGACTCCTCGAGGTCGAGCTCCTGGATCACGCGGTTCATGGTCTCGTTCGAGATCGTCCCCTGGCGCCGGAGCTCGACCAGGGCGTCGCGCTGGGCGCCGAGCACGATCTGGACGGCCTGCTGGTAGGCGAGCGAGCGGTCCTCGTAGCCGTCGTCCTCGATCTTGCCCGCGCGCGCGGCCAGGCGCCGCTTGCGGTACTCATAGGTGGCGCGCATCCGCTCCATCGTGTCGTCGCGCGTCCAGTCCTCCGCCGCAAGCGCGTCGATCTGGGCGAGCGCCGCCTTGGTCGCGCCCAGACGTGCCTTCAGCTCCTCGGTCTCGGCCGCGCCGTCGTCGCTGATGTGCAGGCGCCGGATCAGCGCCGGCAGCGACAGGCCCTGGACGACGAGGGTCACGAAGATCACCCCGAACGTCAGGAACTGGATCAGGTCGCGGTCGGGGAATGGGGCGCCGCTGTTGATCGTCAGCGGCAGCGACAGCGCAGCCGCCAATGAGACCGCGCCGCGCATGCCGATCCACCCGAGCAGGAAGCGGTTACGCGCCGGGACACGGCGGTCACGCTGACTGGGCCGCCGGTCGAGCGCACGGATGACGTACGGCATCGTGAAGAACCAGACCATGCGGGTGAGCACGGTGACGCCGGCGATCGCGAGCGCCCAGCCGAGCAGCGTTGCCATCGAGTAGCTCGACAGCGACTGGACGATCGTGCGCAGCTGCAACCCGACGAGCACGAACAGGGCCGAGTTGATGATGAAGTCGAGGATGTCCCAGGTGAAGTAGCCCTGGAGACGGACGCGGGCGGGAATCACGCTCGGGCCGCGAATGCCCATGTAGATCCCCGTGGTGACGGCGGCGAGGACGCCCGAGACGCCGATGGCGCTCGCCGGCACGAACGCGGCGTAGCCGCTCACGAGCGAGATCGTGATGCTGACCTGCGGGTCGGGCGTCCGCTTGCGGATCTCGGCGATCACCCATCCCACGGCGAGCCCGATCGCGATCCCGCCGGCGGCGTCGACAATCAGCGCGACCGTCGCGTGTCCGAGCGAGAACATCCCGGTGACGACCGCCGTGACCGCGACGCGGAACGCGACGAGCGCGGTCGCGTCGTTGAACAGCCCCTCGCCCTCGGCGGCGCTCACGAGCCGTCGCGGGACGTTGTGCGCCCGCATGATCAGCCCTGCCGCCAACGGATCGGTCGGCGAGATCACGGCGCCGAGCGCGAACGCGGCGGCCCACGGCAGTCCGACGAGCGCGTGTGCGACGACCGCCACCGCCCCCATCGTCACCAGCACGAGGCCGATCGAGACCATCGTGATACCGCGCAGGTTGGCCCGGATGTCGCCGAGGTTGGCGAAGAACGCGGCGCTGTAGACGAGGATCGGCAGGAACACGACCAGCACGACGTTCGGGTCGAGCTTGACCGTCGGCATTCCCGGGATGAACCCGAACAGCGCGCCGCCGATCACGAGCACGATCGGATACGGAATCGACAGCCGCCGCGCGAGCGCGCCGAGACCCGCGATCGCCACCAGCAGCCCGCCGACCAGGAGCTCCGCTTTGCCCACCCGCGGAGTGTGCCTGAGGTCGTCTGAAACTGAAACGATCTTCCCGGTGCTGCGGCTGCCGGAGGATTGGGTGTGGGACAGCTGGATCGCTGACGCCGGCGAGCGCTACCACCTGTTCTTCCTGGCGGCGCCTCGCACGCTTGGCGATCCCGGACTCCGGCACACCGCGGCCAGGATCGGCCACGCGAGCTCGGCGGACCTCACGCACTGGGAGATCCACGATGACGCGCTCGCGCCGGCGGCGGGGCGCTGGGACGACCTCGCGCTGTGGACCGGGTCGGTGGCGCAGGGCGACGACGGCGTGTGGCGGCTCTACTACAGCGGGCTCTCGACCTCGCGCCGGCTGGGCGTGCTCGATCAGCGGATCGGCCTCGCCGAGTCAGACGACCTGTTCACGTGGCGGCGGATCGGCTCGGCGCCGCTCGTCGCCCCCGATCCCCGCTGGTACCTCACGTTGGATCAGGATCCGGGGGCGAGCGGGACCTGGCGCGATCCGTTCGTGTTCAAGGACCCCGCCGGCGACGGCTGGCACATGCTGATCACCGCCCGCGCGCGAGGGGCAGCGCGGTTTCGTGACGGCGTGGTCGCGCATGCCCGCAGCGCCGACATGCGTCGCCTGGGAGCTCGGGCCGCCGATCTCTCGGCCGGGCGCCGGCTTCGGCGAGCTCGAGGTGTCACAGGTCCGGATCGTCGACGGGCAACCGCTGCTCGTGTTCACCTGCCACCCCGATCAGCAGAGCGAGGAGCAGCTGACCCGGTTCGGCCGGTTCTGCACGTGGTCGGTCGCCGGCGACTCGCTTATCGGTCCTTGGGAGCTCGACCGCGCCCGTCCGTTCCGGGGCGAGCCGGCGCTCACCGCCGCCCCGCTCGTGCGACGGCGCGATGGCAGCTGGGCGCTGCTCGGCTTCCGGAACCTCGATCCGGGCGCGACGCCGGAGCTCGAGGTCGTCGATCCGATCCCGGTGTCGCTCCGCGACGGCGAGCTGATCGACCTCAGGTAGCGTCGTGGAAGATCACGCCGAGCGCGGTCCGCTGCCCTCGGGTCACGGTCGAGACGCCGTGGCGCATCCCGATCCGGTGATAGCCGTGCTTGCCCCGGTTCGGACGGGTGGCCGTCGGGAAGATCACAAACGCTCCCTGCGCGGGCTCGAGCACGTGCGCCCGGCTCTGAGCGCGCGGCCGCTGCTCGAGCAGGACGAATTGCCCTCCGTCGAAGTCCACGCCCGGGCGGGCCAGGATCGTCAGCACCTGGAACGGGAAGAACACGTCGCCGTAGAGGTCCTGATGGAGCGCGTTCCAGTCACCCTCCCCGTAGCGCAGGATCAGCGGCGTCGGCCGCCGCTGCCCGGCGGCATGGCAGCGGCGCAGTAGCTCGTCGTGCTCGAGCGGGAAGGGCGGGCCGTCGCCGCCCAGCAGCTCGGCCCAGTGGTTGGCGATCGGCGCCAGGTGCCGGTAGAACGACGTGCGCAGCGCCGCGATCGTGTCGGGCAGTGGGTGGTCGAAGTAGCGGTAGCGTCCGTCTCCGAAGCGGTAGCGGGCCATCTCGACCGTCGAGCGGAACCGGCCGCTGTCGAACAGATCGGACAGGCCGTCGCATTCGTCCTCGGTGAGCACGGGGACGGTGACGGCGTGGCCCCGGTCGTCGAGCTCGGCGCGCAGGCGCTCCCAGTCGAGCGCATCGATCCGCGCGCGGATGTCGGTGGCGACGTCGATCGTGATTGTCATCGGCTATCCCTCGTGTTTTCGCTGGGCGGTCGTACGCCTCAAACGGTCCCCGGGCCGATGTCGTGAGATCCGATCCTGCCGCCGGTCGCGGCGGCCTGCCCGACCGGCGCTGATAGCGTCCCCGAATCTCCGGCTACCGACCGCAGCAGGAAAAGTCGCAGCTCGACAAGGTCCTCCAGGCCGCGGCGCGGACGCGGCTCGGCGGGTGGCTGTTCGTCAACGTGTTCCCGGCGATCGACCGCCACTTGATCCCGCTGACGCGGGGCCGCGTCAAGGTGGCGATGGGCCAGCCGATCCTGCTCCTCCACACCCGCGGCGCGCGATCGGGTCAGGAGCGCACGACGCCGCTGCTGTACACCCCGCACCGTGATGGCTTCGTCGTCGTCGCCTCGAAGGCGGGCGCCGAACACCACCCGGCCTGGTACCACAACCTGCGCGCACATCCCGACGCGGTCGCGGTCGAGATCGGTGGCCGCCGCATCCCGGTCCGGTCCCGCGTGATCGAGGGCGCCGAGCGCGACGAGCTCTGGCGGATCGTCAACGACAACTACAACGGCTACGAGACCTACCAGGGGCGTGCCCCCAACCGCGTGATCCCGGTCGTCCTACTCGAGCCGGCCTGAGCCACCCGCGCCGTAGGCCATGCCTATTTCACGGCCGGGCAGCCGCCGGCGGCACCCAGCCGGCGGCGGTAGACCTGCATGTCCGCGTGGTTGAAATCGCTGTGGGTCTGGGTGCGGAGCGAGACGACGTCCTCCCGGTGGTAGTGGCTCGACAGGCTCTCGTTGTGGCCGATCACGTTCTTGATCTCGATGTCGAACCGGCACCGCAGCCACCGCACGAGCGCCAGGTTCGAGGTCATCTGGGCCCGATCGTCCATGACCTCGGCGTCGCTGTAGCCGACATTCTCGATCCCGATCGCGGTCCAGTTGAGCCCGACCGTGTGTCGGCACATCGTCCCGAGCGAGACGAGTTGATAGATCGCGCCGTTGCGGTCGATCACGAAGTGCGCGCACGTGTTCGGCAGCTCGTGAAGCTCGGGGTCGGGCGTGTCCGAGGCGAACGTGTTCCAGGTCGACTGGAACGTCGGCGACTCGGTGTAGTGGATGACGATCACGTGAGGGTTGATCAGCCTCCAGGTCGGGCGCATGAAGCTGCCGTAGTGACGGCGCACGTAGGCGACCATCTGGGCCCTGCGCTCGGCGCCGAAGGGGATCGGGTCCCACACGATCCGCGGCCGGCGCGGAGCTGAGATCACCGGCTGCGGGCTCGACACAGCCGGCGCGACGAGCTGGGGCCTCGATCGCCCGTTCGCCGTAGGCGATTGATGCCCCCAGAGGGTGAACAGCGCCACAAGCGCCAAGACGCCTCGCACCGCGAGAGTCACGCGACCACGCTACCGCGATCTCGAGATCACCGACCGCCTCAAGCGGCCGACCGGCACATCGCGCGGTGCCGCGCGTGGGGCGGAAGTCTCCGCCGGAGCTCAGACGTTGCCGCCGGTCGCCTTCGCGTCCGTGTCAGCGTCCGCGATCAGCCGGGAGCCGCGTCCGCGGGTGACGAAGCTGAACCCCCAACGGATGAAGACGACGATGCGGTTCTCGAACCCGACGAGGTACCAGAGGTGAACCACCAGCCAGGTGACCCAGGCGAGGAAGCCGCTGAGCTTGAGCGGCCCGATTTCGGCCACCGCCGCCCCGCGGCCGATCGTCGCCAGGTTGCCCTTGTCGTGGTAATGGAACGGCTGGCGTGTCGGCGGACTCGAGCCGGTCGCGCACGACCCTGGCCGCGTAGCGACCCTGCTGCATGGCCACGGGCGCCACCCCCGGGTAGGTGACGACCGACCCGTCGGCGCCGCGAACCCGAACCATGTCGCCGAGCGCGAACACCTCGGGATGGCCGGGAAGTGTGAGGTCGGCCTCGACGGCGATCCGCCCGGCCCGGTCGATCTCGGCTCCGCTCAGCTCCCCTAGTCTCGCCCCGAGCTTCGAGGCGGTCACGCCGGCGGCCCACACGACGGTGCGAGCCGGAATGCGCCGGGCGCTTCCGGCGCCTTCGTCGATGGTCACCGACTCGGCGTCGATCCCGACGACGGTCGAGCGGAGCAGCGGCGTGACCCCGAGCCGCTCGAGCGACCGCCGCGCCTTTGCCGACAGCGAGGGCGGGAAGCTCGTCAGCACCCGATCGGCGGTCTCGATCAGGAGGATGTGCCCGTTCCGCGGGTCGACCTCATCGAAGTCGAGGCGCAAGGTGTCGCGCGCTAGCTCGGCGATCTGACCGGCCATCTCCACGCCGGTCGGTCCGGCCCCGACGACCGCGAACGTCAGCCAGGCGGCACGCCTGTCGGGGTCGGTCTCCGCTTCCGCGGCCTCGAACGCGCTCAGAATCCGGCTCCTGACGGTAAGGGCGCTCTCGAGCGACTTGACCTCAGCCGCGAACTCGCTCCATTCGTCGTGACCGAAGTACGAATATGCCGAGCCGCCGGCCACGATCAGCGTGTCGTACGCCACCGGCTCGGGCGCCGGCACCTCGCCGACCGAGCGCAGACGAACGTGACGCGCGTCGAGATCGACGTCGGCGACCTCCGCGAGCAGCACGCGGACGTTGCGGTTGCGCTTGAACATCGCCCTCAGCGGATAGGCGACCTCGCCGGGGGTCAGCGCGCCGGTCGCGACCTGATAGCTCAGCGGCTGGAACAGATGGAAGTTGCGCCGGTCGATCAGCGTCACCTCGACCGGTGCGCCGCGGAGCTTCAACGCGGCCTGGAGACCGCCGAAGCCTCCGCCGACAACGACCACGCGATGGGTGCCTCCGGACGTGCTCATTCCGCGAGACGGTACCGGGGCGATCACTGCCGTGGCGTTCGCTAGGTTAGGCCCGCCATCGGCAACCCGGAACAGTTGGAGACGACATGCCCAACAGATTCTTCGTTTCGCTCGTGCTCGCCGCGGCGACCGTCCTGCTGGCGGCCGCGCCGGCCGGTGCAGCTACGGCCCGCACCGCCAAGCTCTCGCCGCCCGTCATCCATGAGCCGTTCACACCGCTGCCGTGCACGGGGGCGCCGGGCCATCGCACGACGCTTGAGATGGAGGGCTGCGTTGAGCAGCGGATTCTCGCCAGCGACGGCAAGATCGACGCGCTCAACGTGGCGATCTTCGGAAGGCTGTTCGACGCCGCCGCTCGTCGCCGGTTCATCGCCGGTCACAACGCCTGGCTCACCTACCGCCGCGCGTACTGCCTGAGCGCCTCCGACGTGTTCGAGGGTGGGACGGCGGCAGGCGTGGTCTACGCCGACTGCGTGGCCGGCGTCAACTCCGAGCACGTCAAGGATCTGAAGGCATTCCGCGCCGCTCTCGGCCCCGTCACCGGGTGAGCCGCGCCGTCCCGCGCATCGTCTCCCCCGATCCTCGGGCCGCCGGCCGCGGAGGTGTTAGGGTCGCCTGGTCAGGGCGCGCGACGCGCGTCTAGGAGAGGAAAGGGGTGGTTCGATGGCGGGCGAGCAGAATGTCGAGACGGCGAAGCGGGCGTATGCCGCGTTCTCGGCGGGCGACGCCGCGGGGGCGATGGAGGCCATCGCCGACGATATCGAGTGGATCACGCCGGGAAACAGCGCGATCAGCGGGGTAGCGCGCGGCAAGGAAGCGGTCGGCGCGCTGTGGGCCAAGTTCGCCGAGAAGGGATTCACCACGACGCCGCAGTTCTGGTTCTCCGACGAGGCGCGCGTCGTAGTCCTCACGCACACGACGATCGAGGGTGGCGAGGCCGACACCGCCGACGTGCTCACGTTCCGGGACGGGAAGCTGGTCAAGTTCCAGAGCGCCGGCGACACCGCGCTGATGGAGCGGGTCTACGGCAGTAAGTAAGTCTCGCTCGGCAGTCGGTCAGCGACCCGGGCTCGCGCTCGGCGTCGCCGCTTTGACGAGCTTCATCGTGAACTGCGAGTTGACGCGGGTGACGCCCGGCAACTCGGCGAGCTTGTTCATATAAAAGCGCTCGTAGTCGTCGGTGTCGGCGACCCCCACGCGGATGACGTAGTCGGGGAGGCCGAACATGCGCCGGCACTCGAGCACCTCGTCGAACGCCCCGATCTGCTCCTCGAACGCCTCGACGGTCTTGCGATCCTTGAGCGACAGCTCGACGAGTACCGACACCTCGAGCCCCCGCCCGATCGCGCTCGGCTCGATGTCGGCGTGGTAGCCGCGGATCACCCCGGACTCCTCCAGCGCACGGACGCGGCGAAGGCAGGGTGAGGGGGACAGGTTCACCCTCACCGCCAGCTCGACGTTCGACAACCGCCCGTCGCGCCTCAACTCGTCGATGATTGCGCGGTCGATTGAATCCATAGCTGGATATTGCCAGGTTCGCGCCCTGGGCGGGTGTATTCGCAGCCATCTGCCGACCAGATCGCGAGACAATGCCTCAACCATGTGGCGTGAGCACATCGTCAAGAACGCCGGCGACCAGATCGTCAGGAATGCGCTCTCGATCGGGGTTGCCACCGCCGTGTACGCGGTCTCGTTCGGCGTGTTGTCGGTCGCTGCCGGGTTCAGCATCGCGCAGACGTGCGTGATGTCGCTGGTGTGCTTCACCGGCGCCTCGCAGCTGACGTTCACGTCGGTGATCGCCGCGGGCGGCGGCGTCGCGGGCGCCCTGCCGCCGGCGCTGCTGCTCGCCGGACGCAATGCGCTGTACGCGTTCAGCCTGAAGGGAGTCGTGTCCGGCACCGCGCCCAAGCGCGCGCTGCGGGCGCAGCTCGTCGTTGACGAGACCACCGCGATGGCCCACGCCCAGCCGACCTTGGTGGCCAAGCGCCGTGCGTTCGATCTGACCGCGCTGTGCCTGTTCACGGCGTGGAACCTCGGGACCCTGGCCGGCGCGGTCGCCGGGCGCGGCCTCGGCAACCCCCGCGACTACGGCATGGACGCCGTGTTCCCCGCGGTGTTCCTGGCGCTGCTCGCGCCGCAGCTGCGCGGTCGCCACGCGGTCCGCGTCGGGATCACCGGCGCGCTCATCGCCGCCGCGCTGCTGCCGATCACGCCAGCGGGCGTGCCGATCATCGCCGCCTCGCTCGCAGCCGTCCCGGTGCTGGTCGGGTCGAGTCGCCGAAAAGGGGCGCGCCGATGAGCTGGTGGCCGGTGCTCGCCCTTTGCGCGTCGGCGTACGCGCTCAAGGCGCTCGGGCTCGTGCTCGGCGAGCGGCTCGATCGCGAGGCCTCGGAGCGCTGGTCGCTCGAGATCGTGGTCGTCCCCGTGCTGGCGGCGCTGATCGTCGTCCAGGCGTTCGGCACCGGACAGCGGTTCGTGCTCGACGCGCGCACGCCGGCGCTGCTGGTCGCCGCCGTGCTCGTATGGCGCAAGGCTCCGTTCGTGATCGTCGCGCTCGGCGCCGCGGCCACCGCCGCGCTACTTCGGCTCGTCGCGTAAGTCGTTAGGGTCCCATCGGTGATCGCGAAGAAGTTCGGGATCTTCGACCACATCGAGGACATCCCCGGCACGCCCACGAGCCGGCTGTTCCAGGACAGGCTGACGCTGATCAAGATGGCCGACGCCGCCGGGTTCGCCGGCTACCACCTGGCCGAGCACCACGGCAGCGGGCTGTGCATGGCTCCGGGCCAAGAGCTGTTCATCGCCGCCGCTTCCCAGGTGACCGAGAACATCCGACTCGGGCCGATGGTCAAGCTGCTGCCGATGCACCACCCGGTGCGGATCATCGAGGACATGTGCGTACTCGACCAGCTCACCGGTGGCCGGCTCGAGTTCGGGGTCGGTCGCGGCGCGGTCCCGATCGAGCACTACTGGTTCGGTCGGGACTGGTGGGAGTCGCGCGACCGCTTCACCGACGTGCTCGGGATCATCGAGCACGCGCTCGCCTCCGGCGAGATCTCGAGCGAGCACAGCACGTTCTTCGACTTCCCGACAATGCCGATGTCGACCAAGCCGCTCCAGGACAGGATTCCGTTCTGGTACCCCGGCAGCCCGCAGACCGCGGGTCAGCACGGGATGAGCCTGATGTGGCCCGGGAAGATCAGCGAGGCGGCTTACGAGCACTACCTCAAGGCATGGGATGACCACAAGGGCGACGAAATCCGCTTCGACGGAGCGGATTCCGAGCCCCGCGTGGGCTACAGCATGCTGCTGTCGATAGCGCCCACCGAGACCGAGGCCCGCGACGTCGCCCGGCGCGGCATGGAGGGGCTCGTACGCCGCACCCACGACGCCCATCGGTACGACCACCTCAAGCTGTCAGAGCAGGACTGCTACGACGCGCAGGGTCCGCTGCGCGCGATCCACGCGAACATGGAGCCGGCCATCCAGATCGGTTCCGGCACCCCGCCGCAGATCGTCGAGCGGGTCGGCGCGCTGCTCGACGACGGGATGGTCGACTACATCTGCTTCATGTTCCCGACCGGCGACATGACGTTCGAGGAATCCAAGCGGACGCTCGAGCTTTTGATCACAGACGTCATCCCGCAGCTCGAGCCGGCGTCGACCCGATCCTGACCTGCCCGGTCACCCGGCGAAGATCGCCTCGGGCAGGAGCGCGCTGACGATGTACTGACCGGCGTCGACGATCTCGGAGATCTTCAAGTCGACCGCGAGGCTGCACAGCAGGTAGGCGTCCTCGCGACCGAGGTCGTACCTCGTCGCGATGTGATCGACCATCGCGCGCACGGCATCCTGCGCGGCGACGTACAGATCGCCCCCGACGCCGGTGGTGCCGTAGAACGGCGCCGAGTCCACGCGCCGGGTGAGCGGCGCCGGGGTGCGGTATTGCGGGCTCGGGATCGAGCGGCCCTTGTCGAGCGTGAACCGGAGCGCGGCGAACATCGGGGCCTCGAGGCCGGTCACGCACACCTCGCCGTCCCCCTGGCAGCCGTGAGCGTCGCCGCAGGAGAACAACGCCTGCTCGACCTGGACCGGCAGATACAGCGTCGACCCGCGCACGAGCTGGCGCGTGTCCATGTTCCCGCCGAAGATCCCCGGCGGCATCACCGGCACGGCCGACGCGCCGGCGGGGCACACGCCCATCGTTCCGAAGAATGGCTCGAGGGGAATCGCGATGTCGTCGCGCATGTACGCGACGTCACCCTCGGAGAGGTCGAATATCCGTAGGTACGCGTCGGGGAAGTCCTCGGGGAGAAGGCCCAGCCCAGGCAGCACCGCCGTCCAGCCCCACCCTTGGGTGTGGATGTCGAGGACCTCGATCGCAAGCGTGTCGCCAGGCTCGGCGCCCTGGACCCCGATCGGTCCGCACAGCGGGTAGACGCGATCCCAGTCCAGGCCGGCGATCACGCTCGTGTCCGAGTCGGGGCCGATCTGGTTGTCGCTGACGTCGCGCGTCCAGACCACGACGGTGTCGCCCGAGTCGACGACGAGCCGCGGCTCGTTCCCGTGTCCCACGTGAAGTGGACCTGCTCGTCGGGCAGGTGGTGCGTGCGCGGCATCGATGCGACCTCCAGGCTCGGTTACGGGGCAACGCTAAGGGATCGGTCCGAGCGGAGGCAAACGTCGCCTCCGCTCGGACCTGGCGTGTCCGTTGCCGGCGTGTCCTTGCCGGCGGTCCCGGCCGGTTCTCCTTGGGGAGGAGACTCGTTGCGGGCCGGAGCTCAGCGGCCAGGCAGACCGCTGGTCCCGGCTCTCGTCACGTACAGCACCTGCACCGCGGCGCGCCGGCGGGCTCGCCGCTGAGCGAGAGCAAAAAAACCGCCGATGCCGGCGACGGCCACAAGCGATGAGGCTGCGTTCAGAATGAGGATCGTGGTCATGGCAAGGTTCCTTTCCGAGACCCAGCCAGGATCGCGCGCGCAACGAAGAGGAAGTTCGATGATTCCTCGGAACTCCGTAAGAATTCGGTTTCGGCGGCCGTGATCAGCAGGCCACGGCGGTGCTGGCGCGGAGGATCAGCTCCGCCGCGATCGTCTCGTGAATCCGGACGTGCCGTCCTGCCGCGATCTCGCTCAGGAGCAGCTCCAGGCTCCGCCGACCCATCTCGGTGAAGTTCTGCCGGACGGTCGTCAGCGGCGGATTGAAGAACTCTCCCTGGGGGATGCCGTCGAACCCGACGACGCTCACATCGTGCGGCACGCGGCGCCCGGCTTCGGACAGCGCCCGCAGCGCGCCCAGCGCCATCTGGTCGTTCGCGGCGAAGATCGCGCTGACCTCGCGCCGCCCGGCCAGCCGGCACCCGAGCTCATACCCCACCTCGGCGCTCCAGTCGCCGACCATCGGCAGCGGAATGTCCACGCCGGCCGCCACCAGCGTGTCTCGCCATCCGGCAAAACGTGGCCCGGGGTCCTTGCGGTAGGCAGGGCCCGCGATGTGAAACACGGTCCGATGACCGAGCTCGAGCAGATGACGTGTCGCCGCCGCGGCCCCCGAGTAGTTGTCGATCGCGACCGCCGGCAGCAGCTCCTGTGGCCCCGAGCCGACGACCACGACGGGGAGGTCCGCCGACAGCTCGGCGAGCACGTCGATCGCGGCGGGCTGCGCAGCGACGACGAGGATCCCCTCGACGGCGAGTCGGCGCAACCGCTCGACCGCGACGCGCAGCGCACGGGGCCTCGGGGACAGCACGCTGACGATGCTCACGAGGTAATCGCGATCGCGCGTCGCGCGTTGTATTCCGAGGAGCGCGGGGGTCTTGCCGTACGGCGTAGGGTCGAGGCTGAGCACGCCGATCGTCCCCGAGCGGCCGCTCGGAACGGATCTCGGCGCCGGTCTCGGTGGATGGTCGAGCGTTTGCATGGTTGTTCGGGGAGGTGAAAGCGTGTCCGCGCCTGACCGTCGGGAGCCGTCCTGGGCCGCCCGCCGGGAGATGTCCGGGCCACGGCCGCCGCGGCATTAGACTGGGGCGGCCCGGCCGGAATGTTTTGAATCGATGCAAAACATATACCCAGCGTCATACCCAGTGTCAAGCGCTTCGGTGATCCCGCAACGCGCAGGACACAACGACATCCGCCGCAACAACCTCGAGGTGGTGCTCCGCCACCTCGCGACCGTCGGCCCCGACTCCCGAGCCGGGGTCGCTGCTCGCGCCGGGCTGACCCGGGCCACGGTGTCGCGTCTGGTCGCGGAGCTGATCGAGTTAGGGGTCGTGCGCGAGACCGGCCGCGACGGAGGCGGTCGCGCCGGCCGGCCCAGCACCCGGCTCGAGCTTGGCGATGGGGTGATGGCGATCGGGACCGAGGTGAACGTCGACTACCTGTCGGTGCTGGTCATCGACCTAGCCGGCCGTGAGGTGCTCCGCGAGCGCCGCGCGTTCGACGCGAGCGTCGGCCCGGACGCGTGTATCGCCGCGCTGGCGGACCTGTGCCGGCGGACGCGCCGTCGCCTGAGCTCGCGGCGGGGGCACCCGGCTCCGGTCCTCGCCGGCCTCACGGTCGCCGTGCCCGGACTCGTCGACGTCGCCGCCGGGGTCGTCGCCGAGGCCCCCAACCTCCGCTGGCGCGACGTCGCCGTCGCCGAGCCGCTGCGGCGAGCGCTGCGCCTCGGCGCCACCCCGGTCCACGTCGGCAACGACGCGAACCTCGCGGCGATCGCCGAATACCGCTCGGGCGAGTGGGCGGGGACGCCGAATCTCGTGTACGTCACGGGCGAGGTCGGGATCGGCGGCGGGATCATCGTGGGCGGTCAGCCGCTACTCGGCACCCGCGGCTACGGCGGCGAGGTCGGACACATGAACGTCATGCCCGACGGACCTCTGTGCGGATGTGGCCGGCGTGGCTGCTGGGAGGCGTGCATCGGCCTGAACGCGCTGCTTCAGTCGGCGAGGCAGCGCCCCCGTGGCGACACCCCGCCCGAGCGTAAGATCGAGCCGCTCGTCAGGCGCGCCCGCGCCGGCGACGCGCGCACGCTCGAAGTTCTGGCAGAGCTCGGACGATGGATCGGGCTCGGCGCCGCGAATCTGGCCAACCTGTTCGACCCGCAGGTGATCATCCTCGGCGGCTACTTCGCCCACCTCGGCGACTGGATCCTCCCCGCTGCCCAGCAGGCGCTCGAGGCCGGGACGCTCGCCGGCGCCGGCGAGACACCGCAGCTGGCGACCTCGACGCTCGGGTTCACGGCGGCCGCGCAGGGTGGCGCCATCCACGCGATCGAGCGGGTGATGTCAGACCCGACGACGCTGCTCGTGCCGGCGTGACACCAGCCATCGAGGTGGGACGACCGCTTCCGCCTACCCCCAGACGGAGCCGGCCACCTCGGCGACGAGACGCAGCTTCTGCGCCTCGGCCTCCTCGGTGATCGGGTTACCGAACGCGACCGAGGCGAAGCCGCACTGGGTCGACACGCCGAGCTGCTCGCGCGGGAACGACCTCGCCGCTTCCTCGATCCGGGCCGTGATCTCGTCGACCGTCTCGACGAGCGGGCTCTTCGTCGACACCAGCCCCAGGACGACCTGCTTGTCCTGCGGGGCCTGCGTCAGCGGCTCGAATGAGCCCGAGCGGGGATCGTCGTACTCGAGCAGGAACGCGTCGAACGCCGTGGCCCGCTCGAACAGCGCGTCCGCGATGTAGTCATAGCCGCCGCTCGCCATCCACAGCCCGGCGTTGTTGCCGCGGCACAGGTGAATCGCGAGCCGCACGCCCGAGATGCCCTCGACCATCCCGTTGATCAGGTCGATCCCGTCAGTCAGCATCCGCTCCGCCGGCATGCCCTGGGCCTGCGTCCAATCGCGGACCCGCGGGTCGACGAGCGTCGCCAGCTCGGGCGCGTCGACCTGGATGTACTCGCAGCCGAGCGCCACCAGCTCCTCGATTTCCGAGCGGCCGACCGCGGCCGCGTCCGCGAACATCTCGAACGGGTCCGAATACGCGCCGGTCGAGTACTCGGTGCTCCAGAACCCGTAAAGCACGAGCGGGCTCGGCACCGTGACCTTCAACGGCAGCCGGGCCCGAGCGCGCGCGTAGCTGTATTCCTCGCATACCAGCGAGCGCTTCTTCACGAGCTTCGACGTCACCGCGGCCGGCGCCACCCATTCGGTCTCGCCCTCGGGGGACGCCCACGGCATCGCGGTGCCGCGCTCGACGAGCTCGATTCCCGACACCGTCTCGGTGATCGGGCCCATGAACAGGAACCGCCGCATCTCGCCGTCCGTGATCACTTCGACGCCCGCGCCCTCCTGCGTGGCGATCACCTGATCGACCGCGCGGTCCTCTAGCCGCTTGAACTCCCGGACCGGCATCTCGCCGGCCTCGAATGCGCCGCGAGCCTCCTTCAGATACGAAGGGCGCAGCATCGACCCGACCACTTCGGCACGGAACACGATTCGATCTCCTATCCGGTGGCGCGGCTATTCGTAGTGGATCAGGCCGCGGATGTTGCGATGCGTGCGCATGTCCTCGTACCCATCGTTGATCTGGTCGAGGGTGTACGTGCGGGTCACGAGCTCGTCGAGCATCAGCGTGCCGTCGCGATAGAGCGACAGGAGCTTCGGGATGTCGGCGCGCGGGTTGGCGTGTCCGAACAGGCAGCCGATGATCTGCTTCTCGTACACGATCATTTCGCCCAGCGATATGTCGGCCCCAACGGCCGTCATCGGCGGCAGCGACGTCAGCACCACCTTGCCCAGCTTCCCGACGACCGACACGGCGTCGCCGACGACCTTCGGGGTGGTGACGTCGATGGTCACGAGCGCCGAGTTGGCCATCATTCCGCGGGTCATGTCGGCGATCGGCTCGAGTGCCTCCTCCGCTGAGGCGAACATGTGGGTTGCGCCGAACCGCCCCGCCTGCTCGCGGTTGAACGGCGCGGGGTCGATCGCAATGATCCGAGTGGCGCCGGCGATCCGCGCTCCCTGCACGGCGTTGGCGCCGACGCCGCCGATGCCGAATACGACGACGGTGTCCCCGGCGGAGACCTCCGCCCCGTAGACCGCCGTTCCGAATCCCGTGGTGACCCCGCAGCCCACCAATGCCGCCTTATCGAGCGGGATGTCGTCGTCGATCTTGACCACCGAGTTCTCGTGGACGACCGTGAGTGGCGCGAACGTCCCGAGCATGCACATCAGCCGCGCGTCCTGGCCGCGAACGTGATGGCGGCTGGTGCCGTCCTGCTGTAGACCGATCTGGATCCCGGCGCCGAGGTCACATAGGTTCTGGCGGCCGATCGAGCACCAATGGCATCGCCCGCACGACGGAACGAAACTCAGAACCACGTGGTCGCCCTCGGCGACCGATTTCACGCCGGGACCCACCTGCTGGACTACCCCGGCCCCTTCGTGGCCGCCGATCGCGGGCAGCGATTCCATCGGCAGGTCGCCGACACGGACGTGCTCGTCCGAATGGCAGAGGCCGGAGGCGGCAAGGCTGACGAGCACCTCCCCTTCCCTCGGATCGTCCAGCGTCAGTTCATCGAGCTCCCAGTCGCCGCCGTACTCCCACAGGACTGCTGCTGTCGTTTCCATGCTCGGGCCTCCGAGTCGGGGTTGCCAAGGACCCCAACATCATCTCTCAGGCGACGTCCTGCGTGGCGATTGGGTCGCCGGCGTTGACCGACACGCGGAACCCGACCTCCCCGAACAGGAACACATCGGACAGCGAGTCTCCGTAGGCGACGGCGTCACGAATCTCGAGGCCGTGCTCGTCGCAGAACCGGGCTGCCAGGCGCGGCTTGTCCTCCGGACTGAGGATCGCCGACTCGTCGAGCGGGATCTCTGGCGAGCGCGGGAATCGGGAAGCGAACACGCTGTCGAACCCGAACTCGAGGAACAGCTCGGCGAAGTAGTCGGGCGACATCGTGATCAGACAGGCTCGCTCGTCGCGGCGGTGGATGTCCGCCACGACCTCACGGATGTTCGAGAGCAGTGGCGCGGCGGTGAACGCCCGCCGCGCGATCTCGGCCGGCACCACCCCCCACATCTCGTGCAGGGCGCGTGCGAACTGCCACGCGGTCGCGGTACCGGCGGCAAACCGGTCCTCCAGCGCCCGTAGCGTCGGGATCGATCCATCGAAACGAGCCGAACTTGTCCGGTTCGAGCTCCCGCGCGGCTGCGTCGGCCGCGCGAACCGCGAGGAAGCCCTCCACACCCGCCACGACCCACGAGACCTCGCCCCCGGCACGAGCACGCACGCAAACGTGCGCACCGCGCTCCGGTCGAGAACCAGTCCGGTCTCCTCGGCGAACTCCCTGACCGCGCACTCCTCTACGGTCTCGCCGGCCTCGGGCTTACCCCGGGGACGGCGAGCGGTGCCCCAGCCTCGGCGCGCCGCCTCCCGACCAGTACGAGCCCGTCGGCGCTGTGCACCACCGCGCCCACGCCGAACAGGGTCCGGGTACCCGACGACACGGGCGCCGTCACCGACGCAACACTGTTGCCGCGGCGCCGGGAACGGTCAGCGTCTCGTCCACGCGGCCATCGTACCCCGCGGCCACAGCGGGCCGTTGACGAAATCTTGACGGTGGGCGGCAGTTTCTTATCGTCGCATTGACGGAGGCTCGTCCAGCATGTGAGGTGGATCTATCTCACATGTCTGTTGCCGATCTCCAGCGCATTTCGTATCAGCCCCTCTCGCTCCGCCGGAGTGGGGGCTGGTGGTCGCGGATCCGTCTCGCGGTGATCGCCCGTTGGCGCGCCCCCGAGCTTGACCGTCAGCTGGCTGCGGGCGCAAGTCCGGGCACCAGCGCACTCCTCGCGATCAGGAGCCAGCGGCTCACCGGTGAGCGTTACCGCGCGCGGGTGGCGGCCGGGCTGGCGAGAGCGGTCCGCGATGCCGAGGCCACCAGTCATGGCTTCAGCGCGGCGGTTCGGACGGACCGGCGGGAGGTGATCGCGGCGCGTACCGTGCTCGCGACTCTGGACCGCCGGCTGCGTGCCGCCGAGCCGGTCAGCGCCCAGGGCGTCGCGCTGCTCGAGTCGCTGCTCACCGACGGCGCCGGCCCGCTGTACCGGCCCACCGAGCCCGGGGCGCTCGGAAGCCAGCTACGCGCGGCGGCCGCCGCGCTCGAACCTCCCGCGCGACACGACCCGGTTCGCGTCGGCCGGGAGGCGCTGGCATGACCACATCGCGCCGTCGCAGCTTCCACAAGGCCGCGCACAAGACCGAGGCGCCAGCGCGGGATGATCCCGACGCATCGTCGGGATCGAGCGGGGTGAGGCGGAGCTACAACGAGGCGGCCCACAAGCTCGGTTACGTCGCCCCGCCGGCGGAGAGCGCGCATGCTCAGGAGTCGGAGGCCGCGCGCAAGAAGTTCGCGGCGCTGGCCGATTCCAACCGGGACGTGATCACCCACGCGGGGCGGGCGGTGCTGGCGCTCGGTGCGCTTGGGGTCGTGTACGGGGACCTCGGCACCAGCCCTCTTTACACCGATCAGGTCATCTTCAGCTCGTACAAGGCCACGGCGCACATCACGCCCGCGACCGTATACGGGATCGCGTCGTTGATCTTCTGGGCGCTGATGGTCGTCGTCTCGATCAAGTACGCGGGCTTCATCATGCGCGCGCACAACCGCGGCGACGGGGGAATCATGGCGCTCACCGCGCTGCTGCAACGCAACCGGGTCGTCCACGGAGCGCTGCTGGTGACGCTCGGGATCTTCGGCGCTGCGTTGTTCTTCGGTGACGGCATGATCACCCCCGCGATCTCGGTGCTCGGTGCGATCCAGGGGGTTCAGGTCGCCACGCCGGCGCTCGCTCACCTGGTCGTGCCGTTGTCGGTCGCGATCCTGCTCGGTCTGTTCGTCCTGCAGCGATTCGGGTCGGGAACGATCGGATGGCTGTTCGGACCGATCCTCCTCGTCTGGTTCGTGGTGATCGGGCTGATCGGGCTCAGCCAGGTGGTCAAGGACCCGGCGGTGTTCCAGGGGCTTTCCCCGACCTGGGCCGTTCGGTTCTTCATCGATCACGGCGCCGCCGGCTATCTCGTGCTCGGTGGCGTGGTGCTGGCGGTGACGGGCGCCGAGGCGCTGTACGCCGATCGGGGCCACTTCGGAGCGTCCCCGATCCGCATGGGCTGGTTCGGCCTCGCGCTACCGGCGCTCGTGCTCAACTACCTTGGCCAGGGAGTTTTCATCCTCCATAACCCGGGCCTCGCGAAGGACGCGAGCACGTTCAATCCCTTCTACCAGATGGTCCCGCACTGGGCCCTATGGCCGATGGTCGTGCTCGCCGCCGTCGCAACGGTGATCGCCTCCCAAGCCGTGATCTCGGGCTCGTTCTCCGTGGCCAAGCAAGCCATGCAGCTTGGCTTCCTCCCGAGGCTGCGAGTCATGCACACCTCCACGGTCGAGGGTCAGATCTACGTTCCGGTCATCAACTGGCTGCTGTGCGTCGGGGTGCTCACGCTGACGCTCGTGTTCCGCTCCTCCAACAAGCTGGGCGACATCTATGGCGTCGCCGTGACGGGAACGTTCATCCTCAACACCCTGCTGTTCCTCGCCGTCGCCCGCCTGCTGTGGGGTACGGCGAAACGGAAACTGGCGCCGATCGCGGTGTTGTTCCTGACCGTGGAGGTCGCGTTCTTCAGCGCGAACATCGCGAAGGTCGAGCACGGCGCCTGGCTGCCATTGGTGATCGCACTCGTGATGTCGATCGTGATGATCAACTGGCGTCGCGGCCAGGTGATCGTCACCCGCAATCGCGTCGCCCAAGAGGGACCGCTGGACGACTTCCTCGATGGTCTCGACACGGCGCAGCCGCCATTGGTCCGGACTCCCGGCGTCGCGGTGTTCCTCTGTCGCGACAAGGAGACGACCCCGCTGGCGCTCCGTGCCGACGTCGAGCACACGCACACGCTTCCCGAGAAGGTCGTGATCGTTTCGGTCGACACGGTCAGCATTCCGCACGTCGAGACCTTCGACCGGTGCGCTATCGAGGTGCTCGGCCGCGGCCGCTTCAAGGTCGTCCATCTGACCGCGCGTTTCGGCTACCACGACAAGCTCAACATCCCCGAGGCGCTCGCGCAAGCCCGCAAGCAGGGCCTAATCGAGCGCAACCTCGATCTCGAGCACGCCTCGTACTTCGTCTCCAGGATCACGATCACGCCAACCGACGATCCGGGCATGCGGCGCTGGCGAAAGAACCTGTTCATCGCGATGGCCCGCAACGCGTCGAGCGCGATCGATCACTTCGGGCTGCCGAGCGACCGCACCGTGATCATGGGCTCGCAAGTCGCCCTCTGAACGACTCACGCTGGGTCAGGGTTCGGTGTGCACGACGACGTCGGCGAGCTCCGGGAGCCTTTCGCGAAGGGCTTCCTCCAGATCGCCGGCGATCTGGTGCGCGTCAGCGAGAGACGCCGTCGCTCCGACTGGAACCGTGATGAACAGGACGCTCCCGGTCTCGGTGGGCAGCAGCCGGACGTCGTGAGCGGTCGACCCGGTCCGGTCGTGGACGATCGACCTGATCGTGTCCACGGTCCGGGGGTCATCGCTCCGCGCAGACGTATCGGCGGCGAGCGGCTGTTCGAGTGGCTCGAGGTGGGTGCGGACATCGCTGACGCGCGGCAGGCCGCAGATCGCGTGTTCGACGCGCTCGGCGACTTCGTGCGCCTCCCGTAGGGTGGCGTCGGCGGGGAGCTTGAGGTGCAGCGAGACGCTGACGTGGTCGCCGTGCTCGAAGATCGTGATGTCGTGCGCCTCGCTGACCGCCGGGTCGCCCAGCGCGATCGCGAGCACTCGATCGCGGAGGGTGAGTCCGCGCCGGCGGGGTTCGATGTGCACGACGACGTCGCTGTTCGGAAGCACTCGTTCGACGGCCTGCTCGACTTCATCGGCGGCGGCGTGAGCTTCGATCACGGCCCGGCCGGGTGGCACCGCCACGACCACGTCGGCGAAATAGCGCCCGGCGGACTCGCGCAGCCGGAGCCGGTGCAGCTCGATCTCGGGGGCAAGCGCGGCGATGGCGTCACGGGCGATCGCTTGAGCTGCCGCCGGTGCGCTGTCCATCAACACCTGAGTGTTCTCGAACAGCAGTCGGCCGGCGGCCGCGAAGATGATCATCGCGACGATCAGCGCGGCGATTGCGTCGCCGTCCTCGAATCCGGCCCGGACCAGGATCAATCCGACGAGAACCGCGATCGATCCCGCGATATCGCCCGCAAAGTGAAACGAGTTGGCGCGCAACGCTGTCGACTGATACCGGCGCGCGTTGCGCTGCGATACGAGCGCTCGACTGATGTTGACCACGATCGCCACGCCGATCACGGCGAACACGTACCAGCGGGCCTCGAGTGAGCCACCGCCTCCTGTCAGCCGGCCGATCGCCTCGACCACGACGACGATGCCGCCGGCGAGCAGGATCGTCGCCTCGGCCAATGCAGACAGGTTCTCGGCCCGACGATGCCCGTAGGGGTGTGACTCATCCGCCGGACGCGAGCCGAGCCGCACCGCGAAAAACGTTACGACCGCAGCGGCAACGTCTCCGGTTGACTCGATGCCGGACGACACCAGGCCCAGACTTCCGGTCACGATGCCGGTCCCGAGCATCAGCACCATCAGGAACAGCGCGGCCGCAATCGACACGATCGTCGTGCGGCGCTGGCCCGCGATGTCCGCGGAAGCGGAAGTGGAAGCCGAAGCCGAAGCCGGCCGGTCAATCAGCTGGGGCGCTGGCATCCAAGAGAGGGTAGGCCCAGAAGCGACGCATCGAGCCTCGGCCAAGGGCCGGGAGCACGAACTGCCGCGAGAGGACCTGGGGTCTGATCAGTGGTGCAGCGCTCGGGCGAGGTGGGCTGCCGTCGAGATCACATATGCCAGACCGAGCAGGTGCCGGAACCAGTTGACTCCGTAGACGAGCTCCAGGTAGGCCCAGATCGCCAGCGCTAGATACGAGACGGCTCTGGCGTCGGCGCGGCCTGCACCATGGGTGATGCCTGCGATCTCACCCGCGACGAAGGCGATGATCAACGGGGCGTTGGGGAACTGGACGATCGGGAACGTCTTCGGCCAGCTGAGCTGCGTCAGGCGCTTGAACCGGGCCCAGACCCCGATCCCCTCGAGCGCCGGCCTGGGTTCACGCGACGCTGTAGAGCGGTGTTTGAGCTTAGGCATGTGCAGCGGCCGCGGTCTAACCTTCGGCCGTCTAACCAGAGGGGACGATAGCTGGCGCGAAGGGTCCGGCCGGGGCCGAGATCCAGTCGTGCAACGGTTCCCGCCGAGTCGCCGAGGGCGCCGTGTCCCCGACCAGGGCACTTACCCGGGGATTGCACGGACGCGACCAGGGTGCGCAAGCGCGACCGTAAGTTGATCCACCACGTCAGAAACCCCTCCCCGAGGAGATGCAACCATGGAGTTCTTAGTCGAGTTCGACGTAAATGTTCCGGTGGGAACCTCTGAGTCTGAGGTCAACCGACGCGAGGACGCCGAGGCGTCTGCCGCAGCCAAGCTGGTTGACGAGGGGCACCTCGTGCGGCTCTGGAGACCACCCGCCACGCCGGACGAGAGCAAGTCCCTTGGTCTCTACCGTGCCGGCAGCGAACCGCAGCTCGTCACTCTTCTGGACGCTCTCCCGCTCCGAGACTGGATGCACGTCACCGTCACCCCGCTGGAGCCCCATCCCAATGATCCGGCAGCCCGGCAGTACGTTCTCGGTCCCCGCGAGGACGCAACCGCGAGCCGTCATCTCCCCGACCCTCGCCTGAGGCAGGTCTACCGCCTGGAGGCGACTCTCGCCCCGCCGCTGGACCTCGGGGATACGGCACAAGGCCACCGGCGCGTGGTGCCTTTGACAGGCGGGACATTCAGCGGTCCCGAGATGAGCGGCACGCTGCTCCCGGGCGCGAGCGCCGACTGGCAGATTCTCCTACCGGATGGCACCGCGCTCGGCGACATCCGCTACATCCTTCAGACCGACAGCGGGGATCTCATCTACGTCCGGTCACAGAGCATCCGCCACGGCAGCCGGGAGGTGCTCGAGCGCCTCGGTCGTGGGGAGGACGTCGACCCGAGCGAGTACACGTTCCGCGCCTCGACCGAGATCGAGACGGCGGCCCCCGATCTCGACTGGCTCAACAAGGGCATCTTCGTCAGTGTCGCCGGCCGCCAGGCCGCCGGCGTCATCTACGAGACCTACCTGGTCGCGTGAGTGGAACGCCGCAGCCGCCGCTCAATTGCGAGGCTGGTGCGCCTGACGGCTTCCCCGTAGGCTCTTCTCACCGTTTCTGGCAGCGGCAGCGGTGAGCGCCGGACCGACACGGCGCGCTTTTGCCATGCCTGCAGGTGCGGCGCGCGCCGGCCGCGGCCCATCGCCGCCACGGCGCCGTCGTCCTCGGCAGAGGCCTTTCCGGCGTGGACCCAGGCGAACCGGAAGGCCAGACCACCCGCGAGATACATGATGCTCGCGAGGTCGTCGGCGCGCGGACCCGTGCGTCGCGCGACCACCTGCAACGACAGCCCGAGCACGACGAGGCTCTTGGCGATGCGGAACAGGGCCCCGGAGCCCCCGCGGCGGAACGCCTCGCCGGCATCTCCCAGTTTCCGCTCGTTCACCGCCGACAGCGAGAGCTCCGCGAGCATTGCGGCGGCCTCGAGCGTGCCGAGCGCCCTGCGGGTCGGGTGACCGTCTGGTAGGCCGCTTGCTACCAGCACAAGGCGCGTCGCGGCCGCGCCCTTTGCGGTCGCGGTGGCGATGAAGGTTGGACCGAGGACGGAGCGGCTCAGGGACCACACCGGGACCGCGGTGCACGCGAGCAGCACGCCCGTGTAGGACCCCAGGTAGCTACCGAACAGCGCCGTGAGCGCCCCCAGCGCGCGCGCCGCCTTCGCCCGGCCGGCCAGGTCCGCCGCCACCGCCAGCGCGCTCGAGCCGCTGAATGCGAGCAGGCACCAGGCGCCCGTGTTCATCGGTGAGCGCGGCTTGAAGATCCGCGTCATGTTCAGGAACCGCTCGGGTCGGCCGAGATCACCGATCAAGAGGATGGGCGCCGGGGCGACGGCACCCAGTGCGACCTTGCGCGCGATCGCGGCGGAGCGGTGGTCGCCAGCCGTGTCGCACGCAAGCGCGACGAACGCCGCGCCGGAGGCCACCCCGCCGAACCAGAAGTAGGTCGCGACCTCCCAGCCCCACACCGGAGCGTGGATGAACGGCCCGTGGATGTCCGAGACCGGCGCCCCGCGCATCCGCCGATTCGCCGCCGCGATCTGCCCAGGTGCCGGCTGGGCGCCGGCGTAGTCGGTGTCGCGCGATTTGTATAGAAACGACCAGCGGGCGTCGCCAAAGCCGGGTCGTGCCAGCGCGACCGGCGCCCCCGGCTCGTCCGCGGTCCACGACGCTGGTCCGCCGTGCGTTCCGAGCGCGGGACGGATGTCACGAGACTCCGTGTCGTGGTCGGCCACCCACTCGGTCGCGCGTCCGCGCGTCGTGCCGGGAGGCTCGTGCTCGGGAGCCAACTCCGCCGGCTCGCCGCCGTGCTCGAGCGCTCCCTCCCAGTCGTGCTCGGGCATCACCAGTTCACCGTTCCCGGCGCGCGACGGCCGCGCCGCGCGGCCGCGACGAACGCGACGACGGCGCCCGCGCCGGCGAGTAAGCCGGCGCCGACGGCAGCCAGTGTCGCCGGGACCACGTTCTCCTGCACCGGCGAGTCTGCGTTGGCAGGCAGCCCGTAGCGCTCGGGCGGCTCGGTCAACAGGAAGAACGAGCCGAGACCCCCGGCGAGCTCCTCGTCAGGGCCGTCGCCGGCGCCGTACAGGTAGGCGCCGTCGATCCCGCGCCGGTGCAGCTCGGCGACACGGCGCGAGGCGATCTCCACCAGCTCCTCGTGCGGTCCGAATTGGATCGAGTCAGTCGGGCAGGACTTCGCGCAGGCCGGCTCGAGGCCGTCCTCCAAGCGGTCATAGCAGAGCGTGCACTTGCCGGCGCGCCCGTCCTCGGGGTCGCGGTCGACCACGCCGAACGGGCAGGCCGGCACGCAGTACCCGCAGCCGTTGCAGACATCCGGCTGCAGCACCACCGTCTGGTATTCGGTGCGGATCAGCGCGCCGGTGGGGCAGGCGTCGAGACAGCCGGCGTTCGTGCAGTGCTTGCAGACATCGGACATGAACACCCAATCGCCCATCTTGCGTACCGCCTCGGCGACGTCCACGAGGCCGGGACCAGACTGGGCTGCCTCCACGAGGTCAACTGCGCCGGCCGCCGGGATCGCCGGCAACTTGCCCCCGCCTCCCGCCTCGAGCGCGCGCTGCGCCTCTTCCTTGAGCTGCGGGGAGGGCTCGAGCAGCTCGACGAATCGAACGTGGCGCCAGGTCGAGCCGCTCAGATCGCCCGTGTAGTCATACGAGACGCCCTTGCCGGGCCGCGAGCCGTCCGCGGGCAGATCGTTCCACTGCTTGCAGGCAACCTCGCACGCCTTGCAGCCGATGCACACCGATGTGTCCGTGAAGAAGCCCATGCGCTTGGCCTGAGTCCCGCCCACTCGATGAATCGCGATCTCGGTCTGTGGGACGCTGGTGCTCATTCGCGCGCCTCCTGCGGATTTTCTGCCACCGGGTCGTCCTCGTTTGGCCCTATGTGATGCCCCGCCAGCGCGACCCCTGCCAGTCGTGCGGTGCTCGCGCCCTGCCGGCGACCCGCGCGGACGTTGCAGGTGAACGCCTTGTCGTCCTGAATCGAGACGTTCGGATCGGCCGCGAGGACGCCGAGCTCGTTGACGGTGTCACCGCGCGAGAGTCCGCTGTAACCCCAGTGCCACGGCAGCCCTATCTGGTGGATGACGCGGGTTGGGTGGGTCCCGATTCGCAGCGGCCGGATGCGGTCGGTGACCTTGGCCCGCGCCTCGATCTCCGCCCTCTCGGTGAAGATCGTCATCCAGCCGCCGTCCTCGATCCCACGCTCGGCGGCGAGCTGCGGATCGATCTCCGCGAACATCTCCGGCTGTAGCTCCACCAGCCACGGGACGGTGCGGCTCATCCCGCCCGCCGTGTGATGTTCGGTCAGCCGGAAGGTGGTCGCCACCAGCGGGTAGCGCGGGTCGCCGATGCCGTGGAATGGGTTCTCGGGCCGCTGCCAGCGGATCGCGGCCGGGTTCGCGTTCTGCTTCGGGTAGAGCAGGTTCGGCACCGGTGACTCGATCGGCTCGTAGAACGTGGGTAGGGGGCCGTCGAGCAGACCGCTCGGCGTGTACAGCCACGCGCGGCCGTCGGCCATCATCATGAACGGGTCCGCGCCGCCGATAGCGTCCATCGCCCGAGCGTCGGGCTCCGGGCGGTACTCAGGGTGCTTGTCGGCCGGGAAGTCCGGAACGTCGTAGCCCGCCCAGCGACCCTCCTTCTCGTCCCACCACACGTAGCGCTTGCGCTCCGACCACGGCCTGCCCTGCGGATCGGCGCTGGCGCGGTTGTAGAGGATCCGCCGGTTGGCGGGCCACGCCCAACCCCACTCCGGTGAGACGGTGCCGCCCGGAGCGCTGATGTCACCCGGCCGGCGCCGGCGCGCCTGATTGACGCCGTCCGCATAAATCCCGGAGTAGATCCAGCAGCCGCAGGCGGTCGAGCCGTCGGCCCGCAGCTCGGTGAACGAGCTCAGCGGCCGGCCGCTGGCCAC
Source organism: uncultured Solirubrobacterales bacterium (assembly GCA_963843915.1). Classification (GTDB taxonomy): domain Bacteria; phylum Actinomycetota; class Thermoleophilia; order Solirubrobacterales; family Solirubrobacteraceae; genus Palsa-465. The sequence continues at coordinate 438,213 of CAWJMH010000006.1, forward strand.
GTCGTAGCCGTTGATCTCCTTGATCACCGCCTCGACGTCCGGCTCCGCCTCGTCGCCGCACTCCGGATAGTCCCACCTCAGGTTCACGATCGGCCAGTCCCGGTCGCGCTCGGATCCGGCGTAGTGCGCCCTGACGCGCTTGGCCAAGTGGTGCATGAACCACAGCTCCGAGCGCGCGTCGCCCGGCGAGTTGAGCGCCTTGTCGCGGAACTGGACCAAGCGCTGGGTATTGGTGAACGTGCCCTCCTTCTCGACGTGCGAGGAGGCAGGCATCAGAAAGACCTCGGTCTGGATCGCCCCGGGGCGCAGCTCGCCAGACTGCACCTCGGGGGAGTCACGCCAGAAGGTGGCGGTCTCGATCTCGGCCATGTCCCGCACGACGAGCCACTTCAGCTTGGCCAGCGCGCGTCGCTGAAGGCCCGAGTGCTGAGAGCCGACCGCCGGGTTCTGCCCCATCACGAACAGACCCTCGACGCCCCCGTCGAGCGCGCGGAGCGTCGTCGCGAAATGTGAGTGATTGCCGGTGAGCTTCGGAATGTGCGCGAAGCCGTAATCGTTCTGTGACGTGGCGGCGTCGCCGAACCAGGCTTTCAGCAGGGAGACGATGTAGGTGTCGAAGAACGACCACCAGCCGCGGTCCGCGCCGTCGGCGTCGATGTAATCCTCGAGCGTCAGGTGACCCTCGCGCGCGTGAGGCATGTTCAGGTAGCCCGGGAGCAGGTCGTACAGGGTCGGGATGTCGGTCGAGCCCTGGATCGACGCGTGCCCGCGCAGCGCCATGATGCCGCCGCCGGGCCGCCCGATATTGCCGAGCAGCAACTGGAGGATCGAAGCCGTGCGGATGATCTGAACAGCCGAGGTGTGCTGAGTCCACCCGTTCGCGTAACAGAACGCGCTGGTCCGCTCGCGCCCGGAATTGGCGATCAGCGCCTCCGCCACCGCCATGAAGTGCTCAGGCGAGACTCCGCAGATGCCCTGCACCATCTCGGGCGTGTAGCGCGCGAAGTGCCGACGCAGGATCTGAAAGACGCAGCGCGGGTGCTGGAGGGTCTCGTCCCGCTCGACGTCGCCGGCCAGCATGCCCGCGCCGGTGTTCTGGCTGAACGCCTGCGTGGAGTGCTCGCGCACCCCGGCCGCCGCGGCGATCTCCCCGCCCTCGTACATCCACGAGGCGTGGTCGTAAGTCCTGGTCTCCGGGTCGAAGCCCGAGAACACACCTTCTAGGTCCTCGGTGTCGCGGAAGTGCTCGTTGATGATCGTCGAGGCGTTCGTGTAGTGGACGACGTAGTCGCGGAAGAAGGACTCGGTCTCGATCACGTGGCGGATGATTCCGCCCAGGAACGCGATGTCCGTGCCCGCCCTGATCGGCACGTGGAGGTCAGCCAGTTGGCTGGTGCGCGAGAACCGAGGATCGACGTGGATGACCCGCGCGCCCCGCTCCTTGGCCTTCATCACCCAGCGGAACCCCACCGGGTGCGCCTCGGCCATCTGGGAGCCCTCGATCACGATGCAGTCCGCGTGCTGAAGGTCCTGCTGGAAGTTGGTGGCGCCGCCGCGCCCGAACGAAGTCCCCAGACCGGGGACGGTCGAGCTGTGTCATATGCGCGCCTGATTCTCGATCTGGACCGCCCCCATCGCGCAGAACAGCTTCTTGATGAGGTAGTTCTCCTCGTTGTCGAGCGTCGCCCCGCCCAGGTGCGCGAACCCCAATGTGCGGTCGACCCGCCAGCCGTGGCGGTCGGTGTCCTGCCAGCCGCTCTCCCGCGCGGCGATCACCCGCTCGGCGATCATGTCCATCGCCTGCTCGAGCTCCAGCTCCTCCCACTCGGTGCCGCCGGGCCGCCGGTATTTGACCTTCGTCAGCCGCCCGGGCTGCTGGACCAACTGCCGGGAGGACGCGCCCTTCGGGCACAACGTCCCCTGATTGATCGGCGAGCGCGGGTTGCCTTCGATGTCGACCAGCTCGCCGCCGCGCGTGTACACGAGCTGCCCGCACCCCACGGCACAGAACGGGCACACCGATTCCGTCACCTTCATGCCGGCGATCCTCGCCTCCGCCCGCTGCGTCAGCTGCGAGGCCGCGTTGGGCCCGAGGCCCCAGTCCATCGCGCGGCCGACCAGTGGCAGCCGCCGCAACGACTCAAACGAGCGCGGGCGCGAGCCCGACGGGCCCCTCGCCTCCGTCCAGTCGTCTCCACCCGGCAACGGCAAGCCTCCCACTCGGAGCGGTGTGTCGGCAACATTACCGGCGCGGCGCTCCCAGGGGACCACGGATCGCTAAAGGAATCTGCAGCGCGGGCCGACAAGGTCCTTGTCAGACAGCGAAGGCAACCTAGCGGGTGAGACCTCCTCTCCGAAAGACGTCCCCCGGCCATGAAATAACCGCCTGATCTTCTGATGCCCGAGGCCCGCAATAGCGGGCCTTCGGCGTTAAGCGACGGCCGCGGTTGTCGCCCAGCCACGTCTGGTCCGGCTCATCGTGTGTTCTCGGGAGCGCGGTCGCGGAGGATCTGGGAGCAGAGGAGGTCGCCAAGCCATTGCTCGTAGCGTTCAGCCGACCAGTCGCGTTCGCCGGCGAGCAGCGTGTACAGGTTCGGGTGGTTGAGCGCCCAGAGGATGTCGGTGGCGCTCGCGACATCCAGGTGGGGGGCCAGCGCTTGCTTGTCGGCGATCGATTGCACGATCGTGCGCTGGTTGTCGTGGAACTCGGTTTGGATCCGAGCCCACAGCCCGGCGATTTCAGGGTCGGCGGATGCCGCGCTTCGAATCACTTCGAGCATCTTTCCGGCGCGGGTCTTGACGACCAGTGAGTTGCGCGTGTTGAGTCGGAGTTGACGCTCGGGATCGGGCTCGTCGAGGACGGCGCGGTACCAGGACTGCTCGGCGACGGGAGCGCTGTCCCGCTCGCCGCGAAGGAGCAAGTGCCAGAGAGCGCGGAGCAGTCCGCTCTTGGTTTCAAAGGCCAGATAGACGGTCTTCAGGGACACGCCGGCAGCGGCTGCGATCGCGGCCATCGAAGTCGCTGCGTAGCCGTCCCGCTCGAATAGGTCCTGCGCCGCACGGAGGATCTTTCGCCGCGTTTCCGCCGCCTGCTCGCGCCGCAGCTCCGAGTTGTAGGTACGACGTCGCTTGACAGACTCAGGCATTCCGTTACTCTCGCTAAGTATTGATTCTATCTGATGTGTAACGAAAGAGGGCAGACCATGCCAACCGTCCAATTCGAGCACGCAATCAGGGACTTCGCGATGTGGAAGGCGGCGTTTGACCGGGACCCAATCGATCGTAGGGGCCTCGGCGTGCGGCGCCACCGTGTGGGCCGCCCGGTCGATGACCCCAACTACGTCATCGGCGAACTCGAGTTCGATACCACCGCCGAGGCGCAGGCCTGCGGCGCGGCGCTGCGCGAGCTGTGGAGCTCGCGAGAGGCCGCCCCGGCCCTCCTCGGATCCCCGCAGCTCAGGATCGTCGACACGGTCGAGGACCGCGAGTACCGGTCCCAGCCACACCGCGAGGTTTGACATGTCGTGATTTGCTGTTAGTGTGACTAACATGGAATCTGGGACGGAGCAACGTCGCGGCTATCGAATGGTCGCGCGGGCCGAGGCGACCGCCGCGTTGCGCGAGCGGATCATCGACTCCACCGCGCGCCTGTTCGAGGAGGTGGCCAGCGATCGCTTCTCGCTCGAGGATGTCGCCGCCGGGGCGGGCACCACGGTTCAGACCGTGTTGCGGCACTTCGGATCCAAGGACCAGCTGCTGCGGGCAACCATGGCCCGCGGGATGGACCGGGTCCGCGACGAGCGAATGCAAGCCCCGGTTGGCGACGTGCCCGGCGCCGTGCGGAACCTTGTCGAGCATTACGAGGACCGCGGCGACATGGTGCTGCGCTGGCTCGCGGAAGAGGATCGCAACCCGTTCATGCACGAGATCCTCGACCGCGGGCGCGAGTTTCACCACGAGTGGGTCGCGCAAACGTTCGCGCCGCAAATCGAGCGCGTTGCCAGCACCGCCAAGCGCCGCCGCCTGGCACAGCTCGTGGCCGTCACCGACGTCTACGTGTGGAAGCTGCTTCGCCGCGACATGGAGCTTTCTCGCCAGCAGGCCCAGGCGGCGATCATCGAATTGATCGAAGCATTGGAGCTGACCTGATGGCTCGTGTCCTTGCCTATACCTCGCCCGCTCGCGGGCATCTCTACCCGTTGGTTCCGATCCTCGACGACCTCGCCAGCCGTGGTCACGAGATCGCGATCCGGACGCTCGCCTCGCAGGTGAGACTGATGCAAGACCGCGGGTTCGACGCCGCGCCGATCGCGCCGGTCGTCGAGGGCCTGGTCCACGACGATTACAAGGCCCGCACCCCGCAGGGGAGCCTGAAGCGCGGGGTGGCCAAGTTTGCGGCACGAGCCGAGTACGAGGTGTTCGACCTGCGTGCCGCGATCGACGTCGCGCAGCCCGACGTGATCCTGGTCGACGCGATGAGCTGGGGCGCGTCGGCGGCCGCGGCGGCGTGGGACGGCCCCTGGGCACAGTGGTTCCCGTACCCGTTGCCCGTCCCGTCGGGCGACGTTCCCCCCTTCGGTCCCGGCCTCAGACCCGCCTCCGGCCCGCTGGGGCGTCTGCGTGATCGGGCGCTGCGACCGCTCATGCTCGGCTCGATGGAGAAGGTCTTCCTCCCCTCGGTCAACGCCGCGCGCGCCAAGGTCGCCCAACCGCCGTTCGCGTCGATCACCGACATGTTCACCGCCGCTCCGCTGCTGCTCTACATGACCGCCGAGCCCTTCGAATACCCGCGCTCGGACTGGCCGGCATGCGTCCGGATGGTCGGCCCGTGCTGTTGGGACCCGCCGGCCGACCCCCCGTCGTGGCTGGCCGGGATCGAGCGGCCGATCGTGCTGGTCAGCACCTCATCGGAGTTCCAGGACGACGGCCGGCTCGTAACCACCACGCTCGAGGCGCTCGCGCACGAGGATGTACACGTCGTCGCAACCGTCCCGGCCGCCGAGATCCCACGCGCCCGGGTCCCCGCTAACGCCCACGTCGAGCAGTTCCTGCCCCATGCGCAGATCCTCGCCAGAGCGGCGTGCGCAGTCACCCACGGCGGCGCTGGCGTGACCCAAAAGGCGCTCGCCGCCCGAGTGCCGGTATGCGTCGTGCCGTTCGGCCGCGATCAGCTCGAGGTCGCGCGCCGCGTCGACGTCGCCCAGGCGGGGACTCGTCTCCCAGCACGACGCCTGAACCCAGACCGGCTGCGCTCCAAGATCCGCGAGGCGATGACCATGCGCGAAGGCGCCAACCGCGTCGCCGACGGCTTCGCCGCGACCGGCGGCCCGAATGCTGCCGCGGACGCGATCGAGGAGCTTCTCGCCGGTGCCAACGGCAACTCGGGGCAGGCATCGGCGGTTGCCGCCACAGCCAGGCCCTAGCTGCGGTCAGGACTCCGATCGCCTCCGCAGGTATTCCAGCGGGTCAACATCATCCGGACAAAGCCTCCATTCGGAGATTGGGCCTTGTTCGGAGTAAGCCTCGCGCATCGCCTCGTCCATCTCGTCGTGCCGCGTACTACCGACAAGTTCTTCGCGCTTGTTGAATCGCTCGAGAAAGAAGCCATCCGGCCTCTGGCTGATCAGAAGGAACTGCACATCGGGCGTCGGGGATAAGACTTCTGCACAGTAGGTACTCATGAGCGTGGCTCCGGGGGGATGGCCGGGCGCTAGGGGTCGCGACAAGGACGCTAGTTCGCGGCCGCCTGAGTTACACCTGGGATCTGCAGCTCCGAGATGGCGAGATTGCCTGTCGTCGAGTCATACGGGGCCGAGCTGGTCATGTCGAGCTTCAGGGCGGTTGTGGTGACTGGGTCGAATGTGATCGATGACGGCGTGTTCGACGCGCCGGCGAGTGTCGTGTGCTGGTTTGAGACCGGCAGCCAATCGTTGCCGCTGCGGTAATACACAGTGACGGCGGCGGGCAGCTCGTCGTTGGCGTCGGTGATGAACGAGGCCTGGAGCGAGTCGACCTGCTTGGCTGGGGCCCAAGTGACGCTGACCCAGTCCTCCGGCCGCGCGGCGGTCACCGTGTTCAGGGTCTGCGTCGCCACCTTGCTGTAGCGGTTTGACCAGTAGGTGGACGGGTTGCCATCGAGCATCGCGGCCGGGAGCGTGGTGCTGACGCCGAAGTCCGAGCCGAAGCCGGTGAACGCGCCGCCGGAGAAGCTCGCGTCGGCCGTCGGCGGAAGGCTGCTCGGGGGAGGGGCGGCGGCACTCCGCGGCAGCTGACGCTGGCGTGCGCTGGTGCCGTGGCCCGGGTGGCGGTTTGCGCTGAGCGTGATCTCGGCCCCGCGCAGCCCGGGGGAGGTGACCGTGACATGGATCGGGCCGGGTCCTGTTGCGGCCTGCACGATCGCCAGCATCAGGCCGTTGAACGCGTCGTGGGTGGTCGACTTGTACCCCTCGGCGTCGTCCTCCTTGCCGTTGTCAGCCCCGGCGAACGTGCCGGCGCCGCTGACGGAGACGTTCATCGTATTGTCAGCATCCGGAACCTCGACGCCGTGGGCGTCGAGGACGTGAACCGTGATGTACGCGAGCGACTTGCCGTCGGCCAGCACCGACGTCTTATCGGTCGTCAGGTCGATCGCGTCCGGATCTCCGGCCGTGTCGACCTCGTCGCGGGCGACGACGTGACCACCGGCGTCTTTGGCGACCGCCACCAGCCTGCCCGGCTGGAACGGCACGTTCCAGGTCAGGTGAAGCTTCCCGGAGCTCCCGTTCGGGCTCTCGTAGCTACCCGGGCAGGTGCCGCCGGCGTAGTTCTTGTCGTCGCCGGGACATTCGGTCGTCTCGAGGTAATGGGCGCCGTCGGTAGTCGTCTTGTTGTTGAACGACTTGGCGCCGAGCGAGACGCCGTCGAGGAACAGCTCCACGGTCGGCTCGTTCGCGTACGTCCACACCTGGACAGTCTGGCCCGGCTTGTAGTCGGTCCAGTTCATCGGGACGATGTGGACTATCGGCGTGGGATTCCACTGGGACTTGAATAGGTAGTACTGGTCCTTCGGGAACCCGGCGGTGTCCTCAAGGCCGAAGAACGACGTCTTCACCGGGAAGGTGGAATACGGGGTCGGCTCGCCGATGTAGTCCCAGCCCGACCACACGAACTGGCCGGCGAAGAACGGGCGGTCGCGATCAACCTTGAGGCTGTAGTCACCGCTCAGCGTCCAGTCGTCGAGGTTGTTGTCGTAGGAGGACAGCTCCTCCTTCCCCGGCGTGAAGTTCTGTCCGGTGTTAAGCAGGCTCGGGTCCTGGTAGTAGCCACGGGTCGAAGTCTCCGACGAGGCCTCCGACGCGAAGAAGAACTTCGTCGGGTACTTGGCGTGCAGCCCGTCGATGGCCTGCGCGGTGTCGTAGTTGACGCCCAGCCCGTCGAGGTTCTGGAGCATCTGGTCGGCGACCGACCCGGTGGCGGGCACGCCGCGGTAGCGGTCAGACCCGGCGACGATCGGCCGAGTCGTGTCGACTTGTCTGATGTCGGAGATCAGCCGCTTCTCGATCGGCAGCGCTTGGGGCGAGGTCCAGTCGGGGATTTCGTTGCCGATCGACCACATGATCACCGCCGGCGAGTTCTTGGCCTCGTTGACCATCTCCTTGATGTCGTAGTCGCTCCACTGGTTGAAGTACTGGTGGTAATCCTGAGAGAGCTTGCCGACATCCCAGGCGTCGAATGCCTCGACCATCATCACGATGCCGAGCCGCTGGCAGACGTCGATCATCTCCGGCGGGGGCGGGTTGTGGGAGGTGCGGAACGCGTTGACGCCCATCGCCTTGAGCGCGCTCATCTGGCGCCACAGGGCGTCGTAGTTGTCGACCGAACCGAGCGCGCCCTCGTCGTTGTGCAGGTCGACCCCGCGCAGCTTGAGCGGCTTACCGTTGAGCGTTACGCCCGTGTTTGGGTCGAACGCCAGCCAGCGGATGCCGAACGTGGTGTTGGCGCCGTCAATTCGGGTGTGGTTGCTGATCACTTCGGTCTGGACCGTGTACAGAGCCGGGTTGTCAGTGGACCACAGATCGGGGTGGTTGACCCTGAGGTCGATCGTGTCGGTCGCGCCGCCCGCCGGCACCATGAGCGCGTTGGACGTGCCGTGCGCCACGGTTCGCCCGCCCGGGGCTTTGACGGTGTAGCGGAGGTGGGCGGTCGTGGTCGTGCCGGTGTCGTTGGCGAGCTCGGTGGCGACATGCACGCCGGCGTAGCCCGCGTGGATCGTCGTGGCCAGATCCGGCGTGGTCACGGACGTGCCCCAGCGAGCGATGTGGACCGCGTTCACGACGGTCAGGTGCACGTGGCGCGTGATCCCGCTGCCCGAATACCAGCGGCTGCTCGGCTCCTGGTTCTGTACGACCACGGCGAGCACGTTCGGCGTATGGCCGTCGGTGTGTACCAGCCCGCTGACGTCGTAGCTGTAGCCCGTGTAGCCGTAGGGATGGTTTCCGAGCATCTGTCCGTTCAGGTACACGTAGGAGTTGTCGAACACGCCGTCGAAGTCGATCGAGATCCGCTTGCCCTTCATCGAGGAGGGCAGCGTGAACGTTTTGCGGTACCACCCGAGGCCGCCGGGGAAGTAGCCGGTGGCGTTGGTCTGATCGGGCTGCGGGAGCTGCGTGATGCTCCAGTCGTGGGGGAGCGTGACGCGCTGCCAATCGGAGTCTGGGAAGTTGGACGCGGCCGCCTTGGGGTCGCTGGAGTTCCCGTAGACGCCCGATGGGTCGCTCGTGTTCTCGGTGTTGACCAGCTTGAACCGCCAGCCGTCATCGAAGTTGAACGTGCGCGCGCCCTGGTTGGCGACACCGAGGTTCGGGTCACCCGACCCCGAGCTGAGCGAGGCGGGGCCAACGTCGCTCGGCGAAGTGGTCTGGGCGCCGGCGGTCGGCGCGCTCGCGGCGAACATGACCATCGTCAGGGCGCATGCGCCCGCGGCGGTGGCGGCAATGACGGCCGTGTTCACGACGCGGCCGGCGCGGCGAATCTTGCTGAGGCCCATCGACCCCACCTCCTCTTGAACTCCCTCTGACAACCCTTCGGACGTTTCGACGCTGCTCGCTTGGCCCTTGGGACCGGGACCCGGATACCCATGCTTCGCGTCGACGAATCCTAAATTGTGAGCGCTAACAGCTTGGTGGGTGCAAAGCGCTCCTGAAGCGATGCCAGCGGTCCAGCTTCAGGACTGTGCGGGATGGCGGTGCATGTAGCGGACCGCCGGGGGCGAGCCCGTAGGGCGAGGCCGCGGCGGCGATCGCCGGCGCGCTCGCATAAATGGTCGGAGTTGTGGTTAGCTCACAAGGCCGCGATTGGGTATGGCTGAACCCACGGCCCGACGAGGCGGACTTTGGCGATTCACCCCCCATTTTTGTAGGCTAGATCGCCAAAGTTCGGGCAGCGGCTCTGTGACGCGCCCGGCGCGTTGTGACCTCGACACAAGAACTCGGCCTACTCGCGCTCTCTCTCGGTAGCACTGGCCGCCTCACTCGAACCGCGCGTCGTCCACTTGCTCACCGTCGGCTTCGTGATGCGGACCGAAAACGAGAAAACCCCGCTGTGCGGGGCTCCTTGAATGGGCCGTGGAGGAATCGAACCTCCAACCTTGGGATTAAGAGTCCCCTGCTCTGCCAGTTGAGCTAACGGCCCTTGACGGCGATGTTACCCGCCGATCCCCGCTCGGGCGGTCAGCACTGCTGGGCGACGGAGGGCTGCGTCTTGGCCTGATTGATCGACTGCTTGAGCAGGGTCTGCTGGGCCTTCGGCACGAGGGTGAGGGCCTTGGTGGTGGCGAGATCGCCCTTGCGGGTCTGCCCGGCGGCGTAGGCGGACACGGCCAGACACTCGAAGCCCTTCGCTGCGCTCGGATCGGCGAGCGTCTCGATGTCCCAGGCGCTGGCCTCGCCGGCGTAGTTCTGCTGGCCGGCGTAGGCGCGGGCGGCGAGGACCGCGAGGTTGGGATCGGGGTTCTTGGTGAGCTGGAGGTAGCGCTGCCAGTCCTGGGTGGCCTGCTTCAGCTCGTTGAGGCCCGAGGCGGTGAACTGCCCGGTGGAGGAGTTGAAGTTGGCGCCCTGGCCGGCGGCGGTCCACCGGGCCTGGACGAGGTTGGCCCAGGCCTGCGCGCTGTTCGGGCTCACCTGGGCCGCCCTGATCGCGTTCTTCTCCTGCTGGCTGACGACCGCCTTCTGACCGGAGGACGATCCGCCGCCGTTGAAGGCGTTGAGCAGCCCGCCGAGGCCGTTGCCGGCGCCGACTCCGAACAACACCAGGCCGCCACCGAGCAGGATCGCGAGGAACAGGTAGACGCCCTGGACGGTCCGGCGGCGACCGCGGCTACGGAGGTCGAACAGCATCGGCTAGGTGGGATCGAGGCCGTCGCCGAACGTGGTGTTCGCCTCGGCGGCGGCACGGGCCGCGGCGCGGCGATCGGCGATCTTGAGCATCACGATGCTGGCGAGGAAGAGGATGACGAGCGGCAGCGTCTCCAGCCCGGTCGTGACTGGGTCGGCCCCGGGCATCGCCGCGGCGACCACGGCGATGATGACCGTAGCGTAGCGCCAGTGTCGCGTCAGAGTGCTTCCGTTGATCACCCCGACGCGATGGAGGCCGAGGAACCCGAGCGGTAACTGGAACGCGAGGCCGACGGCGAGCATGGTCAGGATCTCGAACGAGTAGTAGGACTTCGCCTGCACGAGGATGTCGAACTTGTCGGCGTTGTAGCCCTGGAGGAAGTGGACGGCCGGCGGCAGCACGACGATGTACGTGAACGCGACGCCGGCGAGGAACAACGCCGGCGCCGCCGCCATCACCGGTATCGCCGCACGGCGCTCGTTCTTGTTGAGAGCAGGAATAACAAAGGCATAGCTCTCGTAAATAAGGACTGGTAAAGAGAACAGCAGCGCGAAGTACGCCGCGACTGTCAGCGTGGTCGTAAACGACTCCCCGACCCCGATCGTGATCGGCTTCTCCTGGGTGGACACGCTTTCCGGGAGGGTCTTGGCGACTGCCCTGTACGTGGCGGCTGATTGAAGGTATGCCTGCCGGGCCTGCTGGGACTCGCCGGGGGAGTTGGCGAGCGCGAGAGCATCCGCGGCCTGCTTGGTGAACAGTTGACGGAGCTGGACCGCCTGTGACGGCACCGAAGCCAGCCCGTTGTGGGCGGCGACGCTCGAATTGTGCGGCAGCGCCCGGTTGAGCACGGTGAGCAGGTGGTTGTTCTGCCAGAAGCACAGACCGAACGCGACCACCAGCACGGCCAGGCATACGATCAGGCGGTTGCGAAGCTCGTCGAGGTGGTCGACGACGCTCAGCCGGTCCTCATGCCCGATGGGCCGAAGCTTCGCCACGACCGAGACTTCCCGGACCCGCCGCCGCTAGGAGCGGCTCTGCTGCCCGACCTCGGCCGACTCGCGCTCGGCCGGTGTCGCGCTCGGCGCGACGTCCGGCGTCGAGACGCTGGCGGGCGTGATCTCGGGCCGACTGGCCTGCTCGTCGTCCTTGTGCTCCCCCGTGATCGACTCCTTGAACTCGCGCAAGCCGGTCCCTAACTGCTTGCCGAGGCCGGGCAGCCGTTTGGGGCCGAAGATCAACAGGACGATCACCAGAACGACGATCAGATCGGTGGTGGGGTTGCGGAACATTCGGTGGTCCTCCGGATGGGGGCTCCAAGGTTACCCGGTCCGCTGCGAGGGTGAAAACGGGTCGCTCGGCCAGTCACGCAGAAGTGCCTCAAGTTGCCGGCGGCGCGGGCCGATTAAGGGCTCGGAGACGCCAAATGAACCAGCAGCCAGAACAACCCTCAGTCCGTCGAATCGTGCTCCCCAGCGGGCGCAGCATCGAGGTCGTCCGGTGGGGCGACCAGAACCGCACCACCCGGGGGCTCCACGTGTGCCCGGACTGCAGCTCGGAGCTGGTCCAGCCGGTCGACTGGTCCGAGGCGCCGGAGGAGTGCTGGAACCTGGTGCTCTCGTGCCCGAACTGCGACTGGTACACCGAGGGTCTCTACACCCAGGACCAGGTGCGCGAGCTCGAGGACCGGCTCGACGAGGGCCTCGCCGACATGCTCCGGGACCTGCAGCGGCTGACGCAGGCGAACATGGCCGATCAGATCGACCGGTTCATCACCGCGCTGAACGCCGATCAGATCCTCCCCGAGGACTTTTAGCCCGGGACAGGAGGGGCTCCCCGGCCCCATGGACGCCGAGCGCAGCGAGGCCCATCAGGAGTAGCGCTCGACGACCACGTCGGCGGCGAGCTCGAGGGCGGCGCGCTGGCGCTCGGGCAAGTCCGGCAGCTCCAGCTTGGCGTCGGCCACGAGCTCCCGGGCGCGGGATTTGGCGGTTTCGAGCGCGCCGGTCGCGGCGATCCGGTCGCACACGCCAGCCGCGTCCTCGGCCGTCCGCACCGCCCGTGGGTCGAGCGCGGCCAGCGCGGGATCGCGGGATCGGGCCAGGATCAGCGGCAGCGTGACGGTGCCGTCGAGCAGGTCGGCCCCCCGCGGCTTGCCGGTCCGTTCGGGCGGCCCGGATACGTCGAGGACGTCGTCGAGGATCTGGAAGGCGAGGCCGATCCGGTCGCCGAATGCGCCGAGGACGCCGGGATCGCTGTCGCCCTCGAGTGCCCCGAGCTGACAGGCCGCGCGGAACAGGACCGCGGTCTTCAGGCGGCAGCGCGCGAGGTAACGGGTGACGCTGACCGTCGGGCTGAACGCGTCCGCGCGCTGCGCCAGCTCGCCGAGGGCCAGCTCCCGGCTCGCCCGCGACAGCACCTGCACCGCCTCGGCGGAACCGCCCCCTGCGAGCTCGGCGAACGCGCGCGAGAACAGCAGGTCGCCGGTGGCGATCGCGATGTCGCGCCCGCCGGTCGCGACCACGGTCGGACGGCCGCGACGGAGCGCCGAGCCGTCGAGCACGTCGTCGTGGACGAGTGTCGCGCCGTGCACGAGCTCGACCGCGACCGCGGCGCGGACCAGGCCGTCGGTCTCTGGCGGCGGCGCGCCGGCCGCGATGCAGACGAGCAGCGGGCGCAGCCGCTTGCCGCCGGCGGAGATCGTCTCGCCGGCGTACCGCGCGAGCACGGGTCCGTGACCGACGGCAAGCTCGGCCATCCGCCGCTCGACCCGGTCCATGATCCGCGTGAGCTCTTCGCCCCCGGCCTCGACGACGGCCTGCGCCCCAGTGCTCATGACGTGGGCACTACCCCCACGTGGAGCGCGATGATCCCGCCGGCGGTGAGCACGTAGCGGATCTCGCGCAGGCCGGACCCCCACATCCGTTCTGCGAGCTCCTCCGGGCCGGGGAACCGTTTGACCGAGCTCGGCAGGTAGCTGTAGGCCTGCGAGTCGACCACCCGGCCGAGCGCCGGAACCACGCGGTCGAACCACAGCTCGAAGAACGTCGAGAGTGGCGGCCGGCGCGGGGTGGTGATCTCGAGCACGACGACCCGACCGCCGGGCCGGACCACCCGCGCCATCTCCGACAGGCCGCGGTCGAGGTCTGAGAAGTTGCGGGCGCCGAACCCGACGGTGGCGGCGTCGAACTCGCCGTCCCGATACGGCCAGCGCCAGCGCGTTGGCGGTCTCGAACCGGACGCGGACGCCGCCGAGGCTGGCGGCCCTCGCGTCCGCCTTGGCGCGCGCCAGCTCGAGCATCCGCTCGGAGAAGTCGGCGCCCGACGACCTCGCCACCGGGCGCCACGCGAGCGGCCAGCTCTAGCGCGAGATCGCCCGTCCCCGTCGCGACGTCGAGCGCACGGCCGCCGGGCGACAGCTCCGCGAGGTCGGTCGCGCGGCGGCGCCACTCGTGATGGAGGCCCGCGGTCATCACGGTGTTCATCCGGTCGTACAGACCGGCGATCCGATCGAACATCGCTCGGACCTGCGGTTCGTCTAGCGCCCCGGGGGACGTACTCGCCATGGTCCCGATGGCGCTCTACTGCAGGTTCGAGAGGAAGTAGACGAGGTTGTTGAACTTCTCGGGCGGCAGATCCTTGAACGACGGCATCGGCGGCGTCGGGTTGCGCAGCGTCGAGGCGATCTGTTCGGCGGGAACCGTGTTGGCGATGTGGGTCAGAACGGGCCCCGGTCCGTTGTTGCCGTTGTCGCCGATCACGTGGCAGGCGAGGCAGCCTGATTCGCCGACGACGTCAGCGCCGGCCTGGAACTTCGCGGCCTCCGACGCCGAGAGCGTCGATGGAGTCTTGATGTCGACCGTGTTCGGCGAGCCCGTGTTCGCGCCGCTGTAGGTCAGGTAGGCCATCGCCGCGATCGTCGCGATTCCGGCCGCCAGCGCGATCGGCCGCCGTTCGATCCGGCGCTCCGGGCTGCGGTCGTAGAACGGCAGCAGGAACAGCAGGATCATGCAGATCGTCGGCACGCCGATCGTCGCCATCGGCGTGAACTTCGGAACGTTGCGCATGACGCGCAGCACTTCGAACAGGAAGAAGAAGTACCAGTCGGGGCGGGGGACGTAGGTGGTGGTGGTCGGGTCAGCCTTGGGGCCGAGTTCGGCACCGAACATCAACGCCAGGAAGATGATCACCACCATCACGATCACGCCATGCCTCCATCCTTGGCGACCGCGTACGGGAAGAACGGCTTGCCCTCGTTCTTCAGGATCGAGTAGTCGCGGAGGTATGCCTCCTTCTCGGCCTGGTTCATGCGCCCGGTCCTGAACGGGTTCCGGGCCGGCGGCCCACGCGTCGCGCACGTCGAGTGTCAGCCACGGCGCTCACACTTCCGCCTCGTCGAGCTCGTGGTCGCCGTCGTGCTCGGGTTGGGGCTTGAGCCACGGCGGCGCCGAGATGCCGAGCTTGGTGACCAGATACAGGTGGGCGCCGATCAGCGCCGCCATCAGGCCCGGGATCAGCAGCATGTGGATCGCGTAGAAACGCGACAGGGTCGTGGCTCCGAAGTCCGCGCCACCGAGCAGGAAGTTCGACAGGAAGGGTCCGATGAACGGGCCGCCGGCGTTGATGTTGATGCCGACGACCGATGCCCAGTACGCGCGCTGGTCGAACGGCAGCAGGTAGCCGGTGAAGCCCATCGCGAGCGTGAGGATCAGCAGCACGACGCCGATCACCCACGTGAGCTCCCGGGGGTACTTGTAGGCGCCGTAGAAGAACACGCGCCCCATGTGCAGGAAGATCAGGATGATCATCACCGACGCACCCCACTTGTGCATCGCGTGCACGAGCTGGCCTAGCCACACGTTGTCGTTGATGTTCCGGATCGACTCGTAGGCGCCGCCGGACGCGTCCGGGCGGTAGTACATCGCCAGGAACACCCCGGTGACGGCCTGGTTGAGGAACGCGAACAGCGTCGCCGATCCGAGCGTGTAGGCCCAGTTGATCCCGCGCGGGACCTTCCGGAACAGCAGCCAGCGCAGGCCGCCCGACATCGACGTGCGCTCGTCGAGCCAGTCGACGACGGTGACCCCGGCCTCGACCGGCGCGGAGTGGGTCTGGACCTGACCGTTGGATTCGGCCGGCTTCTTCGGCCTCGGTTGGAGGGCCTTCGGGAGCGGCGGTGCGGGAATCTTCGGCATTTCGGCTACTTCTTCGGCGGCGATGCGGTGTCGAAGGTGGCGGGATACAGATATTGGCCGACGCCGTCGATCGGCTCACCAGGGAAGCGGGGCGCGAAGCGCTGGAGCTCATCGTTGACCGAGTACCGCGGACCGATCTCGATGAGATTCGTGTCCGTGTTCAGGCGCGTGAAGAAACGGTCGAGCGGCCGGACCGGCGGACCGCCGGCAACCATGCCGCGGAAGTCATACACGCCGCCATGGCACGGGCAGATGAATCGCTGCGCCGCCTGCACGTACCGCACAGGGCAGCCCAAGTGCATGCAGCGGTCCGACAGCGCAACCCAGTGGTTGAACTCGTCCTCGGGCTCCGTGTCAATGCTGGGGTTGCGGGCCCTGACGTAGGCGATCGTGTTG
Organism: uncultured Solirubrobacterales bacterium; assembly: GCA_963843915.1. Lineage (GTDB taxonomy): Bacteria > Actinomycetota > Thermoleophilia > Solirubrobacterales > Solirubrobacteraceae > Palsa-465. Next base: position 454,172 of record CAWJMH010000006.1, read on the forward strand.
CCGGCTTCGCCGATGCCCGGCGTGATCGTGATCACCTTCGTCACGTAGTCGGCGTCGGTGAAGTCCCCGGGGGTACCGACCGCCTGCCAAGTCACAGGCTCACGCTTGAAGATCGGCGCGAGCGCGAACCCGAGCGCCGGGAGCGTGAACGCGGCGGCTGCGACTCCGCCGACCCCGTTCGCCCACAGAACCATCAGTCGCCGGCGGGTGACGGTCTCGCCCTCGAACGCGCCGGGGATGTTCCGGTCGAGCGTGTACTTCGACTTCGTTTCCTTATGACGGTCGGGCACGGGGAGCTCGCGTTCCTTACGGCAAATTTAGACTCGGACAGGGTACCGCCACCGACGCGAAAAGGTCACCACCGGCGCGGGCGGTACGCGTGCCCCTAACAACCTCGATACGAACCTCACAAGCTCGCGTCGTCGGGCTCGTTACGAACCGCACAAGCCGCGGCCCGCAGAGCATCGGTCGCGCCCGGGGCGTCGGCCCGTGCCTGGGCCTTGGCCTCGGCGTGGGCCTCGCTCGAGCCCCACCCGACGGAGACCGCGCCGGCCTCCCACACCGCTTGCGCGAGCTCGCGATCGGAGGCGGCATGAGCCTGGGCGGCGAGCGAGATCACGTCGGCGAGCTCGTCCACGGCGTCGAGGTCGCCGAGTGCCGCCAGTCGGGACAGTCCGAGCGCGTACAGCTGATCGCCGAGCAGCAACGCGAGGTCGACATCCCGGGTCCGGACCACCAGCGGCTCGTCGTAGTGGAGCCGGTAGCCCTCGAGGATCATCTCGAGCAACACCTCGTACTCGCGCTCCTGCCCGTGGGCGCGCGGTCCGGCGGCGGCGACCTGCGCCGGACCAGGGTGGTCGAGCTGCTCGCCGGCGGTGGGGGGCTCGCCGAGCGTGTCGGCTACGGTGCCGCCCTCGCGCGTGAGCGCCTCGTGGAGCGCGCGGGCGCCGTCTCGGGCGGTCCTCATGCGCGAGCGCTCGATGCGGGGGATGCGGGGGCGGTCCTCATCGGCCGGCGATCTCGGTGAATGCGTCGCCGGCAGCCTGCACCGTTCGCGCAACATCGGCCTCGGTGTGCGCCAGCGATGGGAACCATGCCTCGAACTGGGAGGCGGGCGGATACACGCCGCGCGCCAGCAGCCCCCGGCACCACGCTCCATACGCGTCGGTGTCGCAGGCGGTGGCGCCGGCGTAGCTGCTGACCGGGCGCTCGGAGAAGAACACGGTGAGTAGACCCGGGACGGATTGGACCTGCACCGGCCGCCCCGCGCCCGCCGCGGCCTCGCGCAGACCGCTTGCCAGCGTGTCGGTGGTCGCGGTCAGTTGCTCGTACGCCCCGTCGTTCAGCCTGCGCAGGGTGGCCAGGGCGGCCGCCACCGCGAGCGGGTTACCCGACAGCGTTCCCGCCTGGTAGACGTCGCCAGCCGGCGCGATCCGCTCCATCAGCTCACGGCGTCCGCCGTAGGCGGCTGCCGGCAGGCCGCCGCCCATGATCTTGCCCATGATCGTCAGGTCGGGGAGCACGCGGTAACGATCCTGGGCGCCGCCCCGCGCGACGCGGAAGCCGGTGATCACCTCGTCGAAGATCAGCAGCGCACCGCGTTCGTCGGCCGCTCGGCGCAGCATCTCCAGGAACCCGAACGCCGGCGGGACCACACCCATGTTGGCCGGGATGGGCTCGACCAGGATCGCGGCCAGGTCGTCGTCTGCGGTCAGGTCCCACGTCCTGGCCATGTCGTTCCACGGCGCAACCACCGTCGCCGCGGCGGCGGCCACCGGCACGCCCGGGCTCGCCGGGATCCCCTGGGTGGCGAGGCCCGACCCGGCCTCCGCGAGCAAGCCGTCCACGTGGCCGTGGTAGGCGCCCGCGAACTTGAGCACGTTCTCGCGCCCGGTGACCGCGCGGGCGAGGCGGATCGCGCTCATCGTCGCCTCGGTTCCCGATGAGGTCATGCGCATCATCTCGACCGATGGGATCCGGCCGGCGACCTGCTCGGCGAGCTGGACCTCGCCGGCGGTCGGCGCGCCGAACGTCGTACCGTTTGCCGCGGCCGCCGTGACGGCGTCGATGACTTCGGGGTCGGCGTGGCCGAGGATCAGCGGGCCCCACGAGCACACCCAGTCGACGTAGTCGTTGCCGTCGACGTCGGTGATCGTCGCGCCCCGACCCGAGGCGATGAAGATCGGGTCGCGGCCGATCGCGCGCATCGCCCTTACGGGTGAGTTGACGCCTCCGGGCAGCAGGCCACGCGCCCACTCATAGAGCTGCGACGAGCGCGCTGTGTCCGTCGTCGCGGCGGTCTCGGCGCCGGTCACACGCCCGCGTGCTCGCGTTCCCAGGCCCGGTACTCGTCGGTGAAGTAGAGCAGCCTGATCTTCTTGAACTCGGTCGAGGAGTACAGCGTCGAGCGCTCGTCGATTCCGGTCTGGGTGGCGATCGAGTCGAGGATCGCGTCGCACTCGTCCTTCGAGCGCCCGTGCGCCATCGTGAAGATCGAGTACGGCCAGTCCTGGTACGTCGGGCGCTGGTAGCAGTGCGAGATCCCGCGGAACGCCGCCATCCGCGGGCCGAGCTCCATGATCCGCTCGTCTGGCACCTTCCACACGCCCATCCCGTTCGCGCTGAAGCCGGCCCGGCGGTGGAAGAGGATCGCGGCGACGCGGCGGAGCAGCCGGCGCTCCTGCATCTGTCGCAGATGCGTAAGGAGTTCGTCCTGGGGGATGTTGAGCTTGGCGGCCGCGGGCGCGTACGGCTCGGGGATCACGGGCATGTCGCCCTGCGTCGCCCGGATCACCTCGATGTCGAACTCGTCGTAGGGCTGGCGCTCGATCTCGGCCGGCGGCGCCACCTCGACGGCCTTCGCGAGCGCGTCGGTCCCGCCCTCCATCTCGAAGTCCATCCGGATCTTGAACAGCTTGAGCGTCGGGAGCTGGCGGACCGACTCGGCGCCGGCGATGTTCGCGAGCACCTCGAGCGTCCCGTCGAGACCGAGCGGCGACTCGGGCTCGGTGGCGATCGTGAACCAGATGTTGAACTCGTGGTTGCGCAGGTAGTTGTGCGAGACCCCAGGGTGCTCGTTGATGACGTTGGCGGCGCGCCACGGGTTCTCGGGGTCGACCTTGGCGGCGACCAGCATCGAGGAGTATCCGAGCGCGCGCGTGTCGAAGATCGGCGTGACCTGACGGATGATGCGCTCGTCGAGGAGGCGCTTGACCCGGGCGATCGCCTCGGCCTCCTCGATCTCCGGCCTCGGCGGCCACGGCCTGGTACGGCCGGGGCGCGATCGGGAAGCGGCCCTGCATGAGGTTCAGCAGCCGCTTGTCGAGGTCGTCGAGCGGGGTCGCGGCGCCGTCCTTGCGGCTCCTCAGCTTCGGACCGAAGCCGATCCGTGACTCACTGAAGCCATCGCGCCGCCTCCTTGGCGTGGTAGGTGATCACTATGTCGGCCCCCGCACGACGGATGCAGGTCAGCGTCTCGAGCACGGTCGCGCGCTCGTCGACATACCCGGCGGCGGCCGCGGCCTTGACCATCGCGTACTCGCCGCTGACGTTGTAGGCGGCCAGCGGCATTCTTGTCTCGGTCTTCACGCGGTGGATGAGGTCGAGGTAGGGGAGCGCCGGCTTGACCATCACGATGTCGGCTCCCTCCTCGACGTCGAGCTTGGTCTCGCGGACCGCCTCGTCGCCGTTGCCGGGATCCATCTGGTAGCCGCGCCGATCGCCGAATGCCGGCGCCGAGTCGGCGGCCTCGCGGAACGGCCCGTAGAAGGCTGAGGCGAACTTGGCCGAGTACGCCAGGATCGGGGTGTCGGTGTGGCCGTCCTCGTCGAGGGCGTGGCGGATCGTGCCGACCCGGCCGTCCATCATGTCGCTGGGCGCGACGATGTCCGCGCCGGCGCGGGCCTGCGAGGCGGCGGCGCGGGCGAGCAGCTCGAGCGTCGCGTCGTTGTCGACCGTGCCGTCGGCTTTGAGCGCCCCGCAATGGCCGTGGGTTGTGTACTCGCAAAGGCACAGGTCCGTGATCACGACGAGATCAGGATGCGCGTCCTTGATCGCGCGGGTGGCGAGTTGCACGATCCCCTCGTCGTCCCACGCGCCCGAGCCCTCCTCGTCCTTGGCCGCGGGCAGCCCGAACAGCAGCACCGCGGGAATCCCGAGGGCGGCGGCCTCGCCGGCCTCGTCGACGGCGTGGGCGATCGACAGGCGATCGACACCCGGCATCGCGTCGATCGGCTCGCGGCGGTCGATCCCGTGCGCGACGAACATCGGATAGACGAAGTCCGAGGCGCTCAGGCTCGTCTCACGAACCAGGCCGCGGAGCGCTCCGGTGGCGCGCAGCCGGCGGAGGCGGGTTTGCGGGAACGGCATCTGGTCTGAGAATACCCCCGGCTTGGAGCGGGGCGGGGCGGGCGGCCGGGCGGGGCGGGGTCGCGGGCGGGCGGGGCGGGGTCGCGTCGGGGGGCGAGGCGGGTCGCGCGGCGGAGCGCCCTACGCCACCACGGCCCAGGAGTCCACGCGCCAGTTCGTGACCAGCCCGTTCGTGACGTACGGGTCCGCTTGCGCGAAACCCTCGGCCACGGCCTGGTCCTTGAACACGATCGCAGCGCCGTGCGGTGGGTCGCCGAGCGGGCCGGCCATGATGACCCGCCCGTCGTCCTTGGCGGCGCGAATCTCCTTCAGGTGCGCTTCTCGGTGCGGCGCCCGCCGCTCGACGATGTCCTCGACGTAGTCGTAGAACAAGATGTAGTGGGGTCCGGTGTCGGTCATTTCGCTAACACCCTAGGGCACGGCCGCGCTACGCTGCCACTGTGGCCGATATCCAGAAGCGCGGTAGCTATACCCCGCGACGTTCTCGCGAGCGTCGTGCATACCAGTTGGTCGTCACCGGCGGCATCGCCGGGGCGGTCGGCGTCGTGTCGGCCGTGCTCGCCATTGCCGGCGTGCTCGGCTGGACGCTGCCGGTGGTGTCGATCATCGTCGCGGTGATCTGCGCCGTGATGTTCCGCCGGTCCGTCGGGCCGTCGTAAGCCTCGCTCAGCGGGCGGGATCCGGGTCCCGGCCCGGGTTCTCGGTCTGGGTCTTGGGTTCTGGGTTCCGCGCGAGCGTCAGCGTCCGCGTCAGGCGAAGCGTTTGAGCGCCAGCCGCGCGAGCGCGCCGAACACGAGCGTCAGCACGGCCAGGTGCACGAGCGGCCACCCGATTCCCGGCGCCGCGCCGTTGAACGCGTTCGAAACAGCCTGGAGCGCGGCCTTGAACGGAAACACGAACGCGATCGCGTCGAGGATCGACTTGAGCGTGCCCGACACCGCGTCGGCGGGCACGAGCGCCACGAACGCGATCGGCAGCGACAGCAGGAATGCCATCAGCGAGGCGACGCTGACATCCCGCGCGAGACCGCCGATGGCCACTCCCAGGGCCGCGAAAGCGAGCCCCCCGAGTATGAGCGCCGCCAGCCACAGCGGGAACCGGGCCCATTCCAGGTGCACAAACAGCGAGACGAACGCGGACATCACGAGCGTGACCGAGGCCGCGCCGACGCCGGACAGCACGACCTTCTCGGACAGCAGGCCTGACGGCGTTACGAGCCCGCGCACCAGCCGCGAGTAGGCGTGCTCTGAGCGTTCGAGCGCGAGCAGCCCGGCGGCGAGCAGCATCCCTACGAACATCAGCGACACGATCACGGCGATCGCGGCGGCGTACGAGTCGGTCGGCGTGGTCTTGCCCGCCAGCTGAGTCGTTTGCACGGTCAGCGGTGTCCCGATCGAGCTGAGCGTCGGCGAGGCGAAAGCCAGGCCGGTGATGGCGAGATTGGCGAAGCTGGCCACCTGTCGCAGCGCCGGGAGCAGCGGCGAGTCCTTCGGCAGCGAGGCGATCGTGCCCTGGACGATCGTGCGGGCGTTCCTCAGGCCGAGCAGGGAGACGTTCTCGCCGAAGATCTGGAGCGTGCCGCCGTTCAGCACCCGCGCGAGGTCGGCCACCGCGACGCGCAGCACCTGCTTGGACACCGCCTGCTCCACCTGATTGGCCCGGGCGGTGATCGCCTGCTGGGCGAACTGGCGCTCGAGCGGGTCCTTCGAGTTCAGGAGCAGCTCGACCGTCGGGTTGCCGACGCCCTGGGTGATGAGGTTGTTGATCTGGCTGACGATGTCCGCGGGGATGATCAGCGCCGCCTCCGCCTGACCGTTTCTGACCTTGGCGATCGCCTCGGCGCGCGAGTTGACCCTGACCGGGTCGATCGACTTGAACAGCTCGTTGGCGTACTTCGAGATGCTGATCTGCTGGTTGCCGAGGTTGAGCGTGCCGTGGCCTGCGGGCACCTCGTCGAGTAGCGCCACCTTGGGCTTCCCTGGTGGGCTGGACAGGGCAAAGCCGATCATCAACGCGATCGCGATCGGGTACACGACCAGGAGCCCGACGAGCAGCGGCGAGCGCTTGAGGATCTGAAGGTCCTTGACGAGGAGCCAGCGCACGGTCAGTGGCCGCGGTCGCGCAGGAAGCGGACGAACGCGGTCTCGAAGTCGCCGCCGAGCTTGTCGCCCTCGGGGACCGCGCGCGGGCCGATGTCGGCACCGGCGACCGCGTGGGCGCCGATGCCGGCGCTGGGGCCGGCGTCGGGCTCGTTCACGGCCCACTCGAGCTCGGCCGGCGTGCCGGTGAACAGCAGCTCGCCGTCCCCGAGCACCAGCACCCGGCCGGCGTAACGCTCGGCCTCGGCGACGTTGTGCGTCGAGAACACGATCGTCGTCCCGTGGCCCGCGAGGGCCCCGATGAACTCCCACAGGCGCTCGCGCTGGCGAGGGTCCAACGACGCCGACGGTTCGTCGAGGAGCAGCGCGGGCGGCTCGGAGAGCAGGCCGATCGCGATGTTCACCCGCTGCTGGTTGCCGCCCGACAGGCGCCCGACCTCCTCGCCGGCGCGGTCCTCGAGGTCGGTCTGGGCAAGCATGCGCGCGACCGCCTGCTCGGGGTCGGCGAGGCGCTCGAGCCTGGCGAACAGCCGCAGGTTCTCGGCGACCGACAGCTTGGAGTACAGCGCCGGCTCCTGCGGCACCCAGCCGAAGCGGGGGCCGGGCGCGCGCACCACCTCACCCTCGGACGGCTCGAGGGTGCCGGCGAGGATCGACAGGAGCGTGGTCTTGCCGGCGCCGTTGGGCCCGATGATCGCCACTATCTCGCCGGCGTAGAGCTCGAAGCTGATCTGATCCAGCGCGGTCCGCGCGCCGAACCGCCGGGTCAGCCCGCGCGCTGCCACCGTGGGCGTGGACTGGCCCGTTTTGGTGCGGCTGGACAACGCGCCTCAGGCTACCGTGGGCTTCCCGGTGGCCTAACCGGGCAACTTCACGCGGGGCTCGAGCGACGCACCGCACGACCGGCAGTAGACGTCGTTTGGCCCCGCGCCGGCCCCGCAGTCCGGACATCGTTCGAGCCCGGTCGCCATCACGCCCGCGCCGATCGGACCCCACGGCTCGAGCACGAGGTGCCTTCGCAGGTACAGCACGGTCACGCGAATCACGGTGGCGATCGGAAGCGCCAGCAGCGACCCGACGATGCCGTAGATCGTGAAGCCGATCAGGAGCCCGAGGATGATCAGGATCGGGTTGATCCGCAGCGAGATCCGGAACACCTGCGGAGCGACGATATGGCCCTCGAGCTGCTGGAGGGCGACGAACAGGATGATGACCCACACAGCGCTGATCGGGTTGACGAACAGCGCCACCAGCACCGCCGGCAGCGGCCCGATGATCGGCCCGACGTACGGGATGAACTCCGCTAGCCCGTAGAAAGCGCCGAAGAACACCGCGAACCGCGCCCCGTCGGGAAAGATCCCGAGCTGGCCGAAGATCCACAGGCCGAGCGCCGCGCTCGCGCCCATGATCAGGCTGAACAAGAGCTGGCCGCGCACATAGCCGTACACCGCACGCTGGACCAGGAGCGGGTAATCGTCCTCGGGCGTCCCGTCGCCCGGCGGCATGATCCGGCGCGCGAGGTCGCCGATCTGCTCTCCGTACACGAGCAGGTAGATCGACAGCACGAACGTGAGGACGAAGTCGAACGACGTCGTGATCACCTGCGTCAGCAGGTCGCGTGAGAACGAGACGATGTCGCTCGAGCGCTTCTGGATCTGGTTCCCGAGTGTCTGCAGCGCGGTCTGACCCTGCTGCTGGATCTGCACCTTGATTCCCCGGCGATCAAGCCACCGCTGGAGGCTGGCCAAGTCGCGGTTCGCCTTATCGATGTACTGCGGCACGTCGCGCTCGAGATGGCTGACCTGCGTACTGACCGGCTGCGACAGCAGCACGCCGACCCCGCCGATGAAAGCGAACCCGGCGAGGTATATGAGCAGGATCGCGAGCCCCCGGGGCACGCCGTGTCGGTGGAGCAGCCTGACCAGCGGGTTCAGGATCAGCGCGATCGTGCTCGCGCCGAGCAGGATCAGCAGGACCGTTCCGGTCGCCCGGGCGAGCGCCCACAGGCCGAGCGCCGCGAGCGCAGCCACGACGAGCTGGACCAACCGCGGGACCACGATCGGTGGCGGCTGGACCGGGCCTTGGCCGAGGGCGAGGGATTGTTCGGCCTGGGGCGCGCTTTCGGCGGGGCCGCCGGGCTCGCCGAGGGCGTCCGCGCCGGTCGGTTCGCTGCCCTCGCCGGCGGTGGGCGGTGCGCCGCCCGGTCGCCTGGGGAACCTCAAACGCATGCACCTGGAAGTATGAGCACCGACGAGACGTGAGTGAAACCGTGAGCATCTTGTTTGTCGGCGACGTCGTCGGCGGTATCGGCAAGCGCACGCTTCTGGCGCTGCTGCCGTCGCTGCGGGATCGGTACGCGCCCGACTTCGTCGTGGTCAACGGCGAGAACGCCGCCGGCGGGGTTGGGATCACCCCGAAGATCGCCCGCGAGATGCTCGCCGCCGGCGTCGACGTGATCACGCTCGGCAACCACACCTACCGCCACAAGGAGATCTACGCCTACCTGGACGAGGAGGAGCGGATCCTGCGGCCGGCCAACTTCCTCGCCAGCCAGCCGGGACACGGGTGGTGCGTGGTGAGCCGATCGGGCGTGCGACTCGGCGTCGTCTCGTTGTCCGGAAACCTGTTCATGAAGGCCGGACGGCCGGTGTTCGCCGAGGTCGATGCGGCGCTGCACGCGCTCTCCGGGAAGGTCGATCAGGTGCTCGTCGACATGCACGCCGAAGCGACGAGCGAGAAGGTGGCGATGGGCTGGCATCTCGACGGCCGTGTGACCGCCGTCGTCGGCACCCACACCCACGTGCCCACCGCCGATGCCCGGATCCTGCCCGGCGGCACCGCCTACATCTCGGATGTCGGCATGACCGGGCCCCGGGGTGGCGTGATCGGGGTCAAGCGCGAACAGGCGATCACGTCGATGATCACGCAGATGCCGATCAGGTTCGAGACGTCCTCCGAGGATCCGTGGTTGAACGGCGTCGTGATCCGCGCCGGCGAGTCGATGCGCGCCGAGTCGATAGAGCAGGTGTTGTTGCCGGCGCCCGGGGTGGTCTGACCGTCGGCGCCGGCGCGGTCGTCTGATCGCCGGCGCGGACCGTCCGCGCCCGCGCCACCGCCCGCCAAACCGCGACTACGGCGTCGCGACCGCCAGCGGTCTCGGCTCGGCTCCGCGATCCACGGCCGACGCCTCCAGCGCCTGCTCGAGCTCGGTCGGGAAGGCGCCGAAGACCGCCACCGCCACGTACGGGAAGAACCACACGATGTAGGAGTACAGCCAGTAGCCACCGCCGAGCTGGAGCGCGATCAGGATCGCGGCCCCGAGCGCGGCCACCTCGATGATGCCCCGCCGGCTCGGCACGACCATCACCGCGATCGCCAGCGCCACGGTGGCGCCCTGGACCAGGTGCTGTTCGATCGCCGAGCCCTCCCCACAGTCCCCAGATCGAGAACGGGGAGGTGCGGCCGGCCTGGTAGGCGATCGTGTCGTGCCAGAACGCGTGCCAGTTGTTGTCGAGGATCACCGGCAGCATCACGACGAACGCGGTGAGCCCAAACGCGAGCACATATCGGACGATCTCCCGGCGACTCGGCGGCGGATCGATCCCGCGCAGGAACAGCGGCGCCAGCGCCAGCGGCGCGAACTTGGTCAGGCCCGCGAGCGCGCCGACCACCCCCCTCGCCGGCGCGGAGGTGATCACGAGCAGCGCGAGCACGAGCAGCAGTGCGACCAGCGAATCGTTGGTGTTCGAGCTGAGCGTCCATAGCGTGAACGGGTACGCGGCCCACGCGTAGGCGAGCACCACGCCCAACGTCGGGTCCCCGAACGCGACGGCCCAGCCAGTAGAGCCCGAACAGGGTCAGCAGGTCGAACACGATCGCCGCCGCGTGCGCCGCGGGGAGGTCGTCCCAGGTGCCGCTCCACCCGAAGATCATCCGGAACGGCACGTAGGCGTAGTAGGCGACCGGCCCGTAGGTGTCGCCGCTGGCGTTGTCCTTGGGCCAGTTCCCGTACAGCGGGTGGCCGTGGATCAGCTTGTCGGCCCCGATCACGCCGGCGTAGCCGACGTCGATCACGTTCGAGTTGACGACGTTCAGCCCGATCCGGAAGCCGACCAGGAAGATCACGCCGATCGCCAGCCACGAGACCGGCACGGACACGCGCAGCGGCCCCCGCGGCCGGCCGCGGCCGAACCCGAGCAGCAGCATCCGCACCAGCAGGTACAGCATGAACGGGTAGATCGCCGGCGTCGAGAGCCCGATCTTCGCGTGGTTGAAGAGCGCCAGCGAGATCGACAGGCCGAGCAGCGCGAGCAGGTCGAGATGCAGCAGCGACCAGGCGCGGCGCTCGCGGCCACCGTCGGGCAGCCGCCGGCGGCGCCACGGCAGGAACGGCGCGATGAACAGCACGCACAGCGGGATCCACACGTACCAGGAGTTGACCCGGCGCCCGAACGCGCCGGCGTAGCCGCGGGCCATCGACCAGGCGACCTGGAAGCCCGTCCAGACCTGGGTGACGCTCCCGTCGGAGTCGTCGATGTAGGCCTGCGCGAGCTCGACCTGCTTGGGCCCCGGGGAGAACCAGCTGACCTGCCACTGCCCCGGGCCCTTGGTGTACTCGTACGGGATCGCCTTCGGGTGACGCCTCAGCTCCGCGCGGATCGTCAGCGTGGCGGCGGCGATCTTCTCGACCTCGGTGGCGGTCAGCCGGTAGCCCTTCGGCGGGACGTTCTGCTCGGTCACGAGCACCGGCGTGTTCGGATCGGCCGCGGTGGTGACGGTCTTGGTGACGGTCGAGGTGACGACCGTGCCCGCGGCGAGCGCGCCTGCCGGCGCCGCCGCGGCGACGATCACCGCGATCAGGAGCGCTAGGACGAGCGCCGCTAGCTTGGAGCGAGGCGCATCTACGCCTTGAAGCTCCAAAGCTTCTGCCCGATGAAAGACAGCGGCGTGCCGGCCGCGATCGCGATCGCCTGTGCGGCCACCTTCATCAGGCCCGCGTCGACCAGCACAACGAGCACCACGTAGGTGAAGCCGAACGCGACCACCGACACGGCAAAGAAGCGGATCGCCTGGCGGACCGGGTGGTCCTCCTTGGCGGAGAACGTCCAGTGCCGGTTCAGCCAGAAGTTGTTGAGTACCGATACCGCCCACGCGATCACCGCCGACAGGTGGTAGTCGATCCCGATCAGATGAACGCACGCCGCGAATACGGCCAGGTTAACGACGTAGCCGATCGCCCCGACGGCACCGAAACGGCCGAGCTGCAGCCAGTTGTGCGTGTGGCGCATCCCATGGCGCAGCCGCAGCAGCGGCCGGCCAACGCCTTGGCGCGCACGGACGCGGGTCGGCAGGTCGACCGTGGTTGTCAGCTCGTCGGGCATTCGCGGAAATGTATCGGCGGGATGTCGGCCCAGCGTAAGGGTTTGACGGGCACTAATCGGCTCCTAACCCAGGCTCGCCCGCTTCTCCTAGCCCAGGGTCGGCGTATCTAATCGCAAAATGCTCGCGGACCATCGGGGCGACGTCGCGGAGCGACCAGCGCGCGCGCACCGATGCGGACGCCGGGCCGGTGCCGCACCACAACAGCGCGCCGAGCGAATCGGAGCGGTGCAGCGAGCCGTGGCTGCCGCCTCCGACGTGGTCGGCGCCGCCCCAGTCGACGAACTCGAAGCCGGGCGAGGCCGACAGCAGGACGTCGCCGGCGGTCGGGCATTTGAGCGCCGACCAGATGCGCGCGAACGCGTCGGGGTATTCGCTGCACAGGAAGCGCCCGTCCTGGACCTCGCCGAGCAGCGCCGCCAGATCGCCTTCGACGTTCCAGCCAACGCCGCGATCGTCGAGGACCTGATCCCCGGGAGCGAAGCGGAGCTCGCCGCGCCGGCTGCGGACCACCGCCTCCTCCTGCGACGGTCCGGCCAGCCACAGGACCAGATCGACCCCCTCGACCTCGCGGACGGCCTCGACCGACCGCTCGACGAGCTCATCGCGTCGCTCCAAATCGAGCGCGTAGATCATCGCTGCCCGCTGGGCAGGACTCAAAGCGACCTCGGCGCCGGCCGACCGTGTGGCGCTCCGCGTCGCCACATCGAACTCCGCGAACGCGCGATCGAGCCGGATCCGCTCCTCGACCGCCGCCTGCGAGTGGTCGGAGGTGACGATCACGGCGTGCTCGTCGAGGAACGCGTCGGGCCCGCCGGCCGCGTGCATCAGGCGCTCGAGCTGCCGGTCGGCCGACGCGATCGAGGTCACCTGTGCGTGGGGACCGTTCTTATGCGACCACGCGTCGTTGTCCGGGAGCGAGAACAGCATGAAGTCGAACAGGTCGTTCTCGACCAGATAAGCGCCGACGCACCCGGTGTGCTGGTCGCGGATCCCCGGCATCCCGAGCTGGCCGCGGCACCCGGTCTTCCGGCTCGCGTACAGGTCGGCGTAAAACAGCTCGCGCGGTCCGAGGATCGTCCGTCGGAACAGCGTCGAGGTGACGATCCGCGCGAGCGCGGTCTCGTTGGAGACCTCGTGTTCAAAGCGGCCCCGGTAGATCAGGTAGGTGGTTCCGGCCGTCCGGACGTCGGCGTCGTCGAGCGTCTCGTACACGGTCTCGACCTCGGGGGACAGGTGCTCGGCGTTCATCCGGTACACGGTGTCGGTCAGCGACCGCAGAACCCCGAACTGGCGAGAAGCCGAGAAGCTCGAGCCGTACTCGACGTAGCGGCCCTCCTCGCGGTGGTACCAGTTCATGCTCGGAATCCAGTGGCCGTCTGGCCCGACGCCGGTCGTGATCGTGGCCGCGCACACCGGCGTCACCGACGGAAACGCGGCCACGCACTCGTCGACGTAGCAGCCGTCGCGCCGGATCCGGGCCAGTGCCGGCGCGCGGCCGTTGGCGATCGCCCGCTCGAGCATCGACGGCTTGAGCGCGTCGATCACCACCAGCACGAGCTTCTTAGTCGCGGTCACGAGACAATCGTCCCCGGTAAGGGGCAGCTCAACGCAGGATCCGCAGTCCTGCGTACTTCTGATCCGAGCGCCGCCGCCCGGCGATCAGCAGCCACAGCAGCGCGAGGAACCCAATCGGGCCGACCGGGGGCGCGACGATCGACAGCCCCGAGTCCAGGATCCCGGTGCCCTCGGCGTACAGCGGCACGGCGGCCGCGGCCTCCCGGTCGAGGCGCGCTCTGACCCGAACGAACAGCGGGCGGGTGGCGAGCGTGGCGACCACGGCACACACGACGCCACCGATCAGGCCCGGCCAGCTCGCGTAGTGACCGTGCGCCAGGGCGCCGGCGAAGAACAGTGCTCCGAGCACCGCACCGATCACGCCAAGCGCCACGCTGAGCGGCACGGAGTCGATTTGCCGACGCTCGATCACCGCGAGCGCGATTGCCCCCGCCGCCATTCCGAGCAGGAATGGCGTGCTCTGCAGGAAAGAGTAGTCCGTGCCGTTGAAGTGGATCTCGACGTCGCCGGCCGCGAGTCCGCCCGCGACGAGCGCGGGCAGGAACGGGCGGATCCCGACCGCGCAGGCGATCCCGATTCCCTGGAAGATGTCGAAGACGAGATGCACTGGTGGTGTACCGTGACCACCCGTGAAGATAGTGGAGAGGGCAGTGTGAGCGGGAGCGTCGGGGGGCGGCCGGGGGGCAAATCACACCGTCCGCGGTCCACCGCGAGGGATATCGAGCGGTACGGCGCACTGTTCGCGGAGCGCACGAAGGTCATGAAGTCCTCGGCGATGCGCGATCTGATGGCGCTCACGGAGCGCGACGACGTGATCTCGCTCGCCGGTGGCCTGCCCGACACCTCGACCTTCCCCGCCGACTCGTACGCGTCGTTGATGAGCACGGTCGCCGCCAGCTCGTGCGCGCGAGCGCTCCAGTACGGGCCGACCGAGGGCCTCGCGGTGGTCAAGCACTGCATCGTCGAGGTGATGCGCGCCGAGGGGATGGAGGTCGACGAGGACGAGCTGCTCGTCACCACCGGCGGCCAGCAGGTGATCGACCTGGTCTGCAAGACGCTGCTCGATCCCGGCGACGTCGTCGTCTGCGAGGCGCCGACCTACCCCGGCGCGGTTCCGACCTTCTGCGCCTACCAGGCGAAGGTCGTCCAGGTGACGATGGACCGCGACGGGATGCGCACCGACGAGCTCGAGAGCACGCTGGACGAGCTCGAGCGCTCCGGGCACCGTCCGAAGTTCATCTACACGGTCCCGAACTTCCACAACCCGGCCGGCGTGACGCTGTCGCTCGAGCGCCGCCACGAGCTCGTGCGGATCGCGTCCGAGCGCGAGCTGCTCGTGCTCGAGGACAACCCCTATGGCCTGCTCCGCTACGAGGGCGTGCCGCTGCCGACGCTGCGCTCGCTCGATGAGGAATTCATCATCTACGCGGGCACGTTCTCGAAAATCCTCTCGCCGGGTGTACGCCTCGGCTGGACGGCGGCGCCGGCGCCGGTGCTGGCCAAGATGAATCTCGGCAAGCAGTCGGCCGATCTGTGCTCGTCGTCGATCTGCCAGTACTTCGTCGCGGCGTACTTCGAGTCGACCCAGCCGCCCCGTGGGAGGACTACGTGCGCTCGCTGATCGAGATCTACCGCCGCCGGCGCGACGTGATGCTCGACGCGCTCGCCGAGCAGTTTCCCGCGCGAGGCCGAGTGGACCCACCCGCAGGGCGGGCTGTTCATCTGGGCCACGCTGCCCGACTACATCGACACCACCGACCTGCTGGCGCGCGCGCTCGAGGACCACGTCGCGTTCGTCCCGGGCCGGGCCGCGTACGTCGACGGCCGCGGCGGCTCCTCGATGCGGCTGAACTTCTCGGGCGTCGGGATCGACGAGATCCGCGAGGGGATGAGGCGGCTCGGCGAGGTCGTCCGCGAGCAGGTCGAGCTATATCGGCACGCTGACCGGCACCGGTTCGAGAGGTTCGCCACGGCGCGACCCCGAGCCCGCAACCGCCCCGCCGGCGCGCGCCACAGCCACCTCGCGTGCGCCCGCGCCCGAGGCGAACGTCCTGCAATTGCGGCGCAAGCGGGCCGTAGATGACGCGCATCGCGGTGCTCAAGGGCGGTCGCTCGCTCGAGCGCCAGGTGTCGCTGAAGTCGGGGGCGAGGGTCGAGGACGCGCTCGAGCGGCTCGGCCACGAGGTCGTCCCGATCGACGTCGGCGCGGACCTGGTCGACCGCCTCACGGCCGACCGCCCCGATCTGGCGTTCGTCGCGCTCCACGGTCGCGACGGCGAGGACGGGACCGTCCAGGAGCTACTCGAGGTGATGGGCATTCCCCACACGGGCTCGGGCGTGTCAGCCTGCATCCGCGCCGCCGACAAGGTGCTCGCCAAGCACGCGATGCGCGACGCCGCGATCCCCACACCGGACTTCTACGCGTTCAGCGAGACCGCCTTCCGCGAGCTGGGCGCCGCGCAGGCGCTGCCCGCGATCGAGGAGCGCCTCCAGTTCCCGATCGTGGTCAAGCCCGCCGGCCAGGGGTCGGCGCTCGGGATCAAGTTCGCGCGTACCCCGTCGGACGTGCCCGGTGCGCTGATCGCCGCGTTCTCGTACGACCGCAAGGTGGTGCTCGAGCGGTACGTCGCCGGCCGCGACCTGGCGGTGTCGATCATCGACGAGGCGGGGCGCCGCGCGCGCTCCCGATCGTCGAGGCCGTGCCCGAGCAGGAGGACTTCTACGACTTCGAGTCGCGCTACGAAATCGGCCGCACGCGGTTCGTGTGCCCGGCGGACCTCGACGACGCGGTCAGCGAGCGCGCGCGCGGCGATCGCGCTCGAGGTGTACGCGCTGCTCGGGCTGTCCGGGTTCGCGCGCGTCGACATGATGCTCGAGTCCGGAACCGACGAGCTGTACGTGCTCGAAGCCGACGCGATCCCGGGACTGACCGAGACGAGCCTGTTGCCCCAGGCCGCCGACGCGGCCGGGATCGGGTTCGACGAGCTGATCGGGCGGATCGTCGAGGCGGCGCGCACAGCCGCGCCCTCGCCGGCGCCGCTGGAGCTGGTCCACCGGCGCCGGCGTCCGGCCAGGCCCTTCTTACTCGCCGGCGAAATCCTCCGGCGTCACGTGGTCGAGGAAGTCCTTGAACTTCTCGACGACCTCTTCGGTGTCCTCGACCTCGTGCTCGAACTCGATCGCGGACTCGGCGATGACCTCGTCGGCGGCGAAGATCGGGGCGCCGGCGCGAACCGCGAGGGCGAACGCGTCGCTCGGCCGCGAGTCGATCTCGAGCTCGCGGCCGTTGACCCGCAGGCTGATCGAGGCGTAGAAGGTGTTCTCGCGCAGCTCGGTCACGGCGACGCGGGTGCACTCGACGTCGAGCTCGCCGAGGACGTCGGAGAGCAGGTCGTGGGTCATCGGCCGCGGCGTCGATGCCCCCTGGAGCTTCATCAGGATCGCCGCTGCCTCGGGGTGGCCGATCCAGATCGGCAGGAACTTGTTGTTCTCGACGGTCTTCAACAGCACGATCGGCTGCTTACCAACCATGTCGAAGCTAACGCCGTAGATGACCATCTCCTGCACGTACAGCTCCTAGATCGCTGGGGTGTGGCAAGTATAGGCTGCGATCCGGGCTTGCCCAGAACCCCGGACCAAGGCATGCGGGCGGGTGGGCCGGGGGTGGGTGGGGACCAAATTCACTCGATCGCGGGCGGGAGGGCGGGCGGGAGGGCGGGTGGGAGGGCACCCTCTTCCTCGAGCACCTTGCGCGCGATCGCGATGGCCGAGTTCGACGCCGGCACGCCCGCGTACACGGCGGTGTGGATGAAGATCTCGTTGATCTCGTCGACCGTCAGGCCGTTGCCGAGGGCGGCGCGGACGTGCATTCCGATCTCGTTCTCCGCGCGCAGCGAGACCAGCGCCGCGAGCGTGATCGCACTCCGCATGCGGCGGTCGAGTCCGGGGCGGGACCATGCCCCGCCCCAGGCGTAGCGCGTGATGAACTCCTGCCACGGGGCGCCGAAGCTGCCGGCGTTGGCGGCGGCACGGTCGACGTGCTCGTCGCCGAGCACCTCGCGGCGCGTCTTCATTCCGACGTCGTAGTCGCTCACCGATCAGGCCTCCTCATCGTTCGGTGCCAAGAACCTCAGGATCATCGCGGTGACCAACTCGGCCCGCTCGATGCGTGGCCAGGTGAGCGGCGTTCGCGACGATTGCGAACCGGGCGCGAGGGATCAGATCGGCGATCACGCCGGCCGTGGGCGGGCGGGGTGGCCGGATCGTCCGAGCCCGCCAGAACGAGCGTCGGCGCCGTGACCGACGGCAAATCGCCGCGCAGATCCATCTCGGCGATCGCCTCGCAGCAGCCGGCGTAGCCCTCGGGTGGGGTCGCCGTCAGGATCCCGCGCATGCGCTCGATCACCTCCGGACGAGCCTCGGCAAAGCCCGGCGTGAACCACCGAGCGAGAACCGCGTCCGCGATCGCTCCCACGCCCTCCGCCCGCACGGTCGCGGCCCGCTCGGCCCACGCCGACGGAGGGCCGAGCTGAGCCGACGTGCAGCACAGAACGAGGCGCTCGACCCGCTCGGGCGCATGAGCCGCGACCCACATGCTGATCATCCCCCCGATCGACAGCCCGCACAGGGACGCGCGCTCGATCCCGAGGCGGTCGAGCAACGCCAGTAGGTCGGACCCGAGGTCGTCGATCGAGTACGGACCCGCCGGAACCGGTGACCGGCCGTGTCCCCGGATGTCGTAGCGAAGCGTGCAGAAGCGTGGCTTGAGTAGTTCCGCCTGCGGCATCCACATCGTCAGGTCGGTGCCCAGCGACCCGGTAAACACGAGCGCCGGTGAGCCGCGCTTGCCGCGGAACTCGTGATGCAACTCAACCGGCACGATGCGCCGCCAACGCCCGGTCGATCAGCTCGGCCGTGACCCCCAGATACGAAGCCGGGTCGAGCGCGGAATAGAGCTCGTCCGGGCTCAGCGACTCGGTCACCAAAGGAGACTCGAGCAGCACGTCGCGGAACGGCCGTCCGCTCTCCACCGACTCCCGCGCGGCCCGCTCGACCAGATCCTGTGCGTCGGCGCGACCGAGCGCGGGCGCGAGCGACGCGACGACGCTCTCGCTCATGACCAGCTCGCCGGTCATGTCCATGTCGCCGCGCATCTTCTCAGCGTCAACCTCGAGCCCGGTGAGCAGCTCCCGGACGAGCGCCGACGCCGACCCCGTCAGCCGCAGCAGCGCCGGCAGCGTCTCCCATTCGGCCTGCCAGGTTCCGGCGCCGCGCTCGTGCTCCTGCGCCATCGCCCCGAACATCGTCGCGACCAGCCCGGGGCCGCGCTGCGCGCACGCGACGAGCCCGATCGCGCCGACCGGGTTGCGCTTGTGCGGCATCGTCGAGGAACCGCCGCGACCGGGGCCGCCGCCCTCGCTGACCTCGGCGACCTCAGTCTGCGCGAGCAGCACGACGTCGCGCCCGATCTTGCCGGTCACTCCGAGCGTCGCTCCCAGCGCCGCCGCGATCCGCACCGGCCGCAGCCTGACCGTGTGCCACGGCAAGTCGGGCGCGTGGAGGCCCAGCTGGTCGGCCAGCTCGCGGGCGACATCGAGCCCGCGATCGCCGAGGCTCGCGAGCGTGCCGACCGCGCCACCGAACTGGACCGCGAGCTCGCGTTCGCGGACGCCGGTCAGCTGGGTCAGAGCGCCGTCGAGGCCGGCGAGCCAGCCCGCGGCTTTGAGACCGAACGTCAGCGGCAGCGCCTGCTGGAGCAGCGTCCTCCCCGGCTCGATCGAACCGCGATGCCGCTCGACGAGCGACGCGCAGGCGTCGGCGGCCGCCGACAAGTCCACCACCACCAGGTCCAACGCCCGCCGGGTGACGAGCATCATCGCCGTGTCGATCACGTCCTGGCTCGTCGCGCCCTTGTGCAGGTGCGCGCCGGCCTCGTCTGAGAGTTGCCGGCGGAGCGCACGGAGCAGCCCCGGGACGGGTGTGCCCTGCTCGCCGGTGGCGCGCCCGAGCTCGGCCACGTCGAGATCGAGCGTCCCCTGCCGGGCGGCGGCAGCCAGCTCCTCGGCAGCCTCAGAGGGCGCGAGCCCGACCGCAGCGAGCGCCCGCAACAAGCCCACCTCGAACTCGACCATCGCGTCGACGAGCGCCCGATCGCTGACGGCGGCCGCCACCTCGCCTCGGGCAAACAGGCCGGCGAACAGGCTCGCGTCGCTCACGCCCTCGGCGCTCGACGCCATCCCGGGTCCTATCGCGAGCCGCCGCGAGAACCGAGCGGACGCGGACGGGGCGACGTGCTGGCCGCCTCGAGCGAGCGGGCACAAGACCCCAGCGCCGCGCGCACGACTTCGACCGTCTCGGACGGCAGATCGCCGAGCATGTCCGACTCGATCCGGTCCATCGACCGGTCGCAGGCCTCGAGGACCTCGAGTCCCCTGGGCGTGACCGACGCCCGCAGGACCCGCCGGTGCTTGGGGTCGGGTCGCCGGCGAATGAGCCGGCGCTTCTCGAGCGCCGAGATCACGAGATTCATCGCCTGGGGGGTGACGAACGCCCACCGCGCAAGCTGCGCACACGACATGCCGTCGCGCTCGCGCAGCAGGCTGAGCGTCACGTACTCGGGGGTCGAGACCCCGTGAAGGCGGAGCTCCTCGTCCAGGCGGGCGCGTAGCCGCCGCTCCACGCGGTACACGAGGTATCCGACGCGAGGAGCCACCGCCCTCTCCGCCGAGCCGAGCTGTGGCATGGCAGCACCGGTCACGGGCGCAACCTTAGTGCCTGACGGGGCGCGTCGATGCAGGTCCCCCACCAGGTCGATTGACAAGCAGCTTGCGACTCGCGTATGTTTGCGCGGCTGATTGAGGACAGCGGCCGGTCTACGAGAGGAGAACGCGGTGCTTGGAAGGAAGACTTTTGCTGCGCTGGTCGCAGCTGCCGTCGTGGCGGGGCTTGCATTGACCCCGGTCGCAGGCGCACAGACGACGTCGACTCATTACACCGGGACGACGTCCGACCAGGGGCAGTGGATCGCCGATATTCCGTCTCCGTGGAACGGCACCGTGCTGCTCTACAGCCACGGCTTCGGTCCCCCGGTGGCGGCCGACGCCCCGGACCCGGTCACTCAGCAGGCACTGCTCGACCGCGGTTATGCGCTCGCCGGGTCTTCGTATGCACCCCCCCCTGCATCGTGGTGGGCGCTCGACAGCGCGCTGTCCGATCAGTTTCAGACCTTGACCGCCGTCGAGCACCTGTTGCCTGCGGCGCCACAACACGTGATCGCCGTCGGGACGTC
Source organism: uncultured Solirubrobacterales bacterium (assembly GCA_963843915.1). Lineage (GTDB taxonomy): Bacteria > Actinomycetota > Thermoleophilia > Solirubrobacterales > Solirubrobacteraceae > Palsa-465. The sequence continues at coordinate 474,884 of CAWJMH010000006.1, forward strand.
GATGGGTGGCCTCATCAGCGAGCTCGAGGACGAGAACTCGAACAGCAGGATCGACGCGTCGCTGACGACGTGCGGGATCGTCGCCGGCGCGGTCCAGCTCAACAACTACCAGCTCGACGGCGAGTACGCGATGACCCAGCTGCTGCCGAACACGAGCGGCCAGCCCGTCACGCTGGTCAACTTCGACAACAACCCGGGCCTGGGGCTGCAGAGCGGCGCGCAGCTGACCACCATCGCGCAGTCAGCCCAGGCGAGCGCGCCGGGTCGCGCGCGGCTCGCGCTGGCGATGGCGCTGATGAACGTGGCCGACTGGGCACCCGGCCAGGCGATGCCGTCGCCGTTCGATGCTGGCGCCCAGGAGCAGGGGCAGTACGACATCCAGTTCGCTGTCTCCGGTCCCCCGCCACTCTCGACCACAATGGACTTCGTCGAGTTCGCGCGGCCTTACATCGAGCAGGCCGACGGCGGTAATGCTTCCTGGGACAAGGGCGTGAACTTCGCCCGGCTGCTCGCGGAGTCGTCATACGCGCCCGAGGTCGTCAGCCTCTACCGCAAGGCCGGGCTCAACCTCGACCGCGACCTCGACAATCTCACGCGCCACGCGGACATCACGGCCACCCCGGCAGCCGTCCGCTCGCTCGAGCAGACGTCGGTGCCGACCGGTCGCCTCCAGGTCCCCGAGCTCGACATGCACACGATCTCCGACCAGCTCGTGCCGGTGCAGCAGGAGAACTACTACCGCAACACGGTCGCGTTCGCGGGTCGCAGCCGGCTGCTCCGCCAGGCGTTCGTGCAGCGGCAGCTCCACTGCTGCTTCATGCCGTCCGAGCTCGTCGCGGGTGTGCTGGCGGTGCAGCATCGGGTCGATACGGACCGGTGGGGATCCGTGGCCACGCCGCAGGCGCTCGAGGCGAGCGCCACCAGCCTCGCCGCCGCCGACCCCACCCTGGGGACGCCGGCGATCATCCCGTTCGAGCCTGCGCCGCTGTCCGGAAACAACGGACCGTTCGACCCGTTCACCGGCGGCTCTTACCCGTTCCCGTTCGGCCGCTGGTAGGCGCCTGACCCTGAATCGGCGGCTCCCGGGCGACAATACCCGGGATGCCGCCGATTCCCATCCGAGCACACCGATCCTTCTGGGCGTGGGCCTGCCTGGGCCTCGCCGGGTCAGTCGGCGTAGCGCTCGCCGGACCTCACCTGGCCGGCGGCCCGGTCCGGTGGTGGTTCGATCCGTCGCTCGGCGCCGGCATTTTCTACGCCGGGATCGTGGCGCTGTCGGTGGCGTGGCTCGCGCTCGGGAGGATCGCGATCACGACCAGGCAGCTGCGGATCCTCAGCGGGGCGTGGTGCCTTCCGCTGCTGCTGACGGCGCCACTGTTCAGCCAGGACGCGTACAGCTACCTCGCGCAGGGGACGCTCGTCCATCTCGGGATCGATCCGTATCGGCACGCGCCGGCGCTGCTCGCCCAGGTCGGCCAGGCACACGTGCTCGCCGCGGTCGATCCGTTCTGGCGGCACACGACCGCGCCGTACGGACCGCTGTTCCTGTGGATCGTCAGCGGGATCGTCGCGCTCACGGGTTCGCACCTGGTGCTGGGGGTGATCCTGATCCGGGTGCTCGACGTGGCCGGGCTCGTGCTGCTGGCGGTGTTCGCGCCAAGGCTCGCGCGCTCGCTCGGCGCCGATCCCGCGCGCGCCGCCTGGTGGGTGCTGCTGTGCCCGCTGGTGCTGCTCGGGCTGGTGGCGCCCGCGCACAACGACCTTCTGATGATTGGTTTGCTGGTCGCCGGCGTCACATTCGCCATCGAGCGGAGGCTCCTGCTGGGCGTCGCGCTGTGCGCGCTGGCGGCCACGATCAAGCTACCCGCGGCGGCGGCGATTCCGTTCATCCTCGTGGCCTGCGGCGACCGGAGGACGTGGCTGAGGAGCGTGCTGGTGGCGATTGGCGTCGTGCTCGCGGTGAGCGTCGTCACCGGCCTCGGGCTCGGCTGGATCTCGACCACGGTGTTCTCGACCCCCGACAAGGTGCGCCTCGCGATCACGCCGGCGACCGCGCTCGGGTGGACCGTCGCGCAGCTCGTGCCGGTCGGGGCGCGGGGTCTCGAGTCGGCGCTCGGCGTCGTCGCCTTCGGGCTGAGCCTCGTGGTCGGGGCGGTGCTGCTGTGGCGCTCGCGGCGGCCGACCATGGTCCGCAACCTCGGGATCGCGCTGATCGCCGTGGCCGTCTGCGGGCCGGCGGCGTGGCCGTGGTATCTCACCTGGGGTCTCGTGCTGCTCGCCGCGTGTCCGGGTATCCAGCAGTCGCGCGCGCTCGCGCTCGTGGCGATCGCGAGTGCGCTCGTCGTCAAGGCCGACGGCATCCTCGCGTTCCCGCTCCACACCGCGCCGGTGTTCGTGGTCCTGTACGTCGCGGCGGCTGCCGTATGGCTGTCGCGTGAGCGGCTGTCGGTCGCGTCCGGCCGCCGGCGCGTGCGAACCCGGGCGCTCGTCGAATCCTGATGGCCACCCACACCGAGGTCCCGCGGGTCCGGGCGCCTGAACCGGCCGTCCGTCCGGCCTCGCGCGGCCGGCTGTACGACGTCGCCGTGGTCGCGGTGCCCGCGGTGCTCGCGCTCGCTCTGTGCCTGTACGAGCTGACCACCCGCAGCCTGTGGCTCGACGAGGCCGCGACCGTCGCGATTGCCGGCCAGCACGGCTCGGCGTTCTGGCACGCGGCTGCGCACGACGGCGGGAACATGCTCGGGTACTACGCGCTCCTGCATTTGCTGATCGGGTGGTTCGGCGACGGCGCGTTCGTGATCCGCGCGCCGTCGGTGCTCGCGGCCGCCGGCGCCGCCGGCGCCGTCAGCCTGCTCGGCCTGCGCCTGTTCGACCGCCGCGTGGCGCTCGCCGCGGGCCTCTTGACCGCGGTCAGCCTGCCACTCGTGTTCTGGGGTCAGGACGCGCGCGGATACGCGTCAATGGTGGCGCTCGTGGCGGGGTCGTTCGTCGCGTTCGCGGCTTTGGTCGAGTCGGGCGGGCGCCGGGCGTGGATCGCGCTACGTGCTGCTCACCGCCCTGTCGGTGTACGCGAGCTTCGTCGCGATCTTCGTCCTGCCGGCGCAGTTGGCCGCGCTGGCGTGGCGCCGGCGCGCGGACGACTGGCGTCGCGTCTGCTCGGCGCTCGCGGCGTGCGTCGTGTGCTGGATCCCGCTCGCGGTGCTCGCGCTCAGCCGTGGTTCGAACCAGCTGTTCTGGATCACTCGACCAACCTTCAAGCTCGAGCGGCAGGTCGTCGGGGCGCTCACCTCGGCTGGCTTCGAGCCAAATTTCCGCCCGGCCGCCGTCGCCACACCGCTGGCGATCGTGACCCTGGCACTGCTGCTGTTCGCCGCGGCGAGGATCGTCGGGCGACCTCGATGGGGCCCCGTCGTGGCTCTGTCCTGGCTGGTCGTTCCGGTCGCTCTGATGTGGCTTTGGTCGCTCGTCGGGCAGCCGATCTTCACGCCACGCAACCTGCTCGTGTCGCTGCCGGCGGTGGCGCTGCTGCTCGGCTGGTTGCTCGGACGGAGCCGGCTCGGGTGGCTGGCGCTGGCGATATTGATCGCGCTCCGTGTGGTGGCGCTCGCACCGAGCTATGGGACCTCGCCCGAGAACTGGCGCGCCGCCACCGCGTACTTGCTCCACGCCGCCAGGCCCGGCGACTGCATCGCGTTCTACCCGCTCGACGCATCGATGCCGTTCGACTACTACGCCCATCGACCGGTGCAACCGCACGTCGAGCAGTACGAGACGCCGACCGTTGCCGCCGGCTGTCCGCGCGTGTGGCTGGTGGCGAGCCACCAGGGCCTCTCGACCGGCACCGCCGGCTCGCGCGCTCACTACGCGAGGTATTTGGCAGTGCGGAAGTCGCTCGCGCGGCGGTATCCGGATCACACGACGCGGTCGTTTGGCTACGCGAGCGTGATCTGGGTCGAGCTGTTCCGGCGTTGATCAGGGCCGCAGCGTCGTCCCGACGAACGTCAGCGCGCTCAGTCCGGCGAGCATCACGCCGTTGACGCACAGCAGCGCGGTCCACCACTTCCCGTGGACGTAGCGGGCGAGCACGATCACCGCCGGGAACGCGGTGATCAGGAGGCGGGGGTTCGGCGGCGTGTACTCGGAGGTCATCGCGAGCCAGCTGATCCCGAGCGTCCACACGATCGCCTCGACCGACATCTCGCGCCAGTTGCGGATCACGAGCACGAGCAGGACGATCAGCACGATCGCGCCGGCCAGCCCGACGACGAGGTTGAGGTCGATCGTCGGGTGATCGAAATGACTGAACGAGACCTGGTCCGCGGTGATCTGCGTGAGGTGGACGAGCGCGAGCACGTCGGTCTTCTCGCTCCACCCGTCGTGCTGCGCGATGAAGCTCGCGAACGGCGACCCGGTCCAGATCCACAGGAACACGCCGAACAGTCCGACGCCGAGCACCGACAGCGCCGGCGCGATCAGGCTCCTGAGTGCCGTGCGGTCGGTGAGGCCCCGGCGCCGAAGCTCGAGCCCGGCGGACACCGCGCACACGGCGACGAGCACGAGCCGCCTCGGGCTCGGTCGCGGTGGCGACGGCGGCCAGCGAGCCGGCCAGCACCCAGCGGCGCCTCTGCAACGCCAGGATGCACCCGGCCGCGAGCGCGAGCATCACGCCCTCGGCATAGACCATCGAGAACACCACCGACCCCGGGAACAGGCAGAAGATCAGGACCGCCTTTCGCCCCGCGTGCTCGCCCCACCACCCGGTGGCCAGCCGTTGCACGAGCACGGTCGCGATCAGGCCGCCGACGCCCGAGACGATCACGCCGGCAATCGTCGTCGACAGGATCTCGTAGTGCGCGATCGGGAGTACGAACACGTGCGACACCGCCCAGGCGATGGCGGGGTAGACGGGGAAGAAGCCGAGCGTCGTCTGCACGTGCGAGACGTGCGTCGGATAGCCGTGATCGGCAAGCATGCGGTACCACAGGCCATCCCATTGGGACAGCTCGTGGGTGAACGCGTGGTGGCGGAGCGTCCCGTTCACGAGCGCGACGAGCAGCAGCAGCGCACGCGTCGCCAGATACACGGCGATCGCGAACCGGGCCCCGCGCACGGTGACGGCGGCGCGGTCCCGGGCACGCCGGGCGAGCGTGCGCGGCGCGGCGAGGTTCGGCGCCGGCGGGGCGTGGACGAGAGGCTCGGCGTGTTCGGAGGCGGTATCCACGAGCCAGCGAGTCTAAGGAACGGCTGCGCGCCCGACCGCCCGCAAACATAGAATCGCCGGCGTGTGTCGACTGTTCGGGATGAGCGGCGGGACGAACGAGGTGCAGGCGACGTTCTGGCTCCTCGACGCGCCCACGAGCCTCGTGGCGCTGAGCGAGACCCAGCCCGACGGCGTCGGCCTCGGAACGTTCAATCCTGACGGCACGCCGTGGGTCTATCGCAAGCCGGTGGCGGCGAGCCGCAGCCAGACCTTCATCGCCGACGCCCACGAGGTCCGCTCGCGCACGTTTCTCGCGCACATCCGCCACGCGACCGCCGGTGAGCCGACGATCGAGAACACGCACCCGTTCGAGCAGCACGGCCGGCTGTTCGCGCACAACGGCGTGGTCGGCGACCTGCCCGTGCTCCGCGAGCGGCTCGGCGAACACGCGGCGCTCGTCCGGGGCTCGACCGACTCGGAGCTGTACTTCACGCTGATGACCAAGCGGATCGAGGAGCATGGCGGCGACGTCGCCGCGGGCATCGCCCACGCGGCCCGCGAGATCGCCGCCGAGATCACGCTGTACTCGCTGAACATGCTCCTGACGACGCCGAGCGACGTGTGGGCACTCCGCTACCCCGACACGAACGAGTTGTGGATCCTCGAGCGTTCGATCGGCGGGTTGGGCGGCTGAGGACATCCTCGACCAACGGGCCGCGTCGGGGATCACGCGCGTGTTCTCGGGCCAGCTCTCAATTCTCCCTGCGACCGTGATCGCCTCCCAGCCGATGGACTCGAACCCCGGCTGGCGAATGCTCGAGTCCGGCGAGCTGATCCACATCGACGGCGACCTCAACGTGACGTCGACGATCGCGGTGCCTGACCCACCGGCGAGCATGCTCGAGCTCACCTCGCGGGAAGAGGTCGCCCAGCAGGAAGCGTCTTAGCGCTGCCTACGCGTTGAAGCGCGCCGCCAGGTCGGCAGCCACCATCGGAACGCCGGCGGACGCCGCGAGGCGCTCCTGCCGGTCCGGCTCGGGCTCAAGCACCAGCGTCCGCACCTCGTCGAGCTCCTCGACGGCGTCGAGCGCGACCGCGTGCGGACGCGCGGCTGCGAGCACCTCGTCGAGCACGCTCCGCAGCGGAACCATGCTGGCGTTGACGGGGTCGATCAGCTCGGCGGCGGTCGCGTCGCGCGCGGCGATGAAACGGTTCTCCGCGAGCACCTCCTGGGCGCCGACGAGCTTCTGCGTGGCGAACCCCTGCTCGAGCTCGAGCCGCGCGATCGCCTGCACCAGCGCGGTCAGCGCCGCGGTCGTCGCGAGCCGCGGCTGCGCGTCCATGATCCTGACCTCGACGGTCCCCAGCCTTGGCTGCGGGCGGACGTCCCACCACAGGAACGTCGGCTCGGGGATCGCGCCCGAGCGCAACAGCAGGTCAACGGTCGCGACCCAGTCCCGGTAGCTGTCGAACCGGCGCGGGATCCCGGTCCGCGGGAAGCCTTGGAACAGGATCGTGCGGTTCGAGGCCAGACCGCTCGCCCGGCCGCGCAGCAGCGGCGAGGACGCGGACAGCCCCAGCAACAGCGGCAGGTGCGCGCGCAGCTGGTTGACGAGCCGGATCGCGCGCTGTGGGTCCGGCACCCCGATGTGGACGTGGAGCGCGAACGTCGGCTCGCGCCGGGCGAGGTCGCGCGTGGTCCGGTAGATGACCTGGTAGCGACTCGAGGGCGAGACCTTCACCGGCTCGGTCATCAGCCCGGGATGCATCCCGCACGACCCCGCCGCCATGCCCAGCCGAGCCAGGTCCTTGACGAGCAGGGAACGCAGCTCGCGCAGCTCGGCGATCGCCTCGCGGACGGTCGCGTGCGGGCCGGTCCGGAGCTCGAGCGCGGCCTCGTGCGTCTCGGCCGCGCAGCGGCCGGCGAGCTCTGGGCCCGCCAGCGCCAGGACCTCGTCGCCGCGCTGGGTCAGCTCCCAGCTCGTCGGGTCGAGGAGCATGACCTCCTCCTCGATCCCAACCGTGTAGGCCTCAGATGGCCGCCAGGTCGCCCATCCCGCACTCCCCATCGGCGCGGGGCGCCCCATCAGTGTTTCGAGCGTTTCCGTGGACGAAGTTAACCACGGGCGGGTTGACATCTGTATTAACTCGCCGAGGCGAGACGCTGCGCCTCGGCCGGCCGGCGCTGAGCGGACCCCGCGACTTCTGCGCCGATGAGATCCGGCGCGGCTCGGCGTCGCGCTCTGCCACGGCGCGCTTTGCGATCCGCGCGTCGGCCGCGGCGGCGGCGGCGATCAGCAGGTCGAACAGCGGTGCGTGCGCGCCCAATCCCTCGGCGTGCCATTGGACACCGACGACCAGCCGGTCGCCCGGGTTCTCGATCGCCTCGATCGTCCCGTCCTGCGCCCACGCGGTCGCCACGAGGCCCTTGCCGAGCGTCTGCACGGCCTGGTGGTGGAACGAGTTGACCTCGAGCGAAGGGCCTCCGAGCGCGGACCGCAACCGGCTCTGCGGGGCGGTCTCGATCCGGTGGGTCGGGATGCTGCAGTGCTCGGGCTGGCGGTGCTCGATACCGGCGCCGACGACGTCAGGAAGGTGCTGGTGCAGGGTTCCGCCGCGCGCGACGTTCAGCAGCTGCATCCCGCGGCAGATGGCGAGGATCGGAAGCTTGCGGCGGTCGGCGGCGCGGACCAGCGCCAGCTCGAGCGCGTCGACCCGCGGCTCGGTCGGCCCGAGCTCGGGGTGGGGCTCGGCGCCGTAGGCGCTCGGCTGCACGTCGGGGCCACCAGGCAAGCACACGCCGTCGACCCGGTCGAGCAGCGCCGCCACCGCGTCCGGTCGCAGCAGCGGCACGATCACCGGAATGCCGCCGGCACGCTCGATCGCCTCGGGGTACAGCGTCGCCAGCGCGACCTCGAGCTTCGCGGCTCTCCCTGGGCTCGCGCGCACCCGTCCTCGGGGCGGCGAAGCTCCGAGGTGGTGACGGCGATCAAGGGACGACCATTCATATGGACATATATTTCGGCCGCGAGCGGCTTTACTCCATAGCCATACGGATAAACATCCGTCCAGGCGCTTCGCCCAGAATCAGGAGTCTCACCTGTGCGGCGGACGTGATGGCGGCGGCATATGCGGGCTGACTGCACGGTCTGAGGCTGGGCACCCGTCCGTGTTTCCGCCGCGTGGCGGCGGGGCGCCGGCGATGCGCCCGGGGCGGGTGGCGTGCGGTCGCTGGGGGCGGCGGTCGCGGGCGCGAACGGCAGGCACCTGGGGCGGCCTTGTCGGGCGTGCGGTTCCGTGGACCGTCTCCGGTCAATGAACCGGAATTCAGGGCGGATGACGTCTCACTCGGCCACTCCACGGCGCCGAGTGCGCGGAAAGTCGCGTATAGCGCGACTTTCGGCGATCTCGGCAAATACTCGTCGTCGAGTGTGCATTTATCCGCCCTGCTCGCGCCCCGGGCCGCCGAATAGCGATCTCGGCCAACCGCGTAGTCAGTCATCTAGCGCGGGGCCAGCCGCTGGCCGTCGCCTGTTATCGCGCCGTGCGCGCGGATCCACCGCTGCAGTGCACGACGTTGGGGACGGGGCCCGACGAGCCGCAGGTCTGCGACACACCGATCAAGCCGATGCCGGCGACGAACAGGGCAGCCGCGAGTCCTCCGGGTACCACGAACGTCCCGACGAACTTCTGGCCGGTCGTCCACGCGCGCGAGCTCCACAGCAGGATCAGCCCCAAGATCCAGCCCACGCCGAAGATGAACCCGCCGAGCAGAAGCAGGATGATCGCCGCCCACTCCCGGATCCCCGCCGGTCGCCAGGGACCGCGTCCGGCTGCTCGGCCTCGATGATCTCCTCGGGTTCGCCGAGGCGATCGAGGACCGTGAGCGCCTCCGCGTCGGACATGCCGGCGTAGGTCGTCTCCGACAGATGGTTCCCGACCTCGGCGACGAGCTCGCGCCGGTCATGGCGCGGCAGCCTCCGCAGCAAGGGAGTCAAGCCACCGGCCTTCCCAAACCGGCGCGACCATGCGAGGGTTGGGGCCGTGCGCGCCAGCCGCTATTTCGCTGCCGTCGACTCCCATACCGAGGGGATGCCGACCCGCGTGATCACGGGCGGCCTCGGTCCGATCCCGGGGAGCTCGATGCAGGAGCGCCGGCTGTACTTCGAGCAGCACCTCGATCATCTCCGGCTGCTGCTGATGCGAGAGCCGCGGGGTCATTCGGCGATGTCGGGCGCGTTTCTGCAACCGCCGACCCGTCCCGACGCGGATTGGGGCGTGCTGTTCGTCGAGGTCTCGGGGCTGCTGCCGATGTGTGGCCACGGAACGATCGGGGTCGCCACCGTGCTGGTCGAGACCGGCATGGTCGTGGTGTCCGAGCCCGAGACCGTGATCCGGCTGGACACCCCCGCCGGGCTGGTGGAGGCCACCGTGCTCGTGTCCGAGGGCCGGGCAGAGCAGGTCCGGCTGCGCAACGTGCCGGCGTTCGTCGCCGAGCTCGACGCCCGCGTCGACGTCGGATCGCTCGGAACGGTCACGTACGACATGGCGTTCGGGGGCAACTTCTACGCGCTGATCCCGGCGGCGGCGATCGGACTCGAACCGGTACCCGCCAACGCGCAGGCGCTGATCGACCGTGGCCTCGAGGTCATCTCCGCGATCAACGACTCGGCGTTGCCGGTGCATCCGGTCGACCCCGCCATTCGAGGTTGCAAGCACGTCGTGTTCCACGCGCCCGGACACGACGGCGCGGACGCGCGGAACGCCACCGCGATCCACCCCGGTTGGCTCGACCGGTCGCCGTGCGGGACCGGGACCTCGGCGCGGATGGCCGCGCTCCACGCTCGGGGCGAGCTGGCGCTCGGCCAGGAGTTCGTCAACGAGTCGATCATCGGCAGCCGCTTCACCGGCCGCCTGCTCGAGGAGGTGAGCCTCGGCTCGACGCCGGCGGTCGTGCCCGAGGTCAGCGGGCGCGCCTGGATCACCGGCATGAGCCAGTATCTGCTCGACCCGACTGACCCGTTCCCTACGGGCTTCTCGCTGTAGGCCTCGTGCGCGTCAGCGTGATCGGTGGCGGCGCGGTCGGCCTGTGCGTCGCCGAGGCGCTGACGAGCCGCGGAGCCGAGGTCACGGTGTTCGAGCGCGACCGGTGCGGCTCGGCCGCGTCGGCCGGGAACGCCGGCTGGATCACGCCGTCGCTCGCGATTCCGGTCCCGGGCCCAGGGGTCATCGGCGAGTCGCTGCGCTGGCTCGTCGACCCGTCGGGGCCGCTGTGGATCCGTCCGACGCTGTCGCCGGCGATGCTCAGCCTGGATCACCCGGTTCGTCGCGAGCTGCAGCCGCCCGGCATACCGGTACGGCCTGGCCGCGCTGCAGCGGGCGGCGGCAGCGCGCCGGGCCGGCGTTCGACCGGCTGGCCGAGCGGGGCGTCGAGTTCGAGCTCCACGACGACCCGCTGCTGTATCCCGCGTTCGAGCAGGCGGAGCTCGACCACCTCTGGGGCGTCGCGGACGAGCTGCGCGAGGTCCGGCGTTGGAGGAGCGCTGGAGCGCCTCTCCGCCGACGACCTGCTCGCGCTCGAGCCGGCGTTGAGTGACCAGGTGATCGGGGGCGTGATCGCCCGCGGCGACCGCCGGGTCCGGCCGGAGGCGCTGTGCGCGGGAGTGCAGCGGGCGCTCGTCGCCGCCGGCGCCGGCGTGCTCGAGCACTCCCCGGTCGACGTGTTGATCCGCGACCGCTCGACCTGGATCGTCGAGAGCGGATCGGTCACGCGGCGGGCCGACGCCGTCGTGCTCGCCGCCGGGGTCGGGTCAACGCGGCTGCTGGCAGCCCTCGGAGCCCGCTTGCCGATCGTCGCGGCCAAGGGCTACAGCCGCACCTATCCCTCGGATCCGACCGGTCCGCGCCAGGCGCTGTACCTGGAGACGCCCAAGGTGGCGATCAGCGTGTTCGACGGCGCGGTCCGCTTGTCGGGCACGCTCGAGCTCGGCGCCCGGAGCCTTGAGCTGAGCGCCCGGCGGCTCGCGGCGATCACCGCCGCTGCCCGGCAGGCGCTGCCGGGCTGGCAGCTGCCACTCCAGGCGCGGGACTGGGCCGGGATGCGCTCGCTGACGCCGGACGGGCTGCCGTTCGTCGGGGCCGTACCCGGCTCGGACGGGATCCACATCGCGGCCGGCCACTCCACGCTCGGGATCACGCTCGCGCCGCTGACCGGCGAGTTGATCGCCGGGCAATTGCTCGAGGGACGCCTCGACGAGTTGCTGGCCGCGTTCGACCCCGCCCGCGCGATCGGACACCGGGGATACTTGCCACGACGAAGAGCAACCACAGGAGGACCTCGATGAAGGGCGTTCACGCCGCGATCGTCACCCACTTCGCCGCCGACCTTACGGTTGATCACGACGCCGTGGCCGCCGAAGTCAACCGCCTGCTGAACGAGGGCGTGCACGGGATCGTTCCCAACGGGACGGTCGGCGAGGGCGGCAGCCTGTCCCGCGAGGAGCGCCGCGCGGTGATCGAGACCGTCGTCGCTGTCGCGGGCGGACGCGCCCCGGTGTGCGCGGGCATCTCGGCGGCCACGGCGGAGCAGGCGGTGATCTACGCTGGGGATGCCGCGAGCGCGGGCGCGGACGGGGCGATGATCCTGCCGCCACTCCTGTACCGGGCCGACGAGCGCGAGCTCGTCGATTTCTTCAGGTCGGTCGCGCGCGCCACCGAGCTTCCGCTGTTGGTCTACAACAATCCGCTCGGCAGCGGCAGCGACCTCGAGCCCGAATTGCTGGCGCGGCTCGCGCGCGAGGTCCCGAGCATCACGGCGTTCAAGGAGACCTCGGGGACGCCCGGCGGATCGCCGAGCTCGTGAACCTCTGCCCTGATCTCGACGTGCTCGTCGGCGGCGACGACTGGGCGCTCGAAGGTGTGTGCGCCGGCGCGGTGGGCTGGGTCTCGGGCGTCGCCGACGTGCTGCCGGCGGAATCGGTGCGGCTGTTCGAGCTGTGCGTATCGGGCGAGCTCGCGGCCGCGCGCGGGCTGTACGCCGAGCTTCTGCCGCTGGCACGCCTCGACATGACGCCGAAGCTCGTCCAGTACTTCAAGGCCGCGCTCGACGAGCTCGGGATCGGCGGCGGCCCGTGCCGCCCGCCGCGGCTGCCGCTGACCGACGGCGAGCTCGCCGAGCTCCGCCGCACGCTCGAGCACTTCTCGGCGGCGCGCCTGCCCTGATCCGTCCGCTTCGCCCGGTCGGTCTACAGCGAGGCGACGGCATCACCAAGGCGGTCGAGGCTGCTCTTGATCCACGGGAGCTCCGCCGGCTCCTCGGCGGCGAGGGCCTCGCGGCGCTGATCGGCGGTGTCGCCGTAGAGCAGGCTCGTGGCGATCCGGCAGCGTAGGGCGGCCGGATCGTCGCCGAACGCGGCGCCGCTCAGCACGCCTATTCCGAAGCGCTCGAGCAGATGGGTGGCGAGCGCATCGGCGCCGTCGACCCCGCGGGCGGCCAGCCGCGGACGCATCGGCTCGAAGTCCGGATACAGGTAGAACCCGCCGCCCGGAGGCCGGCAGCTGATGCCGGCGGCGGCGAGCCTGCGGTGCGCGGCGATCGTCACCGCGCCGTGCAGCCGGCGGCTCCGAGCGATGTGCTCGACGATCCCGCGCGGCTCGCTCAGCACGTGCGCCGCCACGTGCTGCATCGGCGCGGGGGCGCTCGACCACACCTCGCTCGCCAGTCCGATCAGCGCCTCGCGCGCCGCGCGGCCGGTTGAGCCCTCCGGGAACCGGACGAAGCCGATCCGCCAGCCGCCGAGCGCCATGTTCTTGCTCAGCCCGCTGGTGACGTACGTCCGGTCGGGGAGGTACTCGGCCGGGCTGCGCACCTCCCCGGGTTCGTGCGCGAGGTCGCGGTAGATCTCGTCGGAGATGACGCTGAGGCCGTGTCGCTCGGCGATCTCGACGGTGCGGCGCACGGCGTCGGCATCCGGCACGGTGCCGGTGGGATTGTCTGGAAGCGTGACCACGACCACGCCGGGTCGGGCGCCTTCACGCGCGGCGCGCGCGAGCGTCTCCTCGAACGCGTCGGGGTCGGGCACGCCCCCCGGGCCGTCGGCGGCGATCGGCACGCCCCAGACGCGCTTACCCGCGAGTGCCGCCTGGGCCGCGTAGCTGACCCACGACGGCTGCGGCAGGACGACGTCGCCTCCGAGCACCGCCAGCAGGGCCCACAGCAACGCCTTGCTCCCCGGCGCGATCACGACCTGGTCGGGCTCGGTGGGCAGGCGCCGGCGGACGAACCAGTCGGCCGCCGCCGCGCGCGCGTACGGCGCGCCGGCGACGGGCCCGTAGCCGTTGTCGGGCGCGCCGCGCGTCAGCGCATCGACGACCTCCTCGGGGACCGGCAGCCCGGCTTCGCCGAACGCGAGATGCAGGATCGGCTGGCCTTCCTCGATCAGCCGGCGTATCCGCTCGTTGACCGCGAGCGTCGCGGACGGCGGGACCAGGTTGGTTATCGACACCTCTCCAACGATGCCATTTCGGCTTCCCTCACGTTGGCCCCTCGAAAAGCCGATTAAACGTCGGATATGTCCGCTTTGCTCCATGCCACGCCGGTTTCCCCTGCCCACGCTCGCCTCCTGGACGGATCTGCCTCCGTCGCCACGCCGGCTTCCTAGGCCTCACCCTCGGTGTTCGGCCTGCTCAGAGACATCCCCGCGCTGCGACGCTTCTTCGCGGCGTTCTTCCAGTCGCAAGTCGGCACCGGCGCGGCCTACGTCGCGCTGCTGCTCGTCGCCTACCAGCGGTTTCATTCGGGGTGGGCAATCTCGCTGGTTCTGCTCGGCGAGTTCCTGCCCGGGATCGTGCTCGCGCCGGTGTTCGGCTCGCTGGCCGACCGCGTCTCCCGCCGGCGCCTTGCGGTGTGCGCCGACCTGTTGCGCGCGGCCTGCTTCGTCGGGATCGCGATCGTCCCCTCCTTTGCCGCGACCGTCGTGTTCGCGCTCCTCGCCGGCGTCGGAACCGCGCTGTTCCGCCCGGCGATCAACTCGGCGCTGCCGGGCCTGGTGCCGCCTGAGCGCCGCTCGCAGCTGACCGCGATCTTCTACGCGAGCATTAACACCGGGCTGATGCTGGGGCCGGCGATCGCCGGCGGGCTGCTGCTCGTCACCACGGCGCCGGTGGTGCTGGTGCTGAACGCCCTCAGCTTCGTGGTGTCGGCCGTGCTGCTCGGCGGGGTCGACCTGGGCCCGGCCCGGTCGCCGGCGGGCGCGCCGGACGGTGTGGCGGGCCACGAGCGTCCGTCCGATTCTGTCTGGGCCGACACCCGCGCCGGCGCCCAGGCCGCTATCGCCCTGCCGGGCGTACCGGTGCTGATGGGCGTGGGGGCGCTGGTGGTGCTCACCGGGGCGATGTTCAACGTGGTCGCCCCGCTGCTCGCCACCGGCTCGCTCCACGCGGGCGGCTCGGGCTACAGCCTGCTGATGGCGCTGTACGGCCTGGGCATGGTCGCCGGCTCGTGGACCAACGCGCGCGCCGGCTCCGACATCGACGGCTTGCGCCGGCGCTGGCTCGTCGGCATCACGCTGTCCGGCATCGCGATGGCGGTCGCGGCGCTCGCCCCCAACCTGCCGCTCGCGCTCGTCGCGTTCACCTTCATCGGGCTCGGAGAAAACCTGCTGGTCGGGCCCGAGATGCGCCTGATGCAGGAGATGGTCAGCGAGCGCCTCCTCGGCCGCGTGTTCGGGTTGAAGGACGTGCTCGAGAACGTCGCGTTCGTGACCGCCTTCCTCGGCGCGGGCGCGCTGCTGACGCTCGCCGGCGTGCGGGCGGTGTTCGCCGGCGCCGGCGTGGTCACGGTGGCACTGGCGGCGGTCGGCGCGCTGGCGTTCCGGACGCGCAAGGTCGTCGGTCAGCCGGCGCTCGAGCCCGGCGAGCTGGCGCCCTCTGCTCGTTCGTCCGCACCGGGGACCTCGCCAGCCTGAGCCGCTCCGGCGCCTCGGTCAGCCGCGGGCCTCCGATCGCGGGTCAGCGCCTGGGAACCATCTGGTAGATGGTCGAGTACCCGATCAGGAACACGACCTTTCCGTCGGTGATCACCGGAGTGAACTCACCATCCGGGAACGAGAACACCTGTCGACCGGTGCGCCAGTCGAGACCCGTGGTGGTGTTCGAGCCGAGGCTCGAGTAGTACACGACGTTGCCCACGATCGTGGCGGAGCCATCGATCCGGCCCCCGCCCCCGTGACTCCACCGCAGGCCGCCGGTGTTTGCGCCGTAGGCATACAGGTGGCCGTCGTAGGAGCCGATGTACACCGTCGGCCCGAGGCCGGGAACGTCGGCCACGGCCGGTGAGGCGTACACGTAAGCGCCCGTCGAGGCGGTCCACGAGACGACCCCCGAATTCGCCCAGAGCGCATACACCGCCCCGCTCGTGCTGCCGATGTACACCCGCCCGAACGCGACCGCAGGCGTCGAGTAGAAGCTGTCGCCACCGGAGGCCGACCACACCTCGTGCCCGTCGGCGGCGTTGACCGCGTGGACGCGAGCGCCGTAGTCGCCGACGTAGATCGTGTTGTGTGCAAATGCGACGCCACCCTTGACGGCTCCGCTGGCTCGGAAGGTCCAGTTGAGGTGACCGTCGTAGGTCCTGAACGAGTACACGGTGCCGCCCTGGTCGCCCAGGAACACGCTGAGGCCATGCACGAGCGGCGACGACTCGCTCCCGGGTGCCAGCGGGTGAGACCACGCGACCTTCCCGGTCTTCATCGACACCGCCACGACCGCGCCGTTACCCGGCGTGCGCGCACCGGGGCTCGTTGATAGCAGCGAGTAGAACACGAGCTTGTGCCGGATGTCGAGCGCCGGGGAGGCCGCAGCCAGGGTTCCGATCCGGCGGTGCCAGATCAGACGCCCGTTGGTGGAGCTCAGTGCGCTGGCCCATCCGTTGGCGTCCTCGAAGTACAGCGTGTTGTCGTAGATCACGGGCGGGAACTCGAGCAATGCGCCGTCGTCGAATCTCCACCCCACCTCGAGCGGCGGGTCGAGCTTCGCCCCGTTCGGGAAGAGGCGGGTGCGGGCCAGGTTGTAGCCATAGAACGGCCAGGGGTCGTCGGTCGGCCGCGGGGGCGGCTTGGGCGGAGGAGGCGGCGGCGGGGCCGGCGGCGGCGGCGGCGGCTTGGGTGCCGCGACATGCACCGCGGCGATCCGGTGATCGTGGGCACTCCCAGAATTAACGAGGACGAGGACCACCACCGCGACCCCTATCGCTAGCAGCAGGCCCGCCACGGCGACGAGTCCCCGACGCAGACCGGGGCTCGACATCGCGGCCGATGCTAGCCAGCGATGGGGACGATGCCGGTCACAGCGACCGGGCCGGAACTCCCGCTGCCGTGTAGTCCGACAGCCACGGGGTTCTGTATCCCTCGAGCCACAGGATCGGGAAGAAGGCCTCGTCGAGCTCGGTCTCGCCGGGCCGCCGGTAGCGAGAGTAGATCGGGTGTGGGTGCTCCGGGTTCCACCGGGTGTCCGTCGAGATCATGTGGCTGATGATCGAGCGGCGCTGCGCGTCGGCTCGCTCATTAGGCGGACTGCCATGGAACGTCCACCCGTGGTGAAACGCGGCGCCGCCGGCAGGGACCTCGATCGGGACCAGCTCGAGCTCCGTCCCCGGCGGAGCCGAACTGCGCGCATGCGCGAGCCAGTCGTCCGGCGCGTGGAACGTTCCACTTACCGATGCGTGCGGCCACCGATGGGAGCCGCGCACGTAATAGATCGTCCCGGTGTCAGCCGCTGTGTCGTCCAGCGCCATCCAGCACGTCGTCATGTTCGGCGGATCGAGGTGATCCAGATATGCGGCATCCTGATGGCACAGCAACGCCTTTCCCGATGGCGGCTTCCAGATCGCGTTGTCCTGCGCAAGGCGAACTCCGGGTAGCGCCGCCAGCCGCGCCGCGAACTCGCCAACCTGCTGCGACAGGGTGACACCGGCCAGCACGCGGTCCGCCTTCCACACATTGCACAACTGGCGGGTCAGCTCCGGCGCGGTCACACCGGGCACGTAGTTCACCTCGTCCGGCGCCAGGCCCGTTTCCCACTCGTGCTCGAACACCCGCATGAAGCGCTCGACCACGCGATCGAGGTCCGCGATCTCCAGAAACCGCTCGACGATCAGGAACCCGTCACGCCGGTAGCTCTCGATCTGCCCCGTGGTCGGTCCGCCCACGGGCGCCAGTCTAGTGTCGCGCTGGATCGTTCTCCACGCGTCTCGAGGCCCCCGGATTGCAACACGGACCTCGCCACCTTAGGCTGGCCGCCGATGAACGTGCCGCGGCGAATCGTCACCGGCCACGACGCCTCCGGGAAGTCGGTCGTGCTCTCCGACGGGCCGTCCCCGAAGACACTCGACATCGGGACCGCGGCGTTCCACGAGATCTGGATCACCGATCAGGTGCCGGTCCCGATCTCCGCCACAGAGCCGGAGCCGACCGATCGTCCCATCCGGACCCCTCCCCCCGCCGGCGGCGTGACCGTGCGGTTCACCGAGATGGCGCCGGGCGCCGAGTCGCCCATGCACCGCACGGAGACGCTCGATGTGGGCATCGTTCTCGACGGCGAGACGTGGCTGCTCCTCGATGACGGGTCCGAGACCCGGGTCGGCCCGGGTGACGCGGTTGTCCAGCGCGGAACGAACCACGCCTGGGCGAACCGCGCCGACAGACCCGTACGGATGGTGTTCGTCCTGATCGCCGGCGAGATCACCGACGAGGTGCGGGCAGCCGCAGGACCGCTCGCATTCTTCGACCAGCCCCTCGAATAGTGGGGCCGCGTGTCGCCCGGCACGCCGACCACAACAAGACGCGGCCCGCGGGAGTCGAGGCCTACGACGCACCGGCGGTGACGATCGCCGGCAGGATATCCCCAGAGCGCGCCGAACACGCCGAGCACGTCTCCTACGCGCCACGTATCGATCCGGTCCTCCAGATACCCCTTGTGGCGTGGCCCTCCAGCTGGTCGCGCACCACGTCGCTCGCGCGCCCGCACCGGACGTCGTCGGCCTCGCAATCTTGCCAACCCCTCAACCGTTGAATGAGCATGTCGATAACGGCACGTGTTGCAGTGCTCGGCGGCGGCCATGGCGTCGCCGTCGTCCTCGCGGCGCTTCGGGACGCCCCGGTGGAGCTGACGGCGATAGTCACGACCGCCGACGACGGCGGCTCGTCTGGGGACCTGCGCCGCCGGTTCGGCGGCCCCGCCGTCGGCGACCTCGGGCGCTCGCTGATCGCGCTGAGCGATGGCACGAACCTACTCGCGACCGTGATGTCCCGGCCCCTGGAAACGCGCTACGGCCGGCATCCGGTGGGCGACCTGCTGATCCAATCGCTCATGGACTCGCTCGGCGACCTCGAGGCATCGAGTCGCTGGCTCGGACAGTGGCTCGGCATCTCGGGTTCCGTGCTGCCGGCGACCGTCGAGCCGGTCAGGCTGCTGGCGGACACGGGCGATCGCCTGATCGCCGGCGAATCCGCGATCGGCGACGCGGTCGAACCCATCCTCCGGCTGCGTTTCGATCCTCAGTGGCCTCGCACTCCCCTCGCGGCGGTGGAAGCGATCCAGGCCGCGGACTGGGTCCTGCTCGCGCCCGGCTCGCTGTACACGAGCACGCTGGCCACCAGCGCGCTGCCCCAGATCGTGCCGGCAATCGCCCGCACGGCCGCCCGGGTCCTGTGGCTGTGCAATCTCGAGCCAGAGCAACGCGAGACCGCGGGCATGAGCGCGGAGGATCACCTGTCCGCGATCCGCGGCCACGGGGTGCGGGTGGACGATGTCCTCTACGACCCCGGCGCCGAGCTGCACTTCGACGCGGCCGCCCTCGCGCGCAACCGCATCACGGGGTTCGCGTTGCCGCTCCAAGCCGCCGGTCGTGCCGCTCACGACCCGCACCTGCTGGGCACGGCGCTCGAATCCCTGTTCGAGGCGCAACCCAGCGCCCTGGGCACGGTCGCCGGACGCAGCGTCTAACAGTCGCGCGACCGGCACCCCGATACACCGGAATCACCGGAATCCAGGGCGCGGAACGTCTCAGCTCCTCGGCCATCGTCCCCTGGCCGCAGGCCCCACCGGGCACTTTCCCCAGTGGGCGATCCAGGACTCGAACCTGGGACCTCTTCCTTATCAGAGAAGCGCTCTAACCGACTGAGCTAATCGCCCGTGTGGCGCGATTCTACCCGCGGGTCGCGGGCGTGTGGCGGCACCGGCCGGCGGGGTCGACGGCGATCAGGAGACGGCTCGGACGCGGAGGCGGCGGGCCACGTCGAGCGCGTCGTCGAGCGACTCGAAGCTGAGCTGCACGCGGTACCCCGTGCCCTTGGCCGGAGCCACGTCGACTTCGCGTCCGAGTGCGGCGGCGAGGGCGTCGGAGATCAGCTCGATCGCCGCCGCCTGGTCGGGGTGGAGCGCCGGTCGTGGCCGCGTGCCGGCGGCGGCGGTCGGACGGCGAGGCGGCGGCTCGGGCCCGGGACTCGAGCTCGCGGACCGACCATCGGTGGTGCACGGCGTCGCGAGCGAGGGTGCGGCGGGCGGCGTGATCGCCGGCGAGCAGGAGCGCGCGACCGTGGCCTTCGGTCAGGTCGCCGTGCTCGATCAGCTCGAGCGCCTCGTCGGGCAGATCGAGCAGGCGGATCAGGTTCGAGACCGCGACCCGGCTGCGGCCGACGCGCAGGCCGACGTCCTCGCGGGTCAGGCCGAGCTCCTCGACGAGCGCGGCGCAGGCGCGAGCCTCCTCGACGGGATTGAGGTCCTCGCGCGCCATGTTCTCGATCAGCGCCACCTCGAGCGATGCGGCGTCATCGTGCCGGCGCACCACCGCCGGGATCGCGGTGAGCTCGGCGAGCTTGGCGGCTCGCCACCGGCGCTCGCCGGCGATCAATTCGTAGCGGCCGCTCACCGTTGGGCGAACGAGCACGGGCTGGAGAACGCCCCGGGCGCGGATCGAGCCCGCCAGGGCCATCAGTGAGTCCTCGTCGAACGTGCGGCGCGGCTGGTTGGGGCTCGGGTCGATCATGTCGACCGGGACAGGGCGCAGTTCCTGCAGCTCATCGCGCGGCGCCACGGACAGGATCGCCGCGAGGCCTCGGCCCATCCCCTTCGGTCGCTCAGCCACGCGCGGCCACCTCCTTGGCGAACTCGAAGTAGGCATCGGCGCCGGCGCAGTGGGGATCGTGGTGGATCACGGGCTTGCCGAAGCTCGGCGCCTCGCCGACACGGACGTTGCGGGGGATCACCGTATCGAACACCAGTTCGGGGAAGTGCTCGCGGACCTCGCGCTCGACGTCCTGCGCGAGGCGGGTTCGGCCGTCGTGCATCGTGAGCAGCATTCCGGCCACAGTAAGCCATGGATTGAGCTCGCGCTGGACGAGCGAGAGCGTGTCGAGCAGGCCGGCGAGCCCCTCGAGCGCGAAGTACTCCGCCTGGACTGGGACGATCACGCGATCGGCCGCGACGAGCGCGTTGACGGTCAGCGGTCCGAGCGACGGCGGACAGTCGAGCAGCGTGAACGCGAACCGCTCGCGCACGCCCGTTAGCGCGTCACGCAGCAACATCTCGGATCCGGCGACGCGGGGGAGCTCGACATTGGCGCCGGCTAGATCCGGGCCGGACGGGACGATCGAGAGCCGGTCGATGCCGGTCGGCCGGATCACTTCGTCGAGGGACGACGAGCCGATCAACACGTCGTAGATCGTGCCGGGACCGTCCTTGCTGATGCCGAGACCAATCGTCGCATTGGCCTGAGGATCGATATCGACGAGCAGCGCTTCGTAACCCGCTTCGGCCACGCACGCGGCGAGATTCACCGCGGTGGTCGTCTTGCCCACTCCGCCCTTCTGATTCGCGATCGCATACACGGTCCCCATAGGGAACTGAAGCTACCGGTGGGGGCGGTCAGATCCCGGGCGTTCCCTTGCGTCCTAGCCGGTGCCGAGCGGCCGTTTCGTCGCCATCCCGGGGCGCCGCGGAAACCCTGAAGGCATCTCCATAACCTTCGACATGAGGTGGAGATATCGGTGATCTGCGCCACGATATGGCTGCATTTGGCGGATTTCTCCAGGGGCTAGGCCCACCTGCTCAGCTGCACGAGCAGCGGCTTCCTCGGCGTCTCGGTCGCGCCGCCCGCGCCACGCCACCAGCGTTCCGCCGACGGCGAGGAGCGGCGCCGCATACTCGACGACGACCTCGAGCGGCGCGAGCGCGCGGGCCGTGACGAGATCGAACGCACCGAGCCCCTCGGGCCAGGCCTCCACCCGTGTGTGCACAACCCGCGCGTTCGCCACCTCGCAGACCGCCATCGCACGCTCGAGGAACGCGCACTTTCGGGACGCGCTCTCTACCAGCGCGACGCTCGCCCCGGGAAGCGCGATCGCCAGCGGCAGGCCGGGAAGGCCGGCGCCCGAACCGAGGTCGGCGACGTGCTTCGCCGCGCGGACCGCGGGGAGCTCGAGCGCCACCAGCGAGTCCGCGAGGTGGTCGTCGATCACCTTGACCGGGTCTCTCACGGCGGTCGGTGCCAGGGAATCGTCGACGAGCAGTCGATGCAACAGCCGGAGCCGGCGCTCGGCGTCCTCAGGCAGTGCAAAGCGCTCGGCGAGGGCCCTCAGGCGACCGTCGACGTCGCGCGGCTCTGCTCGCCCCGGCACGGTCGTCAGTCGCCGGCGGCCCGTTGCAGGCGTTCTCGTTCGCGCGCGATGTACGCCGCGTAGCGGGTGCACATCGCCTCGAACCGTTCGGCCGCGTAGCCGTCGACCCCGCCATGGAGCTCGCGTTCGAGCAGAGGGAGGACATCCCTCACGAGCGCCGCCCCGCGCGCCATCCACTGGTAGTAGGAGCGGCCGCCGTGGTGGTAGGGCCCGTAAAGCCGCGTTTCGGGGAACCGCTCCATCAACCAGCCGAACAGCCCTTCGTGCCGCACATGCATCCGCACCGTCACCTGGGGCTGTTTGCCATCGCCGCCGAACGAGGCCTCGCCGACGAGCAGGCCGATCACCAGGCCGCGATCGAACTCGGAGAGCTCCGTCACGTCACGAGTTGTACACGGAACTGTTTCACCGCGTAAAAAAACGTGAAACGGTGGCGCGGGTGGGTCGGTGGCGCGGGACGTCGGCAAGTGCGAGCGGCTGACAGGCGGAGCGGGGCGAGGTCAAAAAGGCGCCACAGTGCCACCAAATCGACCAGCAGGCCGGGCTGGGCCACCGGTCGCGGGAAGACCGCGGCCCGGGAAGAGCCTGCCGGCGCCGGCAGACCGCCGCCGGCTCAGTCCACCAACGGCGCCACCACGAGCCGCCGGTCGGGCTCCTCGCCCTGGCTGTACGTCTCGACGTCGTGGCGGCTCTTCAGGTGCTCGTGTACGACCTTGCGCTCGAGCGCGGTCATCGCCTCGAGCGTCACCGGCCGGCGGTCGTGGACGGCGGCCTCGGCTGCCTGGTCGCCGGCGGCGCGGAGCGCGACCGCGCGGCGTTCGCGATAGCCGGCGGCGTCGACCACGACCCGCTTGCGGACGGTGGTGCCCCTCCAGGCGATCCGGTAGGCGACGTGTTGGATCGCATCGATCATCTGGCCGTGGCGGCCGATCAGTAGCCCGAGGTCCTCGCCCTCGAGGTTGGCCCGGACCTCCTCGTCGTCCTCATTGACGTGCACGCTGGCGTCGACGCCGACCGCGGCGACGATCTTCTCGAGCAGTTCTTGCACGCGCGAGCTGGCCGCGCTGATCTCGGCGTCCACGATCGACTACCTCCTGCGTCCGGAGCGCTTCTTCTTCTTGCGCGGTGGCGGTGGGGGCGTGCCGCCCTTGCCGCTGCGGCTGCTGCCGGCGGCAACGGGCTCGGGCTCGCGCTTCGTACGGCCTCGGATCAACCCGGACAGCCCGCCGCTGCCGGACCCGCCGGACCCGTTCGGACCCGGGGTGTCGTCGGGTGGTGGTGGACCGCCGCCACCCGGATCGCTGCGGCCGCCGCCACCACCTCCTCCGCCATCGCCAGACGGGCCGCCGGCCGCCGCAACGACCGGCGGTTTCGGAGGTCCGATCAATCTTCGCACCGTGTACTGCTGGCCCATCGTCCAGGTGTTGGTCGTTATCCAGTAGACGATCAGGCCCGCGGGGAAGTTGATCACGATCACCACGAACACCAGCGGCAGGAACAGCATCAGGTTCCGCTGCTGCTTGTCCATCATCGGGCTCGACATCATCAAGCTCGAGGCGAGCTGCGTCCCGACGTACAGAATCAGGAGGGCGATCAGAACCGCGCCGGTGGCCTTGTTCGTCAGGTCCGGGATGAACAGGAACCCGGCACCGTTGTTTGGGCCACACGGCGTCGTGTGGGCTGACGCCTGCGCAAGCGTGATGTGATGCGCCGCCGCGTACTTGGCCTGGTAGGCGGCCTGGGTGTCGGGACAGATGTTCTTCCGCAGGTCCTGGCGCAGCATGTAGAAGAGCGAGATGAACACCGGGATCTGCGCCACCAGCGGCAAGCAGGAGCCGAGCGGGTTGATCTCGTTCTCCTTGTAGAACTTCATTACCTCCTGCTGCTGGCGCTGCTTGTCGTCCTTGTACTTGGCCTGGATGGCCTTCATCTGCGGCTGCATCTGCTGCATCTTCTGCATCGAGTGGAACTGCTTGACGGTCAGCGGCAGCAGGAGCGCCCGCATCAGGATCGTCAGCGCCACGATCGCGAAGCCCCACGACAGCCCGACGTGGTTGTGGAAGAACTGGAGGACCGCCTCGAAAACGTCGATCAGCGGTTGGAAGATGTTCGCGTAGACGACAAACATGGTCAGGCGGTCGGGGCGGGTACGCGGGACTTGAACAGCCGCTGGTCCTCGACGGGGTCGAATCCCCCGTGGCTCCAGGGGTTACATCTGAGCAGCCGCCAGCCGGCCAGGACAAGCCCTCTGAGTATGCCGAATCTCTGGATCGCCTGCGCGGCATATTCCGAGCACGACGGGTAATAGCGGCAGCGCTGTCCGAACGCCGGCGAGAGCAATCGCTGGTACAGCCGGATCGGCAGCACCGCCAGCCACCGCAGCGCGCTCACTGCTGGCCTCCGCCGGTGGGCACATGCTCAAGCTCAAGGACCCGTGCACGGCCGCCGTCGACTCGATCTAGCAATTGCGCGAGGGCACGGCGGATTCCGTCCAGACCCTCACGCTCAGCCAGAGCGTTGGCCTCATGCCGCGCGACCACCACGGCATCGGTTCCGGCCGGTAGCCGCTCGCCTTCGATCGCGAACGCCTCGCGCAGCAGGCGCTTGACGCGGTTGCGGTCGACGGCGCCACCGACCTTCCGCGAAACGGACAGACCGAGCCTCGGCTCGTCGCCCTCGCCCCGCGGGAACACGTACAGCACGAACTCGCGCCCGGCGTGCGAGCGTCCCTGACGGAACACGCGGTCGAAATCGGCGCTGCGCGACAGCCTCATCCGCCCGGTCCGCGGACGGGCGCCAGGCAGCCCCATCATCAGACCGTCAGGCGCTTGCGGCCTTTGTCGCGCCGGCGCTTGAGCGTGAGGCGCCCGGCCCGGGTCCGCATGCGAGTGCGGAACCCGTGGGTGCGTGCGCGTTTGCGCTTCTTCGGCTGGTAGGTGCGTTTCATGGCTTAAGTACCCGCGATCGGGACTGGGGGCCAGTATACGCAGAGGGCCATGCGGCAGATTCCCTTTCCGCGCCGGGGCCGTCGAACGCCGCCGGACCGCGGCACGTAGGCGCCTCGCTGTCACACCGCAGACCAGCCCAGGGCGCGCGGCGGCGCTTTTTCCCGCGCTTTGCGTCAAGCCCCACCGGCTGGCCCATCTCGCCCGGTCGCCGCTGGTATATTCGCCGCCCCGGGCGTCGTCCGACGCCCCCGCTCCATTTACATCATCTCCGTCCCGCAAGGGGTTGCTTGTCGCTGTCCGCGCACCTCGAGCCCACCGTTGCCTGGCGTGAGCTCCGAGGGGAGCTCCGCCGGACCGTCGGCGAGTCGACGTACGAGATCTGGCTCGCGTCGCTCGAGCTCAAGTCGGTCCGGGACGGCACGCTCACGGTCGACGCGCCGGCGGCCACCTACGACTGGGTCTCCAAGCGATTCGCACGCATTCTCGAGGGCTGCGCAAAGATCGCATTCGGTCCCGATATCAAGCTCGAGCTCGCCTGCCACGGCGTCAACCGGCCCGGGAGAATGCCTACTGCCGCGCCGGCCGAGGCACTCGACCTGGCCGTGCTCAACCCGCGCTACAGCTTCGACCAGTTCATCATCGGCGACGGCAATCGCCTCGCCCACGCCGCCTCGCTGGCGGTCGCCGAGCTCCCCGGCCAGGCCTACAACCCGCTGTTCCTGCACGCCCCGCCGGGCCTCGGGAAGACCCACCTGCTCCAGGCAATCGGCAACTACGTACTGTCGTTCGGCGACGGCGCAGCGGTCCGCTACACGACCGCCGAGACGTTCACCAACCACTTCGTCAGGGCACTCGGTTCGCGGTCCATCGATCGCTTCAAGCAGGCCTACCGCAACGCCGACGTGCTGCTGATCGACGACGTGCAGTTCCTCGCCAGCAAGGCAAAGACCGAGGAAGAGTTCTTCCATACGTTCAACGCCCTCTACGAGACCGGGCGCCAGCTCGTGCTCACATGCGATCGCCTCCCGCGCCAGCTGGTAGCAGTCGAAGAGCGTCTGCGCGAGCGGTTCGAGTCGGGCCTGGTGGCGGTGATCAAGCCTCCCGACCACGCCACCCGCGTCGCGATCCTCCGCAAGCGGGCCGCGCTCGACCGGATCCCGGTCACCGACGTCGCCGTGCTCGAGCTGATCGCGGACCGCATCACCGACAACGTGCGCGTGCTCGAAGGAGCCCTGATCAGGATCGTCGCCTACCACTCGCTCACCCAGCTCCCGATCGACGTGCGGCTCGCCGAGGAGGTCCTCGACGAGATCCATCCACGACCGCATCCGAAAGCCGCCTCGACGTCGGTCGGCGACATCCAGAACGCGGTCGCCTCCTATTACGGGCTGGCGCTCGCGCAGCTCATCTCCTCAAGCCGGGCTGCCGGCGTTATCTGGCCGCGCCAGGTAGCGATCCACCTCGCCCGTGCGCTCACCAACGCATCGCTGAACGCGATCGGCGAGGCGTTCGGCGGGCGCAACCACGCCACGGTCCTCCACGCCTGCAAGCGTGTGACCGAGCGCATGAACCTCGATCAACAAGCTGTTCACGAGGTCGAGGAACTCACGACGATCGTCTCATCGAAGCCGAGATGACCGATCCTCTTGACAGACTTGCCTGTTCTTCGCACACGCCATCTTTCCCGCTGCCTGCGGCCAAACGAGTGGTTATCAACATCCCACCAACCCCTATGACTTCTAACTCCAACCTGAGGTATTCATCGTGAAGATCTCCTGCGAGCGCGACGCTCTGCTTCGACAACTTCAGACCGTGAGCAGAGTGGCCTCAACGCGCAGCGCGATCCAGGCGTTGTCGGGAGTCCAGATCGCGGCCTCCTCAGGCAGCTGCGAACTCCAAGCCACCGACATGGACGTCGGCCTACGCGTCCCCCTGGAGGCCGAGATCGTGCGCGAGGGCGTGGTCGTGTTGCCGGCGCGCCTGCTCCTCGACGTGGTCCGGCTGCTTCCGGCGGAGCAGATCTCGCTCGAGCTCCGCGCCTCCCAGCAGGACGTCGAACTCGTCTCCGGCAACGCGACCTTCCACATCCGGACGCTACGTGCCGAGGACTTCCCGCCGTTCCCCGAGCCCCAGACCGACGGCGTCGTGTCGGTTCCGCTCGAGGCCTTTGTCTCGACGGCGCTCAAGGTCGCGAGCTCGGCCTCGCGCGACGAGACCCGCCCGGTCCTGACAGGGATTCTCGTGTCGGCTTCGGACCGCGAGCTCCGGATGGTCGCCACGGACTCCTATCGGCTGAGCGTCAAGGAGACGACGCTCGAGGAAGCGCTGGCGTCCGGGTTCGAGGTCAATGTGCCCGCTCGGGCCCTGCAGGAGCTGGCCCGCGTAGCCGGGCACGTCGAGGAACAGGAGCTCCGGATCAGCGTCCGCCAGAACCAGGTGCTGTTCGAGCTCGGGGGGATCGTGCTGTCCTCACGGCTGATCGATGGCCAGTTCCCGAACTACCGACAGCTGTTGCCCGAGACATTCGAGCACGAGCTGCGTCTCGCCGGCGCCGAGCTGACCGAGGTCGTGCGGCGGATCAGCCTGCTCGCGCAGAAGAACGCCCCGCTCCGATTGTCGTTCCAGCCCGGCGAGCTCACGATCTCCGCGCAGACGCCGGACATCGGCGAGGCGCGGGAGTCGCTCCCGGTGCCGTTCCAGGGCGAGCCGCTCGAGATCGGTTTCAATCCGGAGTTCCTCCGCGCTGGGCTCGAGGCGATCGAGGAGGGCGATGTGCTGATCAAGCTGATCAGCCCCCTCCGACCGGGGCTGATCGAGTCCGGCGACGAGAGCCGGTTCCGCTACCTGATCATGCCGATCCGGCTCAACGTCTAGGGGGACGCGGAGTGCGAACGGCGGACCCGAGCGCCTGAGTCCGGTGCAGGTGCTCCGCCTCAGCCTGCGCGAATTCCGTGGCTACCACGACGCCCACGTCGAGTTCGGCGACGGGTTGACGGTCGTAACCGGTCCGAACGGCGCCGGCAAGACGAACCTGCTCGAGGGGCTGTACTTCGCGTGCACGGGCCGCTCGTGCCGCACGAGCAACGAGCGCGAGGTGGTGAGGTTTGGCGCCGGCACGACGCGCACGGTGCTCACCTGCGAGGGCGAGGACGGCGGGCACGAGTTGTCGGTCGGGTTCGCGCCCGGGCAGCCGAAGGTGATGCGCGTGGATGGTGCGACGGTCGAGAGGATGCTCGACGTCGCCAGCCGCCCGCTCGTCAGCGTGTTCCTCCCCGACAGGCTCGAGTTGATAAAGGGCGCGCCGGCCGTCCGTCGCGCTCACCTCGACCAGTTCGTGGCGGCGCTGTGGCCGGCTCGGGTCGACACCCGCCGGCACTACGCCCAGGCGCTCGCGCAGCGCAACGCGCTGATCGCCCGGATCCGGTCGGGCCGAGGCTCACGCGGCTCGCTCGAGAGCTGGGACGCGCAGTTGGCCCGCCATGGCATCGCGTTGATGAACGATCGCCGCAGCGCCGCCACGCTGCTCGCCGCGCCGTTCGAGCGTCTCGGGACCGCACTCGGTCTGCACGACCAGCCGAAGGTCTTCTACCGTCCGCGCTCGCGGGCGAGTGACCCCGCCGAGCTCGCCCGGGAGCTGGCCGAACGGGTCGAGGGCGACATCGAGCGCGGCTTCAGCGGCCACGGGCCGCATCGCGACGATCTCGGGACCGAGCACGGCGGCCACGACTTGCGCGCCTACGGGTCGCAGGGCCAGCAGCGCCTGACGCTGCTCGCGCTGTTGCTGGCCGAGCGCGAGGTGATCGCCGAGCATCGCCCCGCCCCGCCGTTGATGCTGCTCGACGACGTGATGAGCGAGCTCGATCGCGACCGGCGCCAGGCGCTCGTCGACCTCCTCCGCTCGACTCCCGGGCAGTCCGTGATAACGGCCACCGACCTCGAGCACGTCCCGGGATCGAGCGACGACGACGTCATGCACCTCGCGGTGTCGGGCGGCCGGCTGCTTGCGATGGCCGGGGAATGACGTCCTACCGCCGCAGCCCGCGGCCGCTGGCGCTGGCGCTGGACCACATCCGCGACGACCTTGCGCCCGAGAGCCTGCTCGCCGACGTCCAGCGAGTGTGGCACGCCGCCGTCGGTGTCACGATCGCCGCCGAGGCGCAGCCGACCGCTGAGCGCGGCGGGGTGGTGACGGTGTCGTGCTCGGCGTCGGTCTGGGCCCAGGAGCTCGACCTGATGGCGCCTGCGATCCTCGAGCGGCTGAACGGCCGTTTGCCGACCGGGCGGGTGTCGCGTCTGCGTTGCGTGGCGCTCCCCCGAGGGTGACTGTTACTTACCCTGTTGGTTCAGCGCCACAGCTTCACGAATAAGCTTCTTGAGTGCACCCTTGTTGATCTTTTCGTTCTCTCTGATGTCGATCGCACGCCTGGCGTTTCCGCCAAGGCTCGAGTTGAATAACCCCGACGGATCGTCCAGCGCGGCGCCCTTGAAGAACGTCAGCTTGACCACTTCCTTGTAGGACTCACCAGTACAGATGATCCCGTCGTGGGACCAGACCGGCGTGCCGGGGTTCGTGGCCTTCGCCCACTTCCACTCCTCGACGATGTCGGGGTCGGCGTCCTTAAGACGCGCATAACCAACAAGGCCGGTGACGCGGTTTGACGCGCCACCGGCCTTGCCAGCCCCACCAGCTCGATGCAATCCTTGCCGGTCCCTTGTTGCCCCGATTGTTTAGCCGAGCGGCTTCGACCGTCGACCAGGAACCGAGGCTCCAGCTCCCCAGGCTCGGGTCGGCGCCGGCGCCGGCGCTCGCGGTGCAGCCCTTGCAGCTCCAGCTTGAGAGCGCGAAGCCGGCACGCAGCGGACCCTTGGCCCGGCTCCAGCTCGAGAGGCTCCAGCTCGACAGGTTGTAGTTGATGTTGCCCGTCGCGCCGTTGACCAACGTGCTTGGCGTCAGGCCCTGGTCGGCCACCGGCGGGTTCCAGAGCAACGCCGCCTTGACCCCGTTGGGCTCCTGGAAGGACGAGCTCTCCGTGACGCGCCGGGCTGGTCAGCGCGCCCTTCACCTGGTCGGGCGTCCAGTTCGGGTGAATCTGGAGCAGGTCGGCGACGAGGCCCGAGATCATCGGGGCCGCCATCGACGTGCCGCTCGTCTGGATGTACTGACCGTTACCGACGATGCAGGTCGGGCAACTGGTGGCGAAGTTGCTGTTCGGCGCGAGCACCGACACGATGTGGGCGCCCGGCGCGTACACGTCCGGCTTCTGGAAGCCGTCCTGGGTCGTGCCGAGGCTCGACCACGAAGCGATCGCGTCGTTGGCCGGGTTGCCGGTGCCGTTCTCGTCGACGCCGCCGACCGTGATCACGTAGGGATCGTTGGCGGGCGAGTACTGGACCGCACCAGGCACGTTGCCGCGGTTGCCGGCGGCCGCGACCACGACGATGCCGTGCATCCATGCGGTCTCGACGGCCGCGTCGAGCGGGTCGGTCTTGTAGGACTGGGGAGTCGTCGAATCGAGTGACAGGTTGATGACGCGGATGTTGAACTCTGACTGATGCTCCACCGCGAACTGCAGTCCGTAGATCACGTCAAGCACGCTTGCCTTGCCAGTCTCGTCGGAGACCTTGACCGAGATCAGGTTGGCGTTCGGCGCGACGCCGACGTACTTCCCGTGCAGCGGATCCCCCAGGCTGCGATTGTTGCCGTTGCCGGCGATGATCCCGGCCACATCCGTGCCGTGACCGTAACTGTCTGTCGCGGTGGTCGCATCGGCATTCGCCACGGCGCTCGCAACGACCCGCGAGCTGCTGTGGTCCTTCGAGGCGAAGTCGGGAAGCGCACCGTCAACGCCGGTGTCGACGACGGCCACTCCCACGCCGGTGCCGGTGACACCGAACTGCCAGAGGGGGAGAACGCCGAGCGTCTGGTCGTAAGTCGTCTGAAGCTGAGAGCCGAGGAGGCTCTGGCCCATCATGTGGAAGGGCAGGCTCTCCGAGGTGACAGTGGTGTTCAGTGACACCGCGTGCACGTCGGGGTTCGCCGCGAGCGACCGCGCCTGGGCGGCGGTCAGTGACAGGGCGAGGCCGTGGATGATCGGCAGGTTGCCGATCAGGCGCCCGTGGACCTGGGCGGCGTCGGACTGCGCCTTCGCCGGCGTGACCGGCGCGTTGAACTGGACGATCGCCTGCAGCGTCGAGGCGGGGTGGTGGGCGGCGAGCGTGGCGATGCGCGGATCGAGCGGCGCCGAGGAGCCGGCGGCGAGCGCGGAGCCACTGGAGGAGCCGGGGACGAGAGTCCGCAGCGCTCCGCCCGACGCGCCGAGCGCGATGGCGACGGCGGCGCCAGGACGGCGGCGCCGGCGAGCGCGGACATCCACCGCATCCGCTCAACGATTTGGACAGAACGTGTCATCTCAGAGCAACCTCCATGTCGCAAAGCTAGTTACCAGTGACTCAACTGGCGGCTGGGCCATCTCGTATCCGTACGAGACCCCTGGCTTTGCGTCCCCGCCTCGCGACGGGTTTGCCCTGAGCAGTCTTATTAGTAATGAACTGGCGGCTGGGCCGTCTCGCTGTGGGCGAGACCCCTGGCTTTGCGACCCCGCCTCGCGACGGGTTTGCCCTGATCAGTCCTTCGTAGTGAGGTCATCGGCCGCGCCGCGGCTCGACCTGAGCGGTTTGGACGTATGTACGAATTCCGTCCGCGCGGTATAGTGAAGCGCGTTAGGCGGCGGAGCGGAGCGGGAGCTCCGGCTTCACCGGCTCGGGCCGGCCGAGGTGGAAGCCCTGGCCGTAGTCGCACTCGAGCCCGATGAGCGCGTTCGTCTGCTCCTGCGTCTCGATCCCCTCGGCGATCACCGCCACGCCCAGCGTACGGGCGAGCTCGATGATCATCCGCACGAACGACGCCTCGCGGCCGCCGCGGGCGAGGCCGTCGACGAACGACTTCGCGATCTTCAGCATGTCGAACGGCAGCGTGTGCAGGTAGCTGAGCGACGAGTAGCCGGTTCCGAAGTCGTCGAGCGCGAACCTGACCCCGAGCGCGCGGAGCTCGGCGATCGCCGCCTTGACCCGCTCTGAGTCTTCGAGCAGCACGCTCTCGGTGATCTCGAAGATCAGGCTGCGCGGGTCGACGTCCGCGGCCGACAGCGTCGCGCGCACGCGTTCGACGAGCTCGGGATCGCGGAGCTCGACCGCGCTGAGGTTCACGTGTACCGCGACCTGGGTTCCGTCGGCGCTCGCGCGGGCCTGCCACCGCCGCGCCTGCTGGCAGGCCTCCTCGAGCACGTACTGACCGAGCGACAGGATCAGCCCGGTCTCCTCGGCGAGCGGGACGAACTCCGACGGGCCGACGAGGCCGCGGCGCGGATGCTCCCAGCGCACGAGCGCCTCCTCGGCGACGAGCGCGCCGGTGTCGAGATCGATGATCGGCTGGAAGTACAGGGTCAGCTGCTGGCGCTCGATCGCGAGGCGCAGCTCCTCCTTGAGGCCGTGCCGCTCGAGCACCGCCTCGCCCATCGTCGGGTGGAACACCTGGAAGTGACCCTTGCCGGTCGTCTTGGCCTTGTACATCGCGACGTCGGCGTCGCGGATCAGCTCCTCCGCCGAGCCCGCGCCGCCGTGGCTGGTGGCGATGCCGACGCTCACGTAGACCGACACGCTCTCCGAGCCGACGCCGACCGGGAGCACGAACGCCTCCATGATCCGTCGGGCGACCTTGACCGCGGCCGCCTCGGCGTCGTGGCCGTCCTCGACCATCACCGCGAACTCGTCGCCGCCGAGGCGCGCGACCACGTCCTCGGGGCGCAGGCACGCGCGCAGCCGCGAGGCGACCGACACCAGCAGCTCGTCGCCGGCGGAGTGGCCGAGGCTGTCGTTGACGGTCTTGAAGTCGTCGAGGTCGATGAACAGCACCGCGAGCTCGCCGCGGCGGTCGGCGATCGCGGCCTTGACCTTGTCGGTGAACAGCGCGCGGTTGGCGAGGTTCGTGAGCGGGTCGTGGTAGGCCTGGTGGTGGAGCTGCTCCTGGAGCACCGACAGCTGCATGACGGCCTGCTCGAGGCGGTCGTACTGGAGCGCGACGCTCGCGTTGCCGGCGAGCGTGTCGAGCAGCCGCAGGTCGTCGTGGTCGAACGAGCGCACGACGCCGAAGCGGTTGGCGAGCATGATCGCGCCGATCACGCGCTCCTCGCCCGGGAGCGGCGCGACCATCGCGTGGGTCACGCCGCGAGCCTCGAGGTAGCGCTGCAGGCGCGCGCCGCCGAACGGGGAGTCGAGCGTGATCGCGCCGCCGCCGCTGCGCTCGACGAGCTCGCGCATCGCGTCGGCGACCTCGGAGTCGACCGGCTCCATCAGCTCGCGGTAGCTGCCCGGGCCGAGCAGCGTCCGCAGCGACGGGTTCTCCTCGGAGCCGAACAGGATGATCTCGGCGAGCTCGGCGCGGAACGCCTCGAGCGAGCGCACGAGCAGGCCCTCGAGCGCGTGGGCGACCTCACGCGAGCGCGCGAGCGTGCGGTTCGCCTCGTACAGGAACTCGAGCCGCTTGTGGCGCTCGCGCTCGGAAAGGTAGGCGCGGTAGGCGGCGAACAGCGTGACCGAGGGGATAGCCAGGAGCGGAAGCGCGCGTACGTCCGAGGACGCGATCACCGCGCCGCACAGCCCGAGGCTCGCGTTGCTCAGCGTCACCACCAGGTCCATCGAAAGCATGTGGGCGACCGTGCGCAGCTTCACGATGCCCTCTGAGAGCGAGATCGCGGTCGCGATCAGCACGACGGTGAGGAAGCCGGAGGCCTGCGTGGCGATCAGCGCCGCGACCCAGGTGCGCTGCCCGACGTGGTCGGACACGGGCGCGAGCGCGTGGATGACGAGGATCGCGATGCACGCGTGCACCGCCAGCTGGGAGATGTTGAACACGAACTTCACCGGCGGCAGCCGGCGGTCGAACAGCATCACGAGCGCGATGCCGAGCAGGCAGCCGATCACGAACGCCTCGGCGCTGCAGAAGATCAGTCCGAACACGAGCGGGATGTCGCCGAGCGAGAACGAGTGCGCGCCGCGCCGGAAGTGAAGGTGGACGACGCAGCGCTCGGCGATCGCGAACGCGATCGCGATCGACCACCACGGCAGGTGCGGGTGTGCGAGCGGCTCGCAGCCCGTGGACCGGGCCGGCGTAGAGCGCGACCGCGGCCGCGATCAGCACGACGTTCAGCCCCCAAACCGGATGCACGTGGCGCGCGCGCGCGAGCCTCCCGGACAGGCGAGAGGACGTCTTGGGCTGGGGTTCGGTGGCGGTCTCGGCTCTCATCCTCAGTGCGCCGACGTCGTCTCGACGGCAGCCCTTCGCGTAAGCATCGGCCGAACCGCACGAAAGTTGAGCATCGTGTGCCGACGGTTGCTCGGCTGCCGCCACAGACAGCTCGCGGTGGTGGGCGCGCGCGCAGCGCGCCGGAGCCGCCGAAAGAGCGTCCTCGTGCCCCGTCAGATACCTCCAGTTTTTGCTGGTTTGCAGGCAAAACGGTCCGCGCGCAGCGGCCGTTTCCGCCCCCTTCTGTGCTAAAGTTATGTGCACAATTCTCGACGCCCCGGCGCGCGCCAGGTTGCGCGGATTCCGGGGCGTCACTGATGTCATCGGAGGATCGTTGGCAATTGACGATGGCGCCGCAGGGCGCCCCAATCCACAGAGCACTTATGACGCACAGGACATCACGGTCCTCGAAGGACTCGAGGCCGTGCGCCGCCGTCCCGGCATGTACATCGGCTCGACAGGGCCGAGGGGCTTGCACCACCTCGTCTACGAGGTCGTCGACAACTCGGTCGACGAAGCCCTCGCCGGATACTGCGACGAGGTCCTGATCTCGATACACCCCGACAACTCGGTCACGGTCGTCGACGACGGTCGCGGGATTCCCGTCGCGATCATGGAGAAGGAGCAGCGCCCGGCCGTCGAGGTCGTCCTCACCGTCCTCCACGCCGGCGGCAAGTTCGGCGAGGGCGGCGGCTACAAGGTCTCGGGCGGTCTCCACGGCGTCGGTGTGTCGGTCGTCAACGCGCTCTCCGAGCGTCTGGACCTCGAGATCCGCCGCGACGGCTTTCACTGGACCCAGTCCTACGCACGCGGCAAGCCGCTCGGCGATCTTCAAAAGGGCGAGCCCACGAACGAGACCGGCACGACGATCACGTTCCTGCCCGATGCCGACGTCTTCGAGACGCTCGAGTTCGACTTCACCACGCTCGAGGAGCGCATGCGCGAGACCGCATTCCTGACGCGCGGCCTGCGGATCGTGCTCGTCGACGAGCGCGGCTCGGGTCACCGGGCCGAGTTCCGCTACGAGGGCGGGATCGTCGACTTCGTCAAGTACCTCAACGGCAACAAGGAGCCGATCCAGAAGAAGGTCATCTCGTTCTCGGGTGAGAGCGACGAGGGCGCGGTCGAGGTCGCGATGCAGTGGAACTCCTCCTACCAGGAGTCGGTGTTCTCGTTCGCCAACAACATCAACACGATCGAGGGCGGCAGCCATCTGAGCGGTTTCCGCTCGGCGCTGACGAGCGCGCTCAACAAGTACGCGCGCGACAAGGGCGAGCTCAGGGAGAAGGACGACAACCTCACCGGCGAGGACGTCCGCGAGGGCCTGACGGCGGTGATCTCGGCCAAGCTCCAGGACCCGCAGTTCGAGGGCCAGACCAAGACCAAGCTCGGCAACCCCGGCATGCAGGGGTTCGTCCACTCGATCGTCAACGCCCGCCTGGCCGAGTTCCTCGAGGAGAACCCGCAGGACGCGCGCGCGGCGATCCGCAAGGCGGTCCAGGCCGCCCAGGCGCGCTCGGCCGCGCGCAAGGCCCGCGACCTCACGCGCCGGAAGTCCGCGCTCGAAAACTCGACACTCCCCGGCAAGCTCGCCGATTGCTCGGTCAAGGACCCGTCGCTCGCGGAGCTGTTCGTGGTCGAGGGAGACTCGGCCGGCGGCTCGGCGGTGAGCGCTAGGGACCGCAGCACCCAGGCGATCCTGCCGCTGCGCGGGAAGATCCTCAACGTCGAGAAGAGCCGCATCGACAAGGTCCTGGCCAACACCGAGGTCCAGGCGCTGATCACGGCGATCGGCACGGGCGTCCGCGACGAGTTCGACATCGCCAAGGCGCGCTACCACAAGGTCGTGCTGCTGACCGATGCCGACGTCGACGGCGCCCACATCCGCACGCTCGCGCTGACGCTCCTGTTCCGGGAGATGCAGCCGCTGATCGAGGCCGGGTACGTGTACATCGCCAAGCCGCCGCTGTACCGGCTGACCCGCGGGCAGAAGCATCGCTACCTCGAGCGCGAATCAGAGCTCGAGGACATCCTGCTCGGCGACAAGTTCGAGAAGATCGAGGTCCTCGACCGGCACGACAGGCAGTTCCGGCTGACCGACAACCGCTGGAAGCGGTTCGGCCGTCTGCTCAAGCAGTACGAGGGCTGGGCGTCCGCGCTGCGCGCCGCCCACGGACACGGGGTGGTCGAGTTCATGCAGCAGGCGCGCCTGCTCGAGCAGCAGGTGACCAGCGCCGAGCAGCTGATGAAGATGCTCGCCGACGATGGCAAGAACGGCGAGGCCTTTTCGCTACAGCTGATCTCCGAGCAGCCGGATTCGGTCGTCGTCCGGACGGTAGAGGTCAAGACGGGACTGGCGACGACCCACACGGTCCAGCGCGCGGCGCTCGACGCGAACGAGTACCGGCGGATGGCCGACGTCCACAGGGAGCTCGAGGAGCTCGCGGGGACGCCGCCGTTCCGCGTCAAGCTCGGCGAGACCACCAACGACGCGCCGAGCTTCGATGACCTGCGGGCGGCGGTGCTCGCGGTCGCGCAGAGGGGGATCGACTACTACCGCTTCAAGGGGCTCGGTGAGATGGACGCCGAGGAACTCCGCGAGACCACGATGGATCCGGCCTCACGGACGCTCGTGCAGGTCACGATGGAGGACGCGGCGTCGGCCGACATCGTGTTCTCGATGTTGATGGGCGACCAGGTCGAGCCGCGGCGCGCGTTCATCGAGGAGAACGCCCGCTACGCGACCCTCGACACCTAGGAGCGCCCGATGTCAGCCATCGACACCATCAGCGGCGGCAACATCGAGCCTCGCGGGCTCGAGGAGGAGATGCGCTCGGCGTATCTCGACTACGCCATGTCGGTCATCGTCGGTCGGGCGCTGCCCGACGTCCGCGACGGCCTGAAGCCCGTTCACCGCCGCGTCCTGTACGTGATGAACGAGCTCAACCTCCAGCCAAATCGCAAGCACGTCAAGTGCGCGCAGATCGTCGGCGAGGTCATGGGCAAGTACCACCCGCACGGCGACTCCGCGATCTACGACACGCTCGTCCGGCTCGCGCAGGACTTCTCGATGCGCTACCCGCTCGTCGACGGACACGGGAACTTCGGCAACATCGACGGCTACTCGGCCGCGGCCATGCGCTACACCGAGGCGCGGCTCGACCGGCTCGCGACCGAGATGCTGCGCGACATCGATGCCGAGACCGTCGACTTCGTTCCGACTTACGACGGCAGCCGCCAGGAGCCGGTCGTGCTGCCCTCGCGGTTCCCGAACCTGCTCGTCAACGGTGGCTCGGGGATCGCGGTCGGGATGGCGACGAACATCCCGCCGCACAACCTGCGCGAGGTGATCGACGCCACCACCGCCTACATCGAGAACCCCGACATCGACGTCGAGGGGCTGATGCGCCACATCAAGGGGCCGGACTTCCCGACCGGGGGGATCATCCTCGGCCGCGAGGGGATCCGCGAGGCCTACGCCACCGGCCGCGGCCGCGTGCGACTCCAGGGCAAGGCGCACATCGAGCCGATCGGGCAGGGCAAGGAGGCGATCATCATCACCGAGCTGCCCTTCCAGGTTCGGCGCGACGGCGAGGGCGGCCTGATCCTCAAGATCAAGGAGCTCCACGACCAGAAGAAGCTGCCCGAGATCAGCGACCTGCGCAACGAGTCAGACCGCCACGGGATGCGGATCGTGATCGAGCTCAAGCGCGACGCGATCCCGAAGGTGGTGCTCAACAAGCTCTACAAGCACACGCCGCTCCAGACCACATTCGGCGTGAACATGGTCGCGCTTGTCGACAACGTGCCTCGGACGCTGTCGCTGCGCGAGGCGATCGGCCACTACGTCGACCACCAGCGCGAGATCGTCATCCGCCGGACGAAGTACGAGCTGCGGCGCGCCGAGGAGCGCGCTCACGTGCTCGAGGGGTTGCTGATCGCGCTTGACAACCTCGACGAGGTGATCGCGCTGATCCGCGGCTCACGCGATCCGGAGACAGCGCGCAACGGCCTGCTCGAGCGCTTCCAGCTGACCGTCGTCCAGGCGCAGGCGATCCTGCAGCTGACGCTCAGCCGGCTGACCGCGCTCGAGGCGGACAAGATCAAGCAGGAGCATGCCGACCTCGTCGAGCGGATCGGCGAGCTGCGCGAGATCCTCGGCGACGAGCAGCGGGTCAACGCGCTGATCAAGGACGAGCTTGGGGAGATCAGGGAGGCCTACGGCGACGAGCGCCGCACCGAGATCACCCATGCCGAGGGCGAGATCGACATCGAGGACCTGATCGCCGACCAGCAGATGGTGATCTCTATCACCAACTCGGGCTACATCAAGTCGCTGCCGCTGGCGACATACCGGCAGCAGCGCCGCGGCGGCATCGGCGTGACCGGGATGGACATGAAGGAGGACGACTACATCGAGCACCTGTTCGTCTCCTCCACTCACGACTACCTGCTGTTCTTCACGAACCGGGGCAAGGTCTACCGGCTCAAGGTGTACGAGCTGCCCGAGGCCTCGCGCACCGCGCGCGGCCGGGCGCTGGTGAACCTTTTGCCGCTGCGCGAGGGCGAGCGGGTGCAGTCGGTGCTCGCGACCCGCGACTTCGGCGAGGGCAAGTACCTCGTGTTCGCCACCCGCAAGGGCATGGTCAAGAAGACCGAGTTCGGCGCCTACAACACGCCGATCAAGGCCGACGGGATCATCGCGATCAACATACGAGACGACGACGAGCTGATCGCGGTCCGGCGGACCTCGGGGCACGACGACATCATCATGGTCTCGCGCTCGGGGCAGGCCGCGCGGTTCAGCGAGAGCCAGGTCCGGCCGATGGGCCGCGACACCAGCGGCGTCCGCGGCATGAACGTCTCACAGAAGGGCAACGCGGTGCTCGCGATGGACGTCGCTCGCGACGACCAGGAGCTGCTCGTGGTCACCGAGAACGGCTACGGCAAGCGCACCCCGATCCCCGACTATCCGGTCAAGGGCCGCGGCACCATGGGCGTCAAGACGATCCAGCTCACCGAGAACAAGGGAGCGCTCGCCGGCGCCCTGGTCGTGCGCGAGCACCAGGAGCTCGTGTTCATCTCCCAGAACGGAATGGTCCAGCGCACGTCGGTGCGCGGCATCAACCGCTACGGACGGTCGTCGCAGGGCGTAAGGGTGATGAACATCCGCGACGACGACCAGGTCAGCGCGGTGGCGCTGGTGGTCGAGTCGGAGGCCTCGACGGCGGCGCCGGTCGTCGGGGACGAGCTGATCGCCGGCGACGAGCTTGCCGGCGACGAACTTGCCGTCGGGGACGAGTCCGCTGCCGGCGAGGCTGAGGCGCTGGACGAAGACGACTCGCTCGACGAAGACGAGTCGCTGGACGAAGATGAGCCCGCTGCCGGGGACGACCCGGGCGCCGAAGACGAGTAAGTAAGAGAAGAACACGGGCCGCGGCCCGCAAATCGCTCAAGGGCCGCCCCAAACCGACCGATAAGCGGTCAAATGGGATCAGGGCGGCCACACCTACGGTCGTTGCTGGCGCACGCTGCCAGCGCGACCGAGTCGGCCGCGCGTCCTGTCGGCGCTCGACGGGGCGCGCGTCGCGTGGCGATCGCGCTCGTGATCGCCTGGTTGTCGCTGATCGCGGTGGGGAGCTGGCTACTCGCCGACTCCCAGGCGGACAGCCGCAGCGGGATGGCGGCACGGCTGGAGACCCGCGTCCAGTTTGCCGCGGGCTTCGTGTCGATCTATGCGAACGATCTCATCAGCAGCCAGCGAGCCCAGGCGCTGAGCTGGTTCGCCGGCCCGGACGTCTCGCAGAGCACATTGGATCGCGACTCGGCCGCCCTCGGCCTGCGCGCGGCAGTGGTCCTCGATGCGCATGGCGACGTGATCCGAACCGCCACGTCGGCGCCGCACGCCCTCGTGGGAATGCTCGAGGCCAGGTATGCGGACCTCGGCGCCACGTTCGCCGGGCCCGACGCATCCGGGGTCGCGCTGACGGACATCGGCGGCACACCGATGCTCAGCTTCGCGGTCGCGTACCAGACGCCGTCCGGCCGGCGCGTGTTCACGGGCGCGTACGCGATGTCGGAGTCCGTATTGCCGGCCGTTCTCGGGAGCGTTCTCTCAAACCGCGGTTGGCAGGCCTACCTGGTCGATCCTCGCGAAGGGCTGCTGACCGCGATCGCGCCCGCAGGGCCTCAGGCCGCCAGGCTCGCCCAGGCCGACCCCCGGCTCTGGGCGGCCGCCCGTCACGCGGAGAAGGGCTCCTACGACAGCCCGCAGGGCAAGCAGTACTTCGTCAGCGCGGGGGTTGCCGGGACGTCGTGGCGGATCGTCCTCCGCGACCCCGAGGCTCAGCTGTTCACGTTCCTCAACGGCGCCGGCAGGTGGCTCGCATGGCTCGCGATCGCCGGGCTGGCGGTGGCGGGGCTGGCGATCATCATGCTGATCACGCGCCTGCACGGCCGTCGCGAGCAGCTCACCCGGCTCAACATCGAGCTGGCGCGGCTGGCGGCGATCGATCCGCTGACCGGCCTGCGCAACCGCCGCGCGATCGAGGAGTACCTCCACGACGCGCTCAGCGCCGCCCGCCGGCACGACCTGGCGCTGTCGGTGCTGGTCGTCGACGTCGATCACTTCAAGCACGTCAACGACACGCTCGGTCACCGCAGCGGCGACGCCGTGCTCGCGCACACCGCGCGGGTCCTCGACGGCGCGCTGCGCACCGAGGACGCGATCGGCCGCTGGGGCGGCGAGGAGTTCCTCGTCGTGCTCACGAGCACCGACGAGGAGGGCGCGCTCCGCGCCACCGAGCGCCTGCGGGACGCACTCGCGGTCGACCAACCCGAGGAGGCCCGTACGCACGGGCTGACCGTGACGATCACGATCGGCGTCGCCGAGTGGCGCCACGACGAGATGGACGAGCTCGTCAGCCGCGCCGACAGCGCGCTCTATCTCGGCAAGGCCTCGGGCCGCGACAACGTGCAGGTGTCGAGCCCGATCCGCGGGGCGGCTTAGCCGCTCCTGCCCCTTAACGGGTGAAGGGCGCCGTCGACCCGGCGCCCTTCACAGTTTGGCTGGCATCACCGAAGCGAGCTTGGAACAGACCGGAGGGACCAGTCCCGGTACTCGCGCCGGCGGTGTCTCGGGGGACTCCGCTACGCGGGGTCAGCCTCCGACTTAGCGGCCGGACACCTCCAGGGTCCCGGAAGTACTTTCAGACAGTCGGACCACCTCCTTTCTCTGGTGATGATCAGATTACCGAATGCCACGGCGCTCCGGTAGCTGTCGGCACCGGGTTCCAGCGAAACGGGCGTCAGCGAGGTGCCCCCCGCTCGCAATGCACCGCAGCTACTAAGCCGCCACCAAGTACTGCTGCCAGGCGACGGGGATCGTCGGGCTCGCCACGTGGATGAAAACGGTGGCGCTCGGCATGCGCGGCTGCTTGAGCAGGCGCATCCCGGCCTGGCGCGGGAGCGCGTCGCCCTTGCGGCGGTTGCACGGCGCACACGACGCGACGATGTTGTCCCAGCCCGACCCTCCGCCCTTCGACCTCGGGATCACGTGGTCGACGGTGAGGTTGGCGCGCGCGCCGCAGTACTGGCAGGTCCAGTTGTCGCGGGCGAACACGGCGCGCCGGGTGATCTTGCGCCGGTGCGTGTCGCGCGGGATCCGGACGTAGGTGACGAGCCGGATCACGACCGGTCGCGACATCGTCGCGGTCGCCGAATGGAGCTCCCAGTCGCCGTGCTCGATCACCTCGGCCTTCTCCTTCAGCAGCAGGACGACGGCGCGTCGAACGGTGCAGACGTTGATCGGCTCATACGTCGCGTTCAATACGAGCACCCGACCACCCTCACGTCCGCGTCGCTGGTGCTCCGGAGGCGACGCGGACCACACTGGCGCTGGTACTGAAGTGGTCATGGCTGGCCGCCAGTCTACCGGGGCCTCCGGTAGACCTGATAAGGGTTTGTTACGCCTTCAGACAACCGCCGCCGGGAACGAGCCGAGCACGCGCAGGACCTCGACCTGGGCGCGCAGGGCGGTGAGGGCGTCGGCGACATGCGGCTCGATCTCGCGACCCTCGAGATCGAGGAAGAACATGTAGCGGCCGAGGCCCTGCTTGCGGGGCCGCGACTCGATTCGAGTGAGGTTCACCTCGCGCGTGGCGAACTCGGCGAGGCAGTGGACGAGCCAGCCGGGCGCCTCGGACCCGACTCCCCAGAACACGACCGCGGTCTTCCACGGCCCGAGCGGCGGGTCCGCTGATTCAGTCCCGCCCACGCCGCCCGGTGGCGCACCCATCGGCCCGAGCCATACGAACCGGGTCTCGTTGTCGGCGACGTCCTCGACGCCGGCTCGTAGGACATGGCAGCCGTAACGCTCGGCCGCCACCCGGTTGCCGAGCGCGGCCCAGCGACCATCGTGCTCGGCCACGGTCCTGACTGCCTCGGCGGTCGAGCTGCCGGCGAGCACCTGCGCGCCCGGAAGCCGCGTGCGGATGAACCGCGCGCACTGCGCGGTCGCCTGCGGGTGCGACACGACGGTCTCGATCTCCGCCAGCTCGAGCGGCGTGCGCGCGATCAGGCAGTGGCGGATCGGATGGACCACCTCGCCCAGGATCGCGACGTCCTCGGTCTCCATCGCCAAGGCGTCGAGAGTGGCGTTGACAGAGCCCTCGAGCGAGTTCTCGATCGGAACCAATGCTCGCTGGGCGGCCCCGAAGTGGACCGCCATCACCGTGTCGTAAATCGTCGGGTACGGAACCGTCTCGAGCGGATGGCCGGCGGTCGCGCCGATCAGCGCCTCGTGCGTAAAGGTGCCCGCGGGGCCGAAGTACGCGACGCGCATCCGCCCTGGATGACCCTCCACTACCGGCCGCCCCCGACCGCGAGCGTATTTGCGGGCACGACCACTACCCCGAGCGCTGCTTCACGTCCGCCCCGAGCGCGCGGCGGATCGCCTCGTCCTCCTCGGGTGAGAGCTCGAGCTCGGGCTTCCCTTCCCTGA
Organism: uncultured Solirubrobacterales bacterium; assembly: GCA_963843915.1. Classification (GTDB taxonomy): domain Bacteria; phylum Actinomycetota; class Thermoleophilia; order Solirubrobacterales; family Solirubrobacteraceae; genus Palsa-465. The sequence continues at coordinate 518,007 of CAWJMH010000006.1, forward strand.
CCTCTTTGGCGTATAGCCGCGCCTGGTCCCGGTGGTGGATCGAGGACAGCACGACCCCGGAACGGTTGGCGTCGAGCAGCGCGATCGAGGTCGATTGGCGGCCCGACATCTCGCCGTAGGCGTCGTAGCGGATCAGCGCCCGGTAGGCCACGGACCCGTCGATCCGGTGCTCGGCCGTCGCCATCCGGTTCTCCAGCCGCTCGGAGGCCTCCTGGACGTAGTCGTAGAGTGCCTCGAACTGCTGCTGGAGCGAGGCGGCGTGCTCCACGAGGTCCTCGTTGCGGTCGCCGAGGATCGTTCGCTGGGCCGCCCGGAGCCGGCGCAGCTTGACCCCGAGGATCGCGCAGAAGAGCAGTGCCAATAGCGCGCCGACAGCGGCGGCGATCGCCACGATCCCAGCGGTGTCGGTCAGGTCGTGCACTGCCGACAGCATACGGTCACTCCAGTGCTCACTGGAACGTGACCGGGAACGTCAGCGAGTTGTTCGCGATCTTCGTCTCGCCAGGCACGGGCACGATCTCCGCGGTGACGTTATGCGACCCCTTCGGCGGCGCGGAGCTGAGGGTCACCTGACAGCTGGTGGACTCCCCGGCGGTGGTCTGGGGGACGATCGTCTGCCCGTTGACGCTCGAGCCGGACACCGTCACGCGGCATTTGACGTTGGTCTCGGTGTTCTGCCCGGTGTTCGCGAAATCCAGCGTGAACGTCGGCGCCGGGCTCGCCGGGATCGAGTTCGTCGATCCCGTCTGGAGCGTGCTCCCACCGACGCTGACGGAGTTCAGCTGGTGTCCATGCAGGCCCGGCGCGACGTGTTGGACCTGTCCCGAGGAGGAGGGCAGGGTCACGTGGAGCGCGGTCGCGACGTGAGTGGGATCGAGCCACTGAATCGATGGCAGGAACTGGTCGGAGTTGAGCTGCTGGCCTCCGAGCCCGCCGACGGTGATCCCGGCTGCGCGCAGCGCACCGACGATCTGCGGGACGCTGTAGTCCTTGTAGAGCACGTCGGACGCATAGAACCTGGCCATCTCCGCCGCGATCGAGTTGACCGCGTTCTGGCTCGTCTGGGATTGGAGCGCGGGCGGGACGTCGCTGGCGATGTTGGTCATCCCGTCCTTGCGCAGCTGGAGGGCCTGGACGAAGTCCTGCTGGGCCCCCTTCACCTCGTCGGGGACGCTCAGGCCCTTGCCGTTGCTGAGCTCAGTCGCGGCATCACTGGCCGCCTGATTGAGGCTCTGCTGCAGGCTCGTCGGATCGCTGGTGCCGCCCGAGAGCACCTTGAAGAAGTTCGCGCCGGTCTGTACGGAACGCGCGTTCAGCGACGCGACGCTGTTGTTGTAGTCCTTCAGCGCGCTGTTACGGGCGCTGACCTGGCAGCTGTTGACGAGCACGGCGATCAGCACGATCGCGATCACGACCACGACCGCCAGCCCGATGCGGCGGACCATGATCGCCTGGCGGTCGGAAGTCGGAGGGCGGCGCGCGCCTCCACCCCCCGTCGGTCGGCGTCGGCGTGGTGCCGCCCTCGGCGCGGTACGAGTCTCCTCAGGCTCGTCGAAGAACGACACGCTGCTCGCTCCTTGCGGGATCGGGAAACGCGCAGTATGACCGCAGCGACGGCGGTAAGGCGATTCCGAACCGTTGCAGGGAAAGGGGAAGGCCCTGGTCGCCGCGAAAAACGCGCCGTGCGCCCGCGCAATCCGTTCGCCTCGCAGGCCCCCACACGGATGTCGGGGGGTGCCGAGCCGTCGACCCGGGTTGCGCGCGGTCGTGAGGACCGCGAGGAGGCCCCGATGGTGCTCCGTCGCTACCGCCTGCGCCGGCGCCTCGGGACCGGCGGTTTCGCCACGGTGTGGCTCGCGACCGACGAGCGGCTCGATCGCGAGGTGGCGATCAAGATCCTCCCGCGCGAGCGCGTCGTCGGCGGGCGGTTCGAGCGCGAGGCGCGGGCCGCCGCCCGGCTGGCGCATCCCGGAATCGTCACGCTGTTCGAGGCCGCGGTCGACGACGAGGGCGCCTACCTGGTCTCGGAGCTCGTCCACGGCAGCACGTTCGACCGGCTGCTCGGCGAGGGCCGGCTGTCGGACCGAGACGTGGTCGAGATCGCGATCGCGCTATGCGACGCGCTCACGCATGCCCATGCCCACGGCGTGATCCACCGCGACGTCAAGCCGTCCAACGTGCTGATCCCCGATCGTCCGACGTCGCCTGCCGGGCTCGCAAGGCTGACCGACTTCGGCGTCGCGCGCGTGCTCGGGGGCGACTCGCTGACCCTCACGGGTGACGTGATCGGGACGGCCGCGTACATGGCCCCCGAGCAGGCTCAGGGTCTGCCGGCGGGAGCGCCGGCGGATCTGTTCTCGCTCGCGCTCGTCCTGTACGAGGCACTGACCGGGGTCAACCCGGTTCGCGCCGGCGCCGGGAGCCAGACCGCCCGGCGTCTCGGCATGCACCTCCCCCCGCTGCGCCGGCAGCGCCGGGAGCTGCCGCGCGAGCTCGGACAGGCGATCGACCTGGCGCTCCGCCCGCGTCCGGGCGAGCGCGGGCGGCTCGAGGAGCTGCGGGGCGCCTTGACGGCGGTCGTCGGCCGGGTCGCCGACGAGCCGGGCGTGGTTGCCGAGCCGCTCCGGCCGAAGACGAAGGTCCGCCGGTCGAGAGGCGGCCGGGGCGGGCGGGCCGAGTACCGACGAGCTCCACTTCCGGCTCGAGGATCACCGGCGGCTCGCCGAAGCCGAGCGCCGCGGGTCGTCGGTCCGCCCCGAGGTCCGTCGCGTGGACGCGCCCGACGCGCGGGACGAAGTGGACGACGAACTCGACCGGGGCGGCCGCGATGAGAGAATCCACATTCCCTGGCCCCGCCGCGCGCTCGCCGGCGTGGCCGCCGCGGCGCTGGGAGCCTGGCTCGCGCACCACGCGCCGGGCGCCTCACTGCTCCCGCCGGCGCTGACCGCCTGTCTCGCCGGCCTCCTGATCGCCGCGCTTCCCCGGGTTGGCTGGCTCGCGCTGACCGCGTTCCTGGCGACCGGGCTCGTCACGAGCTCGGACGCCGGTGGCGCGGTGCTGCTCGTTGCCGGCGCCCTCGTCCCGGTGGTCCTGATGCCGTTCGATGGACCGCTCTGGCCGCTGTCGGCGGCAGCCCCGGCGCTCGGCGCGCTCGGGCTTGCCGGCGCCTGGCCGGCGTTCGCCGGGTTCGCGGGCTCAGCGTGGCGCCGCGCCGCGCTGGCGGTGACCGGGTGGCTATGGCTCGCGATCGCCCAGGGCCCGTGGGTGGAATCGCCCTCGGGGACGGTCCACCACGTCCTTGCCCCGCTACTGACCGTGGGTACGCTGGCGGGCGGGCTGGTGTGGGCGGCGGCCGCGATCGTCCTCCCGTGGGTGCGGAGCAGACGCTCGCCGATCCGCGAGGTCGTGCTGCTGGGGGGCTGGGCGGCGGCGCTCGCGGTGGCGACGATCGCGGTATCGACACCTGGCGGCGGCGGACCCCCGCGTGACCGCGGCCGCGGCCGCTCTCGGCGCCTTCGCCGGCGCGCTCGTTGCGCTTGCCACCAGGCGAACTTGGCGCCGCGTTAGGGGCGCGGGATGGGCGAAAGATTGCACGCCGACCGCGTAGCATGGAACTCCGGCAAATCCCGCCAAACCCTGCCGGCGACGGGAAGTCCCGGTTTACGCATGAGTGTTCTGAAGAGTCTGGAGAACAAGATTCAAGGCCTGGTCGAAGGCACGTTCAGTCGTGCCTTCCGGTCCGAGGTGCGTCCGGTGGAGATCGCCCGGAAGCTCGCGCGCGAGATGGACGAGCACAAGTCCTTCTCGGTGTCCCGCACGTATGCGCCAAACGAGTATCGGGTGTTCCTCTCGCCGCGCGACCGCGAACGCTTTGCGGGCTACGAGGGAGCGCTGACGGCCGAGCTAGCTGGGTATCTGCTCGAGCATGCGCGCAGGGAGCGTCTGACCTTGCTGTCACGGCCGGTGATCGAGTTCGAGACCGACGACCGGCTCGGCCTGGGCGAGTTCGGCATCCAGACGCGGGTCGCGCAACCCGACGACGAACCGGTCAGCGCCCCGGCCGTGGCGCAGTCCGGGCGCACGATGGTCTACAGCAACGCCGAGCGGGTGGCCGAACCCCTGGAGGAGCGCGGCCGCGGCCGCGCGCCGAAGGTGCTGCTGCTCGTCGACGGCAAGCGGGTCGTCGTCGGGCCAGCGGGCGCCACGCTCGGGCGTGGCCGTCAGTGCGACGTGGTGCTGAACGACCCGAATGTGTCGCGCCAGCACGCCGAGATCCGACCGCGCGGCGGGTCGTGGGTGCTCACCGACCTCGGCTCGACAAATGGCTCACGGCTGAACGGGCGGCGGATCGACAGCTCCGAAGTGCTCCGGGACGGCGACGAGGTCGAGCTCGGCGAGTCGGCGATGACGTTCACGCTGGAGTAGCGCCTCGCCATGCTCGCGCCCGTCTCCGTAGGTCTGAAGTTCGGCTTCCTGATCGTCCTCTACCTGTTCCTGATGTGGGTGGCCTGGAGCGCGATGCGCGATCTCCGGCGCGGCCGTGGCGGCGTGGTCCGGGCCGACGACGCCGCCCCTTACGACGCCACCGGCACGTACCCGGCCGCCAACGGCCTCGGCGATCACGACGCCGACGGCTTCGAGCCGCGCTTGACTGTCGAGCGCGCTCCTGGCCACGAGACCGGCAGCGCGTATGAAATTCCCAACCAGGGCGCTACTCTCGGCCGCGGAGACGTCGAGATCAGGCTTGACGATCCGTTCGCATCATCGCACCACGCCCGCATCTCGCGGGAGGGCCACGTCGTCGTGATCGAGGACCTCGGATCCACCAATGGGACCTACCTGAACGAGGAGCCGCTGAACGGCCCCCAGCCGCTGCATCCGGGAGATCGGATCAGGATCGGCGACTGCGAGTTCTCTTACCAGATATGAGAATCGCGACCGATATGAGGATCGAGTCAGCCTGACCATGTTGCGTGCGTCGGACACCACCTGCAAGACCGATACCGGCCGCCAGCGGCGGGACAACGAGGACAGCGCGTACGCGCGGGCGCCCGTGTTCGTGGTTGCCGACGGGATGGGCGGCGCCCAGGCCGGCGAGGTCGCCTCGCGGATCGCCGTCGAGGCGTTCGAGCGGGGCCTGCCCGACTCCGGCAGCCCGGAGGAGCGCCTGGCCGCGCGGGTCCGCGAGGCCAACCAGCAGATCTACGAGCGCTCGCGGGCGGATCGCGGGCGGGCCGGGATGGGCACGACCCTGACCGCCGCCTACGTCGACGACACCCATGTCGCGATCGCCCACGTCGGGGACAGCCGCGCGTACCTGTTCCGCGACGGCTCGCTCCAGCGCCTCACCCAGGATCACTCGCTCGTCGACGAGCTCGTGCGCCGGGGGAAGCTGACCGAGGAGCAGGCCGCGGAGCATCCGCAGCGATCGATCATCACGCGCGCGCTCGGCCCGGAACCGGACGTCGAGGTCGACACCTGGACCTATCCGGCCCGCGCCGGCGACGTGGTCCTGCTGTGCAGCGACGGTCTCACCTCGATGATCTCCGAGGAGCGGGTCAAGGCCGTTCTCGCCTCGCACGACAACCTCGACGAGGCCGCTGACGCGCTGATCCGAGCGGCCAACGAGGCCGGCGGCCGGGACAACATCACGGTGGTGCTGTTCCGTCTGGAGGAGCTCGGCGGGGACGACGCCGGCGCCGGCGAGGAGACGATGGTCGGCGTTTCGGTGCCGCACGATGCGCTGTCCGCGCCGACCGAGGAATCGGACGGCCGGGGTGCGACCGCGGTGGCCGTCGCGCCGCCGGCGACCCGCGCAACCGCACAGCGAGTGCCGCCGGCAGCTCCGCCGGTCACGCGCCGGCTTCAGCCCCGTCCGCCGTCGACCGCCAAACGCGAGCGCCGCTACATCACGCCGATCTCCGCGGTCCTGGCCACCTTGATCGTCGGCGGGGTGATCCTCGCCGGCGGCTACCTGGCGAGCCGCCAGCTGTACTTCCTCGGGACCAACGCGCAGGGCACCGTCACGGTTTACCGCGGGCTGCCCTACAACCTGCCGTTCGGGGTGCCGCTGTATGAGACGTATTACGTCTCGGGCGTTCCCGCCTCGATCATTCCCGCCGTCCGCCGCGGTCAGCTCCTCAACAACGACCTCCGCTCGCAGTCGGACGCTACCTCGCTCGTGATGGATCTCGAGCAGGGGAGGATCTCGCCGTGAAGGGTCGGGTTGGGGGCGGGGCGCGACGGGCTAATGGAGCAGCGGAGCGGTGAGTGCACGTAACCGAGAGCTCCTCGGTCTGATCCCGGCATCGCTGCTCGTGACCGCGGGCTTCGCCGGCGTGTTCATCCAGCGCTCCAACGCGCTGTCGAACGTATCGCTGACCTACGGGGCGCTGTTCCTCGGGCTGTGCATCGCCGCGCACATCTTCATCCGCATAACGCTGCCGCGCGCCGACCCGTACATGTTCCCGTTGGTGGCGGTCCTGGCCAGCTTCGGCCTCGTGATGATCTATCGGATCGACACGACGCTGGCTCGTCAGCAGGCGCAGTGGTTCGTGCTCGGTCTGATCCTGTTCGCGGCCACGATCATCGTGTTCCGCGACTACCGGAAGCTCGAGCGCTATCGCTACACGATCGTGCTCGTGTCGCTCGGCCTGCTCGTGCTTCCGCGGCTGCCGGGCATCGGCTACCAGGCCAACGGTGCATATCTCGGGGTCCGGATCCCGGGGCTGTTCGTGTTCCAGCCCGCGGAGTTCGCGAAGATCGGGCTGGTCATCTTCCTGGCGAGCTACCTGCGCGACACCCGGCAGGTGCTCGTCCAGGGCGGCCGGCAATTCCTCGGAATCACGTTTCCGCCGCTGAAGCAGTTCGGCCCCGTGGTCATCATCTGGGGGCTGGCGATGGGCACGCTCGTCGTGCTCAGCGACGTCGGCTCCTCGGTGATGTTCTACGGGGCGTTGTTAGCGATGCTCTACGTCGCGACGAACCGGTTGTCGTTCGTGGTGATCGGGCTCGTCGCCGCGGCGGTCGGCTTCTGGTACCTGGGCACGCACATACCCCACATTCACGCACGCGTCGAGACCTGGCTGCATCCGCTGGATCCGCGGCTGTACCACGCTCCGCTCGGCAGCTATCAGGTCGCCAACTCGATGTTCGCCCAGGCTGCCGGCGGGATGTTCGGCCAGGGCTTCGGCCAGGCCGCGCTCACGCTGCCCGGCGGCGGAGCGCTGCTGCCCTTTCCGCAGACCGACATGATCTACGCGGTTATCACCGACGAGCTCGGGCTGTTCGGCGCGGTGGCCGTGCTGATGACCTACCTGCTGCTCGTCGCCCGCGGCTTCAAGACCGCGGCGCTCGCGCGGGACTCGTTCTCGACGCTCCTCGCCGCCGGGCTCAGCGCGATGCTCGCCCTCCAGGTGTTCGTGATCGTCGGGGGCGTCACGCGCGTGATCCCGCTGACCGGTGTGACGTTGCCGTTCATCTCCTATGGCGGCTCGTCGATCGTCGCCAACCTGGTGCTGGTGGCGCTGCTCCTGCTCGTCTCCGATCGCGCCCGGCGGCCCGAATGAACGCTCCGATCGCACGGTTGTTCGCCGTGGTCATCCTGCTGTTCGCGCTGCTGATCGTGTTCACCTCGCGGTGGACGGTGTTCGAGGCGTCCTCGCTCAACAACAACTCGCTGAACGTCCGCACGCTGCTCGACGAGTTGCACATCAAGCGTGGGCGGCTCCTCGCGGCCGACGGCACGGTGCTCGCCAAGTCGGTGCCCGCCGTGGGCGGCACCTGGTCGCGCACGTATCCGACGGCCAACCTGTTCGCGCAACCGATCGGGTTCTCGATCGCCGCGAAGGGCGAAGCCGCCGGTCTCGAGGAGTCCGCCGGCCCGGACCTGCGCGGCGTGCAGACGGGCCTGAGCTCGATCTTCGGGCAGCTCAGCCCGCGCCCGGTCGGCGACGACGTGTACACGACGCTCGACCCCAAGGGCCAGCGCGCGGCGCAGCAGGCGCTCGCCGGCCGAGCGGGCTCGGTGGTCGCGCTCGATCCGAGCACGGGCGCGGTCAAGGTCATGTACGCCAACCCGGGGTACGACGACAACGATCCGCCGACCAAGAGCAGCCTCACGGACACGACGTTCAACCGCGTGACGCAGGGTGCCTACGCTCCGGGCTCGACGTTCAAGATCGTGACCGCGACGGCGGCGATCGACAGCGGCCAGTACACGCCCGACTCGGTCATCAACGGCAACTCCCCGATCCTGGTCTCCGGGGTGCCGCTGGCCAACGACGGAAACAAGAGCTGGGGGCCGCAGACGCTCACGACCGCGATGACGTACTCGATCAACACGATCTTCGCCCAGGTCTCCGAGCACGTCGGGCGCCCGACGATGACCGACTACATGAAGCGGTTCGGCTTCTACGCCAAGCCGCCGCTCGACTTCCCCCCGTTAGAGCTGAACACGAGCAAGCCGGTCGCACCCAACGGGCGTCCGTACGTGCCGGGCAGCCCGAACGAGGACATCGGCCGGATCGGGATCGGAGAGGGCGGGCTCCAGGTGACCCCGCTCCAGATGGCGATGGTCGCGGCCGCGGTGGCGAACGGCGGCACGCTGATGAAGCCGCACCTCATCGACCGCGTCGTCGACCAGGACGGCCGCACGGTCAAGACGACCAACCCGAGCGTCTACCACCACGTGATGAAGCCGTCGACCGCCGCCGACGTGACGAAGATGATGGAGAAGGTGGTCGAGGAAGGGACCGGCACCGCGGTCCAGCTGGGCGGGATCAGCGTCGCCGGCAAGACCGGAACCGCGCAGATCGGCGCCAACGGCTCGAACCTCACCCAGCCGGCGTTCGTCGCGTTCGCGCCGGCTGACCACCCGAAGATCGCGATCGCGGTGAATGTCGACGTGTCGGACGGTGGCTTTGGCGGCACAGTCGCGGCCCCGATCGCGAAGGCAGTCCTCCAAGTCCTGCTCGCGGACGGAGGGTGATGGCAGGTCTCGGCCCCGGGACGATGGTCGACGACCGCTACCAGATCGTGTCGCGGCTGGGCTCTGGCGGGATGGCCGACGTGTTCCTGGCCGAGGATGAGCAGCTCGGTCGCAAGGTCGCGCTGAAGCTGCTCTACCAGCGGTTCGCCGAGGATCCCGGCTTCGTCGAGCGGTTTCGCCGCGAGGCTCAGGCCGCCGCCGGCCTGCAGCACCCGAACGTCGTCAGCGTCTACGACCGTGGCGCGTTCGACGGGACCTACTACATCGCGATGGAGTATCTGCCGGGCCGCTCGCTCAAGCAGCTGATCCGCGAAGAGGCGCCGCTCGATCCGGTGCGCGCGATCGACATCACGATTCAGATCCTGAAGGCCGCGCGGTTCGCGCACCGGCGCGGGGTGATCCACCGCGACCTCAAGCCGCACAACGTGATCATCGACGACGCCGACAACGCCAAGGTCACCGATTTCGGGATCGCCAGGGCGGGGGCGTCGGACATGACCGAGACCGGCTCGATCATGGGAACCGCCCAGTATCTGTCCCCCGAGCAGGCGCAGGGGCACGCGGTCAGCGCCGGCTCGGATCTCTACTCGGTCGCCGTGGTGCTGTACGAGATGATCACCGGCCGCGTTCCGTTCGACGCCGATTCGGCGGTGTCGATCGCGCTCAAGCACGTGTCCGAGGCGCCTCCACCGCCGACGATCATCAACCCGAGCGTTCCCCACGAGCTCGAGCAGGTCGTGATGTGGGGACTCAACAAGAACCCGATCGACCGACCGGCCAACGCCGACCAGTTCATCGACGCGCTCGAGCAGGCGAAGCACGCGATCGTGTCCGGCGAGCGCGGCCAGCGCACGGCGAGCCTGCCGGCGCTCGCCGGGGTCGTGGCCGGCAGGTACGCCTCGGCGGCGCTCACCGCTCCCCCGACGGCGTCCCCGCCGGCGCGCGGGGACACGCTCGGCGGGGTGGTCGTCGGGCCGTTCCCCGAGGAGGAGCCACCGCCGGAGCGGCGCCGCGTCTGGCCGTGGGTCCTGCTGGGCCTCGCGGTCCTGTGCCTCGTCGGCGGGGGCGTGGCCGCGTACCTGCTCACGCGCCCGACGAAGATCGTGGTGCCGGCGGTGACCGGAGAGCAGTTCAACACCGCCCGCACCCAGCTCCAGAACGACAACCTCAGCGTGACCCAGCTGTCGGTCACGAGCCAGAAGCCGGCCGGGCTCGTGATCGCGCAGGATCCTCTGGCGGGCGCCAAGGTCAAGGAGAACTCGAACGTAGCGCTGACCGTGTCGACGGGGCCTGGCAACGCCACCGTCCCGCCCGTGGTTGGCGAGACCCTGAGCCAGGCGAAGTCGTCGATCCAGATCGCGAACCTCAAAGTTGGGCGGATCGTGCACCAGCCGAGCGGGACGGTCGCCGCCGGCCGGGTGATCGGCACCAGCCCGCTGGCCGGCGCGACGCCCGGGGTGAACACGCCGGTGACGATCATCGTCTCGACCGGCCCGCCCCCCGTGAAGGTGCCCGACGTGACCAGCGAAACCGTCGCTCAGGCGAAGGCGACACTGCAAGGACCACCGGGCCAGTTCAACCCCACCGTCACCACGGAGATCACGACCTCGGCCACTGCCGGAACGGTGATCAGCCAGAGCCCGGTGGGTGGCAGCTCGGTGAAGCCGGGCACGACGGTGAATCTCGTCGTGGCGAAGGCGCCGCCGACGGTCGCGGTGCCGGACGTCGTCGGCAAGAAGCGGGGACCGGCGGAAGCCACACTCGGTGCGTCCGGGTTCCCGGCGACGGTTCAGCGCCAGGACGTGAACACCAAGAGCCAGGGCGGCGTTGTGCTCAGCCAGAGCCCGGGCGCGAATCAGATGGTCAACAAAGGGACGACGGTGACGATCATCGTCGGCCACTATGTGGCGCCCACGCCCACCACGACGACGACGACGACCGCTCCGACTACCAGCACGTCCACGACGCCCACGACGTCCACCAGCGCTACGACCACTACGCCGTCACCGTGAGGGCCTTGCGCGTCGCGGTGCTCGGCGGAGGGCGCTCCTCCGAGCACGAGGTATCGCTCGCCTCCGCGGCGTCGGTCCGCGCGGGACTCGAGCAGGCCGGTCACGTGCCGATCGCGATCGAGATCGGCCGCGACGGCGTCTGGCGCCGCGACGGCGTCACGGTCGCGGTTGAGCCGGGCCGCGGGCTCGAAGGCGTCGACGTGGTGTTCCCCGTCCTGCACGGACCGTTCGGCGAGGACGGCACCGTGCAGGGGCTGCTCGAGTGCCTCGACGTGCCGTACGTGGGCGCCGGCGTGCTGTCCTCGGCGCTGTGCATGGACAAGGTGATGTTCAAGGAGCTGATGGCCCACGCCGGCCTGCCGCAGGTCCGCTACCGCGCGGTCCGCGCCGAGGAGTTCGCGTCCGAGCCCGAGGTCGTCCTCGCGGACCTGCGCGCGCTCGGCATGCCCGTGTTCGTCAAGCCGGCGCGGCTCGGGTCGTCGGTGGGGATCGTCCGCGCCGCTACCGAGGCGGAGCTGCCGGCGGCGCTCGAGACCGCGTTCGAGCACGACCCGCTGGCGATCGTGGAGGCGGCCGCCGCCGGCCTCGAGGTCGAATGCTCGGTGCTCGGCGCCAGCCGACCCGATCGCCTCGGAGCCCGGAGAGATCGTGCTCGCCAAGGGCGAGTCGGGCTGGTACGACTACGAGGCCAAGTACACGCCCGGCGGGATGCAGTTGATCGTCCCGGCGCGCGTATCCGAACACGTCCGCGAGCGGATCCGGGAGGTCGCGATCAGCGCGTTCCTGCGGACCGGCTGCTACGGAATGGCGCGGGTGGACTTCTTCGTCGACGGGGAGCATGTGCTGCTGAACGAGCTCAACACGATCCCGGGATTCACCAGCACGAGCGTGTACGCGTCGCTGTTCGAGGCCAGCGGGATCCCCTACGCGGAGCTGCTCGACCGCCTCGTCCAGCTCGCGCTCGACCGCCACGCGGCGGAGCGGCGCCACCGGCACTAAGCTGCCTGTCGTGTCCGAGATCGAGTCGATCGCCGTCGTCGGCGCGGGATTCATGGGAACCGGCATCGCCGAGACCGCCGCGGTCGCGGGGATCCCGGTGATCGTCCGTGACGTCGACGACGCTTCGCTCGGTCGAGCGGCTGAACGGATCGACTCCTCGCTGTCCCGCGCGGTCCGCGGCGGCAAGCTGGAGGCCTCCGACGCCGGGGCCGTCCGCGAGCGGATCGAGCTGACCACGCGGCTCGAGGCGATCGGCGAGGCCGACCTCGTGATCGAGGCGGTGCCCGAGGACGCGCAGCTGAAGCTCCGGGTGATGGCCGGGATCGCCGAGGTCGTCTCCGACGACGCGATCGTCGCCTCGAACACGTCCTCGATCCCGATCGCAGAGCTCGCTCAGGCGATTCGCCGCCCCGAGCGGATGCTCGGCCTGCACTTCTTCTCGCCGGTCCCGGTGATGAATCTGGTGGAGGTCGTCGTCGCGCTCGATACCGACGAGCGCACAGTCGACAGTGCGAAGCGATTCGTGGAGCGGCTCGGCAAGCGTCCGATCGAGACCAAGGACCGGTCCGGGTTCATCGTGAACATGCTGCTGGTCCCCTACCTGATGGCGGCGGTCCGGATGTACGAGGAAGACTTCGCCTCGCGCGAGGACATCGACAATGGGATGAAGCTCGGTTGTGGTCACCCGATGGGGCCGCTGACGTTGTCTGACTTCATCGGGCTCGACGTGCTCTACGCCATCTGCGCCTCGCTATACGACGAGTTCAAGCGCGACGAATACGCGCCGCCGCCGCTGTTGAAGCGGATGGTCGCGAGCGGCCGGCTCGGACGCAAGTCCGGGCGCGGCTTCTACGACTACGGTTAGTCGGCCGCGCCCCGCGCGCTACCGGGACAGCGCGTACAGCACGACCTCGTTCAGGAACACGATCATCTTGGCGGGCGGGAGCCCGGTGATCCACACGAGGTAGTACCGGTAGCCGGTCTTGGGGGCGTTGATCGAGATCTGCTGCGTCGACTGGACGGAGGCGAGCTGGGCCAGCTGGACCCACCCTCCCGGGCCGGTGGTGAACACGTCCGGGTCGGGGGGTGAGTTGCGTCGCCCAGATCTGGCCGCTCCACCCGGGTGTCCGGGTGTAGATCACGAGCTTGCGCCCCTGGACGGGCTTGAGCGCGTCGATCCACAAACCGACGCCGGCTTTGCCCAGCTTTCCCGAGTAGTAATGCTCGGTCGGCCAGTAGGTGTTGCGGTTGCCGTCGATCGCGAGCTCGTCGGCTTGGGGATTTTGGGTCTTTGGCCCGCTGAGCGCATCGGGGTTGTAGTCGTGCGCGCAGTGGCCGCACAGGTCCACCGAGACGAGATGCGGTCCCGGCACGGGGGCGGCGAGCTTCGGCGTCCCGTGGTGCGTCCGCGTCGCGATCCACGCGATCCCGCCGCCCACGAGCGCGAGCAGGATCAGCACGAGCAGTGCGGCGCGAACCCGGTGGCGGACCCGGAACGGGACGCGACGGGCGGTCTGGGACGGCAGCGTCCGGAGCACGCTCGTGACCTCGCCGGTGGCGCTGCCGGCGCGGGCGGTCTCGATCGCGAGCACGTCCTCGAGGTCGGCGATCAGCTCGGCGTCGTCGGCGTAGCGGTCCTCGACTCGCTTGGCGGTCGCGGTGTCGACGATCGCGGCGAGCGACGAGGAGACCTCCGGACGCTTGCTCTGCACGTCGGGGAGCTCCTCGCGGACGTGCTTCATCGCCACCGCGACCTGGTTCTCGCCCTTGAACGGAACCTCCCCGGTCAGCATCTCGTAGAGGACGATGCCGAGCGAGTACAGGTCGGATTGGCCGGTCACGGGCCGGCCGAGCGCCTGCTCGGGCGAAACGTAGTCGGTCGTGCCGAGCACCCGGCCGTCGGCCGTGAGCCCCTCCTCGTCGAGCGTGCGGGCGATCCCGAAGTCGGTGACCTTCGCCGACCCCTCCTCGTCGATCAGCACGTTCTGGGGCTTGACGTCGCGGTGCACGATGTGGCGCGCGTGGGCGACGCCGAGCGCGCGGGCGATCTCGATCGCGTACGCGACAGCCTCGGTCGTCGGCAGGCGACCCGTGCGGCGGATGCGCTCCTTGAGCGTCTCGCCCTCGACGTACTCGAACACGATGTAGGGCCGGCCGTCGTCTTCGCCGTAGTCGATCACCCCGACGATGTGCGGATGCGAGAGCTGCGCCACCGCCCGCCCCTCGCGGCGGAACCGCTCGAGCTGGTCCGAGTCGCTCGCGATCTCGCGATTCATCAGCTTGATCGCGACCTGGCGCTGGAGCGTCTCGTCGGTGGCGCGGTAGACCGTCGACATCCCCCGGCCCCGATCCGGGCTTCGAGCCGATAGCGGCCGCTGAGGATGGTGCCGAGCAGCGTGCTCATCTAATCCCCTCTATTTTGCGCGAGATCGCCGTCGTCCACACGTACTACTACACCGATCCTGCCTGTCCGTGGTCATGGGCGCTCGAGCCCGCCCTGCGGAAGCTCAGCCACGAGCTCGCCGGCAGCCTCAGCGTCACCTACGTGATGTGCGGGATGGCACGTGAGTTTGGCGATCCAATCCCGCTCGTGACCGAGATGCTCGAGGCCGCCGACCGAAGCGGGATGCCCGTGGATCCCCGCCTGTGGCTGGCGGCGCCACCGCGCAGCTCGCACCCGGCCTGTCTGGCGGTCAAGGCCGCCGCCGAGCAGGGCGATCCGGCGCCGTATCTGCGCCGGCTGCGCGAGGGCCTGATGTGCCGCCGGCGCAAGCTCGACTCGATCGACGCCCTGCTCGAGGAGGCTCGCGCCGTGCCCGGCCTGGACCTCGACAAGCTCCGCGTCGCGTTTGGGTCGCACGCGATCGTCGAGGCGTTCGGCGCCGACCTCGATCGCGCCGGCGCGGTGCCGGCCGAGCATCACGCGCCGGGCACCGGCCGCGTCAAGCTGCCCTCGCTCGAGTTTCTCGGTCCCGGCGGGGTCGCGCATGGCGTGTACGGCCCTTCCGACTACGCGTCGCTGGCGGCGGCGGCCATCGCCGCGGCGGCGTCGCCGGCGCCGGCCGCCGGGGTCCCGCCGGCGCCCGGGCCCCCGCCCGCGGTCGAGGACGCGCTCAGGGCGTTCGGGTCGATGGCCACCGCCGAGGTCGCCGCGGTCTGTGACCTGCCGGGGCCGCGCGCGCCGGCCGAGCTGTGGCGGCTGGCGACCGAGTGGCGCGTCCGGCCCGACCGGGTCGGGAGCGGCGAGCTGTGGACGGTGGCGTGAGCCCGAGCCGGGACAACTCCTCACTCGACGACCGACTCCGGTCGAGCGTGGAGATCGCTACGCACTAGGTGGCTGAATCCGCATTCACCGCTGGTGGGGTGGCGAGTGAGGGGTTAGCCGGGTCGCGTGAAGTGCGGCGGCTCGCGAGCCGGCGCGCGATCAGCCGAAGCCAGCGCGATCCGGTAGAGCGCGTACGGCAGCAGCGAGCTGTCGCGCTCGAGCGCCCGGATCAGCCGAGTCGAGCCGAGCGTCGAGACGAACGCGGCGGTCGCGCCGGCGGCGAACGGCAGCGCCGACCCCGCCGGCAACCCGCGCGCCCGCAGCCGCACGCCCTTGAGCACGGTGGCGCCGGCGATGATCGGCAGCGCGGCGTGGCGCGACAGGCGATTGGCGTCCATGCGCGTGAACCGCCGCCAGCGGGCCGCGGCGAGCGTGGCGCCGTTTCGGGACACGCCGGGGAACAGCGAGAACGCCTGCGCCACCCCGAGCCACAGCGCGTCGGCCGCGCCGGCGTCCGTGTGCGTGCGCGCCTGGGGCGAGCGGTCGGCGAGGGCCATCGCCACCGCCCCGACGAACAGCCCTAACGCGACCGTCGGTGGCGTCCCCAGGTGGCGCTCGATCGGCCGCTCGAACCGGTATCCGATCAACGCCGCCGGGGCGAACGAGAGCCCGATCATCAAGATCCGTCGCGCGTTCAGCCCGTGCACGGCGTCGTTCACCTCGTGGCGCAGGCTGATCAGGAGCGCCGCCGCGGTGCCGGTGTGGAGCGCCACCTCGAACGATTTGCGCAGCTCGTCGTCGAGCCGAGAGTGGTCCCAGCCGGCGAGCCAGGGCACGACCGCGACGTGGCCCGAAGAGGAGATCGGCAGCAGCTCGGCCGGTCCGTGGAGCGCGCCGAGGACGATCGCCTGCCAGACCGGCAGATCGTCGGAGGCCACCCGGGACCCCTACACCACGGCCGTCGGGTCGCCGCGCCTGGTCCGGGCGATCCGCACGATCAGGTACGCGATCGCCGCGACGAGCAAGGCGGCGCCGACGTAGTCCACGTACTCGAGGTTGTGCCGCCAGCTCTGCCAGTTGGACCCGACCGCGTTGCCGAGCACCCCCAGCGCCGTGATCCAGATCGCCGATCCGATCGTGGCGAAGATCGCAAAGCGCACGTACCCCATCCTCGCCACGCCGGCGGCGTACGGGAACGCCGCGCGCGCGAACGGGATGCAGCGCGACACCACGATCACAGGCGCGCCGTAGCGCTCGAACCAGCGCTGGGCGCGGTCGAGGCGCTGCTTGGAGATGTGCAGCTTGTTCCCGTGGCGCTCGACCAGTTCCTCACGCCCCCAGTAGCCGATCGCGTATGCGACCGAGGCGCCGAGCATGTCGCCGAACACTCCGGCCACGATGATCCCCAACAGGCTGAGGTGGCCTTCCGAGACGTTGAAGCCGCCGAACAGCATCGTCGGCTCGGAGCCGGGCATGCCGATCACGCCGGACGTGAAGGTCAGCAACGCGACGCCCGCCAGACCGAGGTCTCGGATGACGTGCGTGGCCAGGGTGACGAGCGAATCGGTCACCGATGCGAGCGCTAGCAGCACCGCGGCTAGCGTAGCGGCCGGGGCCAGATCGGCGATAGGGGCCGAATTAGGGTTTACTCACCGCCCGACACAGGATGAGGATCTGGGTCGACCTGACGAACTCACCCCACGTCCTCGTGATGCGACCCGTGATCGTGAACCTGCGGGCGCGCGGGCACGAGGTCGAGGTCACCGCGCGCGATTTTGCGCAGACGCTGGGGTTGCTGGAGCGGTTCGGGATCGAGCACACGGCGATCGGTCGCCACCGCGGCGGCCATCTCGGGGCGAAGGCGCGCGGACTAGCCGAACGGTCGCTGGCGCTGGCCCATTGGGCCCGCGGCCGGCGGTTTGACCGGGCACTCGGCCACGGCTCCAACGACGTCTCGATCGCCGCGGCGCTGCGCAGGATCCCGAGCTCGACGATGTTCGACTACGAATGGGCGACGGTTCAGCACAACGTCAACTGCCGGCTGGCGGCGGCGGTCGTGGTACCCGACGCGATCCCGCCCGAGCGGCTTTACCGCTACGGCGCCCGAGGCAAGGTCCGCGGCTATCCCGGCCTCAAGGAGGAGTACTACCTCGCGGACTTCGAGCCCGACCCACGGGTGCTCGCGGACCTGGGCCTCGACCGTGACTCCGACCGACCGATCACGGTCGTACGCACGCCGCCCGAGGTGTCGCTGTACCACCGCTTCGCGAACGACCTGTTCGCGCAGGTGCTCGAACGGCTCGCCGGCGCCCAGACGGTCGTTCTCCCCCGCACGCCCGAGCAGCGCGCCCAGCTGCAGCAGTCGGGCGATTTCATCATCCCCGAGCACGCGATCGACGCGCAGTCGCTGATCGCGTACGCGGACGTCGTGGTGTCCGCCGGGGGGACGATGAACCGCGAGGCGGTGGCGCTCGGGACCCCGGTGTACACGGTGTTCGAGGGCCGGATGGGGGCGGTCGACGAGCGCCTGATCGCCGACGGCCGCCTGCGCCGCCTGACGAGCGCGGATCAGCTCGATCTGGGCAAGCGCGACCCCGGCGACCATGGGGAGGATCGCGTTCGCAGAGACCCCGGCTCTGCTCGCCGATCTGCTGCTGGGGGCGTAACCCGCGAACCGGGCGCAACCTTGGCCCGCCGGGGCGTGTTACGGTCCTAACCGCCCGAGGAGGTCGCCCATGTCCCGCATCATGCCCAAACTTCGCCTGCCGGCCGCGATCGCGGCTGCCGTCGCGTGCGCGCTCGCGCTGAGCGCGGCCGCCGTTGCGGCCACGCCAATCGCCGCCTACACGACCAAGGGCGCCTGGAGCTTCGTGTCCGCGCCGAATCTCCATCCGCCCAAGCTGGGCGTAACGCAGAAGACGCAGTTCTCGAAGCTCGCGCCGGGCGACTTCATGGTCGCGAACTTCAAGAACGAGGGCATCAAGAGCCCGATGGTCGGACAGAGCGGTCCGTTGATCCTCGACCACAACCTCCAGCCGGTGTGGTTCGACCCGATCGGGGTGAACGCGCTGGCCGCCAACCTCACGGCGCAGAGCTACAACGGCAAGCCGGTGCTGAGCTGGTGGCAGGGCTCAGTGTCGCCCGACCGGAGTCACGACCAGCGGCGAGGACGTCGTCGTCGACCAGCACTACCGGCATGTCGCGACGCTCAAGGGCGCGGACGGCTGGACCATCTCCCAGCACGAGATGATCATCAGTGGCGCCAACGCATGGGTCACCGCCTACAAGTCGATCCCGATGAACCTCGCGCCCTACGGCGGCTCGGCCAAGGGCACGCTGCTCGACTCCGCGGTCCAGGAGTACAACCTCGTCGACCGGCCAGCTGCTGTACACCTGGGACGCCTTCAACCCCGGCGGGACGCCGAACGTGCCGCTGTCGCAGTCGCAGACGAAGGCGCGTGGCCGGGGTCCCGTGGGACGCGTACCACATCAACTCGATCCAGCTGACCGGTAACGAGACGTTCCTGGTGTCGCTGCGGAACACGTGGTCGGCCTATCTGATCAGCCGGACCACGGGCGCGATCGAGTGGACGCTCAGCGGCAACCCGAAGCTGAGCACGTTCAAGCTGCCGAGCAACGCCGGGTTCGAGTGGCAGCACGACGTACAGCTCCACGGCAGCAACATCGTGAGCATCTTCGACGACGCGTGCTGCAACCTCAGCGATCGACGCCAAGGGCAAGGCGACGTACGGCAAGCCGAGCGGCCCGACGCGCGGGATCGTGCTGAAGCTCAACCTGACCAATCACACGGGCAGCCTCGTCTCCCAGTACAGCCGCGGCAAGAACTTCGACGTCGCGTTCCTCGGCAACGAGCAGCTGCTGCCGAACGGCAACGTGTCGCTCGGATGGGGCTCGCTGCCGCTGTTCTCCGAGGTGAGCAAGACGGGCAAGGTGCTGCTCGACGCGGTGTGGCCGAGCCCCGACATCAGCTACCGCGCGTACGTCGAGAAGTGGGTCGGCATCCCCTACTTCCCGCCGAGCGGCGCGGTCCGCAACAATGCTGGGAAAGCCACCGTGTACGCGAGCTGGGATGGAGACACCCAGGTCGTAGGCTGGAGAGTCCTGGCCGGTTCAAGCGCCCAGAGCCTGAAGAACGTGGCGAGCAAGGCGAAGAACGGCTTTGAGACGACGATTCCGCTCAGCAAGACCTACAAGGCCTACAAGGTGCAGGCACTCGGCCCCAAGAGCAAGGTGCTCGGCACCTCCAACGTCTTCCCGACGCAGAGCTCGAACAACGGTCTCCCCGGGGCGTACTGATCCGGGCTGCCGCCCGGGGGGCCGGGCAAACAGATGAGCTGCCGGTCGCGCGGCCGCGCGCTGGCGGTGGTCCTGGTGGCGTTGCTGTGCCTGTCGGGCGCGGGGCTGGCCGTGGCCAAGACGAGGAAGAAGCACCCGCCGCCGCCCAAGCCCCGAGCGGGCCGCCGACCGGTATACGTGTTCCCGATCCCGGGCGGCCACTTCGCCTCGCCGGCGACCCAGATCACGTTCCGCGGCATACCGGCCGGCGCAGCTCGGGACGATCACGGTGACCGGCTCGGCCAGCGGCGCGCACGCCGGGACGATGCGTCGCGGACTCCGACGGGGACGGCGGCAGCTTCGTGCCGGCGATCCCGTTCACCGCGGGCGAGACGGTGACGGTCGGCGACCTCGCTGAACATCGAGGGGTCCGGGAACGGCACGTACCAGTTCCAGGTCGCGACTCCGGCGGGGACGATCTCGCCCGCCAAGCGGCCGGCGGCGCCCCGGGTGAACGGAGACGTGTGGTACTTCCGCTCGCGACCCGGATCTCACGCCGGCGGCGGTGACGATCACCAAGCGCGACCCGGCGGCGACCGGCGACATCTTCCTCGCCCCGCAGATCGGCCCGCTCCAGCAGGGTCCCGAGCTGATCGGCCCGAATGGCGGGCTGATCTGGTTCGACCCGGTCGCCGCAGAATGACCGCCGCCACCGACTTCCGCGAGCAGTTCTACCAGGGCAAGCCCGTCCTGACGTGGTGGCAGGGCAACGAGGCCGCCGGCGTCGGATCGGGCGAGGACGTGATCCTCAACAACTCCTACCAGGTCGTGAAGGTCGTCAACGCCGGCAACGGCCTGACCGCCGACCTGCACGAGTTCGAGCTGACACCCGCGCGGCACCGCGCTGATCACCGCCGAGTACCCGGTGATCGTGGACGCCACCGCGATCAAGGGCTCGGCGACGGAGGTCGTGCTCGACTCGGTCGTGCAGGAGATCGACATTGCCACCGGCCTGGTGCTGTTCCAGTGGGACAGCCTCGATCACGTTCCGCTCGCCGCGAGCTACTCGGGCCTCCCGACCAAGGCCCACGCCGCCAACGGAATCGGCGACCCGTTCGACTACTTCCACCTCAACTCGATCCAGCCCGACACGGACGGGAACCTGCTGGTCTCCTCGCGCAATACCTGGGCGGTGTACAAGCTCAACCTCAATAGCGGCGCGATCATGTGGACGCTCGGCGGCAAGCAGTCGAGCTTCAGGCTCGGGCCCGGGGCGTCATTCGCTTTCCAGCACGACGTCCGCGTGCGCGCGTTCGGCGATCAATTCCTGACGATGTTCGACGACGGCGCGGGCCCGCCGTACGTGCACTCGCAGTCGCGTGCGCTGAAGCTGGAGCTGAACCTCAAGCATATGACCGCGAACGTGGCCGGCCAGCACGAGCATTCGCCGCCGCTGCTCTCGAGCCTTCGAGGGCAGCGACGAGCAGCTGCCCGACCGGGACGACTTCGTCGGCTGGGGCCAGCAGCCGTACTTCAGCGAGTACAACCCGCGGGGCAAGCTGGTGTTCGACGGCCGGTTCGTCGACAACAACATCACCTACCGCGCCTACCGGTTCCCGTGGAACGGCACGCCGGCGACGCCACCGGCGGTAGCGACCACGCGCCAGGGCCCCAAGATGACCGTGTACGCGAGCTGGAACGGCGCCACCAACGTCGTCGCCTGGCGGGTGCTCGGCGGCAGCAACGCCGGCGCTCTGAGGCCGGTCGCGACCGCGGACAAGAGCGGCTTCGAGACGGCGATCACGACGCGCGCCAGGGGCTACGTCGCGGTTCAGGCGCTCGGGACCAAGAGCCGTCCGCTCGGCAGCAGGTCGGCCGTGGTGCAGGTGCCGCCCCCGCCCCCGCCACGAAAGCCGAAGCCCAAGCCGCATCCGCCCGCCGCGAAACCGCCCGCAAAGCCCCCGGCGAAGAAGATCGCCCGCAGTCCCCGCTGAGCGGGTCTTATCCAGGGTTTATCGGGATCCTGACTACAATCCCGGCCGCATGCGCCGGCGGATCAGATCCGCGGCCTTCCCCGTACATCGGCACTCGGTGCCACAGCTGGTCGTGGACGGGATCCTGGTCGCGCTCGCTTACTACCTGGCTTTCCGGCTGAGGTTCACTGATGGGCTCGGGGGAGCCAACGACCGCTACGGCGATCTGCTCACGCACACGCTGCCGTGGGTCGTCGCGATCTCCCTCGTGACGCTGGCCCTGTTCGGCCAATACCAGCGGCTGTGGACGTACGTCGGCCAGCGCGACTACGAGGCAGTGGTCAAGGGCCTAGTCGTCGCGACGCTCGTGATCGTCGGCGGGATCGCGTTCCTGCACCCGGTCACGACGACGGTCGCGGGCCAGACGACCCCGGTCAATCTGCCCGGCAGCGTGATCGCGCTGTTCTTCCTGCTCGCGCTGGCGTTGCTGATCGGCGCCCGGTTCCTCGTGCACATCGTCGTCGAGGGCCGCGTTCACAGCTTCCGCGTCGCCAAGGGAGCGCGCGACGTGCTGATCATCGGCGGCGGGCAGGGCGGCCGCCTGGTCGTCCGCGAACTGGTTCGCAACCCGCAGCTGCGCCTGCGGCCGGTCGGGTTCGTCGACGACGACCCCCGCATGCAGGGGATCAAGGACGAGCACGGCCTCAAGGTGCTCGGCACGACCGCTTCGGAGGATCTCGCCCGGATCCTCGACGAAGTCGAGCCCGACGAGGTCGTGATCGCGATTCCGTCCGCCCCGGGGACGCTCCGCGCCCGGGTGGTGACGGCGTGCCGCGAGCGCGGCATCCAGGTCCGCACCACCCCGACCGTGTTCGAGCTGCTTCAAGACGGCTCCGGGCAGCTGAACGTCATGCGCCAACTGCGCGAGGTGCGAGTCGAGGACATGCTCGGGCGCGAGCCGGTCCGGATGGAGATCGAGCGGGTGGGTGCGTACCTGTCGGGCCAGGTCGTGATGGTCACCGGAGCGGGCGGCTCGATCGGCGCCGAGCTGTGCCGCCAGATCTCGCGCGTGGCCCCGCGGTCGCTGGTCCTCGTCGACCACGCCGAGGACAATCTGTTCGAGATCCTGCGCGAGCTCGAGGAGGATCGCCACGTCCGCACCGCCGTTCCGGTGCTCGCGGATTGCAGGGAAGAGGAGCGGATGCGCGAAGTTCTCACCGAGCACCGGCCGAGCGTCGTCTTCCACGCGGCCGCCTACAAGCACGTGACGATGATGGAAGTCAATCCCGTCGAGGCGATTCGCAACAACGCGCTCGCGACCCGAGTGGTCGCGCGGATCGCCGCCGAAGCCCAGGTCGGGAACTTCGTGCTGGTCTCGACCGACAAGGCGGTCAAGCCGGCGACCGTGATGGGCGCCTCGAAGGCCCTGGCCGAGTGGGCCGTCGAGGCCGCCGCGCTGCGGTATCCCGGAACCAAGTACGCCACCGTCCGGTTCGGGAACGTGCTCGGCTCCTCGGGATCGGTCGTGCCGATCTTCCGCCGCCAGATCGCCGCCGGCGGCCCGGTGACGGTCACCGACCCGCGGATGAAGCGGTACTTCATGACGATCCCGGAGGCCGTGCAGCTGATCATCCGCGCCGGATCCCTGAGCGAGGGGAGCGGCGAGGTGTTCGTGCTCGAGATGGGCGAGCCGATCGCGATCATCGACCTCGCGGAGACGATGATCCGGCTCTCAGGGCTCGAGCCCGAACGCGACATCGCGATCGAGATCGTCGGCGCCCGTCCCGGGGAGAAGCTCCACGAGGAGCTGTTCAACCCGTACGAGCGCGTCGTGCCGCACGCCCGCCCAGAAGATCCTGCGAGCCGCTCGCGAGCCGCTCGACCCCCAGTCGGTCGAGGAGATCTTCGGCGAGATCAACCTGCTCGTGCTCGAGGGCGACGCGGCTGCGCTGGCGCAGCACGTGGCCAAGCTGTCGAGCTCCCGCTTCGGCGCCCGCGAGGCCCGCGACACGAGCGACGCGCGCGACCCTGACACCCGGCTCCCCCGACTCCCGACGTAGACTGCCGGCGCGTGACATGGAAACCCTCCCGTTCGCCCTCTCGGTGCACCACTTCATCTCGTCGGTGGGAGCCGACGCCGGGTTCGCCGCGTTCATCGCGGTCGCGCTGCTGGTGCTCCTGTACTTCTCGCAGGCGCGCGAGACGTCGAACCTCCGGCGCCGGGCCGACGAGGCCGGGCAGCGCGTGGAAGAGCTCGAGGGCGAGCTGCTACGCGCTGTCCGAGCAGGTCGCGGCGCTCCCGGCGGAGATCTCGGTCCGCGCGGCGAGCCCCCGCGCGAGCGCCGCGTACGGCGCCGCCGTCGCGCCGGCGCCGCGCCGGCGTAGGCGACGGGTCGCGATGCCGCCGGCCGCGCCCGCCGGAGTCGGCGCGCCGTCGCTGGCTGCAGCGACGCGGCTGATCCCCGACGCCACCCGCCCCGTCGGGGAGCACGAACCGGCGGCCGTCGGCCTGGTCAACGGCCCGGTCGACCAGCCCACGAGGCGCATCCTGCGCCCGCGGCCCTCGTCGGCGGTAACGGCTCTCTCGGACCGCCCCGTCGCGGCGCCGATGCGACCATGCAGCGGACGGTCCCACCGCGGTCGGGCGGCACACGAGTCCCGGCGGCGGTCCGCCACGCGGCGGCCAGGGACGCCCCGGGGGCGCCCAGGGCCGGCCCCGGCGGCCCCCGCGCAGCGTGATGGCGGTCAGGCCGGGCCCGAGCAGGTCCGGCGCCGGACGGGTGCTCACGGTATTTGCGGCATTGCTGGTCGTCGCCGCCGTGGTCGCCGGCGTGCTCGTGGTCAGGAACATCCACCGCTCCTCGAGCAAGAGCGAGACCTCCGCGGCGACGGCCCGGAGCACGCTCGCGAACCACCCGACGACGCCGGTGGTGGCGGTCAAGCCGGCCACGGTGCACCGTATCGGTGCTGAACGGCACCGGCCAGGCCGGGCTCGCCGGCCAGGTCGCGGACCAGCTCGGGGCCGTCGGCTACAAGAAGGGCGCGGTCACCAACGCCGCCGATCAGACGCACACGACGAGCCTCGTCCAATACATGCCGCGCGACAAGCCCGACGCGCTGGCCGTCGCCCGCTCGCTGAAGCTCGGTTCGGCGTCGGTGCGACCGATCGATTCGGCGACCCAACGGATCGCGTGCGGGGTGTCCCCGCTCGGATGCTCCTCACCGGTCATCGTGACCGTCGGCACCGACCTCTCCGCCCAGTAGCCCTGGACATGCGAGAACTGCTCAACCTCCCGGAGCGGAGCGGCAAGCCGCGGTCAGGTGGCGTGACCCACGTGATCGACCGCGGGCTGTCGCGCGCCGAGATCGACGGCATGATCGAGGTCGCGGGGGAGTTCGTCGACATCGTCAAGCTCGGATGGGGCACCGCGCTCGTGGCCGGCAACCTCGCGGAGCAAGCTCGAGCGCTACCGGGAGCACGGGATTCCCGTCGTCCTCGGCGGCACGCTGACCGAGCTCGCGATCCAGCGCGGGCCGGCTCGACGAGCTGATCGCGTGGGTGCACGAGCTCGGACTCGAGCACTTCGAGATCTCGGACGGGACGATCGCGCTCGAGCACGAGCGCAAGCTCGAGCTGATCGAGCGGCTGGCGCGCGAGTTCATCGTGCTCTCCGAGGTCGGGTCCAAGGACGACACCGGCGCGATCACGCCGCCGTACGTCTGGGTCCAGCAGATGCGGGCCGAGCTCGGCGCCGGCGCCTGGAAGGTGATCGCCGAGGGGCGCGAGGCGGGCACCGCCGGGATCTTCCGACCTTCGGGCGAGGTCCGCGAGGGGCTGATCGGCGAGATCGTGCACGAGATCGCGCCCGGCCAGATCATGTTCGACGCACCGCGCAAGGATCAGCAGGTGTGGTTCGTGCGGCGGTTCGGCCCCGAGGTCAACCTGAGCAACATCCCGGCCGGCGAGGTCCTCGCGCTCGAGACGCTCCGGCTCGGGCTGCGGTCGGACACGCTCGGCATCGGCGGACGGTGAGCGGCCTCGAAGGCGTGCTGCTGGCGCGCCACGGCGAGACCGACGACAACCGCGAGCCGATCCGCTTCCAGGGGTTCCGCGACACACCGCTCAACGACACCGGCCGCGCGCAGGCGCACGAGCTCGCCGACCCGGATCGCCGCCGAGCCCGAGCCGATCCGGGCGCTGTGGTCCTCTGACCTGAGCCGGGCGCGCGAGACGGCAGAGATCGTCGGCGCGAAGATCGGGCTGACGCCACGGCTCGACCCGCGGCTGCGCGAGGCCAACCGCGGCGAGTGGGAGGGGCGGCTGTTCATCGACGTCAAGCGCGAGGATCCGGATCGGTTCGCCGACTGGATGCGTGCCGGCGCGTCTTTCCGCTTTCCCGGCGGGGAGTCGCTCCAGGAGCAGCTCGATCGCGTGAGCGCCGCGCTCGAGGACATCGAGCGCGCCGGCGAGCTTCCCGCCCTCGCCGTCTGCCACGGCGGGAGCATCCGGGTGATCCTGTGCAGCCGCGATCCGCGGGGCCTCGACGCGTTTCACGAGTTCGAGGTCCCGAACGTGGCAGTCTTGAGGTTGTGACCAGGCTCTCGACCGGCGCGTTCGCGGTGCTGGTCGCGGCGACGATCGCAGCGTTCTTCATCACCCAGCACCTGAAGGTCACGACCCCGCTGATCCAGGGGCGTCCCCGGCCCGTGCCCGCGGTGATCGATCCGCTGCACGGCGTGCCGTGCGGCAGGAGCGAACAGCAGATCGACGACGATCTCGTTCTACCTCCAGCACCGCGCCGACACCGTCGACGTGTACGTGATCAACGCAGGGCGAGACGATCGTCCGCACGGTCGCCATCGGGCGCCACATGCGAATCGACACGCGCACGCCCGACGGCGTGTTCAACTGGAACGGGCGCGAGGACGACGGTCTCGTCGCCCCCGACGGGACCTACTACTTCCGCGTCGCGCTGATCCACCAGAACCGGACGATCGACCTCACCGGCGTCCCGGTGAAGGTCAAGACCGTCCCTCCCCAGCCGGTCGTCACGAGCGTCTCGCCGGCGCTGATCCCGGGCTCGGACGGCAGCAACGTGACGATCCACTACAAGGGGAACGAGAACCGCGGCGGAACCATCCGCATCTACCGCACCGACCTCCCCGGCGGGCCGAAGCTGGTCAAGAGCTTCCTGACGCCGTGGAACGGCCACACGGCGATCTGGGACGGCAAGATCGACGAGCGCCCCGCGCCGGCGGGCACGTACCTGGTCGGGCTCGACGTCACCGACGCCGCCTGCGACACCGGCCACTTCCCGGCCCGCGTCCCGCCCGCGCCGGGGACCACCCCGAACGCCGGCGTCACGATCAGCTACCTGGCCGCGCAGGCGCCGCTCGACCCGGTTCCGGCCGGATCCGACGCGATCGTCGCACGTGCGCTCGCCGGGCCTCGCGTATCACTGGGCGCTCGAGGCGGGAGCCGGCGCGCGCAGGCCGATCGCGTCGGGCGAGTCCGACCAGGCGACGCTGTCGGTGCACCTCCCTGCCGGCCACCCGGGGCTGTACAAGGTCGCGCTGCAGTCGCCGGACGACAGCACCGTGGTCCCGATCGTGGCCAGCGGCGCGCCCCGGGCCCGCGTCCTCGTCGTGTTGCCGGCGCTGACCTGGCAAGGACTCAATCCCGTCGACGACACCGGCGACGGGATCCCGAACACGCTCGCGAACGGCGGCCCAATCGACCTCGATCGCCCGCTCGCCGGCGGGCCGCCTGCCGGGATCGCCGACGAGGCGGGCCTGCTCGCGTACCTCGACGCATCCCACCGTCCGTACGAGCTGACCACCGACCTCGGGCTGATCTCAGGCGTCGGACCGCGGCTGGCCGGCCATGCGGCGGTCGTCCTGGCCGGCAGCGAGCGCTGGCTGCCGGCGTCCGAACGCGCGGCGCTGCGCTCCTACGTGACCGCCGGCGGGCGATTGCTGTCGTTTGGGGTCGACTCGCTGCGCCGCGGCGTGACCGTCACCGGCGACCGCGCGCTGCACCCGACCCGCCCACGGGCCGCGGACGCGCTCGGAGCCCGCGTCGGCCCGCTCGCCGCCAAGACCGCAGCGCCAGTCACCGTGACGACCGACGGACTCGGCTTGTTCACGGGGGTCCAGGCCCCGCTGGCGGGATTCCGGGCGTACCAGCCGGTCCTGTCGGTGGCGGCGCCCGGCCGGGTGCAGTCGTCGGCCGCCCCGAGTGGCGCCGCGCCGGCGATCGTGGGATATCGCCTCGGAGGCGGAATCGTGGTCGATCTCGGCGTGCCCGGGTTCGGTGCTTCGCTGTCGCACGACGCTGGGGCGCGGGCCCTGATCGATCGGATCTGGGCGGTAGTCTCGAAGTGAGGTCTCGGTTGAGTCGGCGTCATCTAGTGGGGTTGCACGTCGCTGCCGGCGCATGTGCGGCGGCGCTGGCGCTGCCCGCATCCGGGGCCGGCGCGGCGACCCCGAACTGCACGCCCGGGCAGCTGAGCATGCGGGTCGTCAGCTTCGAGGGCGCCAGCGGTCACCGGTTCTGGCAGCTCGCGTTCAGGAACCTCGGGGCGACCTGCAGTGTGCGCGGCTTTGCTCGCGTCGTGCTGCTCGCCCACAACGGCCACCCGATCACCGACGGTTTCAAGCGCGAGACGGGCTTTCCGCAGAGCACCGTGACCCTCGAGCGCGGCAAAAGCGCGTTCGTCGCGTTCACTTACCGCGCCGGCGGTTTCTGCAGCACGCGCAGCTTCCGCGCGTTCAGGGTGAGGATCTTCCTACCGGGAGCCGCCGGCGGGTTCGTCCTCAACCCGATGCCGAGAACGAACGGCCCGATCTTCCTGTGCGCTAGGTCGGAGCGCATCTACCCGGTGACCCCGGAGCCGGGGCCGTAGCCACGCGATACGCCTCGCGGGTCGCCGCCGCTTTCTGCCATCTGCTCGAGCCATACCGTTTGCCGTCGTGACCGCCTACCTCAAGCGATTGTTGAGCTCGCTGGCGGCCTACCAGGTCGCCGATGTCGTCTCGAAGTTCATCGCGATCCTGCTGCTGCCGGTCTACACGCGGTACATCAACCCGGCGGGCTACGGCGTCGTCGAACTGCTCGGGAACGGCGTGATCCTGATCAGCATCCTGGTCCGCTTCGGGATGATCGAGTCGTTCCTGCGGTTCTATTACGCCGATCACGATCCGGCCCGCCGGGACGCGCTGGCTCGGCGCGCGGTCGGCTTCCTGCTCCTGACCACGACGGCGGCCTCGATCGTGCTTGCGGTATTCGCGGCCCCGCTGTCGAAGGTCGTGCTCGGCTACCGCGATCCCGCGATCTTCCGCATCGCGGTGCTGGGCCTGTGGGCGTTCACGAACCTCGAGATGGCCTACGCGCTGCTCCGCGTCGACGAGCGCCTGCGCGCCTACGCGACCGCCACGCTGATCAACGTCGGCCTCACGATCGGCGCCTCGGTGGCCCTCGTGGTCGTGCTCGGGCAGGGCGCCAAGGGGCTCCTGCTCGGTAACTACGGCGCCTCGACAGTCGTGCTACTCGGGGTGTGGTGGACGATGCGCGATCGCCTGCTGCCCCGTCATCACGCCGGCGTCGAGACGCACGGAGTGCTGTTCCGGTTCGGGCTGCCGACGGTCCCCGCCGAAGCGTCGGTGTATGCGCTCAGCATCGTCGACCGCTACTACATCTTCCACCACGGCGTGAACGGCCCGAGGCAGGCCGGGCTGTACTCGATCGCGGTCAAGCTCGCGGGCGCGGTCGCGTTCATCGTGCGCGCCTTCCAGTACGCCTGGCCGCCGCTGGCCTACTCGGTCCGCGATGATGCCGAAGCTGCGCGACTGTATGGATTGGTGACCACGTACTACCTGCTCGTCAGCGGCCTGGTGGTGGCCGGGCTCGCGTTGCTCGGCCGATGGGTTCTGCGGCTGCTGGCCGCGCCGTCGTTCTTCGGCGCCTACAAGGCGCTGCCGTGGGTGGCGCTCGGGTGGGCGATGTACGGCCTATGGGTGGTATTCCTGGTGATCGCCGGCCGGGCCAAGGTGACGACCCGCAACTTTCCCGCTGCACTCGCCGGGCTGATCGTCAACGTGGTCCTGATCGTCGTGCTGGTGCCTTCGCTCGGGATCGCCGGCGCCGGCGTGGCGCTGTGCGGCGCCTACGTGGTGATGATCGGGGCCATGCACCTGCTGACCCGGCGTGCGTTCGCGGCCTCGTTCGAGTGGCGACGCCTTGCTCAGCTCACGGTGGTGCTCGGCGGCCTGTCCGTCGCCGGCGATCTGCTGCTGCCGACGCACGGGCTGGTCGGCCTCGTGAGCCGCGCCGCGGTGCTGGCGGCGATGCCGCTCGTCTTGATGGCGACGGGGTTCGCCCATTCCGCGGAGCTCGAGCAGGCGCGGCTGCTGCTCGGACGGGCCAGGCGAGGGATTGCCCGTGAGCCGGCCTGAGATCAGCGTCGTGATGCCGTTCGCCGGCGACGAGGAGGCCGCTCGGGCCGCCGCCGCCGCGCTGCTGGCGCTCGATCTGCGCCCCGGCGACGAGCTGATCCTCGCTGACAACTCCGGCGTGCCGGTTGCGGTGGCCCGAGGCGGCGTGGCGGTCGTTCGCGCGGCCGGCGAGCGCTCCCCGCGCACGCCCGCAACACAGGCGCGTCGCGGGCGCACGGCGAGTGGATCCTGTTCCTGGACGCGGACTGCCGCGCGCCGCGGTGGCTGCTCGACGCGTACTTCAGGGCGCCGGTCGCCGCCGACGTCGGCGCGCTGGCGGGCGAGGTCGTGCCGCTGCTCGAGGGGGACACGCTCGTCGCTCGTTACGGCTCTGCCCGCAGCTTCCTCTCCCAGCAGGCGCATCTGAACCATCCCTACCGACCGCGCGCGGTCGCGGCCAACCTGCTGGTCAGGCGCGCGGCGTTCGAGCAGGTGGGCGGCTTCTACGAAGGCATCCGGGCCGCCGAGGACACGGACTTCAGCTGGCGCCTGCAGCAGGCGGGCTGGCGGCTCGAGCTGCGCCGGGGCGCGCAGGTCGAGCACCGCTACCGCGCCACGCTCGGCGAGCTCCGCCGGCAATGGCGCGGCTACGCGGCCGGCCGGGCATGGCTCGCCCGCCGCTACGACGGGTTCGAGCCCGAGCCGGCCGTGAGGCGGGCGTTCGCCCGAGCGCTGGCGCGGACCCATGTGCCGCGCGGCGGTCCCGGGCCGTCGGGGAACGGGCTGGCGCGCCGCGCGCCGCCGGTCAGCGTCGGCGCGCTCGAGCGTGGGCGGTACCTCGCGCTCGACGCGCTGCTGTCCGCCGATGAGCTCGCCGGGATGGTGCTCTCGAACCGCCCCGCCGGCCGGCCGCGAACCGTGGCCGACGTTGTGGTCGTCGCGGATCGCTTCCCCGCCCGCGGCGATCCGCTGGTGGAGTTCGCGGGAGCGCTCGACGGTGCGCGGATCGAGGCCGCGGCCCGGCCGGAGCTGCCCGACCTCGAGCTCGCCGGCCTGCTCCAGATCGACTACCGCGAGGACGACGGGATCGCGGCCCGGGCGGCGGCGCTGGTGGCGCTGTTCGTGCGCCACCCGCTGCGCTGCGCCGGCGACGTGCTGAGCCGGCGGGGCGGGGAGCCGCGGCTGTCCGCGCTCGCCCCGGCGGTCCGGCGGCTCAAACGAGAGCCGCGCGCCCGGGTACACGCGCTCGGCGGCTCAGAGACGCGCGTGACCGCGCGCCGGATCGCCCGGCTGGCGGGCCGCCCGCTCGACGAGGCCCCGCGGCGGCGGTGATGCGAGTACATATCGTCGACCCCTCGGCGTTCACGCTGCCCTACGACCATGCCCTGTCGACGGCCCTCGCCGGCGCCGGCGCGGAGGTCGAGCTGATCACGAGTCAATTCGCGTACGGCGCCGCCCCCGAGCCCGACGGCTACGCGCACCGCGAGCTGTTCTACCGCCACGCCCGCGGCGCTCCCGGATCCCGCGCCCGACTCGCCGGCAAGCTCGTCGAGCACGTGCCCGACATGCTCCGCTACCGCTCCGTCGCGCAGGCCGCCGACGTCGTCCACTTCCAATGGCTCGCGGTCCAGGCGCTCGACCGCTATCTGCTCCCGCGGCGCCCGACCGTCCTGACCGCGCACGATCTGCTTCCGCGCGAGCCCCGCCCGGGCCAGGCGTATGCGCAGCGACGGCTGTACGAGGCCGTCGACGCCGTCGTCGTGCACTCGCGCTACGGGCGCGACCTGCTGGTCCGCGAGCTCGGCGTCGACGAGAACAAGGTTCGTGTGATCCCCCACGGGGCGTTCAAGCACCTCACGCTCCAGGTGAACGAGCGTCCGCTCCCCGACGAGCTACGCGCCGTCCGCGGCCCGGTAGTGCTGTTCTTCGGCCTGCTGCGCCCCTACAAGGGCCTCGAGGTCCTGCTCGACGCCTGGCGCGGGATCGACGGCGCCGAGCTGTGGATCGTCGGGCCGGCCGCGGATGCCGCTCGAGCCGCTGCGGGCGCGAGCGCCGGCCAACGTCCGGTTCGTGCCGCGCTACGTCTCCGATGCCGAGCTGCCGGCGTTCTTTCGCCGAGCCGACGTCGTCGTGCTGCCGTACTCGCGGACCGAGCGGTTCGACCAGTCCGGCGTGCTCGCGACCGCGCTCGCGTTCGGCAAGCCGATCGTGGTCAGCGATGTCGGCGGCTTCGGGGAGGTCGCGGCCGCAGGCGCCGCCCGGCTGGTCCCGGCTGACGATCCGGGCGCCCTTCGCGGCGCCCTGGAACGGCTGCTCGGCGATCCCCAGGCGCGCGAGGGGCTGGCCTGGGGGGCTCTCGCCGCGGCGTCCGGGCAGTACTCGTGGCAGGAGGCGGCCGGGCAGACCCTTGCCCTTTACCAGGAATTGGTTGGATAGCCGTCGTGACACTGCTCGCGATCGTGTTCTGGGTGTCGGTCGGCCTGATCGTCTACGCCCACGCCGGCTATCCGGTCCTGCTCGGCCTGCTGGCCTGGGTGCGCCAGCATCTGCGCGGGCCCAGCCGGCACGCGC
Source organism: uncultured Solirubrobacterales bacterium (assembly GCA_963843915.1). Classification (GTDB taxonomy): domain Bacteria; phylum Actinomycetota; class Thermoleophilia; order Solirubrobacterales; family Solirubrobacteraceae; genus Palsa-465. Next base: position 550,545 of record CAWJMH010000006.1, read on the forward strand.
GTCCGCCGCAGGACGACGAGCTGCCGCTGGTGTCGGTGATCATCGCCGCGTACGCCGAGCAGGACGTGATCGCCGAGCGCGTCGCGAACATCCGCGCGCTCGACTACCCGTCGGCGCTGATCGAGCTGATCGTGGCCTGCGACGGGTCGCCCGACGAGACCGCCGTGCGGGCCCGGGACGCGGGCGCCGACGTCGTCCTCGAGCTCCCTCGCGGCGGCAAGATCCGCGCCCAGGACGCGGCCGTGGAGCGCGCCACCGGTGCGATCGTGGCGTTCTCGGATGCGAACGTGACCTGGGAGCCGGACGCGCTCCGGCGCCTGGTGGCGCCGTTCGCCGAGCCGCGCGTCGGGTACGTCTGCGGCGAGGTGCAGCTCGTCGACGCGCGCGGGTCGAACCAGGAGGGCCTGTACTGGCGCTACGAGCTCGCGCTGCGCGCGCTCGAGTCCCGCGTGCGGTCGGTCACCGGCGGCAACGGGGCGATCTACGCCACCCGCCACGAGTCCTATCTCGTCGTCGACCCGATCATGGGCCACGACCTGTCATTCCCGTTCAACATGGTCAAGCGCGGGTGGCTGGCGCTCGCGGTCCGCGAAGCGCAGGCGAGCGAGAAGATGGTGCCGACGATCGAGGGCGAGTTCGCGCGCAAGCGTCGGATGATGAGCCACACGTGGCCGATCGTCCTGCGCGGTGGAATGCTCTCGCCGCGCGGCTACGGCCCGACATACGCGTTCATGATCGTCTCGCACCGGATCCTCCGGTATGTGACGCCGTTCCTGCACGTGATCGCGCTGATCGCCAACGTCCTCCTGCTCGGACAGGGATGGGTGTACGTGGTGACGCTGGCGATCCAGCTCGCGGTGCTGGCAGCCGCGGCCGCGGCGGGCGTGGTGCCGGCGAAGCCGATGCTGATCGCCCGCTACTACGTGCTGACGACCGCATCGCTGGCCGCCGGCCTGTGGGATTGGCTCGTCCACGGCACCGCGGCGGGGTGGGAGCCGGCGGAGGGGACGCGATGACCGGCGCAGGAGACGCGACGATCGGCGAAGGGGACGCGATGAGCCCGCAGCGTGCGCTCGACCTGCTGATCGCGGTTCCCGCCGCACTCGTCACCGCCCCGATCGTCGCCGCGCTCGCCCTCGCGATCCGGCTCGAGTCGCGCGGGCACCCGCTCTACACCCAGACGCGCGTGGGCAAGGACGGAGCGTTGTTCTCGATCTACAAGCTGCGGACGATGGTCCACGGTGCCGAGTTCACCGGCGCCGGCCTCGCGATCCAGGAGGGTGACGCGCGGATCACGCGGCTCGGCAACTTCCTGCGCCGCTACTCGCTCGACGAGCTCCCGAACCTGTGGAACGTGCTCCGCGGCGAGATGTCGATCGTCGGCCCGCGCCCGACGCTGTCGGTCCAGGTCGAGCAGTACACGCCGCGCCAGCGCGGCCGGCTCGCGGTCAAGCCGGGGATCACAGGCTGGGCCCAGGTCAACGGCCGCGCGTCGCTCCCATGGCCCGAGCGGATCGAGCTCGACCTGTGGTACGTCGAGCACCGGTCGCTGCGGCTCGACCTGAAGATCCTCGCACGCACCGGGCGGATGGTTCTCGGCGGCGAGGGCATCTACAAGGGAGAGCGAGGCGGATGGACGCCACCGGCCCCGTAGCGGTCCTGCTCACCGGCGTCGGCAAGCGCTACGACATCGTCTCCGCGTTCGCCCAGCACGCCACGGTCGTCGCGGCCGACCCGAACCCGCTGGCGCCGGCCCGGTACGCCGCCCACCACCATCGGGCCGTGCCGCGCATCGACGACGCCCAGTATGTGCCGGCGCTCCGGGCGCTGTGCGACGAGTTCGGCGTGCGGGCGGTGGTGCCCTTGACCGACCTCGACCTGGAGGTTCTGGGGCAGGCGCGCGCCGACGGGGTGCTGCCGGCGTTCGTCCCCGATCCCGAGATCGCCCGCGCCACGTTCGACAAGTACGAGGCCCACCTGCTGCTCGAGCGGCTCGGCCTGCCCTCGCCGCCGACCGTGCTCCCCGGCGAGCCGGTCGACACCTACCCGGTGATGGTCAAGCCGCGCTGGGGGTCGGGCGCCCGCTCGATCCACCGCGCCGACGACGCGCGCGCCGCGGAGTTCTTCGTCGACTACATCGCCGAGCCGGCGATGGTCCAGCGCTACATGGACGGCCCCGAGTTCTCGATGGACGTGCTGTGCGACCTGGACGGGCGGTGCCTGAACGCGATCCCCCGCACGATGATCGAATCCCGCGGCGGCGAGTCGATCAAGGGCACGGTGATCGCCGATGTCGAGCTGATCGACCTCGGCCGTCGCGTCGCCGAGGCGCTCGGCGTGCGCGGCCCGTGCACGATCCAGGCATTCCGCGACAAGCAGATCGGGCTCGGCATCACCGACGTCAACACGCGCTTCGGTGGGGCGTTTCCGGCGCCGATGTACGCGGCGCTGCCGGGGCGCACCTACCCCGAGCTGATCGTGCGCATGGCCCGCGGCGAGCAGATCGAACCGCATGTCGGCGAGTTCCGCGCCGGCATCACGTTCACCCGCTACTACTGGCAGCTCGAGCTCGACGAGCGACTCGAGCCCACCGGCCGGGACATCATCGACCCACCCGGGCCGCCGGCGCCGCGTTGACGCTTGCTGGAAAGGGGTCCTCCGCACCCCTTTTTCAGCGAGGGACCCAGCACGCGTCGACGAAATCCGCGATCTTGGCCGTAAGGCGTGCCGGGCGGACGCGCAGCTCGATGATCGAGTTCGCGTCGATCAGGCGGCCGTTGGGGAGCTCGGCGGCGAGCTGGTCGGCGTCGGAGAACGGGTGCACGGGATCGCGCGGGTGGCCGATCACGAGCGCCGGCGCCTGGAGGGTCTGGCGCACCGCCCGTTCGGGCGCGGTCCGGCCGAACAGGATCCCCTGAAGGACGGCGCCGCTCGGACCGGGGTCCTGCGAGATCGCGTCGAGCATGAGCTCGACCGTGAACGGGACCACCTGGCGGGGCACCCACCTCGCGCCGCTCGCCAGCGCCTTCATCGCCGGCTCGCCGAACGTGAGCGCGAACAGCAGCGGGGTGAACGCGGCCGCGCAGGCGGGGATCGCGTTGTCGAGCACGGGCATCTCGATCACCATCCCCCGCAGCCGCTCGGGCGCCGACCGCGGCGAGCTCGAGCGTCGATGTTGGCCCCCAGCGAGGTGCCCGCCGACGACCGCCTGCTCGAGGTCGAGGTGGTCGAGCAGGGCCAGCGCCTGCCGGGCGAACTCGGACATCGAATAGCGCCACATCTCCCGGGGCCGGTCGGACGCCCCGTGGCCGAGGAAGTCGAGCGTCACCACGCGGTTGCCGTGGGAGGCGAGGTCGGCCGCGAGCGGCGTCTGCATCTTCTGCGAGAGCAGCAGCCCCGGCATCAGGATCGTCGTGCGCGGCCCCTCGCCGTGGATGGTGTAGGCGAGCTTGTGGCCGTCGTAGCGAAAGAACGCCATCTCCCCCGAGGATATATGTAGTGAGCTGGCCGGCCAGCCAGTGGGGACACGCGAGCGCTCGGCCCGGTACCGTCCAGTACCTAAACCACGAGGAGGACTGACCGTTATGGGAAGGCAGCTGCGATCGCTGGATCGGCAGGTGGTGGCGATCACCGGCGGGGGCCGTGGGATCGGGCGTGCGACGGCGGCGGCGCTGATCGCCAAGGGCGCACGGGTGGCGATCGGCGACATCGACGCCCCGCTGGCCGAGCGGACCGCATCGGAGCTCGGCTCGGGGACGATCGGCCTGCCCCTCGACGTGACCGACAGGGCAAGCTTCACCTCGTTCCTGGACGAGGTCGAGAGCCGCCTCGGGCCGCTCGACGTGCTCGTCAACAACGCCGGGATCATGCCCGTCGGGCCATTCGTGGACGAATCCGACGCCGCCACCGAGAAGCTCGTCGACATCAACATCATGGGCGTCATCATCGGCTCGAAGCTCGCGCTCAAGCGCTTCCGCCCCCGCGGCCGGGGGCACATCGTCCAGCTCGCCTCGATCGCCGGCAAGGGCGGCTTCCCGGGCGGCGCGACGTACTGCGCGACCAAGCACGCCGTCGTGGGCCTCACCGAGGCGCTCCGGGCCGAGCTCCGCGGGACGGGGATCGAGGTCCACCAGGTCCTGCCGATCGGGGTGAACACCGAGCTGTACTCCGGGGTTTCGCAGGCGCGCGGGTTCACGACGCCCGAGCCCGAGCACGTCGCCGACGCGATCGTCGAGCTGCTCCAGACCGGCAAGTTCGAGACCTACGTCCCGCGGCAGACCGGGGCCGTGGTGCGCATGCAGGCGCTGATGCCGCGGCGGATCACCGAGGCCGTCGTCCGGATGACCAAGGGCGACCGCCTGCTCCTGAGCGCCGACCCGAGCGCCCGCGCGGCCTACGACGCCCGGATGGCGCAGATGTTCGACGGTCCGGCCGTCCCGGTTGCCGTGCCCGACCGGGAGAAGGACGCCGCCTGAGGGCTGATCGGTGTGGAGCGGCGCGGCGGGGCCGGATCCCGCTGCGTCGACCTGCAAAACCTGACAATCGACCGGCGCCGGGGGGGCCGTGGCAGGCCGCGCATGCCCCACATGCATAGTCTGACGCGGCTGGCGGGGACCGCGCCGATTGTCATGGTTTGCAGGTTCTTTCCACCCGATTCGGCCGGCGTCCGTCGCCAGACAAGGCTCCGGCCCACCCCAGGTGCCCGCCGTTCGCCGTTCGCTCACGCAACCGTTCCGCGCGCGGGATCCCAGCGGACGTGGCCGACCGCGGGTCAGGGGTTCGACGCCAGCCAGGACGCGATCAATGCCCCGATCTCCCGACCAGCGTCTTCCTGGAGGAAGTGCGAGGCGCCGGCGATCACGTGGTCGATCTCGCCACCGAGGGCCGCTGCGAACCGCCGGCCGGTCTCGAGTGGCAGCACCGGATCGGAGTCCGCCCACAGGAACAGCTTCGGCCGCGCGTCCTCGCGCAGGGCGTCGAGCACGCGCTGGCCGGCCGCGCCGCCGGGCATCTCGGGCGTGGTCGGCAGGATCAGCGGGAAGGCGCGCGCGCCGGCCTTGGCGGCGGCGTTCGGGAACGGCGCGTCGTACGCGGCGATCACCTCGTCGCCGGGATCGTTCCGGCACGCCCGCCGCACGAGCAGCCCGACCGGCAGGTCGTCGGTCCGCTCGACGAACGCCCGGAACGCCATCCACGCGTCGGTCATCTTCTGGTGCCCGGTGAAGAGGCCAGTGTCGAGCACGACGATCCGCCCAACACGGTCAGGATGCTCGACCGCGACGCGCAGCCCGATCGGGCCGCCCCAGTCGTGCACGACGACGGTGGCGTCGCGCAGGTCGAGCTCCTCCAGCAGCGCCGCGATGCTCTCGGTGTGGCGGTCGTAGGTGTACCAGCCGACGTCGACCGGCTTGTCCGAGCGCCCGAACCCGGGGAGGTCGGGCGCGATGCACCGGTAGCCGGTGTCCCGCACCGCCGGGATCACCTTGCGCCACAGGAACGACCACGTCGGCTCGCCGTGCAGGAACACGACCGGCGCACCCTCGCCCACGTCGAGGTGGGCGAGCCGCAACCGGTCGAATTGCCGGTAGGCGGACTCGAACGGGAAGTCCGGGAGGCCGGCGAGCAGCTGCTCGGGGGTGCGGAACGCGTCGGTCATCGCTTCCCGGGGACGTTTCGCTTGAGCCACCCGGCGATCATGCGGCCGATCTGCGCGCCCGCGTCCTCCTGGAGGTAATGGCCGACACCGGGGATCACGTGGTCGATCTCGGCGCCGATCGCCCGGGCGAACCGCCACCCCGAGTCGATCGGCAGGATCGGGTCATCCGCGCCCCAGATGATCAGCTTGGGCCGTGGGTCTGATCCGAGCGACGCGAGCACTCGCTGGCCGGTCGCGGCCCCCGCCATCTGTGGCGTGGTTGGCAGGATCAGCGGGAACGCCCGCGCGCCGGCCTTCGCGGCGGGGTTCGGGAAGGGCCGCTCGTAGGCGGCGATCACGCTCGGGGCGAGCGGCACCTTGCACCCGGCCCGGATCAGGAACGAGATCGGCAGGTCCTCGCTGCGCTGGGCCAGCTCGCGGAACGCCATCCAGGCGTCGGTCATCTTCTGGTGCCCGGTGAAGAGGCCGGTGTCGAGTACGACCATTCGGCCGACGCGGTCGGGCTGCTCGACCGCGATGCGCAGCCCGATCGGGCCACCCCAGTCGTGTACGACGATCGTGGCGTCACGGAGCTTCAGCTCGGCGAATAGCGTCGCCACGCTCTCGGTGTGCCGGTCGTACGTGTACCACTCGATGTCGATCGGCTTGTCCGAGCGCCCGAACCCGGGAAGGTCGGGCGCGATGCATCGAAAACCGGCGTCCCGCACGGGTCCGATCACCTTACGCCACAGGAACGACCAGGTCGGCTCGCCGTGGATGAACACCACCGGCGGCCCCTTGCCCTCGTCGATGTGGGCCAGGCGCATCCCGGCGTACGTGCGGTACTTCGGCTTGAACGGGAAGTCCGGGACGCGAGCAAGGACGTCGTCGGGGGTGCGGACGATGCCGGACATGGTCGCGTGAAACTACCCGCTCAGAGGGCAATTCATGGGCCGTGCACGAGGACCTGCGACGCGTCGGACGCCACCGTGACCTCGATCTCGGACGGGAACCGCTGCCACGCGATCACGTTGAGCGCCTGGAGGCGGTCGAGCATCGCCTGGAACGCACCCGCCTGCCTGCGGTTGACGTAGCGTCGCGCGATCGTGAACGACCAGCCGGCGGCGGCGGGTGGGTCGGCGACGCCGAGCGCCTGCTGGTAGCGCTCGTCGCTGACCGCACTCGTCACGGTCAGCGGCGCGGCGCCGCCCGAGAGCGCGCGGACCCGGGCGGCGAGTGCGATCAGCAGGTCGAGCGCCGGCGGGCGAAGGCCGCGATACAGCGCCGGCTTGACCTTGAGTTGCGGCGCCAGCGACCCGATGCCCGCGTCGTAGGCGAGGCCGAGCGCGCGCGCGTTCGAGGGCAGCGGCAGGATCGTGCGGTGCGCGTACGCGTCGTCGAGCGCGTCCGGGGTCGGGAACGGGTGAACCGCATCCGGTGGATGCAGGACGTACGCCTGCGAGTCGGCCGCGGTCTGGAGCGAGCTCAGCCGGGTCAGCGCGGCCCGGTCGGTCCGGTACAGGCGCATGATCTGCTGCGCGCCGAGGACACGCCAGTAGTACAGAGACGAGTCGTCGCCGAAGCCCGAGATCAGGTCGTAGGCGCTCGAGTGATGGTCGGGCGCGGTGTCGAAGTACAGCTGCGCGTACGGCACCGCGCGGCCGCCGTCGTAGTCATCGAGGACGTCCTGGAGATTCCCGATTCCCATGTGGTAGGACTCGACGGCGAGATCCGCGCGACCGAAATGGGCCCGCGCGATCTCGAGGTAGCGGACGGTCGCGGCGAGCGCCTTTGCGGGGTCGAAGCGGTCGTCGATAGCGGCGCGCTGGCGCTGCAGGCGCGCGACGAGCCCGATCCGCCCCTGGAATGCCGCCTGGTCGATCTTGGCGGTCAGCTGCCGGCTGCGCGCCAGGTTGATGTGCATCCCGAGGAGCGACTGGCCGGTCTGGGCGAGGATCTGCGTCAGCCCAGCGGCGTCGGCCGGGTCGTTGCCGGCGATCACGTTGGGGCGGCCGGCGCTCTCGACGAACAGGAGCGCCTCGAGGATGCTCGGATCGACTTTCGTGCCGGCGGTGGCGCGGTCGATCTGGGGTCCGAACGCAGCCACCCGGGCGGCCGTGGCGAGCGCGCCGCCGGGGCTCTTGACGAACAGTACGTGGTCGCTACCGGCGATCGCGCGCGCGACGAAGTCGGACTCGCGGCTCGGCACGTAGGCGAACGGATCGCCCGCGCGCGCCGGCTGGCCGGTTCCCGGGAGCGGCAGCGGCGGTGGGGGAGGCGTCCCGCTCGAGGTGGCGAGAGCGATCGCGCCGACGATCAGCGCAACAAGCGCCGCGCCCGCGACCGCGAGGCGCCTGCGACCAACCGCCCTCCGCCGGGAGCGCACGGCGTCATGAGCCGTGGTAGATGAGGGTCATCTTGCTGCACGCCGCCTGGTGGGCCGGATCCACATGGCTCGGGAACACCTTCCAGCCGGCGCCGGCGATCGGGTAGATGTTGACCAGCGGGTGCGGGTGCACCTTCAGGTAGCCAGGGCTGACGTACAGCACGCCGGTCTTGACGCCGGCGTACCAGGCGAGCACGCTCTGGTACCCGATCGGGATGTTCGGCTGTCCGCACGCGAACATGTTCGACGTGCCGAGCGTCTTGACCACGCCCGACAGGCGGCCGATCAGCACGGTCCGCGCACGCTGGGACCGCAGGTCCGAGCGCTCGAGCCGCTCCTGCCGATGGGCCGCGCCGAGCATCGAGCCGGAGATCACGACGACGGCGAGGACCGTGCCCCAGGCACCGACCAGCGAGGCCAGCCGAGGGCTGATCCGTGTGCGTTCGAATCGCCGCACCTGCGCCACGAGCAGCGCCGGCAGCTCGTGGACGACGCGGCCGATGAAGATCGCGGCGAGGATCCCGACCACGGCGCCCGCTTCGAACATGTAACGCGGCACCGCCGGGAAGCCGTGGATCGCGAACGCGATCTCGATCAGCACCCACAGAACCGCTCCGCCGGCGAGCACGAGGATCGTCGTCCGCCGCCGCCAGGCGGCCCACGCCACCGTCAGCACCGCCGCGATCCAGACCGTGTTCGGCAGCAGCTCGTGGAAGCGGTCGATCGTGCCGGTGATCTTGTTGCCGTGGATCGCCCGCGGCGAGTTCTCGGCGATGTTGCCGGCGGTCAGCAGGCTCTTGGAGGTCAGGCCGGGAATCCCGAACCACAGGAACGCGATCAGCACGAGCGACGCGTACAGCCACCGCCGGTACGACGGGACCTTCCACCAGAGCCACAGGCCCGCGAGTCCGTAGAACGGCCACACCTCGGGCCGTCCGAGCGCGGCGAGCCACCAGATCCAGAGCGCGGCCTTGTGGTGCCCGGACAGGTGCAGGTCGATTGCCAGCAGGCACAGCGACACGATCATCGTGTCGGACTCCGCGCTGAGGATGTAGTGCGTGTAGTTGAAGTTCCCGACCGGATCCTGCATCGCCAGCACGAACGCCGCGGCGAACAGCCCGGCCACGTAGGAGGCATAGCGACGCTCGGGGCGTGAGTAGGTCAGGCGGAAGGCGATCCGCCACGCGAAGATCAGCCCGCTCAGCGAGATCGCCACCGAGGTGACCATCCACAGCCACAGGGCGTAGCGGCCGAACAGCGCGTACGGGACCGTGAACAGGTACGGCAGCGGCTTCCACGACGGGGCGCCGTTCGTGTCGAGCGTGAGGTGGATCGTGAGCTTGCCCCACACGAGCCATCCGTACGGGTCGTAGCCGGGCCGCGTGCGCGCGTAGAGAACGATCGCGAGGGACACGATCAGCAGTCCGGCAGCGGTCAGAACCCACCGGTAGCGGTGGGCCAACTCGGCCCAGTCGACGCCGGCGCGGCGCTCGCGGTCGGGCGGTGGGCTGCCCGGGACTTCGGCGGGCGGTGCGTCTAGGATCTGCTCTGACACAGCGGCCGCGAGGACGGTAGCAGTAGGAGGCGGGCCTCGGCGGCGCCGGTGGTGGGGACATAACTTGCTAAGCATCCTCTAACCTCTCGCGGCGCTCGAATAGGGTCCCCGAGGAGCCTCTTACGTCTCGCGTACGGTTCGTCGGCTATCCTCCTGCGCTCGCAGGCCATGTATCGCCTGGACTTGGCCTACTGATGCGCCGCCTCGTGGCCCCCGAGCGCTGAAGATCCCCCACTCGAACGTCAGGCATTGGAGCGGCTACATGCAAATCTTGGTTCTTGGCGGTGACGGATACCTCGGGTGGCCGACCGCCCTCCATCTCTCGGCTCTCGGGCACGAGGTGGCGGTCAACGACAACTTCGCGCGCCGTCAGTACGACGAGGAGATGGGCGTCGAGAGCCTGGTTCCGATCGCCACGCTCGAGGAGCGCGTAGCCGCGTGGGCCGAGGTCGGCGGCAAGACGATCAAGAGCTACGTGGGCGACCTGTGCGACGCCGGCGTTCGTGCACGAGATGGTCGGCGATTTCCGCCCCGAGACGATCGTCCACTTCGGCGAGCAGCGCGCGGCGCCGTACTCGATGATCGATCAGGCGCACTGCGTCTACACGCAGACCAACAACATCGTCGGCAACCTCAACGTGATGTACGCGATCGCCGACATCGACCGCGACATCCATCTCGTCAAGCTCGGGACGATGGGCGAGTACGGCACGCCCAACATCGACATCGAGGAGGGGTGGCTCGAGGTCGAGCACAACGGGCGCAAGGACCGCGTGCTGTACCCGAAGCGGCCCGGCTCCTTCTACCACCTCTCGAAGGTCCACGACAGCCACAACATCGAGTTCGGCTGCCGGATCTGGGGGCTGCGCGCCACCGACCTCAACCAGGGGGTCGTGTACGGCGCCGACACCGAGCAGACCAAGCTCGACCCGCGGCTGGCCACGCGCTTCGACTACGACGGCGTGTTCGGCACGGTGCTGAACCGGATGGTTATCCAGGCGGTGCTCGGCCACCCGCTGACGGTCTACGGCAACGGCTCGCAGACGCGCGGCCTGATCAACATCGTCGACACCGTCGAATGCATTCGGCTCGCCTCGGAGAATCCCGCGGAGCGAGGCGAGTTCCGCGTGTTCAACCAGTTCACCGAGCATCTTTCGGTGCGCCAGATCGCCGACACGATCGCCGAGGAGTTTCCGGGCGAGTGCACGATCGAGCACGGTCGAGAACCCGCGCGTCGAGGCCGAGGACCACTACTACAACGCCAAGCACACGGCGCTCGTGGACCTGGGGCTGAAGCCGACGCTGCTGTCGATGACGCTGATCGACCACCTGTTCGAGGTCGTCGAGCGCCACAAGGACCGGGTCGACCTCGCGGCGATCATGCCGACGGTGAGCTGGCGCGCGACCACCAGCGAGCTGCCCCAGACGTCGACGAGCGCGCTGGCCCAGACGTGAGCAGCTCGTCCGCGGTGACATCGCCGCAGGACAGTCTCCGCGGACGCCGGATCCTCGTGACCGGCGGGTCGGGCTTCATCGGGCGCCACGCCGTGGCCCAGCTGTCTCGCGGCGGGCGCGCATGTCCGTGTCGTCGACCTGAAGCCCCACCCGGACCCGGAGGTCGACATCGTCGTCGGGGACATCGCCGATCTCGACGCGCTCGAGCGCCGCGTTCGCCGGCGGCATCGACTCGGTCGTCCACCTCGCGGCCGTGACGTCGGTGCTGCGCTCGCTCGAGCAGCCGGATCTGACCTTCGCGACCAACGTCGCGGCCACGCATCGCGCTGCTCGAGGCGGCGCGAGCGCGGGCGCGAGCTCGCTCGTGTTCGCCTCGACCAACGCGGTGACCGGTCCGATGGACGCGCCCGCCATCGTCGAGTCGGCGACGCTCGAGCCGCTGACGCCCTACGGGGCCACCAAGGCGGCCGCGGAGATGCTGATGTCCGCCTACACCGCTTCCTACGGGCTACGGTGCGCGTGCCTGCGGCTGACCAACGTGTACGGTCCGGGCATGCAGGCCAAGGACAGCATCGTGGCCCGCCTGATGCGCGCAGTCCGCCTCGGGCGGACGTTCGAGGTCTACGGCGACGGCCGCCAGGTGCGCGACTACGTCCACGCCAGCGACGTGATCGCCGCGGTCCGGCTCGGCCTCGTCAACGAGGATTGGAAGGGCCCGGTGGTGATCGGCTCGGGGACCTCGCTGTCGGTGCTCGAGGTCGTCGATGCGGTGCTCGCGGTCAGCGGCGCCGAGCTGACGGTCGAGCACGGCCCGGCGCGGCCGGGCGAGATGCCGGCCGTGATCGTCGACCCGAGCAAGGCGCTGGCCGCCGGTTGGTCGCCCCAGTTCGATTTCGAGTCCGGGCTGCGCGGCGTGTGGGACGAATGGTCGGTGGCGGACGTCGATGCGATCGCCGCGGGCGCGCCGGCGGCGCCCGTGAGCGCGGGAGGCGGACGGTGACGACCGTCCACGGATCTGATGCCGCCGTCCGTACGGACGGCTCTGAGCGCGGCGGGTTCTCGATCGACGCCGAGCTCGAGCGCCTGGCGCCGGAGGAGCGTGGCGGCAGCGATGGCGTTCCTCGGGACCCACCCCCCGGGCTCGGCGCGCCGCTCGCGGTCGTGATCCCGGCGTACAACGAGGAGCCGACCGTCGCCGGCGTGGTCGCCGAGATCCCTCGCGAGGCGGCCGGCCTGAAGCTCGAGGTGATCGTGGTCGTCGACGGTGCCCGTGACACGACCGCCTCGCAGGCGGCCGGCGCCGGCGCGCTCGTGTGCGACGTTCCGGTCAACCGGGGCCAGGGCGCGGCGCTCAAGCTCGGCTACTGGCTCGCCCGCGCTCGCGGCGCGCGCGTGATCGCGACGATCGACGCCGACGGCCAGTACGAGCCCGCCGAGCTCGGCCGCGGTCGTCGAGCCGATCCTCGCCGACGAGGCAGATTTCGTCTCGGGCTCCCGGCGCCTCGGCGCCGAGCTCACCACCGACCGCACGCGCCATCTGGGCGTGCTCGTGTTCGGCGCGCTGATCAGCGTGCTCGTGCGCCACCGGATCACCGACCCGGCTTGCGGGATCCGCGCGATGCGCTCCGAGGTGACCGCGGCGGTCGTGCTCGAGCAGCCGCAGTACCAGGCCTCGGAGCTGATGATCAGCGCCGCCCTGCACGGCTACCGGCTCGGCCGAGGTGCCGACGACGATGCGTGACCGCGGCGTGCACGCCACCGCCACCAAGAAGGGCGGGAACTTCGGCTACGGCGTGCGGTTCGCGCGGGCGGCGCTGCGCACCTGGATGCGCGACCGCAAGCCCGCGCGGATGCGGCTGCGGCCCGAGAAGATCCACACCTCGTAGACCGCGAATCGCGCGGCGAACAGGATCGCGAACACCGCGAGGTACGACGCGGTCACGAGCAGCACGCGGATGCCGTGGTGGGCGGGGATGTTCTGTACGTGGCGCTGGGTCCAGCCGGTTGCCTCGGCGGTGATGAACAGCGTGACCCCCGACACCAGCACGTAAGCGACGATCTCGCGTCCGAAAGCCACGCGGCCCTCGACCTTCCAGGCCCACCGGCGGTTGAGGATCCAGTTCGGGATCGCGCCGGCGATGAACGCGACGACCGAGCACGCGGTCGTGCCGAAGCCCATCACGTACAGGGCGGCGAACACGATCGCGCTGGTCGCGGCGGCGACCATCGAGCCGAGCGTGTAGCGCGTCATGCGCGCGCGCAGCGGCGACTGCGTGACCCTGCGGGCAATCGAGGAGTTCGCGAGTCGCACGCCGAGCGCAGAATTGCGCAGCGCGTGATAGCGGTTGGTAAACACCGAACAGCGATCGTAGCGTTTTGGGCCGTCAGGTGGGCGTAAGAGCCCCCCATGTGCGGGGGTCGCCGTTCGCGTCGCTACGGTCCTGCGTCATGCGTTTTCAGAGCGCTGAGCATCCAATCGTGCTCGACGACGACCTCGTTGTCGCCGGCGACAACGCGACCGTGCTCGATCAGTTGCCGGAGGGCGCGTTCGATCTGATCTACATGGACCCGCCGTTCAACACCGGGCGGGCGCAGGCGCGGCGGTCACTGTCGGTGGTGGCCGATCCCGTCGGCGGGGACCGGATCGGGTTCGGCGGCCGGCGGTATCGCTCGCGGTTGCTGCGGTCGTTGAGCTACGACGACGCGTTCGGTGACTACCTGGCGTTCCTCGAGCCGCGCCTTGAGCGGGCGCGGTCGCTGCTCGCGTCCCACGGAACGCTCTACTTCCACATCGACTACCGCGAGGCGCACTACTGCAAGCTGCTGCTCGACGAGCTGTTCGGCCGGGACGCGTTCCTCAACGAGCTGATCTGGAGCTACGACTACGGCGCCAAGCCGCGCCGGCGCTGGCCGGCCAAGCACGACACGATCCTGGTGTACGTGCGTACGCCGGGCAGTCACTGGTTCGACGCCGACGCGGTCGAGCGCGAGCCGTACATGGCGCCCGGGCTGGTCGGCGCCGAGAAGGCCGCGCGGGGAAAGCGCCCGACAGACGTGTGGTTCCACACGATCGTCCCCACCAACGGCCGCGAGAAGACCGGCTACCCGACCCAGAAGCCCGAGGGTGTGCTGCGGCGGATGGTGGCCGCCTCGTCGCGGCCGGGCGGGTGGTGCCTGGATCCGTTCGCGGGGTCGGGGACGCTCGGCGCGGTGTGCCAGGGGCTCGGCCGGCGGTTCGTGCTCGTCGACTCGAGCCCGGTGGCGATCGAGGTGATGCGGGGACGGCTGGGCTCGGGCGACGTCGACGGCGCGAGGTCCGCCCCGCTCTATTCGGAGACGCCATGGACGAGCGGGACGAACTGGACCGCCTCGAGCTGCCGGCGGACTAGCCGGTTCGCCCGTCCGCCGGGTCAGCGATCAGGTGCTGTTCCTTGGTGCCGACCGGCGCCACCAGCCGGCCGCCGTCGGCGAGCTGCCGCTCGAGCGCGCGGAGCGCCGAGCCGGTCGCCGCCGCAACGTTGATCGCGTCGAAGGGCGCCTCGCCGGGGAGCCCTTCCCAGCCGTCGCCGACCACGAACGTGACGTTGTCGATCCCGAGGTCGAGCATCGCCCGCTCGGCCAGCGCGCTCAGCTCACGGTGGCGCTCGATCGTCCACACGTGCCCGGCGAGCATCGACAGCAGTGCCGCGTGGTAACCGGAGCCGGTCCCGACGTCGAGCACGCGGTCGGTCGGCGCGAGCTCCGAGCGTCTCGAGCATCCGCGCGACGACGAGCGGTTGCGAGATCGTCTGGTCCGCAGCCGATCGGGAGCGCCGACGTTCGCGTACGCGCGGTCCTGCTGGTCGTCGGGGACGAACCGCTCGCGCGGGATGCTCGCGACGGCGGCGAGCACGCGCTCGTCGCCGATCGCCGGCCGCAGCAGGCGCGCTAACTCGGCGGCTTCGCGCGGGGACATCGCGCGCTCAGAACTCCTCCGCGTCGGCGTCGAGCCACTTGTCGAAGAACTCCTCGGCGTCGAGGCTCGCGAGGTCGGCGCGCAGCAGCTTGAGCAGCTTCGAGGCCTGCTTCGGGCTGACCGTCCAATACA
Organism: uncultured Solirubrobacterales bacterium; assembly: GCA_963843915.1. Classification (GTDB taxonomy): domain Bacteria; phylum Actinomycetota; class Thermoleophilia; order Solirubrobacterales; family Solirubrobacteraceae; genus Palsa-465. Next base: position 565,663 of record CAWJMH010000006.1, read on the forward strand.
GGATCACCTCGCCGTCGTCGACCGACACGACCTCGATCCGGTCGGTGCGGTTCGGGTCCGACAGGAACGCCGGCTCGCGCCCCTCGCGCGAGACGATCAGGTGGTAGAGGCGGTTGGCCTTCATCGCGTCGCCCCGCCCAGCGCCATCGCCGCCTGCGCCTTCGTAGGTACGGTCGCCGATCTGGATCGCCGGGACCGTCTGGATGCCGGCCTCTTGCGCGCGCGTGCCGCCGCGTCCGAGCGCCTCCACGGTCGATCGCAGCTCGATGCCCTTCCCGAGCGCCACCGGGTGCATCTCGCAGGCGGCGCCGGCGATCAGCACCGTGTCCTCGTCGCCGATGTCGCGACCGCCGGCGAACTCCTGGCGGAACGCCGCCAGCGAGAACGCGACGCCGCGGCCGACGCTGCTTGGCGTAGGTTGCCGCGAGCATCGCGCGGGTCGTGTCGGGCGGCCAGTTCGACGGCCAGCGCAGCGGCTGCAGGCCGAGCGCGGCCGCCAGCCGCTCGACCTCTGAGCGGTCGGGATCTGCTTGCGGCTCGGACTCGGCTATCTGCGAGGCGAGAACCGGCTCCCATTCCGGCACCACCGGCAACGTCGACATGATCGTCTCGCCGAGTAGATAGCACTGCGGGCTGCCGAGGTCGTAGTAGAAGACCGGCTGCTCGGGCGCGGCTCGCGGGGTCGGCACGACCGGAGAAGGCGGGTCAGCCGTGAATCAGCCAGCCGTCGGCGGCCCGGCCGGCCTCCATCACGGCCTCGGACAGCGTCGGGTGGCCGTGGATGATCCGGGCGACCTCCGGATAGCCGCCCTCGAGCGCGCGGACGTTGACGAGCTCCTGGATCAGCTCGGTGGCCTTGGTCCCGACGATGTGCCCGCCGAGCAGCTCGCCGTACTGCTTCTCGCCGACGATCTTGACCAGGCCGGTGCGGTCGCCGTAGACGGTTCCGGCCCCGACCGCGCCGTACTGGACCTTGCCGACGACCACGTCGTAGCCCTGGTCGCGCGCCTGCGCCTCGGTGAGGCCGAAGCTGCCGACGTTCGGCGTGCAGAAGGTCGCGCGCGGGATGTCGATGTACTCGATCGGATGGGTCTCGAGCCCGGCCGCGTCCTCGACCGCGATCACGCCCTCGTCGGAGGCCTTGTGGGCGAGCGCCGGCCCGCGCACGAGGTCGCCGATCGCGTACACGCCCTCGACGCTCGTGCGCATCGCACCGTCGACCTCGATCAGCCCGGTCTCGCCGAGCTTCACGCCGGCTTTGTCGAGGCCCAGGGCTTCGACGTCCGGGGCGCGACCCGGCGGCGATCACGAGCCACTCGACCTCGCGCGGCTCGCCGGCGTGGGTGAACCTGCACATCGACTCGGAGGTCTCGATGTTCTCGACGAACGTGCTCGTGTGGATCTTGATGCCCTGGCGCTTGAGGCCGCGCTCGACGAGCTTCGAGATGTCCGCATCCTCGCTCGGCAGCACCCGGTCGAGCGCCTCGTACAGCAGCACGTCGGAGCCGAGCCGGGCGTAGGCGGACGCGATCTCCGCGCCCGAGGCGCCGGCGCCGACGACCGCGAGCGTCTTGGGAAGCTCCTGCAAGGCCCACGCTTCCTCGGTGCCGATCACGCGGCCGCCGAACTGCGTACCGGGGATCGGCTTCTTCACCGAGCCGGTGGCGAGGATGATCGTCTTGGCCGAGATCTGGTTGCCGCCGACCGTGACCGAGCCGGCGCCGGCGAGCGCGCCCTCGCCTTCGATGTACTCGATCCCGTTCTTCTTGAACAGGCCCGCGACGCCGCCCGTCAGGGTCTTGATCACCTTCTCGCGCCGCGCGCTGACGCCGGCGAAGTCGACCTCGGGCTCTGAGACCTTGATCCCGAAATCGTCGGCCTCCCGGATCTCCGACAGCACGTCGGCCACGCGCAGCACGGCCTTGGCGGGGATGCAGGCGTAGTTCAGGCAGCGCCCGCCGACCGTGTCCTTCTCGATCACGGCGGTCTTCATCCCGAGCTGGGCGGCGCGGATCGCGGCGACGTAGCCGCCCGGTCCAGAACCGATCACAACGCAGTCGTAAGAGGCGTCAGCCATGCGGCCGGAGACTATAGAAGCCCTACCGCCCCGGGTATGTCGGCATCTGGATCCGGCTGAGCACGCGAACGAGCTTGTAGAACAGCCAGCCGCCGCCGAACACGACGAGCACCGAGGCGACGACGGCCAGCAGGTTGGCGGCGCGCAGGCCGAGCAATGAGAAGAACAGGATCACGAACGCGAGGATCGCCTGGAACCCGAGCACGGCCCAGTAGCGCAGCTGCCACATCCCGACCGCGCAGACCAGCATCAGAACCGAGAACAGCAGCACCCCGCCGGCGCCGGCCTGGGCGCCGCCGACCTTGAACTGGCCGTTGATCAGCACCGCGATCAGATCGCCACCGCCGATCAGCACCGCGAGCAGCGTCGCGATCTTCAGCGACCACGGCCGCTCGCCGGGCTCGAGCGGTGTGAGCGTCGCCCGGACGGCGGCGTTGCGCTCCTCGGACCGGCCACGCGGCGGGGTGGCGACCGCGGGCGTTTGCGGAGGCGGTGCGGCGTCGCGCGCGGTCGGTGCGGTCGCGACCGGGGCGGTTCCGGGTTGCCGGCGGCGGCCGCGCTTGCGGCTATCGCGCTGAGCCAACGCGGACCTCGCCTTCCGGGCCGGCGATAGCGGCGCGGAGCGCGCGGGCGCCGTCCGCGACGTCGGGCGCGCCGGTCAGCGCGCGGACGACCGCGATCCGCGTGGCGCCGGCGGCTCTGACCGCACGCACGTTCGTCGGTCGAGATGCCGCCGATCGCGAAGAACGGAACCGTCGCGTGAGCCGCCGCGTAGCGGACCAGCTCCAGCCCGACCGCGGGGCGTCCGGGCTTCGTCGGCGTCTCGTGGACGGGTCCGACGCCGATGTAGTCGACGGGCGCTTTGGCTGCGGCGTCGATCTGGGTCGCGGAGTGCGTCGACAGGCCGACGAGCCGGTCCGGCCCGACCGCCGCCCGCGCGGCTTCCACGCCGGCGTCGTCCTGGCCGACGTGCACGCCGTCCGCGCCTGTGGCCTCGACCAGGTCGGGCCGGTCGTTGAGGATGAACAGCGCGCCGTGCTCGGCCGCTACCGCCGCGAACTTCCGGCCCACGGACACGATCACCTCGTCGAGGGCGTCCTTCATCCGAAGCTGGACGATGTCGACGCCGGCACCGAGCGCGCCGGCGAGGAACTCGTCCGGCTGGTCGCCGCAAACCAGGTACAGACGGGCAGAGCACAGGCGATCGCGGGGATCTCGCACGCGTCCAAGTGTGGCAGGACCGCCGCCGCCGGAAGCCGACCGCCCCGCGCTAGGATTGCCGAAACGGGAGCCCTACCACTGGGCTGAGAGGGCGGGCGATGGCCCGCCGACCGTCTGAACCTGAACCGGATAATGCCGGCGCAGGGAGTCGCACACGTTGCCGAATCGCTCAAGCCCATCCGATGTCGTCGTTGTAGGCGCCGGCGCCGTTGGTCTCGCCGTCGCGTGGCGCCTGGCGCAGCGCGGTCTCCGGGTCACCGTGCTCGATCGCGCCGGCGTGCCGGGAGCTGGGACGTCCGCGGTCGCCGCCGGGATGCTCGCGCCGATCTCCGAGACGATCGCGACCGAGCTGCCGCTGATGCGGCTCGGGCTCGCGAGCGCCGCCGCCTATCCGGAGTTCGTGCAGGAGCTGAGCGACGCCTCGGGGATGGATCCCGGCTACCTGCGGTGCGGCACGCTCCTCGCCGCGCGCGACGGCGACGAGGCCGAGGCCCTCACCCGCGAGCTGGCGCTGCGGGAATCGCTCGGGCTCACCGTGCACAGGCTGCGCTCGAGCGAGGCGCGCCGGCTCGAGCCGGCACTGGCGCCCGCGCTCCGCCTCGCGCTCGAGATTCCCGACGACCACGCGATCGACCCGCGCAGGCTGACCGCGGCGCTCGCCAACGCGGTCAAAGCAGCCGGCGGGGAGCTCCGAATGGGCGCGCCCGTCCGCGGGGTGGCGGTGGGGCACGACCGCGTCGCCGGGGTGACGCTCGCCGACGGGTCCGAGATCCCCGCGGAGAACGTTGTGGTCGCCGCCGGCCCTTGGTCGAGCTCGCTCGATGGCATCCCGGAAGGCGCACGTATCCCGATCCATCCAATAAAAGGTCAAATCCTCCGGCTCCACGATCCCGCCGGCCCGGGGCTGCTCACGCGCGTGCTGCGGATGACCGGCGGCTACCTGGTCCCGCGGGGCGATGGCCGCTACGTCCTCGGCGCGACCATGGAGGAGCGCGGCTTCGACACGACCGTGACCGCCGGTGGCGCGTTCGAGCTGCTGCGCAACGCGTTCGAGCTGTTGCCGTCGGTCACGGAACTCGTGATCGACGAGCTGTCGGCGGGGCTGCGGCCGGCCACGCCCGACAACGCGCCGGCGATCGGACCGGGTGCGATTTCGGGGCTGCACTGGGCGGCCGGTCACTACCGCCACGGGATCCTGCTCACGCCGATCACCGCGGAGCTTGTCGCCGGCGCGCTCACCGGTGACGACAACATCCCCGACGAGTTCTTACCGGCGCGCTTTGCCGGCGTCCCGGCGGTGGCGGCGTGACCCTTTCGGTGACGATCAACGGTGATCGTCGGGAGTTGCCAGCGGGCGCGACGGTGGCTAGCGTGGTCGCGTCGCTCTCGGGCGCGCCCGGGGGACGCGGCGTCGCGGTGGCGGTCGAGGGTGAAGTGGTCCCGCGTGCCCAGTGGCCGAATGTCGAGTTGCGCGAGGGCGCCAAGGTCGAGGTGGTGGTGGCGGTGCAGGGCGGATGACCCCGTTCGCGATCGCCGGCCGCGAGCTTCGCTCTCGCCTGATCCTCGGGACCGGTGGCTTCACCAATCACGATGTGCTGGCGGCGGCGCTCGAAGCGTCCGGCGCGGAGCTATGCACGGTCGCGCTCCGGCGCTTGGATCCGGCCGCGCGGGGCTCGATCCTCGACGTGCTCGACACCGCCGGAGTCGAGGTGCTCCCGAACACCGCCGGCTGTTACACCGCGCGTGACGCGATCATCACCGCCCAGCTCGCGCGCGAGGCGTTCGACACCGACTGGATCAAACTCGAGGTGATCGGGGACGATCGCACGCTGCTCCCGGACGCGGTCGAGCTGGTCGCCGCCGCCGAGGCGCTCGTCGACGACGGTTTCACCGTGCTGCCCTACACCACCGACGACCCGATCCTAGCCCGGCGGCTGGAGGACGTCGGGTGCGCGGCGGTGATGCCCCTCGGGTCGCCGATCGGGAGCGGCATGGGGATCCGCAACCCGTACAACATCTCGATCGTGGTCGAGCGCGCGGGCGTCCCGGTGATCCTCGACGCCGGCGTCGGCACCGCGTCCGACGCGGCGTTCGCGATCGAGCTCGGATGCGACGCGGTGCTGTGCGCGAGCGCGATCTCGCGCGCCCACGACCCGGTCGCGATGGCCACGGCGATCCGGCTGGCAGTTGAGGCGGGGTGGCTCGCCCGTGGCGCCGGGAGGATCCCTCGCCGGCGCTACGCCGAGGCGTCGACCCCCGACGAGGGGCTGCCCGTGTTCGACAGCGCGCCAGTGACCGCGGTCACTGACATGGCCGCCGCCTCTGACGCCTCCGCGCAGTGACCGTCGACGAGCTGATCGACGGCTGGGAGGCGGCCTGGTCCGGGAGGGACGAGGCCGCGTTCGAGGAGGTCTGCGACCGCCGGGTTCACTACGAGGACCCGCTCACGCCGGAGCCGCTCGAGGGGCTCGAGGCGCTCGGCGAGCACGCCGCGCAGTTCTGGACGGCGTTCCCCGACGCGCGCATGGAGAAGACCGGCGAGCGGCTGAGCGACGGGCACTTCGTGGCCGCTCCGTGCAAGGTGCTGGCGACCCACCGGGCGGCGCTCAACGGCCTGCCGGCGACCAACCGATTCGTGGTCATGCACGCGATCTTCTACTCCGAGATGAAGCATGAGAAGCTGCTGCGGGTGCGCGGCTTCTTCGACCTGTACGACGTGGCCACCCAGCTCGGGGTCCTGCCGGCGCGCGGCACGCTCGGCGAGAAGGCGCTGCTGATGCTGCGCGGGTTCGGACTCCGGGCCAACCGGAATCAGTAGCCGGCGACCGCGGACATGGACATCGCGATCCCGATCTTCGACGGCCTGACCGCGCTCGACGCGATCGGTCCCTACGAGGTCCTGTCGCGGCTGCCCGACGCGCGGGTCCACTTCCTGGCGATCGAGCCCGGACCGAAGCGGACCGAGAACGGAATGCTGACGCTCGTCGCCGACCGGGCGCTCGACGAGATGCCGAGTCCCGAGGTCGTCGTGATGCCCGGCGGCTACGGCACCCGCGCGCTGATGCGTGACGAGCGGATGCTCGACTGGATGCGGGCCGCGCACGAGACCTCGCGATGGACCACGTCGGTGTGCACAGGCTCGCTCGTTCTGGGAGCCGCGGGGATACTCGACGGCCTCGAGGCGACTACACACTGGGCGTCGATGGACATCCTCGGGCGCCTGAGGGCGACCCCGGTGAACCGACGTGTCGTCGAGCAGGGCAAGGTCATCACCGCGGCCGGCGTGTCGTCGGGGATCGACATGGCGCTGACGCTCGCCGCGCGGATCGCGGGCGACGAGATGGCACAGGCGATCCAGCTCGCGATCGAGTACGACCCCGAGCCGCCGTTCGACAGCGGGTCTATCGCGAAGGCGTCGCCCGAGGTGGTGGAGATTGCGCGGGAGCGATCGTGACCGCCACCGGGGCGTGATCGGACAGCCGCCCGCTGTCGAGCACAGCGGCGGCGCCGTCCGCCCGTAGGTCCCGCACGAACACGTAGTCCACCTCGTGGCCGGCCGCGCACGCGAACCCGTCCAGGGTCAGCCGGCGGATGTTGAAGTCGCCGCCGAGCACCAGCGGCATTTCGCCGGCCCAGCGGAGCGCGGTGTCGGCGGCCCGGTGGGCGTCGCGGATCGGGCCACCGGCGTGGACGTTCGCCACCCACGTGCCGGCGTTGTGCAGCCGGACCGCGTGCAGCCACCGCCGCTCGGGCGAGATGCACAGGCGTCTGGACCGGTGCTCGACGATCGCGTCGCCGCGCACGAGGATCGCGTTGGCGCTGCCGCCGCTGGACTTGATCGCGTCCGGCCAGCGGACCGCGACCGCGCGCCTGACCCGCAGGCCGGCGTTTCGCGAGGTGAGGACGAGGCGCTGGTCGGCATCCAGACGCGACGCCAGCAATGGCGGCCACCAGGGCGGGACCTCTTGCAGCAGCGCCACATCCCATGCCCAGCCGCCGAGCGCGCCGGCGAACTCGTCGAACAGGTCCCGGCCGGCGGAGGGCACGGCGCGCCCGTGCTTGAGGTTCCACGTGAGCACGCGTGCGACCATTGGCCCAACGTACACTCAGGTCTTGCCGCGCCACTTCATCACCGGGTCGGAGCTGACCGCTGCGGAGCTGAACGGGCTGATCGAGCGCGCGCTCGAGCTCAAGGCAGCGCCGCACAGTTCGGACGCGCTCCGTAAGCGCTCGGTGGCGCTGATCTTCCAGAAGCCCTCGACCCGCACGCGCGTGTCGTTCGAGGCCGGGATCAACGAGCTCGGGGGGCATCCGATGGTGCTGCGCACCGACGACCTTCAGCTCACCCGCGGCGAGTCGGTCCGGGACACCGCGTACGTGCTCTCGCGCCACGTCGCGGCGATCGGGATTCGCACCGGCGATGACCGGCTCGTGGAGGAGCTCGCCGAGCACGCCACCGTGCCGGTGATCAACATGCTGAGCCCCAGCCATCACCCGTGCCAGGCGCTCGCCGACCTGCTGACGCTCCGGGAGACGTTCGGCAGGCTCGACGGACTCACGCTTGCCTACGTCGGTGACGGGAACAACGTGGCCCGTTCGCTGGTCGTGGTGGGATCGAGTGCGGGGGTGCAGGTGCGCGTGGCCGCGCCCGACGGCTACCAGCTCGAGCCCGACGGGGCCGGCGTCCTCACCGACGATCCGCATGACGCAGTTCGCGGTGCCGATGCGGTCTATACCGACGTGTGGGTGAGCATGAGCGACGAGCCGGAGTCGGCCGCCGGGCGTCGGCGGGTGCTGGCGCCCTACCAGCTCGACGACGGGCTGCTCGACCAGGCCGCCCCGAACGCGATCGCGCTGCATTGCCTGCCGGCGCACCCGGGCGAGGAGATCACCGAGCAGGTGCTGTACGGGGATCGCCAGCGGATCTGGGACCAGGCCGAGAACCGGCGCCATGCTCAGAAGGCGCTGCTCGAGTTGCTGATCGGCGCGTAACGCGAGACCGTTCGGCTACGCTCCGACCGAGCTTCCGGGAAGGAGACATGCAAACTATGCCTGCACCCAAATCCCCGTCGGGTGGCTCTCGGGGGGCAAGCGGCGCGCGACCGTCAACGAGCGACTCGCGTTCGCCGGCTCGATCCAAGAATTCGAAGTCCGCGGCGAAGAGCGGCCGGCGCCGGTCCGCCGCGAAGAAGGACAGCCGGGGCGGCGTGAGCGACGGTATCGCGAGCGTCGCCGAGCAGGTGACGAACGGGATTCTCAAGCCGCTCGGGCTCGTGGTGCTCACGAGCGAGCGGATCCAGGAGATCCTCGACGACGCCGCCGAGCGGGGCCGCGTGACCCGCTCGGACGCCAACGAGCTTGCCGCGCAGCTGATCAGCCGCGGGCGCGAGCAGACCGACCAGCTCCTTTCAGACGTCGAGCGCCTGCTCGGTCGCGGCCGCCTACAGCTCGGTCCGGCGACTCGGGGCTCCCGGTGGAGCGAGTCGATCGACCTGCTCGTCCGGAGCGCGGACCGGGCTCGTCGGAGCGTCGGGGTCGGCCAGACGTTCCCGATCCTCGGCTATGACGACCTGACCGCGGCCCAGGTCACGGCCCGACTCGAGGGTCTGTCGCCGGCGGAGCTCCGCAAGGTGCGCGAGTACGAGCGGCGCCACGCCAACCGCAAGTCCGTGCTCGCGGCTATCGACAAGGCGATTGCTCCCCGTTAGCGAGCACGCGCGAGAGGCGCTGCGTCTCGCCGCCGACGAGGCACGTGCGCTCCACCACATCTACATCGGCACCGAGCACATCCTGCTAGGTCTGCTGCGCGCCAACGATGGAGCGGCGGCGAGCGCGCTCGCGTCGCTCGACGTCACCTACGAGCGCGTGCGGGCGGCAGTCGTTCGGATGATCGGCGTGGGGGTCGGGGACATCGCCGGCGAGCTGCCGTTCACCGGCGCGGCCAGCGAAGCGGTCGATCGCGCGGCGCGGGAAGCGTCGGTCCAGGGGGCTGAGCGCGTCGGCACCGAGCACATCCTGCTCGCGTTGATGCGCGGCCCGGCCGGCGCCGCGGCACGCATCCTGTTGCAGCTCGACGTCGAGCCGGCGGCGGTGCGCGCGGCGGTCAGCGGCGGCGGTTAGCCCTCAGCGCAGCCCGAGGTCGTCGAGGACGACGCCGAAGTCCAGACGCTCGCCGGTCAGCTCTCCGAGCAGCTCCTCGGCGTCGAGGCGCTGGCCGTCCCGCCACAGGCCGCGCAGCACCTCCCCGGCCTCTGCGGACTCGAACCACGCCGGCCCGAACCGCTCGCGCAGGTGCGAGCGAAGATGGGTCTCGAGTGCCCACGCCCGGAGGTAGCAGGCGCAGTAGAACCCGGGATCGACGTCGGCAAGGTAGGTCTCGGTCGGCCACTCGATTGCGAGCGCGGTGCCGAGCAGCTCGGCGTAGCGGTTCGCCAGCCCGTCGGTCTCGCCGGCGCTCGTCGGGCCTGCGGGGTCTGAGCGGCCTGCGGGGCCACCACCGTGGAGCTCGAGCTCGTAGGCGAGCTTGCCGGCGTAGCGACGCAGGTACACCAGCCGCTGGGCCCTGGCGTGCGAGACGAGCTCACCGGCGTCGTCCACGCCCAGCCGGCGCGAGAGCCACTCGGGATCCTCGACCAGATGCTGCAGCAGGAACGCGTAGGTCTCGCTGATCGAGTTGTCGCCCAGGCAGCGGAACTCGAACGGCAGCCCGGGATCGACGTTCGCGGTGTGCTCGGTGTGGCCGCCCTCGTGGAACAGCGTCGCGTAGTCGTCACGGCCCCCGACCGGTGCCACGACCAGATACACCTCGCCGGGCACGCGGACCGGCGCGCAGAACGCGCGCGGCGACTTGTGCGGACGGGACCCGATGTCGAACGTGACGCCGGTCTGGGTGGAGACGTCGATCCCGAGGCCGCGCATCGTCTCGACGAAGCTCTCGGTCAAGCCTACGGCTGGGAAATGGCGGTCCTGCTCTGAGGCCCTGAAGAAGCGGGGCAGGTCGGCGCGGCGCAGCTCGTCCATGCCGATTCCGAGCGTCCGGCGCAGCTCGGGCTCGAGGACCCGCGGGTAGCTCGACGCGCTGGCGTCGGCGAACGCCGCGGTCTGCTCGGACAGGGCCCGCAGGTCGATGCCCTTGCAGTGCTCGCACATGTCGACGTAGCTCGCCCACCCGAGCTCGACCGCACAGGCGTGCTGGCGCTCGATCAGCTCGCGGTGATGGCGACCGAGCTCCTGGTCGGTCGCCACGAGCAGCGCGCGCTCGATCTCGGCCCGCCGGCCGCCGTCGGCCTCATTGGCCTGCGCCACCGGCGCCTCGCGATAGCCGAGCTGCTCGTCCCCGACCTCGATCGTCAGCGCTGCCTCGGTGCGCGCGAGCTCCTCCTCGACCACCTTGGTCGCCTCCCCGACGTAGCCCTCGACCGCGAAGTCGAGCAGCATCCGGGCCTGCCGGTGCTCGTCGGCGTTCCCGGGCGCGCGGGCGTCGAGCTCGCGCAGCGCCTCGACCGAGTCACGCGTGAACAGATCGGCGTGGCGCGCGTAGATGGGCTCGATCTCGAAGGTGTCCTGCAGGCCCGCGTAGTGGCGGTAGTACTCGCGCATCATCTCGGTCGAGAACGTCTCGGCCGAGTGCCTGTAGGCGTCGAGATCCATGCGGCTGCCATGCTAGAGCCGTGGACTCTGCCCCAGGCGCCACCCGAACCCGACCCAACCGCGGCGACGAGCTCGAACTCAGCATCGACTCGCTGGCGTTCGGTGGCGCCGGCGTCGCCCGGCTTGACGGCTACGTCGTGTTCGTCCAGGACGCCATCCCCGGCGATCGGGTGCGGGCGGTGGTCGGGAAGTCAAAGCGCGCCTACGCCGAGGCCCGGGCGGTCGAGGTGCTCGAGTCCAGCCCGGATCGCGTTGCCCCGCGCGCGCCCCACCCGGGCGCGCCGTGGCAGGTGCTGCCCTACGAGCGCCAGCTCGAGGCCAAGCAGGGGCAGGTCGACGATGCGCTCCGGCGGATCGGCCGGCTCGACGGGTTCGAACTCGAGCCGATCGTCGAGGCGGTGCAGCCGTGGCGCTATCGCAACAAGCTCGAGTACTCGTTCGGCACCGACGGCGACGGCCGTCTCGTGTGCGGGTTCCACGCCCCCGGCCGCTGGGACGAGATCGTCGAAATCACCGATTGCCTGCTCGCCTCGGAGGCCGGCAACGCGGCGCGCGAGCGGGTGGTCGCGTGGTGCCGCGCCCAGGGACTCACCGCGCACGACCGTCGCACCGGGGAGGGGCTGCTCCGAAACCTTGTGGTGCGCGAGAGCCGACGAGATGGCGAGCTGCAGGTGCGACTGTTGACGAGCCCGGGCCAGCTCGACCGCGAGGGCCTCGCTCAGGCGGCGGAACCGCTCGGGGGCCTCTTGTGGACCCAGCTCGACAGCGTCGCCGAGACCACCCAGGGCGGCGAGACCGAGCTGCTCTCCGGCAGCGACCGGCTCGAGGAGGAGATCCTCGGCATGCGTGTGCGGATCTCCCCGGCCGCGTTCTTTCAGACCAACACCGAGATGGCCGAGCGGCTCTACCGGCTCGCGATCGAGTACGCCGCGCCCGCCGCGTCTGATCGCGTGTACGACCTGTACTGCGGGATCGGGACGATCGGGCTGCTGATGGCGCCCCGCGCCCGCGAGGTGTGGGGGCTCGAGTTGGTCGAGGAGGCGGTCGCCGACGCGATCGCGAACGCCAAGCTGAACGAGGTCGAGAACGCCAGCTTCTTTGCCGGCGACGTCCGCCTGGCGCTGCGCGAGCTGGTCGAGCGCGCCGGCCGGCCCGACTTGCTCGTCGTCGACCCACCGCGGTCGGGCCTGTCGCAGAAGGTTGTGCGGCGCGTTATCGAGACCGGCCCGCGACGGATCGTCTACGTCTCCTGCAACCCGACGACGCTCGCGCCGAACGCCGCGCAGCTCGTGCAGGATGGCGGTTATCGGCTGCGGCGGGTTCGCGCGGTCGACATGTTCCCGCAGACCCCGCACATCGAGTGCGTGGCGCTGCTGGAACGTGACTAGAACTTCAGGCGCCGCTGGCGGGGACGACGTCGGTCGCCGAGAAGTCATCGCCCTTGAAGAGCAGAGGGCGGCGGTGGACTCGCGCCAGCGCATACGCGAAGCAGTCCCCGAAATTCAGCGCAGCGGGCGAGCGACCCTTGCCGTAGCGCGTATAGGCGTGCCGCGCAGCGAGCGCCTGTGTGCGGTCGACCGCAACGCATCTGACCGACGCGGCGGCAAGCAGCTCATCGAGCGCGGCAACTCCGTCATCACCGGTCTTTGCCTGCACGACGATGGATGCTTCCAGCAACGTGGCGGCCGAGATCAGCGGGTCCTCGGCGTCAGCAAGCAGCCGCGCGAGCGCGTGGTGTTCAGGCTCGCGCAGCAGGATTGCCAGCAGCGCCGAGGTGTCGAGCACCACGACGTATCAGCCCGGGAGGCCGCTCGCGTCGTAGCCGAGAATCTCGTCGGCACTGCGTTCGTCGAGGACGGGAAGCGCGGCAGTGCGCTCGGAAATCCGGCGAATCTCCTGCAAGCGCTGCTCGTGCGGCACTGCTCCGCGCACGCGGTCCAAGCGCTCCCGTACCGCGACCGTCACCGCAGTCGTAATGCTCTCCCCTGTCTCAGCAGCGAGCTCACGCGCCAGCCTGTCGGCCTTCTGGTCTTTGATGTTCAACGCCACGACGCTAGGAAGAATAACACCCGCTTTCTTCCTTGTCGACTGATGGCCCAACCCGCGGCATCCGCCGCTCGCGGGGTTCGTGAGCCCGGACATGAGTAGGGTTCTGCCCGGAGCAGCTCACAGATGCGCGCGGTCACGATCAAAGACGAGAACCTCAGCGTCGAGGACCATCCCGATCCGACTCCCGGGGCCGGCGAGGTGCTGGTCCGCGTCAAGGCCGCCGGGCTGAACGGTGCCGACATGATGCAGCGCCGCGGCTTCTACCCCGCGCCGCCGGGCGCGCCGCAGGACATCCCCGGGCTCGAGCTCGCCGGCGAGGTGGTGCAGCGCGGCCCGGGCGCGAACCGCTTCGCCGAGGGCGATCGGGTGATGGGGATCGTCGCCGGCGGCGGCCAGGCCGAGCTGGCGGTCGTCCACGAGCGAGTCCTGATGGCGGTCCCCGACAACCTCGGGTGGACCGAGGCCGGCGGCTTTCCCGAGGTCTTCACGACCGCCCACGACGGGATCTTCACCCAGGCCGGGCTGAAGCCCGGCGAGCGGCTGCTCGTCCACGGCGGCGCCGGCGGCGTCGGCACCGCCGCGATCCAGATCGCCTACGCCGCCGGCGTGCGCGTGACCGCCACGGTCCGCGATCCTGACCGTCGCCAGGCGGTCAGCGAGCTCGGGGCCGATGTGATCGCGCCGGAGGAGTTCATCGAGCACGGTCCGTTCGACGTGATCCTCGAGCTCGTGGGCGCGCCCAACCTTCCGGGCGACCTCGAGGCGCTGGCCCTCTGGGGGCGGATCATGGTGATCGGGATCGGCGCCGGCGCCAAGGCCGAGCTCAACCTCGGGCTGGCGATGCAGCGGCGGGCGCGGATCTACAACTCGACGCTCCGCCCCCGTCCGCTCGAGGAGAAGGCGATGACGGCGCGCGCGGTCGAGCGTTCGGTGCTGCCGCTGCTCGCCTCCGGCGCGGTCCGCGTCCTTGTCGCCGCTACCTATCCGCTCGAGGAAGCGGTCGCTGCCTATGACCGGTTTGCCGAGGGGGGCAAGCTCGGGAAGATCGTGCTGACGATGGGCTGACCGGGGTCGGTCGCCGGAGCGAAGCGGCTACTCCCCGCCGAACCCTTCTTCCTCGTCGCCTACCGGGACGACCTCGTCTGCGTGGACCGTGCACAGAGCCGGTCCACCTGACTCCCTTGCAGTCTCGATCTCCGCCGGCGTGAGCTTGGCGCCACACTCCTCGCAGCGGTCGCCGATCTGCTCGAGGGACTTCTCTTCTAAGTCCATGCGGCGAGCGTACCGCGTCGAGGCTCGGCTAGTAAGGGGGTAGATCCGACCACCACTGACCAAGCATCCGGAACGCTGCCCAGAAGTCCCGCTTGGCGCTCTCCTCGTCGAGCGACTCGTCGATGTTCGGCACGTACATCGCCTCGATCGACGGCGTCAGCCGCTGGAACTCGCCCGGTTGGGCGCGGATCTCGCCGCTGAGCGGGAGATCGAGCTCGTTGACGACCGTGACCGCATCGGGCCCCATCACGACGACGATCTTCGGCGAGACGATCTGGATCTCCTCGACCAACCTGGCGACGCAGGCGGGGTCGGCCATCGCCGGGTCGGGCACCGGGCATTTCACGCACAGCGTCCCGTACACAGCCAGCGGATCGATCGACAGCCGCTTGAGCGACTTCATCAGCGCGTTGCCCGCCCGCCCGTAGAACGCCACCCCCTCCTCGACCTCCGAGGGCCGCGCCGAATGCTTGACCAGGAAGATGTCCGCCTGTGGGTGGCCGGAGCCGAGCACGGGCATGAGGGCGCCCCGTGGGCAGTGGGTGCACGACTGCACCTCTCGGGAAAAGGCGTTCAGCTCGCGGATCGCGCGCTCGAGGTACTTCTCGCGAATCTCGTCGTCGGTGGCGGGCATCGCTGTCCGATTGGACGGCTCCCGGGCTTGTCCTTGCGAGTGCATCAGGAGTTGCGGCTGCCCGGACCGTTCGTTCCCCGTCGATCGCGCCCCATCGCGCGACGCACGCGGCGCTCGCGGGAGGCCCGCCGGGCCCCCTCGGGCAGCGCCTTGGTCTGGAGGAACTTGAGCGCCTGGACGTACAGCAGGCTGGCCGGATTGCGGACGATGTCGGCGTCCCGCAGCGACTCGAGGAACTCGTCGGGGCCGTCGAAGTCGCGCATCCGGATCCGGACCGAGCCCAGGCCCTGGGGAACGTGCGCGTCCGACCCGGCACCGGCCGGAATCCGGTATTTCGCCGCAAACCGGGCCGCCTCGTCGTTGAACTCGGTGATCGCCACGCGCGGATTGAACACCTCGATCGCATCGACGTCGTCGAGGACGTCGAGCAGGTGCTCGTAGTCGGGGACGGAGTGGAGCCGGTCGAACGGATGCGGCACGTATACGAGCCCGCCCTGCCGCTTGATCTCGGCGATCGTCTCCTGGAGCGTCATGCCGCGAGGGATCTTCTCCTCGATGAACAGGCCGATGACCTCGCCCTGGTCTGCGGTCTTGACCTCCTCGCCGACGATCACCCCGATGCCGTCCGCCTGGGCGCGAGCCGCGTGCGCGCCCGAGATCTCGTTGTGGTCGGTGACCGCGATCGCCCCCAGGCCGCGCGCCCGGGCCTCGGCCAGCAGCACCTCGACCGGCGTCGCGCAGTCGTAGGAGTGATCGGTGTGCATGTGCAGGTCGACGTCGATCAGCCGGCGGGAGGCAAGGCGGGCGCGGACCTGGCCGTTGCCGCGATTGTCGTGGCGGCGTGCGACGAGCCCCGCGTACACCTGCTCGAACTCGTCAGCCACCCGCGACCAGCCGAACCTGGCCCGGAGCTCCCGGGCCTGCTCGCGACCGCGCTCGCGCAGCGCCGGCTCGGCGATCAGCCGCCGGAGGTGACTGGACATCGTCTGCGCGTCCCCCGGCTCGAACTCGAACCCGAACTCGCCCTGGCCGAGCAGCTCCTCATAGGCGGGCAGGCGCGAGGCGACCGGCACGAGCCCGCCGGCGAGTGCCCGCACGAGCGTTGCCGGGATCGGTCTGATGCCCTCAGACGCCAGCACGAGGATGTCCGCGCCGGCCAGCGCGTCGGCCTCGGACACCCGCTCGCCGTCGACGAACCCGACCCGTTCGCGCAGCGCTCGGCTGAGCGTCGCGGGCACCGCCAGCGGGCGCGGCGACCACACGGTCGCGCGCCACGCGGCGTCCTCGGGGAGCGTGCGCAGCGCCCGCAGGAACAAGCGCAACGCGCCCCGCTCCTCGCCGGCGTTGAACAGCAGTTGCACGGGATCGTGCGCGGTGTGCTCCCAGCCGACCTCGGCGCCCGGAAGGATCACCCGGTAGTCGGCGGGGAAGTAGCGCTGGAGCAGATCCCGGGTGGCGCTGTAGCTCGCCGTGCGGGCATCGAGCCGCCCGAACAGAAGCCGCGACAGCGGGCCCGTGAGCTGAGTCGACAGGATCCGATCGGTCGGCGCGTGGAAGCTGCCGACGTTCAGGCCGCGTGAGTGGCGCAGCGCGACGCTCGACGCGCTCGGGGCGAACGGCTCGTGCACGTGGACGAGGTCGAGCGTCAGGTTGGCGAGCGCCTCCTCGATCGTCCGCGCCACGTCGACCGGCAGCGAGGCGGCGCGCCGGCGCGTCGGCGAGAACGGCAGCACCTCCCCTACTTCGAGCACGAGCGGCTCGCCGTCGGCGCGCTCGAGCAGCGTGTCGGCCTGGCTGCGGATCGCCCGGCGGCTGTCGCGGACGCGCGCGTCGGACTCCGACGGGGCGATGATCAGCACACGGTGCCCGCGGCGGGACAGCTCGCGCGAGATGCCCGCGACGTAGTCGTTGACCTCGTGCGAGACCTCCCAGGCGACTGGCGTCACCTGTGCGATCGCGAGCCGCTCGATCGTCACGAGCGGCAGTCTATTTAGATGAGGACCCGCCCACCCCGCGGGTCCGGTTCTCAGGTGGCGCTGGCCTTGGACTTCGCCGGCTTGGTGGCGGCGGGCTTGCGCGCGTACTTCGCGATGAACTTCTCCGTTTGGTCCCGCGCCTCGTCGTCGGGGCGCTGGTTCATCGGCGACTTCATCAAGTACGAGCTCGGGCCGTCGAGCTGGCCGGAGACGCCGTGGTCGAGCGCCAGCTTGCAGCAGCGAACGGCGTCGATCACGATCCCGGCGGAGTTGGGCGAGTCCCACACCTCGAGCTTGAGCTCCAGGTTGAGTGGCACGTTGCCGAACGCCTCGCCCTCGAGTCGGATGTGCGCCCACTTGCGGTCGGTCAGCCACGGCACGTAGTCCGACGGGCCGACGTGCACGTCGTCGGCGGGGAGCGTGTGGCCCATGATCGAGGTCACGGCGTTCGTCTTGGAGGTCTTCTTGGACTCCAGCCGCTCGCGCTCGAGCATGTTGTAGAAGTCCATGTTGCCGCCGACGTTCAGCTGGGAGGTGTGCTGGAGCCGCACGCCGCGGTCGTGGAACAGCCGGGCCAGCGCGCGATGGACGATCGTGGCGCCGACCTGCGACTTGATGTCGTCGCCGACGATCGGCAGGCCGGCCTTCTTGAAGCGCTTGTTCCAGTAATCCTCGCGGGCGATGAACACCGGGATGCAGTTGACGAACCCGCACGCCCGCGTCGAGGATCTGCTCCACATACCACTTGGTGGCGTCCTCGGAGCCGACCGGGAGGTAGGAGACGACGACGTCGGTGTGCGTGTCCTTGAGGATCTCGACGATGTCGGCGGTCGGCCCCGGAGCCTTGGTGATCTTCTCCTTGAGGTACTTCCCGAGGCCGTCATGCGTCATCCCGCGCTGTACGGGGACGCCGAGCGACGGGACCTTGCCGGCGAAATTCAGCGTGTTGTTCTGCCCGGCGAAGATCGCCTCGGACAGGTCCTTGCCGACCTTGTCGGCGTCGATGTCGAAGGCGGCGCTGAACTCGATGTCGCGGATGTGGTAGCCGCCGAGGTCGACGTGCATCAACCCGGGGACGGACTGGGTCGGGTCCGCGTCGCGGTAGTACTGGACGCCCTGCACGAACGAACTCGCGCAGTTGCCGACGCCGATGATCGCCACGCGCACCTTGCCGTCCTGGTAGCGCGCCGCGCCGTTGGTTGAACCGTTTGGGGTGCTCACTATGGCTTCCTTCTTTCTCGGCGCGGGCTGGGTCTCGCCCAGGGCATCTGTAGTTATCCCTCGATCGGAGGTTCGTTACACCTCAGGCGGGGGGCGGTCGGGCGCAGCCGGGCGCCAGGACGCCGTCAGGCGGCGGCTGCGGCGTTCAGTTGCCGGCGCACGTGGAGGATCCGCTGCAGGGTAGTCAGGACCGTCAGCGCCGCGAGCACGTAGACCGCCGGCGCGAGCAACTCGAAGTGGCCGAGCGAGGCGCCTTTGGCGAATACGAGTCCGATCGAAAGGATCACGACGCGCACCGGGCGGGTGGCGAGTCCGACCTTGCACTCGACTCCGAGCGCCTCCGCGCGGGCGCGGGTGTAGGACACCATCAGCGACCCGAGCACGGCGGCCACGGTGGCGGCCGCGGCGACCTGGTTGTTCTGCGAAGCGAAGTACGCGCCGACCGCGATCAGCACGATTCCCTCCTCGAGCCGGTCGAGCGTCGAGTCGAGGAACGCGCCGAAAACGGTGCCCTTACCGGACATGCGCGAGTACCGACCGTCGAGCGTGTCCATGATCGACCCGATGATGAACGCGAGGCCCGCCAGGAAGAACATCCGGCCGACGATCAGCCCGGCGGCCGCGAGGTTCAGCGCAAATCCGGTGAGCGAGATCGTATTCGGCGTCAGGCGCGACTCGATCAGCCGGTTACGCACCATCTCCTGCGCGGTCGGGCCGGTCCGCGGCGGCCGGGGACGGCGCGGGGCGCCGTTCCGTCGCGCCCGCGGACGCTGAGTCTGCTCGGCCATCGTCAGGCGCTCAGTTTGGGAATCGTCACGCGGTCGATTCGCGGATCGTCACGCGGTCGGTTTGGAAATCGTCACGCGATCGGACCGTCACGCGGTGGTCGGCGTAGGGCCGAACGCCCATACATCAGGCCTCGCCCGCGCCAGCAACCTCTGCGCCAGCAGCGCGGATGCGCCGGCGGTGAGGGCCCCGAGGAACACGTCGGTGAGGAAGTGGTTGGCGGTGGCGACGACCACGAACGTGATCAGCAACGGGTACAGCGCCCACAGGATCCTGCCGGGGCGCCAGCGGGTGAGACGCGACATCGACCCGCCGATCATCACCGCGAAGCAGACGTGCATCGAGGGGACTGCGGCGTAGAAGTTCACGAAATCCTTTGTCGGTCCGAAGTCGATCGAGCTGCGGCCGCCGGTGACGAACTGCGAGATCGCGTCGGTGAAGCCCCACTCGGGCATCAGCCGCGGCGGCGCCGTCGGGTACAACCAATACCCGATTACCGCGAGTGCCATCGCGATCATGAACATGTTGCGGACGAAGTAGAACGAGTCGTTGCGGCGGGCGTAGATGAACGCGAGCACCGCGAACGTGACGACGAAGTGGCCGTTCAGATAGATCCAGTCGAGGCTGTCCATCAGCCAGTGCTTGTTGATCGCCCATTCCTGGACGCTCGGCTCGATGAACACGTGCAGCGTGCGCTCGATGTCGATGATCCGCATCGCGTCGCCGAACGGCTTGTACGGATTGCTGTCCGAAACCAGCCCCCGGACGAAGTCGTACACCAGCAACGCACCTCCGAACAGCAGGATCTGCCGTACGAGGTCAATCCAACCACGCGGCAAGAGCCGCGCCTCTATGAATCGGAGGCAACGCCCCATGTCGGGGAATCATCCTAGCGCTGCGGCGTGCTCGGCTCGCGTCAGCTACACCGCGCCGACCGCGCGCGGACGCGGCTCAGCGAGAACCGGATCGCCACCCGCATCGGTCCCGGCCGCCGGACGGTGAGCTCGGTGAAGCCCCCCGCCGGGCCAACGCATCCCGAGCCCTGGACCACCGCCCAGTAGGGGCTGTACCGGATCCGGATGTAGGCGGTCCCGGTGTGGTTCGCCTCGAGTTGCATGTAGTTCGGGCCGAGGGTCTCGAGCGTCGCGGCGCCCTCGACGATGGGCCTCGCGCCTGACACCTCGTACACACGCCAGTGGCGGGTACGCAGCACCATCCGCAGATACGGCAGGCCGCGGTCGATCAGCGCGACCTCCGCGGTTGCCGAGTAATCGACCTCGGCGTCGGACACGGCGACGAACCGGACGGCGAGTTGGTGCAGCCAGGCCTCGTACCTCGCCGGCGTGAGCCGCCCTTCGTAGAACAGGGTGTTGTATTTGGTGTCGAGCTGGCGCTCCCAGCCGCGGGCGAGTGGGAAACGGGGCGCCATCACGTACGCCTCCCAGTGGAACGTCGTGAACGGGATTTCGATCCGGAAGGGCGAGCCGGGCTGACGGCTCAGGTAGTTGATGAGAGGCTGGAAGTAAGCGGTCGTGACCTCGCCGTTGTCGTCGGCCGTTCGCACGTCCCGGACCGGTGCCTGCCACTGGAGGTAGAGGAGCGGCACCGCGGCGACGGCGAGCACGGCGATCGCCCGCCGGGTCCGGGGCCGGGGCCACCACAGCAGGGCCGCGATCGGGCCGGCGACGAGCGGGGCCAGCCGGTTCGCGTTGCTGCCGATCGGACTTGCCACCGCATAGGCGGCGATGCAGCCGAGCGCGTACAGCGCGATGCCGGCCCGCAACGCTACGTCGCGCTTGGGGATCACGAGCAGCGCCGCCACCGACAGCACGACGATCGGCCACAGCGCCGAGAACGCGAACGGCTCGGTCCCGCCCTCGGGAAACATGACCGACAGCGCAAGCACCGGGCCGAGCGCCCCGACCACCACCGCGAGCCCGGGGAGCGCGGCCTTGATGCTCCGGGATTCCCGGTACGCGGCGACCGCGCACGCAGCGCCCGCGAGCGCCGCGAACAGAGCGCCGACCGGGCTCGCCAGCGCGGTCAGGACCGCGAGTACGACCGCGAGCACGGTGCGCCGGCGCTGGAGCGCCAGCGCGGTCCCGACCGTCGGCAACATGCCGAACGCGAACGTGAGCCGGCCGGTGAACAGGCTCGTCGTCGTCGCCACGCCGAACCACAGCGACGCCACCCACGCGTCCTCGCCATAACGCCGGCGGACGAGCGAGTCGAACAACGCGGTGCTCGCCGGACACGCGATCGCAGCCGCGACCTGCGGTGTTGTCAGTGCGGCCGCCGGCGGGAACAGCACGCTGTAGCCCGGCAGGTTGTGGCCGGCGTACCACCAGTTGTTCCAGATTCCCGACCACCCCTCGGCGGCGAACAGCTTCGCGCGGAGAAGATGCGCGGCCAGGTCCTCGCTCCGCGGCGCGATCAGCACGTAGGCCAGCGCGATCATCGCCGAGGTGAACGTCGGCAGGATCCGCTCGAGCCGGCGCGCGGGGCTGTTCGTGGCGCCGGCCGTGTCCTGACCCTGCGCCGCCTGGCCCGGCGGGCGCGCGTCGCGGTCCGGCTCGGTCTCGGTCTCGGGGGGTCGTGTGGGCCGGCACTACTCCTCCAGGAACACGGCGACCCGTTCGATCAGGTCGGTCCGGTCGAGCCACGGCCAGTGACCGGCGTCCGCGAGCCGTTCGACCTTCGCCCCCGGCAGCCGGCCGGCGTACGCGTCGGCGAGCGCCGGCGGGTACCAAGGGTCGCGGTCGCCCCAGATGACGAGCGCGGGCGCTCCGGAGCTGTCCGGCCTCGGGCTCTGACACGTCCGATCGCACGAGGCGAAGGATCGCGCGCTGGGTGCCCTGGTCGAACTGGTCCCAGACGGTCGCCACGCGCGCGTCCGGCCACGCGTCGTCGCGGACCGAGCCGTGCCGGAGCGTCCGCGCCAGCATTCCCTGCGTGGTCGAGCCCATCAGGCCCTCGCCGATCAACGGCGCCCGCCACCACCGCACCAGTCGTGGCCACGCGAACCCGTCGAACAGCGGCGGAGCGTTCAGCAACACGAGCCGCTTCACCTTTTCGGGATGCCGGCGCGCCAGCGCGAGGCCGACTGCCGACACCCCAGTCGTGGGCGACGAGCCTGACCGCGTCGACTCCGACCTCGGCGAGGAAGCGCTCCACGAACCCCGTCAAGCCGGCGAGCGAGTAGTCGAGGTGGCCGCCCTTGCCGGAGCGCCCGAATCCGATCAGGTCGGGCGCGATCCCGCCGGCTCGGTCGAGGAACCCGACCCAGTCGTCCGAGCTCGTAGGGAGGCCGTGCAGGTACAGCACCGGGACATCCGGTCTCTCCACCGAGCTCCGGTAGAACACGGGGGACTCGTCGAGGTTGATCGTGTGCTCGTCGACGCGCACCCGCTGGCGAGGATAACGTCCGCGCGGGTGACCTCGACGAGCCCAGATCAGCCACCTCCCGGAGCGCCGACGCTGTGCCTCGGCGACGCGCGCGTCGAGCTGATCTGCGAGCGGCCGCTCGCAGACGTGTCCGCCGCCGACGCGCTCGTCCCCCACTTCGGCGGCGCGGTGCGCGAACGTCGCGGTGATCGCCGCCCGGTACGGCGCGCACATCGCGCTGGCGGGCGGCGCCGGCGACGACGCCTGGGGGCACTGGCTGCGAGATCGGCTGCTGCGCGAGGGCGTCGAGGCGTCGCTGTTCGAGCTCGTGCCCGGGATGCAGACGCCGCTCGCGACGGTCTTGATCGGCCCGAGCGGGGAGCCGCGTTACGAGCTTTACGGCGGCGCCGGCGCCGGTTCTGACGCTGACGCTGACGCGGCCGCTGTCCGGGCGCTCGGGGCGCGGCTGGAGGACGCCATCCGCGGCTCGGCCGCACTCCTCATCAGCTCCGCCACGCTGGTCGGCTCTGACGACGCCGACGTGACGATGCGGGCGCGCGAGCTGGCGCTGTCGCTCGGGCGGCCGGTCGTGCTTCGACCCGAGCATCGAGCTTGACCGCTGGCGCTCCCGGGCCGAGGCGGCGGCCACCGCGAACGCCTGCGTCCCCGGCGCGCTGCTCGTCCGCGCCAGCGCCGCCGAGGCGGCGTTGATGACCGGCGAGGACGATCCGGAGCGCGCGGCGCTGGCGCTGCTCAAGGCCGGCGCGCGGATGGTCGTGATCACGCTCGGCGCCGAGGGCGCGATCCTGCGGGGCGAGCTCCGTCTCGATGTCGACGTCGATTGCGTGCCCGCGACGATCCTCAGCACGATCGGCGCCGGCGACGTCCTCACCGGCATCCTCCTGGCCCGGCTGGCGACGTCGGCGTTCTACCCCGCGGCGGCGGCGGCCTCGCTGCCCGAGGCGGTGGCGCAGGCGGCGCTGGCGTGCGAGCGATGGGGCGCGCTTGAATAGCTGGAAGCGCCCGACTCGCCGGCGCGTGCGCGCGATCCGCGATCGTCTCCGGCTCGTTTACGGGATCCCGCTCGCCAAGCCGCATGGCCACCCCATCGCCGAGCTGATCCTGACGGTCCTGTCGCAGTCGACCAACGACCGCAACCGCGACGTCGCCTATCTGGCGCTGCGCGAGCGCTTCCGTTCGTGGGAGGACGTCCGCGACGCGCCGGTCGACGCGGTCGAGGAGGCGATCCGCCCCGGCGGGATCTCGAAGGTGAAGTCGGCGCGGATCAAGTCGATCCTGGCGGCGATCACCGACACCGCACCGGGCGGCGAGCTTTCGCTGGATTGGCTGGCGGAGCTTTCCGTTCCCGAGGCCCAGGCGTATCTGACCTCGCTGCCCGGCGTCGGGCGCAAGACCGCGGCGTGCGTGCTGCTGTTCGCGCTCGGCATGCGCGACGTGCCGGTCGACACGCACGTCTCGCGCGTCGGGCCCGCGGCTCGGCCTGTTCCGGCCGGGCGCGCCGTTCGAGGAGATGCACGACACGCTGCTCGCGCTCACGCCGCGCGGGCGAGGAGCTCGAGTTCCATCTGAACCTCCTGCGCCACGGCCGGCGGACCTGCCACGCGCGCCGCCCGGACTGCGCGGGGTGCGCGCTCCAGAGGATGTGCCCGAGCGCGTTCAAGGTGGGATAGCGGCTAACGTCGCACTCGATCCGCTCTTGCAGCCGAGTGGGGATTTGGCCGCGCCTATCGCGGCTAACGTCGATCTCGGCGCCGGGGCGGGGTCGAGTGGGGAGTTTTCCGCGAGCGTGGCTAGCCAACGCGGATGTGAGGCCCACGGGCGGCGCGGCGCGTGTCGCCCCATCCCAAATCTGCTACGCTCTGGCTTAGATTTTTACGACGAAACAGGAGTAGAACTCGATGGGAAAGACGATCGGAATCGACCTCGGAACGACGAACTCGTGCATGGCAGTGCTCGAGGGTGGCGAGCCGACGGTCGTTGAGAACGCGGAGGGCGGCCGGACCACGCCGTCTGTTGTCGCGTTCACGCAATCCGGTGAGCGTCTGGTTGGCACGGTCGCCAAGCGCCAGGCGGTCACCAATCCGCAGAACACGGTCTTCTCGATCAAGCGCTTCATGGGCCGCAAAGAGGCCGAGGTGCGCGAGGAAGAGGCGATCGTTCCGTACAAGGTGGTCTCCGGACCCAACGGCGACGCGCGCGTAGAGGCCGGCGGCAAGCAGTACTCGCCGCCTGAGATCAGCGCGATGATCCTCGGCAAGCTCAAGGCTGACGCCGAGGCGTATCTGGGCGAGAGCGTCGACAGCGCGGTGATCACCGTGCCGGCGTACTTCAACGACGATCAGCGCCAGGCGACCAAGGACGCCGGCCGGGTCGCCGGACTCGACGTCAAGCGGATCATCAACGAGCCGACCGCGGCCTCGCTGGCGTACGGCCTCGACAAGGAGAACGACCAGACGATCCTGATCTTCGACCTCGGTGGCGGCACGTTCGACGTGTCCGTGCTCGAGATCGGCGACGGCGTGTTCGAGGTCAAGGCGACCGCCGGCGACAACCATCTCGGTGGCGACAACTTCGACAAGGCGCTCGTCGACTGGCTCGTGAGCGAGTTCAAGAAGTCTCAGGGCATCGACCTGAGCGCCGACCCAATGGCGCTGCAGCGGCTCTACGAGGCGGCCGAGAAGGCCAAGATCGAGCTGTCGACCACGCAGGAGACGCAGATCAACCTGCCGTTCATCACTGCCGACTCGAGCGGCCCGAAGCACCTCGACACCCGCCTGACGCGGGCGAAGCTGAACGAGCTGACCTCAGACCTGCTCGACCGCACGGTGGCGCCGGTCCGTCAGGCGCTCGACGACGCCAAGGACAAGGGCGTCGACAAGGTCGACCACGTCGTGATGGTCGGCGGCATGACCCGTATGCCGTCGGTGCAGGAGAAGGTCAAGGAGCTGACCGGCAAGGAGCCGCATCGCGGGGTCAACCCCGATGAGGTCGTCGCGGTCGGCGCCGCGATCCAGGCCGGCGTGCTCGCCGGCGACGTCAAGGACGTGCTGCTGCTCGACGTGACCCCGCTGACGCTGGGGATCGAGACCAAGGGTGGCGTGATGACCAAGCTGATCGAGCGCAACACCACGATCCCGACCCGCAAGGGCGAGGTGTTCTCGACTGCTGAGGACAACCAGCCGAGCGTCGAGATCCACGTCCTCCAGGGCGAGCGCGAGATGGCGATGTACAACAAGTCGCTGGGCAAGTTCCAGCTGACCGGCATCCCGCCGGCGCCGCGGGGCATCCCGCAGATCGAGGTCGCGTTCGACATCGACGCCAACGGGATCCTCAACGTGTCCGCGAAGGACCTCGGCACCAGCAAGGAGCAGAAGATCGAGATCCGGTCCGGCTCCGGTCTGTCCGACGACGAGATCAAGCGGATGGTGACCGACGCCGAGTCGCACGCCGAGGATGACCGCCGGCAGCGCGAGCTCGCCGAGGCCCGGAACAACGGCGAGAACGCCGCTTACCAGGCCGAGCGCCAGCTCAAGGACCTCGGTGACGCGGTCGACTCGAGCTCCCGCGAGGAGATCGAGGCGGCGATCAAGGCGGTCCGCGACTCGCTCACAAGCGAGGATGCGGCCGACATCAACGCCAAGACCGAGACGCTGCACACCGCGTTCCACAAGGTGTCCGAGGCGATGTACCAGCGCGCCCAGGAGCAGTCGACGGCGAGCGGACCCGACGGTGACGGTGCGGCGTCGACCAACGGCGCCGGCGCGGAAGAGGATGTCGTCGACGCCGAAGTCGTGGATGAGAAGTAATGACGCTCAAGCCCGACAGCGCGGAGGCTCTGAACGGGGGCCGCGTGGCAGCCGGAGAGGGGGCGCCTGAGGGCGCCCCCGAGCGGACCACGGGCCAGGTCGGCCCGAGGCCGCCGGTGCCCACCGGTGCTCCTGAGGCCCCAGTGACTCCGCCGACAACCACAACCCACGCCGACGCGGAGCCGGCAGAGGCGGACCACGAGCGCCAGCTCGAGCACGACCTCGACGAGCTGGCGGCGAAGGCCGGAAAGGCCGACGAGTATCTCCAGCTGGCTCAGCGCACTCGCGCGGACTTCGAGAACTACCGCAAGCGCGCCACGCGCGACGCGGCGGCCGCCCAGGAGCGAGGCATCGCGAAGCTCGCCAAGGAGCTTCTGCCCGCGGTCGACAACCTCGACCGTGCGCTCGACGCTGCGGCCGCCACCGGCGACGGCCCGTCACCGGACAACGGCACCGCCACGCTCGTATCGGGCATCAAGCTCGTCCACGAGGACGTGATCGCCGCGCTCGCGAGGGCGGGTATCGAGCGGTTCTCGCCGGAGGGCGAGCGTTTCGATCCCCAGCTCCACGAGGCAGTCGCCCAGCAACGCGTCGAAGGCGCCGAGTCGGGGACCGTCGTCGAGGTCTACCAGCGCGGCTATCGGCTCGGCGAGGTCGTGATTCGGCCCGCTCGCGTTGTCGTCGCGGCGTGACAGAGTTGCGACGTGACAAAGACTGAGGAGCCATGGCCGGCAGAACCGACTACTACAAGACGCTCGGAGTAGGCAAGAACGCATCCGACGACGAGATCAAGAAGGCCTACCGGAAGCTGGCGCGGGAGTACCACCCCGACCGCAACCCGGGTAACAAGCAGGCCGAGGAGAAGTTCAAGGAGATCTCGCAGGCCCACGACGTTCTGTCGGACCCCGAGAAGCGGAAGGCCTACGACCGCGGTCAGGGTCCGCTCGGCGGATTCACGGGCGGCGGGTTCGACGCGGGCTCGTTCGGCGGCGGCTTCAGCGACATCCTCTCGAACCTGTTCGGAGGTGGCGCGACCGGAACCGCCGGACGGCCGGGCGGAGGTGCCCGCGCCCGCACCGGCGCCGGCGGCGTCAGGGGCGGACGGGCCGCGCAGCCCCAGGGCCGCGATCTGGAGACCGAGGTCTCGCTGACCTTCGACCAGGCCGTGCACGGCGCCCAGGTGCCGCTATCGGTCCCGACCTCGCAGCCCTGCCCCACGTGTCATGGCACGGGCGCCAAGCCCGGGACGACCCCGAAGGTCTGCCCGGTCTGCGAAGGACGCGGAATCGAGTCGCAGAGCCAGGGGATCTTCTCGATCTCGCAGCCGTGCTCGAACTGCGGTGGCGCCGGGACGGTGATCGAGGATCCGTGCACGACCTGCGGCGGGACGGGCGCACAGCGCAGCATCCGCAAGCTTCGCGTCAACGTCCCGGCCGGCGTGCACGACGGCAGCCGGATCCGCCTCGCCGGCAAGGGCGAGGCCGCTCTGCGCGGCGGCGAGCCCGGAGACCTGTACGTGATCACGCGGGTGCAGGAGTCGCCGGTGTTCAAGACGGTCGGCGACAACCTCGAGGTCGAGGTGCCGCTCACGATCCCCGAGGCGGTCCGCGGCGCGATCGTCGAGGTCCCGACGCTCAACGGCTCAAAGCGCCTCCGGGTTCCGGCGGGGACCAAGCACGGCACCGTTCAGCGGCTGCGCGGCGAGGGTCCGCCGCGTGCCGGCGGCAAGAACCATGGCGACATCCATTACCGGTTCGTGATCGACGTTCCCGACTCGCTGTCGCCCGAGCAGGACGAGGCGATCGACCGCCTCTCGCAGGCGATGAACGGCGACCCCCGGGCCGACCTGTTCAAGCAGGCGAACGCCGGCGGCGCGAAGGGGAAGAAGAGCTGATGGCTTCTCGACGCGTACGCGGCACGGCGCGGGTGGAGGTGTCCTCAGAGCGTGGCGTGTTCATGATCTCGGTCGCCGCCGAGCTGGCCGAGATGCACCCCCAGACCCTGAGGATGTACGAGGCGCGCGGGCTGATCGAACCCAAGCGCTCCCCGAAGGGCACCCGGCTGTACTCGCACAAGGACGTCGAGCGGCTCCGGCGGATCCAGGAGATGACGGCCGAGCTCGGCATGAACCTCGCCGGCGTCGAGCGCGTGCTCGAGCTCGAGCAGCAGCTCGACGCGATGGAGCGCAAGGTCAGGGCGCTCGAGAAGCGCGCCGGTGAGCTCAAGTCCGAGGTGGAGCGGCTCGAGCAGCTGCGCCGCGAGCTGCGGGCTGAGATCGTGCCCTACAGCAAGGGCGGCGCGATCGTCCGCAACGCAGACGTGCAGCGCTTCTCGCTCCAGGTGCAGCGCCGGTCCACGTGAGCGCCGCCGCCGGACCGCGGACGCTGGCGGGGCGCTACCGGCTTGACGAGGTGGTCGGCCGCGGCGGCATGAGCACCGTCTATCGGGGCACCGATCTGTCGCTCGATCGCGTCGTGGCGGTCAAGGTCGCGCTCGACCCGCTCGTCGAGCAGAGCCCGATCTACCTGGCCCGGTTCACTCGCGAGGCGCAGTCCACCGCGGCGCTCAGCCATCCCGGCGTGGTGACGGTCTACGACGCCGGCGCGGACGGTCCGACGCGCTTCATCGTGATGGAGCTCGTCCCGGGGCGAAGCCTCGCCGACATCCTGCGCGACGAGGGCCCGCTCGACCCGGACCGCTCCGCGAACATCGCGGCTCAGGTGGCCGATGCGCTGAGCGCGGCGCACGCGGCGGGAATCGTTCATCGCGACATCAAGCCCGGCAACATCATGGTCACCCCGGACGGGCAGGTGAAGGTGCTCGACTTCGGGATCGCGCGGGCGCTCGACAGCCACAGCCTGACGCAGACCGCGACCGTGCTCGGGACCTCCGCGTACATGTCGCCCGAGCAGGCGATGGGCCAGCCGGTGGACGCCCGCTCGGACATCTACTCGCTCGGGTGCGTGCTCTACGAGATGCTCACCGGCGAGCCGCCGTTCACGGCCGACGTCTCGGCCGCGGTGCTGCATCAGCACGTGCGGGTCGCGCCCAAGCCGGCGCGCGAGCGCAACCCCGCGATCCCGCCGGCCCTCGACGCGCTCGTGATGCAGATGCTGGCCAAGTCGCCGGACGACCGGCCACAGACCGCCGCCGAGGTGCGCGACCGCCTCAGGCAGGTACTGGCCGAGCCCGAGGACGAAGCCGGCGCGCTTACCACGGTGGCGCTGGCGCCGATTCCCGCCCTGATCCCGGACCAGCCGGCCGATCCCACCCCGCCGGTCGACCCCACCCAGGCGACCGACCCCACCCCGGCGACCCGCGCGCAGGCGACCGCGCCGCCCGCCCGCCAGCTCTCCACGTCGCCACCGCGTCGCCAGACCACGGTGCCGACGCCGCCCTCCAAGCGAAGTAACACCGGGTTCTGGATCACGGTATTCCTCGTCGCGGCGGTGCTGCTCGGGGGCGCGGTCGCGGTGGCGCTGACGGGGGGCGGGTCCGGCACGAGCTCGACCACGTCTGGGCACTCATCAGCGTCGGGCACCGGGACGCACACGAGCTCGCACACGACTACGAGCCAGCAGGCCCCGACCCATCAGACCACGAGCTCGCAGACCACGCCCTCCACGTCCACGTCCACATCGACATCCACATCCTCGTCCTCGACCAGCCCGACTACGCCGACCTCACCCGCCAGCACGTCGGCCACGGCGCCGGCGGGGACGCCGCCTGGTCAGGGTGGAGTCCCGCCCGGGCAGGCCAAAAAGAGCAAGCAATGACGGTGAAACCTGTCATAATCTAAGTCAGACACACTGAGATTTTCGCCAGACCTGACCTAAAAACCAGACACTTCCGAGAACGCCTATGCAACCAGACCGTTTCACGATCAAGTCCCAGGAGGCGCTCCAGGCCGCCCAGCGGCTCGCTGATGAGCGCCGCAACCCTCAGACGATGCCCGAGCACCTGCTCGCGGTCCTGCTCGAGCAGGACGGTGGCGTCGTCGTTCCCGTCCTGCGCAAGCTCGGGGTCGACCCGACGACCGTTCGCCAAGCGAACACCCAGGCACTCGACGCGCTGCCGAAGATCCAAGGCTCGGCGACCCCCGACCCCGCCGGCGGCTCGAGCGAGCTCGTCCAGATCTTCCGCGCCGCCGAGAGCGAGATGCGCGATCTCAGCGACGAGTACATCTCGACCGAGCACCTGCTGCTCGCGATCGCCCAGCATCCCGGCAGGGCCGGCGACGCGCTCCGCTCAGCCGGCGCAACCCACGAGCAGCTGCTCAAGGCGCTGGCTGAGGTCCGCGGCAGCCATCGCGTCACCGACGAGAACCCCGAGGACAAATACCAGGCGCTCGAGCGCTACGGCCGCGACCTGACCGAGGCCGCCGCCCAGGGCAAGCTCGACCCGGTCATCGGCCGCGACGACGAGATTCGGCGCGTGGTCCAGGTCCTCTCCAGGCGCACCAAGAACAACCCCGTGCTGATCGGCGAGCCCGGCGTCGGCAAGACCGCGATCGTCGAGGGCCTGGCCCAGCGGATCGTGTCCGGCGACGTGCCCGAGAGCCTCAAGGACCGCCGCCTGGTCGCGCTCGACCTGAGCGCGATGGTCGCCGGATCCAAGTACCGCGGCGAGTTCGAGGACCGGCTCAAGGCCGTGCTCAAGGAGATCGCCGACGCCAAGGGCCACATCATCGTGTTCATCGACGAGCTCCACACGATTGTCGGCGCCGGCGCCGCCGAGGGCGCGATGGACGCTGGCAACATGCTCAAGCCGATGCTCGCGCGCGGTGAGCTGCGGGCCGTCGGCGCGACCACGCTCGACGAGTACCGCAAGCACATCGAGAAGGACCCTGCGCTCGAGCGCCGCTTCCAGCCCGTGTACGTCGGCGAGCCGTCGGTGCAGGACACGATCGCGATCCTCCGCGGCCTCAAGGAGCGCTACCAGGTCCATCACAAGATCCGCATCCAGGATTCCGCGCTGGTGGCGGCGGCGACGCTGAGCCAGCGCTACATCGCCGACCGGTTCCTGCCCGACAAGGCGATCGACCTGGTCGACGAGGCGGCGTCGCGGATCCGGATGGAGATCGACTCCAAGCCGACCGAGATCGACGAGGTCGACCGGCACATCATGCAGCTCGAGATCGAGCTCCAGTCGCTGGGCGATGACGACGATCCGGGTACGGTGGCGCGGCGCGAGCAGCTCGAGCGCGCGCTCGCCGAGGAGCGTGAGCGCTCCGACGCGATGCACGCCGAGTGGCAGCGCGAGAAGGAGTCCGTCGGCGCTGTGGCGGAGCTTCAGGAGCGGATCGAGCAGGCCAAGACCGACCTCGAGCGTGCTCAGCGCGAGGCCGACCTCGGCCGCGCCGCCGAGCTCCAGTACGGGACGATTCCCGACCTCGAGAAGCAGCTTGCGGCCGCCGAGACGGCCGAGCACGAGATCGCCGGCGACGGCCTGGGCGGAACCAAATATCTGAAGGACGTCGTCGACGCCGACGATGTGGCCGAGGTCGTGGCCAAGTGGACCGGCATCCCGGTCTCGCGCCTGATGGAGGGCGAGATCGAGAAGCTCGTGCACATGGAGGAGCGCCTGCACCAGCGGGTGATCGGCCAGGACGAGCCCGTCGAGGCCGTCTCGAACGCGCTGCGGCGCTCTCGCGCCGGGCTCCAGGATCCCGACCGGCCGATCGGCACGTTCCTGTTCATCGGTCCTACCGGCGTCGGCAAGACCGAGCTCGCCCGAGCGCTGGCCGAGTTCATGTTCGACAGCCAGGACGCGATGGTCCGGATCGACATGTCCGAGTACATGGAGAAGCACGCCGTGTCGAGGCTCGTCGGTGCGCCTCCGGGGTACGTCGGCTACGACGAGGGCGGCCAGCTGACCGAGGCGGTCCGCCGGCGTCCGTACAGCGTGGTGCTGCTCGACGAGATCGAGAAGGCCCACCCCGACGTGTTCAACACGCTGCTCCAGGTGATGGACGACGGGCGGCTGACCGACGGCCAGGGCCGGACGGTGTCGTTCAAGAACACGGTGCTGATCATGACGTCCAACATTCCCGGCGGCCGTGCCGGCGTCGAGGCCTACTTCAGGCCCGAGTTCGTCAACCGCCTGGACGACATCGTCGAGTTCTACTCGCTGAGCCGCGCGCAGATCTCCGAGATCGTCGACCTCCAGGTGGCGCGGCTGATCGAGCGGGTGCGCGAGCGCGGGATCGAGGTCGAGCTGACCGACAGCGCTCGGACCCTGCTCGGCAACCTCGGCTACGACCCGACCTACGGCGCCCGTCCGCTCAAGCGCGTGATCCAGAAGCGCTTGGTCGACCCGCTGGCGCTCGCGATCCTCGAGGGCCGCTTCACGACCGGCGACACCGTCAAGGTCGACGCGGCCGAAGGCGAGCTCACACTCGAGCGCGCCGAGGCCGTCGCCGCGGCGGCCTAGCTCTTAGGGGCGAAACGGGGCGCCGGCTACCTGGCCGGCGCCCCGTCGCTCCTTCCAGTCCCGACATCGGATACAAGTCCTTCCAGACAACCGAAGGAGGCAACGTGCCGACCTACATCATGCTTTCGACGCTAAGCCCCGAAGGGGTCCAGACGATCAAGAACAACCCGACGCGGATCAAGGAGGTCAACCGCGAGGTCGAGCAGCTCGGCGCCACCGTCAAGGCGCAGTGGGCGACCCTCGGCCAGTTCGACTTCGTGAACGTCGTCGAGGCCCCCGACGAGAAGACGATGGCGCGGATTTCGCTCGAGCTCGGCTCGCGCGGCACGGCCAAGTACGAGACCCTGGTCGCGATCCCGATCGACGACTTCATTGGCGCGATCTGACCCGTACCGCGTTCTCGTCGTCGGCTCGGGCGGCCGCGAGCACGCGCTCGTGCACGCGCTCGCGCGCTCGCCCCGCCGGCCCGAGATCATCTGCGCCCCGGGCAACGCCGGGATCGAGGGCGATGCCCGCGTGATCGCGGTCGGGGTCGAGGACATCGACGGGATCGTCGCTGCCGCCACCGCCGAGCACGTCGACCTCGTCGTGATCGGTCCCGAGGCGCCGCTCGTCGCCGGCCTGTCCGACGCCCTCACGAACGCCGGCATCCGCTGCTTCGGCCCGACCAGGGCGGCGGCACAGCTCGAGGGCTCCAAGGCGTTCTGCAAGGAGATCATGGGCGCCGCCGGCGTGCCGACGGCTGTTTATAAGTTGGTTCGGGATCCGCAGGCCGGGCTGGACGCCATCGAGCGATATCCGGTCGTCATCAAGGCGGACGGCCTCGCCGCCGGCAAGGGCGTGATCATCGCCGCCGACGAGGACGAGGCTCGCCAGGCTCTGCATGAGCTGCTTGTCGAGCACAAGTTCGACACCGAGCAGGTCGTGGTCGAGGAGCATCTCGAAGGCGAGGAGCTGTCGCTGCTCGCGCTCTGCGACGCCCGCACCGCCGTGCCGCTCGCCTCGGCGCAGGACTACAAGCGCATCTTCGACGGGGACCACGGGCCGAACACCGGCGGCATGGGCTCGTACTCACCGGTCCCGGCGATAGACGACGCGCGGGCGCGGGACATCTGCACCTCGGTGCACCAGCCGGTGCTCGACGAGCTCGCGCGACGGGGGATCCCGTTCCAGGGGGTGCTCTACGCGGGGCTGATGATGACCGCCGACGGGCCGCGCGTGCTCGAGTTCAACGTGCGCTTCGGCGACCCCGAAACCCAGGCGATCCTCCCGCGCCTGCAGTCGGATCTGCTCGAGCTGCTCGAGTCCGCGACGGTTGCCGGCGGTCTGGCCGGAGCCGAGCTGCGGTGGGCGCCGGAGATGGCTGTGAGTGTCGTGCTGGCGAGCGCCGGCTATCCAGCGAGCTCCTCGCACGGGGACGTGATCTCGGGCCTCGAGGCCGCGAGCAGTCGCGCAGGCGGGCGGGTCCAGATCACCCACGCGGGGACCGCGCGGAACGGCGCGGGTCAGATCGTGACGGCCGGCGGCCGGGTCTTGAACGTGACCGGCCTCGGCGCCGAAGCGGCGTCGGCCCGTGAGTCGGCTTATGCTGCCGCGGACATGATCCACTTCGACGGTAGGCAGCTTCGCCGTGACATCGCGCTCAAGGTCGCGCAAGCGGCGGCGGCATGACTGAGTTCCCCCGCCCCGCCCCGGAAACCTTCGAGGAGCCGGTCATCGAGCTCGAGGGGATAGAGGTCGACGCGCCACTGGTCGGGATCGTGATGGGCTCGAAAAGCGATCTCGAGCGGATGGAGGCGGCCGAGAAGGAGTTGATCGAGCGCGGCATCCGCTGCGAGGTCCGGGTGATGTCTGCCCACCGCGAGCCCGACAAGGTCGCCGACTACGCACGCAATGCGCGGATGCGCGGACTGCGCGTGATCATCGCCGGCGCCGGCCTGAGCGCCGCGCTCCCGGGCGTCGTCGCCGCGCACTCCGATCTGCCCGTGATCGGGGTGCCGCTGACCAGCCGTACGTCGGTGGCCGGCGGGCTCGACGCGCTGCTGTCGATCGCGCAGATGCCGCCCGGTGTGCCGGTCGCGTGTGTCGGCGTCGACAACGCGCGCAACGCGGCCGTGCTCGCGGCGCGGATCCTCGACTGCTGAAGCCGCGCGGTCGCGGGCGTGAACGGCGAGCACCTGGGGCCGGCGGGTTTCGGCGTGCGGGCGACAGTGGACCGCCCGAACTCAATCGAGGGCGGCCCGTCCCTGCCCGATGCACCGGAATTCAGGGCGTGTAACGTCTCACTCGACCACCCAACGGCGCCGAGTGCGCTGAGACGCGCGTATAGCGCGGCTTTCGTCGATCTCGGCGAATGCTCGTCGTCGAGTGTGCACTTATCCGCCCTGCCCGGGCTGCGCTAGTCGTCCGCTGCGTGGGGCCGGGCGCGCTTTCGCAGAAACTTGTCGCACACCGCGACTGCGCTCTCGATCGTGCTCCAGTGGAGGTTGTCCGCGGTGTCGTTCGGCCAGTGGTAGTTCATCGGCAGCTTGGTCTCGTCGACTGACGCGAGCGTCGCCACCGCGTAGCCGGCGCGCAGCCCGATGATCGCGTCGGTCGCGGCCGTCGTCCGCAGCCCGCGCACGATCGGCTCGCCGGCGTCCGCCGCAGCGTCGGCGAGCGCCTCGCGCATGTGGATCGGGTAGTCGCGCATGCGCAGCATTCCCTCCCCCTCGACGACGACCAGCGTCGGGCCTCCGAGGCACTCGAGGCACACCATCTCGGTCCGGTCGCGATCGAGCTCGCCGAAGTGGCGGTGGCCGAAGCCCTGCATCCCCTCGCTGAACGACTCCTCCGAGCCGGTCGAGATCAGCAGCACCCGCACGCCGTCGATCGGGTGCTCCCGCAGCCGGTCGGCCATCGCGATCAGGACCCCGACTGAGCTCAGGTTGTCGTTGGCGCCCGGCACGGCCGACCGCAGGCCGATGTCGGCCATCGCCGCGGTCGCGCCCGCAGCGAGTGCGGCGCCGGCGCCGAGCAGTCGCCGGCTCCCGAGCGCCGCCCCGGCGCTGACCAGCACCGGCCCGACCCAGACCGCGTACAGGAGCGGGAAGCTCCGCCCGGCGCGCGCGTGCGAGCGCGGCGCCAGCTTCATCGGGATCCGCGGCAGGATCGGGTGGAAGATCAGCCCGGAGTGGGCCGCGTCGTGGTGGGCGATCAGCACGAAGGTTTGCTCGGCATCGGGATCGCCGACCTCGGCGACGACGTTCCAGGTCGAGCGATGCGGGAGCACTGCGCGGCGGAACCACCGCCGGCCGTGACCGAGGTCGTCCCACAACGCGGCCGCGCCCACGCCGGCGAGCCCGGCGACGATCGCCCGGGCCAATGCGGACCGCTTGCGTAGGGTCACCACACCGCCCGCCGCGGCAACCGCGTTGACGATTCCGATCGGCCACCAGTAGCCGCCGTGGGCGCGCTCCTCCTCGATCTCGACCCGGCAGCCGAGCGCACGCAGCCGCTCGGCGATCAGCTCGGCGGCGCGGCGCTCGCCGTCGGAGGCCGACGGGCGGTCCATCGCCGCGAGCTCGCGGATCGCCGTTTGCCAGTCGTTCGCGTGGGTGGCGTTCGTGGTCATCGGTCCGGCTGCAGTCTCGCGTAATCTCGAAAGCGATGATTCCGCGCTATACCCGTCCCGAGCTGGCCGAGGTGTGGTCGGACCATGCGCGCTTCGAGGCTATGCGACAGGTCGAGGTGGCCGCGTGCGAGGAGCTCGACGGCCCGACCGCCGATGAGCTCGACGCGATCCGGTCGGCGACATTCACGGTGGAGGCGATCAACGAGCGCGAGAAGGTAACCGACCACGACACTGCCGCGTTCGTCGACGTGCTGTCGGCCTCGGCGGGCCCGGCGGGCCGCTGGATCCACCACGGGCTGACCTCGAGCGACGTGCTCGACACCGGTCTGGCGCTCCAGCTCCGCCGCGTCGCCGAGATCGTGCTCCCGGACTCGCGCCGGCTCGTCGAGGCCCTCGCCGGCGCCGCCCGCGAGCACACGCACACGCTATGCGCCGGGCGCACGCACGGGATCCACGCCGAGCCGACGACGTTCGGGATCAAACTCGCGGGCTTCGCGTTCGAGGCGCACCGCAACGCGGATCGGCTCGAGCGGGCCTTCGCCCAGGTGGCGGTCGGAGCGCTGTCGGGCGCGGTCGGTACGTACTCGGCGACCTCGCCCGAGTTCGAGGAGCGCGTGCTCGACCGCCTCGGACTGCCCCGGGAGCCGGTTTCGACCCAGGTGGTCCCGCGCGACCGCCACGCCGAGCTGCTCAGCGCGATCGCGCTCGCCGGCGCCGGCATGGAGCGGTTCGCGACCGAGCTGCGCCACCTCGCCCGCACCGAGGTGGGGGAGGTGCGCGAGCCGTTCGGTCGCGGTCAGAAGGGATCGAGCTCGATGCCCCACAAGCGAAACCCGATCAAATCAGAGCAGATCGTCGGCCTCGCGCGGCTGCTGCGCGGGAACGCCCAGGCCGCGCTCGAGGACGTCGCGCTGTGGCACGAGCGGGACATCTCGCACTCCTCGGTCGAGCGAGTGATCCTGCCCGACTCGACGACCCTGCTCGACCACCTCCAGCGCCGCACGCTGAACCTCGTGCGAGGGATGGTGGTCGACGCCGAGCGCATGCGCGAGAACCTCGAGCTCACCCACGGCGCCCTGTTCTCCCAGCGCGTGCTGCTCGCGCTGGTGGAGTCGGGAATGACCCGCGACGACGCCTACCGCGTGGTGCAGCGCCTCGCCCAGCAGGCGCTCGACGAGCGGACGCCGCTACGGGACCTGCTCGCGGCCGATCCCGCCGGCGCCGGCCTCGACCTCGAGGCGACCTTCGACTACGCGCCGTTCGTCCGCTACGCGGATCAGATCGTCGCCCGGCTCGACGCGATCGTCCCGGCGCCCGTGCTCCAGTAGACGCTTGATCCGGTGGATGCTTGCTGAAAAAGGGTCCTACGTGAACCCTTTTCAGCAACCGCCTAGAGCTAACGCGGGTACATCCCCCCGTCGAGCGACACGACCTGGTTGGTCATGTACGGGTTGCGGAGGATCGCCATCGCCAGGTCGGCGACCTCCGCAGGCCGGCCGAGCCTCCCCACCGGGACGCGCGCGCGCAGATCCTCGGGATCGCCGGGGAGCATGCCGGTGTCGGTGATCAGCGCCGGCGCGAGCGCGTTGACCGCGACTCCCGAAGACGCCAGCCGCGAGGCCAGGAAATGAGTGAGGCCGTGGAGCCCGGCCTTTGACGCGGCGTAGTGCGGCCCGACGATCCCGCCGGTGAAGGCGGCGACCGAGGAGATGAACAAGACCCGGCCGAAGCCACGCTC
Source organism: uncultured Solirubrobacterales bacterium (assembly GCA_963843915.1). Classification (GTDB taxonomy): domain Bacteria; phylum Actinomycetota; class Thermoleophilia; order Solirubrobacterales; family Solirubrobacteraceae; genus Palsa-465. The sequence continues at coordinate 603,543 of CAWJMH010000006.1, forward strand.
GCGCATGCCGGGGACCGTGCGCTGTGCGAGGCGGAAGGGAGCGCGCAGATTGACCGCGAGCATCTCGTCGAAATCGTCGATCGACACCTCTTCGAGAGCCTGCTGGCGCCCGAGCCCGGCCGCGGCGACGAGCACCTCGACCGCCCCGAGCTGCGACTCGACCGCGTCGACCAGCCTGTCCGGGGCCTCGGGCCGGCGCAGGTCCGCGCCGATCGCCACCGCGAGGCCGCCGGCGTCGGTGATCTCCTCGGCCAGTCTCTCGGCCGGCTCGGCCCGCTGGCCGTAACCCAGCGCGACCGCCGCGCCCTCGGCGGCGAGGCCACGCGCGATCGCCTGCCCGATGCCGCCGCTCGCGCCGGTGATCAGTGCGACACGTCTGTTGAGGCTCTTCATCGCTCGGGGGAATACCCGGATTGGCCTACGATTGAGCATTCGTTGGCCCCGCATAAGCATCAGCAGCTGCTGACGGCGGCGATCGAGCGCGAAGCGGAAGCGCAGCGAAAGCTGATCGGTGGCGATCAGGCGGCGGCCCGGGTCGAGTTCCGCGAGGCGTCCGAGCTCTACCGCCAGTCGTGGGACGCCTCGCACGCGCGGGCGTTTGGACGGATCGTCGGGATGCTGAAGGCCGCGGTACTGGCCGGCGGTGGCGCTGAGCAGGCAGATTATGCGCGCGCCGCGCTCGCCGAGGCCGACCTCGAGTCCGCGACGGCCAACTACGGACGGGCCATCGCGGCGCTGATCGCCGGCGACGACGACGACGCGCAGGCCTGGGCTGAGCGCCTGCGCGACGCCCCCGAGGCCTTCGCCCGAGCCGGGGAGGCGATCGCGGCACTTGCCGCCCACGACGACGCCCGCTACGCCGCCGCGCTCGAGGCGATCGTCCGCGACTTCGAGCAGCGCAGCCGGCACCTCACTGGCGTGGCGATCGCCGACACCGCGCTGATGCTCGAGACGCTCGCCGGCCGGCGCGGGATGGGCGCGGCAATCGAAAGCCCGGTGCTGCCGGCGCGCGCGTCGTCCGCCGGGTAGTGCTGCTGCGGTATCCACGCTGGCGAAGGACCCATGTGGCGATGGGAGATTGTGCGATTTGTCGCTAGGCTTCCCGCCGAACAGGGGCTGCGGTCGGGGGCGAACCAAATTGAGGGGAGTGCCACGTGAGGCATGCACTTATCCGCAAGCCGTCTGCGGCGATGGTCGTCGCCGTGATTGCGCTGGTGGTCGCTGCGTCGGGGACGGCGGTTGCCGCGAGCAAGCTGGTGAAGGGCGATCAGCTGATCGCCAAGCACTCACTGTCGGGCAACCGTCTCCGTAATCGAACCGTGACGGGCAAGCAGCTCAAGCTGAGCTCCCTCGGGACGGTGCCGAGCGCCGAGAACGCGGTAAACGCGACCAATGCGACGAACGCCACCAACGCGAGCAATGCGAGCACCGTCGGCGGCGACGCACCGAGCGCGTTCGACGCGTCCTCGAACTGGACACGCACCGGTCTGGTTGGGATCGATGAGGGCCAGTCTGCGACGCTCGCGGCGTTCGGGCCGTTCACGATCACGATGAAATGCCTCGACACCGGGGGTGAGCCGGAGGTCCAGCTGTTCGTGACGTCCACCGCCCCGGGTTCGACGGCGCTCGGGACAGCGCTGCCAAGCGCGAGCCCGTTCTTCGACGACGGCCCCGACACCGCGTTCGACGAGTTCGACGACACGAGCACGTTCGTGTCGCCGAGCGCGGCGTACTTCGGGGACATCATGACCGCGATCAATTCGCCGGCGAGCACCCATCTGTGCACCGCGATGGCCCTCGTCTCCAAGAGCTGAGCCGCCGCACCGATTGGGGCCCTCCGCCCGGAGGGCCCCTACTTTTTCACCGCCACCTCGCCCGCGGTGGAGTAGCGTCCAGACGGCAATGGACTTCAGCCGGCAAGTCCGAGACCGAAGGGGATACGCACATGAGGGATCTACTGCGTCGCAGGCCGTCAGCGGCTCTCGTCGTCGCCGTCGTCGCGCTCGTGGTCGCCACGACGGGGACCGCGGTTGCAGCCAGTCAGCTGGTCAACGGCGATCACCTGATCAGGAGGAACTCGCTGTCGGGAAATCGCCTCCGCGACCACACGCTCACCGGTCTGCAGATCAAGCTGAGCGAGCTGGGAACGGTGCCGACCGCCAAGAACGCGGATGAGCTCGGAGGCAAGCCGGCGAGCAGCTATCTCGGAGGCGGAGGCGGAGGCGGGGGGGCGAGCGAGATCGGCACGAACGGGGTCGTGAAGACCGCCGGCTCGGCGAACGGGACCACGGTGACACTGTTCACCTCCGGGCCGTTCAAGGTGACGATGACCTGCACGGACGACGGCACCAACACTTCGAGCGAGATCGACGCGAGCTCGAGCGAGGACCAGTCGGACCTCAACGGGGAGTTCGCCGGCGCGAACACCCCGACCGATACCGGCGCCGACGTCCCGCCGACCCCCGACGGCACCGCCGGCTCCCTGTTCTCGCCGACCCCGCTCGCACTGGTGGCGCCGAGCGGGGCATCGGTGATCGTCACCGGCATGGCCGGCGTAGGTAGCTTCGGCACCGGCTGCTGGGCCGACTTCAACGGAGTCTAGGCCGACTTCACGGCTCGGAGTCCCGGAGCCTTCACCGGATTCCGCAAGTTGCGGACGGCGGTCCCGAGGGGCTCTTCGGGCCGCCGTACCCGTTGCTAGGATCGGCTCAGTGACCGTCCTAGCTGACCTGCCCCTGATCGCTTCGGGCAAGGTCCGAGAGATCTACGAAGGTCACGATCAGACGCTGCTGATCGTCGCCTCGGATCGAATCTCGACCTACGACGTCGTGCACCCGACGCCGATCCCGGACAAGGGCGCGGTGCTCACCGGCCTGTCGACGTTCTGGTTCGAGCGGACGAGTGGGATCGTGCCGAACCACATGCTGTCGGTCAGCGACGGCGTTCCGGAGGAGGCCCGTGGCCGGGGCATGCTCGTTCGCAAGCTCGACATGGTCCCGGTCGAGTGCGTGGTTCGCGGCTACATCACCGGGTCCGGCTGGAAGGACTACCAGCGGTCCGGGACGGTCTCGGGCATCGAACTTCCGGCGGGCCTGCGCGAATCCGACCAGCTCCCCGAACCGATCTACACCCCCTCGACGAAGGCCGAGGTCGGCCACGATGAGGCGATCGACTTCGAGCGGACGGTGGCGCTGATGGGCGACCGCGGGCTGGCCGAACGCCTGCGCGACCTCTCGATCGCCGTCTACACCGCGGCTGCCGAGCACGCGCGCGAGCACGGGATCATCCTCGCCGACACGAAGTTCGAGTTCGGGCTCGACTCAGGCGGCGTGCTGACGCTCGGCGACGAGGTGTGCACGCCCGACTCCTCGCGCTTCTGGCCCGCCGACGAGTACGAGCCCGGGCGCGGGCAGCCGAGCTTCGACAAGCAATTCGTGCGCGATTGGGCGTCGTCGACCGGTTGGGACCGCAACCCGCCCGCGCCGCCGATCCCCGACGATGTGGTGGCGCGTACGCGCGAGAAGTACGTCGAGGCGTACGAGCGGATCACCGGGGAGCCGTTCGACGCCTGGCTGAACCGCACCCGATGAGGGCGCGGGTCCTGGTCAGGCCCAAGGCGGGGATCCTCGACCCGCAGGGCCAGGCGGTCGAGCGCGCGCTGCCGGCGCTCGGGTTCGAGGGCGTCAGCAACGTCCATGTCGGCCGGCTGATCGAGCTCGACATCGATGACCCTGAGCAGTTGCCTGCGATGTGCGAGCGGCTGCTGACGAACCCGTTGATCGAGGACTACGAGCTTGTGGAATCTGTGGAATCGGCTGGCGCCGATTCCATTGGAAGTTCCGCTGGCGCGGAACTTCCGGGGGGGTCGTCGTGAAGTTCGGGGTCGTTCAGTTCCCCGGATCGTGCGATGACATCGACGCGCTGCAGGCCGCCGGGCGGATGGGCGACGCGGTGCTGCTGTGGCACGCCGACCACGATCTCCAGGGCGTCGACGCGGTGATCGTGCCGGGCGGCTTCTCCTATGGCGACTACCTGCGTGCCGGCGCGATCGCCCGGTTCGCGCCGGTGATGGCCGAGGTCGAGGAGTTCGCGCGCGAGGGTGGGCTCGTGCTCGGCATCTGCAACGGGTTCCAGGTCCTTTGCGAGGCTGGGCTGCTCCCCGGCGCGCTGCTGCCGAACGTGTCGTTGAAGTTCATCTTCCGGCAGGTCGATCTCGACGTCGTGCGTTCCGAGGGTCCGTTCACCGGTACGTGCGATGTCGGCGACCGCCTGTCGATTCCGGTCAAGCACACGACCGGCCGCTACTACGCACCCGAGCCCGAGCTCGACCGGCTCGAGGCCGCCGGACAGGTGCTGCTCCGCTACGCGCCCGGGCACAACCCGAACGGATCGCTGCGCGACATCGCCGGCGTCTGCAACGAGCTGGGCAACGTGTTCGGGTTGATGCCGCACCCCGAGCACGCCGTCGAGGCCCTCGCGGGGTCGACGGACGGTCTGCGGATATTCGAGTCGATGCGAGCGCATGTCGAGCAGCACGTCCTCGCTTGAGGAGCGCCATCGGCAGCTCGGGCTGACCGACGATGAGTACGCGCGGATCCTCGACCGGCTCGGACGCGCGCCCAACGACGTCGAGCTCGCGATGCTGTCGCTGATGTGGTCTGAGCACTGCGGCTACAAGCACTCGCGCCGGCTGTTGCGCCGGCTGCCCAACGAGGGCCCGCACGTGCTGATGGGTCCCGGTGAGAACGCCGGCGCCGTCGATGTCGGAGGCGGCCTGGCCGTCGCGTTCAAGGTCGAGTCCCACAACCATCCGAGCGCCGTCGAGCCGTTCCAGGGCGCCGCCACCGGCGTCGGCGGGATCCTCCGAGACGTGTTCGCGGTCGGTGCGCGGCCGATCGCGGTGCTCGACTCGCTCCGGTTCGGCGAGCCCGCTTCCTCGGAGCGATCGCGGTACCTGCTCGACCGGGTCGTGGCCGGGGTCGGCCATTACGGGAACTCGATCGGCGTGCCGACTGTCGGTGGCGAGATCTACTTCGAACAGAGCTACGAGCAGAACTGCCTGGTGAACGCGATGTGCCTCGGGCTGGCGCCGCACACCCGCCTGATTCGCAGCGCCGCCGCGGGTCCCGGCAACGTCGTGATCCTGCTCGGGGCGCTGACCGGACGCGACGGGATCGGCGGCGCGTCGGTGCTCGCGAGCGCCGAGCTCGTCGGCAGCGAGGGCGGCGACCAAGACAAGCGTCCCTCGGTCCAGATCGGCGATCCGTTCACCGAGAAGAAGCTGCTCGAGTGCTGCCTCGAGCTGCTCGATCGCGAGCTGCTGGTATCCCTACAGGACCTGGGAGCCGCCGGGCTCACGTCGGCCGCGTCGGAGATGGCGAGCAAGGGAGGCGTCGGCCTGACGCTCGACCTGTGCCAGATCCCACTGCGCGAGACGGGCATGGAGCCGTTCGAGATCATGGTCTCCGAGTCCCAGGAGCGGATGCTGTGCGTGGCCACGCCGGAGCGCGTGGGTGCCGTACTCGGCGTGTGCGAGCGGTGGGAGGTGCCGGCCACCACGATCGGGTGCGTGACCGAAGGCGACAGCTTCGAGGTGCTCCATCGCGGCACGATCGTGGCCGCCGTCCCGGTGAGTGTCTTGATTGATGATTGTCCGCTGTACGACCTCGAGCCCGAGCCGGCGCCGGCGGGCCTGTACGCGGCCCCGGCACCCGCGCTCAGCGGCGACGAGACGGCCGCCGAGACGCTGCTGGCGCTCCTCTCCTCGGCCAACATCGCCTCGCGCCGGCCGGTGTTCGAGCAGTACGACCCGATCGTTCAGTCCCGGACCGTGCGCCGTCCCGACGAGGCGGATGCGGCGGTGCTGGTGCTGGGTGGGGGGCCCAACAATTCAATGGCGATCGCGGTGGCGATCGACGGCAACGGCCGACGCGTCGCCTGCGACCCGCGGCGCGGCGCGGCCGAGGCTGTGTACGAGTGCGCGGCCAACCTCGCGTGCGTCGGCGCCGAGCCGCTCGGGTTGACCAACTGCCTGAACTTCGGCAACCCCGAGAAGCCGCACGTGGCGTGGCAGCTCGTAGAGGCGGTCGAGGGCCTCGCCGGCGCGTGCGAGGAGCTCGGGGTGCCGGTCGTCGGCGGCAACGTGTCGCTCTACAACGAGGCACCGACCGGCCCGATCTTTCCCACGCCCGTCGTCGGGATGGTCGGCAAGCTCCCCGACGCCGCCCGAGCCGGCCGGCTCGGGTTCGCCCGGGAAGGCGACATGATCGCGCTGATCGGCCCGTTCGAGCCGTCGGCTGTGGGGTCGGAGCTGTCCAAGCTGCGCGGTTTCCCCCCAGTTGGCGAGCTGCCGGCCACTGACACCGGGAGGATCCGGATCGCGCACGGCGCGGTGCGGGCGCGCGTCCGTTCGGGTGCATTCGTGAGCGCCCACGACATCGCCGAGGGCGGCGCGGCGGTCGCGCTAGCCGAGTGCTGCATCGCAGGCGATCTCGGCGCGTCGGCGCGGTTCCCGGACGGCCTCGATCCGTTTGGAGAAGCGCCGGGCCGCGGGTTCATCGTCTCCGGCTCGCGCGAGGCCCTCGCCGGCTTCGTCGTGATCGGGGAGGTCGGCGGCGATGCGGTGAGGATCGAGGGGCTACTCGATCTCCCAGTTTCCGACCTGCGCGAGGCGCGGGAGGCGGGTCTGAGCGGATGGGTCTAGGGCCGCTGCTAGCCTTGGCCCCAGGTTGGGCATGCCCCCTCCGGTGAACGACTATCGCGACGGACCTCGCGACGAGTGCGGCGTCTTCGGCATCTTTGCGCCGGGACACGACGTCGCCAATTTCGCGTACTTCGCCCTGTACGCGCTCCAGCATCGCGGCCAGGAGTCGGCCGGGATCGCGACCGCCCCGCGCGGCCGCGGGATCATGGCGATTCGCGATCAGGGTCTGGTCGCGCAGGTGTTCGACGAGCACAAGCTTCGCTCGCTCGTCGGGGACATGGCGATCGGTCACGTTCGCTACTCGACGACGGGCTCCTCGGCCTGGGAGAACACGCAGCCGATCGTCCGTGACGACCGGCGCACGCTGGCCCTCGCGCACAACGGAAACCTGATCAACGCGGTCGACCTTCACGCGAAGCTGCGCGAGCAGGACATCCCGTTCAGCTCGACATCGGACTCGGAGATCATCGCCGCGATGCTCGCGACCCACCCCGCCGAGCGGATCGAAGACGCGATCGCCGACGTGCTCCCGCGCCTTAGGGGCGCGTTCTCGACCGTCGTGCTGACCGACGAATCGGTCGTCGCGTTCCGCGATCCACACGGTCTGCGCCCGCTCGTGCTCGGGATGATCGTGGACGAGGACACCGGCCAGGCGGCCTACTGCGTGGCGAGCGAGTCGTGCGCGTTCGACCTGATCGGCGCCGAGTACCTGCGCGAGGTGCTGCCCGGCGAGGTGGTCACGCTGACCGATGGCGGCGTGCAGACGCGGATGGTGGCCGGTGGCGAGAGGCGGGCGTTCTGCGTGTTCGAGTACATCTACTTCGCACGGCCCGACTCGAAGATGGCCGGCACGGTGCTCCAGGTCGCGCGCGGGCGGATGGGCGAGATCCTGTGGCGCGAGGCCCCGGTCGACGCCGACCTCGTGATCCCGGTGCCCGACTCGGGCAACCCGGCGGCCCGCGGGCTCGCGCGCGCGGCCGGGCTACCGCAGGACGACGGCTTCATCAAGAACCGCTACGTCGCCCGGACGTTCATCCAGCCCGGCCAGGAGCTGCGCAAGCATGGTCTGCGGCTCAAATTCAACCCGCTCCCCGAGGTGGTCGCGGGCAAGCGGCTGATCGTCGTCGACGACTCGATCGTGCGCGGCAACACGACCCGCCAGATCGTGCAGATGCTGCGCGACGCCGGCGCCGCGGAGATCCACCTGCGGATCTCGGCGCCCCCGATCAAGCATCCCTGCCACTACGGGATCGACATGTCGAGCCGCGAGGAGATGATCGCCCACGGGCGGACGGTCGACGAGGTCGCGGACGAGCTCGGCGCTGACTCGCTCCATTACCTGTCGCTCGAAGGCGTGTACGAAGCCGTCGGCGTGTCGAGCGACGCGCACTGCGACGCGTGCTTCACCGGTTCCTATCCGCTCGCCGGCACCGAGGACGCGCTCGGCAAGGACGCCCTCGAGCTCCCGCTCGTCAGGGCGTAGATCCGCCGGGAGACAGCCGGTCGCGCCGCTACAGTCGGGCGCTCATGGATCCCGGCGAAGCGCTCCGGCGGCTGTTCGGCTTCGAGCATTTCCGCCCTGGTCAGGCCGAGGCGGTCACGGCCGCACTCGCGGGCCGCGACGCGCTCGTGGTGATGCCGACGGGCGCGGGCAAGTCGCTGTGCTACCAGCTGCCTGCGCTGATGCGCGAGGACCTGACGCTCGTGGTCTCGCCGCTCGTCTCGCTGATGCAGGACCAGGTGCAGGCGCTGCGCGACGTCGCGCCGGGGCGCGTCGAGCTGGTCAACGCGCAGCAAGGCTGGGCCGCCAATATGGAGGCTCTGGAGCGAGCGGGCGCCGGCGAGGTGCGGCTGCTGTACGTGGCGCCCGAGCGGTTCGCCTCGCCCCGGTTCGCAGAGGCGGTGGCGCGGACCCGGGTCGGGCTGTTCGTGGTCGACGAGGCGCACTGCATCTCGCAGTGGGGCCACGACTTCCGCCCCGATTACTTCTTCCTCGCCGAGGCCGCCCGGCGGGTCGGTGCGCGCGCGACGATCGGACTGACCGCGACCGCTACGCCGACGGTCGCCGACGACATCGCGCGCCGGCTGGCTCTCCGCGATCCGGTTCGTATCACGACGGGATTCGATCGCCCGAACCTGAGCTTTGCGGTCGTCCGGTGCGGGACCGCGGTCGACAAGCGCCGGCGCCTTGCCGCGGCCCTCGGTGAATCGGATCCGGCCGACCCCGCTCTGCCGGCGATCGTCTATGCCGGCACGCGCCGCGCGAGCGAGGAGGTGGCCGGCTTCCTCGGTCGGTCGCTGCGCGAGGAGGTGTTGGTGTACCACGCCGGGCTCCCGCGAGCGGTCCGGGCCGCGACCCAGGAAAGGTTCATGTCCGGCGAGGCCCGGGTGATCGTCGCGACCAACGCGTTCGGGATGGGAATCGACAAGGCGAATGTGAGGACCGTCTGCCACGCCACCGTTCCCGGGTCGCTCGAGGCCTACTACCAGGAGGCCGGCCGGGCCGGGCGGGACGGCGCGCCGGCGCGCTGTTTGCTGTTCGCCGAGCAGCGCGACAAGGGCCTGCACGTGTTCTTCATTCAGCGCTCACGGCTCGACGCCGGCGTGTTCGAGCGGGTCGCCGAGCGGCTGCGGTGGGCGGGGCTCGACGGGCGCTACGAAGTCGGGGTCCGCGAGCTGGCCGCGGACGTGGGGCCGGGTGGTAACGAGGAGACGGTCCGAGCGGTGATCGGCCATCTGACTCGTGCCGGGTTGGTGGCGCCGCAGCCCGCTCCGCCTGACCGTTCCGCGGGGGTCATGGTGCGGGAGTGGGATCGGAGCGCGTTGTCGGCGTGCCTCGGCTCTGCCCGCGACGCCGAGCGCGCGCGCTGGGACCAGTACCGCTCGGTGTGGGGCTACGTGGAGGGGTCGACCTGCCGTCGCGAGGCACTGCTGTCGTACTTCGGGGACCGGTCACGCGCGGCGCCGTCGGTGGCGTGTTGCGATGTGTGCTCGCCGCCGGTGGCCGCGCCCGTGAGCTCGCCGGCCGCGCCTGATCGACGAGCCGGCGGGAACCTGGACGCCGCGATCCTCGACGTGGTTGTTTCGGCGGCGCCACCGGTCGGCCGGACGCGCGCGGTCGAGATCCTCCGCGGTGGCCGTTCCAAGGTGATCGCTCAGCACGCGTACGATGGCCTCGCGGCGTACGGAGCGTTCGCCCATCTGCGCTCGACCGAGGTGCTCGGGCGGGTCGACCAGCTGCTGAAGGACGGCAAGCTCCGCTCCACCGGAGGCAGGTTTCCGAAGTTACGCGCGGCATGAACGTCGCCGTCCTGGCGTCAGGCGAAGGCACCAACTTCCAGGCGCTGCTCGATCGAGTTCACGGCCGCGAGGGCGTGGATATCGTCGCCGCCGCGTCCGACAAGCCGGGCGCACGGGCGCTCGAGCGGGCTCGCGCCGCCGGCGTCGCCGCCAGGTCCTTCCCGGGCAGTTCGTATGCGGGCCGGGCGGCGCGCGACGAGGCGATGGCGGATTGGCTGTTCGCCCTCGACGTCGAGCTGGTTGTGCTCGCGGGGTACATGCAGTTGCTCTCGAGCGATTTCCTATCGCGGTTTCCGCAGCGCGTGATCAACGTCCACCCGGCGCTGCTGCCGGCGTTCCCGGGGATGACGCCGGTCGACGACGCGCTCGCCTACGGAGTCAAGGTGTTCGGGGTCACGATCCACTTCGTCGACGGCGGGGTCGATAGCGGTCCGGTGATCCTGCAGCAGGCGGTCGCGCTGCCCGAGGCTCAGGATGCCGAGGGGGTGCTCGACCGGCTTCACCCGATCGAGCACGAGCTGCTGCCCGAGGCGGTGCGGCTGATCGCGCGAGGGGCGGTCAGCTTCGATCCGGCCAATCCGCGCCGTGTCGTGATCGAGCGATAGAGTCGAGGCGTCATGGAGCAGGGAACATCGCGCGCGAACCGGTTTGCGCCGGTCGCCTCCGAGGACGTCCAGGTCGGTCGGGCCTTGCTGTCGGTCTCAGACAAGACCGGGCTGGTCGAATTCGCTCGGGGGCTGGCCGAGCTCGGGATCGAGATCGTCTCGACCGGCGGGACCGCGCGCGAGCTGTCCGATGCCGGGCTCCAGGTGCGCCAGATCTCCGACCTGACGGGGTTCCCGGAGATCATGGACGGTCGCGTCAAGACGCTCCATCCGAAGCTGTACGGCGGGCTGCTGGCGCTGCGCGACAACGCCGAGCACATGCACGCGGCCGAGGATCACGACGTCGAGTTCGTCGATCTCGTGTGCGTCAACCTGTACCCGTTCGAGCGAACCGCCGCGCGCCGGGGCGTCGACGACCACGAGGTGATCGAGAACATCGACATCGGTGGACCGTCGATGATCCGGGCCTCGGCCAAGAACTTCCAGTTCGTCGCGCCGGTAGTCAGCCCCGAGAGCTACGACGCGATCCTCGCGGAGTTGCGCGAGTCCGGCCGTAGGTTGTCGCCGACCACGCGCGAGAGCCTCGCCGCCGAGGCGTTCGCCTACACGGCGCGCTACGACACGGCGATCGCGCGCTGGTTCCAGGAGAAGGGCGCGGACTTCCCGGCGCTGATGGTGCGCGCGTTCGAGAAGGTGCTCGAGCTTCCATACGGCGAGAACCCCCACCAGCGTGCCGCCTATTACTCGCAGGTGGGCGCGCGGACCCATGTGCTCTCGATGATCTCCCAGCTCGGCGGCAAGGAGCTGTCGTTCAACAACCTCTTGGATCTGGACGCCGGCCGGCTGATCATCAGCGAGTTCCAGATCCCCGCGTGCGCGATCATCAAGCACAACAACCCGTGCGGCGTGGCCGTCGGCAAGACCGCGGCCGAGGCCTATCAGAAAGCGTTCGAGTGCGATCCCCTGTCGGCGTACGGTGGCGTGGTCTGCCTCAATCGGCGCGTCGACCGCGCGCTCGCCGAGGCGATCAGCAGCCAGTTCGTCGAGGTGCTGTTCGCCCGCGGTTACGACGAGGGCGCGCTCGAAGTGCTCGAGTCCAAGCGCAACATGCGGATCCTCGACGACCGCGAGCGCCGCAACCCGGACATGATCGACCCCCACCTGCACCAGGTCGTCGGCGGCATGCTGGTCCAGGACCGCGACTACGACCTCGAGGAGCGCTCGGAGATGCAGGTGGTCTCGCAGCGCACGCCGACCGAGGCGGAGTGGGGCGAGCTGTCCTTCGCCTGGAAGGTGTGCAAGTACGTCCGCTCCAACGCGATCGTGATCAGTCGCGACCTCGCCACGATCGGCATCGGCGCCGGCCAGATGAGCCGCGTCGACTCCGTGCGCCTGGCGATCGAGAAAGCGCGCTCGAGCCTGGACGGCTCGGTGCTCGCCTCCGACGCCTACTTCCCGTTCGCCGACGGCCCGCAGCTGGCGCTGTCGGCGGGCACGATCGCGATCATTCAGCCCGGCGGGTCGGTTCGAGACCACGAGGTGGTCGAGGCCGTTGACGCCGCCGGCGCGGCGATGGTGTTCACGAGCCGGCGCCACTTCCGGCACTAACGGCCCCGTCCCGGCGGTACACACGGCCGGTACGCGATCATGGACGTCACGCCGCTGTAGCTCAGCTGGCAGAGCAGCGGACTTTTAATCCGAAGGTCGTGGGTTCGATCCCCACCGGCGGCACTGTCGGGCCAACTAATCGGGCTCGAGCGATAGGAGACAAGATGAGCGTTTATGCGGTTGTCGATCCGGCTACGGGTCAGACGGTCAAGGAGTATCCGTCGATCACCGACGATGAGCTGCGCGCGGCTATCGCGAGGGCCGACGGGGCCCACCGCGAGTGGTCGGGCTCGACGACGGTGACCGAGCGGGCGGCGTTGGTTCGTCGCGTGGGCGAGCTGCATGCCGAGCAGAGCGAGCGCCTGGCCGAGATCATCGTGCGGGAGATGGGCAAGCCGATCGAGGCAGCGATCGGCGAGGTCGAGTTCTGCAAGGCGATCTACGACTTCTATGCCGACAACGCCGAGACGCTGATGGCCGACGAGCCGATCACCCTGCTCGGCGGAGAGGGCTCGGCGTTCGTGCGGCGCAGCTCGGTCGGCGTGCTGCTCGGGATCATGCCCTGGAACTACCCCTACTACCAGGTGGCCCGCTTCGTCGGCCCGAACCTGGTGATCGGCAACACGATCCTCCTCAAGCACGCCCCGCAGTGCCCGGAGTCGGCCGCGGCGATGGAGGAGATCTTCCGGGAGGCCGGGTTCCCCGACGGGGCCTACATCAACATCTACGCGACCAACGAGCAGATCGAGTGGGTGATCGCCGACCCACGCGTGCGCGGCGTGTCGCTCACCGGTTCTGAGCGGGCCGGCGCCGCCGTGGCAGAGATCGCCGGACGCAACCTGAAGAAGGTCGTGCTCGAGCTCGGCGGGTCGGATCCGTTCATCCTGCTGAAAACGAGCGATCTCGACCAAACGGTCGAGGCCGCCGTGAACGCTCGTCTGGAGAACACCGGGCAGGCGTGCAACGCCGGCAAGCGCTTCATCGTCGTCGACGAGCTCTACCAGCCCTTCCTGGAGAAGTTCACCGCCGCGCTGACCGCTGTCAAGCCTGGCGACCCGAAGTCCAAGGAGACCACGATCGGCCCGCTGTCATCGGCCGCGGCCGCCGATCGGCTGGAGGACCAGGTCAGTCGCGCCGTCGAACACGGCGCGAAGCTGGTCGCCGGCGGGGGTCGTGAGGGCAACTTCTTCGAGCCCACGGTGCTGACCGACGTCACGCCCGACAACGATGCGTACCGGGAGGAGTTCTTCGGCCCGGTGGCCCAGGTCTTCCGGGCCGCCGACGAGGACGAGGCGGTCCGACTTGCAAACGACACCCCCTACGGCCTCGGCTCCTATGTCATGACGGACGATCCGGAGCAGGCGCAGCGCGTGGCGGACAAGATCGATGCCGGGATGGTGTTCATAAACGCCGTCGGTGGCGAGGGGGCGGAGCTGCCGTTCGGTGGCGTCAAGCGCTCCGGGTTCGGGCGCGAGCTCGGTCGCTACGGGGCGGACGAGTTCGTGAACAAGAAGATGATCCGCGTCGGCGGTTGACGCCGGCGGCGCAGGTCTCAGTCGCCGCGCCGGGGCAATGGTCGTCGCCCCTCGCGCTCCAGGTGCCGGCGTTGCTCGCGAGTGAATCTGATCTGCATTGACTGGCGAGCGGCCGCGTGGAAGTCGGCGCTGGCGTTGTAAGCCCGGAGATCCCGCAGCAGTTGGTAGAGCCACAGGAAGAGATCGGCGTTTGTCATGCCCCAGGACTCGTATCGCTGCGCCAACCCCTCATCCCGGGCGGCCTGGACACCGGGGAGATAGGCGGAGTCGTACCAGTCGCCGGCGACTTCCTCCGGCGTGGGCACAGTGCCGCGCTCGCGGGCAAGGTTGTATCCGTGGGCCTTGATGATGTCCAGGAGCTGCGAGTACCCGTCGAGCAGGCTGAACTCGATGACAGCGTCAGGCCGGGCGCGGCCGAGCCCGGTCTCCTCGAGCAAGATGCGCTGCTGCTCGGTGTGGACGAGTTGGGCGACATCGACGCTCGACGACACTTCGTAGTTGGTCTGCAGCCGGGTGACCTCGGCGTCGATGAAATCCGCGCCGAGCTCGCGGGCCACGGCAACCCGATGGTGACCGTCCTCGACGAAATAGGCGCCGCCCACCTCAAACACCGAGATTGGAGGGACGACGCCGTCCGAGAACGCCCGCCGCACGCCGGCTAGTCGACTACGGGACAGGCGTCGGCGCGGTCTGAAATCGCGGTCGAAATCCTTCTCGCGGTCGACCGAGCCCACGATCCGGTCGACCGGGATCTCCTTCACGCCCAAATAGGCGCGGCCAAGTACCCGCAGACGACTGCGAGTCTCGTCGAACGGGAGCAGGTCCACACCACGATGCTCGCAGAAACAGGGCGGCGGGCGATATCGTCGGCGTCTCGGCTGCGGGTCGTTGACGGAGGGAGATCCTGATGCTCACGCGCGAAACGGTTACGTTCAGAGACAGCGACGGGTGGAGCTGGGAGTTCGACCTGACATTCCTCCTGTCGAACTACCGGTGCATCTGGGGTCGCGGATGCCCGGACACCAGGCAGCAGCACAGCGCCCGCGGCTGCTGCGTGGACGGCGTGGAGATCTACAAGGGCGACGGCGACCTGCCCGGCGGCGAGGACCTCAAGATGATCCGCGGACGCGTCGCGCAGATGACCGACGATGACTGGCAGAACCGGCAGGTGTCGCTGCGGCGCGGCGGCCGCGATCCGTGGGGCAAGGCGCGGTTCAAGCGCGACAGCGTCCACACCCGCCTCTACCAGGGCGCGTGCATATTCCACAACGGGATCGACCACGCCGGCGGGGCTGGGTGCGCGTTTCACGTCGCGGCGCTACGCCGCGGCGAGAATCCGATGGACTGGAAGCCGCAGATCTGCTGGCAGGTCCCGCTGTTCTTCGACATCGACGACGACACGAAGACCACACAGGTCCGCGCATCCCGCACGGCCGATTGGGGCGGGGAAGGGATCATCGACTGGTGGTGCACCGAGCATGAGGACGCGTTCAGCGCCGATCAGCCGGTGTACGTGAGTTTGGAGGCGGAGCTCCGGCGCGTGTGCGGCGCCGCCGTCTACGACGAGCTGGCCGCGTACTGCCAGGCTCGTCAGAGCGCCCGCCAGCCGAGTGGACGAATGCAGCTGCCGATGTTGCCTTACACGTAGCGCCCACTCTGCCGCGCGGCAGACACCGCGAACAGCACGGCGGTAGCCTGGTTGCCATGGCGAACCGGGACGATGGTCTTCTTTCCCGACTCGTGGCGCGCGCGCGCGGCGTGCCCAGCGGGCGCGACTGGCAACGCTGCGCCGTGCTCGAGCCGCTCCCGGCGCCACGGGTACCCGAGTTTGTCAGCGATGGGGCGGGGCTGCCGTTTTCGCCGCTCCTACTAGAGCGGCCGCCCAAGCGGCTTGACCCCTCCGAGCCGGCTGTGAGCGCGCTTGCCGCACAACTCGACGGGAAGCTCGCGGGCTGGCGGCTGCTCGCCCAGTCCGACACTGAGGCGCTGTTCGGACGTGGGCTCCCGCCGAACCTGCTGACGGTCGTCGTCAAGCAGAACGCCAAAAGTGGCACGTGGTCGTACGTAGCGAAGACCGACGGCCGGCCACTGCGCGCAACCCGCGATGGAATCCGGGCGTCCTCGTGGCACCTGGACCAAGCTGTCGAGCTCAAGCCCGAGGACGCCGTCCTGCGGGTATGCGTGACAGAGCAGACGTTCGCCGGCGGTCGCCGGGCCGACGGCCGCGTGCTCGCGCCTGACCTTTATGAGAGCGAGCATGAGCTCATCCTGACGATGTATGTCAAGCCTGAGACAGGGTTTCAGATGCGCAGACCAAATCCGGAAACCCCGGTCCGGGTTGCGCTTGCGCACCCTGTCGGGGACCGAGAGGTGACCGACGGAGCGATGTACGAGTGAATGCGGCGAGCCACGATGCGAAGGCGCGTGGCCTGCCGCCGATGGACGATCGTGTTGGTCTGCTGGTTCGGTACGGAGGGGAGTTCGTCGACGGGGTCGTGGGCCGGGCGTCGGGGTCGTTCGTCGAGACCGTTGATGGCCGGCGCGTGCTGGATTTCACCGCGGGTCAGATCTGTGCGACGATCGGTCATAACCACCCTCGCGTGGTCGCGGCGATCGAGCGCGCCTGCCGCGATGTACTGCACCTGAACTCGTGGATGTTGTCGGAGCCGGTGCTGGCACTGGCGGAGCGGCTTGTCGCGACGCTTCCGGAGCCTTTGCGCCGGGTGATGCTGCTGTCGACCGGGGGTGAGGGGATCGAGGCGGGCCTGCGGATGGCGAAGCTCTCCACCGGGCGCTTCGAGGTGCTCTCGCTAACGCGCAGCTGGCATGGCGTCACAGGAGGTGCGTCGGCGGTCACCTATGCGTCGAGCCGGCATGGCTACGGACCGCCTGTTCCAGGCGTCTTCGCGCTGCCGGCGCCATACGCGTATCGGTGTCCGATCCGTCATTGCGACGAGGTCTGCGACTGCAGTTGCCTCGAGGCGGGCTTTGACCTGTTTGACCAGGTATCGGCTGGCTCGCCGGCTGCGGTGGTAGCCGAGCCTGTGCTGTCAGCCGGAGGGGTGATCGTGCCGCCGCCCGGGTATTTCGTGCGGCTGACGGAGTTGGCGCACGAGCGGGGCATGCTGGTGATATTGGATGAGTGCCAGACCGGGCTGGGTCGGCTCGGCGCGATGTATGGCTTTGAGGTTTACGGGATCGTGCCGGACCTCTTGGTGCTCTCCAAGACGCTCGGCGGCGGCGTCCCGATCAGCGCGCTCATAACGAGCGCCGCGATCGAGCAGGAGTGTTTTGCGAGAGGGTTCACACATGTCACCTCGCATGTCTCGGATCCGATGCCGGCCGCTGCGGCGCTGGCGGTCCTCGACGTGGTCGAGGAGGAGAACCTCGCTGATCGCGCCCGTGATCGTGGGCAGTACCTGCTCGAGCGCCTCGGAGACCTGCAGGAGCGCCACGAGCAGATCGGCGACGTGCGTGGCCTGGGGTTACTGTGCGGGCTTGAGTTGGTGGTGAGTCGCGAGACGCGCGAGCCCGCAGATGCACTCGGTTTGGCGCTCACCGACGAGTGCCAACGCCGCGGCCTGTCGATCAACCTCGTCCGCGGCAGCACGGGTGGGCAAGCAAGCTGTATGCGGATGGCGCCGCCGCTCACCGTCAGTGAGGACGAGATCGACCTCGCTGCGACGATCATCGACGAAGCCCTCCGCGCCGTCGTCAACCGCACCGCAGCCTGAGACGCGCCGACCGGGGGGCCTGTCCCCTGCGGCGGTGTCTGTTCGTCGTAGGATCGACAACAATCTTGAGGAGGGCGTATGCAGTTCGCAGTGTTGGTTTACGAGAAGGCGGGCACCTACGACGGGCTGAGTGCCGCGGATCTGCAGCGGCTGACTCGCGAGTATCTCGAGATCGCCCAGCTCCCGGGTTACATCGGGGGTGCTCAGCTGCAGTCGATCGAGACTGCGAGCGCGGTGCGCGTCGAGGGCGGCGAGACGTTGATCACGGACGGGCCGTTTGCGAATACCAAGGAGGTATTTGGTGGCTTCTACCTGTTCGAAGCGGAGAGTCTCGATCCGGTGCTCGAGATCGCTGCTCGCTGCCCCGCGGCTCGGCTTGGCGGCGTGGTGGAGGTCCGTCCGTTGGTGCATCTCCACAGGATGGAGGATGCTGGTTGATCGAGCATCTCTGGCCCGGGGCGACGTCAGCTCGCGGTGGTGTGCGCTGGTGTGTCCCGGGAACGGTGCGAGGGGTCGACTTCGATGCCGGACAGTGTTCCCGTGGACTGGGCGCGGATGATCGCGTCGAGCTGGGCTCCGAACAGGAACGCGGTCGTCGAGATGTAGAGATAGGCGATCCAACAGGATTCTTCTGGCAGCGCTTGGGCCTAGGTGAAGGCGGGGATCGATGTGATTGCGCGCCCCATGATCAGGGTGTGCACCTCGTCCGTTCCCTCGTACGTACGGACGGCCTCGAGGTTGTTGGCGTGGCGCATCGGCGTGTAGTCGAGTGTGATTCCGTTTCCACCAAGCAGCGTCCGGGCTTCGCGGCAGATCGCGATCGCCTCGCGCACGTTGTTGAGCTTTCCGAAGGAGATCTGCTCGGGACGCAGAGTGCCGGCGTCCTTCTGGCGCCCTGTGTGCACGGCCACGAGCAGGCCCTTCTGGATCTCGAGGACCATGTCCACGAGCTTCTGTTGCGTGAGCTGGAAGCTGGCGATCGGCCGATCGAACTGGTGGCGCTGAAGGGCATAGGCGAGCGCTACCTCGTAGGAGTCTCGGGCCGCGCCGAGCGCACCCCACATGATCCCGTAGCGAGCCTCGTTGAGACAGGCCAGCGGGCCCTTGAGGCCGGTCACTCCGGGAAGAACGTTTTCGCTCCCCAGCCGCACTCCTTCGAGCACGATGTCGCATTGGATCGAGGCGCGCATCCCAAGCTTTGGCTCGATCACGGTCGAGGTGAATCCCGGGGTTGAAGTCGGCACGAGGAAGCCGCGGATTCCGTCGTCGGTGTTGGCCCATATGACTGCGATGTCGGCGATCGAGGCTAGGCCGATCCAACGTTTAGCGCCGTCCAGCACCCACTCGTTCCCGTCAAGACGGGCGACCGTTTGCATTCTCGAGGGATCGCTGCCGGCCTCCGGCTCGGTCAGGCCAAAGCACCCGATCAGCTCGCCCTTCGCCATGCCCGGCAGCCACTGCTCCTTCTGCGCCTCGGATCCGAACTTGTGGATCGCGCTCATCGTCAGCGACCCCTGCACGCTCGCGAACGTACGCAGACCCGAGTCGCCTGCCTCGAGCTCCAACATGGCCACGCCGTACTCCACTGCGCTGCGCCCAGGGCAGCCGTAGCCGTCCAGATGCATTCCGAGCAGACCGAGCTCTCCCAACTCCGGAGCCAGCTCGCGCGGGAAGCGCGCGGCCTCGTACCAGGCATTGATATTCGGCCGGATCCGCGCATCGACGAACGCCCGGACCTGGTCTCGCAGCTCGAGCTCCTCGGGCGCGAACAAGCTGTCCAGGTTCAGGTAATCGACCGCGATAGGGGCGATTACGTCAGTCGGCTCGGTCATCGCACGGCTCCTTGGTCTTGGCGCCCGGAGCCGGCACTCGAGGCGACCGCGATCGGGCGGCGGTCGTCCGTTGGCCTTACTCGCCCGGGACTGGGCCGAACAGCGTAAACCCGCCGCCGCGAGGTAGCTGGGCGCAGGCGGGACTCGTCGCGGTGCCCTTCCATGCGGTCGTCTGCTGCAGGTGCTCGCCCTGGAAGGTGTAGTGACGGACCGGCCCGTTGACGTGGTGGCCGGTGAGGTTCAGCGTCGTCTCGGCGATCTTCGGCGCTCCGAGGTAGTCGAGTGTGACCTTGGCGGGGCCGTGGTAGGAGATGCGGCCATTCCGGATCTGCAACTTAGGAGCGACCACGGCGATGTTGGCGTAGCTCGTGCTCCGGGTCAGGCTCGGATCGGCCGGCATGCAGCCGAGGCTCAGGTGCGGAATCGTCTCGCCCGGGCGAACGTGGAACTCGACGTCGCTGGAGGAGACTCCCAACAGGCTCGAGTAGAACCCGGTCTTGATCGGTGGCGCACTGGCGTCGGCGAACGCGGGCAAGGCGACCACGAGGCCCGCCAAGGCGGTGACGGCGATACCCATCGCTGCAGACAGTCGCATGCCGCCCACCCTACCCGACCGCAATGACCAGACCCACAGCGCGTCAGGGCGCGCGATCGAAGCTGGTTGCTGCCTGGGCGATACGCATGAGGATCGCGGTCCCGTCGTCGATCGACGGATTGGGCTGGTTCACCCACCAGGTGGCGAGGGATTCGGCGGCACCGGTGAAGGCGTGCGCGAACGCTTCGTCGCCGAACAGGGTGGTGAGCATCCGGACGATCCGTCCGCGGAGCTCGGCTACTTCGCGGGCGATTTGAGCGTCGCTGGGCGCCGCCGTTTCTCCGTGCAGGACGGTCCAGCCCGCGCGGTGATCTCTGACATACGTGAGGAAGCCCCGCAGCCCGGCGTGTAGACGCACTTGCGGTGACTCGCCGCGCGTATCGGGCGCGCGTACCTTGTCCACGAGTTCGTGGCCGGTCATCTGCAGGTAGGCGGCGTAGAGGCCCTCCTTCGAGCCGAAGTACCGGTAGAGCATCGGCTTTGTGATCCCGGCAGCGCGGGCGATCTCATCCATCGAGCTGCCGTGAAATCCGTGGGTGGCGAAGGTTTCGCCGGCGGCTCCGAGCATCAGGCGCTCGCGTTCGACGCGCGCGAGGCGTTCGCCGGACGGAGCGGTGCCGGGTGGTTTGCTCATCCGTTTCAGCGACATTACCCTAGGGTAACGTTACTGAAAAGTAACCTAGAGCGAACGGGAGCGATGATGAGCCACGGCTTCGTTGATCAGCTGTTGGAGAAGACCCGATCCGGCGAGCTGCGCTCGCCGGTGTCGAGCACCTTCGGTAT
Organism: uncultured Solirubrobacterales bacterium; assembly: GCA_963843915.1. Classification (GTDB taxonomy): domain Bacteria; phylum Actinomycetota; class Thermoleophilia; order Solirubrobacterales; family Solirubrobacteraceae; genus Palsa-465. The sequence goes on from CAWJMH010000006.1 coordinate 624,238, forward strand.
GGACCTCGTCGACTTCGGCCGGGGCGAGGCAACGTATGAGATGGCCGCGCGCGCGGAGCTCGGCAACCCACTCGGGGTCATCCAGGGCGGGGTCGTCACGGCCCTGGCCGACGCGGCCATGGCGGCGGCCACGACGTCCGTGCTCGACGACGAGGAGATCGAGAAGAGCGCGATCACGACGATTGACATCTTCGCGCGCTTCATCCGCCCGGTGAACGCCAAGAAGGTCGACACGCTCCGCGCGGAGGCCCGCGTGGTGCGAGCGGGTGGTCGTCTCGTGTGGGCCGAGGCCGACGTGCTCGCCGACGGCGAGATGGTGGGGAAGTTCGCCGCGACCGGCATCCGCGTCACGTTCGATGCCGCGAGCTACGTCGGCGGGCAGGGGGCAGAATGATGGGCGAGCCAGGAGCTGAAGTCGCGGGTCGCTTCCTCGGCCCTGAGAACGTCGAGCAGGCTCGCGAATACCTCGAGCAGCTCGACCCGGAGCTGCACCGCTACATCATGGACTTCGTGTATGGCGAGGTCTACGCCGGGGACGTGCTCGACCCGAAGACGAGGGCGCTGTGCACGGTAGCCATGCTCGGCTGCCTCGGTGAGCAGCTGCAGCTCGGGGTGTACGTGCGCGTCGCCCGACGGCAGGGGGCGAGCGAGGATGAGATCCGCGAGGTCCTGCGCCAGGTTGCCGTCTACGCCGGCTTCCCTACCGCCTGGAACGCGCTGGCCACGATGATCCGGGCGCTTGAAGGATTACAAGCGCCCGCGAGCGGAGAGGAGTCTGACCGATGAGCTTCACCCTCGATCTCAGCGATGAACACGTTGCACTGCGCGACAAGGCGCACGCCTTCGCGCGCGAGGTGATCCGGCCGGTTGCCGCGGAATATGACCGTGCCCAGGAGCTCCCCTGGCCGGTGCTGCAGGAGGCCGCGCGCCAAGGCCTTTACGGGTGGGAGCTCTACGCCCAGCTTTCGATGGATCCGACCGGCCTCTCGTTGCCGATCCTGATGGAGGAGCTGTTCTGGGGATGCGCGGGCATCGGGCTGACCATCGTCCTACCGGCGCTGGCACTGGCGGCGATCCGCCAGGCCGCCACCAACGAGCAGCTCGCGGACTGGGCACCGCAGTGCTTCGGCACGCCCGACGACATCAAGCTTGCCGCCCTAGCGGTGACGGAACCGAGCGGCGGCAGCGATGTGCGCTCGATCCAGACCCGCGCGAGTCAGGACGGCGACGACTGGGTCATCGACGGCCACAAGGTGTTCATCGGCAATGGCGGAATCGCCGACGTCCACGTCGTGGTGGCCACCGTCGACCCCGACGCGGGTCACCGCGGACAGGGCGTGTTCATCGTCCCCAAGGGGACACCCGGTTTCTCCATGCTCCGCAAGCTCGACAAGCTCGGGTGCCGCGCCTCGCACACCGGGGAGATTCTGCTCGAGAACTGTCGTGTACCAGGCGAGCACCTGCTCGGCGGCACCGAGCGCCTTCAGGAGCGCATCGCTCGCGGCCGCGAAGCCGAGCAAGGCCAAACACCGGTCGCCCCGGCCGAGGAAGGCGGGCCCGCGGCGGCGGTTCAGCGGCGCACCTCGGCCGCCCTGGGAGCGTTCGAGCGCACCCGCCCGATGGTCGCCGCGCAGGCCATCGGCATCGCTCGCGCCGCGCTCGAGTTCGCGCGCGATTACGCCGTCGGGCGCGAGGCCTTCGGGCAGCCGATCATCGAGAACCAAGGCATCGCCTTCCCCCTCGCTGACCTCGCGACCGACATCGACGCCGCCCGGCTACTGACCTGGCGCGCCGCCTGGATGGCCGCCCAACGCCGTCCGTTCGAGAACGCCGAGGGGTCGATGTCAAAGCTCAAGGCCTCCGAGGCGGCCGTGCGCGCCTGCGAGCAAGCGATCCAGACCATGGGCGGCTGGGGCTACATCAAGGACTTCCCCGTCGAGAAGTGGTACCGCGACGCCAAGCTCTACACGATCTTCGAGGGCACCAGCGAGATCCAGCGACTGGTGATCGGCAGAGCCCTGCGCGCGCAGGCGAGCACCGAACCGCTCGACCAGCGTATGAGCAACCCACGCTGAAGCCACCTCCGGAAACGTGGATCGTCGGGCTATGGCACGACTTGGATCGTGTCTCCCACCGGACGGAGCGGGGAGCTTGAAGCGTCGTTGATCAGCTGACCTTCGGAAGCGAACTGGGTCGAGCCACCGCCGTCGAGATTCATGGCGTCGACCGCGCCGAGCGAGCGCATCACATCGGCCTCCTCGGTAAGGGTCAGGCCGGCGCTGACGCCCGCGATCCCGTCAGCGGTCGCGAGCAATAGCCGACCCCGGCCGTCCACCCCGACGAAGGTGCGCGCGTGGCGGTAAGCCGAGAACGTGTAGTCGTTGAGATCGCGCGGATCGAACACGCCCTCGTCGGACGCGTCGATAGCGGGACGGCCGCCACGGAGAAGAACGGGACCGGCGCTGGCCACGCTCGTGTTCGGGTGCAGCGGGAACGGGGCACCGTGCGCCGTCCGGAGCTGCTCGAGGACACTGAGCCGCTGCCCGACCCGGGCGTGGGCGCTCAACCACGCGGCATCGGACCCGATCGCCTGCACGGCGGAGTCGCCGGCTGGAAGCGCTCCGCCGGGCGTGCCGAGCGACACGACCTGACCCGTCGCGGTAAGTAACGCCTGCACCGCTGGGCCGGAGCTGGGCGCCGGCGGTAGCGGTGCGCCGAACATCGGAGTGAACAGCACGATGTCGTTGGGTCCGGTACATAGCGTGTTCTGCCGCGGCTGGCTTGTCGGCGCAAACCCGGTGACGCCGCAATCCTCGGCACTGCCGGGAAGCCGGTTGACCCCGAGGATCCGGATCGCGCTATCGCCGGAGCGGAGGGTCGCGAGCGAGGTCAGGTTCTCTATCTCGGCGGGGCGACGACCGTCCAACACGAGCGCTGCGCGGTCGCCGTTGGCGAGCGACTCGATCTGCCCGTTGTAGACGCTCAGGCCGGTGTTGACGCCGTTGACGGCAGCCAGCGGCGCGTCGATCGTGAAGAAACCGCCGTTCGTCGCCGCCACCGATTGCAGCGCCGCCGACGCGGCCGGCACCGTCTCCTTGCTCGCGATCGCGGACCCGTGATACGCAATCACCTGACCAGCGAAGTGCCGCGGGTCCACGACCGCGACGTGCAGGAGCTCAGCGTCCGGACCGGGCTGGGGGTCGAACCCGCTCCACTCCACGAGCGGCACGAACCCATCAGCCGTGAGCGTGGCAGCTTCGACGTTGGCATCCGCCTGGGTCGCGAAGTCGCCGACGCGCACTCGGACGCCCATCACCCCGCGGGGATCGTCGACGTAGCGTGGCCACGGCAGCACGGTTGCGGTCGGATCGAATCCGTCCGCGGTCAGCGAAGCCTCAGTCGCGCTCGCCCACGCGAAGCTGCCGGCTTCCGCATCCTCGGTGCCGGCGCCGAACGGGCTCTGCACGGGAGCCTGGATCGTCACCGTCCAAGAAGGTGACGCGCTCGCGTCCGAGTAGACGCCGCTCAGCAGCGTGACCCCGGGCACCGGCGAACTCGAGCTCCACCGGATCTGGTGGACGAACGCGGTCGAATCTCCGCTGCCTCCCGCTCGACCCGAGCCCGCACGGGCCTGCGCCGCGGCCGAGCCGCAGAGGGCAACGGTCGCGCAGATCGCGCCCGCTACAGCCGTTCGCGCTACCGCGCGACGTCCCCTGCTCAGAGCCATCTCCCGAAATGAGCCTCGCACGTACTGCCTCCGGTGGTCGCCATCAAAGCCGCCCGACACGTTAGGCGGCTATGACGCCGGCGCTGTGAACGTCACGTGACGCAGTCGTGGCGATCCGGGAACCCGCAATAGGGGCTTGCGGTCCCGGGTGCTCAGTTCGCTACCGGCCGGTGGTGCGGTGGGTGGGCGCGCGCGTGTGGCCGGCGCGTCCTCTCCCGCCGCGACCCCCGCCGCGTGCTGCGTCATGGGCTGGCGACGGCGTCCGACCAAGGAGAAGATGTAATGCCCGATCGTCGGGACCCTCCTCCGCGCGCTCGGTCAACGCCGCGGGGTGAACCGTGCGGAACGTCGGCCCGCGGCCGGGTTCCACGACGGCCACTACGACCTTCGAGTGGCTCGGCACGTCGAACACGATCCCATCCAGATCGGGACCGCGACCCGCGACCTTCACAAGCTCACCTGGGCCGATTGTCGCCACCCGGAAAAGGTACCGCGTCGGACGCCGTGAGCGGGCGGTACAGCCACCTGTAGAGCGCAGACTAAGCGGGGATGAGCGGATTCTGCAGACGTGACCGTTCGATGGCGGCGCTGATCACCACGTCGATCTGCTGGGCGCGTCCCACTTCGATGGCGTCTTGGAAGCTTTCCTCGCCGAGCAGTGCTTTGAGCTGTTGACGTGACTCCTCGCGTAGTCGCGCCTCGAGTCGCTCGAGGTGCTCGCCGGACTCTTCGAGGAGCCGGTCGACGGCGCCGTGGAGCCTGGCTGCCTCCTCGGGATCGGTGGTCGCCGTAGTGAGAGCTAATCCGAGCAGCACGTAAGGCACGGCCGGCTCTTCGGTGTCGCGGGCCAGTGGAAGCGCGTCGGCGAACGAGAGCTGCGCGAGGGCGTTGTCGCCGTCAAGGAAGGCGACGAGACCCAGATTGATGAGCGTGTTGAGCTTGATGCGGGGCACCGCGAGCTCTCGCCCGAGGCGCGCCGCCGACTCGAGATGGACGCGTGCAGCGCCGACATCGCCGTTGTTCAGCGCCGCCACGCCCAGCGAGTCGAGGGCGCGTGCCTCGTTGATGCGATCGCCTCGTGCACGATGGAGCCGGATCGCCTCCTGCAGGAGCTCGCGGGGATACGAGCCCGTGTTGACCACCATCGCACCGAGTCCATGGAGCAGCTTGGCAAGCAGTTGCTGGTCGCCGGCCCTGCGCGCGTGGGCGACTCCTTCCTGGAGCAGAGCAGTCGCTTCGCCTGCCATCCCCTGACGCATCCGCGTCCATCCCAGCGCGGATAGCGCTTCAGCGGCGACGTGATCGTCGTTATGCGAGCGCGCGATCGCGAGCGCGTGTTCACCGTGGGCTGCCGCGGGCTCGAGCTCGCCGGCGTCCTGGCATAGCAACCCTCCGGCTGCCGCAAGTGCACGAGCCCGCACAAGCGTCGGCTCACCCGTCCCGGACCGTCCCAGCTGCGCCGTGGTCGCCCGCGCGCCCTCCGAGCCGTGTCCGTGCATATGCCAGAAGAGATGCATCGCCGCGGCGAGGCGGAGGCCCAGCTCGGGATCCTCGTCCTCGAGGCAATACTGCAACGCCGATCGCAGGTTGTCGTGTTCGGCCTCGAGCCGCTCTAGCCATTCAAGCTGGTCCCGGGCCTCAAGCCGCGGCTCGGCGATCTCGGCCAGCGCGAGGTAGTAGTCCCGGTGCGCGCGGCGGATCGCCTCTCGTTCCCGCTCGCCGCTCTCGGCAAGCTTGCCCGCGGCATAGTCGCGGACGGTCTCGAGCAGGCGGTAGCGCAACCGCTGCCCGAGATCGTCGACCTGCACCAGGCTCTTGTCCACCAGCGCCCCAAGCAGATCAACCACATCAATCTCGTCGATACGGTCGCTCGCGCACACCGCCTCTGCCGCCTCGAGATCAAACCCGCCGGCGAACACCGACAGGCGCGACAGCACCGCCCGCTCCCGCGCGGAAAGCAGCTCGTAGGACCAGTCGAACAATGCGCGCAGCGTCTGCTGGCGCTCGAGTGCCGTACGCGAACCGCCCGTCAGGAGCCGGAAACTCTGCTCCAGGCGCGCCTGCAGCTCGCCGATTCCGAGCGAACGCAGCCGCGCGGCCGCCAGCTCGATCGCCAGCGGAATCCCGTCAAGACGGCGGACCACCATCGCCACCGCCTCCGCGTTGCCCTCATCGATCGCGAACCCCGGACGATGCTCACGCGCGCGATCCACGAACAGCCGCACCGCCTCAGAATCCTCAGGGCTCCGCTCGTCCGGCCGGGGGAGCGACATCGAAGGCATCCGGTAGACCCGCTCGCCCGGGACCCCAAGCGGCTCACGACTACTGGCCAACGTCACGATCCCCGGACAACGCGCGGCGAGCGCCACGACCAGGTCCGCCGCCGCTCGCACGAGGTGCTCGCAGTTGTCCAGCACCAGCAACAGGCGCCGGTTCCTCACGGCATCTACGAGTGAGTCCAGGCCGGCCCGTCCCGCCTGCGCGGACACGCCCAGCACTCGCGCCACCTCCACGACAACCAGATCCGGGTCGCGTAGCGCCGCCAACTCCACCAACCACACCCCATCGCCCGACCCGTCGAGCAATCGGGCGGCCGCGGCCAGCGTCAGACGCGTCTTGCCGACTCCGCCGGCACCCACGACCGTCACCAGCCTGGTCTCAGCCAGGAGCGCGCACACCTCATCGAGTTCCCGCTCGCGCCCGATGAAACTCGAAAGCTGATCCGGGAGGTTCGTGCGACCCGTTCGCAACGTCCGCACGGGCGCAAACAGGTCGCTCCCGCGCCCATCCACCAGTAGATGGAACAGCCGTCGAGGCGCCGGGAAATCCTTCAGCGCGTGCTGTCCCAAATCCTCGAGCGGAACATCGACCAACGTCGCCGTGGATTCGGACACCAACACCTGCGCGCCGTTCGCAGCCGCACACAGCCGCGCGGCGTAATGGACGTCGAGTCCCCAGTAGAGCCCGTCACGAACCTTTGGCAAACCGGTATGCACGCCCATCCGCACCCGCAGACTCCCACCATGCGGCCACCCGTGCCCATCCAGCGCCCGCTGGGCTTCGACCGCCGCCCGCACCGCCGCGCTCGGATCATCAAACGCGACAACGAAGGCGTCCCCCTCCCGCTCGACCTCGATCCCGCCGTGGGCAGCCCAGACGCAACGCAACAGCCGATCGTGCTCGGCCAACACGTTCCCGTACAGATCTCCGAGTTGCTGCAGCAACCGAGTGGAGCCCTCGATGTCCGAGAACAGCAATGAGACAACCCCTGACGGAAGCTCGCCGTCCCGCACGCCGCGCATCCCAACATCCTAAGGAGTATCTGAATCGCCGCCCGTTAGACCGTTCCGTCACCATATGTGGAGCGCGACCAAGGAACCATGACGAGAAGGAGCAGACAGATGGCTGCAACCGAGAAGGCGATCCTTGCAGGCGGGTGCTTCTGGGGTGTCCAGGATCTGATCCGCAAGCTCGATGGCGTGACCGGCACGCGCGTTGGCTACACCGGCGGTGACACGCCCAACGCGACGTACCGCAACCACGGCTCGCATGCGGAGGCGATCGAGATCCTGTTCGACCCGGACCGCATCTCCTACCGGGACCTACTGGAGTTCTTCTTTCAGATTCACGACCCGACGACCAAGAACCGCCAGGGCAACGACATGGGGGCGAGCTATCGATCGGCGATCTACTACGTCGACGACGAGCAGCGCCGCATCGCGGAGGACACGATCGCCGACGTCGACGCCTCGGGTTTGTGGCCGGGCAAGGTCGTCACCGAGGTGGAGCCCGCGGGACCGTTCTGGGAGGCGGAGCCCGAGCACCAGGACTACCTCGAGCGCTACCCCAACGGCTACACGTGCCACTTCGTCCGTCCGGGCTGGAAGCTCCCTCGGCGCGCGCAGGAAGCGGCACGCTGAGCTTGTCGCCCGCTGGGCACTGACCTGAGGTCGGCGTCGCCGGCGGGCTACGGGCGGCCGGCGTGTGGTGCAGGCTGGCCGGGCGCCGCCAGCAACTGGCCTGTCAGGCCTGGTCCTTCCTTCATCGCCGCGTCCATCCCGCGCCACTGCGCCGCCGCGATGAAGAGCGTGCGGCCGTCTTCGCCGCCGAGCATGCACGCGAAGCAACCGCGATCGACGGTGACCGCGCCCAGGACCTCGCCGGCCTCTCGCACCCGGACGCAGCGCTTGCCGGGGACGGTTGCGACCCAGATCGCGCCGTCGGCGTCGGCACATATGCCGTCGGGAGCGTGCTCAAGATCTGCCCAGACGCGACGGCCCGAGAGTGTCCCGTCGGCGCCGACATCGAACCCGACGAGCTGTTCGGCGTGTGAGTCAGCGACCACCAGTGTCCGCTCGTCGTCGAGCAACGCCATTCCGTTGGGCCACTTCAGGCCGCCCGCGACCTCGCGGATGGTGCCGTCGGGTCGGACGCAGACGATGCTCCCGTCGCCTCCATTGACATAGGCGTTGCCCGCCGCGTTCACGACCAGCTCGTTGAACGGCCCGGAACTGAGGCCGGACAAGTCCGCGACAAGCTCAAGCTTGGCATCCGACTCCTGCCGCAGCAGCTGCCGGCGCGGACCATCGACGACGAGCAGCCGCCCATCCGGAAGCCAATCGATGCTGAACGGAAGTGTGTTCGGCGCAACACGCGCCATTACCTCGCGCTCGCCGTCGGCCGCGACGGCCAGCACCTCACCGGCGCCCCAATTGCAAAGCCACAGACGTCCATCGTGCCACCGCGTGGATTCCGGAAAGCCCAGTCCATCAACGAGGACCTGCGTCACGCTCATCCGGTCAGCTCCTCGATCGCGAACTGCGCCGGGAACGGCTTGCCGACGCTGTGAGCGAGAGCGGGAACCGTCGCTGGCTCTCGCGCTCGCCGTCGTCGCCGACCACGTCTGCACTCGTCTCGTCGGTGCGCACGACGCCACTGTAGCCTGGGCCGGCGCGGACCTACTCGTGGCGCGCGTGGGCGCGGCGCGCCGGTTGCGGCCGAGGAAGGTGGCACGTTGGAAGCTGGAGGCGATGGCGATCGGCAAGTCCCAGCGGCGGACGGCACCGTCGCGGTGGATCGTCCGCAGTGGCGTGTCGGGGAGCCGGTCACGCCGCTCGAGCAACGGCTGCTCGAGGCGGCTGGTGCTGGGGAGACGCTGACCGGCGAAGGGGATCCCGCCGATCCGACGACGACATCGCTCCGCGCGGAGGTCCTGTGCCATCTGCTGGGCGACCCGACGTGGCAGGTGTCCGCCAAGGGCGTCCAACTCTCACTGGTACGGATCGACGGCCAGATCGACCTCGAGTTCCAGACGCTGCGGTGTCCGCTCACGATGGACCGATGCGTCGTCGACAGCAGCGGGCCCGTCAACCTCAACTGCGCGACGGCGCCGGGAATCGGGTTCGCCGGGTGCCGCCTGCCCGGATTGTCGGCCGTCGCGCTCCGGGTCAGCACGGTGTTGAACCTGTCCAGGTCGCGGTTCGCCGGCCCGGTGGACCTGCTCGCGGCGCGGATCGACGGGGAGTTCGTCGCGCGGGAGGCACGGCTGGAGGGCAAGGTGCTCGCGCTCAACGCCGAGAACCTGCAAGTGCAGGGGAACGTTCTACTGGACAAGCTGGTCACCACCGACGGTGGAATCAACCTCTGCGGCGCGAGGATCTCCGGGCTCCTGCAGTGCACCGGCGCGAGCCTCGGTGGTGCGGTGAACGCTGTCGACGGGACGCGCTGCTCGCTGATCGCCGAGTGGATCGACGTCGGCGGGTCGCTGCGCGTCAACGGAGGGTTCACCGCGGCGCACACGGTGATGCTGCTCGGCGCGCGCGTCGGTGGCAACTTCAACTGCCGCAGGGCCGCGTTAAACGGCGCCAACTTCGCGCTCAACTGTGAGCGGCTCACGGTTGGGGGCAACCTGCTGGCTGAACGGATGTCGACAACGGCCGGCGGGTTCGACCTGCGCGGCGCTCACATCGGCGGCGCGCTCCAGTGCGGCGGCGCCAGTCTGCGCGGAGCGCTCAACGCGCCCGGCGGAGCGCAGTGTGCGTTGTTCGGCGAGTGGATGCACGTCGGCGGGCCGATCCGATTCAACGAGAAGTTCGCGGCGACCAACACGGTGTGGTTGCTCGGGTCGAGCATCGACGCGAACCTGAACCTGCGGAAGGCGTCGCTCGCGGGTGCGACGTGCGCGTTCCAGGGCGAGCGGATCAAGGTCGCCGGCAACCTCCTGGGCGAGGACCTCGTGGCGACGATGGGCAGTGCGGCCGCGACGGGCGGGTGCGCGGTCAACCTGCAGTCTGCGGAGATCGACGGGAACGTCAAGCTCGATCGCGCGCGACTGGTTAGCTCCGCAGGCGCGCTGCTCGCGGAGCGCCTGAAGGTCGGAGGCGATTTGCTGCTCGAGCAGACGACATTCGAGCACGGCGCCGTGCGCCTGGCCGGCGCGAACATCGCCGGAAGGCTGCGATGGGCGCCGGCGCGGGTGCCGACCGGAATGGCGACGGTGGCGAGAGCCACAGTTGGGGGGCTCGATGAGGCCTGGACGCTCGCCAACGGTGGCTGGCCGGCGGGGGGACTTCTCCACCTCGAGGGCTTTTCGTACGGCGATCTCGAGGCCGACCGGGCGGTGACGGTGCGCGAGCGGCTCGAGTGGATTCGCAGCCAGTGGCCGGCCCAGGATGGGAGCGCTCGATTTGGGCCAGGCCCCTACGAGGAACTGGCCGGCGCGTATCACCGCTCGGGGCATGACGCCGAGGCGCGCGCGGTCGCGATCGCGCGGCGCCGCGACAGACGCAGGTTCGAGCCGACGACGAAGGTTCGAGCCCTGTGGGACCGCGTGCTGTACGCGACGATCCGTTACGGCTACGAGTCCTGGCGGGCGGTGCTGCTGCTCGCCGCCGTGTTCGTCGTCGCGATCGGGGTGTTCTCGCTCGCGGCTCGCCACGCGAACCTGTTCGTTCCGGTGACGGCCACGGCCGGGGGACACAGGCCGCCGCCCGTGACCAAGTGCACAAGCGAATATCCGTGCTTCGAGCCTGTGGGGTATGCGATCGACACGGTGGTCCCGCTGATCAACGTGCACCAGGCGTCGTACTGGGCGCCGAACGCAAGCACCACCGCCGGGGTGTTGCTGACCGTGTTCACATGGGTGTGCACGGCACTCGGCTGGCTGCTCGCGACCCTGACCGTGGCAGGAGTCACCGGCATCATCCAGGGGGAGCAGTCGACGTAGTGGCGCGGGTCAGAGCGGCATCGGCAGTCGCACTGCTCGTCGTGCTGTGCACAGCGTGCGGTGCCGATGTGCGTGCGACGGCGAAGCCTTCGTGCAATGGATCGCCGGTGTTGTGCTCCCGCCCGTTGAACGAGGTCATCTTTCCCGGTACGCACAACTCGTTTGCCGCGTCAGATGAGCCCGGCTGGTACTTCGCCAACCAGACCTATCCAATCGCTCGTCAGCTAAAGGATGGCATCCGCGCATTTCTGATCGATATCCACTACGGCGTATATGACCCGGCTACCGGCCGTGTGCGAACTGACCTCGCTGCCGAGGGGTCAGATCGAAACAAGGTGGCCCAGCAGTTGCCGGCGAGCGCGCTCCGAGTCGCCGATCGCGTCGCTGGCGGTGTCGGCCTTGGCACACTGAAAGGCAAGTCGGAGCCGTATCTGTGTCACACCCTGTGCGAACTCGGCGCGGAGCCGCTGGGTCGCGAGCTGGATGGGATCGCGACGTTTCTGCGCGAGAACCCCGAACAGGTTCTTGTCGTGATTGTCGAGGATTACGTTCCGCCGTCGACCATCACGCAGGCGTTCGAATCGGCGGGGCTTACGCGATACGTCGCGACCCTGAACGACCACTCGGCACTCCCGACGCTCGGCGAACTGATCAAGGCCGATCACCGGCTGGTCGTGTTCGCGGAGGTGAAAGGAGGCTCGCCGCCGTGGTACATGCCCGCGTTCTCGTTCATCCAGGACACGCCGCTCGGCGCGGTGCACCCCGGTCAACTCAGGTGTGCTCGCTACCGGGGCAATGCAGACAGCCCGATGCTGTTGCTCAACCACTGGATCCCCCCGTTCCCTCCGAGCCTCACTCTCAACACGCAGATCGGGCGGGCGGCGTTCCTGCGCGCCCGGATCTTGCGATGCACCGACGAGCGTCACGTCTCGGGTGCGATCGTGGCGGTCGACTTCTACCAGCGCACCGCGGTCGTCAAGGTCTCACAACAGCTCAACTCCGAGTCTGGGCGCGCGCGGGGATGAGCCGCCGTCATGGGTCTCCGCGCGGTCAGCCGGTCTTGCGGAACCAGCGCTCGACCAGGAAATACGAGATTGAAATGCCAGGAGGCAGCACCAGCTCGGCGCTCCGGCCGGAGAGGCCCACGCCGACCTCCTCACGAGTGAACCAGCGCACGTCTTCTAGCTCGCCATCGCGCGGGACCGGCTCGCCGCCGTCGGCGTGCGCCTCGAAACCCAGCATCACCGACAACGGGAACGGCCAGGGCTGCGACGCGACGAACCGCGGGTCGTGGACGGTTATGCCGGACTCCTCCTTGACCTCGCGCACGACCGCTTCCTCGAGTGACTCTCCAGGTCCGAGGAAACCCGCGAGCACCGAATACTGTCCGGGGGGCCAGCCGGCCTGACGACCCAGCAGCGCTCGCCGATCGTGCTCGACGAGCACGATCACGGCTGGGTCGGTGCGCGGAAAGTGGTGGGCGCCACACGCCGGGCAGGCGCGCGAGAACCCGGCATCGCTGACCAGCAGGGTGGCGCCGCACGCGGGGCAGAACCGGTGGCGACGGTGCCAGTTGAGGAGTGCGACCAGGTAGGCGGCAAGGGCCGCCTCCTCGGGCGCCAGCATCATCCCGGCCTCGCGTAACGTCGCGATCCGGCCCCGCTCAGTGAGGCGCCGTCGCGCCTGCGGCGGTTGTGCGTCGAAGTCAACGGCGAACAGCGCGACGTCGTCGTCATCGACTCCCAGCATCACCGGCCACGCCTCGTCCGTCGCACCGTTTGTGTGAGCCGGCACCGGCAGGCGCAGCAGCGACACGGGTGGATCGCTGGTCACCAGCACGCCGTCGGCGCTCGCCACGACCGCCCGGCTCGCCGGATCCTCGATGCGTCTGGCAATCCATAGCGGGTCCAGTCGCTCCGACGCGGCGCGATCAAGCGCCATTCCGGAAAAGGTCAGCACCGGACCCACGTTACGGCACGGAGGCGCGAGCCCGGCGATCGCAGGGCGATACCTCTAGGATGGCTCCGATCGCAGTGATCCCCGCGGCGCGAACCGACCCCAGCTACCGCCGATGAAGGCGGTGTGCGAGTACCTCGATTACTCAGGGCGAGACGATGCGCTCATCGGGCGGCGTGCGGATGGTCCCGATCGAGACGCCGGTCGGCACGTTCAAGGTGTGGACCAAGCGGATCGGCAACAACCCCGCGCTGCAGGTCCTTCTGCTCCACGGCGGCCCGGGCGCGACCCACGAGTACCTCGAAGCGTGTGACAGTTATCTCCCGGCGGCCGGCGTCGAGTACTACTACTACGACCAGCTCGGCTCCGCGTTACAGCGACCAGCCCGAGGACAGCTCGCTGTGGGATCTCGACCGCTTCGTCGACGAGGTGGAGCAGGTCCGGCAGGCGCTCGCCCTCGAGCCGGACAGCTTCGTGCTCTATGGGCAATCGTGGGGCGGGATCCTCGCGATCGAGTATGCGCTCGCGCATCCCGACCGGCTGAAGGGCGTCGTCATCTCCAACATGATGTCCGACGTCCCCGCGTACAACGCCTACGCCCAGGACGTGCTGAAGCCCACTATGGATCAGGACGCACTGGGCGAGATCGAATCGCTCGAGGCGGCCGGCGACATCGAGAACCCGCGCTACATGGAACTGCTCAACGAGCACTACTACGTCGACCACGTCCTCCGGCTCCCCCTCGAGGAGTGGCCGGATCCGGTGAACCGCGCCTTCGCCGCCATCAACCCGGCGGTGTACGTCTCGATGCAGGGGCCGAGCGAACTCGGGATCAGCGAGGACGCCAAGCTCGCGCAGTGGACCCGGTTCGATGACCTCTCCTCGATCGAGGTGCCGACGCTGGTGATCGGAGCTCGCTACGACACGATGGACCCGGCGCACATGGAGGACATGGCCGCCCGTCTCCCGCACGGGCGCTACCTATACTGCCCGGACGGAAGTCACCTCGCGATGTACGACGATCAGCGCACGTACTTCGAGGGACTGGTCGAGTTCCTCCACGGCCTCTGAGCTTCGCGGTCCGGCACGGCGCGGTAGACGATGCCCCTGAGAACCGTCATCTTGATCGTGTGGGGCCTGTTCTGGCTGTACTGGCTGATCGCCGCCGCCAGCGCCAAGCAGGCTGTTCGCAGCCGCCGATTTCGGGTGCCGGGCCTGCTGGTGATCGTGGCGATAGTGCTGGGGCGCGTGTTCAAGCCCGACACACTCGCCGTGCACAGCCCGATCCTGCAGGTCGTCGGGGTGGTTCTGCTCCTATCCGGTCTGGGGCTGGCGGTGTGGGCGCGGATCTATCTGGGCCGGAACTGGGGAATGCCGATGACAAAGAAGGAGGAGCCTGAGCTCGTCACCTCAGGCCCGTATCGCTTCGTCCGGCATCCGATCTACTCGGGGCTCCTGCTCGCCGTACTGGGTACGGCGCTTGCCACAAACCTCTACCTGCTGATCGCGTTGGCGGTCGTGGGCGCCTACTTCATCTACAGCGCGACGGTCGAGGAGCGGCTGATGACCGCGACGTTCCCTGTCGCCTATCCGAGCTACAGGGCGAGGACGAAAATGTTGATTCCGTTCGTCCTGTGAGGACGGCCGGTCGCTGAGCGCACCGCTCGCGCGAGCACCGGATCGCATATCGTGGCGGAATGAGCGAACGAGCCCTTGCCCCGCTCCTCGAGGGCGGCGCGTTCTTCGAGTGTCCGCGGTGGCGGGACGGACGGTGGTGGGTCTCGGACTTCTACCGCGAGGCGGTCTACACCGTCAGCACCGACGGGGCCGAGGAGCGCGTGCTGGAGGTTGAGCATCAGCCATCCGGCCTCGGGTGGTTGCCCGACGGCTCGCTGCTGGTCGTCTCGATGAAGGATCAGCGTGTCCTCCGGCGCGATCCCGACGGGAATGTGAACGTCCACGCGGACCTCGGCGCGTTCACCGACACCTCGCTCAACGACATGGTCGTCGACGACCAGGGACGCGCGTGGGTGGGCTGCTTCGGCTTTGATCTGATGGCGTTCGCGGACCCGCAGCTCGCGCCGCTGATGCGCGTCGATCCCGACGGCACCGCGACGGTCGCCGCCGAGGAGCTGATGTTTCCCAACGGCTCGGTGATCACTCCCGACGGAAGGACGCTGATCGTCGGTGAGACCGCCGGTTGCAGGTACACGGCGTTCACGATCCAGAGCGACGGCTCCCTCACGGATCGCCGCATCTGGGCACAGCTCGCGCCGACGCCGGCGCTCGGCCCGCTGCAGGAAATGCTCCCGCAAATCGCCGTTGGCCCCGACGGGTGCACCCTCGACGCCGAAGGCCACCTCTGGTCGGCCGACGAAGCGGGTGGGCGCTGTATCCGCATCGCGCCGGGCGGGACGATCGTCGAGGAGATACATACGCCCGAGGGGCTTGGCTGCTACGCCTGCGGGTTGGGCGGGGACGACGGCCGCACGCTGTTGGTTTGTGCCGCACCCGACTTCCTCGAGGCCCACCGGCGTGACGCGCGCGAGGCGGTCCTGTTGACAGCGATCGTCGACGTGCCGCACGCCGGCCTTCCGTAGATTTGCGGTTCCGCCTGGCGCACGCTTCGGACGCCGGCGCAATCGCCGCCCTCCACGCCGACAGCTGGCGCCGCCATTACCGGGGGGCGTTTTCCGATGAGTTCCTGGACGGTGGCGTCGACGCGGACCGCCTGGCGGTGTGGACCGAGCGGCTCCGCGAGCCCGATCCCGACACTCATACGATCCTCGGAGAGGTTTGCTGGCGTTGACGGCTCGGGCCGTCGCCGAGCGCAGCACTGGGTTGTACCTGTGGGTACTCGAGCAGAATCTCGACGCTCGGGCGTTCTACGAGGCGCGAGGCGGTCGGTACGTGGAGCGTGTGCCGGTTCCGGCGCCGGCCGGGATGTCGAGCAGACTCAACGGCTCCCCCTTCGGGTTGCGTTACGCGTGGCCTGACCCCGCCGTGCTGCTGGGATTGGCGGCGGACCATGGCTCCGCTGGCGGGTACGCTGAACTGGGAATGGAGATGCGCCCACTGCTTGCCGGCGATGCGCCCGCGATCCATCGCACGCTGCTGAGCGACCCGGAAATCGCCGGCTGGTTTCGCTCGAGTGGCATCTTCACGCCGGCGGAGTGCGAGGAGATGGTTGCCAGGAAGCTCGCGCATCGCGCCGCCCACGGCTTCGGCTGGTCGCTCGGGTGGGAGGGCGAGACCTGCATCGGGTGGAGCGCCGCGCAGTACTGCATCATCGACGGCGGCTGTGAGGTCGAGATCGGATGGACCGTCGCGAGGACGCACTGGCGCCGAGGCATCGCCACCGCCCTCGGCCGCCAGGCGATCACCGAGGTCTCCTCGCTCGGGTTGGACAGCATCGTCGCCTACGCCCGCGAGGACAACGTCGCCTCGCAGGGAGTGATGGCCAAGCTCGGGATGTCGTTCGAGAAGGGCTTCGACTTTCACGGACAGCCGCACGTGCTGTACCGGCTGCCGCTCCCACGGCCATGAGGCGCCGAACCGGCCCCCGCGCTGTGTCCTAGGGTGGGCCGGTCCCCGGCGGGGGGTTCTGGATCTCCTGGTTGATCACCTGGCCGAGGATCTGCTGACCACGGTCGGTCGGGTGGTAGGCGCCGGGGTTGATCCCGAGTCCGGTGGAGCCGCTGATGTGCGAGCTGGGTGGCTGCACGCACGGGTTGTTCTGTCCGATCTCGCAGCCGGCGAACGCGCCCGAGGCGCTGATGCATTCGGCGCCGAGGCCCGCGGCTTGAGCATCGGCACAGATCGCGTCGTCGAGCTTGATCGCCTCCCGGTTGAAGAACGACTGATCGGCCGGAGTCAGGCAGATGTGCGCGACCGTGATCCATCCCTCGTTGCCAGTCGGCGGATCTCCGAACAGCTTCGGGTAGGTGATCAGGATGATGCGGGCGTGCGGTGCGCGCTGGTGCAGCGCAATCAGGTCGGCGATCAGGTTCGGCTCGATGCCGGCGATCTTCGTGTTGATCGTCTGCGCCTCGTAGCTGCAGGGCTGTGACCAGTGCAGCTTGGCTCGGTTCTCGTAGCAGCTCTTGAGGTCGTCGGCGAAGCCGGCGTCGTTGCCGCCGATCGACATCGTGATCAGGCTCGTACTCGCATTGACCTTGTGCACCTCGCAACTCACGCCGCGCGCGACCGCCTGCGGAACGCCGCTGAGGAGCACCGCCACGATGACGACCGCGACCACCACGAGCACGCCTGCCCATTCGACCGTGTCCTGACCGCGTTCTGAGGACAGGGCAGCATGCTGAAAGGCCATGTCTGAAGTAACCCGCGCCCGGGGTCCGCGGGCAAGAGCCCGCGGGCCCCACCGTGCGCGGGCGCGGGCCCAACTTCGCCGGGCCGAAGGACCCAGGGCCCGCATGCAGACGGTGATTCAGGCCGGCGGGTCGACGCCGAGCTCGGCGATCAGCATCGTCCCGCGCGGGCCGCCTTCGCCGAGCCGATCCGGGACGGTCGCACCGGCGGCGAGCAGGATCCGCACGATCTCCGCGTAGGGCTCTTTCGGGATCTCGTCGATCGTCTGCATCGACGGGCCGCCCTCGGGCTCCTGACAGTGGAGAGAGCCGTGGAGCGCGGCGCCGATCGCGCTGCCGCCGCCGCGGAAGGCGAGCGCGGCGCCGCGGTGCACGAGCTCGCGTGTCATCTGCACGCGGCCGCGCCAGCACGCTTGGCCGAGCGGGATCTCATCGCTGTCGGGGTCGCCGTCGATCCGCGCGCCCGCGTCGAGCAGCCGGCGCATCGCCTCGAGATGGCCGCCCTGGACAGACATCGTCACCATCTCGTCGAGCAGCGAGCGTGCGACACCGCCGGGAACGACCTCGCTCCTGCCGGCTACGAGCGCCCCGAGGGCGCAGTCGTCATCGGTGATCGCCGCGGCGTCGGCGCCCCGCTCGCGCAGTAGCGCGGCCACCTCGTCCTCGCCCCAGCGGACCGCGACCCGGAGCGCGGTGAGCCCGTGCTGATCGGGCGCGTCGATCGGCGCACCGGCGTCGAGCAACGCCGCGACGGTTCGCGGAGGGCGCCGACGCCAGACGGCCTGGTGCAGGTGACCCTCGTCTGCCCTCGCGCCGTGCGTGCAGAACATCTCGACCATCTCGGCGTTCGGGAAGTTGAGCGCCCGCCCGAGGTCGTAGTCGACGAAGTCCTGCCGGGCGCCGGCGTCGATCACCAGCATCGCGCACGCAGGGTCGCGGAACTCGCACGCGTGATAGAGGACCTCGTTGCCGTGGTAGCCCTCGCGATCGTCGGTCGGGTCGGCGCCCGCCTCGAGCAGCATCCGCGTCAACTCGGGGTCGCCGGCGATCCCGGCGGCGCCGTACAGGGCGACCTGGAGCCAGTCGCCCTTGATGAAGGATGCGTTTGGATCGGCTCCGGCGGCGAGCAGCCGTCGCACGACCTCGCGGATCCCCGGCGCCCGCTCCGGGTCGCCGCGCAGCAGCCGCGAGAAGCAGGCGTAGAGGATCGGCTCCCAGCCGCCCGGGCCGGTCGGCTCGCTCACCGCGGCCGGCCGGGCCGCCAGCCGGCGCGAGACCTCGTCGGCCTCGCCGGTGGCGCAGGCGCACGCGAGGTCGTGGCGGGCGAGCGCGGGATCGGCCCCGAGCAGGGCACGCGCGCGCCGCAGGTCGTCCGACATCGCCGACGCGATCAGAGCGCCGGCGCGCGTGGAGGCGTCGAGGGTCACCGCCTCGACATGGGCCTGTGGCCCTTTCCGCGGACCGGGTGCGTCCTGCACGCACCCGTTGACGATACTCGTCCGGACGCGGCTTTTGGCTCGCCTGGCCTGTGGCGGCCAGGCGAGCCTGTGCCTTATTCGATGGTGAGCGGCGTGCCGATCGGCAGCAGCCTGGCCAGCTGCACGATCTCCCAGTTGGGCACGCGGATGCAGCCGTGGGAGGGATGGCCGGGGATCAGCGACGGCTCGTTCGTGCCGTGGATCCCGATCACACCGCCGCCGGGCCAGTCGGTCTCGACGTTGGACAGCGCGGAGGTGCCGAACGCCAGCGGTCCGTAGATGCTGCCCGCGCCAAATCCGGTCAGGCGGTCTCGGATGTAGAACTGCCCATGAGGCGTGGGCGTACTGGGCGCGCCTGTGCCGACGCGCGTCGAGAAGATCACCTTGCGGTTGCGGTACAGCGTGAGTGTCGTGTTCTCGGTCGAGACCACCACGTAGGTGTGCACGGTCTGCGGCGCTCCGAGCGTCCGCTGAGGGACCCAGCCGATCTGGCCGGCGGGCCGCAGCGGGAGCCGCACCTGGACCCACCAGGCGCCGTGGACCATCACTCGCTGCTGTTCGAACAGCAGCTCGCTCGTCCCGTCCTGCGTGGTCAGCCCCAGGTATCCGAGCACGTGCGCGTGGCCAGACGGGCTGGCGTACGCGTCTGTGCCGCTCTCGAGGTAGGCCCAGGTCGACTTGAATCCGGGGTGCGAGAGCACCTGGCGCTTGACGCTCGCGGCCTGGCCGGCGGCCGGTGCCGCGAGCGCGGCGATGATCGCGAGTGCGCAGAGCGCCGCGGCCCGAAGGCCGCGGCGGTTGGATGCAGGGTGATTCCTCATGTCACCCGGTGAAGGACGGCGCCCGCACTGCCGTAGCCGCCTTGGCGGCGAACACCTTCACCTTGACCATCTCCTTGCAGCTCGGGCTGCGGACGAAGATGGTTCCACTCTGCGTCGGCGCGACGATGAACGTCGCCTTGCCGTTTTTGCCGGTGCTCCGGGAGACGGTCTTGCCGCCCGGGATGGTGATGCGCACCTTGGCCCCTGAGACCGCCACCCCGTGGCGGGTGACCGACACGATGATCGTGTCCTGCTGGCCGGCCCGGACCTTGTAGCCCGTGGTTGACGCCCGGCACACGCCGGGATAGATCTTGGCGGGAGGCACGACCGCCGGGGTCGCGCACGTGCCGCCGGTCAGCGTCTGGCCGGCCGGACACGAGGTGGGAGGCACGCACTGGCCGCCCGACAGAGTCTCGCCGCTGGGACAGGTGGTCGGCGGCACGCACTGGCCACCGGACAGGACCTGGCCGCTGGGACAGGTGGTCGGCGGCACGCACTGGCCGCCTGAGAGGACCTGGCCGTTCAGGCACGTGGTCGGCGGCACGCACTTCCCACCCGAGAGGACCTGGCCGTTCGGACAACTCGTCGGAGGCACGCACTGGCCGCCTGAGAGGACCTGGCCGTTAGGGCAACTCGTCGGCGGCATGCACTGGCCGTTCACGAGCGTCTGCCCACTCGGGCAGCTCGTGGGAGGCACGCACTTACCGCCTGAGAGCACTTGCCCGCTGGGGCAGCTGGTCGGAGGCACGCACACGCCACCGGTCAGGGTCTGGCCGGCGGGACAGCTCGTGGGCGGGACGCATTTGCCGCCTGAAAGCGTCTGCCCGGTCGGGCAGGTCGGAGGCGGCGTGCAGCCGGTCTTCGGCGCCGTGATCGTGACCGTCGACGGCGACCCCATGTAGCTGTTGCCGAGCACGTATATCTCGGTCAGGGTGGCCGTGACCGTGAACTGCTGCGTGACCACTGAGCCGTTCGACGGCGACGTGAACACCGTCGGCTGCCCGAAGCTCACAGGCCCGGTCTGGGTGCCGACGGCGCCCTGGGTGAAGTAGTTCTGGTTAAGCCCCTTGTTGCCCTTGTCCGTGCTCGAGGACGACTCGTACACGTTGATGCCGGCGGGGATGACCTCCGTGGTCCCGCTGAATGCCGACTCGGTGATCGTCACCGTAGCCGTGTACTGGCCGTTGACCGGCGACACGCACTGAGGCGTAGTGGCGGACACCGACAGGGTGTGCGCCGAGGCCAGCGCTGGGAATGCCAGCACCAGGAAGAAAGCAGCGACCATGCCGCTCATCAGACGTTTGTTGACCATTCGTACTCATTCCTTGAGGTCGTGGACGTACACAGATAACGCAGAACCTGCGAAAAACTCACGCGTCTGGTGGCGACGGTCCGGCCGCTGAAAGGCTGGAATTCGGGGTATTCAGCGCCGCGGGATAATCGAACGATGGACGTGAAGCCGTTCCGAATCGAGCGCTACTACGCCCGGTACGAGTTCACGACGCGCTACATGCTGTCCAGCAGCGACTGCGAGTCGCGCACGATCGAGGAGCTGCTCGGGCTGGAGCCCGACGCGCACGCGCGCCTGCTCGAGACATGGTGCGGGTACACCGAATCGCCGGGGGCGGAGGAGCTCCGCGTGGCGATCGCGACGCTGTACGAGCGCATCGACCCCGACGACGTGATCGTCACCTCGTGCGCGGAGGAGGGCATCCTGCTCGTCCACCACGCGTTGCTCGGGGCCGGCGATCACGCGATCGTCGAGACCCCTTGCTACGAGTCGGCGCTCGAGCTCGCGCGTAGCACAGGTGCCGAAGTCAGCGAGTGGCGGCGGCGCTACGTGGACGGGTGGGCGCACGACCTCGACGCGCTCGAGCGATCGCTGCGCGCGAACACGCGCCTGCTGTACGTCAATCAGCCGCACAATCCAACCGGGACGCTGATGGACCGGGAGACGTTCGAGCGGGTGAGTGAGCTAGCGGGCTCGCGCGGGCTCGTTCTGTTATCCGACGAGGTCTACCGCGAGCTAGAGCACGATCCGCGCGACCGGCTGCCGGCGGCCTGCGACCTCGACGCGCACGCGGTGTCGCTCGGGAGCATCTCCAAGACGTACGGGCTGCCCGGCTTGCGCCTCGGCTGGGTCGTCACGCGCGACGCGGCCATTCGTGAGGCGGTCATGCGGCTCAAGGACTACACGACGATCTGCTCGAGCGCGCCGAGCGAGGTGCTCTCCGCGGTCGCGCTCCGGAACCGCCAGGCGCTGATCGATCGCAACCTCGCGATCGTGGAGCGGAATCTGTCGCTGCTCGACGACTTCTTCGAGCGACACGGCGACACGTTCGACTGGGTGCGTCCGATCGCGAGCCCGATCGGGTTCGCGCGCGTCAGCGGCGTCGCCGACGTCGATGAGATGTGCGCGCGGCTCGCCGAGCAGGGGGTGCTGCTGCTCCCGGGATCGGTCTACGACGAGCCGTCCCACGTGCGGATCGGATTCGGCCGCGCCGACATGCCCGACGCGCTGCGCCTGCTCGAGACGTGTCTCGCCGCGCCGTCGGCCGCCTGACCCGGACGGCACCGGTGATTTATGCACGGCGCCGCGGTCGTAGCGTGAAGCATTGTCAAGACCGCGAGACCGAGGAGGAATGATGGGAAAGCTGGTGGTCACAGAGTTCGTGTCGGTCGACGGCGTCTTCGAGGATCCGGGCGGAGCCGAGGGCTACGAGTACGGCGGCTGGACGTTCGAGTACAACCGCGGCGAGGACGGCGACCAGTTCAAGGTGGACGAGCTGATGGAGGCGGAGGTCCAGTTGCTCGGGCGGCGGACGTACGAGGGCTTTGCCGATGCGTGGCCGTCGCGCGAAGGGCCGTTCGCCGACAAGATCAACAACGGCTCGAAGTACGTCGTATCGAACACGCTGACGGCCCCCGAGTGGCAGAACACGACCGTCATCTCGGGCGACGCCGCCGAGGGGGTTTCGAAGCTCAAGGACGAGACCGACGGCGCGATCCTCGTCACCGGGAGCGGCACGCTCGTGCAGGCGCTGCTCGCGGCCGACCTCGTCGACGAGCTTCGGCTGATGGTGTTCCCGACGATCCTCGGGCGCGGCCGGCGTCTGTTCCCCGACGGCATCGACCGGCTCAAGTTCAAGCTCGCCGAGAGCAGGACCGTCGGGTCGGACGGCGTCCAGGTCCAGGTCTACGCGCGCGCGTAATGCTCGACCAGCCAACCGCAGAGGACGCGCTGAAGGCGCTCGAGCCGCTCGTCGGCGAGTGGACGCTGAACGCCATCTCCCCCGACGGCAAGCCGTGGCCAGGCGAGGCCCGCTCGACGTTCGCATGGCACGCCTCGGGCGCGCATCTGGTGCAGACCGCGACGATCAACGTGCCGGGAGCGCCCGACAGCATCTCGATCATCGGATGCGACGCCGCCAACGGGACCTACTACCAGCTGTACTCCGACGAGCGGGGCGTGTGCCGCGTGTTCGGCATGAGCATCTCGGCGACCGAGTGGAAGCTGTGGCGCGAGGGTGTGCCGTTCCCGCAGCGCTTCATCGGGAGGTTCGAGGACGGTGGGCGCACGATCGCCGGCCGGTGGGACAAGGCGGAGGACGGTGTCAACTACACAACCGACTTCCACCTGATCTACACGCGCGCGGAGTAGGCCTACGGAAAGCCGCCGCTCCTGCGGCGGGCGTTCCAGTGCAGCAGATGCGAGTCGCAGCGATACGCGGTGCCTTCATCGCTCTCGTGGTAATGGAACGTGCCCGCGTACCCGCCGGCAACGGCGTGGCCGGCGAGCTGGTAGGAGTAGGTGAGGTTGCTGAGCGAGCTGTGGGCGTGCCAGTTGAGCGTGAACCGCCGGCGTAGACCTTCGACCCGGCAGCCAGCGCAGACGAAACGCTCGGCGCTGGCACCACCGCCAGCACGGTGGCGGCGCCGAAGGCGAGCGCTCTCGAGCGAGCGGATCTGCGGGCCATGATCGCTGCCTACCCCTGCCGAAACCTGCGGAACCCTCGGCTAACGGCTCTCCCGCGCGTGCTTGGGCAGCCAGAACACCGCCGCGCCCGCGGCCACCAGGAACCCGACCGCGACCAGCAGCGCGTGATCGGACGCGCCGACGAACGCGACCGGACCGTGGCCGCTGCCGAGCCGGTCGAACAGCACGGTCCCGACCGCGGCGATCCCGACCGACATCGCCAGCTGCTGGATCGCCTCGAGCAGGCCCGAGGCCGAGCCGAGCTCGTGCGGGGCGACCCCGGCCAGGATCACGTCGAACATCGGCACGAACACCATGCCCATCCCGAAGCCGGTGATCGCGAGCGGACCGGCGAGGTCCCACGCGGTCACGCCGCCGCTGTCCGAGCGCAGGACGAGATCGACGATCACGAGCCCGATGGCCATGACCACGATCCCGATGTGCATCGTGGTCCGCCCGATCTTCTCCAGCAGCGCCGACGAGGTGATCGAGCCGCCGATCGCCATCACGGGAATCGCCACGGTCGCGACCGCGCAGGCCAGCGGGGTCAGCCCGAGGCCCGTCTGGAACATCACGTTGAGCGCGATCATCATCCCGCCCATCGCGCCGATGAAGCCGAGCACGACGGCGAGGCCGGCGACGTATCCGCGGCGCCGGAGGATCGACGGCTCGACCAGCGGCGCGCGGCCCTGGCGAGAGCGGCGAGCCTGGAGCGAGCCGAACGCGCCGAGGGCGACGAGGCCGATCCCGAGCAACGCGAACGACCACGCCGGCCAGCCGTGCTCGCGGCCTTCGATCAGCGGGTACACGAGTGCGAAGCCGCCCACCATCGCGAGCGCGACGCTTGGCACGTCGAGGCGCGCACCCGGGGCGGACGGCGCGGACCGGGGCAGGTAACGCCGGCCGGCCAGGAGCGCGAGCAGACCGATCGGCACGCTGACGAGGAAGATCGCGCGCCAACCGCTCCCGGCAAGATTGAGGCGGACGAGCGCGCCGCCGACGAGCGGCCCGGTGACCGCGGCCAGGCCCATCACCGGACCGAACACGCCGAACGCCTTCTGCTGACCCTCGTCGCCGAACAGCTCGCGGATCAGGCCGAACCCCTGCGGGACCATGACCGCGGCCACGGCGCCCTGAAGCGCCCGCCCGGCGATCAGCGCGTCCGGCGACGGGGCCAGCGAGCACACCACCGATGCCGCCACGAAGCCGCCGATGCCGACCAGCAGCACTCGCCGGCGTCCGAACAGGTCGCCGAGCCGACTGCCGAGTAGCAGCGTCACCGCCATCGCGAGCGTGTAGGCGGCGGAGATCCACTCGAGCGCCGCGTACGAGCCGCCGAGGTCCCGCCGGATCGCCGGCGCGGCGGTCTGGGCGATCGTCGAGTCGAGCAGATCCATAACCGACGCGGCGAGGACCACGAGAAAGCCGAGCCAGATAGCCCGGTTGGAGCTGGACGGCCGCGCCGGTGCGACGGCCGCCGAGTGAGTGAATGTGGTGGTTGACATGGATCCAAGCGTTCCGAGAAATGCGGTCAATTTCGGTCCGCAAAAGCCCGCGAGATGGCCTATTGCGGACAACCTGAGTCCGCAATCTCTGTCACCATGCCCGGCATCATGGTCCAGACATCCGCTCGTCTCCTCGCACTGCTTTCACTGCTTCAAGTCCGCCGGGAATGGACCGGCCAGGAGCTCGCCGACCGGCTCGAAGTCGGCCCGCGCACGATCCGCCGCGACGTCGACAAGCTGCGCTCGCTCGGCTACCCGGTCGAAGCCGCCCCCGGCGTCGCCGGCGGCTACCGGCTGGGCGCCGGCGGGGAGTTGCCGCCGCTCCTGCTCGACGACGCCGAGGCCGTCGCGGTGGCGGTCGGCCTGCGGACGGCGGCCACCGGCGGGATCGCCGGGATCGAGGAGACGTCCGTGCGCGCGCTGACCAAGCTCGAGCAGGTCCTGCCCGACCGGTTGCGGCGGCGCGTGAGCGCGCTCAGCGACGCGACCTCGACGTTCGGCGTCGAGGGCCCGCAGATCGACGCCGACGTGCTGGCGACGCTCGCGGGCGCCTGCCGCGACCGCACCCGCCTGCGGTTCCCCTACATCGCCCGCGACGACAAGGCGTCGCAGCGCAACACCGAGCCCCATGCCGTCGTCTACAGCGGCCACCGCTGGTATCTCGTGGCGTTCGACCTCGATCGCGACGACTGGCGCACGTTCCGGATCGACCGGATTCGCGGCCGGCTGCGACCGGGTGAGCGCGGTCGCCGGCGGACCATACCCGGCGGTGATCCCGCCGCATTCGTCAAGGAGCGGTTGCAGGGGGTCAGGGAAAGCGAGCCCGAGCGGGGGCCCGGAACGCTCCGGCTCGCGGCGCCCGCCGCCCGCGCCCGCGGCCGTATCCCGACGCGCTACGCGGTCGTCGAGCCCGACGGCGAGGACAGTTGCATCGTGACCAGCCGGGGTGCCTGGTCGTACAGCTTCCTCGTGTGGATGGCGACGCTCGGCGAGCCGATCGAGGTGCTCGGCCCGCCGGAGCTCGCCGAGGCCGCGCGGGGGCTGGCGGCGCGGCTGGGCGCCTCGGCCTGAGCCGGCTCGAAAAAGCGTCCTCCTAGTTCGCTTTTTCGAGCCGGCTCACTCGATCGGACCGGCGGCAGGGGCGGTGGGAGGGGGTCAGCGCTGCGGCCGCGCTCCGGTCACCCGCGCGTCGATGTCGGGATGACCTAGCGACCGCGCCACCGAGACCCGGTGGCGCCCGTCGACCACGTAGTAGCCGTCCGGCCGCTTGACGAGCTCGACGGGCGGAAGTGCGTCGCCGCGCCGGTGGGCCAGCGCGATCCGCTGCCAGCGCCCGCGGAGAACCTCCGAGGCCGGGCGGAAGCTGGCGTCGAAGTGACGGGTCGGCTCGAGCGTGCCGACGATCGCGTCGAGCGGAACGATCTGCGCGCGCGGCAGCCCGCCCAGCAGGACCGCGGTCTCGCCGAGCGCGGCGGGGTGCCGGCACTCTGACCGGCGCCGGAGCCAGCGGCCGACCCGCGCCAAC
The DNA here is from genome assembly GCA_963843915.1 of uncultured Solirubrobacterales bacterium. Lineage (GTDB taxonomy): Bacteria > Actinomycetota > Thermoleophilia > Solirubrobacterales > Solirubrobacteraceae > Palsa-465. The sequence continues at coordinate 650,779 of CAWJMH010000006.1, forward strand.
TTGTGCGCACGCCGGGCGCGGCGGAAGTCGGCCTCGGCGTCGAGCACGGGCATCCCGGTGGCGTGGTTCTGTAGAAGCGCGAACATGTCTCTGTATCGAAGGTAATCGGTGATCGTCCAGACGCCATCGGGCATATGTCTATTCCAGCCCCTCATCTTTCTGGCCACCGGGCCTTAGCAGGGGGCGTCTCTCACCCCGAGGTGATCGGCAGACGCGACCGGGCCCCTTACCGATCGCCGGCGCGCCCCTGAGGCGCTACAGCTCCCAGCCGAAGCACATCGAGTGCGTGCTCGGCTGCTCGCGCTCGTAGAACCGGTGCGCGTCGGCACGGGTCTGGGCGGAATCGAGCTCGAGGTGAGTTGCGCCGCGGGCCCGCGCCCACCGCTTGGCCTCGTCGAGCAGCAGCTTCCCGATCCCGAGCGATCGCCGGGCCGGGTGCACCGCGAGGTCCTCCACCCACACGCGCCGCCCGAACCGCACCGAGTCGATGTCGTCGTAGGCGGTGCAGACCCCGACGAACTCGCCGCCGAGGGTCGCGACGAACACGACGGCCCCGTCCGCGGCGATCGCGTTGCCGAGCGCCGCGGTGGCGTGATCCGGATCCCAGGCCGGCGGGCGGACGCCCGGAGGCGCGAAAAGCCACTCGTACATCGCGACGACGTGGTCGATGTCCTCGGGCCGGGCGGCGCTGACGACGGCTGCGTCCATCAGCCGATGATCGCAGCCAGCTCGCGTGACAGGTCGCCGTTGCGCGCCACCGACACCCGCTCAAGGCCGAGCCACGTCGCGACCAGCCGGAGCTCGGCGGCCAGCTCGACGGCCACGCCGGCGCGATCGACTCCGTCCTCTGAGAACGCGCCCTGGACGAGCAGCGCGGCTCCCTGCCGGTCCGACTTCAGATCGACGCGAGCGACGAGCGTGTCGCCGAGCAGGAACGGCAGCACGTAGTAGCCATGGACGCGTTTGGCGGCCGGGGTGTAGATCTCGATCCGGTAGCGGAAGTCGAACAGTCGCTCGGTGCGCTGTCGGAACCACACCAGCGAGTCGAACGGCGACAGCAGCGCGCGGGCGTGGAGCCGGCGCGGCCGGCTGGCGTCCGGCCACAGGTAGGCCGGAGCCGTCCAGCCCTCGACCTCGACCGGGATCAGCTCACCGGCCGCCGCCAGCTCCTCGACGCGGGCCTTCGACGCGGCCCGCGGCAGCCGGAAGTAGTCGCCGATGTCCGGCTCGGTCGCGACGCCGAGGGCGCGAGCGGCGATCCGTACGAGCTCGCGCTGCGCGTCCTCCGGGTTCGGCGTCGGCGTCGCGAGGATCGCGGTCGGGAGCACCCGGTCGATGGTGTCGTAGAGACGCTCGAAGTTGACGCGCCTGGCCGTCGCGATCTGCCCGGTGAAGAACAGGTGCTCGAGCGCCACCTTGCCCTCGTGCCAGTTCCACATGTGCCCAGGGCGAGGTGGTGGCCGGACCGCGCCGGTGTCGCGCGCGCGTATCGGTCCCTGCTCGGCGACCAGCTCGAGCGTCTCGGCCACCAGCTCGGGCTGGTCGCGGGCGATTCTCGAGATCGATCCCCACGCCTCGCGGTCGACATCCGCCATCCGCCAGCGGAACAGCGGGTGGAGCTCGACCGGGATCAGCGACGCCTCGTGGGCCCAGTACTCGATCAGCCGGCGGTCGATCTTCCCGGTGCCGTGGCCCGAGATGCGGTCCAGGCGAGCCCGGTCATACGGACCGAGCCGCGAGAACACCGGCATGTAGTGCGCGCGCGTGAAGACGTTGACCGAGTCGAGTTGGAGCAGGCCGATCCGCTCGACGAGCGCCGCGATCTGGTTGACGCTCGGCGGCCTCGCCGGCCGCGGCCGGCCGAAACCCTGGGCCGCGAGCGCGATCCGGCGGGCGCTCGCGACGCTCAGCTTGCGGACGGGTGGCGATTGGATCGGCGGCATCGAGCTCGTGCTGGCGCAGCGATTGCGTTCCAATATGTCGGGTTTCGCGGATGGGCGAATGTCGAGAACCAGGGACCGGCTCCGACATATCTGTGATGGCTGGGCTGCCGTCCGCCGCTGGCACAGCGGCGTTTAATCCCGGGTCGCCCCGATCAAGCGGCGTCCACGCGCTGCCGATCACACGAGCATGGAAGTCTCGTCAGTGCCGCTGGGCAGGCCTGTCCGGCGGCGGATTGGCCGGCGGGCCGTCGCCGTGGCCACGCTCGCCCTGGCCGCGGCGTGGTTCGTGGTCCACAAGGACGTGAGCTACTACAAGGTGACATCCGGTTCGATGGAGCCGACGCTCCAGATCGGGCAGAAGGTCACCGCCGAAAGCTCGCACACCCCGCGGGTGGGCGACATCATCGTGTTCCATCCGCCTGCCGGCGCGCGCCCGAGCGATCCTCTGTGCGGGTCGAGCGATCAGGGCTCGGGTCACACGCAGGCCTGCGCCGTCCCCGTCCCGCAGGAGTCGAACGCGACGTTCGTCAAGCGCGTGGTAGCGGGCCCCGGCGACACCGTGTCGATCGTCAACGGGCACGCGGTGGTCAATGGCGTGACAGAGAACGCGCCATACATCGCGCCGTGCGGAAGCGATGCCTCGGTATGCAGCTTCCCGACCCCGGTGACGGTGCCGCCGGGCGACTACTACGTTCTCGGAGACAATCGCGGTTCGTCCGACGACAGCCGCTTCTGGGGTCCGGTGCCCGGCGCCTGGATGATCGGGATCGTCGTGAGTTGCTCAGACCTGCGCACGGTCTGCCACCCGGTCCGCTGACGCGACCCGAGTTCCGATCGGGGCGATGAGCGACGAGCCGCCCCGGCCTACACCCCGCCGACCGTCCGCGAGCTGGAACTACTCGTATCCGACGTGACCGCGCGCGGCAGCATAGGCCCGGACGTGGTCGGGCAGCCCGGCGCGGCCGGCCGCGGTGTGACTCTGCGCGAAGGCCCCGGAGGCGACCGCTGGATCGTGTCGATCATGAGTGGCCACGACCGCAAGGGACGGTGGCGGATCGCGGGCAAGTGCACCGTTCTCAACATCATGGGCGGCAACGACATCAAGCTCGGCGACGAGAGCGTGCCGCCCGGGGGTCCGCTAATCAGGATCCGTGTGGTCTCGATCATGGCGGGGTGTGGTGTCAGCCGCGGCCGGAAGCTCTCCAGAGAAGAGCGCAAGCGCCAGAAGGAGCTGCGCAAGGCCGAGGGCCGCGGCGAACTCGATTCGTAAGCCGGCTACTGGTAGAGCACGAGCTGGTGCACGCAGAACGCGAAGAACAGCGCCAGCAGGCTCCAGGTGATCGGCCAGCTGAGCGTGCGCAGGAACGAGACGTCGAAATGGCCGAAGCGCAGCACGTACACGAAGATGCCGGCGAGCATGATCGCGTAGACGATGATCGCGGCGAGCGGTGAGAGCGCGAGGCCGATGATCGGCGCGACGATCAACCCGAGCACGACCCACGCGGCGATCGCGAGGATGTCGACCGTGATGCTGGTGCGCTGCCGGCCGACGATCGTCATGAACCCGGCCGCGCCGACGAGCGCGGCGACCATGAACACGCCGAGCGGCCAGCGGGAGCTGAAGTTGAAGATCGCGCCCATCAGCTTTCCGCCGATCCACAGCAGGAACGGGTCGACGACGGCGACCGCCAGGTAGCACGCACCCATGTCGACGGTCGATTCCCACGGATCGGCGAACACCGGCCGGCGGACGACCATCGCCTCCCGCAGCGCGTCGGGTGCGAGCGCCTGGCGCAAAGTGGGAGTGCTGTCGGGTTCGGTCGCCAACTCTCGGGCCTCGACCGCGAATGGTACGGAGCCTGGCGAATGCTCGCGGCGTGAGGCGGCCCTCGCGGAAGGCAAGCGGTCGCCGAGGCGTCACGATTCACAAGTCATCAGCACGCCGACCAAGCGAGGAACCCATGAGCAACGCTGAGCAGGGCACCGGAACGCGCGAGGACCCGTGGGTGCTCCAGACACCGCCGGGCACCTCCGAGTATCAGATGTACCGCGACGAGTCGGCCGATCCGCCGACGCTCGTGTGCGTCGTCGGGAAGACGACGCTCAGCTACCAGCTTCGGTGCATCGAGGACCTTCACGCGATGCTCGTCAGACACGGCGATTGGATCGCGCTCGGCAGCGCCGACGAGCAGAAGTCGCCTGCGGAGGGTACCGTCGAGGCGTGGGCGCGAGCCGGCGAGAACCCGGTAGGCGGTTTCTACGGACTCAAGAAGGGACTACGCGGCCGGTTCGGGATGTACGTCCCGCCGCTGATGGAGCGGCTCGGGTTGGCCGAGGTCGAGCACAACCCGCGCAACAACCGCATGCGCGCCGTCCCGTAGGGCCGGGTCGGCGATCGGCGCGCTCGGGTCCAACTGACTGATTTTCCGAGCGCGATCGCTAGGGTGCGCGCATGCGCATCGCCGTGCTCGCGGACATCCACGGCAACCTGCCCGCGCTACGGGCCGTACTGGCCGAGATCGACCAGGACCCGGTCGACGCGATCGTCGTCGCCGGCGACGTCGTCGGCGGTCCGCTCGTCCGCGAGACGCTCGAACTGCTGGCGGCGCGGCGAGAGCCGACGCGCTGGATTCGCGGCAACTGCGAGCGGGAGGCGGTGGCGATCTACGACGGGGCGCCGGTCTCTGAGGACTCCCCCGGCCGCGCCGCGGCGTGGAGCTCGCAGGCACTCGACAGCCGCTGGCGGGACGAACTCGCGGCGTGGCCGGTCAGCCTCGCCCTCGACGGCGTGTGCTTCTGCCACGGCTCACCGCGGCGCGACGACGAGATCATCACGCGGCTCACCCCTGACCCGGTGCTGGCCGAGGCGCTCACCGATATCTCCGAGCCGCTCGTCGTGGGCGGCCACACCCATCAACAGATGGTCCGGAATGTGCGCGGCATCGTCACCTACGCCAACGCCGGGAGCGTCGGCATGCCGTACGAGGGCCGCGCCGGCGCGTTCTGGATGATCGTCGACGACGGCGTGCCCGAGCCGCGCGAGACGGGCTACGACTTCGACGCCGCGATCGAGGAGCTCCGCGCCGCGGGCTTCGCCGACTGCGACGAGCAGCTGGGGGCGTCGCTGCTCGAGCCCACCGATCCGGATTGGGTGGCGGCGTTCTTCGAGCACGGCGCCGGCCGCGGCGAGGACCCAGGCGAGCCCCCGACCGCGGGTTAGCTAGAGGCGGGGTGGCGTGACGCGACCCGGAGCACCTTGCCGGCGGTGAGCGCGGCGAACACAGTCCAGCTAGTGCTAGCGAATGCGGCGCAGTGGGCGTCGCGGGCCTGTGAGACGACCGTGCATCGAGTGCACGTTCCGGTCGCCGACCAGGCCCTGGAGCGCCGCGAACGCTTCCGGGTCCAAGCGCGCCGGCACATCGGCTGCCATCAGCTCGAGCGCGGCGTCGGACGTGTAGGCCGGTCGGTACGGGCGCTCGGCGATCAGCGCCTCGAACACGTCGGCCACCGCGAGCACCCGCATCGGCATCGTCAGCTCATCCGCGGTCAGGCCTCGTGGATAGCCGTGGCCGTCGAGCCGTTCGTGGTGGGCGCTCGCTAGCGTGGCCAGCCCGTCGAAGCCCGGGACGCGCTCGAGGATCTGCTCGGTCAGGAGCACGTGCTCGCGGAACCGGGTCTGCTCCTCCTCGGTCAGCGGGCCAGGCTTGTCGAGGATCCGGTTCGAAATCGAGAGCTTGCCGATGTCGTGGAGCAGCGCCGCCCGCCCGAGTTCGCGGAGCGCTGGCTCGTCGAGTCCGAGCAACGTGCCCATCCCCATGGCGATCGCGCACACGCGGTCGCAGTGCTCGTGGGTCCAGGGCGACTTCGCATCGATCACGTCGGCGAACGCTTCGGCGATCCGATCGAGCCGGTCCTCGTCCGCGGTCAGCACGCGGCCGGGCGGCTCGACCGCGGACACGTCCGGCGCGCGCAGCGACTCCCAGAACACCGCGTCGGTGTGGAACGTCTCGAGGGCCTTGACCAGCGCCGGGTCGAACCACTGTCCGCTGCGCTTGGTGGCCACGCGGTAGGCGATGTTCAGCCCGCGCCTGGCGTGAAACACCTCGACCGTCTGCGCGAGGCACATGATCCTGGCCGCCAGCGGGATCTCATTCCCGCTCAAGCCGAGCGGCTGGCCGCGGCCGTCCCAGTGCTCGTCGAGCGCCCGGATCGCCTCGGCCGTCGCCTCGCGGAAGCCGAGCTTCAGCGCGATCTCGGCCCCGCGGTGGCATCGTGCCCGCATCAGCGACCGCGTCACGCGACCCTCGTTGCGGATCGCGCGCATGCGCTCGCCGCGCTCGCTCAGCGACCCGTCGGGCGCGACGGTCTTGAGCGACCAGACGAACGCGGACATCGGCCGCGCCCAGTCCACTAGCTTCGAGGTCCGCTTGGCCTCCTGGTCGTCGGCGCCGAACAGGGCCGACATGTGCGCGGAGTTCGCCGAGCATCCGGCGTCCTTGAGCAGCAGGGCGTAGAACAGGTCAGAGCGGGCGGCCGTGTCCAGTCCGAGCACGTCGGCGACGCGCATTCCGATCAGGCACGACCGGGCGGCATGGCCCGGCGGCTCTCCCTCGGCGATATCCAGCGCACTAGACAACGCCCCGATCAGCTCGGACAGCGCGATCTCCCGGGAGCCGTCCATCACCCGTAAGTATCGGGTTAGATCGTCGGGACGACAACTGCGAAGGTTCTGCGCGGACGGCGGCAACGCTATCGCGCGTGCTCGGTGCGACCGTACCTACGGGGACGACCACTAGGCTTCCCGGTGCGATGTGCGACCTCCAGCCGACCAGGGTCCGCTCCCACCGCTCGAGGCCGACGAGTACCGGCTCGACACCCCGCGCGTGCGCGGGTTCATCGCGGACGTTCGCGAGCGGATCGCCCAGGCGCATTCGCCACCGGATGCGTGTGAGTCTGATCAGTCCGCTGTTCGCGGAGATGCTCGCCGATCGCGAGTGGGTGCCGACGACGTTTCAGGCGCCGGCGCCCGACAGCGGCATGGGCGGCGGGATCGGGCAGTGGCTGATGTTTCGAGCCGCCGATCGGTCGCTGTCGCTGTTCAGCCTGGTCGTGCCGCCGGGCGCGATGACGCCGGTTCACGATCACCTCGCGTGGGGCCTCGTCGGCGTCTACCGCGGGGTTCAGGACGAGGAGTTCTACCGACCCGGCGACGCGCAGCTCGCGCTCCTGCGCCGGCGCCCGGTCAACCCGGGTGACTTCTACGCGCTGCTGCCGCCGCGCGACGACGTGCACCGCGTGCGGACGACGTCCGAGCAGACATCGGTTTCGATCCACCTGCTCGCCAACGACACCGGTTGCGTGTGGCGGCACACGTTCGACGAGCACACCGGCGAGCCGAGTCCGTTCCGCTCGGGCTACGTGAACGCCGAGTGCGAGTCCGGGTCGTGACCCGGTGAGCGCGACGGTTCAGCGCCACGCGCTCGGCCTCACGTGGACCGAGCCCGGCATGATGGTCCGCACCGCGCACGCGCTGCGCAGCCAGGATCGGGTGTGGCTGGTCGATCCGTTCGACGACGACCCGGCACTGCGCGAGGCCGAGTCGCTCGGAACTCCGGCCGGCGTATTCCAGCTGCTCGACCGGCACAACCGCGATTGCGAGTCGATCGCCACCCGGCTCGGCGTGCCGCTGCTCCGCCTTCCCGACCGTGCGCCGGACACGCCTTTCGAGGTCGTGCCGGTCCTGTCTCGCTGGGGCTGGCATGAGGTCGCGCTGTGGTGGGAGCGCGAGCGGGCGCTGGTCGTCGCCGAGGCGATAGGCACCGCGCCGCCGTTCGCGCTCGGACGCCGCGCCGGCGTGCATCCGCTTCTGCGGCCCACGCCACCGCGGTCGCAGTTCGCGCCCTACCGGCCGTCGATGCTGCTCGTCGGTCACGGCGCCACGCTCGAAACCGACGCCGCGTCCGCGCTCGACGACGCGCTCGACCATGCGCGCTCGGACATCCCGCGGCTCGTGACCTCGCTGCCCAAGCTGGTCGGGCGCCGCAACTGACTCGTCGCGCGGGGCTCGATCAGTGAGGCGGCCACGGCCCTGCGCCGGCGCCGAGGTTGTTCAGCCAATTGCGCATGTACGTGCCCGCCGGCGTGATCTCGCCCTCCTCATAGCCCGTCGTCGCGCGCGCGAGCGTGATTCCGTTGATCGTCGACCAGCCGTACTCGATCGCGGTGCCGCGCGACGCGTAGCGCGCGACCACCTGGCCCTGCTGGAGGATGCTCCCGGGCTGGGCGATGTCGGTGATCTGCTCGGCGACGTACTGGACCTGGCCGGCCTGCTGGCCGTCCAGTAGCTCGAAGTACACCAGCGGCTGACCCGCGTACCAGTCGGGCTCGACCGCGAGGATCTTGACCTGAGCAGGGCGCGAGGATCGGCGCCCCGACCGGCAACTGCGCGTCCACGCCCTGGTCGGTGCGCTCCCAGACCGTCACGTACTGGAGCGGGTCGATGTACGTCGCGTTGTTGGCGCGTACGGCGACGTGTTCGAGCACCAGCAGGTGCCGGACCTCGGACAGCGGCTCGGCGTGGGCGTGGGGGTCGCCGATCGGGTCGTCCGGCGTCACTGCCGCCGCCTGCTGGCCGGCCGCCGGCTCGATCGCCTGCGGGTGGGCCTGTGGGACCCTGCCGCCGTCGATGACGTGCTGCTGCTGCCGCCGACGGCCTTACCCCCGCATCCCGCGAGCACGAGCGCGAGCAGCAGGAGCGCGAGCCTGTAGCGATGAAACATCCCTTACCGTCGATGATTCGCGGGCAGAACCGCGGTCCACGCTAGCAGCCGCTTTCCGGCATCCACGCCGGGAGCGGGATAGTGTGGCGATCGTGGCCTTCGTCCCTGCAGACCGGCATCTGCTCCGCGCCAAGGATCTCGCGGACGCGCGCTACTTCGAGCCGCTCGACGTCGACGACCTCGCGCGCGCGGCGGGGCTGTCGCGTGCCCACTTCAGCCGTGAGTTCCGCCGGGCGTTCGGCGAGTCCCCGCACGCCTACCTGCTGACGCGCCGGCTCGAACGCGCCGCGGCGCTACTGCGCACCACCGACCGCTCCGTCGCCGACATCTGCTTCTCGGTCGGGCTCCAGAGCCTCGGGTCGTTCACGACCAGCTTCACGCGCACGTTCGGGGTCTCGCCGACCGCGTATCGCGCGAAGTTCCCGCCGGCGTCCGACTGGGCGCTCGTCCCGACCTGCGTCGTCCGCGCCTACGGTCGCCCCCAGCGCAGCACGTTTCGAGAAGACAACCTCACGCGTCAGAACTAGTGTGGCCGGCGTACTCACCACGACGGCTTAGGAGGCCACGATGATCAAGCTCTCGACCGCGCAGCTGTGGGTCCACGACCAGGACGAAGCGCTCGAGTTCTACACCAAGAAGCTGGGGATGGAGGTCCGCTCGGACGTGACGCTCGCCGAGATGGGCAACTTCCGCTGGCTGACCGTCGGCCCCGCGGGCCAGCCGGACATCTCGATCGTTCTGATGGCGGTTCCCGGGCCGCCGGTGATGGACGCCGACACCGCCGAGCAGGTCAAGGCGCTGATGGCCAAGGGGTTCGCCGGCACCGTGTTCTTCACCACCGACGACCTCTACGCCGACTACGAGCAGCTGAGGAGCCGTGGCGTCGAGTTCTCCGAGGCCCCGGAGGAGCGGCCGTACGGGATCGACTCCGGCTTCCACGATCCGTCCGGGCAACACCTTTCGCCTGACTCAGGTGAGGGAGCTCTCGACGGCCTGACGCGGATCGGGGTCAGCTCGTCGGCGCGACGATCACCGCGGGGCCGGTCGGGACGCGGCTTCCGCCGGCGGGCTCCTCGGTCACGAGCACGTCGCTGACGCCACTGAGCGCGCCCGGGACGCCGACGTCGGCCCGTCCGCCGGCAGTCACGGTGAACAGGGCCGTGGTCGGGGCCGGAGCGGCGCCCGGGCGCTTCAGCCACACCTCGTAGATCCGCCCCGCCGCCGGCGCCGGCAGGTGCCGGACGAGCAGGGTGGCGTGGCCGCCGCCGATCCGAAGCCGAGCGGTCCCGGTCGAGTTCATCACGGTGGCGTGGAGCACGTTCGGGGCGGCCGGACCGCCGGTCACGACGATCGCGACCGCGATCACGAGCGCCGCGAGCGCCACCGCAGCGGCACCTGTGAGCGCGTGACCAGCCTGCGGCAGCCGTGGCAGAATTGCGCCAGGGCCGGCCGCCGGCGCCGGCGGCCGCGCTTACGGCGCCGGGCCTCGGCGCGCACCGTGCGCACGACCCGTCGGCGCAGCGGCGCAGGCAACCGGTACTGCGGCACCGCCATCGGCAGCTCGTCGGTCACCCGTTGGAGCACCGCGACCTCCTCGCGGCAGGTGGCGCACACGGTTAGATGCCGCTGGAAGATCTCGGCCTCGCGGGGTTCGAGCGCGCCGAGCACATAGGCGGCGCCGTCGCTCCCGCAGCCGTCGGACAGCCGGCCCTCGCGCGTCATCGCATACCCCCGGTGGCGTGCGCCGCGACGCTTGGGTCGCCGAGCGACAGCCGCATCTTGACCAAGCCGAGCCGCATCCGGCCCTTCACGGTTCCCGCGGGAAGCTCGAGCATGTCCGCGATCTGGCTGTGAGTGAACCCGCCGAAATAACCGAGCTCGATCACCCGTCGCTGCTCGGTCGGCAGTCGCTCGAGCGCGCCTCGCATCTGGGTTGTCAGCATTCGGCGCTCGGCTTCGGCGTCGGTCCGCTCGGGCGCCGTCAGCTCCTCGAGGGCTTCGTCATCGTTGACATCGCGGCTGGTGGTCGCGGCCTGGTGGCGGAAGTAGTCGATCGACTTGTTGTGGACCGCGCCGAGCACCCACGAGCGCACGCTGCCCTTGGCGCGCTGATACCTGCCCCCGCGGCGCCACAGCGACAGGAACGTCTCCTGCACGATGTCCTCGGCCATCGTCCGCCGTCCGCACATCCGGTAGGCGAGCGAGAACGCCGCGCCGCCGTGGCGATCGAAGATCACCTCGAACGCGAGGGCGTCGGCCTGGTCGACGCGATGCATCAGGGCCTCGTCGGTCAACGCGCGCAACTCGGCGGCGCGACTGCTGAATGGTGCGCGGAACATCATCCCCTGCCTGGGATCAGCCCGGAGATTTCCGGGTTCACCAATTCAATTCGCGACCGGGTGACAGATCCGGATCACTTTCGCCGTCGCACGCGCGGGCCGGGCTATCTACCCTGTTGGCATGGCGGACCGGATCGTCTACGTAACGCGACTGACCCGGCTCCCACTCGTCGGTGCTGATTCTGCCGACATCGGGCGCGTGGTCGACGTCGTCCTCGATCTGGGCGGCCGCCCGCCGCGCGTCAACGGCTTCGTCGTGGCGGTCGGGCGTCGGCGGGTGTTTTTGGGCGCCGGCCGAGTCGCAGAGATATCCAACGACGGAATGCGTTTGCGTCGAGGCTCGATCAACCTGCGTCAGTTCTCGCTTCGCGCCGGCGAGCGCCTCGTGATCGGCGAGTTGCTCGACCGTAAGTGTGCGCGGGGAGCGCGTGGTCGACGTCGGTCTGACGCCGGCTCCGGAGCCGTTCGCGTGGGAGGTGGCGACGATCGCGCTCGCTCCCGCCCGGGGGCTGACCGGCCTCGCCAGCGCGCAGGAAGGCTCCCCACGTGATCGACTGGAGCGAAGCCGGCGAGCTGTTCGCCGACGAGCGCCCGATCGATCGCGAAGCTGCTGCGCTCGGCGGCCTGCATCCAGTCGAGATGTCGGCGGCGATACGGCGCCTGCCGCTCAGCCGCCGGCGAGTGCTGGCCTCGGAGCTCGAGGACGACCGGCTCGCCGACCTGCTCGAGGAGCTGACGAGGATGAGCAGGTGCGGATCGTCGAGGGGCTCGATCGGGAGCGTCTGGCGCGCGTGCTCGACGAGATGGAGGCCGACGACGCGGCCGACCTGCTCGGCGAGTTCACCGAGTCGCGCCAGGCGGAGCTGCTCGGGGCGATGGACCCTGAGGAGGCCGAGCCGGTGCGCCGGCTGCTGATCTACAGCCCCGACACCGCCGGTGGACTGATGACGCCCGAGCCCGTGATTCTCGACGGCCACGCGACCGTCGCCGAGGCGCTTGCCCGCATCCGCGATCCTGATCTGCCCGTGCCGCTCGCCGCGCAGGTGTTCATCTGCCACCCGCCGCTCGAGACGCCGACGGGCCGCTTCCAGGGCGTCGTCGGCATCCAGCGTCTGCTGCGCGAGGCGCCCTCGAAGCCGCTTAGCCCGGTGCCTCGACGACGAATGGGAGCCGATCGCGGCCGACGCCAGCGAGCGGGAGGTGGCCGAACGGCTCGCCGCCTACGACGTCGTTGCGATTCCGGTGACGGACGGGGCCAAGCGCCTGGTCGGCGCGGTTACGATCGACGACGTGCTCGACCGTATGCTCCCCGCGGACTGGCGCATCGCCCGGGCGAGTCGCTGATGGCGCGGCGCGACGACCTCGGCACGCCGCGCGGTACCCCAGGTGGTCCGACGTACGACCCCGACACGTTTGCCCGCCTCGCCGAGAGGATGGCCCGCTTCCTCGGGACGGGTCGCTATCTGGCGGCCCAGACGATTTTCGTGGTGGTGTGGATCATTCTCAACGGGATCGCGCATCACGAACGCCTGGGACCCCTATCCGTTCATCCTGCTGAATCTCGCGTTCTCGACCCAGGCGGCATATGCCGCGCCGCTAATCCTGCTGGCGCAGAACCGCCAGGCCGACCGGGATCGCTCCGAGACCGAGCGCGACCGCGAGGTCAACGCTCGCGCGCTCGCCGAGAGCGAGTACCTGGCGCGGGAGATCGCCGGCATCCGGCTCGCGCTCGAGAGAAAGCCCGATCGCGACGACGTGGCCGAGGCGATCGAGCGGCTGACGCGGGCGATCGAGCGCACCTACGGCGCGGCCGTCGTACGCCGGCGGGGCGGCCGGCGAGACCGCGCAAGACGAAGACGAGGCCGAGTAGGCGGCGCGGTGGCGTGAGGCGCACCGCTCGGGCCGTCGTTCGCCCGAGGGGCTTACGATGAGGCATGTGACAGCCCGCGTTCATTGGGCGTGGTTCATCGCGGTCATGGCGACGGGGATCGTGGCGGGATGCGGGTCGAGCGGGGCAAGTTCGAGCACGACCACCGAGCCACCGCGCGACGACCACGCGTCACGCTCAGCGCCTGCCGGCGACGCCGACGCTGCCGCAGGGGCAATCCGGCCAGCCCGTGGTGCCCACGCCAGGCCCGACGGGGATCCCGGCTCGGCCCGGTGCGGTGGCTGTGATCAGGGCCTGGGCTGACGCGCTCCGCCACGGAGACGTGCACGGCGCGGCCGGATACTTCGCGCTCCCGAGCGTGATGATCAACGGAACCGACAGCCAGCGGCGCGGCCGTGGTGATCACGATCGGCTCGCTGGCCCAGGCGGTCGTCGCCAACGAGACACTGCCGTGCGGCGCCGCGTTCGTCTCGGCTGACCAGCGCGGCCGCTACGTCAACGCGCTGTTCCGACTGACCGGGCGTCCGGGTCCGGGCGGCAGCGGCTGCGATGGCGGCGTCGGTGAGACCGCGCGGACGAACTTCGTGATCGCGGGCGGGCGGATCGTCGAGTGGATCCGCGCGCCCGACGACCCGGGTGACAACAGCACGCCGTCGGTGCCGTCGCCGCCCAGCCCCACCCTTCCGCAGACCCCCGGCTCGAACGTCTGAGCTTCGCGCAGGTCATAAGATCGTGTCCATGAACGGTGATCAACTCCGGGCGCTCCAGGCGCCACTCAAGGAGCGCTACCGGGACGAACCTGATGCTGCCCTCGTCACGCTGTCGGCGACCGGCGATCTGGGCGACGGGATCGCCTGCTCAGTGCAGACCGGCCGGGCGCTCGCCGAGGCCGGGCTCCACCCGGCGACCGGCGGCGACGGCTCGCTGCTGTGCTCGGGCGACATGCTGCTCGAGGCGCTGGTGGCGTGCGCGGGGGTGACCCTGCGGGCGGTCTCCACCTCGCTCGGTATCTCGGTGCCGGCGGGCCGCGTACGCGCCGAGGGTGATCTGGACTTTCGCGGGACACTCGGCGTGGACCGCGACGCGCCGGTCGGCTTCAGCGCGATCCGGCTGTCATTCGAGCTTGAGACCGACGCCGACGACGAGCAGCTTGCAACGCTCAAGAAGCTGACCGAGCGCTACTGCGTCGTCTACCAGACGCTCGCCGGCGGCCCGGCGCTGACGACGAGCCTCAGCGCCGGCTGACACCTGGAACGTCTGCTCGATTCGCAGGCTGAAGATCTCGCCCGATTCAGATGTGCCGCGGCAACCGGACCGTGACGATGAGCCCGCCGCCCGGGCGGGGCGTCGCGGCAAGGTCGGCGTGGTGCGATACCGCGATCGCCCGCACGATCGAGAGGCCGAGCCCGTGATGGCCGTCGCCGACGGTGCGGGTGCGGTCGAGCCGTTGGAACGGCTCGAACAGTCGCTCGGTCTCTCCCGCCGGGATCAGCGGTCCGGTATTGGCAATCGTGAGAACGGCGTGCTCGTCGAGCGTTTGGGTGCGGATGTCCACCTGGCCCCCGTCGACGTTGTGATCGATCGCGTTCTCGATCAGGTTCCCGATCAGCCGCCCGATCAGGGCCGGATCGCCGGTCGCCGTCGCGGCGTCGAGCGTGACCTCTGTGGCGAGTCCGCGTCGGTCGATCTTGGACACCAGCTGCCGCAGCGTGGCGTTCACGAGCGCCGGCAGGTCGACGGGGTCGCGTCGCTCGAGTCCGCGTTCGCTGCTGGCCAGCGTGAGCAGTGCCTCGAGGAGGCCCTCGGTGTCGACCTGCGACGCGAGCAGCTCCTCGCAGGTCGCCCGCAGCGTCAGCTCGGTCGCATTCGGATCGGCGAGCGCGACCTGTAACAGGGTGCGCTCGAGCGTGAGCGGGGTCCGGAGCTCGTGTGACGCGTTGGCGACGAACCGCCGCTGCGCCTCAAACGACGCTTCGAGCCGTCCGAGCAGGTCGTCGAGCGTGTCCCCGAGCTGCTTGAACTCGTCGTTGGGGCCTGTCCGGGCGAGGCGCTCGTTCAGGTTTCCGGCCGAGATCGTGCGGGCGGTCGCGGTGATCTCGCGGACCGGCCGCAGCACCCGTCCGGCCGCAAACCAGCCGAGCACGGCGGCGCCGGCAGTCGTCACCAGGAGCACGATCCACGAGATCGTGAGCAGGCGGCCGAGGTCGGCGTTGTGCTGCTGGCTGACGATGTTCTGCGCCGGCCCGGGTGGCTCCAGAACGACGATCCCGCCCGGCAGCTTCAGCTGGCGATGTATGACCGGGGCGGGCACGGCGATGTCGACAGTGCCCCCCCGGGAGGCGAGCACATAGACGATCACGAGGAGCACCGTCCCGAGGAGCAGGAACAGGCCGGCGTAAAACAGCGTGAGACGCAAGCGGGCGGTGCGCGTAGGCAGATGCAGCCACGCTGATGGTGAGAGCGCGCTGAGCGACGGTCGCAATGCGGTCAGATCCGGTAGCCGCCCTCGCGGACGGTCTCGATCAGCGGTGGCTCGCCCAGCTTGCCCCGGAGCCGCCCGATCGTGGTCTTGACGGTGTTCGTGAACGGGTTGGCGGCCTCGTCCCACACGCCCTCGAGCAGTTCCTCGGCGGACACGACTCGACCCTCCGCCCCCAGAAGGTATTCGAGCACGGCGAACTCCTTCGGGCTGAGGGCGAGTGGAACGTCGCCCCGTACCGCCGCGCGTCGGGCCGGGTCGAGCTTGAGATCCCCGTGCTCGAGCGTCGGGGGCAGCGACGGGCTCGAGCGCCGGGCCAGCGCGCGCACTCGCGCCACCAGCTCCTCGAAATCGAACGGCTTGCTCAGGTAGTCGTCGGCGCCGATCCCGAGGCCCTCGACGCGATCGCGGATCGTGCTCGCCGCGGTAAGCATCAGCACGCGCGTATTGCTCCGCTCGTCGCGAAGCTGCCGGCAGACCTCGTCGCCGTGGACCCGCGGGAGATCGCGATCGAGCACGACGACGTCGTAGCGGTGGACCGCCGTGTGCCGCAGCGCATCGGCGCCGTCGAACGCGATGTCGACGGCCATGCCCTCTCGGCGTAGGCCCTCTGCGATGGCGGTGGCGAGCCGCCCGTGATCTTCTGCAACCAGCACCCGCATGTCGTCTCCCTGGCGTCGAACTCAAGGATCGCGGATCGCGGTGACAACCAGGTCACAGCGGTCGTGACGGTGCTGTCACCACCGACGTCCTACAACGGACTTGCTACACGACACCGATCACGGGAGGCCGTCAACCATGCATTCCATCCGAAGAGTCATCCCGGCGGCAGCCGCGATCACAGGCGTCGCTCTGTTGGCCGCCGCCTGCGGGAGCGGCTCGCCGACCACCACGACGAACTCTGCGAGCAGCGCCGGGCCGAAAGACATCGCCTCAGCCGCGTACCACTACGCCGCCTGCATGCGCAACCACGGCGTGTCGAACTTTCCCGATCCTCGCGTTTCCACTTCGAACGGCGGAACGAAGGTAGCCATGGTCGTGCCGAGCAGCATCGGCAGCTCGCCCAATTTCAACACCGCCCAGACCGCGTGCAGGGCCATCCTGCCCGAACCCTCGAAATCGGACCTCGCCCAACAGGCGCACGACCAGCTCGTCCATAAGCAGGACCTGCTCGCGTTCGCGCGCTGCCTGCGCGACCGCGGAGTACGCGGGTTCCCAGATCCGAGCGCACAGGGTGAGTACACGGTGCAGGCGGTGCAGGCCGCTGGGATCGACCTCGCGGCGCCGAGCGTCCGCGCCGCCGCGCTCGCGTGCGTTCCCGCCTCGAACGGCGGCATCACGAGGGCTCAGGTCGAGCAGGCGACGAGTGGCAATCCGACCCCGAGCGGGAGCAGCCAGTCCTCCGCGGAGGGCACCACTCCCTGAGCTGGTGGGGCTCTGCTCAACCGACTAGCCTCGGTGGCTCGAACGCCTGACGAGCTCAGGCTCAACCGAGGGAGGTCGAGTGCGCCGTCTCATTGTTGTCGCGGGGCTCGTTGGGTCGTTCCTGCTGCTGGCCTTCACCGGGTGGGGGATGGCGTCGGTCGGTGGCGCGGGGGCGCATTCCGCCCAGGCCTCGATCCCGATCGTGATCCTCAAGGCCAAGGACGGTGAGACGCTGGCGCTGGCCCGCGTCGTCGTCCACGGCCGCGTGTTCCCTTTCCTGATCGACACCGGCTCGTCGAAGACGCTGGTGGACGTCGCGCTCGCCCGCGCGCTCCACCTGAAGACTGTGGGGAAGCCGATCAAGGTCACCGGGGTGGGCTGCTCGGAGACCGCGAGCAAGGTGAGGCTCAACCGCTGGAAGATCGGTGGCCAGGCGCTGCCGTCGATTGTCGCCACCAGCTCGGTGATCGCCGGAGCGAATGGCAAGGCGTTCGGATTGCTCGGGTCCGATGTGCTGTCGCACTTCGGCTCGATCTCGATCGACTACGCCCACGGTGAGCTGACGCTCAGTTGAGACCGGATCCCGCCAGGGAGTAGGCTGAGCCCGGTGAGCTCGACCAGGTACGTAGTGAGGACCCAGCCCCCGGAGCTGCCGCTCATCGTGCGGCTCGGAATCTCGTGGCTGACGAACGCGCTCGTGCTCCTGGTCGTCACGGTGCTACTCACCGGGGTGACCAGCTCGGGCGCGGGCTCGCTGCTGCTGGCGGCGGCCGTGTTCGGGGTGCTGAACACCGTCCTCAAGCCGCTGCTCCGGCTCATCACGATCCCGCTTGCGGTTCTCACGCTGGGAATCGCGTGGTTCTTCGTGTCGATGCTGATGCTCGTGCTCACGAAGGCGATCGTGAGCGGCTTTGACATCCACGGCTTCTGGACCCTGGTCGCGGCGACGCTGATCGTGTGGGTCGTCAACGTAGTGCTCGACTTCACGCCGGGTCCGTGGCAGGTCACGGGCAAGCGCCGGCGGCGGAACCGTCGCCGCGCCGCTTAGGACTCAGGTCGTCTTTGGGAGCGCTCGTGCGCGCCGGCTCATGCCGTCCCACGGGTCGCCGGCCTCGAGCCGCTCGCCGACGTTCGCGACCGTCCACCGGTCGGGGCGGAGCGACTTGTCGGACAGCTCGTCCCAGTGCAGCGGCACCGCCACCGGCGCCGTCGGGCGCGGACGCACCGAGTACGGCGCGACCGCGTGCTGGGCGTACGCGATCCGGTTCACGTCGAGATAGATGCGGTCGCCGCGCTCGGCCTTGTGCCACTCGAGCGTGAGGTGATCGGGATCATCGGCGACCATCGCCTCGGCGAGCGCCCGGGCGAACGCGTGGACCTCTGAGAAGTCAGGACCACGCCGGAGCGGGCAGACCACGTGCACGCCGCGCGAGCCCGTGGTCATCGCGAACGGGACCAGCCCGAGGTCGCGCAGCCGCTCGCCGGCGGCGCGCGCCGCCGCGCGCACGTCGGCGAAGCTGTCGCCCGAGGGATCGAAGTCGAGCGTCAGGCGGTCGGGCTGATGGGGCTTGTCCGCGCGTGACAGCCACGCGTGCATCGTCACGACGTTCTGGCCGGTCAGGTACACGAGCGTCGCCGCGTCCTGCGCGAGCACGTGGGTGATCGTCCCGCCCTTCTTGGGCACGGTCGCGCGCGCGACCCAGGCCGGGAAATAGCGCGGAACCGCCTTCATGAAGTAGCCGTCGCCGTCGATCCCGTCGGGATACGCCTGGAGCGCGAGCGGGCGCCCGCGCACGTACGGCAGCATCGCCGGCGCGACGCGCTCGTAGTGCCGCGCCAGGTCGAGCTTCGTCAGCCCGGCCTCGGGGAACACCACCCGGTCCTCGTGCGTGATCCGGACGTCGCGGCGGCCGATCTTCAGCTCGGTCGTCACCCTTCGCGCACCACCTCGGTGGCAGCCTTGTCATCGCGCAGGCCGAGGAAGCGGGGGTGACGCAGGCGCCCGTCGCGGGTCCACTCGGTGAAGCCGATCTGCCCGACGAGCTTCGGCTCGACCCACGTCACGCCGCGTTCCTTGATCGCGCCCGGGTCGGCGAACGGCGCGTCCTTGCGCTGGAGCTCCCGCAGCTGCGCGCCGAGCGAGTGGAGCGTGTCGGTGTCGAACCCGGTTCCGACCTTGCCTGCGTATTCGAGCCGGCCGTCGCGGTAGTAGCCGAGCAGCAGCGCGCCGAACTCGACGCGCGAGCCGCGCGGCTCGGTGAAGCCGCCGACGACCAGCTCCTGCCCGTGCTCGCACTTGAACTTCAGCCAATCGCGCGAGCGCGTGGTCACATACGGACTGTCGGCGCGCTTGGCGATCAGCCCCTCCCAGCCCTTCCGGCACGCCTCGACGAAGAACTTCTCCCCGTCCCGATTGCGGTGGGGCGTCCACCGCACCGGCCCGTGGAACTCGAGCGCGTCGCGGAGCAGCCGCTTGCGCGTCCGCAGCGGCAGCGTGCGCACGTCGTAGCCATCGAGCCAGAGGATGTCGAACACGTACATGAACACCGGCACGTAATGCCGGCCCCGCTGGGCGAGCCGCGCGAAGCTCGTCTGGGCGCCATCGAACGCCACCACCTCACCGTCGACGACGAAGCGGTCGCAGCGTTCCTTCGAGAACGCCTCGACGAGCTCGGGGTAGCGGTCGTTCATCGAGAGGTCGTTGCGGGACAGCAGCTTGACCGCCCCGCCCGAGCGAATCGCGATGCACCGGATCCCGTCGAGCTTTCGCTCGAAGATCCAGTTGGGATCCGAGAACCGCTCGTCGGTCAGCATCGCCTTCATCGCCCCCGCCGTGGTCGGCACCGGCGCGGCGGGGGCGAGCTCGCGCTCCTCGGGGCTCAGGGTTGCGAAGGCGCTCACTTCGGGCTCGACTCGATCATCGTCAGTAGACCGTACCTGGCAACGGCAGGCGGGGTGCGCGCTCTATAACCGTGGGATGCCGATCTCGGCGTTGATGCTCGCGCTCGCCGCGGCCGCGGTCCACGCGACCTGGAACCTGCTGGTGTCAGGCGAGGAGGACACGCACTCGGCGAGCGCGGTCGCGTTGCTCTTCGGGACGGTCGTGTGCGCGCCGGTGGCTGCGATCACCTGGCGCTTCCACGCGTCCGCGCTCCCGTACGTAGCCGGCTCGAGCGCGCTCGAGTTGTCGTACCTGGCGTTGCTCGCGACCGGCTATTCGGTTGCGGCGATGAGCGTCATCTATCCGATCGCGCGGGGCTCGGCGCCGGTGCTCGTGCTGATCGCCGGCGTGATCGCGGCGGGCGCGACCGTGTCGCCGCTGGCCGCGATCGGGGTACTCGTCGTCGCCGTGGGGATCGTGTTCGTCCGCGGCGTGAGCGCGTCCGCGCGCTCACGAGACCTCGTCCTCGCCCTGTCGGTCGGCGCGTGCATCGCCGGTTACACGCTGATCGACAAGCACGGCATCGCCCACGCGGCGCCGATCTCCTACCTCGAGCTGGTGCTCGGCATCCCCGCGATCGTCTACGTGCTGGGCGTGTGGCGCGTTCGGGGCGGGGCCGCGTTGCGCGCCGCGGTCAAACCCTCGGTGTTGCTGGCCGGCGTCGGCATGTTCGGCGCCTACGGGCTCGCGCTCGCGGCGCTCCGGCTCGCCCCCGCGCCGTCGGTTGCTGCGGTGCGCGAGTCGAGCGTGGTGATGGCAACGGCCGTGCTGGCGATCAGCGGTCGCGAGAAGATTGGCTCCGAGCGGCTTGCCGGCGCGATCGCGGTGGTGGCGGGGATCGCGCTCATCTCGCTCGGATAGCTCAGCGCAGGACGCGGATCGAGTGGTGGGCCGGCGACGACGCCGGCATCAGATGGACCACGATCACGGTGGCGAGCACGATCGCGCACAGCCACATCAGCCCGCGGAACATCCTGTTCACCGAGGACCAGTTGACGAATAGCAGTGGGTGCATCGGTTCCTTTCGCCCCCGGCAGGGCCGATCTTGGCCGCACCGCCGGGGCGTGTATTGCGAGTTCGGTTCCGAGTTCCTACCCACTCTGGGGCTCGTACTCACGGGTAAGTGGCGAGCGCGTCGAGGACGTCCGCGGCCTCGTCGTCGAGCTCCGCCAACCCGCTGAGGCCGCTGCGGGCCGCCTGATTGACGTGGTACTCGCACGCGGCCGCCATCGCGTCCTCGTCACGGGCCTCTGCGGCGCGGACGATCTCGCGGATCTCGGACACGGTGCCGGCACTGCGGCCCCGCTGCGAGAGCGATGTCGCCCGCAGAAGCCTGACGCGAGCCCGGAGGCCGTCGAGCGTCTCGCGGATCGCGTTGTTCCCGGCGCCCTCGAGCAAGACGTCGTAGAAGTCGTCCTTCGCCGCCAGCATCTCCTGGATGTCGGAGTCCCGTCGCTTGGCCAGCCGCTCGATCTCCTTGAACGACTTGCGCAACTGCTTGACCTGGTCATCGGTCGCGCGGCGGACGAACCGCCGGCAGGCGAGCGCCTCGAGGGCGGCTCGCACCTCGTACAGGTCGGCCGCCTCCTGGGCGGACGGAACGACCACGATCGCGCCCTTCTGGGGAATCGTCGTCACCAGTCCCTCGGCGGCGAGTTGGCGCAGCACCTCGCGGATGGTGGTCCGCGATACGCCAGTCTGCTCGATCAGCTCGCGCTCGATCAGGCGCTGGCCCGGCTTGAGGCGGAAATCGAGGATCGCTTGACGGAGCACGTCGAGCACCTGCTCGCGAAGGGGTGCCGCCACCCGTCCAACCCGCATCGACAGATCGGCGTCGTCACCACGTGACCGGGCCGCCTTCATCCCGGCGAGTCTAGGGGACGTGTCAGTCATCCCGACCGCCTGTCTGCCGGTCACACAATCTTCGAGCGCGGGTCATGTCGCCTCCCTGGCCCCTCGGAGCCGGGCGGTGGCGGCTGCGTCGACGACCAGCCCCTCGGGATCCTCATCGGGCTCCCCGACGACCACGACGCCATAGTCCCGGGCTGCCCCGGCCACGGTCACGTAGCCGTCACGCACGTCGATCAGCACTCGCTCGGGCTCACGCGTGAACGGATCGCCCCACCCTCCGCCACCGCGGTTGATGTAGCGCAGCACGGTCAGCGGATCGGTGTTCCAGCTTGGCTGCCGGTAGGGATACAGGAACCGCCCGGCGGGGTCCGGGGCGTTCGTGTCGGGGTTCAGCAGACCGGCGAGCGGGACGGAGTCGCCGTACGCGCCGTCGCCGGTCGGCGGGCTCGCCGGCGTCTCACCGTCCGGCGGCCAGATCCACACGCCGCCGTTCCGCCCTTCGCCCCCGCCGTTGACCCCGAACCCGGCCGGGCGCTTGTAGTGCAGCGACATGAGATTGTGGCTGGCCGCCTGGAGCCACAATGAGTCGCGCATGACGGCGAGCCCGCCGCGATTGAAGCCCGGGCCGCCGGTGTCGGGAACGGGCTCCTCGCGAAGCAGCACGGCCGGCACGTCCGATTCGATCGCCTCCACCGCTCCCACGATGCCGTTGGCCTGGTAGGACAGCATCCACGTATCGGCGTCTCCGTGCTCGGTGGCGCCGAACGGGCCGAGCTCACCGCCGAGTTGCGCGGCGGACACCCACGGCACGCCGCTCGGGTGAACGCCGCTGGCGCTGTGGATGTCGGTGGTCCCGCGGTCGCCGGCGATCGCCGCCGAGCCGACCGCCTTGGCCAGCGCGCGCAGCAGCGCCCCGATCATCACCTGGCTCTGCTCGTAGTACAGGAAGACGGCGCCGTCGGGCGGCAGGGCACTCACCACCGTGCCCTCGGGGAGAACGATGTCGATGTTGCGCCACGCTCCGCTGGAGAACGGCGTCCGCGGATCGAACAGGTACTTGAACGCCACGCCGACGGTCGTCTTGGCATCGAGCGCCGTGGCGTTGATGCAGGTGCGGGCCTGGCGGGAGGTCCCGGAGAAATCGACCTCGGCGCGGTCGCCGCGTTTGGTGACCTTGACATGGATGCGGTATTCCTCGGTGTCGTCGACGCCATCGCAGTCCGAGGCGTCCTCGCCCTCCCACTCGCCATCACCGATTGCCGCCAGCGCCTCGGACATGCGCTCCGCGGCGGCGTCGCAGACATAGGTGATGGCCCCCTGGACCGCATCGAACCCGTATCGGTCCACCGTCTCTGACAGCAGCCGCTCGCCGAGCGTCAGGCCTGCGCAGATCGTCTGCATGTCCGGGAACAGGATCTCGCCAAAGCGGACGTTGTCGAAGATGAGGCTCCACGTCTCGCGTACCGGTTCGCTGGCGCGGTAGAGCGCGCGCGGCGAGACGACCAGCCCGGTCTCGTACACGTTGTGCTTGGTGAGGCTGAAGCCGCCCGGGGCAACGCCGCCCATGTCGAGTTGGTGTGCCTTGAGGTTCACGAAGCCGGCGAGCCGGTCGCCGCAGAACACCGGACGGCAGAACAGTAGGTCGTTGACGTGCGTCCCGGTCCGGTAGGGGTCGTTGGCGACGATCACGTCGCCCGCCTCGAGTCGCTCAGGTCCGTACTCGTTGATCGTGTTGCGGACCGAGTCCGTCATCGTGCCGGTGAACAGCACGATGCTGTTGCTCATCGCCGGGGTGGGGTAGTCGAGCGCGGGCGGCCCGGCCACGGTCGCCGCGAAGTCGTAGAAGTCGCGCAGGATCGGGGAGAACGCGGCCGTCAGCAGCCGGCCGCAGATGTGCTCGACGATGTAACGGAACCGGTTGGCGAGCACCGTCGCCGTGAACCGGTCCGCGCCGTAGCGGCGCGCGAACTCCTCGGTTGACAGGTCGCGGATCGGAGCTGGGAGCCGCGCTGAAACGTTGGCGGTGGACATGTCGGTGCCCCTATCGCGCGGCCGTGATCGAGATCTCCCCGAGCCGCCCCACCTCGGCCCGCTGCCCGGCTGAAAGGAACGTCGTCGACAGCCCCTCGCGGACGATCGCGGGGCCGGCGAGGTGCATTCCCGGGGCGAGCGCCTCCCGTTCGTACTCGGGCGCGTCGAGCGGATCGTCCTGGAGGTAGTGCACTTTCAGCGTCCGCGCCGGTCGCGGATCCTCGCGACCGGCCGGGTCGCTGCCGCCGGACTCGAGGCGGTCGTACTGCACCTTGTCGACCGGCACCACGAGCTCCACGCGGTACGTCACCCCCTGTACCGGCACAACCGGGAAGCGATTGCCGTAGCGCCGCTCGTACTCATCGTGGAAGCCGTCGATCATCTGCTGCACCGCCGCCTCGGTGATCGGGCCTTCGGGCACCTCCACGAGCGGCGTCTCCCAGCTCTGTCCCAGCAGCCGCCCGTCGAAGCTGCGCCTGACCGTCACCCCATCGCGGCCGGCCGGGGTGCGGCCGCGGAGCTTGTGCTCCATGGCATCGAAGATCTCCGAGATCCGCGGCGCGGCGTCCGGGGTCAGCACCATGTACGCGCTCTGGCTCTCGTAGTAGACGAGGTCCGTGCTCAGTAGCCCGAGTGCCGAGAACAGTCCGGGGTGCGGAGGGATCACGATCCGCCTGACCTGGAGCTGCTCCAGCGCGGCGGGGAGCAGCATCGGTCCGGCGGCGCCGTAGGCCAGCAGCGTGAAGTCGCGGAGATCCACGCCGTGACGGATGGCGACGTTCGTGACCTCCTCGGCGATGTTGTGGACCGCGATCCGGTAGGCGTAGGCGACACGCTCGTGCAGCGACAGGGGTGTGTCCAGCGACGCGAACGCCGTCCGCGCCCGCTCCTTGTCGAGTCGCATCGCTCCGCCGGCGAAGCCGTCGGGATCGAGGATGCCGATCAGCAGGCAGGCATCGGTGATCGTCGGCGCTGCGCCGCCCCGCCCGTAGCAGGCCGGGCCGGGATCGGCGCCCGCGCTCGCCGGGCCGACCAGGACGTCGCCCGCCGGGGAGATCGAGATGATGCTGCCGCCCCCGGCGCCGACGCTGGAGATCTCGGTCGAGAGCGCGTTGATGATCAGGTCGTCCTCGAGCGAGAACGTGTCGTTGACGAACGGCCGGCCGTCTTGCACCAGGGAGACGTCGGTGGAGGTGCCGCCGACGTCGCAGCAGATCAGGTTGCCCTCGCCGATCGCCTCGCCTAGCCGGGCGCCCGAGGTCGTTCCCGCTGCCGGTCCGGCGACCACGATCCGAAACGGCGCCACCAGGGCGTCGCGCCACGGTATGAGCGTGGCCGCGCAGTCCGCGAAGTTGAGCTCGCCCGTGAACCCGAGCGCTCTCAACTGCTCGTCGAGTTCGCCGGCGTAGCCGCTGAACATCAGCTTCATCATCACGTCGATCACCGTGGTCGAGGCGCGCGCGTACTCCTTGGCCAGCGGCGAGGTCTCCGCCGAAATGGACACCGGGACATCGCCCAGGACCTCGAGCGTCAGCTCGCGCAGGCGCTCCTCGTGACTGCGATTGACATAGGAGTTGAGCAGGCAGATGGCCACGCCCTGCACGTCACAGCGCGCGAGAACCGCGAGCTGCCGTCGGGCGTGGTCCTCGTCGAGCTCGGTCATCACACTGCCGTCGGCGAGGATCCGCTCACTGACCCCCCGGCGAAGGTAGCGTGGGATCAGCGGTCGGGCGGAGTCGCCGAACGGACGGCGCCAGCTCGCGTCAGTCTGGGCGTCGAGCGGCCGCCACAGCCGTCCCTTGACCAGGATGTCCCGGAAACCCTCGGTGGTCAGAAACGCCACCTTGGGCAGGCGGCGGGTTATGACCGCGTTGAGGCCGGCGGTGCTGGCGTGGTTGAACACCGCGCTGCCCTCCACCCCGAGCCGGCGGCTTCCCTCGACGACCGGCCCCGCCGGATCCGCCGGCTCACTCGGAACCTTGGTGACGGTGATGCGTCCGTCTCGGACCGCGACCACGTCGGTGAACGTGCCGCCGATGTCGACGCCGAGCATCAGTGGTCGCTCAGCGTATTTGCGTGAGGGGCCACGAGTCAGATCTCCAGCCCGAGTGGCGTGTACGAGCCGAACGGCGGAGCGGCGACGCGGCTCAGCGAGTGCAGGCAGGTCTGGCATTTGCGCACGTCCCACCAACCCCCCTCGCTCAGGACGCGGTAGTCGGCGAGCTGATCGCTGCCACATTCCGGGCACGTGCCTTGTGCCGGCTCGCGCGCGGCGACAAGATGAAGCTCCTGGGGTCGTGGGAACGAATGCACTTATCCTCCGTTCACGGGGTCGGACTTGCCGGCGAAGCGACCTGCCGCCACCCCGCGTATGCCGCAGGATTGTATGACGAGCAGGCGATAGGATGCTACCTTACGCGTCCCGACGCAGCGAATTTCAAGGAGAGACCGATGCCTGTCCACGCCCTCGCCACCGACACCGCGGTGCGCTAACTGATGGCCGTC
The DNA here is from genome assembly GCA_963843915.1 of uncultured Solirubrobacterales bacterium. GTDB lineage: Bacteria > Actinomycetota > Thermoleophilia > Solirubrobacterales > Solirubrobacteraceae > Palsa-465. The sequence continues at coordinate 676,960 of CAWJMH010000006.1, forward strand.
CGGACCGACGCCGACGCCGCCGGCGCCGGGATCTCTCCGCCGGAGCCCGATCTCACTCCTGCGGAGATGATCGACCGCGCGGTCGCGCTGCGACCGCTGCTGCGCGACCAGTCGGCCGAGACCGAGCGTCGCGCCCGCCCGTCGCAGGAGATCCACGAGGCCTGCGTGAATGCCGGCTTCTACCGCTGCTACATCCCGCGGCGGTACGGGGGATACGAGTTCGGCGCGCCGACGTTCATGCGCGTCGTCCAGGAGCTGTCTCGCGGCGACGTGTCGGCGGGCTGGTGCATCGCCCTGGCCGCCGCCCACGCGCTCCAGGTCGCCTCGTGGTGGCCCGAGTCGGCGCAGGATGAGATCTTCGGCGACGGCGACTTCCGGTGTGCCGCGGTGGCGGCCCCGATCGGTCCGGCCGTCCGCACCGACAGCGACGGCGACAGCGACAGCGACAGCGACGGCCCATCGTCACGTTCCGCCGCCGGATGGGAGCTGACCGGCAAGGTCGGCTACTGCTCGGGCATCCCGCTCTCGACGCACTACATGGGCCAGGCCCTGATCGCCGGCGACGACGGCAAGCCGACCGAGCGCATGTTGCTGTTCGTCGCGCCCCGCAGCGAGTTCACGATCCTCGACGACTGGGGCCGCCTGATGGGGCTCAAGGGGTCGGCCTCGAACACGATCACGTTCGATCGCGGCCGGGTCCCTGCGCATTGGGCGATCGAGGACGCGTTGATGGTCGACTTCGACGTCGCCGGCCGCGGGACCCCCGGGGTGGAGTTGCACGGAAATCCGATGTACGGCGGACGGGCAATGGCGTGCTTCACGCTGACCCTGACCGCGGTCGCGATCGGCGGCGCGTACGCGGCGCTGGACGAGTACGAGGAGATGATGCACTCGCAGGCTCACGCCGCTCCCGCCGATGGTGCCGCGCATCGGCGACGAGACTTTCCAGCGCTGGTTCGGCTCGGCGCTGGCGAAGCTCGCGACCGCGGAGGCCGCGATGTACAACGCCGTCGACCAGCACATGGAGGCTTGTCGCCGCGCCGTCGAGGACGGGATCGCGTACACGTACGGCGAGGACATGCGGATCGGCTGCATCGGCAGGGAGGGGATCATCCAGGCGTGGGAGATCTTCCAGTCAGAGATCTTCCGCACGGCCGGCTCCAGCGCCGCCGTGGACGGATCACGGTTCGAGCGCATCTACCGTGACATGTCGATGCTCAACAGCCACCGCAACACTGTGCTGCGGGAGTGGGCGTTTGGCGAGCTGGCCCGCGAGCACCTCGGCCTGCCGCGGCGAGGCGTGGGCAACGTGCAGGCGCCGCGCGGCTCGACGTGATGCCCGCGGCGGATCACACGGCCGAGCGCTCGCCGCGGTACCGCGTGTTGGCGGTGCACTACGCGCAGCGCCAGACGACCTTCAGCGACGCCTACTACCGGTGGTCCACCTATGGCGAGCCCGATGGGCCGCTCGCGATGAGCTACTACTTCTGGATCCTCGAGCCTCTGCACGCGCCGTGGTCGCCCCCGATCGTCCTGGACTGTGGCTTTGAGCCAGAGCGCGGCGAACGGATGGGTCGTCAGTGCCTGTGCCGGCCAGCCGACGCATTGGCGCGTTTGGGCATCGATCCCGCCGCCGTCGACCTGCTGGTGATCAGTCACATCCACTACGACCACGTCGGCAATCTCCACCTGTTCCCGAATGCGCGGATGCCCGTGGCCCGCTCCGAGCTGGAGTTCTGGACGGCCGACCCGGTCGCCGAGCGCCCCCAGTTCGCCACCCACGCCGATCCGGACGGGATCGAGCAGCTGCGCCGCGCCGCATCCGAGGAACGGGTCGAGCTGATCGAAGACCGCGCCGACGTGGCGCCGGGGATCACGGCGGTGCGGGTCGGCGGTCACGCGCCGGGCCAGCTCGTGTTCGAGGTAGCCGGTGAGCATGGTCCGATCGTGCTGGCGTCCGACGCCATCCACTTCGACGACGAGCTCGAGCGCGAGCGGCCGTTTGGCGTGTTCAGCGACCTTGCCGACATGTACCGTGGCTACGCGACGCTCCGGCGCCACGCGTCCTCTGGCACCGCGGTCGTCCCCGGGCATGACCCATCTGTAATGAACCGGTATGCGCCGCTCGACGGCGACGCCGCGGGGCTCGCCGTGTGCCTCACCGACACCAGGAGTGACCGATGACCACCACTGAGACGTCCATCGACACCGGCGCTCTGCGCGAGGCCTGGACCGAGGTGCACGGGCCACTCAACGCCGCGGCCGAGGAGCTGCTGCACCAGAACCCCAGCTACTTCGCGCGGGTGCTGGACTTCACGGCCCATGCCTGGCGTCACGGTCCGCTCGAGCCGAAGGTCAAGGCGCTGATCCTGTTGGCGGTCGACAGCGCCGCCTCGCACCTGCACGGACCGGGCGCCGCCGACGACGTGCGGCGGGCGCTGGCGCTCGGAGCCACGCCCGCCGAGGTGCTGGAGACGCTGGAGCTGACGAGCACGATGGGCATCCACGCCGCCAACACCGGCGTGCCGATCCTTCTGGAGGAGCTGGCGGCCGCCGGACGGCCGTTGGACATGGGACCTCCGCTGACCGAGCGCCAGGAGCAGATCAAGGCCGAGTTCACCGCCAAGCGTGGCTACTGGAACGAGTTCTGGGAAGGCTTCCTCCGCCTCGACGCCGAGTTCTTCGCAACCTACACGGCGATGTCGTCGCACCCTTGGGAACACGGCACACTCGCGCCCAAGGTCAAGGAGTTCGTCTACTGCGCGTTCGACGCCTCCGCGACGCACATGTTCGCCCCCGGGCTGCGTCAGCACATCGCCAATGCGCTCCGCTACGGCGCGACCGCGGAGGAGCTGATGGAGGTGTTCGAACTCGCCAGCGGGATCGGAGTCGAGTCGTTCGCGCTCGCGCTGCCGGCGCTGGCCCAGGCAATGGCCGCCGGGGAATGAGCACTCTGCGCACCGGGATCGTCGGCGTCGGTCAGATGGGCGGGCGGATGGCCGCCCGGGTCCGCGAGGCCGGCGATCCGATCGTCGCCTACGACCGCGACGCCGAGCGGCTGGCGGCCAGCGGCATCGAGCCCGCGGGCTCGCTCGGGGAGCTGGTGGCGGCGGTCGACGTCGTGCTGCTGTCGCTGCCGGACTCGAGCATCATCGAGCCGGTGATGCTCGGACCGGGGGGCGTGCTCGAGCACGCGCGTCCGGGCCAAGTGGTCGTCGACCTGTCGACCGCGTCGCCGCAGTCGACCCAGCGGATCCACGCGGCGCTCGCGCAGCAGAACGTGGACCTTCTCGACGCCGGCATCTCCGGAGGGGCAAAGGCGGCCGATGCCGGCACGCTCACGATCATGGTTGGCGGCGACGGCGCCGCGCTGGCCCGGGTACGGCCGATCCTCGAGCGATTCGCGTCGAAGATCTTCCACATGGGCGACAGCGGCGCGGGGCACACCGCCAAGCTGCTGAACAACTTCCTCAACGGGATCAGCCTCGCGGCGACCGCCGAGGTCATGCTGGCGGCCAAGCTGTCGGGCCTCGATCTGGAGACGTTCCTGGACGTGCTCAACGCCAGCTCGGGCGTCAACTTCGCGACGCTCAACCGGTTCCCGCACATCGTCAAAGGGGACTACCTCGAAGGCGGTCTGACCGGCCGCCTGATGGCGAAGGACATCCGGCTGTATCTGGACCACGTGGCGCGGCTCGGCGTCCCCACGTTCACCGGACCGGCGTGTCTGGCCGTGTTCGAGGTCGCCAACGCGCTCGGCTACGAGGACCAGATCTCAAATCGCGTGGTCGACGGGATCGGGGACCTGGCCGGAGGCGTGCGGCTACAGGATCCGAGCACACTGAGGCGAGGGAGCGATGAGATGAAGATCAACCACGGCCGTGTGGCGGGTATGCCGTCCACCGAGCGAGGCGAGACATTCACCGGCAGCGTGTGGTCCGAGCCGCTACTGCGCGACGTCCCCGGCGTGGTCATCAACACGGTTTTCTTCCCGCCCGGCGTGCGCACCCATTGGCACCGGCACGAGACCGGGCAGATCCTGCATCGTCACCCACGGTCGCGGGTTCGGCGTCAACGAGGCGGCGAGGGCGGCGCGATCATGCCGGGGGACGTGGTCTGGTTCGATCCGGGTGAGCGCCACTGGCACGGCGGCGGGCCCGACACTTACGTCAGCCACATCGCGATCTCGCTTGGCAAAACCGATTGGGAGGAGCCGGTCACCGACGACCAGTACGCGGTGGGCGGATGACGAGCGAGAGGATCGAGGCGCGGCTGAGCAGGGCGCGTCGCGATCGTGTCAGGCGGGGCGCGGGGGATCGGGGAGGCGCACGTGCGGGCGCTGGCCGGCGAGGGCGCGCACGTGGTGATCGGCGACGTGCTCGCCAATGAGGGCGCGGCGCTGGCCGAGCAACTCGGCGAACGAGCCCGCTACGTCCCGCTCGATGTCACATCCGAGGCGGATTGGACCGCCGCGGTCGCCGCGGCCGAGCAGGACGGCTGGGGTTCGGGCGCGGTCACGGTCCTGATCAACAACGCCGGGATCATGGACCCGTCCCCGATCGGGGAGCTGTCGGCGGAGCGGTGGCGGCGCACCATCGACGTAAACCTCACCGGCCACTTCCTCGGCATCAGGGCCGTGGTGAATTCGATGCGCCGGGCCGGCGGGGGCGTGATCGTCAACACATCGTCGATGACGTCGGAGATCGCGGTCAGTCAGCTGGCGCATTACACCGCGTCCAAGCACGCGATCGCCGGCTTGACGAAGGCGGCGGCGCTCGAGCTCGGCGGCGATGGGATCCGGGTGAACTCTCTCCACCCTGGCATGATCCGCACCACGATGACCGAGGGCGCGCCGGAGGAGCAGATGGCGGCGAAGTACCCGATGCGCCGGTTCGGCACGCCCGAGGAGGTGGCCCGGACGATGCTGTTCATCGTCTGCGATGCCACCTACGCCAGCGGCGACGCCTTCCCCATCGACGGAGGGATTCTCGCCGGGAATCATGATGGGCGAATGAGCGGGATGCGTCTGGAGGGCAAGGTCGCGGTGGTGACCGGGGGCGCCGGCGGCCTCGGTGGAGGCTCGGCCCGCCGCCTGGCCGGCGAGGGCGCCCGGGTCGTCGTCGTCGACGTCGACGGAGACGGCGCCGCGCGGGTGGCGGCAGAGATCGGCGGCGTCGCGGTCGCGGCCGACGTCTCGCGCGAGGAGGACGTCGATCGCTACCTCGCGGTCGCGGTGGAGCGCTTCGGGCGCATCGACCTGCACCACCTCAATGCGGGCATCCCCGGTTCGCTGGATCCGCTGCCGGCGCTGGACGTGGCCGGCTTCGAACGAGTGCTGGCGGTCAACGTCACGAGCGTGTTCCTCGGCCTGCGCGGGGCGTTTCGCCAGTACGCGACGCAGGGATCCGGCGGCGCGGTCGTCGTGACCGGGTCGATCGCCAGCCTCCGCGGCAGCGCGGATCTGTTCGCCTACCACACCTCCAAGCACGCCGTGCTCGGACTCGCGCGCTGCGCGGCCGTCTACGGCGGTCCGCTCGGCGTCCGGGTCAACGTGATCGCGCCGGGGATCGTGCCGACCGAATTGTTCGCCGCCGCCGGCGGCGCCGTCGGCGGTGGCGGTGACATGGCCCAGCGGGCCACCACTACGCCACTGCGACGCCCGGGCACGCCGGACGAGATCGGATCGGTCGTGGCCTTCCTGCTATCCGATGACGCCGCCTACATGACCGGGGAGGTCGTGTCGGTGGACGGCGGCGCGACCACGACCAACTCGCTGCGCCCGTCCGGCGGGGCCGGCCGGTGGGATCCGGCGGAGCTCGATCGATGACGGCCTCACGCCCCAGCATGAAGCTCGGCATCCACTTCGGCGATTTCACCCTTCCGGGCGCGCCAGAATCCCTCGGGCAGGTCCTCTCGGCAACCGCCAAGGCGGCGGACGGGGGTGGGTGCGCGGTGTTCACGCTGATGGACCACTGGTTTCAGATGGAGGCGATCTCCCGGGCCGAGGATCCGATGCTGGAGGGCTACACGAGCCTGGGATTCCTGGCCGGCCGTACGGAGCGGATCAGGCTCGGTCTGCTCGTGAGCGGGGTGACATATCGACATCCCGGGCTGCTGGTGAAGATCCTCACCACCCTGGACGTGCTTTCCGGGGGCCGCGCTCAGCTGGGGCTCGGAGCCGCCTGGTATGAGCGGGAGCACCTCGGGCTGGGCGTTCCGTTCCCGCCGTTAGGGGAGCGGTTCGAGCGGCTCGAGGAGGCACTGCAAATCGCGCTGCAGATGTGGAGCGAGGATGACGGCCCCTACGAGGGCCGGTACTACCAGCTCGCCGAGACGATCTGCTCGCCGCCGCCGCTCCAGCGCCCACGGCCCCGGATCGTGGTTGGAGGCGGGGGCGAGCGCAAGACCCTGCGGCTGGTGGCGCAGTACGCCGACGCCTGCAACCTGGTGGCGGTGAGCCCTGAAGTGGTGGCGCACAAACTCGATGTGCTGCGGCGCCACTGCGACGACGTCGGCCGGGACGAGGCGGAGATCGAGAAGACGATCCTGGTCCTCGGGGTCAACCCGGTGGACGACGTCGACGGCTTCCTCGCGGCGATGGAGCCGTACGCCCGGATGGGCGTCGAGCTGGTCGAGATCCCGCCGCAGGGTCAGGATCCGGCGGGGATGGTGGCGCGGCTGGGCGAGAAGGTCGTGCCGAGGCTGCTCGAGCTGGGCGTGGCGTGATGGAGCCGTCGGTGCAGAACATCATTGCCTCCGCCGAGGTCACGACCTCGCGGCGCGGTTCCTTCTGGGTGGGGATCGAGCCGGTTCCAGGCCCGCTGGGCACGGTCATGCGCGGTCCCATGTTCGTGGAGTGGGAGGCTCCAGCCGAGATAGATTTGGGTCCCCACCCACCCCCGCCATGGGTGCTGGTGCACGGGGGCGGCGGCCAGGCGATCGACTACACCGTCACCCCGGATGGCCGCCGCGGCTGGTCCCGGCTGCTCGTTGAGCAGGGACACACCGTGTTCGTCGTCGACCGGCCCGGCCATGGCCGCTCGCCGCATCACCCGGACATCCTGGGCCCGATGGGACCGCAACTCGGCTTCGAGTTCCTGCGCCCCATCTTCATTCCCCCGCCCGAGGGCCCCGACAGCAATCCGGCTGCCCACCTGCACACGCAGTGGCCCGGCGGGCGTCAGCCCGGAGACCCGGTCTACGACCAGTCCCTGTGCACGTCCGGGCCGCTGCTCGCCGACCCCAGCGAGATGCACGCGCTCGAGCGGGCGCGGCTGGCCGAGCTGCTGGACCTCGTCGGCCCGGCGATCGTCGTCACCCACTCCGCCGGAGGTCCGGGGACGTTTGCCGGCGCGGACGCGCGGCCGGACAAGGTGGCGGCCCTGTTTGCGATCGAGACGCTCGGCCCTCCGTTCCTCAAGCGGCCCGACATGGGGATGGATCTCGCCTGGGGACTGGCCTGCGCGCCGATCACCTACGACCCGCCTGTCAGCGATCCGTCCGAGCTCGACACTTTCACCGAGGAGCGTGCGGAGCTCGGCCCCATCCCGATCACGCTCCAGCGCGAGCCGGCCCGGCGGCTGGCCAACCTCTCTCGGTTCCCGATCGCCGTCGTGACCGCGGAGTCATCGATGTTCCTGGCGTTCGACCGGCACCTCGTCGAGTTCCTAGCGCAAGCTGGATGTGACGTCGAGCTCGTCCGGCTGGCCGACCACGGCGTCCACGGGAACGGGCACATGATGATGATCGAGCGCAACAACGCGGAGACGCTGGCGGTGCTCACCGGCTGGGCGGCGCGCAAGCTCGCGGGTTAGTGGATTTGTCGGCAGCGCCTGACGGCGGCGCCTTAGTGGGTAAGCGGCTGTCCAAGGCGCGCGCGGCCGGTGGAGGCGAACACGACGTCGTACTGGGCACCGATGTGCGTCCGGAACATCGACGCGTCCCGGAAGCAGCGCTCGAGCCGTGAGCCACGCCGGGCGGCGCTCGAGCCGCCGGTGGCGAACATCAGATCGACAGCCTGCCAGGCCAGTCTGCCGCATTGGGCGAGCACGTCGCGGATCGAGCCGTCGTCGGCGGTGGTGAACTCCTCGCCGCGCTCCGCGAAGCCGACGCACTTGTCGGCGAAGCGCGCCAGCGCCGCGTAGAAGGCGAGCTCCGCCGTATCGACGAGGCTGTACGCCTCCCCGTACCACCGCTGGTAGTCGACCGACTCCGAGCGGGGGATGGGCGGCGGGAAGCTCGTAGGGCGTGTCCTCATCATCGCCTCATATTCCTGGAGCGCGGCGCGGGCGTTGCCGATCTGGGTGGCGTTAAGCGACGCGTAGAAGAATGTCATCGCCCGTGCCAGATAAAGCGGGTTGCCGTGCAGCTGGAAACCGATCGTGCCCTCCCGGGGCATGTCGAAATCCTTCCAGTCGTAGCGCACGGTGAGGTGCGCGGGGACGAACACGTCCTCGGCGGCGATCGTGTTGGAGGCCGTGCCGCCGAGCCCGATCGTGGCGCCGCCGCCCCAGTCGTCGATGACCTCGTAATCGGAGCGCGGGATCGCCACCATGATGCGTTCGTCGGACCCGTCGACGATGGCCAGCGCGACGACGTGGGTCGAGTAGGTGGCCCCCGAGCAGTAGTCCCATCGCCCGCTGACCCGGTAGCCGCCCGGCGCCGGCGTCGCCTTGCCCCGCGGAATCGCCCGGGACGGGCCGACGAAATGGCCGTCGGGGCCGAACAGCTCGGCCTGGGCACGCTCCGGGAAAAACGCGGCGACCTGAAGGGCGTGCGCCGACCCCAGGCAAAGGTTCCAGCCGATGCCGGCGTCGGCGCTCGAGATCTCGACGATCACGCGATAGAACGCGTCCAGACCGAACTCATAGCCACCGAACAGGCGCGGCTGCAGGATCCGGAAGAAGCCGGCCGCCACGAACTGCTCGTGCAGGTCAGCGGAGTAGGTGCCGCGCTCCTCGGCGTCGGCGGCCTCCGCGATCACTCGTTCTCGCAGGGCGCGGGCGCGATCGACGATCTCTTCGGCGGTCAGCTTCGGCTCGGGCACCGGGATGCGCGTCGCGGTTGCCATCCGCGCTAAGCGGCCAGGCCAGGGACGATCACGCCGCTCAGATCGCGCTTCTCCGCGGAGGCGTGGAGCGCGTCGTCGATCCGGTCCAGCGGATAGCGAGTGGTGATGATCGGTTCGGGATCGAGCCACCCGTCCTCGATCATCCGGATGAACCGCGGCAGGTCCCGGCGCATCCGGACGTTGCCGTTCTGGGCGCCGAGGATCGCCCGCCCCTCCACCGACATCGAAAGCTGCGGGATCGTCACCTCGGCGTTGCCGCGCTCGACGCTGGTCAGGACCACGGTTCCCGCCCGCCGAGCCGCCCGAATCGTCTGAGGGAACGCCGACGCGAGCGTCGCCGCCTCCATCGCGTAATCGGCGCCGCGCCCGTGCGTCAGCGACTTGACCTGCTCCACCGGATTGCCGGCGTCGGGGTCGACGGTGTCGGTGGCGCCGAACGTGCCGGCCAGCTCACGGCGCTCGGCGATCGGGTCGACCGCGATGATCCGCCTGGCGCCCGCGATCCGGGCCGCCTGCACCATCCATTGTCCGAGGTGTCCCAGCCCGAAGATCGCGATGCTCGAGCCGGCCTGCACCCTGGCCACGTTGTGCACGGCGCCGACGCCCGTGGTGATGCCGCAGCCCAGCAAGCTCAGCCACTCGTCGGGCAGATCGGTCTGCACCGGGAACACCTGACTGGCCGTGACATTCATCGCCTCGGCGTAGCCGCCGACGTTGCCGGCCGCGCTGACCGGCTCGCCGCTGCGGCGGTTGGCCACGTGGGGCCAGATCCCGCCTCGGTCGAACGTCTCCGAGCATTGATCGGGGCGGCCGATGGAGCAGTAGAAGCACACCCCGCACTCTGAGGTGCCCGGGACGATGACACGCTCGCCGACCTTGATGTGGTCGACGCCGGCGCCGACTTCCACCACCTCTCCCATCGAGGCGTGGCCGAGGATCGTCGGCGGGATCTTGAACAGCTCGCCGCGCCAGTTGACGCAGTCGGTGGAGCAGAACGGGGAGGCGCCGGTGCGGATGAGCACACGGCCGGGCGCCGGATCGAGGTAATCGATGTCCTCGACCACGAACGGCTCCCTGACCGCTGCCAGCAGTGCTGCTCTCATCGGACGTGTCTCTCCTCGGTATCGGGCGACTCGCGCCGCTGCATCATTGCGCGGTGAAGCCTCCGTCGGCCATCAGGATCGCTCCGGTGATGATGCTCGAGCGCGGCGAGGCCAGGAACGCGATCACCTCGGCAATCTCCTCGGCCAGCGCCAGCCGACCGAGCGGATGCGCGGCCGCCACCGACGCCAATTGGGCTTCGCGGTCCTTGACGCCGGCCATGGCCTCGTCCGTGAAGCCGGTGTCGATCGCGCCGGGCGCCACCGCGTTGACGCGCACCCGCGGGGCGTGCTCGATCGCCAGCTGCCGGGTGAGCTGCACGAGCGCCCCTTTCGTGGAGCAGTAGGCGGTTTGCCCCGCCAACCCGATCGTGCCCGAGATCGAGGCGACGTTGACGATCCGGCCGTCCCCCTGCTCGCTGAGCGCCGGGAGCGCCTCGCGGCAATGCAGAAAGGCCCCGCGCACATTGACGCGCAGCAGCTCGTCCCAGTCATCGTCGGTGGTCTCGACGGTCGGCTTGAGCAGGAAGCGCCCCGCGTTGTTGACGACGACGTGCAGCCCGCCGAAGCGCTCGTGCGCCAGGGCGACGGCCCGCCGGGCAGTGACCGGCTCGGCGACGTCGCCGCACAACGCGGCCACCCGATCGCTCTCGAGCTCCTCGACAGCGGGGTTGACGTCCTCGGCGACGACGCGCGCGCCGCGCGCGGTCAGCAGCTCGACGGTTGCCCGTCCGACGCCACCCGCGGCGCCGGTGACGATCGCCACGGCGCCGGCCAGCTCGTCGCTCACGCGATCGGTCACCACGTCGCCATCCTAACGGTCTGTCTACCTGTCTGACAATCTCTGCGGCGGCGGCGGCGGCGGCGGCGGCGGCGGCGTCAGGCGCGAGCCAGCTCGGCGTTGGCTCGCTCGAGCACGATGGTGAGGACGCGCCCGGCGGCGGCCAACTCCTCGGCCGGCAGGTCACCCCACATACGTTCCGTGATCTCGACGACCGCGCCGCGGATCCGTCCGTGCAGCTGCTTGCCGGCGTCCGTGACGCGTACGGCCGAACCATCCGCCTCTGGTGCTTCGAGCAGCCGGGCTGCGGCCAGCTCATCCACCTGGCGCCGGGCCTCGGCGTCGGTGATCTTCAACGAGCCCGCGACACGGCTGATGAATGCCTCGCGCTCGACCGACCCGCTGCTCATGACGGCGATTGTGAGGATCACCCATTGCCACTCGTTGAGGCCGGTGCCCGCGAGCAGCCGGTCGAGGATCGCGTTGAGCGTCTTCTCGGTCTGGCCGATGAGCTGAGTGCTGAATGTGGGAGTGCTCGACATGTCGTTCAACGTCCTTTCGTTGGTGGTGTCAACGTTGGTGGAGCCAACCATATCGCATGTGCCGTTGGGGATGCCAACGTTGGTCTGACCAAGCTATGCTTCACGGCGATGGACGCTGATGAGGGGCGCCTCGAGTACGACCCACCCGAGCGATTGCGCCGGCTCCCGAGCTGGCTGGCCAGCGAGCTGGCGCGCAAGGGCGCGACTCTCGTCGGAGAATCCCTGGCGCAGGAGGGCGTACGCCGCCAGCACTTCGCCGTCCTGACCTCGCTCGCCGAGCAGGGCGCCGCGAGCCAGGCCGCGCTCGGACGGCGGCTGTGGATCGACCGCAGCGACCTCCACGCGATGCTCGCGGAGTTGGAGCGTGACGGACTGGTCGCGCGAGTTCGCGATCCGGAGGACCGTCGCCGCAACGTCGTCACCCTCACCACCTCCGGCAAGGCTGTCCTCAGGCGGCTTGACAAGCGAGTCGACGCTGCGCAGACAGCGCTGCTCGAACCACTGTCCGCCGGCGAGCGTCGCGATCTCGTCAGGCTGCTCGAGCGAGTGGTTTCGTACCGCTCCTAGGGCGCCACCGGTGTGAATGCGGTGGGGTGAGCGCCGGCTCGGCACCGCCACCGGGGGTCGAGCATCCTGTATGATTGTCATACAGGATTCGCAAACAGGGACCAAAGGATCCGCACGCCCATGGACGACAAGACGAACCTCGAAGTCGGCCTTCAGACCCGGCGCGAGGTGCTGGGTGCCGAACACGTCGACCGTTCGCTCGGCCAGGCCACCGATTTCGCTCGCCCGATGCAAGAGCTCGTGACCGAGTACTGCTGGGGGGCGGTGTGGTCGCGTCCCGGGCTGGATCGCAAGGTGCGCAGCCTGCTGAACATCGTCATGCTCACCGCTCTCGGGCGCCGGCATGAGCTGGAGGTCCACGTGCGCGGAGCCGTCACCAACGGCGTCAGCGCGACGGAGATCCAGGAGGCACTCCTGCAGACGGCGATCTACTGTGGCGTCCCAGCGGCGATGGAGGCGATGCGCACGGCCGAGGCGGCGCTGACCGCCCTCGGCGTGATCGAGCCGCGCGCCGCCGAGCAGTCGCAGGCGTGAGCGCCGGCGGCTCTCCGCGCCGCGTCGGTTTCGTCGGGCTGGGGGTGGTGGGCGGCCCGATGGCCCGGCGACTCGTGCAGGCCGGCCACAGTCTGAGCGTCTACGACACCGCTGAGGTGGCCGTCTCTGCGTTGGCCGAGGCGGGCGCGGAGGTGTGCGAGAGCGCGCGTGGGGTCGCGGACACCGCCGAGCTCGTGTTGGTCAGCCTGCCGTCCCCGGAAGTGGTGTCCGAGATCGCCCGGGAGCTCGCCGGGGGGTCAGCGCTGCGCCTCTATGTCGATCTCTCCACCACCGGCCCGCAGGTGGCAGAGGAGGTCGCCGAGCTGATGGGGACGGCCGGCGTCGGGGTCGTCGACGCACCCGTCAGCGGTGGGAAGGCGGGCGCGGAGAGCGGACGGCTGACGGTGATGGTCGCTGGCGCTCCCGAGTACGTCGCGATCGCGCGGCCGGTGTTGGAGCGGCTAGGCTCGCGGATCTTCGTCGTCGGGGACCGGCCGGGCCAGGGCCAGGCAGTCAAGGTGATCAACAACCTCATGTCGGCGTGTTCGATCGCGATCACCGCCGAGGCCGCGGCTCTGGGCGTGAAGGCCGGACTCGATCCGGCCACTCTGCTCGAGGTCGTCGCGGCGAGCAGCGGGTCCAATACGGCCGCCGCCCAGAAGTTCCCCGCATACGTGCTGACCCGGACCTTCAATCAGGGCTTCCGCCTCAACCTCATGGCCAAGGACGTCCGCCTGTGCCTCTCCGAGGCTCGGCGCCACAACGTTCCGATGCTGCTCGGAGCCACCGTCGAGCAGCTCTGGAATCTCGGCGATGCCACCTTCCCGGACGACGCCGACTTCATCGAAATCGTGAGGATGTTCGAGGAGTGGGCGAACGTCACAATCGAGAGCGGCTCAACGGCGGTCGACGACTGAGCTGATCCCGACCGCGGTGATGATCAGGATGCCGCGGACAACGTCCTGCCAGTAGTCCGGGACCGCGAGCAGGTCGAAGCCGTTCGTGATCATCCCGAGTATCAGCACACCGAGGACGGTGCGCCAGACCGAGCCGACGCCGCCGAAGATGCTCGTGCCGCCGAGTGCCACGCCCGCGATCGCGAGCAGCGCCAGTTGGCCGCCCAGGCCGCTCATATCGCTCGACCCCGACCCCGTCGTCGAAGCGTCGATCAGGCCGGCGAGGCCGCAGGCGACGCCGGTGAGCACGAACGTGATGATCACGGTCCGGTGAACCTTGATGCCCGAGAGCCGCGCGGCGTCGCGGTTGCCGCCGACGCCGTAGAGGTGGCGACCGAAGACGGTGTACGCCAGCACGAGCTGAAGGACGATCGCGACGACGGCGAAGATGACGACGGGGTACTGGACGCCGGCGACACGGTTCTGGCCGATGAACGTGAACACGCTGCTGGTGGGCGTGATCAGCAGTCCCCCTTTGGTCACTCCGACCGCGATGCCGCCGAACGTCAGCGCCGACGCGAGCGTGGCGAGGAATGCGTTGATGCGCAGCTTGGTCACCAGCAGCCCGTTGATTAGGCCCATCACCCCCCCGGAGAGGAGCGCGATGGGAAACGCCCACACCACCCCCCAGTGGACGGCGACGTATGCGGCCAGTACCTCTGCCAGCACGAAGATCGACCCGAGCGAGAGGTCGAAGTTGCCGGCGATGATCGTCAACGTGACGGCGCAGGCGGCGACGCCGATCGTCGCGTTCTGGAAGACGAGGTTGAGCAGGTTGTTCTTGGTGAGGAAGACGTCAGAGGCGATCGAGAAGTAGACGAACAGCGCGATGGCGAAGACGACGATGCCGTAGTCGCGGACGTGCTCGGCCTTGAGCCGGCGCTGCCAGTGCACGCGCGGGGCGGCGATCACATCTGCGCTGACGGCGTCGCCGGCTACAACGGGGTCCCCGGCTACGGGATCGGGCGGCTGCGTGGCGCTCATGCGGTCGTGCTCCCTCCAAGGCCGAACGCGGCCTCCATCACGGCATCCAACGGCGGGTCGGCGCCGAACTCGCGAGTGATCGAGCCGAAGCGCATCACGAGCACGCGATGGGCGAGCCCGAGCACCTCCTCGATCTCTGAGGAGATCAGCAGCACGGCCGTGCCGTCGGCAGCCAGGTCGTTGATCAGGCGGTGGATAGCTGCGCGCGCCGCGACGTCGACGCCCCGCGTCGGCTCGTCGAGGATCAGCACGTGCGGGTTGCGGAACAGCCAGCGGGCGAACAGGACCTTCTGCTGATTGCCGCCGGAGAGGTTCGCCACCCTCATCGACGGGTTGGGCGGGTCGACCGACAGCGACTTCAGGAGCGAACGCGTCTTGACGCGCTCCAGCGCGCGGCGGAGCACTCCGAATCGCGAGGCGACCGCGCGCAGGTCCGCGAATGTCGTGTTCGACGCAAGCGAGAGGTCCATGAACAACCCGTCGTCCTTGCGGCTCTCGGGCAGGAACGCCATCCCGGCGGCCATCGCATCCGCGGGCGAGCGGATGCGGCGTGCCTTGCCGTCGACGACGATCGTCCCGCCATCGATCGGATCGGCACCGGCGATGGCGCGTGCGAGCTCGGTGCGGCCGCTGCCCACGAGCCCGGCGAGGCCCACGATCTCACCCGCCCGAATCTGCAGCGAGATGTCGTTGAGCACGCCCTTGCGCTCCAACCCGGACACGTCCAGGGCGACGGGTGCGGTCGAGCCTTGCGGCTTCTCGAAGTGCTCCGCCTCCGCAGCGGCACCGAACATGCCGGCAACGAGAGTGTCCTCCGTCTCGTCAGCCGCCGGCGCCGTCCGCACGAGGCGCCCGCTGCGCAGGACCGTCACCGTGTCGGCGAGCTCGAGGACCTCGTCGAGGAAGTGGCTCACGTAGACGATCGTCCTACCGCTCGCGCGCAGGGTCCGGATCATCCGGTGGAGTGTCTTGGTCTCGACGCTGGTCAGCGACGAGGTCGGCTCGTCCATCACGATCACCCGCGCATCGCACGCGACAGCGCGCAGGATCTCGACCTTCTGCTTGTCGGCGGTGCGTAACGCCGCGACCTTGGCGTGCCCGTCGAGCTCGAAGCCCCACTGTGAGATGAGTTTCTCGTACTGCGCTCGCATCTGCCGCCGCTGCACCACCCCGGCGCGACGCGGCTCGATGCCGAGGAAGACGTTTTCGATAACGCTCATCTGCGGCACCGGCGAGAGCTCCTGTGCGATCGTCGCGATCCCGTCGATGCGCGCCTCGCGCGGGCTTGTGTAGCGGACCGGCCGGTCGTCGACGAACAGCTGTCCGTCGTCGGGGCGGATCACACCGCCGACGATCTTCCCGAGCGTCGACTTCCCGGCGCCGTTCGCGCCGACGAGCGCGTGCACGGTACCTCCGGCAACCTCGACGCTGACGTCGTCGAGCGCCTTGGTGCCGGAGTACCGCTTGCCGATCGAGACGAGCCGGACCGGCGCGACCGCCGCCAGACTCATCCGACTCGTGCTCAATCTCTCATCCGTTCGAACTTCCGGTGTTCACCTGCCTAATTTATTCCACCCTCCAGGGTCCAGTCGGGATGGAAGTCCGGATGCGCCTTGAGGAACGCCTGGTCGATGATCGCCGGGCGGGTCGCCGGGTTGATGATGTTGACCAGGTTCGGCGTCGGCTTCCCGTTCAGCGCATCGTTGAGGGCGGCGATGCCGACCTCGGACTCCGAGGCCGGGTACAGGCCGAGCGTGGCGTCCCAAGTCCCGGCCTTGACCTGGTCGACGGCCTCCTTCGCGCCACCGTACCCGATGATCGCGATGTTCTTGCCGGGCGTGTAGCCGCCGACCAGCTTCAGCGCGGTCACCGTCCCAGCCGCCATCTGGTCGCCGAACGTCGCGAACACGTTGACGTTCTTGTTGGCGTTGAAGTACGTCTGGGCGACCTTCTGCGAGGCCGCCTGGTCGTACATCCCGGGCGGCAGAATCGTGAAGGTGTACTGCGACTTTCCTTTGTAGTACGCCGTCATCGCGCTCTCACGGACGGTGTCGGTTGGGTAGTTGGCGAGCCCCGGCAGGAAGGCGATGTTGCAGTGGCCGCTTCCCACCTGCTTCGTGCAGGCCGCGTTCATCGCGGCGATCAGGTTCGTCGACTCCGCTCCGATCGCCTGCCCGACGGTCGTGACGAAGTGCGGGTTGGCTGTCAGGACATCCTGGGTGGACAGCGGTCCCCAGGTGTAGTCGGCGGCCGCGACCTTGATGCCGGCGGCGAGCGCCTTGTTGATGATCGGCGTAAGAGCCACGTCGTTAAGACCCCACACCCAGAAGGCCTTGTACTTGCCGGTGGTGATCGCGTCCTGGATCTGTGTGGACTGCATCTGGGGGTCGTTGTTGGCATCGAAGGCGTCGAGCTTGATGCCCAACTTCTGGGCCTCCGCCTGCGCGCCCTTCAGCGACGCGACCCCGTACGGACTCGGGTTGTAATAGAAGATCGCCATCCGGGTCCCCGACCCACCCGACGACGACGACGCCGCCGCCGTCGAAGTGCTCGACGACGCTGCGGCCGCCGGCGCGCTCGACGACGACGCGCTCGACGACGACGATGAACTCGACCCGCACCCTGCGATCACCGCTGCGATCATGGCAACCGCTAGAGCGCCCGCGCCTATGCGCGCGCGCTTAGACCTCAACATTGGTCCCACTCCTCCTCTCGACACTTGCCCGCGTGCCGGTCCGCATTGACTCTCCGCCCGGCTCGGCGAAAGCAAAGCGGTTCGACCAGCTTGCAGCAAGCCCCCCGTGATGAAAGACTACGCATTTAGGATCGTAGGCTTCGCAATCTGGATAGCCGCCGATCGACACCTAACATCTGGACAACAGTGTGCGTAGCGCTGAACGCCCGGCGGACGATGCGCCGGGAGTGCGACACGAGGTCAGTCTGCGGAGCCGCGATCCCGTCGAGGCGAGCGCGGCCGTTGCGCGCGTCTACCACGAGCACCGTCTCACGATCCTGGGCGAACACCGCGCGTTTGTGATGAGTCTCGACGCCGCGTCACTCGGTCCGATCACGCTGGGCTGGCTCTCATACGACACCGAGATTCGGGTCGATGCCGAGCCGCACCTCGACGCCTACCAGATCAACCTGGTCAGTGCTGGGCAGACGCGCGCGTACTGCGGAGCGCACCAGATCGTCGCCACGTCGAAGACCGGCATGATCTTCCGGCCCGACAGGCCGACCGGCTTCGCGGGCTGGCGCACCCCCGGTCAGATGCTCGCGATCAAGGTCGAACGACGCGCGCTCGAGGACGAGCTCGAGCAACTGCTCCACCGACCGGTCACCGGGCCGATCCCGTTCGCGCTCGCGCTCGACCTCTCCCGGCGTAGCGCAGCCGATTGGAACCGGCTGGTCTCCACCCTGGCCAAGGCCCTCTTCGATCCTGAGTCGCTGTTCCGCCAGCCGATCATGACCGCTCCTCTCGTCCACGCCATCCTCGCGGGCCTGCTCCTCAGCGCCGACCACGAGCTCCGCGCACAGCTCGACGCCGCCGCGCGGAGCATCGGCCCAACCACGGTCCGCCGTGCCCATGAATACATCGAGCAGCACGCCCACGAGCCGCTCACAGTCGGACAGCTCGCCTCCTGGGCGGGTGTCAGCATCCGCGCGCTCCAGCAGGGTTTCCAGCGATCGCTGGGCGCCACGCCTCACCAGATCATCCAGCACACCCGGCTCGAGCGAGCACGCCACGATCTCGTCAACTCCAGCATCGACGAAGCGACCGTCGCCGGCATCGGCGCGAAATGGGGCTTCGCGCACGCTGGCCGCTTTGCCGCTCTCTATCACGCGCGCTACAACACGTACCCGTCGACGACGCTCAGATACGGCGGGAGTGTCGGCGGATCTGCGTGGCCACAGCACACCGGACGGATCTGACACTCGCGTGCGGATCACCGATATCACGATCGCGATGCACGACCGCTCGTCGCCTCGGCTGGCGGTGTTCGGAACCCGGGACGGGAAGCTTCCGATGGGGGTTCTCCGGATATCGACCGACGCCGGAATCGAGGGCATCAACTTCCTGAGCTATCCGGGTCCAGGCCCGCTGGCAATCGCACACGAGATCGTCACATTCGTGAAGCCACTGCTAGTGGGAGCTGATCCGCTGGAGATAGGGCGCCATTGGCGTCGGCTGTGCAACCTCGGCCACTTCATCAATCCGATCACGGTGGGCGTCGTCGACGTGGCCCTTTGGGACATCGCCGGCCAAGCCGCCGGGTTACCGATTCACCGTCTCCTGGGCAACTGCCGGGACAGGCTCGCGGTCTACCTGTCCTCAGCGCACCACGCGAGCGCCCAGGACTACGCTGACGAGGCCGCGTACTGGCGCGCGCAGGGGTGGCGGGGATACAAGCTCCACCCGCCGCGAGCGCCGTGGCGCACGGACGCCCCGCCACCGATCTCCTTCGATATCGACGCCTGCACGCGCGTCCGCGATGAGGTGGGGGACGAGATGGCACTGATGCTCGACGCGACCTGGAGCTACTCCTACGCCGACGCATTGGAGGTTGGGCTGAAGATCGAGGAGATGGGTTACCTCTGGTACGAGGATCCGCTCCCGGCGTTGGACATTCACGGCTACCGTCGGCTCAAACAGAACCTGCGGATCCCGCTGATGGCGACCGAGGTGACTCCGGGCGGGCTTGAGGCTCTTCCTCACTGGATCGTGAGCGAGGCGACCGACTACGTGCGCGGCGACGTCGTCATCAAAGGCGGGATCACGGGGCTGATGAAGATCGCCCACCTCGGGGAGGCGTTCAACCTGCCTTGCGAGATCCATGATGGCTACAACGCAATGAACAACGTCGCGAACCTCCACGTTGCGATGGCGATCGACAACTGCGATTGGTTCGAGGTGCTGCCATTCAACCGGACCGGCGATCACACCCTCGAGCATCTGAGCTACGGCTTAGCCGATTTTCCGATCATCGACTCCCATGGCGATATCCACGCACCGACCCGCCCCGGTCTGGGCGTCGACGTCGATTGGGAGCTGATAAACGCGTCCGTCACTCAGGTCATCAGCTGATCGCTCCTTCCTGGACGTTGGTTAGCGCCCGGGGGACACGATCACGGCGCGAGCTCGGTTAGCGCCCGGGGGACACGATCACGGCGCGAGCAGGATCTTTACTTTGTCGCTGCCGAGCGCCGTCAGTGCCTGGAACGCGGCCTCGGCCTCCGCGAGCGGCACGATCTCGGTGATCAGCTCGTCGACGGGGAACGCGCCGGCAGCGAGCAGGTCGATCGCGGCCTGGAATTGCGCGCGCCGGTACGCGATCACGCCTTGGATCTCCAGCTCCTTGATGACGATGGCGGGAGCTGCCAGGTCAAGCGGCGTCAGCGACAGGCCGACGAGCAGCAGACGCCCGAGCGGGCGCAACGTCTGCACGGCGAGCTGCGCCGCGGCCGGAGTCCCCGCGCAGTCGAAGACGCACGCCGGGCTCGGGGCCGGTGGCCTGAGAGCTACCTCCTCGATCGGCACGGTCTCGAGGCCGAGCGCGGCGGCGCGCTCGGCGCGGGCCGGGTTGCGCGAGCACACCACGGTCCTTCGCGCGCCCCGGTGCCGCAACACCAACGCGGTGAGCAGACCGATCGGGCCGGCGCCCAACACCAGCACCGGCTCGTCAACCACCACCCTGGCCTGGTCGACGGCGCGGATCGCCACCGCCAACGGCTCGACCAACGTCCCCGCGCGGTCGTCGACCGCGTCCGGGAGCGAGAACAGCATGCGTTCATCGACCACGACTTGCTCGGCATAGGCGCCAGGCCGGCCGGTGCCCAGGCCGACGCCGTTGCTCACGGCGTGCGGGCACACCTGCTCGTTGCCGGCCCGGCACAACGCGCACTCGCCGCACTGCCCGAACGGGAGCACGCACACTCGGTCGCCCACACCCCACCCATGGATGCCCTCGCCGACGGAGACGATCCGGCCTGAGAATTCGTGACCCGGAACGGTCCCGGCCGGGAACAGCTCCGGCACATCCCGGAAGTGCAGGTCCGAGCCGCAAATCCCGCAGTACGAGACCTCAACCAGCGCCTGCCGTGGGCCCGGCTCGGGCACCGGGGATTCGACGACAACCAGGCGCCGGTCCTCGGCCACCTTCACCGCGCGCACGCCACGCACCTGCCGGTGGCTCAGGCGCCGACGAGCTGCGGCGCGATGACAACGTTCTCCTTGAGCACGGCGCCCCACATCTGGGTCATGTCGAAGACGTTCCGGGCATCCTCGACCGCCGCGGCCCACGTATCAGACTCGACGGCGCCTCGGAACTGCGACTCGTCTCCGAACCAGCACTCGGAGAAGCCGTCGAAGCCGATCTCGGCCTCCTCGGTTTCGCCCTCCTCCCCGATCGGGCCGACGACATGGTTCTGGACGTAGCGATCGATGTCCAGCTCCTTGAAGATCGGACCGTGGACGCTCCGCCAGTACTCGCGGCCCTCGTCACGCGTCATGCCTTCCTTGAACCGAACGATCCAGGCGACCTTGTACCGGCTCGTCGGCCCCTCGATCAACGGGTGCTCCTCGACGTGAGCGCTCATGTTCCAGAGCCAGTCGACGTCGAACACCTTGGGCCCATCCTCGAGGATCCGCTGCCAGGCCGGCGTGCCCATCGCCTTCTGGTAGTCCGCCCGGTCGTTCCACCACGCACTCGAGTATCCGTCAAACAACGTCTCCTCCTCCGCGACTCCGGACACCGCCGGGAGTGGGCCCTGAACGTGGCTCTGAACGTAGCCGGCGACCGGCGAGACCTCCTTCATCGGCGGCCCGTGGAGCGTGGCCCAGTGGTCGCTGGCCTCCTGCTTGGTCATGTCGTTCCGGTAACGCGCGATCCAAACCACCTTGTACATATCCAGTCCCTCCGTTCGATTGCCGAGCCCCAGCTCACGGGCTGGGAATCGCCTCGGCGCGGTCCCACCCGTACTCCTCGACGGCCGTCAGAAACGGCTGCATCTGCGAGTCGAAGTCGTCCGCGAGCATCGAGTCCACCCAATGGAGGCACCGGTCGACTCCCGCATCCTCGAGTTCCTCGAACTCCTTCGCGCTGGGCGGGACTGCGACGACCGTCACCGACACCTGCCGGTCGGCGGCTTGCGCGTCCGACCGCAACCGCCGGACCCGGTCGGCGATATCCGGCAGGGCCACCGGCGCCCAACCGTCGGCGTATTCGAGCACTCGCCTCTCGGCGCTCGGGCCGTTACCGGCCAGCAGCACGGGCGGGTGTGGCTTCTGCACGGGCTTCGGCCATACCGCGATGCGGTCGAAGTCCACGTACGGCCCGTGGTAGGTGGCGTCATCTTCTGTCCACATCTCGCGCATCGCCTTGAGACGGTCCTCGATGATCGCGAACCGCTCAGGCGGGTTCGTGCCATGGTTTCTCATCTCCTCGAGGTTCCACCCTGCCCCCACGGCGAATTCGAACCGGCCGTCGCTGAGCACGTCGACACTTGCGACCTCCTTCGCGCAGACGATCGGGTCGCGCTGCGCCAGCTGGCAGACCGCGGTCCCGAGGCGAATCCGCGAACTCGCGGCCGCGGCATCGGCGAGCGCCACAAACGGATCGAGCGTCCGCCAATAGTTACGCGGCAGCTCGCCGAGGGGGTAGGCCGAGACCCGTACCGTCGGGATATGCGTGTGCTCGCCGAGGAACAGCGACTCAAGCCCGAGCTCCTCGACGCGCCGTGCAACCTCCGCAGGCCGAAGCGTCTCGTCGGTGCAGACCCCGCCAATTCCGAATCGCATCCTCTTCTCCTTTCGCCCGAGGTTCGCCTCGGTCCTCGGGGCGAGCCTACTCGACCGATGGGGCCGATTTCACGTCGAGCAGCAGGCGCCGGAGCCCGTCAACCGCGCGATCGTTGATGTGGTGCGTGCGGTCCTCGTAAGTCTCGAACGTAACGCTCGCGCCCGCCGCCTGGAACGCGCGCGCGGTGGCCAGCGCATCGTCCAGCGCGATCCAGTCGTCGTAGCGGCTGGCGCACAGGAACATCGGCAGCCCGGCAACGCCGGCCGGCGTGACCCGTTCGCCGGCGGGCCCGAGCAGCGTCCCGGTCAGGATCCCCGCGCCGGCCCACGGCCGCGGGCGGCGCGCCACCAGTTCGGCGATCACGCAGGCGCCCTGCGAGAACCCCGCCACCACGATCCGTTCATCGGGCACGCCTCCGCGGTGGGCGCGTTCGATCGCCGCGTCGCAGGCGTCGAGCGCCCACTCGAGCCACGGCTGGTTGACCGCCAGCGGATCGAAGTACCGGCCCGGATACCAGCTCCGGCCGGGCGCCACGGGGAGCACGTACGCGACGTCGGCGAGGCGCAGCCGTGCGACGACGTCGAGCATTTCCCGCTCGTCCTGGTCTCGCCCGTGGACTAACACAGCCGCCGTCCGCGCTGACTCGGGCACGACGCCGGCGAGCACCGGCGCGACCGTCGGCGGCTCGACGCCTGGCTCGCCGTCAGCGCGGCCGTTCAGCGCAGGAATTCCGTGACCAGGTTGAACGTCTGCTCGGGTTGGTCGCCCTGGAGCGCATGACCGCAGTCGTCGAGCACCTGGACGCGGCTGCCCTCGATTCGGCTCGCGAACTCCTCGGCGTAGACGGCCGGGACCAGCGCGTCTTCGCGGCCCCACAGCACCAGCGTCGGCACGGCGATCCGGTGAAGTCGCCGGGCGAGCCCGTGATCGGCGATCGGCCACGCGAACTTCGTCGTGCAGCCGACGTTCCACGCGCCCTGGGCGATCGCCGTCGGGACCTTGTCCGGATCCTCGGGAAGCGCCATAAGCGCCTGCGCCGCCTCGCTCTCGGGGCGCTTGAACAGGTAGGTCGGCACCTCCTCCGGAGGGCCCGTGATCATCTCCACGAGCCGGATCGGGGCGTCGTCGCGCCACAGACCGATAGGGGACAGCAGCACCAGCCGGCTCAACGACTGCGGGAAGCTCGCAGCGAGGTCGGCCGCGATCATCCCGCCGAACGACATACCTACGACCGCGGGGCGGTCGAGCCCGAGCGTCCGGATCGCCTCCTCGTAGGCGAGGAGCAGCTCCCACAGCGTGTGCACCTCGCGGATCGCCTGCGGCTCGCCCGGCGAGGTGCCCGGATGCTCGGGTGCATAGACGGTGTGGCGCTCGGCCAGTCGGTCGAGCAACGGCTGCCACTCGAGCCCTGGCAGTGGATGGAAGAACACCACGGGCGGACCGTCGCCCGCGACCTTGACGTGCAGGCGCAGCCGTCCGTCGCTCACCTCCACCACCTCGTCGCGCACGTCGGCGATCGCGGTCGCCATCACGCCTCCCCTCCGGCCGCCGCGCTCGCGATCGGGGTCTTGGTCGCCGACCCGCGTGGCCACCAGTGGTTCTCCCATCCCTCCTCGTCCCAGATGGGTCGCAGCCTCGGCAGCACCTCCTCGGCGAACAGCGTGATGTTCTTCTCGGTCAGCTCGCGCGGCATCGACCCGTTCTGCAGCATGACCAGCAGGTTCCCGATCCGAAACTCTCTGACGAACTCCTCGATCTGGTCGGCCACCGTCGCCGGACTGCCGACGATTGCCACCTGCGTGTCGACGATCTCCTTGTAGGTGATGTTGCGCATCTTCGCGAACATGCCGAGTTCGCCGGGGTTGCGAAGCATGTGCTCGATCCCGGCCGGCTCCGCGTAGCCGGGCACCGCGAAGCCCGACGCAGGGACGGTCCCGAGGCCGGCGCGGTAATGCGCTTCGAGATGCGGCGCGTATTCCTTCTCGGCGCTGGCGTCGGTCTCGGAGACCGCCACCACCTGCAGGAACGCCAGCCGGTACGGGTTGAGGTCGCGCCCCTCCTTCTCGGCAAACTCCCAGTAGCGGTCGAAGACCCCGCGCCCGACGAGCTTGGGCCCACTCCAGCTCAGAAAGACGAACGCGTAATCGCGGCGAAGGATGTCGATGAGCGTGCCTGGTGACCCGCTTCCCGGGATCCAGATCGGGGGGTGCGGCTGCTGTATCGGCCGCGGCCACAGGTTCACCTGCCCGTACTTCTCGAATCGGCCGTTCCAGGCGAACGGATCTGGCTCGGCCCAGGCCTTGAGGATCAGCTCCCGGTGCTCGTTGTACCGCTCGCGGGTCTCGATCGCCGGGATGGCGCCGTTCTGATTCGCGTCGTAGCTGAGTCCAACCGGAAAGCCGGCGATGAGCCGTCCACCGCTGATGCAATCGAGCAGCGCGTACTCCTCCGCGATCTTCAGGGGCTCTCGCGATTTGCCGAGCGACCGTCCGAGGACGGTGATGGCCGTATCGAGGCCTTCCGCCCGCGTTCCGTACGCCACCGCCGCCGCCATCAGGTTCGGGTTCGGCGAGATGTCATACGTCGACTGGCTGTGCTCGGTCACGCACACGCCGTCGAAGCCGGCGCGCGCTGCGTGTAACAGCTCGGCGTACCCCGACTGGAGCGATTCCTGCATCCGCTCAGGCTCCACCAGGTCGAAGTAGGGCGTGGTTACGACCGAGCTGTAGCGATCCCCGAAGTCTGCGGGCAGGTACCGGTACGGCACCTGCTCGAACATGCTGACCTTCATCCTCATCCTCCTCCTGGGCCGGTCGCGGCCCGTCTGCGACCGGTTATATCCGAGGCGGTCTTGGCGCGCCTGGACATCTGCGCGGAAAGTCTTCTCAATCCGCGACCCTTTGCATTTCGCCGACGACTCCTGTTTGCTCTGAGCAAAGGGCTGGTTGCGCACGCGCGCCGACGGCCACGTGGACGATTAGGAGACCAAATGGGCAAGATCCTTGCTACGCACACCGGCAGTCTGATCAGGCCACCGGAGCTGCTGTCGTTCCTGGCCGCAGGCGAGCGTGGCGAGAGCTATGACGAGGCCGCGTACGGTGAGGTGCTGCGGGGCGCGGTGCAAGACGTCGTCAACCGCCAGATCGACGTCGGCATCGACATCGTCGATGACGGGGAGATGGGCAAGGCGAGCTGGATCACCTACCTCTACGAGCGGGTCGGCGGCCTGGAGGCGCGTGTGATGACGCTGGAGGGCGCGAGCATGATGCCCCCCAGCCGCGACCGCCAGCAGTTCCCCGGGGCCTACGCGGCGCTCGACGCACTGGACGAGGCGGCCGTCCGGGAGAGCAACCGTGCCGCGGACTCGAGCGACCACGCGGATGAGCCGGCGGCGAACCAGGCGATCGAATGGGTGTGCACCGGGCCGATCACCTACGACCGCGCCGCGGTGGACCGGGACATCGCCAACCTCCGCGCTTCGCTCGAAGGACACGACGACGTTCAGGCGTTCATGCCCGTCGTCGCCCCGGCCAGCGCCTACTGGCTCAGGAACGAGCACTACGCCAGCGAGAACGAGTTCGTCTACGGCCTCGCGGACGCCCTGCGTGAGGAGTACCACGCGATCGTCGATGCGGGCTTCTTCCTTCAGGTCGACGACGCCGTGCTGATGCACGAATGGGACTCGATGCTCTCGCTCGGGCAGTCCGACGACGACTATCGCCGCTGGGCGCAACTGCGCGTCGATGCGCTCAACCACGCGCTCGAGGGTCTCCCGCCGGAGCGCGTCCGCTACCACGTGTGCTGGGGAAGCTGGCACGGCCCCCACGCCTACGACCCGCCGCTGCGAGACACGATCGATCTGGTCCTCCAGGTCAACGCCGGCTACTACGCGATGGAGCAGGCCAATCCGCGCCACGAGCACGAGTGGCGGGTGTGGGAGGAGGTACCCCTCCCCGAGGGCAAGAAGCTGATCCCGGGCGTCGTGACCCATCACACCAACGTGGTGGAGCATCCCGACCTGGTGGCGCAGCGATTGGTCCGGCTCGCCAACGTCGTCGGCAAGGACAACGTGCTGGCAGGGACCGACTGCGGCTTTGCCCAGGGAGCGTTCATCCACCGCGTCCACCCCGAGATCCAGTGGGCCAAGCTCGCCGCCCTCGCGGAGGGCGCTCGCATCGCGAGTCGGGAGCTGTGGGGGGCGAAGGCGGCCGCCTAGCGCCGGCGGCAATCCTGAGCCGGCGCGAATCGCCGGCGTCCCCGTGAACCCGTCCAGCCGAGCTCGGTTCGGCTCATACAATGGGCCAGGCCCGCCCCCATGGTCTAGCGGTTAGGACGCCTGCCTTTCACGCAGGAGATCGCCGGTTCGAATCCGGCTGGGGGTACTCACAAAGAACCTGTAAATCCGCCGCTTCCTGACCGTTCACCGCGAAACGATTCGTGGCGCCCCAGGGCCGGGCAACGGTCACGGGCATCGATCGATCAAGAATCGATTCCCGGGATCCGGCTCAGCGGTTCGTTGTCTCTGCGATAGCGCCGCGTTCACGCCGCGGTTACCCGAATCCGATCGTGCCGTCGACTTCATCCGCATGATCGGAAACGTGGCGATCCAGCAATGCGATGCCCTACGAAAGCGGCAGCGCGGCGTCTGAGGTGTCCCTCGCGTGGTTCGGCTTGCGCATCATCCGGGTTATGCAGCCGTCCGCCGTGCGCAACGAGACCGCTGAGTGCGTGGCATTGCGCGGGGTCTCGGCGGCGTGTCCGACGGTCCGGCGCCGCGAAAGCAATCATGCGCTCGGCGCCGGGCCGGCCCGATCGGCGTGATTCAGATGTCGCCAAACCAGCCGTCCGGCACGACGCACGAGGGGGACCAATGCGATCGTACGTTCTCGTCTCCGGCCGTCGCCTCGAACGCCGGGTCGAGCCTGCGGGGCCTCCTAGAAATCCTCGGCGCGCCGGGGCCAGCCGTCAGGTGAGCACCTGGGCCTCGCCGGGCGAGTGGGCGATCGGCGGCTGCTCGTGCTGATCGGACGGATGCTGACGGCCAAGGTGGTGCTGCCGGATGGTGTGGTGATCGATAGCGAGCAAGGCGTTCCGCAAGGCGGTCCGCTCTCGCCGCTTCTGTCGAACATCGTGCTGGACGAGCTCGACCAAGACCTCGCCCGGCGCGGCCATCGCAGATCGACCAAGGCCGTGAGTCCGCGTGTTCACAACCCGCCGTCCCGAAGAGCCGTATACGAACAGCGTACGTACGGTTCTGTGGAAGCCGGGGCGGGCAACCGCCCCGGCTACCCGAGCGCCCCGCCTGGGATCCTGCGAACGACGGGGGACGACCTGCCCTCCAAACTGCCCGACGATCTCGTCGGTGAGCTGTTGAGCGGCGCGAGCGGTAAGGAGGAATGGTGGCGAAGTTCTGGATGCAGCTTCTTTCAGAGCTCAGGATGCCGCGGAGGCGCTCGAGTTCGCCCGCTCCTGGTCGGCATAATCGGAGCGTCTCGACGGACGCGAGGAGCGCCTCGGAGATCGGTTAGCTCGAGCCCACCGAGCAGATAGAGGAGTGGGAACTTGCCGCAGCCGCTTGGGCCGACGATCGCACCGACTCCCCCCGGGCGACGTCGGGGCTGACGTCGTCCACGGCGGGTACGAGCGCCGCGCCCTTGCCGTCTTCTTGTGGAGGCCTCGCGCGGACAGCACCGACGGGTTTGCTTGCGTCATCGCTCCTTGGCCGAGTTCGAGAAGCGGGCGCACGCCTCGAGCCAGCGGAGACCCGCCTGGATCCTTAGCACCAAGCCCTTGAGCAACAGCGCCGCCACCGACCCGTCCAGCTCGGACAGGGCAGCCCGCTGGGCCTGGCCGAGGCCGATCAGAAGCTCGCGGCGCTGGCGGTCGACGATCCCGATCGGATCGGCCAGCCCGGCCGCGGCGGCGCCACCAGATTGAGGTGGAGCTCGGCCGGCACCGGCTTGGGCCAACTCGTGTCCTTGAGCCACTCCGACACCCGCTCGCGTCCGGCCAACTGATAATGGTTGCGTGACATCTCCGTCGCGCGTGTCGTGTAGTCTTCTGCGCCGACATAAAAGCCCAGCCGAGTCTCCGGTCGCCAGCGGCGCCGGAGAGCGGGGGACCCATTGGAGCCGCAAGGCCCCGGGGGGCGAATCGCCGGACCTCCGGCGTAGCGCACTCTTTCAGCGCGAGCCCGACAGCTAACCCCGTAGGCGCAGAAAGAGAAGGGGTCGTTCCTTGCCGTATCTCGAGATTCACCGTCTCGCTCGATTGCGAGTGCTTTCTCCTGCGCACTCACTAGTCGTGGCAAGAGCCATTTCCCGCCGCCCAGGGAATCGTCCAGGAGCCACAGCAACAAGTGCTCTTCGGGGAGTGTTGAACCTCAAGCACCGGCGACCGCCGAGGCCACAGCGGGAAGTCGTCTCCGGACCTTCGGCGCAGCGCTACCTGCGCATGGAACATCCGGTTCCGGCCTAAAGCTACTGAAAGCGCTTGCCGGACTAAACGGATCGTTCTAGTCCGTTGCCGTTTGCTACGCAATCGCCACGGGTACTGGCGTCGCTTTAGAGCGCGTGCCCAAGCGCCACCGACAGGCAGGGTCGCCGTCCACGCACGGCTCTGCTCACCTGTACCACTACCAAGGGACCGGACCATGTGCAACCACGGCAGTCGTGTTGTCCTTTCACTCAGGTTGACGCGAGCCCGCCTGGGAATCATCAGACAAACGTTCCTGCGAGCCGGGTGGACTCTCCTCCTGGTAGTGACTGCTGGCTGTCTGATTGTTCCAGCGTCCGCGTCGGCCCTGACCACCTCGAGCTCTGGGGGCGGAGCTCCTGCGATCGTGCAGACTGCGATTGGTAACTGTCTCGCGACTCCGTCGGCCACGATCAGGTTGCATGGTCCGGTTTTAGCGGGTGATGACCTAGTGCTTCTGGTAAGTGGGCAAGGCTACGGCAGTGCGGCCCCGATCGTTACGGGTGTGAGCGATCCCCTGAACGGGGATTGGTCACTGCTCGTCAACGACAAGTCGGACACCCTCGATGGCTGGCGTCATGTTAGCTACGCCGTGTATGACGTGGCGAACGCAAAGGCCGCGCTTGGCGGGTTGAAGGTCACGGTCACCCAGCAGGCCGGGCAGTCGGCGGCGGGAGCCGTACTGCTGGACGTGGGCGGACAGGTGAGCGAAGACGAGCTGCAGTTCCAACAGACCCTTCAGAGGTCCTCGCAGCACACCCTGACGAGCCCGACCGTGACCGGCACGGCCGGCGAGCTCGCGGTCGGACTATTCGGGGCTTACAACATGCAGCAGACCTTCTCGGCAGGTAGCGGCTGGACCGTCGCGGCGACCGCGGCTGACTGCACCCGAGCCCTCGCGGAGTCGCAGCTTGTCGGGACGAGCGGACCGATGACCGCCGGCGTGAACGTGAGTAGCTGGACGGACTACTTCAGCGGACTGCTGACCTTTGCAGATGGATCGACGGACGCGCCGACAACGTCGCCGACGCTCCCTCCAGTGAATACACCCCCGCCCACTATCACGGGCACTCCTCAGGAGGGGAGCACCCTGACGGCTTCGAATGGTTCGTGGTCCAACAGCCCGACCTCGTATGCGTATCAGTGGCAGGACTGCTCCTCGTCGACCAGTTGCTCGGATATTCCGGGCGCGACGAGTTTGAGCTATGCGCTGCAGTCCTCGGACGTGGGCAAGACGGTCGACGTGGTGGTCACGGCGACCAACTCGGGCGGCTCCACCCCAGCGACTTCCGCCCAGACGGGTACCGTGCGGGCCGCACCGACGCCGCCGCCAACGCCCGTAAATACGGCGGTGCCGACGATCACGGGCACTGCTCAGCAGGGACAGACGCTGACGGCTTCGAATGGTTCGTGGTCCAACAGCCCGACCTCGTATGAGTATCAGTGGCAGGACTGCTCCTCGTCGACCAGTTGCTCGAACATTTCGGGCGCCACGGGTTCGAGCTATGCGCTGCAGTCCTCGGACGTGGGCAAGACGGTCGACGTGGTGGTCGCGGCGACCAACTCGGGCGGCTCCACCCCAGCGACTTCCGCCCAGACGGGTACCGTGCAGGCCGCACCGACGCCGTCGCCAACGAACACGGCGCTGCCGACGATCAGTGGTATCGCAGAGCAGGGGCAGACGCTGACGGCTTCGAATGGTTCGTGGTCCAACAGCCCGACCTCGTATGCGTATCAGTGGCAGGATTGTTCGGGTTCGGCGTGCACGAAGGTCAGTGGGGCTGTCGGCTCGAGTTACGAGTTGCAGTCTGCTGATGTTGGTGACACGATCGACGTGGTGGTCACTGCGACCAACGCAGGTGGATCGGCGTCGGCCCCCTCGGCTCGGACGCAGACCGTGACCGCGGCGAGCACTACTAGCTTCTCGCCGCTGCACGTCGCCGGAACCGACTTCGTGAACGCCAACGGCCAGCACGTGTTCCTGCACGGCGTCAACCGGGCCGGCACCGAATACACGTGCATCCATAATCTTGGGTTCTTCGACGGGACCGGTAGCAACCTCGCGGCCGAGGACGCTCAAATTGCGTCGATGGCCGACTGGGGCATCAACAGCGAGATGATCACGCTGAACGAGGATTGCTGGCTCGGGATCAACGGCGTCCCTGCCGCTTATTCGGACTCGAACGGCGCGCCGACGGCGGGGTGCTCCGCCGCGCAGTGCCCGTACGCGAACGCGATCGAGAATCTGGTCAACACCGACGAGACGCATGGCATCTACCCGGTGATCAGCCTGTTCGCGCTCGCCCCCGGAACTACGCAGGCGTCCGGCCACATCGCTCTTGCCGACAACTCTCACGCGCCGCTGTTCTGGGAGGAGGTCGCTGACTTCTTCAAGGGCGACCCCTATGTGACGTTCCGGCTCGAGCAGGAACCGACGTTGGGCGCCGGATCCGAATCGAACTGGCAGTGCTGGGCGCAGGGCGACGCGTCGTACGGCACCGCTTCGGATAAGACGCCGCCGACCGCGCCGACTTCAACAGGCAATCCAGACAAGTGCCAGTCGCCTGGCCTCACCTCCTACCAGGCGGTGGGGATGCAGTCGCTCGTCAACATCATCCGCGGGACCGGTGCAGCCAACATGATCACGGTTCCCGGTCTCGGCTACGCAAACATGCTGTCCTGCGGTCCGACGACCAGCCCGACCGCGTGCGGAATGCTTGATTCCGCCACGCCACCGATCACGGACCCGAACGGCAATTTGTCGGCCGAAGTCGACGTGTACCCCGAAGGGAATACGTGCGGACAGCAGCTCAACACCTCGTGCTACGACGACACCTATAAGCCAGTGGCGAACGTGATGCCGCTCTACGCCGGGGAGGCCGGCGAGAATCCGAGCAGCGGCACATCCACAACGTTCACCTACGTGAACATGCTCATGAACTGGATGGACGCCAACGGCAACGGCTATTTCCCCTACTGCTGGGACTCGTGGTGCAACCTCATCCCCGGCTACGGCAACAACAATAGCCCGAGTACCGCGTGGGGCACGGACTACTACGACCACATCCACAACACGACGCCCGTGCGCTAACCGGCGAGTCGGGTGACGGGTCGGACCGCTCGACGTCGGCGGTGGACGCGATCGTGGCCTGGGCCGACAGCCATCACGCGAACTACTACGCGACGCTCGCCCCCGGGCGAGCGCGCTGCGCCCAAACCGAAAACGACAAGGTCGCAGCCGACCGCGAAGACCCCGGCCGCTCCGACGCAGACTTCGACGCGGAGGCGGACACGCACTCCCGGCACGGCGAACGGCGCGAGCGCGTCGACGCGAACGGCGCCAGGTGAGACCAAGGCGAAGGTAGTTGCCGCGCTGTCGAGCGATAAGGCGCTGAGCGCCGGCAAGGTCGCTAAGGCGACTGGGCTCGCACGACCGACGGTCAGCACAACGCTGTCAAAGCTCTCGAAGACCGGCGAGGTCGTCAAGGCCGACCGTGGCTACCGGCCTCCCCAGCATCAACGGCGGGAGCGTAAGTGCTGCCGAGTCGGCGACCGCCGACGCGTAGAACTTCTCCTCGCGCCACCGACTTTCTATCGGGGAGCTCCGGGGGTGCCGGTTGGCACTTCCATACTGAGGCGCCCGCATCCGCGGCGCTGGACTGCCTCCGTCCACGCAGGAGCCGTGCGGTGATTGATCCCCGGGTTCGCGCGGACCGCAAGTTGATGCACCTCGACGCGGACGCCGCGGATCATCGAAGCAACAGCCGACAGACGCAACATCGCGCTGCTGCCGCCGCCCATTCTGGAGCGTCTACCGCCCAGTTCCGCACTTCTGCTTCTATTTCTGGTGGTGCCCGGATCGGGCGAGCGCAATGGCGACCAACCGCAAGCCCGCGACCGGCCGCTCCAATGTCGCCGAGCGCTCGTCAGGCTTCCCCCGAGCCAACGCTGAGAGCAATCACGCGGAGAAGTGGCAGGCAGGCCGCGTCGTCGAGGACATCGTGGCGCTCGCGGCACACCGGCCAGGCGGATCGTGGCACGTTGCCGCCATTCGGCCCCCGACCCGGCAGGCGTCAGTTTGCCAGACACGTCAGGGATAGCGCATTCTGACCGGGTCGTCGCTGCGTCCTGCCGATGCAATGGGCGGGCGTGCGTGCTGCGCGGCGTGCTCGCGTTAAGACAGCCGCGGGCCATCGGTCGACCGCACCCCTGTCCGACAGGGGTGTCTATTCGGCGACGCTGCGTAGGATTTGGCGCATGTCCACCGAGCCTGAACCCCCACCCCTCGACGACGTAGAGCGCTCGCGCCGGCGGGTGTTCGTGGCCGAGCACCGCGCGGCCGTGTTCGGCTATCCACGCCGGGATGACGGGCCGTCGATGTCGGTCGTCTACTACGTCATGGACGGCGACGATCGCATCCTGGTGTCGACGATGCGCGACCGCGGCAAGGCGAAGGCGATCACCCGAAACCCCAAGGTATCGCTGTGCGTGCTCGACGAGCAGTGGCCGTTGACCTACCTGCTGGTGTACGCCAGCGTCGAGGTCGATCCCGACCTGGATCGGGCTACGGATCTGATGATGCGGATCTCGGCGGTGATGGCAGGTGACCCAATGCCGCCCGAGGCTCGGGCCGACGCCGAGGAAATGTGCCGGCGAGAGCACCGGGTGGTGCTGACGCTGTCGCCCTACGCCACCTTCCAGACGCCCCCGCGACACGTCCGGGAGGCGACCGACCTGAAGGGACTCACGCATTGGACGAGCACGAGTCTTCCCTGGTAAGGCCCCGATGCGGGCGGCCCGAGGAACCCGGGGCGCCGGCGCTAGATCCTGACCCGCACCCGGGCGAGGATTGCACGCGGCCTGCGGACGCTTGAGGTACGGCTGGAGCCAAGTGTCCGGCAAGGCCTCTCGGCCCCTGCAGTCCTACCAGCGTCCGTCGGTGGATCAGCACCGTAGATTGCGCACCGCCACGGCGTCCGGGATAGTGCTTCAGAGGAAGGAGTGATGGCTGAACGTTCGCGCCGATCGATGTCAGCGCAAAGTCGATGTGCCGGCGGGTTCGGTACCCGAGGGTTGGGGGCACGCGCGACTGATTCCGACGTTCGGGATTCGGAGCCAGCAAGCGCAGGAGAAGCGTGCGACATCGTGTCTGCTCGCGGTCATGCACGGCGTCCCGGAGTTCGGTCACGCTCTTCTCAGAGGATTGGATCCTCCCAAAGCGCCTGTCATCGAGACCTATGCCGAGGTTCGTTTTAAGGACGCTGATGGGAAGACCGTGATCCCGGACGGCGCGATCGTGTGTCGGCGCGGTAAGAAGACCTGGACGTGTCTCGTCGAGGTCAAGACGGGGTCGGCGCCGCTGAAGGATGATCAGGTCAACGCCTATCTCGAGATCGCGAAGGGCAAGCAGTTCGATGGGGTTCTGACGATCTCGACGCAGATCACTGCTAGCTCGTCCGAGTCGCCGGTCGCGGTCGACCGGCGGAAGCTCCGTGGCGGGCTCGGGCTGCGGCACTTCTCTTGGTGGCGAGTGCTAACGGAAGCGATTGTCCAGCAGCGGTATCGGGGGATCTCGGATCCTGACCAGGAGTGGATCCTGCGGGAGCTGATTCATTACCTCAGCAGCCCGGCATCGGGGGCGGTGGGCTTTGAGGACATGGGCGATAAGTGGGTCGCAGTTCGCAATAGCGCGCGTGACGGGTCGTTGCGTAAGGGTGATGCGGCCGCCCGCGACGTGGCCGAGCGTTGGGAGCAATTCACCAACTATCTGGCCCTGAGCCTGTCCCAAGAGCTCGGCGCCCACGTAACGGTCTATCGGGCCCGCAACCAGACGACCTCTGCGCGCCTCGATGAGCTGGTCCACGGGCTCGAAACTCGCGGTGAGCTTTCGTCGACTCTGCGTGTCCCAGACGCGATCGGGTCGTTGACGATCCGGGCGGACCTGCGCTCCGACTGGGTGAGGTCCGCGAGGACCCCACGCCGCTCTACTACCCGGCCGATCCCAAGCACGAGCCAAAAGCCTTCGTTCTCACGCAGTCGACACCGATGGGACAAAAGCGCGGGCGTGACGAAGGCTCCTTCGTGCGCGAGACCGGGGTGCAGACGGTTGCGTTCTACCGAGACATCGTGCAAAACCTGAAGGCCTGGTACGCCGCGGCGCCAAAGCTACGAGCCGAGTCGGAACGACCAAACGGTGGCGGCTGAGCCCGAGCAGACCCCTAGTTCCCGCCTGGGGCCGCGACGACAGCCCCGCGCTGCCTCCCCAGGCGGATGACGACCAGGGCAGCAGTCCGCTTACGTGTTGAATGACGATTAGAAGGCCCTAGCTGGCGGCCAGATTGTCGCCAACGCGATCGCGCGACGCGAGCCGGAGGGAGGGTGAAAGGGATCGTCCGGACCCGCGTTAGCCGGCTCTCGAGATTGGGGCGAGTCCGGGCGTCTCGCTTCACGTTCGCTGCTTGGGGTAGGGAAACGTGGGTGAGCGTGACTGGAAGCTCAGGATTTTGGGGTTCTGGACCACCCCGGCGCGGATCTCGATCGCCCGGCGGACGGTCAAGTCCGCGTCCCACGCGTCCCCACCGGACATAACGGTCGCGAGATACGGGATGAGTGCCTCGCTGATCTCCCACGTCGCTGAGTTCCACAGATACGACGGGCTGTGATCCACGGCGTAATAGTGCGCGCCGCCCGCGAGCGTGAGCATCGGATCGGCGAACGACGTCGGACGCGCCCATTCAAAGCCCATCCCCTGATCGCAGGAGACGTCGATGAACAGACTCCCGGATCGAAACAGGCCCAACTCCTCGCCGCTGACGAAGATGAGCGGGTCGTCGGTGTCCTGCAGGATGCAGTTGACGACGATGTCATGCTCGGCGAGGGTCTCAGCGACCGATCCGCCCCCTGAGCTGTTGAGGGCCAACGTGCGGCCTGGGCGGTCGGGGTCACGCTCGTAGTGGACTAACCGAGCGGGCGCCATCGGTGATGCGACCGCCGCGACCCCGCGATGCGTCAGCACGGTCACATCGTGCACTCCAAGCGCGAAGAGCGCCGTCACGGCGCCACGCGCCGTAGCGCCAAAGCTAATCACCGCAGCCCGCAGACGCCGGCCATAGGCACCCGTCGTGCCCATCAGCGCCAACGCGTGCATGACCGAGCAGTACCCAGCGAGCTCGTTGTTCTTGTGAAACACGTGCACGCTGAAGTTGCCTTCGTCGGTCCAGTAGTTCATGGCCTCCCAGGCGATAAGCGTCAGACGGCGATCGATCGCCACCTGCGTGACGGACTCATCCTGCACGCAGTGCGGCCATCCCCACAGCACCTTGCCGGGCGCCAACCCGTTCAGGTCCTCCACCAACGGCTTCGGAAGCACGACCACGTCACACTCATCGATGAGCTGCTCGCGCGAGCGCAGGCCGCCGACCTGCGTAGCGAGCCGATCGTCCGAGATGCCGAACCGCTGCCCATAGCCGCGCTCGAGGAAGATGCGGCGCCGCAACTCGGCGTCAATCCGTCCCAGATGCTCGGGGTGGATCGCGACCCTGTACTCATGGCGCTTACGCGACCTTGCGACGACACCCAAGCTCAGCTGCTCCATACCTGCTCCTGTTCGGGGGCTGACATTCTCTACCGTCCCCGACTACGCCGCGCTCACCGGATTATGCGGCACGCACGCTGCGCGAAACGGTCGTTGCACTTGAACACTGCGACGCATCTGACCGCGGCGTCGCCAGGACCCTGCCGATTCCGACGAGACCTAGCTGACCAAGGCTTTCGCAATCCTGCTGATGCCAGACGGGACGCCTCCTTTGGCGACCGAACGCAGCCCGGCCCGGGGGCGCCTGCTTGCTCGTCGGCGGCTAGCGCCGCGTCCCGCGGATCTGCGGTTGGTCGCCGAAGCGCACACCTCCTCGACCACCGTCCGATGACCAAAGCAGTCGTTGGTGGGATTCGTCGTCGGCGCCTGCTCTACGCCGATTCCAGCAACAGCTGCGCGATAGCTGCTTTCGCTGCCGCAGCGGCCGTCTCCGCTGGCGGGGTCAGGACTGGTTCATGCGACGCCGACGCGCGACCCGTGTGCCGCTTCGATCCGCGCGAGGGGATGGCCCGACCGGCCGTGTCCCGCGCCGGTGCTGCGTGGATGCTCAGCTTATCTCGTGCGGGACGTAACATCGCGGGCGGTGCCGGGCACTTCCCCCCTGAGGTCCGATCAGGAGGCATGTGTTGGATGAGTCTGGCGAGCGGCGGTTTGAGCGCTTCTACTACGCGCATCACGACCGTGTCGCCGCGTATCTGCTGAGCCGCACCGATCGCGACAGTGCGCAGGACGCCCTTGCGCGGACCTTCGAGATCGCGTGGCGGCGCTTTGATGAGGTCCCTGCCCAGCAGCTGCCTTGGTTGCTCGGGGTGGCTCGTCGGACCGTCGCTGGGCAGCGCCGAGCGCAGGGGCGCCGTGAGGCGTTGTTGCACCGGATTGTGGCCGGAGCACCGATTGCGGGCCACGATCAGGTTGATCGGATCGCCGACCGTCAGTTGGTCGCGCAGGCGCTTGAGCGCTTGACAGGCCCGCAGCGGGAGGCGTTGCTGCTCGTGGCGTGGGATGGGCTCAGTCAGCAGGAGGCCGCGACGGTGATGGCGTGCTCGCGCGTCGCGTTCGCGGTGCGGCTGCATCGCGCCCGCCAGCGCCTGAGCGCTGTGCTGGATGAGCTCGCGCGGGCGGAGCCGGCCGTGGCGCGCTCGCCACAGTCCGGCGTACGCCGTTGCGATTTGGACCCAGACCAGAAAACCTCGGACCTGATCGAGGAGACCACATGACCGATCCCATGATCGAGCTGCTCAGAGAACTCCGCCCCAGCGACGCCGATGACATCGACGCGATCTTCCCGGCAGACGAGAAGCCTGCTCGACTCGCAGCGATCCTCGCTACCGCGAAGGCCAACGTGGTATCGCACCGCTCGGACCTAGGATCGCTCGAGGCTCCCACTCGGCTCGAACGCGCCAAGCGACGCCGGCGGCCGGCTTACCGTCGCATCCAGCGGCCGTTGATCACGTCGACTCTGCTCGCCGGGGGAATCGTGGCGGTCCTGCTGCTCCTCGCTGGAGTGCTCTCCGGTCAGGGTCCGACCATTGCCGTGCCGGCACAAGCCGCTGTTCTGAGCGGCGCCCTCCACGCCCTCGACACCCACCCGGGCACGATCCTCGTGGAGTCATACGACA
This sequence comes from uncultured Solirubrobacterales bacterium, assembly GCA_963843915.1. Taxonomy (GTDB): domain Bacteria; phylum Actinomycetota; class Thermoleophilia; order Solirubrobacterales; family Solirubrobacteraceae; genus Palsa-465. The sequence continues at coordinate 714,980 of CAWJMH010000006.1, forward strand.
CCCTCTGGCCAGCGATGGGCAACCAACCCCCGTTTGAGCAGCATCAAGAAGTGATCTACGAGACTCCTGCCGGCAGCGGAGCACAGAACTTCCTCACCAGCTACGGCCCCAGAACCACCGAAACCGTCACGATGAACGGCGTCACCGAGGACTACGACCCCTCCGACAACACGATCTACACCGCCGTGGACATCAACGCGTGCGGCTGCAACATCAAGCCGGGATCCACGCCGGGTACCTACATCGTCACACTGGTCAAGATTCGCGATGCACAACCCGGCACGGCTGCATGGGAACAGAATGAGCACCCGCCGCAGCCGCTAACGATCACTGCCGCGCAGGCACAGGCACTGCGTGCCGGCGGCGCGATGCTCAACACCACAGGAGTCGGTCCCGGTGGCGCGGCGACGCGGCTTCAGATCGTCGCCGCGTTTCGCGTCCCCAGCGAAACCAGCTCAATCCAGACACAACTCCAAGAACACAAACTCAAGCTCGACGGCACAGCGACGATCGATGGTCGCGACGCAATCGTGCTCGAGACCGCGAACGGCAGCGAAAAATACTACGTAGAGCCCGTGACCTATGACCCGATCAAGACGATAATCCAGAACCCAGGCGGCGGCCTCCTCACGACGACCTTCAGCCAATATCAGGTGCTGCCGGACACCCCCGCGAACCAGCGGCTGCTCAGCCTGAGCGCCCGGCATCCCGGCGCGAGGGTCGACAACAGCCACGCCGACTACGTCGCCGCCGAAACACAGCTCAGTAACGACAGCTGGCCTCGCGCGACCCACGCCGTCAGGAACTCGCCGTGACCGCGACATCCCGATCACCGCGATCGCCGACGCCCGGCGATCCCCTTACCACGAACTGGATCGCGGAAGCTCCGCAGTCCGGATGATCGGATCCGTGGCGAACCAATCGCGGCGCTAGCGGACGGCCGGACAGCCGAAGCGATCGTCCGGACGATCGGGGCCGACGATCGCTATCCGGGCATCCTCCGCCCCGGAGCCACAGACGTCGCGGCATTAGATGTCGCCAACCCGATTCGCCGGCTCCGAGCCGAGCGGACGACGAAGTGATCGCGCGAAGCGGCGGGTGCCAGTGGGCTCGAAATCGGCGAAGGTGCCAACCACCCAGACCGCGGCGGACATCCGATAGTGGCGCTTGCGTGAGCTCAGCGGCCCGTCGTTTCGACGGTCGTCGACTGGCTCGTGCCCACGCCGGCTCGTGTCGCCGTTCAGGTGAGCGGGCCACCGGGGGTCCAGCGGACCGACCCGAGCAGCAGCCCCGGGTTCTTCGCGTGAGCATTGATGTCGTACTCCTTGAACGCTGACCACTGGAACCGCGCGGTTAGCTCTGCGAGTGAGTCCGGGACGACGCTCTCATATGCCTGGATCGCGAACAGCAGCTTGTGCCGGCGAAACACTCGAATCGCGAGATCGACAATCTGAGCGACGGGAGGCGTCGTTCGGCGGAAGTCCAGACCGGATTCCACGTCCAGCGCCGTTCCCCAAGGCGGAGAGACAAACAGGACGACGATGTGGTCATCCTGGATCCGCAACGCGTTGAGGCCGGACTCATAGCCTTCGTGGATCACATCGATCTCGAGACTCACGAGCGACAGGTTCTTGCGGGTCAGTTCGAACACGACATCGTCCAACTCGAAGCCGACACTACGGTCCGGGCGAACGTGCCGCGTGATCCAGTAGAGCGTGTTTCCCGATCCAGCAAACGGATCGACAACGGTCGACCCGGCTACCCCAGCCGCCCAAACGGCCGCCGCCACGTCACGGCCGATCAAGTCCGCAAAGCGGTCGCGCGTACATTCCACCGCCGTTCGCCCCAACAGCCGGACGCCCCTCGCATACCAGTCGGCGGGCTTCAGGCCATAGATCGAAACGAAGTCTGGATCCCCGAACGAGTCGCGACCGTACCGCTCGACCGCCCGAAGGTCGAGCAGCTCATAGCGCTTCTCGCCGAGCAGCACCCACCGGTTACCTGCACCCCTCTCGGAGCCTCGCGCGTCGCTCGCCACGGCGCGAATATATTGGCTTGCCGATACCAGGACCGCGGGTACGCCCAACGCCAGACGGGCTCCGCCGAGAACCCCGTGGGCTCCAACTCCCCGACATCGCGACCGTCGTTCCCCGTACCCCGGACGGATGCGATCCGGAGCTACGGCGCCGAGCGGCGACCTCGGCATAGCTCTTTCGTCGCCAAGGCGGTCGCCCGCATCGAGCGGGGCTGGACGGTGAATGCGATCGTCCGCTGCGACGCGAGGCGCTCGCGCCCATGGGCGAGCGCGCGGACTGACGGATTGGGCTGACGTGCCTGCTGACGGTGGGCGTGCGCGTTTGCATCACGTCGCCGGCGCGGGTTAGGCTTGTCGCCGCGAGGGGCCGTGGAAGATGAATCGACTGGACAGCTGTTGGTGAGGGTGCGATGTGGGCGGTGGCGTCGTTGATCGGAGCGCTGGCTGCTGTCCTGGGCGTTCTCGGCGTGTGGTCGGCGTCGGCCAGCACGGTCAGTGGGCCGAGTCTCGGCCGGACGATCGAGGTGGCACCGGTCAGCGGGCGGGTGTTCGTGCGTTTGCCGGGGGCGTCTCGCTCTGTGGCGCTCGTGCATCAGATGGTGGTACCGGTCGGATCGCGCATCGACACGACTCACGGCACGGTCGATCTCACCTCTGAGGGTCCCGCGGTGGCCGGACTCCAGAAGGGCGTGTTCGGTGGCGGCGCGTTCATCGTGCAGCAGTCCGGCAGCGGCCAGACGAATCTGATCCTGACCGGCGGGACGCGCGCCGCCGTCTGTGTGTCGGGGCGGGGGAGCTCGGCCCGGGCCGCGAACGTATCGGCTCGGGTGTTGCGGTTGCTGCACGCCAGTGCCCGCGGGCGGTTCACGACTCGCGGGCGCTACGCGGCGGCCACCGTCCGCGGCACGATCTGGACGACGGCCGACACGTGCGCGGGAACGACCATCTCCGCCCAGAAGGACACGGTCGATACGATGGCGAACACGCTCCCGGAGTCGGTGCACGTGCCGCTGACGGCGGGCGAATCGGTCACGTACCGGTGCGCCACCCGCGCCGCAGGCCCGGTGAGAAAGGCGTATTGCGTCGTTGTCCTGACCTCGAACGCGCCGGCGGCGAACGAGCCGGCGTTCTCGACATTCCTGGCCACTACCAATTCCGCCCAGTCGGCCCAGCTGTGCGTCCAACCGCCGGGTGCCGCCACGGCAGAGTGCACCACTTACCCACTGTCGCATCCCACCGGCCTCGGCCTGCGTGACCTCAACGTCGCCTGCCCCGCCAGTCAGGGTCCTGGCCTCTATCGGATCGCGTACCGTCTCGACGGGGTGGCGCTCGGCTCTCCGTTCGATTATCAGGCGCCGCACATCCGGTTGGGGCACGGACGGTGCCAGAGCTTCCTTGGCCAGTTGAAACAGGGGCCGGACACGGCCGTCCTTGAGGCGAACGTCAAGCTCGTGAACGACTACTCGTTGCTCTCGCCCGCGATCGCGCAGTGGCTGGGACTGGCATTGACGCCGACGGGCGCTCCCGGCTCAGAGCAGGTGCGGGGCATCGTCTATGCCGACCAGAACGGCGCCCCCGGCGCGCTCGTCGCGGCGACGAAGCCGGTGACGATCCGCCGCACGAGCGCGTCGACGCTCTACCCGCTGTTCTTCCGCCAGGAGCTCCACCTGAGCCCGGGCACCTACTGGCTCGGGCTGCTGAGTGGCGGCGACTCGGGCGTCGCTGGAGTCCTCGTCTTCCCAACTCGGCACTCAGCGCCGGCGAACACCAACACCTTCGCCGCCGGCCCCAGCAACCCGTTCGGGCCGATCGCCAGCGTCGCCAACGCCCAGATGACGCTGCTCCTGCACTACCAACTCGCGCCCTAAAGAGCGGGACAAGCGTAGCGCTGCTGATCGAACCGGGCACGCGCTGCTGTCTGACGCCTCCCTGAGGCAGTCACCCCGTCGGGCCACAGCTCCCGGCTGGGATCGGCGAAGAGCGGATGTGCGCGTACCGTCTCGCGTCGCCCGTCCAGCAGCATCGTGGCTGTCTCGGCGGACAGGGAATTGGCCGCTCCTTTCGACGCATCCCGATCGTCTCGACGGGCCGAGCCCGGACGAGCGCGTGCCTGGCAAAGCAGTCATCCGGCGTCGTCGGCACGGCGTCCCTCGTCGCCAAGGCCATCGCCAGCTCGATGACCCCCTGAATGATGAAAGATGGCGTGTCCCGGTTGGCGTGTGAGCGGCTGGTGGTGAAGGTGGCCGGTCCTCCGCGTCGAACGGCGTAGTAGGCGCGCGCGGCTGGACCCGCGCGGCCGGCCATTCGAATAGGAGGTACCGGCCGTGGCTCACGGTATGCGATGGGTCGGGTTGAGTCCTGTTCGCCAGCGGGCGTGCGGGACGGTCTTGGGGACCTGGGGGGAGGTGGCGGGATGTCGTTGGTGATGGGGATGGACCAGCACCGCGCGCAGATCTCAGCCGAATGGATCGACACCGTCACCGCGGAGGTGTTCCGCGCGCGGGTCGCACCGGCCGACCGAGCAGGTGTGCGCAAGTTCCTAAAGCGCTTTGCCGGTGAGGGTTTGGAGGTCGCGCTGGAGGCCACGACCGGCTGGCGGTTCGTGGCCGAGGAACTCGAGCGGGTCGGTGCCGAGGTTCATCTCGCCGAGCCGACGGAGACCAGCGGACTGAAGAGCAAGAAGAAGTGCGCCAAGACCGACTGGGCCGACGCGCGGCACCTGCGCGAGCTGCTGCTGCTGGGTCGGCTGCCGGAGTCGTGGATCCCGCCCGCGCACATCCTGGACTTGCGCGGCCGGGTGCGGTTGGGTCATACCCTCTCGCGCCAGCGCACTGAGTGGCAGCAGCGCATCCAGGCCGTGCTCTATCACCACGGCATCCCGCAGCGACGGGATCTGCTGACGTTGGAGAAGCGCCAGTGGCTCGCCCGCCAAAGCTGCCGGCAGCGGCGCGCGAGCAGGTCACGATCTCGCTGGAGGTCATCGACGCGCTGGACATCCAACTCGCGCCGTTCGATATGGCGTTGCGCGCGTATGCGCGCAAGCAGCCGGGATGCCGGGCGCTGATCGATCAGATCTATGGCGTCGGGGAGCTGACCGCGATCACGATCCTTGCCGAACTCGGCGACGCCCGCCGGTTCCCCAGCTCTCGCGACGCCGTCCGCTACTCCGGGCTGGACATCACCGTCTACCAATCCGACCAGCACCGCGCCCCCGGTCACCTCTCCCGCCAAGGACCACCCGCGCTGCGCTGGGCGCTGTATGAAGCCGCGCAACGAGCCCGGTTCCCAGCCAGCCCCGACCGCGCCTATTACCTCCAGCTGGCCGAGCGGATCGCCGGCAACCGCGCCTGCCTCGCGCTCGCGCGCAAACTGCTCAAACGCAGCTACCACATCCTCAAAGCCCTCGGCGACGACGCGCTAAAACCCGCCGCCGCCTGACAGCCGTGCCTTCCGGGACGCCCCGAATCAACCGATGAACCGCGGCCAGCTCCCCGCGATCGCGCCGACCCGTCACGGGACAGGCCTAGAAAGAATGAGCGGCCGCAACCCATCTGCAGAGACACCCAACGACCATCATGTCGCCGGCCCCGAACCAATCCGGGCCGAGCTCCAAAGTAAGCATGGGCGCCCGCGCACACATCACGCTCCGACGCAGCGCACGCTCTCCCTGACCAAACACCCGCGTCGACCGACGACCACTATTGACAAACCCCGCGAGACAAGTAACCGATCGCGCGCGAGATCGCGCTTTTCAGTGAGAAGCTGGTTGGGCGTTGCGTTGTTGGCGCGCGTGGTGGATTGTCGTTGACGGCTCCCGGGGAGTCGATTGACTAGTATGCGGACGAGGACGGGGCCCTGGCGGTTCGCGTTGACGGGTCCCACGATCGAGCCCACCTCCAGCGTGAGTAAGTTGGGGGTCGCCGCTTCGGCTGCGGCGCGGGGCTCCACCGGGGCTAATTGAGCTCCCTTTCCGCTTTCGCTCTCGTGCTGCTTGGACGCGGCTCGGGGAGGCAGGCGCCTTTATCGGCGTCACCTACATCGGCCACGCAGCTCCCGCTCACAAAACCGCATCAGCGGATCCCGCTGTCGTACCTGATCAAGACGGCGGTGTAGCGATGGCTGTGCACTGTGGCGACCTGCGACGAGCTTCGCGGGTACGGATGACCGCTTTCTGGTTGCAGGAGATACGTGCTCGGCGTAAGTGCGATCCGGAAGCGCCCTTGGGCGGAAGATCGCACTCGGTCGACCAGCCTGTGCGTGGTTTCCAGACGGATTGTGATCGACGTTCCGTACGGCCTCTCGCAGGTCTTGCCAGGCCGCTCAACCGGGCAGGTTGGTCCGATCAGCACGTTGCCGGTGATGCCTGAATCAGGCTGTCGCACGCGCAAAGCAGCTCGCTCCATGGTTAACCCCGATCCACCGCAGCCGCCGGCCAATACGGACATCCACGCGAGCACCGCGACCATCGCGTAGCGCCGTTTATTCGCTCGCACCCACCAGATCATGAACCCCGTGTCGAAGCTGGTCAACGCGGCCCGTCTGAAGACCGCCCTGCCGCAGCGGGAACGCGATCGCGACGGGAGCAGCCGTTACGGCGCTGCTACGTTCAGCACGCGCGTTCCCCAGTTCCTGAGGCCGTCGGGGGTCTGGCTCGACTTCGGCGGGACGTACTCTGTCGCCAGCCAGATCGATTTTCCGCTCGGGTCGATTACGGCCCACGAATAGTCGCCCCAGCGGGTCGCCGCCGGGTCGTAATTCGTAGACCCGCGCGCCGCAATCTGCACCGGACCGAAGGCAGAAACCCCCGCCGTCAGCGTTGTGTACGCGGCACTGGGGAACAGGTCACTGCCCGAAAGCGTCCCGACCATCGCCGCTCCACCGCCCGGGGTTACCTGGACTGCCGGGTAGTAGAAGTACCGGCCCTTAACGGCGACGTAGCCTTGCTGGAGAACCTTGGACGTGCTGTCAACCTTGCCGCCAGTCAGGTGCGGGCGAACCTTGAACCACGCCGCTCCCGCGCGCTCGGTCGAGTCGCCCGGGATCGTGAGCGCCGTGGTGAGCTCGCCCCAGATGCTCCCATTGATGAACTGCGTTTGCTGCATGCGGTCATCGCCGGTGTCGATCAGACTCGAGGCACCCTTCTGCTCCGCTCCGGGCGGGACGCCATAGGCCTCGGAGGTCAGCACGACGCTAGAGAGCGTCGGCGTCCCGCCGGTGCTGACCGCGTTCGTGTTGGTCATCGCCCAGAGGGCCAGCCGCTGGTCGAACGTTCCGTTCGGATCGAGGGAACCCAGGAAGTACTCGGCGGCCGGGTTGCCGGTGGTCAGCGCCGGCTGGGGCGCCAGCGGAGTGGCGCCGCCGACGCTCAGGTGTGGGAACCGCACGAAGTGCACTGTTGACGCGAGGCCAACCAGGTCCTTCTTGGAGAACGCGTAAATCTCGCCACCGTCGAACTGTGGACCGTTGATCGAAAACTCGTCATCGGTGACATAGACGTTCTGCGAGTCGATCCCGATTCTCGGCTGATCGCCGAAGCACGGGCAACCGTTACCGCCCGGGTCAGTCGTGTCGATCTGATAGACGATCCACGGGTTCGTGGGATCGCCCGGATTGCCGTTGACCTTTGGGCCGTTGGGGCTGTTGACCGCAATGTCCAGGTGCGATGTCTCGCCAAACGACGATCCGAAGTCGCCGCCGCTAATGAATAGAATCGTCGCGAACCACGTGTTGGTCGTGGGATCGTAGTAGCAGCGCGGATCGCTCGTGAACTCGGTCAGCCCCTCATCGAACGGCCCATTGACCGAGAAGCCGAGCGTAAGGCAGCCGGTCGCCATTACCGTCTCGAGGGCGGTCCACGCTATCGCTCGCGCCATGCCCGAGGCCTTCGTCCAGTGCGCGGTGGGAACGACCGTGACGTTCGACGCTTCGCCCGGATAGCTCCCAGAGAACTCGCGGATTCCGCGCTCGACCCGGGGGCAAGTTGGAGCGCCGCCGCTATCGCTTTCCATGCGGACACGTACGGACCAACGGAGTCCACTGCTCGTGGGCCATTGCGCGGAGATCGGCTCGACCGTCGTGCCTTTTCATCGCGCCAGGCTGGCTCGGGCCTACCGCGCCGGCGCCGTCGCGCTCGCCGTGTCCGTGTGGGAGCGGAGCTGCCATTAAGTGCCGGTCGGCGGCGAGAGACGTGGTCGCGGTGTTTCGCAGTCCGGGAAGAGTTCGGAGCGGCGGACGCCTCCTGGGCTGCCCGCTCTGTAGGCCTCGGCCGGAGGCCGAGCGCGGAGGTTGCTGAAGAGTCACATGTCGCAACTGCTGGCAGGCTGTGCTGCGGTCGGTATAGGCTCGCGGTGTGGGCTGGCTCGACGATGCGCAGCGAAGGGATATTCGCGCGCTTCTGGATCGCGGATTTTCAAGCGCCGAGGTCGCGAGACGTCTGGGAGTCCCGACGATGCGTGTGGCGGCTGTCCGGGCGCACATGACGATGGGGACATACGACCAGGAGCGTCCTCCGGCGCGGCTTGAAGGGTCGGGGGCTCCCACCGCGCGGGCTGGCGCCGGTGGACGGGGCAGGCACATTGTGGGCCACGTTCTCGGCACTGACGAGGTTGCCCGGGGACTGGTGACGTCGGTCGGAATCGACGTTGCCGAGGCCACGCGGGGGCTCGACCTGGTGGGGCTCGACCGCGAGCGGAACATCGTCGTCAGCCGGGGCCGCCTGTCCGTCGCTGATGTCGTGGCGCTCACGATCGCGCTTCGGCCCGGGGTTGTCTGTATCGATTCCCCCTCGGGCTGGTCCTCGTCCGGACGCAGTCGCCAATCCGAACGGCAGCTGGCGGCGATCGGCATCCAGTCCTATCGAACCGGCCCCGATCCGAGCGATCATCCCTTCTACGCGTGGATGAAGGTCGGATTCTCGATCTTCGAGCATCTAGCAGCGCGCTACCCGCTCTACCGGGGAGGCGAGGTCGCAGGCACAGCCGCGGAGATCTTCCCCCACGCCATCGCGTGCCTCTTGGCCGGCGAACTGCGCCCCACCGAAACGCCCAAGCAGGTGTTCCGACGGGCGGTTCTACGTGACGCCGGCGTGGCGGAACATGAGCTTGGGACGCTTGACCGGGTGGACGCGGCGCTCGGGGCGCTCTCACGGGATTGATCGCCCTGGAGCACCACCATTCAGCTGTCGGGAATTCCGACAAGGGGATCATTCTCCTACCGGTACCCGAACTGCCACGCGGTCGTCTACCGCAGCGACGCCGTCCGAGCCCCGTGGCTTCCGTGGCGTCGAGCAGTCCCGCGGAACGCGTCGACCCACAAGGCTCGAGGGGAGCAGACGATCGTCGGCTGACGCACCCGGCGTTGAGCTCTCAGATGCCGGTCGGCGCACCCATCGGCCAGGCCTTGCGACGATCCGGCGGCTCGCTGGATTTCGAGACGGCGAGCACGTTCATCGCGGCTGTCCCGCGTGGTCGCTGGACCAGCTACAAGGACGTGGCGACCGCAGCTGGCAACGAGCGTGGAGCCCAGGCCATCGGGGAATGGCTGCGCCGACGCGGACACGAGGTGCCCCGCGTCCACCGCGTCATCCGCTCAAGCGGATACGTGGCAGAGGCCTTCCGCGCTGCGGGGCGCGGGGTACCGCCGATGCGCTAGGGGCACGGGAGCTTCTCCAGACCGAGGGCGTCTGCTTCGACCTCCACGGCCGGGCCAGCCCGGTTCAACGCTTCCGGCCAAGTGACTGGGATCGCGCTAGTCGACAGTAGAGCGGCTCTGGCATCGCCCACGATTTGAGGCGAGGTGCACCGCCCAGCCTCCTCCGCATGGAAACCAGAAGCCGCGCCCGCCCGTGCTCGACAGCGTCTGTTTGGTCGCGGGCGGCGAGCACCGGCTCGTCGCAAGGTTGCGCCTCGTCGTCGATGGCAGAGACGACGAATGCGATCGTCGCTCCGTGCACACGGCACTCAGTAGTCGTTCGGCGAGGACGTCCCACAGGATTAGAGCGGTCCGGGACTCGTTGGGCTGGCTGTGCCGCCCGATCAGTAGGGTTGGGCCATCGACGAGCCCTTCGTGATCAATCTCGCGGACGCACCCGCGATCGGAGGTTCGCGAGGAGCCACTTTCGTCAAGCTCGAGCCCGATGGCGTCACCTGGCCTGACACTGGCGTTAACGTCCAAGTCATGCAGCCGGGCCAGCCGAGTGGTCGCTACCACTCCGAACCGGTGCAGGAGGACTTTCTCGTCCTCTGCGGAGAGTGCATCGCGATCGTTGATAACGAGGAGCGCGCGCTGCGCCAGTGGGACTTTCTCCACTGCCCCGCTGGGAGCGAGCACGTCTTCGTGGGAGCTGGGGACGGGCCCTGCGCCGTGCTGATGATCGGCTCACGGCGCGAGAACGCAATCGATTACACCGTCAACGATACGGCTGCGAGGTATGGCGCGTCGGTGTCGAAAGAAACTGATGACCCAGCGGAGGCCTACGCTGACTGGTACGCAGAAGGGCCGGACGTTCCGGTCCCGAACCCGTGGCCGTTCAGGTAACCCGCGTAGACGAATCGCCGAGCCGGCTCATGGCTCGAACTCGATGTCGATCTCGGCGCTGGCTTGCCTGTCAGCCGGCGCGGCGCGATTCGTGCTGGATCCCGCCGCTTCTGGTTTCCATGCGCATCGAGAGGCGAGGCATGCGGAGCCGTCCGTCCTCGCTGGACCCGGCTCAGGCCTGATCGGCGCAGCGCCCTAACGCATCCCACGCCGGCTGGAAGCACTGGCGCGGCAATCTCGATGGACGGCCTTTGATGATCACGCTGCTGTCGTGGCCTTCGAAGTAGATGCTGGTGATGGCGAGATTTGTCCAGAGCAGCGCAGGGCTGGGGTGGATTGACATCGACGGCGGTGACGTGCTGGACGCGGCGGCGGTAAGTTGGACAGGCGATGTCGCTCGCGCTCGACCACGTGTTCTGCATGGTTGACGACCCCGACCAGGCCGTCAGCCGCATCGAGAGTGCAGGGTGGGTGCTCGATGCCGGATCGGTCCACGCCGGGCAAGGGACGCGCAATCGGCGCCTGGTCTGGCGCGAGCAGTATCTGGAGCTGGCCTGGGTTGCGGACGCCCTCGAGGCGCGCACCAACCCGCTGCGCCTGGACCGTCGCCGAGACTGGTTCACGACCGGTGCCAGTCCGTTTGGCTTCGGTCTGCGCGGCCAGCTCCCCGATTGCGGTCGCCGCGAGTACTGGCTGTACTAGGAGCTCGGGCCACGGATCTGGGTGCATCACGACAACGAGCAAGTACCGGAGCGTCCGCTGGTGTTCGTGCTGGACCTCACCGCCGAGGATCTTGAGCGACGACGAAGGGCAAGGAAGGCCGGCGACCTCCTGAGCCGGCAGACCAGGCGGCCGCTGGAGGAAGTCCGCGTACGGGCTCCGACAGCGGCGCGTCTCCCGCCCCACACCGCCCACGCATCGTTCATGCTGAAGGCACCCCCTACCTTGAACTGCGCACAGGGCCAGGACCCCTGCGACCGATCACCGACATCCTCGCGCTTTCCAGCGCGTCGTTGAGGCCGTCAGATCCCAATCCGAGCGCCAGCCGAGGCGAGTGAGGGACCAGCAGCTCGACTGACGGCGTCATCTCCGTGCATCGAGTGAGGGCGGTGGACCGACGATTTGTATCCCGAGCTGTGCGGCCGCCTGCTCCAACGCGCCTCGGTCGAGTGGCGGGGGCGTCGTGTCAGGGAGTGCAGGCACACCCAGATCGACGAAGAGCTGCTCAAAGCCGCCTGGCATCGCGATGGTTAGGACGCGTGCGTTCTGCGACGTGATGACGTGCGCATGGGGCACGCCGCGCAGAAGCGCGAGTGTGTCACCCGCAACCAGGTCATAAACCAGATCGCCCACAAAAAAAGAGACCGTCCCTTCGAGGACCATGACCTGCTCGTCCTCGCGGGTGTGGACGTGCAACGGCAAGGCGGCGTGGAATGGTTCCTGCGACTCCCACGCGCCGAGCCGTCCGTCGCTTTGCGAGGCCCGCACGCGGACGATGACCCTCGTGCCGGCAAACCACACGCCGGCCAAGACGGACGCGGACCGCTCCATTCGCCGACTCTAGCGCTGCGGCAAGCCACACCGCGCGGCAGACCGGAGCCGAGCGCTGACGCTCACGTCTTGGGACGACTGTGGGCATTGGCGGAACCGGTCTCGCTGTGCTCTGGTCGGGGCGGAATGGTCCGACCGTCCGAGCCGATGTCCTCGTAGGCCGCAACCTTCCGTTCCACCTAGTGCCAGCGCTTGTGTCAAATCACGGCGGGCCGGACAGCCAGCTGCAACGGCTTGAGGCCGAGATCGACCATGTACTCCCCGGAGCGATCGTTCCCTCCCGCCCGATTTAGAGTCCCTACCTGCAAGCCCGAACGGACACAGAACGACTAGGCGCGGTCATGCCGCTGCCCAGCCAGTCGGAGCAGCCCCCGATCGCAGCGGCATCGCTTCCCCTTTCCATGCGGAGGGGCACTGCGCGCGGACGTCCATGCCCCCGAGAGCGGAATCGCGTCCCTCGTCGGGCCGGTGTGTGGGTGGCGGTTGCAGCGATGCGCGGGGCGTCCTGGCGCTTCGATTGTTGCCTCTGGCGCGGTGCTCCCCGATCGCGCTCCAGGAATTCAGGCCTGCGTCGCGACGCCGTCGCGTTTGCGAACGGCAAGTCACTTGAGCCGATCGACGGCGGCACCCTCCAGTACCTTCTCCAAGAACACGCCGGCATCGAGGCGAAGATCGTCGCTCCAGAGGATTGGGTGGAACCCGAGCCCGACGCGTGATCCGACACTTCGCGGCCATTCAGGGTCGTTGGACCGAGCGGCAGTAGCGGGCCTTGACACGCCGCGCTGGCGCACGATCCCCGCCAGTCCGCCCCGCCCGTCACCATTAGGCCACGACCCAGTTCATGCCAGGCGTGAAACGCCAGGACCTCGCGCCAGTTCGGGATCCAGGCGAGGGGATAAGGATTGCGGCGGAAGCCGCTCGGCGGCTCGCCGAGGCAGATGGCGATCGCCCTCGCCAGGTGATCTTGTTTGGCTCATGGGCGCGCGGCCAGGCCCACGAGGAATCGGATGTCGATCTAGTGGTCGTTCTGGACGATGTGCGCGACAGAGCGTCTGAAAGCGAGCGGATCGTGGACGCGCTGAGGCGGACTCGGGGCGGGCGATCGAGGCCTTCCCAGGAGCCGAGGCCGACGTCCGCGAGCGGAGCCGACCCTTTATACGCGCCGCGCTGGACGAGGGTCTACACGTGCTTCGAGACCCGCCGTGCTGAGCCGCGAGGAGCTCGAGGCCGCTCGCAACCTTGTCGAGAGCGCGTTTGCACGGGCAAGCGCCCGTTCTTCCGCTCGCGCTGAATGGTCTTGGGAGGCGCTCGGCGCGTAGGCCCCGCCGGATTTTGTATAGGGTGCCCAGCCGGTGAGGTCGTGCTCTGCGACCCAGGAACGTGGGGAGGACGAATGAGGTCGTCGCGATTTATACGACGAGGGCTGCTCGTAGGGGCCCTCGGTTGTGCAACTTTGGGGGCTTCGAGTGCCGCGGCCGCGACGGCTTCGGCCTCGTCGGGCCGGAAGCTGCTGCACGGGAGCACCCCCGGTTGGTTGTCCAAGGCCAGCGATCTTGGTGCCACCCCGGCTGCGAATCAAGTCAACTTCGGCGTGCTGCTCAGCATGCGCGATCAAGCCGGAGCCGAAGCCGCGTTGCAAGCGATCTCTGATCCGACGAGCGCGAGCTACGGTCAGTGGTTGTCGAACGCGGCGTTCGACGCGAAGTATGCCCCGAGCAGTGCTGACGTCGCCGCCGTGCAGGGCTGGCTTCGCTCGCAGGGCTTCCAGGTCACCAAGACATTGCCGAGCGGGATGTACGTGGAGGCCAGCGGTTCGGTCGCGCAGGTGGAGCAGACCTTTGGGACGCAGCTCAGCAACTACTCCTACCAGGGCAAGACCGTGCGCGCCAACGGTTCGGCACTGTCGTTGCCGAGCAACACCCCGGCGTCGGTCAGCGGGGCGATCGCGGGAGTGATCGGGGTCGACCAGGGCTCCGCATTGAAGCAGCCCGCCGACACCGAGCCCGGACCACCTCCGGGGCGCGGTACGGGGTCGAGCCGTGCTCGGAGTATTACGGGCAGAAGCTCGCCTATAACCAGCCACCCGCCTACGGCAGGGTGCAGCCGTACGCCGTCTGCGGCTATGTGCCGCAGCAGTACCAGTCGGCTTACGGTGAGAGCGGACTGCTGGCTGCCGGGGTGAACGGCCGCGGGGTCACGGTGGCGATCACCGACGCGTACGCCGCTCCGACGATCTACCAGGACGCGCAGCGCTACGACCAGGTGCACCACCAGCCGCAGTTCACTCGGAGGCAGTTCTCGCAGATCACTCCCAGTGCCAACGGCTATGACAACACCGATTTGTGTGACGCCCAGGGCTGGTATGGAGAGGAAACCCTCGACGTGGAGGCCGTGCACGCGATGGCGCCGGGCGCCAAGGTCGTTTACGTCGGCGCTGCCGACTGCTTGAGCGGCCTCGACGATGCCTGGGCGAACGCGATCGACAATCACGTCGCCGACGTGATCACGAACTCCTGGACCGATGGCACGGACGACATCAACCTCCTGGGCTCGGACTACGTGGCCTTCTATCAGCAGTTCTCGCTGGAGGCGGCGCTGACGGGAATCACCGTCAACTTCTCAGCGGGCGACGACGGTGACCACACGGCCGGCGGTACGGACTTGGCCGCCAAGACCGTGGAGTTCCCCGCCGACCTCCCATACGTCACCGGCGTGGGCGGCACCAGCGTGGAGATCGGTAACCGAGGCCAGTGGCTGAACGAGTACGGATGGCAGAGCTCGTACTCGACACTGACCGATGGAGCCTGGACGCCGACACCGCCCGGGCCCTACTCCTCCGGTGGCGGTGGCGGTACCAGCGAGCTGTTCACCCAGCCCTTCTACCAGGTGGGCAAGGTGCCATCGAGCATCTCTCGTTACTACGGCAGCACCCCGATGCGGGCGGTGCCGGACATCGCGATGCCGGGCGACCCGAATACCGGTTTCGAGGTGGGCGAGACTCAGGTGTTCCCCGACGGCACCTACTGGGATCAGTACCGGATCGGTGGCACCAGCCTGTCGTCCCCACTGCTCGCCGGCGTGGTGGCAGTGGCCGACCAGGTCAACCATCGGCCGCTCGGGTTCATCAACCCGCTCTACTACCGCCTCCTGGACACGAACGCGCTACACGACATCGTCGCGCCGCGGTCGCCGGTGGCCGAAGTCCGCACCGACTACACGAACTTCCTGGATAACACCCAGGGCGTGTTCTTCCGCCTGCGGACCACCGACGTCCAAACCTCGACCCTGCACGACACGCCGGGCTACGACGACGAGACCGGAGTGGGTACGCCGAACGGTCCCGCATTCTTCCTGCGGGTCGGGAGGCCGTAACGGCGAGTCGGTGCCGCCCTACCTGCCCGCCGGCGGGTGGGCGGCACCGACAGCCGGTTCGCGGGCATCTCGGCTGAACTAGGCAGCGCTCGCGCCGACGCGATCAAATGCGTCGACCGGGATTAGAGACCGAGGATGGGTGCCGGCGCCTCGTCGACAGCAGGGCGAACCCCGGCCGCTCTGCCGTCCTGACTTGACGAACCCGCGTTCGCCGATCAGGATCCTGGGGTGACCGCGGAGCGGATCGCGGCCTGGATGGGCGCGCTACTGGTGGAGGTGTCTGACGATGCCGGTTAGGGGCGCTCGCCTCGCGCTTGGCGCGGAGCTCGGCGGCTACCGCATCGACGAGCTGATCGGGCAGGGCGCGATGGGGATGGTGTATCGCGTAACCAATATCGGGCTGAACCGGACCTACGCGCTCAAGGTGCTGGCTCCAGAGCTGGCTGAGGATGAGCAGTTCCGCAAGCGCTTCCAGCGCGAGATGCAGATCGCGGCTTCGCTTGAACACCCCAACGTGGTCGGGGTCCACTACGCGGGCGAGCAGGACGGCGTGCTGTTCCTCGCGATGGACTACGTCCATGGCACCGACCTTCGTAAGTTGATGATCGAGCACGGCGCGCTGAGTCCGTCCCGGGCTGTCGAGTTGCTGACGCAGGTCGCGCTCGCGCTCGATGCCGCACATGCCAGCGGTCTCGTGCACCGCGACATCAAGCCGGGGAACATCCTGCTCACGGTCCGAGGTGGCCAGGAGCACGCGTATTTGACGGACTTCGGGCTCGCGAAGCGCAGCGATACGCTGGCAGCGCTCACCGTCCAAGGAGCAATGGTCGGCACGGTCGATTACATGGCTCCTGAGCAGGTCACCGGTGATCCGAGCGACGCCCGCACCGACATCTACGCGCTCGGATGCGTGTTCTTCGAGATGCTCACCGGGAAGGTCCCCTACGAGCGGGAGACATCGGTCGCGACGCTGTTCGCTCACGTGCACGATCCGCCGCCTCGTCTCGAGTCGCCGCTCGCCGAGGAACATCCAGAGTTCACGGCGGTCCTCGAGCGGGCGATGGCCAAGCAGCCGGGTGACCGCTACCTGTCGGCGGGCGATTTCGCTCGAGACGCCGTCGCGGCGCTCGGTGGGACCCATAGCGCCGGGGCGGAGTCGATGGTGGCGACCGGCGAGGCGAAGCCGTCGGAAGCGACGGCCGGCGTGCGCGAGCCGACTGTCGATGAGCCGCCAGCGATCGTTGCGCACGGTCCAGTCACCGACGATCCCTCCCAGCCACCCCCGGGGGCCGCGAGTGGACCGGCGGAGAAGACGGGGGGTGGAGGGCCGATCCGGCGTTACCGCTGGGTTGCGCTGGGGCTGGCTCTGGTCGTCGCCGTGGCAGCGGCCGCTGTCATCGTGCTCACCGGCGGTAACTCCATGTCCGGGCAGGGGCAACTATTCCAGGCGGTGCTCCGCCCGGTTCCAGACAACCACGTCACGGGAAGTGGCACTGCGGCCGTCCGGCTGAACGGCGACATGGCAACGGTCACGCTCGACACTACCGGGCTGCTCGACGGCGCTCCTCACGCCATGCACATCCATGCTTTCGGTGAGGGCATCTGCCCGCCGCCGAGCGCGGCGAAGCTCTACAACGGTCACCCCGCGATCAGCACGACCGACGGCCTGAAGTACTACGGCCCGATGGCCGCTGCGCTGACCCTGAGCGGAGACACGAGCATGAACAGCATGCTCGCCTTCCCAAGATATCCGAGCAGCGGCGACATCCGCTACCAACGCACGATCGTCATCTCCACCGCCGCTGCCAACGCCATCCGCAATGGCAACGCCGTTGTCGTCGTCCACGGGATCGACTACAACCACAACGGGCGCTACGACAACGTCCTGAACCGCAGCGAACTCGACAGCGCCGTGTCACAGGAAGCCACCGCCCCGGCACTCTGCGGGACGCTCCTGAATCCGGCAACCGTCGGCGAGAACGGCTGACGCACCTCGTTCGATCACTCGAACAACGGAGGACCCGCTCGTACCGTGGCCTCCACCGACCGGGCCGTGGCGTAAGTGCGTCGCGTCGTGCCTGTAACGTTTCCGTTACGTAGCGGTCGTGTCACCACTCAGGGAGGTCGACTTGTCAAGTACTTCGCTTAGGGCCAGTGAGGTCCGCGCGCTGACCTGGGGCTGGTGGCTGGCGCTCCTGATCGGCGTGCTGAGCATCGTGGCGGGCATCATCGTGGTCCTAAAGCCGAGCAACAGCCTGTCAACGCTCGCCGTGATCTTTGGGATCTTCATTCTCATCGACGGCATCGCCGAGATCGTGGGCGCGATCGCGGGTGACACCGAGAGCCGGGGGGTGCTGGCCGTCATCGGGACGCTGAGCGTGATCGCCGGCGTGCTGCTTATTCGCCATCCGCTCGGCGGGGTCAGAGCGGTTGCGCTTCTGCTGGGAATCTGGCTGATCGCCGCCGGCGTGGTGCGCCTTATCGCGGCGTTCGCCTACCCCGGCCATCGGATCTGGCGGATCGGCGTGGCGCTTGTGCTTGGGCTATTCGGGATCGTGATCGTCTCCGCTCCCCATATCGGATATGCGACGCTGGCGCTGATCGCGGGTATCGGCTTCATCTGCTACGGCTTAGGGATGGTCGCGGTGGGTTGGGCAATGCATGCGATCCGAGAGGGAGACTCGGCAGTCGAACCCGACCCGCGAGCGTTGACCTGACGCGCGCGCAGGTCGGGGTAGGATCTCGGTGCCGATGGACCTCGGATTCCACGTCGCAGACTTCACCTGGGACGGAGGCTCGCCTGAGCTGGGACTGACGCTGGGCCGTTTCGCCCGCGAGGCCGAGGCCGGCGGGATTGCCCGCCTGACCGTCATGGACCACTTCTGGCAGATCGGTCCGGTAGGCGCGCCCGAGGAAAGCATGCTCGAGGCATACACGACCCTCGGATACCTGGCGGCGGCGACCGAGCGGGTGTTGTTGCACACCCTTGTGACCGGGGTCGTCTACCGCCAGCCGGGCTTCCTGGCGAAGGTCGTCTCCACGCTCGATGTGCTGTCGGGCGGCCGGGCGGGCCTGGGTATCGGCGCGGCATGGTTTCAGGAGGAGGCGGAGGGGTTGGGGTTCGCCTTCCCGCCGCTGGGCGAGCGCTTCGAGCGTCTGGAGGAGACGCTGCAGGTCTGCCTGCAGATGTGGTCTGAGGACCAGGGTGCTTTCGAGGGGCGCCACTATCGGCTGGGACGCACGCTCAACTCGCCGGAACCACTCAGCCGACCTCACCCGTTCGTCCTCGTCGGCGGCGGCGGGGAGCGCAAGACCCTGCGTCTCGTTGCTCAGTACGCCGACGCCTGCAACATCTTCGCCGGCGGCGACGACGCCCGTCACAAGCTCGACGTCCTGCGCTCGCACTGCGAGGCGGTCGGGCGTGACTACGACGAGATCGAGAAGACGACGATGATCAGGATCGACGCCTCAACCTCAGAGGGCGAGCTGCTCGACAAGCTCCGCGCCGGCCACGACCTCAGCTTCACCACCACCTACGTCTTCGCCCGCAACTCCGAGCCGCTGGCCGCCGTCGAGCTGCTCGCTGGGGTCGCCGGCGAGGTCGGCGGCTGGTAGCGCCCGTCTGTTCACTGGCGGCCGAGGTCGGGGCACCGCGGCAGCTACTGCCTAAACCGGGTGCATCGTTCACCGCGTGGCTGCCAAGCTACGGTCGCGCGCCGATCCCGGGGTAGCTCAGCACGAACCCGTCCGCGTCGAACGTGATGTCGCTGACGAAGTCGCCCGCGCGAAAGCGAACGACGCCGTTGCCGAGGGGCTCGTAGCGCTGCTTGCTCAGGCTCACCTCAAGTGACGGGACATCGACCCAGCGCATCACGTAGTCGCGGGGCGGGCCGGGTTCGAGGAGCCGGTCGCGGATCACCGGAAGCGAGTTGAACAGCGGCGAGTAGCCGAGATCGAAGAAGTCGGCCCCGTCGAGTTCGAGCTCGAGCGCTCGCTCGCCGACGAGCTCGAGGTGGAGCGCTCCTTGCTCGAGCCGATAGCGCAGCTCATAGGTAGCCCCGAGCTGCGTGCCAGTAGCCCACAACTCCGGCTCGGTTTGTTCAACGTGCGCGACCTCCATGCGCGCCGCGCCGTCACCAATCCACGCCAGCCGGGTTCCCATTGAGGGCACGCTAACGGCCTATGCGGCGGCACTGACAGACAAAGCCACGACTCGGAGGTGCCCGGCCGAGCGCAAACGTGCTTCGCGCAATCCGATCCCTTCTTGGGTGGTCGCGGCGGATCGGACCTGCAACGCTTTCCGTGTGGAGCAATTGATCGAAATCGCCGGCGACATGATCCGTCTCGGTCAGCTACTCAAGCTTGCCGGTGCTGCCTCGGGCGGAGCCGATGCCAAGGCCGTGATCGCCAGCGGTCAGGTGACCGTCAACGGTGAGCCTGAGCTGAGGCGCGGCCGGCAGCTCCATCCCGGTGACGTCGTGCGCGTGGGCACGGATGATCTGCGCATCGTCGCCGCCTGAGTGCATTTCATGGGAGATCGCGCTCTCGACCGCCGGCTTGCCGGCTCCCGAGCTGCGCCCGCGGCCGGATCTCAGCGCAGGGGCCGAGCGGCGTTATGCGTGGCGGTGACCGCCAGCAAGTCGGCTCGCTCGTTGAGCGCGTGGCCGATGTGCCCCTTGACCCAGTGCCAGCGAACCTGCTCGTGGTCTGACGCGGCGGCTTCGAGCTGGACCCAGATCTCCTTGTTCTTGACCGGGTCGCCCGAAGCGGTCTTCCAGCCCTTGCGCTTCCAGCCGGCCATCCAGGAGGTCATGCCGTCGTGCAGGTACCGCGAGTCGGTCACGATGCAGGCCCGCGACCCGGACGGCAGCGCGCGCAAGCCCTCCAGCGCGGCGCTCAGCTCCATGATGTTGTTCGTCGTGTGGGCCAGCCCACCGCTGTACTCCTCGACGACCCCATCCTCCCAGCAGACCAGCGCAGCCCACCCGCCCGGGCCGGGATTGCGTTGGCATGCGCCATCAGTCCAGACCAGCACCTCGCCCGGCGCGGCTTCCGGGAGGTGGCCGGGCAGTGACCTGGATCGACGACGCGGGCTGACGGCCATCTGCGGAATTCAACCAACCCCAGAACTCGGAAAGCCGCTGGGCGCGCCGTGGCGACCACCAGGTGCGTCGTAGCGACCCCCAGGTGGTCGCGAGCGTCCACCAGCAGCGGGACCCTGACGGAAGCAGCCTCGCTCAGCGGTCGTTCCAGCCGGCGCCGGTCGCTTCGTACTCGTCGACCCGTGCCCGCATCAGCTTCTTCAGAAGCTTGGTCGGCAGGTCGCGGTCGTAGGGGAGCTTGATGAAGCCCTCGCCGGCGTCATAGCCAGCGGCCTCAACCGCGGGCTTCTGGGTGGCGAAGAACGGTGGCGGGAACCGCAGCGAGCAGTGGTTCTTGAAGTTCTGAAGCATCCACAGGCTCGTCTTCTCGTCGCGGACGTAGACCGGCAGGTTCCACTTCAACTCCTCGCGCGCCTCCGGATCGGCATCCCGGCTCAGCTTCCGGAGCGCCTCGAGGTGTGGCCGCTGGGCGTCGCTGAGTTGCGCGAAGAAGTCAGCGACGCTGGACCGCTTGGGCATCGGCATCTGGTCAGGGTACCCCGGGAGATCGGCGACTTCCCGCTCGGCGCGGGTTCACACCCCGACTCGGAAGTCGACGAGCAGGTAGCCGGCCGGAGCAGTGACGGTTCGCGTCAACGTCAGACGCTGAGCTGCTGCCTTTTCGAACAGCTTTCGACCGCGCGCGTGTATGACCGGGGCGATCACGAGCCGAAGTTCGTCGACGAGGCCTTGCTCGAGTAGCGCCTGAGCCAAAGCGATGCTCCCGTGGACGCCGATGTCCGCCCCTGACTGTTGCTTCAGCTCCGTGACGAACTCGCGAAGTCCCCCATCCACAACGCTCGTGTTCGTCCATGTCCGGTCGCCCGGGGTGGAGGTCACGACGAACTTTGCAACGCCGTTGATGAAGCTGGCGAAGGGCTCGATGTCACTGGAAGGCCAAAAAGCAGCCCAATCGTCGTACGTTCGCCGACCAAGGAGCACGGCGTCCTGCTCGGCGATCACGCGGCCGAGATTGTCACGCATCACATCGTCGAAGTCGGTCATGAACTCGTCCGGCGACTCTGCGACGCCATCAAGCGACAGCAGCTCGTAGACAACGATCTTGCGCATTGCGCGACTCCTAAATTTGTAGTTGTCGCGGTATAGACCCCGCTCCTCCAAAAACTCATCGCTGGGGATTCGCTTCCGAAGGAGGTGCCGGCCGCGACGCGCATCGACGACCTGGCCCGACCGCATCTGCCTGAGGAGAACATTCCGCCGCAGGGGGTCCCGGCGACGCGGTCCCGGGTTGGATTGGCGACTCGATTCGGCTTTGCCACATCCCGGCCCACGGTATTACCGCCGTGTGAATCAGCGGTAAGCGCCTAGCCAGGCGCTGACCGCGGCGTTAAGCTGACTCAAGCTTCCATCCGCTAAGACGAGGAGACAACGTGAGCAGTAATCGCCACGGGGAGCACCCGGCACGTCCTTTCGGAGTGACCGGCGGTGGGTTTGCCGAGGGCCAGAACAACCCTGAGGAGTTCGTGCCCGAGAAGACGGTGGGCGCCTTCGGGACCGGGCAGGAAGACCCCGAGGAGTTTCCGGAGGACGTCAAGCTCGGCAGCTTCGCCAGGGGCCAGCAGGCCGAGTCGCACATAATCGAGGGCACATTTGGCAAGGTCGAGGGCGAGGACGAGGGCGAGGGCGAGGGCGAGGGCGAGGGCGAGGTCAAGGAATAGTCGAAGGTCAGATTCGAAGCGCGAGAGCGCGTCGGCCAGGGTCGGCCGCGCGCCTCGACCGGCTTATGCGGTGTCGGGGTCCGCGCAGGCCGTTGCGGGCAGTTGGCCGCCGGCCGCGCGGATCAGGAGCGCGTGCAGGGTGCAGCGCTCATCGACGGTGAGTGCGCCGAGGACCTTGTTCTCGACGGCGGCGAGGCGCTGCTCGGCACCGTGCAACGTTGTCAGACCGGCGGGGGCGAGCTCGACGATGTGGCGGCGGCGGTCGTCGGGATCGCGCCGGCGCGTGACAAGGCCGCGCGCCTCGAGGTCGTTGAGCAGCCCGACGAGGTTGCTCGGATCGAGTCGGAGAGCTTCGGCGAGCGCTTGTTGGGTGGCGGCGCCGTGGTCGCGCAAGAGCGTCAGGGCAACGAGGTGGCGCGGTCGTAGGCCGTCCGGGTCTGGCGCCCCGTCGGCTTCGCGTCGCGCCACTCTTGACAGATGATCGAGCAGGGCGAGCGACTGATAGCTCGCCGCGGTGTCAGGGGTCGATGCCACCCTCCACATGATAGCCGCACCACAGATGATCTGCTAGCCACAAATGGTTTGTGCTATATAAAAGATCTATGAACCACCACCTCCTACATATCGACTCCTCGCTACGGACCGACGCGTCGCGCAGCCGCAAGCTCTCCGCCTACTGCGCTGACGCGTGGCGGGCCGCCCACCCAGACGGGACCGTCACCTACCGTGATCTGGCCGCGGACCCGCTGCCACACCTCGATGGAGCGGCATTCACGGCCAACTTCGTGCCCGACGAGCAGCGGACCCCCGAACAGCGCGCCGCGCGCGAGCTCACGGACGTGATCGTCGGCGAGGTGCTGGCCGCCGACACGATCGTGATCGGAATGGGCCTCTACAACTTCGGCGTCCCGAGCACGGTCAAAGCGTGGTTTGATCGGATCGTCGTGCCGGGTGTGACGCTTGGTGACGAGGGCGGAACCCTCGGTGGGCGAACGCTCGTGTTCACGACCGCAGCGGGCGGCGGCTACCGGCCCGGGACGCCTCGCGAGGGATGGGATCATCGCGAGCCGTGGCTGCGCCACGCCTTCGAGCAGCTCGGGGTCAGCGACCCGGTGTTCATCGGCGCCGAGCTCACGCTTGCGCGCGAGAGCCCAAAGATGATCCCGCTCGACCTCGGCGCCGCCGAGGACGAAAGTCTCGCCGACGCGCACGCCGCGATCGACGCGTTGTTCGCCCCCGCCGGCGTACCCGCGTGAACTTCCACCAACCATGACAGGAGCGAGACGATGACCGCCAACTCAACTCCATCCCCCCCGCCGGCCGGCGACCTCGCAACCGGCGCATGGCATCTCGACCCGGCGCACTCGAGCATCGAGTTCCACGTCCCGCACTTCTGGGGGCTGATCACCGTCAAAGGCCACTTCGAGCGCTACGAAGGGACGCTCGACCTGCAATCCGAGCCGGCTGTAGAGCTGACGATCGAGGCCGACAGCCTCGAGACCGGCAACCGCAAGCGCGATGAGCATCTGCGCTCGGCCGACTTCTTCGACGTCGAGCACCACCCACAAGTACGGTTCGTCTCAGACACCGCGGCGCTTGAAGACACCACCCTCAAGGTGCGCGGTCGCCTCCACACCGCGGGCCGGAGCATCCCGCTCGAGCTCGACGCCACCGTCCAGAGCGTCG
This sequence comes from uncultured Solirubrobacterales bacterium, assembly GCA_963843915.1. GTDB lineage: Bacteria > Actinomycetota > Thermoleophilia > Solirubrobacterales > Solirubrobacteraceae > Palsa-465. Next base: position 738,979 of record CAWJMH010000006.1, read on the forward strand.
AAGGCGGCGTGGAAATCGAAGCGGTCACGCACGCCCCGCACCACGAACTCGGGATGACCTGGAGCCCCCTCGGGATGGCGCGACCGCATAGCAAGCTGATCGTCAAAGGCCGTCTCGTCCGCAACGGAAGCAACGTCAGCTGAAGCCGCCGCTAAGTCGTTCTCATCCCCGGTCCCGAGCTCGCCCGGCCAGTGCTCGGTTATTTCGCTGGGTGGATCGCCTTCGCGAGGTAGCTCTGCCCGGCGTGCAGGATGATCGTCTTGTGCCGGACGAAGTCGCTGACCGCCACCGAGTCTGTGATGTCGCGGGTCAGCGTTCCGTCGCAGCGGTCCGCGATCGTCCACTTCGTGCCGCGTACCGTGGCGGCGCTGTAGCGGCCGCTGGTGCGGAATTTCCCGTGAGCGCTGGCGCGCAGTAGCTGAAGCGTGCGGCTCGAGACCGCGGCCGCCGACGCATCGAGCGCCTTGTGCGACTTACAGGTGGCGTACGACGGGGCGCCCTTGAATGCGTGGTTGATCAGGGTCAGCGTCGTCAGCCCCTTGTTCGCTCCAGCCTTCGCCTGCGTCACCTTGAAGACGGCACCGCCGAACACGCCAGTCTGCGTCTTTTTGCCGTTCCCGGTGGCGGTGGTCAGCGAAAGCGTCCCGTGAAGCGCGTCGACCTTGTCGCCGGACCGGATCTGCCTCGCTCCGGTCAGCGGCACCAACCGGCCGCCTGAGAGCACGAACACCTTGCCGTTGACCGGCGCGACGTTCTCTGTCTTGCCGAGCCTCAGCGCCGGCAGCGACGGCGGCGACCCCGAAACGTTTGTGGGATCGCTCGTCTGTGAGGTCGAGCCCGCGGCGTTGGTAGCGGTGACCACGCACCGGTAGTCGCCGGACGAGCCCACGAGCACGGAGCTTGCCGTGGCGCCGGCGATGGGAGCGCCACCGACGGTCCACTGATACGCGAGGCTCTGCGGGGCGCGGTACAGGAAACCGCTCAGCAGGTCCGTCGCCCAGCTCCCCGGGGTGCACGACAGCGATTGGCCGACCGTGGCGCTGCCCGAGACCTGCGGGGACCCAGTCGCGAGCGGCGCGCGCTGGAGCGCGACGAACCACGGATCGGTCTCGCCCGTGTCGAGGCTCTGCGCCGGCGCCGTGCCATCGAGGCTTCCGACCCGGACCGTCCCGGTCGAGAAATCCCCCCAGTAGATCTTCCCGGCTGTCGGATCGATGGCGAGGCCACCGACACCGCCCTCGCCTGTATATAGATTGGCTGCGCCGGTCCCGTCGAGGTTCCCTACGCGGACGTTGCCCGCAAACTCGTTGGTCCAGTAGAGCTTCCCCGCGGCCGGATCGACCACCAACCCGGTTGGATAGTTCTCGCCGGTGAACAGGTCCCTGGCGCCAGTACCGTCGAGGTTGCCTACACGAATCTTGAACGTGTCGTAGCTGCCCCAATAAATCTTCCCGGCGGCCGCATCTATCGCCACCCCGACGGGGTACGACTCCCCCGCGAACAGGGTCCTCGCGCCACTGCCGTCGAGTTTCCCGACCCGGATCGCGCCGCTACCTGAGACCGCGGTCGCCCAGTAGATCAAGCCGGCGGCGGGATCGATCGCGACGCCCGACGGGGTGCTCTCGCCGGTGTACAGGTCCCGTGCACCCGTGCCATCCAAGTTGGCCACGCGGATCGCACCCGACGTGTCAGCCCAGTAGATCTTCCCCGCCGCGGAGTCGATAGCGACACCCTGCGGGTTGGTCTCGCCGGCAAAGAGGTCGCGGGCGCCCGAGCCGCCGAGGTCTCCAACCCGAATCGCCCCTGCGGTCGTGTAGCTCGTCCAATAGATCGAATCGGACGCAGACGCGGCGGACGCAGCCCATGCCGCTGCGCACGCCAGCAGCGTCAACGCGCACGCTAGTACTCTCACGCCCCGATACAAAGTCCCTGTCATCGTCCGATTCCGTTCTGTTCCGGTAGGAACCGTAGCGAACGGCTCCGACCATAGCCGCCGCGGCCGCGAAGCGCAACATCTCCGGTCACCGGAAGCGCGTAGGCCAACACCCACCTACCAGGAGTGCAGACAATGTCAGCCGACGCAGTCACGAACCAGAACGCGCCCCGCGACGCGCTCGCGGGCAAACTCACGCGCACCGAGCTCCAGCACGAGCCGTCCTCGATCCCAGGTCGCGAGATCGTGCAAGTGCTCACCGAGATCCCCGCCGGAGTCGAATCCGGATGGCACATGCATCCCGGGGAGGAGGTCGGGTACATCCTCGCCGGGACGGTGGAGATGCACATCAAGGGGAAGGCCACGCTGACCTTGCACACCGGCGACGGTTTCCTGATCCCGCCCCGCACTGCTCACAACGCGATCGATCTGGGTCCCGACACCGGCCGGATGCTCTCCACCTACATCGTCGAAATCGGGCCACCGCTCGCCGAGTTCACCGACTGACGGCACCTCGGCACCGCCGGGGCTCCCACGGGCCGGGAAGGATCTCGACAAGCCGCGCGTCGGTCAGACATGGCCGCCACCGATTTCAGGTTGCCCCGGTCGGCGGTCTGCCCGTCTCGGCCTCCGGCGGGGCCTCGCGCGCCGCGTTCGGGGTGCGTAGACTCGTCTTCTGTGGGCGGTGACGGGAGTGGTTTCGTGAACTGCCGGGGGGCGGCCAGGTGAGGCCCGGACAGGTCGACGCGCACGCGTTCTGGCTGCGAGCGCCCGGCTATGGGGAAATCCGGCCGACCACGCTGCCCGAGCCCGAGCCGGACGACGTGCTGGTGCGCACCTTGCGGTCGGGTGTGAGCCGAGGCACTGAGACGTTGGTGTTCAGGGGTGGTGTGCCACCCGCCCAGTACGCCACCATGCGGGCACCGTTTCAGGAGGGCGACTTCCCGGGACCGGTCAAGTACGGCTACCTCAACGTCGGCGTCGTGCAGGAGGGACCGGCGGAATTGCGCGGTCGCACGGTCTTCTGCCTGTACCCGCACCAGACTGCGTATGTGGTGCCGGCCGAGGCGGTCACCGTCGTGCCCGAGGGCGTACCACCCTCACGTGCCGTGCTCGCGGGCACGGTCGAGACCGCCGTCAACGCGTTGTGGGACGCGGCGCCGCTGATCGGCGACCGGGTCACCGTCGTTGGCGCCGGCATGGTCGGCTGCTGCGTCGCCCGGCTGTTGTGTCGGTTCCCCGCGGTGCGGGTCACGCTCGTGGACGTCGATGCCGGCCGGGCCGATGTCGCATCCGCACTCGGCGTCGACTTTGCGCTGCCGGCCGACGCCGCCGGCGATCGGGATCTGGTCGTGCACGCCAGCGCGACGTCCGCGGGACTCCAGCGGTCGCTCGACCTGCTGGCGGCCGAGGGTACGGTCATCGACCTCAGCTGGTACGGAGACAGCGAGGTCCGGCTTTCGCTGGGTGGCGCGTTCCATTCGAGTCGCCTCGCCATTCGCGCGAGCCAGGTCGGCACCGTGTCCCCGGCCCGCAGCGGGCGCCGAACCACCGCCGACCGGTTGGCGCTCGCACTCGAACTGTTGCGCGACCCTGCGTTCGACGCGCTCGTCACCGGGCAGTCCCGCTTCCATGACCTGCCCGACGTGATGACCCGGCTCGCGGCGGGAAGTCTGCCGGCGCTGTGCCACACCATCACGTACGACGGGGACTAGATCGTGTTCAGCGTGACCGTCCGGGATCAGATGATGATCGCCCACAGCTTCCGCGGCGAGGTCTTCGGGCCGGCGCAGCGCCTCCACGGCGCTACGTACGTCGTCGACGCCACGTTCCGGCGCGCGAGCCTCGACGCCGACGGGATCGTGGTCGATATCGGTCGGGCGGCCGAGGAGCTTCACGCGGTGCTGGCCGAGCTCAACTACCGCAACCTCGACGACGAGCCGGCGTTTGCGGGCATGAACACCTCCACCGAGGGGCTCGCGCAGGTGGTCGCGGATCGGCTCGCCGACAGGGTGCACGCCGGCGCCCTGGGCGACGGCGCTCGGGACCTCGACGGGCTGGTGGTCACGCTGCACGAGTCACACATCGCCTGGGCGAGCTACGAGCGGCCGCTGTGACAGCGGTACACGTCGTCGTGCCCGGGGGCATCGACGACCCTGCCCGGCCGAGCGGGGGCAACACCTATGACCGCCGTCTGTGCACAGAGCTCCCCTTGCTCGGGTGGTCAGTGCACGAGCGCGCCGTGCCCGGCCGCTGGCCGCGACCCGACGCGGGGTCGACCGCCGCCCTCGCCGGCGTCGTCGAGCGGATCCCCGACGACGCGGTCGTGCTGCTCGACGGACTCGTCGCCTCGACCGCCCCCGAGGTGCTCGTGCCGCAGTCGCGCCGATTGCGCTTGGTCGTGCTCGTGCACATGCCGCTCGGTCACCGCCCGGCGGATCACGAGGTCGACGACGCGCGGATGCGCGAACGCGCGGTCCTATCGGCCGCGACTGCCGTCGTCACGACCAGCGCGTGGACACGGCGTCGGCTGCTGGAGCTGTACCCGTTGCGCGCCGGCCGGGTGCACGTCGCCGAGCCCGCCGTCGACGTCGCCGACGTCGCGACCGGTTCCGCGGCGGGCGAAGCGCTGCTCTGCGTCGCAGCGGTGACCTTCGAGAAGGGCCACGACGTGCTGCTCGATGCATTGACGACGATCTCGGATCTGACCTGGGAGTGCGTGTGCGTGGGCAGCCTCGACCGCGACCCGGCGTTCGTAGAGAGCCTCCGTCACAGCATGCTCAACCACGGGCTAGACGATCGTGTGCAGTTCACGGGACCGCGCTCCGGATCCGATCTGCACCGCAGCTACGGCACCGCTGACCTGATGGTGCTGCCGTCGCGTGCCGAGACGTACGGCATGGTGGTCACCGAGGCGCTGGCTCGTGGGGTGCCGGTTCTCGCGGCCGATGTCGGCGGCCTGACGGAGGCCCTCGGACACGGCGCCGACGGGGTCCGGCCGGGGCTGCTGGTCCCGCCCGATGACCCCGCGGCACTCGCCGCTGCGCTCCGGGCCTGGCTCGGTGACGCCGAGCTGAGATCGCGGTTGCGCCGGGCCGCTCGCGAGCGGCGAGGGTTGCTCCCCGGGTGGCCGACGACCGCGTCGGCGATCGCAGCCGTCCTCGCCGGGGCGTCGCGGTGACCGTCGAGGCCACCCGGGTCAGCAGGGGATGGCTTGCCCTCCGCGAGCCTGCTGACGCCGCCGCCCGTGCACGCGACCTCGTGGAACGCCTCGGGCGAGTGCCCGCGGTGACCGGTCGGTGGGTGATCCACGATCTCGGCTGCGGCACGGGCGCGATGAGCCGCTGGCTGGCGCCGCTGCTGCCCGGGCCGCAGCACTGGGTCATGCACGACCGCGACGCCGACCTGCTCGAGGTTGCCGCCGCCGAGCTCCCCGGCCCGGCTGCCGACGGGGCGGCGGTCACCGTCGAGTGCAAGCACTCCGACATCGCTCGGCTGCACCCGGGCGATATCGCCGGCGCGAGCCTGATCACGGCCTCGGCGCTGCTGGACATGATGACCGGGGACGAGTTGGCCGATCTTGTCACCGTATGCGCCGGCGCAGGATGCCCGCTGCTCCTGACCCTGTCCGTCGTCGGTCGCGTCTCGCTGGTCCCCGCGGATCCACTGGACCAGCGCGTGGCCGCCGCGTTCAATGCCCACCAGCGCCGCACGACCGACCGTGGCCGCCTGCTCGGCCCCGATGCCGTTGCGTTCGCCGTCCGAGGAGTTCGGCCGACTAGGCGCCGAGGTCCTCGTCCGGGCGAGCCCCTGGCAGCTCGGCGCCTCGCACGCCGACCTGGCGGCGGAGTGGCTCGGCGGGTGGATGGGTGCCGCGTGCGAGCAGCAGGTCGAGCTGGCCGCCGAGACCGACGTCTATACGCGCCGACGTCTGGCGCAGGCACGAGCCGGACAGCTCGCGGTCACAGTGGACCACGCGGACGTGCTGATCCTGCCGTGACGAGCGAGCTCAGCCCGCGGACAGCGGGACATCGAGCGTGTGCGCGCCCCGGCGCGCCTTCGTCGCCAGATAGCGGGCGTTCGCCGCCGACAGGTGCACACCCGTCGGCACGCGCGCGGTCACCGTCACCCCGAACCGACGGAGCTGCCGGGCCTTGTCCGGGTTGTTGCTGAGCAGAGCGACCCGCAACACCCCGAGCGCGTGCAACATCTGCGCGGCGACGAGGTAGCTGCGTTCGTCCTCGCGGTGGCCCAGCGCGAGGTTCGCCTCATATGTGTCTAGCCCCGCATCCTGCAGCGCGTAGGCGTCGAGCTTGGCGTACAGACCGATACCACGCCCCTCCTGGCGCAGATACAACAGGAAGCCACCGGAGTCGGCGATCCGCTCGACGGCTTCGCGCAGCTGCGGCCCGCAATCGCACCGCTGACTGCCGAACACATCTCCAGTGAGGCACTCGCTGTGCGGGCGGACGAGCGGCACCGACGCGCTTGCGGCGGACGTGACAGGGGCGGACCGATTGCCCAGCCCGAAGGCGAGATGCTCCTGGCCGTCGACGAGCCCGTCGAAGCTGAATACTCGGGCGGCCGTCGCGTACCCATCGGCGAACCGCAGGGGCAACGAAACCTGGGTACGGATCGTCGCGGTGGGCAGAGGCAGCGGCATCGATTCGTTCGCTCAGTCGGTCTGGAAGCGTGGTGAGAGCGCGTAGCGCAACAGCACGACGTCGCCGATCTGGCGGACCGAGGCGAGCGTCGCGCGGCGGCGGGGGTTCCAGGGGAAGCGGCCGTCGCTGACGAACCGTGTAGCTCGGGAGTCGCCGACGAAGAAGGGAGCCACGACCAGCTGCAGCTCGTCGGCCAGGTTGTCGGTGAGGAACTGGGTGTGCACCTTGCCGCCGCCCTCGACCATCAGCCGCCGCACGCCGCGGGCGCCGAGGTCCTCGCTGAGACTGCGCATCTCGACCCGCTGGCCGCCGTCGACCACGGTCGCCACGCTTCCGAGCCGCGAGCGGGCGTCGATCACTCGCGGGCTCGCGCAGTAGACGAGCTTCTCGGTGGCGCCGGTGGTGAAGAAGTCGGCGCACGGGTCCAACTCCACCCGCTCGGTCATGGTGACCTTGATCGGCGACGGCGGGAGCCCACGAGCCGTCCGCGCGTCGCGGCGGTCCTTGGAGCGCACTAGCAACCGCGGGTTGTCCGTGCGCACGGTGTTCGCGCCCACCAGGATCGCGTCGCAGGAGGCGCGCACCGCGTCGACGCGGTCGAAGTCGGCGCGGTTGGACAGCTCGAGCCGTCGCGGCGCCGCGCTGCCGAGATAGCCGTCGATCGACATGCCACAACTCAGCAGGATGTACGGGCGGTCAGGCATGGGCGGCTCCCTCCGCAGCAGCGGCGGTGCGTTCCGCACCGAGAGCGGGGTACCACGGAACCATGCCACGACGAGGACGACGGCGCCCGGCAGGCTGGCGACGAGCACCATGACACCGTAGACGACGGCGGTGGCGACGCCCTGTTGCACGCCCAGGCCGGCCGCGCCGAACGCCCATGCCGTCACGCCCTCGCGCGGGCCCCAGCCGGCGACGCTGGGCAGCACCATGGCGAGCATCGCGAGCACCGCGATCGGCAGCAACTGGGAGATCGGCGCCGTGGTGCCGGCGGTCCGCGCGGCGAGCAGGAACGTGATCGTGTGGCCGGCGACGATCAGCGCGGACGCGAGCGCGATGCCGAGCCACGCCCTGCGGGCGAGCAGTCCGTCACGGACGTCGCGCGCCGCAGCGCGCCGGAGCCGCGCCCACGCAGACTGGCCGTCGGTTCGCGCCCTGGCCACGAGCACGGCGCCGCACAGCGCCACGGCGACCGCGAGCGCCACCAGCGGCATCGACGACCGCACGGGTGACGGGAGCGCGACGAGAATGACCACGGTGAGGACGGCCTGCACGACCTGGCCGGCGGAGCGCTCCCACGCGACCGCCCGTAGCGCGCGGCCGACATCCCGCACGTCGCGACCGTGGCTGACCCCGCGGTGAACGTCGCCGACGATCCCGCCGGGCAGCGTGACGTTGAGGAACAGCGATCGGTAGTACGCGGCCACCGCGACCGGCAGCGGCAGGTCGATGCCGAGACCCCCGGCCACGGTCTTCCACCGCCACGCGCAGCACACCGTGGTCAGGACCGCGATGCCGGCCGCCGCGGCCAGCGACCCGGCCGTCGATCGTGCCGATGCCGTCCAGAAACGGCCCCGTGCCCAGACGCCAGACCAGGATCGCGAGCGTGAGGGCGGGGCCGACGAGCCGGCCCCACCTCCACAGGGTCCGGCGTCATGCCGGCGCCTTTTCTGCGCGAGGAGGGAGCGGCCGGGCGAGCCCGGACGTGCTGCGCCGCAGAGGAAACGGAGTTTCGAAGACCGCCGAGAAGCCCCACGCGAACCCGATCGTCAGCGGCAGCACCAGGGCCAGCGAGACGAGGAAGAATGGAACACCCTCCGGAACCCGCCCGGCCACGATCCGCTCGCACACGATGGCGACGATCGCGGCGTGGGTGAGGTAGAGGCTGTAGGAGAACGAGCCGAGGCTCCGCATCGGGCGCGCGTCGAGCAGGTGCAGGAGCCGCGTCGGGCGGCCGGTGGCCAGGCCAGCCAACAGGCACGCGATGGCCGGGCCTAGCGCGAGGTCGACCCAGTACAGGTGGTCAAGCGTCCACACCGACCCCTGCCACCAGATCAGCGCCACCACGGGCGCGGCGGCGGCGAGCGCGAGCCGAGGCCATGGCCACGATCTGCGCGCCTGGCCTGCGCCGACAATGCCGGCGGCGAGGATGCCGACCGCGAACAGCGCGGCGAGGTCGGGCGGAGACTGGACCACGAAGGTGTCGAGGCCGCGAATGTGCGGACCGAAGATCCCGACCGCCGCCACGACGACCCCGACGGTGGCCACCATGACGGCGGCGCCCCGCCGCCGCACCATCAGCAGCAACAGCGGGAACAGGATGTAAAGCTGCGCCTCGACGGCCATCGACCAGAACGCCGCGTTGGGGCTGTGCGCGGGAACGATGTTCTGCACCAGCAGTCCGTTGACGATGACCGACTTCGCGTCGGGCATCCCGTGCCCCGGCTGCGGCACGATCAGCCACGCCACAGCGAGGCTGAACGCGAGCGCGGCCCAGTACGCCGGCAGGATGCGCCGCGCCCGGCGCTGCGCGAATTCGGAGACCGCGTCCAGCCGCCAGCCGTGGCGGGCCGGCGACAGGGCCAGCGAGAAGCCCGACAGCACGATGAACACGACGACCGCGAACCGCCCGTAGATGAACCACGCCAGCCCAGAACGGGGCATGGTCTACCGGGTAGCCGGGGAAGGCGCGCAGGAACACGTGGTTGATCACCACGTACAGCGCGGCGAGGCCCCGGATGCCGTCCAGGCCGGCCAGCCGCCGTGCGGTGACGGTGGCGGCGGGCGCCGCCACGGGAGGCGCCGGCAAGGGGAGCTCCTGCTCGCGCACCTCCTCGTGGGCACCGAGAACGGCCACCACTACCCGGTGGTTGCGGAGTGCGAGTCGAACGCGGTGAGGAAGTTGTTGCGGAAGTCGTTCATTGGCCAGACGGGGGCGTTCGGGTTGGGTTTGAGGCCGGGGTTCCAGCCCCAGCTTCGGATCTGCTTGAGCACGTTCGGGTCGTGGGCGATGATCGAGATCGGCACGTCGTGGTTGGAGTTTTGACCGCTGACGATCGGCAGCGGCTGGTGGTCGCCGAGGACGATCATCACGAGGTTCTTGTTGCCGTACTTCTGTACGAACGAGGTCAGCGTGTTCAGCGCGTACACGATCGACGTGCCGTAGGCGGCCTGGACCCGCTTGGGGGTGCTCCAGAACGCCCCCGTCTCGTGGATCATCGGAAGCTTGTTGTAGATCGAGCCGTTCCCGACCTGATTCCAGCCGATCTCCTGCGGGATGCGGTTCCACGGCATGTGGCTCGAGATCGTGTCGACCTCCGCGAACAACGGCTTGCGGTGAGGCTTGCCGAGCTCGAGCCGTTGCAGCGCCGCGAACATGTACTGGTCCGGCATCGACGCGTACGTGTACGTCGGGCCGTGATAGCCGACCTGATAGCGGTTGTAGATCTGGTCGTAGTGGTAGAACGCCTTCCCCTGTGGCCACGGGCGGTCGTTCGACGGATCGTCAGCGACGGTCCGCCACCCGGCTTCCTTGAACGCCTGCGCGAGCGTGAAGCGTTTGGCCGATATCAGCTGGTTGTAGCGGTCCTGGTTGTCGACCCACAGTCCCGCCTGCAGGCTTGAGTGCGCCAGCCAGCTGATGCCGCCGTATGTCGCCGAGTCGAGGAACCCGCTGCGAGACGAGAAGCCGGCGCTCGCGAGCCGCTTGTTCCCCTCGGCGAGCGCGGCATCGACCTCCGGCGAGAACGATCTGCCCTCCACCGCCTGCTGGCCGTAAGCCTCGACGAACACCAGCAGCACGTCCTTGCCGCGCAGACTGGTCAGCAGCCGGCTGGCGGGAATGTTGCGCTGCGGGTCGTGGTTGATCTCCTTCGCGAACACGCTCTTGTCGTGGATGTCCGCCCGCAGCGCATCGACCTCGTTCACGACCAGACCCGCGGACAGCGTCGACGCGATCGGCGTATGCGAGATGAGCTGAGCGCCGAACGCCCAGCACACCGCCCACACGGCAGCGAGCCCGCCCGCCGCCCGCAGCGCCCAGCGGCGGTTGCTCGCCCGCAACCCGGGTCAGCCGCAGCATCGCGACCGTCAGCACGACCGCCAGCACGACGGTGCCGAGGACCGCGCCGACCTCGAGCAACTTCGTCTCCGTACCACCGACCAACGAGCGCAACGTCTCGATCCCGTTCCCGAGCTGAGTCGTGTCTCCAAGCGGGTCATACGGCCGGTCATACAGCGTGAACATCTCGTAGTTGATCACCTTCAGGACGACCACCACCGCGATCACCAGTCCAAAGCTCACCGCCAGGATCCGTCGAGGGGTACGGGGCAGGACGGCGGCAATCGCGATCAGGACCAGCGCCTCGAGCGGGATCGTCAAGAACCCCCTCAGCGTGAAAGCGTGCGGCTCGTACGGAGCGACGAGAGCGACCCACACCAGCACGGCGGCGAGGACCGTCACCGCCACCTTGACGCCCTTGCGCACGCGCAGCCGACGCCGGCCGGGTTCGGGCTCGGGCCCGAACTCGGGGCCGAGTCCGGCCCCCACGGCGGGTTCGGTCCGAGCGCTAACCGCGCCGGCGACGGTGCTGCCGGCATCCGTCACCGCGCCGGTGAGCGTAGGGTGCCGCCGCTGCCACAGCCACCACACGTCGCGGCCGAACGACTCGGCCAGCAGCGCGAGCGCGAGAACGAGGACGACCTCGGTCGCAGCCCGCGGCAGCAGCGCCGAGGCCGCGACGGTCAGCACGATCCCCTGCGTCGCCGCGACGAACTTGCGCCAGTAGCGCGGCGGCAGCGGCTCACGCATCCACGGCAGCGGCCACCCGGCGGCGAGGAACACGTAACGCGCCGCGCCGATCGCCAGCACCCACCACGCGCCCGCCGAGCGGGCGACATACACGCTGAGGATCGAGGATCAGGAACGCGTCGACCTCGCCGTCGAAGTGCGCGCCCAGCCTCGCCGTCGTCCGCGTGCGCCGCGCGACCCATCCGTCGACCGCGTCGAGCGCGAGCGCGACCGCCGCGAGTGACACCAGCAGCGCGACCGGCGCGGGCTCGCGGAACGAGTCCGCCACCAGCGCCGCGACGCCGACGGCGAGCGTGGCCCGCGCGAGGGTCACCCAGTCGGCCGGGCCCAGCCGGTCGGCGCGGTAGTACGAGAGCCCGCGCGCCAGCGCCGCGTTCGTGATCACTCCGCAGGTGATTCCGACGGCCCAAGCGGCGGGGCTGAGGCCGACGCCGCTGAGGCCGACGGCGACCGCGAGCGCGGCGATCAGCAGCATCTGGGCGATCAGCGCGGTCACTGGGGCGGTGTGAACCATGCGCATCGTGCGTCCCTTTCAGGAGGGGTCATATCCAGCAGGACGCCCGCGTCAGGTCAAGACTTCCCCGACGCGCCGTGACATGCCTGCGCCGCGTGGAGCCGAAGATCGTCAACCGTGTGGCTGTGGTGCAGCCATGAAGCAGGACGAGCGCGCGCCGTTCGTCCGCGCCCTCCAGCGAGCCCGCGTGTCGGCGTACGCCCCGGGCGAGTTCGTCGAGCAGGAGGGCTTCATGCGCGCCGGCGAGATTCGGGCGCTGGCGGGCCGGGCCGGCATCGCACCCGGCGTCTCCGTGCTGGACCTGTGCTGCGGAGTTGCCGGGCCGGGGCGGTTCATCACTCGGGAGCTGGGTTGCTCGTATCTGGGGGTGGACCTCAGCTCCAGCGCCATCGACATCGCACGCGCAGCGCGCCGCGCGACCTTCCCTGTCGCTTCGAGGTCTCCCGGATTCCCCCGGTCCCGCCGGGGCCGTTCGACGTGGTGCTCCTGCTGGAGACGATGCTCGCCTTTCGCGAAAAGGACGCGCTGCTGCAGGAGGTATCCCGCGCGCTCACGACCGGCGGGCGGTTCGCCTTCACGATGGAAGAGGGCCTCCCCTCACGGAGGCAGAGCGAGAGAGGATGCCTGACGCCGATACGGTGTGGCTCACGCCGCTGGAGGAGATGCTCGCCTGCCTGGAGCGGGCCGGGCTGGTCGTCCGCTGGCAGGATGACTTCAGTCGGTCGCACCGTGCTATGGCGGATTCGTTGACCAACGCGTTTTCCGCCGATGCCGATCGACATTGCCGCGCAGATCGGACGCCGGGCACTGGAGGAGCTGCTGGTCGCCCACCGGCTCTGGAGCGACTGGCTGCGGACGGGCCGGGTCCGCAAGATCGCTTTCGTTGCGGAGAAGGCGCAACCGGCACGCCCGCGCGTCGCGGAGCACTAAAGCCGGAAGGTGCCTGCCGAAGCGGCGCGAGCGCGAGAATCGTGAAGCTGATGGTCCGCCCTTCCCGCAGTGTGATCGCCTTGCTCCTCGGGGCGGCGTCGTGCGCGCTCGTGCTCGCGCTGATGGGCGGGAGCAGATCCCCGGGGACAGGCGGTGCCCGTGCAGCGGAACCATCGACGTCAGCGGGTCGGCCCGCACGAGCGCCGTCCACTGAGGGCTCGACGTTCACGTTGATGCAGATGAACCTGTGCCTGTCCGGTCTGGCCAGCTGCTACCGGAAGGTGGCGTACCCGGCGGTGGTGGAGGAGGCGGTGGCCCTGATCCGTGAAACGCGCCCGGACGCGGTCACTTTCAACGAGGCGTGTCGGAATGACGCCGATCTGATCGCCCGGCGCACCGGTTACCACCTGCGCTTCTCGATCGTGATCTATGGCGGAGGACCCTTTCGCTGTATCCGGCCGGGAGACCGTGGAGTCTTCGGCGATGCGGTGCTCACCAAGGACTCGATCGAGGGCAGCGAGAGCCATGCTTTCGAGGCACAGACCGACATCGAGCGGCGCCGGTGGCTATGCGTCACCACTCGAGTCGACATCGACGTGTGCACCGCGCATCTGAGCGAACGCACGCCCATCGAGGTGGCCGCGAACGACGGGCAATGCAACGAGCTCAAGGCTCTTCTTGCGCGGCGCGGGGCCACCCGTTCGGTCATCTTCGGCGGCGACGTCAACCGCCGCCCGTCGTGCGCCCCGCCCGGTTTCTGGACCCGCACCGACAGGTCGGCCACCCAGACTCCCGGACTTCAGCACGTTTACGGCACCGGCGCGCTCAGCGCGCCGTTGGTGGAGGTGCTGCCGGCCACTCACACCGACCACGATGTCCTGCTGGTCCGGGCGCACCTCGCCGCACGACGATGATGACGCGCGGCTAGCGGGGAGCCTGGCCCGTCGGCGTGCCTTTGGCGGCCTCGCGCAACGCCGCCCACTCGGTGAGCTTGACGCGAGGCCGGCCCGGCGCCGACGCCTCGCCGGCCGCGGTCTCGATCGCGTCGATCGCCCGCCAGCCCTCCCAGGTGACCGCGTGCTCGCAATACGTCGCGATCATCCTCTCGATGTCGTCCGCGGCGGGCTCGTTGAGGCGCCCGGCGGCCGCGTCCTCGAGGATCTTGTTGACGGTGTCCAGGGAGTCCTTCTTGTTGGTCCCGATCACTCCCGACGGGCCGCGCTTGATCCAGCCTGACACGTACTCGCCGATCTGGTGAGTGCCGTTGGCGTCGTCAACCCGCCCGCCCTCGTTGCGGATGACGCCGCGGCGCTCGTCGAACGGGATGCCGGGGACCGGCTGTCCGGTGTACCCGATTGAGCGGAACACGAGCTGTGCCGGGACCTCCTCGAACGTTCCGGTCCCACGCGCGGCCAGCGAACCGTCCTCGCGGGCGACGATGGCGTTGTTCTCGATCCTCACGGCGCGGACGTGGCCGTCAGGATCGCCGAGCAGCTCGACCGGGGAGGCGAGGAAGCGGAAGCGGACGGTGATGGGCTTGCCCGACCTCGGGCGCGCGGCGTAGTCCTGCAGGATCTCGACGTTCCGACGGCGCGTCTTGTCCGCGCCCCGGAGAGCGACCGCGGAAAGCTCGTCCAGCTCGCCGCCGACGACCTCGACGTCGCCGCGCTCGAGCTCACCCATCTCGAGCAGCTCGGGGTTGGTGAACGCCGCCTGGAGCGGGCCGCGGCGGGCGAGGATCGTGATCTCCTCGATCCCGCTGGCGCTCAGTACGTCGATCGCGTGATCGGCCGTATCCGTCACCTCGAGCTCGGACGGAGCCAGCGCCAGCATCCGCGCGACATCGATCGCGACGTTGCCAGCGCCGACGACGACGACCTGCTTGGCGTGTAGGTCGACCTCCACGCCCGAGTGATCGGGGTGGCCGTTGTACCAGGCGACGAATTCGGTCGCCGGGTGCGAGCCCGCGGAGGTCCTCGCCCGGAATCCCGAGTCGCTTGTCGGTCGAGGTGCCGAACGTGTAGCAGACCACGTGATAGTGCTCGAGCAGTTGCTCGCGACTGATGTCACCGCCAAGCTCGACGTGGCCGAAGAAGCGGAACCGCTCGTGCTGGGTCGTCTTGTCGTAGGCCCGGGTGACCGACTTGATCTTCGGATGGTCCGGCGCGACGCCGGTCCGGACAAGCCCGTACGGCGTCGGCAGTCGGTCGTACAGATCGACCGCGAACTGCGGCTCGTCGACCGCCAGCAGCTGACCGGCGGCGTAGAACCCGCTGGGGCCGGCGCCGATGATCGCGACACGGAGGGGAGAACTATCAGCCATGCACGTTTGACAGTAGCCAAAACCTCGTGGCTCGGGTCAGCGTATTCCGGCTTCTCTGGGTCGCTCAGCGGGCGGTGGCCACCTTCGCCAGGGCGCCGCGGAGCTCGTGCCGGCTCGTGATCGAGAGCTTGGCGTACGCCGCCGAGAGCTGAGGTCTCGATCGTCTTGGCGGAGACGAACAGCGCCTGGGCGATTTCGCGGTTGCTGAGTCCATCGGCCGCCATGCGGGCGGCGCGCAGCTCGGCGGGCGTGAGCGAACCCGGTCCTGTCAGCTGCTCCCGGCGTGGGCGAGCGCCGGCGAGGATCATCTCTGATCTGGCCTGCTCGGCGAGCGCGATCGCGCCGCACCTCGAGGCGATGTCGAGGGCGCGCGAGAGCTCTCGGCGTGCCGGCTCGCGCTCGCCCCGGTCGCGCAGTCCCACGCCAAGGTTCACCAGCGCCCGCGCGCGGTCCAGCCGGCCTGGGAGCGCTCGAGGATCGAGACCGCCTCGCGCAGCTGGGCGAGCCCGGCCGGTCCGGACTCGAGGCTGCCGCATACCGAGGAGTGCAATCCCGACCATGTGCGTCGCGCCCGAACGCGGACGCCTCGGCAAGCTCGCGGCTCGCGATTTCGACCGCTTGCTCGCGGCGGCGAGCGAAACCAGCGCGCCTGCGGCCAACGGGACCCAGTTGGTCCCGATGCTCGAGCCTCGGCCGGCGGTGCGATTCCGAGCGTCGGCGTCGAGCAGATCCGAGAGCCCGATTCGTGCGCCCGCGGCAATCCGCACAAGTCCACGGATTGCCAGCATGGTCGCCGCATTTCTCCCCGTGTCCCGGCAGAATCACCGGTTCGACCATGGCTGCAGCCTCGTCGATTCGACCGCGCTGGATGAAGATCGGAGCGAGGAACATCGTTCCGTACAGCTCGGCTCCGAGATCTCGAGCCGAGCTCGAGGGCACGCTCGGAGAACTCCTCGGCGGCGTCCAGATCGCCGGCCCGGAGTGCGACATCGGCTCGTACAGCGCCAGCTGCAGGAACATCGGCGCCGATCCCCGCCGCTGGGCTTCGGCAAGGCCGCGGTCGGCCGCGCTGGCGGCCTCGGATAGGCAATGGACCATGCACGACCCCAGCTTGCGGTCACGTAGCCGTCATCGAGCCAGCGCGACAGCGGCTCTCGTCGCGCAGTGCCCGGTTCGGCCAGCTCGATCGCCTCAGCCGCGGACCTGCCCGTGTGCGCCGCGACCGCGGCGAGCGCCGCGAGCATCCTGCCGTCACGAACCTCGCCGCGACGCGCTCGTTCGAAGTGGCGCTCGGCGCGCGCGAGACGTCCGGAACCGCTCGGGGTCGTCCATGCCGCGCCGATCAGGGCCTGCTCCATTCTCTCCACCACCTGGGGATCGAGGTCGGGCTCGCGCCCGAGCGCCTCAGCCAGCGCGAGTCGCGCCCTGAAGTTGCGAAGAGATTTCCGAACAGCGCAAGCGCAAGCTCGAGCGCTATCTCGGCACGCTGGCCGGGGTCGCTCCGAGCTCCAGTGCGTCGCGCAGCGCCGAGAACTCCTGAGCCATCGGCAGCATCGCCTCGGCGCGCCCGACTCCAACAGGACCGTCAGCGATCATGCTGCTTCGGCGGCTCGGCGAGCGCGCGGCGC
>CAWJMH010000007.1:0-225562 GCA_963843915.1 uncultured Solirubrobacterales bacterium
GCTACCGCCTGCACCGCAAACGAGCCACCGTGTCGATGCCGTGGCTCTGCTCAGCGCGAGCGCTTTCCGGACCACAACAGATACACACCCATGACCCATCTCTTACAATCAGCCCACCGCCGTTCGCACGATCGCTTCTGCGCTTCAGTTGGAGCACAGGCTTGCGAGCGCAATCGCGTTGAGAGCATCACGCGTTGAGACCGGGCCGCGCGGCCGCAATGCGACCGGGAGCGATCGTTTGCGTCCGGACCCGCTTTGATGTCCAGAGGCGTCTGTCGGCGCAGATCCCGGACAGCCCCCCTTTGCGTGCGGAAAGGGCGCCTCAGCACTTGACAGCAGTTCGTTCGGCACAGCGACGCCGCCGCCGGTCGCGCTTGCCGCGCAACTCAGGTGCGTCGCCGGCGCGGCAATGAGGCACGCCGCGGCGCTTGGCCTCAACCGGTCGGTGCACCACCCCTGACGTGGCGCATCGTCTCATCCCGCCCGGGCGCTGTCGAGCGAAGGCCGTAGGCCGAAGCGAGATCAGCGCTCGGCGGCGCCCGTGTGGTGGAGCCCGTCGATCAGTTCGGTGAGTTTCTCGGCGGGGGTCCGGAACCCGAGCGTTTGGCGGGGCCGGTCGTTGAGTTTGCGGGCGACCTCGTCGAGCTCTGCCTGGGTCACGCCGGCGAGGCTCTTGCCTTTCGGGAAGTACTGGCGAAGGAGCCCGTTGGTGTTCTCGTTGGACCCTCGCTGCCACGGGCTGCGGGGATCGCAGAAGTAGACCTCGACGCCGGTCTCGACGCTGAACCGTCGGTGCGCTGCCATCTCCTTTCCCTGATCCCAGGTCAGCGAGCGGCGAAGCTGGACGGGCAGCGTGACGATGCTCGCCTTGAGCGCTTCGCAGACCGGCTCGGCGTTGGTTCCCTCGGGCAGCGCGACGAGCTGGCAATAGCGGGTCTGGCGCTCGACCAGGGTCGCGATCGCCGTGTCACGGGTTCCCATCAGCAAGTCGCCCTCCCAGTGCCCAGGGACGGCCCGGTCGCAGACCTCCGGCGGACGCTCGGAGATCATCACCATCCCGGCGATGCAGCCGGGGCCCTGCCCGCGGTTGGAGTGCGCCCGGGCGAAGCGCTTCTGACGCCGGGTTCGCAGATGCCGGGTAAGCTCGCGTCGCAGCGACCCACGCGCCTGGACGTACAGCGCGCGGTAGATCGTCTCGTGCGAGACCTGCATCTGCTCATTGTCGGGGTATGAGAGCCGCAGCCAGCCCGAGATCTGCTGCGGAGAGTGATCCTGCTCGAGCCGCTCGATCACAAGCTCACGCAGCTCGCGGCACAGCTCGAGCTTCGACGGTCGCGGGCGCCTGGCCCGACCCCAGGCAGCCCGCTCGGCCGCGTGCGCGCGATAGCGCCCACGGCCACCGCAACGGTTGATCTCGCGGGAGACCGTGGTGTGGGACCGGCCGAGCGCCCGACCGATCGCACGAGCCGATTCACCCCGAGCGATCCCACGCGAGATCTCCTCACGCTCAGCCAGCGTCAGGCACCACTCAGCCCGACGACGCGGCCGCGGGCGGATCCCTCCCATCCTCTGCAGGTACTTACTCACCGTCCGCTTCGGCATCACGAGCCGCCGGGCGATCTCAGCCTCGCTCACCCCCTCCGCCCGCAGCACCCAGATCGCATCCTTCACAGCCTCGGCCAGATAGTGACCCTTCGGCATCTCCACACCTCACCTCGTTCGTCAGCGAATCGCTGACTCTCCCGGGTGGTGCGGCGACAGCCTGAGACCGCCCGCGAAAGCAGGTCTGTGCCACCTTTTCGGGGCCCCGACTCGAGTGGGCTTCCAAGTTGCCGCGGATCGCGCTTCGAAGCGCATCGGCGACTGCCGGCCACGACAAAGCAGGCCGGCTGGGCCGCCGGCGATCAGCCTACCTCGACACGTCTCCCGACCTTCGTTTTGGCCGTTGCGATGGCCGCGGTCGCCGTCGGCACGGCTCGTGCATCCCGTCGCGCTTAGCCGGGCAAGTCTTCAGGTCGCTTCTCGGCGAGCTCCCCGTGGAGCGCTCCGGTGGCCTGGCCGACTTCGATCATGTAGCCGTCGGGGTCTCGCATGTAGCAGCGGATCTCGGCACCGCGATCGATCGGCGGCGTGACGAACTCGGCCCCCTTTGTGCTCCATTGCTCATAACACGCCTGGATGTCGGCGACGCGTAGGTTCATGAAGCTCGAGACGGTGTTCCCGGGCTCGTAGTTCACGACCGAGATGTCGGGCTTGTCGGGGGTGGGGGGACCGCCCGGGTTCATCAGCACCCATGAGTTGGCGAGCTTGACGATGCACGGGTTCTCCTCCAGCACCACTTGGCCGCCGAGGACCTCGGAGTAGAACGCGCGGGACCGAGCAACGCTTCGTACGGTGATGAACTGGGTGACGAGGATGCCCTCCGTCGGGGCGGGCAGGTTCTCGTAGTCGATAAATGGCGCAGGCTCGTGTGCTTCGGTGGCGCTCATGGCTGCCTCCTGGTTGTGTGACGGGAGACTTTCGACTTCGCGCTGCGCAAGGGTGGGTCGTCGCGAACCCGTGCAAGGCGGTCGAGAAGCCCGAGGCCGCTGACGTGGACCAGGACATCCGCTTCCTCGACCAGGCCGAGCTCGACGCTCTGCTGGCCGCGACCGGAGGTCCGCGTAGTCGTCGGCGGGCGGGGACAGCGGAGCGGGCGAGGCGGGTGCGGCGCCTGCGCGACGGCGAGAAGCTGCCGTGGAAGCGGATCGCGGCGGAGCTGGGGATCGCCGAGTCGACGGCGATCTACCTGTACGGCCTCGATCTCGACGAGACGGGGCCGCAGACCCGCTGACGCGGGGTCGAGCGAGTGCTGTACCTCACCGCGGCGATGACCGGGATGCGCCAGGGCGAGCTGCTGGCGTTGCGCTGGATGGACGTCGACTGGATGGCGCAGCGGGTCCGGGTGCGACGCAACTTCGTCCGCGGCGAGTTCGGGACGCCGAAGTCCAAGCGCTCATCGCGGAGCATCCCGCTCGCCGACGACGTCGCCCGCGAGCTCGAGCTGCTGTTCCAGGCCTCGAGCTACCAGGCCGACGAGGATCTCGTCTTCGCGCACCCGCACACCGGCAAGCCGATGGACCGCTCGCAGCTGCTCAAGCGCTTCAAGGCAGCGCTCAAGCGCGCCGGCGTCCGCGAGGTCAGGTTCCACGACCTGAGGCACACGTTCGGAACGCGGATGGCCGCTGCGGGCGTCCCGATGCGCACGCTCCAGGAGTGGATGGGTCACCGCGACTTCAAGACGACGCTGATCTACGCCGACTACGCGCCGGCCGCGAACGAGGCCGAGCTCGTCAACGCCGCCTTCGCCCGCGGAGCGTCCATCAATTTGTCCATCAATCTGAGCAAAAGTGCGGGCAACTCAAACCAAGAAGACCCTGCAAACAGCGATTGACCGCGACCTAGAAAATCCCTGGGTATTCGGTTGTGGTCCAGGCGGTCGGGGGTTCGAGTCCCCTCGCTCACCTTCGAAGTCCGCGAGCAGCACGAGGGGTCAGGTTCTGGGCTACGGCTGTCGCGGGGTGTTGTCGCCGTGGCGTTGGCTGCCGGCGACTTCCCGGTCGATCTCGGCTTGCTCTCGTTTCGCCCCAGCGTCGTCGCGACCGACGTCAGCTTCGAGGCGGTCGATCTGTGCCCCGGAGCGATCGAGGGCGTCCCGCATCCTTCTGAGCGCCTCATGGCTAGGCCTCAGCTCCGGCCGGACAGACGATCGCGTGCCTGGTCGAACCGCTGGTCGCGATCGTCGGCAAGCCGGTCTCGTTCGTCCGCACGCCGGTCGCGTGCCTCGGCGACGTGCTCACGCGAATCGGCAAGCGATTCACGCTGGTCGGCGACGCGGTCTCGGTCATCCGCGCGCCGCTCTTGCTCGCCTAGCTCGCCCCACGACTGCTCGAGGCTCGGAGCATTCGAGTCCACAAGTGGCCGGCCGATCTCACCCGTCGGGTCCTCAGTGACGGTCGGATCCTGACGATCCGGGGTGGTGTGCACAGCTCCAGTATGCGCCTTGCGAGCACTCCAAACTATTCCGAGTCAGCGGGTCGGAAATCTGGTAAGGTGCGGGTTGCGCTCAGTGAGCCCCAAGGCTCTTCTCGCTTCCCGGGCGACGTTTCCGGCCAGAAGGGCAGAGAGGCGGTTCGGCAATGGCCACCGCAACAAAGAAGGAACGCGCTAGTACGCGCCGCTCGTGGCGCGGTAAATGCATCCGACTCGTCGATGGAGTTCATCGTCGTCGAGGACAACGGCGGCGAGTATCACTGGACGCTGCTGGATCGCGAAGGGAATAGCCTCGGGCGATCACCCGAGCTTCGCGTCATATGAGCACGCAGAGGACGCCGCCCGGCGTCGTGCGCGCTGGTGCCGGCTCGGCGCGCCTAGATCGCCGCGCAGAAAACGGCACCTAGGCGACACGCGGAACTAGGCGAACGTTCGAGTTGAAATATATGGCCTGTTCACACAGGCCATTTCAGCGCTGATCTTCGCGCAGAGCACAGCAGGCCGACCGTACGCCAAACGGTGACCCTCACCGAGGGTCCCGTCCCGCGAGTGACGGAAAAGCCACCACAATGCCCAGTGCCGGATCTTGGTTCGGCCCGTTCGAAAGGTCGCCGACATGAAGCCCACGCTTCCCATGGAATCCCCCACATCGCCGGCTCCGGGAATCCTTCCCGACACGCCAGTCGTTCACGCCGAAGCTGTCGCCTCGCCTCAGCGGGCCGACCTGCGGGGACCCGTCACCAGTAGCCCCCGCGGACGACTCGTCGTACCCCGCTCTCCCGGTTGCTAGCAGCGCTGCGCGGTGACAAGTACATGGTGGACGCCTACCCGCCGGCCGTGGCGCCGGCCGACGAGGGCTAGTAATGGCGAACCCCGAAGCGATCCTGACCGAGAACGAGCAGCTCGCGGGCATCAATGCCGACTACGAGCAGCGCTACGGGTTCCACGACGCCGAGAACTATCTGTACAAGGCGCCCAAGGGGCTGAACCGGGAGATCGTCGAGAAGATCTCGGAGTTCAAGTCCGAGCCGCAGTGGATGCGCGACTTCCGACTGAAGGCGCTGGACCACTTCCTCGCTCGCAAGCAGCCCACGTGGGGCTCCCCGATGCTGGCCGAGCTCGACTACGACGACATTCGCTACTTCGTGCGCGCCTCCGAGACGCCCAGCCGGTCTTGGGACGACGTGCCCGAGGACGTCAAGCGGACCTTTGATCGCTTGGGAATTCCCGAGGCGGAGCGGAAGTTCCTGTCGGGCGTCGGCGCGCAGTACGAGTCAGAGGTCGTCTACCACCAGATTCACGAGGATCTCGAGAAGCAGGGCGTGATCTTCACGGACATGGACACGGCGCTGCGCGAGCACGAGGAGATCGTGCGTCAGTACTTCGCGACGGTCATCCCGCCTAACGACAACAAGCTCGCGGCGCTGAACTCCGCGGTGTGGTCCGGCGGATCGTTCGTGTACGTGCCCGAAGGGCGTCCACGTCGAGATGCCGCTACAGGCGTACTTCCGGATCAACACCGAGAACATGGGGCAGTTCGAGCGCACGCTGATCATCGCCGAGCCGGGCTCGTACGTTCACTACGTCGAGGGTTGCACCGCTCCCACCTACAGCTCCGACTCACTTCACTCGGCGGTGGTCGAGCTGATCGCCACTCCCGGCGCACGGATCCGTTACACGACCGTCCAGAACTGGTCGACCAACGTCTACAACCTGGTCACGAAGCGCGCGGTCGCGTATGCCGATGCCACGGTCGAGTGGGTCGATTGCAACCTCGGGTCCAAGCTGACGATGAAATACCCGAGCATCTACCTGCTCGGAGAGCGAGCCCACGGCGAGGTCCTGTCGATCGCGTTCGCGGGCGCCGGCCAGCACCAGGACGCGGGCGCCAAGATCATCCACGCCGCGCCCAACACGACCTCGAACATCTTCGCCAAGTCGATCTGCAAGGACGGCGGCCGCGGGTCCTACCGCGGCCTGCTCGAGATCGCCAAGGGCGCCCACGGCTCCAGGTCCAAGGTCGTCTGCGACGCGTTGCTGCTCGACGAGCACTCGCGCTCGGACACCTACCCGACGATCCGGATCAGCGACGACGACGTCAACGTCGGTCATGAGGCGACCGTCTCGAAGGTCGGCGACGAGCAGCTCTTCTACCTCATGTCGCATGGAATCCCCGAGGAAGATGCGTCGAAGCTGATCGTCAACGGCTTCATCGAGCCGATCATCAAGCAGCTGCCGATGGAGTACGCGGTCGAGATGAACCGGCTGATCGAGCTCCAGATGGAAGGCTCGATCGGCTAGCGGCTGTTATGTCGGCCGCTGCCCGCGATGAGGCTCCGGCGAGCCCGGCGACGGTCAAGCATCGGCCTCTCGCGTGTAACGGAGGTGTGCCTCCTCGACGAGCTTGACCATCTGCCAGTAGGCGATGAGATCCCGTTCGGCGTCCGTCGCGTTAGCGAAGAAGCGGCGGGCGATCGTCAGGTCGCCCCGATTCCGTCCCGATTCCTGCTCCGCGATCCACGCGCGGTCAATTCGCCTTTGGGCAATCAGCGCGATGGCCGACTCGATGTCCGCGCCCGTGCAATCACCGAGTCGCTTGAACACGCCGCGACTGATCTCGAGCGACTCCTCTGGATTGACCTCACCCATCGCCACATGATCCTCCCTGGGCTGATGAGAGCCAAACGGGGCCGCGAGGGAGCGCTGGCTACCTTCGGGCGTCCTGATCTGGGATTGGGATCGAGACGGCGACGGCCTCGGGCAACTCTTGGGGCACGTCCTCCACCACGAAGAGCTTAAATCCGACAACGGCCTCTGCGCCGCCGATCGGTTGCGGCGGCCGACCGCACTCCGGACAGGCAACGAGGTACGCCGCTGCAGCCGTGGTGAATCGCAAACTGCAGCTAGGACAGCCAACGTGGGTCATGACGGACCCCTTTCGAAAGCATGCGTGTCAGCGCGAGCCTTACTTGGTGCGGTAGCCATCTGCGACGGCCTCTCTGCCCTTCTGAGTGAAAACGTTGCCCCGAAAGCGAGAAGAGCTGGGCTCACCGAGCCGACTTGAGCCTAGCAGGTCCCAACTCGCGCTCTCCGGAGAAACAAGTGCGATGGATTAATCACTCGACGACCGCTGTAACTCCGGCCGTGTTGGTAAGTGAGCCCGCGAACGCGGTCATGAGTAAACCTGACGGACCCGGCGCGGTGACCGCGGGTCCGGCGACCCTTACTTGCGTCCGATTACCTCAGGCGGGCGGCGAACGGAGCGGCAGGTCCCTCCGCCGAGTGTCCCGCCGTCGCGTCGCGGAGCCGCTCCTCCGCGTGCTCGAGTTCCCGCTCGAGCTCCTGCAGCTGAGCGTTGGATGCGAAACCCCATCGGTACAACTTGGCGCGGAGTAGTGCGACGTGGTCGTGGCAGTCACGCACGTCGGCGCGGAACAGCTCGATCTCGCCACGCGAGCTCATCGGTCGAACTCCGACACGGCGTAGGCGTTGCACGCCAGCACCTCGCGGACTCCCTCTCGCATTCGATCGTCTGGTTGCCGCCAGACGACGAACGGACGGTGAGGTCCCATGTCAAAGATCGCCATGACGGTGCCGCCGAGCACGGGGTCCGCACGGCCGACCTCGGCGATGCAGTCAACCCTTCCGCGGCGACTCCACAACGTCAGAATTCGGCGGCCGCTCGGTGGACGTCCCAAGTCGCGCTCGATCTGGCTTCGCATCTCGTCGTAGACCTCCTCGACACGACGCGGATCGTCAGACACCCCGGGGATGAAGAACGCGGTCAACTGCCCTACAGCCCGCGTTCGCGAGCATCTTTACTCATTGCTTCTCCGAGCGCCGCCGGCTCGATCCGAGCCTCGAGCTCGGTGAGCCGCTTGCTCTGTCGCTCCGACTCCCGGTGTACGGAGTCCTGGAGCCCCTCCAGTAGCTGCTCGAGGTGAGCGATGCGCTGTTCCAGCGCGTCGACCTGGGCTCGATCTGGTTCCCCGGCGTCGCTCGCCGGCTGCGCCTCGGTGGTCCTGCCGGTCTGGCGGATCTGTCGGAGTCGCGTCACCAGCCGCTCGCGCTCGCCGATCTTCATTGCCGATCAAACCGTTTGCGCTCGACCGGACGAGGCGGATACTGCTGGCGCTCTTCCGGCGTCATGGGACGAATGACGAGCGTCCCGCTGTCGACCTGCTCGCGGATCTCCTCGAGCTTGGCCTGGCGCTTCTCCTCGGATTTCTCTCGCGCGGTCTTCATCTGGCAACTTCGTGTTTGCCGTGCGCGCGACGTGAAGCTGGCCCGGAGCTGGCGTTGGCAGTCGGAGGCGAGGGACCCGCTTTCAGCTCGGCATCCCTGAGCTGGTCACCGCCGCTGCTGGCCATCGCCTTCCCTTCCCTAGCCGGCGCGATCTGCATCCATACGAGATTCGCTGCGTCGGCGAGAAAACCTCGCGGGCGACATCGCCACCCTCGCGGACACCGTAGCAGCAGCACGGGCTGATGCGTCCCAGATCCAGGGATTACGCAAGGCCGGGTCCGGCCGGCCCGGGCACTTCGCCACGGCGGGACTGTTACAGTGGGCACGTTCGGCCGGGCCCGTGCCTGGCTCCGTAGTGCCAGCGCTCGTAGCCTTTGCTCACGGCAATCTCCGCGTTCGCAGCACGATCAACGTCGGAGGAAACAATGGCTACCGGAACCGTCAAATGGTTCAGCGACGACAAGGGCTTCGGCTTCATCACGCCTGATGATCAGTCGAAGGACCTGTTCGTGCATCACACCGCGATCGTCGGGGCTAACGGTTATCGCTCGCTGAACGAGGGCGCCAAGGTCTCCTACGAGGCCGAGCAAGGACCCAAGGGACCGAAGGCCATCAACGTCAGCGTGCAGCCCGGCTAGAAATCGGCGTGGCCGCTGAGAACTCCTCCCGCCGGAGCGACGCGGTTTGAGCCGGTCCGCGTCGCGGGCACCAGCTCACGGTACGTGCCACCTACAACAGAGATAACCATCGTTGGTGGAAGTGCGTATCGGGTCGAGGGAGCCGCCCGCGACGTCGAGCGGATGATCCTTGACGCCGCTCGTGGGTCGATCATGCAGTTCGCCTGGCTGGTTGAGGTCGACACCGGCGCGCGTATAGCCGTCAACCCGGAGCACGTGGTCTCGCTCCGAATTCTTGACGAGTAGCCCGCGCCGTTGCCACGAAGTCTTGCTGCATCGTTCACATTCGGCGGTTCGATAGGAGTACATTGGTGTTACGTGCTGGCCCTGCGGCCGCGATTCGCCGCCCGCGCACTGCATGCCACCAACGGCGCCAAGTGCGCCACGAGGCGAGGGCGTGGGTTAATAGTGTTTTTGGTGCGGGGCCAGTGCTCTAGGTTGATAGGCGGCATCGCCACCCGGGTTCGGCCGGATTGGTTTGACGTGATCGACGGCGCGGGGACTCCGACCGCGTGAACCCGACGACGGGACGGAAGGCTCCGACGTGATGCCGCGCAGGGAAGGACACGGTGCGGCGCCAGCGCGTGAGCACCCGATTCTTAGATCGCGTGCGGCCTCGGCGACGCGCGACGCAGTAACCGCGGCCCCGTATGAGCAGGCCCGCGCCTAGCGCTAAGGGCGACAACATGTCAGCAGCGGAACTCGAGGAGCTCGACGAGGTCAAGGGCCTAATCGCCCGGGGACTTCAGCTGGGTGTGCTCACATATTCCGAGATCGCGAGCGCTACGGCGGAGCTCGACCTCGAGGAGACCGACGCCGAGGAGTTGCTCGGCCTGTTCGAGGGCCGTGAAATCGAACTGGTGGAGGAAATCGATCCGGCCACGTTGGCGAGCCAGAGCGTCGACCGTGCGCCGGACAAACGCGGCCGTCGCAAGTCACGATCAGATCGAGAGCCGGAGGGGACTACCGACGGCCTGCAGTTGTTTCTCAGGGACATCGGCAAGGTGCGGCTCCTGACCGCCCAGCAGGAAGTCGACCTCGCCAAGCGCATCTGGCGCGGTGACGTGGAGGCCAAGCGGAAGTTGGTCGAGTCGAACCTGCGTCTGGTCGTCTCCATCGCCAAGCGGTATCGCAACCAGGGACTGCCCTTTTTGGACTTGATCCAGGAAGGGACGCTCGGCCTCGTGCGTGCTGCGGAGAAGTTCGACTATCGCCGAGGGTTCAAGTTCTCGACCTACGCGACCTGGTGGATCCGCCAGGCGATCGCCCGCGCGCTCGCGGACAAGGCGAGGACGGTCCGCATCCCGGTGCACATCGTGGAGAAGCTCAACCACATCGGTCGGGCTGAGCGCAAGCTGACCACCGGCCTCGGGCGCGTGCCGACCGCCGACGAGATCGCCGAGGTCACAGGCCTCAAGCCTCAGGAGGTCGAGTCGATCAAGCGCGCCGCACAGGCGCCGATCTCACTCGAGAAGCCGGTCGGTGACGAGGATCAGCTTGAGTTCGGTCAGCTGCTCGCCGACGAGCAAGCCGAGTCACCGTACGACCGGGCGGTGGAGACGCTGACCGGAGAGGCTGTGCGCGAGGCGCTCGAGGCTCTCGGCTACCGGGAGCGTCGTGTGCTCGAGCTGCGCTACGGGCTCGGGGGTGCGCATCCCCGGACGCTCGACGAGATCGGACGTACCTTCAACGTCACGCGTGAACGTATCCGTCAAATCGAGCACCAGTCGCTCAAGAAGCTCCAAACGCTCAGGGAAGCCCAGCAGCTGCGCAACGAGCTGACGTAGCACCGCGCTTCGGCTGAACGCATACTCAGACGGCGATGCCGACGGCGCCGGCGCCGCCGGCCACGGTTTCGCCCTGGAACGAGTGGAGGTAACGTCCCCGATACAGCTCGACGATTCGCTTGAGCTTCTCCTCGCGCCGCTGCTCCTTGCGCTTGGTCCGCTCGCGGAGGTCGCGGTAGTTACTCTGTTGCTCGCGTGGTCGACTAGCCACGTGTTGATCCCCCCGGTTGTAGTCGCTTACTCAGCGTTTGGCTGACGCCGAAAACAACGAATCGCGCTGATCGTTTCTCGCGCGCGCGACCTTTAGGCCCCGCTGCGATGCGGATGCGCCCGTCCGCCGCGCTGCGGATCGCTAGGCCGGTGCTATGCGGATCGCTAGGCCGGTGCGATGCGGATCGCTAGGCCGGTGCGATGCGGATGTCGTGACGGGCCGCGCCGGCCGCGGCGAACGCCAGCAGGCGCTCGCCCTCCTCGACGATCGCGTCGCGCTCGGACAGACGCTCGAAGGGCTCGACGTCGAGGATCGCGGTGTCCCGGTGACGCGTGATCCGCCACGTGGCGCGGAACAGGCCGTCGACGAGCAGTGTGCCGTAGCGTGCACCCAGTCCGGGCTGGAGCGGCACTCGCTCCGCCGCCCGTGATGAAGCGCGTGCGGTCGGCGTGGGAGAGCAACAGGTTGTCGTACTCGGGAAGGAAGCGCGGGGGCGCGGGCGTGTCGGGGCCGGGACGGGGCGCGTCCGGAAGATCGAACAGCTCGACGCCGTCCTCGCCTCGGAACGTGAGCAACTCGGTGCGCAGCGGCTCGACGACTTCGCTTAGCCGCGTCAGGCCCGACCAGGCCTGCATGTCCCTCACGGTCGCGGGCCCGAACGCCGCGAGGTAGCGAATCACGAGGCGCTCGCGCGAAGGGTGCGGGTCGGTCTCGCGGCCGAGCCACGCCTCGGCGCTGGTCCAGCGGGCCTGGCCGTTCTTGCCCCAGATGCCCCGCGGCGGGACCTGGACGGCGGGCACGAGATAGGTGATCGCCTGGGCCAGCGACGCCGGGTCCTTTCCGGGCCAGCGCTCGGCCAGCAACGCCCCGAGCTCGACTCGGGTCCGCGGGGCCTGCTCGATCAGCTCCCGGCCGGCGGCGAGCAGCGCATCGGTTTCGACGCCGGCGATATCGAACGGAGACCCGGCGAACCCGCGCTCGAGGACGGGCCACACGACCGGACGGAACGCGCGGCAATCGGCGGCGCTCACGAGGTGCAGGGTCGCTCGCATCAGCGGCGCCCGCACCGCTTGCCGCGTGGCGATCAGCTCGGACAGCTCCGCGGCCCGAAAGCCGCTCAGCCGCGTCCAGAGGCCGACATACGGGGCGTGGGGCGCCTGTGCCTGCATGCCGGCGAGCTGCTCGATCGTCGCGATCGCCGACACCCGGGCGCGCTCGAGCAGTAGCTGCCGGGCGAGCGTGGCCCGGTTGAGCGCTCGCCGGTCGAGCAGCTCGTCGCCAGTCGGTCGGGGTGGGGTCCTAGTCGTTGTCTCGATCTCCAGAAAACTAAGAGAGCTGTCATCGAACGGGTACCCGAATGGTCACAGATGGCCGTTGGCGCGCGGCTAGGGTGCCGCCGCGCCGCCGGGGCGCGCTAGGCCGACAAAACAGCAAGGAGGACTCTTCATGTCGAGTACACCGCAGCGTGCGCGGCAGGCGCGCAGGCGCGCACATCGGCTGCTGGCGGGCGCCGGATGTGCGCTCGCGATGTTCGTCGCCGCTGGACCCGCTCAAGCCGACCAGTGGCATCACGGCCACCGGGGAACGGACCTGATACCGGGCAACCTGCTGCTCAGCACGAGCGAATACGCGCCGGCGGACATCACCCCGGGCGTTACCGAGCTTCCGCCGGGCTGCACCGGCAGCGCCTGCACGCCCGCGATCGCCGACGGCACCTACCCGTATGTGTTCAACAACGACCAGGTCGACGGCAGCTTCGGCGTCACCTCCCCGATATTCCTCGACGAGCTGACCCCGTGGGGCCAGGTGTTCAACCGGATCGCGGTGCCCGCCCGGAACGTCGTGACGAGCTTCTCGTCCAAGTCAGAGCTTGCGCTGAACCTCTCGACCAACGGTCAGGACATCACGTTCATGGGTTACCAGGCGCCGGTGGCCGCGCTCGACGTGTCGAACTCGAACACTCCGGGCGTGGTCGACCCGACCAACCCGGTCACGAGCGCCTACTACCGCGAGGTCGCGGATCTGGGGCGCGATGGCCGGTTCGATTCGTTCACGCTGACGAACGCCTACAGCGGCAACAACGGCCGCGCCGCGATTCTCAACAACGCCGCGAACGCGATCTACACCGCGGGCAACGCCGGCAACGGTGCGAACCCGCAGCCGAACGGCGTCATCCTCGGCGCCGGCGCGCAGATCCTCTCGCGCTCGTGGGAGCCCGACTGGTTCCAGACGCCCGGGGCGCCGACGCCGGTCGGCAGCTTCAACGTCACGCAGCTCGGCGACAAGGCGGACAAGGTCGGCAAGGACACGAACTTCCGTGGCCTGACGATCTCGAACAACGTCGTCTACTTCACGAAGGGCAGCGGCGGCAACGGCATCAACACCGTGTACTTCATCGACACAACCGGCAAGGCGTGCCCGTCGACGAGCGCGACGCCCGGCGTCGGGCTGCCGGTCCGGGCGCGCGGCTCCCGACCTCGCCGATCGCCTACAACCCCGCGCTGCTTCAGACCGAGGGCGTGACCCCGTACAACATGTGCATCCTCGCGGGGTTCCCGACGACGCTCGCGAAGACCTCGACGGCGGTTCCCGTTCGGGCTGTGGTTCGCGAATCCGGACACGCTGTACGTCGCTGACGAGGGTGACGGCAACGGCCACGTTCTCGAGCACGAGCGGCACCTACACCGACGCCGCCGCGCAGACGACGGCAGGCCTGCAGAAGTGGCTGTTCAACTCAAAGGCAGGGGCGTGGCAGCTCGCCTACACGCTCCAGTCCGGGCTGAACCTCGGGCAGCCATACACCGTGCGCGGGATACCCGACCGGCACGAACACGGTCACCGAGGCTGCCGTGGTCGCCGGCCACCGACGGCCTGCGGAACATCACCGGCCGCCTGAACAGGAACGGAACCGCGACGATCTGGGGGATCACCTCGACCGTCAGCGGAAGCGGCGACCAGGGCGCGGATCCGAACAAGCTCGTCGCGATCACCGATCGACTGGGAGACGCGACGCTGCCCGGCGAGTCGTTCCAGACGGTGCGCACCGCCCGCTTCGGCGAGGTGCTCCGCGGCGTGTCGTTGACGCCGGGGACCGACTCGGACCGCTGATCGTCCGTCCGAGGGTGACACGAACATGTGTTCGTGTCACCCTCGGCCTCGATCCTGCACGCGGACCTCGACTCGTTCTACGCGTCGGTCGAGCAGCGCGACGATCCTCGGCTTCGCGGCCGCCCGGTGATCGTCGGCGCCGGCGTGGTGCTCGCGGCGAGCTACGAGGCCAAGGCGCGCGGGGTTCGCACGGCGATGGGCGGCGGTCCGGCGCGGCGGCTGTGCCCGGATGCCGTGGTGGTGTCGCCGCGGATGTCGGCCTACACGGAGGCCAGCAAGGCGGTGTTCAAGGTGTTCGAAGACACCGCGCCGGTGGTCGAGGGGTTGTCGATCGACGAGGCCTTCCTCGACGTCCGCGGGCTCGACCACATCTCCGGATCGCCGGTCGAGATCGCGGCCCGGCTGCGCCGGCGGATCCGCGCCGAGGTTGGCCTCCCGATCACCGTCGGCGTCGCCCGTACCAAGTTCCTGGCGAAGGTCGCGAGCGCCGTCGCCAAGCCCGACGGCCTGTTGCTGGTGGCGCCCGATCGCGAGCTCGAGTTCCTGCATCCGCTCCCGGTCGAGCGGCTGTGGGGCGTCGGCAGGGTCACCGCCGCCAAGCTCCACGCGCGCGGGATCACGACCGTCGGGCAGGTCGCGCTGCTGGCCGAGCGGGAGCTCGTGCTGATGCTCGGGCGCGCGTCGGGGCGACACCTCCACGCGCTCGCCCACAACTACGACCCCCGGCCGGTGGAGGTTCGGCGCCGGCGCCGGTCGATCGGCGCGCAGCGAGCGCTCGGCCGTCGGCGGCGCTCGCACGCAAGAACTGGCCAACGCACTGGTCGCGCTCGTCGATCGGGTGACGAGGCGGCTGCGCACGGCCGGGAGGGTGTGCCGGACAGTGGTGCTGCGGATGCGCTTCGAGGACTTCAGCCGCGCCACGCGCTCGTACACGATGCGCGAGGCGACCGATCAGACGCCGACGATCCTGCACACCGCGAACGGACTGCTCACGGCGTCGATGCCGATGATCGAGCGCCAGGGCCTGACGCTGATCGGGATCGCGCTCACGAACCTGTACGACCGCGGTGCCGTCCAGCTCGTGCTGCCGTTCAACCGCGCGCGCGACCTCGACGCCGTCGTCGACCGCGTGCGCGATCGGTTCGGTTCAAAGGCGATCACCCGCGGCGTGCTCGTCGGCCAGGACCCCGGCGTGTGGGTGCCGCTGCTGCCCGACTAGGTGACCGCCGGCGAGCCGGGCGAGCGCCGCTCCGGCACGTCGGCGTCGCGCCGCTCGGCGTCGGGGTCGGTCCAGCGCCAGACCACGCCAGACTGGATCTCGAACGTCGGACGGTCGTGGTCCTGGACGCGGTCGACGTCGATCTCGACCGCGATCACGCCGGCGGCGACCGGCTCGTCATCGAGCACCCGGGCGCGTCCGTATGCGGTCACCGCGACGCCCTCGCACACGATCGTGAGCGACACGCGCGGGTCGACGCGGAGCCGCGCCAGCGATCCGCGGGTCGCGGCCAGGGCGATCAGCGCGCGACGCGGGCCGGCCCGCAGCGAGGCCGATACTGGGATCGCGTGCGGCGTTTCGGTGGCGGTGGCGGTAGCGGTTGCGAGGATCGTGACGGTGCCGGCGGGCCAGTCGGGGAGCATCGGGGCGCACGCTACCGCGGGCCGGGGACACGCGATGGGTGGGCGCCGGGCGCGAGGCACGGGGGATGGGGGCGAGGCCGGCTCCCGGGGCGTGAGCCAGGCAGCGGGCCGGCGCTCGGGGACCTGCATAACGCGGCAACCAGACGCGATCGGCGCCGGCCGTGCCGACTGATGCACGATATGCGTGCATGAGTCGACAAGGCCGGGCTCGCCGGCGCGTCGTGTCGCGTTGTGCAGGTCGCGGGCGGCTCCCGGGGCGGGAATGAAGCCGCGCGCCACGACCCCGCGGCGCGGACCGCGCCGCGACCCCGCGCGCACCACCCCCGCCGGCGAACACCGCCAGCGACCGCGCGCCACCGCCGGCTACGCCACCCCGCGCGTCACGCACAACCGCTGGAGCAGCTCCATCGCCTCGCCGGGATGCTCGGGCAGCGCGTCGAGGGCGCCGGCGGCGACCCGGAGGTCGTTGATCGTCACCTCGCGGGCTTCGAGCGCGAACCGGCCGAGCCAGCGAACGGCTGCCCGCTCAAACCGATCCGGGTCGCCGCCGCGCAGCACCAGGCAGATCCGCAGCGCGTCGTCGAGGCGCACGCGGGGTAGCTCACGGGCGGCGGTGATGACGAGCGTCTCGTTGCCGGTCTCGAGCGCGCGCCGGAACCGCGCATACGGATTGCCGTCGCTCGTCACCGAACATATGTTCGTATACGGACCGGACGGACACCGGGACCGAGACCCGGACGGACCCCCGACGGAACCCTCAAGGAAAACCGTTCTAGGCTTGACATACGCCACCATCGCAAGCCGAATCTCATCCCATGCACAGCCACACAACGCGGAGTAGGCTCCGCCCGGCGGTGCGACCGGTAAGCACCGCCCAACTGAGGAGGTCTCGGAATGGCTGTTAAGGGGGCGGATCTCGAGTCCGAGTTGATCGACACGGTTTGCGAGCGGGTCCGGGAGCGGTTGCCCACCGGCCAGGTCGCGCCGTGTGAGTCGTTCATCCGGCAGTACTACCAGTGGGTGCCGGCGGAGGATCTCGCCGACCGCAACCCGCTCGACCTGTACGGCGCCGGGGTCGCTCATTACAACCTCGCCCAGCAGCGCCGGCCGGGCGAGTCGAAGGTGCGGGTCTACAACCCCGACTTCGAGCAGCACGGGTGGCAGTCGCCGCACACGCTGATCGAGATCGTCACCGACGACATGCCGTTCATCGTGGACTCGGTGACGATGCAGCTGGGTCGGCTGGGGTACGGGATCGACCTCGTGATCCACCCGGTGATCCAGGTCCGGCGCGACGCCGAGGGTCACCTGATCGATGTGCTCGAGCACGACGCCACCGCGGAGGACGCCATCCGCGAGTCCGTCGTCCACGTCGAGGTCGGACGCGAGCACGATCGCGTGCTCCTCGAGCAGCTGCGCCAGACGATCGAGCGGGTGCTGGCCGACGTACGCGCCGCGGTCGAGGACTGGCAGGAGATGCGCGCGCACGCGCGGGCCCTGATCGACGAGTTCGACAGCCGGCCGCCGCCGAGCGTGGATGCGGCGCTCGTCGAGGAAAGCAAGGCGTTCCTCGCCTGGCTGGCGGACGACAACTTCACGTTCCTCGGGTACCGCGAATACGACCTGATCGACGAAGGCGACGAGGGCCGGCTGCAGGCGATCGACGGCTCGGGCCTCGGGATCCTCCGCGGGACTCCGACCAGGGCGCCCAGGACGCTGAGCGGCAAGGCGCTCGCGATCGGCCGCGATCCGCAGATCCTGCTGTTGACCAAGGCCAACTCGGCCTCGCCGGTTCACCGGCCGGCGTATCTGGACTACATCGGCGTCAAGCGGTTCTCCGACGACGGCCAGGTGATCGGCGAGCGCCGCTTCCTCGGCCTGTACACGACGAACGCGTACAAGGCGAGTCCGCGGTCAGATCCCGATCATTCGCGGCAAGGTCGAGGGGGTGCTGGCGCGCGCCGGGTTCCCGCCGGCCAGCCACGATCGAAAGGCGCTGCTCGAGATCCTCGAGTCCTACACGCGCGACTCGCTGTTCCAGATGGAGACCGAGGACCTGTACAACCTGGCGATCGGGATCCTCGGGCTCGGCGAGCGCCAGCGGCTGCGGCTGTTCATGTGGCGAGACCCGCTCGAGCGGTTCGTCGAGTGCCTGGTGTGCATCCCGCGCGACCGGTTCAACACCGAGCACCGCGAGCGGGTGGGCAGGATCCTGCTCGAGGCGCTCGGTGGGGTTGGGCTCGACTGGACGCTCCAGCTGAGTGAGTCGCGCCTCGCGCGCGTCCATTACATCATCCGCCTCGGCGAGGACCCGGTCACCGGCTATGACGTGGGCACGATCGAGACCCGCCTCGCCCAGGTGATCCGGGCGTGGGCCGACGAGCTCCGCGATGCGCTGATCGACGAGCACGGTGAGGAGGACGGCCTCAAGCTGTTCAGGCGCTACGAGCACGCATTCCCGGCGGGCTACATGTCTGACTGGGTGGCGCGCTCCGCGGTCGCCGACATCGCCCGGCTCGAGGAGCTCCTCGCCGCCGACGAGCCGATCACGAGCCTGTACCGCCCGCTCGAGGCGCCCGACGGCATCGTCCGCCTGAAGCTGTTCAGCTCGGACGGCGTGCTCCTCTCAGAGGTTCTGCCAACGCTCGAGCACCTGGGCGCGAAGGTGGCCGACGAGCGCCCCTACGAGATCACGCCGGACGATCGGGAGCTCGGCGTGGATCTACGACTTCGGCCTCCAGGCCGACAACGAGAACATCGAACGGGTCCGCGACCTGCTCCACGACGCGTTCCTCGGCGTGTGGAGGGGCGAGCTCGAGGACGACGGACTGAACGGCCTCGTGCTCGGCGCGACCCTGACCGGGCGACAGGTCGCGATCATCCGCGCGATCGCCAAGTACCTGCGCCAGGGCGGCATCGGCTTCTCGGACGCGTACATCGAGCGGACGCTGACCGGCCACCCGGACATCGCCCGCCTGCTGGTCAGGTTGTTCGATGCCCGGCTCGACCCCGACGGCTCAGACGACGACGCCTCCGTGCGGCTCGGCAAGGACATCGAGGCGGCGCTCGACGCCGTCCCCAGCCTCGACGAGGACCGCATCCTCCGCAGCTTCCTGAGCGTCGTGCGGGCGATCGTCCGCACCAACGCATTCCAGAACGGCGCCGACGGGAAGGCTCACCCGTACCTGTCGTTCAAGCTCGACTCGTCGCAGATCCCGGTGCTACCGCTGCCACGGCCGCAGTTCGAGATCTTTGTCTACTCGCCGCGAGTCGAGGCGGTGCATCTGCGCGGCGGCCGGGTCGCCCGCGGCGGGATCCGCTGGTCGGACCGGCGCGAGGACTTCCGCACCGAGGTCCTCGGGTTGATGAAGGCCCAGATGGTCAAGAACGCGCTGATCGTGCCGGTCGGCGCGAAGGGAGGCTTCGTCGTCAAGCGGCCGCCGAGCAGCGGTGGCCGCGAAGCCCTGCAGAAAGAGGCGATCGACTGCTACAAGACGTTCCTGGCGGGGATGCTCGACATCACCGACAACATCGTCGAGGGCGAGGTCGTTCCGCCCCGCCGGGTGATCCGCTACGACGCGGACGACCCGTACCTGGTGGTCGCGGCCGACAAGGGCACGGCGACCTTCAGCGACCTTGCCAACGGGGTCTCGGCGGACTACGGCTTCTGGCTCGGCGACGCGTTCGCCTCGGGCGGCTCGCAGGGCTATGACCACAAGAAGATGGGGATCACCGCCCGCGGGGCGTGGGAGTCGGTCAAGCGGCATTTCCGCGAGCTCGGGACCGACATCCAGACCACGGACTTCACGGTGGTCGGGATCGGCGACATGTCCGGCGACGTGTTCGGCAACGGGATGCTGCTCTCGCGCCACACCAAGCTGTTGGCCGCGTTCAACCACATGCACGTGTTCCTCGATCCTGACCCCGATCCGGAGACGAGCTACGACGAGCGCCGGCGCCTGTTCGACCTGCCCCGCTCGGCCTGGAGCGACTACGACGAGTCGCTGATCTCCGAGGGCGGCGGCATTTACCCGCGGACCGCGAAATCGATCCAGCTCTCCCCCCAGGTGCGCGAGGCCCTGAACATCGAGGCCGAGCGGCTCGCGCCCAACGATCTGATCCAGGCGATCCTGCAAAGCCCCGGTCGACCTGCTGTACAACGGCGGCATCGGCACCTACGTGAAGGCCTCGACCGAGTCCCACGCGGACGTCGGCGACAAGGCCAATGACGCGGTCCGAGTCGACGCGCGCGCGCTGCGCTGCAAGGTCGTCGGCGAGGGCGGCAACCTCGGGGTGACCCAACGGGCACGGATCGAGTACGCGCTCAGCGGCGGCCCCGAGAAACAAAGGAGGCCGCATCAGCACCGACGCGATCGACAACGCCGCGGGCGTCAACTGCTCCGACCACGAGGTCAACATCAAGATCCTGCTCGACGCGCTGGTGACGGACGGCGACCTGACCGACAAGCAGCGCAACGAGCTGCTGGCCGAGATGACCGACTCGGTCGGCGACCAGGTCCTGTACGCCAGCTACACCCAGACGCAGGCGATGAGCCTCGCGCTCGCACAGGCCGCGCAGATGGTCGACGTGCACGCTCGGTTGATCCGGTACCTCGAGCAGACCGCAGGGCTGAACCGCAAGCTCGAGTTCCTGCCCACCGACGACGCGATCGACGAGCGCAAGGCCGCGCACAAGGGGCTGGTCGCGCCGGAGCTGGCGGTCGTCATGGCCTACTGCAAGATCCACCTCTACCAGCAGCTGCTCGACTCCGACCTGCCCGAGGACGGATACCTCGCCCACGACCTCGAGCGCTACTTCCCCCAACCGCTGCCGGAACGCTACGCCGACCGGATGACAGGCCACCGTCTGAAGCGCGAGATCATCGCCACCGTCGTCGCCAACCAGCTCGTCGACCGCGCCGGCACGACGTTCTCGTTCCGGCTCGGCGAGGAGACGGGCGCGCTGCCTGCGGTCCTGGCGCGGGCGTACGCCACCGCGCGCGAGGTACTCGACATGCGCTCGTTCTGGGGCGAGGTCGAGGCGCTCGACAACCAGGTCGACGCGCAGACCCAGCTCCGGATGCTGATCGAGGGCCGGCGCCTGGTCGAGCGCTCGACTCGGTGGCTCGTGCGCGCCAACCCGTATCAGGTCAGCATCGCGCAGACGATCAGGCGGTTCGAGCCGGGCGCGAAGATGCTGGTCGCCTCGCTTCCCGACGCGCTCGAGGGCGCCGACCGGGAGGCGTTCGACGCCACCGCGGCCGAGCTCGAGCAGGCCGGCGTCCCCGCCGCGCTCGCCCGCCGCACCGCCGGGATGCCGTCGATGCTCGCGCTGTTCGACATCGTCGAGGTCGCCTCGTCCACCGAGCACGACCAGGAGGACGTGCTGCGCGTGTACTTCCGGTTGGGCTCGCGGCTCGAGCTCAACTGGCTGCGCGACCGGATCATCGAGCTGCCGCGCGCGAACCGCTGGCAGGCGCTGGCCCGGGCGGCGCTGCGCGACGACCTGTTCAACCTGTACCGCGAGCTCACCCGCAAGGTGCTCGACGCCGGCGGGGCGCAGAACAGTGGCGAGGCGGCGATCGACGCCTGGTCCGAGCGCAACGCCGCGGCGCTCGAACGGTCGCTCGGCATGGTGGCGGACGTCAGGGCGTCGCGGATCTACGACATGACGACGCTGCCCGTGGCCCTGCGGGAGATCCGCGGTCTGCTCCGCGGGACAACGAGGGCAGGGCTGCCGACGGGGATTGGCGCGGTCACGATGGCCGAGTAGCGCCGCGCGTCGCCCGCCAGCGCACATAGGCCACCAGCAGCAGGCTGACGTCGATCGCACCGGCGACCAGGAAGGCCAGCGGTCCAGTCAGTAGTCGACCCGCCATCCGGGAGAGCACGACCGCAAGCTATCGTCTCGCACGACCACCATGCCGAACAGCGTCAAGACCAACGTCACCGAGCTGCCCGAGTCGCGCGTGCGCGTCCAGGCAGAAGTCGCCCCCGAGGAGGTCGAGCGGCGCGTCCAGCAGGCCGCGCGCGAGCTCGGCCGCCAGCTGCGCGTGCCCGGGTTCCGCAAGGGCAAGGTGCCGCCGACAGTGGTGATCCGCCGGTTGGGCCGCGAGGCGGTGCTCGACGAGGCCGTCAGGAGCGCGCTCGGGAGCTGGTATGCCGATGCGATCGACGGCGCCGGAATCGCCCCGGTCGGCGAGCCCGAGCTCGACGTTCCGAGCGAGCTTCCCGCGGAAGGGCAGCCGCTCCAGTTCTCGATCGAGATCGGCGTCCGCCCGGTGGCCAAGCTCGGGGAGTACAAGGGCCTCGAGGTCGGCCGCCGCGAGCCCCACGTCGACGAGGCCCAGATCGACGAGGAGATCGACCGGCTGCGCGACCGTCTGGCGACGCTCGACACCGTCGACCGGCCCGCGGAGCCCGGCGACCACGTCGTGATCGACTACGTCGGGAGCGTCGACGGGGAGGAGTTCGAGGGCGGGGCCGGGCGGGATCAGCTGCTCGAGCTCGGCTCGGGCCGACTCGTGCCCGGCTTCGAGGACCAGCTCGTGGGTGCGCGCGCCGGCGAGGAGCGGGCGGTCACGATCACCTTCCCCGAGGACTACCCGGCAGAGGAGCTGGCCGGCAAGGAGGCGCAGTTCGCGGTCACGGTCAACGACGTCAAGGCCAAGAACCTGCCGGAGCCGGGCGACGACTTCGCGTCCGACGCCACCGAGTTCGACACGCTCGCCGAGTTGCGCGAGGACATCGCCGAGCGGCTGCGCAAGGTCGACGACCGCGTGCTCGAGCGCGAGTACGAGGACGCCGTGGTCGAGGCGGCGGTCGCCGAGGCCGAGATCGACGTCCCCGAGAAGCTGGTTCACGCCCGTGCGCACGAGCTGCTCGAGGACACGTTCGCGGCCCTGGCGCGCCAGGGCATCTCCAAGGAGGCCTACCTGCGTATCTCCGGACGCGACGAGGAGGCGCTCGCGCACGAGGCCGAGCCCGAGGCCGCCGCGGCGCTCCGCCGCGAGGCCGTGCTGGCGGCGATCGTCGACGCCGAGGCGATCGAGCCGACCGACGAGCAGATCCTCGAAGCGCTCGAGCCATCCGCCGAGCGGCAGGGGACGACCTCGGACAAGCTGTTCGACCAGCTCCGATCGGCGGGGCGGCTCGACCGGGTGCGCCGCGAGGTTGCCACCCGTCAGGCGGTCGAGATGCTGGTGGCCGAGGCCAAGCCGATCACCGTCGAGCAGGCCAAGGCCCGCCAGAAGATCTGGACCCCGGGCAGGGAGACCGCGGAGCAGGGATCCCAGGGATCCGGACAGCTCTGGACTCCCGGCAGCTAACCCTGTAGAAGACCGCAGGCAGCCGGAGTCCAACCGGGCCCGCCCTGCCCAGCCCGCACTGGCCTGTTGCTACAGTCGGCAGGATTCCGGCCGAGGAAGCGAAAGAAGCGAGGACGATGAGCCCACTCGTACCGATGGTTGTTGAACAGACGTCTCGCGGAGAGCGCGCATTCGACATATACAGCCGTCTACTCAACGAGCGGATCATCTTCCTGGGGACACCGGTCGATGACCAGATCGCGAACCTGATCGTCGCCCAGCTCCTCCACCTGGAATCAGAAGACCCGGACAAGGACATCTCGATCTACGTCAACTCGCCCGGAGGGTCGGTCTACGCCGGGCTGGCGATCTACGACACGATGCAGTTCATCAAGCCCGACGTGCAGACCATCTGCGTCGGGATCGCGATGTCGATGGGCGCGCTCTTGCTCGCCGGCGGGGCCCACGGCAAGCGGATGGCGCTGCCGAACGCCAAGATCCTGATCCATCAGGTGTCCTCCGCGTTCCAGGGTCAGGCGACCGATATCGAGATCCACGCCAAGGAGATCATCGACGTCCGGAGGCGCCTGGATGAGATCATCGCCCACCACACCGGGCAGAGCCTTGAGAAAGTTCGGTCGGATACCGAACGTGATTACTTCATGAGCTCTGAGGAGGCCAAGGAGTACGGAATCATCGACCGCGTCATCTCCCAGCACTAAGGGGCTACCCTTTAGTGCTCGGATAAGGCGGCGCGAGGCGACCCCGGGAGAGGGCAATTTATGGCACGTCCGACCGATTCCAACGAACAGCTGCTGTGTAGCTTCTGCGGCAAGTCACAGAGGCAGGTCAAGAAGCTGATCGCTGGACCCGGCGTGTACATCTGCGACGAGTGCATCGACCTCTGCAACGAGATCATCGATGAGGAACTCACCGCACCGCCGAGCTTCGACATCGAGAATCTCCCCAAGCCGCGGGAGATCTACGACGTCCTGAACGAGTACGTGGTCGGGCAGGAGCAGGCTAAGCGCAGCCTGTCGGTGGCGGTGTACAACCACTACAAGCGCGTCCAGATGATGCAGTCCGATGAGAACGACATCGAGCTGCAGAAGTCGAACATCCTGCTGCTGGGCCCCACCGGATGCGGCAAGACGCTGCTCGCCCAGACGCTCGCGAAGATC
Source organism: uncultured Solirubrobacterales bacterium (assembly GCA_963843915.1). Classification (GTDB taxonomy): domain Bacteria; phylum Actinomycetota; class Thermoleophilia; order Solirubrobacterales; family Solirubrobacteraceae; genus Palsa-465. The sequence continues at coordinate 24,190 of CAWJMH010000007.1, forward strand.
CTCAACGTCCCGTTTGCGATCGCCGACGCCACCGCGCTGACCGAAGCCGGGTACGTGGGGGAGGACGTCGAGAACATCCTCTTGAAGCTGATCCAGGCCGCCGACTACGACGTCAAGAAGGCAGAGACCGGGATCATTTACATCGACGAGGTCGACAAGATCGCGCGCAAGGCGGACAACCCCTCGATCACCCGGGACGTATCCGGCGAGGGCGTCCAGCAGGCTCTGCTGAAGATCCTCGAGGGCACGACGGCGTCGGTGCCGCCCCAGGGCGGCCGCAAGCACCCCCACCAGGAGTTCCTGTCGATCGACACCACCAACGTGCTGTTCATCTGCGGCGGGGCGTTCGCGAACCTCGACAAGGTGATCGAGCGCCGGATCGGCCATCAGGGTGTCGGCTTCGGCGCGGCGATCCAGTCCAAGGACCAGCGCGACACCGGCGAGATCTTCGAGCACTGCCTCCCCGAGGACCTGATCCAGTACGGGCTGATCCCGGAGTTCATCGGGCGCCTGCCGGTGATGTCGGCGATCCACCAGCTCTCGCGCGGCGAGCTGATGCAGATCTTGACCGAGCCGCGCAACGCGCTCGTCAAGCAGTTCCAACGGTTCTTCCAGTTCGACGGGATCGAGTTGGTGTTCGCCGAGGAGGCGCTGCACTCGATCGCCGACAAGGCGCTCGAGCGCGAGACCGGCGCCCGCGGCCTGCGGTCGATCATCGAGGAAGTCCTGCTCGAGGTCCAGTTCGAGCTTCCTTCGCGCCGGGACGTCCGCAAGTGTGTAGTAACCCGCGACACGATCGACAAGGGCATCTCCCCGACGCTCGTGACCGTCGCTACGCCCGAGGAAGAAGCGGCCTAACCCTGCGTTCGGGGCCGGCCTTCGGCCGGCGTCCAGCCGGATGACTCGTGGCCGGCCCGGTCGCGGCGAGGCCGGATGCCGAGCGGGACGAGCCACGAGGCCATGTGGCCCGTCCGGACAGGGGTTGTTTCCTAGACTGAGCGGTTGCCATGCCTGACCGCTCGGATCTCGAAGCCAGGACCCGCTACGACCCGTCCGAGGTCGAGCCGCGAATCGCGCGCGCGTGGCTCGACAGCGGCATCTTCCACCCGGAGCCCGGCGGCGATCCGGCCGACAACTACTCGATCGCGATCCCGCTGCCGAACGTCACGGGCGTCCTGCACATGGGTCACGCGCTCAACAGCTCGATCCAGGACTGCCTGAGTCCGTGTTCACAGGACGAATGGCCCGCCCACGCCGGCGCACGAAGTGGATCCTCGGGACCGACCACGCGGGCATCGCGACCCAGACCCAGGTGGAGAGGGCCGTGATCGCCGAGGGCACGAGCCGCGAGCAGCTCGGCCGCGAGGCGTTCGTCGAGCGGGTGTGGGCATGGCGCGACGAGTACGGCGGCGAGATCATCGAGCAGCTCAAGCGTCTGGGCGCCTCGCTCGACTACGACGACGAGCGGTTCACGCTCGACGACCGCTACGCCAAGGCGGTCATGAAGGTGTTCGTCGCCCTGTACGAGAAGGGCTACATCTACCGCGACCGGTACATGGTCAACTGGGATCCGGGCAGCCGGGTCGGCGATCTCGGACCTCGAGGTCGAGGACCGCGAGGTGGAGGACACCCTCTACTACATCGACTACCCGCTCGCCGAGGGATCGGGCGCGGTCACGGTCGCCACCGTCCGCCCTGAGACGATGCTCGCCGACACCGCGATCGCCGTCAATCCCGACGACGATCGCTACCGGCGCCTCGTCGGCGAGAAGGCGATCCTGCCGCTCGTCGGGCGCAAGCTGAAGATCATCGCCGACGACTACGTCAAGCCCGACTTCGGCACCGGCGCGCTCAAGATCACCCCGGGCCACGATCCCAACGACTTCGAGATCGGCCGGCGCCACGGCCTCCAGCAGATCAGCGTGATCGGCGAGGACGGGCGGATCACCGCCGAGGCGCCCGAGCGGTTCGTCGGCATGACCGTCGAGCAGGCCCGGCGCGAGGTCGTGGCCGAGCTGCGTCGCGAGGACCTGATCGCGCGGACCGAGGACTCGTCCACGAGGTGCCGTACTCGCAGCGCTCGGGCGAGCGGATCGAGCCGCTGATCTCGCTGCAGTGGTTCATGCGGATGGACGAATTGGTCAAGCCGGCGATCGAGGTCGTGAGAAGCGGCCGCGTCCGCTTCTGGCCCGGAGAACTACACCCGCGTCTACCTGAACTGGATGGAGAACATCCGCCCGTGGTGCATCTCGCGCCAGCTGTGGTGGGGGCATCAGATCCCCGTGTGGTACCGCGCCGAGGAGCGTTACGTCGGCGAGACGGCGCCCGAGGGCGAGGGCTGGGAGCGCGATCCCGACGTGCTCGACACGTGGTTCAGCTCGGGGCTGTTCCCGTTCGCGGCGCTCGGCTGGCCCGAGGACACGCCGGCGCTGCGCGCGTTCTACCCGACCGACGCGCTGTGCACGGCGCGCGACATCATCTTCCTCTGGGTCGCGCGGATGATCATGATGGGGATCGAGTTCACCGGCCAGATCCCGTTCGAGGACGTCTACATCCACTCGATCATCCAGGCCCCCGACGGGCGGCGGATGTCGAAGTCGCTCGGCACCGGCGTCGACCCGATCGACCTGATCAACGGCGGTCCCCGGCCGCCGGTGTTCGGAGGCGGCGGCGATTTCCCCGCCTACGGCGCCGACGCGATGCGCTGGGGCCTGTACGCGATGTCCTCGAGCCAGGACGTGCGCTTCAGCGAGGAGCAAGCTCGCCCAGGGCCTCCAGCTCACGAACAAGCTCTGGAACGCCGCGCGGCTGATCCTGCTCGGGGTGAGCCCGGAGGCGCGGGCCGCGCCGACGCCGGCCGCGGTCGAGGACCGCTGGATCCTCTCGCGGCTGGAACGGGCGCGAGACGGAGATCGCCGACCGGATCGACCGGTTCGAGTTCTCGCACGCCGCGCTCGGCCTGTACGACTTCGTCTACGGCGAGCTTTGCGACTGGTACCTCGAGCTGGTCAAGCCGCGCCTGCGCGCCGGCGAGCTCGACGCTCCAGGCCACGCTGCTGCACGTGCTGACGCAGACGCTGGCGATCGCCCACCCGATGATCCCGTTCGTGACCGAGGAGATCTATCGGCTACATCCCCGGCGCCGAGGGGCTGCTCGCCGGCGGGCCTGCCGCCGTCGTCTGCGGTCCAGGCGACGGTGGACGAGCGCGCCGAGGCGACGGTGGCGCGGGTGATCGAGGCGGTGCAGGCGCTGCGCGGCTGGCGTGACGTGGCCGGGGTCAAGGCCGCCGCAACGGTCCCGGCGCGGCTGGCCGCGCGAGGGCTACGAGGAGACCGGCGAGCATCTCGCGCGGCTCGCGCGGCTGTCGTTCACCTCAGATGGCGCCGGCGCGGAGCCGGTGGCGTCGGTGCCGGTTCCCGGCGGGTCGGTCGAGATCCTCGCCAGCGACGACATCGACCTCGAGGGCGCGCGAGCGCAAGCTCGCCGCAGAGCGGGCCAAGCTCGAGGCCGAGATCGAGCGCGCCGAGGGCAAGCTCGCCAACGAGGGGTTCGTGGCCAAGGCGCCGCGCGCAAGTCGTCCAGGCCGAGCGCGACAAGCTGACGCGCTCGCGAGGAACTGAGTCCTGCCAGCGACGCCCGTCCAGGCGCTGTGACAGGCCGACGAGGCCGAACGCTACGTCCTGTCCCGCGAGCTGTTCGGGATGCGGTTCGGGCTCGACCGCATGCGGCGGCTGATGACCGCGATGGGCAACCCGCAGCTCCAGCTTCGAGTCGATCCATGTCGTCGGTACGAACGGCAAGTCCTCGACGGTGCGGATGACGGCCGCGATCCTGCGCCAAGCACGGCCTGCGCACGGGCGCGCTACCTGTCGCCCCACCTGGTGTCGTTCGCCGAGCGGATCCGGGTCGACGACGACGATCTCGAGCCGAGCGAGTTCGCCGCCGCGATCCAGCGCGCCGCGCACGCCGCCGAGCTGGTCGACCGCGTCGCTGGTGGGCGACGACCGCGTGACCCAGTTCGAGCTCCTGACGGCGGCCGCGTACTCGGAGCTGGCCCGCCAGGGGGTCGAGGTGGCGGTGATCGAGGCCGGGCTCGGCGGCCGCTACGACGCCACCAACGTGATCCCGTCGCGCGTGCAGGTGCTGACCAGCGTCGGCCTCGAGCACACCCGGTGGCTCGGGCCGACGATCACGGCGATCGCGACCGAGAAGCTCGACGTCGTCCAGCCGGGCGCGACGCTCGTCCTCGGCCACGGTCTGCACCCCGACGCGGAGACGGTCGCCGAGCAGGTCGCCGCGCGAGCGCGGCGCGACGATCGTGCACGCCGGCGCCGACCCGGGCGTGCCGCTGATCGCGCTCGGATCGTTCCAGCGACGCAACTTCGCGCTGGCGCGGGCCGCTGCGCTGGCGTACCTCGGGCGAGCTCGACCCAGACGCGGTCGCGGCCGCGGCGGCCGAGATCCTCGTGCCGGGCCGGCTGCAGGCGATCGACGAGGATCCGCTCACGCTGCTCGACGGCGCCCACAACCCCGACGGGATGGCCGCGCTCGCCGAGGCGCTCGCCGAGCCGTGGGCCGCCGGCCACGACCGCGTCGTCGCGGTCGTGTCGGTGCTCGACGACAAGGACGCCGCGGCGATGCTGGCGACGCTGTTGCCGATGTGCGACGCGCTCGTCCTGACCGCGAGCCAGAATCCGCGGGCGCTGCCGCCGCCGACCCTGCAGTCGCTGGCCGGCCAGCTCGGCGGGCCGCCGTCCGAGGTCGATCCGCGACCCTCGCGCCGCGCTCGAGCGCGCGCGCGAGCTCGCCGGCCCCGGCGGGCTGGTCGTGGCCACGGGCTCGATCTATCTGGTCGCGGATCTGCTCCGCCCGGCGGGCGCCGGGCGCGCCTCGATGCTGTGAATGAACCAGGCGGTCGATGTCGTGGACGACGAGGAGGAGAGGCAGCCGAGGTTTCTCGCGATGGTCGCGCTCGTCGCGCTCGTCGTGGCGGTCGTGATCCTCGTGTTCTTCGGAATCGGTTACCTGTTCGGCAGGACATATCTCTGACCCGGCGAAGTTCGTGCGACCAGGCCGCATTCGTGTGAGGATCCACACACTCGACGAGCGGCCGCTGCGACGTCTCCGACGCTATCGACCACTAAACTCGCACGCTTAATGCCCTTCCTGACGGTCTTTGGCATCAAGAACGGCACGATCAGTGCTGTCGTCGAGCTGATCATCCTGTTCCTGGTGGTGGTCTGGCTCGCGCTCGTCTACTGGACGTACGCGGACGCCCGGCGCCGGATCGCCGACTCGCTGCTGGTCGGGTGCGCGACCGCGCGCATCGCTGTTCCCGTTCGTCGGGACGATCGTTTACATGATCGTCCGGCCGCCGGAGTACCTCGACGACGTGCGCGAGCGCGAGCTCGAGATCCAGGCCGCCGAGGCGCGGTTGGCGGAGCTCGGCTACCAGGTGTGCCCGTACTGCGACTACGAGGTCGAGAAGGACTTCCTGCGTTGCCCGAACTGCATGCGCAAGCTGAAGGATCCGTGCGCGGCATGTGGGAAGCCGCTCGACCCGATGTGGAAGATCTGCCCGTTCTGCGAGGCCGAGGTCGCCGGTGCGGCTCCGCAGCCCCGCCGCACCCGCCGGCGCCGCGAGCCGAGCACCGAGCAGCCGGTTGCCGGCGCAACGCGTGCGCGCAGAGCGCGGCGCCGCGCAGGCTCCGACGCCCGCGCCGGCCGAGCGCGGCGGCCCCTCCGGCAGCTGACGGACTACGCCTAAGTCCGCCGCCCGAACACGTCGACCCGCGCTCAAAGGAGATCCATCCATGGAGCGAACGCTGATTCTGATCAAACCCGACGCCTTCGCCCGCGGCCTGTCGGGCGAGATCATCGCCCGGTTCGAGCGCAAGGGCCTGCGGCTCGTCGCGATGAACCTGATGACGATGAGCCGCGACCTGGCCGCGCAGCACTACGCCGAGCACGAGGGAAAGGGCTTCTACGAGGAGCTTGTGACGTTCATCACATCCGGTCCGCTGGTCGCGATGGTGCTCGAGGGCGAGCAGGCGGTGGTGGCGGCGCGCCAGGTGATCGGCGCCACGGACCCGCTCAAGGCGAATACGGGCTCGATTCGGGGCGACTTCGCGATCGAGGTCGGCCAGAACATGGTCCACGGGTCGGACTCGCCCGAGTCCGCGGCGCGCGAGGTCGGCCCTGTTCTTCCCGGACCTCGGCTGAGTGCGGGCGCTGTCCTGGCGGTCCCGTGAGCCGCGTGGTGCTCGCCTCCCGCTCGCCCCAGCGGCGGGCGATCCTCGACCAGATCGGCGTCGAGTACGAGGTCGAGGTGCCAGACGTCGAGGAGCTCCAGGACGGGCCGCCGCACGAGGTCGCGCTCGAGAACGCGTTCCGCAAGGCCTCCGCGGTGGCCGCGCGAGCGCCCGGATGCGCTCGTCCTCGGCGTCGACACGCTCGTCAGCCTCGGCGCCCGGCTATACGGCAAGCCCGCGGACGAGGATCGCAGGCGCGGGCGATGCTGAGCGCGCTCGCCGGGCGCCGCCACACGGTCGTCAGCGGGATGTGCCTGATCGAGGATGGGCGTACGCGAACCGCCGCGGCGAGCACGGTCGTCGAGTTCCGGGCGCTGGACGAAGCGCTGATCGACTGGTACCTGGCCAGCGGCGAATGGCGCGAGCGGGCCGGCGCGTACGCGATCCAGGGGCGCGGCGCGGCGCTCGTGGCGGGGATCGAAGGCGACTTCCTGAACGTGGTCGGATTGCCCCTGACGACGCTGCTGGAGCTGGCGCCCGGGCTGCTCAGCGGGTGAGGCGACTCAGCGCAATCCGCGATGAGCGGGTGAAACGCATCACCGCGCCCATCCTCCGGCGGGGCGAGCCCGTACAATCGGAACCGGACGGCGCTGGCAGCGTGGCGTGGCCTCCGGCACTCAGTACTACCCCGTCCGCTGCTCACCTCTACCTCGCTTAGCTATGGGCTTTTTCACGTACCTAACCGGTTTCGGCGGTCGCGACATGGCGGTCGACCTCGGCACAGCAAACACTCTCGTATACGTTCGCGGGCGCGGGATCGTGCTGTCCGAGCCGAGCGTGGTCGCGGTCGATTCCCGCACCGGGGAGGTCCACGCGGTCGGGATCGAGGCGAAGCGCATGCTGGGGCGGACCCCGGGGACGATCCAGGCCATCCGCCCGCTCAAGGACGGCGTGATCGCCGACTTCGAGGTGACCGAGGAGATGCTCCGGCACTTCATCCAGAAGGTCCACCAGAACCGCTGGGCGCACCCGCGCGTCGTCGTGTGCGTGCCGTCCGGCGTCACCGGGGTCGAGAAGCGAGCCGTGGAGGAGGCCTGTCTCTCAGCTGGAGCGCGTCAGGCGTACCTGATCGAGGAGCCGATGGCGGCGGCGATCGGCGCCGGCCTGCCGGTCGGCGAGCCGACCGGCTCGATGGTCGTGGACATCGGCGGCGGCACCAGCGAGGTCGCGGTGATCTCGCTCGGCGGGATCGTCGTCTCGCAGTCGATCCGGGTCGGAGGCGACGAGCTCGACGAGTCGATCATGAATTACGTCAAGCGCGAGTACAAGCTGCTGATCGGCCAGCAGACCGCCGAGGAGGTCAAGCTCGAGATCGGCTCGGCGTATCCGCTCGGGGAAGAGGTACAGGCGGAGATCCGCGGCCGCGACATGGTCTCGGGCCTGCCCAAGACCGTGGTCCTGACCAGCGAGGAGATACGGGGGGCGCTCGAGGAGCCGGTGACCCAGATCATCGATGCGGTCAAGGAGACGCTCGACCGCACCCCGCCCGAGCTTGCCTCCGACATCATGGATCGTGGCATCATGCTGGCCGGAGGTGGCTCGCTGCTACAGGGGCTCGACGAGCGTCTGCGCCACGAGACGCAGATGCCCGCGCATCTGGCGGAGTCGCCGTTGACGTGCGTCGCGGTTGGCTCGGGGAGGTCGTTGGAGGAGTTCGAAGCGATCCACCGTTCGAGTAAGAATTCACGCAACCGGCGCCGTCGGTACTAGTTTGGGGCTGGTGCTGACGTGGCGCCAGGCCAGATCTTGGAGACACGACATCCGTGCATGACAAGCAAGTTCGGCGGAGACGGGCGGTTCTCGCACTGCTCGTCGCTGTCTCCCTGATCCTGCTCACGGCCTACTTCGGCGAGCAGCCGAACAGTCCCGCTGCACAACGTCCAGCGCGGCGTCGTCGAGGTGCTCTCGCCGGTTGAGCAGGGCGCGAGCAAGGTGCTGGCGCCGGTCCGCTCGGTCGCCGGCTGGTTCTCGAGCACGTTCCATGCCAAGACCCAGGTCAAGCAGCTGCAGCAGCAGCGTGGCGCAGCTGACCAACGAATACGCCCAGGCCAAGGGGCGCCCAGCTCGAGAACTCGCAGCTCGAGCGCGGAGCTGCACCTCGACACCAGCCTCAACCTGAGCTCGTACCACCCGGTGAGCGCGCAGGTGATCCTGCGCGACCCGACGCTGTGGTACCAGACGATCAGCGTCGACAAGGGCACCGACGACGGCGTCGGCCTGCACGATCCCGTCATCGGCGACGGCGCGCTCGTCGGCGAGGTCACCGAGGTGTCGGCGACGGCGTCGTTCGTGACGCTGATCACCGACCACACGCTGTCGGTGACCGCGCGCGTGCTCGACTCAAACGGCGACACCGGCGAGCTCGTGCCGGCCGTCGGGAACCCTGACGAACTCGTACTCCAATATCTCCAGCCCCCGAACCCGGGCCAGGTCCAGAACGGGCCGCAGCAGGGCCAACTGGTGGTCACGGCCGGATTCAAGTCGGGCCCGCTCGAGTCGTACTTCCCGGCCAACATCCCGATCGGGAACGTGCTGCCCGTCGACGAGAACCAGCTGCTCAACAACGGGCAGATCCAGGTCTCGCCGCAGGCCAACCTGCGCAGCGTCGACGTCGTCCAGATCCTCACCCGTCCACAGCCCGGAACCGAGCGGGCCCAGGTGCCGTGAGCAACAAGGTCAAGCTCCCTCTCCGGCTGGTCCTGCTCGGGTTCTTCGGCGTCGTGATCCAGGAGTCGGCCGTCTCCCAGGTGTCGATCTTCGGCGTGAGCGCCGACCTGACCCCGCTGCTCGTGATGGCGGTCGGGTTGCTGTGCGGCTCGCTGACCGGGGCGATCTTCGGGTTCGCCACCGGTCTGTTGATCGACCTCGTGCTCGTCCAGACGCTCGGCGTGACCTCGCTCCTGTACATCGTGATCGGCTACTGGGCAGGCCGGCTGCACGAGCTGCGCGACCCGTCGCACGAGCTCGTGCCGCTCGCCGCCGGCGCCCTGGCCGCGACATTCGCCGGGCTCGGAATGGCGGTGATCCAGTTCCTGCTCGGCGTCGACTCGCCCGTCAGCCTGTTGCTGCTCCAGCAGATCTTCATCGTGGTGCTGGTCGACACGCTGCTCGCACTGCCGGTGTACGCGCTCGTACGGCGCATGCTGCGGCCTGTGCTGCCCGAGGATCCGCGGCGCCGGCGCCGGCGCGCGTACACGACCGGCGGCCTCAGCCCGCTCCAGCAGGGCGCCGCCCGCCGCGGTCAGATACCCCGCCCGCAGTCGCGATGAGCCCACTGCCCGAAGACAAGCAGCTCCGCTTTGTGAAGCAGGAGGACCGCCCCTCGATGAGCCCCCAGCTCGCGCTGCGGGTGGCGATCATCGGAACGTTCGCGCTGGCGATCTTCGCGATCCTGTTCTTCCGCCTGTGGTTCCTCCAGGTGCTGTCGACCAACCAGTACGCGCACGCCGCCAGCGTAAACTTCGTTCGCGACGTCAACGTTCCCGCGCCGCGGGGCGAGATCCTCGACTCGAACGGCCAGATCCTGGCCTCGAGCCGCCGTGCCTACGCGGTCGAGATCTCCCCGCCGCAACCTGCCGGTGCCGATCACCGACAAGAACCTCGCCCACCCGCCGCAGGCGGACGCCGTGCTCTACGACCGCCTGGCGGGCGTGCTGCGGCTGTCTACCAATCGTCAGGAGTGTCCGGTGAACGGCCACGGGATGCTCCACATGTCCGAGATCGCCTGCCGCGTCGTGCAGGGATACGTGCAGCTGTCCTATGGCGAGGCCACCGTCGCCAGCGACATCTCGAGCCAGCAGCTCTGGTACATCTCCGAGCGCCAGTCATCGTTCCCTGGCGTTAGCGTCCAGCAGATCTACCAGCGGACCTACCCGTTGGGCGACCTCGCCGCCCAGATGCTCGGGATCGTCAGCCGGATCACCGGCCCCGAGACGAAGGACCCGTACTTCAAGGGCGTCAACGAGAACGACTCGGTCGGCCAGTCCGGCCTGGAGGCCTCGTATGACCGCTACCTGCGCGGGGTCGACGGCGCGGAGAAGGTGAAGGTCGATGCGTTCGGCAACTTCATCGGCGTGCAGTCGCACGCCGCCCCGACGGCGGGCGACAACCTCAAGCTGTCGCTCAACGCGAAGCTCCAGAACGTTGGCCAGCAGGCGCTCCAGCAGTCGATCGACACGAACTATCCGGCCAACGGCGGCGCGTTCGTGGCGATGAACCCGGACAACGGCCAGGTCTACGCGATGGGCTCGCTGCCCACCTACAACGCGAACGTGTTCACCAAGCCGGTCCCAACCTCGACCTACAACTCGCTGTTCGGCCCAAACTCCGGCGATCCGCAGGTCAACCGCGCCTACCAGAGCGCCGGGCCGACCGGCTCGACGTTCAAGCCGATCACCGCCACCGCGGCGCTCGAGAGCGGGGCGTGGAGCGTCGGGAGCATCTTCGACGACACCGGCCAGTACTGCTTCAGCGGCCAGTGCCGTCACAACGCCGGCGATGGCGGTCGACGGCTCGCTCAACCTCGTGAACGCGATCAAGGTCTCCTCCGACGATTTCTTCTACAACCTGGGCGTGCTGACCAACTCGCCCGCCCCCAACGGCGGCCCGCTCCAGAAGTGGGCGCGCGGCTACGGGATCGGGCAGAAGACCGGGATCGACCTGCCCGACGAGGCCGCTGGGACCCTGCCGGACGCCGCCTGGCGCTCGAACCGCAACGAGCTCGAGGCCGAGTGCGACAGCGCCACCGGGCCGTTCAAGTACACCAACGGGACCACGACCGGGCCGAAGAAGCTCAAGGGCTGGCACCGGAGCCAGAAGCATCCGCCGGGCGGCTGCGGGCTCGCCGACGGGACCAACCGCCCGTGGTCGGCGGGCGACAACGAGAACCTGGCGGTCGGGCAGGGTGACGTGCAGGTCACGCCGCTCCAGCTCGCGGTGGCGTACTCGGCGCTGGCCAACGACGGGACGATCGTCACCCCGCACTTGGGGCTTGACGTCCAAAGCGCGGACGGGTTCGTCCTGCGTTCGTTCAACCCCGCGCCCAAGCGCCACGTCGACATCGACCCGCTCTACCGCAACACGATCCTCGCCGGGCTGCGCGCCGGCGCCTCTCAGCCAGGCGGGACGTCGGCCGACGTATTCCAAAACTTCCCCGAGCAGGTGTACGGCAAGACCGGCACGGCGCAGTACAACGGCCAACAGGATTACGCCTGGTACGCCTGCTTCGTCCCGCCGAGCGCGACGAGCAAGCCGATCGTCGTCGTGGTCACCGTCGAGCAGGGCGGATTCGGCGCGGTCGGCGCGGCGCCGGTGGCGCGCCAGATCCTCTCCCAGTGGTTCTTCGGCAACAAGGGCGCGTACACGCCCGGGAACTCGCAGACGCTATGAGTGCGGTGGGCGCCCAGGCGATTCGGCCGGCCGACGACGTCGCGGCGGCTCCCCGGCCGCGAGCGTGGCTGCGGATGGATCCGCTGCTGCTGCTGGCAGCGCTCGGGCTGGCCGCGTGCTCCTTCATCATGCTCAAGGGCGAGGGCCGCTCGCTCGACCCGGCGAACCCGATGTATTTCGCCGAGCGCCAGGCTGATCTACTTCGGGATCGGGCTGACGCTGGCGCTGCTGCTGGCGCAGATCGACTACTCGAGGCTGCGCGAGTACAAGTACGGCCTCTACGGCGTGATGATCGCGCTCAACCTGGTCGTCCTCGGGATGCCGCACGTCCAGGGCGCGGCGCGCTGGATCCCGCTCCCGTTCTTCCAGCTGCAGCCCTCTGAGTTCGGCAAGGTGCTGCTGATCGTGTCGGTCTCGGCCTTCGCCGTCGACCGGTCGCGCCGGCTGCACGAGCGGCGCACCACCGCGCGGATCATGCTGCTCGCGCTGATCCCCGCGATGATCGTGATTCCCCAGCCGGACCTCGGCACGGCGCTCGTCTACGTCGCCGTGGGGTTCGCGATCCTGTTCTTCGCAGGCACCTCGTGGAAGCAGCTCACGGGCTTGGCGGTGCTGTTCGTGGCGGCGATCGTGGTCGTGCTCGTGGTCGCTCCGGCGACCGGCCACCATCTTTTGAAGCCTTACCAGATGCAGCGCCTGACGGGCTTCCTGCATCCCTCCCATGATCCGGGCAACCAGACGTACAACATCACGGAGTCTCTGACCGCGATCGGCTCCGGCGGGAAGACCGGACTGGGCACCGCGGGCGCGTCGCAGGTGAACCTGCACTTCCTGCCCGCTCCGAGCACCGATTTCATCTTCGCCGTGGTCGGCGAGACCTACGGCTTCGTCGGTGCTGCCGTCGTCCTGTCCCTGTACGCGCTGTTGGTCTGGCGCGCGCTGAGGATCCTGACGATGTCCAAGAACCTGTATGGGACGCTGATCGCGGGCGGCGTCCTGGCCATGCTGATGTTTCAGGTGTTCGTCAACGCGGGCATGACGATCGGCATCATGCCGATCACCGGAGTCCCGTTACCGTTGCTGAGCTACGGCGGCTCCTCTGTCATCGTGACCTTTATCGCGATCGGCCTTCTACAGTCAATATGTGTGCAGGCACGCATGACTGCCGCGACGAAAACCCGAGGATCGGTTTCGTCATGACCGCTGCCCCGGGACTGGGTTCCCACCCACCCCGCGCGCGGCACGTGTTCGCCCGGAGGATCGAGCTCTCAAAGCTCGCGCTCCCTCCGCGAACTTACTCAAACTTACATAAAGGACTGAATGCGCATTGAAGAAGCAAGTGTTGGTCAGCGTCGATCGGGGCGAGACCCGGGTCGCGCTGCTGGAGGCGTCCGGATCGGTCGCCCGTAGGACTACGCCGAAGTCCGGCACGACGCGCCGGCGTCGCAAGACGTCAAAGCCCGCGGCCGGATATCACGTAGCCGAGCTGTACCTCGAGCGCCGCGGAGCGCGCTCGATCGTTGGGAATATCTACAAGGGTCGGGTCGACAACGTGCTCGGCGGCCTCGAGGCGGCGTTCGTCGATATCGGCCTCGAGAAGAACGGATTCCTCCACGTCGACGAGATCGTGCTCCCGGGCGTCGAGGCGCCGCGGCGCGGCCGCGGCTCGGGCAGGGACAGCCGCCAGATCACCGAGATGCTGAAGCCCGGTCAGGACATCGTCGTCCAGGTGGTCAAGGACCCGCTGAAGACGAAGGGAGCGCGGCTGTCGATGGACCTGACGATCGCCGGCCGTTACATGGTCTACGCGCCCTACGGCGAGGGCGTGGGGGTCTCGCGCCGGCTCGACGACGGCGAGCGCGAGCGCCTGCGCAAGGAGGCCGCGAAGCTCGATCTGAAGGGTGCCGGCGCGATCGTTCGCACCGCCGCCCAGGGCGCGACGCGGGCGGATTTGGAACGCGAGCTGCTGTACCTGTTCAAGCTGAACGAGGTGCTCCAGAAGCGCGTCGCCGAGACGACCGCGCCGGCGCTGGTGTTCCAAGAGGCCGACCTGTCGGTGCGGGTCGTCCGCGACATCTTCTCCTCGGCGTTCGAGCGCGCGATCGTCGACGATCCCAAGCAGCACCATCGCCTGGTGTCGTTCTTCTCGCGCACCGCGCCGGAGCTGGTCGATCAGGTCGAGCTGTGGGAGGAGGATCAGCCGCTGTTCGAGGCGTTCGGGGTCGAGAAGGTGCTCGATTCGACGCTTTCGCGCCGGGTCGATCTGCCCAGCGGCGGCTACCTGATGATCGACTACGCCGAGGCGCTGACCGTGATCGACGTCAACTCCGGCTCGTTCGTGGGCCGGGGCAAGGCGGCGCGGCTCGAGGACACGATCACCAAGACGAACCTCGAGGCCGCCGACGAGGTGGTGCGCCAGCTGCGGCTGCGCGACATCGGCGGGATCATCGTCATCGACTTCATCGACATGGCACGGGCCCGCAACCGCGACGCGGTCCTGAAGGTCCTGCGGGCCGCGCTCGACGAGGACCGCACGAAGACGTTCGTGGTCGAGATCTCGCCGCTCGGGCTGGTCGAGATGACCCGCCAGAACGTGACCGACGGCGTGCGCGAGATCATGACCCGCCCGTGCCCGACCTGCGGCGGCGACGGCGTGATCAAGTCCGAGGAGACGCTCGCGATCGAGTTCGAGCGACGGATGCGCGATCTGGCCAAGGAGACCAAGGACGAGGCGCTGCTGATCCAGATGAACCCGCGCGTCAGCGCCGAGTTCACCCGCGACGAAGCGCGGGTGCTGAGGACGATCGAGGAGGAGACCGGCAAGTGGTTCCACTTCGAGGGCTCCGAGGGGCTGCCGCTCGATCACTTCGCGGTCGTGCTCGAGGACGATTTGAAGCGCGTCGTCGAGCGGGCGGTGCCGTTCCGCGAGGGCGAGGAGGTGCACGTCGAGATCGTCGAGCCACACATGTACAGCCCCGGGGACGCGGTCGCGAAGGTCGACGGTTACATAATCTCGATCACCGGCGGCGGCGACTACGTCGGCGAGAAGCACATGGTGCGCATCGAGGAGGCGGGACGCACTTCGGCCGTCGCCTCGCTCGTGGACGCGCCGGCGTCGGTGGCGCCGTCGTCTAACGGAGACGGCGACGAGAATGGTTCCGGGGATGAACTAGAATCGAAGCCTCGGCGTCGTGGCCGCAGAGGCGGACGACGCCGTTCCGGCGCTAAGGCCGAGTCGGCACCGACCACTTCATCATCCGAATGAGCACCTACGCGATAGTCAAGACCGGCGGTAAGCAGTACCGCGTCGAGCAGGGCATGACGCTGCTGGTCGAGCGCCTGCCCGCCGGCGACGGCGAGTCGGTGACGCTGCGGCCGCTGCTGTTCGTCGACGGCTCCGACGTGGTCGACGGGGAGGGGTTGTCGGGCGTGTCGGTCGAGGCCCGCGTCGTCGCCCACGAGCGCGGCCCCAAGCTCCGGATCGTGAAGTTCAAGCCCAAGCGCGGCTACAAGCGCCGCACCGGCCACCGCCAGGACCTGACGCGCATCGAGGTCACTTCGCTCGGGGTGTCGTCTTCAGGCGGTGGGGGCTCGCGCGCCGCCGCCACGCCCGCGCCGGCAACGGAACCTGCAGCCGCCGAGGAGGCGAACGATGGCTCATAAGAAAGGACTTGGCTCCTCGCGCAACGGGCGCGACTCCCACGCCAAGCGTCTCGGCGTCAAGGTGTTCGCCGGCGAGGCCGTGACCGGTGGCGAGATCATCGTGCGCCAGCGCGGCACCAAGTTCAAGCCGGGCGACGGCGTCGGGATCGGCAAGGACGACACGCTGTTCGCGCGGGCGGCCGGCACCGTGGAGTTCACCCGCGGCCGGCGCGGCCGGGTGATCTCGATCGTCGCCGGCGAGTCCGAGTCCGAGTAAGTCAGGGGCCGCTTCGCGGCGTCCGTGGGGCCGTGCGACCCCGTCCGGACGGGGCACCCGGCCCCGGGGAATCCGGCTCCAAACCTTGCACGCTTCGCCACCTGGCGGAGCCGGATTCCCTTAAGGGAATCCGCCGCACCGGCGTAGGCAGCACGTAACGCATCGCGGCGGATCCCCCATGGATGCCGAGCGGAGCGAGGCCCCTAATCAGCGGTAACGAGCTGCGACGTGCACAGGGGGCAGCGCTTCGCGTTGAGCGGGATTGCGCTCGTGCACTCCGGGCACTCCTTGGTGTCCGGATCCTCCTTGGCCCGGCGGGCCATCAGCGCGGTGATCGGCGCCACCACGAAGAAGAACACCGCCGCCGCGATCGTCACGAACGTGAGCACGTTGTTGATGAAGTCGCCGTAGGCGAACTGGCTGCCGTTGATCGTGAAGGTCAGCGTGGCGAAGTTCGGCTTGCCGAAGATCGCGGCGACGATCGGCGTGATGATGTCGGCGACGAGCGCCTTGACGACGGCCGTGAACGCGGTGCCGATCACGACCGCCACCGCGAGGTCGACGACGTTGCCCCGGAGCAGGAACTTCTTGAAATCTAGAAGCAGTTTTGGCACGGGTCGGCGTCTTGTTTCGTCACATGTGTGGGCGGATCCTTTGGCCCACGATGGAACTTTGGCGATGGCGTTGACACATGCGGGACATCAGCGCCAGAGTTGTGGTCGCACGACTCGCGGATCGGCAATCGGGACGGGTTAGCGCGGCGCAGCTCGCGGCCTTGGGGATCGACCGTCGGGTCGTCTTCCGCTGGGCTGACGGCGGCTACCTCCACCAGGTGCATCCACGGGTCTATGCCGTCGGTCACCGCGCACCGAGCGTGGAGGCCGATCTGACGGCGGCCGTGCTCTACGCCGGCCCGGGCGCAATGCTCAGCCACGCCACCGCGCTCTGGTGGCACGGCCTGTTCGACCACCAGCCGTGGCCAATCGAAGTGAGCACTCCGCGGCGCTGCCGCTCGCTTCACGGCGTCACGGTGCACGGCCGGCGCGATTGCCGGCGCGTGTGGCACAAGCGCCTGCCGGTGGCGACGATCGAGCAGGCGTTACTCGACTTCGCGGCCCGGGCGCCGATAGACCGGGTCCGTTACGCGCTCGCCAACGCCGACTACCTGAAGGTGCTCGACCTCCGCGCTCTCCAGGCGATCGCCGGCCCGGGCCGGGCGGGCAGCGCGAGGTTGCGAGAGGCTTTGAAGCGCCACGAGCCGAAGCTCGCCCGCACGCGCAGCCCGCTCGAGCGGCTGTTCCTCCCGCTGTGCGAGCGGTACGGAGTCCCATTGCCCGACGACGTGAACGTCCAGGTTGCCGGCGTCCTCGTCGACGCGGTGTGGTGGCGCCAGAAGCTGGTCGTCGAGCTCGACGGGCACGACAACCACAGCTCGTGGGCGCAGATCCAGCGAGATCGGAGCAACGAGTTGCGCCTGCGCGGCGCGGGCTTCGATGTCCTGCGGTACGGCACGATCCAGCTCGAGGACGAGCCGGAGCTGGTGGCGCGCGATGTCCTCGCTCGGCTCAGGTCGACTGCCGCGTCGGCCTGACCAGGACCTCGTTGATGTCGACATGCGCCGGCTGCGAGACCACCCACATCACGGTCCGCGCGATGTCGTCGGCCGCGAGCCCGCCCGACACCGGGTTGTCGTAGAACGGCGTCGCGACGACGCCGGGCTCGATCAGCGTGACCCGGACGCCCGTGCCCTCGAGCTCCTGGCGCGCCGCTTCGCCCATCGCCGTCACGGCCCACTTCGTGCACGAGTACAGCGAGCCCGGCAGCGCCCGCCGGCCGGCGACCGACCCGGTCAGCAACAGGTGGCCGCGGGCCTCCTTCAGCGGCGTGATCGCCGCCCGGATCGTCAGCGCGGCGCCGTAGACGTTCGTCAGCACCATCGAGCGCCAGAGCTCGGGCGTCTCGTTGAGGAATCCGCGCGCCGCGCCAAAGCCGGCGTTGGCGAACGCGACGTCGAGGCGCCCGAACCGGTCGAGCGTGGTCTGGACCATTGCCTGCTGCTGATCCCACTCGGTCACGTCGCACGCGAGCGCGAGCGCGCGGTCTTCGCCGCCGAGCTCGGAGGCGAGCTGCTCGAGCCGATCGGCCGAGCGGGCGGCGAGCACGAGCCGGTAACCGGCGCCGGCGGCCAGACGCGCGGTGGCGGCGCCGATGCCGCTCGACGCGCCGGTGATCAGGAACACGGGATCGGACATGCCAGGATGATCCCATGCAGGATCGTGCGCGCATCCATGTCGAGGCCGGTCGCGGCGGCGACGGCTGCCTCAGCTTCCGCCGCGAGGCGCACGTGCCCAAGGGCGGGCCGAACGGAGGCGACGGCGGTCGTGGCGGCGATGTCGTGCTCGTATGCGACGACTCCAAGCGCGACCTCGAGACCTTCCGGCGCAAGTCGCACTTCAAGGCGGGCCGGGGCGGCCACGGCGAGGGGTCGCTCCGCCACGGCAAGGACGGGGAGACGCTCGAGATCCTCGTGCCCCCCGGGACCGAGGCGCTGATCGAGGCCGACGGCACCCTGCACGACCTTGTCCGGCCCGGGCAGCGGGCGCTGGTGGCGCGGGGCGGTCCGGGCGGCCGTGGCAACAAGCGCTTCGCCGGCCCGACCCATCAGACGCCGCGGTTCGCCGAGCGCGGGCTCCCGGGCGAGGAGACGTGGATCACGCTCCAGCTGAAGCTGCTCGCGGACGTCGGGCTCGTCGGCCTGCCCAACGCGGGCAAGTCATCGCTGCTGACCCGGCTGACCCGCGCCCACCCGAAGGTCGCCGACTACCCGTTCACGACGCTCGAGCCGGCGCTCGGGACGCTCCAGACCGACGACCGCCAGCTCGTGATCGCGGACATCCCCGGGCTGATCGAGGGCGCGAGCGCCGGCGCGGGACTCGGCCACGACTTCCTCGCCCACATCGAGCGGACGCGGGTGCTCGTGCACGTGCTCGACCTCGCGCCGCTCGACGGCTCAGATCCGGACGCGAATTACGCGACCGTCGAGCGCGAGCTCGAGCTGCACAACCCGCGCCTGTCGGTGCTGCCGCGCGTGCTGGCCCTGTCCAAGGCGGACCTGGTCGACGAGGCGGCGCGGGAGGTCGCGCGCGCCGACTGGGCGGCGCGGCTCGGTCCGGACACGCCCGTGGTCGTGACCTCCTCGGCCACCGGGCTGGGCCTCCCCGAGCTCGCCGGCGAGCTGACCCGGCTCGTACCCGCGGAGACGGCTGAGCCCGCGACAGACGGGGCGGGCGCTCCGTCTCCGTCCGACGGAGACGCCGAGCTCGCCGAACACCGCGTATTCCGCCCGGCTGCGGACCGCGCGTACCAGGTCGTGAAGGTCACCGACGGCGCCTACCGCGTGACCGGCAGGGGCATCGAGCGGCTGGTCGCGCGCTACGACCTCGAGAACGACGACGCGCTCGCGTACCTCGAGCGCCGTCTGCGCGGGATCGGCGTGATCCGCGCGCTCGAGGCCGAGGGCTTTGCGGCGGGCGACGAGGTTGAGATCGCGGGGATCGCGTTCGACCTCGATCCGGACTAGCGTGCGATCCCCGGCGGGGGTCGCCTTCGACCTCGATCCGGAGTAGCGGTAGGGTTCCCGCTGGTCTACCGCCGATGTTGATCCCCTGTACATGAGAGTCGCACGACGCCTCGGGGCGCTGCTGGCATTCGCCGGCTTGTTGCTCGCCGCGGGTGCGACGAGCGCGGCTGCGCGGGTGCTGATCGTCACGCAGCGCAGCGTTGCCTACCGGCACTACACGACGATCCAGGCGGCGGTGAACGCCGCGCATCGCGGTGACTGGATCCTGATCGCCCCGGGCGTGTACACGGGATCGGTCCGGATCAGCACGCCTGACCTGCACGTGCGGGGCATGAACCGCAACAACGTGATCCTCGACGGCGACCGCCGTGTGGGCAACGGGATCGTGATCAAGGCCAACGGCGTGTGGGTCGAGAACCTGACCGTGCGCAACTTCGACCGGCGCTCGCGCGAGGACTCTGCCGACGGCAACGAGGTGTGGTGGGGGACGGGCTCGGGCAGGCGGATCACGGTCCACGGCTGGTGGGGGGAGTACCTGACGGCTTACGACACCGGGCTGCTCGGCGGCTACGGCCTGTATGCGAGCCATTCCGTCGACGGCTTCTTCAAGCACGTGTACGCCTCCGGGTTCAACGACTCCGGCGTGTACGTGGGCGGCTGCCGCGACTGTCACGCGCTCGTCCAGGACGCCCTGGTCGAGCGCAACGCGCTGGGCTGGTCGAGCACGAACGCCGGCGGTCACCTGATCGTCGAGGACTCGACGTTCCGCGACAACAGCGTCGGCGTCGCCCCGGACTCGGAGCCCGACGACGACCTACCGCCGCCGCAGGACGGGGCGTGCGACTCGGCGTCGAACCGCAAGGAGCTTCCGACGTTCACCTCCACGCAGATCGACCGCTGCACGATCTTCGCCAACAACCTGATCGAGGACAACGGCAACCTCTCTTCGCCGGCCAACTCGGACATCCTGAGCGCGCCGTGGGGAGAGGGCGTGGTGCTCGGTGGCGACTACGCCGATCTGGTGCAGGACAACACGATCCGCGACAACCCGACGTTCGGCGTGCTCGTCCTCGAGCGGCCGGACCCGTTCCCGCCGACATCGAAGACCGTCTACTTCCAGTCGGCGGGGAACGAGGTGTCGGACAACGTCGTCACGGACAACGCGAAAGTTCGGGGCACCGCCGACATCGGCCTCGAAGGCGGCGCGTTCGGCACTCAGAACTCCGTCAACAACTGCTTCTCGGGCAACACGTTCGGCACGTCGAGTCCGGCTGACATCGAGGGGACGTGGGGATGCCAGAACGCGACCACGCCCAACGGCGGCGAAGCCCTGTTCACCGAGATCTTGACGCTGATCGGGCAGTCCGGGCGGCGGCATCAGCGCGCGCAGCCGGCGCCCCGTCCGCAGCCGACGATGCCGCGGCCGTGTCGCGGGGTTCCGCGCAATCGGCTCTGCAGCTGAGCGCGTCCTAACCTGTCGGGGCGATGGGCTCCGTAGTCGTCAAGCTCGGCTCGAGCATCGTCGCGGACGACCGCGGCGAGGTCCGAACCGACGTGCTCAGCCGGATCTGCGACGAACTCGCGGAGCTGCATCGCGCCGGCCGCCAGCCGGTGGTCGTCACCAGCGGCGCGATCGCGCGCGGGATGGGCGTGATGGCGCTGCCCGCTGCGCCCGCGCGCGATGGACGAGCTCCAGGCGGCGAGCGCGGTCGGGCAGGGCAAGCTCTACCAGGTCTACGACGGGCTGCTGCGCGAGCGGGGAATGCCGACCGCACAGGTGCTGCTGACGTTCTTCGACATGAGCGCGCGCACGCACTACCTGAACGCCCGCCAGACGCTCCGCAAGCTGCTCGAGTGGCGGGTGGTCCCGGTGATCAACGAGAACGACACGACCACGACCGACGAGATCTCATTCGGCGACAACGACTTCCTGGCCGCGCAGGTCGCGATCCTGCTCGCGGCCGAGCGGCTGCTGCTGCTGACCGACGCCGAGGGCGTGTTCACCGCCGATCCGCGCACCGACCCGGAGGCCCGGCTGGTCGCCGAGGTGAAGGAGTTCGAGGAGCTCGACGGGCTCGCGATCGGACACGCCACATCGCCGCTCGGCTCCGGCGGGATGCGATCGAAGGTCGTCGCGGCCGAGATGGCGACCGCGGCCGGGATCCCGACGGTGATCGCCAGCGGGCTGCGGCCGGGCGCGGTGCTGGCGCGCGGCCGCCGGCGATCCGGTCGGCACCCGGTTCCCCGCCCGCGCCGGGCGCTATTCGAGCTTCAAGCTGTGGCTGAAGTACGCCAAGCCCGCCCGCGGCCGGGTGCAGGTCGACGCCGGCGCGGCGCGCGCGCTGCGCGAGGGGGGCACGAGCCTGCTGCCGGTCGGGGTCGTCGACGTCGCCGGCGACTTCGACGCCGGCGACGCGGTCGAGGTCGCGTTCGACGGCGATGTGGTCGGCAAGGGGATCTGCAACTACTCGGCGGACGAGCTGCGCCGCGTGCGCGGACTGAAGTCGGCGGACGTGCGCGAGCTGCTGCCGCGGGCCAGCGACGAGGCGGTCCACCGCGACTACTTCGTGCTCGCGTAACCTTAAGCGGGCATGGCCACCACCGCCGACATCCGTTGCCGAGATCTGCGCCGCGGCCAAGCGGGCGTCGCGCACGCTCGCGACGCTGGGCTCCGGCGTCAAGGACGCCGCGCTCGAGGCGATCGCGGACGCGCTGATCGAGCGCACGCCGGAGATCCTCGAGGCCAACGCCCGCGACCTCGAGGCCGGGCGCGAGGCCGGGCTGACCGACGCGCTGCTGGACCGGCTCGCGCTCGACGCCGGCCGGATCGCCGCGATCGCCCGCCAGGTCAGGGAATCGCGGCGCTGCCCGATCCGGTCGGCGAGGTGATCGACGGCTTCCGGCTCGCCAACGGGCTCGACGTGCGCAAGGTGCGGGTGCCGCTCGGCGTGATCGCGGTCGTCTACGAGGCCCGGCCCGAACGTGACGATCGACGCGGCCGCGCTGTGCCTGAAGTCTGGCAACGCGATCGTGCTGCGCGGCTCGCTCATGGCGGCGCATTCCAACGCGGTGCTGGCGGCGGTGGCGATCGAAGCCGGCGGTCGCGCCGGGCTGCCGGATGGCGCGATGGCGCTGGTCGCCGGCGGCCGCGAGGAGCTCGAGCAGCTGGCCACGCAGGAGGGAGTCGTCGACCTGATCATCCCGCGCGGCGGCGAGGGCCTGAAGGCAGCGCTGAAGGGCGTGGCCACGGTGCCGGTGATCTACGCCGCGTCGGGCAACTGCCACGTGTACGTCGACGCGACGCGCCGCTCGACGACGCGCTGGCGATCATGCTCAACGCCAAGGTTCAGCGCCCGGCGTCTGCAACGCGGCCGAGACGCTGCTCGTGCACGCGGCGTCGCGGCCGAGTTCCTGCCGATCGCGCTCGCGCGCGCTGTCGCGACGCCGGCGTGGAGCTGCACGGCGACGAACGGGCGCAGGGCTGTGCGGGCGGAGTGCCGGTGGCGGCCGCCACCGAGGAGGACTGGGACACCGAGTACCTCGCGCTCGAGCTGGCCGTCGGGGTCGTCGACTCGGCCGAGGAGGCGATCGAGCACATCAACCGCCACGGCTGCGGCCACTCCGAGGCGATCGTCACCCGCGACACCGAGGCCGCGCGCGCCTTCGAGCTCGGGGTCGACGCCGCGTGCGTGTACGTCAACGCTTCGACCCGCTTCACCGACGGCGGCGAGTTCGGGATGGGCGCGGAGATCGGCAACTCGACCCAGAAGCTCCACGCGCGCGGGCCGATCGGCCTGCGCGAGCTGTGCACGTTCAAGTACCTGGTCGAGGGCGCGGGCCACGTCCGGGCGTGAGCGGGTCGGGGCTGTGCCCCGCGGCCGGGAACCTGAGCGGTCCGGAGTGCTGACGGCGGTGCGCATCGGCATTCTCGGCGGGACGTTCAATCCGCCACATCTTGGTCACCTCATCTGCGCCCAGGAGGCGTACCTTCAGCTCGAGCTCGACCGCGTGATGCTGATCCCTGCCCGGATACCACCGCACAAGCCCGTCGAGGACGAGCCAGGCGCCGAGCACCGGCTCGAGCTGTGCCGGGTCGCCGTGGGCGACGACGACCGTTTCGAGGTCTCCGATCTCGAGATCGCGCGCGAGGGACCGTCGTACACGGTCGATACCCTTGAGGTGCTGCATTCACGAGAGCCAGAAAGCGAGCTGTTCCTGATCGTCGGCGGTGACATCGCCGCCGGGCTGCCGACGTGGCGCGAGCCGGAGCGGGTGCTGTCGCTGGCTACGCTCGCCGTGGCAAAGCGGCGCGGCACCTCGCGGGCCGAGGTGGACGAGGCGCTCGGCGGCCTTGCCGGGCGGCGAGCGGGCCGAGTTCTTCCAGATGCCCGCGATCGGCATCTCCTCGACGGTCCTGCGCCGGCGAGTGCGCGGCAGGAGCCGATCAGCTACTACGTCCCCGACGCGGTGGCGAGCTACATCGACGACCACCGTCTATACGGAGGTAGCCAGAACCCTATGACCCCCGAAGAGCTCGCAGCCGCGATCGCGGAATACGCCGCCGATCGCAAGGCGCTCGAGATCGTGCAGCTCGACCTGCGCGGATGATCGGCTACACCGACTACTTCGTGATCTGCACTGGCCGCAGCGACCGCCAGGTGAAGGCGATCCACGACGGGATCCACGAAGGGCTGAAGGACGGCGCATCCGGCTGCCGCGGCGGGTCGAGGGGCTGCCCGGGGCCCAGTGGATCCTGATGGACTACCTCGACGTGATCGTGCACGTCTTCACGCCGGAGACGCGCGAGTACTACCGGCTCGAGCAGCTGTGGGGCGAGGCGCCGGCGAGCGCGGTCGAGTCGGTTCGCGAGCGCCGGCGGGGCGGACCGCGGTCGCCGGCGCGCGGCGGACGGGTAGGTGCGCGCGGCCAACGGGCCCGCCTACACCGTCGCCAGCAGTTGCGGCGCGACCTGCTTCTTGCGGCTCATCACGCCGGGAAGCTCGATCTGGCTGTCGTGGGCTCGACCCCGAAGGCCCGCGCCACGCGCTCACGTCGCCGGCGACCAGCAGGTCGGTGCCCTTGCTCAGCACGTCGGTGACCATCAGCGCGTAGAGCTCGAGCTCGCGGTTCTCGCGCGCCTTGCGCATCGCCTCGAGCAGCTCCTCGCTCGCGGTCGAGCAGCGCCTTGCCGACGACCTCGATCTGCGCGATGCAGATCGGTGTGCCCGCTGCTCGACTGGTACTGCTTGGCGTCGCGCGAGACGATCTCCTCGGCGCTGACCTCCGACACGTCGGACGGTGGCCTCGAACATCTCGCGCCCGAACTCGCGCGGCGTCGAGCGCGAGCACGCGCTCGAGGTACTCGACGACCAGGCGGTCGCGCTCGGTGGTGGTCGCCGAGTTGAGGATCACCGTGTCGGACAGGACCGCGCCGAGCAGCATCATCGCGGTCGGCGGGCTCGGCTCCATCCCGTTCTGACGGAAGCGCTCGACCACCAGCGTCGCGGTCGAGCCGACCGGGTCGAACGTCGCGGTGACCGGGATCCGGGTCTCGATCGAGCCGATGTGGTGGTGGTCGAGGATCTCGACGATCTCGGCCTGCTCGACGCCCGGGCACGCTCTGCGCCTGCTCGGCGTGGTCGACGAGGATCACGCGCCGGCGCGTCGGCGAGACCAGGTCGGACCGCGTCACCAGGCCGACGGGCCGGCGCTGCGCGATCGACCACGACCGCCGCGCCGTAGTGGCTCTCCTTGATCTGCTCGGAGACGTCGGCGATCAGGAACTCGGTGGTGGCCGTCAGCGGATCGCTCTCCATCAGCGCGCGGCACGGCGCGGCCAGCGTGATCATGCGGCCGGACACGTAGCTGTCGAGCGGCGAGACGATCGACCGCGGTCCCGTGCTCCCGCGCGCAGCTCGAGCACCTCGTCGTCGGGCGTCGAGCCGTTGGAGAGCACGAGCAGCGTCGCGCCGCGCTCGATCGCGAGCCGCTGGGCGTCGGCGCGGTTGCCGACCACGACCACGTCGCCCTCCGAGATGCCGCTGCGGGTCAGGATCCATCGCGTGCACCCAGACGCGTCCGGTCAGCGGCTCGTCCTCGCCGGTGAGCAGCTCGCCGTCGAGCACGTCGACGATCGCGTGACATGGGTCGGCGCGTCCCGCAGCGTCGAGGTCTCGCGCGACTCGCGGATGTAGCGGCGCGCGAGCGAGCGCTCGGTCACGACGCCCGATCAGCGCGCCGGCGTCGTCGACGACCGGCACGAGCTCGAGGCTCGGCGCGCGCCATCGCGAGCCCGGCCTCGCGGATCGGTGCATCCTCGTCTGGCGATCGGGAAGTCGTCCTGCATCACGTCGCAGGCGCGCACCATCACGTGGGGCAGGAACAGCGGCTCGGGGGCGTCGCTGCGCTCGAGCAGCCAGCGGGTCTGCGGGTTGCACTCGCCGAGCCGGACCGGCATGTAGTTGTTGCGCGGATCCAGCCGGCGCTTGAGCTCGGCATAGCCGATCGCCGAGGCGATCGAGTCGGTGTCCGGGTTGCGGTGGCCGGTGACGTAGATCGGTGCCATGGCGGCTGCGATTATCGCCGCTGGCGCAAGCAAAACTCAACGCGGTGCGGCCAACCGCGATACCTTCCGTGAGCGAGTCGAGGGCAGCGGCTCGCGGCTGCCGGTCCACGTCCCCGAAGGGAGAGAGCAAGATGCCGTCCGCCCCCCAGATCCTTCCCACCCAGATCCAGCAGGGGACAGCGCCCGGGCGTCACCTACCGGCTCGAAGGCGAGCTCGTGCCCGGTCCTGCACATGGCGCTCGACGGCCGCGTGCCCGTGTACTTCGAGCACCACGTGCTGCTGTGGAAGTACCCGCAGCTGCAGATCGGCCTGCATCCGCTGGGCAAGGGCCTCAAGCGCCGCGTGTTCGGCGGCATGCCGCTGCTGATGCTCGAGGTCGCAGTCGGCCGGCGAGATCGCGTTCAGCCGCGACGCCCCCGGTCACATCGTCGCGCTGCACCTCCAGGCCGGCGAGGGGATCATCGTCCGCGAGCACCAGTTCCTGGCCGCCACCGGCGGCGTCCAGTACGACTACAGCCGGATCAAGGGCTTCGCGAACATGCTCTACGGCGGCGGCTTCTGGGTCGACCAGTTCTTCGCCGGCGATCACGAGGGCGTCGTCTGGGTGCACGGCTACGGCAACGTGTTCGAGAAGGCGCTCGAGCCCGGGGAGACGATCGACATCGAGCCCGGAGGCTGGCTGTTCCGCGACCACTCGGTGCAGATGACGCAGGAGGTCTACGGGTTCAAGACCGGCTTCCTGGGCGGTGGCGCCGGCAACCTCGTCTTCAACCGCTTCACCGGTCCTGGCCGGGTCGGCCTGCAGAGCGCCTACTTCCACCCGCCGGGAGCGGAGACCGGAGGTGGCGGCGGCCAGCAACAGCAGCAGGGCGGAGGCGCGCTTGGCGACATCATCGGCGGCCTGCTGAACAACTAGGCGAACTCGACCGTGAGCTTCGCAACGGGACATCTCTCGGAGCATCCGCTCCCGCCGGGAATCGTCGGCGCGCTCGGCCTCGCCGGCTATCAGCTGCTCGTCGACGTCGCCGGCGTCGGCGCGGGCCGGCTCGGCTCGCAGGCGTTCCTGCTGGTCGCGCCCGAGCCGGATCCGTCCCTGCCGGATGCCGGCACCCAGATCTCCCTGCACCAGCCGCGCCTGAAGGACGAGCGCGAGGCGTCGCGCGTTCACGCAGCTCGCGGCGCAGCTCGGGTACCTGCGGCTGTCCGGCTACCGCCTGGCGCTCGAGCGCGCCGGGCTGCGCAGCAAGGTCAGCCTGGTCAACCCGGCCACCGGGGCGATCGTCGCGACGATCCCCGACAAGCAGCCCGGGCGTCTGTTCGGCGGCGGAGCGAACGCGGCGGGCCTGCTCGCGACCGTGCGGGGCCTGCCACCCGCCGGCCCGCCTCCGGACCTCCAGAGCCCCGAGCTGCTGCGTCAGGTGTTGCTGGCGCTCGCGCTGCGCGACGAGTCGCTCGGTGGCGCGGAGGCGGCCGAGCTGGCCGACCGCGCACTCGAGCTGACGCGCCAGAGCGGCGGGCTGGACCCGCCGGCGGCGCTCGAGGCCGCGAAGCAGGACGCGGCTAACCGACCGGCTCGTCATACGTCGCCGCTGCGCGATCTTCGGGCGGGGTCGAGACGATCGTCGCCTTTGCGCAAGAACGGTCATCCGCCCCGCGGGTAGGGGGCGGATGAGGCGCGGGGAAATGGAGCTGAGGGGACTCGAACCCCTGACCTTCGCGCTGCCAGCGCGACGCTCTAGCCAACTGAGCTACAGCCCCGGCGAATGTGAAGTCGTCTGCAAGGTTAATGCATGCCCGCTGCCTGTTGCGCGATGGCGTCAGACGCAAATGGATTTGTGCCTTGCCCGCAAAGCGCGCGGCCGGCAGCAGGAAGCATCGATCGAGCTCGCCGCAGTAGACCGCGAACAGATCGACCTCGTCCGTGGTGTATCGGCGACGGAGGTGGCCGGTGGGAGTTCTCCGGGACGTACACAGAGACACGATCACGACGTCGCGCGTCGGCCCCAATCGCCCCCACTTGACCTGGACTCGCCAGAGGTTCGAACCGATATCCAGCACGAGGTCGGTCCGCCCGTGCTCGGCGACTGGCAGCCACACCGGGACGCCGAGTTTGGTGGCGGCGAGCACGATCGCCTGCTCGGCGATCGCCCCTTTGTCGTTCGAATTCATCACGAACATATGTTCGCATATGGCTCGGACGGAAAGCGGGCGGTTGCAGGTGAAACGCGCGACCCGACGCTAGGCCGGGGGGATGAACTCCGGCACCTCGAGCCCGTCGTCGCCGGCGGGCGGAAGCGCCCGCCCGCCGTCGGCAACGTCCCCGCCGGCGCCACCGCCCGCGACACCACGACCACGCCCCCCCGCCAACGACCCCGACCTCGACCCCGAAGACGACCGGGAAGACGACCCCGAAGACGACCCCGACCCGATTCCGGTGGCGCGCTCGACGCGCGCGATCTGGGCGGTGAGCTGGGAGTGGGTGCGCTGCACGTCGCCGAGCAGGCGCTCGGCGTTGGCGCGGAGCGAGTTGCTCATCTCGCGGAGGTTCGAGACGAGCTCGAGTCCCTCCGAGCGCACGCCGTCGGCGGTGGCGCGCGCGTCCTCGAGCAGCCCCCGCGCCCGGCCCTCGGCCTCGGCCCGCATCGTCGCGGCCGACTCGCGGGCCTCGTCCACGATCTGCGCGGCGCTCTCGTCGGCCCGCGCGACGATGCCCAGCGCCTCGTTCGTGGCCGCGGTCTTTGCCGCCTCCGCCTCCGCCTGCCCGGCCGCTCGCAACCGCGCGGCCTCGGCCTGGGCGAGCCGGATCGCATCGGCCGCCTCCTCCTCGGCCGCCGTGACCCGGTTGTCGGCCGCGCGCTGGGCCTCCGCGATCCGGTCGCTGGCGCGCTCCTCGGTCTCGAGGCGCATCCGCTCGGCCGTCTCCTCGGCGGCCGCGATGATCGCGGCGACGCGCTCGGCTGCCAGCGCCGAGCTGGCGTGCGCGCGCCCGCTCGAGCCGGATCCAGCGTTCTCAGCCACGCCCGGATGGTAGAGCGGAGCGGGGAATCCCCTGCACAGGGCGAACCGGCGCGTTGTGCCTGCACAGCGCGGCCCGCGGCGACGTCCGGAACCGGCGGTCGCAAGTAACCTCCTGAGTACCGTGTCCGAACGACGCTATGACCCCAAGCAGATCGAGCCCAAGTGGCAGGAGCTGTGGGCGCGCGAGCGCACGTGGGAGGTCCCGAACGAGCCCGCGCATGACGGTCACGGCGGCGACGGCCGCGAGAAGTCCTACGTGCTCGAGATGCTGCCCTACCCGAGCGGCGAGCCGCACATCGGGCACCTGAAGAACTACGCGCTCGGCGACGCGATCGCCCACTTCCATCGCCGCATCGGCCGGCGCGTGCTGCACCCGATGGGCTATGACGCCTTCGGGCTGCCCGCGGAGAACAACGCGATCAAGACCGGCGTGCACCCGCGCATCGCCACCGACCGGTCGATCGCGTCGTACCGGCACTGGTTCCACCGCTGGGGGATCTCGATCGACTGGAGCCGGGAGATCGGCACCCACGAGCCGTCGTACTACCGCTGGACGCAGTGGATCTTCCTGCAGCTGTTCGAGCGCGATCTCGCGTACCGCAAGAACGCGGCGGTCAAGTGGTGCCCGCACGACCAGACGGTGCTGGCCAACGAGCAGGTGATCGACGGACGGTGCGAGCGCTGCGGCCACCTGGTCGAGATTCGCCAGCTCGAGCAGTGGTTCTTCCGGATCACCGACTACGCCGACCGCCTGCTCGACGACCTACACGACATCGAGTGGCCCGAGCACGTCAAGGCGATGCAGCGCAACTGGATCGGGCGCAGCGAGGGCGCCGAGGTCGTGTTCCGCTGCGAGGAGCTCGCGATCGACTATCGCGGTGTTCACCACCCGGCCCGACACGCTGTTCGGCGCGACGTTCTTCGTGATGGCCCCCGAGCACCCGGACGTGTTCAAGCTGGCCGCGGGGACCGAGCACGAGCAGCAGGTGCACGACTACGTCAACCAGGCGATCACCGAGTCGGTCGAGCTGCGCGGCGACGTCGACAAGCCGAAGACCGGCGTGTCGCTCGGGCGCACGGTCACGAACCCGGTCACCGGCGAGCAGATCCCGATGTTCGTCTCCGACTACGTGCTGATGGAGTACGGCACCGGCGCGATCATGGCCGTGCCGGCGCACGACCAGCGCGACTACGACTTCGCGAAGGCGTTCGACCTCCCGATCCGCCAGGTGGTGGCATCCGCGAACGACAACGGGGACGACGCGCCGCCCGCCGAAGGACGGGCTTTCGTCTCGCACACCGAGAACGAGCTGCTGATCAACTCGGGGCAGTTCTCGGGCATGAACGCGGTCGCGGGCCAGCGCGCGATCGTCGAGTGGCTCGACCGCGAGGGCAAGGGCCACTTCTCGGTCAGCTACAAGCTGCGCGACTGGCTGGTCTCGCGCCAGCGCTACTGGGGCTGCCCGATCCCGATCGTGTACTGCGAGAAGTGCGGGATGGTGCCGGTCCCGGAGGACCAGCTCCCGGTGGAGCTGCCCGAGGTCGAGGACTACCAGCCGCGCGGGCGCTCGCCGCTGGCCGCGGCCGAGGACTGGGTCAACGCGAGATGCCCGTCCTGTCGACGGACGGGCCCGGCGCGAGACCGACACGATGGACACGTTCGTCGACTCGAGCTGGTACTACCTGCGCTACTGCGACGCCCGCAACGACGAGGCCGCGTGGGACCGCCAGGTGCTGCGCAGCTGGATGCCCGTCGACCAGTACATCGGCGGCGTCGAGCACGCGATCCTGCACCTGATGTACTCGCGCTTCTTCGTCAAGGCGCTCGCGGACATGGAGCTGCTCGACTTTCAGGAGCCGTTCCAGGCGCTGTTCACCCAGGGGATGATCCTCGGACCCGACGGCAACAAGATGTCGAGTTCGAAGGGCAACGTGGTCGCCCCGAGCGAGATCATCGAGCCCTACGGGGCGGACGCCGCGCGCTGCTACGTGCTGATCATCGGTCCCGCCGACCAGGATGCGGCGTGGTCCGAGACCGGCCTCGAGGGCGTGTATCGAAGGCTGCTGGCCCGGCTGTGGCGGCTGGCCGACGAGCTCGGCGATGCCGGCCACCGGCGCCGATCAGCCGGCGAGCCCCGAGGGCGACGCGCTGAAGATCGTCCGCAAGGCGCACTGGGCGATCGACAAGGTCACCCGCGACACCGCCGACCGCTGGGCGTTCAACACCGCGCTGTCCGCGATCATCGAGCTGCTCAACGAGATCTACCGCTATCCGGACGCCGATCCGCAGGCCCGCCGGTTCGCGACCGCGACCGCGGCGTCGCTGGTGTTCCCGTTCGCCCCGCACCTGGGCGTCCGAGGCCTACGAGCTGCTCACCGGCCGGCGCGTGTGGGAGGAGCCGTGGCCCGACGCCGATCCCGACATGCTCCAGGCGGACACCTTCCAGCTCGTCTGCCAGGTGAACGGCAAGGTCCGCGACCGGGTGGCCGCTCGCACCGGCGCGCCGAAGGACGAGCTCGAGCGGCTGTGCCTCGAGTCTCGCGGCGTAAAGGTCCACCTCGACGGCCACGAGGTCGCCAAGGTGATCGTCGTGCCGGACAAGCTGGTCAACGTCGTCATCCGCTAGCGGTTGCCGAGCGCTCAGCTCGACGGGCCGGACCGCCACATAGACTGGATCGCACGGTGCCCACGTTCAAGCCCGCCTACCTGATCCACGGCGACGATCACGGCCGGATCGCCGAGCGCCGCCGGCGCCTGCGCGCGATCGCGGAGGTGGAGAGCGGCACCCAGGGGATCGAGCTGTTCGAGGGCGACGCCTCGACGCCCGAGGCCGTAGCGAACGCCCTCAATGCCCTCACGTTCGCCCTCGGGCGCCGGTTCATCGTCGCCGACGGCACCGAGCGGTGGACCGACAAGCAGCTCGACCCGATCGAGGCCGCGCTCAAATCGATGCCCGAGGACACGACGGTCGCGTTCTTCGCGCGCGAGGACAGCCGCTACAAGGCCCCCAAGCGCCTGCACGAGGCCGTCCGCAAGGCCGGCGGCGACATCAACGCCGAGGCGAGTGTCAAGCCCTGGGAGCTGCCGAAATGGGTCATCGCTCGCGCGCGCGAGCTCGGCCTCCAGCTCGAGCCCGACACCGCCCGCGCGCTCGTGGCTCACGTCGGCGACCGACAGCAGCGGCTGCTCCGCGAGCTCGAGAAGCTCGCGATGTACGCCGGCGCCGGCGCGCGCATCGACGCCGCGACGGTCGACGAGCTGACCGCGCCGTCGGCCGAGCACAAGGCGTGGTCGCTCGCGGACGCCCTGCTCGGAGGGGACGCCGCCGCCGCCACGCGCCTTTACCTGAGGCTGCGGGGCCAGGGGGAGCGATTGCCGGGCCTCCTGTACTGGATGAGCCAGCGCATCCGGACCGCGCACGAGGTGGCGGTGGCGCTCGACACGGGCGAGTCCGCCGCGCAGGTCAAGCGCCGGCTGCGGATGCCCTCGCGGGCCGCCGACCGGTTGATCGCCGACGCACGCCGGAGCGGCGCCGGCAACCTCGAGCGAACGATCGAGGAGCTGGCCGAGCTCGAGCTGGCGTCGCGCGGTGGCGGGAGCGGTGGCGCCGGCGAGGACACCGCGGCGCTGCTCGCGATCCAGCGCGTGGCCGTCTAGATCTAGATCAGGTGCGTCGCGACGGCGACGACGATCGCCGCGATGATCACCACGAGCGCCGGCAGGAAGTGCAGGATCCGGTTGGACTCGCGGCGGTACGCCGGCGGGGCGTTGGCGGCGTTGCGCATCACCATCGCGGCGCCGCGGGTGGCGATCGCCTCGTCACGTTCGTTCCGCAGCTGCTCGATCGTCGCCGTGAGCGCCTCGCGCTCGGCGACGGTCTGCTCGCTCGCCGCCACGGCGCCGTCGCGCACGCGGACCGCGTTGTCGCGATCGCCGAGCAGGGCGTCGCGGTCGGAGGCAACCTGGTCGCGGGCCTTGAGCGCCTGGTCGCGCTCGGATAGAGCCGCGTCGCGCGCGGACACCATGGCGTCGAGCCGCGCCGCGACGTGGTCACGGTCGTCGATCGCCGCACGGCGCTCGGCCAGCGCCTCGTCGCGTGCCGCGAGCGCCGCGTCGCGCATCCGCAGCGCATCCTCGCGCGCGCTCGAGGCCGCATCTCGCTCTGCCGTAGCCTCGTCGCGCAGCTTCAGCGCTTCGCCGCGCGCACGGACCAGCCGCTCGTGCTCGTCGGCGGCGTTCTCACGCGCCTCGCGAGCGGCGTCGCGCGCGCCGGACACCTCTTCGAGCTTGGCGCCGCGGCGCTCGAGCTCGGCCGACAGTTCCGCGATCTCGGCGTCGCGACGCTCGAGCTCACGCTGGAGGCGGTGCGCCTCGCGCCGGGCCTTGACCAGCTCTGCGGACGGGGCCCGGGGCGGCGGGGAGGGGCTTCTGAAGTCTCGCCACGTGCGGTACCGCCGGTACCGCCGGCCTCCGCCTCGGACGCTTCGCCGCGTCTCGAGTCGTTGCCGTCGCCGGCGGCCTCGGACGGCGCGCCGCGCCGCGCCGTGATCGCGCTCGAGGACGGCGCGGGCCGCCGCCGGCGCCGGCGATTTGCGCCGGGCAGCGGAAGCGTGATCGTGATGTCCGGCGCGACGTTCAACTCGGCCTCGACCCAGCCGCCGTCGTCCTGTTCGTAGGGGAACATGGCCTCCCACGGCTGGCCGTCCTCGGCCGCCCACGGCTTGTGCTCGAGGTCGGCCAATAGGCGGCGCTGCTCGTCGCCGTCGACCAGCGTCAGGCTCGGGCGCATGAACCTGCGTCCGCGCACGCCAAACCAGCGGCCGTTGACCTCGAACCGATCTCCATCTGCCATCACGAACCGATCGAGCTCGAAGGAAACGCCGTTCGTTCCGGTGGTTGCCGGCTCGACGACCTCTGCCATGGAGATCCACAAGTTACCCGGATCCGCCGAAGGAGCGCGTGCCTCGCAACCCGCGTTGCATCCGCGGGCCGGCTAGCGCTCAGCGCACGAGGCGTTAGCCGCGCCGCACGCGCGCCGCGCGCGACTTCTTGCGCGCGCCGGAGTTGCGGTGCAGAGCGCCGCGCTTGACGGCCTTGTCGATCGCCTGCACGAGCTCGCGATGCTCGGTGTCCGGCCTGGCTGCCGTCGCCGGCGGCGACGGCCGTCTCGAGCCGGCGGAAGTACGTCTTGATCTTCGACGTGTAGCGGCGGTTCTCGAGTCGCTCGCGCTCGGCGCGAAGGATCCGCTTCTTCTGTGACTTGATGTTCGCCATAAGCAGAGGTAAGCCGCGGCATTCCTCGCCGCGGCGCGCCCTACTATAGCCAGCCCTGGCACAGATCGACACCAAACCAGGGACCTCGGCAACGGAGTCCCGCCAACACCTCCCGACCGGACCCGGCGCACCTCCCCAGGGCCCCGGCGCAACCGACGCCGCCGCGCCGGCGCATCGCCGACAACACGGCGATCTTCGCGTTCGCCACCGCGCTTTCGCGAATCGCCGGTCTCGGGCGCGAGGTCGTCCAGGCCGCGTACTTCGCGACATCCGCCGCGGCGTCGGCGTTCACGCTCGCCTCGCAGGTCCCGAACCTGTTCAGCAACCTGTTCTCGCAGGCGGCGCTGTCGGCGGCGTTCGTGCCGGTGTTCACCGAACTGCTCAGCAAGGGCCGCAAGCGCGAGGCGTTCCGCGTCGCCGTCGACGCTGTTCTGGGTGATCCTGATCGCGCTCGGCGCGCTCACGGTGGTGTGGACGCTGGTCGCGGGCCTGGTCGTGCCGGCGTTCACCGGGAGCCACATCCCGAACGCGCTGACCGCGGGGCTGTCGCGCGTGCTGTTCCCGGTGGTGCTGCTGCTGAGCCTCACCGGGCTGCTCGTCGGCATCCTGCAGTCCTACGACGAGTTCACGATCCCGGCGATCGCCCCGGCGGTCTGGAACCTCGTGATCCTCGCCGGGCTGATTCGTGCTCCACTCCCGCTTCCACGGCGACAACAAGGTCTACGCGTACGCGATCGCGTGGCTGGTGGCGACCGTCGTGCAGTTCCTGATGGTGTTCGCCGCGCTGCGGCGGATCGAGTTCAAGGTGTCGTTCGTCTGCGACTGGCGCGACCCGCGCGTGAAACAGGTGCTGATCCTGTTCATCCCGGTGACGATCAGCATCGGGATCGTCAACCTCGACATCTTCCTGAACGCCGGCTTCGGATCGCTCGTCTCGAGCGCGGCGCCGGCCGCGATCAACGACGCGTTCCGGATCTACATGCTGCCCCAGGGAATCTTCAGCGTCGCGGTCGCGACCGTGCTGTT
Organism: uncultured Solirubrobacterales bacterium; assembly: GCA_963843915.1. Classification (GTDB taxonomy): domain Bacteria; phylum Actinomycetota; class Thermoleophilia; order Solirubrobacterales; family Solirubrobacteraceae; genus Palsa-465. The sequence continues at coordinate 59,274 of CAWJMH010000007.1, forward strand.
CCCGACTCTGAGCCGCATGGCGGCGCGACGCGACGCGAACGGGATGCGGCGGACGGTCGGAAACGGCATGCGCCAGATCAACCTGCTGCTGATCCCGTCGGCGGCGCTGCTGGTGGTGCTGGCGACCCCGATCACGCGGCTCGTCTACCAGCACGGCACGTTCGACACCGCGCTCGACCGACCTCGTCTCGACGGCGCTGTTCTGGTTCTCGTTCAGCCTTCCGTTCGCCGGCGTGAACCTGCTGCTGACCCGGACGTTCTTCGCGCTCAAGCGCCCGTGGATCCCGACCAAGCTGGCGGCGATGAACATGGTCGTCGACGTGATCGTCAGCGTCGCGCTGTACAAGCCGCTCGGGATCGCCGGCCTCGTGATCGGAACGGCGGCCGCGAACGTCGTGATGACGGTCCTCCAGCTGTGGCGGTTGCGGATCGGGTTCAACGGCTACCTCGAGGGCGGGCAGACGCTGATGATCACCGTGCGGATCGTGGTGGGGACGGTGATCATGGCCGCGGTCGCCCGGGGCATCTGGGTCGCTGCTCGAACACCTGCTCGGCGAATCCGTGCCGGCGCAGATCCTGTCGGTCGGGATCGCGTCGGCCGTCGCGTGCGTGCTCTACGCGAAGCTGATGCTGACGATGCGCGTGCCCGAGGCGAGGCAGATCCAGGGGCTGATCATGACCCGCCTGCGGTCCGGATAGGCTGGGCGCTCATGGGACTCTATGAGCGGCATTTCTCGAATCCACAACGCGAGCGCGCGTTCCTGAGCGCGGTCGGGTTCACGACCGCGTTCGCCACCGCCCGCGGGATCACGCACGCGATCAGGGCCGGCGTCGGACCGTTCCACAACATCTCAGAAGGCGGGCAGCCACATCCACCACTCCACGTTCGGCATCCTCGGGCTGCTGGGGATCGGGTACCTGTGGACCTACCAGGTCGGCGTCGGGGTGGGCCAGTGCCGGCGGTGGCCGTCGCGGGTCAGCGCGAGCACCTACGGGATCGCGGCGGCGCTCACGCTCGACGAGTTCGCGCTCTGGCTCGACCTCCACGACGACTACTGGGACAAGAAGGGTCGCAAGTCGATCGACGCGGTGGCGATCTTCGGTGGACTGCTCGGAATCGGCGTCGCCGGCCGCGGCGCACTCAAGGAGCTGGGGCTGCTCCCGAAGGTGTTCGAGCGCTGGGTCGATTAGTAGGGGCCGCCTGCGGCGGCGTCCAGCCGGATGACTCGTGGCCGGCCCGGTCTTGGCGAGGCTGGATGCCGAGCGGGCCGAGCCACGAGGCCGTTCCGTCGGGCGTCCATGCCCGGCGGCGCTGTTGCGACCACGGACAGGACGGGCTCCCCGGCCCCATGGATGCCGAGCGTGCGAAATCCGGCTCCGTGCCCACTCGGGTACCTGCCACGGTCGGCGCCGGATTCCGGCGAGGCCCCCCAAGGGTGGATGGGGGCCTAATACCCTCTGAGTACATGGCGGACCAGGCCCACATCCGGAATTTCTCGATCATCGCGCACATCGACCACGGCAAGTCGACGCTGGCCGACCGCATCCTCGAGCTGACCCACACCGTCGACCCGCGGGCGATGCGCGCCCAGCTGCTCGACTCGATGGAGCTCGAGCGCGAGCGCGGGATCACGATCAAGGCTCAGGCCGTCCGCGTGTTTTACACGTCGCAGAAAGACGGTCAGGCGTATCAGCTGCAGCTGATCGACACGCCCGGGCACGTCGACTTCACCTACGAGGTGTCGCGGTCGCTGGCGGCGTGCGAGGGCGCGCTGCTGGTGGTCGACGCCAGCCAGGGCGTCGAGGCGCAGACGGTGGCCAATACCTATCTCGCGATCGACTCGGGGCTCGAGCTGATCCCGTGCCTGAACAAGGTCGACCTTCCCGGCGCCGAGCCCGAGCGGGTCGCCGAGGAGGTCGCCGAGCTGCTCGGTGAGCCGGCCGAGTCCGTCAGGCGGATCAGCGCCAAGACCGGCGAGGGCGTGACCGACGTTCTCGACGAGCTGATCGCCCGGGTTCCGCCGCCGAGCGGCGATCCGGACGCGCCGGCGCGGGCGCTGATCTTCGACTCGGAGTTCGACCAGTACCGGGGCGTGATCGCGTACATCCGGGTGGTCGACGGGACGTTCACCAAGGGCGAGGCGATCCGGGCGATGCAGGCGGGGACCGAGGCTGACATCGACGACATCGGCTTCTTCACGCCGCAGATGGTCTCGGCCGACGCCCTCCACGCCGGCGAGGTCGGCTTTCTCATCACCGGGATCAAGGACGTGACCAAGCTCCGCGTCGGCGACACGCTCACGACCAAGCGCGGTCCGGCCACCGAGCCGCTCCCCGGCTACCGCGAGGTCAAGCCGATGGTGTTCTGCGGCCTGTTCCCGATCGAATCCGACGACTACGCCGACCTGCGCGACGCGCTCGAGAAGCTGAGCCTCAACGACGCCGCGCTCAGCTGGGAGCCGGAGACGAGCGACGCGCTCGGGTTCGGGTTCCGGTGCGGCTTCCTCGGGCTGCTCCACATGGACATCGTCCGCGAGCGGCTCGAGCGCGAGTACGACCTCGAGCTGTTGGCGACGATGCCGAGCGTCGAGTACGAGGTCACGCTCACCGACGGCGAGACGATCCCGGTGCACAGCCCCAACGACATGCCCGAACCGACGCGCGTCGCGGTCGTCCGCGAGCCCTACATCCGAGCCTCGATCCTGACCCCGAAGGAGTACATCGGCCAGATCATGGAGCTGTGCCAGGAGCGGCGCGGCGACCACGCCGGCCTGCACTACCTGTCCTCCGAGCGCGTGCAGCTGACCTACGACCTGCCGCTGGCCGAGATCGTGCTCGACTTCTTCGACCAGCTCAAATCGCGCACGCGCGGCTACGCCTCTCTCGACTACGAGCTGATCGGTCTACGCGAGTCGGATCTGGTCAAGCTCGACATCCTGCTCGCCGGGGACCCCGTCGACGCGCTGTCGATGCTCGTCCACAAGAGCAAGGCCTACGAAGCCGGACGGATGCTGGCCGAGCGGCTACGCAAGACGATCCCGCGCCAGCAGTACGACGTGCCGATCCAGGCGGCGATCGGCTCGCGGATCGTCGCCCGCGAGACGATCAAGGCGTACCGCAAGGACGTGATCGCGAAGTGCTACGGCGGCGACATCACGCGCAAGCGCAAGCTGCTCGAGCAGCAGAAGCGCGGCAAGCAGCGGATGAAGCAGGTCGGCCGGATCGAGGTGCCCCAGGAGGCGTTCCTGTCCGTGCTCGAGCTCGGCGAGAAGAGCTAGCCGGCCGGGCTTCGCCGATTCTCAGGTGGGCTTGCGCGACTGCTTCTTGGTCTCGTCGCTCGATCCGGGGTCGCGCTTGAGCCACGACGCGAGGTCGTCGAGCAGGTCGGCGGCTCGATGCGTGACCGGCTCCTCTTGCGCGTCGCCCAGCCGGCGGGAGAACTCCTCGCGCGCGTCGGCGAGGATCTTGCCGATCGTGTCGTCGGTGTGGACGTATCCGAGCTCCTCGTCCGATGGCCGCTCGCGGCTGGCCTTCGCCTCGCGCGCTGCGCGCTGCGCTCGCTCGCGGGCGGCGTTCGCCACCTGGCGGATGTCCCGCTCGAGGTCGGCGAGCCGGGCCTCGACCGCCGGATCGACGTTGACCCGCGAGGTCGCCTGGGTGGTGCGCGGCGCCTTCTGCCGGCGGCTTACGATCTCCGCGTAGGCGTCCTGAATCTCCTCGAACCGGCGCGCGGCCTCGACCGAGCCGCCGTTGTGGTCGGGATGGTGGAGCTGGGCCAGGCGGCGGTAGGCGGAGCGAAGATCCTCGTCGGAGACGTCGCGGCCGACGCCCAGGACCTGATAGGGATCTCTGGTCAGGGTCAGACCCAGGGCCGCGGCCTCGGGCCGCCGGGACGCCCCGCGGGCCAGCGGCCGTACGGATGCAGCGAGCGCCTGCCGTGCGGGCCGTAGCGACGGTGCTGGCCGAACACCCACCAGCCCAGGGCCAGCACGAGCGCCCACGCCGTGAACAGCGTCGTGATCACGACCACCGCCGCGATCAGCATCGACACGATCACCGGCAGCAGGAAGACCAGCGCGACGATCGGCAGCGGGCCGGCGCGCAGGATCGGCAGCGACCGCTCGCGCCGATGAACAGTCGTCGTCCCGGGGAGGTCGGCGACAACCGCGTCGAGCTCGCCGTAGGTGCGCGCGGAGAACACGGCCTCGAGGCGCTCCTCGAGCTCCTCGGACACGATCCGACCTTCGCCGGCGGCATGCCGCAGTCGCTCCGCGACCTGTTCACGGTCAGCGTCCGATGCCCTCAGGGTCGCTCGCCTAGCCATCTCGCTGTTGCTCCTCGTTTGCCGCCTGAGTATCCGCTTGTGTCGCCGACGAGGCTACCGTGCCCGCCAGCCGCTCACAAGCGTACCGAGGCGACGAGCTGGGCCAATCGGGCCGGGTCCCGCGTGGGCGGGTGGGCGGTGTGGGCGGGCTCCTAACCATCGCATGCCTTGACAGATATATATCCGGATGGTTATATGTGTGCATGCCGTCCTCGTGGTCCGCACTCGCCGATCCCCACCGTCGCGCCATGCTCGAGCTGCTGCGCGAGTCCCCGCGGCCAGTCGGGGAGCTCGTGGCGCGCACCGGCCTGACCCAGCCCGGGACGTCCAAGCATCTGCGGGTGCTACGAAACGCCGGCCTGGTGACCTCGCGCATCGAGGGACAGCAGCGCATCTACGCGCTGGACGTCGGCCCGCTGGTGGAGCTCGACGCGTGGCTCGAGCCGTACCGGCAGGCGTGGGAGCGCAGCCTCGACGCCCTCGAACGGCACCTCGACCGCACCTCAACACCTGACTCGGAGGAGTGACCATGTACGGGAGCTACATCACGATCGCGGACCGGCCGACGCTGACCTTCGAGCGGCGGCTGTCGCACCCGGTGGATCGCGTGTGGGAGGCGATCACCGAGCCAGACGAGCTCGAGCATTGGTTCCCGTCTGCGGTGGAAGCGGACCTCCGCGTCGGGGGGAAGATGAAGTTCACGTTCGAGGGGTACACGCTCCCCGACGGGTCGAACTCGATGCCAGGCGAGGTGACCGAGCTCGATCCCCCACGCTCGTTCGCTTTTAATTGGGGCCCGCCCGGCCACGAGGACCATCTGCGGTTCGAGCTCGAACCGCTCGACGGCGGTACGGGATGTACGTTGCGACTCACGGTGGCGCTCGGGACGCGCGACAAGGCCGCCCGCGACGCCGCCGGCTGGCACGTGTGCCTCGACCGCCTCGAGCGGTTCGTCGCCGGCGAGGACGGGCCGGCGGTCACGGGCGTCGGCGGCGATTGGCGTGAGCTGTACGAGGAGTACGAGCGCCGGGGCGCACCGGTGGGTGCCGAGATCCCGGGCGACTAACGACCCCCGGGGCCCCGCGGTCAAACGAGGACGCGCCGGCGGAAGTTCCGCAGCCCCAGCCACAGGAAGAACGCGCTGAAGCCGATCAGCACCGGATAGATGATGAACAGGTGCATGTGCGAGAACGGCGTCAGCCCGGCGCGCATGCCCTCGGTGACGTAAATCAGCGGGTTGATCAGCACGATCGTCTGGAGCCAGTGGAAGCCGTAGACCTGCACCGGGGCGAGCTTCGTCCACTGGTAGTAGGTGCCGCCGAGGAACGTCAGCGGCAGCACGACGAAGCCCCACATCAGGCCGATGTTGCGCGGCTCGAAGCTCGTGCCGAGGACCAGGCCGAGCGAGGTCATCGCCAGGCACGCGAGTGGGATCAGCGTGATCACCACCCACCAGTGCACCTGCAGGTGCGCGTTGACGCCGGTGGCGTGGACGACCGCCGCGATCGGGAACACGATCAGCGCGGCCAGCAGCCCCTGCACCGAGCCCGAGAGCACCTTGGCCATCGCCACCAGCGAGATCGGGCACGGCGCCTGGACCCGGTCCTCGATTTCGCGGGTGTAGCCGAACTCGGTCGACATCGGCAGCGCGACCGCCTGGATCCCCTGGAACATGATCGAGATCCCGACCACGCCGGCGACCAGCACGGTGGCGAATGCCGACTCGGCTACCGGGCCGCGTCCGCCGCCGATCCCCTGGCCGATCGTCGGGAACACGTACAGGAACACGAACACGAGCAGGAACGGCTGGATCAGCGTGCGCAGGACGAACTCGCCGAGGTGCTTGCGGAGCACGAGCAGGTCGCGCGTGACCAGCGCCCACAGCGCGGCGCGGCTCGCCGCGAACGTCGAGCGCGTCGGCGTCATGGCGATCGCCGGCGCCTGAGGCTCCTCGACACGGGGGCTCGTGGCGGTCATTCGCGCAGGTCCTTTCCGGTCAGGGTGATGAACACGGTCTCGAGCGTGGGCTCGGCCACCGACAGGTCGACGAGCTCGAACCCGCCCCGTTCGGCCGCGGACACGACGCGCGGGATGATCCGTTCGGAGCCCTTGACGTGGAGCTCGACGCCGGGCGTGGCCGGGTCTTCGATCACGCGCGTGCGCGTGACGCCCTCGACGCCGAGCTCGAGCGCCCGCGCCAGCTCGTCCCCGTCACCCGAGGCCTTGACGGTGACGATCGTGTCCGCGCCCACCGACTGCTTGAGCGCGGCCGGGGTGTCGAGCGCGAGGATCTTGCCGTGATCCATGATCGCGACCCGGTTGCACAGCCGGTCGGCCTCCTCCATGTAGTGCGTGAGCAGCATGATCGTCTGCCCCTCGGCGTTCAGCTCGCCGAGGATCTCCCACAGCGCGAGCCGGCTCTGGGGGTCGAGCCCGGCGGTGGGCTCGTCGAGGAACAGGACCGCCGGCCGGTGGAAGATCGCGCGCGCGACCATCAGCCGCTGCGCCATCCCGCCCGACAGCGCGTACACCGACGCCTTGGCCCAGCGGCTGAGGTGAAACTGCTCGAGCAGCCGGTCCGAGATCCGCCGCGACTCGGGCGCCGGGATCCCGAACAGCCGGCCGTGGAAGTACAGGTTCTCCCACACGGTCAGCTGCCGGTCGAGCGTGTTCTGCTGGGAGACGATCCCAATCAGCTGCTTGGCGAGCGCGGGGTGGGCGATCACGTCGACCGCGCCGACGTGGGCGCTGCCGGCGGTCGGGACGACGCGCGTGGTCAGCATCCCGGCGGTCGTGGTCTTGCCGGCTCCGTTCGGCCCGAGCAGCCCGAAGATCTCACTCGCCTCGATGCTCAGGTCGAGGCCGTCGACGGCCTTGAAATCGGTGCCCGGATAGACCTTCGTCAGGCCGTCCGTGCGGATGATCGCGGCGCCGGCGTCGCCGTTCTCGGTGCTTATCGCCATGGAACAATCACCAAGTATGGACCTCGGCCTGCGCGATCGTGCCTGCATTGTCACCGGCGCGTCGGGGGGCATCGGGAGGGCGGTCGCGGTGTCGCTCGCGCGCGAGCGCGCCTCGGTGCTGCTGCTCGGCCGGCGCTCGGAGGCGCTGACGAAGCTCGCCGAGGAATGCGAGCGTGCGGGCGGCCAGGGTGAGCCGCTGGCGCTCGACGTCACCGACGTCGACGCCGGCGAGCGTGCGGTGCAGGCGTGCCTCGAGCGCTTCGGCCGGATCGACGCGCTCGTCAACGGCGCCGGCACGAGCGCGGTGCGCTCGCTCGAGCAGCTGACCGACGAGGAGTGGCAGGCGCAGTGGGAGCTGCACGTGATGGCGCCGATGCGGCTGATGCGCGCGGCGGCGCCGGCGATGGCGGAGCGCGGGTGGGGGCGGATCGTCAACGTGTGCTCGTCGTCGGGGAAGCGGCCGTCGTCGACGAACATGGCCTACTCGGTGACCAAGGCGGCGGAGCTGTCGCTGTCGCGGGCGTTCGCGGACCTGTGGGCTGGGCGAGGCGTGCTCGTGAACTCGATCTCGCCGGGGCCGATCGGCGGGGATCTGTGGCTGTCGGAGGGCGGTCTCGCTGACCAGAACGCCCGCGCGCGAGGAGGAACGCGCGAGGAGGTGCTCGCGTCCGTCGCCGCCCGCCAGCCGATCGGGCGGCTCGGCACCGAGCAGGAGATCGCCGACGTGATCGTGTTCCTGTGCTCGGAGCCGGCCTCGAACGTCGCCGGCGCGTCGTGGTCGGTCGACGGCGGCGCCGTGCCCGTGATCATCTGACCGCGATTAGACTCCGCGGCCGTGGCCGTGAACACCGACGCGATCGGCAAGACGTATCCGGCAACGACCTACGCGGTCGGCCGCGAGAAGATCCGCGAGTACGCGCACGCGGTGGGGGAGACCAACCCGCTGTACCTGAACGTCGACGCCGCCCGGGCCGCCGGGTACGCCGACGTCGTCGCGCCGCCGATGTTCGCGGTCGTCTACGCCGGGCGGTCGGTCACGCCCGCGCTGTTCGACCCCGAGGTTGGAATCGACTTCCCGAGGATGCTGCACGGCGGCCAGGAGTTCCGCTGGGGCCCCGTCGTCGTCGCCGGCGACGAGATCGGCACGACGACCACGGTCAAGGACATCAGGACGCGGGGCGGGATGATCTTCTACGTGTTCGAGACCGATTCGCGCAACCAGAACGGCGAGACCGTCTGCACGGGCCTCTGGACGAACCTCGTGAGGGAGGAGTCGTGAAGCTCGGGACGGGCGATCCGGTCCACCTCGAGGTCACCCCGGACCGGTTCGTGACCGTGCGCTATGCGGGCGCGTCGGGCGACTTCAACCCGATCCACATCGACGAGGAGTTCGCCCAGTCGGTCGGGTTGCCCGGCCGGATCCTCCACGGCCTCTGGACGATGGCGCAGGTGGCCCGCGCGCACACGGACGCCGCCGGCGGCCCCGAGGGCCTCAGGCGGCTGTCGGTGCAGTTCCGCGGCATGGGACGGATGGAGGAGCCGATCGTCGTCAGCGGCGCCGTCCGCACGGTGCAGGACGGGGTCGCGGTCGTCGACTCGGAGGCTGAGCAGTCGGGACACCGGATCATCCGCAACGCGGTCGCGGAAATCTCAGTCGACTGACCGAAGATCCCGGCCGCGGGAACGGTCGGGGAGCGCGAGCGCCCGACCTACAATCAGGGGTTGATGCTCACTTCACGCCAGGAGCTCGTGCTGCGCAAGGTCGTCGAGGAATACCTCGACGCCGGCGTGCCCGTGGGCTCGAAGGCGCTGGCGGTGGATGTCCAGTGGGGCCCGTCGACGATCCGTAACGAGCTCGCGAGCCTCGAGGAGCTGGGCCTGCTCGCGCACCCGCACACGTCCGCTGGCCGCGTGCCGACCGAGGCCGGCTACCGGTACTTCGTCGACCGGCTGCTGCCGGCGAAAGATCTGGCCCCCGCCCACCCGCAGCTGTCGCTGTCGCTCGTGCGCCGCGAGCTCGACGAGGCGATGCGGGTCACGACGGAGACGCTCTCGCAGATCACGAATCTGCTCGCGATCGTCACCGCCCCGCCGATCGAGACGTCGACGATCCGCCACGTCGAGGTGCTGCTGCTCCAGCCGCAGGTGCTGATGGTCGTCGTGATCACCTCGACCGGCGGCGTCACCAAGCGGCTGTTCACGTTCGGTCGTCCCGTGGATCCGGGTCTGGCCGACTGGGCGGCGAGCTATCTGAACGAGCGAATGGTCGGTCTCGGGCTCGGGGCTCGGATCCTTCAGAAGCGCCTCCACGACCCGTCGCTGTCACGCTCGGAGTCAGAGTTCCTCGACGCGCTGGCGCCGGTGTTCACCGAGCTCGAGGACGGAGTGCACGACGCCGTGTACCTCGAGGGCACCTCGCGTCTGCTGCGCCTCGATCGGCTCGGCGAGGTGTCCGAGCTGAACGCGCTGATGGACATGCTCGAGCGCCGCGTGGCCCTGCTCGGAGTGTTGCAGTCGGCGCTGAATGAGCGCGACGTGCTCGTCCGGATCGGCGCCGAGAGCGGCGTGCCCGGCCTGCGCTCGGTGGTGCTCGTGGCCGCCGGCTACGGGCTGCCGCAGCGCCGGCTCGGGACCGTGTCGGTGATCGGCCCGCTGCGGATGGACTACGGCCACGCGATCGCTTCGGTCCGCGCCGCGGCCTCGCAGTTGTCGAGCTTCATCGCCGAGGTCTACGACGAGCGATGACTGGTGAGCGGCGGACGGTGAGCGATGAGTAGCACCCGGGATTACTACGAGGTTCTCGGCGTCACGCGCGACGCCGACGACGCGACGATCAAGAAGGCTTTCCGGCGTCTGGCTCGCGAGCTTCACCCCGACGTCAACCGGCACGACCCCGACGCCGAGGAGAAGTTCAAGGAGGCCGCCGAGGCGTACGAGGTCCTCTCGGACTCCGAGCGCCGCGCCACGTACGACCGCTACGGCCGCGAGGGGCTGCGCAGCGGTGGGTACGCGCCGAATTTCGATGCCGGCTCGGTAGCGGACATCTTCGAGGCGTTCTTCGGCGGCGGCGGCGCGTTCGGCGACCTGTTCGGGATGAGCGGCGGCCGCGCCGGCGGACCGATCCAGGGGGGCGACGTCGCGGTCGCGGCGGAGATCGAGCTCGCCGAGGCGGCCCGCGGCGCCAAGGTCGAGGTCAGCTACGAGGCCGTGGCGCTGTGCGAGCACTGCCACGGCAACGGCGCCGAGCCGGGGACGCCGATCGAGACGTGCCCGCGCTGCCAGGGCAGCGGCCAGCTCCGGGCGGTGTCGCGCACGCCGTTCGGACAGATGATGCGAACGACCGCCTGCGACGTCTGCCACGGCGCCGGGAAGGTCGCGCGCGATCCGTGCAAGGTCTGCAAGGGGCGGGGCCGGAAGGTCGAGCGCCCGAAGGTCAAGGTCGACGTCCCCGCCGGCATCGCCGACGGCCAGCGGATCCGGATCGCCGGCCGCGGCCACGCCGGCGACCACGGCGGCCCGCCTGGCGACTTGTATGTGCTGATTCAAGTTCGCGAGGATCCCCGGTTCGTGCGCGACGGCGACGATCTCGTGACCGCGGTCGACGTCGCCGCCCCCCAGGCGGCGCTCGGCACGACGGTCCAGGTCGAGACCGTCGACGGCGAGCCGGTCGAGGTCGAGATCCCGTCCGGTACGCAGCCGCACGAGACGCTGATAGTTCGCGGCGCCGGCATGCCGGCCCTGCGGGGGCGCCACACCGGCAACCTGCGGGTCGTCGTCAACGTCGTCGTCCCGCGCCACCTGACCAAGGAGCAGCGCGAGCTGGCCCAGCGGCTGGCCGACTCGATGACCGAGCACAACCTTCGCAGCGACGAGGGCGTGTTCGGGAAATTGCGGCGGGCCTTCGGCGGGCACTGAGTCCGGTGCTCCGGCTCGCGGTCCGGGTCGAGCGCGAGCAGGCCGAGATCGTGCTCGCCGAGCTGCTCGAGTTGGCGCCCGGCGGGGTCGAGGAGGTATCGATCGGCCCCGGTGTGGTCGAGTACGCGGTGTATGGGGCGCCGGGGGAGCTGCCGGCGCTGCCGGACCTGACCGCGGCCGCCGGCGAGGCCCTGGTCGAGGTGCACACGTCAGAGATCGCGGACGACTGGGATCAGCGGTGGCGCGAGTTCCACCAGCCGCTCGTGCTCGGCAGCCGGCTCGTGGTCCGGCCGCCGTGGGTGCCGCCCGTCGGGGCGGAGGTCGAGTTGGTGATCGACCCGGGCCAGGCGTTCGGGACCGGCGCCCACGCGACTACGCGGCTGTGCCTCGAGCTGATGCTCGAGATTGCGGCGCGCGAAGCCCGGGGTCCGTTTCTCGACCTGGGCTGCGGGTCGGGGGTGCTGGCGATCGCGGCGGCGAGACTGGGGTGGGATCCGGTGTTGGCGCTCGATTACGACCCGGCGAGCGTTGAGGCCGCCGTGGACAACGCGCGCGTGAACGGCGTGCGGATCGAGGTGGGGCGGCACGACCTTCGGAGCGACGCGGTGGCGTCCGCGCCGACGGTGGCGGCCAACCTGCTGGGGCCGCTGCTGCTGACCTGGGCGTCGCGGCTGGCGGCGGCGCGCGCGCCGGGATCGCTCCCGGAGATCGTGATCGCGAGCGGCCTGCTGGTCGGCGAGGCGGACGAGGTTGCGGAGGCGTTCAGGCCGCTCGGGCTGGACGAGGCTGGTCGCCGCGAGTCCGGCGAGTGGGCCGCGCTGCTGCTCGAGCGCCGGCGCTGAGCGGCGCCACCGTGGACAACGCCCGCCGGCGCTGACCCCGCGCCACCGTGGACAACGCGCGCCCGCCAGATCTTGTCCACCGGGCCGATGTCGGGGGCGCCCTGCTGCCGCATCCTTGACCGCGACGTTGCGATACGGGAAACGAACGAAACTTGACAAAGGAGGTGAACCCAGTTGCCCAACCCACTCGCGATCGGCGTGACGCTCGGTGGCCTGCTCCTCGACGTGGTGGTGCCGCGACCCAAGCCTCGGGCTGGATTTGCGCATGAGTCCTTCCTCCTCGCTCCGCGCGCCGGTTCGAGGACACCGCGACATGAAGCTGCGCATGAGGAGCACGAAAATCCGCCGGTCGCGGGTGTGCGACTCAACTGACGCATAGACGCCCATGGTGGCCGCGCTAACGTGCGGCCACCGTGGCGTCGTTCGCCGTCAAGTTCCTCGGCTGCAAGGTCTCGCAAGCTGACGCGATGATCGCCCGGCGGGCGCTGCTCGCCGCCGGGCACGTCGAGGCTCCGGAGGACGAGGCGGAGTTGCACGTAATCAACACTTGCTGCATCACGAGCGAGGCGGAGGCGAAGTCGCGCCAGTCGGTCAGGCGGTCGCTCCGCTCAGCCGGTGAGGTACTCGTGTCGGGATGCGCGGCGAATCTGGACGCGGCGCAGTTCCGTGCGATCGACGAGCGGGTGAGGACGTTTGTGGGTTCCGCCGAAGACGTGGCGGAGCAGATGGCGGCCGGCCTGGGGGGCTGCGCCGACCTGGATCACGACGTCCTCGCCCGCCAGTCGCTGGCCCGCCAGTCGCGGGGCCGCCAGTCGGCCGCCCGCCCGGGGCCCGAACCCGCCGCCCGGACCCGCGGCTTCATCAAGATCCAGGACGGCTGCGACTGCCGCTGTGCCTACTGCATCATCCCCACGGTCCGCGGCGAGGCGCGCTCGCGGCCGGGGTCGGCGGTGCTCGAAGAGGCTCGCCGGCGGGTGCAGGAGGGCCAGCCGGAGATGGTGATGACCGGCATCAGCGTTGGCGACTACCGCGACCCCGAACGCGGGCTCGAGCTCGGCGAACTGATGGTCGAGGTGGCGCGGGTGCCCGGCGTCGAGCGGGTGCGGCTGTCGAGCGTCGAGGTGATCCACGTCAAGGACTCGCTGCTCGAGGCGCTCGCGACCGAGCCCAAGGTGTGCCCGCACCTCCACGTTCCGATGCAATCGGGGGACGACGAGGTGCTGCGGGCGATGGGCCGCCACTACGACGCCGGCGAGTATCTCGAGATCATCGCGGCGCTGCACGCGGCCGTGCCGCACGTCAACGTCACGACCGACGTGATCGTCGGTTTCCCGAGCGAGACCGACGAGGCGTTCGAGCGGACGCTCGAGGTGGTCGACGCCGCGGGCATCACCAGGGTCCACACGTTCTCGTACTCGCCGCGGCCGGGCACCGTCGCGGAGGCGCTCGGGGACCGCGTGCCCCCCGAGGAGAAGAAGCGCCGCTCGCGCGAGCTCCGCGGGCGCTCGGAGGTCCGCTCGCGCCACCACCGCACGACCAAGCTCGGCGGCGGCGAGCGCGTGCTGGTCGACAAGGTGGCCGACACCCAGTGCTCGGGCTACACCGCCGACTACACCCGTTGCTATCTGCCCGGCGGCGCCGCCGCGCGAGGTGAGATCATCGACGTCGCATGCTTGGAGCTGCAGGCGGACGGCATACGGTGCGAGTCACGCGATACGGCGGGGCTATCCTGAAGGTGTGAGCTTCATCGATCAGGTTCGCGGCGATATGACCAGCGCAATGAAGGCCCGCGACAAGGAACGCGTCAGCGCGTTGCGGCTGGTCCTGTCCGAGCTGCAGAAGGCGGCCAAGGACGGCGGGACCGACGAGCTGGCGGTGTTGCGGCGCGAGCGTAAGCGCCGCCTCGAGGCGGCCGAGCAGTTTCGCGACGCCGGCCGACCCGAGCTCGCCGAGGGCGAGGACGCGGAGGCCAGGATCATCGAGGGTTATCTGCCCACCGAGCTCGACGATGCGGAGCTCGACGCGATCGTCGAGGCCGCGATCGCCGAGACCGGCGCCAGCGACCCCAAGGACATGGGGCAGGTGATGAAGGCCGTTATGGCCAGGGCCGAGGGGCGTGCCGACGGCAAGCGGGCGTCGGCTCGCGTCCGCGAGGTTCTAGTGGGTGGAGCATCGAGGTGAGATCCACCGACGACCAGGGCGGGGTGGGTTGCGTAGGCAGGTAGAGCTCGAGAACGCGATCGCCGCTGAGCTGGCCGGCAGCAAGGACACGGTCCTGCGGGCGCTCGAGGGACATCTGGACTGCGACGTGTTCCTGCGCGGCAACGTGCTGACGCTCGACGGCGAGGATGCGGCGGTCGACGCCGCCGCCGCGGTCGTGCACGAGCTCTCGGACCTGATCGTCCAGGGCCACGAGATCGCGCCCGGGACGATCGAGGCGGTCACGCGCGCGCTCGACGCCCACGAGTCGCCCGGCGCGATCCTCGACGACGTGGTCTGGCGCCACCGCGCCACCAAGGTTTCCCCGAAGACCGTCAACCAGAAGCGCTACGTCGACTCGATCCGAAACCACACGATCACGTTCGGGATCGGCCCCGCCGGCACCGGCAAGACGTTCCTCGCGGTGGCGCTGGCGGCGGCCGCGCTCAGCCGGCGCGAGGTCAACCGGATCATCCTCACCCGGCCCGCGGTCGAGGCCGGCGAGCGTCTCGGGTTCCTCCCCGGCGACCTGATGGCCAAGGTCGACCCTTACCTGCGGCCGCTGTTCGACGCGCTCCACGACATGCTCGAGCCCGATCGCGTGTCCCAGCATCTGGAGCGTGGGGTGATCGAGGTGGCGCCGTTGGCATTCATGCGCGGCCGGACGCTGAACGACAGTTTCATCATCCTCGACGAGGCGCAGAACACCAGTCCCGAGCAGATGAAGATGTTCCTGACCCGCCTCGGCTTCAACTCGAGGATGGTCGTCACGGGCGACATCACCCAGATCGATCTGCCGCGTGACCAGCACTCGGGGCTCATCGTCGTCGCCGACATCCTCAAGGACGTCGAGGGGATCGAGTTCGTCCGCTTCGGCGAGGAGGACGTCGTGCGCCACAAGCTCGTGCGCCAGATCGTCGCGGCCTACAGCGAGCACTCCCAGCGCGCCGCGCCCGAGCTGCGCCCGCGCGCGGCGACCCCACGGGGCTAGGCGGAACAACGGTTTTGCTCGAGATCGAGGTCATCGGGATCGAGGGGATCGCGGTCGACGTCCCGGTCACCGACGAGCTGCGGTTCCCGACCGCGGGAGAGCTCAAGGGCCTGTGCGCGCTCGCGATCTCCTCGGCAGGCATCGAGGACGGCCACGTCGCGATCGAGTTCGTCGACGCCGAGCGAATCCGCGAGCTAAACCGCGAGCATCGCCAGATCGACGAGCCCACCGACGTGCTGTCGTTCGCGATCGACGGCGACGGCGCCAGCGCCGGGCCGCGCGAGCTCGGCGACATCGTGATCTGCCCGGAGCACACGGCTGACCTGCGCGAGGCGGTCGTACACGGCGCGCTCCACCTCACCGGCATGGATCACGAGACCGACGACGGCGAGATGCTCGCGCTCCAGGCCGAGCTGCTGCGCTGGGCGCAGTGAGCACGCCGACGCGTTCTGGCTTCGTCGCGCTGGCCGGCCGTCCCAACGTGGGCAAGTCGACGCTCGCGAACGCGGTCGTCGGCGCGAAGGTGGCGATCGTCTCCGACAAGCCGCAGACCACGCGCCGGGCGATTCGCGGCGTCGCCAACGGTCCCGGCTGGCAGCTCGTGCTGGTTGACCTGCCGGGCGTCCAGCGCCCGCGGGACGCGCTCACCGAACGGATGCAGCGCCGCGTCGAGCACGAGCTCAAGGACGCCGACGCCTGCCTGTTCGTGATCAACGCCGAGGAAGGCGTCGGCCCGGGGGATCGGTTCATCGCGGGGCTGCTGCGGCCGGCTCGGGTGCCGGTCGTGATCGCGATCAACAAGGTCGATCGCACGAACCGCTCGGGTACGGCGTCCGCGCTCCAGGCCGCGGCCGATCTCGACCTCGCCGAGGAGGTGTTTCCGGTCTCGGCGGCGACGGGCGCGGGCCTGCCGCCGCTCGTCGACTGCCTGGTATCGCTGCTCCCGGCCGGCCCGTTCTACTTCGAGCCCGAGCAGCGCTCGGACCAGACCCAGTCGGTGCGGCTCGCCGAGATGGTGCGCGAGCAGGTGCTGGCGCGCACCCGCGAGGAGGTGCCCCACTCCGTCGAGGTCGCGATCGAATCGGTCGACTACTCCGGCGGGTCTGGCACCGGCGGGCCGGGCGCTGGCGAGCTGATCCGGATCGAGGCTGTGATCCTGGCCGAGACCGAGTCGCAGAAGCGGATCCTGATCGGCGCCGGCGGTCAGATGGTGAAGTCGATCGGGATCGCCTCGCGACGCTCGATCGAGCGAGAGCTGGGAGGCCGCGTCCACCTCGAGCTAAAGGTGCGCGTGCGCCGACATTGGCGGGCCGACGAGCGGCTGCTCGACCGCCTTGGGATCGAATAGCTTGGCGGGAATCGTCTGGTGCCGCCCGAGTGGACGCGCGCAAACTACTCCGTTGCAAGATAATCCGCGAAGCGGACTATCCTTGTGATCATGGGCACACCCGCCACCGAAGCCGCACCAGCCCCGGTCGCCGCTCGCGTCCGATCTCTGCTGGCTGCTCTCGCGGGCCAGCCACGGGCTGACGACCGAGTTCACCGCAGCGCTAGAGGAACTCGGGATCTCGCCACGGGAGCACTCGGTGCTGGCCACGGCGATGACGGGCGAGTTCACCCAGACCGAGATCGCCCGGATGGTGGGCCTCGACAAGACCACCATGGTCGTGACCGTGGACGAGCTCGAAATGGCCGGCCTCGCCGATCGGGAACGGTCGAGGATCGACCGACGGGCGCGCGTGATCCGCGTGACCGACGAGGGTGAGCGGTTCGTACGCGAGGCGGACAAGGTCCTCGACCGGGTCCGCGACGACGTGCTGAGCGTGCTGGAGCCAGAAGAGCGCCAGGTCTTCCTGCATGCGCTCGGCACGCTCGCGTGTGGCCGTCTGGCCGAGCCGGCGGCATGCGCACAGCCGGTGCGCCGCCGCGCCTGATTTCTCGTAAGGCCACCTCAGCGTCGGGCTAAGGCCTCGCCGCCCGAGATCCGGACCGAACGCCCGATGTGGCGGCGGGCGTCGCAGCTCAGACTGGGTAACGACCGCAGCAGATCGTCTACTACAAGATCGTCTGCTACGGTTCTATCTCGAACGGTCCGAACTTGAGGAGCAAGGAGCCATGAAGCCGATGAACGAGACGTCCCACCCACCGTTGGCCACGACCACCCCCGACCGAAATCGCTGGATCGCGCTCGTGGTCCTGTGCGCGGGATTCCTGATGATCATCCTCGACCAGACGATCGTGAACGTGGCGCTGCCGTCGATCCAGACCGACCTGCACTTCTCGCAGTCGGATCTGGCGTGGGTGGTCAATGCGTACCTGATCGCGTTCGGCGGGCTGCTGCTGCTCGTCGGCCGGCTGGGCGATCTGATCGGGCGCCGCCGGATCTTCCTCGCCGGGTTGACGGTGTTCACGTCGGCCTCGCTCGTCTGCGGGCTGGCCGATAGCCAGGCGATGCTGATCGGCGCGCGATTCGTCCAGGGCGTCGGCGGGGCGATGACCTCTGCCGTGATCCTCGGGATGATCGTGACGATGTTCCCGAGGCCGTCCGAGCAGGCCAAGGCGATCGGCGTCTACAGCTTCGTGGCCGCGGCCGGCGGCGCGATCGGCCTGCTCGCCGGCGGCGTGCTAACGCAGGCGATCAACTGGCACTGGATCTTCTTCGTCAACGTCCCGATCGGGATCGCGACCGGCGTGTTCGCCACGCGACTGCTGCCGAACGACCGCGGAATTGGCCTGGACCGGGGCGCGGACGCACCGGGCGCAGTGCTGCTGGTGTCGTCGCTGATGCTCGCCGTCTACACGATCGTCGAGGCGAGCAACTACGGCTGGGGGAGTGCGCACACGCTTCGGCTTCGGCGGGGTCGCGGTCGCGCTGCTGGCGGCGTTCATCGTCCGCCAGGCCACCGCTGCAAGTCCGCTGATCCCGCTGCGCGTGTTCCGCTCACGGACGGTCACGGTCGCGAACCTGATGCAGATGCTGATGGTCGCCGGGATCTTCGGGATGTTCTTCCTCGGCGCGCTGTACCTGCAGCGGGTGCTGCGCTACGACGCGATCGAGGTCGGCCTGGCGTTCCTGCCGGTCGCGCTCGGAATCGCCGCGCTGTCGCTGCGATTCGCGGCGCAACTGATGACGCGGTTCGGCGCCAAGCCGACGCTGATCGGCGGCCTGGCGCTCGTGGCCGCGGGACTGCTCGTGTTCCGGAGCGCGCCCGCGAACGCCGCCTACGTGACGGACCTGCTGCCGGCGATGCTGCTGCTCGGCGTCGGGGCGGGGCTCGTGTTCCCGGCGCTGATGACGCTCGCGATGTCGGGTGCGACGCCCGAGGACTCGGGACTCGCCTCCGGGCTGGTGAACACGACCCAGCAGGTCGGTGGCGCGCTCGGGCTGGCGGTGCTCGCAACCCTGTCCAGCACCCGGACGGGGTCGCTGCTCGCGCACGGCGCGTCGAACGCCACGGCGCTGACCGACGGCTACCACCTGGCGTTCACGATCGCCGCCGGGCTGGTGCTCGCGGCGATCGCAATCGGCTTGGTGTTCCTGCGGCCGACTCAAGCACTCGAGGCGATATCGGAGCCCGCCATCGTGGCCGAGGCCGAGATCGAGCCCGAGTACCTCGAGCAGGCCGCCTAGTAAGCGAGTGCCCGCCCACCCTGCCCGTCCCCGCGGCGGGCAGCGTGGGCGGGCCGGTGCGAGCACCTACAATCCGCCACCCCGGTGGAGGACTCAGAGATCGCATTCGATGAGCGCGGCCTCGTGCCGTGCATCGTCCAGGACTGGCGGACGGGCGAGGTCTTGACGCTCGCGTACATGAACGCGGAGGCGCTGCGGTTGACGCGCGAGAGGGGTGAGGTCCACTTCTTCAGCCGGTCGAGGCAGGAGCTATGGCACAAGGGCGCCACGTCCGGCAATACGCCGCGGTGCAGGTCGATCCGTTACGACTGCGACGCGGACGCGCTGCTCGCGCTCGTCGAGCCCGCCGGCCCGGCGTGCCACACCGGCGAGCGGTCGTGCTTTCACCGGGGCGAGCTGACCCCGGGCGCGCCGTTCGAGACGCTCCCGATGCTCGAGCGCACGATCGCCGAGCGGGCGTCGGCCAGGCCCGAGGGGTCGTACACGGCAAAGCTGCTCGACGACCCCGAGCTGGCCGGCGCGAAGGTCCAGGAGGAGGCCGAGGAGGTCGTCAGAGCGGCTCGCGAGGAGTCCGACGAGCGCCTGGCCGAGGAGGCCGCCGACGTCATCTACCACGTCGCGGTCCTGCTCCGCGGTCGCGGGCTGACGCTTGCGGATGCCGAGCGGGTGCTCGATGGCCGTCGCAAGCCCTGAAGCGATCCCGGCCGGGGTCACGCCGTCGCTCGCGCAGGTGCGGGCGCTGGCGAGCGACTACAACCTGATCCCGCTGCGCGAGACGTTCATCGACGACTGCCAGACGCCGGTGTCCGCGTTCCTCAAGCTGCGCGAGAGCAGCCACTCGTTCCTGCTCGAGTCGGCCGACCAGGGGCGCGTCGGGCGCTACTCGTTCATCGGCTTTCGCCCGCGCAAGGTGCTGCGCTGGTCGCTCGGAGATGACGGCGACCCGTACGCGCTCGCCCGCGCTGAGCTCGGCCGGCTGCGGGTCGCGCCGCTCCCCGACCTCCCGCCGTTCGCCGGCGGCGCCGTCGGGCTGTTCGCCTACGACCTCGTCCGCACGGTCGAGCCGCTGGGCCCACCCAACCCCGATCCGGTGGGGCTGCCCGACCTGGCGCTGATGCTCACGGATGCGCTGGTCGCGTTCGACCACCTCAAGCACACGCTCACGGTGATCGCCAACGTGTACGTGGACGACGATCTCGACGCCTCCTATGCGCGCGCCGCGGAGACCATCGCGGAGGTGCGGTGGCGGCTCGCCGGCCCGATTCCGCGACCCCCGAGGCCCCCGGTGCGGGACCGGACGGTGACGCCGCTGGGCGCGAACATGACCCGCGAGCAGTTCGAGGCGAACGTCGCCCGGATCATCGCCTACATCCGCGCCGGGGACGCCTACCAGGTGGTGCCGTCCCAGCGCTGGTCAGGCCGCGTTCCGGTCGAGGCGTTCTCGATCTATCGCGGGCTGCGCGCGGTCAACCCGAGTCCGTACATGTACTTCCTCGACTTCGGCGACTTCGAGATCGCCGGCGCCAGCCCCGAGCCGCTGATCACTGTCGCCGGCCGGCGCGTGTCGACGCGACCGATCGCCGGCACGCGACCGCGCGGCGCCACCGCTGAGGAGGACCGCCGGATCGCCGAGGAGCTCCTGGCCGATCCCAAGGAGCGCGCCGAGCACGTGATGCTGGTCGACCTCGGTCGCAACGACCTCGGCCGGGTATGCGACTACGGATCGGTCGAGGTCGAGAGCTTCATGGCGGTTGAGAACTACAGCCACGTGATGCACATCGTCTCGAGCGTCATCGGACGTCTGCGCGACGGCGTGGGGGCGCTCGAGGCGCTGCGCTCGGTGCTCCCGGCGGGGACGCTGTCGGGGGCCCCGAAGGTCCGGGCGATGCAGATCATCGACGAGCTCGAGCCGGTCAAGCGCGGCGGCTACGGCGGGGCGATCGGGTACGCCAGCTACACCGGCGATCTCGACACCTGCATCCACATCCGCACCGTCGTCGTCAAGGACGGCGTAGCGCACGTTCAGGCCGGCGGCGGGACCGTCGCCGACGCCAAGCCCGAGTTCGAGTACCGCGAGTCCGAGGCCAAGGCACGCGCGGTCCTGCAGGCGATCGCGCTCGCGGCGAGTCAGCCCGAGTGGCCTTAGACAGAGGAGCGAGCCTCATGGAGTTCGAGCAGATAACCACCGAGCTGGCCGGCGGCGTGCTGACGATCACGCTGAACCGCCCTGACCGCCTGAACGCCTGGACCGAGACGATGGCGAGCGAACTGCACGCCGCGCTCGACCGTGCGGACGCCGACGACGCGGTTCGCGCGGTGATCTTCACCGGGGCCGGCCGGGCGTACTGCGCCGGCGCCGACCTCGAGCGCGGTGGCGAGACGTTCACCAAGCGCGACCGGGAGGACCCCGATTCGGTGCCGCGCGACAGCGGCGGACGGCTCACCCTCCGGATCTTCGACTGCACCAAGCCGGTGATCGCCGCTATCAACGGGCCCGCGGTCGGAGTCGGCGCGACGATGACGCTGCCGATGGACGTGCGCCTCGCGTCCGAGAGCGCCCGGATCGGGTTTGTGTTCGTCCGCCGCGGAATCGTTCCCGAGGCGTGCTCGAGCTGGTTCCTGCCCCGCGCGGTCGGGATCAGCCGGGCGATGGAGTGGGTCGCCACCGGCAGGGTGTTCGGAGCCGAGGAGGCGCTCGAGGGCGGTCTCGTCCGCAGCGTGCACCCGGCGGGCGAGTTGCTCGACGCCGCCCACGCGCTCGCCCGTGAGATCGCCGAGAACACCGCGCCGGTGTCGGTGGCGCTGGCCCGGCAGATGATGTGGCGGATGCTCGGGGCCGAGCACCCGATGCTCGCGCACCGCGCCGACTCGCGCGGGATGTACTTCCGCGGGCGCTCGGACGACGCCGCCGAGGGGATCACGTCGTTTCTCGAGAAGCGGCCGGCGGAGTTCTCGGATCGGGTCAGCGACGGGCTGCCGGAGATCATGCCCGGCTGGACCTCGCCCGAGTTCAGCTGAGACCGCTCGCTTTGCCGGGCTCGTTACCGTTCGCCTGGATGCGGGTTCTCGTCCTCGACAACTACGACAGCTTCACCTACAACCTGGTCCAGTACCTGGGCGAGCTCGGCGCGGACATCGAGGTCGTCCGCAACGACCACGCCTCGGTGGACGAGCTGCTGGTCCGCGGCTATGACCGGGTGATCGTCTCGCCGGGGCCGTGCACGCCGAACGAGGCCGGCATCTCGCTCGAGGCCGTCCGGCGCTTCCCCATCGCGCACATCCCGACGCTCGGGGTGTGCCTCGGCCACCAGGCGCTCGTGCAGGCGTGGGGCGGGACGGTGATCCAGCACGAGCCCGTCCACGGCAAGACGACCACGATCGAGCACGACGGCAGGACGATCTTCCGCGGGCTGCCGCGAGCCGCTCGAGGTCGGCCGCTACCACTCGCTGGTCGTCGACCCGGACCTTCCGGACTGCCTCGAGAGCAGCGCGAGCGGGGGGGAGGTCGTGATGGCGGTCCGCCACCGCGAGCTGCCGGCCGAGGGCGTGCAGTTCCACCCTGAGTCGGTCCTGACCGAGCAGGGCCGCGAGCTGCTCGCGAACTTTCTGGCGCGGGTTCGATGAGCGACGGCCCAGATCTGCTCACACGCGCGATCGACACGCTCGCCGGCGGCCAGGACCTGAGCCTCGAGGACGCCGCCGCGGTGCTGTCGGAGATCATGGCCGGGAACGCGTCCGAGGTTCAGATCGCGGGCTTCCTGGTGGCGCTCCGGACCAAGGGCGAGACCGTCGAGGAGCTCGCCGGCCTGGCCCGGACGATGCGCGCGTTGGCCGCCCAGGTGTCCGTCGTCGAGCGAGGACCTGCTCGACACCGCCGGTACCGGCGGAGGCCGGCGGACGTTCAACGTCTCGACGACCGCGGCGCTGATCGCCGCCGGCGCGGGCTGCACGGTGGCCAAGCACGGCAACCGCTCGGCGACCGGCCTGTCGGGCTCGGCCGACGTGCTCGAGGCGCTCGGCGCGCGGATCGACCTCGACCCCGACGCGGTGGCGCGCTGCATCGACGAGGTCGGCTTCGGGTTCATGTTCGCGCCCGGCGCATCACCAGGCGACCAGGTACGTGATCGCAGTCAGGCGCGCAGCTCGCGGTCCGGACGATCTTCAACTTCCTCGGCCCGCTCACGAATCCGGCCGGCGCGACGCGCCAGCTGATCGGCGTCTCCGACGCGGCATACCTCGAGACGATGGCCGGCGCGCTCGCGCTGCTCGGGACCGAGCACGCGCTGCTCGTCGCCAGCGAGGACGGCCTCGACGAGCTCAGCATCTCGGCGCCGACGCGGGTCGTCGAGGTGCGGGGCGGCGGAACTCGCGCGTACATGGTGATCCCCGAGGACTTCGGGCTCGCGCGCGCACCCGCCGACGCAGATCCCCGGCGGCGACCCCGGAGCAGAACGCACAGCACCGCGCGGGCGATCTTCGTCGGCGAGCACGGCGCCGCCCGCGACCTCGCGGTCCTCAACGCCGGCGCGGCGATCTACGCCGGCGGCCGCGCCGGGACACTCGAGGAGGGCGTGCGGGCGGCCGAGCGGGCGGTCGACAGCGGCGCGGCGCTCGCGGCGCTCGAGCGGTTCGTCGCGCGCGAACGCGCGAGCTGGCGCCGTGAACGGGCTCGAACCGATCGTGGCCGCCACGCGCGAGGAGGTGGCCCGGCGCCGCGAGGCGGTGCCGCTGCCGGCGCTCGAGCCGGCGAGCGGCGGCAGCCGCGATGATCCGTTCGCGACTTCAACGACGCGCTGGCCGCGTCCCGGGCTCTCGGTGATCGCCGAGCACAAACGCCGTTCGCCGTCGGCGGGCGCGATCCGGGCGGACCTCGAGCTCGAGGACGTCGTCGGGCATACGAGCGCGGCGGCGCCTCTGCGCTGTCGATCCTCACCGAGGGCCCGAGCTTCGGCGGGTCGCTGCGACGATCTGCGCGCGGCCCGACAGGCATCCGAGCTGCCGATCCTGCGCAAGGACTTCATCGTCGACCAGTACCAGGTGCACGAGGCGCTCGCCGCCGGAGCGGACGCGATCCTGCTGATCGTCGCGGCGCTCGACACCGGCGGAGCTGTCCGCGCTGCATCGCGAAGCGCACGGAGCTGGGCCTCAGCGACGCTGGTCGAGGTCCACGACGACCGCGAGCTCGACGCCGCGCTGGCGCTCGGCGCGTCCGTGATCGGGATCAACAACCGCGACCTGACGACGCTCCAGGTCGACACCCGGCGCACGTTCGAGCTGCTGCCGCGCGTGCTCGGCCACGCGCTCGTGGTCGCCGAATCGGGCTTCAGCCGTGCCGCGGAGCTCGACGAGCTCGCGCGGGCCGGAGTCGACGCCGTGCTGATCGGCGAGGCGCTGATGCGATCGCCCGACGTCGAGAGCGCGTGCCGCGCGCTGGCGCTGCGGTGAGCCGCCCTACGATGTGGTCGTGAGCGCCGGACCAACCAAGATCAAGTTCTGCGGGATCACCTCGCTCGAAGACGCCGAACGCGCGATCTCCCTGGACGCGTGGGCGATCGGGCTGATCTTCTGGCCTCAGTCGCCGAGGCGCTGCGCCCCGGGCGCCGCGGTCGAGATCGCGGCGGCCGCCAAGCGGCGCGCGGAGATCGCCGGCGTGTTCGTCAACGCGACGCTCGACCACGTCGCCGAGACGGCCGACGCGGTCGGCCTGACGATGCTCCAGCTCCACGGCGACGAGGGCCCCGCCTACTGCTCCGAGGCGGCACGGCGGACCGGGTGCAAGGTGATCAAGGCGGCTCGCGTGCGCGGCGGCGCCGACGTCCAGGCGCTCGCCCCGTTTCACACCGACTACCACCTGCTCGACAGCTACACCGCCGGCCTGCCCGGGGGAACCGGTAAGACGTTCGCGTGGGACATCGCGCGGGCCCGCCGCAGCCGGGTGCCGATGATCCTCTCTGGAGGGTTGAACCCCGACAACGTCGCCGAGGCGATCGCGGCCGTGCGGCCGTACGCCGTCGACGTGGCCAGCGGCGTCGAGCTGCGCCCCGGACGCAAGGATCCCGACAAGCTCGCGGCGTTCGCGGCGGCGGTCCGCGCCACGGATCCGATCGTCGCCTGATGAGCGCGCTCGAGCACCGGTTCGGGCCCTACGGCGGGCAATACGTGCCCGAGACGCTGATGCCGGCGCTGGGCGAGCTCGAGGACGCCTGGATCTCGGCGCGCGACGATCCCGGCTTCCGCGCCGAGCTCGACGCGCTCCTGCGCGACTTCGTCGGCCGGCCGTCGCCGCTGTACATGGCCGCGCGCCTGAGCGAGGCCGCCGGCCACCCGATCTGGCTCAAGCGCGAGGACCTCAACCACACGGGCGCGCACAAGATCAACAACGCGATCGGCCAGGCACTGCTGGCCCGCCGCATGGGCAAGCGACGGATCATCGCCGAGACCGGGGCCGGCCAGCACGGCGTCGCCGCTGCCACCGCGTGCGCGCTGCTCGACCTCGAGTGCGTGGTCTACATGGGAACCGAGGACATGCGCCGGCAGAAGCCGAACGTCGAGCGGATGGGGCTGCTCGGGGCGGTCGTCGAGCCCGTCGAGGCGGGGGCTCGGACGCTCAAGGAGGCGGTCTCGGCCGCGATTCGCGACTGGGTCACGAACGTCGAGACCACCCACTACATAATCGGCTCGTGCGTCGGGCCGGCGCCGTATCCGGCGCTGGTGCGGGATCTCCAGCGCGTGATCGGCGACGAGGCCCGGGTCCAGGTCCTAGACCGCGCCGGCCGCCTGCCCCAGCGGGTGATCGCCTGCGTCGGCGGCGGCTCGAACTCGATCGGCGTGTTCGTCCCGTTCGTGGACGACCCCGAGGTGGAGCTGGTCGGGGTGGAGGCCGCCGGCGAGGGGCTCGAGACCGGGCGCCACGGCGCCCCGCTGACCGTCGGCGGGCGGGGCGGGGTCCTGCACGGCGCGTTCTCGGCGATCATGCAGGACGAGGACGGCCAGATCCTCGAGGCGCATTCGATCTCGGCCGGGCTCGACTACCCGGGTACCGGGCCCGAGCACGCCTGGCTGCGCGACAGCGGACGCGCCGGCTACTTCGCGGTCACCGACCGGCAGGCGCTCGAGGCGTTCGCGCTGACCGCGCGGCTGGAGGGGATCATCCCGGCGCTCGAGAGCTCCCACGCGATCGCCTGGGCGGTCAACCACGGGCCGAGCGAGCTCGACCTGATCTGCCTGTCAGGGAGGGGCGACAAGGACCTCGCTGAGGCGCTCGACCATCTCAGCCGTTTGTGACCGCGTGACCGGGATCGAGCGGATCGCCGAGGGGTTCGAATCGGCGCACGCCAGCGGGCGCCGCGCTGCGCTGATGCCGTACCTGATGGGGGGGTTCCCGGACCTCGACACCTCGCGCCGGATCGGTCTCGCCTACGCCGATGCCGGCGCCGACCTGGTCGAGCTCGGCGTCCCGTTCTCGGACCCACTCGCCGACGGGCCGGTGATCCACGCGGCCGGGACCGTGGCACTCCGCGCCGGCGCGAAGCTCCACGACGTGCTCGAGGTCGGGGGGGCGATCGCCGAGCGCGTTCCGGTTGTGGTGATGTGCTACGCAAACCTGATCCTGGCGCGCGGGCTCGAGCGGTTCGCCGACGCGCTCCTCGACGTCGGCGCCAGCGGGCTGATCGTGCCCGATCTGCCGTTCGAGGAAGCGGCTGCCATGTTGAGCGCGTGCGACGAGCGCGGCCTCGCGCTCGTGCCGCTGGTCGCTCCGACGACGCCGGAGGAGCGGCTGGCACGCATCGGCGCACAGGCTCGCGGATTTCTCTACACGGTGTCGCTGACCGGAACCACGGGCGAGCGCGCGACCGTTCAGACGGGCCTCGCCGCCGTCGTGCGGCGCGCCGCCGCCAGCACCAAGGTCCCGGTGGCGGTGGGATTTGGCATCTCGACCGCCGAGCAGGCGGGGGCCGCCGCGGACGCCGGCGCCGACGGCGTGATCGTGGGCAGCCGCCTCGTGCGGGCCGCCGGCGAGGCCGAGGATCCGGTGGCGGCGGTCGGTGCGGCAGTGCGCGAGCTCTCGGAGGGCCTGGCGACTCGCCACTGAGTTAGCATCTCTGCGGAGATGGGCTTGATTCTGACTGCCACCGCGGGCTTGTGCCTGTGGATCATCCTCTGGTCGCTCAACATCAGCGGCCTCGACGCCATCCTGATCGGCATCGTGATGGTGCTGATCGCGTACGGCGTTCGACAACTGCTGCCGTTCCTGCCCGGTCGGCGGGATTAGCTCGTCCGGGATGCGGCGCCGGGTGCTCGCATGTGGACGGGCGGCCTGCACGTGGGCGCTGCTCGCCGTCGGGCTCGCGGGGTGCACCTCGTCGGGGGCGGCCAACTCGACGGTGGCGATCTCCGGCACCCAGCTGACGATCTACGTCAGCGCCGCACCGACCGATCAGCCGCAGATCGGCAATGACGTCCTCGACGCCGAGCGGCTGGCGTTCAGCCAGGGGTTCCAGGGTCCGCCGCGTGTGGGCAAGCTAAGCATCCGGTTGCTGTCGGTGCGCGACAGCACGATCTCGGCGCAGGCGCGAACCGTGATCCAGGACAAGACCACGATCGCCTACCTCGGTGAGGTCGTCCCGCCCTCGTCCTACGAGTCGCTCGGGATCACCAACGCGCTCGACATACTCCAGGTCAGCCCGACCGACACCGCACTCGAGCTAACCCAGACCACGCCGGCGGTGGCGAACGCTCCTGATGACTACTACCAGTCGCTGAGCACCTACAAGCAGACGTTCGCGCGCGTGGTGCCGACCACCGCCCAGGAGGCGAAGGCGCAGGTCCAGGAGATGAAGGCGCTCGGAGTCAGCAAGCTTTACATCGGGTCCGACGGAGGAGACTACGGGGCGGCGATCGCCTACGCGCTCAAGCAGGACGCAGGCAGCGGGGGGCTCACGGTGGTCAGCAGCCTGGGCGCCGCTGACGGCGTGTTCTACGGCTCGGAGTCGCCCACCGCCGCCGCGGGCTTCTTCAACCGCGTGGCCGGCTCGAACCCCTCGGCCAAGCTGTTCGGTCCGTCGGCGCTCGACGCGCCCGCGTTCGTCGCCGCGCTGTCGCCGGCGGTTCGGAGCCTGTACATCTCGATCCCCGGGTTCCTCAAGGCGAACCTGACCGCCGCCGGGAGCAAGTTCGTGACGGACTTCACCTCCACCTACGGCCACGCGCCGGCGGTGCAGGCGATCTTCGGCTATGAGGCGATGGCGGCCGTGCTGTCCGTCCTGAAGGAGGCCGGCACGGAGGCCGACAATCGCACGACGGTGGTGAAGGACTTCTTCTCGATCAAGAACCGCCAATCGGTGCTCGGGACCTACTCGATCAACTCGACCGGCGACACGAGCATCGCGCCGTTTGTGTTCACCCGCCTGAAGGGCGGCCAGCTGGTGCCGGTTACCTTCGTGTCCGTGCAGGGGTGAGGCTCGCAACGGCGTGGAAAGCGGCGGTGGGGCGGGCGCTAGCCACGGTCGCGACGCTGGCCGTGACCGTCGGCGTGAGCGGGTGCGGCTCGAGCGCCGGCCACACAGTCGCGGTGACCCGAATCCGCGGCGAGACGCTCACGATCTACGTCAGCGCGCCGCTGCGGGGACGCTCGAGTGTCAGCGGCGAGGCGGTGGTCTCGGGAGCCCGGCTGGCGCTCGCCCA
Organism: uncultured Solirubrobacterales bacterium; assembly: GCA_963843915.1. Taxonomy (GTDB): domain Bacteria; phylum Actinomycetota; class Thermoleophilia; order Solirubrobacterales; family Solirubrobacteraceae; genus Palsa-465. The sequence continues at coordinate 87,823 of CAWJMH010000007.1, forward strand.
GGTGGCCGGCCAGATCGGCCGGTACCGGATCGCGTTCAAGGTGCTCGACGACGCGACCGTTCAGCGGGGCGGCTGGGACCCCGGGCAGACCACGATCAACGTGAGGACCGCGGTGCTCGACCCGACGACGATCGGCTACGTCGGCGAGGTGAACTCGGGCGCCAGCGCGGTCTCGATCCCGCCGCTCAACCGCGCCGGCATCCCGCAGGTGAGCCCGACCAGCAGCGCCGTGGGGTTGACCTCCGGCGCTCTCGGCGCGTTCCCGGGAGAGCCGCAGAAGTACTACCCGACGAGGGTGCGGACGTTTGCCCGGGTGGTCCCGAACGACAGCGTCCAGGCGGTCGCGCAGGTCCGCCTGCAGCAGAGCATGGGCTGCACGTCGACGTACGTGCTGAACGACGGTGAGGTCGACGGATCGGACGCGGCCCGCAGCTTCGAGGTGGCGGCCCAGGCCGGGCACCTGCGCGTCGCGGGGGTTCAGACGTTCCCGCGCGATGCGACCAGCTACAAGTCGCTGGCGACGGGAGTTGCGCACCTCGCCCCGGGGTGCGTGCTGATCAGTGCGGATACCGAGTCGGGCGCGGTGCCGCTCACGACGGCGCTCGCCGCGGCGATGCCACAGGTCAGGATCTTCGGCACCTCGGGCCTGGCCGAGAGCACGTTCTGGAATCCGGACGACGGCGGCATCCCGCTCTCGATCGATGCTCAGGTCGTGTTGACCGCGCCGACGCTCGCGCTGAGCTCGTATCCACCGTCCGCGCACGCGTTCATCGCTGCGTACAAACGCCGGTTCGGGCCTCCGGAGCCCGCCGCGATCTTCGGGTACGAGGCGATGAGCCTGCTGCTGAGCGCGATCGAGCGCGCCACGGACGACGGCACCCGGGCGGCGATGCGCTCGCAGGTGCGGGCGGCGATCTTCGACACCCGCGATCGCCGCAGCGTGCTCGGCACCTACAGCATCGACCGCAATGGGGACACGACCCTGCGTCGGTACGGCGTGTATCGAATCGTGCGGGGTCAACTCGCGTTCGTGCAAGCGATCGACGGCTGATTGGCGTTGCGTTAGGCCGGGAAGCGATCGCTTGGCTGGGTCCGAGGCCGGGATTACATTCGGCCGCACCGGGCATCGGGACGCTCGGAACCGAACCAGAGGAAGTTGAATGAGGCTGGCTCTCAGCAAGGCGCTCGCCGGATGCCTTGCCGTCCTCTCCCTAGCAGCGCTGAGCGCTTGTGGCGGGAGCAGTAACAGCAGCGATGGCGGGCCCGCCCCCGGGCCCGCCGGCCCCGCGGGGAACGTCGTCGACATCTACTCGAGCCTCCCACTGCGGGGGCCCGAGGCCGCCGATGCGATCCCGCTCGCCAACGGGATCAGGCTCGCGCTCGCGCAGGCGGGCGGGAAGGCGGGCCCGTTCAAGGTGCAGTACACGGCGCTCGACGACTCGGCGCCAAACGGGGGCTGGGACGCCAACGAGACCGCGGCGAACGCGCGCAGGGCAGCCGCCGACGCCCACGCCGTCTACTACATCGGGGAGTTCGACGACGACGCCAGCGAGGTCTCGATGCCGATCCTGAACCAGGCCGGGATCGCCCAGGTCAGCCCCGCCAACACGTACGTCGGCCTGACGAGCAACCAGGCCGGAGGCGCGTCCGGCGGGCCACCCTATGCGCCGACCGGCACTCGCACCTACCTGCGGATCGTGCCGACGGATTCGGTCCAGGGCGCCGCCGACCTGCTGGCTATGCACCAGGCGGGCTGCACCAAGGTGGCGATCGCCAGTGACAACGAGGCCTACGGCACGGGCCTCGCGAAGCTGATGGTGCTCCAGAAGAGCTTCTACGGAGTCGACGTCGTCAGCAGCGGCGCGGTCAATCCGGGGGCCGCGAACTTCCACGCGTACGCGGAGACGCTGAAAGCCAAGCACTTCGACTGCTTCATGTTCGCCGGCGTTGCCTCCAAGGGCGCCGTGGAGGTCACCAAGGACGTCCATCTCGCGCTGCCGACCGCGAAGATCTTCGGGCCACAGGACACGTGCACGAGCGCCTGGACGAACCCCAAGGCCGGAGGCGTGCCAGCCGCCGTCGACCCGCTGATCGAGTGCACCGCGGTGACCCTGAGCCTGACCGCCTACCCCGGGGGAAAGAGCTTCCTCGCCGCCTACAAGGCCAAGTACCCGACCTCGACTCCGAACGCCTACGCGATCCTGGGCTACGAGGCGATGAGGCTCGGGTTGAGCACGATCGCCGGCCTTGGCGCCAACGGCGACAGCAAGTCGGCGGTGCTCAGCGCCCTGTTCGCGACCACCGGCCGGCGTTCGGTGCTCGGCACCTACGGCTTCAACAAGCAAGGCGACACCACGCTCAGGTCGATCGGCCTTTACAAGGTTGGCCCGAACGGCAACCCGATGTTCGTCAAGACGCTCATGCCGTTCCACGTGCTGTAGGAGGGTGCGCCCGCGGTCCGGTGGCGCGCCTCTATCTGGCGCGCCACCGGCCGCGGCTGGGTCCCGGGGCGGGTCGCGTCTATGTGGGCGCGTCGCCGGAGCGCGTGAGCTCCGAGCCGGCGCGCGCGAGTTCCGAGCCGGCGGACGTGAGTTCCGAGCCGGCGGACGTGCCTGGATGCCAGGCGGGCTGCGTCCGTCCGCGCCACCGACCTACCGCCCCGGCACCGCCCCGAACTCCTCCGTCGAACCGAACCCGAGCTCCGCGCCGGCCTCGGCAGTCCCACTGGCACGGGCCTCGGCGGCGACAGCGGCCGCCACCGCCGGCGCCACCTCGCGGTTGAACACCGAAGGGATGATGTAGTCCTCGCGCAGCTCGTCGTCGGACACGATGTCGGCGATCGCGCGCGCGGCGGCGGTCTTCATCGACTCGGTGATCCGCCTCGCGCGGACGTCGAGCGCGCCGCGGAACACGCCCGGGAAGCACAGCACGTTGTTGATCTGGTTCGGGTAGTCCGAGCGGCCGGTGGCGAGGATCCGGGCGTACTGCAGCGCCTCCTCGGGCGACGACCTCGGGATCCGGGTTGGCCAGCGCGAACACGATCGGGTCGGGGTTCATCCGCGCGAGCGCCGACGCCGGCGATCACGCGCGCGCCGGACAGGCCGATCAGCAGGTCGGCGCCCTCGATCACGTCCACCGACACCGCCCGATCGGCGTTCGGGATTCGTGACGCGAGGCCAGCGACCGCTTGACCGCGCGGCATCGTCCCGTCCAGGTAATCGGACCGCTCGACCGACACCGCGCCCCGCGAATCGACCGCCGATGATGTGGCGAGCGCCCGCCTCGAGCAGGATCTTCGTCACCGCCACGCCGGCGGCGCCCGAGACCCACGATCACGATCCGCAGAGTCCGCAAGCGACGCGCCCCGTCAACCGCAGCGCGTTCAGCAGCGCCGCGAGCACGACCACCGCCGTCCCGTGCTGGTCGTCGTGGAACACCGGGATGTCGAGCTCGATCGATCAGGCGCTGCTCGATCTCGAAGCAGCGCGGCGCCGAGATGTCCTCGAGGTTCACACCGCCGAATCCGGGAGCCAGCGCCCGGACCACCGCCACGATCTCGTCGACATCGCGCGTGTCCAGGCAGATCGGGAAGGCGTCCACGCCGGCGAACTCCTTGAACAGCATCGCCTTGCCCTCCATCACCGGCATCGCCGCGCGCGGCCCGATGTCGCCGAGGCCGAGCACCGCGGTGCCGTCGGAGACGACCGCGACCGTGTTCCGCTTGATCGTGTACTGGAACGCCTTGTCGGGGTCCTCGGCGATCGCCCGGCAGACGCGCGCCACCCCCGGCGTGTACGCCATCGACAGGTCGTCGCGCGTCTTCAGCGGGCTCTTGTTGCGAAGCTCGATCTTGCCCCCGACGTGCAGCAGGAACGTGCGGTCGGTGGTGTCGAGCACCCGCGCCCCCGCGACCGCGTCGACGGCGGCGGTCAGCCGCGGCCAGTCGGACGCGTCGCCGGTCTCGACGGTGATGTCGCGGATCGTGTGGTCGCGCTCGACCTGGACGAGGTCGACCGCGCCGATCGTGCCGCCGGCGTCGCCGATCGCGCTCGCCACCTCGCCGAGCATCCCCGGACGGTGCTCGATCTCGACCCGTAAGGTCAGGCTGTACTGGGCGCTCGGTGTAGTGGCCACTCCGCGAGATAGCCTGACATAAGTGGCATCCACAGCACAGCCCAGATGAGCTCTTCCTGATCGACGGCAACAGCCTCGCCTACCGGGCGTTCTTCGCGCTGCCCGAGTCGATCGCGACCTCGACCGGCGTGCCGACGAACGCGATCTTCGGGTTCGCCTCGATGCTCGTGAAGATCCTGACCGACTACGGGCCGAAGGCGACGGTCGTGGTCTGGGACGCCGGCGACACCGGCCGCAAGGAGGTCTACGCCGAGTACAAGGCGCAGCGGCGCTCACCGCCCCGACCTGCTCAAGGAGCAGTGGCCGCACCTCGAGCCGCTCGTCGACGCGTTCGGCTACCGCAACCTCAGGGTCGAGGGCTACGAGGCCGACGACGTGATCGCCTCGATCGTCGAGAAGGCCCGAACCGCGGACCCGCCGATCCCGGTGATGGTCGTGACCGGCGACCGCGACGCCTACCAGCTGGTCGACGACGGCGTGGTGAAGATCATGACGACCTCGCGGGGGATCACCGACACGCGCGTGTACGACCGCGAGGGCGTGATCGACCGCTACGGCATCCCGCCCGAGCTGGTTCCCGACTTCATCGGCCTGAAGGGCGACACCAGCGACAACATCCCCGGCGTCCCCGGGATCGGCGACAAGACCGCCGCCGAGCTGCTGCAACGGTTCGGCACGCTCGAGAACGTCCTCGACCACATCGACGACGTCAGCGGCGCCAAGCGCAAGCAGAACCTGACCGAGCACGCCGACGACGCCCGCATGTCCAAGCAGCTCGCCACCGCCAAGCGCGACATCGACGTCGAGCTCGACCTCCAGGCGTTCGCCGCGACCGCGCCCGACCGGTCGAAGCTCAGGGACACCTTCCGCAGGTTCGAGCTGCGCGAGCCGCTCCGCCGGCTCGAGGAGGCGCTCGGCTCGGCCGACGCCGCCGCGCCGGCGCCCGAGGCCGAGGAGGCGCTGACCGCGCGTGTGCGCAACGTCAAGGTCGCCGACCTCAAGCGCATCCCCGACAGGGAGGTCGCGGTGGCGGTCAGGGCCCCGCAGGTCCCTGAGGACGCGCTGTTCGCTCCAGATCCCGACCACCGCTTCGGCGTGCACGTGGACGGCTCGGCCGAGGTGCTCGCCGGCGACCTGGTCCGCCCCGAGTCGCTCGTGGAGGCGCTCGGCACCCGGCCGGTCGTCGCGCACGACGCGAAGTCGCTCGGCCAGGTCCCGGCGACGCTCGCCCACGACACCGAGGTCGCCGCCTACCTGCTCGAGCCCGCCCGGCGCGCCTACCCGTTCCGCGAGCTCACCGAGGAGCGCGGTCTCGGCACCGACCTGGAGGACGAGGCGGCCGCCGACGCCCTGCTCCTGCACGCGCTCGCCGCCTGGCAGCGCGAGGAGATCCGCGGGCGCGGGCTCACCGACCTGTTCGGAGACGTCGAGCTCCCGCTCGTGCGGGTCCTGCGCGAGATGGAGCTCGCCGGCTCCAAGCTCGACACCGAGCGGCTCCAGGAGATCTCCGACCGGGTCAAGGCCGAGGCCGACGCGCTCGAGCGCGAGATCTTCGAGCTGTGCGGCGAGGAGTTCACGCTCGGCTCGCCCAAGCAGCTCGAGGAGGTCCTGTTCGGCAAGCTCGGCCTGTCGCGCAAGCGGCGCGGCAAGACCGGCTACTCGACCGACGCGCGCGTGCTCCAGGCGATCCGGCACGAGCACGAGGTGATCCCGAAGATCGAGCGCTGGCGCGAGCTGACCAAGCTGGCCCAGACGTATCTCGACGCGCTGCCGCTGCTGATCGCGCAGGACGGGCGGATCCACACCACGTTCAACCAGACCGCCGCGACCACCGGTCGGCTGTCCTCGAACAACCCGAACCTCCAGAACATCCCGATCCGGACCGCGCTCGGGCGCGAGATCCGGGCGTGCTTCGTGGCCGAGCCCGGGGACCTGCTGGTATCCGCCGACTACTCCCAGGTCGAGCTCAGGCTGCTCGCGCACATCGCCGGCGAGGACGCGCTAAAGGAAATCTTCCGCAAGGGCGAAGATGTCCATACCGCGACGGCCTGCCGCGTGTTCGGCGTGACGCCCGAGCAGATCGATCCCGGTATGCGGTCCAAGGCGAAGATGATCAACTACGGCATCGTCTACGGGCTGTCCGCGTGGGGGATGGCGGACCGGCTCGACATCCCCCAGGAAGAGGCCGACGAGTTCATCCAGCGCTACCTGGCCGGCTTCCCGGCGGTGGCGCGCTGGATCGAGGAGACGATCACGCAGGGCACCGAGCACGGCTACGTGTCGACCCTGTTCGGGCGGCGCCGGCAGGTGCCCGAGCTGCGCGCACGGCGCTGGGAGCTGCGCAAGCAGGGCGAGCGGTTCGCGGTCAACATGGTGATCCAGGGCACCGCCGCGGACATCATGAAGGTCGCGATGGTCCGCTGCGACCATGCGGTCAAGGAGGCCGGCCTGCGCTCGCGCATGATCCTGCAGATCCACGACGAGCTGCTGTTCGAAGGGCCCGCCGAGGAGGCCGAGGAGGTCAAGCGGATCGCGGTCGAGCAGATGGGCGGCGCGTTCGAGATGGATCCGCCGCTGGCGGTCGAAGCCGGGATCGGCCCCGACTGGCTGGCGGCGAAATGAGCGACCGCGCCTGGTCTCCGCGGCGCTTGCGGCCCTCGCCGCCGCCGCGCTGCTCGTCGTTCTCCCGGCGGCTCGCAGCGCAAAGACGTTCAGCGGCCTGGTTCGCCGACGTTCCGACCGGGGCGCGCATGCCGCACGCCGCGATCGCGCGAGCGTACGACCTTCCCTACAACGGCGGCCGGGTCCTGCACTCCAACCGCACCCACCCGATCTTCTGGGAGCCGGCGGGCTCGGGGCTCACCTTCGACCCCGGCTACGAGTCGCTGATCGAGACGTTCCTGATCGATGTCGCCGCCGACAGCCACAAGACCACGAACACGTTCAGCCTGACCGGGCAATATCACGACTCCAGAGGGACCGGCCGCATACGACTCGGCCTACGGCGGCGCCGTGCTCGACACCGACCCGCTGCCGCCGAACGGGTGCACCGAGCCGGCTGCGACCGGACCGGGTTGGACGGTGTGCCTGACCGACGCCCAGCTCGAGACCGAGATCGAGCACCTGGTCGCGGTGCGATCACCTTCCGATGACCAACCACGACGTGTACTTCATGATCACGCCGGACGGCTTTGGCAGCTGCACCGACGGGAGCTCGTCGAGCTGCGCGCTCGGGGGCAGCGCGAGCGGCTACTGCGGCTATCACTCCGAGACTCCGAACGGGATCCTGTATGCGGTGATCCCGTTCAACGCCGTCAGCGGGCACTGTCAGTCGGACAACCCGCGTCCGAACTCGAGCACGGCGGACCCAACGATCTCGACGATCAGCCACGAGGAGAACGAGACCGTCACCGACCCTGACGGCAACGCCTGGATCGACGCCCAGGGCAACGAGGCCGCGGATCTGTGCTTGACCAACTTCGGCCCGGCGCTGGGGGGATCCGGCGGAACGGCCTGGAACGAGTCGATCCACGGCGGTCACTTCTATCTCCAGGAGCTCTGGAGCGACGCCGACGGAGGCCTGCGAGCAGCGGGCCAAGCCGGATGTCGGTGTCGTTCGGCACGGTCCGGCAGGCCGGACGGAAGCGCGTCGGTCTCGTTCTCAGCGCACGGCTCGGATCCCCAGGGTCGATCGTGTCGTTCGAGTGGTTCTTCGGCGACGGCAGGGCGGCGCCGGCCGGCGCGTGTCTCACACGTTCAGGCTCCCGGGCAGCTACCGGGTGAGGCTCCGCGCCACCGACAGCTGGGGGAACTGGGCGAACGCCGGACGTACGGTCCGGGTCGAGCGACCCTAGGCCGGGACCACGACGCGGGCCGAGACGCGGACCTTAGGCCGGGACGCGGACCTGCAGCGGCGTCCGGCGCGGTCCGGCGGCACGAACCGGGGATGCGCGATCTCGAGGTAGTGGCCGAAGGCGAAGTCGAGGAACCGCTTGGCCTCCATCGCGCGCAGCGCCCCGCGCGAGCAGGCGCGGCGCCACGCGCGGGACCAGCCGCTGGCAACGGAGCATCCACTCGAACGGGCGGGCGTGCGAGGCGCTGAACCGCGAGTAGCTCGAGAGCGCATCCGGGACCGAGCGCTGCCCGCTCACGACGTCGGCGAGCTCGCGACCGAGGGCGAGGCCGAAATAGAGAGCGGTACGGATCCCCTCGGCAGTCAGAGGCAGGCAGTGGCCGGCGGAGTCCCCGGCGAAGAACACGCCGTCCTCGGTGGCGTTGCGCAGCGCGTGCGGGATCCAGTTGCCCTGGTAGCGCACCGGCTCGGCGGACAGATCGGTGGCGAGCTGTACGGTCGGCTCGCGCACGTGAAAGCGCGGGTCGAACGAGCCGACGCCGATCCGCAGCTCGTCGCCCGCCGGAAAGCTCCAGCCGTAGCCGGCCGGCACGTACGAGCGGTCGATCCAGATCTCCATGTCGCCGCCAGTGCCGCGCGGGGTGGACCTCGAGCCCGCGAGACAGCAGCGCGTCGGGCGGCTGGACGTTCTCGCCGGCGCCGAGCACGCGCCGCCACCCGAGCGCGTCGACGATCAGTCCGGCGCGGATGTCGCCGCGGTCGGTGTGGACCACGCGCCCGCTGCGGCCGTCGACCTTCGCGGTCTCGAACGTGAACGTGCCCTGGTCGGCGAGCAGCTCGCACAGCGTGCGGTAGTCGAACGTCGAGAACGTCCACGGCAAGTCCGTAGCGGACGGTCGTATGCGGCGTGTGGATCACGAGCTCCCCGAACGTCTGGCGCAACGAGCCCTGCAGGTCGAGCTGCTCGAGCCAGCCGGTCGGAATCCCGCACGCGGAGGTCTGCCGCTCGCCGATCTCGTAGCGGTCGATCATGAGCACTTCGGCGCCGCTGCCGGCCAGCTCGCGCGCCACCGCGAGCCCTGCGAAGCTCGCGCCGCAGATCAGCACGTCGCAGTCGCGCTCCAGAGGGGTTCGCTCGATGCCGCGCTTGGTCGCTCTCCGTGGCACTGCGAGCGGATGATAGGGGCGGGCCTCAGAGCGCTCCTACGGCGATGTGCGGCTATCCTCCGGAACACGCATGTCTACCATTACCACGCTGAACCCCGCCGCTGATCAATCGAACGCGAAGGTCGTCGAAGGCTCCGACGGCCTGCTGCTCGAGATCGACGGCCGGATCGTTCCCAACTACGACGCCACCGTCCACCCCTTCCAGGAGGGCGATGTCGTCACCGGCCACGTCGTCCGCATCGACAACGACGAGGTGCTCGTCGACATCGGCTACAAGTCCGAAGGGGTCATCCCCTCGACCGAGCTCTCGATTCGCAAGTCGGTCGACCCGAGCGACGAGGTGTCCCTCGGCGAAGAGGTCGACGCCCTCGTTCTGACCAAGGAGGACCAGGACGGTCGCCTGATCCTCTCCAAGAAGCGCGCCCGCTTCGAGAAGGCCTGGCGCCGCATCGAGGCGGCCGCCGAGTCCGGCGAGCCCGTCGAGGGCGCCGTGATCGAAGTCGTCAAGGGCGGACTCATCATCGACCTCGGCGTCCGCGGCTTCCTGCCCGCGTCGCTCGTCGACATCCGCCGCGTCCCGAATCTCGACGAGTACATGGGCGAGACGATCGAGTGCAAGGTGATCGAGCTCAACCGCTCGCGCAACAACGTCGTGCTGTCCCGCCGCGCGGTGCTCGAGGAGCAGCGCAAGGAGGATCGCGAGCGCATCCTCGACCGGCTGCAGCCCGGCCAGGTCGTGGAGGGCACGATCTCGAACATCGTCGATTTCGGCGCATTTGTCGACCTCGATGGGATCGACGGCCTGATCCACATCTCCGAACTTTCGTGGTCGCACGTCAACCATCCCTCCGAGATCCTCGCGATCGGCGACAAGGTCACGGTCAAGGTGCTCGACATCGACCGGCAGCGTCAGCGGATCTCGCTCGGGCTCAAGCAGACGCAGGAAGACCCGTGGCAGCGCGTCGTCGACACGTACAACGTCGGCGACGAGCTCGAGGGCACGGTCACGAAGGTCGTCACGTTCGGCGCGTTCGTCGAGATCCTCGACGGTGTCGAGGGCCTCGTGCACATCTCGGAGCTCGCCCAGCATCACGTCGAGAACCCCCGCGAGATCATCCAGCCGGGCGATCCAGTCCGGGTCAAGATCCTCGAGATCGATTCCGAGCGCCGGCGCCTTTCGCTCTCGATCAAGCGGGTCGAGGGTCAGGTGCTGCCGGTCAGGCCGATCACCGCGCCGACCGACGGCGACGCCGGGGACCTCGACAACATGCCCGAGCTGGGGCTGTCCGAGGACGTGTTCGCGGGTGCCGATGACGGCTTCGACGACGATGTCGCCGCCGAGGGCGATGTCGCTGTCGCCGCCGAGGACGATGTCGCGGCCGCCGAAGATGTCGGTCCCGAGGACGATGTCGGTGACGAGGACGATGTCGCCGACGATGACGACGACGTCGCCGACGAGGACGATGTGGTGCCCGCCGGCGACGCTCCGGCCGACGAGTTAGAGGTAGGGAGCGTCGACGAGTCCGACGCCGGACCGGACGCCTGAGCGTCCACCAAGGCGCCGCTGGCAGACGCCGCCGACGAACCAGATTCCGTTCATCGGGCTGACCGGCGGGATCGGAGCCGGTAAGTCAACCGCGCTCGAGGCGCTCGAGCGCGCGGGGGCGGCCGTGCTGTCGACCGATCGAGTCGTTCACGAGCTGTACGGATCGGATGAGGTGCTGGCGGCCGTGACCGAGCGGTTCGGGCCGGCGGTGGCGCCGGGCGGCGTGATCGACCGCGGTGAGCTGGCCAAGCGCGCGTTCGCCACGCCCGAGGACCGGGAGTGGCTCGAAGGCCTGCTGTGGCCGCGCGTGGGGGAGCGAATGACCGCCTGGCGCGCGGCGGTGTCCACGGCCGCCGATCAGCCGCGGGCGGCCGTGGTCGAGGTGCCGCTGCTGTTCGAATCGGGCATGGACGGGGCGTTCGACGCCACGATCGCGGTCATCGCCGGCGAGGAGATGCGCGCCGCGCGGGCCGGCGCCAGGGGTCACGAGGCGCTCGCCGAACGATCCGCACGCCAGCTCTCGCAAGAGGAAAAAGCGCATCGTGCGACGTACACGGTCGTTAACGACGGTACGTTCGAGGAGTTGGAGTCGAAGTTGTCGGCGTTGCTTGAGATGCTGCATTCGTGAGCCCGTCCACGGTTGGTGTCGCCAGTCGTAGAGATGGCCGCCCCGGTACCGCCGCCGCGGCGCGCCGGCGGGCGGCTGCCCGGCGCCGCAACCGGATGCTCGTGGGCGTCGGGTTGGTGATCGTCGTGGTCGTGGTCCTGGTCTCGATGCCGATCGTGAAGAAGACCGTCAACGAGTTCAGCCTGCCGCTCACGAACGCCGATGTGATCCGTCAGCAGGCAGCGCAGAAGCATCTCGATCCGGCCCTCATCGCAGGCGTCATCTACGCCGAGACGAAGTTCGACCCGCGAAGCTCCGCCGCCGGCGCGCTGGGCCTGATGCAGGTCATGCCGCAGACGGCCGAGTTCCTGGCCCGCCGGTCGGGCGCCACCACGTTCACGGTCGCGGATCTGGGGACGCCGGCGGTCAACATCGCCTACGGGAGCTACTACCTGCGTTACCTGATGAACGAGTACCACGGCAACGTCAAGCTCGCGCTCGCGGCCTACAACGGCGGCGAGTCGAACGTCGACCGCTGGATCGCCGCCGAGCGCTCGGAGGGGCGGCCGCTGACCGTGGGGGAGATTCCGTTCCCGGAGACCCGGGCGTACGTCGGCCGGGTGCTGTCGGCTCAGCGGAAGTACCGGCAGAAGTACGCCTCGCAGCTGTACGGATAGCCACGCGCCGCTGGTTCGAGCGGGTCTGCGCCAGGACTTTGGCGATCCGCTCTCGCGTACGTCAGGTTCAGCGCCAAAGTCCGTGTCTGCGGACAGCTCCTGACCACGGCCGCCGCTACGCTAGAAGCTGCCTCCGATGCCCAAGTTCGAGCTAGACGCCGCCTACAACCCGACCGCCGATCAGCCGGCGGCGATCGAGTCGCTGGCGGCTGGGATCAACGCCGGCGAGCGCAGCATGACGCTGCTCGGCGCGACCGGGACGGGCAAGACGATGACGATGGCCGCGACGATCGAAGCGGTGCAGAAGCCGGCGCTCGTGATCGCCCACAACAAGACGCTGGCGGCACAGCTCTGCAACGAGTTCCGCACGTACTTCCCGCGCAACGCGGTCGAGTACTTCGTCTCCTACTACGACTACTACCAGCCCGAGGCCTACGTTCCGAGCAGGGACCTCTACATCGAGAAGGACTCGGCGATCAACCAGGAAATCGACCGCCTGCGCCACTCCGCCACCGCCGCGCTGTTCGCCCGGCGCGACGTTCTGATCGTCGCCAGCGTCTCGTGCATCTACGGCCTGGGCTCGCCGGAGGTCTACGACGAGAACCTCCAGACGCTGGCGAAGGGCGAGATGATCGACCGCGACGCGCTGCTCCGCAAGCTGGTCTCGATCCAGTACACGCGCAACGACACGGCGCTGGCGCGGGGAAACTTCCGGGTCCGCGGTGAGACGCTCGAGATCTTCCCCGCTTACGCCGAGACGGCGTTCCGGATCGTGATGTTCGGCGACGAGGTCGAGCACTTGCAGCACTTCGACCCGCTGACCGGCGAGGTGATCGAGGACGACCTCGAGCACGTCGGCATCTGGCCCGCCTCGCACTACAACGTGAGGGAGGGCATGATCGAGGACGCGGTCGCCGAGATCGGGCGCGAGCTGAACGAGCGGTGCGCCGAGCTCGAAGCCGAGGGCAAGCTGCTCGAATCCCATCGACTGCGCCAGCGCACCCAGTACGACATGGAGATGCTCCGCGAGCTCGGGTTCTGCTCCGGGATCGAGAACTACTCGCGGATCCTGGACGGCCGTAACCCGGGCGACCGGCCGTACTGCCTGCTCGATTACTTCCCCGAGGACTTCGTGTGCTTCATCGACGAGTCCCACCAGACGGTGCCGCAGATCGGCGGCATGTCCGAAGGCGACCGCTCGCGCAAGCAGACGCTCGTCGACTACGGCTTCCGGCTGCCGAGCGCGATCGACAACCGGCCACAGACGTTCCAGGAGTTCCTGTCGGTCACTCCCCAGATGGTGTTCGTCTCCGCCACGCCCGGCGATTACGAGCGCAAGAACTCTCCCCGGATCGTCGAGCAGATCGTGCGGCCGACCGGAATCGTCGACCCCGCGGTCGAGGTCCGCGAGACCCGTAACCAGATCGACGACCTCATGAACGAGATCCGCGAGCGCGTCGAGCGCAACGAGCGGACGCTCGTGACCACGCTGACCAAGAAGATGTCCGAGGACCTCACCGACTACCTGCTCGAGATGGGATTCCGGGTGCGCTACCTGCACTCCGAGATCGACACGCTGGAGCGGATCCAGATCATCCGCCAGCTGCGGCTGGGCGAGTTCGACGTGCTCGTCGGCGTCAACCTGCTGCGCGAGGGCCTCGACCTGCCGGAAGTGTCGCTGGTCGGGATCCTCGACGCTGACAAGGAGGGCTTCCTGCGCGGGGAGACCTCGCTGATCCAGACGATCGGCCGCGCGGCTCGCAACGTCGAGGGCAAGGTGCTGATGTACGCCGACAAGGAGACCGCCGCGATGCGGGCTGCGATCGGCGAGACCGACCGCCGCCGGGCGATCCAGGTGAAGTACAACCAGGACCACGGAATCACCCCGGAGACGATCGTCAAGGGAATCTCGGACATCGCCGAGTTCCTCATGTCCGAGTCGAAGGTCCCGCGGTCGCGCCGACGTCGTCAGCGGGCCGCCGAATCGATGCCGCCGGCCGAGCTCGAGAAGACGATCGTCGAGCTCGAGGAGGAGATGCTCGCGGCCGCCGAGGAGCTTAGGTTCGAGTACGCCGCGAAGCTGCGCGACGAGATCCGCGACCTCAAACGCCAGCTCGACCAGGCCATCGCCGAAGGCCGAGCTCCGATCGGCTGAGGTCCCGCGGCTGCGGGAATCAGCCGCCTGCGGGTTCGGTAGTCTGCGGTCGCTTCTCCCACCCCGAGACGGAGGTAGTTCCGTGGCGCTGGACCGACAGAGCATCGAGAAGAAGGACTTTCCCATCGGGCGGCGGGGCTACGACCCGGAGGCGGTTGACTCCCATCTGAACGCGCTCGCCGACGAGATCGACGAGCTCAAGCGCTCTTCCCGCCGCCGCAGTGAATCGCTGGCTGCGGCGGCCAGCGAGCAGGTGCGGTCGATCGTCGAGGCAGCCGAGACCAGCGCTGCCGACATACAGCGCCAGGCCGAGGACGAAGCCCGGGAGATCCGCGCCGAGGCCAGCACGGAGGCCGACGCCACCCGCGAGCACGCGACCTCCGAGGCGCGCGATTACGTCGGCCGGGTGTCCGAGTCGACGTCGGGGATGCTCGAGCGAATCGACGCGATGGAGAGCGAGCTGACTGCGCTGATCGAATCGCTCCGGACCGGCTCGAACCGGCTGAACGCCGACCTCCAGCTGCTCGAGGGCAACCTGACGGCGGTCAAGAACGCGGTCGTCCCGCGACCGGCGTTCGAGCCCGAGCATCCGGCGCCGCAGGCCCAGCGCGAGGTCCGGCCCGACGAGCCGCCGGCGACTGCCCCACCGACGTTCGACGGGGCGGTCCAGGTCACCGGCGCGGCCGCCGGCGAGGTCCTGGCGGACCCCGGCCCCGACCTCGGCCCCGAGCTCGAGGCGGCGGCGAGGCCGAACGGCGCCGACGACGACGGGGCCAGGCTGATCGCGCTCAACATGGCGCTGAACGGCACCCCGCGTGAGGAGACCGACCGCTACCTCGCCGAGAACTTCAAGCTCACCGACCGGCGTGGGCTCCTAGACGAGGTGTATTCCTCGGTCGAGGGCTAATCGGCGAATCGGCCTGGGGGCCGATTCGCTTGGCTAATTGCCCTGGGGGCAATTAGCTGGCTGTGGGGGATTCTCCGGGGGGCGGCGTACGGCTGCGGACCGTAGCTGACCGGTTTGTCGCAAACAGCGAGCCTCTAGCGGGGGGAACGTCTGTTCGGTCGATTAGACTCGGTTATGTGGACAAGCTCGTAGTCTCGGGAGCCCGGGAGCACAACCTCAAAGACGTAACGGTCGAGATCCCGCGGGACGCCCTGACCGTGATCACGGGCCTGTCGGGCTCGGGAAAATCGTCGCTGGCGTTCGACACGATCTACGCCGAGGGGCAGCGCCGGTACGTCGAATCGCTGTCGGCATATGCACGCCAGTTCCTCGGGCAGATGGACAAGCCCGACGTCGACTCGATCGAGGGGCTGTCGCCGGCGATCTCGATCGATCAGAAGACGACTTCTCGCAACCCGCGGTCGACCGTCGGCACCGTCACCGAGATCTACGACTATCTGCGCCTGTTGTGGGCGCGGATCGGGCATCCCCACTGCCACATCTGCGGCCGGCCGATCAGCGGCCAGTCGGCCGAGCAGATCATCGACCAGGTCATGGAGCTGCCCGAGGGGACGCGGTTCATGGTGCTGGCACCGATCGTCCGGGGCCGCAAGGGCGAGTACGGCAAGCAGCTCGAGGAGCTCCGGGGCGAGGGGTTCACGCGGGCCAAGATCGACGGGGAGCTCCGCCGGCTCGACGAGGAAATCGCGCTCGACAAGAAGTACAAGCACGACATCGCGATCGTCGTCGACCGGCTGGTGATGAAGGGCGAGCTGCGCAAGCGCCTGGCCGACTCGGTTGAGACCGCCGTGTCGTTGGCCGACGGGCTGGTGGAGATCGAGCTCGTGGATTCGGATCCCGCCCACCCACCCCCCACCTCCTCACCCGGGTCGGGCGGGAACCGCGTCCAGACATATTCGGAGAAGTTCGCGTGCCCGGTTCACGGTCCGAGCCTGGTCGAGCTCGAGCCGCGGATCTTCAGCTTCAACTCGCCACACGGGGCGTGCCTGCGGTGCACGGGCCTGGGCTCGCAGATGGAGATCGACCCCGATCTCGTCGTTCCCGACCCGACGCTGTCGATCGGCGAGGGCGCGATCGCGCCGTGGGCGCAGAGCGCGTCCGACTACTACGACCAGCTGATCCAGGCGATCGCCGAGCGCTACGACGTCGACCTCGACACGCCGTGGGAGGACCTGCCGCAGCAGTCACGCGACTTCTTCTTGTACGGGACCAACGGCGACCGTGTGCAGGTCACGTACCGCAACCGGTTCGGGCGCCGGCGCTCGTACGGAGCCACCTTCGACGGGATCCTGCCGAACCTCGAGCGGCGTTATCGGGAGACCGAGTCCGAGATGGCGCGCGAGAAGATCGAGGAGTACATGACGTTGCGGCCGTGCCCGGATTGCAAGGGCGCCCGCCTGCGGCCCGAGTCGCGTGCGGTGCTGGTCGCCGGCACCGCGATCCACGAGTTCACGGCGCTGTCGGCGCGGCGCGCGCTCGAATGGGTCGATGAGCTCAAGTTGTCAGACCACGACCAGCGGATCTCGCGGCTGGTGCTGCGCGAGATCCAGGAGCGTCTCCGGTTCCTGGACAACGTCGGCGTCGGGTACCTGTCGATGAACCGCGCCGCAGCGACGCTGTCGGGCGGCGAAGCCCAGCGAATCCGGCTAGCGACACAGATCGGCTCCTCGCTGGTCGGCGTGCTCTACATCCTCGACGAGCCGTCGATCGGACTACACCAGCGCGACAACAACAAGCTGATCGCGACCCTCGAGCGCCTGCGCGACGTCGGGAACACCGTGATCGTCGTCGAGCACGACGAGGGAACCATGCGCGCCGCCGACCATCTCGTCGACATGGGGCCCGGCGCCGGCGAGCACGGCGGCCACGTCGTCGCACAGGGCACGGCCGAGGAGGTCGCCAAGGTCCCCGACTCGCTGACCGGTCAATTCCTTGCCGGGACGCGCACGATCGAAGTCCCGCGCCGGCGCCGCAAGCCAGCCGGGCGGGTGGAGATCGAGGGGGCCTCCGAGCACAACCTTCAGAACATCGACGTGAGCATCCCGCTCGGCGTGCTGTGCTGCGTCACCGGCGTATCCGGGTCGGGCAAGTCGACGCTGGTCAACGAGATCCTGTACAAGGCGGTCGCCAACCGCCTCCACCGGAGTCGGCAGCGGGCCGGGCGCGCACCAGAAGGTCACGGGGCTCGAGCAGCTCGACAAGATCATCTCGGTCGATCAGTCGCCGATCGGGCGCACGCCGCGGTCGAACCCGGCGACCTACATCGGGCTGTTCGACCAGATCCGCGAGCTGTTCTCGAAGACCCAGGAGGCTCGAGCTCGCGGCTACAAGCCGGGCCGGTTCTCGTTCAACGTGAAGGGCGGCCGGTGCGAGGTGTGCCGCGGCGACGGACAGATCAAGATCGAGATGCACTTCCTGCCCGACGTGTACGTGCCGTGCGAGCAGTGCCACGGCAAGCGCTACAACCGCGAGACGCTCGATGTCCGGTTCAAGGGCAAGACGATCGCCGATGTGCTCGAGATGCCGATCGCGGAGGCGCTCGAGTTCTTCGCCCACATCCCGAAGATCCGCCGGCGCGTCGAGGCGCTCAACGACGTCGGGCTCGGGTACATGCGGCTCGGCCAGCCCGCGACCACGCTGTCGGGTGGTGAGGCCCAGCGGGTGAAGCTCGCCGCCGAGCTGTCCAAGGTCGCCACCGGGCAGACTCTCTACATCCTCGACGAGCCCACCACCGGGCTTCACTTCGCCGACATCCAGCGGCTGCTCGAGGTGCTCGAGCGCCTGGTCGCCGCCGGCAACACCGTGGTCGTGATCGAGCACAACCTCGACGTGATCAAGGTCGCCGACCACATCATCGACCTCGGCCCGGAAGGGGAGAGGAGGGCGGCCGCGTGATCGCCACCGGCACGCCGGAGAAGGTCGCCGCGACCGAGGGCTCGTACACCGGAGCGTTCCTCGCGGAGGTGCTGCCCGTGCGCGCGTCGAGGTCGGCGAACGGCACTCCCAAGAAGGCGCCGGCTGCGATCAACGGCACCACGAAGAGGGCGTCGGCCGGGGCCAACGGCGCCACGAAGAACGCGCCGGCCGGGGCCAACGGCGCTGACAAGAAGGCGCCGGCCGGGACCAACGGCGCGGCGAAGAAGCAGCAGCCCGCGCGCCGGCGGGCGCGGGCGGCCGCGAACTGATCGGCCCCTCATGAGCGACCCCCCGCCACCGGGCGCGGGCGCCGGCGGTCCGCCCAACCCTCCGCCACCGGGTGCGGACGCTGCCGCTCTCAAGTTGTGGCTCCAGAAGTGGCGGTGGTATGAGCGCAACTCGCTGCCCTGGAACCGCGCCCGGATCCACTGGGAGTTCATGCGGCGCGGGGCGTTCGTGCGCTGGCCGGTGTACGGCAACGTGCTCGAGGCTCTGCTCGAGGGACGACTCGAGATCGGGGAGCACACGCTGTTCGAGCCGGGCGTGTGGATCACCGCGCCAGGCGCCGCGCGCGTCCGGATCGGGTCGGGGTCGTTCCTGAACCTGGGTGTGATGGTGGCGTCGCTCGAGCTGGTCGAGATCGGCGATCACTGCATGTTCGCCAACGGCTGCTACATCTCCGACGCGTCGCACCGCTTCGACGACCCGGCCAGGCCCGTGACGTGGCAGGGGTTCACGACCAGGGGGCCGACGCGCATCGGCGACAACGTGTGGTGCGGCGCGAACGTCGTCGTCACCACCGGCGTGACGATCGGTGAGCGGTGCGTGATCGGCGCGAACTCGGTTGTGACCACCGACATCCCAGCGTTCTCGGTGGCGGCCGGGGCGCCGGCGCGGGTGCTGCGGACGATCACGTACGAGTAGGGCGCCGGCGCGGGGCGGCGGGGGCCGCGCGGATTTCGCGCCGGACCCGACCTCCGCATGGGACTTTCGTTGGGCGGACGGTCTGAACGGAGGGCACCTGAAGGGGGGCTCGGGTGCTCGGCGGCGGACGCAGGCCGGATCGGTACGGAAAAACCTGCAAATCCTGACAGTCGGCGCGTTTGACGCCAGCCGCGTCAGAGTATGCATGTGAGGCATGCGCGGTCTGACAGGGTCGGCGAAGTCGCGGCCGATTGTCATGTTTTGCATGTCCGGAGGCCTGCGAGAACGCTGAAGGCGAGGCTTCGGCGCCCGGCCCGCGGCCCTCGCGCCCGACCCAGTCCGCCGGCGCAGCGCAACCAGGTGCGCGCCGGGGCGCAGGACCGGTGCGCAGCCGAAGCGCCTTGGCTACAAGCCGAGGCCAGGCGGGTCCGACCAGGCTGAGGTGCCCGGATCGGCGGCACTCGCGCCCGACCAGCCCTCGCCTGCGGCACCGGCCCGAAGGGGCGCGAGTGCCGCAGACAGGGGCCCTCAGCCTCAGCCGGTAGGAATCCCGTTGGCCGGAGGCGCCGGCTGGGTGCCGGTGTACGGCGTGATCGCGCTTCCCGCCGCCGGCGTGGTCGTGAGCGGCCCGCCGACTAGGGTGATCTTGCCGTTCTTGATCATCCCCATCGCCGCGCCGGAGTAGCCGCCGTGGTCGGTGGTGGAGTAGCGGAACGGAACGAGGCCCGGCCCCATCCAGCTGGCGCCGTGTTGGTTGACCGCGTTGATCAGGTCCTGGCGCGTGAGGTTCTTGCCGGCGGCCTGGAGCGCCTGGACGAGCGTGTAGGCGTTCGCCATGCCGTACTCGACGTTGCCGTCGAACGGCGCGCTCGCGTCGTACTGGGTGTGGATCTTCATGAACAGCTGGATCCACGGGTTCGTGGTGTCGGTGGGCGAAGGCAGGTAGCCGTCGGTGATCGCGCCCTCGATCAATGCGGTGCCGGACGCCTTGCCCTTCGAGATGGTCTTGAGCAGACCGCCCACCGTGGTCGGGTCGATGCCGACGTTGGAGACGACGAGCTGGGGCTTGTAGCCGAGCGTGAACGAGGTCAGCTGGCCGATGGCGGTGTAGATCGGCACGGTGAAGTCGACCAGCACCTGCGCGCCCGAGGACTTGATCGCGGTGATCTGTGGGGCGAGGGTGGTCACGCCAGACTGGTAGGGCTGCTTGGAGACGATGTCTGAGGCGGGAAGCTCGTCCTTGATGCCGGCGAGGCCGCCCTGGCCGAAGTCGTCGTCCTGGTAGAGCACGCCGACCTTCTTGCCGGCGAAGTGCTGCTTGAGGTACTGGCCGAGGATCTTCCCCTCGATCGTGTAGTTCGGCTGCCAACCGAAGGTGTACGGCTGGGTGGTCCCGTTGTCCCAGCACGGGCAGCCGGAGGCGACGAACATGTCCGGGATCTTGGACGCGTTGAGGAAGCCCACGACCTTCGTGTGGGTCGGCGTACCGAGCCCTTCGAAGATCCCGAACACGTTGCTCTGGAGGACGAGCTGGTGGACGACGTTGACGGTGTTGGTCGGGTTGTAGGCGTCGTCCTTGATGATCAGGTGGATCTTCCGCCCGAACACGCCGCCGTTGGCGTTGACGTAGTCGAAGAACGCCTGCGACGCGGGGGCGATCTCGCTGTAGCCCGGCGCAGCCGGTCCTGTCAGCGGCTGGTGGGTGCCGAACGTGATGCTCGTGGCCGTGACGCCCGGCGCGGTGGCGCCGCCGTTACTGCCGCTGCTGCTGCTCGTACCGCTGCTGCTGCTAGCGCCGCTGCTGCTCTTACTCGATGACGACGACGACGAGCCGCAGCCGGCCGCGACCAGCGCGACCACGGCGATGACTCCCACGCACGCCGGCAACTTGGTGCCGCGAAACCTCATACCTCTCCTCCTCCGCATGGTGGAACCAGCCGGAACCGGCACGCACTTCGACGCGCCGAATGTAATTTAATACGTTTTCCCTCAGGTGTTTCAAATATTAAATTCCGGTGATGGGCGCTGCAACACCGACGAACACAAACCAACCTGCGAGCGAACCGGCGGTAGACCGGCCGGTCAAGGGGGGCAAACGGGGGCGACCCGCCACCGCGTCGCGTGACGACGTGCTGGCGCTCGTGACCGAGCTCTACCTCGACGGCCAGCGCGTCGACATCACGGTCGTGGCGGGACGGCTCGGCCTCGGCCGCGCCACGATCTACCGCTGGTTCGGGTCCCGCCAGGCGCTGCTCGGTGAGGTCATCGCGCGGCAGCTCGAGCTGCTGGTCGCGCGCAAGCGGGCCGAAGTCAGGCGGCGCGGCGCGGCCGGGGTGCTCGAGGTGCTCGACCGCGTCAACCGCACGCTCACGCGCTCGCAGGCGGTGCGGCGGCTGCTCGAGCAGGAGCGCGACAGCGCGATGCGGATGCTGACCTCGAGCGCGGGCGTGGTCGAGCCGCGCGCGGTGGCGTGCGTGCAGGCGCTGATCGAGGAGGAGATGGCCTCCGGGCGCTACCAGCCGCCGGTCGACCCGGCGACGCTCGCCTACGCGCTGGTTCGCCTCCGCCACGCGTTCCTCTACCACGACACCGCGGTCGGCATTCGGGGCGACTACGAGCGGCTTCGCCTGGTCCAGGCGGCGCTGCTCGGAATTCAGCCCACGCGCAAGCCCACACCCAAGCCCAAGCCCGCACCCACGCCCACTCTCACACCGGGGACAAACACGACGAACGCGGCAGAAATGCCGCGGCACGCCGGCGCCGAGGCGCGCGCTAAGCGGCCTGCTCGCACTACCGCGGGTTGACGCTAGGGCTGAGACGCCTCAACTCCGTGATCTTCGCTGGGTTTGGCCCGTCCTCCGCTGGGCTCGGCCTCGCCGGCTCCGGACTCGCCCTCGCCGGCGCCGGTCTCTCCTTGCGCGGAACCGCGCCGCGAGCCGATCGTCGGCGCCACCGCGTGGCCGATCGCCCTCAGGCCGCCCTGGATCCCCGTCGGCCACGCCAGCATCGCACCGATCAGCACTAGGCCGTAGATCGCGATGGGCAGGTTGTGGGAGACGTTCGTCGACAGCGAGAACGAGCTCGCGAGGTCGTTGGTCCAGTTCGGAAGCAGCACCAGCAGCGCCGCTCCCCAGACCGCGCCGACCAGCGACCCGAGCCCGCCGATGACGACGCCGGCGAGCAATGTCAACGACAGCTGCAGCGGGAACGCGCCGGGGGAGGTGAGCTGGAGCACGACCGCCAGCAGCGCGCCGCCGAGCCCCGCGCAGGCCGCGCTGATCGTGAACGCGAGCGTCTGCCGGCGCCCGACGCGCAGTCCCGCCAATGCGGCCGCGATCTCGTCGTCGCGCACCGCGCGCCAGGACCGCCCGATGCTTGAGTGGGTGAGGTTGTAGAGCACGAACAGCACGACGAGCGCGCCGGCGCAGGCGATCCACGCCTCCCACCGCTCGAGCGGGAAGTTCGAGCCGAGCCAGGACGGAGGGATCGGCGGGTTGACCGACAGCCCGTTCTCGCCGCCGAGGAACGCGGGAAACTTATCTGCCAGCGCCGGCAGGCCGACCGCGAACGCGAGCGTCGCCCCGGCCAGGTACGGCCCGCGCAGCCGGCTCGCCGCCGCGCCGACCGGGATCCCGACGAGCACGGTCGCTACGACCGACCCGACCAGCGCGGGGAACACCGACCACGACACCGGGCTCGAGTTCAGCTTGCAGAACGCGTACGCGCCGACCGCCATGAACGCGCCCTGACCGAGCGAGATCTGACCGCTCGAGCCGGCGAGCACGGTCAGGCCGGCGAGCACGCAGAAGTAGTACCCGCCGTAGGCGAGCTGGAGGTTGCGGTAGGAGCTCAGCGAGTCGGTGACGAAGATCAGGACCACGCCGGCGACCACCACGATCGCGAGCGACCGGAGCAGCGTGCTCTCCCGAACCACGCCGAGTGCCCGCGAGCTCACACCCGCCGCTCCTTGGTCGCGGCGAACAGCCCGGTCGGGCGGATCATCAGCACGAGCACGAGGACCACGAGCGCCGCCAGCGGAACCAGCGACGAGCCCTCGTAGCCCGACACGTATGACAGGACGAGACCGAGCACGATCCCTCCGACGACGGCCCCCGGCGGGCTGTCGAGCCCGCCGAGCACGGCGGCGACGAAGCCGATGATCAGGATCGGATCGAAGCTGTTCGGACCGAGGAACACCGACGGCGCGACGAGCACGCCGGCGAGCGATCCGACCATCGCGGCCAGCGCCCAGCCGAGCGTCAGCATCCGCCCGACACGCACCCCGAGCAGCCGCGCGACCTCCGGCGCGAAAGCCGCACCGCGCATGCGCAGCCCCAACGACGTCGCGCGGAACAGGAACGCGAGCGCAGCGGCGACCGCGATCACCACGACCACGATGAACGTGTCGTTCGGGGTGAAGAGCAGGGTGGTGCCGCCGACGCGGTAGCCGCGCAGCGAGAACGCGGCCGGGAACGAGCGAGGAGTGTTGCCCCAGATCATCCCGGCGATCGCGACGATCAGGGTGTAGAGACCGAGCGTCAGGATCACCGCGTTCAGCTGCGGCGCGTTCTCGACCGGCCGGACTACCACCCGTTCCACGACCGCGCCCAGGACGAACCCCGAACAGAGCGCGACCACGAACCCGAGTACATACGACCCGTCCGAGGAAATCACCGCGGACGCGATGAACGTCGTGAACATCAGCATCGAGCCCTGGGCGAAGTTCACGACCCGGGTCGAGCGCCAGATCAACACGAGCGCGAGCGCGACCGCCGCGTAGATCGCGCCGGTCGAGATCCCGTTGAGCGTGAGGTCGATGAACTTGGTCACGGAATCGGCCGCTCGCTAGAAGCCCAGGTACGCGTGCAGGAGTTGGTCGTCGGCGATGAGGGTGTCCGGATCCTGCTCGGCGACGACCCGTCCGAGGTTCAGCACGATTCCGCGGTTGGCGATCGACAACGCGCTCCGCGCGTTCTGCTCGACCAGCAGCACCGCCAGCCCGAGCGTGTCGGCGAGCCTGCGCACCAGCGCCATGATCTGCGCCACCAGCACGGGCGCCAGCCCGAGCGAGGGCTCGTCGAGCAACAGCGCCTGCGGCCGCCCCACCAGCGCACGGCCGATCGAGAGCATCTGCCGCTCGCCACCCGAGAGCTGCGATGCCGGCTGCTTGTGTCGCTCCTCAAGTCGGGGAAACAGCTCGTAGATCTCCTTGAGTGGGGCTGCGTCGTGCCCGCGCCACTGCCCGCCGAGGCGCAGGTTCTCCTCGACGGTCAGCTCGGCGATCACGCCACGGCCCTCGGGGACATGGGCCACCCCCCGGCGGACGATCATCTCGACGGGCAGGCGCGTGATGTCCTCGCCGTGGAGCTTCACGGTGCCCGAGCTCGGGCGTACGAGCCCGGAGACGGTCCGCAGCAGCGATGTCTTGCCGGCGCCGTTGGCCCCGAGAACGGCGGTCACCGAACCCTCGGGGACCTCGAACGAGACGTGGTCGACTGCGCGAACCGGCCCGTAGTCGGTGGTCAGCTCGTCAATCGTGAGCATCTTCGGCCCCCCGCGCCGAGGGATCGACGTCCTCAGCCTCGCGCCCCAGATACGCCTCGAGTACGCGCGGATCGCGTTGCACGACCGTCGGCTCGCCGTCGGCGATCACGCGGCCGAAGTCGAGCACGACGAGGCGATCGCACACGGAGACTACGAAATCCATGTGGTGATCGACCAGCATCACCGCGACCGCGCTGCCGAGGGACTTGATCAGCTCTCCCAGACCGGACAGCTCGCGCGCGTCGAGCCCGCCCGCGGGCTCGTCGAGCATCAACAGCTCGGGCTCGGACACGAGCGCACGCGCGAGCGCGACCCGCTTCTGGACGGCGTAGGGCAGCGTCCCGGGCACGCGGTCGGCGACGCCGTCGCAGCTGAGCCCGGCGAGCGCCGCCAGCGCCCGGTCGCGCAGCCGCCGCTCGTCGCGATCTGACCACGGCAATCCGAGCATCTGGGTCAGCACGTGCGTCCTGCGAAACCGCTGCGCGCCGACCATCACGTTCTCGAGCACGGTCAGGCCCGGGAACAGACCGACGCCCTGGAGCGTGCGCGCGATCCCGAGGGAGGCCAGGCGGTCCGGAGCGACGCCCGCCATCGGCTCGCTGCGCCAGCTGAGCGTGCCGGCGTTCGGCCGCACGAACCCGCAGATGACGTTGAACAACGTCGTCTTGCCCGCGCCGTTCGGTCCGATCACCCCGAGCACCTCGCCGGCGGACACGTCGACCGAGACGCCGTCGAGTGCGGTGATCCCACCGAACGAGACAACGACGTCGCGGACCGCGAGACTGGCGTCCTTGGGAGGCTCCCTCGACTCCACGGGCGGCAAGCTACATCAGCGCACGGCGTGTGCCAATAGTGAGACACATCGGGTTATGAGTTCTTAATAACGATGCCCTCGAGGATGTAAGCCACGTGCTCGGTGGAGTCGATCGCGGCCTCGAGCCGCTCGAACAGGTCCTTCCAGCGAATCACCACCAACGGGTCGATCGGCGCATCGAACAGCGAGGCGATGGCCTCGCGGGTGATCCGGTCGCCCTCGTTCTCCAGGCGGTTGACCTCGACGGCGTGCTGCGAGAGGTCCCTGAACCCCCGCAGCAGCGGGATCGCATCGCCGATTTGCCGGCAGGCGAGGCTGAGGACGCGCGCGAGGCTGATCGCCTGGTCCATCGGCGCCTCGATCCGGTACAGGCCGAGGTAGTCGGCGACCTCTTCGGTGTAGTCGACGATGTCGTCGAGCGCCGAGGCCAGCGCGAGAATGTCCTCGCGGTCGATCGGGGTGACGAACGTGTGGTTTAGGCGATCGATGATGTCGTGCGTGATCCGGTCGCCTTCGTGCTCGCACTCGAGGATCTCGCCCGCCAGCTCGCGAGTGTCCGGGAAGTTGACCAGCATCCGCTCGAGCAGATCGGCCGCCCGCATCACGTTTTGCCCGGCCTCCTCAAAGAGCTCGAAGTAAGCCCGGTCGCGCGGAGCGAACAGATCTCCGAGGCGCGGCATCCCGCGGGATGGTATTCGCGCGCGGCCAGGCCGCGCGGTCTCAGCTCGCCCTATGGCGTCTGGTCGAGTCCCGCCTCGAACGTCAGCAGCTCATCGTCGTCGATCGAGTAGACGTGCTCGGGGCCCGGGAACGACCCGCCGCGCACGTCGGCCGCGTACGCGGCCACGCCGGCGATCATCTGCTGGCGCATCTCGCCGTAGCGCTTGGCGAACCTCGGGGCATGCCCGTCGTAGATGCCGAGCAGGTCGTGGAACACGAGCACCTGACCGTCGGTCGCCGGGCCGGCGCCGATTCCGATCACCGGGATCTCGAGGCGCCGCATCATGGCCGCCGCGACCGGCGCCGGAATCGCCTCGAACACGACCGAGAAGCAGCCGGCTCGCTCGAGCGCGATCGCGTCGCGGGCGACGCCGAGGGCGCGCTCCGCCGTGCGCCCCTGCGCGCGATAGCCGCCGAGCGCCGTCGCGGTCTGGGGCGTCAACCCAACGTGGCCCATCACGGGGATCCCGGCCTCGACGATCGCGTGGGCCCGCTGGACGCTGGTGCCGCCGCGCTCGAGCTTGACCGCGTCGCAGCCCGCCTCCTTGATGAACCGTTGCGCGGTGGCGATCGCGAGCTCGTCCGAGCCCTCGTAGGACCCGAACGGCAGGTCGCCGACGAGCAGCGGCGTCTGCAGGCCGCGTCGGACCGCTGAGGCGAGCATCAGCATCTCGTCGATCGAGACGGGCACGGTCGACGGGTAGCCGAGCACGGTCATCGCCCCCGAGTCGCCGACGAGCACGACGTCGACGCCGGCCGCCTCGGCGACCTGAGCGGACGGATAGTCATAAGCGGTCACCATCACGATCGGCTCCCCGAGGCGCTTCTTCTCGGCCAGCCGAGGAAGCGTCATCGGGAGGGGAGAGTCGAGGTTCTGCGGGATCGGGATACGCGGAGTTGCGGACATGACCTTCGCTCCTTACGCGGTGGTTGACGCCCTGGGCAGGGTCGCCACCTCGCGGTCGATGTTGAGGATCTCGTTCTGCATTTCAGCCCCGCCCGTTGCGACTAGGGGCCTCGATCAGTTGGTTGTCGATCAGTCGCGTGCCGCCCACCGGAGCGGCCAGCACCGCGAGCACGTCGCCGTCGATCCGCTCGA
This sequence comes from uncultured Solirubrobacterales bacterium, assembly GCA_963843915.1. GTDB lineage: Bacteria > Actinomycetota > Thermoleophilia > Solirubrobacterales > Solirubrobacteraceae > Palsa-465. The sequence continues at coordinate 114,946 of CAWJMH010000007.1, forward strand.
GCGGCGCGAGCGTGTCGGCTGACACCAGCTCGACGTATTCGGGTTCGATCCCGGCATGAGCCAGTTCTGCGAGCGCCCGATCGCGGGCGGCGCCGGGGTCACGCTCGCCGGCGCTGACCGCGTCTCGCGCTGCGCCGAGCGCACGATGGAGCGCCACTGCGCGATCGCGATCGGCCGGCGCAAGGTGCACGTTGCGGCTCGACATCGCCAGGCCGTCGGCCTCGCGTACCGTCGGGCACACCTCGATCGCGACCGGAATGTCGAGGTCGCGCACGAATCGCTCGATCACGATCGCCTGCTGCGCGTCCTTCTGGCCGAAGTACGCGACATCAGGCCCGACGATGTTGAACAGCTTGGTGACGACGGTCGCGACGGCGTCGAAGTGGGCGCGGCCGCGGTAGGCGCCCTCGAGCGTGTCGGTCACCCCGGCGACCGACACGGTCGTGGCGAAGCCGGGGGGGTACATCTCGTCAAGCGCCGGCGCGAACAGATAGTCGACCCCGATCTCGGCGGCGAGCGCGGCGTCGCGGTCGGGATCTCGGGGGTACTCGTCGAGGTCGCCGGCGTCGTTGAACTGGGACGGGTTCACGAACAGCGAGACCACGACCACGTCGCAGTCCTCCCGAGCGCGGCGCATCAGCGACAGGTGTCCGTCGTGGAACGCGCCCATGGTCGGCACGAGGCCGATCCGCCGGCCCGCGCGGCGCGGCGCGAGCAGCTCCGCTCGCAGCTCGGCGATGGTCGTAGTCCGCTTCATGCCGGCTGCGCCTCCCGATCGCGAGCTGCCGCGAGCGCGCGTGTGGTGGTCACGAGCTCGTCGAACAGCGGCACCAGATCCGGAGCCACGTCTGCCACGGCCGCGCGCTGGCGCTCGATCGTCGCCTCGTCACCGCGCGCCACCGGTCCCGTGAGCGCCTGCTCGGGGCCGAGCCGGGCCCAGTTCTCGACGGTCGCGCGCACGAGCGGAACGAGCTGGTCGCGCTCGATCCCGGCTGCGCCAGCGACGCGCTCGGCCGCCGCCTCCAGCGTGACCAGGAAGTTCGATGCGATCGACGCGGCGGCGTGATACGCGGGCCGGTCGGACTCGGCGATCTCGGTGGGGCGCATTCCCAGCGCGTGGGCGAGCTCGGCGGCCAGGTCCAGCGCTCGCGGGGTGGTTCCGGCGATCGCCGCGCCGGCGCCGGCGAAATCGGCTCCGTCGCCCGTCACGGTCATCAGCGGATGCAACGAGAACGCCTCGTGCGGCGTGAGCGGGTCGAGGCCGGTGGCGCCCGAGCAGTGGCCGACGAGCGGGCCGGGGACGACATCGGCGGCCGCGCGGGCGATCTCCCCGTCGGGGACGCACAGCAGGACAGCGTCGGTGCCGGACCCGTCCGCCCCGCGACCGAGCGGACCGTACACCTCGTAGCCCGCGCGGCTCAGGGCGCCGGCGAGCGCGTTACCTACGCGGCCCCGGCCGATGATGGCCAGCGAGGCCCGTGCAGGCGTGTCGGTGGAGTGATTCCGTTCCAGTTCCCGCATTTGAGATACCGGTCGGCGGCGAAAGCGATCAATGCCGCGAGGTCCGTCCGCAACGTGCGCGTGACGGCCTCGGCAAATCGAATATACCCCGGCCCGGCGCACAGTTACCCAAATTGCGCGATCTGAGCCCTCGCCGCGTCCGTGGACGTGATTACCATCGCCGTCAGTGAGGAGCGCCCCGGAGCGACGCGAGTTGTTGAGGGCCGTCTATGAGGAGGCGCGCGGTTGCGTCCGCTGCCCCCTGAGTCAGACGCGCACGACCGTCGTGTTCGGCGCCGGCAATGCCGACGCCGACCTGATGTTCATCGGCGAGGCGCCCGGCGCCAACGAGGACCGGATGGGCCTGCCGTTCGTCGGCCAGGCCGGCAAGCTGCTCGACAAGCTGCTCGCGGAGATCTCATTGGACCGGAAAGAGGTCTTCGTGGCGAACGTACTCAAATGCCGGCCTCCCCAGAACCGCGACCCGCACCCGAACGAAATCGAGTCCTGCCAGGACTACCTGCGCAGCCAGGTCGAGCTGATCGAGCCGACAGTGATCTGCACGCTCGGGAACTTCTCGACCAAGCTGCTGCGGGCAGACAGCACCGGGATCTCGCGGCTGCACGGCCACGAGGAGGTGCGGCTGATCGGTCCGCGCGCGGTGCGGCTGTATCCGCTCTACCACCCGGCGGCGGCGCTGTACACGCCCGCGACGCTCGAGGCGCTGCGGGCCGATTTCCACCGGATTCCCGACCTGCTCGCGCTCGGACCGCCCGAGCAGCCGCGGTCATACGAGCCGGTCCCCGAGATCGACGACACCCCGGACGAGCCGGAGGCGGCGGCGGTGGGCGGCGGTCGGCCGGAGCCGGTGGCGCAACTCGGGTTGTTCTAGCGAATGGCCGTTACCAAGATCATCGAGCTCGTTGGCAGCTCGACGACCAGCTCCGACGACGCGGTCAAGGCCGCGCTCACCGAGGCGCAGGTGACGATCCGCAACATCAAGGCGCTCGACGTTGTATCGGTTGGCCTGCGGGGCGACAACCTCGACGAGTGGCGGGCGCTCGTCCGTATCTCGTTCCTGATCGAGCGCGTCAGCGACTAGGCGGAATCCGCCGCGATGCGCTATGCGCTGCGCACGTCGACGCGACGGATTCCGTTAAGGGAATCCGGCTCCGTCACGTGATGGACCACACACGTTTCGCAGCCGGATTCCCCTAGGACAGGCCTGAGGCGCCGACCAGCTCGGGCTCTTCGAGACCCGGTGCAGGCGGGTCGGTTCGGTCGGGCCGGGCCTTGTCGGGTCGGAGCGCCATCCCGAACGCGATCAGCGCGCCCACGATCTGGACCCCGAGCACGACCGTCGCGAACCCCTTCGGCTCCTTCGACGCCTGGAGCAGCAGGATCGGCTCGGCGATCGCCACCAGCGAGAGCGGGAGCAGGAACCAGGTCCGTTTGAGCGCGAGCATGTACTGCACCGCGAGGTAGGTGGCCGCGAGCACGGTGAACGCGACCCCGAGGATGAGCAGCGCGTCGACCGCCCCCAGCCGCTTGGATCCGAACGCGGCCTTGATCAGCAGGTGGGGGACGAGGGCGTAGATCAGCAGGCACGGGACGGCGGCCACGGCGACGATCGCGAGCGCCTTGGCCAGGACCGGACGGCCGTCCTCTCCGACCGAATGCTTGCGCGAGACCTCCGGTACCAGATAAAAGCCCGCTCCCATCGCGACCCAGATCAGGACCTTGGCTGCCACCGCGGTGGCGCTGTATGAGCTCGCCAGACTGGACGAGAAGCGGTGCTTGGCGGCGATGATGTCGATGTTCTGGAGCACCGCGATGATCCCGAGCGCGGCGATCGCCGCCCACGCGCTCCTGACATGGGCCGACAGCGGGATGGCCGGGCGACGTCCGGGCTCCGCCCGGCCGAGGCGGCGGCGCAGCGGCACGGCGCAGTAGAACATCATCACGACGAACGACAGCGGGGTTCCTATGTACGCGCCCGTGACCCCGAGCCCGACGGCGGCGAGCACGCCGCCGATCACGAGCCGGACGGCCTGTTCGCCGATGAGGCTGATGCCGACGGAGCGGTAGTCGCCGAGCCCCTGGAGGACGCCGCGCAGGATGCACAGCAGCACGTACAGGCAGCCGGCGGGGATTCCGAGCGCCGCTGCCCACTGCTGCTTGACCCCGACGGCCTCGGCGATCGGGTGGCGCAGGAGGATCGAGACCACCGTCATCACCGCGGTGAACACCAGCAGCCACTTGGTCCAGTTCCGGATCGTCGCGGCCAGACCCGCCCCGGACCCGAGATGGCCGAGCACGGCTTCCCGCGCGGTCGCCAGCTGCATCGCGTAGCCGACGACGGCGAGGATCAGGAAGTAGCTGACGAGCGCGGCCAGCGACCCGTAGTCGTTGAGCAGGCGCGAGAACACGATCACCGAGCCGAGCGCGATCACGTTGTTGGCGACCATCGCGCCGGCCAGGCCCGCCGCCTTCGCGGTGTCCGAGCCGCCCAGCCGTGACAGCTGCGGCTCGTAGCGCTGCTTGAGCCGGTTGAACATCAGTCGGACGATTCGGGAGCGGGGGCGTTCATCCTCGACGCTGACGGTACCGAACCGCCCGGAGCAATGGGACCGGACGGCTTCTCTACATTGGCATGTGCCGATGCCACGGCGCCACGAGACCAGCGACCCAGCCCAGACCGAGGCGCTCGCCGCCGAGCTGGCCGCCGGGCTCGCGGCCGGCGACGTCGTGCTGGTCGAAGGTGAGCTCGGCGCCGGCAAGACGACGTTCGTCCGCGGCGCCTGCCGCGCCCTCGGGATCGAAGGGGTCGTGACCAGCCCGACGTTCACGATCGGCCAGCGCTACCTGGCCAGCGTGCCCGTCTCGCACCTCGATCTGTACCGGGTGGCGGATCTGGGCAGCGAGGATCCGGACCTGCTGGCGGACTACATCGGGCCTGACCGGATCGCGTTCGTCGAGTGGCCCGAGCACGCGGTGGCGGCGATCGCGGATCTGTCGCGGCTGGCCGCGCGTGTCGTGATCGAGCACGCCGGCGGAGACCGGCGGGTGGTGACGATCGAGGCGGCATGAGGGTCCTCGCGTTCGACACCGCCACGCGCGCGACCACGGTAGCCCTGTCGGGCGTCGGCAACGTCGTCTACACGGCTCGGGACGACCCGCCGGAGGGTGAGCGTCCCGGCCACGCCACTCGGCTGCTGCCGCTGACCGCGCTCGTCATGGAGCGCGCCGGGATCGGCTGGGACGGCGTCGATCGAGTCGCGGTCGGCGCCGGGCCTGGAACGTTCACCGGACTGCGGATCGGGATCGCGACCGCGCGGGCGCTGGCGCGCGCGCGCGACATCCCGCTCGTCGGCGTCTCGACCCTGCAGTCGCTGGCGCTGGCGGGGCCGCAAGGACGCGCGGCGCTGGCGGTTTCGGATGCGGACCCGGCGCGGTCGACCCTGTTCGACGTCGTGCTCGCGGTGCTCGACGCCCGTCGTGGCGAGGTATTCGCGGCGAGCTGGCGGATGGACGAGGTCGAGGAGTTCGAGAGCGCGCTGCTCTTGCCACGCGCGTTCGCGCCCGAGTCGCTCGCCGAGCTCGTGACGCCGCTCGGCCCGACCACGCTGGCGATCGGAGACGGAGCGATAGCATTCAGAGAGGCTCTCGAGCGCTCGGGAGCCTTCATCCCAGACGACGATTCGCAGCTGCACAGGGTCACGGCCACGAATCACTGCAGACTCGCACCCGGGCTGCAACCGAGTGTCCCTGACGCGGTCCGGCCAGACTACCTGCGCGCCCCCGACGCCGAGATGGCCCACCCGCGGACCCCAAGCAAATGAGCACACAGTCAGTCATGATCAGGTCACTGGGGTACTCGGACCTCCCGCAGGTCATCTCGATCGAGCGGCGCTCGTTCCCGACCTCGTGGTCGCTGGCGATGTTCGTGCTCGAGCTGTCCAAGCCGTCGGGCGTGTGCCTGGCCGCGATCGAGGAGCGGCGCGTCGTCGGCTACCTGATCTGCTCGCGGTACGCCGACGTCTGGCACCTGATGAACATCGCGATCGACCCGCCGGTGAGGCGGCGGGGAATCGCGACCGCGCTGCTGGAGGAGATGATCGCCCGCGCCGGCGACGACGCGTCCTACACGCTCGAGGTGCGCCCGTCGAACGGCCAAGCGATCGCCCTGTACGAGCGCTTCGGCTTCCGGTCGGCCGGCACGCGCCGGCGCTACTACCAGGACACCGGAGAGGACGCCCTGATCATGTGGCGCACGGCGGAGACGGCGTCGACCCCGAGCGCCTCGGGGTGATCCTCGCGCTCGAGACGAGCTGTGACGACACCTGCGCGGCGGTCGTCACCGGCGGGGGGGAGATCCGCTCGAACGTGATCTCCTCGCAGGGCATCCACAGCCGCTACGGCGGCGTCGTGCCCGAGATCGCCTCGCGCCACCACCTGGAGCTGATCGGCGACGTGGTCGACGAGGCGCTCGCGCTCGCCGGCACGTCGCTGCCGGAGATCGAGCTGGTCGCGGTCACGTGCGGTCCGGGGCTGGTGGCGGCGCTGCTTGTCGGCGTCGCCACCGCGAAGGGCCTCGCGGCCGCGTACGAGCTGCCGCTCGCGCCCGTGGATCACCTGCACGGCCACGTCGCCGCCGCGTTCCTCGGTCCGGCCCCGTTCGAGCCGCCGTTCCTGAGCCTGATCGCCAGCGGCGGCCACACGCTGGTGGCGCGGATCACCGAGCATGGACCCGGGTACGAGGTCATTGGCCAGACGCTCGACGACGCCGCCGGCGAGGCGTTCGACAAGGGAGCACGGCTGCTCGGCCTCGGCTATCCCGGTGGCGCGGCGCTCGAGCAGCTGGCCCGGGAGGGCGACCCGGACGCGTTCAAGTTCCCGACCGCGGAGAGGTTGGCGGGGCTCGACTTCTCGTTCGCGGGCCTGAAGACCGCGCTGCTCTACAAGGTGCGAGACCTCGGCGAGGACGAGGCCGAGCGCCGGCGGGCGGACCTGGCCGCCTCCTACCAGCGGGCGATCGTCGAGTCGCTGGCGATCCGAGTCCAGCGTGCGCTGCACCAGACCGGGCTCGAGCGGCTGTCGGTCGGCGGGGGCGTGGCCGCCAACGGCCCGGTCCGCGAGCGGATGCGCTCGCTCGGGGTCGAGCTTCACGTCCCGCCACGAGAGCTCTGCACCGACAACGCCGCGATGATCGCCAGCGCCGCCCGCTTCGCGAGCGTGCTCCCGTACCCGGACTACCTCGACCTGGACGTATACGCGACCGGCGAGCGGACACTGATGGCGCGATGACGACGGTCGTGCTCTACGGCCGCGAGGGCTGCTGCCTGTGCGATGACGCTCGCGCGATCCTCGAGCGAGTCCGCCGCGAGCGCCCGTTCATGCTCGAGGAGCGGGACATCGATGCCGACGACGCCCTGCTGCGGGTGTATCTCGAACGGATCCCGGTCGTTACGATCGAGGGTGTGGAGGCATTCGAGCTGTTCGTGAATGAGTCCGAGCTCGAGCGCCGGCTAGATATGGTGCACACCCCATGAGCTACACGGTCGGGACGGGTGCTGAGTCGGCTCCGCCTGGTATGGACAGGCCTGGGGAGAAGCTGGCCCTCGGGGTGGCCGCGCGGCTGTCGCGTTACCTCCAGGTGCTGATCCAGGCCCGGAAGATGGGCAAGGAGACGATCTCCTCCCAGGAGCTCGCGGACTACACGCACGTCAACTCGACCCAGATCCGCCGCGACTTGTCGGGCTTCGGCAAGTTCGGCAAGCGGGGCGTGGGCTACAACGTCGAGTCGCTGGTCACGCAGATCCGAAAGATCCTGCGCACCTCCGGTCAGCACAACATCGCGCTGTTCGGCGCCGGTCATCTCGGGACCGCGATCGCCACCTCGGACATCTTCGCCGACCACGGCTTCCGCGTCGTCGGGATCTTCGACGTCGACGAGGGGAAGGTCGGGACGCGGATCGGGACCCTCGCCGTTCGCCACAACTCCGATCTGCGCGAGATGATCGTCGACGAGGACATCGTCGTGGCCGTGCTGGCGGTGCCCTCCGCCGCGGCTCAGAAGCTCGCCGACGACCTCGTCGACGCCGGCGTGAAGATCATCTTCAACTACTCCGACGCGCTTCTGCAGGTCCCCCCGGAGGTCACGGTCCACACTTCGAGCCCGGCCGTCGACCTGCTCTACGCGCTCTACTTCTACCTCACCTGATACTCACTCAGATCGTGAGCCTCGACCTGGAACCGGCCTGCGCCGCCTTCGAGGGCTCGACGGATTTCACCGTCGGGCTCGAGGAGGAGTTCGGGCTGCTCGATTCGGCGTCGCTCGGCCTCGTACCGCGCTTCGAGGAGCTCCGCGACGCCGCCCAGGCCGACCCCGTGCTATCGGACTCGATCGCCGGCGAGCTGATCTCGTCCGAGATCGAGATCCGCTCGGGACGCGGCGCCGACCTCGCCGCCGCGGTGTCGCTGCAGCGCGACCGACGCCGGCGGCTGTTCGCGTTGGCGGCCGATCGCGGGGTCGCGCTCGGCGCCACCGGGACGCATCCCTGGGCGGACTACCGCGAGCAGCAGATCATCGACACCGAGCACTATCACCGGGTCGAGGACGGCCTCAAGTACGTGGCCTGGCGCAACAACACGTTCTCGCTCCACGTCCACGTCGGCGTCAGGGGCGCCGACCGGGCGGTTCTGGTGTGCGATCGGCTGCGCCCGGTGCTGCCGCTGCTGCTCGCGATCTCCGCCAATTCGCCGTTCCTCGACGGCCGCGACTCGGGCCTGCACAGCGCCCGCTCCCAGATCTTCACCAAGAGCTTTCCGCGCTGCGGCGTACCCGACGCGTTCGGCGGCTGGCGGGCGTTCGCCGACTACATCGATTTCCTGGTTCGCACCCGCTCGATCGTCGAGTACACGCAGGTGTGGTGGTCGATCCGGCCGCACTTCTCCTTCGGCACGGTCGAGGTGAGGATCTGCGACGCCCAGATGACCGCGACCGAGTCCGAGGGACTGGCGGCGCTGATCGTGGCCTGCGTGGCGCAGGCCGCGCGCGATCACGACGAACGGGTCCCGTTCGCCGAGGAGCCCCGGCGCCTGATCGAGGAGAACGTGTGGCGGGCGATCCGGCATGGGCTCGACGGCGAGCTGCTCGACCTCCAGCGCGCCGAGCCGTACCCCGCCTCGGAGGCAGTCGAGCGGCTGCTGAGCTGGTCGGCGCCCGTCCGCAGCGAGCTCGGGATCGACGTGGCGCTGCCGTCGATGAACGGCGCGCAGCGCCAGCGGCGGATGACCGACGCCGGCATGAGCTTGGCCGAGGCGTACGCGGCCGTCGTGGCGGAGACCCGCGATACGTATGCTGCGAGTGCGGCGGAAGTGACGCGCTAAGGCGCCGCCCTCAGGCGCCGCCGATCAAGTCCCATGAGCAGCGAACCCAGACAACCGACCGAGGAGGAGCTGCAGGCGGCCTACGAGGCTGAGCTCAAGCAGCTCAGGGTCGAGCATGTCCTGCTCGACAACGTCGCCGCGCTCGCCAACCTCGGCATGCGCCGCACCGGTCTGGCCCCGGGCACCGAGTCCGAACGCGATCCGGCGCAGGTTCGCCTCGCGATCGAATCCCTCCGGGCCCTCATGCCGGTGCTTGAACAGGTGGCGCCGACCCAGATGGCCGCGATCCGCGACGCCGTGTCCCAGCTCCAAATGGCCTACGTGCGGATCGGCGGGCAGGCGCCGGGTGCAGGTGCCGGCGAGGCGGAGGCCGGTGCGGCCGGGCCTCAGGCGCCCGGCGGGACTTCGCCGCCCGGTGGGGCTGCGGGGCCAGGCGGAGCTGCGGGGCCTGGTGGGGCTGCGGGGCCCGGCGGGACCGACCCGCCCGCGCCCGAGCCGCCACCGAAGCCTGGCGAGCCGGGGCCGGCCCAGCGCAGCGGGCGGCTCTGGATACCGGGCCAATAGCCTGAAGAAGCGGTCAACGGACAGGCCGTTCGTGGCCGTCAGGGGACGTTCCGCCTCAACGCCCGCTAAAATTCCGTCCTCGCGGGCCTCCGCTCGACCAGTACGGGTGGCGGCCCTTTTCCAGTTGTATTGGCTGCGTTTGCTCGCGCCCTCTCTCTAACTCAGACCTTCCCCGGAGGATCTTCTTGTCCAGCTTTCTGACGCATCACGGCGTGCTGATCGCGCTCATCTGCGCCGGCGCCGCCGTGGCGTACGGCGTTCTCACCTCGCGCGCGCTGCTCGCGCTGTCGCCCGGCAACGAAACGATGCGCACGATCTCGGCGGCGGTGCAGGAGGGGGCACGCGCGTACCTCAATCGCCAGTACACGACGATCGCCGGGGTCGGGGTGATCCTGTTCATCGTCTTGATCCCGATCCAGAACATCCGGGTCGCGATCGGGTTCCTGATCGGCGGCGCGTTGTCGGCTTCGGCTGGCTACATCGGCATGAACGTGTCCGTGCGCGCCAATGCCCGCGTGGCGGAGTCCGCGCGCGGCGGCGTTTCGCGCGCGCTCGAGGTCGCTTTCCGCGGTGGCGCCGTTACCGGGATGCTCGTCGTCGGACTCGCCCTGTTCGGCGTGGCCGGGTACTACGGGGTCCTCACCTGGATCGCCGGCGAGAGCGAGAAGGAGGCCATCGACGCGCTGATCGGTCTCGGCTTCGGCGGCTCGCTGATCTCGGTGTTCGCCCGCCTCGGCGGCGGCATCTTCACCAAGGCGGCCGACGTCGGCGCCGACCTGGTCGGAAAGATCGAAGCCGGCATTCCCGAGGACGATCCGCGCAACCCCGCCGTGATCGCCGACAACGTCGGCGACAACGTCGGCGACTGTGCCGGTATGGCAGCCGACCTGTTCGAGACCTACGCCGTGACCGCGGTCGCGGTCATGCTGCTGGGCGTCCTCTTGTTCAGTCAGCAGTCGGCGGTGGCGCTGTACCCGCTCGTGCTCGGCGCGGTCTCGATCATCGCCTCGATCATCGGGACGTTCGCCGTCCGGTCGCGTGCCGGGAACGTCGAGCGTGCGCTCTATCAGGGTCTGATCGTCTCGGGCGCGCTCGCGGCGCTCGCGTTCATCCCGATCACCTACTGGATGATGAAGGACCTCACGTTCAAGGCGACCGGCCTCGCCGCGCCGCACTGGTGGAAGTACTACCTGTGCGCGTTGATCGGGATCGGCGTGACCGCGTGCCTGTTCGTGATCACCGACTACTTCACCTCGACACGCTTCGCTCCGGTGAAGAGCACCGCGCGGGCCTCCCAGACCGGCCACGCCACGAACATCATCCAGGGACTCGCCCAGGGGTACCAGTCGACGGCGCCGCCGGCGATCGTGCTGGCGCTCGGGATCTTCGGAGCGTGGAAGCTCGGCGGTGGAGGAACCACCGGGATCTACGGCATCGGCGTCGCCGTGATGGCGCAGCTGTCTTTGACGGGCCTGATCGTCGCGCTCGACGCGTTCGGGCCGATCACCGACAACGCCGGCGGGATCGCCGAGATGGCCAACCTCCCACAGGAGGTCCGGGACGTCACCGATCCGCTCGACGCCGTCGGCAACACGACCAAGGCGGTCACCAAGGGATACGCGATCGGCTCGGCCGCACTCGCCGCGCTCGTGCTTTTCAACGCGTTCGAGACCGAGGTGATCCAGGCCGGTAAGCATCCGAACTTCTCGATCGGCAACCCGGCGGTGCTGATCGGGCTCTTACTCGGAGGGATGATGGTCTACCTGTTCGCCTCGCTGGCGATGGAGGCGGTCGGCCGCGCCGGCGGCGCGGTCGTCGAGGAGGTACGCCGCCAGTTCCGCGAGCACCCCGGGATCATGGACGGCACCGAGCAGCCCGAGTACGGAGCGGCGGTGGCGCTCGTGACCCGCGCCGCCCAGCGAGAGATGATCCTGCCCGCGCTGATCCCGATCCTGATCCCGTTCATCGTCGGTCTGATCAGCATCGAGGCGCTGGGCGGCCTGCTGATCGGCGTGATCGTCGTGGGGCTGTTCGTGGCGATTTCGATGACCTCGGGCGGTGGCGCCTGGGACAACGCCAAGAAGCTGATCGAGGACGGCGCGTTCGGCGGGAAGGGCTCCGAGGCCCACGCCGCGGCGGTCACCGGCGATACGGTTGGCGATCCCTACAAGGACACCGCCGGGCCGGCGATCAACCCGATGATCAAGGTCGCGAACATCGTGGCATTGCTGATCATCCCGATAATCACCTAGGGCTGCGGACGTGGCGTTGTGGCCGGGCGGCTGCTCGCCGTAGCTGCGTAGGTGCATGTCGCACTCTGGTGACTCGCGCTCGATACAGTGGCCGATGAGATGGGTGGAAGCGCACGTCACCAGAGAGGGACGGCACCGGAGCTATGTTTATCCTGATTGTGGGTTCCGGCCGGGTTGGATCCGCCGTGGCTAAGCGGGCGCTCGACGCCGGGCACGAGGTGTCGGTGCTCGACAGCGATCCCCTGTCGCACGAACGACTCGACAAGGATCAGCTCACGACCTGGGAGGACGCCGGCGGCCGGTTCACGGTGAGCACCGCGCTCGAGATCGACGGGCTGATCGAGGCCGGCATCGAGCAGGCGGACGTGTTCGTGGCTGCGACGAGCGGCGACAACACGAACCTCGTGATCGCCCAGATCGCGCAGCGGCGGTTCAAGGTCCGCCGGGTGGTCGTCAGGGTCGCCGACCCCGGCCGCGCCGCGTGGTATGCGGAGCAGGGCCTGGTGACGATATGTCCCACGCAGATCGCGATCGATCAGGCGTCGCGCGTGGTGCTGGCATGAACGGGAGCGGCGCGATATGTATGTGATCATCTGTGGCGCCGGCAAGGTCGGCTGGAACCTCGCCCGGGAGCTGATCGCCAAGGACCGCGAAGTGACGCTGGTCGAGTCCGATCACGCGCGCTATCGCGTCGTCGAGGAGGAGCTCGAACACGCGGTCCAGTACGGCGACGCCACCGAGCTGTGGGTGCTCGAGCGCGCCGGGATCCAGCGCGCGGACCTCGTGATCGCGGTCACCGGCGACGACGAGGACAACATCCTCATCTGTCAGATGGCCAAGGAGAAGTACGGCGTCCAGCGGATCGTCGCGCGCGTCAACAACCCGCGGAACCTCCAGCACTTCCGGCTGCTCGACGTGCAGCCCGCGGTGTCGGCGACCGACCTGATCCTCCGGCTGATCGAGCACGAGGTCCCCGAATACGGTCTTGTGCAGCTGCTGGCGCTCGAGGAGGAGCATCTGGAGATCATCGAGCTCGAGGTCGGCCACGGCTCGGACGCGGCCGGCCGGCGGGTGCAGGACGTCGAGCTGCCCGACGGGTCGCTGATCATCTCGGTCCTGCGTGGCGGCGCCGGGTTCGTGCCGAAGGCAGACTCCGTGATCCAGCCCGGCGATCAGGTCCTCCTGATCCTCGATCCGGGCCTCGAATCCCAGATCACGCCGCAGTTCGCCCCGAACGGCGCGAGCGCCGCGTCTTGATGGCGGACCGGCACGTCGACTATGCGCTGATCGGCGGCGGCTTGGCGGCGGGCAACTGTGCCCGGTGGCTGCGCGAATCCGGCGCCGACGGGTCGATCCTGCTGATCGGGCGGGAGGCGGACCTGCCGTACAACCGGCCGCCGTGCTCGAAGGGCTATCTGCAGGGCAAGGAGTCGCGCGCCGAGACGCTGTTCCGCCCACCGGACTGGTACGAGGAGCAGAGCATCGAGGCGCTGACCCGCGTGTCGGCCAAGCAGCTCGACATCGCCAGCCGGAGCGTCGCGCTGACCAACGGCCAGGAGGTCACCTTCGACAAGGCGCTGATCGCCACCGGGGCGGGGGTCCGCCGGATCTCAGTCCCCGGCGCCGAGCTCGAGGGCATCCACTACCTGCGCACGCTCGGCAACAGCGACGCGATCCGCGAGGACGCCGCCGGCAAGCGCGTCGTGCTGATCGGAGGCTCGTACATCGCCACCGAGGTCGCCGCCTCGCTGACCGAGCTCGGCAGCTCGTGCTCGCTGGTGATGCTCGAGCCGGTCACGCTCAGCCGCGGCTTCGGCGAGCAGGCGGGGCGGTTCTTCCAGCAGCGGCTCGAGGAGCACGGCGTCGAGGTGCACGCGGACGACGAGCTCGAAAGCTTCGACGGCGCCGGCGGCCGCGTCACTCACGTGGTCACCAAGCGCGGACGCCGGCTCGAGGCGGACGTCGTCGTGATCGGCGTCGGGGCCGTCCCGGACGTCCGGCTGTCCCGAACCGCAGGGCTCGAGATCGGCGAGCTGGGCGGCGTCGCGGTCGACTCTCGTCTGCAGACGTCCGTGCCGGGCATCTTTGCCGCCGGCGACGTCGCCGAGTACGACAGCGTCGTGCACGGCCGCTCGCTGCGGATCGAGCACTGGGATGTCGCGTTCAACCAGGGCAAGACCGCCGCGCTCAACATGCTCGGCCAGGACCAGCCTCACGACGTCGTGCCGTACTTCTTCTCCGACCTCTCCGACTGGGTCTCGCTCGAGTACGTCGGGCCGGCTTCGGAATGGGATCAGGAGGTCGTTCGCGGCTCGATCGACGACGGCGAGTTCACGATCTTCTACCTGCGTGACGGTCGCGTCGCGGCGGCCCTGACCGTCGGACGGTCGGACGACCTCGAGCATGCCGGCCGGCTGCTGAGCACCGGCGCTGCCGTCCAGCATCGCGTGCCCGAGCTCGAGGACCTCTCGAGCGATCTGACCGGAATCTGACCGAGGTCCCGAGCAGGGTCAGGAGCGAGCTGAGTAGGCCGCCGCCGGTTCGGACAGCTGGACGACCCGATCGGTCACCACGAATGCGAGGTCTGGACCCTCGGTCGCGATCGCCGTCGTGATGCCCTTCAGCGCGGTCATCGTACTGCCGTGCTCGAACAGCAGGTAGCCGACGACGCCCGGGTTGAACCTGTCGAGCAGCTCCGCTGGGCCGCCGTCTACCTGGGTGAGGATCGCGACCGCCCCCTGCACCGACACGACGCGGCACGCGATCGGTCGATCAGCGCTCTCAACATGGATCTCCACCCATTGGTCGTGCTTGAGTCGTTGCATGTCCCGTGCTCCCCTCGTGTTGCCCCGTCCGGTTCCTTCCGGTTTCCGGATGATCGGCACCCGGCGAATGTCCTTTAGCTCTAGACACGATTGTCATGTTCGGGCGTTTTCGGGAGCTTCCCCGTCCGCTTGCCGTCCAAATACCGGACACGAGCTTCATGTCGTGAGGTGAGCGCGTCGATATCACTCGTCATGGCGGGATGGACGTTCTTCACCAACCACCTCCGTGTTCTGACGACGGTGGCCCGGGGGCCGGACCTACGGCTCCGTGAGATCGCGCAGGAGGTCGGGATCACCGAGCGCGCCGCGCACCGCATCATCGGCGAGCTCGCGCAGGAGGGGTACCTCACGCGCACGCGCGTCGGATCGAGAAACCGCTATGAGATCAACGGCCCCGGCCGAGCGGTCGTCACGGAGATGGACCCGGTCGCGAGCTCCGAGCGGCCCGACCTGTTCGGCGAGGTGTTTCGGTCGGCGCCGTCGGGGATGGTCATAGCCGACTCGACCGGCCGGCTGGTCGCCGTCAACCGGGCGTTCTGCGAAATCGTCGGCTGGCGCGAGGCCGAGCTCGTGGGACGCGACTTCCGCGAGATCACCCATCCCGACGACGTCCGCTCGGGCGAACGGGCGCTGAGCGACCTGATCGCGGGTGACCGCACCGAGTACGTTCACGAGAAACGCTACCTCCGCCGTGATGGCTCGCCCGCCTGGGTGGGGCTCCGCGGCGCCGTCACCGCCGACCCCCGGACCGGCGAGCGCCTGTTCGTCGCGCACGTCGTCGACATCGCCGAGCGCAAGCGCCACGAGCAGGCACTCGCCGAGGCCGAGGAGCGCTTCCGGAGCGCGTTCGACAACGCGCCGATCGGGATGACGCTGGTCTCTCCGGATGGGCGGTTCATCAAAGTCAACCGCGCGTTGTGCGAGCTGACGGGCTACGCGGAGACCGCGCTACTGGTGCGCTCGTTCCAGGCAATCACGCACCCCGACGATCTCGACAGCGACCTCGCCTACGTCGAGGACGTGCTCGCGGGCAGGCGACGGACCTACCAGATGGAGAAGCGCTACTACCACGCGGACGGCCACGTGATCTGGGTGATGCTGTCGGTCTCGCTCGTGCGCGACGCCGCCGGCGAGCCCCTCTACTTCATTTCCCAGATAGCGGACATCACCGACCGCAAGCAGCGCGAGCACGCGCTGCGGGACCAGGCCGAGCAGCTCGCGGTGATCGCGTCGACGGACCCGCTTACCGGGCTGAGCACGCGACGAGCATGGGACGTCGCGATCGCCGAGCGGATGCGCTCGCGCCACGATGACGCCCCGCTGTTCGCGGTGGCGCTGATCGACCTCGACGGGCTCAAGGAGATCAACGACACCCATGGGCACCACGCCGGAGACGACGCTCTCGCCGCGACCGCGTCGGCCGTCCGGGCGGCGCTGCGCGACCGAGACCTCATCGCCCGCATCGGCGGCGACGAGTTCGCGATCCTGATCCCCGAGGCGAACGCCGAGAGGACCCTCGCGCTCACCGAGCGGATCCTCGGCGCCCTGCCCGGGCCACTCACCGCATCCGCCGGCGTGGCGACGTGGGACGGCGAGGAGAGCGCGGGCGAGCTCCAGCGGCGCGCCGACCGCGCGCTGTACGCGGCCAAGCACGACGGCAAGGGGCAGGCGCGGCTCGCGGGCCCCGAGCGGGACGCAGGTCTCCGAAACCCGCGGTTAGCGGCGGGTATCGGCGCGTGAGGACCTATACTCGGCCCCTGAGTCTCAACAGCCACGCACAGCACTGGGGAATGGTGTAATGGCAGCACGCGACGCTCTGGACGTCGAAGTTGGGGTTCGAGTCCCTGTTCCCCAGTTGCAATCCCTCGCTGGCTGAGTGCGCGACCAAGCCGTAGGTAGGTAGGCGGGCGGACGCGCTGTGGTAGGTTGCCGGTACGGGACCGGGACCCCGTCCACGCTGAGCGCTGAGGGAGGCGCGACATGCAACGTTTTCGCGATCGCCGGTCCGTTTGTCGATCGAGGTGGGGGGCCTCTGGCCGCCGTCGCTTAGCGGTCACAGCCGTCGTGGTTGCGATAGCGGCCACGATGATCGCGACCGTTCCGGCGTCGGCGCAGGCCCAGTCGTGTCCGTGGTTGGACTCGAGCCAGCCCATCGCACAGCGCGTGGCCCAGCTCATGAGCCAGATGACGGTGGCCCAGGAGGACTTCATCGTCGAGGGTCACGGCACCGCGAACGAGCCACCGACGCCGGGCGGCAACCCGTACGTTTTCTGGATGCCTGGGATCGAGTCGCTCTGCATCCCCGCTCTGGGCGAAGAGGACGGCCCCGCCGGCGTCGCCGACGGTCTGCCCGGAGTCACCCAGCTGCCCGCGGGCGTCGGACTGGCGGCCACGTTCGATCCTTCGCTGGCGCGGCAGTACGGCCAGGTCATCGGTTCGGAGGAGTTCGGCAAGGGCGCAGCCGTGAACCTCGGGCCGACCGTGAACATCGACCGCGACCCGCGCTGGGGCCGGTCGTTCGAGACGTTCACCGAGGACCCGTTCCTGAACGCGTCGCTCGCCACGAACGAGATCGACGGCGTCCAGAGCACCGGAGAGATGTCACAGGTCAAGCACTTCGCGGCCTACAACCAGGAGACCAACCGCAACACGACGGCCGATAACGTGATCATCGATCAGCGCACGGCGAACGAGATCTACTTCCCGGCATTCCAAGCCGCGGTGCAGCAGGCCAAGGCGGCGTCGGTGATGTGCTCGTACTCGATGATCAACGGCGACTTCGCGTGTCAGAGCCCGTTCCTGATGAACCAGACGCTCGACCAGGAGTGGGGTTACCCGGGCTTCGTCACCTCCGACTACGGAGCGCTTCACAGCACGACGGGCGGCGCGCTCGCCGGACTCGATCAGGAGCAGCCGTTCAACACGTTCTTCGGCACCCCGCTCGAGGACGCCGTCAACAACGGCACGATCCCGCACGCGGTCCTAAACACGATGGTTCAGCGGATCTTCACCGAGATGTTCCGCTTCAACCTGTTCAACAACCCGCCGACCGGCACGCCGACGACGACGGTGACCACCCCGGCCCATCAGGCCGTCGGCACCGACGTCGCCGACTCGGCGGCGACGCTGCTGAAGAACTCCTCGCACACGCTGCCGCTGTCGGCGAACCATGCTGGCAAAGTGGCGGTGATCGGCCCCGCCGCGTCGACGCAGCCGATCTTCGGTGGTGGCGGAAGTGCCTACGTGATCCCGTCCTCGACTGTGACCCCGCTCGCGGGGCTACAGGCCGCGGCCGGGCCCGGCACGAACATCGTGTACCAGCAGGGGCTGCCCACCGACAAGCAGCTAACGGCGATCCCGTCCTCGGACCTGACGCCGGCCTACACGGGGACAGGCGGCTTCGGGGCCCCCGACTACACGGGGACGCTGACCGCCCCGGTGTCGGGCACGTACGTACTCGCGATCACGAACACGTGCGGCTGCTACACGCCGACGATTCTGTCGGTCGACGGCAGGCAGCTGCTCGCCAACCCGAGCACACCACCGGTGAACGTGTACTCGGTAGCGGTGGACCTGACCGCGGGTCAGCACACGCTGTCGGTCACAGGCCAAGGCCCGTCGAGTGCGCTCACCTGGGCCACGCCGACCGACCTGAAGTCGGGAGTCGACGCCGCTGTCGCCGCGGCGAAGTCGGCGTCGACGGCCGTGGTGGTCGTCTCCGACGACACCGAGTCGGAGGCCACCGATCGCCTGAGTCTCAACCTGCCCTCGGCGCAGGACGAGCTGATCTCGGCGGTCGCCGCCGCCAACCCGCACACGGTGGTTGTGGTCGACGCGGGAGCGCCGATCGCGATGCCCTGGCTCGACCAGGTCAGCTCGGTGCTCGACGCGTGGTATCCCGGACAGTCGAACGGGACCTCGCTCGCGAAGGTGCTGTTCGGCCAGGTCAACCCGAGCGGCCACCTGCCGGTGACGTTCCCGACGAGCCTGTCGGAGGTCCCGGCCTCGACTCCGGCCCAGTTCCCCGGCATCGTCACGGACCCGACGGTCCCGACCGGGACCGTTCAGTACTCCGAGGGCATCGACGTCGGTTACCGCTGGTATGACGCCAAGCAGCTGACGCCGCTGTTCCCGTTCGGGTTCGGGCTGTCATACACGCGGTTTGCCTACAGCGGCCTGCGCGTCGGTCCGCAGTCGGTCGATGGCGTCCACGACGTCCGCGTGTTCGCCACGGTCACCAACGTCGGGAGCCGCGCGGGGGGGATGTGGCCCAGCTTTACCTGGGCGACCCGGCTTCGACCGGCGAGCCGCCGCGCCAGCTGGTCGGTTTCCAGCGTGTCCAGCTGAATCCGGGCCAGTCGACTCGCGTGCAGTTCACGATCACCCCGCGCGATACCTGGTGGTACGACGACGGCGCGAGTGGGTGGAGCCAGACCGCCGGCCTGTACCACGTCTACGTCGGCGACTCCTCGGCGCTCGCCAACCTGCCGTTACGCAATGCGTTCCAGATGACCGCGACGCCGGGCGCCCGGCAGGTAAGCGTCAACGCCCCGAGCACGGTGACACCCGGCCAGCGGTCGAGCGTCACCGTGACCCTGAGCGCCTCGGGTAACGAGACCCTCCACAACGTTCGCCTCGCTCTGCAGCTGCCGCAGGGGTGGAGCGTGAGCCGAGGAGGGCAGAAGGTGTTCCACAAGGTGAAGCCCCGGCGCGCGGTTGCCGCGACGTTCGAGGTGACGCCGCCGAGCTGGGCTCCGTCCACCAACTCGGTGGTGCACGCCACCGCGGACCTCGGTCCGGACGCTCAGCGGGAGGCGGGGACGACCGTCACAGTGAACTGAGGGTGAGGCTGCCGGCGCCGGGCGGCCCGCCGCCCGACGCCGGCTCAGTCCTAAAGACCGAATCGCCCGGGCCTCGGCCGGCGGATCCCAGCCGAACAGACGGGGATCCTCAGCTCAGACGGGGTCGACGAACTCGGACGGTTGCTTGGCCATGCCAGCGGTGACGGCCGCAAGCTGGTTGGGCGTCCCGAGCAGGCCGAGCTGGATGTCGGCCTCGAGGCGCAGCGTCTCCTCGGTCGACCCGGTCCACGACTCGTCGAACAGCCGCTTCATCCCGCGGATGGCGTCCGGCGATCGCGACGCGATCTCGGCTGCGAGCTCCTGAGCGGCCGCAAGCGGGTCGTCGGCCAGATGAGTGACGAGTCCGAGCGAGTGGGCCTCGGAGCCGCTGATCACGCGCCCGGTGTAGGCGAGCTCCTTGGCGACGTCGATCCCGACCAGCCGCGGAAGAGTACGGGTGATCGCCATGTCGGGGATCAGCCCCCACTTGACCTCGAGCACCGACATGCGGGCGTCCGGGGTGGCGAACCTGATGTCCGCGGCCAGCGAGATCTGGAGGCCCCCGCCGAGGCAGTGGCCGTGGATCGCGGCGATCACCGGCACGGGCACCTCGAGCCAACCGTGCGCGGCGCGCTGGAACCAGTTGGGGACCGGTCCGTGCAGCGGATCCATCAGCGCGTCCGAACCGGGCTGGTTGGCCATCACGCCGGCGACGTCGAGCCCGGAGCAGAAGCTGGGCCCCTCGCCGTGGAGGACGACCGCCCTCACGCCGGGCTCGCCGGCGAGACGCGCGGCGGCTGCGGTGATCGCGTCGAACATGGCGACGTCAAGCGCGTTGTGCTTCTCGGGCCTGGTCAGCGTGACGGTCGCGACGTGATCGGAGACGTCGATCGCCACGCGCTCCTCGGTCTGGACGGATTGCTCGGTCATGTCCTGCGAACACTATCTTCCGGCGTCACCAAGTCGCCCACCCGAATGGCTCCGGGCTCGAGCACCCGGCCGTAAATGCCGAACGCCAGCGGCTCGGTGGTTTCAAGATCGAGGCGGTAGGTGCTCAGCATCTTGAGCGTGGGCAGGTCGACCGAGCCGGTGTCCGGATCGCGGGTGGTGATCACGCAACGTCCGACGTGGCCCCCGAACTCGACCTTCGCCGCCCCAAGCCCGACCTTGCGGCCGACCCACCGGTCCTCCGCATGGGCCTCGACGCCGTCGATCTCGATCAGCATCCGGAAGCGGCGTAGGTCGATCGGGCTTCCGTTGCCGTCCCGCGTCTGCGCGAGCCGCGCCAGGGAGGCTCGCGAGATCAGCGACACCGCGCCCCCGGAGCCCCGGTCGACCGCGGTGTCGCCGGCCTCGACCAAACGCAAGTGCCGCCCGAGCCACTCGCTGAGCGCGATCGACCACGGGCCGTCAACCAGGTGCCCGGTCGCAGCCCGAGAGAAGAACTTCGTGGTGATCTGACCCCCGAGCCGGACCTCGTCGTCGACGACCTGTCCGTCCGGGAGTTCGAGCCGCAGCCTGCGCTCCGCGTCCGAGTAATCGGCGATCACCTGCTGGAGCTCGCCCACGCGCTTGCTGTTGATCAGCTGGTTGCGATCGTCGATCAGGTAGAAGCGTCGGTTCTCCCGCACCCCATCGGGCCCGAGCTCGACGCAATCGACCTCGCGCAGGCGGGTGGCCTTGACCGCCGTGACGGCGAGCCCGACGACTTCCGGCACGCTACCCCGCCGCCTGTTCGGCCCAGTCGCGGTAGAGCTGCCAGTAGCGCCCCTGGGCCTCGAGCAGCTCGTCGTGGGTGCCGTCCTCGACCACCTGCCCGTGCTCGAGCACGAGGATCCGCCCGGCGTGGCGGATCGTCGACAGGCGGTGGGCGATCACGATCGCGGTCCGGCCCGCGACCAGGCGCCGCATACCCTGCTCGATCAGGCCCTCGGTGTGCACGTCGACGTTGGAGGTCGCCTCATCGAGGACAAGTATGCGCGGATCGGCGACCAGCGCTCGCGCGAACGCGACCAGCTGGCGCTGGCCGGCCGACAGCTGCACGCCGCGCTCTCCGATCTGCGCGTCGTAGCCCTCCTCGAGCTCGGAGATGAATCCGTGTGCGCCGACCGCGCGGGCCGCTGCCTGGACCTCCTCGTCGGTCGCGTCAGGTCGGCCGAAGGAGATGTTCTCGCGGATCGTGCCGCTGAACAGGAAGGCCTCCTGCGGGACGATTCCCATCTGCGAGCGCAGCGAATGGGCGGTGACCGCGCGCAGGTCGTGGCCGTCTACGAGCACGCTGCCCGAGGTGGGGTCGTAGAAGCGGGACACCAGCTTCGCAAACGTCGACTTGCCGGCACCGGTCTCTCCCACAAGCGCGACCGTCTGGCCCGGCGGAATCACGAGGTCGAGGCCGCGAAGCGCCCACGCGCCGCCGTCGCCGGTGCCGTACCCGAACGACACGTCGTCGAAGCGGATCTCTCCGCGGATCGACGGGAGCGCAGTAGCGTCGGGCGCGTCGGCGAGATCGGGTTGTTCGTCGAGCAGGTCGAAGATCTTGTCAAGCGCGGCCATCCCGGACTGATAGGTCGTGTACAGCTGCGACAGCTGCTGGATCGGGTCGAAGAAGTTGTTGAGCGCGGCGATGAACGCGAACACCACGCCGGTCGAGGTGTGGCCGTTGATCGCCTCGACCCCGCCGATCACGAGGATCTCGACCGTGACCAGCGCCGAGAGGAACTCGACGGCCGGGAAGTAGGCCGCGTTCAAGTTCACGGTCGTCATGTTCGCGGCCCGGTTCTCGTCGTTCAGCTCGGCGAACCGCCTGATGTGCGCCCGCTCCTGTCCGAACGCGCGGACGACCCGGATCCCGGACAGCGTCTCCTGGAGGTAGCCGGTGATCGTGGCGATCTTCTCGCGTGTCAGGCGGTAGGCGTCGGCCGAGGCGATCCGGAACAGGAACGCGCCGACGGCCAGCACCGGCAGCGCCAGGAACGTCAGCAGCGCGAGGTTCGAGTCGAGCACGAACAGGATCACGACCACGCCGATCAGCGTGAGCCCGGACTGGATCAGCGTTGCCATCCCGTCCTCGACGAGCTGGTCGAGCGCTTCGACGTCGTTGGTCATCCTCGAGATGATCACGCCGGTTCGGTTGCGGGAGTAGAAGCCGATCGACAGCCGTTGCAGATGGATGAACAGGCGGATACGAAGGTCCTGAAGCGCGCGCTGGCCGACCCAACCGACGAGGTAGGTCTGTGCATAGGTTGCGACCGCGTACACGACCGCGGACACCAGGAACAGGACGACGATCAAATCGAGCGCGCCGACGTCGTGGTGCTGGATCCCCTGGTCGATTGCCAGCTTGGCCAGCGGCGCCGGCGCCAGGGCCGCGGCGGTCGCGGCGACGAGGGAGATGAACATCGCGAGCACCCGCCAGCGGTATGGCGAGAGCAGCTCGATCAGGCCGCGCACCTTCCGGCCCCGGCCGCTCGACTGGCGGATGCGACGGCGGATATCCGAGAGCCGGCTCACAGCCCCACCGCCTCGGCGGTCTTGCGCGTCATGAACACCTGGTCGGGCATGCCCTTCTCGACGATCTCGCGGTACAGCTCGGACTCCTCGAGGAGGTCGTCGTGGCTCCCATGCGCGACCACTCGGCCACGCTCGAGCACGACGATCTCGTCCGCCAGCGCGATCGTCGAGAGACGGTGTGCGATCACGAACGTCGTCCGTCCGGCCATCACCTCGCCGAGCGCCTGCTTGATCTCCTGTTCGGTGGAGGCGTCGACCGACGAGGTCGCGTCGTCGAGCACGAGGATCCTAGGATCGGCCAGAACCGCTCGCGCGATCGCCATCCGCTGGCGCTGGCCGCCCGACAGGGTCAGCCCGCGCTCGCCGACGAGCGTGTCGTAGCCCTTGGGCAGCGCGTTGATGAACCCGTCGGCCTGCGCGACGCGAGCGGCGCGCTCGACCTCCTCGCGCGTCGCGTCAGGTCGCGCGTAGGCGATGTTGTCGTGGATCGTCGCCGAGAACAGGAACGGGTCGTCGGTGACGAGCGCGATCTCGTGGCGGAGGCTGTGCAGGTCGACCGAGCGAACGTCGGCGCCGTCGATCCGGACCGATCCCGAGCTGACCTCGTACAGCCTGGGGAGGAGCGACACGAGCGCCGTCTTGCCGGCGCCCATCGCGCCCACGAGCGCGACCGTCCGGCCGGGCTCGATCTCCAGGTCGACGTTGCTGAGCGCGGGCTGCGCGGCGCCCTCGAAGGTCAGGCTGACGTCGCGGAGCGACACCCGGCCCGGTCCGTCCGGGAGCGCGGGCGCGTCCTCGGGGCTGGTGATCTTCGGCTCGCGGTCGAGCACCTCGAAGATCCGCGCCCCGGACGCGGTCGCCCGCTGGGCGGCGCTCAACATGTACCCGAGCGTCCGCATCGGCGTGATCAGCAGCAGCAGATACGCGTAGAACGCGGTGAATTGCCCGATCGTCAGCGATCCGTTGATCACGTCGCGCCCGCCGATGAGCAGGATCAGAGCCAGGCCCAGGTTCGGCAGGAAGCTGATCAGCGGCGTGTACCGCGCCTGGATCCGCGTCGCATACATCTGCTGGCTGAACACCCGCGCCACCGCGTGCTCGAAGCGGCCGAGCTGTCGGTCCTCCTGCGCAAACGCCTTGACCACGCGAACTCCGGACACGTTCTCCTCGGCCTCCGCGGTCAGCTCGGCGATCCGCTGCTGCGCTTCCTGAATGCGCCGGCCGCGACCGGCGGCCGTACAGCCACGCGATCACGACCACGAGCGGAACCGGCGCCAGCGACAGCGCCGCCAGCCCCGGCTGCAGTGCGAACATCGCGACCGCCGCGAGCCCGATCGTCAGGATCGACTGGGCGATGAAGATCAGTCCGTAGCCGAGGAAGAAGCGGACCGACTGGAGGTCCACGGTGGCTCGCGACATCAGCTGCCCCGTCTGCTGGCGGTCGAAGAACGCGAGCTCGAGCGATTGCAGGGCCGAGTACAGCCCCTCGCGCAGGTCGACTTCGACGGCCAGCGACACCCGACCCGCGACCAGCCGGCGCGCTGCGCTCAACGCCAGCCGGGCCAGGCCGGCGGCGAGGATCGCGAGCACCCACACGACCAGGTGGTGGCGGTCGGTGGCGTGAGCCGAGGAAATCGACGGGTGGATCGAGTCGATCGCCCGTCCCGTCAGGTACGGGATCAGGACCGTCGTCACCATCGCCCCGAAGGCGAGGCCGAACGACCACGCAACCGCGCGCCTGTACGGGCGCAGGAAGCTGAGCAGCCGTCGGAAGATAAGCATACTTCATTTAGGATAGTGGGTCGGCGAGGCGACATGCCGCGCCCAAGCAGCGGCGCCGCTAGCTGACGCGGTGGTCGTCGCGGCGGAGCGCGTTCGTGAAGCGCTTGGGCACGGCCGCGTCCTCGCCCTCCTCCCACAGCGTGATCACGACGAGCTCGGACGGCCCTTCCGGGCGGCATACGTAGACGACGTCGCGCCGCTCGAGGTCCCGGATGAGGACGGCCCCGCCGGTCCCCGGCTCGATCCGGCCGGCGGCGCGGGCCCGGGCGACGCGGGAGGCGATTTCGGTCTTCTCGTCGAGCGTCCCGCGCACGCGCTGGCGAAAGCGCTCGGCAGCGTGATCTGTCACGGCGATGAGCATCTTTGGGGGGACGACGATAGACGGCGCACCGGTTCGAACTTGAAGCTCAGCTTTGGTTCAAGTTAGATCAGGGCCCATGCAACTCGTGCGGGAGCGAGAACGCATAGTGGCGGCCGCGCGAGCTGGTCCAGCGCTACCCGCAGGGGACCCTGACCAAGGTCGCCGCCGTCTACGACACCCCTTCTGGCGTTCGGACGGCCTCACTGGCGCCGTGCTCGACCCGGCGGCCCCGTGAGCGCGTCGTTCGACGACTCGCCCCCGAGCGGGTCCCCGGGCGTCCTGTTCGGGTTCGTCGGTGGCGACAACGCGCGCAGCTACAACGCGATGTCGCCATCCGCGCGCGAGTCGGCGGTGATCAACCAGTACGTCATCTGGTTCGGCTCGCAGGCGGCCACCCCGACCGCGTACTTCGACACGAACTGGTCGGCCGAGGTGTGGATCCGCGGCTGCCCGGTCGGGATCCCCTCGCTCGGCACGCTGCTCGCTTACGGCCCCCAGATCCGCCAGCCAGTGGGGCGGATCCACTGGGCCGGGACCGAGACGTCGACGTACTGGAACGGGTACATGGACGGCGCGGTCCGGTCCGGCGAACGCGCCGCTTCCGAGGTCTTGTCGTCGCTGTAGGCCGGTGGCGTCCTGCCCCGGAGGCCCGGTGCGTTTCGGGGCGTGGCGGAGGGTCGGCTTGGATTGAACGCGAGGGCGCCACCCTCCCCCAACAAGTAGGGTTGCACCCGCGAAATGACCACCGTTCGCGAAGCCACGCTCGAGATCTTCCGCGCCCACGGGATGACGACGATGTTCGGCAACCCGGGCTCGACCGAGCTGCCGATGTTGGCCAACCTGCCCGAGGACTTCAGGTACGTGCTCGGGCTGCAGGAACTCGTGGTGGTCGGGATGGCGGACGGGTATGCGCAGGCGACCGGGCGGCCGACGCACGTGAACCTGCACACGGCGCCGGGAGTCGGCAACGCGGTCGGCGGGATCGGCAACGCGAAGGCGAACAAGGCGCCGCTGGTGATCACCGCCGGCCAGCAGGTCCGCCCGCAGATGACGCACGAGGCGCTGCTCACCAACCGCGACGCCACCGTCGTCCCTCAGCCGTACGTGAAGTGGAGCCACGAGCCGCCGCGCGCCCAGGACGTCCCGGGCGCGATCGCGCGCGCGATCCACCACGCGTCGCTGCCGCCGCGCGGTCCGGCGTTCGTGTCGATCCCGATGGATGACTGGGATGCCGAGGCCGACGAGGACCGCGCGCTGAACGCCCAGCGCCGCGTGGTCGGCGGCCGCGCCGTCCCGGACCCGGCCGAGCTCGCGCAGCTCGGCGCGGTGCTCGAATCGGCCCGCAATCCGGTGATGGTCGCCGGCCCCGACGTCGACGCCAGCGGCGGCTGGTACGCCGCCGTCGCGCTCGCCGAGAAGCAGCGGCTGCCGGTGTGGGCCTCGCCCGGTACCGCGAGCAGCCGGATCGGCTTCCCCGAGAACCATCCCAACTTCGTCGGCGTCCTGCCGCCGGCGATCGGCCCGCTCGCGCAGACGCTGAGCGGCCACGACCTGATCCTCGTGGTCGGCACCTACGTGTTCCCGTACTACCCGTACATCCCGGGTCCGCTGCTGCCCGAGGGCGCGTCGCTGATCGCGATCACGAGCGACCCCGACGAGGCGGCGCGCGCACCGATGGGCGACGCGATCGTCGGCGACGTCGCGCTCGCGCTCGCAGCAGCTCGTCGAGCTGGTCGGCGAGTCCGACCGCTCCGGCCCGGATCCGCGCCCGGCGCCCCCGGAGCCGGCGCACGCCGACCCGATGAGCGGGTCGGAGGCGATGGCGGCGCTCGCGGACGTCGTGGCCCGATGGCGGGATCGCGGTGGCGGAGATCCCGTCGAGCGCGTCCGCGCTCCGCAACCGGCTGCGGCTGTCGCAGCCCGGCAGCTACTACCAGAGCGCCAGCGGCGGCCTCGGCTTCGGGATCTGCGCCGGCGTCGGCGTGCAGCTGGCCGAGCCCGATCGGCCGGTGGTGTGCGTGGTCGGGGAGGGGTCGGCGCAGTACGGGATCACCGTGCTGTGGACCGCCGCCGCCTACAAGGTGCCGGTCACGTTCCTCGTCGTCCGCAACGCCGAGTACATGATCCTCAAGTGGTTCGCGGAGCTCGAGCAGGTCAGCCGGAGCGCCGGGCCTCGAGCTTCCGGGGCTCGACACGGCCGCGGTTGCGCGGGCGTACGGCGATGCCCGCGGAGACGGTGATCGAGCCGCGAGCAGCTCACCGAGGCGCTCCGCGGCGCGATCGCCGCCGACGACGGTCCCGCGCCTGATCGAGGCCCGGGTCGCGTCCGGCATGTGGTGGGAGTAGGCAGCCTCAGCGCCGCTTCCCGCCGCCCTTGGCATTCGGCCCCTCGGCCGACTCCTTGTCCTGCTCGGTCTGCTCGCGTTCCTCGACGCGGTCGATCTGATCGCAGAACAGCTTCCAGGCGCCCGCCGGGTCGTCGTCCTTGCCCTTGTAGCGGTCCCGGCTCTGGAGGAACGCCCATCCCTCCGAGCGCAGGGCGTTCGCGGCGAGCCCGCGACGAGTCGAGCGCCTCGACGGCTTGAGCCACTGGCTCAAGCTCTGCAGGCCGCCGACGACGAGGCCGGCGACGATCACCCACACCTTGGGCCATCCGAGCGCGGCGGCCAACGACGCACCGAGGCCGGCGAGGATCGACGTGACATTGAGGAAGTTGTCGAGGACCGAATAGCCACGAAAGGTCCGCTCGTACGCCTTCAACGGTCCGACGAACCGGTGCTCAAGGAACGCTCGCTGTATCTCGAGGTGGTCGATGGCGGGTGCATGGGGACTGCTGTATTGCTCAGCGGCGATCACCGCGAGCCGGCGCTCGATCAGCCGTGCGATGTCCCGCGCCTCGCCGCTCAGATCCCCGCGCAGCCCGACGGCGTCGAGCAGCGCCTGCGTCTCGTCGCTGCCCTGTTGCATCAGCTGGGTAACGATGCTCATGCTCCGATCGGGGCTCGTCCTCACCTAGCGCGGTCGAGGTCGCGGCCGCCGCCGCGGGCTCCGATGGCTGGACCGCCGCCGGTTGCCTCGAAGGCTTCGTCAGCCTTTGTCGCTGCGCCGTGACCGGCGGCTCCGCCGTCGCCATGGCCGGGTCAGGGGGTGCTTCGGTCTCGTGCGCCATCTGTCGCCCTCCTCCGTCGGTGCCCTCGTCTGACACGCCCCGGAGGCGCGGAGCGTGTCAACCGCGTGTGAACGTAGGACGAACGGTAAACGGTCCGGCAAGCCGGCGGGAAATCTGCAATCAGAGGTTCACGGCGACGTACTTCGTCTCGAGGTACTCCTCGATGCCCTCGTAACCGCCCTCGCGGCCGAAGCCCGACTGCTTGATCCCGCCGAACGGAGCGCCGGCGTTGGACACCATCCCCTGGTTGAGGCCGACCATGCCGGTCTCGAGCCGCTCGACGACGCGGAGCGCGCGCTTGAGATCGTTGGTGAAGACGTACGCGACCAGGCCGTACTCGGTGTTGTTGGCGGCGGCGATCGCCTCGTCCTCGTCGGCGAAGCCCTTGATCGGCGCCACCGGGCCGAAGATCTCCTCCTGGAGCAGGTTGGCGTCGTCGGGGATGTCGGTGAGCACGGTCGGGTCGTAGAAGTAGCCGGCGCCGTCGCGCGCGTGGCCGCCGACGACCGCCTTCGCTCCGCGGCCGATCGCATCCTCGACCAGCTCGGCGACCTTGCTGCGCTGGTTGTCGTCGATCAGCGGCCCGACCTGGACGCCCTCCTCGGTGCCGCGGCCGACCTTCATCGCGCCCATCTTCTCGGCGAGCTTCTCGGCGAACTGGTCGGCGACCGGAGTCGGCGACGTGGAAGCGGTTGGCGGCGGTGCACGCCTCGCCGATGTTTCGCATCTTCGCGATCAGCGCTCCCTGCACGGCCGCGTCGATGTCGGCGTCGTCGAACACGATGAACGGCGCGTTGCCGCCCAGCTCCATCGACAGCCGCAGCAGGTTCTGGGAGGCCTGCTCCATGAGCTTCCGCCCGACCTCGGTCGAGCCGGTGAACGACAGCTTGCGCAGCCGCGAGTCGGCGATCAACGGCGCCATCGTCTCGCTCGAGGAAGAGGCGGTGACGAGGTTGACAACCCCGGCGGGGAGGCCGGCCTCCTCGAGGATCTTGATCAGCATCAGCATCGACAGCGGCGTCTGCTGGGCCGGCTTGACGACCATCGTGCACCCGGCCGCGATCGCCGGCCCGATCTTGCGGGTGCCCATCGCCATCGGGAAGTTCCACGGCGTGATCAGCAGGCACGGCCCCACGGGCTGCTTCATGGTCAGCACGCGGCCCTGCCCGTTCGAGTTGATCGCGTAGCGCCCGTCGATCCGGACGGACTCCTCGGAGAACCACCTGAAAAACTCGGCGGCGTAGGCGATCTCGGCCTTGGACTCGGCGAGCGGCTTGCCCATCTCGAGCGTCATCAGCAGCGCCAGGTCGTCGGCCCGGGCGATCAACGCCTCAAACGCGCGCCGAAGGATCTCGCCGCGCTCGCGGGGGGCGTGCGCGGCCCAGTCAGGGCCCGCCTGCACCGCGGCGGTCAGCGCCGCCTTGGCGTCATCGGTCGAGGCGTCGGCGACGTCGCACAAGGACTCGCCGGTCGAGGGATCCTCGACCGACAGCGTGCCCTTGGCTCCGTCGCGCCATTCGCCCCCGATGTAAAGCTGCTTGGGGACCTCGTCAAGGATTTTCTGTTCGGCTGGGGCTGTAAGCGTGGTCATGTAACCAACCTACCACCGGCGAACCGGCGCAAGCCGGAACGCCGAACGGGCGGGCTCCTTGTGAGGAGCCCGCCCGCCGGCGGTGGGAGGAGAGAGCTTTGTTACGCGGCCTGGGGGACCGCGGCCGGCTCGAGTGCGACGGCCAGCACTTCATCGACGGTCATCGCGAAATGGAACCCCATTGCCTCGCGGACCTCTTCGGGCACGTCGTCCAGGTCGCCCCGGTTGCGCTCGGGGAGCACCACGTCGGTGAGCCCCGCCGCGTGCGCCGCCAGCACCTTCTGCTTGACGCCGCCGATCGGCAGCACGCGACCCTGGAGCGTCACCTCGCCGGTCATGCCGACGGTGTGGCGCACGGGCCGCTCGCTCAGCAGCGAGGTCAGCGCGGTAACCATCGTCACGCCGGCACTCGGGCCGTCCTTCGGGATCGCGCCGGCCGGCACGTGCACGTGGAACGAGCGCTCCTCGAACACCGAGGGGTCGATCTCGAGCTCATGCGCATGTCCGCGGACGTAGGAGAGGGCGATCTGCGCCGACTCCTTCATCACGTCACCAAGCTGGCCGGTGAGCGTCAGCCCGGGCTTGCCCTGCATCGCGGTGGCCTCGATGAACAGCACGTCGCCGCCGGTGCCGGTCACGGCTAGGCCGGTCGCGACGCCGGGGACCGCGGTGCGGATCGCCGACTCCTGGAAGTGCCGCTGACGTCCGAGCGCGTCCCGGACCGCGTCGAGGTCGATGACCACGGGGGCCTCCGCCTCACCTGACGCGATCATCGTCGCGGTCTTCCGCAGCAGCGTCCCGAGCTCGCGCTCGAGCTGGCGGACGCCCGCCTCGCGGGTGTACTCGCCGGCGACCGTGTTCAGCAGCTCGTCGGAGATCTCGACCTCCTCGGGCCGCAGGCCGTTCCGCTCGAGCTGGCGCTTCCACAGATACCCGCGGGCGATCGCGACCTTCTCCGAGGTCGTGTAGCCGTCGAAACGGATGACTTCCATCCGGTCGAGCAGCGGGCCAGGGATCGTGTCCGCGACGTTCGCGGTCGCGATGAACAACACGCCGCTCAGGTCGAGCTCCACGTCCAGGTAGTGGTCGCGGAAGCTGTGATTCTGAGCCGGATCGAGTACCTCGAGCAGGGCCGCGCTCGGGTCGCCACGCCAGTCGGCGCCGACCTTGTCGACCTCGTCGAGCATGATCACCGGGTTCATCGTGTCGGCGTCACGCAGGGCACGGACGAGCCGGCCCGGCAGCGCGCCGATGTAGGTCCGCCGGTGGCCACGGATCTCGGCCTCGTCGCGGACGCCGCCGAGCGACATCCGGACGAACTCGCGTCCGGTGGCGCGGGCGATTGACTCGCCGATCGAGGTCTTGCCGGTGCCCGGAGGGCCGATCAGCGTGAGGATCGCGCCGGAGCGCTTGTCCTCGGTGATCCCGCGCTCCTGGCGCAGCTTCTTGACCGCGATGTACTCGACGATCCGGTCCTTGACGTCCTCTAGGCCGGCGTGGTCGGCGTCGAGCACTTCACGCGCGTGCACCGGATCGAGGCGCTCGT
This sequence comes from uncultured Solirubrobacterales bacterium, assembly GCA_963843915.1. Lineage (GTDB taxonomy): Bacteria > Actinomycetota > Thermoleophilia > Solirubrobacterales > Solirubrobacteraceae > Palsa-465. The sequence continues at coordinate 146,279 of CAWJMH010000007.1, forward strand.
CCGAGCGCTTGCTCCACGGCACGGCGATCAGCCAGTCGAGATACGTCCGGATGACGCTCGACTCCGCCGACTGCTCGCCGAGCCGCTCAAGCCGGCCGAGCTCCTTGTCGGCCTGCTCGCGGACGGCGTCGGGCATACCGGCCTCTTCGATCTTGGTCCGGTACTCCTCGACGACCGACGCGTCGTCCTCGCCGAGCTCCTTGCGGATCGACTCCATCTGCTTGCGCAGGAAGTAGTCGCGCTGCTGCTTCTCGGCACCGGACTCGACGTCGTCGCGAATCCGCTTGCGGACCTGTAGCTCAGCCAGCCGCTCGCGCTGGAAGCCGAGGGCGAGCTCGAGCCGCTCGGTCACATCGAGCGTCTGAAGCAGCTTCACCTTGTTCTCGTAGCTGAGGTCCGGCGAGTAGCCGCCGGTGTCGGCGAGTGCGCCGGGCTCGGTGATGCTCCGCAGGAACGAAGCGATCCGCCCGTCATCGCCGCGGACCTCGAGGATCTCCTCGACGGTCGCGCGGTACTCGCGCTCTAGGTTGCGGGTCTTGCCGTCGACCGGCGCCGGATCGGGCCGCTCCTCGACCTCGACGTACAACCGCCCGTCCGGATTGGTATGGGCGGCGCCGGCGACGCCACGGTGGAGGCCCTGAAGGGCGACGGCGCGACCGCCGCCGGGCAGCCGGACTCGGTCGGTGACCTGCGCGACCGTGCCGACGTTGGCAAATTCCTGTTCGTGTCTGGGGACGAGGAGCACCTGCTCCTCCTCGCCGGCGTCGATCGCGAGCGTGAGGGACATGCCCGGGAAGGCCACGACGTCGTCGAGTGGGATCAAAAGAAGACGACTAGACATCAGAGAAGGCCATTCGCTTTCGATAGTTGCTTACTCAAGATAAGTGAAGGATACCACGCCGCGACGGCGGATACAGCAACGATCTTAGTCGGGGCGGCTGAGATCTTTTCAGAGGCTAGCGGCGCCGGCGGCGCGACGATCACGGGGGTGTCGACGCGACGATCACGGCGCCGTGGGGGCGACGATCGAGGGCCGTTTCTGGAAACATGCGGCCCGATGCCGACCCAACAGGACCCACGTGGGGAAGCGGCGCGCGACATCCTCGCCGCGGAGGCGTTCGCGCTGCCGTCCGCGGACCCGACGCTGCGCCACCAGCCGATCACGCTCCCCGAGGATCCGACCGGCATCGCCGAGGCTCACGACGTGCTCGCGGCCGAGGAGTTCGCGATGCCGGCGCCGCGGTGGTCGTCGGATTCCGGCGGCGGCGCGCTGGCTCGCGCCGGCGAGGCCGCGTCGCCGAAGCGGATCGCGATCGCCGCCGCGGTGGCGCTCCTGGTGCTGCTCGCGTTGAGGCGCCGGCGCCGGGCCTAGCCGGCGGACGCTTGGGAAGAAACGTCCACTATTTAGACGTTTCATCCCAAACGGCGCCGGGAGCTCAGGCGCGGGCGGGCCGCTTGCAGCAGGATGACGCGCGCGCGGCCGCTAAGGCGAGGCTGGATGCCGAGCAGGCCGCTTGCGCGCGGGCATCAGGTCGGTGATCGTGCCCTCGGCCATCTCGGCGGCGAACCCGATCGTCTCGCTGAGCGTCGGGTGCGGGTGGATCGTGAGCGCGAGGTCCTCGGCGTCGGAGCCCATCTCGATCGCGTGGACGGTCTCGGCGATCAACTCGCCGGCGTTGACGCCGACGATCCCCGCGCCGAGCAGCCGGCGGGAGCCCGGCTCGAACAGCAGCTTGGTCATGCCCTCGTCGCGGCCTAAAGACAGCGCGCGGCCGGACGCGGCCCAGGGGAACACCGCCTTTTCGAACTCGATGCCCTCGGCGCGAGCGGCGGTCTCGGTCAGCCCCATCCACGCCACCTCGGGGTCGGTGTAGGCCACCGACGGGATCGCGCGGGGATCGAACTCGGCGCCGGCGACGCCGGCGATCACCTCGGCGGCGACCTTACCCTCGTGCGAGGCCTTGTGAGCGAGCATCGGGCCGCCGACGACGTCGCCGATCGCGTAGATCCCCGGGACGTTCGTGCGCAGCTGGCGGTCGACCGGGATGAACCCGGAGTCGTCGACGTTCACGCCCGCCTCGCCAGCACCCACGGCCTGGCCGTTCGGCCGCCGCCCGATCGCCACCAGGATCCCGTCGAACGTCTTGGTGTCCCCGGAGGACAGCTTCACCGACAACCCCTTGGCCGAGGCGTCGACCGACTCGACCTTGGTGCCGAGGTGGATCGCCTCGTACCGCCCCGAAATCCGCTTGTGCAAAGGCTTGACGAGGTCGGGGTCGCAACCGGGGATCAGCTGGTCGAACAGCTCCACCATCGTCACCTTCGAGCCGAGCGCGTCGTACACGGTCGCCATCTCGAGGCCGATGATCCCGCAGCCGATCACGAGCAGCCGCTTGGGTATCGACGGCAGGTCGAGCGCGCCGGTCGAGGAGAAGATCCGCTCGTCGTCGGGCAGCGACGGCAACGACGCTGCCTCGGACCCGGCCGCGATGATGCAGTTATCGAACGACACCGTACGGTCGCCGACGCTCACGGTGTTCGGGCCGGTCAAAGAAGCGACGCCCGTGATCACCTCGACCTTGCGCTGCTTGGCGAGGCCCTTGAGGCCGCCGGTCAGCTTGCCGACGACCGACTCCTTCCAGGAGCGGAGCGCGTCGACGTCGACCTTGGCCCTGCCGAACTTGATCCCGTGCTCGGCCATCTCCTCGGCCTCGGCCACCACCCGCGCGGCGTGGAGCAGCGCCTTGGACGGAATGCAGCCGACGTTCAGGCAGACGCCGCCGAGCGTCTCGTAGCGCTCGATCAGCACGGTCTTCAGCCCGAGGTCGGCGGCGCGGAACGCGGCCGTGTAGCCGCCCGGGCCGGATCCGATCACGACCACCTGGGCATCGTGGCCACCGCCGGCGCCATTGGCGGACGGGGATGGGGGAGGGGCGGGCTCGCGCTCCACCGACGCCCGCGTGCTCGCCTCAGACTCACGCGCCGCCTCGGCGGTGGTCGCCGTCGCCTCGGGCGCGGCGTCGGTGGGGCCGGCGCCGTCTGACTCGAGCGTCAGCAGCACGCTGCCCTCGGACACGCGGTCGCCGATCTGCACGCTCAGCTGCTTGATGGTCCCGGCCTCCGGCGCCGGCACGTCCATCGTCGCCTTGTCGGACTCGAGCGTGACCAGCGGGTCCTCGAGCGCGACCTCGTCGCCCGGCGAGACGTGGATCTCGATCACCGGCACGTCGGTGAAGTCCCCGATGTCCGGGACGCGAATCTCGCTCACAGCAGCGCCCGCTTCAGGTCGCTCACAGCAGCGCCCGCTTCAGGTCGCTCACGACCTTGACCAGGTACACCATGAACCGCGCCGCCGCCGCGCCGTCGATCACGCGGTGGTCATACGACAGTGACAGCGGCACCATCAGCCGCGGGACGAACTCGCGACCATTCCACACCGGCTTCATCGCGGACCGGGTGGCGCCGAGGATCGCGACCTCGGGGGCGTTGATGATCGGGGTGAAGCTGGTCCCGCCGATCCCGCCGAGTGAGGAGATCGTGAACGAGGCGCCCTGCATGTCGCCGGGCATCAGCTTGCCGTCGCGCGCCTTGCCCGACAACTCGGTCAGCTCGCGGGCGATGTCCAAGAGCCCCTTCTGGTCGGCGTTCTTGATCACGGGCACGACCAGGCCGCCGGGCGTGTCCGCCGCGAACCCGATGTTGTAGTAGCGCTTGAGGATCAGATCCTCACCGTCCAAAGACGCGTTGAAGATCGGGAACGCCTTCAAGGCCGCCACCGACGCGACGACCAGGAACGACACCATCGTGATCTTCACGCCGTCCCGCGCAAGCTCGTCGTTGAGTTGCTTGCGCCACGCCTCGAGGTCGGTGATGTCGGCCTCGTCGTTGTGCGTGACGTGCGGGATCATCACCCAGTTGCGCGCCAGCACCGGCCCGGAGATCCGCTGGATCCGGGAACGCTCGACGCGCTCGATCTCGCCGAACTTCGAGAAGTCGATCGACGGCCACGGCGGCAGGTTCAGGCCCACGCCGCCTCCCGACGCCGGACCGCCCGCGACGGGGCCGCCGGCCGCCACGGCCGGGCCGCCGGCCGCGGACGCCGACGGACCGCGATCGACGAACGCCTGGACGTCCTCCTTGGTGATCCGGCCCTTGCGACCGCTGCCGCTGACCTGGTGCAGGTCGACACCCAGCTCGCGGGCGACCCGGCGGACCGCCGGGCTCGCGTAAACCGGACCACCGCCGTTGGCCGCCGCGGGAGGGGCGGGAGGGGCCGGTGCGGGAGCGGCCGATTCAGGTACCTCCGAGGCCGGCGGGGGCGCCGGCGCGTGCTCAGGCTCGGACGACGCGGATGGCGCGGCCTGCTCCTCGGCGTCGGTCGCGCTCTCGACCGCGTCTGCCGCTTTGGTTCCGCTCGAGACGCCTCCGTCGCCCTCGCCCGATGGCGACAACGTCAGCAACTCGATCCCCTGAGAAACCTTGTCTCCAATCTTCACCAGCAGCTCGCGAACGGTTCCCGCCACCGGCGCCGGCACGTCCATCGTCGCCTTGTCGGACTCGAGCGTCATCAGCGGATCGTCGACCGCGACGGCGTCGCCGGGCGAGACGAGGATCTCGATTACCGGGACGTCCGTGAAGTCGCCGATGTCCGGAACTTCGACCGAGACCGAATCGGAGGTCGCGCTCATACGGTCGTCGGCATCGGGGCCTCGGCGTCGATCTCGTAGCGGTCGATCGCCTCCTGCACGCGCGCCGGCTCGACCTTGCCGTCGTCAGCCAGCGCCTTGAGTGCGCATAGTGCGACGTAATGCCGGTCGACCTCGAAGAACCGGCGCAGCGCCTTGCGGGAGTCGCTGCGGCCGAACCCGTCCGTCCCGAGTACCCGGTACGAACCCGGGACCCACTGGCGGATCTGGTCGGAGAACGCCCGCAGGTAGTCGGTTGACGCCACGACCGGCCCCTCACGCCCCGAAAGCTGCTCGGTCACGTACGCGCGCCGAGGCTCGTCGAGCGGATGGAGCATGTTCCACCGCTCGACCTCGATCCCATCGCGCCGCAGCTCGGTGAACGACGTCACGCTCCACACGTCGGCGGCGACCCCGAAGTCCGACTCGAGCAGCTCGGCGGCGGCCAGTACCTCGTTGAGGATCGTGCCCGAGCCGAGCAGCTGCACACGCGGGACCTTCTTGCGCTTCGACACCGACCCCTCGCGGAACAGGTACATACCGCGCAGGATCCCGTCCCGCGCGCCCTCGGGCATCGCCGGGTGGCGGTAGTTCTCGTTCATCAAGGTGATGTAGTAGAAGGCGTCCTCCTGCTCGGCGACCATCCGCCGCAGGCCGTCCTGGATGATCACCGCGACCTCGTAGCCGAACGTGGGGTCGTACGCCCGGCAGTTGGGCACCACCGAGAACAGCACGTGGCTGTGGCCGTCCTCGTGCTGGAGCCCCTCGCCGTTCAGCGTCGTCCGCCCGGCCGTCCCGCCGAGCATGAAGCCCCGGGTGCGCGAGTCCGCCGCCGCCCACACGAGGTCGCCGACCCGCTGGTAACCGAACATCGAGTAGTAGATGTAGAACGGAACCATCTGAACCGCGTGGGCGCTGTACGACGTCCCGGCGGCGATGAACGAGGAGATCGATCCGGCCTCGGTGATCCCTTCCTCGAGGATCTGGCCGTGCTTGTCCTCCTTGTAGAACATCAGCTGCTCGGAGTCCTGGGGCTGGTAGAGCTGGCCGAGCGGCGAGTAGATCCCGACCTGGCGGAACATGCCCTCCATCCCGAACGTGCGTGACTCGTCGGGAACGATCGGGACGATCCGGCGGCCGATCTGCTTGTCGCGCAGCAGCGCGGCGAGCACCCGCACGAACGCCATCGTGGTCGAGATCTCGCGATCGCCGGTCCCCTCGAGCTGTCCCTTGAACGTTTCCAACTCCGGGACCTCGAGCGGCTCGGCCGCGGTCCGGCGCACCGGCATGCTGCCGCCGAGCGCGGCGCGGCGCTCGCGCAGGAACTGCATCTCCGGCGAGTCCTCGGGCGGCTTGTAGTACTCGGCGGCTCGCACCTGCTCGTCGGACAGCGGCAGCTCGAACCGGTCGCGGAACGCCAGCAGCGCGTCCTCGGTCATCTTCTTGGCCTGGTGGGTGATCATCTGACCCTCGCCGGAGACGCCCATCCCGTAGCCCTTGATCGTCTTGGCGAGGATCACGGTCGGCTGGCCGGTGTGCTGGACCGCCTCGTGGTAGGCGGCGTACACCTTCTGCTGGTCGAGGCCGCCGCGGTTGAGCAGCCAGATCTCCTCGTCGGACATGTCCGAGACCCGCTCGAGCAACGCCGGATCGCGGCCGAAGAAGTGCTCGCGCACATACGCACCATCGCGCGACTTGAACGTCTGGTACTCGCCGTCGACGCACTCCTCCATGACCTTGACCAGGCGGCCGTCGGTGTCCTGCGCCAACAAGCGATCCCAGCGCGTCCCCCACACGACCTTGATCACGTTCCAGCCGGCGCCGCGGAAGTCGGCTTCGAGCTCCTGGATGATCTTGCCGTTGCCGCGGACCGGGCCGTCGAGCCGCTGCAGGTTGCAGTTCACGATCCAGATCAGGTTGTCGAGCTGCTCCCGGCCGGCGAGCGCGGTGGCGCCCATCGTCTCGGGCTCGTCCATCTCGCCGTCCCCGAGGAACGCCCACACCTTGCGCGCCGCGGTCTGAGCCATGTCGCGGGCCTCGAGGTACTTCATGAACCGGGCCTGGTAGATCGACGTGATCCCGCCGATCCCGAGCGACACCGTCGGGAACTGCCAGAACTCCGGCATCAGCCACGGGTGTGGATACGACGACAGGCCACCGCCGGCGACCTCCTGGCGGAAGTTGTCGAGCTGTGACTCGGTGAGGCGCCCCTCGAGGTACGCGCGCGCGTAGTTGCCCGGCGAGGAGTGGCCCTGGAAGTACACGAGGTCGCCACCGTGCTCGTCGCTGGGCGCATGCCAGAAGTGGTTGTAGCCGACCTCGTACAGCGTCGCCAGCGACTGGAAGCTCGCGATGTGGCCGCCGAGTTCGGACGACAGCTTGTTCGCGCGGACGACCATCGCGATCGCGTTCCAGCGGATGATCGACCGCAGGCGTCGCTCGATTTGCGCCCCGCCCGCCCCGCCGGGAAGCTTCGCCTCGCGCCCCGGCGGAATCGTGTTCACGTAAGGAGTGGTGATGCTCGCGATCGGACCGCTGCCGGCGAGCTGCGCGCGCTGGACCGCCCGCGCCAGGATCTGACGGGCTCGGTCGGGTCCGTCGTGCTCGACGACGGCATCGACAGCCTCGAGCCACTCGGTGGTCTCGACCGCATCGATGTCAGCTCCTGCGCCGTTTGAGCTTGGGGTTTCGACTTGGTCCGTCACCTCAGGAATACCCCGGCTTTCGAGACATACACGGAGTGGTCACTATAGCCCGGCCGGCTTGGCTCACGTCCCCACGCGCAGGCCGTTTCGCGTACGGTGATGGCGTGGCTCTCAGAGAACTCGAAGGTGTGGTCGGGGCGCCGTGGGCGCGCGAGCTCGGGGGCACGCTCGACCAGCTCGTGGTCGAGTCCGACGCGCTCGCCGAGAACCCGCTCGGAGATCCCGCACGCCGGCCGCTGTATGCCTACCGGCCGCCCGGCGTCGAGCTCGACCACCCCCGGGCACTGCCCACGGTGTACCTGATCCAGGGGTTCACGGGGCAGCTCGACATGTGGACGGCGCACTCGGCGCTTGAGCCCAACATGATCGAGCGCGTCGACTCGATGTTCGCGGCGCGGGCGTGCCCGGACGCGATCGTGGTGTTCGTAGACGCCTGGACCTCGCGCGGCGGCTCGCAGTTCATCAACTCCGCCTCGACCGGCCGCTATCTCGACTACCTGTGCGACGAGGTCGTGCCGTTCGTCGACGGGCGCTATCCGACGCTGGCGGCGCGCGATCACCGCGGGATCGCCGGCAAGTCGTCCGGCGGCTACGGCGCGATGGTCGTGCCGATGCTCCGGCCGGACGTGTTCGGAGCGCTCGCCTCGCACTCCGGCGATGCGCTGTTCGAGTGCTGCTACCTGCCCGAGTTTCGCAATGTGGCGCGGGTTCTGCGCGACAGCTTCGAGGGTTCGTACGAGGTCTTCTTCGAGCAGCTCGCGGCCGCCGATCATTTCGACTTCGCCAAGTACGGCGAGCCGTTCGAGATGTACGGGTACGCATCGGCGTACTCGCCGGACCTGACTGCGCCCGGTCTGGCCCTGCTGCCGTTCGAGATCTCGACCGGCCGGGTGATCGACGACGTGTGGGCGTTGTGGCTCGAGCACGATCCCGTCCGGATGGCTCCTCACTACGCCGACGCGCTGCGGAGCATGCGCCGCATCTACCTCGACGCCGGCCGCAGCGACGAGTACTACCTCGACCTGGGCGCGCAGGCGTTCGCGCAGGAGCTCTCGAAGGTCGGCGCCGCGCATACGCTCGAGCTGTTCGATGGAAAGCACGGTGGTATCACCTACCGGTATCCAGGGGCGATCCGCGAGCTCGTGACCGCGCTCGGCGCATGACGGCGACTGCGGACGAGCAGCTCGCGTTCGCCGGGCCGGGAGCGCTCGCCGACCTGGTGCGCCGGCGCGAGCTCACCCCGCGGGAGCTCGTCGAGCTGTGCCTGGCGCGCATCGAGCGGATCGATCCGAAGCTGAACGCCTTCCGGGTGACGATGGCCGAGGAGGCCCTCGCCGAGGCCGGCGCCATGTCCGGGGCGGCGGACAAGCCCCTCGCCGGCGTGCCGATCGCGATCAAGGACGACATGCCGGTCGCCGGCCAGTCGGTGACGCGCGGGTCGCGCTCGTACCGCCCAGCCGAGACCGCTGACGGCGAAGTCGTCCGGCGCCTGCGCGCGGCCGGGGCGATCCCGATCGGGATCACGAACGTCCCCGAGCTGATGATCTTCCCGTGGACCGCGAGCGCCGCCAACGGGGTCACGCGCAATCCCTGGGACCTGACCCGGACTCCGGGCGGCTCCTCGGGGGGCTCGGCGGCGGCGGTGGCGGCGGGCATGGTCCCGTGCGCGACCGGGTCAGACGGCGGCGGGTCGATACGGATCCCGGCCGCGTGCTGCGGTCTCGTCGGGATGAAGCCGAGCCGCGGCCGCGTCTCGACCCAACCGGCCCGGGAGGGTTGGCTCGGGTTGAGCGTGTTCGGGGCGCTCGCGCGGACGGTCGGCGACAGCGCGCTGCTGCTCGACGCGATCCACGGGTCGACGCCCGGCGACGCCGATACAGCGCCCCCGTTCGCCGGGCGCTACGTGGACGCGGCCGCCACGGCGCCCGGCCGGCTGCGGATCGCGACCTCGCGCAAGCTCCCACCGGGCTCGATCGCACGGCTGTCACGCGATCAGCGAGGGGCATGGGAGCGGACCGGCGCGGTGCTCTCAGAGCTAGGGCACGACGTGATCGAGCGTGACCCGGCCTACGGCCTCGCCGGGCTCGAGTTCACGCAGATGTGGATGCGGGGCATCTACGAGGAGTCGCGCACGGTCCCGGACCGCTCGCGCCTCGAGCGCTCGACGCGACAGCTCGTCGCCGCCGGCCGGCGCCTGGTCCCGAGCCGCCGGCGCGAGCGGCTGCTCGCCGGGCGAGCGAGTCGGACCGCGCGCGTGCTCGAGTTGTGGAACGAGGTCGACGTGCTGCTGATGCCGGTGCTCGCGACGACGGCGATCGACGCGGAGGGCGCGTACGGCAAGTCCGCGCCGGTCGCGTTCGACCGCTCCTCGCGGTTCATGTCGTTCAACCCGCTGTTCAACCTCACCGGGCAGCCGACGATCGCAGTGCCGGCGGGGTTCGGCGCCGACGGCCTTCCGCTCAGCGTCCAGCTGGTCGGCCGGCCGGGGGCGGAGGATCTGCTCTACTCGCTCGCCGGCCAGCTCGAGACGGCGCGGCCGTGGGCGCACCACCGTCCGTCGGGGTGCTGAAAAGCTCCTTGGACAGCTCGAGGAACTCGGCTGCGGCCGGGGACAGGCGGCGCCCCTCGCGGACCGCGAGCGTGATGTCGCGCCGCAGCGAGGGCTCGATCAGCGTCGCCACCGCGACGTTGCCCGCCGAGCGGTCGGCGTCTGACTGGGGGAGGATCGCGACGCCCATCCCGCGCGCCACGAGCCGTCTGATCCGCTCGCTCTCGTTCGATTCGAGCTTGATCTGCGGCTCGAATCCGGCGCGGTGGGCCGCGAACGACAGCAGCTCCCGTAGGCGCGCGCCCTCGCGGTAGCTGACGAACTGCTCGTCGGCGAGCTCCGCCATCCGCAGCCGGCGCCGTCCGGCCAACGGGTGATCGGGCGGGAGGACCACCACGAGCCCCTCGGACACGAGCTGGCCGAGGACGAGCCCCTGCGTCTCGATCCGCTCGGTGACCGACAGGAAGGCGAGGTCGAGCACATCGTCGCGCAGCATCTCGGCGAGCTCCTCGCTCGACTGCTCGCGGACGGTCAGCTCGACCGCCGGGTGGCGCTCGTGGAAGACCGCGAGCGCGAGCGACACGTCCACCGGTCCCATCGTGTGCATCGTGCCGACGGACACATGGCCGGTCCGGGCGCCGGCCAGGGCCTGCATCTCGGCGTTGGCGGCGTCGACCTCCGACAGGATCCGGCGGGCCCGCGCCACGAGCGTCTTGCCCGCCTCGGTGACCGTGACCCGCCGGGTGGTCCGCTCCACGAGCGCGAGGCCCACCTCCTGCTCGAGCCGGCGGATCTGTTGCGAGAGCGCCGGCTGCGCGATGTGCTCGCGCGCGGCCGCCCGCGTGAAGTGCCGCTCGTCGGCGAGCGCGACGAGGTAGCGCAGCTGCCGTAGCTCCATAAGCTAAGCCTATAGATCAGCCAAGCAATTCGTCTTTGACATATGAAAGCGGCGGCGCCAGTATGTGTGCAGCACCCTCTCCTCCCTCAGATCGCGCCCCGGAGATTCGGCCTCCAAGTCACATTCGCCGAGTCCCGGGGCGCGTCTGTTTCTGAATGATGGGTGTTTCGGGGGTGGCGAGCTCGTGCGTGCCGCCATTGCCCGTTCGCGCGGTGCCCTACGCCAGCAGCGGAGCGACCTTCGCTATCAGCGCCACCGCGTCGAGGTCGTCGTGCACGAGCGTCTGGCACATCACCCGGTGCAGGCCCGCGTCGCGGTAGGCCGCGAACTGCTCGGCCGCCTGCTCGACCGTGGCCACGATCCAGCCCTTCGGCGGCTCGCGCACGAGCCCGTCGCCCTCCGTGCCCATCCGCGTGCCGACTCGGCGGGCGCGGTCCTCGAGGTCGGCGGCGTCCGCGCCGAGAACGGTCCCGATCATCGCCGAGAACGGGATCGGATCGCGGCCCGCGCGCTCGCAGGCCTCCGCGACCTGAGCGCGGCGACTGGCGACGTCCTCCAGCGATGGGAACGGCGTGTTGTACTCGTCGGCGAACCGGGCGGCGAGCGCGGCGCTCCGCGGGCCGGCGTTGCCGCCCATCAGCAGGTGGGGCCGGGGCCGCTGGACGGGCTTGGGCTGCGCGTCGAGGTCTGAAAGCACGTAGTGCTCGCCGTCGAGCGAGAAGCGCTCGGCGCCCCAATGCCCCATCAGCACCTGAAGCTGCTCCTCGAGCACGTCCATCCGGGTCTTCGTCGATGCGAACGGAAAGCCGTACGCGGCGTGCTCGCGCTCGTGCCAGCCGGCGCCGATGCCGATGTCGATCCGCCCTCCGGAGACGTGGTCGGCGGTGACGACGAGCTTGGCCAGCACCGATGGGTGGCGGAAGCTCGCCGGCGAGACCAGCGTCCCGAGCCGCAGCTTCGTCGTCGAGGCGGCCAGCGCGTTGATCGTCGCCCAGGCGTCGAGCGATCCGCGCTCGGGGTGCTGCCCGTCGAGGTTCAGGTAGTGGTCAGAGCGAAACAGCGTGGGGATGCCGTGCTGCTCGCAGGCCGCGGCCAGCGCTTGCCACTCAGGCCACATGACGCCCTCCTGGCCTTCGATCATCAAGCAGAGATCCATACCGAAACCCTCTCGCGGTTGAAGGGTTGGCGATCGTATTGCAAGCGCGCGTCCAGTTGCCGACATCCCACCGCGCGACACTTAAGTTTGTGAACGTTTGGCGTAGCAGCCGCTTCTTCGGATTCGACGTCGCCGTGGTGTCGATCGTCGCCGTGTTGATCATCGGGTTCTCGTTGGCGAGCGCCGGTGGCGGCGACGCCGACAGCCCGAGCGCTCACGCGACGGCAGTCACGGTCAACCCCGGGCCTCGCGATCCCGTGGTGCCCCGTGGCTTCGTGGGGCTTTCGATCGAGTACCCCGCGCTCGAGGCGTACGCCGGCTCGGATCCGAGCTCGCTCGACCCGGTGTTCGAGCAGCTCGTGCGTAACCTGACGCCGGGACAGGCGCCGATCCTGAGAATCGGCGGCAACAGCGCGGACCGAACCTGGTGGCCAGTGGCCGGCGCGAGCAAGCCCCCCGGCGTCACGTTCGACCTCAGCCGCCAGTGGCTCGAGGTGACCCGCGCGCTCGCGCAGACGCTCGGCGCCCACCTGATCCTCGGAGTCAACCTCGAGCAGGACAGCCCGCAGCTGGCGGCCGCGGAAGCGCGCGCGCTGATCAACGGGGTCGGACCGCAAGCCGTGAGGGCGCTCGAGCTTGGCAACGAGCCGGACCTGTATCCAGCCTTCCCGTGGTATCGGTCGGACGGCCACGCGGTCCTCGGCCGCCCGAAGGGCTACGACGAGGCTGCGTTCACCCGCGATTTCGCCGGGTTCACCGGGGCCCTGCCGAACGTGCCGCTCGCCGGCCCGAGCCTGAGCGGGATGATGTGGACGCGCGATCTCGGGCAGTTCCTCGCCGCCGAGCCGCACCTCGGGCTGGTGACGTTGCATCGCTATCCCCTCCAGGTGTGCCTGACCCCGCGCACCTCGGCTCGCTACCCGACGATCGCCCGGCTGCTGTCGCCGGCAACCTCGACCAAGCTCGCCGACTCGTTCGCGCCGTACGTGGCGCTCGCTCACGCTCACGGCCTGTCGCTCAGAGTCGACGAGCTCAACACCGTCTCGTGTGGTGCCGATCCCGGCGTGTCGAAGTCGTTCGCCTCGGCGCTGTGGGCGCTCAACACGCTGTTCGGGCTCGCGAGCGTCGGCGTCTCCGGCGTCAACGTCCACACCTTCCCGGGGGCGGGTTACGAGCTGTTCAAGATCAGCCACGAGGGCGGGCAATGGCGGGCGGCCGTGTCGCCTGAGTATTACGGGATGTTGATGTTCGCGGAGGCGACGCCGCCCGGAGCCCACCTTCTGAGTCTCAGTCCGACCCGCGTTCCCGGGGTCAGCGCATGGGCGACGCGAGCGACCGACCGCACGGTTCGAGTGGTCCTCACGAACGACGGGACCAGCGCGCACGAGCTCGCGGTTCGGGTGCCGGGCAAGTTCAAGGGCGCGACGCTGGCGCGGCTCACCGCGCCGAGCCCGAGCGCGTCGAGCGGCGTGACGCTCTCGGGCCAGAGCTTCGGAGCGCAGACGAGCACCGGGCGGCTGGCGGGGCGCCCGCAAACCACGTCGGTGGCGTCGCAGGACGGTCGCTACGCGGTGTCGCTGCCGGCGGCGAGCGCCGCAATGCTCGTGCTCTCACCGCGCTGAATCGGCGATCGGTGGCAAGATGGCCCGACATGCCGGACGTGCTCATTTACGGCGACACCGTGCGCCACTCGACGATGCGCCACGAGATTCCGCTGCTGGTGCCCGACCCCTTCCTGTATGTCGAGGTCGGCGGCGAGCGGCACGTGGTGGTGAGCTCGCTCGAAAGCTCGCGCATAGCGGCGATCGACGCCGGGCTCGCGGTCCACGCGTTCGAGGAGTTCGGCTACGACGACCTGGCGAGCACCGGCATGACGCGGGACGACGCGATGCTCGAGGTGCTGATCCGAGCCGCTGGCTCGGTCGGGCTGGAGCGCGCCGCCGTGCCCGCGGACTTTCCGCTCGAGCTGGCCGACCGCCTGCGCGCGGGCGGTGTGACGCTCGAGGTGGAGCGTCAGCTGTTCGAGGCCCGTCGCCGCGTCAAGAGCGACGCCGAGCTCGCCGGGATCCGGCGGGCGCAAGCTGCGGCGGAGGCGGGCATGCGAGCGGCCGTCGAGCTGCTCCGCCGGGCCGAACCCGGCGGGCCCGGACTGCTCGCCGACGGCGAACCGGTCACCTCCGAGCTTGTCAAGGATGAGATCCGCGCGGCGGTCGCCCTCGCCGGCGCCAGCGCCGACGCGCTGATCGTCTCCCACGGCCCGCAGACCGCGTCCGGCCATGACTTGGGGTCCGGGCCGATCCAGCCGGACGAACCGATCGTGATCGACCTGTGGCCGATCGATCTGGAGTCGGCGTGCTACGCCGACATGACGCGGTCGTTCGTCGTCGGCGAGGCGCCGGCGGAGTTGCGCAAGTACCACCAGCTCACGCGCGATTCGCTCGCGCGCTCGCTCGAGGCGGTGCGCCCCGGCGTCGCGGGCAAGGAGCTTCACCGGCTGTCGTGCGAGCCCTACGAGCAGGCGGGTCTGCCGACACAGCTGACCAAGGCGGCCGGGCAGGTGCTCGAGGAGGGGTTCTTCCACTCGCTCGGGCACGGCGTCGGACTCGAGGTCCACGAGGCGCCGCTGCTCGGACGGGCGCCCGACGTGGTCGTGGCCGGCGACGTGATCACGCTCGAGCCCGGGTGCTATCGCCCAGGCTTCGGCGGATGCAGGCTCGAGGACCTGGTGCTCGTGACCGAGGACGGGGGCGAGCTGCTGACGGACTTCCCCTACGAGCTCGCACCCTGACTCTGAGCGCCGCCGGCGTCGGGGCGATTGTCGGTCAGAGTTCACGCCGTAACGTTCCTCCACGCGACTCGCGGGGTTTGTCTTCCTGATCCGGAGTCGCCCCGACCGGCGGTCTCGCGACTCACAATCGAGCCGCTTTTACGAATTAACGTCGGTGGTCCCCGCTTTTCACGGGAATCAAACACTGGCGTTGCGGCTGCCCGCGCTGAGATGATCCGTTTCTGAGGGTCTCGATGCTCGTCGATCTCCACGCCCACTTCCCGATGCATCTGCTGACCGACGAGCAGCAGCGGACGCACGAGCGGGCACGCCGGTGGTGGCGCCAGCGGTGGCAGGGGCGCATCGTCGACTTGATCTCGCGCTTTGCCAATTATCAGGGTCCCGGAGGCACGGCGAGCGTGACCGAGGAGTGGATGCGCGACGGCGGCGTCGGCGTCGCGCTGTCGGTGCTGTACCAACCGTTCGACGAGATCGACCTGACCCAGAGCTACGGGGCGCCGCCGCGAGACAGCTACTTCAAGGACATCGTCGACCAGCACCAGACCGTCGAGGACTACGCCAACCAACACAGGACCGCGGTCACGATCGCCCACTCGGTCCGCGAGCTCGACTCGAAGCTGGCCGGCGGGGTCCCGATCCTGATCCACGCGATCGAGGGAGGCTTCCAGCTCGGGCGCGATCCCGCCGAGGTGCGGCGCAACGTCAAGGTGCTGGCGGACCTGGGGGTCGCGTACGTGACGGTGGCGCACCTGTTCTTCCGCGACGTCGCGACGAACGCCCCGGCGCTCCCGTTCCTGCCGGACTGGCTCTACAACCTCGTGTTCCCGCAGGCGAAGGATGAGGGCCTCACCGCGCTCGGCGGCGATGTCGTCGACGCGATGGTCGACGAAGGGATCCTGATCGACGTCACGCACATGCGGTCGCAGTCGATCAGGGACGTGATGGCCCGGCTCGACGCCCGCGACCCGGCTCGGGAGATCCCGGTGATCGGAACGCACATGGCGTATCGCTTCGGCGGTCTGGAGTACTCGTTCGACGACGAGACGATCAAGGCGGTGGCCGCGCGCGGCGGCGTGCTCGGCTGCATCCTCTGCAAGCACTTCATCACCAGCGGGCTGCCCGGCGCCGTCAACTCCGTCGAGGGCTCGCTCGATGCGTTGTGCAAGCACGTCGACAAGATCCACGACCTGACTGGCAGCTACGACCACATCGGGATCGGCTCGGATCTCGACGGCTACATCAAGCCCGCGCTGCCGGGCCTCGAGGACATGAGACGGATGGCCGAGCTGCAGGCCCACCTGAACAAGCGCTACGGCGCCACCGACGCCGAGAAGATCTGCAACGGCAACGCCCTCCGCGTGCTGCGGGCCGAATGGGGCCACAAGCGGCCGCGGCCCTAGCTGGCCGGCCCCGGCCCGGGCCCCGCCACCGGGACGTCGCCGTTAGCGGTCGAGGATCTGCTCGAGGGGGCGCGTGTTGAGGACGTTCGTGACGGTCGCCCAGCCACGCCGCGCGGTCGCCACCGCGAGCGTCATGTTCCCGAGCCCGCCGGGCGAGTGCGCGTCGGTCGAGCACACGATCTCGACGCCGGCGTCGAGCGCTTCGCGGACGTGCTCGCCGCTCAGATCGAGCCGCGGTGCAAGGCCGTTGACCTCGAGCGCCACCCGCTGCTCGAGTGCGACCTCGAAGATCCGCTCGAGGTCGAGCGCGTTCTCGGGACGGCGGTTGATGTAGCGACCCGTCGGGTGGCTGAGGCAGCGCACGTACGGGTTGCGCAACGCCTCCTCGACGCGGCGGGTCATCTCCGGACGGGGCATGCGCTGCCCGCCATGCACGCTTGCCTGGACCCAGTCGAGCTCGGCGAGGACGTCGTCCGGGAGGTCGAGCCGCCCGTCGCCGAGGATGTCGCATTCGATCCCCCTGAGCACGCGGAACGGGGCCAGCGCCTCGTTGGCGGCGGCGATCTCCTCGCCCTGACGCCGGACGTCGTCCGGGGTGAGCCCGCGCACCGCGCCGACCGCCGGCGTGTGATCGCAGATCGCGAGGTATTCGTAGCCCCGCTCGCGCGCGGCTCGGCCCATCTCCTCGACGCTCGCTCGACCGTCCGACCAGGTCGTGTGGCAGTGCAGGTCCCCGCGGACGTCCGCGAGCTCGAGCAGCGGCGGCGGCTCGCCGTCGAATGGCTCCTCACGCAGCTCCGGCGGTATCCATGGAATCCCGAGCGTCCGGTACACCGACTGCTCGTCCGGCGCGTCCGGGAGCGGCTCGATCGCGTCGACGTACGCGCGGGAGCCCGTCGCGCGAACGAGCGCGGTCCCGAACCGGTCGGGCTCGGCGGCGACGAGCTCGACTGGAACGCCATCGACCGTCACCCCGACGGCGCGACGATCGCGCCGTTCGAGCAGCGCCACGATCTGCGGCAGCCGGGCGAACCGGTCGATCACCGGCTCGGGGTCGGGCGCCGCGCACACGACCGCGAGCCGCTCGCACGAGTCGCGCCACCGCCGGACGTCCCCCGCCGGCTCGCCGCCCACCGCGGCCGCGACGGCGCCGACGAGCTCGCCGGCGCGGCTCAGGAGCAGCCCCTGTCTCGGGCGGTCGTCCTGCTCGCGGGCGAGCGCGTCGAGCAGCAGCGCCTCGGTCTTGGCCCCGATCCCCGGCACGTCGCGCAGCCGGCCGGCGGCCGCCGCCTCGCGGAGCTCTTCGGCGGTGCGCACGCCGAGCGACCGTGCGAGCTCGACCGACCGCCTCGCGCCCAGGCCGAGGTAGCGCCCGAGGCCGACGAGGTCGGGGGACAGCTCGCGCTCGAGCTCGGCGAGCTCGGCGATCTGACCGGTCTCGACGAGCTCGCGCAACCTCGCCTCGATCCCCTGCCCGATCCCGCGCAGCTCGCGGACCCGGTTCTCGCGTACGAGCTGAGCGACTTCGAGCGCCGCGCCCCGGATCGTCTCGGCGGCGCGGCGGTACGCCCGGATCGTGTACGGGTTGGCCTCGACGAGCTCGAGCATCATCGCGAACGTCTCGAGGCGATCGGCTAGCTCCACGTTGTCCACGCCCCGTAGTTTCGCGGCCGCGTGGTCAGGCCGCGTGCCCGTGGGCGGCTGCCGCGGCGGCCGGCTCGGGGGCGGTCGGCGTGCGCGCGGGGGCGGTCGGTGTGCCCGGGGGGTCGTCCAGGGTGCGGGATCCGAGCACGGCGATCAGCACCGCCACCGCCCCGGCGCCACCGCCGAACGCAAACGCCGCGGGCGCGCCGGCGGTCTGTACGAGCGCGCCGGCGACTGCCGCGCCGAGCGCCGCGCCCGTAAGGCCTGCGGTCTCCACCCACGAGAACGCCTCGGTGCGCGTCCCCGCCGGCGCGAACCGGTCGACCATCGCGTAGACGCTGGCGGCGGTCGGCGCGATCGTCGCGCCGGCGAGCAGGATCACGGCGCCGATCGCGAGCGCGCTGCCGGTGGACAGCAGCAGCGCGCCATGGGCCAGTGCCAGCGCGCCGAGGAGCAGCGTCAGACCCGCCGCGCGCCGGGCGCCGCCGCCGGCACGGGTGGCGGCGATTCCGCCGACCAGCGAACCGACGCCCCACAGCGCGAGCAGCGGCCCGGCCGCCGCGGTGCTCCCGAGCGCCTTCGCCGCCGCGGTTACGCCGACCTCGGTGGCGCCGAACACGGCGCCGGTGCCGACTTCGATCAGGGCGAGCGCGACGATCGCCGGCGAGCGGAGCGAGCCTCCGCGGCGACGCGGGGCGGCCGGATCCGGGCGCCATGCCCGCGAGGCCGGTTGGACGGCGAACGCGACCGTCGACACGAGCATCACGATTCCGGCGAGCGCGAGCGCCGCGCCGGTCGACCACACCGCGCCGACGCCGAGCGCGAGCGGCGGGCCGAGCACGAACGTGACCTCGAGCACCGTCGACTCGAACGCGAACAGCGTCGGCAGCCGGCTCGGGTCGGAGACGATCGCCGGCAGCAGCGTGCGGACGCATGCTGACAGCGGTGGCGTCGGCATCCCGGCCGCGGCAGCGAGCGCGACCAGCGCCGGCGCGGGGGTGCTCGCCGGGAGCAATCCGGTCACGACGAGCACGAGCGCGGTGAGTGTCGCGCCGCAGATCAGGACCGCCGTCTGACCGCAGCGGTCGACGAGCCGGCCCAGAAGCGGGGCCGAGGCCGCGCCGGCGAGCGCGTAGGCACCGCTGACCGCGCCGGCGACGGCGAAGGACCCGGTGAGCTGCTGGGCGTGGACGAGTAGCGCGATGCTGAACATCGCGAGCGGCAGGCGGGCGAGGATCGAGCTTCCTAGGAGTGCGCGTGCGCCCGGCGCCGAGAGGATTGAGGTTCTCGAAGGCTTGGTCGTCATGGTGCGGCAATCTAGGTCGAAAGCGGCTCACTGATAAGAGCCAATTCGATGCCTGGATAGTGAGCCGCTTTGGCCGGGTGCCTAGAGCAGGTCGCTGATCGCGCTGATGCCCCGCACGATCGCTGCCTCGCTCAGGTTCCCGAACCCGAGCACGAGCTGCGGCGGACCGGTGCCGCCGCTCGGCCGGTACGAGCTCATCCCGTACAGACCGATCGAGCGAGCGCGCGCCGCCTCGACGATCGCGCGTTCGTCTGCGCCGGCGGGCAGCGCCGCGACCGCATGGAAGCCGGCGGCCAGGCCGTGCAGCTCGATATGCGGTGCCTGATCGGCGAGCGTCCGGATCAGCGTGTCGCGGCGCGCGCCGTAGACGTCGCGCATCCGGCGCAGGTGGCGGTCGAACCGGCCGGACTCGATCAGCGTCGCCAGCGCCAGCTGCTCGAGCGTCGGCGACCCGCGATCGCTCAGTCGCTTCTCCTCGGTTACCGCTTCGAGCAGCCGTCCGGGGCACACGACCCAGCCGAGCCGGAGCGCCGGCGCGAGCGACTTGCTGGTGGTGCCGATCAGCGCGACGCGATCGGGCGCCAGACCCTGCAGCGCTCCGACCGGGGCGCGGTCGTAGCGGAACTCCGCGTCGTAGTCGTCCTCGATGATCGTGGCGTCCCGGTCGGCCGCCCATGCGACCAGCGCCTGCCGGCGCTCGGGGGCGAGCGCGGTGCCCGTCGGGAACTGGTGGGTGGGGGTGAGGATCACCGCGCGGACCTCGGTTGCGGCGAGGGCGTCGACGTCTATCCCCCGCTCGTCGATCGCGACCGGGACCGCCTCGATTCCGATGCGCGAGCAGATCACCTGGTAGTCGTCGTCTCCGGGGTCCTCGATCGCCACCCGCTGGACGCCACCGTCGGCGAGCGAGCGGAGCACCAGGTTGATTCCCTGGCCGAACCCGACGCAGATCACGATCTGCTCGGCGTCGGCGGCGGTCCCGCGGACCCGCCGCAGGTACGCCGCGAGCACCCGGCGAAGCGTCTCGGTCCCGCGCGGATCGCCGTAGCCGAGCTCGGCTGGGGTCGCGTCGCGGCAGCTGTCGCGCATCGCCCGCGCCCAGTCGACTCGCGGGAAGCTCGTGAGGTCCGGGACCCCGGGGCAGAAGTCGACCGCGAGCCGCGGCGACGGCGCCGGCCCGGTCGGCTCCGGCTCCAGCGCCCGCGCCGGCTCCAGTCCCGGACGCGGCGACGTCGCGGGCGCCGGCGCACCCGCGGCGACCCGCGTGGCCGAACCCGAGCGCGACGTCAGGAACCCCTCCGCCTGGAGCTGGCTGTAGCACTCGAGTACCAGTCCGCGTGAGATCCCGAGCTCGGCGGCCATCGCCCGAGACGACGGGAGGCGCTCGCCAGCCGCCAGGCGGCCGGAGCGGATCGCCTCGCGCAGCTCGCGTTCAAGCTGCGCGCCGAGCGGTTCGGGCAGGGACCGGTCGAGCGTCAGCAGCAGCTCCGGCCCCAAACCGGCCCACTCGATCGGCATCGATTCGGATACTACCGGTGGGCCAGTTCGAAGCGCATGTTTCGGCCTACCCTTGAGCCATGCGACGACGCGCGTCTCTGCTTCTTGCCGGTTGTCTGATTGTTGCCGCGTACGCGCCGTCGACCGCAGGCGCGGCGCCGGCCGTGCGCTCGGTGCCCGTGCCGGCCGCCGGCCGCGCGGTCGACACGTTGCATCCGAGCCGCATCGTCGGGCGCGGAACGCCCGCCAGCTGCACGTCGGCCGCGGTCGTCGCCGCGGTTCGCGCCGGCGGGATCATCCGCTTCTCGTGCGGACCGCGGCCGGTCACGATCCGCATGAACGCCACCGCCAAGGTGATGAACACGAGCCGGCAGGTGGTCCTCGACGGCGGCGGGCTCGTGACGCTGAGCGGCGAGGGACGGCGCCGCATCCTCTACATGGACACCTGCGATCCGGCGCAGAAGTGGACGACGTCGCACTGCCAGGATCAGTCATCGCCGAGCCTGATCGTCCAGAACCTGACGTTCACGGACGGGAACTCGACCGGCCAGGACTTCGACGGCGGCGGCGGCGGCGCGATCTTCGACCGCGGCGGCCGGCTGCGGATCGTCAACTCGGTCTTCACCCGCAACCGGTGTGAGCGCGACGGGCCCGACATCGGCGGCGCGGCCGTCCGGGCGCTGTCGCAGTACCGCGGCTTGCCGGTGTTCGTCGTCGGTAGCCGCTTCTCCGGCAACGCGTGCAGCAACGGCGCGGCGCTGAGCAGCATCGGCGTCTCGTGGACCGTGCTGAACTGCCGCTTCGCCGGCAACCGCGCGATCGGCAACGGCGCCAACCCCGCCGGTCCCGGCACCCCGGGCGGCGGGAGCGGCGGCGCGATCTACAACGACGGCGACCGGATGACGCTGTCGATCGGCGGCAGCGTGTTCGTCGACAACCACGCGAACGAGGGCGGTGGCGCGATCTTCTTCGTCAGCGACGACCGCACCGGGACGATGGCGATCAGGGACAGCACGCTCGAGGACAACCCGAACGACCGGTTCCACACGCCCGGCCTCCCCGGGATCTACTTCCTCGGGGCCCGACCCCCGACGATCACCGACTCCATTCTGCGCTGACGCGCCGGCCGGCTCAGCGGCGGACCGTGGTGTCGAGCTCGAGCTGAAGCGGCGAGGGCTCGAGCGGCTCCTCGGTCGCCCGCGGCCGGCCGCGCTTGGCCCAGTGCGCGACCACGTCGTGGGCTCGGCAGCTCCGGTAGGTGATGCGTCGGTCGAGCGGTTGGACCGCCAGCCCGCCCGGCGCGTTGCCGGTCACGAGTGCGTGGAAGCGGCGGCCGAGGCGATCCACCTCGACGATGTCCCCCGTCTGAATGCCCTCGAGCCGCATCGAGGGCAAGCTTACGAACACCCGGGGACGTGGCGGGGCACACAGCGAGCCGCACCCCCACGGTCCGCGACGGCGGCTAGATGATCCTGAGCAGGACGAGCAGACCGATGATGCTCAGCACGCCGGCGGTGAACACGTTGCCCCAGCGTTCGAGCCATTCGCCCTGTATCTGGTAGCCGCCGCGGGCGGCGGCGAGCGTCAGCCCGACGATCGTGCCGATCGTGACCGCGGCGAAGATCGCCAGCGATCCGACCGCGGTCGCGATGCCGGCCGTGGTGGCGGCGAGGAACACCGGGAGGATCGTCAGGTCCGGCGAAGCGGCCGCGCCGAACGGAACCATGACCGCCGCGAGCCCGTTGAGCCGCCGAGGCGTTTCCTCGCCGGCGTGATGGTCATGATCGGCCTCCACGTGGCGGACGCCGTCGTCGTGGTCGCCATGATGATGGTGGTGGCCGTGGCCGTCGTCATGGTCGTGGTGATGGTGGCCGTGACCAGTGAGCTCGAGCAGGAGGAACCCGATCCCGGTGGCGATCAGGATGCACCCGATGATCGTGTCCTGGGCATGCTCGATCGTCGAGCGGAATTGCAGCCCGATCGCGATGATCACCGCGCCGAGCAGGATCGAGACGAGTACGTGCGCGACTCCGGCCAGGCTGGAGAGGCGGGCGATCCTGGACAGCGGATAGCGCCGGGTGCGACCGAGCACGGCCAGCGGGACCCAGTGATCGGGGAGGATCGCGTGCCCGAATCCCACGCCCGCCGCGGCGGCGAGCAGCGCTGGCCCGGTCGCGCTCACGCGGTGAGAAGTTGCTCGGTCGGGCGAACCGCGAGCCCGAGCCGCAGGTGCTCGGTGTGCGAGACGGCCTCGGTCAACAGCGAGCGGACGTGCTCGTCGTGCAGCGCATAGATCACCTGCCGACCGTCGCGCTCACCGACGACGAGCCTGAGGTGGCGCAGCACCCGTAACTGCTGGGAGACAGCGGGCTGCGCCATGGCGAGGTCCCGGGCGAGGTCGCCGACCGAGCACGGCCCGGCGCCGAGGCGGCTGAGGATCCGTACCCGGCTGGGCGTTGCGAGCGCCTGCATCGTCTCGGCGACCGATCGAGCCGTCTCGGACGAGAGGAACGCGAGGTCTGGTTCAGTGCCGTGACTCATGCCAGCATTATCGCATGCGCACCTATGAATATGTGCGATCTCGGATCCGTAGGGGACGAGGATCGCCAGGCGAAGCGGCGGTGCCGTGCGGAGCTTTTACGATCCGACCGATGGCGATCACGTTCGCACTTCGACCGCGGTCGACGTCAAGACGGCCGAGCCGCCCAGCCCCATGAATGACGACGCGCGGATCGCCCTCGCTCTGTCGTGGAGCGGCGGGAAGGACTCGGCGCTCGCGTTGTGGGTGCTCGCTCGGGATCACGGCGTCGTCCCCCGGGCGTTGATCACGACCGTCACCGACGCCTACCAGCGGATTTCGATGCACGGCGTTCGCCGCTCGCTGCTGGCCCGCCAGGCCGATGCCGTCGGGGTCCCGCTTGTCGAGGTCGAGATTCCGGTGGCGTGCACCAACGAGGTGTACGAGCGGCGCATGGAGCAGATGCTCGCGTCATCGCTACTGCGCGGCGTCGAAGCCGTGGCGTTCGGCGACCTGTTCCTCGAGGACGTCCGCGCGTATCGCGAGGACCGCATGGCCACCGCCGGCAAACGAGCGTGCTTTCCGCTCTGGCATCGGGACACCACCAGCCTCGCCCGCGAGTTCATCGCCGCCGGGTTCGAGGCGGTCATCGTGTGCGTCGATCCGGCCAAGCTCGATCGCTCGTTCGCCGGACGACGCTTCGACGAGCAGCTACTCGACGATCTCCCGCACGGCGTCGACCCCTGCGGCGAGAACGGGGAGTTCCATACGTTCGTGTATGCCGGCCCGATCCTGTCCGCGCCGCTCGCGATTCGGATCGGCGAGACTGTCGAGCGCGACGGGTTCGTGTTCACCGATCTCACGGCCGACTGTCTCGACGGCGAGTGACATACGCGGGAACGCGCATCCGCTGCACATGTCACTCCATATTCATGTCACTGCGAGCGCGTGCGCGCATCACAGGTAAGATCCGGCGACCGTGCTCGCTGATCTCCCTCCCGCAACGGCCTGGACCAACTGGGTGGGCAATCAGTCGTTCACGCCGGGGTACGCGGCGGCGGCGCGTGACGAGGAGGAAGTGGCGGCGCTGGTACGGGACGCGTACGAGGTGGGTGCGGGCGTCCGGGTCGCTGGCGCGTGCCACTCGTTCACGCCGATCGTCGAGACCGACGGACTCCTGCTCGACCTGTCCGGGCTGAGGGGCGTCGTCGAGGCAGACCCCCGAGGCAAGCGCGCGAGCGCTCTGGCGGGCACGCTGATCCGGGACTTCTACGAGCCGCTTTGGCGCGAGGGCCTCGCGCTCAAGAACCAGGGCGACATCGACACTCAGCACATTGCGGGCGCAGTGGCGACCGCGACCCACGGATCCGGGATCAGGAACAAATGCTTCTCGGGCGTGGTTCGAGGTGTCCGCCTGGTCACCGCGACGGGGGAGATTCGCGACATCGACGAGAGCGAGCCCGACCTTCTACGTGCCGCTCAGGTGTCGATCGGGATGCTGGGAGTGATGACGCGGCTCGAGCTCGAGGTGACCGACGCCTACCGGCTGACCGAGCAGGTCGATCTGTGGCCCTGGGAAGCGGTACTCGAGCGCTGGGACGAGCTCGTTCACGAGCATCGTCACTTCGGCTTCTTCTGGCTGCCCACGGAGGAGTCAGCGGCGCTCTACAACCTCTCCTCGCACGATCAGACGATGGCCGACAAGTGCTACGTGAAGATCTACGACGACGCCGCGCCCGATCAACCCGACAGCGCGGAAGAGGGGCGGCGGACCGATCGCTGCTACCGGATCTACCCGATGGTCTACGACCCCAACTTTCACGAGCTCGAGTACTTCGTCCCGCTCGAGCTCGGGCCCGCCGCCCTGTCGGCAATGCGCGATCTGATGCTCCGGAGCCTGCCGGACTCGGTCTACCCGCTCGAGGTGCGCACCGTCGGGCCGGACGACGCCTACCTCTCCCCGAACTACAAGACCGCGACGACGGTGATCTCGGTATCGGGGAAGCCGGGCACCGACTACTGGAACTATCTTCGCTCGGTGGACGCGCTCCTGTCGGAGTTCTCTGCGCGCGTTCACTGGGGCAAGCTCCACTTCCTTACCGCCGAGCGGCTGCACGCGCTGTACCCGGAGGCGGAGCGCTTCATCAGCCTGCGGCGAGAGCTCGACCCCGGTGGAATGTTCCTCAACGATCACCTGCGCGCGCTGTTTGCCTGACGGGCCCTCGGATCTGGCCTCGACGTAAGAACTGCGTTAGCGCGGGGGCGCATTGACGTCGCGGTTATGTGGGATCCGCGAAGATCCCATGTACATGTCGCCTGAGCACGATCGACGGACGGCGCCACGAGGGACACCTTCGTGGTGGCGCCGCGGATTCGGCCCGGCGATCGCCGGGGCGGTCTCGGTCGGGGCGCTCGTGTGGGTCGCCTCCCCGGGGAAGGTGCTCGACCAGGTCGGCGACATGAACGCTGCGTGGGTCGCGGCTGCGGTCGCGCTGGAGCTCGGATCTTGCCTGGGGTACCTGATCGTCTTCCGCTATTTCTTCCCTGAGCCATCGGCGGCGACGAGCCGACGGGTGGCGTGGATTTCGATGGGCGCCGGCGCGGTGCTCCCCGGAGGG
Source organism: uncultured Solirubrobacterales bacterium (assembly GCA_963843915.1). Lineage (GTDB taxonomy): Bacteria > Actinomycetota > Thermoleophilia > Solirubrobacterales > Solirubrobacteraceae > Palsa-465. The sequence goes on from CAWJMH010000007.1 coordinate 172,042, forward strand.
AACATCTCTTCCGCGGCGGCCACGGGGGTGCTGATGCGTCATCACGGCCTCGGAACCCGGCAGCTACTCGGGCGTTGCGCCGCGCTCCTGTGCCTGCTCACCGCGCTGGGGTTCGCCGTCAACGGGGTGGCCGGGTTGCTGCTGCTCGCGGGTGTCCCGGATGGCCCGCTCGACCTGAGCCATGCCGGGATTCCTGTCCTCGTGTCGATCGTCGTTCTATCGGGGGCGGCGATCGTGGTGCTCGCGAGTCGCCGCTTCGGCGCGCGGACCCCTAAGGCGATTCGCGGGGTCGCGGCGGGGCTCGAGGGCGCGTGGGCGGCGGTCAGGCAACCGAGCTGGAGGCTGGTCGGAGCGGCTGCATTCGTCTGCCTGGACATCGCCGCCCTGTGGGCTGCGTGCGCAGCGACAGGTCACCGGTTGGGCTTCCTGGCGGTGCTGATCGCTTACTGCATCGGCTACCTGGCGACGGCCCTTCCGGTACCGGCTGGTCTCGGCGTTCTCGACGCGGGCCTTGCGGGCGCGCTGGTCCTTTATGGCCTCCCGGCGACGGCCTCGGTCGGCGCCGTGCTCGTGTATCACGCGATCTCGATCTGGGTTCCCGGATTGGGCGGGCTGATCGCATACTTGTCGACCAAGCGACCCGGAGCGCTCGCTCGTACGGAAAGCAGCGCGTCGCAGCTCCGGGCGCTACGGCTCGCGAAGGCGGCCGAGCCGGACGCCTGACGGCTGGGGACGGACACTTGCAACACTCCGTGGCCGTGCGCGCCGCGACGCTTGATCCATTGCCGAAGCCGCGACTGCGCGGGGTCCTGCATCAGTGGGCGTTCGCGGCGTCGCTGGTTGCGGGCGGAGCCTTGGTGCTCGAGGCCGGATCGGTGCGCGCTCGACTCGCGGTGGCCATCTACGCGGTGAGCGTCGCCGCCTTGTTCGGTACGAGCGCCGCTTATCACCGGGTCCAGTGGCGTTCGCTCGGCGTGCGTCGCTGGGTGCGCCGGCTCGACCACACGATGATCTTCGTCCTGATCGCCGGCAGCTACACGCCGTTCGGGCTGCTCGTGCTCCACGGGACGCTGGGGACGGTGATCCTGATCGCGGCGTGGTCGGGGGCGCTCGCCGGCGCGGTGTTCAAGCTCGTGTGGATCGACGCCCCCGGCTGGCTCGGAGCGGCCACCTACGTCTCGCTCGGTTGGATCGCGCTCGTCGCGCTCCCCGAGCTTCTGGATCGTCTCGGTGTCGCCGCGGTCGGAGCGCTGGCGCTCGGCGGCGTTCTCTACAGCGCGGGCGCGGTGATCTACGCGCACAAGCGACCCGACCCGGTGCCGACCGTGTTCGGCTATCACGAGCTGTTCCATCTTCTGGTGATCGTCGCGGCCGCGTTGCAGTACGCGGTCGTGGCCTTCTGGATCCTGTAGTCCGGCCTTCGCAGCCACAAAGGGCTGCTACGTTGATGTATGCGGTCGGCGCTCGTCGGCCGCGAGGCAGCTTGCTTGGGTCCCGCTCGCAGCGGTTCGGGTCAGCCGTCGCCTCCCGAATCGTCCGCGGCCCATGTTGCGCCGCCAAGGAGTTGTGCATGTCAACAGAATCGTTCGCCGATCTCGGTGTCTCGCGCACCGTCATCGGCTCCATGTCCCAGGCGGGGATCAGCGAGCCGTTCGCGATCCAGCGCGCCGTGATCGGTGATGCCATCGCCGGCCGCGACGTGATCGCGAAGTCGCCCACAGGCTCGGGCAAGACGCTCGCGTTCGGGATCCCGCTGGTCGAGCGGATCCAGGCCGATGGCCCGAGACCCGCGGGACTCGTGCTCGCGCCGACCCGCGAGCTCGCCACGCAGATCGTCGATGACATCCGCGCCATCGCTCATGCACGCGCACTGCGCGTCACCGCCGTCTACGGCGGCGTCGGCCTGGTCAAGCAGGCCAAAGACGCCGCCGGGTCGCACATTCTCGTCGCGACTCCCGGGCGGCTCGAGGACCTGCTCGCGCGTGGCGCGTTCACGCTCGACAACATCAGGATGCTGATCCTCGACGAGGCCGACCGGATGCTCGACATGGGCTTTCGCCCGGCGATCGACCGGATCGTCGCGGCTTGTCCGCCGAAGCGCCAGACGCTGTTCTTCTCGGCCACCCTCGACGGCGAAGCCGGGCGACTCGCGGGCCGCTACGCCCGGGACCCGGTGACTCACGAGCACGGCCCGAAGGCGCGGCGCGCCAGCGCGGAGATCGAGCACAGGTTCGTCCGCGTGGCGCATGAGCACCGCGTCGAAGCGCTCGTCCGCGAGCTCAGTCACGACGGTGACCTCACGCTCGTGTTCGTTCGAACCAAGCACGGAGCCGACCGCCTCGTCAAGCGACTCTCGGCGCACGGCGTCAAGGCGGTGGCGATGCACGGCAACAAGTCACAGCGCCAGCGCGAGCAGGCTCTGTCCCGCTTCGAGTCCGGCGTCGTCGACACCCTCGTCGCGACCGACGTCGCCGCCCGCGGCATCGACGTGGACGGGATCTCCCACGTGATCAACTTCGATCCGCCGCAGGACAGCGAGACCTACGTGCACCGCATCGGCCGCACCGGCCGCGCCGGCCGCAAAGGCATCGGGATCACGCTGCTCTCACCCGACCAGCACGGCGAAGTCACTCAGACTCGCCGGCCAGCTCGGGCTCGACCACGGTCTCCACAGCTCCGGTGCCGGAAGCCCCAGAGCCAATCCCGCGCCCCATGCGCCTGCTCGCAGCGGCCGCGCCCGGAAGCCCCGGGCCCGGCGCCAGCGAGCCCCGGCTCGGTCGTGACATCCGCACCACCTACCGGTTAGTCGAACACTTGAGCGCGTCGACCTAGGACCGCTCAGCTCCGCCGAGCGCGCCGGCGACCGCCATGCGAGCGCCGCGCCGATGCCAGACTCTTGGCGTCGTGACGGCGTCCAGGCGTGCAACCTCAATCGCGGCGGGTGCCGTGGCGCTCGCGGTCGTGGCGGGGACGGTCCTCGTCCTGGTCGGCCTGTTCGGCGGGTCCGGGCCGCGAGCGTGCTCGTCATACCCAGCCCCCGGCGCGCTCGCGCCGGCCGGCGCCGACGTGCCCGCCACCCTTACGGCGCGGTACTCGGTGTTCAGCGACGGCCAGCGATCCGTTGACCGACTCACGCGCGCCCAGGTCGCGTCACTGGGGGCGTCCGGGGTGATCTTGTCGGGAACGCGGTTGGTCGGCGCTGCGGCGTCCGGCGGCCGCATCTTCCTGGTACCTGCACAGCATCTGCTTTCAACCAGCCTGGCGCCGCCGCGATGCCTATCGCCGGTCGCGCGGCGGATCCAACAGGAGTCGCTGCCGCTGTTGCACAGCGAGTACCGGCAGGTCGCGCTGTGCGTCGTCGTCCTCTACTCGGACACCGGGACGCATGACTGTGCTCCGGCGACCGGGACCCCTTACGCCCTGATGTCCGAGATCGGCACTCCCGGGTTCGGACTGGTGCCGAATGGCGTCAGCGCAGTCACTGTCACCTATCAGGTGGCGCCACCGCGCACGGTCGCGGTGCACCACAACTTCTTCGTGATCGGCGCCGTGACCAAGACGGCGCCGCCGTGCGGGGTGCAGTGGCTTGACCCAACCGGCAACGTGAGCAAGATCGCCGTCGGCTGCTCGTTGCTGAGGAACGAAAGACAGGGCTTCAACGCGTACCGGGCCTACGTCGCGAGCAAGCTGTCGGTCCTTCGCGGGCAGGTCGCGGCCCTCGCCGCGGTGACCGGCGCAAGAAACCTCGGCAAGGCGCGGTCCGCATGGTCGACCGCACACCTGACCTGGCTCGAGATTGGCCAGGACGATGGTGCGTACGGGGCGTTCGGCGCACTCGGCGGCGAAATCGACGGCCTCGCCGCCGGCCATCCACAGGGGACAGCCGACCCAGGCTTCACCGGCTTTCACCGGATCGAGTTCGACCTCTGGACCAAACGCGATCTGCCAGCCGCCGCGACCGACACCGCCACGCTCCAGCGCCTCCTGAAGCAGTTGATGAAAGCGCCGCCTTCGACCTACCTCCCCGCCACCGCCACCGGCATCGGCAACTGGCTGCTCCGGCCGCACGAGGTGTTCGAGGACGCGCTCCGCGACTCGCTGACGACCGATGACGACTACGGCAGCAGGGCCGACCTCGCGTCGATTACCGCGGACGTCCGCGCCGTGCGGACGATGCTGAGCGAGCTCGTGCCGGCGATCGACCCGGTTGCGCCACATCTCGTCGGCGACGCAACCGCCGAGCTCGATGCGCTGACCGCCGCGATCGACGCCACCCACGTCAAGGGGCCGTGGACTTCGGTTCAGGACCTGCCGATCAGGCAGCGCCAGCAGATCGATGCCGGCGTCGACGCCGCGCTCGAGACGCTCGCCCCGATCCCCGACCTGCTCACGAGCACCGGATCGAATTCCCCCAACGACTGATGCTCAGGCATAGCTGAACTGCTCGGTCCACTCGGCGGGGCGACCCGAAGGGGTGAGATCGAGCAGGTTCCAGAGCGGCTCTACCGTGCCGACGTGGCGCGGGTCCTGCCCCGGATCCACCGGCGCGTAGAACAGCTCCGAGCTCCAGAAGTGCCGGATCGTGTCTCCGTCGCGGTGAAAGACGGTCATCATCGGACGCTGCGACCCGTCGGCCGTTTCGGCGAAGTAGTCCGCGTTGTAGGTGTTGCCGGCGGACGACAGGAGCCGCAGCCGGCGCCAGCCCCGCTCACGGGCGAATGTCAGCAGCCGGGGGAGGGGCGCCTTGGCGACGATCACAAGATTCAGGTGCTGGGCCGCGTGCTCGGCGGCGCCGTCGAGCTGGTCGATCAGCGCGACGCATGATGGGCATGGGCCTTCGGCGAGCGGGAGCCGCGAGGTCGCGCCGTCGCGGGGTCCCGGCGTCTGATCGCCGCGGTCGCGCGGAAACATGAAGCTGTAGATCACGAGCGAGTCCCTGCCGGGCGCAAACAGATCTGAGAGCTGCACGTCGCTCGGCGCTCCGTCTGCTCCCTCCCCCTGGAAGACATAGTCCTGTTGAACGGGTCCACCCGGCGGTAGATCGCGCCTAGCGGCGGCGACCGCCTCCATCGCACGTCGGAGTTCGATCTCCTGCTCCAACAACCGATCGCGCGCGGCCCGGTACTCGGCCGACTCTCCCGGAAGCGCGATGCCCATGAGTTCTCCTCTCGTAAACGATCTCGCCGGCGGCTGCCTCGACGCGGCCGCGTGCGCCAGCGAACGATTGGACCGGCCGACGCCTCGGAACTCATCGAATCAGGGCTGGAATCGGCCAACCTCTGTGACTACCAGCCGGCCTGCCAGCTCCCGTGACCGTAGGTGACCGGATCGTTACCGGCTGCGCGCATCCTGCACGCATCACCGTTCATGCCGATAGGAGGCAGCTGATGATCAACGCCAGGATCACGTCAAAGAGCCGGTCCCGCAGCACGGTCGCGGCGGCCCTCACCGCCGCGGCAATCGCGGCCGGGTTCGGAGCGACCGATGCGTCGGTGGCGCTGGCGCGCACCCACGCCCCGACGGTGACGGCCCCGGCCGTCATGACGCGCACGCCGCTCGCCAGTGTTGTACCGGCGAGAATTCAAGGCCCGGTCGGACCCGCGAGAATTCTGGGCCCGGTCGAGGGCTGAGGACTGGTCCCAGCCGGCGGGCCGCGGGGGGCAGCGGCCCGCCACGCTTCTCGTGTGGACCACGATGCCCGACCTCGGTTGGCGGCGGCAGCGCCGGAGCCCCGATCAGCGCCCGACGGGCCGCGGTCCGAGCAGATCCCACCGATTCCCGGCGACGTCAAGAAACACAGCGACCTGACCGTAGGGCTCCTGGCGAGGCTCCGTGACGAACTTGACGCCGGCGTCCCGCATGCGAGCGCATGTGTCGTCGAAGTCCTCGACGCGCAGGAACAGCCCGACGCGGCCGGCGAACTGATCACCAACCGCTCGCTGCTGACGCTCTCCGTCGGCGCGGGCGAGCAGCAGAGCGGTCGCCGCGCCGGACGGTCGCACCACCACCCAGCGCTTGGGGCGTCCGTCATTGGTGAGCGCCGGGGAGTCCTCGACGAGCTCAAAGCCGAGGACGTCGACGAAAAATCGAATCGCCTCGTCGTAGTCGTCGACGATCAGGGCAACCTGCTCGATGTGCATCCGCCTCACAGTGCATCAGTTCCCCCGGATCATGCCCTCTGAGGCGGCGCCGTCGTCTCGCTGGTAGGTGGCCTCGGGCCGTCCCAGCTACACTCCACGTTTCGTGCCGGGCTTCCGCTCGGCGAAAGTAGTAGTGCCAGCGTTCGTAGTTGTTGCTCATGCACCTCCCGCGTTTCGCAGCACACGATCTCCCGGGAGGGAATGCATGGCTACAGGAACCGTGAAGTGGTTCAGCGACGACAAGGGCTACGGCTTCATCACACCCGATGACTCGAGCAAGGATCTGTTCGTTCATCACAGCGCGATCCAGGGGAGCGGCTTCAAGTCGCTCGCCGAGGGCGCCAAGGTGAGCTATGACGCCGAGCAGGGTCCCAAGGGCCCGGCCGCAGCCAACGTCCAGCTGATCTAAGCGGTCACGATCGTTGTGTGGCGGCGCCGCGCGCAAGCGAGGCGCCGCCGCCCCGCGCCGGCCGGGACGCGGACTGCACCTGCGGCGTATGCGGCTGCACGCAATAACTTGAAGACGCCCCCCACGATCTGAGGACGGCGAGAATGGCCTCACGCGGCAAGAAGAAGACCACCTTTGCGAAGCTCGCTCGCGAGACTAGGCTCCGCGAGCGTCGAATCGACAAGCAGGCCAAGAAGGACGCCCGCAAGCGGTCGGCCGAGATTGAGCCGGCACAATTCGGCGACGCACCAGATTTCACCGCGACGAGCACGGCTGATGTCGGTGCCGGCGTGCCCGCGGATGTAGTGCGAGAGGCGCGCTAACAACGCGTCGTGCATCCCCGCCCGGGGGATGCTAAGTCCTAGCGCGACCCACGCCGGCGGACCACTCAGAGCACCTTCGGCGGTGTGACGCGGCAACCCGTCGCAGGTTCCCGCCCATGACCGCGGTGCGCTCGGAATCCGACCACGGAAGATCCTCGACAGAGGCTTGCTTCTATGTCAAGGGCCTGTCGCTATTTGCGTGGTTTAGCTGATGCAGACCATCGGGGAGGGCGCAGCGGCGATCTGCTCGACCCGGCGTCGGGGCTTGGGTCGGTCGGGGATGGAGGGAAGCTCGGGTTCGATGATCGATGTGGGCTCGGGAGGTGGCTGTTGGTCGGCGGGCGGCTCTGAGAGCAACTGGTGGAAGCGCCGGGCGAGGTGCCGTTTGAGCGAGCGCAGCGCGCCCTTCTTCGTCTTGCCCTCGGCCTCCTTGCGGGCGAGGTACTCCTTGGTGGCGTGGTCGTGCTGCGCGCGGGTGACCGCGATGATGTGCAGCGCGTGGTTGAGTTGCCGGTCGCCGCCGCGGTTGAGCCGGTGTTGGGTGCGTTTGCCCGAGGAACACGGGATTGGCGCGGTTCCCGTCTGCAGCGCGAAGGCAGCCTCCGAGTGGAACCGCTCGTTGCCCGCGGTGTGGCCGATCAGGATCGCGGCGGTCAGCGCGCCGCAACCGTGCTCGGCAAGCAGTCGCGGTCGGTGTGCGGTGACGAGCTCGGCCAGTTCGGCCGCGAGCCGCTCGATACCGCGGTTCAGGCCACGCAGGTCAGATATCTGCTCGCGCGCGATCCTGACCCTGGCGCCGGCGGGGAGCTTTCGCAGCTGCCGATCGACCCGGTCAAGCGTCCGCGGTTGGTTGAGCGCTTTGCGCTTGAGCGAGGCCTCGAGCTCGGGGCAGAGCTCGAGCAGATGCCAGCGCAGCCGGTTCACCATGCGGGTGCGCTCGGCGACGAGATCGTTGCGGTGTTCGACCAGCAGCCGGATCTCCATCGCCTGCTCGTTCAGGTACGCGACCGGGAACCTCTCGACACCGTCCTTCACGACAGCTCTGGCGACGGCGAGCGCGTCGATCTCATCCGACTTGCCCGGCTCGCGCTCGCCCTTGCGCGATGCGCCCATCCGGTTCGGCGGCACCCTCACAACCCGCTCGCCCGCCGCCAGCAGCGCCTGCTCGAGCCGGCGAGAACACGATCGGCAGTCCTCAATCGCCCACACGCGCTCCTCGTCGAGCTCGCGCGCCCACCGCACCGCGGCCAGGTGCCCAGGCTCCTCCGCCTTGATCTGGCGGCTGCCACGCACCTTGCCGGTTCCGTCATCGACCGCCGCCAGCGCGTGCGACCCCTTGTGCGTGTCCGCTCCGATCACGATCATGCATGCCGTCCCTTCGTTTGGTTGACGCCGAATGAAGCGGATCTCCGGCGGACAACTGTCACGAGAGGCGAAGCCACGCTTCTATCAAGTCACGCCGGCGATCCTCGGACGGCGGCGGGCGACACAAGCTTTGCCGGTCAGGCCTGGCAGAGTCGACGCAATCGTCACGAGTCAGCCCGCCGCCAACCCGAGGACCTACCGGTCCGGTCGGACGTCACCGCCCAGGCGAGCACTCTGACAGTGACAATCGTCTGTGCGAACGAAACGAAGTCGAGCGCGGGGGAGAAGTCCGATCCCCGATAAAGCCGCTCGATCCCGAACGCTTCCGCGATCCGTTCGATGACCGGTCGCGCGGCGACATGTGGGTATGCGTAGGCGGGGTTCGAAAGTGCGTATAGAGCGGACAGCTTGACCCCGACGTGCGTGGCGTCGGACAGCGACAGGAGGGGCTCGAGTGCGGCCGAGACTTGCTCGCGCGACGGCGGCGCGTCATATGCGCCGGGCTCGCCGAGGTGACTTATCAGGATCTGGCAGCCGTCGAGCGCCCGTAGCGCCTCGACTGCCGGCGCGAGCGTTGCCGGCACCGCGTTCACACTGACGATCATCTGCTCGCTCGACAGTCCCTGCCCGATCTCGGGGGGCCACCCCGCGAACCGGCGCGCGTCATCCTCCGTGGACAGATACACCGAGATGCCGGCGAACGGCTGAGCCGGCACCAGCGGTGCCTCCGTCGGCGTGAATGCCACCGGCACGATCCAGTCGTGGTTAGCCGCCAGGAGCGCGACGTACTCGTTGTTACCACGGTGCTCCGGCTCGCCCTCGTAGCCGATCACCAGCGCCACATCGATCCGATGCTCATCGCGAAACGACTCGTAGATCTCAAGGTCGGCGCCGCCCGAGCACGCACGTCCGTACCTGCCCGCAATGCCGTTCGCGAAGATGTGGACGTGCGCGTCAGCTAGATCCATGGTCCTTCAGGTGAATGATGCCGGACCGGGATGCGTCCCGGATCGACGGTCTACTGTCCCGCGACGAAGCGGGCCACGGCCGCCTTGGTGATGACCCCGTGGGTGACGGTGACGCACGCGTCGGCGGCCTGTAGCACCGCCGGCTGATGCAGGTTTATCCCCGCATTGGAGAGCATCTCGTGGGTCACTTGGCCGCTGCTGGTCGGGTCGGGGAAGCTCGGGAACCCGTGGCCGCGCAGGCAGCGAGCGAACGCCACCAGCGCGGCGACCTGCGCCTGGCTGGGCGGTGCGCTTTGGTTTGGCCGACCGCCGTCCGGCAGCAGGTGCCGGCAGGCCGTGTCCGCCGTGCGGAACGCGGGCGACTGCGTGTTGAACGCGTTCTTGAACTCGTGGGGAGAGGTCGTCGGGTCGGGGAGGTTGGGCACCCCGTGCGAGCGCATGCAGCTAGCGAACCTGACCGCGTCCTGCTGCGCTTGCTGCACTTGGGCCTGGGTTGGTGTGGCGCCGGCGCTCGATGTGCTGGGCGAGTTCGAGCCACAGGCGGCGAGGACCGTCGCAGCCGCGATCGCGGCTGCGGCTATCGGAAGACTTGAAGTAGTTATGGACATGATGCAGGTGATATCCCGTTGCCGGTCACACGAGTGCAACACCGCGCCGACGCGGAACGCTGGACGCTGGACGCGGTCGCGGCGTGTGATGGCGTTGTGACGTGTTGTGGTGCACGATGTCCGGGTGCGCGTGCTGGTGGTCGAGGATCACGTCGAGCTCGCCCGCGACATCGCCGCGGGGTTGCGAGATCGCGGGATCGCGGCCGACCTCGCGTACGACGGGGCGGCCGCGCTGCAGAAGGGTGTCGTGTACCGCTACGACGTGATCGTCCTGGACCGGGACCTGCCGGGTGTGCACGGCGACGCGGTGTGCGTGGGGCTGCGCGATGCGGGGTCGGACGCGCGGATCTTGATGCTGACCGCGGCGGCAGCGATCGGCGACCGGGTCGAGGGGCTGAACCTGGGCGCGGACGACTATCTGCCAAAGCCGTTCGCGTTCGAGGAGTTGGTCGCGCGGGTGCATGCTCTGGCCCGCCGCGCGCCGGCGGGGCCGTCGCTCTTGGTCAGGGGCGATTTGGTGCTCGAGAGGACGCGCCGGCAGGCTACCCGGGCGGGGCGGGAGCTTTCGTTGACGAGGAAAGAACTGGGTGTGCTCGAGGAGCTGCTGGCGGCCGACGGCGCCGTGGTCAGCGCCGAGGATCTGCTCGAGCGGGTGTGGGATGAGAACGCCGACCCGTTCACGCGCACGGTGGCGGTGACGCTCGGGCGTTTGCGGCGCAAGCTCGGCGAGCCCGAGGTGATCGAAACGGTCGTCGGCGCCGGCTACCGCGTGCGATGACGCCCGGAGCGCGGCTCGTCGGCGTGCGGCGACTTTGGCCACGACGAATGCGCACCCGGCTCGCCGTCTTCTATGCGGTTCTGTTCCTGCTGGCCGGGGTGGTGCTTCTGGCGCTGAGCTACGCGTTGGTGGTCAGCGTGCTGCTGCCGGCGACGGCGCCACCGCCGAAGCTGCTGAAGCCGCAGGAAAGTGCGCTACTGAGCGCGTGCAAGCCTCTGCCCACCTCCGGGCCTCTGATCGCGCAATGCAAGCGTCTGATCGACTTGGTCGGGGGCGGATCAAACGCGCGCGGCGACGTGCTTGCCGCCCTGCGGGAAGCCTCGGTGATCGGTCTCGGCGTCCTCGCGATTGCCGCGGCGGGTCTCGGCTGGCTGGTCGCGGGGCGAGCGCTGAGGCCGGTGCGGTCGATCACCGAGGCCGCGAGGCGGGCTTCTGAGCTGCGGCTCGGTCAGCGCCTCGCGCTGGCAGGACCCGACGACGAGCTCAAGGAGCTGGCCGACACATTTGACGTGATGCTCGAGCGGCTCGATGCCGCTTTCACCAGCCAGAAGCGGTTCGTAGCCAACGCGGCGCACGAGCTCCGTACGCCGCTGACCGCGATGCGAACAGCAATCGAGGTCACGCTTTCCAAGCCGACGAGGACGCCCGATCAGCTGGAGGCGATGGCGGCCCGCGTCAAGCGATCGGTCGAGCGGGCCGAGGCTACCGTCGAGGCGCTCCTGACGCTTACCACCAGCGAACTCGGCCTGACAGCCCGGGAAGCGATTGATCTCGCCACGGCCGCCGAGGACGCACTCGACGCCACGCACGCGGCGATCGACCACCGCCATATCAAGGTCGACACCGCTCTCGAGCCCGCGCTCACCCGCGGCGATCGGGTGCTGCTCGAGCGCATGATCGCGAACCTCGTCGAGAACGCCGTGCGCCACAACAATCAGGGAGGCTGGATCGGAATCCGCACGGTCCAGCAGGGCGACAGCGCAATATTCGAGATCGCCAACACAGGGACCGACATCCCCTCCGAGCAGATCCCAACCCTGTTCGAGCCCTTCGCTCGCGCCAAGCAGCGTCTGGCCTTCTCCGACGGCGTCGGGCTCGGCCTCTCGATCGCCAACACGATCGCCCGAGCTCACGACGCCACGATCACAGCCCGCCCGCGACCGGGCGGTGGGCTCGAGATGTCGGTCACGATCCCCTCAAGGCCCGAGCTGACGCCGACCAGGGACTTGACGCGTCGCTAGGCGTCGGTGCGCCTGCTACATCGTGATCGCTTCGTAGACGTCGACCGCGCCGCCGATCTCGAGGACCGGGCAGCCCTTCGCGAGCTCGATCGCCGAATCGAGGCTGTCGGCCGAGACGATCGAGTAGCCGGTCAGGCCACGGGAGCCACCATCGCTGACCGAGCCGCCCGGGCCGACCGTCTTCGCGGTCCCGGTCGCGGCGCCTCCGTCGACGACGGCCGGACCGAGTTCTCCGAACCACTGACCCCACTGGGCCATCTGGGCGTTGCGCTCGGCCTCGTCGACGGCCACGCCGTTGCCGCCGGTGTACGCGAACACGTAATTGGTCATCTCCTGCACCCTTTCGGTCGCGGCCGGCGCGGATGCCGGCCCTCTGATCTGATGACGAACAGCCGACGCCTGGACGGACACGGTGATGGAAGAACCGCCGAGGTGTCCGTCTGGGCGTCCGCCGTTCGTCTCAGAGAGAAACCGGCAGCTAGAAGGGAGCGCAGATGAAGTACGCACTGCTGAACTACACCAAGGCGGAGGCGGCCGGGGAACGCCGGCCACGCGAGATGCACCCCGATGTCGCCGCGGTCCTGGAGCGGCCCGATGTGAGCGGCTGGGTCCGTCTCCAGCCGGCTGCGTCCGCGACGACTCTCACGCTCGAGTCGCGAAAGGTGCTCTTGACCGACGGCCCGTTCGTCGACAGCAAGGAATTCCTCGCTGGATTGATCCTGGTCGAGGCCGAGAACCTCGACGGGGCACTGGCCATCGCCTCCGAGCTACAGGAGCTCGACGTCACAGCGGCGATCGAGGTCCGTCCTGTGCTCGAGCAGGAGCTCGGGAGTGCTTGAAGGAGCCGTAGTCCGCCTGGTCGCAGTCCTGGCAAGATAGAGACGTGGAACGCGTGCTTGGAATCGGTGGATACTTCGTGCGCGCCGCCGATCCGGTGGCCCTGGGCACGTGGTACTGCGATTGCCTGGGCCTCGACGCCGATGAGAACGGCGGATGGCGCCAGGAAAGCGGGGTGACCGTGTTCGCGACGTTCGAGTCAGAGACCGACTACTTCGGATCCCGGGCCCAGCAGACCATGCTCAACTTCCGGATCCGCGACCTGGATGCGATGCTCGCCCAATTGCGCGCCAAGGGAGCGGACGTGGCTGAAGAGACGCAGGAAATGGAGGGTGTCGGCCGATTCGGCTGGGTCACCGATCCTGAGGGTAATCGGGTCGAGCTGTGGCAGCCCGCCTGACCGCGTCCGCACGCCAGCGCTGACTTGCCGGCGGCCCACGCCTTGGCGGGCGCTCCGACTTGGAGGCCCGATCCGATCCCGACGGGACCGAAATCACCATGATGCGGTGATGACGTCTCACCCGAACCCTTGGTAAACGTTCGTCGGGTGATTGGACCCCAAGGACACGTGGCCCGAGCCGACAGCCGGGCGAAGCTCTACCCGGAGGCGGCATATGCCCGAGTCTGTTGACCCTCGTCACCTCCTGCTGATCGGGGCCGGACCCGGCGTCGGCGCCAGCGTCGTTCGGCGCTTCGGCCGCGAAGGCTTCCGCAGCACACTCATCTCCCGCGGCGAGACGCTCGAGCAACTCGCCGCTGAGCTGCGTGGCGACGGGCTTGAGATCGAGGCGGTGGGCGCAGACATCGAGGATCTGGACGGCTACCGTGCGACGCTCGAGCGGATCTTCCGCGCCCCAGGCGCCCCCGGCGTCGCCGTGTACAACGCTGCCCTGCCGGATCCTGGCGAGATCCTCGACACGACGGTCGGACGGCTCCGGACCGCATATGACGTCGATGTCCTCGGCGCCGTCGTCGCGGCACAGGTCGCCGCACCCGTCCTGCGGACCGCCGGCACCGGCACACTGCTCTTCACCAGCGGCGGCTTCGCCGACCATCCGGTGCCCGCAGTGGCGAGCCTCTCGATGGGGAAGGCCGCCCTGCGCTCGGCGGCGACCCTGATCGCCGCCGGTGTCCAGGAGGACGGCATCCATGCCGCAACCGTCACGATCGCCGGCTCGGTCGTGCGTGGGACGGCGTTCGATCCGGACAACATCGCGGAACTCTTTTGGACCGCCCACACCGACCCGACCGACGCCTGGCAGACCGAGTATCGATTCACAGGCGCCTAAACGGGAGCGCGACGAGCAGGTCGCGCGACGCCGACCACCATCGCTTGAAGGAGCACGTCATGGCCGACCCGACGATCACCGCGCTGATGCATGCCAACCTCCACGAGGTCTTCGGCGAGCGCGATCCCGTCCGCCGACGTGAGGCGATCGCGCGCACCTACACCGACGACGTCGCGTTCGCCGACGATGCCGGCACGATCGTCGGACTCGCCGCCGTTGACGACCGCGTACAGCAGCTCCTCAAGGACGCCCCCGCGGCTTTCGTGTTCGTCTCCGACGGGCCGATCTACGTTGGCGAAGACACCGCTGCCATGGCCTGGCGCTTGGGACCCCCAGACAGTGAGCCAGTCGCACGTGGTATCGACATCGCGACCGTCAAAGACGGTCGCATCAGCGCGATTCGAACGCTGCTGGCCTAGTCGGCCCACCAGTCGCGCTGACCCTCCACGTCTTCGCGCGGATTCTCACCGAGATTGGGCGCGCCGACCACGATGATCTCGAGGCCCTCCGGCCCGGCCTCGTAGCCTCGCCACGTACCGGGTGGGACGCGCACCACGTCCCACTCCCTGACCTCGACGATCTCGTCGTCGAGCTTCATCCGCCCGCTCCCACGCACGACGACGTACACCTCCTCCTGCTTCTTGTGCGTGTGGCCGTACGGGAAGCGATAGTCGGGCGGGACGCTTTGGTAGCTCAGGCCGCACTGCTCGAGCTCAAGCGCCTCGCTTGCGTGGCGGAACTCCAAGTCGCGCGCTCCGGCGAAGTTGGACCCGAGATCCCGCACGTCCTGCTTGAGGTTCCTGACCGTGAAGGGCACGGCCGCAGTTCTACTACAGGGGAGTCGCCGACGCCGGGTCCGCCGGACGCGTTCGCCGAGTATCGGCCACGGGCGGGGGCGAGGGCGGCGGCGATGAGCGCGTCGCGCGATCCGAAGTGGTGGACAAGCATCCGGGAGCTGTAACGTCGTTACAGGAATCAGCGGCTGACCCAGGAGGACTCATGCTGGACACCGTGCCAGAAGGCTTCAAGCGACGTAGCTTTCGACTCGATCTATCGCGCAGCGGCCGCGCCGGCGAGACCCCTCTGTCTTCTGACTTCTTGCAGGCTCACACAACGAACGGCGGTCTCACCCAGAGTCCGAGGATGGTCCCGGCCCCTCGATGACGACTGTGGTGTTCGTTCATGGCGCATGCGTCCGTGACGCCGATTGGTGGTGGAGCCAGATGACGCAGCCGCTCGCCAAGCTCGGCATCGCAACCGTCGCCGTGGCACTCCCGAGCTGCGGCGAGACCGGCGACACGCTCGGGGACCTCTACGACGATGCCCAGGCGTGCCGCGAGGCGATCGCTGAGGTCGACGGCCCCGTTGTCCTCTGTGGCCACTCCTATGGCGGGATGATCATCACCGAGGCCGGTGCTGATTACCGCGTAGCCCAACTGCTGTACGTGACCTCGGTGATGCCCGACGCTGGACAGTCTCAGGCCGATCTCGTCGGCGCAGAGCCAGCGCCGTGGCTGCAACCGGGCGAGGACGGCACCATCGGCGTCGATCCCGACATGATCCGCGAGTTCTTCCTCCAAGATTGCGACCAGACCACGACCGAGCAGGCGGTCAGCCGCCTCACCCGCCAATCCCTCAAGCCGTTCACCCAGCCACCGCACCAGATCGCCTGGAGACAGAAGCCCGCCACGTACTTCGTCTGCACCGAGGATCTCGCCACCCCGCCCGAGAGGCAGCGTCAACGCGTCAGACCCGATACGCGACTCGTCGAATTCAGCGCAGGGCATCACCCGTTTCTCTCGCGTCCCGACGCGTTCGCCGAAAGCATCGTCGCCGCGATCGAGCGCAGCTGAGCGAGCCCCTCCCGCCGACATCGGTCCGTCCGGCGGCGTTAGCCGCTGGTAGCGTTATCGCGACGAGACAACCCTCGGGGTCTGGCGATGATCCGCCTATGAGGCTCCGCGGTCGTTCGCGGAGGCTACGGACGGGGCAATAGGCCCGCCTGGAATGCTGCCGCCACGACATGACCTTCGAAACCGACTGGGCTCACCGCGGTGCGCGAATGGAGCATGACTGTGACTGATCGGGAACGTGCGCTCGATCCCCGCGTACTCTTGGTGATGGATCTCGCCCGGGGATTGCTCGCCGATCTGGACCTGGATGTTGTGCTTGGGCATGTGCTTGAGTCCGCGCGCGAGCTGTCCGGGGCGAGGTACGCGGCCCTTGGTGTGACCAACGAGGCTCGGACCGAGCTCGACCGGTTCATCACCGTTGGCGTCGACGAGGACACGCGGCAACGGATTGGCGAGCTTCCTCGGGGACGAGGAGTCCTCGGAGAGCTCATCATGCACCCGGCGGCTTTGCGGCTGGCCGATGTCGACGCCCACCCGCACTCGTATGGCTTTCCACCTGGGCACCCACCGATGAGAACGTTTCTCGGCGTCCCGATTCTAGTGGGCAGCGTCCCGTTCGGGAATCTGTACCTGACTGAGAAGGAGGGCGGCGGGCCGTTCACCGAGCAGGACGAGGAGACGATCGGGCTGCTGGCCGGGTTCGCCGGTGTCGCCATCGACCACGCGCGGCGCTACTCCGGCCTCGAGGCCCAGCACGCCGAGCTGACGCGGACGGTCGACGCGCTCGACGCGACGATGCAGATCGCCCAGGCGCTCGGTGGCGAGACCGACCTCGACTCGATCCTTGGACTGGTCGCGAAGCGCGGCAGGGCGCTCGTGTCGGCTCGTGCGCTCGTCATCGAGCACGAGCAGGACGGCGAGATGGTCATCGCCGCGGGCGCCGGTGAACTTCCTGATGGTTTGATTGGCGAGCGCGTAGATCTCAAGGACAGCCTGGCCAGCGCGGCCCTCCGTACGTCGACAACGCTTCGTTTGGAGGAGGACTCCAACCGGGCGCGCTTCGAGCGCCACGGGCTTGGCCGCCTCGGCGTCGACGCGAGCGCCGGCCTGATCGTCCCGTTGATCTTCCGCGGCCGGGGTCATGGGGTGCTGGTCGCGGTCGACCGACTCGAGGGCGGGCCGGCCTTCAGCGCTGAGGACCAGCGCCTGTTGGAGGCGTTTGCCGTCAGCGCTGCGACAGCGGTCGCGACCGCCGTGACCGTCGAGGCCGAGCGACGCCGCCAGCGTCTAGCGGCTACGGAACAGGAACGCACGCGGTGGGCCCGCGAGCTGCACGACGAGACCTTGCAAAATCTTGCCGCGCTCCGGGTCGGGCTCGCGGCGCAGCTTCGTCGTCCCAGCCCGGATGGGCTGCTCGAGGCGGTCGCGGAGGCCGTCGTCCAGCTGGAAGTGGAGATCGGAGCCCTCCGCGCACTCGTGACTGACCTCCGCCCGGCGGCGCTCGATGACTTGGGCGTTGAGGCGGCAGTCGAGGACCTAGCCGGGCGTGCCCGCAGCCGAGGACTCGAGGTGGATGTCAGCACCAATTTTGCGTACGAGCAAGGACGCGAGCTGGAGCGACTCACTCCCGAGCTCGAGATAGCGACATACCGCATCGTCCAGGAAGCACTGACCAACGCGAGCAAGCACGGCGATGCTCGCCGCGCCCACGTCGAGATCGAGGAGGACCAGAGCAATGTGCGGGTGACCGTGCGGGACGATGGGCACGGCTTCGACCCGGTCGCTCACACGAGCGGATTCGGACTGGCCGGTATGCAGGAGCGCGCCGAGTTACTGCGCGGAACGCTCGAGATCGAATCCTCGCCGGGGCACGGCACGACAATCAAGGCGATGTTCCCCGCGCAGCGTCGGAGCGCCGCTCGGATCTCCTCACCTGGAGCGGGCTCCGACGGACACCGGTGACGCGACGGCGCGTTTGATCCGCGGGCTCACGTAGACGAGGCCGTGCGCGGCGCGCCGCACGGCGTCCGCTAGCTCGCGATCCGCTGTGTCAGCCACGACGAATCCGAGCGCGCCGGCCCGAAGCGCTCGGCTCGCGTACAGCTCGTTCTCGTGCATCGTGGTGACCACGAGAGCGGTGGCGGGGGAGAGCTCGCGCAGCCGCACGATGCTCTCGGTGCCGGAACCGTCGGGCATCGGCAGATCGAGCACGAGCACGTTCGGTCGATGTTCGTCCACCTCGCGTGCGGCAGCCTCGAAGTCGCTTGCCTCGCCGACCACGTCCAGGTCGTCTTCGCGCTGGAGCAGCCGGCTCAAGGCGCGGCGCATCTTCGGATAATCGTTGGCCACGACCACCCGGGTCCGCCCGATCTTGGGCGGGGCGGACGACGCTCGGCCGGTCATTGGAGACAGGGAGCGGAGCATGCCTCGAATCTACGGCCGGGGCGAGCCTCCGACGACCGGGTGAAGGCGCGGATCCGGCGCGGCGAATTACCGATCTGTTGTCGGGCGCGGACCGGGTGAGCACGAGCAGCGGGCAGCGGGCGGTGCGGCCTAGCTGCGCTAAAACTCGCCGACGAGACACTCGTAGCAGTCGAGGTGGTAGCAATCGCCCCCCGAAGCGAACACGCCAGGCTCGACCGCAAGAGAGGTTCGGCGCGCAGACCCCCCGCCCGTGTGGACGAGAGGCTCGTACACACCGATCACATCGTCGCAGGCGGTGCAGCGCGGCCGCACGCCCGACCACCCGTCTTCGTCCCGGTATTGCATTCCTGTGCAGCGTCGGCCATGCACCGGCGACCGCCATCCGGGGAGAGCCGTGGCCGACCGGGGCGAACTACTGACCCCGACGTTGCTTGACCGGGTGGTCCGTACCGGCTACTTAGCCGCGGGGGTGGCTGCCCGCAGCTCGAACCGGGAGTCTCGCGGACGGATCGACGGCCGAACACGGTGGTCGCCCGAACGGCGGCCGACTAGAAATTGCTGTCATGGAAACAACCCGAGACCTAGCACCCGACACCTGGTCTGAGTACTTCGACGCTGTCGGCAGGGAGTTGATGAACGCGCCGGTGTCGATCGAGATCCTCGACGCGTCGGGACCGCCAACGATCGAGGCGAGCCACCTAGACCTCCACACCTTGACGTACGACCGCCGGGACGACATGTTCGAGGTCGCGGTAGCTCGAAGAAGCGCGCACCTGCCCGTGTTGCGTCACATAGTCGACAAACCCGAGCGCGTGACAGTAGACAGCTCGACGATGTTGGCGCCGCTGACAATCACGGTTTACCGGCGCGGCGGCGTCCGTACGCTGATCAGAATCGAAGGCGACCCGAGCGCGTAACCCGACATGGCAAGCGACTCCAAGCTATGGCTGTCGCCAGCCCCACGCCCCAGAGGCGCCCCCTCATCGATGTGGAAAACCCGCAATCGTCCCTCGGCCCGCGCCGGATCACGCGGGCGCTCCCCGGCCTTAGCTTCTGAGTATGCAGCGAACCACGAGGAGATGAAGCATGCCTGACACCGCTACTTACAACCAACACGGCAGCTACCTGATGCCGTCGCTTGAGCACGCGACCGTCGCGGATGCAATGCATCCGGGGATCTTGTCCTGCGAGCCCGACGCGACCCTCAGCGAGGTGGCGCGGATGATGGCCACTCAGCACGTCCATTGCGTCGCGGTCGTGGACATGTCACATGAGACGCCGCCGCACGGCTTCGTATGGGGCATCATCTCCGACCTCGACCTGGTCGCCGGAGGGATCCGGGACGACACAGAGCGAACCGCGAGGGATCTCGCCGGTCAGCCTGTCATGTCCGTCAAGTCCAGCGTCCCGCTGCGCGACGCCGGCGAGCTCATGCTCACTCATCGAGCGAGCCATCTGGTCGTCACCGACGCAGAAGCGCGCCCGATCGGGATCCTGTCGACGCTCGACGTAGCCGGAGTCCTCGCCTGGGGGGAGGCCTGATCCGGCGCGACGCGCTCCAGTCGCATCCGATTCGACCCCACCGACGCTCGGGCTGGACAGGTCGTGGATGCGCACCCAGGGCGATCCGTAGTTTCCGCCGCGACACCGCTGCTGGGCACGGATGCGCGGCCTCGGCCGGTGGGCGAACCTTGGGGCATGACCGACCAACGAGTTCGCCCCTTGTCGCTCGCCCGGGTTCGGGTTCGCGACTGCATGCATGCTGGCGTCATGACCTGTGCGCCCGACGACTCCGTCCGGACGGTCGCGGCCATCATGGCCAATTACCGGGTCCACGCCGTCGTGGTCACCACGCGCAACGGAAGCCGGCCGCTTGGCATCGTTTCAGACCTGGACATGGTCTCGGCGGCAGCCGCCGGCGAGGCGGACGGGACTGCACTCCAGGCGGCCGCGACGGAGCCGCTGACAATCTCCGGTGACGAGTCGCTCGAGCATGCCGCGCAGGCCATGAGCGAACACGCCGTGTCGCACCTCGTGGTCGTCGACCGGGCCGGGGGCTATCCGCTCGGGGTGCTGTCAACGCTTGACATCGCCGCCGTTTGTGCCGATGGCTGACCGCACTCGCCACGGGGTCCTGACCCTATGAGCTCAACTGCCTCGGTATATCCCCTGGAGCGAGAGGCCGACGTTGTCCTGCGCGACGGGGCGACGGCGCACGTGCGGCCCGTCCGTGCTGACGACGCCGCCGGGGTTCACAGGTTCTTGGAGACGCTGTCTCCGGAAGCGATCGGCTACCGGTTCTTCGGGACGACAGGTCTCGACTGGGCGACCTCGTGGTCGGTCGACGTCGATTACGTCGACCGCTTCGGGCTGGTCGTCGAGTCCGGCAGCCCACGGACGATCGTCGCGCACGCGGCGTATGTGCGGATCGACTCCGACCGCGCCGAGGTTGCGTTCGTGGTCGCGGACGCGTGGCAGGGGAGGGGGATCTCGACGATCCTCCTTGCCCACTTGGCGGAGGCAGCGGAGCGCCACGGCTTCTCGACGTTCGTCGCGGAGGTGCTGCCGCAGAACCATCCGATGATCGACGTATTTCGTGGGAGCGGGTTTCCGGTCGAGCTCCGCTCAGTCCCCGGCGCGCTCGAGATCGAACTGCCGACATCGCTCTCGGCCGAGGCGGTCGCGCAGTTCGAGGAGCGGGAGCGGACCGGGGCGGTGGCCGCCGTACGCAGCTTCCTCGAGCCGCGCTCTGTGGCTGTGATCGGCGCCTCTCGCCGGCGGGGAACGATCGGCGGGGAGATCGTCCACAACCTGCTCGTGGGCGGGTTCAGCGGCGCCGTGTACGCGGTCAACGACAAGGCTGAAGTGGTTCAGTCGCTCCCCGCCTACCGGTCGGTGGTCAACATTCCCGGTGGGGTCGAACTGGCGGTGGTTGCCGTTCCCGCGGAAGGGGTCGTCGGCGTCGCGCGCGAGTGCGCGGCCGCCGGCGTGCGGGCCTTGCTCGTCATCTCATCCGGTTTTGCGGAGACCGGGGGGGAGGGTGTCGCTCGGCAGTGCGAGCTGCTCCGGGTGTGCCGTGACGCCGGGATCCGGATCGTCGGGCCGAACTGCCTCGGCGTGCTCAACACATCGCCGGGAGTGCGGCTGAACGCGACGTTTGCGCCGCTGGCTGCTGTGCCGGGCGGGGTGGGGTTCATGTCCCAGAGCGGCGGTCTTGGAATCGCGATCATCGAGGCGGCGAGCCGCCTCGGAGTTGGCCTGTCGTCGTTCGTCTCGGTTGGCAATAAGTCCGATCTCTCGAGCAACGACTTCCTCCAGTATTGGGAGCAGGACCGGCGGACCAAGCTTGCACTTCTGTACCTGGAGTCGGTCGGCAATCCGCGGAAGTTCGCGCGGATCGCCCGCCGGGTGTCGGCCACCAAGCCGATCCTGGCGGTCAAGAGCGGGCGGTCGGTCGCGGGTGCCCGCGCGACGTCGTCGCATACCGGCGCGATTCTGTCGACCTCCGACGTGACCGTCGATACGTTGTTCGCCCAGGCGGGGGTGATCCGCACGGACACGATGCGCGAGCTGTTCGACGTGGCCGCGCTGCTTTCGGCGCAGCGAGTCCCGCGTGGCGATCGGGTGGTGATCGTCACGAACGGTGGTGGCCCCGGGATCCTGTGCGCGGACGCCTGCCAGGCGAGCGGGGTCAAGATTGCGGAGCTTCCGGCGAACGTCCGAGCCCAGCTCGCGGAGTTCCTGCCGGCGGGCGCGGCGGTTGGCAACCCGATCGACATGATCGCGGCTGCCGCTGCGGCGGACTACCGCCGTACGCTCCAAACGCTGGTCGACGCCGATGCGTGCGACGCGATCATCACGATCTTTGTGCCCGCGCTGGTAACGACGGCAGCGGAAGTGGCCACCGCTGTGCGCGAGTTCGCGCAGGCGAATCCCAGCGTGACGACCGCCTCAGTGTTCATGGTCAGCAGCGGTGTCCCGTCCGAACTCAACTCAGACCGCGTGCGGGTGCCCGGCTACGATTTTCCCGAGGACGCCGCTCGCGCAGTGTCGCTCGCCGTACGCCACGGCCGCTGGCGCACGCGAGACGTCGGCTCGGTGCCACGGTTCGACGGCCTCCGATCGGTCGAGGCCGCGGCGATAATCAGCAAGGAGCTCGCGCGCGACCAACCGTGGCTGTCGCCACAGAGCGTGGCGCAGCTGTTCGACTGCTACGGCCTGCCGCTGATTGCCACGCGCGTCGTGCAGCCGATCGCGCCGGCGGGGGTCGAGTTGATCGTGGGTGTCGTTCACGACCACAGCTTCGGGCCTGTGCTCGCATGCGGCGCCGGCGGAACGAACGCCCAGCTGGTTAGCGACGTCGCGGTGCGCATCACCCCGGTCACCGATGTGCAGGCGCGAGAGATGGTGCGCGCGCTGCGCACGTTCCCGCTACTCGACGGCGACCGCAGCGCGCCACGCTGCGACCTGACCGCGATCGAGGACGTGCTGCTGCGCGTCAGCGCGATGGTGGAGGCCCACCCCGAGATCGTCGAGCTCGACTGCAACCCCTTGATCGCTGGACCCGACGGGGCGGTGATCGTCGACGCCCGCGTCCGCGTCGAGACAGCGTCGCCACCGCGACCGATGCCCTCGCTCGAGGCGTAGGGCAACACCCGCCATCCGATTCTCGCCCACCCGATCCGCGCCGCCGACGCCGCCCGCGAGAGCCCTTCAGGGGAATCCTCGATCTTCGACGCCCGTCTGACATCGCGAACGTCGGGGCGCGTCGTAGCCGACCCCGCGCGTGACGTGGCTCGGGATCCCGCCCGGGAACGAGAACTGGCGAATCACCCGTAGTAACCAGCGGGCCGACGTGGAGGAGCACCGATGACCTCGACGTCGGCCGGCCATACGCTCAGCTCATGAACGATTTCGGACGAGGCGCGATGTTCAATAACTTGCTGGTGGGAGTGGACGGTCGTCAGGGAGGACGCGACGCGATCGCGCTCGCGATTTGGCTCGCCGGGCCAGGCTCGCGCACAACCCTCGCGCACGTTGACCCGATCGAAACTCATCCGAGCGCTTCCGACTCGCACGCCGACTCCAGGAAGATGTTGAGCGACGAGTGCGTTGGCGCCGCCATCGACGCAAAGATTCTCGTCGTCCACGACGCTTCCGCAGCCCGCGGTCTGCATCAGCTGGCGGCCCGCCGGCGCTACGACTTGCTCGTAGTCGGCTCGTGCCACCGCGGAGCGCTCGGGCGCCGGCTCGCCGGCAATCACACGGTGGAGTTGCTGCACGGAGCTCCATGTGCCGTCGCGATCGCGCCCAGCGGATATGCGCCGCCTTCGCATCTCGCGAGGATCGGCGTTGGTCGCGACGGCTCGCCAGAGACCATGCAGGTCACTCGAGGCCGCTCGCGCGATCGCCGCGAGGACAGGCGCGAGGATCGAGCCGCTCCGGGTCCTGCCCGTGCAGAGCATCCCGTACGGTCAGCCGATCGAGCACCGATGGTCCGAAGTCGCCAAGCAACTGACGCCGGAGGATCTCGCTAGGCTCGGCGGAGCGGACGATCTCGAAGGTCACGTCCGCTACGGATCGCCCGGCGAGGAGCTGGCCCGCTTCAGCGAGGAGGTCGATCTCCTGATCGTGGGCTCGCGAAGCTGCGGGCCGGTCGGTCGCCTGTTCACCGGGAGCACATCTACCGTTCTCGCGCGCCACTCGCGCTGCCCCCTGCTCGTGTTCCCGCGCAGCGCGGACCGCGTAGCAGCCTCGCGCTGATTTGCCTAGGTGTCGATGAGCTTGTGATCGAGCGCGTAGCGGACGAGATCAGCTCGGGATCCGAGGCGCAGCTTCTGCTGAATGTGGGAACGGTGAGTCTCGACCGTGCGCACCGACAGATACAGCTGTTCGGCAATCTCGGAGTTTGTGTGCCCGAGCGCGATCATCCGCAGCACCTCCACCTCCCGGGCCGAAAGACCATCGGGCAGGCCAGGCGCCGGTTCGGCCGCGACACGTGCGCCCAGCCGGGGGTTCAAGTACGTGTCGCCCGCGGCAGCGCGGCGGATGGCCTCGACCAGCTCCGACTCGGCCGACTCCTTGAGAACGTAGCCCAGCGCGCCGGCGCTGAGCGCGTGCCGTGCGTACGCGGGCTCGTCCTGCATCGTCAACACGACGATCTGCGTCTCCGGGCATTCAGCGCGGATCTCAGGGATCCCGGCGAGACTCGACCCGCCTGGCATATTCAGGTCGAGCACGAGCACGTCCGGACGATGCCCCCGCACGTATCGTCGGGCGTCCTCGAGATCGGAAGCCTCCGCCACGACCTCGAAGCCTTCCTCGATGTCGAGCACCTGGCGCAGGCCGCGACGGACCACCGCGTGGTCGTCGGCAATCACGACGCGAATCGTTCGGGCCGAACCCGTCGAACCGGTTGCGGAGCCTGAACTCTCCATGCGGGGTTCGGTTCCAGACAACGACGTCATCGTAACGCCGCTCGATCCAGCGACTCCAGATACGGCCCGAGGTACTTGGCGGTGATCTTCGCTGCCGGCGACGAGTTCGGTGTCTCGCTGACCTCTGAGCTTGATCCGTGTCCGCCGGTGATGTGGGCAGTCAGATAGAGAGGTTTCCGGCCGCCGACCAGCATTCCGTGGATGACGGGCTGGAACTGCTGCGGCTCGATCGGAGCGCCGGCGAGGCTGGCGATCGCCTCGGCCGCAGTATCGGCTTGCTGCGACGCGATCCCGCCGTGCTTGACGGCGAAATCGGTCGCGTCTCCGGCGGCATACACCCGGTCGAGCTGCGGCACCCTGCAGTGGGCATCGATCGGGATGAATCCGTTGTCAGCTTTGAGCGGAACACCGGGAGTCGACGGGCCGAAGAGCTGCGGCAATGCCACCACTCGGTCAACGTGCAAACGTCTCGACCCCGGGTTGATCGAGACCTCTCCGGGCCGGGAGTCCCGCAGCGCGCAGAGGGTATGAACAGAATGCCGTTCTCCTCGAGCAGTTGCCCGACCGCCTGGCTCGCGTCCGAACCGAAGACCGCCAACGGGGCGTCTTCGGGTGTCGCCAGCGTGATCGACAGGTCGACGTTCATGTCGTATGCCCGGCGGGCTGTCATCAGCGCGAGCTCGTAGATGGGCAGCGGCCAAGGC
The DNA here is from genome assembly GCA_963843915.1 of uncultured Solirubrobacterales bacterium. Taxonomy (GTDB): domain Bacteria; phylum Actinomycetota; class Thermoleophilia; order Solirubrobacterales; family Solirubrobacteraceae; genus Palsa-465. The sequence continues at coordinate 197,457 of CAWJMH010000007.1, forward strand.
ATGGGCGTCGGGGCAATGAACGCCAGCTTGCGGATATAGCCTCCCTCCACGTCCTGGATCAGGCCATGGAGCTGTTCGTCGATGAGACTGTCATCGAGCGTCAGCGCGTGGCTGAAGCGCGGTCGCAAGACCGCCCCGAGGGCCAACAGGAGCGCGTCGTACTCGATGGTCGCGCCCGCTTCGGTATGCACTACGCGATCGTCGGCGGCGAGCCACTTGAACGCGTCGTGCACGAACTCAACGCCGATATCGCGGGTTATCTCGTCGAGCGAATACCGATCCGCCGCGCTGTAGGCGAACGGTTCGCGGACGGTCATCGGCCGGTAGACGAACTCTTCCGCAGGGGCCAGGAGCGTGATGGCGACGCGGTCGCCGGCGAGATCGCGCAGCGCGAGGGCCGCTTCGAGACCGGCGACGCCGCCGCCGGCGATTACGACTCTAAATGGGGTGTGATTACTCAGGTTCATACGGCAAGACTACGGCGTGATTCTCGCCCCGCCAGCCGGGCAGCTCCGAACCTTTGCTTCGGAAAACTACGTAGACCGGTGGCCGGCGAGGACGATCCGTCGTCCCGTGACCGTCCATGCGCGAATCCGCATCCAATGCGCCTTATGCCCCGGCGTCCAGGTCTCCAATCCCAGGTGGTCGAGGCGGCGCAGCTCGCTCGGGCTCGTGATCTCTTCGGTCATGCCGGCGATGATCACGCTCCAGCCGGTGCGTGAGCCCTGATCGATGCCGTCGATCTCAAAGGCGGCGTTGCCATTGACCAGCATCGCGTGGAACTTCGAACCGTCTGCCGTGCGAAACAGCACAGACTGCGATGGCTCGTCGAAAAGGTAATTGACCGGGCGTATGACGGGTGAGTCCATTGCGACGGCCAAACGGCCGAAGCTGTTCGACGCGAGTAGGCGAAGGCAGTCCTCGCGCGAGAGCACGAGCACTTCGCTCGTGGGCGCCTGTGGGGTCACGGAGCCCGGCGCCGCCGCAGGCGGTCGGCTCTCCGGCGGCGTGTGAGAAGCATTGGAAGCCATGCTCATCACACTACGACCAGCCGACTAGCGGCGCAGCCGGGCAAACCCGCGCCACGCTGCGCACAACTACCGACGGCAACGCGCTCGCGCGCATGCGCCATTCACACGCGGGCTCATGTTGCGCCCTGTGGTGCGGAGGCCCCGAGCACCCGCTGCGGGATTTCCACCTCGCCTCGGCGGGTGAGGACGGATGATCACGATACCCCTGGCAGCGACGATGACGAAGCCCGCAATCAGGGCCCAATCGTCAGAGGAGAAACACCATGTCCCGCAGAATTTTCGACATTCTCGCCAGCAGCGCCGGCGTGGTTGTCGTCGTCGTCCTAGTGATCGCAGGCGGTCTCTTGACCTGGGGTCACAGCTTTGCAACCACGAACGTTCGCAATCAGTTGGCACAGCAGCAGATCTCGTTCCCGCCCCAGGCGGCATTCGCCCACCCCAAGGCGGGCACTGAGATCACGCCGTCGATGATCCCGTCGGTCTCGAAGTACGCCGGGCAGTCGTTGCTCACTGGGCAGCAGGCCAAGGTCTACGCGAACGACTTCATCGCGGTCCACCTGTCAGAGATGCCGTATGGCGGTGTCTATTCGAAGATCAGCGCGGCCGCACAGAAGAACAAGACCAGCGTCCCGCTGAAGACACTCGAGCAGACCTCATTCCAGGGCACCACTCTCCGCGGGCTTCTGCTCGAGGCATATGGCTTCTCGGTGATCGGCACGGTCATGCTGTTCGGCGCGATCGCAGCGTTCCTCGCGGCGATCTTGATGTCGGTGCTCATCGGACTGGGCGTCTGGCACGCACGCCGGACCGAAGCCGAGGAGCAGGTCCTGGTCCCGAGGGCGAAGGCGAAGGCAGTTCCCGTCTCGTCCTAGAGCTTCTCCTCACAACAACCAGCACCCCCTCGACGACGCTCGCGCCGGCCACTGCCGGCGTGAGCGTCGTTCGGCGTTAACTGCTCTTGCCTCCCAGTCCGTGCTTCGCCGGATTCGATCAGCAGTGTTCTCGGGACGCCACTCGACAGTCGGCGTTAGGCTCTGCCCGGCTCCGGGCGGAGCGTCACATCGGAGGACTGCTCTCACTCCAGGTGGAATGGAATGCTGGTGATCGCGATTCCGGGCAGCGGGCGCAGGGCACGTCTTAGGTGTGGGCCGATGCGGCGGTGCAGGGCACGTTGCCAGCGTTGTCTGACGACGATCTCTGGTACGACTACGGTCAGCGTGACGCCGGGTTGCTGGTAGTGCAGTGCCTCAATGTAGTTAGCCAGGGGCGCGACCGTAGAGCGGTAGGGCGAGACGATGACTTCGAGTGGCAGGTGCTCACCCCACGCCCGCCAGTAGGCGTGGAAGCGGGCGGCTTCGTGTTCGTCGGCGCTGATGTGCACCGCGAGCACTGGCTGGGCGAGTGATTTGGCGTACGCCAAGGCGTGCAGGCTTGACGCATCGATCGCGGCAAGTGGGACGAGGACGAGATTGCATACCTCGCCCGGATTGCACGCTCGCTCCGGTCCGGGCCGCTCAGGCGGCGGCTGGGGATACGGTCTCGGCTGCACGCTCGCGCTGGCCGCGTTCGGGCCGCCGGCGGACGGGATCAGTGCCTGATGTGTCTGTTCGTAGTGGGCGTGGATCTTTCGGCAGCCCCAGACGATCAGCGGGATCAGAAGTACGACGAGCCAGGCGCCGTGGGCGAACTTCGTCACCGCGGTGACCGCCAGAACGACCGCTGACAGCACCGCTCCGACCGCGTTGGTCACCGCCGCCTTGCGCCAGTGACGCTCGCGATGTCGGCGCCAGTGCACCACCATTCCGGTCTGCGCGAGCGTGAACGCGAGGAACACCCCGACGGCGTACAACGGGATCAGCGCATCGACCTTGCCGCCAAAACCAACGAACACCGCTGCCGCGACCACGGCAAGGGCGATGATCCCATGACTGAACGCTAGCCGGTCGCCCATCCGCAAGAACGTTCGGGGGACGTAGGAGTCGCAGGCCATGAAGAACAGCAGTCGTGGAAATCCGTTGAACGCCGTATTGGCCGCAAGCAGCAGGATGAGTGCCGTCGCCGCCTGGACATATATGTACAGCACGCCACTTCCCACGCTGTCGTGGGCTAGTTGCGAAAGCACGGTCTGGCCGCCGGCGGGAACGACGCCGTCAAGGTGCGCCAGGATCACGATTCCGGCGAACATCGAGATCAGCAGCACGACCATGACCGAAAGCGTGCGTTCGGCGTTGGCGGCCGCCGGAGGCTTGAACACCGGGACTGCGTTCGAGATGGCCTCGATCCCGGTCATCGCGGTCGCCCCGGAGGAGAACGCGCGTAGCACCAGCAGCAGGCCGAGCTCTTCGGTGGCGGGTAGGGCCGGCGGCGGCGTCGCCACGAAGCCGTGACCCGCTGCCTTGATCAGACCCACGATGACGATCATCGCGATCGCGATCACAAAGAGGTATGTCGGACCCGCGAATATCGAGCCTGCGGCCCGGACTCCCCGAAGGTTGCCCACAACCAGGATCACGATCACGGCGAGACCGATCGGGACCGTCGCGCTCGCCAGCGAAGGCATCGCCGAGGTCACTGCCGCCACACCGGCAGCAATCGACACCGTGACGGTGAGAATGTAGTCCAGGATCAGGCCCGCAGCGGCCAGCAGGCCTGCGAGCGGTCCGAGATTCTCGCTCGCCACCCGATACGAGCCGCCACCCTGTGGATATGCCCGGATCACCTGCCGGTAGCCCAAACCGACCGCGATCATCAGAACGATGATCGCGCCGGCGATCGGCAGCGAGACCTTCAACTGTGCACTGCCGGCAAGGGCGAGCACCACGAGCATCGCCTCGGGTCCGTAGGCCACCGAGGACAGCGCATCTGAGGATAAGACCGGTAGCGCCAGCAGCTTGCGCATCCGTTCCTCCGCCAGCGCCGCGCTGCGCAGCGCGGGTCCAAAGATCACGCGCCGCGCGACGAACCCGAACCGCCCCGGGCCGGACGGAATCGCGCCCGCCAACGGCATCGCCTCGAGGTCCTCGGAGTGATCGGGTCGGCCACTGCGGATCTGCACAAAGCGACCATGGCGAGCGCCGGGCTCACTCTCATACGAGAGCCTCGGGTCGACCGGCAGCGCCCACTCGTCAGGAGCGTGGATCTCCGGCGAGTCCTGCCACAGAAGACCGGCCGCTCGCAGCCCAGACAGCTCGGGACCATCGAGCACGCGCAGTACGGTCGACCCCGCGACCTCAGCTTCGTTGCCGCCCTCCTGCGTAGGTTCGTCCGAGAACTTCACCGGAGACTCAGCGCCGATTCACGATCGCGGCAATCACGATCCCAAGCCGGAGCCCGGAGCCGACAGCTCGACGACGGTACGAATACGCGCGACACATCACGAGCAGTTCCTGATCGTCAACCGGCGTGATCGCACGTTGATGCTCGGGCGACAGAGCGGGCCGTTGACGTACGGCGGACGGCGCGCGTGTGGGATCTGGACTGGGTTAGCGGGGACTTCGACGAAAGTACGCACGGCTCGGCTCCTGGCGCGTTCGAGATGGTGCTGACCGCTTGAGATCCACGCACCACGCCGGCCGAGTGTCGAAGCCGGAAACGACTGCCTCGCCGAGGGTTGGAGCAAGGCCGACGCAGATTTTACTCCTCGCGAATGCCCCTCCGCCAACGCGATGCTCGACAAGCCGTACTGTGCCACCGTTCGCCTGTCCCGCAGCGTCCGGACCGCTGGCGGGTTGCCAAAGCGATCGACGCCGCTCCGAGCACCCGCCGGCCCTTCGGGCTTTCAGCCGCGGCGCGGCGCGGCGCGGCGCGGCGCGACGGGATGCAAACTGCGTCGCAGGGGGCCAGCTGACGTGCCGTGTGCTACTCAGCGCACCCCGATCTCATCGGCCAAGGCGAACGGCGGGACCAGCTCCAGCCGGTCGCCGCTCCAAAACCGCCCCGGGTCATACCAGCTTGCCGGGCGACGGCTCGGCAGCAGCCCCATGTGCTGGTAGGTCGTGGCGACAAGCTCGGCGCAGTAGATCGTCTCCAGCGAAGTTGCGCGACGCAAGCGGCCGGTGGCCGCGTGCTTGATCAGTCCGGGCGCGCTCGGAAAGGCCCGACCATCGAAACGGGCGATGATCTCCATGAGCCGGTCCTCGTGGTGGCGTTCGATCCGGCCGGTGAGCTGGCGGACCCAGGCCTGCTGACGGTAGCGCTCGTTCCATGTACTAACGGCGTCGGGCAGGTGATGCAGCTGCACGCCACGTTGACGGCGCCCGGTCCAGACGTCGGGAAGCGAGCGGCCAAGCTCGGCGTGCCAAAGAAGCGGAGGCAAGTCGTCGATGGCGACGACCATTCCGACATGATTAACGGGGCTGTTGGTCAGGGCTCGAATCGCCAGGTCTGCGGCGGACTTGCCGCGAAACAGCCAGACGTCGCCCGTGCATGCGACGTCGACGGCTTCGTCGAGCGTCAGGGTGAGGTGATCCACTCGAGATAAGCTACGCGACGGGTGCGCGCACGATGGAAGATCGTCGGTCTCGCCGGTGTCGCAGGTGTCGCGGCGACCGGCGTCGTCATCTCGCGCCAGCGGCGAGCGCAACGAAACTACGATCCCGACGAGCTGCGCAAGCGGCTGCACCGCCGGCTGTCCGAGGCCGCGACCAGCGACGGTTACGATGCCGCGCACGACGACGCACTCTCCGCGGAGCGAGGGCGGTGGAGGGGACGTCTCCGCTCGCGGTCGACGATCCGAGACGCGTGAAAGGCTGACACGCCGCCGGAACGACGGACTGGCGGACCGGCTCGGCTCGGGGCGGTTTCAGCGGGAGCGCGGCGCAACCGACGAGGGCTGCTGCCCGCCATCACCGACGTTGGCCCAGGTGAGATCGAGGATCGTCTGCGCGGTGAGCTGGGCATCGTCGAGCATCGGGCAATGGCCGAGACCGGTGAGTTCGATCCACCGGGCGCCGGGGACCATGCGCCGGAAGCGTTCGGCGTAGTGGGGCCAGCGCAGGATCCGATCCCGAGTGCCCCACGCGATCTGCACCGGCGAGTCGATCGCGGCCAGCTCCCCAAACCCAGCCGTTCTCAAGTGCTCCAACAACGGCAGGTAGATCGCACAGTCGCCAGAGGCCTGGGCCATCTCGACGGCAAGGGCAGCGGGCACATCGGCCGGGCGCACGACCACCAACCGCAGCGCCAGAGCGCGAAAGCGCCGGCGCCGCATCAGTCGCGCTGGTGTACGAGCAACGAGCTTGTTCAACCAGCGGTCCTGCCGAAACATGCGCAGAAGTCGCCTGTGTTCGGGCCCCCCGTGGTTCCACCCGCCGGCGGGTGCCAGCGCGGTCGTCGAGAGCGCCCGGCCACGCGCCGCGAGCTCAAGCGCGAGCCAGCCACCGAGCGAGTTGCCGACGAGGTGAGCCTGCTCGAAGCCGGCAGAGTCCAGGTCGCGCTCCAGCGCATCGGCCATCGCCGCCGGCGTCGCGGGCGACCCGGCGAGATACCCAGGACCGCCGAAATGCCCGAGCAACGTCGGCGCCAGCACGTCGTGATGTTGCTCGAGCGCCGGCAGCAGGGGCGCCCACGTCGCCGGCGTTCCCGACAAGCCGTGGATGAGGAGCATCGGAGACCTTCCGCCGGCGCGGCGCCGTGAGACAGTCATCGCTGCCGGACGCTACCGGACGCCCTCCGGGCCATCACCTCCGGGGACCCTGTCGTTACCCCGCCGACGTTCAGTTGTTGTGGAGTCGCCCTATGCGTCGGCCCAATGCGGCTAGACCCCATCGCGCGCGGGCGTACGTGCCTGCCGAGGTCGATTGGATGTCGGCTCCGTGCTGAGGGCGATCTGCATGCCGTCTTGACCGATGCCGCGGGAGGAGTAGCATCGGTTTCTGCTTCGCCTCAACCTTCGGCGGGCAATTCTTTCCGGCTCTGACACTTGGCCGGCGTGCGCGAGGCCTGAGCGGTCGTCGCGCTGACGAAGATGTGATCGCGCGTGGGTAGCGCGTGCAGAACCCCGCGCCGCCGCACTCAACCTAGAACGACCTAGCGGTTCCGACAATCCACAAGGAGGGCCAAACCATGGCCACCATTGCACCCCCCCAGCCCCAAGCCGCGGAGGCTCCACCTATCACCTACCGCGCCGCCGTTGTCCATCAGTTCGGCAGCCCGCTGACCGTTGAGCGGGTCTCGATGCCGGAACTCCTGCCGGGGCAGGTGCGCGTGAAGGTCGAGGCGTGCGGCCTGTGCCATACCGACATCCATGCCGCGAACGGCGACTGGCCGGTCAAGCCCTCACCGCCGTTCATCCCCGGCCACGAGGGCGTCGGCATCGTCACCGAGCTCGCCGCGGGCGAGCACGCTGTCGGCGACCGCACTCATAAGGTCCGGGTCGGTGACCGTGTCGCGATGCCGTGGCTCGGGTATGCGTGCGGATGCTGTAACTACTGCGTCTCAGGCTGGGAGACTCTGTGCCACGAGCAGGAGATGATGGGGTACACGATCAACGGTGCTTTTGGCGAGTACGCCACCGCCTACGCCCGCTACGTCGTGAAGGTCCCCAAAGGGATCGACGCGTTAGACGCCGCGCCGCTGACCTGCGCCGGCGTGACGACCTACAAGGCGGTCAAGGTCGCGGGCACCCGCTCCTCCGATTTCGTCGCCGTGTTCGGCGTCGGCGGCCTGGGGCACCTCGCGATCCAGTACGCGGCGATCGCGGGAGGACGGGTGGTGGCGGTGGACGTGGTCGATGAGAAGCTCGAGCTCGCGCGCGAGCTCGGCGCCGAGTTCACGATCAATGCCAAGAAGGAGGACCCGGTCGAGGCGATCCAGAAGCTCGGCGGCGTCGATCAGGCAATCGCGCTCGCCGTCTCTCCCCGAGCGTTCGAGCAGGCCTACCAGTCCCTGCGACGTGGCGGCACGCTGGTCTTCGTCGCGCTGCCGGCGGACAACGAGATCAAGCTCCCGATCTTCGAGACCGTGCTGAACGGAATCACGATCGTCGGCTCGATCGTCGGGACTCGAAAAGATCTGCGCGAGGTGTTCGAGCTGCACCGCGCTGGCAAGACTCGCGTGATAAGTGAGACGCGACCGCTCGTCCGGGTAAACGAGGCCATCGCTGACGTCGAGGCCGGCCGGGTCGCCGCACGGGTCGTGCTCGTGCCCTAGGCTTCACGCTAACGCGGCGCTGAAAGGTCGTCGAGAGCTCTCTCGGCGGGTTGTGGCGGACGAGCGCGCGCTGACCGAGGCGGCCGAGGCCGCGCCCCGTGGCGGATGTCCACGATTGTCCGGCGGTGATTGACATCGTCACCGCCCGCCAGAAGCTGTCGATGCCGCCGAAGCTCGCCTTCGAGCAGATCAAGGGGTTCACGCTCTATGCCAGCCGCACGATCCTCTCCGACCGGGGCCACGAAATCGTCGAGCTGGCCGAAACGAATCTTCGCGACCTCGGGGTCGAGCGAGGCGCTCGTCCATGGAGTCGCGCTCGGCTTGGCTTGCCTGGTCAGTTACGAGGTGACCACCCACCTGTTGCGTGGTGTGCACTCGGTGGCACGCTCAGACGGGCTCCTCGGAGGGACGTGGGCGGTCATCGCGACTGTATTCGTCTACCGGGACAGTCAGACAGAGACCTTCGCGGCGGCTATCTCGCGAACGGCCGCCACCGCGGTCAGCCTCGCACTGTGCCTGATGTACCTACTGATCGCGCCTTCGCACCCGTGGGCGCTGGCGGTGCTCATCGCGCTCGGCACGATCCTCGTGACGCTCGCCGGCAGGCCGGGCGACTCGATCACTACGGGCATCACGATTGCGGTCGTCATGGTCGTTGCCGAGCTCGAGCCACGCAACGCGTGGGAGCAACCTATCCTGCGGTTCGCCGACACCGTCGTCGGAGTGATCGTCGGGGTGGCGACCGCATGGGTCGTCCTGCGTGCAACGCATCCCGGCGACGGGATAGGTCCACCGGGCAGCAGCTCCAGGGGTATGCGTCCCTGAGGAGGCGGGCTGGCGCGCGACGGCGAACCGCATCACGGTGATCACGTCGACCCTGCCCCACCCAAACCGACCGCTCCGGGACGACCTGCAGCCACGAGAGCAGCACCACCTAGCGCCGCGCACGTGCGCGCGCCTTCCCCCCCTCGTCTACTTCGCGACTCAGGGCGGCTCGAGCAGCTAGCCGAGTACAGGGCCGTGACGGGAGGCGCGCTCGGCGGCGGGGATGGTCGGAACTTGGGCGATCGTGTGTTCGGCCAGCGCGGTGATCGTCAGGCTCGGGTTGACACCCGGATTGGCGGGCAGCGCCGAGCCGTCGGTGATCAGCAGATTCTGGTAGCCGAATACCTGGCCGCGGGCGTCGACGACGCCCTGGGAGGGGTCGCCGGCGATGACTGCGCCGCCGAGGATGTGCGCGGTCGACGGCACGTTGAACAGCGCCTCGGTGGTTCCGCTCTGCGGGGTGCCGCCAATGCGCTCGGCCAGCCACTGGGCCGCGTGGTTTGCGGCGGGAATGAACGTGGGGTTGGGATTCGCGGCGTCCTGCTCGGTCGTGATCCGCACGCCGCCACCGAAGCGCCGTGGCCGGGGCCTGAACCGCAGCGCGCTGTCGACGCTCTGCATCACGAGCACGATCAGTGTGCGCCGGGACCAGTTGGGCGTGGCGAGCAGGCGCGCGAAACTGACGGGATGGCGGGCGATCGCGGCCAGCCACCGCAGCGGCCGGGTGACCCGCGTGCCGTCGCCCACCAGCGCGGTGAACATCGTTTTCATCGCGCCGCCGCCGCTGCCATAGGTCACCAACTCGATGTGGGTGTCAGGGTCCGGGTAGATGCTGGAGCTGATCGCCACCGAGGCGGTGAAGTCGCGCGCGTCGTCCGGCGCGGTGACGGCGACGATCGACTCGCTGTTGGTGCGGACCAAGTGACCCAGACGCGCGGAAACGCGCGGCAGGGAACCGCGGTGCCGGCAGCTGGCCAGCAGCCGATTCGTGCCCAACGCACCGGCCGCGAGGACGACGCCACGGGCGGTGATCGTCTCGCCGCGGCCGCGCCACAGCGTCCCGCTGTGCACGTGTGTGACCGCATACCCCTCAGACCCGTCGGCGGCGCCCACCGGCCGCACGTCGGTGACCGTCCGATCCGCGTCGATCCTCACCCCTAGGCGCTCGGCGAACCACAGATAATTCTTCACGAGCGTGTTCTTGGCCCCATGGCGGCAGCCGACCATGCACTCGCCGCAGCGGATGCAACCGGTGCGGGCCGGACCCTCCCCGTCGAAATACGGATCGGGGTGCTCAACGCCGGGCTCACCGAAATAGACGCCGACGCGCGTATGACCATAAGTTTCCTCGACCCCCAGTCCCGCGGCGAGCTCGCGCAAAAGGTTGTCGCCGTCGGAGTCAAACGTCACGTCGGTCACGCCGAGCATCCGCTCTGCAGTGTCGTAGTGCGCGGCGAGGTCGGCCTTCCAGTCGGCTAGGTCACGCCACCTCGGGTCCTCGAAGAACGCGTCGCGGGCGCGGTAGAGCGTATTCGCATAACCGAGGCTACCGCCACCGACGCCCGCGCCCGACACAATCAAGACGTCCGGGAACAGCGTCATCCGCATGATCCCGCGCAGGCCAAGTCGCGGGGCGAAAAAGTAGCGACGCGCGTCCCAAGTGCTACCCGCGAAATCCTCATCGCGAAAGCGCGACCCGCTCTCCAGCACCCGCACTGAATAGCCCTTCTGGGCCAGCCGCAGCGCGGCGACGCTGCCGCCGAAGCCCGAGCCGACCACAACCCAATCGACGTCCGTTGTCCCCGACATCACCGTCCGCACTCTACCCCGCGGCCGGCGGCCGCTGATGGATTGGGTTACAGGCACGAGCTTCAGAAGCGCCAGCGTCTCGTCGAGTTGCCGCCCCTCGCCCCCGACGATGCGGCAGTCTAGGCTGGCTGCGACGTCGTGTTGTGTTCGACGGCCGAGGCGAAGTACGATGACCGTCGGGGAGCCGGTGCGAACCGAGGAGGAGCCACCCCATGCCGAAGGATGCCAAGAGCCTGGTCCGTCACTTCTACGATGCGGTCGGCGCGGGAAATCTCAGTGTGATCGACGAGCTTGTCGCGGCCGATCAGTGCGGGTGCACGGCGTGTACCGCTGTCAGACCGTTTCGGGATCGGCGTACCAGCAGCAAGGCGGCTTCGGGCGTAACGCCTGGCGCGACCGCGCCGGCTTGATACAAGTTTTCCGCGCTAGGTTTCAAACAGCCGACCGGCCGACCAGCGGAGGAGATCGCCAGATGGAGATGATGAGCCCCCTCGACGCGTCATTCCTGCACATCGAGGATGCAGTGACGCACATGCACATTGGCTCGGTGGGGCTCTTCGAGGGCCCCGCGCCGGGTCCCGGGGGGGTGCAGTCGGCGGTTGCCGCCCGGCTATCGCTGGTCCCGCGATACCGGCAGAAGGTTCGGTTCGTGCCGCTGGCGCTCGGCCGGCCGGCATGGGTGGACGACCCGCACTTCAACCTCGAGTATCACGTGCGGCGCACGGCACTTCCGCCGCCGGGTGGCGACGACGAGCTGCGAAATCTGGTCGGGCGAGTGATGTCCCAGCAGCTGGATCGTGCAAAGCCGCTGTGGGAGATGTGGGTCGCGGAGGGGCTCGACGACGGCCGCTGGGCGCTGATCTCAAAGGTGCACCATTGCATGGTCGACGGTGTCTCGGGGACGGACCTGATGAGCGTGCTCCTCAGCAAGGAGCGTGCGTCGGCGACGGCTGCCGAAGATGGCTGGGAGGCTGCCCCCGAGCCGAACTCGGCTGCGCTGGTGGCTCATGCGCTGGCCCAGCGTGCGGCCAGTCCCTATGAGGGGTTGCGGACCCTGCTGTCGGCTGCGTGCGGTCCGCGTCGCGTCGCTCGGCAAGCCGGCGACGCCGCCCGAGGTTTCGTGAACCTGCGAACGCTGCTCACTCCGGGCGCGTCGAGCTCGCTCAACGGCCCGATCGGCCCGCACCGCCGGTGGGACTGGGCGAGGGCCCGGTTGGTGGACATCAAGCAGATCCGCGCGCTTCACGGTGGCACCATCAACGATGTCGTGCTCGCCGTGATCACGGGTGGCTTCCGGGAGCTCCTGCTCGGTCGCGGCGAGGCCGTCGAGGGGCGCGTTGTGCGTACGCTCGTGCCCGTATCGGTCCGCGCCGACGACGAGCGAGGGAGCTATGACAACAAGGTCTCTGCGATGTTCGCGGAGCTGCCGGTCGGGCTCGAGGATCCCGTCGAGCGAGTGCATTCCCTGCACGAGCAGATGCAGGACCTCAAGCAGTCCGGTCAGGCGGTCGCGGCCGAGCGGCTGACCGCGCTCGGCGGGTTCGCCCCGGCGATGCTGCTGGCGCTCGGCGGAAGGGTCGCCACGCGGCTTCCCCAGAGCGCCGTCAACACCGTCACGACCAACGTCCCGGGTCCGCAGTAGCCCCTGTACCTCGCCGAGCGGCGCATGCTCGAGGCATTTCCGTTCGTTCCGCTCGGCGGCCACGTGCGGGTGGGCGTCGCGATCTTCTCCTACGACGGGGGGATCAACTTCGGTGTCACCGGCGACCGCGACAGTTCCCCTGATATCGGGGTGCTCTGTCGGGGCATCGAGCGCGGCGTCGCGGAACTGCTGGGCGGCCCGTCGCCCAAGCCGGACAAGCGGCCGGCCGGCGTGAGAGCACGACCCTGAAGACGATTTTGGCAAGGCACCTGACTGGCGTGGCGTGAAGGGGAAAGCGCTCGCACGTCGGGTCGACGCGCGTGTTCGGTGCGATCATGGGAGGTGTGATGTCGAGTGCCTGAGCTAAGCGGCCGGGAGCTCCTAGGTGAGTGGCGGAAGCTGATGGATTCCGTGGTCGCCTCCGCCGGGTCGGTCGGCGGCCGCGCAGAGCTTCCGCGTCAGCTGCTCGAGCCGATGCAGCGCCAACTGGAGCTTGTTCAGGAGGTGATCGAGCGCGAACGCAGACTCCAGACGCAGTTGGCCGGTCACGTCTTCGCGCCGGTCGACTTGATTTTTGACCTGCTCGAGGAGAGCGGGTCGATGTTGCGCAGACAGGCAGAAGCGCTGGAGGCTGCCGGGCGCGCGCTTGAGGAGACCGCCGGGGTCGTAAAGAGCCAGGCCGAGCTCTTCGAACGAACAATCGGCGCGCTGCGCGAACCGGCGGAGCGCGCACGGGCAGCTGCGGGACTAGATCGACGTCGCGGCAAGCGCGGCGGTCGCCAATCCCGTCCCCGCCCTTCGGCCTAGGTGAGCGATCAAAAGTCGAACGCTGGCTGGGCGTGCATGTCGAGGTCGACGCGGGCGTAGACACTCTCCCAGTGCCGGCGGAACATCAGGTCGTTTTCGAGGCGGGCAATGCGACGCGCTCGCGCAGCACCGGCTTGGCGATCTTGCCGATCGGGGTCTTGGGTAGGTCGGTCGTAATGTAGACGGCGCGTGGCACCTTGAACTTTGCGAGCAGCGTCCTGCAGTGCGCGATGAGCTCGTCAGGGTCGGCCACGAGGCCGGGACGCAGCACGACGAACGCGACCGGCTCCTCACCGAACAGCGGGTCGGGCCGGCCGACTACCGCCGCTTCGGCCACGGACGGATGCGCGTAAAGGGCGTCTTCGATCTCCTTGGGGTAGATGTTCTCGCCGCCGCGGATGATCATGTCTTTGAGCCGGTCGACGAGCACCAGGTAACCGTCGTCGTCAAACCGGCCGAGGTCGCCCGAGTGCAGCAAACCTCCACGCAGCGTGTGGGCCGTTTCCTCGGGCTTCCCGAGATAGCCCCGCATAACGTTCGGACCGCGCACTGTCACCTCGCCGACCTGTCCCGACCCCAACGGTTCGTCGTCGTCACCGACGATACGAACCTCCTGTCCTGGCAACGGCAGGCCGACCGTCCCGGGCTTGCGCGTGCCGTTCAAGGGGTTTGCCGTCGTCACGACAGTCCCCTCCGATTGGCCGTACCCCTCGAGGATGCCGACGCCGTACCGATCCTCGAAATCACGGATCGCCGCGGCGGGCATCGGCGCGGCGCCACAAACCGCGCACCGCAGAGAGGAAGTGTCGGGCCGGACTTCGGCCGGCAGCCCCGTCAGCATCGCGTAGATTGTCGGGACCGCGGAGAAGAACGTCGGCCGGCACCGCTCCACTAGATCCCAGAACGTCGTCGGGTCAAACCGCGAGGCGATCACTGTGGAGCCGCCCGCTACCAAGGGCGACACGACGCTGACCATGATCCCGTTGACATGGAACAAGGGCAAGACCAGCAGACAACGATCCGCGCCGGTCATCTCAAACCAGTCGACGATCATCGCGGCCGTCGCGGCGAGGTTGGCGTGGTCGAGCATCACCCCTTTCGGTCGTCCGGTGGTCCCGCCCGTGTAGATCACCAACGCCAGGTCCTCTGGCTCCGTCCTCGGCGGTCTAACCTCACTCACGCCGTCTCGCCGTAGCAGTTCGTCGATGACGCACACACGCGCGCCGCCGCCCTCGACCTTCGATACCGACACATCATCCACCACAACCAATCGAGCGCCCGAGTCGGTGACCTGATACTGCGCCTCGTGTTTGGTCAAGGCAGGGTTTACCGGCGTAAGCGCGGCGCCGAGCCGCCACGCGGCGAACATGACCGTTACCAGGTCGACGCTGTTCGGAAGCACGACTGCCACGACATCACCACGCTCGAGGCCCAACTCGATCAACGCGGAGGACATGCGGCGTACGTCTGCGGCGAAGGTCGCGTTGTCAAGCTCTCGGCGGCCGTCGGCAAGGCACGACCCTCCGGGATCTGAGGCGGCCCGCTGGTCGGGCAGCGCAGCAAGATGCATCACCATTTGGTCTCCTCGTCAGCACGACATTGAGTCTGATAGTAGGCGGCGCCACCGGCCTGGAACTCCCGGCCGCCTCGCGAGCGGTCGTTCACAATCTCCAGTGAAAGCCGACGTGGGACGCGGCTCGAGTGGTGAAGAAGTCGGGGGACGTGGAGTCCGCCGGCTGATCGCCGGCAAGTGCCTCCATCGTGGCGCACACTGAGGCAGCGAGCGCGTCGAGCGCGTATCCACCCTCGAGGACGGCTCCGACGGGCGCGCCGGTCCGCTCTCCCAGCCCGCGGATGTATCGCGCCATCTCAGCGAACGAGGATGCCTCGAGCTCGCACCCGCCCTGGTCGTCATCGTGGTGGGCGTCGTAACCAGCCGAGATCAGCACCAGGTCCGGTTGGAACTCCTCAGCTGCGGGGATCACGACGTACTCGAGCATCGAGAACCAAGCGTCCTCCCGCGATCCTTTCTCCACAGGGAGGTTGATGGAATAGCCCTCGCCCGCACGCGCCCCCTCGTCGGACAGCGGGCCGGTGCCCGGGAAGATCCGGGACTGGTGGATGCTGGCGAACAGCACGGTGTCCGTGGCGCGGAAGATGTCGTTGGTTCCATCGCCGTGGTGGACGTCCCAGTCGAAGATGAACACGCGTCGCGCGCCCAAGCGAATCCAGCGCATGACGACTGGCCACCGCGACATGGTTGAACAGGCAGAATCCGGACGTCGTGTCCACGCGCGCGTGGTGTCCGGGCGGTCTGGTTGCGCAGAACGCCACGGGCGCGGCTCCTGCGAGCAGCGCGTCGACCATCGCGCACGCAGCGCCGGACGCGTGTGCTGCGGCGCTGTAGGACCCCGGGCTGACCACGTTCTCTTGGTCGAAAGCGCCTCCGCCGCTCTCGCTCATCGAACGGACCGCGTCCACGTACTCGGGGGAGTGCACCGCGACGAGCATCTCGCGGGATGCAGGTGGCGCCTGCCGGGCTTCGTAGCCGAGCCACCCGCGCTCGGCGAGCGACGACTCGATGGCGGTGATACGCGCCGCCTGCTCCGGATACTCCGGGGGCGGGTCGTGCTCGAGGCAGGCAGGATGCGAGAAATACAGCGGGGGTCCCACTAGCAGGCCAGCGCCTGGGGCTCGATCATTACTTCAGTCCCGGGCTTCCGTTGAGCGTTCTCGTAGAGCTCATCGACCCATGATCGCGGCGGCGTGCGTCCTGCACAAGGGGGGAGTACGGTCAACGTGGAGGATCCACAGAGAGAAAAGGGAGATGAGTGGTATGCCGGCCCTGCAACATGTGACGGTCGAACCGATGGATCCACTGCGCTTCGAGTCGGTGCTCTCGGTCGGCGAGTTCGAAGCGCTGCGCGATCTGATCGCCGACGCTGCTCGCGAGCTTGACGGTCAGGTCATCTGGAACGTGAACTCGACCGCAAAAGGCGGCGGCGTCGTGGAGATGCTGCGGCCTCTGCTGGGATATTCCCGGGGCGCGGGCGTCGACGCCCGATGGGCGGTGATCTCCGGCGGTCCCGAGTTCTTCGTGATCACCAAACGCATTCACAACCGCCTGCACGGTTTCGCAGGCGACGGTGGCCCGCTCGGCGCTTCCGAGCACGAGATCTACGACCAGACCCTGGCCGCCGCCGGCCTCGAACTGGCCGAGCTGGTGCATCCGCGGGACGTCGTGATCCTCCACGACCCTCAGACCGCCGGTCTGGCGCGAATGGTGCGCAAGACGGGTGCGACCGTGATCTGGCGCTGTCACGTCGGCCTCGACGGCGCGAACGATTATGCCCGTGATGCATGGAGCTTCCTGCGTGGATACGTGCTCGACGCTCACCGGTTCGTGTTCTCGCGTGGGGGGTTCGCGTGGGAGGATCTGCCGCGCGAGAGGATCACGGTGATCCACCCGTCGATTGACGCCTTCGCCCCGAAGAACGCCGATCAGAGCAGCGAGCAGTCGCAGGCGATCCTCTCCACGACGGGCATAGTTCCCCAGCAAGGCACCAGCCAGCCGACGTTCACGCGCTCGGACGGCTCGCCCGGGCGGGTTGACCGCCGGGCGGCGATGGTGCAGGACGAACCGATCGGAGCCGAAGACCGGCTGGTCGTGCAGGTCTCGCGCTGGGACAGTCTCAAGGACCCGCTGGGCGTGCTGGGCGCCTTTGCCAGGCACCTCGACCGTGCCAGCGGCGCGCGTCTGCTGCTGGTCGGTCCCTCGACGGAAGCGGTCGCCGACGATCCCGAAGGTGCCCAGGTGCTCGCCGCGGTGCTGGAGGCGCGGGGTGCGCTGCCCGGTCAAGTGCGCCGGCTCGTCCATCTGGCCTCGTTACCGATGGACGACATCGAAGAGAACGCGGCGATCGTCAACGCTGTGCAACGGACAGCCAGCGTGGTCATTCAGAAGAGCCTCGCCGAGGGCTTCGGGCTGACGGTCGCCGAAGCGATGTGGAAGGAGCGGCCGGTCGTCGCCAGCCGGATCGGCGGCATCCGCGACCAGATCGAGGACGGCCGATCGGGCATCTTGATCTCGGACCCGCTTGACCTCAAGGCGGTAGGCGAGGCCGTCGGAGGACTGCTCGCCGACGAAGAATTCGCCGCCCGCATGGGAGCCGCAGCTCACGCCAGCGTGCAGCAGCACTTCCTCGGTCCACAGCACCTGGGCCGGTACTTCGAGGTGATCCGGCGCCTTGCGTTCGAGCGCGTCTCGGCGTAGGTCGCGGCGCGCCCGCTGTCAGGCGCTTATGTACACGGCGGCAATGTCTACCGTCGACAGCACGCCGAGCGGGTAACCGGCGCCGGCGGCCGTGTGCACGCAGTCGCGCACGCGCGCCGCAGCGAAATTTCCCGAAGGGCCGCGGAGAGGGAGTACGATCTGTGTGCGGTTCCGCCTCAGACCTCGGCGAGCCGATTGTGTTCCGGCCCCAGAGACTCGGCCGGCGTGTGCGTGGCCTTCAGCGGTCGCCGCGTTAACCCCGCCGTCAGGAGCCGAGTCCATGGATCGTTGTAGCCGCAAGCGCTCGATCAAGTCACGTCGGTGCTGCCGCGAGCAGGATCACCGCTCAGCGCCGGAAAGCCGCGCGTAGCGGGACCAGGCAGAGTCCAATGGCCGCTTCCCTGATCGCTACCCCAACCGCCGACACAGACGCGACGCTCTCTGACGCCGAGCTCCAAGCGCTGGACGCCTTCTGGCGCGCGGCGAACTATCTGTCGGTCGGTCAGATCTACCTGGTCGACAATCCCCTGCTGCGCGAGCCGCTCCGCCTGGAGCACATCAAGCCGCGGTTGCTGGGCCATTGGGGTACGACCCCCGGACTCAACCTGGTCTATGCGCATCTCAACCGTCTGATCTGCGCGCGGGATCTCGATGCGATCTTCGTCACCGGCCCGGGTCACGGCGGCCCGGGGCTGGTGGCCAATACCTATCTCGAGGGAACCTACGGGGAGGTCTACCCCCGCATGGGATTCGACGAGGAGGGGCTGCGGCGACTGTTTCGCCAGTTCTCGTTCCCGGGTGGGATTCCGAGCCATGTGGCGCCTGAGACACCCGGCTCGATCCACGAGGGTGGCGAACTCGGGTATGCGCTCGTTCACGCTTTCGGCGCCGCATTTGATAACCCGGATCTGCTGGTGTGCTGCGTGGTCGGAGACGGCGAGGCAGAGACTGGGCCTCTGGCGGCGAGCTGGCACTCGAACAAGTTCCTCAACGCGGCTCGCGATGGGGCGGTGCTGCCGGTGCTCCATCTCAACGGCTACAAGATTGCCAACCCAACGCTCCTGTCCCGCATCGGGCACGACGAGCTCGCATCCCTGCTGATCGGGTACGGGTACGCCCCGCGTTTTGTGAAGGGCGACGATCCCTCGACGGTGCACGAGCTGATGGCTGCGACGCTCGATGAGGTCGTCGACGAGATCGGGGAGATCCAGCGCCGAGCGCGTGAGGATGGCGACCTCAGCCGGCCACGGTGGCCGATGGTCGTGCTTGAGACCCCGAAGGGATGGACTGGCCCGAAGGAGGTCGACGGTCTTCCCGTGGAGGGAACCTGGAGGGCGCATCAAGTACCGCTCGCGCAATTGGCCGAGCACCCAGAACACATCCAGATTCTCGAGCAGTGGATGCGCTCCTATCGCCCGGAAGAGCTCTTTGACGACGAAGGGGCGGTTCGACCGGAGGTGCGTGCGCTGGCACCGCGGGGTGAGCGGCGGATGGGCGCGAACCCGCACACGAACGGTGGGCTGGTTTCGCGCCCGCTTGACCTCCCCGACTTCCGCGGCTACGGCGTCGACGTGCCCGAGCCCGCCCAGGTGACCCACGAGGCAACACGGGTCCTGGGCGAATGGCTGCGGGACGTTATCCGGCGCAACCCTCGCAACTTCCGGATCATGGGCCCTGACGAGACGGTGTCCAATCGACTGGGCGCGGTGCTGGATGCCACCGACCGTGACTGGCAGGCCGAACTACTCCCGACTGACGATCACCTCGCTCCCGATGGGCGGGTCATGGAGGTGCTCTCAGAACATCTCTGCCAGGGATGGTTGGAGGGCTACCTGCTGACTGGACGCCACGGCCTGTTCAACTGTTACGAGGCGTTCATCCACATCATCGACTCGATGTTCAACCAGCACGCCAAATGGCTGAAGGTCACGCGTGGCATTCCCTGGCGCCGTCCCATCCCGTCGCTGAACTACCTGTTGTCCTCGCACGTGTGGCGGCAGGACAACAACGGGTTCTCCCACCAGGACCCGGGCTTCATCGACCACGTCATCAACAAGAAGGCCGAGATCGTCCGGGTCTACCTACCGCCCGACACCAATTGCCTGCTGTCGGTCGCCGACCACTGCCTGCGCAGCTGCGACTACGTCAACGTCATCATCGCCGGCAAGCAACCGGCACTCGACTTCCTGACCATGGACGAGGCGATCGCCCACTGCACCCGAGGGATCGGGATCTGGGAATGGGCCTCGAGCGACGACGGCTCGGAGCCCGACGTCGTACTGGCCTGTGCCGGCGACGTGCCCACGCTCGAGACCGTCGCCGCGGCGGCGTTGCTTCGAGAGCACCTCCCCGAACTGAAGGTTCGGGTGGTCAACGTCGTTGATTTGATGCGTCTGCAACCCGAGTCAGAGCACCCCCACGGCCTCTCCGACCATGAGTTCGACGCTTTATTCACCGCCACGCAACCGGTGATCTTCGCCTATCACGGTTACCCCACCCTGATTCACCGTCTCACCTATCGACGGCACAACCATGCCCACCTTCACGTCCGAGGCTACAAGGAGGAAGGGACGACGACGACGCCGTTCGACATGGTGATGCTCAACGACCTGGATCGCTTTCACCTCGTCATGGACGTCATCGACCGGGTGCCTGGACTCGCTGAGCGGTCCGCGCACCTGCGCCAGCGGATGGTCGACGAGCGCCTACGCCACCGCGCCTACACCCGTGCCGTCGGCGACGACCCGCCCGATGTCCGCAACTGGACCTGGCCCATTCGCGTCGGCAGCGGTCGGGGGCAAGCTGCGATCAGCCGCAACGGCGCACCCACTTAGACCCGCAGGCACGAACTGGAGCTACCGATGGCCATTCTGATTGACGATAAGACCGCCGAGACAACCGAGACCGCCGAGACCGCCGAGACCGCCGAGACCGGCGGAGAATGGGCTGGTCGGCTTGACGGGTATGTGCAGCGCGCAGGCGCCGCCGCCGTTGCGCTGCGAGCGCTCGACCAGGAGGCCGTCGACCGGATCGTGAGGGCGATGGCCATTGCCGGGATCGAGAACGCGATCGATCTCGCCGAACTGGCCATGGAGGAAACACAGTTCGGGGTGCTCGAGGACAAGGTCATCAAGAACTACATCGCCACAGAGTTCCTGTACGACTACCTCAAGGACAAGAAGTCGGTCGGCATCATCGATGAGGACCGCGAACGCGCGATCCAGTACGTCGCGGAACCGATCGGCGTGGTGCTCGCGTTGCTGCCGATCACCAATCCGACCTCAACTGCGCTGTTCAAGTCGATCGTCGCGGCTAAGACGCGCAACGCGCTGATCATGAGACCGTCGGCTCGCGCCGCTCGCTGTGCGGGCCGCGCCGCGGAGCTATTGCAAGAGGCGGGCGAAGCCGCCGGGCTACCGCCCAACGCGCTGCAGGTGATCCCGGACCCGTCGCTGGACGTCTCCCAATATCTCTTCCATCATCCCGGCGTCGACTTCATCTGGACGACCGGCGGCCCGAAGGCGGTCGCCGCCGCCAACGCGGCCGGCAAGCCCTGCCTCAGTGTCGGCTCGGGCAATGCGCCCGTGTATCTGCACCGGAGCGCTGACGTGAGCATGGCCGTGGTCGACATTCTGGTCTCAAAGACGTTCGACTCGTCGGTCATCTGCCCCGCGGAGCAGACGTGCGTGATCGACGAGCCGATATACGACGCCGTGATCGAGGAATTCCAACGGATGGGGGCGCGGCTGCTGAACGACGATGAGACCAGCGCGCTGGCGCGGAAATCGTTCGGCGATGACGGCCGAATCGAGTTCAGCGTGCTCGGGCAGTCCTGCTCGACGCTGGCGGCGCTGGCCGGCTTTGAGGTCGACGACGCCACCAAGGTGCTGCTTGCGCCGCTGCCCACGGACCTCGACGAGCTCGGAGCCCACCCCTTCATCGCTGAGAAGTTGATGCCGGTGCTTGGTGTCGTCCGCTCGCCGTCGGTGGAGCACGCGATTGCCGCCTGCGAGCTGGTCACCGAGCATGATGGGCTTGGCCACACGTCCGCCGTGTACGCCACCGACGACTCCGTGATCGATCGGTTCGCGCTCGCGATCCGCACCGGCCGGATCCTCGTCAACGCGCCCACGGCGGTCGGGGCGTTGGGCGGCATCTACAACTCGATGCCGCCGACCTTCTCACTCGGCTGCGGTACCTGGGGGGGATCCAACACAACCGACAACGTCAACTACCGAAACCTGCTGAACATCAAGGCCGTCTCCCGCCGCCAGGCACCCCCGCAGTGGTTCCGCGTTCCGTCGGACACATACTTCAACCCCGGTGCATTGGAGAACTTGAGGCTGCTCGGGGGCCGCCGGCCGATGATCGTGACCGACGGCCCGACTGAGGCTCGAGGAGTCGCCGATCAGGTCCGCGGCTATCTGCCCACCGATTCGGTGCACGTCTTCTCCGCGGTCGAGCCGGAGCCGACCGAGGCCCAGATTCGCGCCGGGGTGCAGGAGCTCGCCCGAGTGGACGCCGACGTAATCATCGCGATCGGCGGTGGCTCCGTGATGGACGCCGCCAAGGCGATGCGGCTGTTCCACGAGAGCCCAGAGCTCAACTTGCATGACCTCTCGTTGCCGTTCCTCGATGCGCGCAAGCGGATCGCATCGTTCCCCCAGATCGAGCACTCTATCCGGCTGATCGCGGTGCCAACGACCGCCGGGACGGGCTCGGAGGTCTCGCCGGCCGCCGTCGTCAGCGTCGGCAACCGGAAGGTTACGCTGGTCGACTATTCGCTCGTGCCCGACGTCGCCGTGGTCGATCCGACCCTGACACCTTTCGATGCCACCGGAGATCACTGCCGACACGGGGATCGACGCGCTCACCCACGCGCTGGAGGCGGCCGTGTCGATCTTCGCCTCGCCGTTCACCGACGCGTTCTGCATGCAGGCCGTCAACCTGATCCTCGACGCGCTGCCACGCGCCTACCATGACGGTTCGGACCTGAAAGCACGCTCGGCGATGGCCAACGCCGCCACGATCGCCGGCCTCGCGTTCTCCAACGCTTTCGTCGGTCTCAACCACGCCCTGGCCCATGCCGTCGGCGCCCGGTTCGGCATCGCTCACGGTCGCGCCAACGCGATCTTCCTTCCCCACGTCCTGCGCTACAACGCGTCGTTGCCGACCAAGTTCATGCCCGCGCCCGGTTATTCGGCGTACGTCGCGCCTCAGAAGTATGCGCAGATCGCGTGGATCCTCGGCATCGGCGGCAGCTCCGAGTCCGACCGGCGGGAGCAGCTGTTTGATCGCGTCCAGCAGCTGCTGGTCGAGGTCGGCGAGCCCGCCTCCCTGGCCCAGCTGGGCATAGCGCGCGCGGAATTCGAGGACTCCCTGCCCGAGCTTGCCAAGTCGGCGTTCACCGACCCCAGTATGCGCACCAACCCGCGGATCCCACTGATAAGCGAGATCACCGAGCTGCTTCAGCTGGGCTTCGCCGGCTGACGGCGTTGCCACCGACCGACACGGTTCCTCTGCGAATCACCCGGCGCCCGCTCTGGAACGCGAGCGCCGGGCGATCTTCACGGTGCGCGAGAGACGAAATGCACACCCTCGAGGCCCTCGAGCGAGAAGCCCTCGGCGGCGCCCGATGAGACGTCGATCAGGAAGCGCGGGCTACCCCAGCGCTGGTACTGGTCGGAGTCGATATAGAACGGAGCTCCGCCAATGTTCCCCAAGCGTACGTCGTGCGGCCCTGCCGGAAGCTCGCCGTCCTTCAGGCAGATCGGGGAGGTGCCATCGCAGCATCCCCCGGATTGGAAGAACATGAGCGGCCCGTGGGCGGCCTCGAGACGATGAATCACCTCGAGGGCCGCCGGGGTTGCCACTACTGCCGCGGCCGTCTCTTCAGCCGCTTGAGAGGGTGCGTCCATTATCAGAAGAACCCCATGGGGTTCGGGTCGTAGCTGACCAACAGGCACTTGGTCTGCGAGTAGTGGTCGAGCATCATCCGGTGGTTCTCACGCCCCACCCCGGAACTCTTGTAGCCGCCGAATGCGGCGTGCGCGGGGTAGTGGTGGTAACAGTTGGTCCAGACGCGTCCAGCTTTGATCGCGCGGCCCATCCGGAATGCGCGGCTTCCGTCGCGGGTCCACACGCCGGCGCCGAGGCCGTACAGCGTGTCGTTGGCGATCTCCAGAGCCTCGGCCTCGTCCTTGAACGTCGTCACGGCGAGCACCGGGCCGAAGATCTCCTCCTGGAACACCCGCATCTTGTTGTGCCCCTTCAGTACCGTCGGCTCGAAGTAGTAACCACCGTCCAAGCTGCCGTTCAGCTCAGGGCGATGTCCGCCGATCAGCAATTCGGCGCCTTCATCGAGACCGATCTTGACGTAGCTTTCGATCTTCTCGAGCTGCGCGGCCGAGACCTGCGGGCCGATCATCGTTTCGCGATCGAGCGGGTCGCCCTGCTTGATCGCGGCGATCCGCTCCAGGCAGCGCTCCATGAACTTGTCGTAGATGGATTCCTGGATCAGCGCGCGCGATGGGCACGTGCACACCTCGCCCTTGTTGAATGCGAACAGTACGAGGCCCTCGATCGCCTTGTCCAGGAATGCGTCGTCGGACGCCATCACATCCTCGAAGAAGATGTTCGGCGACTTGCCACCGAGCTCGGTCGTCGACGGGATCAGATTCTGAGCGGCGTAGCTCATGATCAGCCGTCCCGTCACCGTCTCGCCGGTAAACGAGACCTTCGCGATCCGCTTGTTCGACGCCAGCGCCTTACCGATTTCCGCGCCCGGACCGTTCACGATGTTCAGGACGCCCGGCGGGACGATCCCGCCGATAACCTCGGCGAGCTTCAGAATCGACCACGGCGTCGGACTCGCAGGCTTGAGAACCGTGCAGTTGCCGGCCGCCAGCGCGGGAGCGATCTTCCATGCTGCCATCAGCAACGGAAAGTTGAACGGAATGATCTGACCTACGACGCCTAGTGGCTCCTGAAAGTGGTAGGCGTAAGTCTGGTCGTCGATCTCGGAGATCCGGCCCTCCTCGGCACGTACGGCCGCGGCGAAGTACCGGAAATGATCGGCCGCAAGCGGGATGTCGGCCGCGAGCGTCTCGCGCACCGGCTTGCCGTTCTCGTAACTCTCCGCTACGGCAAGCATCTCGGCGTTCTCATCGATCGCATCCGCAACATCATTCAGGACAGCCGCACGCTCGGCCGGGGAGCGTTGCCCCCATTCCTCTTTGGCCGCATGCGCCGCGTCGAGGGCAAGTTCGATGTCCTGAGCACCGGAGTGCGCGACCTCGCAGAACACCTCGCCCGTCGACGGAGTCACGTTCCCTCGATACTCCCCTGTCGTCGGAGGGATCCACTCACCACCGATGAAATTGTCGTAGCGCTCCCTGAGCACCACGGGGCTGCCCGACGCGCCCGGCGCGTCGTAAGCGGTTGACTGGATGACTGACATATTGGGCTCCTTAGAAGAACGGCAGGTTGCCCGAACAGGAGGAACAGCAGGGTTTGCCCGAACGAGTAGTGCGGGCCCCGCAGCCGTAAACAGTGGCCCCACTCCGTGCCGCGACGCGCTTTCGCGCACTTGGCGGCAGTCAGGATAGGGCGGAGGAATGCCGGCCGCAGGGCCAGCTCACCTACTGACAGTACTCCATACGACAGGCCCATGTGAGCTTCGCCCCGCGACTTAATAAACGGCGCGACGTCCTTCTCGGCGAGCCTCAGAATGTCGTTGGCGCTATCAGCGGGCGGGGGCCGCCGCTGCCCGCGCCGTGGAGTCCCGCTTGGCGGCCTCGCTCTCTCGGAGCTCGAACTTCTGGACCTTGCCCGTCGAGTTCGTCGGCAACTCGTCGATGAAGACAACCTCCTTCGGCGCCTTGTAGTGGGCGATCTTCGAACGGACGTGGTCGATCATCGCCTGCTCGCTGGCGTGTTGGCCGAGCGCGAGCACTACGAACGCCTTCGGCCGCTCACCCCACTTCTCGTCGGGCACTCCGATCACCGCCGCTTCGGCCACCGCATCGTGCGAGATAAGGGCCTGCTCGACCTCGACTGTGGAGATGTTCTCCCCACCGGAGATAACGACGTCCTTGGCGCGATCCATCAGCCGCACATAGCCGTCGCTCTGCCTGACGCCGAGGTCACCCGAATGAAACCAGCCTCCCTTGAATGCCTCGGCGGTCCCCTCTTCATCCTCGAAGTAGCCCTTCATGACGTTGTTTCCGCGCATCACGATTTCGCCCATCGTCTCACCGTCGCACGGCACGTCATTCATCTCGTCGTCCACGACGCGAAGCCGCTCAGCTTGAACCATCCCGACACCTTGGCGGGACAGGAGCTCCGCGCGCTCGGGCACCTCGAGAGCCTTCCAATCCTCCTGCCACTGACAGACCGAGTACGGGCCGTAGGTCTCGGTCAGTCCGTACACATGCACGACGCGCGCGTTGATGTCCTCGCATTGCGCAATCTGCTTCGGGTTCGGAGGGGCTCCGGCCGTGGTGATGACCAAGGATCGCTCCAGTTCGTGAGCGTCATCCGCGCCCAGCAGCGCGGTCAGCACCGGAGGCGCGCCGTTGAGGTGGGTGACCTTCTCCTGGTCCAGGAGTTGCCAGATGCGATCGGCCTGTACGGCGCGAATGCAGACTTGGCGGCCACCGATCGCGGTAACGGCCCAGGCCGTGCACCACCCATTGCAATGGAACATAGGAAGCGTCCACAGGTAGACGGAGTCGGAGCTGTGCTCGGAGTGAAGAAGCTCACCGAGACTATTCAAATACGCGCCCCGATGCGTGTACATGACTCCCTTGGGTTTGCCCGTGGTTCCCGACGTGTAATTGATCGTGATCGTCGCGAGCTCGTCCTCGACCGTCCATTGCAATGGGACGTCGGATCCACGCTCGAGCAGGTCTGGATACCGAGGGCCGTCAGGAGCCTCGGCAGTGTCCCGCTCGAGCATAGGATCGATGACCGTGACGATCTCTCGGATTGTCTCGAACCGGCTCTCCACCGGATCGATGATCGATCGCAACTCCGAGTCGACCACCAGCAGCTTGGCCCCCGAGTGGTCGCAGATGTAGCGCACCTCCTCAGATGACAGGCGTGTGTTGATCGCGACGAGGACCGCTCCCGCGAGTGGAACGGCGAAATGCGCGATCAGGAGCTCGGGAATGTTCGGACATAGGTATGCCACGCGGTCGCCCGGATCGATCCCCGACGCCTCCAGGGCCCGGGCAAGACGCGTGGCTTCGAGCGCGAAATCGCGATACGAGGTGCGCCGGTCGCCGTGGACGATCGCCACCTTGTCCGGATAAACCTCGGCGGAGCGCTCCAAGAAGCGCAAAGGGGTCAACGAGCTGTGCGAGACGGTGGACATCAAACCTCCTCTCCCGCGCCGGCGATTACCAAGCGGCCACCGGCGGCCCTTGCGCAAAGGCTTCGGCGACGGGCGCGTAGGTGATCTCTCCGTTCCTGACGTTCAGCCCCCGCGCGAAGCCGGGGTCCTCATCAAGCGCGGCGTCGACGCCTACGCTGGCGAGCCGGCGAACGTATGGCAGCGTCGCGTTGGTCAGCGCCCGCGTTGCCGTTACCGGAACCGCGCCCGGCATGTTCGCGACGCAGTAGTGGAGAATTCCGTCGACCTCGAACACGGGCTCGGCGTGCGTCGTGGGGTGCGAGGTCTCAAAACAGCCGCCCTGGTCGATGGCGACGTCGACGATCACTGAACGGGGTTTCATGAGAGCGAGCATCTCGCGGGTGACGAGGTGCGGGGCGACGGCCCCGGGGACCAGCACGGCGCCGATGACGACGTCGGCTTCGCGGAGCTCGTGTTCGAGGATGATCGAGTCGGACATCAGGATCCGGACTCGCGACCCGAAGTACTGGTCCAGCTCGTGCAGGCGATCGAGCGAGCGCTCGAGGATCGTCACCTCGGCCTCGGCGCCGAGGGCGATGCGTGTCGCTCCGGCTCCGACTACGCCACCACCGATCACGAGGACCCGGGCGGGGGCCACGCCGGTAACTCCACCCATGAGCACTCCCGGGCCGCCGAGCGGGGACTGCAGGAAGTAGGCGCCCGCGTGCGCCGCGAGCCGCCCGGCAATCTCGCTCATCGGGGCGAGCAGCGGCAGCCGCCCGTCCGCCGTCTCGACGGTCTCATAAGCGATCGCTGTAGCCCCGGAGCTCACGATCGCCTCGGTTTGCGCCCGATCGGGCGCGAGATGGAAGTAGGTGAACATCGTCAGGTCCGCATGCATCAGCGGGTACTCCGGCTCGATCGGCTCCTTGACCTTGAGCAGCAGCTCGCTCTGTTGCCACACCTCCGCGGCAGCCGGGACGATCTGCGCTCCGACGACCTTGTAGGCATCGTCGGAAAAGCCCGACCCGACGCCCGCTCCGGCCTCGACCAGGACCTCAGACCCGAGCGCGACCAGCTGTTGCGCGCCGGCGGCGAGCGCCACCCGCCGCTCGGCCTGTTTGATCTCCTTTACGGCACCGATCCGCATCCCATCACCTCACATCTTTGGATTTGCCAGAAGAAAGTCACGCCGGTCTCGCAGTAGGCCCGATC
>CAWJMH010000008.1:0-410222 GCA_963843915.1 uncultured Solirubrobacterales bacterium
GCAACACGGGGCGGCCGATGCCGAAGAACTGGACGGCGACGATCGCCACCGTCAGCGACAGGATCTCTGGACGTCGGCCGCGCGCGAGATCAGATAGCCCGCCGTCGCCATCAACCCAACCCCGAACAGGATCGTCAGCGCGCCCAGCACCGTGGCCCCGGCCAACCGCCTCCGCGGCACGGGCACGAGTCTCAGCAGCGACCTCAGCGTCCTGGTCACGCCGCGGTTCTCCGTTCCTCGGGCACTGCCACCCCGTCGACGAGACGGACCACCCGATCCGCGCTACGGACGAGCTCGAGCCGGTGCGCGATCACGAGCATCGTCCGCCCGGCTCGCAGGCGACGCACGGCGTCGGCCACGATCGACACGCTGCGCGGATCGAGATCGGCCGTCGGCTCGTCGAGGATCACGAGCGGCGCGTCTCGCACGAACGCTCGGGCCAGCCCGATCCGCCGGCGCTCGCCCGGCGAGAGTGATCGCCCGCCATCGCCGACCAGCGTGGCGTAGCCGTCCGGGAGCGCCCGGATGAACTCGTCGGCGCCGGCGAGCCGCGCTGCTTGCACCACCGATTCGTCGGTGGCGTCAGGGTCGCCAAGCCGGATGTTGCCGGCGACCGTGTCACGGAATAGCGTCGGATGCTGAGGCACCCACGCCACGAGCCGCCGCCACGCGTCGAGCTCGCAGTTCGACAGGTCTGCGTCCCCGACGGTGATCCGGCCGCCGGTCGGTGACAGCAGCCCGAGTAGCAGCGCCGCCACCGTGCTCTTGCCGACGCCGCTCTCGCCGACCAATGCCACCGCCTCGCCGGGCAAGAGCTCCAGGCTGAACTCGTCGAGCACCGGGCCGGGGCGAGACGGATACGAGAACGACACGCGCTCGAGCGCCACCGGGACTCGCGCGGGGCTGGGCGCCGGGAGCGCGCGGCCGACGCCGGCCGACGCCGGCGCGTCGAGCAGCCCGAACAGCCGGTCCGCCACCGCCAGCCCGTCGGCGCTGGCGTGGTACTCGGCGCCGAGTCGGCGGAAAGGCAGATACAGCTCTGGCGCGAGCACGATCACGACGAGCCCCGCCTGCAGGCCGAGGCTGCCGCCGACGAGCCGGACGCCCGCCGTCACCGCGATGATGGCTACCCCGATCGTCGCCGCCAGCTCGAGCACGGAGCCGGACAGGAAGCTGAGCCGGAGCGTCTCCATTGTCGCCCGGCGATACCGATCGCTGACCTCGCCGACGATCGCCGCCTCGTCGCGAGCCCGGCCGAACGCCCGCAGCGTCGGCAGGCCCCGCACGTCGTCGAGGAAATGGCTCGAGAGCGCCCGCAACGCCTGCCACCGCTCCCGGGTGCGGTCCGCTGTGTAAGTGCCGATCAGCCACATGAACACAGGGACGAGCGGCAGCGTCAGCAGCATGATCACCGCGGCCTCGAGGTCCACAAAGGCAACCCACGCGATAACCAGGAACGGGACGATCGACGCGAGCACGACCTGCGGCAGGTAACGCGCGAAGTAGCCCTCGAGGGCCTCCACTCCCTGCACCGAGACGGCCGTGATCTCGGCGCCGGCGGCGCCGTCGACCGCCGTCGGTTGCGCCCGCAGGCGGCGCTCGACGAGGGCCAGGCGAAGCTCCGAGAGGGCGCTCCAGGCCGCGCGCCGGCCCGCGACCTCCATTGACCACGCGAACGCGCCTCGCACCGCGAACGCGGTTACGAGCAGCGCGAAATCCGGCCAGAGCTCGCGCAGCGGTGTGCCATGGAATGCTCGCGAGGCGATCCGCGCGAGCATGGTCGCTCCGAGCAGCACGGCGAGGGCGGTCCCGATCCCGAGCGCGCAGTCGACGACCAGCAGGGGCCGCACGGACTTCGTGCGGGCCAGCAGGCGCGGGTCCAGAGCGCGCACCGCTCGCTCCTAACCGGATGACGTGGGGGGTGTGCTCACCCGCCGGCGGAACACGTGGAACGACCAGCCCTGATAGAGCAGGACGATCGGAAAGAACAGCACCGCGACGACGGTCATCACGACCAGGCCGTAATGGCCCGCGGCGGCGTTGTTCACGGTGAGGTTGTAGGCGTGATTGGTGCTCGACACCATCACGTTCGGGTACAGCGCGATGAACAGCTGGCCGACCACCGCGGCGATCCCGAACCCCGAGGCGACAAACGCCCAACCGTCGTTTTCGGTGGTCGCGAGGCGCTGAGCGATGATCACCGCGAGCACCCCGAAGATCTGGGTCGGCTCTGGCACGGTGCCGCCGCCGATCACGACCAGCGTCCAAACGACCCACGCGAGGTTGACGAGGATCGCGACGACCCCGATCGACCGGGCCGCCGCGTGGGCCCGATCGCGTATCTCGCCCGTGGTGCGCAGCGAAAGGAACGTCGCGCCGTGCAGCAGCGACAGCACGAGCAGCGTCACCCCGGTCATCAGCCCGTAGCCGGTCAGCAGGCTGAAAAAGTTCCCGGTGAAGTTGTGCTTGGAGTCGATCGGAAGACCGTGTAGGAGATCGCCGAGCGCCACGCCCAGCAGCACCGGGATCGCGATGCTGCCGACCGTCAGCGCCCACGACCACCCGCTCCGCCACCGCTCGCTGTCGCGCTTTCCCCGGTACTCGAACGAGACTCCGCGCGCGAACAGCGCCACCAGCAGCAAGACGACAGCCAGGTACAGCGCCGAGAACATCGTTGCGTACCAGCCCGGGAAGGCCGCGAACATCGACGCGCCGGCGACGATCAGCCATACCTCGTTTCCGTCCCACCACGGGCCGATCGTGTTGATCACGACCCGGCGGCCGGTCTCGGAACGGCCGATCAGCATGTGGAGAGCGCCGACGCCGAAATCGAACCCTTCGAGCACGAAGAACCCGACCCAGAGGATGGCGATGATGACGAACCAGATCGTGTGTAGCTGCATCGAATCAGTAGGTCAGGGCGGAGGCAGCGGCACCGGGGCCTCCGGTCGGCTCGGCGGCCTCGGCGTCCGCGTGCGCAAGACCGTGACGGGAGTAACGCAGCATCAGCACTAGGTCGGCCGCGCCGAGCACGATGTACGACAGGACGAATACAGCCAGGCTGATCCAAATCTCGGTGACACTCACCGACGGCGAGTTCGCGTTCACCGTCTTCTGCAGGCCCTGGACGATCCACGGCTGCCGGCCGCTCTCAGTCAGCAGCCAGCCCGCAGTGTTCATCAAGAATGGAGTGATCACCGCCCACACCGATATCGTCAGGAACAATCGGGAGCGGCGCAGCCTGCCCCGCTGCAGCAGATAACCGCCCCACAGCGCGAACAGCAACACCACTGACCCCAAGCCGGCCATGACCCGGATCGACCAGTACTGGATCGCTACGTTCGGTATGTAGTTTCCGGGTCCGTACTTCTTCTGGTACTGCGCCTGGAGCTGGTTGAGCCCCGTGACCGGACCGCTCCAGGTACCGGTAGCCAGCACCGAGAGCAGATGCGGGATCGCGACGATCTTCGTCGGCGTCTCGCTGCTACTGCTGAACGCCCCCGACCTGAGCCGCCGAGAACGAGCACGGCTGGCAGTTGTTCCACAGCGCCTCCGCGGCGGCGATCTTCATCGGCTGGTACTTGGCCTCGATCACGCCGAGCTGGTTGCCGACCGACAGCTGGATCACGATCGTCGGGATCAGGACGATCAGCGCCACTTTCGCCGTGCGATGGAACGAGTCGACGTGCTCGCCCTTGCGCAGGTACCACGCGGACACCGCGAGCATCACCAGACACCCGGTGACCAGCGACGCGAGGATCACGTGCGCGTAGCCCCACACGAACGTCGGGTTGACGAGCAGCGCCCAGATGTTGGTCAAGACCGCCTGGCCCTGGCTGTTGAGCTTGTAACCGACCGGATGCTGCATCCACGAGTTAGCGATCAAGATGAACATCGCCGACAGCATCGAACCTGCCGCAACGGCCCAGATACACGCCAGGTGGACCCGCTTGGGGAGCCGCTCCCACCCGAACACCCACAACCCCAGGAACGTCGACTCGAGGAAGAACGCGAGGATGCCCTCCATCGCCAGCGGCGCACCGAAGACGCCGCCCACGAACCGCGAGTACGTCGACCAGTTCATCCCGAACTGGAACTCCTGGACCAGCCCGGTGACGACGCCGATCGCCACGTTGATCAGCAGCAGCGTCCCGAAGAAGCGGGTCATCCGCTTGTAGTCGGGGTTGTCCGTGCGGTACCAGACGGTCTGGAGGACCGCGACCAGGAACGCCAGCCCGATCGTCACCGGTACGAAGAAGAAGTGATAGATCGTCGTGGTGGCGAACTGCCAGCGAGCCAGGTCGTTTGCCATACCGAGGCGGCTCCGACGGTTAGGCGCTGTTTGAGGTGGCGGCGACCGTTCCCGATGTCGTGACCGCGGGATCGTCGTCCCAGTCGATCTCCGCGGCGTCTCCGCGGTCGAGCACGTGGGGGCCGCCGGTCTTCGTGAAGCCGTCCCAGGCCCAGTCGACGAACGCCTCGATCTTCGCCCGGGTCCCGGTCATCAGGCTGGCGTGGACGCCGAGCCAGGCCATGTGGGCGAGCTCGCCGTGGATCTCGTGGTGGCGCTTGCCGACCTCGGCGATCGCGGCGCCGCGGCCGATCATCGCCATGATCCCCTTGTCGTGGTAGCGGAAGTTCTTCGGCTTCTTGCCTTCGAAGTCGGCGAGGATGTTGTCCGCGGCCCAGCGCGCCGCTCTGGAGCGCGACCGAGCCGAGCTGCGGGAGCGGCTGGTCGCCGGGGCCGGGGATGTTGGCGACGTCGCCGACGACGTAGACGCCGGGGCTGCCGGCGAGGGTCAGGTCGGGCTGACGTCGACGCGTCCGCCGCGTCCCTGGGCGAGGCCGCAGTCGGCGGCGACCGCGGCGGCCTTGATCCCGCCGCCCCAGACCACGCAGCGGGTGGGAGGACCGTGCCGTCGGAGAACACGGCGTGCCCGGTCCCGACCTCCTTGACCCCGGTCCCGAGGTGGATCTCGACGCCCTTCTCGTCGAGGACCTTGGAGACGTAGCCGTGGGCGCTGTCGGAGAACGGCTTCAGCAGCGCGTCGCCGAAGTCGAGCAGGCAGATGCGCGCCTTGCGTCGGGTCGAGGTGGCGGTACTCGCCCGGGACGGTGACCTTGATCATGTCGCCGAGCGCGCCGGCGACCTCGACGCCGGTCGGGCCGCCGCCGACGACGACGAATGTTCAGCGCGCCGCGGTCGACCAGCGACGGATCGCGGTCGACCTGCTCGAACAGCCCGAGGATCCGCGAGCGCAGCCGGGTGGCGTTGTCGAGCGAGTACAGCGGGAACGAGTGCTCGGGGGCGCCGGGGGTGCCGAAGAAGTTCGGCTGCGAGCCGGCGGCCAGCACCAGCGCGTCGCCGGTCCAGGCTCGCCGTCCGTCGGTGGTCACGGTTCGGCTTGCGGTGTCGACGCCGGTGATCTCCGCGAGGTGCACGTCGACGTTGTCCTCGTCGGCGAACACGTCGCGCAGCGAGTGGGCGATGTCGCGTGCCCGCGAGCTGCGAGGTCGCGACCTGGTAGAGCAGCGGCTGGAACTGGTGGTAGTTGTTGCGGTCGATCAGCGTGACGTGGACGTCGTCGTGGTCGGCGAGCTTCTGCGCGCAGCCGAGGCCGGCGAACCCGCCGCCGACGATCACGACACGGTGCTTGTACTGGTCCTCAGGCATGGGCGGGCTCCGGTTGCGGCTGGTCGCGCCGAGCCGCTCGAGCAGGTGGTCGCCGACCCGTAGCGCGTTCGCCATCGCGGTCAGCGCCGGGTTGACCGCGCCGATGCTCGGGAAGAAGCTCGTGTCGACGACGTACAGGTTGTCGACCTCGTGGGCGCGGCAGTTGGCGTTGAGCACCGAGCTGTCGGGGTCGGCGCCGAACCGGCAGGTCCCGGCCTGGTGGGCGCAGCCCGCCACCGGGATCTCGTTCTTGAGGTAGGCGTGGTGCGGCAGCAGGTGGTCGTGGTGCATGCCCAGATTCGCGAGCATCGCCTTGAGCTGTTCGAACAGGCGCTCTTTTGGCTCGTCGTTGCTGGCCTTGTAGGCGATGACGATGTTGCCGTCGCGGGCGAGCGTGACGCGGTTCTCGGGCGAGGGCAGGTCTTCGGTGGAGAGCCAGAAGTCGACGGCGTGACGGGCGACCTGTTCGAGCGACCAGTTGGGCGCGAACCGCGTCTCGCCGGGTTTTTCGCCGCGGAACATCGGCGCCTGGGACTTGCCGACCATCTGGATGTTGCCGAGCGGGAACTCGAAGTCCTCGCCGCCTGAGAAGTAGAAGTCGTTGACCCCGAGCGTCTTCTGGAACACCGTCGGGTTCTCTTCCTTGGACAGCGCGAGCACGGCCTGGCTGTTGTGGAACATGTAGTTGCGCCCGACCTGATCCGAGCCGTTGGCGAGCCCGTGCGGGTGGGCGTCGGTCGCGGAGGCGAGCAGCAGCTTGGCGCTGTTCGCGGCCCCGCAGGAGACGACCACGATGTTCCCCTGGAAGGTCTCCTGTCCGCCGTTGACGTTGACGACCACGCCCGTCACTTCCGTGCCCGCGGCATTGGTCTCGAGCCGCACCGCTTCGGCGCCGGTCAGCAGCGTGACGTTGGGGTACTCGAGCGCGGGACGCACGGAGATGACCTCGGCGTCCGATTTGGCGTGCACGACGCACGGGAAGCCGTCGCAGTTCTGACAGCGGACGCATTTGCTGTAGGGAGGTTGCTCTCGTCGAGCAGGATCCCGCACGGCGCGTGGAACGGGTGCAGGCCCTCCTTGGCCAGATCGTCGGACAGCTGCTGGATCCGGGGCTCGTGCGAGACCGCGGGGAACGGATACGGCGCCGCTCGCCGGCGGCTCGGTCGGATCCTCCCCGCGCGCTCCGTGCACCTGGTACAGCTGCTCCGCCTTCGTGTAGTACGGCTCCATGTCCTCGTAGGCGATCGGCCACGCCGGCGAGATCCCGTCGTGGTGCTGGAGCTCGCCGAAGTCCCGCTCCCGCAGGCGATAGAGCGCGGCGCCATAGAGCTTGGTCGCGCCGCCGACGTAGTAGTGCACCTGCGGCTGCGAACGGCGTCAGGTCCGCGTAGTACCAGGTGTCAGGCGAGACGTAGCGGCCGTCGACGAACACGTCCTGCGCCAGCCAGTTCTGCGGCTCGCGACGCAGCCAACCGCCGCGCTCGAGCAGCAGGATCCGCTTGCCCGACGGCGCGAGGTGGCGCACGAGCGTGCCGCCGCCCGCGCCGCTGCCGATCACGATCACGTCGTAGTCGCTCATGCGCCCAGCTCCTGTATGCGCTCGGCGAGGATGATCCGGCCGGCCGCCTCGACCAGCGCGAGGTGCGAGAACGCCTGCGGGAAGTTCCCGAGGTGCCGGCCGGTTTCCACGTCGAACTCCTCGGCGTACAGCCGCAGCGGGGACGCGACCTTCGCCAGACGCGTCATCAGATCCCGAGCACGCTGCATCTCGTCGATGATCGCCAGCGCCGAGACCAGCCAGAACGAGCAGATCACGAACGTGCCCTCCTTGCCGGACAGACCGTCGTCGGTCTCGTCGGTCCGGTAGCGGAGCACGAACCCGTGCTCGGTCAGCTCATCGGCGATCGCGAGCACGCTCGCGCGCATCCGCTTGTCGTCGCCGGGAAGGAACCCGAAAAGCGCGGCCAGGAGTGTCGAGGCATCGAGCGACTCGGTCCCGTAGTGCTGGCACAGGACGCCGCGCTTGTCGACCCCGTGCTCGAGGATGTCGGCCTTGATGTCCGCCGCGACCGCGCTCCATTCCGCGGCCAGCGCGTTCTCGCCGCGTATGTCCGCGAGTTTTCCGGCGCGGTCCATCGCGACCCAGCACATCAGCTTGGATGAGACGTAATGCTGGGGCTTGCCGCGAGCCTCCCAGATCCCCTGGTCCGGCTGTTTCCAGACCGACTTCGCGCACTCGGCCTGCGCCTGGATGAGCGGCCACAGTCGCCGCGGCAACCGCTGACTGCGGCGGGTGTGCAACAGAACCGAGTCGAGCGCCGCGCCGAACACGTCGTTCTGGCGCTGGTCGAACGCGCCGTTGCCGGTGCGCACGGGGCTCGCGCCGTCGTAGCCTGAGAGATCCTTCAGGAGCTCCTCGGTCAGGTCACGACGACCGTCGATCCCGTACATGATCTGCAGGCCGCCGTCGTCGTTTCGCTCCAGATCGGCGATGAACTGCATGAACTCGTCGGCCTCCCAATCGAGGTCGAGGTAATGCAGCGCCTGCAGCGTGAACGTCGAGTCGCGGATCCAGGTGTAGCGGTAATCCCAGTTGCGCTCCCCACCCGGGGTCTCGGGCAGCGAGGTGGTCAGCGCGGCGACGGTCGCGCCCGTCGGCATGTACGTCAGCCCCTTGATCGCGAGCGCCGAGCGCTGAATCAACGGACGGAACTCGTGATCGGGGATGCGGGCCCGCGACAGCCAGTGGCGCCAGAACCGTGTCGTCGCCTTGAGCTGGTCGTTCGCCTCCTCGACGGTGCTCGGGACCGGCGCGTCGTCATCCCACGACACCGCGCAGAACAGCTCCTCACCCTCGTGGAGCACGTGCCGGGCGCGGACGTGATTCGCCTCGACCCCGAGCAGCATGTCCGTCTGCAGCCGCATCGCCTGGCCGGCGCCGCTCGCGTCGGCACGGTGGCGATCCGGCGTCAGAGTCCAGGTCGCCAGCGCGCGACCGTAATCGAACCCGGGCTCGCACACGAGCTCGACCTCGACGCTGCCGTCGATGCACTTGACGGTCCGGACCAGGACGTGGTTGGCGTCCTCGTCGGTCGGCGGGCGCGTATGCGGAGTTATCGTGTCCTCCCCGCGACGCGGACCCATCGTCAGCGCGTCGTGCACAGTCGCCCACCCCGACGGCGTCTTCCACGTCGTGATCAGCGTGTTCGTCCCCGGCTCGTACTGCCGGCCGCTCGGCACGTTGATCCCAAACGGGCCGAGGCGAAACGCGCCGGCTCCGCGGTCCAGCAGCGACCCGAACACGCTCGGCGAGTCGAACCTCGGGATGCACAGCCAGTCGATCGCCCCGTCGGGCGCGACCAGTGCCCCGGTGTGGCAATCCGACAGGAATGCGTACTCGGCGATCGGCGTGAACGGCGAAGGCCCGCCGGTGCTCTGCGGCATCGAGACGACCGTCCCGGTGGCCGCGGCGACCGCGGCTGCGTGGCCGTCGCGCTGGGCGTTCTTCTTGGCCTTGGTCGAGCTCATGACACCACCCACGGTCCGTGCCAGCCGCCGACGCCGTGCACGAGTTGATCGGCCTCACTGGGTCCCCACGAGCCCGGCGCGTACGGGTGAACCGGCGGCGGATGCTCGAGCAGCGGCATCATGATCCGCCACGCCTCCTCGACGCTGTCCTGCCGGGTGAACGGCGCGCTGTTGCCCTCGAGTGCGGCGAGCAAGAGCACCTCGTAAGGGGTGGGCCCCTCGCCACCCTCCTGCGCGAACTCCATGTCGAGGGTGATCTCCTGCGGCCCGCCCTTGTCGGCTCGATGGGCGTCGAGCATCAGACGGATGCCGGTGATCGGATCGAGCTTGATCACGAGCTGGCTCTGGGCCGGTGCGCGGTTCCCGAGCGACGGAAGAAAGCCGAGACGCGGCGGGCGGTGGAAGACCAGCCGCACCTCGGTCTGGGTGACCGGCAGTCGCTTCCCGGTACGGATGAACCAGGGAACGCCGGCCCACCGCCAGTTGTCGATCTCGAGCCGCATCGCCGCATACGTCTCGGTCGTGGACCCGGACGCGACGCCGTCGATGTCGAGGTAGCCGTCGTACTGCCCGCGGACGTAATGCGCGGGGTCGGCGGCGGGCATCGAGCGGAACAGCGCGAACTTCGCGTTCTTGAGCGTGTCGGCGTCGTCGCCGGCGGGTGCCTCCATCGCCGCCGCGGCGAGAAGCTGCATGAGATGGTTCACGACGACGTCGCGCAGCGCGCCGACGGGATCGTAGAAATGCCCTCGGTCCTCCACGCCGAAGCTCTCCGCCATCGTGATCTCGACCGCGGCGATGTGGTTACGGCTCCACACCGGCTCGAGGTTGGAGTTCGCGAACCGCAGGTACAGGAACTCGTCGAGACCCATCTTCCCGAGGAAGTGGTCGATCCGATACAGCTGCGACTCGTCGATGTACTGGTGGATCTCGGCCGCCAACTCCCGCGCCGACTCCAAATCATTACCAAACGGCTTCTCCACCACCACCCGCCCGGTCTTCGTCAACCCCGCCTCGCTCAGCCCCTTGATCACGCGGCCGAATAGGAACGGCGGGATCTCGAGATAGAACACAGGGCACTTCGCGCCGCCGATCGCGCCGGCGACTCGCTCGAACGTCGCGGCGTCGTCGAAGTCGCCGCTCACGTACGACATCCGCCCGATGAGCTGATCGAACACGGCGTCGTCGATCTGCTCGCCGGACGACTCGATCGCCGCGCGAGCATGGCTGCGTAGGTCCTCGGCCGACCAGTCGCTGACCGCGACCCCCACGATCGGGCAGCTCAACAGGCCTCGCTTTTCGAGGCGGTAGAGCGAGTGGAACGTCATCACCTTGGCGAGGTCGCCCGTGATCCCGAAGATCACGAACGCGTCGGCGGCCTGCTGATCGTTCTGCGCTTCCCCGGTGGCGTTCGTGCGCGGGCGGGATCCGACGGCTGTAGTCATATTGCGTCCCTCGGTGGCGTAAACCGGCTCGGAGAATCGTGCTCCGCGGCGCCCCGACGGGCATCATCTCATCTGGGTGAAGGCGCCCCGGGGCATTGCAACCCGACGGCAACAGGCGGAAGATCCCTAACGACTACTGTTTGCAGGAGTGTTGCTTAGCAACCTAGTGTTCGTATGCGCCGCCCGCGTACAGGACATCGATCAGGGATCTGGTTTGAGTCGTGAGTTCTGAGATTGCCGCCAGCAAGTCTCAGCGGACCGCGCTCGAGCGTGCCGAGCCGGCGGCGGCGGCGTCCCGCGCCGACGGTGCGCGCGGGTTTCTCGAGCGCATCGAGGGCGGGGTCGCGCGGCAGTGGACGTCGATGCCGGTGGCGCTCAGGGTCGCCGGCGTCGCGGCGCTCGGCGCGTGCGCGGCCGCGGCCGTCGGGTTTCTGACCTCTGGGAACCCCGCCGCGGAGCCGGCGGGCCTCGCGGTTGAGATACGGGTCGTGATGATCGCGGCGCTGATCGCAGCGGGGCTGTACGCGCAGACGAGCAGAATCCAGGCGCGGATGGGCGGGCTGCTGATCGTCGTCGGGCTGCTCTCGGCCCTGTGGCTGCTGAACGGATCGAGCAACCGCCTGCTGTTCAGCGTCGGAGTGGCGTTCACCGGCTTGATGCCGTTGGTGTTCGCGTATCTGGTCCTGGCCCATCCCACAGGGCATCTGCCGTCGCGCACCGAACTGCGGTTCCTGTGGCTGACCGGGGGCGCGCTCGCGGTGCTGTGGCTACTCGGGGTCGCGATGACGCTCCAGCCCCCGCTGAGGACTCCGTTGCTCCAATGCGGTCCCCACTGCCCCGACAACGTGTTCTCTGTGGGCTCGGCCACCGAGGCGGTCACGGCCGTGCAGGCGGCGATGGTGCTGGCCTGGCTCGCACTCTCGTGCGGCACCCCGGTGCTGCTGGCGCGCCGGGCACGAGCCGCCTCGGCGCCCGTGCGGCGCTCGCTCGCGCCGGTGTTGCTCACGGCCGCCGCTGCCGCCGTCCTGTTGACCGGGAGCATTCTGTTCCACGCCCTGGGGCTGCACGTGTGGACGACGCTCGGGTTCATCTACATCGGCCTCGTGGCCGTCCTCCCGCTGGCGATCCTGGCCGGGCTGGCCAACGAGCGCCTGTTCATGGGTCAGGCGCTGGCGGATTTCGTGAGCGAACTGGCCAGGATGCCCGCGGCCGACCCGGAGGCGCTGATGGCGGCGGCGCTTCGCGATCCGTCGCTCAAGGTCGCCTACCGCAGGCCGGGACGGCGGACCTACGTGGACTCCGCCGGCGTCCCCGTTGACGAGCCCCCGGACGACACGGCGATCACGTGGATCGAGCGCGATCACGAGCCCCTGGCGGCGGTCATGTACAACGAGGAACTGTCGGGCTACGAATCGTTCGTCCAGGCCGCCGGCGCCGCGGCGGTGATCCGGTTGGAGAAGACCCAGGCCGAGGCCGAGCTCAAGGCCTCGACGGCCGGCCTGGCCTCGTCGCGCATCCGCCTGATGGAGATGGCCCACCACGAGCGCCGGCGGCTTGAGCGCGACCTCCACGACGGCGTCCAGCAGCAACTCGTGGGTCTGCGGATCAAGCTCGACATCGCGGCGGAGACGATCAAGGAGGATCCGGAGCGGGGCGAGCGGGCGCTCGCATCGCTCGGGCGCCAGATGGACGACGTCCTGCAGGAACTCCGCTTGCTCGCGCGCGGCATCTATCCGTCACTGCTGCACGAATGCGGCCTCCGTGAGGCGCTCAGCGCGGCCGCGCGAAGCTCGCCACTCGCGGTCTCGGTCCGGGCGGGCGGAATCGCGCGCTATCCGGAGGAGGTCGAGGTCGCGGTCTACTTCTGCTGCCTCGAGGCGATCCAGAACGTCGTCAAGCACGCCGGTCCCGACGCGACCGCGATGGTGACGCTCTCACGAGACGGACAATTTCTTTGCTTCCAGGTTCACGACACCGGGGTCGGGTTCAACCTGGAGGACAACGGATCCGGCAGCGGGCTCGTCAACATGCGCGATCGCATCGAGGCGGTCGGCGGGGCGCTCGAGATCACCGGGCGCCGAGGTCGCGGTACCTCGGTCCGCGGGCGCGTGCGAGTCTGTTAACCGCGCCGCGGCAAATTGGTACGCGCTTGGATGTCGGCCTGTCGGGCCGACACGTGCACACCACCTTGCCCGCCGGCTGGCCGGGGGCGAGGCTATCCCGGCACTCGTCCGCTCGAAAGGAACCCTCCGATGTGTCGCTGGCTCGCATACTCCGGTTCACCCATCCTGCTGGAGACGGCGCTGTACTCGCCGGTCCATTCGCTGATCGACCAGAGCCTGCACTCCGAACTCGGCGCCGAGACGACCAACGGTGACGGATTTGGGGTCGGCTGGTACGACGACCGGCCGACCCCGGGCGTGTTTCACAGCATCGAGCCTGCCTGGAACGACCAGAATCTCAGGGAGCTCGCGGGGCACATCACGTCCGGGCACTTCTTCGCACACATCCGGGCGGCGATCGGGTCGCCCGTTCAGCAGACCAATTGCCACCCGTTCCGACACGGCCGCTGGCTGTTCATGCACAACGGATACGTCGCCGACCTCCCCAGGGTCAGGCGAGACCTGCTGCTGGCGATCGACGAATCGCTGTTCCCTGAGGTCTCCGGTACCGCGGACACCGAGATCCTGTTCTACCTGGCGTTGACATTCGGCCTGGAGGACGACCCGGCGGACGCCGTCGCGCGCACGATCGGGCTGGTCGAAGACGTCGGTCGCCGCAAGGGCGTCGAGTTCCCGTTCCAGGGCACGATCGCAACTACCGACGGGGAGCGTATGTGGGCGTTCCGCTACTCGAGCGAAGGCAAGTCGCGGACGCTGTTCTACAGCCGCAACCTCGAGGCGGTCCGCAAGCTCGCTCCCGACCGGGAGATCCTGTTCGAGATCTCCGACGATTCACGACTGGTGGTCTCCGAGCCCGTCGGTGACCTCCCCGGAGCCTGGAACGAGGTGCCAGAGGGGTCCTACGGTGTGGTCGGCGCCGGCGACGAGCAGCTGCGCCCGTTCAGGCCGAAGGCGCCCGCGGCGTCCGTGGCCGTCCCGGCCTGAACCGCGTCGCCGCGTTCTTCACGCGACGCCCGGGACCGGGCGGCCGTTCTCGAGGTACACGCACCGCTCAGCGCCGGCGCATTGCGACAGGCGCCGGCGCAGCGGGCCGCTCAGCAGCTCGAGCGCCGTGTCGAGCTCGGCGAGGCGGTGGTCTTCGATCTCTGACTCCTGGAGCCGGACCTCGGCGAGGGTCGTATACGAGAACGTCCCACAGTCGAACAGGAAGCGCACCCCGCCCGGTCGGCTCGACTTCGGCGTGAGGAAGTCGACGCACACGAGCCGGCCGCGCTCCACGACCAGTCCGCACTCCTCCGCGGTC
Source organism: uncultured Solirubrobacterales bacterium (assembly GCA_963843915.1). GTDB lineage: Bacteria > Actinomycetota > Thermoleophilia > Solirubrobacterales > Solirubrobacteraceae > Palsa-465. The sequence continues at coordinate 14,074 of CAWJMH010000008.1, forward strand.
TCGCGGCGGCAGGCGTCCCACGGGGATTCGCCGTCCGGGTCGATCTGGCCGCCCGGGATCGTCCACCCTTTCTTGTACGTCGGCTTCAGGATCAGCAGGCGGCCGCGCGGGTCGCGGATCAACGCTCCCGCCGACGCCGGAATCCGCGGAGGGTCGGGAGTGGGGTGAGGCTCGGAAGCGGGGTCGGTCAAGCGGCGGGCGTGTGCTCCGGCTCACTCGACGTGGGCGTGTGGGCGTCGCCGGCGTCCGACGGCGCGCGCTCGGGCGCGCCCATCACGAGCAGGTCATCGATCAGCGCGAGCATCTTCGCGTGGGTGCGATCGTCGTGGATCGTCAGCGAGCGGACCGCGCCGGCGCCGAGCACGTCGAGCGGTGGCTTCGGGCTCATCGCGAGCAGTCGCGGGGGGAACAGGAAGCGCGTCCAGTGTAGCCTCGTCGGCTTCGCGATCCAGTCGGTCACGTGGTCGGTGCGCAGGCGCTCGAGCTCAGCCGATCCGCGGCTGTCGACGACCTTGGCCGCGTAGGCGTACAGGTCCTGCCGGCGGCGCTCGTCGATCGAGTCGTTGTACGCGCGCAGCACCGAACCGATGACCGGGCACACCGCCGCCGGATGGTCGCTGAACGGCTCGTCGGCGAGCATCGAGGCCAGCTCCATCACGCACGCGCCGTGTTCCTTGGACGTGTGCTTGCCCTTGCTGAGTCTGATCGTCTGGTGTGTGACTTCGCCCATTACGAGTCCTCTCGTGGCGGGTTTGCAGGGGATTGCGGAACGCGGTTAGTCGGCCACCACCGCGATCGCGGCCGGGTTCGGCGCCAGCCCGCCCCCGAACGCGAGCAGCAGCGCCACAATCCCGGTCCAGCCCGTCTGATGACTGGCGCCGATACCGGCGCCGTTGTCCCCGTGGAAGTACTCGTGGAATGGGATCAGGTCGTGCCAGTGCGGGTCGCCCTGAAACTTCGTGATCCCTCCGAACACGGGCCGGCGTCCGTCCTCGTCGTCGAGGAATGTCGCCGACAAGCGCGCGGCGATCTCGCCAGCGACCTCGAGCAGGTTCATCTCGTTGCCCGAGCCGGTCGGGCACTCCACCTTCAGGCGGTCGCCGTAGTAGCGGTGGAGCTGAATCAGCCCGCGCAAGATCACGAGGTTCATCGGGAACCAGACGGGCCCGCGCCAGTTCGAGTTGCCCCCGAACATCCCGGTGTCTGACTCGGCAGGCAGGTAGTGCACGTTGTACTCCTGGCCGCCCCAGTCGAACACGTACGGGTGATCGAGGTGGCGGCGCGAGATCGCGCGGATGCCGTGCGGCCCGAGGAACTCGCTTTCGTCGAGCATGATCGTCAGGATCCGCTTCAGACGGTCCTCGTCGACCAGCTGCGTGATCCGCCGGCCCTCGGGACTCGCCCCCGGCAGATGTGTCAGCTCCGGGAGCGAATCGGAGAACCGCTCGATGAAATCGGCTAGCAGCTCGAGCAGCTCGGGGAAGCGGTCGAGCGTCTCGGGCTCGAACACGGTGGCGGCGCACAGCGGCAGCAACCCCACGAGCGAGCGCACCTTGAGCGGGATCTGGGTGCCGTCGGGCATCCGCATCACGTCGTAGTAGAAGCCATCCTCCTCGTCCCACAGCCCGACGTCGCCGCGGGGCGGATTCAAGGCGACCGCGATGAACATGAAGTGGGCGATGAACTTGAGCCCCATGTCGGAGTACGCGGGCTCGAACTTCGCCAGCTCCATCGCGATTGCGAGCATCCACTGGCAGTACAGGGCCATCCACGCGGTCCCGTCGGCCTGTTCGAGCGTGCCTCCGCCCGGGAGAGGCGCAGAGCGATCGAACACGCCTATGTTGTCAAGGCCGAGGAAGCCGCCCTGGAACAGGTTGCGGTCATCGGGGTCCTTGCGGTTGACCCACCACGTGAAGTTCGCGATCAGGCGGTCGAACACGCGGGCCAGGAACTCGTGGTCGCCGGCGCCCCGGATCGCGGCCTCGCGCTCGTAAACGAACAGCGCCGCCCACGGCGTCACCGGCGGGTTGACGTCGCTGAAGTTCCACTCGTACGCGGGGATCTGCCCGTTCGGATGCTGGTAGCGGGTCTTGAGCAGCAGCTCGATCTGCTCCTTGGCGAAATCGACGTCGACCAGCGACAAGGGTGCGCAGTGGAACGCCAGGTCCCAGGCGGCAAACCAGGGGTACTCCCACTTGTCCGGCATCGAGATGATGTCGCCGGCGATCATGTGGAACCACGGGACGTTCCGGACCGGGCTCGCTGCTGCGCCGGGCAGCCACGGATCGGCGCCGTGCTCGGCCAGCCAGCGGTGGACGTCGTACTCGTAGTACTGCTTGCCCCACAGCAGGCCGCCGAGCGCCTGGCGCATAACCATCGCTCGGTCCTCGTCGAGGCTCTCGGGGATGACCGTGGCGTAGAACTTGTCGGCCTCGGCGCGGCGAGTGCTCATCACCCGATCGAACTCGCTGCTCAGCCGAGCGCCGCTCGCCACTCGCCGCCCGGCGAGCCGCCGGCGGCGGTGAGCCGGACGCGGATCTCGGCGCTCTGACCGGCCGCCACCTCGAGCACGTGGTGAGCGGCCACCTTCGTGCCGGTCCGCTCGGGATTGACGGCGCTCTGTGAGCCGCCGACGACGAAGTCGTTGATCCCGTCCTTCACGTGTGGCGAGGAATTCGGCGTCCCGAACAGCCGCTGGCTGTTGGTCTCGTTCTCGCAGAAGAGGAGCGCAGCGGAGGAGTCGGCAGAGAGCAGCCACTCGCCGAGCTCGTGATGCTCGGCACGGACGGTGCGATCGTCGATCGCGGCCATCGTCGGCTTCGGGACATCGTCGCCCCACGACCATGTGTTGCGGAACCACAGCGTGGGCAGGAGGTGGAGCGTCGCGGCGTCGGGTCCGCGGTTAGAGGCGGTGACCACCATGAGGATGTCGTCCGGGGCGCCCTTCGCGTACTCGACGACGACGTCGAAGTAGCGGTCGTCGTCGAACACCCCGGTGTCAAGCAGCTCGTACTCCATGTCCTGCTTGCCGCGCCGCGCGTTCGTCTCCAGCAGATCCAGGTACGGGAACGCGCGCTGGGGATACTTGTACTGGCACTTGAGGTAGGAATGGGTCGGGGTGCTGTCGAGGTAGAACCAGTACTCCTTGACATCCTCGCCGTGGTTGCCCTCGCCGTTCGATAGCCCGAACATCCGCTCCTTGAGGATCGGGTCGGCACCGTTCCAGAGTGCGAGCGCGAGGCACAGGCGCTGGCGCTCGTCGGACACTCCCGCGATCCCGTCCTCGCCCCAACGGTAAGCCCGCGACCGCGCGTGGTCGTGGGTGAAGTAGTTCCAGGCGTCACCGTCGGCGCTGTAGTCCTCGCGGACCGTGCCCCATTGACGCTCTGACAGATACGGACCCCATGCCTTCCACGGTGCGGTCCCCTGCCGAGCCTGCTCGAGGCGCGTGTGTTCGGGGGTGTTGGCGGTGGGCGGCCGCGCAGCCATGTCGCGTGCAGTCTCAACCATCGCCGGGCGGTCACGCAACGGTGTCCGCACCACGGCGACGCCGGGTGCGCACCGGTGTCCCGCCGGGAGCCTTGGGCCCGTGCGCGGAAATAGTGGTAACAGCTTCCCGACAGAATGGGTGTCGACCCTCTTGACCCTGATCGCCGGCCGATGCGACTCTCACGCAAAGTGAACGAGGTCGGACCCGAGCGCATTGGGCGTGCGCTGCGCAAGATGGCCGAGGATCTCGTGGCCGAGCGGCGCCGCGTAGTGCTTCTGGAACGCGAGAACCGGGACCTGAGGTCCCAGCTCGAGGAGCTTCAGCGTTCGATCGCGGTGGGACGCGAGCCCGCTCCCGGCGCGACCCACGACTGACCGGCGGCGAGCCCAGCGCCGATCAGTAGGCCGATAGCTTGGTCGCGCGTCGCACCGGCGGGGGTGCGAAGATGTCGCCGGGGCGCATGCTCAGATCATCTCCGCGGACCGATACGGATGCCAACCTCCGGCTGGCCTACATGCGCGCCTCCTTGCGGGCGGTGGGGCGCCGAGCGAGTCTCCCTTCGAGACCATGGCGTTAGAGTCGACAAGCCGACGGGCTGACCCAGCCGCGCGGGCACCGATGGGTGCCCGGCACGACGGCGCCGGCACGAGCTTCGGCCTGTTCTCGAGCGTTGCCGATGCCGTCGAGGTGTGCCTATTCGACGACGCTGGGCGGGAGACGCGGTACGACCTCGAGCAGGGCGACGCGTTCGTGTGGCAGGGGTATGTGCCCGGGGTAGCGCCTGGCCGGCGCTACGGCTTCCGGGTTCACGGGCCCTGGGATCCGCCCTCGGGCGCGCGCTGCAACCCGGCCAAGCTGCTGCTCGACCCCTATGCGCGTGCGGTCGCCGGCGAGGTGCGGTGGAACCCCTCGGTGTTCGGGCACGCGTCCGACGATCCGGACCTGGCCGACGGCGGCGACTCGGCGCCGTACGTTCCGCGCTCGGTGGTCGTGGCAGCGGACTTCGACTGGGGCGAGGATCGAAGCCCGGGCTGTCCGATCGCGGATTCGATCTTCTACGAGGTCCACGTCAAGGGGTTCACGAAGCTCCATCCCGGCGTGCCCGAGGAGCTGCGCGGCACGTACGCCGGCGTGGCGCATCCGGCCGCCGTGTCGCACCTCAAGCGGCTCGGCGTGACCGCGGTCGAGCTGCTCCCGGTCCACCAGTTCGTGCACGACGCCCAACTCGTGGCGCGCGGGCTGCACAACTACTGGGGATACCAGTCGATCGGCTACTTCGCTCCGCACAACCAGTACTCCTCGAGCGGCGACGGCGGCGGCCAGGTCGACGAGTTCCGCCGGATGGTCCGCGACCTGCACGCGGCCGGGCTCGAGGTGATCCTCGACGTGGTGTTCAACCACACCGCCGAGAGCGGCGAATGGGGGCCGACGCTGTGCTTCCGAGGGATCGACAACGCGGCCTACTACCGGCTCGCCGACGACCGCGCCCGCTACGTCGACGACACCGGCTGCGGCAACACGGTCGACCTCCACCAGCCTCAGGCGTTGCGGCTGGTGATGGACGCGCTGCGCTACTGGGTGCAGGAGATGCACGTGGACGGCTTCCGCTTCGATCTGGCGGCCGCGCTCGGACGCGGGGCCAGCGACTTCGACCCGCAGGGATCGTTCCTGGAGGCGGTCGGGCAGGATCCGATCCTGTCCGAGGTGAAGCTGATCGCCGAGCCGTGGGATATCGGAGCCTACGACGTCGGACAGTTCCCGGCCGGATGGAGCGAGTGGAATGGGAAGTATCGAGACACCGTGCGCGACTTCTGGCGAGGAGCAGAGGGCGCGCTTCCGGCTCTTGCGACACGCATCAGCGGCTCGAGAGATCTCTACGGGCACGGCGGCCGTCGGCCGGCGGCTTCGGTGAACATCCTCACCGTGCACGACGGCTTCACGCTCGCGGACCTCGTGAGCTACAACAGCAAGCACAACGAAGCCAACGGCGAGGACAACCGGGACGGAACCGACGACAACCGCAGCTGGAACTGCGGGGTCGAGGGCTCCACTGACGACGCCGCTGTCCTCGCGCTGAGGGCTCGGCAGCGGAGGAACTTCATCGCGACGCTGATGCTCTCCGAAGGCGTGCCGCTACTGCTCGGCGGCGACGAGTTCGCGCGGACGCAGGGCGGCAACAACAACGCGTACTGCCAGGACAACGAGAGCTCCTGGTTCGACTGGAGCGCCACCTCGGCGAACGACGACCTGGTCGAGTTCACGGCGCGTCTGTGTCGTCTGCGCGAACGGCACCCGGTGTTCCGGCGTCGCCAGTTCTTCACCGGCGCGCCCGCGCCCGAGACCGGTCGTGACGACCTCGACTGGTACCGCCCCGACGGCGCGCCGATGACGGGGCAGGACTGGGGTGCGGCATACGCGAGGGCGGTGACCGTGGCCTTGAGCGGGGCGACCGGCGACCAAACGCGCCCCGACGACCCCTTCCTGATCATGCTCAACGCATGGTGGGAGCCGCTCGAGTTCACCGTGCCCGAGTCGCTCCGCGGGCTCGCGTGGCAGGTCGAGGTCGACACGAGCACGTCGGACGGCGCCGGCCGCGCCGTCGACCCGTCGGCGCCGGTCACGCTGATCGGCCGCTCGCTGGCGCTGCTGCGAAGTCCGCAGTCGGGGTCCACGCGTTCCAGCGCGCCCGGATAGGACTGCGAGAGAATTCCTGGATGGTCAGCTTCGGGCGGCGCCTGGATCCACTCGTGGTCCGCATCAAATCGCTGATCACCGCGATTCAGAACAACGACGAGGCGAAGATCGAGGAGGCGATCCTCCGTCTGAGCCGGTCGCGGCGCATCTTCGCCCCGCTCGCCTTGGCGGTCAGCGCGTTCGTGCTGCTATTCGACGGGCTCCGGCTGCTCGTCTCCAACTGGCGGCTGACGCTGGTGACGATCCTCCCCGCGATGTGGATCTGGCTGGCGATGTTCGACCTGAAGGCGCACGTGCTCCACGGCAAGTCGTTTCACGTGATCCGCGGTCCGATCCTGATCCCGATCTGCCTGGTGATAATCGCGCTGACGATGGCGAGCTTCCTGCTCAATGCCGTGTTCGCGTTCGCAATCGCCAAGCCCGGCCGCCCGGAGGTCCGGCCCGGAGTGACGCAGGCCCGGGGGCACCTGACCCCGATCCTCGTCTCGGGGGCCGTCGTCGGCGCGCTGCTCGCGTTCGCGACGATGATCGTGACGCGTTGGGGGCACCCGTGGTTCGCGATCTCGCTCAGCATCGTGGTCGGGCTGATGATGGTCTCCTACGTCGCCGTCCCGGCCCGGCTGATCGGAGGAAAGCCGAGGCAGTCCAGACGCGACAAGCTGACGACGAGCGCGGTGGGAGGAGCGATCGGCGCCACGGTATGCACGCCGCCCTACCTGCTTGGACGGCTGGGCATCCTGATGCTTGGCTCGAAGGTCCTGCTGATCCCAGGGATCTTCGTGCTCGCGGTCGGGATCACCTTGCAAGCCGGCGCGACCGGCGCGGTCAGGGCGATCAAGCTGAGCGCCAGCCTTACCGCTGGGCACCACCTCAAAGACGCGCCGCCTGAGGCCCCGGTGACGCAGTGAGCGGCAGTCAGCTGCGCGCGGAACGCCAGCTTTCAGGCGCGTAGCCGCTCCGCACCGCTTCGACGTAGGGAACCTGGCTGACGATCGCGCGGAGCTCGCGCTGGACGTGGGCCTCGACGGTCGGCTTGGAGGTGCCGCCGTTCTCCTCGCCCCAGACGAACGTGACCTCGGTGCCGGGCGCGGCGTAGTCGGCGTCGAGAATCGCCAGCGTCAGCATCTTCCCCTCGTTGTAGGTATAGCCGATCCACGTCGACACGCCCACCGTGTCACCCTTCACCGTCACGCTGTCGAACGGGTGCATCGAGTACACCGCGGAGGGCCAGTCGATGAACTTGGCGCGGTCGGTCTTGCCGAACATCGTGGCGATCGTATCCGCGACGTCATCGTCGTTAAGCGCCAGCGTGACCTTGTGCCGATGGTCGGCACCGGCGATTCGCTCGAGCGCATCGCTGCCGATGAAGTCGTGGTCGAACTTCACCAGATGTCCGTAGCCGAGATCCCACGGAGTGAAGTAGTAGTCCTCGATGCGCGGCGAGACGAAGCTGCCGCCGATCGAGGCCGAGCCTTCGTAGCCGGTTGCCGGCAACCACTCGCGGTAAGCCCGCAGCTCGTCCCCCGAATAGACCGCGGGGAGTGGGGAGGGAATCCAGCCCGACTCGAGCGCGTTCGACGAATACGCACGGCCGCCCACGAGCCTGAGGCCGAACTCCTCGCCGGCGGCGACGATCGCCGCGTGCACCGGGTCGTAGTCCTCCCACGGGCCGAACAGCTCCCACCCGGGCTGGCCGGCCATGCCGTGCCGGAGGGCCCGGACGGTGACAGACCCGATCTGCGCGGTGGTGAGGTTGAAGAACTTGAGCTCGGGTGGCTGCGTTCCGAGCGCCCTCGCGATCACGTCCATGGCGTGCGGCCCCTGCACCTGGAAGCGGTAGCTCTTGCGCTTCCCGTCGGTTCGCATCGCCGAGCGCTGATCGAGCGTGACCTGAACGTCGTAACCGCCCGTCTCGGCGTGGTAGGTGACCCAATTCAGCACCGGCGCGCGACCGACCAGATTGAACTCCTCGGGCGAGAGGTGAAACAGGATGACGTCGCCGATCACGTAGCCGTCGGGAGTGCACGGCACGAACTGCTTGGCCTTGTCGACGTCGAAGTTGTTGAACGTGTTGACCCCGAGCCGCGATAGCAGTGTCATCGCGTCCGGTCCTTCCACGGCCAGGTCGGCCATGTGGAACGATTGGTTGTAGAGCACGCAGGTGTGCTGCCATGCCCACTGCTCGTCGCGCCAGTTGGTGTACTCGGCCGGAACGCCCGGATACGCGTTCGGCCCGGCCTGGGCGTTGCGCAGCATCTCGACCGGCGAGACGACGCTCCCGAGCAGTTCTTCAAGACTACGGTGACTCATGGGTTCCTCCTCTCGAGAGGCTGGGGTCGGCGCCGCCACCGAGGTAGGCGGCGATGACGCGCTCATCCTGGCGAACGGTATCCGGCGGGCCGTCGGCGATCACGCGGCCGAACTCGAGCACGACCACGCGATCGCAGATGCTCAGCACGAGCCCCATGTCATGGTCGATCAGCAGCGTCGTCTGACCGCGGTCGGCGAGACCGCGCAGCGTGCGGCCAAGCTCCTCGCTCTCGCGCGCGTCCAGTCCTGCCGCCGGCTCGTCCAGGCACAACAGGCGCGGACCTCCGGCCAGGGCCCGGGCGACCCCGACCAGCTTGCGGGTCCCCTCGGACAGCTGATCGGGCATCGCCTCCACCGCCCAGTCGAGGTCCACCAGCTCGAGGACCTGCCCCGGGTGTGTGTCGGTGCCGTCCGCGCGCTCGGGGGTCCCTCCGCGCAGCGGTCCCGCGGCCGCGACTGCGACGTTCTCGCCAACCTCGAGGTCGTCGAACAGGTCCGTGTTCTGCCACGTGCGCGCCAGCCCGCGGCGGGCTCGCTGATACGCCGGCAGCGAACTGATGTCCTCCGCGTCGAGCTCGACCCGCCCGGTGAACGGCACGAAGCCGGTGATCGCGTCGATCAGCGTGGTCTTGCCGGCGCCGTTCGGTCCGATCAGGCCGACCAGCTCGCCCTCGCGGACTTCGAGATCGACCTCGCTCAGCGCGTGCACGCCGCCGAACGAGACCGACAGCCCGCTGACGGACAGAACGGGGAATTCGGCTCCAACACGTCCGGGTGACGGACGGTCTTCGCGCCGAATTCCCTTAACGGAATCCGGCTCTTCCACATCTCGCGCGCCGACGCCTTTTGCGCCGGATTCCGCCGGCTCGTGTGTGGGTGGCTCGACCGTCCGTCGCTTGTGCGTCTTCTTGTAGAACGCGCCGGCGACGCCCTCCGGGTTCTGGATCAGCGTGATGATCAGGATCGCGCCGCCGAACAGCAGGAACCAGTTGCCGTTGATGCCGAACCACTTGTCGAGCGCGTACGGGAACAGCGCCTGGGTCGAGATCAACCCGGCGAACACGGCGCCCGAGATCAGCGTGATGCCGCCGGCGTACGCGAACGCGATCAGGCTCAGCGCGGTGAACGGATCGAACCGGTCGGCGCTGACCGAGCTGAAGTTGTACGCGTACAGCGCGCCGGCGAGGCCGGCGATCACCGAGCTGATCCCGAACGCGACGAACTTGACGGCGCGCGGGTCGATCGCCGCGGCCGCGGCGGCGCGCTCGTTGGAGCGCACCGCGAGCATGCGTTGTCCGAGCGTCCCCCGGCGCAGAAGCCCGACGAGGACGCACAGCGCCACCGTCACCGCTAGCACGACCCAACCGAACACCGGGCTCGGGAGGTTTCCGTCGAGTCCACGGAACCCTGCGCGCGGCCCCAGATCGAGCCCGAGCAGCGTCGGCTCGGGTACCGGGGAACCGGTCTGGCCACCGCCCCAGGTGGTGTTGATGAAACCGAAGTTCGTGATCGCGACGACCGCCGCGAGCGTTACCACGGCCAGGCTCACCCCCCGGACGCGCAGCGCCGACGCCGCCGTGATCAGGCCGAGGATCAGCGCCGCCCCGGCGCCCAGCAGTGGCGCGAGGGGAAACCCGATGCCGGCGTTCACCGCGAGGTGGGAGATCGCGAACCCCGACACACCGGCCAGCGTCAGCTGCACGACCGATATCTGTCCCACGAACCCGGTGATCACGACCAGCGACAGCGCGATCAGTGTCCCGATCATCGTGTTCACGAGCGCCTCGCGGAAGTCGAACGGCAGGACTACGAGCGCGATCGCGCACACCGCGGCCAGCACCGGCGCGGTCACGGCGAGCCTGCGGGGCCGGGGCGCCTCGGGCAGGCGCTGCTCGACGAGCTCCCCGCGGCTGGGCAGACTGGCGCCGCGCAGGTACATGAACAACACGATCAGGACGAACACGACGAGCTCGTACACGCCCGGGAGGGCGACGCCGCCCGAGGTCGGGAACCACGAGAGGGCCGTGACGTACTGGATCAGCGAGCCGATGATTCCAAGGCCGATTCCGGCCGCGCACGCGATCCCGAACGAGGTGAAGCCGGCGATCAGCGCCGCCGCCAGCGCCGGCACGATCTGGAGCGGCAGCGTCTCCGTGTCGAGCTGTGTGATCGATGCCGCGAGAATCCCGATGCCGCCGGCGATCGCCGAGGCGAGCAGCGTGTTGACCATCGACAGCCGGTTAGGCGACAGCCCTCCGAGCATCGCCACCACCTCGTTCTCCGAAGCCGCCCGCGTCGCGAGCCCGAACCGCGTGAAGCGGTAGAGCGCCGTCAGCGCCGCCGCGAGGACGATCACGATCCCGGTCAAGATGAACCGGTCGACCGGGATCACGGCGCCCAGGAGCTTCACCGTGTTCTGCGGCAGCACGTTGGGCTCGGGCTGTTGGGTCGTGCCGAACGCGAGCAGCATCGACGCCTGCAGCACGAGCAGCACCCCGAGCGAGGAGACGAGCTTCGCCAGCGGTGGCGCCGTGCGGAGCGGCCGGAACGCGACGAGCTCTATCGCCACGCCGAGCGCCAGCACGATCACCAGGCTGATCAGCAGCGCCGGCACGGTCGACAGGTGCAGCAGATCCGTGGTCAGCGCCCAGAACGCGTAGCCCGCGAACATGGCCACGCCGCCGGTGGCGAGGTTGATGATCCCCGACCCGCGGTAGGTCAGTACGACGCCGAGCGCGATGCCGGCGATCAGCGCACCCGAGCCGAGCCCGAGCAGGCTGAACAGCAGGATCTGCTGCACGTCAGCGGCCCCTCACGAACCCTGACGGGTTCGGTGAGGGGCCACCATTTCTTCGCTCATGACGGAGGCTGGAGCCATCCCGCCGTCTTGACGAACACGTGCTTTCCCTTGTAGAGGAAGAACTGCGTCTTGTCGTTGCAGATGCCCGGCGCGGTCGGGTACTTGCCGCAATCAAGCGACGGCGCGCCGAGCGCCACCGGGCCCTTGAACGCCTTGGCAGTGTCGAGGACCGCCGATGGGGTGATGTGGCCGTAGCCGAGCTGGTTCAGGAACCGGGCGGTGGTGAGAATCTGGCCGAAGGTGACGATCACCCACGGGTCGGGGGCCACGGCTGGAGTTCCGTACTTGGCCATCACCTTCATGTACGCGGGCATCCCGGGGTCGGTGGGATCGCCATACAGGGAACTGGCGATCGCGTAGGTCCAGATCGGGAAGTCGCCGCCAAGGCCAGCCGCCACCAGCCCGTTCAGGCAGAGCGGCGCGGACAGGATCTTCTTCGTGTCGGTGATCCCCAGCTGCTTGAGCCCCTTGGCGAGGTTCACGCAGCCCGAGGAGTCGCTGTACGGGATCACGAGATCCGCGGTGGTGGCGCCGGCGCTCGTCAGCGGTCCGATCAGGTCGGTCTGGCTCTCGTCGTACCCGACCTTCTTGACCTTGACCCCGACCTGCTGCAGCGAGTTGGCGATCGCGGTTGCGCCCTCGGTGATACCCGCGATGTTCGGGTACACGAGCGCGGCGGTCTTGGCGTGGAGGACCTGCTGGGCGTAGGTTCCGAACGGGCCGAGCACGTGGGTGGCGTCGCCGAACAGGACAACGTTGCTCGCCTTGGCACCGTCGATCGGGGTCACCGCGACTCCCACGATCACCGGCTTGGTCGCGCCGATCGTGGACTGGAGAGACTGGTCGCCGATCGCCACCGCACCCTCGTCGATCACCGAGATCGACTTGTTCGCCAGGAACTGCTGGCCGCAGGTGGTGCCCTCCTCCTCGGCCGACCGGATGAAACAGGTGCTCAGCGCGAGTGGATGGCCATCGATCCCGCCGAGTTCGGTGTTGATGTACTTGACCGCGATCTGCGCCCCGGTCGTCGCCAGCGGCCCGATCGCCTGCGAGCCGCCCTGCTGGTTGACGAACCCGATCGTCACCGGCGGGAGCGACGGGTTCGCCGCGCCTGCCTTACCGCCGACGTAGGTCAGATAGTTGGTCACCGATGCCGACCCTGCGCCGCCGGCGCCGGACGTGGCCGGCAGTGTCGTGGCCGTCGCGCTCGTCGAGCTCGAGCTCGAGCTGGGAGCCGCGGCCGCGGTTGATGAGCTCGAGCTATTGCTGCTGCCGCAGCCCGCCGCGACGATCAAGATGGCGATCGCCGTCGCAACTCCGAGCAGCCTTCTAGACGCCTGCGTGGTCACGTTCTCCTCCTTGTGGAAATGTCTTGCGCTTCATCGCGGGGTCGTTCAGACCGCCGCGGTTGCGCCCCAAAGCTCCCTTGAAGCAAGGCGTGCGCCCTCCGAGAGTGCGGCGAGCTTCGCCCATTGGATCTCGGGGTGCACGCGCTGGATGAATGCTCCCTGCGCAAAACCACAGTCCGTTCCTGCGAGCACGTTCTCGCGGCCGACGACACCGGCGAGGCGGGTCAGCCGCTGGGCGACGAGCTCAGGATGCTCGACCACGTTGGTGTGGTGCGTGACCACGCCGGGGATCAGCTTCTTGCCCTCGGGAAGCGGCACCTCCTCCCACACCCGCCACTCGTGCTCGTGTCTGGAGTTGGCCTGCTCGATCGCGTATGTGTTCGCGTTCACCGCCAGAAGCAGATCGACCACGTCGCGAAGCGGCGGATCGAACGCGTGCGGCCCGTGCCAGCTGCCCCAGCAGACGTGGTAACGGATGCGGTCCTCGGGAATGCCGCGCAGCGCGTGGTTGAGCGCCCGGACGCGCAGGTCGGCCCAGCGCCGGTAGTCGTCCCACGACTCGCCACGCGACATCATCGTGTCGGCCTCGTGCATCAGCACGGCGTCGTCGACCTGGACGAGCAGGCCGGCGTCGACGATCGCCTTGTATTCCTCGTGGAGCGCATCCGCGAGCGCGAACACGAACTCCTCGTCGCTGGCGTAGTGCTCGTTCTGGAGCCAGTAGGCGCTCGCCGGCGCCACCACCGGGAGGAACCCCTCGACGCCCTCGTGCTCTGACAGCGCTGCCTTGAAGTTGGCGATGTCGCGGTCGAGCGCGGTGCGGTCGTAGTTGAGCGGGCCGGTGCACACCCACGCCACGCCCGCGCCTGCAGCCGCGGCTTCCTCGTCGGGGAGCGCGTTGGACGCCGCAGCGTTGCTCTCGCGCACGGCGGCTTCGTCGAGCGCGTCGAGCGCGGCATAGGCGCCCGGAAACGCCTGACGATCGCGGCTCGGCGGGAGCATGCTCGCGCCTTCGATATGGATCGGGCGCACCTCGAGGCCGCTGACCCGCTCGTACAGGTAGGTGATCCAGCTGGCCTTGCCCATCTCGCCGTCGTCGACGACGTCGATCCCCGCTTGCACCTGCTTGCGGACGACGTCGATCACCGACTCACGCAGGCACTTCTGATAGGCCTCCTCGTCGTATTCCTGCCCCCTCTCCTTGGCCGCGAGAAACGCCAACAGCTCGGGTGGCCGGACCAGGCTCCCGGTATGGGTCGCAAGGATTCGGTCCATGTCCGCTCCTCCTCCCTGGCATGGATTGTGAAGTGGGGCGATGCTAGGCCCGCGCCGCTACCCGGGGGCAGCGCGCCGGGGGAACAGTGCGCGCAGAAGCAACGTGCCGCCGTCGGCTGTGCGCTGAACGACAAGTGGTGTCGGATGCGCCGGCGGGGACGACCACCAACTCACCGAACGCAAACCGTGCACTCATCGAATGGTGCCCCAGGCGGTAGTAGAGTGCCGACCGGCTGCCCACAACGTCGAGGGAGAGACAGGCGTTGCACAAGCCAAGGAGCCGTTCTGGCGCACGATGACGTTGATGATCGACACCAATGCGGTGCCGGCCTCGGACCGGGTCGACTTCTGGGCGAAGTCGGCGTGCGACGCTTATCACCCGTTGCACATCGGCACCGACTCGAACGACCGGTTCTGGGCGCGGATGTGGGCCGACCATCTCGGGTCGCTCGGCGTGTACCGGATCGCCGCGGGCCCCAACACGATGCGGCGGACCCCTCGGGACATCGCCGCCGGCGATCCGGAGTGCCTGCACCTGTCGCTGCTGCTCCGGGGCCGGCTGTACGGCGCCCAGCAGCACCGGGCCACCGCCCTCAGTCCGGGCGACATCACCACCTACGACACCTCCCAGCCGGCGATCTTCCGCGCCGACGCGCCCTTCGACCTGCTCGTCCTGCGGGTGCCGAAGTCGGCGCTGGGTAAGCACGCCGGCAAGGTCTCGCGCCTGACCGCGGTCACGATCCCCGGCGACGCGGGGCTTCCGAGGCTGGCGGCCCGGTTCTTCTGCGAGGCCGCCAACGGCCTGGCCGACGGCAGCATCGCCAGCTGCGACACCGGACTGGCCGAGCATGTCATCGACCTGGTTCGCCGGCTGTACGTCGACCTCGACGCGTCGCGGGTGCCGCGCCCGCGGTCGACCGCCGAGCTCCTGATTCACGCTCAGGCGTACATCGAGGCGCGGCTGAGCGACCCGACCCTCAACCCCGAGGAGCTGGCCCGGGCGTGCTTCATCTCGACCCGATACCTGCACCGGGTGTTCGAGGCCGAGGGGCTCCGGGTGTGCGATTTCATTCGGTCGGCGCGGCTCGATCGCTGCCGCCGCGACCTGCTCGATCCCGCCTTCGATGATCAGCCGATTTCGGCGATAGCCAGTCGCTGGGGACTTCCCAGCGCACCGCACTTCAGCCGGCTGTTCCGCCAGGCGTATGGCTGCTCGCCTCGTGAGTTCCGCCGCGACGCGGCCTTGGCGGCCGGATCGGACTGGGCGCTCGAGGACGTATCGACGATTCCGCCGGCGCGGTGGCCACTCGAGCTCGGCGAGCCGTGGGCGTCGGCCGGATCAAAACCGACGGGCAGGCCGGGCGCGTGACGAGCACCGCGGCAGGGGAGGGCTCCGGCGCGGCCACGCTCGAGCTCGAGCAGCTGAGCGCCGGATATGACCGCGCGGCGGTCGTTCGCGAGCTCACGTTGACCGTGTCGTCCGGTGAGGTCGTCGCGCTGATCGGGGCCAACGGCGCCGGCAAGACCACCACGCTGCGGACGATCTCGGGGCTCCTCAAGCCGATGGGCGGTCGCGTGCGGCTCGCCGGCGAGGACCTCGCCGGCGTGTCTCCGACCACCCGGGTCCGTAGGGGGATCGTGCACGTCCCCCAGGGCCGTGGAATCTTCTACGGGCTCACCGTTAACGAGCACTTCCGCCTCGACGGGCTGCACGAAGGCCCCGAGCTCGAAGCCGCGTTCGCCCACTTCCCGGCGCTGCGCGATCTGGGTCGCCGGCGGGCGGGGCTGCTGTCGGGGGGCGAGCAGCAGATGCTCGCGATCGCTCGGGCGCTGAACAAGCGTCCGCGGCTGCTGCTCGTCGACGAGCTCAGCCTCGGCCTCGCGCCCGTGATCGTCGAGCGCCTTCTGCCGGTGGTGCGAGAGTTCGCGTCGAGTTACGGGACCGCGGTGCTGCTCGTCGAGCAGCACGTCCACCTCGCGCTCGAGATCGCCGACCGCGGCTACGTCCTCTCACACGGCGAGCTCGTCGCCAGCGACAGCGCCGAGCGCCTGCGGGCCGACAACGCACTGCTCACCGCGAGCTATCTGGGCGAGCGCGCCGCTCCCAATTCACATTAGCCGGTAATATAAGCGCCTGATGGAGCGGGTCGGGACGAAGCGCAGCAGCCAGCTCGACGAGATTGCCGAGGCGCTGCCGCAACGCAGCTCGGCGCTGTCGCGGCTGTTCCTGACCCGGAGCAGCGTGTGCGTGTCCCGCACCGAGGTCGGCGTTCTGCGCAACCTCAGCGCCGCCGGGCCGCGGCGGATCACCGAACTGGCGGCCGAGGAGCGGGTGACGCAGCCCGCGATCACGCTCCTGGTCAACCGCCTCGAGGAGCGCGGCTGGGTCAAGCGGGTCGCCGATCCGAGCGACGGGCGAGCGGTGCTGGTCAGCCTGACCACGGCCGGCGCGGGCGTGTTCGAGCAACTGCGCGCCGAGTACCGCGCGCTTCTGCACGAGGAGATGGCGATGCTCGACGACTCCGAGGTCGAGACGCTCGCGGCCGCGGTCGAGATCCTCGACAAGCTGATCGAGAGGTTGTCGCGGTGAGCGCCACGAACGGCGCGTCGAGCGCGAACGGCGCCGCCAGTCCGAACGGCGGGCGCCCGGCGACGCACCCCGATCGCTACAAGTGGATCGCGCTGTCGAACACGACGCTCGGCATCTTGATGGCGGTGATCAACCAGTCGATCGTGATCATCGCGTTGCCGGCGATCTTCCGCGGCATCCATCTGAATCCGTTAGTCCCGTCGAACACGAGCTACCTGCTGTGGATGCTGCTCAGCTTCATGGTGGTGATGGCGGTGCTGGTCGTGAGCCTCGGCCGCGTCGGGGACATATTCGGCCGGGTGCGCATGTACAACCTCGGCTTCGCGATCTTCACCCTTGGCTCGATCCTGCTGTCCGTCACGTGGTTGGAGGGCAGCGCCGGGGCGCTGTGGATGATCATCATGCGCGTCGTACAGGGGATCGGCGCGGCATTTCTGATGGCCAACTCGTCGGCGATCCTGACCGACGCGTTTCCGGCCGAGGAGCGCGGACTGGCGCTCGGGATCAACATGGTCGCCGCCATCGGCGGGTCGTTCATCGGACTGGTTCTCGGTGGCGTGCTCGCCCCGGTGGCGTGGCGGCTGGTGTTCCTCGTCTCGGTGCCCTTCGGGCTGTTCGGGACCGTGTGGGCGTACCTGAAGCTCGAGGATCGAGGCGTTCGCACCCCGGCCAAGATCGACTGGTGGGGCAACGTCACATTTGCGGTCGGGCTGATCGCGGTGCTCGTCGGGATCACGTACGGGATCCTGCCCTATGGCGGTCACACGATGGGCTGGACGGCCCCGGGTGTGATTGCTGCGCTCGTGGGCGGCGTTCTCGTTCTCGGGATGTTCGTTGCGATCGAGCGTCGTGTCGCCGCGCCGATGTTCCAACTCGACCTGTTCAAGATCCGCGCGTTCACGGGCGGAAGCGTGGCGACGTTCCTCGCGGCGCTGTCTCGCGGCGGGCTGATGTTCATGCTGATTCTGTGGCTCCAGGGGATCTGGCTGCCGCTGCACGGATACGGCTTCGCCGACACGCCGTTGTGGGCCGGCATCTACATGCTGCCGCTGTCGGCCGGCTTTCTGGTGGCCGGGCCGGTCTCCGGCCGCCTGGCCGATCACTTCGGCGCGCGGCCGTTCGCCACCGGCGGCATGATCGGCTCCGCGATCGGGTTCCTGCTGCTGATCGCGCTGCCGGTCGACTTCACCTACTGGGAGTTCGGGCTCGTGATCTTCCTGATCGGCGTCGCGATGGGCATGTTTGCCGCCCCGAACCTGACCGGGATCATGAACAGCCTCCCGCCCAATCAGCGCGGTTCCGGCGCCGGCATGGCCGCAACGTTCCAGAACTCGGCCTCGGTGCTCTCGATCGGCGTCTTCTTCAGCCTGATCATCGTCGGCCTGTCGTCGACCCTGCCGGCTGTCCTCTACCACGGCCTCGCGTCGCACGGCGTGCCGCAGGCGACTGCGACTCAGGTCTCGCATCTCCCGCCGGTCGGCAGCCTGTTCGCGTCGTTCCTCGGCTACAACCCGCTGGGCACGCTGCTCGCGCCGACGCTCCCGCACCTGCCGCACGCGACCGCCGCCTACCTGACCGGCCACAAGTTCTTCCCGACGCTCGTCTCCCACCCGTTCGCCACCGGGATCCACACCGTGTTCTACTTCGCCGCGGGCTGCTGCGTGGTCGCGGCGATCGCCTCGTGGCTGCGGGGCGGGAAGTACTACTACCAGGCGGACGTGGCCGAAGTCGAAGAGGCCGAGCTCCTCGAAGTCGTCTCTTAGTGGGCTCGTCCGTGAGTCGTAGGACTCGTGGACGGGTCCACTAGCGCGCACGGACGGCAATAGGACGCCCCTGGCCGTCCGGCGCGGTGTGCGCTACAACCGAGAACGGGAAGGACGCGGCACCCCGCGGCGTCAACCGTTTAATCGATTCAACAGCAAGGAGATGTGACACGTGCGCAAAACATCGATGCTCACACTCGCAGTGGCCGCGGTGGCGCTTGGTCTGAGCGCGTGCGGCGGCTCGAGCGGCAGCAGTAGCAGCAGCACGCCCGCGAGCGCAGCCAGCAGCAGCTCCGCCACGTCGACGGCATCGAGCGCACCTGCGACGTCGACCGCGGCGTCCTCGGGCGCGCCGAGCGCCGCCAGCAGCTCGATCTCGGTCGCCGCGGATCCGTCGGGCGCGTTGAAATTCACCAAGAGCACGCTGACCGCGAAGGCCGGCACTGTGACGATCAGTTTCACCAACAGCTCGCCGCTGGCACACAACCTGACAGTGCAGCAGGGCACGAACGGGCCGGTGGTCGGTGCAACTCCGACGTTCATGGGCGGCACCAAGACCGTGAAACTGACTCTCAAGGCCGGTACGTACACGTACTACTGCAGCGTCCCGGGCCACCGCGCCGCCGGCATGCAGGGAACGCTGACCGTGCAGTGACGTGGCCGCGCGGCGCGCCCTAGCCGTCGTGCTGTTCGGCCTGCTGGTCGTACCGGCGGCGGCGTCCGCGCATGCGCTTCTGATCTCGTCGAGCCCCACCCCAGGGGCGGGGCTGGCCGGCTCGCCGCCGGCGATCACGGCGACGTTCAGCGAGCCGCTGAACCGCCCGTTGAGCTCGCTGAAGTTGACGACCGCCGCCGGCGCCGCGGTTCGGGCAACCGTCGCGAGTGACGGCGAGACGCGGCTCGTGTTGCGGCCGCTTCACCGGCTCGCGCGCGGTGTGTACGAGTTGCGGTGGCGCACGGTGTCGGCCGACGACGGGCACACCGCCGAGGGCTCGTACTCGTTCGGCGTGCGAGCGCTGGTGCGAGGCCCGGCCGAGTCCGCGCCGGCCGGACCGCTCGCCGCCGGCGGCTGGTTGCGCGCGCTGCTCGACGCGGTCTTCGACGGGGCGCTGATCCTGTTCTGCGGAGGCGTGTTCTGCAGCGCGCTGCTGTCAGGGCCGGGCGAGCCCGGCGCCTGGTTGGTGCCGGACGGCCGCCGCCACGAGATCGCTCGCCGGCAATGGCGGGTGACGATCGGGATCGGAGCCGCGGCGGTCGTGTGCTCGCTCGTCGCGACGCTCGCCGATGCGGCGCACGCGGGCGGCGGGTTCAGCGCAGGAGGTCTGCACGCATATTTCCTCTCGGATGCGGCCGGATACGCCCGCCTGGCGGTCCCCACGATGCTGCTCGCGTCGGTGGTGATCGCCGCGCGCGGCGCACCCGGTCGGGCGAGCGCGCCGGCCGTGCTCGCGCTCGCGGCGGTCGCCGCGGGCGGGCACGCGAGCTCCGCTCACCTCAGCGGCGTCGCGTTTGCCAGCGACCTCGTCCATCTGATCGCCGCGTCGGTGTGGCTCGGCGGCATCGTGAACCTCGCGATCGCCTGGGTTCCGCGCCTGCGCGAGATGGGCGTCGCGGGCCGCAGGCGGATCGTCGAGGTCGTGCTACCGCGGTTCGGCAGGGTGGCGCTGCCGGCGTTCATCACGCTCGTGATCGCGGGAGCCGTCAACGCCGCCACCGAGCTCGGAACGCCACAGGCCCTCTGGACGGACGGGTACGGACGGGTGCTGCTCGTGAAGACCGCGCTCGTCGGCGCGGTGGCGCTGCTGTCCTACAAGCACGCGCTGCGGTTGCGGCCACGGCTGTTGGCCTCGCGGGATTACGACAGCCGCCTCGAGCGCCGCCATTGGCAACTGCTGGCCTCCGAGCCGATCCTCGGGACCGGCATCGTCCTGGCGGCGGCGCTGCTGGTGGCGTACGCGCCGCCGATCGATCTGTCCCGAGCGCTTGCCTTGGCGTCGGTGCGTGCGGGCGCGGCCCGCGACACCTCGGCTCAGGGGTCCCAGCTGTCGGTCGCCGGGGAGGCGGGGCCCTACATCGTCAACGCGCTCGTGAGCCACGATGCGCACGGGATCACCGTCGAGGTGCGGACGCTCACCGCGCTCGAGCGGCCTGCGGCGCTGCAGGTGCGCGCTGCAGGCGTCGCGCCCGCGGGCCGGTGCGGCGTCGGTTGCACGCGGCTGGCGCTCCCGGGATCGCCGGCGACGCTCCACCTCGACGTGGCGTCAGGCGGCCGGGTGTATCGCGTATCGCTGCCGATCCGCTCCCAGACGAGCGCCGGAGCCAGCGCGCAACGAATCCTCACCCAGGTCGAGCGATCCGAACGGCGCCTTCAGTCGGTGGCGATTCACGAGACGCTCGGGAGCGGGGCCGGGCCGCCTGAGGTCACCGCGTATCAGGTCGGTACACCCGACCGATTCGCCTACCAGCTTTCCCGCAACGGGCGCGCGGTGAGCGACACCACGATCGTCGGCGTGCACGAGTGGACCCGCACAGCCGGCCAGAAGCTATGGGAGGAGGGCGTGTACGGTGGCGGCGGACCGCCGTTCTCGGCGGTCGGCTACCTCGGGTGGTGGACGCCGTTCGCCGGTCAGCCGCAACTGCTGGATCGCTGCGCACTCGGGCGCGCGAGACCGGGCGGACATTGCGACCGTGAGCCGGATTCCGGGGCTCGGGACCGTCTGGCTCCGGTTCGCGATCGATGTCACGCACGACCGCGTATTGCACATCTCGATGATCACCACGGCACATTTCATGACGCAGAGCTGGGGGGCGTTCAACGCCGGGGCGCCGATCAAGTCGCCTGCCCCGGGTCTGACCGCGCGCGGCTGATCCGGACTCCCGCTGGTATCAAGTCCGGCGTGCACTGGTCGTCCACGATCCGGGAAGGTCGGGCCGGTTCCCGGAGTCTGGCCAGATATGAGTCCGAGGCTGGGGGACCTGTTCTTGACGTCGCAGTCTGATGAGCGGCTGGTCAGCCTCGCCCGCGGCGGGCACGAGCGCGTGTTCGCGGTCATCGTCGAGCGCTATCGCCCTCAGCTGCTCGCGCAGGCGCGACGCCTGAGCTCCGATGGGAAGGGCGAGGACATCGTCCAGCAGGCGTTCCTGAGCGCGTTCGCCGCCCTGCGCTCAGGCGCCGAGGTCAGGCACCTGCGGGGCTGGCTCTACCAGATCCTCCGCAACGCGGCGACGCGAAACCAGGCCCCGGTGCTCGTGCCGCTCGAAGAGACGACCGCCGGCGGCGAGACGCTTGAGGAGATCGTCCAGCAACGCGCGACCGCGATCGGCGCGCTGACGGAGATGGCCCGTCTGCCGAGCCGTCAGCGACAGGCGATCGTCGGGACCGCTCTGGACGGGCGCCCCCGGGCCGAGATCGCAGGCGCGATGGGGCTCTCGGAGGGCGCGGTGCGCCAGCTCGTCCACCGCGCGCGGGCACAGCTCCGGACCGTCGTCACCGCTGTCACTCCGTGGCCGCTGGCACGGTGGTTCGCCGGCTCGGGCGGTACGGGCAACGGGAGCGCGGTCGATGTCGCGGCCAGTGTCGGCGCCGGCGCGGCGTCCTCGGGCGGCGTGGCGTTGAAGCTCGGAGCTCTGCTCGCGACCGGCACGCTCGCGACCGGCGCCGCGGTGGTCGACTCTCACGACGGTGGCCGGCCCCACCGGACGACGGCTCGCGTGGCTCGCGTGGGGGTGGCGCACACCGCGCACTCGCACTCCGGGCGCGGCGTCGGTGGCGGTGGCGGAGGTGCTACGAGAATTGAGTTTGCGGCGGCGACGACGGTCGCCGCGGTGCACGGTGGGCTGTCGTCCGCCGGTTCCCGCGCCGTGGGGGCGGTAGCCGGGTCCACCCTCGAGCGCCGCGGCGGGGAAGTGGATGGTGAGAGGCCGGACCGGGGTCGAGCCGGTGGCGGTGGCAGTGGCGGTGGCAGTGGCGGTGGCGGTGGCGGTGGCGGTGGCGGCCCGAGCGATTCCGGGCGCGGCGGCTCCGCGTCGGTCGGGGACGACGGCGGCGCGCGCCAGGTCGGCGGCACCAGCGGTCCGGGTCCCTCGGGCGGCCCGGGCAGCTCGAACGGCTCGGGTGCGAGTTCGGGCTCCGGTGGCGGCGACGACGGGGGCGGCAGCTCGGTGGCGCAGACCGGTGGCGGCGAGCAGCAGCCGGTTGCCCAGCCAATCGCGGCCGCCGCGGACGACGACACGGTCAGCGACGGTGGCGCCACCGGCGAGGGTGGTGGCGGCTCGGGTGGCGGCGGCGGCGCGAGTGGCAAGGACAGCGGCTCGAGCGGCGAGGGCGGTTCGGGCGGTTCGGGCGTCTCGGGGAGCTCGGGTGGCGGGTCGGGCGGTCACGACGGCGGCTCGGAATCCGGTCGCTGACCAGGTGGCTCGTAAAAGCGAACTGTGGGTTCGCTTTCTCGAGCCGGCTCCCGAAAAAAGAATTCCGTGACCTTTTGACGCGGACCGTCTCTTCCTCCTTACAAGACACCAACTAGGCGTCGCCGCCGGTCACGGCGCAAGGAGGTTCCAGCAGAGATGAAGAAGGTATTGATGATCGTCGTCGCGAGCGCGGCGCTGATCGCGCTCGTCCCGGCGACGGCGCTCGCGAAGCACAACGATCGCCGCCATCACCACCAACGCGGCCATCACGCCCAGGTTCACCACCGCACGTTCGGGCACGACGCGGGGAACCAGGGCAACAACCTGCCCGCCGGCACCGTCGTGTCGTTCACGAACGGCGTGCTGACGATCAAGGCGGCCGACGGCAACATGGCGAGCGGCCGGGTCACGAACGCCACCGAGCTCCGGTGCGAGCAGCAGGAGCCCGCCGGGATGCAGAGCCACGATCGTGGTCGCGGCGACAACGGTGGCGGTGGCGATAACAACCGCGGTGACAACGACCAAGGCGACAACGACCGCGGCGACAACCAGGGCGACAACGACAACGACAACGACGAGGCCAACGAGATGTGCACGACGGCCGACCTGATGCCGGGAGCGGTCGTGCAGAAGGCCGAGCTCCAGATCTCAAGTGCAGGAGCCGTCTGGGACGAGGTCGAGCTGGTGACGCAGTCGTCCGGGTCGAACTCGTAGGTAGATGTAGGGCCCCCAACGCCCGCACCCCCCAACCCCCCAACGACCATGAGAGCGGCGGCCCACGAGGCCGCCGCTTTCGTATCTACAGGAGCTCGGCGATCAGCGCCGCGGCGCGGGCCGCACCGTCGGTCGCGACCGGCCGGTAGTCGACGTCGCGGCCGATCTCCTGCGCGATCGCCGCAGCGATGGCGTCCGGCGGCGAATCGCGCCATTCCATCCGGCGCCCCGCGCCGTAGCGCTCGAGCCGGTGGCGGACGTGCAGGTTCTGCTCGAAGTGGCGCTCGAGCGGGACGTAGATGAACGGGCGCCGGCCGGCGGTCAACTCCATCGTCGTCGTCAGCCCGCCCTGGACGATCGCGAGGTCGCACGCGGCCAGGTGTCGGTAGAGGTCGTGGACATATGGCCGGACCTCCAGCCCGTCGGCGGTCGGCAGCGTCCGCGGATCGATTCGCGGGCCGGCGACGGCGATCATCCGCAGGTCGGGAACGCTCCGTTTCGCCAACGGGAAGCTATCAATCACGCGCCCGAGCAGGTCGCCGCCGACGCCGGATCCGCCCACGGTGACGATGCACACCCGCTCGCGCGGGTCGTATCCGAGCTCGGCGCGGAGAGCGGCGTGGTCCGCGACGGTGGCGGGATCGAACCCGGTGATGTAGCCGGTGAAGCTGAAGTGGCGCTCGGTCCATTCGCGGATCGGCGGCAGCCCCGGGCCAAAGGCGCCGGGGACGATGTCGTCGGGATCGCCGACGAAGATCGACCGATCGCGCACGCGCGGGTAGCGGGCGATCTGCTCGAGCATGTCCGCGTTGATGTCAGCGGTCAGCGACACCTCGCGTGCGCCGCCCGCCGGCATCGGCAACCAGCCGACGAAGTCGGTCAGCCAGGCGTACGCCGCGGTCTTCAGCTCAGGGTTCTCGTGCAGGAAGTAGTCGAGGTCCCACGCCTCGTCGCCGATCCACAGGTCGTAGGGCTGATCGCGGACGACGTCGTGGAACACCATGAAGTTCGAGAGCAGGATCTCGTCCATCCGCCTGAAGGCCTCGAACACGTTGAGCTCGTGCTCGCCGGATTCGGACTGGACGTGGGCGGACTCGCTCGCGAGCTGCGAGCTCGCGGGGTGGATGCGTTCGCCGCGCGCCTCGAGCACGGCGGTGACCGGATGCTGGGCGAGCCAGTCGATCTCCAGATCCGGGTGCAGCTTGCGCAGCTCGTCCGCGATCGCGGCGTCACGGCGGGCGTGGCCGAGGCCGATCGGCGAGGACACGTACAGCGCTCGCCTGCGCCGCGATCCGGCGCGGGTCCAGCGAGTGGCGAGCGGCGGTGGGCACGCGAACTCGCGTATCAGCAGGTTCAGCTTCACGGGATCGCGTGCGGTCGGGATGTGGCCGGCGCCCTTGAGCGTGACGAGCGTGCCCCCGGTCGCCTCCGCGAGCGCCTCGCCCTGCCGAAACGGCCGGACCTCATCGCGGTCGCCGTGGATCACGACCACGGGGCACCTGACCCGTGCGCACATCTCGGCGAAGTCCTCGTCGCGCGGCACGGCGATCCCACGAGTGGTGTCCGCGAGGGTCTCGGGCGTCGTCTCGAGCGCCCAGCCGATGCCGTCCTCGATTTGCTTGGTCGAGTGGGGCTCGTTGAAGCACTTGGGGAAGAAGAACTCGAGGAAGTCCCGGTAATCCCGTTTCCAGTAGTACGTGTTGTACTTCGCCCACCCCTCGTCGGTGTCGAGCGGCTCGTCGAACGGGACGTCGCGCTCGGGATGGCCGGGCGCCAACCGCACCGCCGGGCAGATGTACACGATCCCGTCGACGCGCTCGGGGTGGTTTGCGGCAAGGATCGTTCCCCACAATGCTCCGCACGACAGACTCACAAGCGTCGCGCGCTCGGTCGCCGTGGCGTCCATGACCGCGAGCGCATCGGCGGCGAACTCGTCGGTGCTGTTCGCCTCGGCGCCGGCAGGCCGGTCCGAGCGGCCGTTGCCTCGACCGTCGAACGTCACCACGCGACAGTGGCGGGCGAGGTACGGGATCTGCATCTTCCACGACCGGGAGTGCACGATCGACCACGTCGGCAGCAGGAGCACGGTCCGCTCGCCGTCGCCGTAGCGCTCCCAGAAGATCCGCACCCCGTCGCGGTCCACGTACCCCTCCGCGTCGGGGTAGCGTGCGCGGGTCTGCTCGCCCCCGACGGCGCCCGCGAGCTCGCCCCAGCCCGCGGGCGCCGTCACATCCGGATGTGCTGTGCTGCTCAACGTCTCGTTTCGAACACTAGATTGAACGGCGTCTCCGCGGCGCGGCGGAAGCGAGTGAAGCCGCCCGCCTCCACCACGTCGCGGATTCGTGCCTCGCCTGCTTGCGCCCCGAGCGCGAGGCCGACGTCCTGAGAGAGGGATGCCGGCGTACAAAGGAGCGTAGAGAACCCGTAATACGTGCGTCCGACCGGATTGAGGTTGTCCTCGACGCGGTCGCCGGCGTTCGGCTCGACGATCATCCAGGTGCCGTCGGGCGCGAGCGCCGAGTGGACGTGACGCGCGGCGCCGACCGGATCGCCCATGTCGTGTAGACAGTCGAACACCGTCACGAGGTCGTAGCCTGTCCCGCTGAAGCTAGCCGCCGGCTCGACGTTGAACGCGACCCGATCGGCGACGCCGGCCTCCTGGGCGCGGCGGCGCGCGGTCTCGATCGACCCGTCGTGATAGTCCGACCCCACGAACTTCGAGTTCGGGAACGCCTGGGCCATCAGGATCGTCGAGGCCCCGTGGCCACAGCCGACGTCGGCGACCAGCGCCCCGCGCTCGAGCTTGTCGACGACGCCGTCGAGCCCGGGCAACCACTCGGCGACGAGGTGGGCGTTGTAGCTCGGCCGGAAGAAGCGCTCGCACCCCTCGTGAACGTCGTGGACATGCTCGCCCCAACCCAGCCCCGCGCCGGTCCGGGCCACCTCGGTGATCCGCGGCGAGTCGATAATCGAGCCGACCGCGGTCTGGAACAGGCCCGGCAGGTATGCGGGGCTATTCGGATCGGTGAGCGCGACCGTCTGCTCCGGTGGCAGACTGTAGAGACCGCTTTCGGGGTCATAGTCGACGTAGCCGCCCGCCGCCTGGGCGTTCAACCACTCCCGGACGTAGCGTTCGGCCGAGCCGGTGCGCTCGGCCAGATCTGTGGGCGAAAGCCCTCCAGACCCTGCCAGAGCCCGATACCAGCCGAGCTTGTCGCCCATGACCACCAGCGCCGCGTTCAACGCGGCTCCGACTTCGTCCACCGCGCGGAATACGAACTGCATCAGTTTGTCGCCGTCGACCTCGACCGGCTGCTCGATTGTGCTCACTGTGTCCCTCCTGGGCTCGGTTTCGGGCGAGGCTACGGTTGAGGTGGCCGGCGTCGCTTCCGGGGGGCACCTAGTCTTCCGGGGGCCGGCTTCGTGCCGCATCGGGTGCCTCGCGTCGAGTGATGCTGCTCGGTCGTGACAGGGAACGAGCGGAGATTCAACGCGCGCTCGAGCGTGCGCGAGCGGGCACGAGTGCGACGCTCGCCGTCGTGGGGGAGGCGGGGATCGGCAAGACGGCGCTGCTCGACCACGCGACCGAATGCGCCGTCGGGATGCGCGTCCTGTCAGCACGCGGGATCGAGTCCGAAGCCCAGATCCCGTTCGCCTCGCTGCTCGAGCTGCTGCGCCCGGCGCTGGCCATGCTCGACCGGATCCCCGAACCTCAGGCGGTGGCGCTCGAAGGCGCGCTGGCGCTGCGCCGCGGCTCGGCGCAGGAGCGGTTCGCGGTCGGAGCGGCCACGCTCAGCCTGCTTGCCGCCTACGCCGAGGAGGGGCCGGTGGCGGTCCTGGTCGACGACGCCCACTGGCTCGACCGCTCGAGCGCCCAGGCGCTGCTGTTCGCGTTCCGCCGGCTGGTGGCCGACCCGATCGCGGTCCTTATCGCGGTACGCGAGGGTGACCATTCCCTGCTCGACGGCGCCGATCTGCCGACGCTGCACGTGGCGGGCTTGACGAGCGGCGAGGCGGCGACGCTCCTTCCCGGGCTGACGCCGGCGGCCGCCGAGCGACTCCACGGAGCCACCGCCGGCAACCCGCTCGCGTTGATCGAGCTCGCGGCCGACGCGCGCGACCTCGCCCTCGCTCCCGAGGGCGCCCCGGTGCTCGTGTCCGCGCGCATCTCTCGCGCGTTCCTGCGGCGCGTCGACGAGCTCGACGAGGCCGCGCGCCGCGCGCTGGTGCTGGCGGCGACCAGCGACAGCGGCGACCTGCAGATGCTCGAGCGCGCCGCGCCCCGCCTCGGCGTCGATCTAGCCGCGCTGACGGTCGCCGAGGGCGCCGGGCTGGTCACGCTGAACGCGGGATCGGTCGAGTTCCGTCACCCGCTCGCTCGTTCGGCGGTCTACGCCGCCGCCTCCACCGAGGAGCGGCGCGACGCCCACCGCGCGCTGGCCGCCGCGCTGCCCGACCGAGATATCGATCGCCGCGCCTGGCACCTGGCCGCGGCCGCCGTCGGCACTGACGATTCCGCGTCGGCGGCGCTCGAGCAGGCCGGGCTCCGCAGCCGCGATCGCAGCTCGTACGCGACCGCGTCGGCCGCGTTCGAGCGGGCCGCCAGGCTCGCTCGCGACGGGGAACGACGAGCGCGCCTACTGCTCGAGGCCGCGGAGACCGGATGGCACGCCGGGATGGCCGAGGGCGCCGGGACGCTGCTCGACGAGGCGCGCGGACACACGGCTGACACCGCGACCGCCGTGATGATCGATCAGCTCTCGGGCCAGATCGCGATTCGCCGAGGTCCGGTCATGCGCGGCTATGAAATCCTGACGGCCGCGGCGGCGCGCGCCGATCCGGAGCGCGCGGTCGCGATGCTCGCCGAGGCCTCCCTCGCCTGCTTCGCCGCGGGCAAACCGGCCGAGATGCTGTCGGCGGCCGAACGGGCGCATGCCGCGCTGACCGACGACGTCTCGATCCGCTCCCGCTTCATGGGGGAGACGGCGCTCGGTATGGCCCTGGTCCTCGGGGGCGATGCTGCCGCCGGGGCCGAGGCGCTCCACCGGGCGGTTGTGCTCGCGGCCGATGCTCCGGAGCTCCACGACGACCTTCAGTTGCTTCCGTGGCTGACGCTCGGTCCGATCTTCCTGCGTGGGGCCGATGTGGGGCGGTCGGCGCTCGCGCAGGCGCTCCACACCGCGCGGGCTCGCGCCGCGCTCGGCGCGCTTCCGTTCGTGCTCTTCCTGCTCGCCCGCGACCAGGCCACGACCGACCGCTGGGCGGTCGCCGAGTCCACCTATGAGGAAGCGATCGCGCCTCGCACGCGAGACCGATCAGCGCAACGATCTCGCGTTCGGCCTCGCCGGTCTGGCTTGGCTCCAGGCCCGGCGCGGTCGGGAGAAGGAGACCCGAGCTCTGGCCGGCCGAAGCGATCGAGCTGTCGGTCGATCTCGGAGCGCGGTTGTACGAGGTGTGGGCGGCGGCCGCGCTTGGCGAGCTCGAGCTCGGTCTCGGCGACGCAGCGCGGGCCGCCGAGCACTTCGAGGATCAGCGCCGGCTCGTGCGCGAGCTCGGGATCACCGACGCGGATCTGTCTCCCGCTGCCGAGCTCGTCGACGCCTATGTCCGTCTCGGTCGTGTCAACGACGCCGAGGTCGTCGCGGCGCAGTTCATGACCGCCGCGGAGGCCAAGGGCCAGCCGTGGTCACTGGCCCGGGCGCTGCGGTCCCGCGCCTTGCTGGCCAGCGATCGCGACCACGCCGAGCTGTTCGAGCAGGCGCTCGGCCATCACGCCGAGACGCTCGACGAGTTCGAGACCGCGCGCACCCGGCTTGCGTACGGGCAGCGCCTGCGACGAGGCCGCAACCGCGTTCTCGCCCGCGCGCAGCTCCGAGCCGCGGTCGAAACGTTCGAGCGCCTCGATGCCCGCCCGTGGGCCGAGCGCGCGCATACCGAGCTGGCCGCGACCGGCGAAACCGTGCGGCGGCGCGACCCCGGACACGATCGACGATCTGACCCCGCAGGAGCTGCAGATCGCGCTGCTGCTGGCCGCCGGGAGGACGACCCGGGAGGCGGCCGCGACGCTGTTCCTCAGCCCGAAGACGATCGAATACCACCTGCGCCACGTCTACCAGAAGCTCGACATCCACTCCCGCGAGGACCTCGCGCGCGCGCTCGAGACGCGGACGGTGGAGGACGGCATGGGTGGACTCAGGTGAGCGGGCCGGCGACCCGCTCACCTGAGTCCAGATCAGCGCGAGTGTCCCGAGCGGCCAACCTCGAAGCCGGCGCGGTTGTCCAGGGCCGTCGACGAGGTGCCGACGAGCACTGTGTAGCGCCCGGGGGCGACCGTGAACTTGCCCAGGCCGGTGTTGTAGTACGCGAGGTCGCTCGGGCTCAGGCGGAAGACCACGTACCTGCTCTGCCCGGGGCCGAGGGTGACGTTCGCGTAGCCCTTGAGCTGCTTGGGCGGCTCCGCGGCGGCCGCGGGCGACTCGAGGTAGAGCTCGACGGTCGTCGGTCCCGATCGCCGCGAGGTGTTGCGTACACGGGCGACCACATCGGCGCTGCCGTCGAACCGGTTGTAGAACGCGCGCACGCCTGAGACGTCGAACTGCTCGTAGGAGAGCCCGTAGCCGAACGGGAACAGCGGGCGCTGGCCGGTGGCGTCGTACCAGCGGTAGCCGACGTCGAGGCCCTCGTCGTAGTCCTCCACGCCGTTCACGCCCGGGTAGTGGTTGGGCTGGCTCGCCGGCGCCGGTCCCTGGTTTGCGTTGGCCGGGAACGTCACCGGCAGGCGCCCGCCGGGGTTGGCGTCGCCGAACAGCACGGCCGCGATCGCGGCGCCGAACTGCTGGCCCGGGTACCAGGCCTCGAGTACGCCTGCGACGTCGCGCAGCCACGGCATCAGCACCGGGCCGCCGGTGTTCAGCACGACGATCGTCTGACGGTTCGCGTGCGCGACCGCCTCGATCAGCTGGTCCTGGTCGCCCGGCAGCTCCAGCGTATTGCGGTCCATGCCCTCGCCCTGGGCGTCGTTGGCGAACACGATCGCGACTTCGGCCTGGCGCGCCGCCGCGACCGCCGCCGGGATCCCGGACTGCGGCGGGTGTCTGCCAGCCGAAGTGGATCTCCTGGCTGAACAGCCCGCTCTTGCTCGAGTAGTCGATCTCGACCGGCACCGCTTGGCCGGCGGTCAGCTCGCACCGTGCCCTGCAGCACGTAATGCGGGCCGACGACGAACTGCGTCGCCTCACGGTAGGCAGGGCCGAACGTCTGGCCGCCGATCTTGAGCGTCGCGATCCCGGCCTCCGACAGCGTGAACCGGTACAGACCAGAGTCGGTCGGGTGTCAGCGTGCCCGTCCACTTCGCCGACCACACCAGCGGGCGCCGGGGTACCGAGACTCGCCGGAGCCCCGTTCAGGTTGATCGTCTGGTCGACCTGGGTGACCGCCGGCGTGCCGCTGAAGTCGCCGTTGCTCCAGTACTGCCCGAGAGCCCCGGTCCCGAGCCGCTGCTCGGCGTCAGCACCGACGAGTCGACGAGCGTCGGCGAGGCGACGTCGCCGGCCGAGCCCTGCACCGTGGTGACGTTCACGCCGCGCCTGCGCCGCGCGGGCGGTGATCCCCGGCGAGCCGGCGTGATCGCCTGGCCGGGGGCGAGCGGGACGCCCGCCGAGCCGCCGCTGACGAACACCGCGTCGTCGCCGGTCGGGCCGATCAGCGCGATCGAGTGGTCGTGCCTGGAGAGCGGCAGCGCGTGCCGGTCGTTCTTGAGCAGCACCGTGCCCGCCTCGGCGACCTGGGTCGCCACCTGCTGGTGCGCCGGCGTCGAGACCTCGGTCGAGGGCGTCGGGAGCGGATTGTCGAACACGCCCGAGTCGAAGATCGCGAACAGGATCCGGCGGGCCATGTCGTCCAGACGCGTGGCCGGGATCTGGCCGAGGTGAAGTCCGCGCGGTCAATCGAGGCCGGGAGCGCCGGGAAGGCCGGCAGGTCGACGCCGGCTTGCGCGGCCGCGGTCGGATTCGCGCACCGCGAACCCGAAGTCGGGCACCACGAACCCCTGGAAGCCGTCGCCCTGCTTGAGATCGCCGAGGGTCGTCGGGTTCTCGCAACTCGGGTTGCCGTTGATCTGGTTGTAGGAGCACATCACCGAGTCCACCCCGCCCACCTGCACGGCGATGCGGAACGGCGCCTCGTAGATCTCCTGCAGCGCGCGCTCGGACACCTCCACGTTCATCCCGGGCGTGTTCACGCCCGGGACGTCGGTGTCAAACCCGATCCGGCCGAAGTCCTGGTTGTAGGCCGTGTAGTGCTTGAGCGTCGAGATCACGTGCTGGCTCTGGGCGCCGAGGATCACCTGCGCCGAGGTGTTGCCGGCCAGGAATGGATCCTCGCCCTCGGCCTCGGGCTGGCGGCCCGCGAGCGGCGTGCGGTCGATGTCGACCGCCGGGTCCGAGCCACTCGTTGAAGCCCTCGCCGCGCGCCTCGGACCCTACGACCGACCCGTAGGCATGCGCGAGCGCGCGGTTGAACGTCGCCGCCAGCTCCTGTCCGGAGGGCATCGCGGTCGTGCCGGGGTTGCGCAGCCCGTCGGGACCGTCGTCGGAGCTCAGCGCCGGTATGCCGAAGCTCGCCAGCGGCGGCGAAGTTGCCCAGCGTAAGGTGGATCTTCTGGTCGGTGCTGAGCGCGGCGAGCAGCTCGTTTGCACGCGTCAGCGGCGGCTGGCTGGGGTCGGTCCACGGCTGGGCCGACGCCGTGCTCGCGGTGAACAGAGCGAGGGCGGCGACACTGAGCGCCGAAACGACAACGCGGCGCGCTGGGGGCGCGAACATCGTTCTCCTCCTGGACGTGGTGTGGGCCGCCGCGCGGTGCCGCGGCGTCAGCGGCCGAGTCCTACCACCAGTGCTGAATCGTGTCAAGCATCTTGGCATTGAGATGGCTCCGGGCCGAAAACGGGGGCGGCTGTGGCCGTCGTTCAGGTGGTCGGCCGTCGCTCAGGTGGTCTGGCCGTCGACGACGGCCGGATCCGACGCGGTCATCGACGGGTAGTCGCCGTCGCCCGAGATCATCGCGTGCAGGTGACGGGCGATCTCCCGCCAGCGGCCGTGCTGGTCGAAACGGACGGTGGTGAGCCGGGGCCGCACCCGCTCCGCCGCCGGGCTGTCGTCGCAGCCGATCAGCGCCATCTCGTCGGGGATGGCCACGCCGCAGTCGCGCAGCACCTCGAGCGCCGCGAGGGCCTGCTCGTCGTTGAACGCGTAGATCCCGCTGGCGCGCTCCGGGCGTTCGAGCTCGGCGGACAGCGCCTGCTCGAGCGCGTCCCGCCGGGTCGGCAGCGTCACCGAGCGCAGCGACACCCCGAGCTCATCCGCGGCGGCGCTGGCGCCGGATAGCCGTTCCTCGCCGAGCAGGCGCAGATCCGACTCGTCGGGCATCAGCGCCAGCACGCGGCGGTGGCCCCGGGCGGCGAGGTGCTCGAGCGCCAGCCGTCCGATGCGCGCCTGCTCGATCACGTACGTGTAGACGTGGGGCAGCGGTCGCTGGTCGAACGCCACCACGCCTCGCGCGCCGAACGCATGGAGCTGCCGGACGACCTCGGGCGTCAGCCCGGTTCCGGGCGCGATCACGCCGACAGGGTGGACCCGCTGGCTGGCGCGCGCCAGGCTCCGCGGGTCGGCGCGCTGGAAGTGGACCAGCGGCGTGTAGCCGAGCTGCTCGAGCGCCTCGACCATCGTGCTGATCGCTTCCGCGACCGGAGGACCGATCGGCCAGTTCGGCATCTCGACGAGGACGATCGCGGTGCGGCCGGCGCGCAGCGCGAGCGCGACCGCATTGGGCTCGTACCCGAGGCGCTCGGCGGCGTCGAGCACCCGGTCGCGGGTCCTCGGCGTGATCCGGTGCTTCTCGTCGGCGCCGTTGAGGACATAGCTGACGGTGGCGCGGGAAACGCCGGCGGCGGCGGCGACATCTTTGGAGGTCGGCCGCTTGGTGGCGAGCGAGCCCCGGGGATCCTCGCGCCCGGCGCCCGTCACCCGCCGACGCCGAACTGCTTTGAGGTGCCGATCACCCGCCCGCCGGCGGCCAGCGCCTGCACCGTGAACGTCTTGTAGCTCCGACTCACCGGAATGGCTGTCTCGAACCCGGACCTGCGCGCGGTGGCGACTACGTTGTGGCCGCCGGCGCCGGATCCGGCCAGGACCCGCCACGCTGTGACCTGGGTGGCCCCGTTCCAGCTTGCGTAGACCGTGGTCCTCCCGGCCTGCTGCTGCGCGGCGCCGGCGGGCGGGGTCAATGGCTGGCCGACCCACGGCTGCACCTCGGCGCGATAGGTGATGTCGGATCCCGGGAGGCGGGCGTCGAGGAGCATGTCGCCCGAGGCGCTGTACTCGGTGAGGAACGGGGCGGATCCCCAGCCGACGAACTCGTTGCCGTTCGCGAGCGGCTGGAGGCTGCCCATGTACTCCGAGTCGAAGTTCGAGCCGTGCGAGTACTCGCCGGCGAGCGTCGCAGTGTGCGCCTTCTGGTCAAGCTTGAGCACGAGGCCGCGGGAGGCCGCGGTCGGCGAGACATAGGTACCGCCGCTGTTGAGCTGGCAGCAGTGGTCGTCGAACAACGTGATCAGCGACGAGCCTGGGTACACCACCACGTCGTGCTGCCACTGGAAGTCCGCGCCGGGGCCGATCTTGAAGCTCGAGTGCGGCCCACCGAGCGTCCACTCGATCTTGCCGGTGGCGATGTTGACCTTGTAGGCAGCCCACAGGTTGCGCATCGACACCACGAACGACCCGTCTCCGGGCAGGTTGATCGCGTTGACGTGGTAGGCGTCCCACGGGAACCCGTTGGTGGGAATCGTCGCGCGGGAGTCGCTCAACGGGATGTGATCGAGCGCGTCCCAGTTCCGCAGGAGCTTGCCGGTGCTCAGGTCGTATTCCTGGACGGCGGAGTCGATCAGCGCGCCGTTGTAGGCGCCGCCGTATCTCGACAGGTCCATCGGGAGGTTCTTGTTCGCGGTGACCCACGCGTCATGGCCGCGGATCACGATCTCGTGCAGCGTGAGCACCCAGCCGTCGGTGGCGTGCAGGGTCGCGACCGTCTGGTAGTGCTTGTTGACGATCACGTACTCGCCCTGCTCGGTGGCGCCGGTGTTCGTGACCACGCCCTGCCACCACGCCAGCACCGGCTTGCCGTTATAGACCTGGAGGCTGAGGTTGCCCGTGACCGCGCTCGTCGGCACCGGCTTGAACCACACCGGCTGGAGGTTGTTGTCCAGGATCAGCGGCCCGCTCTGGCCGGTCATCGGCGGGTGGCTGAGGTTGTAGAAGTTCGTCGTCAAGATGTAGCCGGGCGCGAGCTTGCTCGAGGCGGTCTTGGTGTCCGTCCGGATAACCGGCGGATGGAGCCCCGGCTCGGTGACGTAGCGGTAGGTGTCGTTGGTCGTGTACGCCCCGATCGGCGCGCCGTGGGAGCCGCCGAACGCGAACGCGACCAGAACGAACGTGGCGACGACCCCGGTTACGCCGATTGCGATCGGGATCCGTCGCGTGATCGGGCCCTGCGCGGCACCGATCTTCGGCACGAGCGCGAAAGTGACCAGCGCGGCCGCGATGCACAGACCGGCACCGATGAAGTAGCCAAGCCGGAAGCCGTCGGTGAGAGCCTCGGGCACGGTGTGGCCCTGGCCGATCAGGTGGCTCGTGATCGACGTCGCGAGCGTGATCAGGACGGCGAGGCCGAGGCCGCCGCCCACCTGGCGGGACGTGTTGACGAGGCCCGAGGCGAGCCCGGCCTGGCCCTCCTTCGCGCCCTGGGTGGCGGCAATCGTCGAGGGCACGATCGACATCCCGATCCCCGCTGCCGTGAGTATCCCGGGGAGGACCACATACAGGATCGGGCTGCCGCTGGCTGCGATCTTCGTGAACAGCAGCATCCCGGCCGCCATCATCGTGAGTCCGCCGCCGAGCACTGCCCGCACGCCGAAACGAGTGACGAGCTTGCCGGCGCTGCGGGCGACGAACATGATCGTCAGCGCCATCGGCAGGAAGCACAGCCCGGCATGAAGCGGCGAGAGTCCGAGCACCTGCTGCAGGTACAGCGAGCTCAGGAACCACATCGGGAACAGCGCCGCGCTGAACAGCACCACGATCCCGTTGGCGACGTTGAGCGGCTTCGTCAGGTCCTTGAACGGGATCAGCGGATCGGACGCCACGCGCGACTCGATCACTATGAACGCCGCGAGCAGCGCGAGTCCGACGAGGATCGGAATGAGCGCCTGCCCTGCGTGCCAGCTGCGCAGGCCCGCCTGGACGACGCCGTAGACGAGCACTATCTGGCCGACGGTGAGCGTCACCGCGCCGGCGAGGTCGAAGCTGCGGCCGGGCTGGCCGCGGCGCCGATCGGCCACGACCTTGTATGCGATAAACGCGGTGACCAACCCGATCGGGGGGTTGATCAGCAGCACCCAGCGCCAGCTGATGAGCTCGGTGATGATCCCGCCGAACAGCACGCCGGCGGCGCCGCCGGCGCCGTTCATCGCCGCCCACAGCCCGATCGCGCGGTGCAGCTGCGGTCCCGGCGGGAACGACGAGGTGATGATCGCCAGCGACGAGGCGGCCATGAATGCGCAGCTGAACCCCTGGACGCCGCGGGCGATGACGAGCATCTCGCTCGTGGTGGAGAGGCCGCCGACGAGCGATGTGAACGAGAACAGGACCAGCGCGGCGACGAACACCCGCCGCTGCCCGAGCTGGTCGGCGGCGCGGCCGCCGAGCATCAGGAATCCGGCGAACGTGATCGCGTACGCGTCGACGACCCACTGGAGGTCGGCCGAGCTGAAGCCCAGGCTCGACTGGATCGACGGCA
Organism: uncultured Solirubrobacterales bacterium; assembly: GCA_963843915.1. GTDB lineage: Bacteria > Actinomycetota > Thermoleophilia > Solirubrobacterales > Solirubrobacteraceae > Palsa-465. Next base: position 50,373 of record CAWJMH010000008.1, read on the forward strand.
GCGCGACGTTGACGATGCTCAGGTCGAGGATGACCATGAACTGGGCCACGCAGCAGACGACGAGAATCCATGCCGACCGTGACCCCAGCCCGGTTCCGCCCGCCCGAGACCCCGGCTGATCGCCGCCGTTCCGTGCGGTGCCGGCGCCCGTGTCGGGACGCGGCGCGCCGTCGACTGCTGCCGCCCCACCCACAGCTGTGCCGTCGGCGTCCCGCGGAGCAGACGAAGTTTCAGATGCCTCCATCCGCGTCAATACCTTACCCTGAGACCGACGGCGGAACGGGCAGAGGGCGTGTCGGCGTGCCTGCGCCGGCGGCGAAACGTTTCGGCGCCGGGGGTGTCTTGTACCCTGAAAGCTGAACGTTTTCCTATCCAGGACGGGAGTTGGTTCTATGAAAAGAGCGCTGCTCTGCATGATCTTGGCCGCTGTGGCATTGGCGGCATGCGGCGGCAACTCAGCCTCTTCGAGCTCAACCTCGACCCCGGCGGCGGCGACGCCGGCCGCCACGACCTCGTCCTCGACGACGACGACCTCGACGACCAAGACGACGGCCCAGAAGACGGTGCATCACCACAAGGCGCGGTCCACCCGACGCCGACGACGACTCACACCGCCACCGCGGCCCGCCGCCGGTGACGACGACCTCGGCCCCGCCGCCGGTCACGACGAACTCCGCACCGGCGCCCGTGGTCGCTCCGCCCAAGCCAACGACGACCACGACGCACACCACGACCACCACCCAGGGCTACAGCATCACGAACCAGGGGTACTAGCGGCTGGCCGGCGGATGTCCGGGGCGCCGGCGAGTTCCGGGAGTTGTTGGGAAGTAACTACGGTATAGACGGGGTAACTTCCCAGTGCGCTCGCTCGTGGCCGACGCGCCGCCGATCTTCGTCCTGGTCGCCGGCCCCCCGGGGTCCGGCAAGAGCTCGCGCGGTCCCGCTGGCGAGGGAGCTCGGGCTGCCGCTGCTCGCCAAGGACGAGATCAAGGAGGCGCTGATGAGCGAACTCGGGCGCGCCGGCGACGGTGGAGGAAAGCCGCCGGCTCGGCCGGGCGGCGGTGATGGCGATGCTTCTGGTGGCGAGGTCGGCTCCCGGGGCGGTGCTCGACAGCACGTTCTATCCGTACACCGTGCCGCATCTGACCCAGCTGCCGGGCACGCTCGTCGAGGTGCGCTGCCGGTGTCCGCTGGAGGTCGCGCAGGCGCGCTACCGGCCCGGAGCGCGACCCGGCACGCCGGGCACCTCGACGACCAGCGGCCGCCCGAGGAGCTGTGGAACGAGCATCATCTGAAGCCGCTCGGGCTCGGCCCGGTGATCGAGGTCGACACGAGCCGGCCGGTCGACGTCGAATCGCTGGCAGAACGCATCAGGGCGCTGGCGGGCCGCACGGGGTGAGGCCGTGGCGGCCCGCCTGCCCGAGAGCCCGCGGGCGGACGTATCGCGGGCTCAGGTCCTAACCCCGGCTCAGCTCGTAAGCCACACCGAGGTGTCGAACGGGCACGCGGCCGTCGTCCATGAGCGGCCCGCTCGAGATCAGGAGCTCCGCGCCGTCGGGCACGGCCACCGGATCGCCGGACAGGTTGACGATGCACACGAATCCGGGGTCGCGCGCGAACGCCAGTGCGCCCTCGGGCGCGTCAAGCCACGAGAGCGTGCCGTCGCCGAGCGCCGGCTGGGCGCGGCGGAGGCTGAGCGCGCGACGGTAGAGCTCGAGCATCGAGCGCTCGTCGCCGGTCTGCAGCTCGACGGTCAGCTCGCGCCAATCGGCCGGCTGTGGGAGCCACGGCGGGGCGCTCGGATCGTCCGGGCTGAAGCCGAACGGCGGCTCTCTGCCCGACCACGGGATCGGCACCCGGCAGCCATCGCGGCCGCGTTCGGTCCGGCCGGACTGCTCCCACCCCGGGTCCTGTAACACGTCCTCGGGGAGGTCCTCGACCTCGGCGAGGCCGAGCTCCTCGCCCTGGTACACGTACGCGCCGCCCGGCAGCGCCAACATCAGCAGCGCCGCGGCCCGTGCGCGCCGGCGTGCCGACGGCAAAGTCTGGCGGGCAGGGCGGCGAGGTCGCTCAGCTTGCGCAGCGGCCGGGCGCCCTGGGGGCGGGCGTAGCGGGACACCTCGCGCACGGTGTCGTGGTTGGACAGGACCCAGGTCGGCGGGCGCCCCGACCATCTCGTGCGCGGCCAGCGGCGGCGATGATCGAGTCGCGCATCGGCTCGGCGTCCCAGGGCGCCAGCAGGAAGTCGAAGTTGAACGCGGTGTGCAGCTCGTCGGCGCGGACGTAGTGCGCCAGCCGCTCGGGGTGGTGCACCCAGGCTTCGGCGACGAACACGCGCGGATCCTCGTAGGTGTCGGCCAGCGAGCGCCACGACCGGTAGATGTCGTGGACCTCGTCCCGGTCCCAGTGGGGATGGTCGACGACCTCGCCGCCGACGGGCGGCCACGCGATCGAGCCGACGTCTGGGAGGCCCTCGGCCTTGGCCAGGCCGTGGGCCACGTCGATCCGGAATCCATCGACCCCGAGCCCGAACCAGAACCGCATCGTCTCGTCGAACTCGTCCCGCACTTCCGCGTTGGTCCAGTCGACATCGGGCTGCTCGGGCGTGAACAGGTGCAGGTACCACTGCCCGGGACGGCCGTCGGCCTCGGTTACGCGGGTCCACGCCAGCCCGCCGAAGTTGCTCGTCCAGTCGTTCGGGGGCATCGCCCCCGCTGGGCCCGCCGACCGTCACGGAAGATGAACCGGGCGCGCTCGGGCGAACCCGGCGCGGCGGCCAGCGCATCCTGGAACCACGCATGCTGATCGGAGAGGTGGTTGGGAACGATGTCGAGCAGGATCCGCAGGCCGAGGTCGTGCGCCTCGGCGATCATCGCCTCGGCGTCGGCGAGCGTGCCGAACAGCGGCTCGATCGCGCGGAAGTCCGAGACGTCGTAGCCGGCGTCCTTCATCGGTGACGGGTACCAGGGGTTGATCCACAGCGCGTCGATGCCGAGCCGCGCGAGGTAGGGCAGCCGCGAGCGGAGCCCGGGGATGTCGCCGATACCGTCGCCGTCGCCGTCGGCGAAGCTGCGGATGTAGACCTGGTAGATGACCGCGCTGCGCCACCACAGCGCTCCGTTGCGGTCGGGGCCGGTGGCCGTCATGCCACCGTGATCTGGGTCGACACCGGAAGGACCGCCGACGACGAGCCGGCGGCCAGGTCGAACGTGCCGAGCTCGACCGCCCACCCGCCCGCCTGCACGCTCCAGTGCTCGAACGCCCGCGGTGGGACGATCATCGTCGCGGTGGCGCGTTGCCCCGGATCCGCCTCGACCGCTCGCGAAACCGACGAGCCACCGGACGGGCCGCTCGATGCCGCTGTCACCGCGGCTCGCGTAGAGCTGCACGACCTCGCGGCTGCGCCGTGGGCCGGCGTTCCTGACGCCCACGCTCACGCGAACCGCCGACCCAGGCGATGCTTCGCCTGGCGCGTCGATCGACTCGTACTCCCAGGATCGAGTAGCCGAGACCGTGTCCGAACGGGAACAGCGTCGTGCGCTCGCTGCGGCCATCGTCCCGATAGCCGATCAGCAGCCCCTCGTCATAGCGAAGGACGCCGCCGAGCCGGACGGGTCGACGGGAGCCCCTCCTCGGTCGCCGGCCACGTCGTCGGTAGTCGGCCGCCGGGCTCCACTTGCCCGAGCAGGACGTCCGCGAGGGCGTTTCCGAATTCCTGGCCGGGGAACCACGCAAGCAGCACTGCGGCGACGTCCCGCGCCCACGGCATCAGCACCGGGGCGCCCGCGTTCACGACGACGATCGTATCCGGATTCGCCGCGACGACGCGGCGGACGAGCTCGTCCTGGCGGCCCGGCAGCGCCAGCGAAGCGCGGTCGAATCCTTCGCTCTCCACCTCCTCGGTGGTCCCGACGACGAGCACCACCACATCGGCCGCGCCGGCGATCAAGGCCGCCTGCTCGATCTCGTGGTCGTCGTCTTGGTGCGGCGGCGCCAGGTTCAGCTGGAAGTTCACGCCGATCGAGCCCGGCTCGTCGCCGAGCGGTCGGACGTCGTGCGCGAGCACGATCCCGATCTCCTCGCCCGCGCCCAGCTCGAGGTCGTACCTCGCCTGCGGCGGCACCGTCAGCCCCTCGACGATGTCCGCCCCCGGGCGGAGCTCGAGCTCGTCGTCGAACGCGACCGCGTCGCCGACCGACAGCCGGTAGCGGCCGACCCCGGACGCACCGACGGTGTACGTGCCCGGCTCGGTCGCCCGCAGCACGGCGTGGACCTCGATCCGCGCGACGTCGCCGACGTGGTCGATCGACCCGAGCCACTTGAACGCGCAGCCCGGGCGGTGCTCGCTCGCCGCCACGCTTCCGTCGGCTGCCAGGAAGCGAAGCTCGACGCCGGGCTCGGTGCCGCCGGGCACGTGCAGCCACCGCGATTCCGCCACCGGTATCCGGTCGCTCGACCGCCCGCCAGCGCAGTGGACGATCTCGACGCCGGGTTCGAGCGCCGCCCTCAGCCCTTCGAGCGGCGACACCGTGTACGGCGGGAACACGGTCGCGCTCCCGCCGCCGAGGGTTCTGGCGGCACCGGCGTTCGGGCCGATCACCGCGACCGTCTGCAACCGGCCGGGGTCGAGCGGGAGCAGCGCCCCGTTCGTTGCGCGCCAGCACGAATCCCGCCGCCGCGACCCGGCGCAGCGCCGAGGCGATGCTCGACGTCGTCGTACGTGGGCGGGCGGCCGGGGGCGGTGCCGTCGAGCGCTCCCACGCGAGCGGCCAGCCGCAGGATCCGCAGGACCTTGTCGTCGATCGCCGCGGGATCGACCTCGCCGGCGTCGACCGCCGCCAGCAGCGCGTCGCCCCACGGCCCGTCAGGGCCGGGCATGACCAGGTCGAGCGCCGCGCTCGCCGACGGCGTGGTCGAGCGGGTCGCGAACCAGTCGGACATCACGACGCCGTCGAAGCCGAGCTCGCGCTGGAGGATGTCGTAGAGCAACGAGCTCTCGGTCATCGGCTCACCGTTGACGGCGTTGTAGGACGCCATCACCGACCAGACCCCCGCCTCGCGGACGATCGCCTCGAACGGCGCGAGGTACAGCTCCCGCAGCGTCCGCTCGTCGACGCGCACGTCGACGGTCATCCGCTCGGTCTCGGAGTCGTTGGCGATGAAGTGCTTGACGGTCGCGCCGACGCCGCCGTCTTGCAGCCCGCAGACGTAGCTGACCCCGATCCGGGCGGTCAGGAGCGGATCCTCGCTGAAGCACTCGAAGTGGCGCCCGCCGAACGGGGTGCGGTGGAGGTTGACGGTCGGCGCGAGCACGACGTCGACACCTTTGCGCCTGGCCTCGGAAGCCAGCAGGCCGCCGAGCTCCTCGACAAGCTCCTCGTCCCACGTCGCCGCCAACGCGGTCGGCGAGGGGACGTTCGCCGACGGGTCACGCTCGTCCCACCGCTCTCCGCGGACCCCGGCGGGGCCGTCCGAGACGACCAGGCGACGGAGACCGGCCGCCGGCTCGGGGTGCAGCGACCAGAAGTCGGCGCCTGTCAGCAGGCGCACCTTCTGCTCGAGCGACAGCGACGCCACACGGGCGGCGAGCTCGGACTCCTCGAGAGCGAGTGGGGCGGCGGCCGACTGAGTCACGCGCGCGTTTCTATCGCTCGCGCGGCGCGCATCCCAGCTCCGTTCGGCCATCGCGAACGCGCCGGCCCGAACCGCTCGCCGGCGCGAGCCCGATCGCTACGTCGTCCGGCGGACCATTACGGTCAGCGGCGCGAGCTCCTCGGACGGCTCGGCGCCGTCTCCGTCGATCGCGTCCAGCAGCAACTCGACGCCCCGGGCGCCGGTCTCGCGCAACGGCTGGCGGACGGTGGTGAGGCCCAGCACCTCGGCCACCTCGACGTCGTCGAACCCGATCACCGCCAGGTCCTCGGGCACGCGCAGGCCCATCGCCCGGGCGGCCTCGAGTACGCCCATCGCCTGCTCGTCCGAGGCGGCGAAGATCGCCGTTGGGCGATCCGGAGGGCGTAGCAGCGACGCCGCGGATTCGCGGGCCTGCTCCCGGCCATGCGGTGCTCGGCGCTCGAGCGCTTCGTTGCGCGCGATCCCGGCGCGGCCAAGCGCGCGGGCCATGCCCTGGCACCGCCGCTCGCTCGAGGTGAACCCGAACGGGCTCGACTCGTCCCCGACAAAGCCGATGTTCGTATGTCCCCTCTCGAGCAGGTGCTCGGTCGCCATCGCGCCGCCGAGGAAGTCGTCGATCACTATGCGCGGCAGCGCCGGATGCACGACGTCGACGAGCACGACCGGCAGCCCCTCCCGCCGGAGGCTCTCGACCTCGTCGTCGGTGGGCCGCAGCGACATCACCAGCAGCCCGTCGACCCGGTCGGTTCGGGCGAAACTGCGAAACGCGGCGTCGCGCTGGCTGAGCGTCTCCACGTCGAACAGAACGAGGTCGTAGTCGCCGTGGTCGCGGAGCTTGCCGACGACGCCGCGCAGCCGCTCGAGCACGGAGTTGCTCGTGAAGAACGGCGCCACCACACCGACCATCTGCGTGCGCCCGAGCGAGAGGTTGCGCGCGGTCGAGCTCCGCCGGTAGCCGAGCTCGTCGATCGTCCGGTGCACGCGCCGGCGCGCGTCTTCGCTGACGAGCGGGCTGTCGTTGAGCACCCGGGAGACGGTCCCGACGCCAACCTTTGCGTGCCGGGCGACATCGCGGATGGTAGGCGCACGATCCCGCGACCTGGGTGGAACCGGGTCCATCACGCACCAGCCTACTCCCGCGTCAACAATTCTCACTTGACTACGGGCGGCGGCCGTGGAATAGTGAGGCTCGTTGTGGAACCGGTTCCACGATTAAGTTCCACGATCCAGTTCCACATTTCCTCGCTCGAGGCCGACCCGAAATCGACCGGTCCAGGCCGTCCGCGAGCGAGCGCCCGACAGCGACGGTTGCGGGGAAATGTTCAAACGAGGTGAGGAGGAGTCAATCAACGCCCCTGGCACGGCCGCGTTGCCGTGTTCGCTGACCGGCGCGATTCAGCGCACCGGCCGGACAATTGCGGTCGCCGGCGAGGCGATCGTCGACTTCGTGCTCGAGCCCGGCGGCGGTACGACGCCCCGGCTCGGAGGCGGTTCGTTCAACGCCGCTCGGACGCTCGGGCGGCTCGGGCTGCGGCCGGTGTTCATCGGGCGGCTGTCGAGCGACCGCTACGGGGACGCGCTGTGCAGCGCGCTCGAGGAGTCCGGGCGTGAACCTCGACGGGATCGTGACGACCGATGACCCGACGACGTTCGCGCGAGTCGAGATCGACGGCCACGGCACGGCCAGCTATCGCTTCTACGTCGAAGGGACCTCGGCGGCCGGGCTGCTGCCCGAGGAGGCCCGCGCGGCGATGCCGGCCCGGCCGGCGGCGCTCCATGTCGGCGGGCTCGGGCTGGCCGTCGAGCCGCAGGCGAGTGCGATCGCGGCGCTCGTACGCGATGCGGGCCCGGAGACGCTGGTGCTCGTGGACCCGAACTGCCGGGCCCAAGCGGTCCGCGCCAGGACCGTCTACTGCGATCGGCTACGCGATCTGATGTGCATGGCCGACGTCGTCAAGGCGAGCGAGGAGGATCTCGCATACCTCGATCCGGACCGGACGCCGCACCAGACCGCGAGGGCTCTGCTCGCGCGAGGTCCTTCGGTGGTGCTGCTCACGAACGGCAGCCGCAGCGCCACCGTTCTCACCGAACGGCGTGAGGAGATGGTCGAGGCGCCGGGCATCGAAGTGATCGACACGATTGGGGCGGGCGACGCGTTCGGCGCGGCGTGGCTCGGGGGGTGGGTGGCCGACGGGTTGGGACGTCAGGATCTGGGCGACTTCGAGGCGATCCTCCGGACCGCCGGGTTCGCCTCGATCGTGGCGGGCCGGACCTGTGAGCGGGCGGGCGCGGAGCCTCCGCGTGCCGCGAAGGTGGATGCGGAATGGTGCTTCGCAGGGTGAACGCACCCGAACCGGGGAGGAAGACCAGCATGCTAGGCACACTGGCACGGGCGGGCGCGGTGCTCGACCTGTTCACGACCGAGGAGCCGGAGTGGGGGGTGACGGCAACGGCGCAGCGCCTCGGGATCGGGAAGTCGCTTGCCCACGACGTGCTTGCGAGCCTGGCCGGCATCGGATTGCTCCAGCGCGTCGGGCACGGTCGATACCGGCTCGGGTGGCGTACGGTGACGCTCGCGTCGGTGCTGCTGCGCACGAGCGAGCTCAAGACTCACGCGCGGCCGGTGGTCCGCGATCTCGCCGAGCGCCAGGGCCTCACGGTGAGCCTCGCGGCGTGGGATTGCGGGCGGATCATCTACATCGACCGGCGCTACAGCCCGCGCCACGCGAGCGGCTGCGGCCCCGTCGCGGGAACCGCGGCCCCGCTCGACGGGAGCGCCGCCGCCCAGGTGCTGCTCGCGAGCCGGCCGACCGCTGAGATCAAGACGCTGTGGTGCGGCGGACTGGTCCACACCCGAGCACACGTCGGTCGACGAGCTCGAGGTGGATCTCGAGGTGGTCAGGCGGCACGGCTGGGCGCACAACGACGCGGACGAGACCCAGGGCAACAGCGCGGTCGCGGCACCGGTCCGCGACGCCGAGGGCAACGTCGCCGCGGCGATCAGCCTCGACCTGCTCGATCAGTTCTCGACGGCGAACGTCGACCTCCACGCGCGGGCTGTGATGGCTGCCGCGTCGCGAATCTCAGCAGCGATCCGCCACCACGCGCTGGCGGCGTGAATCGCCGGCGCCCGGCCGGCGACGATCGCGTCGATCACGATCGCGTCGGCCGGACGAGGCCTCTACTCAGACCTCGCCGAGAATGTCTCGGTGAACTGCTGGAGCGCGCTCGGCTCTTCGGGCGGCGTGACCACGGTGACCGGGAGGCCGAGCTCCTCAACGCGCGTCGGCAGGTCCTTGCGAAGCCACTCGGACCGCCGCTTGGGCAGGGTCGAGATCAGGATGTCGTCGTACTGACCGCCGGCTATCTCCGCCTTGATCGACTCGAACGGATCCTGGCCGCCGACGTGCCCGTCGACGGTCGCGCCGGCGGCTCTCCCGAGCAGCTTGGTCGCGGTCGCGACCGACCAGTCCGCGGCCTGATTCTGGTTGACGTTCGGGATCAGCAAGCTGAAAGAGGTCGGACGCTCCGTCGCGAGGCGCTTGACCTCTTGGAGGAGGAATGGCGTCGAGGCGGTCAGGTTAGCGACGATCAAAGTGCGATGCGGAGTTGCCGTCTCCATTGAGTCTCCCCTCGCTGAGAATTTGGCGCGGCGCGAGTGTGTCAGTCGGTCTGGAGGGGGTCAAGACCCGTTCGAGAATGCCGGAACGGCGCCTGCGCCGGCGCGTCAGAGCTTGAACTCGCGCAGGCCGTTCCAGTACTGGCGGGCACAGAAGCGCTCGAGCCGCCAGAACGCGAGCGCGACGGCGACCATCAGCACGCCGAACCCGGCCAGCCCGCCGAACGTGCTGCTCACGAACGGCACGATCGCCATCAGAAATGCCCAGATCGCGAGCCAGGCGAGCGACCGCCACGGCAACGTCCGCCAATCCAAATTCCACTCGCGCCGACGTGGGGACCTCGTCCTCGGGCGGGCTCTGGCGCCGATCCACCCCCGGGTGGTTCCCATCCGTTGCCATGCACGAGGCCGAATACGAGCATCTCAATCTCGGTCGAGTATAGGACCGTCCTCCAGCCGGCGGCTCGGGGGGATTCGCCACATCGTCGATCCGTCCGCGCCGGTCGCGCTCTCCACGACTCCGGTGGCCTCGAGCCGCACGAGCTCGGCCCGAAACGCGTGGTACGGGATCAGCCCCACGCGGGCGAGCGCACCGTAGCCGACCCGCTCATAGAGATCCGACGTGCTCGTCGGCTCGGTCGTGAGGGCTCCCAAAAGCACCGACTCGCGCGACATCGCCGTAAGGTACACCTGCCGCTGAAGGGACACCGGCCCATCGACGTGTACCGGATCGTAAATTGCACTTCGTCGAAGGGTCATCATCGGGTGTCAGAAGGTGAGAACGCGTCGGCACGCGACGACATCAGTCCGAAGACTGGACCGAACACCCGTCCGGCATAGCCGAACGGGCCTGTTCACACAATCTTCCCAGCGGTACAACACGCCGCGCTACGCGCCCGGCCCGGACCGAGTGAGGAGAGGATCTTGTGAGCCAAGCGTCTGCGAACTCGTCTGGAAGTAGGTTCGTCCGAATCGCCACCGCGATCGCGATCGGGGCCCTGTGCGCGCTCTGGATCGCGGCCTGCGGTTCGTCGGGCGCGGCACACGGACCGGCCAGCATCGTCTACTACAGCCCGGTCGACTCGAACGGGACGAACGTGAAGGCCGCCGCGACGTGCAGCAAGCAGTCGAACGGCAGCTACAACATCACGATCACTCCCGAGGCGAACAGTTCGGATGCCTCCCGGCAGCTGGCCGTCCAACGCCTGGCGGCGCACGACTCCGACTACTCGCTGCTGAACATGGACACGATCTGGACCGCCGAGTTCGCGGCCGCCGGTTGGCTCAAGCCGATCACCGGAGCCGCGCGGCAGCAGGCGCTGCAGGGAGTGCTGCCGATCGCCGCGCAGTCGAGCGAGTACAAGGGGACGCTCTATGCGGTGCCGCTGAACACCAACGCCCAGCTGTTGTGGTACCGCAAGGACCTGCTCGCGAAGATCGGCAAGCCGCTCCCGACGACCTGGGCCCAGATCATCGCCGACGCCAAGATGCTGCCGGCGAGCGACGGCCTGATCGAGGAGCAGGGCCAGCAGTACGAGGGTTACACCGTGTGGTTCAACAGCGTCCTCGCCTCCGCGGGCGGTGAGGTCGTCAACGCGCAGGACAAGCCGGTGCTCGGCAAGCCCGCGGTCGAGGCGGCGACGATCATCAAGGATGTCGCCACATCCGGACGCGCCGATCCGTCGCTGTCGACCAATCAGGAGGACCAGGGACGCCTCGCGTTCGAAGCGGGCAAGGCCGCGTTCATGCTCAACTGGCCGTACGTGTACGCCGCCGGCCGGACCGACGCGGCGACCAGCTCGGTGACCAAGCACGTGTTCCAGAACATGGGCTGGGCCCCGTACCCGGCGGTCTATCCGGGCGTGCCCGGCAAGTCGTCGGTCGGCGGCGCCAACATCGGCATCTCGGCATACAGCAAATATCCGCAGCAGGCGCACGCGGCCGCGCTGTGCATGACCCGCTACTACTGGCAGAACCAGGAAGCGATCAACGAGGGGCTGCCCCCGGTCACGATCGCGTCTTACACGAATCCGGCGGTGGTGAAGAGCTATCCGTTCGCCGCAGTCCTGCTCAAGCAGCTCCAGCACGCCACCAACCGTCCCGAGACGCCGTACTACTCGGACGTGACGCTGGCGATCCAGCAGACGCTGCACCCGCCGGCCTCGATCAAGCCGGTGTCTGACATCACCAGCCTGCGTTCGTGCCTGACGACGCTACTCAAGGGAGGTCTGTGCTGATGGCCACCGTCGCCGGGAGCCCCAGCGCGGCGCCCGTTGTCGCTCCGCCCAAGACGCACGGGCTGACCGAGCGCGCCAAAGCCGAGCGCAAGCTCGGCCTGCTGCTGACGATGCCGGCGGTGGTCGTGATGGTGCTCGTCGCCGGGTTCCCGATCCTCTACGCATTCTGGCTTTCGCTGCACCGCGCGGACCTGCGGTTCCCGAACCTGACCGCGTGGATCGGACTTGACAACTACATCTACGTGCTCCAGTCGCACACGTGGTGGAGCGACTTCTTCAACACGGTGATCATCACCGTGTTCTCGGTCGCGCTCGAACTCGTGCTCGGGCTGCTGATCGCCGAGGCGATGTACCGGGCCCTGTACGCGCGTACCTGGATCAGGGTGGCCGTGCTCGTGCCCTACGGAGCAGTGACTGTCGTGTCGGCGTTCGCATGGTCACTGGCGTTCAACCCGGCCACCGGTTTCGCCACTCAGTGGCTCGGGCTCTCGACGCCGCCGCTGACCACACGCGCGGGTTCCTTCGCGGTGATCATCCTGTCGGACGTGTGGAAAACGACGCCCTTCATATCGCTGTTGATGCTCGGCGCGCTCGCGCTCGTCCCCGAGGATCTGTACAAGGCCGCCAAGGTCGACGGGGCGAGCGCCTGGCAGCGGTTCTGGCGCATCACGATACCGCTGATCAAGCCGGCGCTGGCGGTGGCGGTGCTGTTCCGCGTGCTGGACGCCTTCCGGATCTACGACGCGGTGTACATCATCACCAACGGCTCCAACAACACGGGGAGTGTGTCGCTGCTGGGCTACCAGGTCCTGATCGGGCGGCTCGACCTCGGGCTCGGTTCGGCGATCGCCGTCCTGATCTTCTTGTGCGTCTGTGTCATCGCGTTCGGGTTCTTCCGGTTCCTCGGTGCAAGTCCTCAGCGGAGGTGAGTCGACGTGGAGAGTGAAAACACACCCGCACGCAAGACGCTGTGGGGCCTCGCGGTAATCGCCGTCCTTCTCTACGCGCTGTTCCCGGTCGTCTGGATCATCTCGCTGTCGTTGAAGACGCCGGAATCGATCGGCGACGGCAGCTTCCTGCCGACCCATTGGACGTTCAGCAACTACACGTCGGTCTTCAACACCAACTTCTTCCCGCCGGCGCTGCGGAACTCGATCGGGATCGCCCTGATCACGACCATGCTGGCGCTGTGCTTCGCGTCGGCGGCAGCGTACGCGATCACCCGCCTTGATTTTCCGGGCAAAACGCTGATTCTCGCCGGCGCCCTCGCCGTTACGATGTTCCCGGCGATCTCGATCGTCGGCGGGCTGTACAACGTGTGGCGAAACATCGGCCTGTTCGACACGTGGCCCGGGCTGATCCTGCCTTACCTCACCTTCTCGTTGCCGCTGTGCATCTACATCCTCTCGGCGTTCTTCAGAGAGATACCCTGGGACCTCGAGAAAGCCGCCCAAATGGACGGGGCGACGCCTCTGCAGGCGTTTCGGCGGGTGATCCTGCCGCTCGCGATGCCAGGCGTGTTCACGGCCGGCATCCTCGCGTTCATCGCGGCGTGGAACGACTTCCTGTACGCCAACGTGCTGACGACATCGAATGCGGCGCGGACCGCGCCCGTCGCGATGGCGTACTTCACGGGCGCCTCGCAGTTCCAGCAGCCGGCCGGCGCGATCGCCGCAGGAGCGGTGGTCGTGACCGTGCCGATCCTGATCATGGTGTTGATTTTCCAGCGACGGATCGTTTCCGGACTCACCGCCGGGGCCGTCAAGGGCTAAAAGGAGCGGAAATGGCCGAAATCGTTCTCGACAGCGTCGTCAAGCGATATCCCGACGGCTTCGAGGCCGTCAAGAACCTCAACCTGAGCATCGGCGACGGGGAGTTCATGATCCTCGTCGGGCCGTCGGGCTGCGGAAAGTCGACGGCGCTCAACATGATCGCCGGGCTCGAGGACATCTCCTCGGGCGAGTTGCGGATCGAGGGCAAGGTCGTCAACCGGGTCGCGCCGCGCGACCGCGACATCGCGATGGTGTTCCAGAGCTACGCGCTGTATCCGCACATGACCGTCCGCGAGAACATGGCGTTCGCGCTCAAGCTCAAGAAGGCGCCGAAGGCCGAGATCGACCGCAAGGTGCAGGAGGCGGCGGACATCCTCGACCTGACCGAGCACCTGGCGCGCAAGCCCGCGAACCTCTCGGGCGGGCAGCGCCAGCGCGTCGCGATGGGCCGCGCGATCGTCCGCGACCCGAAGGTGTTCCTGATGGACGAGCCGCTGTCGAACCTCGACGCCAAGCTGCGCGTGCAGATGCGCGCGCAGGTCGCGCGGATCCAGCGCAGGCTCAACACGACCACGGTCTACGTGACCCACGACCAGACCGAGGCGATGACGCTCGGCGACCGCGTCGCGGTCATGCTCAGCGGCGTGCTCCAGCAGGTCGGCTCGCCGATGGAGCTCTACAACAACCCGGCGAACCTGTTCGTCGCCGGGTTCATCGGCTCCCCGGGCATGAACTTCATGCCGGCCACGCTCACCAACGGATCGGCCAACCTGCCGATGGCCGACGTGACGCTCCCGCAGGAGGTACGCGAGCGGCTCGGGCGTCAGCCCGACGGGCGCCGGGTGATCGCCGGCATTCGCCCCGAGGACTTCGAGGACGCGAGCGAAGGTCGACCGCGAGAGCCCACGCGCGCGGCGACCACGTTCAAGGCCAAGCTCGACCTCGTCGAGGCGATGGGCGCCGAGTACTACGCCCACTTCGGGATCAAGGGCAAGATGGTGCAGTCCGAGGAGCTGCAGGAGCTGCGCGACGACGCCGGCGGAGTGTCGGAGCTGACCGACAGCGGTGAACGCGTGCTGGTCGCGAGGCTCAGCCCCGAGAGCCGGGCGCGATCGGGCGACGACAGCCGAGCTCTGGCTCGACGCGACGAAGATGCACTTCTTCGACGAGCAGTCGGGCGAGGCGCTGAACCCCGGACAGTGATCGCCCGCTGCACCTTCGGTTAGTGCTCCGGGCCGGTGGCCCCGAAGATCGCGATCATCGGTGCGGGCTCGAGCGTCTTCGCGCGCAACCTGATCGGTGATCTTCTGCGCTTTCCGCGCGCTCGCGGACGGGGTCACGCTGGCGCTGATGGACATCGATCCCGAGCGCCTTCAGACCTCGGAGGTGATGGCTCGCCGGATCGCCGAGCGCCTGTGGCGCGGGCGCCGACGTGGAGGCGACCGCCGACCGGCGGGTCGCGCTCGACGGCGCCGACTACGTCATCACCTGCTTTCAGGTCGGCGGCCTGCATCCCGCGACGATGGTCGACTTCGCCGTCCCGAAGCGCTACGGGATCCGTCAGACGATCGCCGACACGCTCGGGATCGGCGGGATCATGCGCGGCCTGCGGACGATCCCGGTGCTGCTCGACATCTGCCGCGACATGGAGGAGCTCTGCCCGGACGCCCTGCTCCTCCAGTACGCCAACCCGATGGCGATGCTGTGCTGGGCGGTCGCCGAGACCAGCCCGATCCGCACCGTCGGGCTGTGCCACTCCGTTCAGCACACCGCCGCGCAGCTCGGCGGAGTGCTCGGGATCCCGCCGGCGGAGCTCGACTACCTCGTGGCCGGCATCAACCACCTGGCGTTCTTCCTATCGCTCGCGCGGCGCGGCGAGCACGAGGATCTTTACCCGCGTCTGCGCGAGCTCGTCGAGGCCGACCAGGTGCCGCCCGAGGACCGGGTTCGGTTCGAGGTTCTGCGCCACCTCGGCTACTTCGTGACCGAGTCCTCCGAGCACTTCGCCGAGTACGTGCCGTGGTTCATCAAGTCGAGCCGGCCCGACCTGATCGAGCGATACGCGATCCCGCTCGACGAGTATCCGCGGCGATGCGATCGTCAGATCCAGGAGTGGTCCGAGCTGCGGGCCGGTCTTTAGAACGGCGCGCATCGTGAAGGCCGAGCGGAGCAACGAGTACGGCGCGGACATCATCAACGCCTGCGCGACCGGCGAGCCGTTCGGGTTCAACGGCAACGTGCCGAACGCGACCGCCGGCGGACAGCTGATCGACAACCTGCCGGGCGAGTGCTGCGTCGAGGTGCCGTGCGTCGCGAGCGAGCGGGGGATCGAGCCGCGTCCCGTCGGCATGCTTCCGCGTCACCTCGCCGCGCTGATCCAGACCAACGTAAACGTGCAGGGGCTGACCGTCGCCGCTGCTCTGACCGGCCGCCGCGAGCCCGTCTACCACGCCGCGATGCTCGACCCGCACACCGCGGCCGAGCTGCCGCTCGACGAGATCGAGGAGCTCGTCGACGAGCTCTTGTGGGCGCACGGCGACCTCGTGCCGCCGCTGGTGCTGTAGCTCAGCCGTTCGCCGGCTCGAGCGGAAGCGGAGAGGACGGCTTGAGCTCCTCGAGGCGGAGCAGCGTCATCACGCGCGCGGCGCCGCCACGCGTCGACAGGCGCACGAGCACGCGCTGGAGTTGGGCGACCTCGCGGGCGACGACGAGCAGCATCGCGTCGGTCTCGCCGGTCACCCAGTCGGCGGAGATCACCTCGGGCATCGCGCGCACGGCCTCGGCGAACCGGCGGTGAGCGGCCTCGCCGTGCTGCTGGAGCGTCACGGCGACGTAGACCTGGAGCGGGAATCCGGCCTCGGCCGCGTCGAGTCGGGCCACGATGCTGCGCACGATCCCCGACTCCTTCAGGCGCCGCACGCGGTGCAGGGTCGCGGCGGGGGACAGGCCGACGATCCGCGCGAGCTCCACGTTCGGACGATCCGCATTGCGCTGAAGCTCCTCGAGCAGCGCCACATCAATCAAATCAAGCGAAATGGGCATTTCACAAAATATTCCATCGTCTTAGAGGGCGATATGTCAAATCTGAGGTGGACGAAAGCGGGATTTGGCCGATCCTCAGTCATATGAACAGCAAGCATCGTTCAGCGATCTTCGCCCTCGCCGCAGCCGGCACCCTGTGGGGCCTCAACGTGCCCCTGACCAAGCTGGCGCTCGGCTGGCTCGCCCCCGGGTGGCTGACCGTGGTGCGGTTTGCGGTCGCCGCTCCGCTGCTGGCGCTCGTGGGCCGGCGAGGGCTGCGCGATGCGCTCACGCCGCGGGTCATCGCGTCCGGCGCGATCGGCTTCGGCGCGGTGATCGTGCTTCAGAACCTCGGCATCGAGCGCACGAGCGTGAGCCACGCCGCCGTGGTGATCGGCGCCGCCCCGGTGCTCGTCGCCCTGATCGCGGCCGGCCTCGGTCAGACCGCCACCCGTCCACTCACGTGGGCCGGCTACGGGGTCGCGCTGCTCGGGATCGCGCTGGTCGCGGGCGCCGGTGGCGGCGGCGCGACGCCGCGCGGCGACCTGCTCGTGCTGGCCTCGGTCGTCCTCTCGGCCACATTCGTCGCGATTCAGCCGCGCCTGCTCGTGGGGCGCGACGCGGCGGCGGTGACCGCCGTGCAGTTCGCCGGGGGCGCGCTCGTGGCGCTCCCGGTGGCGGTGCTGTCTGAGGGCGTGCCGCACGCGCCCGGCGCGGCGACCCCCGCGCTCGCGATGGCGGCGCTGGCCCTGGCCGGGACACCGCTGCCGTTCTGGCTATTCGCGTTCGGTCAGGCGCGCGTGCCGGCCGAGTTCGCCGGCGCGTTCCTCAACCTCGAGCCGGTCGTCGGCGCCGCCGCCGGCTGGCTCGCGCTCGGCGAGCCGGCGGCCGTCTGGCAGATCGTCGGGGTCGGGGCGGTGCTCGCCGGCGTCGCGATGAGCACGCTTGCGCCCAAGCCGGAAACCGCGAGGCGGCCGGTCGTGTCCCGACTCCGCTACAAGCTTCTTACGCTGCGACCGTAACGCCCGCGTCAGCGTCTGGCCGCCGCGAAGCGCCCGCCACCGTACGCGCTCAGATCGATCAGGAACGCCAGCACCACGAAGAACCACTCGAAGCCGGTGACGTGGTGTCCCGGGCCCCAGGACCAGAACGCGGCGTAGGCGAGCGTCGTCCACGGGAGCAGGAAGAACCCGAGCAACGGCAGGATCCAGCTGTTGAACGCATGGCTGAGAACGTTGCTGAAGATCCACAGCAGGATCAGGACCAGCCGCGGCGAGATCAGCGCGAGCAGAGCGAGCAGGCAGGGCATCGGTAAAATGTCGCTGCTCCGGCGCCGGCGGGCGTCACCCAAACGGGATGAGGGCCGGGGGAGCGGGGGCCTGGAAGCGAAACCGTTGCGCAACCCACAGGAGACGAGCTTCTGATGAGCGAGCCCGACACATTGCTGGTGCTGGCCGCGTCCTACGACGATGTCGCCGCGGCCGAGGCCGACTACGAGGCTGTGAAGGCCCTGTATTACGAGATCAAGACCTCGCACGAGTTCGATGCCGCCGTCGTCGCCCGCAATGAGGACGGCAAGATCGAGGTCGTCAAGAAGCACGAACAGCCGACGCGCCACGGCGCGGCGCACGGGCTCGGCTGGGGACTCGCGGTCGGCGCGGTGTGCGCGATCCTTCCCGGGGTTGCGCTGCTCGGCGCAGTCGCGGTCGGCGGTGCCGGCGGCGCGGCGATTGGCGCCGTCACCGGTCATATCAAGGGCGGCATGGACGACACCGACCTGAAGGCACTGGGCGAAGTGCTCGAGCAGGGACAGGCGGGCCTGATCGTGGTGTACGCGACCAACATGGCCGACCAGATCGCCGCGAACATCAAGGCGGTCAACAAGCTCGTCTCGAAGGAGATCGACGCCAACGCCGACGAGCTCGCGAAGCAGTTGCAGGAGGCCGGCGCCGCCGGCTGATCGTGGCTGCTGACCACGACGTCGTGGTGGTGGGCGCGAGCCTCGCCGGGTGCACCGCGGCGACGTTCCTCGGGCGCGCGGGTGCGCGCGTCGCCGTGGTCGAGCAGCGGCCCGACCCGGCCGCGTACAAGACGATCTGCACGCACTTCATGGCGCCGAGCTCGACGCCGACGATCGAGCGGCTCGGTCTGGCCGAGCGGATCGAGGCGGCGGGCGGCGTTCGCAACGGTGTGGAGCTATGGACGCGGTACGGCTGGATCCGCGCGCCGCTGGGAGACGACTTCCCATACCCGCGCTATGGGTACGACATCCGCCGCGAGAAGCTCGACCCGATGGTGCGTGAGCTAGCCGCCGAGACGCCGGGAGTGGAGCTGATGCTCGGGCAAACGGCGACCGCGCTGCTGGGCTCGAACGGCAGGCCGACCGGAATTCGCGTGGTCGACCGCGATCGCCGCGAGCGTGAGATCTCGGCTCGGATGGTGGTGGCGGCGGACGGCCGTGACTCGCGGATCGGCGAGCTGGCGGGAGAGAAGGCACGGGTCATGCGGAACCGCCGGTTCGGCTACTTCGCGTACTACCGCAACCTGCCTCTACCCACGGGCGACTCGATGATGATGTGGCTGCTCGACCCCGACGTCGCGTACGCGTTCCCGCAGGACGACGGGATCACGCTGCTGGCCACGTTCCAAACCAAGGACCGGGAGTCCTGGTTCAAGCGGGACCTCGAGGCGAACTTCGAGGCGTACTTCCGCGGGTTGCCCAACTGCCCGGACCTGGGGACCGGCGAGCGGATCTCGAAGGTCCTCGGAAAGCTCGAGATGCCGAACACGGTCAGGCGCGCGGGCCGTCCCGGTCTCGCGTTCGTCGGAGACGCGGCGATGGCGGCCGACCCGGTTTGGGGAGTCGGCTGCGGGTTCGCGTTCCAATCCGGCGGGTGGCTCGGGGAGGAGCTTGCCGGCGCATGGGGCAGCGGGTCCTCGGACGCCGAGACCGACGCCGAGATCGACGCTGGGATCGAGCGCTATCGCAAGCGCCACCGCAGTCGGTTGCTCGGCCATTTTCTGATGACGTCCGACTACGCCACGGGACGGCGGTTCAACCCGATGGAGCGGATGTTGTTCGCCGCCGCCGCCAAGGACGCGCGAGTCGCGGACGGGTTCGCGGCGTTCGGCGGCCGGTCGGTCCGGCCGAACGACAAGGAGTTCGCGCGCCTGGTCGGGCGTGCGATCAAGGTCACCGCGCTCCGTCGCGGCGGGGCGACACTCGAGCCGCTGTCTGGTGCTCACGCCGACGGGACCCCGTTGCCTGCGTGCGTCGTCACGACGCGGCCGACGATCGACGGGCTCGTCACGCCGGTGTCCTCGGTCGGCGACCCGGAATCGACCGAGGCGGTCGTGTTCGTCCACGGCAACCCTGGGTCGCGGCGGGACTGGGACGATCTGCTCAGCCGCGTGGCGCCGTTTACGCGCGCGGTGGCGCTCGACATGCCAGGCTTCGGGCGCGCCGAGCGTCCGCGGGATTTCAGCTACACCGTCGAGGGCTATGCCGGCTTTCTCGCCTCAGCGCTCGACCAGCTTGGAATCGCGCGCGCGCATCTCGTGCTGCACGACTTCGGCGGTCCGTGGGGTCTCGAATGGGCGATCGGCAATCCGGACCGGCTTGCGAGCGCCGTCCTCATCAACACCGGTGCGCTGATCGACTACCGGTGGCACTACCTGGCGAAGATCTGGCGTACGCCGGTCGCCGGCGAGGCTTTCCAGGCCACCACGACCCGCTCTGGGCTGCGGATGGCGCTCCGCCACGGCAACCCGCGCGGGCTGCCGCGGGCGTTCGTCGACCGGATGTACGACCACATCGACGCCGGCACCACTCGCGCGGTGCTGAGCCTGTACCGGGCGACCGACGATCCCGGCGCGAGCGGGCGCCGGCAGGCTGATGCGCTGGCGCCGCTTCACCGCCCCGCGCTCGTTGTGTGGGGCGCCCACGACCCGTACATCCCGGTGGCGATGGCGGAACACCAGCGCGAGGCGTTCCCGAGCGCGGAGGTCGTGGTCCTCGCGGACAGTGGCCATTGGCCGTTCGCTGACGACCCCGACGGCGTCGCACGGCACGTCGAGCCGTTCCTGCGGGCCACGGTCGGCGCGGGCCGCGCGGGCGCGCCGGCGTAGTCGGCGTAGTCGGCGTAGTCGGCGTAGTCGGCGCCACGGTCAGCGCCAGGCCACGCTGGCGGTGTCGTCATCCGATTTGGGTGAACCGTCCGGGCTCACGCCGTGGGAGCCTGAGTTGTGAGCCCGACCTCGCTCGAGGATCTCGATCGCCGTCAGCAGCAGCGGCTCGTCGGACGCTCGGCGATACGGATCCTGGTCAGCATCGTCCTGCTGTTCGTGCTGTACGGGGCGCTGCCGGTGGCCGATCGAACTGGTCTCGGAACGCTCCTGGAACTCCTCGTCGGCCTGATCATCTTCGCCGCGCTGCTCGGCTGGCAGGTCCTCAAGATCATGGGTGCCGAGCACCCCGAGCTCCGGGCGGCCGAGTCGCTGGCGATCGCCGTTCCGGTCGTGTTGATCGTGTTCGCGTTCACGTACCTGTCGCTCTCGAGGTCCCAGCCCGGGAGCTTCTCCGAGAAGCTCAACCATGTCCGGGCGATCTACTTCGTAATCACGGTGATCAGCACGGTCGGATTCGGTGACATCACCCCGAAGACCGACGCGGCGATGATCGTGGTGTCGTTCCAGATCGTGCTCGACCTCGTCCTGCTCGTGGGGATCGTGCGGGCGGTGTTCTTCGCCGCCCAGGTTGGCGTCCGCCGGCGACAGAGCGAACGCGAGGCGGCTACGGGCGAGTCCATCGCTTCGGAATCAGCCAGCCGAAGTTCAGGCTGAGACGACCCGCGCTCCCCGCTACGAACACGCTCCGGATTCCGACGGCCAGGTAGCCGATGACCGCGACCCTCGGGAAGAGGAACACGGCGAACAAGATCGCTGCCGCGTACAACGCGGTGCTCGCCCACCTCCGCCAGCCCGTGATGTGCGCGTGCTCGGGCGCCGGCGTGGCGGTCGCCGGCTCCATCTGGAGGGCCTGCTGTGAGCTTGCGTACCGCTCAGAGGCGCGCAGGAGCAGGTCGATCAGGAGCGCGGCGGCGCCGTAGAACACGACCGCTGTGCGCTCCGCCGTGCCGCCGTGGTGCAGGGCCTGCGCGAGCACGCTGGTCGGGAACGGCAGGAACGCCGCCGTCATGAGCAGCAGCAGGTTCAAGCGCAGCAGGACCGGGTCGATGAAACGCAGCCGCGAGAACAGGCTGTGGTGAGCGATCCAGATGCTTCCCACAGTGAGGAAGCTCGTCGCGTAGGCCAGGTACGCGGGCCACTCGTTCGCGAGGGCGTGCCGGAGATGGTCGTAGTCAGACGGCGCGATGGTGATGTCGAGCACCAGCAGCGTGATCGCGATCGCGAACACCCCGTCGCTGAATGTCTCGACGCGACCCTTGTCCCACCGTGGCGTCGCGGGGGCGTCGCCGGCGTGGGCCGCGCCGCGGCCTGGCCCCACCTCACCTGCGGCTGCCATACACCGCGGCGGCGGTCACGACGGACAGGGCGACGAGCAGGCCAAGCGCGGTAACCCAGGTGATCCCGAACTTGCGGTGCACGTGGATGGCGTAGGCGAGGAAGCCGGCCGGGATCGCGATCGACAGCGCCAGTCCCGCCGCGCTGAGAGCCTGCCTCCCCCGCGGCACGCGCCCCCGCCACCCACGTCCGGGCTCCGGAGGGGCCTGCTCAGGCGCCTCCTCGGTCGCGTAAAAAGACTGCACGCGCACGAACAACTGGCGTGAATGGGTCTCGCATCCCCAGGCCATCATGATCATGAACGTCACCGGGAAGATCCACGTGATCGCCCACAGGGCGAGGAAGCACACGACCCCCACGGCGTCTCGCAGCCGCACGTGCCGTCCACCGTGCGCCTCGCCGCTCGGGGGGCCGATGAAGCCGCCGAACACCAGCATCCGACGGCCGCACTCGATCCACAGGCGCAGCGGCCGGCGTTTCTGGGGCTTGGCCGGCATGCCCACGTCCTCGACCGCGAGCAGCCCGGCCTCGGCTTCCTCGGTCGTCGGATACACCCCGCGTAGCGTCAGCAACTCGGCCGCGGTCTGAAGGATGCCGGGATCGCGGCCGTACAGCGCCGCGAGCCGGAGGTTCATGCGCGCCTCCTGCCAGAGATAGTTCATATACCCCGGCACGAGCGCGAGGTAGAACGGAGTTCCGGCCACCATGCCCTGCAGGCGCGCGATTCTCGCGGTCTGCGTCCCGAGCCCGTCGATGACCTCGTGGAGGTCGCCATCCGGGTGGCTGGCGTGGGCCGCCTGGGCCCACGCGAGCGAAGGCTCCGCCAGCCTGTGGACGGCCTGGAGCGTCAGCCGTTCGCAGATGTGCTCGGGGTCGCGCCACCCCACCCTGACCATCTGCCGCGGCACGTCGGTGACGACGCGAACGCCACGGCGCCCCGGGTCGGCTGCGTCCGGCGTGTTCGCGTTCGGGGTAGGCGGATCTGCCGTCACGGAGGCCTCGCCCACGAACCTCGCGTCAGGGCGATCCCGCGTCATCATCCCATTCGGGTGAGCGCGGGCGCGCGTGTCAGTTGCTGAGCCGTCCGCCGTTGACAAGCAGCGTCTGGCCGGTGACGAACGCGCTCTCGTCGGAGACGAGGAACGCGAGCGCCCCGAGCAGGTCGGCCGGCTGGCCGAGCCGGCCGAGCGGGGTGGCGGAGATGTCGTACTCCGCGGCCGCGGTCATCGTCACGCTTCCCTCGGTCGGGATGAAACCGGGCGCGAGCGCGTTGACCCGGATCCGGTCGGCGCCGAGCTCACGGGTGAGCACGCGGGTCAGGCCGATGATCGCCGCCTTCGAGGTCACGTAGTGAGCGAGGCCGGGGGAGCCCGAGAACGCGACCTCCGAGGCCATGTTCACGATCGACCCGCCGCCGGCGTCGCGCAGCAGCGGCACCGCGGCCTTCGCGCACAACCACGCGCCCTTGACGTTGACCTCGAGCACGCGGTCCCACTCGCCCTCGTCGATCTCGTCGAATGGGCGGCGCGTGAGGCCTTCGACGATCGCGGCGTTGTTGACGAGCGCGTCGAGCCCGCCGAGCATCTCGGTCGCTGTGGCGGCAAGCGTGCGCGTCTGATCGGGGTCGGTGACGTCGGTCGTCGAGGCATGGATCTCGACGCCTCGCGCGGTTGCGTGCTCGCGCGTGGTCTCCAACCGGTCGGCGCGGATGTCGGCCGCGAGCACGCGCGCTCCGAGGCCTGCCAGGTGAAGCGCGAACGCGCGGCCCAGCCCCTGCCCGCCGCCGGTGACGATCACGCGCTTGCCGGCCAGGCGGGGCTCGCTCATCACGCGGCGACGGGCGCGCCCTCGAGCCGCAGGGCGCGTGCGATCTCCTGGTAGCAGTTGTAGCTCGAGCCGCGTCCGATCCCCGGCCCCGAGTGGAGGTTGGCCGAGCAGTCGTAGAGGTTGTCGAGTAACACCCGGTACCCGGTGAGCTCCGGGATCGGGCGGAACCGGCCGAGCTGGGATGCGATCGTGCTCCCGCCCGAGTAGCCGCCCTGCACCAGGTTCGGCCGCTCGCGCTCGATGTCGGCGGGCGTGTACACGCGCGTCGCGATCACGTTGTCGGCGGTCATGTTGGGTGCGTAGCTTGCCCATTTGCGCAGCACGTTGTCGGTGAACCGGCTCTTGATCGCGCGCCACTCGCCGTCCGAGAACCGGCGCCGGGGCGCCGAGAACTCCTCGACCCCCACGATGTGCAGGCCGTCGGGCGCACGGGTGGTGTCCCACAGGCTGTCGACCGAGCAAAGGACGTAGGGATGCTCCGCGAAGCCGTTCAGGAGGATCTCGGGCTGGTAGCGGAGGTGGAGGTAGTCGAGGTCCTTCGGTCCCCAGTACAGCCGCGGCTGTGAGCCGACGCCGGGGTTGTCCCGTTCGGCGAGGAATCGGGGCGGCTCATGCAGCGCGACGTTGGCCCACAGGAGCTGGCCGCGGTCGTAATGGACGTTGCCGATGCGGCGGCGCAGGCCCGCGTCGAGCTCGATGTCTCTCAGCAGGCGCAGGACGGTTTGCCCGAGCCCGAGGTCGCTGACTACGAGCTCCGCCGCGATCCGGGCGCCGCCGGCGAGCTCGACGCCGACCGCGCGTCCGTGCTCGACGACGATCCGGTCGACCTCCGACGAGGTCAAGTACTCGACGCCTCGCTTGCGGCCGGCGGACACTAGTGCGTCGGTGATCGCCTGGCTCCCGCCCACGGCGATCGCGGCGGGCTCGAACGACAGCGTCAACGGGAGGCAGTGGATAAGTCCCTGGAGCCCCGGGACGTCGTCCGGGAAGCAGCCGGTCGACGTCGTCGCGGCGCGCATGAACAGGATCTGGAGCTCGGGGCTCTCGAAGAAGTCCTGCGCCAGCTGACGGACCGTCATGAACTGGTGGACGGGCTCGATCCGGCTGCCCGAAACCGCGATGAGCTCTTCGAGTGGGTCCGGGGTGCCCCACGGTGGCGGGGCGGTGAACCGGTGGCGGCGAAACGCAGGCTTCCAGTGCTGCTCGTAGGCGTCGAGCAGCCGGACATAGGTGTCGGCGTCGGGTTTCGAGAAGCGTGCAATCTGACCGCGCGTGCGCTCGATGTTCTGGTCCGAGCGCTCCTGCCGGCCGGTGGTCGCGTCGACGACGCGCGAGGCGGAGAAGCCGATCAGCGAGGACCCGTCATCGAAGATCATGCCCTCGTTCTCCTCGGGGAACACGTACCGCAGCCCTTCGTCGAGCAGGCCGAAGTCCTGGTACGCCGGATGCCCGTAGAAGCGCGTCCAGTGGCTGCAGTGGTTCATCACGAATCCGGGAGCCGGGCCTTCGCTGGAACAGGCGCCGCCGCCGAGGTGGGCGGTGCGCTCGAGCACGAGCACCGACATCCCGGCCCGAGCCAGGTAGGGCGCGATGATCGTGGCGTGGTGGCCGCCACCGAGCACGACCGCGTCGTAGCGCGCGTCGCTCATCGCCGTGTCAGGAGAGAATGGTCACGGTGCCGGCGTCGCCGTCGACCCGGAGCCGGTCGCCGGTCTTGATCCGGCTCGTCGCGTTGCCAGTCCCGACCACCGCCGGCAGCCTGTACTCGCGCGAGACGATCGCGGCGTGCGACATGATCCCGCCGATGTCGGAGACCGCAGCGGCGATTGTGCCGAACACCGGAGTCCAGCTCGGCGAGGTGACGGGCGCGACCAGGATCTCGCCAGGCTGCAACTCGCCGAGCCGGTCGACCTCGAGGATCACCCGCGCCGGTCCCTCGGCCGTGCCTGCCGACCCGCCGAAGCCGGTAATCGTGGCGCCGGTGTCCCGATCCGGCGCCGCCCACTCGTGCACGCGCTCGGTCGTGATCCCCCACAGCATGATCGTCATCGGCTCGGTGATCGTCTCGGGGACGGCGCCGAGCGCCGGTGGCGGCGTGAACCGCCGCATCGCCTCCATGATCCGCTTGCGCCGCTCCACGATCGGCGGCCAGTAGCCGGGGCCGCGGCCTTCCGAGCCCGCCGCCCAGGCGAGCCGGAGATCGACCAACGCGTCCGAGACCTCGTGCCGCTGGAGGTAGAAGACGTCCTCGGAGTCGTCGATGAACCGGTGGTGCGCCAGCAGCTCCCCGAACTCACGGACCTTGTTCCAGAAGATCGTGTGGTACCAGTGCTCGACGTAGAAGTTGTGGCTCTCCACGTACGGGAATACGAGCCGAGCCAGGCCGAGGTTCTGATCGAACGCAGCGATCGCGTCGTCCCCGTCGAGCAGCGCCCGGTACTCGGCACTGATCCGGTCGCGCTCAGCGCTCACCTCCGCCAGCGGGCGGCTGAGATCCTCGCCGGCTTGGAGTCGCGCGATGTAGTTCCCCAGGTGCGCCAGTGGAACGCCTGGATCGTCGATCCAGGAGCGGTGATGGTGGTAGAAGCCGTTGCCGTTGGAGTAGTAGAACCACGGCGTCTTGACCGCTTCCCAATCGGCGAGCCACTCCTGGCCGGGCCCGCTTTCCGACAGCGCGGCGCGCAGCGCGTCCTCTGAGGCGGCGGTCTTGATCGCGTCCGCGATGCCCAGCTCAACCGCACTGCCGGCGAGCCGACCTAGCTCGCTGTCGGGGCGGAACAGGACGACGTCGATCCCGCTGACCATCTTCGCGATCGTCTGGTCGGGGATGTCGGGGAAGCTCTGCTTGCAGAGCTCATAGAACACCAGGTAAGCCGCGTAGCCGAGGTTCAGGAACTCGAAGTGGTACTGCCAGATGCGGTCGATGCTCTCGAGCAGCCGGTCGTAGGCGACCAGCAGCGTGTGCGCTGAGCCGATCCCGCGCCCCTCGGTGACGACCGCTGCATCCTCGATCTCCGGCAGGTTGGGCACCTCGAGCGCCGCCAGTTCCGCGATCGTCTCCTGCACCTTGGTCTGCCACCGTCCGTAGAGGTCGTCCCAGTTCTGGAAGTAGAACCCGGCGCGCTCGCCGAACAGCTGCGCGCGCCGGCCGATCTCGGCTTCGTCGGTCACCGCGTTGGCGCTCATGTAAACCCACCCGTACAGCACGCGATGGTCGATTCCGAGGGCAGGCGGAACCGCGAAGATCCGTGTGTTGGCCTGGCCGAGGCACATGTACGGCGAGTCGGCGGTGACAAAGTCGAATGGGAACATCGGCTCGGGGAAGTGCATTCCGTCGCGGAACCAGCCGCGGGCCTCCTCGGATGCGCGTCGCTCCGGACTGAACAGCGCGTAGTACGGATACATCGACTCCCAGCCCTCGCATCCCTCTGGGACCGGGACCTCGAACGGGCTCGAGAAGCCGCTGATCTCCGATTGTGTGGTCGCCATCTGCCTCTCCTCTCTCTTCCGAGGCGACCGACCTTACGGTCGATGGTCTCGCGCAGCCAAGACGGATTCTCGCTGCTGTGAGAGGCAGCGCCTATCATCCCGCCGATGGAGCTCCGGCAGCTGCGGTCTTTCGTCGTGGTCGCTGAGGAGCTTCACTTCCGCCGCGCCGCCGACCGGCTTCATCTCGCCCAACCGAGTGTCAGCCAGCAAATCCGCGCGCTCGAGGCCGAGCTCGGCACCCAGCTGTTCGAGCGCAACCGCCGCGGCGCCTCGCTCACGCCGGCGGGCACCGCGTTGCTCGCCGAGGCCCGAGATCTGTTGAGGCGTGCCGACCGCGCGGCGGCGGTCGCGCGCGCCACCGGCGCCGGCGAGCGCGGCCGCCTGCGCATGAGCCTGACGCGGTCGCTGACCGGCGGCATCGCCGGCGCGATCGTCTCGGCTTACCGGTCTGAGTACCCCGAGGTCGAGCTGATCCTCAGCCTCGGCACCACGATGCTCCACGTCGAGCAGCTCCACGCCCGTGAGATCGACGTAGGGTTCGTGCGCCCCCCGCTCGAGGATGCGGGGCTCGAGGAGCTGGTCCTCGGGCGGGAGCCAATGGTCTGTGTCCTCCCGCGCGGCCATCGGCTGACCCGGCGAACGAGCGTGCGGGCTCGTGATTTGCGTGGCGAGCCGCTCGTCTGGTGGCCAGAGGAACACGGACCCGGTGCGTGGCGCGAAGTCCGCCGCGAGGTGTGCGGCGACCCTCCATGGCCGCCGCTCGCGCGCGCCGAGCCTGAGGAGGAGCGGATCGTGATGGCCGTGGCCGAGGGCGCGGGTATCTCGTTCATCATGCTCGAGCGGTCGCGCAGCCTGCGTATCCCGGGTGCCGTGTACCGCCGGTTCGCGCCACCCGAACCGACCATGGGAATCGCGATAGCGTGGCGGCGGGGGGACGACCTGCCGACGCTGGCGCGGCTTCGGGAGCTGGCCGCGGACGTTGCCGGGGGTTCGCGGGGTTGAACGGGAGCGGACCGCTCCCACCCTTGATGCACCGGAATTTAGGGCGGACAAGCCCTCACTCGACGATCTCTGTCGCTTGAGTGCGGAGAACGGCCCCCTATTGTGCGGCCTTCGCCACACTCGAGCTGAGGAGGGTGGTCGAGTGTGGACTTATCCGGGTTCCGGGACGGGATTGACGGGGCCGGTCGGATCCCAGTGGCGCGGGTCGGCGTCCTCACCCGGGAAGCGTCACCCAGAGCCGGGGTGCGAGCTTGACGAGCAGCTCCGGGTCGAGCGCGGCGACGGTGGCCGCGCCGGCGCGGTCCATCGCGAGCGAAAGCTCGCGCCAGGCCATCGCCACCGGGGCGACGCGCGCGGTCGGTCCCCAGCCGACGGCGGCGCGCAGCTCGTCGGCGCGGGAGCGCGCGTCGTCGGTCGTGAGCTCGCCGAACGGGCGGTTCTCGCCGCGGATGAACACCTGCTGGTCGAGGATCTGGCGTATGTCGGTCATGTCAGCAACGCTGCGGCCACCGCGGCCTGGCCGTAGGAGATCCCGCCGTCGTTGACCGGCAGCCGCTCGGGGACGAGCACACGCAGCCCGGCGGCGGCCAGCGCGCCCCACACCGATTCGAGCAGCCGGCGGTTCTGGAACACGCCGCCCGACAGCACGACGACGTCGGTGCCGTGCGCCGCGGCGAGCGCGATGCACGCCGTCCACGGTGGCGCGCGGCGATCGCGCGGTGGAAGCGGCGCGCGATCACGCCGGCGGGCGACGCCGGCGCGGACGTCGGCGGCGACGGCGCGGATCGTCTCGCGCGGGTCGATCACGAGCGGTCGTCGGTCCGCCGGTCACCGCGATCGGGTAGCGACCCGCGCTCGCCCGGGTCGCACGCCGCCTCGAGCTCGATCGCCGCCTGGCCCTCGTAGTTGATCTCGGACCGGATTCCGCAGAGCGCGGCGACCGCGTCGAACAGGCGCCCGATGCTGGTCGTCACCGGCGCGGCCGTGCCGGTCACGATCAGCCGGTGCACCTGCGCCCAGGCCGCGGGCGCGACTCGGCCGCGGAGCGACGGCGGGAGCGCGGGCACGCCGTCGCCGGCGCCGGCCGCCGCAGCCACGCGCACGCCATCCGCCACGGCTGCCTGATCGCGCGCTCGCCGCCGGGAAGCGCGACCGGGAGCAGCGACCCGACGCGGCGGAACGAGCGCAAGTCGCCGAGCAGCAACTCGCCGCCCCACACGGTGCCATCGAGCCCGTAGCCGGTGCCGTCGAAGATCGCGCCGAGCGCCGGTGCCGGTCTCGCCGTGCTCGGCCAGGCACGCCGCCAGGTGGGCGTGGTGGTGCTGGACCCCGATGAGCTCGACGCCGTCGCGCTCGAGCGCGTACTTGGTCGAGAGGTACTCGGGGTGCAGATCGTGGGCGACGACCTCGGGGTCGACCGCGAACAGCGCTCCGAAGTGCTCGATCCCCTCGGCGAACGAGCGCAGCGTCTCGTAGTTCTCGAGGTCGCCGATGTGGTGGCCGACCCAGGCGCGCTCCCCCTTGGCGAGGCAGAACGTGTTCTTCAGCTCGGCGCCGCAGGCGAGCAGCGGCCGCGGCGCGCCGGCGCCCGGCAGCGGGAGCGCCGCCGGCACGTAGCCGCGCGAGCGCCGCAGGAACGCACGTCGGGCGGCGACCGGCGGCGTCGACCACGCGCACGACCGAGTCGTCGGTGCGCGTCTGGATCGGCCGGTCGTGGAGGAGGAACAGGTCGGCGATCCCGCGCAGCCGCTCGAGCGCGTCGTCGTCGCGGTAGGCGATCGGCTCGTCGGACACGTTGCCGCTGGTCATCACGAGCGGCTCGCCGACGTCCGCGAGCAGCAGGTGGTGCAGCGGCGAGTAGGGGAGCATCACGCCGAGCTCGGGCGCGCCCGGCGCGACCGAGTCGGCGACCGGCGCGCCGCGCCGGCGCGGGGCGAGCACGATCGGGCGCTCGGGGCTCGTCAGCAGCGCCGCGCTCGGCGCCTCCAGCGCGACCAGCGACTCGGCCGCCGCCAGCGACGCGGCCATCAGCGCGAACGGCTTGTCCTCGCGGTGCTTGCGCGCCCGCAGCGCGCGCGACCGCGCGCTCGTCGTCGGCGCGGCACGCGAGGTGGTAGCCGCCGATCCCCTTGACGGCGACGATCGCGCCGCGCGCGCGAGCGCGGCCACGGTGCGCGCGTGACGGGATCCGCGGCGACCGCGGTCGCGCTCAGCCGCCCGAGCAGCCGCGACGCGACGGTCCGCACTCCGGGCACGCGTTCGGCTGGGCGTGGAAGCGCCGGTCGGCGGGGTCGTCGTACTCGGCCCGGCACGCGCGCGCACATCGTGAACGCCGGCCATCGTCGTCAGCGGCCGGTCGTAGGGGACGCCGCGGACGATCGTGAACCGCGGGCCGCAGTTGGTGCAGTTGATGAACGGGTAGCGGAAGCGGCGGTCGGCGGGGTCGAACAGCTCGCGCAGGCAGTCCTCGCAGGTCGCGGTGTCGGGCGTCGACCGGCGCGTCGGCGACCTCGCCGCGCGGCGCTCTCGCGGATCGCGAAGCCGCCGTCGCCGCGTCGGCTCGCACGCTCGTCGACGCACGACGCGCTCGACCACCGCGAGCGGCGGCGCCTCGGGCGGCAGCCGCGCGAGGAAGCGGTCGACGACCGCCGAGGAGCCCTCGACCTCGAGCAGCACGCCGCGGGCGTCGTTGAGCACGAACCCGCCGAGCGCCAGCTCGCCGGCCAGCCGGTAGACGTAGGGCCGAAAGCCGACGCCCTGCACCGTGCCGGTCACGCGCACCGCGCGCGCCGGCGCGCACGAGCGACGCTCATCCCGACCAGCTCCACGCAGCGCGTGGTACGCGCTCGCCTGGGCCTCCTGGATCCGGGGGATGTGCTCGGAGCGGGTGACCACGACGTGGTCGGCGAGCTCCTCGCTCGGCGATCCGCCCGCCGTCGTAGCCGACCATCGCGATCGTCACGAGGCCTCGCCGGCGCGCCTCGGCGAGCGCCTCGATCACGTTGCCCGAGTTGCCCGACGTCGACAGCGCGAGCAGCGACGTCGCCGGCGCCGCCGTAGGCGATCACCTGCCGCGAGAAGATCGCCTCGACGCCGATGTCGTTGGCGATCGCGGTCAGGATCCCGGGATCCTCGGTCAGGTCGATCGCCGGCGGCCGACCCGGCAGCGCGCGGAAGTCGGCGACGACGTCCATCGCGTCGGTCGCCGAGCCGCCGTTGCCGAGCGCGAGCAGCTTGCCGCCGCGCTCGAAGCTCGCGCGCAGCGCGTCCGCCGCCGCCACGCAGCACCGATCGCGTTCTCGGTCAGCGTCTGCTCGCGCAGCGCGCCGATCTCCTCGGCCTTCATCAGCACCGAGCGGCGCACGTCCTCGAGGACCGGGTCGAGCTCGCTCTCGCGCTCGTCGAGGAACGGATACAGGAAGCTCGACGCGCCGGCGTCGTGGACGCGGCGCTCGCTCGCGGCCCTCGAGCAGCCCGCGGTGCTCGAAGAACACGTGCACGAGCTCCCACAGCACGTGGTAGAGCGTCTCGACCAGCTCCTGGCGGATGCAGGGTCGTCGCCGGGCGGCTCGAACTCCCACTCGGCGCCCGCGCCGGCGCGAACGCGATCGTCAGGCAGCCGCGGCGCGCGCGCGCGACCGCGACCGCCGTCGCCGCCGTCTCATCGGCCGAAGCGCGATCGCGATGTCGTCGGGCGCGCGCGATCAGCGCGACCTGGGCTGCCGAGGTCGCCGCCCTCGCCGGCCAGCCCGATGCGCCGGCAGCGCCCGCTTGCCGACGATCACCGGGTGGACGAACTCGACCGCGACGTGGCGGGCGTCCGAGCGCGCCGCCGGCGAGCGGCCGAACGCGATCAGCCGGCCGCCGCGCGCGAACCGCTCGGCCATCAGGTGGCACAGCGCGCGCGAGCCGGTCGGCCTGACGCGTCGAAGAACGCTCGTTGGCCGCGTGTGCGCTCCGTCAGCGCGTCCGCGAGCCGCTCGGCGACCGTCAAGCAACGGCGCTCCTCACGCGAGCGCCTCGCGCGGCGATCCGCACGCAGCCAGTCGCGCCAGGCGTCGATGCCCTCGCCGGTGCGGGCGCTGAGCAGCATCCGCTCGACGTCGGGGTGGACCTGGTCGAGGTTGTAGAGAAGCGGTCGAGGTCGAAGTCGAGGTGCGGCAGCAGGTCGATCTTGTTGACGAGCACGAGCTCGCAGGCGCGGAACATCAGCGGGTACTTGAGCGGCTTGTCCTCGCCCTCGGTGACCGAGCTGACCATCACGCGCGCGTCCTCGCCGATCCGGAACTCGGCCGGGCACACGAGGTTGCCGACGTTCTCGACGATCAGCAGGTCGATCTCGTCGAGCGGCAGCGCCGGGATCGCCGAGCGCACCATGTTCGCGTCGAGGTGGCACTCGCCGCCGAAGCCCGGTCGGTGTTGAGCTGGGTGACCGGCACGTGCAGGCGCGGCCAGCCGGTCGGCGTCCATCGAGCCCTGCACGTCGCCCTCGAGCACGCCGACGCGGACGCCCGGCAGGTCGGCGACGACGCGCTCGAGCAGCGTGGTCTTGCCGGCGCCGGGCGCGCTCATGAAGTTGACGACCTTGACGCCGGCTCGGTCGAAGTCCGCGCGGTTGGCGCTCGCGATCGTGTTGTTGGCGTCGAGCGCGTCCTCGACGATCCTCACCTTGGTGCGATGCATTGCGCCTCCTCCAGATCGCCCTCCGGGGATCTCCGCGAGACCTCGATCGTGACTCGACCTCGAACTCGTTGCCGCTCGCGACCTCGACGTCGCTGCCGCCGCACTGCGGGCAGCGGAACGCCGGGATCTCGATCGCCCACTCGTGGCCGCACGCCGTGCAGCGCAGCCGGGCGTCGATCACCTCCTGCTCGAGCCGCGCGCCCTCGCACACGGTCCCGCGGGCGACGAACTCGAAGTAGAACTCGAGCGTGTCCGGGACCACCTGGCGCAGCTTGCCCGACGCGGAGCTTGACGACGGCGACGCGCCGTCCGTCGGCGTGCTTGACGACCGTGTTGACGATCGCGCTGCTCAGCGAGAGCTCGTGCACCAGTGCACCGTCACTCCGCCGGCGCGGCGAACGCCCCTGACCGGAGCTCCGCGACCGTCTCGACGACCAGGTCGACCGCTCGCTCGACGGCGTCCTCGACCTGGCTGCGACAAGCCCCAGCCCATCTCCTCGACATCGGCGGGCTCGCACGCGATCACGACGACCCGGCCCGGCCACGCTCCGACCGACTTGACGAACCGCAGCACGGTCTGCGGGTCCATCGCGTGCGGGTTGATCACGTCGCCGTCCTCGATCCCGCCCGGGACCGACTCCTCGTCGGGCTCCATCACGTACAGCGTCCCGGGCTCGCCGCCCTGCTCGGCTGACGTCGAGGATCACGAGCGCGTCGTAACCGCGCATGACCTCGTAGGCCAGGTCGAGCCCGCCGGTTCCGGCGTCCATCACGTGCGACGCCGCCGGGCAGCGGACGCGTCGGCGAGCCGCCGCGCGACCTCGCCGCCGAAGCCGTCGTCGCGGAGCCAGGCGTTGCCGACCCCGGCGATGAGGATGCCGCGCAGCGGCTCGTCGGTCATGTGTCGATCACCTCCACCTCGGGGGCAAAGAAGTACAGAAAGCGGCCGGTCTCGCGCATCAGGTCCTGGCCCGGATCGTCGTCGATCGTCACGCCCAGATGCGTCTTGCCGTCGTAGTCGGTGAGGATCCGCTCGATCGTGGCGGTGCGGCCGTCGAGCATCCGCGCCTGCATGTCGGCGTCCGGGCCGGGGCGGATCACGACCTTGACGCCGCGCGCGAACCGCACGCCGTCGACGACCGCCTCGGGCTGGCCGGCGGCAGGATCGGGAAGGCCGGGCGGCTCGCTCGGTGGCACGAGCGTCTCGCGGTCGCGGATCTCGACGCGTCCGTGCAGCGCGATGATGTCCTCCGGCGTCGCGGCCGCCGCGCGCTCGATCATCTCGCGCACGGCGGGGTCGGCGCGCTCGATCTCGGCTCGCTCCTCGTCGCTCAGCACCTGCACGTGGAGCAGCAGCGCCTCCTCGATCTCGGTCGAGTCGAACAGGCCGCCGCGGCTCTCCGGCGCGATCTGGGGGTGGTCGGGCAGCACGTAGGTGGTTCCGAGCACGGCGTCGTCGGCCTCGGTGGCGAGTACCGGATACGTGTTGACGCTCGTCGGGGCGCTGTCGAGCGGCGAGCGGAACCGGCCACCGGATACGCGCACGAGCAGCTGCGTCGAGATCAGCGAGCGGGCGAGCGCGCCGGCGCGGTCGAGCCCGGCCGGCGCCTCGCGCGTGTTGTGCACGCAGCAGCGGACGACCACAGATCCATCGCTCCGCGCCTCAGAGCGGAGCGTCAGCCGACCCGCCGTCGAACTGCGTCGTCCGGCGCTCGCCGACCGGCACCGGCCCGAGCTCGACCCGTCGCCCCGCGGCCTCGTGACGTTCGCCGCTCGGGGCCAGGTAGCGGAGCGTGGCCCTCAACGTTGGGTGGGGGTGGCGGGGTCCGGATCGGCCACGCACTCGAGCCGCGCGCGGTCGAACGCTCCCGGGCATTCGCTCGCGTAAGCCGGCGGGTAGACGATCCCGAACGGCGTGGGGGTGGCGTTCTTGGTCGCGCCCGGGGTGTACGGGTAGAGCGCGTAGCCCTCCCACAGCAGCGAATCGACGAGCTCCTCGAGTGGCGGTCAGTCATCGCGGCCATCCTCGAGCAGCTCGGCGACGCAGGCGTCGAGCGTCGCCAGGCCGCGGTCGAGCTTCGCCCTCTGGAGCGCGTCGAACGTCTGGGAGCGGACGGCGATCCAGGCCGTCCCCGGGTAGTAGTGGTCGATCGTCTCGCGCCACACCGACACCGGCATGCGGAAGTCGATCGACTTCGACCACGGGATCAGCACCATCTGCAGGCCGCCGTCGTCGCCGGGGTAGTAGATCATCCCGTTGAAGTGGAGCGCCAGCGGCGCCTGGCCGTCCGGGAGCGAGTCCAGGTACTTGGCCGCGGCGAGCTCGAGGTCGTAGTGGCACGCGATCGGGACCGTGACCGTCGTCGTTCCGGTGAACGCGGGCACGAGCACGTCGAGCTTGGCCCACACGAGGCTCCGGGTCGTGACCGCCCACCGCTCGGGCGCGCCGAACAGCTCGACCAGCCGCTCGCGGGTGCCGTCGTCGTAGCTGCGCCGGGCGGGCTCGATCATCAGCTGGATCGTGAGCGCGACCATGTACACCTCGCGGCCGTCGGCCTCGCTCACCTGGAGATCGATCGTCAGCATCGGCGCGGCCGCGTACTTGACCGGGCGCGCCCCGAGCACGATGAAGTCGAGGTCGGGCGGCGACTCGTGGGCGTCCGGCGAGGTCGAATCGATCCGGGGCTCGATCGTCAAGCGGTCGTCGCCTTCGCGCGGAGCTCGTCGAAGAACCCCTCGACCGCTTCGTGCACGCCGGACCCTCCCGAGATGCCCTCCCAGTGGGCCTTGATCGTGCCGGTCAGCGCGTAGCAGCGGTCGATCGGCGCGATCACGTAGGTGGGCGGGTCTGACAGGCGGTTGGCGATCAGCCCCTCGATGTCGGGCTCGAGGCCGCCGAGGACCGGGTTGAGCTCGCGCATCCGGCTCCACGAATCGAAGTGCAGCTCGCTCTCGGTCGCGCCGCCCGGGCTCGGGTACATCGCGACCACGCACGCGGTGACCGTCGACTCCATGAAGAACGCCAGCCCGATCGGGATCTGGAAGCTCGCCCACAGATCGTCGGGGACGTCGAGCCCCGGGAGCCACAGGGTCCGCATTCCGGTCGGCCGGTAGTCGCCCTCGCCCGAGCGCATCGCCCAGCACGCCTCGCACGCGCACACGATCCGGCGCTCGGACAGTGCGAGCAGGTGGCGATGGTCCTCGGGGATGCCCATGCCGCACAGGTCGCACGCTTCTGGGTCAGAGGGTGCGGCCGGGGGCGAGGCAACCGCCGGGGTCCGCGCGGGCCGCGCCAGCCCGCGCAGCCCGGAGACGACCCCAGCCCGCCGGCGCGCCGCGACCGCGTCGTCGATCAGCCGACGGTTGGGCGGGGTCCCACTCACTGCGCCAGCGCCACCTTCACGCGGCCCTGCTCTCGGAGCAGCGGCACCGGCTCGAGCTGGACCTGGTCGTCGTCGAGCGAGCGCCCAGCGCGCGGTAGGAAGAACGACCGTGCGCAGCTGCGGGCACGCGAGTGCGCCCGCGGACAGCAGCCCGGTACGGAGCGGACCGCCGCAGCTCGCGCAACGGTCGCGGTATGCGAGCAGGGTGCCCTCGACGTTGGCGACGACGAGATCGCTGCCGGCGACGCTCACACCGGTGAGCGATCCGTCAGCGAGCTCGCCGACCGAGTCGACGTCGAACCAGGACGGCGCGGCAGCTGGTACCGACATCACCATTGGAAGCTCCATCCCGATGGATGCGGTCGGCGCGGCGGGAGTCATGCCCGTGACCATCGGCAGACCCGTTCCGCCGGCGGTCTGCGGCGCCATGCCCTCGACCTCGAGGCCCTCGAGATCGGGAGCCGCCTCCTCGAGCGCCTGTTTGATCGCAAGCTCGAGCGTCACCGACGAGGCCGAGCAGTCCGAGCAGCTGCCCCGCAGGTGAATGCGGGCCACCCCGTGCTCGAGCGAGAGCAGCTCGACGTTGCCGCCGTGCGACTCCATATACGGTCGCACCGAGTCGAGCGCGTCCTGGACCCGTTGCTCGAGCGGGACCGGATGGAGGTCGTGGATCAGCAGCAGCGTCGCGACCAGAGGGTCCTCGGCGAGCGAGGCCGCGAGCCGCTCGCCTTCGGCACCGGCGGCGAGCAGCATGTCGAGGATGCGCTCGAGGCCGGCGCCGTACATCTGGACGACCGCCGAGACGAGCTCCTCGGCCAGCTCGCGCGTGGCCGAGTCACCAGTCGATTCGAGTTGTGCCTGGAGCTCCTGGACTCGTTCGACGAGCTCCTCGGACGTGGCCGTGTCCATCCGCCTACGCCAGAGCGGTTGGAGTGTGCATGACCTTGCGGACCCGGCCCTTGCCGGTGTACATGTGGACGCCGCACGGTAGGCACGGATCGAACGACCGGACCGCCCGCATGATGTCGATCCCCTTGAAGTTCTCGGGTCCGTTCTCCTCGAAGATCGGCGTGTTCTGGACGGCATCCTCGTAGGGCCCGGGAGTCCCGAAGACGTCGCGAGGGCTCGCGTTCCACGGGGTCGGCGGGTAGGGCTGGTAGTTCGCGATCTTGCCTTCCTGGATCACCATGTGGTGCGAGAGCACGCCGCGGGCGGCCTCGTGGAACCCACAGCTGACCGCGGTGTCGGGAACCTTGAAGCTGTTCCAGCTCTTGGTCCGGCCGGCCTGGACCTCCTTCATCGCTCGCTCGAGGTTGTGCAGCGCGATCAGCGCGCTGTACGCCTGGTGATACGTGCGGGCGCGGTCACGCTCGATCGCGTTGGACTTCTCGGGCACGTTCCACTCGAGCTCCATCTCGGGCATGTTCGGCGAGCGCGGGAGGACCATCTGGATCGAGTGGCCGGTTGCCTTCGCGTAGCCGAAGTCGACCAGCCCGGCCTTGGCCGTGCACCACTGGCGCGCGAACGGGCCGCCGCCGGTGTCGCAGCAGACGTGGGTATCGGTCCGCTTGTCGTAGATCCGCGGCGACACCACCCACGTGTACTTGTCGGCGAAGTCGCGCTTCTGCGGGCGCGGCAGCGTGACCTTGTTCCACGGATGGTTCTTGTCGACGGGATTGCCGAGCGGATCGTGGGTGACGAACGTCGGCTCGTTCTCCCACGAGTCGAAGTACGAGGACCCGAGCAGAATCCGGATCATCAGGTTGATCTCGACCAGATCGGTAGAGATCAGCTCTCCGCCGATCGCGACGCCGGGAGTGATGTAGCGCTTGCGACCCCAGTTGGTCATGTTCCGGTAGTCGTAGTCGACGTAGTCCGGGTCATCGAACGAGCCCCAGTTGACGAGGTTCGTCTCGCGGAAGCCGACCATGTCGTAACCCGGCAACTCCGTGAGGAAGAAGTCGTACAGGTCGTCGTGCATCGGCACGCTGCGCTTGACGTAGTCGAAGTACCGCATCAGGCGCACGTAGTAGTCGGTGCACGTCTGATGGGTGATGTCGGCGCTACAGCCGCCCGGCATGATCGTCGACGGGTGGGTGTGACGCCCGCCGAACAGGCAGTACATCTCGCGCGTGTACCGGGCGACGTGGAGCGTCTCCAGGTAGAACTCGCCCGTGAACGGGTTGAGCGCGCGCATGATGTCGGCGATCGTCTTGTACCCGTGGATGTCCTGGCCCGGCGCCGGCGTGTTCTCCGCTTTCGCGAGCAGCGTCGGGTTGGTCTCCTTGACCATCTGCTCGCAGAAGTCCACGTTCGCCATGCAGTCGTTGAAGATCGCGTGGTCGAAGATGTAGTCGGCGGTCTCGGCCAGGTTGAACGCGAGGTCGCCGAGCGCCGGCGGTTTCACGCCGTACGCCATGTTCTGGTTCAGGCACGAGCACGTGCAGTGGTTGTCACCACAGATCCCGCAGATCCGGCTAGTGATGAAGTGAGCATCGCGCGGATCGATCCCCTTCATGAAGATGTCGAACCCGCGGAAGATCATCGATGTGCTGTAGCACTTCAGCACCTGCTGATTGGTGAAGTCGATCTCGGTGTGAATTCCGAGGCTTCCGACGATCCTGGTGATCGGGTCCCAGGACATCTCCTTGACCATCACCCTCTGCTGTTCGGGCGTCTCAGTCGCCATCTGTTTCTCTCCTCAAGAGTGGATTGCTGTGGGTGATGGATCGCTTACCAGCGCTTGACGTAGCCGCTCGTGAGAGTCTTGCCGCGCCGGCGCCACTCCGGCTCCACGTCGTAGTTGTTCTTGACGTGGCGCTTGCGCATATAACGGACGATCGGTCCGTAGCTGAACTGGATGATCCTTTGGGCGGCTGCGCCCCATTTGTCCTCGTCCATGAACGGCATGTACTTGTCGGGGAATCCGGGCATCGTGCACGCCATGCAGATTCCGCCGACGTTCGGGCACCCGCCGACGCCGTTGACCCAGCCGCGCACGGGGACGTTGCACTTGACCACCGGCCCCTTGCACCCGAGCTTGACCAGGCATCGATGGTCGGAGCCGTACTCGGTCGCGAAGTCGCCCTGCTCGGCGAAGCCGGCGCGATTGCAGCTCTCGCGGACGGTGCGCCCGAACAGCCACTTGGGGCGCAGCGCCTCGTCGAGTTCGGGGGCCGGGGCGAGCCCCGCGAGATGGAGCGCGAGGTACAGCAGCGTCTCGGTCATGTTGTCCGGCTGCGCGGGGCACCCGGGGATGCAGACGATCGGGAGTCCGGCCTTCGACTTCCAGCTCCAGCCCAAGTAGTCGGGCACGCCCATCGCGCCCGTCGGGTTGTTCTTCATCGCCGGGATCCCGCCGTAGGTGGCGCACGTGCCGACGGCGACGACGGCCGCCGCCTTCGGCGCGAGGCGGTCCATCCACTCGTTCATCGTGATCGGCTGGCCGTTCTCCGGATTCACGGCGAAGCCCGTCCAGTGACCCTCGCCGTTGATCTCCTCGTTGCCGAGCGAGCCCTCGATCACGAGCACGAACGGGTCGAGCTCACCCTTCTCGGCGTCGAACCACGCCTGCGCGTATTCCTGGCCGACCGCGTAGTCGACCACCTGGTTGTGGACGACGACCTTCGGCATTCCCGGGATCGCCTGGAGGATGATGTCCTCGAGGCTCGGGTTCGTCGCCGAGGTCATCGCGACGGAGTCACCCTCGCAGCTGAGGCCGGTGGTCATCCACAGGACGTGCGCGGTGACGGCCTCGGTCTCCTTCTGCTTCGCATACGGATTAGCCAACGCCGACATTCCGTCTCCTCTCGCTCTCACTCTCACTCAACAAATGCGCGGCAGCGGGTCGCCCACGAGCTGGTCCATCACCCGCTTGCCGCCAAAGCTCGTCTCCACCAGCACCATCCCGGGCGGCTCCGTCCGCACCTCGCCGATCTCCGCCGCCTCCTCACAACCCGGCACCGCTCGCAGCGCCTCGAGCGCTCGCCCGGCGGCGTCCGGGGCCACGAACGCCACCAGCTTGCCCTCGTTCGCGACGTACATCGGGTCGATTCCGAGGATCTCGGCGGCGCCGGCGACGTCCGCCCTCACCGGGACCTCGCGCTCGCGCACGATCATCGCCACCGAGGAGGCGCGCGCGAGCTCGTTCAGCACCGACGCGACCCCGCCGCGGGTCGCGTCGCGCAGGCACCGCAGCTCGGGGCCGACCGCCTCGAGCAGCGAATCGACGACCGGCCACAGCGATCGCGTGTCCGACTCGATCTCCGCGTCGAGCTCGAACTCACCGCGCGCGAGCATGATCGCCGTGCCGTGCTCGCCGATGCTGCCCGATAGCAGGATCCGGTCACCGGGCCGGAGCGCCGCCGGCGACAGGCGGGCGCGCGGGTCGCGACGGCCGATCCCGGTCGTGCACACGTACATACCGTCGGCGTGACCACGCTCGACGACCTTCGTGTCGCCGGCGATGATCTCCACGCCCGCCTCGCGCGCGGTGCGCGCGATCGCCTCGACCTCGGCGCGGAGGTCGTCGGCGCCGAGACCCTCCTCGAGGATCAGCGACAGGCTCAGCGCGAGCGGCCGCGCACCGGACACGGCCAGATCGTTGACCGTCCCGTTGACCGCCAGCTCGCCGATCGAGCCGCCGGGGAAGCGCATCGGCTTAACCACGTAGGAGTCGGTGGTCAGCGCGAGCTCGACGCCGCCGACCGCGAGCGCGCCGGCGTCGGCCATCTCGTTGAGTGTGTCCGATGCGAACGCCGGGGCCAGCAGCCCCTCGATCAGGCTCTGGGTCGCCTTGCCGCCGGCGCCGTGGGCCATGTTGATCCGCTCGTCGCGGAACTTGGCGCGTTTGGCCCGTGCCGTCTCGATGATCCCGAGGATCTTCTGCTCGCGCTCCGAGACGACCGCGGGATCGCTCATCACACCACTTCCCGCTCGCGCGCAGAACCGTGCGCTTTGCGCCTTGACGCGATCACACGACCTCCCGCTCGCGCGCAAAGCGGCCGAAGTTGTAATACGCCGCGCAGGCGCCCTCGGAGGAGACCATGCAGGTGCCGATCGGGCGCTCGGGCGTGCACGCGGTCCCGAACACCTTGCACTCCCACGGCTTGATGACCCCCTTGAGCACCTCACCGCACTGACACGCCTTCGGATCGGCGACGCGCACCCCGGGGACGCTGAAGCGAACCTCGGCGTCGAGATCGGCGTAGGCCTCGGACAGCCTCAGGCCGCTGTGGGAGATGAATCCGAGCCCGCGCCACTCGAAGTGGGGGCGGAGCTCGAACACCTCGGCCATCACCTCGAGCGCGCGCAGGTTGCCCTCGTAGGGGACGACGCGCTTGTACTGGTTCTCGACCTCGCATCGGCCGGCGGCGAGCTGGCGGAGGATCATCTCGACCGCCTGGAGGATGTCGAGCGGCTCGAACCCGGCGATCACGATCGGCTTGCCGTAGTCCGCCGGGATGAACTCGAACGGTCGCGCGCCGACGACGGTCGACACGTGGCCCGGCCCGATGAACCCGTCAAGGCGCAGATCCGGCGACTCGAGCAGCGCCCGCAGCGGCGGCACGATCGTCACGTGGGTGCACATCACCGAGAAGTTCGGGATGCCCTCGACCCGCGCGCGCTTGAGCGTGAGCGCCGTCGAGGGCGCGGTGGTCTCGAACCCGATCGCGAAGAACACGACCTCGCGTTCGGGGTTCTGCTTGGCGATCCGCAGCGCGTCGAGCGGGGAGTAGACCATCCGGATGTCGGCGCCGGCGGCCTTGGCGTCGAGCAGGCTGCCGCCCGAACCCGGCACCCGCATCATGTCGCCGAAGCAGGTGAAGATCACGCCGGCGTTGTGCGCGACCGCGATCCCGTCGTCGACCCGGCCCATCGGGATCACGCACACCGGGCATCCGGGGCCGTGCACGAGCTCGACGTTGGCCGGCAGCAGGTCGTCGATCCCGTACTTGTAGATCGAGTGCGTGTGACCGCCGCACACCTCCATCAGCTTGTAGTGCCGGCCGGGCTCGACGAGCGACATGATCTCCATCGCGACGGCGCGGCCGAGCTCGGCGTCGCGGAACTCGTCGACGAACTTCACGGCGTGTCCTCCAGCCGGGCGAGCGCGGTTCCGGCGTGGACGAGCAGCCGGTCGCCCGGCACCACCGGCTCGACCAGCGCCGTCTCGACGGTCTCCCTGGTGCCGTCCTCGTGCGAGCAGAGCGCCAACCCGCGGACCTCGTCGATCCGCACGACCTGCATCGCCACGCCGTCATCACCGCACGTGATGCAATGGCTGCGACCCGCAGGTGTCGGCGCCAGTCACTCGATCACGCTGGCTTTGAGCTCCTCGAGCTCCTGCTCGTAGTCGGCGCCCATCCGCACGAGCAGGTCGCGCGTCGCGCGCGCCTCCTCCTCGTCGACCTTCGAGATCGCGAAGCCGACGTGGATCAGGACCCAGTCGCCGGGCCCGACGCCGCCGCCGTCGTGATGCGTCGAGAAGACCGACGTTGACGTTGCGGCGTACTCCTGCGACGTCGACTTTGGCCAGCCTATTCAGCTCGTCAACGATCTCGATGATCTGCCCTGGGATCGCCAGGCACACGCGCGTGTTCTATCACTCGGACGCGTCCGATTGTGAACGCCGTGTAAGCGGGGTTACCAACCAGCCTCGGCCGTGGTGTCCGGCTCGATCCGAGAGGCATAGACTGCAGCCTCGACGTCGGCGGTCGAGAGACCAGAGAGGCTGTGTGGTGTCCGACGAAGAACGAGGGCTAGTCCAGCCTGGACCGCTACGGTGGCCCCGCCATCCGCAGCTGGCTGGGGACCAGCCCGAGTCGATCGCGCTCTACACCTACCTGCTCGACTCCGATGGAGAGCTCGCCGAGGAATTCGACGTCCGCGCGCGGATCGCCGCCCGGCAGCTCGCGACCGCCAGGGTCCTCCAGGTCGCGGTCGGCGCGTGCGATCTGGCGCCGTGGTTCGAGTCCGCGCGGCAGGGCTTCGGGCTGCTGCTCCTCGACGGCCTGGTCGCCGTCGAGATCCGCGTGGGCGGACGCACTTCGGCCGAGCTGGTCGGGCCGGGCGATCTGCTCCAGCCGCTCGGCCCCGCGCCGGACCAGCTGCTCGCGAGCACCTGCGGCTGGCGGGCGCTGCGCCCGACCCGGCTCGCGGTGCTCGACGGCGATTTCGCCGATCGCGTGCGGCCGTTCCCGCAGATCGTCCGCATCCTGGCCCGCCGCGCGTGCCGGCGGCCGCTCGAGCTCGACGTGCTGCGCGCAATCACCTCGCAGCCGCGGCTCGAGGTTCGCCTGGTCCTGCTTCTGTGGCAGCTCGCCGCGCGCTGGGGGAGGGTGGAGCCGGGCGGGGTCCGGCTGTCGCTGCCGCTCACGCACCGGCTGCTGGGACAGCTGGTCGCGGCCGAGCGCCCGTCGATCTCGCACGCGCTCAAGCGCCTCGCGCAGGCCGGCCTCGTGACCGGTGCGACCGACGACCTCCACCTACACGACAGCCTCGAGCACCAGCTCGACGCGCTGACCGAACGCAACCCGGGGCTGACCGAGCGACCCGTGGCTCATCAACGAAGGGCCCGCCGACCGATCGCGTAGTGCATGATCGCCGCCGACCGGCATCCGGTGCACGTCCTGTGGCTGACCAGCGGGCTCGGCTGCGACGGCGATTCGGTCGCGATGACCGCGGCGCGCAACCCGAGCTTCGAGGACCTGAGTCGTGGCTGCTTCCCCGGCGCCCCCCCGGTAGTCATCTATAACCCGCTGCTCGCATACGAGACCGGCGACGAGTTCATGCGGGCGTGGTTCGACGCGGCCGCCGACAGGCTCGAGCCATTCATCCTCGTGCTCGAGGGCTCAGTTCCGAACGAGGAGATCAGCGGCGAGGGCTACTGGGCGACGCTCGGCGTCGACCCGGAGAGCGGCGAGCCGATCTCCACGTGCACGTGGATCGACCGGCTCGCACCCCGCGCCGCCGCGGTGCTGGCGCTCGGCACGTGTGCGGCGTTCGGC
This sequence comes from uncultured Solirubrobacterales bacterium, assembly GCA_963843915.1. Taxonomy (GTDB): domain Bacteria; phylum Actinomycetota; class Thermoleophilia; order Solirubrobacterales; family Solirubrobacteraceae; genus Palsa-465. Next base: position 94,572 of record CAWJMH010000008.1, read on the forward strand.
GGCATCCCCGCGATGCGGGGCAACCCAACCGGCGCGATGGGGCTCCGCGACTACCTCGGCGCGAGCTGGACCTCACGCCGCGACGTGCCGATCATCAACCTCCCCGGCTGCCCGGTGCAGCCCGACAACATCACCGAGACGCTGCTGCAGATGGCGATGTTCGTCGCCGGCGCCGGCCCGATGATCGACGTCGATGACCACGGCCGGCCCCGCCGGCTGTTCGACAGGACCGTTCAGCAGGGCTGCGGCCGCGCCGGCTTCGCCGAGCAGGGGGAGTATGCGCGGACGCCCGCCGACCACCGGGGGTGCCTGGTCAAGCTCGGCTGCAAGGGCCCGGTGGCGATGTGCAACGTCCCGCTGCGCGGATGGGTGGGCGGCGTCGGCGGGTGCCCGAACGTCGGGGGCATCTGCAACGCGTGCACGATGCCGGGGTTCCCAGACAAGTTCATGCCGTTCATGGACGCGAACCCACTCGGTCTGCTGGCGGCGACGGGGGCGCGGTTCACCTACGGACCGGTGCTCCGGCGGCTGCGCCGGCATGCGATCCGGCACAACTACGACCGCGAACCGAGCTGGCGCGCGCCGGGCGGCGAGCTGACCAGCGGCTACCAGCCACGGTGGTGAGGATCTGAGATGCCGGTCTCCGTGGTGTTCATGTGCGAGATCTGCGGGGTCCGACCCGATCCCGCGGCGCACCCGGGTCCTAACCGTGCGGACCCGGTGTAATCGAGAGCACGCGCCGATTGACTCTATCCCCGGGTCGGGCTAGGTTGCAGACCTGCGGCAGTTCTGGGCCTCACTGAGCGCCGCGCAGCGGCGCACGCTGGTGATGATGATCGCGGTCGTCGGCGGGCTGCACGTGCTCGGGTTCGCGTCGCTGATCGCGCTGGTGGCGCCCAGGCACTACCGGCTCGGGACCGCCGGTGCGTTCACGATCGGGATCGGAGTGACCGCCTATACGCTCGGCATGCGCCACGCGTTCGACGCCGATCACATCTCGGCGATCGACAACACGACGCGCAAGCTGATGGCCGAGGGCAAGCGCCCGCTGAGTGTCGGGTTCTGGTTCTCGCTCGGGCACTCCACGATCGTGTTCGCGCTCGCGCTGCTGCTGTCGATCGGGATCAAGTCGCTGGGCGGTCAGGTGACGCACCGCGGCTCGAGCGTGCACGAGGTCACGGGCTGGGTCGGGACGCTCGTGTCGGGCAGTTTCCTGTACGTGATCGCGGCGATCAACATCGGGATCCTGCTCGGGATCATCAAGGTGTTCGGCGCGATGCGAACCGGGCGCTACGACGAGCAGCAGCTCGAGGAGGAGCTCAACAAGCGGGGCCTGATGAACCGCTTCCTGGGCAAGCTGACCAGGACCGTCACCAAGCCTTCGCAGATGTACCCGATCGGGGTGTTGTTCGGGCTCGGCTTCGACACCGCGACCGAGGTCGCGCTGCTGGTGCTCGCCGGCGGCGCCGCCGGGGCCGGGCTCCCCTGGTACGCGATCCTCTGCCTGCCGATCCTGTTCGCCGCCGGCATGTCGCTGATGGACACGATCGACGGATCGTTCATGAACTTCGCCTACGGGTGGGCGTTCTCCAAGCCGGTCCGCAAGGTCTTCTACAACCTCACGATCACCGGCCTCTCGGTCGCGGTGGCGGTCGTGATCGGGACGGTCGAGCTCGGCGGTCTGATCGCGGCCAAGCTCAGCCTGTCCGGGTCGTTCTGGAGCTGGTTCGAGAACATCGACATCAACGCCCTCGGGCTCATGATCGCCGGCATGTTCGTGGTGACGTGGGCGATCGCGCTGTCGGTGTGGCGGTACGGGCGGATCGAGGAGCGCTGGGGCGCCTCGATCGATCAGCTCTAGCGCACCGGCCTCAGCGCCACCAGGGACGTCTGCGGAGGTTCGCGACCGCGGCCGCGGGCTTGACGAGATCGAGCGTGTGCTGGCTCAGGTGATCGAGGTGCTCGCACAACCACACGCCGTAGTACGAGCCGGAGGATTCGTCGACGACCCCTGCCGCGGCCAGCGATGGCGGCTGGAGCTCTGAGACGGCCCGGTGATCGGGCCTGCCGACCTGCTCGGCGAGCTCGTCGTACCAGGACGCGAGCGTCGCAGTACGGCGCTCGAGCACGCCGCGTGCCTCCTCTAAACCGGTGGCATCTCCCGGCATCTCCGCCACCGCGTGCGCGGTGAGGCGCAGCCGGAGCGACCCGCCGACCAGGCGCCACAGATCCTGCTTGGCGATGCGCTTGCTTCCCTGCTCGGAGAGAAAGCCGCGCAGGCCCTCGTCGAGGCGGACTCCCGCGGTCCCGGCGGGCATCCCGGTATCGGGCTCGCCAGCCCGATCTCCCGTCGCCCACTGCACCGCCTGGGTGAGGTATGACGCGCCCGTACGGAACGCATCGGCGAGGTCGTCACCGACGACGGACGACACCCCACGCGGCCAGAACAGTATTCCGATCACCGCGCTGACCGCGCAGCCGAGCGCCACGTCTTCGATCCGCACCACGCCGACCTTCCATCCCACCGGAACGATCAGGTTGAACAGGATCGCGATCAGCACCGTGAACGCCGCCTGGCCGACGGCGAACGGCGCCGTCCCCGGCGAATAAGCGGCCACGAGCACCGCGAACGGGAACACGATCCAGAGCGCGGTTTCGTCGCTACCGATCACCAGCACGAGCGCACCGCCGATCACGAATCCGATCGCGGTTCCCGCAATCGCCCGGACCGCGGTGGCGCCGGTCGCCGACGCGTTCGTGCGAAGCACCGACAGCGTTCCGAGCACCACCCAGAAGCCGTGCTGGACGGTGGTCACATCCGCCACGGCGACGGCCACCGCGAGCGCCACCGCGCCGCGAAGGCTGTTGACGAACCACACCGAGCGCAAGCTCGCATGGGTGTAGGCAGCGGTGGCCACGCTCGACACTCGCTGCACGGTTCGTGCCGCGGCGTTCGACCCCGTGTACCAGCGAGCGCGCCTCGCCTCGAGCCACTCGGGGTCCGCGAGCTGTAACGCGACCATCGTCTCGTAGGCGACGCCGAGGACGGCGACCGCGACCGCGTTCGCGTGGAACGAGATCTGAGCGGCTTGCCGGAACTCGGCGGGCCGCACCGTCGAATGCTCTATCTGAGTCAGAACGGCTGCCCGGCAGCGCTCGAGTTCGTCGATGTCGGGACGTGCGTCGCCCCCCGCGAGGAGGGAGGCGCTGTCTCGCAGCACCGAGCTCGAAATGGCAATGAGGTCGAGGTCTGGCTCCGGCGCTTCGCGGAGGTCGTGCTGCTCCTCGACCGCGTCAGCGATCAGGTCCTCGGTCCACTCGAGGAGCTCGACGCAGTTCGCGAGCGCCTGGTCGGCCGCAGCCAGGCCGGTGGGGCGGTACGGCGTCGACGTGAATCGGGCGATCAGGTCGTGCTTGGCGGTGATCATCGCCGCGAGGTCGTCCTTGGTCGGCCCGCCACGGACCGCTGCGTCGAGCACGTCCGCGAGCTTCCCCGCGAGCGCCGACGCCGCGGCGCTCAGCTGGTTGCCGCCGCTCGATCGCGGTGAGAACAGCAGCACGGCGGCGGTGCCGCAGACCGACGCCATCCACCAACCGATGAGGCGGTCGGGGATCATGCTGGCGGTACCGGCGGACGCCGCCGGCAGGACCCACGCGAGGAGCGCGCCCGTGGCTCCGGAGGCCGCGTTGGGGCCGGTCACGCCCGCGAAGAACACCGCGAACGTCACCGGCACCGTAACGATCGCCGCCAGCACGGTCGAGGACGTGACCAGCGTGGCGATCGTCAGCAGCACGCTGCCGGTGAGCGCGAGCGCGAGATGGGCCAGGAGCTTGTCGCGCCACGTCCCGGCGAACGACGCCAGCACGAGCGTCGCGAAGCTGCCGAACGCGGCGAAGGTGGCGATCTGCGGGTTCCCGATCACCTTGTCGCTGAACGCGAACAGCCCACACACGCAGACCATCGCGCGAATTGCGCGCATCGCCGCCGGGACCGACCAGCGCGGGAGCCAGTCAGATGGCTTCATCTCGCGCTCAGAGTATCCGGGCGGTGCCCGGATGCGGTCGGACGCGTGGTCACGGCGCGAGTCGCCGGGCGGGTTCGCGCATCGAGACGTCGCAGACAGACTCCTGGGCGCAGCGGGCGAACAGCCACATGCGAACCCGGTCGGGCTCGAGCTCGAGCAGCTCCGCCATCCGCCCCGCCAGGCCAGAGGGGTCGGTGGCGAGGCGCTCGTCGCAGTTCAGCATGTGCTGGACGGGATCGAAAGCGGGATCGCCGACGAACGGCTTGGGGTCGATGACCAGCCACGGCTCGCGCCGGGCGGCGAGGACGTTGCCGGCGTGGAGATCGGTCGACACCAGCACGCTGCGGTCGGCGGTCTTCGGAAGCTCGCGCAGGCTCTCGATGCCCGCCCGCACGAGTCCGGGGTCGAAGCCGGGATAAGGCGCCGCCGTCAGGCGCCGCCGACCTTCTTCATCGCCGTCGGCGAGCCTGAGCCCGGAGCTGATCGCCCACTCTTCGCACATGCCCTGGAGCGAGCCGAACGGATGCCCCGGCGGCGGCTCGTGCTCCCACAGCCGGCGCATCAGGCCGGCGATGACCGCATCCTGCTCGGCCTCGGGGACCGATTCCCTGAGCTGGGCGCCCGGCACGCACCGTTCGAGCAGCAGCGCGGTCGTGTCCTCGAGCACTCGCGTCGCGAGGCAGCGCACGGCGCCGTCGCCGTCCCATAGCCGCAGCGCGTCGGCTTCGTGCTCGGCCTCGCGGTGGCGCCATCCGACCTTCAGCGCGAGATCGTCTCCCCCCGCGTTCCTCGCCGGCGCGACCCACGCGGTCTGGCCGGCCGGGAGGTACGGGTCGCCGAGCTCGAGCTCCCACTCCGAGGCCAGCAGCGCGACCCGTTCCGCCAGCGCCGCGAGCCACTCGCGCCGCTCCGGAGAGTCGTCATCCTCGGCGGCATCCCGGAGCTGTGGCGGAATCTGGATCGCGATCACCGTTCGTGCGCCGGGAGATGGACTTCGCAGAACGGGATGGCGACGGACGCTCGCATGCACGGACTGACAACGGGCGCGTGTGGAGCGGACGCTGTCAGGGCGCGCATGCCCCACGTGCACCTTCGGACACGGCCCGGCCGGGTGGCGCCGAATGTCAGGTTGTGCATGTTCCGCCGGGTGGTCTTTGAGTCCGCGCGCTTATGCGCGCGGGTGGCCCTGTGCGCTCATCGACTGCACGCCGTCTCCTCGCATCGCTCGAGCAGCCGCTCGAGCTCGCGGTACACCTCCGGGTTCACCGCCATCCCGCAGTGGCTGCCGTCGATCTCGACCCATTCCGCGGCGGGATCCAGGCACGCGCGCCAGTCGACGATCGCGTCGCTGCGCGAGTACACCGCGACCGCCGGCGCGTCCTCGCCCAGCGGCGCCTTGAGCAGGGCGCGGAACTCCGAGCAGCAGTCGCCGTCACGGCACTCGTTCGTGAACAGCCCGCGGACGCCGATGTCGCCGAGGAACGCCACCGACCGCACGGTGCGCATCACCGACGGCGACAACGCGAGCTGGTCGAGCACCGGCGAGCCGAGCGTCATCATGGCCGCGACCCGGTCGGAGTGCCTGGCCGCGAGCGCGCGGGCGAGCGTGCCGCCGCGGCTCTGCCCGATCACGACCGCGGGCTCCCCGAACGCGTCGAGCACGGTGCCGAGGCGGTCGAGCTCGTGGCCGGCGCACCCGACGTTGAAACGGATGCCGCTGGTGCGCACTTCGTGGCCGCGGCGGCGCAGCCATCCGGCGAGCACGTTCAGCGATGCGTCGCCGGCGAGGAAGCCCGGGATCAGCAGAACGGGGCGCCGGTTTTCGCGCTCCTCATGCGGGTCGTCGGGGAGGTCGGCGGGGAGTTGGCCGGGGGAGTGGGCCGGGGGATGGGCGGGGAACCAGAACCTCGTGTCGGTGAGGAGCCGCGCGAATTCGGGCCAGAACCGGAGCTCGTACCCGAGCGGCGCGCTCACGCCTCGTCCCCGTTCAGCTGGAGGATCAGCTTGCCGGTGTTCTCGCCGCGGAACAGCATCAGGAACACCTCCGGGAACCGATCGAGGCCGCCGCGGACCACGTCCTCGCGCGAGTGGAGCTCGCCGCTCGCGCGCCACTGCGCGAGTTGTGCCACGCCCTCGGCGTAGCGTTCGGCGTAGTCGAACACGAGGAACCCGGTCATCGACGCGCGGGCCACGAGCAGCTGCATGTAGTTCGCGGGCCCCCGGGGTGGCTGCTCGGCGTTGTACTGGGAGATCGCGCCGCAGATGACGACGCGCGCGCCGCGGGCGATCCGGCGGAGCACCTCGTCGAGGATCTCCCCGCCGACGTTGTCGAAGTAGATATCCACGCCGTCGGGAGCGTGCTCGCGGAGCTGGGCCCGCACGTCCCCGCGCTTGTAGTCGATCGCGGCGTCGAAGCCGAGCTCCTGGGTGAGCCACTCGCACTTCTCGGGGCCGCCGGCGATCCCGACCACCCGGCAACCCTTGATCCGGGCGATCTGGCCGGCCACGCTCCCGACCGCCCCGGCGGCGCCGGACACGACCACGGTCTGCCCGGGCTCGGGTCGCCCGACGTCGAGCAGCCCGAAGTACGCGGTCAACCCCGTAATCCCGAGCACGCCGAGGTGGACCGGGGCGGGCGCGAGCGTCGTGTCCACAAGGCTGATGCCCCGGCCGTCCGAAATCGCATACCGCTGCACTCCGAACGTGCCGAACACGAGATCGCCGACCTGACGCTCCGGATGCCGGGATTCGACCACGCGCCCGATCCCGCCGGCGCGCATGACCTCGCCGATCCCGATCGGCGGGACGTACGAGCGAGCCTCGTTCATCCATCCCCGCATCGCCGGATCGAGCGACAGGTACTCGAGTTCGACGAGGAACTGCCCGTCCCCGGGCTCGGCCGCCGGCTCCTCGACGTACTCCCAATCCGTCGGTTTGGGCAAGCCGACCGGCCGTGCCGCGAGGCGCCACTGCGCGTTCGTAGTCGTCATCGGACGAGCCTACTCGAACGCTCTGATGCCTCCCAGTGGGTTCGCCTTGCGGACGGGTCCACTAACTCCCGGCGTTCGGCGCGACGCGGCGGCGGCGGCGCTGGACGGCGAGCGTCCCGGCGACCGCGAGCGCGGCCAGTGCGGCGATCGCCAGCGATCCCTGGCGCGCCAGGTCCAGCGCACGATCGAACGAGTTCCAGAACACGTAACCGAGCAGCGAGCACGCGATCGCCCACACCCCGGCGGCGGTGACCGTCGCCGGCACGAACCGCCGGGCCGTCATCCCCGAGGCGCCGGCGATGAACGGCGTCAGCGCGCGTACCGCGCCGATGAACCGGCCGAACAGGATCGTCTTGCCCCCGTGGCGGGAGAAGTACCGCTCGACGCGCTCGATCCGGCCCGCGGTGAGCTTGACCCGGTGGCCGTGCTCGAGCAGGAACCCGCGGCCGAGCCGGCGGCCGAGGACGAACGACAGCAGGTCGCCGGCGACCGCGCATGCCCACACGAGCGCGATCAGCGGGACGAGCCGGATCTCGCCCTGGCCGGCGGCGACGCCGCCGAGGATCACGGCGAGCTCGCCGGGGGCGATCAGTCCGATGCCGGCGCCGGTCTCGAGGAACGCCATCACGCCGACGAGCGCGTACGTCCAGGGTCCGAGCGTGGATCCGACGCTGCGGAGCGCGTGCTCGAGGTCGGGTGGTCCACCGAGCAGTGCCACGGCTGCGATCCCCGCCGCGACCAGCCCGGCGAGCAGCACCCACCGCCACGGGCCTCCCGTCATCGGGATCGGGTTCCTTGCGAGCATTCCGATCAGGATCGCCCGTGAGCCTCACCGGCGCCATGGGGGCTAGCGTGTATGTGCGACCGGGTCGGGCGCAGCGTCGGCGGCTTGTGGTCCCCGCAGCGATCCCGCGTGGGCGGTTCGCCGGGGCTCGCGGCGAACGGCCACGAGGCTCGCGACCGTCGTGACCGCGAGCACGACGACGATCACCGCGAGTGACACCGGGGTCGAGAGCTCGGGCACCGATTGGTGGTGCAGGTGCGCGAAGTGGAGCACGAGCTTGACGCCGATGAACGTCAGGATCACCGACAGGCCGACCGACAGGTACACGAGCCGGTCGAGCAGGCCCGCCACGAGAAAGAACAGCGCGCGCAGGCCGAGCAGCGCGAACACGTTCGCGGCGAGCACGATGGACGGATGCCGCGTCACGCCGTAGACCGCTGGGATCGAGTCGAGCGCGAACAGGAAATCGGTTGTTCCGATCGCGAGCAGTACGAGGAACAGCGGCGTCAGCATCCGGCGGCCATTCACCCGCGTGACGATCCGGCTGCCGTCGTAGCGTTCGGTCAGCGGCAGCCGCTTGCGGGCCAGCGCCACCACCGCATTGTCGGTGACCGACGGGTCCCGGTCGCGGTGGCGGAACAGCTGGACGGCGGTCGCGATCAGTGCGATTCCGAAGATCAGGAACATGAATGAGAACGCCGCCAACAGCGCGGCGCCGAGCGCGATGAAGATCGCGCGGAGCACGAGCGCGAGGGCGATCCCGACCGCGAGCGCGCGGGGCTGGTACTCGGCCGGCACCGCGAACGTGCTGATGATGATCACGAACACGAACAGGTTGTCGACCGACAGGCTCTTCTCGACCACGTAGCCGGCGAGGAACTGCGTCCCGAGGCCCCAGCCCGCGAACAGTCCGAGGCCCGCCCCGAACGCGAGCGCGGCGACGACGTAGACGAGCGACCAAACGGCCGCCGTGCGGAAGCTCATCGTCGATCAGGGCTCGACGAGCCCGTGCCGGATCGCGTAGCGCGTCAGCTCGACGCGGTCGTGCATGCCGAGCTTCTCGAGGATGTTCGTGCGGTGGCGATCGACGGTCTTCTCGCTGATCACGAGCGCCTCGGCGATCTCCTTGGTGCTGTAGCTCTCGGCGATCAGCTTGACGATCTCGGTCTCGCGCGGGGTGAGCGGGTCCTCGCGCACCGGCGCGTCGTTGCGCGCGCCGTGCAGCAGGTCGCGGATCAGCGGCGTCATCGCCCCCGGGTACAGGAACTTCTCTCCGCGCATCGCCGCGCGGCAGGCTTCGACGAGGTCGCGATCGGCGACGGTCTTCAGCACGTAGCCGGACGCGCCGGCCTTCAGCGCCTCGTACAGGTAGCGCTCGTTCTGGTGCATCGACAGCATCAGGATGCGCAGCGCCGGACGGCGGCGGTGAAGCTCGCGCGCCGCCTGCAGCCCGGTCATCCGCGGCATCGAGATGTCGAGGATCGCGAGGTCGACCTCGGGCTCGAGCGCACGCTGAACGGCCTCGGCGCCGTCGCCGGTCTCGGCCACGACCTCGAGGTCCGGCTCGGCGTCGAGCACCAGGCGCAGGCCGCGCCGGACGAGCGCGTGGTCGTCGGCAAGCAGCACGCGTGTCTTCAGCGGCGTCATCGCCCAGCCTCGGTCCTGCCGTCCGTCGGCAGCTCGACGTTTCGCCCGTTCGCCGTGGGGACCTCGAGCCGCACGCGCGTGCCGCCGGCCAGCGGGTCTCCGTCGATCGTCAGGTTCGCGCCGATCAGGGTGGCGCGCTCGCGCATGCCGCGGATGCCGGTCCCCGGGGTATGGCCCTCGGGAAGACCGCGCGCCGGAGTCGGTGACCGTCAGCGTGAGCACGCCGTCGCCGGGCGCGAGGATCAGATCGGCCTCGCGCGCGCCGGAATGACGGGCGACGTTCGTCAGCGCCTCCTGCGCGACGCGGTAGACGACCAGCTCGGCGTCGGGCGACAGCTCGGGCAGCTGCTGCCCGAGGTGCTGGCTGACCTGGAGGCCGAAGCGCTCGGTGAACCGCTCGCACAGCACGGCGAGCGCGCTCTGGAGCCCGAGGTCGTCGAGCGCCTCGGGTCGCAGCTCGATCGCGATCCGCCGCACGTCCTCGAGGCTGCCGCGGACGGCCCTCTGGACCTCCCCGACGTCGTCGCTGAGGCTCGCGGGGACGCGTGCCTCGACGCGCGCCAGCCCGAGCAGCACCGCGGTCAGCTCCTGCCCGACCTGGTCGTGTAGCTCCTGCGCGATCCGCAGCCGCTCGGCCTCCTGGCCGGCGAGGACCCGGCCGGTCGCCTCCCTGCGCTCGGCCTCGAGGCGATCGAGCATCTCGTTGAACGTCGGACGCCAGCTCGCCCGCCTCCGAGGCCGGGGCGGACACCGGCATGCGCTGGCCAGGGTCGGCGAGATCGACTCGCCTGGCGAGCGCGGTCACCGCCTGCACGGGGGCGACGACGCGCCGGACCAGGTACACGTTGATCGCGACGACGAACAGCAGCGCGACGATCAGCGCGGCCCCTTCGGCGTCGACCCGAAACATCGACACCCGGTTGGGGTCGAGCACGAGGATCGTCGCCCCGACGGCCACCGCGAGCAGCAGGACGTTCACGCCCGCGACTCGGTACAGCAACGGGACATACCGTCGCCGCTCCGGGCGCTCGGGCACAGAGCCGTTGCCGTTCATCGCATTCGTACCCAGTGAAGCAACTCGCGGGCGTTCAGCACGCGGGCGCGCGGCGGCGGGTGGGGCGCCCGCGGACGGGCTGGCCGCCGGCCGGGTCCGGCCGGAGGCCCTCGAGCTTGTGGAGCATCGCCCAGCGGCGCGAATCGAGCGCCTGCGAGGACATCCCGAGCGTGATCGCGATCTCCGAGGGGTCGATGCCCGCCAGCAGCATGCCGAAGATCGCCTGCTCGTCGGCGCCGAGCCGCCGCCGCATCGCCCCCGCGAGCGTCGGCGGGACGAGCGGCAGCCGCGAGTGCCCGCGGGCGACGGCGCGGACGGCATGGCACGAGCTCAGCGCCGACGCCGCCCTTGCTGACGAGGCCGTCGGCGCCGGCGACGACGCACGCCGCCGACAGCGGACCGTCGCAGTACGCGGAGTAGATCACCACGCTCGGGGCAGCGTCGAGCCGCTTCAGCATCCGGGTGAGCCACAGCCCGCTGCGCGAGCCCGAGCTGATAGTCGACGACCGCGACGTCGATCGGCTCGCGCTCGGCCAGCGACCTCGCCTCCTCCGCGGAGGAGGCGGCGTCGACGACGACGAAATCGGGCTGGTCGTCGAGCAGCTGCTTCAGCCCAAGGCGGACCGCGGGGTGATCGTCGACGACCATCAGGCGCAGCCGGATGCGGTCGCCGTGGGGCCCGAGCGGGTCGGGTGCGGTGATGCGAGCGGGATGTTCGTGAACCGTGATCATTTGACAACTCCTGTGGCTGGTTGCCACACCAAGATCCCGTAGAGCGCGGCCCGCGGGAATGGGGGAGATCCCCCATCTGCGCGCCACGGCGTGATCGGCGCCGGCGCGGACCTGCAAATCACGTCGACGCACGCGGCCGGTTCACGCCACCCCGCGGAATCAACGGGGCTAGAGGCTAGGCCCGCGCCTTACGGCGGAGGGCGAGTCCCGACGCCGGTCATCAGCAGCCCAGCGAGCACGATCGCGGTGGCCGCGAAGCCGGTCAGCGGCAGCTGGCCGGCGGTGCTGGTCGAGGTCGGGGCGGGAGTGGTCGGAGTGGGCGTGGTCGACGCGGGTGTGCTGGTGGTCGGGGTGGTCGCCGGCGTGGTGGTGGTCGACGTGGTGTTGGCCAGCACCACCACCGTTCCGTGCATGAACGGATGGATCGAGCAGATGTAGGTGAACGTCCCGGCCTTGGTGAACGTGTGTGACCCGCTGTGGCCCTTCGGCAGTACGCCCGTGTTGAAAGCTGCCGTCGTTGGCGGTCGCGGTGTGGGCACTCGGGCCGTTGTTCACCCACGTCACCGTGTCACCGACATGGATGGTGATCGTGCCGGGAGTGAACTGAAAGTCGGCGATCGTTACGGTCGTGTCGCTCGCGGCGTGAGCGGTGCGGTGGCGCCGGCCGGGAGAGAGCGCACTCCGGACCGCGTTGCCGGCGCCGACCGCCGCGCCCGCGCCGGCGCCGACCGCGGACGGGGCGCCGACCGCGTGCCCGGCCTCGTGCCGGGCGCGGGCGTGGCGATGGCCGGCGCGCTGCTCGTGTCTGCGCTCGGCCGGTCGGTGGCGCGCGAGTGCCTGCACCGGCGTCGCGAGTAGGGCAATGGCGAGCACCGCCGCCGGCAGCAACCGAAGCTTTCTCATCATTTCACCCTCTAGGACGCCCCGTGCCCCAAGAACCTTCCGGGGGCTTGATCGCGAACAGCGAATACACGGCGAACACGATCAGTCGGCTCAGCGCGAGCGGGCCTCCGAGCGACGCGACGGCGACGCCGGCGAAGGCCCAGAAGCCGATCGGCCGGTCGGGAGTCGGCCGCGGCCGACCGGCCGTGGCGCTCACCTCATGAAGCGCGGCGGTGCCCGCGTCGCCGCGGGCACCCACCTCGGTCTGTGCCATTCAACCGCCCCCCGGACCGGCCGCTAGCCCCAGCTGCCCCCAGAGCTGGACGCGGGGCTCCCGCTAGATGAACCGCCGGTCGAGGCCATCGTGGCGGCGGCGGTGATCGCCGTGCCCGACGGCGCGATCAGCCACCACTTCGCGCCGAAGCTGTCACTGCCTTGGCCCTTGGTGCTGCCGGCGCTGGTGTCGGCGACGAAGTAGTACAGCGGGTGACCTTTGTAAGTCACCTGCTCGGTGCCGTCGGAGCGCATCGTCGTGCCAAGGTCAGACGCGTTCACGCCTGTGCCGGCGGTCGGATTGCCCTTTGTCAGGAGCGGGGGCCACGCCTGGGCGCACGCGCCAGAGCAGCTCGACATGTCGCCACTGTCGGCGACCCACAAGTACAGCGCCCGCCCGTTCGGGCCGACGAGGTAAGTCCCGGCGGAGCCTTTCGCGGTCTTGACCATGATGCCGGTCGTCGCCGCCACCGCTGACGTCGTTGCCGATGCCGAGCTCGTCGGTGCCGGCGCGGCAGCTGCGGCGGTCGTGCTCGAGCTCGAGCTGCTGACGCTCCCGCATCCGGCGACGATCAAGGCCGCGGTCGCCAGTGCGGCGACCCCGAATATGCGGAACTTCGCAGTTCTCTGAGTGACCATTGTTCGTTCCCAGTTTCGTGATTTCAAGTGGACGCGTCAATGCGACGGTCAGTTATGAAGACCCCGGGATCAGACAGAACCTTCCTCAGCTCGGCTGTGGTTGGTTAGTTACCAGCCAGTGCCGTGCGACACCGTGGCAGGTAGTCGGCGCGAGTCAGGCGCCGATACGGCGGAACAGCCCTCGGGCAGCCCGCTCGCCAGTTTCCACGGCACCGTCGAGAAAGCCGATGTTGTCGATCGAGGTGTGCTCGCCGGCGAACAGGAAGCGACCGTCGCCGGCGCCGGCGAGCGGACCGTAGCTCGCGGCCTGACCGACTCGGTAGTAGGAGTAGGCGCCGTGCACCCACGGGTCGCGCGCCCAGTGGTCCTCGTACGCGCGGCCCGTGAACGCGGCGGCCGTGCCGGGGAACAGGTGCTCGATCTGCCCGAGCGCCCACCGGACGTCCCGCGCCGGCGCAGGGCCGTGCGCCGCGCCGGTGAGGCCCGTGCGACCGACGCGTCCGCCGGGGAAGGCCAGGTACAACGCGGGGCTGGCGTCGGGGCCGAGCTGGACGGTGTCGTCCCACGCGCACGCCAGGCGCTGCCACTCGCCGTAGGTGGCGCCGCTGTAGCCGAGCGCCGGCCAGGTCTTGTGGCTCAGCTCGAGATGGATCTTCGCGTTCGTCCCCATGCCCATCGTCTCGGATCACGCGGCGCTTGGTCGCGGAAAGGCCGGAACGGCCGAGCTCGACGTGGCGCAGCGTGCTGAACGGCAGCGCGAGCACGACCAGGTCGGCCGTCTTCTCGACGGTCTTGCCGGCGACGTCGAACACCAGCCCGATCGTGTGATCTGAGTGCTCGCGGATCGCCACCAGCACGTGGTCGTGCCGGACCGTGCCGGGCGGAAGCTCGCCGATCATGCCGGAGACCAGCTGGTCGTTGCCGCCGACGATCGTGAACCGTTCATCGTCGCCGGGCAGGGGCTTGAGCGAGGAGCGCGGGTTCCCGGTCAGCAGCACGATCAGGTCGAGCGCGGACTGATCATCGGGGTCGCCGCCGTTCTCGGTGACGGTGTCGGCCATCATCAGCTTGCCGAACCGGCTGCCCGCCCCGATCTCGGTGCTGTCGAGCCACTCCGGCACCGACATCCGGTCGAGCCGGGCCGTGCCGGCGGCGGTCTGCATCTCCTTGGCGGCCGTCCGGAATGCGGGGAAGCCGACGTCGTGCCAGTCCGCGTTGGCCTCCGCGTAGGTGTAGATGCGGCCGTCGATGAAGAACACCTCGCCGCCGCGCGAGGAGGTCGCCGCCGTTGACGACGACCTGCTCTAGACCGAGCCTCGTCGCGAGCGTTCGGATCGCGGTCTGGTCGCTGTTCAGGAACGACCCGCCGTGCTCGGTGATCAGCCCGCCGGCGAAGTAGTCCCGGAGCGTCCAGCAGCGACCACCGGCGCGGTCGGGGTGGGCCTCGTACACGGCCGACAGCACCGGATCGCCGGGACTCTGGGTCCAGAGCATGTGCGCGCAGCGCAGCCCGGCGAGGCCGGCGCCGACGATCGCGATCCGCGGGTGGGCCTGCAACTTTGCGATCCGGAACGCGAGCGCCGCCGCCGGGCTCCGGGCCACCGTCGCGCTGGCGGCCAGCGCGCCGGCGCCGATGAGCAGCTCGCGCCGGGTGGACTCGCCGGCGCGTGCGAGCACGTCGCCCACCGGCATGCGCGAGCGCTCGGATTTCTCGTGAGCCGCATAAATACGACGCGCTCGGAGCATCCCGGCCGACCGGGCGCGGCGAGCACCCATCCCAGGCATGGCGCGGTAGGTTAGCTCGCGGCGGCGACTGCTACGGGACGCCGAGGCCCGAATAACCCATCTCGTGAGCCTCCTCGACCGACACGTTTTCCCGCCCGAGTGGCCACAACGACACCGGGATCAGCTTGAAGTTCGCGAGGCCGAGTGGGATCCCGATGATCGTGATGCACTGCGCGATGCCCGTGATCAGGTGAGCGAGCGCGAGCTCCCACCCGAGCAGCACCACCCAGACGATGTTGCCGATGAGCGACCCAACCCCGGATGTCTCCTTCTTCACGAGCGTCCGGCCGAACGGCCACAGGCAGAACCTGGCCATGCGAAACGCCGCGAACCCGAACGGGATCGTGATGATCAGGATGAACGCGATCAGCCCGGCGACCGTGTACAGGATCGCCAGCCACAGGCCGCCGAAGATCAGCCAGATGATGTTGAGGATGATGCGCACTAAGCCGCCGGCGGGGGCGTCGCGGTCGGATCGCCGGCGACCGCTTCCTCGAGCGCCTTCGCGTCGTCGGCGCTGAGGTGGTGGCGGACCACCCGGCCGCCGTGCCCCTCGAGCGCGGTGACCATCGCGTCGATGTGGCCGGGTGAGGCCATCATGATCACCGCCGAGGACCCCTCGGGCACCTCGCGCCGGACCTCGTCGAAGAACGCGCTCCGCAGATGCGGTGAGTTTCGCTCCTGGGCGACGCCGCCGGCGAGTCCGCCCGCGACGAGTCCCACCGCGAGGCCCGCGGGGCCGGCGAACAGGCCGATGGCACCGCCGGCGATGGCCCCCTCGGCGGTCTTGCCGCCGATGAACTCCGACTCGTCGTCGGCGTCGACATACCGGCCGGCGAACGTTCCCCGGACGATGATCCGATTGCGCCGGTGGTGCTCGACGAACGCGATCTGGTCGGCCCAGGCCACGCCGTCGACCGACCTCGGCGCGCGCGAGTACGCCTGCTCGGCGCCCTCGGTGTGCTCGAACACCACCAGCGCGAAATCGAGCCCGTTCGTCTCCATCGACTCAGGACGATATAGGCTCGCCGGCGCCGAAACAATCGTCCGAATCGGGTGACGCCGGCGCTAGCCCACTAGTTCGCGCCGACGCCCGCGGGCACCTCGATCGCGCGCTTGAGGATCTTGCCGGTCGGGCCCTTGGGCAGCTCGTCGACGAACCACACGTGCCGTGGGTACTTGTATGCGGCGACGTTGGCCTTCACGTAGTCGCGGATCTCGGACTCGGTGACGGTTTCGCCGGGCTTGAGCGCCACCGCCGCGGCGACCTCCTCGCCGAGCTCGGCGTGGGGAACGCCGATGACCGCCGCCTCGCGCACGGCCGGGTGCTCATACAGCACCTCTTCGATCTCGCGGGGGTACACGTTGTAGCCGCCGCGGATGATCAGCTCCTTCTTGCGGTCGACGATGAAGTAACAGCCGTCCTCGTCGATTCTGGCGATGTCGCCCGAGTAGAACCAGCCGTCGGAGTCGATCGCGTCTGCGGTCGCTTCGGGGCGGTTCCAGTAGCCCTTCATCACGTTGTGACCCCGGATCGCGATCTCGCCGACCTCGCCCGAGGCCGCCTGCTGGCGGCCGTCGTCGACCAGCCGCATCTCGACGCCCTCGATCGGGGTCCCAATTGAACCGGGCTTGCGCTCCCGGTCGGGGTGGTTGAAGCACGCGACCGGCGAGGTCTCCGACAGGCCGTAGCCCTCGAGGATCACGCATCCGAACGCCTGCTCGAACCCCCGCAGCACCTCGACGGGCAGTGCGGCTCCGCCCGACACGCACACCCGGAGCGTGCTCACGTCGAATTCCTCGCGGTCAGGGTGGTGCAGAAGCGCGGAGAACATCGTCGGCACTCCCTCGAATACCGTCACCCCGTCGCGCTGAATGGTGGTTAGCGCCCTGTCCGGGCTGAACCGGGGGATCAGCGCGAGCGACGAGCCGGCGCTGATCGCGGCGTTGAGGCCGCACGTCTGGCCGAACGCGTGGAACAGCGGGAGCGCGCCGAGGACCACGTCGTCGTGGTCGAGCGTGAACAGCGCCTTGCTGACGTCCGCGTTGATCGCGAGGTTCGAGTGCGTGAGCTCGGCACCCTTGGGCTTGCCGGTGGTGCCGGACGTATACAGGATCACGGCGGTGTCGCCGGCGGCGCGGTCGGCCACCTCCTCAACCGGCTCGACGGCGGCCAGCGACCCCGCGAAGGACTCGGGTTCCACCACGATGCACTCTGCGCCCACCGCGGCGGCGCCCAGCTCGGCCTCGCCGGCGAGCTCGTGCCAGGCGAAGATCAGCTTGGCTTCGCTGTCACCGAGGTAGAACTCGACCTCCCGCTGCTTGAGCAGCACGTTCATCGGCACGATCACCCCGCCGGCGCGGAGCACGCCGTAGTAGGCAAACGCGAACTGGGGGACGTTCGGGAGCATGATCCCGACGCGGTCGCCGGGGACGAGACCGCGTTCGCGGATCAGGCCGGCGACGCGAGCGGTGGCGTCGTCGAGCTCCGAGTAGGTGATCATCGCATCGCCGATCAGCAACGCGGGGCTGTCCGGGTAGCGCTCCGCGGATCCGATCAGGTTGTGGGCGAGGTTCTCGTTCATCGACGGTCCTTCGGTTCGGTGGCGGGGACGACCGTAAGCGTCGCTCAGCCGGCCGGCCGAGAACATGGGCGCGGAGGCCTAATTCGGGTGGGTGTGATTGTGCGCCGCAACCAATTCGGCATCGACAAGCCGGGCCGCGATCAGGATCTCGATCAGGTCGCTCACGCGCCGCAGGTCGGATCCGGTTCGCTCTGCGATCCGGCCGAGCCGGTAATGCGCGGTGTTGACGTGGATGTGGAGACTGTCGGCGGCTCGCCGGGCGTTGAGGTCGCAGGTGACGTACTCGCGCAGCGTCGCGATCAGCTGGCCGCCGTCAGCGAAGTCCTGGGCGACGAACTCGTGGACCGCGGGCGCGATCAGACGCCCCGCGGTCGGGTCCGCGCGGAGCGTCAGGTACTCGAACGCGGTCAGCTCGGACAGCGCAACGACGCCGGGAGTCGAGCCCTGCGCGATCCGGATCGTGATCGATTCCCGGTAGGCGTCCGGAATCTGCGCCACCCCGGACACCGTCGTGCTCACGGCCACGGCGAGCGGCAGGCCGGCGTCGGCGAGTCGTTGCTGGACGTCCGCGAGGCGAGGCGCGATCGACTCCTGCAGGCCATCGACGGCCGGCACTACGATCACGATCTCGTCCTGGCGGACGACCGCCAGCGGCAGCGCCCGGCCGCCGACGGCTCGGGCCAGCGCCGACGCGCCGCCGCGCAACAGCTGTTCGTCGCCGGCGGTGTCGCATGGCGCCGCGGTGATCACGACGAACGACGCGTCCTCGCGAACGCCGGCGGCGCGGGCCGCATCGAAGCGCGGGCCCGGTTCGAGCTCACGGCCCGCGATCAGGTCCTCGAGTAGGTCGCGCCGGATCCGCTCGCCCGTCGCCGCGAGCTGCTCCTGCGTTTCGAGGTAGACCTCGGCCGCGTGAGTGGTCGCGACCTCGAAGTAGCGCGGGAGGTGCGACGCGAGCGCGAGCACCGCCCGCCGCGACTCGTCGTCGCGCGCGAGCCCCAGCGCGGTGTCCCACAGCACGCGCTCGCCGACATAGAACGCCTGGACGAACTCGGTGACCGACACCCGCCGCGCGCGCCGCGCGGCGTGCGGACGGACGAACAGCAGATCCTCGCGCGTCACCTCGCGGTCGGCGCCGAGGCTCTCGAGATTGGCGCGCAGGTGCGCGACGACGTGGGCGCGGATGTCTGCCCGGAACTGCACATCGGCGGCCTGGTAGGCCGGAACCTCGAGGACGATCCGTTCGGTCGCCTCGTCGGCCATCGCGTCGAGGCGCTGCTCGAGCGCGTCGCGGAGCGCAACGATCGCGGGGTCCCGGTTCACGCCAAGCCTCCTCTCGCCGGCGATTGTACGCAGCTCACAACCGTGAGCGCCTAACTTAGGGCGCCGAACCGATGCGCCCGCACTCGGCCCGAGCGAGTCTTATTGCGCAAGCACAACCCGGAGGAGACCGATGAGCGAGAACGGAACAACTGAGATCGGCGAGTCCCGCATCCGCCGGACCGGCCAGGCGGCAATGTCAGGCTTGGACGTGATGTTGAGCGAGGCCGCGGTCGGCGGGCCGCCCAGGTTCATCGCGCCCGGCTCCACGGTCAAGGTCAGTGCCGGACTCGCCCGTCGCCCCTGGCGGGTCATCGGGCGCGCTGCGGGTCTCAGCGCCGAGCTCGCCCGCACCGCCGCCGGCCGCTCGGAGCTCGCGCCGGCGAAGGGAGACCGGCGCTTCGGCGATCGTGCCTGGGAGGGCAACTGGCTGCTCCGCCGCGTGCTCCAGGGCTACCTGGCGGTCGGCGAGACCGTCGACGGCCTGATCACAGACGCCGACGTCGACTGGCGCGCCGAGCGCAGGGCGCGGCTGGCAGCGTCGAACGTGCTCGACGCGCTCGCCCCGACGAACTTCGCGTTGTCCAACCCGACCGTGATCAAGGAGACCGTCGACACCGGTGGCGGCAACCTCCTGCGCGGCACGCGCCGGTTCTTGCACGATCTCAACACGCCGACGCATCTGCCGGCGACGGTGGATACGAGCAAGTTCGAGGTCGGAGGCAACCTCGCGGCCACGCCCGGGTCGGTCGTGCTCCGCACCGAGGTGTTCGAGCTCATCCAGTACAAGCCGGCGACCGAGCAGGTCCGCGAGGTGCCGTTGCTGTTCGTCCCGCCGACGATCAACAAGTTCTACGTGCTCGACCTGGCGCCCGGTCGGAGCATGGTCGAGCACTACGTCGCCCAGGGACAGCAGGTGTTCGTGATGTCCTGGCGCAATCCCGAGCAGGCGCAGGGGCACTTCGACCTCGATACATACGCGCAAGCGGTCGCCGAGGCCCGTGACGCGGTCGCCGCGATCACCGCGCAGACCAAGGTCCACATCGCGGCCGCGTGCTCGGGCGGAATCATCACCGCCGGGCTGCTCGGTGAGATCGCCGCGACCGGCGGCCTGGATCGCGTGGCGAGCTTGACGCTGATGGTGTGCGCGCTCGACAACGACACCGAGGGCACGTTGGCGGCGTTGACGACCCGCGACGTCGCCGCCGCTGCGGTCGCCGAGTCGGCGCGCAAGGGATACCTGGACGGGAAGGCGCTCGAGGGCGTGTTCACCTGGCTTCGCCCGAACGACCTCGTCTGGAACTACTTCGTCAACAACTACCTGCTCGGCAAGGAGCCGCCGGCGTTCGACATCCTCTACTGGAACCAGGACACGGTCCGCCTCGCAGCGGGGCTGCACCGCGATTTCATCAACATCGGGCTCGACAACGCGTTCGCCTATCCCGGCGCGCTCGAGGTCATCGGGGAGCCGGTCGACCTCGGCGCGGTCGACATCGACTCGTACTTCATCGCCGGCGCGAACGACCATATCGTCCCGTGGGAGAGCGCCTACAAGAGCGCGCTCCTGTTCGGCGGAGACCGGCGGTTCGTGCTTTCGCGGAGCGGCCACATCCAGGCGCTGGTGAACCCGCCCGGGCGGGAGGGAGCCGAATCGCGGTCGAGCTTCCGCGTCGCCGACGAGCTGCCCGACACGCCCGACGAGTTCGTGGCCCAGAGCCCGCAACTGCCGGGCAGCTGGTGGTCTGACTGGGACGCCTGGCTGGCCGAGCGGTCCGGGGCACTGAGACCCGCGCCCAAGGCGCTCGGCAACACGACCTACAAGGCGCAGGGAAAGGCACCGGGGACCTATGTACTTGCTGACTGACGAGCTCCCGGAGGTCCCGGGGGAGCGCTGGTGGGGAGATCACCTGCGCGAGACGCGCTGGGCACTCGAGGCCTCGCGGCTCCTCGCTGATCCGGTCTTCCACGGCCGCGGGGTGCCGCGGGGCGACGGCCGGCCTGTGATCCTGATGCCGGGCTTCGGCGGGGGCGACCAGACTCTGCTAGTTCTCGGCGCCTGGCTCCGGCGGATCGGTTACCGCCCCCACACCTGCGGGTTCGTGGCCAACGTCGGCTGCTCGGACCGCGCGGTCGACCGCGTCGAGCGCCGACTGGAGCGGATCCACGACAGCCACGGGCGCCGCGTGGCGCTGATCGGCCACAGCCGCGGCGGGCACTACGTCCGGGCACTGGGCCACCGCCGGCCGGAGCTCGTCTCGCACGCGATCTCGATCGGCGCCGGGCTGCGCCAGATGCTCGCGGCCAGCTACCCGACCCAGGCGGCGGCCGGCGCGACCCGCCGGGTCATGCTCCGCAGCCGACGGGCCCGGTCGCCACTCTGCCTCACCGAGACCTGCGACTGCCGGTTCGCGTCCGACTTCGTCGGCCTGTTCCCGGCAGACCAGGTGCGCCTGACGAGCATCTATTCCAAGGAGGACGGCGTCGTGCGCTGGCAGTCAGCGCTCGTCCCGTACGGCACCTGCGTGGAGGTGACGGGGAGCCACGTGGGGCTGATCTTCAACCGCAAGACCTACCGGGTGATCGCGACCGCGCTCGCCGAACCAGAACTACCGCTGCGACCAACGGAGGATCCAGATGCTGACCGCGCCTGAACTGTTCGAGGATCTTGGCCATGCCCAGGCCACCGACTACTTCTTCCTGCGCGAGCAGCTCACCGAGGAGCAGCTCGACGTGCTCCGTCGCGTGCGCGTGTTCGTCGACGACGAGGTTCTCCCGGTGATCGGCGGGTACTGGGAGCGCGCCGAGATGCCGTGGCCGCTGATCCGCCGACTCGGAGAGCTCGGCGTGGTCGGCGAGGACATCCACGGGTACGGCTGCCCCGGGTTCGACCCGGTTGCGCTGGGACTGGTCCACATGGAGCTCAACCGCGGCGACGGCAGCCTCGGGACGTTCCTCGGTGTCCAGGCCGGGCTGGCGATGAAGTCGATCGCAATGCTCGGCTCCGAGGAGCAGAAGCAGCGCTGGCTGCCGGAGATGGCCCGCCTCGAGAAGCTCGGCGCGTTCGCGCTGACCGAGCCCAATCACGGCTCGGACTCGGTCGGCCTCGAGACGAGCGCGCGGCGCGTCGGCGACTCGTATGTGCTGAACGGCGCCAAGCGCTGGATCGGTTCCGGGAGCATCGCCGACGTCGTCGTGGTCTGGGCCCGCAACGACGACGGCAAGGTCAACGGGTTCCTGGTCGAGAAGGGAACGCCGGGCTACGAGGCCGAGGTGATCGAGGGCAAGGGGTCACTGCGCGCGATCTGGCAGGCGCAGATCTCGCTCGAAGACGTGGAGGTGCCGGGGGAGAACCGGTTGCCGGGGGCGAACAGCTTCAAGGACACGGGGCGCGTCCTGGCCGGGACGCGGAGCACGTGCGCCTGGGCTGGGCTCGGTCACGCCGTCGCCGCCTACGACACGGCGCTGACTTACGCCAAGCGTCGCGAGCAGTTCGGCCGCCC
This sequence comes from uncultured Solirubrobacterales bacterium, assembly GCA_963843915.1. Taxonomy (GTDB): domain Bacteria; phylum Actinomycetota; class Thermoleophilia; order Solirubrobacterales; family Solirubrobacteraceae; genus Palsa-465. The sequence continues at coordinate 116,788 of CAWJMH010000008.1, forward strand.
ACTGGCCAGCTTCCAGATCATCCAGGACCGGCTGGTGAGAATGCTCGCGGAGGTGACCTCGATGCAGCTCTACTGCCTGCAGATCGGGCGACTGGCCGCGCGTGGCGAGCTGACCGACACGATCGCCGGGCTGGCGAAGCTCAACAACACTCGCAAGGCGCGGCAGGTGTGCGCCGACGCGCGCGACATGCTCGGCGGCAACGGGATCCTGCTCGAGAACCACGTGATCCGCCACATGACCGACATCGAGGCGATCCACACCTACGAGGGCACGGAGACCATGCAGACGCTGATCGTCGGCCGGGACATCACCGGCGTAGGAGCGTTCGTCTAGGGGGCGCCAACGGCGTCCCGCGCGGCCCCGCAAGGCGCGTTGCAAGGGGAGGAGTCTTCGACCACGGCTGGTAGCCTCGCCGACCTTGAGCAGGCGGTACACAGTGATAGTGGCATCCGTGGTCGCGGTTGTCACCATTGTGACGAGCGCCGGCGTGAGCCGAGGCGATCTCGCGAGCCGTTACTCGGCCGGCCGCCACCGGGCCGGCGATCTTCGCTCCGCGATCAAGGCGGACAGCACGAAGATCCAGGGATTCGAGGGCACGATCAGCTCGCTGCAGGCGAGGCTCACCGCCGTCCAGCAGAGTCTCGAGATCCAGGAGCAGCAGCTCGAGCAGGTGACGGTGGCGCTGTCCGGCGCGCAGCGGCGGCTCGTTCAGCTCCAGCGGCAGCTCACGAGCGATCGGCGGATTCTCTCATCCCAGCTGTTGGCCGACTATGAGTCACCAACGCCGAATCTGGTCGACGTGATCGTCGAGTCGCGCGGTTGGGAGGACCTGGTCAACAAGGTCAGCAACCTGAGCGCGATCGCGAAGTCGAATGCGCGGACGATGCGGCTGGTCATCACCACTCGTGCGGCCGTCGCGGCCGAGGCGCGCCGGCTCGCCAAGATCAAGATTCGCCGGCAGCAGACCACCACCGCGGTGCGGATCGAGCGCGACAACATCGCGCAGCTCCGCCTGTCGATCGTCGATCGCGAGCTTCGCGTCGCCCAGGACCGGTCCGCCAAGCGCAGCCAGCTGACGAAGCTTCAGAAGACGCTCGCACACGAGGCCACGGTGCTCGATCGCGAGGCGGCGGTCGCGCGCGACGCATCGCTCCCGGTCGCCCCGCCCACCGGTGGATGCGTCAACACCCCGTACGTGCCGCACGGCGGCTCGACCGGGTTCTTCCCGGCGTCGGGAACGAACTATTCCGTCAACCAGGAGCCGATCATCGCCGCGCGCCTCGACGCGCTCGGCCGGGCGCTCGGGCTGCACCTGATCGGTATCTCCGGCTACCGCAGCCCTTCCCACTCGGTCGAGGTCGGCGGGTTCGCCGACGATCCCCACACGCGCGGTGAGGCCTCCGACACACCCGGTGTCGAAGGCGTACCCGAGGCCACGCTCGAGGAGTTCTGCCTCACGCGCCCGTTCGGAGGGGCGCGCGAGGCCGATCACATCCAGGAGCTATAGGCCGCGATCAGTCGTCGCCGAGGAAGGCGGCCGGGAGGTTCCGGCCGGGTACCTGGTCCGGCGTGTAGATCTTCGGATCGCCTGGATACGCGACACGCCAGTCGTGCGCCGAGTACCAGTCGTACCGGTTCATCTGCTCCGGGTTGACGTGGTCCGGACCGTCGAAGTGGTGCGCGGCCGCCTGCTGGGCGCTCCACGCCTGCCAGGCCTTGTAGACCGACTTCATGCCGGCCGGCACGACGCCCTGCGGGCGGAATGCCTGGCGCTCGGCCGCGGTGGCGCCGGCTGCCGGCGTGGTGAGCGTGGACGGATAGCCGGGTGCGCCGAGGGTGAGCGGGATCTGGTTCGGCTGGAGGTCGTACGGCGTGTCGTCCGGACGCTGGGTGAACGCGCTGTACATCGGCTCCGCCGCCAGGTCCTCCTGGTTCATCGGCCGGATGCCGAGGATCTGCTCGATCGTCCTGACCATGTTGAGTTGCGTGTAGTAGCCGTCGTTCACTCCGGACGCCGAGTATGGGCTGACGACGAACGCCGGGCCGCGGTGGCCGTCGACGTGGTCGACGCCGTTCTGGGTGTCGTCCTCCACGATGAAGATCGCGGTGCTCCTCCAGAACTTGCTGTGCGAGATCGTGTCGATCACGCGGCCGACGGCCAGGTCGTTGTCGGCGACCTGGGCGACCGGGTCCGGGACGGCGGTGCCGGTGGTGTGGTCGGTCATCAGCCACATGAACGACAGGTTGGGCATCCGCCCGCTCTTCTCTTGGTGCTCGAACACCGGCAGCCACTGGTCCACCCTGTACTGGTCAGGGATCGAGAGCTGGAAGTTGGGGAAGCACGGATCCGTGATCGCCTGCAGCGAAGGAATGTCGGACTGTGCCCTTGTGTACTGGCAGGCGTCGCTGATCGGCTCGGGAGTACCCGGGGCGTCTTTGCCCTCGAGCCACTGCGACTCCGCGTACCACGTGTCCCATTCGGGAGCGTTCGACGGGAGGCTGTACGGGTCGTAGATGTACTCGCCGAAGTTCTGGACGTTCAGACCCGCCTTCTCGGCCGCGTTCCAGAGGAAGCCGTCGCGCTGGTAGGCGAGTGCGTCACCGGCCTGCGACGGATACGACCGGTAGAACGCTCCGAACTCCTTCTCGAGGTAGTCGTTGGCTTCGGCCTGGACGATCCAGTTGTGCCCGTCGGCCGAGAGCGTGCCCTCGTCGTAGAAGTTGTCGAGGTCACCGAATCGGGTGGCGAGCGCGTGGGCGTTTGGCGTGACCTGCGCACCGAACTGAGCGTCGGCCGGATCGCCGTTAGACGGCTGGCCATCGACACTGGCGATGTCGCCCAGCTCCTGGTCATACGTACGGTTCTCTCGGACGATCACGACGATGTGCTTGATCGGCGAGGATCCGCCGAGGCGGGTTGGGATGACCCGCGGCACGGTGTCGTAGTCACCCTGGTTGATCGGCTTGATCTGGTCCCAGTCGTCGTCGGTGAAGACCGTCTGGGTGTCCTTCCAGAGATGACCGTCGCGCGGCATCGTGAATGTGGTCAGGCTGCCGGTGTCGTCGTAGGTGTTGCCCCCCGTGGCCGGCTTCGTGTCATAACCCTTGTTGATCGTCGCCTCGGGGCCTTGGGCGCCGATGCCCTTGTCGTTGGTCACGACGATCTTTCCGGGGCCGAGAGCCGGATCGGGCTGGACCTGCACGGGATACCAGTCCGTCGGGATCAAGCCGGCGAACCGCATCTGGCGGTACTGGCCTTGGTAGCGGTACACAGCGATCGCGTTGTCGCGCCCGATGCTGACGAGCACGCGGGTCGGGTCTGACATGCTGATCGCGTTCGCGTAGCTGCCTACCTGCGCGCCCGGCACCGGGTTGGTCCGCACGGTCTGGGTGACACTGTTTGTCCGCTCGTCGATCACCGACAGGCTGTCGTCGTTCGAGTTGGCGACGAACAGGGCGTTGCCGTCCTGGTAAAGCGCGGTCGGCTGAAGCCCGACCTGGATCTCCTTGACTTCGCCCTGGTGACCAGGTGTGAGGTTGACCTCCGAGACGGTGCCGGTGATCGCCGCGCCCGTGCTCGGGTTCGACACGATCGGCGTGCCGTCGGACAGGTTCGTGAAGTCGTGCTTGTTGGACGGGCGGCCGCCTTCGTTGGACACGTAGGCGACGTTGCCGTTGTCAGCGAGCACCACCTGACGCGGAGCGTTCCCGACGGGGATTTCACTGACCAGGGTGTTGCTGGCGGTGTCGATCACGCCAAGCTTGTTCGCCCCGTTGAGGGCCACATACAGCTTCGATCCGTCGGGCGAGAGCGCCATCCCGGATGGCAGTTCGGCACCGTTGGCGACGTCGGACGCCTGTGCGCTGTTCTCGCCGAACTCGCCGGCGTCGTCGTAGCCGCTGCAATAAGTCGAGGCGGCGGGGTCGGTGCCGGGCGCCGCAAGGCTGGCGCTGCTCCCACACAGGAAGATCGGCGAGCCATCCGGAGTGGCTGCCCCGGTGTTGTCGTCGAAGCTGAACTTCAGCAGAAACTCCGACTGTGGAACCCACAGGGTCGAGACGCCGGTTGCGGAGTCTGGGGAGAACAGCGGCCCGTCGGCCGCGACCGTCGGGTCGTTGTTGCCGTCCGTTTTTAGCGCGGTCTGCTGCACCATCGTCCCGGTCTTCAGGTCGAAGATCGTCAGGAAGCCCTGGAAGTTGTTCCAGCCCAAGGCCGCCAGATACCGGCCGTCCGGGCTGATCGTGCTCGACACGAGCCGCTCGGTGCTGTCGAGGAGGCGCGTCCCCGCCGGCGAGATCCACTGGTTCGTCGGGAGCAAGATGCCGTTGGCATAGGTCTGCGAGACCTGGTCGTTGCCGAAGGGATTGAACCCACCGACAGCCGCGGACGCGACACCGACGAGAGCGACGCACGACGTCAGCGCCAGGGCGATCGCCAACCGACCCCGACGACGACCCCGCTTCGGCATCGACACGAGATTCCTCACGGCGTATTCCCTCCCCACGGACAATTTGAGCTGGCCGCCCGCCTCGGGGCGGTGGCGCTGAGACAGAGCGCCGGACGGCACCCTATCCGGCAGCGGCAGCGACGTGTTAATGATTCGTGTCTGGGGGGTTTCTGTTTATTCTCTTAAGCAGTCGGCCTCGCGCCGCGGCCTGTCGACGAGCTTCCGGACGACCTGCAGGCCAGGTGTATATTGCAGCGCCGTGCAGGCCGTCCGGGCGACAGGACTCGTCAAGCGCTTCGGCACGACGACGACGGCGGTGGACGGGGTCGACCTCTCGATCGAGTCCGGTGAGGTGCGCGGGCTGCTCGGTCCCAACGGCGCTGGCAAGACGACGCTGCTGCGGATGCTGTTCGGCTTGATTCGCCCCGACGGCGGCAGGGTCGAGCTGCTAGGCCACACGCTCGATCACGTGGGTGGCGACGTGCTGGATGCCGTAGGAGGTTTCGTGGAGGAGCCCTGTTTCTATCCGTATCTGTCCGGGCGTTCGAACCTGAGGCTGATGGCCAAGCTCGACGGTTGGCATGCGGGGAGCGGCGAGATCGACGACGCGCTGGGGCGGGTTGGCCTCGCCGATCGGGCGGATGACCGCGTTAGCGGCTACTCGACCGGGATGCGCCAGCGACTCGGTCTCGGCGCGGCACTTCTGCGCCGCCCTCGACTGCTCCTGCTCGACGAGCCGACCAGCGGGCTCGACCCGGCCGGCACCCGGGCAGTGGCGACGCTCGTCCGCCAACTTGCCGCCGACGGGGTCGCGGTCCTGCTCTCGAGTCACCAGATCGGAGAGCTCGAGAAGGTGTGCCATTCCTACACCGTGCTGCGGACCGGCCGCGTCGTCTGGGACGGCAACGCCGCCGAGCTCGACGCGCAGGCGCCTCAGTCGGCCTATGCGCTCTCGACGAGCGATGACGCGCACGCGCTCGAGCTGGCCGGCCGGGTTCCGGCGATCAGGATCCAACCCGCGGCGCGGGGCGGCTTGGCCGTGGCCGCCCGAATGGACGCCATGGACGAGTTGGTGGCCGCACTCGGCGACGCTCACGTCCTGATCCGGCGCCTGGAGTTGGTGGTCAGCCCGCTCGAGAGCATGTTCTTCGCCCTCACCGGCGAGCACGACGCGGCCGAGCTGGAAGCGCTCGAGCCCCAGCAGCTCGCCGACACGATCCTGGCCGGCGCATGACCACTGTCAGCCCGACCGCTCCGGCGGTCAGCTCGGAGCCCCGCGTCAGCGACGGCGTCCGCAACGCGTACGAAACCGAGCTGTACAAACTGATGGCCCAGCTGACGACGCGTATCCTTGTCCTCGTCTGCGCGATCGCCCCGCTCGCCTTCGCCACGATCCTCAAGGTCCAGAGCGGCACCCCATCTGACGCGCTGCTCGGCGTCTGGGTCCACACCTCCGGGTTTGCCATATCGCTCGTGATCCTCGGGTTCGCGGGCTCCTGGGGATTCCCGATCGTCGCCGGAGTGCTCGCGGGCGATCTGTTCTCCTCCGAGGACCGACACGGCACGTGGAAGACGATCCTCACCCGGTCGTGCACTCGCGAGGACGTGTTCGCCGGGAAGCTGCTCGCGGCCGGTACGTTCGCGGTCGGGCTGATGCTGATTCTGGCGACGATGAGCCTCGTGGCGGGGATCGCGCTGGTCGGACCGCACGCCCTCGTGAACCTGAGCGGAGTCCTCACCTCCCCGGGGCGGCTGCTCGCGCTGACGATCGTCAGCTGGTTGCTCTGCATCCTGCCGCTCCTTGCCTACACAAGCTTGGCGGTCCTGTTCTCGGTGGCCACCCGCAACGGCATCCTCGGCGTGCTCGGCCCGTTGCTCGTCGCGCTCGTCACTCAGTTGCTCGACCTGATCGGCAAGGGGGTCATCGTCCACGAGCTTCTGATCGGCTCGGCCTTCGACGGCTGGCACGGCCTGTTCACGAGCCACCCGTTCTTCGGCCAGGTTCTGGTCGGCAGCCTCGTCTCGCTGATCTGGATCGTCGCCTGCCTGGCCGCCAGTTGGCGGATCATGCGTCGCCGCGACTTTCTCACCGGCGTCAGCGGGCGGGGGCCGAGCTGGACCGCCCCGATCAAGGTGGTGGCGGTCAGCATGGTGGTAATCGCGCTCCTCGCGCTCGGCTGCAGCGTAGGTCCCACCGGGGTCACCGCGTACCGGGTCGCCTATACCGTCGGCCGCGAGTTCAACAACGTCACGCTCCTGCAGCAGCAGCTGATCGGCCGTCGCGTGCCGGCGAATGCGCGGCTGGACATCGAGCCGAATTGCAACCGCCGCGCGTCCAAGGCCGTCGGCCCTGGGGACTGGAACTGCACCGTTTACGTCTACCTTCCGCAGATGAAAGCGGTGCCCTACCAGCTGACCTCCGTCGAGTACGACGTGAGCGTCCAGTACAACGGCTGCTACAAGGCACAGTCGCCACCGGCGTTCCTCGGCGGTCCGACGATGCTTGACGCCGCCGGGCGCAACGTCACCAACCCGCTCTTCATCGTTTACGGCTGCTTCAACATCCTCTGATCGAGAAGGCGGCGGGCATCAGCCGCCAGTGTGCTTCGTTAAACAGTTCTTAGGGCTGGACGGTTTGAGCCCGTCGGGCCGTTCGTTAGCGGGAGTCACGACAGGTCGGCTCGGTGCCCTCGCGTCGAGGGGCCATGGCCGGCGTTCATGCCAACTCCAGGAACTGATGAGCGAAGCCATGACAGACATGCCGTCGCGCCGAGGGCGCTTGCAACCGATCCTCGTGAAGGTGCCCGAGATCACGCTGATCTTCTGGGTGCTCAAGCTGCTGACCACCGGAATGGGCGAGGCGATGTCCGACTTCCTGGGCCAGAACAGCATTCCTCTTGCCGCAGCCGTCGGATTCTTCGGCCTCGTCCTCGCCCTGCGCCTGCAGCTACGCCAGCGGCAATACAGCCCGCCCCACTACTGGTTCGCGGTGATGATGGTCGCCGTGTTCGGGACGATGGCGGCCGACGCGATCAAGGACGGTGCGGGGATTCCCTACAGCGTCACCACGCCGGCCTTCGCCCTGATCGTCGCGGCGGTGTTCGCTCTCTGGTATCGCAGCGAGGGCACCCTCTCGATTCACAGCATCGATACGCGCCGGCGCGAGTGCTTCTACTGGGCCGCGGTTCTCGGCACGTTCGCGCTCGGCACCGCGGCCGGCGACCTGACCGCGTACCAGCTGGGCCTCGGCTTCTGGGCCTCGGCGCTGCTGTTCGGGGCGATCATCGCGATCCCGGCGGTCGCCTGGTCCCGTCGCGTCATGAACCCGATCGTCGCCTTCTGGTTCGCCTACATCGTCACCCGGCCGCTTGGTGCCTCGTTCGCAGACGGCTTCAGCAAGCCGACCAACGGCGGCCTGAACGTGGGCGACGGAACCGTCAGCGCGATCGCGCTCGTCGTGTTCATCGCGCTCGTCGCGTATGTCTGGCGCAGCGAGGGCAGCGGGCGGGCTCCGGCGGCGGCGCGCCGGCGCCACCACGCTCCTCACCTCGAGCCTCGGCCTGTGCCGGCTGACTGAAGGCGCGGAATCCGGCTCACCCGCGTCCGCGCCTGACTCAGTCGTCGGCGACGGATTGCGCGGCGAGCGCTTGCCGGAGGTCCTCGACGAGGTCCTCGGGGTCCTCGACGCCACAGCTGAGCCGGACGAGATCGGGCGGGACCGCGGCGGCCGAGTCCTCGACCGACTGATGGGTCATCGACTGCGGCACTTCGATCAGCGACTCGACGCCGCCGAGTGACTCCGCGAGCGTGAACAGACGGGTGCTCGAGGCGATCTGCACGGCGTCGGGGTGACGGAAGCTGACCATCCCGCTGAACCCCGGCCAGCGCACGTCGCTCACGCCGGGCGAGGCGCGCAGCAGTTCGGCGACGGCGGCGGCGCTGCGGGCGTGCGCGGCCATCCGCAGGTGCAGGGTCCGCAGCCCACGGTGGACGAGGAAGCAATCGAACGGCCCCGGCACGGCGCCGACGGCGTTCTGCACGAATCGCAGCCGCTCGTGCCACTCGTCCGAACGGGTGACGATCACGCCACCGACGACGTCCGAGTGGCCGCCGAGGTACTTCGTGGTCGAGTGGGCGACGAAGTCGGCGCCGAGCTCGAGCGGGCGCTGATTCGCCGGCGTCGCGAACGTGTTGTCGACGGCGACGAGCGCGTCTCGCCGGCGCGCGACCACGCCCTCGATGTCGACCACGTTCAGAAACGGGTTGGTCGGGCTCTCGACCCAGATCAGCCGGGTGTCGTCGCGCACCGCCCGCTCGACTGCCGAGAGGTCGGTCTGGTCGACCAGGTCGTACGTCACCCCCCAGCGGCTCATGACCTTGTCGAGGAGCCGGTATGTACCGCCGTAGAGATCGACCGGGAGCACGACGTGCGAGCCGGGCGCGCACACGACGGTGATCAGCGCGTGCTCGGCCGCGAGACCGGACGAGAAGGTCGTCGCGCGCCCGCCTTCGAGCTCGCCGAGCGCCTGCTCGAGCGCGGAGCGGGTCGGGTTGGCCGAGCGGGCGTAGTCGTAGTCGCCGACGAACTCGCCCGGCCGAGGCTGGGCGTACGTCGAGGTCTGATGGATCGCGGGGATCACCGACCCGAACGTCGGGTCCGGGGTCAGGCCCGCGTGGACAGCGCGGGTCGCGAAGGCGTCCCGCCGCCGCGCTGGTTGCTCGGTCACGAGGCCAATGCTTCCAGCAAATCCGTCCGTGTGACGAGCCCCTCGGCGCGACCGTCACGCGTTACCAGCAGCGCCTGCGCATCGCCGACCAGCAACTCGACGGCGTCGCGGACCGGATCCTCGGTCGAGACGGCGCGGAACGGCGCCTCCATCACCTCGACGATCTCGGCGTCGAGGATCGCGGGGTTCTCGGCGGCGCGCCTGAGCAGCCCGCGCTCGCCGATCGCGCCGACCACCGTGGCCGGATCGTGGGCGCTGACCACCGGCAGCTGGGAGACGCGGTGCTCGTGCAGCAGCGCCACCGCGTCGCGGACGCGGAAGTGCGTCTGGACGGTGACGAGCGGTGGGATCTCGCCCGCCTCGCGCTTGCGCGCGAGCACGTCGCCGACGAGCAGCTTCGAGTCGCGCTCGAGGAAGCCGTACTGGCGCATCCAGGCGTCGGAGTAGATCTTCGACAGGTACGAGCGACCGCCGTCAGGGAGGATCACGACGATCAGCGCGTCGGGGTCCTGCACCTCGGCGGCGACCTCGAGTGCGGCGTGCAGGGCGAGTCCGCCCGAGCCGCCGGCGAGGATGCCCTCGAGGTGGGCGAGCCGGCGCGTGGTCAGGAACGCGTCGCGATCGGACACCGTGACCCACCGGTCGACCAGCGACGGATCGAACGTCTCGGGCCAGAAGTCCTCGCCGACGCCTTCGACGAGGTACGGGCGGACGTTCTCGGGGCCGCCGGAGTAGATCGAGCCCTCGGGATCGGCGCCGACGACGACGAGGTCGGGGTTGCGCTCGCGCAGGTAGCGCGCGGTGCCGGTGATCGTGCCGCCGGTGCCGACGCCGGCGACGAGGTGGGTTATCTGGCCGGCGGTCTGCTCCCAGATCTCGGGCCCCGTCGACTCGTAATGCGCCTCGGGATTGGCCTGGTTGAAGTACTGATTGGGCTGGAACGCGTTCGGGATCTCCGAGGTGAGACGGTCGGCCACCCGGTAGTAGGACTGCGGCGAGTCTGGCGGGACGTCGGTCGGCGCCAGCACCACGTCGGCGCCGTAGGCGCGGAGCAGGTCGATCTTCTCGCGGGACATCTTGTCGGGCATCACCGCGATCACGCGGTAGCCCTTGAGCCGCGCGGCGATCGCGAGGCCGGTGCCGGTGTTGCCGGAGGTCGGCTCGACGATCGTGCCGCCGGGCCGCAGGCGACCGTCGCGCTCGGCGGCCTCGATCAGCGCCACCGCGACCCGGTCCTTGATCGAGCCTCCCGGGTTGAACGCCTCGAGCTTGGCGACGACGCGCGGGCGCACGCCGGCACCGATGCGCGACAGGCGCACGAGCGGCGTGTCGCCGATCGTGTCGAGGATGGAATCCTTGAGAATCGGTCCTGCGATGGCGGTATCGGTCATGCTCTTAGGATGACGATTCTGCGGTGATTTCACAAGAAGTCGCAGATTCTGCGATAGACCGGCGGATCTGATCGGATATTATTCGGATCAGAGTCCGAAGATCCGCGCTGTGCCGAATCATCCACAGTCCCCCGTCGATGCCGTCGACCGAGCCCTGCTCGAGCTGCTCGCGCGCGACGCCCGGATCACCAACCAGCGCCTTGCCGATCGGGTCGGGGTGGCGCCGTCGACTGCGCTGGCGCGGCTGCGGTCGCTGCGGGAGCGCGGCGTGATCCGCGGCTTCCACGCCGAGGTCGACCTGGCGGCGCTCGGCAGGCCGCTCCAGGCGCTGATCGCCGTGCGCCTCGCGGTCCACGCGCGAGACCAGATCGACGACTTCACGGCGGCGGTCCGGCAGCTGCCGGGCGTGTTGATGGTGTTCCACCTGACCGGCGTCACCGACTATCTCGTGTGGGTCGCCGCCGCTGACGCGCAGGACCTGCGCGAGTTCGTCGTCGATCACCTGGCGACGCATCCGTCGGTGGCGCACGCCGAGACCTCGCTGATCTACGAGCACCACCGTGGTCCCGGCATCTGGGGCGCGGCCGACCCCGCATGAGCCGCGGCCGATCCGCATGAGCCCCGCCGCTCGAGCCGCCGGGCTGGGCACGACGATCTTCACCGAGATGACCGCGCTCGCGGCGCAGGACCGGCGCGATCAACCTCGGCCAGGGGTTCCCGGACACCGACGGCCCGGCGTCCGTGATCGAAGCCGCGGTGGCGGCGCTGCGCGGCGGCGAGAACCAGTACGCGCCGCTCCCGGGGGTGCCGGCGCTGCGCGAGGCCGTCATCGACCATCAACGCAGCTGGTACGGCCTCGACCCCGAGGACGTGCTGATCACGTTCGGCGCCACCGAGGCGATCGCGGCGGCGCTGCTCGGGCTGTGCGATCCCGGCGACGAGGTCGTGGTGCTCGAGCCCTACTACGACTCGTACGCGGCGTGCATCGGTTTTGCCGGCGCGACGCGGCGGCCGGTGACGCTGCGCCCGCCCGACTTCGAGGTCTCCGAACGAAGCGCTGCGCGCAGCGATCGGTCCGCGCGCCCGAGTGCTGCTGCTCAACTCGCCACACAACCCGACCGGGCGCGTGCTCAGCCGCGACGAGCTCGAGCTGATCGCGGCGGCGTGCGTCGAGCACGACCTGATCTGCGTCTCCGACGAGGTCTACGAGCATCTCGTCTACGACGGCGAGCACATCCCGCCGGCGACGCTCCCGGGGATGGCCGAGCGGACGCTGACGATCTCGAGCGTCGGCAAGTCGTTCTCGTTCACCGGGTGGAAGATCGGCTGGTGCTCGGGACCGGCCGAGCTGGTCGCCGCGGTGCGGACGGTCAAGCAGTTCCTGACGTTCGCCGGCGGCACGCCGCTCCAGCACGCCGCCGCTGCCGCGCTCCGGCTGCCGCGATCGGAGCTCGCGGCCCTGCGCGACGAATTGCGGGTCAAGCGCGATCAGCTGTGCGAGGGGCTCGAGGCCGCCGGCCTGCGTCCGCTGCGTCCCGGCGGGGACGTATTTCGTCAACGCGGACGTCGGCGGCGACGCGGTGGCGTTCTGCGCCGCGCTGCCCGAGCGCCGCGGGGTCGTCGGGATCCCGACGAGCGTGTTCTACGACGACAAGGACGCCGCGCCGACGCTGGTCAGGTTCGCGTTCTGCAAGCGCCCGGAGGTCATCGCCGAGGCCGCGAGGCGGCTCGCCGGCCTTCATTAAGTCGGGGAAGGATCTCGCGGCGTACGCGTCGGTCTAGGTAAGGACACGACGTACACGAGCAACAAGGAGGTCTTTTCCATGACTTTGCAACTCATGCGCCGTGCCGGCGCGGTGGCGATTCTCGCAGTCGGCGCAGTGCACCTACAGCAGTACCTCGGCGCCGGATATCACTTGCTACCGACGATTGGACCACTGTTTCTATTGAACGCGATCGCCGCGGGAGTAGTGGGTGTCGGGCTGCTGATGCCGATCGAGCGGTTGTTCGCCGAACGCCGCGGCGAGCGGATCCTCGGATTGCTCGCGCTTGGTGCGGTGGCGATCGCCGTCGGCTCGCTGATCGCGCTGTTCATCGCCGAGAGCGGCCCGCTGTTCGGCTTCTCCGAGGACGGCTACGACACCCCGGTGCTGATCGCGATCGCCACCGAGGCGGCGACGGTCGTGCTACTCGCGCCGGTCGCGGTGGCGAACCTCATGCGGTCCGTGTCGGATCGCGGTGGCGCGCGCCGCGGTAGCGCACTGACCTCCAGCTAGCAGGGCCGCCGTTCCGCCGCCCGGAGCGTGAGCAGGGCGGATAAGTGCACACTCGACGACGAGCATTTGCCGAGATCGCCGAAAGCCGCGCTATACGCGAGTTGCGGCGCATTCGGCGGCGCGGAATGGTCGAGTGAGGCGTTATCCGCCCTGGATTCCGGTGCATCAAACTGGGACGGTTGGCCCTGGCCCACACGACGCAACAGGCCGCCCCCAGGTGCCCGCCGTTCACGCTCGCGACCGCGCGCGACCGCGCCCGGCCGCACCGTCGCCCCGCCGGCGCCCTCGCCGGCAGGCGGGGGAAAACGGAACACGGACGGTCGCAAAGCCTCGGACCGTGGAATCACCTAGCCACTGGACAGCAGGCCGTCGAGCTCGCCGACCGTGATCACGTCGGCCTGCCGGGGGAAGATCCGCTCGGTGAGGAAGGCGTGCACGTCGGGCTCGGGATCGGCGGTCGCGTCTGAGAGGACGAGCACGCGGTAGTCGCGGTCGCTGGCGTCGCGCACGGTCGAGAGGACGACGCCGCTGGTGCTGATGCCGGCCAGGATCACCGTGTCGACGCCGCGCTCGCGCAGTTGCGCGTCGAGGTCGGTGGTCGAGAAGGCGCCGACGCGGACCTTGCGGACGATGATGTCGCCCGGCTCGGGTGCCACGCGCTCGTGGACGGCGGTGGTCGGGGAGTCGTCGTGGAACGCGTTCGCCGAGGTGCGGACGCGCGCGCCCATTCGGCTGGTCGGCGGGATCGCGGCGAGGTCGGCGTCCTCGAACGCGACCCGGACGTAGCCGACGTGCGCGCCGGCGCGGCGGGCGGTGGCGATCGCGTCCGCGGCGAGCGAGAGCAGGTCGTCAGGCTGGCCGAGCATGTCGACGATCCCGTTCTGGTAATCCATCATGAGCAGCGCCGTCCGCTGCGGGTCGATCGAAGCGACAGGGTCGGTCATGCGGCGTGTGTTCCTTTAAGGTCGCGGGGTGGTGTGGTTGCGGTGGTGGCCGCCTCGGTGTGGACATAGCGGCGACCGCGCATCAGCGAGGCGAGCGCCGCCAACACGGAGAGTGCGGCTGCGACGCTGAATACGACCACGAGGCCGTGGTGGAACGGCTCGGCGATCAGGTTCGGGAAGAACTCGGTCCCGGTGAGGATCTGCTGATGGGCGCCGGACAGGGACGGGAGCACTCCGCTGGGTGCCAGCAGGTGAGCCACCGGGTTCACGCCGAGCACCGCAGCGAACAGCGAGGACACTGGCGGCAGGGTCGAGACGTGATGGGCGATCGCATGGGGAACGCCCTGCTCCTGGAGGCCGGCGCTCAGCGTCGCGGGGAGCGCCGATGCCAGGCCCGCGATCATCAGCGAGAAGAAAACGCCGATCGACAGCGCCGTGCCGGAGTTGACGAACGTCGACCGCATCCCCGAGGCGGCCCCCCGCTGGCGCGCGGGGACGCTGCTCATGATCGAGGCCGAGTTCGGGGAGCTGAACATCCCGATCCCAATCCCGTTCACCGTGATGAGCAGCGCGAACGCCGGGTAGGGGAAGTCGACGGGCAGCAGCATCAAACCGATGAAGCTGGCGGCGAAGATGAACATGCCGGCGCTGGCGAACCCGCGCGCGCCAAACCGGTCGGACAGGTATCCCGAGATCGGGCCCGAGATCAGGAACGCGGTCGTCAGCGGGAGCAGGTAGATCCCGGCCCAGAGTGGCGTGTCGGTGTAGCTGTAGCCGTGCAGCGGCAACCAGATGCCCTGGAGCCAGATGATCAGGATGAACTGAAGCCCTCCGCGCGCGACCGCCGCGATCAGGCCGGCGACGCTGCCGGCGGTGAACGCGCGGATGCGGAACAAGGCGAGCTGGAACATCGGCTCGGCGACCCTGCGCTCAATCGCGACGAACGCGACGAGCAGCAGGGCGCCCCCGACGATCGAGCCGATCACTGCCGGGTTCAACCAGCCCATGACGTGACCGCCGTACGGCTTGATGCCGAGCGTCACTCCGATCAGGATCGCGCCGAGGCCGACCGCGAATGTGATGTTGCCCCACCAGTCGATCCGGCCCGGGTGCCGCTCCCCGTTGTCGCGAAGCATGCGATAGGCCCACACGGTCCCCACAATGCCCACCGGGACGTTCACCCAGAACACCGCCCGCCAGTCGATCTCCGCCAGCAGGCCGCCGAGGACGAGGCCGATGAACTGGCCGGCGATCGTCGCGATCTGGTTGACGCCGAGCGCAAGACCGCGCTGGTCGGCGGGAAACGCGTCGGTCAGGATCGCCGCCGAGTTCGCGGCGAGCATCGACCCGCCGAGCGCCTGTACCACGCGCCACCCGATCAGCCATTGCGCACCCTTGGCGCCCGTGAACGGATCGAACGACAGGAGCACGGACGCCACGGCGAACACACTGAAGCCCGCGTTGTAGATCTTCACCCGGCCCTTCATGTCGCCGAGGCGGCCGACGGTCACCACCAGCACCGCCTGAACCAGGCGGTACCCCATGATCATCCACAGCAGGTAGTCGATGTTGCCCGGGGCCAGCGGGTCGAGGTGGATGCCGCGGAAAATCGCCGGCAGCGCGATGATCACGATCGTTCCGTCAAGCCCCGACATGAACACGCCCATCGTCGTGTTCGACAGCGCCACCCACTTGTAGCCGTCGTCGGTCCGTAGGGTCGCCGGCATCAGATGCTCTGGGCCAGTCGTTCGAGCAGCGGGGCCGCGGCCATGAGCTGTTCGATCTCCGCGTGCGTGAACCCGCTCGACAGGGCTCGCGCCAGCTGCTCGGTCTTCGCGTTCTGGCGGTCGCGGAGCACCTGGAGCCCGGCGCCTGTGATCGAGAGGATCACCCGCCGACCGTCCTCCGGGTCGGCGGCCCGCTCGATCATGCCCCGGGTCTCGAGCGCCGCGATCGTCGCGCCCATCGATTGGGGGCTGATCTGCTCGAGCCTGGCGAGCTGGGCTGCCGTCGCCGGGCCGCCGCGGTCGAGTCGCGCGAGCGCCGCGCTCTCGGACAGCGTGAGCTCGTCTCCGGTCGGAATCTGGCGCAGCCGACGCAGCATCAGCCCGATGCTGAGGCGGAGTGTCAGCGCGATCTGATCGATGTCGAGATCTTCGGCGATCACCGTCATTCATCAGTCTAGGCTGATAAGTCTGACCTTGCGAGCCGCCTATGCCTTACGGTTCCACCTGTGCGCGTGGCCGGTATCCGCACCGCCAGCGGCGCCGTCGAGACGATCGACGTCGACGATCGGCGGGCGCTCGCCGCAGACGAGGTGCTGATCGAGGTCAGGGCAGCCGGAGTCGGCAACTGGGACGAGGTCGTCCGCACCGGTGGGTGGGACGTCGGCGCCACCCCGCCGATGGCGCTCGGCGTCGAGGCCGCCGGCGTCGTCGTCGACGTGGGCCGAGCGACCGGCGATCTCGCACCCGGCGACGAGGTGCTCACGCATCCGCTGCCACTACGGGGTCAGGGGACGTGGGCGCCGCGCCTGATAGCGCCGACGGCGGTGCTGGCCCGCAAGCCCGCAGACATGTCTTGGGAGGCCGCGGCGGCCTTCCCCGTGCCGGCGCTCACGGCCGTTCAGGTTCTCGACGAGGCGCTGGCGGTGGCGAACGGGGAGACGCTCCTCGTCAACGGCGGCGGAGGCGTGACGGGTCAGCTGATGGTGGCGCTGGGGGCGATCCGGGGGGCGCGGGTGATCGCGACCGCGGGTCCGGCGAGCCATGAGCGACTGACACGCCTCGGGGCCGAGCACGTGCTCGACTACCACGACACCGACTGGGTCAGTGAGGCGATGGGAATTGCCGGCGCGGGCGTCGACGCCGCGGTAAACGCCGCCCGTGGCGCCGCGGACGAGGCGATCGGCTCGGTCCGGGACGGCGGACGGCTCGCCACGATCACGGGGGACCCGCCGAGCGAGCAGCGCTCGATCCAGATCTCATCGGTGTACGTGCGGCCCGACGGCCGGCAGCTCCAGGGCGCCGTCGACCTGTACGGCGAGGGCCGGCTGACGATCGAGGTCGGGCCGGCTTACCCGCTCGCCGACGCGGCGGCCGCGCTCGAGGCGGCGATGCGTGGGAGCGGCGGCCGGGCGGTCGTGCTCAGCCTCTGAAGCTGGGGGACAATGGACCCCCGCCACCGGCACGAGGAGAGAGAGCATGTCCACAACCGCCGCCCGTTCACCCGTGGCCACCGAGGTCGACCAATGGCTGGCGCGCTTCGGCGAGGCGCTCGAGCAGGGCGATGCCGCCGGCGCGGCCGAGCTGTTCGCGCCCGAGAGCTACTGGCGTGACCTGGTCGCGTTCACCTGGAACATCAAGACGGTCGAGGGGCGCGCCGGGATCACGGACATGCTCGAGCACACGCTCGCGAACGTGAGGCCGCGCGGCTGGCACGCCACCGAGGAGCCGACCACGGCCGACGGCGTAACCGATGCCTGGATCGAGTTCGAGACCGCCGCGGGCCGCGGCAAGGGACACCTGCGGCTGATCGGCGGACAGGCGTGGACGCTGCTCACCACGCTGGACGAGCTCAAGGGACACGAGCAGGGCCTCGGACCGCGCCGGCCCAAGGGAGTGCAGCATGGCGCGGACCCGGAGCGGCACACGTGGCTCGAGGATCGCCGGCGCGAGGCCGAGGAGCTCGGCTACAGCACGCAGCCTTACGCCGTGATCGTCGGCGGCGGCCAGGGCGGGATCGGTCTGGCCGCGCGGATGCGCCAGCTGCGGATCCCGACGATCATCGTCGAGCGGAACCCCCGTCCGGGCGACTCGTGGCGCAACCGCTACAAGTCGTTGTGCCTGCACGACCCGGTGTGGTACGACCACCTGCCGTACGTCAAGTTCCCGCCGAACTGGCCGGTGTTCTCGCCCAAGGACAAGATCGCCGACTGGCTCGAGATGTACACCCGCGTGATGGAGCTCAACTACTGGGGCTCGACGACCGCGCGCAGCGCGCGCTACGACGAGGGCTCGGGCGAGTGGGTCCTGGTGGTCGAGCGTGAAGGCGCGCCGGTCACGCTCCGCCCCAAGCAGCTGGTGATGGCGACCGGGATGTCCGGGCGCCCGTACACGCCGCAGTTTCCCGGGATGGACCGCTTCAAGGGCGATCAGCACCACTCCTCCCAGCACCCCGGTCCGGACGCCTACCGGGGCAAGCGCGCCGTCGTGATCGGCTCCAACAACTCGGCTCACGACATCTGCGCGGCCCTGTGGGAGCACGGCGCGGACGTGACGATGGTGCAGCGATCCTCGACGCACGTGGTCCGTTCGGCCTCGCTGATGGAAGTCGCGCTGAGCGACCTCTATTCCGAGGAGGCCGTCGCCTCCGGGATGACGACCGAGAAGGCCGATCTGACGTTCGCGTCGATCCCCTACCGGGTCATGGCCGGGCTCCAGGTCCCGGTTTACGAGCAGATCCGCGAGCGCGACGCGGACTTCTACGCCCGGCTCGAGGCGGTCGGCTTCCAGCACGACTGGGGCGAAGACGAATCGGGCCTGTTCATGAAGTACCTGCGCCGCGCGTCCGGCTACTACATCGACGTCGGCGCCTCGGAGCTGGTGGCAAGCGGCGACGTCAAGCTCCAGCCCGGCCAGGTCGACCACCTGACCGAGGACGCCGTCGTGATGGCCGACGGCACCGAGCTGCCGGCCGACCTCGTCGTGTACGCCACCGGCTACGAGTCGATGAACGGCTCGGTGGCCGATCTGATCTCGCAGGAGGTGGCCGACAAGGTCGGAAAGGTCTGGGGCCTCGGCTCGGACACGACCAAGGATCCGGGTCCGTGGGAGGGGGAGCAGCGCAACATGTGGAAGCCGACCCAGCAGGAGGCGCTGTGGTTCCACGGCGGCAACCTGCACCAGTCTCGGCACTACTCGCTGTACCTCGCGCTGCAGCTGAAGGCGCGTGCCGAGGGCATCGACACGCCGGTCTACGGGCTACAGGAGGTGCATCACACGCGGTAGCGGTCGAGGAGCTCAGCCGCGGCGGCGAGCTCTGAGGGGGCGAGCGGTCGCGGTGTCAGCGCCGAGCGTCTCGCGTACTCGGTGAGCATCGCCGCGCGGACGTCCTCGATCCCGATGCCCGCCACCTCGTCCGCGACCGACCCGGTCGTGTCCGGGTCCCAGTCGAGGCCGAGCTCGGAGTAGACGTCCTCGAGCACCGCCCGCAAGTCGCCGGCTCCTCGCACGACGACGACCGTCGAGAGCAGCCATGCGCCGCGGACGATGCGCTGCGCGGCGCCGACGAGCTTGGTCTCGCCGCGGGCGTTCACGCTGAACTCGCCCGGGCAGTACTCGCCGGGCACCGCTCCGACCCGGGCGTCGACCCCGAGGCTTCGGAGCGCCCGTGCCTGTAGCTCGGCCTCCTCGGAGAAGCGCGCCTGGATCCCGATCATCGAGTCGGCGGCCGGCACGATCTCGTCGAGCACGAGACAGCCGCCGTCGTAGGCGGCGGCGCGCCCTCCCGCTCCCCGGACGACCGGTGCGTAATCGCGCCGCCTCGCCGCAGCGACCGCGCCCGCGAATCCCGCCAAGAAGCTGTCCCGCCGCCCGAATGCCACGGTCGCGTGAGGGCGATAGCACCTCAGGAGCGGCCCGCGACCGCCCTGAGCCACGAGGTCGAGCAGAGCGTGCGGGACCGCTACGTCGAGTGCGGGGTCTGCGCCGGCAGGCCCGTCGAGCAGGTCCACGCGCTCAGATCTCGAGGGGCCGTCGATCCATGCGCTGCAAGTTATTACGGGCGCTGACCGACGAGCGGCTCCCCGTACTCCTCCCATAACCGTCTGAGCAGCGCCCGGCTCAGCTTTCGCTTGGGGACGATCTTGCTCACGGTGTCGGACGGAGCGTCGGCCAGGGTCTCCTCGGCGCTGATCAGCACGACGATCGCCGGAGTGCCGCGCGCGCTCATCCGCCGCGCCGCCTCCATCCCGCCGATGCCCGGCATGCGGACGTCCATCAGGATCAGGTCGGGTCGGAGGCGATCGGCCTCGTCGAGCCCTTCCTCGCCGGAGCACGCGGCGCCAACCCACTCGAAGCCAGACGTGGCGTCAACCAGCTCGTGTGCGACGTCCTGGAAGAAACGCTCGTCGTCGACGATCAGGACGCGAACGGAGCTCACGGCGGTGCTCGGCACAGGAATCGAATGATGCTGTCCAGGAACGCGACAACTGTCCACGGTGCGCACATGTGTGCGCGGGGCCGGTGCACACGCCCTCGCGTGGGCGCCGAGGCCTCAGAGCAGGCTCGCGGGCACTCTTCCGGTGACGGTCGTGCCCTCGCCACGGGTGGAGCGGATCGTGAGCTCGCCGCCGATCGCCTCCACGCGATCGCGCATTCCGGTGAGCCCGCGCGTGGCTGTGCTCACCGCCGGATCGAACCCCGGACCATCGTCGGCGATCACGAACCGCAGGCCGTATGGCTCCTCGGCGGCGCGGAGATCGACCCGTGCGCCGCTGCCGCAATGC
The DNA here is from genome assembly GCA_963843915.1 of uncultured Solirubrobacterales bacterium. Taxonomy (GTDB): domain Bacteria; phylum Actinomycetota; class Thermoleophilia; order Solirubrobacterales; family Solirubrobacteraceae; genus Palsa-465. Next base: position 137,083 of record CAWJMH010000008.1, read on the forward strand.
TTGGCGACGTTCTGGAGCGCCTCGACGCAGCAGAAGTAGACCGCGGTCTCGACGTCGGTCGGGAGCCGCCGTTTGAGGTCGGTCCGCATGACGACCTCGAGCGGCAGTTCTCGCACGACCGCACCGAGCGCGTAGGCGAGGCCCAGGTCACGCAGCGCCGCCGGGTAGATGCCCTTGGCGAGGCTGCGGATGTGATCGAGCGCCTTGTCGACGCGCTCGCCGGCCTCGGCCAGCGCCGGGGCGATCGACTCCGGATCCTCGGTCGCCAGCTCCTCGAGCAGCTGGAGCTTGATCCTCAGCGCCACCAGCCCCTGCTGGGCGCCGTCGTGCAGGTCCTGCTCGATCCGGCGCCGCTCCTCGTCGGCGGCCCCGGCGACCCGCTTGCGCGAGGCCGCGAGCTCGTCGATCGAGGTGGTCAGGTCCTGCTGGAGACGAGAGTTGTCGAGCGCGAGGCGAACCGCGGACGCTGCGGCTTGCAGCGCGTGCTCGGACAGCACGGGGTCGTGGACGATCGCGGCGAGGGTGTCGCCGTCGTGGTGGAGCTGGGTGACCTTCCGGTGCCGGGCGATCGCCGGGAGCTCGATCGCGACTCCGTCGACGTCGACATAGCGGTCGTCTGAGGACTGCCAGAACAGCAGCTGAAGCCTCGGGTCGGCGAACGCGCGCGACATCGCCTGCTGCAGTCCAACCAGGCTCGATTCCGCCCCGAGCGCGGCGATCATGTGCTCGAGGGCGCCCATCGCGAACACGCGACCGCGCTCGAACCCGATCGCGATCGCCAACGGCATCGCGGCGACAATCGCCGCGGTCGCCACCGCGGCCGGCGTCAGCAACTGAGCGTGACCGTCGATCGCCCGGACCGTCACGAAGAACGCGTAGCCCACCGCCGCCAGCACCGCCCACGCCAGCAGGGGCGCGAGGCTACGTCGTTGCAGCGGCGTCGACCGCGCCGCCCGCACCGAGACGAGTACGGCGGCGCCGGCGAGCGACAGCGCCGTGACGAGAGCCAGCCCGGTCGACAGCGCTTTTCCGGCCCCGTGTCCGATGTCGACGATGTTGAGCGGGTTCGGCGGGCATTCGCTGCCACTGCAACGCACGAACGGACCCGCGACCGGCTCGACGTCCGACAGCAGCAGATTGGCCGCGAGCAACACTGCCATCGCCACGGCGGAGCTCGCAAGCAGGCGGGCCGCGCTGCGCTGCTCGATGTAGCCACTCGGATAGGCGAAGCACACGTAGACGACGAGCAGTAGCGACACGGACACGGCGATCCGCCCGAGTGCGAACGGGATCGGCGAGTTCGCAGCGGTCAGTCCGGTCAGTGCCAGCGCGGACGACGCGGCAAGAATCAGTGCCGCCATCCGGGCCCCGGCACCGCGCGCGAGCACCGCCACCGCAATCACGAGCAGCCCGGCGCAGCACACGACTCGCAAGGTCACGAACAGGACAGGGCGATCGACGATCGAGCTGCTGAGTCCGATCACGGCGGTCGTGGCGATCAGCGCAAGCGCCGCGGCGCACGCCGTCGCCCATCCCAAGCCGATCCCCGCTCGCTCCAAGCGTTACCCCAGTCGTAGAGTTGCATGGGCGCCGTCCCCGCACCCCAAGTCTAGATGCGGTCGCGGGCGGCGGCCGATCGCTACGGTGCGAGCCGCTCGATTTGCCAGCTCGCGCCGGATCCGGGCCGGTAGCGGAGCCGGTCGTGCAACCGATTGTCGCGGTGCTGCCAGAACTCGAACGTCTCGGGCCTGAGGCGGAAGCCGCCCCACGTGTCGGGCAGGGGCAAGTCGCCGCCGGCGTAGCGCTCGGCTAGCTCGGACACCCTCCGCTCGAGCACGTCGCGGCTCTCGATCGTCCGGCTCTGCGGCGAGGAGAGGGCGCTCAGCTGGCTGCCGCGGGGACGACTGTGCGCGTACGCCTCGGACTGCTCGCGCGTCGTCCGTTCGATCGGGCCCTCGATCCGCACCTGGCGCCCGAACGGCTCCCAGTGGAACAGCAGCGCGGCGCGGGGGTTGGCGGCGAGCTCGCCGCCCTTGCGGCTCTCGTAGTTGGTGAAGAACACGAAGCCGTCGTCGTCGGCCTGCTTGACGAGCACCATCCGCACCGACGGCGCTCCGTCGGCGGTGGCGGTGGCCAGGGCCGCAGCCTCGGGCTGGGACATGCCGGCGCCCTGCGCCGCGGCGAACCAGACTTCGAACTGGCGCACGGGGTCGGGATCGACGTCCTCCTCGCGCAGCGGCTGTGAGGGATCCGTCACAGCCGGTTAGGCTAAAGCCTCGTGCCGCCCGAGCCCGCGAAGATCGTCCACCTCGACGAGCTCGAGGCGATCCCCGGTCCCGGCAGCCTTACATGGCATCCGGTGAGGCTCACGCTCGGGCTGCGCGCGTTCGGCGCCAACGCGTACACCGCCGGCGAGGCGGGCCAGGACGTCGTCGAGCCTCACACCGAAGACCCCGACCTCGCCCACCAGGAGCTGTACTTCGTCGCGGCCGGCCGGGCGACGTTCACGATCGACGGCGAGTCCCACGACGCGCCGGCGGGCACGTACGTGTTCATCCCCGATCCCTCGTCGCACCGGCACGCGGTGGCGGAGGAGCCAGGCACCACCGTGCTCAGCTTCGGCGGTCCGCCGACGTTCGAGCCCTCGCCCTGGGAGTGGGCGTTCCGCTCCGGCCCGCTGATTCGGACCGATCCGGCGCGGGCGCGGGAGATCCTCGCGGAGGGGCTCGAGCTGCACCCCGGATCGCCCTCGCTGCAATACCACCTCGCCTGCCTCGAGGCGGTCGAGGGGCGGCGTGACCCTGCGCTCGCCGCGCTCGCTGGCGCGATTCGGATCCGGCCCGAGGTCGCCGGGTGGGCCCGCGAGGACGACGACTTCGCGAGCCTCGGCGAGGACCCGGATTTCCGGGCGCTCGTAGACCCGGTCTAATCGCCGCGGAGCCCGGTCTAATCGCCGCGGCGGTAAGCTCGGGCACGTGGCGACGGCGGCTTTCTCGACACTGCAGGCTGGGGAGTCGGCCGAGCGTGGCCGAGAGGCGCGGCGCTCCTCGCCGCGGTCCGGGCACGCCGATTGGGCGCCGGCGCCGGACCGCCCCGATCCGGTCGCGCTGCTCCAGGCACAGGCGGCGACGCGCCTACAGGAGCTCGTCCCGATCCGCTACGGACGGATGCTCGTCTCGCCGTTCACGTTCTACCGCGGCGCCGCGGCGGTGATGGCGGCCGACCTCGCCGCGACCCCTGACTCGGGCATCACCGTTCAGGCGTGCGGGGACGCCCACATCTCGAACTTCGGTGGCTTCGCCGCGCCCGACCGCAGGCTGATCTTCGGCCCGAACGACTTCGACGAGACCTTGCCCGGTCCGTGGGAGTGGGACGTCAAACGGATGGCGGCGAGCGTCGAGATCGCCGCCCGCGACGTCGGACTACCGGCCGATCGCCGCTCGCAACTAGTGACCGCGTGCGTCCGTCGAGTACCGCCACGCGATGCGCGGGTTCGCCCAGGTCAGCCACCTCGACGTGTGGTACGAGCGCATCAACGCGAGTGAGCTCGTCGCTCGCTTCGGCGGCCGGCTCGGCGAAAGGGGCCGGATCACGTTCGCGCAGCCGTTCACCAGGGCGCGGCAGAAGAACAGCGTGCGCGCCGTCCGCAAGCTCACCGAGCGAGTCGACGGCGAGCCACGGTTCCGCAGCGTCCCGCCGCTGCTCGTTCGGTTCGCCGACCTGCACGACCCGACCGATCCGCGCGACGAGTCCGACTACGTTCGTGACCTGCTCGAGCAGTACCTCGCGAGCCTCGACGCCGACCGGCGCTACCTGTTCGGCAACTACCAGTTCGTCGACATGGCCCGAAAGGTCGTCGGCGTCGGGAGCGTCGGCACTCGCGCGTGGGTCCTTCTGTTCGCCGGTCGCGCCGGGCAGGATGCGCTCGTCCTGCAGATGAAGGAGGCGCAGGCCTCGGTGCTCGAGCCCTATCTCGGCGCGAGCGAGTACGAGCACCACGGGGAGCGCGTCGTCCGCGGGCAACGGATGGATCAGGCGGCGGCCGACGTGTTCCTCGGCTGGCAGCGGAGCCCGGGTCTCGACGGGCAGGAGCACGATTTCTACATCCGCCAGCTGTGGGACTGGAAGGCGTCGATGGATCTGTCGAGGATGCGCTACTCCGGTCTGCACGCCTACGGCCGCGCGTGCGGCTGGTCCCTGGCCCGGGCCCATGCCCGTTCGGGCGACCGGCTCGCGATCGCCGCTTATATGGGCGCCGGCGCGAAGTTCGACGAGGCGATCGCCCGCTTCTCGGTTGCCTACGCCGATCAGAACGAGCTCGACCACCTGCGGCTGGTCGAGGCGGTCGCCGGGGGAGAGGTGCGCGCCGAACTCGGGGTCTAGGGCCAGCCCGCCCGCGAGGTGATTGATTCCACGATCGGGCTGGCTTGGGAGCCGACCCGCCGCCGGCTCCGTGGAATCACTCGGCTAGCCGGCCAGGATCAGGCCGAGTACTCCCTTGATCACGAGCAGCACGCCGATGACCGCGAAGCCGCGTTCGGCGTAGACCCTGCCGTGGATGCCCGCCCACGCCTTCGCCCGGTCGATTGCGGCGGGCGTCCACTCCGGGGCGACCGCGAACGCGATCATCGGGAGTTCGAGCAGCAGCAGCATCACGAGGTTGAACGCGATCACGATCAGCACGGTGGCGGCCGTCGAGTAGTTGAGCTTGGTCAGCTTGTCGAGGCCGGCGAGATACGATGCGCCGGGCAGCGTCAGCAGCGCGCCGAGCACGAATGTCGTCCTGGGGGAGCCGTGGCGGAGCTCCCGCTGCCATCGCGGCGGCGGCTTGCCCTCCTTTTTCTTCGCTCGGCGCTCCCGGTAGCGCTCGTCACGGCCGCTGGCGAGAATCGCGGCGACGATCAGCGTCAGTCCGCCGATGACGATGTCCGCCAGCGGGCTGACGGTGTGCTGGGTCGTGCTGACGATCCCCGAGCTCTTCAACGAGAAGACGATCAGCAGTCCAAGCGTGATGCTCGTCAGCATCGCCCCCAGCCAGTACCCGAGCATCAGCTTGTTCGGGTTCGGGAGCAGCAGCATCAGCGTCGTGACGGCGATCAGCGTCGGATTGAACGCCGAGGTGAATGAGAGGAGGACTACTTCGCCCATGCGGTCGGCAACTCTTCCAGGTCCGCCCGCGATCCGTGGATCAGGGTCGAGGGGTCAGGCCGCGCCAGCGACCCGTGGATCAGGGCGGAGGGGGCAGGCCGATCAACTGGACCACCGAGAACGCGAGCAGCAGCACGCCGACGGCGACCAGGCCATAGCGGGCCTGGCGGAGCTTGACGTGGCCGCTGATCCCGATCAGGAACAGGACCGTGGCCAGGAACACCGTGTCGCGCACGTACTTGTCCGCGGTGCCGCCGGCGTCTGAGCCCTTGGTGAACTCCTCGTCGGCCTGCGCGTCGAAATGGGTCGCTTGCGCCTGCTGCGGGATCACGTACTGGGGCATGTACGCGGGGCCCGGCGGGGCATTCGGGTTGTGGGCGGGATCGGTGGCGAGCCAGGCCTTGAAGGCGGGCCGGTAGCCCGGGCGCAGCCGGTTCTCGGCGAGCTCCTCGGCGCGTTTGTTGCCGGCGACGAACGCCGTGAACCAGGCGTTGAACGAGACCGAATCGAGCGTCTGCGTCTGGAGCGCCTCGAGGTCAGCGCGGTTGGCCTTGGTCCTGAGCGCTGACGCCTTTGCGAGCGACACCGACGACTCCGTGCTCCACTTCGCAGCTGCAAACCCCGACCAAGCCGCCAGCAGCGCTACCGCCGAGAGCAACACCGCCTCGACGATCGACAGCCATCGCTCGTAACGGTCGACGGGCTCGTCCTCGCCGTGCTTGGCGTGCTCGGCGTGCTTCTTGTGTTCGGCGATCTCCTTGCCTACCTCGGCCGCCGACAACCCCTCAGGCACTTTCGAACTCCGGTCTCGTTCCTCGCAGGTGACGCCACCGGGAAGCATCGGGGCGCTGCTCCGGTCGACATCACCCGATCCGGGTGACTGGCGCCTCATTCGGCGCCCTCGTCGCGGACCGCAGGTGTGGTCGCGGCTCCGAACGGACCCGCACCCGTAGTCTCGTCCTCGCATGCAATCGCAATCGCTCGAAGGCCGGACCGCGCTCGTCACCGGCGCGTCGCGCGGGATCGGCGCGGCGATCGCGCTGGCGCTCGACCGCGCCGGCGCCCGCGTCGCGCTCGTCGCCCGCAACGTGGCGGCGCTCGACGCCGTCGCGGAGCGGCTCGGCAACGACCCGGTGGTGCTGGCCGCGGACCTCGCCGACCCCGACGTGCCGGCCCGGCTCGTGGCCGAGGCGAGCGACCGGCTGGGTCGGATCGACGTGCTCGTGAACAACGCCGCGGCCGCCGCGCGCGAACCGACCGAAAAACTGGACGCGGCGCTCGTCGACCGTCTGTACGCGGTCAACGTGCGCGCGCCGCTGCTGCTGATCGCGGCGCTCATCCCGAGCATGGTCGAGCGCGGGAGCGGGGTGATCATCAGCTTGTCGTCGGTGTCGGCCGTCGTCGGGACTCCGCGCCGGGCCGCGTACGCCGCCACCAAGGGCGCGATCGACGCGGCCACGCGGTCGCTGGCGATCGAGCTCGGCCCGCACGGGATCCGGGTCAACACGGTCGCGCCCGGCGTCGTCGACACCGAGATGTGGGCGCGTAACAAGGCGATCCCCGGGGTGGTCGAGCAGATCGAGGCGCTCACGCCGCTGCGCCGCTGGTCGACTCCCGACGACATCGCCGACGTGGTGGTGTTCCTCGCCTCGGACGCGGCCAGGTTCGTGACCGGTGAGACCATGTGCGTGGACGGCGGGATGGCGAGGACCATCGACCTCTACGGTGGGGCGGTTTGACCGCGCACGGCGTCAGCGACGGTGAGCTCCGGCGCCGCTACGCCCAGGTGTTCGACGACGTCGCCGAGGAGTACGACCGCGAACGCCAGGGTTACCCCGACGAATTGATCGACGCCGCGTTCCGCGTGGCGGGCCTGAATGCGGGCGACAGGGTGCTCGAGGTCGGCTCCGGGACCGGCCTGCTGACCGCGCCGCTGCTGGCGCGCGGGCTCAGCGTGGACGCCGTCGACCCCGGCGCGAACATGATCCGGTCGCCGAGCGGCGGGTCGGGGAGGGGGCGGCCGTGCGGTTTCATCGCGGGCGGTTCGAGGAGGTCGAGCTGCCGGAGGCCGCGTTCGCCGCGGTATTCTCGGCGACCGCGTTCCACTGGGTCGACCCCAAGATCGGCTGGGCGCGGGCCGCCGGCGTGCTCCGGCCCGACGGCGTGCTCGCGCTGCTCCAGCACTCGAGGTCGTGGACGCGACCACGGTCGAGGACTGGCAAGCGCTCCAGGCCGCACTGCGCAGGTCGCGCCGGAAATCGCGGCCGGTGGCCGGGAGCTCCGGGACGCCGACACGATCCTGAACGGAGCGGCCGAGCGCGCCGGACAACATCTCCGCGGTGTGGTCGATGGATCGGCAGGCACGAACTCGACCGTGCCCGAGGCCGCTCGCTGTTCACGACGTGCAGGTCGACGGCCGTGCCCATGGACACCGAGATGACCGCGCGACCAGCTGAACGCGTACTTGCGGACCACGTCGCTGTACCGCGCCTGCGACCCCGAGCAGCGGGTCGCGCTCGAGGCGGAGAACGGGCTCGTCGCCGAGCGCGCCGGCGGATTCGTCCGCTCGAGCGAGCTGGCTGTGCTGGTCACCGGCCGGCGCGCGTAGCCGGCGCTGGTGGTCTACGCCCGCGCGATCGAAGCCGGATCGACGCCGTCGAGCCGCGTCATAGTGACGCTCGCGTCGAGCGTCGAGGTGGCGGTGCCGCGGTAGACGCCCTTGGTCGGCGGCACGTCGGGGTAATGGCGGCCGTGACCGATCTTGACGTGGTCCTCGCCGGCGATCCCGCGGTTCGTCGGGTCGGCGCCGACCCAGACCGGCTCGCCGCCGCCGGGCACGGGCAGCAGCGCCTCGAGCCAGGCGTGGGTGTCGACCTCGACGGACTCCTGGGCGTCGTCGGTTCCGAGCGCGAACAGGTATCCGGACACGTAGCGCGCGGCGATGCCGTGGTGGCGGAGCAGGCACAGGCCGAGATGGACGAAGTCCTGGCACACGCCGGCGCCGCCGTCGAGCAGGTCGTGAACGGTCGAGTCGACGTAGGTGGCGCCCTGGCGGTACTCGAACCGGTCGGGGATCAGCTCGGCGATGAGGCTAAGCATCGACAGCGGGGAGGCAGCCGCGCGCGTGGTGGCGAGCAACTCGACCATCGCAGGGTGGTGGGGGGCGTCGTCGGTCTGGAGCAGGAACTCGCCGCCAGACTCGCGGTAGCTGGGATCGCCCAGCGCGTCCCACGTCGCCTGGGGCGGCTCCGGGGGCGCCTTGGTGGCTCACGCGCGCGCGCACGTCGATCGTCAGCTCGCGGTGCGGGACGCGAGACCTCGAACTCGACGACGTCCGTGCCGAAGTAGTCGGTGTGGCGGTGCAGGCGGACCTCGGGCGTGAGCCGGACGCTGAACTCGTCACAGCGCTGCCGGGCCGTCGCCGCGGGCTTGACGCGGAGCGCGTTCAGGTTGTCGACGACGTCGCCGTCGTACCGGTAGCGCGTGAGGTAGCGAATCGCGAAGTTCATCCGGATAGATCATGCCGCGGGCTAGAGATGGACCGCGGCGAGCGCTGCGATCGCGAAGTAGCGGTCCCCGATATCGCGGTCGATCAGCTCGAGCTCTCCCTGTACCCGGTGGAGAATCCCGCCTAAACCCAGCCTGCCGCGGGGCGTTCGGCGCTGGAGCTCGAGGTCGGCGATCAGTCGCTCCAGGCGCAGTACCGGCTGCGAGGAGCGCGGCTGCGCGTCGGCGTCCGCCAGTGCGTCGCGCAGTGCCGCCACCGACGAGGCGACCGAGCCGGGGTACGCGCCGTCGTAGAGCAGGAACTGGACCACTGGAACCACCGTGGGGGCATCGCGCACCGCGCGCCGGTAGGCCTGCGCTCCGCCGACCGAGTGCAGCAGCGCGATCGCCTCGCTCTCGTGTCCGCCGTGGGCGGACTCGCGCCGGCACCGTGGCCAGCAGCATCCGGAGCACCATGTCGGCCTGCTCGATCCGGCCGCCGGCCTCGAGGAACGCCCGTCCGTCGTCGCGGAGCATCGTCCGGTCGACCAGGCCCCAGAACAGCGCGCAGCGCTCCTTGACCTCCTGGTAGACCGAGTACGGGCCGGTCTGCATCGCGGCGGCGAGGTCGTAGCGTCCGAGCGACAGGTAGAACGAGTTGAGCGCCTCCCACATCTCGGTCGAGATCACGTCGCGGAGGATCCGCCCGCGCTCGCGGGCGCGGGCGACACACGAAACGATCGACGCCTGGCTGTCGGTGTCGAGCGTGAGCAGCCTCGCGGTCTCGTCCCGGCCGAGCGGCTGCGCTGCCGGACTGGCCGCCACCTCCAGCGCGTCCTCGCCCGGCATCGGCGGCTTACCGCCGATGATCGTCAGGACGGCGTCCCAGCTGAGCGAGATGCTCCGCTCGCCGGGCGCGCCGGCGATGTCGGCGTGAAAGGCGCCGTCGAGCGTGCGCGCGGTGTGCTCGGCTCTGGTCAGGTCGCGACCCAGCCAGAACAGCTCGTGCGCGATCCGGGCCAGCATTTAGATAGTCGGCGGCGCCTGACGGCGGCGCCTTAGCTGCTGCTGTTGCTGCTGCGCCTGGCCGTGCCAGCCGCCGTAGCGCACGTCGGGTAGGCGAGGCGGGCGCTGCGCCGGCAGCGTGCCCGGCGCGAGGTCGACGGACTCGCCGTCGTCGAGGACCCAGGTGTCCTTCGAGCCGCCTCCCTGCGAGGAGTTGACGATCATCGACCCCGCGCCGAGCGCGACGCGGGTCAGCCCGCCGGGGACGATCCGGATCTCCTCTCCGAACACGGCGAACGGGCGCAGATCGACGTGGCGCGGCAGCGAGCCGGCCGTCGCCCGCCTCGGTCGGGACGGTCGAGAGGTGCACGAGCTCCTGGGCGATGAACCGCTCGGGCTGCTGCTCGATCAGCCGCGCCTGGTGCTCGCGCTCGGCGGCGCTGGCCTGCGGGCCGATGAACACGCCCTTGCCTCCGGACTCGGAGGTCGGCTTGATCACGAGCTCGGCGAGGCGGCCCAGCACGTGCTTGCGGAGCCGCTCGTCGGTCAGCAGGTAGGTCGGGACGTTCTCGAGGATCGGCTCCTCGCTCAGGTAGAAGCGGATCATCTCTGGCACGTAGTGGTAGACGGCCTTGTCGTCGGCCACGCCGGTGCCGATCGCGTTCGCGATCGCGACCGTGCCCGCGCGATAGGCGCGCACCAGCCCCGGAACCCCGAGCAGCGAGTCCGGGCGGAACTCGAGCGGGTCGATGAAGTCGTCGTCGAGCCTCCGGTAGATCGTGTGCACGCGCTCGAGCCCGCTCGTCGTGCGCATGTAACAGACCGCGTCGCGGACCACGAGGTCGCCGGCCTCGACCAGCTCGATGCCCATCTGCCGGGCCAGGAACGCGTGCTCGAAATAGGCCGAGTTCATCGGCCCCGGCGTCCACAGCACGACGTTGGCCTGGCCGTCGACGCCCGGCGCCACCGTCCGGAGGGCGTCGAGCAGCAGCGACGGGTAGTGGTCGACCGCGCGGATGCGCTGGCCCTCGAACAGCTCGGGCATCAGCCGGGTCATCGCCAACCGGTTCTCGATCACATACGAGATTCCCGAGGGCGTGCGCACGTTGTCCTCGAGCACGCGCCAGCGGCCGTCGCCACCGCGGACGAGGTCGCAGCCCGACACGTGGCAGTAGACGCCGCCGGGCGGGCGGACCCCGTGCACCGGACGCGCGAACTGCGGGCGGCTGACCACCAGCGACCACGGGACGATCCCGGCCCGGACGATCTCGTGGGCGTGGTAGACGTCGTCGACGAACGCGTTGAGCGCCCGGATCCGCTGGGCCAGGCCGCGCTTGATCGCGGTCCACTCGGCCGCGGTGAGCACCCGGGGGACGAGATCGAGCGGCCAGGCTCGGTCGCGGCGCTCGCCGTCGCCGGTCGGGACCTCGAACGTGATGCCCTGCTGCATGAAGATCGTGTCGCGGCGCCGGCCCGCCGCGTGGAGCCGCTCGGGTCCTAGCCGCCGGAGCGCTGCGAGCAGCGTTGCCGCGTGCGGCAGTGGCGTCCCGTCGGCGCCGATCAGCTCATCGAGGCAGCCGTCGGGGACCAGGTAGTCGTCGAGCCGGCGATCGTCCACGTCGCTCATGATCGCCGAGGTTTAACAGGTCTGCGCCGCCGGTGGACAGGCGCGCGGCCGCTACCGTTGCGAGGCGTGCGGATCGCGACCTGGAACGTCAACTCTTTGAAGCAGCGGCTGCCGCGGCTGCTGCCGTGGCTCGATCAGCGAAAGCCCGACGTGGTCTGCCTGCAGGAGACCAAGCTCGCCGACGACGCGTTCGCCGAGGTGCTCGGCGACGCGCTGTCCGAGCGCGGCTATACCGCCGCCGCCCACGGGGAGACGGCGTGGAACGGGGTCGCGATCCTGTCCCGGGTCGGGCTCGAGGACGTCGTCGCCGGGGATCGAGGGCGCCCCCGGGTTTCCGCGTCCCGAGGCGCGCGCGGTGTCCGCGACGTGCGGCGGAATCCGCGTGGTGTCGGTGTACGTCCCCAACGGCCGCGAGCCGGACTCGGACCACTACCGGTACAAGCTGGCGTGGCTCGAGTCGCTGCGCGAGATGGTGGCGGCCGGACCTGACGCGACGGTCGTGTGCGGGGACATGAACATCGCGCCGACCGACGAGGACGTATTCGACCCCGACGCCTACGTGGGCCAGACGCATGTCACTCCACCCGAGCGGGCGGCGCTGGCGGAGATCGAGGCCGTCGGCCTCCATGACGTCGTGCGCGATCACTGGCCGGGCAAGCGGGTCTTCACGTACTGGGACTACCGGGCGGGGATGTTCCACCAGGACCTCGGGATGCGGATCGATCTGATCCTCGCCGGCGATCCGGTGGCCAAGCGCGTCAAGGCGGCGTGGGTCGACCGGCAGGCGCGCAAGGGGAGCGGCCCGAGCGATCACGCGCCGGTGATCGTCGACCTCGACGAGGCGCCCGACGGCGACATCGGCCCCGTCGTGCCGCCGCCGTCGAACCCCGTCACCAAGCGCGGCGCAAAGAAGCTCCCCCAAGCGCCGTGATCGGGTCGATGCGACTGCGATTTTCACTGATAGTCATTGAAAATCGCAGTCGCACCCGAGTCGGAGGGCGATTCCGCGGTCAGCGAGGACGGTCCCGGTCCCGTGAGGGCTGGACCCGTTTCGGTTCGCCCGGGCATCTTGGGGTAGTCCGGCGGGTAGGGCATGTCGCCGAGCCCCTCGCCCGCGTCCGCCTCGTACAAATCGAGCAGCGGCTGGAGTGAATACGCCACGTCGTTGATCGCCGCATGGCGATCGCCGATCTCGGCGAAGCGAGCCGGCATCGTCGCGACCGTGAAGTCCTCGGGCGCGACCTCGGTGAGCTCGTCCCAGTCGAGCGGTGCCGACACCGTGCGCCCCCGGCTTGGCGCGGATGCTGTACGCCGAGGCGATCGTGCGGTCGCGCGCGTTCTGGTTGTAGTCGACGAAGATGCGCTCGCCGCGCTCCTCCTTCCACCAGCTCGTCGTCACCCGGTCCGGGAGGCGCCGCTCGAGCGCGCGCCCGAACGCGATCGCGGCGTGGCGGACGTCGGTGAACGTCCAGCGCGGCTCGATCCGGACGTAGATGTGGATCCCGCGCCCGCCGGAGGTCTTCGGAAAGCCCGTGTAGCCGAGCTCGGCGAGCAGCGCGCGCGCCTCGCCGGCGGCGCGGACGGCGTCGGCGAAGTCGGTGCCCGGGCTGCGGGTCGAGGTCGAGCCGCAGCTCGTCGGGATGATCGACGTCCTCGCGCCGAACCGGCCACGGATGGAACGTGATCGTTCCCATCTGCGCCGCCCAGCCGACGACGGCGATCTCGGTCGGACACACCTCGTCGGCATGCCGCCCCGACGGGAACGCGATCTGCGCCGTCTGCACGTAGTCCGGAGCCCCCTTCGGGATCCGCTTCTGGTAGAAGGCGTCGCCGACGCGGCCCTCGCGGGTGGACAGCGACCATGCCGGGGTACACGCCCTTGGGCCAGCGCTCGAGCGTCGTCGGCCGCCGCTCGAGCGCGCGCATGATTCCGTCGTCGACCGCCAGGTAGTACTCGACGATGTCGAGCTTGGTCACTGGCCGGCGTGCGCTCGGATGCCGGGAAGATCACGCGATCCGGGTTGGAGACGCGCAGCTCGCGGCCGCCGGCGTCGACGGTGACTGCCTCGGTGGCGGGCATCGCCGTTGAGCTCTACGCGTGGCCGGCGATCGCGTGCGGGACGTAGGGCTCCTCGAGCGCCGCGACCTCCTCGTCGCTGAGCCTCGAGCTGCTCGCCGGCGAGCGCGTCCTCCAGATGCTCGATCTTGGTCGCGCCGACGATCGGGGCGGTCACGCCGGGCTTCTGGAGCAGCCACGCCAGCGCGACCTGCGCGCTCGGCACCCCGCGGGCGGCGGCCACCTGCGCCGTCCGCTCGACCACGTCGAAGTCAATCTCGGGCCTTGTACAGCGAGTCGCCGAAGCCGTCGGTGTTGGCGCGGGTCGTCAGCCGCTCGCCCTCGCGCGTGCGGTTGCCGGCGAGCATGCCGCGGGCGAGCGGGCTCCACGGGATCACGCCGACGCCCTGGTCGATGCACTGCGGGATCATCTCCCGCTCCTCCTCGCGGTAGATCAGGTTGTAGTGGTTCTGCATCGAGACGAACGGCGTAACCGCGATCGACTGGGCCTTCGCGAACTGCCAGGCGTACATGCTGCTGGCGCCGATGTACCGGGCCTTGCCGGCCTTGACGACGTCGTGGAGCGCATCCATCGTCTCTGCGATCGGCGTGCGCGGGTCCCAGCGGTGGATCTGGTACAGGTCGACGTAGTCGAGCTCCAGCCGCTTCAGGGAGGCGTCGATCGAGGCCATGATGTGCTTGCGCGACAGGCCGCGGCCGTTCTCGCCCGGCATCGTCTGACCATGGACCTTGGTCGCGACCACGTACTCCTCGCGCATCCCGAACAGCCCGCGCAGCAGACGGCCGGTGATCACCTCGCTCTGGCCGCCGTTGTAGACGTCGGCGGTGTCGAAGAACGTGATGCCGCCCTCGACCGCGCGGCGCACGATCGGCTCGGCGTCTTGCTCCTCGAGCGCCCACTGCCGGCTCTCGTGCTTGCCGTAGCTCATCATCCCCAGGCACACGCGGGATACGCGCAGTCCGGTCCGGCCGAGGTTCACGTAGTCCATGCTCGTCTCCTATCGGTCGCGTCTCGAGGTCAGGTCGTACACCAGACCGTGACGTTACCCATGGTCGAGCGGGTCAGCAGGCTGCGCGCGCCGTCGGTCGCTGCCCGCGAGCCGCCGTGCCGACCGCGGCGGGGCACGCCACCGGACTGGCGACGAGGATCGGCGCGGATGCACGGGACTCGTGCGGCGCGCCGACGGCGGTGGCGCGCGCGTCTGCGATCAGCCGTCCCGCCGCCGACGGGAACGCGGTCACGAGGAAGCTCACCGAGCCACCTGTCTTGACCCCCGTGTAGTTGCGGCAGTAGAGGCCGCGGTATTTGTAAGTGCCGGGAGCGCTGACCTGGAGGAAGCTCCGCGGTGGTTTCGTGCACAGCCGGACATCCGTCCTACCCGACCCGCGGCCGAGAGTGGCGAACACCCGGTAGGTGAGTTGCGCGGCCACGCGTCCCGCCGGCGGGGCGCTGATCTGCGCGTGGACGGTCGCGTTCGAGAACGCCGTGACGTTCGCCTCGGCCATGTTGTTGGCGGTGTTCGTTTCGGGAGTCTGCGAGGACACGACCACGACGCTCTGCAGAGCGGCGGCGACGAGGATTCGCGTCCGGGTCCGGATCGTCACGGTGGCGCCGGGATCGAGCGTCGCCAGCGAGCAGCGCACCGGCCGGGGCCGCGTGCAAGTGCCGGCGGTCGTCGTCACCGACAGCACGTGTGCGACCCGGTTGGCGGCCAGCTTGCGGTACTGCGGGATCTCGCGCACGACTACCCCGTCCGCCGCCTGGCTGCCGAGGTTGGTGACCCGCGTGACCGTCTCGATCGTGCCGCCGACCGGGAGCCGGCCGGGCGTGATCTGATGGGTGATTGCGAGATCCGCTCCCGATGTATCGGGGACCAGGCCCGGTCCGGTCGGCGGATCGGGAACGCCGGGGGGCAGCGTCGGCTGGTCGGGCTGGGTCGGCGGCTCGACCGGCGGCCCGGTTCCGGGGGTGCCGCTCCCGTACACGAGCGTCACCGTCACGAACTCGTTCTGCCCGTCGAGAATCTCGACGGGGTTGAGGCTGATCGTCGTCGCCTCGGCCCCGTGCGGGTCGTCGACCGAGATCGTGTACGACGCGCCGCCCACGACCTCGTCGATCGGCGCCGCACCGGCGACGTAACCGCCGGGTACGGTGACCGTGCCCGACGCGCCGGAGCCGAGCGGGAGCACGTGTGACACGCCGCCGTTGTCGCCGTTGCCGATCCGGACGTCCCACGTCTGGCCGGCGGGCGCGTCGCCCTCGGTCACGAGCTGGACGGTGATCTGGCCCCGGCAATGCGCGCCGGTCCCGTTCGCCTGGACGGTCGTCGTTCCCGAGGTGGCGACGACGACGCTCGCAGCGCCGCCCCCGTGGACGTAGAAGAAGAAGTCGCTGTGGGGCGGGATATCGAACGAGCCGGAGTCAGGCCCGCCCCGGTCCTGCCAGGTGACGTGGCGAGTCTGATCGCCCGTATTCCGCATCTGCATATCGAGAGCTCCAGCGGCGTCGATGCACAGCGGCGCGAGCGACAGCGTGTGGTCGGGCGGTTCCGGCGGCACCGGCAGGCAGCCCGTGTACGTGACCCGGTTGATCACCCAGGCCGAGTCAGGGACGGACGCGGCGATCAGCTGTCCGTACAGCTGCGGTTGGTTGGTGCTGGAGACCTCGGCGTTGGGCGCGAGGATCGATCCCTGCCAGCCGACTCCGCGGCTCACGACCAACTCGGTGGCAAGCGGCATGTTCCACATCACCCCCGCCGGGGCGGCGCTGCCCGAGAGGTTCATGTACATCGGCGCGATCGACAGGATCGTGGCGGTGTTGACGTTGATCAGCGCGGTCGCGCCCGGCTGCGTCAGGTCGATCACGATCCCGGCCGCCTGGACGAGCTGCGTGGCGTCGACCGTGAAGACGTTCAGGCCGGTCGCGGTGCCGGTGAGCTCGAGCGCGTTTGAGTACTGGTTCAGGCTGACCGTGGCGCCGGGGGTCTGAGCCAGGTCGCCAAGCGAGGCGCTCAGCTCCTTGAGCGAGGTGAACTCGGTGTCGAACGAGAACGGCGGCGCCGAGTGCGTGAGCCCGCCGTTGATGGTGAAGTTGGGAGCGACATCGCTCGTGCCGCCGTAGCTCACGCCGCCGTTGACGGTGCCGCCGTGCCCGGTCGTTCTCCCGGCGGTGAAGTTGCCGGCGGCGACGATCGTGGGAGCCGAGTCCCCCGCGGCCGGGTTGACCGAAACGCCGTCGAGGGTCACGTCGCCGGCGGCGGCCACCCGACCGGTGATGCTCGTCCCGGCCGGCTGCGAGGAGTTGAACGCCCCATCCGAGAACACCGCGAAGTTGGCGGCCTGTCCGAGCGACGCGCAATCCGACGCGCCGGCGGCCGACGCGGCGCTGAGCCGACCGACCCCTATCCCCGCTGAAACGACCGCGGCGAGAAGCCCGACGGTGACCCTGTTCCCCACGCCAGAGAGCACAGGTGCAATGTTAACTCCCTTAGAGTCGCTCGCGGGGTTTTCGGTGAGCACCCCGTGACCTGGACTATCTTCTGGTGGACCGTGTACGTGTCGATGTCCCGGTTGCGCGTCGCGCCCGACCGTGCTCCCGAGTTGGTCGCCGCCCGATGAGCCGGCGAGTCGCGCCGCCGAGTGGCATGCCGCCCCCCGAGCGCGTCACGAGTCCGCACGGCGTAGAGATCGACCTCGTGACGCTCGCGCGCGGGACCTGCGTGTCGTACGACTCAGAATTTCCAGACGAGCGCGAGCGCTACGGGCCCGCCGGCGCGGAGTGGTGCCGCCACGACTGCCAGCACCTCCTCAACTGGGCCGTGCTGAGCCTGACCGCCGGGCTCGACTACGACGCGCAGCTGGCGTGGCTCGCGCGCGTGCTCGAGGCGCGGGAGTTTCCGCTGCCCCGCCTCGCGCGGTGCCTCGAGTTGCTGGCGCTGGCCGTCCGCGAGCGGCTGCCGGACGAGCCGGAGGTTGCCGCGAGGCTCGATGCCGGCGCCGCATTCGTCGGGTCCCGCGCGAGCTTCCTTGACTGACCAACGGTCATCCCGGTCCCCTCAGACGAGGGGACCGGGATACCAGAACAGCAGTTACGGCCTGACGCGGAAGACCTGTCCGGTCAGCTCGCCGACGTAGAGCCAGCCGTCGTTCCCGCCGAGCCCGACGGTCGGAGCGACGAAGCCCTTCAGCAGCGGCTTGAGGTTGCCGCCGCTCAGCGGGAGCGAGAGAACCTCGCCCTGCCCCTTGGCGCCGATGCCCGTGAACGAGGTCGTGTAGAGCCGCTTGCCCATGATGACCATGCCCATCAGGTCGGTGTGAGGACCGAACACCTGGAACGGCTAGGCGTAGCCGGTGCAGTTGCTCGCCGACGTCCAGTTGCAGGTCGGGAACCCATAGTTGTCGCCCTTTTGAACCCGCAGGATGAAGTCCGGCGGGTTCTTGGCGCCCGGAGTCCTGACCGAGGTCGGACACGAACGGGGACGACGAGCCCTTCGGGAATGCCATCTGCCACGGCTGGCGGATTCCGGTCGCGAACACCTGGAGGCCCTTGCCGTTGCTGTTGAACGACAGGATGTCGTACAAGAACGGCGACAGCGTCGACGGCCCATGGTCGTTGCCGTTGAGCAGGCCGGTGTCGGCCCCGACATACAGCCGCCCGTCCGCGCCGAACGCGATGCCGTTGAAGCCCTGGAACTTCTTCGGCGCCGTGTAGATCGCCTTCTGCTTGGTGAACGTGGTGCCGTTCCAGCCGCTCCACTTCCACAGCTGCCATTTCGGACCGGTTGCCGTGATCGCAGCCGCCGCTGACGTACAGCGCGCCCGTCATGCCAAGCAAGGCCGGCAACGAACTGAGGCGATCCGGGGATCAACGTCCCCGTGCCGTTCTTCAGCACGAACACGCCCCCGTTCGGCACCTTGTTCGATGCGGCACCGCCGTCACCCTCGAACACGTTGCCGCCGCCGAAGGCGAACGACGTGGGGGTGTGAAGGCCGGACGCCACGAGCTGAACCTGATGGCCGTTGGTCGCCTTGGGTGGCGGCGGGGGACCCGCAGCCATCGCGGTACTCGCGACGACCCCAGTTGCAACAGCGGATGCGGCGATCAACGCCGCCGTACGTCTACGCATACGTCTGCTCCTTTCGAGTGCGCTACAGGCACGCGCCAAATGACCCCGACCGGGCGCGAGCGGCGAAGGTTAACACATAACAAGGCGAAAAAGTCGATTCCGGCTACCCCTGCTGCGTGATGCGGATCGGCCCGAGCACGATGATCGCCTCCGGCGATCACACCGCTGCTGGCGCCCCGCAACGTTTTGACTCTGAATGCCCCGCAACTTGACTATGAATGCACTATCGCGAGGGTGGCCGCCACACGGCACAAAATCGTCCACAAGCGTGTTACCATCGCGACGGCGCTGCCTCAAAGGTCCAGCCACAGACTGGCCACAGGGAGCGTCGGCGAGTAGGCTGCACGAAGCGAGGAGAGCCGAGGGATGAGCAATGCCATCCGTTTGAGCAGGCTTGCAGCAATTGCAGCCTGTCTGTTCGTGATCACCGCGGCCGTCAGTGCGTGCGGCAGCTCGAGTTCCAAATCGTCGACGTCGTCACGCCTCGTCGGCGTCGAGTTCGACTTCGGCAACGTTCGACGGCGGCGACTGGCACGCCGAAGCCGGGCGGGTCGCTGACCGTGCTCGAGCTCGGCGGGTACGCCGGCGCGTGGCCGGCCGGCCTCGATCCCGCGACCAACGTCAATGGGGCCGCCGACCAGGATCAGATGAACTCGATCTTCGGACAGCTGTTCCAGCTCGCCGCAGGCGGGAAGGTGGTCGCCGATCTGGCCGCCTCCGCCACCCCGTCGGCGGGCGGCAAGACGTGGACGATCACGCTGCAGCCAAACCTCAAGTTCTCCGACGGTACGCCGCTTGAACGGCGCCGGCCGTTGTTGCCAACTGGAAGCGCGATCTGGCCAACCCGTGTACCTGCAAGCCGGTCCTTCCGCCGGTGAAGTCGATCACCGCGCCGAACGCGACGACGGTGGTGTTGAGCTTGGGCGCCCCCGATGGCGCGTTCCAGAATCAGCTGCTGGTCGCCAACCTGAACTGGATCGCCTCGCCGGCCGCGCTGAAGAGCATGGGGGAGCAGGCGTTCAAGATCAAGCCCGTCGGCGCCGGCCCGTTCACGGTCGTCAGCGACACGCTCAGCAGCACGCTGGTGCTGAAGAAGAACCCGAGCTACTGGCAGACGGGGCGTCCCTACCTCGACAACCTTACATTCAAGGCCACCGCCGACGACGAGGCCGCGCTCGAGGCGCTGCAGTCGGGCAGCGCGCAGGCGTACGACGGGATGGCGACCCCTTCGCTGGTGAGTACCTACAAGTCGCACTTCACGACGACCGAGCAGCCGGCGACGTCGCCATACGACATCCAGCTGAACACCGCGGCGCCGCCGTTCAACAACGTCAATGCGCGGCTCGCGATCTACTACGCCACCGACACGGCGCTCATCGACCAGAAGCTGTTCGGCAACCAGTTCCAGGTGGTCCAGGGCTTCACCGCGCCGGGTGGACTGTTCTATTACCCGAACGTCCCGGGCTACCCGACGTACGACCTGAGCAAGGCCAAGTCGCTCGTCAAGCAGATCGGCGGGCTGAACGTGAACTTCTTCACCCTCGCCTCACCGGTCAACCAGAACTTCATGGAGGCGCTCCAGAGCTTGTGGAAGCAGGCGGGAATCAACACCTCGATCCACCTGTACAGCCTCGCCGGGCTGATCCAGCAGTTTGTCTCCAAGAAGTGGCAGGCCGCGCTGCAGACCGCGGGCGCATGGGATCCGGCCGCGGGAGTGGGTCTCGGTTTCCGCTTCCTGTCGGCTTCGCCGTTCAGCGGCGTGCACGACCCGAAGCTCGACGCACTGATTCTCGGCGGCCAGGCGCAGGTCGATCCGACGGGCCGCGACCAGACCTATCAGCAGGCTGCCCAGTACATCGCCAAGAATGCCGACGGGCCGTTCCTGTTCCCGCTCGCCAGCTGGAACGTCGCCGTGCACGGCGTGCAGGGGCCAGGGCTGACCACGTCGATCCCGTCGGTGGTGGTAAACACCGCTCCGCTGTGGCAGGACGTCTCATTCACCCAGTGACTGGGGCAGGGATAGCGCCTGATGAGTAGTGCCTCCGCGCCGCTCAGCGCTCCGCTGGCGGCGCGGGCCGGCCGGGCGGGCCGGCTCGCCGGCTCGCCCACGCTGCGGTTCATAATCCGGCGGCTGCTGGCGGCGATCCCCGTTCTGTTCGGGGTGACGTTCCTGAGCTTCGTGGTGATGAACTCGTTGCCGGGCGACGCGGCGCAGGAGCTGCTGGGCGCGAGCGCGACGCCGTCGGAGATCCATCAGCTGGGGGTGAAGCTCGGCCTCGACAAGCCGTTCCTGACTCGCTATTGGGACTGGCTGCACCAAGCGCTCACCGGGCATCTCGGCCATTCGCTGTCGAGCGGTCAGGGCGTGGGCTCGATCCTCGGCCTCCGACCTGCCGGTGACGTTCGAGCTCGTCGCGTTCGCATTCTTGGTCTCACTGGCGCTCGCGGTGCCGATCGCGTTGCTATGCGCGCGCAAGCCGAATGGCATCGCTGACCGGCTGAGCATGATGTTCAGCATGGCCGGCCTGTCGATCGCGCCTTACGTGTTGGCGCTCGTGCTGGTGTACGTGTTCGCGGTGAAGCTGAACGTGCTGCCGGCGATCGGGTGGGTCCCGCCCGGGCAGAGCATCTCGCAGAACATCCGCTACCTCATCTTGCCGGCGGTGTCGATCGGCCTGGGCCTGCTCTGCTTCTACACGCGCCTGCTGCGCGCGGATCTGCTCGAGCAGATGCAGGGGGAGGACTACGTGGTGACCGCACGGGCCAAAGGGGTGCGTCGGTGGCGGGTGCTCACTCGCCACGCGCTGCGCAACTCGCTGTTCGGGCTGATCACCGTGGTGGCGTTGAACCTGGGCACGCTGCTCGGGGCGACGGTGGTGATCGAGGACATCTTCGGGATTCCCGGAATCGGCCACGAGTTGCTGCAGGCGATCGACAACCGCGACATCCCGGTGATCGAGGGGATCGTGTTCGTGTTCGCGGTGATCGTGGTGTTGTCAAACCTGCTGGCCGACGTCCTGTACTCGGTGCTCGATCCAAGGATCCGCTATGGCCGACCTACCGAGTGATCTGGTAATAGCGGGCGTTGCCCCGTCGGCCGACGAGGATGCGGCCACCAGGGTGGCAGGCCGCTGGCGCGGCGCGGCTCGGAGTGACCGTCCCGGCGGCGATGGTCGCCTTCATCTTCCTGCTCTGCTTCGTCTGGCCGATCATCGGCCCGGTGCCGTCACCCACCGGAGGCAACATCCTGAACGCGAGCCTGCCGGCGTTCTCCTCCGGCCATTTCCTGGGGACCGATCCGGTTGGGAACGACGAGTGGTCCCGCCTCCTGTACGGCGGGCGCGCGTCGCTCGAGATCGCGCTCGCCGTGCAGGCGATCGGCATCGTGCTCGGCGGGCTGCTTGGCGCCGTCGCCGCCTACATGGGCGGGTGGCGCGATGCGACGATCATGCGGCTCCTCGACGTGGTGATCGCGTTCCCCGCGTTCGTGCTGGCGGTCGCGATCGCGCAGGGTCTCGGTCCGAGCGAGCTGCACACGATCTGGGCGCTGTGCTTCTTCAGCGTGCCCGCGTTTGCGCGGATCTCGCGCGCGGCCACGCTGCGCGTGCGCGAGCAGACGTTCATGACCGCCGCGCGCCTGTCGGGCACGAGCTTCCCGCGGATGCTGCTCGGTCACGTCGCGCCGAACATCCTGCCCCAATTGGTCACCTTCGCGCTGCTCGGTACTGGAATCGTGATGATCCTCGAGGGCGCGCTCAGCTTCGTCGGCTTGGGAGTTCCGCCACCGGCGCCGAGCTGGGGGAACATGATCGCCCAGGGGCAGAGCACGCTCTCCGCCGACCCGCGCTACGTACTTGCTGCCGAGCGCCGCCCTGTTCATCACGGTCGTCTCGTTCAACCTGCTGGGCGACGGGCTGCGCGCGCGGTGGAGCAGCTCATGACCGAGTCCCTCCTCGAGGTCAGCGACCTGCGGGTCGACTTCCGCCACCACGGACAGCTCGTACGGGCAGTGGACGGGCTGACCTATTCGATCCGCCGCGGGCAGACGGTGGCTGTGATCGGAGAGTCCGGCTCGGGCAAGACGGTGAGCGCCAGGGCGATCATGGGCCTGCTCCCGCCGACGGCGACGGTCACCGGGTCGATCCGATTCGATGACGTCGAGATGGTCGGCCTGGCGGAGAAGGCCATGCGCTCGCACCGCGGGTGCGGCGTGGCGATGGTGTTCCAGGACCCGACCCGCTCGCTGAACCCGACGATGCGGGTCGGGGCTCAGATCCGCGAGGCGATCCAGACCCACGAGAAGGCTTCACGCGGGGCCGCGCACGACCGCGCGCTCGAGCTGCTCGAGCTGGTGCGGCTGCCCGCGGCGCGCGAGCGGCTCGAGCAGTATCCGCATCAGCTCTCGGGCGGGATGCGCCAGCGGGTGATGATCGCGATCGCGCTGGCGGCCTCGCCGAAGCTGCTGATCGCCGACGAGGCCACGACCGCGCTCGACGTGACGACCCAGGCGCAGATCATGGAGCTCCTGCGCGACCTGCAGCAGCGGCTGGGGATGGGGCTGATCATGATCAGCCACGATCTCGGGCTGGCGGCGAGCTTCGCCGACGAGGTGGTGGTGATGTACGCGGGACGGGCGGTCGAGCGGGCGCCGACGCAGATGCTGTTCGCGCACGTCCGCATGCCTTACACGCGGGCGCTGCTCGATGCCATCCCGCGTCTCGAGAACCCCTCGCATGCGCCGCTGGCCGCCGTGCCCGGCCAGCCGCCGAACCTCGCGCTGCGCGAGCCGGGGTGCCCGTTCACGCCCCGCTGCCCGAGCGCCACCGATAAGTGCCGCGAGCATGCGCCGGCGTTCGACGAGCACGAGCCCGAGCACCTGTGGGCGTGCTGGCATCCATGTGAGGACGGGGTGAGGCTCGTGAGCACCGGCGCCCCGCTGCTGGACGTGCGCCATCTGGTGCAGGAATTCGAGGTCCGCGCTCAGGGTGGGGTCAGGAGCGGCATGGTGCAGGCGGTGTCGGACGTCTCGTTCACGCTCCAGAAGGGAGAGACGCTCGGGCTCGTCGGCGAGACCGGCTCGGGGAAAGTCGACGCTGGCGCGCGCGATCCTGCAGGCGCCACGGCCCAAGGCCGGCGAGGTGCTGTTCGACGGCACCGATCTGGTCAAGCTCAAGGGCCGGGACCTGCTGCGGGCGCGACGCCAGATCCAGATGGTGTTCCAGGACCCGTTTGGGTCGCTCGATCCGAAATGGTCGGTGGCCCGGATCGTCGAGGAGCCGCTGATCGCGTTCCGGACGGCGGCGCGAGCCGAGCGCCGGCGCCAGGTGACCGAGGTGCTCGACCGCGTCGGTCTCGATCCCGGACGCTACGCCGACCGCCGCCCGCGATCGCTGTCGGGCGGTCAGGCGCAGCGCGTCGCGATCGCGCGGGCGCTGGCGCTCGACCCGGCGTTGATCATCTACGACGAGGCGGTGTCTTCGCTCGACGTGCTGATCCGGGCGCAGGTCCTGAACCTGCTCGAGCGCCTGCGCTCCGAGCTCTCGCTCACGTATCTGTTCATCGCGCACGATCTGGCGCTGGTCAAGCAGGTCTCCGACCGGGTCGCGGTCATGTACCTCGGGAAGCTCGTCGAGATCGGTCCGGCCGAGTCGCTCTACCGGGAGCCGCTACACCCCTACACGGTGGCGCTGCTGGCCTCGATCCCGAACCCCGATCCGGCGGCGTCGCGCGCGCCCGTGGCGGAGACGATCCAGGGTGAGCCGCCCTCGCCGATCGATCCGCCGAGCGGCTGCCGGTTCCGCACCCGCTGCCCGCGTGCCCAGGACGTCTGCGCCGCCGAGGAGCCACCGCTGCGCAGGCTGGCCGACGGCCATTTCGCCGCGTGCCATTTTCCGGTCTCGCGAGAGGCTCCGGCTCCCGACGGCGGAGCCGGCGGCGGTAGCGAGCGGTTCTGACGACACGAGGTAGGAGGAGACGATGGCACTGAACGAAATGAACGCGGCCGCGAACACGCTCGACGTGCAGTCGCTGCTGACCGACGGCACGCAGCTCATCGGCGGCGAATGGGTGCCGGCGCGCGGCGGGCGACACGATCGACGGTGTTGAACCCGGCGACCGGCGAGGTGATTGCGACCGTGCCGCGCTCCGGCGCCGACGATGTCGCCGATGCGGTCGCGGTCGCCGAAGACGCGTTCCCAGCGTGGCGTGACACTAGTCCGAGCCGGCGGGGCCAGCTGTTGCTCGACTGGGCCGCGCTGTGCCGCGAGCACGCCCGCGACCTTGACCTGCTCGAGCGGCTCGAGGTCGGCCGGGTGAAATCGATCCCCGCCCGCCCCGGCCCGATGGCGGGGATCCTGACGTTCACCGCCGGGCTGGCGGACAAGGCCACCGGGTCGACGTTGCCGAGCATGTTCCCCGACGTCATCGGGATGACACTGCGCGAGCCCTACGGAGTGTGCGGGAGCATCATCCCCTGGAACGCCCCCGGGCCGAACACTGTCAACGACGCGGGCCCGGCGATCGCGATGGGCAACACGATCGTGATCAAGCCCGCCGAGGACGCGCCCTTGACCTGTCTGCTGCTCGTGAAGCTGGCGCATGAGGCGGGAATTCCCGCGGGCGTGATCAACGTGGTCACCGGGTACGGGCCGGAGGCGGGCGAGCCGCTCGCCGGTCATCCGGGCGTGCGCCGCATGAGCTTCACGGGCTCGCCGGAGACTGGCCGTCGCGTCATGGAGGCGTGCGCGCGGCATCTGATCCCGCTCCACCTCGAGCTCGGCGGCAAGTCGCCGCAGGTGGTGCTGCGGGATGCGCCTTTGGAGAAGGCCATCCCGACGATCGCTCGCAGCATCACGCTGAACACCGGGCAGATCTGCGCCGCCGGCTCGCGCGTCGTGGTCGATGCCGCGATCCGGGAGCAGGTGGTCGAGGGGTTGGCGGACGCGTTCAAGCAAGTTCGCGTGGGGCCTTGGTACGAGGAAGTCGACATGGGGCCGCTTATCAGCGCCAAGCAGGAGAAGCGCGTGCTCGGGTACCTGGAGTCCGGACGCGAGGAGGGCGCGCGAGTCGTGATCGGCGGCGGCAAGCTCAGCGGCGAAGGGTTCGACAACGGCTACTTTGTCGAGCCGACGATCTTCGACGAGGTGCGGCCGGAGATGCGGATCGCGCAGGAGGAGATCTTCGGCCCGGTGCTGTCGGTACTCGGCGCCGACGATGAAGAACAGGCGCTGTCGATTGCCAACGGCACGCGCTACGGCCTGGTTGCGTCGGTGTGGACGCGCGACGTCGGTAAGGCGGTACGCCTCGCGCGGCGAATCGAGGCCGGCCAGGTGTCGATCAACACGCTGTGGTCGGGGGGCGTGATCGGCGCGCCGTTCGGCGGCTACAAGTCGAGCGGCTTCGGGCGCACGGTCAGCGCCGAGTCGATCCTCGACTACACCCAGGTCAAGAGCGTGATCATCGACGGGCGGGCGTAGCCGTGGAGGTCACGCTTGAAGGAAAGGTGGCGCTGGTAACCGGCGCCGGTCCGAACATCGGCAGCGGGATCGCGCTGGCGCTGTCGCGGTACGGCGCGCGCGTCGCGTGCAACGACCTCGATGCCGAGGCGGCGGGGGCGTCGGTGCGGCGGATCGAGCGCCACGGAGGTTCGGCGATGGCGGCCGTCGGTGACGTGAGCTCCGAGGACGACGTGCTGCGTTACGTCGGCGAGGTGCTCGATGCGTGGGGACGGATCGACATCCTGATCAACAACGCCGCCGTGCTCGGCGGCCGGGGAGTGCTCGAGGAGAGCCTCGAGTTCTGGAACCGGGCGATCTCGGTCGCCGGCGCCGGCACGTTCCTGAACACCAAGCACGTCGCGATCTCGATGATCGAGCGCGAGATCAAGGGCGCCGTCGTGAACATCCTGTCCTCGAACGCCTGGCAGGGCTGCGCCGGCGTGATCGCCTACGCGTTCCACAAGGGCGGGCTGGCGAACTTCACGCGCGCGGCCGCGATGGACCTGGCGCCGTACGGGATCCGCGTGAACTCGTATTCGCCGACGGCGCCGCGGCCCGACAACCCGGAGCTGCTCGCTTCGTTCGCCGAGACTGGCGGCATGCGGGTCCGGCCAGGGACGAACGCCGAGCACCCGAGCTGGTGGCGCGACACGGGAAAGATCGACGTGCGCGCCAACATGCCGATGGCGCCGTCGACGCCGACCGACATCGGCCACTGCGTGGCATGGCTGTGCTCGGACTACGCGCGGCTGATCACCGGATGTGACTTCGTGATCGACGGCGGGGCGCGAGCCAAGTACTGGGGGTACACGCCGGCCGCGGAGAAGGCCGAGCCGATACCACTGATCCCGCTGTACGAGGACGAGACAATGCCGGGAGGGTTTTGATGGTTCGAGGCGCCGTACAGACAGGACCGTTGGCGTACGAGATCCGTGAGTTCGACAGGCCTTCGATCGGCCCGGATGAAGGATTGCTGCGCGTCGAAGCCTGCGGCGTGTGCGGGAGCGACGTGGAGCAGTACCGTGGCCACCTGGTGCGTCCCGGGATGTTCCCGCTGATCCCTGGGCACGAGCCGCTGGGTGTGGTCGATGAGGTGGGCGAACGGGCGGCGGAACGCTGGGGCGTTCAGGTGGGCGACCGCGTAGCCGTGGAGATCCTCCGGCCGTGCCACGCGTGCGACTACTGCCTCACCGGCCGGTACATGTCATGTCCGAATCGCGACGGCGCCTACGGCATGACTCCACTGTCGCGCGAGCCGGCGTTGTGGGGTGGGTTTGCCGACTACCTCTACCTGCATCCGTGGGCGATCCTGCACAAGGTCCGGCGCGATCTGCCGGCCGAGCTCGCGGTGATGTTCAACCCGCTCGGGGCAGGGGTGCGCTGGGCCGCGATGCTCGGTGAGGTCGGCCTCGGAGAGACCGTGCTGATCCTGGGGCCCGGGCAGCGGGGCCTCACCTCGGTTATCGCCGCGCGGGCGCGCGGGGCGGGGACGATCATCGTGACCGGTCTGACGCGCGACGAGCACAAGCTCGCACTCGCCCGTGAGTTCGGAGCCGATCACACGATCAATGTCGAATCGGAGGACGTTGTGGAGCGGGTGCGCGAGATCACCGACGGCGCGATGGCAGACGTCGTGCTCGAGCTCACGCCGATCGCCGATCAGCCGATCCGCGATGCGATCGAGTGCGTGAAACACAGCGGCCGGATCGTGCTCGCGGGGCTGAAGGGCGGCAAGTCCGTGGAGCTCGTCACTGACCGCCTGATCAACAAGGGCGTGACGCTCCGGGGCGCGTTCGGCGTCAACGCGGACGCGTACATCGAGGCGATCCGGATCATCGAGTCCGGGCGTTTCCCGCTCGAGAAAATGGCCTCGGGGACGTTCGAGCTGGCCGACACCGAGGCTGCGATCCAGGCACTCGCCGACGGAAACGCGATCCATACTTGCGTTTGCCCGGATGGCGGCTCGCCAGTGGCCGCCGTCGCCGCGAGCCGAGAGGAGGCAGTCGATGCTGGTTGACATGCACGCCCACGTGATCCCGGGCGCGCTCGAAGCAGTCGGCTCGTCCGAGGACCACCGGGGGCCGCGGATCGGACCGTGCGACGACCCGCACGCCCGGCTGCTCGAGAACGACCGGGGGATGCAGTTCAAGGCCTCTGACGCGTTCTATTCGGCCGAGCGCCGGCTCGAGGAGCAGGATCGCAGCGGGGTCGACGCCGAGATCGTCTCCCCGATGCCACCGCTGCTCGACTACGGCCTAGCCGGTCCCGAGGGCCTGGAGCTGTCACGGCGGGTCAACGAGTTCATCGCGTCGCTGTGCGACGCCGACCCGCAGCGGTTGCTCGGGATGTCGATGGTGCCGATGCAGGCACCCGAGCTGGCGACCGCGGAGCTGGCGCGGATCAAGGACATGGGGCTGGTGGCGGTCGAGATCACCTCGAACGTGCTCGGCCGTTCGCTACACGAAGACGAGTTCGCGGAGTTCTGGGCCGAGGCCGAGCGCCTCGAGATGCCGATCTTCGTACACGGGATGCCGTCGGACCTCGGCGGGCGCGTGCCGCCGGGACTCGTGCCCGTGGCCGGGTTCGCGGTCGGAGCCGACTGCGCGCTGGCGGCGACCGCGATCATCAGCGGCGGCGTGGCCGAGAAGCATCCGGCGCTGCGCCTCGCGTTCAGCCACGGCGCCGGCGGGTTCCCATGCATGCTTCCGCGCGCGAACTACTTCTGGGGAAAGACGTGGAACGAGGAGCCGTCGGATGTGGGCGAGGGCGTGTCCCCGGCGGAGCTCGCGAAGCGCTTCTACTACGACGGCCTGGTGATGGATCGGCGCACGCTGCGCCACCTGATCGAGATGATGGGCCACACGCAGGTGCTGGTCGGGTCGGACTTCCCGGCGATGCCGCGCGAGGATCCGTGCGCGCGCACGCTGCGCTCGCTCGAGCTGGCGCCTGACGTGCTCGAGGACATCACCTGGCACAACGCCTTCCGCTTCCTCGGCATCGACGCGCCGTCGGACCTCGCCGCCGCGGGCGCAGCGGGAGCCACGTCAACGACAGGAGTGACACAGTGAAGACACGCGCCGCAGTGGTCAGAGGAGCCGGGCAGCGCTGGGAGGTGACCGAGCTCGATCTCGACGAGCCCAAGGAACACGAGGTACTCGTGCGGGTGATGGTCTGCGGGCTGTGTCACTCCGACGAGCACGTCCGCGAGGGAGGCCCGTACCGCTACCCGATGGTCGGCGGACACGAGGGAGCGGGCGTGGTCGAGAAGGTCGGCCCGTCGGTGACGCGCGTGCGAGAGGGCGATCACATCTGTACCTCGTGGATCCCCGTGTGCGGTCACTGCCGCTACTGCTCGACCGGTCACCAGAACATGTGCAACGACGGCCTGAACGCCGGCACGGGAATGTTCCTCGACGGCACGTTCCGCTTTCACGAGGACGGCGAGGACGTCGGCGGGATGTGCGTGCTCGGGACGTTCTCGCAATGGATGGTGATCCCCGAGAACTCGTGCGTCCCGATCGACGAGGATCTGCCGTTCGAGGTCGCGGCGCTCGTGGCGTGCGGGGTGACGACCGGCTGGGGCTCGGCCGTGTACGCCGCGGGCACGCGCGCGGGGGAGACCGTCGTGATCTTCGGCACCGGTGGCGTGGGGATGAACGCCGTACAGGGGGCGGCCTACGCCGGTGCCAAGAACGTGATCGCGGTGGATCCGAACCCGTTCAAGCAGGAGATGGCGGGCAAGTTCGGCGCGACGTTCACGACCGGCGATCCCGAGGAGGCCAAGCAGAAGGTGTGGGAGCTGACCCACGGCGAGATGGCCGACCACGCGGTGATCACGGTGGGCGTGATGCACGCCGAAGTGCTGCGCACCGCGGTCGACATGATCGGGAAGGGCGGCAGCGTCGTTGTCACCGCGGTCGGTGGCGAGGGCGACACGATCGCGATCCACGGCTCGCCGGTGACCGGCTGGCACAAGAACATCCAGGGGTCGCTGTTCGGTGGCGCGAACCCGCTCTACGACATGCCGCGCCTGCTCGACCTGTACAAGAACGGCGACCTGAAGCTCGACGAGCTGATCACGAACCGCTACACGCTCGACCAGATCAACGAGGGCTACGAGGACATGCTGAGCGGCAAGAACATCCGCGGCGTATTGATCCATGAGCACTAGGCACCCGCTTGGGAAGAAACGTCGACATGTTGGATGTTTCTTCCCAAGCCGCTGACGAGGAGGTTTGACGATGACCAGCGCGATTCTGGATCCGACCGGATTGTCCGGTAAAACGACTACGGTTGGTCTGGCGCTCGCACCGCGCCGCGCCGACCTCGCCGGCGCCACCGTGGGCCTGCTCGAGAACGGCAAGCAGAACGCGCGCCGGTTCCTCGAGGACGTCGCCGACATCCTGCGCGAGCGCTACGGCGCCGGCGAGGCCAGGCTCCGGCGCAAGGAGAACTTCGCCCAGCCGGCGCCGGCGGAGCTGATCGACCAGCTGAGCGCGGAATCGGACCTGGTGGTGATAGGCATTGGCGATTGAGGCTCGTGCAGCGCGTCGGCGGTCGCCGACGGAGTCCTCTTCGAGCGTCACGGCACACCGGCAGTGGTGATCTGCTCAGACGCGTTCAAGGCCACGGGTGACGCGATGGCCGAGATCCAGGGAGCGCCCGGGTACCGGTACCTGACCACGCCGCACCCGGTGGCGGGACTGACGCCGGACCAGGTACGCGAGCGGGCGGAGGCGGTTGCCGGCGAGGTGGCGGCGTTGCTCATGGAGGACGGCGGCTGATGGCGGACGAGCCCGATCCGGACGTCGGCCGCGCCGGCGAGCCCGACCCGGACGTCGCCCGCGAGGCGATCGAGTACTGCTACGAGCAGGGCTGGACCGACGGGCTGCCGGTGGTCCCGGTTTCAGAGTCGCTGCTCGATCAGTTCCTCGCCCGCACCAGCCGGTCGCCCGAGGAGGTGCTGTGGCGGATGGATCACCTCGGTCGGGAGTGCACGGTCCAGACCGCGGCGATCAACGCCGCGATGGCCGGCTGCCTGCCCGAGTACTTCCCGCTGGTGCTCGCCGCGTGGGATGCGGTCATGAACGATCGGGCGGCGAAGGGCGGCGGCTGGCAGAGCACGAGCGGGCCGGCGCCGCTGATCGTCGTCAACGGCCCGATCCGCCACGAGCTCGGATTCAACTGCACGGGCGGGATCTTCGCCGCGGGCTTCCGGCCCAACGCCACGATCCCGCGGGCGCTCGGGTTGATGCTGCGCAATGCGTTCGGCGTCGCCCCACACGTGTTCGACCAGACGACCCAGGGGATCCCGGGCCGGTGGGCGATCTGCTTCGGGGAGAACGAGGAGGAGAGCCCGTGGGAGCCGCTGGCGACCGAGATGGGCGTCGAGCCCGGCGCCGACGCGGTGTCGTGCACGCTCACGCGCACATACGAGTTCGTCGACAACCGCCACACGCAGAACCCCGAGCACCTGCTGTGGGACTTCGCCGACACGATCTCGCGGACCGGGGTGATGATCTTCCGCGCCCAGTCGGCCGGGATCGTGTTCTGCCCCGAGCACGCCCAGATGCTGGCGAACGCCGGTTATTCGAAGGTCGACGTCAAGGACTGGCTGATCGAGCACTGCGGGCGGCCCGAGGCCGACCTGCGGCGCGCCGGGAAGGACGCGGTGTCCGAGGGCGGCTTCGGCAGCCGGTCGGCCGGCGAGGAGGAACGGGTCCCCGGGGACGTGTTCACGCCGTTCCTGCCGAGCCGTGCGTCGGTCCCGATCATCGTCGCCGGCGCGCGCAACGCGGCGATCTCGATGGTGTTCCGCGTGTTCGGCGAGTGGTCCAACAGCTCGGTTCAGGTCGAGCCGGCGCGGACGGCGGTGGCGGCGGTGACCTCATCCGAGTCCCAAGGGAGGCCCTAGAGATGTACAGCGAGCAGGGGTTCAAGGACATGCAGACGATGCTGTCGGCCGATGGCTACGCGCTCGAGGCGCGCGAGGACGGCGAGCGCGTCGTGGTCCAGATCGTCGCGACGCCCGAGGCGTGCGAGGACTGCCTTGCGCCTCCCGAGGTGATGCGGGCGATCCTCGGCAAGTCGCTGGCGGTGCCGGCCGAGGCGATCGAGCTCCACTATCCCGAATGAGACCGGAGTGACACGAAAGGCGGTGGCGTCATGACCGGCCGGGTGGCGCTGATCACCGGCTGCGGCAAGCCCGACGGCAGTGGTCAGGCGATCGCACGGACGCTGGCGGCCGACGGCACGGCGGTCGTCGTGACCGATCGCCGGCCGGCCGGCGTCCCCAACCGCCGGCAGGAGATCGTCGGCTCAGAGCAGCCGGAGTCGTGGAGCGGACTCGACGGCCTCGTCGCGGAGATCGAGGCGGCGGGCGGCACCGCGATGTCGGCGCTCGGAGACATCGGCGACGAGAACGACGCCAAGGCGATGATCGACGCGGCGCTCGAGCGCTTCGACCGGCTGGACATCCTGGTCAACAACGCCGCCGCGCCTCAGGGGCTCGATCGCGACGTGATCGACGAGATCCCGATCGAGGTGTTCGATGACGTGATTCGCATCAACCTGCGCGGCGCCTGGCTGATGTGTCGTACTGCCGTGCCCGCGATGCGCCGCCGGCGGTGGGGGCGGATCATCAACATCTCCTCGATGGCGGGCGTGATCGGGGCGCCGCGCTCGACCCCGTACTCGGCATCGAAGGCCGGGATCCTCGGGCTGACGCGGGCGCTCGCGATGGACGTGGCCGCGTTCGGTATCACGGTCAACGCGATCGCCCCGGGCGCGCTCGACACAAGCCGTTCAGTGCTCAGTCTCGATCCCGACCTCGACGTGCGCGCGGAGATGGAGCAGCGCGGCCGGCGCCTGCCCGTCGGGCGGGTCGGCCGGCCCGACGACGTCGCCGCGGCTGTGCGCTATCTGGCCGGCGACGGCGCCGAGTTCGTCACCGGCCAGATGCTCGTCCTCGACGGGGGCGGGCCCGCCCCGTTCCCGTTGCCCCGACCGGAGGAGACCTCGTGAAGGTGAGAGTGCTGATGGAGCCGCGCCACGGCGCCACCTACGACCGCGTCGTCGCGATGGCCAAGGTCACCGAGGAGGCGGGGTTCGACGCGTTCTTCCGCGGCGACCACTATCTCGGGATCGACTCGACCGATCCGGACTACCGCCCGACCGACTCGTGGACGACGCTCGCCGGCGTGGCGCTCGAAACCAGCCGGATCAAGCTCGGAACGCTCATGACCGCGGGCACGTTCCGCCCCCCGCAGTCGTGGCCAACGCCGTGGCCACCGTCGACCAGGTGTCGCGCGGGCGCGTCGTCCTGGGGATCGGCACCGGCTGGTATGAGCGAGAACACAAGGCGTTCGGCATCCCCTTCCCTCCGATCGGCGAGCGGTTCGATCGCCTGAACGAGGAGATGCAGATCATCTTGGGGTTGTGGACGACGCCGCAGGGCGAGTCGTTCAGCTTCGACGGCCGCTTCTGGCAACTCGACGAGGCCCGCAACTTCCCGGTGCTCGTGCAGAAGCCGCGGCCCGAGATCGTGATCGGCGGAACCGGCCCGCGCCGTACGCCGTTGATGGCGGCCCGGTACGCCGACGAGTTCAACAGCGGCGCGGGCCATGGCTGCGCCGAGCGCTTCGCCAACGTACGCGGGGTCTGCGAGGAGATCGGCAGGGATCCGTCGACGCTGCGGATGTCCGCCACAATGCAGGCGATCTGCGGCACCACCAAGGAAGAGGCCGAGCAGCGGCTGGAGCGGCTTGGCCCGCCGGGTGCGCGAATGCTGGCCAATGGCGTCGTAGGCACGCCATCCGACCTGGTCGCGGCGCTTGAGCGCCTCGTAGAGGACGGCTGCGAGACCGTGTACCTGCACATCTTCGACATCGACGACCTCGACCACCTGCGCCTGATCGGCGCCGAGGTGGTCCCGCAGGTCGCCTGAAAGGGGAGAGACGATGGCGAGCATGACGACGAGAGCGGCCGTGCTGCACAAGCCCGGCACGGACTGGGAGATCACCGAACTCGACCTCGACGAGCCCAAGGAGTTCGAGGTGCTGATCCGCTACAAGGCGGCCGGCCTGTGTCACTCCGACGAGCACATCCGCCGCGAGGGCGGCAGCCACATCCGCTTTCCGCTGGTGGGCGGTCACGAGGGCGCGGGGATCGTCGAGGCCGTCGGCGCCGGCGTGACTCGCGTGGCGCCCGGCGATCACGTCGTGACTTCCTACATCCCGGCGTGCGGGAAGTGCCGCTACTGCT
Source organism: uncultured Solirubrobacterales bacterium (assembly GCA_963843915.1). Taxonomy (GTDB): domain Bacteria; phylum Actinomycetota; class Thermoleophilia; order Solirubrobacterales; family Solirubrobacteraceae; genus Palsa-465. The sequence continues at coordinate 171,310 of CAWJMH010000008.1, forward strand.
CGACCGGTCATCAGAACCTTTGCGATCGCGGGCTGTACGCGGGCGTCGGCTGCCTGCAGGACGAGACGTTCCGCTTCCACAAGGGCGGCGAGGACTTCGGCGGCTTCTGCGCGCTCGGCACGTTCTCCGACCACACCGTCGTGTCGGAGTACTCGTGCGTGCGGATCGACGACGACATCCCGTTCGAGGTGGCGTGCCTCGTCGGCTGCGGAGTGACGACCGGCTGGTGCTCGGCGGTCCGCGCCGGCGAGACCCGTCCGGGCGAGGCGGTCGTGATCTTCGGGGTCGGTGGCGTGGGGATCAACGCCGTGCAGGGCGCGCGCTACGCCGGCGCCACGACCGTGGTAGCGATCGATCCGAACCCGTTCAAGCTCGAGATGGCCAGCAAGCTCGGCGCGACCCACACCGCGACCACCGTCGAGCAGGCGCGCGAGACGCTGTGGGGACGAACGCATGGCCAGATGGCCGACCTGGCGGTGATCACCGTCGGGGTGCTCGATCCGCAGACGACCGTCGACGCGGTCGGTCTGGTCGGCAAGGCGGGACGCGTGGTGGTGACCTCGGTCAGCCGCGCGGACGAGAAGTCGATCAGCCTGACCGGCTCGCCGATGGTCGGCTGGCACAAACGGATCCAGGGCTCGCTCGCCGGCGGCTCCAATCCGATCTTCGAGATGCCGAACCTGCTCGGCCTCTACCGGTCAGGCCACCTCAAGCTGGACGAGATCATCACGCGGAGATACACGCTCGAGCAGGTCAACGAGGGCTACCACGACCTGCTCGCCGGCAAGAACATCCGCGGCGTGGTCATTCACGAGAGCTAGGGGCCTACATCGACCGGCTCGACGGCCGCGCCCAGCCGGCGCGTGAACCCCGGCGGGATGATGATGTCCGCGGGGCTGAGGTCGTGCACCGAGGCGTGGCCGAGGCCGAGCAGGGCCGAGTCGATGCCGTTGCGCATGATGTCGAGCACGTTCTCGACGCCCGGCTGGCCGGCGGCGGCGAGGCCCCACAGGTACGCCCGGCCGATCATCACCGCCCGGGCTCCGAGCGCGAGCGCCTTGACGACGTCGCCACCTCGCCGGACTCCGCCATCGAGCAGGACCTCGACCTGGTCGCCGACGGCGTCGGCGATCGCAGGCAACGCGCGGATCGAGGCCGGGGTGCCGTCTAGGTTGTTGCCGCCGTGGTTCGAGACCGAGATCGCGCTGAATCCGGCGTCGACCGCGCGCTGGGCGTCGTCGACGCGGGTCACGCCCTTGAGCATGAACGGGCCCTGCCACTGCTCGCGCAGCCACCGGAGGTCCTCCCAGCTCGGCGGGTGGCGTCTGCATCCACTCGCCGTAGGCGCCGAAGAACGTCTGCGGCGGCTCGCCGGGCGGGGACAGGTTGGGGACGGTCAGGTCGGGTGGTCCGCCGGCGCGGGCCCAATCGGCGAGCCACGCCGGCCGGACCAGGACCTCGGGCGCCAGCCGGAGCATCGCCGCCAGGTCGATGTGGTCGGGGATCCACGGGCTGCCCCAGTCGCGGCTGTGCGAGAACGTCCAGTCGAGCGTCACGATCATCCCGACCGCGCCGGCGGCCCGGGCGCGATCGAGTCGCGCCGCGATCTGGTCGCGCGTGCCGCACCAGTAGATCTGGAACAACGTCCGGGGGTTGGCCGCGACCACCTCCTCGATCGGCTTGCTCGCGAACGAGCTGAGCCCGATCGCCGTGCCGCGCGCGGCCGCGGCGCGCGCGACCGCGAGCTCACCGTCGGGATGGACCGACTGCACGCCGGTCGGGGAGATCAGCACCGGCAACGAGAGCTCCTGCCCCATCACGGTCGTGGCCATGTCCCGCGCCGCCGGCAGGTCGGCGACGTGGGGCGCGAAGCCGAGCTCTCCGAACGCGGCGACGTTGTCCGCGAGCGTCACGCCGGCCTCGGACCCCGCGATCAGCGCCGAGTACACCGACCTCGGCAGCCGCCGCTTCGCCCGGCGCTGGGCGACCGCCACCGACTCGAACCACGGATTGCGGCCGAGTTTCACGGCGAGCGCAGTACCGCCAGCGGGCTCTCGTCGCAGGGGTGGGGTGGGGGCTCGGTCCGCGCTCGCCGAGGCGTCGTTCTGGACATGTCCACCGACGGCCTCGGCACCGGGGAGTCGCCGCGCTCGGCCAGGAGACGCTCGCCGTGGCCGAGCACGCACTCCGGGTCGGGTCCGGCGAGCGGCAGCCCCGTGAAGAACTTCGCCGCCATGCAGCCGCCGCGGCACTTGTCGAACAGCCCGCAGCTCGCGCACGCGCCGGCGTGCTGTGGCTCGCGCAGCTCGGCGAACAGCTCGGACTCGCGCCAGACGGCCGTGAAGCCGCCGCGCTCGCGGACGTTGCCGGCGCGGAACTCGTCGTGGATCACGAACGGGCACGCGTACACGTCGCCGATCGGATCGATCAGGCACACCACCCGCCCGGCGCCGCACAGGTTCAGGCCCGGAAGCGCGGCGCCGTAGCCGCCGAGGTGGAAGAACGAGTCGCCGGTGAGCACGCTGTCGCCGTGGGCGAGCAGCCACTCGTACAGCTCGCGCTGCTGAGCCGCGGTGGGGTGGAGCTGGTCCCAGACGTCGGCGCCGCGCCCGGACGGCCGCAGACGCGTCAGCCGCAGCTGCGCCCCGAACCCGTCGGCGAGCGCCTTGAACGCGTCGAGCTGGGTCGCGTTCTCGCGCGTGACCACCACCGACAGCTTGAACCCCGCAAAGCCGGCGTCGGCCAGGTTCTCCATCGCGCGGATCGCGGTGGCGTACGAGCCGGGCCCGCGCACGCGGTCGTTGACCTCGGCGGTGGCGCCGTCGAGCGAGACCTGCACGTCGACGTAGTCGGTGCCGGCGATCCGGGCCGCGACCGCAGCGGTGATCCGCGAGCCGTTGGTCGAGAACTTCACGCCGACGTGGTGCGCGACGGCGTAGTCGATCAGCTCCCAGAAGTCGCGCCTGACGGTCGGCTCGCCGCCGCCGACGTTGACATAGAACACCTGCATGCGCTCGAGCTCGTCGATCACCGCCATGCACTCGGCCGTGCTCAGCTCTCGCGGGTCGCGCCGGCCGGAGCTCGACAGGCAGTGAACGCACGCGAGGTTGCACGCGTACGTGAGCTCCCACGTCAGGCAGATCGGCGCGTCGAGGCCGGTCTCGAGCTCGTCGGTCAATGAGCGTGCCTCGTCCGTCCGACGGCGCACGATCGACAGCCGCCGCGTGCCGAAGTGGTAGGCCAGGGCGCCGAAGCGCTCGGGCCTCAGCTCCACCTCGGGATCCAGCTGCGCGCCCCGCTTGAACTCGGCGGAATTCACCGATCCGGCTCTAGTAGACGCCGCACATGCCATCGATCGAGACGTCCTCGACCAGCAGATCCTCGACGACCAGGTTCTCGTCGGTGGGCGGCGGCGCCGTGGCCTCCTCTGGCTCCGGCCGGGCCGCCGTCTGCTCGACCTGCTCGGGCGTGATGCTCATGCGCTTCTCCTCTCCTGCGAGGCGGTCGGGCGCGATAATTTAGCACCCTGTGACAAATCTCCCGGATGCCACCTGGCCGGAGATCGACCGCGCTCCGCGGCTGGTTTTGGTCGTCCCCTTGGGCTCGCTCGAGCAGCACGGTCCGCATCTCCCGCTCGACACCGACACCCGCATCGCCGTCGCCGTCGCCCGCGGCGCGGTGAGCGCTCGGGACGGCGTCGGGCTCGCCCCGGCGCTCGCGTTCGGCGCGAGCGGAGAGCACGATGCGTTTCCCGGGACGCTGTCGATCGGCACGAGCGCGCTGACCGAGTTGCTGGTCGAGCTCGGCCGCGACGCGTCGCGGTACTGGGACGCGCTGCTGCTGGTCAACGCCCACGGCGGAAACGCCGACGCGGTGTCCGCCGCGGTTGCGCAGCTCCGGTCCGAGGGCCGCCGCTGCGCGGTGTTCGCGGCGGCGCCGGCATCGGGCGACGCCCACGCCGGTCTGACCGAGACCGCGATGCTGCTGCACCTCGATCCGGGCGTCGTTCGGATCGAGCTCGCGCAGGAGGGCGAACGCCGGCCGCTCAGCGAGGTGATCGATCGCCTGCGCAGCACGGGTGTCCGGTCGGTCAGCCCCAACGGCGTGCTCGGCGATCCGCGCGGCGCCACCGCCGCGCAGGGCCGGCGGCTGCTCGACGAGCTGATCGGCGGGTGCACCGTGGCCCTCGACGCGCTGTTGGCCGAGGTGCCCGCGCATGCCTGACGGACCGGGGCTCGCCGTCGTCACCGGCGCGGCTCGCGGGATCGGCGCGGAGGTCGGCTTGGGCCTGGCCGCGGAGCGGTGGTCGCTGCTGCTCGTCGACGCGTGTGTGAGCCAGCCGGGAGTCGAGTACGCGATGCCGGGGCCGGCGGATCTCGAGCGCGTCGCTGAACGCTGCGTGAGCGCCGGAGCGCCGGCGGCCGAGGTGCTCGAGGCCGATGTCGCCGGCGAGGACTTCGCCGACCGGGTGTCGGCGGCGCTCGCGGGCCGGACGGCCGGCGCCGCGGTCGCCGCTGCCGGCGTGATCGCGGGCGGGCCGGGCTGGGCGACCAGCCGGGAGGCATGGTCGACGCTGATCGACGTCAACCTGCACGGCGTACGGCGGCTCGCCGAGGCGACCGTGCCCGGGATGATTGCCGCCGGCCGGGGCCGGTTCGTCGCGATCGCCTCGGCGGCGGCGCTGCGAGCGATGCCGCAGCTCGCCGCTTACTCGGCCGCGAAGGCGGCCGCGGTCGGCTACGTCCGCGCGCTGGCCGCGGACCTCGCGGGAACCGGGGTGTCGGCAAACGCGATCTGCCCGGGGTCGACGCGCGGCGCGATGCTCACCGCGAGCGCCGCGTTGTACGACCTCCCGGACCAGGAAGCGTTCGCCGGCCAGCAGCTGATGCGGCGGCTGCTCGAGCCCGCGGAGATCGCCGCCGCCGCGGTGTGGCTGTGCGGCCCCGGAGCCTCCGCGCTGACCGGCGCGGTGATCCCGGTCGACGGAGGGCTGACGCCGTAGAAGCCCCGGCGCACCTGCCGGTCCCGGCCGGCTGGCGCCTGCGCCCGGCCCGAGGGCTGCGGACGCAACGCGCCGGCGAGGTGCTCGTCGGCGGCTCGCCGATCCGGCTGATCACGCTCTCGCCGCACGGCGCCGGCCTGGTCGCGGGGTGGTTGGCGGGCGAGCCGGTGGGCGCCGACCTCGGCGAGCGCCTGCTCGCGCGCCGGCTGCTCGCGGCGGCGCTGGCCGATCCCGATCCGCCGCCGAGTAGCGACGGGGCCGAGGACGTCACGATCGTCGTCCCCGTCTACGGTCGCGCGGAGCAGCTCGAGCGCTGCCTGGCGGCCCTCTCCGGCGCCCACCCGGTGATCGTGGTCGACGACGGATCTCCCGACGGCGGCGCGATCGAGGCCGTCGCGGATCGGTTCGGAGCACGCTACGTGCGACACGGCACCAACCGCGGGGCGTCGGCGGCTCGCAACACCGGGCTCGGCCTGGCGAGAACCACGCTGGTCGCGTTCCTCGACTCGGACTGCACTCCGCCGCCCGGGTTCCCCGACGCGCTGCTCGGTCACCTGGCCGATCCGGCGGTCGCGCTCGTCGCGCCGCGGGTCGTCTCATCGGACCGGCTCACGGGCCGGGTCGCCGCGTACGAGCGCTGCCACTCGATCCTCGACATGGGTCCGCATCCGTCGCTCGTGCGGCCGTACTCGTTCGTGTGGTACGCGCCGTCCGCGGCGATGGTCGCGCGCAGAGAAGCGCTGCGGGACGGATTCGACGAGCGGCTCGAGCTGGGAGAGGACGTCGATCTGGTCTGGCGTCTGCACGACGCGGGATGGCAGGTTCGCTACGACCCGCGGACTCGCGTGGCGCACGAGGATCGCGTCCGTCCGTGGGCCTGGTACGCGCGCAGGGTTGCGTACAACGAGTCGGTCGCGCCGCTGCTCGAGCGCCACCCGGAGCGCCTGCCGGCGGCTGTTCGTCTCCCCGGTGGCGGCGCTGTGCTGGGTCGCGACGTTGAGCGGTTGCTGGCCCGCGCTGCTCGGCCTCACCGTGCTGCGCGCTGTTCGGCTGCGACGGAGTGATCGGCGAGCGGGTGCCCGGCGCGGCCGCGTGGGCGGCCAGCGTCGGCGTCGAGGCGACGATCCAGGAGGGGCGCCAGCTTGGACGCGCGGCGGCCGGCCCCTGGGCACCGTCTGCCTTGCGGCTGCGTGCGCGGGACGCAGGCGCGGCGGGATCGGGGAGGCTGGGTGCGCTGGTCGCCGCCGGGATCGTCGCCGACTGGGTCGAGGACCGCCCGCGGCTCGACCCGCCGACCTACGCCGCGCTCCGCCTCGCCGAGGAATCCGCGCGCGGCGCCGGGATCTGGATCGCGTGCGTGCGCGCGCGTGACTTCCGGGCGCTGCGCCCGAGGCGCCCGCCGCACCCGAGCCGTCGCTAATCGGGCGCGAGCGTGGCCAGGCCCGATCCGAGCAGCCGGTAGGCCTCGTCGAGGTTCGCGACGAGGTCGCTCGACGGGTCGTCGACCCAAACCAGGAACGCGGCCATCGACGTTCCGAGTGCGGCGTGAGCGACGGTCTGCGGGAGGAGATCGCTCGCCTCGCAGCCGAGCCGGCCGGCCACGAACTCGGCGATCACCGCCCGCCATTCCGCATAGCGCAGCGTCGAGTGCGCCTGAAGCGCCGGGATGCCAGTGATCAGCCGCATCCGGATCCGGAGCTCGGGAAGTTGCTCGTCCTCGTAGCGGTTTGACTGCACGACCGCGCGGCGGAGCGCCTCGTGCAGGGGCTCGTCGGGAGCCGTCGCATCGAGACAGCTACGCAGGCGCGCGAGCACCCAGTCGAAGTCGCCCCAGACCATGTCGTTCTTCGACGCGAAGTAGCGAAACAGCGTGCGACGACTCACCCCCAGGGCCTCGGCGATGTCGTCGACCGTGGTTTGCTCGAACCCCCGCTCGCCGAACATCTCGAGCGCCGTCCGGCTGACCGCCGGGCGGGAGGTACCAGGCGGTCGCCCCGGCCGCTGAGAAACGCTCGCGGACACTAAACCGTCAGCCCTGAGTGACAACAGCACCCTCTCGGTCTGTCCGCTGCCCCAGCCCCGCTGCGAGTGCTAACCGTGGCACCGGGGCACGAGCAGCCTGTATTGATTGTTTGACATTACCGCAGCACGTCACGACACCCGTGTCACTTGATTAGTATCGACTAGTAGATGACCGGCCCGCCGGACCACCTGACCGCCGAGAGATTCGTCGAACACGACCGTCGCGTCGTCGCGCTCGTCGGCGAGCTCGATCTGGCGAGTGCGCCGATCGCCGAGGAAGCACTGCAGGCCGACGTCGACGTGCTCGACCTCTCACGCCTGGAGTTCATGGACTCGGGCGGCGTCAGGATCGTGCTTCGCGTCTGCGGGGCCAGGACCGAGCCGCTCGTCGTCCGCGGGGTCACGCGCGCCGTACGCCGGATCCTCGATCTGACCGGCGTCAGCGACCTCCTCGTGTACGAGTAGGCAGGCTCGGATCGGATAGGCTCACCCCCCGGACGCTGATTTCATCGCGAGGTATCGCGGGGGGAGACATGGCCACCGACCAGAACTCACTTGGCTCGCTGCTCGCTGCTCGGCACGCCGACATTCTTGACTCGTGGGTGCGCGCTCAGCTGTCCGCATCGACGCTCCGGCCCGCGCTGCTCTCCGAGGCGCAGCTGCGGAGCGAGTCCGAGCAACTGCTCGCCGCGCTGATCGACGCGTGGACCAGGGATCCGGCCGGCGAGACATCCGGCGACGCCTGGGGTCAGGTGCGCGCTCATCTCGAGGAGCTGTCGCGCTCGCGCGTGCTGGACGGCTACTCGCCCAGCGAGACCGCCACGTTCGTGTTCTCTATCAAGCAGCCCGTGTTCGACGTGGTCACCGACGCCAGCTCGGGTGATGATCTGGTGCCACTGCTCTGGCAGGCGTCGAGCGTCGTCGATCGGCTCGGCCTGATGACCGTGGAGGCCTACCAGCGCACGCGCGAGGATGTGATCCGGCGCCAGCAGGAGGAGATGATGGAGCTCTCCACCCCGGTCATCAAGCTCTGGGAGGGAGCGGTCGCCGTCCCGCTGATCGGCACCCTGGACAGCGCCCGTACGCAGGTCGTGATGGAGAGCCTGCTCGAGCGGATCGTCCAGACCGACGCCACGATCGCGATCATCGACATCACCGGGGTGCCAACGGTCGACACGCTCGTCGCTCAGCACCTGCTCAAGACCGTCGCCGCCGCGCGGTTGATGGGAGCCGACTGCATCATCAGCGGCATCCGTCCTCAGATCGCCCAGACGATCGTGCACCTCGGGCTCGACCTGAGCGAGGTCACGACGAAGGCCACGCTCGCTGACGCGTTCGTCACGGCGCTCGATCGGATGGGCCAGCGCGTCGTCAGTACGGACCGAGTGGAGTAGCTTCTCGTGCCAGGCGGTTCCGGAGAGATCCCCATCCTGAAGCTGGGTCGTCTGCTGCTCGTCACGATCCAGGTCGATATGAACGATGCCGTCGCGATCGCGCTCCAGGAAGATCTCACGACGCGGATCGTCGAGACCGGCGCGCGGGGCGTGTTGATCGACATCTCCGCGCTCGAGATCGTCGACTCGTTCATCGGCCGGATGCTGGTCGACACGGCCGCGGCCTCGCGGCTGCTCGATGCGGAGACCGTCGTCGTCGGGATGCAGCCGGCGGTCGCGATCACGCTGGTTGAGTTGGGGTTGACGCTCGAAGGGGTCAAGACTGCACTGTCGGTGGAACGGGGCATGGCGCTGCTGGGGCGAAGGTTGAGCGGATAGTGGATGAGCAGGGGGCGGCGGAGCTGCTGGAGGTCCGCGCAGACGACGACATCGTCCGCGCTCGGCGCTCCGCGCGCGAGCGGGCCGTTGCCGCGGGCCTGCGCCTGGTCGATCAGACCAAGCTGATCACCGCGGTCAGCGAGCTCGCGCGAAACATGACGCGCTATGCCGGCGGAGGCACGGTCGCGTTGTCCATTGTCCGCGACGGCGGTCGGCGCGGCGTCCGGGCGGCTTTCGTCGACGCGGGCCCGGGTATCGCCGACGTCGAGGAGGCGATGCGCAACGGTTACACGACCGGTACCGGGCTCGGCCTGGGCCTCGGCGGTGCCAAGCGGCTGGTGAACGAGTTCACGATCGAGACCGAGCCCGGACGGGGCACGACCGTAACGGTGACTATGTGGGGCTGACGGCGCCGCTCCGGCTCCACGTTGGCGACTCCAGCGGCGTGGCGCCCGTCAGGCGGGCCGTCGCCAGGCTCGCGGCGAGCCTCGCGTTCTCCGACGAGGACGCCGGGCGGGCGATGCTGGTGGCAACCGAGCTGGCGACGAATCTGGTGCGGCACACCCAGGGCGGGGAGATCGTGCTCCGGGTCGCGAACGGCGCGCTGGACGTCGTGGCGTGGGATCGAGGCCCGGGGATGTCTGACGTCGACCGAAGCCTGGTCGACGGCTTCTCGACGGTCGGCGGCGCCGGCACGGGACTCGGGGCGGTCCGCCGGCTCGCCGATCGGTTCGCCCTGAACTCGGTCGCGCCCGGAGGGACGGTCGTCGCCGCGACCGTCGGCGGGTACGGCGCGACGCGGCCGGCCGACGGGCTCGCGCTGGCCGTCGCTCCCGAGATCGTCAGCGGCGATACGTGGGCTGTCTGCACCGCGGTCGCGGGCAGCAGCCTGATGCTCGCCGACGGCCTCGGCCACGGCCCGGATGCCGCCGAGGCGTCGGAGCGCGCGTGCGAGGCATTGCGGCCGGCTGAGCCCGTGGAGGCGACGCTCGAGCGCGTGCATGCCGCCCTGCGCCCGACGAGGGGAGCGGCCGTCGCCGTGGCACGGATCGACGAGCCTCGCGGCGTCCTGCAGTTCGCCGGAGTCGGCAACGTCTCCGCCGTACTGTGCTCGCGCGGGTCGAGCAAGGCGCTGACCTCCTTGAGCGGAACCGCGGGCCGTCAGATCAGGACGATCAGGTCGTTCGAGTACCCGCTTCCGGACTCCGGACTGCTCGTCATGCACTCCGACGGCTGCCGCAACGGGTGGGATCTCGATGCCGATCCGGGCCTGCGCCGAAAGGCGCCGCTGCTGATTGCGGCGACGCTGATCCGTGACTGGGAGCGGGGGCGGGATGATGTGAGCGTGGTCGTGTTGCCGTTGCCGGATCGACGCGCGTGAACGGGCGGCCTCGGATGCTGGCGGCCGTCGACCTGCATTTCGAGGACGGCGTCGTCCTCGCTCGCCAGCGCGCGCGGGAGGTGGCGTCGTTGCTCGGGTTCGACCACGGTGCACAGACACGCATCGCCACCGCCGTATCCGAGCTCGCGCGCAACGCTCACCGCTATGCCGGCGGCGGGCGCGTGACCTTCGGACTCGACGACCGGAGTCTCACGGTGGAGGTCGTCGATCAGGGAAGCGGAATCGCCGACCTGGAGGCCGTGCTGTCGGGAACGTACGGATCGACCACCGGCATGGGACAGGGGCTGATCGGCGTCCGTCGGCTGATGGATGGGTTTGAGATCAGCTCGGGGACGTGGGGAACACGCGCGTGGACGTCCAAACGTCTGCCGGCTGGCACGGACCCGGGCGACATCGATGCTTACCGCGTGCGCGCGGACCTCGCGCGCAAATCATCGCGTTCGGCGTACGCCGAGGTCCAGGAGCAGAATCAGGAGCTGCTGCAGGCACTGAACGAGCTGCGAAGCCGCCAGGATGAGCTCGTCCAGCTCAATGTCGAGATCGAGGACACCAACCGCGGCGTAGTCGCGCTGTACGCGGAGCTCGACGACCGTGCCGAGCAACTTCGGGACGCGGACGGCCGAAAGAGCCGGTTCCTGGCGGACATGAGCCACGAGCTGCGAACGCCGCTCAACTCGATCATCGCGCTGGCCGATCTGCTGTGCGACGGGGACGACGGTCTCACGGCAGAGCAGCGCACGCAGGTCGAGTACATCCGGCGGATGGCGACCGACGAGCTCCAGCTCGTCGGCGAGCTGCTCGACCTCGCCAAGATCGAGGCCGGACGGCTCGACCTCGAGCTCCGCGCCTTGTCGGTGCCGGAGCTGTTCGCCGGCCTGCGGATCCAGCTGCGACCGCTGGTGGCCGGGTCCCCCGTCGCACTGCGCTTCTCCTGCGAGCCGCGGCTCCCGCCGCTCGTGACCGACGAGCGCAAGCTCGTTCAGATCATGCGGAACCTGATCGGCAACGCCGTCAAATACACGACCGAGGGTGAGGTGCTCGTGACTGCGTCGGCGGCCGGGGAGTTGCTCGAGCTCGCGGTGCAGGACACCGGGGTGGGGATCGCGGAAGCCGACCTCGACCGGATCTTCGACGAGTTCGTCCAGGTCGCCGGCGAGCACCAGCGCAAGGCTCCCGGCACCGGACTGGGACTGCCCCTGACGCGCAAGCTGGCGGGCGCGCTGGGCGGCTCGGTCACGGCTGGGAGCACGCCCGGGGTCGGCGCCCGGTTCGTGGTCACGTTGCCGTGGACGACACCCCGACACGACGCCGCGCCGCCAGCCCAGGCAGGACCGGAGGCGCCCGGAACCCACCCGATTGTCGACCTCGTGCTGGTCGCCGACGACGACGCAGCCGCGCGCTACGTCGTCCGCTCGCAGTTGCAAGGCGCGGTGCGCGAGATCGCGGAGGTCGATCGGGGCGCGTCCGCGCTCGAGTTCGTTGCCAGACGGCGGCCGTCCGTGATCGTGCTCGATGTCTCGATGCCGGATCTCGACGGGTTGGAGGTGCTAGCGCGTCTGCGCGCGACCCCCGCCCTGGCGGGATTACCGGTGATCGTGCACACCTCGAAGGTGCTCGCGCCGAACGAGCTCGACCGAGTCCAGCGGGATCAGGCGATCCTCGTCGACAAGGGAGACGCGTCCGCGACTCGACTGCTGGCGGCGGTTATGGAGGCCGCCCGGGGCGGGAGCGGTGGCTGAGCCGGTAGACATCCTGCTGGCCGACGACTCCGACGTCGGCCGGTACGTGATCGCGACGATGCTCCGCCGTGCAGGATTCTCCGTGCGCGAGGTCGCGGACGGCGCCGACGCGGTGCGGGAGGCGATCCTGCAACCGCCCGACCTCGCGGTCCTCGACGTCAAGATGCCAGGGCTCGGCGGCCTCGAGGCGTGCCGGCGCCTGAAGGCAGATCCGGCCACGAGCTTCGTCCCGGTGCTACTCCTTTCGGCGACGTTCCTGGATCCCGCCGACCGCGTTGAGGGCCTCGACATCGGGGCCGACGCGTACCTGACTCAGCCGGTCGAGGCGCCGGTACTGATCGCGAGCATCAACTCGCTGCTCCGCGCTCGGGTCGCCGAGCGAAGCGAGCGGCTGATCGCGACCGAATGGCGAGTGACGTTCGATGCGATCGGTGACGCGGTCGTGCTGGTCGACTCCGAGCGCCGTGTACGCCGGTGCAACCGCGCGTTCGCCGCACTGGCCGGGGTCTCGTCCGACGAGGTCGCCGGGAAGCAACTCGACGAGCTGCTCCCAGCGCTGGCGGGCGCGGTACTCGCGCCGCGCTCCGCGGAGCTGACGATCGAGGTCGGCGAGCGGGTGCTGAGGCTGCATGTCGACGAGCTGCCAGATCCCGAGTCGGCGGGCCACGCCGTCGTCAGCCTCCGCGACGTCACGGCCGAGGCGGAGCTCGCGCGGGAGCGCGAGCGTGTGTTCCGGCGAGAACAACTGATCTCGACCACGCTCCAGCAGGCGCTTGTCCAGCCGCGCCTGCCGACGATCCCGGGGCTCCGCTTGAGCGCCAGGTACGCGCTGGCCGAGGCCGACATCGCCGTCGGCGGGGACTGGTTTGACGCGATCAGGACCGAGCACGGAGTGTGGCTGGCGATCGGTGACATGGCCGGCCATGGCGTCGCCGCCGCGGCGCAGGCCGTGCAGCTCCGGCACAACCTGCGCCTCCTCGCCGAGGAGGGATACGGGCCGGCGGAGGCGATGAGCCGACTCGGCGACCTGCTGGCCGACGCCGAGCTGATCGACACCGCGACGGTCACCGTCGCCGCGATCAACGCCTCGCTGACCTCCGCGCTGATGGTGTGCGCGGGACACCCGCCGGCGATTCTGCTCGGCGCCGACGGCGGGACGCGCCTCATAGAAGAGGTCCACGGACCGATGCTCGGCTACCCGGGCGGACGGCACGAGGCGGTCTCGATCCCGATCGCCGAGGGTGACACCCTGGTGCTGTACACCGACGGCCTGGTCGAGCGGCGGGACGAGACGATCGACGAAGGGATCGAGCGGCTGCGCGGCGTGGTCGCCGGGACGGCCGGGACCGATGTGGTCGAGCGCGCGTTCGCCGCGCTCGTGCCGCGGGCGCCGGCCGACGACGCGGCGATTCTCGTCGCCCATCGCCTCGCGCCCGAGCAGCGATCAGGGGCGTCTCGGTCGACGCAGAGCGGCGTCAGCCCGAGCGTCTCGGAATGGCCGCGCTGAAGCTTTCCTCGTACGACCCGGCGCGGTAATTCTGGCCCCGGGGCCAGGCGCGCGACGTGATCAGTCGGTCGCCGTTATCCACGCGAGGGCGCCGTCGAAATCGTCGAGCGCGAACACCTGCACCTCGCAGGGCAGCATCCAGCTGAACGCGCGTAGAGATTTGCGCAGCCAGTCCGCGTCGCTCACGACGGCGATGCGATCCCACGCTCGGATGTGACCCAGGCCGACCTTGGCGTCCTCCCAGCTCGCGCCGGCCGTGTAGTCCGGGACGCCGTCGCGGAGAACGCACAGCACCCTGACCTTGCCGTTGGGTGAGGCCGCCTGCGCGGCTTCGAACGCGGGAACGACCAGTTGCTCGTAGTCCTTGGCCGTGACCTTGCCATCGGCCTCGAAGCCGAGGACCGTCGGTGGCAGACCAGGGATCAGCGTGAGCATTTCGTGAAGCCTTCCCCCCGCGGACCGTATGCGCGGGGGCGGCCGCGAACGTCACCCGAACGGGGTGATGTCCGCAGCCCCGGCCCGATCTGGCGCGCGCCGGCGGGAGATCAACTGAGCGGCGAGGCTTGCTGCTGACACCGTCGCCCACGCCGCCTCGAGCAGCAGGAAGCCCCACTGACGGCCGCGCAGCGCCAGCACGGCGAGGACCGCCGAGCCGATCAGATTCAGGGTCAGCGTGATCCGCGAGGACGGCTGGGCGAGACCCGCCTGGACGGCCGCGAACGCCGTCAGGATCACCAACGCCCCGGCGAGCTGGAGAAGACCGGACATGTCGAACCCTCCTGCGCGCGCCGTCGTTCAGACCGGGTACGGCGCGCCCTCTCGTCCGGGTCAACTCGAGCGAGTTGACTGAACGCGAGTCTAGCGGTGGCGGTCGGTGGCGCCGGCGATCGTGGGGTGTACGCTCGGAGCCATCACCCCAACCGGATGACGACCCGCGGCGACCGCGCCGATACAAGCACAGCACCATGATCGAGATTCCCGCCGGCCGGTTTGCGATGGGCTCGACGGGCTTCTACGACGAGGAGGGGCCCGTGCAGGTGGTCGAGGTCGATGCGTTCGTGATCGACCCGGGGCCGGTCTCGGTGACCGAGTTCGCGCGGTTCACTGACGCGACGGGGTACGTGACGGTCGCCGAGCGCGAGCCCGATCCCGCCGATTACCCCGACGCCGACCCGGCGCTGCTGGTAGAGGGATCAGCGGTGTTCCATCCGACCCCGGGGCCGGTGCCGCTCGACAACCCCGGCCGCTGGTGGGCGTATGTCGCCGGCGCGAACTGGCGACACCCCTGGGGGCCCGCGAGTGACAACTCCGGGCGCCAGGAACACCCTGTCACCCACGTCGCCTACGAGGACGCGGAGGCGTTCGCGACATGGGCGGGCAAGGCCCTGCCGACCGAGGCCGAGTGGGAATACGCTGCGCGCGGCGGACTCGAAGGCGCCGTGTTCGCCTGGGGGGATGAGCAGCACCCCGGCGGTGATCTGATGGCGAATTTTTGGCAGGGCGACTTTCCCTGGCGCAACACGGGAGCAAAGGGATGGCGCGGCACCACCCCCGTCGGCCTGTTCTCCGCGAACGGCTATGGACTGTTCGATATGACGGGGAATGTGTGGGAGTGGACGAGTGACTATTACTCGGGGCGCGGGGCTGGCGGCGCCGGCGGTGACGGGGCCGAAGGCGCGGGCGAGTCGCGGAGCCCGTGCTGCGCGCCCCCCCGCAACCCACGAGTGACAACCCCCGACGCGAGCTACGACGTCGGCCAGCCCGGCGCTCACATTCCTCGCCGCGTGATCAAGGGCGGCTCACACCTATGCGCTCCGAGTTACTGCCTGCGCTACCGACCCGCCGCGCGTCAACCCGAGCCGATCGACACGTCGACCAGTCACCTCGGGTTCCGCTGCGTGGTGAGGACGGCGCGCGCGAGCGCGCTCGCGGCGTCGTCAAGCCCGCACGCGCGCAGCATCGCGACGCCGTCGTGCACGAGCTTGCCGACGGTCTCGCCCTGGTAGATCCAGGCGGGGTTGCGCCGGTAGACCGACGCCAGCTTGCGGGCGCCCGAGGTCGCCGACGCCTCGAGGTTCGCGAGGTCGGCTCGGTGGTTCCCGGGGAACGCGGTGACCTGGTAGCTCAGGCCGCAGGCCGCCGCGATGTCACCGGTGGCGCTGTCGAGCTTCTTCGCCTGCGCGAATGGAGCCTGCGGTGGAGTCGGTCCGCACCCCGCGCCTCCGATCGCCAGGGCCAGCACAGCGGCCAGGGGCGCGAACGTCCTGCGGGTGGTCGTGGTCATGTCAGCAGAATCAGCGACGCGCCACCGAGCAGCGCCGCCGCGGCCGTCCACCACGCGATGTAATCGCCGATATGGCCGCTGTGGAGCCGGCGCAGCGCGGTGAGGGCGGCCCGCGGGGCCTCCTCGAACCCGCGCGGAAGGCGGCGGCGGAGCGGGGCGCCGAACAGCGTGAGCGCCGCGAGTGCGAGCGCGCCGAACGTGCTCACGGCGGCGTATGCGTAGTCGAACGTCTCGACGTGCGTCGGCGTGAGGGCGGGGTAGAGGGGCGACTGACCCCGCAGCACCCAGCTGGCGTAGGCCGCGTGGTCGGTGAACTGCGCGGCGGCTCGCTCGATCGCGGGCACGAGTCCGGGTATCAGGCCGGCCACGACCGCGCCGAGGAGCAACGCTCCGGGCACGATCAGCATCAGCGGCGGAGTCACGTCGCGCTCGATCCGCTCCTCGTCCTGCTCGGGCGGCTGGCGCAGCTGGACGTCCTCGTGGCGCTCTGACGCCCCCCAGCCGAGGAACACCCGCCCGGCAGCCCGCAGCACGGCGCCGCCGGTGAGGATCGAGGAGATCACGAACACCGCGGGAAGCCAGGGATAGTTGACCTCGAGCGCGCCGCCGTCGAGCAGCGACTTGCCGAAGAACGCGGTTACCCCCGGGAGCGCGCTCAGCACCAGCCCGCCGAGTGCGAACAGCACGCCGGCGATCCGGAGCTCGCGGCCCCTTGCCGTGCAGGTCGAACTCGTCGACGGTCCCGAACCGGTGCAGGAGCACCCCCACGAGCATGAACAGCGCGCCCTTCGTGAAACCGTGGCCGATCACGTACGCGGCAACCCCGGCGACGCCGTGGACGGTGAGGAATCCGACCCCGCACACGAACACGCCGATGTGGCTGATCGTCGAGAACGCCAGCAGTCGCTTCAGGTGGCGCTGCGCGTAGCACATGATCGCGCCCCACACGGCGGTCACCGTCCCGAGCGCGACGAGGATCGCGCGGAGCTCGTCGGCGTGGGGGCCTAGTGTGCCGGCGAAGATCGTCCAGTACAGACGTGCGACGGCGTACACGCCGAGCTCGGCCATCACGCCGGAGAACAGGACGCACACCGGCGTCGGCGCCACGGCATGCGCATCGGCTAGCCAGAAGTGCACCGGCACCGCGGCGGCCTTGGTCAGGAAGCCGAGGAACAGCAGCACCATCGCCACGACCACGAGTGCGTCGGCGCGGTGGCCGTCGAGCGCGGCGCCGATCTGTGCCATGTTCAGCGCCCCGGTCCGCGCGTACAGCAGAGCGAGCGCCGATGAAGATCGCGTACGCGCCGACGCTGTTGGTGATCGCGAAGTTGATCGCGCCCTGGATCGGCCCACGCTCCTCGATCCTGTACGCGGTCAGCGCGTAGGCCACGGTGCCCATCAGCTCGAAGAACACGAGCAGGTTGAACAGGTCGCCGGTCAGGCAGAAGCCCACCATCGCGGCCATGAACAGCAGCATCAGCGCGTGAAACAGGCCGTCGGCGGCATCGAAATACCGCCACGAGTACACGATCGCCGCCGTCACCAGAATCGCCGAGAACGTGGCCATCCCGGCGCCGATCGGATCGACCGAGAATGAGATCCCGATCGTCACCATGTGGCTCGGCCGCCAGCCACCCATCCAGTAGGCGAACGGATGCTTGGACGCGCGCACGAGGAGGATCGCGCACATCGTGACGACGGCCAGCCCGACGCCGCCGGCGGCGAAGTCGTTCCCCAGCCGCGGCGTCCAGTGCCTGAGGGCGACGATCATGGCGGCGCCCATCAGCGGCACCACGACGGGGAGCGCGGCGATGTGCATCCCGGTGGCTGGCCGCTCCCTCCGGCGCCGCTAGTCGCGGAGAGCGCGGAGGTCTTGCGGGTCGAGGCTTCCGAAGCGCTTGTGGGCCTGGACGGCGAGCGGCGAGGAGCATCGCGGTGACCGTCGCCTCGATCACGATGTCGGTCAGCACGAGCACCTGCACGACCGGATCGACCGCTTTGGTCAACTGCGGGATGTCGGCGAAGATCGGCGCCTGGCCGCCTGTGCGGTAGCCGACGGCGAGCAGGACGACGTACGTCGCCGACTGGACGATGGTCAGCGACAGAATCGCTCGCACCAGGTTCCGGCTCGAGACGATCCCGTACAGGCCGACGAGGAACAGCCAGGCCGCAACCGCGAACGGCAGGAAGCTCATCGCTCCTCGGATCCCCTGACGAGGATTGCCTGATCGAGGAACTCACTCCACGCGACCAGGAACGCGCCGCTCACCTCGAGGCCGACGGCGACGCTCGCCACATCGATCTGGCCGGCCGAGAGCAGATGGCCGGGGATCCCCAGCGGCAGGAAGTTCTTGAAGAACACGCCGACGAACACGAGGCCGCCGAGCCCCACCAGTCCGTACCCCATCGCCCCGATCGCGTCGCCGATCTCCACGACGGTGTGGGGAGCGAGGATCCGCATGCGCAGATAGCGCCCCGCGACGAACACCGCCAGCGGCGCCGTCGCCAGGATCACTCCGCCCTGGAAGCCGCCGCCGGGAGTGATCTGTCCGTGCACGACGATGTACACGCCAAGCGCGAGCAGGCCGGGCACCAGCACGAGCGCAAGGGCGCGAAGCGCTTCGCTTGCGCCGGCGAGCTGATGCTCGTCGGTCTCCTCCTGGTTCGGACGCTCGTGCTCCCCACGCAGCTGCCGGAGGATCAGCACGACCCCGAGCACCGAGGCGAACAGAATGAACTCCTCGCCGAGCGTGTCGAACGCACGGAAGTCGAAGTTCAGCGCGGTCACCAGGTCGGTGGCGTGGCGCTCGGTCACGCCGATCCCGTCGACCACCCGACCGTAGACGCCCTGGTAGTGGCCGAAGGCGGGGAGGCCCGCGAGGCCATAGACGAGCACCACGCCGAAGCCGGCGGCGCCGATCCCGAACAGCAGGAGCCGCGCCGTGCGGCTCATCGGTCCTGCTCCTCGCGCTCGCGCCGGCGCTCCTGCTCGTTCACCTTGCGCAGCGCGAGCAGGATCATCACCGGCAGGCCGACGGTCGAGACCACGATCTCGGACAGCGCCACGTCCGGCGCCTGGAAGACGAAGAACATCATCGTCAACGCCAGGCCGTAGACGCTGAGTACCAGCGTCTGCCGGAGCGGATCGGTGGCAGCAACGACGCCGCCGCCGAGGATTGCCACCGCGACCAGCGCCGCGATCTGGAGCAGCGTCACGGGTCCGACCCCTTCCGAGTCGTGTCCGTGTCCGCCAGTCGCCGAACTCGCGGATCAGCATGCTGCGCGCGGTCGTCTGGACCAGCACCGGGCCGGCGAGCACGAGCACGATGCCGACGAGCAGCGCCTTGTCGCCGATCAGTGAGAACGACTCGCGGACGAGAACCGCGACCGCGACCAGGAACCCGCCGAACCCCGCAAGGCCGACGTAATGGAGCCGGTCATAGACGTTGCGCATCACGCACAGGCCGAGCACCGCGATCAGCTCGAGCAGCCCGCCGGCGATCAGCAGGGCGACGGCGACGACCGCCCGCCAGCTCACAGGTCGCGCTCCATCAGCCGTGCGAACACCAGCGAGCCGACCAGCGACATCGGAGCGAACACGACGGCCAGGTCAATGAACGGCTGACGATGAAAGCCCTCGGCCAGGAGCACGAGGATCGTCGTCAGCAGCACCCCCGCCACCTCCAGCGCAACGAGGCCGCTCGGCGGATCCGACAGCAGCGCGAGCGCGCCGCACGGGATCAGCGCGACGCCGAGCAGGGTGGCTGCGATCTCCCACTCGTTCACGGTGGGTCCAGACTCACTCGGATCCCAAGCCGAGCACGTCGATCGCTTCGTCCCCGCCGCGCCGGCGAAGCTGATGTCCGAGCAGCGATTCGCGCTCGGCGTCGACGCCGATGATGATCGTGTTGGGGGCGAACGAGCCGAGTGACTCGGCGAGCGCGCGCCGGCCGGTCTCGAGTCGCTCGTCGTCGCCGCACCGGAACGGGACGGTGCGGAACACGCCGTTGACCTCCCGCGGACGGATCAGCTGCCGGACGGCCAGTACCGACACCGTGGCGATGTCCGAGGGAACGCTTCGGAGCGGCCGATGGATACGCCCGAGCCAGCCCGTGCGCGCTCGCAGACCTCCGACGGTCCGCTGCTCGCGGGCGAGCTCGAACCCGGTTGCGGCAATCGCCGCGGCCCCGGCCCCGACGATCAGCTCGGGCAGGTCGGTGATGTCGATCAGGAGTAGATACAACGCCGCGGCGAACACCCATGCCAGCGACCACGCCCGGAGCCGGGTCGAGATGGGCCGCCGGCGCGAGGGTTCAGGCATCGTCGATCTCGCGTCGGGTAGGGGCACGTGGGTGCCCCTACCCGAGCGACCGGGCGCGAAGCAGGAGGGTCCGCTCGACTACGCGTTACGCGGCGGAAATCGGACGCGGGTCACGGATCCGCGCGAGCGGCGGCCGCTCGATCACCGCCACCTGGACGACCGCGCAGTCCTCCCAGGGCCGGAGGTAGTGGCCGCCGATCGCGCTCCGGTGGCCGCCGAGGCGTCTCTCCACCGCCGCAAGCACCTCGTACGCCATCTCTCCGAGCGCCCGCAGCGGCTGATGTCGATTCTGGCGCTCGCCGAGGTGACACTCGGCGAGCGCGTCGAGGCCGTGAGCGCGGAGCGCGTCGATGAGCACGGCGATCTCGACGCCGTACCCAACCGGGAACGGGATCGATTCGAACAGCTCCCGGCGGCCGGCGAACTCTCCGGCGAGCGGCTGGGCGAACCCGGCCAGCCTCGGCTCGTGCAGGTTGAGCAATGGCCTGGCCATGATCTCGGTGACGCGTCCACCTTCGTTCGGCAGGCTTGTCCCGCCGACCTGGAGCGGACGGTCGAAGGCGCCTTTCACGAGCTGCAGCGAGCGATCGCACAGCAACGGCCCGATCAGGCCCTGGAGGTGCTTCGTATCAGGGTTCGCGGTGTCTCCGTCGAGAAAGCACACGATGTCGGCACTGGTCTCGTGCAGCGCGCGCCACATCGCGTCGCCCTTGCCGAGCGTCGGTCCGTACTGCGCGAGCAAGTCGTCCTGGTCGACCACCCTGGCTCCCGCCGCGCGCCCGACCTCGGCGGTTCCGTCAGCCGAGGCGGCGTCGACCACCACCACATCGTCGACCACGCCGGCGTCGCGGAGCGGCCCGACGGTTCCGGCGAGGATGCCCGCCAGCGTGTCGGCGCATTCCTTGGTCGGGATCACCACCGCGACCGACGTGGCGCCCTTGTGGCCGATCAGCAGCTCGGGCGGGAACGCGCCTGCCACGTACCGGCGTCGCGTGGCCCACGACGAGACCGCGAGGTCGACCGAGAGTCCTCGCGCGGCGCGGCCGTCCGTGCGGGCTGATGTCCGCACCCGGACATCGGCAGCGTGTAGAACCGGGATGCCGGCCTTCGCGAGCCGCTCGGCGAAGGCGGCGTCTTCGAGCGCGGGCACCGGCTCGATGCCACCGACGTCACGGTACGCGCCGGCGGTGATGCCGATCGACGCTCCGGCGAAGTGATGGTGAGCCGCACCCGGATCGGTCTGGCGGACGCGCTCGAGGCGCCGCGAAGCGTCGCGCTCGCGCCGGTGGACGACCGCGGCCGGGAGCCGACGCGACTCGTCCGGGTCGAGCTCGATCAAGCCGGCGACCGCGCGCGCACCGGCGCCGATGTGCGCGAGCTGACGGGCGAGCCAGTCTGGGGCAGGTCGGGAGTCCGCATCCGTGCACGTCACCAGACCGTCGTCGCATCCCTGCGCGAGCAGACGGTCGGCGGCCAGATCCATCCCCGCTCGCCGGGCCGCCCCCGCACCCTGTCCCGGGCCCTCGACGAGCGACAGCCGCACCGAACGCTCGCGCGCGGCGCGCGCGGCGACCTCCGCGGTGCCGTCGGCGCAGGCGTCGAGGACGAGGATCACCTCGAACTGCTCGCGCGGGATCGTCTGCGCGGCCAGCGCTGCCATGCACCCGGCGATCTGGTCCTCCTCGTCACGAGCCGGGACGACGACCACGCCTGCTAGCGCCACGGGGCACCCTCGGCGATCAGCGCGCGACCGCGCTCGTAGTCCTCGTCGGCTTCGTGCGCGAGCACCCCGACGATCGTTCCTTCGCGGCCGTACCAGGCGGTGAACGCGCCGCCGCCGTGGTGCTCGAGGCGGGACTGGTCGAACCCATCGCCCCAGGCCGCGTACTTGAGCGTATGCCTGCCGATCGTCGACCAGAACCCCGGCACGGCGTCCCACTCTGCCGGGTCGCCGGCGGCGCTCCGCCCCGCGACCTCGCCCTGACCGAGGGCGTCGCCCCAGTGCTCGACTCTCAGCGCGCGGCCCGCCGACACGTTCTCGGCGAAGGCGACGTCGCCGGCGGCGTAGAGCCCGGCCCGCTTGGAGCGCATGGCCGCGTCGACGGGCACGGCGCCACCCGCGAGCTCGAGCCCCGCTGCCGCGGCGAGCTCGGCGCGGGGCGCGACGCCGGCGGCCATCACCACCACCTTCCCCGTCGCGCGCACGGTTCCGGCTCGGACCTCGAGCGAGCCGTCGCGCGCCGCGATCTCGTCGACCTCGGCACCGAGATTTACGTCGACGCCTTCCTCAACCAGCCAGCCGCGGATGAGTCCGGCCGCTTCGAGATCGAGGCGAGCGGCGTTGGGCTGCTCCTCATCGGAGACGAGCGCGACCGCGTGGCCCCGGCGCCTGAGCGAGGCGGCGATCTCGCACCCGATGAAGCCCGAGCCGATCACGACGACGGCGTCTCCGTCGCGAAGGCGGGCGGTCAGCTCGCGCACGTGATCGAGCGTGCGGATCACTCGCACAGCCGGGTGGTCGGCCCCGGGCACCGGCAGCCTCGTTGGCTCCGCCCCGGTCGCCAGGACGCAGCTTCGGTAGCGGAGCTCGCGGCCGCCGGACAGAGACACCGTGCGAGCACCGGGATCGAGGATGACCGCGCGGCCGCTGACCAGCCGGACTCCCTGCTCTTCCAGCCAGGCTTCCGACTCGATCGGAAGCTCGTCCTCGCTCGATTCCCCGCGGAGCAGCTCCTTGGTCAGCGGCGGGCGGTTGTAGGGCATCCGGTGCTCGTCGGTGACAATCGCGACAGGGCCGCGCGCTCCTGCGCCCCGGTAGGCGCGAGCCGCCGACAGTCCGGCCGGTCCGCCCCCCAGCACGAGCAGCTCGAACTCGTCGCTCACGGCCGCACCAGCACGTCGAGCAGGTAGTCAGCGGTGGCGCTGGAGCTGAGTGGTTCGAGCCACGGCTGCTCGTGCAGGGTCCTGTGCGCCTGCTCGGCGTCCAGCGGCCGCTCGGCTCCTGCCGGGCGCCAGTGGACCGCGACCAGGCGCGCGCCGGGGACGATGCACGACTCCAGCCGCCCGAGCGTACGGGCGAGCTCGGAGGCAGTCAGGTAGTAGAGGATCTCCGACGCGACCACCAGATCGAGGCGTCGGTCAGGAAGCGCGTCGGGAATCTCGCCGAGGATCACGTCTGCATGCGGGACGCCGGCGAGCCGCCGGCGCGCAGCCGAGACCGCCGTCGGAGCGGCGTCGATCGTGGTCAGGTGCTCGCATCGCGGCGCCAGCAGCTCGCTGAACACGCCGATCGACCCGCCGAGCTCGAGCGCGTGTGTGAACGGGCCGTCGCCGCAGGCCGCGAGCGTCGCCGCGTACTTCCGGCGCTCGTAATCGCTGGTGGTGTACCCCCAGGGATCGGGGTTCGCGCGGTAACGCGCCTCGAACTCGGCGAGCGACATCCGCGCCACGTCAGCGCTCGCCGAGCGCCGCTTCGCCCACGCGCACGAGCAGCGGGTCGAGCCGGTGCTGGAGCAGGAACACCTCGAGGTCGCGCCGCGCGCGGTCGAGGGCGCCGCCGCGCGCGAACGGCCTCGACCCGCATGCGCGTGCCGCCTCGTCGAGCAGCATGCGGCATGCGTCGAAGATCGCGACCCGCGCCTGCACGGCGACGGCGGGCAGCGCGTCGTCGATCGCGTCCATCGCGCCCGCGCCGCGGTCGATCCACAGGTCGATCGTCCGCTGCGCGGTCGTGATGCGACCGGCCGCGAGCGCCTCGAGCTGCCCGCGCCCGGGGCGCTCCGCGAGCTCGTCGAGCGCGGCGTGGACGGCCGTGTCCGCCATTCCCGCCCAGCTGGCCGCGGTGCGGAGGGCATCGCGGGAGAACCACGGCTGCTCGGCCAGCGAACCAGGCTGCCCGAAGGTGGCGATCACCGGAGCGTCGTGGAACACGACTCGATGCGAGACCGATGCGCGCAGGCCGTGAGCGCGGAACCAGGTCGGGTCGACCCTCACGCGGCGCTCGTCGGTGAGGTCGATCCATACCGAGACAGGTGGTCCGCCGCCCGGCCGCCGGGCCAGGACCAGCGCGCGGTCGAGCCCGCCGGCGCCCGAGCAGAACGTCTTCACGCCCCGCAACACGTCGATTCCATCGGCCTCGAAGACGGTCGCGGGCGGTCCTTCCCCGGGAGCCGGGTCGCCGCCCCACACGCCCGCTCGCAGCCTCCCGGCGACGACCGCCGCTAGCTCGCGGTCGCGGATCTGGGCGGGGGCCTGAACGGCGAGACGCTCAACGGCATTGAGGTGGCCGTCGAAGATCCGGCCGACCGACCCGTCGGCGCTCGCCACCCGTCGTACGAGCTGGAGCTCCGCCGCCGCTGACGGCCGGAACGCTCCCGGCTGCGTGTTCCACGCGAGCACGCCGGCCCGCTCGAGCAGCGCCAGCGGACCCTCGGGAAAGCTCGGCGCCGGCTCGGCGTCTCGTTCGGCGGCTCCGGACTCGATGTGCGCGAGTACCTGATCGAGTCCGAGCGCCGGCGAGCTCGCCGGCGCGTTCGCCGGGGTGTTCACGCCGGTGTCTCCAGTTCGAGTCCCGCCGCGACGGCGTGCCTGGCCACGAGCGCGATGTACTGGACCGTCTCGCGTGCGTCCGCGCGCTGGGCGCCGGGGCCGATCCCGTCGTGGGCGAGGACGATCGCTCCGTCGCGCAGATCGTCCTTCGTGGCGCGAAGCATCTGCTCGGCGGCGTCGCCCCGCCAGTCGTGCGTGTCGACGGTCCAGCCGATGATCCGCAGCTGATTCTCCTGAGCGACCTGCGCAGACCAGCCGGCGGTGTCACCCCACGGGGTGCGCCACAGCGTCGGGCGAACGCCGACCGACCTGAGCAGGCGCAGCGCCCGGCCGGTATCGCGCCGGCACCACTCGATCGAGCGCTCCGAGTGCCGGACATGCTCGTCGCAGTGCAGTCCGATCTGGTGGCCATCGGTGAGGATCCGATCGATCAGCTCCGGATGCGCCGCCGCGCGGGAGGCGATCGGGAAGAACGTGGCGCGCGCACCGGCGTCGCCGAGCACGTCGAGCAGGCGCTCCGTCCAGTTCGGATCGGGACCGTCATCGAAGGTCAGAGCCAATGTCGCCATGAGAACCCCATACCCAGCGTAGACCCGCCCGAACGCCGGCCTGGGCGGCGGACGGGTCGGCTGGCACGGCCGGCCGTCCCGGTAGGTCCGGCCGGCGCGCGCCGCCCCGCTGCCAGCAGTTCGTGCACCTTGCGTACCCGGCCGCGGCTCGCGTTAACAGGTGGGTTGACATCGGACCCTCACCGCACGCCGGCACGGTTGATCCACATCGGCGTACGCATTCGTACGTGCCCGTTTTGCCGGACAGGAACAGCGGGCAGAGCGTTGACTGCGTCGGACGACGACCGGGACGCTCTCAACGGCCCTCGCACGGACCTCGCGCTCGCAAATCCACAAGCTGGAGGTCCTATGGGCGCCACGATCATGGCGAGGCGCGATCTTGCGCGCGAAAGCGAAGAAGGTCTCTTCGACGTCCACTCCCGCGACGCGGATCCCGCCGTGCGGGACGAGTTGGTGGATCGCTTCATGCCGTTCGCTCGCAAGCTCGCGTTGCGTTACATCCACACCAGCGAGCCGCTCGACGACCTCGTGCAAGTCGCGTGCGTCGGGCTCTTGAACGCGATCGAGCGGTTCGATCCCGAGCAGGGCAAGAAGTTCACGACCTTCGCCGCCCCGACGATCTTGGGCGAGCTAAAACGCCACTTTCGCGACAAGGGATGGGTAGTTCACGTCCCGCGCGATCTCCAGGAGCGAGCGCTGGCCGTGAATCGCCAGGCCGAGCGGCTGTCCGTCGAGCTTCGTCGGGCTCCGACACTTGGCGAACTTGCCGACGCGCTGGGCTGCACGGTCGAGCAGGCAGTCGAAGCCATCGACGCCGCGGCGAACTACCAGCTCACATCGCTCGACGCCCCGATTGCGCAGGACGACGAAGAGCATTGCGCGCTCTCGGACACGTTGGGAAGCGAGGACGACGGTTTCGAGATTGCTGACGATCGACAGGCGCTGGTGACCAGATGGGCCACGTTGAGCGCGATGGAACGCGAAGTGCTCGGTCTGCGCCTGGGGCACGGGCTCACGCAGCGCGAAATCAGCCGGCGCATCGGATACTCACAGATGCACGTGTCGCGGCTGCTGCGTCGATCGATGCTCTCGCTCAATGCCCCTGAGGCGTCGGCGACATGGTCGTAAGCGACCGTGCCGACTCATGCACGACGTGCGCACATGAGTCGACACGATCGGAGACGGTCGCGGCTGCTGACGTCAGCCGGCGAATGAGTGAAATGCTCCCAGCGGGTTGGGCAGCACCGGAGTGAACGGCTTGAACTGGTAGGGCTTCGATGTGTCGAACCCCGCCTGGCCGGCGGCCGCCTTGTCGGCGAACGGAGTCAGAGCCGTGACCGCCTGGCTGATCTTCGTCCACTTGAGCGTGCGCTCGTACCCGTTGTTGTTGGGCGGATCAGCGCTTTCGGCCTTCCCCTGCACGCCCGTGATCTTCTTGATCGGGCCGCCATCCTGAGCCGACACGTCTCCGCCCAGGACGCGCGCCAGCGTGCGGTGGTCGCTTTCGATGCCCATGATCCGTGCCGCCAGGACGCGCAGCGGGGGCGTGCTGAAATTTCGCACCCCCACGAGGTAGGCGGCGATGAACGCATCCTCCAGCGTGACGAGCACGTCGAGCGTCGTCTGCGCGTCGGAGAACATCTTCGGCGGGTAATAGAAGGTGGTGAACGGCGAGGGCTTGCCGGTCACGCTCTTCTCGAGCGCGTAGTGCGACATCTCCTCCTGCCGCGCCGCCTTCAGATACCCCTGGTCGTCCTCGGGCAGCCGCTTGAAGAACGGCGAGTGGCCGATGATGTTGGTGTACGTCGTCACCGCCAGCGCCTCGGCGATCTGGGCGGCGCCGACGATCTCGACGTCACCGCTGGTCACGCCGCCGCTCTTGGCGGCGGCGAACGAGGGGATCAACAGGTCGAGCGCCGATGCGCTGGCCAGTACTCCGGCGCCGGCGGCCGCCGTCCTGCCCAGGAACCGCCTACGGTCCGTCCCCGGTTGGTGCTGCTCTTCGGACATGCGCGAATCTCCTTCCGGCCGTATCAAGGATTGATGCATCTGATACGGCGCGCGTGCCCGGTTGGATCACCGCTGCGTGAAGAATCCGCTCCCGCCGGCGCTACGGCTGAGAGCTGAGCGGCGGTTCGACGTCGTCGTAGATGCGGGCGCCTGCGAGCTTGCCGGCGCTGCCGCGTACGTAGACGGCGATGCCTGCCTCGGGCAGAAGCTCGGATCGGCCCCATCGGACAACGTTGTATTCGAGCGCGCATGCGGTGCCGTCATCGGTGACGGTGCAGTGCTCCAGCGCGATGCCGCCGCCACCAGAGAAATACCGCTCGTAGAGACCGCGCAGCTCATCATGGCCGCGATGGATGAACGGGCCGCCGGCAGGCTCGCGGACGGAGGCCCCCGGCTCGAAGGAAGCCATGACGGAGTCGACGTCGCCGTCCGCCAGCGCTCGCTGGTACTCGCCGACTACGTCGGTTAGCCCGTCGAGGTCCGGATCGGGCTGCAGCAACGGCGGGCGGTGGCCGCGTTTGCCGGTCAACCGCCACACGCTGTAGTAGATGCGCAACTCGACGATGCGCCCGTCGTCGTCGCGCTCGGCCACGACCGCAACCGGTAGCTCGAAGCGACCGCCGTCGCCGTCGAGGGTCAACACGATCTCCTCGATCCCTCGCCGCGGCGTGATGATTCTTTGCACCGGGCTGGCGATGGCGTTCGATTCGGCCATCCAGGTGTTGTTGTAGGCCACGAACCACTCGAAGGCGTGGAGTCCCTCGACGCGGCCACGAATCGGATGATGGACCTCCGGTTCGCCGGCGAATGACCCCACGAGCGCGTCCGTCTCGCCCGAGCGCAGGCCGTCGAAGTACGGCACGGGTTCAGCCGCTCGGCGATCCGCGGCTTTGCTGCGAATCCGCTCCGACACCGACGCGGAGAACAAGTCTGGGTACCACGGCACGGGATTAACCCTCTCACACCGTGCAGCAGGTCGTGCGGACCGCCGGACCCGGCGAGCGCAGCCTCGTCCGGAGCGTCAGCCCGAATTCACGCGGGCTGCGTCGTTGTCCACGGCGTGCAGCTCTGGGGGTTGGGGTCGATCGAGCAGGACGTCACACCAGACGCGAGTACCTGCGATCCCGTCGCGGGCTACTCCCCAAGCGTCTGACAGTTCATCGACCACGAGGAGCCCAAAACCGCCGAGTCTCTCGGGGTCAGGCGGTCGTATGCGAGGTTCGAGCCGTGATCCTGGATCGATGACATTGATCCGTAACCGACCCTCGAGCCTCGTGAGCTCGACGGTCAGCGTCCGGCTCGGGCCCACGTTGGCGTGAACCACGCTGTTCGTCACGAGCTCACTGACGATAAGCGCAACATCCGCCGCTGTCGTCGGCTCGATCTGGCCCTCGAGCTGCGACAGCACCAATCTCCGGGCCTGGCTGGGCGCACCCATGCCGCCACGGATTCGCATCGAGATCGGTCGTTCCGGATCCGGCGGATGGGTCGACGCCGCCGTCAAGCGACCGCCCGCCTGTCACGGCGACTGTGCGCGCTTCCGCTCCGCCGTGTGCGCGAGGCTCTGAGCGGGGTGAGTATCACCACGGCCGCCGCGGGTGGCCCACAGCCGGCCACGCGCGCGACAACGTCGATCCCGGGATCACCGACCGTGCGCAGCTCCACGCTGGTGGCGAACCTCGACCCATCGACGGTGTACTGGACGACGTCGGCGAGATCCACGTGATCCTGGTCGGCGCGGCACACCAGGAACTCCGCGAGGGCGACGTCGACGGCCGCCGGCTCGTCGACCATCAGCAGGACCTCGGCGCGGCGCGAGACGGCCTGGAGGCGCAGATGCGTGTCGACGATCACGAACGGCTCGTAGAAGCGCGGTTGCAAGCCCGGCGGCGCGTGTAGAACGGTTCCCATCTCGCAGCGCATGCACACTCGATGGGCCAGCGATCGCCAGCGGCCCATCGGCGGATACCCGCAATAGCTACAGAACGCCCGGCTCAGATCGGCGCGCGCTGCGTGCATTCTCGCTCCTTAGGAGTCGCGTTGCCTGTCGCAACGCCCCCGCAAGCCGCCGAGAAAGCCGCCGCAGACGCGCCATTGCGCCTTCGCTTCCCGAACCCCGCCAGACCTCGCCGCAGGGCAAGCCCCGATCGGCATCCAGGTCGCCCAAATCTACTCCCTTTCGGGCAGGTGGCAACCGAGAGCGCTCGCCGGTACGATCCTCCCGAGTCCGAAGTGGGCGCTCTGGCTGCGGTCTGGGCCGGTGGCGGCCGAGTATCCGCAGCGTCAGTGAACACCGCACAGCACCAACAAACCGAAGGCAGGGCATGACCGCCGGTGGCCCGGAACCCGGGCCTTTGCCGCTGGTCGGCGGCAGGCTGCTGGCGGAGATCACGAATCGGATCGTCGCGCTCATGCGCGAGCACTACGGCCGCGGACCGATCAAGGCCAAGACCTACGTCCTCGACAACCTGATCGTGTGCGTACTGAGCGACGGTTTCACCGCGATCGAGCGCACGATGGTGGAGGGAGGCGAACCGCACCGCGTGCTCGACATGCGCCGCGACTTTCAGCGAATGATGAAAGAGCGGTATAGCGCGATGATCGAGCAGCTCACCGGGCGCAATGTGCTTGCGTTCCTGAGCCAGGCCCATATCGAGCCCGATCTCACGATCGAGATATTTCTGATGGACGGCCCGGTTCCGGGCTTCGGCGCATTGGAGCTCGTCGACCCGGCAGCTCCCGAGAACGCCGGCGAGGATCTGTAGGGCCGCAGGCTGAAGGCGCGCCGCCGGTCACGTGCGCTCGCCCGGATCGGTACTCGCGTGGGCCTGGCGGTGGCTGCCGCGGCAGATTTCGACTAACCTGGATCTCCTCGAGGCAAACTGGCGGAACGCTCGTTCGGCCGGGCTGATTCGACCAATAGGAGCTTGCTTCCCATGGCGGTCTTATGGCGGCCCGTGGGGGTGGTGCTCTTTGGAACGTCAACCCCCTGTATCGGAGCGGTCATTATGCCTTCATCGGATTGCGCGCTTGGGCATGAAGAGCTCGCTGCGTACGCTCATCCCTCTCTCAGGCGAAGCGTGCTCGACATCGCCACTTCCGTTGTGCCGTACCTGGCCCTTTCCGTGCTGATGTATTTCGCACTTGGCGTCTCGTATCTGCTGGCGCTGGTACTGATCCTGCCGACTGCCGGCTTTCTGGTCCGCACATTCGTCGTGTTCCACGACTGCGCGCACGGGTCGCTCCTGCCCTCCAAGCGCGCCAATCGGTACCTCGGGCGGTTTCTGGGGCTGTTCGTGATGTCGCCGTTCCAGCGCTGGCGCCACGACCATGCGATCCATCACGCGACGTCGGGAGACCTCGAGCGTCGTGGCGTCGGGGACATCATCACGTTGTCCGTGACCGAGTATCGAGCGCGGGGATGGCGGGGACGTCTCGGTTATCGCCTGATACGGAATCCGGTCGTGATGTTCGGGTTTGGCCCCGTGATCGCGATGATGATCGGGCCGCGCATCGCAACCCGGTCACAACGTCCGCGGATGCGCCACAGCGTGCTCGGCCTGGATGCGGCGCTGCTCGTGGTCATCGTGGCGCTGTGCTGGTTGATCGGCTGGCAGAGCTTCGCGCTCGTCTGGGCGCCTTCGGCGCTGCTCGCCGGCTCGGTCGGGATCTGGCTGTTCTACGTGCAGCATCAGTTCGAGGACGCCTACTGGCAAAGCGCCGCTGACTGGAGTTACTCGGATGCGGCGCTCCGCGGCAGCTCCTACCTGAAGCTGCCGACAGTGCTGCGGTTCTTCACGGGCAACATCGGACTCCATCACGTCCACCATCTGAACGCGCGGATTCCGAATTACAACCTGCAACGGGCTCACGACGAGAACCCGATCTTCCACCAGGTTCCGACGTTGTCGTTGTGGGATGGGTTGCGGAGCGTCCGGCTCAAACTGTGGGACGAGGAGCACGGAAAGCTCGTCACGTTCGCGCAGGCAAGGCCTAAGCCGCCTGGCGCCGTCGCCGGCCCCGGACCAGCAGCGCCGGCCCGGGTTGCCTCTCGCCTCTAAGTGCCCCGCTCGCGGCGCCACTCCTGCTGCTGGCGCTCGCGTGCCGTTCGAACTTTGCGAGCCTCTTGATGCGCCCGCTCGTTGCGCTGCGCGATCTCCTTGCGGACATCGTTGAACGCCTGCTCTGCGGTCGATCGCCCAGGGCCTGGCTCTTGACGCGAAGGGCTTGATTTTTCGTTGTGCTTCGGCAAGGTGCTGCTCTCCTCGTCGCTCCGCTGGGGAGGGAAGGCCACAGGAAGAGCGCGGAGCGAGGCACTCAGGCGGTGGAGGCTCCTTTGACTGTACTCCCGGTTTCAGATAGAGCGGGTTTCGCCGGCCCGTGCGCGTGAGTCAAGGCGAAAGCGTCGCCAGGTCGCCGCTCGCCGGCCTCTCCGCGCAGGGCGCTCTCCCGGATGTGCCAGCATGAAGTACTTTGCCATTGTTCCGGAGACGAGCGGCGCCCCTCAGCGAAGAGGAGCGTCAGTCAGCGGCGATCGATCTCGAGCGCATCCGAGGCGGGGGAATCCCGCTTGGAGCGGAGGATCGTCTGAAGCGGATCGCGGCGTCGAGGTCTCCGGTGTTCACGAGCGATCTGACCGTCAACGAGTACGCGGTCGCCCAAGCGTCCGGGCTGACGCCGATCGCGCAGGTGATGGGCTCCTCGGTCGTCCAGCACGGCTGGCAGAACTACGGCTGGTCTTCCTTCGGTGGAGGGGTCCGCGAGATGCCGTCGTTCGCCGCGCCATGGAACCTGGTTCGCCAGCGTTCGTTCGACCGCCTGCGGCAGGAGGCGCAGTTCGCGGCCGCAGACGCCGTGATCGGCATCGAGATGAATGTCAACAGCTCGCTTGGCGGTCCGGGCAACCTCGAATATGTCGTATTCGGGACGGCCGTTCGCGAGACCGCGCTCCCCGGGCGTGACGGCTCCAGACCGCGGATGTGCACGCTCTCGGGCCAGGACGTGGACAAGCTGCGCCGCATCGGAGCCGAGACGCTGGATGTCATCGGTCACACCTCGGTGGTGTGCGTGGAACTCAGTCCGGGGGCCAATCAGATGATGAGCTCGTGGTGGGGCAACCAGGAGATGACCGAGATCACCCAGGGCGTCTACGCGGCCCGTCGACTCGCGATGGATGAGGTGAGCCATCAGGCGAGTCAGGCCGGTGCGAACGACATGGTGATCTCAACGCTCAGGCACAACATCGATCATCACGAGTACGAGAGCGTCGGCTACAGGCACCACTTCTTCATCGTCTCGATGCACGTGCTGGGCACTGCGATTGCACTTGGTGCGCACGAGCCCCATCCGGCCCCGTTGGGCGTTCCGCTTATGTCAATCAACCTCGGGGTCTAGTCCACCACCGCGTCAGGAGAACAGCTGATGTCGACATACGATCCGACCAGCACCGAGGGCCTCGCCGAGCACGCCAGCGAGCGCCTGCGAATGAACGCCCGCGGGCTGTTCACGTCCGACCTCTCGGTCAACGAGTACCTGTGCGTGGAGAAGGCCGGCTTCGAGCCTGTGGGACTCGTCGTGGGGTCGAGCATCTACCACATCGGATTTCAGCAGTCGAGCTGGAAGGCAAGCCAGGAGATGGGCGTCCTGACGCAGGCGATGTACTCGGCCCGCGAGCTCGCTATGACGCGGATGGAGGAGGAGGCCGATCAGCTAGGTGCTGACGGCATCGTCGGGGTCCGCCTCGAAGTCGGGCGCTATGAATGGGGTGCGGACATGGCCGAGTTCATCGCGATCGGCACGGCGATCAAGCACAAGGGCGGCAAGGTCCACCGCGCGCCGAACGGACGTCCATTCACTTCCGATCTGAGCGGTCAGGCGTTCTGGACCCTTTTGCAGACCGGGAAGCGCCCAGTGGGGCTGGTCATGGGCACCTGCGTGTACCACGTCGCCCACCGAGGGATGATGCAATCGATGCGTCAGACCGGACAGAATGTCGAGCTCGAGCAGTACACGCAGGCTCTGTATGACGCGCGCGAGCTCGCGATGGAACGCATGCAGAAGGAGGCCGAGGAGATCGGTGACGGCGTTCTGGGGATCGTGGAGGTCAAGCTGCAAGCCAACAACCACGGCTGGGGGAGCCACGTGATCGAGTTCTTTGCCGTTGGCACTGCCGTCGTCCCCAACGAGCACGCCGAGGATGGGCAGCAGTTGCCGAACATCACGCCGGTCCTCGACATCAACGACTGAGCGAATTCGCTCAACGGCGCGGGTATGCGCTGCGTGGGGGGGCAGGGATCCCTCACGACTCGGGGAACACGGTGCTCCAGTCGTCCTTGATGCTGACCACGGTCCACCCGTCCGAGGCGGCGCGCTCGAGCGATTTTTCGGCCCCGGCGGTGTAGGCGAACTCGCGCTCGGGATCGTCGTGGAGCAACAGCAGCCTCAGGCCCGGGCCGGTCGGAGAGCGCGTGTAGTGGAGCATGGGGATGTCGCCGTTGGAGTTGCCGCCGGCCACGAGCGGTCGTCGGCCGACACGACTCCAGATCCGCACCGGCTTAGTGGGGCCGTCGTCGAACACGTCGGGCTTCTCCAGGTACACGAGCGTGCCACCCTGGTCGTCCTCCTGATAGCTGAGGGCGTTGGAGCTGCCGATCACGCGCTCGGCGGGAATCCCGTAGATCTCGTCGGTTACCGGACGCATGAAATCGCGGTCACCGCCTGATGCGATGAACGACGTGAACCCGTTGGCCTCGAGGTAGCTCAGCAGCTCGATCATCGGCAGGAAGCCGCACTCGCGGTAGGTGCGTTCGAGCGTGGGGTGGGGTCCGCTCAAGAACTCGGAAGCGATCTGCGCGTACGCCTCGACCGTCATCCCGCCGAATGCGCGCAGGATGCCGCCCATCAGCACCTTTACGTCGGTGTCGTCACCGTGATAGTGCCTGGTGATCACATCGCCCAACCACGCGTAGTCACGCTCATGGGCGGCCTTCCACGGTTGGCGGTCGTGCAGCGAGGCATCGGCGTCGCACATCTCCGCGAGCCGTTGCAGGATGAAACCCAGTTCGATTGGCATCGGCTTTTCGCACCACAGCGTGCCGTCGTTGTCGAACACCGCGATCCGGTCGGGCGGGGGGACATAGTCCGCGCCGCCCTCGGTCGTGACTCGGTCCACGAACTCGACGATCGCCTGGCGCGTGGGCGTGTCGTTCCATGACGCGAGCGTTTCGCCGGTCTCGCGCGGGCGAGGGTCGTTGGTCATCGAGGTCTAGTCTCGGGCGAACGCCATCCGGGCTTCACTGGCGAGATCGACGAACGGCTCGCCGCTGACGTCGACGGCGGCCCGCTCGATCGTGCCGCCGACGAACGCCCACGGGTACTCGCCCGGGTAGTCGTCGGTGACGGGCTCGGCGCCCTCCTTGCCGATGTTCAATCCTTCGCCTGCGATCGAGAACTTGCCCGGCTGGGTCTTGATCTTGGCCTCACCCACCGGTTTGTCGCGGATGTGCAGGGTCAGCGTCCCCTCGGTGGGCATCGCGTCCCCCTCCTTCTCGAACGAGGCCGACAGCGTGACGTGGCCCGTCGGGACCAGCTCGGTCGATTCCACGATCTGCTCGTCGAGGCCGACCCAGTTGTAGACGTACTTGAGCTTGCGGTCCTTGATGTAGAGGGCATGGCCACCGAACCGCGATCCGTGGGCGAACAGGACGCCGGAGGCCTCTTCGGTGTCGATCGTGACCTCGACCGCGATCGTGTAGGAACGGTTGCGGATGTTCGGCGCGACCGATTCCGGGACCTCGGATCCGCCGGGGTAGTACACGTAGCGGCTCCGCGGCTTTGACAGCTGCGGACGTTCGGTGGTGAGGATCTCGAGGGCGTTGCGGTTCTCGAGCGGAAGCGCCTGATAACGACCGGCTTCCGACCACCACAGACCGATCAGCTCTTGAAGCTTCTCGGGATACTCGTCGGCGAGATCGTGGGACTCGGTCGGATCCTTCTCGGTGTCGAACAGCTCCCACCGCTGGGTCGCATAATGGGCCCACATGTCGGGTGCGGCCGGGGTCACGGATGCCGCCTTCCACCCCTGGTGCCAGATCGCCCGCGTGCCGCCCATCGAGTAGAACTGGGTCTGCTTGTCGGTTCGGGCCTCCCAGTCGTCGAACGTCGCGGCGAAGCTGACGCCCTCGATCGGGTACTGGGTGTAGCCCTTGACCACCTCGGGCGGCTCGACGCCCAGGCACTCGTAGATCGTCGGGACGATGTCCACCGCGTGTGTGAACTGGCGGCACACGCCGGAGTTGGCGATCTTCGCCGGCCACGAGACGATCAGCGGATCGGCGGTCCCGCCCTCCCAGTTGGCGTAGCGCTTCCACAGCTTGAACGGCGTGTTGAACGCCCACGCCCAGCCGGTCGGGTAGTGGTTGTATGTCCGCGGGCTGCCGAGGTCGTCGATCTGCGCGAGGTTGTTCTCGATCTGGTCCGGAACGCCATTGAAGTAGGCGTTCTCGTTGACCGAGCCGTTCGGGCCGCCTTCGCCGGAAGCGCCGTTGTCGGACACGAGCACGATCATCGTGTTCTCGAGCTGCTCGCTGTGCTCCAGATAGTCGAGCAACCGGCCGATCTCATTGTCGGCGTGGCTCAAGAAGCCGGCATAGACCTCGGCCATCCGCGCGAACAGCCGCTGCTCGTCATCGGACAACGAGTCCCACGGCCGCACGGTGTCGGCCTCCGGCCACCCCTTGCCGTCCGCGCTCTGCTCGTCGAGGTACGGGTTGATCGGTGTCAGCTCGGCCTGCTCGGGCACGATTCCCAACTTCTTCTGGCGCTCGAACACGAGCTCGCGGTAGGCCTCATACCCCATGTCGAACTTGCCCTTGTAGCGGTCGGCCCACTCCTTCGGGGCGTGATGGGGGGCATGGCAGGCACCCGGGCAGAAGTAGAGGAAGAACGGCTTGTCCGGCGCGATCGCCTTCGCGTCGCGGATGAAGCCCAGCGCGCGATCGGTCAGGTCGGTCGTGAGGTGATATCCCTCCTCGGGGAGCGACGGCTGCTCTTGCGGGTGGTTGTCGTAGACGAGGTCGGGGTACCACTGGTTGGTCTCGGCGCCCAGGAACCCGTAGAAGCGCTCGAAACCGCGCCCGATCGGCCACTGGTTCTTGATCGACGCCAGGTTCATCTCGTCCTCGGGAGTCAGGTGCCACTTACCGGTCATATACGTGTTCCACCCCCGCTCGCCGAGAACCTCGGCGATCGTCCCGCACTCGAACGGAATGTGACCATTCGAGCTCGGGAAGCCCGAGGCGGCCTCGGTGATCGTCGCCATCCCGTTGGTCGTGTGGTTACGTCCGGTCATCAAGCACGAGCGCGTAGGCGAGCACAGCGCCGTCGTGTGGAAGTTCGTGTAGAGGAGACCGCGCTCGGCGATCCGGTTGATGTTCGGAGTCTCGATCAGCCCCCCGAAGGGCTCCATGGCCGAAAAGCCGACGTCGTCGAGGACGATGTAGAGCACGCTCGGCGTGCCGTCGGGGGCGATCGGCTGCGTGTATGGCCCCCAGTCCGGGGTGGACTCCGTCACGTCGATGTTGACTACACCTTTGAACGGCTTGGCCATCGGCTCATCGTCCCTTTCACGATTGCTGAGATTCTCGCGTTGCGACCATGATGGGCGCTCGTCTCTGGGCGGAGCATCATCCAAATCGGGTGATCCATCCGCCGCTTCGTCCCGACCCTCGCCTGGCTAACGGCGTACGGCCGCGATCAGGTCGCTTCTCGTATCACGGAGCCGGACCTGAGCTCGGGTCCGGGCCGAGGAGGGGTCGCGGGAGCAACGGGAGCAGACGCCCCGGCGCCTGCCGTCCGGGGCGGCATCTGAGCCGCCGCGTACGCGTCGAGCTCGTCGAGCGTCTCGGTCTTGAGCAGCGCCTGGGCCAGCGTCTCGAGTCGATCCCGGTGCTGGGTGAGCGCGGTCGTCACGTCCAGGTGAGCGGCGTCGATGAGACGGCGTACCTCCTCGTCGAGCACGCGCTGGGTGGCCTCCGAGCTTTCGCCGGCGGTGCCGAACAGCGATCCGCGTCCGTCGGAGGGGAGGACCCTGACGAAGCCGATCGCGTCGCTCATCCCCCAGCGACCGACCATCTGGCGCGCGATCATCGTGACCTGGTCGATGTCGGACTCCGCCCCGGTGCTGATCGTCCCAAACACCGTCTCCTCCGCGACCCGGCCTCCGAGTGCCACTTTGATCTTGGCGAGCAGGTCCTCGCGGGTGTAGGAGACCTGGTCGTCATCGGGTGCGGACAGAGTGACACCGAGGGCGGCACCGCGTGGGATGATCGAGACCTTGCGCACCGGATCGGCGCCGGGGGTGAGCATCCCGACCAACGCGTGACCGGCCTCGTGGTAGGCGGTGCGCTCGCGGTCCGCGCCTGACAGCACGATCCCGCGTGGAGCGCCGAGCAGGATCTTCTCCAGCGAATCGCTGAAGTCAGACGTCTCGACGGTGTGGTGGTTGCGGCGGGCGGCGAGCAATGCCGCTTCGTTCGCGAGGTTCGCGAGGTCAGCGCCGACCATGCCGGGGGTCGTGGCCGCTAGCGCTTCCAGATCGACATTGGCGGCCAGCGGGATCGACCGAGTGTGCACCTCGAGGATCTGCCGGCGCCCGAGTCGGTCCGGTGGCTGGACGGCGACGCGGCGATCAAAGCGTCCCGGTCTCAGCAGCGCGGGATCGAGGATCTCGCCACGGTTGGTCGCGGCCAGCACGACGACCGCCTCGATCGACTCGAATCCGTCCATCTCGGTGAGGATCTGGTTGAGGGTCTGCTCGCGTTCGTCGTTGGAGCCGGCGATCGATACCGACCCTTGACGGGAGCGCCCGATCGCATCGAGCTCGTCGATGAAGATGATCGACGGCGCGGCCTCTTTCGCCTTGGCGAACAGATCCCGGACCCGCGAAGCCCCGACGCCCACGATCGCCTCGATGAACTCGGAGGCCGAGATCGAGAAGAACGCGGCGTGCGCCTCTCCGGCGACGGCGCGTGCGAGCAGCGTCTTGCCCGTGCCCGGTGCGCCTGACATAAGCACGCCGTGTGGCATGCGTCCCCCGAGCCGGCCGAAGCGCGCGGGGTTGCGCAGGAAGTCGACGATCTCCGTCAACTCCGACTTTGCATCGTCGATCCCGGCCACGTCAGCGAACGTGATCCTGATCGTCGCCGGGTCGATTCGTCGTGCCTTGGAGCGCCCGAAGGTGCCGAGTGCACCCAGGCCTCCACTCTTTGCCGCTCGGCGGGCGAACAGCACGAACAGCCCGACGATCAGCAGCGTCGGCCCGAACCCGAGCAGCACTGACTCGACCAGCGGCGTGGTCTGGGTCGTCGATTGCGCGTTGACCTCGACTCCGTGGGATCCGAGCAGCGTGGCCAGTTGGTCGTTGTTCCAGAAGGTGGGGACCTGGGTCGCGAACAGCGTCGTCGCCTTGGCGTTCGCGTCGGACGCCGGATAGCGCACGGCTGACTTGAACGTTCCCTGGATCGTGTCGCCCTTGGAAGCGATCGACGCCACCCGCCCGGACTGCACCTCAGACAGGAAATACGGGCTGAACGGAACTTTCACCCGCTGCTGACCCCCGGGTGCGAGCACGAGCACCGATGCGATGTTGAAGGCCAGCAGCCCGGCTACGACCCACGCAAAAGTGCGAGAACGATGCGGCGCTCGCTTCGGCGGCGGATCGGGCGCCCCCCGGCCGTCCGGGCTGGGGGCAACCCGCCAGCCGCGATCATCACGCGGCATCGGATCTCGGGGGTCGGGCCCTGACCGGGCCGTCCCCGACATCACTCTGCCGCCACGCAAGGGCCACCTCATCGCTCAGCTCACCCGTGCGGCGCCGGCGATCGGCCAGGCTGGTCGATGTTCGTCATGAGGGAACCAGCTCTCCATTCGTAGAACCCGCCAGATGACGAAGAAAGCGATCATGGTGCTGCCTTTCGCGGCGGGTGACGTGGCCCGCCGTGCTCCCCGGGCGGGCGGCTCGGGAGAGCAGCGCGCACTGGGCACGGAATCGACCACTTCGGTTTGACTACGCGGTGACCGTTAGATCTCGCGGATGCCGGCCTGCTGGTGGAGCCGGAAACACTGGGCCGCCGAGGGTTAGAGCGAACCTATTACTCATAATACTCCGGGCAGCCGCCCGGCATTAACCACGGCGTGGCTGCTGAAGCTGCCGCTTTCATCCAGCCAACGCTCCGGGTCTGAGTCATCGTCTCGACCAGCGCGACGCGCGGCAAGATCGACCGGGCGATTGCCCCGGCGCGCAAAGCGCGCCGAGGCGGCACCGTCAAGGATCTCCTGTGCGGCTTGTTCGGCGTCATCGCACGAAGCGAAATCACCTGAGCGCCCGAGGGTTGTGCCATCGCCGGCGAGGATGCTCCAGTGATAGCGGCCGCCGTTATCCTCGAAGATCACAAACTCGATCGGCGCGTGCACCTGTGCAGGGGGACGCGCGAGCTGCCTGGAGGCACGGGACTGCTTGCTTGCGGTGGCCATTGCCGACCGCCTCTCTGCCCTTCTGACCGGAGACGCCGCCCGGGAAGCGAGAAGAGCGAGGGGCTCACAGAGCGCACTGACCACCGTACCACTTAGCGTTCCCCATCCCCTCGGGGCGCGTCGACGGTCCTAAGATTGGTAGCGGTCAGACAGTGTGGGAAGACGAGGAGGTTGACGATGGCCGAGGACCAGCAGGACGCCAGTTGGAACGTCGCGGAGTGGCACGGCAAGATGCTGATCGATCGCGAGGGGGAGAGGATCGGCAAGTTGCAGGACGTGTACGTCGACGTGGAGAATGACGAACCGCAGTTCGCGACCGTGAAGGAGGGTTTGATCGGCCGCCATTTGACCTTTGTGCCGTTGGGCGGGGTCACGGTCGGTCCCGATGACCTACAGGTAGCGGTGACGAAGGAGCAGGTCAAGTCCGCGCCGAACATCGAGCAACATGGCGAGGAGCTGTCGCAGGCCGACGAGTCGGCGCTCTACCACCATTACGAGCTTAACTACACCCCGCCTGACACCGAGAGCGGGCGCCGGCTCGCCCGCCGCTGACACCTCAGCGGCGCTCAGGCCGAGGTGGGCGTCACGGCGAGGGTTGCCACGGCAGCCTCCGGGCTCGGGTTGAGCCGACCTGTGACGATCCGATCGGTGATCGCCCAAGCGGCGTAACACAGAGACCCGATCACGCTGGTGACTGTCAGCAGTACGCCGGCGGCGGCCGTCGCGGCAACGCCGTGGCTGCCCAAGATAAGCACTGCCGCGGCGGGCCCGAGGCTCGGTCCGATCGGAAGCTGGCCGACTGTGAACATCGCGATCAGCAGAGCCATCGCGTCAAAGACAGATACGTTTACGCCGATTGCGCGCAGCATCAGCCAGTTGCGGGCGACCTGTGAGCAGACGGCCAACAGCGCGAATGCGATCATGCGCCCGCGGCCCTGGTTTCGCATGATCGCCAGCCCTGCCCAGAGTCCGGTTCGATGGCGCTGCGACACCCGTCGCAGAACGGCCACGGCCCCGATCGTCGCCCCGACTGCGATCAACGGCACCCACCAGGGGACCCCGAGCGGGGCGATCAGCGTGAACGAGAAGATCGCCGCGAGGGCGACCTCGACGGTGATGATCGGAACCTCCGCGGCCACCAGCGCCGGCACGGGGGGAGTGTCGTGTGGCGCGAGTCGGCGCAGCGAAGCGATGCGCACGACTACCCCGACGGACCCGTTGATCAGGCTCGCCAGGTAGCCGATGCCGGCGGCGCGGAACAGCAGCCGGCGGGTCATCGTTCCGCCCGCGGCACGGACGCAAACGTTCCAGGCCTCGGTGCGAGCCAGCAGGGCGATGATCTGAAGCAGTACGGCCAGGCCCAGAAGGGAGATTGGAGCGCTGTGCAGCGCGGCGGTGAACTGGCCGCGGCGGCCGGCGAGCACGAATCCGAGCACGGCTGTGACTGCCAGGGCCCCCAGTGTGCTCAGCACCATCCGCCGGCGAAGCGACCTCCGCCTGATGCTTCGTTCATCGGCTTTGATGCAGCCGACGCTCACTGGACGAATCTCGAGCGACAAACGGGCTCCGGGTGCGTTGCGGTTCCGGAGAATCAGATTGGCGCTGTCACTCGCAGGCGTCGCGTCAGGCTGGTGCTCCCTCGCGCTTAGCCTACCAGCGGTTGGAAGCATACGTGCGGGTTCAGCGCGAGGCGTCGCGCTCGACATTGTGATCGTCTACAAGTTGGCCCGGCGCGTGAGCGCGCGGAAGAACAGCCCGGTCCCGATCAGAGTGCAGCCACCGATGAGCAGCAGGATGACGTCGAGGCCCGTGAACGGAAGCGAGTCTGAATGCGTCGCACCCGTTTGCGTGGTTGCGACAACGTTGCAGGTCTGCTGGTGGTAAGCCTGGCACGTCGAGCTGCCGGCCGCCAGCGCGGTTGCTGGAACCATCAAGGCGACCGTGAGGACAAGGGCTGCGATGGATTTCATCGGTTCTTCCGATCCGTTGGTTGGATCCGAGGAAGCGGGTACCCACAACAGCTGCAGAACGCGTGGCTCGGGTCGGCTCGCGATGCGTGCGGCATGACCAACTCCCGGGAGCGGGTGGACGGTGTTACTGGAACTCCCCCACATGCCGCCAGTGGCCGCCGCGAGCGCGCTTAGTAGTGCTTTGTTAGGTTCGGGGTAGGAGTTCTCGCTATTTGCGGCGAATCCTCTTCGCGGTTGCTGTCGAACGCGGGGAGGTCATGATGGGCGGTGTGACTGTTGCGGGTTCGCAGGTCGAGCGGGATGTCGATCCGCCGTCGGTGGTGCGGGAGCGCTTGGAGGCGTTCGCCGGCGAGGTGCTGGGCGAGGCGATGAACCGGCCGGTGCAGCGGGTCAATGGCGGCTTGTATCTGCGGGGGTTGATCGAGGACGGTTCGCGCAAGTCGCTTGAACCGCTGGTCGCCCGGCTGGGCGAGGAGGCCGACTATCAGTCGATGCAGCAGTTCTTGGCCGATAGCCCGTGGGATCCGGTGCGGGTGGTCCGGTCGGTCGCCGAGCGGGTGGCGCCGGTGATCGGTGTGGAGGCGTGGGTCTTGGATGACACTGGGTTTCCGAAGGACGGGAAGGAATCGCCGGGGGTCAAGCGTCAGTACTCGGGCACGTTGGGGAAGACTGGTAACTGTCAGATCGGGGTGTCGGTGCACGCGGTCGGGGTGCGCGGGACGGTGCCGTTGGGGTGGGCGCTGTACCTGCCGGAGGACTGGTGTGAGAACTCAGAGCGGCGGCGCAAGGCGAAGATCCCTGCGCACATCGCGTTCAAGACCAAGCCAGAGCTCGGAGTGGAGCTTGTCGAGCGCGCCGTCAGCTGGGATCTCCCGAGGGTGCCCGTGCTGGGTGACCACGCCTATGGTGAGAACAGCTGGCTGCGTGATCGGCTCCACGAGGCCGGCTGCGAGTACGTGCTCGCGCTTGGTCCCAAGGCGAAGGTGTTCGAGCAGGGCACCACGTTCGCCGTTCCTGCCAAGAAACCCGGCGCGAGTCGCGCGCCTGTCCACCCGCGGCCAGATCGACAGCCCAAGCCGATCGGCGAGTTCGTCAGCGATCTCGCAAGCGACGCCCGGATCGTCACGTTCCGCGACGGACCCGACGGTGAGCCGGTCACCTCCAGGTTCATCATCGTTCGCGTTCACGCCGCCCACGGCTGGCGCGAAAGCGAAGGATGGACTGGGTGGCGCGAGCGGTCCGAGGTTCCCCCGCGC
Source organism: uncultured Solirubrobacterales bacterium (assembly GCA_963843915.1). Taxonomy (GTDB): domain Bacteria; phylum Actinomycetota; class Thermoleophilia; order Solirubrobacterales; family Solirubrobacteraceae; genus Palsa-465. The sequence continues at coordinate 214,243 of CAWJMH010000008.1, forward strand.
GAGGAATGGCTGATCGCCGAATGGCCCGAGGATCACGAGCAGCCGACCGACTACTGGGTCTCAAACCTCGCCGCCGACACTGAGCCCGAGCGGCTCGCCAGGCTGGCCCGCATGCGCTGGAAGATGGAGCTCGACTACAAGCAGCTCAAAGGCGAGCTCGGCCTGGACCACTACGAAGGCCGCTCCTGGCTCGGCTGGTATCACCACACCGCAATGATCACCGCCGCCCACGGGTTCCTCACCCTCGAGCGGCTGAACCCTTTTCACCCGCGGCCGGCCTGACGCTCCCGAAGGCCGTGCTGCTCCTGCAGCCGCTCTTCAAGTGCTGGGACGGCCGCTGCCGAACCTGTCAACGAACAATCAAGGTCAACCGACTCGCACTCACTCGGACACACGACAACGAGTGAAACCTAACAAAGCACTATTAGTTGGCTGCGGTGATGCCTGGCTGCCTCGCCCGCAGGCGGCGCAGCCAGACCTCAACCCCTCCCGACACTACTCTGATCCTGACCGAATACAACCCCGGAGCCAACCGACTTCAGACGGTGACTGCTTCGGCATCGACGGCCAGGGCTCTCGCGGCCGTTTCGATGAGCTCGACGACCTCATCCGGGTGGGACACCATCGCAACGTGGTTGGACGACACTTCGATCGTGGTCGCGCCCATTCGCTTGGCGAACTGACGCTCGGCATCGGGCGGGATCGCCTGGTCGCCGTCTGCGACCAGGAACCAGGTCGGCAGAGATCTCCAGGCCGGTACACCCATGACATCCTCGAGGGTTGAGGCGGCCAGAGGTTGTTGCACGGCGAACATGACCTTTGCCTGGACCGGGTCAACGTCGGCCGCGAAGTGATTGACGAAGTCGTCCTCGGGGATCCACGCGAAGCCCTGGTCATCGATGACGAGATGCGCGAGTGCCGGCGTCGGGGGTCCCTGCTGCAGCAGCGCGCCGATCGACTCGCCCTCGTCAAGGCCGAACCCCGCGATGTAGACCAGCCCCACCACGTTCGGCGCGTCAGTGCCGAGAGCGGTCATGATCTGGCCGCCGTAGGAGTGCGCGGCAACCAGCGTGGGGCCGCTCTGAAGCTCGAGCACGTGGCGCAGCCGCGCGACGTCCGCCGCGAGCGATGTCTCGGGAAACTGGGGAGCCGTTACGTTGTAGCCGTCGGCTTGGAGGCGTTCGATGACCGCGCTCCAGCTGGAGCCGTCGGCCCACGCGCCGTGGACGAGGACGATGTTCGGGGAAGTGCTCATTTTCATAGTTCCTTATCGGGTTGGTGAGCCTGGAGAGGTCACGACAATGTGATTTGACTTATGTCGACTGACACGAGAAGCGGTTCTGGGACCAGCTGGTAGTCGCCCACGTAGGCGTAGACGCGCCGCGTGGTCGGGAACATCAGGCCATCAACCTCTCGATAATCCGAGGCGTAGTTCAGCCCGGTCGCTCCCCCGAGGATGTCAACGGAGTAATCGTGACGGCGCAGGAGTCCGTCCGGACCAAAGCAAAAGATCTGCTCGCGCGTATGACTCTTGACCGCCTCGGGGAAGATCACCTTCAGCCGCCGCCACGTCTCGCCTTCGACTTCGATCGGGTCGATCTCCTCCTTCGCAAAGCGCGCCTGCGTATAGAGGAACGGCGTATTGAGGTATGTCCACAGCGCCTCGCCGCTGAAGTATGCGACGTGGATCGCATTCCAGGGCGTATCCGCGTCCTGCCCTTCAAATGACCCTTCCGGACTGTCGCTGGCGTCAAGGATTGTCCCATCAGTCCGTTGCACGAGTACCCGGTCAGGCTCGAAGAGGGTCGTTCGATCTTGGCCGACGAACGACGTCGTTACGCGCTCCCGCTTGGTATCGGCGACCATGACAATGTCCTTCAGGACGTCCTGCTGTCCCTTCACATACCAGATCGCCCCGCCGATCGACACGTCTATCTTGACTGACGACACGTTGTTCCATCGGGCAAGTCCGCCGTGGGCTTCCACGGCAATGTCGAGTAGCTCTGGCGTTTCCCCTCTGATCGGCGATGAGTCGACAATGACTCCGGGTCGGTCGTGGCGTCCAGCGATGGTCGTCATCGTGTTCTCCTTCGTTGGAGATGGGTCTGACCGCCACAAACACGGCTCAGCCGTCCGTCTCCACACTAGGACGGGCGGGCGGTGCCGTAAATGGCTCAAGCGAACCCTGCTGAGGGGCAGCGGAGGGTCCACTCGAACTAGCCGGCGGTCGTTCTCGGTCGCTCCCGGCGATTGGTAGATTGGGAAATGGAGGGGGCCGACCGGGGATCACCCAGATGCGATCCGAGCAGAGATTCGCCGACGAGCGCCAATCGCCGATCACCGTGGTGGTGGTCGACGACGAGCACCTCATCCGCTCCGCGCTCGCGCGAGCGTTGTCGGCCAGCGGGATCGAACTTGTCGGAGAAGCCGCCAACGGCGAGGACGCGATCCAAATCGTCGTCGACGTCCGCCCGGATGTGGTGCTGCTGGATCTGCGGCTCCCAGGGATCTCGGGCGTCCAGGCGATCGAGCAGCTTGGCCTGCTCGCCCCGGCCTCACGCGTACTCGTGCTGACCCGCTCAGAGCAGAACCGCGTGGTCGAAGCGATCATCGCCGGAGCCAGCGGCTACATCCTCAAGAGCGCGCCACCCGACGCGATCGTCGACGCTGTCCGAGCTACCGCAGCTGGAGAATCCGTGCTCTCCTCGCAGATCGCCGGAAAGCTTCTGCAGCGCATACGTGAGCTGGACATCCCGGTCAAGAACAACGACACCGCAGCGGTCGCGATCCGAGCAGTCCTGACCGCCAGGGAACTTGAGATCTTCACGCGCCTGGCCAGCGGCGACGCCAACCACAAGATCGCGCGCGATCTCTCGCTCAGTACGAATACCGTCGCCAACCACATCGCGAGCATCCTGGCGAAGCTCCACCTCGAGAACCGCATCCAGGCCGCCGTCCAGGCAGTGCGGAGCGGAATCTCCTGACGCAGACGATGCCATATTCCGACCGCCATACTCGGATTTAGTCCGACGCGTGGTACGGTGGGACAGTCCATCGCGTTCCCTCAAGGGTTGGCGATCATGCGCTCGCCCGGTTCTATTTGACCTCTCTGCCTCGCGAGCGCCCCGCCTGAGAGGCACGTGAGGAGCGTCGATGGAGGCTGCCAGCTCAGCGCCCAGACTGAGATCGCGTCGCCAGCTGTGGGGACGCGCCCACGCCGGCCACACGCCGGACCTCTCGTTGGTGGGCGCGCCTGGAGAACCGCTCCGTGTTGCGATGCTCGCTCCGCCGTGGATCTCAGTCCCGGCGCCGGGGTACGGTGGCGTTGAGTCGGTCGTGAGCAGCCTCACGGAGGCGCTGGTCCGACAGGGCCATGAGGTGACGCTCTTCTGCGCTCCGGGCTCTGTGTCGCGCGCCAGCGTGGTGACTCTGCTCGACCAGTCGTATCCCGACGAGATCGAGCGGTCGTTGTACGAGGTCGACCATGTCGGGCGGGCGTTCGACACGATCGATCGTTCCGCCGGTAGTGAACGGTTCGACGTCATTCACGACCACTGTGGGTTCACGGGACTCGCGATGGCAAACCGGATCGAAACGCCGCTCGTGCACACGTTGCACGGCCCATTCACCCCGGAGACAGCGGCCTTCTACGCGCGGCACGGCCACAAGGCCACGCTCGTCGGCATCAGCCGTGCCCAGCTGTCATCGGCACCGCCCGGGTTGGGTCCGATCGACTCGATCCCAAACCCGATCGATGTGCGGGCTTGGCCGCTGCAGGAGCGCAAGGGCGACTACCTTTTGTGGGTCGGGCGGATGACCCCGGAGAAGGGCCCGCATCGGGCGATCGCAGCCGCCCGCGCGGTGGACGTGCCGCTCGTCCTGGCCGGCGTGATCCAGCCGGGTCAGCAGGCGTTCTTCGACCGGGAGATCGCTCCCCATATCGACGGCGACCGCGTCCGGTTCGCCGGCGAGGTCGGCGGGTCGGCCAAGCGCTCGCTGTTCGCGCGGGCTCGCGGCCTCCTGATGCCGATCCGCTGGAACGAGCCGTTCGGGATGGTGATGATCGAGGCGCTCGCGTGCGGGACGCCCGTGATCGCGTTCCCCGAGGGCGCAGCGCGCGAGCTCGTCGTCGACGGAAAGACCGGCTTCCTGGTCGATGATGAGCGCGAGATGGGGGTCGCAGTTGGTCGGCTGCACCGCATCGAGGCGCGGGACTGCCGAGCCTGGGTGAGCCAGCATTGCGACGTCGAAGTCGTCGCTGCCGCGTACGAGCGCCTGTATCGGTCGGTGTTGCCCCAAAGCGTCGCCATGGCGGCCGCCGGTGTCTGAACGGACCCTCAGCGTCCTCGACGGCAGCACGTTCGTTCTCGGGGATCGGCTCGGCGACTTGCGACCCGACGCGGGTCGTGAACACGGCTTCTTCTCCGAAGACACTCGCTTCGTATCACGTTGGGTGCTTCGCCTCGACGAGGCGCCGCTGGAGTTGTTGAGCGTCAATCAGAGCGCTCATTTCGACGCTCAGTTCTTTTTGACGCCGACCGTCGGACCTGAGGAAGAGGCGCCGTGCTCGATCGTGCGCCACCGTCTCGTCGGCGACGTGTGGATGGAGCGGGTGATCGTGACGAACCATCTGCACGAGACCAGCCGTCTACGCCTGGCGCTTGATGTCGACACCGACTTCGCGGACCTGTTCGAGATCAAGGACGAACTCGTCGCCGAGCGAGACGTGACCTGCCAGCACGATGACGCGCACCTGACCCTGAGCTACACGCGTGGCGATTTCCGCCGGTCCGTCACAGTCGCGGCCAGCTCACCGGGAGCCGTCACCCGCCACGGCTTCGTGTTTATCCTCGAGCTCGCGCACGGTGAGCAGTGGTCGGTGGACTTTGCGGTTTCCCCGCACGCCGCCCAGCCCGGGATCACGTTCGCGCGCCGCTCGCCGCGAGGCAGCCTCGAGGACCAGCGAAGAGCGAGGTACGCCGAGCTCGAGACCTGGCTGGCCGAAGCGCCGGCGTTGGAGGCCGCCGACCCAGTGCTCACGCGCATCTACCGCGCAAGCCTCAGCGACCTGGGTGCGCTTCGCATGCGCCCCGATCTGGACGAGCACCCGACGCTTCCGGCGGCGGGGCTGCCGTGGTTCATGGCGCTGTTCGGTCGTGACAGTCTGATCACGAGCTTGCAGGCGCTGCCCTACCTCCCCGGATTGGCGGCGACCACCCTGCGCGTGCTCGCGGCCCGTCAGGCGCAGACACGAGACGACTTCCAAGAGCAGGAGCCCGGCAAGATCCTGCACGAACTGCGCTTCGGTGAGCTCACCTCGCGCCGTGAGCGACCGCATTCACCGTATTTCGGCAGCGCCGACGCGACGCCGTTGTTCCTGATCCTCTTGGGCGAGTACCACCTATGGTCCGGCGACGACGCGCTGGTGCGGGAGCTCGAGCCAAACGCCCGTGCGGCGCTTGCATGGATCGCGGACAGCGGGGACCGGGACGGCGACGGATACGTCGAGTACGAACGCCGCAATCTCACCACCGGCCTGATCAACCAGTGCTGGAAGGACAGCTGGAACGCGATTCAATTCGCCGACGGCCGGCTCGCACAGGGACCGATCGCGACCTGCGAGATCCAGGGCTACGTCTATGACGCTCAGCGGCGCTCAGCGCGGTTGGCCCGCGAGGTCTGGGGCGACGAGGCGTTCGCCGAGCGGCTCGACCAGCGTGCCGACGACCTCCGCGACGGCTTCCGGCGCGACTTCTGGGTCCACGAGCGCGGCTGCTACGCCCTGGCTCTCGACGGAAACAAACGGCAAGTCGACGGCCTGACCTCCAACGTCGGGCACCTGCTTTGGTCGGGAATCCTCGACGACCGCGAGGCTGCTATCACCGCCGAGCGGTTACTCAGCGAGGAGCTGTACTCCGGCTGGGGAGTCCGGACCCTCGCGACATGTGAGGCGGGATACAACCCGCTCGGCTACCACACCGGGACGGTCTGGCCGCACGACAACTCGCTGATCGCCGCCGGACTCGCCAGATACGGTCACGATGAGGCGGCGGGGAGAATCGCCTCGTCGATCCTCGCGGCCGCACCTTATTTCGAGCATCGGCTGCCGGAGGTCTTTGCCGGCTTTCCCCGGTCGTTGACGTCTGTCCCCGTTGCCTTTCCTACGGCGTCGCGTCCCCAGGCATGGGCCGCGGGCGCGCCGCTCCTGATGCTGACAACGCTGCTCCACCTCCGCCCCGAGCGCATGGACGCCCAAGCTGACCTCCCGGACACGATCGGGCACGTCGCAATCCGGCGGCACCCCGATCACTCACTCTTACCACCCGCTATCACCCCCGTGTGAACATAATGGACGATCCTGAGATCAACGCACTCGTAACCAGGCTGTCGCGCCCGCACTCTTCGGGTGGAGTCGTGATCGAGCGAGCTGCAATCCTCGCCGAAGGCGCCGACTTCGCCGCGGTCATGCACTGGATCGACTCGCACGCCGGCGCGCCCGACACAGCCGTGTCCGCGACTCGCCGCCGCGGGCTTCACGGCTCGCGGATGAACGGTGGCGACGCGAACGCGACTCGCCCGCCGCTGCGCTTCGTGCTGCCGCCCGGCGCGCTGGACTGACGACGGCCATCCGCAAGCACCCGGCGCGGTCGGTTCCGCGCCGAGGGGAGACGACGTTCGGAGAGCAGATGCATTAGGGTGCCCTAATAGGTGTTAGGGCACCCTAACAGGCCTCAGGCATCTGGACGTGCATCCCGATCGGAGTACCGCCGTGATCCGTAGAACTTCCGCGCCCGATCAGCGGGCGCGTCGCTTCGCGTCGTTCGCGGCGGTACTGAGCTGCTCGGCAGCGATTGCCGTGGCCGGATGCGGCGGCTCGAGTGGTTCTTCGAGCGCGGGAGCCGGCGATCCGCCAGGATCCAGCCAGACGCTGACGCTCTACAACGCACAGCACGAGGAGACCACGGCCGCGCTGATCAAGGCGTTCACCGAGCAGACCGGGATCAAGGTGCGGGTCAAGAGCGACGACGAGGCGGTGCTGACCGCCCAGATCGAGCAGGAGGGCGGCCGCTCCCCGGCTGACGTGTTCTTCACGGAGAACTCGAACTGGCTTCAGCAGCTCGACGACCGTGGACTGCTGGCGAAGGTCGAGCTCGTCGACGCTAGCCGACTGTCCCGATGCGGGACAGCGCGACCAACGGCGACTGGGTCGGCGTGTCTGGCCGGTTCAGCGTGATGATCTACAACCCGAGCAAGATCAGCGCCGCACAGATGCCCAAGTCAGTGATGGACCTGGCTAGCCCGAGGTACAAGGGCAAGCTCGAGCTGGCTCCCGGGGAGACGGACTTCTGGCCGATCGTCACCTCGATCGAGCGCGCCGAGGGCCGAACCGCGGCGCTGAACTGGCTGAAGGCGATCAAGTCGAACGCGGGCTCAGACGACCACACCCCCGACAACGAGACGCTCGTCGCCGACGTCAACAAGGGCGACGCCGACATGGGCCTGATCAACCACTACTACTACTATCGCCTGCGCGACGAGATGGGCGCCGCCAAGTTCCACGCCCGGCTGTCGCTGTTCGCTCCACGCGACCCCGGCTACGTCGAGGACATTTCGGGTGCGGGGATCCTGAAGTCGTCCAAGAACCAGGCGGCGGCGCAGCGGTTTCTCGCGTTCCTGACGAGCGCTGCCGGCCAGCGCGTGCTCGCCGGCAGCACGAGCTTCGAGTACCCGCTGGCCGCAGGGGTCGCAGCCGAACCCGGCGCTGCCGCCGATCGGCGGCTACGCGCCCAACCCGATCACGCCCGCGCAGATCGGCACCGGGACCGACGCCCAGGCGCTGCTCCAGCAAGCCGGCTTGCTCTGAGCATGGACGCCCCTCGATGACGACAGTCGCCAGCCGGTGGCCGGGGCGACTCCGCCGTCGGTCCGACCGCGGCTGGCCGGTCCTCATCGCGAGCGTGGTGATCGCAGGGGCGCTGCTCGCGCCGCTGGTGCTGATCGTGCTCGACGTCCGGCGCACCGGCTGGAGCGAGCTTCACCGCGTGCTGTTCCGCGACCGGTCGGCGATGCTGCTGTCAAACACGGTCGTGCTGTGCGCGATCGTCGCTGTGCTCTCGGCCGCGATCGGTACCGGCGCGGCGTGGCTGACCGAGCGCACGACGCTTCCGGCGCGGCGCCTATGGACCGTCCTGTTGGTCTTGCCCGTCGCGATCCCGGACTTCGTCGTCGGGTACGCATGGCACTCGTTCGCGTCGCGGGCTGTCACCGATACTCGGCGCGACGATCGTGATGACACTCGGCACCTATCCGCTCGTCTACCTGCCGGTGGCGGCCGCGCTGCGGCGCTCGGACCCCGCGCTCGAGGAGACCGCTCGCGGGCTGGGGGTGGGTCGCCGGGGCGCGTTCAGGCGGGTGACGCTGCCGCTGGTGGGGACGGCGGTCCTGGGCGGTGCGATTCTCGTGGTGCTGACGGTGATCTCCGAGTACGGCGCGTTCGAGATCCTCGCGCTACCAGACGTTCACCACCGAGATCTTCACGGAGTTTCAGTTCGACGCGGCGGCGGCAGGTGCCCTCTCGATCCCGCTGGTCGCACTGGGTCTGCTGGCGCTGCTGGCCGAGCAGCTGGTGCCGCGCCGCGCCGTGGTCACGACCGCGCCGCGGCCGCGGCGCCCGGCCGTTCGGCTGGGACCGGATGCGGTGCCGGTCCTGTCTGCGCTCGGGGGGCTTGTCGTGCTCGGGGTCGGGGTGCCGGTCGGGACGATCGTCTACTGGATGCAGTCAAGCCAGCACACCACGCTTCCCGCGACCGCGACCGTCGGTCTCCGCGCTGGGATCGACGGTGATGTACAGCGCGTGGGGCGCGCGATCGCCGTCGTGCTGGCGATGCCGGTGGCGATGCTGACATTCCGTCGGCGCAGCGCGGCGCGCACGGCGCTCGAGCGCAGCACGTACGTGACCAAGGCCTGCCGGGCGTGGTCATCGCGCTCAGCCTGGTGTTCTTCGCGACCCGATACGCCTTCGGGCTGTACGAGACCAGCACGCTGCTGGTGATCGCCTACGCGATCTTGAACTTTCCGCTGGCGTTGGTTTGCGTCCGGGCCTCGGTCGCGCAGATCCCGCCTCGGCTGCCGGAGGTGGGACGCTCGCTCGGGCGAGGGCCGATCGCGGTGTTCTCCCGCGTCACGTTGCCGCTGTTGGCGCCCGGACTGCTCGCCGGCTACTGCCTGGTGTTCGTGACGGCTGCGACCGAGCTGACCGCGACGCTGGTGCTCGCGCCGATCGGCGTCGAGACCCTGTCGACCCAGTTCTGGGCATTCCAGCAGAACGCCGCCTACGGCGCCGCCGCTCCATACGCGCTGGTCATGGTCGCGCTGGCCGTGGTGCCCGGGGCGCTGCTAGGGTTATGGTTCGACCGCGAGAGGTACTCCCGGTAGCGGTATGAGCGCGATCGAACTCCGCCGAGCCGCCAAGAGCTTTGACACCACAGCGGTGCTGTCCGGGGTGGACCTGACAGTCCCAGTTGGATCGATCACGGCCGTGCTCGGCGCATCGGGCAGCGGGAAGACGACGTTGCTGAGACTGATCGCCGGGTTCGAGCGGCTCGACAGCGGCACGATGCGGATCGGCGATCGGGCGGTCGACGACGGCAGGCGGACCGTCGCGCCCCAGCACCGAGGCGTCGGCTACGTCCCGCAGGAGGGAGCGCTGTTCCCGCACCTGACGGTGATCGGCAACATCGCCTTCGGCCTTTCCCGGCGCGACCGCTCCAAGGCGGAGCACCTGCTCGAACTGACCGGACTGAGCGAGCTTCGCAAACGCTATCCGCACCAGCTGTCAGGTGGCCAGCAGCAGCGAGTCGCCCTTGCCCGCGCGCTCGCAATCGAACCGCAGGTGGTCCTTCTCGACGAGCCGTTCAGCGCGCTCGACGCGTCGCTGCGCGCCGACGTTCGCCGTGACGTCGCGCGGATCCTCCGCGAGACTGAAACGACCGCCATCCTCGTGACCCACGACCAGGACGAGGCGCTGGCGCTCGCCGATCAGATCGCGCTCCTGGTCGACGGTCGTGTGCGTGCGTCCGCCGCGCCGCGGTCGCTTTACCGCGACCCGCCGGATGCGCACACCGCCGCCGCCATCGGCGAAGCCAACCTGCTCGCCGCCGAGACCTCGGCCGACGTCGCCCGCTGTGCGCTCGGCGTGATCCCGATCCGCAGCAACGGAACGGCGCCGTCGGACGGCCCGTCGTGGTTGCTGATCCGTCCCGAGCAGCTCGTGCTCCACCGAACGGAACTCGAGCGCACGACCCGCGCCACCGTCGTCGAGCTCCAGTACCACGGCCACGACGCGCTCGCCCGGGTCCGGCTCGCGGGCGACGGCGAGCCCGCGCTGGTGGCGCGCGTGCCGGGCGAGTTCGACCTCGCGCCGGGCGACGAGGTATGGATCGAGGTCGTGGGCTCGGGCCGAGTGTGGTCGAGCCCCGACCGTGCTGACCGGTGAATTAGCGCTGGCTGGCGAACGCCGTGCCCAGCTGCGTGAAGTCCGGGACGCCGAGGCCGGCGCCGGGGTTGTAGACGGTGCCAGGGGTGCCGCTGAAGAACAGATTGTCGTTGCTCGTACCCGGTGTGTTGAGCGGGTGCAGCGGCGAGTTGCGCTGGGTCGCGAACTGATAGATCGACGGGTTCCAGAAGCCGACGCGGTGGCCGACGTAGGAGTCGATCACCGCCGCTGACCCGTTCAGCTGGGGCGCGACGAAGCTCGTGCCGCCCCAGTCGGGTTGGAGCTCCGGCTCCCCGATTGCCGCGAACGACGGCTCGTAGAGCAGGAACCCGCTCATCGGGTCGGCGTCGGTGGAGATGTCGGGCACCGCGCGGCCGGTGCCGAAGCCGTGGATGGTCGGCGGGTTCGGGTCGAAGCCGAACGCGGTCGGCTCCAACACGCCGCTGCCGACGTCCTGAATGTCGGTGGACGTGAAGTACGGCACGGCCGTGTACGAGGTGGTTCCGGATACGCCCCGCTGGTAGGACGGCTCGGGCTCGACGCGGCTGAACCCGCCGCCGCTGCCGGTGACACCTAGGAACGAATCCTCAGCGACGGTCTGAAGCGGGACGCCCAGTACCTCGGCGGTTGCCGCCCATGTGTAGTCCCACCCCCAGATCCGCTCGGCGCGGCCTGAGCTCATGGTGGCGGTGCCGGCGGGCCCGGACACGGTGCCGGTGAACGGCAGGGTGGTCCCGCCCGAGGCCGTGATGTAGGGGCTGTCGGCTGGACTGTCGACGTCCAGTCCGGTCGTGCCGGACTCGTCGTAGTCGTCGTATGCCGCCTCGTCGCCGCTGGCGTCGAAGGCCGACTGGCCCTGTGCCGCCATCTCCAGGAACATCTCGTCGAAGGCCGCAACGTAGGCCGGCGTTTCCGAGCCGGACGCGACGAGCTCCTTGATCACGACCTCGGACTCGCCCCAGCTCGTCGACACCGAGTCGGCGATGTTCTGGCTGGCGGCGTCTGCGAAGGCGTCGAAGAAGCCCGGATCCGTGATGGGCGCCTGGTAGACGATCACGTTGGCGTCGGGTGCCAGAGCGCCCGACTGCTCGGTGTCGAGGTCCGTCTCGCCGGTGCCGCTCGCGTCGCTGGGAGCGCCGGGCCCGCCGTCGACGTTGGTGACAGTCACGCTGCGGCCACTCGACTTCATCCCCAGGACGTTGCTCCAGAAGTATTGAGGCGCACCCGGATCGATGGCGGCGAGCGTGACGATGGCGACGGTCTGCCCCTGTCCGAGCGCTCCGCGGCGGTAGAGCCCGTTGAGGTTGTAGTCGGCGGCGAAGTCAGCCGGCGTGTTGCAGGCCTTCGGCAGGCCGCCGGTCTCGGCAACACATTGCGATGTGCTGCTCGACTGCGGGTGGAGGATCTGCTGGTCGGCGTGCACGGCGTTGGAGACGAACGAGTGGTAGTTGCTCAGGCCCAGGACGGCCAGGACGGCGTGCGCCAGCGACGCGGGCAGCTGGGGTGACTGGGGGGTCCCGTGGACGGTTTGCGCCGGCACGCCGCGGCGGCCGCCGTGGCCCGGATAGGCGGGCACGCGGTACTCATGCTGCTGGACCGCCAGCGCCTGGTCGAATTGGCCCGCCGTGCCGCTGGCCACGACGTCGAGGTCGTTCGCGTACGCGCTCGTGCTGATCCCGAACTTGGCGAGGTAGCCCTCGAGGGCGGCGATCGTCGCCGGGCTCTGGCCGTAGCTCGACGCGAACTGGTTGACCGTGAGGAAGTGGTTCGCGCCGTTGGTCACGCTGGCTTCGAGCTGGCCAAGGTTCTCCGCGCGCAGGACGAATGAGACGCTCTCCGGCGTGCTGGGCGGCGTATCGCCGAACACGGTCGACCCCGGCAGCGACGCGGGGTCGGCCCCCTGGGCAACCTTCGTCATCGAGTTTGAGCCGGCCGCCGGGGCGGCCGCGCTCCCGATGGTGAGCAAGACGGAGACGGCGATGGCCGCCGATCCCAATCCGAGCGTGCGCATCCGAGCGAGCCTGCAGATCATCGACGTACCTCCCCAGTGACTGGGCGTTCTCCGCCCCGGACGCGGGAATATAGCCCTTCGCCGGCGATCGACGTCGCGGCGGTCGGCGCCAAAACCCTGGAGGGGGGTTTCCGTCGCGATGGGTGGGGGTGCGGACCGATGATCCGCGACCAGGGGGCAACCCTCCCAAACCACTAGACGGAGGAACACCATGGGCATCTTCAAACATCACCGCCGCACCGGGCGCTCGGCCCGGACCCGCACGACGATCGGCAAGCGGTTGCTGGTTCACGGTCTCGTCGCGGTCACCGCCGTCGCGGGGGCCGCGGTCTTTGCCGCTGTCGAGGCGGTCCCGGCACTCGCGAACAACCCGGTCCATCCGACGACCTCCCTGACCCTCAGCAACGGCACCGGCGCTGCTGGTCAGTGGGCCGCCACTGGTAACACCTACGCCCACGGCCTCGGCGACGTCCAGATCTGGGTGATGAACGTGACCGACGGCGGATGGTCGACGGTCGAGTATCAGAGCGGCCTGAGCACCTCCTCACCCTCGATCTTTCCCTACAACCCGGGCGGCGTGTTCTCAGCCGCCGGGCAGCTGAAGCAGGTGCTGATCGATCCCGACGTCGGCTACGGGGAGGTGGCGGTCCACGCGCTCAAGTGCGGTCACCAGTACGAGGCGGTCACCGATGACCCGACCGACGGGTACGTGTACAGCAACGTGCTGAACGAAGCCCCATGCAAGTGAACTGAGGCGTTCTCGGCTCCGCGGGACGGTCGACGGCGCGGTGCCGAAGACGCTAGACGTCAGCGCTCGGACGAGGGCTCGCCGGGTTTCATGCTCCGGCGAGCACCTCGGCCAGCCGTTCGCGCCCGGTGATGTCGAGCTTCTGGTACACGTGGGTGAGGTGGTAGGCGACGGTCTTGGCGGTGAGGAACAAGGCTTGGGCGATCTCCCGGTTGGTCATGCCCCGGCCGGCCATCTGGGCGATCCGGCGCTCGCTGGCGGTCAGCGAGTCGACGCCGGAGATGCGCTCGCGGCGTGGCCGCGCGCCCGCCGCGATCAACTCCTCGCGGGCGCGGACGGCGAGCAGGGTGGCGCCGCACCGATCGGCGAGGTCGAGCCCGGCGGTGAGCGGTGGGCGGGCCTCGGTTCGATGCCCGGCGCGCCGGCGCGCCGCCCCGAGGTCGACGAGCGCTCGCGCGTGCTCGAGTCGCGCCGGTGAGGGCCGGAGGACCTCGACGGCTTCGCGGAGGTACGCGTCGTTGCGCTCGACGAGCCCGGCGATGCGGAGCGCGGCTCCAAGCGCGCGAGGCTCCGCGAGCCGGCGCGCGTGGGCGAGCTCGCCGCGGGCGAGCTCGCCGGCCCGGTCACGCTCGCCGAGCGCGAGGTGGGCGAGCGCCGCATCGCCGGCCCAGGGGATGCAGCCGCCCGCGCTGATTCCGAAGGAAGCAAGCCACTCCCGGCAGGCGGTGAGGTCCTCCAACCCGGCTCGGGGGTCGCCCTGCGCGATCCGCAGCCGGCCGCGGGCGTGGATGCCGTACAGGGCGGTGAACTGGTCGACGTCCTGGCAGCGTGCCGCGACGGGCACCACGAGCTGCTCGGCTTCGGCCAGCTCGCCGCGCTCGAGCAGGACCGCGCTGAGCGCGCTGACGGCTACCGCTTCCAGACCGGATTCGGCGCCGCCGTCGACGAGCCCGGCGCGCGCGTCGGCCTCGGCGTCGGCCAGCGCCCCGCGCGCGAGCTGCACCGCGGCACGGCTGCACGACGCGAGTCCGAAGCCGACCAGCGAGCCGCGGGCGCGAGCCAGCGCGATCGCGGACTCGCACCAGCGGTTTGCGAGCTCGAGGGCGCCGGCGGCGAGAATCGCGCTGACGACGAGGTAGAACAAAGGCGACTCGGGCCCAAGCTCCTGGAGCAGTCGGCCGCCGGCGAACGCGCGGTCGGCGAGCGCGACGGCGCCGGCGTAATCCTCACCGGCCGCGATCGAGGCGTCGATCAGCAGCGCCATCCGCCTGCGCCCGATGCCGGAGTCCTGGAGCGGCTTGGCGCGCAGCCGCGCGATCCGCGCGCGATACACGCCGGCATGCGCCTTCTGCATTCTGGCGGTGAAGGTCAGCCTGACCTCCAACCGTGCGCCGAGCTGCTCGTCGCGGTCGCCGAGCTCCGCGATCGCCCGTTCAAGCTGTCGAAACGCCTCGTCCAGCCGGCCGGCGACGATCAGATACTGGGCCAGGTCGAGGGCGATCGCTGCCCGTGCCGACGGATCGGCCGCGGCTCCGTGCGCGGCCGCGAGGTGCCTCGGCGCCGACGGGTCACCGGCTAGGAACGCAGCCAGCCCGAGCTCGTGCAACAACGCCGCTCGCTGAGGCTCTGCTGGCGGCTCCGCAATTGCCCGCACCAAGTACGCGCACGCGCTCTCGGGAGCCCCCCGCGCCGTGGCCTGCTCGGCGGCGGCCCGCAGCTGGGACGCGACGGTCTCGTCTCCGGTCGGGTCGGTGATCAGCAGATGAGCGGCGATCTGCTCGGGTCCGGCGCCCTCGTCGGCGAGGATCACAGCGGCGTGCCGGTGCAACGCGCCGCGCCGACTCAGCGCCAGCTGCTCGCCGACCGTCGCGGCAACAATCGCATGCACGAATGTCAGAGGGCGTCCGGGCTGGAGGATCCCCGCCGCGACGAGCCGGTCGGCGGCCTCGGCCGCCGGCTGGGGCTCGAGTGCCGCAAGCGCGGCCGCCCGGCCGATCGGAACCTCGACCCCCAAGACCGAGACCGCCGTCGCCAGCGCGCGCGCGTCGCCACCGAGCGTCGACAGCCGGGCAACGATCCAGCGCGCCACAGTGTCGGATCGATACGCCCTGACCACAGACGCCGACCGTGCCGAAGGCGCAACGCGATCAGCGACCAGCCCCGCCAGTAGCTCGCGCAGCAGAAACGGGTTGCCGCCCGTGGCCGCATGGCAAGCGTCGCAGAACTCCCGGGGGGCCTCCTCACCGACTGCGCATCGGGTCAGCGTCGCGCACCCATCCGGCGTGAGCGAAGCCGGGCGCAAGTGCCGCACCGGCGGCTCGCGGTCGCCCCGGGCCAGCTGCGACAGCTCGGGGCGGTGGTGCTCGGGACGCGCCGCGATCACCACCGCGACCGCCAGCTCATCGATCCGGGCCCGCAAGAAGCTCAGCCACGTCAGCGAAGACCCGTCCGACCAATGCGCATCGTCGACCACGAGCAGAACCGGACCGCGGTCGGCCAGGTTCGCTGTCAACCAATACACCCCGTTCAGGACCGCGAACAGGAAGTCCGATCCAGGAGGCGCCGAGGCTTCACCCGAGAGCCCCAATAGCTGGCCGGCGAGTCCCGCCGCGCCCTCCAGCAACGCCGAGCGTTCTTTGGCCGGCAACCCGCGCAGCAGCGGTTCGAACAACTGACGCACCACGCCGTACGCGAACCCCAGCTCGAGCTCGGCGCCGCGCGCAAACAGCACCTGAAAGCCCGCGGCTCGACCCTGATTGCGCAGCTCCCCGAGCAGCGTCGTCTTTCCGATCCCGGCGACGCCCTCGATCATCACCATGCCCCCGCTGCCGACCTTCGCTCGGGCTAGTAACGCAGACAGCTCGCGCTGCTCACGGTCACGTTCGACGAGCGGCACGACCGATCGCGCTCGCGCGGTTGCCGCCACTGATTCGATCGTCACCAACGTTTAACGGACCTCGAGCAGGGCGCTGCTCGGCGACAGGTCCGCGTCGCCGCCATAGCTCACGCGTACCGCGTGCCGGGACTTGGCCTGCACCGGCGCGTCGGCGATCACAAGCCCAGTGGCGGGGTTGGGATCAAGCCGCTCCACGAACCGGCCCGCACGCACGGTGACCGTGCCGACCACCGGTTGATGGGCGGCGGCCCGCGCGCGGGGTCCGGCCGCGACGATGGTGGCCCGCACCACTGCGGTCCGCAGCGGTCCGAAGACGACCCGCAGGCGCACCAGGCTCGGGCGGCGGTGCAGGTGCGGGCAGCTGAGGATCAGGATCGCGTTCGTGCGAGGCGGCGGCACGGCCTGGACTGGCGAGCGACTGCGGTTGCGCCCGGCCGGCGCGGTGCAGCCGGGACGGGTCGCCGTCTCCCGGTAGAACCCGGGAGCGACGTACCAGCCGAAGGACCCGAGCAGCGAGGTGTACTCAGGATCGAGCGGGCTCTCCGGCGACAGGAAGCGGCTGTGTGAGCGAACCGGTCGCTGTCGACCGCGGGCCGTTGAGGCGCGGGTGAGGGTGACCTTGGCGCCAGTCAGAGGGATCCCGGTGGCGCTGCGCACGATCCCGCTGGGGTCGATGAACGCGGTCCCGCCGAGGGTGCCGCCATTACCGCCGCCGCCCCCGCCGCCCCCGGCTCCGCCACCTCCGCTGCCCCCGGCGCCGCCACCGCTGCCCCCACCGGAGCCGCCGCCACCACCGCCTCCGAGTTTCGCGCCCGGGCACGGCAGCGGCGGTTCGATATAGGGGAAGGTGATGCCGCCGCCGTTCCCACCCTGAACGACGCCCGTCGTCGGCGCGAGCACCGTACTCGTGTCGCCGGCGAGCAACTGGGCCGCGTAGATGAGCGAGTCCTTCTCGGTCGCGCCGGTCGCTTGACCGAAGGTGGCAACCGCAATGTTCACGCCGGCGTTGATCGCACCGGCCGAGGCCGAGTCAGGGTCACCGTTGACGTTCGTAAACGAGGCGAGGGTGCCGCTGAGCGTCTGCACGACGGTGTTGTAGATCCCGACCGGTGACAGCACGGCTCCGAATATGGTGTTGAGCGTCCCGGCCTTGAGGTTCTTTTCGGTGAGCTGCGCGTCCTGGAGGGGGTCGCCGGTTGGCGAGGGCTGCGCCAGGCCGATCGGGTCGAAGACGTAGGCGGTCCCGGTGGCGTCCGTCACCTCGACGCCGCCGTTGGTGTTCGGCGCGAAGCGGAAGTTGAGCAGGCTCGGGGCGCCAGGCGGGGCGTTCGACGGGCAATCGTCGGCAATCGTGGCGATGGGTGCCCGGGTCGGGGCGGTCGCCGCGGCACCTCGCCCGTGTGCCGCCGCGGCGTGCTCGACTCCGCCGCCGACCGACGCGCACGGTGACGGCGTCCCAGGCGAACCGCAGAGCAGCGATCCGACGATGATCGGGGACATGCTGGTCGGGAAGCCGGTCGCGTTGTATTTCACCGTGAACGTCAGCATGGCCCCTTCGATAGCGCCGCCCGCGCTGCCACCAGAACCCGCCAGCCCGACGGTCGACAAGAACGCGAACGTGTGCTCGCCGTAGACCGGACCTCGACCGAGCCTGATGGGGACGTTGAACGAGAACGGCGTATTGGCCGTGATGACCGGCACGCCGCTGGTCTGCGACCCGCCGCCGACGTCGAAGCTGACGCCGTCGCTGATCGGCTGGGGCGCGATCAGGTCGAAGTCCTGCACGACGCCCTGTCCGCCGGCGATCGGGACCTCGGCGCTGCCCGGGCTGAGGCCGGCGGGATCGGTCACCGGCGTGACGTTCACCTGCCATAGGCCCGGGCTCAGGCGGGGGATCGTGTAGGAGCCGTCGGCGGCAGTCGTCGTCTCGGAATAGGAGACGCACGTCGGGGCCTGGCACGCGATGACGTCGGCCCCGGCCACCGGCGCGCCGTCGGCGGCGTCGTAGACGTGTCCGGACAGCGACGTGCCGCCGGATAGTGCGACCTGCTGCGGACTTGCGGCGCCGTCGTCATCGATGACGAGCGTGGCGTCGTAGACGCCGCTGGCTGGCGGCGCGTAGGCGACCGCGATCTGGCAGGTGTCGCTCGCCGCGAGCGCCTGGCCGGCGCACCCGTCGGACGTGATCCGAAACGCGCTGGCCCCAGCGCCGGTCAAGCTCGCGCCCGTGAGCGCGAGCGTGCCGGGCCCCGCATCAGTGACGGTCACGTCCTGCGGCGCGGCCGTGCTGCCGCCGGCGACGTCGCCGAACGCCAGCGAATCCGGCGCGGCGGTGACGGTGCTGGCCGTCACGGTGCCGCTGAGCGCGACCGACTGGGGGTTGCCCGGCGCATCGTCGGTCACGGTCAGAGTGGCGACGTCGCTCGCGTTGGCGGGTGGTGTGAACGTCACGCTCAGCGAGCACGAGCCGCCGGCGGCGACGGTCTGCCCGCTGCAGCCGTCGCTGCTGATCGCGAACGCTCCGGCCTGGGGTCCGGTGACGGCCACGCCAGCGATGCCGAGCGGCGCCTGCCCGGTGTTGAACACCGTTAGCGTTTCGGCTGCACTCGTGACGCCGACCGCTTGTGCCGGGAAGCTCAGGGTGCCGGCGACAGTGACCGCCGGCTCCGAGCCGCCCTGCAGCGCGACCGTCTGAGGGCTCGTGTCGGCGCTGTCGGCGAAAACGAGGCTCGCACCGTCGCTGCCGGCCGCCGCCGGCTCGAACTCGACGGCGACGGTGCAGGCGCCGCCAGCCGACACTGTCCGGCCGGTGCAGGTGTCGGAGGTGATCGCGAAGTCGTCGGCCTGCGGGCCGGAGACCGCGACACGCGAGACGCTCACCGCCGCGGTGCCGGACGCGAGCAGCGTGACGGTCTGGGCCGCGCTGGCCTCGCCGACAGTGCCCGCGCCGAACTCGACCGCCCCCGGGCTGAGCGTGACGGGGTTGGCCGAGTAGCCCTCGACGGTCGCCGTCTGCGGGCTGCCGGCGGCGTTATCGCTGACCTGGAGGCTGGCGCTGTAGCTGCCGGCTGCCGGCGGGGAGAACGTGGCCGCGACCATGCAGGTGCCACCGGGAGCGATCGTCTGGCCCGAGCAGCCGTCGGTCCCGATCGTGAATGCAGTCGCCTGCGCGCCGCTGAGCCGGACGGTGCCGAGCTCGAGTGGTGCGCCGCCCGTGTTCGTGACGGTCTCGGTCATCGACGGGCTCGTCCGGCCAGGGTCGAGCTGACCGAAGTCGAGCGTCCCGCTCAGGCCCGCGTCCGGCTCGGCGGAGCCGCTCAGTGCGACCGTCTGGGGACTGTCGGCGGCATTGTCGGGGACCGACAGCTGGGCGCTGTAGGAGCCGGCCGCGGGGGGATCGAACGCAACATCCACGGTGCACGAGTCGCCCGGCGCGATCGTCTCCCCTGAGCAGCCGTCGTCGCTCGTTGGGAACGCGCCCGACTGCGCCCCGGTCACCGTGATGGTGCCGATCACCAACGCCGCGCCGCCGGTGTTGTGCACGGTTACGGACTGCGCGGTCCCGGTCAGGCCGACGGTGCCGGCTCCGAACGGGATCGACGTCGGGCTGACGCCGGCCAGCGGCGCCGATCCGCCACTCGCCGTTCCGATCACGCCGATGGCGTTGCCGTCCAGCTCCGTGAACCACATGTTCCCGTCCGGCCCCGCGGTGATGCGTGCGAGGTTCGGCCCAGTGATGGCCGGGCCGCTGACCGTGTAATACGTGACGCTCCCGGTCGGCGTCAGCCGCCCGATCCACCCGTCGGACTCGTTTCCGACGTTGACCGTGAACCAGAGGTTTCCGTCGGGGCCGGCGGCGATCGAGTTCGGGTCCGGCGCCGACCCGCCGCCGCCCAGCGGGCTCGACAGCGCGAACTGGGTGATCGAGCCGGCTCCGCTGATCTCTCCGATGCCGCCATGCTCGGTGAACCACATGGAATCGTTCGGACCGGCGGCGATGCCGCCAGGGAACGTGTATCCATCGGTGACCGGGTACTCGTGGAACGTGTCGGGCGGCGTCAGCTCGCCGATCTTGTCGGTTCCGTCTTCGGTGAACCACAGATTGCCGCCGGAATCGGTGGCTATCCCGGCCGGGTCGGCACCGCTCGTCGGGATCGTCGCCTTTGTGACCTGCGGATCGGCCGACGTCGCGCTCGCGGGGATCCGGTCGATCGTGTTGTCTCCACCCGCGCCCTCGGGGAACCACAGGCCGTTGTCGGTCCCGGCCGTGATCGCCTCCTCGACCGGGGGGGCGCCGGTGACGGGGAACTCGGTGAAGCTGCCGCTCGTGCTGATCTCGCCGATCTGCTCAGAGCCGTTTTCGGTAAACCAGAGCTGGCCGTTGGGCCCGGACGCGATCGCGCCCGGCTCATTGGCGCCCTCAGGCATCGTGTACTCGTGCAGGAATGAGCCGGCGGTGCTGATCACGCCGACCTTGCCGGCATCATCCTCGGTGAACCACAGGTTGCCGTCCGGGCCGGCCACGATTCCCAGCGGACCGCCTGAGCCCGTCGGGACTGTATAGGCCTGGATCTCCCCCAGCGGCATCGCGGCCGGCGAAGCGCTGGCGCGCCCGGGCATCGCGGCTGCCAAGGAGACACAGGCGCAAAGCGCCACGAGCGCGCCGGCGACGTGGCGGCGGTTCACTCCAGCCGGCAGGCCCGTGTCGCGCCCGGTCATCTATAGCCCCTCTTGTCGAAGGATCGCGGTGTGCGCTCCAGTCGCGAGGAGGATCGAGGGCAGGCATTACCGATCCGTGACACGCGTGTTACGGCCCTGGCGGGCCACGCCACTGAGGCGGATAATGCGAGCACGATGGCGGCCGACGTGGATCGGCGGTTGCAGTTCGGGATGCTGGGGCCGTTGCAAGTCTCGCGTGGTAGCGAGCTGTTACGCCTCGGCGGAGAACGTCAGCGTGCGCTCCTGGCGCTGATGCTTGTCCACGCGAACGAGCTGGTGACAGTCGAGCAGCTGGTCGAGGCGTTGTTCGGCGGGCAGCGCTCGGATGGTGCTGCGAACGCGGTGCGCGTCGCGGTGTCGCGGCTGCGGCGGCTGTTGGAGTACGACGAGAGCGGGGTGCTGGCGACGCGGCCGGGCGGTTACGTGCTCGTTGTGGAACCGGAGCAGCTGGACGTGGCGAGGTTCGAGCGATTGCTCGAGGACGGGCGAGGCCTGCTATCGGCTGGGGATGCGGTGAGCGCTGCTGCGCGCTTGCGCGAGGCGCTGTCGCTGTGTCGCGGGGTGCCGTTGGCAGACCTGGCGCTGGTGGAGGCGCTGCAGGTGGAGATACGGCGGCTCGAGGAGCTGCGACTGCTGGCGGTGATGGAGCGTGTCGACGCAGACCTCGCGCTGGGGAGCGGTGTCGAGTTGGTCGCTGAGCTCGAGCCGCTGATCGCCTCCAACCCGCTCGTCGACCGGTTGCGGGGCCAGCTGATGCGCGCGCTGTACCGTGCCGGACGCCAGACCGACGCGCTCGCCGTCTACCGCGAGTTCGGCGACCTGCTGCGCGGCGAGCTTGGCCTCGAACCGGGTCCGGCGCTGAGGGAGCTTCAGCGGTTGATCCTGCGACAGGATGGCTCGCTCGAAGCGGCTGCTGCCGTGGTCTCGACACGGCCGGTCGGGAAGCTGCCGGTGCCGGCGACGCCGTTCCTGGGGCGCGTCCGTGAGCAGGAAGAGGTCACTGCGCTCCTGTGGCGAGCCGACACCAGGTTATTGACGCTGACCGGCGCCGGCGGGAGCGGCAAGACCCGCCTGGCGCTGCGGATCGCTCAGGCGCACGCCCGTGACTACAGCGGCGGAGTCTGGTTCGTGGAGTTCTCGAGCATCACCGATCCCGACCTGATCGCCCCGACGATATGCCAGACGCTCGAGCTGGCCGACCAGCCAGGGGTGACGCCCGCGCGCCGCCTTCAGGAATGGCTACAGGAGCGCTCAACGCTGTTGGTGCTGGACAACCTCGAGCAACTAGCGGCGAGCAGCGCGATCCTCGGCGAGCTGCTTGCCGGCTGCGCCGGGCTCACCCTGCTGGTCACCAGCCGCGAGCCGCTTCACCTCGCGGGCGAGCAACAGTACGAGGTTCCTGTGCTCGAACCGGAGGACGCGATCGAGCTGTTCGCGACCCGCTCGCGCGCGGTCGCCCCCAGGACGAAGGTCGATTCGGAGCTTGCGGGCAGGATCTGCGACCGGCTCGATCGTCTCCCGCTCGCCATCGAGCTAGCCGCCGCGAGAGGCAAGGCACTGACTCCGGGCGAGCTCCTCTCGAGGCTCGAGCGGCACCTACCCGTGCTCGGGACCGGCCCACGCGACGCGCCGCAACGCCAGCGGACGCTTACCGCGACGATTGACTGGAGCTACGACCTCCTGAGCGAGCCAGAACAGAGGCTGTTCACGCGACTCGCGGTGTTCGCCGGGGGCTTGACCCTGTCCGCCGCCGAGAGCGTTTGCGATGCACAGCTCGACACCATCGAGGCACTCGCCGACCGCAGTCTGCTCAGAGCCGACCGCGGGCGCTACTGGATGCTCCAGACGCTACGCGAGTACGGGCTGTCACGGCTCGAACGCTCCGGCGAAGCCGGCGAGCTGCGCCGTCGGCACGCTCTCTGGTGCGTCGAGCTGCTCCAATCCGACGTGTTTCCCCGCTTTGCGCCGGCAACGTCGTTGCTCGCCGCTGCGCTCACCCCCGAGCGCGAGAACTTCCGCGCCGCTCTCGAGTGGGCCCTGGACAACGACGAGCGCGAGACCGTCGCCCGACTCGCGGCCCCGCTGACGCGATGGCTGTGGTTCCTCCAAGGCGAGCGCTACGAGATCGAGCGGTGGCTCTCCGCGACGCGCGAGCATCGCACGGAGTTCTCGCCGGAGGTGCAGGCGTACGTCCTCAGCGCTGAATGCCTGCTTGCCTGGACCCGCGGAGAGCACGAGGCGGGCGCCGCGGTCTGCGAGCAAGCCCTGGCGATCTACCGCGAGCTTGAAGACCACGAAGGCATTTGCTGGGAGACCAACAACCGAGGGCTGTTCGCGCTCGAGCGTGGAGACCCGGCCGGCGCTCGCATGGCGCTCGAGGATGCGCTCCAGTACGCGCGCGAGCACGACGTGGCGAGCTTCTTGCCGATCGCACTGGGGAATCTCGGAGACTTCTCGATCGAGGAAGACAGGCTCGACGAGGCGCGAGCGCTCTGCGAGGAGGCCCTTGCCCTCGCAACAGGGCAAGCGACAAATGGGCGAGAGACCACGGCCTGCCTGATCAACCTCGCTCACATCGCAAATCTTCAGGGCCGCCTCGGCGACGCCGCAACGCTCGGGCGAAGGGCGCTCACCGTGGCCCTCGAGAGCGCAGACTCGCTCAGCGCCGCAGAAGCAGTGATGGAGATCGCCTGGCCTCTCGCTCAGCAGGGCCAGCTCGAACGCGCGGGACGGATGCTCGGCGCCGCGATCGGATTCCACGAGCAATCCGGCGCCACCACGGCACCGGACGGACAAGGTGTGCGAGCAGCGGACATGCAGCCTCGTGCGCGACCAGCTCGGCGCAGATCAACTCCAGGCGCTGCTCGATGGGGGACGCAACATGCCTCTCGCGCAAGCCGTCACCGAGGCGTTCAGCGAATCATCCGAACGCGCCGCCGCGTCGAGCGGCTGAGGTGCTCCCAGGCGTCAAGGTCGGCGCGTAGCTTGTTGTGCTTGGCGCGGATTGCGTCGACGGCGTCGTCACCGAGCGCGAGGCGCAGGGGCGGTTCGGGTGAGCTGATCGCCTCTAGGATCGCGGCTGCCGCTTTGTCTGGGTCGCCGGGTTGTGAGCCGTCCATCTGATCCACCGCCGCGCGCGTCAACCCGGCGGTGGCGGCGTAGTCCTCAACCACCGTGGTGGTGCGATGCATCCGTTCAGCGCCGAATTCGGTCCGGAAGGCTCCTGGCTCGACGATCAGCACACGGATACCAAGCGGTCGGACCTCGGCATCGAGTGCCTCTGACATCGCTTCGAGCGCGAACTTCGCGGAGCAGTACGCGCCGAAGCCAGCTGGAGCGACCTGGCCGCCCATCGAGCTGATTTGCACGATCGTTCCGCTACCACGTTCGCGCATCCCGGGCAGGACGGCTTGGACCAGCCTGGTGGGGCCGAGGAACATCGTCTCGTGCAGCGCGGTGAGCTCGCCGATGTCCAGCTCTTCGACGGCGCCGACCGTTCCGTGGCCCGCACTGTTGACGAGGACGTCGATGCGGCCGAACCGCTCGAGTGCCGCGGAGACGGCGGTCGCGATTTCCTCCGGGCTTGTCACGTCCAAACGGACGGCCGCCACTCGGTCTGCAGCTTCCGCCATGAGCGCGTTGAGCGTCTCCGGGTGCCGCGCGGAGGCGACGACCTGATCACCGGCCGCCAGCGCGGCCTGGGCGATCGCGAGTCCGAAGCCGGACGAGGTTCCCGTGATGAGCCAGGTGTGAGGTGAGGTCGCGGAGGAGGGGAGTCTCACGCGAGCCGCCGCCACGATTCCGGTCGCCCAGCAGTCGCTCTCAGAGCAGATCCGCGCGCTCGAGCGCCAAATCGGGGCACGGCTGTTCGTTCGTGGACCCCGCGGGGTCCAGCTCACCGATGTCGGCGCTGCCCTACTTGTGGAGGCGAAACCGCTGCTCGCCCGCACAGACCGGGCGTTCGATCGTGTGCGGCGGCTCGCCGTCGGAGAGCGGCAGACCCTTCACGTCGGCTTCCTGCCATCGGTCGGCAACTATGTCGTGCCGCCAGTCGTGAGAGCGTTCGCGGAAGCTCACCCCGAAATCGCGCTGACCACGGAGGATCTACCGATCGCGCGGCTCGTCGAAGGACTCCGCGAGGGTCGCTTGGATGCCGGCCTGACCCGCCCGCCACTCGTCGACGACCTTGCCACCGACCGTTTCCTACGGGAACCCGTGACACGGGCGTGGTGTTCGTGCCGTTGAGGGACGAGTACGCCGACGTCGTCATCGCGTGGATCGACGACCGCCCGCGCCCCGCACTCGAAGCGCTGCGGAACGTTATCCATGCCACCGCCCGCAAGTCAGACCTATTGGCCGCCGGGTGACCGCTCGCCGTTCGCGGAATCCGGGTCGCGGCCCGCACCGCTAAGCTGTTCAGCGAGTCGGTCAAGTGACCTGTTCACCAGGGAATCCGGTCAGAACCCGGGACTGACGCGCAGCGGTAGAGGAGACGAGCGGGCGCTCGTCCACTGGGTCCGGCAAGGGCCTGGGAAGGAGCCCGTGAGGCCGATCCTGAGTCCGAAAACCTGCCGGCTCTGTTCGTCATCACGGCTTCGCGATATAAGCCGGCGCGTCAACGGAGCGCCTCCGTCCCTTCACCACCTAGGAGCAATACATGACCGAGTCCACCTCTGAGGTTCCGAGCGGGGATCTGACCGCGCGCCTGGACGCCGGGCCGGTGATCTGTGCCGAGGGCTTCCTGTTCGAGCTGGAGCGCCGCGGTTACCTGAGCGCCGGTGAGTTCGTCCCCGAGGTCGCGCTGGAGTACCCGGACGCCCTGCGGAACCCTGCACGTCGACTTCCAGCGCGCCGGCTCGGACGTCGTCGAGGCGTTCACCTACAACGGTCACCGCGAGAAGATGCGGGTGATCGGCAAGGAGGATCTGCTCGAGCCGTTGAACCGCGCCGCGCTGAAGATCGCCCGGGAGGTCGCCGACCAGCGACCCGGCGATCTGATGGCCGGCAACATCTCGAACACCAACATCTGGGACCCCGAGGACACCGCCCGCCAGGCCGAGGTGCGCGGCATGTTCGAGGAGATGGTGGGCTGGGCTGTCGAGGGCGGCGCCGACATGATCATCGGCGAGACGTTCTATTACGCGGGCGAGGCGCTGGCGGCGCTCGAGGTCGCGAAGGCGAGCGGCCTGCCCGTCGTCGTCACGATCGCGCCGATGGCGATGGAGGAGATGGCCGACGGGGTCGGCATCGTCGAGACCTGCCAGCGGCTGGAGCAGGCCGGCGCGGACGTGGTGGGCATGAACTGCTTCCGCGGGCCCGAGACGATGCTGCCGTGGCTGAAGCAGATCCGCGCGGCCGTGTCGTGCCACGTCGGCGCGCTGCCGATCCCGTACCGGACGACCGCCGAGGAACCGACGTTCTTCAACCTCAGCGACGACCGCGCGAGGGTGCCCTCGCCGCACGGCCGCACGTTCCCGACCGCGCTGGATCCGCTGTACGCCAACCGGTACGAGATCGGCGCCTTCGCCAAGGAGGTCCACGACCTCGGCATCAATTACATCGGCGTCTGCTGTGGTGCCTCGCCGATGCTGGTCCGCGAGGTCGCGGAGGCGGTCGGGAAGTCGACCGAGGCCAGCCGGTTCTCCGAGAACATGCGCAACCACTTCATGTACGGCGACAACGAGCGGCTACCCGAGCACATCGTCGCGCTCGGCGACGAGGCCTAGCCGCCTAACCCCCGAACCCCGCCCATCGACCGTTCAACGCTTCGGTGTGATCGCGAGGTGTGATCGACCGGCCTGCTGTGGCAGGGCAAGCGAGCGATCACGACGAAGAACACACGGTCGCCGAGCCACCGACACCAGCAGACCCATCCACTAGCCCGGAGGCACCCACGCCGGCCGGCGCCGCGGTGCCCGCAGCACCGGGGGTGAGCGGCCCGGCGGCAGCCGGGGCGAGTGGGCCTCAGCTCATACGCCTCGCGGCACCCACGCTCAATGGCGTGGTCCGGACGATTCTGATGGTCACGGCGTGCGGGGTCACGCTGTACCTGGTCTGGCGGGTACGCACGGTCGTGCGGCTCGTCGGAATCAGCGTGTTCTTCGCGCTCACGCTGGTTCCGATGGTCGACGCGATCACCAGCAAGACCCGGCTTCCCCGCTCGCTGGTCATCCTGGCCGGCTACGTCGTCCTGATCGCCGGCGTCGCCGTTGTCGGCTATGTGGTCGTCCCGAGTCTGGTCAAGGAGGTGCACCAGCTGTCTCGCGACGCGCCGCA
This sequence comes from uncultured Solirubrobacterales bacterium, assembly GCA_963843915.1. Classification (GTDB taxonomy): domain Bacteria; phylum Actinomycetota; class Thermoleophilia; order Solirubrobacterales; family Solirubrobacteraceae; genus Palsa-465. The sequence continues at coordinate 241,388 of CAWJMH010000008.1, forward strand.
GTACGCCCGGGAGCTGCGCCGCAACGGCACGTTCCGGCATTACGACGACCGCTACCACATCAGCACGAAGCTCGTTCGGGACGCTCGCCGGCTGCCGCAGATGCTCGGGCATCTGGTCGGCCCGCTCAAGGACGTGACCGTTCAGGCGTTCGGCTTCATCGCCCAACTGACGACGGTGCTCGCGATCGCGTTCCTGCTCGTCCTGCACGGTCATGAGTACGTCAACATGGGGCTTTCGCTGACCGGGGCCCGCCGAGCCCGGTACCGCCAGATGGTCATCGATATCAATAAGGCGGTCGCGGAGTACATGCTCGGGAACATCGCGATCAGCGGGCTGGCCACGATCGCCACGTGGATCGTGCTGACGATCCTCGGCGTCCCGTACGCGCTTTCACTCGGGTTCGTCGTCGGTTTCTTCGACCTGCTCCCGCTCGTCGGCGCGACCCTCGGCGCGATCTTCGTCGCCCTCGCGACCCTGACGGTGAGCTTCCCGACCGCCACGATCGTGTGGGTGGTGTTCATCATCCTGTGGCAGCGTTTCGAGGACTACGTCATCCAGCCGCTCGTCTACCGGAAAGCGCTGCGCGTGAACCCGATTGTCACCATCGTGTCGGTGCTCGCGGGCGCCTCGCTGCTCGGGGTCCTCGGGGCACTGCTGGCCATCCCAACCGCAGCCGCAATCCAGATCGTGCTGCGTGACTGGTGGGCCAACCGCGCGCAGGCAGCCCCGCGCCTGGCGCCCTAGCCGCGCGATCAGCGATCCCTGGCGCGTACCGCGGCAGGGTGGGGGTCACATCAGGTTGGGCGTGTGGAGGTCGGAGAGGTGACGGGCGGTGGGGGTCGTGAACCCACAGGCCTGTAGGCGGCGGAGGCGGTTGCGTTCCATCGTTTGCATCAGCGCGCGGACGTCTGCGGCGGCGTCGGATAGATCGGCCGGCTGAATGGATCGCGCCGTCATGATCGTCAGAGCTTCGATGAGGACGGGTGAGAGGCCTGAGAGGCTGATGAGCTTGGCCGCGCGCGCCTCGGCGGCTGCGACGAGCGGCCCCACCGTGTCCGGGTCGATAGAAACGGTGCGTTTGATGTTCGAGATGCCGAAGTGGACGTGTCGGCGTTCGTCGCGGTGCGCGAGCCTGGCGGCCGCGGCGGTGGCGGCGTCCGGGGCGTGGTTCTCGATGAAGCGCAGAAGATCTAGGAAGGTGCCTTCGCCGAGCACGTTGAGTAGTAGGGAGGAGGAGGTGAAGTCGTGCTCGTCGAGCAACGTGCTCAGGGACAGCTCGGTGGACGCCAGCGCGTACCCGTGATGCCCACCGGCGAGCGAACGTTTGGTGAACACCTCGATGTGGCGCGCTTCGTCGTGGATGTGGCTGCCGAGCCATAGGACCAGTTCGACTAGTTGCGGGTTGACCTGCGGTAGGAACCCGGCGGGCACGTACAGCGCGGCGTATTCGTTCTGAGCCAGGAACGTCATGACCTGCGCCACAGCCCGTTCGGTCGTGTCGTCCAGGCCCTGCGCTGCCTCCCAGGGGATGTCGCGGGAGGCGTCCCACTGCTGGGCGGACGCCTGGTCCACGAGCTCGCCGACGTCGTCGGCCCAGATCGCGTCGCGGCGGCTGAGCGCCCAGTGGTGCGCGGGCGCGCCGGTCTCGGGCACGGCCCCGAGAGGCGCGAATCCTGCGCGATGATCGGGCTCCGGCGGGGAGGCTCCGCCGCGCCAGTCAGCGGTGTGCAGCGCTCCGTCACTTAGCGATGGGGGAGCCTCGCGCGGTGGGAGCGGCCCGGCCAGGATTCTGGTGAAGCGGCCGCGGCGGATCGCGACGACCCATCCGTCCGCCCGGCTGATCTCGTCGACGGGCTCATGGCCGGCGAGTCGTGCCCAACCGGGAAGCTCCAGGGCGACCGTGCGCGACGGCGTCCTGACCTCCAGAACGCCGCCGGGCGGCACACGCTCAAACGCCGCCGCCAGCAGCACCTCCAGGCCACCGCCGAGCTCGAGCTGTTCGGCATCGACCCGATGAGTCGCCTGCCGGCGGTCGACGGTCACGAGAGCAGCCCCTGTTCGCGCATCGCCGTCTGCAGCGACATGTATCCCTCGCGATCCCCTGGATACCAGCGTCGCACTCCTTCGAGGTCCATCGCCGGCCTCAGGCTGGGATCGTCGTAGTCCATCGCCAGCAGGGCTTGCGACCATCGCGCCGATACCGCGCGGTCCATTGAGTCGAGGACCGTGAAGTTGCAGTGGTAGTAAGCGGGGCTGCGCCAGGCTACCTCTAGGTCGGCGACCGCGGCCATCGACTCGGCTCGAAACGCGCTGAAGTACGCGGCGGAGAGTGCGCCGGCGTCCGCCTCGCCATCAGCGACCGCACGCACGACGTCCAGCTCGGAATCGCCGGTGTCGCCGTGCTTGCCGATATCGGTGTCAAACCGCAGCAGCCGACAGCTCGCCACGTCCAGGCCATCCCTGGCCAGGTAGTGCAGCGGCAGGATCGCCGCGTGGCCGGAGTCGCGGCTCCCCAGCGCCAGGACCCGTCCGTTCAGCTCGGTGACGCTGCCCAGCTGTTGTCCCTTGCGCGTCACCAACACCGTCGCCCAGTCGCGGTCGACATCACGCATCCCGAGGATTCGCGACCCGCCCCCCCGGCCGCGCGCCCGGTGATCGAGCGCGACGTAGGCCGTGTTCGTGTTCCAGCCGATCTCGACGGTCCCGTCGAGCACCGCCTCGACGAGTCGCTCGTAGTTGGAGTACAGGATGTAGTCGGTCGGCACCCCGGCATCGGCGAAATACGTGCGGAACCGCTCCCAGATAGTCACGATCCGCGGGTGATAGGCCACCGCGCCCAGTCTCAGCTCTGCGCCGCTCATGGGACCTGAAGCCCCGCGATCGCCTTCGCCGACCAGGTCCGCAGCACCCCGTTGGTCGGTGCCATCACCGCGCCCGCCCGAGCGTCGCGCAGGTGACGCTCGATCGGGAGCGCGGGCGTGTATCCCTGCCCGCCGCACACCTCCAACGCACCCTGCGTCACCCGCGCCGCCACATCCGTGCACAACACCTTGGCCTCCATCAACGCCACCAGCGCCTCCTCAGCACCAATGTCACCGAGGTGGGCCGCCTCGTGCAGGAGTGCCCGGGCGGCACGGACGTCGATGTCCATGTTCGCCAGCGCGTGCTGAACGGTTGCGACCTCCACCAGCGCACTGCCGTCCGGATAGCGCCGGGACTTGGCGTGCTCGAGCGCGGCCGACAATGCCGCCTGCGCGATCCCGACATTCACGGCCGCCAACCCCACCAGAAACGTCGGGGCGACAACGCCGAACACCAGGCCGGCTCCACCGCCCGCCTCGCCGATGAGCGCGTCACCGTCGAGCACGACATCCTCGAACTCGACCGCGATGCTCGAGTTCCCGCGCATCCCCAGGCCCTCCCAGCGCCCCTCAAAACGCACCCCGGGAGCATCCTTGCCAACCACATAGCAATCCAGGCCCTCGCCCTCGCCCTGCAGAAGCAGCAACATCGCATCGGCATGGCCGCCCGAGGTGACAAACGCCTTGCGACCACTCACACGTACCAAGCCGTCACGACGCTCAGCCCGGAGCTCAGGGGCATAGAAATGCGCGCCCGTACCACGCTCGCTGAATGCCAAAGTGCCGAGCGCCTCGCCGCTCGCCATTTCCACGAGCAGCCGCGCCGCGGACGGTCCGCCGCCACCGGCGACCGTCGCCACGGTCACGTTGTGCATGAGGAACACCATCCCGGTCGAAGCACACGCCCCGCCGACCGCCTCACACACATCAGCCAGGGCCACCAACCCGGCGCCCGCACCACCCAGCTCACACGGCACCAACAGGCCCAGCGCGCCGGCCTGAGCCAGCGCGCTCAGCTGCTCATCGGGGAACCGCGAATCGCGGTCGATCGCAGCGGCGCCAGGCGCGATCAGCGCCTGCGCCAGCTCGCGAACCTCCGCGAGCACGCCATCGACGTTGCCCACAGCAACTTCTGCCATCTACCTGCTCCTTTTCGAAAGAGGACGAGGGGACCATTCGCCACCCCGACGGGGCGGCCGCGACGACAGTCGCTCAGCGAATCCTCATCGCGCCACCCCCTCTCCACGATCGAGCGGAAGCCGACCCAGCGTACGAGCTCCTCGAGAGACGCTTGGCAGATGACCGGGCCATTTCCGAAAGCTTGCCAGTCCGAGGCACGCGACGCTACCGTGGCCGGTGAACTGGCGACGACGTGACCAAGGTTCATACAACCGGGCGCCCTACGCACTCTTGAGTCGCAGGTTCAAGCGGCCACGCGGCATGGCCGGGTTGATCGTCCCAGCCCTCGTCTCCTCGAGCGATCCAACGGACGTCGAAGTGCTCTGGGATCAGCTTGCGTCAACGAGGCAAAACGTCAATCGAACAGCCGCCGCGCGTACCAATCGCTGGCGTCCTGAACGCCGGGCACGGCGAAGAAGTAACCGCCTCCGACGGGGGAGATGTAGTCCACCATCGGCTCGCCGATCAGCCTCTTCTGGTTGGCGACGAACTGGCGAACGAGATTCTGCTGGAAGCAGTTGAACAGCAATCCCATGTTGAGGTTCCCGGCCAGGTCGATGCCGTTGTCGTAGTTGTAGCCGCGGCGCAAGATGCGGCTGTTCTCGGTCGCCTTGGTGCGCGGGTTCGACAGCCGGATGTGCGCGGTGAGCGGCATGATGTTGCCCTTCGGGTCCTTGGCGAAGTCCAGCACGTCCGTGATCGACGTCGTGCCGAGCATCGCGCCTGACGCGCGGTAGCGACCGATCATGGTCTGCTGCTCGTTCAGGGCGACTCGGTCCCAGAATTCGATGAGCATCCGGATGATGCGGAACACGTGATAGGTGCCGCCGCGCGCCCACGCGGGTTCATCGGTCTTGTCGGTGACCCATAGCAGCCGGTCGGCGACGTACGGGTCCGCCACGTTCGGGTTGGCGATCCCGTCCATGTGCCCAAAGTGGTTGCGCGGCACCCCGTTGGGCCGCTGCGACGCCTGGAATCCGTCCATCCGGTACGCGATCTGCATGCCGGCCCGAGTGTGCTTGGCGATGTCGCGCAGCGCGTGGATCGCCGTGTCCGGTTGGCCGGCGCAGATCTGGAGCAGAATGTCGCCGCCGGTGATGTCGGGCTGCAGGTTGTCGTTGGGGAACGAAGTCATCGCGGTCAGCCGCTTGGGCTTCTTGTCGGCCAGCCCGAAGGCGGGATTCTCGAACAGGCTGGCGCCGAGTCCGACCGTGACCGTCAGCCCGTCTGGCGGGATGTCGGGGCCGAGCGTGCCACTGTCGGACGGCGGCGAGACCGTGCCGAGGTCAACCGGCACGCCGCCGTGGGTGAGGAACCGGGTCCGCTTGGTCAGCGTTTGGAGCGTGCCGATCAGCGCACCGCGCGTGCCGGCGGTGACGTTGAAGACCGCGAAGCAGGCGGCTGGCGGCGGCGCGTTGGTGATACCGGCTTGATGGCGGCCGTGGAACCGGACCGCCGGCAGACGCGCGGACGGGTCGCTGACGACGGCTTTCTGGAGGGCTCCGTCAGCCAGAAGTGGATCGGTGGCACCTGCTGAGGGGTGCTTCCCGCCCCGCTTGGCGTCGGCCTCCGCGATGCCCGACGCGCCGAGCGCTCCCGCGACGCCAACCGCGGCGGCGCCGGTGCGGGTAAAAAACTGACGGCGGTCCAGGCTCATACTCACCGCGGATGATCCCAAATGCTCTCCTCGATGCTGCACGCTTCGCGGAGTCCGACCGTTCTGTGAATCGCCGGGCTAGGTCAGCGGTGCAACGTCACCGGTGCTCGTGAGGAGATTCGGGATCAGCGCGAGGGTCTCCAGGGTCGCGCCGACGGCTGCATCGACCCGCTCGCGGGCGACGGTCGGGAGATCGGTGATGGCGACCGAAGCGCCGCCCGTCTCGGCCTGATCGATTGCGGCAACGACCGCGTTCAGCTGTCCGTTCGCGCGCGCTACGAGGTGCGGCGCGAGCGGATCCAGGACGGGGGCGAGCAGACCGAGCAGCTCACGGACCGCTGAGACGTCGGCTGTGATCGAAGCGAGGGAGGTCCCGCTGCCGTACTCGTCATCGCCCGTGAGCGTGTCGCGCATCGCATCCTCGAGGATCTCGTGCGGGCGCAGGACCCAGCTCGCGATGCCGGCCTGAGTCACGGGAAGCTCGGTCCCGATCGGGGTCGCCACCAGTGTCTTGACGAGTTGCTGCAAGGTTGCGGTGTCCGCGGCCGCTGCCGTCAGGTTCCCGTTTGTCCAGAGGTCCAACTCGATCTTGTGAAAGCCCGTGAACTCGGGGCTGGCGGTGCCGCCGACGAGACCCGACGCCGTTCCGTCGATCTCGGCGCCGAGATCGCCGAAGCAGCCGTAGGGACCGTCATCCTGGCCGATCTCGAGCCACGCCACGTGCGCGGTCAACCAGTCCGATTCAGCCTCAGCGAGATTGCCGGCACCGATGGCTCCGGCCATCTCGCTCACGTCCGCGCGAAGCGCGATGAGCTCGTGGACCGCATAGATTCGATAGCTGATCAGCGGGACGACCTCGGCGTTTTGGTAGTTGCAGCCCGCTATCGACCTCGCGACGTTGCCTGACACATCCAGCCACTCGACCCCGCACGGCGTCGCCGCCGGCGACCGAGCGACGATCTCGTAGAAGTTGTGACGGACGCTGATCGTCCGGGCGGGGGCACTCAGGAAGCGGGCGGTCACTGCGGGGACGCCGTCTGGGGCCAGCCCGAGTAACGGTGTCGCCACGGTTCCGAGCATCGCGTCCTGGGTTCCGAACAGAGGTGCGCATTTCTCGACGGGAGTGGCCCCGGGATGGTCACCGCCGACCTCGGCGACACACACCGCCGGCTGTGCGTAGTCGCGACGCAGCGATGGCAGCAGGTTCCGCTCGATCTGACGCTGACTCGCGGACAAGCAGCGCAGAGGCGCTATTCGGTAGGGAAGGAAGTGCTCGGCCGGGATCGCGTACAGCCGCCTACGATCGCCGGCTCGGCCGAGTAGCCGGATCCCTGAACTCACGATCCCCGACGCCGGCAGCGTTGCCTTCAATTTCCCGAGCACGAGCCGGTCATCGGCTAGTTGGCCCCGTCGGAACAAGCCGTACCTGCCTAGGACCGACCTCGGGACCGAGCTTCCTCGGGGCGCCAACGTGCCGGGCCTCGGGTACGTCGAACACGATCGAAGCGTGGCACCCGACGCGCCTGACACCAGCGGTCCAGATCCAACCGCGAATGCCAACAGGCTGACCAGAGCCGCCGCGGCAACGACCGAGAACACGGGCCTGATCCCAGCCGACACGGCAAGGAGTCTCCCACACCGTTCGAGCAGCGCGCATGCGCTCCGAGCGCGGCGGCAACAGCCGCATCGGTGGAAGTGCGATGGCTTGTGGCATATTCGTGGTACGATCGTGGCATGGCTCGGGTGAGAATCAGCACGACGGTTGACCAGGAGCTGCTCGAGAACGCGCGACGGATGCGCTCGGAACTAGCGGACTCCGCACTCATGGACGAGGCACTCGCGGCGCTGTTAGCGCGGCACCGTGAGGTCGAGATCGACGCTGCCTACGCCGCCTATGACGAACACCCGATCGACGAGGCCGATGATTGGGGTGACCTTGCATCGTTCCGCAACGTCGCCGGCGCGTCGTGACCGCTCTGCCGGCGAGAGGCGAGGTCTGGTGGTGCGAGCTTGCCGAGGTGGGTCGTCGGCCCGTCGTCGTGCTTTCCCGGGATGCCGCGATTCCGCGACTGCGGCGAGCGCTGGTCGGGCCGTGCACGACCACAATCCGCGGCATCCCGAGTGAGGTCGTGCTTGATCCCGGAGAAGATCCGATCCCGCGACCCTCGGCGGTGAATCTCGACTCGGTCGAGAGCGTCTCGGTCGCGGTGCTCGTAGAGCGCCTGGGCAGGCTGAGCGACGAGCGGATGCGGGAAATCTGCGATGCGCTCGCTGTGGCTGTGGCCTGCACAGCCTGACCCCTCGTCACTAGCCTCGGCCCCTACCGCCAGCCAGGAGCGGCCGAGATCGGTAGCCTTGCGCTTGAAGTCGGGTTCAAGTCAAGCCGAGCGACGCAACATTGGACGAGGTCATGCGACAGCTGGCGATTGGCGAGGTGGCAGACCGCGTCGGGATGAGCACGTCGCGGATCCGCTACTACGAACGCCGTGGGCTCCTTCCCGAACCAGGACGCGTCGCGGGCAAGCGCCGCTACACGGAGGACGTGTTTCGCCGGCTGGCGATCATCGACGCCGCGCAGCGGGTTGGGTTCACACTCGAGGAGATCCGCGATCTGCTCGGATCACGCGAGGCGCCCGCGCACGAGCGGCTGCGCCAGCTCGCCGTGCTCAAGCTGCCAGAGCTCGACGATCTGATCGCCAGGGCGACGTCCGTGCGCCGCGTGCTGAAGATGTGCAGCAAGTGCAACTGCGACACGATCGACGTCTGCCACATGTTCGACGATCGCGTGCTGCCACTTCGCGAGCACACCCCCGCGCGGTCGGGGGGCCGAGGCCGCCCGACCGCAGCTGCTTGACTTCAACCATGGTTCAAGTGCAACAGTTCGCGGGTTGGCCCGTTCCGAATTTGTCAGGAGAATCAGCCAGTGACGTATGTGATCGCCGAGCCGTGCATCGGGACCAAGGATCTCTCGTGCGTCGAGGTCTGTCCGGTCGACTGCATCCACCCGACCCAGGACGAGCCGGGGTTCGACGACGAGGCGCAGCTGTACATCGATCCCGAGGAATGCATCGACTGCGACGCCTGCGTCGAGGCGTGCCCCGTCGACGCCTGCTTTGCAGAGGATCAGCTGCCCGACGAGTGGCAGCAATACGCCCAGATCAACACCGATTACTACAAGCGCAGCCCATAGCCGGCCGTCCGATCGGCTGGTGAGAGCCCATCGAACGCAGCTGCGCCACCTTGCCGGCGGACTGATCGCCGCCAGTGTGGGCACGGGATTGGTCGCGGTTGGCGTGCGCGCGGCCTGGGGCGGATCGTTCGCTCGGGCGCTCGAGGGAGCGGCGCTGTTCCTAGCCGCCGGGGCATACCTAGCGCACGTGATCGCGCACCACGAACAGCCACGCGAGCTCCTCACGCGGTCGATTCTGGTCAGCGCGTTCGCGCTCTGGGGGATCGTGCAGCTCGCGCCCGGACTCCCAGGCAACGCGGTGCTCAACGACATCGTGATAGTGCTGTTCGTCGTCGACATCGCAATCATCGTCAACCCCTGGACCTGAGCCCGCGCGAGGATGGAACCTGTGCGTGACACCCGATCCCGGCCGCTGCGCGATCTGCGGATCTCGGTCACCGACCGGTGCAACTTCCGCTGCACCTACTGCATGCCCAGGGGTTTCGAAGATTCGGCTGACCGGGGGCGAGCCGCTGTTGCGCCGTGACCTCGAGCGGCTCGTCGCGATGGTCGCCGACATCGACGGGATCAGCGATGTTGCGTTGACCACTAATGGGTCGGCGCTCGCGTCCCGAGCGGACTCGCTCAAGGCCTCGGGTCTCTCTCGCGTGACCGTGAGCCTTGACGCGCTCGACGATCGCACGTTCGCCGCGATGAATGACGTCGATTTCCCGGTCGCGCGCGTTCTGGCTGGGATCGATGCCGCCGCCGCGGCCGGGCTCACACCCGTCAAGATCAACATGGTGGTCAAACGTGGCGTCAACGACGACGGCGTGATCGAGATGGCCGAGCGGTTCCGTCGCAGCGGGCACATCGTGCGGTTCATCGAGTACATGGACGTCGGCACGACCAATGGCTGGCGGATGGACGATGTCGTCCCGGCAGCCGAAATCATCGCCACGATCAATGAACGCTGGGCGCTTGAACCACTCGAGCCCGACTACCCCGGCGAGGTCGCCAGTCGCTACCGCTACCTCGACGATGGAGGCGAGATCGGCGTGATCGCCTCGGTGACGCAGCCGTTCTGCGGCGCGTGCACCAGAGCGCGGCTATCGGCCGACGGCAAGCTCTACACGTGTCTCTTCGCAGCGCACGGCCACGACCTACGCTCCCTCCTGCGCGACGACGACCCAACCGACGAGGAGCTTTCCACGCACTTGTGTTCCATATGGGCACGCCGCGCCGACCGCTACTCAGACCTCCGCCGCGCCCAAACAAAGCAGCGATCAAAGATCGAGATGTCCTACATCGGCGGCTAAGCCGTGCTCGGCGCGGTCGATCGTGTCGAGCCCTCCGGTTCGGTGCTCGTTAGATGGCGACGATCGAGAACACCGGCGGCAGGCGGGTCGCGACCGTGCTCCAGGTGGCGCCGGCATCGCCCGAGCCGAAGATGTCGCCGGAGGTCGCGCCGAAGTAGAGCTGGAGCTGCTCGCCCTGTCCGGCGCGGCTGAACGCCTGCCGCAGCACGGTCAGGTAGGCGTGCTCCGCCGGCAGGCCGTCCCCCAACGCCGTCCAGCTGGCGCCGGCGTCGCGTGTCTGGTAGACGCGCACCCGGCCGTCGGGGGTAACGCGATCCACGTCGGCGACGAGCGGGATCACGTAGGCGCAGTCCGGATCGGCTGGGTCGACCGCCAGCGGGAAGCCGAAGTCAGACGGGAGTCCACCGCCGCCGATGTCGCTCCAGCTGTCGCCCGCGTCGTCGGAGCGGAACACACCACCGTGGAACTGCATGAACATCCGATCGGGTTGCTTGGGCGCCCGCTCGACGTGGTGCACGCAGCGGCCGGCGTTCTCGTCCTTCAGCGCCTCCGCCGGCAGGTAGCCCGGGTTGAGCCCCTCGTTGCCGCGACGCCAGGTCCGGCCGCCGTCCTCGGTCAGCCACATCCCGGCGGCCGAGACGGCGACGGCCAGCCTGTCGGGATCTCCCGGCCAGGTGCAGATCGAGTGCAGGCACAACCCACCACCACCCGGCTGCCATTCCCCGCGCGAGGGCTGCTCCCACAGTCCGGCGTTGATCTGCCAACTCGCTCCGCCGTCGTCGCTCTCGAACAGGACCCCGGGATCTCCCCCGGCATAGAGGGTGCCGTCGGCCTCGCCGGGGGCGATCACCCAGATCCGCTCGAGCGCCTGATCGCCCCCTTCGGGCAGCGCGACCCCGTCGGCCTGCTCCCACTCCCCCCCGGGATCGTCGTCGGTGTAGAAGATCTTCGGCCCGTAGAACGGCGAGGTCACCGTCGCGAGCAGCCGCCCGCTGCGAGGATCCCGCGTCGCGAAGTCGACCGGCTCGCCCGCAAACGCACGCGTCTTGACCTCAACGCCATCACCTGGATCGCCTTCGAGGAGAAACAGGCCCTTCTTCGTCCCGACCACCAACTCGGTCAACGTCTCAGCCTCCTGTTATCGCCGGTACCACCTCGATACGGTCCCCTGACCGCGCCGGCGTCGTCTCGTCCCCGCGCTCGCCGTTGACGAACACATTGATATGGCGGCGGATCCGGCCACGCTCATCGACAATCCATCCGCCGATTTCCGGATGGCGAAGCTCCAGCGCCCGAAGCAGCTCGATGACCGTCCCGCCCTCGAGTTCGTGCTCCCCGCGACCGCCCGCGAGCTTGCGCAGCGGTCCCCGAACGCACAGCACCGCCATCGTGGGCATCCTAGAAGCGCTCACGGAAGTTATAGACGGCACCGCCATCCATTTCTCATCGGCGCCGGGCGCGGACCGTGCTCGGCCCGCGCCCTGTGGCCCTACAGACCTACGGCACGACGTAGTTGACCGAGGTCCCCCAGTTCGCGAAGCCGTCCCGCGTCCCGCCACAGGTTCCGATCGTCAGCGTGAACGCACTGCCGGTGCAGTTGGGGGACTGGATGTAGTTGGTGGCGAAATAGATCCGATCGCCGGACCCCGGGTAGATCGCCCAGCTGTAATCGCCCCAACGGGGCCTAGTCGGGCCAGGGAAGCCCTGGTACTCGCCGAATCCGTCTTCCGGCGACTGCCCGAGGTCCGCGATGTTGATCGTCGAACCCGTCAGGCCGAGCGAGGTGGCGGTCAGCCGGCCGTAGGCGGTGCTCGGGAAAAAGCCGCCGCGGTCGGCACCGGTTGGTCCACCGTTGCCGTTCAGCGTGAAATCCATGAGGGCCTTGCCGTTGCCGCCGGTGCCTTCAGCGGCCATGGCAGGGAACTCGATGTCTTCGTGGGCCGCCGAGACGTACCCCTGGTTTGTCATCGTGAACAGGCCGGTCTTGTCGAATGAGCGGGTGCCGACCACCCAGTACGCCGCACCATTGTGGATCTCGTTGCCGGAATTAAACGTCTGGTTGACCTCGGTCGGCAGGGCGCTCCACAGCTGGCCCTGACCCTGCGAGACCTGGGTCATGTTGTCGGCGTTGGGATTGATGCCGCCTTCGGGACAGGATGCTGGCGGGGGGCTACCTGTGCTCAGGCCGGCGGCACCGCACTCGTCACCCAGCGGAATCGGCCCCGCTTTCTGCGCAGACAGGTTGCCAACCCCGAGGAGGCTCTCTGGGCCGTAGTACGGCTGTCCCGTGAACACCTGGCCGCCGAAATTGACGCCGCTGCAGCTACCGCAGCCACTGCTGTTGAGGTTGCTGAGCCCGGTCCAGTCCCAGACCGCCACCCGGTTGTCACCCGCGGAGGGGTTCCCGAAGAAGCTCTCGAAGTCCAGGGCGCTGACCATGAACCCGGACCCGCCGTAGTGGTTGTCGTACTGACCGCCGTCGGCCGGCTGCGCGGGGATCACCGCCGACCAGCAAAAGATGCCCGCAGTGGCCGCGCTAGTGCCCGCGCACGTCCCATCCGGGGTCGCGAGCAGGCCCATGTTCTCGATCGCCACGTTGAACTTGGGGTTCGGACCCCCGTCTGCCAGCGTCACGCGACGGCCGTTTTCGAGCGCGTTCTTATCGAAGGCGAACTCCTGAGCCCCGTTGAAGCCGCCACCGCCGAACCCTCCTCCGAGGAGCGGGAACTCGTCGTAGAACACCAGGAACGCGTCCCGGGTCACACCGATCTTCGCGAAGTCGTTCAGCAGCGAGGGAGCGCCGGGCTCCTTGGGGTTGTAGTTGGCGTTGAGGTAGTACACGTAGTAGGGGCCGAGCGGATTGGAGCCCTGGCTCACCGCGATGCCCTCGTAGCAACTGTTGGCGACAGCCGAGAAGCAGCCGGTGAACGCGCCGCCGGCCGCCTCGGCGCTCGCCGAGACGATCTCCGTGAAGAACCAGTGCCCACCATTGCTCGAGTCAAACTCGCACGACGGATCGCCGCCGCTGCTCCACGCCCGGCTGCTGAGCCCCATGATCGTGTCCAGAGAGATCGGTGCGGACTGGCGCTTCAGCGCCGTGTTGAACACCATGATCTCGCCGATGTTGTTGGTCTCGACGACGTTGCCATTGCCCGCGCACAACCCCTGATCTGGCGGCTCGATATCGCCGTTGGGGTTGGTGGCTAGCGAGCCGCTATCGACGGCGTTCAGCCCCTTCACGCCGGTCGCCCCACCAGCCGACGTGCTGATGCTGTCGCATCCCGCGCCCAGCGGTTGGCACCGGACCGTCGGGATGATCGGCGTGGGCGCTGCATCTGCCGTCGCCGCCGCGCGCACCGACCCCGCTCTTAGGCTCGCGGCCGTCGGTCCCGGCATCGCGTGCGGACCGGACAATCCGGCTGCGGCGTTCGGGCTCGCCGTCGCGTTGGCCGACGCCGACGTGGTCGAGGTCGCGATGAACGGACCGGTGAGCAGCGAGCAGCCCTTCTTGCAGCCGGTCGCCGCAGGGCCGACGAACGTCGGCGAGGAAGGACCAAAGCTTGTCTTGCTGGCCGCGTGGGCTTGGACCTTCTTGGCACTCGCGCTGGCCACCGGCGCAGCACCAACGACGCCGAGCAACACCACGGAAAATGACAGGACCACGAGCCGCTTTCGCAGCACGGTCTTACGCATGCACGCCTCCCTCCGAGCAGGGCCCCACGGTGCCTGCAGAATGTGTCTTTAGTAAGCGGAAACATATTCCTGTCGGAACAGTCATGTCAAACATAAGCGTTTACTTACTTTCGGCCGCGTGCGATCGGTTGTTGCTGCTGCGAATTCACACGTCAGCCGCGCTCCTTTCGGGCCGATGTGCCTCCGCCGATCCACGGTCGTGACCGCGGAGCGGCGGCGACGAGGTGCCGTCGCGCTGGCGCCGCCCGACCGACTCGCAGTCACCGGTCAAGCCTCCAGCACCCACAAGGCGCATCCAGTGTCAGAGCAGGAGCGAAGTCCGGTCAATGTGGATTGACGTCAAGTGAACCGCGAGCTTCTGTGGTGCGCCCTTGACGGCTATCCCCGGCGACTGGGTGTGTTAGGTTCTCCGCCGCCGGCGGACTGGTCCGCCGGTCCGCAGGTTCAAAGCCGCCGTGCCGGTGCGGCCGTCGATGTCGTGGGGAGGATTTACATGCAGCGGATCGTGTCGCGATTCATCGGGTCTGTCGTGTGCGTGGGGCTTTTGTCGTTGGGCGGGGCTGGAGTTGCGTTGGCCCGTAATCCGGTTCGTGGTGCGGCGGCGAGGGAGCGGACGCTCCATTCGATGCTCGCCTCGGGCGCGGTCCAGGCGCAGGACGACACGTCGTCGACCAACCACATACCCGACAACGACGAGGCGGACGAGTCGGGCGACTACGACTTCGAGCGCACGGCCCCGGCTCAGTTCGTCTCGGGGCAGGCGCTGATCAGCGCGCAACAGCAGGCCCAGGGTCTCGGTGAGATCGGACCGGGCTGGCGGCAGTTCACCACGCAGCCCTACAACGCCGAACCGGCCGGCTATGACGATCCGCTCGAGTCCAACGCCGGCGCCGGATTCGGCATCGTCGGCGGCCGCGTGACGTCGCTGATCACCGCCCCGGACGGGAGCTGGTTCGCCGGGACGGCCGACGGAGGGGTGTGGCGCTCGCGTAACCAGGGCCAGACGTGGACGGCGGTCTTTGACTCGATGCCCTCGCTGTCGATCGGCGCGCTCACCGTAGACCCAGTCGACGGCTCGATCTGGGTCGGTACGGGCGAGGCCAACCTTTCGTCTGACTCGTACGCCGGCACGGGCATCTACCGCTCGACCAACGACGGCACGAGCTGGCAGCGCGTCGGCGACAGCTCGAACGGCACCGATCCGATCGTCTCGACCACGGTGTTCAGGATCATCTTCGACCAGGCCGGCGACGCGCTGGCCGCGACCGACAACGGGCTGTTCCGGCTGGCGGCGCACTCAAACACGTGGACGCCGGTCCTTCAGCCGGCCGGGGCCAACGACAACCCGCCCTACGACCAGCAGGTCACGAGTGTGGCGTTCGTGCCCGGAACGCACGACCGTCAGGTGATCGCGGCGATCGGGTGGCATGGCCCCGGGAACACCGGCAACAACGGGTTCTACCAGTCGACCAACGGCGGTCTGAGCTTCTCGAAGGTCACGATCACCGGCGCGATCAACGCATCGGACGTCGGCCGGACGACGTTCGCGTACTCGGCCGACGGCACGAAGCTCTATGCGATCGTGCAGTCGGTCTCGGAGCTCGCCGCGGGCGATGAGACTTCGCTCCAGGGCATCTTCGTGAGCACCGGCTCGCCGGCCAGCGTCGCCGGTCCGTGGGTGCTTATCGGCGACGAGGCCAAACTCGCCGCCTCAGGGTCGGCGTTGCCCGTCGGCTCCGGGTATGGCGTCGGGATCCAGGCCTGGTACAACCAGGACCTCGCGGTTGACCCGAACAACCCGGACCACGTGTACGCGGGACTCGAGGAGGTCTTCGAGTCGACCGATGGAGGGAACACGTGGAACACCGCCAGCCCGTACTGGAACTACGGCCTGGCGTGCAACAACACCGCGGCGGGGTGCCCGAATACGACGCATCCCGACCAGCACGCGATGATGATCTCCGACGGGAAGATCGTCATCGGCAACGACGGCGGCGTCTACAGCCGGCCGCTGTCCGACGATCAGCAGTACGGCGGCTGGGCAGATCTCAACTCAACGCTGTCGGACTGGCAGTACTACGACGCCCGCGCCGGGCTGCTCGGCAGTCGGGGCAGTGGCGTCGGTGTGTGGGGCGGCCTCCAGGACAACGGGACGTCGTTCGATTTCACCGGCGCGAGCCAGATGATCGAGCCGGCCGGCGGCGACGGGTTCGACGTGATCGTGCCGCCGACCAACGCGGCCACGACGATGGTCGGCGAGTACGCGTACGGGTTGATGTACTCGACGACCGACGGCGGGCACACGTTCGACAGCTACATCACGCCGATGTGCCTCGGACAGGAGGAGGCTGGTCTCCCCGGCGGCCCGCGTTCGGACTGCGATCCGAACTCGCGATTCCAGACGCCGCTCGTCCCCGACCAGAACAACCCGAACACATGGGTGTCCGGTGGACAGTACGTGTGGATCACCAAGGCAGGCTGGAACACGACCTGCACGATCAGCTCGTGCTCGTGGCAGGACCTGTACGACACGGGCGACGGGAACGTCAGCCACCGCGGTCACCTCGGCTGACAATGGCGGGATCATCTACGACGCGTGGGTCACTAACGGCAACCCTGGCCCAACGTTCAATCGCGGCATCGCCACCAACTACGGCGGCACTTGGCATCAGCTCGACGTCTCGAGCCTGCCCGACCGGTATATCGCCGGGATCACGGTCGACCCGCGCGACCCAGCGCGTGCGTGGGTGGTGTTCAACGGCTACTCACGGCGTTGGATCCCGGGTGGCGGCGTCGGTCACGTGTTCGAGACCGAGAACGGCGGCCAGTCGTGGACCGACATCTCCGGAAACCTTCCGGACATCGCGTCGGACGCGCTCGTTCAGTTCCACGGGAGGCTCGCGCTCGCGACGGACGGCGGGGCGTACACCGCCCAGACCGAGCAGGGCTCCCGGACCCGTTGGTACCGGCTCGGCACCGGGCTCCCGAACGCGTCGCTGAACAACATCACGATCGGTCCCGAGGGCTACCTGTACGCGGCCACGCACGGTCGGGGGGTGTGGCGGATCCCCTTCGGCAACCGTGGCGGGAGGCGCTGAGTCTTACCTGAGGCGAAACCCGAAGCTCTTCCCCCCGCGTCGATCACATCGGCGCGGGGTGGAGGCCCCCGTTGTAGTAGACAACGACGTTCGTATACCGGTGGCCACGAACCGTGGCCGTCTGCGCAGAGGCACGCGGAAAGGGCCGGCCCGTCTGCGGTATCAGACGATACGTCCCGGGCACGAGCGTAACCCGGAACCGTCCGTTGGCTGAGGACCGCACTTTCGCCACTAATCTTCCGTTCCCGGCGGCGCGGATCGCGATAGTCGCCTTGTAGGGCCGGAAGCACTTCTCCCCAACGCCCGCGATCGGACAGGCGGGGCCGATGAGCACCCGCCCGTTCAGCCCCGAATCCGGATGGCGCGACACCGATCCGGAAGGATCGACCGAAGCTCGGGTAACGCCGCACCCGCTCAGTAAGCCGGCGACCGCCAGCATCGCCGTCATCCACCCGACGACGCCACGCATGGCACGCATGAGACCAATCATCACTCCCACTACGCACGAGCGCAAGATCCAGCACACTCGGGAGCATTCGGAGGCGGTTCCGTCAGGGTAGGGGTGCGCCGGCGAGCGCGAGGATGACACCGAGGAGTCCGGCAGCGACGAGCGTTTCGACGATCCCGCGTTTTCCGGCGAGCAGCGCGATTGCGGCGAGCGCGAGGATGGCGAACTGCCAGGTCTCGCGCAATGCGCCGGTCAGCAGGATCGCGGCGCCGAGGATCGCGCCGATCGCGGCCGGGCCTGCACCGTCGAGGAACGCGCGGGCATTCTGGTTGGTCCGGAATCGCTCGAACCGGCGGACCGCCGATCAGGATGAACGAGAACGAAGGGGAGAACGCCACGACCGCTGCCAGCACACCACCGGCGAGGCCGTGCGCGGCGTAGCCGACCGCGGCGACGGTCGCGACGACCGGCCCGGGGGTGATTTGCCCGAGCGCGACCGCGTTGAGGAACTCCGCGTTGGTCATCCAATGGTAGGTGTGCACCGCGTCGCCCTGCATCAGCGGGATGATCACGAACCCCCCACCGAACGACAGCGCGCCAACTTTGAACGCCGTCCACGCGAGCGCGCCGATCCCACCGACCGCCACCGACCCGGGCACCAGCAGCCCGAGCGAAGCGAGCTCAGACGGGCGACGCGCGATCAGGAACTCGACGGACCCGCAGGCCAGCAGCGCGAGCACGAGGTAGGAGCCGAGCAGTGCCGCGGCCGCCGTGCCGATCACCAGATAGGCGACCCAGCGGCCAACCCGCGCCCGGTCAACTCGCGCCCGGTCCAGGCTCGGACCGATCAGCCCTCGGGCGGCCTGAACAGCGACGGCCGCGACTGCCGCCCCCGCCCCGGCGCCGGCGCCGCGCGACCCACAGCGGCGGCGAGCTCGAGAGGAATAGGAGCGACAGCGCGAGGATCAGGACGACCGCCGGAGCGATGAACCCGAGTCCCGCCGACGATCGCGCCGGCCGGCCCCGCGACACGGTACGCGCAGAAGATCGACAGCTGGGTCGAGGCCGGTCCGGGCAACAGGCCGCAGGCGGCGTTCGCGTCCTGGAACTCGCGCGCGTCCATCCAGCCCATCCGGTCGACCATCAGCTGCCGCAGCAGCGCGATATGGGCGGGCGGGCCGCCGAACCCGGTCAGCCCGATCCGTGTCCACTCCCGCGCGACCGTCCCCAACGACGCTACGCGCCCTGGCGGCAGCGACCCGGACTCGGTCATCCGGTCTCGTTGCGAACGTGGATCTGTTCGAGCAGGAACCCCACCCGCGTCTCGACCTCTGCGAGGGTCCGCTGAAACGCGGGAAAGCTGTCCTCATCACAGCTGCCCTCACGGGAGGGGTCAGGCACGCTCCAGTGGATCAGGTCGGGATGGTCGGGGAACTCCGGGCAGACCTCCCGGACCCGGTCGCACAGACTGACGACGTACCCAAACCGGTTGCCGGCGAACTCGTCGAGGTGCTTGGAGGCGCGGCCGGCGATATCGATCCCGCGCTCGGCCAGGACCCGCACTGCATTAGGATGAAGCGGCTTGGGAGCGCTCCCGGCGCTGACGGAGTCCACCGCTCCGACTGAGAGATGCTCGGTCAGCGCCTCGGCGATCTGCGAGCGGGCGCTGTTGCCGGTGCACAGAAACAGAACCCGCACCGGGCGCCCACGCCTCCCCGCTCGCGGAGGCGCTGGTCGCTCGAGTCGCAGCCCGGGATGCAACGCGACGCCAGCCCCGGCGAGCAGCTCCGCGCAGCGATCGAGATCGAGGACGTAGTAGGTGTCCCGCCCGTCCGCTGTGCTCCGTCGGCCGAACACAACCCGTTCGGTCCGCAGGCGAGCGAGATGGTAGGAGACGAGGCTCTGTGGCTCGGCGAGCAGCGAGCACAATTCCCCAACCCGCCGGTCGCTCCGCGCCAGCTCGCTAAGCAAGCGCCATCGCACCGGATGCCCCGCCAGCCCCAGAAAGCTCGGCGGTGAGACCCCGGGATCGATCCCGACCCTCGACACGACCACCAAACTACATCAAATCAGCTTGATGCAATCTCCCGGGTCGAAATCGGAGACGGCATAAGGAACTTGTCGGTGTCGGATTCGAACGCGTGCAGGCAGTTCGTCGAGCAGAAGTAGTAGGTCTCGCCCGCGAAGTTCCTTCGTGATGGCTCTGTCGCGGTCGACCTTCATCCCGCAAACCGGGTCGGTCGCGCCGCGGCGCGCGGTGAGCCAGAACAGGGCGGCGAAGATCGCGACGCCGAGCAGGTTCAGCGCGAGCTTGTAGTCGATGCGGATTGAGCTGAAGATGTCCGCGCGGGTCGGCCGCGGTCCGGTGGGGATCAGGCCGAGCGCGCTGAAGATGCCGTCGACGATCAGCGCGGCGATCACCATCGTGACGAACATCAGTGCGGTGATCCGGACCGTGAACGTGGTGCCGTAGTACTTGCGGTAGATCGCGAGGATCGGGAGGATGATCAGGTCGGCGAACAGGAACGCGAGCACGCCGGCGAAGCTGATGCCGCCGCTCCACAGCACCGCGGCCAGCGGGACGTTTCCGACCGAGCAGACGAAGCTCAGCACGGCTATCACGGGCCCGATGACCGCTCCCCACAACGTCTGCACGAGCTTTGGGGAGCCCGTCAGGAAGAGGCTGTTGAAGAAGCCGTTGCCGAGCTGGGCGATGTAGCCGGCGAGCAGGAAACCGATCGCGATCTCCTTCCAGAGCATCTGCCAGTCGCCGCGGAAGTTGTGCGCGACGTCCGACCACGCTCGTGATCGACGTGAGCCGCTCGCGCCAGGACAGTTGCTCGCCGGCCATGTGGTGCTGGTGGCCGGTGTCGGCCTCGATGGCGTGCTCGCGGGCCTGCTGCTCGAGCTGACGGCTGACGAACAGGCGCAGCAGCACCGTCATCAGCACGATCATCACGATCCCGCCGAAGTACTCGGCGATCGTGAACTGCCAGCCGATCAGCACCCACAGGACCAGGCCGAGCTCCCACACGAGGTTCGTCGAAGCGAGCTGGAACGCGAGCGCCGCGGCGGCACTCGCCCCTTTCTGGAATAGGGATTTCGCGATCGCGATCGCGGCGTAGGAGCACGACGATGAGGCGGCGCCGAGGCCGGTCGCCCAACC
This sequence comes from uncultured Solirubrobacterales bacterium, assembly GCA_963843915.1. GTDB lineage: Bacteria > Actinomycetota > Thermoleophilia > Solirubrobacterales > Solirubrobacteraceae > Palsa-465. The sequence goes on from CAWJMH010000008.1 coordinate 261,979, forward strand.
GACCGAACGCGCGCCAGAGCCGCTCATCAGCCCCTCGATCCGCTCGCGCGGCACCCATGCCTGCACGATCGCGGAGATCGCGAAGCCGAGCACGAGCGCCCACCAAACCTCCCACGCCATCAGGAACGAGTCCCTCAGGCCGTGCCAGACGACGTCGAACACGCTCATCACCAGCACACTACCAGATACCCCTAGGGGGTAGAGGTAACTGATAGACTGCGGCGCATGCCGAAGACTCAGACACCCACCAGGGGCTATACCGCCACCAAGGACCAGCTCCTCGCGCGACTCAAGCGCATCGAGGGCCAGATCCGCGGGCATCGAGGGAATGGTCGAGGACGACCGGTATTGCATCGACATCCTCACCCAGATCAGCGCCGCGCAGGCCGCGCTCGACAAGGTCGCGCTCGGGTTGCTCGACGGCCATGCGCACACGTGCGTGATCGGTGCCGAAGCCGGCCAGCAGGACGAACGGACCGAAGAGATGATGGCCGCCGTCGGACGGCTGCTGAAACGCGGCTGACCACGCGGGAGACCGCGCGCACGGCGCTCAGGTCGTCGGCTCGCTGTCGCTCAGGAGTGCCGCTTCTGCAATGGGCGGGAGTTCGGTCGGCTCGGTCGGGTGTTGCTCGGCGCGTGGGTGGTTGACGATCGCGACGCCGAGTATCACGACCGCCACCCCGATAGTCCCCGCGACGCCTGGTAGCTGGCCCTGGAAGGCTTCGATGACGACCGCGACCGCAGGGACCAGGAACGTCCAGGCGTACACGCGGGTGGACGGCCAGCGGCTGAGTGCTGCGTTGAATCCTAGGTAGACCAGGACTTGGCCGCCGAGGACGAGGTATGCCAGTTGCAGGTCGAGCGTACCCCGTGCCCAGTCGGTGGTTCCTCCGGCTAACAGCGCGAGCGGTATGAGCGGAACCGCTCCGGCGAGGAATTGCGCGGCGGTGATGCCGGGTATGTCGAGGCCGGGCTCGCGCTGGGTGAGGACTCGCATCCCCAGCCCGCCGCCGGCCCAACCGAGTGCGCCCAGGAGAGCGAGCGCGAACCCGATAGCGAGGCTGGAGCCGTGAGCGATGTTGCCAGGGTCCGAGAACACGACCAGCAGCACCCCCCCGAACCCGATCACGAGCCCCGCAACCCGCAGTCGTGTTATCGCTTCGTCGAGCGCGAACCGAGCGATCAGGGCGACGAAGAATGGCGAGGAGTTCAGCAGGACTGAGCCGCGACGGCCGCGCCCGCGCGGTCCGTCCCGACGCTGATGCCGACCTGTGTGAGCGTGGTATTGCCGAACCCGATCGCGGACGCCCAGAGCCACAGGCGACGCGTCCGCGGCAGGCGACTTCGCATCAGCGGCAACATCACGGTCAACACCGCGCCGCCAACGAGCGCGCGAAGGGTCGCGATCATGATCGGCGAGGTGTGATGCAGCGCTGCGTCGGTGACCGGATACACGACGCCGGCAGCGATCATTGACACCCCGAGGATCAGCGATACCGGCAGGCCGTGACGCTGACTATCGATAGCTGCAGCGATAGTACGTCAGGCGTGCTCGGCGGTCACGGCGAGAGCTTGCGGGCGCGAATGATCGCCGAGCCGGCGCGCTCGTGGACACGGTGGGTCTCGGTGATCTCAATCTCTCCGAAGCCGGCCGTCTCGAGCGCGGAGCGGAACTCGGTCTCGGTCAGGGCGCCGGCGATGCATCCCGTCCAGGCGGCCATGTCGGCGCGCGTTGCCTCGTCCATGTTCGAGTCGGCGATGACGTCGGAGACGGCGAACCGTCCGCCGGCACGGAGAACACGGGCCGCTTCGCGAATGACCTGTGACTTGTCGCCGGACAGGTTGATCACGCAGTTAGAGATCACGACGTCGACGGTGTCGTCCTCGAGCGGGATGTCCTCGAGGTAGCCCTTCAGGAACTCGACATTCCGGACTCCGGCGTCGCGAGCGTTCGCGCGCGCGAGCTCGAGCATCTCGTCCGTCATGTCCACGCCGATCGCCTTGCCGGTAGGCCCGACTCGGCGGGCGGAGATGAGCACGTCGGCGCCGGCGCCCGACCCGAGGTCCAGCACCGTCTCGCCTTGATGAAGATCCGCGACCGCCGTCGGAACGCCACAACCGAGTGACGCATTGAGCGCGGCCTCCGGGCCATCGCGCTCACCGGCGTCGGCATACAGCGAGGCGCCAAACAAACCGGCATCGTCCGCTGCGCCACCGCAGGCCGGTCCCGACGCGGCGGCCAGGGCTGCGGCGGCGTACTTCTCGCGGACGGTCTCGCGTAACTGCTCGACGCTTGCCGTCAGCGCGTTTGTCGAGGCTTGGGTCTGCGGGGCGCAGCACGCGGTTTTCAAGTCAGCCATTCGGAGAGCTCCTCCAGGGCGTTGGGGATGACGTAGTAGTAGGCCCACAAACCCCGGCGCTCGGAGCCGACGATTCCGGCCACGCGCAGCACCTTGAGATGATGCGACACGGTCGGCTGGGAGAGATCGAACAGCGGCACGAGCTCGCATACGCATACCTTGCCCGCGTGCTTGCGGAGCACGTCGACCAGCTGCACTCGAACCGGATCGCCGAGCGCTTTCGCGACCTCGGCCATTCGGATCGCCTGATCGCGCTCGACGTCGGGGTAGACCACGGGCTCGCAGCAGGCCTCACCCGCGGCCCGCTTGACCTTCGGGGTAAGTTCCAGATCGACGGCCATCTATATACATATATCGATTGAAGTGATGACTGTCAATCGATAAGCTCGCTGGTGATGGAGCGCGTGCTGTTCGTCTGTACTCACAACGCGGGGCGCTCGCAGATGGCGCAGGCGCTGTTCGAGCGAGCAGCCCAAGGACGCCACGCCGCTGCCTCGGCCGGCACCGAGCCAGCCGATCACGTTCATCCCGAGGTGATCGAGGTCATGCACGAGCTCGGGCTCGACCTCGGCGACCGTCGGCCACAGCTGCTCACCCGAGAGCTCGCCGAGCACGCGGACGTGGTCGTGACCATGGGCTGCGGCGATCAATGCCCGGTCATCCCCGGCAAGCGCTACATCGACTGGGAGCTCGAGGACCCCAAGGGCCGCCCCGTCGAAGAAGTCCGCGCCACCCGCGACGAGATCGCTCGGCGCGTCGGAGAGCTGCTCACCGAGCTCGACGCCGACCAACCCGCCACCGCGACGCGACGAACACCCGGCCGGAGAGACTCCGGCCGGGTGTTCTGATACCGCGAGGAGCGTTGGGTCGGCGACCGGCTCAGGCGTCAGCTGACCGTCATCCACGTGGTCTGCGCGAGGGGCTTGCCGTTGAAGCTGCCGGCGATCGCGTAAGTGGTCGGCTTGAGGCTGCGCCGGATCGTCGCCTTGACCGAGTACTTGCCGTTGGCGAGGACCTGGGCGCGGATCGACGGGATACCGTTCACGCTCGTCTTCGAGGCGAACGCGTCGGACATCAGGGTGATCCACTGCCCGGCGCGGGCGTTGGTCGGGGCGTCACCGGTGAGGGTGATCTGGGCGCCCGGCTGCACAGTCCGCGGGGTCACGCTGATCGTGCTGTTCGGCCGCGGGGCCTGAGCGCGGACCTTCAGCCAGGTGAACTGGTCGAAATCGCGCCCGTTGTAGGACCCGACGACGGCGTAGGTCGTGGGCTTGAGGCCGCGGCGGATCGTCGCCTTGACCGAGTACTTGCCGTTGACGAGGACCTGGGCGCGGATCGACGGGATGCCGTTCACGCTCGTCTTCGAGGCGAACGCGTCGGACCGCAGCGTGATCCACACTCCGGCGTGGGCGTTCTTCGGCCCGTTGCCGGTGACTGTCACCGTCGCTCCGGCACTGACGGCGCCGGGCGTCACGCTGACGGTGCTGTACGGCTTGGCCGTGGCGTGCGCTGTCGCGACCCGCGCGGCTGCCCGAGTCGCCGGCGCGGCCTTCGCGACGCTGAAGCTCAGCCCGCTGTTGCGCTGCGTGAACGTCGCACGGCCCGCGGCCGGCGAGGTCGCGGTCCATCCGGGGATCGACTTACCGGCGCCCGCGAGGAAGCTGGTGAAGTCGGCCGATGCCGTCCCGCAGTCCATGGTGCGGCTGGAGACGGTGTAGCCGCCGGCCGGCAGGGATGCTGCGCCGGCGCGGTCGTTGTGCAGGACGGTGAAACCGATGCCCGCGCACTGGTTGAGCCGTGTCGACCCGCCGCTGTGCGAGCCCGAGCCGACGACGCGCAGGTTGCTGAGCGAGGCGACCTGGCGGTTGCCGAAGCGCAGTTGCACCGAGTAGACGCCGGGCTCGGTTGCCGGCGGGACGCGCACAACAGTGTGGTAGATGCCCTCGACGAGGGCGGGGGTCTGGACGGCCGGGATGCCGTTGACGGTGCGGGCTGACGCGATCGCATCGGACACGATCGTCAGGTTCAGGCCGGCCCTGGCGTACGCCAGCCCGGAGATGGTCAGCTTCGCGCCCGGGGTCACCGAAGTTGAGCTGAGGCCGATCGTGAACGGCGCGCTCAGCTTGGCCGGGACTGCGGCCGGCGTCACCGAGGCGCCTCCGGAGCTCGCGGCGAGCGCGGTCGGCGCGGCCGCCAGGGCGGTCGCGGCGATGGCGCCGATACCGGCGAGCTTGAGGGGCGAGATACGTGGGCGGGAATTGGTGTGCATCGGGATCTCCGTTCGGTTCAGTGGTGAGCGCCTCGAGGCAGACGCGTCTTTCTGTGTTCCGGAAGATCCCAGCGGCGCGTGGCGCTGCCATGCGTATCGGGGTACGACACTTCGAGCGCGCTACTACTGACGCTGATCGCGCGACAGCCGATCGCGCCGGTCGCCGAGCTCGTCGCCGTGAGAACCTCGGCGGTACGTACCGGCCGCCCGCAGGTGTCGTAGGCCGATACGGACGACCGTCCGGACCGGCGGCGGGAGGCTCCTGCCAGAAACCAACCGGCACGCTCACCACGCGCGCCGCCTGAACAGGAGCCTTCGATGAGCATCACAGCCACCGCACCTCAACTAACCGCCGCCCCGCCGCGCGCCGCGGCGGCGCCGCTTCCGTCGCGCCAGACGGCGGTTGACGGCGACGGACTCGACCGCGGCATCGGTTTCATCGGCCTGCTCTGGACGTCGGTGGGCTCTCTCATCGGTTCGGGGTGGCTGTTCGGCGCGCTGATCGCGGTCACGGTCGCCGGACCGTCGGCGCTCATCGCGTGGGGGATCGCGTCGGTGATCGTCATCCTGCTGGCGCTCGTGCATGCCGAGCTCGGGGGACTGTTCCCGGTGAGCGGCGGCACGAGCCGGTTTCCCCACTACGCGTTCGGCAGCCTCGCCGGGATGACGTTTGGCTGGGCGTCGTATCTGCAGGCGGCCACGACGGCACCGATCGAGGTCCTCGCGGTGATCCAGTACCTCTCGACCGCCCATTGGGCGCACGGCTTCTACAGCTCGGGCGGCACGCTCAGCGGCGGCGGAATCATCGCCGCGGCCATCCTGATGCTGCTGTTCGTGGTGCTCAACCTGATCGGCATCCGGTGGCTGACGCGCGCCAACAACGCGATCACCTCGTGGAAGGTGGTCATCCCGGTGTTCACGATCATCGTGTTGCTGGCCACGCACTTCCACACCGGCAACTTCACCGCGGGCGGCGGCTTCTTCGTCCACGGCGCCGCAGTCAAGAGCATCCTCGTCGCGATTCCCACCGGAGGCATCGTGTTCGCGCTGCTCGGGTTCGAGCAGGCGGTCCAGCTCGGGGGCGAGGCAGCCAACCCCCAGCGCGACCTACCGCGCGCCGTGATCCTGTCGATCCTCATCGGCGCGGGCATCTACTTCCTGCTGCAGGTGGCGTTCATCGGGTCGTTCAGCCCGAGCCTGCTCGCTTCTCAGCACACCTGGACCAACCTCGGCTCGGGGAATTCCAATCCCGCGGTCGTGGCGCTCAACGCCGGCCCGTTCTACACCGTGACCAAGATTGCTGGGCTGGCGTGGCTGGCGTTCATCCTCCGTCTCGACGCGGTGATCTGCCCGTTTGGCAGCGGCTTGATCTATCTCACGACGTCGTCGCGGATCAGCTTCGCGCTGTCGCGCAACGGCTACGTGCCGGATAAGTTCGAGAAGACCAACCGCGCGCGCGTGCCGATGTTCGGGATCCTCTTCACGACCGGCCTCGGGATGCTGTTCCTGCTGCCGTTCCCGAGTTGGAGCAAGCTCGTCGGGATCGCGACGAGCTCCTCGGTGCTGATGTACGCCGGTGCGCCGCTGGCGCTGGGGGCGTTGCGCAAGAGCAAGCCCGACCTGCCACGCGCGTATCGGCTACCGGCCGCCGGCGTGCTGGCGCCGTTGGCGTTCGTGTTCGCTACCTGGGTCATCTACTGGTCCGGATGGCAGACGCTGACGACGCTTACGGTGGCGATGCTGATCGGCTACGCCCTGGTCGCGATCTCCTATCGGCTGGACCTCAATCCGTCCGCCCCGAGGATCGATTGGGCCGCGGCGACGTGGATCTTCCCGTACTTCATCGGGCTGCTGGTCATCTCATACTTCGGCGACTTCGGTGCCGGCGGGATCATCGGCGGTATCGGGATCTTCAAGCACGTCCTCGACCACGGCGGCAATGACGCCCTCGGGCTCGTCGGCGGGCTGGTGGCATGCGCAGCGTTGAGCCTGGTCATCTATCGCGTCGCGATCGCCCGCCGTCTTGGAGAACACGAGGTCGATCGCTACGTCGCCGACGTCACCCCGCCGCCGGTCGCGGAGTAGTCGCGGACCGTTGTGCGCCGTTTCGGCCCGGGCGAATGCGCCCGGGCCGCCGGCGTGCGTGCGTCCACGCGGCTCGCCGCCGTCGAGACGCACGCGGTACGTAGTCGTACGCCCGCAGATGTCGTAGTCGGGTACGAACGACGGGGCGGCCCGGCCGCGGGAGGCTTCTGACACAGATCAAACGGCGCGCCCAGCGGGCGCGCTCGAACAGGAGCCTGAGATGAGCATTACCGACATTCCTGGTGTGACCGGACGAACAGTCCGCCGGCCCGCCGGCCGGCCGAGTCGTCCGGGTGGGACCGCCCGGCGGGCGCACGCTCCCGCCGACCGTACTCCGCCGTCCCGCGACGAGGGGACGATCATCGAGCTGACCCTGCTCGACCTCTTCGAGGCGACGGTCGCGACGTGGGGCGAGCGGCCCGCGGTCGACGCGCCGCGCGGTGTGCTCACCTACAACGACCTCTCGGCAGAGGTGCAGGAGCTCGCCGGTCGCCTTCGCGACGGCGGGGTTGGCCCCGGTGATCGCGTCGGGGTGCGGGTCCCGAGCGGTAAGGCCGACCTGTACGTAGCGATCCTCGGCGCGCTCGCCGCGGGGGCGGCGTACGTACCGGTGGACGCCGACGATCCCGACGCCCGCGCGGAGCAGATCTTCACCGACGCCGGCGTATGCGCGGTCATCGGTAAGGCACTCGAGGTGACCTGGCGCGGGCCGGCCGGCGGCCGTCCCGGTCGTCCGACCCCGGATGACGACGCCTGGATCATCTTCACGTCGGGTTCGACGGGGAAGCCGAAGGGCGTGGCGGTCCCGCATCGCGCCGCGGCGGCGTTCGTCCGGGCCGAGGACGACCTGTGGCGGGTACTGCCCGAGGATCGGGTCCTCGCGGGCCTGTCCGTCGCGTTCGACGCGAGCTGCGAGGAGATGTGGCTCGCGTGGGCCCATGGCGCCTGTCTAGTCCCGGCGCCACGCGCGCTCGTGCGCTCGGGTGTCGAGCTCGGGCCGTGGCTCAAGGAGCACGCCATCACGGTGATCTCGACCGTCCCCACGCTGGCGGGAATTTGGGACGACGACGCACTGTCGAACGTCCGGCTGCTGATCCTCGGGGGTGAAGCGTGTCCCGAGCATCTCGTCGAGCGTCTGGCTCCCGGCCGCGAGCTGTGGAACACCTATGGACCGACCGAGGCGACCGTCGTTGCCACCGCGATCCGCCTGTATCCCGGCGCGCCTGTGACGATCGGGGCGCCGTTGCGGGGGTGGGAGCTCGCCGTCGTAGATCCCGAGGGGGCGATCGTCCCCGAGGGCGAGCCCGGAGAGCTCGTGATCAGCGGCGTCGGGCTTGGCCGGTATCTTAGGCCCGAGCTCGATGCCGAGCGGTATCGGAGCCTGCCGGCCAAGGGCTGGAAGCGGGCGTACCGTACCGGCGACATCGTCCGCCAGAGCGAGCACGGCCTCGAGTTCGTCGGGCGCCGTGATCACCAGGTCAAGATCGGTGGACGCCGGATCGAGCTCGGCGAGGTCGACGGCGTGCTGAACTCGGTCCCCGGCGTGCACGGCGCGTGCACCGTGGTGCGCGAGTCGACAGCCGGCAACAAGATCCTGGTCGGATACGTAGCCGGCGACGTCGACTCCCAGGACGTCAGGGCGGTGGCTGCCGAGCGGATGCCGGCGAGCCTGGTGCCGCTGATCGTCGTGCTCGACGAGCTGCCGATGGCGACCTCGGGCAAGGTCGACCGCAAGGCGCTTCCCGGCCGCCCCCGGGCACCGAGGGGACAGCCGGGGGTGAAGGGTCGCTCACCGCCGCCGAGCGGAAGCTCGCCGAGCAGTGGCGCGAGCAGCTCGGGCCGGTGGCGATCGACGCCGACAGCGATTTCTTCGCGCTCGGCGGCACCTCGCTCGCGGTCGCGAAGCTCGTGTCGGTCTTGCGGACCGAGCATCCCGCGATCGCCGTCGCCGACGTCTACGAGCACCGGACCCTGCGCGAGCTGACGGCGCGGCTCGGGTCGGTCGGTGCCGTCGCTACCGACGCCAAGCCCGAGTTCTCGTTCGGAGCGATGCGGCGCCTCGGTCTGATGCAGCTCGTGGGCGTGTTCGTTCTGTTCGCGATCCAGTCGGTCCCATGGCTGCTCGCGGCGCTCGCGTACGGAGACATCGCAGACATCGGCACCCCACACGTGGGGTGGCTCTGGCTCGGCGCGGCGTGGGTGCTGCTCGCGAGCCCGCCCGCGCACATCGCGCTCCAGTGCATCTGCACACGAGTTCTGTTGCGCGACCTTCGCCCCGGCCGGTACTCCCGATACTCGTCGCTGGCCGCGCGTTTGTGGTTCGTCGACCGCCTGGCCGAGGTGACACGCTTCAACCGCCTCGGCGGAACGCCGTGGGCCGATCGCTACGCCCGACTCGTCGGCGCCGACGTCGGCGACGGTGCGCGGCTGGCCACGGTGCCTCCGGCGGGCTCGCTGCTGCACATCGGCGCGGGCGCGACGGTCGAGTCGAACGTCGACCTGCGCGGCTGGTGGATCGACGGTCAGGATCTGGTCGTCGGCGAGATCCGGATCGGCGCGGGCGCCCGGGTCGGCTCGCGCGCGCTGCTCAACCCCGGTGCGATCATCGGCGACGGCGCCGAGATCGAGGTTGGCACGGTCGTGTCGGGGGAGATCCCTGCCGGCGAGCGGTGGGGCGGAGCGCCCGCCCGTCAGACCGGCACGGCCGGCGACAACTGGCCCGCCGAGTCTCCGGCTGCCGGGCGCGCTCGCGGATGGGCGTGGCTGTTCAGCGCGAGCCTCGTGCTCGAGCTCGCGATCGCCCTCGCGGCGATCGCTCCCGCGGTCGGCGTGCTCGCCCTGCTGGGTAGCGATCTGCCGACGCTCCACAGCTCGTTCGTCGGGATCCTCCTGGAGGCGGCGATCTTCACCGCCGTGTTCATCCCGATGACCGCGATCCTCGTCGCGCTCACGCTGCGCCTCGTCTGGCGGTTCGTGAAGCCGGGTTGGTACGACGAGCACTCACCGGTCGGCTGGGCCCTGTGGTTCGCGGAGGAGCTCAAGCAGAGCTCGAGCACCCTGCTGTTCCCGCTGTACGCCTCGCTCTACACCCGTCCGTGGTTCCGAATGATGGGCCTGAAGATCGGGCGGGGCACCGAAATCTCGGTGACCACCGGACTCAACCCGCTCGTGACGTTCGGCGAGCTCAGCCAATGCACGGATGACATCGGCTTCTGCGGCGTGCGCTCGCGCGATGGCTGGCTGGCGATCGAGCCGATCGAGATCGGCGATCGCAGCTTCCTCGGCCCGGGCTCGATCCTCCGCGGCGGGACCCGGCTCGACGACGACAGCCTCCTCGGCGTGATGACGCTGTCGCCGAAGCGGCCGGCCGCGGGAAGCTCGTGGCTCGGAGTGCCGGCGCTCGAATTGCCGCGGGTACCTGACGCCACCGATCCGTCGCGCACGGTCAATCCGCCCCGGCGGCTGAAGCTGGCCCGCGGCGTGATGGATCTGCTGCGGCTGCTCGTACCCAACACGATCGTGCTGGTGATCGAGGCGGTGGAGATCATGTCGCTGGCGGCGGTCGGCGCCCACTTCGGGCTCGTCGCGGCCATCTTCGCGGCGCCGTTCGTACTGATCGGCGGCGCGCTCGTGGCGACCGCGGTGACGGTCGCGATGAAGTGGAGCCTGATCGGCCACTACCGCCGCAGCGAGCATCCGCTGTGGTGCAGCTTCGTGTGGCGCGACGAGATGATGAACGCGGCACAGGAGCAGCTGGCCGACGAACGGTTGCTGCGCCTCGCGATGGGCACGCCGATCATGTCGATGTACCTGAGGGCGATGGGCTCGAAGATCGGCCGCGGGGTGTGGTGTGAGACGACCGCGGTCACCGAGCACGACATGATCGACCTCGGCGACGGCACTGCCGTCAATCGCGGCGGGTGTCTGATGACCCACCTGTTCCACGACCGGCTGCTGCGGATCGGGCCAACACGGCTCGACCCGGGCGCGACCCTCGGCCCGACAGCGGTGGTCCTTCCGGACACCCACGTCGGCACTGGCACGCGGGTATTCGGACACTCGGTCGTGCTCCGGGGCGAGGAGCTCCCCGCGGGCACCCGCTGGCACGGCACGCCGGTCGTGGCGTTGTAAAGAGTCATGGTCACCTGGCTCGACATAGACACAGACAGTGCTCCGGCGGTGGCGTTGATAGACGCCTCCGCCGAAGGGCTCGACGAGCCGGCGCTGCGGGCGCGGGCCAGGAATCTCGGGGAGGCAGTGGGAGCCGGCACGGTGTCGCGCTCCTACTGCCACCCCTACGCGCTGGTCGGCTGGCATGACGGGCCGATCGGCGTCGACATCGAGCGCGTGGTCGCCTGCCCCGAGGAGTTCTCGCAGGCGATCTCGACGCCCGAGGAAAATGCCAGCGGGCGATGGAGCACCGACCGCGACCTCATCTCGCTGTGGTCCAGCAAGGAGGCACTGTCCAAGGCGCTCGGCGACGCTCTCGACTACGACCCCCGCCGGCTCGAGTCGCCCGCGGGGTGGCCGGGTTGCGTCTGCGGATCCTGGCACACAGCCACCCTGCCGGCGCCCGATGGTTACTGCGCGTGGGTGTGCTGGCGCGCTCCGTCTTGAATCCCACACAGCGACGCGCGGCGCCGCGGGATCGTTGACGGGATCGACGCCGCCGAGGTCACAGCTCGTGCCGGTGGTCGACGCCCCGCTTCTGCATCGCGCGGTAGACGTAGGTCTCGACCGTCCGGACCGACAGCACGAGCTGGTCGGCGATTTCCTGGTTGGTGAGCCCACGGGCGGCGAGGGTGGCGATCTGCGCTTCGCGGCGGGTCAGTTCGACCGCCACGCCCTCGAGCCCGTCGATGACCGGCAGCTCCCACCCCTGGTTGGTCGGGTGGAGATCCCGAGCCCGTGTCGCCGCCCGGCGCGCGGAATCAAGTCGCCCGTCGTCCAGGAACTGCCGGGCGGCTGCGACGATCGCCTCGATCGCGCACGCCGCGTAGCCGATCGTGGCCAGCTGTTCGCCAGCCACGAGAAGCGCCTCCCCATCAGATTCGGCGACGGCGACCGCGTGGGCGGCACGGGCCTCGATCAGCCGACAGTCAGAGCGGTCCACGATCTCGAGCAACGCCGTGGCAATGGGAGCGGGCCGAGCACCGGATCGCAACGCTTCGTGAAGTAGACGGGTCCGATTGCTGAGATCCGTCGCGCCGCCGGCCTGTTCGAGAAACTCCTCAGCACCAGCGTCGGCGTTGCGCGTCCGCGCTGCCCAGCCCTTACCGCACGCCAGATAGATCGACCGAACCGACCGGGGCTCGCGCTCGGCGGTGCGCCGCCGCATGCTCAACAGTGCGTCTTGCGCCGCGGCTGGATCCCCCGTGAAGCAAGCGATCCCGACCTCCAGGCCGCGAATCGCGGTGATGGTGTCGAACGTGTCGTGATGTTCGAGCTGGACCTCCGCCTCGGCCAGCCACCGCTCGGCGTCCCGATAGCGCCCGCCGTGGAAATCCAGCGCACCCAACGTAAACGCGGCAAGGCCGGCGGCCTCCCGATCCCCCGCGCCTGCCGCCTCCCGAAGGGTCTGGCGCAGGTACTCCCGGAGGTCAGGCCAATCCTCACCGCTCTCCTCACCAGCCACGCAGGCGAGCAAGAACGCGTACGTGGTCCGGCCCCAGCGCAACGGCGGCCGTGGGCGCAGACGCCGCGCGATCGCGTCGGCCTCCCGCATCCGTCCCGCCTCCATCAGCCCGATCCCGAGCGAGACCTCCATCAAGTACCGCTTCCGGGAGTCCAGGTCCGGTTTCTCAAGCTGCTTCTGGATCCCCGGCAGGTGGTCGACGAAGCCCTCGTCGAACCCCTCCATCACGATCCGCTCTGGCTCGAACTTCCCGACCCACCCACGGTCGCTCGACCAGCGCTCGGCACGCGCCAGAAACGCCCGCGTGTCCTGTGCTCGCCGCAGACCCCAATAGAGGACGTGCATTCGCTGTCCGACGTACAGCTCCACCTCCGGGTCCTCGCGCGACGCCCACTCGGCGGCGGCGCGCGAGGCCTCGGCCTCGGCGGCGGCAAGCACGGCCTCGGCCTCGGCGAAGCGATTGAGGATCGTGTGCGCGCGCACCAACACCCGGACAGCGCCCAGACCAGCGCCAGCCTCGGCAGCACGCGTGGCCAGCACGACCGCCAGCTCTGGATCGCCGATGCTGGCCGCGTCGGCGGCGTCGAGCAGGAGCTCGAGCGGGATCTCGGCACCTGCGTCCATGAGCCAGCGGGCGGCGCGGAGCGCGTCGTCAGGAGTGAGTGGTTGGCGCTGCTGGATCGTTTCCGCCAGACGCAAGCGATGCGCGCGCGCCCGCAACACCGTCATTTCGGCTCGGATCACATCGCCGTAGAGCGGGTGCGCGAGCCTCACGTCCGCGTCATCGGAGGCGCTCATGACCGCGAGCATGCCCCGCTCCTCACCGCTCAGGAGCGCCTCCAACGACGTGAGGCCCGCCAGCTCGCCCACCCTCAGAGGCTCGCCGAGCGCGAGCAACTCGAGCGGACGCAGCACGTCTTGGTCGAGCGCCCCGATCCGTCGCTTGATCAGCGCCCCCAGCGACGGGCTGACCCCAGGCCTGCCCTCCATCCGCCACAAGCCGCGGACGCGACGCATCCTCCCGTCCTCGATCGCGCCGATCACAAGCTCCCGCGCATACAACGGATTCCCCGCGCACGCATCGACGATCTGCCGCATCGTCGCGTGCTCGACCGGGCCCTCCAAACCGGCCTCCACAAGCTGCTCGATCGCCTCGTCGCTGACGCGCTCGAGTTCGATCCGACGCGCGCCCGCGTCCTTCCACAGAGAGTCGACCGCATCAGGCGTCGGCTCCCCAGTCCGCACCGTTGCCAATACGAACACGTCCGGGGTCGCCGCCAGCTGCAGCACCACGGTCGCCGACACAGAGTCGAGAAGGTGCGCGTCGTCAACAGCGAACAGCACCGTTCCGCCATCGGACGCGGCCCGCACCGCGGCACAACTCCCACGCACCAGCGCCAACGGATCACCGGAGCGGAGCTCAGCCGGAATCAGCGCGGCAAGCGCCCCGAGCGGAATCGTCGCCGAGCTTGCCGTCGCCTGCGCCCACAAGGTGGGCACCCCGACGGCTTGCGCTCCGGCACAGGCCTCGCGCGCCAGACGCGACTTGCCCACCCCCGCCGGCGCGCTGATCACGATCCCGCAACACGACCGGTCAGAACGCGCCGACGAGATCTCCGCCAGCTCCAGGTCGCGCCCCACCAGCGGCCATACGCTCGCCGAAGCCGAGTGGGTCTCGCGCACTAGCGCGAATTCTAATCGCCGCCCCGCAGCACTCCGGGCCTTCTCCGAGCGCCATAACGGCTTTGCCGGCTTCTAACCCGCCGGCTGGCGCCAGAAGCCAAAATGATGGTCGTGCGCGGCAAGAGTGTGTGGATGGATGGCCGGGTGTGGGCGACGACATTGGCGGTCCTCGCGGTCGCGCTGATCCCGGCCGTGGTGGCGCCGGCTGCCCACGCGGACGGTGATCCGGGCAGTGATGTGCTGGTCTACCAGGATCTGTTCGCGGGGTCGGATGCTGGGCTGTCGGTCCAGCAGCAACTCAAGCTGGGGGCGCTGTTGAAGGCGGCCGCGCGGGCGGGTTTTCCGGTCCGAGTTGCGATTATCGCCAGCCCGTTCGACCTGGGAGCGGTTACCGAGTTGTGGCATCACCCGCGCGAGTACGCCCGCTTCCTGGGGATCGAGTTGTCGCTGGCGTACATGCAGCGGCTGCTGGTGGTGATGCCGAACGGGCTCGGGTTCAACTGGGCCGGCCACTCGGCGGATCCCGGGTACCGCGTTCTGGGTGGAATACGGATCGAACCGGGCGGCTCCGGGCTGTTCAACGCGACCGAGGCGGCGGTGGGGAAGCTGGCGCTGGCTGGCGGCGTGAAGCTCCCGTCCGTCGCGGGCTCGACTGGAGGGTCGGTCGCAACCGGTGGGGCGGGCGGGAGCGCCACCGGGCGTCCAGGGCGGGGGAGCGGGATCGATGACGTGCTGGGGGTCGTCGCCCTGGCTTTGGTGGCGTTCGCCGGCGTCGCGCTCGCCGTGTACCGGCTCGTGCGGCGACGGGGCTGGCATCGGCCGCGACTTTCGGTGCGATCGCGGTTGCGACTGCCCGCGAGCGGCCTGCGGTTGGCGACCGCTGGAACGCTGCTTCTCGTCGTGCTGGCCGCGACGTTGGTCATTCTCGTGCGTTCGAATACTCCGGCTAAGTCGCAGGCGGATGCGCTCGCCACAAATCCCGATCTGGATCCGGGCACGCCGGTCTCGGGTGTCGCTCCCGATTTCTCACTGTCGGATCAGTTCGGAGATGCCGTCTCATTGCACTCCTTCCGCGGCAAGGTCGTGATCCTGGCGTTCAACGACTCCGAGTGCACCACGGTGTGCCCGTTGACCACGACGGCAATGCTGGACGCCAAGGCGATGCTGGGCAAGGCGGCCTCTCAGGTGCAACTACTTGGGGTCGACGCCAATCCGGCTGCGATCTCACTCGAGGATGTGTGGTCCTACTCCGAGTTGCACGGCATGCTCCACTCGTGGCAGTTCCTCACGGGCTCGCTGTCGCAGCTCAAGCAAGTCTGGAAGCGCTACGGGATCCAGGCGGCTATCGAGGCCGGGGAGATCACCCACACGCCCGCTCTATTCGTCATCGATCCGGCGGGCAGGCTCTCGCGGTTATACATGACCCAAATGTCCTACACCGCGGTGCCACAGCTGGGTCAGCTACTAGCCGACAGCGCGGCGGCCCTGCTGCCCGGCAGTCCTCCGGTGCGTGCGGATGTGTCGTACGCCCAGATTCAGCCGACCACGCCCACCGAACACGCGACATTGCCCCGGGCGGGAGGGGGAACGGTCGATCTCGGTCCCGGCGACTCCGCGAGGCTGTTCGTGTTTTTCGCGACCTGGGATCAGGAGACCAGTGGGCTTGCCGGCGAGCTTGACGCGCTCAACCGCTATCAGGCGATCGCGCGGCGAACGGGCCTGCCCGGCCTGACCGCTGTAGATGAGGCTAGCGTCGAGCCGTCCGCGGGAACGTTGAGCGGCTTCCTGCATCGTCTCCCAAAGCCGCTCTCGTATCCGGTGGCGCTCGATCGCAGCGGCAAGATCGCCGATGGGTACGAGGTGCTTGGCGTGCCGTGGTTCGTCCTCACGTCGCGGACCGGGCAGTTGCTCTACTACCGGGAAGTCTCGACCGCCGGCTGGCCCAGCACGAGCGTTCTGATCCGGTACGTCAAAGCCGCGCTCGTCCGCGCCCCCAAGCTCGCCGGCGCCGCCGCGGTGAACGAGGATCTCACCGGCTCACCACCGCCGCTGATGGCGCTGCACCAGGAGGCTGATCAGCTCCTGGGAAGTGAGTCGGCGCTCGCCGCCCGCATTCGCGCGCTGCGTGGCTATCCGATCGTGATCAACGCCTGGGCATCGTGGTGCGCGCCTTGCCGATCGGAGTTCGGTCTGTTCGCCTCCGCCTCTGCCCGCTACGGACGACAGGTCGCGTTCCTCGGCGCCGACACCGACGATGCCGCCGGCGACGCGCGGACGTTCCTCGCGCAGCATCACGTCAGCTATCCCAGCTACCAGACGAGCACCGCCGGCCTTTCGAGGCTGGCCGTGATCGAAGGTCTGCCCACAACGATCTTCGTCGGCCCAGCCGGCCAGGTCGTGTACGTCCACACCGGGCAATACGACGCCCAAGGGACGCTCGACCAAGACATCAGCAGCTATGGCCGATAAGAAGCGGCGTTGCCTACGTCGAAGAGACCCGTCGCCGACGTGGGTGTGGTGGGCGCGCGCGCAGGCTGGCGGCCCACGCCAGGACGACCAGGGCGAGGCCGATCGCAAATGCGATCAGGGGGATCGTGTCGCCAGAGTCGATCGCTGTCGCCGTGGCGGCCGCCGGGATCGGGACCGAGTGGCCGGATGCATCGGCAAGACGCTGGATCGTGGTGAGCGCGACCGTCCCGAGTCCGGCGCCCCCGGCCGGTATCTTCACGCCGGCGAGAACTGACGCGTTCGCGGGGGCGGCCGGGTTAAGGCTCTCGAGTCCGAACCCGTTCGGCATGATCACGAGCAGCGGTCCGCGGTAGACGAGCGAGAGCTCTTGGCCGAGGAACCGGGCGTAGGTCTGCGGCCGTCGCCACAGCTCGGTGACCGATCCGAGGTCCGTGGACGAGGCGATGATGGCCACGTGGAGCTGGTACCCGCTACTCGCGGCCGCGCCGAGCAGAGCGGTGAGCTGATTCTGCTGGGCGAGCGGGATGCCGGCGTCCTGGGGCAGAAACAGCGACTGTGTGGCGAGGACGTCGCTGGCGGGATCGCCGTCGGCACGGGCCGCGGTGGCGAACGACCCGGCGGTGAGTGCCAAGATGACGGCCGACGCGACGATTTGCGCCACAAAGCGAGCGCGGGAGCGCGCGTTCGGGTTGTCCGTAGAGTCCGTCAACTGCGATGAGCCGGGAAGCAACAGGATGTGGACCGTCAGCGTTGGACCGGGCCGCGGCGAAGTCTAGGGGTCGGACGCGCCGGCGGATCGAGTTCGCCCCGCGCCCACGCATTGCGGTGCTCGTGCTGGCCGGGCTTGTGGCGGCGCTCATCGGCTATCCGGCCGCGGCGCAGGCTCATGGCCCGATCGCGCCGGCGGCCTCCAGCTATTTCGCCAAGGTGCTCGGGCTCCCGGCCGGCCTGGAGGCGAAGGTGGTGGACGGCGACCTGCGGATGTGGCTTCGGGTCCCGTCCAGCCAGACCGTGGTTATCCTGGACTACCGGGGCGCGCCGTACGTGCGGTTCTCGCCGACGGGTGTGGAGGTCAACCACAACTCGTCGATGTACTACCTCAACGAGACGCCGGTTGCCCAGACTCCTCCGGCGAACCTAAGCCCGACCGCGGCACCGAGCTGGCATCGGGTGACCGGGGGACACACGTACGAGTGGCACGACGGGCGGCTGCATGCGCTCGCGGCGGTGGTGCTCACGCCCGGAGTCTCATTCGTCGGGCGGTGGCGGATCCCGATCCAGGTCGACGGTCAACTCGGCTCGATCTCCGGCGGCGTATGGCACGCGGACGACCCGTCGATCGTGTGGTTCTGGGGAATAGTCGTGCTCGTGGCCTGCGTGCTGGCGTCCTGGCGGGTGCGCCGTCCCGCGCTCGACTGGCTCGTCGCCCGCGTGCTCGCGCTCGCGGCCCTGGTCGCGGTGACGATCGCCGGCCTCGGCCTGCAGCTTCACGGCCGCCCGACGATCTCGGTCTTCCAACTCGTTCAGCTCGCGCTGATCCTCGCGTTCGTCGCGTGGGGGTTCTCGCGAGCGCTGTTCCGGCGGCCCGGTTACTTCACGTGCTTCCTGATCGGGGTCGCGGCGCTGTGGGCGGGCGGCGAGATGATTACGACGCTGCTGTACGGGTTCGTCCTGATCTCGCTGCCGGCGTTCCTCGCGCGGGTGGCGACGATCGTGTGTCTGGGCGCCGGCGCGGGATTGCTGCTGCTCGTGTTCCGCCTGTCCGACTACCGCGACTCCGGCCTCGAGCGCGGCCGGTAGCCGGCGGGAAGATGCGGCTCGGACGGACCGCCACCGCGGCGCTCGCGGCGCCGCTTCTGCTGGCGGGCTGTGGATCGCCCGCCAGGCCGCCCGCCGCGCCGACGGCTGCGGTTGGGTCTACGCCGCCGCCCGCGCTCGTTGCGCAGGCGCGTCCGATCGGACGAGGCGCGAGGTTCCAGCCTCCAGCAAGCGGGCCTGTGGTCGGCACGTGCGACCGTCGGCTGGGCGCACGGGAGGGAGTGCACGTCGAGGTGTTCGCCGCAAACCGCGTGGTACTGATCCCCGGCGGGATCGGCACGCGTCCGCCGCGCGGCTTCTCGACGGGGCGAATCTCGAGCGCTCGCTGCTACGGCGAGCTGGTCACGCTGGATCCGACGGGGCTCGTACTCGTCCGCTCGGGGTCGCACCCGGTGATGGCCGATCTGTTCCGGGCGTGGGGCGATCCGCTTTCGCCTCGACGGCTCGCTTCCTTCGCGCCAGTCACTGGCGCGGGCGTGATCGTGTTCGTGGACGGCCGGCGGTGGCGCGGGAGTCCGGGGAGCGTACCGCTGTCGCCACACGCGGAGATCGTGCTCGAGGTCGGGCCGTACGTGCCCCCGCACCGGTCTTACACGTTCCCGCCAGGTTCATGACGGGGGCGGTATCTTCCAGGCAGGATGACGGTCCGTCCCCAGCGCGGCGTCACAATCAGACGCCTCGCGCCTGCGGCGTTGATGCCCGCGGGAGCATTCGCCGTCCACCAGCTGAGGTACTGGCTAGCGTACGGTCAGCGGGCCGGGGTCGAGCTAGCGGCGCAGGGGCACTCGTACCTGCATTCGGTCGTGCCCTGGGTCGTTCTGCTGATCGCGCTAGCGGTCGGCTCGTTCTTAGTGGCGTTCGGACGGGCGCTCGCCGGCGGCGACTCGCTGCCCCGATATACGCTCTCGTTTGCCGCGCTGTGGTTGCTGTGCGCGGCCTGCCTGGTCGCGGTGTACACCACGCAGGAGTTCCTCGAGGGCCTGTTCGCGACCGGCCATCCAGGAGGGCTGGCGGGAATCTTCGGCTACGGGGGCTGGTGGTCGATCCCGGCAGCGCTCGCCGTTGCACTCGTGCTCGCGGCGGTCTTCCACAGCGCTCGGCGCGTGCTGCACGCCGTCGCCGAGCGCCACGCGAGGACACTGGTCGTCGCGTGTCGCCCGCCCATCCTCGCGCGCACGCGCCTTGATGTGCTGCTGCCGGCAGTCGCGCCGCTGGCGGACGGCTGGTCCGGTCGCGGTCCTCCTCCATTGATCTAGTCAGCGCCGCATCCGCGGCGCGTCCTGATCACTCGAAAAAAAGGAGGACAACCTTGCAGCTCAAGTCCCGCACGGGACGAGTCGCGCTTGTCGCGGCTCTGGCGGCCGGCGCCGGATTGTGGTTGCCGGCCGCGGCGTCGGCTCACGCCCGGATCAGCCCGGCGGTGTCGGTGTCCGGCAAGTTGCAGCTCTACAGCCTGGCGGTGCCGACCGAGAAGAGCGGCCTGACGACGAGCACGATCGTGATGACGGTTCCGGCCGGCTTCGGAATCGACTCGTTCGTGCCGCCACCGCCCGGGTGGCGTATGCAGGAGCAGCAGACCGGCTCCGGCGACAGCGCCGTGGTCACGAAAGTGACGTGGACCGGCGGCAAGACGCCGACCGGGGAGGACTCGCTGTTTCAGTTCCTCGCGCAGCCGGCGTCGGCCAAGACTTACACGTTCCAGGTCGAGCAGACCTACTCGGACGGGTCGATCGTCAACTGGGCGGGATCGGAGTCCTCAGCCGCCCCGGCGCCGACGATCGAGGCGGCGAGCTCGCTCGGCGGCGGCGGCGTCTCGCTGCTCACGATTATCGCGCTGGTAGTGGGCGTGCTCGGGCTGCTCGCGGGCGGGTTCGCGTTGATCGGCGGCTCGCGGGAGCGTGACGCTGGCGTGAGCCGGCGGGCGCGGAGCGTGGTGGCGCTCGTCACGGCCGCCGTGGCGGTGTGGCTCGCGCTGCCGGGCACCGCCGGCGCGCACGCGTACCTGGTCAAGACGGTCCCGGCGGCGAGCGTCGTGCTCAACGCGCCACCGCCGAACATCCAACTCACCTACGACGAGGCGGTCGAGCCGAGGTTCGCGATCATCTCCGTGACCGACGTCGACGGGCACCAGGAGACGACGGGGCCGGTACACCGGTCGCCGTCAGACCCGGACACGCTGGTGGTGCCGCTGCGGCCGCATCTGCCCGAGGGGTGGTACCTGATCTATTGGCGGGCGATCTCGGTTGACGGCCACCCCGTCAACGGGTTCTTCACGTACGCGGTGGGACCAAATCCGGGACCGGCGCCCCAGTTCCGGATCCCGAACATCTCGGCGACCGCGACCACTCCTCAGCTGCTGATCACGCGGTGGGTGATGTTCGTGTTCGTGATGACGGCGATCGGCCTATTCGTGATGCGGTTGTTGATCGCTCGACCGGTCATACGGACCGTCGAGGGGGTGAAGCTGAGGGCTGTCTCGGTCGCATTCTGCGTCTCGGCGGTGCTCGGCCTGATCGCGATCCCCGTGTATCTCGACTTGTCGACCGCGAACGATTCGCTGCGCTCGGTGTTCGACCTGACGGCGCTCGTGCCGCTGTATCGAGTGACCGCGTTCGGGCGGGCGATGGTCGATCTCGAGCTGTGCTTCGCGCTGTTCTGCGTCGCGGCGGCCGTGGCGCTGTGGCTGGACCGTCCGGAGCGGGGGCGACGGTCGGTGGCCGAGTTGATCGCGTCGTGCGGGGCATTGTCGGCGGCGGCGGCGGTGCTGATCGTCCCGGGCGCGGCCGGGCATGCTGCGCAGACCTCGCCTCGCGGGCTTACGCTCGTGTTCGATTGGCTGCACCTCGCGTCGGGCTCGGTGTGGCTGGGCGGACTGATCGGCCTGCTCGTGCTGTGGTCGAGCGCGTCGCTCGCGCCTGCGCGTGTCCGCGCTGTCGGTGACCGTTCCGCGCTTCTCGAATGTCGCGTTCGTCTCGGTGCTGGTGCTTGGCTGTGACCGGGATCGGAGAGGCGATCGAGCACATGCCGGCGGTCAATGCGCTGTGGGAGACCGAGCTACGGGGTGGCGATCCTGGTCAAGGCGGGGCTGCTCGGCGGCGCGATGCTGATCGCGTCGGGCAACCTGCTGCGGTCGCGGCCGCGGCTGATCGCCGCGCAGCGGCGGCCCGAGCTCGGCGAGCCCGCGGCCCGGCTGCTGCGCGGGCTCATCAGCGGCGAGGTCGTGGTGGTAATCGGGATTGTGTTTGCCGCCGCCGTGCTCTCGAGTCTCGCTCCGCCTCCTCCCGCGTTCGCGCTCGAGAACTCAGCGCTCGCGAAGGTTGGTCCCGGGCGGGTCGTTCAGACGATCAAACACGCTGGTTACACCCTGCAGGTCCTGGTCTCCCCGAACAAGGCCGCGGCACCCGACTCGTTCGCGCTGCGCATCACGAAGGGCGGACAGCCGGTGCGTGGCGCGAACGTGACGCTGCTGTTCAACCACCTCGAGATGCAGATGCCGACCCAGGAGTACCAGCTGACCGAGACCGAGCCGGGCATCTACTCGCGCGCGGCGCCGGCGCTGGTGATGGTCGGCCGCTGGGGGCTGACGTTCCAGGTGACCCCGAAGCACGGTCTGCCGTTCACCGCACTGATCGTCGACCAGGCCAACGGATGACGGCGCTCAGCGACAGAGAAAGGAAGAACTCGTGAGCAACCGTGCGCTCCGGCTCACATCCACGTTCGTCGCCGCGCTCGGCGTGCTGCGCTGTTCCTGGCAGGTTGCGGTGCCGCCGGCAGCGGACTGACCGTGCCG
Source organism: uncultured Solirubrobacterales bacterium (assembly GCA_963843915.1). GTDB lineage: Bacteria > Actinomycetota > Thermoleophilia > Solirubrobacterales > Solirubrobacteraceae > Palsa-465. The sequence goes on from CAWJMH010000008.1 coordinate 284,088, forward strand.
ACGGTCGGCGCCTGCCAGGGTCTACACGCTCGGCGGCTTTCAACCGAGCGGTCAAGTCACCGCCGGGCCGTCCGGTGACCGTCACATTCACCGTCGGTGCTCCCGAGCGGCAAGCCGCTCACCCAGTACAAGACCGGTCCCGGACCGCACACCGGCGTGCACCTGATCATCGTCCGCGACGACCTCGCGTACATCATCCACCAGCATCCGCCGATCGGCCCGAACGGCCTTCTCCGGCAGACCGTCACGTTCCCGGCGCCGGGTCCGTACAAGGTGCTCGTCGACGTGTATCCGAACATTCCCGGCGGGCAAGCCAAACTTCCAGTTGTTCCGGACGCTCGACGTCACCGGTAACTATCGGCCGCTGCCTTTGCCTCCGTACAAGTCTGACCTCGTCGTCGACGGCTACCACTTCGTCATGGCGCCCCATCCACCGTTGCACGCGATCCAGGCGCAGTTCCTGAACGTCGACGGTCACCGATTCGCACGGGCACAAGCCCACGTTCGTGCCGTGGTTCGGGGCGCTCGCGCACGCGATCTTCTTCCGGAACGGAACGCTCGACTACTTCCACACGCACATCTGCGCCCCGAACGCGCCCAACTGCGGCAGTCCTGCCGGGCGTCGCCTCCTCGCGGATCTCGGGCAGCTCAACCGCGCCCGGAAAGCTCACGATCGGGGTGCTCTTACCCGCGCCGGGCACCTGGCGACTGTTCCTGCAGATGAAACTCGGCGGGCGGATCGTGACCGCTCCGTACACGCTCGCGGTGTCATCGTGAAGTCCGCTCGAGTTCGCCTCCGGCTGTTCGCCGCCGTCGTCGCCCTCGGCGCCGGCGTCGCCGCGGTGATCGTGGCGATCCTGCTCGTGCGAAGCGCCCTCGGCGCGTGACGCGAGGACCGATGAACACACTGATCGCGTGGATGACCGCGCTCGCGGTCCTCGCCGCGACCGTCGCACCGACCTCCTCGCTGGCCGACGGTGACCCCGCCAGCGACGAGTTGATCGGCGCGAATGTGTTCTATCCCTTCAGCCCGCCCGTCGCCGCCGGCCTCCAGAGGACCCTGAACTCGGAAACCGCGGCCGCGAGCCGCGGCCACTTCACGATCAAGGTGGCGCTGATCGCCTCGCGTGCAGATCTCGGCGCGATCCCGTCCCTGTTCGCCAAGCCACAGCAGTACGCGGACTTCCTCGACCAGGAGATCAGCTTCTCAGGCGCCAAGACCCTGCTGCTGGTGGTGATGCCGAACGGCTACGGCGTTCAAGGACTCAACCGTTCAGCGACTCAAGCATCCACAACACTCAAACCGCCAACCGGCGCCCATAGCGACGATCTCGCCCGGGCGGCCATCGTCGCGGTGCCCAAGATCGCCGCAGCCGCCGGCCACCCGATCGAAGGACTCGCCGGTATATCCGGCAGCGGTGAGGGCGCCGGCGGCGGACGCAGCGGCACCACCGGCGCAACTGAGATAAGCGTCGCCGCGCTCACGTTCGTCGCGGTGGTCACCGCGGTCGCCGTCCTGTGGTTCCGCCGCCGGCGGGCGCGGATCGGCTAGCGCACATGCGACTCGCGCCGCCTGGCCGTGGCCGGCGACGGTCCCCAGCGCCGGGGACCGAGAGCTGCCTTCGTTCTCGTGCTCGGACGGGCCTGTTCGGCCTAGGGTTGCTGCTTGATCTCCACCATGATCACGCGGAGCTCCGCGTCGCCGACGTTCTCGAGTGAATGCGGCGGGAATGGGCCGGACCAGAGCACGTCGGATATTTGCGGCTCGGCATCGGCGGCTCGCGTGTCGAGGAGGACGTTTTGATTAGCGTCGCGACGGACGAAGTTGGTGGTGCTGAGCACGTACTCAACGCTTGGCCAACGGTGCGTGTGGACTGCCGTGGTCGCGCCACGCGGGATCGTCGTGAGCAGTACGCGTACTCGGTCGTTCTCGAGCAGGAGCTGATGGTTCCCGGGTGCGGCTATGAGCGCGTCCAGCTCGTCCGGCCATTCCCAGCGATCGTCGTCCATCAGAGGCCCGGATGGTGGTTCGGTGGGATATGAGTCTCGAGAGCGCGCAATCGAGTGTCAGACCTGCTGACGAATCGTGGTTCGTGGCCGCAGCCATCAACAATGCCTCTACGGCGCCTGCGGGCATCACCCCATGCGGGTGATTGGCGGACACGCTGACGCCGGGTCGTGAACCGTGGCCAGCGGGGGTCCGCACCGCGGACGCAAGATTGAAAGGATGGGCTACGACTGGCGACTGGCGACTGGCCGCCTGCCGCCGGCAACCTTGAGTTTCAGCATGCGCGCCCTAGTCATATCCGACACCCACTTCGGGGCCTGGACGGGAGAGGACCTGCTGCGCGAGCAGGCGAACCTCGACCTGCTCGAACCGCACCTCGACGTGGACGAGGTGATCGTGCTCGGCGACATGTTCGACTTCCTGTTCGGCTCGTTGTCAGAGGCGTTCGGAGCGGCCACTGGGTTGCTGGCTCTGCTCCGCGAGAAGCTTCAAGGCAAGAGGCTGGTCTGCCTGGCAGGGAACCACGATCACCACGTGGTAACCGCCGAAGACCAGGCCCGACTCGAGTTGGGGCTAGCCGGCCAGTCACTACAACCCGGTAAGCGCGAGGTACTCGAGCTGGATCCGGTCTACCGCCTCTTCGAGCAGCGACTCGAAGGCGTCGAGGTCGACTTCAGGTACCCGACCTACACGTTTGGCGATGTGCTCTGCACCCACGGCCACTATCTCGACGTGCACGCGAACCGAGCGGGATCTGGCACGGACCGACTCCTGGGACGCGCGATCTGGAAGATCGCCGTGGGTAGCGAGCACACCCCGACGATGGATGACTATGAAGCCACGACGACGCTCCTGACCGAGTTGCTGTTCACGATCGCTCAGGTCCCAAATGGCACGAACACCGAGAGGAGCGTGTTCAAGAGCTTCGAAGCGCTGGGACGCGCGGTTCGGCGGGCGACCGCTCCGAGAAGAGCGCTCGAGGGCTTGGCAGGGTCGGCCAGGGAGAGGCTCGCCGCCGTGAGCTCCGGCATCGACCGGCGCAGCGCACGTGAGGCCGAGACTTACGAAGGCGCCCGATCACACGAGATGGAGCGGCGCAGGCGTACCGGTGCACCCGCCGGGGGCGAGGCGTCGAGCTTCGTATTCGCACGCAGGGTGCATCCGAGCGACCCAACCGAGGCGGCAGTAGCAGCGTTCGATCAAGTGGTGACGAACCTCGGCTGGGCCGAGCACACGAACACGATCGTGTTCGCGCACACCCATCAACCACTCGACGGGGTCCCCGGCCCCAGCGGAAAGCGCCGCTACTGGAACACGGGCTCCTGGATCTACGAGCCCGACCTGAGTTCCCAACGCGCGTATATGGCCTACCTCCATAACGCCTGGCCCGGCACGGCGGTGCTGATCGACACAGATCAGGACCAGCCCCGGCTGCTCAGACTCCGCGAGCACCTCAACCCGCTCAACACCGTGAGCGGAGCCCGAGGTGAGCGCAGCAACGATCGATCCGTCCCCTGACGAGGTGAGCCCCAAGGTCCGCCCCGGCTACCCGCGAGCGGGTAGGGGCGCTCGGGGTGAGGTCGCAGCGCCCGAGGACTATGCCGGCGCCGGGTCGCCGCCTGGTCGATCGCGGCGCTGGCGGACCCAGCCAAGTCCCACTGCGACGAGGATCGCGATGACGCCGGCGTTGATCGCTAGGTCGGCGAGGTTGAGGCTGCCGCCGGACAGGGTTGGCTTGATCCAGTCGACGACGCCGCCGCGGAGTGGTCCCGGGGCGCGTAGGAGACGGTCGAGGAGGTTGCCGATCCCTCCGCCGAGCAGCAGGCCAATCGCGACCGCATGGCCGGTGGTGCGTACCGACCACGCCGCGACGAGGATCAGTCCCACGGCGGTCAGGCTCAGGATCGAGACGAGCACCGGATGCCCCCGCAGAAGGTTGCCCGGGCCTGCAAAGTTGCGATACAGCTCAAGGTGGAAGTGCCCGCCAAGCAGGTTCACGGCCCCTCGTCCGGCCAGGGCATGAGCCGCGATCGCCTTGGTGACGGCATCCAACGCCACCACGACGCCTGCGATCGTCGCCACGATCCGCAGCTCCCGGTGCCGGGATCCGGCGTGTTCGGTCGACCGCATGATCGACATCGTCTCATGCCCGATCGTGCAGCCCGCCGCGGCTACCAGCCGGCGCGCTCGCCGAGCGACCAGTTAGCCCCAATGCCGCTTTGGTTGAGGAGCGTCCCGATTACTGTGGGGCCGAACAGATCGGCAGCTATCTGTTCGATGTCATCGGTCGAGGCGCGATCTTCGTCGAGCGGGGGGATGCGCTCCCGGACGGCCTGGTGGAGCAGGGCGGGTCCGCGGCCGATCCGTCCGGGCGCGGCGAGATCCACTGCCTGGGTGGCGACCAGCGCCTCGATCGCGAGCAAGTAGCGGAGTCGGTCCAGCATCGACCCGATACGTCCGGCGGCGGCCGGGGCGTTGCTGGAGTCATCTTCGACGAGCGCGGCGCCCGGCCGGGGGTCTGTCGAGACCGGGGAGCTGAGGTGCCGCATCTCCGCCAGAAGAGCCTGCACCGTTTTGATCAGTGGCGCGTACCCTGACTGCTCGGAGCCGTGGGGCGAGAGGTTCTCCGACAAGTCTGTTAGCGAGCTTGCCAACAGCCGCTGCGTGCGCTGCGCGCAGATGCTCGCAGTCTGAAACATGGCAAGAGCGACGGTGTCGAGCGCGAGTGCCAGCGCCGCGGTGTTGAAGTTCCCAGTCGAGAGAATCTCGCGGTCCTCGCCGAGTACCAGTGGATTGTCCCCGGCGCCGTTGAGCTCGGGTTCCAACGAGGCGGCGAGGAGGCCCATTGCCGAATAAAACGCGCCATGCACGTGGGCGGCGCACCGGAAGCTGAGCGGATCCTGAAGGCGGCGAGCGCTGCCGCCATCGAGCAGCTGGCCGCCTGCCAGCAGTTGGCGCAATTGGTCCGCGCACCTCCGCGCGCCGGCGAGCGGCCGAGCGGCCTGCACACGTGGGTCCAGCGGCGTTGTACTGGCGCGGAAGCCCTCGAAGCTGAGCGTCGTGACCAGTTGCGCAGTGGCGAGGAGTTTGCGGGCCTCGTCGTACGCCAGCGCGGCGACGCCGGCGCTCAGCGCGCTGCTGTTGCACAGCGCCAGGCCGTCCTTTGGCCCCAGTACCGCCGCCTTCAGGCCGGCGCGTTGCAGCGCGACCTCGGCCGGCAGCAGCTCGCCGCGGTACTCGGCGCGTCCCTCTCCGATCGCCACGAGCGCGATGTGCGCCATCTGTCCGAGATCCGAGGCGCCGATCGAGCCAGTCTCCGGCACGTGCGGATGCACGCCCATAGTTAGCATCGCGAGCAGTAACTCGAGCACCACCGGCTGTATGCCGCTGCCACCGTGAGCGATCCCGTTGCAGCGCACCAGCAACGCAGCACGAACGACGTCGCGGGGCAGGGGAGGGCCGACGGCGTTGGCGCGGCCCCGGACCGTTCGGATACTGAAGCTCGCGCGCTCCTCGGCTGGCAGGACGAAGTCAGCCCGTGCTCCGAGGCCGGTGGTCAGACCGTAGACCGGCAGTTGCCGCGCAACGGCATCCTCGACCACGGCGCGGTCGCGTTCCACTCGGCTGGACGCCGCGGCGTCCAAATCAACGTGCTCGCACGCGCGAGCCACGGCCGTCACCGCAGCGGGCGTGAGACTGTAGCCGTCGAGGATCACGCGAATCGCAGGCTTGTTCCCATTCCCTGACGCTCAGCCTGCTCGAGCAGCGCGTGCGCCAGCGCGATGTCCGACAGTGACAATCCGCGATGCCAGAACAGGATTGTCTCGTGCGCGGACTCGCGACCCGGCCGGTCGCCCACGACGATCTCACAGAGCTCCGCATGCAGCGTCTCGCGCGTCAGCCGCCCCGTCTGGACGTGCGGGCGAAGTGCGCCAAGCTCGCCGATTGCGCATTGGCCCCAGTCGTCGACCACGATCTTGTCCATGATCTCGGTGAGCGACAGCTCGACCGCACTCATCGTCCCGTACGGAACAACGAGCGCGCCGGGGGCGATCCACTCCGTCTTCAACAGCGGATCTGGCTGGCTCAGCCGCGTCGCCTCGACAACGATGTCCGCACCCTCGACGCAGCTGCGCCAGTCGTCGGTGGCGTGCACCGGCTTGCCAAGATCCGCTGACAGCCGGCGGGCGAACTCGTCCCTGCTCTCACGGCGGCGGGAATGCACCCGGATCTCGCGGAGGTCGAATAGCCTGTCGAGCAGACGGACGTTCCAGTAGGCGGTTCCGCGCGCCCCGACGTGGCCGAGGACCTGCGCGTCACTCCGCGCCAGGTGGCGTGCGCCGATCGCGGTCATGGCCCCCGTGCGCATCTCGGTGATCGCGGTCGCGTCGACGATTGCCTTCGGCATCCCGGTCGACGGATCGAATAGGCACAACAGCGCCATCTCCGAGGGAAGGCCCTTCCGGTAGTTCTCCACGAAGTCGCCCACAATCTTCACACCCGCCAGGCCCAGCGCCGGAATCGAGCCGCGCAACACGTTGAAATGCCCGTCGGCGTGCGGATCCGCATGCAAATGCACGCGCGGCTCGATCACCGTCTCACCGCGCCCCTGCGCGCGCAATCCCCGCTCAACCGCCGTCAGAATCAGCTCATCGGAGGGCTCAAGCCGGACGATGTCGGGACCGTTCAGGTACTTCAGATCGATCCGCTTCACGCCCAATCGATCCGCCTCAAGACCCCTCGCTGAATTCGGCCGCGATCGCGGCGGGAACGACCTCAGGCTCGCCGAGCACCTCTCGAAGGTATTGCATCGCCCATCAGTGCGCGTGCCAGATCGTCTAGCCGGCGGCGGCGCTGGCGCACCCCCGAGGTGGCGGCCGCCTCGCACAAGGCGCGTGATCGAGTCCGACTCATCGAGCGTGCCTCCTCCGACGGTTGGGAGATCACGTTGAGTGCCTGTTGGGTGAATTGCTCGGACAGACCGCAAGCTTCCGACTCGCCAGCCGCAACGGCAAGGAGCGAAGCGGCGATCAACCACTACGTGGTCCCGTTCACCCGCCGGTGCAGGCAACCGAGTGCGATCCCTGGCAAGGGCGACGGATCCTTCTTCAACGCCACTGCCTACGGCCCCAAAAAGCCCCGCTGTGCGGGGCTTTTACAGTGCGCCCGAGAGGACTCGAACCTTCACGGACCAATCAGTCCACAAGGCCCGCAACCTCGATCAGCCCGCGTAGGTGCTTTCAGGGGCGTCCAAATCATCCAAATTGCGAGATTTTCCGGTCGCATTGGACGGGCCGGACGCAGTGGATGTTGTCACCGACGTTGTCACGGCGAGGCCGGGGTGGATCGCGACCGTGCGGTGCGGTATTCGTATCCGGATGTCGTTCGAGGTCGCGCTTGAAGAGGGGAGGCTTGAGGAGGCGCGGTCGCTGCTGGACGATCTCGCGCGGGCTTCGGATACGGGTGGTTTGTGGCTGCCGGAATGCTACGCCGACCTCGCGAAAGCGTTCGATCGTCGCGGGCATCACGATGACGCGATCGCCGCGATGGAGGGTGCGATCGAGCATGGGTGGGGCGGCAGGCCGGATCCGCGGTCGGACATCGCGGAGTTCCACTTGCGGGCGGGCCGGCGCGGCGAGGCGGCGAGGGTTTGGGCGGATCTGAGGACGGAGGATCCGGATGACGTCTGGCTATACAACGCTGCCGGTCTTTCTTACAGCGACGTCGGCGATCACGAGCTGGCGGTCGTCTGGCTCGGCGAAGGAATCGAGCTTGCGATGCGGACCGGGGATCCCGAGGGCATCGTGACGCAGCTCTCGGAGGTCCGGCGCAGCAGCCTGCTCGCGCTCGGCCGCGATGTCGACGAGCTGGAGGGCCGAGCCGATTGGTTCGTCGCCCAGTGGCGCGATCCGCGGCGTGACCGGAGTTCGTGGGCTGAGGTGTCGGATGCCGCGGGTGACTGGCTCGCCGAGCCCGAAGTGGGGGAGGGGGCTCGCCGCGGTGGGGAGGTTGCGGTGGCGATGGCCTGGTTTCCGGGTGGCGAGTATGAGAAGGCGATCGCGCGGTGGGAGAGCCTTGCTGAGGATTGGGCGCGGGTGCCTCACCCGGAGTACTGCCGGCGCATGGACGGCCACATCAAGTGGATGCGCGCCCACGGCGTGCAGATCCGGGCGGTCGCGCCGATCGTCGTCGAGGAGTTCGTCAGCTGGTGCGCGGTTCGTGGCGAGGACCCGGAGAGCGCACGCGCCGGCTACGCAGCCGAGCGGTATCGGCTGGGCGATGGGATCAATTGGCCTCCGGGCCGGAACGATCCATGTTGGTGCGGCTCTCCTCGCAAGTACAAGAAGTGCTGCGGGTTGGCCCAGGCGGCGCCGATGCACGCCGGGCCTGCGGCTTAGCTGACGTGGTTCCGCAACCCCGTGCAGATCCAGACGGCCGCTTCCTAAGTCCAGGCGCTGTCCGATCTCTTCCCCTGCACCAACGAGACCAGGCACGACGACGGCCCCTGCTCGCGCAGGAAAATAGGTGCCGCGTTGTGCTATTCGCGCCACGAAGCTTCGCGGTAGTCATCGCGCTAGGCGACGCGGTCGGAGGCCGCCGCGCGCGGCCGAGCTCGGTGGCATAGTCGTCGGCGTAGCACGATTGGAGTTCGTCCACCGGTCGGGTGGGTTGTCGTGATTTCGGTCCCGGTGTCCATATGCGGGGCTTGCTTCGGCTGGCACGGTGTCGGGACAGTGATCCTGGCGGGGAACTACACATCGAACGCTGCGAGCACGATCGTGCCGGGCACCGGCGACGCACTCCTGCTGACCGGCGCAACGGGGTTCGTCGGCATGGCCGTGCTGGCCCGGTTGCTCGAGCACACCGACCGCGACGTCATGGTGCTGGTCCGCGCCTCCTCCCAATCGCAGGCGGACGCCAGGCTGAATGCCGTGCTCGGCTCGATGTTCGACGCTCCCGAGCAGCATGAGGGGCGGGTCAGGGCCGTCTGCGGCGACCTGACTGCGCCCGGTCTCGGTCTCGGTGCCGACCGCGAGTGGATCGCCGAGGAGGTCCGCGACATCGTCCACGGCGCGGCGTCGGTCGCGTTTGACATGTCGCTGGCTGAGTCGCGGTCGATCAACGTTGACGGGACCCGCCGGATCCTCGACCTGGCGGAGGAGTGCGCCGCCCGCGGCGAGGGTCTGCGGCGCATCACTTACGTGTCGACCGCGTATGTGGCGGGGGACCGTCATGGCTGGGCGCGGGAGGGAGAGCTCGACGTCGGGCAGGCGTTCCGCAACGCGTACGAGCAGTCCAAGCACGAGGCCGAGCGCCTGGTGTGGAGCCGCCGCGATGGGCTGCCCGTCACGATCGTGCGTCCGAGCATCGTCGTCGGCGAGCGCGGGACGGGGTGGACAGCCTCGTTCAACGTGGTCTACGTTCCGTTGCGCGCGTTCGCGAGTGGAACTCTGCCCGTGCTCCCAGGCCGACGCGACGCCGTCCTTGACATCGTCACCGTCGATCATGTCGCCGACGCGACTCTCGCGCTCGCAGCCTCGCCGGCAGCGGCTGGCGGGACGTTTCACGTCGTCGCGGGCGAGCAGGCAACAACCCTCGGAGAGCTCGCGCATCTGGCGGCGCGCCGCTTTGATCGGCGGCCCCCTCGACTCGTACCGCTGTGCGTCTACAGATCTCTGCTGCACCCGCTGATCTTGCGCCGCGCCGATCCGAACACCCGCCGGAGGCTGGTGCGCAGCGAGGTCTACTTCCCGTACTTCTCACTTGATCTGCGCTTCGACGATCACCGCGCGCGCGAGCTGCTCGATCCGCTGGGCATACGCGCGACGCCGGTCCGCGAGTACTTCGACACCATGATCGACTTCGCCGAGGCGGCGCACTGGGGACGGACACCGATCGGACGCGCCCGCGCCGGTGCGCTCGGCAAGCGAGCCAACCCGGCACTCCCGAGTACGCGCACGGCGGAGCCCGTCCCGTAAGCGAGTCCACGCGTCCAGTCGCGGCGAGGGTCAGTTTGGACTGATGGCCCTAGCACTCGGCGGCGTGAGCGGGCAGGATGGCTGTCCCACGCGTCGGAGAAAGGACAACGCACTGCCCAAGAAACAGAGACTGACGCTCGACAGCACGGGGAGGTTTCTAGCGGCTCCCGGTCGGGTGGCTGGGGCTTTGAGCGAGGCCCCGGAGGGAACATCGCTTAGCCAGCACCTCGCATTGCTCGCGCGCGTCTGCGGTAAATGAGCGGGTGTCGGTCGCCGTCGTCCTGCCGGGCGGGGGAGCTCGTGGCGCGTACGAGGTCGGGGCACTCTCGACGATGCTGCCGGCGCTGCAGGCACGCGGTGAGCGCGTGTCGATGTGGTGCGGGACGAGCGTCGGTGCGATCAACGCGGCGGCGCTCGCCTCGCTTGCCGATCTTGCCGCGGACGACCAGGCCGAACACGCCGTGGCACTGTGGGAACGGCTGCGCAAGCAGGATGTGATGGCGCCCCTCGTCGGCATCGGCGGTGTCCGCATGCTGCTGCGACTGGTTGGCCATACGCTGGGTCTGCCCGGCGTCGGGCTCGCGAGCGTGCTCGATCCCTCGCCGCTGGCGGGAAGCCTCGATCGCTGGATCGACTGGCAACGCCTCGAGCACAACATCACGACGGGCCACGTGGACGCCGTATGCGTGGTGGCGACCCTGCTGTCCACGGGTAAGCCGGTCGGCTTCGTCGCCGGCGACCGCGACGTTCCGAGCCGTTCGGGCAACGAGATCCGGTATGTCAGGACTCGCCTGCGCAGCGAGCACGTCCGCGCCTCCGCAGCGATTCCGGTCCTGTTCCCGACCGTCGAGGTGACGGTACCGCGGGCCGCCAGCGGTCATTACACCGACGGTGGGACACGTCTCAACAGCCCGATCAAGCCTGCAATCGATCTCGGTGCCGACAAGGTGATCGTGATTGGCTTTGAGCCCTTCGGCCCTGCTCCCGAGCGGCCTGCCGCAGCACGGGGACAGCCGAGCATCGCCGACGTGGCCGCAAACGTGCTCGATGGCCTGCTTGTCGATCAGGTCGGGCATAACCTGCGCCGCGTTGCCGCGATCAACTCTTTCTTCGTCGAGAACCACAGCACGGGTCCGATGGCGTCACCGAGGACTTATCGGATCGCGCGCGGACTGGCCCCTACCGGCCGATCTCCTACGCCCTGGTTGCCCCCAGGCGACGCGGGGAAATCGGACGGTTGGCCGAGACGACTTTCAAAGAGCGTTACGGAGGCCTACGTGCCATGCGTAGCGTCGACTTCGGGGTAATGGCGCGCGCGCAAGCACGACCTGTGGATCGAGCAGATCGATCGGGAACGAATCGACAAGCAGCAGGCGATCGACGAATTCCGGGCGAACCGAATGCTTCGTTCACGTTCTTGATCGCAACCACGGGACGGAAACTGGTCGCGCTGGTGACAAGCGGTTCGTAAGCGCTGCACGGGCGCTGCCCACGACGCTATCTGCGCTCTCGCCAGACTCGCTCGAACGGCAGCCGCCACGCATCTGGAGCGATGAGCTGGTGGATGGCGTTTGGCCCCCAGGACCCTTTGGCATAGGGCCTGACGGGAGGTGGATCCTCGAGAAGCGCCGTTGATCGTTCCCACAGGCTCTCGATCCCCTCGGCGGTGGTGAATAGCGTGTGGTCACCACGGAGAGTGTCGAGGATCAGCCGCTCGTACGCTTCGAGGATGTCGGTTACCTGATCGGTCTCACTGGTCGCGAACTGCATGCTCAGCTTCTCGAGTCGCATTCCGGGTCCGGGTCGTTTGCCGTAAAAGGAGAGCGATATCCTCGACGCGTCTGCGAGATCGAAGGTCAGGTGGTCTGGACCCTTGGTGCCGATGCCGGAGTTCGATGGGAACATGCTCTTCGGCGCCTCGCGGAATGCGATCGAGACGATTCGCTGACCTTCCGCCATGCGCTTGCCGGTGCGCAGATAGAAGGGGACGCCTGCCCACCGCCAATTGTCGAGCTCGCAGCGCAGCGCGACGAACGTCTCGGTGTCAGAGTGCGCGGGAACACCGTCCTCGTCGCGGTAGCCGTCGTACTGCCCGCGGACAACGTTGCGTGGGTCGATCGGCATGAGCGAGCGGAAAACCTTGTTCTTCTCCTCGCCGATCGCGCGAGGCTCCAGCGCGGTGGGGGGTTCGATGGCAATGAACGCGAGCACCTGGAGCAGGTGGGTAACGACCATGTCTCGGTAGGCGCCGGTGGCGTCATAGAAGTCGACCCGGGTCTCGAGACCGAGCGTCTCGGGGATATCGATCTGCACGTGATGTATGAAGTTGCGGTTCCAGATCGGTTCGAACAGACCGTTGGCGAACCGAAACGCGAGGATGTTCTGCGCGGGTTCTTTGCCGAGGAAGTGATCGATTCGGAAGATCTGACTCTCCCGGAACGTCTCGTGCACCTTGGCGTTCAACCTGATCGCGCTCTCCAGATCGTTGCCGAACGGCTTCTCCATGATCACCCTGGACCGATCCACCAGCCCGGCGACCGCCAGCATTTCGATCACAGAGACAGCGGCGCGGGGAGGCACGCTCAGGTAGTGAAGACGCCGCACCTGCTCACCCAGTTGCGCCTCGGCGTCTGCCACAGCCTGCGAGAGCGCCTGCGGCCCGTCCCTCTGCCGCACGAATCGCAACTTCGCGACGAAGGCCTCGAGTTGGTCGGCGGTCACCTTTCCGGAGCCAAACATGCCCAGAGCACCACGGGCGAACTCGCGAAACCCTCCGTCGTCCAGATCATCCAGCGACGTGGCGACGATCCGCAGCTCCGGCGCCAGCGTCGACTCCGACAGCAGTGACAGGCCCGGAAGGAGCTTACGGCGAGCAAGGTCCCCCGTGGCCCCGAAGAGCACGACAACATGCGGAGGGATGGATTCCCGGGACGCGCGTCGGACCGGCAAGCCCGCCGCCGGATAGGCGATGCTTTCCTCATTCGTATCGAACAAGCCAATGATCATTCCACTGGCGGCTAAAGCTGTCCTTCTCCAAACGGCTAAAAGCAACCTCGCGCGAATATGTCGCCGGCCTGGGACGGTGCCGGTTCGTTCAAGTTGATCGCGCGGAAGGCGGGGATCGGGAAGAGCCGCCTGATCGCCAAGCCGGCTGCGTCAATCCTGCGGCTCGGGAGAGCGCTCGGCCACGAGCGGTGCATACTGGCTCGGCTCGCGGGTGTCGAGGAACGGGAACAGATCAAGCCAGTCGCGCCGCTGGTCGAGGTCGAGGTCGGCGACCAGTACCGCGGGACGGTCGCGTGGGGCCTGGACGAGCATCCTGCCGTACGGGTCTGAGATGAACGACGACCCATAGAACGTGAGCGGCGGCTCGTGACCGATCCGGTTGACGGCGACCATGAACGTGCCGTTCGTTATCCCGTTCGCGCTGATTACCCGCTCCCACAGCGGCTCGGTGTCGAACCCCGGATGATCAGGCTCAGAGCCGATAGCCGTCGGGTAGACGATCACTTCCGCGCCGCCGAGCGAATACGCCCGGGCCAGCTCGGGAAACCATTGGTCCCAGCACGTCGGGAACCCAAAGTGGGCGCCGGCGATTTCCAGGACCGGGTAGCCGGAGTCGCCGGGACGGAAGTAGCGATCCTCGTAGTAGCCGGCGGTCACGGGGATGTGCTGCTTGCGCGCGTGCGGGCCACGGCCTCGCCGGACGGCGACACGCAGATCGCGGTGTTGAAACCGAGTTCTGCGTCTCCGTCTCGTTCATAGAGCGATGCGTGCACGTACGCTCCGGTCCCGGCCGCCAGCCGGGCGGCGAACGCGGCGGTCGGACCCGTTGGCATGTCCTCGGCACGCGCAGCCGGCCGATCGCCGGCGTCGGGATTTACCGCGAAGTACGGCGAGAGTGTCAGCTCCTGAAGACAGACCAAGCGGGCGCCCTGCTCCGCGGCCATGCGAATGCCGTCGGCGAGCGCTGACTCGTGTTCCTCGGGATCGGGGTGCCACCGCTGTTGGACTAGCCCGATCCGAAACGGTTCGCGCTCAGGTGGATTCACACGCGCCGGAGACTCTGGCGGATGCAGCGCGGTGATGAGCGCTGGCAGCTCCAAGCGCGCGAGTCTATGAGCTTGCCGGCACCTGCTGGGTGATGCAGTGCACTCCGCCGCCGCCCTCAGCCAACACGCGGCCGGGGACCGGCACGATCTCACGGGGCGCGAACACCGTGGCGAGCGTTCGCAGCACCTCCTCGTCGCGACCCGGATCATCGCCGCACACCGGCACGACCACGGCCCCGTTGATGATGTAGAGGTTCGTGTACGGCACCACGCCGGGCTGCCCACGCACCCGGGTGCGGGGCAAGACCGGGAGCTCGATCACCTCGAGCCGCCGTCCGCGCGCGTCGGTCGCAGCGCGTAGGCGCTCGACGTTCTCAGCCAGCGGCTCGTGGTTGGGCTCGCGCGCATCGTCGACGGTCTGGGCGAGCACCACGCCGGGACGAACAAACACCGCGACGTTGTCGACATGCCCGTCTGTGTCGTAGTCCTCGACCAGCCCGCTCCGGATCCAGACGACCTTGTCGACCCCCAGGTACTCGCCCAGCAGGAACTCGAGCTCAGCCCGGGTCAGATCCGGATTGCGCGACGGATGAAGCAGGCACTGCTCGGTGGCGATCAACGTCCCTTCGCCATCGACTGTGATCGACCCGCCTTCGAGCACGAAGTCCGCTTCGACCCGGTCAATCTCCAAGTGCGCCAGCAGCGCGACGTTCATCGCGTCGTCACGATCGTACGGAACGAACTTCTCCCCCCAACCGTTGAACCTGAAGTCGACCCCCGCACGACAGCCGTCGGCCGTGGTCACGATCACCGGACCGCTATCGCGCATCCACGAGTCGTCGATCGCGAGCTCGAGCACGTCGACCGCATCGCCGCACGCATCTCGCACCTCACCGCCGGCGCCCGGCGCCGCCACCATCAACACCCGCTCGAATCCGGCAATCGCCCGCGCCGCCGCGGCGTACTCGCCCTTCGCCCGACCCAGCGCATCGCCCCAAAGCTCGAGTCGCGTCGGCCACGCCATCAGGGTGAGCTCGTGCAGAGCCCACTCCGCCGGCATCGCCATCCCGTACTGCCGCGGCCTCGGGTGAGTCACCACCGCGGTAGCCATCGCTGCTCCTTTCCTCGTAGCCGTGCCACCAGCCGAAGACTGATTGGTGTCGCGGGGCCGCAACATGGACAGGCGGCCAAGGTTCGGCTCCGATCTTCTTCCCTCAGGCTCTACGTCCAGCGTCGGAAGGAAGCACATTAGGCCCTCCGAAACGTAAAAAAGCCCCGCTGTGCGGGGCTTTTCCAGTGCGCCCGAGAGGACTCGAACCTCCACGGACCAATCAGTCCACAAGGCCCTCAACCACAATCAGCCCATGTAGGTGCTTTTACGGGCGTCCAAATCGTCCAAATTGCGAGGTTTCCCAGACGAAATGGACGTGGTGGACGGGGTGGATGCTGTCACGGATGTTGTCTCGGGCTCGGTGGCGAAATGCGTGTCGTTCGATGCGGGACAAGGCGTCTGCCTGGTAGCCCGATCCCTACGATGGACGGATGGGAAAGCTGCTGAGGCGGATGGTCGACGGCGATGAACTGCTCGCCGAATGGGATCGGTCCGACCTGGCGTCGGTCGAGAGCGCGGAGCGCGAGTACCGGCGCTGGCTCGATCAGGAATACGTAGCGGTC
This sequence comes from uncultured Solirubrobacterales bacterium, assembly GCA_963843915.1. Classification (GTDB taxonomy): domain Bacteria; phylum Actinomycetota; class Thermoleophilia; order Solirubrobacterales; family Solirubrobacteraceae; genus Palsa-465. Next base: position 299,801 of record CAWJMH010000008.1, read on the forward strand.
CGGAGCGATGACGGCGCGACATACGAGCCGGTGACCGGCGACCGGCTGCCGGTCGACGCGCCGGAGGTCATTCTCACGACGGCGATGGGCGGTGGATGAGCGATCCGGGCGCCGGCTAACGGATCCGGCGGCCCATCTCTGCGGTGTCGTAGCCGCCGAGCTCCTCGACGGCTGACCTGAACGCCGACGAGTCGAGGAGCTCCCAGAACGGAGCGAGTACCCGGTCCTCGAGCGAGGCGCGCTCGAGTACAAGGTCGTAGGGCTCGCTCGTGAGCGGCACGAAGTCGAGGTCGAACGCGCGCGCGGCGGCGAGCACGCCCATCCCGCAGTCGGCGCGGCCTACTGAGATCGCTGCTGCCACCGCGAGGTGCGTCGGCTCCTCGCGGCCGTAGCCGACGATCCCGTCCGGGTCGATCCCGGCCGCCCCGAGTTCGTAGTCGAGCAGCACGCGGGTCCCGGCGCCGCGCTGGCGGTTGACGTAGCGCAGGCCGGGGCGCGTGAGATCTGCGACACCGGCGAGATCGAGCGGGTTGCCGGGCGCGACGAGCAGCCCCTGTTGACGGTGGACGAGCCGGACGACCGCGATCTCGCGTCCGGCGAGCATCTGGTCAACGTAGGGGAGCGTGTACGCGCCCGTCTCGGGGTCGAGCAGGTGCGACCCGGCCATGTGGCAGAGACCGTCTCGGAGCGCGATCAGACCGCCCATCGATCCGACGTTGCCCGAGGCGAGTGTCACGTTCGGGTCGTCGGCGCGAAGCTGCGAGGCGGCGAGGTCGAGAATCATGTCGTGCGAGCCGATCGCGACGATCGTCCGCTCGATCTGGGTGAGGCTGCGCAGCAGCTCGATCTTGACCTCCTCGCCGGCGTGGTGGCCCTCGACGCCGGACGGGACGACGAGCAGCCCGTCGGCGCGAACCAGCGACGTGAGGACGCCGGCACCCCGCGGCAGCGGCGAGGCGACGAGCGCGCCGCCGACTCGCCCGAGCCGCACTCGGACCCAGTCGTCCATCCCGATCGTCGAGGCGAGCTTGCGCGCCAGCCGCGCGCGGACCGCCGGGCGGGGGGAGGCCGCTGCGCCCTCGAGGTCCGCCAGCACCGGCGCCGCGAAGATGTCAAACGTCAGCGACGCCGACACGGGGTATCCGGGCGCGCCGAGCACCGGCGTCGCGTCGATCGCACCGAGCACGACCGGGTGGCCGGGCCGAACCGCGACGCCGTGGACGGCGAGCTCGCCCAGCCGATCGACGAGCGCAGCGGTGTAGTCGTCGCGGCCAGCGCTCGACCCAGCGATCACGATCAGCAGGTCGCACCGCTTGACCGCGTTCGTGATCGCTCCGGCGATCCGGGCCTCGTCGTCGGGCTCGATTGGCAGCACCAGGGACTGGCAGCCAGCCTCCCGGGCCTGGCCGGCGAGCATCAGCGAGTTGGTCTCGAGGAGCTCGCCGGGCTCCAGCTCCGAGCCGACCGGACGCATCTCATCGCCGGTCGGCAGGATCGCCACGACCGGCTGGCGGTGCACGCGGACCTCGGTGGCGCCCGCGGCCGCGGCTGCCGCCACGTCGACCGGCCGCAGTCGGTGGCCGGCCGGCAGCAGCAGTTCGGTGGCGCTGATGTCCTCGCCGATTGAGCGCGTGTGCTGGTAGGGAGCGACCGCCGCGCGCAGCTCGGCTCGGCCGTCGACGTGGTGAACGTGTTCGCGCATCACGACCGCGTCGAACCCGTCCGGCATCGGATCGCCGGTGTCGACCACGACAAACGCTTCCGAATCGAGCAGCAGCGGCGTTGTTTCGCTCGCCCCGACGGTTTCGGCGGCCCGGACGGCGATCCCGTCCATCGCGGCCGAGTCGAACGGAGGGGAGGAGCGTCTCGCCCAGATCGGCTCCGCGGTGACGCGCCCGATCGCCCGCTCAAGCGGCAGCCCCACCGCCTCCAGCCGCGCCGGGCAGCCGGCGGCCGTGCAGCACCGGTGCCACTCTGCCTGCGCGGTCTCGAGGGGGACGTCACGGAGGAACGGGGTGGTGCGGCTAGCCATAAGGGAACACCTCGACCGGCTCGCCGGCCGACAGGCCGTTCGCGTCCTCGGGCACGACCACGTAGCCGTCGGCGGCGGTCAGGACCGAGAGCAGCGCCGAGGACCCGAAGATCGGCTCCGCGAGGCGGTCGTCGCCAAGCCGCACCGGGACGATGTCGAGGCGGCCGGCGGCGCTAGGGAGATCGCGGGCGAGTGTCGCGTGGATCGTTCCGGCTACGGGCTCGATTGTCCAGCCGCCGGCGCGCCGGACGAGCGGCATCCCGATCAGGCGGAAGACGACGAGCGCCGAGCGCGGGTTGCCGGGCAGGCCGATGATCGGGATTCCGTCGCTGTGCGCGAGCAGTGTCGGCTTGCCCGGTTTGATCGCGAGCCCGTGGCACCACGTCTCCGAGTGCGGCAGCGCAGCGACGGCGCTGGCGGTCTGGTCGCGCATCCCGACCGAGGAGCCGGCGCAGATCACGACGACGTCGCTCGCACCCAGCGCCGCGGCTAAGGCTTGCTCCAGGGCGCCGTCGTCGTCGGGGACGATCGTCGGGGGCGTCGGCTCGCCGCCGGCCTCGCGCACGAGTGCGGCCACCGACACGCTCAACGCGTCGCGGATTTGTCCCGGCGCCAGTGTCTGCGTGTCTGGCGGCACGACCTCGTCGCCGGTGGCGAGGATCGCGACGCGGGGGGCGGCGTGCACGGCGACCTCGACGACGCCAGCCGCGGCGAGCAGCGCCACGTCCTGCGCGCGCAGGGGGCGACCCTGGGGCGCGATCGCGGCTCCGGCGGCGACGTCCTCGTCGAACCTGATCACGTTCTCACCCGGCGCCACCGGGCGGACGACCTCGACTGTGTCCGCGGTCGCCTCCTGGGTGTGCTCGATCATCACGACCGCGTCGGCGCGGGCGGGCAGCATCCCGCCGGTGGGGATCGCGATCGTGGCGCCCGACTCGACCGCGCCGTCGGCGACCGCGCCCATCCGGACCGCGCCGGTTACCCGCAGGTACCCCGGGATCGACTCCGATGCGCCGTAGGTGTCCCGCGCCCGGACCGCGTAGCCGTCGACGCTCGAGCGGTCGAACCCGGGTAGCGCATCCTGGGCGACGACCACATTGTCCGGGACCCGTCCGTGAGCGGCGCCCAGCGGCACGGCCTCGGACGCCGTCACGTGCGCGGGGCGGAAGCCCGCCAGCGCCTGGGACACGGTCTTGACCGTGAAGAATTCCCGCCCGGTCGTGGCCATGAGGAAGGTCAGTCGGCGGTGGGCGTGCGCTGCAGCCGCAGCACGCTCATCACCGGCCCGAGCGCTACCTGGCCGAGCCCGCAGATCGAGGTCAGCCGCAGCGTCTCCTCGAGCTTGTCGATGCGGTCGTCGATCGCGTCGGCGTCGGCGCCGCGCTCGAGCGCGTCCGTCAGGATGCGGTGGGCCTTGTGGGAGCCGACGCGGCACGGCACGCACTTGCCGCACGACTCGTTGCGGAAGAAGCGCAGCACGTTGGTGGCGGCTGCGAGCAGGTTCGTCCGGTCGCCCATCACGACGACGGCGCCGGAGCCGAGCATCGATCCGGCTTCGGCCAGCGGCTTGAAGTCGAGCGGGACGTCGAGCTGGTCGGGGCCGAGGAAGTTCGACGACGCGCCGCCCGGCTGGAACCCGCCGAGCTCGACGCCTTCGGGCAGGCCGCCGGCCAGCTCGATGAGCTCGCGGGCGGTCGTGCCCATCGGGACGCAGTACACGTCCGGGCGGGCGATGTCGCCGGAGATCGCGAAGAACTTCAGGCCGGCGCCGCCGTTGACTCCCTGGTCCTTCCACCACTCCGCGCCGCGCTGGAGGATGATCGGGATCGCGGCGAAGGTCTCGACCGAGTTCATCAGTGTCGGCTTGCCCCAGAGGCCGTAGGTGGCGGGAAACGGCGGCTTGTTGCGGGGCTCGCCGCGGTGGCCCTCCATGCACTCGAGCAGCGCCGATTCCTCGCCGAGGATGTAGCCGCCCGGGGAAGTGAACACGTCGATGTTGAGGTTCCGCCCCGATCCGAGCACATCCTCGCCGATGATGCCCTGCGCGCGGGCGGAGTCGAGCTCCGCGCGCACCGCGGCCTCCTCCGGCCCGTATTCGTGGCGGATGAACACCCAGCCCTGCTCGGCGCCGATCGCGAGCATCCCCGCCAGCATCCCTTCGATCACCAGGTGGGGCTGCTCGGCGAGGATCTGTCGGTCCTTGAATGTGCCGGGCTCGGACTCGTCGGCGTTGCAGATGACGTACTTGGGCTCGGCCTTCTGGCCGGCGACCATCTCCCATTTGGAGCCCGTGGGGAATCCGGCGCCCCCCATGCCGCGCAGCCCCGCTTCCCGGAGCGTCCCGACCGCGTGCTCGAGCACCCCGCCCAGGCCCACCAATCCGGATTCCTCGATCACCTCGATCGTCTCGTGACCGCCGAGCTTTCCGGCGATCAGCCGGCGCACTAGGGCGTAGCTCGGCAGCTCAGGGTCCGCGGCATACGGGTCGTTCGGCCACGATCGCGGCGGCGTCTTCGCGCGCGAGGGCGGCTCCTCACCGTCGAGCGCCTGCTGCACAGCCTCGGGAACGTCGGCGGCGCGGACAGGACGCTCCCCGACGGTCGCGGCCGGGGCGATGTCACACCGCCCGATGCAAGAGACCTCGCGGACCTCGATCTCGACGCCGTCGCCGTAGCGCTCGTGGATCTGAGCGATCTGCTCGTCGGCGCCGTGGAGCCAGCACGACAGGTCGCGGCAGACGGTGACCTCGACCTTGGGCGGCGCGGCCGTGCGGAAGTGCGGATAGAAGGTGATTAGTCCTTCGATCTCGTACAGCGGCCGGCGCGTGTCGCGGGACAGGCGGACCAGTTCTTCGCGCGGGAGCCAGCCGTGCTCTCGCTGGATCGCGTTCAGCGACGGGATCAGGCTCGGACCGGGGAACTTGCCGGCGCGCGCCTCCCGGCCGGGGACGCGGCCGTTCGTGACCGCCATCAGTCGGCTCCCGCGGACCCGTTCCCGTCCGTAGCGGGTTCGATCTTCACCGCGCAGAACTTGAACTCGGGGATCTTCCCGACGGGGTCGATCTCGTCGATCGTCAGCAGGTTCGCGGCCGCCTCGCGGAAGTGGAACGGGATAAAGCAGTTGCCGCGCGCCTCCTTGTGCGACACCTTGACCTCGAGCGCGATCGTCCCGCGACGTGAGCTCACCCGCGCCATCGCGCCATCGGCCAGACCGCACTCGGCTGCGTCCGCCGGGTGCATGTACACCTCCGGCCTCGGCTGGATCGCGTCGAGCGCGAACGACCGGCGCGTCATCGAGCCGGTGTGCCAGTGCTCGAGCAGTCTTCCCGTGTTGAGCACGAACGGGTACTCGTCGTTGGGCAACTCTTTGGCCGGGAGCCATTCGGCCGGTACGAGGTGGGCGAGTCCATCGTCGGTGTTGAACTTCTCGGTGAACATCACGACGGTCCCGTCGGAGTTCTCGGGATCCGGGTTCGGGTACAGCTTGCCGGTCAGCCCGAGGTTGTCGTAGGTGAGGTTCGCGTAGCTCGCCATCACCGAGACCATCTCCTCGAACACCTCTCGGGGCGAGCCGTAGTTCCAGTCCAGCCCGACCCGCCGCGCGATCTCTTGCACGATCTCGTAGTCCACGCGCGCGTCGCCGGGCGGATCGAGGACCTTCCGTCCTAGCTGCACCCGGCGGTCGGTGTTCGTGTACGTGCCGTCCTTCTCCATGTAGGAGGAGGCGGGCAGGATCACGTCGGCGAACTCGGACGTCTCGGTCAGGAAGATGTCCTGCACGCATAGGAACTCGAGCGCGGACAGCGCCTTGCGGACCTTGTTGATGTTCGGGTCCGACAGGAACGGGTTCTCGCCCATCATGTACATCCCGCGCACCCCGCCCTTCAGGGCCGAGCCGATGATCTCGGTGACGGTCAGGCCCTTCACCGCGTCCAGGTCGGTCTCACCCCAGGCCTTCTCGAAACGGGCGCGCGTCGCCTCGTCGGCGACGCCCTTGTAGTCCGGGTAGAACATGGGGACCAGCCCGGAGTCAGAGGCGCCCTGGACGTTGTTCTGCCCCCGCAAGGGGTGCAGCCCAGCGCCCTCGTGGCCGACGTTGCCGGTGATCGCGCACATCGCGATCAGGCAGCGCGCGTTGTCGGTGCCCGTCGTGTGCTGCGAGATGCCCATCCCCCAGTAGATGATCCCGGCGCTCGCCTCGCCCCAGGCCCGCGCGACCCGGCGGATCTGCTCGGCGCTGACGCCGGTTATCTGCGCCCCGCGCTCGGGCGGGTAATCCTTCACGGTCTCCGCGAGCGCCTCGAAGTTTGAGGTTCGGTCGCGGATGAACTCTTCGTCGATTAGCCCGAGGCGGATGATCTCGTGCATCACCGCGTTGTAGAACGCGACGTCGGTGCCAGGCTTGAGCTGGCAGAAGATGTCGGCGTGGTCGGCGACCTTGTCGGCGCGCGGATCGACGTAGATGATCGTCGTGCCGGCGCGGCGCGCCTGCTTGAAGAACGACGACGCGACCGGATGGTTCGCGGTCGCGTTGGAGCCGGCGATGATGATCACGTCGGCGTTGACGACGTCGCCGTACGTGGTCGACACCGCGCCCGACCCGATCCCCTCGAACAGCGCGGCGACGCTCGAGGCGTGGCACAGCCGCGTGCAGTGGTCGACGTTGTTGGTATGGAAGCCCGTGCGGATCAGCTTCTGGAAGAGGTAGGCCTCCTCGTTGGAGCACTTGGCCGACCCAAACCCGGCGATCGCCCCGGGTCCACCGTGAGCGTAAATCTCCGACAGCCGCCGCGCGACGAGGTCGAGCGCCTCGTCCCAGCTCGCCTCGCGGAACGACGGCATCACCTGGTCGTAGTCGACCAGTCCGCCGGGCTTGCGCCGGCGCTCCGACCGTCCGCCGGCCTCATCGCCGCGCACGTCCATCGACAACGGGCCCTTCGGGTAAGCGTCCTCGCGTCGGATCAGCGGCTTCGTCAGCCGCTGCGGGGAAGCCGCGTAGTCCCAGCCGTAGCGGCCCTTGACGCACAGCCGGCCCTTGGACCCGGGCTGCGCGCGGCCCTCGGCGAACGCGATCGCCTTGCGGTCGTCGTCGACGTTGTAGGTGAGCGCGCAGCCGACGCCGCAGTACGGGCACACCGTGTCGACCTGGCGGAGCTTCTCGCGCGGCTGGATCGGCACGCCGCGAATCGGCTTATTCGTCAGCGCACCGGTCGGGCACGCCGCCACGCACTCGCCGCACGTCACGCACGAAGAGTCGCCCATCGGCTGATTGAGGTCGAACGCGATCCGGGTCGTGTAGCCCTTGCCGCTCCGTCCGATCACGTCGTTGCCCTGGATGTCGTCGCACGCGCGCACGCACCGGTCGCACAGAATGCACGCGTCGTGGTTGACCGAAATCACCGGATTCGAGTCGTCGACACCACGGCCCTGCCCCTGCGGGACCGCGTCGCTCTTCTCGAGGCCGTACTGACGCACGAGCACCAGCAGCTCGTTGTCGGCGGTCGTCGTCTCCTTGGGGTCGTGCTCGGGATCGGGCTGATCGGACAGCAGCAGCTCGGTCAGCATCGAGCGCTGCGCGTCGATCCGATCGCTCGTGGTCGTGACCTCCATGCCCTCCTCGCACGGCCGCACGCACGCCGCGGCGAACACGCGCGCGCCGACGTCGACCACGCACATCCGGCACACCCCGACCGGGTCGTAGCGATCGTCGTGGCACAGCACCGGGATCTCGATGCCGAGCTCCTTCGCGGCGTTGATGATCGTTGTGCCCTCGGGAACCGTGACCTCGCGGCCGTCGATCGTCAGCGACACGTTCTTGGTGATCGCCGGGGTTATCGTCGTCGTCGCCATCGGACCTCCACTATCCCACTTTTGCACCGACTGGTTCGAAGTCCACAAGTCCGTGCAGTGACAGCTCGCTGACCGTCTCCGGGCTGGGTACCCCCGTCTCGTCGAGCCCACGTCCGCGGTAGTACGAGTCGATCATCGCCTCGAGGCGACTCGCGGTCAACGTCGCGGTCCGGCCCGACTCGAGCTCGAGCGATTCGGACAGGAACCGGTCTGGGAGCCAGTCCTCCGCGCGCGTCCACCCCTCCCGCAGGTTGAACAGCCGCTTGGCCAGCACGATCCGGCGCGCGGTGACGGCGAGCTCGTCTGCGTCGACGTCCCAGCCGGTGACCATCTCGAGAAGTTCCGCCCACTCCGGGAACGGCTCCTCGAACACGCCGCGCAGGAACTTGCACAGGATCAGCGAGTCCATCACCGCGGCGCGGTTCTCAGTCTCGATCGCGCCGGCGACGTGAGGCTCCCCGCCGACAAGGCGGTCATGGGCGCCGGACAGATCGGCCTCGTACGCACCCGAACGATTGTGATCGGCACCGCGGGCGTTAACTGCCAGCCCGAGCGCCATTGCCTGCAGCGTCCGCGGTTCGTACCCGGGCAGCTCGAGGCCCTTCACATGCGCAGCAAACGCCTCGGACCCGAGACCGATCGTTTGCGAGGCGGCGCGTGAGCCGAGCGCGAGCAGCTCCCCGAGGCCCGTGCGCGCGCCGATCTCCTCGATCGCGCGCATGAGCGCGTCGCCGTCGCCGAACTGGAGCCACGGCGCGTCGATCAGGCCCTTCTCGACGCATTCCATCGCCCACGCGATCGTCCCGCCGGTCGAGATCGTGTCCAGGCCGAGCTCGTCGCACCGCGAGCTCGCCGCGATCACCGCGTCGGCATCGCTCACTCCGCACAGCGGGCCGAGCGCGAACACGTTCTCGTACTCCATCCGAACCTGCTTGCCCCCGGCGCCCTTGTAAATGTGCTCGCACCCGATCGAGCACGACGCGCACGAGTTGCGGGCGACTTGTCGGAGCTCCGCGATCTCCTCGGCCCCGAGCGTCAGCGCCCCCTCGAACTTCGCCGCGGAGAAGTTCCGCGTCGGCAGCGTCGAGATCGCGTTGAACGCGAGCAGGTTCGCCATCGTCCCGAGCTCGCGGTACTTCGCGGTAGCCGCGCCGAACGAGCGCTCACGCAGCTGTTTGGCGGCCGCGAGCACCCCCGCGGGATCAGCCGACCCCACCTTCGTGCCCGCACGCACGAGGATCGCCTTGCACCACTTGGACCCCATCACGGCGCCGAGTCCGCCGCGGCCGGCGTGGCGCCCGTCGTGGGAAATCGTCGCGTAGCGCACGCCGCGCTCCCCGGCGGGACCGATCGCCGCGACGCGCCAGGCCGGACCGTGACGTTCGCGCAGGCGGTGCTCTGCCTCAGCGGCCGGCAACCCCCACAGATCGTGAGCCGGCTCGATCCGGACCTCGCCGCGATCGATCACGACCACCGAAGGCTCCTCGCAGGTCCCCCGCAGCACGATCGCGTCGTGGCCGGTCAGCTTGCCGGCGATCGCGAAATGGCTCGAGGCGAGCGCGTCGGTCAGCCGGCCCGTGAGCGGCGACTTGGCTACGACCGCGAACTTCGCGCTCGTGGTCAGCGGCGTCCCGACTAGCGGCGAGAACACGAACATCAACGGCGCCCGCGGATCGAGTGGCTCGACGCCCGGGGGGCAGTACTCGTGCATCAGCCACGTGCCCAGGCCGGCGCCGCCGATGTACGAGCGCAGCACCGGCTCCTCGATGGGCGCCGCCTCGCCCGACCCTGTGCTCAAGTCAACGAGCAGCGCCTTCCCGAAATATCCGCCGGGTGGCATACGACGATGCTAGCCCCCGGCGTCCGCGACCATGAACGCGAGCGTGTCGCCTGCGACCAGCGGCAACTCCGGATCGCGCGTGATCTTGTCGCCGTTGAGCGCGGCCACGATGTGCTCGTCGAGCGCCAGGTCGACGGCCGCCGCCGCCGCGCCCAGCGACCACGCGCTCACCACTTGTCGGCGCGGGACTGACCTGCTCGCCAGCGGCCCGAACTTCTCGATCTGAATCTCCGGCGCCGGCAGAGCATGCGCGCGCTCATAATCGGCCGGCTCGTTCAGATTGCTGACCGACGCGAGCTTCGGATCGAGCCGGGCGAGCGCGCCGTTTCGAAGCAGGTCGACCTCGCCCATGTGCAGCACCCGGGACCGCTCGAACAGAAACGCCGGACGCATCCGGTCGGACGCGATCAGCTCCTCGACGGTCGACAGCAGGCCGGTCCGATACGCCGCCGACAACGGCTGCCGGTAGCCGCCAACCTCAGGCAGCACGACGTCGCACTCATCGTCGAGAGCGCCGACCACCCGCCGGACGAACGCCGGGTGCAACAGCGGCACGTCGGTCGAGGAGACGTACGCGACCTCGGCACGGTCGCCGATCGCCGCCAGCCCCGCCGCCAGGCCCTGGAGCGGCCCGCGACCCTCCCGCGTGTCGGCGACCACTTCGACCGTGGCGTCGAGCGCCGGCAACGCCTGGCCCGGCGCCGACACCACGACCACTGGGCCGTCGACTGACCGCGCAACGATCCCCGTCACCCGGCGCAACAGCGTCGAGCCATGCCATCCGAGCGCCGCCTTCGGCGAGCCCATCCGAGAGGATTTGCCGCCCGCCAGGATGATCGCACCTGCCTCGAACACACCGTTGATGCTAGATCCCCCGACCGCGAAAACGCCGGGCCGAGGCAACGCGAAGGCTTACGCGCCACGCTCCGCGGGTTGCTCTGCTTCAACCAGAGCTCTGCCAGCTTCTGCGTTCGCTAGCCACGGCTGCCTTCCCTGGGTGCCGGCAGCCTTCCGGGCCCGCGGTGCCTCGATCACCAGTTCGCGGCAGCGATGCAGGCCCGCGGAACTAGGCCGCCCTCTGACGAGCGCACGAGCGGCATCCCCCCGAGCTCTGGCCGCGGCCGGCTGGCGTCGTCTGCCATTCGTGAGCGCAGAATTGGCAGCGCCACCAGACCCAGTGGTGGCTGGATCTGGGCGGGATCGTCCATGGATCCAGACCGCTGTTGCGTTCTGGGTGCCAGTCTGCGAGCAGCTCGGGGCGAACGGCCGCTAACGACCGCTCGCGTGGGGTAAGCCGACCGGCGCACTGCGGACAGCCTGTGCCTTTGCAGCGGTTGGCTGGCCACGCCTGCCACTCGAATCCGCACTCTCGGCATCGCCACCAAGCCCTGAGATTCGATCCCGTACCCACCGCGAACGGATCGAGTCCCTCGTTCCTGACCGGATGCCACTCTGTGAGCAGCTTGGGGTGAAGCATGCCCACCGATTGCTCTCTCGGCCGGCGCCATCGGCCATCGCGGTCTGAGAACTCAGCGCTCTTTCGCCCGCCGCAATCGGGGCAGCCTTGCCCTCTCAACGTTCGCTTCTTGATCACGCTTGCCCACTCGTGCCCGCATGTCTGACAGCGCCACCAAGCCCGCCGCTCCGACGACGCGCCCACCACATACGGATCCACGTCACCGTTGCGCTCGGGATGCCATTCGGTCAGCAGGTGCGGATGCAGCACCGCGAGTGATCGCTCGCGCAACTTGCGCGCGTGGCACGCAGGACAGCCCGAGTCCCGGCGGCTACTAACGCGGCTTTGCCACTCGTGGTCGCAGACTCGGCAGCGCCACCACACATCATGGTCCGAGCGTGCCCCAACCGTCCGCGGGTTGACTCCTATGGCCTCCAGTTTGCGGTTGCGCGTCGGATGCCACTCCGCCAACAGCTCCGGACGGACCGCGGCAAGTGATCGCCAAGCCGCCGGAGTGGGCCGCCGGCGCTTCCCCCCCGGGTAGCTGCGGACCCCACTAGCGATCTGCTCGAGCATCGTCTCCCGCTTGCGTTCACGGGTCGCCGGTCCCGCCGTCGAAGCCGTCACGTTCAGCAGAAACGCATCGCGGTACTCGGCAGTGGTCCAACCGTGGGCATTGCTCAGGTGGCTGCCGCCGACCATCCTGTACCAGCCGCCGCAGAGATGGCACTGCACTCGCTCGCCGTCGGAACGCATCTCCCCAATCGGCACGAAATACAACTCGCCGCCGGGCAACTGACCCAGAGGCCGTCGCTGCCGGGCTCTGCGGGCGCCCACTAGGCCCGCTCCGCTCTCAAACAGCCCACGGCGCGGCGACTCGCCACATCGCCTCGATCCTCACGCGTCATCGCCATCGGGTCCGGTCATGACCTGCGTGGGTCAGCGTAACCGTCGGCGAACTCCGACGCGAGAGACTGCTCGTCCCGCAGGCGAAGCAGCGCCCACGCCTTGTCGCTCGCGAATCTCGGGGCGCAGGCAACGTGGCCGCCTATGGGTATGGTTGCTGCGCCTCAGTGCCGGGTTCGTCCGAACACAGGATCGCGAACCCACGCCGGGCCGTCCGAGATTATGAAATCTGCTCTGCTTCTCGCGTGGATGATTTCGACGGCCGCGTGGGTCGCCGGCTGTGGCGGTGCGAATCCCCGATCGCAGACTGCCCGAACCGCGGCGATTGAGCCGTCGCCGGTGGCGCCGTGCTCGCTCCTGACCGCTCGACAGGTGTCAATCGTGCTTAGGGTGCGCGCCCGTATGCAGGGATCGCGGTACTCCTGCAGCTATCAGGGAAGTCGCGCGGGCATGTTTCGGTCCGTCGTCTTGACCCCCCAGCGCCTGACTGCCGCCCCGCTCGTACCGTTCAGCGCGACCGGCGGCCGGGTGGTGCAGATCCGCGGGCCTGGATATCACGGCGAGGCCCAAAACGACGCGACCAGTGGGAGCGCGTCCGGGCTGGCGCAGTCGAAGGCGCAGCTCGTCGTGCGCGACATCGTCGTCCACCTATTCGTCACGTATCAGACCGGCGCACTGCTCGGCGTGCCTCAGTTAGGCGAAGCCGTGACGCTCGCGGGCGATGTCGGGAAACGACTGGCAAGCGCCAAATGACCGACGCTGTCCTGGCGAGCTGGCCGCGCTCGTCACCCGGCGGTGATGATGGTCCCGACCGCCTCGCCGCGGACCGCTCCCGAAACCATCTGCGCGGACAGGCCGTTGATCAGGTGGACACGCTGGACCAGCCGTGAGCGAGTGAGCATGTCGATCACCACACGCTCGAGCGGCAGATCCGGCAGGTCGCGCTCGCGTAGGGCACTGGCCGTGATCTGCGGGATCAGTTGCGCGCCGGGCTCGCTGGCCGGGTCGCGGTCGTACAGCCCGTCCTGGTCTTTGATGTATATGACGGTCCGGCAGCCAAACGCCTCGGCGGTGAGAAACGTACCGGCGTCGGTGCGGTACTCGGGGAGGTGGCCGGAACTGGGCGGCGGCTCCCACCACTCGAACGGCGGCATCCCGGAGATGACCACAGGCAGGCCACCGTTCATAAGGATCGGAACCAACCCAATGGGGACATTCACCGCCCCGCGATCCATGAGCAGCGCACTGATGATCTCCGCGTTCTGCTCCGAGACCGAGTTCCCCAGCGCGGCGAGCATGCCCGTCGGAAGGCCTAAGTCAGTCGCGATCTCGTAGGCGTGCCGGGCGCGGACGCCCTCGCCGGCGGTGATCAACAACGGGAACTCGCCGCTCAGCTCCCCGAGCTCCGCAATCACCGCCAGCAGCGCGTCGGGGCCACGATCCATGATGCTCCGCCCGCCGACCTTGACCACCGTCACGTCCGGCAGCAGCGCGCGGACAGGCCCACTGTCGGTATCACGGAGCACCGTGCGGCTCTGCAGCGACTCGGCACGCAGTCGCGAGGCGATATGACGCGCACCCGCGACACGAGATGGTTCCGGTCGGCTAGGCATCCGCGGTGATGATCGTGCCCACGTGCTCACCGGCCAGCGCACGGGTGATGTTGCCCGGCACGAGCGCGTTGATGATCTGGATCTGCCGAGCGAAGCGGGCGGTGCGCATCATCTCGAGCACCTTGCGCTCGACCACGAGCTCGTCCTGATCGCGCGCGATCAGCTCCCCCACGGTGATCCGAGCAATGAACTCGGCATCAGGGTCTTTCTTCGGGTCGTCGCTGTAGAGGCCGTCCTCGTCCTTCAGATAGGTCATCGACCGCGCACCGAACGCCTCAGCGATCAGATAGACGCCGCTGTCGGTCCGGTACTCCGGCAGCCGACCGACGCTCGGGGGCGGCTCCCACCAACGGAAGGGCGGCGATCCGGTCACCACCACCGGCGATCCGGCCGCCAAACACATCGGCAGCAACGAGAACTCCGCCTTCGGCAGCCGCACGCCACGGTATCTCGCCATCAACGCAGCGATCATCATCGCGTTCTGCTCAGACACACCGCTCGCCAACGACGCGAGCAAGCCGGTCGGAAGCCCCAGCCGCGAGCCGAGGTCGTAGGCGTGCCGCGCGCGGGTACCCGCCCCGACGCCAATGACCAGCTGATGCTCGCGGGCGTTCGCGCCGAGCTCCTCGATCACTGGGAACACCGCCGAGCGCCCACGGTCAATCAAGCTCTGCGCCCCGATCTTGACCACGTTCGCGTCCGGCAGGATCCGCACCACACCGCTCTGCACCGCGCCGGCCGTAGGCGCCCGAGCGCTCTCGATCCCGTCGCTGTCAATTGCGCCGTCGCTCACGCACCGCACCCTATCCGCACCCGACCTCGTTCATAGGCGCCGATCAGCCCACTTATTCTGCGGCCGCACACGTTTTGCATTTTTGGCTACGTTGCCCGCAGCGATGGCTCAGTCTGAGCTCCCCACCGTTTCCCAGGTCGCTAACCCGCGCTGGCCGCCTCGACCCGGACCATCCGGAACTGGATCCGCGGCGAGCAGCTGGACGCGGTCCGTATCGGAAACCGGTTCCTAGTCCCGCGCAGGAGAGGTCGACCGGTTCGGGGCGACCTAGCCGGCTCCCAGCTCGAGAGCCCGTGGGAGTCTGACCCGGACGCGCCTGCCGAGCCTCTCCGTCGCGCAACGTCCGCGCGGTCTGAGCCGATCCGAAGGGAAGCTGCTCGGAGGATGAGCTCGGGATCTGAACAGGCTTTCGAGGAGGCCCGCGCGGCGCGGCGAGTCGCGCTCCGGGACCACGTGCTCGCTCCTCCCGATGCGGGCTTCAGTGCCCGCATCGCGAAGTTCGCGGCGGCTGCGCGCCAGCGGGCGGAGGCCCGCGAAGCGGCGTACCGGGACGGGTTCGAGTGGCCGCCGGCGCGCGGTGACGCAAAGCCGCCGTACGAGCTGCAGCCCGGCACCGGGCGGCGTGGTCCCGAGGAGCTCTGGCAGCGGTTTGACGAGGCCGTCGCGGAGCTCAATCGGGTCAGTGAGGGCCGCAGCCTGCGGGCAGTTGGGAGAGCCTACGCCGAACTCGCTGACTCGCCTCACACCTGGCCGATGCGATCGGGATGGGCGGCTGCGCGAGCGGCCTGCTTGCCCCACCGCGACGCGGTCGGCGTCGGTCAGGGAGCTCCTCGAGCGAGGTCAAAGCCCGCCGATCAGCAATCACTGGTCTAAGGCACCCGCTCTCGACGCGCGTGCGATCGCTTCCTCCGTCGCGACCGCGCCGGCCGCAAGCACACGACGCTCGAGATGACCGTAGTAATGCTCGCTTCGTCGAACGCGCCGCCTCCTCGATCGCGAACCTGCGAGCGCGTCGACGACCGTCGGCATCCCGCCATCGCACCTCCCAGCCGCCTCGGTGAAAGCTCACGCTCATCGGTACGTCCACCGTGTTGTCACGGGCATCAAATGGACGTACTCGATCGACGTATTTGTCACGTGACAAATACGTCCGCCGTCGGACGGAAGCAAATAGGCCCTCTAAAACAGAACCGTTCAGTCGCGGGGCCTTGGGCAGGGATTCCTGCTTGTTGCAGCGAATCTTGCGAGCATGGAGCGTGCCGAGGCGGAGGCGATTTATGACGCGGCGCGAGGTGGCGTGCAGTTCATTCTCGATCTCGCTGCGCGCGTGGAGGCGCTGGAGGAGCGGTTGAGTCGGTTGGAGGCCGGGGCGCGTCAGGATTCGCGCACGAGTTCGAGGCGCATCGTTGGATCCACCGAAGACGCGGGCGCAGCGGCGGGCGGAGGCGCGCGCGAAGGCGAAGGAGTTCATGCGCGGGGAGGGCGAGCAGCGCAAGGCGGGCGGTCAGCGAGCCATTGCGGTGCGGGCCGGGAGCTACGTCGGAGGATCAGATCGATGAGATCGTCGATCACTACCGGACGCGTGTGGCGGGTGCGGTCGCGCGTTTGCTGACAGCGAGCGGCTGCCAGGCGGCAGTTCGGTCGCCACCAGGTCGCGGAGTTGCCGCCGATGAGCGTGATCTGGACAGAGCATCGCACGCACCAGCTGCGTTGTCGGAGTGTCGCTCGCGGACAGCGCCGGGTTGCCTGACGGGATCGGTGGCTGCGCGTTCGGGCCGAGATTGCAGGCCGCGGTCGTGACTTTGACTGCCGGCACCGTGTCTCGCGCCGCGGGATCTGTGAACTCGCGCGTGACCTGTTCGGCGTGACGCTCTCGACCGGCAGCGCGGATGCGATCTGCCAGCGCGCCTCAGACGCTTTGGCCGGCCCGCACCTGCAGTTGCAGGACTGGGTACTGGATCAGAGCGCTGTGCATGTCGATGAGACCGGCTGGCGAACCGCGGTGCGGGCCGCGCGTTGTGGACCGCGACCACGCTGGATGCGGCGTTCTTTGTGATCGCCGAGCACTGCAACCGCGAGCAGTTCAACGCGCTGATCGGCCCCTACCAGGAATCGTGATCTCCGATCGCTGGAACGGCTACAGCCATCTCGACCCCAACCAGCGCCAAGTGTGCTGGTCGCACCTCCAACGCGACTTCCGCCGCCACGCCGACGGCCTCGCCGAGCAGAAGGCCTTCGGCGAGAAGGGATTCCCGCTCACCAAGCAGGTGTTCGCCGCCTGGCGCTCCTACCAGCGCGAGCACCACGACGCGACGCCTCAGGCGAGATCGACCGATCCAAGCCGAGCTACGACAACTGCTCCAAGACGCCAGCCCAAAGCGCCAACGCAATCGCTGGCACCGCCAGTTCGCCAACAACCTGCTCAAGGTCTGGCCCGCGCTCTGGACCTTCACCCGGATCGATGGGATCGAACCGACCGACAACCCCGCCGAGCGCGCGCTCCGCGGACCGTGATCCACCGAAAACTCTCGCTCGGCACCAAAGATGGCATGAGCTGGTTCGGCGTGGGGTCGGTGTTGAAGGTGGCCGGTCCTCCGCGTCGAACGGCATCGGTTGAAGGCCCGCACGGATAGCAGCCGCGCGCGCCGGCCATTCGAATAGGAGGTACCGACCGTGTCCCACGGTATGCGATGGGTCGGGCTGGACGCTGCACGCGTTGCTGCGAACAGTTTGCTGTTCGACGCGGAAGCCAAGGCTTGATGAGGAGTCAGACATGTCGATCGTGATGGGCCTTGATCAGCATCGGGCGCAGATCACCGCTGAGTGGCTCGACACCGACACCGGTGAGGTGTCGCGTAGTCGGATCGTGCAGGCGGACCGTTCGGGTGTGCGCAGGTTCTTGGCGCGGTTGGGTGGCCGGGAGCTCGAGGTGGCGTTGGAGGCGACGACGGGCTGGCGGTTCGTGGTCGAGGAGCTTCGCCGTGTCGGCGCCGGGTGCATCTCGCGGAGCGGCGGAGACGAGCGCGTTGCGGGGGAACAAGCAGCGCGCGAAGAACGATCGGGCGGACTCGAGGCATCTGCGGGAGCTGTTGATGGCCGGCGGCTGCCGGAGTGCTGGATCGCGCCGGACCATCTGCTCGACCTCCGCGCTCGGGTCAGGTTGAGTCACACGCTGGTGGATGAGCGCGGCGAGTGGCAGCAGCGGATGCAGGCTGTGCTCTACCACCACGGGTTTCCGAAGCGTGCGGGCTGCTGACCGCGGTGAACTGTGCGTGGCTGGAGCAGCTTTCGTTGCGGCGCGGGGCGTGAGCAGATCACGGTCGCGCTCGCGATGATCGACGCCGTCGACGCTCGCGTCGCGCCGCTGGATAAGGAGCTGCGCGCATATGCGCGTCGCAGGCCGGCTGCCGGGCGTTGCAGGCCGCGCATTACGGAATCGGTGCGCTGACGAGCGTGGTGATCCTCGCTGAGCTCGGCGACGCGCGCCGGTTTCACTCCTCCCGTGAAGCGGTCCGCTATGGCGGGATGGACATCACCGTCCACGCCTCAGACAAGCGCCGCGCGCCGGGGCACCTGTCCGGCAAGGGCCGCCGGCGTTGCGCTGGGCGCTGTACGAGGCCGCGCAAGCCGCGCGGCGGCTCGGCTCGCCAGACCGCCCGTACTACGAGCAGGCCGCGCAGCGGCTCGGCGGGAACCGCGCGTGTCTGACGCTTGCTCGCAAGATGCTCAAACGCAGCTATCACACCCTCCGAGAGCTCGGAGACGAGGCGCTCGCGCCCGCGTGAGAAGAACGTTCCGTGCGCGCCACGCCTCATGTCACCGATGCACCGCGGCCGGCTCCCGGCATTGCGCTGCCGCCACGTTCGCGTGGACGGCCTCCAAAGACTGAGCGGCCGCAACGCTTCACCCAGCGGGAACAACACCCCGTCGACCGTGATGTCGCCGGCCGGGTAGCCAACCCCAGGTCGCGGACCGAGATAAGCCTGGGCGCCCGCGCGCACACTGTCCCCAAGCGACAGCATCGGCACTGCCTGTCTCACGTCAAGCAGCCGCTGGCGCACGATCACAACGACACCGGAAAACGCGTCTGACGAGGCGTCAACAAACGAGAAAACTGCGGCGGCTACTTGACATGTCGCTGCAACAAGCAGGAATTCCTGCCCAAGGCCCCGACGACTGAACGGTTACAAAAAAGCCCCGCTGTGCGGGGCTTTTCCAGTGCGCCCGAGAGGACTCGAACCTCCACGGACCAATCAGTCCACAAGGCCCTCAACCTTGCGCGTCTACCAATTCCGCCACAGGCGCTGGAGGCGGGCAGTATAGCCCCGCCTGGCCTGTCGAAGGGCGCCTCGGCCGGCTGACCGCCGGGCCGAGAACCGTGCGTTCGCGGCGGGCAGGCGACCCAGTGGGTGCGTTAGCGGCTAGCTCGGTTGAGTCCGTCCAGGGGGAGCGCTATTGTGCCGAACACATGTTCGACTCACTCAGGATCAGCGAGCGGAACGAGCAAGGAGTGGACCCATGGATCTGACCAAACGGCAGCAGGAGATTTTCGACTTCATCAAGCGATATTCGGCGAAGTACGGCTATCCGCCGACCGTTCGCGATATCGGGAAGGCCGTTGGGCTGGCGTCGTCGTCGACCGTCCACGCGCATCTGGCGAACCTAGAGAAGATCGGGCTGCTCCGCCGGGACCCCTCGAAGCCGAGGGCGATTGAGCTGCTGGATCGCGCCGCGCAGGGCGTGCGCAGCCTGGTGCGCCCAGGCCTGCCGCTCGTCGGCCAGGTCGCGGCGGGCCAGCCGATCCTCGCCGAGGAGAACATCGAGGACTACGTACAGACGCCGTCGTACGCGGGGGGCGTCGACGGAGAGTACGTGCTCCGCGTCCGCGGCGAGTCGATGAAGGATGCCGGCATCCTCGAGGACGATCTTGTCGTGGTACGGCCGCAGGAAACGGCGCAAGACGGCGACATCGTGGTGGCGCTGGTGGGGGAGGAGGCAACCGTCAAGCGGTTCTTCCAGGAAGAGGACCACGTGCGGCTCCAGCCCGAGAACGAGTCGATGGAGCCGATCCGCAGCCGCGACGTGCGCATCCTGGGCAAGGTGGTGGGGCTGATGCGGAGCATGACGTGACCAGCGGCACGCTCCCCGGTGCAGCCACGCTGTTCGACGAGGTCGGCGAAGCCGGCACGCTTGACGAGCTGATCGTGTCGAAGTGGACACGGCTGAGCGCGCATCGCAGCACTGACTGTCCGGTCTGCGGTGGGGAGATGCGACCCGAATATGGCGTACACGCCCGCCCGATCGGCGGTCGCTGCTCGGGGTGCGGGTCGACCGTGCGGTAGCTGAGGGCTATGCTTGGCCGCTGGAGGCCGAGCAGTCGCGGAGGTGATTACCGCCTTCGAGGAAAGTCCGGACATCAAAGGGTAAGGGTGGTCGGTAACGCCGACCCGGGGAAACCCGCGGGAAAGTGCCACAGAAACGACACCGCCTAAGCCTGGAGCCGCTGCA
Source organism: uncultured Solirubrobacterales bacterium (assembly GCA_963843915.1). Taxonomy (GTDB): domain Bacteria; phylum Actinomycetota; class Thermoleophilia; order Solirubrobacterales; family Solirubrobacteraceae; genus Palsa-465. The sequence continues at coordinate 319,798 of CAWJMH010000008.1, forward strand.
GAGCCCCAGGCCGGTAAGGGTGAAATGGTGCGGTAAGAGCGCACCGGCGTCGCGGTGACGCGGCGGCCGAGGTAAACCCCACTCGATGCTAGGCCGAGCAGGACCGTTTGCAGGTGACCCGCCAAGGTCCGGGTAGGCCGCACAGATGGATGGCTGCTCTCGACAGAATCCGGCTTACAGGCCTCCTAAGGAAAGACCCCGCCCCGGCGGGGTCTTTCTATAGGTACTGGGTGCAGGGTGCGGCGGGGCGGGGGCGGCGTGGGGTGCGTGCGGGCGCATAGATGGCGCGGGTGCGGGCTGGCTGATGCTCACCGGGTCCGGTGGCGGGTGGAGCGCGCGTCGGCGAGCGCCGCGCGCGCGGCGGCGTCGCCAGGAACCCCGTGGACCGCGCCACCGGGGAAGGCTGCGGCGCTTCCGAGATAGAGACCCCGCAGCGGCGTGCGGTAGGGGGAGAAGCGCGGGACCGGCCGGAACACGACCTGGCGCAGGCGGTAGCTCCCGCCGCCGACGTCACCGCCGACGAGGTTGCGGTCGCGGCGCTCGAGCTCAGCCGGGCTCAGCACGTGGCGGGCCAGGATGCGCTCACGAAACCCGGGCGCGAACCGCTCGACCTGCGCCTCGAGGCGCTCCACCAGCGATCCGAGCTCGGCGTTCCAGTCGATTCCCGCGCGCGGGCCGTGCGTGTAGGCCCAGGCGGTGTGCTTGCCGGCGGGTGCGCGCGACGGATCGGCGAGCGACTGCTGCCCCACCAGCAGGAACGGCCTGGCAGGCAGCCGAAGGTGACTTTCGGCGATCGCGTGCGCGATCTCGTCCTCGCCACCAGCGACGTGCACGGTGCCGGCGGCTCGGGCCTCGGGAGCCTCCCAAGGAATTGGGCCGTCGAGCGCCCAGTCGACCTTGACCGTGGCCTGCCCGTACCGATAGCGGCGCAGGAGCGCGCGGTAGGCGGGCGGCAGCACCTCGCCGGCGAGGTGCGCGAGCGCGTGCGGCATCACGTCGGCTACGACCAGCCCGGTCGCAATTCGCTCGCCGCCGGCGAGGCGTACGCCGGCGACCCGGCCGTGCGCGGCCTCGATCGACTCGACCGCCGCGTCGGTGCGAACCTCGCCACCGCGTTCGCGCAGGTAGCCGACGAGCGCATCGGTCAATCGTTCGGCGCCGCCGGCGGGGCTCGGCCAGCCGACGGCATGACCGAGCAGGTTCAGATAGACGCCCGCGATAGCGCTTCCCGCGCCGGTCATCGGGACGTCTCCGTGACCTGCCGAGCCGTATAGCCACGCGCGCGAGCCGCCGGCGACGAACAGCCGTCGCCCGAGCGTTTCCGCAGACGTCGGGAGCAGCGCGGCGAACCGCGCTGCCCCGAGCGCCCCGAGCTCGCGGAGCAGTGCGAGCGCGCCCGCGGCCGGCGGGAACCCGCCGAGCATCGTCGCCCGGATCGCCTCGAACCCATCGAGCAACGGCGCGATGAACGCGCGCCACCGGTCGCCGTCGCCGGCGTGAACCCCGTCGAGGCTCGCGGCCGTCCGGTCGACGTCGCGGAACAGCGCCACCGCCCGACCGCCTGGCAACGGGTGCGCGTAGCAGGCATCCGGATGCGTCCAGCGCAAACCGTGGCGCTCGAGCGGCATCCGCGCGAACACCGGCGAAGCCGCGCCTGCCGGATACACGGCCGAGAACGTGTCATGCCGGAACCCGGGCAGCGTCAGCTCCTCGGTCCGCACGGCGCCGCCGGGGTGATCGGCGGCCTCGAGCACGGTCACCGGATGCCCGGCTTCGGCCAGGCGAATCGCCGCGGCGAGCCCGTTCGGGCCGGCGCCGATGACGACCGCGCTCACGGCGACCCGGCGGGACAGACCCGCGCCGGCGACGGCGCGTGAAGCGCGCCGGCCGTTTGGTGCGGTGGGGTATCGGTCGCCGGCCTTTCGTGCAAGGGGCGGATTGAGCGCCGGCCGCCGATCCCCGGCCCGTCAGGCAATCGACCCCGGTTCGGCCGCCACCCGCGCGAGCGCCGTGCCGTCGAGGCGGTGGAGGACCCAGTCGTCCAGCCGGCGCGCACCGATCTTGTCGTAGAAGTTGAGCGCGAGCTCGTTCCAGTCGAGCGCTGCCCACTCGAGCCGTGCGCACCCGCGGGCGACGGTGATGCTCGCCACGTGGGCCAGCAGCGCCGCTCCAACGCCAGCGCGCCGGTGCGCCGGTGGGACGTACAGATCCTCGAGCCAGATCCCGGGTCGGGACTCCCAGGTCGAGAAGGTGGAATGGAACAGGGCGAAGCCGGCCGGTCGCCATCGGCCGGCGCCCTCGCGCACCTCCGCGATCACCGCCTCGGCACACGGCTCCGGTCCGAACAAGGCGTGCTCGAGCAGCTGGGGCGTCCCCGTCACCTGATCGGGGGCGCGCTCGTACTCGGCGAGCTCGACGACCCAGCCGAAGATCAACCCGACGTCGTCGCGCCGGGCCTCGCGGATCTGCATGTCCACGCTCAAGGCGGCCTGACAATAACCGGTGAGCGGGTTGATGCTGGCGTCGCGCGAGCGCTTCCGACAACATGGGACACCGATGCCCCGCGTGCCGAAGACGATCACAGCACCGATCAGCCGGGTCGGCGCCGTCGCGCAGAACGCGCTCGAGGTCGCTCGGTTCGGCGGGCTCGTGACCGATGACGAGCCGTCGCCGTACGAGGTGGTCGCCGAGGAGCGCGTGTTCAAGCTCCGCCACTATTTCCCGGGTAGCAACGACGGCGCGCCGGCGGTCCTGCTCGTCCCGCCGCTGATGCTCGCGGCCGACGTCTACGACGTGTCGCGGCGGAGCAGTGCGGTCACGATCCTTGACGCCGAGGGGGCCGATCCGTGGGTGATCGACTTCGGCGCGCCCGAGCGCGAGAAGGGCGGCCTCGAGCGCACGCTCGGTGACCACGTGCTCGCGGTTTCCGAAGCAGTGGACCTGGTGCGGGAGCAGACCGGCCTCGACGTGCACCTCGGCGGGTACTCGCAGGGCGGCATGTTCGTCTACCAGGTCGCGGCCTACCGGCGCAACGAGGGCCTCGCCTCGCTGATCACGTTCGGGAGCCCGGTCGACACGCGGCAGGGGGCTCCGTTCGGGATTCCGGGTCGATTCGCGGGCGAGGTGGCCGAGGTGCTGACGCTCGCGTTCCGGGGCGGCGGCGTCCCGGCCTGGTTCAGCCGTAACGGCTTCCTGCTCCTCGACCCCGTCAAGTCCGCACGCAACCGGATCGAGTTCCTGCTCCAACTCCACGACCGCGAGGCACTGTTGCCACGCGAGCGACAGCGCCGGTTCCTCGAGGCGGAGGGCTGGGTGGCATGGCCGGGGCCGGCGCTGGCGGAGTTCGTGAATCAGTTCGTCGCGCACAACCGGATGCTCGAGGGCGGGTTCGTGATCGATGATCGGACGCTGAGCCTGGCCGATATCGCGGTTCCCGTCCTGTCGGTCGTCGGGACGGTCGATGACATCGCGCCCGCCGGCGGCGTTCGCGCAATCCGGCAGGCCGCGCCTCGCGCAGACGTGTACGAGCTGCCCATACACGCCGGCCACTTCGGCCTGGTCGTCGGGTCGATCTCGACCACCGTGACGTGGCCGACGGTGGCGGCTTGGGCCGAGTGGCTATCGGGCGTGGGGGAGCTGCCGGAGAACGTCAACCGCATTCCCGATGACGGCGCTGTCGAGCTCGTGCCGGAGGTGCGCAACCGCGTCGGGTACGGGGTGGAGCTCGCCGCGGGGGTCGGCGTCGAGGTGGCTCGGTCCGCGCTCGGTGTGGCCGAGCGGGCGGTGCGCGGCGCTCGCGTGCTGTCGCTCGAGGCAGCCGCGCAACTGCCGCGGCTCGCGCGACTCGAGCGGATCCAGCCGAACACGCGGGTCTCCTTGGGTTTGCTGATCGAGGAGCGCCGGCTGCGGGCGCCGCGGGACGTGTTCTTCCTCTACGAAGACCGTGCCTACGAGGCCGGCGAGGTGGGGGAGCGGATCGACAACGTCGTGCGCGGGTTGCTGTCGATCGGCGTTCGCCAGGGTGAGCACGTCGGGGTGGTCATGACTGCTCGCCCGAGCGCGCTGGCGGCGGTCGCGGCGATCAACCGGATCGGCGCGGTCGCGGTCCTGATGCGTCCCGATGGCGACCCGCGGCGCGAAGCGGCGCTCGGACAGATCGAGCGGATCGTCGCCGACCCCGAGCGCGCCGGGTTGGCCGCCGAGCTCGAAGGCGTCGAGACGTTCGTGCTCGGCGGCGGCGGTGCGCCGCGAGACCTGGGGATCGCTCGGGCCACCGACATGGAGCAGATCGACCCGTCCGCGGTGACCCTGCCGCAGTGGTACCGGCCGAACTCCGGGCGCGCGGGCGATCTGGCGTTCATCGTCTTCAGCGGCGAAGGCGAGTACACGAGGGCGAGTCGGATCACGAACCGGCGATGGGCCCAGTCCGCGTTCGGGACGGCCTCAGCGGCCGCCCTCACCCCGGCGGACACGGTCTACAGCGTCACCCCCGTCTACCACCCGTCGGGTCTGATGACGAGCATCGGCGGAGCGATCGCCGGGGGCGCTCGCCTGGCGGTGACCCGGCGCTTCGACGTGTCCACCTTCTGGGACGAGGTCAGACGCTACGGGGTAACCGTGGCGTCGTACACGTGGACGATGCTCGACGAGGTCGTCGACGCCCCGCTGCAGCCGGCCGAGCGCCATCATCCGCTGCGCTTGTTCATCGGCTCGGGGATGCCCCGCGCGTTGTGGAGGCGGGTCGAGGAGCGGTTCAAGCCGGCGCGCGTCGTCGAGTTCTACGCGTCGACCGAGGCGGGCGGGATCCTCGTCAACGTTCGCGGCGCGAAGCTAGGCTCGATGGGTCGACCGTTGCCCGGCAGCGCCGAGGTGCGGATCGCCGAGTACAACCTCGAGACGCAGGGCTTGGCGCTCGGCAACGACGGGTTTGCCAAGCGCTGCGGCGTCGACGAGGTCGGGATGCTGCTCGTGCGCGTCAGTCCAAACGAGCCGCTCAGCACCACCCCGCTGCGATCACTGTTCGCGCGAGGCGATGCATGGGTGGTCACCGGCGACCTGTTCCGGCGCGACGCCGACGGCGACTATTGGCGCGTCGACGGCGCCGGCGACGTCATCCGCAGCGACTCTGGGGCCGGTGTTCACCACACCGATCCGGGATGCTCTGGGCGAGATCCCCGCGGTCGACCTCGCGGTCGCTTACGGCTTGCCTCGAGACGCGGACGATCACGAGGTCGCGGTCGCGGCCGTCACATTGCGCCCGGGCCGCGAGCTGACCGCGCGGGAGATCGGCGGCGCGATGGGCGTGCTCGAGCCCGAGCAGCGGCCGGCGGTCGTCCACGTCGTCGATCGCATTCCGGTCACGACGTGGTTCAGACCACTCACGCAGGATCTCCGCGCGGCCGGGATCCCCGAGCCCGAGGACGGCAAGCAGGCGTGGTACCTCGACGCGTCCGGCGTGACCTACCGGCCTCTGACCGCGACGGCCCGGCAGCGACTCGTGCGACGCGCTACGCCGAAGCGGGCAGCGTCTGGCCCGAGTACAGCTTGATCACGCGTACGGTGCCGGCGGGCGCCGCGTTGATGCAGAGCTCGCACAGCACGCACTCGTCGAGGTTGTCCTCGACGATCTCGACGCCGTTCGGGCCGGCGTGGAAGATGTCGACCGGACACACCTCGGCGAGCTTGGCGGCGAGCCCGGGGTCGCTCGCGACCGGATCGTCGACCTCAACCGCGATGAACAGCGCGCTGGTCATACCCGCGCCCCGATCCGCTCGCGCACGATCTGCGGGATCTCCGAGATCTCCTCGGCGACCACGATCCCGGCCTCTGCCAGGCGCGCGATCTTCTCGGTTGCGGTGTCCTCCTTGCCCTCGACGATCGTGCCGGCGTGCCCGAAGCTCATCCCCGGCATCTCGTCCATGAACCGTCCGGCCATGAACGCGACGATCGGGAGCCGCGAGTTGTTGTCGGTTACCCATCGAGCCAGCTCGGCCTCCATCCGACCGCCCGGCTCGGTGTAGATCACGATCGCCTCAGTGTCGGAATCGGCTTCGAACAGCGGCATCAGCTCGGCGTAGGTCGAGCCGATGATCGCGTCACCGCCGATCGACACGGCCGTCGACTGGCCGAGGCCGGCGGCGGTCAGCGTCGAGGACATCTCGGTCGTCATTCCGCCCGAGCGGGAGATCACGCCGACCGGTCCCGGCGAATACGACTTGGCGGCGTCGCGCGCCGGGCCGCCGATGCCGCCCATCTTGATCACGTCGGGGACGATGATCCCGAGGCAGTTCGGCCCGATGATCCGCGCGCCGCGCTCTGACGCGAGCTCGACCATCTGCGCGACGTCGCCGCGCGGAATCCGCTCGGTCACGATCACGACAAGCTTGACGCCGTTCTCGAGCGCCTCGAGCACGGCATCCTTGGTGAACGCGGGGGGGACGGTCACGACCGACCCGTCGATCGGCGCGCCGTGGTGCTCGACCGCCTGCGCGACCGTGTCGAACACCGGCACGCCGTGGACGTCGCGCCCGAGCCGGCCCGGCGTGACGCCGCCGACGATCTTCGCGCCGGCGCCGTAGTCGAGGCACTCGCGCGTCAGGTTCACGGCCTCGCGGCCGGTGATGCCCTGGACGATGAACGTCGTGTCGGCGTCGATCAGGATGGACATCGCTAGGCCGCGGCTCCTTGGATTTTCACGACCGCGCGCCGCGCGGCCTCGTGCAGCGACACGCTGACCGGTCCGCGTACTCGACGCCGTACTTGTCGAGGATCTGGAAGCCCTCCTCCTCCCACGCGCCCGGGATGCGGAAGATCGCGATCTTCTCGGACGGGTCATAGCCAAGTTCCACGCACGCCTTGATCACGCCGCGGGCGACGATGTCGACCCGGGTGTTCGAGACGATCGACATCATCACCGCGATCTTGTCGACGCCGGGCTTCTGGAGCACGAGCTTGGCCAGTCCGCACGCCTTGCGCACCGACGGGTTGCCGCCGATCTCGCAGTAGTTGGCCGGGTCGCCACCGTGGGCGCGGACCGCGTCGAACAGCGTCAGCGAGCCGCCGCCGGCGCCGATCACCAGCCCGAGGTTGCCGTCGAACTCGGTCACGTTGCCGGCTACGCCGCGGTGATCCTGGGAGTCGACCTGCTCGCCGGCGAGCTCGAACGGTGTCGGCTCGCGGGCAAGCCGCGTCTCCTCGTCCCCGACGCCGAGCTCGTGCAGCAGCGGCTGCTGCCGGGGCCGGGCCTCATTCTCCATGTCCATGTGCGCGTCGAGCGCCACGAACGAGCCGTCCTCGAGCTCGCCGAGCGGATTGATCTCGGCCAGCGTCATGTCGTACTCGAGGAACAGGCGGGCCAGGCGGGCCACGATCGGCGTCAGACGATTCAAAGCGCTCCCGGTGATGCCGAGTGACGCGACCAGCTGTTTGGCCTCCCACTCGGAGAACGGGGCGCGGGTCGAGAAGTGGCGGCGCGCGACGTGATCGGGGTGCTCCTCGGCGACCTGCTCGATGTCGATTCCGCCCATGTCCGAGAACAGCATCACCGGCCGCTTGCGGATCCCGTCCCAGACCACGCCGGCGTAGTACTCGTGCTTGACCGCGGCGCGCGAGTCGACCAGCACGCCGCGGGGCATGTGGCCGCCGATCTCGAGGTCGAGGATGTGAGTCGGCGTGATCGGCCGCCTCGTCCGGGGTGTCGGCGAACTTGACGCCGCCGGCCTTCATCCGGCCGCCGCTCAGGACCTGCGACTTGATGACCACCGGGCCGCCGATCTGCTCGGCGAGCCGGCGGGCCGCGTCGGGCGTCTTGGCGAAGCCGTGCTCTGGTGACGGGGATTCCGGCCTTGGCGACGATCGCCCGCGATTCGTACTCGAAGAAGCGCATTCGGGGCGCCGGAGGGTAGCGGAGCCCGTGTTGAGATGAGCAGTTCCTACGGTTGCGTAGCTTCGGAGCGGTCGTTCCAAGCAGAGCACTTCTATCATTCTGGTAATCTCGATGAGGTAAGTGCAGTAATCATCGAGCGGGGCGATCGATTCCGGCCGTCACCGCTGCATGAAAACACGCCGCCACCAGGGGGATTGCTGAATGAGAGCACGATCACGCCGGACGACCGCTGCCAGCGCTGGCCACCGCCATAGTGATTGGCCTTGCGGCTGCCCTCGCCGGGTGCGGCGGCTCCTCGGACTCTTCGAGCAGTAGCTCCAGCGCCGGCGTCGTCGAAACGCCGCATCAACGAGCGGCTCGGGCAGCACAAAGCTCCAGCTCGTCGCCTACTCGACGCCGAAGAAGGCCTATGACGCGCTGACCACCGCGTTCGCGGGGACGCAGCGCCGGCAAGGGCGTCTCGTTCGGCCAGTCGTTCGGCGCCTCGGGCTCGCAGAGCCGTGCCGTCGACAGCGGCCAGTCGGCGGACGTCGTCGCGTTCTCGACGACGCCCGACATGACCCGCCTGGTCAAGGACGGGATCGTCTCCAAGAGCTGGAACGCGAGCCCGCAACAGGGCTTCTCGAGCGACTCGGTCGTCGTGCTCGTGGTCCGCAAGGGCAACCCCAAGCACATCACCGGCTGGGACGACCTGATCAAGTCGGGCGTCGACGTGATCACCCCGAACCCCTCGACGTCCGGGAGCGCACGCTGGAACATCCTCGCCGGCTACGGTGCGCAGCTCAAGGAGGGCAAGACTCCGGCGCAGGCGCTCGCCTACATCCACACGCTCTTGACCAAGAACGTCAGCGTGCAGGACTCGAGCGCAAGCGCGGCGCTGCAGACGTTCACCGGCGGCAAGGGCGACGTGCTGCTCGACTACGAGAGCGATGCGCTCGCCGCCGAGAAGGCCGGCGACGCGGTCCAGATCGTTTACCCGCAGCAGACGATCCTGATCCAGACGCCGATCGCGGTGACCAAGAAGAGCTCGCACGCGACAGCAGGCGCAGGCGTTCGTCAACTGGCAGTGGTCGACCGCGGGCCAGACGATCTGGGCGCAGCAGGGTTATCGCCCGGTGGACGCGTCGGTCGGCAAGCAGTTCGCGAGTAAGTTCCCGACCCCGCCCGGCCTGTTCACGATCAGCTACCTCGGCGGATGGACGAAGGTCTCGGCAGTGTTCTTCGCTCCATCCACGGGGTTGATCACGAAGATCGAGCAGGCCGCGGGGGTGCCAACTGCCAGCTGAGACCCAAGCCGCGCCGTTACCGGCGCCCGTCTCGCCGCGTCCTCGCCCTCGGGCGGGGGCGCGGTACGGCGTTGTGCGGTCGGGCGATATCGGGCTCGGCCTGTGCATGCTCTACCTGAGCGTGTTCGTGCTGATCCCGCTGGCCGCGGTGGTCGTCAAGGCGTTCTCGTCCGGGCTCGGCACGCTGTGGAGCTCGATCGACAACACGCTGGCGCTGCGCGCGCTCGTGATCACGCTGGTCGCGTCGTTGATCGTGGCGGTGATCGGGGCGGTGATGGGCACGCTGGTGGCGTGGGTGCTGGTCCGCGACTCGTTTCCGGGCAAGCGGTTCGTCAATGCGCTGATCGATCTGCCATTCGCTCTGCCGACGATCGTCGCCGGGCTGACCCTGATCGCGCTTTACGGCCCCAACAGCCCTGTCGGTGTCCACCTTGCCTACACCCGCGGCGCTGTGATCGTCGCGTTGATGTTCGTAACGCTGCCGTTCGTGGTGCGCTCGGTGCAGCCCGTGCTGATCGAGCTCGACCGCGAGGTCGAGGAGGCCGCGGCATCGCTGGGGGCGTCGAACACGACGACGTTCCGCCGGATCATCCTGCCGGCGCTGCGGCCGGCGGTGTTCTCCGGCGCAGCGCTTGCGTTCGCGCGGTCGATCGGCGAGTTCGGGTCGCTCGCGCTGATCGCGGGCAAGGTGCAGATCGCCTCGATCGTGATCTACGCGGACATCGAGAGCGGCTCGGAGCAGTCGGCGGCGGCGCTGTCAGTGGTGCTGATGCTGGTCGCCTTGCTGGTGCTGTTCGTCCTGCGACGAGTCGGAGCCCGCATTGATCGTTAGTCGCCGTACCAGGCTGTCCCTGCGTTTCGTGGCACTGGCGTACCTCGGGCTGCTCCTGCTGCTGCCGGTGGGGGTCGTGTTCTGGCGCACGTTCGAGCACGGCGTCGGGACCGCCTGGTCGTACATGACCACGCCGGCGGCGGTCAGCGCGTTCTGGTTGACGGTCCTGCTCGCTGCGATCGCGGTGCCGCTCAACACGATCTTCGGCGTCGGCGCGGCGATGATCCTGGCGCGGAGCAAGGCACGCGGCAGATCCGTGCTCGACGCGCTGATCGACCTTCCGTTCGTCGTCTCGCCGGTGATCGCCGGCCTCGCGCTGATCCTGGTGTATGGGCAGGGTGGCTGGTTCGCCGACGTATTCCAGAACAACGGGATCAGGATCATCTACGCGCTGCCGGGGATGGCGATCGCCACCGTGTTCGTATCGCTCCCGTTCGTGGTTCGCGAGGTAACGCCCGTGCTTCGCGAGGTCGGCGACGAGCAGGAGGAGGCGGCGGCCACCCTCGGCGCATCGTCGTGGCAGACGTTCTGGCGGGTCACGTTGCCGACGATCCGGTGGGGCGTAGCGTACGGCGTCGTGCTGACCACGGCACGCGCACTCGGTGAGATCGGTGCTGTCCTCGTCGTCTCCTCAAACGTCGCCGGATCGACGCTTACGCTGCCGCTACTGCTGTTCCAGCGGGACTCACAGATCGGCGCCCAGGTGGACACCAGCGTGTACGCGCTGGCGACCGAGCTCGCTGTGCTATCGATCGCGGTGCTGTTGCTGATGACGATGTTCGGATCGAGAGAGAAGGAAGCGCGGTGAGGATCGAGGCGGAAGCGATCTCCAAGCAGTTCGGCGACTTCACGGCGCTCGAAGACGTCTCGCTCGAGGTCCCCGAGGGGGGACTGACCGCGCTGCTCGGGCCGTCCGGCTCCGGCAAATCGACGCTTTTGCGGATCATCGCCGGCCTCGAGGAGCCCGATCAGGGAGTGGTCCGGATCGCGGGCCAGGACGTCACCCACGCGCGCCCCCAGGATCGCGGCATCGGGTTCGTGTTCCAGCACTACGCCGCGTTCGCACATATGAGCGTGTTCGAGAACGTCGCGTTCGGTCTGAAGATCCGGCACCGCAAGGCGGCCGACGTTCGCGCCCGCGTCGAGGAGCTGCTGGCGCTCGTCGGGCTGACGCAATGGGCCGGACAGCGGCCGCACCAGCTCTCAGGCGGACAGCGTCAGCGGATGGCGCTGGCGCGGGCGCTCGCGGTCGAGCCACAGGTGCTGCTGCTCGACGAGCCGTTCGGCGCGCTCGACGCCAACGTCCGCGCCGAGCTGCGGCGCTGGCTGCGCCGACTCCACGATGAGCAGGGCGTGACCACGGTGCTCGTCACCCATGATCAGGAGGAGGCGATGGAGGTCGCCGACACGATCGCGGTGATGAACAAGGGCGCGATCGAGCAGGTCGGCGCGCCGCGCGAGGTCTACGACAAGCCTGCCAGCCCCTTCGTCATGGGCTTCCTCGGGCCGGTGAGCAACATCGAAGGGCGTCTCGTGCGACCGCACGACGTGAGCCTCTCGCTGACCGCAGAGCCCGGACTGATCGAAGCGATGGTCAAGCGAGTCGTGCACCTCGGATTCGAGGTCAGGATCGAGCTCGAGCTGACCGGCGGAGAGCCGGCGCGCGCGCAGCTGACGCGAGGTCAGAGCGAGGAGCTCGAGCTCGCGCCCGGCGACATCGTGTTCGTCCGGCCGCCGATGCGGTCGGTCGTGGCCGGTGACCCGGCCGAGGCTCAACTGGCCGCGGCCGGCGACGATTCCGACGCGCAGCCTCTCAACGCCTGACCGAGGCCACTGGCGCCACCGCCGGGATCAACGCGTGACCCAGGCCTCGGGGTCCTCGGCGAGCTTGTCGATCGCGGCGGGCAGCTTCCCGGCCGCCACGTCGGCGACCGTCACGTGCTCGACGACTCTCCGCAGGTTGGCTCTGACCGCGATCCAGACCCGAGGCAATGCCTCCGAGGAGCCGGGGTAGGACGTCTCCTCGGGCGGTCCGCCGCGCACGCTCGCGAGCGGACCTTCGACGGCCCGGATGATGTCGGCGATCGTGATCTCCGCGGCCGGCTTGGCCAGGCGGAACCCGCCCTCGGCGCCGCGGTGGCTGCGCACGACGCCGGCGTGGCGGAGCTCGCCGAGGATGTTCTCGAGGAAATTCAGCGGGATGTCCTGGGCGCTCGCGATGCGCTCGGCCTTGACCGGCCGCTCGTCGGTCGCGGCGGCCAGCTCGACCGCTGCGCGCACGGCGTAATCCGCCTTGGCCGAGATCCGCACAGCCCTAACCCTCTAAGCCGCCGCCGCGGGCTCGAAGCCGTAGGCCTCGGCCAGCTCCGGATCCTTGTGGGCGAGCATCTCCGCCAGCGACACCATCACCTTGCACTGCTTCCAGGTCGCGTCGTCCTGCATCTTTCCGTCGATCATGTGGACCCCACGCCCATCGGGGATCGCGTCGAGCACCTTCTTGGCGAACAGCACCTCCTCGGGATCCGGGCTGAAGACCCTCTTGGCGATCTCTATCTGCACCGGGTGAAGCGACCAGGCGCCGACGCACCCGAGCAGGAACGCGGCTCGGAACTGCGTCTCGCACCCCTCCACGTCACGAATGTCGCCGTACGGGCCGTAGAACGGGAGGATGCCGGCGGACGTGCAGGCGTCGACCATGCGAGCGATCGAGTAGTGCCAGGGGTCCTGCTGGGCGGTCGCGCGCGGCAGTGCCGGATCAGACGGGTCGGGGTCCTCGATCACGCGGTAGCCGGGGTGGCCGCCGCCGACCCGCGTGGTCTTCATCCGTCGCGAGGCGGCGAGATCGGCGGGTCCGAAGCTCATTCCCTGCATCCTCGGGCTGGCCGTGGCGATCTCTTCGAGGTTGACCACGCCCAGCCCTGTCTCGAGGATCGCGTGGATCAGGATCGGCCGCTCCAGACGGGCACGCGCCTCGAGCTGGGCCAGCAGCCGGTCGACGTAGTGGATGTCCCACGGCCCCTCGACCTTCGGGATCATCATCACGTCGAGCTTGTCGCCGATCTCCGTGACGAGCGAGGTGATGTCCTCGAGCACCCACGGCGACTCGAGGCTGTTGACGCGCGTCCACAGCTGCGTGTCGCCGAGCTCCATGTCCTTGCCGACGCGCAGCAGCCCGGCCCGCGCGGCCTCCTTGCGATCGACCGGCACCGCGTCTTCGAGATTGCCCAGGAGGATGTCGACGCTCGGCGCGATGTCAGGCACCTTGGCCACCATCTTCTCGTTCGAGAAGTCGAGGAAATGGATCATCCGCGAGGGCGTGAACGGGACCTCGAGGACCGGCGTGGGGGCGCCGATGGCCAGGGGCTTGACAAAGTCACGGGGGTTTCGCATCGGCGGAACGTTAGCCTCAGTTGCCCGCTCGGGGGCGCATGCCGCATGCAAGCCTCCCTCTTGACATGCTCCGCGGCATGAACCAAGTCGACACTGATCAGACCGTTCGCGAGGCCTCGGGCGGCCACCCGTACGGGCGCTACCTGGAGGAGTTCGAGGTCGGAGCGGTCTACAAACACTGGCCGGCCAAGACCGTCACCGAGTCCGACGACCACCTGTTCTGCCTGCTCACGATGAACCACCACCCGCTCCACATCAACGACGTGTACGCCCGGCAGTCCCAGCAGGGCCGCAACGTCGTCGTGGGCCCGCTGGTCTACTCGCTCGCGCTCGGGATGAGCGTCTCGGACGTCAGCGGCAAGGCGATCGCCAACCTGGCCACCGAGGAGCTCAAGCACCCGGCGCCGGTGTTCCACGGCGACACGCTGTTCTGCGAGTCAGAGGTGCTGGAGGTGCGGCCCTCGCAATCGAAGCCGGACCGCGGGACTGTCCGAGTCCATACGCGCGTGCTCAACCAGGACGGCGTGCTCGTGGCCGAGTTCAAGCGCCTGGTGCTCGTTCCGCGAAAGGAATCCAGCGCCGAGGGCGGCGCCAGCCGCTCGGCCGAAGCCAACGTGGAATAGACCATCAGCCGTTCATATTCGCTCCCTCATGGATAGGATCGAGGGTCAACCGAGACGTTAGGAGTAGCTAAAACCCCATGGCCCATACCGCACCGACGCACCAAGCCAGGTCCAACCACTCCCGCTTGCAGGGATGGGTAGACGAGGTCGCGGCGCTCACCCAGCCCGACGAGGTCCGCTGGTGCGACGGCTCGGATGAGGAGTACGACCAGCTCGCGCAGGCACTGATCGAGGCGGGCACGTTCGAGAAGCTCTCGGATGCCACCCGCCCGGGTTCGTACCTCGCGCTGTCGGATCCCGCGGACGTGGCCCGGGTCGAGGACCGGACGTTTATCTGCTCGGCGACTGAAGAAGCCGCCGGCCCGACGAACAACTGGACCGAGCCTGAAGAGATGCGCCAGGCGCTGACCGAGTTGTTCCGCGGCTCGATGCGCGGCCGGACGATGTACGTCGTGCCGTTCTCGATGGGGCCGATCGGCTCCCCGATCTCCTATATCGGCGTGCAGCTGACCGACTCCGCCTACGTGGCCGCGTCGATGCGAATCATGACCCGGATGGGGCAGGAGGCGCTCGACGAGCTCGCCGACGACGGTGAGTTCGTGCCCTGCCTGCACTCTGTCGGTGCGCCGCTCGTCGACGGAGCGCAGGACGTCCCGTGGCCGTGCAACGCCGACAACAAGTACATCGTGCACTTCCCCGAGACGCGCGAGATCTGGTCGTTCGGGTCGGGCTACGGCGGCAACGCCCTGCTCGGTAAGAAGTGCTTCGCGCTGCGGATTGCCTCGGTGATGGCGCGCGACGAGGGCTGGCTCGCGGAACACATGCTGATCCTGAAGCTGACCTCGCCCGAGGGCGTGAGCAAGTACATCGCGGGTGCGTTCCCGAGCGCCTGCGGCAAGACCAACCTCTCGATGATGATCCCGACGCTGCCCGGCTGGACGGTCGAGACGATCGGCGACGACATCGCGTGGATGAAGTTCGGCAAGGACGGCAAGCTGTACGCGGTCAACCCCGAAGCGGGCTTCTTCGGGGTCGCGCCGGGGACGAGCAAGAAGACGAACCCGAACGCGCTGACGATGCTCGAGCGCGACGTCGTCTTCACGAACTGCGCCAAGACCGACGACGGCGACATCTGGTGGGAGGGGATGGGCGATCCGCCCGCTCACGCCACCGACTGGCGCGGTGACGACTGGACGCCGGACTCGGAGTCGACAGCCGCGCATCCGAACGCACGGTTCACGGTCGCGATCGCGCAGTGTCCGTCCGTCGACCCGCAGTGGGACGATCCGGGTGGCGTGCCGATCGACGCGATGCTGTTCGGCGGGCGGCGCGCCACCGTGGTGCCGCTCGTGTACGAGGCGCGCGACTGGGAGCACGGCGTGTTCCTCGGCTCGACGATGTCCTCGGAGAAGACCGCCGCGGCCACCGGGAACGTGGGCGAGCTGCGCTTCGACCCGATGGCGATGCTGCCGTTCTGCGGCTACAACATGGCCGACTACTTCGGCCACTGGCTCGAGGTCGGGCGCCGCAAGGGGGCTGAGCTGCCGCGGATCTTCTACGTCAACTGGTTCCGCAAGGACGACGACGGCAAGTTCCTGTGGCCCGGCTTCGGTGAGAACTCCCGAGTGCTGGCGTGGATCTTCCACCGTCTCGAGGGCCGCGCGGAGGCCATCGAGACGGCGATCGGGCTGGTGCCGCCGGTCGGGGAGGGCGGCATCGATACGAGCGGGCTGGACATCGATCGCGAGGCGGTCGAGAAGCTGCTCGAGGTCGATCCGGAGGCCTGGATCGAGCAGCTCCCGCAGATGCACGAGCACTACGGCAAGTTCGGCGACAAGCTGCCCGACGAGCTCCGCAATCACCTCGGAGGAGCTCGAGAGCCGGCTGCGCGCCGCCGGATAAGAGACATTCTTCAGAACGCCACGTAATCTCACCGACGTGGCTCTGCCGTTCATACCGTCTGACGCCGCCATGCTCGCGGTGCAGGCCGGCGTCGTGGCGGCGCCGCGGTCGATCGAGCGTGTCAAGTGGCTCGAGCGCTTCCGCGGACGCGGCTGGGCGCTCGTGCCGATCGGCTCGATCGTGGTCGTGATCTTTGCGATCCGGTACGTGTCCGATACCGCCACCGGGCTGACGGACCTCGCGCTCGTCGCGGTGCCGATCCTGGCCGCGGTCGCGCTCGGGTGGGCGATGCGCGGGGCCAAGCCGCTCGCGGCGCTCGCGGCCATACCGCTGTTCGTACTCGCGTGGAGGAGCGAGAACACGCTCGCCGGCGAGGCCGCGGCTACGCTGCTTTCCGCGCTCAGCTGCGTGACGCTGGGCGTGCTGCTCTCGGCGGTGACGCCACCGCGCTGGCTCAAGGCCGGCATCGTGTTGATGGCCGCGGCCGATGTGTGGCTCGTGGCTACTGACCTGCTCCAGTCCCCGAACAGCGCGCTCGTCGCAGCGCAGCCTCCGGCGGGTCTGCCCCAGCTGCAGGCCGAGGTCTTCGGAAGCGTGTCGATGGGTTACGGCGACCTGTTCGTGGCCGCGCTGCTCGGGGCGGTGCTGGCGTCGCAGTGGCGCCGTCAGTGGCACGCGGCGGTGCTGACGCTCGTGATCGCCGGGTGCTTCGACCTGCTCTTCTTCTTCATCAACGAGCTCCCGGCGACAGTGCCGGTCGCGCTCGCCCTGCTCGTCACCGAGAGCTGGCAGTGGCGCCAGCGGCGCGTCAGTGTTGCCCTTCGCCGCCCGTCGATGCGGGCGGACGCGATTCCTCGGCAAGCGAGGTGATCGCGAGCGTGCCGCGGGCCGCGTCCTCGAGCACCTCGGTGGCCTCCTCGGCCGAGCGCGCGTAGAGCTCGACCAGCAGGTGAACGACGATACGGTCGTCGTCGTGCTTGTGGAAGCGAACGTGCGTGAAGAACTCGCGCGTTCCGTGATCGCCGAACGCCGCGTATGAGAGCGCGTCGCCGGCCTCGGGGCCAGAGCACGTCTCGACGTCGTCGGCGTCGACGGTGACCGTGCACGACGCCACCCACGGGGTCCCGGCGATCATCCGCTCCCAGCGGTCCTCGATCGGCTCGACCCGGCCATTGTGGAAGCCAAGGTGCGGCTGATCGTGCATGCACTCGAGGCACTGGACGACCGCCTCCTGCATCTCGTCGACGACTTCGCCGCGCTCACCGGTCTCGGGATCGATCCGGTGGATCCCCTCGTAATGGACCTGGACCTCGAGGTTCTGCGACCAGCACCGGTAGCAACGGAGCCAGCTCCGTACAGACGTTGAGCCCTCCATCGCCTTGATTCTACGATGGCGCTGTGAACGACCACCGAAAAGGCGGCTGATGCGGTTCCGCACGAGGCCGGTCGGCGCGATTCTGGCGGGCGGCGACGGGCGCCGGATCGGCGGCGACAAGGCGATGGTGGAGCTGCACGGGCGACCGCTGATCTCCTATCCGCTGGAGGCGCTGCGGGAGGCGCTCGGGCGAGTCTCGATCCTCGCGAAGGCCGACACGAGGCTTCCCTACGTGTACGGGGTGACGGTCTGGATCGAGCCCGAGGCTCGTCGCCACCCGCTCGTCGGGATCACGCAGGCGCTCGCGCTGGCTGACGGGCGCCCGGTGCTCGTGTGCGGCGCCGACCTGCCGTTCGTGACCCCGGCGCTGGTCCGCCGGCTGGCGCGGGCCAATCCGGGCCGCGCGCCGGCGGTGATCGCCTGCACGCGGGGGGAGATGCAGCCGCTGCTCGGGTGCTACCAGCGCCGGGCGCTGCCGTTGCTGAGTGGGGAGGCGCGGGTGGCGACCGGTCCGGTGCGCGAGACGATCGCGGCGATCGAACCGGTCCTGTTCGAGGTCGACGATCCGGAGGAGCTGTTCGACGTCGACTCGCCCGACGACCTGCTCCAGGCCGCGGCCATGCTCGATCGGCGTCGCGCGCCCTATTAGCCGAAGGTGAAGTCGTACGCGCTCACGCCGGGTGGCAGCTGCACCGTGAACGTGAACTGCTGGGCGGTCGGGAACGACACCAGCGAATAGAGACGCTCGCCGGTGACGGTCACGACGCCGTTCTTCACGTCGGCGCCGGCGTGGGCGGCCGGAATGGGCTGACCGTCGAGCAGCACGCGCCCCTGGCGCGGGACGTTGCCGGCCGAGGTCAGCACGAGATACACGTGGGCGGCCTGAACCCCGCCGGTGATCGATGCTCTCGCTCCTTCGGGGCTGATCGACTCCGACGAGACGTCCCACGGACCCTTCAACGCGAACTGGTTGAGGCCGAGATTGCCGGACACGCCCGGGTAGTTGTTGGTCCCCGGGGAGAGCTTGGTCACGAACCCCTGGGCGCGCTGCGCGTCCAGGTAGGTCTCGGGCGTACCGAGCCCGGCCGACGCCATGATCGCGGTCGCGGTCATCGGCGGCGGCAGGCTCTTGGCGCCGGCGTCGGCCAGCAGCGCGCGGACCGCCGCCTCGTCCTGCTTGTAGTCGCCCTCGCCGAACTGGTAGTGCCGGACGTGCCCCTTGGCGTCGATCAGGTACTCGGCGGGCCAGTACTCGTTGTTCCACGCGTCCCAGGTGCCGTATTTGTTGTCCTGGACGACCGGGTACTTGATCCCGTCCGAGCTGATCGCCTGCCGGACGTTGCCCGCCTCCTGCTCGAACGTGAACTCCGGCGTCTCGACGCCCACGATGTCGAGGCCGTACTTGTGGTACTGGGCGTACAGCCCTTTGAGGAACGGCAGCGTGCGCAGGCAGTTGATGCACGTGTACGTCCAGAAGTCGATCAGCACGACGTGACCGCGGAGGTGCTGGAGCGTGAGCGGCTGGTTGCCGGGGGTGTTGAACCAGTCCTGGTTGTTGGTGAAGTCGGGAGCGTTCCCGAGGTTCGGGAGGGACGGGGTCTTCACGCCCGGGATCGCGACCTCGCGCTCGGCGGCGGTGGAGACCGCCCGGGTCGCGGCCTCTTTTTGCGCCGTGACGAATCGCGACGTCGGGCGCAGCGACGCGAGGCGCTTCTGGACCGCGCTCGAGCTCTCGAGCGACCTCGTTGGATCGACCAGGATCGCGGGAAGGCTCGCGTCCTTGGCCAGGTCCTCCTCGAAGCGGACGTCGACATTGAAGATCATCAGCACGCCGGTCAGCAGCAGCACTGCGCCAAGCGCGCGGTTGACCGAGTTGCCATGGCCGACACGGCGGATCCGATCGATCACCGCGCGTCCGGCGAACGCGTACACGAGCAGCACCGCGGACAGACCGACCGAGTAGGAGATCGCGACCAGCACGACCTGGGCGGTCGCGCCGCTCGAGGCGCTGACCGACGTCACCGCCGCCAGGATCGGCCCCGCGCACGGAGCGCACACGAATCCGAGCGCCGCCCCGACGCCCAGCCCCGACCAGAACCCGGTGCCGCGCGTCTTCGGGCCGAACCGGCCGAGCCGAGACAGCGGCGCCTCGACGCGCGCGGTGACGTCCGGGATCAGCAGCGCGAGCCCGAACACGATGCAGGACCACGATCGCGAGCGTCCTCGCGGCGCCGCTGGCGAGCCCGACGCCCTTGACCAGCTGGGCGAGCAGCACGATCGCGATCGTGAAGGTGACGCCGAGGCCGATCACGATCCCGATCGGACGGCGGCGCCCACCGGTGGCGCTCGAGGCGAGCAGCGCCGGCACGACCGGCAGCACGCAGGGAGTGATCGCAGTCCCCGCGCCGGCGATCACGGCAAACAGCATCAGGAGGAGCATCTGCGCCCTAGATGATGGGCACTAAATTCTTGCGAAACAGTCTAACCGCCCCGGTTCTTATAAAGCTCTTCAGGGCGCTCGGGTGTCGGGGGCGCTCAGCCGCCGATGGCGGACATGCTGCGGGCGGGCTGGATGAACCCGGGCTCGCCGACGTGGTGCTTGAGCTCCTTGAGCCACACCGCGTCGCGGATGATCTGCTCGAGCTCGCCGTCGTCCGCGCCAGCGCGCATCGGGCCGCGCAGGTCGGTCTCGTTCAACGAGAACAGGCAGGTCCGCAGGCGGCCGTCGGCGGTCAGGCGGACCCGGTTGCAATCGCTGCAGAACGGCTCGGACACCGGGTTGATGAAGCCGATCTTCCCGTGTCCGTCGGCGAAGTTGTAGACGCGAGCAGTCGCGTGCGGCTCGCGCGGCTGGGGCTCGAGCGGATACACGGCGTGGATCGCCTCGCGGATCTCGTCGCCGGTCAGCACCTGATCCTCGGTCCAGGCGTGGTCGGCGTCGAGCGGCATGAACTCGATGAAGCGGACCTCGTATGGGGTGCGCCGCGCGAGCTCGGCGAACGGGATCGCCTCCTCCTCGGTGAACCCGCGGATCGCGACCGCGTTGATCTTGATCGGGTGGGCCTCGGGGAACGTCGCGAGGTGCTCGAGCCCGCTGAGCACCTGCGGGAGCGCGTCCCGTCGGGTCAGCTCGAAGAACTGGTCGCGCTGGAGCGAGTCGACCGACACGTTGAAGCGGTTGACGCCGGCGCGGACGAGCGCCTCGGCGTCGCGCTCGAGCAGAAACCCGTTGGTCGTGACCGACAGGTCGCGGACGGCCTCGATCCCGGCGAGCATCTGCACCAGCCGCGGGAACTGCTTGCGGACGAGCGGCTCGCCGCCGGTCAGGCGCACGTCGTGGACGCCCATGTCGGCGAACAGGCCGACCAGGCGAGTGATCTCCTCAAAGGTCAGGATTTCCGCGCGTTCGAGCCACGGCAGGCCCTCGGCGGGCATGCAGTACTGGCAGCGGAAGTTGCAGCGGTCGGTAACGGAGACCCGCATATCGCCGATCAGACGGCCGTGACCGTCGATGAGTGGCTCTAACCCCATCTGAACAAGGCTAGCCGACGGTCCCGGTCAAGCTCGCACGTCGGTCGCGAGCAGACCGAACGCGACCATGTCGTCACGGCCGTTCCTGCCGACCATGTAGGAGCGCAGCACGGCCTCGCGAGTGAAGCCGCAGCGCTCGGCGACCTGCTGGGAGGCGGGGTTGCCGGTCGCCGCCATCAGGTCGATCCGGTGCAGGCCGAGGTGGGCGAAGCCCCAGTTGGTGACCAGGCCCACGGCGCGCGTCATATGCCCCTGCCCGCGGGCGTCACCCGCCAGCCAGTAGCCGACTTCGGCGCGCGCGTTCTTCCACGAGAAGCGCATCAGCGAGATCGATCCGAGCAGCCGGTCGCGATCGGCGGCGGCGACGACCGCGAACGGCGCCGTCGCGCCGGCGTGGAGCGCGTCGTGGCGCTGGAGCAGGTAGTTGCGGGCATCGGCCGGGCCGTAGGGAAACGGCACCCGGGTCCAGCGCGAGATCTCGCGGTCCTGGCAGGCGGCGACGAGCGGCTGGAGGTCCGAATCGCGCCACGGCCGCAGAGCGGTCGGGCCGTCGATCAGCGGTTCGGCCGGAAGCACGATCCGGCGTGGCATGCCCTGACGACGGCGAACGGCCCTCATCCTCGGTTCTCCGCACGGTCGGCGAGCGCCCGCTCGAGCGATGGCACATCGAGCGCCGGATCCTGGTCCTCGAGCCAGCGCTCGGCTCGCCGCCGACCGCCGAGCGCGCGCAGCCCGCGCTCGCCGTTCTCGATGGCGAAGTTCTCGAGCGCGTGGCGCCGGCGGGCGTGCTGCCGGCGCTCGCGGAGGTCGATCCGCTGTCGGTGCGCCTCGAGCGCGTCGGCGAGTTTCTCGATGCCGGCCGGGGGCGGTACCGACGACACCGCGCAGACCTCAGTGTCACCGGCGCCGAGCGCGAGCAGAGCCGCCTTGAGGTCGGTCATGGCGCGCGTGGCAACGGCGCCGAGATCGGTCTTGGTGAGAACGAGCACGTCGGGTACTTCCATGATGCCTGCCTTGAGGAACTGGAGCACGTCGCCGGAGGCGGGCTGGAGTACGACCGCGACCGTGTCGGCGGCGTCGGCCACGTCGGTCTCCGACTGACCGACGCCGACGGTCTCGATCACGACCACGTCGAATGCGGCCGCGAGCGCTTCCGACGCGGCGCGTGTGGCCGGCGCAAGGCCGCCGAGGCGGGTGCCGGCGGCGGTCGAGCGGATGAACACGTGGCGGTCCTTCGGATCGGCCTCGATCCGGGCCCGGTCGCCGAGCAGCGAGCCTCCGGAGCGCCGCGAGCTGGGATCGACCGCCAGCACGGCGACCGACCGGCCGTGTGCGCGCCAGTGCTTCACGAGTTGCGAGAGCAGTGACGACTTGCCGACGCCGGGAGGCCCGGTCAGCCCGACGATGTGCGCCGGCGCTTCGTGGCCGAGGGCGACCGGCGAGACCGCCGCGAGCACCGCGTGCGCCTGCTCGCGCGCCTCCGGCGAGCGACTCTCGATCAGGTTGAGGACAGCGGGCGCGGCGGTGAGGTCGCGCTCGCGCAGGCGTCCGCCGAGCTCGCGGCCGTCTGCAGGGGCTCGCGTCTGGCTCAAGCTCCGACGGCGCTCTTGACCCCGTGGCGCGCCGCGACCAGCTCGATGATGTCGCGCATCATCCCGTTCAGGTCCCAGTCCTTGGGGGTGTACACGGCCGCGATCCCGGCCTCGCGCAGGGCGGCGCCGTCGGCCTCCGGGATGATCCCGCCGACGACCACCGGCACGTCCTCGACGCCGGCGTCGCGCAACGCCTCGAGCACGGCGGGGATCAGCTCCCGATGCGACCCCGAGAGGATCGACAGGCCGATCACGTGGACGCCCTCCTGAGCGGCCGAGTTCGCGATCTGCGACGGAGTCAGGCGGATACCCTCGTACACGACGTCCATGCCGGCGTCTCGGGCCCGGACCGCGATTTGCTCGGCCCCGTTCGAGTGACCGTCGAGGCCGGGCTTCCCGACCAGGAATTTGAGCCTGCGGCCGAGCGCCTCGCTGACGCGCTCGACCTCGGCGCGGAGCTCGGACACGTCCTCGCTCGGCGCCCCGGCGGCATCGCCGACGCCCGTCGGCCCGCGGTACTCGCCGAACGCGTCGCGCAGGGTCTGGGACCACTCACCGGTGGTGGCGCCGGCGCGAGCGGCGGCAATCGTCGCGGGCATGATGTTCTCGGTCTCGCTGCGCGCGGCCTCGGCGAGGTGTTCGAGCGCTTCGTCGACGGCAACCTGATCGCGTTGGGCGCGCCACGCGTCGACCGCCGCGCGCCGCTCGGCCTCGACCTCGGGGTCGACGACGAGGATGCCGCCATCCGCGCCGGCGGTCAGCGGCGAGGGCTCGGTCGACGTGAAGCGGTTCATTCCGACCGCGACCTGCTCGCCGGATTCGATCCGCTGCCAGCGCCTGCGATGGGACTCGACCAGCGCGCCCTTCATGTAGTCGACGGCCTCGACCGCGCCACCGAGCTCGGCCACCGTGCGCATCTCCTCGCGCGCGCCCTCTAGGAGCTCGGCGACGAGTCCCTCCATCACCTTGGAGCCCTCGAAGATGTCCGGGTAGTCGAGCAGGTCGGTCTCGTAGGCCAGGATCTGCTGGAGGCGAAGCGACCACTGCTGGTCCCATGGCCGGGGCAGGCCGAGCGCCTCGTTCCAGGCCGGGAGCTGAATCGCCCGTGCGCGCACGTTCCGGCCGAGCGTCACCGCGAGCGCCTCGAGGGCGATGCGGTACACGTTGTTCTCGGGCTGGGCCTCGGTCAGGCCGAGCGAATTGACCTGTACGCCGTAGCGCAGGCGACGGTGCTTCTCGTCCTCGACGCCGTAGCGCTCGCGTCCGAGCTCGTCCCACAGCGTGGCCATCGCGCGGAGCTTGGCGTGCTCCTCGACGAACCGGACGCCCGCGTTGACGAAGAACGAGATGCGGCCGAACACGCTCCCCATCAGCTCCTGTGCGACGCGCTCGCGGACGGCGTCGAGCACGGCGATCGCGTTGCACATCGCGAACGCGATCTCCTGGACGGGCGTCGCGCCCGCCTCCTGGAGGTGGTAGGAGCAGATGTTGATCGGGTTCCACTTGGGGACGTGCTCCACCGTGTAGGCGATGGTGTCGGCGATCAACCGCATGCTCGGCCCCGGCGGGAACGCGTACGTGCCCCGGCTCAGGTACTCCTTGAGGATGTCGTTCTGGGTCGTGCCCTGGAGCTGCTGATCGGGGACCCCCTGATCCTCGGCGGCGACGATGTATAGGGCCAGCAGCCAGGCGGCGGTGGCGTTGATCGTCATCGAGGTGTTCATCTGGTCGAGCGGGATCGCGTCCAGGAGCGTCTCCATGTCGCCCTTGTGGGCGATCGAGACGCCGACCTTGCCGACCTCGCCGCGCGCGAGCTCGTGGTCCGGGTCATAGCCGGTCTGCGTCGGCAGGTCGAACGCGATCGACAGCCCGGTTTGGCCCTTCTCGAGGTTCTTGCGGTACAGCTCGTTGGACCGCCGGGCGTCCGAATGACCGGCGTACGTGCGCATCATCCACGGCCGGTCGGGCTCAGGCAGGCGGTGGGGGGGCGACTCCGGCACGGGGTCGGATTGTATGAATCCTTTGATGGCCGGCGGCACAGTTGCCGTGCGGGCGGATTCACTGTGTATGGTCAGGCCATGCCCGATCAGAACTCTGCCTCCACCGAACACGCGCTGATGCAGGAGATCACCGCGCCGCTCGCGACGCTCCCCGACGACCTCGTTCCGGCCGTGGCTGACGTCGATTTTGCGACCGTGTTGCGCGGGTACGACCGACTCGCCGTCGACGCGTACGTGCAGAAGACCAGCCAGCTCGTCGCCGAGCTGCAGGCGACCCGTTCGCCCGACGCGGCCATTCGCAGAGCGCTCGAGCGGGTGGGGGAGGAGGTGTCGGGGATCCTCCAGCGCGCTCACGACACGGCAGCGCAGGTTACGTCCCAGTCACGCAGCGAGGCCGAGGACCGGCTCGAAGCTGCCCGCATGGAGGCCGCCCAGATCGTCACTGCGGCCGAAGAGCGGGTCCGCGAGCTCGACGCCGAGACCGACCGGATCTGGTCTGAGCGCCACCGGATCGTCGAGGACACCCGCGAGCTGGCACAGGAGCTCCTGACGCTGACGGACTCCGCTGCGGACCGCTTCCCGGCGGATCCCGAGGCCATGCCGTCGGACGACGCACCGGCGGCGATCGAGGAGCAGTTCGAGTCGGACGACGACGACCTCACGACGGTCGACGACGACCTCGCGACGGTCGACGACGACGTCGAGACCGAGGACATCTTCGGCGAGGAGCCCGACCCACACGTCGAGCCGACCGTCGTGCTCCCGGTCGTGGAGCCGGCCGAAGACGACGACCAGCCGGCCTAGGATCGCGATCGCGCGATGCGGCTGATCGACGTCATGCACCTGGGCGTCCCCCGGGTGATCGGAGCCTGGGTGGTCGACGACGTCGTGATCGATCCGGGACCGACGTCGTGCCTGCCGACGCTGCTCGAAGGGCTCGGCGACGAGCGTCCGCGCGCGCTGCTGCTCACGCACATCCACCTCGACCATGCCGGCGCAAGCGGCTCGCTGGTGCAGCGCTGGCCTGACCTCGAGGTGTACGTCCACGAGCGCGGCGCCCGCCACATGGCCGATCCCGAACGCCTGATCAAGAGCGCGCGGATCCTCTACGGCGAGGAGATGGATCGGCGCTGGGGCGAGATGGTGCCGGTGCCGGAGGACAACCTGCGTGTGCTCGAGGGCGGCGAGAAGTTGTTCGGCGGGGCGTTCGAGGTTGCCTACACCCCCGGTCACGCGTCCCATCACGTCTCCTACCTGCACGACGGGACGGCGTTCGTCGGCGACACCGGCGGGGTGCGGATCGCGTCCTCGTCGCTGACGCTGCCCCCGAGTCCGCCACCGGACATCGATGTCGAGCAGTGGCACGCATCGATCGAACGGATCGCCGCCTGGAAGCCGGAGCGGCTCGTCCAGACCCACTTCGGCTCGAGCGAGGACCCCGAGGCGCAACTCGCCGAGCTGTCAGCGCGGCTTGACGAGTGGGCGGCCCGGGTGCGCGAGCAGGACCTCGAGACGTTCGTGGCGGGTGTCCGCGCTGAGATCGAGGAGCATGCGGATCGGGCGCTGCTCGAGGCCTACGAGCAGGCCGCGCCGCCGGATCAGCTGTACGCCGGACTCGAGCGGTATTGGCGCAAGCGCGCCGACGCCGTGCCTGCCGGCTGAGCGATCAGCGCGAGCTATGCTGGGCGAGATGTCGCAGACGGTTGAGCTGCCGCGCGTGGGCGGACCGGGCAGCGACCTCGGCGGGTCGTGGCGGGTGGTCGTGCTCAACGACAACTTCAACACCTTCGACCACGTCGCGGAGACGCTGTCGAGGGTGATCCCCGGCGTGACGCTGGCGCAGGGCTACCGGCTGGCAGATCGCATCCACAAGAGCGGTTGCGCGATCGTGTGGAGCGGTCCGCGCGACGAGGCCGAGGGGTACTGGGAGCAGCTCAACGGCGCCGGCCTGACGATGGCGCCGCTCGAAGCGGGGTAATTCCGGGGGAGCGCCCTTGGGGCGTCTACCCGCGCCCGGGGAGCGCCTTCGCGCGCTGGCGCTCGGGGCTGACGCGCACGACGTTCCACACGATTCCGAGCTTCTCGAGCACGGTGATCAGCAGTCCGGTCGGATCGGCGATCCGCTCCCACAAGCTCAGGCCGTGGAACGCCGAGGTGGGGAACGCGTGGTGGTTGTGGTGCCAGGCCTCTCCCATCGAGAGTGGGGCGAGCCAGAACACGTTGCGCGATTCGTCCTCGACGTCGAAGCGGCGGCGGCCGAAGAAGTGGCACACCGAGTTGATCGACCAGGTGACGTGATGAAGCAGGAACACGCGCACGAAGCCGCCCCACAGGAGCGCGGTCAACGCCGCGCCGATGCCGCCGCCGACGATCCACCCGAGCGCGAACGGAATTGCGAACCCGAGCACGACCCACACGAAGAACAGCTTGTCGACTATGCGCAGCACTCGATCCTTGACCAGGTCCGGGGCGAATCGCTCGCGCTCGGCGGTTCCGACGCTCTCGAACAGCCACCCGACGTGGGCATGCCACAGCCCCTTGACCCCGCCCCAGAATCCTGGTCCGCTGAGGTGGGGCGAGTGGGGGTCGCCGTCCTGGTCGGTGAACGCGTGGTGCTTGCGGTGATCGGCCACCCACGTGATCACCGATCCCTGCATCGCCATCGAGCCGAACACCGCCACGATCGCGCGGAACGCGCGGCTCGACTCGAACGCGCGATGGGTGAACATCCGGTGGTAGCCGAGCGTCACCCCGAGTGCGGTCAGCACGTAAAAGCCGAGCAGCAGCCCCAGTTCGAGCGGCCCGACCGCCTGGTTCCACAGCAGCACGATCGCGGCGACGAGCCCGACCAGCGGCAGCGGCACGCCAATCAGGTTGACGATCTTGTGTGTCCGCGTCACCGTAGCCAAGGATAGGACGTCATCGTGGCGTCCCGTGTTAGGGAAGCGAGTCCTCAGACAGCTGCCGCGGGCGCCGGGGACGGCGCGGGCTCCGGCTCCGGCTCGAGGCCGACCTCGGGCCCGAGTGCTCCCGCCACCAGCTCGTCGTACCAGGTGTAGGTGATCGGGATCTGGTATTTGCCCATTAGCCGGCGCCGGAATGCCAGCATCTCCGGGCCTTCCCAGTAGGCGTACCAGGCCGGCTTTGACTCGAACCAGGCCATCTGCGTGATCTTGTAGCGGTCATCCCGCGAGCGGTGGACCGAGTACTGAGTGGCGCCATAGCGCAGCGCCAGCGGCGCCACGGCGGACACCTCGGCCGCGAACCGGTCCTGACGCAGCACCGTCGCGTACCAGTCGACATGCATGACGCCGGCCATCAGGCTCCCACCTCCGCTCGGATTGCGCCGGGACCCTCGGCCGTCTTGCCCTGACCCTCGTCGGTGGCGCCGACGAGGATCGCGATCTTGCCGAGGTGCTTGTTGTCGCGCAGAAGCTGGTGAGCCTCGCCGACACTCTCGAATCCCATCGTCTGCCACAGCACGGGCCGCACCTTGGACTCCTCGATCAGCTGGTTCGCCTTGGTCGCCTCCCACGCGTTGGCGAAGTGCGAGCCGATGATCTCCTTCTGTCGCATCCACAGGTAGCGGACGTCGAAGTCGAGCTGATAACCCGAGGTCGCGCCGCAGATCACGACCTTGCCGAACGGCCGCACGATCAGTACCGAGGTCGGGAACGTGGCCTTGCCCACGTGCTCGAACACGATGTCCGGCGGCTCGCCGAGGATCGCCTCGACCGCCTTGCCGAACCGCCGGGACTCCTTGAAGCGGGCCCGCTCCTCGTCGGCCGTCTCGTCGCCGCGGCGCATCATCCCCTTGAACTCGTTCCGGTTGATATAGCCGACCGCGCCGAGCTGCTCGATCAGCTGGCCCTTCTCCTCGCTCGAGACCACGCCGACGGCGTCGGCGCCGGCGAGGGCGCACAGCTGGGTCGCGAACACCCCGAGGCCGCCGGCGGCACCCCAGATCAGCACGCGATGGCCGGGCTGGAGGTTGCAGCGGTCCATCAGCATGCGATACGCCGTGAAGTACGTCAGCCCGTAGGCGGCCGCTTCCTCCCAGGCGAGATGTGCCGGCTTGGGGAGGAGCTGCTGGGCCTGCACCTTGCAGAACTGGGCGAACGATCCCCAGCTCGTCTCGTAGCCCCAGATGCGCTGCGAGGGCGCGGCGAGCGGGTCGAGCCCGTGCACCTCGGGATCCTCGTACGAGGCCTGGTTGCAGTGGATCACGACCTCGTCGCCGGGCTTCCAGCGGGTCACGCCCGGGCCGACCTTCCAGACCACGCCGGAGGCGTCGGACCCGCCGATGTGGTGGTCCTCCTCGGGGTGGTAGCGGAACACCGAGACCGGTTCGCCGAGCGCCGCCCACACGTTGTTGAAGTTCACGCCTGCGGCCATCACGCGCACGACGACCTCGAAGGCGCCGGGCTCGGGGACCTCGATCTCCTCGATCTGGAAGGCGTCGGTCGGCTCGCCCTGGCGCTCCTCGCGGATCACCCAGGCGGCCATCGTGCGGGGAAGCACGCCCGGCTCGGTCTCGACGTTTGCGACCTGGGTCAAGTCAACTGCCACTCGTGTTGCACCTTCCTAGGGTCGGGCGGAGTTCGCCCGCCGGATGCTACCCGGGTGTAGCCGAGGAGGCGTCAGGATGGGTCAGACGAGGCTGACCTCGGCCGCGGCCTCTTCGTCGGCCTCGGTCGCGCGCTGCGCCCTGCGCCGGCACGGCAGCGGGGGCGGCCACCCGCGGCCGGATGAAGGTCCAGGCGACGACCGCGCCGGACAGGGTCACGAGCGAGCCGACCAGCAGGCCGATCCCGAGCGCCGAGACGAACGCGTCGTTCGCGGCGGCGACGATACCGGCCGATGCGTGGCCCCCGATGGCGGCTCCGCTGCCGAGCGCGTTGGTGATCGCGTGGCGGGTGGCGGCGGGGACGTGGGGGAGGAGCGAATCGATCTTCGAGCCGCCGATCGTGGTGACGAGCGCGCCCATCACGGCGACGCCGAAGGTGCTGCCGACCATCCGGCTCATCGACAGGACGCCGGACGCCGCGCCGGCCTTGCTGCGGTCGACGGCGTTCATCGCGGCGGTGCTCATCGGCGACATCACGAGGCCCATGCCGAGGCCCATCAGGATGAAGCCGGGCAGCAGCAAGCCGTACCCGCTGTGGATCGTCAAGCGGGACTCGATGAACAGAGCCACGGCGACGATCGTCAGCCCGGCCGTCATCAGCGGGCGCGAGCCGACGCGATCCGCGAGGCGACCCGCGAGCGGGGCAGTGACCATGATCACGAGCGTCGAGGGCAGGAATCGCAGACCGGTCTGGAGCGGCGAGTAGTGCAGCACGTTCTGCATGTACAGCGTCAGGAAGAAGAACTGCGCGAACATCGCGAACGAGATCAGGAACCCGACGGTATTCGCGCCGATCGAGGTGCGCGAGCGGAAGAAGGTGAAGTCGATCATCGGGGCCTTGACGCGCCGCTCGATGATCACGAACGCGGTCAGGGACACGGCGGCCAGGACCAGCAGCCCGATAACGCGCGTCGAGCCCCACTGCCAGCTGTTGCTCTGAACCAGCGCGAGCACGAGCGCAGTCAGCCCGACCGTGAGCGACGCGATGCCCGCGTAGTCGACGGTCTTGTCGACGGTCTCGTCGCGCGACTCGCGGGCGGCGAACAGCGTCACCGCGATCGCGACGATGGCGATCGGCGGGTTGATGAAGAAAATCGCGCGCCAGCTGACGTATTCGGTGAGAAAACCGCCCACGACGGGACCGATCGCGAGGGCGAGCGCGCTGACCCCGGCCCACGTCCCGATCGCTGTCCCGCGCTGCTCGGCCGGAAACGACTGGGTGATGATCGCCAGTGTCGCCGGCATCATGAACGCGGCACCCACGCCCTGGACGGCGCGGAACGCGACGAGGATGGTGTCGTTGGGCGCGAACCCGATCGCGAGGCTCGACAGGCCGAACACGGTCACGCCGAACAGGAACATCTTCCGGCGCCCGAAGATGTCGCCGAGGCGGCCGCCCGTCACGAGCAGCACCGCGAACGTCAGCGTGTACGCGTTCACGGTCCACTCGAGCGCCGCCAGTGACGCGTGCAGGTCGTGCTGGATCGACGGCAGCGCGACGTTCACGACCGTGTTGTCGAGCATGATCATGAACAGCGCGAAGCACATCGCGCCGAGCGTCCACCACTTGCTGTTTTCGTCGTTCACGAGGCGGTGGCGGTGGGCGAGGATGCGACCGGTCATATGGTGAGGCCCTCCGGGCGGCAGGCGGCGATGTCGTCGCGCTCGAGCAGTTGCTCTAGCGCCGGCGCCAGCGAGCCGCTTTCGGTCGTGGTCAAGTTGTCGACGAACTGAATGAGTCCGCTCAGGCGTGCGGCGTTGAGGCGGCGGATCGCGGTGCGGCCGCCTTCGGTCAGGCAGACGCGCTTCATCCGGCGATCGTCCTCGTCCTCGCGCCGCTGGGCGAATCCGCGCCGGACGAGGTCGTCGACCATCCGGCTGGCCGCGGGCATCGACACGTGGATCAGCTCGCCGGCCTCCTTGAGGCTCAGCTCACGCGGCTGGTCCTCGAGGTGGTGCATCAGCTTGATCTGGCTGAGCGACAGCTCGAGCGCGCCGACGGCCTCGAACAGGTCCGCGTTGCAGTTCTTGTGGAGGAAGACGATCAGCGCGTAGAGGTCGCTGGCCAGGGCGGGGGTGGTGGCGTTCGCTTCGGCTGGGGTCGTGGTCGCACCGGCGAGTGCGGTGGTGGCTTCGTCGCCTGCGGTGGTTTCCGCCCCGGTCATTTGAATTGCGTGCACGCATGCAAGTATTGCACACAAGCAAGTGAGAGCTCGCAACCGGGGTCCACCCCGACCGCGCCACCGCTGGCCCAAGACCCTCGCTTACGGCTGCAGCAACTCGTTGTCGCTGCTGGCGCGCTTGGTGCCGATGTGGATCGACGCGGCGCGGATCGTGGAGCCGGCGCCGGCGCCCCCGCTGGCGGTGGCGAGTGAGTAGCTACCGGGCGAGGAGAAGTTGACAGTCACCTGGGCGGTCCCCTGGGGGTTGATCGGTCCGGTGTTGGCGAGTGGCTGGCCGGCGGCGGCGCCGGAGCGGAGGATCGCGAGCGACTCGGCCTGGTTCGCCTGGTTGGTGATGATGAACTCGACCGGACCCGCGCCGACGATCGTCGGGGACACCGACACCTTGCTGTTGTCGATGTACACGGTCAGGTTGACGGGCGCCGTGGGTCGCGGGGTGCTGACGCCGTGGGCAGTGGACCCGCACGCGGACACGGCGAGGGCGGTGCCGGCGAGCATCGCGATCGTCCTCCTGCACATCCTCGACGTAGCCTCCTCTGCAAGACCGCCTGTCGGGAGCCGCCGAAAATCCCGATTGGGGCGGCGAAACCCTACCGACGGGGGCGAAACCTACCGACCGTTCTACCCGCTCGCGAGAACGTAACACCGATCGGTGTCAACTTCGCCCGCGCAACGCTGTGCAGCTCCGCGGCGGACGCCACGCGCGGCGGACCTAAGCGGTCGTGTTCTGCGTCAGCGAGGCGCGCCGGCGCTCGAGAGTCCGGAGCTCGCGCTGGAGCTCCGTCCACGAATCGCTCTCCGCGCGCTCGTACTCCTCGCCGTCAAGGTCACGAACCCGGTCGTTGTACGCCGTCCATGCGCGACGCGTCCCATCGTCAAGCTCGCGGAGCTTTTGGAGGTCAGGGGCGGTAGTGGTCACGTCACCTCCTTCCCGAGGATTGTGCCGCCGATCCTACCCGGCGGTCCGGTCATTCGAGACAGATGCGACGGCGAGCACTGCAATCCTGCTTGCTTGCCGTCCGGGCCGGCGCGTATCACGCGTTTGTGACCCTGCTCGAGCAGCCGATCGCGAGCGCCGAGTTCCTCGTCGTGGACACGGAGACCAACGGCCTCGGTGGCGATGCGTGCGAGATGACCGAGGTCGGCGCGGTGCTCGTCGGCGGGGGAGAGCTGCACGACCGGTGGTCCTCGCTCGTGCGGTGTAACCGGCCGCTCGGGCGGGGCATCCAGCGGTTCACCGGGATCACCCAGGACATGCTCGCCGACGCCCCCGGGCTCGAGGCGGTGTTGCCACCGCTGGCCGAGCTCCTCCAAGATCGGGTGCTGGTGGCGCACAACGCGCCGTTCGACCGACGAGTGCTGCGCTGTGCGTTCGAGCTGATCGGTCTCGAGTGGCCCAATCCGCCCGTCCTGTGCACGGCGGCGCTCGCGCGCAAGCTGCTGCCGCTCCAGAACAAACGCGGGCTGGGGGTGCTCGCCGGCGCGCTCGGGGTCGAGGTGCAGACCGCGCACCGGGCGCTCGCCGACGCCGAGACGTGCGCCCGCGTCCTGTGCGCAATGTTCCCGAGGCTCTGCGCCAACGCGTTGACGGTGGCCGACGCGCTCGCGATCACCGGCCGGCGCCGCAAGCGCACGCCGGGCCGCAAGCGCCGGGTGCCGGCGCTCACGGCTCCGCCGCAGCTCGATTTCGCAAATCTGCCGAAGGACCCCGGCGTGTACCTGTTCCGCGACGACGCCGGCCGGGTGCTGTACGTCGGCAAGTCGGTGTCGATCCGAAGCCGCGCGCGCGCCCATTTCGCGCCTTCGAGCGTGCCGTCCGATTGGACCGTTCAGGCCACGGTCGTCGACTACCAGAGCACGAACTCCGAGCTCGGGGCGCTCGTGCTCGAGAACCGCCTGATCAAGCAGCATCGTCCGCCCGGCAACATCCGCTTGGCGAGAAGGGACGAGCGGCTCTGCTACATCCGCTGCCGGCTCGACATCTCGTTCCCGATCCTCGAGGTGGCTTCGGACCCGGCTCCCGGGCACGCGGTCACGATCGGGCCGCTGCGGGGGCGGCGGCTCGCGCACGAGCTGGTCGAGCAGCTCGATTCGCTGTTCGGGCTGCGCCATTGCGGGCGCCGGCTCGTCATCCGTCAGCATCCGTCCGCGTACGGGCAGATGGGGCGCTGCCTGTCGCCGTGCCTCGGCGACCTCGATCCGAACCTGTACCGGCGGCGGCTCGACGAGGCGCTCGGGCTGTTCGTCGGCGAATCGGACGGCCGCGACCGGCTGCTCGGCCACGTCCGCGCCCAGATGCGGGCGGCGTCCGACCAGCAGCAGTACGAACGCGCTGCGTGGCTGCGCCGGCGCCTACACCGGCTCGGCCTGATCCTCGATCGGCTGGGCGGCGCGCTCGAGGCGACGCACGTGAAAGCCCGGCTCGTGCTGGCTGCCCACCCGGTCGATTCCGAGCGGCGGGACGCGTTCTGGCTCGTCGGCGGCCGTCTCGTGGATTGGGGCCCCCTCCCGCCCGCGCCCACGGACACGGACGCGCTCGACCAGCGAACGCAGGCGGCGCTCAGGCGCGGCGGCCGGTCCGGTGAGCTCGGCGCCCACGTTCCACCGACCGAGGTCGACGAGTTGCGGATCGTCTCCAACTATCTCGATTCGCACCCCGAGACGACGCAGCTGGTCCTCTAGGGGGAGGTCGAGTGCAGGCCGCTAGAACGGGAGCTCGGTGACCTCGGCGGTGACGCTGCCGTTGTCGGCGACCGCGACGGTCGTCCCCGGCGGGGCCTCGCGGCGGACCAGCGCCAGCCCGATCGGGCCAAGGCGAGGCGACTGGGCGACGGTCGCGAGGTGACCGACGACCCGTCCCTCGAACGACAGCTCATCACCGGACGACGCCGGCCCTGAAAGCCGGAGGCCTCGCAGTTGCCGGTTCGGCTTGCCGCGGTAATAGAGCCGCGCGACGGTCTCCTGCCCGACGTAGCAGCCCTTCGTGAACGACACCGCGCGCTCGTTGAGCCCGGCCTCCTGCGGAATCACCGATTCGTCGAGGTCGATGCCGTAACGGGGACGGCCGCGCTCGACCCGCAGGCACTCCACGGCCGCGTCGCCGACCTCCGACGCGCCGGCGTCCTCGAGCGCGGACCGCATCTCGTCAAGATCGCTCGCGTCGCAGAGCAGGTCGACGCCGACATCGGTGCGTATCGCACGGGCGACAACACCGCTCCTCGGAACGGAGACGAGCGCGTGCGCGTGCTCGTCCAACGGGAGCTCCCCGGCCCCGGAAACGGCGGCGGCGCCCGGACCGATCAGCGACAGCAGCCCGCGCTCGAGCGTGCGCTTGTGCAACTCGACGTCGTAGCCGATGCTGAAGCGATGGATCATGTTGAAGAGCGCCTGGAGCGCGGACCGCTCGGTGTCGAGCAGCAGCTCGTCGCCGCTGGCCAGGATCCGCAGGTCGCCGAGCATCTTCCCCTTCGGGGTCAGGAACGCGGCGTAGCAGCCGTGCCCGGCCGACAGGCCTTCGACGTCGTTGGTCACCTGTCCCTGGAGAAAGCCGGCGGCGTCCGATCCCGTGAGCGCGAGCTTGCCGCGCTCTGAGCGATCGAGCAGCCCGCACGCCTCGGTGATCGTTCGGTAGTCGGTGGCGAGCGTGTCGAGCGATGTCATCCAGACAAAGGATAGGCATACGGAAAGTCCGATTGCCCTTGCGAAATTCAAATTTAGGCGTACCATAATTTCCGTCATGGCAAGCCAGGACTCGACAGCGCTCCGCTCGCAGGCCGTGCAGGACTACGCCAAGGCGATCTATGCCCTCGAGCGGCGCGAGGGCGAAGCCGTCAGCACGAATGCGCTCGCCGACCGCCTTGGCGTCACCCCGGCGTCGGCGTCGGGCATGGTCAAGCGCCTCGACGAGCTCGGCCTGGTCGAGCATCGGCCCTACCGTGGCGTTTCGCTGACCGAGGACGGGCGGCGCGTGGCCCTCGAGGTGATGCGCCACCACCGGCTGCTCGAGCTGTACCTCGTCCAATCGCTCGGTGTCCCGTGGGATCGCGTCCACCAGGAGGCCGAGGTGCTGGAGCACGTTCTGTCCGAGGAGCTCGAGGAGCTGATCGCGGCCCAGCTCGGCGATCCCACCCACGACCCGCACGGTGACCCGATCCCGACGCGGGACCTGAGGATCGAGGAGGGCTCGACGGTCAGCCTGCAGGCGCTCGAGGTCGGCGCCCGCGGGAGGTTCACGCGGGTGTCCGATTCCGATCCGGAGATGCTGCGGTTTCTGGCCGACCGCGGGATCGCGCCGGGCGACCGGCTCGAGGTGGTCGACAAGCAGCCGTTCGACGGCCCGCTGTTCGTCCGATTCGGCGATCACACACAGGTCCTCGGCGGCGCGCTGGCGCGGGCGATGCGGGTCGAGGTCAGCCGTTGACGCCGGTGCGCGCGGCGATCCGCGAGCCCGCCTTCGAGGGCGCGAGCGCCGATGGGGCGCCAGTCAGGGTCAGCGAGGGCGCGCTCGGTCCGAGCCCGCTCGAGCGGGTGCTCGCCCGCGGACGCCTCCGGGCGACCCTCGCGATGCTCGGGCCCGCGTTCGTGGCCTCGGTCGCGTACGTGGATCCGGGCAATTTCGCCACGAACATCCAGGGCGGCGCGAGGTTCGGCTACCTGCTGCTGTGGGTCGTGCTGCTCGCGAACCTAATGGCGATGCTGATCCAGTACCTGTCGGCCAAGCTCGGGATCGTCACCGAGCACAGCCTGCCCGAGGTGTGCCGCCAGCGGATGCCGCGCTGGATGAGTGCCGGGCTGTGGGTGCAGGCCGAGCTGATGGCGATGGCCACCGACATCGCCGAGTTCCTGGGCGCCGCGGTCGGGCTGAACCTCCTATTCGGCGTGCCGCTGCTGACCGCCGGCCTGATCACCGGCGTGATCGCGTTCGGGATCCTCGAGCTCCAGGTCCGGGGCTACCGCCGGTTCGAACTCGCGATCGCGGGATTGCTCGGGCTCGTTTTCGCCGGGTTCCTGTACGAGACGCTCCGGATCGGTCCGTCCGTACACGCGTCTCTGGGCGGGCTGGTCCCCGGCCTCGACGGCGCCAGCTCGTTGTATCTGGCGGTCGGGATCGTCGGAGCGACCGTGATGCCGCACGCGATCTACCTCCATTCGGCTCTGACCAACGGCCGCATGCCCGTGCGCAACGACTCCGAGCGCGGCAAGGTGCTTCGGTTCGCGCGTTTGGACGTGATCATCGCCCTGACTCTCGCGGGCCTGATCAACCTGGCGATGCTCGCGGTCGCGGCGAAGCTTCTCCACAGTCCGGGGCTGTCGGGCACCAGCACGCTTCAGGGCGCGCACGCGCAGTTCGGCACGCTCGTCGGAGGCGGCGCGGCGCTGGCGTTTGCCGTCGCCCTGCTGGCTTCCGGCCTCTCGTCTTCGAGCGTTGGCACGTACGCGGGCCAGGTCGTGATGGCGGGCTTCATCAATGTCCGGATCCCGCTGCTGGCCCGCCGCGCGGTGACGATGGTGCCGGCGCTCGTGGTGCTCGCACTCGGCGTCAATCCCACTGCCGCGCTCGTCTTGAGCCAGGTCATTCTGTCGTTCGGGATACCCTTCGCCCTCGTGCCCCTTGTGACGTTGACCAGCAGACGCGATGTGATGGGCGTCCACGTCAACCGCCGCCTGACGACCGCGGCGGCATTCGGCGTCGCCGCCACGATCACACTGATGAACGTGTTTCTGCTCTCCCAGCTCCTCTGATGGCGCTCGCGAACACCTTTCAGGAGATCGTCGATTCGCTCTCGGATGATTGGACCGATCTCGAGCTCGACCTGCGGATCTTCGACGAGCGGCGTTACGTCGACGCGGCAGTGTTGCTCGTCACCTGCAACGCCCAGCCCTACTCGAAGTACGACTGGCACTGGCGGCTGCTGGTGGCCCATCGGTTCGGCCACGCGGCGTCGGCGCAGGCCGTCCACGCAGCGCTGAAGCTCCTCGACGACGCCGAGATCGACGGCGAGATGGCAGTTCGCGAGGCCCGCGCCGGACGCGCCGAGGTCAACCCGATGTGGGGGCGGACCGAGTCCGTGCGCGAAGAGTTCAGGCGGATCCGGGCCCAGTAGGAGAGGGCTCCCGCGCCCTAGAGCGACCATGGCGCGAATCGTCGCTGTTCATCCCCGATCTGCTGTTCGGCTCGAATGTCCTCGGCGCGCTCCAGGCCGCCGGCCACGATCCCGTCCTGGTCCCGGATGCTGACGCCGTCCAGCGCGAGCTGCCGAGCGCGCGAGCTGCTGATCGTCGACCTCACCGCCGACGCCGCCGAGCGGATCGAGCAGCTGGAGACCGTGCTCGGGGGCGACGTCCGAACGCTCGGGCTTCTACTCGCACGTAGAGGCCGACGTGCGGACCCAGGCCGAGCAGGCCGGGTTCCGACCTGGTCGTCCCCCGCTCGCGGATGGCGCGCGAAGGCGGCGCGCTCGTCGACCGCCTGCTCGACGCCGGCGCCTAAGGCCCAGTCTGCGTGGCCGCCAGGCCCTGGAGCTCGGCCGGCCCGGGGATCGGGTTCAGCTCGTCGTCCTGAGTCACGCCGCTCGGCGGGATCGTGTCCATCACGTTCGGCACGCTGTTCGGGTTCAACGAGCAGATCGGGCTTGTACCGCCGGGGGCGCACACGCCGAAGTTGAAGTCCATAGGCGTGGATGTGAAGCTGCGGACGGGCGGGTTGCCCGACCCCTGTCCGGTCAGCGCCACCGTGAACACCCAGCCCGGTCCCACCTTGCCGAACGTGGACTCGGGAAGGATCAGCGTCGCGGTTCCGCTCGGATCGTCGACGACGAACTGCGGCGCGACCGACGACGTGATCGCCGCACCCGAGGCGTCGTTCCAGAGGACCGGCGCGAAGCCCTGGGCCTCGAGGTGCTCAGTCCAGGCATCCGACGGCGCGATCCCGTAGTTCATGGCCGTCGGGTATGCGGATGCCGTGGACGTGCTCGTCACCGCGGGGTTCTTCACGTAGATGTCGAGCAGC
Organism: uncultured Solirubrobacterales bacterium; assembly: GCA_963843915.1. Lineage (GTDB taxonomy): Bacteria > Actinomycetota > Thermoleophilia > Solirubrobacterales > Solirubrobacteraceae > Palsa-465. Next base: position 358,033 of record CAWJMH010000008.1, read on the forward strand.
TGGGCGCCGAAGTCGCTGCCGAACGTGTTGACCAGATTCGCGATCGTCGTCTGGATGTAGACGTTCGTGCCGTCCTCGCTCACCTGGAAGTGCGTGAGGTCGAACGCGCCCGCCACGAACACCGAATCGGTCGGGTACGCGTACGTCCCGGGGCCGTTGTCGTCGCCGATCGGGTCGGGTGCGTCGAGAACGGTGGTCCCGGGGAGCGAGACGTTCGTGACCGCGAGCTGGCTGTAGCCGGTGCTGCGGTGAAGCGTCGCCGTGACCGTGATCGTCGTGCCGCCGAACCCGGCGGGCAGGGTCACGGTCCAGTCCCCTGAAGAGTCGGCGCGGGTCGAGGCGATCGCCGCGGTCCCGCCGGCTCCACCGACGGCCTCGACGTCGACGCGCGCCCGCGGAGTGGTCGTACCGGTTACGGTCACCGACGACCCCGTGATCCGCGTGTTGTTCGCTGGCGAGGTCACGGTCACTGGCAGCGAGCCCGGAGGGCCGTGCGTCACGTAGCGGTCGGTGACGATCGACGGCGTCTCGAGGTTGCGCCCCTTGCTGACCGCGAGCGCCAGCCGCGCGTACTGCGACTGCGCCCACGTGAGCGGGCTGGCCGAGCCGGCCGGCTGCCCGGGCGCGAAGCCGATCGACGCGATCGTCGGATCGGTCCCGTAGGGCGACGCCGCGAGCGGCGGGTCCTCCCAGGCCTGCTCGGGCTCGAGGCCCTGGCCGGAGGTCATGTTGCGCATCGAGGTCAGTAGCTGGCCGGCGAAGCGGAGGTCGCCAACCGAGCCGGCTGCGACCTCGTACTCGCCGCGCTCACCGCTGAGGACGGGCCACAGATGGCCGGTGCCGACGTTGTTCGTGGTGGTACCCGGATTGTCGCTCGGCCACGGCTTCCCGCTGGGGGTGCAGCCGGTCGCGTTCGTTCCGGACGGGAGCACGTAGCAATCGCCGTAGCCGTCGGTGGACTGCGTCGGGTCGTAGCCGTAGCGGTAGAACCCCGGCCCGCTCGGCGTCTGGCGCTCGATCACGTCGTCGACGACCTTGAGCGACGCCTGCACGATCGGGGTCGGACGCCGGCAGGACGCCCAGCCGGACCAGCTCGAGGAAGCCGGCGTCGATGATGTTCTGCTGAGGCTCCTGGGTGTTGTTGCCGTTGTTGAGCGAGTAGCTGATCTGGGCATTCGGGTCGCCGGTCTTCGACAGGCGGATGAAGTAGCTGGGGGCGTACGGCCCGTCGGTCGTCACCGTCCAGTTCTTGATGTTGCGCGCGAAGTAGTCGGCCGTGGCCTGGTACACCCTCGCGTGGGCGGGGTCGTGGTTGACGCGCGCGATCGCCGCGGCCGCGGTCAGGCCCGCGATCTCGGCGGCGATCGTCGAGGGCGAGTACCCGGATTGTTCCTCCCAGCGCTCGTTCCCATCTGAGGGGCCGTGCGCCACCAGGAAGTCGGCAGCCGGGACCACATGGCCCGCGTACAGCCCCGGGTAGCGCGCGAGCCCGGACTGCCACGCCATCAGGATCGGATCGGCGGTTTCGTCGAGCTGGAGGCCGCCGGTATCGGGCGCGGCCTTGCCGTTCGGGAGCGAGTTGCGCGGCATCGACCCATCGGGCAGCTGTTGGCGATCGAACAGGAACAGGGTCGCGGCCCGGGCGGTCTGGACGTCACCGGCGACGAGCAGCCCGGCGAACGCCTCGTAGGTGTCGCGCGAGAACTCCTCGCGGTAGGAGCCGAAGTACGTCGGCTCGCCGTTGGTGAGCTCGCCGGCGGGCACGGCCTGGCCCCAAGGGGACGCGAGGCCGGCGGCGATCGCCCCCGGGAACGTCTTGTCCTCGCTCGCCTTGACGACGTTGACCGACTCGTAGTACTCGCTGCACGGCGGCGGCGCCCAGCCAGCGTGACGGGCGACGGAGACCGGCGTCATACCGCAGCCACTGCTGCTCGTACCGCGACCACGCGTCGTCGAACGACTGCCGCACCGAGGCGCCGGCGACCTGTTCGGCCGTCTGTTGCGTCGTGCCGAATCCGAGCGCGAGGTCCACGGTTCGCCTGCGGTGCAGCGACACGCCGGCAGTGAGCGTCACGTGCCCGTCGGTCGCGGACGTGTACGGCGTCAGCGACCCCGTCGAGTCGAGCATGTTCAGCCCGTCGCTGGCCGAGTCGGCGTAGCCGACGCTTGCGTTCGAGAGGCCGCTCGACGATTCCAGCGCCATATACGTCGGGACCGCGTAGTCGCGGTTGACCGCGTTGGTGATCGTGTTTCGTGTTGAACGCCACGGGGATGTTGTTGTTGCTGTCGACGAAGCGCGCTGTTCGCGCCGGCGTTCTGCGTTCCGCCACCGCCGGTGCCGCCGGCGAGCGGATCGAGGCGCACGTACAGCTGATCGCCGTCCTGGCCCCTTGAAGGTGGTCTGCATCAGCACGGCGTCGCGGCCCGGGTCGGCGATGTAGGTGGTGATGATCCGGTAGCCGTGGGCGGCATTCGAGGCGACCACCGTGCAGCTCATTCCGGTCGGGTCGGGCAGGACCTTGTAGGTCATGTCCCGCGTCTGGAGGTCGGTGAAGCTCTTGCCGCCGGTGACCCCGGTCACGATGTACTGGAGGGTGTGGACGTTGGTTGCGTCGACGGTCGGCCAGTAGGTGTCCGAGAGCACGCCGTCGGCGACCGTGAACCACACCTTCGAGTTCGTGTTCCGGGCCGTGCCCACGCAGTCCTTGCGTGCGAGGTCGAAATAGCTCTCGCTCCCGGGCGCGCCCGGCGCAGCGACGGCCGGCGTGGGCTTGGTCGCCGCCGAGGCGACGCCGCTGATGCTCACTACAACCATCACCACCAGCGCGGCGAGAATCGCCGGCACGCTGACACGTCGAGCCTTCACTGTCGTACCTCCCTCGGGGTCCGGTGAGGCCAGACTATGCCCGGGGCTGCCCCGCGGTCAAGCCCGTTCTCCGGCCCGTAACAGTCCCGGCGCGGACGCGGGCTCCACGTCCGGCGGGCTCGCTCCCCAGGAAACGCAGGACGACGATCGCCAGGTCGTCGCGGGCCACCGGGCTCGACCGCTCGGCCGCGTCCTGAAGCGCATCGGCGAGCGCGCTGGCGCTCGGCGCGCCCCCGAGCTCCCGAATCACGTGCTCGGGCGAGCGCGCGGCGCCCGGTCCCTGGTCGGTGACGCCGTCGGTGTAGAGCACGAGGCTCTCGCCGGCGCCGAGCCGCATGTCGACCTGCTCGAGCCGGATGTCGGGCCAGATCCCGAGCAGGTCGCCGTGCGCGGCGAGCGTCGCCGGCTCGCCGGCATCCGAGACGAACAGCGCGGGGGGATGGCCGGCGCAGGCGACGGCTCACGTGGGCCTCGCCGGCGCCCACGCGGAGCAGCGCGTAGACGATCGTGATGAACCGACCGCCGAGGTCCTGGCGCAGCATCGCCGTCGTTCAGCGAGCGCAGCACGTCGGCCGGCGGTGCGGCCGAGCCGGCGAAGCTCCGGAGCGTCCAGCGAGCCATCGCGGTCACCGCCGCCGCCTGCGCGCCCTTGCCGCATACGTCGCCGATCACGACCGCCCAGTGGTCGTCTCCGACGGCGAACACGTCGTAGAAGTCTCCGCCGACGAGGTCGCCGGCGCCGGCGGGGGCGAATCGGATCGCGAGCTCGCAGGAAGGGAGTTCGGGAATGACCGCCGGCAGCAGGCTCTGCTGCAGCGTGCGCGCCGTGTACTCGCTGCGCCGGTAGAGCGCCTCGGTGCGAGCCTGGAGCGCGCGTGCCTGCAGCGCGAGCGCCAGCCGCGCGCCGAGACCGATATCTCCTGAGCTCCTCGCGCCGCCATCCCCGTCCGCCCCGCGCGAGCACCACCCGCGCGGCCAGGCTGCCGCGGGCGACTGCGGCGAGCGCGAGCACATGCACCGGACCGCCGTCGGACTCGACTGCCGCAGTCTGCGTCGAGGTCCGTCGGTCTGTCCTTGCGAGCATCGGGCCTCCTCGACGGCGGCCTCGACCCCGGGCCAGGCTCCCGGCGGCAGCAGCGATGCGTCGCCGGCGCTGACCCGGCCGAGCTCGAGCTCGAGTGCGGCCGGCTCCTCGCGGCGAGCTCCTCGGCGACGCAGTAGGCGTTTCCGCGGCCGACTCGCCAGCTCCGCGAACGTCTCGAGCACCTCGTCGCCGGTGCTGCCGCGGTCGAGCTGCGCGCCCGCCTCGGCCAGGAACGCGGCGCGTTCGCGGGCGCGCTCGCGACCGAGGAGCAGCCAGCCGAGGAACCCGCCGAGCGCGAGCGTCAAGCGCGGTGAGCACGACCAGCACGACGATGGCGACCGTCACGGCGGTGTTTGCGGACTCGTGGGCGGAGCGCTGGCGCGCGGCCTGGCGCGCCGAGATCAGCCGCTCGAGCTGGGCGGTCTGAGTCCGGATCCCGTCGACGAGCCGCTTGCCGAGCGTCGGTCGTCGGCGACCGAGCGCGCCGCGTTGGGATCGGTCGCGACCTCCCGCGTCACGGTCGGGACGTATGAGTTCATGTAGGTGCGCGCGGCGTCGGCGAGCGCCGTCGCCCGGGTGACGTAGGCGCCCTCGTCGTTGGCGGCCTGCTCGAGCGCGCGCGCCGCGCCCGGGAGCTCAGCCTGCGCCGTTCGCGTCGGCTGCCAGGAACAGCGGCTCGCCGGTGATCACGTAGCCGCGTAGGCCGGTCTCGGCGTCGACGACCGCGCGCTCGACGTTGATCGTGGCGTCCAGGTAGGTGCCGGTGCGGAGCGTCGCGTCGGCGGTCGTGCGCAGGCTGACGATGTGCCCGAGCAGCAGCGCGATCCCGAGCGCGACCGCGGCGGCGCCGACCGTGACCGCGGCGAGCACGCCTGCGATCAGCCGCTTCTGTGGCCCATCCCGAGCATCCTTGCGGTCAGCGCGCCCGCGGCGGCAAGCGAGCCGGACGTCCGCCTTCGCGGCGAACGCCGGGTCGAACGTCGTGCTGACGTCGGGCGCGTGGCTGACGATTCCGAACCGTGCCTCCCAGCGCGCCCATGTCTCGAGCGTGGCCCGGTTGAGCTCGCCGACGCGGCCGTCGGCGGCCCGGAACGCGGGCAGCAGCGCCGTGAGCTGGGCGAGACGAGCTTCGGCGCCAGCCCGGGGGCCTCGTCGCTCGAGGTCCCGGCGCGGCCTGCGCAGGGTCGCTCAGCGTGTACTCGTAGCCGCGGACGAGCGCGTCGACGACGTCACGGGCGAGCCCCGGCTCGCGGCGCAGGGTCTGGGCCGTCGCGCACAGCACGAGCTCGGGGTAGGAGGGAGCGCCGTAGTCGTCGACCCTGAACACGTGGAATGACCCGGCCGCCCGCTCTGACGGATCGTCACGCCCTCGTCGTTCCAGAAGGCGGTGGCGCCGGCGACGCGGCCGGCCAGCAGGTCGGCGACCGCGTTGAACCCGATCGTGACCGTCTTGACCTTGGCGGGGTCGCCGCCCGATCCGGCGACGGCCGACCGCAGCACCGCGGTGTCGCTCGGGACGCCCGTGATCCCGACGGTCTTGCCCTGAAGCGCCTTGGGCGAGCTGACGTCCGGAGCCGCGATCACCGCCGCCAGCGGGCGCTCGACGATCGCCATGATCCCGACGATGTCGGTGGGTGCGGCCGATTCATCGGCGATCGCCAGGTCGTGGATGTCGAGGATCGCGAAATTGACACGGCCGGTCTCGAGCAGCTTGATCGAGTCGGTCGTCGCCGTCGGCGCGATCACGTGCAGGTGCACGCCGGCGTCGCGGTCGTAGTGGCGCGCGAGCGCGGCGTAGATGCCGGTGTGGACGGCGTTCGGGGTGAAGTCGAGGATCAGCGTCGCGTTGCGAGGCGCGCTGGGGGCGCGATTGGGCCGGTCGCCGGGCCGGTCGTGCTCGCCGCGCGCGTCGACGAGCTACCGCCCGAGCCGCAGCCGGCGGCCGCGGCGGCCAGAACGCAGGCGCAGCAGCCGCTCTCGCGCACGCATTGCTCCTCGCATCAGCCGGGCCAGGATAGGCGCTCGGAGGGGGATCGTAGAATGGGCCGCGCGCATGCGCCGCCGTGTCACGTTCAGCCGCAATCTCACGCTGTCGCTGTCGCGGACATGCCGCTGCTACTGCAAGTACTGCGCGTTCGCGACGCACAAGCCGCATCTGCACTCGCCTGACGAGGTCCTGGCGCTGCTGGATCGCGCCGTTTCTCGCCACCACGTCAAGGAGTTGCTGGTGTTGACCGGCGAGAAGCCCGAGGTCAACGCGGAGGTCGCGCGCCGCCTGGAGGAGTACGGGCACGCGGACTTCACCTGGTACGTCGTGTGGGTGTGCGAGCGCGCGCTCGAGCGCGGGCTGCTGCCGCACACGAACCTCGGCGTGCTCGGACGCGAGGACCTGGCGCGGTTGCGTGAGGTCACCGCCTCCCAGGGGCTGATGCTCGAGTCGGTGTCCGAGCGGCTGATGGAGACCGTGCACGCCGGGTCGCCGACCAAGCACCCGGCACGGCGGATCGAGACGATCGCGGCCGCCGGCGAGCTGAAGATCCCGTTCACGAGCGGGATCCTCGTCGGGATCGGCGAGACCGAGGACGAGCGGATGGCGTCGCTGGCGAAGCTCGCCGAGCTGCACGAGCGCCATGGCCACATCCAGGAGGTGATCCTCCAGAACTTCGTGCCGCACCAGAGCTACTACGGCCGCGAGCCGGCGCAGATCGCCGGCGACGCCGCGAGCGAGTACTGGCGGACCGGGCTCTGGGACGGCCCGCATCTCGACGCTCCGGCGTGGGCGTGCGAGGTGTCGGTGGAGGACATGAAGCGCCTGATCGCCGAGACGCGGCGGTTGATGCCCGGCGTCGGCATCCAGGTCCCGCCGAACCTGTCGGACTGGTGGGTCGAGCTCGTGCGGGCCGGCGCCACCGACCTCGGTGGGCTGAGCGCCAACGGCGACCACATCTCGCCCGAGCACCCGTTCCCGTCGCCGACCGAGGTGCGCAAGCGGCTGCGGGCCGAGGGCGCGGCGCTGTCCGAGCGGCTGTGCGTGTACCCGGAGTACATCGACCCGGAGTGGATCTCGCGGCCGGTGATGGACGTGATCAAGGCCGAGTACTGGTCGTTCATCCCGCGCCGGGGATCGGGCCGCCGGGTCGCGCTCGCAGGTGGCCGACGACGCCGCGCCGCGGGCGGTCGCCCGCGCCCGCGGAGGGCCTCGCGCTGACTCCCGAGGAGCTGACCGCGCTGTTCGCCGAGACACCGGCCAGAGGTGATCGAGGAGATGCGCGCTGCGCCGCGGACGAGCTGCGCTCCGAGCTCGCCGGCGACACGGTCACGTTCGTCGTCAACCGCAACATCAACGTCTCGAACATCTGCACGGTCGGATGCGCGTTCTGCGGATTCGGGCAGTCGCGACGGTCGCCGGACGCCTACGAGCACTCCGAGGAGGAGTTCGTCCGCAGCGCGTGCACGAGGCGGTGGAGTTCGGCGCCACCGAGATCTGCATGCAGTCGGGGATCCATCCCGACTGGGGCCTCGAGGATTACGAGAAGTGGCTGCGGGTGGCCAAGCGAGCCGCGCCGGACATCCACCTGCACGCGTACTCGCCGATGGAGGTCGCGCACATGTGCGACGTCAGCGGGCTCTCGCCGCGCGCAGTGTTCGACCGCCTGCGCGAGGCGGGGCTGGGGTCGACGCCGGGCACCGCCGCCGAGGTCCTCCACGACGGCGTCCGCGAGCGGATCTCGCCGAACAAGCTGCCGGTGGCGCGCTGGGTCGAGATCATCGAGGCGTCGCACGCCGAGGGGATCCGCTCGACCGTGACCGTGATGTTCGGCCACGTCGAGGAGCCGTGGGAGCTCGCCGAGCACATGCGGGTCGTGCGCGAGCTCCAGGAGCGCACCGGCGGCTTCACCGAGTTCGTGCCGCTGTCGTTCATCCCGTTCCACACGCTGCTCGGCCGCACCCACGGGGTCGAGGAGATCTCGCGCGAGGAGAACCTCAAGCACACCGCGGCGTTCCGGCTCGCGCTCGGCAAGACGGTCCGCAGCCTCCAGGCGAGCTGGGTCAAGATGGGCCTCGACGCCGCCACCGAGTCGCTGCGCTGGGGCGTCAACGATCTCGGCGGGACGCTGATGGAGGAATCGATCTCGCGGATGGCCGGCAGCTACCACGGCGTTCTGCTCGACGCCTTCGCGAGCTGGTCGCAGGCCGCGCACCGGGCGGGCCGGCCGGCGGCCGAACGGACGACGCTGTACGAGATCGTCCGGTCGTACCCGCTGTCGGTCGCGGCGTGAGCGTCGATCAGCCGATCACGGACCGGGCGCCGTCGCTGTTCGCCGGCGTCGAGCCGCTCGAGGTGTTCGTCGAGCTGCTCGCGCGAGATCGACATGCACACCTCGCCGACCGAGTTCTACGACCGCATCTGCGAGGCGATCTGCCGCCTGACCACGATGCGCCGGGCGGCGATCTTCATGGCCGACGCGGCGCGCCGGCGGGTGCGCGCGATCGGCTCCTACGGGATCCCGTTCGAGCAGCTGTCGGGGATCCGGCCGACGCTCGTCAACACGCCGATCGCCCAGCGCGCGCTGCTCGAGGACAAGGTCGTCGTCGTATCCGAGCGGATCGAGGAGGAGGTCCCGCCCGAGTACGCGCAGCTGCTCGGGATCACGACGCTCGTGTGCACCCCGCTGAGCGCGGGCGGCTACGCCTACGGCGTGATCTGCGCCGACCGCGGTGGCGGCCGGTTCGAGCTGTCCGACGGCGAGCGCCATCTGCTGTGGACGCTCGGCAAGACCGCAGCGCTCGTCGCCGCCGCCCGCAACGTGACCGCGCCAGCAGGAGCGGACGCGGCGTCTCGGCGAGCGGCTCGACCTCGCGCGCGAGATCCACGAGAGCGTGCTCCAGCGCCTGTTCGGGGTGTCGCTGGCGCTCGGTGCCGAGCAGCCGCTCGACCGCGCCGAGCGCGAGCGCTGCCGGATCGAGATGCAGGAGGCGCTGAGCGACCTGCGCCGCGCGCTCGAGCGGCCGCTCGCGCCGCTGTCCCCCGAGACCGGCACGACGCTCGCGGCCGAGCTCGACCGCGTCCGGCGATCGCCGGGGTTCGTCGTCGAGGTCGACTGGCGAGGCGAGTCGACGGTCCCGCCCGACGTCGAGCCGCTCGCGCAGTCGGTGCTCGCCGAGGCGCTGCGGAACATCGCCAAGCACGCCGACCCCTCGCGCGTCGAGGTCGCGGTCTCGCGCGATCAGGACACGTTCACGCTCGAGGTGCGCAACGACGGCGCCCGCTCGGGAGCGGGCGATCCGGGGATGGGCCTGCGGCTGGCGGCGTTCGAGGCGCTCCAGCAGGGCGGGGTGGTCGAGTTCGGGCCGTTCGAGCGAGAACCGGTGGCGCGTGCGGCTGGCCGTCCCGCTCGCTGCAGGATGCCGCGCGAGGCGGACCCGCTCGAGCCCGAGGAGTTCTGATGGACGACCGCCGGCTCCGCGTGCTCGTCGTCGACGACCACGACGTCGTCCACTGGGGCTTCCGGGTGCTGCTCGGCGAGCAGCCGTGGGTCGAGCGGTTCTTCCAGGCGCGGACCGGCGCCGAGGCGCTCACGCTGGCGCGCGCCCACAAGCCGCACGTCGCGCTCGTCGACCTGTTCCTGGCCGGCGAGTCGGGCGCCGAGCTGTGCGCCGCGATCCGCGAGGCCTCGCCGGCGACGCGCGTGCTGCTGATCTCGGGCGCCGGCCGGATGTCGCCGGCGGCCGCCCGCGCCGCCGGGGCGTCGGGGTTCGTCTCCAAGGACTGGGAGGCGAGCCGCGTCGCGGCCGCGGTCCGCCGCGTCGGGCTCGGGATGACGACGTTCCCGCCGAAGGCCGAGCAGCCGGCGCCGCTGCTGACCGAGCGCGAGCGCGAGGTGCTCGACCTGATCGCCGTCGGATCGACCAACCGCGAGATCGCCGAGACGCTCTACCTATCGCCGCACACGGTCAAGGAGCACACCAGCGCGCTCTACCGCAAGCTCCGCGCCCGCAACCGGGCCGAGGCTGTCCAGCGGGCCCAGCGGATCGGGTTGCTCGGGTAGCGCGATCCCTGTCCGGACGGGGAACTTGGCCCCACGGACGCCGAGCGAAGCGAGGCCCATTCCCGGAAACGGCGCATTCGCCACCCCACGCGCGGTGAATGCCGGTTCACCCGGCTCTGGCACGGAGAGCGGGGCACTCGCGCTCGGTGGCGAGGCGAGTGTTCCGTTGTCCGCGTTTACTCGTCGCTCGAAGGGCGCATGAAGCGCTCGAGCGCCGGCAGCTTCAGCGCGTGCGGGATGTACCGCGACGCGAGCATGCCGACGCGCATCGGCAGCCCCGGGACGACGACGCGATCGCCGCGGGCGAGGCCTTCGACGCCGGCGCGGGCGGCCTGTTCGGGCGAGATCAGCGCGCCGGGCACCGACCGCTCGAACGACTTGCCGCTGGCCGTCTCCCAGCCGGCGATCTGCCAGAAGTCCGTCTCCACCGGCCCTGGGGCGAGCGCGGTGACCGTCACCCCAAGGCCCCGCAGCTCCTGGTGCAGCGCTTCGGAGAACGTCAGCACGTATGCCTTGGCGGCCGAGTAGCCCGCCGAGTAGGGCATCGGCTGCATTCCGGCCGTGGAGGCGACGTTCAGGATCCCTCCGCGCTTTCGCTCGACCATCCCCGGCACGAACATCCTCGTGAGCACCATCGGGGCCTCGACCAGCACCCGGACCTGCTCGAGCTCGCGTTCCGGGTCGGCCTCGTGGAACGCCCCACCGGTGGCGAAGCCGGCGTTGTTGACGAGGATCTCGACTTCGAGGCCGAGCTCGTCGATCTGGCCGGGGAGCTTGCCTCGGGGCGCCGCCTTGCCGAGATCGCACGAGATCGTCTCGACCCGCACGCCGTGCTCTTCGCTCAGCTCATCGGCGAGCGCGACGAGCCGGTCCTTGCGCCTTGCGACCAACACGAGGTTGTAACCGCGCGCCGCCAGGAGCTTCGCGATCTCGCTCCCGATTCCGGCGGAAGCGCCGGTCACGAGCGCGGCGGAAGAAGGTGTTGGCTTGGGGAGGCTCAAGGCTTTGGGGTGCGTCGGGACGGGCATTTCGGCCCTCCCCCCGAACGGGGGGAAGTCCGCTTGGCACCTGTATCCGGACCGAGGCTGCCGCGTAGGGTGATAGCAGAATGGGAGTCACCGCGATCCTGTTTCCAGGTCAAGGCAGCCAGACCTCGGAGATGCGTGAGACCGTGTCTGAGGTGCGCCCGGATCTCCTCTCTCTCGTCGAGCAGATCGTCGGAGAGGATCCGTTTGAGCGCGCCGAGGAAGGCACGCGGTTTGCGCAACCCGCGATCTTCTGTGCGAGCCTCGCAGGCTGGGAAACACTCGGCCGCCCCGACGGCGACATGATGGCCGGCCACTCGCTCGGCGAGTTGGCCGCGCTCGTCGCCGCCGGTTGTCTGAACGACCGCGACGGGCTCGAGCTGGTGACGCTGCGCGGCAGGCTGATGCAGGAGTCCGGTGAGCGTGCCGGCGACGGGGGCATGATCGCGCTGATGGGCGCGGGCGCCGCCGATCACGGCGCGGAGCTCGCCGATGCGCACGGCCTCGCGCTCGCGAACGACAACTCGCCGCAACAGGTGGTCCTGTCAGGCGACCGGGGCGCGTTCGCCGACTTGAGCGCCGCCGCCAAGGAGCTCGGGCTCCGGCCGATGGAGCTGCCGGTTACCGGAGCGTTTCACTCGCCGATGATGGCCGAGGCCGTTGCCGAGTTCGAGGCCGCGCTCGCGGAGGTCGAGATCTCCGAGCCGCGCGTCACCGTTCTGTCGGCGGTCACGGCCGCGCCGTTCGAGGACGTGCGCGCGCAGCTCGCCCAGGCGCTGACGATGCCGGTGCGCTGGCGCGAGGTGCTGCTCGCGATGCGCGACCGCGGCGCGGACCGGTTCGTGGAGGTCGGGCCGGGACGGGTGCTGACCGGGCTCGTCAAGCGCACGCTCAAGGACGTGGAGCTCGCCCATGCTTGAGTCCGAGATCAGCCCGCGCGCGCGCTCCGCGCTCCAGGACGCTTCGGCGGCGTACGCCCCGGCGCGCCCGGCGGTTCTATCGGTCGCGGCCGAGGTTCCCGTGGGGCGCGTGACGACCGCCGCACTGGCTGAGCGCCTCGGGGTCAGCGAGGATTGGATCGTCTCGCGGACGGGCATCCGCGAGCGCCCCGTCGCGGCCGCGCACGAGCGGCTCTCAGATTTCGCGGCGCGCGCCGGCCAAGGCGCGCTGAGCCGCGCGGGCGTCGACCCGTTGGAGGTCGATCTGGTGCTGGTCGCGACGCTCACGCAGGACGAGCTGATGCCGAACGCCGCGCCGATCGTGGCTCACGCGATCGGCGCCGACCGCGCCGGCGCGATCGATCTCGGCGCCGCCTGCACGGGGTTCCTGTCAGGGCTGTCGCTCGGCGCCGCCCAGATCGAAACCGGCCGCGCCGAGTGCGTGCTGCTGATCGGCGCGGACTTCACCACGCGGATCGTGGACTGGGACGACAAGCGGACCGCGCCGCTGTTCGGCGACGGCGCCGGCGCCGTCGTGCTCGGCCCGGCTGAGGACGGGCTCGGCGCGATCGGGCCGATAGTGCTCGGCGCCGACGGCTCGGGCGCGCCCGCGATCCAGATCCCCCACGATGACCGCAAGCTGCGGATGGACGGGCCCGAGGTCTATCGACACGCGGTCGCGCGGATGGGTGAGGCGACGCTGGCGGCGGTCGACGGGGCCGGGCTCACGCTCGAGGACATCGATCTGTTCGTCTATCACCAGGCGAACGGAAGGATTCTGCGCGCGCTCGCGGAAAAGCTTCAGCTTCCGTCCGAGCGCGTCGTGGACTGCATCGAGAACCTAGGCAATTCCTCAGCGGCAACGTTGCCGCTCGGGCTCGACTTCGCCGAACGCCGGGGCTGGCTGAAGCCGGGCTCGCGGGTCCTGCTCAGCGCCTTCGGCGCGGGCTTCACCTGGGGCGCCGGCGTGATCGAGTGGGGAGGCGCTGACAATGGCTGAGGCTGCGCGGCCGCGAGAGGGATCGGCGCTGGTCACCGGGGCTTCCCGTGGCATCGGCGCGGCGATCGCGCGCGTGCTCGCTCGCGACGGCTGGCGCGTCGGCGTCAACTACCGCGCCGACTCCGCGGGCGCCGAAGCGGTGGTGTCCCAGATCGAGCGCGACGGCGGTCAGGCGATCGCGCTCGGCGCGGACGTCGCGGACCCGGGTGCGCCCGACGAGTTGTTCGGAGCGCTCGAGTCGCACTTCGACGGTCCCGTCCTCGTGCTCGTCAACAATGCCGGCATCAGCCGCGACAACCTGACTCCGTCGCTCGACGACGAGGAATGGGACACGGTGCTCGAGACGAACTTGACCGCGGCCTTCCGGCTCACCCGGCGCGCGTTGAAGGCGATGCTCAAGGCCCGTTCGGGCCGGATCGTCAACATCTCCTCGGCCGTCGCGTTGCGGGCGAACCCCGGGCAGGCGAACTACTCTGCCGCGAAGGCCGGGCTGATCGCGCTGACGAAGACCTCGGCGGTCGAAGTCGCCCGGCGCGGCATCACGGTGAACGCGGTGGCGCCGGGATTGATCGACACCGAGTTCATCGGCGGGGCGTCCAAGGAGATCGTCCAGGCGATTCCCGCCAGGCGCGTCGGAACTCCCGACGAGGTCGCCGCCTGCGTCCGCTTTTTGACATCTGACGAGGCCAGCTACGTCACCGGTGCCGTGCTCACCGTGGACGGCGGATTGGCCGCATGAGAACCCCTGACAACTGAAAGGAGACAAGCGATGGCAACCGTCACCACAGAACAGGTCGAGGCCCGCGTCGTCGAGACGCTCGCGAGCTTCGGACCCGACGCCGACCAGATCAGCCGCGGCTCGACCTTCGAGGAGCTCGACATCGACTCGCTCGACCTCGTGGAGCTCGCGCAGGTCGTCGAGGACGACTATGGCGTGGTCCTCAAGGGCGAGGACATGAAGGAGCTCAAGACCGTCGGCGACGCGATCGACCTGATCGTCAGCCGGGCGGAGTGAAGCCGGGGGCTGCGTGAGCCACGCGGACTCAAGGGCTCGGCCCGTGCGACGTAAGGTCGTGATCACCGGTCTCGGCGCCGTGACGCCGCTGGGCGTCGGCGCCGAAGCTCTCTACCAGCGCTGGTCCGCCGGCGAGTGCGGAATCCTCGACGGCGCGGGCGCGTGCAGCGACTTCGAGCCCAGCGAGTTGTTGTCGGTCAAGGAGATCCGGCGACTCGACCGGTTCTCGCAGCTCGCGGTCGTCGCGGCCGGCGAGGCGATCGAGAATGCCGGGTGGGACGGCGAGCTTCCGTATGACCCGATGCGACTCGGTTGCATCCTCGCGACCGGGATCGGCGGTATCCAGACGATCGAGCTCCAGCACGACGTGCTCCGCGACCGCGGTCCGGCGCGGATGTCGCCGCTCGGGATCCCGGCGCAGATGCCGAACGCGGCCGCCGCGGCCGTCTCGATGAAGTTCGGCCTTCAGGGCCAGATGTACAGCGTCGTGTCGGCCTGCTCGAGCGGCGCCCACGCGATCGGCTGCGCGCTTCGGATGATCCAGTACGACGACGCCGACGCGGTCGTCGTCGGCGGCGCCGAAGCGACGCTCACCCCGTTCGGGTTCGGCAGCTTCAACTCGATGCAGGCGCTGTCGCCGACGGGGATGTCGCGGCCGTTCGACGCGCGCCGCGATGGGTTCGTGATGGGGGAGGGTGCCGGCGTGCTCGTGCTCGAGGACGCCGAGGCGGCTGCGGCCCGCGGCGCGAAGGTGCTCGGCGAGGTGACCGGCTACGGCTCTACCTCCGACGCCTATCACCTGACCGCGCCCGAGCCGAGCGGCGCCGCTGCGACGCGCGCGATCGAGCTCGCGCTGTCGGACGCCGGGATCGGCCCGGACGACGTCGACTACATCAACGCCCACGGGACATCTACGCAGCTCAACGATGCCGCCGAGACGGCCGCTTTGAAGCGCGCGCTGGGGGAGGAGCGGGCCCACAAGATCCCGATCTCCTCGACCAAGTCCGCGATCGGGCATCTGCTCGGAGCGGCCGGCGCCGTCGAGGCGGTCGCCACCGTCAAGACGCTGTCCACGCGCGTGATCCCGCCGACCGTCGGCTACGAGGTGCCGGATCCCGACTGCGACCTCGACTACGTCCCGGGCGAGGCGCGGCCGCTCGTGCTGTCCAACGGCCACCCGCCGGTCGCGATCTCGAACTCGTTCGCGTTCGGCGGCCACAACGTGACGCTCGTGTTCAGGGGCGCACAGTCGTGAGCGCGACCGCCACGCGTGAGCAGGCCCGGCGGCTCGATCCGCTCGAGCGGCTCGAGGCGCTGTGCGACCCCGGCAGCCTTCAGCCGCTGCGCTCGCGCGTCGTCTCGCCACGGCTCGGGGCCCGCGCCGTGCCGGGCGATGGCGTTCTCGGCGCCACCGGTAGCGTCGACGGCCGGCCGATCGCGTGCTACGCCGAGGACGGCTCGTTCTTGGGCGGCTCGCTCGGGGAGCGCCACGCCGACACGATCGTCAGGGTCCTGCAGACGGCCGAGCGGGCCCGGATTCCCGTGGTCGCGTTCGTCGAGTCCGGCGGCGCGCGGATGCAGGAGGGCACGGCGGCCCTCGCCGGCTACGGCCGGATATTCCGACACACGGTCGGACTGACCGGCGTCGTCCCGCAGATCTCGGTCGTCTCGGGTGCATCGGCCGGCGGCGGCGCGTACTCGCCGGCGCTGACCGATCTGATCATCATGACCGAGGACGCCGCGATGTTCCTCACCGGCCCCGGCGTCGTCCGCGAGGCGCTCGGCGAGGAGATCGACGCGGTGGCGCTCGGCGGCCCGCGCGTGCACGACCACAACGGCGTATGCCACCTCGTCGAGCGTGACGAGGTGAGCGCGGCGGTGCGTGTGCGCGACCTGCTGTCGTATTTGCCCTCTAGCGCCGGCGGCGCGCTGCCGATTGCCGAATTTGCTGATCCCGAGATTTCCGACCCGGGCGCGGTCGTCCCGTCAGAGCCGCGCCGTGCCTACGACGTCCGCGACGCTCTGGGTGGGATCGTCGATGCGGGCTCGTTGCTCGAGCTGTGCCCGCGGTGGGCGCGCAACATCGTCACGACGCTCGCCCGGATCGAAGGCCGTCCCGTCGGGATCGTGGCCAACCAGCCGCATTTCCTGGGCGGCGTGCTTGACGCCGAGAGCTCGGAGAAGGCGGCGCGGTTCGTCGGTTTCTGCAACTCGTTCGGACTGCCGCTGATCGCAATCGTCGACACCCCCGGATTCATGCCCGGCTCTCGGCAGGAGCAAGCTGGCGTGATCAGGCACGGAGCGTCGCTGGTGCGGGCGTTCGCGGCCGCCAGAGTCCCGAAGCTGACGGTGGTCCTGCGCAAGTCGTTCGGCGGCGCGTACATCACGATGAACTCGCGCGATCTCGGCGCGGACCTGGTGCTGGCATGGCCCGAGGCCGAGCTCGGGATCATGAGCGCCCGGACGGCGGTCGGGATCGTTTACCGCCGAGAGTTGCGCGCGGCCGACGACGTCGAAGCGGAGCGCTCGCGGCTGGCGGACGAGTATGCCGACGAGCACCTGCGCGCCGAGGCGGCCGCCGCCTCCGGGTTCGTCGACGAGCTGGTCGAGCCGGCCGAGACGCGCGAGCGGCTCGCCCGCGCGCTGTGGACGCTCTGCGGCCCTCGGCTGTAGCGACCGTGACGCCGTTGTGATCCTCGAGGGCAAGAAGCTCGTGATCACCGGGGTGATCACGAAGGACTCGATCGCGTTCCATGCCGCCGAGCGGGCACTCAGCGAGGGAGCCTCGGTGGTCCTGACCAGCTTCGGGCGGGCCCGGCGGATGACAGAGCGGGCCGCGAAGCGGCTGTCTGATGAGATCGATGTGCTCGAGCTCGACGTCAATAATCCGTCGGATCTGGAGGCGTTGACCGAGTCGTTGCGCGCCCGGTGGGGGGCGGTCGACGGGGCGCTGCACGCGATCGCGTTCGCGCCCGAGGACGCTCTCGGCGGGCGGTTTCTGAGTACTCCCCCCGAAAGCGCCGCGGCCGCGTTCCAAACCAGCGCGTTCTCGCTGAAGTCGCTCGCGGTTGCTTTGGAGCCGCTGATGGGCGCGGGGTCGAGCATCGTCGGGCTCGACTTCGACGCCACGGTGGCGTGGCCGATCTACGACTGGATGGGCGTCGCCAAGGCTGCGCTCGAGTCGGTCTCGCGGTACCTGGCGCGTGACCTGGGGCCCCGCGGGATCCGGGTGAACCTCGTGTCCGCGGGGCCGCTCGGCACGGTCGCGGCCCGCGGCATCCCGGGGTTCGACGGCCTGGCCGCCCTCTGGCAAGCCCAGGCGCCGCTCGGCTGGGACATCGAGGATCCAGCGCCCGTGGCCGACACGATCTGCTTCCTGATGTCGGACTACGCGCGTGCGATCAGCGGCGAGATCGTGCACGTCGACGGCGGTTTCCACGCCGTCGGCGCCCCGGCGTAGGACCTACGGACGGGTCCGCCAGGCGCCCGCCGGCCCGGCACGGGGCCAGCCGTGCCGGCGTTTCTTGGACGTTGCGGCGGCCGGCCGACGTCTAGCCTGGTTTGGGTGGATCGCTGGCTCGCCAACGACCGGCTCGTTCGGATGTCCGCGCTGCTCGGCGCGCTCGCGATCGCGTTCTCGAGCATTCTGGTCAGGCTGAGCCACACCTCGCCGTCGACGGCGGCAATCTTCCGGTGCGCGTTCGCGCTGCCCATATTGGGGCTGCTGGCGTGGCTCGAGGATCGCCGGTTCGGTTCCCGGTTGTGGTCGGACCGGCGCGTCGCGATCGGCGCCGGCGTGTTCTTCGCCGCCGACCTGATCCTCTGGCACCACTCGATCGACGATGTCGGTGCGGGCCTCGCCACCGTGCTCGCCAACATCCAGGTGGTGATCGTGCCGCTGGTGGCGTGGGCGCTGCTGTCCGAGCGCCCCGGCCGGCGTGTGCTCGCCGCGCTCCCGATCGCGCTGCTCGGCGTGCTGCTGATCTCGGGCGTGCTCCAGAGCGGCGCCTACGGGCGCGACCCGACGAGTGGGACGCTGTTCGGGCTCGGGGCGGGAATCGCCTACGTCGGGCTTCCTGATGCTGCTGCGGCGCAGCAGCTCTGACCTGCGCCGGGTGGCCGGACCGCTGTTCGAGGCGACCGCGACCGCGACGGTGGCTTGCGTGGCGGCGGGTCTGGTCATCGGCGACGCGGACCTGACGCCCGGTTGGCCGGGCGTGGGGTGGCTGATCGTGCTCGCGCTGACCTCGCAGGTGATCGGCTGGCTACTGATCACGACGTCGCTCCCGCGGCTGCCCGCGGCGATCACCTCGCTCACGTTGACCGTCCAGCCGGTCGGATCGGTGGCGCTCGCTGCGCTGATCCTCGCCGAAGCGCCGACCGCGTTGCAACTGGTGGGTGTGGCAGTCGTGCTCGTCGCGGTGATCACAGCGACGGCGCCGGGCGCGCGCGCCCTACCGAAACAGGTCCTCCGATTCCGGGCGGATCACCGCCGCCACGCCGGGCCCGTCCTCGGCGCTGACGTGACGGTCGGCGCCGCGGATAAGGATTAGCGGCAGCGCCCCGTCCTTGGTGCGGGCGAGGTCCGCGGCCGCGGCCAGCTCGTCGACGACCGCGATCCACGTGGCTCTGAGCTCGCGCCCAACGGCGTCGGTTCGTCCGCGCCAGTCCTCGAGCGGGGTCAGTCCGGCGCAGCCGATCGCGACGTCGACCTGCCCGTGGCGCCAGGCGCGGCCGAACGAGTCGGTGATGAGGACCGCGGGACTGGCTCCCATGCGGGTTCTGATGCGGGCGCGGAGCGTGCGCGCGGAGGCGTCGGGATCGCGGGGGAGGAGGACCAGCACGTTCTCGCCGGGGACGTTGGAGGCGTCGACGCCGGCGTTCGCGCAGATGAACCCATGGTGGGTGACGCAGATCAGCACGCCGTGGGATGCACGCAGTACCTCGCGCGACTCGTCGAGGACGACCTGGACGTGGCGCGGATCCTTGCCGAGCCTGGTCGCAAGCTCTTTGGCTTTCGGCCCGGGGTGGACGTCGGCGAGCGCGCGGATCCGGCCCTCGGCCTTGGACACGACCTTGTGCGCGATCACGAGCACGTCGGTGTCGGTGAGCGGCGGTCTGTGGCCGAGGGCGCTGGTCGTGATGGCAGTCGCGATGTGCGCCGCTAGATCATCGCCGGCTGTGATCTCCGGGACCCCTTCTAGAGCGGCGATGCTGAGCGCCGCTCGGGGTGCTGAGGCTGTCACTAGGAGCGAGCTCGCATCAGCTGGTTGAGCATGCCCCGAGTATGGGCTGCCCCGCCGCGGCTCTCGGCCAGGCGTTGCTGGAGAGCGTCGAGGTCATCGGGCGTGTCGACGTCCATCGCGAGGCAGGGCACCTCGACGACCTCCGCCGCCACCCCGGCCATACCGGCGTCGGCCATGTGCCGCCGGCAGCTGTCCGGACCGAAGCTCGGCGCGAGCACGTCCGGCGGCGCGAGCAGCAGCGCGTTCGTACCGGTGCCGTGGCGGTCCGGGACGATCAACGCCGAGCGCTCGCCGGCCCGGTGAGCGAGCAGCTCCTCGAGCTCCTTCGGGTCGAGCATCGGACAGTCTCCGGGGACGAGCAGCGCCCGCTCGATCCCGTCCTCGAGCGCGGTGCGGATCCCTTCGGTGGCCGCCGCGTTGTGCCCCCGCTCGGCGTCCTCGACGACGGTCGCGCCGTACCCCTGCGCGATCCGCTGGGCAACGCGGTCGCCGCTGACCACGATGATCCCCTCGAGCTCCGGAACGCGGCGGAGAGCGACGAGCACATCGGAGAACATCGCGTCGACCAGCGCGCGGCGGTCGGCGTCGCTGAGCTCGACCCGGAGCCGTTGCTTGGCTTGGGAGAAACTCTTGATGGGCAGGATCGCGATCGTTCGCATCGGGCGGAAACCGTACCGAGAGCGGTGGTTTTCTGGGAGGCCGGCGCGTTACGGAGAGGGCGAGCGCGAACCGCAACGTCTCCTCGGCGACCCGCCGCCGGCCGGCCGGCGTGTCCATCAGAACGTCGGTCTCGAGCACCGGGACGAGCTCCGCGCGGCTGTCCGCCACCAGGCCGTCGATCAGCCCCTCGTAGTGGTCGGCGATCCCGTCGCTCGTGAGCGACCGATCAGCCCAGGCCATGAACGCCGCCGTTGGTCCCTTGACCACCGCTCCGGCGACCAGCGGGCTGACCGCGACCACCGGGGCCGGGCTCGCGCCGAGCGCTTCCCGGATGCCAGGGACCGCGAGGATCGGGCCGATCGAGATGACCGGATTCGATGGGCCGATCACGATCGCCTCCGCGGTGGCGAGCGCGTTTGTCACTTCTGGGGTTGGGCGGGCCGCCCGGGCGCCGTGAAAGTCGACGTCCTGGATCGGCCCGGTGCCCCCGGACCTGATCATGAACTCCTGAAACGGCCACCAGCGGTCGCCGGCCATGACGCGGGTCCGGACGGGGAGGTCGGTCATCGGGAGGACCCGGCCGGGGGCCCCGATCGCCTTCACGATCGCGGCGTGCGCATCGGTCAACCGCCCTCCTCGTGCGAGCACGCGGGCGCGCTCGATCCCAATCGCGAGATCTTCGTCGCCGAGGTTGAACCAGACTTCGACCGACAGTCGCCGCAGGCCCTCCATCACGCGGAACGTGTCGCCGGCGAGGCCCCAGCCGCGCTCGTCGATCCGGTCCGCGAGCCAGAACGTCACCAGATCGGGATCGGGGGAAACGTACGCACCGTAGATCTCGATGTCGTCGCCGGTGTTCGCGATCACGACGAGCTTTTCGGATCCGACCACATCGAGCATGCCGCGGGCGAGCTTGGCCCCGCCGGTCCCGCCGGCGAGCACGACGACGGGCCCGGTCAATGTGCGTTCAGCCCGGTGATCTTGATCCCGGCTCGGACCTTGTTGCGCACGTTGATCGAGATGATCAGAGGCGTCAGCTGCTCGACGATCCGAGCCAGCTCGAGCGGGCCGCAATCGACGGCGCGGAGCCCTCTGATGTAGGTGACCAGCTCCGCCACCTTGGCCTTGTCCTCGCGGCGGTCGCCGCACATCAGCACGTCTTCGTCGAGTTCGTGGTCGAGGTCGGTCAGCAGCGCCGCGCTCACCGTGTGGAACGCCGACACCACGCGCACGCCCTCCGGCGCCATCTCCTGCGCCTGCTGCGCCGCCGATCCCTGCCACACGGCGAGCGTGCGCGTCGCCTTGCCGCCGACGGCCGCCGCCAGGGGTACGGTCGCGTCGATCAGCAGCTGCTCGGGTGCGAGCGCGCCCTTGAGGTTCCCGAGGGTCTCCGACTGGCTGCGGAACGGCACGCTCAGGATCACGATCTCGGCCTGCTTGACGGCTTCGTGGTTCTCGAGTCCGGTGAACGAGCCGTTTGGGACGCGCGTGCCGGCGTGGCGGGCGGATTCCTCGGCCCGCTGCCGGTCGCGGGAGCCGATCACGATCGGGACGCCGGCCTGGCCCAGGCGCAGCGCGAGCCCGAAGCCCAGCGCGCCGGTTCCTCCAACGATGCAGACGGGGGCTGGCATAGGTCGCGCAGTCTAAGAGGCCGCCGCCAGACGCGTGCCGACGTTTTGAAGACGGGCTCTAATGTTGTTGGGGTCATGAGCGACTTTCCCGCCAGCGTCCGCATCCGTGAGGTCGGCCCCCGCGACGGCTTCCAGAACGAGCCCGAGGTGATCCCGACCGCCGACAAGGTGCGCCTGATCGAGATGCTCGGCGAGACCGGGCTTTCGCGGATCGAGGTAACAAGCTTCGTTCGGCCCGACGTGATCCCGCAGCTGGCCGATGCCTCGGAGGTACTGTCGTCGGTATCGCTGCCGGACGGCGTCTCGGTTGGGGTGCTGATCCCGAACGAGCGCGGCCTGGAGCGCGCGCTGGCATTGCGAGACCGCTTTCAGGAGATCAACGGCTTTCTGTCGGCTTCTGAGACCCACAATCAGAAGAACGTCGGGCGTTCGGTCGCCGAGTCGCTGGCGGGGCTGGAGCGGACGTTCTCACGCGCAATGGCGGAGGGGTTACGGTGCGAGGGCGTGATCTCGACCTCGTTCGGCTGCCCGTACGAGGGGCATGTGCCGGTGGATCGGGTGCTCGACATCGCTGGCGCGCTCGTGGACGCAGGCGCCTCGGAGGTTGGGTTCGGCGACACGACCGGCATGGCCAACCCGGTCCAGGTGCGCTCGTTCTTCGCCGCGGCGTTCGAGCGCCTGCCGGGGGTCGAGCTGACGGCTCACTTCCACAACACCCGCGGCCAGGGTCTCGCGAACGTGCTGGCGGCACTCGAGGCGGGGGTCGAGAGCTACGAGTCGAGCTTTGGCGAGCTCGGCGGATGCCCGGTGCCCGCGGGAGCGACCGGCAATATCGCGACCGAGGACCTCGTCTCGATGCTCCACGAGATGGGGATTTCGACGGGGGTGGACCTGGGCGCGTTGATCGTCGCCTCGCGAGCGGCGCAGGAAGTCCTCGGACGCCCGCTCGGCAGTCACGTGCTGCTCGCCGGTCCGGTGCAATGGGAGTCCTCGTGACCGACGTAGAGCGCGGCGACCCGCTGGAGGTGGCGGCCGGACGGGCTCTCGCCGGCGGCCCCGAGCGCCATCACGAGAAGGCTCTGTCGCAGGGGAAGCTTCCCGTGCGCGAGCGGGTCGCGCGGCTGTTGGACGCGGGGTCGTTCGCGGAGGAGGGGCTCCTGGCGGGATGGCAGGACGACGGGCTTGGCGCCGAGGGCGTGGTTACGGGTGTCGGGACGGTTGGGGGCCGCCCGGTGGCGGTGATGGCCAACGATCCGACGGTCAAGGCCGGGTCATGGGCGCCGAAGACCGTCGAGAAGATCGTGCGGATTCAGGAGCGCGCGATGTCTCTGCGGATCCCGCTCGTTTACCTGGTGGACTCGGCCGGGGCGCGGATCAACGAGCAGGTGCAGATGTTCCCCGGGCGCCGGGGGGCCGGCAGGATCTTCTACAACCAGGTGCGCCTGTCTGGCGTCATCCCGCAGGTGTGCGTGCTGTTCGGCCCAAGCGCGGCCGGCGGCGCCTACATCCCGGCGTTCTGCGACATCGTGATCATGCGCGACGGCAACGCCTCGATGTACCTCGGCTCGCCGCGGATGGCCGAGATGGTGATCGGCGAGAAGGTCTCGCTCGAGGAGATGGGTGGCGCGCGCATGCACACCTCTCGTAGCGGGGTTGGCCACGCTCTGGTCGCAAGCGACGAGGAGGGGATCGACTTTGCCCGAAGGTACTTGAGTTACTTCCCGTCCTCGTACCTCGGTGAGCCGCCGAGCGCGCCGCCGGCGGCGCCCGCGCCGTCGTCGGAGGCGCCGATCCGCGAGCTGATTCCGCCCGACGAGAACAAGCCGTTCGACATGCGGTTGCTGATCGACGCCGTGATCGATGCCGGCTCGTTCCTGGAGGTCCATGCGCGCTGGGCCAAGGAGGTGATCGTCGGCTACGCGCGACTCGACGGTCGCGCCGTCGGGATCGTCGCCAATCAGCCGAAGGTCAAGGGCGGCGTGCTGTTCGTCGACTCGTCCGACAAGGCCGCGCGGTTCATCTGGACCTGCAATGCGTTCAACATCCCGCTGCTGTTCCTCGCCGACGTGCCCGGGTTCATGATCGGCACCCAGGTCGAGCGCGAGGGGATCATCCGCCACGGCGCGAAGATGATCAGCGCCGTGTCGGAGGCGAACGTGCCGAAGATCTCGGTGATCGTGCGCAAGGCCTACGGCGCCGGCCTGTACGCGATGGCGGGCCCGGCGTTCGACCCCGACTGCTGCATCGCGCTGCCGACCGCGTCGATCGCGGTGATGGGTCCTTCTGCCGCGATCAACGCCGTCTACTACAACCAGCTTCAGGCGATCTCCGATGAGGCCGAGCGAGCGGCAAAGACCGAGGAGCTCCGGCGCGAGTACGCCGAGGACATCGACATCCTGCACCTCGCCTCAGAGCTCGTGATCGACGCCGTGATCCAGCCTGAGGATCTCCGCTCGGAGCTGATCCGCCGGTTCGCGCTCGCGGCCGGCAAGCACCGCGAGTGGCCGGACAAGCACAATCCGGTCACGCCGGCGTAGCCGCCTCGGCCCCGGTCCGCGGTTCGGTCGTGAGCGACGCGTCGATCGCGTTGACCATGGTCCGTCCGAGCTCGAGCGCGCGGTTGGGCGCCTGGGGGTCGATTTCCTCCGGAATGTCCTTTCGCTGGTGCGAGCGGGGCGCGAGTCCGCGATCGTCGAGGCACCCGA
The DNA here is from genome assembly GCA_963843915.1 of uncultured Solirubrobacterales bacterium. GTDB lineage: Bacteria > Actinomycetota > Thermoleophilia > Solirubrobacterales > Solirubrobacteraceae > Palsa-465. The sequence continues at coordinate 382,253 of CAWJMH010000008.1, forward strand.
TCGCGATCGCCGGGAGGCCGGCGGCGCGCGCGGGCAGCGCCGGCGTCGCGCCCCGACCGCGGTAGGGGCTGGCGGGGGTCTCGGCTGCCAGCGCTCGCAGCCGACGCGCGTAGCGGAGCGGCACGAGCCGGCCGTCGCTCACCCACCAGCTCGGCTGCCCGGCGCCGCACGCCGCGATTCCGAGCACGATCGGGCTCGGCGTCCTGAGCTCGTGCTTGTGGGTACGCAGATACCTGCGCAGGCCGAGTTGCTCGCTGTCGCCGGCGCCCTGGAGCACGAGCTCGACGGTCAGGTTGCGGGGAGGGTCGGTGGCGAGGGCGCGAACGAGTGCGATCGCGGTGGCGACACCGGTCCCGTTGTCGCCGGCGGCGGGTCCGTAGGCGGCGCCGGCGGCCTCGAGCAGCAGCGCCAGCGCGAGGACGAGCGCTACGGTCGGCGGCAGCTGGAGGGCGCCCAGAACGCCTGCCGGGTGAGTCTGCGTCATTCGCACGATCGCGATCGCGAGCGGCCACGCGATCCCAATCGACAGCCATGCTTGCCATCCCGGGCCGGCCCCGCCGGTCAGCCGCCGCAGCGACGCGGCGGTTCTGCGGAGCGGGTCGCGGTAGATCAGTGCGGCGCGACCGGCGTCGTAGTTCGCGGTGACGATCAGTCGTGTGGTTGCTTGCGCCTGTGGGTCTTGTGGCGTCGGAGCCTGTGACGCGAGAACGTTCTGGCTGGCGTGCTCCGGGGTCAGCCTCCGACCGGGCGAGATCCCGAGGGTCGCGTCAGCGAGCGTCGAGCCGAGCGCGACGGCGAGCAGGACCACGCCGACCGTCGGGTGGCTCACCGACAGCAGGCTTCCCGCGAGCGCCAGCGCGACGTGCCAGGCGTGCGCGAGCGCCCAGTTCGGCCGGCACCAGAACGTCTCGATCCGGACCCGGTGGCGGCTCGCGACGAGCTCGCCGGCCAGCCACCGAGCGGCGCGCCGTTCAGCGTCCGTGCCGGCACCGCGGTTGTCGAAGCTCGCGAGCGCCTCGGTCGTCTCCAGTGGCCGCATAGGGGCCCGATGATCGCAGCCGGAAATCCGATAGAACCCGGTTCGATGACTGCGAACGACGAGCGGGAGCTGCTCGCGGTGGCGCGCGAGGCCGCCGACGCGGCGGCCGACGAGCTGCGCCGGCGCTACGGGGAGCGCGCCCGTGGCGTGCGATCCAAGAGCGGCCCGACCGATCTGGTCTCCGATGCCGACCTGGCGGCCGAGTCGGCGATCCGATCCGTACTCGGCGCCCGCCGCCCGGGCGACGCGATCCTCGGCGAGGAAGGCGGCGAGACGACGGGGGAGGGCGAGCTTCGCTGGGTCGTCGATCCGCTCGACGGAACGATCAACTACCTGTACCGGATCCCCGCGTTTGCGGTCAGCATCGCCTGCGAGGACGCGTCGGGCACGCTCGCCGGCGTGGTCCTCGACCCGATCAGCGGCGAGCGCTTCGAAGCGACGCGCTCCGGCGAGCCGACGCTGAACGGCGATCCGATCGAGCCCGACGGCCGTGCCGAGTCGCTCGACCTCGCGATGGTCGCGACGGGCTTCAACTACGACTCCGCGGTGCGAGCCCGCCAGGCCGACGTGATGGTGCGGCTGCTGCCGCGCGTCCGCGACATCCGCCGCGTCGGCGCCGCCGCGCTCGACCTCTGTTGGTGCGCCTGCGGCCGGTACGACGCCTACTTCGAGCGCGGGCTGAATCCCTGGGATGTGGCCGCCGGCAGCCTGATCGCGTCTCGCGCCGGCCTGGACGTCCGGGATCTGGTCGCGGTCGACGGGCAGCCGGCGGGGACGGTGGCGGCGCCGGCGGCGCTGATCGACGACCTGCTCGAGTTGATCGCGGGCTAGGGCGGCCGGCGCCGGCCGAGCATGGCGCGTGCTGGTCCGGCCGGCGTTCCCCCGGTCCCGGTCCTCGCCCGACCCGTGTCCCCGCCGCGATCCCACCCCCCGGCGCGACTAAACTGCCGCCGAGCGCGGCGGTGGCGCAATCGGTTGACGCGGTGCCCTCAAAAGGCACTGTCCTTCGGGACGTGTGGGTTCGAGTCCCACCCGCCGCACTAGAGATCTGCCTGAAAATCTACCTGGCCTGCTTCGACTGCTAGCCGGGTCGGGAGCTCCAGACCCGTGTCGGCAGCCGAGAATCTCACGGCGCGCCAACGAACTGATTGATGCTCGAGTTCGGGGTTGCGCGGTAGCGCTCGCACCAAACTGCGCGGTCGAAATCTCCGACCGTCATCTTGGAGCGAAGCGGCTTGCTGACGGTGCTTGGGCAACCAGGAGGAGGCCCGTACGCCGGCGCAGCTTGCGCCGCAGTGACCGCGCGCAGTTGAGCCCCCTCGGTGCGCGCGGTTCCGCCACCGCCACCGCCGCCCAGCGCGGTCGCGACGCCGATCGCGATGATCGCGACAGCCAGAGCGAAGCCGATCAGCAGGAGTGGGTTCGCCCGGATCCGGATGTCGGCCACGCGCTCCCGTATCGAAGGACCTCGGTGTCCTGGGACGATGGTCACGGTCACCCGAACTCCGTCGGGAGGTTCCCCGGCGGACTCCGGACGATCTTTCCACCGCGACGTCGCCATGAACTGGAGTATCGCGCCGACTCGGGGTAGCGCGCGCACGCGAAACAGTTCGAGACGCACAATCCGGCCTTGGAGATGACCCCAACCCCGACGCGGACGCGCTCATGACGCATCACGTGAGAAATGCGGCGGCCCGCCGCACTACTTCGCTCAGGGCGTCAGGCGGTCGCGGGCTCGCGTGAGGGCGGCGACGGCGACTCGGGCGGGTTGTAGCCCCGCTTGCGCGCCTCTTCGATCGGGACTTCCTGCTCGACGTTCCAGCCCTGGGCGAAGGCTCGCATCGCGACCACGATCAGGAGCACTTGCACGGGGATCAGCAGCAGCGTGATCGTCCCGAGCGTGTCGGCGCTCAGTCCCGTGCCGCCGAACAGCGACTGGGCCTGGGCGAAGCCGGCGTGGCTGCGGTCGAACCAGCTCGTCCCGGACAGGCCGAGGCCGGCGACGACCGCGATCATCAGCAGCAGGATCGCGAGGCCGGCGGCGATGGGAAGCATGCCCCGCGCCCACCGGAAGACGTACACGGCGAGGATGACGTAGGCGATGCACCAGAAGAAGTTGAGCGGCTTCATCCCCTCGAGCTGCGACCAGCCGCCGATCGTCAAGATCAGCAACAGCCCGACCGACGCGAGCAGGACTAGCGCCACGATCAACTTCATCAGCTTGCTCGAGGCCTTCTCCCGATTAGGGAACACGACCGTATAACCCGGGGTCAACATCCGGTGCTGGGCCATGCCGGGACCTTACAAACTGACGTTTCGGCATGCGACGGTTCGCCGCGGGGTGCAATCCGCCGCGGCCGCGCGGGCCGCTTGGGGCCGTTTTGAAGCCGGCCACTCGGTGCGCGGGCGTTCGCGCCCGCCGGGGGTGTTCGGGCGGCGCGTGTCGACGGCCTAGAATCGCCTCCTGATCTCGCGGGCGTGGCGAAATTCGGTAGACGCGCCGGCTTTAGGTGCCGGTGGGCTTAGCTCGTGGGGGTTCGAGTCCCTCCGCCCGCATTGCCCAGATCGGTACCATCGCGCCTGTCCCAGGGGAGTGAGTTAATGGTTATTCGCTCGGTCTCCAAAACCGAGAATCCGGGTTCGAATCCCGGCTCCCCTGCTTGACGTCGCACACGGTCTACCGGACCTTCAACACCGCGCAGCGCCGGGAATTCGTCCGGATCACCGAGGACGTGGCGGAGGCGGTGCGCGAGGCCGGCATCACCGAGGGCATGGCGCTCGTGTGCGCGATGCACATCACGGCGGCGGTGTGGATCAACGATGATGAGCCCGGCCTCCAGGCCGACGTGCTCGAGTGGCTGGACAAGCTGGCGCCGCCAAGCTGGCACGAGCCCGACGGCGAAGTGGCGAGGGAGCTGCTTCCGAATCCCGGCGACTATCGTCACCATCGGGGCGGCGAGGACAACGGCGACGCCCACTTCAAGAACCTGCTCGTCCACCATCAGGTGATCGTTCCGGTCACCGAGGGCGAGCTTGACCTCGGGCCGTGGCAGCAGATCTTCTACTGCGAGTTCGATGGCCGGCGGCCGAAGCGGCTCGTGATCAAGGTGCTCGGGGAATAGCGTGGCAGCCTCGCGAGTCTTCGTCGACGGTGCGCTCGAGGGGCGGGTCGCGATCGTCACCGGCGGCGGCACGAACCTCGGGAAGGCAGCCGCCGCCGAGCTCGCCCGGTGCGGCGCGTCGGTGGTCATCGCCGGCAGGCGCGCGGACGTGCTCGAGGAGGCGGCGGCCGAGATCGGCGAGCGCTGCTCCTGGGTGGCGGCGGACATCCGCGAGCGCGCCGGAGCCGAGCAGACAGTCGCGACGGCGCTCGAGCGCCTCGGCCGTCTCGATCTCGTGCTGAACAACGCCGGTGGGCAGTACATGGTCCCGGCCGAGGGCCTCGCGGCGAAGGGCTGGCGAGCCGTCCACCGCTTGAACGTCGACGGGACTCTCGCGATGTGCGAGGCGGCGTACGAGCTGACCATGAGCGACGCCGGCAGCGGCACGATCATCAACGTCACCGTCTCTCCGCACCACGGGATGCCGGCGATGGCCCACACCGGCTCGGCACGGGCGGCGGTCGAGGCGATAACCCGTGAGCTGGCGCCGGTCTACGGCCTTTGCGGCGTGGCCGTGATCGCGGTCGCGCTCGGGCGGTTCGACACCGAGTCGCTGCGCAAGTACCCCGGTGAGCTGTGGCGCACCGCGGGCGCCACCGTTCCCGTTCAGCGGCTCGGCAGCCTCGACGAGTACGGCTGGCTGATCGCGCTGCTCGCCACCCCGCTCGGCGCCTCGATGTCGGGGTCGGTCGTCACGCTCGACGGCGCGCTCGACAACTGGACGGGTCCGTGGCCGCCCTCGGGCATGACCCGCGACGGCGAGGTGCCGACAGAAGCGCGGCGCCCGGCCGCCTGACCGGTGCCGGCCGGTCGCGGCTACCATCTGCCGACAGCCGCGGGCGAGGTGTTAACGGCTGCACGGGAGCCTTCCAAGCTCTAGGAACGGGTTCGATCCCCGTCGCCCGCTCTCCGGTTCAGCGTAGAATCGGTCGATCACGGGGAGTAGCGCAGTCTGGTAGCGCACCCGGCTGGGGGCCGGGCGGTCGCAGGTTCAAATCCTGTCTCCCCGATTATAAAAGCCCTGCTAACAGGAGGGTCACTAGCAGTCACGGCGGGCCGCAGTGCAGCCATAGGGCGACAAATGGGCGACAAACGTGGGCTGTCCGTGCAGAATCGCGGATGGAATTGGGCGGGAGATTCCGTCTCGGGAGCGACCCAGAACCGCCGGCCGTTGCTTCTCGACGCGTTGCCTGAGGAGAAGGGTTGTCCACGCGATCTCTGGGCGAGCGCAATCGCGTCTGCCCGGTCGCCGGCTGCGGGCTGCTGGCCGCGAGGGGCGTGGCTCGTCAGCGCCGGCGAGGACGGATGTGTGGCTCGCTCGGGTCGAGCGGCCCAGTTGATGCCGAGATCGCGGGGGATGCGAGGTTTGGGCACCCGCCCGATCAGGTCGATGAGCGGCGGCGCGAGCAGCGCGGCATGGCGCTCATCAGCGAGTGCGAGCTTGATCCAGCTGACTAGGAGGGCCAGCGCGAGCGGTTCGTACGGATGCTCGACGTCGTGCCCGCGGGCGGGAAAGCCATGCGCGAACCCTGGGGCCGAGATCTCGGCCGGTTGCCCTCGCCGGTGGCCGCCGTGGGACTGGATCAGCAGCACCGCTGCCAGTTCGCCCTCTGCGATCCGCTCTGGCCAACTGTGGACCGAGTACCTGTTGCCGTCGCGCTTCCAGCGCGGCTCGCGCGCCTTGCGCCAGGCCGGGTAGTGGGTCGCGGCGCAAACCTCGACGACCGGCTGCGCGCGCCACACGATCACGTCGGGTCGTGATGCGCGGGCTGCGAGCTCGGTGACCTGCCGCTGCAGGCTGTTTCGTGCCCGTGAGCGTCGCCAGCGACTGCCGAGCCGAACAGGGCCGCTCACGGCTTCCACCGCAGCCTTGACCCGTGCGACCGCCCGGCCTGCCGTACTGACCCGGCGATGCTCGTCCTAGCTCCGGCACCGTCTAGCAGTTGCGCTTCGGCGTCGGGCGGCACGCGCGCTCCCGGTCTAGCGCGGCTCCGCTCAGGCGCGAAGGTCAACGCCGGCGTTGCCCGCGGAGCACATCAAGTCAAATCGTTGCAGAGGTCGACGGCCCGGATGGGCGGGGCCATACCGATCGCATTCGCGCTCGGCGAAGTGTGGGCTTTCCAGGAACCAAGCGGCGGAAGGGCTCGAACTCTCGACCGCCTTCATGGCAAGCGGCACTGCCAGCATCATCGAGTCGATTTTTTTGACCTGCAAATCGAGGGTCAGGACATACAGCCCTTGACGGCTTAGCCAGCAGCTAACTCGATCCTTCGAGCTCAGTCGACGGAACGTAGGGACGCATCGTTCGAACAGTGTCGCCATGACAGTGCTTCCACTTGCGGCCACTCCCGCATGGGCAGGGTTCGTTGCGGCTGCGCCGTGTATCGCGCGTGGAATAGATGTGCATGATCTCGGCGGGGGCGCCATCCTCGGCGAGCAGCTCGGCCATCGTTCGCATCGGCTGATGCACGTGACGAAAGAAGCGCTTAAAGGAGGGGCAGAGGTAGTTGAGTCCCGGTTCGCCGTCAGGGGTGGTGGTGAAGCGGTCTTTCGGGCAGCCGCCGTGGCAAGCGAAGCGGACGTCGCATTCGCGGCAGTAGCGCGGGAGCGTGTCGCGCTTGTCCCGTCCGAACCGTTGCTGCTGCTCGGAGGCCACCAGGTCGATGAGGTGATGGTCGGTGATGTTGCCGAGCAGGTAGCGGGGCTCGACGAAGTGATCGCAGGAGTAGACGTCGCCGGTGTGCTCGAGCGCGAGCGCGATACCGCACGTCTCGCAGTGAACGCACAGGCCCGGAGGCTCGCCGACCCAGTTCGCGAGGGCGGTGTCGAACATCTGGACGTACACCCGCGCGACGTCGTTACGGACCCACTCCTCGAAGACGTCGATCAGGAATCTTCCGTAGCCCTCAGGCGAGACCGACCTTCCCGTGGCGACCTCGCCGTCTTGGACGTAGAGCGGCCGGTCGCGCCATGACGACCAGGGCACCGTGCCGTCGTCTGTCGCTTCGGCGACTCGCTCGATGATCGGGATGAACTGCATGAACCTCGCGCCGCAGTCGTCGCGCAGGAAGCGGTACACCTCACGTCCGCGCGATTCGTTGGCCGCGTGCACGGTCGTCAGAACGTTGTATTCCGCGCCCACGGCGCGCAGGTGACCGAGGCCGCGCATGACCTGGTCGAAGCTGCCTCGACCACTCTTCGTCACCCGGAACGTGTCGTGGATTTCTTGGGGGCCGTCGATGGAGATCCCAACCAGAAAATCGTGCTCGTTGAAGAACTCCGCCCACTCCTCGTCGAGCTTCGTTGCGTTTGTCTGGATCGTGTATGCCGCGCGCTGCCCGGGGCGTAGGTGGTGGTTGACAAGCTCCACCGAGCGCCGGAAGAACTCGATACCCATCAATGTCGGCTCGCCGCCCTGCCAGGCGACCTGCACCACCGGGACGCGCGCGTGCGCCTCGACTAGCTGGCGGATATATAACTCCAGTAGCTCGTCGGCCATCCGAAAGCGGCTACCTGGATAGAGCATCTCCTTGGAGAGGAAGAAGCAATAGTCACAGTCGAGGTTGCAGACCGCGCCCGTCGGCTTGGCGAGCAGGTGAAACGCTCGCGGCGCGGTTGCGGCGTCGGCCGGTGGCGTGCTCGAGGCCGTGGCGGGGTCCCGGGAGCTCGTCATGCCCGAGGCGTGGATCGGCTGCTGCTGGGTGGTGTGGACTGTGCCGGCTGCACCAAAGCTTGCTCCTATGAGAAGCGACCCGGGGCGAATAAAGACCGTGCGCCTCTCACGCGCCGACGGGTACGGAGGTCGTCGGTGCCTTCGGCCGGAACGGCCTTATCTCTTCGCGGCCCGGGCCGACGGCCCCCCAGCTGCCGTCGGGCACCTCGTTCCAGACGCCGGCGACATTGGCGAGGGGTTCGGAAACGATCAGCCGGGCATCGTCCGAGAGTTCTTGCAGCAATTGTATTTCGGGATGTAGCTCGCGTAGCGTGGGCACGTTGGTGGTGTAGAAAAGTGTGCGCGATTTGTGTTCGCTGGAGTACCGGAATGCCCAGATGGTCTCGCCGTCGGTGGTAGCGACGGTGCCCTGGAATGGATGGGGCACACCGTGACGGCCGGCGACGTCTTCGACGAGCCCGATCGCTTGCTCGACGGCGGCCGGCGGGTCGTCCTCCAGTCCGAACGTCAGCGCGAGGTAGAACAGCACCTCGGTGTCGGCCTGGCCCTTGATCTCGGCGTACAGGGACGGGTCGACGGCGAGTATGAGGTCGCGTTTGATCGCGGCGAACTCGTTGATGTAGCCGTTGTGCATGAACAGCCAACGGTCGTGACGGAAGGGGTGGCAGTTGGTCTGTTGCACGGCGCTGCCGATCGCCGCGCGGATGTGGGTAAAGAACAGCGGGGAGCTGATGTGGCCGGCAAGCTCTCGCAGATTGGTGTCGTTCCACGCCGGTTCGATGCTGTGGAAGACGCCCGGGGTGTCGGGGCCCCCGTACCAGCCGACGCCGAACCCGTCGCCGTTTGTGGTCTCGGCACCGAGCCGCGAATGCAGGCTCTGGTCAACCAAAGAGTGGGTTCCCCCGTAGAGCGCCTCCTTCATCAGGATGGGGGCGCCGGAGTATGCGAGCCAGCGGCACATAGGCCGCTCCTTTCGGTCGAGTTATCAGTCTTGTTCCCGTTTCTCGCCTCGGTGGCAGTACGCGAGCGCGGCGCGAGGAATTGGTCAGCGAGACCCATGAACAGGTAGTCGAGACGCCCGCTGCGGGCGACGAGGGCGCGCTGCCGCTCGGCCCCGTTTGTCGCCGCGAGGCGTTGCACCCGATCCAGCGCATCAGCGCAACCGAGCCTGACCGCAGGGTCTCGGCAAGCGGCCAGTAGCGAATCGAGTATCGCCCGCACCGGAATCCGACGACGTCTCTCCGGGTCGATCAGCCGGGCGTCCATCCCGTCTCGGGCGGCCAGGAAGCGGTTCTCGGCCAGAACCTCGGGGCTCGGCACCAACGTTGAGGGCTTTCCTTCGAGCTCGAGACAGGCGAGCGCTTGGATGAGCGCGACCAGGGGAGCGACGTCTCGGATCTGCGACTGGGCGTCCATCACGCGCACCTCGACGGTCCCGAGCGCGGGTTGCAGTCGCACGTCCCACCAAAGGTGGCGTGGATCGGGTATCGCGCCGGATGCGATCAGCGGGTCGATCGTCTCGGCGTCGTCGGCGTAGTCGGCGTAGTCGGCGAAGAATCGCGGCGGGCCGGCCCGGGGGAACGCCTGGAAGATCAACGTTCGGGCCGACGCGAACCCGCTGTCACGCCCCTGCCAGAACGGAGAGTTGGCCGAAAGCGCAAGCAGCACCGGGATGTTGCGGCGCAGACCGTTGAGCAGCTGGATCGCGTCCTCGGGGGCAGGCACGCCCACGTGCACGTGCAGGGCCATCGTTGGCTCTCGTCGAGCGAGCACGCGCAGCGAGACCTCGAGAGCGCGGTAGCGCTCTGCGCCCGAGACCTCGTTCTCCTCGCCGACAGTCAGCGGATGCGTGCCCGCGGCGGCGACACTCAACCCCATCGCGGCCAACTCGCGCGCGAGCCCGGTGCGCAGCGACGCCAGCTCCGCCATGACCCCGTCCAGGTCGGCGTGGATGCCCGTCGCGAGCTCGATCACCGCCGCGTGCGTCTGGGGGAATGTGTGCGCGGAAAGCTTCTCAGACAACCGCACGAGCACCTCGTCGCTCGACTGCGCAAGCGACCCGGCACGCGGCTCGAGCAGCATCAGCTCCTCCTCCACTCCGAGCGTATGGCGCTGACCAAACTCGTCGTTCCAGCGCGCCCGCAAGGGCCAGGTCGCGCTCACCACGTTGGTCGGACCCGGTCGAGCTCCAAGCGCCGGTGTGCCCCAGGTTCCAGCGTCACCCCGCGCCCAGTCCCCTCTTTCGAGCATCGATGGTCGAAGTACGGCGCCGCGCTTCGGCGAGGTCGATGATGCGCTCGACCTCGGTGGCTGCCCTTTCCTCATCGGCGAGCGCAGCCACGAACGCGCGGTAGCGCTCGCCGTGATCGCCGCTCTCGGCGGCAAGCCATGCGTGCCAAGCGCGCGTGACGCGTTGCGCTGCCCGCCGCCACTCAATGAGCTGCCGAGTCTGGCGTGGCGTCGTGGCGCCGGTCCCGGCGTCGCCGCAGTCGCGGACGGGTGGGTTATCGCGAGCGCCTTCGTGTCTTCTGGAACGAGAGAACACGCCGTCACTCCGAGGTCCGCCGATACGGATTCCGCGTGCTCAGGCTGCGCCGGAGATCCGCTTGCCATACGCGATCAGACCGTAGAGCGCGAGGATGTCGAGCGTGAAGATCGACAGTGACCAGAACGGGTAAGCGGGGATCATCATCAACTGTACGATCGCGTTCAGCCCCAGGATGATCACGCCGACCCAGCGCGAGAACTGGTTCTTAAGAAACACCCCCGCCCCGACGGCCCACTGGACTACGCCGATGCACAGCACGACCCAGCCCCACGTGTTCAGGCTGCCGGCGATGTAGTGGGTGTTGTTCACGAAGAAATTCGCGTTGCCGATCGCGGCCAGACCCTCGATAAAGTTCAGGGTGCCGAGGATCAGCAACAGCGTTCCGGCAAACATGACCCAGCCGTAGCCCTGGTCGTCGTCTGCGGCGTAGGCGTCGTAGTCCGCCTGGGCTTGTGTTGAGGGAGTTGCTTGAACAGCCACTTTGCGCTCCTTGAATATGTAGTCGGATTGCGGGCGACCGGCGACGCGTCACAGGTAACATCCGCTGATGCGTTGCTGGCGATAATCATTGCGGTGGATGGCCGAGGATTGTCAACTCGCAGTGATGTTCACCCGGGTGATTGATGCTCACCCGGGTGGTCGGCTCGGGGTCGGAGTCACTTCCTAGACCACGCAGGTCTGAGCGCCCGGAAACTCGGGGCCGAGCTGAACCTGCCGAGACCACCCCTACGCACCCCCGGCCACGGCGCGGTCGGTGGGCTCGATCAAGGCTCCGATGACCGATAGGACCGGGATGAAGAAACCGATCCGGAGCGGCCAGCACTATCCAGAGGATGGTGATCAGTCCACGATCCGTTCAAATTTGGTGCACCACCCGGCCAATGCGGGTGATGACGATGCGCTCGCGGTGCGCCGCCATCTCGATCTCAGCACGCCTGCATACTGCTGAGGGTTGGGGCTTTGGGGCGAGGATCACCCGGAGGATCCGGTGTATTGAGCAGGCCTAGCGCTTCCGCGCGGCCGACAGCGTCGTTTCGCGATGTCGCGGCTAGCTTGCGGTACAGCTCGCGGGTGTGAGACTTGACCGTGTTCAACGAGATGTAAAGCCGGTCGCCGATCTCGCGTCGCGATAGACCGTCTGTGAGGCCCCGCAGCACGGCAAGCTCGGCCGGGCTCGGCTGCTCGAGGATGTGGCATTCCTTGTCGTTCGCTCGGGCCGCCATGAGGTCCCGCTCGACCCTGGCCGCGATTACCGCCAACCGCCCCGGGTCGCGGAATTCCGCGATTGAGCGTTGAGCACGCCCGAGGTCGCCGGCGGCGCGCGCCAACCTCGATCGAGCGATACGGACCTGCGCGAGCGTGAGCAGGGCGTGCGCGTGACCGACGGTGGGCTGCGGCGAGCGTCGCAGACGTTCGCCACGGAGTGCCTCGCGCTCGGCCTCATCGAGACGTCCTGTGGCGACATACGCCAGAGCCAGCCCGAGGTGCGGCAACGCGGCGACCCAGGAATCGGCTTGGAATCGCTGGCGGGCGAAGCTAATCGCGTGATGAGCCCATGCTTGCGCGCTTTCGCTCCGCCCCCGCTCGGCATCGATCAGGGCAAGCAGCCCGAGGCTCCCGACGTAGCCCTCGGGGACGCTGGATCCATCGGGGCGTTCGGCGGCCTCGAGCGCTAGGCGCCGCGCCTCATCTAGATCACCGGCGAAATACAGCGCCTGCGACAGGGCTGCGAGGACGCCGACGGCCAGGACGTCCGCGCCCGACTGGCGGGCGGCCGCGACCGCACGACGAGCGTGATCAACCGCACCACCGACGTCGCCGCGGGAAAGCCCGTTGGCACGGGTGACTTCAGCGATCGCCTCCACGTACGGGGACCACAACTCCGGGCGCTCCCGGCGTGCACGCTCCGCCATCGTGAGAAGCCGCTGGATCTCGACCTCCGGTGCCGCCAGCAGCGACGCGGCTAGCGCTCCCTCGGCGGGCAGCGAAGGGCGCTCGATGAGCAGCTCGGATGGAAGCCACCGTACCCAGCGAAGGAACTGCCCGATCCGCCCGCCCCAGACGAGCTCGCGGTCGTGGTCGACGAGCAGCTGGGCCACCAGTTCGGCCTCCCCTCCGGCGGCGGCATACTCGATCGCGTCCTCGATGTGCCCGTGGACACGGCACCAAGCCATCGCGCGGCGTCGAACGGTGTGAGTTTCCTCGGGTCCCAGCTCCAGCCGCAGAAGCTCGCCGAACAGATGGTGGTAGCGATACCACTCCCCTCGGGCGTCCGAGGCAACTAGGAACATATTTGACCGGGCGAGCTGCGCCACGACCGCAGCAGAGTCCTCGCGATCCACGACCGCGTCACAAAGCTCGGGGGTGAACCGATCAAGAACCGAGGTGCGCACCAGGAAGTCCCTGGTCGGGGGGTCCAGCGCGGTCAGGACCTCGGCGGTCAGGTAATCGGCGATCTGCCGCGCACTGCCTGCGAATGCCTGCACTCCCTCATCGGGCTCAGCGAAGTCACGAAGCCATAGCGCGGCCAGATACAGGCCCGCGGGCCATCCTTCCGTGCGCTCGACCAGCAACTCGAGGCTGTTGCCAGACAGCTTGATCCCCTCACGAGCGATCAGCTCACGCGCTTCGTCGACCGTGAAGGCAAGCTCACGTGCCCGGATCTCTATCAGCGCCCTGCTGGCCCGCAGCGGGGCGATGCTGATCGCCGGCTCCGAGCGCGTCGCGGCCACCAGGCGCACGGTCGAGGGCAGCCGCTCGATCGCGTGCTCGATCGAGCGAAGCGAAGTCTCGCTCCGTACCGTGTGGAGGTCATCGAGCACGATCGTCGCTGGGCGGTCGTACGCAACCAGGCGGTTCATCAGCTCATCGATGCCCGTCTCGACCGCCGCGGGCCGGACGCCGAGACGCGTCAGCGTCCGATGGCCGAGACCATCACCGAGCCGCGCGACGCCCGTCGCCAGGTGCGTCCACAAGCGCACCGGATCGTCGTCGCTCCCATCGAGCGTCATCCAAATGACCGGCTCCGCGCGCTCGGCACACCACGAGCGCAAGAGCGTCGTCTTGCCATAACCGACCGGCGCGTCGAGCACCGTCAGCGCCGCGCCACCGACGTCATCGAGCAACTCCAACAGGCGCGCCCGGCGGAGCGTCCCGGTATGAACCCGCGGCAGCATCAGCTTGGATTCGATCACCGGCGGAGCGGGCGCCACGATCTCTGCTGTCTGAGTGCTCATGTCGACCTCCCGGCCCAATCCCTTCCCGCGGCCAGCCGCTGGGTAGTGCACCCCAGTCGACTAGCGAGGGTCGGTCGGTGACCGCTGGCGCAGGTCGGCGAGCCAAGCATGCATCAACTCCGGTCCGAAGGTTCCAATCAACGCCAAAGGGTTGGCAGTGTTCATGCCGCTCTCGATGACAGGCCAAGTCTTCCCGCAGGTGATCGAGGGACGCAAGGGAGCAGGCGCGTCTGACCCCGGGGGGGCTGTCACCCCGGTGTCCGACGCGGTTGACTTCCCGGTGCCATCGATCACGTCGCGGATCTGAGCGGGCAAACGCGCTCGCCGATGGTGCCAGCCGGAGGACGTCCTGGGAGTGCTCAAGGCCGCGGAACCGCACGTCGGCGGTTCAAGCCGTGGCGGCCGCGACGGAGCTGATAGTCGCGCTCGGGTTATCGCTGGAGGAAGGCGCGGAGTAGGCGGATGCGCGATGCCACTATTCGCCGCCGCCCGTGGCTGCGCACCGGGCCGTTGGCGGCGAGGTCTCGTGCCTGAGCAGCCGTCGCGCGGACACCACCAGCCAGAGTACGAGGGGACGAGCGGGTCTCAACCTGAAAGGCTCACAGCACGCGGCGCCCCCAGAGGAGCGAAACGCGGCACCCGCAGCCCACGATGCAGAGCGGTCGGGTGGTATCGGCTCGGCCGGGACCCACCGGCTACAGCAGCTCGGTGAGCTGCACGAGCAGGCGTCTCGAGTGATGAGGAGTTCGCGCGGCGGAAGGCGCACATCCTTGAAGGGCCCTCGCGCCCTGACGAACGGTCGCACGCAAGCCGTGGCATTCGTCGGTCCGCGCACGAGGCGCGGGGAGATGTGCGATATCAATCCACCGCTCGCGCGGTGCGGCACACCAACCCGAGTAGACCTTGCGGGTCCGGGCGAGGTGCGCGGCCATGCGGAGGTGTTAGAGGACCCACGTTTGCAGATGGCACTTGACTTCGTCGCACCACCACAGGCACGGCCAAGAACCCAACACTTGAGGCGTCAGCCCGGGTTCCGGGCGCTGGCCTCGCCGCGACATGGCAGGTCGGCCGAGACGACCCCTAATCGCCGGCTCGGCCCGGGTGTAGGCCCGGCATCTCCGCGAGAAACATCAGCGTCGCCTTGACCCGCTTGCTGACGTCATCGGCGCTGCCGAGTCCAAGCTTCGCGAAGATCGAGTTGATGTGCTTTTCAACGGCGTGTCTGCTCAGGAAGAGCGCCTCTGCTATCGCCGTGTTGCTCTTGCCCTGAGCAATCTCGGCCAGCACCTCGCGCTCGCGCGGCGTCAGATCAGCGAGAGGAGAGCTCGCCGCCTCAGAGCGCGCGAACACGAGTACGTCGACGACCTTCGGGTCAAGCGACGATCCCCCCGCGGCCACCGACCGAATCGCTGACACCAGGACCGACCGGTCGCGCAGCCGTTCCTTGAGAAGGTAGCCGCGTCCGTCGGAACCGTCCTCAAAAAGCGCGAGCACGTAACCCGGGTTCGAGTACTGGCTCAGGACGACAACGCCGACGCTCGGATGCGTGGCGCGCAACTGGCCCGCCAGACGGATCCCCTCATCAGTTGATGTCGGCGGCATCTTGATATCAGTCACGACGACGTCCGGATCCTGATCCTCGACGGCGGCGATGACTTGGTTGTAATCACCACACGACGCAACGACGTCGATATCGGGCGCCGTCGACAAAAGTCGCACGATGCCCTCTCGAACGAGGAGATTGTCGTCGGCCACAACGACCCTCAGCGACATGTTCGACTAAAGATAACCGCATCATCCAGGCGGTCGCAGACCTCGGCGTCCCGGACCGCCCCCGTGGTGGGGAGCAGGCTGCCGTGATCTCTGACTCGCGGTGCCGCCTTCATACACTTCAAGAGCCTGGGGCCGCCGGTGCTCGGATTCTGGAGGGAGGCAATCCGTGTTGAACGACGTCTTTATTTGGAGCTTCAAAGCACGGATGCTCGTGCACGAGGAGAATCGACGTCGGCGGGTACAAGGGCTGAATGCAGCGATTTGGGCCCAGGCAGAGTTCGGCGCGCCCGGGCACGGTTGAGTGGCGCAGATGGTCCCCGAGATGGGCGGGCATGATGGTCGGAGCAAGGCGCCGAGGGGTCCGCACTGGCGCGCGACGTGCAGCGAGTGCGCGCCGGAAGCCTCGCGCGAGGAGCGGCGGGCAGCCGCCGATGCGCAACATCGCGATCGGTTTCAGCGCCTGCGCTCATACTCAATCGAGCGTCGGTAGGGATGCGCGCCTCCCTGCAGATACACAGGAGCGCATCCCTGTATCGGCGCTGGCGAGATGCGAATTTGCGGCTCGCGCGGCGAGTCTGCCGGCGGTCTTCACCCGACTACCGGGAGGGCGGCACGCGCCGGGACATCTCGCCGGCTCGATCGGTAGGTCGAAGCGATCAGGTCGATTTCGGTCGACGTCACATGCGGTGTCTGGCTCGCAGATCATCTGCCTCCATCTGGCGGACCGCTAAGACAGTGAGGGCGTGCTCTGGTCTCGGTAACGCAGCCACATGTCATCCAGCAGCCGGGGGTTCAGCTCACGCTTCCAAATCACTGCGTCGGCGAAAGTGTCGTGAGCGTCACGGGGAAGCTCGTCGGGACGCGCCGTCGAGATAAGGACCATGACCGTCGACGGCCGGCACGCCTTGATCTGCCTCGCGGCGGCGATTCCACCCAGGCCGGGCATCCGCACGTCCATTAGCACCATGTCGGGCTGCAGCTCCCCAGCAGCCTGGATGGCTCCTTCTCCGGACTGCGCTACGCCGACCGCTTCGAGCTCGGCGGTAGCGCCAACGATGTCGCGCAGCACAGCCAGGAAAGTGGCGTGGTCGTCGACGGCGAGCACACGCCCACGTCGGCCTCTGGAACGTTCGAAACTAGACATCTCGATCTCGGTAGTTTTGCGTGTAGCGGGCGGTGCGGCCAGGTGGCAGGCATGTGATGCTGAACGGGTGCTAGCGGGCCTGCAGCGAGGAACAACAGGGCGCCTTTACGCACCAACTCACGTGCTCGGACTCGCCAAGGCCCGGTTTCGAAAAGATCGAGTGATGTGTCGTTCGACGGCGCGCGCTTGGTGATCACGAGCTGCTCGGAGATCGCACCGTTGCTCCAGCCCGCCGCGATCCGGGAGTCGACGACGGACCGCCCCTCGGCGACTTCACGCACCGCGCGGCACGGGTCGCCCCGGCGCTAAGTGCAGTCCTTTGAGCACACAGACGCGCGGCGATCTGAGCCTTCCTCGTGCGGCGTCGTGGCGCTGCGTCGCTGGAGCTTCCGCGCGACCCCGGTGTGCGCGGACAACGTCGGAGTCGGCGTCGAGCGACGGATCATGGATCAAGGCCGCACGGGACGCTCGTGCCGGGTGACCTCGGTCACATCAACTCCCTGCGCCGACTCACCTGCGATGCGGATACGGATGCCGTCCCCACCTCGACCGACCCGATGGCGATCGTAGCCATCCAACGAGACGGCGTCCGCACCCCAAGATGCTGCACACGGCCCCGTCGGCGACCAGGCGTCGACGACATGCCGAGGGAACGGCGCCAGCTGCCGGCCGCCGGGTTCGCAGGTCCAGCCAGACCTGTGCCTGTGAGCGAGGTGTCTGCGCGCGTCCGACGGCTCGCCCGCCGGGCGGTGCCAGCCGTCCGGGCGACCAACCACGTGGTCGAGATTTACCGACAACGCAGATCATCCAGCGCGCGTCGGACTTCGGCTAGTTGGCGTGGGCTGCGAGCCATGACTCGGCATCGTCGAGGGCTTTTTGGGTCGATTCCAGGATCGTCTCGGTTGCAGGGATCACGGTGACGGCGTCCTCGACGTCGACGCGGTGGGTGTCCCGCAGCTGCTCGGCGAGCTCGCCGGTGACGCCGCTCAGGTACATGTGCCCGCCGGCGGAGCGCAACCGCTCCGCGTAGTCGGCCAGGACGATGAACGCGGTCGCACCGAGCGTGGTGCGACCCCGCAAACGGACCACGACCACCGCCAGCTCCGTTTCGGCCGGATCCGGGAGCAGCGTCTCCAGCGTCCGGGCGCCCGCGAACAGGAGGCTCCCGTATACGTCCAGGAGCGTGACCTCGCGGCTGGGAAGGGTCGCTGGCGCCCGAGACTCGACGAGGTCGTTGTGCTCGTCGCGTGTGAGCCGGACGACCGTCAGATCGACGGCCTCCTGATTGACCTGCAGCAGCAGGGAAAGCAGCACACCGACACCGACTGCAGCGGTCACCGATAAGAACAGCGTCGCCGTGAAGGTGGCGAAAAATGCGATCTGCGACGGCAGCCCGGTGCGCAGGACGGTGTCGATCCGGGCGAGGCGCAGCGAGCTGATCGCGGCGAAGGTCAGCACGGCGGCGAGCGTCGCGATCGGGATCTCCCCGACGACCCCGGAGAACAGGACGAGGATCAACAGCATCCAGATGCCGGAGAAGATCGACGCCCAGCGAGTGCGCCCGCCTGCGGCGACGTTCAGTGCGGTCTGGCCGACCGAGCCGCCGACCGGCTGGCCGCGAAACAGCCCCGAGGCGATGTTCCCGACCCCCTGTGCGATGAAGTCGCGGTTCGGGTCAGACCGCGATCCCCCAGGGTTCGGCGCGGCCTCGGCGACGCCGGTGCCCTGGACGAGCACGATCACAGCGACGGCCGCCGACGCGGCGATCAGATCGAGCGATGAGAGCAGCGACAGCTGCGGGAGGTGCGGCGTCGGGATGCCGCTGGGGATCTTGCCTGAGTCCTCGACGCGGACCAGGTTGCTGGCGCCAAGCGTCAGCACTGTCGGGATAGCCAACGCCACCAACGAGGCGATCGAAGCGATCCGTGTGCGACTCAGCACGATCATTAGCACGAGCGCCGATACACCCACGGCCGCCGCGGTCAGCGACATCTCGCTTGGATGGGTGACGACGTTCCAGGCCTTGACCACTGCCGGCTTGCCCGTCTGCGGAGAGCCGAGGAGGTCGCCGAGTTGGCCGAGCACGATGTTGACGGCGACCCCGGTGAGAAATCCCGTCAGCACCGATACCGAGACAAAGCGCGTGAACCGCCCCCAGCGCAGCACCCCCGCGATGATCATCATCACTCCGGCCAGCCCGGACAGCACGAACAGCGCCTCGGGGCGGTCGGCGCCGGAGAAGCCGCTCAGTGCTGAGCCAGCGGCGAGCGCCGCGGCGGTTGTGGTGGTCACCACCATCAGCCGCGTGCTGACCGCAAGACCACCCCCGATCGGGCCGGCCATGCTGGCGTACAGCCCGTAGACCGGATTCACGCCCACGAGCACGGCGGAAGCCATTCCATCGGGAACGCTCGCGATCGCGCCCGGAACCCCGGCGACGGCGTCCTGGCGCAACGCGGCCGGATCCGGCCACAACGACCTCACCGATGCCGGCAGTCGGCTCACACAGCGGCTCCCGCGCGGAAGCCGCCGCCAGATCCGGGACGAGACGTCCGGGAGGAGATCGAGCCGCACGTCGAAGCCGCGGGTCGGGTCGGGCAACTCGCCGCCCGATGCGGTCGGGCCCGACGGCCAGACAAGGCGCGGGACAGCGCCGCGCTGGGGCCCGACGGGCGGATCGATTCCGAGCGGACCAATGCGATGGCCTCAGCCGGATTAAGCAGACGGTTCACGTCTCGAGTCCTCGCTCGCTTACCCCATCGACGAGGTCAGCTGCCACGAACTGTTCCGGCGTCGCGTCCTCAGCCACATCACGTGCCGGGAGCCAGGGATCTGTCGCGGGCGCCTGGCAACATTGGCGAACGCACGTTGCGGTCCGATTACGCTCTGCTGTGACAAGCGACTCAGCGCCCGTGGCCGGTCGGTCGCCGACCCCGCTTGCGATCCGTGTGGCGAGCACAGTCAGCCGCCCGCAGCGCCGCCAAGTAGTGAAGGTGAACACTCAGGTACGTCAAGGATTCGAGAAACCCAGGGGGCTTGTGCCCTCCACGGGCCCGGTTACGATGCAGTGACATGCGGGCCTCAGAATGCCTGGCAACGGCCGCGGTTTGGGTCGTGCGGGCGGGGGATCACCCGGGTGATTCGCTGAGCTCGAGCAGGCCGAGTCCTTCCGCGCGCACGACCGCATCCGCTCGCGATTTGCCGCCCAGCTTGCGCTACTGCACACGGAAATGGGTCTCGAGATTGTTCAGCGAGATGCGCAGCCGCACGCCAATCTCACGCCGAGAGAGACCAGTCGCGACACCCCGCAGCACCGCGCGGCCGTCGGTGACCTAATTCCAATGACCGCCGCCGGATCACCTGTCGTCGTCAATCACCCGGGTGAACATCGCTCCGAGCCGGTCGCATGCGAGAGTATTTGGGCGATGATGTCGCGACAACCTCGTGGCCCACACGCTGGCGGTTGGTCACCGCGGATGCCGGGTCCACAGATCGGAGAGGGCAGACATGAGCGACATCAACGTCGACGAGATCGGGCCGGTCGACTA
Source organism: uncultured Solirubrobacterales bacterium (assembly GCA_963843915.1). Classification (GTDB taxonomy): domain Bacteria; phylum Actinomycetota; class Thermoleophilia; order Solirubrobacterales; family Solirubrobacteraceae; genus Palsa-465. The sequence goes on from CAWJMH010000008.1 coordinate 402,375, forward strand.
CCTCGTAGTCGGTTTCCCGGCGGAAACGGCGAACTTCTCGGGCGAGATGGCAACCGAGCTGAAGGCGCTGATCGACAGCCAGACCGTCCGCGTACTCGACCTGGTGATGGTGATGAAGGACGAGGACGGCTCGGTGGTGGGCTCAGAGCTGCGCGATGCCGACGACCGCGAGATCGGCGAGTTGCGCGCACTGGAGCGTGATCTCGCGATCCTGCTGGCCGAGGAGGACATCGAGGAGATTGGCGCGTCGCTTGAGCCGGGCAGCGCGGCCGCGGTCCTAGTCTGGGAGAACACGTGGGCGGCGCCGTTCGCGTCTGCGGTGCGCAAATCGGGCGGCGAGCTGCTGGGCAGCGGCCGGATCCCGACCCAAGCGCTCATCGCCGCGGTCGAAGCCGACCGTCAGGCCGCATTGAAAGGAGCATGAAGATGGGACTGTTCAGAGATAGAGGCGATCGACCCGCCTTACTTGGCCCCGTGCGACGTCATGACCGGCGCGAAGATCGCCGCGATGACCGCGGCGACAGGCGCGAGGACCGCGGCGATAGGCGCGAGGACCGCCGCGACCGGCGTCCCGGACCGGGGCTGCTGCGGCGATAGCTCCACGCCGAGACGAACACGTAATCCCCCTAACGAGGGACGAGCGGGCAGCGGTCAGGCGCACGAGGCACCGGGGGTCGGGCGCGATTTAGGCGCTCCTCGCAATCTCGACCGTTTGCGACCGAATGCGACAGGTGTGCTGTCCGCCATCCCCACCCATCCGCTGGAGAACTCGGTCAAGCTCCGCGCCCGACGCCAATGGGCCAGGTAATCCTTCTATCGCTGACGGCGTCGTTCAACCCGACTTTAGTCGCGGCTACGACGGTGATGCTGCTGCTCGATAACCCGGCGAAGCTGATGCTGGGCTATCTGCTCGGCGCGTACGTGACGAGCATCACGCTCGGGCTGGTGATCGTGTTCTCTGCGTCTAGCTCGAGCACGACCAACACCACAGAGAACACCCTCAGTCCCGCAGTCGATATCGCGCTGGGTGCGATCGCGCTGGTCGGCGCGTGGGTAGTCTGGAGCGGACGTCACGAGCGCTACGCACAACGCCGGCGGGCGCGCAAGGCGGCAAAGCCTGACAAGGGTCCCCCGACGTGGCAGCGGGAGCTGAGCAAGGGATCTCCGCGGACCACGTTCGTTGTTGGGATGCTGCTCACCCTCCCTGGCGCCTCCTACCTAGCGGGGCTGGACAATATCCACAAGCTGAACTACTCAACCACGGTCACGGTGCTGCTGGTGATCGGCTTCAACTTGGTCATGCTCTGGCTGCTCGAGGCTCCTCTCGTCAGCTTCCTGATCGCCCCCGAGTGGACACCTCGCGCGATCGAGCGAGCTAAGGCCTGGGTCTCCCGGCACTCGCACATGTTCGCCGTCAGAGGACTCACCATCGTCGGGGCACTGCTGATCATCAAGGGCATCATCGGGCTCACGTGACCGCTGTCACGGCGGGGCTGGCACTGTGCGGCGCCGTGTCGGGCCGGCGCGCGGACGCGGTCGGCTGCGCAGACGCGCTGGGTCGCCACGTTCCGGCATCTCGCGGCCGATGACAGGCGCCCGGCACGATCGTCCGCGCCCGAGTTAGGACCGCCCCGGCCCGCCGATCGGGACGTGGACAAGCTGGCCATCGCGCTGCCAGGGGCCGACTGGGAGGAGCACGACGAGCAGTCGGGTCGCCCGGCGCACAAATTCGGCGCTCTGTCCCTCCTGCCCGTGGACGCCACACGAGCGAGGTACCTCGTCTGCTCCGGACGGCCTACCCAGCTCGGGCGGCGAAGGATTGCCGATAGCGCTCGATGATCGCCTTGGCGCTCCTCGATTACAGGTCGTCGGACGGTGCATTGGCGTCACGGCTGCGGTCTAGCTGCCACCGGCGCCACGGCCACACGCCATCGATCTCGACCTCGAGCGCGAAGCTGAGACCGATCCGGATGAGGACGATGACGCCGAGGACGGTGACGCTCTGAATCGTGGGGTCAACGATGATGGTCCGAACGATGTCGGCGATGATCAGGACCTCAAGGCCCAACAGAATGCAACGGCCGAGGTTCCGGCGCAGTCCGTGGTAAGCCCCCGGTGCCGTCTCAGTGCGCCGGGCCCGATCGGCGAACACAACGAATGACCCGAGCCCCCCGATGACCATGATCCCCGCGCCGGTCGCCTCGACCACCTTGACGATCTCCGAGATCGCGTGCTCGTAGCTCATACGTGCCGTCTCGCGCCCAACAGGAGACCGAACACCGCCAGGACCTTGCCACGCGTAGCTGTGTCCTCCTCGGGGACCGACGGTGACATGAAGGCGCCGAAGATGAGCAGCGGGTAGACGCTGTGAACCCACGTGCGCGACGATCGCCGGCGTGGCGGACGATCGGGAGTGCCCTTGTCGCCGACCGAGCTCAGCGCAGCCTCCGCGGCCTCGACGTCCGAGTGCACGCGCCGCAGCGCGAGCATATCCGCCGAGGTCCGCAGCTCCGGCGGGTCGGGGCCGTCGAGCGCGGCAGTGCGCAGCGTCATGCGCGTCTCCTGTGAGCGATACCCGAGGTAGCCGGGCACGAGTGCAATGAAGAAGCCAGTGCCGGAGATCGCACCTTCGATCCGCGCGACGTGCGCCGACGGACGCAGATCCGTGCGATCCTTGCGGGAGCGGTATCTACGGTGGCCCTGCGCACGGACTCAGCCCGTTCCCACCGACGGCCTGCCGAGCAGATCGGCCGTGTACTGCGTGAGCCGCTCGGCGACGTGCTCGGGGTCGCGATACACGACCGCCCCAACGTGACCGGTTACCCGAGCCTGCTCCTCGCTCGGCGCGGGTCTGATCGAGCTGGTGTCGTCGGCTGGGCCCATCGGTTGATCTCTCGGACGCCTGCTGCTCAAGTGCCGCTTCGATCCTTGCAAATCGACGCTGATCTCGGTGAACTGGCGCGTATCGTCCTCGTCGGACGGCGCGGTGAAGCGTTCCCGGCTGCTCTCGACCAGCGAGGCGGTGACCGCTGCGATGATCCCGGCAGCCGCACGCGCAGCCAGCGAATCTGCCAGCAGCAAACGCGCCGTCAACGGACCTTCCCGGACGATCTACCGATTCGTCGTTGACGAGCTGCGCGTGGCGACGCTCGACCTCGTTGGGCTGAGAGGTTCGCGGCTCGGTCACTTTCGGTCCCACCTATCTATGGGACGGGTCTCAATCGACACGTCATCGCCCGGAGCACCTGGCTTGCAGCAGCCGCGGGTCCGAGCGCGGCGTGTTGCTCGTGGTCGTCGCCCGCCTGGGTGAGGTGCTGGCGGATCACAGGCCTTCCCCCAAGTCCGCGATAAACTTGATGGCCGTGACGCTGGGCAGAAACACATACGCCACGGCCTTGGTCGTAACGAAGCTCGAAAAACCAGTCACCTCGGTCGGCGGGCCGCTACTCGACTGCGGGATGACGAAAATGCTTTCCGCGTCGTCCTGCGTGCCCATCAGTGGATCTTTCGACCTCGGATGAAGCCTAACGGCCCCAGCGAATTCACTGTCGTTGACCCAATGTCGCAGGACGAACTCATACTGGTTTTCGATGTTGGAGTTGATGAAATGAAAGAGCATCCCGCGCTCGAGCGCCGTCGTACGGCTTCCCGTTCGCTCATAGACGGGCCCGTATGGCAGGCCGCGGCGAACCAGCCGGTGGGAGTTGTTACTGCCGCCCGGCAACCCCTGGCCTGCAACAGGTTGACCTCGTGGGTTGACGCGGCGGATGTGTGCACCGACGGGACACCGGATTCCCTTCGGGTCGCCCGAGCCATGGTCATTGACATAGCCGAAGTCGTTCAACCGCTCGGGCGAGATCCCGCCGGCAGGGCTATCCGTGTCGGGAGACAAGGCGAGAGGAACACCGTTTCGCCATCGCCCGCATATCTTTGCGGCGAGCAGCTCCGGATCGATCTCGTCTTTGTTCGACTGCAAGAAGTGTTCAAAGCCGACGACGTCGGTCTCGACCTTCTTGAAGACCGCGAAGCTGCCGTTCAGGCCGAGTTGCCGCGGCTCAGGAACGTCGTAGTTCTCAGCGTCTTCCCGTAAGACGAACAGCCACGGCTCGCAAGGCTGCTGGTGATCGGGGAGATAGTGTTCCGGGCCGCCGCGAATGGTGGGCGTGCTGATTCCGTCCGTGTACCCGAAGTGGATCTTGGCGGTAGGCACAGGCCGGCCATCTTGCATCTCCATCAACGCCATCCCGTCTTGGCGCCAGATCTCGCGAAAGGCATCGCCCTCCGAAAACCATGCGCACAACCTGTCGCTGTAGTTCGTCCATCGCCTCCGGGCCGATGGCGTGCAGCGTCACCAGGACGTGATCATGCCCTTCTCCAAAACCGCCGACCCAGTTCTCGGGCGAACTTGCTCCGGTTTCGCCGACCAAGTCCGCCCGGTGCGCGGCGCCTTCGACGAAAGCACGAAATGACTCGAACGACAGAGTTGGGACGCGGTCATCTATCTCCAGTGCCACCAGGCCGGGCCACGTGAGACCGATGTTGAGGCAATAGTCGGGCTTGTGTAGAGGAGCAGCGGCGGGATCGTCTCCCGGTCCAGGCCCGAACCCCACGTGCCACTCCTCGGCAGTCGTGATCTGTGGGACGTCGGCTTCATCGCCGTTCACCAGCCGCCCCAGCGTCCTGCGTGCATGTGCGGGAGCTCCTACGGTCAGCAAGAAATGCCGCACCATCGGCATTCTGTAGGCGCGTAGAATGAAGCCCTGGATGTCGGCGAGGTCAAGCGCGGTCTCTTCTGGAGCTGCCAAATCGCCGTAGAGGCCCGCGAGCCTTCAGGCGGCGACTCGACCAAACAAGCTGCGCAGGAGCCCCGGGCCCGCTCATCGCCGGTGCTCCGTGCAGGTAGTACTACGAGACCAACGCCGGAACTGGGTCTGATAGGTTCGTCCATGTCCCACTCGGCGCTATCAAGCGGTCACGGGCTGTGACGCGCGATCGGCCAGCAGAGCTCGGACGTCTTGAACCGAGAGGACCGGGATATGCGCTGTAAAAACCGATGGCCGGATAGTTGTTCTGCACTCCCCACTCGTAGAACGCCGTAGCGTTCTTGGCGACCGGGGTTGGTGGCGCGCCAAGGACATGTGGAAAGAGAGCGTCGAAGACGAAAGACGTCTTATCAGCAAAGTCCTGGAAGTACTTCTCCATGTCACCGTCGAAGACGGTAAAGAAGCCTATGTGATTGTGCTCGAACGGCACAAAGTGCGCCACATGCAATGTCCCAATCGAGTCGGAGGCTCATGGCCCTTCTCGCCGACCATAGCCCCGGCGACCAGTTTCACGGCAAAGGCTTGGAGGTGGGATTTGAAGGACATGTATGTCAGCAATGTGTTCTGCGAGGTGTTCCCCGTAAAGCCCGCCGTACGGGCGCACTCCCGGACGTCCTGAACCGAAGCGTCCCCGTAAGCGAAATAGGTATCTAGAGGCTCGCGGACATGACGCTTCAGCCATTTGATGGCGCGCTCAGGATTACTAGCGACGGGTGTGGCTGGAGGGTCGTCGACGTGGGTCGAAGATGACGTCAAACACCGGGCCGGCACTCTCGACTAGCCGTTCAATATGCTGGTCGACCTCCCCGTCAACGTCCGAAAGGAACAGGAGCTTCTCGTCGCCTTCGACCATGAATCGGGAGAAATGCACCGTGCCGAGCTCGTCCTGAGCGTCCGCAAGAGCGGGCATCAACGGGGGCAGCTCTTCGGGTAGCGCCTTGGCGTGGGCGGCGCCCTTAATCGGGAAGTCAATGACGACGAGACTTTGGCTCATTGCATTCTCCTCCGGTGTCAGAATCGTCAATTGTTGGGAGATGAGTGTTCGAATCGGACCGCCCGTTAGGCGCTGATGCCGTGCGCGGTGGCACTGTGGACCGCGGCCTCGTGTAGGGCTTTGTCGTCCTCGTGCCTGGCGGGCGGCTTGAGGTCGAAGATGACCTTCCTCACAGTGCCGGTAAAGGCGTACGGAGCCTTGGCCGCGTAGGCGCGGTCGACGACCAAACCGTTGTCGCGGCCGATGTCCATGCCGCTGTAGCCGGAGAAGCGGAGAGCTACGGTTTTATCGAGCCGGCCCTCGCCGATCTTCTGGTCGTTCGCGTAGAGCGAGACCGATCCGCCGGCCGAAGCGCTCCCGGCTGTCGGAGTCGAACCGCATGCGGACAGTGACGTCCCCGGTCGGGATCGGCTCGGTCGAGACTTGCTGGTATTGTTCGACGCCCATCATCGAATAGCTGTGGTGAAGCAGGCCGTTCTGGTCGACCCAGAGCGAGAAACCGCCCATCTCGTCCGCCTCGGCGACGATCACGCCCTCGGCGCCATGCTCCGGCACCGAGAGTTCGGCGTCGATCGCGTACGAGTGTCCGTACACGCGGGGGATCATCCCGGAGGCGATGTTCTGGACGTCGCCGTAGAACGTGTACGTGGTGATCGTCGGCATCGGCGGCAGGATCCCGAAGAAGAACGAGAACGCGGCGAGCAGCGGCAGGACATTGTGCTTCTCGGCCTCCTCCCAGAAAAGCTGCTTGAGCTCTGCGAGCTTCTCAGGGTGTTCCGCGGCGAGGTCGTTGGCCTGGGTGAAGTCCTCGGGCAGGTAGTACAGCTCCCACGTGTCCTTCTCGGGGTCATAAGTTCCGGGCGCGAATCTCGCCATCGTCGGCGGCGAAAGGTCCCAGGGGATCCGGTCGAGCTTGCAGGCGGCCCACCAGCCGTCTTTGTAGATCGCCCGGTTGCCGACCGTCTCGAAGTACTGCACCGTGTGGCGCTCCGGCGCGCTTGCGTCGTCGAAGGTGTAGAGGAAGCTCGTCCCTTCCATCGGCTTCTGTGCGGTCCCGTCTACGACGTGGGCTCTGGGATCCCGGCCGCTTCGAGGATCGTCGGGCCGACGTCGATGCAGTGCGTGAACTGGGTACGCAACTTGCCGGCGTCGTTGATCCGCTCCGGCCACGCAACACCATGCCGTTCCGCGTACCGCCCAGGTGGGAGGCGACCTGCTTGCCCCACTGGAACGGAGTGTTCCCGGCCCACGCCCAGGCGGAGGCGTAGTGGGGCGCAACGCGTCGGTGCCCCAGGCGTCAAGGCCGCCGTACTGCTCGATCAGCGAGAGTTGCTGCTCGGGCGTCAGCGCAATCCCGTTCTGCATCGTCAGCTCGTTGAACGAGCCGGTGATCGTGCCCTCCAGACTCGCGCCATTGTCGCCGAAGATGTACATCACCAGCGTGTTGTCAAGCTCGCCCATCTCCGCCATCGCGTCGAGCAGCCGGCCCACGTTCCAGTCGGCGTTCTCCTGATAGCCGGCGTAGACCTCCATCTGGCGCGCGTAGAGCTTCTTCTCGCTTTCCGAGAGTGAGTCCCAGGCCGGGACCGCGTCCGGCCTCGGCGTGAGCACCGCCTCGGGCGGGATCACGCCTAGCTTCTTCTGCCGTTCGAACGTGTCCTCGCGGAGCGCGTCCCAGCCCTGGTCGAACTTGCCGCGGTACTTCTCGCTCCACTCCGTCGGCACGTGGTGCGGCGCGTGCGAGCACCCCGTCGAGTAGTAGATGAACCAGGGCTTTGTCTGGTCCTGTGCGCGGACGGTGTGCAGCCACTGGCCGCCTGGTCGGTCAGGTCGTCGGGCAGGTAGTACTCCTTTCCGTCCTCGCCCTCCGGGACCCCGAGGGTCGTGTTGTCCTGCGTGATCACCGGGTCGTACTGACCCGCTTCTCCGCCGAGGAACCCCCAGAAGTGGTCGAATCCCCAGGCGTTCGGCCAGCGGTCGAACGGCCCGGCTGCGCCCTGGACGTGATCAGGGGTCAGGTGCCACTTCCCA
>CAWJMH010000009.1:0-132692 GCA_963843915.1 uncultured Solirubrobacterales bacterium
TCCGAGCGGCCGGAGAGCGCGGTCTGGGTTCAGAGGAGTTCGCGCGATTGTGGTCGCGGCGCGCGCCGCGCCGTCCGCTGTGACGGGCCGGTAGTTGACCTCGCGGCCGATCTCGTTGGCGATCGCCGCGGCGATCGTTTCGGGGGACGCATCGTCGAAGTTCATCCGCAGGCCCGCGCGGTAGCGGTTCAGGCGGTGATGGACGTGAAGGTTTTGCTCGAAGTGGTGCTTGAGCGGGAAGTAGATGAACGGCCGGCGGTTGGCGGTGAGTTCCATTGCGGTCGTGAGGCCGCCCTGGACGATCGCGAGGTCGCAGGCGGCCAGGTGCTGGTACAGGTCGTGTACGTAGGAACGGACCTCGAGCCCGTGGTGTATCGGGAGCGAGTTTGGATTGATTCGCGGTCCGGCGACGACGATCATGCGGAGCTCGGGGACGAGGCGCTTGGCCTCTGGGAAGCTCGCGATCACACGCCGCAGAAGGTCTGCGCCGACGCCTGAGCCGCCGACGGTCACGATGCAGACCTGCTCGTCGTCGCGGTAGCCGAGCTCGGTTCGCAGCGTCTCGCGGTCGGCGAACTTGGCCGGATCGAATCCGGTTATGTAGCCCGCGAAGCTGAAGTGCTGCTCGGTCCAATCGCGGATCGGTGGGAGGTCCGCGCCGAAGTTCTCGGCGACGATGTCGTCTGGGTCGCCGACGAACACCGCCCGGTCCCGCACGCGCGGGTACCGGGCGATCTGCTCGATCATCTCGGCGTTGTAGTCGGCGGTCAGGAATGCCTCGTGTTCGCCGCCGTCTGCCATCGGCAGCCATCCGACGAAGTCCGTCAGCCACACATATGCGGCGCTCTTGAGCTCTGGGTTCTCGTGCAGGTAGTAGTCAAGCTCCCACGCCTCGTCGCCGATCCACAGGTCGTACTGCTCATCGGAGACCAGGTCGTGGAAGACCATGAAGTTGGCCACGAGAATCTCGTCCATCCGCCGCCACGCCTGGAAGCAGTGCAGGTCGTGCTCAGCGGACTCGGACTCGATGTGGCCGGATTCGTTGGCCAGGTGGGCGCTCGCGGGGTGGATCCGCTCGCCTCGGGCCTGGAGCACCTCGGTGACTGGATGCTGCGCCAGCCAGTCGATTTGCAGGTCGGGGTGGAGGTTGCGCAGCTCATCGGCAATCGCGACGTCGCGCTGAGCGTGCCCAAGGCCGATCGGTGAGGAGATGTACAGCGCGCGCCGGCCGCGGGCCTTGGCGCGCGTCCAAGCCGAGCTGGGTCGCCGCCGCTCCACGAACTCGCGGATCAGGACGTTGACCCTCACCGGGTCTCGGGCCAGGGGAATGTGACCAGAGCCATGGAGCGCGACGAGATCTCCGCCGGTCGCTCGCGCGAGCGCCTCGCCCTGTGCGGGCGGACGGATAAGGTCACGGTCGCCTTGGATCACGAGTGTCGGGCACCGCACCCGCGCGCAGGTCTGTCTGAACAACTCCTCGCGGGGGATTCCGATCCCGAGGATCGTGTCCAGGATCGTCTGTGGTGTCGTCTGAAGCGCCCAGCCGATGCAATCTTCGATCTGCTTGCTCGAATGCGGCTCGTTAAAGCAATGCCCGAAGAAGAACTCCAGGAAGCCGACGTAATCGCGCTGCAACAAACCAGCAGCCTCGACCCACTCCGGGTCGGTCTCGAGCGCGTCCTCGAACGGTGAAACGTCGCGCTCAGGATGGTTGGACACAAGCGCCACCCCGGGGCCAACGTAAACGATGCTCTCAACGCGCCCCGGTTGATCAGCCGCGAGAACGGTTGCCCACAGCGCGCCGGACGACAGCGCCACCAGCGCGGCGCGCTCGGTGGCGGTGGCGTCCATGACCATCAGCGCGTCGCCCGCGAACTCGGTCGTGCTGTACGCCTCCGCGCCAACCGGGCGGTCCGAGCGCCCGTTGCCCCGCCCGTCGAAGGTAACCACACGGAAATGCCTCGCGAGGTACGGGATCTGCGCCTTCCAGAACCGCGAATGGATGATCGACCACGTCGGGAGCAACAGAATCGTCCGCTCGCCCGAACCGTAAACCTCGTAAAACACACGCACCCCATCCCGCTCGGCGTACCCCTCCACGTCTGGATAGCGGGCGCGTGTCTGCTCACGCCGGCCAGGATGCTCCCCGGAGCTCGCGGACACCGCCGGCGGAGAAGGCGACGCCGTCAACAACGCACCTCGAACACGAGCCGCCAAGGCACGTCGACACCGGGCCACAGGAAGACACCACCCGCCCGCGCCACGACCACTCCGGACACAACCCGGACCGGCGCTACGTCATCGATCTCGGAACCCGACGGACTCATGATGTCCCTCCTGAAGTCTTCCGCGAGGTTAGATCAGCGACATCCCAATCGCATCAGGGACCCACCTAATCCAAACCCAGCCGAACCGCCACCCACCCAGCCGACCACACCTCACCCAACCCCAACCAGAGAAAGCAGGAAAGTCGTGACGCAACTCTTGACACACGACCCTCCATATCAGGCGTCATCCAGCCGGTAGACGCCGGCCGCGGTCCGTAGGCAACGCGCCGTTTGCGCAGGCGATCTCGTGAGCCCCGCTATCGGCGAATCGAAGTGTCGTCGCCCGGTAGACCGCTCAGCAACGGGAGCAGCCACGCCGAGCGCGGCCATCTGCAAGCGTGCCGAGCAAGCCGACCGTCCAGCATGTGGGGCAGCCCCGCCAGGCCAGCGCGGTGACGGGCAGGAGCGCTAGTGAGATCGGACCAACGACCGCGACCAGGACGACCGCGAGAACCGCGGCAACGAGGCCGGCCGCGCCTCTCAAGAGATGCTCGCGGACCGAGCCGCTCGCTAGCGGCGAGCGCCGGGTGGTCACGGGTTCAAGCGTCGCATCGCACCTCGTAGACATCTCACCCTTATACGCAGTGAGGTCATCCGCGGATCACCCGCGCGCCAGGCGCGCCGCAACATTGCGCCGAGGCCGCGGATGAGGCTGAGCCGCCGGACGTCGCGGTTCGGGCGTGGCGGGAAGAAGTAGGGGCGGACGGCCGCGGCCTTCGCACGCATAACACCTGCAGCGGGGTGAAAGTCCGGGACTCTCGCACCCGGTGCTCCCAGTGGAGCATGCTGGTTCAGCACCGATCAGGAAGCCTGCTGAGGGAACGCCGACAGGCTCGTTGCCTCGGCCGACGCTCCAACTAGCGCAGTCCAGCGATCCGCGGAGGCTGGCCTGTGAATCACAGGGGGTGGCCAGCCGGCAACGTGCGCGCAAACGCGGACCCGGCCATCGGCCGGGCCTGGGTGAGCGCGTTCGGTTGTCAGCTGAGGCTGGCGAGCTCCCCGGTCGACGGGATGGTGTGTGCCGCCGGGAGGAGCCTTCCAGCTATGAAGCTGGCCTTCGCGCTCATGGCAGCAATCAACGGTTCCACAGGCTCCTGGGTCACGCTGTCGCACGGGCTCTAACTACCGCACCACGCCTCACCGGCCTCGGCCCGGCGGCACCAGGAATTCTCATCCTTCAGGGGTGGCGGCGCAAGGGGCCGCCCGGGACGCTGTCGCACAAACGGAACGAGTTGTGAGTGGCTCACAACCGGCCGGCTCGCCGACGCGACGTAACGGGCGGATCGAGCGAGCCGGCTCGAGAAAACGAACCATTTGGACGCTTTCTCGAGCCGCCCGAGAGATTCGCCAGAAGCGCGCACACGCCGCACGCGGATGGATCCTTCAGACCGAAGCTCGAGGTGCTGGGCCGAAGATCCCGAAAGCTGCAAGCACCGGAGCGGGCACGACGGCGCCGAGAACAGCTCTGCCGCGATAGGCGTCATCCACCAGCGTGACTGCGGCGACCCGCGTGGCCGCTTTCACGCGAAAGCACTCGCGGGCTTCGATTGGACTAGGACTGGGCGCGTGCCTATGCAGACACCCTTGCCCTAGCGCGCGGGAGAGTTCTAGTTGAGCAGCAGGCCAGTCGTCTCCGCGGACGATCGGTGGCGCTCCCCTTTGAGGCCGAGCAGAAGCTCGCCGCCGTCCGCGGGTCCTGGTCGTCCTGAGCGCAATCCGGAGGTCGCACTTCCGCTCTGCCGTGTGGATCCGGAAGCCTGCGGCCGCGGCTCGGGTGGAGCCCGATTGCGACGAATGCACCCGCTCGGGGTTTCCGACCACGCTGGAACTGCTGGGGTCGCGCGCCCCGGTGCTTTGACGTGGTCAGGCGGCGGGCCGACGCTGGGTCTGAGGCGTCGGCGCCGCCATTAGGCGATTGCCCGATCTATGGTCCTAGGCCGACTGCGACTGGGCGGGCGCTCCAGCGGCCAGCGCCCGGACGTCCTCCGTGCGCAGGGCCTTGCCTCCGATGCCCCAGTCGCCGCTGCGGACCTCCTCCACGACGACCCAGGTCACGCCGCGCATGTTCTCCCCTTCGATCGAGACCATGGCGTCGGTGAGGCGCTCCACGATCTGGCCCTTCTGCTCGGGCGTGAAGACGTCCTCGATGACCTTAACGTTGATGAGTGGCACGGTGCTTCTCCTTTGATTCGTTGGTGGGTGGTAGTTGCGATGAAGTCGATCGCGCGGGCGTGTGGGCCCTCGTGTGATGCGTCAGCCGACTCGGAGCGCCAGGTGCTCTGAGGCCGCGGCCGGGCCGGCGCCGACGATCACCGTGTCGGCGGCCGCCTCGAGATCGCCATTCGACGCCAGCCGTTGCGGGACGGGCGTGCATACTGCTGCATGGTGTTCTGCCTGGTTGGTTCTCTGTGACTTCAGTAGCAACGTATGGGCGTGCACACGGGGTGACATCGAGATGGGTGCCTACGTTGCGCTTGCGGTCATCTGCGCGTGACCGGACTCGAGTCGTTCGGTCGCGGAGCCGACGTGGGTCAGATAGCGGTTGACTGCGGCCTGGACGGCAGCGTCGGCGAGGTGCTCAGGCAATGCCCGCAGAAGGTTGAGCCGGCTCTGGGACACCCAGGTGGCGAGGTCGGGTTCGCCCAGCCATCGCCGCTCGGCTCGCCACGTGCGCGACATCATCCCTGGCCAGTCGGCGGTGCTGGTGGGGTACGGGTTGGGTGGGCAGAGCCGGTTCCGGTCGCCGTCGTTGTCGCGGTGTGCCTCGATGAAGCCCGTGAGCGCGGCGTTGAAGGTCGGTGAGCCGTGTCGCACTTGCTGGAGCACGATCTGGCGCGGTCCGAAGATCGGCGTGGCGGGCGCGTCCCGCAGGCCGCGCGCTGTGCAGTCGACGTGGAGAACCTCTGGGCCTGTGGCGACTTCTCCCCGCTCCAGGACGATTCGATCAGCCTCGATGCGGCGAACGCGCCCGAGCCTCACGACGTTGTCGATCTGCCGCAGGGCCTGCAGTTCCCGCGCGCTCAGCATCGTCGTGCGGTACATGACCGCTGGCTGTGACGGGTCGATGCGGACGAGTCGGCCGGATTCCTCGAGGAGCTGGAAGAGGTCCCCGAGGTCTTTCGCTTGCGCTCCCGCTTCGGCGTCGAGCGCGATGCCGTGCATGATCGCGCCGACCTGTTTGAGCGGCTGAAAGTGGGCACGATCGTGGAACCAGGCCTCGCGCGGCCGGATCCAGCGGATGCGCTCCGGTGAGACGTCGTTGTTCAACAGCCACATGCATGCGTCGACGGCGGTCTTGCCGGACCCCAGCACCGTGTAGGACGTGGTGACGTCGGCGCCGGCTGGAAGATCGTTGATCGGAATCACCCGCGGCGGCGTCGGCGACCTCGAACGTCGGCGTGTGCGTGGCCGGGACCGACGCCTCCAAGTAGTGCGCGTCGACGACCTTGCGCCGGACCGTGACGCGATGAACCGCGCCGGTTCTGAGATCCCGGACAAGCTCGCCGTCGGCGTCCCGACCCTCGTGCACATGCTCGAGGAGGAGACGCACCCTTCCTGTAGCGGCGAGCCGCGCGGCCGCGTTGGCAAAGTGCTCGCGGACCTCCGCGCCGGTCGCCCGCTCGTAATAGCCGGTGTTCTCACCGACGCGGTCCACGCGATCCTCGCCGAGCGGGAGTGAGTTCACCCCGTAGTACGCCGAGGGCGTGTGCAGACGGACGAACGAGTACGCATCCAACCAGTGGCCGCCCGGCGCGGTCCGATGGTCGATGAGCGTCACGTCGACGTCCGCCTCCGCGACGAGTGTGTCCGCGAACGCGAGGCCGCTCGCACCCGCTCCGACGACTAGATAGTCCGTCTCCATCGAATCTCCCCCGTAGGCAAGAAAAGCACGTTCGTGCTATTCAGGCTCCCCCGAGAATAGCACGACCGTGCTTTATCCTGCAAGGGGTGACCACCACACCGATCCAGACAAAGGGTGAGCGAACCCGCGCAACGATCCTCGACGAGGCCGCGCGACTCGCGACGATCGTCGGGCTCGACGGTCTCACGATCGGCGGCCTCGCGCACGCGATCGGAATGAGCAAGAGCGGCCTGTACGCCCACTTCGGCTCCAAGCAAGAACTGCAGCTGGCCACGATCGACGCTGCCCGAGGGACCTTCGTCGAGGAGGTGCTCCGCCCCGCACTCAGCGCGCCGAAGGGAATCCAGCGCCTACTCGCCATCTGCGAGACGTACCTCTCCCATATCGAGCGCCGGGTCTTTCCCGGCGGCTGCTTCTTCTCCGCAGCCGCGGCGGACGTCGGCTCCTGGCCGGGACCCGCCCGCGACTCGATCGCGGCACAACGCCAGGACTGGCTGCAGATCCTCGAACGACTCGCTCGCGAAGCTCAGCAGCTCGACGAGCTCGACCGCACCCTCGCTCCCGCGCAGCTCGCCTTCGAACTCCAAGCACTCCTCGCCGCGGCCAACACCACGTTCATCCTCAACGGCGACGCAGAAGTATTCGAACGTGCACGCCGCGCAGTTCGGGAACGAACCCACACCAGTTAGCGCCGAGAACCGGTCAACGATGCACGTGCCGTTCCGAACGGAACGCTAAACCACCCAGACGGGTAGCGTCCCTGCTCACAGTCACAAGCGCGCACGGTCCTCGTCGCAGACGGATCCGTCCGATCGCCCCTCCGGACGCGAAACTGAACGTCGGGAAGCCGCAAGCACAAACGGTCACGACGGCGTCGACACCGGGACTGCCGCTCCAGGCGTCATCCACCAGCGTGACCACCGCGAGCCGGGTGGCCACATTCACGCGAAAGCGAGCATCGAGCGGGGCTCTCCGCCTGGCGACCTCGTCCGTCGGTGCCTACGCAACTGCCACGCGAACACAGCCGACTCGGAGCTTCCGCGTCTCGTCGACAAGCATGAGCGAGTCGTTGCTCCCGCAGCTCAGCAGCTTGCGTAGGCAGACTGGCGGTTCTGGAACCAGCGACCCTTGGCTGTGCTCGCGTTTGCTTTGCGCGAGATGCGATCGTCCGCTAACCGGGGCGATCGCGGGAGCGGGACCATCGCCTGATGGCGGGCCTCATGCCATCGACCGTGCTCGTCGACATTGCTGGTCGGCGTCGTTCACCTGCGACGTTGGCCGCCTTCCACGCCGGGCGTCCGCCCCACAACAAGGGTCTGCGCTACCCGGCAGGCTCTGCGTCTACATAGAGCCTACGAAGCCGATGAAGATGTTTGGTGAGTGCCCCGGCTCGGCTTCGTCAACAAGCTAGCCGCGTAAAGGCAAGGGGAAAAGGTCGGGCAACGGCGGTTCCAACGGGGTCGCGAAGCAAGCGAACGGAAACACTTGTGTGCAGACCCAGACCGAGTATTTGCACACGTTTGGCTTGGTTACGTGTAAGCGCGCTATTCGGGTTCGGGAACACAGTGAAGAAGCACTTGCCGTCTCATCCGAAGAGGTTCCGCGCTGGGATCATCGAAGGGCTTGCATATGCCTGCGATTACGATCGCGGCTACACCCAGATTGCGGACGCCCTGGAGCAAACGCTTGACTGCGTTGGTGCTACGAGCTACAAGTCGCCAAGTCTGGTGGAAATCGCTTTCCTCGGGTCGTCCTAGGAGCTGGTGGGCCGGTCAGCGCGGCTTGTGGAGGAACGACCCGACGCCGATACCCCAGCGGCCGGCCGCTGGGTGGGTGAGATCAGGGCCATCGAGCAGTCGTAAAACTGGTGGCTGTCTTGTCGGGCATCAGTGCTTCCGCTCAGCCTCTTCCTCAGCGACCTTCGTCGCCTTCTCGGCCAGCGCGTAGCCCTGATCGCCGATCGCTCGGAGTTGCGCGGCGAGGGCGCGCATGGGATACGGGTTGTCGTCGGCGGCCATCGTCGCGCGCATCAGCGCGGCTTCGCGGACGAATTGCGAGACGCTGGAGCCTTGGCGTTTGGCGGCTTCTTGGATCAGCTTCATGCCCTCGCGAGTGAAGCTGATCGTGGTGCGGGTCATGGGCATGGTGGTGGGTTACCGATAGGTCGGAGATGATTGGTCGCTAGCGCTGATGCTAGCGTAAGCGACAGCGCGAATGCTATCAGTGTCGCGGCGAAGAGCTTCGTAAGAAGAGGTTCCATGTGCTAGCTAAGCTGCTAGCATATACGCCAGCAGACATGCTATCGCATCAAGCGGGACCGCGGAGCTGATTGCTCGGCCGAGAGGGCCGCCTACGGGCGGCTCCGTCGGGCGGGGTCACCTGCCCATAACCAAGCCAAAGGAAAGACCATGCGCAAGCTCATCATCGCCGCGACAACCGTCGCGACTCTCGCCGTCCCCGCCGTTTCGATGGCGGCTCACAGCACCGTCGTCCCCAGTCGCACCATGACGCCGTACACGGCGCAGTACAACGACCAGTACGGTCCCGTCGCTGACCAGTTCAACATCGTCGGCACCCACATTGTCAAGGTCGCCAAGAACCCGGCCAACAGCTTCGTGGAGGACAAGATGACGGTCAAGATCACGGACCCGACCACGGGCAAGCCTGCCCCGGAGTTCGCCAACGTCGCCGGTCAGACGATCAACTGGCCTGCCGGTTGGAACTCCGACTTCAACGGCGCTTCGGCGACGTCGATGGTTGCTCACATCAACGCCAAGGGCACCGGCTTCACGGCCATCGCCACTTACCCGGTCTCGTAAATCACGACAGCGGTAACTCTCAGCGGGCCGGAGTCGAAAGATTCCGGCCCGTTGGCCGGCCCAAACGAACGGATCACTATGAAAATCAGCGGAAAACTCCTCGCCGTGGGCACCGCCTGCACCGTGCTCGGAGGTACCGGCATTGCAGCCGCTTCCAACGTCCACCACGCTCCCACGCGCACCGTGGCGCACAGCGCCAGGGTCGTCCGCGGGCCACGCGGCTTCCAGGGCCGGACCGGAGCTGCGGGCCAGGATGGTGCCGATGGTCTCGACGGAGCGGACGGAGTCGATGGCGCCGATGGCGCCGACGGTCTCGACGGAGCGGACGGCGCTCAGGGACCCCAGGGCGATCCCGGTGCTCCCGGTAAGCGAGGCCCGACCGGCATGTCAGCTTACGATTCATACGCCTCCACAACCACTGACAGCCCCGTACTGAGCCAGAGTGATTGGCTAAAGTCACTCAAGGGCGTGGCCGGCAAGGATGGTGTTCCCGGCGCTCCGGGTGCGGATGGCAAGCGCGGTCCGACTGGCATGTCGGCCTACGATCTGTACGCATCCACCACCACGGATAACCCCGTCCTGAGCCAGAACGACTGGCTCAAGGCGCTCAAGGGCGACCCCGGTCCCACTGGTGCGGATGGCAAGCGAGGCCCGACTGGCATGTCGGCTTACGATCTGTACGCCTCCACCACAACGGACAGTCCTGTACTGAGTCAGAATGACTGGCTCAAGTCACTCAAGGGTGATCCCGGGCCGGCTGGCGCGGATGGCAAGCGAGGACCGACTGGTGCCACAGGACCGCAGGGCCCGGCTGGCGATATCACGGGCGCGACGCCGACCACGATCTGCGTCGTCACCACTGGCAAGGTTGCCTCGCTCGGAACCGGTACAGCCTGCACTGGACTTCCCAGCATTGTCGCCTACGTCCCTTCGTCGTCGTAGGCCAATCGAAACGCAGTACCCCAGAGGCCCGCTTGTCGGGCCTCTACTCGTTGTGGGGAGCGCTCCCGTTGCCGTTGCCGTTGTTCACCAGCGCCAGCGCGTCGCCGACGCGGTCGTCCAGCATCGCGTCGATCTGCGACAACCGCGACGAATCTGGCTCGGCTCAGGACCGCGACAGCCGCGACCTGCGCCGACGCGGAGGCGCAGATGCCGTAGATCGCGTCCTCGTAGGAGCGTGATCGACTGCGGCTGCCTCGTGGTCTTGAGATTCCATGAGTACCGCCCATCGGCGAATCGCCTGCAAAGGCCGCGTTTCATCGTTTCATCGGTCCGATGCTCGCCGCAGTCGGCGGGGGCCTACCTTAGGCGGAGCTTCGTTGCCAACGGGTTCGCTCGGGCATTTGAATGCTTCCGCGATTGGCGCTGCGGGCGCCCGTGCGGTTAGTGTCGGCCTATGGATGAGTTCGCTGCTGCGTGCGTGAGTGTTCTTGATCGTGTGCTGGCATCCGACATGGCCGAGAGCATCGACGCGGCTTGGCTCGACTACGTGCGCGACGACCGTCGCTTGACCGAGGCGGCGAGCATGACGCCATGCGTAACGCGGATGGTCACCTCTGAGCTTCATCCGCCACGTGACGGCACGTCGGTCGGCCGGTTTTCAGATCGAGTCCCGCCGCTCGGCCGAGCGCTACCCGACCTCGGGCAGCACGAACCCGCTGTCCGCCGTCTCGTGATGGTCACGGTGGCGTACGGCTACTTCGCGATGATCGACGCCGAAGCGATAGCTGCTATTGGAGGGCAGCCGTTCGGGCCGATCGTCGAGGGCCGTAGCGCCGAGCAGGTCTGGCCGTCCTGGGTGACTAACATGAGCACCGGCGCGCCGCTCACGAAGGTGACCAGTAAGAAGGAGATCGGCAAAGTCCAGAACATCTGCGGCGAGAGTCTCTATCAGGGGCTGCTGGATCTCCGGCTGGTCGGAAAGCGGCGCCGGAAGGTCCCGTACATGGGGCGGTTCTATGCGCAGGCGGGCATGTTGCTCCGAGTCGTGCAACGCGACTCGCTCGTGGCTGAGCCTGGGTCGGACTCGCTGGCGATCACAGATCGGTGGCCGTTTGATGAAATGCCGACCGAGTAAGTGAGTGTCGTTCGTCCCGGATGACTTTGTCGTTCCCCAGGGCCTCGTGGGTCCGGGCTTCCGCTTGGAGCCACTCGGGCCCCAGCACAACGAGGTCGATCACACTGCCTGGACGTCGAGCATCGACCACATCCGCGCCACTCCCGGCTTTCCGGATGGTGGATGGCCGCCCGTCGGGGGGCTCTCACTCGCGGAGAACCTGCGGGACCTGGAGCGCCACGCGGAGGACTTTCAACGACGTGTGGGCTTTACGTATACGGTCCTCGATGATCGGGACCGAGTCATCGGATGTGTGTACATCTACCCGTCGCGGGCGGATTCCCGGGTCGCGCGGGTGCAGTCCTGGGTCAGCGCAAACTGTGCGGAGCTAGACCTGCCCGTGCACGATGCCGTTGCGAACTGGCTCGTGACGGAGTGGCCGTTCACCGACGTCCGCTACCGCCCCACGGCCTAGCCGTCACCCCAGCGCGCTGCGCGGCTTAGCTGGGCGCGGAGGCTTTCTGCGAGCCCCAAGGCCCAGGCGCTCACGACGAGCTTCATGCGGTTCGCTCGGCCGGCCCCTGGGTCGAGCCTGACGGTCTTTGACCCGATCGCGTCGAAGATCGGCTGTGCCCGGTACAGGGCGTCGCGGGGTCCGGACGCGAGCACGACGAGCCGGCCATGCTTGGCCGTCTCCCTGGTGCCGATCACGGGAGAGTTCACGAACGTGATCCCGTGGCCCCGCGCGAGCCCGGCGGCGCGCTCGGCGTCCGTGTCCATGCTGGTCTGGAGCCAGACGGCGCCGTGCGGCACCGACTCCGCCGCCTGCCCCATCACGGCCAGGACCGCGGCGGTGTCGGTGAGCATCGTGATCACGAACGCGGCATCGCGCACCGCGTCGGCGGGCGTCTCGGCCAGCTCCGCCCCGTCGGCGGCCAGCACGCGCGCCTTGCCGGGGGTGCGGTTCCAGACACGTACCTGGAAGCCCGCTTTCAGCAGGTTGCGCGCCATCGGCGCGCCCATGATTCCGGTGCCGAGAACCGCGACCCGCTCAGCCATGACCCGGTCACGAACCGAGTGCTCGACGTGAGTCGCGTCGGGCTGGGGGTAAAGCTGGATGTCCTGGCTCATGATTCCTCCTCGTGACCGCCCGCGTTCTCCGGCGGCCGGCAGGACGTTGGGCGTCCTGCCGGCCCCGGGATGAGCTCAGGCCACGGAACTCGCGGCGTCCACGGTCCGTGCCGCCTGCGTGACCACGCTGGCGACGGCGGAGGGCTGGGAGACGTAGATGGCGTGGCTGCCCGACACCTCGGTCGTCGTCGCGCCGGCCCGCGCGGCCATCGTCCGCTGTAGGGGCGGTGGGATCATGTGGTCCTCGGTCGTGACCATGTACCAGGTGGGCTTGGTGCGCCAGGCCGGTTCGGTGACCGCGCCGTTGAGCGCCTCGACGCCCCACGGGACCTGCGAGTCGGCCATGAACGCCGCCTCAGGCGCGGGGACATCCGCGGCGAACGCTTCCGCGAACTTCTCGCGGTCCAGGAACAGGAACCCGTCCTGTGGCGGGAGGATGGGCGGCACCGGACCGTCCGGGGGCAGGCCGGCGAGCAGCGTGCTGACTGACTCACCCCGATCGGGTGCGAACGCGCAGATGTAGACCAGCCCGGCGACCGAATCGTGCGTGCCGGCCTCGCTGATCACCGCACCTCCGTAGGAGTGGCCGACCAGGATCGCCGGACCGTCCTGGAGATCGAGCATGTTGGTCGTTGTCTCGACGTCGCTCTCGAGCGACAGCGTTTGGTTCTGCACGACGCTCACATTGAAGCCGTCGGCGGTCAGCACGTCGTATACACCTCGCCAGCCAGACCCATCCACGAACCCACCGTGGACGAGAACAATGTTCTGCACACCAGTCACGATGATCTATCTCCTAATCGTTACTCGACCTGAGAATGAGGCCGATTTGTCAGCCGCAACTCTGCCCGCTGGCCCGCCCGGACGCGTGCGTCAGATGACGACATTTTCGGTCGCGTACGTACGTAGCAGGCGGGGCGGTGCTACGACCGGCGGCATTTGCAGGCACTCCGTTCCCGGCCCTACCGGCCCGTGACCGACGGCGTCAGCCGCGCACTTCTGTTGGCGTCAGCGCCGCATTCAGCTCAGCTCGCGAAGTGATGCCGAGCTTTGGGAACGCCCGGTACAAGTGCGTGCTGATCGTGCGATGCGAGAGATACAGCCGCTGGCCGATCTCGCGGTTCGACAGGCCCTTAGCCGCAAGCTGGGCGATCTGCAGTTCCTGCCCGGTGAGCTGATCGCGCGCCTCGACAACGCGACGGCGGCTCCGTTCGCCACCCGCACGCAGTTCGCGCCGCGCCTGGTCGCTCCACGGCGCGCATCCCAGCGCGTCGAAGGTGTCGCGCGCGGCACGCAACACGCCGCGCGACTCCGCGACACGGCGGTTACGTCTCAGCCACTGGCCGTAAGCGAGCTCGATCCGTGCGCGCTGGAACGGCCACCGTGCCAGATCGCCCGACAGCGCCTCCTCGAACCGTTTGCCGGCCTGTGCCTGCTCCGCGAGTAGCGCGCGCGCATGTTGCAGGCCCAAGCCGATCCACGTGCCAGGCCGCTCACCCAGGGTCGCCTCGAGCTCCGCCACGCGCGCTCGCGCTGCATCGAGCCGGTCGATGTGGCGCGCGGCATCGGCGAGATCCGCGATCAACCACGAGGCGATCACCGGGTGGTACGCGGAGTCGGCCGGGTCGAACAGCCGGTCAGCGGACGAGTACGCGTCGCTGTGGCGGCCAGAAGCGAGCGCGGCCAACACCTTGCCGAACTGCGCAAGCGCGACCGTGCTGTTTGAGCCGAGCGGTTCGCCGATGAGTTCCGCCTCGGCTGCCAGGCGCTCGGCCATCTCTTCGTCGCCGCGCATCGCCGCAACGAGCGAGATGACCGTGTCGGCCGCCGCTTGCCAGCGTCGTTGCGCGAACTCCTCGGCGAGACGTTTCGCTTCCTCGGCCGCGGGGATCGCCTCGTCCCACGCGCCCGAGGCGAGCAGCCATCATCGAGTACAGGGCCAACAGCCTCGGCAGATGCCCCAATCGCCCCTCCGTCCGCAGACCATCCACCGCCACCGCTAGGAAATCGGTGGCGAAGTCAAAAGCGCCGACGGTGACCGCGACCGGGCCGAAGAACCGTGCGGCGTCGGCGTCAATCCGCTCGTCCTGCGCCTCCCGGCGCAGCCGCGCCAACACGCCGGTCGCATGACCCAACGGATCCGCATACGCGTGCACCGCAACAATGCGTGGATCCTCGGCATCGATACCGCCCAGCCGGCGTGATGCGTCGATCAGGATGTTTCGTGCGTCGGGGCCGGGATCGCGCCACCAGGCGCGCGAGGCGACCAGCCACAGCAAATCGACGTGCAGGTCGTGGTCACCGGCAGCGCCGGCTCG
Organism: uncultured Solirubrobacterales bacterium; assembly: GCA_963843915.1. GTDB lineage: Bacteria > Actinomycetota > Thermoleophilia > Solirubrobacterales > Solirubrobacteraceae > Palsa-465. The sequence continues at coordinate 14,514 of CAWJMH010000009.1, forward strand.
TTCCGCCGCGGCGATCAAAGACCGCAAGTGCTCGACGTCGCCCAATGGGCGATTAGAAACTGTCTCCTCAATCCACGTCAGCCGTGCGCGCTCCAACTCTCCAAGGTCGAGCTCTCTGGCCTCACGAAGCAGCGGCGCGACAACCCCAGGCCGCCCCAGCTCCACAGCAAGGCTCGCGGCAGCGAGCAACCGACGGCTCCGGCATGCCGGCTCGCTGAGTTCCGCGGCGCGTGTCATCGCCGCTACCGCCACGGCGACCGCGCCGCGTTGCCGCGCCCGCTCCCCGGCAGCTTCGAGATCGAGCGCGATGTCCTCGTGTTCACCGGCCTGCAACGCAGCACGGTGCCATGCACGGCGGTCGGGCTCATCAGCCAACACCGTCGCCAGCGCCTGATGAGCGCGCCGGCGGTCCTCCAACGCCGCGCTCTGCGCGATTGCGGATCGCATCAGCGGATGCCGAAAACGAAGCGTCTGCAGATCGACCTTGACGATCCCCGCCCCGACGGCGGGCGCCACGACGTCAAGGTCGAAATCTGCACCGACTACGGCGCTGCCAGCCGCCAGGATCTCACTCAATGCGTCTGAGTCGTTGAGAGCGGCGACCAGCAGCACGAGGCGAGTCGCGTCAGGCAGCTCGGATGTGCGCGCGGCGAACGCGCGCTCGAGCCGGTCGCTCAGCGGCAGGCCACCCGGCAGCTCTTGCTCGTCCTCGCGGGACATAGTTGGAAGCTCGAGGAGCGCAAGCGGATTGCCGGCTGCCTCCCGCAGCACCCGGGCCCGTGACGCAAGCGAGAGGCCAGGAGCCGACACGTCCAGCAACGCACCCGCCGTGGCGTCGTCGAGACCGGCGAGACGAAGCTCAGGCAGCCCCGCATCGCCGAGCGCCGACGGGTAGCCGTCGCGAATGGCCGCCAGCAGGACGATCGGGTCGGACTCGATTCGCCGGGCCACGAACGCGAGCACGTCCGAGGTCGGCGGGTCGAGCCACTGTGCGTCATCGACGACCAGCAGAACCGGTGCGTCAGACGCAGCCTCCGACACCAGGTCAAGCGCAGCCATGGCAATTCGGAAATGCTCGGGCGCCGCCTCGTCCGTAAGGCCGAAGGCGGCATCGAGCGCGGCGCGCTGGACGTCGCGGAGCTCGCTCGCGCGACCGCGAACCGGTCGAATCAGTCGATGCAACCCCGCAAACGGCAGATTTGCCTCCGACTGCACACCAGTCGTGGACAGCACCGCCCAACCCCGCTCGCGCGCCGCTCGCTCGCACATCGACAGCAGGTGTGACTTCCCAATCCCGGGCTCGCCGCGAACCACGAGCGCTTGGCCTCGCGCGGCAATGTCGTCCAACAGCGACGACATGAGGCTCTGTTCCTCAAGGCGACCCAGTAACGGCGACGCTTCGTCGCGAGCGATTCCGACCATGACACGCTCATCCTCCCACCCAGCGCGCGATCGGCCACCACGAGCGGTGCGGTGGGGGGTGTCTCCGGCCCCGGCCTCGCCGGCTGTTGGCGGGCTTTATGGTGCTAGCGCATGAGCAACGCGTTCGAACCCGACTGGCAGGGCGAGAGAGGCGGCAACCACGTCGCCAAGCTGGCCGCGGCCGCAGGCTCGCAGCGCCTCGGCGCGAGCATCGTCGAGGTCGCGTCAGGCACGCTCAGCAGCCCTTACCACTTTCATCGCGCCAACGAGGAGCTGCTGATAGTGCTCAGCGGCACGCCGGAGCTGCGTACGCCGGACGGGTTTCGTGAGTTGCAGCCAGGCGAGGTCGTCTCGTTCCCGTGCGGTCCCGGGGGCGCACACCGGCTGCGCAACGCGTCGTCGGAGCCCTGCCGGCTCCTCTTCATATCCGAGATGAACTTCCCCGACATCGTCAGCTACCCCGACACGGGCACCACGCTCGCCGTGACTGCCCCGACCGCCCGACTGGCGTTCCCCAGCGGCAGCGACGGGCCGTTGACTGACCTCATTGCCGCAGCGTTCGATGCTGACCCCGGTAGCGCCGCGTCGGTGCGGTACTTCGCGTCGAGGCCGTCGACCCCCCGGCTCGCTAGCGACGGATGAGCGCGAACGCCGGCTGGCCGTTCACGGCCGTCAGGCGGACGCGGCCGAGCTCCGCCTTGCCGAGGGCCCGGGTCTGGAGCACTGCGCGCCACGGCCCGGCTGGGTACCCGCCGCCAGCTCTCTCGCACCGCACTCGCTCGCCGAGCAGCAGCAGGTCGGTGCCACGGCATTCGGCCACTTTGCGGCTCCCCTGGACGAGCATGCGCGTCGCGTACACCGTCGGGCTTTGCGGCGCGGGGAGGCCCGCCGCGGCGCCGACCTGCAGGATGAGCCGGCAGGAGGTGTCCTGGTTGGCCGAATCGCGGTCACCCGGGAAGCCATAGGTCGCCGAGTCGGTCGTCCACGCCTGGTAGGGCATCTGCGGCCCGTACAGCGCGCACACCCTGTATGACTCGGCGAACCACTCTCCGGCGCTGCCGTGCTCGCTGCCGAACGGCGTCCACCAGGCGCTGGCGCCACCGGGCAGTCCCCAGATCGCCATGAACTCAGCGCGGGACGGGTCCTGCATCTCAGCGGCGTCAAACACGTGCCCGAGCTCGTGCATCTCGTACTCGTGCGCCTGGTAGGCCCCGTAGCCGATATCGATCTCCACCTGCGGCGGGGTCGCGGCGGCGGTCGCCGCCGCCAACGGCCAGGCGGGGAAGTTGGTGCAGCCGACGGCCCCCGCGACGGTGCCGCAGCTGAACAGCGCGGGCGAAACGGTGAGCTGCACAACGCCCGGGTAGGTGGGCGCGTAGCTGTCGTCCACCCACTGCTGGTAGGGGTAGAGGCTCGCCGACCCCGAGGTGCTGCTTCCGACGAGATCGAGCTGAGCGGCACCGGCCGGCGCTGACACTGCCAGAAGCGCTGTCAGCGTCAGTACGACGGACAGGAGGAGACGAAAACAGCGGGTCATGGTGAGTCTTTCGGTCCGACCCGAAGCGGGCCACTCGAGACATCGTCAGCCCCCGAACCCGCCCGAACCGTTTTCGCTCCCACTGGACGGATTCATTACCGCCCGGCCAGCGAGCCGAAGGCATCAGCCGTACGTGCGCCAGCTCGCCACCGAGGCGAGCGTCCGCCGCCGGTTCGCCCCCACCAACTGCGCCATGCGCATGCGGTCGAGCTCGCCCGCGAGGGCGTCGCGGTCAACATCGTCCAGCGCCAGCTCGGCCATACCGACCTCGGGACGACGTCGGCCTATCTACAAGGCATCGAGCCAAGCGAGATCATCGAGGCTGTGCGCTCGCGACCATCTGAACGGAGCGCAGGTGACTGGCCCATTCACGCTCATCTTCCACGGCCTAGTGCGGATGGACGGACTCAGACATGCAGGGTGGGCCTGTAGATGAGTTCTTGGATGCGGCCGTCGAGGGTCCGGCTGTCGATCAGCTCGAGGTCGAAGTCAGCTGCACCCCGGAAGATCGGCTCATCTCCGGTCTGCCCGGTGATCACCGGAAAAAGCGTCACCTGGACGCGGTCAACGAGGCCGGCGGCCATCAGCGCCCGGTTCATCGACAGGCTGCCGTGCGAGCGCAACGGCACATTGGACTCCTCCTTGAGCCGAGCGACGACCTCGACGGCGTCACCGCTCACGAGGGTCGCGTCCGGCCAGTCGAGCGGTCCCTTCAGTGTGGTCGACACCACCGTTGCCGGCATGCTCCTCATCCGGGTGACCCATGCATCCCGCACGTCGGACTCCTCGGTGCTCGACGCCAGCATCTGCGCGAACGCCCGATAGGTATTGGCCCCGAAAACCATCCGCTGCTCCTCGCCGTACGAGGCGAGGCGATGGTCCAGCAGCTCGGGGCCCTGCTTGCCCCAGTAGCCGCCCCAGCTGCCGTCGCTCGCGCCGCCGAAGCCGTCGAGGCTGGAAAAGACGTCGAAGGTGTAAGTAGCGGTCATGATGCCTCCTTAGGCCGGTTGATCGGGGTCAAGCACTCAGACCGGAGGCCACCGCAAAACTGATCGCCGTCGCGCGTGAACCCGGAGGCGCGAGGCACGCCAAGTCAGGCTGGGCGATCGCTGGATGGGTCGATGAGGTACTTCGTCGCAGTGCTGCGGCGTGCGCAGACGGCGAGGACTTCAGGCTGAAGCACGTCGCGTAGTCCGATGGTCTGCGCGTAGCCCGAGGCGAACGTCGTCTTTGCCTCGGCCAGGACGCGGGCGCGCATCCGGCCGATCGCCTCGCCGCCCAAGCGCGCCAGCGCGGCCGTCAGGAGGTATCCGCCGACACTCCAGGCCAGTCCAAACTTGCGATCGATCACGGTGGGGGAGAAATCGAGCGAGCCATAGATGTAGACCTGCTTATGCACCGTGGTTCCGTAGGGCGTGTACGACGTGAGCGGCGGCTGTGCGCGTTCCATCGCGGTGAGGATGTCGCCGGCCAGTGACCCGCCGCCGATGGCGTCGAAGGCCAGGGTTGCGCCGGTCTCGCGGATCGCGTCGGTCAGCCGGTTGGCGAAATCCGGTTGTGAGGAGTCCACCACATGGACCGCGCCGAGGTCGCGCAGCACCTGGGCCTGCTCGGCGCGGCGCACGATGTTCACCAGGCCGATGCCGTCGGCGCCGCAGATCCGCGCGAGCATCTGCCCCAGGTTGGAGGCGGCGGCGGTATGGACGAGCGCGCTGTGGCCCTCGGCGCGCATCGTCTCGACCATCGATAGCGCGGTGAGCGGGTTGATGAACAGCGCTGCGCCCTCGGCGGTACTCACGTCGTCGGGTAGTTCCACGACGGCCGATGCGTCGGCTACACGGTAGTCAGCCCACATCGACCCGCCGAACAGCGCGACGCGACGGCCGATCAGCGTGGCCACTTCCGGGCCCGCCGCGATAACGGTGCCGGCACCCTCGTTGCCGACAGGCAGCGGCGTGTCCAGCCGGTCGCGATACAGCCCCAACGCCGCCTCTGGAACTGCGCCCACGAGAGCCGGCCCGTCGGGCCGCAGCGTGCCAGGCGCGACGGCGCCCAGCAGCACGCCGAGATCCGAGGGGTTGATCGGCGACGCTTCGACAGCCACGACCACTTCACTACCGCCAGGCTCGGGAACATCGCGCTCGGCCAGATCTAGCCGCAACTCGCCACTGGAGGAGATGGTGGATCGCAGGATGCGGCCGCGAGTGGGAGTCGCGTCAGGAGACGTCATGAGAAAGCCTTTCGAGTCGGAGATCGCACCCTACCGAGCGACGGGACACGTCCTCGGCGCCCAGGTCCGCGCCGGCAGCCTCAGGCAAACTCGTGGGAGGGCCGGCAAGCCCGTCCGCCCGTCTGTCCGCATCCGATGCAATTCGTGCTCTCAACCGTCGAAGCGACCGAAGGGGATCTGGTGCGCAAAGGGCCGACATACGCCGGCGGGTTCGTCGGGGGGACTATCGGGAGTTTCATTCCGAGCCTCTGGGGAGCCGGGCAACTCTCGCTGTCATCGGTCGCGCTCTTCATGATCGGCGGCTTTGTCGGGATCTGGGTCGCGTACCGACTGTTCGTCTGATCCGCTCAGAACGAGCAGCTCGCTCAGCACGCGTCGCGCCGCCGCCATCGCGTGAAGACGCTCAGCCGGTGCAAAGCCGGCGATCAGGGTCGGGAGAACTAACCGGGATGAGGGGCGTCGCCAGCAGCCGGCTGCTGTGCGTCTGCGTGGTCACCCGCGCCGGTGTCGCCGGCAGGGAGCGCGGACTGCGGAGCTCCCGACTGGACCTCAGCCTTGAGGCGCGCGAACTCGTCGTCGACGGCGCTCTTGGCGCCGAGCTGGTCGAGCTGGCGATCGACGTCGTCCTCGCCGGGGCCAAGCGCTGTCAGATCCTGGAAGGTTCCCGCCGCCTCAAGTTCATCGACGGCCTCCGCGCGAGCCTTCATCGTCTCGGTCTTGTCGAGGGCGCGCTGCATCGCCATGCCAATATCCGCCATCGAGTCACCGACTCCCGTGGCCGCCTCGGAAACCTGCACCTGCGCCTCGGCCGCCGAGTACTGCGCCTTGATGACTTCCTTCTTTGAGCGGAACTGCTCCGTCTTCGCCTGGAGTTGCTTCTCGGACTCGATCAGCTTCGCCTGCTCTGACTCGAGCTGTGCGATCTGCTGGTCCAGCGAGCCAGCCTCCTGAACGGTCAGCTGCTTGCGCTCCAGCGCTGCGCGGGCAAGATCCTCACGTCCCGCGGAGATCGCCTCGCGGGCCTGAGCGTCGAGCTTGGCGCCCTGTTCGCCGAGCTGCTGCTGCTGGAGCGCCAGCCGCTTCTTGGCGGTGGCGATATCGGCGATCCCTTTCTTGACGTTCTGGAGGTTCTCGACCTGGCGCTCATACGCATAATCGAGCGTCTCGCTCGGGTTCTCGGCGCGGTCAAGCTGCTTTGAGATCTTCGACTTGACGACCGTCGAAAGCCGTCCCTTCAGTCCGGGCATCGAAACCTCCTGACGGCTTCGTAATGGGCGTGGCTCACTCATCTGAGCGTACTCCGGCTCACCGGCCGAGGCGACCGGCTCGACCGCTCGTGAATCCGTCGACATGTCGTAGGCGCCCAGAAGAAGCATCGTGGATCGCCTTAACGGCAGTTTCAACTTCGGGTCGGCTGGGGTAAGCGCTACGGTAGTCGCGAGAGGAGAGGTAACCCATGCGGAGAACAGCGGTCATCGGCGCCCGCGCCCTTGCGGTCATCGCCGTCACGCTCACGACGGGCGTCCTCGTTGCCACTGAGTCGGCTGCGTCCACGCCGAGCGCCACCGCCCCGGGCGGTCCGGGCGCTCAGTCATATCTTGACCTGGCCCGCAAGGATTGCTTCGCAACCGCGCGGAGCACGACCTCGAAGGTCTGGTTCACGGTCGCGGACGGCGTCCTCTCAGACACGTTCAGCCCGACGATCGAAAACAGCAACGTCAACACGCTGCAGTACGTCGTCACCGACGGGCGGTCGTTCACCGACATGCAGCAGCGCGACATGACCTACACGGTCAGCTCACCCGACCCGAGCGGGATGGTCTGCCAAGTGACGAGCCGCGATCCGAAGCACGGCTTTGCTCTCCTCACGGACTATCTGACGGACCCGGCCCGCGACAGTGTGGTGATGCACACGACGCTCGAGCCGCTCGACGGCGCGGGGACCGCGGCCCTACACCGCCTCAAGGTCTATGTGCGCTACGACGCCCAGATAGACAACACCGGCGGGGGTGGACCGAGCAATGCGCTACCGAACAACGCGGTCATCGACCCGGCCAGCCGCGCGCTGGTCTCCTCGGACACCATCGCCCCCACCGGCCCATGGGCCGCGCAGGTCGTGGGCGCGCTGACCGCCAACCGCAGGTTCGACCGCGCGTCGAGCGGCTTCGTAGGCACACCGAGCGACGGGTTGACGCAGCTCGACGCCTTCCACCAGTTGCGCAACGTCTATAACTCGGCCACGGACGGGAACGTCGTGCAGACGGCGCAGATCAACGACCCCACGCGCCCGTTCACGCTCGCGCTCGGATTCGCCCCGACGGCGAATGAAGCTATCGACACAGCGGAACGGAGCGCGGCGACGCCGTACAGCGCGACGCTCAAGGCCTACGCAGATGGTTGGCACGCCTACGACGCAACGCTGCACAGCCCTCCGAAAGCACAAGCCCGCTCTTACTGGCTGGCGGCGAACGTGATCAAGACCGCCGAGGACAAGACCGATCTGGGCGCGTTCGTGGCGGCGCCGGCCGACCCGTGGGGACAGTCGATGCTGGCGGCTACTACGCATGCCGGCTACACGTACCGCTCCGTGTTCGCTCGCGACAGCTACGAGACGTTCACCGGGCTGCTCGCCGATGGCGACCTGGTCAGCGCCCGGCAGATGGTCCAATTCCTGTTCGACCGCGCACAGCAGCCAGACGGGAGCTTCCCGCGAGACTCCGAGCTCGACGGATCGGTCGCTCCGGACACGTTCGGCCTTTTCGAGATCGACGAGGACGCCGACCCACTGCTGATGGCGTGGGACGCGGGCTTCGCAGGCGATAAGTCCTTCTACGAGCAGCACCTCCGGCCCGACGCCGACTTCATGGTCGCCCACGGGCCCGCGTATGGCGAGGATCGCTGGGAGGAGCACATCGCATACTCGCCGTCGACGATCGCGGACGAGATCGTGGGGCTGACCGCCGCCGCCCATCTCGCCCGAGCAGCCGGCGACCCCGCGCGGGCGATGCTTTACCAGGCGACCGCCGACGACTACCAGCGCAACGTGAAGTCCTGGACTGTCACCAACACCGGTCCGTACGGCGACCATCGCTACTTCATCCGTCTCTCGCCGACCGGCGACCCGAACGCCGCCGAGACCTACAACCTCAACAACGGCAGCCTCAACAACGTCGATCAGCGGAGCGTGGTGGACGCCGGCTTCCTCGAGCTGGCCAGGCTCGGTGAGCTGCCGGCGAGCGACTCGGACGTCGCTTCTTCGCTCAAGATCGTCGACTCGGTCCTCGAGCGCCAGACGCCGTCGGGCCCCGGTTGGCACCGCTACGGCGTTCAGGCCAACGGCTCCACCGACGGCTACGGTGACTGCTACGAGCCAGACCCGACCAGCTGCTCGCCCAGCGGCGGGCCGTCGTACAACGGCGTCGGGTCCGGTCACATCTGGCCGATCCTCGACGGCGAGCGCGCCGAGCAGCAGTTGCAGACCAGCGACCGCGCTGGCGCAGAGACGCTGGCGGCCACGATGGACCGTATGTCGTGGGGCATCGGCCTGATGCCCGAGCAGGTCTGGGAGGACCCGAACATCCCCGCCGCGCCGTACGGCTCCAATCCGGCCACCGCCTCGATCGGATTTATCGACGGCAAGGCCGCGGGCTCGGCGACCCCGCTGATCTGGGCCGAGGGCCAATCCGTGCGACTGATCCGCGATCTGCAGACCGGCACGCTCACAGACCAACCTGCAATCACCAGGGACCGCTACCTCACCAATGGTCCACCAACAAACGTTCCCGCGACGATCAGCTCTCCCGCCGGCGGTGCGACCGTGAGCGGCACCACAACCGTCACCGGCACGACCGCGCCCGGGGCCCAGGTTGTGATCTCTACAGCCCAAACGGGATCCACAACCGACAGCACCACCGTCGTGCAGACCTCTGCGCCCAACGGTCAGTTCTCAGCGACCGTGCCGACACCGCCCGGCAGCGACGTGATCACCGTCGCGGTCAGCGGAGGCTCACGCTCCTCGGGATACGTCCAGGAGACCGTCACCGACCCTTAGTGCAACGTCCCGTCGTTGATCGACGCGATCGAGCCGGATCCTGGGGAGCGGCGGGGAGGGCTCGGCATGGTTTGGTTGCTGGTTTTGAGAGGATCAGGCTGTGACGGACGCCGGCATCAGTTTCCCGCGTCAGAATGCCCGTACCGTCGGGTTCTCTCTGGGCGTGCCGTACGCCTTCGCGATCGCCCCTGACGGCAACCGAGTCGCCTTCCTACGGGCGCGTTCGGGCACCGACCGCAGCACCGGCCTGTGGGTGCGTGACACCGCTACTGGCGCCGAGCGGCTGATTGCCGATCCGGAGAACCTGCTCTCCGGCGGCGAGGAGAGCCTCCCGCCAGAAGAGCAGGCCCGGCGGGAGCGCGCCCGGCAGGCCGCGGCGGGTGTGGTGTCCTTCGCCGCTGACGAGGAGGTGCGGATCGCGGCGTTCGCGCTCTCGGGGCGGCTGTTCGTGGCTGATCTGGAGAATCCGGACGGCACCTCGGTGCGCGAGCTGGTGGTGCCGGGGCCGGTGCTTGACCCGCGTCTGGACCCGACGGGAGCCAACATCGGGTACGTGGTGGACGGGGCGCTTCGGGTGGTTGGCGCGGATGGCGCCGGTGACCGGGCGCTGGCCGTGCCGGAGGCCGAGAACGTGACCTACGGCCTGGCCGAGTTCCTGGCGGCCGAGGAGATGTACCGGACGCGCGGTTTCTGGTGGTCACCCGACGGACAGCAGTTGCTGGTGGCCCGAGTCGACACGACGCCGGTGGCCCGTTGGCACGTGTCGGATCCGGCGCACCCGAGCCGCCCGCCGGTGGAGGTCGCCTACCCGAGCGCGGGGACCGCGAACGCGGACGTCAGCGTGGTGCTCGCCGGCCTGGACGGAAATCTGACGCCGGTGGGTTGGGACTCCTCTGACGCGCCTTACCTGATCTCGGCGCACTGGTCTCGCGGTGGCCCCGCGCTGTTGCAGGTGGCCTCGCGCGATCAGCGGACGATGCGGGTGTTGGCCGTCGCCGAGGACGGCGCCGTGGAGCGGATCTGCGAGGACACTGACCCAGACTGGGTCGACGTGGTCGTCGGGACGCCGGCCTGGACGCCGGGTGGCGAGTTGGTCCGGGTGGTGGCGAGAGACGGCGCGTACCGGCTGATGATCGGCGAGGACCCGGTCACGCCGGTGAGCCTGAACGTCGCCGCCGTCCTCGACGTCGGTGACGACGTGCTCTTCACCGCCACTGAACAGGACCCAGCCGAGTTGCACGTCTACACCAGCGGTTCGAACGGCACTGTCCGCATGACCCGCGAGCCCGGCGTGCACCACGCGGCCCGGCGCGGGGACCTCGCGGTCAGCTCGTCGCGGTCGCTTGGCTGGTTCGGGTCTCGGGTGCAGGTCTGGCGGGGCGACGAGCCGAGCGGGGAGATCGCGTCCCTTGCAGAGACCCCGGTGCTCACGCCGGAGGTCACGTTCCTAACCGCCGGCGCGCATGGGCTGCGGTGCGCGTTGCTGCTGCCGCGCGGGCACGAGCGCGGCTCGGTCCGGCTGCCGGTGCTGTGCGACCCCTACGGCGGCCCCGCCGCCCAGCGTGTGGTCTGCGCGCGCAACGCATACCTGGCGGCGCAGTGGTTCGCCGACCAGGGCTTCGCCGTGCTGATCGCCGACGGCCGCGGCACGCCCGGCCGCGGGCCCGATTGGGACCGGCTAATCCACTACGACGAGGCCACGCCGAACCTTGAGGACCAAGTGGAGGCGCTACACGCCGCCGCCGCAGCGCACCCCGACCTGGACCTAACCCGGGTCGGCATCCGCGGCTGGTCCCACGGCGGTTACCTGGCTGCGCTCGCTGTGCTGCGGCGCCCCGACGTCTTCCACACTGCCGTGGCCGGCGCTCCGGTCACCGATCAGCGACTGTATGACACTTTTTACACAGAGCGTTACCTCGGTCACCCAGATGACCACCCTGATGTTTACACCCATAACTCGCTGATAGATGATGCACCGAGGCTGGAGCGCCCGCTGATGCTCATCCACGGACTGGCCGACGACAACGTCGTCGTAGCGCACACGCTGCGGCTTTCGTCCGCGCTCCTGGCCGCCGGGCGGCCGCACACCGTGCTCCCGCTGTCCGGCGTCACACACATGGCCCGCCAGGAAGAGGTCGCGGAGAATCTCATGCTGCTCCAGGTGGAGTTCCTCAAGCGCACGCTCAGCATGACCATAGTGGGCTAGACAGACCACAGGGCTTGGGTGGGTGAGAGGCGTGCGGCTCGCAGCGCTGGGATGAGGCCCGCGGCCGCGCCGATGATGACGGACGCGGTGATGCCGCCGGCCCAGGCTTCGGTGGGGACGATGGTCGCCCAGTGTTTGACGTGCGCGTAGACGGCCGTGGCTGCGGTGCCGAGGGCGACGCCGGCGGTTCCGCCGACCAGGCCGAGGAGGATGGCTTCGGAGAGGAATTGGGTGCGGATGTGCCCTCTGGTGGCGCCGAGGGCGCGGCGCAGTCCGATCTCGGAGCGGCGTTCGAGGACGGAGATGATCATGATGTTGGCGACGCCGACGGCGCCGGCGAGGAGGGCGACGGCGCCGAGGCCGAGGAACAGGCCGTTCAGCGCGCTTTTGGCGTCGGCTTGGGCGACCAGGGCGTCGGAGGGTTGGCTGATATTGACCTCGCTGGGGTTCTCCGGGCTTGCGGTCGCGGCGAGGAGGTTGTCGACGGCGACGACGCGGTTGTCCTCGGCGCGGAGGTAGATGGTGGAGGGGTGGCCGTCGAATCCCAGGTATCTCTCTGCCGCGGGGTAGCCGACCAGGACGGAGGTGTCGATGGCGGAGGCGAGCACAGCCTGTTTGAGGATGCCGGCGAGGTAGAACCACTGTCCACCCAACCAGATCCGCTCGCCGGGGTAGATGCTGTCGATGCCGAGCAGTTGGGCGGCGACAGCGCCGATGACGGCGACGGGTTCTTGGGCGGTGGCCGCGTTGAGGTAGTGACCTTGGGCAGCGGTGGTGGCGAGTACCGCGAGGAGGTCGGGCGATGCAGCTTGGACGGTGAGGCCGTTGGTCTGGACCGAGGGGATGTAGGGGGTTCGGTAGGCGTTGGCGCCACTGACTGTTCCGGTGCTCTGGACGTCGTCCACACCGCTGATGCGGCTGATCATGCCCGGCGCGGTGCTGGGCAGCTCCACCGTGCCACCGGTCACGCTCTGGCCGTTGCTGACGGTGAGCAGGTTCGTACCGAGCTTGTTGATCTCCGCCAGCAGGCCGGCCTGGGAGGACGCGGAAAGGCCGAGCACGGCGACGATCGCGGCCACACCGATAGCGATCCCGAGCGCGGACAGCCCAGCCCGCAATTTCCGGGTGCGCAGCCCAACGGTGGAGAGCCGGGCCAGGTCGGATAGCGGTAGGCGACGCCGGTTCAGGGTGGTGGTGGTCACGAGCGCTCCTCGCTGGCGGTCGACGCGGTCTGCGGTGCGCGGGTGGCGGATTCATCGAGCGGACGGAGCTCGGTGTCCGCGGCAAGCCCGGTGTCAGCGACGATGTGGCCGTCGAGGATCTCGACCTTGCGGGGCATCCGCTCGGCGATGGCGCGGTCGTGGGTGATGACCAGGATCGTCGAGCCGGCCTGGTGGAGCTGGTCGACCAGCTCAAGGATGGAGTGACCGGTTGCCTGGTCCAGGCTCCCGGTCGGCTCGTCGGCCAGCACGATCGCGGGCTGCCCGACCAAGGCCCGCGCGATCGCGACGCGTTGGCGTTGGCCGCCGGAGAGCTGAGTGGGTCGCGCATGGGGTCGTCCGGCCAGGCCGACCAGCTCGAGGGCGTCCAGGGCCCGTTGGCGGCGCTGCTTGAGGGGGATGCCGGCGTAGAGGAGCCCGTCGGCGACGTTCTCGAGCACGGTGGAGTGCTCGGCCAGGAAGAACTGCTGAAAGATGAACCCGATCCGCGTGGCCCGTAGGTAGGTCACGTCGTCGTCGGCCATGGTGGCGATGTCGAGACCGGTGATCCGTATGCGGCCGCTGGTGGGTCGGTCGAGGGTTCCCATCAGTTGCAGCAGCGTGGTCTTGCCCGACCCCGAAGGGCCGACAATGCCGACCAGCTCCCCGGTGCCGACGGTCAGATTCACGCCGCGCAGGGCCTGGATGGGCGGCTCACCGGGGTAGCTCTTGGTGACGTTGTCGACTTCGAGTAAGGGCGCCCCTGGACCGTCGATAGCCGAGCCGGTGCCGACGGCGACCGCGTTGTCGTCGGGCGTAGGTGGCGGGTTGGAGGTCATGTCGACGGGACCACCACTTTCTGACCGGCGGCCAGCCCCGAGCCGGTGACCTCCACCAGCCCCTCGGCATCGTCGAACAGTCCGAGCGACACCGGCACGAGATGATTCCTCCCGCCTGCGCCAACCACCTCAACCGCGTAGCCCCCGCCGGACTGGGCCAGCAACGCCGCCACCGGGACGGTCAGAGCGCCCCGCACGCTGCCGGTGGTGATCCCGACCTGGACCGGGGCCTGATCCCACGTGCCCGTGGCGGCCGGGCCAAAGAACGTGATGTCCACGGCGATTGTCGGCGTGCTGCTCCCCGAGCTGACTGAGGAGCAGGAGTCCGTCCCCGGCGCAGACGCACTGGAGCTCGAATTCGGCCCACCCGCCCCCGAGCTCGACGGACAGGTGGCGACGTTCGCCACCGAGGAGACAACACCCGGGGTGGTCCGGTTGTCGGGCAGGGTGATCGTCACCTTGTTGCCGACTGCCACCTCGGTCTGTTGCGAGGCGGCCAACGCGATCTGCACCAGCCGCACGGTCGAGGTGGCCTGCATCACCGTCTCCCCGGGCTGGGCGCGCGCCCCGAGCAGAGCCGACACGCTCGTCACCCGCACGGCGGTGGGTTCGAACACCATCTGAGCAGGCGCCAGGGAGCCGTTGCGCGCTACGCCGAGCGCGGCCTGGAGCTTCTCCACGGCTGTGGTGGTGGCCGCCCCGAAGAACGCGGACCGCGGATGCAGCTGAGCTGAGGTGGCGTAGCCAAGCGCGACCAGATCCGCGTTGAGCTGGGCGACGTCGGGGCCGGTCGCTCCTGCCGAGAGGGTCCGGAAGGCCGGCGTCGAGCCACGCAGCAACATCACCGGGCGATCGTTCACCCGATAGAGGACGTGACCCTGAGAGATCACCTGGCCCAGCTCCGGGAGCTCGGTGTACGTCCCCTGCGCCTGGTTGATAACGGAGTACGGCGAGCCGTCCGACCGCGCCCGATAGGTCAGGATCCCACCCTGGGAGACCATCGCCGAGAGCGGCCTCCTCTGGACGTGCGCGGTATTCGCCGACGGCTGCTGCGCGGCCAGGGCCTGTTGCCGCGGGCCGGACGTGACGAGCACACCGCCGGCGACGGTTGCGGCAGCCACGACGGCCGCTGCGGCCAGCACCCACCTCTTCCGCCTCACCGCGTGACCCCCGCTGCGGCTGCCGCATCGCGGCACTTCTGCATCGCGGCATGGAGAATGCTCATCCCAGTGGGCGAGTTGGAGGATGGGATCCGATTCGTGTCGACGAGGGGTCCAGTTGGGATGGGGTCCGGGAAGTCCTTCACACCGTTCTCGCGAATGCACTCGGCGAACCTGAGAGCCGCCTGCTGCTGCTGGGAGGTCCGCTTGGTGCCCATGAATCCCGCTGGCTCCAGGTCCTTACACGCGCTGATGGCCTGCGTGAACGCCGGGCTGCTCGTGTCCAGCGATGAGCCGTTCGCTACCGCATCGATGGTGAGCTTGCCCGACGCGCCGGGGTCGGGGAACTGGCTAACCCCGTTGCTGCGCATGCAACCGGCGAACTTCACCGCCTTCTGAGCAGTGGCGGAGGTGTTGTTGCCGCCGTCGTTGCCGGTGGCGGCGGGTGCACTCGAACCGCACGCGCTGATCGGCGCGGCCAGGGCGATCACGGCAAGCGCGGCCAATGCCCGTCGTTTTCTACTCATCGTTTCTCCTGCTCTAGCGATTGTGGGTCGGGGTGACGGAGTCGATCAGCTGCTGCGCGGCGTACCCGTCGGGTGGCGCTTCAGGGTCAGGTCGGCGGTCATCACCTTCGCCAGACTGGCGATCGGGACCGGCTGCTCGTCCGGGCTCGCCGCCGGCCGGCCGTTGCCGAGTACCAAGGCCGCCTGCCCCTGCTGCGGCCACGTGATCGCCGACATGTAGGTGCTACTGAGCCCGTGCTTGCCCGTGCGCCCCGTCGGCGTGCGCACGGGGCCGGTGTCGTTCAGGAGCGGGCCAGCCGTGTGGGCGAGAAGCAGGACCAGGACGACCCCGAGCAGCAGCCGCAGGCGGCGCGCGCGGTTCACGGTCGGTCGGCTCCAGCTGGTTGCGGTCCGCGCTGGTTGTCTGTAGGCCACGCCGCTAGTGAAGGTCGCGTGGCGTTGCCAGAACGTATGCGTTTTTTGATATGGCGCCGATATGTCCGGACTGGCAGCATCTGACCGGATGCGCGTGTTGATCGTCGAGGACGAGCCCCTGATGGCCGAAGCGATCCGCGACGGTCTGCGCCTCGATGCGATCGCATCCGACATCGCCGGAGACGGCCACAGCGCTCTGCGGCTGCTGAGCGTCAACGCCTACGACATCGCCGTCCTCGATCGCGACATCCCCGGCCCGTCCGGAGACGAGATCGCGAGACGCATCGTCGCCGCCGGCAGCGGCATGCCGATCCTCATGCTCACGGCCGCCGACCGGCTCGGCGACAAGGCGACCGGGTTCGAACTCGGCGCCGACGACTACCTCACCAAGCCGTTCGAGCTCCAAGAGCTCGTGCTTCGCCTCAGAGCGCTCGACCGCCGCCGCGCCTATCACCGGCCACCCGTGCGAGAGATCGCAGGTCTGCGACTGGACCCCTTCCGCCGCGAGGTCCACCGCGAGGGCCGCTACGTCGCGCTCACCCGCAAGCAGTTCGCGGTCCTTGAAGTCCTCGCCTCCGCCGAAGGCGGAATCGTCAGCGCCGAAGAGCTCCTGCAACGCGCGTGGGATGAGAACGTCGATCCGTTCACCAACGCCGTGCGCATCACCGTCTCGGCACTACGCAAACGCCTCGGCGAACCCGGGATCATCGCCACCGTCGCTGGCGTCGGATACCGCATCGCCACTCAACCAGACACCGGGCCCGAAGGAGGGGAGCGTGGTTAGAGCTTTCGGCCTCAGGATGCGCCGCCTTCCGTTCGCCGGGCTCCCGTCACGTCGGGTGTTGCACCTGCCCTCGCGGACCGTGCGTCTGCGCCTGACCCTGCTCTACGGCGGCCTGTTCCTCGTCTCGGGAGTGGCGCTGCTCGCGACTACCTACCTACTCTTCCGCCGCAACACCGGGGTCGACCTGATCGTCCCGACCGGGACTCCACATAGGTCGACCAACCCGGGCGCCCTCAACCATGTTTTGGCGAACCCGGACGTCGCGCGCAATGTGCGCCAAATGTACGCCGGGGCCGTCGAACGTCACACCCACGGTCTTCACGAGGGGCTCATCCAGTCCGGGGTCGCGCTGGCGATCATGACCGCGGTCTCGATCGCGCTCGGCTGGCTGGTCGCCGGCCGGGTCCTGCGCCCGCTGCGGGCGATGACGGCGACGACGCGGCAGATCTCCGAGCGCAACCTGAACGAGCGCCTCGCGCTCTCTGGGCCGCGCGACGAGCTGAAGGATCTCGCCGACACCGTCGACGACCTCCTCGCGCGGCTCGAGGCACACGTCGGGGAACAGCAGAGATTCGCAGCCAACGCCTCCCACGAACTGCGCACCCCGCTGGCGATCACGCAGACGCTTCTCGACGTTGCGCGCAACGATCCGAACCGCGACGACGGCGACCTCGTCGACCGCCTCCACGAGGTCAACAACCGAGCGATCGACCTCACCGAAGCGTTGCTCCTGCTGAGCCGCGTCGACCAGCGGTGCCTCACCCGAGAACACGTCGAGCTGTCCCTCATGGCAGAAGAAGCCACGGAAACGCTCCTCCCGCTCGCAGAGAAACGTGGCGTCACCATCGAGACCTCCGGGGATGCCACCCCGGCCATCGGGTCACACACGCTCCTGCTGCAGATGACTACGAACCTTGTGCACAACGCCATCGTCCACAACCTCCCTGAACACGGCACCGTGTGGGTCACCACCAGCGCGCAACCCGAGACCGTGGCGCTCACCGTCGAGAACACCGGCGAGAAGCTCGCCCCACAGTTGGTTTCCACGCTCGTCGAGCCGTTTCAGCGCGGCACCAGCCGCATACGCACCGACCACGCAGGCGTAGGCCTTGGTCTGGCCATCGTCCAGAGCATCGCCCAAGCACACGACGGAACACCTGACCATCGCCCCGCGGGACGCCGGCGGCCTCAGCGTCACGGTCCAGCTACCCGCCGCGCCACCGCCCGGGTCAGGAAAGACGGTCGGATCGAGCCGCCTCCCCGAGGGCGCGCTCGGAGGCAGACGGGACTGATCCCGCGGCGCTGCAGGCCGCGGTGAGCGGGGTCGCATGACGGGGACGCGCTCGGCGTGCTGAGCCGTGGGAATCCGCCGCAACGTCCAAACCTTTCAAGTCGCACACCCCGGGTGGTACGTTCCGCACTGCGACCAAATGGGCGAGCGAACTGGAGGGTAATCGTGCCTGACGTGACCTCTGGGCCAGGAGTTCCTGGGCCATCTGGATCTGGGTCCGCTGCCGCTGCGGCGACGACGACGCCGAAGTTGTTCGTGCGGCAGTCCTCGGGACTCGTCCGCAACGTCAGCGTCACGAACGCGCTGTTCTTCAACGTGGCCGCGTTCGTCGGTGTCGGCCTCACTCTGTACCCCATCTTCTATAGCCTCGCCGACGTTCCGGTGTGGCGGGCGGGGCCGTTCTCCGCGTACGGCTGGGCGGCGATCATCGCCGGCCTGTTCTGCATCCTGCTGGCGCTGATCTTCTCCTCGCTGACGTCGGTGATGCCCCGGTCCGGCGGCGACTACGTGTTCTCGAGCCGCATCCTGCATCCGTTCCTCGGATGGCTCGAGTCGTGGACGCTCGTGATCGCGAGCGTCCTGATCATCGCCTTCGAGGTCCCGCTGGTACTCCGGAACCTCCAGATCTCCGCGCGGATCATCGGCATCGGCGCCGGCGGCTTCCACGGTGCGAACACGTGGTTCACGGACGCGACCGGCGCGATCACCGGCACGCCGGGCTTCATCGCCTCGATCGTCGTGCTGCTGCTGATCGCGGTTGTCGCCCTGCTCCCGACCCGGACGTTCCACAAGGTCGTGACGGTGCTCGCGGGCTTCGGCGTGGCTTGCTTCATCGCGATGTTCGTGTTCGGCCTGCTGTTCACGCACAAGGGCGCCTTCACCGCCCACCTGCCGCAGTACACCGGCGGGGTGACATCGGCGCACATCGCCCAGACCGGCGTCAAGTCCGGGCTGATCGCGACCTCGAGCAACAGCTTCTTCAGCAACATCTTCTCGACGACCGTCTTTCCGCTGATGCTGTCGGTGCTGCTGTTCCAGTTCATCGGCTTCCAGTACTCGGCCTACATCGCCGGAGAGGTGCGCGGGAACGTCCGCCGAGGCGTCTTGATCGCCCTGATCGGCGCGCTCGTGATCGGCGTGCTCGCCAACTCCGTCTACGTGGACGCGATCTCGAGCCACTTCGGGTTCAACACGCAGGTCAGCTGGGGCGGCAGCTACTGGGGCTTCAACACCAGTCTGTCGGCTCTGCCGCTTGGCCAGCCGAACTCGATGCCGCTGCTGGCGGTGGTCGCGAACAGCAGCTTGTGGCCGCTGTGGTTCCTGATCAGCCTCGGCGGGGTGGTGTTCCCGTTCCTGCTGTGTCCGGTGTACATCAACTTCATCAGCCGGATGCAGCTCGCGTGGAGCCTCGACCGGCAGGTGCCGGAGTGGTTCGGGAACGTCAGCGAGCGGCTTCGCGGCCCGCTGAACGCGATCATCGCCACGCTCGCACTGACCGCCCTGTTCCTGTTCTTCCAGAGTTACAAGGACCTGCCCACGTTCCTGGCTACGACCGGTCACAAGCTGAACCTCGCCGGCACCGCGTGGTTCTCGATCGTGATGGCGATCCTCACGTGGACGTTGCCCGGCTTCAACGCGATCCTGGTCCGGTGGCGCCGGCCCGACTTGGTCCGCAACGCGCCGTTCGGGAAGGCGCTGCCCTGGATCGGGCTCGCCTGGCTCGTGTTCCCGATCTGGATCTACATCTTCGCGGTGATCAAACCGATCGTGAACGCCCTCAAGGGCGGAAGCGCGCTCACCTACCTCGAGACGAACGGGATCATCGACGCCGGAATCTTCTACCTGATCGGGATCGTCATCTACTTCATCATGCGCTACCGAGCCGCCAAGGCGGGCGTGGACGAGAAGATGCTGTTCACCGAGATCCCGCCCGACTAGCCGACGCGCCCCCGGGAGCCCCGCCATCGCGACACGCCTGTACATCGCCAGCGACTTCCACGCCGCCGAGAAGGCCTGGCGGAAGTTCCTGAACGCGATCACGATGAACATCTACAAGGCGGACGTGGCGCTTCTCGCCGGCGACCTCACGGGCAAGGCGATCGTCCCGATCATCGAGCGCAACGGCCGGTACGAGACCGAACTGTTCGGAGTGCACCGCCGCGCGAGCGGCGACGACGAACTGGCCCAGCTCGAGCGCGACATCGCCGATGTGGGCTACTACTCGTTCATCACGACGTCCGAGGAGGCCGAGCGGCTCGCGACGGACGAGCCGGGCCGCGACGAGCTGCTCCACAACCTGATGAACGAGCGGGTGGACGCGTGGATGAAGCTCGCGACCGAGCGGCTCACCGACGGCAACGCGCCGCTGTACCTGATCCCCGGCAACGACGACGAGTTCGTGATCGACCCGATCCTCGACCAGCCCGGGATCGCGCCCGTCAACGCCGACGGGAAGGTGCTCGACATCCCTGGCGACCTCCAGCTGCTGGCGTCCGGCTGGTCGAACCACACACCGTGGCAGACGCCACGCGAGGAGTCCGAGGACGAGCTCTACGCCCGCCTCGACGCGCTCGCTCAGCAGGTCCGCGATCCCCGCAAGGCCGTATTCATGATCCACGTCCCGCCCCACGACTCAGGGCTGGACACCGCGCCGCTGCTGAACGAGAATCTCCGCCCAACGATCTCGGCCGGCGACGTGCTCCGAGGCCCGGTCGGCTCGACCGCGGTGCGCAGGCTGATCGAGACCTACCAGCCGGTGCTCACGGTTCACGGCCACATCCACGAGTCCGGCGGCGAGCGGAGGATCGGCAAGACGCTGTGCATCAATCCCGGCAGTGAGGCCAACCACGGGATCCTCCGCGGCTACATCGTCGACATCGGCAAGAAGGGCATCGAGCTCGCCCAGCGCGTCGAGGGTTAGCGTCCGGGATCGCCTGAGCCGCGGGGCGTTCAGCCCTGCACGCCGCAGAACCGCATCGCGGCGACAGCCAGTCCTTGAGCGGACGCTACGAGGCCGTCGACCGGGACGAACTCGTCGATCATGTGCGCGACGCTGACCCCGTCGGCGTCGAACCCGGGCGGCCCGTACCCGATCGACGGGATCCCCGCCAGCTGCGTCAGCGTTGCCCCGTCGTACCACGAGTCGAGACCGCCGAGTCGACCGGGATGGCCGACATCCGTGGTGGCGGCCTGCATGACGCCGACGATCGGCTCGTCCGGCGTGATCTCGAACGGCATCACAGCGTTCGGCCACCACTCGATCGTCGGAGGGTGCTCACGCAGCCAGTCGTCCTTGGAAGTCTCGGTAGCGATCCACTGCTCGACCTCGCGCCTCACATCACTCCCGAACCCCGAGGCGTCGGCCTGCGCCGGCAGGTACATCACCGCGATCGTGAGCTCGCACGACGCCGGATACGTGACCGCCCACTCGCCGGCGCGCGCGAGCGTTGGCAGGAGCGAGGGCGGCGAGAGGAACGGATGCGAGGACGCCGGGCGCTCGCTCCACGCGGCCCGGAGCGTTGCGATCGCATCCAGCACCACCGTGGCCTTCTCGATCGCGTTGACGGCGCCACCGACCCGCCAGTCGGGCTGGCGAACCTCCGCGTGCCCGGGCCGGCCGGGCACCGTGATCACGCCGTAGTCCGAGCCGCGGCACGCGATCCAGGTCTGGAAGCCGGTCGGCTCGGTGACGACACCAGCGTCCGCACGCAGGCCGTGCTCGACCAGCGCGGTGCCTCCCGCCCCCGAGGACTCCTCGTCCGTGTTGGTCGCGACCAGCAGATCGCCGTCGAGCGACACCCCCTGCGAGGACAGCGCCTCGACCGCGAACACCATCGCCGCGATCCCGCCCTTCATGTCGCACGCCCCCCGCCCGTGCAAGAGCCCATCGCGCAGGGACGCGACGAACGGGTCGCTCGTCCACGCGGAACGAGGCTCCGCCGACACGACGTCGATGTGCCCGTTGAACACGAGCGACCGCCCCCCGCCGCGGCCAACCTTTCGCGCGATCAGCTGCGGCCGCCCCTCGAAGGAGAGCCCGGGCGGAACGAGTGGCATCCCGGCCAACGTTGCGGCGTCCGGCTCCCACACATCGACGGACGCTCCGGCGGCACTCAGCCGCCCCGCCAGGTACTCCTGCAACGCCGCCTCGTCCCGACACGGATCACCCACCTGACGCGCCGTCGTGTCGAAGCCGATGAGGGCGCCGGCCAACCCCACCAGCTCGTCGCGACCGGCCGCGATTGCCTCACAGACGCGTTGCTCGGCAGCCGTCAGCGGCATTGTCGGGACCCTAACAACAGGCTGTACCGTATGGGGGGAGATGACCGACGCGGTCGCAGACACCGACCTGCTGCACGACGCCAAGTCGCTCGTCGACCTCGCCGCCGAGCGCGACATCGCGCTCCGGCTCGTGGGTGGCCTCGCGATCCGTTTGCTCACGCCCGACCTTCCGCCTCGCGGCCGCATGGGGCAGGACCTCGACTTCGCCTCGGCTAGCTCGACTCGGCGCGCGCTGATCGAGATGCTGACCGAGCAGGGCTACGAGCCCGACAAGAACTTCAACGCGTTGTATGGCAACAAGCAGCTGTACTTCGCCCACGGGAGCCACGGCCTGGCGATCGACGTCCTGATCGACAAGCTGCACATGTGTCACACGCTCGAGTTCGCCGACCGCCTCACGCGGATGCCTTACACGCTAGACGCCGTCGACCTCCTGATGTCAAAGCTCCAGATCGTCGAGCTCAACGAGAAGGACGCCGACGACTGTCTGCGTCTGCTCGTGACGTTCCCGCTGGAAGACAGCGATGACGCCGGTGCGATCGATCTCCGAGTCTTCGGCTCGCTCGTCGCAGATGACTGGGGCTGGTGGCGAACCGTCACGCTCAATCTCGAACG
Organism: uncultured Solirubrobacterales bacterium; assembly: GCA_963843915.1. Lineage (GTDB taxonomy): Bacteria > Actinomycetota > Thermoleophilia > Solirubrobacterales > Solirubrobacteraceae > Palsa-465. The sequence goes on from CAWJMH010000009.1 coordinate 37,070, forward strand.
GATCACCGCGCTCGTGAACGGCGGCGCTCGCCCGGCGATCGAGGGCGGCAAGCTCGACGCGAGCGCACAGCTGCAAGCCCTTAGTGAGGCCGCGGAATCGGCGCCAAAGAGCCGGCGCTGGAAGATGCGCGCGCGGATCGGCGAGCGCAAGCGCTGGTACGACGTACCCGAAGAAACGCCGCATGAGTAGCGGGTGCGGTCGTCCTAACGCCGGTGGCACGGGGGGAGCAGAGCGTCAGAGGTGGGGTCGGTAGTTATCCCGGCGCGTGCTCGAGTGAGGGTGTCGCGGAGGTCGTCGGCTGAGCGATTGGGGTTGTAGAGCGGGCTGGTGGCGTCGGTGAGTAGGTCGTGGATGAGCGCGACACAGGCGGGGTCGGGTTGTTGTGCTTGTTCGAGGTCGGTAGCGAGTTGGAGCAGCTCGGTACGCGCGGCCGCAACCCGGTCGGGGAGCACGGGGCAGCAGTCAAACCGGCGGGGCGGCTGTGCCGGGGCGGCGGCTCGCCGTAGCCCGGCGGCGAGCGCCCGGCGGGTGCGGGCACTCTGCAGCTGTTTGCGTTTGCGCGCGAGGTCGGGCAGGTCGGCGAGCTCCGGGAAGATCGCCAAGGTCGCGAGCCGGTGTTTCCGAGCGAGGTGGCAGCAGAGCGCGAGCGTGACGGCGCCGATCAGCGCCGCGGCGACGGCGATCGCGTAGCTCCGATGCCAGGCGATCGCGACTGGTAGGAGCCCGCCGCTGACAACGGCGGTGGCGATGCTTCCCGCCCGCCAGTTTGCGAGCAGGGCGAGGCTACGCCGTGCCGCGGCGCGGTCGGCTCGCGCGCGGCGTGCGACGCGGAGGCCGGGCGCTTCGGCGTGCTGGCTTGAGGTCTCGAGCTCCGGTTGTTTGCCGATGTCCGGCATCGGCCGCCAGGCTCACCGGGGGCGGCTGTATTTCGGCGGCAATCTGGTGGTAGCCTGGCTGCGAGCAGCACAGCGAGGGCGCATGGACTATCGGATTCTGGGTCCGCTGGAGGTCTTGGCTGGTGATCGTCCGGTCGAGCTGGGCGGCCAGAAGCAGCGTGCGCTGCTGGCGATCTTGCTGCTGCACGCCAACGAGCCGGTGTCGGTCGACGGGCTGATCGACGGGGTTTGGGGTGAGCGTCCACCGGCGACCGCGGTGAAGACGACGCAGGGCTATATCGCGCGTCTGCGCAGGGCGCTCGAGCAGGGCGAGCCCAAGACGGACGGGTCACCGAATCAGATGTTGGTGACTCGTGGGCACGGTTATCTGCTGCGGGTCGAGCCGGGCGAGCTTGACATCGACCGTTTCCGCGCTCTGGTCGAGCAGGGTCGTCGCGCGCTCGCGGCCGGCGATCCGGCGCAGGCAGTGGGGGTGCTCCGTGCAGGGCTCGAGCTGTGGCGCGGGCCACCGTTGGCCGACTTCACTTATGAGCCGTTCGCGCAGGCGGCGATCGCGCGAGCCGAGGAGTTGCATCTCGGGGCGATCGAGGAGCGGGTCGAGGCGGACCTGGCTCTCGGACGCCACGGCGAGCTCGTCGGCGAGCTGCAGGCACTGGTCGAGCAACACCCGCTGCGTGAGCGACTGCGCGGACAGCTGATGCTGGCCTTGTATCGCTGTGGCCGACAGGCGGAGGCGCTGCAGACCTTTCAGGAGTACCGGAAGGCTCTTTCCGAGCGGGTCGGGCTTGACCCAAGTCCCGCTCTGCGTCAGCTCGAGGCGTCGATCCTCAACCGGGACACATCGCTGGAGCCGCGGTCGGGCAACCGCGCGCCGACCGGCATCATCGAACGCTCGTCGTTCCCGACGCGCGGGCGTGTTGATCGTCGTGGGCGGAGGGTGGCGGTCGGCGGTCTGGCGCTGGTCGCGCTCGTGCTCGCGGGTGTGTTGGTCGCGTCGAGCCTCGGTGGGGCCCCGCCGCGTTCGCTGATCGCTCCCGATTCGGTAGGGGCGATAAGCCCGTCCGTCGGCGCGGTCAGCTCGGACGTGCCGGTGGCGAGTTCGCCGTCGGCGATGGCCTCAGGGCCGGGCGCGCTTTGGGTGAGCAACTACAACGCTGGGACCGTCTCGCGGATCGACCCGACGACCCGTGCGCTCGTGCAGACGATTTCGGCTGGGCAGACGCCGAGCGGGATCGCCGTCGGCGCCGGCGCCGTGTGGGTGGCTAACTACATCGTCGGAACGGTGTCGCGGATCGCGCCGACCGTGAACCGTGTGGTGCAAAGGATTCCGGTCGGCAACGGCCCGAGCGGGGTGGCCGTGGGCTTTGGCTCGGTGTGGGTGACCAATAGCAGCGACGGCACGCTCACCCGGATCGACGCGGTCACCGGCGTCCCGGCCAAGCCGATCGCGGTCGGCGGCGACCCGACCGGCGTGACGGTTGGTTTCGGCGCGGCCTGGGTCAGTGACGCGGCGGACAGTCGCCTCCTCGAGATCGACCCGAGCACCAACCAGGTGACCCAGTCGATCGATGTTGGCACGGGACCCGGCGCGCTCGCCGTCGGTTACGGCTCGGTTTGGGTCGCGAACACCCTCGACGGGACCGTCTCCCGGATCAATCCTCAAACGAACCAGGTCGCCGCGACAATCCAGGTCGGCAACACGCCGACCGCGCTGGCCACGGGTGCCGGAGGCGTGTGGGTGGCCAACGAGTTCGGCAATAGCGCCACCAGCTCTCGCGGGCCGAACGGCAGCGTGGCGCGCATCGACCCCGCTACCGATAGCCCTCCGCGCACCATCGCGGTCGCCGACCCGCCGACGGCGCTCGCGATCAGCAACGGGCTGCTCTGGGCCGGAGTGCGGGCCTCGACCGCGGTGCACCGTGGAGGCACTCTGATCGTGCTACAGAACGCCCCGTTCGGGTCGCTCGATCCGTACGGCCCGGGGTCGATCGCCGCTTTCCTGACACAGGTCGTGACCACTGATGGGTTGACGGCGTTCAAGCGGGTCGGCGGCAGCGACGGAGATGAGGTCGTACCCGACCTCGCTGTCTCCCTGCCCACGCCGACCGACGGTGGTCGCACATATACATTCCGGCTGCGAACCGGCGTCCGCTACTCGAACGGCGAACCGGTACGGCCAGAGGACTTCCGCCGAGCGGCTCAGCGCGCCCTCATGGCCGGCGACAACTTCGACTTCGAGAACCTCATCGGCGCGTCGACCTGCGCCGCCAGACCGTCACACTGCGACCTGTCGCAGAGCATCGTCACCGACGACGCGTACGGGACCGTCACCTTCCACCTGGCCACGCCCGATCCCGACTTCCGATCGAAGCTTGCGCAGCCCGACGCTGCCGCCGTCGCCCCCGGCACGCCGTTTCACGACATCAACGCGCACTCCCTCCCTGCAACCGGCCCGTACAAGGTCGTCAGCGTTACGCGTCGCCAGGTCGTGCTCGCGCGCAATCCGTACTTTCACGAGTGGTCGCACGCCGCCCAGCCGAACGGATATCCAGACCGGATTGTCTGGCAGACCGGCGGGAGCGTCGAGACGGCAATCACCGAGGTCGAGCGCGGTGAGGCTGATTACACGCTCGACCCGCCGCCGCCAGCCAGCCTGTCCGCGATCGAGACGCGCCTCCCAAGCCAGCTGCACGTCACCCTCGACGACGTCACCATCCAACTGGCCCTCAACACGAGGGCGGCGCCATTCAACGACGTGCGCGTGCGCCGCGCGCTCAGTTACGCCGTGAACCGCACGACGGTCGCACGGCTCCTCGGGCAGGACTCACAACCGACCTGCCAGTGGCTCCCGCCCGATGCGCTCGGATACGAGCCCTACTGCCCATACACACTCAACCCCGTCGATGCTGGCACGTGGAGCGCGCCGGACCTCAATGCTGCACGCCGGTTGATCGCTGCGTCGGGCACCCGCGGGACGCCGATCACGATCTGGAGCGGTCCTGGCTACAGCACGCCGGACTTCACCCCGGCGGCACGATATCTCGCATCCGTGCTCAACCAGCTCGGTTACCCCACCCGAGTCACGACCTTCAACGCGCAAGACAACCTGTACCAACACGTGACTAAGCCGGACTCGAAGTTCCAGGCATTTGATCGCGTCGACGTCCCAACCTTTCCGGCGCCTTCACAGTTCCTCGGTCCGGATTTCACCGGCTGCTCTGGCAGCTACAATTTCTACGAGTTCTGCGACCCGGAAACCGACGCTACCGTTCGCGCCGCCCTCGCCGCACAAGCAAACGAGTCGCCGGCCGCCGCCACGCTTTGGGCGCACGCTGACCGAGCGCTCACCAACCAAGCGCCCGCCGTGAATCTCGTGACCCCGAGCGTCACAGACTTCGTCTCGCGTCGGGTCGGCAACTACCAGTACAACCCACAACTGGGCGTGCTGCTCGACCAGCTCTGGGTGCGTTGATTCACCATCAGCGCGAGCGCCAGTCCGACTGCCGCTCGTTCGATCGCCTCGCGGTCAGCCCACCGTTCTGTCAGCGTTCCACAGTGAAACGCAGGTTTGGCGTGGATCGCCGAGCAGCGCGCCACTTGACAGAGGCAGTCGAGCGGTGGGGGATCACCTTGCCGACCGTCTCCGGTCAGCGCGCGATCACCGCTACTCCGACGCGACCGCCATCGACGTCGATGACCGTGCCGTTGACGAACTGCGATTCGTCGGAGGCGAGGTAGACGGCTGCGTGCGCGATCGCGTCGGGTGTGCCGAACGCCCCGTACGGCGTCCCGCGCATCATTGCGCCGGCGGGATCATTCTCGATCGGGGTGCGCACGACACCGGGGGAGATCGCGTTGACGCGCACGCCCGGCGATCCGAACTCTGCGGCCCACGCTCGGGTCAGTGTCTCCATCGCGCCCTTTGTTGATGCGTACAGCGCACCCACTGGAATTCCCAAGCGCGCCACCCAGGATCCGAGGTTGATGATCGAGCCCGATCCGCGGGCGGTCATCTCGGGCGCGATCGCTGCGGTGAGGAAGAAGGGCGCCTTGACGTTGACCGCGTAGACCTCGTCGAACATCGCTTCGTCGACGGTCAGGGTGGTTGAGCCCGGAAAGATCCCCGCGCTGTTGACCAGCACGTCGATCCGGCCGCCGAGAGCATGGAGCGCCGCGGCACACAACTCCCGCGACGCGCGCGCCGAACCGTCGAGGTCGGCGGCCACGAACTGCGCGTGGCCGCCCGCGCTTTTGATCTCCTCCACAACCTCGCGTCCGCGTGATGCGCTGCGCCCGCTCACCACGACGTTCGCCCCCTCGGCGGCGAATCCGATGGCGATCGCTCGTCCGATGTTGCTGGTGGCGCCGGTCACCAGTGCCGTCTTGTCCTGCAGTCGCTCGCCCATCGTTCGCCGCTCCGATCTCGTTGTTCGATCGTCGGCGCAGCATAAGCGGCTCCGCGCGTCCGTTGATCTCGGAGGCCGGCGGTCGCCGAGATGACCGGCGGGTGGGGAGTGGGCCGGATCTACTCCGGTTCCCAGCGCCAGCCGTTGTTGTTCTCGCAGACGATGGCCTCGCCGTCGCCGGCGACCCCACTCATCCCGTGGTCGGCGCTCGAGCAGTACTCGCCCGGCTCGTAGCAGTTGCCGGAACTGGTCTTCGGGTAGCAACTGGTCGGCGTTGACGTTGGCCCTGGGGTAGGGGCCGGCGTTGGCTTCGAGGGAGGCGTCGGGGTCGGCTTGGTCTTCGGCAGTGTCCAGCTCGAGGCGTGGCCGAAGTCGGAGTCGAAGGTGGCGCTCGCCGTCGCGATTGCGTCGCCACCGCCATCCGTGCGGGTCAGCAGGATCCCGAGCTCGCGGTTTCTGGTCAGCGACGTGATACTCGCGTTCTGGGAGCCGATCAGCATCGACTCGCGCGGCGTGGCTTGATCATCGAGGACCAGCTTCTCGTGGATGTAGAGAGCGGTCGAGCTGTCGGGGAAAAGATGGACCAGACAACCCGCCTTGGTGATCACCCCGAAGGCCGAGTCCCACTCCGACGATCGCGTCATCACGACCCTGCACCTCACGCCCCTGCCCGCATCCGCGGCCAGCGCCCGGTAGATCGCGGGATCAGACAGCTCCTCAGATTCAAAGTCGACGGTGTTGCGCGCCGATGTGATCTGCTTGACGAGGGCTGTCTCCGCCGTGCCCGAGCCGGTGTTCGGCGACCAGATCAGCCCCGGCGACCCGACCGTTTGAGATCTTGGGCTTCCGGAGGCCCCGGCCGTCCAGTCGTTCGAAAACGTGCGCTCGATCGCGTGCACCTGTGGCGGATCGGTGTCAATGATCTCGGCGTCCCGGGTGGTGCGGTAGTACTTCGAGACGAGGTTCGCGGTTGAGATGTCCGACGTCTGGGCGTCAAAGGTCGTCGTCTTGATGTGGAAGATGTGGCCCGCCGGTGCCCATGCGACCTCGACACCGTTCGCGGCGATGTAGTTGGCGGCGCTGCGGTTCGCCTCAGCGCCGCTGAAGTCCTTGTCCAGCAGCACGCGTACCCTGACGCCGCGGGCGGCCGCCGCGACCAGATCCCGTTCTGCGGCGCCGTCCTCCAACTCGTACATCTCCATATCGATCGTCCGGTGCGCGTGCGCGATCTGCGCGTAGAACCCGACGAAACCCGCACCCGGATACTGGACGAGGCGGTAGTAGCCGATCGGGCTCGCATGCCTCACCGAGCCCGAAGCCCCAGCGCAGGTGCAGACAGTCACCACCACCGCGCACGAGGCCAACAAGGTGACGAAACCCGACCGGCCGCTGACTCGACGCCCATATCTGCTCGTAACCCACCCCCCGTCACAAATCCCCAAACGGTTTCGCCCGACCGTCCCAGCCTACCGAATTCAGCGAACGGGTATTTGCGACGCGACCTTGCTCATCCGGGCGCGGGGGCTGGGAATCCACACGCGGCTTGCGCCCTCGACGGTCTGTGCGACGGATGCGAGCTCGAGCTGACGGCCTATGGGTTGATGCCCGTCTGGATCTCGAACAGACGCCGGCTGGCGTGGTCGGCGTCCTTCCAGATCTCGATCGCACGCTTCATGAGCCGCTTCATCATTGAGGTTCGCTTCGTATTCATCATGTTGCTCCTGGGAACGCGCCGGGTGGGCGGGCCGAGGGGGCGTCGCTCTCTCAGTTGGTGAGCCGACGGATCAAGGCCTCACTCCCGGCAGACTGGTACTTACTCCAGTCTGCACCCGACATGTGAAGGAGGCGTGCAGACTCACAGCACCGCCATACAGATTCAGTGAAGGATCGGCTACGGCCGGTTGGCGGTGGCGCAGATCGACGCCGACGCCCGGCCATGGATCCCGGACGGGCCGGCGGGGCGAGCCACTTGCAAACAGACCGGTCTGTCTGGTATGGTGTCCACGGGCGTGCCAGACAGACCGTTCTGTACGAAAGGGAAACGATGACCGCGACAAGCTCAGAGACCACTTCATCTGACCGGCCCCTCCTCGGCCGACGGGCGCTCGTCACCGGCGCGACCGCGGGCATCGGAGCGGCGATCGCGACAGCGCTTGGACGGGACGGGGCCGAGGTGCTGGTGCTGGGCCGTGACGCTGACCGCGGCGCCGGGACCGTCGGCAGTGTTCGCGCGGCCGGTGGCCAGGCCGAGTTTGTTCAGGCCGACCTGGGCGATCCGGAGAGGCTCTCCGAGCTGGCCGACGAGGTCGGCGACGTCGACATCCTCGTCAACAATGCTGGCTTTTCTGTCTGGGGCGCCACGCCTGAGGTCGGGATCGACGACTTCGATGCGATGTTCGCCGCCAACGTTCGCGCGCCCTACTACCTGGTTGCTGCGTTCGCGCCCGGTATGGCGTTGCGCGGCCAGGGCTCGATCATCAACATCGGCAGCATGGCCGGGACGGTCGGGCTCGCCGGCGGAGCCGCCTACGGCGCTACCAAGGCGGCACTCGCCGCGCTGACGCGATCGTGGGCTGCCGAGTACAGCGCGTCCGGCGTCCGCGTGAACACGATCGCCGCCGGGCCGGTGTACACCCGCCCTGAGGCGCGGGACCTGTTCGACACCCTCGGAGCCACGACCCCCGCGAAGCGCGCCGCCGAACCCGCTGAGATCGCCGAGTTCGTAGCGTTCCTCGCCTCGGACAAGGCGAGCTACATCACGGGCGCCACCCTTGCCGCCGATGGCGGCCGCACCGCCATCTAGACATTTGCGCGAGGAACTCCGATGACCACCCTGACCTGCACCGAACTAACCCGTCGCGTGCTCCCGACGCCCGTCGCGTTCGGACTACTGACCTCGATTCTCGTTACCTTGCTCGCGAGTTCGGCCGCGCCGACGCCGCTGTACGCGACCTACCAGGCGCGCTGGGGCTTCTCGCCAGTCACGATCACGGTGATCTTCGGCGTGTACGCCGTCGCCGTGCTCGCGTCGCTGCTCGTGGCCGGCTCACTGTCAGACCACGTCGGGCGCCGCCCGGTGCTGATCGGCGCGCTCGGCGCCCAGGCGATTGTGATGCTGCTGTTCGCGTTCGCCGGTGGAGTCGACGTGCTAATCGTGGCCCGGGTGCTGCAGGGCCTGGCCACCGGTGCCGCCGTCGGCGCCATCGGCGCGGGGCTCGTCGACCTCAATCCTGGACATGGGTCTGTCGCCAACGCCGCCGGCGCGATGAGCGGCACCGCGACCGGCGCTCTCGGTTCGGCGCTGCTCGTCCAACTGCTGCCCGCGCCGACGAAGCTCGTGTACCTCGTGCTGCTGGTCCTGTTCGTGCTCCAGGCGGCCGCGGTGGGGCTGATCGCTGAGACCTCGCCACGCGCTCCCGGGATCCGGCGGGCGTTGCGCCCCACCATCGCCGTCCCGGCGCGGGTGCGCGAGGTCCTGCTGATCGCTGCACCGTCGCTCGTAGCGGTGTGGGCGCTCGCGGGCTTCTACGGCTCGCTCGGCCCGTCGCTCGCCGCCCTGGTCGACCGATCCGACTCGACGATCCTGGGCGGCGCGTCATTGTTCGCGCTCGCTGCCAGCGGCGCGTTGACGCTCCTGCTCTTCCACCGGACCGAGCCGCGGCGCTTCGCGCTCGCCGGCAACGGGCTGGTCATCGTCGGCGTCGCGATCGTGCTGTGGTCGGTGACGGCCACGTCGGTCGCCGGGTTCTTCGTCGGCACGGTCATCGCGGGCGCCGGATTCGGCGCCGGGTTCCAGGGTGGTCTGCGGACGATCGTCACCCTGGCCGCCCCGGCCGAGCGTGCCGGCGTGATCTCGGTCGCGTACATCATCTGTTATCTGGCGATGGGCCTCCCGGCGATCCTCGCCGGCGTCCTCGTAGTTCACACTACGGTGACCCAGACCGCCCAGGAGTTCGGCATGACCGTGATCGCACTGGCGGCCATCACGGCCGTCGGCACAGTCCTCAGCGCGCGCCGCACCGCGCGGCGGCGCTGCCTATCCCCCAGCCTCGCCGCATGAGCGAAGGAGCCAAACATGTCACGTGACATCAGGACCCCCGGTCCAGACCACCCGATAACGATCACCTCGAGCGGCGACCATGTCGTCGTTCGCAGCGGCGAGGCGACGATCGCCGACAGCCGCTCGACGCTCGTCCTCCGCGAGGCCGACTACCCGCCGGTGCGCTACATCCCGCTCGCCGACGTCGACAGATCGCAGCTCGCGGCCAGCGAACTGACCACCTACTGTCCGTACAAGGGCGACGCGTCCTACTACACGATCACCCCTGACGCAGAGCGCGGTACCGACGCGGTCTGGTTCTACGACGATCCCCACCCGGCGGTCGCCGAGATCAAGGACCACGTCGCGTTCTATCCCGACCGCGTCGAGCTCTCGGTCGATGCGCTGGACGGTGCAGAGGAGTGAGCGGCAGATGCCCGCGCGAGCCATCGAATCGGCACGGCCCAGCGCGGCCCGGCGCTCGCCGCGGGAGCGACTGCTCCAGGCGGCGAGCGAGCTGTTCTACGCCGAGGGCGTCCAGTCCGTCGGCATCGACCGGGTGATCGAGCGCGCCGGCGTGGCCAAGGCCTCGCTGTACAGCACGTTCGGCAGCAAGGAGCAGCTCGTCTGCGCCTACCTCGACGCCCGGCACGCCCAGATGTTGGGGCGGCTGCGGGCGGCGGTGGACGCCGTCGAGGATCCCGTGGAGCGGATCCTCGCCGTGTTCGACGCCCAGGCTCAGCTGTTCGGCACGCCCGACTACCACGGATGCGCCTTCACCGCGGCGGCCGCCGAAGCGCCGGCAGGCGGCCGCGTCGATGAGGCCGCCGAGTCCTACCGCGGTGACATCCGCGCCCTGTTCACCGAGCTCGCCGCCGCCGCGGGTGCCCCGGACCCGGCCCTCCTCGCCAGCCAGCTCCAGTTGATCTACGACGGCGGAGGGCTCGCCGCCAAGATGGACCGGGACCCCGCCATCGCCGCCCCCGCGCGCGCGGCCGCGACCGCGCTCATCGCCGCCGCCATCGCGCCCCGCTCGAAAAAAGGGCGGGGCTCGTGAGCGATCCGTCCGATCTTGGCGCCGCGCTGGTATTGGGACTCGGGGGCGGGTTACGCTCGTTCGCGCCGGTGGTGGCGCTCGCGGTCCACGGCCGCGGGCCGCTCGCCGGGCGCGCGCGTTTCATCGCCTTCGGTGCCGGCGCCGCCGAGCTGATCGTCGACAAGCTTCCAAGCACCCCCAGCCGGTGGTCGCCTCGTGGGATGTCCGGGCGCTTGGCCTTCTCGGCCGCCGGCGGACGTGTGCTCGGCGGTGGAGCCGGCGCCGCGATCGCCGCGGCCGCCGCTGTGGGCGCCGCGTTCGCCGGCTCGCGGCTACGAGCGAAGGTGCACGGGCGAGGTCGGCAACTCGTGGCGGCGGCCGCCGAGGACGCGCTGAGTTACTCGCTGGCGCTGACCGCCACGACCTCGTTGCACTGATCTCAGCGCTGCCCGAGTCGGACGACTGTCACTGTCAGAGTGCTCGCCTGGGCGGTGACGTCCGACCGGACCGGTAGGTCCTCGGGTTGGCGGCGGGCTGACTCGTGACGATTGCGTCGACTCTGCCAGGCCTGACCGGCAAAGCTTGTGTCGCCCGCCGCCGTCCGAGGATCGCCGGCGTGACTTGATAGAAGCGTGGCTTCGCCTCTCGTGACAGTTGTCCGCCGGAGATCCGCTTCATTCGGCGTCAACCAAACGAAGGGACGGCATGCATGATCGTGATCGGAGCGGACACGCACAAGGGGTCGCACGCGCTGGCGGCGGTCGATGACGGAACCGGCAAGGTGCGTGGCAGCCGCCAGATCAAGGCGGAGGAGCCTGGGCACCTGGCCGCGGTGCGGTGGGCGCGCGAGCTCGACGAGGAGCGCGTGTGGGCGATTGAGGACTGCCGATCGTGTTCTCGCCGGCTCGAGCAGGCGCTGCTGGCGGCGGGCGAGCGGGTTGTGAGGGTGCCGCCGAACCGGATGGGCGCATCGCGCAAGGGCGAGCGCGAGCCGGGCAAGTCGGATGAGATCGACGCGCTCGCCGTCGCCAGAGCTGTCGTGAAGGACGGTGTCGAGAGGTTCCCGGTCGCGTACCTGAACGAGCAGGCGATGGAGATCCGGCTGCTGGTCGAACACCGCAACGATCTCGTCGCCGAGCGCACCCGCATGGTGAACCGGCTGCGCTGGCATCTGCTCGAGCTCTGCCCCGAGCTCGAGGCCTCGCTCAAGCGCAAAGCGCTCAACCAACCGCGGACGCTTGACCGGGTCGATCGGCAGCTGCGAAAGCTCCCCGCCGGCGCCAGGGTCAGGATCGCGCGCGAGCAGATCTCTGACCTGCGTGGCCTGAACCGCGGTATCGAGCGGCTCGCGGCCGAACTGGCCGAGCTCGTCACCGCACACCGACCGCGGCTGCTGGCCGAGTACGGTTGCGGCGCGCTGACCGCCGCGATCCTGATCGGCCACACCGCGGGCAACGAGCGGTTCCACTCGGAGGCTGCCTTCGCGCTGCAGACGGGAACCGCGCCAATCCCGTGTTCCTCGGGCAAACGCACCCAACACCGGCTCAACCGCGGCGGCGACCGGCAACTCAACCACGCGCTGCACATCATCGCGGTCACCCGCGCGCAGCACGACCACGCCACCAAGGAGTACCTCGCCCGCAAGGAGGCCGAGGGCAAGACGAAGAAGGGCGCGCTGCGCTCGCTCAAACGGCACCTCGCCCGGCGCTTCCACCAGTTGCTCTCAGAGCCGCCCGCCGACCAACAGCCACCCCCCGAGCCCACATCGATCATCGAACCCGAGCTTCCCTCCATCCCCGACCGACCCAAGCCCCGACGCCGAGGTCGAGCAGATCGCCGCTGCGCCCTCCCCGATGGTCTGCATCAGCTAAACCACGCAAATAGCGACAGGCCCTTGACATAGAAGCAAGCTCTGGCGTGGGTGGGTAAGGGGGCGACAGCGGTCAGTAAGGGGTCGCTGGGAAGCGGTGGCTCCGTTGGGCTGATGTGCGATCGCGGCGCTCAGTTCATCCTCCTCGTGGCTGCAATCGGACTGCGAGAGCAGGAGCTCAGGTCGAACGAAACGGAGGCTGCCGTGGCAGTCAGGCGCGTCAACGGCGTGGAATTGTTCTACGAGGTGACAGGGCGGGGCGATCCGTTGGTCTTGGTCCATCCGTCTTGGGGGGATCATCACAGCTGGGATCCGGTGGTGACAGCGCTAGGAGATTCGTTCGAGGTCGTGGTGTACGACCGCCGTGGGCATAGCCAGAGCGAACGTCCGGCCGGCCCGGGAAGCGTTCAGGAGGATGCCGATGATCTGGCTGAACTGATCGATGCTCTGGGGTTGGCCCCGGCGCACGTCGTGGCTAACTCGTTCGGTTCGATCGTCGCGCTGAATGCGGCGATCCGCCGGCCGGATGTGTTTGCGACGCTGGTGGCGCACGAGCCGCCGCTTCTGGGGATGTTGGCCGAGACCCAATTCGAGCCGATGCTCCAGGAGGTGAACCGGCGTGTCGGCCACGTGATCGAGCTGTTGGACGCGGGCGAGGACGAGGCGGGGGCGAAGCTGTTCGTCGAGACGGTCGCTCGACGGCCCGGAGCGTGGCAACAGGAACTCCCCGCTGGGCTGCGCGAGGTGTTCGTCGGCAACGCTCCTACCTTCCTTGACGAGGCGCGCGACCCGAATTCGCAGCGACTCGATCTCGATCAACTGCGGCGGTTCGACCGGCCTGCGCTGCTGACCAAAGGCACCGTTTCCCCACCGTTTCTAATTGCAATCGTCGACGCGATTGCATCCGCGCTGTCGCGCTTTGAGATCCAAGAGATCGAGGGTGCAGATCACGCACCGCACCAGACGACCACCAAGCCGTACATCGATCTGGTCCGGCGGTTCGTCGAGAACGCTCGCATCGCGGGATAAACGAGCAGGTCTGCGGAAGGTGATCGAGGCTCTACCTTCAGCTCACCGCTTGCTTCACGAGCGCGCTGATCCTCTTCTCGACGTCGGCCGTCAACTCCATAAGCGCAAAAGCGCTCGGCCACATGGCGCCTTCGTCGAGGTTCGCCTTGTCACTGAAGCCGAACGTCGCGTACCGCGTCTTGAACTTCCGGGCGCTCTGGAAGAAGCAGACGACATTGCCGTCCTTCGCGTACGCCGGCATCCCGTACCAGGTTCTCGGCGAGAGGACTGGAGCGCTGGCTTTGATGATGGCGTGGAGCCGCTCGGCCATGGCGCGATCGGGTTCGGGCATCTCGGCGATCTTCGCGAGCACGTCGTTCTCGCCGTCCACCTTGGTCGCGCGCGGGCCGCGGCTCGCGGCCGCCTTCGTCTCTTTGGCGCGCTCCCTCATCGCGGCTCGTTCCTCGTCCGTGAATCGCTTGGACGCCTTTCCGGTGGCGCCCAGGGTGGAGTGCTGCGTGCCCTTCGTTGACGGTTGCCTATCGGCCATTGCGAAGTACCTCCTAGCCGTCGCGATGGGTCGGATCGGGCTTGTCCGCGGTCACGTTAGTGCGCCTCGGTGACCGCCGCTTCTCGAAAACTGACCGCTCCAGCTTTCGGTCCGCTCACGCGAGTAGCCGTCGGACGGCGAGCTCGAGCGCGTCGCTGCGGTTGCGTGCGCCGTGATCGGCTGCGATGAAGTGGTAGCCGATCGCTAGCGAGAACGCGAGAACCGCGCGGGCTTCGATCTCCGCCTCATCGGCGCAGAAGGACCCGAACAGCTGCCGCAGGTAGTCCATGCGCCGGTTGTCGACGCGTCGCAGGCGCGCGGCGACGGCGGCGTCGTGCCGCGCCCAGTCGCGGATTGCCAGGTCGATCGGTAGAAGCTCGTCGCTGAACGTGAGGGCACCCGCCCGGCGCACCTTTGCGCGGGCATCGCCACCCCGACGCTCGACCTGCTCCTGGACCTCGTCGGTCGCGGCTCGCTCCCAGGTGTCGAGCATCGCCTCGAGCAGGGCGTCACGGTCCTTGAACTGGCCGTAGAAGCCCCCGCGCGTGACCCCGAGGGACTTCGCCAGCGTCTCGACGCGTACGGCGTCAGGTCCACCGCCCGAGGCGAGCGCGCGCAGTCCTCCCTCGATCCAGGCGGCACGCGGAGTCCGGGTCGGAGGCGCCATCGTCCCTACGGCATCGCCAGCGCGGTTGACATCGCCCCCGATAATGCCTAGCCTCCATACATACAGTCCTGTATGTATGGAATGGATGTGATGACCGCAACACGACAACCCCGCCCGACGACAAGCGCCGTGAGCCAGATTTCGCTGCCGCAAGACGCACGGTTGCTGAGCACGCTGGCCCGGATCGACTACGAGGACGCCTTCGCCGTCACCGTCGACGTCCAGCACACCTCAGAGCAGTGGGCCCATGCGGTGCTGCGAGACGCGCCGCCGAGTGTGCGCCGGCGCCTGTGGTTGGGGTGGATCGCCCTCGGCCTGCAGCTCGGGCCGCCGTGGTCCTCGAGCCGCGTGCTCGGCTGGAGGGCGGAGCACAGCGACGCCGCGCACGTTCTGCTCGTGGCGGACTCGTGGCTGGGGCTCCGCGGCCAGCTGCTGTTCCGGAGCGAACCAGACGGTCTGTTGTTCGCGACGTTCGTCCAGCTCACCAACCCGGTCGCCCGCGCGCTGTGGGCCGCGATCACACCCCGCCACCAGCACGTGGTCGGCTCACTTTTGACACACGCCGCGCGCCGACTTGTTGAGGGGGCCGCGTGATCAGGCCGGCGCGCTTGCCGGCGGCCCGGGTCTGCGGGCGGTAGGTTGCGCTTGTGGAGCCGATTCAGCCTGTCAAGCCGCGGCTTGAGTTGATCGGGCGCTGCCGAGCCGACCTCGGCGAACCGCTCGAGCTCGGGCACACGCCATGGGGCCGGCGCCGGGTGATCCCGATCCTGGGAGGTGGGTTTGACGGGCCGCGCGTGTCGGCGACGATTCTGGCCGGCGGCGCCGACTGGCAGGTGATTCATGAAGACGGCATGGCCGCGATCGACACTCGCTACACGCTTCAGACGCGCGACGAGGCGCTCATCTCCGTCGCTACCCGCGGGGTGCGCCATGGTCCTCCCGACGTACTTCGGCGGCTGGCCGACGGACAGCCGGTCGATCCGGCCGAGTATTACTTCCGCGTCTGCATCCAGTACGAGACCGGGGCCGATGACTATCGGTGGCTCAACCAGATCGTGGCCGTCGCGTCTGCGGTTCGGCTGGCCGATCAGGTCATCTATGACGCGTATGCCCTGACCTAGCGACACCCGATTCACTCGTATCCTGGACCGGTGACGACGAGCCCAATCGTTCTTCCGGAGCGCCTCGAAGGGCCGGAACGGGTTGCTGTTGCGCCGCTGGGTGTCCACGGACGCCGGGGAGCTGGGTCGAGCGATCGGCGAGAGCGCCGAGCACCTGCGGCCATGGATGGCATGGATCGCTGACGAGCCAGTCGCGCTCGACCGCCGCGAGGCGATGATCGACGGCTGGGAGCGCGGCTGGGTTCGGGGGGGCGACGTATTGCTCGGCGTGTTCCTCGATGAGCGGATCGCCGGGAGCTGCGGTCTACATCGCCGCCTCGGGCCGGAAGGACTTGAAATCGGATACTGGATCCACCCCGCGTTTCTCCGGCGGGGTGTGGCAACGCGCGTGGCGATGGTTCTGACCGACGCCGCGCTTGCCCTGCCGGGGATCACCCTCGTCGAGATCCGCCACGACAAGGCCAACCAGGCCAGTGCCGGCATCCCCCGGGGACTGGGGTTCGAGTGGCTGGGCGAGGAGCCGCGTGAGCCGGTGGCGCCCGCCGAGACCGGGGTGCAGTGGCGCTGGCGCATGGGCAAGGCGACCTGGGACGCTCGGCGGACCGCGAATGAACCCGGTCGCTGAGCCTAGGGTACTGGGCGGCTCACGCCGGCGACGACCCAGGTAACGACCGGGTCGCGCCTTGTCGGGCCGGTTCACAGCCGCCGCCCGGGCGTCGACGCGACAGCTCCCCGGATCTCTAGTCTGGTGGCGCGATGCAGTTCTATCTGAGCGGATACAGGCCCGGCGATCCGTTCATCGAGGACCCGCATCCAGCCGTCGCGGAGCGCACCGGACGGCTCCCCGAGGACGTCGACGTCCTGATCATCGGGTGCGGTCCGGCCGGTCTGGTGCTGGCCGCGCAGATGGCCAACTTTCCCGACATCAGCACGGCGGTCATCGATCGCAAGGACGGTCCGCTCGCGGTGGGCCAGGCCGACGGGGTTGCCTGCCGCACGGTCGAGATGTTCGAGGCGCTCGGTCTGGCTGACCGTCTGGTCAACGAGGCTTATTGGGTGAACGAGGTCTGCTTCTGGCGGCCGGATCCCGAAGACCCGAGCAAGATCAGGCGGTCCGGGCGCATCCGGGACACCGAAGAGGGCTTGTCCGAGTTCCCGCACGTGATCGTCAACCAGGCGCGGATGCTCGCCTACCTCCGGGATCACATGGAGCGGTCTCCGAGCAAGCTGTCGCCGTTCTACGGCCTCCGGGTCAGTGACGTCGAGGTCGACGCCGGTGGATCGTCGCCGTACCCGGTGACGGTCACCATTGCGCACACGGAGCAGTTGAGGACACCGGCGCCACGTCGACCGTCCGGGCCAAATACGTCGTCGGCTGCGACGGCTCGCGCAGCGCCACACGGACCGCGATCGGCCGCGAGCTGGCCGGCGACGCGACGAACCAGTCCTGGGGCGTGATGGACGTGTTGGCAGTCACCGATTTTCCCGACATCCGCGTGAAGTGCGCGATCTCGTCTGCCAACCAGGGCAACATTCTCATCATCCCGCGCGAGGGCGGATATCTGGTCCGGGTCTACATCGAACTGGACGAAGTCACCGACAAGGAGATGCTCGACAACCGAAGTGTCACCCCGGAGAAGCTCGCCAAGGTCGCGAATCGGATTCTGCACCCCTACACGATCGAGATCAGAGACGTCGGCTGGTGGTCGGTGTACCGGATCGGCCAGCGTTTGTGTGACAAGTTCGACGACGTGCCGGCGGCGGAGATCGCCACCCGCCTTCCGCGAGTCTTCATCGCCGGCGATGCCTGCCACACACACAGCGCCAAGGCGGGTCAGGGCATGAACGTGTCGATGGCCGACGCCTGGAACCTCGGGTGGAAGCTGGGCTCGGTGCTCAGGGGGGTGGCAAAGCCCGGGCTCCTGCACACCTACTCCGCGGAACGTCACACGGTCGCCAAGCAGCTCATCGATTTCGACCGCGAGTTCTCTGAGAAGTTCAGCGCCGGCGCGACGGGGTCGGGCGACGGCGATCCAGACGGCGTCGATCCCGAGGAGTTCCAGGAGTACTTCATCGCGCAGGGCCGTTTTACCGCGGGAGTTGCGACGAGGTACGCCCCGTCGATGATCACCGCCGACGCGGCGTCCCAGCATCTCGCCAAGGGCTTTCCGGTCGGGATGCGCTTCCACTCTGCACCGGTCGTCCGGCTAGCCGACGCCAAACCGGTACACCTGGGCCACGTCGCGCGGGCGGACGGCGCCTGGCGCGTCTACGTCTTCGCCGACCCGGCCGACCCGACGAGCGGGAGTTCCCGCGCGCGGAAGCTGTGCGAGTTCCTGGACTCGGAAGAGTCTCCGCTCAAACGCTTCACCCCGGAGGGCGCGGAGCCCGACTCGGTGATCGATGTCCGTGCGATCTTCCAGCAAGACCATCGTGACCTGGCCGTCGACAGGATGCCGTCGGTCCTGCTGCCGAGGAAGGGCAGATTCGGCCTGATCGACTACGAGAAGATGTTCTGCCCGGATCCGAACGCGGACGACATCTTCGATCTGCGGAGCGTGAACCGCGAGACGGGATGCATGGTCGTCGTCCGCCCGGACCAGTACGTCTCACATGTACTGCCACTACACGGCCACGAAACAATCGCCGGCTTCTTCGCGGGGATCTTGATCGACGCCAAGTAGACACGGGAGGACGGGTTGAGCTGGGATACTGGCAGGCGCATGACCGCCGATATCGAAGAGCTGCGTCGACTGCGCCGGGCTCGCGACCGGATGGACCGCGAGTACGCGCAGCCGCTCGACGTCGCGGTGCTGGCCCGCGCGGCGCTGATGTCGCCCGGCCACTTCAGCCGCCGCTTCCGCGAGGCGTATGCCGAGACGCCGTACTCCTACCTCATGACCCGCCGCATCGAGCGGGCGAAGGCGCTGCTGCGCCGCGGCGACCTGAGCGTGACGGAGGTCTGCTTCGCGGTCGGCTGGCAGAGCCTCGGCTCGTTCTCGGCTCGCTTCACCGAGGTCGTCGGCGAGGCGCCGTCGATGTACCGCGCGCGCAACCACGACGAGCTTCGCGTCATGCCAGGCTGCCAGACGATGCTCATGACCCGGCCACGAAGAGGTCGAGGCCGGACGCGCGGTCGAGCCGAAGAAGCATCGGTCGGCGCGAGCCTTGAGTCGGTGCCATGACCGTTTCACTGAGCGTGGTTCACATCCTCGTCGACGATCCCGACGCCGCTCTCGGCTTCTACCGCGACACGCTCGACATGACGGTGACGAACGAGGTCGCCCACGGCGGCTTCCGCTGGATCACCCTCGTCAGCGACAGCCAACCCGGGGTCGGGATCGTGTTGTCGCAGCCGCACGCCGGCCGCTCCAAGGAGGACGGCGACGCGCTCGCGGCGATGCTCGCCAAGGGTGAGCTGTATCCGGCCCATTTCCGCTGTGACGACCTCGACGCGACCTTTGAGAGGATCGCCACCGCGCCCGGTGTCGAGGTGCTCCAGGAGCCGATCAGCCAGCCCTGGGGCGTCCGCGACGCCGCCGTCCGCGACCCCGCGGGCAACCGGCTGCGCATCGAGCAGGGATAGGGTCGCTGCGGGGAATCAGCCCTCGAGGGTTGGCTCGTAGACGCTCACGTGGCGCCAGCTGGAGGCGGTGAAGGGCTCACCGTGCCAGCCTCCGACCCGTTGGCGCAGCCGCAGACCGGCGATCCGCGCCATCAGGTCGAACTCGGGGGGGTGAGCCAAGCGCAGGCTGATCGGCCCGAACGCGACGCCGTCTTCGCCGATGTGCACGTGGTTCGCGTCCAAGAGCTGCGTGACCGGGTCGTAGCGGGCGACGTGCAGCGTCACGTGGTCGACCGCGATGCGCTCGGCTTCGACGAACTGGCGCTCGGTTCGTGTGGGGGCGCTCGGCACGCGGCATTCGAGAACGAACACGCCGTCGTCGGTGAGGTGCCGTGCCGCGTTCTCAAAGCATCGGACCTGCTCTTCTTGCGTGAGCAGATTGCCGATCGTGTTGTAGACCAAGTACACGAGGCCGTACTTCCGGCCCATGTCGACGCGGGCCATGTCACCGACGGCCACGTGCACGCTCTCGCCGCCGGGTTTCTCGCGCATCCGATCGACCATGTCCTGCGATTGCTCGATGCCGTCGACCCCGACTCCGGCTCGCATGAGCGGCAAGGCGATGCGGCCGGTGCCGACCGCGAGCTCCAATGCGTGCCGCCGCCCTGCCAGCCGGGCGAGAAACGCCACGGTCTCCTGCTCGTCGCCGCGCGCCTCGCGGGCGACGTACCGCTTCGACGTCTCACAGCCGAAGCTCGTCTTGGGATCGAAGCCCTCCATGACCGCTCACCCGCGGGCCGCGACGCGGAGCCGTCGCACGCGGCGGCGCCGGCGGATACGCATTGCCCGAAGCGTGACTTCCGCCGAGACCGCCGCACGGGATACCAGCCTGCGCTCGGACGCCAGGCGCAGTAGTTCATCCCGGCGCATCTGAGCCAATTCGAACGGGATGTGATTCACGGTCCCCTCCTCGTCTGATCGAACATCGCTGATGCGGAGAGTTCAACCGAGACTCGCGGTGGCCTCCAATGGATGTAGCGTATGGCTAAATGATCAGAATCGAGCTCGGCGTCGAGGATCTCGCCAATACGCGCTTCGGCCTCTCGCCGCTGGCGGAGGCGGTGCACAGCCTGCGCGCGCTGTCCGACCCCAGCCAGCACACGCTGCACCTTCCCTGGTTGCGCGCGATCCGAACTCAGCTCGACGCGGACGACAGTGAATTGCTGCAGTCGCTGGTCGGACCGAGCCGGATCCCGCCGGACTACCGCGGGAGTCCGAGCAGAGCGCTGCCAGACTTCCTGACGCCGCGTCCCAAGCGATTCATCGTGACGTTCGAGGACGAGCTGGCGGGGGTGCGCGCCACCCCGCCGAGGATCGTGGCGCGCGATCTGGTCGCCACCCACGCACCCGATCCGGTGCCGGCCGCGCTGCGATCGGTGACGCGGTCGGGCACCCGCGCGAGGCGCGGGCTCCTGAACGCGATCTGCGACGCTCTTGGTCGGTACTGGGAACGCGCGCTGGCTCCACGGTGGCCGGAGTTGCGCCTGGTGCTCGAGGCCGACACGACCTACCGCGCTCGCCAGCTGGCGACCGGCGGCGCGCAGCTGCTGTTCGCGGACATCCATCCCAACGTACGGTGGGGCGACGGGGGGCTGACCATCAGCGAGATGGTTGGCCACCACACCGTTGCGGCGGCGGGCCGGGGCCTGTTGCTGATGCCGTCGATATTCGCCCACAAGCCTGTGCCGCCGCTAGATCCGGGCGAGCCGCCGTCCCTTGCCTACCCCAGCCGCGGCATCGGCACCCTGTGGGCGCCTCCGCCTGCACCCGACGCCGCCGCGCTGGTCGATCTACTCGGGCGAACACGAGCGCTCATGCTGGAGATGCTGGACGAGCCGCTGCCCACCGTCGAGATCGCGCGACGGCTCAGAGTCACCCCGAGCGCCGTGTCACAGCACCTCCAGGTCCTCCACGGCAGCGGCCTGGTCACGCGCGCCCGCGACCGCCGGCAGGTCCTGTACCGGCGCTCCCCGGTCGGCGACCAACTCACCACCAGGCGGCCCGACGCCAACCGTTAGCCTCGGACTCCGTTACCGAGCTCCGCAAACCAGCGACACAGGAGGCCCCATGAGTCGTTACGCAGTGGCGCACCTCGAGGAGATCGAGGAGATCAGCGACGGTCGCTGTCCCTCGCGGCCGGTGCGTCTCCACTTCGGCATCACGTCCTTCGGCGTCAACGCCTGGATCGGCCGCGAGGCGGGCGACCGGATTATCAACGAGCACGACGAGAGCGGGGACGAGGACGGACAAGAGGAGCTCTACCTCGTGCAAAGCGGCCGCGCGGCTTTCGAGCTCGACGGCGAGCGGCTCGATGCGCCCGCCGGCACGTTCGTGTTCGCAGCTCCGGGCGTCAAGCGCACGGCGTTCGCCGAGCAGCCGGGCACGACGATCATTGCCCTTGGCGGCACGCCGGGAAGGGCATACGAGCCTGAGGGCTTCGAGCTGTGGGCGCCGCTCGCCCCCCTGTACCAGGCAGGCAACTACGCCGAGGCTGCTGATCGCGGTCGGGAGCTGAGCGAAGCGAACCCCGAGTACACCGGGCTGCTCTACAACGTGGCTTGCTGCGAGAGCCTTGCCGGACGAACCGACGACGCGATCGAGCACCTCCGGCTCGCGATCGAGCGCTCTGACCGGTTTCGGTCACTCGCCGCCGGCGACTCCGACTTCGATCCGATTCGCGACGCCGCCGCGTTCAAGGAGCTCGTGAATCCGGACTAGTTCCCGCGACACTAGGTGGCCTCCGGATGCGAGACCAACCGCGGCGCGGCCGTCGGGCTAAAGCGGCGGGACCTGGTTGTTGACCTGCGGACCGTGGTACAGGTGGTCGTGGTCCTTGCAGGCCGCCGGGAAGAAGAACTGCACGCTGTCGCTGCGCACGCCGTTGTAGCTCGCGAACAGAGTCACGTGGCCGACGGTGCCGGCCTTGCACCTCGGGTCGGTGCTGCTCGTCACGCGCACGACGATCTTCATGATGTTCCCGGGGAAACCCCACATTTGTGCGGTGTGGGAGTGGTAAACCAGGTGGTGCTCGACCGTCATGATGATCAGGCGGTCGGGCTGATGGGGGACGCGGAACACCTGGCACAGGATCCCCGAGACGGTGTTGGCGTCCAGGTTGATGTCGCCGTGGCCGCGTGCGTAGCTCCCGGTGGCGCCCGTGATCGGCGAACCCGTGTGGAAGCCCCACGGCGGAATCCCGCCCACGATCGGGACCTGGGAGCAGTACTGGGTGGTGAAGGCGCTCGCTGAGCCGGCCGAGCCGGCCAGCGCCAGCAGCGGCGCGAGCACCAGGACCGCGAGTCCGGTGCGCCGGATGAAGTGATTGGTCCGCATCGGGGGGCGACTATAGCCTCAGCGCCCGCAAGCGTGCCCCCGGGTCAGGGTTCTGACCCGGCTCGCTAGCGAAGGCTACCTATCCCGAGCGATCCGTCGCCCGGCTCATGTGCCGGCTCGCTCACCGGCTCGCGTCGGCCGGCGCGGCCTCGTCGGTCGCTGCGGGTTCGTCGGCGGGCGAGAGGCTCTCGAGCAGCTCTGCCGCCGGGGCGAAGAACAGGCCGCCGGTGACGGCGGTGGAGAAGTCGAGGATGCGGTCGGTGTTCCCCGGCGGGTCTCCGATGAACATGTTCGTGAGCATCAGTTCGATCAGCTCCGAGGTCCGCGCGTACGCGATGTAGTACGTGCCGAATTCCGCGGTGCCGACGCGGCCGAACGGCATGTTGAAGCGCATGATCTGCCGCTCCTCGCCATCCGGGCCCGTGATCACGTTGAGCGCGAGGTGGGAGTTGGCGGGCTTGTCCTCGTCGGGCATCTCGATGTCGCTGAGCTTGGTGCGGCCGATGGCCAGCTCCTGCTCCTCGGTCGTGAGCGCATCCCAGGCCGCGAGGTCGTGGACGTACTTCTGAACGATCACGTAGCTGCCGCCGGCGAACGCGGGATCCTCGTCGCCGATCAGCACGGCCTCGCCCGCGGCCGCGCCCTCGGGGTTCTCGGTGCCGTCGACGAACCCGAGTACGTCCCGTTCGTCGAACGACCGGAAGCCGTGGACCTCGTCGACGACCTCGGCGTGGCCGCGCAGCCGTTCCATCAGACGCTGGGCCAGCTCGAAGCAGAGGTCGAACCGATGGGCCCGGATGTGGAACAGCAGATCGCCGGGCGTGGAGACCGCGGTGTGACGCGTCCCGGCGAGCTCGCGGAACGGATGCAGGCCGGCCGGACGCGTGGCGCCTGTCACCCGATCCCACAACTCCGCCCCGATCCCGATCACCAACGACAGCTCGGCCTCGGGTATCCGGAATCCCACCGAGCGCTTGATGCCCGAGGTGTCCGCGAGCAGATCGGCGACCGCGCCCTCCGACCCCGGCGCCACCGTCAGTACGAGGAATATCGCTGACTCAGTCGGGTGGCTGAGAATCGGCTGGGGCTCCGAAGCGGGCACGATCGCCCTCAAAATACGGCATCGCGCCGATCAGGCCAACGCTCCGGGCCGCGGCTTCGATTGCCCGCTCGGGCCCGCCGACGAGGTAGCCGGCCGCCAGGGCGTCGCCGGCGCCGGTGGTGTCGACCGCGACGACCGGCGGAGCCGGGTACAGGCCCTCGGGGAAGCTCGCGCCCCGCGCCCCGAGCTTGATCACCCAGGTGGCGTCGAAGTCCGGGACCGCAGCCCGCTCGGACTCGGTTGCGAACACGAGATCGGGACGCAGCTCCTCCAGGAGCGCGGCGAACCGACGGGCGCCGACGATCTCAATGTCGTGCGCGGAGGCCAGGTCGACGGTCACGCGGCGCGCGATCCTCGCGGCCTCGATCGCCGCCTGCGCCATCGGCTCGCGGAGCAGGCAGTAGCCCGAGACGTGCAGCACGTCGCACGACTCGACCCACGACGGGTCGAGATCGGAGGGGTGGAGGAGCGAGGCCACGCCGCGATCCGAGGCCATCGTCCGGCGGCCGTCCCCATCGCGAACGGAGACGACCACCCCGCCACGGCCCTCGACCACCGGGCCACGGATCTCGACGCCGAACCGCGCGAGCTCGGCGGCCGCCAGCCCGGTCGCGCCGTCCGTTCCCCGCTTGCAGATCAGCCGGCTGGTGGCGCCGAGAGCGGCGGCCCACGCGGCCACGTTCGCGGCCTGCCCGCCCGCACCGAGCCGGATCGTCGCGGGTGTATCGCCGTCTTGTGCGAGCGGCGCGTCCGGCAGGACGATGACGTCAAGGATCAGATCGCCGATCGTGCAGATCGACCGCGGCTTGCTCACGTCGACGGTGGCGCTGCCGGGCTCCATGCCGACATGATCACGCGGCCGCGCCGCCCGGGCTCGCTCGCGGGCACGTCCGGTAGGGTGGGCACGTCGGTGAGCTCCGCACAGCGAAGAGTCGTCGTCTCCGAGAAGGTCGCCGGCGCGCTCGGTGACGGGGATCCGATCGTCGCGCTGGAATCGACGATCATCACTCACGGGCTCCCTCGTCCCGACAACCTGCTCGCCGCGCGCGAGTTCGAGCGGACAGTCGCGGACTGCGGCGCGGTGCCGGCGACGATCGCGATTCTCGACGGCGTCGCCCATGTCGGCCTCGGTGCGGATCAGCTCGAGCGACTTGCGGGCAGTGAGGGCGCGATGAAGCTGAGCGTCAGAGACCTACCGGTGGCGATCGCGCAGGGAGCGACCGGCGGCACGACCGTCGCCGCCACGGCACTGCTCGCCTCGCGTGCCGGCATCCGTGTGTTCGCCACCGGCGGGATCGGCGGCGTCCACCGCAACGCCGGCACGACCTTCGACGAGTCAGCCGACCTCGGAATCCTCGCGAGCTGCCCGATCACGGTCGTCGCCGGCGGCGTCAAGTCGATCCTCGACATCGGCGCGACGCTCGAGCGGCTCGAGACCCTGAGCGTCACCGTGCTCGTATTCGGCACGAACCGCTTCCCCGCGTTCTGGCTCGCCGACAGCGGCTTCAAGGTCGACTCGTCGGTCACCACCCCGGAGGAGATCGCCGCCGTGATGCAGGCCGGCGAGACGCTCGGCCTTCCGGGAGGGATCCTGGTGGCGAACCCACTGCCCGAGGATGCGCAACTCGACCCGGCGCTGCACGACCGCCTGCTCGCCGAGGCCCTCGCCGCCGCCGAGCGCGCGTCCGTGCGCGGCAAGGACATCACCCCGTTCCTGCTCGATTACATCCACGAGCACACCGACCGCACCAGCGTCGCCGTCAACCTCGAGATCGTCCGCGGCAACTGCAGGCTCGGCGCCGAGATCGCCCGCTCATGGTCGGCACTGCAACACGAGGGTCGGCCGCGCTCGGCGTCTCGTTGACGTCGCGGCCCGCCGGGGCGTCGCGTCACTTGTGCCCGGGGCCGGTCGTGTAGATCGCGAGGCGCCCTCCGCGGCGCAGCACCCGGTGGCACTCGCTGAGCGCCACCAGCGGCTCGTCGAGGAAGAAGCGCTGTGGTCGAGCCCGGTCGCGCGGGCGCCGGTCGCGAGCGCGTCTCGCAGCAACAGCCCGCCCCCGCAGCCCAGCTCGAGCAGGTGATCGCCCGAGCCCAGCGCGAGCGCGTCGAGGATCGCCCGCCGCGCGAAATCGTGCGAACGCGCGGAGCCGCGCGGTGTAGTCGCTCGCCTGGCCACCCTGCACGCGCTGATCGTATGCGGGCGACGTGTAAGAATCGCGGGCGCGTGTTGACCACGGAACTGCTGGCGTTCGTGAGGTCGGCGTTGCCGCCGCCGCCTGCGCGCGTGCTCGAGGTCGGAGCCGGGCGGGGCGAGCTTGCCGGCGCGTTGAGCGACGCCGGCTACGTGGTGACCGCGATCGACCCGGCCGCGGAACCGGGCGGCGTGGTGCAGCAATGCTCGTTGCTCGATGTGCGCGGGTCGTTCGACGCCGCGGTTGCGGTCGTCGCGCTTCACCACGTCAGCCCGCTCGAGGAATCCTGCGCCCACTTGGCGAGCCTGGTTCCTCACGGCGCGCCGCTGGTGATCGACGAGCTCGACATCGACCGCTACGACGAACGGGCGGTCGCCTGGTGGGTCTCGCAGCGACGCGCGCTCGGCTTCGACGACGACGAGCACGACCACGGACGGTCCAGCATCCTCGAGCACCTCCGCGAGCACATTCACCCGCTCGAGACGGTGTGCGCGGCACTGCGACCCCATTTCGACCTGGGGAGGCCAACGCCCGGCCCGTACCTGCACCGCTGGGAGCTGCGCGCCAGCCTCCACGACGCCGAAGTCGATCTGATCGCGAGCGGGCTCCTGCCGGCGGTCGGCGCCCGCCTGATCGCGACGCGGCGCTAGAACATCGGCTCGGACTCGCGGTAAAGCGGCTCGACGCCGGCGGCGGCGAGCAGTTCGCAATACCCGATCACGTAGTCGAGCGGACGTTCCATCGCCGCCGCGTGTCGTGGCGCGATGCAGTACGTGCGCTCGTTGAGATGCGGGCCTTGCCAGCCATCGAGCAGCTTTGCGGCGGTGGCGCCACGGAGCATGGCGCGGATTTGTCGGTCACTCATCGATCCGGACGTGGCGGAGGAGGAGACAGCATTTCTGCCCGCTCGCGGCGTTTTTGAACCAGGCGTGGCGGATTTGCGGACGTTCGCAAGCACGTCCGTCGGCGCGTGGTCGACAATGTCGAGCGTGGTCGTGTCGATGCTGCTCGCCCGGCACGGCGAGACCCCCGACAACGCGCATGGCCTGATCCTCGGCCGGCGCGACCCGCCGCTGTCGCCGGCGGGCCAGGAGCAGTCCGCGCGGCTCGCGGCGCGCATCGCCACCGACGGGGTGGCCGCGATCTGGTGCTCGCCGTTGCTCCGAGCTCGCGAGACCGCAGCCGCGGTCGCGCACGCGACCCGGCTCGAGCCGACCGTGCTCGAGGATCTGATCGAGTCCGATCGCGGGAGCTGGGAAGGCAGGCCGGTGACCGAGATCGCCGCCATCTCGCCCGAGCTGTTCGCGGCGTTCGAGGCCGGTGATCAGGACTTCGCGTTCCCCGGAGGGGAGTCGATCGCTCAGCAGGTGGAGCGCACGCGGAAAGCGCTGACGATGATCGCCGGCGGACCAGCCCCGGCGCTCGTGGTCGCCCATGCGGGGACGATCCGCGCTGCGCTGATCGCGGTCGGTCGCAAGCCGCCGCCCGAGCGGGCGGTTGCCCACGGTGAGGCCATCCCGCTGGGCTGGCCGGTGCCGACAGCCGAAACCGCCGGCACCGGGTCCCAACCCAACGTCTAGAAGACGCGCACCGCCACCTCGGCGGGTGCGTCGAACAGATCGTTGAGCTCGTCGTCGAGCTTCACGAGCGTCAGCGACGCGCCGGCCATGTCCAGCGAGGTGCAGTACTCGCCGACGTAGCTCCGCGTCACGTTGATCCCGCGATCGGCGAGTCCCTGGTGGGCCCGGCCGTAGCAGATGTACAGCTCGGAGATCGGCGTGCCGCCGAGTCCGTTGATCATCAGCGCGACCTCGTCGCCTGAGGAGTACGGCAGGTCGGAGGCGACCGCCTCGAGCAGCTCGTCGACGATCGCGTTCGCGTCGGCGAGCTTCTCGCGCCGGCGGCCAGGCTCGCCGTGGATGCCAACGCCCATCTCCATCTCGTCGTCGCCGAGCTCGAACAGAGGCGAGCCCTTAGCCGGTGGCGTGCACGACGTCAGCGCCATGCCCATCGTCCGCGTGACGGAGTTCACGCGCTCTCCGAGCTTGACGAGATCGTCGAGCTCTGCTCCGCGCTCGGACGCCGCGCCGACGGCCTTGATCACGAAGAAGTTGCCGGCGACGCCGCGGCGACCGACGGTGTACGTCGAGTCCTTCACCGCCACGTCATCGTCGACGACGATTGTCGCGATCTTGATGTCCTCGGCCTCGGCCAGCTCACGGCCCATGTCGAACGACATGCGATCGCCCGTGTAGTTGTTGATGATGTGGAGGACGCCCTTGGGGCTGGCGAGCAGCTTGGTCGTCTCGTACACGTAATCCGACGGTGGTGCCGCGAACACGTCGCCCGGACACGCGGCGTCGAGCATGCCCTTGCCGACGATCATCACGTGGGCCGGCTCGTGGCCGGACCCGGATCCCTGCACGATCGAGACCTTGTTCTCCTGCGGCGCGTCGGCCCGCATGATCAGGTTGTACTCCGGGACGTAACGGAGCTTGCCCGGGTTGGCGAGCTCGATCCCCTTCAGCATTTCCGGCACGAACTGCTGCGGGTCATTGACGAACTTCTTCACCACATCTCCTCTCGAGTGTCCTGCCTCTTACCGTCGCTGAACGGATCTCGCCAGCGTCCAACACGAGCGCCCCCCCGTACCGCTTGCTGCACTGACCGTCAGGCCAGCTCCAGCTCGGCCTCCTGCCAGGCCTTGCTCACCGCTTCGAACATCACCGCGATGCCGATCGCGCCCGCGTCGACTGAGTCCTTGCTGCGGTCACCTGTGTACGAGGCTCGTCCGCGCTTCGCGAGCATTCCCTTTGTCGCCTCAGCCTTCTCCCGCGCGGTGGCGGCGGCCCGTTCGATCGCCACCCCAGCGCCTTCGGGGAGCGCGGCCTCGAGCTCATCCACGGCGGGCACGAGCGCATCGACCAGCGTCTTGTCGCCAAGATCGGTGTTGCCCCGCTGCTTGATGCCCTCGATCGCAGCCCGCATCGCAGCGACGATCTCCTCGCCGCTCGGCTCGGGAATGTTCGACAACGCCGCGCCGGCGCGCAGGAACGCCGTCCCCCAGATCGGTCCGGAGGTACCGCCGATGCGCTTGGTCAGCACGAGCGCGGTCTTCTTGAGCAGGCCGCCAACGTCGGTGTACTCCATCGCGTCCCAGTCGCCGAGCACGATCTCGAAGCCGCGCGCCAGCGAGTAGCCGAAGTCACCGTCGCCGACCACCGCGTCGAGCTCGCAGAAGTACGTCTCGTTGTCGACCGCGGTCTGGGCGATCACCCGCACGACCATCTCCCCGCGGGTCAGCGCGTTGTCGCTCATACAGCCTCCTTGTCGCGTAGCGGTTGGGTGCGGCACGCGTCGAGATCGGCGAGCGTGACCAGCTCGCCCGGCTCGGCGCCGCCGCGATTGGCCAGGACGACCGCCGGCTCGCCCGGGTCGCCAAGGCTCGAGAGGACCAGCACCGCCTCGCTCACGTCCTCGTCGGCGGTGTAGCTCGAGACGGTCACGACACAACGGAGCCCGGCGCCGACCGCCGCGAGCAGGCCGTTGCGCGAATCCTCGATCACGACCGCGTCGCCCGGCTCGAGCGACAGCCGCTCGAGCGCGAGCGTGTAGATCGCGGGGTCAGGCTTCTTGGCGGGAACGATGTCGCCGGCGAACACCGAGAACCGAGCCGCGTTGTCGGCGCCGACCGCGCGCTCGAGCACGGCTCTCACAGACTCCTCCGCGGAGGTCGACGCCACCGCCAGCGTCCAGCCGTCGCCGACCGCCTCCTCGACGATCCGGGCGATGCCGGGACGCGCGGGCAGCTGCCCCGCGAGGACCATCGCCTTGTAGCGCGCGGTCTTACGCTTGTGCCAATCGGCGAGGATCTCCTTCTGACCGTCGGGATCGGTCGGGAGCCCGTTGGCCAGGACGAAGTCGTCGGTCAGCAGCGACGCCATCCGCTCCTTTCCGCCGCCGATCTTGAGCTTCTCGCCGTACTCCTCCTCGGACCAGTTGACCGGTAGCCCGACCTCGGCAAAGGTCGCGTTGAAGGCCACACGATGGCCATCGCGCTCGGTGTCGGCGAGCACGCCGTCGCAGTCGAAGATGAGCGCGGGCACGGCTCAGCCGACCGAGGCGGTTAACGCCCGCGCCCGTCCGGCGGATCCGAACATGCCGATGTGGTACTCGGCCATCTGCTTCACGGCCGCCCGCACGTGGCCGAGCATCGCCGGTGGATCGTGCTTGCCGGGATTGGCCTCGAGGTACTCCCGGTGCGAATCGACGAACGCGATCTTCAGCGCCGTCGAGATGTTGACCTTGGCGCACCCGCGCGAGATCAGATCGGTGAACTGGGCTTCGGTGAGTCCGGTGCCGCCGTGCAGGACCATCGGGATCGGGTGGAGCTCGACCAGTTCGCTGACTCGCTCGGGCTTCAGCTCGGGCGCGCTCTTGTACAGGCCGTGCGCCGTGCCGATCGCCGGCGCGAACGAGTAGACGCCGGTCTCCTCGATGAACCGCGCTGAGACCTCCACCGGGTGGACCGCGCCGGCTTCGTCGGATCCGACGCCGTCCTCGACTCCGAGCACGCTCTCGATCTCGCCCTCGACCTGTGCGCCGTAGCGCTCGGCCTCCGCGACGACCTCGACCGTCTGGCGCGTGTTCTCGGCGACGTCGAGGTGGGATCCGTCGAACAGGACCGAGTTCCATCCGGCGTCGAGGCAGATGCTGATCCACTCGCGGTCGGGACAGTGGTCCAGATGCAGCGAGACGGGCACCGGGACCTCGTCCGCGCGTGTGCGCCAGATGCTGTAAAGCGCCTTGGCGCCGATCGACTTGACGGTCTTGAGCGACGTCTGCACGATCAGCGGCGAGTCGAGCTCGGTCGCGGCCGCGAGCACCGCCTCGAGGGTGAGATCGTCGACGACGTTGATCGCCGCCACGCCATAGCGCTCGGCAAACGCGGTGTCGAGGATCCGACGGATGGGCACAACCGCCATTGACAACCTCCATCGTGGCCCTGGCTGCACATCGGTTGAGCGAAACCCTGAGCCCCGGTCGTTCGGTATTCAGTTTACGGCTCAAGCACTTCCTGCTCAAGCATCGCCTATGCACCTGGGCCATCGTCAGCGCGGATAACCCGGTCCGCCTGCACGGATTGGCGAGTCCCCGGCGCGCGACCCGCCGAGCGCCCCCGACGATACGCCGCGCGCCGGTTACAAGCGTCGCTACGGAAGCGGGCTCGAGCCCTTGTGCACGACTGTGATCGTGCCCGAGCTCTCGGGGTGCAGGCTGCCGGGGGCGTAGTCGTACACGACGTGCGTCGCGAAGTTCATGACGAACACGTCGAGAAGCGCGTTTGTCTTGGTGTCGAGCCACGCGACGTAGATCTCGTGATTGCCGATCGGCATCGCGACGTAGTCCTCGACCGGGAACTTCGCGCCCACGTTCGGCCCCGCGATCGGGACGCCGTGCACCGTCTTGCTCTTGTACGTCTGCTGGAACGTGTTCCCGGTGTTGCGGCCGAGGCTGTAATCGGCGTTGATCACGTAGCCATTAAGGTTGAACCGCTTGACGCTGGGACCGCTCTTCGCGGCGTGTCCCGCGCCGGCGGTTGCGGTGGCCGCCGTGATAGCCGCGTAGGCGCCGACCGACGTGGCGGCCACGAGCACTGCTGCTGCGACCCGAAGTCGCTTGACCCTGTGCATTGCATCCTCTCCTCTGTGGACGATGAACGCGGCATCGTACGGCTAGGCTTTACCTATGTGCCGAAACATCAGAACGCTCCACAACTTCGATCCGCCCGCCAGCGACGAGGAGATCCGCGCCGCCGCGGTTCAGTACGTGCGGAAGATCAGCGGCTTCACGAAGCCATCTCGCGCCAACGAGGAGGCATTCGAGCGCGCGATCGACGCCATCGCCCACGTGTCCGCGCACCTGCTCCACGATCTCTCCACGACCGCGCCGGCGAAGAACCGCGAGGCCGAGGCGGCCAAGGCGCGCGCCCGCTCCGCGCAGCGCTACGCGGCGTGAGCTGACCGCGCCTGGGAGATCGCGGCCGCTGACGCGAACATGCCGCGGGTCGCGCCCGCGATCTCGACCAGCGCGTCGCGCGCGGTGCGGCTGACGCCGGCGCCGTTGACGAAGCCGTGGATGAAGCCTGGAAAGCGGCGCAACGCGGCCGGCGTGCCCGCCTCCCGGAGAGCGCGTGCGTAGGCCTCGCCCTCGTCGCGGAGCGGGTCGAACCCGGCGGTGACGACGTATGCCGGCGCGAGTCCGGACAGGTCGTCGGCGAGCAGCGGCGAGGCCCGGTGATCGCTCGCGTGCGCCCTCGCGCTGCCGAGGTAGTTGTCCTCGAACCAGTCCATCTCTGGGTCGGTGAGGAGGAACCCCTCGCCGAACAGCTCCCGCGATCGGCGCCGGGTCGTGAAGTCGACCACCGGATAGATCAGTAGCTGGAGCGCCGGCGCGGGTCCGCCGTCGCGAGCCGCGAGCTGCGACACGACCGCGGCGAGATTCCCCCCGGCGCTGTCGCCGCCGACGCCGACCCGGCTCGGATCGGCGCCGAGTCCGCCGGCGTTGGCGCACGCCCACCTCAGCGCTGCGCGGGCATCCTCGACCGCGGCCGGAAACGGGTGCTCGGGCGCCAGGCGGTAGTCGACCGCCAGCACGTGCGCGCCGGCGTGGCGGCAGAGCACGCGGCACACGCCGTCGTGCGTGTCGAGGTCGCCGTAGAGGAACCCGCCACCGTGGTAGAAGACGAGCAGCGGGTGGGGGTCGCCGGGCTCGGGCGGGACGTAGTGGCGGGCGCGGAGCGGCGCCGACTGATCGCCCCCCTCGATCTCGAGGTCGCGGACCGATGCGACCGCCACCGGCTTGCCCCCGTACACAACGGTCAGGCGCTCGCGCGCCGCCCTGGCGTCGGCCACCGAGAGCGTCTCGAGCGCCGGCTCACGCTGCAGCGCGAGCACCGCCAGCACCAGCTGGACCTCGGGTGCGAGCGTCTCACCGTCGATCTGCACCGGCGGCTTGCCGGACAGGCGGACCTGCACCGAGGGCGGAAGCGCGCCGAGCCGCTGCGCTGCCCACTGCTGGGCGCGCACGCTCAGCGTATGAGGCACGGTGGCGCGAGGCACGCGGCGATGCTACCCGCCGCGTGCCCGCCGGCGCCTCACATGCGCCGCCGCCGTCTCAGCCCAGGGCCGAGCGCGAGAACATCCGGATCGAGAGCGCGGTCAGCGCGGCCGCGAACACCGCGACCACCGCCAGGCTGAGCCAGGCCTCGACGGTCACGTTGCTCATTCCCCAGATGTCGTGCAGACCCTTGCCGTTCGGATCGACCAGCGCGTAGCGCATCAGCGCCAGCGCGTGCGTGAGCGGGAGGAACTTCGCGATCGTGGTCAACGCGCCCGGCATCGCGCCGATCGGGAACAGCGCGCCGGCGAGGAAGAACGGCAGGATCGCGACCGCCGGAACCGCGCCGACGTACTCCTCCTGGTTGGCGACGCGGCTGGCCAGCGTCTCCGCGACCCCGTACATGAACACGGTGAACAGCAGCGCCGCGGCCGCGAACCAGATGATGCCGTCCGCGGTGATGTGGAACTCTCCGCCGCGCAGCGCTGAGAGCCCGATCAGGACGATCACCTGAAGCGTCGCGAGCACGAGCGCGACCGCGAGATTCCCGAGCACCAGGTAGGCACGCGGGACCGGAGCGGCGAGCAATTCGCGCTGGGCGCCGCTATGGCGATCGACGATCACGCTGAGGCCGGCGAAGATGCAGCTCAGCGGGACGACGAGGCCAACGGCTCCGACGCCGACGAACGACTCATAGTCGATGCCCGAGTGCAGGCCGCCGGTCGCGATCTTCAGCGCGGGCGCGACGACCAGCGCGAGCAGCGCAGGCCCGATCAACGGCACCAGGATCTGCCTCGGGTTGCTGGCGGTGAGCGCCGCCCGTCGCCGCGCGAGCGTCGCGAGCGCGCTCGCGGTGCGCGCGCGGCGTGGTGTGCGCAGCGTGATTGGTGCGGGTTCGGAAATGGCTGACATGTGTCACTCCTTGTGTTTCGGTACCGGGCTCACGCGGCCTCGCGGAGCGCGCCGCCCGTCAGTTGCAGGTAGACGTCGTCGAGGTTCGGCACGCGGGTCGTGATCTCCGACGCGCGAAGGTGCGCTGACTCGATCGCCGCGAGCGCCTCGGTGACCGCGTGGCTGTGGAGCGGGACGGTGACCCGAGCCCCGATCGCGAACGCGTCGGGACCGGCGATCCGGCGTTCGCGCAGGCCCGCCAGCGCTCGCTCCGCGCTCCCGTCGACGCGGAACTCGAGGATCTCCCGGCCGAGCTGGGCGAGCAGCGCCTGCGGAGAGTCGAGCGCCACCAGCGCCCCCTCGTGGATGATCGCCACCCGGTCACACAGGCGCTGCGCCTCGTCGAGGTAGTGCGTCGTGACCAGGATCGTCAGCTCGTCGCGGGACCGCAGCCCCGCGATCACGTCGAGCAGCTCGTGGCGGATCCGGGGGTCGAGTCCGACGGTCGGCTCGTCGAGGAACAGCACCTGCGGCTCGGAGCACAGTGCGCGCGCGATCTCCAGGCGCCGGCGCTCGCCGCCGCTGTATCCGGCCACCGCGCGGTCGATCAGCCCGGTCAGCCCGAGCGCCCGGACGAGCTCCTCGATTCGATGCTTGGCCCTTTCCGGGGATACGCCCCACAGCCGGGTGTGCAGCTCGAGGTTCGCGCGTCCGCTCAGGCCCCGGTCGACGACCGCCTCCTGGAAGACGACGCTCGAGACGCTTCTGGCGAGGAGTGGCGAGCGCGCGACATCGTGACCGACGAGCCGCGCGGTGCCGGCGGTCGGGACGATCGTCGTCGTCAGCATGCCCACGGTCGTCGATTTGCCGGCGCCGTTGGGGCCGAGCAGCCCGAACACCTCGCCCTCGGCAACCTCGAAGTCGATCCCCTTGACGGCCTCGACGCCGCCCCTATAGGTCTTGCGGAGGCCTTGCGCCTCGATCGCATGCATGTTCAATTCCTCCTGTCGTGTCACTTCTGCCGTATCCGGTTCGTCACCCGGTTGACGTGGCCTGAGGAGAGGATGTGACCGATGGACGCAAGCGAGTGGCAAGCGGAGCAGTTCGAGCAGAACCGGGGGCACCTGCGGGCGGTGGCGCAGCGGATGTTGGGGTCCGCCGCCGAGGCCGACGATGCGGTCCAGGATGCGTGGCTTCGGCTGAGCCGAACCGATACGGGCGGCGTCGAGAACATGCGTGGCTGGCTGACGACAGTGGTCAGCCGGATCTGCCTCGACATGCTTCGGGCTCGCCAGAGCCGGCGCGAGGACCTCGTCGAGACATGGTCTGAGACGCCGGTCGTCGCCATGTTCGACGAAAGCGATCCCGAGCAGGAGGCGCTGCTCGCCGACAGCGTCGGGCTCGCGCTGATGGTCGTGCTCGACACGCTGTCGCCCGCCGAGCGGCTCGCGTTCGTGCTCCACGACATGTTCGGCGTCCCGTTCGAGGAGATCGGCCCGATCATCGACCGGAACGCCGCCGCGGCGCGCCAGCTCGCGAGCCGTGCCCGCCGGCGGCTACGGGGCGCCCACGAGCCGGACGCGGCGAGCCTCGCTCAGCAGCGTAAGGTCGTGGAGGCGTTCCTCGCGGCGTCACGCAACGGGGATTTCGAGGCGCTACTCGAGGTGCTCGATCCGGACGTCGTGTTCCGGGCCGAGACGGGCACCGCGGGGCCGCTCGTGCCCTCGGTGGTGCGGGGCGCGGACGACGTCGCGACCGCCGTGCTCACGCGCGGCAGGCCGTTCGCCCATCTAGGACGGCCCGCGCTCGTCAACGGCCGGCCGGGCGCAGTGGTGGCTTTCCCCGATCGCGTGGTGTCGCTCGTCGCCTTCACGATCGTCGGGGACCGCGTGACCAAGATGGATCTACTCGTCGATCCGGTCAAGCTCCAGCGCGTGCGGGTGCCAGGCGATTGAGCGCGGCGCGGACGCAACCCGGCTCATCCAGCCACAGGAAGTGGCCGGCGGCGGGCACGACCTTCAGGAACGCGCGCGACGACAGCTCGGCGGTAGCGCGGGCTGCCTGGCCCCACGGCATCGGGCTGGCGCCGCCGGCGATGACGCCGTAGGGCACGTCTGTCTCGGCCAGCGCTCCCGCGACGCGGTCGTTGTCAGTAGTGACCTCGCTGATGATTCCCGAGTAGGCCTCGACCGACAGCCGGACCGGCGGCATCGGCGGAACGTTCTCCGGATCGGCGAAGTACGCGGGCCACACGAGCCGCACCGACTCGAGGAAGTCCTCGGTCGTTCCTTGGCCATCCATCGCGCGCTCGTCGAGCTCTCGCTGGCGTTCGCGGTCCGCACGCGGGGTGCGGGCGTTCATCTCGGCCTCGAACGCGCCCTGGCCGCCGTCACCGACGATCCCGAGCGGATCGACCGCGAGCGCGCCGAGCAGCCGTTCCGGATGAGCGGCAAGGAGACGGACGGCGAGCTGCCCGCCCCACGAATGGCCGACGACGAGCGCTCGCTCCCACTGAAGCCCGTCGAGCACGGCGATCGCGTCGTCGACCGCCTGCGCGATCGTGAACGGACCGCTCACCGTCGACGGCTCGAGTCCGCGCTGCTGGTAGGCGGCGACGCGGAAGTCGGGCGCGAGCTCGTCCCCGAGCCCGTCGAGGTACTCGAAGCTCAGGCCAGGCCCGCCGTGCAGCAGCAGCGCCGGCGGACCGCCGCCGGCGAGCCAGCCACCGAGCGAGCCGCCGGGGACGGCGACGGTGAAGACCTCGCGCCCAGGCACGGGTCGCACACTACGTCAACGGGCCGCAGGGCTCAACCCGAGGGCAGCGCAGGTGCGGTGCCGCCGGCCCGTGCCGGGTTGGCGACTCGCTTCGCGTCCGAGCCCTCGAGCAGGATCAGCGTGAGCGCGATCGGCACCGTCGCGGGCAGCAGGTGCGCGAGCGGCAGCAGGAACAGCCCGTAGGCGGCTCCGATCGTGGTGACGAGCACGGCCGCGATCAGCTGCCGATGACGGCCGGCGAGGAACCCGCCGAGCACCGCCGCGAGCACCAGGTCCGGGTAGTCGGTCGAGACCCGGCCGATCACCGCCTGGCTGAACACGGGTCCGTGCACGTCGGCGGTGGCAGTCGCCATCAGCGCCGCGGCCGAGTGGCCGATCCCCGAGGCGAGCAGCGCGACGTCCGCCAGGCACATGCCGACCACGCCGAAAACGAACCACCGGCTCGGGATCAGGCGCGCGAGCGCCGTGCCGATCGCGAGGGACCCGAGCGCGGTCAGGGCAGTTGCCGAGAGTTGCCCGGCCAAACCACTGATCAGCGCGGCGATCACCGACAGCGCGAACGCCACCGCGAGCAACGCCAGCCGGGATCGGCGCACGCGGGGCCCGCGCACGACCTCGAGGACGGCCACGGTGGCGAGCACCGGCGTCATCACGCCGGCCAAGACCACGAGGCCGAGCGCCATCGATGGCATCGCCAGCGGGATGAACGTGCCGGCGAGGATCGAGCCCGGCAGGAGCGCTGCCCAGGCCGGCGAGCGGAGCGTGCGCAGCGGCTCGAGCGCGTCAGCCCGCGGGAGCGCCACCAGCGCCCCTTCGAGCGTCGCCAGTGCGATCACTGCGGCGTAGCCCGAGGCGGTCATCGTGCCCAGCGATGAGGCTGGTGGCGACCGGGTAGAAGATTGGGCACGACGGGGTGATACCCGGTTCCGCTAACACGAAGCTAACACGACCCTAAACTCTTACAAAGAGTTGCTTGTGTGGTCGATTTGGGGTCAATATGGCCCCGAATCGACCACAGCTCCGGCTGCGGAGCGGGTTTGATCAGCCGGCGGAGTCGGCCTCGAGCGCCTGCGCCGTGAGCGCGATGTAGTCGCCGGCGCTCCCCTGCGGAAACGCCCACCCATCCGCAGGTCCCTTCAGCGCCAGCACGGTTCCGGTGTCGAGCTGCTCGGCGACCTCGGGGAACCGCATCGTCGAGAACAGCAGGTACCGCGCCGGCGCGACGGATACGTTGCGCAGCCGGTGGGCGCCCTCGGCGCCGGCCGGGAAGGCGACGACCGCGCCCTTGCCCACCTCCCGAGTCCCGTCGGGCGTGCGGAGCTCGAGTACGCCGTCGAGCACGAGCAGCAGCTCCTCGTTGGCGTGGTGCATGTGATACGGCGCGGCCTGGCCGCCCGGGTCGACCTCGTACAGCGTGCAGCCGAGCTCACGGGCGCCGGCGCCGGCCCCGACGCGCGTGCCGCGGGCGGCCCCGATGTCGCGCTCCCACGCGGTGGTTTTGAAGACGTTGTTGGAATCGTTGGGCATGGGCACAGGATCGCGGATCCCCGGTGGATTTGCCGATGCGCGCACGGATCGGCTGTTGCGAGCGCGGAGGCCCACGTCGCCGGGCCGGGTGCGGTAGAAGTCGCGTACGCCGTAGCCCTGACTCGAGAGGTGGAGAGATGCCAGACCGAATCCTGACCACGCACGCGGGGAGCCTGCCCCGCCCCGACGACCTCGCGGACATGATCTGGGAGCGGATCGACGGCAAGGACGTGGACGAGGCGGAGCTCGAGGCGAAGATCGACGTCGCGGTCGATCAGGTGGTGGCCAAGCAGCGCGAGGTCGGGCTCGACGTGATCAGCGACGGCGAGATGAGCAAGTCCGGGTTCAGCACGTATGTGAACGATCGGTTTTCGGGGTTCGCGGGCCGCTCAGAGTTTCAGTCCGATGATGTCGCCCCGTTCCCGGATCTGGCGATGAAGTTGTTCGCGACGCCGTCGATGGCGCATCTGGTGTTCTCGAACTGCGTCGGGCCGGTCGAGCTGGCCGATAAGGACGCGGTGCACCGGGATATCGCGCGGTTCAAGAGCGCGATTGGCGACGCCGATCCGTCGGGGGCTTTTATGGGGACGATCAGCCCGGGCCAAATCGCCTTCAACTACCCCGACCAGCACTACGGTTCGCACGAGAAGTACCTGGCGGCGTGCGCGGACGCGCTCTCATACGAGTACAACGCGATCATCGACGCCGGGTTCAACCTCCAGGTCGATTCGCCGGATATGGCGATGGCGGCGCATTCGCGGTCGGTGGGGTCGAGCGTCGGGGATTGGCATCATCATCTCCCGCTCGCGGTCGAGGCCTTGAACGGGGCACTTGAGGGAATTCCGGCCGACCGGGTCCGGTTCCATGTGTGCTGGGGGAACACCGGCACCCCGCACACCCACGACATCCCGCTCGCGGACATCATCGATCAGGTCCTGAAGGTCGATGCCGGAACGATCTATGTCGAGGGCGGCAACCCTCGTCACGCGCATGAGTGGCGGGTGTTCCGGGACGTCGAGCTTCCGGATGACAAGTCGGTGATCCTGGGGGTGATCGATGTGAAGACCAACTACGTCGAGCATCCTCGCCTGGTCGCCGACCGGCTCGTGCAGGTCGGCCAGTACGTCGGCAAGGACCGCCTCCTCGCCGGGACCGACTGCGGATTTGACACGTTCATCCGGTGGTCGCTCGTCGACCCGGGGGTCGCCTGGCTCAAGCTCCGCTCCCTCGTCGAAGGCGCCGAAATCGCCTCCGGAGAGTTGTAGAGCCGGCGCGCTGCACGCATAATCGCTCCCGTGGGCCAGGAGGTCGCCGCCAGAACCTTCAGCCGCGAGGACCGGCAGCGCTACCGCATGAAGGTGCGGGCGAACCTCGACGTGTTCGCCCGGATGCTGTCCGAGGCGCGGTTCCACCCCGAGACGCGCTCGTTCGGCCTGGAGGTCGAGCTCAACCTCACCGATGACGCCGGCGAGCCCGCGCTGATCAACGCCGCCGCGCTCGAGGCGATCGCGGATCCGGCCTTCCAGACCGAGCTCGGGCAGTTCAACATCGAGATCAACGTGCCGCCACGGCTGCTCGAGGGCGGGGTGTTCTCCGAGCTCGAGTCGGAGGCACGCGCCAG
The DNA here is from genome assembly GCA_963843915.1 of uncultured Solirubrobacterales bacterium. Lineage (GTDB taxonomy): Bacteria > Actinomycetota > Thermoleophilia > Solirubrobacterales > Solirubrobacteraceae > Palsa-465. The sequence continues at coordinate 76,849 of CAWJMH010000009.1, forward strand.
CCTCAACGACGCCGAGGGCAAGGCGCGGACGGTCGGCGCGCACATGATGATCGTCGGGATCCTCCCGACGATCGAAGCCACGCACCTGCGCGCCGAGTCGTTCAGCGCGAACCCCCGGTACGCCCTGCTCAACGAGCAGGTGTTCGCGGCGCGGGGCGAGGACCTGGAGATATCGATCACCGGCGTCGAGCGCCTGTCGACCCATGCGGACACGATTGCGCCGGAGGCGGCGTGCACAAGTGTTCAGCTACACCAGCAGGTCGAGCCCGAGGCGTTCGCTCGCTACTGGAACGCGGCCCAGGCGATCGCCGGTGTGCAGGTCGCGGTGGCGGCGAACTCGCCGTTCTTCTGTGGCAAGGAGCTGTGGCGCGAGACGCGGATCGCGCTGTTCGAACAGGCGACCGACACGCGACCGGAGGAGCTCAAGATCCAGGGCGTGCGGCCGCGCGTGTGGTTCGGCGAGCGCTGGATCACGTCGATCTTCGATCTGTTCGAGGAGAACGTGCGCTACTTCCCGTCGCTGCTCCCCGTCTGCGACGACGAGGATCCGCTCGCAACGCTCGAACGCGGCGACGTTCCGCGGCTGGCCGAGCTCCGCCTCCACAACGGCACGATCTACCGCTGGAACCGGCCGATCTACGACGTCGTCCGCGACCAGCCCCACCTCCGCGTCGAGAACCGCGTGTTGCCGGCGGGGCCTACGGTCGTCGACATCCTGGCCAACGCCGCCTTCTACTACGGGCTCCTGCGCGTGATCGCAGACGAGGAGCGGCCGGTCTGGTCGCAGATGTCGTTCTCGGCCGCGGAGGAGAACTTCCACGCCGGCGCGCGTCAGGGGATCGACGCGCGGGTGTACTGGCCCGGGCTCGGGGAGGTGCCGGTGGCTGAGTTGGTGGTCAGGCGTCTTTTGCCGCTCGCGCACGAGGGCCTCGCGCGTTGGGGCGTCGACGCGGAGGACGCCTCGCGGCTGCTCGACATCATCGAGCGCCGATGCGTCGGGCTGCGCAACGGAGCGTCCTGGCAGAGCGAGGTGTTCCATCGTCTGTACGACGACAAAGGGAAGCACCGCCCCGACGCGCTGCGGGAGATGACCAGGCGCTACCGCGATCACATGCACAGCAACGAGCCGGTCCATTCCTGGCCGACCGACTGACCGGACGATTAGCCTTCGGGGCGTGGCCGACCTCGAAACGCCAGGCAGCTCCGCGTACCGTGCCGCCGGGGTCGACTATCAGGCGCTCGACGCCGGCAAGCGCAACGCGCTGACCGAGGCGCTCGCGACCTCGGAGCTGCTGGCCGCGTCGGGCGGCCGCGCGGTCGACGACTCGCGTGGCGAGCCGGCGTTCGTGTTCGAGGCCGGCGGGCAGACGCTCGCGTTCGTCGTCGAAGGGCTCGGGACGAAGTCGATCATCGCCCGCCAGGTGCAGGAGCAGCTCGGGCTGAGCGCGTTCGACAACGTGGCTTACGACACGGTCGCGGCGATCGTCAACGATCTGTGCTGCGTCGGCGCGGTCCCGCTCGTGGTGAACGCCTACTTCGCCACTGGATCGTCGGAGTGGTACGCGGACGAGGATCGGAACGGCGGGCTTGTCAAAGGCTGGCGCGAGGCGTGCGTCGACGCGGGTGCGACCTGGGGCGGGGGCGAGTCGCCGTCGCTCCCCGGGCTCGTCGCGAGCGAAGACATCGAGCTCGCCGGCAGCGCCGTCGGCATCGTCCCTCCCGGGCGTGACGCCATCCTCGGGTCCGAGCTGACCTCAGGAGACGAGATCGTGATCGTCGAAAGCAGCGGTCTCCACGCGAACGGCTCCTCGCTCGCGCGGCGGGTGGCCGAACAGCTCCGCGAGGGCTACCGCACGCCGCTCCCGAGCGGCCGGTCCTACGGCGAGGCACTGCTCGACCGGTCCGCGATGTACGCCGGACTCGTGCGGGCGCTGCTCGCAAGCGATGTCGAGGTCCACTACCTCAGCCACATCACCGGCCACGGGCTGCTGAAGTTGATGCGGCCACGCCGCGAGCTGACCTACACGGTGGCGAAGCTGCCGGCGGTGCCCGAGGTTCTCGCGTTCCTCGTCGAGCAGACCGAGATGTCGTCCGCCGCCGCCTACTCGACGTTCAACATGGGGTGCGGGTTCGCCGTGTACTGCGCCGCCGGGTCGGGGGAAGCGGTGGTCCGGATCGCGTCGGGACTGGGACTGCCGGCGAATGTTGCCGGCGGTGTGGAAGAAGGCCCGCGCCGGGTGGTGCTCGAGGAGATCGGGGTCGTGTTCGAGAGCGGCGACATGGATCTGACGCCGCGGCGCGCCGCTTAGCTGACTGGCGTCACCGGGCGACGCCACTAGACGGGCTGGGCCGGAATCGGCGTGGCCGCGGCGCACGCCACCGCCCCGAGCAGCTCGGCCCGCCCCTGGAGGCTCGTGCTCATCACCGCGGTGTGGGCCGGCCCCGGTTGGGCGAGGTGCTTGACCGAGTCGCGCACGCCAGCCGTGAAGTGGGCGCCGGTCGACGCGAGGTCCCCACCGAGGATCACCGCCTCGGGGTTGAGCGTGTTGCACAGGTTGGCGATCACCACGCCCACGGTGCGCCCCGATTCGGCCAGGACCTTGACCGCCACCGGGTGCTCCATGTCCGCGGGGTTGAGCGGGTCGAGCCCGATCGGCTCGAGCTGCCGGCGGACGACGTCGATCGAGACCGTGGCCTCGAGGCAACCGCGGTTTCCGCAGCGGCACCATGCTCCGGTGGGATCGATCTGGGTGTGCCCGATCTCGCCGGCCATGCCGTGGGATCCGCGGTATAGCTGGCCGCCCAGGACCAGCGCGGCGCCGATGCCGTTCGAAGCCTTGACGTAGATGAAGTCGCTCAGGTTTCGCGCGGCCCCGTAGGTCATCTCACCGAGCGCGCCGAACGCGGCGTCGTTGCCGAGCGTGAACGTCAGGCCGGTGCGGCGCCGCAGCTCCGCGATCGGGTCGAGCCCTGTCCAGCTTGCGAGGATCGTCGGTGACCCGACCCGGTTGGTCCGGTTGCTGAGGGGAGCGGGAATCCCCGCCGCGGCCGCGCGAATGTCGGCGCGCGACACGCCGGCACGGTCGAGCACGACCGTGAGCAGCTCGCGCGCGGAATCGAGCGCATTCTCGGCGTGTCCGTCGACGTCGAGCGGGGTGCTCTCCTCGGCGAGGATCCGTCCGTCGCTGGTGGCGACCGCCACCCGGATGTGCCGGTGACCGAAGTCGAAGCCGGCGACGAGGCCGTCCGGCCGGTGGACCGACAGCAGCGTGGCCGGCCGGCCGGAGCCCGACCCGGCACCGCCGCTTCGGGCTGGTGCTTCGTCGATCAGTCCTTCGCTGAGCAACTCGGCGACCAACGCGGTCGTCGTGCTCCGCGGTAACCCGATCGCGCGCGAGAGCTGCGAGCGGCTGATCGGGCCGTCGTCGCGGATCGTCGCGACGAGGTGGGCCCGGAGCAGCGTGTGCGCCGTTGCCGGGGCGACCTCGGGATCCGAGGTTTGGGTCACGGGGCGGAGAGTACCCGAGATGAGGCCCTTTCGGCTCGCTGCGGGCCGAAACAGGTCGGCGATTTGGCGGGTTGACGGGGCAACACCCAGAGTGTTAGGTTGCTTTCCGCCTCGCCCTCGCCGTTTTTGGCTACTACACGCTCAATTCTGCTCGGCAGAGGCCTTACCGTGCACCAATCCTTCGAACGAGTGGCAACCGCCAGATCCGATGCGACGATCGCTCGGCGGAGCGAGGCGATCTCGCCGGTGGATACCGCCCGCAGCCCCCCACGGCAGGCGAGGCGCGTAGCCGCGTCCGCTGCACAGACCGCCGAGTGGCGTGGTTGCTCAGTCGGCCCGAGCCACCCGATGTTTATGGTCTGTTAATCACAGTGGACGGAGGCCTCGCGGTTTGCCAGTGTGTTCCGGCCGGGGTGGAGAACCGGCGAGAACTGTTACTAGTGTCGACGTTTCGCGCCGAAGTTGAGAGGAGCGCGCAGGTATGAGTAGTCGTCTTTTGAGAGTGTGTGTGTTAACCGTTGCCCTGGCGACGGTAGCTGTTGGATGTGGCAGCTCGAAAAGCAGCAGCAGTAGTACGAGCAGCGCAGCTGCGGCTAGCTCCACGAGTGCAACGAGTACGTCATCGGGCGGGACGGCTACGCCCGGCATCTCGGTGACATCGTTCACGAACGATTTCTCCGCGATGAACGCCCTTAAGTCGCTGACCGCGGCGGGCAAGGGTAAGGTCGCGGCGATCCTGCCGGACACGACCAGCTCGACGCGGTACGTCGAGTTCGACGCGCCTTATCTGAAGAAGGCGGCGGCGGCCGCAGGTCTGCCGAGTGGGGACATGACCGTCGAGAACGCGCTGGGGAGCGATTCGACCTTCGTCACTGATGCGGAGAGCGCGATCACCAACGGCGCGACTGTGCTGTTGATCGACCCCGAGGATTCGGGCACCGGCGTGACAGTCCAACGCTATGCCAAGGCGCACGGCGTCGCGGTCGTCGACTATGACCGGCTCACGCTAGGCGCGCCCGCGGGCACGGCGGATTACGTCAGCTTCAACAACGTACACGTCGGCCAGCTGATCGGCTCGGGTTTCGTGCAGTGCGTCAATCAGTGGCACGTGGCCAAGCCGAACGTCGTCGTGATGGCAGGCGCGGTGACCGACAACAACGCCACGCTGTTTGCCCAGGGCTACAACGGGGTCCTCGCGTCCTACTTCCAGTCCGGGAAGTACACGCTCGCCGCCCGCCCCGCGGGGACGTGGATGCCGCCTGTCGCTCTGACCGAGTTCGAGGGCGCGTACACCGCGCATCACGGCATCAACTCGGCGGTGATCCCGAACGATGAGAACGGGGCGCCGATCATCTCCTTCCTGCAGGCCCACGGCGTCAAGCCGAAGACGTTCCCGACGACGGGCCAGGACGCGACTCTGACCGGTCTCCAGAACATCCTCGCCGGCTACCAGTGCGGGACGGTCTACAAGCCGATCTACCTGGAGGCGCAGGCGGCGGTGGCGCTGGCGATGTACCTCCGGGCCGGCAAGACGGCGCCGGACTCCCTGCTGAACGCCAAGACCGTGGACCCGACCACGCACGTGTCGGTGCCCTCATCGCTCTTGGTTCCCGAGTGGGTCACGCCGACGAACATGAACGACACGGTCATCAAGGACAACTTCGTGCCTGCGGCGCAGCTCTGCTCCGGGAAGTACGCGTCGGACTGTAAGGCGGCGGGGATAACGAGTTGATCGAGGGATCCTTGTCGAAGCGATAGTGTGTGCGGGCCCTTCCGGCGAACCGGAGGGGCCCGTCGCACATAGGGAGGACGATGAGCACTTCGGACAGTCCCGCCACCGAGCCGGCCTCGAGCCCGAGCAGCTCAAACGGCGCGTTGCTGGAGCTTCGCGGGGTGACCAAGCGGTTCGGCCCCGTGCAGGCCCTGACCAAGATCAATTTCGAGGTCCCAGCGGGGAAAGTGACGGCGCTGGCGGGGGACAACGGCGCCGGCAAGTCGGTCACGATCAAGACGATCGCCGGTCTGTGGCCGCCCGACGAGGGCGAGATCGTGTGGGAGGGAAAGCCCGTTCACTTCCACGGGCCGCGCGACGCCGAGGCCGCCGGCATCACGACGATCTATCAGGACCTGGCGCTTGCCGACAACCTCGACATCGTCCAGAACATGTTCCTCGGCCACGAGCCGAGCGAGCGCGGGTTGCTCGACGAATCGAAGATGGAGACGAGCGCCAAGCAGACGCTTCAGGAGCTCTCGGTCAGGACGATCAGGTCGATCCGCCAGCCGGTAGCGTCGCTGTCAGGCGGCCAGCGGCAGTCGGTCGCGGTTGCCAAAGCGGTGATGGCGAAGGCGAAGCTCGTGATCATGGACGAGCCGACGGCGGCGCTCGGCGTATCGCAGACAAGGACGGTATTGAGCCTGATCAAGCGGCTCGCGTCGCAGGGTGTCGCCGTGCTCGTCGTCTCCCACAACCTCAACGATGTGTTCGCGGTCGCGGACCACGTCGTGATCCTGTATCTGGGAAACATGGTCGCTCAGGGTCCGGTGACGGATTTCGACCCGACCACGGTCGTCGACTACATGACCACCGGGCGCTCGTCGCGAACGGTGGACCACTCGGCGGTCCCACGCTCGGCCGGACAGGAGGGCGTCTGATGCCTGACGAGTTCTCAAGCCCCGGTGTGCCGTCCGAGATCGAGGAGCCGCCGCTCTCGACGGAACTGGCCGAGGACGAGGCTACCCCCGAGACCGACGCGGACCTCGTAACGGCCGCGCCCGAGGTGCTGGCGGACTCGCTCCCCGACTACCTGCGCGCGCAGTGGCGACGCATCAAGAGCGGGGAGAGCGGCGCACTGCCCGTCGTCGCCGGAATCATCATCATCGTCATCTTCTTCCAGGCCGAGCGATCCAGGTTCGGTTCCGACGGGAATCTGGTCAACCTGTTCGACCAGGCGTCGATCTACATCCTGCTCGGGGCCGCCCAGATATTCGCCCTGATCCTGTCCGAGATCGACCTCTCGGTCGGCTTCGTGCTCGCCGTCGGCGGGATGGTGATCGCCGAGTTGATCGCTCCCCCGGTCAATTTCCCGTGGTGGCTCGGGATCATCTGCGGCGTCGGCGTGGCCGCGGGAATCGGATACCTCCAGGGGAGCCTGATCACGAGGCTTCACATTCCATCGTTCGTCGTCACGCTCGCCGGCCTGCTGTTCTTCGAGGGGGTCCTGATCGAGCTCGCCACCATCGACAAGCAGGCGGTCGGCGGCGTGATCTCGGTCTCGACCTCGAGCCCCGTCTTCAAGCTCGTGAACGCCAACCTCAGCGTTGCGGCCGGCTGGATCGGCCTGGTGGTGGTGCTCGGGATATACGCGGCCGTATCGATACGCCGCGCGGCGCGCCGCCGAGCACAAGGGCTGAGTGCGCCGCCGCTCGGCATCACCCTGTTCCAGATCGGCGCTGCCGCGGTCGGCGGGATCCTGCTCGTCTACGTGTGCAACCAGAACCGCGGCCTGCTGACCCCGCTGAAAGGGGTCCCGTACGTGGTTCCGTTCGTCGGGATCGTGCTGCTCGTGTACTCCATCTTCCTGGGGCGGACGCGGCTCGGGCGGTACATGTATGCGATCGGCGGAAATCCCGAGGCCGCCCGTCGCGCCGGCATCAACGTTCAGCGCGTGCGCAGACTGGCGTTCGTGTTCAGCGCGATGACCGCAGGGCTCGCCGGACTGGTCTACGCGTCCACCCTGGGGTCGGTGTCGACCGGCGTCGACGGGGGCACGTACACGCTGTACTCGGTGGCGGCGGCCGTGATCGGCGGGGCCAGCCTGTTCGGCGGCCGGGGCAAGCCGATCCACGCGCTGCTGGGCGGGCTCGTGATCGGAACCGTCTACAACGGTCTGGCGTTGATGGGAGTCAGCGCGGCCGGCCAGTTCATCGCGACCGCGATCGTGCTCCTGGCAGCCGCGGCGATCGACTCGCTCGTCCGCCGGCGGGGCTCCACCGGGGCCTTATAGCTCCATTTGCCGTCGTACGTTGGGGGGCCGATCCGATCGGCGCGGGTAGCCTGAGTCGGATGACCCTGGTCGCAGCGATGCCTTGAAACGGCTCGGTCCCGCGCTCGAGGTGCGCGATTTCCGCCTGTGGTGGCTGGCCCTGCTCGGGATGGGAATCAGCCTCCAGGCGATCGAGGTCGCGATCGGCTGGGAGGTCTATGCCCTGCACCGAAGCCCGCTCGACCTTGGCTGGATCGGGCTGGCCGAGTTCGTGCCGCTGTTCGTGCTCGCGCTCCCGGCGGGGCAGCTCGCCGACCGCCTGCCGCGGCGGCTGATCTTCGCCGCCTCGCTGCTGCTCGCGGCATGCGTCGGCGTCGGCCTCGCGCTGGTCAGCTCGTCGGGGACGACCGAGGTGTGGCCGTACCTGGCCCTTGCCGTCGGCGCTGGGGTGGCGATGGCGCTCGGCTGGCCGGCGGCGCGCGCGATGCCGCCGACGCTCGTGGGCGTCGACCTGCTCCAGAGTGCGATGACGCTGCGGTCGATCGCGAGCCAGGCCGGGATGGTCATCGGTCCCGCGCTCGGCGGTCTCCTGTACGGCGTCTCTCCGGGCCTCGTCTACCTGCTCGCGGCCGGGTCGTGCGTCGTCTCGGCCGGGATCGTGATGGCGATGCATGCCCGCCCGGCGGCCGACCGCGACGAAGGCGGCGTCGCTCAGCCCCCGAACGTCGAGAGCGTGCTCGAGGGGCTTCGATTCGTGCGCCGGACCCCGGTCCTGCTCGGGGCGATTCTGCTCGACCTGCTCGCGGTCCTGTTCGGCGGGGCGGTCGCTCTGCTGCCGGTGTTCGCGCGCTCGATCCTGCACGTCGGGCCCACCGGCCTTGGCATCCTACGCGCCGCCCCGGCCGTCGGCGCGCTGCTCGCCGCAGCCTGGCTGACCCGTCATCCGCTCCGGCGGCGGGCCGGCCGGACGCTGCTGATCGTGGTCGGGCTGTATGGCGCGAGCATCATCGTGTTCGGCCTCTCGCGGATGTTCGTGATCTCGCTGCTCGCGCTCGCCGTGGGTGGGTTCGTCGATCTCTACAGCATGAACATCCGCTCGACGACGGTCGCTCTCGCCTCGCCCGACCGGCTGCGCGGCCGCGTGAACGCCGTCGAGATGGTGTTCATCAGCGCCTCGAATCAGCTCGGTGCGTTCGAGTCCGGGCTCGCCGCGTACCTCGTCGGCACGGTGCCGGCGGTCGTCGGTGGCGGTGTGATGACGATCCTGCTGGCGGTCAGCTGGGGCCGCGTCTTCCCGGAGCTCGCCAATGTGGATCGGCTCGAGGACGTGCACCCGCCGGAGCCGGCGCTTGCGGAGGTCGAGCTTGTCGCGTAGCGTGCTGTGTCGATGAACGAGGCTCGACCTCCGGGGAGGTTGAGCTTGTCGCGTAGGGTGCCGCGCCGATGAACGAGGCCCTACGCCGGCTCGCAGATGAGCTGTACGCCACGAGCCATCAGCACGACCAGGCCCAATCAGATCGCCTGGGTCGCTTCCGGAACGTCGAGCCGCCGACCGCAGAGCTGCTCGGCGTGCTGATCCGGGCAACCGGGGCGCGGCGCATCCTCGAGCTCGGAACCTCGAACGGCTACTCGGCGATCTGGCTGGCGGACGCGGCGCAGGACACCGGCGGGAGCGTGGTCAGCGTCGACGTCGACGCGAGCCGCACCGAGCTCGCGCGGAGGAACCTTCGGAGCGCGGGGCTCGAGAAGCGGGTCGAGCTCCGCACCGAGGACGCGGCGCAGACGCTCGCCGGATCGAAGGACTCCGAGTGGGAGTTCGTGTTCCTCGACGCGGAGCGGCCGGCCTACGCGGGTTACGTGCGCGAGCTCGTCCGCACGCTGGCGCCGGGAGGGCTGCTCGCGGTCGACAACGTTCGCTCGCACGAGCACGAGCTGGTCGAGTTCACGGCGCTGATCGAGGCCGAGCGGGCGCTGACGCAGACCGTCGTTCCGGTCGGCGCCGGATTGCGGCTGGCCGTGCTGGGCCGAAACGCGCCGAGCTAGCCGCGCCCGCGGCGATCGCCGCGCGCCCGGCGGGTCCACCGGCGCCGGTCTTCGTCCGGCTTCAGCCGCCGGCTCTGGGCGAGGGCGCGGCGAAAGAACGTCGCGAGCTCGCGGTCGCCGATGGTCTCGGCGTGGGCGATGTAGCTCTCGAGCGGCGCACCGTTGGCCATGCACTGCTCGGCGAACCAGATCACGCCCGAATGGTGTTCGTTCTCGTGCGCGTCTCGTGGTCGGCGGCGCCACGTGTGAATGTCCGTCAGCATCGTTCTCTCCTCGACGACGACACTCCCGGTCTACCCCTCCGCACCGAATTTCCAACGGATTTTTGCCGCGCTGGAGTTCACGGGTCGACAACACGGTTGCCCGGGTGCTCGCCTACGCTCCCCTGCACAGCGCCTCGGAGGCTGGCGAGCCGCCGAGGCCGTACGGGGGCAAAGCGCAAGAGCGCAACCAGGCCGGCTGGCGTGACCGACCTCTCACGCTAAGCCAGGGCGGCCCGGCCGGATACGAGTCCGGCCGGGCCGCCAGCTATCTGCCGACGGTCAGCTGCGGGCGGTGGCGCGGGTACGCGGGCTGCGGGTCGACGCGGTGCCGCGCGGCCGGGTTGAGCGCGACCGGGTGCTCGCCGAACGCGTTCGCGCGGTCGACGATCGCCTCGTGCGCGCTCGCGAAGACGTGGCTCGCTGATCGCGCGGGATCTCGGCGCGGACGACGTCCTTCACGAGCCGTCCGAGCTCGGCCGTGAGGTACTTCGCCATGCGCTCCTCGTCGCGGCGGATGTCGCGGGCGAGCTGCGCGGTTTCGCGGTCCCCTACCTCCGTGGCAAGAACTTCGATGCGGCTGTAGATCGCGATCTCGGTGTGCTCCTCGCGCAGCTCGTCCTGCGCGTTGCGCAGATGCGTCTCGGTCTGCTCGGTGACCAGCGCTCGCGCCACCCCGACCTGACCCTTGACGGCGGCGACGGTCTTGCCGGCGACCTCGCCGACCGCACCGGTGAGGGCGAGCAGCCCCTGGCCGCTCGGGCCGCCCAGCTTCTTGATACGCGCGGCGACGCGGCGCTTGTGATCGCGCGTCTCCTTGAGATGCGCCTGGAGCCGCTTCTTGTAGGCCGGCTTCTCGGTCAGCGCGATGTGCGCGGTCAGGTCCACCTCGAGCTCAGCTTCCTTGGCGTGCGCTTCGCCCAGCCAGCTGACCAGCTTCGTGTCGCGCTCGTTCAGAGTCTTCGCTGCAGGCATGTCAGTTGTTCCTTTCGTCGACGGTGCGAGTCAGGCTGGACGGCCGCCGTTCGCCAGCGCAAGCTGGCGATCGACCGCGGCGAGCACGGTCTGGCGGGCGCGGTGCCGGGCCTCGTACAGCCTCATGGCTGCGAGTTCCGCGACGTTCGCGGTCCTGGCCCGGTCGATCACATCCCTGGCGTTCAGCCGGCCGTACCCCGCCCACGGCTCGATGACCGTGATGCCCGCGCCGGCGCCTTCCTCGGCTCCGGGCTCGGCGGACTCACGCACAAGCACAGGCTCCTCGGAGACGTGAGCCGGCTCGGCGATGAGCTCTGCCGGCGGGACCGGCAGCTCTGCCGGCGGGACCCGCCGCTCTGCCGGGGGGACCGGGGGCGTGGCGGGTGAGATCGCTTCCTCGGCAGGCTCCTCGCGCCGACTCGGCGCGCGGAACGCGGGCGCCGGTCGCGGCGCGGCATCGCGCTCGACATCACCCGATCGACCGGGTGAGGCGACCTGGATCGTCCGTCCGGTGATCGAGAGTGCACGTCCAGCAACTCCGACCGCGGTACGGATCAGAAGCTGTGCGGACCGCAGCGACACGCGCAGCGGCAACGTGATGAGCTTGCCGGCCATCGCTATGGGTACTACCCATGAGTCCGCAAACGATTCATGGGCTTGTCCGGAGCCAGTCGAGCCGTCCGCCAGTCCTTTAGAGCGACGCCGCCGCCGCGTGGGGTCGGCGGCGGCGCCATGTGATCGCCACAGCGACTGCGGCGAAGTCGGTGCGATCGCGAGGAGTACGAATAATCTGGGCCTTCTCGCGGTATGCAAGGGTCTCTAGCCCCACCACACCTGACGCCACTGCGCCGAAAACCTTCCCGAGTCAGCAAAATTCGATGAAGCAGTGCCAAGGCTGTAAGAGGAGGAGAGTCCCATCGTCAATCTGGACCCCAAGGCCATCATCAACGCCGCGCTCGACCCCAAGGGGCTGCTCGGTGGCGCTACCAAGCTCGCCGAGCGCGCCGGCGACGAGGCGTACTTTGCCGCGCTGTGCGTCCGCAGCGGGCTGCTCGGCCCCGAGCCGCCGCAGCGCGTCCCACAGCTACTGATCGGATTCCAGCGCTACGGCATGCTCGGCGGCGCGGTCGTCGCCGGCGGGCTCCGCCACGGCGACCGGGCGGTGATGATCGACGAGCGCGGCGAGCTGAGCTATAAGGAGCTCGACGAGCGCAGCAACGCGCTGGCCAACGCCTGGCGCAAGCACGGACTCGAGGCCGGCGAGGGCGTGGCGATCCTCGCGCGCAACCATCGCGGCTTCCTCGAGGCCGTGTTCGGCGCCGCCAAGTGCGGCGCCCGGATCGTGCTGCTCAACACATCGTTCGCGGGCCCCCAGATCCGCGAGGTGGCCACGCGCGAGGGCACCGATCTGCTCGTCTACGACGACGAGTACTCCGAGGTGCTGGCGGGGATCGACGATCCGCCGCGGGGACGATTCCGCGCCTGGGCGGACGAGCCCGGTGACGACACGCTCGACGCGCTGATCGACGGCGCCGACCGCAGCGCTCCTCCGAAGCCCGCGGAGTCGCCTCGGATCACGATCCTGACCAGCGGCACGACCGGCACGCCGAAGGGCGCTCCGCGCTCGGAGCCGCGTTCGCTGTCGCTGATCGGCGGGCTGCTCAGCAAGGTGCCGTTCCGGGCGCGGGAGGTGACCGAGATGTGCGTGCCGATGTTCCACGCGCTCGGGTTCATGCAGGCGATCGTCGGGGTCGGCCTTGGGTCGACGCTCGTGGTGCGCCGGCGGTTCGACCCCGAGGCTACGCTCGACAGCCTCGAAGAGCACCGCGCGACCGCGATGGTCGTCGTGCCCGTGATGCTCTCGCGGCTGGCCGATCTCGGCGCGGAGCAGGTCAAGCAGCGCGACACCTCCGCGCTGCGGATCATCTTCGTCAGCGGCTCGGCGCTCGGCGCGGATCTCGCGAAGCGGGCGACCGAGCTGTTCGGGCCGGTGATCTACAACCTGTACGGGTCGACCGAGATCGCGTACGCGACGATCGCTACCCCCGAGGACCTACGCGAGGAGCCGAGCAGCGTCGGCAAGGTCGTGCGCGGCTCGATCGTCAAGCTCCTGGACGAGGACGGCAAGGAGGTCGGCCCGCGCGAGAGCGGCCGGATCTTCGTCGGCAACCTTTCGCAGTTCGAGGGCTACACGGGCGGCGGCAACAAGGACATCGTCGAGGGCCTGATGGCCTCGGGCGACGTCGGCCACTTCGACTCCGAAGGACGCCTGTACATCGACGGGCGCGACGACGAGATGATCGTCTCGGGCGGCGAGAACGTCTTCCCGGCCGAGATCGAGGAGCTGCTCAGCGCGCACGAGTCGATCCAGGAGGCCGCGGCCATCGGAGTCGAAGACGAGAAGTTCGGGCAGCGGCTGAAGGCGTTCGTCGTCTTCCAGAAGGGTGCGGAGCTGTCAGAGGACGAAATCAAGGACTACGTCAAGGACAACCTCGCGAACTACAAGGTCCCGCGCGAGGTCGTGTTCCTCGACGAGCTGCCGCGCAACCCCACCGGCAAGGTCCTCAAGCGCGAGCTCGAGGAGCAGGACGACGACGGCGGGTCCGGCGACGAGGCCGAGGCCGACGCCGAGAAGAAGGAGAAGACGAAGACCTAGTCGCGGGCGTCGGCCCGCGGTCAGCCCGTGTGGCTTGCGAGGAAGCCGAGCATCCTGCGCCAGGCGTCCTCGCAGGCCTCCGCGTGCTCTTCGAAGCGCCGGTCGAAGAACGAGTGCGGGGCGCCCGGGTACACGTGGATCTCGTGGTCGAGCCCGGCCTCGGCGAGGCGCGCGTCGAAGTCCTCGACCTGGTCGACCGGAATCCCCTGGTCGGCGCCGCCGAACAGGCCGAGCAGCGGCATGCGGATCTCGCCGGCGCGCTCGAGCGGCCCGTCGACGCCGAACCGTTCGCCCGTGAGTACGCCGTAGAAGCCGATCACGGCAGCGAGCTCGGGCATGTCCGCGCCGGCGAGGAACGACTCGAAGCCGCCGAGGCAGAATCCGACAGTGGCGATCCGACTCGCGCCGGTCCGCTCGCGCAGCGCCGCGATCGCGGCGGCCGCGTCCTGCTGCACGCCCGGGACCGTCAGCTGCCCGACGTGCGGCATGTACTCGAACTCCTCGTCGCGCGGGCCGAGGCCCGCGGTCCGGCCGAAGTAGTCCATGACGATCGCGTGGTAGCCGGCCTGCGCGAACCGCTCGGCGAGCTCGGAGTAGAACGGATACAGGCCGCGGACGTCCGGGAAGATCAGGATTCCGGCGCCACGGTCGGACGCGCTCTCGGCGAGCGCGGCCGAGAAATGCGTGCCGTCCGCGGAGGTGAGCTCGAGCACCTCAGCGCCCGCGCCACCGGCGATCGGGGCGAGCAGCAGGTCCTCGGGCGGCGCCGGCGGTCGCGCGTCAAAGTCAAAGCACATGCCGACCGACAGAATACGGATATGACCGAAGCTACGACCACCGTCACCGACCCATCCACGTTCAGGGCCCAGTTCCCCGTCCTCGAGCGTCTCTCGTACCTCAACGCCGGGACCGAGGGCCCGATTCCCCGCGCCGCCGCCGAGGCTGTCCGTCGCCGGATCGACGCCGAGTCCGAGGGCGGCCGCTGCGGGCGCCCGTACTTCGAGGCGCTGATGGGGCTAGCTGACCAGGCGCGCGCCGGCTACGCGACCGCGCTCGGCTGTGAGCCCGTCGACGTCGCGCTCACCGGCTCGACGACCGACGGCGTCAACACAGTGATCGCCGGCCTCGACCTGCGTGCCGGCGACGAGATCCTGACCTCGGACCAGGAGCACCCCGGCCTGCTGGCGCCGCTCGGGCGGGCGCGCCGGCGGCACGGCGTGCAGGTTCGCGTCGTCCCGTTCGCCGAGATCGCCGGCGAGATCAAGAGCACGACCCGGCTGGTCGCGTGCTCGCACGTGTCGTGGGTCGGGGGCGAAGTCGCCGACGTGGCCGCGCTCGTCTCCACCGGCGTGCCGGTGCTGCTCGACGCCGCACAGGCGCTCGGGGCGGTGCCGATCAACGTGCGCGAGCTCGGCTGCGACTTCTACGCCGGCTCGGGCCAGAAGTGGCTGTGCGGTCCCGAGGGCAGCGGCGCCCTGTTCGTGCGCGCCGACCGGCTCGAGGACCTGCTCGTGCCGTGGCCCGGGTACGGCTCGGTCGCGGACCCCGCCAACGCGCTCGAGTTCAAGCAGGCCGAGGGCGTGAGGCGTTTCGACCACGGCTTCCCGGCCGGGATGCGGAGCGCGTGGGCGACCGCGTCGCTCGGCGTATTCGAGGACGCCGGCTGGGCGTGGGTGCACGAGCGCGCGGCGTCGCTGGCGGCCCTGCTCGCCGGGCGGCTGGCAGAGCGCGGTCTGTCGGTGTGGCCGCGGGGCCAATCGACGCTCGTCTCGTGGAAGGCCGAGGACGTGGACGCCGCGGTGGCGCGACTCGCCGGCGAGGGCGTGATCGTCCGCAGCATCCCGGCGTTCGGCCTCGTGCGCGCGTCGGTCGGGGCGTGGACCTCGGAGGACGAGGTAGAGCGGCTGGTGGCGCTCGCGGCTGCGTGAGATTTTGGGCCGCCCGCGGCGGCGTCCTCCGGATGGAATTGCGGCAGGCCCATTAGGCGAGGCAAGGTTGCCGAGCGGGCCGTCGCCGCAATTCCGGTTCCGTGCGGCATCCGTGCCGGGCGGGCGGTCCCTGATTGCTCGGCGGAAGTGGGGCGGATTGGGTTTTTAACGGCGGGCACCTGGAGAGAGGTGTGGTGGGCTCCTCGCGGATCGATCCTGCGAGCGAACCTGCATAACTCGGCAATCGAGAGCATTTGCGCCGGCCGCGCCGTGTTACGCGTGACATACGTGCGTGGTATGGCACGGCCTCGTCGGATCGGCTCGATTGTCGTGCTGTGCATGCTCGGCGCGCCGCGTCCCGTTCCCGGGACGACCGCACCCTCTTCAGGTGCCCGCCGTTGTCCCACGGACGCCGCCGCAGGCGGCCCAAAATCAGCCGTCCGACACGCGCTCGGGGTGCGTGTAGACGTTCGTGCTGCCGCGCCGGGTGAACCCGCACAGCGTCATCCCGCGGTCGTCGGCGAGGGAAACCGCCAGCGAGCTCGGGGCGCCGACGCCGACGAGGATCGGCGCGCCGGCGACGGCCGCCTTCTGCACGAGCTCGAACGACAGCCGGCCGCTGACGCACATGATCCGCTCGCCGAGCGGGACGAGGCCGTCGAGCAGCATCCGCCCGACCACCTTGTCCATCGCGTTGTGCCGCCCGACGTCCTCCCGGGTCAGCAGGAGCTCGCCGGCCGGGTCGAACAGCCCGGTGGCGTGGACTCCGCCCGTGCGCTCGAACGCCGGCTGCTCGAGCCGGTCGGGCAGGCCGGCGAGGAACGACCGGGTGACCGCCGGGCCGGCCGGCAGCGGCGCGCTGTGGACCGCGACCTCCTCGAGCGCGCCCTTGCCGCACACGCCGCACGAGGAGGTCGTGTAAAAGCGGCGCTCCCCGGGATCGCGGGTCAGCGGCCCGGCGACCTCGACCGTGTTGACCGCGAAGTCCTCGGTCGGGCCGGCCGCGTGCGGCGCGTCGATCAGGCCCTCGCCGTACAGGAATCCGAGTGCGAGCTCCTCGTCGTGGCCGGGCGTCCGCATGGTCACCACGAGCGGGACGCCGTCGACCCGGATCTCGAGCGGCTCCTCGACCGCGACGACGTCGTCGCGGCCGTCGTGATGGACCTTCGTGAAGCTGTAGGCGCTCACCCGCCGCCGCGCGCGATCGCCTTGTCGAGGTCCGCGGCCGACGCGCGGACGGGGCCGCCGTGTCCGACCACGAGCATCGCCGGGTCGAGCGCGCGGATCTTCTTGGCCGACTCGACGTCCTTGCCCTTGTCCCAGGTGGCCATCGCCGCGAGTGGAAAGCGCCAGTGGTAGTGGTTCGAGACGGCGAGGCCGCCGATCGACGTGAAGGTGTCGCCGACGATCACCGTGCGGTCGCGGGTGTCGAGGAACGACACGTGCCCCGGTGTGTGGCCGGGAGTGGTGATGACCTCGAGGCTGCCGATTCGCTCGCCACCGGTGAGCCGGACATCGGGCTTGGTCGTGATCTTGGGCCAGGAGCCGGGCGGTTTCTTGTCGGTGACCTTCTCGCCGGCGTGGATCCGGGCGTCGAGCTCGGGCATCAGGATCTCGACCGTGTTGCCGAGCTTCTGCTTGAGCGCGTCGAGCGAGCCGACGTGATCGCCGTGGCCGTGGGTCAGCGCGATCCGCTTGATCTGGCCGCCGGCGTCGCGGGCGGCTTCGACAAACGCGTCGGCGCCGCCGCCGACCGTCGTGTCGACGAGCGTGAACCCGTCGTCCTCGCGCACCAGGAACGCGTTGACGAACCGCCAGCGGTTGATCTGGATGAGGTTCGGGTTGATCTGCGTGGTGCTCATGTCGCCTCCACGGGCCAGAAGTTCGAGTCCATTACGGCATCGCCGGTGTGCTGTGGTCCGAACACGACGAACTCGAGGCCGTCGGGTCCGGCCTCGAACGCTCGGGGTGAGGTCGGAGCGATCCGGATCGCGTCGAGCGGCCCGACGTCCCTGATCTCGTCGTCGATCTTGACCCGGCCGGCCCCGCTCAGCACCACGACCACCTCCTCAGCATGCTGGTGGCGATGGCCGAACGACTGGCGGATGCCCGGGCGCAGGCGCTGGTGGCTGACCCCGGTGCGGACCGCGCCGAGCGTCCGATTAGCGAACCGCGCCTCGCCCTGCTCGCCGAGCCCGAACCGCTTGGCCATGTCCTCGACGTCCTCGAGGCTGACGAGCGTGTAACCGCTCCCGCCGGCGAGGTAGCCGACGCCGCCGAGCGGCTCGAGCTCGTTCAGCTCCGGCGGCCCGGCCAGCAGCGCGGTGACCTCGGCGATCCGAGTCTTGCCCTCGTCGGTGCGCAGCTGCTCGAGCGAGCCGTCGAGCGCCTCCTGGGTCATCCACAGCTCGGTCACCCACACGACGTCCGGGTCGGACGCCGAGCGATTGATCACGTACAGCTCGCAGCCCGCGACATCGCGGAGCGACTCGGCGGCGGCCAGTAGCAACTCGGCTACCTCGTCGCCGCGACCCGGCTGCGCGGAGAACTTCACGTAGCGTCCGACTCCCGACACTGGACGTAATCCTAGTGAGAGGGTTGCCGGCGGCGCGGTCGGTCAGGCGAGTGCGGGTTCGGCGCGGAGCTCGTCCTCGCCTGACAGCAGCTCGCGCTCGAGCTCGCCGTCGGGTCCGATCCGGTACGCGCCGGTCCGTGTCAGCGGGGGCGAGTACGCGTGGATCGTGACCGCGGGCGCGTCGCCGGCGTGCAGCACGCGGTGGATCGCGACCGCCGGCACCGTGAACACCTGGCCGGCGTCGAGCACGCGCGAGCGCGGCTCATCGCCGAGCCGCAGCCGGTCCTCACGGACCTGGCCCGAGATCACCGCGATCGCGGCGGAGGACTCGTCGTGGTCGTGGAAGCCCGTGTCCTGGTCCTCGCTCCAGCAGATCACCCACGCGTTGACGTCCTCCTCGTCGACGATCTGCTCGTAGACGCGGGCGTCGCTGGCGTGCCTGACGTGGTGGCGCCAGCGGTCGGGGGTGGCGGCGAGGTCGGCCACGAACCGCTCGAGCTCTGCCTGGGTCAAGCTCACACCCCTAAATATAACACTAAATCGATCGACTTACTCCCCCGAATGCAGGCTTGCGGGAGTGGTGGGGCGGTGGCGCCTCAGGAGGCGTGCTGGAAAATCCGCGCTGTACGCGGTTTTTTCAGCACGCATCACAATGCGAGGCGCGATGCTAGGCGTACCGCGGACAATCCTGTTCAAGCTGGCGACCAGCGAGGGGTTTGAGCGCGCGGTGGGCGCGGTCCCGGGTGGCGAGTCGACCGCGTACCGGTTGGCGTCCCGCTACGTCGCCGGCGCCACCGCCGACGACGCCCTCGCCACCGCACGCCAGCTGGCCGCTGACGGCGTCCTCAGCTCGATCGACTTCTTCGGCGAGAACGTGACCGACCCGGACGAAGCCGACCGGGTCGCGGACGCCTACGTCGCCCTGGCCGCTCGCATCGACGCGAAAAGCTACCTCTCGATCGACCTGTCCCACATCGCCATCGACGAGCCCGGGGAGGGCGCCCGCCGGCGGCTCGAGCGGATCGCCGGCGCGCTCCCGGCCGGCGCGCGGATCCAGGTCGGCGCCGAGCAAGCCGACCGAACCGACCGGATTCTGGAGACCGTGCTCGCAGTGGCGCGGGCCGGCGGGCCGGTGGCGGCGACGGTCCAGGCCAACCTGCGGCGCAGCGTTGCGGACGCGCACCGGCTGGCGGACGCGGGAGTGCCGATCCGGCTGGTCAAGGGCGCGTACGTCGAGACGCCGGCGCTCGCGCATCCGTGGGGAGACCCGACCGACATCGCGTTCATCGAGCTCGCGTACGCGCTCCACGGCGCCGGCGCGACGCTGTCGCTCGGGACGCACGACCCGGTGATCCGCGAGGCGCTGTTGCCGGCGCTGCCCGGCGCCGGCGCCGAGATGCTGCTCGGCGTCCGCTCGGAGGACCTGCCGCCGCTGGTCGAGCGGGGAATACCGGTCCGGGTCTACGTCCCGTACGGCGACCGCTGGTTCCGGTACGTGATGCGGCGCGCCGCCGAGTCTCGCGGCGCGAATTAGCTGAACAGGGTGTCCGAGGGCCGAACGGACCGGCTCCGGCTGGGCTTGAGGGGCTCTACCGAATGACGGCCCGCTTGGATACCCTGATCGCGCTCGCGCCGGTCGGCGTGAAGACGGCGTCGAGCACCACTTTCAGCGGCGGTTTCCTGGCGAGTGTCCGCTTTCCAGACTGGGTCGGCCTCAGCACCACCTTGAAGGTGCCCAGCTTTGAGTACTTCGCGCGCGCCGTCGCGGCGGTGACCGGCTTCCCTCTGACGATGACGCTCAGCGTGAGTGTCAACCTCCCCACGTAGCGGACGTTCCACGTCAACGTCTTGCCCTTATGGCTGAGCAGCGCCGCGATCCATCTCTTGGAGGGGGTAACGCGCAGCAGCGAGGCGAGACTCTTGCGAACCTGGGTCGCCGTCGGCGTCGTCCCGCCGGGCGTGGGGGTCGGCGGCTGCCCGGTCGAGGTCTGGTTCCCGGGAAGAGCCGTCGGGTAGCTCACCACATCGCCGATGCTGTCGACCGCGACGCAGACGCCTCCGGCCACGCACGACACCGCATTGAGCTTGTAAATATTCTGGTATTGCGCCGCGGTCCAGTTTGTTCCGTCGTACATGTAGAAGGCGGAGTCTGGTCCGTCGATAGCGACGCAGAGCGACTCGCTCGCGCACGAGACGCCGCTGAAGCCGCCCTGCGGTGGCGTAACCTGCATCACCGGACCGAACTTGGGGCCGCCGTCCCATGTGCTGATCCCGCCGCCGTCGTTTGCGGCCACGCAGAACGGCGTCGGCAAACAGGTGATCGCGCCGGTCGCCTCCGAATATCCCCCTGTGGGAGAACCGCCCAAGTACCAGCAGCTGCTCGGTGACGAGCACGCCACATGCAGCTCCCCGCCCGCTGGATTGCTCGCCCAGCTGCCCGCTTCATATTCGAACACGTTCCCGGAAACGTCGGTGGCTCGGCAGTACGCCGACGTCGGGCACGAGACGGAGTTGAGCTGCGTACCCGGATCGACGCTTGTCGGGCCGCTCCAGGCGATGCCGTCGTAGGTGAACGCGTCACCGGCGTTATCCACCGCCACGCAGAAGCTCGCTGATGCGCACGACACGCCGGTCAAGGGAACGCCGAAGGTCCCCTCCGACGTGGTCTGGTCCGGCTTCAGCGTCGTCCCCGCGTCCCAACCCTGGCCGTTGAAGGTGACAGCCGCGCCGTTGAAATCGACCGCGACACAGAAGGTCATCGTCGGGCACGAAAGCGAAGTTGTGTACCCGCCAGCGTTGCCGGAGTCAGCGGCCCAGCCGGGGGCAGCGGCGCCATCCGCCAACGCGGGCGCGGCGAATGTCACGAGGAGCATCAGCGCGAGCACCGCTGCCGGCAGCAATCGGCGACGGGGCTTCCTCGGGCGAGGGATCCGCCGCGATCTCTGCGTCTGCGTTTGATCGACAGCGTCGCTATCACGAGTTGCAAAGGAATGTGCGCTTGGGGTCATGAGCCGTCTCCGGTGTCTGGCGGTGGGAGCGGGGGCACGGTAACGTCGACCTCGGCTAGGTCGCTGAACTGCCAGAAGAGGTCCTGGTTTTCGACGGTGACGCAATACGTGCCGGGTTGGTCGGGGGACGGAAAGACGGTGGTGGTCACCTCGCCGTTGGAAGTCTCGCCGCCGCCGTAGGAGTCGTTGTCAGGCGCAACGCAGCTGTTGAGATTGACCGTGTACACGTAAGCGCTGACCGTGTTGAGCGACTCGCCCGGGTAGTGGAGCTCCTCGCCGGTGGGTGCTCTGAAGCTGATCTCGATGTCGCCGAGGTACTGCTGGTCGGGATCGGTGTTTATCAGGCTCGCGGTAAGCCCGATGGGGGCAATCGGAGGGCTCGCGTAGTCGCAGCGCTGCTGCGTGTAGACGTGGGCGTGGCCGCCATAGAGCGCGACGGCGCCGCGTGCGTCATCGGTCTGCAACGGGTTACAGATGTACCCGTTCCCGTGGCTGTTGTTCGGGATCGTGCAGAGGACGTCCACCGCCGCGTCCATCGTCGCGCACTGTTGTGAATGCGCCAGGCCCAGTACGTGGCCGAATTCGTGAGTTGCGACCACATCCATGAGCGCGACGGTCCGGAGGTGGCTCGGATCCGGCGGCTTCAGATAGACAGATCCCTTGGACTCGAGCTTGCCGTTGCTCCCGAAGCCAAAGTAGGTGTGGTTGCCAATCGCCCCGATGAACCCGACGCTGGCACAACCGTCGGCGGAGATGCATTCCTGGGCTACACCGCTGAAGTGCTTCGGCCATGGATATACGATCACGCGGGCCAGCGAGCGTGACGTCGCCTCAAAGTGCACGTGCGCACCGGAGTGATTCCACGCCGCCACCGCCGCGGCGACCTCAGTGCGAGCCGCCGCATCTGAGTTGTAATAGCGGATGACCCCCTGGGGCCACGGGCGCCCGCCCTTGACGTAAGCCGATGCAGAAGCGGCCCACCCGAGCGAGATCGCCAGAAGGAGCAGAAGCAAGCCGGCGAGCATCAAACCGCCCGTCGCGTCCGGCCGCGCCACCTTCACAATCACCTCACAGCTCGGTCTTGAAGGTGAAGCGCTCGCTCGATGCCGGGCAACGATCGGCTCTGCCCGAAGCGGTGGGTGTGCCGACGACCGTCCCGGCGCCTGAGAACGCGTGCGCCTTACCAGCCGTGACGTCCGTCGGGAGCACGGAGAGCGACAGCTTGACGGTGTAGCCGTCCGACGTCCGGACCTGGCCGTCCGGGGCGCTGCACGCCGCCGTCTGCGAAACCGAACCCACATACCCGCTCCCAACGGCATGCAGTATCTCCACCGACACCTGTCCGCCGAACGTGTGGCGTCTGAGAACCGTCGTACATCCGCCAGCCGCACACCGCGGCTTGAACGAAAACATCACGACCCGGGTTTCGCCAACGTGGAAGCCGGCAAAATGACTGAGCTCCGTGACCTTCACCCGCGTCTGAAACGAACCAGACAGGCGAGCCGGCCCGTTCGCCGGCGAAGCGACCGCCAAGCCGGCTAGGCCCAGAACGAGGCCCATCGTGATACCCAACACCAATACTCGCTTCATGCGTTCCTCCCAGTTAGCGCCCGAAGGCGTAAAGACGCGCAATGCGCAGCTGACCCCTGGTGCGCATACCCACCCGTCACTTTGATACCCAAAGCAAGCGTCGGGTCTGCGTTCGAGTAAGCCCGGCCTCACCCTCCGGTTTGACCGAGTTATTTGCGGCGCACGACGGCCGCCCCCTCTTTGATGGTGTTGCCCGCCGACACCCTCCGCGAGCCAACTCCACCATTAGAGCACACTTAGCAGAGTATTAAGCCAAGTTGCCGAAAAATAGAGGTAAAGGCTCGAGCGCCCGAGTCGGCACCGGCGCGTCCCGGATTCGCCGCCCCGACCCGGTGGATCGAGGCTCAGGCGGCGCCGGCGCGGGCTGCCGGCACGCGCCGGGGCTCGACGAACGGCTGGTCGTCGGCGGGATGGCCCGCCTCGATGCGCCGCTCGCGCTCGAGTTCGGCGTTGAGCTCGGCGCCGAGCAGGATCGCGATGTTCGAGATCCACAGCCAGACGAGGAAGATGATCACGCCGGCGAGCGCGCCGTAGGTCTTGTTGTAGGAGGAGAAGCCCGACACGTACAGGGCGAACAGCCCCGACGCGATCACCCAGATCGCCACCGCGAACAGGCCGCCGGCGCTGATCCACGGGAAGCGGTGGTGCTTCACGTTCGGCGAGCCCCAGTACAGGATCGTGAACATGAAGCTGATGACGAGCAGCAGCACCGGCCACTTGGCGATGTCCCAGACCGACACCGCCGAGCCGCCGACGCCGAACAGGTTGCCCACCGTGCGGGCGAGGCCGCCGGTGACGACGACCGCGAACGCGCTCAGCACGAGCAGCGTCACCATCACGACCGTGATCCCGAGCCGCACCGGGATCGTCATCCAGATCGGGCGTCCCTCGTCGACGTCGTAGATCGCGTTCGAGGCACGCATGAACGCCCCGACGTATCCGGAAGCCGACCACAGCGCGCCGGCGATGCCGACGAACGCGAGCACGCCGGCCGCGCCGGTGCCCCGCTGGAGGCCCTGGATCGCGTTCGTGAAGATCTGCCGGCCGGGCCCGGGGGCGAGCTTGTCGAGGTTGTCGATCAGCGGCTGGGTCGCCGAATGCCCTATCAGGCCGAGGATCGAGATCAGCGCGATCATCGCCGGGAAGATCGCGAGCACGCCGTAGTACGTGAGCGCCGCCGCCAGGTCGGTGAGGTTGTCGGCCTTGAACTCCCTGAAGGTGCGCTTCATCACCGCGCGCTTGGCATGCATGTCCCCA
The DNA here is from genome assembly GCA_963843915.1 of uncultured Solirubrobacterales bacterium. GTDB lineage: Bacteria > Actinomycetota > Thermoleophilia > Solirubrobacterales > Solirubrobacteraceae > Palsa-465. The sequence goes on from CAWJMH010000009.1 coordinate 100,632, forward strand.
AACCCCTTTCCTCCGGTGGCTTCGGCTACCACTCAGCTTCCGTGTATCGCTTTTGGGCTTCCCGCTGTGACAGGGCGTAAACGTCTGGGGCGGGGTCGCCCGGTACAACTACGGACATGCGCGATTCCGAGCTTCTGCTCCGCCGGGCAAGGCGACCGCTGGTGATCGGCATGGGCGGCGGGGGCGACGTCGTGGGCGCGCTCGCCACCGCGGAGCTGATCCGGCTCTACGACGGCGGCGATCCCGTGCTCGGGGGCCTCACCTGGGAACGCCGGCCGTTCGACCCGGTGCCGGGGCCGCGCGCGGCCGCCGAGATCACCGACGCCGAGGCGCTCGCGCCGGGCATCCTGCTGGCCGGGCCCGACACCCGTCTGCGTGACCGCGATGTGTTCTTCGCGGAATCCCGGATGGCCGAGTTCCTCGGGCAGCGCACCCTGCTGATCGACATCAACGACGGTCCGGGCCCGGTCGCGGAGGGCCTGGAGCAAGCGATCGCAGCCTTGAAGTGCGACCTGCTCGTGCTCGTCGACGTGGGTGGCGACGTGGTCGCTCGCGGCGATGAGCCTGGGCTCCGCAGCCCCCTGTGCGATGCCGTGATGCTCGCCGCCGGCGGGCGGCTATCGCGCCGGGGCCAGCCGGTGTTGCTCGGGATCTTCGGGATCGGGTGCGACGCCGAGCTGACGCCCGGCGAGGTACTCGCGCGCGTGTCCGACGTGGCCGCCGCCGGCGGGCTGTGCGGCGCCCGCGGCTTGACCGGGCCGGTGGCCGAGCGGATGGAGGCGGCGATCGAGCTCGTCAGCACCGAGGCGAGCGCCCAGGCGGTCCGGGCCTTCCGCGGCGCGTCGGGACGGGTGGCGATCCGCGGCGGCACGCGGACGCTCGAGCTGACCCCCGCGGCGGCGCTGACCTTCTACCTCGATGTCGACATCACGATCAAGGCCGCGGGTCGGCTGGCCCAGGCGGTCGCCGACGCCGGCAGCCTCGAGGAGGCCAATGCCGCGCTCAACCGTCTCGGAGTCGGGACCGAGCTGGACTACGAGCGGGAAGCGGCCGGCGCCACGAGGCCGACTCAGCCCGCCGGTCGCTTGAACGCTGAGGAGTAGTCGATGCCGTCGACTTCGATCGCCACGTTGACCGTCCGGCAGCCGGCGCACTTGATCCGCAGCTTGCGATTCATGTACTCGGGCGGCATCGCGGCAGCGAGCACGGTGCCGCACTCGACGCACACGTAGTCATCAGGCCCGTTGCCGCTGGAACACCGGGCGGTCGACGCTCTCCTGGACCGCGGTCCCGCCGTCGCGCGGGACCTCGCCCTCGCGGACGTGTCTCATCGCGATCATCGCCACCGCGATCGCCTACAGCGCCGACAGCTTCTCGGTGAAGCTCTTGATCAGCGCGTCGAGCACGTTCTGCACGACGCCCTCGCCCATCGAGGCCGCCTTGCCGGTGATCTGCGCGGCGGTGTGAATCTTTCCGCCGCCGTCCGCGAGCGAGAACGTCACGTCGGCGTTGGCATGGCCCTGGCCGCCGGCCTCGCGCGACTTGACCTGGAGCACGGCGCGGTGCGCGTCCGGATCCTGCTCGATGACCGCCACCGTGCCCTTGAACGTCATCGACATCGCGCCCATCTTCACCTTGATCTGCGCCTTGACGCTCTCAGGCACTTGTCGCCTCGGTCACGCTGCCGCCCTCGACGCACGGGACGAGGCGCTCGAGGTCGAGGATCGTCTCCCAGTTGTGCTCGATCGGCTTGCCGTTCGAGTACTCGTGATCCAGCTCAACCACGTCGGTGTCTCCTTGATTCGATGGTTCGCATCATGTGAAAGAGTTGACGGCCATGACACTAGAGCCAGGCACATATTCACTCGGTCCCGGTAGCGGCGTCCTATCGATCCGGACCACCAGGCAAGGCGCCGCCGCGAAGGCCGGCCACGACCTCCAGATCGAAGTCGGGTCGTGGGAAGCCGAGCTCAAGCTGGGCGACTCGCCCGAGCAAGCCGCGATGACGTTCGCCGCCGACTCGCGCTCGCTACGGGTGATCGACGGCAGCGGCGGCATGAAGTCACTCACGAGCGACGACAAGGAGAACATCCAGAAGACGATCAACGACGAGGTGCTGAAGGCCTGCGCGATCGAGTTCCGCTCGATCGAGGTCACGGGCGACACCGGGCGGCTCGGGACTGAGCGTGCAGGGCCAGCTCGACCTGGGCGGCAAGCAGGCTCCGGTCACGTTCGACCTCGCGCTCGCAGACGACGGCCGCGTCACCGGCAGCACGACCGTGAAGCAGACCGATTTCGGCATGAAGCCGTACTCCGCGCTGTTCGGGGCGCTGAAGGTCGCCGACGAGGTCACGGTCGCGATCGACGCCAAGCTGGGCTAGCCCTCCTTGTAAACGGTCTGGGCGTCGAGTCCGCCCTCGACCCCGGCGGGAGGGCGCCGGTGCCGTGCGCGTACAGCGCGAGGTCGGCGATCGTCTTGGCCTGGGACGGATCGGCGCTCGACACGAACGCGCCGTTCTCCCAGGTCAGCGAGTCGGGGGCCGTCTCGAGCGCGGCGCCCGCGAGCAGCTGGGCCTTGGCCAGGATCTTCCCGGCGGCGCTGTGGATCGCCGCCGGCGTCTGCGCGGACGGGCTCGTGTTGTAGCCGTGGCCGGTGCCGAACCGGTCCTCGTCGGCCGGCACGACCTTGACGTCGAGCGCCGGAACGCCGAGCTCGCCGGCGACGAGCTGCGCGTAGCGGGCCTCCTCGCCGTCGGATTCGGTGGTCAGGCTGAGGACCATCTTCCCGGTCGGGTGCACCCGCAGGAACACCGCCCGGTACGCCTCATCGGCCATCACTGAACCTCCTTGCTGTCGCTGTTCTCTCCCCGCGATTCGCGCTCGAGGCGCTGGCGCTCCAGGTGGGCGGTCAGGGCGTTGTGCTCCTCGAGGTCGCAGAAGCTCGGCTGCGGGCCGCCGAGTGGGTGCGGCGGGACCGCGGGGCGGTCGCATCCCGGGATAGATGCAGGCCTTCGGTGTGGCGTCGGCCATGGTCACGGTCCCAACGACCAGCCCGGGGTCGTGTTGCCGCGGCTCGGGCCGTAGCCGCTCGGCATCGCCACCGAGCTGCCCGGCACCGGCGTCGCGCTCGGCCACGGCTCCGGCTCGGCGGCCTGCTCGGGCGCGACGGCCGCGCGCGCGCCGGCGAGGTCGCTCGTCCGCGCGGCGCCGATCGCCTCGGCGACCTCGTCCGAGCGCCTCGAGGTTATGGCCGCTGACGAGCGCGTCGCAGTAGCGGCAGCGCCGCGACGAGACCGCCGGCGCGGGCCTCGAAGCCGCGCGCGCTGACGCGCGGGTTGACCCACACGATCCGGTGGGCCAGCCGGCGCAGCCGCTGCATCTCGCGCCCGACGAGCGCCGGATCGCCGCGCTCCCAGCCGTCGGACAGGATCACCACGACCGCGCCGCGGGCCATCCCGCGCCGCCCGTGGCGGTCGTTGAACGCCTTGAGCGCGTCGCCGATCCGGGTGCCGCTCGACCAGTCGGGCGCCGCGGCCGCCGCGCGCTGGATCGCGCGCTCGGGGTTGCGGGAGGCCAGCGCGCGCGTGAGACGAGTCAGGCGCGTGGCGAACACGAACGCTTCGGATTGGGCCGGCCCACTCGGCCCGCGCGGCGGCCCCCACCCACCCCGGCGCCGGCCGCGGAGGTCAGGAACTGGAGGTACGCGCGCGCGTACGGCTCCATCGAGCCCGAGATGTCGCACAGCAGCACGAGCCGGCGGCGGACGACGCGCCGGCGCCGGCGGGCCAGCCGGATCGGGTCGCCGCCGGTCCGCAGGCTGCCTCGGAGCGTCCGGCGCATGTCGATCCGCTCGCCGCGCGCGGTCGCGCTTGGCCCGCCGCGTGCGCCGCGGCGGCGTCGCGACGCGCAGCCGCGTCATCAGCCGGTACAGCTGCGCGAGCTCGTCGGGCTCGAGCGCGTCGAAGCGCTTGGTGCGAAGCAGCTCCTCGTCGCTGGCCAGCACCGGCACCGGGACCTCGCTCGTGGCTCCCGCTCGGGCTCGGTGCGCGGCCGCGGCGCGGATCCGGTCGCCCGGCCGACGGTGCGACTCTCCGAGCTCGGGCGAGCACGCGGTCGGCGGCGCCGGGCTCCTCTGCCGGTGGCGCGAGCGCGGTCTGCGCATCGTCGGGACGACGGGCTCATCCGGCGTCGGCTGGGCTGCGCCGAACACGGCGAAGAACACCGCGTCGAACGCCGCGCACCTGGGCGCGGTCGGACACGAACGCGCGCGGGCGGTCCAGTACAGCCGCCGCCGCGTGATCGGCTTGACCACCGCCAGCGCCTGCGCGAACCAGGCCGCGCGCTCGGCCGTCACCGGCACGCCGGCGTCGTGCAGCCGCCGGCTGAACGCGCCGGCGACCGCGGGGAGGTCGAGCCCGAGCGTCCGAACCCGGAACGGCGCCCCGGCGGGGTCATCGCCGGCCCACCAGCTTCTCGAGCCCGGCGGCGCGGATGACCTCCTGGTCCTCGGCGTACTTGAGCACCGAGCCGAGCGTGCGGTCGATCGCGTCGACGTCCAGCTCCTCGACGCCGAGCAGCGCCAGCGCCGCCACCCAGTCGATCGCCTCGGCCACTGCCGGGCGGCTTCTGGATGTCGCTGTCGCGCATCCGCGCCACCGCGTCGGCGACCTGCACGGCGAGCGTCTCCGAGGCGCCGCGCACGCGCCGGCGCACGATCTCGACCTCGCGCTCGGGCGTCGGGTAGTCGATCCACTGGTACAGGCAGCGGCGCTTGACCGCGTCGTGGAGGTCGCGCGTGCGGTTCGAGGTCAGCACGATGATCGGCGGGTGGGTGGCGCGGATCGTGCCGATCTCGGGGATCGTCACCGCCGCCTCGGCCAGCAGCTCGAGCAGGAACGCCTCGAAGTCGTCGTCGGCGCGGTCGATCTCGTCGATCAGCAGCACCGCCGGCCGCGGGCCCGGGTGCTCGAGCGCGCGCAGCAGCGGGCGGCGGATCAGGTAATCGCGGCCGAACAGGTCCTGCTCGGAGAGCTCGGTGCCGCGCGCGTCGGCGAGCCGGATGCTGAGCAGCTGGCGCGGATAGTTCCACTCGTACAGCGCCTCGGCCGCGTCGATCCCGTCGTAGCACTGCAGGCGGATCAGCGGCGTGTCGAGCACCGCCGCCAGCGACTTGCCGGCCTCGGTCTTGCCGACCCCGGCCTCGCCCTCGAGCAGCAGCGGCTGGGGCAGCCGCAGGCTCAGGAACATCGACGTCGCGAGCCCCTCGTCGACGAGGTAGTCGACGGCGGCCAGCCGCTGGGCGAGCATCTCGACGTCCGGCACCAGGTGCCGGATCTCGTCCGCGGCGTCGCCGGTGACCCCGGTCATGCCGCGTGCTGGCGCTCGAACGCGCTGCTGGCAGCCCTCGCCGCAGAAGTAGTGGGTCTCGCCGCCGCGCTCGAGCGACAGGGCGTCGGTCGCCGATCACCACGGTCATGCCGCAGATCGGGTCGACGCGGTGCGCGGGAGTGGCCGCCTGCGCGGTCGGCCGGGAGGCTCGCGCCGGCGGACCTCGATGATCGACGCCAGGATCGACAGCGCGATCTCGGCGGGCGAGCGCGCGCCGATGTCGAGCCCGGCCGGCGTGTCGATCCGCGTCGAGCAGCTCCTCGGCGACCCCGTCGGCGCGGAGCTCGTCGAGCACCGCGGCGCCGCGCTTGCGGCTGGCCACCAGCCCGACGTAGCGGACGCCCGCCTCGAGCGCCGCGCCGCAGGATCGCGAGCTCGTCGCGCCCGTGGGCGGCGACGACCAGCGCGAGGTCATCGGCGCTCGGCACCGGGGCGCCGCTGTCGGAGCCCCGCGAGCCGACGGCCTCGAGCCCGAGCTCCGGCGCCGAGCGCGCAGCAGCGCCGCGGCGATCGGCGTGTCGCCGGCGACGATCACCCGCGGGGCCGGCAGGAACGGCTCGAGGAAGACCTCGATCGCGCCGCCTGACAGGCACGGGTTCTGGACGGTGACCGAGCCGTCGTCGCGTCGCGATCTCGCTGCCCGAGTCGTCCTTCGCCGCGTCCTCGACGCCGCCGCGGGCCGTCGGGCAGGATCCGCAGCAGCAGCGGCTCGCCGCGCTCGATCGCCTTCAGCGAGTACAGCGCGGACGCTGTTCTGCGCGCACACGCCGCCGACGAACCCCTCGATCGTGCCCGTCGTCGTGGACGAGCGCGACGTTGCCCGGCTTGGCGCTGGTCGGGTGCTCGACGCGCACCACGGTCGCGGTGACGAACGCCGCGCCCTGCGCGGTCAGCTCCTGGGCCCGGCGCGAGAGGGGGCCGGCGATCACTGCGGCGGCTCGGGGCGTCCCTGCATCGCGGCCCACACGCGGGCCGGGGTGCACGGCATGTCGATGTGGTCGACGCCGTGGGTCTCGTGCAGCGCGTCGATGACCGCGTTGACGATCGCCGGCGGGGAGCCGACGTTCGGCGACTCGCCGACGCCCTTGGCGCCGAGCGGATGGTGCGGGCACGGCGTGACCGTCTCGCCGAGCTCGAAGTCCGGGCACTCGAGCGCGGTCGGGATCAGGTAGTCCATGAACGACCCGTTCAGGCAGTTGCCCTCCTCGTCGAACGTGATCACCTCCATCAGCGCGATCCCGATGCCCTCGGCGAGGCCGCCGTGGATCTGGCCCTCGACGATCATCGGGTTGATCCGCACGCCGCAGTCGTCGACCGCGATGAACCGCCGGACCGTGACCTGCGGCGGTGTCGGGGTCGATGTCGACGACCGCGATGTAGGCGCCGTACGGGTAGGTGAGGTTCGGCGGGTCGTAGATCACCTGCGCGTCGAGCCCGCCCTCCATGCCCTCGGGCATCGCCTCGCCGCTGTAGGCGACGGCGGCGATGTCCTCGATCATCGCGCCCTTCTCGGGGTCGCCCTTGACGTACCAGCGGCCCTTCTCCCAGGCGAGGTCCTCGGGCCGGGTCTCGAGCATCGTCGCCGCGATCAGGCGCGCCTTGTCGCGCACCTTGCGCGAGACGACCGCGACCGCGCGCGCCCGACACCGGCGTCGAGCGGCTGCCGTAGGTGCCGAGCCCGTACGGCGAGCGGTCGGTGTCGCCGTGGCGGACCTCGACGTCCTCGGGCGGGATCCCGAGCTCCTCGGCGACGATCTGCGCGAACGTCGTCTCGTGGCCCTGGCCCTGGGTCTGCGCGCTGATGCTGACCACCGCCTTGCCCGACGGGTGCACCCGCAGGTCGGCGCCGTCGTTCATCGCGAGGCCGAGGATGTCCATGTGCTTGCGCGGCCCGGCGCCGACGCCCTCGGTGAAGAACGACACGCCGATGCCCATCAGCTCGCCGCGGGCGCGCTTCTCGGCCTGCTCGCGGCGCAGCTCCTCGTAGCCGGCGATCCCATCGCACTCGCGCATCGTCTCGGCGTAGTCGCCCGAGTCGTAGGTCCAGCCGGTGGTCGTCTCGTACGGGAACTGCTCGGGCGCGATGAAGCTGCGCATCCGCAGCTCGATCGGGTCGACCTCCATCTCGAGCGCGAGCGCGTCGACCATCCGCTCGACGAGGTACACGGCCTCGGTGATCCGGAACGAGCAGCGGTACGCGACGCCGCCCGGCGCCTTGTTCGTGTAGACCGCCTTGACCTTCACGTGCGCGGCCTCGAGGTCGTAGGAGCCGCAGCACGATGTGGAAGAACCCGGCCGGGAACTTGGTCGGCTGCGCGGTCGAGTCGAACGCGCCGTGGTCGGCGATCACGTCGACCCGCAGGCCGGTGATCTTGCCGTCCTTGGAGCACATCTCGGCGTGCATGATGTAGTCGCGCGCGAACCCGGTCGACATCAGGTTCTCGGAGCGGTCCTCGATCCACTTGACCGGCACGCCGGCGACGATCGAGCCGGCGATCGCGCACACGTAGCCCGGGTACACCGGCACCTTGTTGCCGAAGCCGCCGCCGATGTCGTTGCAGCGGATCCGGATCATGTGCTCGGCGAGGCCGGCGACGTGCGCGTACACCGTGCGGTGCGCGTGCGGCGCCTGGTTGCCGTTGTAGATGTCGAGCTGGCCGGTCTTCGGGTTGAAGTCGGCGATCATCCCGCACGTCTCGAGCGGCGCCGGGTGGCAGCGCGGGTAGATGATGTCGCGCGTGACGACCGTGTCGGCCTCGGCGAACGCGCGGTCGGTCGCCTCCTCGTCGCCGGCCTCCCACAGTCGGGCTGGCGAGGTTGTCGCGCTGGCCGTCCTTGTCGTCGCGGATCAGCGGCGCGTCGGGGTCGAGCGCCTTGCGCGCGTTGACGACCGCGGGCAGCGGCTCGTACTCGACGTCGATCAGCGCGCAGCGCGTCGCTGCGCCGAGTACTCGTCGGTCGGCGATCACGAACGCGACCTCCTGGCCCTGGAAGCGGACCTTGTCGCCGGCGAGCACGGCCTGGGTGTCGTAGGAGATCGTCGGCATCCACGCCAGCCCGAGCGTCTCGAGGTCCTTGGCGGTGACGACGGCGGCCACGTTCGGGTGCGCGAGCGCCGCGGAGGTGTCGATCGAGACGATCCTCGCGTGCGCGTACGGGCTGCGCAGGATCGCGCCGTGGACCATCCCCGGCAGGCGGATGTCGTCGAGGTAGGTGCCCTTGCCGCGGATGAACCGCGCGTCCTCCTTGCGCTTCAGGCGGCCGAAGCCGATCGGCCGCTCGGTCGGTCGGTGCTCGGGAGGTTCTCGGTGACGGCCATGCTCACACCTCCTGTTTGGTCGCGGCCTCGTGCTCGGCCGCCCAGCGCACCGCGCTGACGATGTTCTTGTAGCCCGTACAGCGGCAGATCGCGCCCGAGATCGCGGTGCGGATCTCGTGGTCGGTCGGGTTCGGGTTCTCGTCCAGCAGCGCGCGCGTGGTCATCAGCATCCCCGGCGTGCAGAAGCCGCAGTGCAGCGCGTGCTTCTCGTGGAAGCCCATCTGGATCGGGTCGAGCTGGCCGTCGACCTCGAGCGACTCGACCGTGCGGATCTCGTGGCCCTCGCACATCGCCGCGAGCGTCGTGCACGACTTGACCGGCTTGCCGTCCATCAGCACCACGCAGGCGCCGCAGTTGGACGTGTCGCAGCCCCAGTGGGTGCCGGTCAGGCCGGGCGTGTCGCGGATGAAGTGCACGAGCAGCGTGCGCGGCTCGACGTCGCGGAGACCTCCTGCCCGTTGATCGTGATCTTCACTTCCATGTCATGCGGCGAGCGTCGTGCAGGACTTCACCGGCTTGCCGTCCATCAGCACCACGCAGGCGCCGCAGTTGGACGTGTCGCAACCCCAGTGGGTCCCGGTCAGCCCCGCGGTCTCGCGGATGAAGTGCACGAGCAGCATCCGCGGCTCGACGTCGCGCGAGACCTCTTGCCGTTGATCGTGATCGTGACTTGCATTGGTCCTAGGCCTCCTGGTGCAGGGCGCGCGCGGTGGCGCGGCGCAGCGCGCGTTTGGTGAGCACGCCGGCGAGGTGGCGCTTGTAGTCGACCGGCCCGCGTCCGTCGGCGATCGGCGAGCAGTCCTCCGCGGCGATCTCGCCGGCCTGCGCGAACAGCTCCTCCGACGGGGTCTTGCCCGCGCAGCAGCTCCTCGGCGCGGGTGACGATGGATCGTCGTCGGGCCGACGCGCGCTGAGCGCGAGCCCGGCGTCGGCGATCACGCCGCCGTCGATCCAGACCGCGGCCGACGCGGCCGCGATCGCGAAGTCGCCGGCGCGGCGCTCGACCTTCTCGTGCGCGCTGCCGCGCGCCGGCGCGCAGCGGGATCCGGACCTCGGTCAGCATCTCGCCGTCGCCGACCGCGGTCATGAACGGGCCGACGTAGAAACCGTCCATCCCGACGACGCGCTCGCCCTCGGGGCCGCGGATCACGACGTTCGCCTTCAGCGCCGCGCACACCGCGCTGAGGTCCTCGGCGGCGTCGGCCTGGCACAGCGAGCCGCCGATCGTGCCGCGGTTGCGCACGACCGGGTCGGCGATCACCTCCTCGGCGTCGCGGAACACCGGCAAGCGCTCGGCGAGCAGCTCGGACTCGAGCAGGTCGGCGTGACGCGTCAGCGCGCCGATCCGGATCTCGTCGCCCTCCCGCGGATGTACGACGAGCTCGTCAGGTCGTTGATGTCGATCAGGTGCTCGGGGTTGGCGAGCCGGAGCTTCATCATCGGCAGCAGGCTGTGGCCGCCGGCGATGATCCGCGCGTCGGGCCGTCGCGCTTGCCAGCGACGCGATCGCGCCCTCGACGCTGGTCGCGCGCTCGTACTCAAACGGTGCCGGGGTCTGCATCACCGGCTCCTCTTCGCTCGACTGGTCCGCTGCCGCGCCGGCATCCGCTTGCGGACGCCGGGCGCGTCGTCTGACGCGGCTCGTACTGCACCGGCGAGTCGGTGCCGATGACCGGCGAGCGCGGCAGGCTCGCGGCCGCGTCTGCCGGACCTCCGGGTACAGCAGCCGCGCGGCCAGGCTGCCGTAGGCGGGTTGCGCAGCGCCGGGCCGTCCGGGCTCGCGGCGGCGATCGGCGCCTCGCGGCCGAGCCGCGCGAGCGTCAGCGTCCCGCGCGTGTAGACCTCGGCGATCCGCGGCGCCTTCGTCGTCGTGCTGTCGGGGAAGTTGCGGAAGCCCGCCGCCGCGGCGCCCGGGTACAGGCCGTCGACCAGGCCGACGGCGTCCTGCCATGCCGGCCTTCTTGACGAGCAGGCCCTCGAGCAGGTCGACGCCGGCGTCGAGGTTTGCGTTGATCGTCGTCGACGACGTCGTCGACGGGCTCGCTCTTCTCGATGATCCCGCCGACGCCCGCGATCGCCTCGTCGAGGCCCTTGGTGATCTTGCTGCAGCGCGACGATCGTCGAGACGAGGAAGTACACGAGCGCGGCGACGATCAGCACGACCGCGATGATCATGACTACACCAGCTGCTGGCATTCGCTGCACCCTTCTCAGGCGTCGTCGAGGATCACGTCGAGCGAGCCGCCGTAGTTGGCGGCCGACCTCGATCGTCTTGCTTGACCTGGTCCTGCGTGGTCAGCAGGAGCGGCGACCGCGTCGAGGTCCTTCGACCCGGCGCGCGACGGCGGCGATCTGCTGGACGCTCGGGACGATGCTGTTGGCGGCGTTGAGCACGCCGCGCAGCAGGTACACGACGACCGGCAGCACGACCAGCAGCAGCGATCGCGTCTCCGATCCACTCGAGGGTCATCGCGGCCTCCTCTCGGCGACGATCGCGGCCTTCGCGGCGATCCCCGGCAGCGCGCCGAGGATCATGTCGAACTGGCGCGTTGATCGCCTTGACCGCCGGCTCGAGCGGGCGCAGGTGCTCGGCCTCGACTCCCTCGAGCGCGCCGGCGAGCGTCGCGAGCTCCTTGCGAGGTCGCCTCGAGGTCCATGCGGACCTTGATCAGCGCGCCGGCGAGCACGACGACGACGACCAGCGCCAGCAGCGACGCTGAGGATGATCGAGCAGTGGTCATGCTCGCATCCCACCGAACCCGTCGGTGAGCGCGTTCATGTAGCCGTCCTGCACCACGGCCTCCTCCACGATCAGCCCGAGCACCGGCGCGGTCGCCTCGAGCTGCGGGATGTTTGCGGTGTTGGCGGCGACCTTGCCGGCGACGTCCGAGCAGCTCGCTCGACGGACTGCTCGATGTCGCTGCACGGCGCGCACCAGCACGGCCAGCAGGGCCGCGACGGTCAGCGCGGCGACGAGGCCGATCACCAGCGCGATCCCCCAGGCGCCGTGATCTGGAGAGCGCTGCGACGGAGCGGTCATTTGCCGACCGCCACCTTTCGCAGCGCGCGCGCGGAGTGCAGGATCCGCACGCCCGAGTCGTTGATCCGCGCGATCCCGGCGAGCTCGGTCGGTCTGCTCGCGGACCTTCTCGACGCCCGCGACGGCCGTCCGCGCCTGCTCGGCGATCCTCATCGCCAGCACCACGATCGTGATCACGATCGCCGCGGCGACCAGCCACGACCACGATCCCGAGCACGAGCCCGACGTACCAGCCGGTGGAAGCACCGATCACCGGGCATCGTCACACCTCCTTGTCGTGTCTCAACATGATCAGTTGCTCACCTCCGGGTTGGAATGCTCAGCCGCCCAGCGGATCGAGCGCACGATCGTCGCGTAGCCCGTGCAGCGGCAGATCTGACCCGAGATCGCCTCGCGGATCTCGGTGTCGGTGAGGGGTTCGGGTTGCGGTCCAGCAGCGCCCGGGCGGTCAGCATCATCCCGGGCGTGCAGAAGCCGCACTGGAGCCCGTGCTCCTCGGTGAACCCTCCTGCACCGGATCGAGCACGCCGTCGACCTCCAGACCCTCGACCGTGCGGACCTGCGTAGCCTGACGCGGTCGCCGCCAGCACCGTGCACGACTTCACGGGCTCGCCGTCCATCAGGACGACGCAAGTCCCGCAGTTGGACGTGTCGCAACCCCAATGCGTGCCGGTCAGCCCAAGCTCGTCGCGCAGGAAGTGCACGAGCAGCAGTCGCGGCTCGACGTCGCGCGTGTACTCCGTGTCGTTCACCGTGACCGTCACCTGCATCACCCCTGCTCCGCGCGTGCGCGTGCAGTCGCGCGGCGCAGCGTGCGCTCGGTCAGCACGCCGGCGACGTGGCGCTTGTACTCCGCCGAGCCGCGCTGGTCGGTGACCGGGGTGCACGACGCCGCCTGTGCAGCGCGTGCGGCGCGCGCGAACAGCTCGTCGGACGGCGCCTGGCCGTCACGAGCATCTCCTCTGCCTCGCCGCAGGTGACATCGCGCGCGCCGACCGCCGCAAGCGCGATGCCGGCGCGCGGCGATCGTGCCTTTGCCGAGCGACGATCGAGGCGCCCGCTGCGGCCACGGCCCAGTCGCCGACCCGGCGGTCGACCTTCTCGTACGCGCTGCCCGAGTCGTCGGTCGAGCGGGACGCGGATCTCGACGAGCATCTCGGCGGCGCCGACCGCGGTGCGGTACGGGCCTGCGGTAGAACTCGCGCATCCCGAGCACGCGCTCGCCGTCCAGCCCGCGGATCACCATCTGGGCGCCGACCGCCGCGCATGCGGCGACGAGATCCTCGGACGGGTCGGCCTGGCAGAGCGCGCCGCCGATCGTGCCCCGGTTTCGCACCACCGGATCGGCGATCACGCGCTCGGCGTCGGTGAAGATCGCGAGCCGCCGATCCAGCAGATCGGACTCGAGCAGCTCGCGGTGACGGGTCATCGCGCCGATCCGGATCTCGTGGTCGTGCTCGGTGATGTAGCCGAGCTCGTCGGCCAGCGGGTCGATATCGATCAGGTACTCAGGCGACGCCAGGCGCAGCTTCATCATCGGCAGCAGGCTGTGGCCGCCGGCCAGCAGACGCGGGCATCCGGACCGAGCTCTGCCGAGCAACTCGATCGCGTTGTCGACGCTCGTGGCTCGCTCGTATTCAAAAGGTGCTGGAACTTGCAAAAGGCTGCTTCCGTGAGGCCTGAAAGTGGGGCCCTTCGCGTCCTGCGGGCCCCAGTGTCTCTCCTCTCCTGTCGGCATCTCGCGCTTGTCGCGCGGCCCGTCAAGCGAGACCTAAGCGATCGCTTAGGCGTTAACGGCGTCGTGACGCTCGCCCAGCTGCAGTCATTCGTTCTCGTCGCTCGCCACGGCTCGGTGAAGGCAGCGGCGGCCGAGCTCGAGGTCACCGAGCCGGCGGTGTCGGTGGCGGTGGCGGCGCTGCGCCGGGAGCTCGGCGACGAGCTGTTCGTCCGCAATGGGCGCGGGATCGCGCTGACGCCGGGCGGGCGTCGGCTGGCCGCGCTGGCCGGCGAGATCCTCGGCCTGGCCGAGCAGGCGAGGCGCGGCGGTCCAGGAGGCCCCGGGCCAGCCCCGGCAGCTTCAGGTCGCCGCCACCAGCATCGTCGCCGAGCACATCGGTCCGCTGATCGACGCGTTCACCGCCGCAGCGGCTCGGGCCTGGAGATCACCGTCAGGACGGTTCAGGGCGGGTCGTTCGCCGACATCGCTCGAGCACCGCCGCGCCGACATCGCGCTCGGCCCACAACCGGGCGCCGGAGCGCGCCGCGACGATCGCCACGGTCCCGTTCCTGCGCTCGCGGCTGATGATCGTGGCCGCGCCCGGGCACCCGCTCGCCGGACGTGCGCGACGATCTCTCCGTCCGACGCTGGCGCGCGAGCGCTGGCTCGTCGGCCCGCAGGACATCGACCCGACGACAGCCGCCGGGCTGTTCTTCGGCGCGCAACGGGCTCGACCCGCAGCGACATCTCCGCCTACACCAGCCACGCCGCGGCGAATCGCGGCGGCGGCGGCGGGCGAGGGCGATCATGCTCGCGCTGGCGCACTCGGCGATCGACGCGATCCGTCGCCGGCGTCGCTGGTCCGGCTGGACGTGCGCGGGACGCCGGTCGGTCGAGCTGTGGCACGCGAGCACGCTCGGGCTGGGGCGGGCGCTGCCCGCCGCGCTGGCGCTGGCAGCGGTTTGCGACCACGCCCGAGGCGACGCAGGCGATGTCCAAGCGGCCGGGCCGGGACCGCGTCGACGCGGGCTCGCGCCCGCCGTGCACGTGACCCTGTGGCGGTCGGTGGCCGAGGAGATCGACGCAGGCGCAGCGTCGCCGCAATCTCCACTCGAGGGCGGTACGAATCGCGGGGAGAGCCATGTCAGGCATGGCCAACGCCCCACCGTTCTACGCGGGCGGTCGACTGGGACCTTGCCCGACCGCGGCCGCGAGCTGGTCGAGCATCTGCCCAGTAGATCCGTCGCAAACCCATCGGCGCGAACGTCCGCTCGAAGAATCCGCCGACCCCGCCGGCCCCCTCCCACGAGGACTCGATCGTGACCTCGCTGCCCGGCCCCGACGGGGCGACGCTCCAGGTGCTGATACGAACGAGGACAGCTCGTCGCGCTCGCGCAACTCGCCCGGTGGACTCCTCGACGCGCAGCCGGTAGTCGCGCTCCCGGCCACCGGCGGCGAAGTGGTAGCCGATCACGGTGCCGTCGCCGTGCCGCCCTCTCGACGCGGTAGGCGCGTGTAGTTGTCGGTGAGGATCCGCGGCCGAGCGTCGCGGTAGTCGCGCAGCAGGTCGAGCACGCGTTCCGGCTGACGCGTCGACGGCGCTGCGTCGCTTGTAGCTTGACCCGCGCCATGAGCGTGCATTCTGGCAGGCGACCCGCCGACGACCGCGAGCGCGCGGTTCGTCATGATGCAGCCGATGCTCGCGGCCTACGCCTCCGGAGATCGACCCGAAGGATCCGCTCAGCGGGCTGGCGATCGGGGAGCGTCCCGAGCCCGGAAGTCCCGGACGGCTGGACGACCGTGACCGTCAAGGCGACCTCGCTGAACCACCACGATCTGTGGTCGCTGCGCGGCGTCGGCCTGGCCGCGGACCAGTCTGCCGATGATCCTCGGTTGCGACGCCGCCGGTCTCGACGATGACGGCAACGAGGTTGTCGTCCACGCGGTGATCGCCAGCGACGACTGGCGCGGCGACGAGACGTTTGACCCGCGCCGCTCGCTGCTGTCCGAGCGCTACCAGGGCGCGCTTCGCCGAGCAGCGTCGCGGTCCCGCGGCGCAACGTCTGCCCAAGCCCGCCGAGCTCAGCGTTCGAGGAGGCCGCGTGCCTGCCGACGGCGTGGCTGACCGCCTACCGGATGCTGTTCACGCGCGGCAAGGTCGTGCCCGGGCCAGACGATCCTCGTGCAGGGCGCGAGCGGCGGCGTGGCCACCGCGCTGACGGTGCTGGCCAGCGCCGCGGGCGATCCGCGTGTGGGTCACCGGACGCTCGGAGGACAAGTCGCGAACAGGCCCTCAAGCTCGGCGCTGACCAGGCGTTCGAGTCCGGGGCCCGATTGCCCGAGCGCGTCGACGCCGTGATGGAGACGACCGGCAAGGCGACCTGGGGCCACTCCATCCGCTCGCTCAAGCCCGGCGGGACGCTGGTCGTCTGCGGCGCCACCACCGGCGACGCCTCGCCGGCCGAGCTGACCCGGATCTTCTTCCTGCAGCTGTCGGTGGTCGGGCTCGACGATGGGAACCCGCGAGGAGCTCGACCGGCTGATGCGCCTCTGCGTCGACCGCGACATCCGTCCGGCGATTCACGCACGATGGCGCTCGAGGATGCCCGTCAGGGCTTCGAGGCGATGCTCGCCGGGGACGTCGTCGGCAAGATCGTGTTCACGGTCTAGCGTCCCGCGGCAACGTCCATCTCAAGTCGAGTTCGGTTCGCACGCCGAGCGCGTTGAGCGCCGCGCTCGCCGCTCCAGGGTGTCGGCGTCGTCGAGGGCGCGCGCGAGCCGGCCGGCCGTGCGCACGTCACCTCGACGTCGAGGTAGAACGTCAGCGCCGCCGCCGGGGTCAGCTCGACCATCCGTGCTCCCGTTGCGGATCGTCGACCTGACCCCGACGTCGCCGCGGAGCGCGCGCACCGCCTGCGCGCTGGCCTCGGTCGGCACTGCGCCATCGCGCGCTCGAGCCGCTGCGCGACCGGCTCGGTCAACCCCCGGGCGCCGGCCAGCCCGCCCGCCGCAGCGACTTCGGACAGATCCGCGCGAACACCTCCGCCGGGGTCAGCTCGCCGTCGCAGCCGACTCCGAACACCGCGGCCAGGAACGGGCCGGCCGGCGTCGGCCAGGCCGACGCGGCCGCGGCAGCATCACGCGTCGCACAGCGGGCTGCGCAGGCCCGGCTCGTCGCCCTGGGCCAGCAGGTCGCCGCCGACGTCGACGAACACCGATCAGGTCGTGGCCGAGCTGCTCGGCCGCCTGGGTCAGTCCACGCGCGACCGGCGATCGCCTGCGGACCGCCGTGCGAGGTCGATCGAGGACCGTCCGCTCGCCGAGGAACTCGGCCATCCGCGACTCGGCGAAGTACACGTCGCGGCCGCGCACGCGGGTGTTGGGGCCGGCAAGCAAGACCTCGGGGCGAGTTCCTCCGCGCCGACGATCTCCTCGCTCGATCGCGGGCCCGCAACCGGGTCGATCGGCCGGCGCTCCCAGGTCACGCCGCCGACGATCGGGTCGGCGCCGTCGTAGATCCGGCAGAACTCCGCGGTGGCCAGGGCGCCGACCACGTCGCCTCCGCCGCCCATTCCGATCACCAGGGGCCGGCGGGCGCGGCGGAGCAGCAGCTCGGCATCGGGCATGCCTCCTGAGTTCTACCGACCCGGCCCGCGGCACCAGTGAACGGCGCGTCGCCGAGGCGCTCGTGGAGTTCGCGCAACACCCGCCGACAGTCCGCGCCCATCTCGCGGACGATCTCTGCCGCGGGGCGGGTCTGCGCCAGCTCGTGGGCCTGGCCGGCCCAGAGGTTGAATCGACCCGGCATCCCCGCGTTGGCGGGCGGCGGCGCTGAGCGGGCTGCGTCGCGTGGTGGATCTCCGGGTACGCGCTGGGAGCGGTCGGTCCGCGCTGCTCGAGGAAGCGGTTGACGATTCCGCGGCCAAGGCGGCCAGTGAACGCGCGGGTGAGGCTGCGTGGGCGACGCGATCGGCCAGCAGCGCGCGCTGGGCCTCGTGCGTGCCGGCCTCAGGCGCGAGCATCAGCGCGGTGCCGACCTGGGCGGCGCTGGCCCCGGCGCACAGGACCGCTGCCACGGCGGCGCCGTCCGGGATCCCGCCGGCGGCGACGAGCGGCAGCGGCGCCGTCGCGCCCACGATCCGCAGCAGCGCCAGCAGCCCGGTGCCGCCGGCCGAGTCCCGGTCGTCGAACGCCACCGCGGTGCCCGCCGGCCTCGCTGCCCTGCACGACCAGCGCATCAGCCCCGGCATCGCGGGCCTGCTCGGCCTCGCCCGGGTCGGTGACGGTCACCCATACGGCGACACCCGCGTTCTGCAGTCGCGCCACGACCGCGGGCTCCGGACAGCCGAACACGAATGACGCGACCGCGACGCCGCGTTCGCAGATCGACCCCAAGCTTGCGCTCCCAGTCGTCGTCCTCGAACCGCGGCTCGCCGACGTCGGCACCCTGCAGCAGCGCCTCGGCCTCGAGTTCCTCCAGGTAGGCGGAGACGGCGTCAGGGTCGGCCGGCTCGCGAGACGGCACGAACACGTTGACGCCGAACGGGCGCGAGGTCGCAGCCGCGACGACGCTCGATCTGTTCCGCCGTTGCGTCGGCCGTCTTGTAGCCGGCCGCAACGAAGCCGAGACCACCAGCCTTGCACACCGCGATCGCGAGCTCGGGCGTCGACGGACCACCGGCCAACGGCGCCTGGACGATCGGCTCGGCGAGGTCCTTGGGATGGAACATGGTCAGGCGCTCACCTCCTCCAGGCGTACGGCGGCATCCTCGAGCCGGTCATCGCCCCAGAACAGGTCCGGCGCCGATCGCGATCGTGGGCACGCCGAACACCCCGAGATCGTATGCCGCGTCGGTGGCGGCGCGCAGCGCGCGCTTGATCTCGGGATCATCGGCGGCGGCGCGAACGTGGCCGGGTCCAGGCCGGCGCGCTGCGCCGACGCGAGCACGTTGTCCGGCGATGCTCAGGTCAGACCCGCTGGTGAACGCGTCGCGGTAGGCCTGCATCGCGAACTCGCGCCCGCGGTCGGCGGCGAACGCGTACGTCGTCGACACGCATCGCGGTCAGGTAGTCCGTCCGGCCACGGGTCAGGCCATCGCATCGGCGGCAGGCCATACGCGCGCGCCCGTCGCTCGATCTCAGCCATCCCGGCCGCGCGGCGGCGTTAGTCGCCCAGCGCCCACGAGCTCCGGCCGGCCAGCTTGAACAGCCCTCCGAGCAGCACGGGCTGCCAGCGGACCGGCTCTGGCAGCAGCCGCGTGCAGCCGCTCGGCCGCGAGGTACCCGTAGGGCGAGCCGAGGTCGAAGTAGAACGTGATCACGAGTTGGTTGCGGCCGGACAGTTCGTTAGAATGAACGTTTCGTTTTATATGATAGACCGATCGGGAGATCGGAGAGGTGCTCGCAGCGAACCTCCGCCGGCTGCGGATCGCGCGCCACCTGTCGCTGTCCGAGCTCGCGCGCGCGACGAGGATGAGCAAGGCGACGCTGTCGAGTATCGAGAACGGCCGCGCCAACCCGACCGTGGAGACGCTGGCTGGGCTCGCCGGCGCCCTGCGGGTGCTCGATCGCCGAGCTGCTCGAGGAGCCGCCGCTCGGCCAGGTCCGGATCGTTCGCGCGGCCGGCGCGCGGACGTCCGAGCGCGGCGGCATGCCCCAGCGGCAGATCGACGAGCTCGCGCCGGACTGAGAGCACCAGGATCGCGGAGCTGTCGCTGCCGGCGCGGGAGGCCCGCGAGCTCGACGCCGAGCCCGAGGGCTCGCGCGCGCACGTGTACGTGGTCGAGGGCAAGCTCGATGGCCGGCCCGGTGGAGCGCATCACCGAGCTGGCTCGCCGGCGACTACGCTTCGTTCCCCGACCGACGTCCCGCACCTGTATCGAGGCCGGGCGGCGGGACGTGCGCGCGCCTGCTGGTCGCGACCGTCTGAATTTGCGAACAGCTCGCGCGACAGCTCGATGAAGGCGGCGACCGCCGGCGGCTGGCGCCGGCCTTGGCGCCAGGCGAGCGTGATGTCGCGGGTCAGCTCAGGCTCGGTCAGCGCCACGACCACGACCTCGGCGCCGGCGACCTTCGGTGTCGGAGCGCGGCAGGATCGCGACCCCCATGCCGCGGGCCACGAGCCGCCGGATCCGGCCGCTCTCGTTGGACTCGAGCATCACTTGGGGGTCGAAGTCGGCGTCGCGGGCGGCGAAGTTCGAGCAGCTCGCGGAGGCCGAGCTCCCTCGCGGTAGCTGATGAACTGCTCGCCGGCGAGCTCGCGCGATCCGTACGCCGTCGCGGCGGCGCAGGGGTGGTCAGGAGGGAGGATCACGACCAGCTCCTCGGACGTACAGCTGCTGGAGCCCGAGCCCGTGGCTCTCGATCCGCTCGGTGACCGACAGGAACGCCAGGTCGAGCACGTCGTCGCGCAGCATCTCCGCCAGCTCCTCGCTGGACTGCTCACGCACCGACAGCTCGACCCCGGGATGACGCTCGTGGAAGATCGCCAGCGCGAGCGACACGTCGATCGGCCCCATCGTGTGCATCGCGCCGACCGACACGTGTCCGGCCTGGATCCCCCTCAGCGCCCTGGAGCTCGGCCTGGCGGCGTCGAGCTCAGACAGGATCCGCCGGGCGCGGGCGACGAGCGTGTTGCCTGCTTGGGTCATCGACACCCGGCGCGTGGTCCGCTCGACCAGCGCGAGCCCGACCTCATCCTCCAAGCCGGCGGATCTGCTGAGACAGGCGCGGGCTGCGCGATGTGCTCGCGCTCGGCGGCGCGAGTGAAGTGACGCTCCTCGGCGAGCGCGACCAGGTATCGGAGCTGGCGAATATCCATAAGCAATCGTATGGATCCTTCAAATACTCGTCTTGGACAACTAAAGGGGGCGCGCGCACCATGTTCTTGCAACACCCTCTCCTCCCTCGAGCGCGCCCCGCAGACCGGCACTCAACTCCCCCCGCCAATCACGGGGCGCGACTCGTTTCCGGAGGCGAACCGCGACTCTCGGCCTTCGCTAATACGCCGAAAGTCAAGGTCTGCGCCCGGCTGCCGATGTGGTCAGGTGATGAGTATCTTTCCCGCGCAAGCCGACGAGTCGACGGCGGCTCCCGGCCACGTGCCGGTCGACGGCCCCGGCCCCGTGCCGGTCGACGCCCCGCCCCGTGCCGCTCGACGGCCCCATGCCGGTCGACGGCCCTGCGCCGGCCGAAGACCTCGACTACCCCCGCGGCCTGATCCCGCCCAGCAAGCGGGGCCGCTCCCAGAGCCTGATCGGCGACATCGTCGTCGACCTCGGGTTCGCTCGCCGCGACGACGTCGAGACCGCGGTCACCGTCTCCCGCGAGCAGGGGCGCACGACCGGCCAGCAGCTGCTCGAGCAGGGACACATCCGCCAGGACCAGCTTGCCCGCGCGCTCGCCGAGCGCTTCGGCCTGGACTACGTCGACCTGTCCGTGTTCGACGTCGACATGGGCGCCGCCAGCCTCGTGACGCTCGAGGTCGCCAAGCGCTACGCGGCGGTGCCGGTCGGCTTCCTCGAGGACGGCACCGTGATCCTCGCGATGGCCGACCCAACCAACGTCCTGACCGTCGACGAGATCTCGATGATCACCGGCATGAAGGTCAAGCCGGCGGCGGCGGGCGCCCAGGACGTTTCGGCGCTGATCAGCCGACTGAATCGCTTCGACGACGCGGTCGCGGAGATCGAGGCCGAGTCAGAGCCCGAGACCGAGCTCAAGCTGTCCGACGCGCCCGACTCGGACGCGCCGATCGTCAAGCTCGTGCATTCGATCATCGCGCCAGGCGGTCGAGCAGGGCGCGTCCGACATCCACTTCGACCCCGAGGCCGGGGACATGAAGGTCCAGTTCCGGGTCGACGGCGTGCTCGCTCAGGCGGCGACGATCGCCCGCCGCATGGCCGCCGGCGTGATCTCCCGGATAAAGATCATGGCCAACCTCGACATCGCCGAGAAGCGCCTGCCGCAGGACGGCCGGCTCGCGGTGACCGTCGACGGACGGCGGATCGATGTCCGCGTCGTGACCCTGCCGCTCGTCAAGGGCGAGGGCGTCGTCATGCGAATCCTCGACACGCGCGCGGTCGTGCGCGAGCTCGAATCGCTGGGCATGCAGGACTCCGAGCGCAAGAAGTTCGTGGCCGCCGTGCACCAAGCCCTACGGCGCGGTGCTCGTCACCGGCCCGACCGGCTCGGGCAAGTCGACGACGCTCTACGGCGCTCTGTCGGTCGTCAACGACGGCGAGAAGAGCATCCTCACGATCGAGGATCCGGTCGAGTCGCAGATCGCCGGCATCAAGCAGATGCAGGTGTCGGTCAAGACCGGCGTCACCTTCGCGATCGGCCTGCGCTCGATGCTGCGCGCCGACCCCGACGTGATCATGGTCGGCGAGATCCGCGACCGCGAGACCGCCGAGATCGCAATCCAGGCCGCGCTCACCGGCCACCTCGTGCTGTCGACGCTGCACACGCGCGATGCCGCCAGCGCGCTGGGCCGGCTCACCGACATGGGGGTCGAGCCGTTCATGGTGTCGGCCGCGATCGACTGCGTCGTCGCTCAGCGCCTTGCGCGCCAGCTGTGCGCCAACTGCAAGCATGTGGCAGACGTCCCGGACGCCGTCCGCGAGGCCGACAACCTGTCGGGGCGTCGAGCTTTACGAGCCGGTGGGCTGCATGCGCTGCGGCAACACCGGCTATCAGGGTCGCCTCGGCCTCTACGAGGTGATGCCCCTGACCGACGAGATCCGCACGATGGTGATCGAGCGCCGCGGTGTCTCGGAGATTGCCGCGGAGGCCGCCCGCATGGGCATGCGCACGATGCGCGACGACGGGCTCGAGAAGGTCAGGCGCGGGCTCACCTCGCTGGCCGAGATCGCACGCGTCACCAACGTGCTCTAGCGCTACCGTCAGGCGCGTGGAGCGCTACTACGACGTCAACCGCGCCAGCTGGGACGATCGTGCGCACGCGCATGCGGCGTCGCCGGACTACGCGTTCAACCGTTTCGTCGAGGATCCGGCGTTCCTCAGCGAGGTGGTCCGCTTCGACCTCCCGCGGCTCGGTGACATCGACGGACTGCGGGGCGTGCATCTGCAGTGCCACATCGGCACCGACACGCTCTCGCTCGCGCGGCTCGGGGCTCAGATGACGGGCTTGGACCTGTCGCCTGCCTCGCTGGCGCACGCGCGCGAGCTTTCACGCCGCGCCGGCCCCCACGTCGAGTTCGTCGAGGCAGAGCTATACGACGCGGTTTCGGTGCTCGGCGCCGGCTCGTTTGACCTGGTGTTCACCGGCATCGGCGCGCTCTGCTGGCTGCCATCGATCAGCCGATGGGCGCAGGTCGTCGCTGACCTGCTCGTGCCCGGCGGCCGCCTGTTCATTCGCGAGGGACACCCGGTTCTGTGGTCGGTCGAGTACGAGCGGCCCGATCGGCTGCTGGTGCTCGAGATCCCCTACTTCGAGCGCGAGGAGCCGCTGGTCTGGGACGAGCCCGGCACATACGTGCAGACCGATGCCGTGTTCGAGCACAACCTCACGCACGAGTGGAACCACGGACTCGGCGAGATCGTCACGGCGGTACTCGACGCCGGCATGGAGCTGACGATGCTCGTCGAGCACGACAGCGTTCCCTGGGAACCCCTGCCGGGGCAGATGGTCAAGGATGAGCACGGCGAGTGGCGGCTTGCGCAACGGCCCGACCGAGCGCCGCTGAGCTACACGCTGCAGGCTGTCAAAAAGGGCTAACAAGATGATTGATTCCACGGCCCCGCGTGCCGGATGAATCCGGCTGATCTGCGCCGGATCGTCGTCCTCAGGCTTGCCAATACCTCCAGTATTGGCTGCGCCCTGCGTCCTAGACCGACTTGATCCCCGGATCCCCCGGCCCCCACGCGGCCGCGGAATCAACCATCTAGCGCTCCCGCGAGCGCGGTCCACTCGTCTCGCGGGATCCCTCGGACTCCGACCGGCTGCAGGCAGACGTGGTCGGCGCCCGCATCGAGGTGCTCGCGAGCCGCCGCGGCGATGTCCTGCGCGCCGCCGTGCGGAATCACCGCGTCGATCAGCCGGTCCGAGCCGCCGTTGGCGACGTCGTCCTCGGTGAATCCGTGGCGGAGCAGATTGCTCGTGTAGTTGCGCAGACCCAGATACAGCTCGGCGTACCGACGAGCCTTCGCCCTGGCGCTATCGATGTCGCCGTCGACGACGCACGCGAGCTCCGGGGCCAGCAGCGCGTCGCCCAGCTCCGACCGCGCCGCACGGGTGTGCGCGACCGGCACGAAGTACGAGTGGGCTCCGCGCGAGCGCGTCTTGCAGAGCTCGAGCATCTTCGGTCCGAGCGCCGCCAGGCAGCGACGGTCACGCGGCACCGGCGTGTCGGCCTGGTCCAGGCCGTCCAGGAACCCGCGCATCGCGGCCATCGGCGTGGCGTACTGGCTCGTGGCCTCCGGATGGCCGATGCCGATGCCGACCAGCACCCGGTCGGGGAACTCCTCGGCCAACTGCACGTACTCAGCGGCAAGCTCGGCGGGGTCGTAGCTCCACACGTTGACGATGCCCGTCGCGACCACGAGGCTGTCCGTAGCCTCGAGCAGCGGGCGCACGGACGCAAGCCTGGGCGACCCGCCCAGCCAGAACGTCCCGAAGCCCAGGTCTTGCACCAGCCGGGCGGCCTCACCGGCGTTCTCCTCGCCGATCTGCCGATACGTCGTCCACACGCCGATTGCGCCGAGGTCCATGCGCACAGGGTTGCATGCGCGGTAGCTCTAGGGTGTCTCGGGGTAGCGGACCTCTATACCGACCAGAGGAGATCCGATGGCAAAGAGCCGAACTGACGACCTTTTTGACCGCCTGCATGCCCAGGGGCTTCGCAAGCGCACCGCAAAGCTGCTGTCGCAGGCCACCGATCGCCGCCGCAAGCCGGCCAAGGCGGTCGAGCGCTCGCTGAACGACGTCAAGCGAGCTGTGGCGCAGGTCGAGGACCGCATCTCGGGCGGACCCGCCAAGCGCCAGGCCGCGGCCAAGAAGGCGGCAGCCACCCGCAAGCGCAACGCCCAACGACGCAGCGCCGCCGCCAAGAAGGGCGCTCGCACACGCGCGAAGTCGTCCTGAGGCTCGTGCGCGCGGTCGTATTCCAGCGCAACGGCGGCCCGGAGGTCCTCGAGCTCGAGGACGTCGAGGAGCCCAGGCCGAGCGACGGCGAGGTGACGGTCAACGTCGAGGCGGTGGGCATCAACTACCGCGACGTGTACGAGCGCGAAGGACGTGGCTACGGCGCCACCCCGCCGGCGATCATCGGCGTCGAGGGAGCCGGCACGATCGCCGACACCGGAGAGCGTGTTGCCTGGAGCGCGGTGCCCGGCAGCTACGCCGAGCGAGTGGTGGCCAACCGCGACCAACTGGTCGCGCTTCCCGACGGCGTCGACACGGAAGTGGCGGCCGCGGCGATCCTGCAAGGGATGACCGCTCACTACCTGGCGTATGACTCGTATCCGATCGAGCCAGGCGACTGGGTCGTGGTCCACGCTGCGGCGGGCGGTGTCGGCCTGTTGCTGACGCAGCTCGCCAAGCTGCGCGGAGGGCGGGTGATCGCGACCACGTCGACCGAGGAGAAGGCAGCGCTCGCGCGCGACGCCGGAGCCGACGAGGTGATCGGCTACGAAGGGTTCGCGCAGCGCGCCAAGGAGATCAGCGGCGAGGGCGCCGCCGCCGTGTACGACGGCGTCGGCAAGGCCACGTTCCTGGAGGGCTTGGACGCGCTGCGGCCGTTCGGGAGGATGATCCTCTACGGCGCGGCGAGCGGCCAGCCCGATCCACTCGAGGTGGCGATGCTGGCCCCCAAGGGTTCGCTGTACGTCCAGCGCCCGACCCTGATGACCTACGCGCGCACGCCGGAGCTGTTACGCGAGCGCGCGGGCGAGGTGTTCGAGCTGATCGCCGAGGGCAAGCTCAACGTCCGGATCGGTGCGCGCTACCCGCTGGACCAGGCAGCGCAAGCGCACGAGACCTCGAGGCACGCAGGACGACCGGCAAGCTGCTGCTGATCCCCTAGCGGTGCGAGAACGCCCGCTGCCAGGTCTCGAGGTATGCCTCTGCCGAGCGGAACAGCAGCGCCAGCGCCTGACGGCCGCCGGGCTGCTGTTGCATGTCGGCGAGCAGGTCGGCCATCAGGCCGTACTGCGCGACGCCGTCGGTGTTCAGATCAAACTTGCGCGTGCCGGTGACCTCGCGCGTGAACGTGACCTTGCCGTCGTATGACTTGAACGGGTAGCGGAGCGGGTGCTGCACGGCGTCGGCCCGCGGGCCCGGCAGCGACGACAGGCCGCCCGTGTCGGTGCCGATCCCGACGCCGAAGTAGCGCGACCGATCACGGTAGGTCGCCATCTTCAGGATCTTGGTTGCGAGCTCGGGCGCCTCTGTCGGCGTCACCGCGGCGAAGCCACCGAGCTTGTAGAGCTCCAGCAGCTCGGCCGGGCTCCACTCCCCACCGGTGCCGTTGTGGCTCGAGATCAGCGGGTAGTGGGCCTTGGCCGCGATCGACAGGACCGTGTCGCGAGCGCTCTGGCTGAGGTGGTCGACCTCGATCAGCATGTGCGCCTTGATCATCTGCTCGATCGCGAAGCGGCCCAGCGCCGTCAATCCGCGGGGGTTGCACTGAAGCCCCGACGGATACGTGGGCATGCCCTGCACGGCGATCTTCTTGGTCGCGGGAAAGAACTTCGACAGCGCCACGAGCACGCTGGTCGGAAGCGGCACGACGGGGACGCCGCGATCCTGACCGGGACACGCGGCGGTCTTGAAATAGCTGCCGGTCTGGAAGCGGTTGAGCAGGTTGATGAAGATGCCCTTGTCGCCTTCCTCGAGCGCCGCGCCCGTCAGCGCGTTGTTGAACCAGTGGGCGACGAACATGCCGCGCACGCCCAGCTGCCTGTAGTCCCGGATGCCGCGGACGATGTCGCCGCGCGTGCATTGCGGCTTGCCCTGAACCTCGCTGCACCCGAACAGGTCAGATGACTCGATCCCGATGATCACCGCGAGCTTGCCTCGGGCGATCACGCTTCGGGCCTGCGCCGGGCTGTAGACCAGGCGGAACCAGCCGCGGCCAGGACCGCCGCTCTGCGCGTCGACGTAGTCCTGCATCTGCCGCAGCGTGTGGATCTGGGCGACAATCGATTTCGTCTCGTCGCAGCTGCGGCCTCGCTTGCGCGGCTCGATCTGGCACAGCGCCCGGTCGTCGACGGTCTGCGCCACCACCAGCCGCTCGCCCGCCTCCCAGGCACGCTGCAGCCACACGTAGTAGGTCTGCTGGTGGGTCTCGGTATCGAACGTCGGCCAACCCTTGAACGTCGGCCAGCCGTGGGTGTCGTGGGTGCCGACGGGGTTGCCGGTGCGCAGCAGGTTTCCCGTGATATCGAGGGCGCCGTTGGCGCCGTGGATCTCTGCGTCCTGGCCGAGCGCCGCCACGATCCCGAAGCTGTCGAAGGGCTCGCCTGAGATGACGAGGCCGCCGCCGCGCATGTTCGCGGTGATGTGCAGGTGGTCGTCGACGAACCCGAACACGGCTCCGTGGCCGTTGGTGCCCTTGAACGTCTGGCCGGTGGCGTCGACCTGGGCCTCGGGGAACGGCTTGCATCCCGAAGCCGGCGCGATGGTCCGAGAGAGGGTAGGCCCGCCCGGCTTGCGGAGCGTCAGCTGCCGCCCCTTGAGCTCGGCCGTCCATTCGGTCGCGGGGCCGGCGGTCTTGGTCTTGATGAGCCGGTGGTGGCTTGCTCCAAGCAGCCTGCCGTCGCCGCCGTAAAGCATGTAGGTGCCGAGCCCGGTTGCCTTGAAGTAGTAGCGCTGAGCTCCTAGCGCGACGCAGCGCCCCGCGAGCGCGTAGCGGGACGTGATCGGCGCCGGCGTGCTCGCGCGAGCCGGACCTGACGCGGGACGACCCGCCGCGATCCCGCCCGCAAGCGCCAGCGCGCCCACAACCGAGCAAGCAACCACAACCACTACCCGTCTGCTCCCCAGCAAGCGTTCTTGCACGTCTCTCCTCTGCTGACGCGGCAGTCTATAGAGGGGAACCTACGCGGGCCGGGCCTTTCGGCAACCCGGCCCGCGCGGGGGACAGTGGCTCAGCTGAAAGGGGGCCGGCTGAGCCGTGGCGGCCGGAATCCGTGGGCGGATTACCGACATCGGGGACATTCGCCACTACTCTGTTTCCAGAGGGCATGATGCTCAGTTGAGCGCAGTCCGCAACGAAAGTGGACATACGTCGCAAGACCTACCCATACGCCCTCATCTGCGCGTGGACATTCTGTAATAAAAACGTCAAGGTCTTGCGTCACCCTGCCGATAAAGAGATGGGGATGCCGGGCCCCAGCACAGATCTATGGCGGTGACCCCGACAACACGACTCCACGCCCGCCTCTTGATCGGCGCAGTCGCCACCGCCCTGATCGCCGCGCTCCTCGTGGCAGCAACCGCGAGCGCCGACACCCTTTCGCAGGGCAAGGCAAGCGTCACCGACGCGACCACGGGCTTGTCCGATGCCTCCTCGGTCGTGCCGCGCAGCGCCTGTGGGGTCCCCGAGCCCGGCCACGCCGCGTGCCTCGCCCAATTTCTCGCCGTACGCCAGACCGGCCAGCGCGTGCATCCGCATCTGCTGCCAGGCCGGTTCGCCCAATCGTGTGCTTCGCCTGCGAGGAAACTCGCGGAGCGCCGCGCACGCCGCCGCGGTGGCCGCGGCCACGACCATCGCGGCGCCGCAGCCTGGCAGCCCCGCATTCCTGCAGCAGGCCTACGACGTGGCCGCGCTCGCCCAGTCCGAAGGTGGCGACCAGACGATCGCGATCGTCGACGCGTACGACGCGCCGAACGCCGAAGTCAACATGACCACCTACCGGGCGCAGTTCGGCTTGCCGGCCTGCACTTCGGCCAGCGGCTGCTTTCAGAAGGTCAACGAGTTCGGAGCGGCGCAGCCGCTGCCTTCCAAGCCGCCGCCCGGCAAAACCGGATGGCAAACCGAGATCGCGCTCGATCTCGAGGCCGTCTCGGCGATCTGCCCGCACTGCAAGATCGAGCTTGTAGAGTCCTTCACCGACGGTCTCGGCGACCTCGCCGCAGCTCAGTCGTCGGCCTCGAAGATGACCCCGACCCCTACCGTGATCACCGACAGCTGGGGCGGAGTTCCTGCCACCGAGAAGACACAGTCGGCGGCCGACTCAGACCAGCAGTGGGACGAGCACACAGGCACCTTCACGTTCCCAGGGATCGCCACGGTCGCCGCGTCGGGGGATTTCGGCTATCTCGGCGCCGGCCAGAACTCCCAGTGCGAGAACGGGTTGACCCAAGCGAGCTGCAATGTCTATCCGGCGGCCCTTCCCGGCGTCACCGCCGCGGGCGGCACGACGATGGTCCCGGCCAACGGCACAGGTGCGCAGGCCGCGCGCGGTCTCAACGAGGTCGCGTGGTCGAGCACGGGTTCCGGTTGTGATACGACCGAGACAAAGCCGGCGTGGCAGACCGACAGCGGCTGCACCGGCCGCGCCTACAACGATCTGTCGGCGGACGGCGACCCGGCGACGGGGATGTCGATCTACAGCAAGGCCGACGGCGGCTGGGAGATCGTCGCCGGAACCAGCCTGTCATCGCCGCTGATCGCTGCGTACTACGCCCTGGTGAACTCGGCTTCCACTGCCGCCACCAACGCCGCGGGTACACCTCCATCGTGGGCGTTCAACGCCAGCCCCTCATGGGCGTACAACATCGCGAGCACGCTGCCCAACGTCTTCAACGACCCCAGCTCTGGCTCGAACGGAACGTGCGATCCGTTGAGCGTCCCCGCATATATCTGCACCGCCACCACCGGCTATGACGGCCCCACCGGCCTCGGAACGATCAGCGGCGCGGTCGTTCCCGGAGCTCCCGGACTCGGCGCCCCCGGCTACGGTGAGATCGGCGACAACGACTCGTCCTACGCCAAGACCGTGACGGCCAACAGCGCGACGCTCCAGGGCGGCGTGTACCCCAACGGCAACGACACCGCCTACTTCTGGCAGTACGGGACGACGACTGCCTACGGCCAGACCACGCCGACCACGGACATCGGCGACAGCACCGCGCCCGTCCAGGTCAGCAACACGATCATCGGCCTCGCTCCCGACACCACGTACCACTACCAGCTCATCGCTGTAAGCCCAGATACAGGGACCGAGTATGTCGGCTACGACTTCACGTTTACGACCGGCGACACGGGCGCCTCCGTCGGATCCGGCGGAACGGGCGGCGGTGGCTCCGGCGGAACGGCGGCGGGACTGGTGGCGGGACGGGCAGCGGCGGCTCGGGCAGCGGCGGCTCGGGTCGTGGGACGACCGGCGGCGGCTCGGGTGGTGGGACGACCGGCGGCGGCTCGGGTGGCGGACACGTCACCCACGCCCCGAACGCTCCGTCGTACGGAAGCCTGCGGATTCGGGCCCTGGGCTGGGATCGGCGACCGTCACCGAGACGCTGAACACCGGCGGCGCAAGCACCGCCTACTACCTCGCCTACGGCACCACCTCGAAGCTTCAGACCGGCGCACGCGTCCGCATCGTCCACGAAGTCCGGCACGGTCACCTGGCATCTGCGCGGCCTGCGCGCGGGCACGATCTACTACTTGCAGGCGATCGCGGCCAACGCCGGAGGGACCCGGCGAACCGGCATGGTCCGGGTCAGGACGTCTCCCGTCAGCGTCGGCAGATCACCGCCCACGGCAACAGGCTGCAGGTGGCGCTGCGCTGTCGCGGGTCTGCAAGCTGCCGCGTCAAGCTCAGAGTCAAGGTCGGGAAGAAGACCGTGGCATCAGGTCGCGCCACCGTTCGCGGCAACCACAGCGCCACCATCACCCTGAAGCTCAACCGCACGGCGGCCGCACGAGCGGCCAGGGCAACACTGCGCACGCCACGCTGTCGGCGGTCAGCACGTTCAACGGTTACGCCGCGACCGTGCCCGCGAAGTTCAAGCTCGCGCTCGGCTAAGCAACCGCAGATGCCCGTAAACGTCGCGCGCGTCGTCTACGGCACGGTCGCCGTGGGCGCGCTGCTCGCCGCCGAAAGTCCCGCGCAGGAGACCTATGCCGAGACCCTGGTGTCGGTGCTGATCGCGCTGCTGATCTACTGGATGGCCCACTCATATGCGGAGCTGACCGCCAGGCGGATCGAGGAAGGCGAACGCCTGACGACAAGCGCGTTGGTCAGCAGCCTGCTCCACGAGGTGTGGATCCTCGTCGGCGCCGCGATCCCGGTGATCC
Organism: uncultured Solirubrobacterales bacterium; assembly: GCA_963843915.1. GTDB lineage: Bacteria > Actinomycetota > Thermoleophilia > Solirubrobacterales > Solirubrobacteraceae > Palsa-465. The sequence continues at coordinate 131,360 of CAWJMH010000009.1, forward strand.
CGCTGCTGATCTGGTGGGTCGCCGGGGGCTCGCTGGCGAACGCGGCCACCGCCGCGATCTGGACGGCGGCCGGAATGGTCGTCGTGTACGAGGTCATCGCGGGGCTTCGCGCCGAGTTGACCGCCAAGGAGATGGTCGTTCAGCTCGCGCTCGGAGCGACGCTCGGCGTACTCATCATTTCGCTCAAGCTCGTGCTGCACTGAGCCTGTACCGGTCGGCGTACCGGCGCGATTCGCGAGGGCCATCCTGGCCGCCGCGTCCGGTGATACGTTGCGCCCGCTGCTCTGAGGGAAGGTACTGACGATTAGGGTAGGAGGCCGGACATGCCTGACGAAGGTGCGCGGTTCCGCGGCCGCGAGTACGACCAGCTCGAAGCTGTTCGTCCGGCAGTCCTCAGGACTGGTGCGCAACGTCAGCGTTACCAACGCGCTGTTCTTCAACGTGGCCGCGTTCGTCGGCGTCGGGCGACGCTGTACCCGATCTTCTACTCGCTGGCGTTCGTGCCGGTGTGGCGCTGGGGCCCGTTCTCCGAGTACGGTGGGCGGCGGTCATCGCCGGACTGTTCTCGTCCTGCTGGCGCTGATCTTCGCGTCGCTGACGTCGGTGATGCCGCGCTCGGGCGGCGACTACGTGTTCTCGAGCCGCATCCGGGCACCCATTCCTTGGGTGGCTGGAGGCGTTGATGCTCGTGATCGCCTCGGTGCGATCATCGCCTTCGAGGTCCCGCTCGTGCTGCGCAATCTGCAGATCACCGCGCGTGATCATCGGGATCGGCGCCGGCGGACACTTCTTCACGCACGCGAACTCGTGGTTCACGGACTCGAGCGGATCGATCACTGGCCTGCCCGGGTTCATCGGGTCAATCGTCGTGCTGGCGCTGATCGGCGTTTGCTCCTGCCGACGCGGTCGTTTCACAGGGTCGTGACCGCGCTCGCCGCCTTCGGCGTCGCGTGCTTCGTCGGGATGTTCGTGTTCGGCCTCTTGTTCACCCACCGCGGCAGCTTCAACGCGCACCTGCCGCAGTACACCGGCGGCGTCACCGCCGCGAAGATCGCGGCGAGCGGCAAGGAGGCGTTCCTCCCCGGCACCAGTCACAACTTCCTCTCCAGACATCTTCTCGACGACGGTGTTCCCGCTGATGCTGGTCGGTGCTGCTGTTCCAGTTCATCGGCTTCCAGTACTCGGCCTACATCGCCGGTGAGGTCCGCGGCAACGTGCGGGCGGCGTGATGATCGCGCTGGTCGGCGCGCTGCTGATCGGCGTGCTCGCCAACTCGGTATACGTCGACGCGATCTAGCAAGGCATGAAGTTTCCGGTCGAAGACATAGACATA
>CAWJMH010000010.1:0-127853 GCA_963843915.1 uncultured Solirubrobacterales bacterium
GGACGTCGCCGATCGGCAGGTGGATGTTGTCGCCGCTGATCTCGCCGGCGAGGAAGTTCATCGACGGCGACCCGATGAACCCGGCCACGAACAGGTTGGTCGGATAGCCGTAGAGCTCGGATGGCGGCCCGACCTGCTGGAGGATTCCGGCGCGCATCACCGCGATCCGGTCTCCGAGCGTCATCGCCTCGGTCTGGTCGTGGGTGACGTAGATCGTGGTCGTCTCGAGCTGCTGCTGGATCCTCGAGATCTCGGTCCGCATCTGCACGCGCAGCTTGGCGTCGAGGTTCGATAGCGGCTCGTCCATCAGGAACACGCTCGGGTTGCGGACGATCGCGCGTCCCATCGCGACGCGCTGGCGCTGGCCGCCTGACAGGTTGGCCGGCTTGCGGTCGAGGTGTTGCTCGAGGTCGAGGATCTTCGCGGCGTCGTTGACCTTGCTGTCGATCTCGCTTTGCGGCGTCTTGGCGAGCTTCAGCGCGAACCCCATGTTCTCCCGGACGGTCATGTGGGGATACAGCGCGTAGTTCTGGAACACCATCGCGATGTCGCGGTCCTTGGGCGCCTTCTGGTTGACGACCTGCCCGCCGATCTTGAGCTCGCCGTCGGAGATGTCCTCTAGTCCGGCGACCATCCGCAGCGCGGTCGACTTCCCGCATCCGGACGGACCGACGAGGATCATCAGTTCGCCGTCGGGGACGTCGAGATTCAGGTGCTTGACGGCCTCGAAGCCGTCCGGATACCGCTTGGTCACGTCTTGGAACTGGATCTCGGCCATTCGGTGAGGCTCCTTTTCGGTCTATCCCTTGACTGCGCCCGCGGTCAGCCCGGCCACGATCCGCCTCTGGAAGATCAGGACAAGCAGCATCACCGGGATCGTCACGATTACGGCGGCGGCAGCGATGTCCCCGTAGGGCACGCTGAACTGTGACACGCCGGGGAACGAGGAGATCGCGGCAGGCACGGTCTGCGCGGCCGACGTCGAGGTCAGCGAGATCGCGAATACGAAGTCGTTCCAGCAGATGATGAACACGATGAGGAACGTGGTCACGATCCCCGGGGTGGCGAGCGGCACGATCACCTTGCGGAACGCCTGGAACGGCGTCGCCCCGTCGACCTGGGCTGCCTCCTCGAGCTCCCACGGTATCTCTCTGAAGAACGCCGACAGCACGTAGATCGACAGCGGCAGCGCGAACGTCATGTACGGGATGATCAGCCCCGGCCAGGTGTCGTACAGACCGATTTGCCGCCACAGGTTGTAGAGCGGGCCGACGATCGAGATCTGCGGGAACATCGCGACGCCGAGCGCGGCCAGCAGGATCACCTGCTTGCCGGGGAAGTCCAGGCGCGCGATCGCATACGCCGCCGAGGAGGCGAGCGCCACGGCCAGGACCGTCGAGATCAGCCCGATGCCGATCGAGTTGCGAAGCGCGTCGGTGAAGATGCCCTGCTTGAAGATGGCCGAGTAGTTCGACAGCGTCCACTGGTGGGGGATGAAGCTCCCGTCCGTGGCGGTGGCAGGCGTCTTCAGCGACAGGAACACGATCCACAGGACCGGGATCAGCGAGACGACGCAGATGACGATGATCGCCGTCGACCAGCCCCCGATCTGTTTCGAGCGATGGCTCATCACGCCGCCTCGGTACTGGGTGCCCGGCCGGCACGCAAGCCGACGATGAACACGAGCGCGATCAGCGCGACGAGCAGGAACAGCAACACCGACACTGCGGATCCGAGCCCGAGGTTGAGCCGGTCGAGCAGCGTGTTGTAGTTCAGGATCGAGATCGACTCGGTGCCCTGCGCGCCCTGGTTGAAGATGTAGATCGTGTCGAAGATCCTGAACGCGTCGAGCGTGCGGAACAGAAGCGCGACGACGATCGCGGGCTTCATCAGCGGCAGCGTGATCTTGGTGAAGCGCTCCCAGGTGGTCGCCCCATCGACCTTGGCCGCCTCCTGGAGCTCGTCCGGGACGAGCGCCAGCCCGGCGAGGAGGAGCAGCGCCATGAACGGCGTGTTCTTCCAGACCTCGGTGACGATGATCGCGACATAGGTCCCGAACGTGTGGCTGAGTGGATCGCCGCTCAGCCCGAGCAGCTTCGGGATCCACCCGCTCTGCAGCGAAAACGCGAGCTGCCACGACTCGGCCGCCACCACCGCGACGATCGCGTACGGCACGAGCGCGATCGCGCGCACGAGGCCGCGGCCGAAGATGATCCGGTGCATCACCAGTGCCAGGCACATGCCGAGCACGAGTTGGATCGAGACGCTGATCACCGTGAGGATCACCGTGTGGAACACGTCCTGCCACCAGACCGGCGCCGTCAGGACGTGGCCGTAGTTCGACAGGCCGATGAACTTGGTCGCGTTCGGGAAGCGTAGGTCGGCGCGCTGGAGCGACAGCGCGACGGCGTCGATGATCGGGTACGCCGTGACCGCGACCATGACGACCGCCGCTGGAGCGACCAGCCAGTAAGCGAGGCGGCGCTCGGCACGGGCGCGGTCGCTGAGATGCTTCCGCCGGCTGACTGGTGCGCTCGGGGCGCTCGGAGGGGCGGTGACGGCGCTCACAGCAGTGCCGATGAGGACAGCGACAGCTTGATCTCGTTATGCAATGTGCTGACCACCGTTTTCGGGTTGATGTTCGACAAGGGCGAGAGGGTCTTCTGGATCGCGAGCGTGACGTCCGCGTAGGCCGGAGTCTGGGGGCGGAGGCCGTAGGTCTGGAGCTGCTGCTTGATCAGCTGATGGAACGGATACGCCTTCTCGAACGCCGGCTGGTCGTAGATGCTCGACGCCACCGGAGCGAGGCCGCCCTTGATCGCGTCCCGGCTCTGGTTCTTCTCCTGGGTCAGGCACTGGACCGCCTGGAAGGCCAGGTTCGGGTGCTTGGAGAAGGCGGAGATGCCGAGGTTGTAGCCGCCGATCGAGACCTTCGGTGGGATGCCGGGCGTGACCTCCGGGAAATAGGCGTACCCCATGTCCTTGAAGATCTTGGGGTTGCCCGCCTGGGTCGCCGACCAGACGAACGGGTAATTGATCATGAACGCGGCGGTGCCGCTCTGGAACGCCACCTGGCCCGGGCCTTCCATCGACACGTTCAGGGACGGATCGGCGGCCTTGGAGGTGGCGAGCTCCTTCATGATCTCGGTCGCCTTCAGGGCGGGGGCGCCGAGGACGACCTTGTCGTTTGAGGTGAGGATCTGGCCGCCGGCGGAGTTGACCATCGAGTTGAACCAGACGGTCAGCCCCTCGTACTGAGCGCCCTGCTCCTCGATGTAGCTCGGCTTGCCGTGCGCGGCGAGCTGATTCGCCTCGGCGATCATCTGCGTCCACGTCTTGGGCGGGGTCGGCACGAGGTCCTTGCGGTACCAGAGCAGCTCGGTGTTCGAGTTGATCGGAATCGCCCACAATCTGTTCTGCCACGTCGCTGTCTGAACCGGTCCGGCCAGGTCCTGGCTCTTGATCTGGCTTGCGACGCTCGCCGGGACGGGTTTCAGCCACTTGGCGGTCGCGAACTCGGCGGTCCAGTCGACGTCCATCGCCAGGATGTCGATCGACGAGTCGTTCGCGGCCAGCCGGCGCACGAGCGAGACGCGCTGCTGGTCGGACGAATTCGGGAGGAAGTTGATCTTGATGTCGTAGGCGCCGTGCGAGCCCTGGCTGCACTCGGTCGCGGCCGCCTGGAACGATCCCGACGGCTCGGGGAACACGTACCAGGTCAGCATCACCGGTCCCTTCCCCGATGACCCGCACGCGGCCAGGAGCGCGGTGGCGGTGGCGGTGGCGATGATCGCGCCGATTCGCCGGCTACCTGTCCTTCTCGCGTGAGAGCGTCTCCTCACCAGACTCTCTCCCTTCCCATCAAGACCTCGATCCCATCCCTTCTGCTTACGACTTCTCCTCAGTACCCAGTTTGAGAAACAACTAACTCGAACTTGGTACCTGGTGGCGTAGAGCGCGGTGGCGGGTAGGCCGGGCGGGCCAGTCGGTGGTCGGTGGCGGTGGCGGTTGGCGCGGCGCTCGTGTGGCTACGGTCCGCGTTGGGTCCGGGCGTCGGTCGGCTCGGCGCAGAGCGCGCACCTACTCCAGTCGAATGGCCGCGCGATTCCCCGGATGCGCCTGTCGTTCTCGTGCCACTCGCGGTTGAGGTGGCGGCCGATCACGACCGCGGCGGTCCGGTCCGCGCCGGCGGCCTTGAGCGCGGTGGCGGCGCTCTGGGCGCTGGAACCCGTCGTCCACGTGTCGTCGATCAGCAGCACGGAACCGCCCTCGATCGGTCGGGTCGCGACGAACTTCTCGCCGCTGAACGCGCGTGGCTGGACCTCGACGTCGGATCGCTCGAGCAAGCGCTCGTAGCGGCCGCGGGTGGGTCCGACGAGCTCGCCAACGATCCATCGCAGCGGATGGCGCTCGTCGCGGAAGCGATCTCCGGACGGCACGGTCGTGACAAGCTCGAATCCGTCCGTCCCGGCCGCGTTGGCGACACACCGCTCGTGGTCGGCGAGGAACCGCCACAGGATCGCGGCGAGGCTTGCGCCGAGCCGGCGCGCCACGTCACCCTCGAGGCGCTTGTAGCTGGCGAGCGCATGATGGAGCTGCTCGCGCGCGACGCTGTAGGAGATCGGGGCGACCGCGTCAAGGATCGAGCCGGCCGTGATCGCACGCGTAGCACCGCGCGTATCCGTCGGTGAAGTTGAAGCAGGTGCTGCACACGCTGGGACCGCGCCGCGGACCGAGCATCACGTTCTCGTATAACGCGCTCAGCTCGCGGACCGAGGGCACGCCCGCCCCGGTTACGCGACGAGGGACCCGGGCGAGATCAACCGCTCGACCACGGTCGTGATCTCCTCCGGCGAGTGCACGACATGCGTGCCGGGGCGTGCCGCGTACTCGCGAGCCCATTGCTGGCGCTCGACGAGAGAGGCGAGGAGGAACACGGGCCGACCCTGCCCGCAGGCGAGGCGTGCCTGCATCCGCGCGCCGCTCGTGTCGGACGCCTCGACGACGACCGTCGCGAGCGTGATGCCGGACATCACAGCGTTGCGCATCGGAAAGCTCCGCCGGGTGGGAGGGGCGTCGGGCCAGAACTGGGAGACGACCGCGCACTCGGAGGCGATGCGGCGCTGGAGCGCTGCGTTCTGGGGCGGGTAGGTGCGGGCGAGACCAGTGCCGATCACCGCGACCGTCCGTCCCCGGCGGGCCAGCGCAGCGGTATGGGCGGCCGTGTCGATGCCGGCGGCCAGCCCCGAGACGACCGTGTATCCGCGGTCGACGAGATGCTCCGCGATCGCGCCGGCGCGGGCGATGCCGGCGGTCGTCGCCTTCCGCGCCCCGACGACCGCCACCGCGTGGGCGTCCGCCGGCGTCAGGTGGCCCGCCACGAACACCATCGGCGGGCGGTCGTGAACGGCGCGGAGATTCGGGGGATAGCCGGGATCAAGCACCGTGACCAGGTGCATGCCCGCCGCGCGCCAGCGTTCGAGATCCGCGCCGGCCTGGGCGAGGAACTCGTCTGGGGCCTGTGGAGCGGCGTCGAGCATGCTCGTCTGCGCGCTCCTCGCTCCCGGCCCGGCGAACTCTTCCTCGAGCACGGCAGCGGCCGAGCCCAGCTCCTCGACCCGCTCGGCGTACTCGACCCACGGCCGACCGCCCGTCCTGAGCAGGGCCACCATGGCAGCGCGCTCGTCGGCAGGGGTCACGTGCCGAGCGTACCGCGCCCGACAGATGCTGGAAGCCGCGTTGTCAGCCGACCGGCTGAACTGGCTCCGCCGGCTGCGCGGCGGTTTCCTTCGGCTGCGTCGCCTCGACGCTGCTCGCCTGGCTCACGATCTCATCGTGCGGCTGGGGCTGGTGCTCCTCGCCACTGATTGCGCCGCGGAAGTCACGGATTCCCTTGCCGAGCGCACGGCCGGCCTCGGGCAGTCGCTTGGGGCCGAGCACGAGCAGCGCGACAACCAGGATCAGGAGCAGGTGGGTGGGCTGAAGGATGTTGTCGACGAATGGCATCGAGAGAAGCTTACCCGGTAGAAGGCGCCCGCCAAATGGACTTTTCGTTATTTGAGCCCCGTATGGGCCAGTGAGGCCAGATGATCAAGGCATTCTTCGGCGCGATTGCGGTACTGGTGGCGGCGGCCGGAACGGCGGCGGGACCGGCTCTGCGGGCGTCTTCGGCGCCCGGCCGAGTCCCGGTTGCGCCTTCGCTTGCGTCTATAGGGTCCGCCGGCGAGGGCGCGAGCTCGACCCCCGGCGCGTTCGTGCTCCCGCAGCTCGGGTCCGTCAGCTTCCGCTGCGGCCGGCGCTGGTCGGTCGCAGCCGTTCTTCGACATGCGGCTCGCTCTCGCGACCGAGGCGGTGACGATCCGCGCCGGCGCGCTCACGCGGCGCAACTACACGCATAAGGTCGTCGGTCGGGTCCACGGGAGGCCGCGTGATCGAGGAGGAGTTCTCACGAGCACCGGAGCTCGCGCTGCCCTTTGGGCACTACCGGACGGTGACGTTCGCGATCCGCCAGGGCACCGAGGCTCACGAGATCGATGCCACGCTCACCGCAGTCTTCGGCGCCTGTTACGTGAAGCGGTGGTTGGTGCGGATGAACGTAAGCCCGAACTAGCGCTCACCGCCAGTTCGGAGGTCACCCGAGGCTCGTCAGACACGGCATCGTGGCCGTGACGGAAACTACCTCTTGCGCCGCGCTGGGTCGGATCGCGGGTGGCCGCCGACGGTCACGGTCACTCGCTGGCTCGCGGCTGGCGCATAGGGGTAGTTTCCCATCGGCAGCGATGCGATCTGGAACCAGTAGGTTCGATGCACGGCAGGGTCACCCGGACCGAACGATGCAACCGTTGAGAAGCGGCCGTTGCCGGTGACATGTTCCTGAACGCCGTAGGTGTTATACGTCGATCCATAGCCGATGCGCAGGCGGACGAGCGCGCCGTCGGGGGGTAGGTACCCGCCGAGAAGCTGGCCGACGAGATGCACGGTGCCGCCCCACGCGACGTGTCGAGGCCAAACCTTCAGCAGCCGGATTCTGGCCGGCACGATCGTGGTTACCTGTCCGTTCGACGGCAAGATCGTTGCTGAGCCGTTGGTGACCGCGCGGATCAGCCGTGACGGCCCTGGGGGCAGCGTGGCCGTCCAGCTTCCGTCAGCCGCTGTGCTGACCGTCGCGACCTGACTGAACGGCGCGAGACCATTGTTCGGCGCGGCGAGGATCTCGACCGGCTGTCCTCCCAGCGGCACGCCCTGGCTGGTCGTGTACAGGCCGTGGACTGTGACAGGCTGGCCGTACGGCACGTCTAGGGTCTTGGTGGCGTGGACGGTCGGCGTCGTACAGTCACGTTTCACGCGCCCGCCCTTGGCCCGCTTGGTCGCGCATCGTTTGACGTACTTGACGACCTTGATCGTCTTGAGGTGGCCGCCGCGCTTAACCCTCACGACCTTGCCATCCCGGTGGACCGTCGCCCAGTGCCAATCGACCCGGACCTGCTCGCGCACGGTCCGACGCTGGAGCGGATTGACGATCTTCGTCAGGCTGACCTCGGCGTCGGAGGCGGTTCGCACCGGGAGCGCCAGCCCCTCGCTGGCGGAGGCGCAGTTGCCCACGTTGTCGCACGCGCTCGCGCGGAACGTGTACGTCCCGATCCGGTCGGCGTCGTCGAAATGCGCGAGCAGGTGCGACCCGTCAAACGTCGTGGGGAGGCTGGTCCAGTCGCTCGTGCCGGCGGGGGCCATCTCGATCGAGCCGGTGTCGACGCCCGACTCGCTGTCGCCGGCATCGACGATCAGGCCCGTCGGGTCGTGGGGATTCCGCGGCTCGAAGCTCAGTGAAGGTGGCGCCTCGTCGATGTGGATCGCGATCGAGCTCGTCCCGGTATTCGGCTGCCCTTGGGGGTCGACCGCGTTGTTCCGCGCGGTGCAGGACACCGTGTGCGTCCCATCGCCGTTGACGGTCACGCCAGCCGTGGGGTACGCGCTCGCCGGCGCGCTGTCGGTGCTGCAGCTCATCCCGCCGACACCGGAGGGGCCGGCGGTGGCGGTGGCGTCAACCGTCACCGCGTGGCCGACCCAGACGGTCGGGTTGGCATCGTTCGGAGCTGCTGAACGACACCGCGACGGGGTCGTTGTCGACGGCAGGGTCTCCGAGCCGGTGTCGCCATCCCGGCGGCGTTAGTCGCGATGAGCTGGATCTGGCAGCTCCCCGCTGGTCGGCACAGACGAGCGCGTGTCAACGTCGAAGTACCAGTCCGCCGGGGTCGGGCACTGCTGCCAAACCGAGTCGTCCCGCGGCTCCGGCGGGGCCCTGTACGTCAGTCCCGTTGACGATCGTCGCGATCCGAGGAGCAGATCCCGGAGACGTCGCTCGCAGACATCGCGACGGTCCATGAAGTCATCCCGGCGGGTTCCACACATACTGCCCGCCGGTTCGTTCCATAGTGGTCAGCCCGGTCACGGTATGGTGCCGTGTTCTCGGTGCCCTGCCAGCTCGACGCCGCCGACCGTGAAGCATCGGACTCGGAGCGTCCGAGCAGGGCCTCTGGCTGGCCGAGTGTCGCGTGCAGACCAGCTGGATGCCATAGATCTGGCTGTTGATATCCGAGGAGCCCTCGAGCCCGGTGTTGAACCATTCCTGCCCTGGCGCCAGCGTGGATCCGCCATAGACGCCGCTGCCGACGTCTCGCCAGAAGTCGCCGACCGCCCAGCCGTTGGCGATCCCGTTGCTCGCGACGCCGTTGCCTCTGCTGTCCACGCGCTGTTGATCGTGATCCCCGCCGGAGCGGTCGTCATCCAGTACGCGTTCTCCCCGGCCGGGACCGATGAGGCGGTGCTGATCCACATGCCGCCCGATCGGGCAGCTTGCGGGCTGGTCGAACAGCGGCAGGTCTCCATACAGGCCAAAGGCGCCGCAGCCCCGCTACCCCCGGCGCTCATGTTCCCGTCGGTGACCCAGATCGTCCCAGCCTCCGCCACCGGCACTGCGCACGGCACGCCACCAGACACACCGCGAGCGATGCGCCGACCGCCGCACAGCCTCTCGTAACGCCCCGCTGCTCATGCAGCGTCCTACATGCAGGCGTCCATCACGTCGAACGTATGGTCGGACGGAGTGAACCACGCTGCCCGCGACCACGCCCGGGTGAATACGTCGAACACCTGAATTGCTGGTCGGCCGGTCGCCTCAGTACCACGCCAGCCGGGAACGCGCTCGTCACGACTGTCCGTCGGGCGGGTCGGCATCCGAGACGCTGATCACCGGAGCGTTCGACCCGTGAGCGCAAGCCGGGGCGGTGATCGTCACCTGATAGGTACCAGCCGAGACAGTGCTGAACCGAGATGCCCTGTCCTGAGGCGACGGACCCGGCATTCGTGACGTTCGCCCACACACTCACCGCGGGCGCCCCCGACCCGGCACACCCGGGACACCCGCCGGCCCTTGCGGCCCTTTCTGATTCCAGGTCACGCGCGTCTGCCCGCGCGTGCACTTCCCACGGGTCTTGAGGTGCAGGATCCCGGTCTTCTTGTCCGCGCAGACCGTGATCGATTTCGTCTTGCTCGCGGCGAGGGCGTAGCCGCCTCCCAAGCCGGCTACCAGTACCAGCAGCAGCGCCACATACGGGATCGCGCTGCGTCGCATGTGGGCGAGGAAGTTGGTCATCGGTGCTCCTTATCCGTTCGGAGAATGGATGGGGCCGAGCGCGCCGGATTCCCCGGTGGAACTGGCGGTCGCGCGAGACGGGAGTGGCTGGCTCGCCGTGCGTGGAGGAACTGAGCGAGCCGGAGCGTTGTCGGTCGGGGTGGTTGTGCGGACCTCGGTGGTTGCGGTGTAGGTGCCAACCTCGGCCGGGCGGTACGTACTCGCGGGGGCTGTCGCCGTCCTTGCCACCTCGACTGAGGTCGGGCGGGGCGAGCGGGTTGACGGACTGTGCGCTGCCTTGTGAATGGGCTTCGCCGCTCGCTCACGATGTGGCGTGCGCCGGGCCGTCGCGGCGGCGGATTGCGCGGCGACCGTCGCCCCATCGTGACCGACGCTCGCGTCGATCTGAGCAAGTCCGAGCTGGAAGATTCGGGAAACGCCACCGCTCATCACGGCTGCGACGCCCGCCTTCGATCCGCCGGCAGGCTGTGGCGCTTCCCCCGCGCCAAAGATGGACACGACCGCGATGACCGTCACGGCGACAGCTGCGAGGCCGGCCGCGGCGCTCGCCACCGACCGCCGATCGAAGCGGCGCAGATGGATCGCTCGCGCGCCGACCGAGCGGCGATCTGTGGGCTCAGGATCCGCCGGCGCCCAGTCGGCCGGCGCCTGCAGTGCGCCGTGGATGGCGGCCGACCGCTCTCCCCAGAAGTCCTCCGCGCTTGGTGGGGGCTCGCCGGCGCTCGGCAGCTTGTCGGAGCGCAGCAGCCCGTCGGCGGTCGGTGTCGCGTCGCCGGCGGTTGGTAGCGCCTCGCCGCCAGTCGGTGCCGCGTTGTCGGCGGTCAGTTCGTCGGCGGACGGTGCTGACCCGCCGGTGGTCGATGGCGGTTCGCCGGGCACCGGGGATCTGGCCCGGGGGCCGAATGGGACCAACTCCTCGCGCGGTCCCAGCCAGTCGCGGGGGAGGCGCACCACGTTGCTCCGGCGCTGAGCGTCTTGCTCGCCTGCATCGGTTTGCCGACCTTCCCTCACCCCGTTGACGCCCTTTTCCAGCGATTTCTGCGCCGACAGCGGTATTGCCGTCCCAGCCGCGCGCTAGTATAACCCTGTTTTAGTTCCAATTGGACTCAATTAGCAAACTTTCGGATGAATCTCCCAGAGCCAGAAGAATCGTTCCTGACCGTCGCCGAGGTGGCGGGAATGCTCAAGCTGAATCAGCAGACGGTCCGCAACTGGATCGACCAGGGGTCGCTGCCGGCGCTGCGGGTCGGCCGGCGGGTGAGGATCAAGCGCTCGGACTTCGAGCGGGTGCTCGCTCAGTCCTACACGGCGGGCGCCGGCGCCCCGGACGCGGGGCCGAGCGCGGAGGACTTCTGGGGCGGCGAGCCGATCGGCGTGGCGGACCCTGGCCTTGCCCCGCAGAACGCGACTCGGGAAGGGTGATGTCCCCACGACGAGGTCGCCCAACCACGGATGACTGCCTCCGGCGGATGACGATCCAGCACGCATGAGCTTCCGGGACGACCTCGACCGCCAGCGGGCGACGATCATGCGCGCGGTAAGGCAGGCCGGCACGGACTGGGCTGAGGCCATGCGCGCTCACAAGCTGGCGCCGCCCGACGACGGGTTCGCGGCGAGACTGCAGGCGCTCTCGGATGCGGCGGGCCGCGAGCAGGTGGCGTGGGAACACGCGCACGCTGCGGGCCTGCTGTGGCGGCCGATCCCGGGAGCCGAGAGCGCGGAACCGCCGTACGAGCTTCGCCCGGGCACTGGACGGCGTGGGCCGGCGGAGCTGTGGGCGCGGTTCGACCAGACGGTCGCAGCGCTCAACCGTGCGATCACCGGATCAAGCGCCGCCGACGTGGCCGACGCGTTTGGTGAGCTGTCGGAGGCCGCGGGGGCACTCGCCACGGCCGTTGCCGAGGAGGACGAGCCGCAGCCCCGGCCCGCAGCGCGCGACGCCGCTTAGCTGCTGGCGCGGCGCGGGTGGCGGCCGGCGGGTGGCGGCCGGCGCCGGCAATCCACCTCGCGTTAGGCAGCGTTTGCGGGGAAGGCCTCGACTCGTCTACAGACTCACTACAGGATGTTTACGCGGGCCGAAGGTAGCTGTCCCACAATGCGGCCGGACACGACGAAGGAGAGAGACATGCCTCAGATCATCGTGACCTCCGATCACGGGGCTGCTTTCGGTGAAGGTGCCGTCATGTTCCGCGAGCGCGTGAGCGTGGCCGACTTCGAAAGCGACCATTTCGCGATGCAGTTAGTCGAGCGCCTCGGGTGGGCGGTCGGTGATGCCGACGAGGTCGAGCGGATCGGCGACCCGGCGTACGAGCCGGTGATCGACCCCGGCGAGCCGCCCAGCGACCCCACCGAACCGACCGGCGATCCGACGCGGGAGCGGGTCAGCGCCCCGTCGCCAGCGTAGTCACGACCGCCTCGTAAACACCGGCGCCGTAGCGTTCTGAGGCGATGCGGACTCCGGGGCGGCCGGCGAGCTCCGGGGCCAGGTCGGGATCGCGCTCGAGGGCGTTTGCGACCAGCCAGAAGGCGCCGACGACCTGAGCGGCGTCCATGTCCTCGCGCGAGTCGCCGACCGCGATGCAGTCCTCGCGCGTGTAGCCGCGCGCCTGCATGTGTCGGGCGACCGCGCGCACCTTCGACGCGCCGGCCGGGATCAGGTGGTACGCGTGAACGACGGGCAGCCCCTCCATCTGTTCGGACGCTGCATGCACGACGCCGTTGTCGACCAGCCGCAACCAGTCCAGGCCGGCGTCCTCGAGGACCGCCCGGGCGTCGTCGAGCTCGACCGATCCCCGGAACAGATGGGAGACGTCCCGCTTGACAGACCACGGCGTGTGGTACTCGAGCCGGCCGGCGAAGCGGTCGAGCAGCAACGCCGGCGCCCCCGATCGCTCGAGCTGGTCGTAGATCGTCCCGTCCTCAGCTGAAGGGACGACGCCGTCGGTCAGCCACTCGAGCTCACCGTCGAGCACCAGGCCGCAGCCGAGCTCGAAGATGTACGAGCCCGACCCGATCAGCCGGCTGTCCTCGAACACGCTCGACTGCCGGCGGCCGGAATACAGCACGACCTCGACGTCGGCCCGCCAGCAGGCCTGGAGCGCTCGCACCCCCTCGAGCGCGAACCCGCCGTCGGCCCCGTGCAGTAGCGAGCCGCGTGGGCCGAGGAGGGTGCCGTCGAGATCGACGTAGAGGCAGCGCATAGCGGGCGCGACCGTAGCAGCCGCGGGAGCCACCGGCACACGCCGCCGGAGCCGCCACGTCGGCCGGGGGAGCCGCCACCGTAGGCGGGGGGTGGCCGACGCCATACTGGCTCTGGTGGCGATTGCGCACGACACAGAACCTTGGGCGGCCCTGCTCGAACAGGGCCGCACTGATCAACGTCTGGTCCACGACGACTTTTACGACGCCCGCCCGGCGCGCCCGGTGCTGGTCCCGAGCGAGCTCGGACCGGCGGCCAGAAGCGCGCTCGCGAACGTCGGGATCGACCAGCTGTACTCACACCAGAGCGACGCGCTGTACGACGCGTTCGAGGCGCCGACAATCGTCACCACCGGGACGGCGTCGGGCAAATCGCTGTGCTTCCAGCTGCCGACGATTGAGGTGCTGAGCTCCGACCGGGCGGCGCGAGCGCTGTATCTGTACCCGACCAAGGCGCTGGCGCAGGACCAGGCGCGCGCGCTGCACGCGTTCGGCTTGCACAAGCAGATCCGGCCGGCGATCTACGACGGCGACACGCCGCGGGCGGAGCGGTCGGCGATCCGCAAGCGGTCGAACCTGATCCTCACCAACCCCGACATGCTCCACGTCGGGATCCTGCCTCACCACCCAGCCTGGGGCGAGCTGTTCGCGAACCTGGCGTTCGTCGTCATCGACGAGGCGCACGTGTACCGCGGCGTGTTCGGCTCGCACGTCGCCAACGTGCTCCGGCGCCTGAGGCGCGTGGCGGCGATCCACGGGACCGAGCCCCGCTTTCTGCTCGCGAGCGCGACGATCGCCAACCCCGTCGAGCTCGCCGAGCGCCTGACGGGGCTGAGCGGTTTCAAGCTGATCGACCACGACGGGGCGCCGCGCGCGAGCAGGCGAGTCGCGATGTGGAATCCGCCGCTGCTCGACGAGGAGCTCGGGACTCGGGGATCGGCGCTGTACGAGGCCGCCGAGGTGTTCACGGAGCTCGTGTCAAACGGCGCGCGGACGATCTGCTTCATGAAGTCGCGCAAGGGCATCGAGCTGATCCTGCGTCACTCACTCGATCGGCTCGATCCAGAGCTCGGCGAGCGGATCGCGCCATACCGGGGCGGCTACACGCCGCAGCAGCGCCACGACATCCAGCGCCGCCTCAGCGCCGGCGAGCTACTGGGCGTGGTGGCCACCGACGCGCTCGAGCTCGGGATCGACATCGGCGAGCTCGACGCCGCGATCTGCGTGACCTTCCCCGGCACGGTCGCCAGCCTCAGGCAGATGTGGGGCCGCGCCGGCCGTCGCGGGCGGGGGCTCGCGGTGTACATCGCCGGCGAGGACGCGCTCGACCAGTTCTTCTGCCGACACCCCGACGAGTTCCTCGGCCGAGCGGTGGAGGCCGCGATCCTCGACCCGCACAGCCCCGAGATCTTCGCCGAGCACCTGCTCTGCGCCGCGCACGAAGCTCCCCTGAACGACGAGGACGCCGACATTCTGGGCCCCGAGTGGCGCTCCTACGCGAACGAGCTGAGCGAGGCGGGGTTCCTGCGCGAGCGCGCCACGGGCTTCGTGCCGCGCCGCGCAGACGACTACCCGGCGGCGCGAACCGCGCTGCGGTCGTCCTCTCCCGACAGCTTCGCGCTGGTCGACGGGAGCTCGGGCGAGCTGTTCGGGACGGTCGAGCTGGCCCGCGCCTACGGGACGATCCACGAAGGCGCCGTGTACCTGCACATGGGGCGCTCCTACCACGTGCTCGAACTCGACCTGGCGGGCCGGCGGGCGCTGCTCGAGCCGTTCGATGGCGATTACTTCACGCAGGCCAAGCGCGAAATCATGATCTACATCACCCGCGTTCACACCCAGCGCGCACCCTGCGGAGTGACCCTGTCGTTTGGCGAGATCGTGTACGCGGAGACCGTGCTCGGCTACCAGCGCAAAGGGCTGCAGGACCACCAGGTGATCGACTTCCAGACGCTCGACCTGCCGACTGTCGAGTTCTCGACACGGGGACTGTGGTACGAGCTCGACGAGCTGATCGGCAGCGAGGCGTTCCCGCCCGAGCTGCTGCTCGGGGCACTCCATGCGCTCGAGCACGGGCAGATCGCGGTGCTCCCGCTGATCGCGATGTGCGACCGGTGGGACATCGGCGGGCTGTCGACCAACGCCCACCCGCAGACCGGCGGGCCGACGATCTTCATCTACGACGGACACCCCGGCGGCGTCGGGATCACGCGCCGGGGCTACGACGAGTTCGAGCGGCTTGTCGGCGACGCGAACCGGCTGATCGGCGAGTGCCCGTGCAAGTCGGGCTGCCCCTCGTGCGTCCAGTCGCCGAAGTGCGGGAACCTGAACGAGCCGTTGTCTAAGCGCGGCGCCCTGGAGCTCCTGCGCCGGCTGCAGGCTTCCCGCTGAGCTCCTTCGGGATCACGAACGCTGACAGTCTGGCGCTCCCAGCCCCGAGCTCGCTCCAACCGCAGTGGAACGTCAGCGTCGCAAGTGCTCCCGTTGGGAACTTCCGCTCCACCGCGGCACGGTCATCGGCGGCGTTGGCGTCGCGGCGAGCGAGTCGCAGGACGAGCATCTGCACCGCCGTGTTGTGTCCGATCAGCATCACCGAGGCGACGTCGTCTGGCACTCGGCGGAGCCGGTCGACGAGGTCGCCGGCACTTGCCGAGTAGAGCTCGGACTCGATCAGGCGCTGGCCCGACGGCGCCACGCCCTCGAGCGTTTCGCGCGTGCGGCGCGCGGTCGAGCACAGCACCAGCTCGGGTTCTATCGCGTTCATGCGCAGGTGCTCGGCCATCACGGCGCAGGCGCGCTGGCCGCGCGGTGCAAGCGGCCGCTCGTGGTCCTCGAGCCGGGAGTTGTCCCAGCTCGACTTCGCGTGACGGAGAACGAACAATCGCCTGGTCGGGAGCATCGTGATCTCATTCTGACGGCTGCCGCGGCGTCAACGCTGCAGCGAGCTCCCAACTCGGTACGATCGCACCGCCGCGGCGAGATAGCTCAGTTGGTAGAGCACACGACTGAAAATCGTGGTGTCCCCGGTTCAAGTCCGGGTCTCGCCATCACCTAAAGCCCTGAGTCACTCACGCTCGTGGCGAGGCAGCGTCACCCTCGAGCACAAGCTCGACGAGGGGTTCATGACCGGCACATCGGATCCGGGGCGAAGTCGGCGGTTGCCGTGGCGGCGGAGACTGGGCCTCCGCTCGGAATCAGCTGAATGTGGTTGACCTCGGTGTTGCCGGGGTTGTCTGAGGGGTCGAACGGTCGGTAGAGGCCGTATTGCGCGAGTTGGGCCTCGGTGATCTGAGCGGCGGTCGATCTCAGCAGGCTGTTGACGCCGATGTCCTCGGCCTCGCCCCTGGTGTGTGGGTCGTCGGCAAAGCCGCCGACGGCGACGCTGTGCGCAGGTGTGCGGTAGCCGCTGATCCCGTAGATCGTCACATGGAGCGTGAGCGCGAGCGCATTGAGTCGCGCCGTGAGAATCGGAAGCTGGCCCTCGGTTTGACTTGTCCCCGGGTCTGCGACGAAGCCCGGTCCCGACGCGGTTGCGAGAGGCTGCGCGTCGGCGAGGCTAGTGGCGCCACCGCATAGGTTGAGCTTCTTAAGCTCGAGCTTGACCTCGGCCAGCGAACGAGCATGAGCCGTGGGGTCGCCGACTATCGGCGCGCTCGGATCGGCGGCGGCAGCGGCCTGAACTCCGGCTGCGGGCTCGACCGCCTGGGGGTGTGCCGTCGGCAGTGGTGCGCCCGCGGTCCCGGATCCGTCGGTCGAAACGGCCTGCGAGCCGCAGCCGGCGAGCCCGATCGCCAGCATCGCAGCTGCGACTATGTACACCGAAAAACGCCTCATCGAGAATCCTCTGCGTCAGGCGGCGAGGTCGAATCCACCGCCGACGCGTAGTCTGGCAATCGACCGGCCGGGGGCACGCTTGAGAGCGCGGGGGCGGCTTCTCCCGCGAACGCAGTAGCGCTGGTCTGCGCGGTTCAAGTCCCGGTCTTGCGATCAGCCGAGCGTCTAGCCAACGACGCGGGCAGGTCGTGGTCGGTCGCTGGATGCCCGCTCGGGGCTACGCTGCGAGGCATTCCATACCGGCACCTCCTTGTGGCCTACGACGGGACGTCGGAGGGAGATGAAGCGATCGTCGCGGCCGACCTGCTCGCGCAGCGAGATGGATCGCGTTTGACGATCGCGGTCGTGGTGGAGCTCGAGCGGCCGTTGCGGTGGGTCACGCGCTGGCCGCGAGGCACGAGCGTGTGGAATGACGTCCTTCTCGACCGCGCGCGGGCCGAGCTTGACCGGGCAGCGAGCCTCGTGGAGGCGCCCGCGGAGCTCACGGTGCTGTTTGGTCCGCCGCATCGTGCGCTCCCCGACGGTGCAGCCGAATTCGACTGCGACGCGATCATGCTCCCGCCCCGTCCGCGCCGCCGCCTCGCCAGGCTGCTGTCACGCGATCTGGCAGTCGCGATACGTCGGCGCACGTCCCGCGATGTGCTGAAACCTCGCTGATACCTGTCAGACGGGGAGCGAAATCTCGTGCCCGGCGAACGCGACCGTGCGGTCGCGACCGCCGCGCTTGGCCGCGTGGAGCGCGGCGTCGACCCGCTCGAGCATGGTCTCGAGCTCGATCGGCACGGCGGTGGCGGTGATGCCGGCGCTCACCCGCACGTCCGGAAGTCCCGGATCGTCGGCCGTCGCGAGGGCGTGGCGGACGCGCTCGGCGAATGTCTCCGCGCCCGCCCGGTCGCTGCCGGGCATCAGCACGGCGAACTCCTCGCCGCCGAGGCGGGCGGCGATGTCGATTCCCCTCGACTCACGGGCCAGCAGTCGGGCAATGTGGACGAGGGCCCGGTCGCCCACCACGTGGCCGTGCTCATCGTTGATCTGCTTGAAGTGGTCGATGTCGAAGGTGGCGAGGGCGATCGGCCGGTCGTCGCGCCCGGCGTGGGCCAGTTCGCGGGATGCGTACTCATCGAACGCGCGCCGGTTGAGCAGGCCGGTGAGCGGATCGGTCCGTGCCTCGCTGCGCAGCCGCTCGAGGAGCCCTTCGCTCCGAGACTCGAGCACGTGGGCGACGATCGCGATCGCGGTGGTCGTCACCATCACGTCCACCCAGCGGCCGGGATAGGCGCTGGCCGCCGGAAGCAGCAGCAGTGCAGCGGCCTCGCCCACTCCGACGCAGGTCACGATCGCGATCGCGCCGCGGCGCCCGAAGAAGATCGTCGTCCACAGAACCGGCAGCGCGTAGAGGATGGCCCCATCGCCAGGCCCGGGAGACGTGGCCAGCGCGTAGGCGATCAACGCCACGCCAACCGGTCCGATCAGCGCCAGCCCCCACCGCGGCATGCGCGGACCGAACGCCAGCAGCGCGACGAACAGAACCAGCACGAAGGCCACCGGGACCACCGCGAATTTGGGATCGCCGGGCAGGAACCCCTCGATCAGGCCGTCGAGCCCGGCGGCGCCGGCCATCGCCGACGCCGTGTAGGCCATCAGCCGGCGATTCGATCCGATGTCTTCTAGTGATGAGACCACCGCCGAGATATCGGCCAAGGCGTCGGAAGCCGAAGCCCCGGCGTCGGAAGCTCAGCGGACGTTCCAGGCGTGATCCGAGCGAGCTTTCTCGGGCAGATCGGGCCGGTCAGGCGGGATCGGCCACGTGTTCGGCCGGATCGAGCGAGCTGGCGACGGTGTCGAGGATGCCGGTGACCTCGTGCAAGATCGCCGCGGCCGTCTCGATCTCCTTGTCGCTGAACCGGGACAGCCGCTCGGCCCAGAGACCGTGCCACACCGCGAGCTTGCGTTCGAGGAGCTGCCAGCCCTCCGGGGTCAGCGCGACGTTGCACACGCGCCGGTCCTCGGTGCTGCGCCGGCGTTCGACGATGTTGGCGGACTCGAGCTGATCGAGGATCGAGGTGATCGCCGCCGGTGTCAGCTCGGCGCTCTTGGCCAGCTGGCCGGCGGTCATCTCGTTCTCTCGTCCGAGCGCCGCGATCGTTCGGATCTGCGCGAATGTGAGTTCGCCCGGCCGGCTGTGGTCACGGCCGCGCAGCCGGCGATCGGCGGCGAGCAGCTGGTTGAGCGCGGTGCGGAGCTCGTCGACGTTGGCGGTCGGCTCGACCGCGGGTGAATGGGTGCTCGTCGGTTGGCTCACGCTGCCTCCAGCAAGGGCTCTTCGGCGGCGATCGCGACGGGCATCTCGGTCGCATTGACCTTGGCCCGGCGCTCGATCCGCGCCAACATTAGCGTCGGGATCAGCGCGAGCAACGTCACGCCCATCACCCACCAGTAGGTGTGCCCGAAGCCGGCGGCGGCTGCAGCGGCGGTGTGGGCCGAGCTGATCTGTCCTTCGAGCACGACCGCGATGATCGCGGTTCCGAGCGATCCCCCGACCCGCTGGAGCACCGTCAGCTGTGGGCTGGCGTCGTTGATCTTCTCACGCGGCAGCACCGAGAAGGCGGCGGTCATGGCCGGCATGATCGACAGGCCGACGCCGATGCCGCGGAAGAGCATCGCCGTGCCGATCAGCGCGTAAGGCGTGGTGGCGGTCACGAGCACGAACGGGATCGTGGCCACCGCGAGGATCGCGGCGCCGAGGAACGAGGTGCGTCCGGCGCCGAGACGCTCGGTGAGGCGGCCCGACAGGAACATGCCGAGGCCTCCGCCGATGCCCTGGGGGATCAGCAGCAAGCCCGTCATGATCGCGTCCTCGCCGCGCACCGTCTGGAAGTACAGCGGCATCAGGATCATCGCGCCGAACAGGGCGGCGCCGAGACAGAAGGTCACGATCGAGGCCGCCCGGAAAGCCGGGTTGGCGAACAGCTTCAGGTCGAGAAGGGGGCGCTCGATGCGGCGCGAGCGGGTCACGAACAGCGCCAGAAGGGCGATACCGGAGAGCACCGGGACCAGCACCGACGGGGAGGTCAGGGTGCCGGCGGTCTCGCTCTCTGACAGGCCGTAGGTGAGGCCGACGACGCCGAGGGCGGCGAGCACGAGCCCGATCAGGTCGAGCCGGCCCGCCTGGTCCGTGCCGGCGGCGTCGTGGGGCAGCAGCCGCCACGCCATCGTCAGCGCGACCACGCCGACCGGGACGTTGATCATGAAGATCCACTGCCAGCCGACCGACTGCAGCAGCAGCCCGCCGAGCGTGGGGCCGAACACGGGCGCGAGCACGATCGGGACGCCGATCAGGCTCATGACCTTGGGCAGGTTGCGAGGACCGGCGGCCTTGACGAGGATCATCTGGCCGATCGGCGTCAGCATCCCGCCACCGACGCCCTGGAGGACGCGGAAGGCGATCAGCTCACCGCTGTTGGTGGCGAACGCGCACAGCGCGGAGCCGGCGGTGAACACCACCAGCGCGATCATGTAGAGGCGACGGGCGCTGTATCGGCGGACCGCCCAGCCCGTGACCGGGATCACGGCGGCAAGCGAGAGCAGGTATCCGGTGATGACCCACTGGATCCCGCTGAGAGAAGAATGGAGATCGATCGACAGGTCGTGAAGGGCGACGTTGACGATCGTCGTGTCGAGGACGGACATGATCGCGCCGAGGATCACCACGATCGCGACCCGCATCACGTGCGGCTCGATCCGCGGCTCCGCGATCGGCTGCGCCGGGCGGAGTGGGAGAACCGACGGGGAGGAAGAGGGAGATGGAGTAGTAGCCGAGTTCATTTCGTAGTGAAAGTTTAGCAGAAAAATATTTCAGCGTCTAACTATCTATCGGCAGTCCGGGGCGCTGGCTTGAATCCGGGCGCGCGGGGTGGGGACGCGGCGTGGTGGCGTGGTGGCGTCGGTGGCGTGCGGTCGGTGGGTGGCGGGTTGCGGGGCCGGTGCGGGTGGTGGGCGGACGGCGTGGCGCGGGATGGACCGAGGGCGAATAAGTCGGCACTCGACGACGACTTCAGCTCGAGAGTGCCGAAACGCGCCGTATACGCGCATTTCTGACCACTCGGCGGAGAGGGTTCGGCGAGTGACGACTTACGCGCCCTGAATTCCGGTGTATTGGTGCACAGAGCTCGGCCATGCCGGCGAGTCGTGGTCGTGGTGCTACGTCGACGAGGTTTCGTTCTAGCCGCCGTTCCCTGCAAGGCGCGGATTCGAATGCGCCACCGTGCCCACTGGGACGAGAGCAGTGCACGGTCCGCAGTTGGACCGCTGAGCGCACAGTGGTCCGCATCGCGTACCCAACCCGTATCGTTCTTCGGGAGGGTCTAACCAGGCACGAAGGAGATCGAGATGACGACCGTGGACCTTGCCCACCAGCAGATGCTGATTGGAGGGGATTGGAGGGGTGCGAAGTCCGGGCGGGAGTACGAGCAGAGCTTCCCGTTCACGGGTGAGCAGGTCGGGTGGGCGGCGGCGGCGGGCCGTGAGGACGCGCAGGCCGCGGTCGACGCGGCGGCGGTGGCGTTCACCGACTGGTCCAGGAGCGCGCCGGCGGTGAGGCGCGCGATCCTGTCGAAGGCCGCCGACCTGTTGATGGAGCGCCAGCAGGAGATCGCCGGGATCGTGACCGAGGAGACCGGCGGAGTGTTCGGCTGGGGCATGTTCAACGTCGAGCTCGCGGCCGGGATGCTGCGCGAGGCGGCGGCGCAGGCGTATGGGCTGGTCGGGGAGGTCATCCCCTCGGACATCCCCGGCAAGCTCGCGATGGGGGTGCGAGCGCCCGCCGGCGTGGTGGTCGGGATCGCGCCGTGGAACGCGCCGGTGATCCTCTCCACGCGCGCGGTGGCGACCCCGCTGGCGTACGCGAACACGGTCGTGCTCAAGGCCTCGGAGCTGTGCCCCCGGACCCACGCCGCGGTCGTCAACGCGCTGGTCGACGCCGGCCTGCCGCCCGGCGTGATCAACCTCGTCACGAACGCCCCCGAGGACGCGGCGGACGTCGTCGACGAGCTGATCGCGCATCCGGCGACGCGCCGGATCAACTTCACCGGCTCGACCAAGGTCGGCCGGATCATCGCCGAGAAGGCCGGCCGGCACCTGAAGCGCGTGCTGCTAGAGCTCGGCGGCAAGGCGCCGATGGTGGTGCTGCACGACGCCAACCTCGACCGTGCCGCCGCGGCCGCGAGCTTCGGGGCGTTCTTCCACCAGGGCCAGATCTGCATGTCGACCGAGCGAATCGTGGTCGAGCGTGCCGTGGCGGATGCGCTCGCCGAGCGGCTGGCTGAGCGGGCGCGCGCGCTTCCGGTCGGCGATCCCCGCGACGCCTCCACGGCGATCGGCCCGCTGATCAACCAGGCCGCGGTCGAGCGCGTGACGGCGCTCGTGCGGGACGCGGTCGGAAAGGGAGCCACCGCGCTGAGCGGCGGCGAGGCCGACGGCCCCTGCTTCCCGCCGACCGTGCTCACCGGGGTCACGCCGGACATGCGCGTGTACGCCGAGGAATCGTTCGGCCCGCTGGTCACGGTGGTGCCGGTCGACGGTCCCGACGCCGCTGTCGAGGCGGCGAACGACACCGACTACGGCCTGGCGGCGTCGGTGTTCTCCGAGGACGTGCCGGCGGCGCTCGAGCTGGCCCAGCGGATCGAGAGCGGCATCTGCCACGTCAACGACACGACCGTGCAGGACGAGCCGCAGATGCCGTTCGGTGGCGTGAAGGCCAGCGGATTCGGGCGGTTCGGCGGCCGGGCCGCGCTCGAGGAGTTCACGGAGCTGCGCTGGATCACCGTCCAGTCGCTCCCGCGCCAGTATCCGATCTGACCGGTGAGCCGGCCCGCGGGAGGGCCGGCGACGTCATTCAGGCGGGAGGCCGGCGGCGCTATATCCAGGTCGAGTACGGCGTCGCCTGCTGATGACTGTCGACGACGTTCGTGACGTTCTGCTTGAGATTCGAGTTGTCCTCGTGACCGTGAGTCGAGACGAGATGCTGCTTGGCGGCGGCGAGCACATCGTCCCGTTCGCCGATCATCTGCACAGAGCAGGTGTCGCCAGGAACGCGCGCGCAGTCGAATACAGTCCGGCTCATGAGCTCCCCTTTCGAAATCGCAGAACCGCATCCTCGCGATTTCCCGAGTTCGAGTCAACGCTGATGGCCGTGGCCCACGTGCCGCTGGAGGGCAGCGAGCGGGGGCGCAAGCCGAACGCCGTGCGTGTCGGCGACGTCGATCCGGCATCGCACGTGGAGGCGACCGTCACGCTCAGCCGTCCTGAGCGGTGGCGGGATGATGCCGAGGCCGTCAGGCGTGTGCTCGCGAGCTTCGGCCTCGCCGTCGAGGCCGAGTACCCCGCGACCGGGAGCCTCGTGATCGGGGGCACCGCCGCTCAGATCGAGGCGGCGTTCCACGTCGGGCTGGGGATGTACAGCCACGAGCGGGACGGGGTACTACGCGGGCGCGAAGGCCGGGTGAAGATTCCCAGCGAGCTCGACGGCGTGGTGAGCGGTGTGTTCGGCCTCGATCAGCGCCGGGTTGCACACCGGTTGGACGCCACCGGGACGCCACAGACCGCCGCGGGCGAAGCCAACACCCCCGCCGAAGCGAATGCCCCGGCCGAACCGAACGCGCCGGCTGCGCCTGCCGACCTGGAGCAGCGCTACAGCTTCCCCGATGTGGATTGCAGTGAACAGACGATCGCGATCGCCGAGTTCGGCGGCGGCTACTTCCCCGACGACGTGAGCAAGTTCTGCGAGACGCACGGGCGTCAGTTGCCGCAGATCGAGACCGTGTCGGTCGGAGCAGCCCCGCTGACACCGGCGGGAATCGCAGCGCTATCGGCGGAGGCGCAGGGCCCCGCCATGGGTGAGAGCCACGAAGTGATGATGGACGCGGAGATCGTCGCGGGACTGTGTGCCGGCGCGAGGCTCCGCGTGTTCTTCGCGCCCTTCGACCAAAAGGGTTGGATCGATTTGCTCGACCGTGTGGTCGCCGAGGATCCGGCCCCTGTGACTCTGTGTGTCAGTTGGGGGCTGGCGGAGGACTCCCCCGATTGGTCACAGGCTGCCGTCGATGCGATCAACCGACGCCTCCAGGCGGCATCGCGTCGAGGCATAACGGTTTGCGTCGCAACCGGTGATGACGGGTCAGGCGACCAGATGCACGACGAGCACGCCCATGTGCACTTTCCGGCGTCGAGTCCATATGTCCTGGCGGTGGGAGGCACGATGCTGGACGGCGCGCAAGAGGTCGTGTGGTGGAGTCCGCCCGGCGATCGCAGCGAGCCCCGGGGCGGCTCGACCGGCGGCGGTGTGAGCGTCAGGTTCAAGCGACCGGAATGGCAGGACGTGCACGTGGAGTCGCTCAACGCCGGCGCGATCGACGGACGGGTCGTGCCCGACGTGGCGGCACTCGCCGGCCCACCCGGGTACAGCCTCGTGTTCGACGGTCAGGCGACGCTCAACGGCGGCACGAGCGCCGCGGCTCCGCTATGGGCAGCGCTCGTCGCGCGAATCGCCGCGGCCGGCGCCACGGCCGGCGCGCCGGCAACCCGCCTCGGGTTCCTCACGCCGCTCCTGTACGAGAACGGCCGCGACGGTCACGCTCGCGGCGCCATCGCGTTTGCCGACATCAGAAAGGGACACAACGCCTCGCCTCAGCCCGGCGTGGGCTATCACGCGCGAGAGGGCTACGACGCGGTCAGCGGCTGGGGCGTGCCCAACGGGCGTGCGCTGCTGCAATCTCTCGGGTAGTCAGGTCAGCTCCGGGCCGGGATCGAAACGCCGGCCAGCAGCGCCTCGGCTCGCCCGAGCGCCGGCAACGCGCCGAGCGCTTTCAGAACTCGGGTCGGGTTCTCCAACACCGATCGGGCTTCCTCAGGGCGCCGGTCGTCGAGGAGCACGGCCGCCAGGTCGGTTTGCGCCACCGCGAGCCAGTATGGATAGGCCAGCGAGTCGAGCCGCTCGATCGCGAGGCCGAGCTGCACCTCCGCCGTCGCGAGATCGCCGGCGGCCGCGGCGAGCAGGCCGGCACCGCGATCGAGGTGCGCCCGCAGGTACGGCGGGACGTGGCCGGGTGGGCGGTCGGCCAGCACCGCGAGCAGATCGGCCGCCTCGTCCGTGCGTCCGAGGCCGAGTGCGGCTTCGAGCGCCGAGGGGAAGCCGATCCGACTGGCCTGGCTCGATGGCCCTTCGATCGCGATGATGTCGCGCATCGTTCCGGACAGCAGGTCGAGCGCGCCGACGAAATCACCGGCCGCGAGTGCGATCGTCGCCTCGCATGCGGCGTAGGTCCAGCGGGGCTGAGTGGCGTCGCTCCGGCGCCAGGCCGCCATCCCGTCGAGGTGTTCGCGAGCGGCCCGTGTGTCTCCGCGGGCAGCGGTCACCAGGGCCAGCTCGAAATGAAGGTCCTCCGCCCCAGGTCGGTCGTCTGCCGCCTCGAGCAGCTCGAGTCCGAGCCGCTCGGCCTCGTCCCAGGCGCCGGCGTACTCCCACGTGCGCATCAGGTTCGACGCCGCGACGCTCTCGTAGTAGCGGCTGCCGATCCGCCTCGCGGTGGCCAGGGCATCGCTCGTGCGCTCGGCGGCGCCCGGCAGGTCGAACCTCCGCAGGAAATCTCCGCCATTGAGCTCGGCGACGAACAGCCGGTCGGTGAACTCGTGCGATTGGCAAAGTTCGACGGCGCCGTCGAACAGAATCCGCGCCTCGGTCGCGCGTCCGAGCGCGACGCACAGCTGCGCCTTGTAGGTCAGGGCACTGGCCAGCACGTATGGACGCTCGAGAGCCTGGGCGAGCTCGAGTGCGCGCTCGAGGGGTTCCTCGGCCTCGCTCACTCGTCCGGAGGAGATCAAGGCCACGCCGAGTTCGACGTTGATCTCCGCGATGTCGGGATCCTGGACGTCGTCGCTCAGCAGGTCGAGATCGCGGCGCATGCGATCAACCGCGTCGGCGGCGCGACCGACGCGGCGGAGCGCCTGCCCGATCTTGGAGCCGAGACGAGCCGCGTCCCGGTCGCGCCCGAGCTCGCGGAGCCTGCCGGCGGCGTCCTCGAACAGCCCGAGCGAGTCCTCGTAGCGCCCGTCGAGGAGCGCCATCTCTCCGGCCGCCTCGAGCAGATCGATGCGCTGTTCCTCCGCGGCCGCGAGGTCGATCGCGGTTAGGTACGCGCGCTCGGCGATCTGGGGCGCGCCGACCGCTGCGGCCCGCTGGGCGCCGCGACGCAGTGCGGTGATCGCCTCGCTGCGGAGCTCGGCGGCGTCGGAGTCGTCGGCGGCGGAACGGTAAGCCGCGAGGTAGTGCGCAGCCAACACCTCCGCGACGTCTTCGCCCTCGTTGGCGAACGCATGTGACAGGTAATGCGCCGCGGCGAGGTGCCGGGACTTCCGCTCGCGCTTGGAGAGAGTCTCGTAGGCGACCGTCCGCAGCAGCGTCTGGCTGAACCGGTACTGCCCCCGGTTGGGCGAGTGCGGTTCGGCTCGCACGGTCAGCACCTGCTTTCGCACGAGCGCCGCGAGGACCGCTTCGGCGCTTTGCTCGGGCATTCCCGAAAGAGCCTGCACCGCCGCGAGCGGAAAGTTGCCCCCGAACACCGACATCGACCGGAGGATCTCGCGCTCCTCAGACCCGAGGGCGTCGAGGCGCGCGCCGAGCAGCGAGATCAGGCTCGGCGGGACATCGAGCTCCCCAAGCTCGCCCGCCAGTACCAGCGCGCCGTCGCGATCGACCAACACGCCGCGGTCGGCGAGCGCGCGCACCGTCTCGATCGCGTAGAGGGGAATGCCCTCGGCGTGCGAGATGATCCTCCGCGCGGCGGCGAGCGGCAGAGTCGCGACTGCGTCGATCAGCTCCTCCATCGCTCTGTCCCCGAGCGGCTCGAGCGACATCGCAGTGGCGCCGCGATGCCGAGCCGCCCAGCCCGGGCGCTGCTCCGAGAGCTCCGGTCGGGCCAGCGTGAGGATGAAGATCCGATGCTGCGCGGACCAGTCGAGCAGGTACTCGACGAAGTCGAGCAATCCGTCGTCGGCGCAGTGCATGTCCTCGAACACCATCACCACCGGATCGAGCTCGGCCATCCGCTCGAAGAACAGCCGCCAGCCGGCGAACAGCTCGTCGCGTCCCGGGGCGGCGTCGACGACGCCGAGCAGGACCCCGAGCCGAGCCGACACGAATTCGCGCTCGCCGGGATCACTGATCCAGTGCTCCAGCCCGGCGCGGAGTTTCGACGCGGCTTCCTCGGCGGCTGCGTCCTCGGGGATTCCGAGCCGATGCCGAACCATCTCGGCGAGCGCCCAGTACGCCACGCCATCTCCGTAGGGGAGGCAGCGGCCCGGGTGCCACAGGAACCGGTCCGGCAGCTTCATCAGGTAGTCGAGGAACTCCCAGCGCAGCCGGGTCTTGCCGACGCCGGCGGCGCCCGAGACCGCGACGAGTCGGGCCGAGGAACGGCTAACCGCGGCGTGAAACAGCTCTTTGATCAGGCGCAGCTCCGCATCGCGCCCGACGAATTGCGCCTGCAGGCCGTCGCGGTCGACGCCCGGGGCGACCGCGAGCACCTCGGTCGCGCGCCACAGCTGGAGCGGCTCGGACTTGCCCTTGAGCTCGTGAGTGCCCGCGTCCTCGTAGGCGATCGCGGCCGAGGTCACCTGGCGGGTGACGTCGTCGACGAGCACCGTTCCGGGATCAGCCGCGCCCTGGATCCGCGCTGCCGTGTTCACCCGGTCGCCGACAACAAGCCCCTCGTCGGGATTGACCAGGAGTGCGGCTTGGCCGGTGACGATCCCGGCGCGGGCCTGGAGGTCGGGCGCTCGCACCCTTGTTCCGAGCGCCGCCACGGCGCCGACGATCTCGAGCGCCGCACGGATGGTCCGCTCGGCGTCGTCCTCACGGGCGACCGGGGTTCCCCACACGGCCATCACGGCATCCCCGATGAACTTCTCGATCGTCCCTCCGTACCGGTCGACGATTCCGCGCACCGCGTCGAAGTAGTGGCTCAGCAGGTCGCGCACGTCCGAGGGATCCCACGACTCGGTCAGCGAGGTGTAGCCGACGAGATCGACGAACAGAATGGACACCCTCCGCAGTTCGGCGGACTCGCGGCGCGGGGATGGGAGTGACGAGGCGCGAGTCGCGCCGCTGAAGGCGCGGGTCGCTTCTCGCGTCCCGGCCAGCCCGGGAGCAAGTGCCGTGCCGCACTCCGAGCAGAACTTCTGCCCCGGCGTGGTGTCGTGGCCGCACGCAGGGCACAACGTCGACTGGCTCGCCCCGCACTCAATGCAGAACTTGGCGCCTGGCACGTTGTCGGTGCCACAGTGCGGACAGACGGTCGCTCCTCCGGTACTCACCCCGATGGCTAGTCTACGCGCGCCTCCTCCCCGGGAAGGACTGGCCGTCATCGCTTGGATCGCGGCGAAGCGGAAGACGTCGACCCCGGACAGCAGCTGCGAGCGTTCGTGGCGCGAGAGATCGTTCTGGTAGCCGGCGCCGACCGCGCGCGCTTCGGCGACCTGTCCAGGGCTCACACCGGCGCGGAACCGACGAGCTCGCCGCTGAACGGCGAGTGCATCGAGATTGCCGACACCGCGCTCATGCCAGGTGGTTGAGCAGCAGGTCGTGGAGGTCGCGGTTGTGGAGCTCGCGCCCGGCCACCGCGCCCGGCTCGAGTGGCTGGCAGACGATGATGGGGACGTCGCGCTCGTGCAGTCCGCCGTGCGAGCGCAGGTGACCCCCCAGCGCCGTTAGGTCGTGCGCCGCGCGCGACTTACCGAGCACCGTCCGCTCGTCGGCGAGCACGACCAGGTCGCCGATCCGATCGGCGGGCAGCTCGAACGCGTCGGCGGCCGCCGTGCGATCGAGCACGCCCTCGACGCCCGGCAGCGCGGCGAGCGCGCCGCGCGCCCGGTCAAGCTCGTCGAGGTCGTCGAGATGGACCCACGCAAGCGATCCGAGCGCGGCGTGGTGAACCACATACGGGTCGGTGATAGGGCACAGCGTGTGCGCGCCGGCGACGCCGGCGGCGGCGAGCGCATCGTCGAGGAAACGCACGTTGGGGCTGCCGTCGGCGGCTGTCTTGGCGCGCATTCCGTGGTCGGCGGCGAGCCCGACGACGAACCCGGCGTCGAGCGCGCGGCCGAGCGCCGCGTCGACACCCGCATAGAACGCGTCCGACATCGGTTCGCCCGGGGCGGCCGAGTGCTGGACGAAGTCGGTCAGCGAGGCGTACACGAGCAGGCTCCCGAGTCTCTGGGCGATCGCGAGCGCGAGGTCGATCGTGTAGGCCGATAGCCGCCAGTTGTAGATGTCTGGGTTGCCCGCTCCGACGACCTCGAGCAGTGGCGTGCCGTCGGGCAGCGCCTGCTCGTGTGCGCATTCGGCGCTGAACGCCGGCACCCCGCCGTCGGCGAGTAGGCGGCGAAGCTTGTCCTTGGCCGTCACGCACAGTGCGGGGACGCCGGCGGCCTGCGCGGCGGCGTGGATCGTCCCCGCGCGCAGGAAGCTCGGCTCGGTCACCTGGATCTCCAGCCCAGCCTCGTCGCGATAGTGGTTCCCGGCGATGCCGTTGTGCGCTGCCGAGACCCCGGTCACGATCGCGACGTTGTTCGGGTTTGTGAACGTCGGAACCTGCGCGCGTCCGATCACGTACGTCCCGCCGCACGAGAGCGACTCCGACAATCGCGGCATCAGCCCGCGGGCGAGCGCGTCGTCGACGTACTCCGGGTCCCACCCATCGGCGCACACGGCCAGAACCGGGCGAGTAGGGGCTTCGTAGGACCGCCCGTTGGCCGCGAACGTACGTCCCATTGCCTTGTCAATACAAGCTACGGGATGTTCACACGAGCTATCGAGATGCAACCGTGCCGTGCGCATCCCCCATCCGTGGGAGACTTCTCCACCGCTGTGGTCCTCGCCACCTACAACATCAAGGGAGGGGTGGGTAAGACGTCGGCGGCGGTCAACCTCGCGTACCTCGCCGCTCGCGCCGGCGCGAGGACGCTGCTGTGGGATCTCGACCCCCAGGGAGCGAGCACGTACCTGCTCCGCGTCAAGCCGAAGGTGAAGGGCGGAGGCGAAAAGCTGGTGCACGGCAAGAGCGACGCGTCGGCCCGGATCAAGGGCACCGACTACGACCGCCTCGACCTGCTGCCGGCGGACTTCTCCTACCGCCACATGGACCTGCACCTTGACGCCGCCAAGCGCCCGACGAGCCGGCTGGCCCGGGTGCTGTCGCCGCTCGAGCCCGACTACGACTACGTGTTCCTCGACTGCCCGCCGAGCATCTCGCTGGTGTCCGAGAGCGTGTTCGAGGCCGCCGACGCGCTTCTGATCCCGCTGTTGCCCGCGACGCTGTCAGCGCGCCCGCTCGAGTACATCGAGCAGGTCGCCGGCGACGGCGTGCAGCGGCTCCCGTTCTTCTCGATGGTCGATTCGCGGAAGCGCATGCACCGGGACGTGATGGAGGAGTTCATCGCTGAGAGGCCGGAGATGCTGCATACCGTGATCCCGCTGGCCGCCGACGTCGAGCGGATGGGAGTGACGCGCGCGCCGCTCGAGGAGTTCGCACCGCGCGGCCGCGCGGCGGAGGCGTTCCGCGATCTGTGGGCTGAGGTCACCGAACGGCTGTTGCGCCGCTCGGGGACTTAACCAATTCATCACAGGATCGCCGCGCGAGTCACCGATCATCGGAGATCGATGAGCTACGCAGAACTTCATTTTCATCTGCTCCCCGGGATCGACGACGGACCGTCGTCGATGGACGAGAGCATCGAGCTCGCGGCTGCCGCCGCGGCCGAGGGAACCGAAACGATCGTAACCACGCCACACGTGCACCCGCAGTTCGTCACGGACCCGATCACGCTGCCCGAGCGGGTACGCGAGGTCGCGGCGAAGCTGTTGGCCAGGCGGATCCGAATCGACATCCGATGCGGCGGCGAGCTCGCCCAGGAGATGGTCCCAAGGCTCTCGCAACGCGAGCTCGAAACGATTGCCCACGGCCCTATCGGCCGGCAGTGGCTGCTGTTGGAGGCCCCGCTGGACGGGATCGACCGCGCCTACACCGCGGCCGCCGACGAGCTCCGCGAGCGGGGCTTCGCGGTCGTCGTCGCCCATCCCGAGCGCGCACTCAGATGGTCGGACGCGGGCTGGGAGACGCTCGAGCACGAGCTGGCCCTCGGCAGCATCGTCCAGATCAACGCGTGGTCGGTGGCGGGGGTGTATGGCGAGATGGTCCGCGCCACCGCGCTGTGGCTGCTCCGGACCGCCCCGAAGGCGGTCGTCGCCTCCGACGCGCATGGCGGCGAGAGAATGCCGGCGCTCGGCCTCGCGCTCGACGCGCTCACCGCCGCGCGCGTCCCCGATCCGGAGCGGCTGCTCGACGCGGTTCCCAACGGGTTGCTCGAGCATGGCCTGGCCGTGGGCTCGAACTCGCTCGCCGCCTGATCAACGCTTTCCGACCAGGCGCCCACCGCAAGCGCCGCGATGATGATCAGCCCCACCGCGCCCGCGAGCACGGCGAGCCAGCGTGGTTGGCGCCCCAACCACGCCGTCCACGTGTCGACGGCGCGTCGGACCGATTTCAGCAGCGACCTGGCCCAGGCGAACTCCGTCGCCCAGATCCCCAAGCCGAGGAAGATGACCAACCAGCCGGGGCCCGGCGCGGGCAGCAAGACGATCCCGACGAGGACCACGACCAGCCCGGCGAGCGCGATGCCGGCACGCCAGATCTGCGCACCTCCGGGTAGCGTTTGGAACCACGACGGCACGGCGGAGCGACGTGCGAGCGCGGGCCGTGGCGGGTAGAGGGCTAGAAGATCATGTTTTCGTGGGCAGCTCATCGGCTGCGGGATCCACTCACGTGGGCGGGCGCGTCACAGCTGGGAAAGACAGTGATAGCGGCCGTGCTCGCGTGGGTTCTTGCCGTGCACGTATTCCATTTGCCCCAGGCGTTCATGGCGCCGTGGGCTGCGCTGCTGACCGTGCACGCGACGGTGTTCGGAACGCTGCGGCGTGGAATGCAGCAAGCTGGGGCGAGCGTGCTCGGAGTGCTGATCGGGTTCGCGGCCTGGCACGTCTTCGGGCTCGACGCGGTCGGGCTCGGGGCTGCCGTGCTCGCCGGGTTGATCGTCGGCTCGGTGCGCGGCGTGCGCGCCGAGACGACGACCGCGGCGACCGCCGTGGTGGTGCTCACGACCGGCTACATCGACAAGAGCGGGATGCTGGCCGCACGGCTGGCGGACACCGGGATCGGAATTGCGGTGGGCCTGCTCGTGAACATCATCGTGTGGCCGCCGCTGCGCGACCGGAGCGCCGCCAACCAGATCGAACTCATCGATGACCGCGTCGGCGGTCTGCTCGCCGACATCGCTGGGCAGCTGCAGGGTGGATATGCCGCGGATGACGTCGACGGCTGGATCGCCCGCACCGATGAACTCGAGAACGACATCGACCGTGCCTGGCGCGTGATCGAGGAGGCGCGCGAAAGTGGACGGCTGAATCCCCGGCGGGCGGTCCCGCGTCGGATGGAAGCAGCGGAGGGCCTCGTGCCGATCGTCAACCGGCTCGCTCAGGCGGTTGCCGAGACACGCAGCATGGCTCGCACGATCCGGATCGCTCGGATCCCTCCCGACGAGTGGGATCACGCCTTCCGCGAGCCCTGGTTGGACCTCCTTCACAGATCCGGCACCGCGGTGCTCGACGCCGACGCCGCTGCGGTGGACGCGGCACGGGCGGAGGTCAGTGCGCTCGCCAATCGACTGGCCGTGGAGGAGCTGCACGGTGACCTCTGGCCGGTCTATGGCGCGCTGCTCATCAACCTTCGCAACGTGCTCGACGCGCTCGGCGCGGTCGCAGACGCACAGCCGCTAAAGGTCCCATCCCCGACACTGGTCTAGCGCAAGCAGGCCGCCAGGGAATTCGTGGCGGGTTCGGGCCCGGGTTCGGGTTCGGGGTTCGGGTCCGGCTACGCGGCGGCGGGCGCGAGGTCAGCCGACGGCACCTCGAGCCGCGGCCACATCTCGAGCGCCTGCTCGACGAGCTGCTCGACGACGGTCTCGACGTCGACTCGGCGTTCGAGCTCGACGAGCGGCTCCGGCTCGGTCCAGATAACCGCCCGTCCCGGCGCCAGCAGCGTGCAGCAATCCTCGTCGGGCAGGATCGAGGTCTCGAACGTGCCGAGCCGCTCGGCCTCCTCGATGATCTCGGACTTGTCCCGGTCGAGCAGGGGACGGAGCAGGGGCAGCGTGGCGGCGCCCTCCACGACGTCGAGATTGCGAAGGGTCTGGCTCGCCACCTGTCCGAGCGAGTCGCCGGTGACGAGCGCCTCGCACTGCTCGCGGCGGGCGAGGGCGTCGGCGACGCGCACCATCAGCCGGCGCCCGGCGAGCACCTGGAGCCGGCCGGCGCCCGCGCTCGCGAGCAGCCGCTGGGTGATCCCGAACGGCACCACGAACAGGCGCGAGCGCCCCTGAAAGCGGTTCAGCTGGGCGACCAGCGCGTACGCCTTGTAGGCAGACTCGGGTCCGGTGAGGGGCTGCCCGCTGAAGTGCACGAAGTCGCAGCGCAGGCCGCGCCTCATCATCCGGTAGGCGGCCACGGGAGAGTCGATCCCGCCCGAGAGCAGCACCATCGCCCGTCCGCTGGTGCCGACCGGAAGGCCGCCCGCTCCGCGCAGACGGTCGACCGACACGAACAGATCCCGCGCGTATGCGTCGACGTGCAGCTGGAGGTCTGGGTGTGACAGATCTACCGGGAGTCCGAGTTGCTGGCCGACGGCCGCCCCGACCTGCCGTGCGATGTCCATCGACCCGACCGGGAAGCTCTTGTCGCGCCGGCGCGCGCGGACCGCGAACGGGCCCGGCTCGAGCTCCCGCAGCAGTTCGACCGCGGCCTCGCCGGCGCGGTCCACGGCCGGCTCGATCCGCAGCGCCGGCTGAACCACGCTGAATCCCGGAAGCTCGGTGGCGACCTCGAGCGTGTCCGCGAGCGCGTTCGGGGTAGGGATAACGAGGAACGCGGATCCGCGGCGATGGATCTCGACCTCGCCGACTCGGCGCAGCGCGCGCCGGAGGTTACGCTCGAGCGCCGCGGCGAACGTCGAGCGCCGTCGGCCCTTGAGTGCGAGCTCGCCGAACATGAGCAGCGCGCACGGGGTGCCGCAAGCCGGGGCCGACGCGCGGACGATTCGGTCGGCGGCTGTCGCTGTGACGCTGGTGGTCATGCCTGATCGGGGATGAGGCTAGCTCGTTGCGGGGCAAGTCCGAGCCCGCGGGCGCGCTCGAGCGCGCGAGCCAGGACCTCGTCGGCGCCCTCGATCTCGCCGTCGTGCATGAGCACCTGTCCCGCCACCACCGTCGTCTGCACGACCGCCCCCGACGCCGCGTACACGAGCGCCGCGGGCAGCTCGCCGAAGTTGAGCTCGGGAGCGCCGGCGCGGAGCAGCAGGAAGTCGGCCGGTTGCCCCACCTCGAGGCCGGACGCGGCGCCGAGCAGCGGGGCCCGCCGACCGGTGGCGATTTCCCAGGTCTCGGCGGCGTCGATCACGGCGGCGTCTGCGGCCGCGTGCTTCTGGAGGAGCGCGAGCACCTTCATGTCCGCGAACAGGTCGAGCGAGTTGTTCGAGCCGGGACCGTCGGTTCCGAGCCCGACGTGGACGCCGGCGGCCCGGGCCCGCGGGTACGGGAACACGCCGCCGACGGCGAGCTTCAGGTTCGCGACCGGGTTGGTGACGACGACCGCGCCCCGCTCCGCGATCAGCTCGAGCTCGTCGTCGTCGACCCACACGGCATGGGCGAGAACCGTGCGCGGCGTCAGCAGCCCGACCCGATCGAGGTAGCGCGCCGGTCGCTCGCCGTGGGCGGCGAGACAGTCGATGACCTCGGGCTCGGTCTCGGACAGGTGGATCTGGACGGCCAGGCCGCGGTCGGCGGCGATCTCGGCGATCCAGCGCAGGCTGTCCTCGCTGACCGTGTAGATCGCGTGCGGGGCGAGCGCGGCGCCAACGAGCTCGCCGGCGCCGGCCAGCTCGTCGAGGCTGCGGATCGCGGCCTCGCGCATCGCGTCGGTCCGGCCGTCGACGTCGATCAGCGGCGCGGCCACGGTGGCGCGCATGCCGGCGTCCTGCACCGCGCGGGCGGCGGCGGTCGGGTGCCAGTACATGTCCCAGAAGCGGACGGTCCCGGTGCGGATCATCTCCAGGCACGCGAGCCGCGTCCCCCAATAGACGTCGTCGGGCTCGAGTTTGCGCTCGATCGGCCAGACCTTCTCCTCGAGCCACCGCATCAGCGGCAGGTCGTCTCCGTACCCGCGGAACAGCGTCATCGCGGCGTGGGTGTGCCCGTTGATCAACGGCGCCACCAGGATCCCGCCGCCCGCGTCGAGCACGTGGTCCCCGGCCTGCGGCTGCACCTCGGGTCCGATTTCGGAGATGATTTTGTCCTGGATCCGCAGCCCGACCGGGTCGCCATCGAGCCGGGCGCCGGTCACGGCCAGGCTCACGAACCGGACCGTCCGGCGGGATCGCCCGGGACCCCGAGGGCGTGCTCCTGGAGATCGATCGCCGTCTGGATCAGCGGCGCCTCGTGACCGCGTGGCCCGATCAGCGAGACCCCGACGTTCCAGCTCACCGGGAGCGCCGCGACCGGCATCCCCGTCATGTCCCACAGCGCCGTCAGTTCGATCAGCGGGTCGCCGGCGCCGCCGGCGTGCCCGCGCTCGTAGCCAGGGCCGCGCTCGTAGGGCAGGATCGGCAGCGTCGGCTCGAGCACGTGGTCGACCTCCTGCACGCGGAACCACTCCTCCCACACGGCCGTGCCGTACGCCCGGCGCTCCTGGGCGGCGAGATAGGCCTGGGCGTCGGTGAAGTCGCGGGCGGCCTCGAGATACTCCGCGATCGCGGGGCGGTAGCGATCGTGCCGGTCAGCCAGATCGCGGTGATACGCCCACGCCTCGGTCATGAGCACGCGGGTGAGGTCGTCCCAGTCGAGCGTCCACGGCGCTCGCAGCTCCACGATCCGCGCCCCGAGCCGCTCGCATGTCCGCGCAGCCTCCTCGAGCCCGCCCCCGACCGCCGGCGCCACCGTGATCCCGTGCGTGCGGTCGGTGAGCGCGATCGTCACGCCCGTCAGCGGGCGACCGCCCGGCCTGGCGCTCAGCGCCAGGCCGGCGAGCGCGGCCGGCGGCGGCATCTCCGGCGTCACCTCCGCGCCACCGCCGGCCATCCCCGCCAGCAGCGCCGCGCAGTCGGCGATCGTCCGCGCCATCGGCCCCGCGTGGTCAAGCGACGGCGCGGCGGGGAGGATTCCGTCGATCGGGATCCGGCCGTGGGTCGGCTTGACCGCGGAGGTACCGCAGCATGCCGACGGAATCCGCAGTGAGCCGCACGTGTCGGTTCCGAGCGCCGCCGGCGTCATCCTCGCCGCGAGCGCCGCCGCGCTCCCGCCGCTCGAACCGCCGGCGATCAGATTGAGCCCCCACGGGTTGCCGACCTGGTCGGTGGTCCCGCCGGAAGCGAACTCGTGCGTGTGCGTATGGCCGAGCAGAACCATTCCCTGCTCGCGGAGCCGTGTCCACACGGTGCTGTCCTCGCCGGCGCGGTTGCCCTCGAGCACGCGGCTCGACGCGGTCAGCGGCAGGCCGGCGACGCCGTACAGATCCTTTACGCCGATCGGGATGCCGCACAGCAGCGGGGTCGCGTCGCCCTCGGTCGCGCGGCGCTCGTCGGCGAGCGACGCGTGCTCGCGCGCGATGTCCGGATACAGGCGAGCCCACGCGTTGATCGCGTCGGGGGCGCCGTCGCTCGTCGGCGGACCGCCGTTGCGCTTCTCGATCCGGCGCAGGCAGGCGTCGGTCAGCTCGACCGACGACAGGCGCCCGGAGCGGAGCAGCTCCGCCGCCTCGAGCACGCCCAGGTCGGCTGGATCGGCCCGGTACGGGTGCTGGTCCTCGGGCTCGGCGGCGCCGGTCGTGACGGTCTCCTCCGACATCAGGAGAAAACTACTGCTCCGTCACCCAGTTCTGGAAGCGAGCCACGCGGCGACCTCGTCGGCGGGCGCCGGCGCCGCGAACAGGAATCCCTGACCCCCGTCACAGCCAAGGTCGCGAACCGCCTCGAGCTCGGACGGGGTCTCGACACCCTCGGCGACGGCCTTCAGATCGGCCGCTCGCGCGACTCCGAGGACGGCTCCGAGCACCCGGGCGGCTCTGGGATCGGTGGCCGCCAACCGCGTCATCGAGCGGTCGAGCTTGACCACGTCGAACGGATACCGCGACAGTGCACTGAGCGACGAGCGCCCGGCGCCGAAATCGTCGAGACACAGCCTCACCCCGAGTCGCTTGACCGCCTCGAGTACCGCTTGGGTGCGTACCGGCTCCTGGTCGACGGTCGTCTCGGCGACCTCGAGCGACAGGCATCCCGGCGGCAGCCGAGCGACCGCGATCGCGCGGTCGACCGCGTCGGTCAGCGACGGCGAGCCCAGCGAGCGGGGAGAGACGTTGACCGACACCCAAAAGCCGTCGGGTGCCACCCCGTCCTGCCGCCAGCGCGCCAACTGGAGGCAGGCCTCCGATAGTGCCCACTGGTCGATCTGCGCGATCAGCCCGGTCTCCTCGGCGAGCGCCAAGAACTCGACCGGCGCGAGTAGCCCGCGTTCGTGGTGCTTCCACCGGACCAGCGCCTCGACGGCGGCCGGTCTTGGGTTCGCGTCGAGCGTGAGCACCGGCTGGTAGTGGAGGCGCAGCTCGCCGCGCTCGAGCGCGCCCCGCAGCTGATGCTCGGTCTCGAGCTCGCTGATCGCGTCGAGGCTCATCGCGGGATCGAACAGCTCGACGCCGCTGGCCTGCTGCTTGGCCCGGTACATCGCGGCGTCGGCCTCCCGGATCAGATCCTGCGCGTGGTTCTGGCCACGCCGTGCGTGGGCGAGTCCGACGCTCGCACGGACGGTCAGCTCGTGGCCGCGGATGAGGAACGGCTCCGCGATCGCGGCCCGCGCTCGCTCGGCGACGCGCAGCCCCTCGCGCTGTCCGCGCAGGTCCTCGCACAGGATCACGAACTCGTCTCCTCCGTAGCGGACCACGGTGTCGCCGGGTCGCAGCGTCCGTTGCAGGCGGCGCGCTACCTCGACCAGCAGCTCGTCGCCGGCGTCGTGGCCGAGGCTGTCGTTGACGCTCTTGAACCCGTCGAGATCGAGGAACAGCAACGCCAGCGAGTTCGGTCGCCGGCGCGAGCGTCCGACGGCGACGTTCAGCCGATCGAGCAGCAGGACGCGGTTGGGCAGACCCGTGAGCGAATCGTGCAGGGCCTGGTGGGCGAGCCGAGCGGCGGTCCGCTTGCGCTCGATCGCGTAGTGAATCGACCAGGCGAGCGCGTCCGCGTCGGTCGCCGGCTTGAAGAGGTAGTCCTGAGCGCCGGTGTGGATGGCGCGGAGTGCGATCTCCGGGTCCGCTCGCTCCGCGAGGACGACCACCGGCACGTCGGACGCGCTCGAAAGGACGGCCTCGAGCGTCTCGAGCGCGCCGGCGCCCGAGCCGGGGAGATCGAGCACGACGCAATCGACCGTGTGCTCGCGGAGCGCGCGGCGGGCGCGTGAGACGCTGTCCCGAGCGAGCACGTCCGCATGCTCACCGACCGCCCCCCGCAACCTGTCCGCGAGCGCCGCGGCCCGGCGCTCGGTCGTGTCCACGACGAGCAGCCGCAGGTGTTCATTGAAGTCCTTTTCCGGGGATTGCCCCAACCCCACAAGATCCCGTCCTTGCCGTGCCTTTCGGGTATCGAGGCTAGCGCACGGGTGCGCCCGGCACGGCGGCTGTAGGGTGCCGGCGGACGCGATGTTCAGAATGCGCGAACAGCTGAGGACCGCGTTGTTGGTGGCGACGCTTGTCGTCGCCTCCGCGGTCCTGCCGGCGAGCGCGATAGCGGCTTCGCCGGCGAGCGCGTCCGCGGCCGCTCACCTCGCGGTCGGCGGCAGCGTGCTTCAGGTGTACGTGACCGGCGCGCGTCCCGGCGAGCGCCTCGCGCTGGTCAATCGGCGGGGGGCGACGGTCGCGGCGCTGCCCGCCGGCGCGCTCGGGGGCGTGATCTTCCGTGGTGTGAAGCCGGGGCCGGGATATCGCGTGCGGCCCGCCGGGGGCGCCGCCACGTCGCACGCGGTGACCGTCCTTCCGGACCGGTCCGCGCCACCGAGCACCAAGATCTACGCCCAGCACATCCCGACCTCGGGTTACGGCTACCTGACGACGCGCGACGGCACTAGGCTCGCGATCGACGTTCGCCTGCCCGCCGGACCGGGGCCGTATCCGACGCTCGTCGAGTACTCGGGCTACGGCTATGCCGACCCCGCCGGGGCCGAGAGCGGGATCAGCCCGATCGCGACGCTGCTCGGGTTCGCGGTCGTCGACGTGAACATGCGAGGGACTGGCTGCTCGGGCGGGGCGTTCAGCTTCTTCGAGCCGCTCCAGAACCTGGACGGGTACGACGTGATCGAGACCGTCGCGCACCAGCCGTGGGTGCTGCACCACAAGGTCGGGATGATCGGCGTCTCCTACGGCGGCATCAGCCAGCTGTTCGTGGCCGCAACCGACCCGCCCGACCTGGCGGCGATCGCGCCGCTGTCGGTGATAGATGACACCGCGACGACGCTCTATCCCGGCGGGATACTCAACACCGGCTTCGCGGTGCCGTTCGTCCAAGCGCGCGACTTCGACGCCGAGCCGGCCTCGCCGGGCCATGGTGAGGAGTGGGCTCTGCAGCGGATCCGCGGCGGCGACCGCCTATGCCGGGCCAATCAGGTGCTCCATCCCGAGGCCGTCAACGAGGTCGCCGAGACGAACGCCAACCGTTACTACGTGCAGTCGGTGGCGAACCCGCTGAACCCCGACACGTTCGTGCACAAGATCCACGTGCCCGCCTTCCTCGCGTGTCAGTGGACCGACGAGCAGACCGGGGGTCACTGCCCTGAGCTCGCCGAGCACTTCACGGGGACGCGTCTGAAGTGGTTCACGTTCACCAACGGAGCTCACATCGACTCACTCGATCCGGCGACCGCGGTCAGGTGGTACGACTTCTTGTCACTGTTCGTCGCCGACCGGTCACCGGATCTGACACCGGGGCTGCGAGCGCTCGCACCCGTGCTCTATCAGGTCGCGATGGGCATCCCCGGGGTCGAGTTCCCGGCCGATCCAGTCGAGGACGAGCCCGACTATGCGTCTGCGCTGGCGGCGTTCGAGGCGCAGCCGCCGATCCGCATCCTGTTCGACAACGGCGCCGGCAGTTCGACGCCGGGCGCGCCGGTGCCGGCGTTCGAGCAGTCGTTTGCGCGGTTCCCGCTGCCGGGGACGCGCGCGGTGTCGTGGTACCTCGGCGGCGGCGGGTCGCTGGCCGCTTCTGCGCCCAGGTCGCGCGGGGTCGACAAGTTCACCTGGTCACCTCGGTCCCGACCTCCGACCGACTTCACCGGCAACACCGGAGCCGGTGGGCTGTGGGGAACCTCGCCGAGTTATCACTGGACTCAGAACCCGTCCGGCACGGCGCTGTCATACGTCACGGCGCCCTTGCAGAGCAATACGGCCGTCGTCGGCGCCGGCGCGCTCCACGCCTGGATCGAGGCGTCGACGCCTGACGTCGACCTCCAGGTGACGATCTCCGAGGTTCGCCCGGACGGCAACGAGACGTTCGTGCAAAGCGGGTGGGTCCGCGCGAGCGAGCGCAAGCTCGACGCCGCCCAGAGCACCCTGCTCGAGCCGGTTCTCAGCGAACGCAAGGCCGACGTGGCGCCGCTGCCACACGGACGGTTCACCGAGCTGATCGTGCCGCTGTACTACGAGGGTCACGTATACCGGGCGGGATCGCGGATCCGGGTCGCGATCTCCGCTCCGGGCGGCGATCAGCCGACCTGGGCGTTCGCCCAGCTCACGCCGAAAAAGCCCGCGATCGTGATGCTGGCGCACTCGCGGGCGATGGCATCGCGGATCATCCTGCCGGTGGTGCCCGGGGTTGCGGTTCCGACCGGCTTGCCGCCGTGTCCGAGCCTCCGCGGCGAGCCGTGCCGGCGGTACGTGCCGCTCGTCAACCGGACCGCCAACTGAGCAAGCGCTATTCGAACAGACTAGGCGGCGCTGTCCGCGCCGATCGGCAGGCGCCCGGTCATCACGCGCTCGGTCACGAGCCAGGTGATCAGCCCGACGGCGGCAGTCGCCGCCCCGAGTGCGCACACCGCGTCCCATCCGCCGCTCGAGTAAAGCGCCGAGGTGGCGGCCGAGAGGGCGACGCCGCCACTGAAGTAGGCGACCATGTACGCGGTGGTGAGACGGCTGCGGGCCTGGCCGTGGAGCGAGTACACCGCGCTCTGATTGGAGATGTGCATCGCCTGCGCCCCGAGGTCGAGCACCACGATCCCGGCAATCAGCGCAACCACCGAGCTGTGGCCGAACGCGAGCAGCCCCCAGCTCAGCAGCAGCACGAGGATCGAGCCGCTCATCGCCGCTCGCCCGCGACCACGGTCAGCCAGCCGCCCGGCCACCGGCGCCGCGAGCGCCCCGGCGAGCCCGGCCAGTCCGAACAGGCCGATCACCGCGTTGCCGTAGTGGTAGGGAGCGCCTGACAGCAGGAACGCGACCGACGTCCACAGCACGCTGAAGCAGCCGAACGCGGTGGCGCCGAGGAGCATCCGCTGGCGCAGCAGCGGCTCGTTGCGGACCAGCTCCAGGACCGATCGCAGCAGCGCCGGGTACCGAAGCCGCTCGGTCGCGGGGACGCGAGGAAGAGCGGAACGGAGGACGCCCGCGAGCAGCACCATCACGACGGCGGCGAGCACGAAAATCACGCGCCAGCCGAGCAGCTGCGCGACGAGGCCGCTGATCGTGCGGGCGACGAGGATGCCGATCAGCAGACCGCTCATCACGGTGCCGACGACACTCCCGCGCTCGTGCTCGCCGGCCAGCGACGAGGACATCGCCACGACGATCTGCGCGACGACACCGGTCACGCCGAGGGCAGCGACCGCGAGCGCGAACACCGCGAAGCTCGGCGCCGCCGCGCCCGCCGCGAGGCCGGCGGCGGCTAGAAGCAGCATCGCGGCTATCAGCCGCCGGCGCTCGAGCAGATCGCCGAGCGGAACCAGCAGCGCCAGCCCGACCACGTAGCCGGCCTGGGTGACCGTGACCAGCAGGCCCGCGGTGCTGTTCGAAACCGAGAACGCATGCGCGATCGTGTTCAGCAGCGGCTGGGCGTAATACAGGTTCGCCACGGCCGCGCCGCAGGTGAACGCGAGCAGCAGGACCAGCGGCCGGCTGACGCCGGCGCCGAGCTCGGCTTGGGGGGAGTTGGGATCGCGGACCGACACCGATACCGACATCGACTAAGGGACTACCCGCGCGCTCGACGCGCACGCAACTTTCAAGCTAGCGGCTGCGCGGTCGAGTCCCGGACGTTGAGCGCGGGTCCCGCCGGGTTCGCGATGCGTGCTGAAAAAGGTGTCCTGGTGGCCCCTTTTTCAGCACGCAAGTCCGCGCCGGCGCGGCTTGACGCCGGAGGCGATCCGCACGGCGCCGCGCTGCACGAACTTCGAGACCTGCCCGAGCTGAAAGTAGTTGAGGTTGAGGGAGGCAGTTCCGGACTGCTCATCGACCGTCACGAGCCCGGTGCACTGGTTGCAGCCGGGCGCCTGCTGCTTAGGCCCGTCCGTCGGGTCGAGCGCGAGGTTCCACAGGTCGACCGCCTGGGCGCCCTTGCGCAAGCTGGCGATCACCGTCTCGGCGGTCGGGTACGCGGTCACACCGGGCGAGCACTCGGACATGATCATGCTCGCCGCCGGGTCGATCGCCTGGAGCTCGGACATCGCCGTGCTCAGACCAGCCGCACGCAACGCCGGCACGAGATCTCGGGTGATGAATGTGTCCTCGTCGAGATCCATGCCCGGGTAGCTCGTGGCGGTGTGGGCCTCGTTCTCGGGCGTGATCGCCGCGATCGGCACGCCCGCGTCGCCGTACGCGCGGATGAACATCACGAGGTAGTTGGCGTACGTCTGGGAGCTCTGGGAGGTGAGGACGCCGGCGTACCCGAGATCGTCCAGCGCGTCGTTGGCCTTCATCCAGGCTGGAGCGCTCCACGGGCTGGCGAGGATCTCGACGGTCGGGTCGAGCTCGAGCATCATCCGCAGCGCCGGCAGGATGTACGCGTCGTCGTGGGCGATCGAGAACTGGGCGAGCGACGGGTCGACCTCGCCGGCCGGCACGTCGTCGTACGTGTACGGGACCCCGGTGGCGGTGAAGTCGGACGCGCCAATCGGGACGCGAACGTAGTTGAGCCCGATCCCGCTCGGGCCGAACAGCGCGGACATCGCGGGGGCTCGCGTGGCGGGCGCCAACTCGTCGTAGAGCAGCCACGCCGACGTGTCGGTCATGGCTGCGCCGAACCCGGTGATCTGCTGGTAGCGGGTGGCGTCAGAGACCCCGATCGTCGGGATGGACCGGTCGATCGCTCCGAACGAGATCGTCGGCATCGGGGCAAGTGCGTCCTGCATATCAGCCGTCGTTAGCCACACGCCGACGCTGCCGGGATCGCCAGGCCGGGCGGCGCCGACGGTCGCCGACGCGGTTCTGCTCCACGGCCGCTTGCCGATCTTGATCGCCACCGACACCCGGTAGCCGACGCCGGCACTCGCCGGCGCGTCCCACGCCAACGTGCGCGCGCGACAGCGGCGCATCTGGAACCGGGACAGCTCGGTCTGGCCGTTGACGCGCACGAGGAGCCTGCCGGGGCCGCCGCAACCGACGCAAGCCTACCGGCGGACAATCGCGGGAGCGAGCTCGTCGAAGCGAGCAGATAGCCTCCCGCCCGATGCGCGCGCTCGTGTCCATGACCTCAACGCCGTTCGC
Organism: uncultured Solirubrobacterales bacterium; assembly: GCA_963843915.1. Lineage (GTDB taxonomy): Bacteria > Actinomycetota > Thermoleophilia > Solirubrobacterales > Solirubrobacteraceae > Palsa-465. The sequence goes on from CAWJMH010000010.1 coordinate 43,569, forward strand.
CGAGATCGCGGACGTCGCCGACCCGACGCCGGACCACAACGAGGCGGTCGTCGAGGTGAAGGCGTTCAGCCTGAATCGAGGCGAGACCCGGCGGCTCGAGACGCTCGAGCCCGGCACCGTCACCGGATGGGACGTCGCCGGCGTGGTCAGGCGGCAGGCCGCGGACAAGAGCGGCCCGGGCGAGGGTGCCCGCGTCGTCGGCCTCGTCCAGGCCGGCGCCTGGGCCGAGCTCGCGGCGGTCAGGACCGATCAGCTCGCGGAGTTGCCCGACACGGTGTCGTTCGAGCAGGCGGCGGCGCTGCCGGTGGCGGCGTTGACCGCGCTGCGCGCGCTCGAGGTCGGCGGCTTCGTTCTCGGAAAGCGCGTGCTGATCACCGGCGCGAGCGGCGGCGTCGGCCGGTTCGCGGTTCAGCTGGCAAGGCTTGCCGGCGCCCACGTCACCGGGCTCGCGCGCCGGACCGAGGGGCTGAGGGAGCTGGGGGCGGATGAGCTCATCGCCGAGATCGACCTCGACGGCCCGACGTATGACGTGATCCTCGACGCGGTCGGCGGTCCGGTGCTCGGCCACGCGATCGCTCGCGTCGCGCCTGGCGGCACGGTCGTGAGCTTTGCCTCGACGATCGCCGAGCCCGTGTCCTATCCGGCGCGGGAGCTGTTCGCGCGGGCGCCGCGCGCGCGCGTCTACGGCCTGTACATCTTCGCCGAGCTCGAGCACACGCGGACCGGCGGCTCCGATCTGCGACGCTTGGCCGACCTGGTCGCGGCGGGCAAGCTCGACCCGCACATCGACCTGACGCTGTCCTGGAGTGAGGCCGGCCAGGCGATCGACGCGTTGCTCGGTCGGCGCGTGAACGGCAAGGCCGTCCTCACGGTTGACTAGAACGTTGAGGTGAGACGCCTAGCTGCCGTCGGGGCTGGTGTCGACCTTGAGGTACGAGTAGGTTCCCGGGAACCCGTCGTCGCTGTGGGGGACCATCCCCGGGCACGCGTCGCGCAGGTCCTCGCAGTCCCACGGCTGCCCGCTCGCGAGGTGGATGTCGAGCCGCGAGTAGTAGTAGAACGAGAACGCGTTGCCGTCGTGGTTCGGGTCGATCCCGGCCTCGATCGGGTCGTCCCGCCACCGCTCCGTCAACAGCTGCGCGTCGGCCCCGGGGGCGTGCTTGAGGTACTTGTCGAACCAGGCGGTTGTGTACCACGCGATCAGGTCCGGCCCTCGCAGCGAGGCGCCGAATGCCTGGTTGGGGATGAAGCTGAAGTCCAGATGGGAGCCGCCGCGGATCACGATCTCGCCGGTGTCGACGCCGGCCTTCGAGTAATTCAAGGACCACGTCGACTTGCCCTCGGGATCGGGCAGCGAGGTGTTCGGCGCGGGCGGGAGGCCGTAGTCGGCGGACATGCCGAGCGCCGGCTTGGTGATCGGAACCGTGGTGCGGTCGGCCGGATCGGCGGGGCAGCCGTTCTCGCCGATCGTCTGCGACGGCGCTGCCCGGCGCCGCGCCGGGCACCGGCGAATCGTTCGGGCCGGGGCCGCCGAGGTTGTCCCACGCGACGATCGCCTTGACGCGCGGATCCCACTGGCCGATGTAGGAGACGCCGGCGGCGCCGTAGGAATGGCCGGCGAGGCCGATCTCGGACGTATCGAGCAGCTGCCACAGCGGGTTGTAGGCGGCATCGAGCCCGGAGGCCACGCGCGAGGTCTGCTTGGCGGCGTGGCTGGTGCCGGTGGTGCAACTGGGCACGGGCTCGTACGGCTGCCGGGGGGTCGAGAGCAGGAAGTCGATCGCGTCCTCGGTCCCGTCGTAGAACGGGGTGCCGGCCGTCTGCGCGGGGACGCCCTCGTCCTGGTCGGGCGACTGGCCGAAGATGTCCGACTGGCCCTGGCCCTGGGGGTCGAAGGTCAGCACGACGTAGCCGGCCTTGGCCAGCGCCTGGGCGGCGTACCAGTACATCTGCTCGTCGGCCTGGACCGATCCGTCGGTGATCACGATGCCCGGCCGCTTCGCCGGCCCGGCGACGGTCGCCCAAACGTGGCCTGAGATCGTGGCGCCGTCGCGGGCGGTGAACAGGACCGGCCGGACGAGTCCGTAACCGTTGGTGGCCCAGTTGTTCAGGCGGATGTCGCCGGCGCAGCCATTCGCGAGGTTCCAGCAGAGGTCATCGGTGAAGAAGCGCCCCGGGTCGGCGGCCTCGGTGGCGAGCGCCTGCGCGGTGCCGGCGGCGCTGTCGGCCGCGAGCTGCGCCTGGTACTGCGGCGTGTCGTAGATCGTTTGGCGCTGCTGCGTGATCGAGAAGTTCTGCGCCTCGACGACCGGACTGAAGGTGGTCGGCGGCTTTGCGGCCGCGGTCATGACGTGCCCCCCGCAGAGCACGCCAACCGCGGCCACCAGCCCTACCAGAGATTTCCCTGTCATTGCGATGGTGAAGCCTCGAACCTGGAATCGGAAGCCTCTACGGCAATGGTTCCCGCCCCGCCAACGCCGCACTCCGTCAGCACGCACGTTTCTGGAGCGATGCCACTGTGCAAATGCACAGTCAGGGTCCATACTTCGCCAGATGGAGGCGCTCACGCGCGGCGAGGTTCTGACCCGGATCATCGAGCGGGCCGATCTCGAACTGTTCACCGATCGGGTGCTCGACAGCTTCTGGGAGCAGCCGGCGTTCGAGCAGCTTCACCACCGACGGGACGAGGTCCGGGCCTGGGTGCGCTGGAACCTCGACCTCGTGATCCGCTGGCTCGCGGACGGCGCACCGCCCGGCGAGGACGAGATCGCCGTGTTCCGCGAGCACGCCCGCGCGCGGGCGGACGAGGGCTTCCCGGCGGACATGATCGCCGCGAGCTTCAGGCGGGGGGCCAGGTTCGCCTGGCGGGCGATCCTCGAGGCCGCCACCGACGCCGAGCGGCCGGCGCTGGTCGAGATCGCGGACCTGCTGTTCGAGTACGTGGACCGCGTGTCGCGCATCTATTCGGAGGTCTACGGCGCGGCCGCGAAGCGGCGCGCCCCAGGGGCCGAGGAGGCGGCGGCGCGTGACCTGCTGGCGCGGATCGCGGCCGAGCGGGAGACGCTGACCGAGGACCAGCAGCTTGCCGAGCGGATCGGCTTCCGGATCGAGCGGGCGGCGTGGCCGTTCGTGATCGCGATTCCGGACGGCTCGGCGCAGCGTCACGACGAGCTCGCGGCCAGCCTTCGCCGCCGCCACGCGCTGGCGGCGTCAGAAGGGCGTCGCGTGATCGGGCTTTCCAACCTCACGCGACCGTGGCGCGGACTCGGGCTCGACGCGCGCGCGGTGGTCGCGCATGCTCCCCCGGCGATCGGCGCCGAACGGGGGCACGTACTCGAGGAGCTGCGCGGCGCGGTGGCGCTCGCCACAGGGCGCGGGGACTCAGGCGAGATCGAGGTCGGCGACTACCTGCCGGCGCTCATGCTCGCCAGCTCGCCGCGCATCGCGAGTCAAATCCGTGCTCGCGTCTACAGCCCGCTCGATGGCGGTCACCCCGAGCTTGTCCGCACCCTGGACGCCTTAATCAAAAACAACTTCGAGAAGGGTCGCGTGGCCGCTGTGCTGCACGTCCACCGCAATACGCTGCGCGACCGGATCGCTCGCATCTCCGAGCTCACCGGCGTCGATCTCGACGGGGTCGAGGGCAGGGGCCTCGCGTGGCTGGCGTGGCTCGCGCGAGGCGACTAAGGGGTCGGGCGCGCCAGCTAAGGGGTGGGGCGCGCTGATCGACTGCGTTCGCCCGATGTCGCCGGGCCGGTCTTAGCTCAACCTGGTCAATGTGAATTCCAGGGCGCACTCGGACGACAGGAGCGAAGAATGCATCCCACCATTTCTCAAGCCGTTGGACAACAGCGAATCGACGAAACGCGGCGAGTGGCGGAGCAGCGCCAGCGGGCCAGCGAGTACGCCGGCGAGTCCCGCCGCGGGGCCCGTCGTGGCTTCTCGCGATACTTCTCATATGCGCGCGAGGGTCACCTCAAGTCACTTCGTCGGGCGCACCGGGGAACTCGAGGAGCTGGAGCTCGCCCTGCGTGAAGCGGAACGCGGCTCGCCGGCCGCGGTTCTGCTGAGCGGTGAGTCCGGCGTCGGCAAGACACGACTGATCCGGGAGTTCGAGCGACGCTCCAGCGAGGGCGACGCGCTGGTGCTCCGGGGCGAGGCCGTCGAGGAAGCCGACGGCGAGCTTCCCTATGCCCCGCTGATCGGGGCGCTGCGGCCGCTGGTCCGCGCGCGACACCCGGCACTCGACGCGCTCGGCCGGGGTAGTCGGACCCAGCTGGCCGCGATGCTCCCAGGCCTCGACGACGAGGCCGGGGGCTCTGACGGCAACGATCCCTCGGCGCAGGTGCGCCTTTTCGAGGGCCTGCTCGAGCTGCTCGACCTGCTCGGCGAGGAGCAACCCGTGGTCCTGGTGCTCGAAGACCTCCACTGGGCCGACCGCTCGACGCGCACATTCGTCGACTTCCTCGTGCGCAGCCTGCGGCGCGAGCGCGTGGTGCTGGTGCTCAGCTACCGGACCGACGAACTCCACCGCCGTCATCCGTTGCGGACGCTGCTGTCCGAACTCGATCGCCTCGACCGCGCGCGCCGCGTCGAGCTCGAGCCGTTCGACCGCGACGAGCTGGCCGAGGCACTGGCGGACATCCTCGGGGAGCCGCCGAGCGACAAGCTCGTCGAGCGGCTGTGGGAGCGCAGCGAGGGCAACCCGCTGTACACCGAGGAACTGCTGGCGGCCGGGCTCGACGGTCGGGGCGCCGCTCCCCAGAGTCTCCGCGACGCGTTCATGCTTCGGATCGAGCGGCTGTCAGCCGACGCGCAATCGGCAGCGCGCGTGATCGCAGCCGGCCGCTCGCTCGACGAGCCGATGATCGCCGAGGTGTCCGGAATCGAGCCCGACGCGCTGCACCTGGCGCTGCGCGAGGCCGTCGCCGAGCAGGTGCTGGTGGCGTGCAACCAGAATCGCTTGAGCTTCCGTCATGCCCTGCTGCGCGAGGCGATGTACGACGACCTGCTTCCGGGCGAGCGGGGCGAGCTGCACCTCGCGCTGGCGCGGGCGTTCGAGGACCGCGCCGATTACGAGAACGATCACGGCGTCGAGCTCGCTTCGGCGATCGCCCGCCACTACGCGACCGCCGGCGACCAGCCGGCCGCGTTGCGCGCCACCGTCCAGGCCGCGCTCGCCGCGCGCGAGGTGCACGCCTACGGCGACGCCGCCGACCTCGCCGAGCGCGCGCTCGACCTGTGGCCGCGCGTCCCCGACGCGGACCAGATGATCCCGCTCGACCACGTCGAGCTGCTCGTGATCGCGGCGGCGGCGCACGGAGTCGCCGGCGATCGATCGCGGGCCGGGGTGTTGCTCGAGCGCGCGCTGAAGGAGCTCGACGAGAACGTCGACCCACGCCGCTACGCCGAGCTGCTCGTACGGCTGTCGCGCGTGGAGTGGTCGCTCAACCGGGGCGCCGATGCGGTCGAGACGGCCGAGCGCGCGCTGTCGATGGTCCCGGCGGACGAGGTCAGTGCCGAGCGCGCCTCGCTGCTCGCCTGGACCGCGCGCATCCGCTATCTGCGCGGCCGCTACCGCGAGTCTCTGAAGGAGGGCCGGGAGGCGCTCAACGCGGCTATCGCCGCCGGCGACCGGCGCTCGGAGAGCGAGGTCCTGAACACGCTCGGGATGGCCGGGATCGTGACCGGGTCGATCGACGAGGGCGTCACGTCGCTGCGGCGCGCGATCGAGATCGCGCGGGAGGACGATGACATCGACGGGCTCGGAACCGCGTACTCGAACCTGGCCGACACGTTGAGCCTCGCCGGGCGCACGCCGCAGGCGCTCGAGACCGCCAAGGAGGGGCTATTGGCGGTGTCGGGTCGCGCCGGTCGCCCGCAGGACTGGATGGCTCTGACCGTGTCCGATCTGTCGTTCGAGGCGGGGGACTGGGAGGCCGCGCGGGTTCACCTGGACGCCGCCGCCCCAACGCCCCAGCTCGTCGGCCGGCAGCTGATGTTCCGCTATCAGCGCGAGGCCGACCAGGCGCTCGGCGTCGGCGACGACGAGACGGCGGCCGAGTGCCTCGAGGCGCTCGAGCCGCTCGTGGCGAGATCGTCCGAGCCGCAGTGGATCGGCGCGTTCGGATCGCTGCAGGCAGAGCTTCGCCGGCGCCAGCGAGACCTCGCGGGCGCTCGCGCTGCCGTGACCCACGCGCTCGACCGGATGGAGCTGTGCACCGACGACGTGATGCGAATCGCCCGCGCCACCGCGGCGGGGATGCGGATCGAGGCGGACATCGCCGAGCGGGCCCGCGACCTGCGCGAGAAGGCCGACGAGCGCGACGCCGTCGCGCGGGCGCGAATCCACATGCAACGCCTCCGCGCGGCCGCGCAGGAAGGCGGGACGGTCGAGATCGCGTGGCGCGCGGTCGGGACCGCGGAGCTGGCTCGCGCCCGCGGCAAGAGCGACCCCGCGTTGTGGACCAAGGCGGCGCGCGAATGGGAGGCGCTGTCGAGACCGTACGTGCAGGCGTACTCCCTGTGGCGAGCGGCCGAGGCGTACAGCGAGGCGGGCAACCGGGAGGCGGCCTGCGCGGCCGCCGGCCCGGCGCTGGCGGACGCGCGGCGGCTCGGGGCGCGGTGGCTTGAAGACGAGCTGGTGACGCTCGCCCAGCGGGCGCGGCTCGAGCTCGGCGAGGACGGCGGCGCGGCGGCGAGCGGGTCGGCCGGCGCAGGATCCGATGACGCCGGCGAGGATCCGTTCGGCTTGACCGCGCGCGAGCGGCAGGTGCTGGCGCTGGTGGCGGAGGGCGCGACCAACCGGCAGATCGGCGCGTCGCTGTACATGGCCGAAAAGACCGCGAGCGTGCACGTCTCGAGGATCCTGTCGAAGCTCGGGGTACGGAGCCGGACGCAGGCGGCCGCGGTGGCGCACCGGCACCATCTCCGCTGATCGGGGAATCCGCCTCGACGCGCTATGCGCTGCGGCCATCGCTGCGGCGGATTCCCTTAAGGGAATCCGGCTCGGTCAGGTGTCGGTGTGCGTGCCTCTCGGGGCCGGTTTCCCCAGCTTCTTGCCCGGGTTGAGCAGGCCCTTCGGATCGAACGCGCGCTTGATCGCCTCGTGCATCGCGACCGCCGCCGGCTCCCACTGCCGCGCGATCTGACCGTTCTTGACCAGTCCGATCCCGTGCTCGCCGGACACCGACCCGCCTAGCTCGACCGCGAGTGCGAACAGATCCTCGGCGGCGTGCTCGGCTCGCGTGAGGTCGGCCGGCTCGTCGAGGTCGATCATGAACGTCGAGTGGAGGTTGCCGTCGCCGGCGTGCCCCCAGCTGCACGCCTCGATGTCGTGCCGGCGGCCGATCTCGACCGTGCCGTCGATCGCCTGTTGGAGGCGGTCGACCGGGACGACGATGTCCTCGGAGACCTTGCCGCCACGCTGCGCGGTGACGGCCAGCGACGCGCCGTCGCGCCAGCGCCACAGCGCGCCGATCTCCCTCGCCTCGGTCGGGGCGTGGATCGCGAGCGCGTTCTCGCCGAGCACCTCGGTCAGCTCCGCGTGGACCCGGGCCGCCTCCTCCGGCGATCCGTCGGCGTCCGCGATCACCATGAACCCCGCCTCGTCGGGGATCTCCACCGGGAACGCGCCGCGCGTCGCCTGTACCGCTCCCGCGTCGAGATACTCGAGCGCCGCCGGCACGATGCCGCTCCCGAGCACCATCTCGATCGCGGCACAGCCAGTCGCGCTGTCCGGGTAGACCGCGGCCAGCGGCAGCGCCACCTCGGGCGCGGGGATCATCTTGACCCAGGCGGCGGTGACGACTCCCGAGCGTCCCTTCGGAGCCGATCATCAGCGACTTGAGGTCGTAGCCGGCGACGTCCTTGCGGAGCGGTCCACCGACGCGGACGAGCTCGCCGGGAGCGAGCACGAACTCGAGCCCGGTGATCCAGGCGCCTGTCACGCCGTACTTGAACGCGTGCGGCCCGCCGGCGTTGGTGGCGATGTTGCCGCCGAGGTGGGACTGCTCGGCCGAGCCGGGGTCGGGCGGGTAGAACAGCCCGTTCTCACGCGCGCGGCGGCGCAGGTCGGCGGTGACGACGCCGGCCTCGACCGCGGCGCGCCACAGCCCGGGGTCGAGATGCCTGATCTTCTTCAGGCGTTCGAGGCTCAGGACGACGCCGCCATCGAGCGGAACGGCTCCGCCGGCGAACCCGCTGCCGCCGCCGCGGGGAATGATCGAGACGTCGTGGTCGTAACACCAGGCGACGACGTGGGCAACCTGCTGCGCATCGGCGGGTAGCGCGATGGCGTCGGCCTTGCCGCGGAGGTTGCGGCTCTCGGTGGCGTCGGTCAGGTACGCGCGCGTGCTGCCCGGCAGGACCGCGCCGGCGCCGAGCAGCGCCGTCAGGTCACGCTCGAGGGCGGCTGATGCCGTCGCGGTCACGGATCGATGCTAATGGGACCCGTAACCTTCTAACGGATGGGCAAGGTCTTCGACGTCATCGACGAACAGCTCGAGCGCTGGATCTTCCGGCAATCGATGTTCTTCGTGGGCAGCGCTCCGCTCGACGCGGACGGGCGCGTGAACGTCTCGCCCAAGGGACCGATCGACAGCCTGCGGGTGCTAACGCCGACGAGCGTGGCCTACCTCGATCTGATCGGCAGCGGCGCCGAGACGATCGCCCACGTGCGCGAGAACGGGCGGATCGTGATCATGCTGTGCGCGTTCGAAGGACCGCCGCGGATCGTGCGGCTGCATGGGCGGGGCGAGGTGGTGCTCGCGTCTGAGGGGCGGTTCGGCGACCTCATGGAGATGGGCGGCTTCACCGAGCCCGCGACGCTCGAGGCGCGGCGCGCGATCGTGCTCGTCGAGGTCGACCGGATCGCCGACTCCTGCGGCTACGGGGTGCCGGTGATGAAGCTCGAGGAGAACCGGCCGCACATGGAGCTGTGGGCGGCGAAGAAGGTCCGCGTCGGCGGCCCGGAGGCGCTGCTCGAATACCAGCGCGAGAAGAACACCCGCAGCATCGACGGCCTCCCGGCGGTCGACGTGCCCACGACCGTGCCAGAGTGACGGCCGTGGTGGCGGTGTTCGACGGGCACAACGATGCCCTCACCAGCGACGATCACGCGTTGCTGGCCGAAGGCCGGCCCGGCGGTCACCTCGACCTCCCGCGGATGCGCGCCGGCGGCGTGCGCGGGGCGATCTTCTCGGTGTTCACGGAGTCGCCGGGCGGAGGGCGCGATCATCCCCTGCCGCGGGACGACGGGATCCTCGAGTTCGAGCCGGCGCCGCCGGTCGAGCACCCGGTGGCGGCCGCCGACGCGAGCGCGGTGGCGGGAAGGCTGGTCGCGCTCGAGCGGGCGGGCCATGTGCGCCTCGCCAGGTCCGGCGCGGATCTCGATCGCGTGCGCGACGACGAGGCCGGGCCGCCGGCGGCGGTGCTTCACCTCGAGGGCGCCGAGGCCATCGACCCGGGCCTCGAGGCGCTCGAGTTGTGGTACGAGGCGGGCCTGCGCTCGGTCGGGCCGGTGTGGAGCCGGCCCAACGCATTCGCGCACGGGGTGCCGTTCATCTCGCCCTCCTCGCCCGACACCGGCCCCGGGCTCACCGACGCCGGCCGCGCGCTCGTCCGGCGCTGCGGCGAGCTCGGGATCATGATCGACGTCAGCCATCTGAACGAGGCGGGCTTCTGGGACGTCGCCAAGCTCGACGCGGGGCCGGTCGTCGCCACCCACTCGGCCGTGCACGCGCTGTGCCCGACGTCGCGCAACCTGTTGGATTCGCAGCTCGACGCGATCGCCGGGTCGGGCGGACTGGTCGGCATCGTGTTCGCGGTCCCGTTCCTGCGGGTCGACTTCGAGGATGACCCGGACACGCCGCTGTCGCTGATCGCGGAGCATGCGCGGTACGTCGCGGACCGGATCGGGGTGGCCCACGTGGCGCTCGGATCCGATTACGACGGCGCCACGATCCCGGCGCCGCTCGGGGACGTGGCGGGGACGCCGAAGCTGCTCGACGCGCTCGCCGGCGCCGGGTTCGACGAGCACGAGCTCGAGCAGATCGCCTGGGACAACTGGCGGCGCGTGCTCGGCGCGTGGTGGGGACTGACCGGGCTCGGCGGGTGACCCGCCGCTGCGATCGGGAACGCGTAGAACACTCCCAGCCCGGCGCAGATCGCGAGCGTCACGTACGGCGACACGGCCGCCAACGCCGTGGCGACCGCGTACGGGATCACGCCGGTGGCGCTGCGGACGAGGATCTGGCGCCGGCGCTGCGGCCGAGAGCGGCTCGCGGAGCCGGTGCGGCTTGACGAGCAGGATGTGCGCGGTTCAGCGCGGCGAAGCACACCGCCATCAACAGGAGCGACCCGCTGTAGATCGCGGCAGCGAGGTGCTGACCGCTGCTCTCGCGCAGGTAGGCGGCCATCAGGCTGGTGGCGAACGGCAGCACCGCGATGCTCATCAGCAGCAGCAGATTCAGGAACAGGATCATGTGGTCGGGTTCCCGCAGACGCCGGATCATCACGTGGTGGTTGATCCAGATGATCCCGATCGTCAGGAACGACGTTACGTACGCGGCGTACACCGGCCAGTTGGCGCCGAGCTCGTGGGCGAGCGTGGTCCCGGCCGGCAGCGGCTGGGGTGGGCACCTGGATGTTCAGAACGAGCAGCGTGATCGCCACCGCGATCACCCCGTCGGAGAACGCTTCGAGCCGGCCCGTGGTCACGCCGACAGGTTCGCCGCGGACCGGCCGCCTCCTGTCGCCCGGCCGCCGGCGCGCCGAAAGGCACGCACGAGCGGGGCAAACTTACTCTTTCCTTCTCAAGTTTCTCCGCGGGCCGCCGATTCGAGTACTGATGGGATCCAGGTCATTGCGCCCCCACGGCAGGCTCCGCCTGGTCGTATTCGCCATCATCGGCACCGTCCTGCCGGTGGCGATAGCCGCCGCCACCGAAACATCGACGCATCGGCCAGTCTTCTTCGCCGGCGCGATCGCCGCTTGCATCGCGTCGCTGGTGGTCGCCCTGGTGCCCCGCCGGCGCCAGCTCGCGTTCTGGGCGGCGGCGTTCGGGCTGATCCCGGCGCTGACGCTGATGCAGGCCTACAGCGGCGGCGCGGCGTCCGGCTACTCGGTGCTGGTGATCATGGCGATGGTGTGGTTCGGGCTCGAGGCGACCGATGTCGAGCTGGTGGCGGGCATGGTCGTGCTCGCGGCATGCTGCGCGCTGCCGATGGTGCTGATCGGGGCGCCGGCGTACCCGCGCAGCTGGGGCCACGCCTCGCTGCTGACGTTGATCGGGATCGCGGTGGCGGGCTCGCTGCGCGCGGTCACGCGAGAGCTGGCGACGCTCGCCCAGCGATTCGCGCACGAGGCCGTGGTCGACGACCTCACCGGCCTGCTCAACCGCCGCGGCTGGCGGTACAACGCGCCGCGCGAGCTCGCGCGGGCGGCGCGCAGCGGCAACCCGATCACGCTGGTGACGCTCGACCTCGACAACTTCAAGGAGCTCAACGACGAGCTCGGCCACGAGCAGGGTGACCGCGCGCTGCGCGACACCGCCGAGCGAATCCGCGCGACCCTGCGCGCCGGCGACGTCGTCGCGCGGCTCGGTGGCGACGAGTTCGTGGCGCTGCTGACGAACTCGACGCTGACCGGGTCGCTGACCGCGATCGACCGGCTCCGCGACTCGACGCCCGAGCAGGAGGCGTTCTCGGCCGGCGTCGCGGTGTGGGATCGCCGGGAGGAGCTGCCCGAGCTGCTGCGCCGCTCCGACCTCGCGCTGTACGCGGCCAAGGACCAGGGTGGCGGCTGCACCGCGGTGGCGCCGCCGCAGCTCGAGTCGGTGGCGGCGGTCGGCGCGGCGACGACGAGGACGGACATCCGGTCCGCCTGAGGCCGGGCGGCGGACCGCGCGAACGCGGCATCTGAAAGGGACGTGCGGGGGTCGCGGCGCCACCTCGACCTGCACGACACGGCAACTGGCCCGCTTGGGCGGCGGCCGTGCCGTGGCGGCATGTGGGGCGTGCACGAGCACGGCAAGGCCGCCGTCGAGACGGGTCCGGTGACGCGTTATGCACGACGCCTGCGACGTCGCACGCTGATGCCGCAGTCCGAGTGCCCGATGTTCGCCCGCCACCGCGCCGGACTCCGCCGAGCGGCCTGGGCGGGCTCGGTCGAGCGGGCCTGGACGGGCTCATATCGAGCTCTTCTGGAGTCCATAAGCGGCTCTTCGGGAGCTCGTCAGCCGCTCTTACTTGCGCTGTCGACAGTGGGACGCATGAAATATCGCACCCTGTTGGCAACTCTCACCACGGCCGCCGCCATCACTGGCCTGTCGGCCGGCTCCGCGGACGCCGCGACGAGCGCCGCGAATGAGGAGGTGAGCCAGAACTGGGCTGGCTACGTCGTCGGAGGCTCGGATTCGAGTACGCAGTTCTCGAACGTCTCCGGCAGCTGGGTCCAGCCCACGTCGAAATGCAGCTCAGGCCAGGACTATGCCGCCTTCTGGGTTGGCATCGGCGGCTCCGGCGGGTCTTCATCGTCGTCGTTCGGGCAGTCGTCGCTCGGCGACGGGTCCTCGACATCGCTCGAGCAGATCGGGACGCAGGGAGACTGCACCGGTAACGGGACCCAGTACTACGCGTGGTACGAGCTCGTGCCCGCGGCGCCGGTTCAGCTGAACCTCTCGATCCATCCGGGCGACCACATCACGGCCAGCGTCAGCGTGAACGGCTCGAACACGTCGTTCTCGCTGACCGACAAGACGACCGGACAGTCGTTCTCGAAGACGATTCAGTCGCCCAACCCGGACACTTCGAGTGCCGAATGGATCGCCGAGGCGCCGTCGCAGTGCGACGGGTCGGGCTCCTGCACCCCGCTGCCGCTGTCTGACTTCGGCACGGTGGACTTCAGCAATTCGACCGCGACGGCGAATGGCCATACCGGCACGATCTCCGACCCCAGCTGGACCGCGCAGCCGATCGCGCTCGGCGCGGGCGGCGCTACGGAGGTCAGCTACGGATCCGGCCAGAACTCGGCCGGCGCGACGCCCTCGTCGCTGTCCTCCGACGGATCTTCGTTCTCGGTGGCGTGGCAGCAGAGCGGCGCCGGGTCCTCGTCCTCACAGACGAGTGGATCGTCCGGTGGCGATGGCAACGGCGGCTACGGTGACGGCGGTTACGGCTACGGCGGCTATCCGGGCGGCTATGGCGGCTACGGAGGCTACGGCTATGGCGCCGGTGGTTACGGTGACGGCGGCTATGGCTACGGCCAGGGCGGCTACGGCGGCTATGGCGAGGGCTACGGATATGTCTACGGCTCCTTTTGACCCGCTGGCAGGGCCGCTATGCGACGCCGCGCGCGAGCCGCTGATCGGCGTGCGCGGAAAGCGCGATGCGATAGGCGGCGGCGAGGCGGTCAAGCGCAGCTTCCCAGCTGCGCCCCCGCACCGCCGCCAGCGCGCCGCGACTTATGCGCTCAGCTAGAAGTGGAGTACCAATCACTGTGGAACCACGGCGTCTGCGAGAGCATTGACGTCGGGGGCAGCGAGCAGCCCCGTCTCACCATGCTCGATCAGGCATGCGGGCCCGCCGCGGTCGACCGCGACCACCGGCAGCCCGCTTGCCTGCGCTTCGAGCACCACCTGACCGAACGTCTCGGTGGAGCTCGCGAACAGGAACGCGTCGGCGCTGGCGTAGGCGCGCGCGAGGGCGTCTCCGGACAGCCATCCGAGGAACGTCGCGTGCTCGCCGAGCCGGGCGCGGAGCAGCTCCTCCTCAGGGCCGCCGCCCGCGAGCGCCAGGTGCAGGCGCGGATCGCGGCGGCGAGCTTCGAGGAACGCGTCGGCGAGGAGGTCGACTCCCTTCTCGCTGCTCAGTCGTCCGGCATACAGCAGGTTGATCTCGCCCGGCAGCAGATGCTCGTCACGGTGGGCGGGGTCGAAGCGCTTCAGGTCGACGCCGCGATCCCAGCGCCGGATCCGCTCGGGCGCGATCCCCAGCTCGCCCAGGCGATCGTCACTGGCCCGGCTCGGCGACAGCACGACGTCACATGCCCCGTAGAACATGCTCGAGCCCCCAGTTGGCCAAGCATCTCGACCTCGGCGTGCCCGGTGCGGAGCGCGGCGTAGGCGGCGAGCTCGGTGTGATAGCTGCCGACGCACGGCAGCTCGAGCACCCGCGCGAGCAGCAAGGCGCCGATCCCGGCCGGACCCGGCGAGCACACGTGGACGATGTCGTAGCGCCCCTCGGCGAGCGCGTCGACGATCGCGGGGACGGTGGGGACGCCGATCTCGAGCCCGGGGTAGAACGGGACATCGATCTCGGCGACCGCGCTCAGCCGGCGGTCGACGTCGGCGTCGGTGCCGATCACCTCGACGTCGAACCCGCGGACGCCGTGGGCCCGGATCTGCTGAAGCGTATGCGTGACGCCGTGCATCGAGCCGATGCCGTCGGCCACCAGCGCCACGCGCGGGCGATCGCCGTCGCTGCGCGCCAGCTTGGCCTTCTCACGCCCGAGGAAGGCCGATGCCGCCGCGTACGGGATCGCCGGGATGCAGGCATCGAACAGGGCGAGCGCGCTGCGAGTGCCGTCAGCTCGTCCCTGCTCGAGGCCGGCGACGGTGTCGTGCACGACCGCGGCGAGCTTTCGCTCGTGCACGCGGCGAGCCCGCCGGTCGAGGTCCGCGTGGCCGAGCTCCCCCTCCTGAAGCTGGGTCAGCAGCTTGTGCTCGTCGACGTCGAGGTCCATCGCCACCAGCCAAGCGCGCAGCAGCGCGAGCGCGTCCTTGGCCTCGAGGTCGGCACCGCCGCTGCCGTGGCGGGCGTCGCCTTCGCACAGGACCCGCTCGACGATCTTCAGTACCGAAGCGGGATCCGGACGAGCCGGCGCGTCGCCGTCGCCGAGCGACCGGATCGCTAGGGCCATCGCCGCGTGCGCCCATTTGGCGGCGCTGCCCTGCTGCCCATGCGCGGTCGCGTTTCCGGCGCGGACGTTCGCGAGGAACTCCTGCGCGGTACGGGCGCGCGGGGTCTCGGTGAACGTCCGTCCGATATCGATTCCGGCGTGGTCATCGGACCCTCCGATGGCGGTTCCCCCGTGGGTCTCGATGTACACGAACGCCGGCAGATTCAGCTCCTTGGCCCTCGAGCCGTTGCGCGTCTCCCAGATCGGGAACAGCTCGGCCAGGCGCCGCCGGTGGCGCGCGGTGAGCGGCGCGGCGACGGCATAGAAGGGGTGAGCGAGGGCCGCGGTGAGCTCGTGGTCGTGCATGTACGCTGCGCACGCCTCGACGTCGTCACGGTTTGCCTGGAGCCACTCGTGGTCGTCGGGAGTGATCCCGTAGCAGAGCACGTGCACGGCCTGGGGCTCGCCCTTGAAGGAAGCGGTCAGCTCCTCCGAGATGAACGTGTCGGGCAGGTGACCGAGCGACAGCACTCCGTCGATCGTGTCGTGATCGGTGATCGTCACGAAGTCCATTCCCCGACGCTTGGCGAGCTCGTAGACCTCGAGCGGCTCGGTTGCGCACTCGGGGATCTTCAGCGACCGCTGGACGCCCAGCTTGGAGATCTGCGAGGCCGAGGAGTGGACATGCAGGTCGGCGCGACTGGTTTCGTTCATGACATTGAGGATCACCCTGCAAACGCGGGGGTCAGTGAAGAACGAGGTCACGTCCTGTGACGTTTCTGTTACCGCCGGCATGGGATCGCGAGGGTTTGCGAGAACCTTGGCGGTATGCCCCCTGAGGGTCCGATTCTGTTGTCTGATAGCGACGCGCTCGTTCTGGAGCGCGGCCGTCTGCGGGTAGAGATCGCTCTCCAGCCATTCGAACTGACCGTTCGCCGAGCCGGCCGCCGGTTGGTCAGATCGCTCGGCGCGTGGGTGGCCGATGGCGCCGTCCACGACAACTTCATCCAGTTCACCGAAGGGGTCGTCGCGCACGAGGAACTGGCTCCGGTCGAGCGCGCGCGGGCGGCGGTCGTGCGCCGCTCCTCCGTTGACGGGGCGACGCTGACGGTGGAGATGGCCGGGGGCCGGCGCGCGCTGCTTGACGTGCGGATTCTGGGCGACGACCGAGTTCGCTTCGAGGTCGCGCCGGAGGGCGAGCCGCTGCGAGTGGCACTCGACTGGCGCCGGCGCTCGGACGAGCGGTTCGTCGGTCTGGGCGCGCGGCACGGCACCCAGTTCGACCAGGCGGGCAGGATGGTCCAGCTCGGCGCCGACCGGCGGTACACCGGGCCCGACTGCCCGGCCGAGCTGCTCGCCGGCGGCGGGATCCCGCAGGGCGATTGCGCGCCGGTTCCCTGGTTGGTCTCGAGTCGCGGATACGCGGTCTGGATCGAGTCCGAGGCGAACGGCGTCCAGTTTGACTTGAGCGGTGAGCGGGTCTCGGCGTCGACTCGGTGGAGCGCTGGTCCGCTGCGAATGCACTTGGTGTGCGACCCCACGCCGGCTTCGCAGCTGCGCCGGTTCTGCCGCCTGACCGGGTTTCCGGCGGTCCTGCCGGAGTGGGGCTACGGGTTCTGGAAGAGCCGTGACGTGTACGGCCACCAGGACGACGTGGTCGACGACTACGAGGGCCTGCGCCGGCACGAGATCCCGGTGGACGCGATCGTGATCGATTCGCCGTGGGCGACGCAATACAACACCTGGGAGTTCAACCCGTACCAGTTCCCCGACGCTCCCGGGTTGATCCGCCGCATGCGCTCGGACGGCGTGCGCACCGTCTTGTGGGTGACTCCGTGGGTCAACACCGACTCGCGCGACGGGCAGATCCCGCCCCAGCCCGAGTCCGAGCGGCTTCACCGCGAGCCGGCGCCGAACTACGCGCCGGGGGTGGCCGGCGGGCACTTCGTTCGTTCGGGTTCGGATTCGGGTCCGGATCCGGGTTCGAGGTCGGGTCCCGGGGCGGCTGAGCCGTTCGTGACTCAGTGGTGGATGGGGACCGGATCGCCGGTCGACTTCACCAGTGTCGCGGCCGAGGAGTGGTGGCGCGAGCAGGCCAAGCGAGTGCTCGAGCTCGGCGTCGAGGGGATCAAGGCCGACGACGGGGAGGGCTATTACCTGCCGGAGCAGGTCCGGTTCGCGGACGGTCGGACCGGGGCGCAGGCGGCGTGGGCGCTGGGCGGCCTTCACCGAATGAGCCTGCAGCGCGCGCTCGACGAGGTCCATCCGGGGGAGGGGGTCCTGTTCGCGCGTAGCGGGTGGGCGGGCCAGCAGGCGTTGGGCCTGACGTGGGCCGGTGATCAGGCGTCGGACTTCTGGTCGCTGCGCGTGCTCGTCGTCGCGTCGCTGTCGGCGGCCTGCAGCGGCTTCTCGAACTGGTCGCACGACGTCGGCGGGTATCTCGGGCACCGCCTGGTCGAGCGCTGCCCACCCGAGCTGCTCGTGCGCTGGGTGCAGTTCGGCTGTTTCACGCCGCTCATGCACGCCCACGGCCGGATGCCGCAGGAGCCGTGGAACTACTCAGAGCACGTGCTCGAGCTGTATCGCGCGTATGTGCTGCTGCACGAGCAGCTCGTGCCGTACGTGCGCGCCGCCGCGGACACCGCCGCCCGGACGGGACTGCCGGTAATCCGGCCGTTGTGCCTGACCGATCCCGCCGATCCGCGGGGCTGGGCGATCGGCGACGCCTACGGCTACGGGCCGGCGTTGTGGGTGGCGCCGGTACTCGACGACGAGACGCGCGAGCGCGAGGTGGCGCTGCCACGAGGAGACTGGATCGAGACGTGGTCCCGGAAGCGGGTGCACGGTGGCGGCGAGGTCGTGGTCGGCGCGCCGCTCGAGCGGATCCCGGTCTGGGTCCGCGCCGGCTCGATCGTGGTCACGTACCCAGCGGCCCACGTGGCGCGGGGTTTGGGAGACGTTCCGGAGGGTGAGCGGCCGCTGGTCGCAACTCTGTGGGGCGAGCCGCGGGTCGGGCGGGCGGTCGCGCGCCTGGCCGACGGAACTCGTATCGCGTGGCGTCGTGGCGCGTGGTCGGTAGCGCCCTCGCCTGGCGTTACCGGGCGGGAGGTCAGTTTCCGCGAGATCGGTCTGTGAGGGCGATCCGTCTGCCGCGACGTGCACGATGGCGTCGTGGAGGATTGGGCAACATTCGCCACGGTCGTCGGAGCGGCTGCCGCCAGCCTGACCGGGCTCCTATTCGTCGCGGTCTCGATCAGGATCGACGTGATCGCGCCCTCGCCGGAGCTGCGGAACCGCGCGGCGCAGACGCTGCTGCTGTTCGCGACGGCCCTGTTCGTATCGATCGCGCTCGCGATCCCGGACCAGGCCTATGGGCCGCTCGCGGGCGAGGTCATCGCGCTTGGCGGGATCGCCGGCGCCGGGATGATCGCGCTCGATAGGCGTGCGCGCGCCGCTGCTGAGGAAACCAGCACGCAGTCGCTCGGGCACGTACTCGATGTCGTCCTTCCGAACGGGGTCACGTCGGTCCTGCTGCTGATCTCCGGAATCTTGATCGCCGCCGGCGTGCACGCCGGGCTCTACGTCCTGGTGGTGCCCATCGTGGCCGCGCTTGCCGGCGGCGTCGCGAGTGCGTGGCTGCTGCTGACGAGGATCGACGCGTAGATCCGGTTAACGCTCAGGGAGCGCCGATGCGCGTCAGGGCGAGCGCCCCGGCCTCGGCTCCAAGCTTCGCGGCCTCGGCGATCGGGTCACCGCGCCCCAGCCCGAGCGTGAACGCGGCCGCGAACGAGTCCCCGCAGCCGTAGCTGTCACGGGGTAGGCCGGGAAGCGGCACGGCGTCCCAGCGCCCTTCGGACTCGCCCCACCAGCGCCCCCCGTGGCTGCCCTCGGTCGCCACCATCAGCCGCGTGTGCGACTCGACCCGGTTCGCCCACGCGCTCTCGTCCTCGTCGCCCTCGCTGAACACCAGCGCGTACATAGATGCGCCGTCGGCCTCGAGCACCGACCTGGCGCGCGGCGAGGCGACGACGAACGGCGAAGCGTGCGCGCGCGTCAGGGCGCCGTCGTCGCCGGCGGTGAAGTACACGCCACCGGCGTCGCGCAGTCGGTCCCACTCGAGCTCGTCCGAGCCGCGCGGCTCGAGGCGATCGCCGAGCGTGACGATCGTCCGCTCGCTTCCCGGCACGAGGAACGTCACCGCGCGGCGGGTCGGCTGATCGCGCCACGCCACATGCATGCGGACGCCGCGCGCCTCGAGCTGCGCCACAGCCGCCTGGCCCTCGGTGTCCCGGCCAAGCGCGCAGAAGAAGTCGACCTCCGCGCCGAGCTCGGCCAGCATCGCCGCGGCGACCCCGCCGCCCCCTGCGGCGCGCGCGAACGCACTCTCGGCTTGGAGGATCTTCCCATGGACCGGGAGGTGTGGCACCACGGCGAAGTCGACCCATTCGACGTGACCGACTACTCCGATCGCTGTCATGGCGTGTAGTGTGACCGGTGTGGACGAGGGGTTGCCGATCGCCTACGAGGTGCTTGAGCGCGGGGTGGCGGTGTACGCATCCGGTGGCGAGCAGGTCGGAACCGTCGACCACGTCGTCGCGGCTCCCGAGGAGGACATCTTCCACGGTCTCGTGATCCGCGCGAGCGACGGCCCGCGCTTCGTCCCCGCCGACGAGGTCGCGTCACTTCACGAGCGCGGGGTGGACCTGCGCATCGACGCCGCCGCGGTCGCCGCCCTCGAGCCGCCGCACGGCGGGGCGCCGGCATGGCGTGAGCGCGAGCCCGGGGTCAAGCCGAGCCGCTGGCAGCACTTCGTCGACCTCGTGACCGGCAAGGACCCGCGGTCTAGAGAACTGGGAGCGCGGAGGACTGACGCCGTCGAGCGGTCCGGCGTCGACGAGCAGGCCGGCGTCGACGAGGAAGCGCCGCAACCGCTCGGGGGACTCGAATTCGATCGCCTGCATGCCGACGCTGCGCGCCGCCCGCACGTTCGCGGCGGAGTCGTCGATCAGCAACGGTCGTTGACGCGGTCGAGGTCGAAGCGGTCGAGCAGCAGCTCGAAGATCGCGGCGTCGGGCTTGGCGAGGCCTTCGTACCCGGACACGACCGTGCCCGCGAACCAGCGCATGAACTCGAACCGCTCGCGCCGGAGCGGATACGTCTCGCGCTCCATGTTCGTGAGCGCGTAGCACGGCACTCCCGCGGCCTGCAGCTCGCGACAGGATCTCCACGGTCCCGTCGATCGGCCCGGCGATCATCTCCTCGCTGCGACGTGACCAGGCCCAGATCAGCTCTGCCTGATCAGGGTGAGCTTCCGCGAGCTCCGCGCACGTACGCTCGGGGGGCACGCCGAGGTCGTGGGCGTGGTGCCACTCCATCGTGCACACCTCCGCCAGGAAGCGCTCCATCGCCGCGTCGTCGCCGTCGAACAGCTTTCGGTACAGGTACCGAGGGTTCCAGTCGAGCAGGACGCCGCCGAGGTCGAACACGATCGCACGGATGCGCCCGGTCGCGTCCGGGGCCGTCACTCGCGCTAGTGAAGCACCACAGGACCCGAGACTACCCGTGGGTGGCGGCAGCTGCGGACCGGAGGCGCGCCTTCGCGCAGGCCGAACCGGTCGTGGAGCCGGCGGAGCGGCCGCGGCGCCCACCAGTTCAGCGGGCCGAGCAGCATCATCAGCGACGGGACGAGCAGCGCGCGGATCACCGACGCGTCGATCAGGACGGCCAGCACCGCGCCCACCCCGAGCTCCTTGACGAACACGATCTCCGAGGTCGAGAAGGCGCCGAGCGCCACCGCGAACAGCAGCGCGGCGGCGGTGACGACGCGGCCGGTTCGCTCGAGGCCGATCGCCACCGCGTCGTGATCCGATGCGCCGGCGTCGCGCGCCTCCTTGATCCGCGACAGCAGGAACACGCCGTAGTCGGTGGCGAGCCCGAAGCCGACCGCGAACAGCAGGATCGGCTGGGTGGCGTCGAGCGCGCCGAGGCTCTGGTAGGAGAGCAGGCTCTCGAGGTTGCCGTCCTGGAACATCAGCACGAGGATCCCGAACATCGCGCACAGCCCGAGCGCGTTCATGATCACGGCCTTGATCGGCAGCACCACCGAGCCGGTCATCAGGAACAGGATGATCAGCGTGGTGGCGACCACGACCGCCAGGACCGCCGGCAGGTGGACCGCGAGGCTGTGCTCGAGGTCGAGGTACGCGGCGGTCTCGCCCGCGACGCCGAGGTAGAAGGGGTCTGCGATCGCGCGGACGTCGCGTACGAGGTCTTGGGTCGCGGTCGACAGCGGCGCGCTGGATCGGGGCGACCGCGACCAGCGACATGCTCGGTCCCGCGGGACTGCGCCGGCTCGACCGCGGACACGTCGGGCAGGGTGCTCGACGCGCGCCTCGAGTGCGCTGGACCGCGTGGGAAGTTGCGGGGGCGCCGAGGACGACGTCGAGCGGGGCGCCGCGGTTGGGCGGGAACTGGGCGTTGAGCGCGTCGTTGACCTGGCGCGCGGACGCGCTCGCCGGCAGCACGCTCGCGTCGACCGAGGTGAACTTGACCTGGGTGAAGAACGGGATCCCGAGCGCGATCAGGAACGAGGCGCTGGTGATGGCGATCAGCGCCGGCCGGCGCATGACGAGCCGCGACAGCCGGTACCAGAAGCCGCTCTCGGCCGGACGGGCGTCGCGGTCCGCGGCGCGCGCCAGCCGCTTGGGCGCGAGCGCGTTGACGCGCGGACCGAGCACGCTCAGCAGCGCCGGCAACACCGTGAGCGCGAGGCCGGCGGCCAGCAGCGCGACGAGCGCGCCGGCGATGCCCATCGAGTACAGGAACCGCTGCGGGAAGATCGTCAGCGAGGCGATCGCCGCGGCGACCGTCAGCGAGCTGAACACGATCGTGCGGCCGGAGGTCTGAAGCGTTCGACGGAGCGCCTCGAGGCCGAAGCCGGACCGGGCGGACTCCTCCCGGTAGCGGGACACCATGAACAGGCTGTAGTCGATCGCCAGGCCCAGCCCGAGCCCGGTCGTCAGGTTGAGCGCGAACACCGACAGGTCGACGAACCCGGCGATGATCCGCAGCGCGAAGAACGTGGTGACGATCGCGAGCCCGCCGAGCAGCGGCGGCAGCAGCGCGGCGACGAGCGAGCGGAAGAACAGCAGCGACAGCAGGAACACGAGCGGGAACGCGAGCAGCTCGGCATGCTCGAGGTCGTGGCTGACCTGCGTGTTGACCTGTGCGTTCGCCACCAGCTGACCGCCGAGCTGTCACGTCGCGCTGACCGGCGAAGCTGTCCTCGATCTTCTGCGCGTCGTTCTTCAGCGTGGTGTCGGACTTCGGTCTGAAGTAGGCGAGGACGTACGTCGAGGCGCCGTCGTGCGAAACCATGTCGGGGTTGTGGGTCTCGTAGTAGCTGACGACGCTCGCGACGTCGGGGCCTTTGCGGAGTTGGATCGCGACCTGGTTGACGCGGTCTTCGGCGGCGGTGGCGTGAACGTTGCCTTTGAGGTTCACCAGCGCCACCACGCCGGGGTCGATCTCGCGGTTGGTGGCGGCCTGGAAGCGGTTCGTGGCCTGGACGCTCTGGGTCGCCGGGTCGGTGGCGCCGTACGGACTCAGATAGCTCGCCACCGAGCTGCCGAACACGCCGGCGATCACGGCGCCGGCAACTGCGACGTACAGCACGGCGCGCCGGCGGGAGTAGAGGAAGCCGGCGAGCCTACCCAGCATCGGCTGCCCGCCCCGGGGCTTGGGGGCCGTCGTCCGTGTCCGGCGTCTGCACACGCTCGCCGGCGTCCGCGGCGTCCGCGGCGAGCCGGCGTTCGGTCTGCTCGCACCATTCGACGATCCTCCGGTGCAGTCCGATCCCGAGCTCCAGCGTCAGCCGGGGGCCCGTCTGGCATCTGTTCCGCTGTGTGCTCGAGCGAGCACAGCTGGGCGAGCGTGCGCTCGTGGGCTTCGCGCATCGCGCGGATATTGCGGATGCGCTGCTCGGGGGTGCCGATGTCCGAGAAGAACAGCTTCAGCATCCCCTCGTCGCGCACCTCGAAGATCGGGTCGGGCTCGGGCTCGAGCCATTCGGCCAGCGCTGCCCGGCCGGCGCCGGTGAGCTCGTAGACCGTGCGGGCGCGGCCACCCGTGGGCTCCGATTTGCCGGTGATCAATCCCTGCTCCTCGAGCCGGCGGAGCTCGGGGTAGATCTGCCCGTAGCTCGCCGCCCAGAAGTGCCGCGTCGACTTGTCG
This sequence comes from uncultured Solirubrobacterales bacterium, assembly GCA_963843915.1. GTDB lineage: Bacteria > Actinomycetota > Thermoleophilia > Solirubrobacterales > Solirubrobacteraceae > Palsa-465. Next base: position 66,699 of record CAWJMH010000010.1, read on the forward strand.
ACGAACTGCTTGATCTCGTAGCCGGTCTGCCTACCGAACGCGATCATCCCGAGGATCACCCGGCCTGTCGGTGTCAGCGGTGGCGGCGGCATTCAGGAAGGGAATATATCCGCCCGACATATGACGGCACGATATATCGGCCCGTCATATCTGTCAATAGGTCGCTTCGGGTGCACACCAGGTCTGCGCCGCCAGGGTTGTTCCGAACCCGGACCGCGGGCACGGCTATCGGGCGCGGCGCATATCCGGCGCCGCGCCCTCGCTCCCTGCGATTACCCCCGGGCCAGCCGCGCCGGCGCCCGCCGCTCCCACGCGTCGGCAAGCAGGTCGGCGAGCAACTCCTCGCTGGCGGCGCGCAGGTCGACCCGCACCGCGGCCAGGCGCTTTCCCCACCACACCTCGGCGCAGATCTCGGGGTGCGCCTCGACCGCCGTGTGGATGCCGGGCTCGTCGAGCATCACGTTCATGTGCTCTTCGTCCCAGAGCGTGGCGAAGATCTTGCTGGCGACGCGGAACGAGGGGCGGCCGTGGTGATCCTGCTCGACCGCCTCGGGCAGGGACAGCGCGATGCGGCGGGCGTCGGCGGTGCTCAGCATCGCGTCCGCAAACGGCTCAGGCCGGGCGCAGCCGCAGGGCCGACCAGACGTCGTCGAGCGCGACCTGCCGGACCGGCCGGACGTCCTCCCGCTTGACCAGCTCCGCGAGCACGTCGCGGTTGAGGTCGGTGCCGAGCTTGCCCGCCTTCGGATACGCCACCCAGGTCAGCGCGTCCCGCGCGGCCGGCGGCACGAACTGGTCGCGCAGCCGCTCGAGCTCGGCGCGATCGGTGGCGAACACGATCACGGCGTCGGCGTCGGCCTGGCCCGAGTCGCCGGCGAGCCGGGTGCTCGCCGCCGAGATCGAGCGCGATGTCCGCCGGCTCGTTCACGACCGAGACCGACTGCCCCGGCTTCAGCTGGAGCTTGCCGGCGAGATCCATTGCCTGCTTCCTCAGCGCCGCGGGTCGACGTTATTCTCGGCCCAATGCATCTCGCCGAGCTTACCCCGCCCGAGCAGCGAGTGCTGGGGTGTCTGATCGAGAAGCGCTGGACGACCCCCGATCAGTATCCGCTGTCGCTCAACGCCCTCAGGCTGGCATGCAACCAGTCGACCAACCGCGACCCGGTCACCGCCTACGACGAGGGCACGGTCAGGGAGGCCGCCCAGCGGCTGTGCCTGTACGGGCTCGCGCGGCTGGCGAGCGGTCACGGAAGCCGCTCGGTCAAGTACCGCCACCTGGCCGAGGAGGCGCTCGGGCTCGACCGCGAGGAGCTGGCGGTGCTCGCGGTACTGCTGCTCCGCGGCCCGCAGACGCCGGGTGAGCTCAAGGCCCGCACCGATCGGATGGCGCATCTCGAGTCGCTCGCCGAGGTCGACCGGGTGCTGACCGCGCTGGGCGAGCGCGACTACGCACGCCGGCTCGGGCGGCGGCCGGGCCAGAAGGAGGATCGGTTCGAGCACCTGCTCGGACCTCGGGGCGACGCGGACGCGAACTCGCCGGCGCCGGCGCAGCCGCACGCTGACCCGCCCCGGTCGTACGCCGCCCCGGTGGGATCTGCCGCCACCGCGCAGCAGCCGCACGCGGACGCGCCCGGGTCGCACGCGGATCCGCCTGAGTCGCCCGCGGCCCAGCCCGGGTCGCCTGCGACCGCGCCCCAACCACACGCCATCGCCCCGGCGCCCCCGCAGATCTCGCCGGCGGGGCAATCGCAGCTGAACGGCGCGCTCGCCGAGCGCGTCGCCACGCTCGAGTCCGAGGTCGCGTCGCTTCGCGCCGAGATCGACGAGCTGCGCGACCTGCTCACCACGCCGGCTGCGAACTGAACGCGCCCGGCGCCGGCATCGTCGCCGGCCGTCCGCCCGCCGACCAGCGCCACACCCGGGGATAGCCGTTCGCCATCGGGAGCGTGTAGATCACCGCTCCTCCCGAGTCGTCGACGGTCGCATTGGTGGTCTCGGCATCGCGACGCACGACCGACGCCAGCACGCTCGACCCCGACCCCGCCGCCACGGATACAAGCGCGTACGTCCACGCGGAGCACACGCCGAAGAAGCAGTAGTTGCCGGGGCGTGGGCTGATCTCCGCCACGTAGAACAGATCGCCGCGCCCGTCGAAGCTCGGCGATTCCTCGTCGCAGACGAACCGCGTCGGACACGCGAGCGGCGCGGCGGCGGTCACGCGCCCCGCGTGGAACGGGTCGGAGATCAGCCGGATCCGGCCGGCGGCGGTAGGTGCCACCGGCGTCACTACCGCGAGCGTGCCGCTCGGCGCCCAGGCGAGCGCGGTCGCCTCGCCGTCGATCCGGTGGCGCCGCACCGGTCATCAGGTCGACTACCTCGACCGCGACATCGCCCGCGCGCCCCTCGCACGGGCCGCCCGGCGCGACCGTGTAGGCCAGGCGACGCCCGTCGGGGCTGATCGCGAGCGTGTCGCCGATGTCGCCCGCGGAGGCGACGGGTTCGATTCGGCCTCCCGCGAGCGGCACGCGCCACAACTCCCACGTGCAGTTGTTCCCGCGCTTGGGCCCGGCGAAGTAGACCCAGCGGCGATCCGGCGAGAGCATCGGCTCGGCTGCACGGTCGCCACGGGTCAGCCGGCGAACCACCTTACCGGTGGCGGACGAGTAGACGGTCAGTCCGGGCTCGTTCGGATTGGTCGACACCGCGACGAAGGTGGGCGGGGTGTGCGCGGCGCCCGAGCCGGCAGCGTGTCCGCTCACCGCGCTCACTGCGCTCACTGCGCTCACCGCGCCCACCGCGCTCACCGCGGCCGACCCGCTCACCGCGATCGCCACCGCCAACGTCAACCCCGCGAGCCGTCTCACAGCAACTCCATTGCACACGTGCCCGCGCATGTGACCGAACTACGGGTACAGCAGTCCGCTCTCGCGCCGCACGACGAACTGGTCGTGGTGCTCGACGAAATCCCCGACGATCGCGGCGAACGCCTCGGGGCGGTCGACGTAGATCGCGTGGGCGGCGTCGTACACGATCAGGAACTGGCAGCGCGGCAGCAGCTCGCGGTAGTGACGGCCGAGCTCGGGTGGCGTCAGCCGGTCCTCGGTGCCGAACAGCACGAGCGTCGGGACGTCGAGCCGGCGCATCGCGCCCTCGAGCTCCGGGTCCCGCGGCCGGCCGATCAGCCGGCGCACGAGCGCCCGCTGCTTGGCCTCGATCTCGGGCACGACCGAGATGGCTGGCTGGCGCTCCGGGTGGGCGTACAGAATCGATGCCATCTCCTCCGGCCTCGGCAGCGGGCCCGGGTTCACGATGATCGCCGCCGGCGACGCGAGCACGAGCGCGTCCAACCCGGTCGCGTCTTGCGTTGCGAACCACAGCGACAGCTTCCCTCCGAACGACGTTCCCCACACGCTGAAGCGGTCGTCCCCGAGCACTGCGGATACCGCCAGGCGCATGGTCGCCGCCAGCTCCGGGAGCGACCCCGACCGCTCGTTGACTGCGGACTCGCCGAACCCCGGTGTCTCGAACGCGATCACCCGGAACCGTTCGGCGAGTAGCTCGTGGCCGCGGCTCAGCCGCAGCCCGCCGGCGCCGTGGAAGCACACGAGCGCCGGCCCGTCGCCCGCCTCCACATATCGGATCTCGAACCCGTCGGCCTCGACGCTGCGCTCCTCGAAGCGACCGACGGCTCTCACGCCAGCTCCTGCATCCGCGGCAGCACCGACTCACCGAACAGCTCGAGGCTGCTCCGGGCCTTGTCCGGGCTCGGCGCGGCGAAGATCAACTCGAGGATCCCGACGCCGAGCTGCCGCCCGATCCGGGCGGCCTGGGCGAGCACGAGTAATCATCCGCAGGAACGGGCCAAGCTTGAGTTCGATGGCGTCGCTCGTAGGGGACGATCGAGAAGAGAGCGGCCTTCATCGGCTGTCAATTACACCAAAAGCTCGCCATCGCTCCGCATCCGGCGAACTTGTTGGAACCGGTTCCTCAAGTCGCTTGTCATTCTGCCGACAACGGGAGTGAACCTCGATGAACCTGACGTAGTGTGCGTTAGGGCTAAAAACCCTTAGGGGATGAAAGGGAAGGACCTGAATGAAGCTCCGCTCGATGCTGCCTGCAGCTGCCCTGACGATTGGTAGTTTGCTGTTCGTGGCCGCGCCGGCCATGGCGACGACCGCCTCGGAGACGTTGACCGCGGGCTCGCTTGGATTTGCCTCAACCCCGGGGAGCGTTACCTTCCCGGCGACGACCCTGAACGGCCAGGACAAGACCGTCACCGCTCAGCAGCCGCTCGACATCGCGGACGCCACAGGCTCGGGCGCGGGTTGGAACGTCACCGCGACCTCGACGCTGTTCAAGTCCGGCACCAACGCGCTTCCGGCGGGCTCGACGATGATCACCTCCTCGCCGGGTTCACCCACCTGCGACTCGGGCGTGACCTGCACGCCGGGCGGTTCGACGACCGTGTCCTATCCCTACACTCTGCCCGCGGCGGCCACCGCTCCGACCGCGACCAAGCTGTTCAACGCCCCCGCCGGCACCGGCATGGGCGACCAGACGGTGACGCCGACGTGGTCTCTCGCGATTCCTGGCAATGCATATGCGGGTAGCTACACCTCGACGTGGACCCTGTCGCTCGTCAGCGCCCCCTAATAAACGTGAAGCTGAAGACTCTCTCGCTGCTGGCCACCGCATTTGCGGTGGCCTTCGGCGTGTTCGCGTCGGGAGCCCAGGCCGCCACGATCGGCGGCTTCGGCGCCCGGCCCGCACACTTCAATCCGCGCGTTCCCGCCACGCGCGCGTACTTCATCCGCACCGTCACGCGCGGCGGATCCTTCACCGACCAGGTGATCGTGACGAACACCGCGGCCAAGCCGGTGACGCTCCGCGTCTATGCGGTCGACGGCCTGACCGGTGCGACCTCGGGCGTGGTGTACGGCAATCGCGGAGTCGCGCTCCACGGCGCCGGCCTGTGGGTCACCCCCGACGTTTCGATCGTGACCGTTCCGGCCAAATCGCAGACGAGCGTCGGCTTCACCCTCAAGGTCCCGGCCGGCGCGACCATCGGGCAGCATCTCGCTGGATTGGCGCTCGAGGATGTCAGCGCGGGTAAGTCGAGCGGCCGGTTCTCGGTGACCGAAGTGCTGCGCACGGTCGTCGGAATCGAAGTGGCAGTACCTGGAGCTTCGCAGTCACGGCTCTCGCTCCAAAGCTTTTCGATCGCACCCATTCAGGGCACGACCTACCCATCGGTGGTTGTGAACCTTGCCAATACCGGACAAAACTTGTGTAAGCCGCAGCTGCTCGTGGCACTGAACGGGCCCGGCGGTGTTCAGCAGGCGAGCCGGCAACTCGACACCGTGCTGCCGGGTTCCGCGATCCCTTATCCGTTCGTGTGGCCGCATTCACTGGCGGCCGGCAGCTACAACGCGAACATCACCGCGACGGGCTGTGGCCCGCGGCAGGTTCTGCACGGCAGCGCGTCACTCGGGGCGAAGCTGGTCAACAGCACCGTCCCCACGGCTGACGCCCGGGCACCTGCGGGCAGCAGCACCATCCCGTGGTGGCCGATCGCGCTGGTCGGCTTCGGTGGGATCGTCGTCGGCACCCTGTTCGGGCGCCGGCGCCGCGGTCCCGCCTCGAGCTGAGAACGGTTCGCCGCGTGGTGACGCGACGCCGGGCGACAATGATGAAGATCCTGGTGGCGGCGGCGATCGGCGCGAGCGTGCTGGTCGCCGCCCCGGCCGCCTGGGCCGCAAGCTGGAGCGCGGAAACCTCGCCGACCAACAATTCGCTGTTCGGCGTCGCGTGCCCTGCCGCGGCCGATTGCTGGGCGGTCGGTGGTAGCTCGTCTGCCGGCAAGATCATTCATACCGCTAACGCCGCGGCGAGCAGCCCGACGTGGGGTACGCAGACGCCTCCCACGAACGCGGCCACGCAGTACAACGACATCGACTGCGCCAATAACACCCACTGCGTCACGGTGGGCGCGGTCGCGAGCGGTGCCCCGCTGATCGCGGCCACGATCAACGGCGGCACGGCCTGGACCAAGCAAAGCCCTCCGGCGTCGGTGACCGTGGGCCTGCAGGGCGTGAGCTGCCCGAGCACCACCGTCTGCTTCGCCGTCGGGGGGACCACCGGCGTCGCGAAGATCATCACGACCGCGAACGGCGGCTCGACATGGACGTCGCAGACCTCGCCCACGAACACCCAGCTCAACGACGTCAGCTGCCCGAGCACGACGGTGTGTTTTGCCGTCGGCGGTACGAGCGGTTCGGCCACCGTCATCGCCACGACCAACGGCGGCACGTCGTGGACCCAGCAGACGCTGCCCGCCGCGGACAACGTGGCTCTGAACGGCATCGCGTGCCCTAGCACGAGCGTGTGCTTCGCGGTCGGTAACGGCATTACCGGGACGGGCGAGATCGTAGGAACCACGAACGGTGGCGCTGGTTGGTCCTATCAATCGGACGGCACCGGAGAGACGCTCAACGACGTGTCGTGCTGGAACACGACGAACTGCGTGGCCGTCGGCGCGTCGGGCAGGATCGTGGGAACATCGAACGGGTCGGGCTGGAGCTGGCAGACCTCCCCGACAAGCACCGCTCTTTATAGCGTCGACGTCAGCAACCAGACCACCGGCGTGGTGGTGGGTGCGTCGGGCACGATTCTTGGCTACGGCAGCGGAAGCACCGCGTGTAGCTCGGGCGGCCTGACGTTCACCCCGCCGACGACGCTCGCCTTTCCCAGCACCGCTCTCACCGGTCGGGATCAGTCGGTCACGACCGCGCTCGCGCTGTCGCCGAACGACGAGAGCGGCTCCGGGAACGGGTGGAACCTGACCGCCACGTCGACGACGTTCACCTCGGGCACGCACACGTTGCCCACGAACTCCGCGCAGATCACGGCGGCGTCGTCGAGTGCCGTCACCGGCACGTGCGCTCTGCCCGCCAACCAAATCTCCTATCCGCTCACAATTCCTGCCGGAACCTCGGCGCCGTCGGCGGTGAAGATCTTCGATGCGAGCTCGGGCTCGGGGACCGGCCCGGTGAACCTCTCGTTCACCGCTGCGCTCAACTTACCGGCCAACGCCCGGAGCGGCACCTACACCTCCACCTGGACGCTCACGCTCTCGAGCGGGCCGTAAGGTACCGCAACTGCTGCAGGTCCTCAGGTTTCAGGCTGGGCCCCCGGGGAAAGGGAAGGGCCTGAGGTCATCGAGGAGGTAGAGCATGCGTAGTCTCATCCGTCTTGCGGCGATCGCCGGCGCGTTCGCTTTCGCTTCGAGCGCCCAGGCGGCGCCCCCGGCAGCACAGGCACCGCCAGCGCCGCCGAGCGCGGGCTCGTTCGTGCTGACGGCCAACAGTCCGGGCGGGACCTACGCCCCGACGTTCACCGGCAACGGGATGCTCGGCGTTCGCGTGCCGCCGTCCGGACAGGGCTACGCCGCCGGCACGGTCCCGGCGCAGTCCGAGCTGGCGGGCTTCTACGGGCAGGTCACAAACGATCCGAAGCCCGCCAACGACGTGCAGCAGCGGGCGAACATCCCGACCTGGTCGACGCTCACCTTCTCCGACGGCGGTCAGCCGTTCACCGTCCCGGGGCCGGGTGTCAGCAGGTGGCGGCAGTCGATCGACCTGCACACCGGGATCGTCACCACCACGGCCCGCTGGACGGCCCCCGACGGGCACGTCACCGACCTCGCCTACGAGGTCCTGACCGACCGCGCTAACCCGGCGCTCGGAGTCGTCCGCCTCATGTTCACGCCGCACTGGTCCGGGGTCGCGACGGTCACCGACGCGATCGACGGCACCGCCGACACCACCGCCACCCCCGAACTCACCACGCAGGTGGACAAGGGGTGGAACGTGGCCACGCGGCAGGCCTGGGTGACGGTCGCGACCAAGGGCACGGGAATCCAGGCGACGCTGGCAAGTCAGCTCCAGGTGAGCAACAACATCCTCGCCACGACCACGCAGACCGACCAGAGCACCGATCAGAGCGTCGGCCAGCAGCTCGGGTTCCCGGTGCAGGCAAGCCAGACGTACACGATCACGAAGTACGTCGGCATCGAGAGCTCCCAGAACGTGGCCGACACCACCACCGCTGCGCAGGGTCAGGCGGCGTCCGCGGCCGGCGCCGGATACGACGCACTGCTGAACGCGAACAAGGCGGCGTGGGCATCGCTGTGGCGCGGGTGGATCGAGATCCGCGGCAACCGCACACTCGCGACCGACGTCAACGCCAGCGAGTTCTACCTGTGGTCGAGCACGCGCGACGGCGTCGACTGGAGCGTGTCACCGGCGGGCTTGTCGTCCAACGGCTACGACGGTCACATCTTCTGGGACGCCGAGACGTGGATGTACCCCACGCTGCTCGCCCAGCACCCCGACCTCGCCGCCGGCATGGACGCGTACCGCTTCCAGCGGCTGACCGCCGCCGAGCAGCACGCCACCGCCACCGGCTACGCCGGCGCGCGCTTCCCGTGGGAGAGCGCGCTCGACGGCACCGAGCAGATCCCGCCGCCGACGTCGATCAACAGCGAAGGCCTGTACGAGCAGCACATCACCGCCGACATCGCGCTCGCCCAGTGGCAGTACTACCTGGTGACCGCGAACAAGACGTGGCTGGCGCAGCAGGGCTGGCCGGTCCTGTCCGGAGCGGCAGCGTTCTGGGCGTCGCGAGCGACCCTTGGCGGCGACGGCAAGTACCACATCGACGGCGTCACCGGGCCCGACGAGGAGAACCCGAACGTCAACGACGAGGTCTACACGAATGTCGGCGCGATGCGCACGCTCCAAGACGCGGTCCAGGCCGCCCACGTGCTCGGGATCGCCCCGCCTGCGAGCTGGTCGCAGATCGCCGCGAACCTCGTGGTGCCGGTCAACACCACGCTCAATATGCACCCCGAGTTCTCGGGCTACGGGAATCAGCTGGTCAAGCAGGCCGATGTCACGCTCCTCCAGTACCCGTGGGGGTACACGATGCCGCCCAAGCTCGCGCTCGGTGACATCAACTTCTACGTGCCGCGCACCGATCCCGGTGGCCCGTCGATGAGCGACGCGGTCAACCTGATCGACACCTCCGCGCTCGGCACCGCGGGGTGCGCGAGCTACGTGTACACCGAGCGGAGCTACCAGCCGTTCATCCGCGACGTGTTCCACCAGTTCTCCGAGACGCGGACGGGCGGCGCGTTCACGTTCATGACCGGGATCGGCGGGTTCCTCCAGGAGTTCCTGTACGGCTACTCCGGGATGCGCTGGAACCCGAGCGACGTCGCGCTCAACCCGAGCCTCAACAGCCAGATCGGTGGCATCGTGCTCCACAACCTGCAATGGCGTGGCCGGACGTTCACGGTCACGATCGGCCAGCAGCACACGACCGTTCGGCTGCAGAGCGGTGCTCCACTGCCGATTCAGACGCCCGCGGGCATTCGCAGGGTCTCCCAAGGCCGGCCGCTGACGCTGACCACGCGCCGGCCCGACCTCACCCCCTCGAGCGACGTCGTTCGTTGCGGCCACTCGGTCGCGAGCAGCTCACAGCCGGGCGCCCCGGCGCTCGCCGCCGTCGACGGAAGCCCGGCCACCGATTGGGAGCCGGCGACCGTGAGGTCCACGTTGACCGCAACGATCCAGGGCCTCGCTGCCCCGATCAAGACGGTCACGGTGCGCTGGGGACGCCAGTGGCCGCCCTCGCCGTCGCCGAACGTGCCGCCGCCACCAGGCCCCGTGGTTGTGCTCCGGCCGGCGAGCTACGCGGTGCTGGTGTCGAAGAACGGCCGGACCTGGCGCCGAGTCGCGGTCGTCGGCGGGCGCGCCGGCCAGGTGCTCGACACGCTTCATCTCGCCGGCGTGCAGGCGCGCTTCGTCCGGATCCGCCTGATCGCGTCGAGTGCGACACAGCTCCCGCAGCTCGAGGAGCTGACCGCCACCAAATAGCGGGAATTACAGGAGGGAAAGCTCGGAGTTGTCGCCGATCAGGAACCGGTACGCCCGCGGCTGGCGGGCGTCGCGGCCGACCTTGACGTTGCGCCCGAGCAGCGACGATTCGATCCGGCCGTCGAGGTCGTGGACGACCGAGCCGGCGAGCAGGATCGAGTGCTCGACCTCAGCGTTACGAATCTCGCACGCCTCGCCGATCGCCGTGTAGGGGCCGATGTAGCAATCGGTGAGCATCGCGCCGGCGCCGATGATCGCCGGACCGCGCACCGAGGAGCGCTCGAGCCGGGCGCCCGGCTCGATCACCACGCGTCCGTCGACCTGCGAATCGATCAGCTCGCCCTCGATCCGGGTCTGGATCGTGTCGAGCACGAGCCGGTTGGCGGCGAGCATGTCGTCGAGGCGGCCGGTGTCCTTCCACCAACCCTTGACGACGTGCGGCTCGACCCGCAGGCCGTCGTCGACCAGCCGCTGGATCGCGTCGGTGATCTCAAGCTCGCCGCGGCCCGAGGGTTCGATCGCGCGCGCCGCCGCGTGCACGGCCGAGGTGAACATGTACACGCCGACCAGCGCGAGGTCGGTCACCGGCTCGGAGGGCTTCTCGACCAGCCGCGTAACCTTGCCCTCGCTGAGCTCGGCGACGCCGTAGTTCTCGGGGTCGGGCACCTGGGTGAGCAGGATCAGCGCGTCGGGCCGGTCGCTCCGGAAGGCCGCCACCAGATCTCCGATCCCGCCCTGGAGCAGGTTGTCGCCGAGGTACATCACGAACGGCGAGTCCCCGAGGAACGGCTCGGCGGTGAGGACCGCGTGGGCGAGACCGAGCGGAGCGTGCTGCGGGATGTACGTGAGCCGCACGCCGAATCGCGAGCCGTCGCCGGCGGCCAGCCGGATCTCGTCGCCGGTCTCGGGCGCGATGATGATCCCGACGTCCACGATCCCCGCCTGCGCCATCGCCTCGATCCCGTAGAACAGCACGGGCTTGTTCGCGACCGGCACGAGCTGCTTGGCGCTCGTGTGCGTGATCGGGCGCAGGCGCGTGCCCTTGCCTCCGGACAGGATCAGTCCCTTCAGGGCCTGCATCGCCGCGCAGCGTAGCGACCCCGTCCAGCTCGCCGCGACAGGTGCAGCCGCTGCCTCAGCGCGCAGCGACAGGTGCGGCCGCCGCGCGCAGCGCCTCCGCGGCTTCGAGAACCGCCACCCGCGCGTCGTCGGGCTCGAGCACGACCGCGTCGCCCGCCTCCTTGAGCACGTCGCGCACGAGGTAGTGCATGCTCGCGAACCCGCGCTCGACCACGACCGCGCCGTCCTCGAGCTCGGCGGTGATCCGCCGCTCCTCGCGCGCCCAGCGCGCGCGCTCGGGCGAGATCCACACACGGGCGCGTTGCGAGGCGGGTACCTCGCCGGTGCGCGGCCAGCCGTCGACGTCAGCCGCGGGGTCGACGTCCGGGCGCGGCTCGAACGCCTCGTCGTCCACGGTTGCGGACTTGAAGCGGTCCAGGCGGAAGTGCCGGACGTCGTCGCGCGAGGGGTCAAAGGTGGCGACGTACCAGCCCTCGCGGCCGTTGATCAGCGCGTACGGCTCAACCTTTCGGGTGGAGAACTCGTCCTCGTTCTCCTTGTAGTACTCGAACGACAGCAGCCGGCGCCCGGCGATCGCGCTCGAGACGACCGCCGCGATCTCGGTGTCGTCGGCGCCGGGGGTGGCGATCTGGAGGCCCTCGTGGACGGGGTCCTCGCCGAGCGCGGCCACGACCTTCTCGCGCACCGAGGTCAGCGACCCCTCGGGGATGTGCTCGCCGATCAGGTCGATCGCGGCCACGAGCGCCTTGGCCTCGACGGGCAGCAGCCGCGCCGGGCGCGCGAACGAGTCGCCGTACGGTTCGGGCTCGACCTCGATCATCCCGTCGGCGCCGAGCTCGGCGTACAGAACGTACGTGCCCGCGCCGAAGTTGACGAGGTTCAGCACCGAGATGTCCTCGCGCAGCTCCTGCTCTGAGATCTTGAGCGTGGTGCATAGCTCGCCGGCGTCGAGGCGCCGGCCGCCGCGGCCGGCGTCGATCAGGATGCTCGCGAGCGTCACCAGGCGCGCGAAGCGCTCGGGGCGGATCGCGCCGTCGGGGTGATGGCCGTTGCCGGCGTCGGCTGCCGCGCCGTTCGGCGCGGGCGCGTCCGCGATGTCCACGGTCGGCGCGATCTGCGGCTCGCCGGTGTGGCGCTCGACCAGCACCGCCAGCCGGTCGCGGAGCTCGTCGGCGAGCTCAGGAGGCCCGACGATCCGGGCGTGCTCGCCGAGACCGAGCACCCACGCGATCAGCTGGCGCGCGTTCGCGTACGGGGTGACGAACACGCGGTCGCCGTCGTCGCCGTCGGCGTGCATCTCGCCGTAGCGGTCGAAGTGACGCTCGATCTGCCACGCGATCCGGCGCCCGATCCACACCTCGGCGGTTCCCACCGGATCGCCGAACTGCCAGTCGATCCGGTTCGCGTATACCCGCGGATCGAACCCGGCGGGGCGCTGAAAGTCGTGCTCGGCCTTGGTCGCGTAGCCGACCTTGCCGCGGATCCGGGACAGTCGGAACACGCGGATCGCTCCGCGCTCGTGCGAGTGTCCGACGAGATAGAACTGGCCGCCCTGGAACAGCAGCTGGTAGGGGTCGACCCGGCGCGTGCCGAGCTCGCCGCGCTCCATCGTGAAGTAGTCGAACACGATCGTCTTGCGGCGGAAGATCGCTGTCTCGACCTTGGCCAGGCGCTGACTCAGCTCGTGTCCGCCCGCGGAGCCCGTGATCCCGAGCGCCACCGTGTGCTGCTCGGGCGAGCTCAGCGGGCTCGGGCGTCCCCAGGAGATCTGCTGGAGCGCGAGCCGCAGCGGCTCGGCGTACGCGAACTCCCCGTCGAGCAGGTGCAGCGCGGTGTGAAGGCCGGCGAGCTCCTGGTCGGTGAACTCGATCGCCGGCAGGTGGAAGTTCTCGGGCGCCAGCGAGTAGGTCTCCTGCTCGACCAGCCCGTCGACCGGCTTCTCGACCGACAGAAAGATCCGCAGCGCCTCGAGCTCCGAGCGGTCCGCGTAGAACCGTCGCGCGAACGCATCCTCGTTCATCGCGCTGTAGCCCTCGACGTCGCGACGTATCTCCTGGGCGGTGACAGGACGCCGTTCCGCCATCAGATACGAGATGAGCGACAGCTGACGGATCAGCTTTTCGGTGTCCTTTGCCATGCCCACTCCAACTGTAGTTGGGCTTGGCCAGAGGTGTCCCCGGCTCCCGGTGGCGGAACGCTATTTGCGGTCTTTTGCAGCCGAGGCGTGACGGGGCGTCGGGAAGTTGTGAACGGGGAATCCGCCGCGACGCGCTACGCGCTGCGGACGGCAATGCGGCGTATTCCCCAGGCTCTAAGCTGCTTCGCGCTCGGCGTCGCCGGGGGGCGCGAAGTACGCCCCGCCACCGAGCGCCTTGTCCCACGCCGACCATTGCTCGCCGGCGCGGAGCTCCTTTTCGAGCCGGTCGAAGCTACCTAGCCGGCCGCCGAGGTTGTCGATCATGTGCACGAGCGTGGCCTCGCGCGTGCACGGGACCACGGGGCTGCCGTGTTCGAGCGTGCCGTGGTGGCTGAGGATGATGTGGAGGACGGCCTGGGCCAGCTCCGGCGGGAATCCGTCGAGCCGCTCGATCGTGCGGCGCACCCGGTAGTAGCCGAGCGGGATCTCGCCCTGGAGGCGGCCGTGGTCGGACATCGAGATCCCGCCGGCGTCTAGCTCGTAGGCCTCGAGCTTCCCGATGTCGTGGAGCAGCGCGCCGGCGACGGCGACGTCGCGATCGATGCCCGGGAACATCGCCGAGATCGCGCTGACCGACTGGGCGACGGTCAGCGAGTGCTCGAGCAGCCCGTGGCGGTAGGCATGATGGAAGCGCTTGCCCGCCGGCGCCTCGCGGTAGCCGGACCAGGACTCGGCGAACACCGCGCTCAGCAGCGCTCGCAGATGCGGGTCCTGGATCGTCGCGAGCAGCTCGCGCAGGTCGCGCTCCATCTGGTCGAGGTCGCGTGCCGGTCCGTCGTGCAGGTCCGCGCGGGTGTACTCGCCGTCGCGGGCCTTGCGGAGGCTGCGGATGGTCAGCATCCTGCCCGTGACCGTCCCGGTGACGAACACTACGGCGCCCGGCCGGCAGTGCTTGCCCGCGGCGCGGGCAGCAACCGCGGGAACGCTTCCGCTGCGGTCGCCCAGTACGAGCTCGAGCTGGTCGGCGCGGCGTTCGACCTCGCGCACCAGTAGCGCTTGAGAGACGTCGGTTCCTTCCTCAAATTCCCGAACCCTCATCGTGATCGAAGATAAAGTGGCCTGCGGACAGCACGAAAATGGAACGCTCTGCGATCGTCACGGGAGGTACCGGCGGGCTCGGCTCCGCGGTCGTCGGCCGCCTGCTCGACGACGGCTGGCGGGTGGTCGTGCCGTGGATCGTCGAGCATGAGCTCGAACGGGTCCCGGCTCGTGACGGTCTCGAGCTCGTGCAGGCCGACCTGTTCGATGCCGGCGCGGTCGAGAACGTGGTGGCGCAGGCGGCCGGCGCCGGCGAGGCCCCGCTCCGCGGCGTCGTCAACCTCGTCGGCGGGTTCGCCATGGGAGGGCGTGTGCACGAAACGCCGATCGACGAGTTCGAGGAGCAGTTCCGCCGGAACCTGCGGCCCACGTACCTGGTGACGGCGGCCGCGGTGCCGCATCTGCTCTCCTCTGGCGGTGGCGCGATCGTCTGCGTCGGCACCCGCGCCGCGTTGCAGCCGTTCCCCGGCGCCGCCGGCTATATCTCCTCGAAGGCCGCGGTGATCGCGTTCGCTCAGGCGGTGGCATCCGAGTACAAGAACGACGGGATCCGCTGCAACGCGATCCTGCCGAGCGTGATCGACACACCGGGCAACCGCGCGTCGATGCCCAAGGCCGACTTCGAGAAGTGGGTCAAGCCGGCCCAGATCGCCGGCGTGATCGCGAACCTGCTGAACGACGACACTTCGCCGACGAGCGGCGCCGCGATCCCGGTCTACGGCCGGGCCTAGCAGCTACGGCGCGCGCGCCGGTCTGCTGCGTTCTACAGGTGTCTGAGTCCGTCAGGCGTCGAAATCGCCGGCGAACAGGGCGAACACGGCTCCCTGGGGGTCCTGCAGGATTGCGATCTTGCCCATCCCGATGTCCATCGCGCCCACGAGGGTCGTGCCGCCGAGCTCGGTCGACTTCGCCAGCGAAGCGTCGATGTCATCGGTGCCGAAGTACACCAGCCAGTACGTCGGCTCGTTCGGCTGCGCGGGGCGCATGCCGCCGTTGCTGCTGTCGCCGTTCTGGATGATCCTGTAAGGGAAGGCCATGCCCTCGAACGGCTCGGCCTTCCAGCCGAACAGCTCGCGATAGAAGTCGGCCGAGGCATCGAGATCCGTCGTCGCAAGCTCGTTCCAGGAGAGCGCGCCCTGGGCGTTGACGATCGACGCCCCGATGTGCTCCTTCGGCTCCCAGATCAGGAGGAAACCGCCTTGCGGATCCTGGATCACGGCCATCCGCCCGGCGTCCATCACGTCGAACGGTGGCGCGATCACGTTGGCGCCCAGCTTCGTGGCTCGGTCCGCCGACTCGTCGGCGCTCTCGACCGTGACGTACGAGTTCCACGCCGGCGGCGCGCCGAACTGGCGCTGCATGTCGTTCTGCAGAGCGATCCCGGCGACGGGCTTGCCGCCGATGTTCATCATCGAGTACGTCATGCCGTCGCCGACCGGTTGGTCGTCGGCATCCCATCCGAACAGCTCGCCGTAGAACTTCTTGGCAGCGTCCTGATCGGTGGTCGAGAGGTCGGTCCAGGAGAATGTTCCTGGTGCGTATTTGGTTCGTTCAGACATGCCAGCGACCCTACCTGCACGGACCGTGGCAGGTGTGAGGAAACTGCTATCCGCGGACTGGACCTGACCGCATGGGCGACTCGCTAGACCGCGAACGCGTGCGCTAGCGGGCGTCGAATGGCGCCAGCGCTTGCGCGATGCCGGCGTGGTCGAGCTCGGCGCCGAGCGCGCACAGCAGCGCCATCCGCGCCGCGGCCGGCGCCAGGAACGGGGCGCAGATCGCGCCGCTCGCGCGGAGGTCTCGCTCGGCGCCCTCGAAGCCGTAGGTCGCGAACAGCATCGACGAGCGGTCGGGGCGGCAGGTGATCACGACCGGCACGCGCGGGGCGGCCTGGCGCAGCTCGGCCAGGACCTCCTTCGACAGGTGTCCGGCTCCGAGTGCGATCAGCACCACGCCGTCGGAGATTTCGGCCGCGTGGCGCAGCAGCGCGCCGTCGTCGCCGAGGCCGGTGGTGACCGTGGTCACCCGATGGTCGAGGCGCTTCACGGGAATCGGCTCCGGGCGGCGCGGGGTGGCGTGCAGCCACACCCGGCCCTCGACGATTCGCCCGAGCGGCCCGGCCGTCGGCGACCCGAACGCGACCGGGCCGGTGCTGTCGATCTTGCGGACGGTCATCGCGGCGTGGACCTCGCCGCCGAACGCCACGACCACGCCAAGTCCGGCCGCCGCCGGCGCCCGCGCGAGCACGATCGCGTCGAGCAGGTTGGCCGGCCCATCGGCTCCGGGTGCGCTCCCGGGACGGTTCGCGCCCGTGATCACGATCGGCGCCTCGCCGCCGTACATCAGCCCGCACACGACCGCGACCTCCTCCATCGTGTCGGTGCCGGTCGTCAGTACGACGCCTTCGCCGCTATCGCCGGCGGCACAGGCGCGTCGCGCGAGGTCGAGCGCGTCGGCCAAGCTCAGGTGCGTGCTCGGCAGCGACAGCACGGTCTCGGCCTCGAGCCGGAATCCGGCTACCTGCGGGAGCTGCTCGACTAGCTCGGCGCCGTCGAGCGCGGGCACGGCGCGCTCGCCGCGCATCGCGATCGTGCCGCCGGCGGCGAGGACGCGGACGGCGCGGGGCGGGGGGTTGGCTCCGGAATCGGTTGGCATCACGGCGGCATCATGTCGCATCCTTCTACCCTTGCAGCCGATGCAGTTCGTGATCACCGGCGCAGCCGGGATGCTCGGGCAGGACCTGACGGCCGCTGCGAAGAGCGCGGGGCACGAGGTGGTGGCTATGTCGCGGGCGGAGCTGGACATCTCCGATCGCGCGGCCGTCGAGGAGGCGCTGAGCGCCGCTCGGGCCGACGTGGTCGTCAACTGCGCGGCGTGGACCGACGTCGACGGCGCCGAGAGCTCGCCTGAGCAGGCGCTCGCGGTCAACGGCGCCGGCGCCGGCAACGTCGCACGCGCCGCCGCTGCGTCGGGCGCGTGGACGATCCACGTGTCGAGCGACTATGTGTTCGACGGGACCAAGCGCTCGCCGTACGTCGAATCCGACGCGGTCGGTCCGGCGTCGTCGTACGGCCGGTCGAAGCTCGCCGGCGAGCGCGCGGTTGCAGCGCACGCCCCGGGCCGCCACACGATCGTGCGCTCATCGTGGCTGTTCGGCGCCGGCGGTCCGTGCTTTCCGGCGACGATCCTCCGCCTCGCCGGCGAGCGCGACGAGCTGAACGTGGTCGACGACCAGATCGGGTGCCCGACGTTCACCGGTCATCTCGCGGTGGCGCTGATGGATTTGGCCGCCCGCCCGCCGGTGCGGCCGTCGCCACCACTCGGGATCGTGCACCTGGCCGGTGGCGGGGCCTGCTCGTGGTACGAGTTCGCGCGGGAGATCGTGGCGCGGGCGGGGCTGCGGTGCGAGGTCAAGCCGTGCACGACCGCGGACATGCCACGGCCGGCGACGCGACCCGCGTACAGCGTGCTCGGATCCGAGCGGGGCGACGAGGCGCCGGCGATGCCGCCGTGGCGCCAGGGCCTTACCGACTACACCGCCGCGATGCAGGCGGTGAGCGCGCGATGAAGCTGCTCGTGTGCGGAGGCGCCGGCTTCATCGGGTCGACGTTCGTGCGCGAACGCGTGCGCGCGCACGGAGACGAGGTGACGGTGCTCGACAAGCTGACGTACGCGGGGCGGATCGAGAACGTCAAGGAGGTGATCTCGGACATCCGCTTCCTCCAGGGCGCGATCGAGGATCCAGCGGCGGTGGCCGAGGCGGTGGCCGGCTGCGAGGCGGTCGTGAACTTCGCAGCGGAGACCCACGTCGACCGGTCGATCGCCGACCCCGAGGGGTTCATCGTGACCAACATGCAGGGCACGCACGTGCTGCTCGAGGCGGCACGGGAGCGGGGACTGCGCTACCTCCAGGTGTCGACCGACGAGGTGTACGGCTCGATCGAGGAGGGGTCGTTCACCGAGTCCTCGCCGCTCGCGCCGTCGAGTCCGTACAGCGCGACGAAGACGGGCGCCGATCTGCTGGTCTCGAGCTACTTCCACACGTATGGGTTGGAGACGGTGATCTGCCGGGGGTCGAACAACTACGGGCCGCATCAGTACCCCGAGAAGCTGATCCCGCTGATGATCCTGAACGCGCTCGCGGGCGACCGGCTCCCGGTGTACGGGGACGGTAAGAACGTGCGCAACTGGTTGTTCGTAGAGGACTTCGCGCGGGGGATCGGTCACGCGCTGCTTCATGGCGCGCCGGGTGAGGTCTACAACTGCGGCGGTCCGGATGAGTGCGACAACCTGACGGTGGTCGGGAAGATCCTCGAGCTGACCGGCCGGGACGAGTCGTTGATCGAGTTCGTGACCGACCGCCCCGGGCACGACCGGCGCTACTCGCTGTCCTCGGACAAGCTCGCGGCGGTCGGGTGGCGGGCGCAGGTTCGGTTCGAGGAGGGACTCGCGCGAACCGTCGAGTGGTACCGCGACAACGCATGGTGGTGGGAGCCGATCCGCTCGGGCGCCTACCGCGAGTACTACGAGCGCCACTACGGGCGGGCGCTGAAGGCTTGAACACCGCGGACGGGCTCCGCGAGCTGGATCGCGAGGTCATCGCGTGCCGTCGCTGCCCGCGGCTCGTGGCCTGGCGCGAGGAGGTCGCGCGGGTCAAGCGCGCGTCGTTCGCCGGCGAGGAGTACTGGGGCAAGCCGCTCACCGGTTTCGGCGACCCCGATTCCGCCGTGCTCGTGATCGGGCTCGCGCCGGCCGCACACGGCGGCAACCGCACCGGGCGGATCTTCACCGGCGATCGGTCGGGCGACTGGCTGTTCGGGTCGCTGTATCGCACCGGGTTCGCGAACCAGCCGACCTCGGTGGCGCGCGACGACGGGTTGCGGCTGAGCGGGTGCTACATCGCCGCCGCCGTCCGGTGCGCGCCGCCGGCGAACAAGCCGACGCCGGCCGAACGCGACAACTGCCTGCCGTATCTCGTCCGCGAGATCGGGCTGCTCGAATCGGTCCGGGTGATCGTGACGTTGGGGTCGTTCGCGTGGGACGCGACGCTGCGCGTGCTGGCCGCTCGTGGGGTCGCGATTCCGCGGCCCCGGCCGAAGTTCGGGCACGGCGCTGAGGTCGAGATCGACCGCTACACGCTCCTTGGCTGCTTCCACCCGAGCCAGCAGAACACGTTCACCGGGAAGCTCACCGAGCCGATGATCGACGAGGTTTTCGGACGCGCCAGGCGGCTCGCTACGCTCGGCTGAGTGTCGTCCGAGCTCGAGCAATTCAGTCCTCGCACGCGCGAGTGGTTCGCCGCCGCGTTCACCGAGCCGACGCCGGCGCAGGCGCAGGCGTGGCCGGCGATCGCGTCGGGCGAGCACGTCCTGATCTCGGCGCCGACGGGGTCGGGGAAGACGCTGGCCGCGTTCCTGTGGGCGATAGATCGGTTGGCCAGCCAGCCAGGCCGGGAGGAGGAAGGGCGCGGGCGCGGCGGTGGCGCGGGGTCCGGTGGCGCGGGGTCCGGTGCCGGGGGGGCCGGTGGCGCGGTGAACCGTGGTGCTCGCCACATCGGCCTGGTCTACGTGTCCCCGCTCAAGGCGCTGTCCTACGACATCGACCGCAACCTGCGCGTGCCGCTGCGCGGGATCGGGGCGGACCTGAAGGTGGCGGTGCGCACCGGCGACACGCCCCAGCGCGAGCGCCAGGCGATGCTCCGCGAGCCGCCGGACATCCTGATCACCACGCCCGAGTCGCTGTACCTGATGCTGACCGGGCGCGCCCAGGAGCTGTTCGCCGGCACCGAGGCGTGCATCGTCGACGAGATCCACGCGGTGGCGTCGACCAAGCGCGGGGCGCACCTGGCACTCACGCTCGAGCGGCTGACCGCGGTGGCCGGGCAGGAGGTCCAACGGATCGGCCTGTCGGCCACGCAGAAGCCGCTCGAGGAGATCGGGCGCTTCATGGTCGGGCCGTCGCGGACGTGCCAGATCGTCGACACCGGAATCCGCAAGGAGCTCGACCTCGAGATCAGGGTGCCGGTCGACTCGATGGTCGAGCCTGGGGAGTCGCCCGGGGGGCGACTCCCTAGCGAGTCTGCTGCGCAAACTCGGGGGGCGGATCTGGACCCCCTGGCCGGCGGCGAGGCGACGCGGCGCTCGATCTGGCCAGCGATCTACCCGGAGCTGGTCGAGCTGGTCAACGCCCACCGCTCGACGATCGTGTTCGTGAACAACCGCCGCGCGGCCGAACGGCTCGCGCTCAGGCTCAACGAGCTCGCCGAGCACGAGATCGCGCGGGCCCACCACGGATCGCTCGCGCGCGAGGAGCGCCTCGTCGTCGAGGAGATGCTGAAGGCCGGCGAGCTGCCGTGCCTGGTGGCGACCTCCTCGCTCGAGCTCGGGATCGACATGGGCGCCGTCGACCTCGTGATCCAGGTCGAGTCGCCGAAGTCGGTGGCGCGCGGGCTGCAGCGGATCGGCCGCGCCGGCCACTCGGTCGGCGACGTCAGCCGCGGCCGCATCTTCCCGAAGTTCCGCGCGGACCTGCTCGAGTGCGCGGTCGTCGCGCGGCGGATGCGGGACGGTGAGATCGAGACCACCGTGGTGCCGCGGAACGCGCTCGACGTGCTCGCGCAGCAGATCGTGGCGATCGCCGCGGCCGCGCCCGAGGACGCGCCCGTCTCCATCGACGACCTGTACGCGCTTGTCACGCGGACGCACTCGTACGCCGAGCTCAGCCGCACCCAGCTCGAGAACGTCCTCGACATGCTCGACGGCCGCTACCCGAGCTCGGAGTTCTCGGAGCTGCGACCCCGGATCGTCTGGGATCGCGTGAAGGGCACGATGCGGGCGCGGCCGGGAGCCCGGCAGCTCGCGGTCACCAACGCCGGCACGATCCCCGACCGCGGGCTGTACTCGGTGACGCTGCCCGACGGCCGCCGCGTCGGCGAGCTCGACGAGGAGATGGTGTACGAGGCCCGCCCGGGTCAGACTTTCCTGCTCGGGGCGAGCACCTGGCGGATCGAGGAGATCGGGCGCGACCGCGTGATCGTGACGCCGGCGCCGGGCCTTCCGGGCGCCGTGCCGTTCTGGAAGGGCGACGGGATCGGGCGGCCGAAGGAGCTCGGCGAGGCGATCGGCGCGTTCTCGCGCTGGGCCGTCGAGCAGACGCCGGCCGCAGCTCCGAGGCGTCGTACGACCTCGACGAGCGGGCCGCGAACAACCTGCTGGAGTATCCTGCGCGAGCAGCAGCAGGCTACGCGCGTGATTCCGTCCGACCGCGCGATCGTGGTCGAGCGCTTCCGCGACGAGATCGGCGACTGGCGGCTGTGCGTTCTGAGTCCGTTCGGCGGTCGCGTCCACGCGGCCTGGGGGCTCGCGCTGAGCGCGCGCATCCGGGACCAGCTCGGGCTCGAGTCCGACGCGATCTGGTCCGACGACGGGATCATCGTCCACCTGCCCGACGCCGAGGACCCGCCCGGCGCAGACCTGGTCATGCTCGAGCCCGACGAGGTCGAGGACGCCGTCGTCGCCGAGCTAGCCGCGAGCGCGCTGTTCGGCGCGCGCTTCCGCGAGAACGCGGCACGCGCGCTGCTGATCCCGCGAGCGCGGCCGGGCAAGCGAACGCCGCTCTGGCAGCAGCGCCTGAAGTCTCAGTCGCTGCTGGAGGTCGCGAAGAAGTACGGAGAGTTCCCGATCATTCTCGAGACGTACCGAGAGTGCCTGCGCGACGTGCTTGACGTCCCGGGCCTGGTCGAGCTGCTGACCGCGCTGCACCGCCGCGAGCTGTCGCTCGTCGAGGTCGAAACCGCTACCGCCTCTCCGTTCGCGTCGAGTCTGCTGTTCGACTACGTCGCGACGTACATGTACGAGGGCGACACGCCGAATGCCGAGCGCCGGGCGGCGGCGCTGTCGCTCGACCGCGATCTGCTGCGCGAGCTGCTCGGGCAGGAGGAGCTGCGCGACCTGATCGACCCGGGAGCGCTCGAGCAGGTCGAGGACGACCTCCAGTTTCGCTCGGAGATCCGGCGCGCCACGAGTCGCGACGGCCTGCACGACGTGCTCCGTGGCGTCGGGGACCTGACCTCGGCGGAGGCGCAGTTGCGCGTGGTCGACGGGCTCGATGCGCCGTCGATGCTCGAGGACCTGAGGGGCGAGCGCCGCGCGATCACCGTCCGGCTCGCCGGCGAGGAGCGCTGGATCGACGCCGCCGACGCCGGCCTGTACCGCGATGCGCTCGGAGCCGCTCCGCCCGGCGGGTTACCGGCGGCGTTCCTCGAGGACGTGCCGGATGCGCTGTCGCGGCTGGTCCGCCGGTACGCCGCGACGCACGGGCCGTTCACGGCCGACGACGTGCGTGCACGCTACGGCGTCGACTGCGGCGCCGTGCTGGCGGTGCTCGAGCGCGGCGGGGAGCTGATCCGGGGAGAGCTGCGACCCGGCGGAAGCGAACGCGAGTGGTGCGACCCCGAGGTGCTCCGACGGTTGCGGCGCGCCTCGCTCGCGGTGCTGCGCAAGGAGGTCGAGCCGGTCGACCCGCGCGACGCTGGCGCGGTTCCTGCCCGCCTGGCAGGGCGTCGACCGCCACCCGGCGACGGGCGCCGGCGTCGACCGGCTGCGCGAGGTGCTGGTCCCGCTCCAGGGTCTGGCGGTGCCTGCCGAGGTGTGGGAGCGCGACGTGCTGCCGCGGCGCGCGGGCGCGTACTCGCCGGCGTGGATCGATCAGCTGTGCGCGAGCGGCGAGCTCGTGTGGATCGGGGCCGGCGCGCTCGGGCGCAACTCCGGCCGGGTCGGCGCTGTACTTCCGCGAGGACCTGCCGTTGCTCGGCCCGCCGCCGTGTCCGCGGGGCGGGTGCCGCCGACGGCGCCGGCGCACGAGGCGGTGCGCGAGCGGCTGGCCGCCGGCGCGTGCTTCTTCACCGACCTGCTCGTCGACGTCGACCTCGCGCCCGAGGAGCTCCAGGAGGCGCTGTGGGATCTGGCCTGGGCGGGCGAGGCGACCAACGACGCGTTCGCGCCGCTGCGGGCGCCGCGGCTGACGCTGGCGCGCGCCCAGCGCGAGCGGGTCCGGGGCGCCGCGCGCCCGGGCCGGTTCGCGTCGCGCCGGCGCGGCGCGGGCGCCTCGGCACAGGTCCAGGGCCGCTGGTCGCTGACCGAGTCGCTGTTCCGCGCCGCGGTCGATCCGGCGGCGCGGCGCCGCGCGCTGGCCGAGTTGCTGCTCGAGCGCTACGGGATCCTGACCCGCGAGCAGGTGCGCGCCGAGGGCGTGCCGGGCGGGTTCTCGGCGATCTACCCCGAGCTCTCGCAGCTCGAGACGCTCGGGGTGGCGCGCCGCGGATACTTCGTCGAGGGACTCGGCGGCGCGCAGTTCGCGCTGCCGGGCGCGGTCGAGCGGCTGCGCGCCGCAGACGGCCGAGCGACGCCGCGCCGATCGTGCTCGCGGCGGTCGATCCCGCGCAGCCGTACGGCGCCGCGCTGCGCGTGGCCGGCCCGGCCCGACGGCTCGACGACGCGCGCCGGCCCGCGCGCGTGCCCGGCGCGTACGTGGTCCTCGCCGGCGGCGAGCCGGTGCTGTACGTCGAGCGCGGCGGCCGCGCGCTGCAGACGCTCGTCAGCGCGGATGACCCGCGGCTCGAGCCGGCGCTGGTGGCGCTGGTCGAGCAGGTCCGCGCCGGCCGGATCAAGCGGATCGCGCTCGAGAAGGTCGACGGCGAGTCCGCGATCGACTCGCCGCTCGGCGGCGCGCTGGTGGCGCTCGGGTTCCAGCAGGGCCCGCGCCGGCTGACGCTGAGCGCGTGAGCGAGCGATGGGTAGCCGCGACGGTGCCCGAGGGCGACACGATCGCGTACGCGGCGAACCGCATCCGCCCGGTGCTCGAGGGTCGCGTACCGGACGAGATCCTGACGCCGCATCCGCGGCACGCGCTCGACCGCTGGCCGTCGCGCCTGGAGGGCCGCGCGGTCCGCAGCGTCGACACCCACGGCAAGCACCTGTTCATCCGGTTCGACGGCGATCTGGTGCTGCACTCGCATCTCGGGATGACCGGCGTGTGGGGCGTGTACGCGCCAGGAAGATCTGGATCCCGCCCGCCCCGCTCGGCGCGGCGGGCGTGGATCGTGTTCCGGGCCGGCGATCACGAGGTCGTCGAGTTCGACGGGCCGCTGCTCGAGCTGATCACCGAGGGGCGGACGCGGTTCGACCAGCGCCTGGCTGCGCTCGGTCCCGACGTGCTGGCGGACGGAGTTCGACTTCGAGCGGCTTCCTGCGGCGGCTGCGCGCGGACGACCCGACGCGTCCGCTCGGCGACGCGCTGCTCGACCAGCGAAACGTCGCCGGGCATCGGGAACATCTGGAAGGCCGAGGGGTGCTGGGAGGCCGGCGATCGATCCGTGGCGGGCGCTCGGGAGCGTGTCGCGACGCGCGAGGCCGTGGCGATCATCGAGGCGGTCCGGCCGCGGATGCTGCGCTCGGCGACGGTCGGGCCATCGGGCGATCGAGCCGCGGGTGTACGGGCTCTCCGGGCGTCCGTGCCCACGCTGCGGCGGTCGGATCGCGTCGCGCGGGCCAGGGCGACGCGAACCGGACGACATACTGGTGTCCGGGATGTCAGAGCTAGACGGGAGTCACCGGCGGGGCGGTCCGGGCTGCGGCGGGTAGGCCACAAGGGCGCGGACCTGATCGCGCCCGGCAACACGTACGCGAGCTTCGACGCGGCGCTCGCCGCCGGCGTCGACATGATCGAGTTCGACGTCCTGCCCGAGGAACACGACGACGGGCTGATCCTCGCCCACGACTACGAGGACGCGGCAGGCCGCTCGCCGCATACGCTCGACGAGGCGCTCGCATACTTCGCCGGCGATCGGTTCGCGGGGGTCGAGCTCGACGTCGACCTGAAGCTGCCTGGCTACGAGCTCCGGGTGCTCGAGGCGCTGCGCGCGGCGGGCGTGCTCGACCGCGCGCTGATCTCGAGCCAGTACCGCTCGAGCCTCGAGCTGCTGCGCGCCGCCGACGCCACGGTCAGGCTCGGCTGGTCGGTGCCGAAGGTGACCAAGGACCCGTTCCGCTCGCGCACGACCTCGCTCGTGGCACTCGTCGCCGTACAGGCGCTCCGGCTTGCGCTCCCGTGGCGAGCCGCACGCGCGATCAGGGCGCGACGATGCGACGCGCTGATGGTCCACTGGCGGCTGGTGACGCCCCGGCTCGTGCGCAGCGTGCGGCACGCCGGCGGCGAGGTGTACGTGTGGACGGTCGACGAGCTGCCACGGCTGCGGGCGCTCCATGCGCTCGGGGTCACCGGGGTGATCACGAACGACCCGCGGCTGTTCGGGGCGCTCGCGTGAGGTAGCGGTGTGATGGATCGCTCGCCTGCGCGTAGTGACGGTGTGAGCGAGACCTTGACGGCGTCGTCCTCCCAGACCGGTGACAGCTCGTGGGCCCGGTTCGAGGCGCTCTACCGCTCGAGCCGGGACGACGTCTATGCGTACGTGTCGACGCTGTTGCGGGATCCGACCGCCGCCGAGGATGTGACCGAGCTAGCGTTCGAGCGCGCCTATCGGCGCCGGCGGACGTTCGATCGACGCCGCGGTGAGGAGCGGGCGTGGCTGTTCGGTATCGCTCGCAACGCGGCGCTCGACGAGCTTCGCCGGCGCCGACGGGTTGCGGCGCTCGTGACCGAGCCGGAGGACACCGCCGAGGTCGCGGACGGGGACGGGGCCGAGGTCGCGCTGCGCCGAACAGCGGTCCAGTCGGCGCTCGCCAAGCTGCCCGCCCGGGAGCGGGAGATCGTCGCCCTGAAGTTCCACGCCGGGATGTCCAACGGCGAGCTGGCCCGCGTTCTCGGGATCAGCGAGTCGAACGTGGGCACCCTGCTGTACCGCACGATGGAAAAGCTCCGGAAGGCCTGCAATGCCACTGCTTGACCACGACCCGATCGATCCCGAGATCGCCGCCACGCTGGACGCTATCGACGCCACACTCGCGGGCGAGCCGGTCGACGGCCGCTTCGCGGACGTCGCCGAGATCGCGCTGCTGCTGGCGTCCGATCGGCCGCAGATTCCGCCGGCGTTCGCGCACTCGATGGATCAGAAGGTGTCGCGGCGGTTCGTGGCGTTGGGCGGCGAGAAGCGGCGGCTCGGGGCGCGGGCTCCCCGCAGGCGGCCAAGCTGGCTGGGGGTCTGGCAGGCGATGGGGGCGGTCGGCGTCGCGGCGGCGCTCCTCGTGGCGATCGTCGTGGTGGTCGGTGGCGAGCGTGGCGGCTCGTCCGGCGCGTCGTCGTCCTCCGCTGTGTTGTCGGCGACGCCCCCGGATACCACGACCTCAGCCGCGAGCAGCGCCGGGTCGGCGAGCTCGGGAGCGGCGGCGCCGGCGAACCGCTCGGCTGCGACGACTCCGTCCAAGCCGCAGGCGGCGCTGGTCCCTCCGACGAACTCGTCCGCGTCCGGGTCGTCCGCGTCCTCCTCGGCCTCGGCCTCGGGCTCGGGGTCGGTAGCCCCGCCTCTCCAGCCGCCCACGACCGGCCGCAAGGTAGTCCAGGGCGCGCAGCTCAACCTGGCCGCGGCCCCGAATCGGATCGACGATGTTGCGCAGGAGGTCTACGACGTCATCGGTCAGGTGAACGGGATCGTCCAGAACTCGAGCGTCACGCAGGGCGGGCTGGCCGGCTCCGCCAACTTCCAGCTGAGCGTCCCGAGTGGTGCGCTCGGGCAGACTCTGAGCCCGGCTGTCAACGTTGACTTACGCGCAGGTCGTCTCGCGTACCGACTCGAGCCAGGACATCACCGATCAGGTACGGGGCGCGCGGCCGCGCCCTGGCCGACGCGCGCGCGCTCAGGACCTCGCTGCTCAAGCAGCTCGCGAACGCCGTGACGACCGACCAGATCGACAGCCTCAAGGCTCAGATCAACGACGCCGAGGCGTCGATCTCGAGCGACCAGGCGACGCTCAACCGGCTCAACCATCAGGTCAACTACAGCCAGCTGTCGGTAATCATCAATGCTCAGGCCGTGCCGCCGCCGGTCGCGCACCACGGTGGCGGCGGGTTCACGCTGCGCAAGGCCGCGCACGATGCCGGACGGGTTCTGATGGTGGTCGCCGGCGTGGCACTGATCGTGATCGCGGCGCTTGCGCCGATCGCCCTGGTCGTCGCGCTCGCGTGGTGGGTCGGGGCAGCGCTCCGGCGCCGGCGCCGCGAGCAGGCGCTCGACTCGGTCTGACCGCGCCCGGGCGACGCGGACCCCGGGCGCGCGCCAAACGTCCCGCGCAGTCGGGGGGGTGTGGTATCCATGCTGACAATGCTTCAGAGCAGCGAGGACACGATCGCGCTGCTGCACCGAGTTCCGGTCTTCTCGACACTGTCGCCCGAGGAGCTGGACCGGGTCGCGCAGGTGGCGGTACCCCGCCGGTTCGAACCGGGCGAGGTCGTGTTCAAGGAAGGCGACGAGGGCAGCACCTGTTACGTCGTGCGCTCGGGCCGGGCCCGCGCGGTCGACGAGCACCCGGACGGTCGCTCGATCACGCTGGCTCAGTTCGGGCCGGGCGACATCTTCGGCGAGATGGCGATGCTCGACGGGGAGCGGCGCTCGGCGACGGTCGAGTCGATCGATGGGACCGACGCGATCGCGATTCTCAGCGCCGACATGCACCGGCTGCTCCGTGAGTATCCGGACATCTCGGTGAAGCTGATCGCGGCGCTCGGCCGCCGCCTGCGCGAGACCAACGAGCGCCTCGCCCGTCAGTCGTTCCAGACCGTGCAGAGCCGGGTGGCCGCGGTGCTGGCTGAGCTGGTGTCGACGGCCCGCGCCGAAGGCAGTACGGAGGGCGACGTGGTGATCACCGCCACCCAGGCCGAGCTCGCCCAGCTGGCCGGGTCCTCACGCGAATCCGCAAGCCGATTCCTGGCCGTGCTCGAGCGCGCAGGAATAATTAGCCAGGGACGGGGAAAGCTCACCGTTCATGACCCAGAAGCGCTCGGGCGATACGTCTACTAGCCCGGAAGCTGAAATCGAACTGTCGGCCGGCGGAGCGGTCGTCCGCGACAGACGAGGTGATCGTGATCGTGCCGGTCAAGCGCGACGCCAATCGTCGGCGGGTGCTGGGGCTGCCCAAGGGACACCTCGACGAAGGTGAGACCCCCGAGGCGGCCGCCAAGCGCGAGGTCGCCGAGGAGACGGGCGTCACCGCGGAGCTGATCGAGAAGCTCGGTGACGTCGAGTACAGCTATGACCGCCGCGGCCGGCGCCGCGCCAAGCGCGTTGCCTTCTACCTGTTCGAATACCGCTCAGGCAGGCTCGAGGACCACGATCAGGAGATCGAGGACGCGCGCTGGATGCCGCTCGAGCAAGCCGTCGAGGAGCTGACTTACCCGGGCGAACGCGAAATCGTGCGGCGCGCGTTGTCGCGCCTGTCCTCGGATCGGTAGGCTGGCGGCCGTGCGCGTCCTCAATTTCTACTCGTCGGTCTTTGCCGACCAGCTTCGCCGTGGCCGGAAGACCGCCACGATCCGTCTGGGCGACAAGTCACACAAGTACCGCAAGAACGACTGCGTGCTCGTGACCATCGGCTACCAGCACTCTCCGCGCGAGAAGATCTTCAACGCCGTCATCGACCAGGTCGAGGTCAAACGGGTTCGTGACCTGTCCCCACGGGACATCGAGCACGACAACCCCGAGTTCCGGCGCGTGGACGAGATGATCCACTTCCTGGAGCAGATCTACGGCCGCAAGGTATCGATGGACGACACGGTGACCGTCGTCCGCTTCTCGCAGATCATCGAGAATCCGCCCGAGATCCGCGACCGCATGCACGGGCTGGGCGCCGCGCGCAACTAAGTCACTGGTGCTTCTTCTGGTGCCGGTGGCGCACGAGCGACCGGCCGTTCAGGCTGCTCCCGGCTGAGGCGGGCGTCGGCGGCGGCTGGGGAGCCCCGGAACACCCCTTTTTGGCACTCTCATCCACTGAGTGCCAAGAAAACCTTGAATCGCTTCGGGAAGGAGCTATATTCCCCCTTGGCACTCTCGTGGGAGGAGTGCCAAAGGCTAAACACCGGCTCATTCCCTTCAATCGGAGGTTGCATCACATGAAGCTCAAGCCCCTTGGCGATCGGTTGATCGTGCGGGCGATCGAGGAGGAGGAGACGACCGCCAGTGGCATCGTCCTGCCCGACACCGCGAAAGAAAAGCCCCAGAAGGGCAAGGTTCTCGCGGTCGGCGACGGCAAGGTCAACGAGGACACCGGCAAGCGCACTCCACTCGACGTCTCAGAGGGCGACGAGGTCCTCTACAGCAAGTACGGCGGAACCGAGATCAAGGTGGACGGCGAGGAACTCCTCGTCCTCCGCGAGTCCGACGTGCTGGCCAAGGTCCAGTCGTAATACCCCCAGGAGAACCTGAACAGATATGGCACACAAGGAACTGAAGTACGAGGCGGAGGCCCGCAAGGCGCTGGAGCAGGGCGTCGATGCGGTGGCGAACGCCGTCAAGGTCACGCTCGGCCCCAAGGGCCGTTACGTGGTTCTTGACAAGAAGTTCGGCGCGCCCACGATCACCAACGACGGTGTGACGATCGCGCGCGAGATCGAAGTTGAGGACGTCTTCCAGAACCAGGGCGCACAGCTCGTGCGCGAGGTCGCAACGGCCACCAACGACGTGGCCGGCGACGGCACGACGACGGCGACCGTTCTGGCGCAGTCAATCGTGCGCGAGGGTCTGAAGAACGTCGCCGCCGGCGCGAACCCGCTTGGTCTCAAGCGCGGGATCGAGAAGGCCGTCGAGGACGTGGTCAAGAACATCGAGAAGCAGTCGACCGAGATCTCCGGCAAGGACCAGATCGCCCGCGTGGCGACGATCTCCGCCGGCGACGAGGAGATCGGCGACGTGATCGCCGATGCGATCGAGAAGGTCGGTAAGGACGGCGTGGTCAACGTCGAAGAGGGTCAGACGTTCGGCATGGACCTCGAGTTCACCGAGGGCATGCAGTTCGACAAGGGCTACATCTCGCCGTACATGGTCACCGACCAGGAGCGGATGGAGGCAGTCCTCGAGGACCCGTACATACTGATCGCCAACCAGAAGATCGGCTCCGTCCGCGATCTGCTGCCCGTGCTCGAGCAGACGATCCAGTCCGGCAAGCCGCTGCTGATCATCGCTGAGGACGTCGAGGGCGAGTCGCTCGCGACGCTCGTGGTCAACAAGCTCCGCGGCACGTTCACCGGCGTTTCGGTGAAGGCTCCGGGCTTCGGCGATCGCCGTAAGCGCATGCTCGAGGACATCGCGATCCTTACCGGCGGCGAGGTGATCACCGAGGAGATGGGCCTCAAGCTCGAGAACACGCAGATCTCGCAGCTCGGCCGCGCTCGTCGCGTGGTCATCGCCAAGGACACGACGACGATTGTCGACGGGGCCGGCGAGAGCGACGCGATCAAGGGCCGCATCAACCAGATCAAGACCGAGATCGACAACACCGATTCGGACTTCGACAAGGAGAAGCTCCAGGAGCGTCTCGCGAAGCTGTCCGGCGGTGTCGCGGTGGTCAAGGTCGGCGCGGCCACTGAGACCGAGATGAAGGAGAAGAAGCATCGCGTCGAGGACGCGCTGCAGGCCACTCGGGCGGCGCTCGAGGAGGGCATCGTGCCCGGCGGCGGCGTTGCGCTGCTGACCGCGCAGGACGCGCTCGACCTCGACTCGTTCGAGGACTCCGATGAGCGGACCGGCGCGAAGATCGTGCGTCGCGCGCTCGAGGAGCCGATGCGTCAGATCGCCGAGAACGCCGGGCTCGAGGGCTCGGTCGTCGTGAACGACGTCCGCAAGGCCAAGAAGGGTCAGGGCCTGAACGCGGCGACCGGCGAGATCGTCGACCTGGTCAAGGAAGGCATCATTGACCCGGCGATGGTCACGCGCTCGGCGCTCCAGAACGCCGCTTCAATCGCCAAGAACATCCTCACGACCGAGGCGATCGTCGCCGAGGTGCCGGAGAAGGGTGGCAACGGTGGCGGTGGCGGTGGCATGCCCGACATGTCGGGGATGATGTAATCCGCTGCGACAAGCAGACGTTTTGATGTGATCGAGGGCCCGGCGGAGACGCCGGGCCCTCGTTGGTTAAACGGTGGCGTCGCCGACGTGGACGACGTCGGTGGCGCGGATGCCGGCACCGGCGCGGGTGAGCGCGGCTTCGAAGATCCGGACGTCGGGCTTGGCCACACCGACGACCTCGGAGTCGATCACCGGCACGCCGGCCAACCCGCAGTCGCGCAGGTTCTGCTCGGCGTGGCCGTCGGAGTTCGTGACGATGACCACCGGGAGCCCGCGCCGGCGGAGCCCGGCGATCGTGGACAGCGCGCCGGGGGTCGGCTGGCTCCACAGGATCTCGCCGGACCGGCGCCGGTCGGCCAGTTCCGCGAGCGCGGCGCTCGCTTCAACCGTCCGTCCGGGGAGGATTCCAAGCTCGGAGCAAAGCGCCTGCAGGTAGGTGGCGGTGGGGACGTCGCCGCGGTCGAAGGCACGAACCGTCCGGTAGTGGGCGCGGGGGACCGCATCGCGATCGATCTCGATGCCGATCCGTCGCAGGGCGCCGGCGACCAGGTCGCGATCCGGGAGGACGATCACGCCGCCGGCGTCGAGAAACACCGCGCGGCAGGCGATCCGGCCGGTCGTCATCCGGCCGGCGTAGCCGCCCGCTCGACCAGCGTGCGGTAGACCTCGGCGGTCCGCCGCGCGACCTCGGCCCAGTCGAACCCAAGCACGTGTTCGCGCGCCTCGGCGACGAGTTGCGCCCGCTCGGCGTCGTCGGTGAGCACGCGCTCGAGCACGCCACGGAGCGCCGCCGAATCCCGCGAGGGGAACCGCAGGCCGACGGTGCCGTCGACCGGCACGACCTCGCGCAGCCCGCCGGTGTCGGCGACCACGCACAGACACCCCGACGCCATCGCCTCGAGCGCCACCAGCCCGAACGGCTCGTAGATCGAGGGCACGATGCAGAGGTCCGAGACGCGGTAGAGCGAGTGGAGCATGTCGTCGCCGATCCAGCCCAGGAACACGCCGTGGCCGGCGAGGCCGAGCCGCTTGGCCTGGCGCTTGAGCTCGGCCTCGGCCGTGCCCGTGCCGGCGATCACGAAGCGGACGCCGCCTCGCCGGCGCAGGATCGGGGCGAGCGCGTCGAGCGCGAGATGGAAGCCCTTCTCGTACACGAGGCGCCCGACCAGCAGCACGAGCAGCTCGTCCGGCCGGGCGTACCTCGCGCGCAGCGCTGGCAGGTCGGGCTCGATCGGCTCCAGATCGCGCGGGTCGATCCCGTTGGGGATCGCGGTGATCTTCGCCGGGCGGACGCCGAACACGTTGGCGACATGGACGCGCATGTAGCGCGAGCACGTGATCACGTGGTCGGCGCCGCGCACCATCGCGCGCTCGGCGGCGTGGATGTGGGACTGCGGGTGGTTCTGGACCCAGCCCTGGTGGCGGCCGTACTCGGTGGCGTGCACGGTCACGAGCCACGGCCGGTCGATCCGGCGTGCGGTCGGTGACGCCGCCCCGGCCACGAGCCAGTCGTGCGAGTGGATCAGGTCGAAGTCGATCCGGTCACACAGCTCGGCGGCGCGGGCGTGCATGTGGCCGTTCATCGCGTCGACCCAGCGAACGAACGCGCTCGCGTCCTTCGGGAACGGCGTCTCGCGCACCCGGTGGACGATCACGCCGTGCTGGTCGGCCTCGGCCGGCAGGCGCCCGCCGCCGCGCGTGAGCACGTGGACCTCGACGCCGTCGCGGACCAGCTGCTCTGAGAGCTTGCGGACGTGGCGGCCGAGTCCACCCTCGATTACCGGCGGGTACTCCCAGGAGACGAGCAGGACGCGCATACAGACGCGGCGGGACCCTATCGGGTGGCGCGCTACTGGCGCTCGAACACGGCGATCCCGAGATCGCCGACGATCGTCTGCACCGGGGTCCGTGACCCGAACGAGCGCTCCTCGCCGCGCAGCACGTCGCGCCATTGCCCGCGCGGAACCTCGACCGTTCCCTCGACGGGCCCGCTCCGCACCGCGACGGCCACGAGCAGGTCGCCGCTGCGCACGAACGCGCATGTCGAGGGGCCGGCGTCGAGCGGCTCGTAGGAGCCGGCGAACGGCTCGGGCCGGCGAGCGCGGAGCCCGAGCAGCCGCATCGTCACGAACAGCTTCCGGGTCTCGTCGTCCGGCGTCCCGCCACCCATCAGCCGGCGCAGCATCGCCTGGCGCCAATCGAAGTCGACCGGGCGGCGGTTGTCGGGGTCGACGAGCGCCCGGAACGCGAGCTCGTCGCCCTCGTACATGTCGGGGATGCCGGGCGCGGTGAGCTTGAGCACGAGCTGCCCGAGAGAGGCGCGCTCGGCCACCGTCGCCACCCGGCGAGCGAACGGCTCGAAGTCGGCCAGGAACGAGTCGTCGTCGTACAGCGAGCGGCAGAAGCGCTTGACCGCCTCGTCCCAGTCGGTATTCGGCTCGACCCAGTTCGTGTTCCTCTTGGCCTCGCGGAGCGCCTTCTCCATGTAAGTCTCGATCCGGTCGGCGGCGATCGGCCACGCCCCAACGAGCGTCTGGAACAGGAAGTAGCGCTCGACGTCGTCGGGAGCGCCGGCGTCGCGGTGCCGCTCGGTGATCTCGAACCACCGCCCGACGTGCTCGGCCCACTCGTCCGGCATCGACGCCAGCGTGTCGATTCGCGCGCGGACGTCGCCTGAGCGCTTCGCGTCGTGAGTCTGGGTCGTCAGCAGGTTCAGGGGGAACCGCTCGAGGCGCTCGACAGACGATGCGTGGAACCACCCGACGTCGATCCCGAACCTCGATGGATCGCCGCCGACGTCGTTCAGCGAGATCAGCCGGCAGTAGCGGTAGAACGCGGTGTCCTCGACGCCCTTGGCCGTGATCGCCGGCGTGGTCTGCTGAAAGCGCGTCACGAACTCGGGGGGCGCGTCGGTCTCGAGCAACAGCATCGAGGCGATCTCCGGGTCCATCCCCGACGCCTCGATCGCGCGGCGGTCCTGAGGATCGACCCGTCGCGCGACCGGGTCGATGTAGGTCCGGTACACGGTCAACGACGCGAGCGCGTGGCCGAGCGCGTCGATCCCACCGGGAAGCTCCGTATCGCCCAGCTCGCGCGCCAGGCGCTCGACGTCCTGCCGGAACGGGCCGCGCACCTGCTCGAGCTTGGCCTCGTGGGCGACCTCGGCGAACGAGCGCCGATCGCCCGACACCTGCTCCCACAGCGCGGTCAGTGAAGGCTTCCCGTTCGGATCGACGAACAGGGCGCACACGTCGTCGAGGAACTCGTAGCCGACGGTCCCGCACACCGGCCAGTCGCGCAGCCGCTCGCCGGGATCGAGGATCTTCTCGACCCAGACCCGGTCGACGCCGTGGTCGCGAAGCCGGGCGAGGTAGCCGGCGGGGTCGGCGAGGCCGTCGGGATGGTCGACGCGGAGGCCGTCGATGAGACCGTCGCGGACCAACGAGATCACCAGCTCGTGGGTCTCCTCGAACACGGCCGGATCCTCCTGGCGCACGCCGGCGAGCTCGCCGATGTCGAAGAACCGGCGGTAGATGCCGGTGCTCGGTTCTATGTCGAAGAACTTTGCGCGAAGCTCGGGGTCGGCCCAGTACCGGTTCTGGTCGTCGGCGGCCATGTGGTTCGGCACCACGTCGAGCACGATTCCCATGCCGGCGTCGCGGGCGCTGTCCGACAGCGCGCGCAGCTCCTCGGGTCCGCCGAGCTCGCGCGAGAAGTGCCGCGGATCGACGACGTCGTACCCGTGGGTCGATCCGCGCCGCGCCTGCAGCGATGGCGACAGGTACAGGTGCGAGATGCCGAGGTCACGCAGATAGGGAACGAGTCCGCGGGCGTCGGCGAAGCCGAAGTCGGATGAGAGCTGGAGGCGGTAGGTCGCTCGCAGCTCGATCGGCGGCCGGTTCGTCACGTGGTTCGATTCGCGGCTCAGGTGGCTCGTTTGAGGACCACGATCGAGCGCGCGATCACCTTGACTTCGGTGCGCGCGCCGAAACGCGTGCTCCCCGGCTCGGCCGTCGGATCGGCGGTCGACAGCTCGAGCAGCCACTGCGCGCCGAAGCGCCGGCGCGGGAGCGTGAACATTCGATCCTCGTGCTCGGCGTTGAACAGGACCACGAAAGAGTCATCCTCGACGTCCTGGCCCTGGGGACCGGGCGTCACGATCTCGCGGCCGTTGAGGAACATCCCGAGCACGTGCTCGCCGCCCTGCCAGTCGCGCCGGGTCATCTTGTTGCCGTCCGCGCGGAACCACCACACGTCCGGCAGGCCCGAGCCCTTGAGCTCGCGGCCGCGCAGGAAGCTGTTGCGCCGGAAGGTCTTGTGCTCGCGGCGCAGCCGGATCAGCCGGCGGGTGAACTCCCGCAGCTTGGCCTTCTCGGGGTTCTCGCTCCAGTCGTACCAGGAGATCTCGTTGTCCTGGCACCAGCCGTTGTTGTTGCCGCGCTGGGTCCGTCCGATCTCGTCGCCGCCGAGCAGCATCGGCGTGCCCTGGGAGAGGAACAGCGTCACCAGGTAGTTCCGCTGCTGCCGAAAGCGGAGCGCGGTGATGTCCGCGTCGTCGGTTTCACCCTCGACCCCATGGTTCCAGGACCGGTTGTCGTCGGTGCCGTCGTGGTTGTCCTCGAGGTTCGCCTCGTTGTGCTTGTGGTCGTAGGACACGAGGTCGCGCAGCGTGAAGCCGTCATGGGCGGTGATGAAGTTGATCGACGCGAACGGATCGCGGCCGTCCGCCTCGTACAGGTCGGCCGACCCGGACAGCCGCTCGGCGAAATCGCCGCTGTTCGCATAGCCGCGCCAGTAGTCGCGCATGGTGTCGCGGTAGACGCCGTTCCACTCCGACCACAGCACCGGGAAGTTGCCGACCTGGTAGCCGCCGGGACCCACGTCCCACGGCTCCGCGATCAGCTTGACCTGGGACAGCACCGGGTCCTGGTGGATCACGTCGAAGAACGCCGATAGGCGATCGACGTCGAAGAACTCGCGCGCTAGCGCCGAGGCGAGGTCGAACCGGAAGCCGTCGACGTGGCACTCGATCACCCAGTAGCGCAGCGAGTCCATGATCAGGCGCAGCACGTTCGGATGAACCGGGTTCAGCGAATTGCCAGTGCCCGTGAAGTCCATGTAGTGACGGGGATCGTCGGGCATGACCCGGTAGTACGCGAGGTTGTCCACGCCCTTGAACGACAGCATCGGCCCTAGGTGGTTGCCCTCGGCCGTGTGGTTGTAGACGACGTCGAGGATCACCTCGATCCCGGCGCGGTGGAGTGCCTTCACCATCCCCTTGAACTCGCGCACTTGCTCGCCGCGGCGCCCGGTGGCGGCGTACTCCGAGTGCGGCGCGAGGTAGCCGATCGTGCTGTAGCCCCAGTAGTTGCGCAGGCCCCTCTCGGACAGGAACGACTCGTCGGAGATGTGGTGCACGGGCAGCAGTTCGACCGCGGTCACCCCGAGGTGGTGGAGGTACTCGATCGGCGGCTCCGAGGCGAGGCCCGCGTATGTCCCCCGCAGGTCCTCGCGGACGTCGGGATGGAGCATCGTGAAGCCCTTGACGTGCGTCTCATAGATGACCGTGTCGGCGAACGGAACCCGCGGCGGGCGGTCTCCCTCCCAGATGAACGCGTCGTCGATCACCACCGACTTCGGCATCGCCGCGGCGTCGTCCTCGTCGTCGGGCTCGAGATCCGCGTCCTCATCGCCGGTCGGCACGTACGGCAGCACGTTCGCGTCGTGGGCCCAGTCGACGACGCCGTCGATCGACTTCGCGTACGGATCGAGCAGCAGCTTGCACGGGTTGAAGCGGTGGCCCTCGAGCGGCGCGTAGGGACCGTTGACCCGGAATCCGTACCGCTGCCCCGGCCCGACGCCGGGCACGTAGCAATGCCAGTTGAGCGCGGTTCGCTGGTCCATCTCGATCCGCGTCTCGTTGTCCTCGTCGTCGAACAGGCACAGCTCGACCCCGGCGGCGTGCTCGGAGAACAGCGAGAAGTTTGTGCCGCCTCCGTCCCACGTCGCGCCCATCGGGAACGGGCGCCCGGGCCACACCCCGTTGTCGCTCAAGCGATCATCGCTCCGGACATCGGCTCGAGCTCGACGTGACCGTCCCGCACTCGCGGTGGCTCGCCGTGGGTCGCGAGCAGCACCGAGTCGCGCGAGCACGGTACGCGGCGCGGCTGCTGCGCGAAATTCATCGCGAGCTCGAACCCGCCGCGGAGGACTCGTAGCCACCGCGCGTCCTCGTCGAACTCGATCGCGTCGACGTCGCCCGGGGGCAGCCGGCGACGCACGCTCATCAGCTCGGCGTACAGGCGGCTGATCGCGGGGTCGCGCTCGCGCGTCAGCTTCGAGCGCTCGAACGTCGCCCGGTCCTGCGGGTCGGGGATCTCCTCCTGCGAGAACTGGGAGAACGATGCGAACTCCTGACGCCGGCCCTCGCGCGTGGCCTGCGCGATGCTCTCGTCGATGTGGTCCGAGAAGAACTGAAACGGCGCGTTCTCGCCGTACTCCTCGCCCATGAACAGCATCGGGACGTACGGCGAGAGCAGCACGCAGAACGCAGCCAGCGGGCGCGCCGGCGGCGGCAGGCGATCGCCCAGGGCGCGGTTTCCGACCTGGTCGTGGTCCTGGCAGAACACCACGAACCGCTCGGGTGGCACGTCGTCGGCGGGGGCGCCGTACCGGTGGCGGCGGAAGCTCGAGTAGGTGCCGTCGTAGACGTAGGGACGGTGCCACGCCTTCGCGAGCTGCGCGACCGACCCGAAGTCGGAGTAGTACCCGTCGCGCTCGCCGGTGACGAGTGTGCGGACCGCGTGGTGGAAGTCGTCGGCCCACGCCGCGTCGCAGGCCCAGCCGCCGGCGGCGCGGTCGCGCATCACGCGCGGATCGTTGAGTCCGCTCTCGGCGATCACGAGTGCATCGTGTCGCGTGAGGTGGACGCGCCGCGCCACCTCGGCCACGATGTGCTCGGCGCTCGAGTCGAATATCGCGTGGATCGCGTCGAGCCGCAGGCCGTCGATCCCGTAGTCGCTGACCCAACCGACCGCGCTCTGCGCCACCCACTCGCGGACCGCGTCGCAGTCGGCGTCGTCGTAGTTGATCGCGCTCCCCCACGGTGTCGCGTACCTGCCGGTGAAGTACGGGCCGAACGCCTCGATCGCGGGCGTGCCTGAGGCGCCGACGTGGTTGTAGACGACGTCAAGGATCACGGCGAGGCCGGCCTCGTGGGCTCCGGCGACTAGCCTCTGCAATCCCGCCGGCCCGCCGTAGGACGACTGCGGTGCCGAGATGTAGACGCCGTCATAGCCCCAGCCGTGGTCGCCCGGGAACTCCGCGACGGGCATGACCTCGATCGCGGTCACGCCGAGGTCGGCGAGCTCGCGCAGGTAGCGGGATTGCCGCCTCGAATGTCCCCTCCGGCGTGAATGTCCCCACGTGTAGCTCGTAGATCACGAGGTCGCGCACGGACGGCGCCGTGAACGGCGCCGGGGTCTCGGAGCTCGAGGACCCGGGACGGGCCGCGGATGCCGTCGGGCTGCCAGCGCGAGCACGGGTCGGGGAACTGCCGGCCGTCGAGCACGAACCAGTAGTCATCGCCGGCGCCGGCCGGCGCGACCGTCTCATAGACCCCGTAGCCGGCGTCCTCGAGCGGCAGGTCGCGGTCGCCGAGTCGGAGCGAGATCGACTGCGCGTGCGGCGCCCACACGCGGAACTCGACGGTGCCGTCCGCGCGCGGCCGGGACCCGAGTGGGCGCTCCCAGGGGTACTCGGCCGAGCGCTCCCACGGGTACGCAGCGCCGGCGCCGCCGGCCGGCGCAAACGGCGTCGCGAACGTCACTGTGTTTCCGGAACGAGCCACACCGCCGCCAAGGGCGGCAGCGTAACGAGCGCCGACACGGATTGGTTATGCCACGGGATCGGCTCGGGCTCGATGCCGCCGAGGTTCCCCAGGTCGCTGCCGCCGTAGTACCTGGAATCGGTATTCAGCGCTTCCTTCCAGCGCGTCGCCCGCGGAAGACCGAGCCGGTAGCCCTCCCGCGGGACCGGCGACAAGTTGGCCGCGAACACGACCACGCGCTCGCCGTCCTTGGAGACGCGCGCGAACGCGAGCACGTTGCGGTCGGCATCGTTGGGCTCGAGCCAATAGAACCCGGACGGGTCCGAATCGACCTCCCACAGCGCCGGCTCGTCCTTGTACAGGCGGTTCAGGTCGCGGACCAGCGCCTGAATACCGGCGTGGTCGGGCTGTTCGAGCAGGTGCCAGTCGAGTGAGCGCTCGTAGCTCCACTCCGCTTGCTGGGCGAGCTCTGAGCCCATGAACAGCAGCTTCTTGCCGGGATGCGCCCACATGTAGGCGTACAGCGCCCGCAGGTTCGCGAGCTTCTGCCACTTGTCGACGCCGGCCATCTTCGAGTACAGCGATCCCTTGCCGTGCACGACCTCGTCGTGGGACAGGGGCAGGATGAAGTTCTCGCTGAACGCGTACATGAGGCTGAACGTCAGCTCGTGGTGGTGGTAGCGCCGGTAGATCGCGTCCTGCTCGAAGTAGCCGAGCGTGTCGTGCATCCAGCCCATGTTCCACTTGAAACCGAACCCGAGCCCGCCGAGGTAGGTTGGGCGCGAGACGCCCGGCCACGCCGTCGACTCCTCGGCGGCGGAGATCACGCCGGGCTCCCGGCCGTACATGACCTCGTTGAGCTCCTTGAGGAACGCGACCGCGTCGAGGTCCTCGCGCCCGCCGAACTGGTTGGGCACCCACTCGCCCTCGCGCCGCGAGTAGTCGAGGTAGAGCATCGACGCCACCGCATCGACGCGGATCCCGTCGACGTGGTACTCGCGCAGCCAGAAGAGCGCGTTCGAGATCAGGAAGTTGCGGACCTCGTGGCGCCCGTAGTTGAACACGAGCGTGCCCCAATCGGGGTGCTCGCCACGGCGCGGGTCGGCGTGCTCGTACAGCTTCGTCCCGTCGAACTGCGCGAGCGCGAACTCGTCGCGCGGGAAATGCGCCGGCACCCAGTCGAGGAGCACGCCGATCCCGTGCTCGTGCATGCGGTCGACGAACTGGCGGAAGTCGTCCGGGGCGCCGAACACCGGCGTAGGGCGCGAAGTAGCCGGTGACCTGATAGCCCCACGACCCCGCGAACGGATGAGCCATCACCGGCAGCAACTCGACGTGGGTGAAGCCCATGTCCTTCACGTACGCGGACAGCTCGTCGGCGAGCTCGAGGTAGTTCAGCGACCGGTTGCCCTCGAGCGGGTTCAGCCGCCAGGACCCCAGATGGACCTCGTAGATCGAGATCGGCCGCCGGAGCTGCTGCTGGTCCTGGCGCGCGCGCAGCCACGCGGCATCATCCGCGCTCCAGCTGTGGTGCGGCTCGAACACCACCGACGCCGTCTTCGGCGGCACCTCGGTCTCGAGCGCGTATGGGTCGGCCTTCAACAGCAGCTGGCGGTCCGGGCCGAGGATCTCGTACTTGTAGCGCGCGCCGGCCCCGACGCCGGGGAGGAACAGCTCCCAGATCCCCGTCGACCCGAGCGAGCGCATCGCGTGCAGGCGGCCATCCCACGAGTTGAAGTCGCCGACGACGCTGACCGCCCGGGCCGATGGCGCCCACACCGCGAACGCGGTGCCGCTGATCGACGGGCCCTCGGGTGGGCGGACCTGCATTTCCCGGATGTGCGCTCCCAGCTTGTCGTACAGCTCCTCGTGCCGGCCCTCGCTGATCAGGTGCTGGTCGAGCTCGCCGATCGTCGGCATGAACGCGTACGGATCGTCGATCGTGAACTTGCCGGCGTCGCCATAGTCGATCTCGAGCCGGTAGCGCAGCGGCAGCTCGGCGCCCTCGATCACGCCCTCGAACACGCCGCCGGGGTGGATCTGCTTGAGCTCGACGCCCGGCTGGCCGTCGGCCACCGCAGTTACCGAGCTCGCCGCCGGGCGCAGGACGCGGATGACCACGCCGCCGTTCTGCGGGTGGGCGCCGAGGACGGAATGCGGATTGGAATGCTCGCGGCGGACGAGCGACTCGAGCTCGCTGGTGGCGACGGTCATGCGCCCTCCAAGATCCGCCCGATGCCGGCGACCGGGATCGAGATCCAGTCCGGGCGGTTGTTGAGTTCGTAGCGAAGCTCGTAGATCGCCTTTTCGAGCTCGTAGATCGACAGCAGGTTGTTGATCACGGCCTCGCCGCCCGGCATCAGCGTCGGATCGACGGCGGCGAAGTAGTGCTCGAGGAACCGCTCGCGCGCTCGCTGCTCGAAGTCCTGCGGAGCGCGGCGGTTGCGCAGGAGCTGGACGGCCGAGGTCACGTACGCGAACGAGCGCAACATGCTGGCGACGTCGCGCAGCGGCGAGCGCTTCTGACGGCGCTCGGGCAGCGGACGGGCCGGCTCGCCCTCGAAGTCGATGATCACCCAGCCGCGCGGCGTGTGGAGCGTCTGCCCGAGGTGGTAGTCGCCGTGAGTG
Source organism: uncultured Solirubrobacterales bacterium (assembly GCA_963843915.1). GTDB lineage: Bacteria > Actinomycetota > Thermoleophilia > Solirubrobacterales > Solirubrobacteraceae > Palsa-465. Next base: position 108,416 of record CAWJMH010000010.1, read on the forward strand.
CGGATCACGCGGCCGCTGACGCCGATCTGGGCACGGGCGGCGAGGCGTTCGCGAACGTCCTGGCCGCGGCCGACGATCGGCTCGAGCCGATCGTCGTCGGGGAGGCGCAGGAAGATCCGCTCGATGTCCTCGTCGATCGTCGCGGTCAGCAGCGACAGCGCCTCCTGGCTCGGCTCCTCGGGCGCAAACGCGGGGTCGGACGCGTCCGAGGCCAGGCAGGTGTGGAGCTGCGCCGTGACCGTGCCGAGGCTCCCGAGCCGCTGCAGGAACATCTCGGGCGCGGACCAGATCTCGTCGAGCGCGAGCTCCCAGCCACCGACCGCGTCGGGCAGGAACTGCTGCGCCACGCCCAGCGTCGAGGCGAACGCGAGCCCTTCGTAGTCGTACCAGCCGTGCAGCGGCGCGATGTTGGGGAAGCCGCGCCAGGTGAGGAAGCGCAGCACCTCGAGCTCGGGGTTGACGCCGGGCTCGAGCTTGCGGAAAACCTTGAGCACGATCGAGTCGTCGAACACGATCGATGTGTTCGACTGCTCGACGCCCATCAGGCGGACGGTGGTGTCGGCCGACAGCTGTGGCTCGGCACCTTCGAACTGGTGGAATCTGAACTGCCCGTCGGCGGTTGGGATCTCGTCTGTGGTCTCGATCCGCCGCAGCAGCTCGAGCGCCTGGGTGGGCTCGGCGAGCGCGTCGTACACGGTCCACTCGTCGGTCTGCGCGATCGACTCGCCGCCCTCACCTTCGTCCGCGTCCGGGGCGCGGAAGGCCAGAGGCAGCTGGTAGAGCTCGTGCGTGCCGGTGGCGAACCGGGTCTGGACGAGCGCCAGCAGCAACAGCGGGTCGTCGCGCAGCAGGATGCTCTCGACGATCTCGATCCCGGCGACCTGGCGTGCCTTGGAGGCGTACCAGCGCTGGTGCTGCACCCAGTCGCGGAGCTCCTCCTCGTCGAGGGCGCGGCGGATCTCATCCGCGGTGAACTGAAGGCCCTCACTCATCGTCGGGCTGCTCCTCCTCGACCAGCTGGAACCAGAAGAAGCCTCGCGGACCCAGCGTCAGCAGGTACGGCAGCTCGCCGATCCGCGGGAACCGCGAGCGGCCGAACAGCTCCACCGGGTAGCGCCCCTCGAAGGCGCTGAGGTCGAGTTCCACCGCCTGGGCCGAACGCGCGACGTTGTGAACGCACAGGATCAGATCATCCTCGAAAGAGCGCATGTGCGCGAAGATGCGCGGGTTGGAGGGCTCGATCGGCTCGTAGGTTCCGAAGCCGAACACCGGGTGCTCCTTGCGCAGCGAGATGAAGCGGTGCAGCCAGCGCAGCTGCGAGGTGGCTGTGCGCAGCTGAGCCTCGACGTTGACCGCCTGGAAGCCGTACACGGGGTCCATCAGCGGCGGCGCGTAGAGCTGGGCGAAGTCGGCTCGGCTGAAGCCGCCGTTGCGGTCGCCGGTCCACTGCATGGGCGTGCGCACGCCGTCGCGGTCGCCGAGGAACACGTTGTCGCCCATCGCGATCTCGTCGCCGTAGTAGAGGACGGGCGAGCCGGGCAGCGAGAACATGATCGCGTGCATCAACTCGATCTCGTCGCGGCCGTTGTCGAGCAGTGGCGCCAGGCGCCGGCGGATTCCGACGTTGATCTTCATCCGCGGGTCCTTGGCGTACTCGGCGTACATGTAGTCGCGCTCTTCGTCGGTGACCATCTCGAGCGTCAACTCGTCGTGGTTGCGCAGGAACAGGCCCCACTGGCAGCTTTCGGGGATCAGCGGCGTCTGCTCGAGGATCTCGTAGATCGGCACCGCCTCCTCGCGCCGGATCGCCATGAACATCCGCGGCATTACCGGGAAGTGGAAGGCCATCTGGCACTCGTCGCCGTCGCCGAAGTACTGCACGACGTCCGCCGGCCACTGGTTGGCCTCGGCGAGCAACACGCGGTCGGGGTAGTGCTCGTCGACCTCCTTGCGGACTCGTTTGAGGTAGGCGTGCGTCTCGGGCAGGTTCTCGCAGATCGTTCCGTCGCGCTCGTACAGGTACGGGACAGCGTCGAGCCGGAACCCGTCGAGCCCGAGGTCGAGCCAGAACCGCAGCACCTCGATCATCGCCTCCCGGACCTCGGGGTTGTCGTAGTTGAGGTCGGGCTGGTGGGAGAAGAACCGGTGCCAGTAGTAGGCGCCGGCGACCGGATCCCACGACCAGTTCGAGGTCTCGGTGTCGGTGAAGATGATCCGCGCGTCCGGGTAGCGCTCGTTGGTGTCCGACCACACGTACCAGTCTCGCTTGGGCGAGTCGGCGCTCGAACGCGACTCCTGGAACCACGGGTGCTCGTTGGAGGTGTGGTTCATCACGAGGTCGGCGATCACGCGGATGCGGCGGGCATGCGCGGCCTCGATCAGCTCGTGGACATCGTCGACGTTGCCGTAGTCGGGGTGGACCGAGGTGAAGTCGGCGATGTCGTAACCGCCGTCTCTGAGTGGCGAGCGGTAGAAGGGGAGCAGCCAGATGCAGTCGATGCCGAGCCACTGGAGGTAGTCGAGCTTCTCGGTCAGCCCGCGGAAGTCGCCAGAGCCGTCGCCGTTGGCGTCGAAGAACCCGCGGATGTGGATCTCGTAGAACACGGCGCTCTTGAACCACAGGGGCTCGGCCTCGAACCACTGTCGCGCCTGGGCCTGCGGTTCGGTCGCCGGCTCGTGCGGTGGCGGCGGCGTGATCATCTGGCTGCGCTCGCGCGCGATCAGATGGGTGAGGGTGGGCGGCCCGACGCTCATGAATGCCCGTCCGCGTGGGTGCGGCCGCACCGAGAGGTGCCACCGGTGGATGGATCGCAAGGACGCAGGACCCGACGTGTAGCAGCGCTACATGAGGGTCCGAGGACGTAGCGAGCCGCCGCCGGGGGCGGCTCGAATGCGGGTGTACTCACGGGGGCGGGCATTACATCTCCACGCGCACGATGTGAGCCTGACGGTGGCCCGGCTCGAGCCGGACGTAGTTCGGACCGATGCGCCACTGGTAGCGCTCGTCGGTCAGCAGGTCGTGGGCGGTGAAGCTCGGGGGCAGACCGAGATTGGCAGGCACGATCGCGAGGCCCTCCTGGAGCTGATGGGGGTCGATGCTGACGACGGTGATCACGGCGTTCCCGCGTGACTGCTTCGCGTATGCGATCAGCGCATCGTTGGCCGTGTCCAGGAACGTGACGTTGGTGAGCTCCTGGAGCGCGACGTTATCGCGCCGGATGTGGTTGATGCGCTGGACCAGCGGGAGCATCGGGCCGTCGAGCGCGCGCTCCTTGATCTCGTACTTCTCGGAGTTCAGGTACTCCTCCGAGCCCTCGCGCACGGGCTCGTTCTCGTAATGCTCGTAGCCCGAGTAGATCCCGTACGTGGGGCTGAGCGTGGCGGCGAGTATCAGACGGGCCTCGAACGCCGGGCGGCCGCCGTGCTGGAGGTACTCGTGGAGGATGTCGGGGGTGTTCGCGAAGAAGTTCGGGCGGAAGTAGTCGCTCTCGTCCGTGAGCGCGAGCTCGGAGACGTACTCGGTCAGCTCCCACCGCGAGTTCTTCCACGTGAAGTACGTGTAGGACTGCGTGAACCCGATCTTCGCGAGCTGGCGCATGACCGAGCGTCGGGTGAACGCCTCGGCCAGGAACACGATGTCGCGGTCATGCTCGTGGACGTGTTCTATGAGCCAGCGCCAGAACTCGAACGGTTTGGTGTGCGGGTTGTCGACCCGGAACACCTTGACGCCTGCGTCGACCCATTGGATGACCACCTTCAGAAGCGCGTCCCACAGGCCCTTCCAGTCCGGAGAGTCCCAGTTGACGTTGTAGATGTCCTGGTAGCGCTTGGGCGGGTTCTCGGCGTACTTCAGCGTGCCGTCCGGGCGGCGGTGGAACCACTCCGGGTGCTCGTGCAACCACGGATGGTCCGCCGAGGCCTGGATCGCGAAGTCGAGCGCGACGTCGATTCCGTGCTTCTTGGCGGCTTGCGTGAGGTCTTTGAGGTCCTCGATGGTTCCGAGGTCGGGGTGGACGGCCTCGTGGCCGCCGGTCTCGTCGCCGATCGCCCAAGGGGAACCCGGGTCGTCCGGTCCGGCGATGAGCGAGTTGTTGGCGCCCTTGCGATTGGTCAGGCCGATCGGGTGGATCGGCGGCAGGTACAGGATGTCGAAGCCGAGCTCGGCCAGCCGCGGAAGCTGGGCCTTGACCCCGATCAGCCCGCCCCAGGAGCGGGGAAACAGCTCGTACCAGCTGCTGAACCTCGCCCTCAGGCGGTCGACCTCGATCGCTATCGGCTCCGGAAGGGTGACGCTGCCGTTGCGGGGCTGGATCCGCTCGACGGTGGCGAACAGCTCGGGCCCGAGGGCGACGTCGTGCTTGGCCGCCTCGGGGATCTTGTCGTCCGCGAGCGCAGTGACCGCGTGCCCGACCAGGGCCTTGTCGGCGGCGTCCGTGGCCGCCTTCTTCGCCCCTTTGAGCAGCAGGACTCCCTCGGAGATCTCGCCGGCCAGGTGGTGCTGCTGCGCGGCGACCTTGCGCTGGAGCTCGTCGCGCCAGGTCCCGAACACGTCGGTCCACGCCTCGACGGTGTACTCCCAGCGGCCCTGGCGGTCGACGTCGAAGCGGCCGGCCCAGCGGACGCCACCGAGGTGGGCGTCGACTCGCTCCATCTCCGACTCCCCGTAGTCGGCGTCACCGGGACCCTTGTAGCGGACGACCGCACGGAGGAGGTCGTGGCCGTCGCGGAAGATGTCGGCCTCGACCCGGACGGTGTCGCCGACGCAGCGCTTTGCGGCGTACCGGCCGCCGTCGACCGCCGGCGTCGGGTACTGGATGACGATCCGTGGTGGGGGGTTGGACTTGCCGTTTGTGCGCCGCGGCGCGGCGCTCGGCTTGGCTTCAGTGGGTGTTGTGGTCATGGGCGGTCCCGGTGGACGGACGGGTAGAGGGTCGCGCGGCGGACGGGACGGGACTAGGGGCGGTCCCGCAAGGCGGGTGCGTCAGGTCGAAAATATCCGCCTGCGCGATGGGTAAACAAGGATCCGTGATTCGGAGGCTAGCTCTGCGACTGGCTCATACATGATCGAGCTTCCGCGCTCAAGCGGTGTTCAGCTTCATCTAACGTCCCTCCCAGGTGGTCGGCTCGGTCCCGACGCCTATCGCTTCGTCGATTGGCTGGCGGCGGCGGGGCAGACGTGGTGGCAGGTGCTGCCGCTCGGGCCTCCCGATCGCTATCGCTCCCCGTACAAGGCGCGCTCGGCGTTCGCGGCGTGGCCGGGGTTCCTGCGCGATCCGCGGGCGACGGTGTCGGCTGCCGAGGTGTTGGAGTTTCGCGATCGGGAGGCATTCTGGGCGGCCGATTGGGAGCGGTTCTCGGCGCGGGGCGCCTTGGCGGACCAGGTCCGGTTCTCGCGAGAGTGGGGTGCTCTGCGTACATACGCGGCCGACAGGGGCGTGCGGTTGTTCGGGGACGTGGCGATCTACGTGGCGCCGGGGAGTGCCGACCACCGGGCGCATCCCGAGCTGTTCCGCTCCGGTGTGGTCGCGGGGGTGCCACCGGATGCGTTCTCGGACGATGGGCAGCTGTGGGGCAACCCGGTGTACGACTGGCCGGCGCTGCGCCGGCGCCGCTATCGCTGGTGGGTCGAGCGGCTGCGGCGGACGCTGTCGCTGTTCGACCTGGCGCGGATCGACCATTTCCGAGGCTTCGTGTCCTACTGGGCCGTGCCGGCGGGCGCGCGGACGGCGCGCGGCGGTTCGTGGAAGCGCGGGCCGGGGGGCGCCGTGTTTGACGCCGCTTCTCGTTCGTTGGGGTCGTTGCCGCTGGTGGCCGAGGATCTCGGGGTGATCACGCCGGCGGTCACCGCGCTGCGCGAGTCGCTCGGGTTTCCGGGGATGGTCGTGCTCCAGTTCAGCTTCGACCCTGATGTGGTCGACAGTCCGCACGCGTTCGAGAACCACGTCGAAGACCGGGTCGTGTACACGGGCACGCACGACCACGACACCGCGCGGGGGTGGTATTCGGGGTTGCCGTCTGATGAGCGCTCGTTCGTGGACTGCGAGTTCGCGCGGTTCGGGGTTGTGGATCGGGACCCTTGGTGGAGCCTGATCCGGCTGGCGCTGCGCTCGCCGGCGCGGGTGGCGATGATGCAGGCTCAGGACGTGCTCGGGTTGGGATCTGAGGCGCGCATGAACGACCCGGGGCGCGCGGGTGGCAGCTGGCGGTGGCGGATGGAGGACGGCGCGCTCACGCCGGCGCTGGCGCGGCGCCTGCGGGAGGCGACCGAGGACGCGGGGCGGCTGGCGCGAGGGGGTGGCGGCGAGGGTGGCGACGGTGGCGAGGGCGGATAAGTCGCCACTCGACCACGCGCCGGCGCCGAGTGGTGAGAAAGTCGCGCCAGGGCCGACTGAATCGCCGTTCGCCGAGAGATTGTTGTCGAGTGCGACGAAACTCGGGCGGCTGGCAGATAACTCGCGACCGGCGCGAGTTATCTGCCAGGCGCCGACGGCTCAAGTTGCCGGCGCCGGCGCCGATCGCAGTGGTTGATGAGTATTGATGCTGTGACGAGTCGCATCGACCAGATCATGGCGATGCAGCAACAGCTCGCCGATCCCAGCGCCCTCGCCTCCTCCTCCGCCACCTCGAGCACGTCGGGCGGAACGTCGCTCGGCGCCACTACCGGAACCACGGGCACCGGGTCCACGAGCTTCAGCGACGCCCTGTCCTCGGCGCTCGGGACCGACCCCACGACCTCGGCGCTCGGGACCGATCCCACGACCTCGGCGCTCGGGACCGACCCCACGACCTCGGCGCTCTCCCCGGACTCGCTGATGGCCTCGGCGATCGGCGGAACCGACGGCAGCTCGACGGACACATCGGCGCTGACTCCGGATCTGTCCTCGCTGCTACCGGCCACGAACTTGCTCGGCCTGACCGCCGGCTCGACCCTCGCCGGCACCGGTGGCGCCGAGCCGGCGCAGGTCCAGGCGATGACCAACATGGCCAACTCGCTGGTCGGCAAGCCGTACGTCTACGGCGGCGGCCACGGTGGCTGGGGCCCGCAGAGCGGCTACGACTGCTCCGGGTTCGTCTCCGCGGTGCTCCACTCCGGCGGCTATCTGAGCCAGCCCGTCGACACGACCGCGCTGCCTCAGCAGGCCGGGATGGAGTCAGGCCCCGGCCAGTACGTCACGGTCTACGACCGGGCGCTGCCGGGCCAGAACGGCCACGTGATCATCGAGATCAACGGACAGTTCTACGAGTCGGGCGGATCGCACGGCGCGTGGGGCGGTGGCGGTGGCGTCGAGAAGATCGGCACGCCGTCGGCGGCCTACCTGGCCACGTTCCCGACCGTTCTGCACCCGTCCGGTCTCTAGCACCGCCGGCGCTTCAAAGCTCTCGCCCGCAGCCACCCCGACCGCGCGGTCACCTTCGCGTGGCGGTAGGCGTACGTCCAGTCGCCCTGGAGCCGCGCCCGCCGGCCGACCGAATAATAGATCAGCGACGACGGCTGGATCTCGACCCGCATGCCGGCGCCGGCGAGCACCGCCAGCGCCCTCTCGGCGATGTCGATCTGGCCGAACGCGGTGGGATGGACGTGGTCGGTCATCACGAGATTGCGGGCGCCCCAGACCGCAGATCGAGCAATGGGGTTCCGAGCTCGCCGGCGACGCGCGAAACAACATCATTCAAATCCTCGACCTTGGCCCCGGCGCGCGGCCGCCCCAGATCGAGCGGCGCGGTCAGCGTCAGAACCCGGTCGCACCGACCACACAGGAACTGCAAAGCGCGACGGAAGCTCGCCTCGAACACCGCGGGGTCCCAATCGGGAGACCGCACGTCGTTGACCCCGATGTATAGGCATCCGAGCTGATACCGGCGCCTGACCGCCGGTCAGCCGTTCGAACGCCGGGATCTGCCGCTCGACCACGTCGGAGACCCGCGCTCCGTCGACCGCGTAGCAGGTGAACGGCAGCGCCAGCCCGCGCGCCACCCACATCGCCCACGACTGCAGCGCGACGCCCCACTGGAGCTCCCCGCCGCCGTTCGTGATCGAGTCGCCGAACGCGAGAACGCCCAGCCGGCAGCTCGTCTCGGCGCCGGCGAGACCGGTCAAGAAATGCGAGCAGGGCCGGTCAAGAAGCGCGAGAGTAGCGGTTGCCGGATAATCCCCCGCCGTGAGCTACGGCCGGGTGACGATGAACGACGGCCGCGAGGACATGCGCCGCGCCGCCGAGGAGCTCGCCGAGCGGCTCCCGGATGCCCTCGCGCCGCTGGCGCGCCTCGCCTACAACTACCGCTGGTCGTGGCTGCCCGGCGGACCGGAGCTGTTCGCCTCGGTCGACCCCGACCGCTTCGCGCTGACGAACCAGAACCCGGTTCGGCTGCTCCAGGAGGCCTCGCTGGGCGCGCTGCGCCGCGCCGCCGCCGATGGCGAGCTGGTCGAGCGGGCCGCCGCGATCGAGGCCCAGGTCAAGGCCGATCTGGACCGCCCGCCGTATCCCTCGATCGACCCCGCCCGGCCGGTGGCGTTCCTGTGCGCCGAGTACGGGCTGCACGTCTCGCTGCCGGTCTACTCCGGCGGCCTCGGCGCGCTCGCCGGCGACCTGCTGAAAGAGGCGTCGGACTGCGCGGTCCCGCTCGTCGCGGTCGGCCTGATGTACCGCAAGGGCTACTTCCGCCAGCGCATCGACGCCGGCGGATGGCAGCACGAGTACTGGGTCGACACCGATCCGCAGCGGCTGCCGGCCGCGCTCGTGTCCGGCGCCGGCGATGCCCCGCTGAAGATCGAGGTCCCGATCTACGACGCCGAGGTCACCGCGCAGATCTGGCGCGTCGACGTCGGCCGCGATCCCGCTGTTCCTGCTCGACACCGATCTCCCCGAGAACGGCGCGATCGAGCGCTGGATCACCGCGCGGCTGTACGAGTCCGACGAGCACATCCGCCTGGCCCAGTACGTGCTGCTCGGCGCCGGCGGCGTGCGCGCGCTGACCGCGCTCGGGTTCGAGCCCGGCGTGATCCACCTCAACGAGGGCCACCCGATGCTCGCGCCGGTGCAGCTCGCCGGGCAGGAGCTGCACTCGGGCGAGGAGCTGGCGGTCGGGCTGGTCGCGGCGCGCGAGCGCACGGTGTTCACGACCCACACGCCGGTTCCCGCCGGCAACGACACGTACCCTCCCGAGCAGGTCGAGGACGCGATCGGCCGGCTGCTCGGACAGCTCGGGCTGCCGATCGACGAGGTGCTCGCGCTCGGTCGCACCAACCCCGAGGACGCCGACGAGGACTTCGGGGTCACCCAGGCCGCGCTGCGGATGAGCCGCGCCGCCAACGGCGTCAGCCGCCGCCACGGCGAGGTGGCGCGCGAGATGTGGCAACCGCTGTGGCCCGAGCTGCCCGTCGACCAGGTGCCGATCGGCTACGTCACCAACGGCGTCCACGTGCCGACGTGGATCGGGACGCCGATCCGCGAGCTGCTCGACCACCATCTCGGCGAGGGCTGGATGGCCCGCGCCGCCGAGCCCGACGACCTGGGCCGCCGTCGATCAGATCTCCGACGCGGAGCTGTGGGCCGCCCGCGAGCGCCAGCGCGCCCACCTGGTCGAGCAGGTCCGCTCGCGCAGCGCCACCGACCGGCTGCTCCGCGGCGACTCCCCCGACTACGTCGACGCGGCCGCGATCGCGTTCGACCCGCACACGCTCACGATCGGCTTCGCGCGGCGGGTCGCGACCTACAAGCGCCTGGACCTGCTGACCCGGGATCCCGAGTGGACGCTCGAGCTGCTCGGCGGCGACCACCCGGTGCAGGTCGTCCTCGCCGGCAAGGCGCACCCGCGCGACGAGGAGGCCAAGCGCGTGCTCAAGCGCCTGTTCGGAATGAAGGTGCGCGGAGATCATCGGCCAGCGCGTGGTGTTCCTCGACGACTACGACCTCGCCAGCGCGGCGTGGCTCGTCCGCGGCTGCGACGTGTGGCTGAACGTGCCGCGGCCGCCGCTCGAGGCGAGCGGCACGAGCGGCATGAAGTCGGTGATCAACGGCGGCCTGCAGCTGAGCGTGCTCGACGGCTGGTGGGCCGAGGGCTACGACGGCGACAACGGCTGGGCGATTCCCGGCGAGGTCGACGACGACCACGACGCCCAGGACGAGCGCGACGTCGCCGAGCTTCACCGCCTGCTCGACGAGGAGGTCGTGCCCGAGTTCTACGACCGCGACGCGGACGGGTTGCCGGCGGCCTGGATCGCCCGGATCCGGGCGTCGCTGAGGACGCTCGGGCCGCGGTTCAGCGCGACGCGGATGCTGTCGGAGTACCTCTCGGGGCCGTACCGGGGGTCCTGAACCGGCGCGGGAAGATTTATCCGCAGTTCGGCGTCATTAAGCTGAATGGTTTTCAGCAACGAGATTGCAGGGGAAGATGGCCTCCCGCGCCGACCACACGCAGCCCACAGCGACTGAGCTGGCCGAGCTGTCGGCGCTCGCCGACGGCACGCTCGATCCGGCTCGCCGTGCCGAGGTGCAGGCGCGGGTCCAGGCCTCCCCGGAGCTGACCGCGCTGTACGAGCGCGAGCGCCGGGTCGTCGACGCGCTGCACCAGGTGCGCGCGACCGAGCGTGCCCCGGCGCGGCTGCGGGCGAGGATCGACGCCTCGCGTCCGAGCCGCCGGACCGCGGCCCGCCGGCGGTTCGCCTACGCCGGCGGTGTCGCCGCTGCGCTCGCCGCCGTTGTGCTGGCGCTCGTGCTGGCGCTGCCGTCGGGCGCGCCCGGCGGTCCGTCGGTGTCAGACGCGGCCGCGCTGGCCGCTCGCGGGTCGACTCAGCCCGCGCCGGTGCCCGATCCCACGAGCCCGGGCGGACGGCAGTACGAGGGCCTCGGCGACGTCTACTTCCCGAACTGGGCCGCGCGATTCGGCTGGAAGGCCGTCGGGGCCGCGCACCGACACGCTCGGCCGCCATTCCGCCGTCACGGTCTACTACGAGTGGAAGGACGCCACGATCGCCTACACGATCGTGCACGCGCCGCCGCTGACCGAGCCGTCGTCGAAGGGGACCGAGTTGCACGGCACCGAGCTGCGCACGCTCGAGGTGAACGGTCGCCTGGTCGTCACCTGGCGCCGCGACGGCGACACCTGCGTGCTGTCCGGGACCGGCGTCACGGCCTCTGAGCTGCAGAGGCTGGCGGCGTGGAAGGCCCCGGGGGACGCTGACTGACCAGATCCGCGGCGACGCGCTGACGGGCGCGGTGCAGCCGCGTCGTGATCGTCGCCTCGCGGACCTTCAGCGCCTTCGCCGCCTCGCGGTAGGAGAGCCCGACCACGTCGATCGCGACCAGCGCGTCGCGGAAGTCGTCGGGCAGCCGCGAGATCGCGGCGTACAGCTCCGCCGACTCGAGTCGCGAGCTCGGCCGCAGGCGCGCTGCGGTCCTCGATCAGGTCGAGGTCGTCGGGCAGCGGCGTCGTCTGCGGGCGCCGCGCCGGCCGCCCGGCGCTGGCTGAAGAACGTGTTGCGCAGGACGCGCAGCAGGTAGCCGAGGTCGTCCTCGGAGCGCAGGAAGCGGGGCCGGCGCAGCACGCGCTCGAACGTCTCCTGGACGAGATCCTCGGCCTCCTCGCGCGATCCGCACAGGCTCCACGCCGCGCGATACAGGCGATCGATGTGATCGCCCAGCGCCTCCGGATCGAGCTGACGTTCGACGTTCATCCGTCGCGGCCCCAGCATACGGAGGCCGCCGGGGCAGCAGTGTTAGGCGCTCTTGAGCTCCGAGAGCGGCCGCGGACCCGGCCCGACGTACTTGGCCGTCGGGCGGACCAGCCGCCCCTCGCGCTTCTGCTCGAGGATGTGCGCCGACCAGCCCGCGGTCCGGGCACAGGTGAACATCGGCGTGAACAGCTCGGGCGGAACCTCGGCGAAGTCGAGCACGACGGCCGACCAGAACTCGACGTTGGTCGCGAGCACGCGGTCGGGCCGGCGCGCCTGAAGCTCGGCGAGCGCGGCCGCCTCGAGCGCCTCGGCGACCTCCACGCGCGGCGCGTCGATCTGCTTGGCCGTGCGGCGGAGCACCCGGGCGCGCGGGTCCTCGGCGCGGTAGACGCGATGCCCGAACCCCATCAGCCGCTCGCCGCGGTCGAGCAGATCCTTGACGTAGCGCTCGGCGTCGCCCATCTCGGCGACGTCGTCGAGCATCTTGAGCACGCGCAGCGGCGCGCCGCCGTGCAGCGGGCCCGACAGCGCGCCGACCGCGGCCGACAGCGCCGCCGCGACGTCCGCGCCCGTCGACGCGACCACCCGCGCGGTGAACGTCGAGGCGTTCATCCCGTGCTCGGCGGCCGAGATCCAGTACGCGTCGATCGCCTTCACGTGGCGTGGGTCGGCTTCGCCGCGCCAGCGGATCAGGAACCGCTCGGGGATCGACGTCGCCTTGTCGACCTCGCTCTGGGACACCGGCGGCTTGCCGATCCCGCGCGCCGACTGAGCGACGAACGAGAGCGCCATCACCGACGCGCGCGCGAGGTTGTCGCGGGCCTCCTCGTCGGTGATGTCGATCAGCTGCCCGAACCCCCACTGCGGCGCGAGCATCGCCAGCGCCGACTGCACGTCGACGCGCGGGTCGCCGGAGCGGACGCCCAGCGGGAAGCGGCTCGGCCGGCGGCAGCCCGGGCAGCAGCGACCCGTCGACCAGGAGCCCCCAAACCTGCTCGAACGGGACGGTTCCGACGAGCTCCTCGATGTCGACGCCGCGATAGCGCAGCGCGCCGCCGGCGCGGTCGGGCTCGGCGATCTCGGTGGCGAAGGCGACGACGCCCTCGAGGCCGGACTGGACTTCGGCGGTCTGACGCTCATCGGGGCGATCGGCTCGCGCAGAGTTCTGGCCTGGCACAGGTCGGCGCCGGGGCGCGAAGTGCCTCGACAGCGTAGCCGGATAGCCTTCGCGATCCGTGTCAGAGGCGCCCGTGTCTGAGCTGCTGCTCCGCTCCGGCGGCCGAGCTGGCCGCGCTGGTCCGCGGACGGCGAGCTGTCCGCGCGCGAGCTCGTGGAGGCCTCGCTCCGGCGGATCGACGAGCTCGAGCCGACGATCAACGCGTTCACGCACGTCGCGCTACGGGTCGGCGCTGGCCGCGGCGGACGCGATCGGGCCGGGCGATCCCCGGCCGTTCGCGGGCGTTCCGATCGCGATCAAGGACAACCGGCCGGTCGCGGGGATGCCGCTGACGATGGGCAGCGACCTGTTCGGCGAGTTCGTCCCACGCCACGACGCGTTCCTCGTGCGGCGGCTTCGGGACGCCGGGTTCGTGATCGTCGGCAAGACGTCGATGCCCGAGATGGGCATCCTGCCGACGACCGAGCCGCGCCGGTTCGGGCCCACGCCGCAACCCGTGGGACACTCGACCGCACGCCGGGCGGCTCGAGCGGAGGGGCGGCGGCCGCGGTGGCGGCCGGGATGGTGCCGGTCGCGCACGGCAACGACGGCGGCGGATCGATCCGGATCCCGGCGGCGTGCTGCGGGCTCGTCGGCCTGAAGCCGGCGCGCGGCCGCGTGTCGGTCGGGCCCGACGCGGCGACAGAGCTTCCTGGTCTGCGACGGCGTGCTGACGCGGTCGGTCGTCGACACCGCCGGCGTGCTCGACGTGCTCGCCGGGCGCCGAGCCGGGCGACGCCACCTGGGCGCCGCCCCCGCCGGCGGGCGGCTTCGCCGCGCTGGCGGCCGAGGCCGACCCGGGACGGCTGCGCATCGGGCTGGCGTAACCCGCCGCCGTACGAGGGCGCGACGATCGATCCGGTCTGCTCGCAGGCCGCGCGCGACGCCGCGGCGCTGCTCGAGTCGCTCGGCCACGCCGTCGAGGAGATCACGCCTCCGTGGTCGGGACTCGACCTGCTGCCGCGACTTCACCCGCGCGTTCGGGCCGTTGATCTCGCTGGCGACCTGGGTCGGGGGCCGGCTCGCGGGGCGCGAGCCGACCGCGGACGACGTCGAGCCGCTCACCTGGGCGCTGTGGGAGCGGGCGCGCGAGCCAGGACACGATCGCGTACCTGGCGGCGCAGGGCCGGCTCGAGTCGGTGGCGCGCTCGCTCGTCGAGTTCTTCGCGCCTTACGACGCTGTGGTGACGCCGGCGCTCGGCGGTCGCCCGGTGCCGATCGGCGAGATCGACGGGCTCGGCGCGGATCCGATGGTCAAGTACCGCCGGTCGGCGGCGTTCACGCCGTTCACCGCGATCGTCAACGTGACCGGCCAGCCGGCGATCTCGCTGCCGCTGTACCACGGCGACGACGGCCTCCCGATCGCGGTTCAGCTGATCGGGCCGCCCGGCGCGCGAGGAGGTGCTGCTCGCGCTCGCCACCCAGCTCGAGCGCGCGCTGCCGTGGGCCGAACGGGTGCCGGCGCTCGCAACGGACGGGTAGCGGGTCCGGCGGCGAGACGGCCGGGAGCCGCGAGGCCGCCGCGAGCCGCGAGCCGCGCTGCTGCGAGTCGCACCTCAGGGGAGCGGGACGAGGTGGTAGCTCTGGCCGCCGTCGGTCGTGTAATACGAGCCGCTCGTTGGCCGCCGAGACCTGCGCCCACGTACCCGAGCCCGATCCCGTGGGTGTCGTCGGTGAAGCCGAGGAACGCCCAGCGCGGTGACCGCCGATGGATCCGACCTTCGCGTATGCCTGGCCGCCGTCCTCGGTGCGGTACAGCTGCTGGTAGCCGACCACGGCGGTGTCCGAGGACGCGGCCGCGAACGCCGCCGAGTTCGACAGGCTGAGCGTGCCGCTGGGCTCGGCGGCGGTGAAGTTCGCGCCGCCGTCGGTCGAGAGCCAGACGCCGCTCTCGGTCCCGGTCGCGCAATGTGCCCACACGAACGGCGGCTCGGGCTCGTCGTACTGGCAGCCGAGGCCGGGGCTCGGAGACGGGTAGCTCGTGAAGCTCGCGCCGCTGTCGTAGGAGACGAGCAGGTCCGAGCCGATTCCGTTGCCGACGCCGGACTGGACGAGCACGTTCGAGCCCTGCACCCACAGCCCGACGGACACGTCGCCGGCGGCGCCCAGAACCGTCCACTCATCCGTGCTCACCGGCGAGTGCATCAACCGCGCGCCCGCCGCGCCGCTGCCCGACACGTCGACGATCGCGTACGCCTCGCCGTCGGAGATCGCCAGGTCCTGGACCGCTCCGTCGACGTTCACGGTGTGCCAGCTCTGCCCGCCGTCGTGGGTGACGTACAGATTGGGTCCGAACGCGAAGCCGTTCTCGCTGTCGGCGAACCGGATCTGGGAGTAGCCGGGCTGGCTCGGCTGACTCGATAGCGGCGCGTCCGGGGTGGCGACGCCGTTGAAGTGTTGGCCGCCGTCGGTCGTCAGCAGGATCCTCGCGCACGGCGGCTGGTGGGCCGACTGGCACTGCCCCTGGCCGAGCACCCACCAAGTCAGCTCGCTGATCGCGGTGAACGACTGCGGATAGAACTGGCCCGCGTTCGGGGTCGGGGCCGGCGCGGTGGCGGTCGTCGAAGCGGCGGTCGTCGTGTGGGTGTGGCGTGCGGTCGTGGAGGTCTTCGACCGCACGCCGGCGGGCGCGCTGGTGGGGACTGGGTGCGGCTTGGACGTGTGCGCGTTGACGAGGACGATTCCGACCACGGCGGCCACGACCGCGGCCGCCGCCAGGAACGCGAGCACCTCTGAGCGCCGGCGCGGCGCCGCGGGGGCGCCGAGGCTCCCTGGGCCTGCGGGTGCCGGCGAGCGCGGGGCGCCGGGCGCGCAGACGCTGGTGGGCACCGCGCTCGGTCAACTCGGTCAGCTGCGCCTCGACTCGATCCAGGTAGTCGCTCACGTCGATCCGGTCTCCTTCAGCTGGTCTCGCATCCGCGCGAGCCCGCGGCTCACGCGCTTGCGGATCACCAGCTCCGAGCACTTCAGCTCGGTGGCGATCTCGCGGTACGGGCGGTCTTCGAGCACTCGCGAACGGACCGCGTAGCGCTCGTCGTCGGGCAGATCCTCGACCAACGCCGCCAGTCGGCCGCCATCGCCGCGGGCGACCTCCTCGATGCGCTCAAGGTCGCCATCGTCGAGCGCGACCGCCTGGAACCCCAGGCGATGACGCGCCCGCGCTTCGACGCGGCCGCGGCGGAAGCTCATCAGCAGCTTGTTGCGCGCGATCCCGATCACCCACGGAGTCGCCGATACGCCCTGCTCGGCGTACCTGGACGACCCGAGCAGCACCGCCGCGAACACCTCGGCGGCGAGGTCCGCGGCGGCCTCGCGGTCGCGGGTCTCGCGGAGCAGAAACGCCAGCACCGGCGGGAGGTGGCGCCGGTAGAACACCGCGAATGCCGCCCCGTCCCGCGCCGCGATCGCCGCCAGCAGCGCGGTGTCGGACCATTGCCGTCGGTTGCGGGGCCGTTCGTCCATTCGCCCGTCTATTGCGCAACGCCACCGTTGTGTGACGGAGGCACGCTTACCCTATTCCCGCGAAACGGCCAAAGCCCTGCGCCCGTAGAATCCGCGTTCGACTGCCCCCGATCCTCAAGGAATACGAAACTCTATGGCCTATGTCATCGCGGAGCCCTGCATCGGCACGAAGGACAACTCGTGCGTGGAGGTCTGCCCGGTCGACTGCATCCATCCGACACCCGACGAACCCGACTACGACGACGTCCCGATGCTGTACATCGACCCAGAGGAGTGCATCGACTGCGACGCCTGCGTCGAGGCCTGCCCCGTGGATGCCTGCTTCGCCGAGGACCAGCTGCCCGAGGAATGGCAGCAGTACACGAAGCTGAACTCGGACTACTACGCGAATAAGGGCTAGGCCACGTTCGACGGGCCGCCATGCCGGGCGGCCCGAGATCAGGCCATCGGCAGCGACATGCCCACGGGCTTCGGCGCGGCCGCCGGCGCCGGCGCCTGCATGACCGGCAGCTCGATCGGCGACAGCGCGATCAGTCCGCGGGCCGCGTGGGCCAGCGCCTGCGCGGCCGGGTCGTCGGGGTCCGAGGACACGATCGGCAGGCCGGCGTCGGACTGCTCGCGCAAGCGCCATCGTCAGCGGCACCTTGCCGAGCAGCGGCACCTCGAGCTCCTCGGCCAGCAGCTGGCCGCCGCCCTCGCCGAACAGCTGGTAGCGCTCGCCGTTCGGGGTTACGAACCCGGACATGTTCTCGATCACGCCGGCGATCTCGAGCTTCAGCTTGGTCGCCATCTCGGCCGACCGGCGCGCGACCTTCTGCGCGACCGGCTGCGGCGTGGTCACGATCACGAACTTGGCCTGCGGCAGCAGCTGCGCGAGCGTCATCGACACGTCGCCGGTGCCCGGCGGAAGGTCGATCAGCAGGTAGTCGAGCTCGCCCCATTCGACGTCCTCGAGGAACTGCTGGAGCGCCTTGTGGAGCATCGGGCCGCGCCACACGACCGCGGCGTCCTGCTCGACGAAGAACCCGATCGACATCACGCTGATGCCGTCGAACGCGCGCAGCGGGACGATCTTGCGCTCAGCGTTGACGCGCGGGCGCTCCGCTCCGAGCCCGAGCATCCGCGGCTGTGAGTAACCCCACACATCGGCGTCGAGCACGCCGACCTGCTTGCCCTCGGCGAGCAGCGCCGCCGCCAGGTTCGCGGTCACGCTCGACTTGCCGACGCCGCCCTTGCCGGAGCCGACGCAGATCACGTTCTTGACCTGGGCGAGCGCGCCCTCGGGGAGCGTGCCGCGGCCGAGCTTGCGGCCGAGCGCCTGCTTCTCGTTGTCGGACAGGACGTCGAAGCTGACGTTGACGCCGGCGACGCCCTCGATCTTGCGCACGGCCTCGGCGACGCCGGTCTGGAAGTGCGACCGGATCGGGCAGCCGGGCGTGGTCAGCGAGACCATCACGTCGACTACGCCGTTCTCGTGGATCTCGACCGAGCGGACCATCTCGAGCTCGACGATGTCGCGGCGAAGCTCGGGGTCGATCACGGAGCGCAGGGAGTCGATCACTTGGTCTCTAGTAGGCATGCATCTGATTGTAGGTGGGACGGGGTGCGGGCTGGGCGGCGGCGCGCCGCCGGCGGTCCAGCGTCCGTCCCCGGACATGCAAACCGCACACGCGGCCGCGATCGCCGGGCCTCGATGCGTGACGCATGTCACAGGTGCTTAGCGCATCGCGGCTCGCCGGCGGAGTCGGTCCGAAGGTGCGTGATGCCTGGTGGCCGGGGTGCGCCCCTTTAAGGACCGACGGGGCGCCACTTTCGTGACGCCCCGGCGGTTGAGGGAGGAGAGGGTGCTTCATTCGCCGGCGAGGTTATGAGGCCGGCGAACCTTTCCCGCGACGAGCGCTCTCCTGGGCGCCGCGCGGGGGAAGCTTTTGCTACGACCCGAGCAGGCCCTGCGCGTCTGAGACGAGTCGCTCGACCCGCGCGCTCACCGCGCCCGACTGCTTCTCGAGATCCCTACGTACAGAGGTTATCTCACGATTCAGCCGACGCCGGTTCTGGCGCATGGTCCGCTCGACAAGACTACGACGCTGACGCATTTCGCGCTCCACACGGGTGCGCGCGCGGCGAACCTGGCGCTCGAACGGTTGCGTGCGGTGGCGCCGCGGCGCTCGTAGCGCTTGAGCTCGCGCTCGAAGTTAGTGCGGGTGCCGTACTTGGTGACAAGTCCCTTCACCGTCGAGACGAGGTTGTCGCGGGCGACGCAGGCTCGCGCCGACCGGAACGAGCACGGCGCGCTCGGCAATAACCTGCGCATGCTCGACGCGGGTCTTGGGCTGCGTCGAGGACGTCCGTCGACCGTGCGTCGCGTGCTGGCCGCGGTCCGCGACGTGCGCTGCGGGCTCGCGGCGGTCCGCGTGGAGGTGCGCGCGCCGGCCGTGGCGGGCTTGCGTTTGGTCGTCCGCTTGGTCGTGCTGGTGCGGGCTTTTGGGTGCCCGGTGTGCTCGTTGCCATTCAGTTATCCCTACCGAGATTTATCGAACATGTGTTTGTAAACCATAGCGTAGTGCCCGTTACAGCCAGGCGAGATGAAAAGTTCGTGAATTGGCGGTCTCGGGGCGACCTGAGGTTGACCCGACGCGGGGGACTCGCGTCAGGCGGCGGCGTCGGAGTCCGACCGGGGCGGTTCGTCGAGCTCGCGCGGCATCTCGCGCGCCAGCCATGCCGGCGGATCCTGGATCTCGGCGAGCGTCGGCAGAGCCTCCGGGCTCGACCACATGTGGTGCAGCGCGGCCGGGCCGCGCGCGCGGACGATCTCGTCGCAGAAGTACTTGCCCTGCTCGTACTGGCGCAGCTTCAGCTCGAGCCCGAGCAGCCGGGCGACCAGCCGCGACAGCCCCGATTGCGACTTGCGCCGGCGATCGAGCGCGGCGCGGAGCTTCGGGAGCGAGGGCAGCAGATCGGGCGCCACCGCGTCCATCACGTGCTCGGCGTGGCCCTCGATCACCGCCATCACCGCCTGCACGCGGTCGAGCATCGCGCGCTCGGGGGTGGTCGTGACGATCGAGATCAGATCGCCGCGGCGCAGG
>CAWJMH010000011.1:0-147153 GCA_963843915.1 uncultured Solirubrobacterales bacterium
CGGCGCTTCTGTTAGCTCGCTGTGACAGTCAACCGTCGCATCCCGCGGCTCGCGAACGGCTTGAGCGCGAGCGACCTGACCAGGCCGGCTACCGAACCTGGGCCGTCTACCTCAAACGTAAATGTCCCGCCGAAACAGGAAGAGGTCGGAGTTGGGTAGCAGCTCGCGGAGGCTGCGCGATGCCAAAGTTGAGCGAGCGGTCTCAGGCACCGAACATGCTGCGCACAGGCCGGTCGACGCTGCGCGAGGCACCGACGTGTGAGAAACCACCCTCACCCGGACTGGACCCAGTCAGCGAGCCGCGCCCGGACCTCGGCCGCGGCACCCGGCGGGGCCTACCGACGTCCCCGGTCCCTCAGAGAAATCGACCAAAGGCAGGGGGCGAGTCAACTAAGGAAGATGATCCAAAAACCAACAAACCGAACACGCGAGAAGCATTTCCGACCTCCCGACCCTCGACTGTCGTCGCGTCTTCAAGACCGACGCGCACGCACATCGCTTTCACGCCCCGGAGACACCATCTCAGGACAGGGCTGGCTGCCGGGCGTCCGCCGCGTCGCGACGGCGTTGACTAGATAGGCTGCGTTCTTCCGTGGCAAAATACGCATTCGCCCTGACAAGACGAAGGGTGGGTGTGTTAAAGGCCGTCGAACAGCATCGGGTCGCTTCGGCCGGGGTCGTCTCGCCGAGGCCGGCTCGACGCGGGGTCCTGATCGCGTGTGCGCTCGGAGGGCTTCTCCTAGCGATCGGAGCGGGTCTGCTCGTCGCGACAAGCGACCATCTCATCGATCCGACCGGGTTCGGCCTGTGGCTGGCCGTGACGGTCGTGGGATGGTTCGGTGCGGCGCTCTATTGGCTGGTTCGACGCCCCGGCAATCGACTCGGTCTCGTCCTTCTCGCGGTCGCGTTCTGCACGGTCGTGATGTCGCTGCAGGGAGCGAACCAGCCGCAGCTCCACGACATCGGTGTGTTGGCCGATTGGCTGTTTGTCGTTGTCGTGTTTTACGTCGTCTTCGCGTTCCCGGAGGGTCGCATCGAGAGTCGCGTCGGATGGGCGCTGCTCGGCGCGACGGCGCTCGAACGACTGGCGTCGTACATCCCCGCCCTGCTCTTCTCGCCGATTGTCTATAGCAATTTTCCGGCGGCCGCCTGCAACGCTGCGTGTCCCGCGAACGGCTTCATGATCGCCGATCGGCCCACGCTCGCCGACGGTCTGTTCAGCAGCGAGACCTCGATCTACATCCGGTTAGCGGTCCGGTCCGCAATCTGCGTCTACCTGATCTACCGGCTGGCGACGGCGACGAAGCCGCGGAGGCGCGCACTCGTACCCGTCTACGTCCCGGTTCTGATCGCCATCGCTCCGATCCTGGTCTCCTACGTAGCCCGTCTCGGGCTCGTGCACGTGGATGCGGGCGCGCTCTCGAACCTGAGCTGGCTGGGCACCATCGGTATCGGCGCACTGCCATACGGATTTCTGTTTTCGGTCGTGGCGAGCACGCTCTTCGCCGCGGCGGCGTTGAAAATGATCGTCTCCCGCCTGGTCGAGAGCCCGAGCGCCGCTCAGCTGCGCGCGACCCTGGCCGATCCACTCGATGATCCGTCGCTCGAGCTCGGGTTCCGTCTCGAGCGGGGAGGCGGTTTTGTGGACTCGAGCGGCATGCCTCTTGCTTCCACGCCTCCGCCCGGCCTGTCGTCGTCTCCGATCACAAGGAACGGCGAGACCGTGGCGGTGATCTTGCACGACGCGGCTTTGGACACCGATCCAGAGCTCGTCGCAGCTGCGGGTCAGGCGATGCTGCTGGCGATTGAGAACGGTCGCTTGACGGCCGAGCTCCGCTCAACGACCACGGAGCTCCACGCGATGCATTCACGCATCGCGACCGCGGGCGAGGCTGAGCGCCGAAAGGTCGAGCGCGACCTCCATGACGGGGCGCAGCAACATCTGGTCGCGCTCATCATCAAGGTTGGCCTTGCCCGCGAAGTCGCGGATCCAGAGGGCGTAGCGCGACTCGACGAGGTAGGCAAAGAGCTGGACGAGATTCTGGAGGAGCTCCGCGACCTCGCCCATGGCCTCTCCCCACTCGTGCTCCGCGACTTGGGACTCGAGGCGGCCCTGCTCACCCTCGTGCGGCGGTCGGTATCACGGGTAAAGGTCGAGGCCGGCGCGATCGGCCGCTACTCCGACGAGGTCGAGGCCGCCGTTTACTTCTGCTGCGCGGAAAGTCTCCAGAACGTCCACAAGCACGCCGGGTTGGGTGCGACGGCTGTGATTCGGCTGTGGGAGCACGATGGCCGACTCTTCTTCGAGATCGTCGACGACGGCGCCGGCTTCGACGTCGAATCGGCCCACCACGCGGGTCACGGGCTAGCGAACGTGTCAGAGCGGATCGCCGCGCACGGAGGGAACCTGGTGCTCGAGTCGACGCCGGGACGGGGTACGACAGTCCGGGCGAACATCCCTGTCGCGGACGCCGCGGCGCAGCGAGTTGGTCCCACCGCCCACTCCGGCTCCGAGGATCGCAGCGTCTTCAGCAGCGTGCCGTCTCCCGCCACGCAGCGGTCCGGCGATAAGCGGTGATGACGTCGAGCAGCTTGTCGCCCTAGCCGTGCCAGCGCTTCGCTTTCTCACAACACTCAGGTTCGGCTGGGCTCCTGCCGGGGGAGCGCGACGACTGCATCACATCCTCGGGGCGCTCGACAGTCGCGAGCCGTGCTCTCAATCGCCGGTTCTCGCGTTCCAGATCGGCCACCCGGCGTCGCGCCGCCACCAGGTCCTCGGCCATTCTGCGCAATGCAGTTCCGATCCGCGCCTCTCTGTCACCCACGGTGCGCTGACGGTGGCAGAGCATGCGAGGACGTGCAAACAGGCCAGCACGTGTGCCCGTTGGAGGCAGCCACCCCTTTTAGCTTCTAACCCGTCTCAAACGAGCGAGCGCAACGCTGGTAGTCACCGGCGTCGGCAGCCTTGGGTTGCTCACACTGGTGGAGGCCGAACAAGGTCTGCGCGAAACGGCGTTGGTGGGCTCCTGCATCAATCAGCTTCGCACGGCGGCGATTCCTAGCGGACTGTTGGGTTACTTCGCTGCCGCACCTCGGACTGGCGCCGGCGTTAGCCACTGACGCGCGCCTCGAGCTTACCGAATCACCCGGGTGATGTGGAGCGGAACCCGCCCAAATCGCGGCGACAGTCCGGCATCCTGGGGCTAGAACGTCACTGCCTCGTCATCGAGACACGCAACCAGCCAGAGTCGACGACGACGACCTGGCATCGATTCGAAGGGATCGCGAACTCATGACAGTTCTCTGGATTCTGCTCGCGATTTTGTACGTGCAGAGAAGGTCATGTCCGGTTAGGATTGGCATCAACCCCGGATGGTGACATGAGTACTACGGTCAAAAACAAGCGCACAGCGAGTAGGACAACCAACGGTCGCCAGGCGCCCCAAAGGCCAGACGCAAACCAAACGGGAAGACCGCAACGATGCCGCAGAGCGCTGCGGCGCCTTCGCCGTTCACCCCCATCGCGGAGTACGGTTTCCTGTCGGATTGCCATACCGGCGCGCTGATCGCGCCGGACGGGACGATCGATTGGCTGTGCGTCCCGCGGTTTGACTCGCCGAGCGTGTTCGGGGCGCTGCTCGATCGCGACGCCGGCGCCTTTCGCCTCGGCCCGTTCGGGATCAACGTGCCGAGCGGGCGAACCTATGAGCCGGGCACGAACACGCTGATCACATCGTGGAAGACGCCTTCCGGTTGGGCGACGACGCGTGAAGCGGGTCGAATCATCCTTGCCGACCGACTGTCGTAGATAACCGGATGAGCGACAGCTAGGACTAATCGTGAACTGGCTTGCATTGACCAATTGGGTGTTCGTAGCCGGCCTGGCGCTTGGAGCCGCCAGGACGCAGCTGGTGTCGCTCGCGGGCCAAGCGATCCTCGTGTTGGCCGGTCTCGGCGCAATGATCGTGCTCGTCTCTGGCGGCGCATCGGCGTGGGCCTTCATCGCGGTTGGGCTCGCGTGCGCCGCCGGCGTTTTCGGCACGGTGGCGGCGCGGACGCTGATCGAGGACCCGCCCGACACCGCGCGGCGGGTCGGCCAGTCCAGAATGGAGACCGCAGCGGCGCTCGAAGGGTTGCTGCTGCCATTCCTCGCCACTGCGGGTCTGCTGTCGCTCTTGGCCGCCTTTTACTGAGACGCGCTCTCTGAGTCCGGCAGCTCCGGGCCGCCGTGCGGCGGCTTGTTTGGCCGCGACGAGTTTGCGACGGCGGGACGGGTGCTGCGGCGGTGGCCAACCGGCGAGCTTGGCTCATCGTCCTTGATAGCGAGCGTGGCAACGCCTCGTGATCCTGAACTCCGACGCTCGCTCGGCGAGCGGTGCGAGCGCGCGCCCGTGAATGCGCGCGTCGTTGTCGGCATCCCGCCTGGCAGGTACTGCGAGACGTGACCGTGTCCTCTGGCTACCGGTCGTGCTGGGCCGGCTGCCCCCCGGAGCACATCACGGCAAATCGTTGCAGAGGTCGTGCCGCGCGGGTGAGCGGGCCATACCGATCGCATTCGCGCTCGGCGAAGTGTGGGCTTTCCAGGAACCCAAGCGTCTGAAGGGCTCGAACTCTCGACCGTCTCCAAAGCGAGCATATTTCCGCGTTGACGACGCCTCGAGGACGAGAATCGGATGCCCGCAAATTGCGCTGGTTTCGCACGGGTTTCCGGGACGAATCCGGAACGAACTCGAGCAGCCTTCGTCCCTAAGACGAACTGGTCGAGGAGGTGATAGGTGAACTCGGGTTCCTCCGGCACGGCAAGCGCATCGGCGCCGCCATCAAGAGCGCCATCGCCCGCGAGCGACGAGGCTATCTAACGGCTGAATGGAAACTCGGCTCAGGCGACCGCTTCCCTCCAGCTCCTGCTCTCCACGTCGATACCCCCCGAGGCGCTCGGTCGAAGGACTGGCGCATAGCGCCCGACGAGGCGCCGAGAGGCCAGTGTGGCTTCTGACAAGCCGCGCGCCGAGATGGAGGTCGGCGATTACGAGAAGTTCCTGTACTGAGCCGCTCTACCGGACGGCCCTGTCGCGGGCGACCGCGTCGCTGGCGACGGTGACGCGGGCGGCGTGGTTGCTCATGCGCGCCTCGCCGTTCTGTCTCGTGCACGGCTGCCCGGGTCGCGCCCCGCAGTGCGGGCAACCGACGGTTCGGACGAGCGCCCGCAGCAGCATGCGGTCCAGGGCGTATTGCGGGATGGGCCGACGAGTTGGGTCGCGAGCCCGAGCGCGACCCGAAGGCTCGACTCCGCCGGCGGCGAGGTTCATCCGTTCAGCGTGGTCGGCCCACTCCTCGCCGTCGTCGTTGCGGCAGGGGCGTCGTGGCTCTGCGCCGCACCGCCGGCAGATGTACTCGCGTGCTCGCCGAGCGCCGCCGGACACCGGCAGAGCCTACCGGCGCAGCAGGAGGCGTTGCTCTGTGAACCCTGGTCAGGCGCGGCACCTGGCTTGCGCCGCCTCGGCCGCGTGTGGCTGCCTGTCCGGGGTGGGCGGGGCCGGCTGGCACTCCTGCCGAACATGCGCTTGTGCCTGTGGCGGTGCCGCATGCCGAGCCATCCACGGTCGTGTAGCTGTACGCGTGTCCCTTGGACGCGTGGCGCTTCGGCCGGACACTCCGCATCGGGCGGCTGTGGCGAGGCCGTCCCCGCATCCTGCAGGTCAACGTCACGTTCGACCCCCGGCGTGGAGGGCGCCCGCTCATCGTTCACTGCTTTGGCGCACCCGGCCCGCCGGCTGACGCCGCCTCCCCCGCATCGGGGAGAGCTACTTGAGCGCCGCGCCCGTGTTGCCGAGAGAAGGAATATGTTGAGCGCCGTCCGCCGCATCCTCCCCGCCGTCCTCCTCCTTACGCTCCTGCTCGCGCCCGCCGCCGCGCGCGCGACCACGTTCGGCGCCGAGGTCGACGGTGCGTTCTTCAACCAGGCGCACGGGTACTGGACCGACCGGCAGGCCGAGTCATCGCTGCAGGCGCTGTCCGCCGCGGGCGGAACCGTCGGCCGCGCCGACTCCGACTGGGCGCGCACCGAACCCTCGGCGCCCGTCCACGGCCAGCACCGCTACGACTGGGCCTACGACGACACGCTCGTCTCAGAGATGGCGCAGACCCAACTCCGCTGGCAGCCGTCCCTTGAGTACACGCCCGGCTGGGCGCGCCCGCACACCGCCGACCGCGTCCGGAACTCGACCGGGAGGATGGTCACCACGCCGCTGCCCCCGGCCGACAACCGGAACTTCGCCGCGTATGCCACCGCGTTCACCCGCCGCTACGGCGCCGGCGGCTCATTCTGGCGAAGCAACCCGACGCTGCCGCAACTTCCCGTCAGGACCTTCGAGGTGTGGAACGAGCCCGACGAGGCGCTGTCCTGGGGCCCTGACGTCAACCTGCAGACCTACGCCGCCATGTACGAGGTCGTCCGCACCGCGATTCATCGCGTCAACCCGCACGCCCAGGTCGTCACCGGCGGCGTCGCCTGGACTAGGTCGTCGCTGCCGCGCCTGCTGCGGGCGTTCGAGCGCAAGCCGCTCGACGCGGTCGCGTTTCACCCGTACTCCGCGACTCCCGGCGGCGTGCTCTCCCAAGCCCGGTTCGCCATCGCGCAGATGAACAAGTACGGGCGCGGCCGCACGCCGCTGCTCGCGAACGAGTACGGCTGGACGTCGCTGACCCACACTTGGGGGTCGACCCTCCCGAGCCACGTCGACCCGTACTCCTTCCAGACCCTCGTCGGGCTCTCCAAGCTGCACCTCGCCGACGTCCTCCCGTTCCTGTGGACGGACCCGGCCTGGGGTCTGTCCGACGGGACGTTCGGCCGCGCGCTCGCCTCCATCCATTCCCACCGCTGAGCGCGCACCAGCGCCTCCGCCCCGACCGGGCGGGCCGGGCCGGGTCGGGCCGAGAATCTTGCCGTCATCAGCACTCTGACCACACCTGAAAACAGGGCGATCGCGATGCGCGAGCGACCGTCCCGGCCCGGATTCGCTTTCATGTGCTAACGCGCCTCTCCGCTCCGCCGCCGGCGCTCTCGTTCTGCGCGGCTGGGGTGACTCTTCGGCGGCCAGTATTTGCAATTTCCTGGCTAGCACCCGGGCCGCGGCGGTCTCGAGTTCCGCGCGCAAACGAGGGCTCTGCAGTGTCGGCGCCGGATGCCCGAGAGATGACAGAGGGGGTCTCTGCGCCGGGGCGTTAGGCGCGCGGGTCGGCAGGTAAGCTGACGAGCCGGGCGCTTTGTTCCCACAGGTGCCGTGCGAGGCTGTCGTCCTGGGCCTGGTCGCTGGGGGCGACCACCTGTTCGTCTTCGACGTACTTCCCGGTGAGGGCGGCGGCGTCGTCGGATAGGGCGAGCCACACCAGGGAGTGGGCGCCGCGCTCCGGGGAGCGGAGGAAGGGCGCACCCAGCGTAGCGATGATTTTCCAGATTCCGTTTTCGTTCTTGGCGAATCCGGTGCGCACGACGCCGGGGTGAAAGCAGTTGGCGGTCAGCTCCGGCGCGCGCCTGGCCAGCTCGCGGGTGAACAGGATGTTGCACAGCTTCGACGTGCCGTACACCCGTGGCGAATAGGACTTCTCCGATTGGAGGTCGTCGAGGTCCAGACGCGCGGACCGGTGGGCGCCGGACGCGGTGGTTACGACGCGGCCGCCGGCAAGGCGGTCTCGCAGCAGGTTCGTGAGCAGGAACGGTGCGAGATGGTTGAGCGCGAAGGTCTGCTCTAAGCCCTCAGAGGTCTCCTTGCGCGAGGCGAACAGTGCCCCCGCGTTGTTGGCAAGGACGTCGACGTGCTCGTGGCGCCCACGGATCTCGTCGGCCAGCACCCGGACGTTGGACATCAGCGATAAGTCGGACACGTGCCCGTGGACCCGTCCACCGCCACCGGCTGTCGTGGCTTCTTCAGCGACCAACCGGACGCGCTCAGGATCGCGTCCCACGAGGACGACCTCGGCTCCTCGCCGAGCGAGCTCGATCGCGGCGGCTCGCCCAATGCCGCGAGTAGCTCCCGTGAGCACGACGACAGTCACGCAACTGACCTTACCTGCGCCCGCTCGCCTCGCCTGTACATCGTGGACCGCTGAGCGAGCCGCGGGGATGGCCCCGAGAGTCCCCGCATTCCGCGCCTTCGGAGACCGCTGACGACCCGGCCCCGCTAACGCTCCTCGTCGAACGAAAGCGGGGCGCATGGACACGCCACGGGTGTCGCGCTGCGAATCCCACCGGGGCAGGAGCGCGCCGATCGGGCCGGGGAGCAGTCGTCAATAGTGAGTCTCGGGGTTAGAGAAACGTGTCGCGAATGGCCGAGCGCCCCGGACGGGCCTGCGAGGCTCGTCCGGGGCGACTTCAGGTAGTACCTCTGAGGCCTTTATCAGGTTGGTCAGGCGTCTCGGTGTGCTACCCGAATTAGTGCTGCGGTGAGGGCGATGGCGGCGTACGCGCCGAGGACCGCGATCGCCGCGTCGGGGGTGAGCAGCCCGGCGGAGCGGTGCACGGTGATGGCCGCTTGGGTGGCGGTCCCGGGTAGGTACTGACGCAGGCCGGCCGGGAGGAGTTGGCCGAGGATGACGTCTCCGACGATGATCAGCGTGAGCGTTGTGGTCGCGCCGGCGGTGTGGCGGATGAGGCCGCCGAGGCCGACGCCGATGATCGCGATGAGGCTGGCCGCCACGGCACCGAAGACGATGGCTCGCGGGACGCCGGGATGGCTGAGGGCTACTTGGAGGTGTTTGGTGGCGAAGATCCGCTGGCCGAGCGCGAACCCGGCGATCTCGGTCAGCAGCGCGACCGGGAGCACGAACGCCGCGACGGTCGCGGCTTTGGCCGCCAGCACGAGTTGCCGCGCCGGCATCGCGCTGAAGGTGGAGCGGATCATGCCGGTGGCGTACTCCGCGGTGATCGTTCGCACGGCGAGCGCTCCGAGCAGGGTGGCGGCGATGATGACCCCGAAC
The DNA here is from genome assembly GCA_963843915.1 of uncultured Solirubrobacterales bacterium. GTDB lineage: Bacteria > Actinomycetota > Thermoleophilia > Solirubrobacterales > Solirubrobacteraceae > Palsa-465. Next base: position 8,977 of record CAWJMH010000011.1, read on the forward strand.
AGCGAAGCGGCCGTGGCGTCGAAGCTCTGGTACTGCTGGGCGGTCATGCTGTGCCGGCTGTGCTGTGAGAGGTCGACGGCGACGGTGAAGCCGATGGCCAGGGCCCCGGCGAACGCGGCGGTGCGCCAGGTCGAGGGTAGGGTGCGAAGCTTCGTCCATTCTCCTTTGAGGTGACGGTTGACGGTGGTGGCCGGTCCCGCGCGCAGTGAGGGGGTGTAGGTGGTCGTGGTCATGTCAGGCTCCTTGGGTGGCGCCGGCGAGTTCGCCGGCGCGGTAGTCGGTGGCATCTCGGGTCAGTTCGAAGAACGCCTGCTCGAGTGACGCTCGGGACGCCTCGAGCTCGTACAGGGTGATGTCGTGGGCGCACGCGACGCCGCCGATCGCCAGGCAGTCCAGCCCGGTCACCAGCAGGGCGCCGTCGGGGGAGGACTCGACCACGCCGCCGCGGAGGGTCAGGGCGTCGGCCAGGTCGGTCTGCTCCACCGCGCGGACGCGGACGCTCGGGGCGGCGTTCTGGTTGATGAATTCCTCGGTGCCGGCGTCGGCGATGATGCGACCCTGGGCGATAACGAGCAGATGATCGGCGGTCTGGGCCATCTCGCTCATGAGATGGCTGGAGAGAAACACCGTGCGCCCCTCGGAGGCCAGGCGTCTTCATCAGGTTGCGGATCCAGACGATGCCGTCGGGGTCAAGACCATTGATCGGCTCATCGAAGATCAGCGTGTCGGGGTCGCCGAGCAGGGCCGCGGCGATCCCGAGCCGCTGACTCATTCCGAGCGAGAAGGTCCCCACCCGCTTGCCCGCCACGTCGCCGAGCCCGACGATGTCGAGCACCTCGCTGACCCGGCGGCGGTCGATGCCGTTGCTGTCGGCCAGCCACTTGAGATGGTTGGCGGCGCTCCGGCCACCGACGATCGCCTTGGCGTCCAGCAGCGCCCCGACCGACCTGAGCGGGTCGTTCAGCTCGCGATAGGACTTGCCGTTGACCAGCACCGAGCCGGAACTCGGCGTGTCCAGGCCCAGGATCATCCGCATCGTGGTCGACTTGCCCGCCCCGTTGGGGCCCAGGAACCCGGTCACGCGTCCCGGCTGGACGACGAAGGAGACCTCGTCGACCGCAACCGTCTTTCCGTAACGCTTCGTCAGTTGCTGCGCCTCGATCATTGCTCTTCCTTTCCTCGCTGCCCTTGGTGTTGGTCGGAAGCCTGCGCTCGGGGCCTGAGGTGAGGCTGACGCGGCGCTGAGGTGGGCGACCGGCGACATGACGCCGGAGCTGTGAGACCGATCGGCCGACGCCGCCGGAGGGGCGTACGGTTGGGCTTATGGAGGTACGGTTATTCGGCGAGCTCGAAGCGGTGCAAGACGGCGTGGTGGTGCCGGTCCGCGGCGCCAAACAGCGCGCGCTGCTGGCCCTGCTGGCCCTGCATCGTGGGAACCCGGTGAGTGCCGACCGCCTGATCGACCACCTGTGGGGCGACGGGGGAGCGGGGAACCCGGCGAACGCGTTGCAGGCCCAGATCGGCCAGCTGCGCCGCAGCCTGGGATCGGCGGCGATCGTCACCTCCGAAGCCGGCTATGCGCTTGGCATCAGTCCCGACGACGTGGATGTCGTCCGCTTCGAGCAGCTCGTCGCCACCGGACGGCGGCTGGTGGAGGTGGGCGAGGCGGCGCAGGCGTCCGCAGCGCTCGGGGAGGCGTTGGCGCTGCGGCGGGGGAGCCGCTGGCCGAGTTCGCCTATGCCGGCTTCGCGGACGTCGAACGGGCGCATCTGGACGAATTGACTTTGGTGGCGCTCGAGGCTCGCGCCGGAACGGATCTGGTGTTGGGGCTCCACGGAGACCTCGTCGGGGAACTGGAGGCCTTGTGTCGCGAACATCCGCTGCGCGAGCGGCTATGGGAGCTGCTCATCCTCGCCCTGTACCGCGCCGGGCGCCAAGCCGAGGCACTGCGCGCCTATACCGAAGCCCGCGACCGGTTAGTCGATGAGCTGGGCATCGAACCCGGTCGCGCCCTGCGAGAACTGCAGGCTCGAGTCCTGGCCCAGGACCCCGCGCTCACTCTGCCCGGCCCGGCACGGCTGAGGGCGGCCACCGGGCCGGCGGCGACCGGCAACCTGCGAGCGCACCTGAGCAGGTTCATCGGCCGCGACTCCGAGCTCGAGCAGCTGTGCGAGACGGTCCGGTCTCATCGGCTTGTGACGCTGATCGGCCCTGGTGGGGCGGGCAAGACCCGCTTGGCGGTGGAGGCCGCCGGCGTTCTACGCGAAGAGCATCGAGACGGCGCTTGGCTGGTCGAGCTGGCCGGCGTCGCCGAACCGGATGGGGTGGCGCCGGCCGCGGCCGTCGCGCTTGGGGCGGGCGCGTCCGCCGTCCCCGGCCGTGAGCCTGCGGGGTCGACGGTCGAGCTCATCGTGCGCTACCTGGCCGGACGGTCATTAGTCGTCGTCATCGACAACTGCGAACACGTCATCGGCCAGGCTGCCGCTCTGGCCGACACCCTGGTCGGATCGGTGCCCGCGCTTCGGTTGATCACAACCAGCCGCGAGCCGCTTGGCGTCCCCGGCGAAGTCCTGGTGGCGGTGGGCGGTTTGGCCCCGCCGGCCGCTGTCGAGCTGTTCGTCGATCGCGCCCGAGCGGTACGACCCGGATTCACCGCAGACGATCACAGCCGGCGGGTCATCGCGGACATCTGTCGTCGACTCGATGGCCTGCCCCTGGCGGTCGAGCTCGCGGCCGCCCGACTCCGGGCATTGACATTGGGCACGGTCGCCGAACGCCTCGAGGACCGCTTCCGGCTCCTCACCGGAGGGGCCCGCACCGCGCTGCCCCGCCAGCAATCCCTGCGGGCGGTGGTGGACTGGAGCTACGACCTGCTGTTCGACGACGAACGGCACCTGTTCGCCCGGCTTGCGGTGTTTTCCGGCGGCTGTGAGTTGACAGCGGCCGAGGCGGTCTGTGCCGACGACCGAGTCCCGGCCGGCGAGATCCTCGATGTGGTCAGCCGACTGGTCGACAAGTCCCTCGTCACCGCCGCCGACGCCGCTGGCGAGACCCGATTCACCCAGCACCAGACGCTGTGGCAGTACGGCCGGGAACGCCTCGAGGAATCCGGCGAGGTGAACGCTATCCGCGCCCGCCACGGCGCCTATTACCGGCAGATGGCGGAGGAGGCCCACGACGGTCTGCGAGGCGCCACCGGACCGATGTGGCGGGACCGTCTCACCTCGGAGGTGGGCAACTTGCGGGCCGCGCTCGACTGGTTCATCGCTACCGGCGATGCTGATGCGGCGCTGGCGCTGGCGTCGGGGATGGCCTGGCTGTGGTGGATCAATACCGACTTCGCGGAGGGAGCACGTTGGCTCGGTGACGCCCTCGGCGTGAAGGGGCTCCGTCGTGACGCGCTCGCCGCCGCCGCGCACGGCTGGCACGGCTATTGCGTGGGGATGTCGTCCAGCCCAGCGGAGGGCGCGACTGAATGCGAAGAGGCCGTGGCCAACTTGAGGGCCAGCGGCGACCGGGGTCGCTTGGCAGACGCGCTGGTGCTGTGCGCGACGGTGCTGGTGCGCGCGCGCGAGTTCGAACGATCACTCGAGCTGTTGCGCGAGGCTCACGATCTGCTGCAACCGGCTGCCCACGCCTGGCTCCTCGCCGCGCACGATCTGTTGGTCGCCTGGAACCTGGCCTCGCTGGGGCGGCTGGAGGAGGCCGAGCCAGCCGCCCGTTCTAGCGTCAAGCGCTTCGACGCCGAGGGAGAGGTCTTCTTGGTCGTCTCTCCGTTGAACGCCCTCGCTGGCATCGCCGAGGCCCGAGGGGACCTCGACGGGGCGTCGGTGGCCTACGAAGCGCTCCTGGAGCGATGCCGCGCTACCGGCCAGCGCCTTTACGTGCCGTTCGGCCTTGTCGCTCTCGCGGCGTTGCGGGCCAGGCAAGGCGACGACGCCCTGGCCGACCGCCTTTACAACGAGGCGATCGGATGCTGCATTAACCCGTGGCTGTCAGCCGACGCGATGGTCGGCCAGGCAGCGGTCGCCCGTCGCCTCGGGGACCTGACGCGAGCGCGGGCGCTGCTCGACGCGGCAGACAGTCAGTACCAAGCGGCGGATCTTCCCGCCGGCCAGCCCGTCGTGCTCGCTGGCTTGGCATGGTGGGCGCTCGCCGCCGGGCACCCAGACGACGCCAGCGTCTTCGCCGCTGCCGCCGCCCAAGCCGCGTCCGCTAGCGGTTACCTTCCAGTTCGCGGTGCGGCCCGACCGCAACTAGCTGACGCCACCCAAGCCGCCTCCGCAAACGGGGACCCGGCGACTCAGCTCCTCGCCGATACCGCCGTCGCCGCAGTCAAGGCAATCGCCGACCCCACCCCTCCCAACATCAACGCGTTCGTCGCGCTCACCCAACAGCGCGCGTCCGGTCCGGCATACCGGTCTCTCACCGACGAGCCAGACGTCGTCGCGCTCGCCGCCCGCCTCGCGCGGCGCACTCGCTGAGCGGTTCGGCGTTCCGGGCAGGCGCCGTTGACACCGCCCCTGGACCACCCCGACCTTAAACCTCTGGCAGTCGCGCCGGACGCCCTCAGCATCATCTCAGCGCCGCCTCAGGCCACCCGAGCAACCTGGCAATCATGAAGACAGCACCCGGCCAGGGCCGGAGCCACAATGATCGGCCGGCCGATGCCGGGCCGGCGGCCGAGGACCACGGCCGTGCGGTAACCACAAACCCGCGGGCGGCCGCGTTCTACCGCCAAGCGCAGCGAGCCGTCGATGCACGCCAGGCGGCGACGGCGCTGCGCCTCGCGGTCAACGCCGACCCAGCCTTCGGGCTAGCCATCGCCGATCTCGACGCCATCGCCGGAACAGCTGGCGAACGTCCCATTCGCCAGCAGATGAACTGGGAACGCCACCACATCGAGGTCGTCCGGACCGCCGCCACCGGCAACACCGAGCGAGCATCTGACCTGCTTCGCGAACACCTCGCCACTGTCGGCTGCGACCCTCTCGCCGTCCGCATCGCCGCCCATCTCCGACGCTCCTGCGGGCACGACGACGACTTCGAGGACCTCGCCGGCCGACTCCCCGGCTGTCACGCCACCCCATGGCCCTGCTCCCAATGACCGCCAAACCCTCCTGTTCCCGTGATCGCATTCCCGAAGTCTGGACCTCCGCGTCAGCGTTGCATCGGTGACAATCGCCGCGTCCTGGTGATTCGATCCATCGCGTCCGCCACGTCGCCCACGCAGCAGGCTGGTCCATCACGCCCTCCCCGCTGAAACCAGCTGTCTCGCCAGACGACGCAGGACCCCCGCAGCGACAGCGAAGCTGGTGTACCTCACCGGACAGCTGGTGCCCTGCTCGTCGCCACGAGCGCGCAGCGCGTGCTTGCAGCCTTAGTGCTAGCGCCCGGATCGAAGCGGTAGTCCGCGCGGGGCGTCGATGCTGGTCCCAAGGTGGCGACGAACGGCGTCGACTGCCGAAATCGCAGCGCTGCTCCTATCGCCCAAGAGAGAGCGTCGTTGGCGGCAGAAGCACGGCCGGCGGACGCGGCCGTGGATCCCGGAGCCGGGGTTGTGGCTGCAGTGGGACTATGGGGATGGTCCGGTCGTGACCGGCTCCCGGACGGTGTTGTTCTGCGCGTGGTTGGCGTGGTCGCGCTATCGGGTCGTGGTGCCATTGCGGGACAAGACGCTGGGGTCGGTGGTGATCGGGCTGGACCGGACGCTGCGGCGGTTCGACGGTGTGCCGACCTACGCGTTGACCGATAACGAGAAGACGGTGACGGTCGATCACGTCTGCGGGATCGCGGTTCGCAACCCGATGATCGTGGAGGTCTCCCGGCATTACGGGCTGACGATCGCGACCTGCGAGCCCGCCGATCCCCAATCGAAGGGTGGCTCGGAGGCGACCGTGAAGCTCGCGAAGGCCGATCTGGTGGCGACCGATCACAACCTGCGCGAGGAGTACTCGGACTTCGCGCAGTTGGAGGCGGCGTGCGAGCAATTCATGGCCGAGGTCAACACTCGTCCGCACCGGGTCACGCGCCGGCCACCGATTGAGATGCTCGCCGCCGAGCACGAGCACCTGCACCGGCTACCTAGGTTGCCGCACACCGTCTGTTTCGGGCAGACGCGGAAGGTCAACTGGCAGTCCACGATCAGTGTGGGCGGCGCGATCTACTCGGTCCCGCACGAGCTGGTCGACGAGCGCGTGTGGGTCAGGATCGACGGCTCAGAGTTGATCGTGGTACACGTCGACGGGCCGGGCGGGCCCCGGGAGGTCGCCCGCCATCAGCTGACCACGCCGGGCCGTCCGGCGCTGCGTGATGAGCACTACCCCCCCAAGCCGGCCGGCGCGCTTGACCGCAAGCCCAGGGCGCGCACGATCGAGGAGCGCGCGTTCCTCGCGCTCGGCGAGGGCGCCGAGCGGTGGCTGATCGCCGCGGCCGCCGCCGGCGCGCAGCGTGTGCGGCGCAAGATGGCAGAGGCGATCGATCTCTCAAAGCTGCACGGCACCGAGCGGGTCGAGCGCGCACTGCGCACGCTGCGCGGAGGCGCTGGCCGGTTCGCCGATGGTGACCTGGCATCGATCCTGGCCCATCAGCAGGCCAGCGGGTGAGCTGATGCCTGTTCCCCCGGCCCCAGAGACGCGTCTCGCTGCAGCGCTCGACCCGCAGCTGGGAGGGATTCGGGCGATGACACGTCAAGCCACCCGCTCCGCCCCCTTTGCCCTCAGAGCTCGAGCAGCTGCTGCGCCGCATGCGGCTGCCATACATCCGCAGAGCCGCGCCCGAGGTGATCGCCACCGCGACCGCGCAGCGGTGGGAGCACGCCGAGGTTCTGCGCGTTCTGCTCGCCGAAGAAGTCAAAGGCCGCGAACAGGCAACCATCCGGAACAGGCGCCGTGCCTCCGGCCTCCCGGCCGGCAAAACGTTCGACGCGTGGGAGCCAGACCGATCAGCGATCCCGCCCAAGACGCAGCGTGCGCTCCAGACGCTGGAGTGGATCGACCGCGCCGAAGTACTCGTGATCTGCGGGCCGAGCGGTACCGGCAAGAGCCATCTAGTCGAGGCGCTCGGCCATCTGGCGATCGAGAAGGGCAAGATCGTCGCGTGGCACACGCTCGAGACGCTCGCGCAACTGTTGCGGCGCCACCGCGCCGACGACAGCATCAACAAAGCGATCTCAAAACTGATCCGCGCCGATCTCGTCGTGATCGATGACGTCGGCCTGCTCCCCGTCTCAACCGACGCCGCCGAGGCGCTGTTCCGCGTGATCGACGCCGCCTACGAAAAACGATCAATCGCGATCTCCTCAAACGTTCACCCGTCCGGGTTCGACGAACTGATGCCCAAGAGCATCGCGACCGCGACCGTCGACCGCCTCCTTCACCACGCCCACGTGATCATCACCGAAGGCCAGGACAGCTACCGACTCGCTCAGGCGACCGCCGGCAAGGGGGTCAAGCCCCTGACCTGAGCCAAGACTCACAGCCCTGTTGGTGGGGAGATTCGATGGCCGCCAGTGGGGAGAAATCATGGCCACCAGTGGGGAGAAATGATGGCCGCGGTTGGGGAGAAGCAGATGGCCGTTGACAGTCACGCCTCTCGAACCATCGAGGTGGTCGCTATTCGTATGGAGCGGCCACGACGAGCCGCGGTTGCCGCGGGGGCGCTCGCTCTAGGGCTTGTCGCGTCCCGTTTTCTGAAGGCCTCGAGCAGCCGGCGCTACTCCGCGCGCCAGACCCAGCAGTCCCTCCCGCCGCGGCCCGCCACAACGGCGGACGCTGCGACACCGGCGACGATCGAGCCCCCGCTGGTGACGCCGACCCCGCAGCCATCGTCGCGGGCCGGGATCTAACCATGGCCACCGGTGACACCCCGCCGCAGACGGTGACCCGAGACCCCGACCGGGATCTGCATGAGGAGTCGATGGGCACACTGTTCAAGCAGCTCTCAGACGAGCTCTCGACCCTGGTGCGCCAGGAGTTGCGACTCGCGCAAGCCGAGATGACCGAGAAGGGTAAGAAGGCCGGTCTCGGGCTGGGGATGTTCGGCGGGGCGGGGGTCATCACGTTCCTGGCGCTCCAAGCCCTGACCGCCTGTCTAATCGCGCTGCTCGCCACCGCGATGGACGTGTGGATCGCGGCGCTGATCATCACCGTTATCTACGCCGCCGGCGCGGGCGTCCTCGCCCTCACCGGCAAAAAGCGGGTATCTGAAGCAACCCCACCCGTACCCGAGCAAACCGCCGAGACTCTCAAGGAGGACGTGCAATGGGCCAAGACCCAGCTGCCATCCGGGAAGAAATAGAACACACGCGCGAGCGGATGGGCGACACCGTCGACGCCCTCGGCTACAAGGCCGACGTTCCCTCCCGCGCGGAGGATTCCATCACCGACAAGGTCCAGGGCGTCAAGGCGAAGATCGCCGGCGCGGGCTCGCAGGTGTCTGACGCGACACCGGGCGGCGAGGACGTCAAGCAAGCCGGCCGGCGGGCGGTCGGTGTCGCGCAGGAGAACCCGCTGGGACTCGCTATCGGCGCGGCCGCCGTCGGCTTCATCGCCGGTCTATTGATCCCGTCGACAAAGGCCGAGGACGAGCGACTCGGGCCAGTCGCCGATCAGGTCAAGGAGCAGGCCCGACAGACCGGCCAAGAGGCGATCGAGCACGGCAAGCAGATCGCTCAAGAAACCGCCGAGACGGCGACCCAGAAAGCCCAGGAAGTCGCCTCAGAGGTCAAAGACACCGCCCAGGAGTCGGCTCAGCAACACGCCGAGGACCTCAAGGCCAGCGCGCAAGACAGCGCGCAAACCGTCAAGCAGACCGCCCAGCAATAGCGCCGACGCCGCCCAACCAACCTTCTGAAAGGAGCCGCATGGCGACGAGCGGCAAGACCACAAACAGCAAGCCAACCAGCAGCAGCAGCGATCGCCGACTCGCCCCGCGGCGAGGCACCACAACCCCGAGCCGCCGATCCGAGGCGTCCGGTTCACAGAGGCTCGTCAAACGAGTGCAGGCGATTCTCCCCGTGCCACGCGCAACGCCAAGCCGAGCCCCGCGGAGTCGCTTGCCGCTGCTCTCGAAAGGGCGGCGGGCGCAGCGACCGCACGCGCGCCGCTGAGCAAGGGAAGGCTCGGAATCGTCGGCGGAGAGACCGGCGACGTCAGTGGCCAAACGTCGACGCAACCTTGGCCCGAACGAGCCGCCCGCTACCTCTCCAACGCAGGCGACGAACCCGGCGCCGGAGACACCCATCAGACCCTCGAGTCCATCGCCAACCCCTCGGCAACCACAGGAGGAGATCGTGGAGATCCCCAAGGACCAGCTTCTTCAGCTGCTGCATGATCGTGGTGATCACGACAAGGCAGATCAGGCTGACCAGCAACTCCCCGACCAAGTCGACCCCGAACAGCACACCGACCTTCTGAACAAGATCGGCATCAACCCGAGCGACCTGCTGGGAGACATCGAAGGGAAGATTGGCCTATAGCCCTTGCTTGCACTACTTGATCAGCTGTTGATACCCCAGCGAATGGCGTCGCGAGCGATGCGCGACCTCAGGCGCATTTCAGACACGGTTGCGTCGATCGCCGAGCTCGCCAATGGTATGCGGCGTCAGCTGGGGCCGATGGCGCAAACCATCGAACACGCCGTCAGCACGCTTGACTCAATGAGAGAGGAGCTCGCGGCGCTGCGCGCCGGCTTCGAGCCGATGAGCAACGACCTCGATTCGCTCAGAGGCGCCTTTGCGGCCACAACAGAGCAACTCGGCAAGCTGAGGACGTCAGTAGCGCCCGAGCTCACCGGCCGGCGCGCCGCCGCCGAAGGCCTTCACCTGGAGGTCGAGCGCCAACCCGCCGCGATCGACCGGGTCGATTCGACCCTCGGCGACCTGGGAAAGGACCTGGAATCACGTATGACAAGTCTGATCGAAACGCTGAGCCCGATGGTCCGCGATCTCGATGAGGTTCGGGAAGTGGTGGAGCCATTGCAGACGGCAGCCGAACGCGTCGGTCGGATCGCAGAACGAATCCCCGGGCCGGGGCGCAAACGCTGAATGACGGAATCGCACGCCGGAGGTCGCCGGTTCGAGTCCGGCTAACTCCATCTGGTACTTGCTCAAAGCGCTGCTTTCGCCGCGCAGCTGACCCTTTTCCACCCGCTTGACGAAGGTTGGTCAAGTTGCCCACTTGATCGCGGCTCGCTCGCGAGCGGAAAGCGGCCCGACGATTGAGCGCGCGGCGGCCCGGAGAGCGATCCACCGTTGGTCGTCCACGTCTGCCTCGAGCAAACCGGCGACTGCGCTGCGGGCCATTCGCGGCCGGGTGTCGGCGGCGTGGCGGGCTTCGTCGAACATGTGGGCGTAGATGTTGAGCGTCGCGCTCGGGCGGCGTGTCCCATCAGTCAGCTGACCTGGACGACGTGGAGGCCGAGGTCGATGATCAGGTTGCTGGCAAAGGTGTGCGGTAGCTGGTGAAAGCGCAGCCTGGCGCCGTCAACGTGTAGTCCGCCGGCGTCGGCGGCGAGATGCAACACGCTTTCGCTGGATGTTGCGCTGAGGACGACTTCATCGAAAAGGCTTCAAAGTCGACCTGGGAGGGTATTCCCGGCTCATAACTCACAATCCGGGGAGGGTCAGTGATAGCACTTGGAGTGATACTCCTCATCATCGGCTTTCTGGCCAAGATCGCCATTCTGTGGACGATTGGGATCGTGCTGGTGGTGATAGGCGCGGTTCTCGCCCTGTTCGGCATGATGGGGCGAGCCGTTGGTGGGCGAGCGCACTATTACTAGTAGACGCACCCGTAAGTTCTGATCCGTTTCGGCGGATCAGAACTTCGGCCGTGCGGCTCACGGGTCATCGCCACGCCGTGCGGTCCTAGGCCTCTGTCGGCGACTCGAAGGCGGTGCCCGTCTAGAGCCGGGCTACGCGCGCCTGCGGGGCGTGGACGCCAGAGCGATCGCACCGAAATCGCCGGCGGCGCTGCTGACGCCGGCGCCGCGGTCAGTGCCGTGCCGGCCGGAGCGTCGCGGTGCTACTGCTGGCGCGGCGCTAGTGGCCGGGCGTTGTTCTCCTCGCCGACTCGACGTCGACTTTGCGAGGTCCGCTGGCGGCGTCCTTGAGATCAGGCTCCACGCCGTCCGGCACATCCGGACCACCATCGGTGGTGACATCGGCATGGTCGCCGCCGTGGGGATCGACGCCGGTCTCCGTCGCGGGATCGTCAGAGCGCGCTGGCCTGCCAAGCACGGAGCTCCCGAGCTCGGGATCCTCGGGCAACAGGCCGGCGGGGGCATCGGAGCCCCCCAACTCGGCGGGAACGACTCCGTCTTGGGCCCTCGCGGCCCATGGACCTTTCGCGCGCGCCTCGTCCTCTCCCGGGACCGCGCCGCCCCGCTGCTCGGTCGGCTTCACCGCGTCGCGATCGTCGTCATTGGCCGCCATGACCTCCTCCTCCTCACCCTTCCTTGCTCTCGTCGGGTCAAGTTTCTACCCCGGGCGGCCGAGCCTCACGCGTCGGCTCGGTCGTCGAGTAGGAGAGTCCTCGCGTCCGACATGACTCACCACCGCGGGCCTGTCGGCACGGGGCCGCCGTTCGGGGGCTGGCCGTTGATCAGCCGCGAGGACAGCACGATCCGCCCGAGCTGGAACAGCACCTGGTTCTGCCGGACGCGCTCAGTCGACTCGACGACAACTAGCTCGTCGACGTGGAGCGCCGAAGGCGGCCCGAGACGAGCTCGGTCACCGTCGCTCTCGCGACCGTTGGGCGATGCGCTAACTGAAGCTCGGCCCGCTGCAAGACCACCAGAGCGGCACGCCACCAGTCGACGCCGGCGCTGCCGCTTAGGCGTCGAGCGGCTGTGCTGGACTCTTAGCCTGCCCGCCAAGCCATGCGTTCGTTGTCGGACGGGAATCTTGGCGGGTCGATCCAGGTCAGGGCCTCGCGGGCGTGCTGCTAGATCCGGTCCGAGCGGCAGTCTCAGGTCAGGTGAGGGGGGTCTGACGAGACTTCCTTATGTTTGTGGATGCGGCACTCTCGCATCTCGGCTGAGGTGCGGCTCTCCGGCGACAAGTTGCTCGAAACTCTATGCGCGACGCCTGCGGACGCATGCGTGGCGTGCGGTGGCATGCGCCAGCGGTAGAGGTGGAGAGGGCCGCCTGTGATCGGCGGCCCTCTCCAGGATTGCGCCCCACGCCCCATGATTGATTCGCAGCCGCCGTTCGGGTGGATCACCCGCGGGTGTCGGGATCGAGTTCGGTCGCTTTGCGCTGATGATCGTTGATCGCTCGGTCTATCTCGAGCTCGTCCCGCGGCACCGAAGAGCTCGAGGCTCAGGTCGTCACGCGCGATCCCGAGCGAGGGCGGCGCGCCGGACCGCGGCGTTCAGTCGGCTGAGGCGGTGGCGTTCGAGTTCCCGACGCGATCGAACTTTCCGTCGGACCGGCGCTTTGCCCTGAAGCATGGCCGTGGGTGAGGACCTCGCACCGGCTCGGTCGAGTCCGCGACCGGACGTACGTGTGTGGACGTTCGCGGGTTTCGGGCGTCAGGGCGGCGGACAGAATGATTTGGAACCGGTTCCGGCGGGGTTACGCGCCGCTTCCGGAGTGTCTGCGTCGGACGGCGCCCGGGCCGACTGTTGCGGCCCGGCGCACGGCCCTCGCATTAGCAGTCGTCTGATGGAGGCCCCGATGACCGCCGCAATCGCCCCGGCGCGCGACCTCGCGCGCCTCACCGACGCTCAGCTGCTGCACAGCCATTACCAGGACCGCGATGTCGTCGTGCGCGATGAGCTGGTGCGGCGCTTCATGCCGTTCGCCCGCAAGCTCGCGCTCCGCTACCTCCACAGTCGCGAACCCTTGGACGACCTCGTCCAGGTCGCGAGCCTCGGACTGCTGAACGCGATCGACCGGTTTGAGCCGGGCCGCGGCCGCAGCTTCACCGCGTACGCCGCTCCGACCATCCTCGGGGAGCTCAAACGACACTTTCGCGACAGGGGTTGGACCCTGCACGTCCCCCGCGACCTCAAGGAACGCGCACTCGCTTCCAGCCGGCACAGAGAACGGTTGTCCGTCGAGCTGGGTCGCTCCCCGACCGTGGACGAGCTCGCCGCCGCGCTCCGGTGCACGATCGAGCAAACCATCGAGGCGCTCGACGCCGCCGACAACTATCACCCGCAATCCCTCGACGCTCCCGGTGGCGATGACGACGAGGACCCGCTGCCCCTGCTCGAGTTGCTCGGCGACGCAGACGACGGATTCGAGCTCGCCGAGGACCGCCAGTACCTCGCTGCGAGCTGGAGAACGCTCAGCGACACCGAACGCCAGATCCTCGGGCTGCGGCTCCTCCACGGCCTCACGCAGCGGGAGATCAGCCAGTGCGTCGGATACTCACAGATGCACGTCTCGCGCCTTCTGAACAAATCAATCCTCCGCCTCAACACACCCGATGGATCCGCCACGCCGGGCTCAGCGTTCTCATTCCGATCCGCGAGACAGCCGCCGTCGGCGATGTCAGCACCGCGCGTGCTCGAGTCGCTCGAGACCGGGCCGCGAAGGTGAGGGCATCGTCGCCGCGCGCGCCGGGCGCCGCGGAGGACACCGAGCGTCCTCCGCGGCAAGCTTGCTGTCCACTGTGCGGGTTGCGTATCCAGCCGCGCAACCATTGGCTGACCCCGCGCTGGTGTCCCCGGTGCCTGGCACGCCGCGAGGCTCCGATACCGATGCAAATCATTCACGACAGCGACGGAGCTACCTCAAACCACCCACCCCCGAGCGCGAATCGCCGGCAAGGACCTTCCTCTCGCACAGAAAACTCAACTAGCCCGGTTGCCCGGCCCGCGTGGCCTGAGCCGCCAGGGCCGACGCCCCCTCTCACCCGAGATCCGCGGCCGGCGTGAGACGACAGTGCTGCGGCAGCCCGCGCTTGCGCAGAAACTGCCGGTCGGGGCCGGCCGGCGGCGCTAAGGGGCCGCGAGTTGAACCTCGTACCGCCCTCGCACAACCGCCAAAGCACGAATACGAGTCTCGACCCGCCAGTGGCGACGCACCTGCCGGTCGCCAACGGGAGGGACTTGGCGCCCGCTTCACCTGCGCGAGCAGCAGGCAGTGTCAAGACAGGTCGAAAAGTGGACCACTTGTGCCGGTTGAGAAGTGTCCCACTGGGATGTCGGTGGCGCCGGGTTTGGGCGGGAGCGACCGTCGTCGCGGAGGTCTGGAGTAGAGGGCTCGGGTCGCGACCTCAATCGCAACTTGCAAAGTCAGTATGGACGCGATGAGGCTGGCCCTCACGCGTTGCGGGTTCGCGGGTTAGCGTCAGCGGTGTTGAGGGCCGTCTTGGCCAGAGCCGCATACAACCGGAGGACCAGCCATGCCTGACGTTATCTCTAACGCGCCCGCGGATGTGCGTCTGTGGGTCAGCCTGGACGTGCACAAGTTCTCGATCGTGGCCGCGACGCTGCCGCCCGCGGGCGGTCAGCCTGAGGTGCGCCAGATCGAGACGACTCGGGCGGCGATACGACGGTTCATTGAAGGACTCGGCGGCCCGGAGGGCCTGGCGGTCTGCTACGAGGCGGGACCGGGCGGGTTCGCTCTGCTGCGGTTGCTCATCGAACTGGGCGTCGCCTGCGACGTGGTCGCGCCGTCGCTGATCCCGGTGCGTGCCGGCGACCGGGTCAAGACCGATCGCCGTGACGCCAAGAAGCTGGTGCGGCTCTATCGGGGTGGACAGCTGTCGTTCGTGGCCGCGCCGTCGGCAGAGACCGAGGGCCTCAGAGACCTGATGCGCTGCCGCGATGATCTGCGCTGCGCCCGGACCGCAGCCCGAAACCGGGTCAGCAAGCAACTGTTGCGTCACGGACGGATATTCCGAGACGGCAAGACGCAGTGGACCCTGCTGCACCGTCAGTGGATCGCCCGCCAGCGCCTCGACGACAACCTCGCGCAGGCCGCGTTGGAGCAGATGCTGCTCTATCTCAACGGCCTGGACCGCCAGCTCGACGCGCTGGACCGCGATCTTGAGCAGATCGCCCGCGGTGACCGATGGGCATCGATCGTTCAGATCCTGACCGGGTTCAAAGGGATCGCCACCCGTACCGCGCTCGGGCTGATCGCCGAGATCGGCGACTTCGCCCGCTTCTCTCATCCCCGCGAGCTGAGCTCCTGGCTGGGGATCGTCCCCAGCGAGTACTCCTCCGGCTCCCAACGCCACCGCGGACACATCACCCTGACTGGCAACCGGCACGCCCGCCGGCTCCTGATCGAAGCGGCCTGGTCCTACCGCCACCCACCCCGGCTGCGCGACCGCGGTCCCCAGCGCCACCCGCGGGCCTGGCAAGCCGAGGTCCGCCTACACCACCGCTACCGGCACCTCACCGCCCAAGGGAAACGCTCGACGGTCACCACGACCGCAGTCGCTCGGGAACTCGCTGGCTTCCTCTGGGCGGCCGCCACCAACCAACCCCTCCTAGAGGAGACCGCAGCCTAAACCACACAAACCACGCTGGGGGCCAGGCGACCGCCGCGGCCCGCCGGAGGAACCTCGATCAGAACTATGCGATCCCGACTCGCGATCAAAGTGCGAGGCAGCTCACGACCGGACACTGTCCTGCGGTTCCGACCCGCGCATCTCAGAGTGACAGTCGTCGTTGCCGCCGCGACGGTCGCCTGGCCCCCAGCCCAACCACCCCCATGACCAACAACACCAATCAACCCATCGCCCTTGACACGTGCGTCCATCTCAGTTCTACCGAGTCGCGGCGTGGCATCTGCCGCTAATCGCCCTCGCGCAGCAGCACATGGTTCAGACGCGGGCGTCTGGGATCTCGTCGGGCTGAGCTGTGCGCTGTTTCCGTCCGCCGAGCCCTCTTGCTGAAGTGGTCTTCAGCTGATCACTAGCGATGGCCGGCCGCTCGCGTGCGCGCCGCTTTCTTCGCGGTCTCGCTGCGTTTCGCGGCATTGCGCTTGCGGGTGCGCGCCGCCTTCCTTGCGGCCTCGCTGCGGCTGGAGCCGTGGAGGTGACTCTCCAGGTCGGACGCCGCCCGCTTCAGGCTCTCGACGGTGCGTGTGACCGCCTTCGCCGGCTTGCCGTTCTTAGCCGTCGCGACCGACTCGCTCGCACGCTTAGCGACCTTCTTACGCACGCCGCTCTTGCGGAGACTGTCGAACAGGTCCTTGTCGTGTTTCTTCGCCATGTTCCTTCCCATCGGTCGTAGCGGTTGCTCGATCACTACCCGTTCGAACGCAGTCGAAAAGGTGCGCCCACTACCCGATCGGGCGGGGATTGCGGCGTCGACGCCCCGTGCGCGGCGCGTTGTTGAGATTTCGCGTGCGCTGCTCGACGGGCGTCGCCGTCACTCGTCTTAGTCGCCGTCGTCCAGCGGCGGGATCGGACCGGCGAGCGGCCGCTCGTGCTCGGCATCCCAATCGATCGGTGCGACGAGGAGCGCCGTCAATTCGCGTGATCAACGTTCGTCTTCGGGAGGGAGATCGCAGACGGCCGCGCGGAAGAACGCGGGCGGCAACCTCGTGATCGAGCGGTATCGGGATCTTCGCTAGCGCGGCAGCGAGATCCAGGAGAAGGGCATCGACGTATGGCTGGCCGTTGATCTCATCCACCTCGCGATGGGCGACGGCGCCGACCGCATGGTCGTCGTGTCGTCCGACACGGACCTCCTGCCCGCACTCGAGCTCGCTGTGAAGCCTCGCGGCCAGGCGTTCGTCAAGGTCGCCAGCTGGGAGGGCCCGAATCCGTCGGCCGAGCTGCTGACCGTGAGCGGGTTGAGAAGAATCGCCTCACGGCCGCATTACGACCGGTTTGCGACGACACCGACTACGACATCAGCGTGCGCGTCCGCACAGGACATCGTGGTATGTCCCGATCCAAGCGGAGGGACGGCGGCAGCGACCGTCCTGACGCCAACTCGTTGGATCGGCCGCCTGGCTCGCAGGCCGAACCAACAGCCGATCCTGGAACATGGTCGATCGGGCTCCCAGCCGTCCGCGTCGGCCAGCGGCGCCGCCGACGCGGTCCTCGTCGGCGACGACGCTGAGCGTCGCCGCGGCGGCGCTGCGGGCGCTGAGCGAACCTGCTCGACGACGCCTAAGTTCTTAGGGCGGCATTCTTCAGCCGGTCTTCAAGATCCCGGTCACGCTGGAACACGGCGACGGCGGGTTGGGACGGATCCCCGTGGCGAGCGAGGGACCGGTTTCGCCGGGGTAACGGACCGCCATCGCCGCCTCGATCGGGGTCGCGGGGTCTCCCGATCGGCATCCCGACGTCTCGAGCTCACGCGCACCAGAGCTTTGAGTAGACATCGACGAGTTGGGTAAAGGCTAGGTACGCGGGCCGTTCCTGCCACCGGTCTCGGCAGGGGCGGCCGGTCTCTAACCGGTTTGACGACTATACGAACATACGTTCGTCCATGCCCGAGTATCGCTACACCGTCACCGAGCACGAGGCCCGCCGACCCTGGCTCGTCCTCGGCACCCGACGCGGATCCGTCACGCTCCCGGACGACGCGAGCTTTTTCGAGTGGGCACACAAGAACTGGCCGGCGCCCCGCTGGACCGTCCAGCTCGATCCCCACCAGCTGAGCCCGGACGACCTCACGAGAAGCTGATCACCTGGATCCGGAGCCGCCGGTTGACACCGTCACGGGTCCCGATGAGCCCGTGAACCCGAGCCGAGGTCGTGAAGAACGATCTCGGATGGACCGTCGTTCGCGTGTTGCGAGGTGGTCCCGCGTGGTGCAGTTGTGGACGCCGCACGCCGGCGACGTAATGCGCCGCATGCCCCAATTGCCCGCCAACTCGCGGTCGGTTGGCGCTGGCGCCGAACGTTCCGGGGGGGACCGACGAGTCAATCGGCGCTCCGCTCTCGACCGCTCGCGAGGTTGCTGAGCATCTCGGCCTCAGCCCGGAGACTGTTTTGTCTTGGGTTCGCCGAGGGGATTTGCCGGCGTTCCGCCTGCGGAGTGGGCAGCTGCGGTTTTCGCGTGGGGAGTCTGCTGCTTGGCTCGAGGCTCGCTCGACGCGCGCCGGCCGTTGCGCGATCCCGGTGACGGGCGCCTGGCGGGATGGCTGCTATTTCCCGGTGCCGTTCGCTCGGCGTCGCAAAATTGAATTGCGAGGAATGCTCGCGGGAACGAGATCGACGATGAGAAGGGACTCGACTCGGTCGCATTCGGCGAGCGTCTCAATGACCAATCGCGAGACGCCCGCTCCGGACGAGCTGCGACCGTCCGGGGGCGCGTGATCGGCTCCCGTCCCGCTCCGGCATCCGGCAAACCGGCAGCCACGCGCAGACTGCCCCTAACCATGCAAAGCAGCCTCGAGGGATCCCTCCCTCGCCTGGCTGCTGGATTGTGGCTAACGCGACAGCGGCGCAGAGGCCCGCCGCGGGGCGCGTCGCGCTCCTGGTGTTAGCCGCCGAACTGCGACCCCAAGCACCCGCGCTCTCGAAAAGTACCGTACCGACGCCTGGCGGGAGCACGGGACTGAGCGATAGTCATGCCTCGAGCGCCATCGCGTCCACGCCGGCGACAAGGTGGCCGCTCGCGGATCAAACCGGCCACGATCGCGACGCCGATGCTGCCGTGACTCTTGACCGCTCGCGGACAACTGGGGCCACGCCCAACGCGACGCTCGGCGTGGCCGCGCCGTCGCCAAGGGAGTCGTGCACCACGGGGGCGACCTGACGATCGGGTTCGTGGCCAAGCGATCACTCGGCTCGGGGCGGGGCACGAGTCCTCGCCGTCGAAACCAATCGTCCCGTCGATTCCGTCGTGGCCGCCCAGCTCAAGCCCGCCGGCAGTCGTAGCCGTTTGCTGAGCCGTCGATCTCGAGCAGGCACGGACTTGTACGTGCATAGGCCCCCGGTGCCGCGGACGGAGGTCACAGTCCTCGATCAGCGGCTGCCGCTTCGCCTGGCAAACGGTCGCCTCGTCGCCGGCAAGGGCCGCGTATCCGATGACCCATCCTCGCCGGCTACCGGCTCCGAGTCCTCGACCACCTCCGCGTCCGGAGGCGGCGCCTCCGGCTCGAGCCGCGAAAGATCCAGCGGCTGCTCCAGCGGCGTGGATCCCGACAGCCCGGACGTTGGTCGGCGTGACCGCACCGGGAGCGGACCGTACGGGAGATCAGCGGACGAGGGAGTGTGTCCGGCGTCACCAGGTGGCGTGGAAGGTTGCATGGCGAGCCTCTCAGGGATCAAGTACGTCGTGTTTGGTCGGATTGTCGGTCGCGGCGGGACGCGGTCGCGTCGGCGCGTTCGACGGTCGCGACGGAGTCGCGACATGGTCGAGGCGGTGTCTCGGCGATGTCCCTGACCGTCGCTCATCTATCGTCAGCCTCTCCGCCGGCGACTCCGGCGGTCTACAAGCAGCGGGTACCCATGCACCAAGCTGCTGCGGAGCCGTCGCGCTTTCCCCGTCGTCGACGCGGCGACAGCTCGCGACACGGTTTCGCCGGTCACTCCACCCAGCGCAAGGCAGCTGCTGGCGATCACAGCCGCGATGCTGCGTCGTCGGGTCATTCGATCGGGTCACCGGAGTGGCCGACCGGCGTGAGCTTCCCGAGCTCGAGGATCGCGGCGTTGGACGCAGCCGGGGGAACGCTCGGGGGCTGACTGACCCGCAAGTCAGCTGGGCCGCCGGGGCGGTCGACGCCGGCTCGCGCACACGAGCGCGGCGATGCACGGTTCTCGAGTGAGGCTCTGTGTGGTCGGGTGGCGCGATCGGCGCTGGTTTCTATCTTCGCCATAGATCGAGGAGCACGGCTCGGGCCATGTCGGCGCATTCGCCGTTGTCGCGTTGTTCGGCGCGCCGGTAGGCCGCTTCGGCCTCGGTTAGCGCTCCGCGGTCCTCTAGTAGGACGCCGAGGTTGAATGCCGCGGCCGCGTGGCCTCGTTCGTCGGCGCGCCTGAACGCGGCCATGGCTTCGGCGAGCGCTCCTTGTTCGGCGAGCAGGAGACCGAGGTTGAACACCGCGGCCGCGTCGCCGCGTTCGTCGGCGCGTCTGAACGCCGCCTCGGCTTCGGCCAGGGCGCCGCGCTCTTGGAGTAGGACGCCGAGGTTGAACGCCGCGGCCGCGTCGCCGCGTTCGTCGGCCTGCCCGAACGCGGTCTCGGCGTCGGCGAGCGCTCCGTGCTCGGCGAGCAGCACGCCGAGCTCGACGGCGGCGGCGATGTGGCCGCGGCGGGACGCGCGATCGTGCGCGGCCGCGGCTTCATCTAGTGCCCCGTGCCGCTTGAGTAGCATCCCGAGGCGGAAGGCACCGTCGGCTTCGCCTCGCTGATCGGCGCGGCGGTACGCCGCCTCGGCCTCGGTCAGCGCCCCTTGCTGTTCGAGCAATCGGCCGAGGTTCGAGGCGGCGGTGCCGTGACCACGCCGGTCGGCGCGACGATAGGCCGCTTGCGCTTCGACCACGCCCCCTTGGCCCTGGAGAAGCAGGCCGAGGTGGAAAGCGCCAGCGCTGTCGCCGAGCTCGTCGGCGTGACGGTAAGCCGCCTCGGCCTCGGCCAGCGCCCCTTGCTCTTCGAGCAATCGGCCGAGGTTCGAGGCGGCTGTGCCATGGTCACGTGGATCGGCGTGACCGTTGGCCGCATGCGCTTCAACCACGCCCCCGTGGCCAGCGGGTGGCTGACCGAGGTTGAAAGCGCCGGCGGTCTCGGCTGTCTCGGGGAAATCGTCCCCTTGTCCCGTGAGACAGCAGGCTGTTTGCGCCGTTGCCATTCCCAGCCGTGCTGGCGATGGCGCGATGTCCGTTGGTGTGAATCTGGGTCCCGTTCGGTGGGGCGACGGCTTGGTGATCGCCGTTCGTGGTTGTGAGTCCCGTCTGCTCGAGCGGCGCCGTTTTCGCATCATTTGCCGCGGACCGCGCCTGGCTGCGCGAGGGCGTGTCCCGGAGGGAAGCGATGAGCAACCGGGCAGCGAGTGCCAGTGCCAGCGCGAGCGCCAGGCCGCCGAGGATGATCATCCACGGCAGGCTTCCCGAGTGCGGCCGGTGGGCTGATGCCCGGGGTACCTTGCGGCCGGCGCTCACTGGATGCTGACGGGGCGCAGGGGCCACGGAGCCGGTTGGCCGCGAGTTGCGGTTCGATCGTGTCGCGGCTGGCGCGGGCTGGCGCGGGAGCGGGTTCGACCGGCGGACGGATCGCTCGGGCTTGGCCAGACGCGCGAGCGTGCGCGGGCCGGCGGTCCCGGTGAGGGGTAGGCCGTGCGCTTGTTGGAAGCGCCTGACTGCTCCTTCGGTGAGGATGCCGTAGCGGCCATCGATCGGACCCGGCGAATCGCCGGCGGACGCCAGGCGGCGTTGCAGCGAACGCACAATGTTCTCGCCACCGGGTTGATCGCCCGCCTCCGGGCCCAGGATGAGGACTGGCGCTCTTAGCGCGCCCCACGTGCGCGGACCCACGACGCCGTCTACCTGCAGCCCGTGCGCCGCTTGGAACGCAACCACGGCGTGTCGCGTGCGCGGTCCGTAGAGGCCGTCGACCTGTCCGGGCGGATAGCCCCCCGCGTCGAGATCACGCTGCACGACTCGCACGAGCCGGGAACCGCCGGGGCTGCTGTACCCGCTCCCCAATGCCAGCACTGATTGGCCGTGGCCGGCGTGCGGCGACGCGTGATGGTGCCCCGCCGGCCTGGGTGGACGCGGACGTCGTCGGCTGCGCGGGACGATTCCCCGCTGCGAGCGCCGTCGCCGGGAAGAGAGGCGAGGGCGAGCACGCCGATCGCGAGCATCCTCCATGCTGCAGTTCTTGGCTTCCTCAGGAGGCGGAAATCGCCGGGTACGACTTGCATCGTTGCTGAGTCCTCGTTCGTTGTCGTCACGGCCGCGGAACGCGACCGGTGAGCGGAGCATTGATCGGACGGAGCCACGCGGGGCAACTGCCCGTGCGTGACGCGACGAGCGCCTCGGCTAGGCGGCCCGTCGTTGGTGATCAGACGGGATGGTCAGCCTGGGTGCTCGAGTCGCGACCCGAGCAATGTCGATCGCCACATCGCGCGATCGAGGGAGAAGCGGACCAGGAGGATCGTTGCGAGCGCGAGCGCGAGCGCCTCAAACTCAGCCACGACGGAGGATGCGACCGAGCCGACACCACCGCCGGTGGCTGCAGCCGCGCCGCCGACTGGCAGTCGCGTCTGAACCGTCGGCGCCGGTGACAGCACGTGCGCAATCGCCGGCGGCGTGGTCGCGCGGGGGCGAGGGACGGACGGCGGCTTCGGCGACGCCTCGGGGCGGCGTGGCGCGGCGGCCGCGCTCGCCAACCCACGCTCGCGCTCAGCGTCACCAGCGATCATCCGCGGCGATCCTTCAGCCGGTCCTTTGGCCAGCCCCGGCGAGGTGCGACCCGGCGCAGGCGAAAGCGGCGTGAGGGGGCGGCGTGGCTCGGTCCTTTGTGGGCTGGAGCGATTGGGTCGCGAAGGTCTGGAGTTGAGGGAGCTTCCGCGTTCGGGTGCCCGGGAACAGCCGACCGGACCGAGCGTTGAGCGACTGCGTCGCGACGGGTTCTGTCGCGACGGGTCCTGTCGCGACTGTGGCTTGTCGCGCTCGGCGGTGTCGCGACGGGCTGTGTCGCGGTCATTGGTGTGACGGGGGGCGTCGTCGCGACGGGGTTTGTCGCGGTCGGCACGCTCGTCGGCGGCGCCGCCGCGACTGGCTGCGTCGCCGCACGGTTCGTCGCGGCAGGCCGCGACGAAGGAGCCCGCCGCGCGGAGCGCCGAGTTGCCGCCGGCCTCCCGGCGGTGGGGTCGGCGGGTGAGGGATCCGTCGGGACGGCCGTCGTGGTCGTCGCCGATCCGACGGTGGCGCCGGTGGGCTCGCCCGCCGGGTTCCCGCCGTCAGCGAGCGGGGTGACTGTGATGTCAACGCGGGGGGACGGCCGGGCGGGCGGTGGCGACGCGGGCCTCGCCGGCGCCGCGGGGACGGTGACCGGCACGAGCTGCTGCGGAGGGGTCGCCGAGCCGCTCGCCGGAGGGCCATTTGCGGGAATCAACACCCCGCCACTGGTGGCGGCGGTGGTGACGCGCCGCAGTGCCCGGGAAGCCCGATTGGAATCGATGGCTGTCCGCGTTCCGTCGACGAGACTCCGTGTTCCCGTCCCCGACGGGGAGCTGCTACCGACGAGCATCGGAGATGCCGGAGCTCCGTTCGACGCGGTCGTGGAGGCGATCGTCCCGGCTAGTGCCGCGTTCGCGCAGACGCCAGACGCCATCACGCCGGCCGTCGCGATCAGGCCGAAGAACTGAAGCGGTGAATGATTCGCACGCATACCGAGTTACTCCCGATCCCACCTGGTTCTCGAGGGAGAATGAACAACCGATGGCCCCCACCGGCGGCATCGAACCTAGTGAGTAAGCAGTGTCTCGGCAAGCCTCGAGCGAGATTTTTAACTCGGAATTTGCGGATTTTTTTGTAATCCAATGCATTGCAAACATGCTTGAAAACTGGTATCGCGACATGTCGCGACACCCTCCGGAGTCCGGTGCAATCGACGCATCCGTCGCACCCGATCCCGGTAAGACAGATGACTCGAAATCAGGAGCATTTGGACCCACCGCTAGGAACCGGACAGCGTCGCGCGTAACCATCGCACGATGGGCGACTTGTGTCGGCCCGCTCAACACGTCAGTGCTCATCGCCGACGAGCAGCATCCCCACACCGACAAACAGCCGCCGCACGAGGCGGCGATTTCGGTCGCCACGCCGCCAGGTCTCCCTCGCGCCCGCTGCACACCGGCCGACTCCGATCCGTTCGAACCCGCGGTCACCGAGCGCACAATGACGCGGTCGACCGACGTCGCCGTGGCGATCGACGGAGCGGTGGCGACCGCTCCGCCCACCTGGTGGCAATCGTGCACAACACAGGCCGCCATCCGAGCATCCAGGAGGCGCGGATCGGCACGACAGCGCGTGCTCACGACACCGCGGCACACACGGAGAGATGGTGGCTGAAGGGTGGCGAGAGCTGCCGCGGGTCAGGCTGGGTGGTCCGCTGCGGCGCGGGCCAGTTCTCGTGCGCCCAGTCGGAGAGTTGATGCCGGGGCCTGTCCGCTTCCATGCGAAGCGGTTTTGCCGCACCGCTGATCTGCAAGATTTGATGGGGAAATTCGCGATGTCGCGAGAATTCAGCGTGGGGAACGGACGCCCCTCAGCCGCGTGGCGCCGGCCATGGCAGCGGCGCGGCAGCCACTGGCGCCCCGCCTCGCCCCCAGGCGGGGCGCCTCAGCGTATGCCACACGGCTCAACGTCGGGCGCGGGCTCGACGCCGGGCCATGACAAGACCCCGACAAGGGATGTCCTCGCCCGGGGCGAGCGCGACGCCGGAGCGGATCAACTTCTACCCCCTGATCCTCCCGACGTTTCCGATCTCCCAGCCCCCTTAGGGCCGCCGCGGCGCGGGCCCCGTCGTACGAAGTTCCGGAAGCCGCCAATTCAGGCTGATGCGGTCAATCGGAAATGCGTCCTCAACCGACGTTGGAGCCGGGTCGACGTGTGTCTAGTCTGCGGCGGCCGCGGCCCGGGGCGCTCGGGCTGTGGCGGGTGAATGTGCAGCGGGTGCCCCGGCGGGGTGTTGTGGGCGTGGATCTCCCAGCGCTCCACGTCTGGCGTTGGCGTCGTCTCGATCCGCCAACGGGCACTGTCGCGGGTGCGGCGGAGCGGCCGGTCCGGCCATTTGTAACGCTTGGGGGGCACGGTCCGAGCGGGCCCGACCAGGACGGCGGTGCCTCGATCAGCTGGCTGAACGATTGCGCCTCGGCGACCGCTCGCCGGTCACCGCTTTGGCCGTGCGCGACCCGTTCGAGGCGCCGCTCGGACTGCTCGAGGTCGGCGTAGATCAGCTCGGTCTCGATCGGCTCGATGTCGGCGAGCGGGTCGACCCGGGCTTCGAGATGGCCGACCTTCGGATCTTCCTGAACCCGGACCACATGAACGATCGCATCGGTCTGGCGAATGTTGGCCAGGAGCTGGGTTACCCAGACCTTCACCGCGGTGGGCACCGGCGACGAGCCCGGCGATGTCGTGGAAGGCGATCGTGTCGAGGACGACCTTCGATGCCCGCACGGTTTGCGCTACGGCGTCGAGCCGTGGGTCGGCCACCGGGACCACCGCGACGTTGGGCTCGATCGTCGATCGTCGATCGTCGTGAAGCGATAGTTGGCTGCCTCCGCCACGCCGATCAGGGCGCCGAACAGCGACGACTTGCCGGCGTTCTGTATGCCAACGATCTCGACCTTCACCGGCGTGCCCTTGTTACGTGCGCTGCCTAGAGGCGTGCTCAGCCGTCCATGAAATGTCGTTACTGCCAGGCCGAGCGGGACGAGACATGCCAGAGACATGCTCGCGCATGAGCAACGATCAGCGCTCTCATGTCGTGACCCAGTCGGTGGGACGCGCCGGAAATGTACGCGTTTAGTGCACAGCGGCGCGCCCAAAGACGAGTCTGATCGAGTCGGCCGGTCGACCAATTTTGCAAATTGGCCGGTCCGGAGGCTGCCGCATGTCGCGACAACACAGCCGGCGTACGGCAATTTACCTGCATTCACGCCCTATTTCCGCGACGCGATTTGCGACACGAGCACGACCCGAGCGAGACACCTTTTTCTTATAACTTGAGGCGTTTCGGCGTCCGTGAACCGGGATAAATACCGGGAATATGCGGAACGGAGGCCCCATCTTCACAGTGCCCTCGGGCGCGAGCGAAAGTCGATCGCCGACGGTGACGGTCGGCTCTGACGAAGGCGCGGTTCGGTAGGCAATGCGACGCCTGCGCCTCAGGATCTGCGCATTACTCCTGGTGCTCAGCATCGCGGCGGTTGCCAGCCCGATCTCCGCGGCGTCCGCGGGAGGCTTCCTGTCCTCCGTCTCTGGAGCTGCGGTGGGCACCACCTCCGCAGCCGTCGCACCGGCGACAACCGCGGTCGCCAGCACGACGGCCCCGGTAGCCCGTACATCGACGGCCGCAGCGAGTACCACTCCTCCCGCGACGACTTCCGCAGCTTCGCCCGCACCCGTCCCGACCTCCACGGTGGCATCGACAGTAACAAGCGCCGCTCCCGCGCCGAGCACTGCGCCTGCGATGTCGACCGCGGCGTCTTCGGCGGTTAAGCCGGTGGCATCGTCCTCGGTTCCCGCGGCGGTGTCGACCGCGGCGTCTTCGGCGGTTAAGCCGGTGGCATCGTCCTCGGTTCCCGCGGCGGTGTCGACCGCGGCGTCTTCGGCGGTTAAGCCGGTGGCATCGTCCTCGGTTCCCGCGGCGGTGTCGACCGCGGCGTCTTCGGCGGTTAAGCCGGTGGCATCGTCCTCGGTTCCCGCGGCGGTGTCGACCGCGGCGTCTTCGGCGGTTAAGCCGGTGGCATCGTCCTCGGTTCCCGCGGCGGTGTCGACCGCGGCGCCTTCGGCGGCTAAGCCGGTGGCATCGTCCTCGGTTCCCGCGGCGGTGTCGACCGCGGCGCCTTCGGCGGCTAAGCCGGTGGCATCGTCCTCGGTTCCCGCGGCGGTGTCGACGGTCGCGGCGCCTTCGGCGGCTCGAAGCCGGTGGCGGAGCGGTGGCGTCCTCGGTTCCCGCGGCGGTGTCGACCGCGGCGCCTTCGGCGGCTAAGCCGGTGGCATCGTCCTCGGTTCCCGCGGCGGAGTCGACCGCGGCGCCTTCGGCGGCTAAGCCGGTGGCATCGTCCTCGGCTCCGGCGACCGTCGCGGCGCCGGTGGCCAGCACCGTGGCAAAGCCGGTGAGCACGTCGACGGTGGCCAACGCCGTCAGCACGGTCGCGCCGAAGTCTTTGGTGCCGGTGGCTCGGGCGGTCGTGCCGGTCGTGCCGGTCGTGACCCCAGCGGTCGCGCCGGTGGTGAGGCAGGTGGCGCCGGTGGCTCAGACGGTCGCGCCGGTCGTGAGGGCGGTGGCGCCGGTGGCTCAGACGGTGGCTCAGACGGTCGCGCCGGTCGTGAGGGCGGTGGCGCCGGTGGCTCAGACGGTGGCTCAGACGGTCGCGCCGGTCGTGAGGGCGGTGGCGCCGGTGGCTCAGACGGTGGCTCAGACGGTCGCGCCGGTCGTGAGGGCGGTGGCGCCGGTGGCTCAGACGGTGGCTCAGACGGTCGCGCCGGTCGTGAGGGCGGTGGCGCCGGTGGCTCAGACGGTGGCTCAGACGGTCGCGCCGGTCGTGAGGGCGGTGGCGCCGGTGGCTCAGACGGTGGCTCAGACGGTCGCGTCGGCCGTGAGCGCGGTGGCGCCGGTGGCTCAGACCGTCGCGTCGCCCGTGAGCCCGGTGGCGCCGGTGGCTCAGACCGTCGCGTCGGCCGTGAGCGCGGTGGCGCCGGTGGCCCACACCGTCGCGCCGGTCGTGAGCGCGGTGGCGCCGGTGGTGGCGCCGGTGCGAAGCGCGCTCGCTCCCGTCACGCAGGCGATCACCCCGGTGGTCGCACCGGTACTCGACGCGGTCCCACCGGCGACAAAGTCGATAACTCTGGTGAGTCAGGTCCTGGCCCCCGTCACCCCGGTCGGCGTGCCGATCGCGAGCACGACGCTGGCGCCGGCAACGGCGGGAACGCTAACCGAAGGTGGCGTGGGCACGATCGTCACTCCCGTCCCACTGGGCACGCCCGCGTCCGGCATTGCGACGTTCAACGCGACGGCTCCGGGAACGAGCGCGGTGGCTCCCCGAGCAAGCGGCGCCAACCCGCTCCCGGTGGCGAGGACTCCCGGGACGAAGGCCCCGATGGCTCAGACAGCCGCGCCGATCGCGTATCACCCGACGCCGGCAAATGCCGGCCAGACGGAGCTGTGGGGGAGCGGAACAAGGCTTTACTCGAAGCTCGTGGCGTGGCTCAGCGACAGCTCCCCGGCTTCACACGGACTTCTGGGACCAGCGCGCACGCCTAATCCTGCGCCTAACGGTCCCACGGCACCGGTTCCAGCAGGAGCCGGGCCTGGAAACGGTGGCGACGGTGCCACCGGTGGTGGCGCCGGCGGGTTCGCCGGTGCAGCGGCGCTCTATTCGCAGACGTTCGTGGACGCGCCCAGCGTGACCTTCACGCTGGGGTCGTTTGCGCTGTCGCGAGCGCCCGAGCCGTTTCTCCTCTTGCTAGAGAGGCCTGGCTAGGACCGAGGTCGGTCTCCAGGTAGTGGCAGCCGGGCGGATTTGCCCGGGTGCATCTCTGTCTAGCAAGGAATAGGAGAACGATCTCATGTCACGCTCTATTCGGGCGTTGGCGGAGGCTCGGCGACGTGGCGGATCCGTCCACGGAGCTGGGGAGCGACGTCGGTTCGACAGTCGGTTGCGGCTCGGACGGCGGCTCCTGCCCAGTGCAGTCTCGGCCACTAAATACGCAGTCATGTTGCTAACGACGGGCATGCTTGTCATGGCCGTGGAGCCAGCTCGCGCCCTGGCAACCTCCGCTCACGCAGCGCACACGACGAACTCGTTAAAGCCGAACGCGCGTCCGTCGGAGCCGGTGGTGTTGGTGTACGGAAGCGGCTATGCAGGCGGCACGGACGCGGTGCGTGTCCGCGCGCTGCAGCGTCGCCTGGACGGCGCCGGATACTCGCCCGGTCCAATCGACGGGCGCTATGGACCGCGGACCGAGCAGGCGGTGGACCTGTTCCAGAGCGCTCACGGTTTGCGCGTTGACGGTATCGCCGGTCCGCTCACGCTCGCGGCCTTGCGTGCGCGATCGAACGTGCTGTCCCCAGGAGCGGGTTACGCAGGCGCTGGGGCTGGCGAGGTCCGTGCGCTGCAGCGTCGGCTGCGCCGCGACGGGTACTCGCCAGGACCGATCGACGGTCGATACGGACCGCGGACGGAGCGGGCGGTGACCCGCTTCCAGGCGGCCCACGGCCAAAACATCGACGGAATCGCCGGCCCGCAGACGTTCCGCGAACTGGCGCGCATCGCGACCAGCCAGCGGCACGCCCCGGGCTCCACGGCGCGTTCACACCTGACCGCAGCCTCGCGGCCGAGGACACTATCGCGTCGGACGACGCACCCGCGCTCGACGACGCACCCGCGCCGGGGGCAGAGGTTGCGCCCGGTGACGTCGCACCCGGCCACACCGCACGCCGCTCGACCCCCCGTGGCCGCCACTACGCGTGCCGGCCATACGAACCGGCCCGGGAGCGGGACGAACCGGCATGGCGGACCTTCATGGCCGGCGCTGCTCATGCTGGCCGGACTGGTCGGCCTGGCGGCGTTCGCCAGCGGCGCATGGCTCGTCGATCGCCGCCGGCGCAAGTTGATGATCGCCGCGCTGCACCGATCGTACGTCGAGACGGCGCCGGTCGCAGTCGGCGGAGTCAAGGCAGGAACCGAGCTGGCTCGGCCCGCGGCCGAGTCGAACGGCGCGACCGAGTCCAACGACGACGCCGGTAGCAACGAGTCGGCGGAGCCCGGACATGCCACCGGGCTCGGGCTCCGGTTGGAGGAGCGCGGTGACGTCGCGGCAGCGGAGCTTACTTACCGCTATGCCGATCAGCGCGGTGATCCCGTAGCTGCGTCCAACCTCGGCGTGCTGCTCGAGCGGCGCGGCGACATGGCCGGCGCCGAGGCGGCGTATCGCCGTTCCGACGAGCGTGGCGATGCCAACGGTGCGTTCAACCTGGCTGGATTGCTGTTGGGTCGCGGGGACGTCGACGGGGCGATGGCCGCTTATAGCCGCGCTGACCAGCTCGGCGACGCCAGCGCGGCGGCGAACCTCGCGCTGCTGCTCTTGCAGCAGGGCGAGGTGGCGGAGGCGAAGGCCGCTTATCGCCGAGCCGATGAGCGAGGTGACGGAGGAGCCGCGGCGAATCTCGGAGTGCTCCTGGAGCGCGACGGGGACTTGCCGGCGGCGGAGGCCGCGTACCGCCGCGCGGATTCGCGGGGCGACGCGACCGGCGCGTTCAACCTCGGCGGGTTACTCGCCGAACGCGGCGACCTCGAAGGCGCGGCCGCTGCATACCACCGCGCCGATCAGCGCGGTGATCCTGGGGCCGCATCCAATCTCGGGATGCTGCTCGAGCAGGATGACGATCTCTCCGGGGCCGCTCGTGCCTACCGCCGCGCCATGGAGCGTGGTCATCCAACCGCAGCATTCAACCTTGGCGTCCTGCTCGAGCGGCAGGACGACCATCGTGGCGCGCTGCGGGCCTTCGAGCGAGCGCAGGCTTCCGAGGACCGAGAGATCGCAGAGACGGCCCGCGCTCGGGCGGTGGCGCTCACCGGAGCCGAGGAGAGTCAGCGATGACCGATCCACGGAACGGATCGCAGTTGGCGGCGGCGTTGGAGCGGACCCAACCCGCCGCCGTCCGCGACGATCGCCTGCGGGTACTCATCGCGGACTCCGATGGCCTGGCGCGCAGCATGATGCGGTTCGCGCTGCGCAACAGCGAACGGATCGCCGTCGTCCACACCGCTCCGAACAGCCGTGAGGCGCTGGACCTCGCGCGGTACTACCGTCCGAGCGTCGCGGTCGTCGACACAGCTCTGCCGCCCAGCGGCGGGCTCGAGCTGGTTCGCGGACTGCGACTGGCGGTCCCCGACACCCGAGTGTTGACGGTCTCGGTCGACGATGACCGGACCGCGATCGCTGCCCTGCGCGCAGGAGCGGTCGGCCATATCGGCAAGGACATCGACCCGGAGGACCTGGCGGAGTTGGTCCTCCGGGCAGCCGACGGCGAGGTGATCGTCTCGCAGCGATTGATGTCCCCGCTGCTCGACGCGTTGCGAGAGATCCCCGACTCGGGGTGGCGGCCACTGCGCAGCCGATTGACGAACCGAGAATGGGAGATCGTCGAAATGCTCGGCGAGGGAGCCACGACCCAACGGATCGCCGAACAACTCGTGCTCTCACCATTGACGGTGTACAGCCACATCAAGAGCGTCCTACGCAAGCTCGGCGTGCGTTCGCGTCGGGAGGCAATGATCGCCGCAAACCGTTTACGACGAGAGGAGGCCCTGAGCCGAGAATCCGTTCGCACCACATAGCTGCCATGGGGAGAAAAACCTCCATCCGATTTGAGGGAATTCCTCAATCGGCCGGCGATACGCCGGGCACACTCATGGTCTTCGCTCCGGGGCGACGAACTTCGAAACGTCACGCGGCAGGCACCAACAGTACTGGCCTGCGGCGGGTTGCTGGGGGCCGAAAGGGGCATGGAGCTCGGGTGACAGGCGGCCAAAGGATTGGCCGCCCCACCTAGAGCCAGTGTGCCGTCGGCGGTGGCCGCGGCTGGGACGGCGGCGGTGGTGGCGGTCGCGGCAGCAGCAGCTATCTGGCGCCCAGCGTGACTTGAGGGCTCGGTCTCCATCACTTACACGCTGAGGACCATCGCCACGTCGAGCTCGCAGGACTTCGGGGTGGTCACCACCGGTCAGTCGCAGAGCGAGACCATCACCATCTCCAACCCGGGCGGCCAGCCTCTCACCATCAATCAGGCCGCTCTCGGTGGTGCGAACGCGTCTGAGTTCTCCATCGTCTCCGGTCAGGACAACTGCTCGGGCCAGACCGTCCCAGGGAACGGCAGCTGCACCGTCACAGTGGCGTTCGCGCCGACCGCGAACGGAGCGCAGACGGCGACTCTGTCGTGCCGTCCGACGGTAGGACGGCGACGATCACGCTGAGCCACCGGCGCGGGCGTCACCCCGACGCCGAGGTTGTCCGAGATCTCATAGAAACTTGAGGCGGCGGTCCTCCCGCCTCGTCCGCTCCTGGTGGGAGCGTTTCACGCAACTAAACTTACACTTCCAAATCGGTCTGCTCGCCTTGGGGATCGACCCCTGGCTCGTTCAGGTTGACGACCAGCAGGTCGCCATCCATATGAGCAGGGCGTCTGACCGACGTGGAGGTGTCTATTTCGTAGTAGCTGACGAACGCGGCGCCGGAGATCACCCAGGTCGCGTGACCCCGGACGGGAGCGCGAACCTGATAGCCATGATCGACGGAGCTGTCGACCTTGCGCAACGCGACCAGGCGGGCGTCTCTGTCATAAAGCAACTCCACGGACTCGGGACTGTCGAGCACGTCGAACGCGGCCCTGTTGATGGAGATGACGCCCTTCTTCTGAATGGTCACGAACGGCTGGCGTCCCACACGGCGCTGGCGGGTAAACGTCTCGAACGGCACGGTCGTCATCCTATTGAATCTCAGCGCGCGGACCCGGCTGCCGCAGCTTGGAACGGCGGCGGTCGTCGTCGCAGTGAAACGGTCCCCGTCCAAAGGTCAAGAAGGCGGACACAAACGCCCGTAGCGCCAGCGTGCCAGGACCTATCGCGCGCTTTCTCCGTGAACGTCGTGGGGTCGGGCTACAAGGACGGCAAAGGGCGGAGGCTTAGTTAAGCGTGCCGCGCACGTTTGCCGGCGTCGGCGATCGACGTCGAACTCGGGTTGTGCCGATCACACGACAACCCCCAGGTAGTCGCGGATACCTGACGGTCGGCTGCCGCTCCCGCTAGGAGCTGCACACGCTCGGGACGGCCGCGGGCTCACTACTGGTGCGGACCAGCCGGGGAACTACACCGAGGAGTAGGCGAGCCTCTCCTCGTCACCTTTGCCGAAGTCTCGCTCGATGACGCCGCCCTCCGCCAGCATCGACTTCTCTGATGTGTTCGATCCGTACATCCGGATGGCGGCCGAAATGACAGGTCCGGTCGCTTCCCCTAAGGAATGCGATGAAGGCCGGCCCCCCCGGGGGGCGGCGTAGCCACCGGGAAGAGGTCGGCCCCTCCGAATCGACAGGATGGGAAGGCGCGCGGTTGTGGCCCACGCGGCCGGCCGTCCGAAACAGAACCGACCACCGGCTCAAGGTACGTGGTGGGCTGGATCGATCCTGCCCGTGGTCCTCCCAGGGGAAGGAGTGTTCGTGCTGCATGTTGGTCTGGATCTGAGTCGCAAACAAGTTGAGGTGTGCCTGATCGACGATCAGGGGGAGCTGATCGACCGCTTCACGGCGACCCCGGATCGAGACGGCCTGTACGGGCTCGCGCGCCGGGTGGCGGTGTACGGCGAGGCTGTCCGCGGCCTGCGGGTCGGGCCGTTGGAGCGGTGCTCATCTCTCTATCGCCTCATCACGCGGCCCGTGACAATCAACTTCCTTCCAGATTCACGCTGCCGTGTCAAGCGCCATGAGCCCCTCGCCATGGCCAGGCCGCGACGAGGGCTCAAGTGGTCTGAGCAGTCACCACATCAGCCGCGGCCAGCCTTCCGCCAACGACGAGCCGCCACGTGGGCAACACGACGAGGTCGAAGGTCGTCAGGTGCTGTCCGGCCCAGCGATCCGCGAGGTCGCCGTCCAGGTTCTGCTCCGGCAACCGGAGTACATCGAGGCTCTGCACTATCGCCGGTGGTATGAGCTGGTGCGGGA
The DNA here is from genome assembly GCA_963843915.1 of uncultured Solirubrobacterales bacterium. Lineage (GTDB taxonomy): Bacteria > Actinomycetota > Thermoleophilia > Solirubrobacterales > Solirubrobacteraceae > Palsa-465. Next base: position 42,297 of record CAWJMH010000011.1, read on the forward strand.
CGCTGGCTACGCGGTTGCGGGCAAGGATCCGTTGGCGGTGTTCCTGACCCAGCTCACGCGGTCCCCGGCGATCCAAAAGTCGACCGAAACCGGGATCTACGAACTCGACCGCCAGGCTCCTCTTCGCCTGCGACAACAGCTTGAACGGCTGAACGCGGAGCTGAAGGAACTGAGATCGCCCGTTTCGACGGGACCCGCCGAGCTGGACGCCGATCGCGCCCGCCGACATGAGCTGAACGTCGCGATTGGCCAGACCGAGCGCGCGCTCGATGAAGCGCTCCGCGTGCTCCGTCGCGACGGGCTACCTCAAGAGCGATCTGAAGTGGCCCGGCGCGTCGCGTCGCACCGCTGAGCGCCACACCTAGCGGCCAGGCCACTCGGGCGCGAGCTGCCACGGATCCAGCTCGACAGTCCATCGTGGCGTCGGCCAGTGCTCGCGAGCCCCGGTGAAGAAGTCCCGGCCGTCCGGCGGCTTGATCGTGCGGCTCCGAAAGGACCATCCACGGACGTTCCAGGGTCGTGCTGTGATCGTGAACGCGCTCGCGCACGAACATACGTTCGAATGCGTGTCAAGCGAATCAGATGGCCGACCGCCCCTACCGGGACCGGGTGGCAGGAACGGTCGGCGTGCTACAAGCCTTACCCCAAGGCTGCGATGTTTACTCAAAGCTGCTTGTGTGGATCAGCGTCCGTTGCAGAATGGGCGCCCGTTTCTCTTAGTGGATGCTGAAGTGCTGGGTGACCCAATGCACGTTGAGGAGGCCGAGGACGAGCAAAACGACGGCCGCCAAGCCGACGAGCGCGAGCACCAGCAAGGTGAACGAGGCCATACCGAAGAACGTGGGCGGCTGCCGATGACGCCGGCGCCCGGGCTCCTTGAACACGGAGAGCGGTTTTGACGCCATGCGCACGCGGACGTTACGCCCGAACTCGGACAGGGCCGCGGACGCGCCCCGCAAGGGGGGAATGCGGGGCGCGGGCACCGCGGCAGGGATCCGCGGCGTAGGGGCATCCATTCCCCAAGAGATGAGCGTCCTCAGTCTGAGCCAGGCATGGACCGAGCGCGGCGCCGGCCCTGATCAAATTCTTGCCCCCGTGATCCCCCCAAATCTCCTGGGCCGCCAAGGCTCCCCTCGGCCCGACGCCGCGCATTTCGGTGCGGGCACCCTCTCAGCCTGGCCCGGAGCGGTCAATCGGACAATCGTCCCGTTTGTGGCCTGGGCTTTCGTAGCACATCTGTCCAGGCTCATATATGGCTGGCTGCCCGAAGGCTGGCCGAAGACCGCCGTAAACACGGAAGCCCTCCTCTGTCCGTTTTGCCTATGCGTCGGTTGGGCAAGATGAGTAGAGAAGGTCACCGATTGGCAAGGATCAGAGTGTGGGGAACGGATGCCCCGCCGCCGCGGCGCTTTGCCCCAACCCCCGCCGCGGCAGCCGGCAGCGCCCCGCTCGCCCCTGGCGGGGCGCCGCCCTTCTCTCTGGAGCGCCTGCCTCCAGCCCAAAGGATTCGACGCTGGCGCAAACGGTAGACATAACAACCGTCAGTCCGGCGCAATTGAGGAGAAAGATCCCCACCCGGCGAACGGCTTATTCGTCGGGGCTCAGCGCTCCCGGTGGCCTTGCGGCAGGTGCATGCGGAGCCCTGTTCGCCCGTAGGTTCCGAGCGTGGAGCCCGGCATTAGCGGCACCAGCAGATGCCCGGCCTCGTCGAAGGGGCCCGCAGCGCCCGACCAGGCTCTCGGCGAGCGCCTCGCGGCCGGCGCGCTCGACGCTCCGCAATGAGTCCTCGGCACGCTCGGGCTGCTCGCCCATCACCAGTCGCGCCCCGCCAGCGTGGATCACCATCACCGACACGCTATGCGCGATCACGTCGTGCAGCTCGCGCGCGATCCGCGCACGCTCGCCGTACGCCGCCGCACGCCCGCTCGCATCGCGCGCCGCATCGAGCTGCTCGGCGAACGCGCGACCCTGCTGTTCGCGAGCCGCCCGCGCGCGCATCATCCGACCAAGGGCGTATGGCAACAGGACCGCGAACATCTGAGCCGTGATCGGCAAGGAACGTCGTCGTCTGGGAGGAGGCGCCGACGGAGTACGCCTCGATCATCCTCGACTCAATCAGCGTTAACTGAGAAGGCGCACATAGGGCCGTGCCGGTGCCGGTCAATTGGCATTCGGGTGGCTCCCGGCCAACGAGCCGGGTTCCTCGATCATGCCCGGCAAGGTCAACCCGACCCAGCTCGGCGGCCACAGCTTCACACGCCTACGGGGCGGGTCTTAGACACCGTGTACGAGCCGGAATGCCACCAGCGACGGACGAGCAAGATTCCCCCACATCCTGTCCATCTGCCGCCCGATCGCGGCGCACAGGACGTTGGGGTGGCGCGGCGAATAGCTGACGATGTACCTGGCGCGGGTATTGGGCCAGACGGCGGCCGAGGTCCGCGACGTCGTGCGCGGGGGCACCCCGACCCATACGCGCCTTCGTGATCGGCTCGTAGCCATCGCTCTGACGACGGTCGGGTTCGACCTCGTCTGCGCGGTCCTGGGGTTTCTGTTCGAGCATCATCAGAAGCAGACCCAGATCAAGAGTCTCGGTAGCGCGCTGTTCTGGACTAGCACGCAGATGCTGACGGTCTCCTCCAACATCCAGAACCCGATCTCATTCCCGGGGAGAGTCCTCGACGTCGTGATGGAGATCTATGCGATCACGGTCATCGGCTCGATGGCGGGCGCGCTCGGCGCATTTTTAGTCAAGCGCGGCGAGGAGCTCGACGCGGCGGCAAAGCCCGCCCGACGCTAGATCCAGCGCCGGATCCGGGGATGCCTATCGCAGCCGCGGGCGGCGTCGAGGACGTACTTTTCGCGCGTTGCACGAGCCCGGTCCACGAGCTCTCGGTCTCCGATCGAGCGACTTATCCCCCGGTGGAGCTTGGATACCCGCGGCTGAGTCGTGCCGATCGGACTCAGCTGCCCAGGCATTACTGCCTGCTGCTGGAAGCTGATACGTCCTCGAATGGAAAGCGTTGAGGAACTGGTAGAGAGCGCGATGTGAGGCCCGGATGTGCTGGACGGCGCTTGACGGTAAAGGGGGAACGCCCGAGGTCCTGTCCTTGAGCCGCGAAGCGGCCGGGGCGTGGCCGACGGTGGTCCGCGCCACTGACAACCGACGCGCACCGAGCCGATCAGCGTGTCGCAGGATGCGATCACGCGGGTCTTATGTGCGCGAAATTGGGCCGTGGTGCCCGGCCGCGGAGGTCGAGCAGGTGATTGTTGCCGCGTGTGATCGTGCGTCCGGGCTCATGTGTCGGTGCGGGCGGCCGCGCGCGCGGCTTTCCAGGTCCCAAACACGCCGCCGACGACGCTGGCGGGTGGCCAGTCGCCGGCGTCGAGTCGCTCGAGCGCTTGCGCGCCGCGGCGGACGGCGTGGGTGCGCGACCAGTCGTATGAGGAGGGCAGGCGGCCGTAGCGGTGTTGCCAGGCGCGCATTGCGTCGCGCACTCGCTCGGTTGTCCATTGGGTTGCGATTGCTCCGGGGTGGCAGGCCTTGCAGTACTCGTAGCGGTCGTTCTTGCCGTTGCGCGCCTGGGTGGGTGCGCCGCAGACGCGGCACGCACCCTGGTAGCGGCGTTTGACGGCTTTGGCTTTGTCGCTGCCGGGGTCGTAGAAGTAGCCCTTGACGGTCGCCGGGGAGCGGCCGAGACGTTGGGCGATTTGGATGATGGTCAGGCCTTCGGCTTCCCGGTAGTGCCGGGCGAGCAGTACGGCGCGTTGGCGCTCTGCCACGCGGTCGAGCGGTGCACCTTCAATGGCCGCCATCCCGGCTGTTAGGTACCGCGGCGCTTGATCGCCGTCTCTGTCTCCCGGTCGTGCTGGACCGACTTCGGGGCGCAAAAAAGAGACGGGTTCAGCGGACCGTCCCTCGCGCGCCGGGGGTGCGGTGGCGCGGGAGGGACGGTGCAAATCGGGGTCGGGTTACGCGGCCTCCTCAGCGTGCGGGTCGTCCAGGTCGAGCTCGTCGAGGTTCGACGCCGAGCGGTGCTTGTCGAGCTCGACCGTGCGCTGGAGTGGTTCGTCGAACACGAACGTGCTGTGGTGAAGGGCGGCGAGGCGGGGGAGAGCATCGGCCTGAGGAACTCCGGGACGGCGGCGCGTAGCGGGTTGGGTCCGGCCGGTAGGGCGCCCCCGAGCTTGCGTGGCCATCCGTTCGGTGCCGAGCGTCTTGGTGCGGGTGAGGCCGTCGGCGTCGAGCTCGAACGCGGCGGCCCAGCTGCGGTGAGCTCCTGACGGCCAACCGCGTGTTCCCGCATCGGGAGGGCGACATTAAGGGCGACAAACTGAGCAAGACTGGGATCAACTCGACCCCTCGAACCCCCGATGAAATAAGGGAATGGGGGCAACGCTGACCCCCATCACCCCCGCTGGGGGCCGGGCGGTCGCAGGTTCAAATCCTGTCTCCCCGATTAAGAGAACTACCTGCAAAAGCGCAACTTTCTGCGTAGAGTGCCCAGGCCTCGAAACCCCACGGGGTCCAAACGAGGTCCAAACTTTTTTCGGGACGTGGCGCAAAGGGGCCGACCGACGTCCGGCCGATGGTCTTCGGTTCGCCTGTCTACGAGGCGCGACGGCGCAGCGGCAACGCGGTCGGCGCAGGCGGCATACCGACCGTGCTGTTGCCCTCCAGCTCCCGAAACCAAGCCTCGACAGTGGACTCGCGGAACCGCCGATATCGGCCGAGCCGGATGTGCGGAATCCGCCGGCGCGAGCGTGAGGATGCAGTCCAGCGCGCGGGTTGCGGGCGCCGGCCGGAACGCTCGACTATGGGGTTACCGGGCGGCCGGCACAGCGCACGACTCCGTCGCGCTCGAGGCGGCCTATCTCGGCGGTGGTCATTCCGAGCAGATCCGCGAGCACGGCTTCGGTGTGCTCGCCGAGTTGGGGTGCGCGCTGGACGGCGGTCCTGGGGATGGCTGAGAAGTCGAGCGGTGTGCCGGGCATCAGGTAGCGACCGACGCCGGGGTGCTCGACCTCCTCCCACATCTCGTTGTCGGCCGAGCAGCGTGGGTCCTCGTCTACGAGCTGCGAGAACGTCTGGTATGCGCCCCATGACACGCCGGTGCCCGCGAACGCGGCCCGGATGTCGTTCAGCGTGCGCGCTTCGAACCATGGTTTCAGGACGGCCGCCAGCAGGTCGCGGGCTTGGAACCGATCGGACACCGATTGCAGATCGACGTCCATCCCCTGCTCGAGTGCGCTGACCGCTCGGGCGACGCCGGTGACGTCGACCAGCGAGTTCCACTGGCGGGTCGTGAGCGCGACCACCATCACGCGGCGTCCGTCGCTGGTCGGGAAGTCGTGCCCGAACGCGCCGTATAGATAGTTGCCGTCCCTGGGCGGGTCATGGCTCTCGAGCTGAGCTTCGGCGACGCGCCCTAGGTGACCGACCATCGCGAACGCGACGTCTGAGAGGGCAATTCGTACGAGCTGACCCTCCCCGGTTCGCATGCGATGCCGATCGGCGGCCAGCAGTCCGGTAGCCGCGAGCCCTCCCATGATCGCGTCCCACGCCGGGAGCACGCTGTTCAGCGGCTCTGAGTAGTCCCGCGGCCCTGTGGCCCACGGGAACCCGGTGGCTGGGTTGACGGTGTAGTCGACCTCAGAGGTGCCGTCTCGATTGCCCGCCAGCGCGACCATTACCAGGTCCGCGCGGCGGCCCGACAAGGATTCGTACGACAGCCAACCGCGCGCGGGAAAGTTCGTAAGGAACGTGCCAGCGGCGGCGATGCACGCCTCGATCAACTCGCGTCCCCGATCGGAGCGAATATCGACCTCGAGCGAGCGCTTCCCCTTGTTCAGGCCTGCCCAGAACAGGCTGTCGCCGCCAGAGGCGAGCGGCCACCGGCCGTAGTCGAGCCCACCGCCGAGCTGGTCAAAACGGATCACATCGGCGCCGAGCTGCGCCAGTGTCATCCCTCCCAACGGAGCGGCGACGAAGGCCGAGCCCTCCACGACCGTCAACCCCGAAAGTATTCCCTGCTCGTTCATGGCATCAGGCCGGTGAGTCGCCAGTCGAGCACCGGCCGCGGGTCGTCGTCGTCCTGGGCTTGCGCGGAGACAACGATTCGCGCGTGCACGAGCCCCCCGTCATCCAAGGACTCGATCTCCTCGAGTGTGATCTCGCTGCGCAACAGGTCGCCCTCGAACGTCGGGCCTAGATGGTCGCACGAACGCCACGCCAAGATCGTGGCCAGATCGGGCAGCGCCCGAGTCAGGTGGGAAGCGGCGATCCCGATCACATGCCCGCCGTACACCAACCGCTGGCCGTGCGCGCCCGCGGTGGCGTCGGTGTGCGTCATCGCGACGTTGAGGCTCAGCCGAGCCAACTCCGGCGCCGACGTCACCGTCTCACCGGCCTCCAGCGACCAGGACTGCTCCGGTCGAAGATCCCCGAACAGCGGCCCCAGGGGCTCGCGCCGCAGCCCGTCCAGCCGCCATCCGGATGGGATCAGGTCGTGAACGTCGCGCTGCGCCGCCCGATCGACCACGCCTTGCACATCATCACCGGCCTCGTCCGGATCGTCCCCGCGCGCGGGCAACAGCGGGCAGCGGTAGTAGTCGAGCACGACCTCACCGTCGGCGTCCACCGCCGTGACGTGCAGCAGCACCATCCCGCGAGGCTGCCTGGCCGACGAGCTCGCGCGCCGCTTCGCCACCACCGTCGTGGTCGTCCTCAGCGTCACCCCGAGATGCACCGCCCGGGCGGCCAGGCCCCGGTAGAACAGATTCCCCAACACGCGACCGCTCGGCCCGGTCGACTGCCCAATCGCCACATCGCACACCAACATCGGATGCGCCAGCATCGATTGCGCGCCCGTCACCTCGCGGCACAGCGGCTCGTCCAGCGACAGCCGCAACCGATCCCCCACGATCGCCTGATGAAACGCGGCGTGCGCGGCCGTGAGCGTCAACCCCGGCGCGTGGAACACGTCGCCCACCCCGAGATCCTCGTAGTGGGGAGGACCATCGAGCTGTCTCACCGGTGACTCCGGCCGGCGCGGCAGCGCCAGCAGCCGCTCGGCCTGCGCGCGCATCGCCTCGTCCACCATCGCGCCGTCGACCCGCGCGGCAGCGTCGCCACTCCCGGCACCCGCCGCGAGCGCGTCGGTGACCGAGCCCGCCCAGCGCAACTCGCGCTCGGTCGCGGCGAACGCACGGTTCAGCGTCTCTACCTGCTCCGGATGGATCGCCCACTTACCGTCAAACCCCAGCTCCCGAGCAGCCCGCGCCGCGCGCGCCAGCCACAACGGCTCCCCCAACCGCAGAAACGGCCCGTCGATTGCTTGAAGCCCCGCCGCCCGCGCCGCGGACAACACCGCTTCCTGGTAATACGACCAGCGCTCGACATCTCGCTCGGCCCCACGCCGCCCAAGCGCCGTCGCCAGATCCGCGTAGCCGAGGATCAACGCCTCCAGCTGGGGCGTCGACCCCGCGATCGCCGCCACCGCCTCGATCCCCTCCGGCGTCTCGATCAACGCCTGCAACCCAAGCCCATCCTCGAGCAACGCGGCGATCCCCACCACCACATCCGGACCATCGACCTTCGGGACAATCACCGTCAGCCGCCGCAGCGCGCGAAGCCCGCTAACCAGCTCCAGATCGGCCGGCAACTCAGACGAGCCCGGAGCGTTGACCCGCACCGCGACCGACCGCTCGACCCACTCTGACCTTCCAAGCGTCCGCGCGATCGCGTCCCGAGCCTCCTGCTTGGCGGCCGGCGCGACCGCATCCTCGAGATCAAACACCACCTCATCCGCCGGCACGCCAAGCGCCTTCTCGTGCATCCGCAGCGCGTGACCAGGCACCGACAAGCACGAACGACGCAGGCGGCCAGAGGCACGATCAACGACGGGGGTCACGGCATCGACGATATCCACCCCGCGGCATAATCGCGGCCCACCAGCTCAGCGGACGGCGAACAGAGCGGCGAAGGGTCGGGCGGAGAGCGAAGGACACGAGCGAGCGTCGGCGGGTTCTTGAGATAGTCGCCTGCAGCTCCCCTGCCTGGCCGGGGGCGCTTTGTCCTCGAGCCGGGTTGCTTCGGCCTCTCATGGGCGAACTAATTCGCCTGGGGAAACGCTTCCTATGGGGCAAGCGGCACCGAACGTCTTCATCTCGTACCGGCGAACCGACACGTCGGGCTATGCAAGCTGGATCCACGACCGACTCGAGCGCGAATTCGGACGTGGCTCCGTCTTTATGGACGTTGATTCCTTACCGCCCGGCACGGACTTCGTCGACCAGCTGGACCAGGCGCTAGCGCGAACGGACATCGCACTAATACTCATCGGACCTAGCTGGCTTGATGCGCGCGACGAAACCGGCGCGCGCCGGTTGGACCGTCTTGACGACTACGTCCGGATGGAGCTTACGGAAATGCTTCGTCGCGGGACGCGTGTCATCCCGGTGCTGGTGGACGGGGCAGTCATGCCCCAGAGTAGCCTTCTGCCGGAGGAGCTCAGATGGCTCACGCGCCGGCAGGCTCTGTCCCTCGCACGGCACGGCGGGATGAATGAGCTTGTCCTCGTCCTAAACGAGGCTCGCCCAAAGGTTGTCGCTGCCCCGCCGAAACGCGGCCGACGGCTCCTCGCGTCGGCAGTTCTCCTGGGCGGTGCCGCCGCGGCTGTGATCGTCGTGCTACTGATACTCAACCGGGGCGGCGGTATCTCCCGCGTGAAGGTCGGGCTCCACCCGCACGCAATCGCTTTCGGCGACGGCAGCGTGTGGGTAGCCGATTTCAGTCTCGACACCGTCACCCAACTCAATCCTCGGTCGGAGCGGGTGAGCAGCTCCGGGATTCCCGTCGGGACCACGCCGATCGCGGTCGCAGTTGGTCAAGGGAACGTGTGGGTGAGTAACCAGATCGGGCAATCCGTAACTCGAATTGCCGCCACGTCGGGGAAGGTGCTGGCCACTGTCCCGGTCGGCTTCGAGCCGGCAGGGTCGGCCGTTGGCGCGAATGCGCTCTGGATTACAAATCCATTCGGCGACACTGTCGCGCAGCTCGAGCCGGCGTCCAATCATCTGAGCCTCAACCAGACTGCTGTCGGCAAGGGCGCGAATGCGGTCGCGATAGAGCAGGGCACCGTGTGGATCGCTGGCGGGGTTAGCGGCGATATCATCCGGATGGATGAACGATCCGGCAAGGTTGTCGCCAGGATTCCGATAGCTCACGAGTCGGACGGAATCGTCGTCGCACAGGGAAGCGTGTGGACTCTCAGCACGCTGAGTGACTCAGTTAGCCGTATCGCCCCGGGCACAAATACCGTCGAATCAACAATCCTCGTCGGCGACTCCCCCGAGGGCATTGCGGCTGGCGCCGGGAGTATCTGGGTGACGAATAACGGCTCCGACACGGTTACCCGGATCGACGCGACGTCGGGAAAAGTGGTAGCTACCATCCCCGTCGGTAGTCACCCATCGGGCATTGCATTCGGCGACGGCCGCATCTGGGTAGCCGATGCTGGAGATGGGACAGTTACCATCATTCCTGCCTGATCGGACCCGCCCGCCTCGGAGAGCCGTCGAAGGGACGGCAGGCGACCCCTCGATCGGCAAGTTGACGGTCGGTTTCGTCGTCGTCATGGCTAGCCGCCAGCGGCAGCCGTCTGCCGGTCAACCGCGGCTGCGGCGGTTAGGGTCACATCAGCGACTGCCTCCGGCTGGGAGATCATGATCATTGTGCGAGCCCTCGACCTCGGTGCTCGTGGCTCCGGCGCGCTCGCCTGCGAGCGGACGAGGTCCGCGCCGGCCGCCTTATCGCCGGTCGCAACTACGGCCCAGGCCGGACGGACTTCCAGGCGGGCGGACCGCACGGCTCCGAGAACGCCAGCTCCGCGATGGGGCGCTGCGTGGGTGCCATCACGGCGGTCTGCTCTGCCGGGAGGTCAACGGGATAGTGGAGCGGAACGAGGGCCGTCGACAAGATGGCGTTCTTGGACGTGCTCGCAACTTCGCCCGCGGTCTCGCCTTCCGACTGCAAGGACGGGTCCCGGGATCTGCTCCAGGACGACTTGATGTAGGCCGAGTCTGCTGAGACGTCGCGCAGCGGATTCGGAGGTACCGTCACCTTCACCCTGGCGGCCTGGAGACGCTCGATAACACCGTTCCAGCTCGAAGCGTCGGTGAACGCGCCGTGGACGAGAACGACGGGGCCGGAGCAGGGTCGGGAGTTGTCGTTGACATGAGAGTCTCCTGCGTTAGTGGGTGTCGACGTCGATGACGGCCTTGGCGAACGCTTCCGGGGCTTCTTGGGGGAGGTTGTGTCCGATGCCGCCCTCGATTGTCCGGTGCGAGTAGCTGCCGGAGAACTTGTGGGCGTAGGCGTTCGGCTCGGGGTGAGGCGCACCGTTGGCGTCACCCTCGAGGGTGATCGTCGGGACGGTGATCACCGGTGCTTGAGCGAGCCGTTCCTCCAGCTCGTCGTATTCGGGCTCGCCCTGGGCCCCCAGCCGCCAGCGATAGTTGTGAATCGCGATAGCGACGTGATCCGGGTTGTCGAAGGACGCTGCGGTGCGATCGAACGTGGCGTCGTCGAAGTTCCATTTCGGGGAAGCGGTCCGCCAGATGAGCTTCGCGAAGTCGTGCCGGTACTTGTCGTAGCCGGCCCGGCCACGCTCGGTGGCGAAGTAGAACTGGTACCACCACTGGAGCTCGGCCTCCGGCGGCAACGGACCCTTGCCGGCTTCCTGGCTGCCGATCAGATAGCCGCTCACCGAAACGAGCCCACCGCAGCGCTCGGGCCAGAGCGCCGCGACGATGTTGGCTGTCCGCGCTCCCCAGTCAAACCCGGCAACGACCGCGTTGCCGATCTCGAGAGCGTCCATCAAGGCGATCGCGTCAACGGCGAGGACCGATTGCTGCCCGTTCCGGAACGTCTCCTGCGAGAGGAACCGCGTCGTGCCGTAACCGCGCACATAGGGGATGATCACCCGGTAGCCCTGCGCCGCCAGCAACGGGGCCACATCGCGGTAGCTATGAATGTCGTAGGGCCAGCCGTGCAAAAGAATCACTGCGGGGCTGTCGGCAGGCCCAGCGTCGACATACCCGACGTTCAGCAGGCCGGCATCGATCTGCTTCAACGGGCCAAACGACGCGCTCCTCTGGGCCTTGCTCGCGACCGTGTCTGCCGTGCCGGTCATTTCGCCCCGTCCTTTTGGCGGAGCGGTCGGAACGCTGCGCGGATCTCTTGTGAGAAGAGTTGCGGTTGTTCCCAGGCGGCGAAGTGGCCGCCCTTGTCGACCTCGTTGAAGTACAGGAGGTTGTCGGGATACGCCCGCTCGGCCCAGCGGGCCGCGTTTATGCGCCGGCCCAGCTCGATGAGCTCGGCCTCCGGGAAACCGACCTGAAACAGACGGACAGCGGTGCTTCCGCTGCCGGCGTGCTGCGCAGTTCGAACAGCGGACATCTGAACCTCCTGGGGTCAAGTCGCGAATCGAGCTCCCGGTCCGCGGCTCCGCGTGTAGTACCGCGCGATCCTCCCTCATCGGGCTCCTCGCGGCCGTGAACTTCCTGTTAGGAGCCGCGGTCGAACGGACAACGCCTCCCAATGCCGCTCGTGAGCGCGCTCGTTCGGACGGGCCACCGGCAACGTCGCCAACACCGGCCCAGAATGCCGCGCCGCGAGGGAAGCGGGACTGACCCGCAAGCTGCGCGACTTCCCTGCTGCTCGCCACGGGCGCGCATGCCGCACATCGCAGACGAGCCTCGATCGGTGCCCGTCGGTCGATGGTCGGCGACGACATCGGCGAAGCGTTCGTGACCGATGGTGTCCGAAGCAGCAGCGTCGCGGCCTCGCCAGGGCCATCCCGCGAGTGCTGCTCCTTCATGAACCCGGCAGCGTCCGTTTGGACCTCTGCGTCGATGATGGGCGTCTGGCGCGCGCCCGCGGATGTGCCCGCGATCAGCCAGCAGCACGCGGCGCCGACCGCTTCGGCGCTCGGCGAGGCATGGGCGTCAGGTCTGGTGCGGCGCCCATTGAAACCGGCGAAGCGCGACCACGGCGCCCACCACACCCCAGATTACGACGATCAGCAGGTCGTGTCCGGACCAGGCTGAGCTCCCCGGATGGCTGAAGGTCCTGAACACGGCGGTGATGAAGTGGCGGAGCGGGAAGAAGGTCGAGATCTTGGCCAGCGCCGAGCCGGATTTGAGCGGGAACCACAGGCCTGAGAGGAACAGCAGTACGAAGAACACGGTGCTGGTCACCGGACCGGCGGCTTGCTGGTTGGGAATGAATGTGCTCATCGCGATTCCGAGCGCGGCGAAGCTGAGCCCACCGAGTATGAGCACGACGATCAACGCACCGATCCCCGATGCGTTCGATGGCAGGTGAACCCCAAACGCCCAGCGTCCCACCGCGAGCATCAGCACGACCTGCGAGAACGCGATCAACAGTGTGCTGAGCAGGATTGCGGTCAAAAGCGTCCAGGTGGGCAGCGGACTCAGCCGCAGACGTTTGAGCAGCCCTGTCTCGCGGCGGATGACGAGAGTGATCGCCAGGCTGTTGAACGACGCGGACATCACCCCGTAAGCGATGAAGCCCGGGACGTAATACTGGACGAGCTTGATGTTGTGCAGATAGCTGACCCGCGAGGACCCGGCGGTCGCGCCGAGCAACAACAGGAACAGGAGCGAGAACCCAACTGTGAAGATCGCCCCGATCGGGTTCAGCCAAAACGACAGCTGCTCGTAGTAGACCTGCCTGACCACCAGCCGCAGCCCCGCCATCGCCGAGCGCGATGGGAGGATCGATTCGCTCCGCGCGCTCAATCTCGGACCGGCGCTCCCGCCGCCGAGTCGGTCTGGAAGCGGTCAGGGTCGGCGCCCGTCAACTGCAAATAGACGTCCTCAAGCGTGTGGCGACTGACGGTCAAACCGGTCAGCCGAACCTCATGCTCCAGCGCCCACCGGGTCAGCTCGTACAGCGCCTCGAGCTCACGGTCGGTCTGCAGCTCAACGGACGGCCCATCGCCGACGACCGCCACGGGCAGATCGGCGGGCGCGAGGCCAGCGGGTAGCTGGAAGCGGATCGTGGCCGCACCCTGGTCGCGACCGCCCAGTGACGCCGGCGGCCCGTGGGCCACGATCTTGCCCGACGCGATAATCGCCACCTGGTCGGCCAGTGCCTCGGCCTCTTCCATGTAGTGCGTGGTGAGGATCACCGTCGTGCCCTCAACGGCGAGCTTGCGCACCAGCTCCCACGAGGTTCGCCGCCCCGCCGGATCAAGCCCGGTGGTTGGCTCATCAAGGAACAAAAGCGCCGGATTGCCCACAATCCCCAGGCCAACATCCAGGCGTCGCTGCTGACCCCCCGACAGCGTCTTGACCTTTGCGTCGGCCTTCTCCGCCAGGCCGATCAGCTCGATCACTTCACCCACCGGCCGCGGCGCCGGGTAATAGCCGGCGTTGCGCTCGAGCACCTGGCGGACCGACAGAAACGGCTCGACCGCAAGCTCCTGCAAGACCACCCCAAGTTGGCTGCGCAGCCGCCGACCCGACCGGCGATCACCCGGGTCGATCCCCAGCACCCTCACCTCCCCCGCGTCGCGCCCGCGGAATCCCTCCAGGATCTCGATCGTCGTCGTCTTACCCGCCCCGTTCGGACCCAGCAGCGCGAACACCTCACCCGCGTCGACCTCGAAGCTCACCCCATCGACGGCGCGGACCGATCCGTACGACCTAACTAATCCACGAACGCTCACCGCCGGCACGCTTCACCTCGCCGCAAGAGAATCGGTGGCTCTGAGCCCGAGATGCTCGCGCGTGAGGCGAAAGCCGAGCGAGCGGCCCGCGCCAAACCGCGACCAAGCCGTCCAGGTGGGCATTCGCGAACGGCTCGATCGCGAGCTCGGTCATGTTGCGTCGGCGCCTCGGCAAAGGCGATCGCGTTCCCCGTCAGGATCGGGAATCTTAACGTGGCGGACATCGTTCGAATAGCTCTCGATCGGTTCATGCTCGGTGCCCACGACCGCGACGCGCTCGACGAGCGCGTCGAGCCGGCTGACGGCCAGGGGTGATGCGCCCCGCGCCCGCCTGCGTTGCGTTTGGCTCGATCAAGAGCCACGCATGCTCGTCCATCTCCCAGAGCATCTCGTGGCCGACGCCGCGGTCCGGGGAGCGTCCGAACAAGCGCGCCCACCAGTCGATGCGTTCGAGGGGCCGGTGGTCCGTGAAACGGGGAGTCGCGGCACAACCCACTTCACGAATGGGTCTGGAGAAACTCGAGCACCCGCGCGGTCAGCAGAGCCGTGGCGTCAGCATCGTAGGACGGTAGGTCGGAGTCGGCGAAGTAGTGCTCCGAGCCCGGATACAGGAAAAGCTCGGCGTCATCTGCAGACGCGACGAGCGCACGCGCAGCATCGAGGTCGCCCTCTTCGACGAAGATGGGGTCAGATGCCATGCCGTGCACCTGCACGGGGACGCCTGCCGGCCAGGAACCGAACTCCGACACGGGGACGCAGGAGTAGAAGAGCAGAGCGCCGCGCGCACCCGCGCGGGTCTGGGCGAGGTTCTGGGCGGGAAGCACACCGAGCGAGAAGCCGGCGTATACGAGGCCTTTGGGCAACGCCTCCGCGGCGTGTCTGCCGCGGTTGATGATCTCGCCGAAGCCGATCTCCTCCGCGTGGCTCATGCCTTCCTCGATGGACGCAAAGGTAAGACCTCGATAGAGATCGGGCGTGTGCACCGTGTGGCCCGCTTGGCGCAGCTGGTCGGCAAAGGCATGAAAGCCCTCAGTCTGGCCGAGCGAGTGATGAAAGAGCAACACCTCCGTCATAGTGCTCTGGCAAGGAGCCTATCGCCGGCACTCCAAGAGACTCCCGCTTCGTCGCCGCTGCAGCCACGAGCCCTTCGCTTCTGCTTCCTTGGCCGGCCCGCGCGAAGGAGAAGTGCGCCTCCCGATATCGACGCCGCCAACGTGGCTGGTGGTGCGTGAGAGCAGAAGTTGAGATGCAGACTTCGTCCGCATCGGTTCGAATGACACTCCCGTGTCCGACGGGCGGGTTGGGACGGATGCCCTTGCGTCCATCTTTGTTTCGGCATAGGTTGGCGTGCGACCGAAGGACCGCGACCAGGGAGCAAGCGATGACGCGAACGGCAGTATCGAGCGAACATGCCCCCGGCGCACTCGGGCCTTACAGCCAGGCGATCGTCGCGGGTGGCTTGGTCTTCTGCTCCGGGATGGCGGGCATCGACCCGGCGACCGGAGCGATTGCAGATGGGATCGAAGCCCAGACCGAGCAGGCGCTGCTGAACCTCGCCGCCGTTCTCCGGGCCGCCGGATCGTCGATGGAGGACGTGGTCAAGACGACGATCTTCTATGCAGACGTCGAAGACTTCGGGCGTCTCAACGAGGTCTACGCCCGGCACATGGCCGATCCACCTCCGGCGCGGTCAGCCCCAGCCAACGTGCGGCTGCCTCGCGGCCTGCTCGTCTCAATCGAGGCGATCGCGGTGCTGCCGAGCTCATCGACCTAGTCTCGCCGCCGCGGTGACACCAGGTCGCTGGCCCACCGGGTCTCCGAGCGAGCCCGCCAGATCGTCGGCCCGGCCCGTCACTTCTCCTTGGTCCCCCACAGGGGGTGACGCGGTCGGCGCCGATCTCGTGGCGGAAGAAGGAGTAAGCCGCTCGTGTCGGGCCTTCGTAGCTACCCGCGACGTCGCTACGAATCGCGATGCCGCGCTCCCGTATCGACTAAGCAGCTCGTGAACTATGCCTCCGCCACGCGGCTTCCCCAGACCTCGTGGACCGGGAACTTGTCGGGCTCGGGCATCTCAAGGCCGACCGTCTCCAGCGCGGCCTTGAGGCCGCCGTCCCAGGCCTGCTGCCACGCTTCCTCCGATTCCCAGATCTCACTGACTCGAAGATCCGACCCCTCACCGAACATGACGTGCAGTTGGAGTGCTGGAGGGGGCCCGCCGGGGCCATTCTCCTGAAGGATCTCGTTGACCTTGTCGTACTGCTCGCGGGTCAGCGACGACGGTGTGTAGCGAATTAGGATCGACATGGCACGACTCTAACCGAAGGACAGCCACGCGGTCGGTCGTTTCCGAAGCGCGCGCGCCCGGCCCATGCAACCGCATGCCGCACGAGCGTTTCGGTACGACCGGAATTGGCGTTTCGGGACGTTCCGGATGGGTGTGGATTGGGTGGGTCCCTGATGCGATTGGAAGGCGACAGCCAGCGGCTCGGCTGATCTCGCGCTCGCAACGGACGAGTAGCAGCGGCGTAACGGGCGGTCAGGTCAACGCTGCGGAAGTCAACATCGGGTGCGACATGAGCACACGAGCGCTGCGCAGGCTTGCGCAACTGGTAGCAAATTGATATCATTCGGCTATTAGATTCCAAGGACTCCCGAGGAGGGACCATGAACGGCAATCGATCACGTAATCACGTATTCCAACTCCGGTCCTGGAGCCATCAGCTGATCGCCTGTGTGCGTGTGGGTGTCGGTATCTGGCTCCTACTCCTCACGGCGATTCTCTACCGCGCGGGCGTCGGTGGTCCGTGGGAGCTGCTGCTCGTCGGGGTCGCGGCGTTGCACTTCGGGCTCGCATACCGCCTGGTTCGAATCGCAAAGGACGATCCGGACGCAAGCTTGAGGTTGCGTTAGGGGCCTATCGTCGACTTTCGGGCAGATTGAGGGGAGCACACGAAGACACGTCGCCACCGTCGGGCCCTTCCTTCAGAGGGCCGCGACGGCTACCTGACGTACGATCGTTCCCTGAAGTGACGGCAGACGACCAACATGCCGGCTGGGACGGCCGGTGGGCCCGTGCGCACTACAAGCAGATGATCGTCGTGCGCGCCCTGCTCGCGCCGTGGATCCTCTTCGTCACCGTGTTCCTTTGTGTGAAGGGCTACTGGTGGGGACTCGTATTCCTTCCGTTTCTAGCCCTCGACCTCTGGCTTCTGCGTAGCCTCGTGCGGTACGCGCGCACGCAAGGCCGCTGACGTAGCCGCGGCACCAGGAGTCGACGCGGTGATCGCAAAGCCGCCCCGAACGACTCGCCGCCGTTCCGGTAGCTGACGATCGCCTCCGTGGCGAACCAGCAGCCGGATGACCTACGAAGATGTGATGTCCCGTTGGCGTGTGACCCAGGGGTGTCGAGGTGGCCGGGGTCGACACGATCACCGCAGGGGTTTGCCGCTCGAATTGGGCCGGCGGACCGGTCTAGAAGCGAAAGCGATCATAGGCGAAGAACCGACGTCGGCGCGCGAACGAGAGATCGTCGACGTAGCGGCCGGGAACTTCGGGCTACGAAGCACGCCGGGACGCGGTAAACGCGCGAAGCGACAGCACGCTCAACCATCCGAATCCGGTTGCGATCGACACGCGCTGCATAACACCGCCGCGCCCGGCGAGCCGCGGCGCACCGCCGAACGCCGCACCGAACAGCCCGAACGCACTCGTCATCGCAATCGCTGAACCAGCCGAATACGAAGCCCAGGAATATTGCCCCTCGCGCATCGCGAACGTGGCGCAGGTCAGAGCTGCGACCGGTATCCCGGCGAAGACCGGAATCGCGCAGAGGGTGTGCAATGTTCCCTCGCGAGTGGGCACGACCGATGGCGCGCGAGCAGCCTCGTCGTGATCACCTCGCGACGGCGGGAAGCCAGCCACTGGGTCGGTCACAAACAGTCCAGAGCCGATCAGCCCGCCGCCGGCGCCGAAAGTCAGCGCTGGGACCACGCGGGACACGCGGGTCTGCTTCGGGCTCCGCGCAACGCCGCGAGCGGCGATGCAAAACAGCGAGCCCGTGACGATGAAGTTCGCACGCTGCAGCCAGCCACCTCGACCGACCGCGAGGGAACTCACTGCGTGACGTCGCCAGTCGTAACCCGCGCGTTGTGCCCCGATCGCGGTGAAGCTACTTACGAAAAAGGGTCCGGCAGCGACTCCGCATGCGAGCTCTGCCGGAACTACCCGCGACCTGCGCTGACCCGACGACATAGCGGACACCGTATCGGGGCGCCACGTCGTTGATCACGACGACGGCGCAGAGCGCGGTCCTGACCGTCTGACGAGGTGGATGAGGACGCCCGATGGCGCGGAAGTGCGTGCAACCGACGGTTTCGGGCCGCTCGTGGTCTTATGTGCAGATCGCCTGACCTACCGAAGGAGCGCCCTGATGGACTGGACCCTTGAAGTTGTCGTCCTGCCGGTGAGCGACATCGACCGCTCGATCGCCTTCTACCGCGATCAGGTGGGCTTCCATCTCGACCATGACACACGCAACGAGCAGATGCATGTCGCCCAGCTGACCCCGCCGGGTTCGGGCTGCTCGATCGTGTTCGGGGATCTACCGTCGCAGAGTGAGATGGAGCCTGGCTCGATGAAAGCGCTCCAGCTCGTCGTTTCCGACGCCGCGGCTGCGCGCCAAGAGCTGGCGGATCGCGGCGTCGAGGTCAGCGACTTGATGGTGGTGGCCGAGGCCGACGGCGGGACGTTCTTCGGCTTCGATGATCCGGATGGGAACTCATGGGCGGTGCAGGAGATCAAAGCTCGCGCCAAGAATCCGCTCATCCCGAAGGATCACACCGGGCTTGGGGAATGGGCCGGACGGTAGACGGGACCCGCACTCGCGCCTCCGGAACTCAAGCGCACGCCTGGCCGCGCGACACCGGCGCGGGAGCGGGGCCCTTGGTGACTCGCTGGCGAAGCCTGACGGTGGCGAGGAAGTTCCACGACAACGCCGTGAGGTCCCTCCAGGAGGAGCGCGCGGCCGAGATCGCGGCCCGAAGGCTCGCCGCTTCCTGACGCTCAGAGCGTCGAGGATCTCACCGCGCTGCTGACCTCGGGGGGGAGCGCTGAGGTCGAGACAGTTACCGCTCCCGGACTGCGTAGGTCAGGTGGGTCACTCGCTGCGTCGGCTCCGCGCGGACCGGCTCCAGGGCCACACGGCCCGCGTCCACGCCCTCGAACAGGCGGATTCCGGCGCCGAACAGCACGGGTGAGAGCGCGATCGAGAACTCGTCGATCAGGCCGGCGTTCACGTACTCCAGGATCGTTGCGCCGCCGCCCGCGATGCGGACGTCTCGGTCGCCGGCGGCCTCGCGGGCCCGGTCGAGCGCGGGCTCGATGCCGTCGTTGACGAAGTGGAAGGTGGTCCCGCCCAGCCGCTCCCAGGGGTCACGCTTCTCGTGCGTCACGACGAAGACCGGCGTGTGGAACGGCGCCTCCTCCGGCCACGCCTGCTCGCCGAGGTCGAACATTCGCTTGCCCATCACGCTCGCGCCGGTGCGTTGGGACGTCTCCCGCGCGATGTCGTTGTCGCGCCCTTCCTCGCCGCCCTCGCCGAGGTTCAGGTTCTCCCGGAAGAACCGCAGCGGGAACAGCCACTGCTGCAGTTCCATCCACTGCGCCATCCAGCGCCGCGCATCCGGGTCGTCCATGCGCTCCTCGGGCGCGATGAACCCGTCCAGCGACATCGTCACGCTGAAGAACACCTTCCCGGCCATCAGTCCTCAACTCCTTTCCGAATGATCTCGATGACGTAGGCAGCCAGGTTGCTCAGGGTCTGCTGGCCGCCCTCGATCGCGTGATACGTCTCGACCGCCTCGTCCCGCAGCTCCTTGGTGGGGAACACCGTGTGCATCTCGATCCGGGTCGCCGCGCCTTCGGGCGCGAACGTCAGGACCGACTCAAAGGCATTCGGGTCGCTGCGGGACTCACCGTGCAGCAGCGCGATCCGCTCCGGCGGGGCGATCTCGGTCCAGGTGATCCACTCCTGGTAGTCCGTCCCATCCTGTCCGTGCATCACGAAGTCCCACTCCCCGCCGACACGGAACTCGAACGCCCGCGTCGTGGTCGTGAACCCCTCCGGTCCCCACCACCGCGACAGGTGCCGCACCTCGGTGAACGCCTCGAACACCAGCTCCCGTGGGGCACTGATGACCCGGGAGATCACGATCTCACGGTCGGCCGTCGCGGACTGCGCCGGCGCCCCTCGTCCCGTCGCGCTCATCAGCTACTCCTCCTGTCTTCCTGTTTGAGGTCCTGCACGTACTCGTCCAGTCGGTCGAAGCTCTCGTTCCAGAACCGCTCGAACCCGCCGGTCCACTCGTGAACCGGTCGCAGCTCGCGGGCGTCAAGGCCGTACAGGCGTTGCTTGCCTGCCTTGCGGTCCCGCACCAGTCCGACCTCCCGGAGCACCCGCAGGTGTTTGGACGCCCCCGGCTGGGTCATCCCCAGCTCCTGGGCCAACTCGGTCACCGGCCGCTCACCCGCCCGCAGCAGCACCAGGATCTCCCGGCGCTGCGGCTCGGCGATCGCGTTGAAGACGTCCGACGTCGTCGCTGCTCGTGCCATGGCACAATCATATACCGATATCGGCATATGTCAACCGGGAGGGTCCGGGGAGCGGAAGTCTCGAGCTCCGTGGTTACCGGTCCCGACGACCACCCTTGCTGCGTGAAAGCGGAAGGCAAAGGCCGCCACACTAGGCATTGGGGTGCTCTGATCGTCAGTACAGTGACGATCAGTCAAGCGTCGAATGCAAGGTGCAGAATGGTCTTGGTGACAGGCGAGAACGGGGAGGGCTGAGCAGCTAATGCCGCACCTCAGCTTCGGGATCGCGACCGCGCCGCAGCGGGTCGACTACGCCGACGTCCTGCGCGTGTGGCGCGAGGCCGACACGGTCCCCGAGATCGAGCACGCCTGGTTGTTCGACCATCTCATGCCGATCGCGGGGGACCGCCTCGGCCCGATCTTCGAGGGCTGGACGCTGCTCTCGGCGCTCGCGGCACAGACCAGCCGCCTGCGCCTCGGCCTGCTCGTCACCAGCAACCGCTTCCGCCCGCCGGCGGTGCTGGCCAAGATCGCCACGACCGTCGACGTGGTCTCAGACGGAAGGCTGGAGTTCGGCATCGGCGCCGGCTCTCGGACGAGCGTCCCTGAGGCCCGCAGGGAGTACGACGCCTACGGCCTGCCCTACGTCGACTTTGCAGACTCGGTCGATGCCCTCGCGGAGGCGTGCACCGTGATCAAGCGGCTGTGGACTGAGAGTCAACCGTTCGACTTCGACGGCCGCCACCTCCACCTCGTCGGGGCGTTCGGCAACCCCAAGCCCGTCCAGCAGCCACACCCGCCGATCCTCATCGCCGGGCGAACCGCCCGAGTACTGCGCGTGGTCGCCGAGCACGCCGACACCTGGAACATCGCCGGCGTCGACATCGACGATGCCAGGGCCCGCAGCGCGCTACTCGACCGCTACTGCACCGAGATCGGGCGCGAGCCCGCCTCGATCACCCGCTCGTTCCACGTGCCGGTCTCCTACGAGGACGCCGCCACCACCTGGTCGCCGTCGGCGCGGCCATCGACGCCGGCTTCAGCCACATCGTCCTCAGCCTGCGCACCCCCTACCCCGACGGCGTCGCCCGCTGGGTCGCCGACCAGATCATCACCCCGTCGCAGCGCTAAGCGCACCCGCTGGTAGTTGCGGACCCGCTGTTAGCTGAAGTCGGTCCAGGGTGGCGTCACGGCCGAAAGCCACAGAGCGTCGTCGACGATGTTTCAGGTGTCCCGGTATTTCCGCGCGGACCGCGGATCTCAAAGGACGGGACGCACGATCAGCATCCCCCGGTTCGAGACGAGATGCGCCAAGTCGTCCGCCAAGCGTTGGATGTGCTCGCTCGCCTGTTGCTCGAAGCGATCCACCTCGACGATCTCGGCGATCAGCACGTAATCGGCTTGACCGATCGCCTGTCCGGGCACGTCCGTCGGCCGCGTAAGACGCCAATCCGCCACCGTGTCCAACGACCCGCGGACGATGTCCCGATCCCCGCCCATCAGACGCTCAAAGTCCTCGGCCAGCTCCGGCGAGCGCAGCTGAAACCACATGAGAAGGGTCGCGGGAGGACTCATCCACGGAGCGTAATGCACATTTGCGCGAGGAGCCGCTTGTCCCGGCGGGCTTGCTTGCTTCGCGCACCAACGCGCGTTGCCAGTCTTCGACGTCACCGGCCCAGGTATGGGAGTGGGGGCGACGACGGATGCCCGCCGCGGCCTCGTGAGAGATCCTCGACATCTCCAGCAAACAATAGGAAGGAGTGTCATGAAGATCGTCGTCATCGGTCGGAGCGGGCTCATCGGCCGCAACGTCTTCCGCCGGCTGGTCGCGTAGGGGCACGATCCGGTGGCGGCCTCGCCCTCCACGGGCGTCGACACCATCACGGGCGAGGGCCTTGCCGACGTGACGGCGGGCGCGGGCGCCCGCATCGGGAACTCGACTTCGATACGTGGTTCGCCGCAACCCAGCAGGACGCCCCCTAAGCGCCTCGGCTGGATCTTCTAGCAACCTGTCCCCAAGCATTGGCTGTCGAGTTGTCAGCGGCGAGGAGTCGCGGCCTGCCGTCAGCTGGCAGTCTCGGTTCGGCCGGAATAATGGACGGGAGGGCGCGATGGCGCCCGGTAGCGACGACAATCGAGTTGAAGGAGACGGGGCATGACCGACGCGCTGGTTGGGACTAACGTCGTCCGCGGGGGCGAGGGCGTCGAGAACAAGGTGTTCCGCTCCGAGTTGAACCCGGTGGATTTCCTCCGGAGAGCTGCGTACGTGTATCCCGAGAAGACGGCGGTGGTGGATGGGAGCCGTCGCTACTCGTACGCTCAGCTCGCGGAGCGCTCGTGGCGGTTGGCCAATGCGCTCAGGTCGGCGGGGCTGAGGAAGGGAGACCGCGTGGCCACGTTGCTGTTCAACTCGGCAACGATGCTCGAGGCCCATTTCGGTGTTCCGGCGGCCGGCGGGATCCTCGTGGCGATCAACCATCGCCTAGCGAGTCCAGAGGTGGGGTACATCCTCGGCCACAGCGGCGCCCGTTTTCTGCTGCTCGATTCTGAGCTGGAGTCGCTGGTTGCCCCGCTGGAGCTGCCAGGCGTGACGGTGATCCGGTGTGCGGGCAGCGGTGATCCGCAAGATGGGTATGAGCGGTTCCTGGAACGCGGCGTCCTCGGCGCCGCCGGAGAGCTGGCTCGAGGACGAGGAGGAGACGATCTCGATCAACTACACCTCCGGCACCACGGGGCAGCCGAAGGGGGTGCAGTACACCTACCGCGGCGCCTACCTGAATGCGCTAAGCGAGGTGATCGTCGCCGGGATGAGCCCCGACTCGGTGTACCTCTGGACCCTGCCGATGTTTCACTGCAATGGCTGGTGCTTCCCGTGGGCGGTAACCGCGGTCGCGGCCCGCCACGTGGCGCTTCGTGCGGTGGACCCTGAGTTGGTGTGGCAGCTGATCGACTCGGAGGGAGTGACGCATTACAACGGCGCGCCCACGGTTCAGCTGATGATCATCAACCATCCGTCCGCGCGCCGCTTAGAGCAGCCAGTAACCGCGATGGTCGCCGCGTCACCACCGTCGCCGACGTTACTCGCTCGGATGGCCGAGCTGAACCTCCGCATCGTCCACGTGTACGGCCTGACCGAGACATACGGACCAATCACGGTGTGTCCGGTTCAGGGGGAGTCGCGGGAGCTTTCTGTTGAGGAGCGGGCGAAGCTGCTCGCGCGGCAGGGTCAAGCCTACCCGTCGGCCGACCTGGTCCGGGTGGTCGACGAGGACATGCACGACATCCCGCAGGACGCTGAGGCGATGGGCGAGGTGGTCATGCGCGGCAACAACGTGATGAGCGGATATTTCGGGGACGAAGCAGCCACCGAGAAGGCCTTTCACGGCGGCTGGTTTCACTCTGGTGACCTGGCGGCGTGGCACCCGGACGGCAATATCGAGTTGCGCGACCGCAGCAAGGACATCATCATTTCCGGCGGCGAGAACATCTCGAGCATCGAGGTCGAGCAGACGATCTGCGCCCATCCGGCCGTTCTCGAGTGCGCAGTCATCGGAATTCCCCACGAGCGGTGGGGGGAACGACCGAAGGCATTCGTCACGCTCAACGGCACCGCCAGCGCGAGCGCCGAGGAGATCATCGCGTTCTGTCGTCAGCGGCTCGCGCACTACAAATGCCCGGACGCGATCGACTTCGGGCCGCTCCCGAAGACCTCAACCGGGAAGGTCCAAAAATTCGCCCTGCGTGAGCGCGAACTGGGTGAACGCTAGACGCGAGGCAGCGTGATCTAGGCAACCAAGGGAAGTCTTCGCGGCGGACGAGGGATCGGGAGTTGGCGCAAGCCGACCGTTCGGGCGCTGCAAGCTGCGGTCAAGCTCGAAGCGCACTGCCACGAGGCACGTCTCACCTGGCGGGAGGCGCGGGGGGTGGCGGCGGCCGCCCGGCCGGACCCATGAAGGCGAAGACCTGGTCGGTGCCCGGAAGGAGCAGCAGCCCGTCGGCGACCGACGGTGTCGGGAAATGGTTCGCAGACCCGCCGAAGGGGGTCGAGACGACCTCCTTGCCGTTGGCCGGGTTGAGGCCGTGCAGCGCGTTGTCGCCTCCAATCGTCCAGACCAGTCCATCGGCGATGATCGGTGCGCCAGCGGCGCTGTCGTTGTCGGTCCATAGCTGTTTCAGGTACGGGGCCTTCGTCGAAACCTTGATCGCCGTCACGCCGTTCGGGCAGGGTAGGTAGACGACCGAGCCGTTCACCGCGTGTCCGCCATCAGGGTTTCCACTGCACACCGGAAGCGACGCGACCTCGCCCTCCTCGCCGCCGAGATGTCCCTGACGGAGCAGATAGGCGGTGTCCGTCTTGCCGACCTGGAGCACGAAGCCGTGCACGAGCGCGGGGTCGCCGGTCCCGAGGTCGAGGTCCTCGGCGCTGAGCTTCTGCCAGTCCTTGGGGTAGAAGATCGACTTGAGGTGCATGGTCGGCGACAGCTCGAGCACCGCGTCGCTGTCGTCGTACAGCTGGTCGGCGCCGAGGTCGTAGCCGTCGGCGCTCGCCACGTAGATGTTCCCGTGAGGGTCGACGACCGGAGAGCTGCCGCCCATCCACACCGCCCCCCGATCCCGGCCGCTGCCGATCTGGAAGTAGTGAAGCCGTCCTCCGTTCTCCGGGATCGAGACGACATAGCCGTGGGCAGGACCGTTGGGGCCGGGACAGTCGCCGGTGTTCTGACCGTAGGCGATGACCACGAAACCGTGGTCGAGCGCCAGCCCTGGCCGCTGCAGCTGCGCGAGCTGGTCCTCGCCGGCGTTCGGCATCGCCGGCTGGTCAAGCTCGACCCTGCCGGTGAACAGGTTGAGCCCGAATAGACGGTGCGACGCTTCCACACCACCAGAGGCAGACGGGCCGCTTATCAGGGTGTCCGCATCGACGAAGATCTCGTGGCGCTTGGAGTCGATCACAGGGGTGCCCGTAATTCCGACCTCGGGCGAGATGTCGCCGCAAGGCAGGTCACCGGATGGCACTGCCTTCGCCAGGTGGCGTGACCACAGGATGCGCCCGCTGTGTGCGGCCATCACGTAGACGGTGTCGTTCTCGGTCGCCGCGACGACGCGGCCGTCGGCGACGAGCGGCTCGCCGTACAGCTGCCCGTCGAGGGTCGACGATGTCCAGGCCCGCCGCGAAGGCAGCAGCTTGGTCTGTGCCCCCGGGACTCCGCTCGCCTCAGCAGTCCCGTGGTACGTGGTCCAGTTGGAGCCGAAACCGGAGGGCCGCGGGACGGGTCTGGATCTCGCCGCCCCGGTGGTCGCGCTTCCGGTTATTGACGCCGCTGAGCGGGTCGCGGAAGAACCACAGCCGAAGCAGCAGAGCGACGCAACCGTCACGGCCGCCCCCACAGCGATGGGTGCCCTCAGGCGCCTCCGGACTCCACACCCCACAACGGCTAGCCGCGCCGCTGTTCTCACCGCGCAACTCGAGTCGCTGCCACCGTTCGCTGAGTGTACCCGGCGCAGCTTCCGCTCCCAGGCGGTTGCTCGGGCGGGGGTCGAGTGGGATGCTTCTGGTGTGCTTGAGCGCTTCAGCTTCACAGACCAGGCAGCCAAGGTCATGACCCGGGCCCAGCGGGACGCTCGCTGCTCCGAGAGCGGGGAGGTTGAGACAGAGCACGAGCTGCTTGGGCTGCTCGGCGTGCGGGACGGCAACATCGCCGCGGAGGTGTTCGGCGAGCTTGGGATCACGATCGATCCGGTGCGCGCGTTGGTTGTGGAACGACTGGGACCGGGTTCTGAACGGCCGATCCAGGGGCGGATGCCTTTCTCCGCGCTTGCGAAGGAGGTGCTCGAGGCGGCGCGGCGCGAGGCGCTGTCGCGGGGGAGCCAGCGCATCGACGCCGAGGACCTGCTGCTCGGGATTATCCGCACCGACTGTGGCGCCTCCCAGATCTTGCAGGAGCTCGGGGCGGACGCCGAGAGCGTTCGCCTGGCCGTGCAGCACCGGGTCGCGGCCCCGGTCCCCGGCCGGCCCGTGAACGTCGCGAGGCTGCCTCCGCGAAGGCGACTCCAGCCAGAGCAGGCGCTGGGCGCGGCCATCGAGTTCAGGCCGGCAGCTGACCCGGCGTTGGAGCGCGTGTTGATGGTGAGCGCCGGCCTGGCGCTGACCGAGGGACGCGTGAGCTTCGGTGTGAGCGATCTGCTCCGCGCGCTCGCGCGTGACCCTGAGCTTTCGCGCGTGCTCGGCGACCTCGGGGTGGATGTAGAACTGCTGCGCAAGCAGTTCGGAGCGGACCCGTCCCTTGCCGGCGAGGTGGCGGAGGGCGGCGCGTGACCCGGAAGCGATCATCCGCTCGTCCTCTTCGGAGGGCCCGGATGAACGGATCGCAGCCGAGGACGGCCCATCGCCAGTCGGGTTAGGCGTGTCCGCCAGGCTGGCGAGGAGCACGCGCCAATGTCGCCCACAGCAGGCCAGGTCGTCACCGAGAGGTTCGAATACGACGGTGGACGCCAGGTAACGGCGTATGTCCCGCCGGCTCCGCCCGAGGCCATCGTCTTCGCCGGTGACGGCCAGTTGATCACGTCGTGGGGAGGCGCCCTCGAGGCAGCCGACGTACCGCCCACGATGATCATCGGTGCACACCGCCTGGACGATGAGACGCTGCGGCTTCATGAGTACTCACCCGGCGAAAGTACGGCCGCCTTCACCTTTGACCCCGACCGGTTCGCCGCGCACGAGAAGTTCTTTGTCGAGGACGTGCGCCGATGGGCGCAGTCGCGGTTCGACGTCGCGCTCCCTGCCGACCGGACCGCGGTGTTCGGTGTCTCTGCGAGTGGGGAGCTCGCGCTCGCCATGGGGCTTCGCCATCCCGACATCTACGGCGCGGTGTTTTGCGCGTCGCCGGGCGCTGGTTACCGACCGCCTGCCGTGATGCCGAGCTCGCTTCTGCGGGCGTACCTCGTCGCCGGCATGCAGGAGCCGTTCTTCCTCGAGAACGCCACGCGGTGGGCGGACGCACTGCGCGATGCAGGTGCAGACGTGGTCATGACCGAACGGGTCGGGTCACACGGCGACGCATTCTGGAGAGAAGAGTTCCCGCTGATGGTGGCGTGGGCATTTGGACGCTGAGCATCGCTGCGGTCGGCTGGCGATCACCTTCTGACCAGGATCCCAGCGCCTCCTTACGAGCCCGCTGCTGCCTAATCGCCATTCGGGCAGCCAGCGGCGGGCTAGCCGGTTCGATCGAGCAGCGGCAGCGCCACAGATAGCCCGACTTGGAGGCGAGGCTGCAGGGTGGCTACCACGTTCGGCCGATGTGCGGCTATTGCGCGACTTTGCGCCTGTGATCCCAATCGATCGCGTCAAGGAGGCGGCGCAGTTTTTCGCCGCGCCGAGGATTGAGCGCCGCGACCCAGGCGACTCGTCCGCGGAGGTGAGCCCGCAGATCGGCCGGCGTTCGCGAGGTTGTCGGCATCGGGGCCGTCGATCGCAAGGCGATGGAGCAACGCTTTGAGGCGGTCGTAGTCGTCCCGGGGTACATTGGGCGTCTGGTTGACGACAACTCCGGTCACGAGCTGCCGTTGCGCCGCGCTGCGAAGGCTCGACTTGTCGTGGTGCAGGCGGAAGCCCTCTTCGTTGATGATGCCGGCAGCGAGTTGGATCAGCGTTCGGTTCGCGCGGTCCGTCATGCGGGGTCCGGAGAACGTGAGGTCGTCGGCGTAGCGTGAGTAGCGCATCGAGAAGGCGGCGCTCAGAGCCAGTGAGCCGGCGGTCAAGGCCGAACGCCGCGAGGTTGGCGAGCGCGGGTGACGTCGGCGCGCCCTGGGGCAAGTGAGGCGTCGCGAGCTGTCGCCCCAGCCAGAAGTGTGGCTGGATCAGCCACGGCTGTGTTGGCCGTTCTGCTGTGTCCCAGATCATCGTCGGGATGGTGTTGGTGCACAGACCCGTGAGAGCGTGCGCGACGCTGTGCCCATACCCAACAGCGCGAAACAACCCATAGGCACGGCCGGCGGAGACCGAGGCAAAGAAATCACGCAGGTCAAGACGCAGGACCACGCTTTGCCCGGTGTGCATGCCCGCGTGGGTGAGCACCGAACGCCCCCGAGTAAAGCCGTGCGCAGCGTCGTGCGGTGGGACGTGATCGAGAATCTCGTGCAGCACCCAGCGTTGGATCTCCTTCAACCTCGCCTTCGGCGCCTCGATCAAGCGCGGCAGGCCGCTGCGCCGCGGCAGCCACCGATACCGGTAGTTGCGCAACTGCTCTCGGTCGACGGTCCGCTCCCAACCACGCACATCAGCAAGCCACGCCAGCTGCCCGTCGCTCAACTCCAGCCGCTCCGCCAGCGACGCGACTGACGGGATCCCAACGACCGGCCAGTCGTGCGCCAGCACCCGCCGCCGTGGCCGCAGGTGTCTCAGGATCTGCGGCGGACGGTCACCTCCCGGACCGGCCGAGCGACCACGCAAGAAAGCCTCGATGAACCGCACAAGTTCGGCCCGGCGATCCACGGGGGCCACCCGATCAAACGCCACCGCCGAGAACGCCAGCGCCTCCATCCAGTCGGGCCAGCGGTCAAGGCTTCCTGATCCGCGCTCGGCGAGAGCCTCTGCCCTCCAGGGTCCATCAAGGAACGCGTCGGCAAGTTCCTCGGCCAGAGCGAATCGGACGTCGGTGTCGTACACGAGGGCAATGATCGCGGCGCCGAGCCCCGACTGCTCTCGTCGTGCGTGCCCGGACGTGCCTCCCGCGGGATGCACTGTAGGGCTCGCGATGCACTGAACCACCTACCGTCACATCCCCGGGGATGCCCCGGAGAAGGCGACGCACCCGCAGGCGCGCCAGCCCAACTCGGTGCTCAACGCCGCCGCACGACGCTACCGCACTCAAAACTAAGGCGCACCACCAGGATTCGCCGCAGCTGGCTTCTGCTTCGTCGCCGATGCGTGGCGCGATCGAGGCGGGTCGCGATGAGCAAAGCGCTTGTCCGTGGCGACCTGGAGTGGGACGCCTTGTCGACGGCCGCCGGCCGCGTGGCAGTCACCGATGAGTCGGTACGGCCGTCCTGGCATGGTGGAGCTCAGCCTCGTGACGAGGAGAGGATCTGACTGTGGAGGTCCAGCAGCCGAGGCACGTCGGGGGCGTCGACCCGGCCCATTCCGCATTCGGTGCAGATACCCCAGTGGCGAGCGCCTGCGGGGGAGTTGATGAGGGCGGCGTCGATGTGCTCGATCTGCTCTGCGGTCGTGCCCGGTGTCTGGTCGTCAGGGTGGTAGGGGACGAGCGCGAAGTAGAGCTCGGTCTCGGAGCCCGTCCTCAGGCCGGCGAGCGGTTCGAAGTAGGCGCTGTCGTTGCGGCCTTGGGGCACGGTAAAGGAAACGAAGCTGAGCGTGCGTTGCGTGGCGGCGGCCACCGCGTTGACGAGGTCGACCTGCATCTGCAGCGACTCAGGCTGCTTGAAGTGCTGGTGGCCGTAGTCGCCGTAACAGAGATGCATACCGACCGGGACGTCGGCGGGCACACGCTCCAGGCAGCGCACCAGCCCGGGCGCGATCTGATCAATCGGCATCTTTGGCCCCATCGCTCCCTCCAGCGCCCCGAACTCAACTGCGACGTCCCACTGGACGGCGACGCGCGCGTGCGGGAGCCGCTCGAGCGCGGTGTCGAGGTCGGCGAACAGTGCCTGCTCGTAGGAGGGCGCGACCCTGGCTAGGTCGTCCAGCGCGATCGTTCCCGCCATCGAGGCCAGGGGCGTCGGGTACTGCAGCTGGAAGCGCACGTCGGCCGGGATCGTGCCCTCGTTCTGCATCCGCTCAAAGGTCGCAAACGACTTGCTGTATTCATCGGCATAGCCGAGGTTGGGCCAGTCGATCATCTCCGCCGAAGAGCCCTCGGTGAGGCGCAGCTGAGGCATCGGCGGGGCCTCAGGAGCGGTCTCGTAGGCCTTCCCGACCGACACGGTCTCGAACTCCCGCATCTGCTCGAACTTCCGGATCTGGAAGTTGATCCAATAGTTCCGGTCTCCCGTCTCCCCGTCGGTCATCCGACGGACCCCATTCGGGATCCGGGAGCTGATCTCGCGCATCACAGTCTCGGCGTCGGGCAGGTTGACCGAACCATTGAAATGAACAGCTGTGGGTGGCATCGCAGTCCTCTCGATCGTTTCGCCGTCTCGGGCCCGTCATATCACGCCCGGCTATGCCGAGGCGAGCGGGCTCGCGCCGCATGCTCGCCCGAGCCAAGAGATCCACCCGGCGCACGCGGGAGGCAACCCGGTGACAGATCGAGCAGCGTCTGTCCGCACCCGGCCTCGTCCCTCTGCGTTCACGGCTTCGCCCAACTCACCCGTCGCCAGCGATTTGCTTCGGGTCTTCACAGCCGCTGCAGCCGACGGATCTCCTCGCCCGCGAGGATCAGGTCCGCGGCTTCGGCCCCGAGCGCTGCTCCGACGCCATTGCGCAAGCTGGCTCGGGACCGTCACCGCGATCGAAGCGATCGTCGGCCAGGACGACCGGCGTCCGTCGAAAGGAGCCACGGGAGGCGCCCGGCCGTTGCTGCTGCCTCACGCCTCAAGCAGTCGCCCTGAGGGCGTGGCTCCTCTTGGTGGAGAGCAGTAGCGTCGTCTCGGTCGGCGGACATTGCGCCTTCACCTGGCGAAGCAGGTGGCTGTCAGCGGTCGGGAGCGCGCTCTTCCAACTCGTCCCTTGCGCGAGTGCACCACGGCGCCAGGGTGCTCGGAACGCCAGGGCTTGGGGCAGTCTGTGACTCGCGTC
Source organism: uncultured Solirubrobacterales bacterium (assembly GCA_963843915.1). Lineage (GTDB taxonomy): Bacteria > Actinomycetota > Thermoleophilia > Solirubrobacterales > Solirubrobacteraceae > Palsa-465. The sequence goes on from CAWJMH010000011.1 coordinate 73,395, forward strand.
GCCGCTGGTGGCCCATATAAGCCCAACGCGCGAGCGGCACGAGTCGCGCGGGTCGTAGTTTGATGTGTCTGGGCCACGATAGGCTGACTCGGTCAGAGTCGACGGCGCGGGTGCAGCGGCCAAACGAGGCGGTGGCGTGGCGACGGACATCAAGTACAAGCTCGCGGACTATGACGGCGGCTTGGAGTCGCATCCTGTACCCGAGTCGGCTGGGCAGCTCCGGCTAGTGGGCTCGTGGTGGGAACTGCACTTCGCACATGCAAAGCAGTTCGTCAACGGCGAACTCACGGACTGCGTGCGTGAAGCTTCGCCGATCGACAAGAGGTCGTGCCTGGTCTCGATTCGCGATTCGGGAAGCGACAACCACCTCCAGCCGGTCTCCAACGGCCATCTGCATGGGAACCGGGAAAAGCGCCGCGGCGTTACCACGCCGGTGAACCAACTCGGCGATCCCGGCCTGTTCCGCGTCGAGTTCACGCAATCTGTTCGCTAGATCGCTCCTAAACCGATCAGCCGGCCGGCCGATGCAGCACCATCACGGAGTGAGCTTGGTCTCAAGGGCGTGCAGAAAGTGGTGCCTTGGCCAACCTCGGCCCATTACAGCTATGAGGTACTTGCACCCAGCGGACGGGTAGCGGCGCTCGGCCTCGGTGGCCAACCGGGGCTGGCGTGGATGGCCTGTGCGGACGGCTCCTGGTGCCTGAACAGGCGTCGCCCGTTCGGTTGGGAACTCGTCATCGAGTCCTGGGATGGACAACCCGTCGGCTCGTATTCGGGCCGCCGCTTGGTTCCAGGAGGAGAAATGTGACTGATCGCCGGAACATATATTGATCTGCGACGGGTGTTCGGGGGGCGCTGGAGGCTGTGCGTCACAGATGCTAGAGACTGCTTTTTGGATATCCGAACGTCGAAATCTCGGGGAGGGCCGATGATGGTTCTCACGGTGAGTTCCGAGCCGCCATCGATCGGCCAGGCGATCGTCGCAACTCTCGCCGCGTGCGCGGTAGTCCTGCTTGAGTACATGAGTCCCCGACTGCCTGCCTCGGGTTAGCGGTGGTTCGAGCAGGGGCAGTCTGAGCAGCCGGCCAGCGGCCACGCTCTGCGGACTGTCGGAGCTGGGTCGAAGCCGTGAGGACGTCGCATCCCGCAGCTGCATGATGTGATCATTGTTGACGGCTGTCATCGCGGGTGAGAGAGTGGGGGACGGTGGCGAGGCGCCGGTGCCGGTCTCCGCCCGGGAAACCTGGGCGGGTACACGTCATTGGAGGGCGTCATGTGTAAGACCCGGTTCCGCCGGCCGAGTGCCGCACTAGTGATTTCTTTGATCGCGCTGATTGTCGCGTTGAGCGGTTCGAGTTACGCGGCGCTTATGTTGCCCGCTGGAAGCGTGGGCACTCGCCAGCTCGCGAAGGGCGCTGTTTCGACATCGAAGATCAAGAACGGCGCGGTTACCGGATCGAAGGTAGCCCGGAATTCGCTGACCGGCGCCAACATCGATCTCGGCACGCTCGGCACCGTCCCGGTGGCCGTCAACGCTAATCATGCGACGATTGCGGACACCGCGACCAACGCGTCGCACGCGACTAGCGCGGACAGTGCAACCACCGCTGCCAGTGCAGCGGCGCTTGGGTCGGTCGCGTATAGGTTCGACACGAGCGCGGGTCCGATTGATGTGCCGGCATGTGCGGACAACCCGTGTACGCCCGACCAGGTGGGCACGACGTCCGCGATAGCTACATGCCCGCTCGGGACAGTCGCGATCGGCGGCGGAGGAGAGACCTTGGACGCAGGCGTAGAACTAAGCGGTTCCTTTCCGCTGACGTACCCGTTTGCCGGCCAGACCGAGCCGAACGCTTGGCAAGTTGACGTTGACAACTTCCTCCAGACCACGTCGAAGGTCGACTACTACGTTGTGTGCACGGCGGCAAAAACCGTCGACAACCCATCCGGGCTCTAGCCCGACAGGCCCCTGACACCAGCACAGCAGCACGTGTGATAGCGGCGCAAAACCGTTACCACGCCAGCAGGGAGGTGGCGGGACTCGCACGTGAATCTGGTCATTGGAGCCGCCCCCAGATCCTGATCGGAGATACTGAGTCGTCCGATGTGGTCTGGGCCATGCGGGCAGCCAGCGGCGACGCGGTCATGCTGCGGCCCAAGCCTGGCGTTGCGAGCATCCTGGAGCCGGCTCTTCGCGCTCTCGCAAGGGACGAGTTGGGAGCGCGCTCTCACGACTTCCGCGCGCGACTGCTCCGCCAGGTGAAGCAGGGACACCGCCGATCGATCGGGCGCTACCGCGTTCTCGTGCGAGCAGCCACGATCCGACGCGGTCGGCGCCGCCGCTGGCGCTGGGTCGGCGGCGAGGCGCCGGTGCCGGTCTTTCGGCCGGTGGTCTCCTCGCCGCCGCCCGCCGAACCGGACTTGCGACTTGTCGCCGCATCCGGCTCTCCATGGGCACACGGAGTGGTGGTCTGGTTCATGCGAGCGCCTGTTGGACGCGTTCGAGCGGCAGCTGTTCCTGGAGGCTCGCGGCTTCTGCCCGCGGGCCGGTCAGGTCGGCTGTCGTTGTCCACGGGGTGGGGATTCGTGCTCCCCGGTGCCGGTAGCGCGTGACGCGCGTGCGGGCCGGTTTGTAGAGCGTGATCCCTCGGTCCTGGTAGGTGTGGTCGTCGTTGAGGTAGCGTCGGTTGATCTGCTTCCAGGTCATCCGCGGGTGCTTCTTGCGAAGCCAGCGCCCGACCCGCCACCAGACGTAGTGGTCCAGGTAGCCGAACGTGCGCTTTGCCGCGGCGTGCCGGTAGTAGTTCACCCAGCCGCGAAGGACCGGGTTGACTGCTGCGATCAACTCGGACAACGCCAGGTTGGTCGTGGAGCGTCCCGTCAGGGTCTTCACCTTGCGTTTGATCGAGGCTAATGCCTCGTTCGTGACGAAGGTGTAGACGAGGTGCTTGCCGTGTTTGGTACGGCCGATGATCTTCTGGCCGAGGAACACGAATCCCTCGTCGAGGTGGGTGAGTCTGGTCTTCTCGGCTTTCAACTGCAGGCCGAGCGCCTCAACGCGCCGTGAGAGCTGTTCCAGCAGCGCCTTCGCCTGGTCGCGTGTTCCCATCACCATGAGAACAAGGTCATCGGCGTACCGGACGAGCCGGTAGGTCGCAAGACCTTTGCGGTGCAGGCGTTTGCGTTTGCCGTCGTAGCTGCTCATCTCCTGCCAGTCCGCCTGGTATTGACGGTCAAGCGCGGAGAGCGCGATGTTCGCGAGCAGTGGCGAGGCGATCCCGCCTTGCGGGGTGCCCGTCAACGTTCGCTCCAGGCGGCCCGTCTCCGTCATCACTCCTGCCCTCAAGAACGACCGCACCAGCGCCAGCAGTCGCTTATCGATGATCCTCCGCCTGACCTCATCAACGATGAGGCAGTGTGGAAGCTGATCGAAGCACGCCTCGATGTCCGTCTCCACGACCCACTCATACGAGTGGATCGCGAATAGGTAGATCTCGGCGATCGCGTCCTGGCACCGACGGCCGGGCCGGTAGGCGTAGCTCGACGGGTAGAAGCCCGATTCGAAGATCGGCTCCATGACGAGCTTGAGAGCCATCTGCACCACCCGGTCCTTGAGCGTTGGTATCCCAAGGCGACGCATCCGGCCGTCGCGTTTGGGTATCAACCGCTCCCGGACGGGCAGCGGCCGGAACGACCCCGACCCCAGCTCCTCGCGAATCTCGGTGAGGAGCTGCTCGACGCCACGCGCTTCGATGTGGCGGCGAGTGTCGGCATCAACGCCGGCTGTCCTGGACCCTCGGTTGCGACTCACCCGCGACCAGGCCACAACCAACGTGGCCGGATCGCAGACCAGGTTCCACAAGTCATGGAACCTGCGCTCGGCATCCGCAGATGCCCACTCGTGCAGCTTGCGCTGGAAGTGAAGTACCCGCTCCTGCGCCACCTCGACGCTCGGGAACGACGCGCCCGTATTCACAGGCGACCTCCTTCCGTCCAATCGTGCTGCGTGCTCACTGGACCCCTTCGCCCTGCAGGCGGCTTTCCCGCCCTCCCTGGTGGGGCGTTACTCCCACGACTACTACGGGTCCTCCGTCACGCCCCGACGGCAACAGCGGACGGTGCGCCTGCCCCAAACCCCGAAGGGTTCGGCGGGCACCGCCGGGACGCTTCCCACGTTCACTCACAGACCGGTTGGCAGGGTCGGCGCCCAGCTGTACCCCGGAGGCATCGTCGCGCGCTACCGCAACCCTGCGCGCGACCTCGACCGTCCGAACAGTCACCAGACGGGCGAGACGGTCCTGAACAGCAACCAGGACCGAGTACCCCAGCAGCCCACAGCCGCCAGTTTCCGGGCTGATTCCGCGTATCGGGGCTTCCAACACTGGTTCGTCTCCTACGCCTTTCTGCCTTGCTACCGCACCCGGCCCGCTGGCGGCGGACCGCTGCTCGATCGTCAGGGGCTGCTCCCGCCCTCCGTCCCACCTCGGACATCAGACTGCCCCTCAGCTTCACCCGACCGTTACGGCGGCCGGGGGCAGGGTCTCTCACCCCACCCGGTCATATGGCGCCTCGTGGCGCAGTGCTGCTGTCGGACACTTCGGGTCACGCCGAGACGGTGCCCGGCGTGTCCGGCTCGCCCCCCGGTCGTTGCTACCGCTCAACGCCTGGAGCGGCAGCGTGGGCACCGTGGGCGCTTCGCACGCGCAAGGCGACAGCGCGAGCCTAGCGGGCGGTCGGCGACTTGAGCGTCTCTACTGGCCAGAAGAGTCCCGGCGAGGCGGCTAAATCCACGGCCCCCGTTTGGGAGCCAGTGCCGCGGTGACGATAACCTGTGGCTGGTTCGATGACGGGTTTCGGGAGCTGATGACCGGCCTGGCGATCTCTCGCCAGGCCGGTTTACGATCTAGAAGCTGACGGTGCCGCTGCCGTACACGATCCCCATCTGGGCGACCGTGCGCCCGCTGTTGCTGAAGTTGCACTGCCCCTGCTTGGGGCCGCTCTTGAAGGTCGAGCCGATGAAACCAAACGATTCCGTGAGCCGGATGGTCCCGTGAATACCAGCGTAGAGCCCGGTGCCGCTTACGACCGGGGCTGCGGCTGTCTCAGTGATAGAGGCCGAGCACGTTGCGTGGTTGACGGCCGGGTTGGCCTTATTGACCTTCGCCGAGATGGCCGTGAGGTCGATCGTGATCGTGCCCTTCTTGAGCGTCGCCGTCGCGAGCTTCTTGCCACCGCTGCTGATGGCACGCGAGCTTGACCCGTAATCGCCGACCGCGCCCGTAAAAAGGATCTTCCCGCGGCCCTGGCCCTGCCCCGGCTGCACGAATAGCTGAATCCGACCGCCTGCCGGCGTTCCCGACGAGCCCGCCGCCAGCGCGACCGACGCTCCGAGGATCAGGCAGGCGAGCAGCCCCGCGACTCCAGCAATTGTCTTTCCTTGCCGCAACACGACCTCCTCTACGAGTCTCCACACAGACCGCACACCGGATCGACTCACCGCCGGAATGCGCGGGCCCCCAGCGGGGCCGGCGAGCATAAAACGTGAACTGAAGCCACATCCTTGCGAACGCGTTATGCATCCAGGGTCGAACCGCAGCACGCGACCTAGCCGAAGACCTTGCCAGTGTTCGTGCCGAGTGTCGCCTTCGCGTGGACGCGCGTGCCAGCCTGCTGCCAACGGCGCTACTGATCGAGCAGCAAAGGAGTCGCGAGAAACGCGCACATACCGCACCGAAGCGCGACCGCTGTCGGGACAATCTCGGCAGCGCCGCACCTTCGCACAGCACGACCCCTCTGGTTTGAGAGCGGTCGCAGGAGCGGCGTGAGCGACCTCGGCGGCGGCGGGCAGCCCATCGCGGAAGCGAGCGCCGGGTCGGCGTCGAGGTCGCCCTTGGCGAGGACGCGGAAGATCGCCAACGCGTGACGCTTGGCGGTCGGACCGCGAAAACGATCGTCCGGTCGTGCGACCGCGGACGCTCGGGGTGTATTCGTGCCGGTCGCGGCACGATGCGTTCGCTCGCGCGCGTTGCGCCTGCCTGCAGTCGTGTGTAACGAATCGGGCCTTCTCCCGTCCCTGGGCCAGACCAACCCCAGAGGACGGTGAGAGGATGAGATTGTCATGGAGTTGAACGCGGTCGCTGAAGCCCCCGCGGCGCGTGTCCGTGCGGTCGATCCGGACGCCGAACTTGTCGCGAGGACTCGGGCGAATCCGCGCGAGTTTCTCGGGCTGTATGACCGCTACTTCGATCGGGTGCTTGGGTACGCGCGGTTGCGGGTGGCGGACGCGGCCACCTGCGAGGACGTGACTAGTCGGGTGTTCACGACGGCGCTCGAGCAGCTCGGGCGGTTTCGCGGGGACGGCAGTTTCGCCGGCTGGCTGTTCCAGATCGCACGGAACGCGGTGCGCGACGTCCAGCGGCGGCGGCCCACTGAGCCGCTCGCCGAGGACCGACCGGCCGGGGACCCCACCCCCGAGGAGCACGTGCTCGAACGCGAGCGAGCTCAGGAGCTGCGCGCGCTAATCGGATTGCTCCGGCCCGAGCACCAGCACCTGCTGGCGCTCCGTTACGGCGCGGACCTCGGATATGAGGAGATCGGCGCGATCGTCGGCACCGCCCCCGCGACGGTGCGTGTCCAGATGCATCGGATCCTCGAAGAGCTACGACGGAGGTATCCCCATGACGATGTATGACGACTCCCAGCTGCAACTGCTCGAGCGCGATCTGCAACGGCTCGCCGAGCCGCGCGACGAGGACGAGCACATTCGACGCACCGTTCGCAGGCAGCTCGCCGCGAAGGCCGCTCCGCGGCCACGGCGGCGGCTATCAACGCGGATCGCGCTTGCAACGGCCGCCGTCGCAGCCGCGGCCGCGGCGATCGCCATCGTGACCGATCTCGGCACGTCCGGATCCGGCGGGCCGGCAGTTGCGGACGCAGCCGTCATCCACCACGCGCTAACGGCTCTAACGTCGCCGGCGAACGCGATCCTCCACGAACAGGTCGTAGGCGTCCAGAACGGCGTGCCGGTCGAAGCCGAGTGGTGGCAGGAGACCAGCCCGCCATACGCAAGCCGCGTCATCAAGGGACCGGTCGGGCACGGGCGCGAGGGCAGCGACAACGGCACCACCTCGTTCGAATACGACCCCAGGACCAACACGATCACCGAGCAGCCGGACTCGTCTCCTGCGACGCCGATCGATCCCGTCTCGGAAGTCCGCCAGGAGCTTGCCAGCGGGCAGGCCCAATTAGCCGGCACGGTCGTGATCGGCGGTACGTCGCTGTACAAGATCGACCTGCCACATGGACTGATCGGCTACTTCGCCACCAACGACTACCGGCCTCTCTACATGGATGACCCACAACGGGACGGGTCAATGGTCCGGGTCCGCGTCGCCGCCTACGAATACCTGCCGCTGACCCCGTCCAGCCATACCCTGCTGAGCGTGACGGCACAGCACCCGACCGCTCGCATCGTGACTGGCTCGAGCAGCGGATCTGGCAAGTGACGACTGAGTGGCGCGACGGGAGCCGCCGTCGCGCCCACGGCCGGCTCTCAACCGCACTACCGACATGACCGCCTGTCGCCACCCAGCGGCTCCGGCGCGCGGCGTGAGCCTCCGCCTATCGGTCCGGTGCTCGCGCTGACCCCACGATCGTTTCGTGATCGGACCGCCAAGCGTCACGCGATCGCGTGGCGACCAGGGAGTCGCCAGCCACAGGTCGGCCAAGCGACTTCGAGCCTAGTCGGCGTCTCGCAGGTCGATCGGGCGCGTGTTCAACGGCCGAACGGACGCCTCCGCTGAGTAGACGGTCGACTCGCTTGGCCTCGCGAGGAGGCCGTCGAGGCCGAGCTGAAAGTCGGCGAACGCTTCAGAGCGATAGTGCGCGTCCAACGCCTCCTGGGTTTCCCACTCGCTCATCAGAACGAACCGGCTGGGATCCGACAGGGTCGCGGCGAAGTGTGACCGCCGGCCACCCGATCGGCCGTCAACCAGCGCGACGCCGCGCCATCGCTTTTACCTTGCGCGTAGCTCGCAACCCGCAAGTGCTTCGGCGACATTCCGCGTCCTGCCAGGGGCGACATCGACGCGGCCCCGGTGACCGCTTTCAGGCCGGCGGGACCGTGCTGCCCGTGAGTGCGGCGCCGCCGAGATTGTCCCGATACCGGCAGTGAGGCCGCCGCGGGCGGCGCTGCTGCTCTGCTGCTTGCAGGATTCGATCGCCTGGCTTGCGCCGGGCGCATCGAGCGCCCCGTGGAGTGCTCGCGGTCGCCTTGCGCGCTTCCCGCGGAAGGCGGGTGTGCTCTTGGGCTGGTGGCTGAGCCGTCAAAAGCTGGCGAAAGCAGTCTGGCGGGCGACTGCACATGCGGGCGCTGACGATGGTTATAGCCACGCGGTTTCGTCTGTCTGGTCAGGGCGTTTCGGCGATGCTGTAGCCGAGTCCGGGGATGGTGTGGATGATGTCGGGCTGGCCGAGTTTGCGTCTGAGGCGGGCGATGGTGACCTTGACGGCGTTGGTGAATGGGTCGGCGTTTTCGTCCCAGGCCTGCTCGAGGAGCTTCTCTGCGCTGAGCGCGCTGGGGCTGGCTGTGAGAAGGGCTTCGAGTACTGCGCGTTCTTTTGGGGTTAGCTTTATGGGTTGTCCGTCCCGGGTGACGGTGCCGGTGAGCGGGTCGAGTTCGATGCCGGCCGCTTTGAGCATGCGGCTGCGGGCGGTGGGTTTGCGGCGGGCGAGCGCGCGGACTCGGAGGACGAGTTCGGGGAAGTGGAAGGGTTTGGGGAGGTAGTCGTCTGCGCCGAGCGCGAGGCCGGCGACGCGGTCGTCGGGGGTGCCGGCGGCGGTCAGCATCAGGATCATCGCGGGTCTGGTCTGTCTCGGTGATGAGTCTGGCAGAGGTGTCGCCGTGGATGCCGGGGAGGTCGCGGTCGAGTACGACGACGTCGTAGGGGTGAAGGTTGATCTTGGTGGCGGCGGCGTCGCCGTCGTAGGCGACGTCGACGGCGATCCCCTGGTCACGCAACCCTTCCGCAATGGTGTTCGCCAGTAAGGGCGCGTCTTCGACGACGAGGACCCTCATACGTGTGCGCTAGCGGGTTGCGCGACGGTGGCCGTCGGGAGGGTGATTCGTACTTGCAGTCCGCCTTGGGGTCGGGCGTGCAGCTCGAGGTGCCGTCGTGCGCGGCGGCGATAGCGGCGACGATTGAGAGCCCGAGGCCGTGTCCGTTCTCCGAGCCTGTGCGGTCGGCTCTGAGGCGTTTGAACGGTTCGGGGAGCTGCGCGACCGTGGTCGGGTCCAGGAACGGGCCGCCGTTTTCGACGACCAGCAGCGCGTGCTCGCCGTGGCGTTCGAGCGCGACGGTGATCGACCCGTGTGGCTGGTTATGGCGCACGGCGTTCTCGATCACGTTGTCGACCATCCGTGCCAGCAGCGGTCTCGCTTCCGTTGACGAGAACCGGGGGGAGGCTCGTGCTCACCCCGATATGTTTGGCGGCGATCACCTCGCTGCGCCGGGCGAGAGCATCGTCCGCGAGCTGCGCGAGCGATACCGGCGCGGTGTCGAGGTCGGCGTGCTGGGCGCGCGCAAGCGCGAGGAAGTTCTCGAGTAGCCGGTCGGCTTGATCGAGCGATCTGGCGTAGGTTCGTGTCCAGGGTCTTCAGCAGTGGCGGCGCGTTTGGCTTGGCGCTTGCTACGTCGAGAACGGCGCGCATCGTCGTCAGCGGCGTCCGCAGCTCATGCGAAGCGTTAGCGACGAACCGTCGCTGGGCGTCAAACGCGGCCTCTAGCCGTTCCAGCAGCCGATCGATCGTGTCGGCAAGCTGGCGCAGCTCATCCCGCGGGCCGGGCATCGCGAGGCGCTCGTGCAGGTTCGTTGCCGAGATCCGCTCGGTGGTCGCGGTAATCGTCCGCAACGGTGCTAGCACCCGACCGGCCATCACCCAGCCAAGCAGCACCTGAAACCAGCGCCACGATCGCCAGCGCGATCACCGAACCGACCAGCAAGTGGTTCAGGTAGACGGAACGCTGGCGGGCGAGCGCGCCGGCGATCTGGGCCAGGATCGCGCTCCGCTCGCTGGGACTGAAGTGCGGCTTCGGCGGTGGCGCGAACGCGAACGCGATGAAAAACTCGTACAGGATCGCCAGCAGCGCCACGCGCAGAGCAGAAACAAGAAGCTGTAGAGCAGCGTCAGCCGCCAGCGGACGGTCGCACGGGGACGGAGCACTCGCAACACAGGTTGAGTCGTAACGCGGCCGATCTTCACGCATCGGAGGATGCGGAAGGGCGGGTTGCAGCGGCATAACACGGTAACCGGCGGGCAACCGGGCGTGGCGCAGCCTTACGAGCGTACCCGCCGCAACTCTCAAGGAGGCTCACATGGACCCATCCCTCCGGACGATCAGCGCGGGCGGGCGCCGGCTCGCCATCCCGTCCACCGCAGTAACCGCCGCGCTCGCGCTCGCAGCATGTGGTTCTTCGAGCCCGACGACCATATCTATCGGGCGCCTCCCCAGCCCGGCGCAGGCCGCTCAGGTGCTCCGATTCACCGACTGCGTCCGCTCGCACGGAGTCCCGAACGTCCCCGATCCCGGCACACGGGGATGGAAGGCCGAATTGGGCAGCCAAGCACCCGCGGTGCTTGCAGCCGAGAGTACCTGCGAGCGTCTCGTGCCCGGCGCAATGCCGACCAGCCAAAGCGAGACACAAACGCAGACGCCAGGGCAGATCGCGGCGATCCTGGCATTCGCCGGTTGCGTCCGCAACCACGGATTCCCGACGTTTCCCGACCCGACCAGCACCGGCGAGCTGACCCCCGCGATGGTCGCCGCCGCCCGAATCAACGTGCGCCAGCCCGCGGCGATGCAAGCCGCCGACGCGTGCGTCAGCGTCACCCACGGCGTCATCACCAAGACCGCCGTGGCCAAGTTCATCGCCGGACAATGAGCGCACCGCCCCGCGATGAAAGCGCGACCCGACCACTACTCCCCCCACTCACCTGAGATTCGCCAAGACCGCGCACGCCGCGCATGGCGACACAGCTCGGCCGACCAGTTACTCGAGCGCTGATCGAGGGCCGGGCAGATGCAAGCACCGAAGCAGTCACGACAGCGGCGACCCCAGCGCTGCCCCTATAGGCGTCGAGGACTAGCGTCCCCGGAGCCATCGCCGTTGGTCGATGATCGGCGAGGCGTTCGTGACCGATGGTGTCCGACAGCGGTCGCGCTGTGCCAACGCCAGGGCATCGACATCGCGGCTGGTTTGCCGTACGGCCGGCAGCGTTGCTCCGGGACGGGGTCAGACTCCAGGATCGTCTGGCTCGAGCAGCGATCTCCGGACTGCGATGAGATTTGCTGGTCATCGGCCCGGAGCAGCCGCTGGCTGTGCATGCTGCAGATGAGCAGCACGGTGTCACTTTCGACCCCATGGGGGCATATTCCTTACGGAAAGACCGGCAATGATCTTCCCGTCGGCTTCCGAACAGCACGTGCGTCAGGCCCGGGGCAGTTCACACAATCTAAGTGGCTAGCGCGGTGTCAACCGATCGCGCTAGAAACGAACGAACAAAGGAAGAGCTATGCGCAAGCGGCTAACGTTCGCCAACATCACCGCATTCCTGGCGCTGTTTGTCGCGCTATCAGGGGCGTCATACGCGGCGGCCAGCTTGCCGGCCGCCAGCGTTGGCGCCAAACAGCTTAAGACCAACGCAGTAACGTCGAGAAAGATCGCCGGCGACGCCGTGACGCACAGCAAGATCGCCGCCCAAGCCGTCACTGGGGCTCAGGTAGCCCCTGGGTCCCTAACGGGAGCGGACATCAATCTCACGACGCTCGGAAAGGTCCCGTCCGCAGCCGTTGCCGACTCTGCGGGCGTCGCAAGAGTCAAGACGGACACCGCGACCGGCACGGCAGTAGCGGACTCGGACGTGACAGCGACCGCCACCTGCGACCCTGGCCTCACAGTTGTCGGCGGCGGTGCCGAGCCTGGGCAACGAGGACAACCAACTGGTAAACGACTCCTACCCGTCAGGCACCAACGGCTGGACTGTCGATGTCTTCGCGTCGCCGTCGGGAGGCGGTGCGTTTACCGTCTACGCGATTTGCGTGCCTGCCGCATCAACGTCGTAACGGATCAGCGTCGCGCTCGGCGGGGATGGCGCGCGCGCCATCCCCGCAGCGGCACACAGCGGCGACCGACGACGCGTCGCCGACGGGCGCGACTCGCAGGCCTCAAACCCCGAGTCCGCGCGTACCCCAATCGTGGTGAAAAAAGGTGGCCAACCGCGCGAGGACTCGTGCAGCACCGGTGCTCAACGCCACCGGCCTATCCACTGTCCGCCCTGCAAGGGGGCGACCGCGCAACGGAGCAGTCACTCCGAGCGTGGCCTTGGCGTCGCTCCTGTTGTCCGACAGCAGCAGCCAGCGGCGGCGCCGACCGCGTCGATTCGTGGCTGCTTGCATCAGAACGCGGTAGCGCCCGATCGATCGGCGGTGTCCCTGCTTCACCTGGCGGAGCAGCCGCCCGCGGAGGTCGTGGGAGCGCTCGCCCAACTCGTCCGTTTGCGATAGCGGCGATCTCGATCGTCAGCCGTGATGCTCGCCCTCTGGATGCGACAGTCAGCATCGCGCTCGGGCCAGCCGCTGCCGCATTCATGGGAACCCGGCGGAATCGCAAAGGAATTGTCGGCCTCGTCGTAACGGAAGCGATTTTTGGCATACGACGCCGCGCATTGAACCGTCTGGCCTGACACTGAATGGAAACGTGACGGCGAAACAACTCAAGAGCGTGGCCGGTCCGCCTAACCGTCGGGGCGCCAAGCACGAACCGCAACTGGAGGAGGGGTGGGTGGGTCCGCGGGCTGGCTCGGCTTCGACCGGCCGGCTGGACCGCGAGCGGCGGCCGGTGGACCGCAAGGTTGTTGCCAGCGGGAAACATGCGTGTTAGCGTTGGTGGTCAGGTTGGGCGGATTGAGGAGCTTTCACGTGTTGGGGCCTGTGGAGGCACGGGCCGCTGGCCGCCTCGTGCCGCTCGGCGGTGGTCGGCAGTTGAAGCTCTTCGCGTTTCTGGTGTTGAACGCGAACGCGGCGGTGTCGACAGACGCATTGATCGATGCGGTGTGGGGACTCCAACGAGACGAAGCGTTCAAGCGTCTGCACATGGCGATCTCGCGCCTTCGCAAGGCGCTCGCTCCGCTGGAGGCCGACGGTGAGACCGTGCTGCGAACGGTCAGCGGCGGCTATCTGCTGTCGGTCGCTCCCGGGGACCTGGACGCCAACGTGTTCGCCGAACGGATCAACTACGGACGGCAAGCGCTCGAACAGGGGGATGTAGCCCGGGCTAGCGAGCTGCTGCGTGAAGCGCTTGCCATGTGGCGCGGTCGGCCGCTGGCAGAGGTCGCCTTTGAGGACTTCGCCCAGGCGGAGATTCGGCGTCTCGAAGAGCTACGACTATCGGCGCTCGAGACGAGAATCGACGCTGACCTTCAGCTCGGACTTCATGCCGATCTGACCGGCGAGCTCGATGTCCTCTTAGACGCGCGGCCGACGCGTGAGCGCTTTGCAGGGCAGCTGATGCTTGCCCTGTATCGATCTGGTCGCCAAGCCGACGCGCTGGACGTCTACCAGCGCACCCGCGTGCGCCTGGCGGAGGAACTCGGTCTAGAACCTGGGCCCGCGCTCAGAGCGTTACAGGCGGAAATCCTGGAGCAAGCGCCGTCGTTGTACCCTCGTGCAGACCACCTGGACCGACCGGTACGACTATCCTCGGCGGACGCTTGGCCGGGTGATCGGGCGGAAGGCACGCGGCGGCGACCTGCTGGCGTACCGGTCCTCCCCACCGCGACGATCGGCCGCGCCCGGGAGATCGCCGAGCTGTCCTCACTGCTGCAGCGTGACGACGTACGCTTGGTTACGGTCACCGGCCCAGGTGGAGTCGGCAAGACCCGGGTCGCCCAGACGGTGTCCCACGCTGTCGGAGCAGTCTTTCCCGATGGCGTGCGGTGGATCGAGCTCGCTGGTGTGGCCCACCCGGACGACGTCGCCTCGACGGTCGTTCGGGCGCTCGCGCTCGCCCCGGTCGGAGGGGAGAGCGCCGTCGATACTTTGTGCCGCTACCTGGCCAGCAAGCGACTGTTGCTTACGGTCGACAACTTCGAACATGTGCTCGATGCCTCCAAACTCGTTGGCGAACTGCACGCTGAATGCCCGGGCGTGACGTTCCTCACGACTAGCCGTGAGCCGCTCAACCTCGCCGCCGAGCAACAGTTTCTCGTCGCGCCGCTCTCCGTGCCGGCAGTCTCGGAGGCCCTGACCGTGCTTGATATTGAGGCCGCCGACGCGACCGCGCTGTTCCTGGCAGCGGTGCGACGCCGCGACACGCAGTTCGCGATCAGCCCCGGCAGCGCGCACCTGATCGCGAGGATCTGCGCAGCATTGGACGGCCTGCCGCTCGCCCTCGAGCTGGCCGCCGCGCGAACCGGGCTGCTCAGTATCCCCGAGCTTGCTGACCGTCTCGATCACGAGGTCACCGACCTCGGCACAGCTCCACGAGACGCTCCCACCCGCCACCGTACTCTGCAGGCCACGATCGATTGGAGCTACCGCCTGCTCGGTCCTGAGCAGCAGAGAGCGTTCACCCAGTTCGCCGTGTTCGCGGGCGGCGCGACACTGGGCGCCGCTCAGGCGGTGACCGGCGCCTCGTTGGAAACACTCCAAGCATTTACCGCGAAAAGTCTGATCGACCGACGCCGACAGGCTGACGGCTCCACCCGCCTGACGATGCTCGAGACCATCCGCCACTTCGCTCGCCAGCAGCTGGATCGCGATCGCGAGCGAGACGTCGTCCATCAGCGACACTTCGAGCACTACCTGGCGCTCGTCGAGTTGACCGTACCGCGGCTCGCGACACGTGAGGAGCCCACGGCACTCGCGATCCTCGACGGTGATCTTGACAATCTGAGTGCAGCGCTCCAATGGGCTCTGGATACCGCCCCGGCACTCGCCCTCCGGCTCGCTGGGTTTCTCGGTGACTATTGGACGATTCGCCTCGACCAACAAGGGCTGCGATGGCTGGAGGCTTGCCTTGCTGCGGCGGGCGAGGAGGGTCCGTCTCACGAACGCGCTAGAGCGCACCTCCACCGCGGGATCCTGCTCGGCCATAGGCACGGAGGAACAGCCCGCTTGCACGCGGTAACGCACGCCCTCTCGCTCTACCGGCAAGCTAACGACCACGCCGGGACGAGCGCAGCGCTTGTTGTCCTTGCCCGAGCCTCACTAAGCGGCGGCCGAACCGACCTAGACCGCTCGCGTCAGTACGCGCGGGAAGCCTGTGACCACGCGCATCACGCCGATGATGATGGGCTTCTCGGCGAAGCTCTCGGGACGCTTGCGATCGTCCTGCATGCAGAACGACCTAGGCTCCTTGAGCAGGCGACCAACCTCCTCGAACCACTTGGCAACTACCGCGCGATCGCGCGCTCCCACTCCGGTGCGGCATATGTCGCCTTGACAGAGGAACGCGTCGCCGAGGCCAGGGACTATCTGGCGACAGCGCTAGAGGCGGCAACCCACATCAACGACCCGTGGCTGATGATGCTCATCTGCGGGAACGTAGGCCTCACCAACCTCCTATCGGGCGACTATAACGGAGCCACTGATGCGTTCGATCGCCAGCTCGCGCTCTGTCGCGAGCAGTCGTTTCATGGGTATGCCTCCGAGGGCATGGTGGGACTTGCCGCCGTCGCAGCCGCCGAGCGCCGAGACGAGTTCGCGGCGCAGCTGTACGGAGTCGCCCAGGCATGGGGTTTTCCCGAAACCGAACTTGACAATCGGATTGACGAACGGCTTGAACGTGCATTCTTCAACGGCGCGCGAGAGCGGTGCGGGATGAACGTATGGCGTCATGCTCAGACACAGGGCGCGGCCCTCTCGTTCGAGCAGGCGATCACCTACGCCCGAACCCAAACCGTCGTACCAACTGTCGGAACTAGCTAGGTCAGACAGACGAACGGCGCCGAGTAATTGCATTAGTTCAACCACGGGTACATCGCGTAGCACGTAGGCCACTAACCGTGGGCGCCCCTCCTGGCCCTTCGCGGCCGCATACATCCGATTCGACATCCGGACGAGGCGCGAAAACCACGCGGCCGGCGGCTTCTACGTTCGACGAGGCACACACCTCTCATGCATCTCAGCCGGTTCGATGAATGCAGCAGCAGCGGGCCCGAGCGCGACGCTAACTATCGCATCCACAGGCCAAGGATCACGGTGACGATCGAGGTCGGCGCTGTCGCAAGAGACGAGTTGGAAGAGCGCGCTCCCGACCGCTAGGGCCACCTGCTCCGCCAGGTGAAGGAGCAATGCCCGCCGACCGAGACGACGCTCCTGCTCTCCATCGAGAGGAGCCACGCGGTCGGCGTGACCGCTTGAGGCGTCATCCACCAGCGTGACTACCGCGAGCCGAGTGGCCGCATTCCACGCGATAGCCCAAGTGGTCGCCGGATCACTCCGGTGCAGGTTCTGCCTGATATGGAGGGTCTTTTGTCAAGAGGTGCGTGTGAATTTCTCGCTGTTGGCGTTGTCGGGACGGGGATGCGGGTCGGCTGGGTGGGTGGCGCAGGATGGTAGGCTGGCCCTGATTTGCGGTATTCGGGTGGGTTGAGGGAGGTTGCCGTGCGCCGGGTTCTCGCTGTGGTGGGCATGCTCGCGCTGGTGGCGATAGGGGCGCGGGTGACGCCGGCGCGCGCGGCGACTGCCACCGTGCCGTCGAGCGACCCGTTCTACACCTACTCGGGTCCGACGCCGTTGGCTCAGATCGCCCCCGGCGCCGTGCTCAGGGTCCGTCCGATCCAAGTGGTGATTGAGGGCACGCCGACCCCGTATAGCGCGGAGCAGGTGCTGTACCGGACGACCGGCGAGCAAGGCCAGCCGACGGCGACGGTGGCGACGATCATCAAGCCGGCGTCGCCGGTAGGAGCGACGAAGCTCGTCTCCTACCAGACGTTCTATGACGCGCTCGGGTCAGAATGCGACCCGTCTTACACCCTTCAGGGGGGTAACCCGAGCTACAGCGATGCGCAGGACGACGCGGCGTTGATGCAGGGCTACCTGCAGGCGGGCTACACGATTGTCACGGCCGACTATGAGGGCGAGAACCTCGACTGGGCGGCGGGGCAGGAGTCGGGCTACAACACCCTCGACGGTATCCGCGCTGCGGAGAACGCGCTAGGTGCATCCAGTTCGACGCAGGTCGGGATGGTCGGGTACTCGGGTGGTTCGATCGCTACGGAGTGGGCGAGTGAGCTCGCCCCCGCCTACGCTCCGGAGTTGAACATCCTAGGAGTCGCCGAGGGCGGGATCCCGGTCGACTACGCGCACAACCTGACTTACATCAACGGCGACAACGACGGCTGGGCCGGCGTGATCCCGGCGGTGCTCGTGGGGGTGTCGCGCGCGTACGGGATCAACCTGAACACGTACCTCTCGGCCTACGGCCAGCAGGTCATCGGCCAGGTGGCCGATGAATGCATCAACAACTTCGCGGCCTCCTATCCGGGGTTGACCATCCAACAACTGCTCAAGCCGGAGTATCAGAACTTCCTGGCGATCCCGACCTTCGCAAGCATCATCAACAGCCTGATCATGGGTAGCGCTCCGGGCGACCCGACGGAGCCGCTGTTCATGGGGGTCGGAAACTCCGACGGAACCGGGGATGGCGTCATGGTCGCCGCCGACGTCGAGGCGCTGGCTCACGAGTACTGCCAGCAGGGCGTCCCGGTCGAGTTCACCCAATACCAGAACCTCGATCACGAGGAGGCGATCGCGCCGTTTGAGTCTGGCGCGCTCGCGTTCCTCCAAGCGCGGTTCTCCGGGTCCGCGCCGGTCAACGGATGCGCGTCGATCGGGGCCGGTAACTCCCTCGCTCCCCTGACGGTCTCTTCAGCTCCCGCCGCGCCAGGCTCTCCCGCTGCGGCGTGCCCGCTGGCCACCGGCAAACTGGCCGGCAGCACGCTCGGACTGGTCCGCCTCGGGATGACGCGCGCGCGGGTGCGCAAGGCCTACACCCGCAGCTCGGACCGCCGCGGGCGCCATCAGGACTTCTTCTGCCTGACCCCGACCGGCGTGCGCGTCGGCTACCCCACCCCGAAATTGCTTCGGACGCTTCCACGCGGCAAACGGAAGGCCTTCCGCGGCCGAGTCTCGTGGGCATCGACCTCGAACGTCTACTACGCCGTGAAGGGCGTCCGGACAGGCATGAAAATCAAGGCTGCCCGCAAGCTGCTCAAGCTGGAGAAGCCATTCCATATCGGCCTGAGCTACTGGTACCTCGCGCCAAACGGCAAGTCGACCGCGGTGCTCAAAGTCCGCCGCGGGATCGTCGAGGAAATCGGGATCGCCGACCGGCGGTTCACCCGAACTCGCGCGGCCGACCGCGCGTTCCTGAAGAGCTTCGAATGAGCACGAGGAACGAAGCAGCTCGCGCCGGCGAGTGACGATGACTTCACTTTCTTCCCTTTCGTCGGTTCGCGAGCCGACGAACTCCGCCGCATCCCGCACGGGCGGCGGCGTCAGTAGCGCCAACAAGAACGGCCGCCCCGAGTGACTGGGGCGGCCGCCAAACCAATGCCCACGCTGACTTCTTTGGCGAGAAAGCGCGCGGGCACCGACCCCAGGAGGGTAGCTGATGCAAATCGCATCAACACGGATCCTGTTCGCGCTCGCCTACTTAGCGCGGCCAGGCGCGCCCCGCTTCGCCGTGACTTCGATCTCGATGCGCATCCGGTGGTCGACGAGGCCGGCGATCAACGCCGTGCTCGCCGGCCGGATCTCGCCGAAATACTCGCGCAGGACCGGCCAGCAGGCGGGGAAGTCCTCGGCCCGCGGAAGGATGTAGACGGTGCGAACCACGTCGGCCAGCGAGAATCCCGCCTCCCGCAACGCGGAGTTGATGTTCTCGAGCGCCTGACGGGTCTGCTCGCCGACATCGGGTGAGATCGTCATCGTGGCGTAGTCGAATCCGGTGGTGCCGGACACGAACGCCCAGTCACCGTCGACGACGACGCGGGAGTAGCCGACGTCCCGCTCGAACTTCGACCCGGTCGAGATCAGGCGGCGTGCCATCTGCTCATTTTCAACGCCGGCACACCGCCCAGACGAGAAGCACCGAAGATCGGGCGTATCGGATGCGGCTAGCTGGCCGCGTGCCAGCCCTGGCCCTCGCGCTTGACCTGTCCTTCGGACGCCAGGCGGGGAAGGACGCGGTACAGGTAATTGGGCTGGATCTTCATCGCGTCGGCGATTTGCGGGATCGTGATGCCCGGGCGTTGGCGAACGAGCGCCAACGTCTGCGCAGCGCGCGTGTTTCCGCCGCGACGACTTGCCCGCGCACGCGGCGCGGTGGTGGTACGCCGCGTCGTGCGTGTACGGGTGGCGCGCGAACGGGTTGTACGACTCGCGGTACCTCGGGGGCGCCCGGGCCCGCGATGTCCGCCCGTCAGGGCCGTGCGTGCCGCCTCGAGGCGCGAGAGCTCATCGCGCAACTCGCTGAGCCGTCCGTCGATGTCCTTTACCGTGGTGTCGACAAAACCAGGCATGAAAGCCTCCTGTATTCGAAATAACAAGTAACGGTCAACGATACAACGCCGTAACCCGAGTTCAATCACAGTCATCTCTCTTGCATGATCGGTTGCGTCACGTTCGCGGAGTTCGAACGGCGACGGCGACGGCGACGGCGACGAGATTAATTCGGCTAGCGCCGGGGCGTCGTCGGGACGTGCAATCCGAGCAAGTTGCGCCGCTGTCGATCGTTACGTCGTCAGCTCGCCGCGATGACCGGGCTCAGGCAAGTCGGTTACCCATGTCCGGCGGGCGATTCCGTTGGCCCGCCGGAACGGTCGGCGTCAGCTGGCCCGAACGCGCCTCGGAATGCGCGCGGTCAGGCCGCCACCCTGGCGAGCGCAGCGACGCCAGCCTCCGCGACTGCGTGATCTTGGTCGACCTCGCCACCACTTACGCCGATCGCGCCGATGATCTCCTCACCCTCCTTGAGTGGGATTCCACCCGGGAACACAACTACGCGCCCGTCGTTCGATACCGCGATGCCGTACAGCGAGCCGCCAGGCTGAGCCATATCCGCGAGCTCGGCGGTCGAGATATCAAACGCCCGAGCCGTGAACGCCTTGTCCTCGGCGATTGCGATCGAGCCGAGCCAGGCACCGTCCTGGCGCACGAACGCGGTCAGGTTGTTGCCGGCGTCTACCACCGCAATGTTCATGGGCACGCCGATCTCGCCCGCCTTGTCCTCGGCCGCGGCGACAACCGTCTTCGCCTGTTCAAGTGTGATTGATGTCATACCGCTGGCGCTACCCGGTTTGCCACGACAGGAACCAGGCTCGTCCGTTGGGCCGCCACCTGGCTGCGCGTGGACGTCGATCACGTCAAGCGCTGACGCGGTGTGGCTGCGATCATCCTTGCTGTCAGCCTAATTCGAACTGACCCGGAAGGCTTCCCGAATTGTGACCGACCTCCGACTTCGTCTGGGTGTGGTGTATCCGGCGTTCGCCGACCCGCGGGATCTGCCCGGGTTTGCGGTCCGGGTAGAGGAGCTTGGCTTCGACAGTCTGTGGGTCATCGAGGACTGCTTCTTGTCTGGCGGTCTCACGATGGCAGCGACGGCGCTGGCGATGACCGAGGCGATCGGCGTCGGCGTCGGGCTGCTTCCTGCGCCGGTGCGCAACCCGGCGATTGCGGCCATGGAGATCGCGACCCTTGCCCGCGTCCACCCGGGCCGATTCGAGGTCACGCTCGGTCACGGCGTGGCGGAGTGGATGCGGCAGATCGGCGTGCTGCCGGCCCGACGCCTGCAGGCACTGGAGGAGACCGCCACAGCAATCCGTGCGCTCCTCGCCGGCGAAACGGTGACCACGAGCGGGGGCTACCTCGAGCTCGCACACGTCGCCTTGGAGCAGGCGCCAGCGGTTGCTCCACCTGTACTGATCGGCACCACAGGCCCTAAGGGCCTCGCGCTAGCCGGTCGACATGCCGATGGGATCCTGCTGCCAGAAGGCTGCGGGCCTGCGTTCGTAGATTGGGCGCTTCGCCAAACGTCGACGACCCTCGCGCCCAGGTGCGTCGTCTACACCTGGTTCAGCGTCGATGACGATCCGGTTGAGGCTCGACGCAGTCTCACGCCCGTGATCGATGAATGGCTCCGGGGGGATCTCTATCCGCACCCCAGGCGTATCGCCGGTGTCGCCGCCGCCCCGCCGCCGGCCGACCCAGCGCGACTTGCGCTGGCAGACACGATCAGCGTATGCGGGGACCCGGAGATGTGCGCCGATGCGGTGCGGAGGCTGGAGGCGGCCGGAGCCGACACGATCGCGCTGTTCGCTCACGGAGACGGGTTCGAGGACCAACTCGTCCGCTTCGCCCGCGAGGTCATGCCGCTGCTGACCAGCCGGTGATCGGTCAGCGCCTGCTCGATGGCGTCGTCCGATGGCTCGATCGCCGCGTCGCCCGTGCGCACCGCCGGCCTGCGCGGAGCAGGAATCGCTCCGCCGGCTCATCGAAGAACAGGATCGAGACGACGATCATGATCACCGCGGTGCCGAACAGGGCGGTACGCCCTAGATGAATGACGCGCCGAGGCCATAACCGCCCATGGATGGCCGGCGGCCGGTCAATCAATGAACGAGCGTCTTGCGCATCTCACCCCAAGCGTGCGGGTGCCGCGGAGAGGCGTTTGCGCAGGCTTGGCTTCTCGATCTTGCCGACCGCGTTCTTCGGGAGGCTTGGTGTGACGAAGAGCTCGCGTGGAACCTTGAACTTCGCCAGCGACTGCTTGGCATATTCGATGAGCTCCCTGGGATCGACATCGTGGTCGGCACGGAACGACACGAACGCGACTCATGATCATGTCCTTGACCCGTAGCGGGCCTCGAACTCGCGGATGGCGCCGGCGGGCATGAGTGCCGCGCCGCAGATGACGTGACGCAGCGACGATGTATCCGGCTCCACGTCGGCGAGTATTGACGTCGAAGCGTGGCGCGATCACCGTCGAGTCACCGGCTGTTAGTGGCGAGACGACACTCACCATGATCCCGTTGACGTGTAACAGCGGCATCACGAGAAGACAGCGATCGGCCGAGCTCATCCCGAACTGGCGAGCGCTGATGGTGCCATGCGACCGACGATGAGCGGTAGAAGCCGACCCGAACGGGTCAGGACAGCTGGTTTGCCGCCGCTTGCCCGTCCGCCGGAGAAGTCAGCACGGCCGGGCCTAGCCAGTGGCAGGCGAGCAGCGCGAGCTCCACCTCCAGGCGCTCTTCCGTGCGAAGCGGTCTCCCGAGAATCTCCTCGGCCTTCTGGACGCGGTAGTGCACCGAGTTCTTGTGCATCGAGAGGCGCGCGGCCGCGGCGGTGTAGCTTCCTCCGGTGGAAAGGAAGACGTGGAGGGTCTCTCGCAGGCGAGCGTGCGGCCCATCGTCGATCGCGAGGTTTCCGAGGACGTCCTGCACCCACGAGCGCGCGCCGTCCAGGTCCGAGCTCATCAGCGCGATCGGGCGGATGTCTGCGAATGCCGTGACCAGGGGAGCCGCGGATCCCGCGGCCAGAGCGACCGCTTGCGCTCGAAGCGCTTGCTGATGGGTGCGGCGGAATCCTTCAACGCCGCGACCCAAGTCTCCGATACAGATGCACGTGGCGGGCGTACCGTCGACGACCGAGTTCTCGAAAAAAGCCTGTCCCGCGGCGCGGGCGGAGCCGAACGGGACCCAAGCCCACGCGCTGGACTCGTCGACCGGTACGAACAAGGGAGCGCCCTCGGACCCCGCCCGCTCGCTCAGCCCGGCAACCATGCGTTCCAGCGACAGTAGTTCATCGACCCCGTGAGATCTGCTCGCGGAACCACACGACGAGACCCAGGTGATAGCGGCGCAAGCGGTAGCCGAGCTTCAACTCCATGGCGTCAACATCTACCTCGTCAGCGGTGAGCAACGAGCGCACCCGCGCCATGCGGATCGTGCTGCGGTTCCGCGCCCAGCGATCGCGCTCGAGCTGGTACGTGTCGATTACCTGTTCCGATACCCGGTCGATATATGTGAAGCTGAGGTCCACGATCCGCCGCGTGGCGTCGTTGAGGAGTGGATCGTTGGGGTTCTCGCGCGTGAGCTCCTCCAAGCACCAGTGCAGGAACCGCGCCTGGCCGATCCGATAGGCGCGCACGAGCGCGACGATCGGCACGCCGCGCTGGGCAAGGCGCCGCGCGTACGCGACCGCCGCCGAGGGAGCTTCGACCGTCTCCGGATCGAGCCCGTGCTCGAATACGTGGAGCAGGGTCGCAACGTTCTCCGCGACGCTCGCAGACAGCAGGCTCACCAGACGCTCGTCGTCGCGGAGCGGCTCGATCTCTCGCGTCATCAGCTCGACGAGGTCGTCGGTGACCTCCTGAAGCCGGGCGCTGAGTGCCGCGGCGGCGGCCGAGATCCGCCACTCCAGCGCGGGCACATCCAGGTCCATGATCAGGCGATCCTACTCTCGGCCAGGCGAGCGGCGTCAAGGCCTTGCACCGCCCGCGACGACCTCACTGCGGGGCGGCTTCAGTCGCCGCCATCGTCGGAGCGGTCAGCCGTCCGAGCGCCTGCGCCAGCGTGCCCGAGATCACACCCAACAGCGCGCCGGCGTACCGGCGACTGAGTTGCCCGACCCCCCGCTCGTCGAGAACGCGGCGATGTACGTGGCGGACCTCCTGCGTATCTTCGCCGGCGGTGCTGGCCCCGGAGGTCCGGTCCTCGCCGTCGTCCCCGAGGCCGGGATCCGGAGCTCGTAATGCGCTGGGTACGCCGGCTGACCGACAGCGTCGTTGCAGGCCGCGTGGCGTAACTCGCGCTGGCCTACCGTCCGCTTTGACCGCCTTGTCCGCAAGCGCTGGTGATCCCGAGCCGATAAGAACGGTCGGACTGCCATGGGTACGAGTCTCATCAGCATCAAGGACGTGGCCAGCGCCCAGTTCGAGTTCCGGGTCGAGGATTGGGCCGGACGCTCCCACTGGGCGCGAAAGATGGCCCTTAGTATCAACGGTTACGAGGTTTCGCCCCGGCCGCGCGGATACGCCTGCCACCGACCCCGTTGGGTGTGGGTGGAGGCCGACGCGGCCGGGCGGAAGGTGCCCTGGAGCGACTTCCGGCTGCTCGTCCCGACCGATGCGCTGACCCCGATCACGCTGCGCGTCGCCAACGCCGCCGCCTGAACGCCGAAAAGGACTCGGGTCCGGCGGGTCCTGAAGCTCGTCGACAACCCGCCGGCGCCGGTGGCGCCGGATGAGCTGCCGCGACCCGAGGTCGACGTCGGGCAGATCTGGATCGCCCGGCCGGACGCCGGCCCGGACGTGCTCGTGCTCATCATCGAGGTCCAGGCCGATCACGTGCAGGCGCTGCTTTGCAGCGAGGACGACGGTCTCGGCACCGAGACCGATGCTGTGCTCGAGGCCCGACTCATCGGCTACCCGGATCCGTTGCTCGTCCATGGCGATCTGGCCGGCGCGATTCTGACGGCGCGGCTGGTCGGATCTCCCGGACGAATCGATCGAGGCCTCTTGCGGCGCATTGTCCTGCGTGGCCGCGGGTTGGACTTCTATTCGCACGATCTCGGGCGGGGGACGCCGATGGTCAGCGAGTCCGATCCACGCTGGGACCCGAAGATGGAGAGGCTCAACCAGCTCCGGACAGTGAAGGCGCGTGCGAGCGAACTCGGCCTGAAGGTCTACCCGCTGACGCGTTGATCGCGACCACTACCGGCTAGCCCTACCAGCCAAAGTCCGGCCCACCGGCTGTTCAGCGGGCGCGGACCGGTTCAGGCTGCGCTTGATGATCAAGCGACTCTCACCCACCGCCATCGGTCGCTGGAGCGCGCGACGGCCCGTACTTGCGATCGCCGCCTGGTTGACGTTCGTGTTAGTGGCGGTGCTCGCCCTGTCGCTGACCGGATCCAAGCCGCTCGACAACGGCGCGGTCGGCGAGTCCGCGCGCGGCTACGCGTTGATGGACTCCCATCGGCTCGGACTCGCCGGGATACGAGTACGCCTACCTCCACAGCGACTCGCTCGACGTCACCGCGCCGGCGTTCCACGCCGCGATCGGCCAGGTGGCGACACGCATGAGCGCCGCAATCGCCACCAAGCCGCACGTGGCGGTCACCGGCGACGGCCACGCCGCGCTCGTCAGCGCCCCGATCGCCGGCCGCTCGTTCGATGAATCGCGCCTGGCGGCGTCGGTGGCCGCGGTCGGCGCGGCCCATCCGGGCGTGACCGCGCTCGTCGCCGACCCGACGTCCGGTTCCGGCAACGACCTGCATCGGGCCGAGGAGCTGTCGCTTCCGGTCACGCTGCTCGTGCTCCTGATCTCGTTCGGCGCGCTGATGGCGGCGTTCGTGCCGGTGCTCCTGGCGGCCACGGCCGTGGTCGCGGCGTTCGGGCTGCTCGGGCCGATCAGCCAGCTGTTCCCGCTGGACGACAGCGTCAAGACCGTCGTGCTCCTGATCGGTATGGCGGTCGGGGTCGACTACGCGCTGTTCTACGTCGTCCGCTCACGCGAGGAGCGATTGCGCGGCGCGTCGACTCGCGACGCGCTCGAGCGCACGTCGCGCACCTCTGGCCGCTCGGTGCTGATCGCGGGGACGACGGTGGCGATCGCCATGGCCGGCCAGTTCGTTGTCGGCTCGGACATCTTCAACGGCATCGCCGCCGGCACGATCGTCGTCGTCGCGTGTGCCGTCGCCGGGTCGGTCACCGTCCTACCCGCGCTGCTCCGGCTGCTCGGGCCGCGCGTCGACCGTGGGCGCATCCGGTTCCTCCCGCAGCTGGCGACCGCCGGCGAATCGAGGTTCTGGACCGGCGTGGTCGACCGCGTGCTCCGCCGCCCCGTGCTGTCCGCGTGCATATCGGCCGGGCTGCTGATCGCGCTGGCGGTACCCGCGTTCGGGATGCAGGTGGCGAAGCCGAGCTCGGCCGCGCTGTCGTCCGCCGGACAGTCCGAGCTGGCGGCCCGGATCACGGGCGAGTTCCCGAGCACGTCATCGCCGGCGATCGTGGTGGCGACCTGGCCGGCCACGGAGCGCGCCGCCGTCCGCGCGGCCGTCGCGCGGCTCGAGGCGCTCGCAGCCCGCCAACGGATCGCCCACCGACCGTTCGGCATCGGGCTCGGTCCGGATGGCAACTCGCTTGCCCTCGGCCTGCCGCTGACCGGGTTCGGCGACAACGCCGCGAGCCGGGACTCGGTCCGCGAACTGCGCAACGTGCTGGTGCCGGAGACGCTCGGGCGGGTCCCGGGCGTCCAGACCGCGGTGACCGGCGACACCGCGGAGGACATCGACTTCACCAACCAGATGCGCCACGGAGTCCCGTACGTCGTGGGCTTCGTGCTCGCGCTCGCGTTCGTGCTGCTGCTGGTCGCATTCCGATCGATCGTGGTGCCGATCAAGGCGATCGTTCTGAACCTGCTGTCGGTCGCCGCGTCCTACGGCGTGCTGGTGCTCGTGTTCCAGCACCGGTGGGCGCAGGGCGTGCTCGGCTTCCGCTCGGACGGCGCGATCATCTCGTGGCTGCCGCTGTTCCTGTTCGTGGTCCTGTTCGGCCTGTCGATGGACTACCACGTGTTCATTCTGAGCCGGGTGCGGGAGGGGGTCGACTCGGGGATGAGCACCGAGGACGCGCTGCGCCACGGGATCTCCCGCACCGCCGGCGTGGTCAGCGCCGCCGCGCTCGTGATGGTCGGCGTGTTCTCGCTGTTCGGAACCGCCAGCGCGCTCGACCTCAAGGAGGCCGGCGTCGGGCTGGCCGTCGCGGTCCTGCTCGACGCCACCGTGGTGCGCGGCGTGCTCCTGCCGGCGAGCATGAAACTGCTCGGCGAGCGCAACTGGTACCTGCCCGGAGGCAGATTGACGCGACAATGGCTCCGAGCATGAGGACGAAGCTTTTCCTCCTGGTCCCGGCGGCGGTTCTCGCCGGAGCGGGCGCGACGTGGCTCGCGGCTCACGCCGGCGCCGATCGCCCGACCGAGCCGGGACCGGTCCTGACGCTGCTGGTCGGCGCATCGCTGATCGGCTGCGGACTGGCCTCGTGGCGGGCGCGGCCCTCGAACCGACTCGGCCCGATCATGGTGCTGACCGGCTTCGTCTGGTTCGCGGGACTGCTCAGCGAGGCGACGAGCGCACCGCTGTACACGTTCGGTGTCGCCATCGAGTACGTGTTCCTGTGCGGCTTCATCTACATCGTTCTGTCGTTCCCGTCGGGGCAGCTGCGGGGGAGGGCTGACAAGGCGATCGTCGCGTTCGCGATCGCGGGCACCGGCTTGCAGGTGGTCGCGATGCTGTTCGGGAGCGGCTCTGGGCTGCGGTGCGGCGGGGGCTGCGGGGACAACCTGATCCAGGTCTTCCACGACAACGGGCTAGCGCTCGGCCTGCTCGACCTGCAGCGAGCTCTCGGCGCCGTTCTGACGCTGACCGCGGTCGCCGTGCTGACGACCCGCTGGCTGCGCGCGAGCGCTCCGCAGCGACGCGAGGTCACGTGGGTGCTGCTGGCCGGAAACGCGACCCTGCTCGCGCTCGCGGTCACGGTGGTCGACGACCTGCTCGGTAACCCGCTGAGCTCGGGCCCGGCGAAGGTCTGGTTCCTCACGCTGGCGCTGGTGCCGGTAGCGGTCATGGCGACGTTCGTGCGGCGGCGGCTGGCCCGCGGGAGCGTCGCCGGACTCGTCGTCCAGCTGGGCGCGCCGGCTCAGTTCGCGGACCTTCGCGCGGCCCTCTCCCGCGCGCTCGGCGACCCATCGCTCGAGCTCGCGTACTGGTTCCCCGCCGAGGCCCGCTACGTGACCGGCGACGGGCGCCCGGTGCAGGTGCCCGACGCCGACAGCGGCCGGGGCTCGACGTTCGTGCAGCGCGACGGGACGCCGATCGCGATGCTCCTTCACGACCCGGCGCTCGAGCACAACTCGGGTCTCGTGCAGTCCGTGTGCGCAGCCGCGGGCCTCGCGCTCGAGAACGAACGACTGCAGGCGGAGCTGCGGGCGCGCCTTGTCGAGCTGAACGCATCGCGAGGACGGCTGGTCGAGGCCACCGACGCCGAGCGCCGGCGGATCGAGCGAAACCTCCACGACGGGACGCAGCAGCGGCTCGTCTCGATCGCGATGTCGCTCGGCCTGCTCGAGTCGAAGCTGCCGCCCGATCAGGGGGGCGCGGCGCCGATCGTGCAGGAGGCGCGGTCGGCCCTGGCACTCGCGCTCGAGGAGCTGCGCGAGCTGACGCAGGGCATCCATCCCACGCTGCTCGTCGAGCGCGGGCTTCCGGTGGCGCTGGAGGAGCTCTGCCGGCGCGCCGGGCTGCCCGTCCACCTCAAGGTCGACCTGGACGTCCGGCTCCCAGACCAGGTCGAGACCGCTGCCTATTACTTCGCCAGCGAGGCGCTCAGCAACGCCGCCAAGCACTCGCACGGGAGCGAGGTCAGCGTCGACGTCGCCTACGACGGGCGCACGCTGACCGTCGAGGTCGCCGACGACGGGATCGGCGGCGCGGCCGTCGGCGGGGCTGGCAGGTGGGCGGGCTCCGGTTCAGGGTTGCGCGGCCTGGCCGATCGCGTCGAGGCGCTCGGCGGCCAGTTCACGGTGTCGAGCCCCCCGGGGCGGGGCACTCGGTTGCGGGCCGCGATCCCATGCGCGTAGCGGTCGGCGACGACGCGGTGATCCTTCGAGAGGGGCTGGCCCGGCTGCTCGAGGAGGCGGGGTTCGAAGTCGTCGGCGTGGCCGCGGACGCCGAGGAGCTTCTCGAGCTCGTCGACCGGACCGAGCCGGACGTCGCGATCGTCGACATCCGCATGCCGCCGACCCATACCGATGAGGGTCTGCGGGCGGCGAAGGCGATCCGGGAAGCCCACCCGGCGATCGGCATCCTTGTGCTCTCCCAGCACGTCCACGCCCGCTACGCGATCGAGCTTCTCTCGATCGGCACCGACGGCATCGGCTACCTGCTCAAGGAACGCGTCGCCGACCTCGACGAGCTGTCGGCGAGCGTGCGCCGCGTCGGCCACGGGGGTTCGGTGCTCGACCCGGCGGTGGTCAGCCAGCTCGTCGGCCGCCGCCGACAGGCCGACAACCCGCTCGAGCGCCTCACCGACCGCGAGCGCGAGGTGCTGGCGCTGATGGCCGAGGGCCGCTCGAACAGGGCGATCGGCGAGCGACTGTTCGTCTCCGAGCACACCGTCGAGAAGCACATCAAGAACATCTTCGGCACGCTCCAGCTCCCGGTTTCGTCCGACGACCACCGGCGGGTGCTGGCGGTCGTCACCTACCTCGCCTCCGAGTAGCGAGGCGAGGCGGTCGTCTACCGTCCCGGTGATGGACGAGCGGTCCAACCTGCCGGCGATCCGCGTGAGTGACGACGAGCGAGAACGTAGCGTCGTGCTGCTCCGCGACGCCGTGGTCAGCGGTCGTCTGACGCTCGAGGAGTTCAGCGACCGCGTCGGCCGCGCGCAGCTCGCCCGCACCGATCGCGACCTCGCGGAGCTGACCGCCGACCTGCCGGCGCATGCGCCCGTACCGGCCCTGGTTTCCCATGCGAAGCATCGTGCGATCTGCTCGAAGCTCGTCCGGCGCGGCTCCTGGGAGATACCCGAGCGGTCGTCGTGGCGGTCGCTGTTCGGCACGATCGTGCTCGACCTCCGCGAGGCACGCCTCGCCGGGCCGGTGGTCGAGCTCGACATCCACAACACGTTCGGGACGGTCACCGTGCTCGTTCCTGCCGGCGTCCAGCTCGACGTGGAGGGCACCGCGCCGTTTGCGAGCCAAGTGATCGAGCCGCCGTCCCGGCCGCCGCCGGAAGGGGCTCCGCGGCTGCGCATCCGGACATCCGGAGCCGGAGGAACGTTGTACGTGCGGGCGCCCGATCAAGAGTGAGCGCGCTCGGGCCGCTCAGACGCGGTAGCGCTCGGTGACCGCGGCGAGTTGGCCCGCGAGCTCGTTGAGCGTCTCGGCGGCCAGCTGGGACTGGTGCGCGCCGTCGAGGAACTGGGCGGTGCCCTCGTTGACGTTGTTCATCGCCTGCGCGATCTGCTCGATGCCGACGCTCTGCTGCTGAGCCGACGCGGCGATCTGCTGGGCCGCGGCGAACGACTCCTGGATCGTGTCCGAGAGGCTGCGGATCCCGTCGCCGGCGCGTCCGGTGAGCTCGAGGCCCTGCTCGACCACCTTCGTGCCCTCCTGGCTGGCGGCGACCGCCGCGGAGGTGGCGGTCTGGACGTCGCCGAGGATCGACTCGACCTGCGCGGTCGCGGCCTTGGACTGCTCGGCGAGCTTGCGGACCTCCTCGGCGACGACAGCGAAGCCCTTGCCGTGCTCGCCGGCGCGGGCGGCCTCGATGCTGGCGTTGAGCGCGAGCAGGTTGGACTTGTCCGCGAGGCCGTTGACGGTGGCGGTGATCTCGCCGATCTGCTGGGTTCGCTCGGACAGCGTCACGATGTCGCGGGCGATCGCGTCCACGCGCTCGCGGATCTCCCCCATCGCGGTCGTGATCGCGCTCACGGCGGTCGTGGCCTCGTTCGAGACCTGGAGGGAGTCGCTGGCGCGGTCGGCGACCTCGCTGGCCATGTTGGCCGTGTCCTCGGCCGCCAGGCGCAGCTCGTTGACCGTGGTCGACGTCTCGGCGATCGCGGTCGACTGGCGGCTCGCGCTCTCGGTGTGGCGGCTCACGGACTCGAGGATCTCGGCGGTCGAGCCGCCCATGTCGTGGACGCCCGCCTGGATGTGGCTCGAGATCTGCGCCAGGCCGCTGACCATGCTGTTGAGGCTCTCTGACAGACCCTCCAGGTCCGCGCTGCCGTCGGCGCCGACGACGCCCTCAGATCGCCGTCGGCGACCTTGGCCGCGAACTCGGAGTAGTGGCGAACCGCGGCCTGGAGCGCCTCGCGCGAGTCACGCTCGATCTGGGCGGAGTCGGCCAGCTGACGGTGACGCTCCTCGGTGAGCTCGCGCAGGCGGATCAACGCCAGGCCGAACCGAGCGCCGGCGGCGACGAGCGTGGCGGTGGCGAGGCCGAGCGCAATCTGGTTGATGTGGTTCAGCGACCCGACGAACAGGATCAGCAGAGCCAGGCCGGCGGCGACGCCGGGGATCAGGAAGCCGGAGCTCGTTTCCTTGAGCTCGCTCTCGGCCGGCCGCGGCGATCCGACCCACACCGACAGGGAAAACAGGAACAGCGACGCGGGCCACGCGATCGAGTTCCAGAAGTAGCCGAAGTGCGTGGCGCCGATTCCGTTGTCGAACAACGCACAGATGTCGCCGATCGCGTTGAACAGGCTGGCGGCGGCCATCAGGTACCAGCGGGTGCGCCGCCCGGCGGGCACGAGCGCCGCGGCCCCGAGCGTGAGGACCAGCAGCAGGATGTCACCGACCGGGTAGATCAGGTTCCACGCGACCGTCACCGAATCGTCGCCCGCAGCGCTCTGGATCGCGCCGAACGCGAACGCGGCGAACGCCGCGGCGCAGGTCAGGGTCGCTACGACACCGTCGAGGTAGTTGGCGAACGTGAACTTCCGGACCTCTTGGCGCATCAGCATCATCACGCCGACGTACGCCAGCGGAAAGAAGCCGACCCACAGGTAGTTGGCGAGGATCGGAGTGGGGAGGTTGGCGTTGTGGAGGCCCGCGTAGGTCTCGGCGAAGTCCCCGAGCGCCCACAGGCACATGCCGGAGCCGAGCGCGAGGCAGAACCCGCGATCCTTCGGGCTGACCGCCGCCCGGACGAGCACCAGCAGGCTCGCGACCAACTCGTACGAGGCCGTGCCCCAGCCGTCGAGCCATGTGGTGCTGGCGCCGTTGGCGCGGACGATCAGCGACACCGCGTAACCGATGAGGATCAGGGCGAGAAGCCCATAGAAGGCCTTGATGCCGCCGCCGGCCTGCTCGGGGCGCTCCGCCAAGGGCCGCCCGGGCCGTGACGGGGTCGACCGCCGGCTCAGGCGCGCCGTGCTCTCAGAAACTCTTCCGTCTAGATGCCCCATCGGGCATGACCTCCCGCCGATTACTCCGTTTTGCTGAGTTATCGGCCGGGGCAATCCCCTCTGTAGGCCGCTGTCCTATGTCCGACAGACAGGCACGCGCGCCCTGGCTCAGTCCGCGTCGGTTGCGAGGATCACATCGGAGGCCTTGACGATCACGGTGACCTGGCTGCCCTCCTGGAGTCCCAGGTCGGCCACGGCCTCAACGGTGATCGACGCCACCAGGCGCTGACCCGCGACGTCGAGGGCGACGTTTGCGATCGCCTCGCCCTTGTTGATGCCGGTCACCGTGCCGGCCAGCTGGTTCCGCGCGCTTAGCTTCACCTGCTCCTCCTCATATTTGGGTAGCTTCACAAAAGGACTGACTTACCCAGAACCGTCGCAGAGGAGAACAACCGTGTCCAGCAACGTCTCAGAGAGGCAAGCTCGCGAGGTCGCCGAGGCGGCGCGCGAGTCGGAGTGGAAGCTCCCCAGCTTCGCCAAGGAACTGTTTCTTGGCAACTTCCGCCTGGATCTGATCCACCCGCAGCCGCAGCTCGATCCCGCCGCGATCGAGAAGGGCGAGCGGTTCCTGGCGCAGCTGCGCGAGTTTCTGGAGGCGGAGGTAGATCCGCTCGAGATCGAGCGCGAGGCGCGGATTCCCGAGCCGGTGATCGACGGTCTCAAGCGGCTTGGCGCGCTCGGGATGAAGGTCCCCGAGGAGTACGGCGGCCTCGGCCTCTCGCAGGTGTACTACAACCGCGCACTCGCGCTCGCCGGGGTCTGGCACGGGGCGCTGTCGGCGCTGTTGAGCGCGCACCAGTCGATCGGCGTGGCAGAGCCGCTGCAGCTGTTCGGGACCGAGGAGCAGAAGCGCAAGTGGCTGCCGCTCGTCGCCAAGGACCACATCAGCGCGTTCCTGCTCACCGAGCCCGATGTCGGGTCGGACCCGGCGCGGCTGGCCGCGACCGCAAAGCCCATCGACGGCGGCTACGAGCTGACCGGGCTGAAACTGTGGGCGACCAACGGCTCGATCGCCGACATCGTCGTGGTGATGGCGCAGGTCCCCAAAAGCGACGGCCACCGCGGTGGGATCAGCGCATTCGTCCTGCCTTACGACAGCGACGGCGTGACCGTCGAGCACCGGAACGCGTTCATGGGCCTGCGCGGGATCGAGAACTCGGTCACGCGGCTCGATCGCGTGTTCGTGCCCGAGGAGAACCGGATCGGACGGGAGGGGGAGGGGCTGAAGATCGCGCTGACCACGCTCAACACCGGGCGCCTGGCGCTGCCGGCGATCTGCGTGGGAATGGCGAAGTGGTCGACCAAGATCGCGCGCGAGTGGTCCTGCGAGCGGGTCCAGTGGGGCCGGCCGATCGGCGAGCACGACGCGGTCGCGCAGAAGCTCGCGTTCATCGCGGCGAGCGCGTTCGGCCTCGAGGCGATGCTCGACGTCGCCAGCCGCCTCGCCGACGACAAGTCAGGCGACATCCGGATGGAGGCCGCGATCGCCAAGCTGTACGGCTCCGAGATGGGGTGGAAGGTGCTCGACGAGCTGATCCAGGTCCGCGGGGGCCGCGGCTACGAAACCGCCGCGTCGCTCAAGGCGCGCGGCGAGAAGCCGGTGCCTGCCGAGCAGGCGCTGCGCGACATGCGGATCAACCGGATCTTCGAGGGCTCGACGGAGATCATGCACCTGCTGATCGCGCGCGAGGCGGTCGACCAGCACCTGAAAATCGCGGGCGATCTGCTCGAGCCGGGCGGTGAGCTCAAAGACCGGCTCGCATCCGCCGGCAAGGCCGGGTTGTTCTACTCCAAGTGGCTGCCGCAGCTCGCGGTCGGCAAGGGGCAGGTGCCGAACTCCTACGACGAGTTCGGCGAGCTCGCACCGTATATGCGGTTCGTGGAGCGGTCCTCGCGCAAGCTGGCGCGCTCGACGTTCTACGGGATGACTCGCTGGCAGGCGAAGCTCGAGTACCGGCAGCGGTTCCTCGGCCGGCTCGTCGACATCGGCGCCGAGCTATTCGCGATGGCCGCGGCGGCGGCGTACGCGGACACGATCGGGCGCGAGCACCCCGACCGCCGGACCGACGCCCAAGAACTGGCAGAGCTGTTCTGCACGCAGGCCAAGCGGCGCGTCGAGACGCTGTTCGGCGAGCTTTGGAGCAACGACGACGACGCCAACCGCGTGGCGGCGGTACGCGTGCTCGACGGCCGCTACCGCTGGCTCGAGGAGGGCATCATCGACCCCTCGGGCGAGGGCCCGATGATTCCCGAGGAGGTCAAGCAGCCCGCGCCGTCGCCCGTTGCATGAGCCAGTCGGTCAGCTCGGCGGCGGGTACGGGCCGGCTCAGGTAGTAGCCCTGCGCGAGCGTGCACCCGAGCTTTGAGAGCTGATCCCAGGCCTCCTCGGTCTCGACGCCCTCGGCCACTACGTGGAGGCCGAGGTTGCGCGCGAGGTCGATCGTCGAGCGGACGATCACAGCGTCGTTGTCGCTGTCGGCCATGTTCATCACGAACGAGCGGTCGATCTTGATCTCGTTGACGGGCAGCTGGCTCAGATAGGCCAGCGATGAATAGCCGGTGCCGAAGTCGTCGATCGAGAGCGCGACTCCCATAGCTGAGAGCTTGTCGAGCACACGCTTGGTGCGCACCGGGTCCGACAGCATCGTCGACTCGGTGATCTCGAGTTCGAGCAGCGACGGGTCGACGCGCCGCTTCTTGAGGAGGTGCTTGACCTGATCGGGGAACTCGGCGTCGAGCAGGTTGCGGACGCTGAGGTTGACCGCAACGCCGAGCGTCATGCCGGCGCGTTGCCACGCCCGGCACTGGCTGAGCGCCTCGTCGAGTACGTACAGCGTGAGCGGCTTGATCAGCCCCGTCTGCTGCGCGAGCGGGATGAACTCGTCCGGGCCGACGAGGCCGCGTGTCGGGTGGTTCCAGCGCAGCAGCGCCTCGACCGACTCGACCGCGCCGTTCGCGAGCTGCGCCTTGGGCTGGTAGTAGAGCACGAGCTCGCGCTGCTCGATTGCGCGCCGCAGCTCTGAGACGAGCGTCAGCCGCGCCGGGTCGGACTCGTTGCGGGACTTCTCGTAGAAGGCGAACCCGCCCTTCTCCTCCTTGGCACCGTACATCGCCACGTCGGCGTGGCGCACGAGCGTGTCGACGTCCTCGCCGTGGTGCGGGAACATCGCGATTCCGATCGACGCCTCCGCCGGCAGGCCCAGGCCGTCGATCGTCACCGGCTTCTCGAGTGCGGCCCGGAGCTTCTCGATCACGACGACCACGTCACGCTCGGACCTCGGCTTTGAGATCAGTACCCCGAACTCGTCGCCACCGAGTCTCGCCACGGTGTCGGAGGAGCGCAGGATCCCGCGCAGCCGCTTGCCGATCTCGACCAGCAGGGCGTCGCCGGCATGGTGGCCGAGCGAGTCGTTGACGTCCTTGAAGCGGTCGAGGTCCATCATCGCCACCGCCACCTGGCCACCCTCGCGATCGGCGATCGCGATGGCCTGCTCGATCCGGTCGCGGAACAAGGTGCGGTTGGGGAGGCCGGTGAGACCGTCGTGGAGCGCCTGGTGCTCGTTGATCTCCGCCTGGCGCAGCAGCGCATCCTGGGCGGCCTTGCGCTCGGTGTCGTCCTGGACCATCACGATCCCGAACGAGGGGTGGCCGTCGGGCTCCCGGACGATCGAGAACGAGGCGCCGACCCACACGACCGAGCCGTCCCGGCGGTTCAGCCGGGTGTCGATCCGCAGCGAGTTGGATTCGCCGGCGAACAGCTCCGCGACCGCCACCGACACGCGCTCGTGCTCCTCGGGATCGAGGTACTCGGCGATATGGGTGCGGACCTGGTCGGCGTTGTCCAGTCCCAACATCGCGCACATCGCCGGATTGGCGTCGACGATCTGGCCGTCGTCGCTCAGGGTCATCACGCCGGTGATCGCACCGTGGTAGATCGCCTCGAACCGCGCCAGCGCATCGACCTGCCGGCGCCTGGCCTCGAACTCGGCGGCGCGGCTGACGCCCTCAGACAGGACGCCGGCGAGGAGCTCGAGCGTCTGGCGATCCACCTCGCCCAGCCGCTCCTCCTCGGAGGTGCTCATCACGCTGAGCGCGCCGACGGGACGCTCGCCGGCGAATAGCGGCACGCAGATGTGCGAGCGATCGCCCATCTTCGCGCGGATCTGCGGATTGAGGCGGGGGTCGTCCTCGGCATACTCGATCAGCAGCGGTGCACGAGCCGCGATAGCAAAGCTGGACACGGTCTGGCTCATCGGCCGCCGCGCGTTCAAGAAGCCCGAAGCGATCCCGCATGCGGCCCGCGTGACGATGTCATTGCCCTCGATCAGGCTGATCATCGCGCCCTCGGCCCGGGTGAGCGCCTGAGCGCGCTCGACGATCACCTGCATCACGTGGCCGAGGTCACCTGAGGCGGCGGCGGCGATGTCGCGCTGGGTGGCGATCACGCGCTCGAGCCGGTTCGCCCTGTCCTGGAGCTCCTGGTCGGCGATCTTGGTGTGGGTGACGTCCTCGATCATCGCGATCGCGACCTGCGAGGACTCGGCCGCGCTGGCGTCGCTCCACACGGTGACCCGGACCCAGATCGCCTCCCCGTCCTTGCGAACGTACCGTTTCTCGTATTGGTAGGAGGGACGCTGGCGATCGAGCAGCTCCCGAAAGAGGCGCTGGGACACGTCCACGTCCTCGGGGTGGGTGAACGCGGTGAAGCTCATCCCCACGAGCTCCCCGGGGTCGTAGCCGAGCATCCGCTCGATCGCGGGGTTGGCCTCGACCGCCCGGCCGTCGGGCCCGACGCTGATGATGCCGACCGAGGCGCGCTCGAACAGCATCCGGAAGCGCGCGTTCTCGCGCGAGTTGGTCCTCCGCATGGTCGTCTTTATCGGTCGGTTAACCGGTTTACTTAGCCGCGAGGCCACATCGGCGGACGTAAGGCCTCGGTCGCCATACACTCGCGCCATGGCAACTTCGACCGGTACGAGGAAGCCCGCGCGGTTCGAGGCGGTGCGCGCCGATGCCAGCGAGCAGATCGCGCGCGAGATCAGGATGTACATCGAGCGCGGAGGCCTGCGGCCGGGCGACCGGATCGGCACCGAGCACGAGCTCGCACGAGAATTCGGGGTCAGCCGGCCGACTCTGCGCGAGGGGCTGCGCCGGCTGGCCGGCTCTCACCTGATCCGCGTTCAGAAGGGTCGCACCGGCGGCGTGTTCGTCGAGAACACGCCGAACGGCGGCATCGGCCGCCACGTCAGCGAGTCGATCGCGGCGATGCTCGAGTCCGACAGCGTGACGCTGGACGAGCTGCTCGAGGCCAGGATCTTCCTCGAGGTGCCGCTCGCGGGGCTGGCGGCCGAGCGGTCCGACGAGGCGACGATCGCGGCGCTCACCGAGGCGATCGTCGAGGCGTCGGGGAAGGATCCCGCGAGCGACGAGTTCCGCCTCGCGGACGCCCGCTTCCATCAGACGATCGCGGCCACGGCCGGCAACGACCTGCTGGTCACGTTCACTCGCTGGATCCTCGACGTGCTCCAACCGTCGCTGATCGAGCACGTTGGCAGCGCGATCGACGGCGATCTGATCATCGGCCAGCATCAGGCGATCGTGCGGGCAATCCGCCGGCACCAGCGGGGCGCGGCCGAGCGCGCGATGCGCAAGCACATCGAGTACATGGTCGCGGTGCTCGAAGCCGTTGACGGCCGCTAACTAGAGCGCGGCTGAATGGCGCGCGGTGCGGTGGTCCTGGGACCGGGGGCGGACCAACCGCACCGCGCAGTTCACCCTGGTGTCGGTCAGGGCGAAACCTCTTCGTAGTAGCGGCCGCGGGTGTTGGGGCTGAACTGGGCGACGATCGCAGCGGCGACGAGGAAGCCGGAAACGACCAGCATCGCCTCGAGCACGGTCATGTGGGGGATCAACGGCGCGATCACGAGCACGCCGAGGCCGCCGCCGAGGTGGCCGACGCCGTCGACAATCCCGAAGCCGGTCACTCGGGCCCGGGTGGGGAAGCTCTCGGTGGAGAGCGCGTAGGTCATCGGCACCCAGAGGTTGAAGCCGAAGAACACGATCGCCGAGCCGACGAACGCGATCAGGAGACCGTTCGTGCCCGCCTCGGCGACGATCACGCCGCCGATCACCGTGATCACCGCGCCGATCGGGAGCCAGTGCTTGCGCTCGAGCCGGTCGGCGAACGCCACCGCGAACAGCGCACACCCCAGGAAACCGAATGCGCCCACCGCCGTGATCAGCCCCGCCTCCGGCGGCGTGTAGTTGAGCGCGACCAGCATCGACGTGAACCCGGCCGAGAATCCGAACACGGTCACGTACGCGAGGAACCACACCGCGAGGAGCTGGATCACACGGCGCGTGTACGTCCGGTTGCTGAACAGGGCTCCGAAGGCCAGGCTGCGCTGCGGAGTCGTCTGGTCGACGGGGACGTCGTCGGGCACCGCCGGCAGCGGGCCGTGCTTGGACGCGACGACCTCCATGTCGCTGACGACCTTGTCGGCCTCGCGCAGCCGTCCCTGCCCGACAAGCCAGCGCGCCGACTCGGGCAGCTCGAGGCGGAGCAGCACGCCGATCGCCGCCAGCAGCGCGCCGACCGCGTACATCCAGCGCCACCCGTCGGTAAAGCCAGGGCCCGCTTGCGCGAACGAGATCCCGTGCGGCCACGGCGCAGGAGTGGTCGTCAGGAACAGGCCGAGCCAGATGCCGAGCAGCGCGCCCAGCGCGGACATGATGAAGATCACCGAGATCCATCGTGCCCGGTTGCGGCGCGGAGCGACCTCGCCGATGTACGTGTTGACGATCGCCAGGTCGGCGCCGACGCCGATGCCGGTGATCACGCGCGCGAGCACGAACTGCGTGTAGTCGGGGGCGAGCGCGTTGTACAGCGAGCCGAGGCCGGTGAGGAGCATCGTGAACAGCAGCATGTTGCGCCGCCCGATGCGGTCCGAGATGGGGGCGAGAGCGAGGGCGCCGATCACGTAGCCGGCGAGGTTGAGCACGACCGGCACACGCAGGGTGGTGACAGCGTTGGCGGGCGTGCAGCCATGCTTGAGTGCGACGCAACTCTGGATGAATGACACGTTGATGTCGAACACGTCGTAAAACGCGAACAGGAAGCCGGTCCCGATAATCCCGATGAACATGAACGGCATCGACCACACGTTGATCCGGTCGAGCCGCGCCAGAATCGACTTCGGCGTCTGTGTGAACTCCGGCGACGTGTACCGCGCGCAGCTGCCGTCCACGTATGGAGGTAGAACTCATTCCCAAACCCTCGCTTTCCTCTTCTCAAGGCTTCTCGTACCCACCGTGTTTGTCAGAGAAACCGCATAATCAATTCGCTTAGTAAGGACTCGCATCAACAATTCATTTGACAGATATGCCGAGCCAGGGGGTATGAGATGAAGCTCGAGGGACGCACGGTTCTCGTCACCGGCGCCGCGGGAGGAATCGGGCGTGCGCTGGCGCTGCGCTGCGCCGCCGAGGGCGCGCGCGTGGCCGTGACCGACGTTCAGGAGGACGGGCTCGCGCGCGTCGCGGACGAGCTCGCCCGCGTGAGGGACGCGCTCGGCCTCGCGGGGGACGACCTCGGCGCAGGCCAGCTGGCGGTGGCGGCTGATGTCACCGACGAGCAGGCGCTCGGGAACCTGCTCTCACGGGTGGAGTCCGAGCTCGGTCCGGTCGAGGTGTTCTTTGCCAACGCCGGCGTGGCGATCGGCGAGGACCCCGTCAACACCCCAGACGAGGTGTGGGACCTGGCGTTCAACGTCAACGTGCGCGCCCACATCCTCGCGGCGCGGCGGCTGGTGCCGGGCTGGCTGGAGCGCGGCGAGGGCTATTTCGTCGCGACCGCGTCGGCCGCCGGACTGCTGACGCAGATCGGCTCGGCGCCGTACTCGGTCACCAAGCACGCCGCGGTCGCCTTCGCCGAGTGGCTGTCGGTCACCTACGGGGACCGCGGAATCCGGGTCAGCTGCCTGTGCCCGATGGGCGTGAGGACCGCGATGCTCCAGGGCGAGGAGCTGAGCCACCGGGTGGTGATGGCGGCCGGCGCCGTGCTCGAACCCGAGGAGGTCGCCGGCGCCGTCGTCGACGCGATCGACCAGGAGCGGTTCCTGATCCTGCCCCATCCCGAGGTGCTGACGTTCTTCCAGCGCAAGGCGATGGACTACGACCGCTGGCTGGCGGGGATGCGGCGCCTCCAGTCCGGGCAATCTTAGGGGCCTCGCTTCGCTCGTCGTCCGTGGGGCCGCGCACCCCGTCCGGACGGGGTCGCATGGCCCCAGGGATGCCGCCGCAGGCGGCCCCAATCTGATTGGATCGATCGTCCGATGAGGGAGACTGCTCGTTGATCGTGCGCTGGGGCCTCGAGGCGCTGCCCGGCGTGCTCGACGAGCTGTCCGTGCGCGACCCGCTGCTGATCAGCACCGATCGGTGGCGCGGCCTCGAGCTCCCGGCGGCGCGGCGCTTTTACGGCGCCCAGTCGCACGCGGAGGTCGCC
Organism: uncultured Solirubrobacterales bacterium; assembly: GCA_963843915.1. Lineage (GTDB taxonomy): Bacteria > Actinomycetota > Thermoleophilia > Solirubrobacterales > Solirubrobacteraceae > Palsa-465. Next base: position 113,929 of record CAWJMH010000011.1, read on the forward strand.
GGCGTACGGGCGGCGACCGACGCGGCCGCCGGCGCGGACGGGCTCGTCGCGCTCGGCGGCGGGAGCGCGATCGACACCGCGAAGGCTGTGTCCAGCGAGACCGGGCTGCCGATCGTCTCGGTCCCCACGACCTACTCCGGCGCGGAGTGGACCCAGGGCTTCGGGATGCGCGATAGCCACGCCGGCATCAAGCGCGGCGGCGGCGGTGCGCACACGGTGGCGATCGTGTACGACCCGTCGCTGACGCTCGAGCTGCCGCCGGGCGAGACCGCCGGATCGTCGATGAACGCGCTCGCGCACTGCGCCGAGGCGCTGTACACACCGGGACGCGGTGAGGAGACAGACCAGCACGCGCTCGAGGGAGCAAAGCTGATCTCGGACTGGCTGCCGGCGGTGATCGAGGAGGGTGGTGACCTCGAGGCGCGCCGGCGCCTACTCGAGGGCGCGATGCACGCCGGCGCCGCGCTGTGCGCCGGGATGGGCCTCGGGCACGCGATGGCGCAGGCGCTCGGCGGCCGCTACGGCCTCCCTCACGGGACGATGAACGCGGTTTGCCTGCCGCCGGCGCTCCGCTACAACCGGGAGGTGGTGGCGGCGGAGATCGGACGGTTCGGCGCGGCGATGGACCACGGTGACGCGATCGAGCGCGCGAGCGAGCTGGGGGCGCTAGCGGGGCCGACCCGGCTGAGCGAGTACGGGGTGCCGCGCGAGGATCTCGAATCCCTGTCCGAAGCGATCGCCGAGCGGGCCCCCGCCCAGGCGAACCCTCGTCCGGCGCCGCCGGATGCGATCCTCCAGCTGCTCGAGGAGATCTGGTAGATGACTCGTATCCTCACCACCCACGTCGGCAGCCTGCCGAGGCCGCAAGAACTCGTAGATCTCGTGTTCGCCGAGGACCGCGGCGAGCAGGTCGATAGCGAGCAGTACGACCGCCTCCTGCAGGAGGCGGTGAGCGACCGGGTGCGCCACCAGGTGGAGGCCGGCGTCGACTTCGTCAGCGACGGAGAGATGAGCAAGATCGGTTACGCCACGTACATCCGCCACCGCCTGAGCGGGTTCGAGGTCGGCGACGTCCCGCGCGCGACGCCGGCGGATCTCGACGCTTACCCGCGCTACATGAAGCGGCTCGCGGACGAGGGCGGGAGCGCGCGCTACCTGCGTCCGATCTGCCGGGGCCCGATCACCTACGAGCACTCTGAGCCGGTCGAGCGCGACCTCGCGCGGCTGGCGAAGGCGATCGAGGGCCAGCCGGTTGCCGGCGCCTTCATGAACGCGCCCTCGCCGGGGATCATCGCGCTGTTCCAGCCCAACGAGTACTACGGGAGCCTCGACGAATACCTGGACGCGATCGGCGAGGCGATGAAGACCGAGTATGAGGCGATCGTCGGAGCCGGCTTCATGCTGCAGATCGATGCCCCTGATCTGGCCATGGGCCGCCACATCATGTACCGCGATCGCACCGACGAGGAGTTCGTCGCCGGCGCAGCCCGGCACGTCGAGGCGATCAACCAGGCGCTCCGCGACGTCCCGGCCGACCGGGTCCGCCTGCACCTGTGCTGGGGCAACTACGAGGGCCCGCATCACCTCGATATCGGCGTCGAGAAGATCATCGACGTCGTGCTGCGCGCCAAGCCGAGCACGATCCTGTTCGAGGCGGCCAACCCGCGTCACGAGCACGAGTGGGCGGTGTGGCGCGACGCCGCGATCCCCGAGGACAAGACGCTCGTCCCCGGCGTGCTCGACTCGACCTGCAACTACATCGAGCATCCGGAGCTCGTGGCCCAGCGGATCCTCAAGTTCGCCGAGATCGTCGGCGCCGAGCGCGTGATGGGCGGCACCGACTGCGGCTTCGGGACCTGGTCGGGGTTCGGCGCCGTCGACCCCGACATCTGCTGGGCCAAGCTGGGCTCGCTCGCCGAGGGCGCCCGGCGGGCAACGGAGCGCGCCGGCTAGCCGCCCGCCATGACGCGCGGCTCGCCGAGCGCGGCGCGCCCGATGTCGCCGTAGAACATGTCGCGCAGCTGCAGGTTCCGGTGCGCGGCCGCCACCGCCATGTCGCGGAACACCCGCGCGGTCCGCTCGCCGTCGCGCGCCACCGACGCTCCGACCGTCTGCCACAGGTCGTCGTCGATCACCCGCCAGCACATCAGCATCACCTCGCGGGCGATCCCGCCGAGCAGCATGTCCTCGCCGAACGTGTACTCGATCCCGTCCTCGACGTTGCGCCGGCACGCCTCCATGTGCCGCTCGGCGACGTTATGCAGCGCGGCCTCGGCGGTGGCGATGTGGGTGAGCGCGCGGCCGTACCAGCGCTGGAAGTCGCGATCCTTGATCCGCGGCACGAACGGCGGCAGCGGCGTGGACTTGGTTCGCATCAGCCGCTCGTACTCGTCGAGCGCGTTGTAGGCGGCTCCGACCGAGACCGCGGCGAGCGAGATCGTGAACACCGCGATCGCCCGCCCCGAGTACATCGGGTTGCCGTGCAGCCGCGACCCGGGGGTGCCGCCGGCGACGTCGACGTCGAGCATGCTGCCCTCGAAGCCCCAGCTCGCCGGGATCCGCGTGTGGTCGAAGCGGATGCTGTGGGAGCCCGATCCTTTGAGGCCGAGCATGTCGCCCCAGTCGTCGAGCATCTCCCACTGCGCGCGCGGGGCGACGAACAACAGCTGCGGAGGCGGCTCGCCTGCGGGCGCATCGGGACCGGGCGGCAGCAGCGCCTGGCCCATGTAGAACGTCGAATATGGCGTTCCCGATGCGAACGCCACCTGGCCGTTGATCTCCCAGCCGTCGTCGGTCCGGGCCGCCTTGCCGACCGGGGCCGCCACCGACGAGCAGCGAAAATCGCCGCCGGCGAAGATCTCGTCCTGCGCCTCCTGGGGCCACCACGAGCCGACCATCAGCGCATGGTTCATCGCCAGTCCGACGCACCACGCGGTCGACACGTCGCCACGCGCGATCTCCTGCACGACCCGGACGTAAGTTGGGACGTCGAACTCGTAGCCGCCGTAGCGCCGCGGGACGTACAGGTGGTAGAAGCCGGCAGCGAGGAACGCCTCGTGCATCGCCTGCGAGTAGTACGTGCGCTGCTCGGTCGCCTCCTGGTCGGCGACGAGCGCCGGCCGGAGCGCGACCGCGCGGGCGATCATCTCCTCCGTGCTCTGACCGGGGATGGGCGGCGCGAGTCCGGCGCTGACGCTATCCGGGGCGCTCATCCGCCGGATCGTAGGCCAGGATCTCGATCGCCGACAAGCTCCACTCCTCCGACGCTCGCGTTCGCCGACTCCACGAGGGCTCCATCGACGTCGGCGGCGATGGGGGCGGCCGGGGGCCGCGTCTCCCACGGCCGCGCGAACCACAGCCACGTTCCGGCGGCCGCGAACAGCAGCGCACACAGCGTCCAGCCGAGCACCGTGGTCTGGAGTCCCACGTACTTCAGGCCGGAGGCGAAGATCACGAACGCGATCACGGGGCGAACGTAGCGGTCGGGGATCGTCGATGACAGCATCGACCCGACCAGCACGGCCGGGACGCTGCCGATGATCAGCGACCCGGTCACGTCGAGCACAACGTGGCCGAACAGGAGCGCACCGAGAGCGGCCGCGAGCGTCAGCGGGACCGCCTGCGTGAGATCGGTTCCGACCAACTGGTTGGCGCCGATCGTCGGGTACACGAACAGCAGCAGCACGATCATCAGCGAACCCGATCCGACCGAGGTCAGTCCGACGATCACGCCACCGACGATCCCGATCGCGACCGTCGCCGCCGGGCGCGGCTTGATGTCGTGGACGACGCCGAGGCGGCGGTTACCCGCGCGGGAGTCGAGCACGAACCGCAGCGCCATCGCGCTCGCCCCGATCAGGAGAGCGATTCCGAGCACGGTCTCGATGTGCGTCTGCGCGGACTTCGAGTTGCCGAGCACGTGCAGGAGGTACGCGCCGACAAACGCCGACGGGACCGACCCGATCACCATCCAGCGGACGAGCTTGAGGTTGACGGTCCCGGCGCGGAGGTGCACGCCGGCGCCGAACGGGCGCATCACGACCGCGGCGACGAGGTCGCTCGAGATCGCCGCCGCCGGCGTCACCCCGAACAGCAGGATCAGCATCGGCGTCATCAGCGCCCCACCGCCGGCCCCGGTCATGCCGACGAGCAGCCCGATGACGGCGCTCCCGAGAACGATGTACGGGTCGATGTGCAACCGGTCAGCTCACAGGTCCGCGCTCGCGGTGCTGTCGCCGGCATCGGCGGCGACCGCGTGCGCGAAGGCTAGGAGGTCCGACGGCGCCTCGCCCGACAGCACCCACGTCTCGCCGTCGGTCCGGACCAGACCCCGCCTGGCCAGCTCCGACAGCGCCGTGGTCACGGTCGGCCGGCGCGCGGCCACGAGGTCGGCGAGCACCGTGTGGGTGAGGCGCAGCCGGAGCACGGTTCCGTCGCTGCGGACCCGCCCCCAGCGGGCGGCGAGGTGCCACAGCAGCATGTGTAGCCGGACGTCGACCCGCGCCTGATGGACGATCGCCATGTTGACGGCCAGATTCTTGGAGCGGAGAATCGCGCGTCCGACCAGGCCCTCCACCAGTTCGGGGTACTGCACGAGGCGTTGCTCGAACCCGCAATCGAGCGTGGCGAGGCGCGTCGGCAGGACCACCGACCAGGCCGTCGTCAGCGGAAGCAGCGGCGAGACGCTCTCGTTCGTCGGGCGCAGCAGATCCCCCTCGCCGATCAGCTCGGCCGCGTAACGGCCCTCGATCCCGACCCGGCGAATCATCAAGCCGCTCATCACGAGCACGCCGATGCCGCCGCGAAAGCCGAGCGACTGCCCCTTGGACAGGGGACCCGGCTCGATCTTCAACTCGGGCGCCGTGCAGTCTTCGACGGCCTGCTGCCGGCGCTCGGCCGGAATCGCATCGGCCAGCTCCGGATCCTCTTTCAATACGTGACACAACGACGACGTATGAGACACGGCGCTCACTCCCACCCGCACACTCTGGCAGAGGAGGTCAGACGGCGACCCGCGCGGATGTCAGCGCCGCGAGCTCGACGAGTGCCGCTGTCACCTCAGCCGGTCGCTCGAGCGGCGTCATGTGGCCCGTGTCGGGCAGCACCGTCAGGCGCCGCAGCTGCGGCAGCGCCTCGGCGATCCGCCGGGCATGCGCGGGCGGGGTCAGGCGGTCATCGGCGCCGACGATGACGATCGTCGGGACCGTCAGCCGCGGCACGGCGTCATGGAGATCCATCTCGGACATCGCGAGCCCGATCTTGGCGCGAACGTCCGGGGGCAGGTGAGGAGCATCCGCTCGAAGAACGCCACCTGGGCGGGCGAGGCGTCGCGGCCGAACGCGATGTAGCGGACGGCCGCGTAGCTGAGCGGCGTCGAGAACCGCGGCAGCGGCGCCCGGTTGCCAAGGAAGCCATGCACTGAGACGGTTCGGTTGAGCGCCCGGGCGATGCCGGGGAGGGGGACGAGCAGGTGCTCGGCGATCAGGTCGCCGACGCCGGTGCTGAGCAGGGCGGCCGCACCGACCCGCGGCACGACGTCGTGGTGCTCGGCCCAGGCCGCGATCGACATCGCCCCGAGCGAGTGGCCGGCGAGGACCGCCGGCCGTCCGTCGGGGACGCACGCGCTGAGCACGGCCTCGACGTCCTCGCCGAAGCGCTCGATGGCGTAGTCGCCGCCGCGTGCGGGCTCGCTGTCGCCGTGGCCCCGCTGGTCGTATGCGACAACCCGCAGCCCGCGCTCCGACAGCGCCCTGATCACGTAGACCCAGTACTGGAGCGCCTCGGTCCAGCCGTGCGCCAGCACCACGGTCGCGGCGTCCTCGGGCCCGAACACCTCGACATGCAGCCCGGTCCCGTCGGCGGAAGGGACGCGTCGCGCGCGGCCCCGGAGCGGCGTGCTGAGCACCTCGCGCTCGGGGTCCCGGGAGATACGCCGCATGTGCGCGACCTGAAACCCCCCGCTTGCCGCGAGCGCGCCGGCGCCGCCGAGGGCCGCCAGCAGCCAGCGATTCCGGTCCTGGACCTGGCGTGGGAGGGAGGGGAGCTTCATGCTGAGGCTGTGTCTACCCGCATCGACCTTCGAGCGTAACCGCCGTTTTCCGGGAGTTCTGCAAGCGGCTGCGCCCGCGGGCCCGAGATCCGTAGCATTTCCGGCGATGCGGATCGGAATGCTCACCGGCGGTGGCGACTGCCCCGGGCTCAATGCCGTGATCCGCGCGGTCGTGCGGAAAGGAATCGACGGCTACGGCGACGAGCTGGTCGGCTTCCGCGACGGCTGGCGCGGCGTGCTCGAGGACTCGCACGGCGAGCTGACGATCGAGTCGACGCGCGGGATCCTACCCCGCGGCGGGACGATCCTCGGTAGTTCGCGCACGAACCCCTACAAACGTGACGACGGAGTGCAGCGCGTCCGCGCCACGCTCGAGAAGCTCCGCCTCGACGGCCTGATCGCGATCGGCGGGGAGGACACGCTGGGCGTGGCGAACCGGCTCCACCAGGACGGCGTCAACGTCCTCGGCGTTCCCAAGACGATCGACAACGATCTCGGCGGGACCGATGTGACGTTCGGGTTCGACACCGCGCTGCACATCGCGACCGAGGCGATCGACCGGCTGCACACGACCGCGGAGAGCCACAACCGGATCCTCGTCGTCGAGGTGATGGGCCGGACGGCGGGATGGATCGCGCTGCATTCGGGCGTGGCCGGCGGCGCGGACGTGATCCTGATCCCGGAGATCCCGTTCGACATCGGCGAGGTGTGCCGGCTGATCGACCGGCGCCACGCCCGCGGGCGCTACTTCTCGATCGTCGTCGCGGCCGAGGGCGCGATGCCGAAGGAGGGGACGATGCCGGTGGCGGAAACCGGCTCGCTGGACGAGTTCGGCCATGCCCGGCTGGGCGGGATCGGATACGCGCTCGAGCGAGAGATCGAGATCCGGACCGGCTTCGAGACCCGCGCCACGGTGCTCGGACACGTTCAGCGCGGCGGCACCCCGACGGCGTTCGACCGGGTGTTGGCGACCAGGCTCGGGCTCGCGGCGATCGACGCTGCGCACGCCGGCGGGTGGGGGATGATGGCCGCGCTGCACTCGACCAAGGTCGAGATGGTGGCGCTTGCCGACGCCGTCGCACAGGTGCGGCACGTGCCCGTCGAGGAGTACGAGCACTTCGACGTCCTGTTTGGCTGAGGTCGCGGCAATTCACCGGCCCGTTTCTTTCCGAGAGCACGATCGGGTTATGCTGCGCCCGTGACCGCGACGGACACCACCACGCTGGACAGGCTGTGCGTCGACACGATCCGCACGCTGGCGATGGACGGCGTGCAGAAGGCGAACTCCGGCCACCCGGGAACGCCGATGGCGCTGGCTCCGGTCGCGTACGTCCTGTACGCGCGGGTCATGCGCCACAGCCCCAGCCATCCGAAGTGGCCCGATCGCGACCGGTTCGTGCTCTCGTGCGGACACGCGTCGATGCTGCTGTACTCGACCCTGTATCTCGCCGGCTACGACGTCAGCCTCGAGAAGGACCTCGAGCAGTTCCGCCAGTTGGGCTCGATGGCCGCGGGCCATCCCGAGTACGGCGACCTCCCCGGCATCGAGGTGACAACGGGCCCGCTCGGGCAGGGGATCTCCCACGCCGTCGGGATGGCGCTGGCCGAGCGGATGCTCGCGGCCCGGTTCAACCGCCCCGGCCACGAGATCGTCGATCACCGGACGTTCGTGATCGCGTCCGACGGAGACCTCGAGGAGGGGATCTCCGGCGAGGCATCTTCGCTGGCCGGACACCTCGGCCTCGGCCGGCTGATCTCGTTCTACGACCAGAACCACATCTCGATCGAGGGCGACACCAAGCTCGCGTTCACCGAGGACGTCGGCAAGCGCTACGAAGGGTACGGCTGGCACGTCCAGGACCTCGAGGAGGACATCGGGCTCGACAACCTTCAGCGCGCGCTCGAGACCGCGATCGCCGTCGAGGACAAGCCGTCGCTGATCATCGTCCGGACCCACATCGCCCAGGGCAGCCCGAACAAGCACGACACCGCCGGCGCCCACGGCTCGCCGCTGGGCGAGGAGGAGGTGAAGCTCACCAAGGAGCACATGGGCTGGCCGTCACTCGAGCCGTTCTTCGTGCCCGAGGACGCGCTCCAGCACTTCCGCCGCTGCATCGAGCGCGGTGAGGAGTTCGAGTCCGACTGGCGCGGGCGGTTCGATGCCTACGCGGAGGCGCATCCAGAGCTTGCCCCAGAGCTCGAGCGGATGATCGCCGGCAAGCTGCCCGAAGGGTGGGACCGGGAGGTGCCGAAGTTCCACGCGTCGGATTCGATGACCGCGACCCGCAAGTCCTCTGAGACCGTGCTCCAGTGGGCCGCGGCCGAGGTTCCCGAGCTCGTCGGAGGGTCGGCCGACCTGGCGCCGTCGACGCTCACGCTGGTTGCCGGCGCGGACAGCGTCGAGGGCGGCTCGTACGGAGGCCGGAACCTCCACTTCGGGATCCGCGAGCACGCGATGGGGGCGATCGTCAACGGTATGACGCTCCATTACATGCGCGCCTACGGTTCCACGTTCTTCACGTTCAGCGACTACATGCGCGGATCGATTCGGCTGTCCGCGTTGATGCACCTGCCGTCGATCTTCGTGTTCACCCACGACTCGATCGGGCTCGGCGAGGACGGCCCCACGCACCAGCCGATCGAGCAGCTCGCCGGATTACGGGCGATGCCGGTGCTGCGGGTGGTCAGGCCCGCCGGCGCGAACGAGACCGCGCTCGCCTGGCACTACGCGATCAAGTCGACCGATCACCCGACCGCGCTCGTGCTCTCGCGCCAGGGGATTCCCACCTGGGACCCGGCGGCGATCCCCGCCGACGCGATCGACCGGGGCGCCTATGTGCTCCGCTATTCGGTCAACGAGCCCGAGCCGCCGCAGCTGATCCTGATCGCCAGCGGCACCGAGGTCCACATCTGCGCCCGCGCCGCCGACGCGCTCGAGGCCGACGGGATCGCGACGCGGCTCGTGAGCATGCCGTGCATGGAGAACTTCGCCGCCCAGGACGCCGAGTACCGCGATCAGGTGCTGCCGCCGCAGGTCCGCGCTCGGGTGTCGCTCGAAGCCGCCGCCACGTTCGGCTGGCACCAGTGGGTGGGCGAGCTCGGCGAGGCGATCGGCATGGAGGGATTCGGCGCGTCCGCGCCCGCGGGCGCCCTCTACAAGCACTTCGGCTTGACTCCCGAGCACGTCGCCGACGCGGGACGCGCGGCCGTCAAGCGCGCGAGCTCGACCGGCGCCGACTAGTTCGAAGAGACCGACATGAGCACCGTCACCGAGCTGAATCCCCGGTTGCTGGCGAGAACCGAGCTCGAACTCGACCCCATAGAGGCCGTCCGAGCCCTGACCAACCGGATCACCGCCATCCTCGAAGGGAGCTAATGGATGCAGAGCGCAGCCGTCGCCGCCGAGGTCGAACAGGACAATCCGCTCATCGAAGGGCTCGAGCGGCTGCCCGTCCGCCCGACCGCGCTCGTGATCTTCGGCGCCACCGGTGACCTTGCGCACCGCAAACTGCTGCCCGCGCTATACAACCTCGCCCACGAGGGCGCCCTGCCGGAGCGGTTCGAGATGGTCGGCGTGGCCCGTCGCGAGCAGGAGCACGACGACTTCCGGGAGATGGCGCGTGAGTCGATCGAGCGCTTCTCGCGCCGCCGCCCGGATCCGAAGGTGTTGAACGGCCTGATCGACGACATGCGCTATGTACCGGGCGCGTTCGACGATGACGACGTTTACACCCAGCTCCATCGGGTCCTGCGGGAGTTCGACGATCGCGCCGGGCAGGAGCTGAACCGCGTCTTCTATCTGTCGACCGCACCTCAGTTCTTCCCGGTGATCGCGGGGAAGCTCGGCGCTGGCGGCCTGAATCGCGAGCGCGATGCGGAGACGCGGATCGTGATCGAGAAGCCGTTCGGGTACGACCTCGCTTCGGCGCGCCAGCTCAATGCCGAGGTGCTCGACGTGTTCGACGAGTCCCAGGTCTTCCGGATCGACCACTACCTGGGCAAGGAGACGGTGCAGAACCTGATGGCACTCCGGTTCGCCAACGCGCTGTTCGAGCCCGTGTGGAACCGGAACTTCATCGACTTCGTGCAGATCACCGCCGCCGAGGACATCGGGATCGGCAGCCGCGCCGGCTACTACGAGGGAGCCGGTGCGCTGCGCGACCTGGTCCAGAATCACATGATGCAGCTGCTCGCGCTGCTGACAATGGAGCCGCCGACCGCGTTCACCGCCGACCGGGTGCGCGACGAGAAGCTGAAGGTGCTCGAGGCGATCGTCCCGCCTGCGGTTTCCGAGGTGCCCCGGATGGCCGTCCGGGCACAGTACGGCCCCGGGACGGTAGGCGGGAAGCGCGTGATCGGCTACCACGACGAGGAGGGCGTCGCCGCCGACTCCCGTACCGAGACGTACGCCGCCCTGCGCCTGCATGTGTCGAACTGGCGCTGGGCGGGCGTTCCGTTCTACCTGCGGACCGGCAAGCAGCTGGCGCGCAAGGTCACCGAGATCGTCGTGACGCTCAAGCCCGTACCGCACCTCGCGTTCCAGAGCACCGGCTCGGTCGGGGTCCAGGCCAATCAGATCATCCTGACCCTGCAGCCCGATGAGGGCGTGTCGGTCTCCCTCGGAGCGAAGATCCCCGGCACGCGGATGCGGATCCGCCCGGTCAACATGGAGTTCCGTTACGGCACGTCGTTCATGTCCGAGTCGCCCGAGGCGTACGAGCGTCTGATCCTTGATGCCATGCGGGGCGACGCGACGCTGTTCACCAGGGGCGACGAGATCGAGGCGCTGTGGGAGATCATCGACCCGATCCTCACCGCCTGGCACGAGGACACGACGACGCCCGTCCCTCAATATCCGGCTGGATCGGCCGGGCCTCCGGAGGCTGACGCGCTGCTCGAAGGCGACCGGAAGTGGCACCGGCTGTGAGCGAAGACGTCTGGTCTGAGCGCGACACGAACCCGGACGCGATCGAGGCGGCGCTGCGCGAGATGCTGCGGGAGCGGCACGCCGCGAACCAGGCGCTTGCTCCCGCCCGCGTGCTGAACCTGGTGGTGGTGGTCGACCGCTCGTGGAAGGGCGAGATCGCCAACCGGCTCGAGCGGGTCGGCCGCTACCACGCCTCCCGCACGATCCTGTGCGCGGTCGAGGAGGGACGGGACACGCTCGACGCGGTGGCGGTGATGAGCTACGAGGACTCGCCCGGCGGCGGCTTCGGGGTGATGCGCGAGAACGTCGAGATCGACATGGGGACCGAGCACCTTAGTGGGCTCGAGACGATCGTCGATCCGGTCGTGGTGTCCGAACTGCCGACCGTGCTGTGGTGCCCGCACGGTCACGCCGACGCCGTTACGGCGCTGCGCGGCATAACCGACGTGATACTGCTCGACTCCGACGATATGCCCGACGCGGACGAGGGTCTCGCGCTCGCGCAGGAGGAGCTGAAGTCGGCGTATGTTGTCGACCTCGCGTGGCTGCGCACCACCCCGTGGCGCGAGCGCCTGGCGGCGAGCTTCGACCCGCCCGCGCGCCGGCCGGAGCTGGCGGCGATCGACGGGTTCACGATCCGCCATCAGTCGAGCTCGACCGCGAGCGCGCTGCTGCTCGTCGGGTGGCTCGCGTCCCGGCTGCACTGGGACACCCGGCCGCTGGTCTCGGCGAACGGCGCCGGAATGCGTGGGCGGGCCTACACCAGCGGCTCGCGCTACATCGACATCAGGCTCGAGACGGCAGATCAGGAGGTACCAGGACTCGCCGGAATCACCGTGACCGCCGATGGGTACGCGCTCTCGCTGGACCGCGCCGAGGGCGGACTACTCGCCCGCGAAGAGGTTCCTGACCACGGCGAGCACACGCTGGTTGGTGCTGGGGGCGTCCCGCGGCGAGGGCGGAATCCTCGGGGAAGGGGTCAGGCAGGCGTTGCTGCGCGACCCCACCTACGGGCCGGCGCTCGGAGTTGCCAGGGGATTCTTGACGCATGCCGGTTGAGATCGACGTCGTGGACGATCCCGGTCGGGCGTGCTCGGCCATGCTCGTCGGCGTGGCCGCGGGCGGGGGGCACATCGTGCTCACGGGCGGCTCGACGCCTCGGGCGGCGTATGGGGAATTCGTCGACGCGGTTCGAGCCGTCGGCATCGATGTGTCGGGGTGCACGATGTGGTTCGGCGACGAGCGGTGCGTGCCGCCCGACGACGAGCGCTCGAACTACGGCCTGGCGAAGGCCGCGATGTTCGACCCGCTTGGCGACCTGGGGTTGCCGGCGATCCATCGAATGAAGGGGGAGTTGGGGCCGCGTGATGCGGCCGAGGACTACGAGCGTGCGCTGCGTGAAGCCGGGTCTCCGCGGTTCGACCTCGTGCTGCTCGGAATGGGGTCCGACGGGCACTGCGCCTCGCTGTTCCCGGACCAGGAGTCGCTCTCGGAGCGGTCGCGTTCGGTGGTCGGCGTCGAGCAGGCCGGCCTGGAGCCGTTCGTTCCGCGAGTGACGATGACCTTCCCTCGGCTTGCGAATACTCGTCAAGTGGTGTTTCTCGTGACAGGGGAGTCCAAGGCCGAGGCGGTCGCTGCGGTCTTCGGTCCCCGAGCCAAGCCGGATCCGCACGTGCCCTCGTCGCTGTTGGTGCCGCTGACGAAGGAGGTCAAGGTGCTGCTCGACCCGGCGGCGGCCTCGGGTCTGGGGCCCGCGGCGGGGCGGTCATGAGCTCGGTCATCGGCGTCGATCTCGGCGGCACGAAGGTCGCGGTGGCGCCGCTCCACGGCCGCGATTTCGGCGAGTCGCTGCTGCTCCCGACCGACCGCTCCGGTAGCGGCGCGCTGATCGACCAGCTGGTGGCGATGGTCAACAAGATGAGGCGTGACGACCTCGCGGCGATTGGCATAGGCGTTCCCTCGATCGTCGATTTCGAGACGGGCCGCGTCGTGTCCTCGGTCAACATCCCGTTGAAGGACGTGGCGTTGCGTTCGGTGTTGGGAGAGCGACTCGGCGTGCCCGTGTATGTGGACAACGACGCGACGGTCGCCGCGCTGGCGGAGGCGCACGACTCAGAGCTCCGGCTGGTCGCGCACAACCTGGTGATGATCACGATCGGGACGGGAGTGGGGGGCGGGATCGTGCTCGGCGGCCGCATCTACCGCGGGGCCACGGGCGGCGCCGGCGAGCTCGGGCACACGCTCGTCGGGCTCGACCTCAGAGGAACTTCGGTGCCGGCTCCGACCGGCCACTTCCCGGAGCCCGGGTCGCTCGAGTCGGTGGCGGCCGGTCACGCGCTCGACAAGCTCGTCACCGAGGCCGCGGAGTCCGAGCCGGATTCCGAGCTCGGACAGCTGAAGGCGGCGGGCAAGCCGGTTGCCGGCGCCGAGGCCGTCCATGCCGCCGAGGACGGCGATGCCGCCGCCCAGCGGATCATCGAGATCTGGGCCGAGCGAGTCGGGATCGGGATCGCCAACGCGATCAACACGTTCGACCCCGAGGAGGTCGTGATCGGCGGGGGTGCGGCCCGGGCCGGCGAGCGGCTGCTCGAGACCGCCAAGCGCGTGGCGCTCGGGTACGTGGTGCCGGGCCTTGGGAGACGCACCAGCATCCGCCTCGCGTGGCACGGCGTGCGCGCGGGTGTGCTCGGCGCGGCGCTGCTCGCGGCGCACGAGGTCGAGTCCGAGTCCGCCGCAACGGGCGATGCCCGGGCCAACAGTCAATCGTTGAAAGCCCAGAGGAAGTGAGCGGGTCATGTCCAAGCGAGTGATCGAGTGCAACGTCTGCGGTGAGCCGCTGGCGGCTGCGACCGACGACGAGCTGCTGCGCCAGGTCCAAGCGCATCACGAGGCCGAGCATGGCGACGAGGCGTCGCTCGAGGAGGATCAGGCGCGCGACATGATCGCGCGCGAGGCCTACGACGCCGGCGACGCCTGAGCCGCCGACGGGACCGGGGGGGGTACGGGGATGGAGATAGTTCTGGTTCGCCATGGCGAGACCGAGTGGAGCTTGAGCGGCCAGCACACGAGCCGCACCGATTTGCCATTGACCGAGAAGGGCCGAGAACGGGCGCAGCGCCTGCCACCGGCGCTCGGCGGCTGGGATTTCTCGCTCGTGCTCACGAGCCCGCTGCTGCGGGCCCGCGAGACGTGCGAGATCGCGGGCTTTGCCGACCGGGCGGAGATCTGCGAGGACTTGCGGGAGTGGGACTACGGCGATTACGAGGGCCTCACGACGCCCCAGATCCGCGAGACGAACCCGAGCTGGAACCTGTGGACCGACGGCTGTCCCGGCGGTGAGCGGCCGGCCGACGTGGGTGCGCGGGCGGATCGCGCGATCGAGCGGCTGCGCTCGGGCGACGGCGACGCGCTGGCATTCGCCCACGGTCACATCTTCCGGGTCCTGACCGCGCGCTGGCTGCGGATGGAGCCGGCCGCGGGCGCCCGGTTCGCGCTCAAGACCGGGACGATCTGCACGCTCGGTTACGAGCGCGAGACCGAAGTCGTTCAGCTCTGGAACTACCAGCCGTAGCGGCTGCAGCTTAGGGTCGGGCTGCGGGCGTTACACGACTGCAGCTCAGGGTTGGGCGGCGGGCGTTACACGACTGCAGCTCAGGGTTGGGCGGCGGGCGTTACACGGCTGCAGCTCAGGGTTGGGATGCGGGCGCTCCGGCCGGGTCTCTCGCGCCCGCCCGTGACTTTTGTCATCCCGGATTTCGGCCGGGCGCCACTTACGAGATCGGCTGGCGACGCCTACGCTGCCTGGCATGACAACAGCCCATACACAGACAGAAGGGCTCGCCATCGAGGTGCGCGATCTGCGTAGGTCGTATGGCGAGGTGGAGGCTGTGCGCGGGGTTAGCTTCGAAGTTGCACGGGGTGAGGTGTTCTGTGTGCTGGGACCAAACGGGGCGGGCAAGACATCGATCGTCGAGATCCTCGAGGGCTACCGAAAGCGCACTAACGGCGACGTGAGAGTGCTGGGCATGGATCCCGCGCGCTCCGAGCGCGAGTTCCACGAGCGCGTCGGGATCGTGCTCCAGGAGTGCGGCGTGCAGAACGACCTGACAGTGAGGGAACTGATCGAGATGTATGGCCGCTATCACCTGCGCCGCCGCCCGATCGACGAAGTGATCGATCTGGTGGAGCTTGGCGAGAAGCGTGACACGCGCGCGCGGAACCTATCCGGCGGTCAGCGCCGGCGGCTCGACCTGGCACTCGCGCTCGTGGGGGAGCCCGATCTGATCTTCCTCGACGAGCCGACCACCGGCTTTGACCCGGTGGCGCGCCGGCAGGCGTGGTCGACGATCAGCTCACTGTGCGACCTCGGCAAGACCGTGTTCCTGACGACCCACTACATGGACGAGGCACAGCATCTGGCCAATCGCGTCGCGGTGATGAACGCCGGTGAGATCATCGCGCTCGGACGGCCCGAGGAACTGGGCGGCCGCGACCTGCGGCCGGCCGAGATCCGCTTCACTCTGCCGTCCGAGTGGTCGCTCGGCGATCTTCCCGACGTTCCGTGCGAGCAGCGCTCGCTCGAGGGTGATCGCGTGCTGGTGCTGACTAAGGAGGCGGTGGTGGCGGCGCAGCGGGTCACCACCTGGGCGGTCGACAACGATGTCGACCTCGGGCACTTCTCGGTCAGCCAGCCGACGCTCGAGGACATCTACCTCGAGCTCACCCGGTCCGTCGATCCGACTCACACCGCCGAGGAGGTGGTTCGATGAGCGCTGTCGCCACATCGTCGATGAAGCGCGACCTCGGCCTGATCGGATGGCAGGTCCGCTACGAGCAGCGCGCCTACTGGCGCAACCGCGGGCGCGGGATCTTCACGTTCGCGTTCCCGCTGATGTTCCTGGTGATCTTCGGTTCGCTCGACAAGGGAGCGCACATCTCGAGCCGCGGCGGGATCCCCTACGACGACTTCTTCGTCCCCGGGATCCTCGCCTACGGCCTGATCGCCACGACGTTCGTCAACATGGCGATCAGCACCGCGATCCTCCGCGACCAGGGGGTGCTCAAGCGTATGCAGGGCACGCCGCTGCCGCCGTGGGCGTACGTCGCGGCTCGGATCGGCTCGACGCTGGTGATCGTGCTGCTGATGACCGCGATCACGCTGGCGCTCGGCGTCGGCGCCTACGGTGTTCACCTCCGCGGCTCGACGATCCCCGGCCTGCTGTTGACACTTGTGCTGGGAACCGCCGTGTTCACATCGCTCGGGATCGGCATAACGCGACTGATCCCGAACGCCGAGGCCGCGCCGGTGGTGGTGAACCTGCTGATCCTGCCGTTGACGTTCATCTCGAGCATCTGGTTCCCTACGGACGGGATGCCGAAGGCACTGATCGACATCGCCAAGCTCTTCCCGGTCAGGGCGCTTGCCGACGGGCTCCAGCACGCGTTCGACCCCCGGACGGTAGGCGCTGGCTTCAACTCGCAGGATCTGCAGGTACTGGCGATCTGGACGGTGATCGGGATCTTCCTGATGCTGCGGTTCCTGCGCCAGCCGCAGGGCGAGGTGCGGTGACCACAGACGGACACGAGTGCGCAGGGGCCGCCGGCGAGGCGGCCAACCGCTCCCGTCGATCCCGTCGCGGCCTACGGCACCTGCCGTTCGGCGCGTACCCGCTGGACAGCCGAAACCCAACCGCGGTACGGGCGGTGGCCGCGATCGTGTGGCTGGCGTTCATCGTGTTCCCGCTCGCGAACGCGATCGGCAAGAAAGGCACGCCGCTCGAGCAGGTCCTGGTGATCGCGGGCGCCGCGGTGTTCGTCGCTTGCTACGTGATTCTCGTTCTGCACTGGCGCGGTAACCCCCGAACCCCGACGCCGCTGCTGCTGTTCACGATCATGCTGGCCGTTTCGGCCGCGCTGACGATCTGGCAGGCGCCGGGCTGGGGCTTCCTGTTCACGTACTGCGCCGCGTGCGCGGCGCTCGTGACGGCGGCCGGTTTCCCCGCGGTGGTGGCGTGCGCGGTGCTCGCGGGTGTCTGCTCGGCGATCGGGGGCGCAGACGGCGGCACCGTGATCAGTTACGTCGCAAGCTCGGCCGGGATCGGGACGCTGATGCTCGTCATGCGCGACCTTCGCGTCCGCAACATGGAGCTCAACGACGCCCGCGCCGAGCTAGCCGACATGGCGGTCGCCGAGGAGCGCGAGCGGTTCGCCCGCGATCTTCACGACCTGCTCGGCCATTCGCTCTCCGTCATCGCGCTCAAGGCCGAGCTCGCCGGCCGGCTGCTCGCCGACGGCCCGCCTGCCGCCGCGCGAGAGGTCGCCGAGCTCGAGGGCGTCGCGCGCACCGCGCTGGGCGAGGTCCGCGACGCGGTCAGCGGCTACCGCCAACCGACGCTCGACGGTGAGCTCGCCGGCGCCCGCATGGCCCTCTCAGCCGCAGGCATCCAGGCCGACGTCCAGGAGTCCCGCGCGTCCCTCGATCCCGCCGTCGAAGCCGTCCTCGCCTGGGCCGTCCGGGAGGGCGCCACCAACGTGATCCGCCACAGCGGCGCCCACCACTGCACGTTCAAGGTCAGCGCCAGCCTCACCGACGCCGGCGTCGAGGTGATCGACGACGGCCACGGTGGGGCGACCAACGGCAACGGTGCCGGCGTTCCCGGTGGCGAGACGGACGGTGCCGGAGTCGGTGCCGGCGTGGCGGGCGGTGCCGGCGTCCCCGGTGGCGGTGTGGCGCACAAAGGCGCCGGCAATGGCGGCAGTGCACGCGCGCGGGGAGGGCACGGGATCGCGGGGCTGGCCGAGCGCGCAGCACTGCTCAACGGATGGATCGAGGCAGGTTCGCTCTCCGGTGGCGGTTACCGGCTCGCCGTCATGGTCCCGGTCTCGCGGGCGTGACGCGAGTGCTGCCGGCGTGATCCGCGTACTCCTCGCCGAGGACCAGACGATGGTCCGCGGGGCGCTCGCCAGCCTTCTCGACCTAGAACCCGACATCGAGGTCGTGGCTCAGGCGTCTCGCGGCGACGAGGTGCTCGCCGCCGCCGTCGCGTCCACGCCCGACGTGGCTCTATTGGATATTGAGATGCCTGGGTCGACTGGACTCGACGCGGCGGACGAGCTCCGCCGAGCCCTTCCTGAGTGCCGCATCCTGATCCTGACCACGTTCGGCCGGCCCGGCTATCTGCGCCGCGCAATGGAGGGCGGGGCGGCCGGATTCCTGCTCAAGGACGCGCCCGCCACCGAGCTGGCGGCTGCGATCCGCCGCGCCGTCGCCGGCGAGCGCGTCGTGGACCCCGGGCTCGCGGCGGCGGCGCTCAGCCAGGGCGACAGCCCACTGACCCCGCGCGAGCACGAGGTCCTTCTGGCCTCGCGCCAGCACGCCACCGTCGCCGATCTCGCCCAGGCGCTCTACCTCTCGCCCGGAACCGTGCGCAACCACCTCTCATCGGCGATGCAGAAGCTCGATGCCCGAAACCGGGCGGAGGCCGTGCGCGTCGCGGAGGAGAAGGGCTGGCTGTAGCCGGCCGCGCTGGTGGGCAAGACCGTTGTCCACCTCGGTCGAGTGCGAAACAGCGCCCCCCAGCCGTCCGATAGCGTTCGCCGCGGGATGCCGAGCCGCGTTGAGGCTTGGGTCGCCTCGCGCCGACGTCAGCGAGGTCCGGCGTGGCGAGCACAGTATTCCCCGAATGCGTCTGGCACTCCGATGCGGCTGAGAGGACTCGAACCTCCACGCCCGTAAGGGCACGGCGACCTGAACGCCGCGTGTATACCAATTTCACCACAGCCGCGGGCTGCCCCAAACTAGCAGGCCGCGGGCGGCAGTGGGGTTCGATGCTGACCGAACACATGTTCGTAGAGTACGCCCGTCCCCGGACGGAAACCCCTGGAAAGCCTGGGCCGGCGGGGGTGCTGCTGTGAACGCAGACGCGGATCGGCGCCCGGCTAGCGCACCCTCACGTCACGCTTGGCGAGCACCCGCTGCCGGCGCCGGACGACGACCTCGTTTCGCCCCGGTGCCGGAAGCTCGTGGTGCACGTGAAGCACGACCCGTAGACGCACAGCGCGTCGACCTGGGACGGTGCCGGTTCGGTGAGGTCCGCGGCTCGAGTCCACGTCCGCCCGGACGTCAGCAGGCCGCCGGCCAGCGACCCGGCAGCGATGATCCCGGCGCCGTCGATCAGAAACGCCCGACGGGCGCTTCCCCGCAATGCGTCGCTGACAGAGTTGGCCGGTTTGAAGGGATCGGTCGACCGCAAGACGGCGCCTATCCGCGCGGCCGCGACGCTGTCAACCCCCGCCAGCGGACATGCCACCAACTCGTGAACCGCCGGCTCGCCATGCACGGTAGCCTTGCCGCTACGCTGATGCAGGCCTATGTGACCCTCTTCGTGCCCCAGTCCGGGCGCAGGCGAGAGCCGCGGCAGCCACACTCAGGTCCGTCTCCCGCCGCTATCGTCTAGGGGACTAGGACGCCGCCCTCTCACGGCGGAAACCCGGGTTCGAATCCCGGTAGCGGTACTCACAAAAGCCCTGCTAGCGCGGGGCTTTTTGTAAGCGTTCAGTCCCCGGGGCCTGCTTAGGTGAGCGCGGGGAATGGGTCGCCGCGATTGTGTGCGGTGAGGAGTTCGCTGAGGTAGGTGAACAGCGAGCGGTGTTGCATGCGGCAGGTGGTGGCTGCGGAGAGCGCGCGCTCGGCGAACCGTTCGCCGGTTTCGCTTTGGGTGCCGAGCGAGAGTTTTCGGTGGATCACGGGTCCGCGGAGCGCGCGCTCGGCGGGGTTGTTGGTCGGTTCGATCCCATCGATCCGGGTGAAGGTCCAGAGCGCGGGCCGGACCTTGAGCAGGTTGTTGGCGAACTGGCGGTGCCAGCGATTGCGTTGGCGCTTTGGGCTGGCGTCTTGGAGCAGTTGTCGTAGCTCGGCTTGGATCGGTGCGATCTCGGCCTGGAGGCGGTCGCGGTCGTGGTGCTCGTGCTGGTAGGCGCGCCAGGCGGCGAACACCTGCTTGGTGAGCGGGAATCCCTTCTCGCCGAAGGCCTTCTGCTCGGCCAGGCCGTCGGCGTGGCGGCGGAAGTCGCGTTGGAGGTGCGACCAGCACACTTGGCGCTGGTTGGGGTCGAGATGGCTGTAGCCGTTCCAGCGATCGGAGATCACGATTCCTGGGTAGGGGCCGATCAGCGCGTTGAACTGCTCGCGGTTGCAGTGCTCGGCGATCACAAAGAACGCCGCATCCAGCGTGGTCGCGGTCCACAACGCGCGGCCCGCACCGCGGGTTCGCCAGCCGGTCTCATCGACATGCACAGCGCTCTGATCCAGTACCCAGTCCTGCAACTGCAGGTGCGGGCCGGCCAAAGCGTCTGAGGCGCGCTGGCAGATCGCATCCGCGCTGCCGGTCGAGAGCGTCACGCCGAACAGGTCACGCGCGAGTTCACAGATCCCGCGGCGCGAGACACGGTGCCGGGCAGTCAAAGTCACGACCGCGGCCTGCAATCTCGGCCCGAACGCGCAGCCACCGATCCCGTCAGGCAACCCGGCGCTGGTCCGCGAGCGACACTCCGGACAACGCAGCTGGTGCGTGCGATGCTCGGTCCAGATCACGCTGATCGGCGGCAACTCCGCGACCTGGTGGCGACCGAACTGCCGCCTGGGCAGCCGCTCGCTGTCAGCAAACGCGCGACCGCACCCGCCACACGCGTCCGGGTAGTGATCGACGATCTCATCGATCTGATCCTCCGGACGTAGCTCCCGGCCCGCACCGCAATGGCTCGGCTGACCGCCCGCCTTGCGCTGCTCGCCCTCCCCGCGCATGAACTCCTTCGCCTTCGCGCGCGCCTCCGCCCGCCGCTGCGCCCGCGTCTTCGGTGGATCCAACGATGGCGGCCTCGAACTCGTGCGCGAATCCTGACGCGCCCGGGCCTCCAACCGACTCAACCGCTCCTCCAGCGCCTCCACGCGCGCAGCGAGATCGAGAATGAACTGCACGCACACCTCGCGGCCGGCGTCATAAATCGCCTCCGCCTCGGCACGCTCCATGCTCGCAAGATTCGCTGCAACAAGCAGGAATCCCTGCCCAAGGCCCCGACGACTGAACGGTTACGGCTTTTTCGTTTTCTTCTGGTCCATTCGCGGACCAATACCGCGAAAAGCATGCTCGCAAAAGGCGTAGCTTGGCCCGGTACCGGACGCTACGGGGACCGTCTGGTGCCGGTGGGACGATCGAGCAATTAACCGAGAGCGAGAGCGCGTTCGGCGGTGGCTACGAACTCGAGGCGGTCGCAGCGTGAACTACGCGCGTCGCCAGCAGTATCGCCGGCTCTCTGACGCCGGGAAGGCAGGCATGGGAAGCGTCATTGCCGCGCTGTGCGGGCTTGTAGGCGCGAGCGCGGTAGCGCCGGCGCTCGGCGGCCTGCTGCTCCTAGTGGCCGTAGGGCTCGGTCTCTACGCTCGGCACTGGCTTTCGCTCGCTGGTCGCAGTCGAGTCGGCGCCCGCTCGGAGGACGAGGCGAGGCGCGCGCTCGCGCCTCTGCAGGCGGAAGGCTGGCGGCTGCGGCACTCGCTGCCGTGGCAGGGGCGGGGAGACATCGACTCGGTGGCGATCGCGCCGACCGGGGTCGTCGTCGCGGTCGAGACGAAGACCAGAAGCTACGACGGGCGCCATCTGGCGCGGGTGCGTGAGCAGGCGGCGTGGCTTTCACGGCGCCGGCGAAGGTGGGCTCGCCACGGCGCCCTGGGCGTCGTGTGCGTTGTTCGCCTGCGCGCCGTAGAACGGGTCGAGCACGACGTCCTTGTGGTGTCGATCGACCGGTTGACGCGCGTCCTTCTCATCGCGGCCGGAACGGGTCCACGCGGGCGTTGTACCGGCTGACGGACTCCGGGACTGTTTCAGACGGCCGCGTCGACTAGAGCAGGCGGCAAACCAGTTCGCTCTGCAAAGGAGGGAGCCATGTCTGCTCAGTAGTTGTTGGACGCCGCCGGCCGCCCGCGCTCGCCGGCAACGATGCCCGGTCATCACGTCGGCCGGATCCCGCCGAACAAAGGCCGCCGGTATCCGGTCCGGTTCGGAGGGCGGCGGCGAGGAAACCACCGGCTGGAAGGCCGGCACCGGCGCCTCGCCGCCGACCCTGCCTGAGGTCTCGCCAATCCCGTGCTGGTGCAGCTCCTGGTGAAGGGGAAGTCGACCGTCAGAGTCTGCCGACCGCCGCTGTTGGAGCTTCAGGGCCTGTGAGGGCGGTTCCCGGATGAGGGCGTCGGGGAGAGTAGGGCTGGAGCGTATCTAGCGGACCCAGAGTTGGTCGACCGGCACGCCCAAGCCTTCGGTGAGGCTGTATTGGTAGTTGCCGACGCGCGCGGAGACGAGGGAGATGTTGTTCGGGATATTGAGGGGGACAGCTGGCGCTTGGTCGGTGGCGGTCTGGTCGGCCTGTGCCCATAGTGCGGCCGCGTGGGGAGAGTTGTTGCTTTCGGCCGCGAGCGCGGTGTTGACCTGCGCGTCGAGTTGGGGGTCGCAGAACTCCGCCGAGTTTGCGTTTCCCGGCGAGTCGGGGATAAACGATCGGCAGGCGAAGTTGGCCTGGATGATCGCGGCGGCGGAGGGATATGGGGTGAGGATGGTGGTAACGGCCGCTTGGGCTCGTGTGCGCGAGTCGGCGAATTGCGTCTGCGCGTTGGGGAACGGGTTCGAGTCAAGGTTCTTGATTCTGGTTGGATATCCGAGCCGGTCAAGGAGCGAGGTCAGGTACGGCTCGATCAAGGTGTAGTTCCGCGTCGAGGTTCCAGATCGTGACTGGCGTGCCGCGCGTGTGGGTGGCGGCGATCAGGCGCCTGGCCTCGGCGAGGTTGGGCGCGGTCCAGGTGCCGGATGGGTTGGGGTTCAGCGTGTAGGGGCAGTAGGGCCGGTAGCCGAGGATGAAGGGCGTCAGCATCTGGCACGTCGGCTGGCCGCCTGTCTGGAGCAGGCGAGTGATCTTGCCACGATCGATGGCGTAGTTGAGCGCCTGGCGCACCCGGAGATCGTTGAACGGCGCGACCCGGGTGTTCAGGACCAGCCAATTCACGCTGTCGGTGGGGTTCGTGTACAACTGCTTGGCGAACCGCAATTGCAGCTGGTTGACGCTCCCCGCGGGAACGCCGTCCAGGCCGACGTCGGCCTTGCCTTGCTCGATCGCGGTTAGTTCGTCCGCCTGGCTGGCGACGTGACGAAAGACGATCTGATCGGGGTAGCCCGTCGGGTTGGGCGGCGTGCGACCATTCGTGAAAGTTGGGGTTGCGCACCAGCACCACTTCGTCTCGGGAGATGAAGCCCCATTTGTACGGGCCGGTGGCGGGCAGCGGGTGAAAGCCGATGTTGTGCATTGGCGTGTCGGCGGGCACGGCGAACGCGTCCGGTAGGGTCAGCCGCGCCAGGAAATCGGGATCCGGCGCGACGAGGTGAAACGTCACCGTATTGGCGGCGTCGTCGGTGACCACGCCCTGCGAGAGGTCGCAGTGGCTGGGATGCGCCGCGCACGCTGCGCCGCCGAGGACGTCGGCGAACAGGTCACCGTAGTTCGAGTTGGGTCCCAGGATCAGGTCGCGCTCGAGCGCCCGGCGGAAGTCCTCCGGTCTGACCAGCTCGCCGTCCGAGTAGCGGATCCCCCGCCGCAGCGGTAAACGTGTACGTGGTGCCCCCATCGGTCGGGAACGGCAGCGATACGGCCAGGTCGGGCACCAGTTGCACGGACCCGCTGCCACCCACCTGCTGGTATGCGGTCAGGCCATCGTTGGTGAGCGGCAGCACGCCCAGGGCGTTTACGGTAGGGTCGGGTCCAGCGTGTCGGCCACGCCCGTGCCCAGCACGGTCAGCGTCCCGCCGCGATGGCTGGTGGCGGCGGCGCGCGCGCCGACCCACACCAGCCCGTCAGCGATCGCGACTCCCTGAGGGAGACTTCCGACGCTGATCGTTCGGGCCACGCTGTCCGTCGCCGGGTCGATCCGCGCGACCGTGCCGGCGTACTGGTTCGCGACCCAGACCGCGCTTTTGCCGATCGCGATCGCGCCGGCGCCGTCCCCGACCGCGATCGTGGCCTGCACGGCGTCGGTCGCGGGGTCGATCCGCGAGACCGTCCCGTCCAGGCTGTTGGTCACCCACACCGACCCGAAGCCGACCGCGATCGCGGTCGGCCCGCTGCCAACGTTGATCGTCGCGACTGACCTGGTCGGCGTGCGGGTCGATCCGCACCACCCGGTCGCCGGCCTCGTCGCTCACCCACACGCCGCCCGCGCCGACCGCGACGTCGGTCGCGCCGGCGCCGCCGAGCGCGATCGTGTCGCGCCACGTCCCCGCTCACCGCATTGATGCGGCTGACCGTTCCGTCGCTGGCGTTGGCCACCCACACCGACCCGTCACCGACCGCAACGCCGGTCGGCGCGCTCCCGACCGGGATCGTCTGCACCACCCGGTCCACCGACGGGTCGATCCGCGACACCGTCTGACCGTAGTAGTCGGTCACCCACACCGCGCCGGCACCGACCGCGACCCCGGTCGGGCTCGAACCGACCTGGATCGTCTGCACCACCGCCCGCGCGGCCGGGTCGATCCGCGCCGACCGTGTCCTGGTTGGGGCTCGCTACCCAAACCGCCCCGTCCCCGCTCGCCACACCTGACGGGGAGCTTCCCAACGGCACCACGGTGCGGATCGCGCCGCCGGACGGGCTGATCGCGCCGACCGCGTCACCGGGGATGACCACCATCCGCGGGCGACCGCGGCTCGCATGGCGACCACGCACGACCAGCGAGCGAAGCGCCAGCAGCAACAGCCCGACAGCCAGGGCTACCGGCCGCCGGCGTCGGCGTGGGGTGCGCAGCCGAAGGCCCGGCCGCCGGGGTTCGCTCGCGCATCGGCGCCTTGGTCCGCAGCGGGAAGGTCGAGGCCGGGATCGCGGTTGAGGATCGCGAGCTCGAGCTGCTCGCAATCCGGGGCCGGGCTCGAGCCCGAGCTCCGCAGACAGCGTTCGGCGGAAGTCCTGGTAGACCTCCAGCGCCTCGGCCTGCCTCCCCGATCGGTACAGCGCCAGCATCAGCTGGCCGCGCAGACGCTCCCGCAACGGATGGCGAGCGACCAGATCGCGCAGCTCACCCACCAGCTTCCGAGCCTCGCCAAGGACCAGATCGGCTTCGACGCGCTCTTCCACCGCCGCGAGGTGAAGCTCCTCGAGCTGGGCGATCGCATTCTGCGCAAAACCCTCATAGCTGAACTCGGCCAGCGGCGGGCCGCGCCAGAGCGCCAGCGCCTCGCGCAACAACCGGGCCGCGTCCGCGGACCTGCCCGTCGCCAGCGCGTCTCGTCCTCGCTCGGCTGCCTCGGCGAACCGGTCGAGGTCGAGCTCACCCGGCAAAACCTCGAGCACGTAGCCGTGCCCCCTCGTCAACAGCACCCCGTCACCCGGCTCGCGCTCCGAACCCTGGTCGACCGCAGGCGTGGCGCCGTTGGTGGCCATCGCGCGGCGCAGCTTGGAGACATAGGCGCGCAGCGTTTGCCGAGCACCCGCCGGCGGCGCCTCGCCCCACAACTCGTCGATCAGCCGGTCCGCCGACACGACCTCATTGCGGTGCAACAGGAGGATCGCCAGCACCGCCCGTTGCCGCTCGCCGCCCAGCACCAATCGTCGACTGCCGTCGCGCACCTCGAGCGGACCGAGGATCCGATAGTCCATGGCTCGGATTGTCCGATGCGAGAGCCGTCACCGCCCCCGCCGGGCGCCCGGCTGCGCCCCGGAACGACCTTCGCACAACACATCGTTGCTCGTTTGCAATCGCGATGCAACCGCTCGCGCTCAGCCTGATCGCGGATCAAACAAGTTCTCGACGAGAGGGGTCTCAATGAGAAACCGCAAGGCAAAGCTCGTGGCGCCACTGGCGGTGGTCAGCGCGGCGGTCCTCGCCGTCTCCGGCGGGCTCGCGTCGGCCGACGGACCGTCGACCGGCTGGCGAGGTCCACATCTACGAGGCCGACACCGCGCTCGACGGCAACCTCGGAACCGACATCCTGACCGGAGCCATAACCGATCACGGCACCGACCACCAGGGCGTCGCCGGAGGCGGCAACTACAACCGGCTCGTGCTCTCAAAAGGCTCGTTCGAGATCAACACCGTCAACCTGCCGCCGAATTTCCCGCCGCTCAACCCCACGACGTGTTCATCCGACGGTACGACAACCGTGCCGGTCCCGATCGTGGACGGTAGCGGGACGGGCGCCTACCACGGCATCAGCGGCACGTTCCAGATCACGGTCACGTTCGCGTCGATCCTGCCACGACTGGCCAACGGCCAATGCAACACGAACGCGACCCGGTACCCGGGGATCGAGATCTCACGCGGGGCCGGAACGGTCTCCTACAAGTAGATAACGCCCTCGGCAGCCCGGATTCGCCGCTTTGCAACCGTCCCGCAACAGCCCGAAACCCCGATTTCGGCGAGCCCGCGCCGTCGGAGAGGGCCGACGTAATCAACCCTCGCGCATGCAACGGCAAATGGCGACCCACCGAGAGGAGTCTTCATGAATCGCTACGTCTTGAGCGCCGCTGTTGCCGTTAGAGCCGATTCCCAATCGCGCGGCCGTAGGTGTTTTGAGCGTGGTGGAGCCTTCCTCGGTCGGGAGGCCGAGGTGCCGCGATGTTGAGATGAGAGAGTTCCGCCATTCCTGGCGACATCCATCACCGCGACAGGCGACCGCCGAACAAGGACTTGACTATGCGCCTCGAATCGAAGAGACCGGGAGGCCCGGTCAAGGAGTACTTATGGGCAAATCTGGGTCGAGCCCGATCCCTGTGAAAGAGGCTCCTCTCCTGGCTGATGACGGCCTGAACAGGCTGGTGGTGTCCGGCTCCGGAGGAGCGAGTCAAGGTGGCTGAGAATGCACGCGGCTCCGACGCCGGCCACGAGCATGAATCGTTTCGGATCCGGCTGCCCGGATTTATCGTCGAGGACGAGGTCGGACTGGGCGACCTGATCAAACGGATCACGTACGCGAGCGGGATTACGCCGTGTTCGGGATGCAACCAGCGTGCAGACGCGCTCAATCGCCGGATCGCTTTTACGTCAACGAAAAGCAAACGCACTTAGCGACAAGGGAGGAAGCATGGATGATGTTCCGCGGCCGGGTGTCGGAGTTCCCGATGGGGCGCCGACCGAAGCCATTCCGCCGATGCCGATCGCGCAGATGCCGCCTCAACCGCAATCGCCGGCTCCCTGTCTCACTTGCGGCACCCCCGCCACGCCTGCCGGCGTCCTGCCGCCTGCTTCCTCATCACCGGGGGGACTCGTTTACGCGATCGGCAAGATCGAGCCGCGCTTTCCAAGTCTATCGGTCGAGAAGGAGATCGCGCAGGTCACTGGGCGGGCGGAGACCGCGGGGCTTACCGATTCCGCCGCCTTCCAGAAGGTTCTCTCGGACCCCGACAATCGCTATTTGGCGCGCCAACTCTGCTGGGTCCTGGCCGTTGGTGGAATCGAAACTTATGTGCTGATCCCACGGGATCCGGCGGACCTCAGCTTCCTCATCGCGAGCGTCCGGCCAAACCCGGAGCCAACCGATCTGGATGTTGTCATCGGCGTTCAAGCGGGCACCGCACCGCCCAGTATGTGTAACGGCCTGACGTTGCCCGTCGTCGCGTTTGATCGGGTCTACTCGTTCGACCGCGCTTCGCTCCTCAGCGCTCATCCCGAGTCCGGCGCGAAAAAGGGCGCGCCCGACACGCCCGCTTCGGCGGCTGAGGTCTTCGACCGCATCCTCCATATGACCGGTAACACCGGTGCTACGCCGCAGCATCGAGCCATCAATTACTTGGCGGTCCGCTTCCGACCGCTCTATGCTCAGACCGCGACGGCGTTTGCCGACGGTTCGGCACTTACCAGCGTCGAGGTTCGCCCCTCACCGCTCATGGGGGTTCGGCAGATCGTTGCTGTGATCGTCACGTACACCGACCGCGTGTCAAACGTCGAAACCAAGTTTTCGGTTGGCGTCGACGTCACCGATGCTTTTCCCTTTGTGATCGGCGCCCTGTCGCCTCACTACGACGTTCACTGAGGCGCTCACCATGGCGATGGTTACGCAAGTACAGCGACAATGACTACGGCTTTGCCAGGATTCACGGGGGAGGCGGGGAATTACCAGTCGACGCAGCACTACGCCCACGGACTAGCGTCGCCGCCAACGGTAGCCGGACCGCTGGCGCCGCAGCTCGCGCAGCCTGCTGCTCCGATTGGACCTCCCCCGCCTCCTCTCTGCCCAGCGGGTACTACGAGATGCGGGGCAGCATGTGTGAACCTCAAGAGTGACCCGGGAAGCTGTGGAAGCTGCTTTCATGTCTGCCCCCCGGGCCCACCTAGCTCTACGGTAACGTGCACGAGCGGTGTCTGCGGGTGGCGGTGCAGCGCTGGTCTCACGCAGTGCGGGAATAGCTGCGTCAACTTAGCTACCGACCCCGGCAACTGCGGCTTTTGCGGCGGCCGATGCGCCAACCCGGGTGAGGACTGCTGTAGCGGTTCGTGCCGCCAACTGCGGCAGGACCCGGGGAACTGCGGGAGCTGCGGCAATACGTGCGCCGCCGCCGATCAGTGCTGTAACGGTACGTGCATCGCCGTCCAGACCGACCCGCAGAACTGCGGCAGCTGCGGGCATGCCTGCGCGCCCGGGTTCGTTTGTCAGAACGGCACGTGCGTTTGTCCTCCAGGGCAGACCAACTGCAGCGGTAGCTGCGTGAAGCTCGGTAGCGACCCCGACAACTGCGGCTATTGCGGCGGCCGGTGCGCCAACCCGGGTGAGGACTGCTGTAGCGGCTCGTGCCAACAACTGCGGCAAGACCCGGGGAACTGCGGGAGCTGCGGCAACGCGTGTGCCGCCACCGACCAGTGCTGTAACGGCACATGCATCGCGGTCCAGAGCGACACACAGAACTGCGGCAGTTGCGGGAACGTCTGCCCAGTGCCGCCACTAGCGAGTGGCGCTCGGGCATCGTGCACGAACGGTGCATGTGGGTTGCAATGTGTCCGTTATGAGTACACCTACTGTGCGGCGAGCCAGACCTGCACATATCTACAGACGGATGCGAACAACTGCGGCAGGTGCGGCAACATTTGTCCTGCGGGCCCACCAAATTCGTCGCCCACTTGCACCGGAGGCGCGTGCGGCTACCAATGCGATGCCGGATCAATCGCCTGCGGTAGCGGGTGTTGCTCTAGTCCGCCAAACTCGACACCAACCTGTGCGAGCGGGGTGTGCACCTTTACTTGCAACCCCGGATACACAAGATGCGGCAACACATGCGTTAACCTAAGCAACGACGGCAGTAACTGCGGCAGGTGCGGCAACGCTTGCCTGCCGGGCCACATTTGCGAGGGCGGAAGTTGCATATGCCCGCCGCCACAGACCGATTGCTTTGGTGTCTGCAAGAACCTCAACGCCGATTCTCAGAACTGCGGCGGCTGCAACAAGGTCTGCGCTGCCGGTCAGCCCTGTTGCTCAGGTGTCTGCAAAGACGTCACCACCGATCCACTGAACTGCGGGCGGTGTGCGAGCGTATGCCCGCAATCATGTTCTGGTGCGCGGCGGTGTGTCAACGGAACCTGTCAAGCTCCTGGTTCGTGGCCGATGATTGCCGAGGACCCAACATCGCGCTGCGCGGCGTTCGTCGGAACGGTGGCAGCATTTAGTCAGGCGGAAGCAATTGGCTGTGTGCAGCAGCAACATCCCGGGTACTTGGTCGGTGCGCCGGCAGGCAATTTTACCTATCAGGTATGGTGCCCCGACCCCGACGGAGAGGGTTCGAGCTGCAACACCGTGTCAAACATCGTCTCGCTGTCGCAAAGTGACGGACAGGCATGCGTGCAGTATGGGGTCGATTCTACGGGAACGCAATGCGGCGTCGTGCCGGGCTCATGCTGACCGATGCGCCGTCGAGAGCCTCCCCCCTGGTGCTGCGACGGAGTAGGTGGCTGCGACCGATCACCTCTGTGCCACCCCCTTTGACGCTCTTCGGCAGAGATCCGCAGCGGTAGTCGCCCGGCTCTTCGTGAGCGAGGCAGCGGGGCTTAGCCAGGCGCCGTCCAATCCGTTCGCGATCCCTGGCCAGCAGCCCACCCCGTGGGGCATCGCGGTCGACGACGCGACCGACACCATCTACACCGCTAACCCAGCCAACTTCGCGGCACCAGGACCAGGCACCGTCTCGGTGATCAACGGCGCCACCTGCAACGGGCAGAACACGAGCGGCTGCGGCCAGACACCCGCCACCGCCCCGGCCGGCTTCGGCAGCCAATACGTCACGGTCGATCAGCGGACCAACCAGGTCTACACAACCAACCTCTTCGACAGCAGCGTCACCACGATCAACGGCAACAGTTGCAACGGCACAAACGCGGGCGGCTGCGACCACACGCGCACAGACGCCAGCGTCGGCCCCGGCCCAGGCGGGATTGCCATCGACCCGCCCGCCGACACCGCGTACGTGGCGGACAACGAAGGCGTATCAGTCGTCCCGCTCAACCGGTAACGCAAGCGGCGAGACGCGTAGCCCGTCACAGACCCCCGCTCCCCGGACGATCGCTTCTGACGTGACACCGGCCCCGTCGTGGGTGGCAGCGAGGCCGGGTCTCCGGCCCGACCGGTAAAGAATGAGAACGGTTGCACGTCGTTGCAACCTGCGTGTCGCTCGGGAGCACTCGAGGTGCCTTGATCCACGGCATGCCGATTGCGCCGTAGTCGCATCCTCAAAGGCGAGCTGCCGGCGCTCGACGGTCAGCCGCCAACCGCGACTCCCGCGTCGGCTTGACAACGAGAAGTCGCCGCCGGGGATGAGCCGCCTCCGACAACGACCAGCGCCAGCCACGAACCGGCAGCTAGATGCCCCCGCCGCCTCCGGTTTGAGCCGACGAGGCCGGGGCCGCCCCCGGTCTGATGATCCTGAGCGGGCGCGGCGGCCAGGCCGCCGACCGCGTGGCTGCTCCGTGATCAAACGAGCCACGACGTGGACGCTCTCGGCCGCCGGTCGGCGCGCTGGGTCGGCGGCGAGGCGCCGGTGCCGGTCTTTCGGCCGGTGGTCTCCTCGCCGCCGCCCGCCGAACCGGACTTGCGACTGTCGCCGCATCCGGCTCTCCATGGGCACACGGAGTGGTGGTCTGGTTCATGCGAGCGCCTGTTGGACGCGTTCGAGCGGCAGCTGTTCCTGGAGGCTCGCGGCTTCTGCCCGCGGGCCGGTCAGGTCGGCTGTCGTTGTCCACGGGGTGGGGATTCGTGCTCCCCGGTGCCGGTAGCGCGTGACGCGCGTGCGGGCCGGTTTGTAGAGCGTGATCCCTCGGTCCTGGTAGGTGTGGTCGTCGTTGAGGTAGCGTCGGTTGATCTGCTTCCAGGTCATCCGCGGGTGCTTCTTGCGAAGCCAGCGCCCGACCCGCCACCAGACGTAGTGGTCCAGGTAGCCGAACGTGCGCTTTGCCGCGGCGTGCCGGTAGTAGTTCACCCAGCCGCGAAGGACCGGGTTGACTGCTGCGATCAACTCGGACAACGCCAGGTTGGTCGTGGAGCGTCCCGTCAGGGTCTTCACCTTGCGTTTGATCGAGGCTAATGCCTCGTTCGTGACGAAGGTGTAGACGAGGTGCTTGCCGTGTTTGGTACGGCCGATGATCTTCTGGCCGAGGAACACGAATCCCTCGTCGAGGTGGGTGAGTCTGGTCTTCTCGGCTTTCAACTGCAGGCCGAGCGCCTCAACGCGCCGTGAGAGCTGTTCCAGCAGCGCCTTCGCCTGGTCGCGTGTTCCCATCACCATGAGAACAAGGTCATCGGCGTACCGGACGAGCCGGTAGGTCGCAAGACCTTTGCGGTGCAGGCGTTTGCGTTTGCCGTCGTAGCTGCTCATCTCCTGCCAGTCCGCCTGGTATTGACGGTCAAGCGCGGAGAGCGCGATGTTCGCGAGCAGTGGCGAGGCGATCCCGCCTTGCGGGGTGCCCGTCAACGTTCGCTCCAGGCGGCCCGTCTCCGTCATCACTCCTGCCCTCAAGAACGACCGCACCAGCGCCAGCAGTCGCTTATCGATGATCCTCCGCCTGACCTCATCAACGATGAGGCAGTGTGGAAGCTGATCGAAGCACGCCTCGATGTCCGTCTCCACGACCCACTCATACGAGTGGATCGCGAATAGGTAGATCTCGGCGATCGCGTCCTGGCACCGACGGCCGGGCCGGTAGGCGTAGCTCGACGGGTAGAAGCCCGATTCGAAGATCGGCTCCATGACGAGCTTGAGAGCCATCTGCACCACCCGGTCCTTGAGCGTTGGTATCCCAAGGCGACGCATCCGGCCGTCGCGTTTGGGTATCAACCGCTCCCGGACGGGCAGCGGCCGGAACGACCCCGACCCCAGCTCCTCGCGAATCTCGGTGAGGAGCTGCTCGACGCCACGCGCTTCGATGTGGCGGCGAGTGTCGGCATCAACGCCGGCTGTCCTGGACCCTCGGTTGCGACTCACCCGCGACCAGGCCACAACCAACGTGG
Source organism: uncultured Solirubrobacterales bacterium (assembly GCA_963843915.1). GTDB lineage: Bacteria > Actinomycetota > Thermoleophilia > Solirubrobacterales > Solirubrobacteraceae > Palsa-465. The sequence continues at coordinate 146,418 of CAWJMH010000011.1, forward strand.
CCGGATCGCAGACCAGGTTCCACAAGTCATGGAACCTGCGCTCGGCATCCGCAGATGCCCACTCGTGCAGCTTGCGCTGGAAGTGAAGTACCCGCTCCTCGCGCCACCTCGACGCTCGGGAACGTCGGCCCGTATTCACAGGCGACCTCCTTCCGTCCAATCGTGCTGCGTGCTCACTGGACCCCTTCGCCCTGCAGGCGGCTTTCCCGCCCTCCCTGGTGGGGCGTTACTCCCACGACTACTACGGGTCCTCCGTCACGCCCCGACGGCAACAGCGGACGGTGCGCCTGCCCCAAACCCCAAGGGTTCGGCGGGCACCGCCGGGACGCTTCCCACGTTCACTCACAGACCGGTTGGCAGGGTCGGCGCCCAGCTGTACCCCGGAGGCATCGTCGCGCGCTACCGCAACCCTGCGCGCGACCTCGACCGTCCGAACAGTCACCAGACGGGCGAGACGGTCCTGAACAGCCACCAGGACCGAGTACCCCAGCAGCCCACAGCCGCCAGTTTCCGGGCTGATTCCGCGTATCGGGGCTTCCAACACTGGTTCGTCTCCTACGCCTTTCTGCCTTGCTACCGCACCCGGCCCGCTGGCGGCGGACCGCTGCTCGATCGTCAGGGGCTGCCCGCCCTCCGTCCCACCTCGGACATCAGACTGCCCCTCAGCTTCACCCGACCGTTACGGCGGCCGGGGGCAGGGTCCTCACCCCACCGGTCATATGGCGCCTCGTGGCGC
>CAWJMH010000012.1:0-38949 GCA_963843915.1 uncultured Solirubrobacterales bacterium
CTCCCCCTCGCCAACCATGGGACGGGCTGGGGTCGTGCGGGGGATCCTCGCAGGAAGCCGCTAGTCGCGAGTTATATCTAGCGCTAGTCGTGTATGATGTTGGTGTCGCCGCAGTTCGTCCGCAGGAGGAGCATCAGTGGAAGATCACGCTCGGGAGCAGGCATACCAGGGGTGCGGAGGACAGGCTGTAGGCGATCCGCGGCGGTCGGGCTGCCCGCGGTGCGCGGACGGCGGGACGTGCCGGTCGTGTGCGCAGCGACGAAAGCACGCGTGGCGGCTGGTCGAGCAGCGTGGGCTGAGCTACGAGCGGGCGGCGGCGCGGATGCGGCTGACGCCGGCGCAGGTGCGGCTGTTGGTGTTCAGGGAGCGCGACCATCAGGATCTGAAGCGCTTCAGGCTGGATCTGATCCCGACCGAGCGCGTGCGCGCGTTGATCGACCGCGAGCTCGAGCGCGACCCGTTTCTGTCGCGGGCGGAGCTGGCGGTGTGGATGGACATGCCCCAGATCGAGCTCGACCGCCGGGTTGGGTATGCGCCGGGCAAGGACGGGCGCCGGCAGCGGCGGATCGGGATCGAGCTGGCGAGCAGGATCGTGATCGCGCTTGGGCGCGCACCGATCGACCTCGAAGGCTGCTGAGCCGCCCGAACCAGTGGCCGGCCCGCCGGCGCGGGATCGGCGGGTGAGGGCGCAAATGGGGCGAGAGCGGTCTGAGGCCGGCGGCGATAGAAGCGCGACGCGCCGGTCGAGCCGGGACGCGCGAGAGGTTTGCTGGCTCGGCGCGGGGCCACGCGCGCGCCGGCCCGGTACCTAGCTGACGAAGAGGCCGTCTGCGGCCATCCATTCGATCAGCAAGGAGGTAGCTGCGTGCAGCTCATCAATCGAATCACCGGTCGGGTCCGGATCGGGGGCGGCGTCGCGCTCGCCGCGACCGTGGCACTGGTGAGTACGCGTGTTGGCGTGGCGATCGTGGCCAAGGCGGCCGGGATCCCGACCAACGCGCAGGGGATCGGCGGGTTCGTCAACGGCGCCCGGGCGCTGGTGGACCCGGCGCTGGTGATGGTCGCCGCGGTCGCGCCGCTGGCGCTGATCGCCGGCGGGCTGGTGCTGCTGTTCGGCGGCCGACGCGGGATGCAGATCATCGGCACCAGCCTCGGCGTGCTGCTGGTGCTCGGCAGCGTCACGGCGCTGATCAACTGACCGGCAGCGCGGTGCGACCGGTCCGTGTGGAGCGAGATCCGAAGGACGCGATCACGCCAGCCCAGCCCGGGGAGGGCGGGCCGGGCGGCGTGACGCGCAGCCGCCGGCAGCTGCTCCTCCTCGGCGCAGCGGTGCTGGCCGTGGCGCTGCTGCTCTGCGCCGCCTCTCCGCCCCGGGCACTGGCGCTGCACATCGGGCCGATCGACGTGAACCCGCTCGAACTGGCCGGGGGCCATCCTCGGCGGGGTCACGGGCGGGATCGCGAAGCTCGCGGTAGGCGCGTTCGACGCGATCATCAAGGCGCTGTTCGCGCCGATCGCGAAGTTCATCACCACGGAGCTGATCGGCTGGCTGGTCGCGGTCCCGAACCTCACCCAGGGCAACGTCGCGCAGCTCGAGCAGACGGTGGAGGCGATGGGCGGCGGGCTGCTCGGAGCGGTCGCGACGATCTCAACGATCCGCTACTGGGCGGCCGGGTTCGCCGGCGGGGGCGACTCGGGGTTCGCGGCGCTGGAGGGACTGACCAGGACGGTCGGCGCGGCGCTGTTCCTCGCGATCTGGCCGTGGCTGTTCGACACGGCCGTGAGCCTCACGAACCTGTTCACCAACTCGCTGCTCGGGTCAGGCGCGGTCGTCCACAGCGTCTCGCACCTGCTCGCGGCCGGGCTCGGCGCGGGCATCGCACTCAACTTCACCCCGATCGGCCTGTTCCTGGACATCGCGATCGCCGTCGCGGCGAGCCTGCTGTTCCTGGGGCTGCTGCTGGTGAAGATCGTGGTCAGCATCTCCACGATCCTGGTGTTCATCGGCATGCCGCTGGCGGTCGTGGCCTGGCCGGTGGTGCCGTGGATCGCCCGGGCGGCCATGCGCGCGTTCGCGGTCTGCCTGCTGGTGCCCGTGATGTGGTCGCTGTGCTTCGCCGCCTCGGCCGCGGTGAGCCTGAACGCGATCAGCTTCAACGCCTCAAGCGTCCTGAACGCCCTGCTCGAGCCGCTCGTCGCGATCGTGCTGCTGTGGGTGATGCTGCGGCTGCCGATCCACCTCGCGAAGGTGGCGATGCTCGGTGCCGCGCCGCTTGGCGGCGGGTTCGCCTCGCGCGCGGTCAGCTACGCCGCCGGCTCCCAGCTACGAGACACCGCCCGCCAACACCTCCCCGGCTGGGCCGGCGGCCAGCCCACCTCAAGCAACGAGCAGCCAGCGCAGGCCGAGAGCCGCACGGGCACCAGGCTGCGCCAAGCCGCGACGCTCGCCGGCGCGAGCGCCACCGGCGGTGCGACGGGTGCCGCAGCGGCTGCCGCGGCGGAGCGAGCACCGGGAACGTCGCGGGCGGGTCGGCCGGGTCGACCGCCACCGGTCCCGGCAGCCGGCGGGAACGGGCGCTCGTACACGCCGCCGCCGACGGCGCAGGCCAACGCCGCCGGACACGCCGGCGGAGGCGGGCTGCAGACTCCGAGCTTTCGCGAGCAGGACTTCGCCAACGAGACGTTCGAGGCCAGGTTCCGCGAGCGCACCAGCCCCGTGTCCGCCGAGCAGGCCACGGCGGCGCTCCAGGCCCTGCCGGCCGACACGCAGCGCGGGATCGGCCAGCTGGTCTCAGAGCACGGCGCGGGAGCGCGCGAGCATCTCGCCTACCAGGCGATGGGCGAATGGTCAGCCGACGAGCGCGAAGCGCTGCGCACACTCGCCGCTGCCAGCCCCGAGATCCGCGCCCAGGCGCTCGGCAACACAGCTGAGACGGGCGATCACCAGGATGGCTGGACGCCCGTGGGCGTCGCGAACCAGGATGCGGCAGGCGAGCAGCAGCGAAGCTCCGCACCGTTTGGGGCCACCCCGCCGGCGTCGACACCGCAGCCGCCGGGCACCGGCAGCCCGAGCCAGACACAGCCGGTCGACCTCCCCGACCCCGCCGGACCGCCCCCCTACGGCCACGAGGGCTGATCGATGCGTGCCGCGCCAGCTCATCTTGAGTCGAAGCTTCGGTTCTGGGATCTGAGCGTCGGTCAGATCGCGGCCGCGTTCGCGGGGATCATGCTCGGTGTCGCGTGGGCGAAGTTCCTCTCGCCGCTGCATGGGATGTGGGGTGCGATGAGCGGCGCGTACATCGCCGCGCTGCCGGTCGTTCCCGTGTTCGTCGCCAGCCAGACCGAGCTCGACCTGGGCGGTCTGCTCGTCGGCGCGATCAGATGGCGGCGCCTCGAGGGTCGCTACCTGCCCGGCGCCGGCGAGACGGCGCAGGGCTACCTGCTCTCGGACGAGCACGCCGACAGCGGACCGGGCGAGGAGGCCGAGGTCTTGGAGCGCGAGCTGCAGGCGCTGTGGGACGACCCGCCAGCGGACACCAGCGCAGACCAGAGTGCGCTGGTCACCACGAGCGACCAGCGACACCACCAACGACGCCGACCTGGACCCCGGCAGCCGCGCGTGGCTGAGCAACGGAAGAGAGAGGTGATGATCGTGAACAGGACAGCCAGGCGCGTGGGTGGGGGGCTGCCGGCGGCGGGCGAGCTCTTGGCGGTCGAGGCGATCGACCGGACCGGGCTGATCGTCACGAGCGAGGGCGCGCTGGTGCGGATCTTCAGGGTCACGCCGCGTAACCCGCTGCTGATGTCCGTCGGCGAGCGCGAGAAGACCGCCGCCGCGTTTCAGCGACTGGTGTCCCAGCTGGGCGCCGATGAGACCGTGCAGATCTACATCGACGCCCGGCCGGTGAACCTGACGCAGCTGCTCGCGGACTGCCGGCGGGAGGTGCAGGCGAGCGCCGGGCCCGTGCCGAGCGTCGAGGATGGTGATCGGTTGGCGTTGGCCCGCTGGCGGCTGTACGCGGCGATGGAGGAATCGCTGCGTCTGCACGCCGACGCGCAGGCGGCCGTGCAGGTGAGCTGCTACGTGGTCGTGCCGCTGGTGCCCCGCCAGACCGTTGCGCGGGCTGCGCTGGCGTGGGCGAAGCGGAGCAGGCTGCCGACGGCGTCCTTGGAGCGGCCCGTGCAGGCGCACCGGCGGGCGGTGCGGGAGCAGCTCGCGCACACCGACGCGCTCCGCTCGGAGCTGGAGGCCGAGGGGATGGCGACCGAGCTGCTCGACGGCGAGCAGGTGCTCCGCCTGCTGTGGGCAAGGTTGAACCCGACCAAGGCCGACCACGCCCACCGGCGAGCGCCAGCGGGTGTGGAGGTGCTGGGAGAGCTCGAGGCGCCGGCGGATCGTGATCTCGCGCGCGACGCCGCGCTCAGGTTGCGCGAGCAGATCGCGCAGTCAAGCCTCGACTTCCGAGCCTCGCACCAGCACGTGGTCGTCGATCGTGACGTCGAGCAGACGATCCTGATCGCGAACACGGCGGGGCGTACGCAGATGGGCTGGTTGCACGGGGCGATGCTGACCCGCCAGCCGTTCACGCTGTCGGTGTTCGTGCACGGGCTGGAGCGCCGCCGCGAGCGCCAGAAGCTGAAGCTCGCCTACCGCCGGCTCCACACGATCAACCGCGGCGCCGAGCAGCGCGGCCGCGTCCCGGACTTCGACCGCTACGTGCAGGAGCGCGAGTACCGCGAACTCTTGGGCGAGATGGCCAGCGGCGAGCAGGCCGGCCTGTATCGCGTCGCCGTCTACCAGACGCTCCGCGCGCGCGGACCGGACCCGGACCTGGCCGCGCTCTCAGAGGCCGTCGACTTCTGCACGGAGTCCATCGAGTCGGCGGGGGACTGCAAGGTCAGCCGTGGCGAGTTTCACCAGCACCCGCTGTGGTCCTCGAGCCTGCCATTGGGCCGCGACCTGCACCGCAAGGCGCGCAAGTACCCGACCGTCAACGCCGCCGACATGGTGCCGCTGATCGGCACGAAGTGCGGGTCGCCGACCGGGGTGCCGTTCGCGTTCGCCGACCCCGGCCGCACCGTCGAGCTCATGAACCCCTACGACGAGGAGCACGCCAACCACACGCTCGTCATCAGCGGCCGGAGCGGGAGTGGGAAGGCGCTCGACGTCGAGACTCCGATCCCCACACCGAGCGGCTGGACCAAGATGGCGGAGCTCCACATCGGCGACGAGGTATACGACGACGCGGGCCGCACATGCCGAGTGACAGGCGTGTTTGACCAGCCCCCCGGACGTTCCTGCTTTGAGGTCTCTTTCTCGGACGGAAGCACGATCGTCGCCGACGCCGAGCATCGCTGGCTCACGTATGACTTCAGGTCACGGAAAGCCGCGCGCTACCGCGCCACCACGACCCAACGGCCGCTCGACAGACTGGGCGGCACCTCGCGATTCCGGGGGGTGACCCGCCACCGGGACGGTCGCTGGAAAGCCCAGGTGGGCGTGAATGGGGCCAATAGGCACCTCGGAATCTTCGTCGACAAGGAGGCTGCCGCGGAGGTCGCGCAACAAGCCCGCCGATGGCTGCTGAACTCGAAGACGCCCAAGCCAGGCCTCGTCACCACCGAGCAGATCCGCCTCTCCCTGCGCCACGGCAAACACGCCAACCATGCCATCCCGGTTACGAAGCCACTCGTCGCCCCTGACGCCGAGTTACCGCTTGCCCCGTACACGTTAGGTGCCTGGCTCGGCGACGGATCATCACATCACGCCACGATCTACACCGCCGACCCGCAGATCACCGAGCTGATCGCCGCGGACGGCTATGCAGTGACGCGGCATGCGGCTCCGTTCGCTTATGGCGTCACCGCATGCATTCCGCGGGTTCCCGACACGCGGAGAGCTTGTGCTCGCTGCGGCGTGTCATTCGCGCCGCAGGTGGTCGGGGCAACGCTTCTGCTCACGGTCGTGCACGACTCGTTACCTCCCGTCAGGGTCGATGCAGGCTCCACCGACGTGCGCACGTTGTGGCGGCCCGCTGGAACCGCGGGCAAGGGTGACGCTCTGCAGGCCATGCGTTCGAGGGACGACCCCGAACAGTGTCCTTCGCTCACTCGGACTGTTCGGCAACAAGCACATCCCACCTCGCTACCTTCGAGCCTCAGAGACCCAGCGTCGCGCGCTACTGGCCGGACTTCTCGACACGGACGGCTGCGTGACTCAAGCCGGAGGAATCAATTTCGATTCCACAAACGCGCGGCTAGCCAAAGATGTCCGCGAGCTGGCACTGAGTCTCGGCTACCGCGCGACGCTCATCACGAAGCGCGCGACCCTGAACGGCCGGGATTGCGGCGCAGCGTACCGCGTGTCATTCACGACATCGGACGACGTGTTCCGACTCGAACGCAAGCGAGAGCTGCTACGTCAACGCTCCTCACGCCACCACCCCGAGCGCACGCGCTACCGCTACATCGTGGACGTCCGGCGGGTCCCAAGCAGGCCGGTTCGTTGCATCGCCGTCGACTCGCCGAGTCACCTGTTTCTCGCCGGCGAGGCGATGGTCCCGACCCACAACACGATGACCGCCAACGTGCTGCTCTCGCGCTGCCTGGCCGCCGGCGCCAGGGGGTTCGTGATCGACCGGGCCGGCCACTACGAGACGCTCACCCGGCTGCTGGACGGGGCGCAGCAGGTCGAGATCGGCGCGGACGACTCCCCCTACGCGCTCAACCCGTGGGACGTGCCGGATCCGGCGAAGGTCTCGCGGGAGAAGATCGCGTTCCTGCTCGCGCTGCACCAGGTGATGATGGGCGGCCTGGACGCGCGGCAGATCGGGATGATCGGCGCCGCGATCCGCGCCGTCTACGCCAAGGCAGCGGCGCTGTCGGGCAGCCAGCCGCGCGAGTCGATGCTCCAGGACGAGCTCCGCGCCCAGGCAAAGGAAGCCCAGGACCAGGACGCGGTCGACGTCGCCGCGACGCTGCGAAACCTCGCCGACCGCCTGTCCGAGTACTGCGGGCAGGGCACCTACGCCTACCTGCTCGACCGCGCCACGACCGTCCCCGCCGACGCGCCACTCGTCGTGTTCGACACCCGCCGCTGCCCGGAATCAGAACTCCGACTCGTGATGTTCGCGCTGATGGAGTACATCACCACCAGCGTCGAGCGGCACTGGACGGCGCACAAGGCCGCGGCGAGCAGCCCAGACGCGCCGCTGTTCCTCGGGCGGTCGATCATGTTGATCGACGAGGCGTGGCATCTGATCAGCCGCCCTGAGACCGGCGCGTACGCGAACAACCTCGCCCGCCGCGCCCGGCACCTGGGGCTGGTGCTGATCGTCATGTCGCAGCAGCTGTCTGACTTCGACACCGAGCACGGCGTCGCGCTGCTGGGGAACTCGTCCCAGCAGCTGCTGCTGGCGCAGAACCCCAAGGAGATCCCGTTCATCGCCGACACCGTGCAGCTCTCAGAGCGCGAAGCCGCCGAGCTGCAGCGGCTGAAGACCGTCAAGGGCCGCCACGCGCAGATGCTGTGGCTGAACGGCACCCGCGGACACGGCAAGGTCGCGCTGCGGGTCGGCCCGACCGAGTACTGGGCGTACACCTCGGACCCGACCGAGCAGGCGATCCGCGAGGCCGAGATCGCACGCCACCAGGGCAACGTGTGGGCGGCGATCGCGCAGCTCGCCAAGAGCGGCACCCGCGCCCACCGCGAACGGCAAGGCACCCCGCTGTGAGCAGCACCGACCCGCCCGCACCAAACGAGCACCACTCGCGGAGCCAGCCACGAGCGGTCACGCGCCACCGCGATGAGCGTCATCTCCCGCCAGCCGCCCGTCCAGCCCGGATCGTCCAACGGTGCGACGACGATGCGCTCCTCACCGGCCTCCGCGCGCCGCGGTCCGCTTCTGGCGGTGTGCGGGCTGTGCGGCGGCGCCGGCGCCAGCACCCTCGCCTACCTGACCGCCCTCGCGGCGGCACGGCGCGGCGACCGGCGCGGTGCTCGTCGCCGACACCGGCGGGCCGACCGCCGGGATCTCCCACTACGCCGGCGTGCAGGCGCCGCGGTCGCTGACCGAGGCCGCCGAACACGTCCACGCGGGCCTCCCGACCGGGCAGCTCATTGCGACAACCGCCGACGGCCTTCGCGTCCTGGCAACCTCACCCACGCTCACCCAGACGTGCTCGCGGGAGGGCGTGGAGCTGCTGCTCGAGCACGCGCGTGAGCGCTACACGCTGACCGTGATCGACTGCGGCACGCTCGCACGCGAGGCAGACCAGATCGCGCTCGCCAGCGCCACGCACGTCGCGTGGGTCCTCCCCGCCACCGCCGGCGCCGCGATTCGCGGCCGCCAGCTCCTCGACGCGATCGCCCCGCACCAGTCGGGCAGAGAGATCCTCGTCGCGCGCCACGAGCCGCGCGACCGCAGAAGGGCGCTGCGCGAGCTGCGAGATCTGGCCAGACACCGGCGCGCCCTGTTGATCCTCCTCCCGAGCGTGCCCGAGCTCGCCACAGGCAACGCGGACGCAGCGCTTGAGACCGCGCAGGTTCCGCTGCAGGCGATCCTCGGAGCCCTGGGTCGATGAACGCCGGCGCGATCGCGCCACCAACGGCCGGACCCTCCGCCGCCGCGGGCAGAGGATCGCGATCGGATCCGAGCCCGAGCACCGCCCACGTCGCAGGGATCGTCGCCGCCGCACTGACCGCGGCCGCGCTGCTGACCGCTGTGGTGGTGCGCCTCGCGCTCGCCGTTCAAGCGCGCCGCTGGCTCGGCTACCGGTTCCCCGGCGTCCCCGCCCACCTCTCGACCGCCCTCTGGATCCTCGCGCCACAACGCCCGAGGCCTCGCGGGCGTGCTCGGGCTCCTCATGGTCGCCCAGCTCGCCGCGCGCTCCCCCGACCCCGCCCGCGCGCAGCTGGTGCTCCGGTCGGCGGGCGAGGTGGTAATCGCGGGCGCGATCGCCGCCAACGTGCTCGTCATCGGCGCGGCGATCGGCGGCTACGGGACCCGGATGCTCGTCGCGATGCTGCCGCACGGGCCGGTCGAGCTGGCCGCCTACTCGCTCGCGCTTGGGCCTGTATCTGCGCGGACGTCGCCGAGCGCTCCCCGCAGCCCGCATGGCCGTGGTTGCTTGCGCGAGCGTGGCGCTGCTCGCGCTCGCCGCCGCGCTCGAGACCTGGGTGAGCCTATGAGCGCAGGACGCATGTTCGCCACCCTGGCCGTGATCGCCGCCGGAATGCTCGCCGCCGGCCTGCTGATCTCCAGAGCCGCCAGGACGCTGCACAACGACGGGCTATTCAACACCGGAGCACCAGGCCTCCTCCAGCCCGGCCCCGCGGCACCGCCAACTCACCAGGTGCGCCACGGCCCGACACCGCGCCGCGTACCCGACAGCGCACCGCGCCGGCGCCTCGCCGCGCGCGCCCGGCACGCCGCCCCACGGCGGCACCCGTGAAGCTGGTCCGTCAGCGGCCTGGCGCGAAGCGCTCGGGTGGGCTGCTCGGGCTCGGGGAGCTGAAGGTCGTGCTGGTCGCGGCGCTCGAGATCGCCGCCGGCGTGGCGCTGATCGCCATGCTGGGCGCGGTGCTGGTGCTGCGGCGCGTGCGTCGCCGCTCGCGGCGCCGCTACGAGCTCTACGAGCTTCACCTCTCCACCCACGATCAGGCCAAGCCCCAGGACCTCGAGGACATGGTCGAGTCGATCGCGAACATCATCCGCGCCTGGCCCGCCGAGCGCGTCCGCGACGGACAGCCGTACCTCGCGCTGGAGCTGATCTGCCGGCCAGAGCGAGGGGGGCACCGAGTGGTCGGTCAACGTCCGCTGCGAGCCCTCCTCGGTCCGCGCGCTCGACGCAGCGATCAGCGCCACCTACCCCGACGTGCGCATCGGACGCCAGCACTCAGACCCGTCCCGACCCCGAAACGGGGTGCTGCGCGTGCCCGGATACGTGATGCGGTTTCGCAAGCGCCGAAGCTTCGTGTACCCGCTGCTCGCCGCCGGCGAGGAGCTGGCATCGCCGCCGCTCGAGCAGATCGCCCGCGCGCAGGTCGAGCCCGGGGAGCCCTCGATCGTCCGCTTCCAGCTCACCCCCACCCCGCGTTCTTCGAGGACTACGCGCGCCGCCCGTTCCGCCGCCACGAGCAGCGGCTCGCACGCCACGAACATTCCACGCCGCGACCGGCAGGGCTCTCCTCGACGCTTGACCGCTCAGAGATGCAGAACGCCGGACGCACCCAGAACCGCAGCCTGTTCTGGCTCGAAACCGTCATCGCCGCCGACAGCACGCAAGCGTGCAAGACGATCGCGGCCGCCGTCCAATCCCGCCGCGGGGAGAACCGCCTTCACCGCCGAATGATGATCATCCGCCAGCGCCTGTACCGCCGGCGGTTCCCGCTCGCGCTCGGGCCGCTCATCCCATCCATGCGCTCCCTGGTCTCCGCCGCCGAGGTCGCCCACCTGCTCGAGCTGCCGACCGCGCGGATGAAGGGCGTCCCCGTCCGCCGCACAGCGCTCCCGCGGATCCCCGCCCCACCAAACATCCGGCGGGCCGCCCGCGCCCGAGAACCCGCCGAGCCTCCAGGGTCGGGAGCCCCCAGTTGAGAAACCGATCCGCTCCGGAGGACCTCTACCCGGTGCTGCGGGCCGAGAACGCGCAGGTCGCGATCGCCCCCGCCGACCGCAAGTACGGCGCGCTGCTGACCGGCGGCCAGGGCAGCGGGAAAGAGCGCCGCCCTGCTCGCGCTCTACCTCAACGACTGCGAGGACCCCGATGCCGCACCCACTCGTGATCGATCCCAAGTCAGAGCTCTCCCGGCTGTGCCTGAAGTTCACCCGCCCCGAGTGCGGCAAGACGCGTCTGGTACCTGGACCTCGGCCACCCCGCATTCGGGATGAACCCGCTGCGGCTCTCGGCGACCGGCCCTTGGCGGTCGAGGCCGGCGCGATCGCCGAGAACATCGTCGCCGCGCTCCTGGACATCAACGCCAACCAGATCTTCCAATCCTCGCGCCGCTACCTCTACCACGCCGTGATCGGCGCGATCGCGCTCGCCCACCGACAGGATCGCCGCGCCAAGTTCGAGGACGTCTACAACCTCCTGCTGCCAACCAAGACGAGATCCGCGCGGCCGTCGCCGAGGCGTGCTCGGACGAGCCCGACCTGGACCAGACCGCCGAGTTCTTCGCCTACGAGCTCCCCGACGAACTCCAGCTCGCCGGCAGCGCCACCGCGCAGCGCCTCGACGCGCCACGCAACAAGGTCAGCCTGCTGCTGCGTCCCGTCGCTGCGCCGTTGGTTCAGCCACCCCACCGACATCCCGCTGCGGGAGATCATCGACGCCCGCGACGTCCTGCTCGTCGACGCGAACATGGGCGCGATCGGCGAGGAGAACAGCAAGGCCTGCATGCACTTCCTGCTCAGGCTCCTGCACACCCAGATGCAGCGCCAGGTCCACCTCCCCGAGACCGACCGTCCCCGCGTGCCGCTGCTGATCGACGAGGCGCACTACGTGATGGGCGCCGAGAACGTGATCGACCAGTTCGCCACCCACCGCCGCGCCGGCCTCGAGCCCGCCTGCGCGCATCCAGTACTTCTCGCAGCTCGGCTCCGGCTCAGAGCACGCCGAGAAGATCCGCAAGGGCGTCCTGAACCTCCTGCAGAGCCGGCTGCTGTTCCGGATCGGCGACGCCGACGACGCCGAACAGGCCACCCGGATCGCGATGGCCGTCTACTCCACCATGATCCACGACGACCCCGACTCGCGCGCCCGCCTCAGAGTCACACCCGAACAGCTCCTCAACTTCCCCAACTACTACTGCCTCGCGTCCTGGATCGCCGACGGCACCCGCGCCCCCTGCTTCATCGGCCAAACCTACCCCTGGCCCACCGACACCACAGACGCCTGGGCCGAGCACCACCTCGCCCAGCAGACCGCCCGCGTCGCCCCCTACCCCGAACGACTCGACTCCACCCTCGACCGAACCACCGCCGCCGCCACCGGCCCCGACACACCCGACAGCAAGCCGCCCAAGCCCCGCCGCCCGGCCGAGCGCGACAGTCGCCAGCCCGGCGGCAAGCGCGAGGTGCAGGTCGACTACGAGCCGCCGCCAGCCGCCCCGGCTCGACGACAGCCCCGTCCGGCGCGTCGTCGGACGCCGGGTACCCGGGCCCGCGCCGGGCGAGCAAGACGGGCCGGCGCCCGACAGCCTGCGCGAGCTCGCGTTCCTCGACCGCATCAACGAGATCGGCCCCGCCGACCAGCTCGACGGCGCCGCCAACCTCCCGCGCCTCTACAACGAGGACTACGCGATCCTCTCCCTGCTTGATCGCGCCGGGCTCGCACCCCGGTCGCTCATCGGCCGCGCCGCGCTCCCCGACCGCGCGCCCCGCACCGTCGCGCACCGCCTCACCAAGCTCTACCGCCACGGGCTGATCGCCCAGCACCCCACCGGCCTCGCCGGCCACGCGCAGAACGACGGCACACCGCCCCTCCTGTACTCGCTCACCCGCCGCGGCCTCGAGGTCGCACAGACCCGCGAACCGCCCGCGATCTCCCGCAAGCGCGAATGGAGGGCCATAGAGCAGCACAACGCCGGGCGCCTCGGGCACGACCTGCACGCGCTCGCGTGGGCGATCGAGCTCCACCGCATCGCCGGCAAGCTCGCCACCGACCACTGGCGCACCGCCCGCTACGCAACCGGCCGCTACCCCGTCCCCCAAACCGGCAGCGGCCGCGACCGCCACGCCATCACCCTCAACGAAATCCCGCTCGACGACAAGCAAGCGATCATCGACCTGCAGCTGAAGAGCTTCACCGAGCTGCACCCCGACCTCTCACTCGAGCTCAAGATCGCCACGCTAAATCTCACCTTCGACCTGCTCGTCGAACTCGACCTCACCAGCCGCCCCTCCTACAACCACGACAAGCTCCTCGCCTACGACGCCTTCCTATGCGGCTGGAGCCTCGCCCACCCCCGCTACCGCGCGCAGGGCACCCGACCCGCCGTCATCTTCGTCTGCCCCGACCCGCACGCCGCGCTCGCGCTCGCGCGCGAAGCCGACGAAGCTCTGACCGGTCGCCTCGGCATCATGGGCACCCCCGCCGAGCACTGGTACTACCCCGGTCGGGACCACACGTTCTTCGCCATCGAAGCCGACATCCACCACCGCTCCCTCGCCGCGCTCGCCCTCCCACCCCAACCCCCGGGGCTCCGAGAGCGGCTCACCGGCCAACACGATCTGGAACTAAGCCCAGTCCAGCTCCTCCCCGGCAAGCTGCTTAATCGCTGACGACCGCCTTCGACCCGCCGCGCTGGCGGCAGGTCCTCGTTTCCTGGCCGGCAGACCGCCGACCGCGAATGCGATCATCGCGCCGGCCGGTGCGGCGTGATCGCGTGCGTGGCAAGGCGCTCGTCGGTACGTCCGGCGACGGACGAGTGCTCCTCCGTCGGAGCACTCGTCTCTTCTCGAGCAGGTCGGCGATGAATGCGATCGCCGGATTCGCGGGCGACGGGTGAGCGCCCCCGGGAGCCGATTCACGCGAACACGATCGTCAGCTTGACGGCCTCGCGAATTGACTCGGTTGGCGTCAGGGGACGGTTATCCGGCGTGGGCTCTGGATGACTGCTTGGCGGTAGAGGATTCGCGGGTCGTGAATGCCCGACGGTAGTGCAATGAGGACTCTTTGCGCGTGCGAGGACTCGAGTACTGTTCGCGAGGCCGCCCTCGGTCGTGGTCGTCGGCGTCTGCTCCGGGGAGCCTGACGGGGCACCGACTGCGGCCTGGTCCCGGTCTGGTCATTCCTGCCACGCGCCGTCTGATCGTCGAGTCGTTGTTGGAAGGCGTTCTGCCTGGACGAGGCAGATTCCGGGGCTGTGGCGGTGGGGGTACCGGACCCGGAACGTGTCGGGCGGGCACGGCGGTTTGGGTGTGGTGGCGAGGGAGCGATGCCGGCGTGGGTCTGGTAGGTTGCGTGGTGGTAGGTGGCGGGAAGCGCCCTGATTGGAACTGGGGATGAGGGCGATGGTCGTGCACGAGGGTCGTTGGGTTGGGTCGATGCGCTCGATCTCGCTGGGGGTCGCAGTTCGTCTGTTCGCGGCGACGGTTGGCGCGCTTGCGGTGTACGTGTCTGCGTTCGCGACGTCGGCTGTGGCGTTGCCGCCAGGCTGCGTGCAGTCCGCGAACACGGTCACGTGCACGTTCTCGTCCACTGGCAGCGAGCAGACGTTCGCGGTGCCTACGGGCGTGAGCTCGGTCAGTGCAGCCGCGGTCGGCGGCCGTGGCGCTACGGGCGCTGGCACCGATCCCGGATCTAGCGGGGGAGCGGGCGGCTTTGGCGCCCAGGTCACGGGCGATCTTGCGGTCACTGGAGGGGAGACCTTGTACGTCGAGGTCGCCGGCAACGGCGCGGGTCAGACGGGCGGGTTCAATGGCGCCGGCGATGGCGCTGCCGCCTGCATCGGCGGCGGAGGCGGTGGTGGCGCGTCGGACATCCGTACGTCGTCTAGCTCGGCGGGCGGCTCGTCGGGCTCGCGGCTGCTCGTCGCTGCGGGCGGAGGTGGAGGCGGCGGGGGCGC
Source organism: uncultured Solirubrobacterales bacterium (assembly GCA_963843915.1). Taxonomy (GTDB): domain Bacteria; phylum Actinomycetota; class Thermoleophilia; order Solirubrobacterales; family Solirubrobacteraceae; genus Palsa-465. Next base: position 14,573 of record CAWJMH010000012.1, read on the forward strand.
CAGCTTCCCATGCTTCGTTGACACTGGTCCGGGTGGTGGCGGCGGTTCCGCTGGCCAGCCGGGCACGGGCGTCGCCGGCGGCGGCGGCGGCGCCGGGACCGCAACGGCCGGCGGTTCGAGCGGTACGGCGGAGGCGGGATGCCCTGGCTGCGTCGCTGGCGGACAGGGCGTACTTGCCGCCGGAGGCGCGGGTGGGGGCCCCACCATGGGTGGCGGTGGTGGTGGCGGCGGTTACTTCGGTGGTGGTGGTGGTGGTGGAGCCGGCGGCGCGATCGGTGGTGGCGGCGGCGGCGGCGGGGGATCGAACCTCGTCCCGGCGGGCGGCTCCGCGGCCACCGATACCACCGGCACGCCATCGGTCTCGATCAGCTATACCGTCTCGGCCCCTGCCATCACCAGCGCCTCGAACACCACGTTCCAGACGGGTCGGGCCGGCAACTTCACGGTCACCACGAGCGGCGTGCCGACGCCGTCGCTGAGCGAGTCGGGGGCGCTGCCATCCGGCGTTTCGTTCACCGACAACGGCGACGGGACCGCCACGCTCTCTGGCACCCCAGCGGACGGAACCGGCGGTACGTATCTCCTGACGATCACAGCCTCGAACGGGATCTCGCCGGACGCTTCGCAGACCTTCACGCTGACGGTGCAGGAGCCAACCACGACGTCTGCGTCGAGCGTGTCGACGTCGTTCTCGAGCTCGGCGCAGAGCGTGACGCTGAATGCGACGGTGACCTCGCCGGCGGGGGCGGTGAACGAGGGGACGGTCACCTTCACGGTCCGGGAGGGCGCGACGGTGATCGGCGCTCCGGTTACGTCGGGTACGGTGTCGGGCGGCGCGGCGAGCGTGAGCTATTCGCTGCCGGCGGGAACAGCTGTGGGTACGTACACGATCCAGGCCGTGTACAACCCTGGGCCCGATTTTGAGGGCAGCTCCGACTCAACGCAGACGTTGACGGTCTCGCCGGCGTCGAGCACGACGTCTGCGTCGAGCGTGTCGACGGCGTTCTCGAGCTCGGCGCAGAGCGTGACGCTGAATGCGACGGTGACCTCGCCGGCGGGGACGGTAAACGAGGGGACGGTCACGTTCACGGTCAAGCAGGGCGCGACGGTGATCGGCGCTCCGACCACGTCGGGCACGGTGTCGGGCGGCGCGGCGAGCGTGAGCTATTCGCTGCCGGCCGGAACCGCTCCGGGCACCTACACGATCCTGGCCGTATACAACGGCACGACGGAGTTCACGGGCAGCGTCGACTCGACGCACACGCTCACGATCGCGGGCGCGCCGACGGCCTCGATCTCCGCGCCTGCGTCGGGTGGTATCTATGCAGTCGGCCAGGTGGTGTCGACGAGCTTCGGCTGCTCGCCGGGGGCGAGCGGCGCGGGACTGACCTCGTGCACGGACGGCAACGGCTCGAACTCCCCGGGCCGTCTGGACACCTCCACCACCGGGTCGCACACCTACACGGTCACGGCGACCTCGACCGACGGGCAGACCGGGAACCGGTCGATCAGCTACACCGTCGCCGGCGCGCCGTCGGCCTCGATCAACTCCCCCGCGCCCGCGGGAACGTACGCGGCCGGTCAGGTCGTCCCGGCGCGCTTCTCGTGCACCGAGGGCGCCAGCGGCCCCGGGATCGGGACATGTAAGGACAGCAACGGGTCGACCAGCCCGGGACAGCTGGACACGTCGACCACGGGCTCGCACACCTACACGGTGACCGCGACCTCGACGGACGGTCAGACCGCGATCAGATCGATCACCTACACGGTCGCGGGGGCGCCGTCGATCACGATCACCACCCCGGCGTCCGGCGCCCATTTCGCCTTCGGCCAATCCGTCCCGGCCGCTTACGCCTGCCAGGACGGGCCAAGCGGCCCTGGGATCAGCGCCTGCCAGGGCACGGTCAAGAGCGGCGCGAGCGTCGATACGAACACTCCGGGCGGGCACAGCTTCGCGGTCACCGCGACCAGCCTTGACGGCCAGTCCACCACCCGGACCGTCACCTACACCGTCGCGTTCCCGCGCAACCACCTCGTCACCCGACCGCACCTCAATCCCCACGCCGATGGACGGTTCGTGGTGGTGGTCAAAGTGCCCGGGTCAGGCCGCGTCGACATCCTGGTCACCGCCTGGGACGACAACCTGGCCCACGCGGCCACGCTACTCAACCCCGCGCCGCGCCGGTTCGTGTTCGCGCGCGCCAAAGCCACCACATCAAAGGCGACCGCCCTGCGAATCCTCGTCTACCCCAACGCCAAGGGACGGCTGCTAGTCAAGCACCACCGCTACCGAGTCACCCTACGGCTGTGGGTCACCTACACCCCAACGAACGGGCGGCCCCGCAGCATCGGGTACTACGGGCTCCACCTACCCTGAGGATTCCGCTCCCAGAGACGATCCAGGAGCGCGCCGGACCGTGTCTTGCGTTCGCCCCTGGACGAGCTGGGAACCCCGCTGCCGCATCTTCGGGCTTCTCGTCACGTTTGCGGAAGTCCGTCTCGATCGGGCTGCTCGCCGCCAGCGTGGACTTTCGGGCCGTATGCAATCCGAACATCTCGAGGTTGCAGAGACGAAAGGGCATGTCACTTCCCCAAGGACGAGTTGTGGTGCTACCCGAAAGCGCACGTGAACCTCGGCGCAGTCGGGAGGTCCTGCTCGAAAAAGCGACCCCGCACGAGCACCGGGTTGCTTGGTGTGCGCGTCCCTACCTCCCGATGGCGCCCGAAAATGACAGGCCCGGCCGCTTCCTCAACGGGACGGGACGCACCACCCTGGCCAGGCTGCCGCCTCCTCGGAAGGAGACGGAGACGACTGCCTTGACAGCAGCCGCGGGCGCAACTCCGATGGCCCAGCCGCGGCCTCTACCCGACGAGTGCCTTCGTGGTTTACGCGGCCCGGGTCCTGCCGCTGCCTTCGCGACGAAGGAGCCGTACGACGGCCCGATCGCCGACGAGTGCTTGGCCACGAAAGGAGCACTTCGTCCACGCGGGCGCCGAGACTGATGCTGCGGGCTACAGGCAGTCGTCTCGATCGAGCTCGTCGGACTCTCCAACGCCGCTGCTCCCGAACGCCACCAGCCACGCCGACCCCGCACAGCCACGGCTGCCCGTCCGCCCCGGCGATGCAGCACTCCGGCGGCGCCGATCCGACGGCCGCCCTCCACCATTAGCCAAGAACTCCTGAGGGCAAGCACGAGAGCGGCAGCCTCGCCGCCTCAGGCACGCTGCCGGTTCAGGCGTGAAGGAGGCGCCACGCATCGTTCGCGGAGACGACCGCTTCGCCGGTGAACCGGTCGTCGTTGCCCACAGCTGCTTCAGGCCCCCGGCTCGCGGAAGCCGGCGTCTGGCCGCGCGGCTCACCGAGCGGCGAAGAAGCCACCATGCGGCGCCGTGGGCGGCTGAGCATGATTTGCCGCAACGTTCAGGTCGTGGGCGCCTACGTGAGGTCGTCGATCTCCAAACGCTCGTACGCGAGTGTCAGCTCCTCGAGCGCGACATCCGATCCTTTTGCGTTGAGCGGGCCACTGACATACCTGATCGGGCGAGCGTTCCTCAGCACCCATGTCGCGACGATCGTGCTGTGATCCTCGGACTGCAGCGTGATCTTCACAGTCTGGAGCTGGGTCACGCCTCCGTTTCGGATCGCGTCAAACCAGTTGTAGAGAGTGGCGGATCCGATGATCCCTCGCTTGAGGGTGACGTCATCAGCTCTATTGAGGCCAGTGATCTTCTGGACCGAATTCTCGGCATCGTTGCCGTTGCGGTACTGGGCGACGGCGACGGATGTAGCAATCGGGCTGCATTCCTGAAAGCCGGCATCAGGCCCGTCCGTTTTACCGTCGCCAAGGTCGACGAGGAAGTTGAATTCGAGATACGGGCGCTCCCGCTTGGCGGCCATTTCAGTCCTCCGTGTGGGGTGGTTGGCTCCGGGGCTGATCAGGGGGATAGGTCCATCTGAGCTCGGAGTACACGAGCTCGAGCTCTTCGAACGCGACCGCCGTTTCCAACGCGTTGAACGTAGGGCCTGACCAACGGCAGGGCCACGCGTCGATGAGCAGCCAGGCGTTGGCGACACGCTCTCCCGAGGCGTCGAGCTGCTCGACCAGCACCTCCCGGCGATCGGCGCGATCGGTGCGGGCCTGCTGGCGCCACGAGAACAATGTCTTGTCCGCGATCGCTCTGCGCAGCACCACGGGTTCCCAATCTCGATGCGAGGCAGCGTGATCCTCCGGGCTTCCGTCGACGGGACTCGTCGACGCCAGCGGGCCGACCTCGCAGAAGCCGATCTCCTGATCGGCGATGTGCACCCGGAAGTTGCTAATACCGAGGAGGTCGTCGGTCGGCAGGTTGATCGGCTGCATGGGCGAGCGTCACGGATGGCGGTGTCGCTGCGAGACGCACCGGAGACGTCATCCTAGGCACGCACTCGGATAGCAGCCCCGAGCGCCCTTGGCATGCGGCAACCGAGACCCGATTCGGCCACTAGCTCAACCTCGAGAAGTGACGTCCGCGAGCGCTCGCGACCGCCCCTCGCAGCAGACGCTCCCGTTCACAGGACTGGACACTCCGGCGGGCGTGGCGCTCGACGCGGCGGGGGACGTGTTCGTCGCCGATTACTCCAACAGACGTGTGCTGGAGCTGCCCGCCGGCGGGCCGCAGCAGACGCTCCCGTTTACGGGGCTGTCCGCGCCGTTCGATGTGGCGGTCGATCCGGCGGGGGACGTATTTGTCATCGATTCCCACAGCAACCAGGTGCTCGAGCTGCCGGCTGGCAGCTCCCAGCAGCAGCCGCTCCCGTTTACGGGGGTGTCCGAGCCGATAGCTGTGGCGATCGACGCGGCGGGGGACGTGTTCGTTACCGATTCCCTCAACGACCGGGTGCTCGAGCTGCCGACCGGTAGCTCCCAGCAGCAGACCGTCCCGCTCAACGGGCTGTCCGCTCCGCAGGGTGTGGCGGTCGATCCGGCGGGGGACGTGTTCGTCACCGATTACTACAACAACCGGGCGCTCGAGCTGCCCGCCGGTAGCTCCCAGCAGCAGACGCTCCCGCTCTCCGGACTGTCCCGTCCAGAGGGCGTGGCGGTCGACTCGGCGGGAGACGTGTTCGTCGCCGACTCCGCCAACGGCCGGGTGGTGGAGCTCTCGCCGTCGGTTCCGTCCGGCGCGCTCCTGGTCGCGCCGGGGTCCGGTCCGGCCGGGACGTCGATCGGCGTGGCCTCGGTGACGCCGTGCGCGCTGGGAGGGGCGTTCGGTTCGACCGGCGCGAGCTACGCGCTCTACTCCCCGACTGGGACGTTATTGCAGACCGCGACCGCGACGCTCGACGGGTCCGGCGACTGGTCGGGTGCGCTAACCATCCCAGCTAACGCGGCCAACGGCACCACCTACTTCGTCGGTGGCCGCTGCACGGACGCCGCCGGGGTCGTGGCGGAAAACTACTCCGAGGGGACGTTCGCGGTCGTAGCGGCAGGCAGCGGTGCCCAAGGCCCAGCGGGACCCGCTGGGCCCGCGGGGCCCGCTGGAGCGCAAGGTCCACCAGGGACCAACGGCACGAGCGGCGCCAATGGGGCCATCGGCGCTCCGGGTGCCGCGGGGCCGAAGGGTGACCAGGGACCGGCCGGTGCTGCGGGTCCGGCGGCCGCGAGCCCGACGAGCTCGACCACCACGTGCACGACGAAGGTGACGAGCCTCACGACCACCACCACGACGTGCACGATCACCTACACCTACAACACTGGCAAGGCGACCGACATCGTCAACGGCGCCCGGGCCGAGGCCATCATCAGAAGCGGCGGGAAGGCGAAGGTCCTCGCGACCGGCAGGGTCCGAGGCCACAAGCTCGTGCTGAGGTTCACGCACCTCACGCGCGGCCGCTATCTGCTGACCTTGCTCGAGCGCAAGAGCCATGGCAGGTGGGTGGCGATCGGACACACCGCGCTCACCGTCAGCTAACGACATCAACGCGTGCGCCGCGAGCAGGACAGCTCGCGGCGCACTCGCCGCGCCCGGCACCAACGTTCCGGCTGCCAGCCTGCAAATAGGCCGATGTCCTGCCTCCGCACGGCCGGCCTACACCCATCCCTGCAAGGTTGCCGCGACCATCGCAATAGAGCAGAACGTTCGCCCTGCCACGCGCGGAACCCGCACACACCGCGACTCGGCCGGCCTGCCGCGGCCCCAGTGCCCGACACGTTCGCGGATTTCGCCATGAGCGCGCATCGCATGGTGGCGGAGTCCGGTTCGGCTGTCCAATCGACCAGCCCGAGGAGCTCGTCGCGAGCCGGTCTCATCGAAGCAGCAAGCAGCTGGTTGGGGTCCCGGCGCCGGTGCTCGGTTACCGATCTTGCTGAGGAGCGGTCAACAGCCCGCCGTGACCCCTTTAGGCGTCGAGCGGTAGCGGACGACGGGGGGGACGACGCCGGCGATGGCGCGAACGGTCGCGGTGGGGCGGATCCGCCGACGGTTGAGGAGATCATGCTTGTGATGCGCCAGGCCGGCCCGGGCCGGTATGCGGACAGGATGCGTGCGCTGATCGCGATTCTGTGGCGTGCCGGGCTGCGGATTTAGCGAGGCGCTCGCCCTGACGGAGTCCGATTTGGATCCGAAGACCGGGTCGGTGCTGGTTCGCGTCGGGAAGGGCGGGAAGCGCAGGACAGTTGGGATGGACGACTGGGCGTGGGACCACGTCGCCCGTTGGACCGAGCATCGGATCCAGTTGCCGATCGGTCCGGTGTTCTGCATCCTCGCCGGTGCGACCGGCGGGCGCGGCTGGTCAGCGACCGCTACCCGGGGTGAGCTTCGGCGGCTCGCGGCGCAGGCTGGGGTGCGTGAGATCGTCGACGCGGTTCACCACCGCCGCCCGCCGGTGATCCCGGCGAGCGCCGGTCTGCGACCGTAATCGAGCCGGACGGCGGGCTCGCAGTCGGCGCACCGCGAGCCCGCCGCGCTCGGAGCAGTCTCTCCACGAGCGCAGGAGCGGTCACCTCGCCGAAGTCGGAGCCCATGATCCATCGTGTCCGAGACCGGTCGTCCTCGAGTAGGCAGTCGGCTCCTGCTCCGTTGGCTCGGACCGGAAGCGGCGGGCACGTCCTGTCCGGGTTCGTAGCTGTCTCTCGCCGTCCAACGGGGAAGAGATCGGAGCGCTCGAGCCGGCGCCTGCTCGATCCCGAGAGCGACAGCGCCGGGCCTTTTGCTGGCCGGCACGAGTCGGGCGATCCGCAAGCACCTTCGCGACCCCGCCGTCGGCGCCGGCGTCGCACCCGAGTTCATCCCAAAGCGCAACTCCGAGCTGATCGGCAGCCGCGGCCGGAGACCCGAGGACGCGGTGCGTCTCGAGATTGGCGAATACCGGGGCCCGATTGCCGGCAGGCAAATACCTGCTGTGCCGTCGACGCGATACTCGGCTCAAGCGTCGCCGCCGTCAGCGTTCCTTAGCAGCATTGGCTGCACCCCCGCTGCCGCAAGGTGACCAACACGACAGGCAACTTGGCTGCGATAGCCGTGATCTGGTCGGCGGCTCTGACGGGCAGGCGAGGATGGTGGGCGCGCTGGGCGATTGCCGCGGTGGTCCCGGGATCCTCGACTGCCTGCCGGGGGCGGTTGGTGACAACATCTGGGTGGTGAGTGCTTATTCGGCGAGGGGCTCGGGCGGGTCATGGCCTGTTTGGGGAGATCGTCCAGGAGCTGTCGTTCCTTGACGCGATCCAGAAGCTGTTCGGTGAGAGGCAGGTCGTGGTCGTGAACTTGAACCGGCGCGATCTTCTGGTGCTCGCTGGAGAGGTGACGATATGACGGTGCTGATGACGGGGTTTCCCGGATTTCTCGCCAGCGCGTTGCTGCCCGGAATCCTGCGCCGATCCGGCAGCGAGGCGACCTGCCTGGTGCAGCCGCAATACGCTGATCTGGCTGCGCGACGCGCCGAGGAGCTCGCTGCCGCCGACGCGTCTGTGGCGGGTCGCGTGCACCTCGTGGCCGGGGACATCACCCAGCCAGGACTCGGCCTCAACGGACGCGGCCTGGACGACGTAACCGAGGTCTGGCATCTTGCTGCCGTGTACGACTTGGCGGTGGAGCGCGAGCTTGCGGTTCGGGTCAACGTGCAAGGAACCCGTAATGTGCTGGACGCGATTGCACGATGTCCCGGCCTTGAGCGACTTCACTATTTCAGCACCTGCTATGTCAGCGGTCGCTACGCCGGTCCGTTCGGCGAGGACGATCTCGAGGTCGGAGCGCCGTTCAACAACTTCTACGAAGAGACCAAGCACGACGCCGAGGCAGAGGTCCGCCGGCGGATGGGCGCCGGGTTGCCGGCGACGATCTACCGTCCCTCGATCGTCGTCGGCGACAGCCGCACCGGCGAGACACAGAAGTTCGACGGGCCGTACTTCGTGATGCAGTGGTTGCTGCGCCAACCCACGGTCGCAGTTCTTCCGAAGTTCGCCGTTCTGCCTCTGGCCGGCGACCCAACCGTGACCCGCATCAACGTCGTGCCGCGCGACTTCATCATCGACGCTGTCGGCTACCTCAGCGCCCACCCCCAGTCCGCAGGGCGCACATATCAGCTCGCCGACCCGCACCCACTGACCGTCGCGGAGATGGTCGACACGCTGGCGCACGCCACCGGCCGCACGGTCATCAAAGTAGGGCTGCCGAGGGAGGTTGCCAAGGGAGTGATCGCGCACGTCCCGGGCGCGTACAGGCTGCTGCGGATCCCACCTGAGGCGGTGGACTATTACGCCCACCCCACCCACTACCTCACCGACCACACGCAAGCCGATCTCGCCGGCAGTGGGATCCACGTACCCCCCTTCGCCAGTTACGTCGACCGCCTCGTCGAATTCATGCGAGACCACCCTGAGATCGGATCCGCAGCGATGGCCTAAACGGGGGTGACGACACGCTGTCGTCGCTCGCGAGGCTCGCCGCCCGCCCCCTCTCACCCGACGCGCTGCGGTGCACCACCAAGCAAAGCGTCGGCGGGTTATCGCGCGAGGCTCGACCATTTGCGCTTCCGTCGTCGCCGAAGCGTCGGGCTCGCTCCCGCCATCGCGTGTGGAGGGAGCCGTCCCGTCGCCGGCCGCCGGACGCTGCAATCGACGGAAGGCACAAGTCCGTCGCAGACAGGCTCGCGCGCCTGATTTCTCCCAGCAGCGGTCGTCAGGCCCTGGAGCTAACGTCGGGCATGGCTGGTCCTCCGTCGTATGCGGCTCTGGCCGAGAGTGGCCCGACACCGCCGACGCTAACCTGCGAACCTGCGACGCGCGAGGGCCAGCCTCCTCGCGTCGATACTGACTTTGGAGGTGAGTCCTGCAGCGTCACTCATGGAGGCTCGGCGCCCTTGGCGTGCCGTGTTGAGGGCGACAGGGGGGCGGCTCCTCTGAAGAGATCGCGGTCGCAGTTGCCAACGATCACCGAACACGAGGCCGTGCGGCGGTGTCGCACCCGCCGTCGCTCCCTCGGGGCTGGCCGCTGTCGGCCAGCGGCGCGAGTTGGCAAGAGGCGAGACCAGCGCTGTCGTGGATGCGAACCCTCCTCTCATGGCAGTACGGGTACACGCCTCCCCATGACGGACGCAGTCCGGTTCCACGAGCGCCGGCAGGTCTGGCCGACGGCGCGGGACAGCGTCTGCTTTCGGACGGCGTGAGGCTGCCTGACGGCGGTGATAGTGCGGTCTTGCCGGCCTATACGCTCTGGCTCGTGAAGCGTGCATGGTGGGTTGCAAGGCGCTCGGTCGTCTCCTTCTACGACGACCAGGCGACACACCACGCCGCAGCGCTCACCTACTACGCGCTGATGTCGCTGTTTCCCTTGCTGCTTCTGGCTGTGTCGCTGTTGGGAGTGTTGGGCGAATTTCCGTCGACCTACAACGCGATCGTCGGCCACCTGCACGGGGTTGTGCCGGCGGTCACGTTGGCGCCGCTCACGGCCGCAGTCAAGGCGGCGCTGAAAGACCGAGGCACCGCCGCGGCGGCCCTCGCCCTAGCAGTAGCGACTGCCCTTTACGGGGGGACCGGCTACCTCGAAGCCGTGCGGCGAGCCCTCAATGTGGTGTTCGAGGCGCAGCACGGGCGCAGCTTCGTGCGCCGGAAGCTAACTGATGTCGCGTCGCTGTTCGTGCTCCTCGCGCTGCTGCTCACCACTCTCGTGCTGGTGTTCGCCGCTGGAGGCGTCGCGCGTAGGGTGCTCGGACCCGAGGCAGCCTCGGTGTGGCGGATCGCACGCTGGCCGGGAGCGTTCGCGAGCGCGCTACTGGTGTTCTCGTTCATCTACTACGTCACGCCCGACGTGCGTCACCGCGCGTTTCGATGGATCATGCCGGGAGCGTTTGCGGGAGTAGCAGTCTGGCTCACGGCATCGGCCGCCTTCTCGGAATACCTCGCCAACTTCAAGAGCTTCAACGTGACCTATGGCTCGTTTGCCGCAGCGATCATCTTGCTCGTGTGGCTGTGGCTCACCAACCTCGCCCTTCTCCTCGGCGCGGAGATCAACGCGCAGATCGAGCGCGCGAACGAAATCGCCGAGGGAACGCCGGAACGCGAGACGCTCAACCTCCCACCGGCACACTAACATTCGGGCGGAGGCGGCGAGGACGGGGGTTTTGTTCGGGACCTGCTGCTACTCGTCAGAGTTGGTCAGTTGCCTTTAGAGTGAGCACAGGCAGACGCAACGAAGCGTGCCCGCCTCAGTGCCGTCCGCCGGCAAAGCAGGCGCCGAGAACGACGCGATCCGGCTCGTCGGCAGTTGCGCTCCGGACGAAGGGGAGCAGCGGCGCCGACCCGATTGACGCGACGCCTCGTTTCCTGGCGGAGCGGAAGTCAGCAATCACGGGGTGCTAGCCGCCAACCCGTCGGCCAGCAAGCGCGCAGCGCTGCTGCTTTCGTGGCCGAGCAGGCACCCGCGGCGGTGGTCGCGTGGCTCTCGGAGCGGACGACGAGGGACAGCGCTGGCCCGGACTGTCAGATCCTGGCAATGCGTAAGGACGCCCGGTGGCCGGGGCTGCCGACAGACCTTGAGCCCAGCGCGCTACCGGTCGCCGAGCAAAGCAGCCGCGCGGGCGCCATGACCGGTGTAGGCGTCATGCAGGCGCCCGTCGGCTCGGCGGCTCGGTCTTCTGAGGGTTGGATCGCAGCTTGTTCTTGCTGCGGTGCGACAACCCAGTCGGACGACCCCCTGGCGTCTGCGGAGCCGCCGACGCTCCAGCGGTTCGCGCCGCGGATTCGATTGCCTCAGGAGCTGGCGGGCGATTTCGAGGTCCTCGCGGCGGCGATCACGAACACCCGGACAGTGCTGTCAGGCCCGGTTACCTCGATGTCCCGGATGCGCGCGCGTTGGCTTTTCCATCGAGGTGCACGCCAAGCAAGCCAAGCGCGTCATACGCCTGCTCGCGCACCGACCGTGAGCGCTTGCCACACCGGGTGGTGAACACGACCGCGTCCAATCCGCCGGGCGCGGCTGTCATGGCTGCAATCTCCACGCGCGCAGCCGCGCGTACACCTCGAGGATCTCTCCTACGCGCGCTTGGTGGCCAGATGGCCATCGCGCAGTGCCGCGAGATCGACGTCGTCGAGGCTCGTGACCACGATGTCGGCGTGTGCCGCGGCCAGGAGCTCGGCGTCGTCTACCCGCGCGATGCCGATCGCCGCCATGTGCCCGGCCTTGGCCGCCTGCACCCCGGCCGCGGCGTCCTCCATCACCATCGAGTCCTCGGGCGCGGTTCCCAGCTCGTCCGCCGCTGCCAGGAACATGTCGGGGTGGGGCTTTCCGTGCGCGAAGTCTCTCCCCGACACGTCGGCGTCGAAGTAGTCGAGCAGCGTCAGGCCCGGTCGCAGCGACGTCGAGGTTATCCCGTTCTCCTCGGCGAACGTGTCGAGCCTGATCTGGCTCAGGAACAGCTTCGCGTTCTTGGACGAGGAGGCGGCGGCGGTGCGGATCCCCGCGTCCTTGACGTGGATGATGAAGCGCAGGGCGTCGGGGTAGGCGGTGAAGTCCCCGGCCTCGATCAGGCGCACGACCATCGCCTGCTTGCGATCGGCGTACTGGGCGAGGCGGTGGTCGTCGTCATCGGGCACGTGGAAGTACTCGAGTGCGGCGCGGGCGCCGTCCATTCGCGGTTTGCCGGACATCTGCTCCTCGTAGACCCGGGACGTGAACCCCTCCGGCGACCAGGTCGTCTGATCGCGGATATCGCTCCAGTCGTTCTCCATCAACTCACGCAGCGAGTCGCGCCAGGCCTTCTCGTGGGGCGAGTCGACGAGCACTCCGTCGACGTCGAAGATTGCTCCCTGGATTCGTTTCGGCACGCGTGCTCCTCTCTAGCTGTGCGGCTGCTGCTCGACGCTTCGGTCGGGCTGCAACTCGAAGGTGTAGCGGTCCCCAGGGCCGAAGTCGCGAACCTGAGCTCCGACCCCAACCTTGATCGGCCGGTTGACGCCCTCGGGATGGGCGGCGAGCGTCAGCCGGCCGTCGGCGAGCGTCACCAGGAGCGGGGTCCGCCGGAACTGCATCGAGAACGACAGTCCGTCGATCGGCGCCGGCAGCCGGGGGTCGAACCGAAGGACACCGTCGCGCACCTGAGTGCCCATATAGCTGCGCTGGATCAGGTCGAGCGTGCCGGCCATCACGCCCACGTGGATCCCCTCTTTGGTCGTCCCACCCTGAACATCGCCGACGTCGCTCTTGAGGGCGACGAGGAAGCGATCCCAGGAGCTCTCGGGGTCCAGCGCGGCGAGGACCCCGGCGTAGGCGACGTAGCTGAGCGTCGAGCCGTGCGACGTGCGGCGGTCGTAGTAGGCGACGTTCTTGCTCACCGTGTCGGGCCCGTACTCGTACCCGAGGCGATCGAACAGCCGTTGCAGTTCCTCGCGCGAGAACAGGTAGAACAACATCACGGTGTCGGCCTGCTTGGCGAGCTTGTAGCGATCGGGGTCATCGCCCTCGGCGCGCAGGATCCGGTCGAGCCGCTGGATATTTTCGTACTTGGCGCGATATTCGTCCCAGTCGAGTTCCTCGAGCTGGTCCCAGCCTTCGAACTGGCTGATGATGCCCCCGTCCTGGAAGGGCACGAACATCCGGCGGCTCATGTCCTCCCACGTGCGCAGCTCGTCGTCGCCGAGCTCAAGTCGGTCCCTGAGCGCCTTCGCGCGGCTTCGGGGTAGCAGCGAGAGGACCTCCTGTGCCAGCTCGCACAACCAGGCCACCATCACGTTGGTATAGGCGTTGTTTCGAAGGCCCCCCTCTTTCGCGACCGGGTACTTCTCGTGGAACTCGTCCGGGCCCATCACCCCGTGGATCTCGTAGCGGTCGCGATCCGGGTTGAAGTGCGCGATCGACGCCCAGAAACGGGCGATCTCGAGCATCATCTCCGCGCCATAGTCGCGCAGGAAAGCCAGGTCCTGGGTGGCCTGGAAGTAATGCCAGATGTTGTAGAAGATCGCGGCGTTGACATGGCGCTGGTTGCGGCTGAGATCCGGCTCCCAGCGGCCCGTGAGCGGGTTGAGGTGGACTCGTTGCGTTTCCTCCTTGCCCTCACTGCCGCTCTGCCACGGGAACATGGCACCGCGGAAGCCGGCCTCGTGGGCGGCCGCACGAGCCTCGTCCAGGCGCCGGTACCGGTACATCAAGAGGCCCCGAGTGACCTCGGGCATCCGAAAGTTGAGAAACGGATACACATACAGCTCGTCCCAGAAGACATGTCCGCGGTAGGCCTCGCCGTTGAGTCCGCGGGCCGGAACCCCGGCATCGATGTCGGCCGTGTGACGCGAGCACACCTGCAATAGATGGCAGGTGTGCAGGCGCAGCAGTCGCTGCACCTCGCGGTCCGCTTGCACCTGCAGGTCGCACACCCGCCAGAGCTCCTCCCAGGCCGACCGATGCCGCGCGAGCTCGGTCTCGAAGTCCCCGCTGCGTCCCGCCGACGTGCCGGCCTTGGTCAGCGAGTCGCTGGTCGCCGGGTCGCGAGAGGTGGAGAACACGACCAGCTTCTCCACGCGGACCGCCGCCCCCTGCCGCACCTCGAACGCCAGAACCTGCTGAATGTAGTCCTCTGTCTGGTAGAGGCTGCGCTCAACCGTCACCGGGTCGGTGCCTTGGAAGACGCGGCTCCGCGCCGCCTGGCTGATGTACAGGTTCGACTGCCGAGTCTGGACCTTCAGCGCGATCACCTCAGGCCCGAACGTCCGCGGCGAGACCGGATCGAGGTGCCGGCCCTCGAGCTGCTGATAGCGGGCGACGCCGCTGTTGGTCACGCGCCCGTCGAGCGCGCACACGACCTCGACCCGCCCAGACCAGTTCTCCGCTGTCAGTGTCCACTCGATCCCAGCGTGGTGGACGTCCGCCATGCTGACGAACCGGCGGCTGCGCAGTCGCGTCTCACGTGAGCTGCGATCGCGGAAGCGGAGCTCGCGCATGACCACGGCGCCGCGGATGTCGAGCGAGTGGCGGTAGTCGAGCAACTCGACGTCGGCAAGTCTGATCGCGTCCTCACCCTCGATCCGCACCTTGACCACGAGCCAGTTCGGAAGGTTGACGAGATCCTCGTTGAGCACCGGCAGTCCGCCCAGGATGGTGGTCTCCCGGTTGTAGACCCCATGCGCATATGTGCCGGGGTAATGAACACCGCCGGCGTCCTCCCACTCGGCGGTGCCGCGAGCGCACAGATATCCGTTGCCGGTGGAAGTCAACGCCTCGCGAAGCCCCTCCTGATCCGGATCGAAGCAATCGTAGGTGAGCGCGAAAGCGTCCATCGCATCTCTCTCCGCATCCTGACGAATCGCCGATCGACGATCCTCGCAAGCGTCGCAGCGGGCCGTCGCGATGTCAATCGACTCGGCGCTGGACGCCTCATTTTCGAGCGGCCAAACGTCCGTAGCCGTCACCTCTCGAATTACGAAATCTTGGAAACGCATTGGATCGCCACCGCGCTCGTGTTTGAAGTTCTCGACGCAGCCGGACACCTAGACAAACAACGCGACTGGCATCGGTTGTCGGTCAGCCACCGCGAGAACCGCGTTCCGCCCCACGCCGTAGGCGATCGCTTTCATCTTCCAGCCCGCTCGCGTCATCCGACCGCTGCGGCGACGTTTCGCAACGGTAGCTTTTGACGCGCTAAGCACTACCGCCGGCCCAAGAGAGGAGCCACGCCAGCATCGGTCGATCGCGTGGCTCAGGCTGTCCGATCTCAGCAGCGTGAGGCAGCCGTGCCGGTCCTCGGTTCGTGGCCGGTTCGATTAACCGGCGGCACCGTATTCACGGTCGCTCTCGCCAGGCGGGGGAGCGCCAAGTGCTTGCAACTGTTGCCTATCCGGCTAGCGCCCCGACGGCTCGTGGCGGTCGTTGTCGGTCCTGGGCAGGCGGATCGGGTCGCGAGCGGCGTGCTCAGTTTCCGCGCCTTGCAGGTGAGTCGCTTGTTGTGCTCGAGATACGTGTCGTGTATTCGAAGCAGGTCGTTCGGCGTCCAATGGCATCCGCATGATGAGCACATTGCGGGGTCCACGCCGTCGACGTCGTGCGCACCGGTAGGCCGCTTGGTCACGCGCGGCCGAACGGCGCTGTGCCGCTCGGTCGGTCGGTACCGGGGCACCGTTCCGCGTCGTGCCAGCAAGAGGTTCCGTTAGCAACGGCGCAGATTTCCACGCTGATCGCTAGACGCGGTTCACGGTGGGACGGTCGGCTGTTGCTTCGAGTCGGACAGCACGAGCGGTGAGCCCTCGGCAGATCAGCATGCGGGACGACACCGAGATCTTGCGCGATTTCGCCCGGCGAGGCAGACCAGCTTTCGACTACCGTGCAGCGTTGTGCTGACTGGGGCCTACCGGGATCTGTTCGCGGCAATTGCGACCTCCGCCGCTGCGCTCACAGGCCTCTTGTTCGTCGTCATCACCGTTGCGGAGCGCCGCACCCCAAACTCCCTCCCAGACGTTCTCCAACAGGTCCGGGCTTCCGCTGCGCTCCTGGCGTTCGGCAACGCGTTGGCCGTCTCGCTGTTCAGCCTCGTGCCTGGAACCCACGTGGGGTATCCGGCGGTGGTGGTCGGCGTGATCGGCGTCTTCTTTAGCGCCGCGGCGACGCGATCTCTTGTGGCTAGCCGTTCGACAGGACACTGGCGAGGGCTACACCTTCCGTTGACCGCCTGGCTGCTGGTGATCTTCACTGTGCAGCTCGGTGCGGGCATCGCTCTCCTCGTTCACCCACGCGCGGGCCCACTGGACCTGATCAGTGACGTCTTGGTCTTGTCGCTGATCATCGGGATCGCGCGGGCATGGGAACTCGTCGGCGGTAGAGGCACGGGCGTCATTGCCTCCCTGACATCGCTCATCGACGACCGTCGCACACCAGGCCCCGTCCGCTCTGATCCACCCGAGCCGACCGACAGCGAAGAAGGGGAAAATTCCAGCCTTCGGCCTGAGGCTGACAAGAGCCAATAAGGCGCCGAGACGGCGCCAGCCTTCCGGATTCCAACGCCGCGCGAGCGGATGACCGCGAGCACGCCGACCGGCGATATGACGACACGTGCACCTCACGCCGCCACCCGTAGCCGCGCGTCTAAGGACGCTAACGGGAAGGCCCCACCGCCCACGCGGCCGTCTCGCCTGCGCTGCGGCTTTCGGCCGGCTAGGGAAATCGTGGCGTGGGCAAGAGCAGGAGGCGCGCCGCGGCACGAAAGCGGGTCCAGCACCCGTGGCCTGAAGTTTCCCTCCTGTTCGCCACAAGCGCGCATCTCAACGCTTAGCCGGGATCAGGGAAGACGGTCGGATCGAGGCGGCCCGCGGCCGTCGGTGCTAACCGGCGTGGGTGAGAGCTGCAAGCGGGCGATTGGCCTCTCGGGGGTGGCTCCTCCGTCACCGCACTTGCAGCGGAGCGGCCACGGTCCAGTCGTGACCCCCTGAGGCGTAACCGGGTCGCGCGTGCTCGCCTGCGCGCCTAGCTGCTTCGTCGTCGTACCGGCTGCGAGATCGTCGCTACTGCTTCGGCACTCCGGGGACCCAGAGCGGAAGCGCCGGTGGGCGTTGCCGGCTACATCGAGAGGCCGGAGCTTCGTGTAAGCGGCACTGGCCCGCCCAGACCCCTCGCGGGGGTCCCGGCAGCTAGACGTCTCCGAATGGCGCTGCGTATCGAAACGCGCCGGCGACTAGGGGCGGGCAGTCCGTCAATGTCCGTACTTGGAAGTGTTCAGCCCAGGCAGGATCAGGAGCGTCGATTCCAAGCTCCGATGCGGGGACGAAACCAAAGCGGATATAGAACCGGGGATCGCCGAGCAAGGCGATCAGGGGGTCGCCGGCGGCGTCAGCCGCGCCGATGACGGCGTGCATGAGCGCCTCGCCGGCACCCTGCCGCTGACGGCTCGGCAGGACGCTGATCGGTCCGAGCGCGAGTGCGTCGAGTATGCCGACGCGCCCGCGAGTGCAGACGACGTGGCCGATGATCTCGTCGTCACGCTCCGCAACCATCGACAGCGTCGAGATCCATCCGGCATCGTCGCGAAGCGCGCGGAGCAGGCGCGTCTCCACCGGCTCTCCATCAACGCCCGGCCGGCGAAAAGCTGCCGAAGTCACGGCGTCGACCGCGGCTTGGTCCTCGAGCGTCTCGCGACGGATGATCACGAGCGCCTTTTAGCAAACGGGCTCCTGCTCCGTCGCCGATGTGCTGCGGCTGGCGTGCGGTTGTGGATCGATAGTCGGATATCCGCTCTGGCCGAGGTCGAGCTCTGAAGCGAGGTCGGACCTGTGGCGCAGCGATCGGTGGGGTAGGTAGGTACACGCCTCCATCTGTGGTCTGGTGCCCGGTTCCGTCTGTGGGTTGATGTCGGGACCGCTGCGACGCGGTAGCTTCCGGGCGTGGGTGACGAGTCAGGTCGGGCGTGGGCCCAAGCAGATGAGGTGCGGCTCCTTGTTCCGATCTTCGCGCTTGCTGTCGCGGTGGTGGGTGCTCTGGCTGACCCGTCGTCGATCGTTGATCTGATTCTGATGGTGATTCCTGTCGCGGCGTTCGTGTTGTGGGCCTGTCTGCGGAGCGTGCCCCTGTGGGTGGTCTCTGTAGCGGTGGTGGTGCCGGTCGTCGTGGCCCAGCGCACCGGAGGCCACGAGCCGCTGATGTTCGAGGTCTCGGTGCTCGCGTTTGTGGTGGGGCGCTGGTCGGGGTCGCTCGCGACGGCGGTCGCGCTCGGCCTGCTGGCGGTCGCCTCGCCGGTGGTGGTGGGCGTGATCGAGTCTCGAGCCAATATCTCTGTCGCGATCTGGATCCTCGGGATCGCGTTTCCTTGGCTGATCGGTCGCGCGGTCTTCCGCCAGGCGCAGCTGGCGGCTGCGCTGCAGGCCACGCGGCGTGAGCTGGCCGCGCAGGCGATGCTGGAGGAGCGCCGTCGGATCGCTCGTGACGTCCATGACTTTGTGGGTCATGGGTTGGCTGCGGTCATGCTTCAGGTCACGAGCGCCCGGCACGTGCTCCGGCGCGACCCTGCGGCGGCTGAGGAGGCGCTGCTGTCGGCGGAGGAGGTGGGCCGTCGCAGCATGCAGGAGCTGCGTCGGACGGTCGCGCTGTTGCGCAGCGATGACGAGCCGGGGGTGCTGCCGCCGGTTCCCTCGGCGGTGGAGATCCCGGCGCTCGTTGACAGTGCTCGGGCCGGGGGCCTCGCGGTCGAGCTGCGCGTGAGCGGCGCCTTGTCGGAGATCCCGCAGAGCGTCGGCGTGGCGGTGTATCGGATTGTTCAGGAGGTGTTGGCGAACGCAGCTCGTCACGCGCCGCGGGCGCGGACGGTGCTCGAGCTGAACCTGT
The DNA here is from genome assembly GCA_963843915.1 of uncultured Solirubrobacterales bacterium. Classification (GTDB taxonomy): domain Bacteria; phylum Actinomycetota; class Thermoleophilia; order Solirubrobacterales; family Solirubrobacteraceae; genus Palsa-465. The sequence goes on from CAWJMH010000012.1 coordinate 33,341, forward strand.
CCGATGGGAATGTTTTGCTCGTCGCGGAGACCGTGGGCCCGGTCGTCGCCGTGCCGGCTAACGAGCCGCAGCGACGCCGTTACGGGCTGATCGGGATGCGAGAGCGTGCGATAGAGCTCGGCGGCGAGTTCGCCGCTGAGCCCACTTCCGATGGGTGGCGGGTGAGCTGCAAGCTTCCGTTGGAGACCGTGGATGGGCTGCGGGGCGGAGGGCACCGCACGGGATGATCCGGGTCGCTCTCGTTGACGATCAGGCGATCGTTCGCGCAGGATTGGCGCGGATACTGTCGCCGGCTGATGGGTTTGAGGTGGTCGCGGAGTGCGCCGATGGCCGCGAGGCGGTGGAGGAGCTGCCGGCACTGCGCCCAGAGGTGGTGTTGATGGACGTCCGCATGCCGGTTCTGGACGGGATCGCGGCGACGGTGCAGCTGCGCCGAGCAGTGGGCACGATCGCTGTGCTCGTGCTGACGACGTTCGGTGAGGATGAGGTGCTGTGGGGTGCCTTGGAGGCGGGCGCGGCGGGGTTTGTTCTCAAGGATTCCTCGGCGGAGCAGCTGATCGCGGCGGTTCGTGCGGTCGCCGCCGGGGCGGCGTGGTTCGATCCCGCGGTCGCACCGAGGATCCTCGAGCACTATCGCCGCCGGGTCGCGCCGGCCGCCCGGGAGGCGGCGCGGCTCGAGCTGCTGACCGAGCGCGAGCGCGACGTCCTGCGGCTGATGGCGCGCGGCGCGAGCAACGGCGAGATCGCCGCCGCCTTGTGTGTCGCTGAGGCGACGGTGAAGACCCACATTGGGAGCATCTTCGGCAAGCTCGGCGTCCGCGACCGGGCCGCGGCGATCGTGTTCGCTTACGACCACGGCTTGGTCACGCCCGGTCCCGGACGGCCGTAATCGTCAGCGTCTCCGTCTGTGGTCGGAGGTCAACTCGGGCCCGTGGGGCGATGTGCGATCGGCGACCGACGCTTAGCGTTGGCCGCATGCAATGCACAGCGATCGAGGTCCACGACCTGTATACGGCCGGCGACCTACAGCCGGAGCTTCGTGGCGTGTCGTTCGCGGTCGGCGGTAATCGGATCTTCGGCATCGCCGGACGCGACGGCGCCGGGAGGGCGACGACGGTGGCGATCCTCCGGGGTTTGCGCAGTCGCGACGGCAGCCACGTCGCCGTGCTCGGCCTTCACCCGGAGCGCGAGCGCGAGCGGCGGCGTCCTCACCTCGGCACTCAGCCGCAAACTTCGGTGCTCGTCGATCCGCTGCGGGTCGGGGAGGCCCGGCGGCTGGCTGATCCTCGGTGTTCGATGTTCCCACGAGCGGCTGCCCTGTATGGGATCCGCCACGCGCGGGCCACGCTCGGCCGGGCGGCTGACATCCGATTGATCCTCCGGGACCCCAGCGTGTCGTTGGTGAGTGTGCGCCAGTGTCGAGCCGCGGGCGGGTGGTGACGGTGCTTGGGCGCCTCGCGAACCTGTCGTGCTCGCGGCCGCGTCGGATAGCCGTGCTCGGCGGGCTGTTGTTCGTGGTCGTTGGCGTGCTTGGCGGGCCGGCGCCGGGTAGCTTCAACGCGTCGAACGCGTTTGACGATCCCGGCTCTCAGGCGACGCGCGCGCGGGAGCAGATCGAGCGCGCGACCGGAGAAGCGGCGGACGCCGGGGTGATCGCGCTCGTGCGCGCCCCGAGTTCCAGCGCCGAGGTGGCGGGGGTCGCTCGCACCCTCCGGACGGAGCCGGGGATCGCGCGTGTGGCGCTTCCGCCGCAGTCGGGCCGATCGGCGGCCGTCTCACGCGACGGTGAGCAGGAGCTGGTCGCCGCGACGCTGCGCGCGGGGGCGAGCGACAGTGGGGTCGTCAACCGCCTCCAGCACGCGTTCGCCGGGGACAAGGCGGTGGTGCTCGGCGGGTCGGCGGTCGCGGGCGAGCAGACGGGTTCCCTGGCGACGAGCTCGCTCGCGATCGCAGAGCTGATCGCGTTTCCGCTGCTCGTCCTGCTGTCGCTGGTCTTCTTCCGTGGAGTGGCGGCGTTGTTGCCGGTGGCGATCGGGGGGTTCAGCGTCCTCGGGGCGTTCGCCGTGCTGCGCGCGATCAACTCGGCGCTGCCACTCTCGCCATTCGCGTTGAACCTGGTGATCGGCCTCGGTCTGGGCCTGGCGATCGATTACAGCCTGTTCTGCGTTTCGCGCTTCCGCGAGGAGCTCGGCCGCGGCGGCGACGTCCCCTCAGCCGTGCGTGGAACGATGCAGACCGCCGGTCGGACGGTGCTCTTCAGCGCGATAACGGTCGCGGCCGCAATGGGGTGCCTGACCGTGTTCCCGCAACGCTTCCTGGTCTCGATGGGGCTCGGTGGGCTGGTGGTAGCACTGGTCGCGGGCGCCTCAACATTGGTCTTCTTGCCGGCGCTGCTCATGCTGATGGGACGACGGCTAGGAAAGGTGACGCCAGGTCCCGAGGAAAGCGGGTACTGGTATCGCCTCGCCCGACTCGTGATGCGACACCCCGGCATGATTGCGGCGCTGACCGCGGCCGCGCTCCTGCTCATCGCCGCGCCGGCGCTTGACATTCGCTGGAGCGGGATCGACGCCTCCGTGCTGCCGACCGGCCAGAGCGCACGCACAGTCTCCGACATCATCGCGCGGGACTTCCCCGGCGCGGACTCCACCCCCGTGATACTCGCGCTCAGCGCCCCCACCGATGCCGGCCCGGCGATCCACAACTACGCCGCCGGGCTACAGCGGATCCCTGGCGTCTACCACGTCTCAGCCCCGCGCGACCTGGGCCGCGACACCTGGGAAATCAACGTCGACGCTCGCGGCACGCCGATCACACAACAGTCGCAGAGCGTCGTGACCGCGATCCGGGCACAGCCCGCGCCCGATCCCGTGGCTGTCGGTGGTGCGACCGCCGACCTGATCGACCAGCACGCCGCGACCTCGCGAACGCTGTCGATCGCGATCGCGCTCCTGATCGTGCTCACGACAAGCATTCTGTGGCTGATGACCGGCTCCGTCGTGCTGCCGCTCAAGGCGCTGCTGATGACCCTGCTCACCACCGCAGCCACCGCCGGCATCCTGGTGCTGGTCTTCCAAGACGGCAACCTCACAGGACCGCTGGGGTTCACCAAGCCCGAGGGGATCGAGCAAACCGACTTCCTCGTTCTGGTCGCGATCGTGTTCGGCCTCTCGACCGACTACGGCGTGTTTCTGCTCGCCCGGATCAAGGAGGCCCACGACGGCGGACTGGCCAACGCGGACGCCGTCGCCGTCGGCCTGCAACGCACCGGCGCGATCGTGACCACCGCGGCGATCCTCCTCGCTGTCGCGCTCGGAGCGTTCGTAACCAGCCAACTCGTGTTTCTCAAGGAACTCGGCGTCGGCGCGGCCGTCGCAGTCCTGATCGACGCGTTCGTCGTCCGCGCGCTCCTCGTACCCGCGCTGATGGGGCTGCTCGGGAGGGCGAACTGGTGGTCCCCCCGCCCACTGCGCCGCCTGCACCAGCGGCTAGGCGTGGCCGAATCAACCCCGGGCTTGACGACCGACTCGCCTCCCTAGACACAAGTCGCGGCCGCTCACGGACAACAGCATCGCCCAACCCGAGATCCAACACCTGGAAATCCGAAAGAGAAGCGAACGGTCTCGGGCGCCCCGCTTCTGCATGTCGCCATTGGGGCAGTCTTGACGAGACTGCTGGTCTAGGCGTCGAGCGGTAGCGGACGACGGGGGGACGACGCCGGCGATGGCGCGAACGGTCGCGGTGGGGCGGATCCGCCGACGGTTGAGGAGATCATGCTTGTGATGCGCCAGGCCGGCCCGGGCCGGTATGCGGACAGGATGCGTGCGCTGATCGCGATTCTGTGGCGTGCCGGGCTGCGGATTTAGCGAGGCGCTCGCCCTGACGGAGTCCGATTTGGATCCGAAGACCGGGTCGGTGCTGGTTCGCGTCGGGAAGGGCGGGAAGCGCAGGACAGTTGGGATGGACGACTGGGCGTGGGACCACGTCGCCCGTTGGACCGAGCATCGGATCCAGTTGCCGATCGGTCCGGTGTTCTGCATCCTCGCCGGTGCGACCGGCGGGCGCGGCTGGTCAGCGACCGCTACCCGGGGTGAGCTTCGGCGGCTCGCGGCGCAGGCTGGGGTGCGGCGGCGGTTCGCGCCGCACCAATATGCCGACCTGAGCGTTATGCCGACGTCGACGAAAAGAACCGCGTGGCGCTTGAGTCTCGCCGCGTCTGGTCGGCATAACGCAACCCCTCTGCGGCGTTGCCGCAGCCGAGTCTCGTTGACTTTCACCGCCGAACAAGCTGGGAACCACGCGGCACGCCGGAATAGGATCGTGTACCGGACGCCGGAGACCGGCTGACGAAAGCTTTTGTTATGCCGACCAATCTCCGCCGCATGTGCGGCTGAGCAGGGCCCTTCCCCGACCGTCGGCATAACGGAGATGTCGGCATATTGATGTTTGTGCCGACGTCGGCACAACCATCAGCTCCGGCACGCTCATGCGATCGAGATGGCCCACGGGGGATCCCGTTGCCGATCATCCAGAGGCAACTCGGGCATGCCCACCTCGGGATCGCGTCGATCTACCTGCGCAGGGATCGATACCCGTGAGATCGTCGACGCGGTTCACCACCGCCGCCCGCCGTGATCCCGGCGAGCGCCGGTCTGCGACCGTAATCGAGCCGGACGGCGGCGAGCCCGCCGCTCTCGGAGCGGCGGCTCTCCACGAGCGCAGGAGCGGTCACCTCACCGACGTCGGAGCCCATGATCGATCGTGTCCGATAGCGGCAGCGCGACTGCCCATGGCGTGGCGACTGCTCTCGTGCTTGCAGCGTTCCGATACGTGGCTAGCGCGTGACGTTTCGGGCTCCGCGGTGGAGCCTTTGTGCTCACCGTGCGCACTTTCCGTGCAAGGGAGGTCCAGTGGCGAGCGCTAAGAGGATGCAGGTCTGGTGAACGAAGCGAGACGACGGGGACCGCCGCGCGGAGGTATGTACGTCAGCGTTTGCGGTGCGCCGCGAGGAATGCGCGGACGCCGGCGTCGGCGTAGCGGTTGAGCTCAGTGGGGGTCGCGGGTTCGTCCTCGCCGAGCAACATTGCGCGGGTTGAGCGGGATCGACATGACAAGCCAGTTGAAATGCGCCGCGGCGAGGCGAGGGTCGTCGAGCTCCAGCACGCCGCGTGAAGCGAGCCGCTCGAACATGGGCGCGAGCGCTTCGATCGTGCGTCCTGGCCCTCGCTCGTAGAAGAGGCGACCGAGCTGCGGGAAGCGACCGGATTCCCCCATGACGAGCCGTCGCAGCTGGAGCAGGCGCGGATCCATCACGGCGCGCAACTGACGGCGAGCGATGTGGCGCAGGTCCCGCTCGGGGTCGTCCGTGTCCCTCAGCTTCAGCACTTCGTCGGTATTGGGGTTGGCGATCTCGTCGACGTTGAAGGTGACGATCTCTGAGAACAGACGCTCCTTGTCGGCGAAGTGCTTGTAGACCGTCTGCTTGGAGACATGCGCGAGGGCGGCGATCTCGTCCATGCTTGTGCCGACGTAGCCGTTGCCCAGGAACACCGTCGTGGCGGCTTCGACGATCGCCCTGCGCTTGCGCGCCGACCGATGCTCACCCTCGA
>CAWJMH010000013.1:0-14719 GCA_963843915.1 uncultured Solirubrobacterales bacterium
TGTGATGTGGCGGGAGTGAAGCGGCCCAGGACGATCGAGCGCCGTCTGAACCGGTTCCTGCGCGAGCCGATTTCGGTGCGCAACGCCGCGAGCGTGATCGTGACGGCGACGTTCATCGTCGTGGTCGGAGGCGGGATCGCGATCAGGGTGATCGACCATCGCGAGTACTCGAGCATCTGGGAGGGCATGTGGTGGTCCCTTCAGACGGTCACGACAGTCGGGTACGGAGACGTGACGCCCAAGGACACCGCCGGCAAGATCGTCGGCGCGGTCGTGATGCTGGAGGGGATCGCGTTCCTTGCGATCATCACGGCGGCGATCACCTCGACGTTCGTGACGCGCGCGCAGCGCGAGCAGAAGTCCGGACCGCCACCCGCGCACGTCGCGGAAGCACCAGGGGACCCGCAGCTCGACCAGATCTCCGCGCGGCTTGAGCGGGTCGAGTCGCTCCTGCTCGCGCTCACGAGACGGTGATTCGCATTTACCGCCGTCTCAGATCAGAAACGCACCTGGCGCCCTGAACGGGCTCGGGTCGACATCGGGGACGGAAGCGCATCTACGCCGAAAAGGATGATTCCAAAATCGTGGCTTTCCGCGATATTTGTCTCGTGGACCCAAGTGGCGAAAACTGTTCGAGTTGCACCGGAAGGCCCTCACCCTGTAGCGGTGGCTCATAAATGAGTACTTATCGCTCCGATCCGAGCATGCCGCAGTCAAACGGCGCCAGCGATCTCGCGAAGGGTGGAGTGCCGCCGGGCGATGACGTCCCGCCGGATAGCGCCCCGCCGCCGGGCTCGAGAAGGCGGATCGGGCGCACGCTGTCAGTTGGGTGGCACCTTGCCGTGGTTGCCTATCGCGACCCTGAGCATGTCGCCGAGCGGATCGCGCTGCACAGCACACAGAGCCTCGGCGAGCCATCTCTGGAGTGGGCACAGCGTGTCCAGAAGGAGCGTGATGGTGTTCCGCGCGCGGTCATCGCCGAGCAGTTGCGCACCGATAGCGCGAAGGTCGCGGCCGTCGATGGGGCGGTCGCCGGGACGCCGTTCCTGATCGCGCTCGTCCCCGGCTATCTGCTCTACCTCAGGCAAGAGGCGCGGATGCTGCTGCGCACCGCCGCGCTATACGACCGCGACCCGCGGGAGCTCGAGACCGCCGCCGAGATGCTGGCGCTCCGCGGCGTCCACCCGACGGTCGACGCCGCCCGCTCGGCCCTGCTCCCCGTGCGAGAGGCACCGATGCCCGAGAAGCCAGCCGCCGCCGGCCATGGCGTACGTGGGTGCGCAGCATCTACGTGTTGCTGATCTACGGCGGATTCCTATCCGCCCCCTCCGACACGCGCAAGGAGGGGGCCCATCCGTGGGTGAAGACCGCGATCGGGGTCCTGTTCGGGCGACGGTGTGGGTGATCACGTGGGTATTCCCGCTCAGCTTCATGATTGCGATGGCCTGGGGCTGCGACAGCAGCGCGCGAGCGCTCGGGCGGCGAGCGCTGATCTTCTACGACAGCGAGCCCGACAGCGCGCAAGCGGCGATCGCCGCCGCCAAACAGCAAAGAGACGCTGGACACAACAAGCGCCGGATCCTGCGCACCACGCTGTTGATTCTCTCGGTCGCGATCCCGATCGCATTCATCGCGTTCGTCGACCATGAGCGCCAGAGCACCGGCATCACCCCACTGACCGGCGTCGGCGGCCTCGTCGCGCTCTCACTCGTGATCGCCACCGCCGTCATCGCCACCCGCCGGTAGAACCCGGCCACTCTATTTGCCAGCGATCGAGCGCCCGCACCCGCCGGCGCGGACGCCGCGAAGCAACGAGCGGGCGTTCGGACCCTGTTTCATAGTAGATGCGATGATGCGCCTGCCACGGTCGAGAACGCTCGCCGTCAAAACAGACCCGCTTTATTCTTGCGTCGCGACTCTCGTGAGCGGTGAGGACGTACCTGCAATGCGCGGCGAGCAGGTCCGTCGCCGGCTTGGCCTGGCGCCCGGCCCATTGAGGCGAAGAGCAGGTCGATCGGCCGCCGTGCCGGTGCAGCTCTCCTTATCCCGGGGGCGCAGGCATCGATCGAACTCGGTTGTCGGTCGCCGGATCAGCGGTTGGCGATTGCTTCGCGGACGGCGGGCACGACTTCGTGCGCCCAGAGGTTCAGTGTCGTGTCGCTGATGCTGTCGCCAGGACGGACCATGTATTGGAAAGCGGCGGCTCCGTGCTCGAGCACGGCCGAAGTGAGCTCCTCTACCCACTGCGTCACTCCGCCTCCGATCCAGCGGCCGTCGTCGTTGCGGGTCTCTGGTAGCGGGTCCCGGGTAATCCGCCCTGACACGATGTAGATGGTCCCGACATCGGCAGGGTTTCTCCCTACCGAAGCAGCCGCTTCGTCGATGATGGGCCGTGACTCGGCAACCAGCTTGGTTCGCCAGTCGGCGAGGTGTGGTGGTACCCACCCGTCCGCGTTTCGGCCGGTTACCGCCAGTCCCTTCGGGCCACCCACTCCGATCCAGATCGGTGGCGTTGGTGCGGCCGCGGGTGTCAGCTCGGTGACGTTGTAGAACTCGCCGTCGAACGTGACCGGATCGCCGCCGCCGGAGAGCGCTCTCACGACCTTGATCGCCTCTTCCAGCGCTCGTACTCGGGCTCCGGGCGACAGGCGCGGGAGACCAAGCGCGACGATCTCCTCCTCCATCCCGCTCGCACCGATTCCGAGAATGACACGACCGCCAGAGATCTCAGACAGCCCCGTGACGGTCCGGGCGAGTACCGGAGCGGGACGGCTCAGCAGATTCGTCATGATCACCGCGCCACTGACGTTGCTGGTTGCGCCAAGAACGAACCCCAGCGCGGCGTAGGCGTCGAGGCGGTCGGCGAAGTAGGGATGGTCGTTGACAGAGACGAAGTCGAGACCCGCCTCGTCGGCTACTCGGGCGTGCGCGAGCAGCTCGCCCACTTGGTGGACTTCGTTCTCCAGCCCGAGACCGAAGAGGACTTTATGGTTCGCGGGTCACAACACGTACAGCGTACGTCACGTACGACGTACTTGTCAAGTAGAGTTCGGTCTGCGATGTCTCTCACCGACGGTCCACCTCCGATGAACCCCTCGGTCCGTCATCGCTCGACTCGTGACCGCCCCGCAAAGGCACCGCTCAGCGAGGACGCGGTCGTCGACGCGGCCCTGGCGATCCTGAGGTCGGAGGGTCTGGAGGCAGTCACGATGCGCCGGGTCGCAGCCGCGCTGGACACGGGAGCAATGTCGCTCTACGTCTACGTTTCCGGCCGCGAGGGCCTGCTCCAGGCGATGCTGGATCGCGTCACCGCCACGATCGAGCTCGAACCCCCGGACCCGTCACGTTGGCGGGCTCAGCTGCACTCGCTGCTTGTGCGCATGCACCAAGCACTGATCGCTCATCCAGGAATCGCCGCGATGACCCTGGCCGAACCACCCACGACCGAAGCGGTTCTGCTTCTGACCGAGAACCTTCTAGGGATCCTGCTCGCCGGCGGGCTCGACCCCCAAGACGCCGCCTGGGCCTGCGACCTCTTCGTGGGGTTGGTGATGGCCGCCGCCCGTGAGGACGATGTGCGACGCCCTCGCGGCCGCAGCGACGACGACGGCCGCCCGCAGCGTGTCGACAAGCTCTACACAACCTTCGCCGGCCTACCGCCCGACCGGTTCCCTCTGATCGCCGCCCACGCCGCGCAGATGGTCGCCGGCGACGGCGACGAGCGGTTGCGCTTCGCCATCAACGCTGTCCTCGACGGCGTACTCGCCAGAGCAGCCCGATCGTAACCCGTCCCTCCTGCGCGGGAGCGCGGCTATCGGCTGTTAGCCCCGGTGTCTGCACACGCCGACTGGTTTCGCGACCGCTATCTCAGCGTGCCCGGTAGGTTAGGACGGTGGCGACTGAGCGAGGCGCCGGAGCCCGGACAGGACCGAGTCGTAAGCAGCAGGTTCTGAGCGCGAGCGTGCTCGGCGCAGTGGCGGGGGCGGCGCTGACGGGGCACCGCGGACCGCGGACCGCGGCGCGCGGCGCGGCAGCCGGGGCGGCTTTCCTGGGCGCCGCGGAAGCCGTGTCGCGGGCACGGCAGCGGCCCGGCCAAATTCCTGAGCTGTGGTCGCGCATCCTCGCCAGCGGCGCGCTGGCCGCCCCAGCGGGCTGGGCCGGGGGACGGCTGAGCGGGGCCGGACCGCTGGCGGTTGGCACCCTCAGCGGCGGAGTGGCCGGGGGGCTTGGCCTGCGGCCGCAGAAGGTGGCGCTCGGTCCGGTGCTCGGGGCCGCGGTGGGCGGCGCGTTCGGGCTGCGGGACCGGTCCGCGGAACCGGCCGTGGTGGCGGCGACGAGCGTCGTGGCCTTTCGGGTGCTGTCCGCGCTGCTGTTCCGCGACCCGCAGGTCAGCATGCTGGCGGAACGGGTACAAGCCGAGGACCTGCCGTTCGTTGTGCCGTTGGAGTCACGCAGTCGGTACGTCGGCACGGGCTACGTCAGACAGCTCGCTGATGTGCTCGGCGGCACCTACGCCGCGGACGCGGCCGATGTCGGGATCGTCGCCTCGCTGGCCTCGCTGGCCGGCCCGGAGCTAGATCCCGCGCAAGTGGACCCGCTGGTACGCGAGTTCTACGAGCACACGACCCGGTTCACGCTCGACATCGTGCCCGAATGGCGACTGTGGGTACGTCCCGGCTACCTGCTGTACCGCAACCTGCTCGCAAGGCCGCTGGGCCAGGCGAGCGTGCCGATGAACCAGCGCGAGACCCAGCGCGGCATCCGCAGCCGTATCGACACGATCACCACTCCCGGCAAGGACGTGGTGGCGGTGCGTGGCTGGATCCGGTCGTTCACCGACAATGACGAACCCATCTATATCGGTATCTACACGACATATCGCGATCAGGAGCGCGGCTACGTCAGCGTCGGCTTCCCGCTCCCCCACGCCAGTTTCACCGCAACGCTCGCACCGAGGGCACGGCCGGGCGGCGGGCTGATCCTGACCAGCCGCAGCGAGCTGAAACACCCCGGCCACTACCTCACGTACATCGACGCTGAGACGCGCGAGCTGACAACGGCCGCCGTGCCGGGCTTCGCCGAACAACTCGACGTGTACTTGGAGGACGGCGAACTGCGCGCGGAGCACGCGTTCTGGGTCTTCGGCTTTCCGTTCATGGTGTTGCACTACCGGATGCACCGGAAGAGCTGACCCGGCAACCGGACAAAGGCAGCCGCGAGATGGTCAGCGCGCGAGAAGACAAGGCCTCGGGTGGACGAGGACGGCACAAGTCGGACTCCGCCGACGTTGGGGATTCGAAGCGGTCCTGTCGTCTCTGCCGACAGCTCCTGTCGCGATGGTGACGGCGTCGTGTCGCTGGACATCCCCGGCGAGGGCATCCGCTGACCGAACGCTTGCGGCATAGTCAGGGCATGGCCTCCCAAACCTTCATCCTCAGACCGTTTCTCGGTGGCCGAGTTGACCGTTCACAGCGCACAGAGCGATCTGCTCGAGGTCGATCCGCTCGATCTCGGCCCGGACGCGCCGGCGACGGCGGCACTCGAGGTTGAACGCGGCCCAGAGCCTCGCGACGTGCGTCAGCGTGGCGAGTAGCACGCCGATCGCATACCTGAACTCCTCGGCTCGTCAAGCTGATCGCGATCGAAGCGGAAACGGCAGCCCGCACGGCGCCTCGGCGGACAGGCTCCTGCCAACGAACTGCAGGCAAAGCCCTCTGTCGGACTCGAACCGACGACCCCTTCCTTACCATGGAAGGTCGGGGGTGTTACGAGCGTTCACGGACGCACCCAATCGGGCACGAAATCCCTGCAAACCGCCGCAAAGCGGAGTGTACGGCCGTGGCGAGCGAAAAACGGTCGATGTGAAGCTGATGGACGGAAAATGGACGGAAGCCAGGTTCCACGCGTGTCGCGGAATGCCACGGCTGACACCGGTTCGCAGATACGGGCGGTAGCGCTCTGTCGCGGACCTTCAGGATCCGCCCAGTGTCTGCTGAGTCGAGCTGGATCAGCCGCACGGCTGTCGCCGCCACGGCAGGGCCGATGGATCCGCGAGCGGAGGGCCGGCGATGAGCGACCGAGCGTTGTGGCTCGAGGAATCGTGCCCGACCTGCCGGGTCGCGCCGGGGCCCGCGCTGCCGAGCGGGGTATTTGCGAAAGACTGGGACGCCGACGGAGCTACACATCGCACGCGGGTGGTGGGCACGGCGGTGCCCGACATGCAAGGCAGTTCCGGGAGAGCCTTGTCGCACGCCCTCCGGACGCGAGGCGTCGCGTACGCATGAGGCACGGCCACGCCCAGGGCGGCGCGAGCTCGTGACCGTTCAGTCCGTGTGGCAGGAGCTCGACGCGCGCGGTGCGGTGATCGCGACGGTTCCGTTCAGCGGCCGCGCCGGCCGAGGCGGTCGTATCGACAGGATCGTGCTGAGCCGCCTCGATGGCGACCGGCGGGTCGATGCCGAGCGGTGGACGAGTCGTGACGAGCTCTGCTTCGCACTTGAGGCGCCGGTCTGGGATCGGTTCGGATCGTTCGCCGGCCAGCCGCAGATCTCCGGGGCGGTCACCTGGACGACCGCCGATCGGCGCGTCGTTCTCGAAGGCCGACGCGGTCACGAGCGCTTCGAGGAAGTCGTACCAGCGGCGGCGAGCGGCGCGGCTGCAACACGCGTACAGCAGCAGCGAAGACAACGACGGCGTCGTGACCGCTTCGGTGCTTGCAGCCGTCCGGCGTTCAGCTAGCACTCGAGCGCCGGTGGACCGAGCCGCTCGCGGTGCGCGACGTGCGCGGTCGTGGCGAATCTCGGGACTGCGCGCGCCGACCAGGCTCTACCCTGCTTCGGTGATTCCGCGGGTATCGCGGCAGTCGACCTCTGAGGCCTACGGGCGAGCGCAGCCGTGGCAGAGCGCTCGCTCGGCGCCGGCGATTGGGACGATCGAGGTGTGGCGCCAACGCGATCGCGAGCTCGGCGTCGTCGGGATGAGCAAAGCTGACGTCAGCTGCCGTGCCAATGCGTCGCACGCGGACCACGAGATGCTCCGTCGGGTGCTCTACGCGCGGATCGCACGGTTGATGAGCGGGATGGTCGTAGAGTGACTTGCAGCGGATGGACCCCCCTGATCGCGCTGCTTCAACGAACGTCGCGGCCGACGGCGAGATTGCCGTCGCGGTTGGACGGGGAAGGGAAAAGATCGACGACGAGATCGCCCTCGGCCTCGTCACGACGCCGGCGCTCGACGCCGAGGATGTCGAGAAGCTCCGCCGCGATCTCGAGCGCGTGCTCGCGGAGCGCTACCCGGGGGTCAATTGGAAGATCACCGCGGTTCGCGAATCGCTGCTACCGCCCCCGGCTGAGCTCGCTGAGCTCGTCGATGCCGCGCGCTCGCGGCTGCTGGACGAGAACTGGGATTTGGTTGTGCATGTCACGGAGCTTCCGCTGCGGATCTCACGCCGCCCGCTCCTGATGCACTCGAGTCCCACCCACGGTGCGGCCCTGGTCTCGCTGCCTGCGCTCGGACCGCGGCACGCCCGGCACTTGGTCGAATCTGTGGCAGAGGCGGTCGGCGTGATCGCGGGTGACAGGGCCGCCGGTGGCGAACGCAAGTCCGGCAGCCGGCGCCTCGTTCAACGCCGCGTAATCGTGCCGATCAGCGAGCTTGGAGGGCCTGACTCGCTCGAGGGCGTCGCACTGACACATCGCGTCTTGACCGGGAACCTGCGGCTACTCGCCGGGATGGTGCGCGCCAACCATCCGTGGCGGTTGACCACGCGTCTGTCCCGCGCGATGGTCGGCGCGCTTGGCGTCGCGACGTTCACGATCGTCACAACCGACGTGTGGCGCATCGCCTCCGGGCTTGCCGCGCCGCGGATGGCGGGGGTATGCCTCGCGGCGATCGCAAGCGCAACCGCGACGTTGATCTTCCTGCACGGACTGTGGGAGCGCGCTACTCGCAGCCGCGTGCGGGAGCAGGCGATCCTGTTTAACATCGTCACGCTGATCACCGTCAGCTTCGGCATTCTTGCGCTCTACGCAGGCGCATGCCTGATAGCGCTCGCCGCGGCCGAGCTGATGCTCGAGCCGTCGCTGATGTCGGCGCAGATCGGTCATCGCTCGGACTTTGCGGACTACCTACGCCTGGCGCTGCTCGCTGGCGCGCTGGCCACCGTCGGCGGTGCGTTCGGCGGAGCGCTCGAGAGCGACGCGGCCGTCCGCGAAGCGACCTACGCCTACCGTCACCACCAGTCCTGAGCGGGAGCACCAGCGGCCCCGATCCCTATTCGGAGCGCCGCGCGCTGCTCGAGGAGCTGGCGCTCGCCGGTTGCGTGGCGGACGCCGGCGAGCGTGGTGGTCGAGCGGAGTGAGCATTTCGTGGCGGGTGGCGAGGAGCTCGGTCTTGCGGGGGTCGTGGCCAAGAGGCTCAGCTCGACGTACATCCCCGGGCGCCGCGTACGGCCTGGGTGAAACACAAGCTCCACCGCGTGGCGCCGACCTCGTCGCTTACCTCGCGAGGAAGCGCCATGGCCTGTTCGGCCGGGGCGACGGTGAACTGCGCAGCGGGTCCCGAACGACCGATAAGACTGCGCGCCGTGGGCCCAGACGCGTTGGCCCACCCGCTCCGGATCGACGCCGCCGCCGACCGCATCGAGCACGCCCGAGCCGTCGCTATGAGGGATGACGCGCGGGAACGGCATCCCGTACCCCGTCCAACCGGGCCTTTTCTTGGTGTCGCCCGGGTTTACGCCTGGAGGGTCATCCGGACCCGCAGCTCGTCCGGACCGGGCTGGGGATCTGGGATCTCGCCGACCTGGAGCACGTCCGCCGCCGACCCGGCGTTCGTACCACGCTGCGAGCACGCGCCGAGAGTAACGTCGCTCAGGTGTGGGGGAGGTTGCGGCGGATCACGTCGAGCGCGCGGGCGAGCACGGGCCGGTCGTCGTCGCGTCTCCAGGCCACGGCGAGCTCGACCTGGGTGCTGTCCTCGGCGAGCGGGCGGTAGGCCGCGCCGCGGACGGTCATGTGGCGAACCGAGGCGGGCACGAGGGAGACGCCGAGTCCGGCTGCGACGAAGCTGACGAGGGTCGCGGTCTCGGCCACTTCGTGAGCGGCGAGGGGCTTGAAGCCGTGGGCGGCGCAGGCGTCCTCGACGGCGTCGTGCAGGACCGATCGGAAGTGGGAGGGATAGGTGATGAACGGTTCCCCGCTCAGCTGTTCGAGTGGCACGGCGTCTGAGTCCGCCAGGGGGTGCGATTCGGGAAGGACGGCGATCAGTGGCTCTGAGCGGAGCACCTCGGTGTTGAGATCGCGGTCGTGGACCGGGGGCCGCAGAAGTCCGAGGTCGAGTGTGCCGTCGATGAGTCGTGCGACCTGCGCCGGGGTCAGCAGCTCGCCTCGGAGGTCGAGCACGACACCGGGCAGCTCGCTGCGCAAGGCCGCGGCGAGCGAGGGGAGCATCTCGTAGGTGGATGAGCCGGTGAAGCCGATCGCGAGACGGCCGTACTCGCCGCGCGCGGCGCGGCGGGCGTCATCGACCGCGGCATCGACCGCCGCGAGAATCTCGCGGCTTCGCTCGAGGAGCACCTCGCCGGCGGGTGAGAGCTCGACGCTGCGGGTGGTCCGGTACAGGAGCGGCTCTCCGAGCTCGGCCTCGAAGCGGCGGATCTGTTGCGAGAGCGGCGGCTGCGCCATGTGTAGCCGCGCGGCAGCTCGGCCGAAGTGCCGCTCCTCGGCCACGGCGACGAAATAGCGCAGATGTCTCAGCTCCACGGAGGTGTCACCCGACCGCGATTCATATCAAAGACATGGGTAATCAACACCTAATTCGTGTTGCCGTGGAGATCGGTCTCGCTTACGTTGTTGCGGCATGGGCTTGAGCACAGATCCGGCGATGGTCGCGGCCGTCGAGACGTTCGCAGGCACCGTCCGGATCACCGCAGTCGAGGCGATTCCGTTCGCTTTGCCGTACCGCCGTGCGCCGAAGTTCGCCTCGGGAAGCGTGGACAGCGCGGACAACGTGCTTGTGCGCGTGCACACCGACGCTGGCCTGGTCGGCCAGGCGGAGGCGCAGCCGCGTCCGTACACGTACGGCGAGACCCAGACCTCGATCGTCGAGACCGTCAGCGGCCGGCTGAATGAGGCGCTGACGGGTGTCGACCCTCTCCGGACCGAGCTCGTCGCCGACCGCTGCGGCCGCGTCGCGGGGAACCAGGTCGCACGTGGGGCCGTCGACCTCGCGGTGTGGGACCTGGTCGGGCAGATCCTGGGATGTCCCTGCCACGCGTTGCTGGGTGGGTTCGCCGATGGCGTCTCGGCGGCTCACATGGTGTCGCTCGCCGAGCCGGCCGCGATGGCGGACGAGGCCATCGCCATCAGCGATCAGCTTGGGGTCCGGACGTTCAAGGTCAAGGTCGGGCGCGACCCGGCCCTCGATATCGCGGCGGTCCGCGCGATACGTGACGCCCTGCCCGGCGCCGATCTGTACGTCGACGCCAACCGGGGCTGGAGCTACGAGGACGCGGCCTGGGCCGGGGACGAGCTGGCCGACCTCGGGGTGCGGGCGATCGAGGAGCCGATCTCGATCGAGGATCGGACTGGCCGCCTGCGCCTCGCCGACCGCTGGCGGGTCCCGCTGGTGGGCGATGAGAGCTGCATCAGCCTCGCGCACGTCGACCGCGCGCTCGAGGAAGGCGCGGTCCGGATGGTCAGCGTGAAGACGGCTCGGACGGGGTTCACGGAATCGCGCCGGATCCTCGACCTCTGCCTCGCTCGCAACGTCCCGATCGTCGTCGGCAGTCAGTACGAGGGGGCGCTCGGCACGATCGCGACGATCGCGTTCGCCGCCGCATTCGCCGGCACCGCCGGCCGGCCGGCCGAGATCACGAACTTTCTCGACCTGGCCGACGATCTCGTCGTCACCGCACCGGACATCCGCGCCGGCCGGGCAACAGTCCCCCCAACCCCGGGGCTCGGCGTGGAGATCGACGAGGATCGACTCACCCGCTACCGGCTGGATCGCTGATGCTGTTCATGGCCGAGATGGAAGTCCGGTTGCCGCCCGACATGCCGGCGCAGCAGGCGGACGAGCTCAAGGCACGCGAGCGCGAGTACTCACAGACGTTTCAGCGCGACGGGCGCTGGCTGCACCTGTGGCGGGTGGCCGGCCGTTACGCGAACGTCAGTGTGTTCGACGTCGGCTCGGTCGACGAGCTCCACGAGCTGCTGTCCGGCCTACCGCTGTTCCCGTATCTGGACATTCGCGTCACACCGCTGGCGCGTCACCCCAACGCCATCGACCGAGGAGAGAGCGATGCCTGATCGCGCCAACCAACTCATCACCGACATCCTGCGGCGGATCCACGAGGCGATTGTCGAGAACGACATCACCTACGAGGAGTACCAAACCGCCAAGCAGTGGTTCATCGACGTCGGCGAGGCGGGCGAATGGCCGCTGTTCGGCGACGTCTACATCGAGCACGTCGTCGAGGAGCACGCGTTCGGGAACCGCGACGGCTCCCAGGGCACCATCCTCGGTCCGTTCCACCTCCCCGGCGCGCCGCTGCTGGACGCCCCGTTCGAACTCCCGCACCGTCCTGACGAGTCCGGCGACCTGACCCGCGTCTCGGGCCGCGTGACCGACGCCGACGGCAACCCGCTTCAGGGCGCCAACCTTGACATCTGGCAGGCCGATGCCGAGGGGCGCTACGCGAGCTTCATGCCGGGCCCGCCTGAGGGCAATCTCCGCGGTCAGGTCCGCGCCGGCGCCGACGGCGACTATGAGTTCACGACCGTGATCCCCGGCCCGTACACGATCCCGCTCGACGGGCCGACGGGCAAGATGACCGCCGCCGCGGACTGGAGCCCGTGGCGCCCCGCGCACATCCACCTGATCGTGTCAGCCGACGGATACGAACCGCTCGTCACCCAGCTGTTCATCGACAGCAGCGACTACCTCGACAACGACGTCGCCAGCGCGGTCAAGCCCGACCTGATCGTGCACCCCGAGCCGACCGGGGACGGTGGTTATGCAATCACGTACGACTTCGCGCTGGCTCCCTCGCGCACGCCGGCGATCGCATAGGCGATGTCCGGCCTGAAGGTCGCGGTCGTCGGTGGCGGGATCGGTGGGCTGGTCCTCGCGCTCGCCCTGCGCGAGCGCGGGATCAGGTTCGAGCTCTACGAGCAGGCGGGCGAGCTGCGCGAGATCGGCGCCGCGGTCGCGCTGTCGGGCAACGGCACGCGCGAGCTGCGCCGGCTCGGGCTCGGGGACCAGCTCGAGGCGGTGTCGGTCGTCCCGTCGGCGCTCGTCATCCGGCGTTGGGACACCGGCGAGGTCATCGTCGACCATCCGATCGGGCGCGACGGTGTGTACGAAGCCACGTTCGGCGCGCCCTACTACGGTGTGCACCGCGTCGCGCTGCTGGAGGCGCTCGCCGGCCGGCTGGGCGACGAGGGACTGAACCTCGGCCGGCGGTGCGTGGCCGTCGAGGAGCGGCGCGGCGGGGCCGAGGCGCATTTCGCCGACGGCGCGAGTGCGTCCGCCGACGTCGTCGTCGGCGCCGACGGCGTCCACTCGGTGATCCGTCCGCACGTGGCCGGCGCGGTCCGCGGACGGTTTTCCGGCACCGTCGGCTATCGCGGGCTCGTGGCAGTCGACGACATGCCCTCGCTTCCCGACCCCACGCCGCTTCAGTTCTGGGCGGGGCCGGGGCGTCACCTGCTCCACTACGCGATCGACGGTGGCCGGACGGTCAACTTCCTCGCGGTCGTTCGGGTGCCGGAATGGCGTGACCCAATGTGGATGGAGGAGTGCGCGATCAGTGACGCCGTCGACGCATTCGCCGGTTGGCACCCCGCGGTGACCGAGATGGTCGGCGCGACCGATGTCAGCGCCCGCTGGGCCTTGCATGACCTCGCGCCCCTGCACCGCTGGCACACCGACCGCGTCGTCCTGATGGGCGACGCCGCGCACGCGATGGTGCCCCATCAAGGGCAGGGCGCCAACCAGACGATCGAGGACGCGATCGTCCTCGCCGACGAACTCGCCGAGGTGGCCGGGACCGCCGATCTCGCGTCTGCGCTGCACTACTTCACCGAACGCCGCCGACAGCGGACTGTGGCGGTGCAGTGGCTCTCGCGCCGCACCGCCGATCTGATGCATGTCCCCGACGGCCCGGTGATCGCTCGTCGCGACGCCTCGTTCACTGATCTCTACTCCGACCTGGCCTGGATCCATTCCCACGACGCGCACGCTGATCGCACGAAACGCGGTGCGGCGGTCGGTGCCATTCACCGGCGTGCTTAGCCCTGCGCAGTTCATCGAAGAAGGAGCGTCACATGCCGACTGCCACCGCGGCGGTGCTGTCCGCCAATCATGAGCCGTTCGTTATCGAAGAGGTTGAGGTCGAGCACCCGCGGCGTGGGGAGGTTCTCGTCAGGATCGTGGCGACCGGCCTCTGCCACACCGATCTAAGCGCCCGCGACGGCCTCATCCCGTTCCCCCTTCCCGGCGTGCTCGGACACGAGGGGGCGGGTGTCGTCGAGGAGGTCGGCGAGGGAGTGACCGATCTCGAGGTCGGCGATCACGTCGTGATGTCGTTTGCGTTCTGCGGCGGATGCCGGACCTGTCGCACCGGCCACCCGGTGTACTGCGAGAGCTGGGCTGGACTGAACCTGTTCGGCGGCAGCCGCGCGGACGGAACTCCGACCATCCACCGCGACGGCGAAGACCTCCACGGGCATTTCTTCGGCCAGTCGTCACTCGCGACGCTCGCGCTCGCGTCAGCGAGCAGCGTGATCAAGGTCCCTCGAGAGGCGCCGCTCGAGCTATTGGGCCCGCTCGCTTGTGGCGTACAGACTGGAGCCCAGTCCGTGCTTAACGTTCTGCGCCCAGAACCGGGCAGCACGCTCGCCGTGTTCGGAGCGGGCGGTGTCGGGCTCAGCGCTCTGATCGCCGCGGTGCACCTGACCGGGGCAGCTGTCGTCGTTGTGGATATCAATCCGGCCCGACTCGAGCTGGCGTCGCGGCTGGGTGCCGCACACACCGTCAACGCCCGCGATCAAGATCCCGTCGAGGCAGTGCAGAAGATCACCGGGGGACGCGGGATCGACCGCGCGCTGGAAGCCACCGGGGTCCCAAGCGTGCTGCGTCATGCAATCGATGTGCTGGCGCCACTCGGCGTGTGCGGCATCGTCGGCGCGCCGGCGCCCGATGCCGAGGTATCGATGAACATCCTCACCGCGATCGTCAAAGGCAGCAGCGTCGTCGGCATCAACCAGGGCGACGCCATCCCGCGAGAATCGATCCCCGCCCTGATCGAGCTGCACCGCCAAGGCCGATTCCCGTTCGACGAACTCATCCGCGTCTACCCATTCGACAACATCCAGCAAGCGGCAGATGACGCCGCCGCCGGAACAGTCGTCAAGCCCGTCCTGAGAATGCCCCAAACCAGCTGAGCGTTTCGTCCGCTAACCGGATATCACTGACGTGCACGCCAAAACTCTAGGTTTGCAGTACTTTCGTGTCCTCTCGTTACCGTCGTGAACTCTCGCGAGGCGGTCCTCTTTCACTCGTAATGAAGGGGTCCCCGGTTCGAGTCCGGGCGTCGGCTTTATTAGCCCGAGTAGGGCAATGACTTTCCTCGCAATGTGACGATGGATTCGTTCCTGTCGTCGGCTTGCGGTGGCAGACAGCCGTTGCGGTCGCTTAGCCGGCGGGCGTTACCGTC
>CAWJMH010000014.1:0-590791 GCA_963843915.1 uncultured Solirubrobacterales bacterium
ACTGTTCTCCCGCGTTACGAGTACGTATTGCTAATGGAGTAATTTGCCCACCGACCTTCAGTGCAAACTGTTCGAGCACGCGACTTCGGGCAAATTACGGCGACGCTGCTCTATTGAAGACGTGGATTGCCCGTTTCCTGCACGACCATTGGGATTCCCGCTAGTTCCTTGGCTTTGTCGACGCTCAATGGGGAGGCGCGTTAGCCAGAACAGCCGGGGGAATCGCCGTTTGAACAAGAGCGATTTCATTTCCAGGCGAGGCACCCGAGGTCGCGTCCAAGTATCGGCTTTGAGCTTCGTGGGATTGGCGTCAGTTCCCGTCCGCACCCAAGTCTCGTGTGCCAGCGAGGCGAGCGACAACGTCTCCAAGAGACATCGCGATGTTGGCTGAGCCGCCGTCTGGAAGACAGACAAGCACGCGTTTTGGCTCAATCTCGATAATGCTTGTAACGCTATTGGGATTGATCGCGATCCGCTGGCCGCCCTCTTGCAAGAATATCGGATAGGTTGCCATCGACCCGCTCCCTTGCTTTTGCCTAGCAGACGATGGCGATGAGTCTCGAAATGAATGACTCATCAATGCGGGGCGGTCGGCGCAAGTGCCGCACCAACCGTTGACCTTCGCGTTCGGCTTTGCCCGCCAACCTATTTCAGGTTGCTAAGCAAAGCCGCGCAGGCCTGGGGCACGCCGGAATCGGCCGCCTTGCTGCCAGGCATCACCGCCCAGACGCCTTTTTCGACGTACGCCGCTTGTTGCCATGAGTTCCGTCTTTTTCAGCGCCGTCATGTTCGCCGTAGCGTCGGCGCTACGTGGGAACTAATCGACGCAGATCGGAGCGACTGCGGCAATTACGGCGCTGCTTGCTGTATTGTCCGCCAGGGTCTTCGCCGAGCTTCCGAGCATCCACCCGCCATAGCCGAAGCCAACGGCGAGAGTCGCGACGACGCCAAGGCGGCGCCTCTCAGGAGCCTTTTCAGCAAATCTCCCTGATACCCAGACACGTTTTGCATGAGATCGTCCTCCCAATCGGGGGCGGAAGGATTTCGCCCCTTCTGAGCATTGGGCGACAAATTCGGTATAGGGGCGTGTCGCCGAGCCCTGTCTTTGCTCTACCGGGCAATCAGTAGTCCATCCCGCCCATTCCACCAACCTCCGCTGATCTACGTGAACTCGAGCCCCCGGTCTTCCGCAGTCGACCAAGTCACGCCGCTATGCGCATCACCCTTTGCGGGTGACGCGATAGCACGTCGTTCGTGGCGGCCGATTCGGCGCGTGCCAGCCTCCTGTCGCTACGCGTTTCGAGCTGATGGCGGTCCCCCGGTCCGTTCGGGTTGGTTCGCTGCGCGCCGGCAGTGACGCCGTGGCCCGGCCAGCCTCCGGACCGGACGTTGACATGCGGTTCACATTTGCTCAGTCGATCGCGCAGGTCACCCGTTTGACAGCGTGACTAGCTTGGGACACCTGGATTCGAATCGCCTCCCCGGGTGTGACAGCCACCCGGAACAACTCATCAAGCGCCTCGGGGTACGGACTAACGAAAAGCTTCTGCGGGCACCGCAGTTCCGAACCTGAGCCCGGCGACCCGAGGCCTCTGCGGGCGAAGCTCGAGCTCAGAGATCGCACCCTCGTCTCGGTGCTCGCCTACTCGGGCCTAAGGCCGGAGGACTGGTTCGAGGATCGCCGCCGGAATCCGGAGATACAGGAAGCGACGACCAAGAACGACCGCTGGGCGCTCACGCGCTACCTCCTGCCGTTCTTTGGCGATCTATTCCCATCCCAGATCGGAGTTCAGACCGTTAAGGCATACCGCCAGCGGATCCACGACGAGAACGCGACGATCCGCGCTGCGGCCGAGGCGAGCAGTCCCTGATGGATCCGCGCATCCGCCAGCCGCTTCGTGTACTCGGGAACGACTCGATCAACAAGACCCTCCGGACTCTCGCCGCTGTGCTCGACGAGGCCGAGGATCAGGGACGGATCGCTCGAAACATAGCCCGTGGCCGCCGCATGCGCGAACCGGTCCAGCGGCGACGGGGAGAGATCCTTCAGCCTGACGAGTTCCTCAGTCTGCTGAACGCCGCCGAGATGCTCGACAACAGTCGGCACTCGCCGCGGACGCTAGACCGCGCGCGGGAGATACGTCGCCCGCGCGACGGGCAGCGGCTGAGCTGGCGGGAGATCACGGATCGCACAGGCGCCCCGGTGGGTACCGCCATATATCTCTACGGCTGCGAGGAGAACGGCGCTCCTACGGTGGGGCCACGCCGCGCAATCATTGCCACCCTCGGCCTCGCAGGGATCCGCGTGGGGGAGCTGTGCCAGCTCGATGAGGGCCACATCGACCTCGCGAAGAGCCAGATCCACATCCGTGGGGCCAAGACTGGCGCCGGCATCCGAATCGTCGACATCGTGCCGCGCCTGCGGACCGAACTGGATCGTTACCTGGCGGTCAGGCGGCCTCGCGATCCCGAGGCGCCAGCGTTCCCGACGCGCAGAGGCGGCCGCCGCGACAGACAGGGCGTAAACGGCGTCGTCCAGACCGCATTGAAACGAGCGAACGAGTGTCCGAGAATGCCCCACACAGGGCCTCTACCGGCATCCAGCAGATGTTTTGCAAAAACAGCGCCCTCAAGGACCCTTATCCCTGCAAATAACAGATTTTCGCAGCCGGTAGATCGGAAATGCGATTTCTGGTCCATTGAACTGAACGATACTTCCACGAAATTCGAGCAAGGTTTTGCGAAATTGCTGGTCATTGAGATTTTCAGCGTCCTAGAATCGTGCGTATGGCGATATATGTTGAGCCCTATGCCGCTCTACGCCGCTACAGCGCTGCCAATACTCATCATCTCGGGCGCATCAACGCTGCGCTTGGTCGGATTAGAGGCGCAACCATCTGGCCCGCCAGCGCTGAAGCGCTTCGTTTCGCCGCCCAGGTCGGGACGATCCATTACTCGACGCTTATCGAGGGCAATCGACTGGGCATTCTCGAGGCTCAGCGGGCGGCGCGCGGCGAACTCGACCGCACGACCAAGGCAGAGATCGAGCTCATCAACTATGTGGACGCATTAAACGAGCTCGATCGCCGGCTCGAGGCCGATGGCCTCGAGTTCAACGAGGAATTATTCAAAGCAATCCACGACGAGACAACCAAGGGCCTCGGGAACGAGGACAGCCACTTCAAGCCCCACCACGAGGGAGAGTGGCGAGACGGTGAAGCCGGTGTTTTTGATCCGCTCAGCGAAATGCTGGTGCATACCGGAGCACCGCAAGCAGAGGTCCGCCCGCGGATGCTCGCCCTCATCAATTGGGTCAACTCCAAGCTGGCTGATCCGATCGAATGGCCCCCGCCGGTGATCGCCGGGATCCTGCATTTCAACATAGTCGAGGTCCATCCTTTCGCTGACGGCAACGGCCGAACCGGACGGCTACTGACAACCGCGCTGCTGATGAAGACTGATTACGCGCCGGGCCGGCTCTTCAACTTCGATGCGCATTACGGTAAGGACAAGGACGCATATCTCGCGGCTCTCCGATCCGTCCGTCAAGAGACTCTTAGCCAGGAGAGCTGGATGCAGTACTTCCTTGATGGCCTCGCGAGTGAGTACGAACGCGTCGCCACCGAGGTCGAGCGGCTTGGCGCAATCGGCCGCACGGCTACTGGTCAAACAATCCAGCTCACGGACAGCCAGCAGAGAGGGCTAACCGACCTCAAGCTGCGGAACATTTCAGAGTTCAGCCGTCGCGAGTACGAACAATCCGCGGACATCGGACGCGGCGCGGCGACGTCGGACCTCAACGCGCTTGCAGACGCCGGTGTGTTGGCACGCATCGGCGACGGCCCGAAGCGCCGGTACCGCTTCCCGAACGCCGCTCCCAATCCTTGGACGGGCCGTGGCGGAGGACGTCGACGAGAATGGACTGACGAGCGGATTGAGCACGAACTCCGAGAATTGGTCGGGAACAGCGACAGCTTTCCGTCGGTTGCCCGGTTTCGGGACGCTGGCCAGATGAAGCTGTACCACGCGATCACGCGGAATGGCGGATCTGGCGACTGGTCGCATCGCTTGGGCGTCAAGCCACCACGTGCGGCATCCTGAGATGGACCCACAAACGTCCGAAAAGGCCGGAAAGGCCGGACAAGCTGCCCCGCCCGATCCCTGAGGCTGGCCCCTCTGTCCCACTTGGCTGCCGCTTCCAGGGATTTCTCCAGAGCCCTCTGTCGGACTCGAACCGACGACCCCTTCCTTACCATGGAAGTGCTCTACCAGCTGAGCTAAGAGGGCGAGGTTGCCAGGGTACCGCGTCCGGACGGCCGGAAGCACGGCACCGTAGGCGCCGTCCCTACGCGCGAGTGACTCTGGCCACGCGCAGATCCGACGGCGTGCCATCGGCGCGCAGTCGCTTGGACCTCCCGGTGCGCACGCCGTCGCCGTCGATCTGGTCGAGCAGCACGCCCGACACCAGCACCTGGTCTGCCTTGGCCGCCGAGACGACCCGGGCCGCCACGTTCACGTCCACCCCGAGATAGTCGCCACCGAGCCTCCGCGGCCGACCCCAATGGACGCCGGCGCGCATCCGCGGGCTGTAGCCCTCGACCTCGATGCCTCGAATGGCGTCCTGCGCGTCGAGCGCGGCGTCGACCGCCGCTCGGGCGTTCAGGAACGTGGCCATCACGCCGTCACCGAGCCGCTTGACGATCCGGCCCTCGTGCGAGGTGATCACCTCCTCAACAGCGGCTCCGACCTCGCGCAGGAGGTCGAGCACGGCGGCATCGCCGGCGCCGAGCGCCCAGGTTGAGAACCCGACGAGGTCGGTGAACAGCAGCGCCATCTCGAGGTCCCCGCGGCCGCGACCGGTCGCCTCGGACAGCGACTGCCAAACCTGGAGGGCGGATAGGCCGAGCTCCTTGGCCACGCTCTCGCGCCCGGGCTGAAGGGCCGATACGCCACGGCCGATCACCTCCACCGGTGCGCGGCCGGCGGTCGAGAGGGGATCGCCGAACCTCTCGTCTCCGGGCAGCCGCTGTCGGAAACGGCGGGCGGCCGAGATCAGGGATGGCTCGCTGTCGAGCCGCGCGACGGCACCGCGCAGCCGGGCGAGCCGGTCGGCGGGCTCCTCTTCTAGATCATCCGCGGGGTCCTGGATCACCTCGCGGGCCCGGGCCTGGTCCGAGTCCATCGGTGGCTGAGGATAGTGACCGTCCACGCGGGATCGACGCGGTCGATGAGTTTCGCCGCCCGCCGCGGTCGTAATGCTCAAGAGGTCAAAGCCTGACCGGATTCGCCTCTAAGGTCCGTTGACGATGACTTTCGAAACCACTGACTACGAGCGGCGCGACGTGACGGCCCCGCTCGACGACGCCGCCGGCGCGGCGATCGCGGCGCGGTCGCTCCGGCGCACGTTCAAGGGCGGAATCGAGGCGGTCCGCGACATCGACTTGACCGTCTCCGCCGGCGAGGTGTTCGGGTTCCTCGGCCCGAACGGCGCCGGCAAGACGACCACGGTTCGGATGCTTTGCACGCTGCTTCCGCCGACGGCCGGAAGCGCGACCGTCGCGGGACTGGACGTGGTCGAGCACGGCGCCGAGGTGCGGCGGCGGATCGGGGTGGCGCTGCAGGAGATCGGGCTCGACCCGGTCCAGACCGGGCGCGAGCTGCTCGAGCTCCAGTGCGGCCTGTATGGGATCACCGGGCAGGCGGCGCGATCTCGCACCGAGGAGCTGCTCGAGCTGGTCGGCCTGTCCGAGGCGGCCGACCGGCGGACGAAGACCTATTCCGGCGGAATGAAGCGCCGGCTCGACCTCGCGAGCGCGCTCGTCCACTCGCCAGACGTGCTGTTCCTCGATGAACCCACGACGGGCCTGGATCCGGCCTCCCGGATGGCGATCTGGGCGGAGGTGCGGCGAATCAACGCCGGCGGCGCGACCGTGTTCCTCACGACGCAGTACCTCGAGGAGGCCGACCAGCTGTGCGATCGCGTCGCGATCATCGACGACGGCCAGATCGTCGCCCAGGGCACGCCGGAGCAGCTCAAGGCCGAGATGGGGCACGACGTCGTGTCGGTCTCGGTCGAGGGCGCGAACGTGGCGGCGACCGAAGCCGCGCTGTCCGGGCTACCGGGCCTCGAGCGCGTGGTGCTCGAGCCCGACGGCCTCGCCCTGTACGTCGAGGACGGCGCCGGCTCGATCGCCGAGATCGTGCGCAGGCTCGAGCGCGAACAGATCCGCGCCGGCGCGATCTCGGTCGCCAGCCCGTCACTCGACGACGTGTTCCTGAAGGCGACCGGCCGCCGGCTCGAAGGGCAGGAACGGCCTCAGCAGACACGCGAGACGTCCGAGGTGAGCAAGTGACCGAAGTCCTTCTACTGGGCCGCCGCGCCACCCGCGAGATCGTCCGCTATCCCGAGGCCACGATCCCGACGCTGTTCATCCCGCTGTTCTTCCTCGTGGTCAACATCGGGCAGGTATCGAAGACGTTCCCGAGCACCACCCCGTTCCTCAACGGCCAGGGGTACGTCGCGTTCCAGCTCCCGGTGTCGTTGATGTTCGCGGTCGCGACCGCCACCTCGGGTCTCGCGCTCGTGACCGAGATCGACCTCGGCTACTTCGACAAGCTGCTGGTCGCGCCGATCCGGCGCTCGTCGATCATCTTCGGCCGCCTGACCGCCGACCTCGTCCGCGGGATCGCCAGCTCCTCGCTCGTCCTGCTGGTCGGGATTGCGCTCGGCGCCCGAATCGAGACCGGGGTGCCGGGCGCGATCGTGATCGTGCTCCTGGCGGCGGGCTTCGGGGTGGCCTACGCGGGCTTCGGGTTGCTGGTCGCGCTGAAGACGCGCAACGTGCAGGCGACGCAGTCGAGCTTCCTGTTGTTCTTCCCGCTGCTGTTCCTGACGCCGAACTTCGTGCCGTTCGACCGCCTGTCGCCGCTGATGGAGACGCTCGCGCGGATCAACCCGGTGAGCTACGTGATCGTCGGCATGCGCGGGCTCGTGATCGACGGCTGGAACCTCGGGCAGATCGCGGTGGCCGTGCTCGTGATCGTGGGGCTGGGCGCGGTCCTGACCGGCCTGTCGCTACGCGTGATCGCCACCTACGACCGCTGAACGGGCTCCAGCGCCTACCCGCCCGAGACCGGCGCCACCGGCGTGCACGCTGGATGCTGCGGATGCGCGGGGTCGAGCGCGGTCAGCACGTCGGCGTCGGCGATGTGGTCGTAGGGCATCGACAGGTGCTCGCCCTGATCGAGCGCGCACTGGGTCTGCAGCAGGATGTTCCTGACGTTCGGCGCCGCCGCCAGGAACGCCGACGTGTACGGCGTGACGACCTCGTCGTTGTCGGACTCGATCACCGTGTAGTTGACACCGGGGACGGTCTCGCCGCCGGCGTTGAGGTTGGTAATGAAGCTCGATCCAGCCTCCTGCTCCTCGCACGCGGGACAGTCGGCCGCGGTGACTGAGCTGCCGCCCGGGAAATAGCTCGCGAGCGTGAACAGACCCTCGAGAGTCGTGCCGTGGTTCGACGGAGCAAGCCCGACGAGCGTGTTCACCTTCGAGGCCCCGCCGAGGTTCTTGATGTAGTAGCGAGGCATCATCCCTCCCTGCGAGTGACCGACCAGGTCGACCTTGCTCGCGCCGGTCGCGGTCAGCACCTTGTTGACGAAGGTCGAGAGCTGCCTCGCAGAGTCCTCGATCTTGCCGGTGGCGTATACCCCGACGTCGCCGCTGCCGTTGTAGGAGCCGTAGTTGAGCGCGAACACGCAATAGCCCTTGTCGTAGAGCAGCGGCGATAGCGCCTGCCAGCTGTCGGACATGTCGGCGAACGTGCCGTGCACCAGAACCACCGGCACCGGGTGGGCGGCGGAAGGCTTGCAGTTCCAGTTGTTCGCGCCAGGCGGGCTCGCCGTCGGGCTGGCGTGGGCGTAGCCGAGGATCCCGTTGTAGACGACCGGCAGCTGTGCCGCAGCCGCCGGTGAGGCGGTGACGGCAAGACCGATCACGGCAACCGCGATCGCGACGGCACGATGACGCATAGCTGAGTTCCTCCCGCGAGTCCGAACGTCCTGGATGGGCTCGTTATACCCGCCATCCACCGGTTCACATCCTGGTGAAACCGGGTTCACTCCGAAGCCCTATTGTTCGGCGCATGGGCGGCTCTGGCGGGAGCATGGGGGACATCCGGGACGCGTACGCGGCCGAGCGTCAGCTCGCGATCGCGCCTGACGCGTACCACAGCCGGCGAGAGTTCCTCCAGCGCACCGCAGCGGCGGCGGGGCTCGCGGCGGGGCTCGGGCTAGTGCTCGATCCCGACACGGTGGTGGCCGAAGCGGCGCGCCGGCAGCGCGCGCACCAGATCCCGTCGCCCCGCAACCTGCCGATCGACACGTTCGTCGTGCTGATGATGGAGAACCGCTCGTTCGACCATTACCTCGGGTGGCTTCCCGGAGCTGACGGGCGCCAGGCCGGGCTCACGTTCACCGACGGCCAGGGCCAGGCTCATTCGACCTACCGGCTGCGCGACAACTATCAGGGCTGCGGGTTCCTCGATCCCGACCACTCGTGGCAGGGCGGGCGCACCGAGCTCGACGGCGGCCGCATGGACGGGTTCCTGCGCGCGCAGAGCGACGTGTTCTCGATCGGCTACTACGCCGAGCCCGACCTGCCGTTCACCCCCCACGTGGCCAAGGCGTTCACGGCGTTCGACCGTTTCTTCTGCTCGCTGCTGGCTTCGACTTATCCGAACCGCGAGTACATGCACGCCGCCCAGTCCTACGGGATGATGGACAACTCGCTGCCGTTCTCGCCGACCGGCGAGCTCGGGTTTCCCGACACCACGATCTTCCACGCGCTGTCGCAGGCCGGCGTCTCGAACCGCTACTTCTACACCGACATCCCCGTGTCGGCATTGTGGGGCGTGCCCGGCTTGGCGCGGTCGAGCCAGGTCCAGACCTATTACGAGCAGGCGGCGACAGGGAGGTTGCCGGCGTTGTCGTTCGTCGACCCCGCGTTCAACGGCGAGGACCAGGGAACATCAGGCGACGAGCACCCGCACGGCGACGTGCGAGTCGGCCAGGCGTTCATCGCCGATGTCGTCCACGCATTCCTCGAGTCGCCGCAGTACAAGCGCGGCGCGCTGTTCATCGTCTACGACGAGTGGGGTGGGTTCTTCGACCACGTTGTCCCGCCGCGGGTCCCCGACCTGCGCGCGAGCTCTGACCTGAACAGCGATTTCGGCCAGATGGGATTCCGGGTCCCGTCCGTCGTGGTCTCGCCGTACGCCCGCCGCGGCCACGTCGACCACACGATCTACGGCTTCGAGTCGATCCTCAAGATGATCCGGTACCGCTACGGGCTGCCACCCCTCACCCCGCGCGACCTGTTCGCCAACAACATCGCGGCCGCGTTCGACTTCGAGTCCAAGCCCGACTTCACGCCACCGTCGCTGCCGCAGCCGCCCGAGGTGATGTCGGCGGCGTGCAGCGGGTCGACCCCGGTCGACTCGGGTGGCAACGTCGGGCTCGACGATGGGACGGTGCTCGGGTCGCCGGTCACGGGTCTGCCGGGCTTGCAGCCACCGGCTCCACTGGAGCGCCCCAAGCCTCATGACCTCGACACGATGTTGACCAGCGGCTACCTGGACCGGCTGCATTTCCGCTATCGGAAGGCAACGCCGGCGACGATGTTTCGCCATCCGTCGAAGCTCGGGCTGCGTGGCTAGGCGGGCGGCTCGGCCCGTTCGCCGGATCGCGGCGATCGCGGTCACCGCCGGCGCGGTGCTCGTGGCGTGCACGGCGCTCGCCGGCGCGGACAGCTTCAACCCGGTGCGACTCGCGATCGCGATCGCCCCGGTGGCGCGTTTGGCCAAGCCGCTGGCGATCACCGTCAACGTCTCGGCCGACGCCGGCACGCTCGACACGGCGACCGCGCCGCTGCGAATCCGCGCCAAGCTCGCCGGCGAGTGTGGCGGCACGTTCGACACGACTCCCGGGCCGGTGCTGATCGACGAGCAGCTGAACCCGCAGCCGGCGACGGGGCAGCCGTACAAGGCGACCGCCCGCAGCGCGGGGAGGCCGGCTGCATACGGTCAGCGGACGGTGTGCGCGTTCCTCGAGGAGGAGGGTGACAACCGCCAGTTCGCAAACGACACCACTGACCCGCCGGTGGTCGACGTGTCGAAACCGTGCACGGTCGCGGCGAATCGCTTCGACGCGGCGACCAAGGTACTCGCGCGCGCGAAGCGCCAGCTGCGACACGCTCGGCGCCGCGCGAACCGCGCGCGCTTGAAGAAGCTCGTCGCGAAGCGGAGCAAGACCGTCGCGCGCGACCGCCGCGCCGCGCGGGCGGCATGCGGCCCGGGCGTGCCTCTGTGAGGCGCCGTCGGCTGCTGGCGGCGGTTGCGACCGGGGTGGCGGCGCTCATGATCTCCACGCTGGCAACGCCGGCGCCGGCCGGCGCCGCGCTGCCATCGATCGGCCACGTGTTCGTGATCGTGCTCGAGAACGAGTCGGCGTCGACCACGTTCGGGCCCGGTTCACCGGCGCCTTACCTGTCGAACACGCTGCGCTCCCAGGGCGCATACCTCCCGAACTACTACGCGGTCGGACACGAGAGCAACGACAACTACATCGCGATGATCAGCGGCCAGGCGCCGAACGCGCAGAACCAGGCCGACTGCCAGTTCTTCGACGACCTCGAGCCCGGAACGATCGGCGCGAACGGGCAGGCGGAGGGCAGCGGCTGCGTCTATCCCGCCGGTGTGCCGACGATCGCCGATCAGCTGTCGGCGGCAGGGCTGACGTGGCGCGACTACAACGAGAGCATGGGCGCCGACCCGACCCGCGAGGCCTCCGAATGCGGCCACCCCGGGATCAACTCGGTCGACCAGACCCAGAAGGCCACCGCGACCGACGAGTACGCCGCTCGCCACAACCCGTTCGTGTACTTCCACTCGATCATCGACGACACGGCGCTGTGCGACTCGCACGTCGTAAACCTCAGCCTCCTTCCACACGACCTCGCCACGGCCGCGGACACGCCCAACTACGTGTTCATCACGCCCGACCTATGCGACGACGGCCATGATTCGCCGTGCGCGAACGGCCAGCCTGGCGGCCTCGCCCAAGCCGACCAGTTCCTGCGCCAGTGGGTCCCGCAGATCACGAGCTCGCCGGCATTCACCCAGCAGCGCGGTCTGTTGATCGTCACCTTCGACGAGGCCAGCACGAGTGACACCACAGCGTGCTGCGGTGAGATCCCCGGACCCGGCAGCCCCGAGCCCGGCGTCAACGGGCCCGGCGGCGGCGACGTCGGCGCGGTGCTCCTGTCGCCGTGCGTCGCGCCCGGGCACCGTGTCGAGCGCCTCCTACAACCACTACACGATGCTCCGCAGCGTCGAGGACATCTTCGGCCTCCCCCACCTCGGCTACGCCGGGCTCCCCGGCGAGACGTCGTTCGGCTCGGACGTCTTCACCCGTTCGTGCACCGGCGCCAGCTCATCGCCACCCCCGCCGGCAACGCGCGTTCGCGCGCCGGCGATCGCCTCGAACGCAGCCGCATCCCCGCGGGTCCCGGTCAGCTGGAGCGATCCCGGGAGGTGGCGCCCGATTCACCGTGCAGGTTCGCGACACGAGGTCCCCCGCCGGCGCCTGGAGGACGCTGCTTACCTCGACCACCCGGCGCTCCCTGCGGTTCGCCGGCAAGCTCGGTCAGACATACGAGTTCCAAGCCCGTGCCGTCGCCGCCGACGGAGACCCCGGCCCCTGGTCGAGCGCCACCGCCGTCGTGCCGACCGGCGTTCACCCCGCCGGCGGCCATTACCGAGGCGCCTGGCACGTCCGCCGGGTGCGCAGCGCCTGGGAAGGCCACGCGATCGTCAGCTCGACCTCGGGCGCGCAGTTCGCGCTCCGTTACACCGGTGGCGAGCTCGCGGTCATCGGCGACCGCTGGCCCCAGGGCGGCCGCATCCGCGTCACGCTCGACGGCCGCAGCCGCACGATCAGCCTTCATTCCGCGCGTCCCCACGCCCGCCAGGTGCTGTTCCTCGCGCGCGTCCGGTCCGGTCACCACCGGCTCACGATCCGCGTGCTGAGCGGCACGGTGGCGCTCGAAGGCCTTGCGATCGCGTCGCGGCGCGGCTGAGCGACACCCGCGAAACAGGCTATGGCGGGACCAGGATTCGAACCTGGGAAGGCTGAGCCAACGGGTTTACAGCCCGTCCCCTTTGACCGCTCGGGAATCCCGCCGGGGGGCGTGAGTCTACCGTCGGAGCTCGGAATCAGCCGTCTCAAACGCAGGCGGAGGCCGTGCTTGGAGGGGCTGGCCGGCCTCCACCTCGTACTCGGAATACTTCGGCCCGCCGAGCACGATCCCGCTGCCGCCTCCGAGCGCAGCGGCGGGTATGTACCAGCGCCGCCCGTCGCCAACGTGGACGAAACTGCGTCGCATCGCGTGGCATCGAGCCGTTTGACGATGCCATTCCAACTCTGGTTGCCGCCGCGCGTGCAAAGGGCCACGACGAAGCGGTTCTTCGCCCAGCACGTCGACGTCTTCACCTGCACCCGCACGAGCCGATCCCCGAACTCGGCGATGAGGTCGTAGCCAGGAGCGGACACCACCGGCACCCAGACGATCGCGCCCGCCTGGAACAGCCACTGGATCGCAGGCGCGCCGCCGGCGCGAATGACGCCGGCCAGCTAGGAGGCGTCGCGCAGGCGCTGCGCCTCGGGCAGCGCCTCGAGCTTCTTGAGCGTGTGGTTCTCGATCTGGCGGATCCGCTCGCGCGTGACGTTGAACGCCCGCCCGACCTCCTCGAGCGTGTACGGACGCTCGCCGGTCAGCCCGAAGCGCATCTCGATCACCTCGCGCTCGCGCTCGGGCAAGCGCCGCCAGCGCGCGCCGCAGGTTCTCGCGCCGCAGCCGCTCGGAGGCCAGCTCGAACGGCGACTCGGCGGTCTGGTCCTCGACGAAGTCGCCGAGCTCGGACTCCTCCTCCTCGCCGATCGGCTTCTCGAGCGAGATCGGCTGCTGGGCCATCCGCAGGACGTCGCGGACCTCGCGCACGGTGGTCTCGAGCTCGGCGGCGATCTCCTCCGGAGGTCGGCTCGCGCCCGAGCTGCTGGACGAGCTGGCGCTCGACGTGGACGACCTTGTTGAGCTTCTCGACCATGTGCACCGGGATCCGGATCGTGCGGCCCTTGTCGGCGATCGCGCGCGTGACCGCCTGGCGGATCCACCAGGTCGCGTAGGTCGAGAACTTGTAGCCGCGGCGGTAGTCGAACTTCTCGACCGCGCGGATCAGGCCCATCGACCCCTCCTGGATCAGGTCCAGGAACGTCAGGCCGCGCCCCAGATAGGACTTGGCGATCGACACGACGAGCCGCAGGTTCGCCTCGATCATCTGCTGCTTGGCCGGCCATGTCGCCGCGCTCGATGCGGCGGGCGAGCGATCACCTCCTGCTCGGCGGTCAGCAGCTCCACGCGACCGATCGAGCGCAGGTACAGCCGCAGCGAGTCGAGGCTCGGCTCGACGGTCAGGTCGATCTCGACCTTCTTGCGACTGCTCGGGCCGCGGCTCGGCGGCCTGCAGCCGCGCTCGCCTCGACGCTCGAGCCCTCGGACTTCGCCGGACTGCCGTCGCCGTCGACGACGTCGATGCCCTGTTCGTCGAGGTAGGCAGTGCAGCTCCTGCACCTGCTCCTTGGTGACCTCCGACTCCTCGAGCCACGCTGCGATCTGCTCGAACGTCAGAAAGCCGCGCTCCTGACCCTCCGCGATCAGCGGCCGCAGCTCTTCAAGCTCCGCAATCGGAGCGTCATCGCTAAGAAGGACCGACTTGCTATCGCTCAATCGCCCCGGAGCTCCTCCCATGGACACGCTTCGAGAAAACCCCCGGCCTGGGGCCTCTGTCAGCCCTCCTCTCTCGATCTCTCCCAAATGCGCCGGGAAGGAGTGATACCACAATCCCCGTCGATGTCCAGGGAATCCACCAGGCCGAGAGGCTGGTCTGTTTACCCTGTGCGTAACGCGATGGCCTCCAGCTCATCCCCAAGTGTTTCCATAACGGACGTTCAGGCCCGCCGGCCGGCGGTCCAGCTGAGCCTGTCGCGGGTCGGCGTGACCGGCGTCGAGAAGGTGATCCGGATCCGGCAGAACGGCTCCGAGCAGCTGTTCTCGGCGCGCTTCGAGTGCGTCGTCGAGCTCGGCCCCGACCAGAAGGGCGCGCACATGTCGCGCTTCGAGGAGGTCGTCAACGAGGCGATCGGCGAGGTCGTGCTCGGCGAGTCGACGTTCAAGGCCGAGACGCTCGCCGAGCACATCGCGCAGCTCGTGCGCGGGCGCCAGCAAGCGCGCCGCGCCGAGGTCAGCATCGAGGCGCGCTTCCCCGAGCACAAGCCCGCGCCCGTCAGCGGGATCCAGACGCAGGAGCTGTACACGCTCCACGGCTCGGCGGCGTGCACCGAGCTCGGCACGCGCCGGCTGATCGGCGTCACCGCCCAGGGCATGACCGCGTGCCCCTGCGCGCAGGAGCTGATCGCGGGAGCCGCCCGCACCCGTCTGGAGTCCGAGGGCTTCGACAGTCAGGACATCGAGCAGATCTTCGAGGCGGTCCCGGTCGCGACCCATAACCAGCGCGGCCTGGGAACGCTCCACATCGGCTGCACCGAGCTGTGCGACGACGAGATCGACGCGCGCGCGCTGCTCGCGATCGTCGAGCACGCGATGTCGTCGGAGATCTACGAGCTGATGAAGCGCTCGGACGAGGCGCACGTCGTCGAGAAGGCGCACCGCCGCCCGCGGTTCGTCGAGGACTGCGTGCGGGAGATGATCCGCGGCGTGGTCGACGCGTTCCCCGCGCTCAACGATGCCGCGTTCGTGTCCGCCCGCCAGGTGAACCTCGAGACGATCCACCAGCACAACGTGGTCGCCGAGCGCTTCGGCACGATCGGCGAGGTGCGGCGCGAGCTCGACGACGGCGTGCCGCCGGCGCGCCACACAACGCTCCAAGCCTGGCTCGACGCAGTCGTCACCTGAGATCGGACCACCGCGGAACGCGATGCGAGCCGTCATCCTCGAACGCCAGGGCGAGCCGCTCAAGGTCACGACGCTCCCCGACCCCGAGCCGGGGCCCGGACAACTCCGCCTCAAGATCGGCGCCTGCGCCGTGTGCCGCACCGATCTGCACCTGCGCGACGCCGAGATACCGGCCACCAAGCTGCCGGTCGTGCTCGGCCATCAGATCGTCGGGACCACCGACGACGGGCGCCGCGTCGGCGTGCCGTGGCTCGGCTGGACCGACGGGACCTGCAAGTACTGCACCAGCGGCCGCGAGAACTTATGCCTCACCGCGCGCTTCACGGGGCGCGACATCGACGGCGGCTACGCCGAGTGGACGGTGGCCGACGAGCGCTACTGCCTGCCGCTCCCCGACGACTTGACCGACGAGCAGGCGGCGCCGCTCCTCTGCGGTGGGCTGATCGGTTACCGCTCGCTGCGTATGACCGGGGACGCGCAGCGGCTGGGGCTGTACGGCTTCGGCTCGGCCGCCCACATGATCTGCCAGGTCGCCGTCCACCAGGGTCGCGAGGTTTACGCGTTCACGCGTCCGGACGATGAGCGCACGCAGGCGTTCGCGATACAGCTAGGCGCGACGTGGGCGGGCGGCAGCGACGAGCAGCCCCCCGAACTCCTCGACGCCGCGATCATCTTCGCCTCGGCCGGCGAACTCGTGCCGCAGGCGCTCAAGGCTCTCGACCGGGCGGCACGGTCGTGTGCGCCGGCATCCACATGACTGACATCCCGTCGTTCCCCTACGACGACCTGTACTGGGAACACAAGATCCGCTCGGTCGCCAACCTGACGCGCCAGGACGGCCACGAGTTGCTCGCGCTCGCCCGCGAAGTGCCGATCAGGACGACCATCACCAACTATCCGCTGGAAGAGGCCGAGCAGGCGCTGTCGGATCTGCGGGCAGGGCGGTTCGAGGGGACCGCCGTGCTCGTGCCGTAGCGCCCGCCGCGCCTCAACCCCGCGACCGACTACGCTGACTCCATGCCCCTGATTCCGATGGTGATTGAACGAACCGCGCGAGGCGAGCGCGAGTTCGACATCTACAGCCGCTTGCTGAACGAGCGGATCGTCTTCCTCGGCACGCCGATCGACGACACGATCGCGAACCTGACGGTCGCTCAGCTACTCCACCTGGAATCCCAGGACCCCGACAAGGACATCTCGATCTACATCAACTGTCCGGGCGGCTCGATCTACTCCGGCCTCGCGATCTACGACACGATGCAGTTCATCAAGCCCGACATCCAGACGATCTGCGTCGGGATCGCGATGTCGATGGGGTCGCTGCTGTTGGCCGGCGGAGCCAAGGGCAAGCGCTTCTCGCTGCCCAACAGCCGCATCTTGATCCATCAGCCCTCCGCCGGCTTCGAAGGCCAGTCGACCGACATCGAGATCCACGCCCGTGAGATCCTCAACATCCGCCAGCGGATCGACGAGATCTATGCGCACCACACCGGGCAGTCCTTCGACCAGGTGCATTCCGACATGGAGCGCGACCGGTTCTTCAAGGCCGACGAGGCGGTCGAGTACGGGCTGATCGACCGCGTGATCGATCACCACTAGGAGGAGAGCAGACATGCCGATGGCTGAGCGGACAGCGACGACCGGCTGGGATGGCGACCTCGCCCACGGGAGCGGTGTCCTCAACGGAGCGAGCGGGGCACTGAACGACCTCGCCGTCACGTGGGCGTCGCGCACCCAGCGGTCCGATGGCAAGACGAGCCCGGAGGAATTGATCGCCGCCGCACACTCGAGTTGCTTCTCGATGGCGCTCGCGCACGGACTGAACGAGGCCGGGACTCCGCCCGAGCATCTCGACGTCAGCGCCAAGGTGACGCTCGACGAGCGGGACGGCGCACCTACCGTCACCACGTCGGAGCTGACGGTGAAGGGCCGCGTGCCTGGAATCGATCAGGCGGCGTTCGAGCAGGCGGCCGACGAGGCCGGTAAGGGCTGCCCGATCTCACGCGCGCTCGCCGGCGTCGACATCACGGTCAACGCCACGCTCGAGTAGCCGCCGAGCCCGCCCCGCGACGAGCCACCAGGCTACGTCGCCGGCGCCCGCCGGATCCCCCCGGACCCCTGGCCGCCAGTCTCCGACGGCTCGGGCGTGACCGGCCGGCTCAGCGCCCAGTAGATCATCAGCAAGCCGAACACGAGCATCCCGAGGCCCGTCCACAGGTCGACGTTGATCCCGTCCGCCTTGTTCTTGGTCGCGTGCGACCCGAACACCCCGAGCGCGATCAGGATCAGTGCGTAGAGGCAGAACAGCCCGCCGATCAGACGGCGGATGTCGAAACGGTTCGCCGCCCGCGCCGCCTGAGCCTTGTCCTGATCGCTCTCGCCGGTCGGCTGCATCGGCTCTGTTCGGTTGGGGGTTGACGACACGAGCGGCTCCTAGATGAAGATGATGTTCAGCGCGATCACGATCGCGATCGCGACGCCGCCGAGCAGCGCCGGCGAGCGCCACCACAGCCGGTCGCGCGGGTCGGCGTTGACCTCGCGCTCCTCCTTGCGCGTGAGACCCCAGACCAGCCCGCGCAACTCCTCCTTGGGCTTGGGCTTGGTCACCAGCGACACCGCCACCAGTACCACCGCGCCGACGATGAAGGCCCAGATCGACTGCCAGAAGCTCGCGCTCAGCGCCGAGCCGAAGTGGAAGATCACGTGGTAGGCCGCCAGGCGGTTGACGCCGTACGCGGTCGCGGTGCCGGCTACCAGGCTCCAGAATCCGCCCCATGCCGTCGCCCGCTTCCAGAACAGAGCGATGATGAACGTCGTGAACAACGGCACGTTGAAGATCGAGAACAGCGTCTGGATGTAGTTCATGATGTTCGAGTAACCCTTGGCGATGAACGCCGTGGCGATCGAGACGAGAATCCCCCCGATCGTCATCAGACGTCCCCAGCGCACGTAGAACGCCGGGTCGCGGTCCTTCCAGACGTAGTCCTGGAGCAGGTCGTACGTGACCACCGTGTTGAACGCGGTGACGTTCGCGGCCACGCCGGCCATGAATGCCGCCATCAGCGCGACGATCGCGATCCCGAGCATCCCCTCGGGGAAGAACTGGGCGATCAGGTGCGGGATCGCGGTGTTGTACTGGACGGAAAGGCTCTTGCCGACCCCCAGGCCGTGGACGGTGGCGACCGCGATCAGACCGGGCAGGATGATGATCGCCGGCAGGAAGATCTTCGGGTACGCGGCGATCAGCGGCGTCCGCCGCGCGGCCGATAGGTTCCTGGCCGACAGGGCGCGCTGCACCTCGGCGAAGTTCGTCGTCCAGTAGCCGAAGCTGACGACGAAGCCGAGGCCGAACACCACCCCGATCCAGTTCGCCTTCAGCGGGTTGGTCTCATGGTGGACGCCCAGACCCTTCCAGGCGTGAAGGCCGGCGTTGCCGAGCGCGGGGAGGGCCTTGATCCGGTGCTCGAGCCCCGTCCAACCGCC
Source organism: uncultured Solirubrobacterales bacterium (assembly GCA_963843915.1). Classification (GTDB taxonomy): domain Bacteria; phylum Actinomycetota; class Thermoleophilia; order Solirubrobacterales; family Solirubrobacteraceae; genus Palsa-465. The sequence continues at coordinate 18,512 of CAWJMH010000014.1, forward strand.
CACGGAGTGCAGCGCCACCAGCGTGAGCGGTATCAGGGCGGCGCAGATCACGAAGAACTGGAGCACCTCGTTGTAGATCGCCGAAGTCAGGCCGCCGAGCGTGATGTAGACGAGCACGATCGCCGCGGCGGCGAGGATCGAGCCGCCGACGGGCCAACCGAGCAACAGGTGGATGATCAGCGCCAGCGCGAACAGGTTGACGCCGCCGATCAGCACGGTGGCGACCGCGAACGTGAGCGCGTTGAAAATGTGCGCGGCATCGCCGAAACGGAGCCGCAGGTACTCGGGCACCGAGCGGACCTTGGACGAGTAGTAGAACGGCATCAGCACCAGCCCCAGGAACACCATCGCGGGGACGGCGCCGATCCAGTAGTAGTGAACGGCAGAGACGCCGTACTGGGCGCCGTTGGCGGACTGGCCGAGGATCTCCAGCGCGCCCAGGTTCGCGGAGATGAACGCCAGGCCCGTGATCCAGGCAGGCAGCGAGCGGCCCGACAGGAAGAAGTCGAGGTCAGTCTTGATCGACAGCCGGGCGACGAACCCGATGCCGAGCACCATCGCGAAGTAGATCGCGATGATCACGTAATCGATGGTGGCGGGATGCAATCGCAGCACGGCTCTCCTCCTCAGCCGCACCTCTACCCCGCCTCAGGCGCCTAAATCACCCGCTATCGATTTTTTGCTGCGACGAGCTCGAGCGGCCCGCCCCGCGCGTCACACGGCGGCGGTGGCCTCGACCTTGCTCGGCGCCTCGACGTGCGTGACCGGCAGGCCGAGCCCGCGGGCCTTGCTCACAAGGTCGAGCTTCAACCAGCGCGAGATACCCAGAGGCAGCGTTGAGACGATGATCTCGTCATAGCTGCCGAGGTTGACCGCGTCGTGGATCGCCATCAGCGGCTCGGCATCGCCGACGCTGCCGGTGACCTCCTGGCCGGCGGCTTCTGAGAGCTTGGGCAGTGCCGCCGCCAGCACTTGGGTGGCCTCATCGGCGCTGGCATCCTGCGGATCGACGAACTTGTGCATGCCGTGGGCCTGGCGAGGGACCACGAGATGGAACCTGGCCGGACTGCGCTGCGCGCGCTCCCGGACCGCGTCCAGCAAACGAGGGGTCGCCGCGGTCTGATGCGCAACGACGAGGACGTTCGCCGGTTCTGACATGAGTCACCTCCAGAAGAGATGGACCGGTCGACCGAGTATTCCACCGCGCCCCGGTATGGACAAGGGGCCGGGGAATCCGGCTCGGTCCGGTGGCTCACGCAGGACCTTAATGAGCCGAATTTCCCGGCATCCATGGGGCCATCCACCCCGTCCGGTCAGGGACCGCTATTCCAGGCGGTACTCGCCGCGCGCCACGATCACCGCCGCGCCGCCGACGTACACGCGCTCGATCCGCTCGGCGGTGCCCTCGACCCGCGCGCGGAGCACGGACCGGCGACCGATCTCGACGCCCTGAACGATCTCGATCTCGGTCCCGAACGGCACTCGGCCGTGGCGGGCCAGGTGCACGGCCAGCGGCCCGGCCGCCGAACCGGTGGCGGGATCCTCGGCGACCCCGAGCGCCGGCCCGAACATGCGCGTCTTCCAGCGCTCGCCCGACCCCGCGAAGCAGTTGATCCCGTAAGCGCCAAGGCGCTCGAGCGCACCGATGTCCGGCCTCAGCGCCGCCACCGCGTCCTCGCTCGGAAACTCGACGTACGCGTGCACGGGGCCGTTCCGATACTCCTCGATCGGGAGCGCGCCGTCGTGCGGAGTCGCTCCGAGCGCTGCCACCAGCTCGTAAACCGCCTCGAACGGCTCGACCGGGGGCACGAACTGCTCCATCTCGCCGTATATCGGGGCCCCACCGGCGCCACGTTCGAGCGTCACCGGCACGATCCCGAGGCCGGTCTCGAGGCGGACAACGTCCGACCCCATCGCGCGACCGACCACGAACGCCGTCCCCAGCACGGGATGACCGGCGAACGGAAGCTCGGTGGAGGGCGTGAAGATACGCACGCGCAGATGCGCGTTCGGGTCATCGGCTCGGAACACGAACACCGTCTCTGACAGGTTCATCTCGCGCGCGGCCCGCTGCATGGTCTCGTCGCTCAGGCCCGTCGCGTCGGTGAACACCGCGACCTGGTTGCCCTGCAGGGGCACGTCGGTGAACACGTCGGCAACCGCGTAGCGACGCATGCTCACGACTCGCCCGCCATTTCGAGCAGCGTCGTAACCGTCGTCCAGTTGCGGGCGGTGGCGCGGACGCCGAGCGTGGGGCCGGCGAGCTTGGTCCACATCTTCGAGCGGCCCACGCCGTCCGGATGCCACGCGTACAGCTCGCGGCCGATCGCCACGAGCTTCTCCGCGGGAGCGCCCGCCGCGGCCACCTTCTCGACCGCCTCCGGATCGGGCTCGGCGTCGAGGAAGCTGACCTGGTAGCGCTTGGGGTTCTCGGCCACATCCGCGAGCGGGTTACGCGCGACAACCTCCGCGAGCTCGTCGGCAGTGCGCACGATCACGTCGACGTCGAACCCGAACCGCTCCGCGATCAAACCCTCACAACGGCTCGCCAACTTGTCCGCGGACATGCGCGACGTCAGCACCACATTGCCGCTCTGCACGTACGTGCGGACGTCCTTGAACCCCGCGTCAGTCAGCAGCGACCGCAGCTCCGGCATCGAGATCCGCTTGCGCGGACCGATGTTGATGCCACGTAAGAGGAGGATTTGTGAGCTATTGCGCGGCATGTTGCGGGGAACTACGGACCGGGGTTGCGGGCGGGCGCGGATGTATACAGACGCGCTTTGGCCGATGTCATTCACGCAAGCCGGAACTTGAGCCCGGCGGCGCAACTTCCCTCGAGAATACGGAGTCCTGTAAATGCGGAATGCGAAGGACAAGAGCGGCCGGATGTCGGCGCAGGAGACGCTCGAACTGTGGCAGCAGTACAAGCAGAGCGGCGATGCGCGGGTTCGCGACCGCCTGGTCCTCACGTTCGCGCCGATGGTCAAGTACATCGTGTACAAGAAGGCGCGCGAGATCCCGGCCCGGTGCGAGGTGGAGGACTTCATCTCGTGCGGCCTGGAGGCCCTGATCCGGTCGATCGACCGCTATGACCCCAAGAAGGGCGCCACGCTCGAGCAGTTCGCATGGACCCGGATCCACGGTGCCGTGCTCGACGAGCTTCGCCGCAACGACTGGGCTCCGCGCTCACTGCGCCGCTGGGACCGCGACATCAACAAGGCTTCGGAGCAGTTTGTCGGCCTGTACGGTCGCAAGCCCTCGCGCGAAGAGCTGAGCGAGTCCCTCGGGATCTCGGCCAACGACCTGCGCACGCGCCAGGACGACATCTCCCGCTCGCACGTCGGGTCGCTCAACACGGTGGTCCTCGCCGAGGACGACACCACGATCGAGCGGATCGACACGCTGCACTCGGAGGACCGCGACTGCGATCCCGAGCACGCCGCGATGCGCGACGAGGCCAAGGGCCGCTTCCGCAAGGCGTTCGAGCGCCTGCCCGAGCGCGAGCGCAAGGTCGCCGTCCTCCTCTACGTCTACAACCTCACCCTGCGCGAGATCGGCGAGATCCTCGGCGTCACCGAGAGCCGCGTCTGCCAGATCCACGGGCAGATCACGAAGAAGCTCCGCGTCGAGCTCGAAGCGGACGAGGCTCTGTTCAGCGAAGTGGCGTAAGGCGGGGAGGCGACTACGCCTCGCCGCCCTCCGGCCCCGCCGGAGGACTACCGAACCGCCCGGTTAGGTCGGGCAGTTCTGCGGTCGCCGCCGCCTCGGCGGCGGCCTGGTTCTCTTTCTTGACCTCGATCCAGATCTCCTCGCGGTAGACCGGTATCGCGCGCGGCGCGTCGATGCCGATCCGGACCGTCTGGCCCCGGACCTCGAGGACTTCGATGATCGTGTCGTCGCCGAGCATGATCCGCTCGCCGGCGCGGCGGCTGATTCTCAGCATGCCGAGTTGGCGTCTGGCGCGCGGTCCCCATCGGGGGCGACGAACAGCGGCGCGCGGAGCTCACAGCCGGGCGCCTGGTTGATCACCTGGTAGGCCTCACCGGACCGCACCAGGATCGGCGCCTTGAGGTTGGCTGTGAAGTCCTCCAGCGCCGGCGCGGCGCGCACAGTCACATAGACGTCCATCGCGCTCGACCCGTCGAAGCCGAGCCGCTCGGCGTCCTCGTCGATCACTTCGACCGAGAACTCCTGGAAGAACCGGTGCGGATTGGTCACCGGCAGCGCCAGCCCCGGGTCCTCCAGCGACTGAAGCCACATGAAGGGCGCGTCGGGGTCGTTCGCCAGCAGCGCATAGCGAGACCCGCCGAGGCCGATAAGGCCCTCGGGAAACTCGATCACCGTTTCCGGTTCGACCTGCACGCGCCCGAAGCGCGAACTCTCGATCGTGAGCGACAAAGCGGGGCTTACTCTAGCCGGAGCTGCCGAGGAAGTTCATGAGCGACTGCTGGACGATGCTCGCGCCCGCCTGAAGGGCCGCCGTGAGCGCCGCCTGCTGAGTCGAGAAACTGATCTCGGTCGACGCCATGTCGGCGTCTTGGGTGTTCGAGAGGACCTGCGTGTCGTTGGTCTGGAGGGTCTGGATCCGGGACGCGGCCATCTGGAGCCGGTCCTGGACCGCGCCGACGTTGGCCGACAGGCCGTTCAGCGAGTTGAGGTTCGTGTCGAGCGACGAAAGATCCGAGCTCACCGCTGAGCTGTTGCCGGACTGCATGTCGTCGGCGATGTTGCGCAGCGAGTTCAGCAGCAGGCCGTCACCGGCCGGCTGGCCGGAAACCGTCTGACCGCTCCCGAGCACCCCGGACAGGTTCGCGCTCACTGCGAGCGACGTGTTCGGGCCGATCGTGCGGGTGATCTGGCCCGTGTTGCCGGCGTAGGTGTCGGTCGATCCCGACTGGTAGGGCGCGGTCGAGGTCGCGGAACCCGAGAACACGTACTGGCCGTTGTATTGGGTGTTCGCGTCCTGCTTGATCTCGCCGATCAGCTGGTTGACCTCCTGAGCGGAGGCCTGCATGTCGGCGGTGGTCTGGGTGCCGTTGGCCGCCTCGAGCGTGAGCTCGCGGATTCGCTGGACCGAGTTCGTGATGTCCGTCATCGCGGAGCTCTGCGCCTGGGCCCACCCGGTGCCGTCGGTGACGTTGTTCGAGTAGCTCGTCAAGTTCGACAGGTCGGTGTTGAGCTGGAGCGCGAGCGCGGTGCCGGACGGGTTGTCGGACGGCTGGTTGATCGACTTACCCGTTGACAGCTCCTGCTGGGTCGAGTCGACGCGGTCGAGCGCCGTCTCGATGCCGGCCAGGGTCATCTGCGATGACATCTGGTTGGTGATGCGTCCGATCATCTAGATCACCCCGCGACCATGCTCAGCAGCGTGCTGATCGTGTCGTTGATTGTGCTCATGACGCGCGCCGAGGCCTGGTAGGCCTGCTGGTACTGGATCAGGTTGGTCATCTCCTCGTCGAGCGAGACGCCGGAGATGCTCTGACGCTGGTTGCCGATCGCGGTCAGCAGTGACTGCGAGGTCTGCTGAGCGTTCTGGGCCGACTGGACGTCACTGCCGACCTGGGTGACGAACGCCTTGTAGGCCTGGTCCGCGGTGCCCCCGCTGAGACCGGCGACTGCGCCCGCCTCGTCGGCCGTGTAGGGCGGGGTCGTGCCGTTCGAGGTCAGGCTCGGGTTCACGGCGATCGTGGCCGCGGTGGTGCCGCTCGGATCGAAGAACGGGGTGGCGCTCGGGCCGCTCGCATCGGCGCCGGAGATCGCGCTGTTGACGGTGGTCACGAGGTCGTTGGCGATGCCGTCGAGCGTCGTCGAGTAGTCCGCGATCTTGCCCGTGCCCGCGGTCGAGTCGTACAACCCGAGCAGCGAGCCGAGCGTGCCGCCGGCGCCGTTCAGGTTCGAGTCAGTCACGTTGTCGGTGAGATCGACGCTGGTTCCGCTCACGAGCGGCGTGGCGTCGGTCGTACCGTTCTGGGCGGCGAGCGCGGCGTTGCCGAAGCTCACGTTGACCATCCCGTTCGACTGGGTGGTGACGTTGACGTTCGAGTACTGGGACAGGTCGTCGATGACGTTGTCGCGCTGGTCCTCGAGGCTGTTGGCGTCGATCCCGCCGGCCTGCGCCTGGGCGATCTGACCATTCAACTGCGCGATCTCGTTGGCGTCGTTCGCGACCGCGCCGGTGGTGGGGTCGGTCAGCGTGTTGTACTGACTGGTGACCTGTGATTCGAGTGTGCCGAGCTGTCCGGACAGCGTGTTGAGCTGGTCCGCGACGCCGGCGCCGTCACCCATGACGGCCTGCTGAGCGCCCTGGTCCGTCGGATGTGCCGCCAGCGTGTTCCAGTCCGTGAAGAACTGGTTCAGAGCGCCCGACAGGCCGTCCGCACTCGGCTCGTTCAGCCCCGCCTGAACCTGGCTGAGGATCGTCGAGGTGGTGTTCTGGCCGTTCTCGGTGCTGTTCTGCGCCCGGTACTGGCTGTCGAGGAACTGGTCGCGGATCCGGGTGATCGAGGTGATGTCGACGCCGGTCCCGAACTGCGCGCCGTTGCCGGTGACACTCGACAGGGCTGGGATCGTCAGCGCGCTCCGCTCGGTCATGTTCACGGTTTGGCGCGAATAGCCGGGCGTGCTCGCGTTCGCGATGTTCTGGCCGGTCGTATCGATCGCGGCCTGCGCGGCCTCGAGCCCGCTGAGCGCGGTCTGCAGTCCCATGTAGCTCGGAATCGTCACCGCTCAGACCTCCAGATCAAACACGCGGTGGCCGGTGGTCTGCGCCGCGGTCGTGGCCAGCCGGTCGCCGCCGGCGTTGTAGCTCTCATCGCCAGCGATGCCGGCGAGCTTGAGAAGGTGATCGAGGAAGGCCAGTTCCTGGCTCATCAGCGCCCGGTTCACGTGGTGCTCGCGCTGGACGACCTCGAGCAGGCCGCGGAGCTCGGCGCTCCGGGCGCCGGCCAGCAGCGCCGACTCGGGGTCCATCAGCGTCTCGAGCATCGCCATGCTCACCGACGCGCCGGCGACGCGGAGCCTCGCGCCGGCGCGCTCGAGCAGCGCGATCCGCGCGGTCTCGAGCTGCCGGCGGTGCTGGAGCTCGGCGTGCAGCACGCCGGTCAGCGCCACGACGCCCTTGACGTCGCGGTTGCGGATCGCCGCCCCCTGCTCCAGGACCACCTGGAGCAGCCGCCGGGCGGCGACCAGCTGGGCCTCGAGATGCGCGATCACCTCGTTGGTCAGGGCGGCGTCGGCACGGGCGTGAAGCTCGGCCGTCGCCATCACTGCGCCCCCGCAGTCTGGTTCGAAGTCGTCGCCGCAGCGGTGCTCGAACTCGTAGCCTCACCCTGCGGCGTCCCGATCGCGGGATCGATCGCCTGCGCGAGCTGCGAGGCGATCCCGAGGCCGCCGCTGGACATGATGCTCTGGGTGAGCGCGGTCGGGATCATGCTCGCGAACTCGCTGGTGCTCGGGTCAGAGCCGAGGATGCCGCCGCTCGAGCTATCCGAGCCGCTGTCGCTCGAGCCGTCGTCGCTCGAGCCGTCGTCGGTCGGGCTGGTCACCGTCGAGGCGAGCTCCTGCGTGAGCTGCTGGACGAGGATGTTCTCGAACCCGAGCGCCTCCTGATAGGCCTTCTGGGCCGTGGCGTTGCCGTTGCGGATGTCCGCCGGCTCGTTCGCCGCGTCGATCGGCGGGAGGCTCGACGACGTGAGCGACGGGTTGTAGGAGCTGAGACCCGATGCCGACAGGATGCTCATGGCTTGATCTCGTTCGCGATCTGGAGCATCTGGGACTGGTACTGGATCGCCTGGCTGCCCATCGCGTACTGCTGCTGGGCGACCATCATCTTGCTCATCTCGGAGCCCATGTTCACGTTCGAGCCCTCGAGCGCGCCCTGCTGGAGCGAGGCGCTCTTGGCGGTCCTGATCGCGCCGCTGGCGGCGGTCGCGCTGAAGACGCTGTCGCCATCGGCCACCAGGCCGTCGGGCGCCGGGACGTCGACGAGCGAGATCTTGCCGAGCTTCTGGTTGCCGGCCTGGACCGTGCCGTCGGACTCGATCGACACCTGGCTGGGGTCGACCCCGGACGGGATCGTGATCGGCGGCTGCACCATCATGCCCTGCTGGTTGGTGAGCTGGCGCTTCTCGTTGATCTGGAGCGCGCCGTTGCGGGTGAGGCCGATCGTCCCGTCGGGCTTGCGGACCTCGATGAAGCCCGCGCCTTGGACCGCGACGTCGAGCGGCTGGCCGGTCTGCTGGATCGCTCCCTGAGTCTGGTCACGACCCACGACCTGGGACGCCGCGCCGGCCCCGGTGGCGACGTTCGAGCCGTAGTTGCCGCTGCTGTAGAGCAGGTCGTGGAAGCCGACGATCGTCGATTGGTAACCCGGCGTGTCGACGTTCGCCATGTCGTTCGAGATGGCGTCGAACTGCTGCTGCTGGGCCTCCATACCGGAGGCAGCGGAGTAAAGACCTTCGAGCATCTATCAGCCTCCGAGGGAGCCCACCGACTGCGCGCTCTCCTGCATGGTCGAGTCGATTGTCTGGATTGCGTTCTCGCCGGCCTGGTAGGTCTGCGTGGCCGTGATCATGTGGACCATCGTGTTGATCGGGTCGACCTCGGAGTCTTCGAGCTCGCCCTGCTTGACGATCCCGCTGGCGCGGCCGGCGGGCGTGCCGGTGTAGTAGTTCTCGCCCTGCTTGGTCGGGTTCGAGACGTTGAACACGCCGAGCGAGGAGGCGGGAACCGTGCCCTGCGCGCTGACCGCGATCGGGGCGCCGTTCTGCGACAGAACGTCATTGCCCTGACCGTCGACGAGCAGGCCCTGAGCAGACGCGGAGAACTGCCCGTCGCGCGTGAAGCGGTCGCCCTGCGGCGTGCGCACGGCGAAGAAGCCCGTGCCGGCGACACCGAAGTCGAGCGGCTGACCGGTGGAGTGGAGCGCGGCCGGCGTCATGTCCGTAACCGGAGTGCCGAGCTTCACGCCCGTGCTGATCGAGCCGATCTGCTGCCCGGTCGCCGTATTGGCGAGGAGCATCGACCCGAAGCTCTGCTGGACCGAGGCGTCCGTCTTGTACCCCGGGGTGGAGGCGTTCGACAGGTCGTTCGCAAGCTGATCCTCCCTGACCTGCTGGGCCAGCATTCCGGACGCTGCGATGTAGAGACCGGTATCCATCGGCCCGGGTATTCGCCCGTCCTTCATCATCCTTGAGCCATGGATCCGATCAACGTGGACATTCGTCTGATCAAGGCCGTGCTCGGCGCCGAGCTGCGGATCGCTCCCGGTCGCGCTCTGATGGCGCGGGTGGTGACGGCCGACGGCCGGGGGCGGGGATCGCTGAACATCGCCGGCGCGGTCATCGACGCGTCGCTGCCAAAGGACATCCAGGCCGGGCAGGAGCTGCGCCTGACCGTGCGCCACGTCAGCCCCGATCGAGTCGAGCTGAGCCTGTCCGATCAGAGTGCGCAGAGGCAGGCGGCCGCCGATGCGGTCCCACTGCCGGGCGGCGGGACCGTGCGGGTGAGCGAACGCGACGCCGGCGGTGGCGGCGGCGGCGGCGGTTCGGGTGCGGACCGGCACGCTTTGAGCCTCCGGTACGACGCGCCCGCGTTGGGGGCGGTCGACCTGCGGTTCGAGCTCGACCCCTCGTCGCTGCGGGTGTCGGCGACGGTGGGCGCGGGAACCCCGTTCGACCTCGCGCTCGACAACGCCGGCAAGCTCAGTGACGCTCTGGCCGAGGCGCTCGGCCGGCCGGTCACCGTCGACGTGTCCCCGCGCCGCGAACCACTGGACCTATATGCCTGAGCCGCCCCCGCCCCCGCCCCCGCGCCGGCGCGCCACCGCGCTCAGCTACGAGCAGGGGCAGCACGCCCCGCAGGTGACCGCCACCGGCGTCGGGCTGGTGGCGGACCGCATCGTCGCGGCCGCGCGCGAGGCGGGGGTGCCCGTGCGCCACGATCCCGCCCTGGCCGAGGCGCTCGCCGCGCTCGACCTCGGCGACAACGTCCCGCCGGCGCTGTGGACCGCGGTGGCGGAGACGCTCGCCTGGGCGTACCTGCTCGACGCCAAGGCGTCGCGCTAGCCGCCACCGCCACCGCCACCGCCCGGCTCAACCTTTGCCGCCACGTGCCGATGAACCCGGAGGCCTCCCCTCGAAAGGCGGTTCCCTCGTATGGCCCTTCGCCTCACTGGCATATCTACGCCTGCTGACGCTGCCGCCGCACCGGCCGGCATCGCGCTGCCCGGCGCCGGCTTCACCGAGTCCGGTGGCGCCTTCGGCACCCGGCTCGGCATCCAGGCGAGCACGCACTTCGCCACCAACGACCTCAAGGCATACCAGTCGCTGTTCAAGAGCGCCGGTGACCACGACGATCCCCAGGCGCGGTACCACGCTCGCGTGCGATTGGTCGAGGAGGGGCTGGCGGCAGCCGGTCAATCCACCTCGGAAACGCAGGCGACGCAGCGTTACGCGGCCGTCGCCGCCGGCGCGATCACGGCGCTCGAGCAGGAGCCCCGCGAGCCCGTCCTGCTGATCTATGCCGGTGTCGCCCTGTACGAGCTGTGGAGCCTCGAGGCCGCCCACGCGATGTTCAAGGCCGCGCAGCTGCTCGATCCCGCCCTGCCCCACCTCAAGCGCAACCTCGACGAGCTCGGTCGTCGCCGGCGCGAGGCCAGCCAGACCGGCCGCTCGCTGAAGCCGCTCCACGCGACGGTCCCCGCGCTCGCGAGCAAGGCGCGCGCGATCGCCAAGCAGGCCCGCCCGGCGACGGACCTGAAGCTCAGCCTGTGCATGATCGTCAAGGACGAGGAGGAGATGCTCCCCCGGTGCCTGGCCGCGGTGGCGCCCGCCGTCGACGAGATCGTGATCGTCGACACGGGATCGAAGGACCGCACGATCGAGATCGCCCGCGAATTCAACGCGACGGTCATCGAGAAGGAGTGGACGGGCTCGTTCTCCGACGCACGCAACGTCTCCTTCGAGGCCGCCACCGGCGACTGGATCATCTACCTCGACGCCGACGAAGTCCTCGTCGCGGACGACGTCCAACGACTGAGGAAGCTCACCGGACACACCTGGCGCGAGGCGTTCTACCTGGTCGAGACCAGCTTCACCGGCGAGCTCGGCGACGGCGACGCGATCACCAACAACGCGCTCCGCGTGTTCCGCAACCGCCCGCAGTACCGCTTCGAGGGCCGGCTGCATGAGCAGATCGCCCACAACCTGCCGACCTACGCCGCCGGCCGGGTCGAGCAGACCTCGATCCGGATCGAGCACTACGGCTACCTCGGCGCCGTCCGCGACGCCAAGGAGAAGTCACGGCGCAACCTTGACCTGCTCAAGGCCCAGCAGGCCGAGAGCCCCTCGGACGCGTTCCTGCACTTCAACCTCGGGACCGAGTACTCCGTGCTCAGCGACTACCCTGCGGCGCTGACCGAGCTCGAGCGCGCGTGGAACCTGATCGAGAGCCAGGGCCAGGAAGACCGCGACTACGTGCCGGTGCTGCTCCAGCGGCTGGTCACCGCGCTCATCTACTGCGGCCGCGGGCACGACGCGATCGCCCGGGCGGACACGGCCTTGGCGCAGTTCCCGAGCTTCACCGACTTGGTGTACTCGCAGGCGCTCGCGGCGCTCGCGCTCGGCCGCGAGGACGACGCGATCTCCTACTGGGAGCGGTGCATCGAGATGGGCGACGCACCGGCGCACCTGGGCGCCGCGGTCGGCGGCGGCACCTACCGCCCCCGGATCGCACTGGCCGACGTGCACATGCGTCGCGGCGAGCTGGAGGCGGCGCGCGAGCTGCTCGACTGGTGCATCACCGAGCATCCGAACGTCGTCCGCGTGATCGGTCCGTACGCGTCGGTGCTGCTTCGGAGCGGCACCCCGGCCGAGACAGTGTCGAGCGACATCGAGGCCAGCGTCCCCGACCTCACGCCCGACGCGCGCTTCGTGCTCGCCACGATCTTCTTCGCGCACGGCTCGATGGCCGCCGCAGAGGCGCAGTACCGCGCGGTCCTGAACGCCCGCCCCGCCAGCTCGCAGGTCCGCGTGCAGCTCGCCGAGACGCTGCTGAACGAACGCGACTACGAGCAGGCCGCTGCCGAGGCGGCGCGGATCGCCGACGACGACCCGTTTGCCGGGCTCGCCCGCCGGATCGAGCTGTGGAGCCTGAACGCGTCCGGAGACCTCGCGGGCGCGAACGCGGCGACCGCGCGAGCAGTGAACGCCGGCGTACCGGCCGCCGAGCTCGAGGTGTTCGCGGGCTGGGCCGAGGTCGCGGGCGACCCCCAGCCCGAGCAGCTCCGCAGCCTCCCGGTTGCGGGTACTCCGCTGCTGGGCGTGATCCTCGAGACGCTGCTCGGCGCCCACGAGTTCGAGACGTTCGAGAAGCTGGCCAAGCTGCTCGAGCGCTCCGCGCTGCCCGAGCGCGAGCAGCGCGAGCTGCTCGGCTCGATGTACCTGCGGCATGGCTTCCTCCAGTCGGCCGCCCGCGAGTGGATGGCCGTGTGCCAGACCCGCCCCGACGCCCGCTCCCTGCTCGGGCTGGCGCGCGTGGCGCAGACGAACGGACAGCTCGAGGACGCCGCGGTGTTCGCCGGCGAGGCACTCAAGCACGACCCCTCCAGCGCCGGCGCGATCGAGATCCTCGCCCGCCGCTCGGCAGCTGAAGAACCCCCAACCCGTCGGCGCGCAGTAGCGCAACCAGGGCCCACACGGGCCGCGACCGACCGCGGCCACCAACCGGACATCTCGACAGAAAGCTAAGGAGGCGCTCAAGTTCTCAGCGATGCGCTCGATTACCCCACCTGAGCGGGAAGGATTCCCGCGACATAGGTAGGAACCGACGCATCCAAGGAGGAATGCAATGAGCTTCGATATCGGTTCGGTGGGCGGGACGCCCGCCGCAGCGCGAGCGACCAACAGCCAGCGGCCAACTGCCGTGACGTCGCCGTCCGTGCAGGCAACGGACACGGTGACCGTAGACACGATTCCCGCAAGCCCTCCCGACGAGGTGCATGACGCGATCGGCGTCGCCAACCAGGCGTACCACAACCTGCAGGCGAGCGGCAACGAGATGCGCTTCAAGGTCAACGAGGCCACCGGAAAGCTGTCCGTCGAGGTCCACGACGTCCACGGGAACCTGCTGTTCACGGTCCCTTCGAGCACGGTGCTCGACGTCGCCTCGGGCGGGTCACTGCCGTCTAACTAAGCCAAGCAACAGCGCCAGAGAGGTTCAATCCGAATGTCAACCCAATCCGTCGGCTCGAGCACCACCTCGGCCACCAGCTCCAGTGCGTACAAGACGGGCGATCAGCTGACCTCGCTCGGGTCCGGGTCGGCGCTGCAGGTCACGGGTCTGGCCTCCGGCCTGGACACGAACGCGATCGTGACCGCGCTGATGGCCACCCAGCAGCAGCAGGTGACGAACCTCACCAACCAGCAGACCGGGCTGACGGCGATGAATACGCAGCTGACGGCCATCCAGAACGCGCTCACGACGGTCGCCAACGACGCCCAGGCGCTCGGAAGCCCGTCGCTGTTCGCCGCCACCCAGACGATCACCTCGACCAACCCGACGCTGGTGGGCGCCACCGCGACCTCCAACAACGGCGCGGTCGTCGGCGGCTATCAACTCTCCGTCAGCCAGCTGGCGAGTGCGTCCCAGCGCACGTACCAGTTCACTAGCCCGACCTCGGCCGACACGATCACGATCGACGGCCAGCAGATCTCGCTGGCCGCCGGCGCGAGCGCCCAGGATCTGGTCAACGCGGTCAACTCCAATCAGAACGCGAGCGTGTGGGCGACGGTCACGGCCTCGCCGTCGGGCGGCCCCGCCACCGTGGTCCTGTCGGACCGCGCGACCGGCCAACCCGATACCCCCACCGATTTCATCAACGTCAGCGATCCGGGTGGCGCGCTCAGCGAGGAGACGCAGTACGCGCAGGCCGGCGTGGACGCGCAGTACACGATCAACGGCGGCGCGACGCAGTACTCGTCGTCGAACACGATCAGCGGCGCGCCCGTGACCGGGACGCCCAACTCGACCACGAACTCGGGCGCGACCCAGACGATCCCCGGCGTGTCGCTCAGCCTGAACGGCGTCACCGGGTCCAATCCGGTGACCGTCACCGTCGGATCGCCGGCGCCGAGCACGCAGAACATCCAGACCGCGGTGCAGCAATTCATCACGGACTACAACTCGGCGATCAACATGATCCAGACCCAGCTGACCCAGGCGCCCTCGAGCAGCGACCCCACGCAGGGGACGTTGTTCGGCGACTCCGACCTCCAGCAGCTGCTCTCGACCATGCGCAACCAGATGGATGCGACCGTCGGCGGGCTGACCGGGAGCATCACCAGCATGCTCAACGTCGGCGTCAGCACCGGCGCCGCCTCGGGCAGCGCAGCCCCTTCTGCGAGCTCGATCAGCGGCAACCTGACGCTCGATGTCAACTCATTGACACAGGCGCTGACGAGCAACTCGACCGCGGTCCATCAGATGCTTCAGAGCTGGTCGATCAATTTCTCGTTCATGGTCAACGAGGAGGCGGCGCCCGGCGGCACGATCTCCTCGCGGATCGACGGGGACGATACCCAGATCGGGTACCTCGGCAACCAGATCGACAACCTGAACCAGGCCAACACCCAGAAGCAGAGCGAGCTCGTCCAGGAATTCGCGCAGATGGAGGCGGCGCTTTCCTCCAGCCAGTCGACGAGCAGCTGGCTGACCAGCCAGATCGCGTCGCTGCCGACGCCGTAGGGGACCGCGCCGAGCGCCTGCCGGCGCCGTAAGGGTCGGCAAAGGGGCCAGAACGGCTCAAGAGCACGCGTCCGCTGCCGAGCATCTGGGGAGTACGGACGCGCAGTTCCCACCCGCCAGGAGACGCCTTCACGATGACGCCACCCATCGCAACGCCAACGCCCAGCGCCTACCGCGAGAGCTCGGTGCTGAGCGCCCCTCCGGAGCTGCTCGTCGTGATGCTCTACGACGGCGCGCGGAGGTTCCTGTTCCAGGCCGGCGTGGCGATGCGCGATGGTCAGATCGAGCTCTCGCACCGCAAGCTGCGTCGTGCCGAGGACATCGTCCGCCACCTGCTCGACGTGCTCGACATGGACCAGGGCGAGATCTCCCACCGGCTCGAGGCGATCTACCTCTTCTGCCTGCGGTATCTCCAGCAGGCCCGGTTCGATCGCGACGCCAGCAAGCTCGAGAAGGTCAGCGGCCTGCTCGGCGAGCTTCGCGAGGCGTGGGCGACCGTCGCCGGCCAATGAGCTCCGCCGAGACAGCGCCGTACGAGGCGCTTGCTCGAATGATCGAGCGCGAGCTCGAGCTCATCGGCAGGGGCGACCACGACGCGCTCGCGGCGCTGGGGTCCGAGCGCGACGCGCTGATCGCGACGCTCCCCGACACCCCGCCGGCCTGCGCCCGCCCCGCGCTCCAGCGTGCGGCGCTGATGAACAAGCGCTTGGAGATCGAGATCCTGCGGATCCGCGAGGCGCTGGTGCTCGAGTTCGCGAACACCGAGCGCGTCGGCCGCGTTGCCCGCGGATACTCGCCCCGGCGCGAGCAGCTCCGGCATGTCGAAGCGACCGCGTAGGCGAATACCGCACCTGCATTAAAGATTCCGGAGTTCCGGTCGATTTGCGGGGACATGAGGCTCGTAGCGACTTCCGACCTTCAAGAGGACACCACGCTCGCGCGTGACATCCTGACCGGACACGACGCTGCCCCACTCCTCCGCGCGGGCGTCAAGCTCAACGCTCGGTTCATCGAGCACCTGCGCCGGGCGGGCATCCAAGGCGTTTATGTCGAGGATCTGTACAGCCTGGGCATCGACTCCCAGCCGGTGATCAGCGCCCAGACGCGCGGCCTGGCCACGCGCGCGATCGCGGCCGTGCACGAGGAGACCAAGCGCTGCGTCGCCTCGGGCCGCACGCTCGAGCCCGACGCCACCGACGGGCTCTCCCACGTCGTCGACGAGATCCTGCTCGAGATCGAGGAGCTCGACGGGAAGGCCGTCGTGCTGTCCGACCTTTGCGCCGCCGACGCCTACAACCTTCAGCACCCGATCGACGTGACCGCACTCGGGCTCCTGATCGGGCGCCGCCTGATCATCGAGCACGGCTGGCTCGACTACAAGGGCGAGCGCCAGGACGACCGTCACGAGGAGCGCCTGTTCCGGCTCGGGATGGGGCTGCTGCTGTCCGACATCGGCAAGCTCGCGATCCCCGAGGCGATCCTGAACAAGCCGGGCAAGCTGTCCGAGGAGGAGTGGGAGATCGTCAGGACCCACCCCAAGGCCGGCGTCAAGCTGGTTCGCGACACGGGCGCGTGGTGCCCGCTGGTCCAGGCCTGCGTGCTGCGCCACCACGAGCGCTGGGACGGGAACGGCTATCCCGAGGGCAAGGCCGCCACCGAGATCCACGAGATGGCCCGGATCGCGGCGGTCGCAGACGTCTTCGACGCGATCACCTCCGAGCGCGTGTTCGCCCCGGCGAAGCCGGTCCACGTCGGGCGTCCAGGCGATCATCGCCGGCGCCGGCACCCAGTTCGACTCGACGATCACCGAGGTGTTCTCGCGTCGCGTCGCGCCGTTCCCCCCGGGCGTCGAGATTGAGCTCACCGACGGCCGCCGCGCGGTCGTCGTGAGCGTGTCCGAGCTTGCGCTCGACCGCCCCGTCATCCGCGTGATCAGCGGCGCCGATGCGCCGGTCGACATCTCCCTGACCGCGAATCCCAGCATCCAGATCGCCGGCTGGAATCCCGCCCCCGCCGCCTACGCGGCGCAGGCCGCTTAGCCCCTCTGACCGCGTCCGCCGGGCAGCCGGTGTTCGGCTCAAGCTTTCCACGGGGGAGGTCGATCAACCAGAGCGTCCCGTTGCCTTGAAAGGACCCGCCCCCGTGTCATTCCTGATCTCATCCGTGCGACGCCAGCTGATCGTCGCCTTCATGGCCGTGTCGCTCGTGTTCATGGTCGCGATCGCGCTCGCCTGGACAGGCAGCTCCAAGTCGCTCATGCTGGCGGTTGCGCTGGCGGCGGTCCTGGTCGCCGCCGTGATCAGCCTCACGATCTCGCGGGACTTCAGCCAACGGATCACAGCTGCTGCTCGACGGGATCACGAGCCTCGACTCGCAGTGCCTGGCCGACCTCGAGCACGGCCTCGAGGCGATCGCCCGCGGCGACCTGACCCACGAGGTCGCGCCGGCGACCGAACCGGATCCAGACTAGCCGCGAGGACGAGGTCGGCGAGCTGACCCGCACCTTCAACGGGATGGTCGAGAAGACCCAGAGCAGCGTCACGGCCTACAACACCACCCGCGCGAAGGTCGCCGGCATGCTCCGCGAGATCTCGAGCACGTCCGAGCAGCTGTCGATGTCCTCGCAGCAGATGGCGAACACCTCCGAGGAGGCCGGGCGCGCCGTCGGCGAGATCGCGCAGGCGGTCGTCTCGGTGGCGGCCGGCGCCGAGGACCAGGTCCGCTCGATCGCCGAGGCGAAGATTCTCACCGACGAGGTGGCGCTGGCCTCCCAGGCCTCCGCCGACGGAGCGCAGCAGACCGCCGAGGCGGCTGGCGAGGCCCGCGACCTCGCCCAGCAGGGCGCCCAGGCCGTGTCCTCCGCGACCGAGGCGATGCAGGCGATTCGCGACTCGAGCGCCGAGGCGAGCACCGCGATCCGTTCGCTCGACGCCAAGAGCGAGCAGATCGGCGAGATCGTCGACACGATCACGGGGATCGCCGAGCAGACCAACCTGCTCGCGCTGAACGCCGCGATCGAGGCCGCCCGGGTCGGCGAGCAGGGCCGCGGGTTCGCGGTCGTCGCCGAGGAGGTCCGAAAGCTCGCGGAGGAGTCTCAGTCCGCCGCCTCCTCGATCTCGACCCTGATCCAGGAGATCCAGTTGCAGACGCGCCACGTGGTTGAGGTCGTCGAGGACGGGGCTCGGCAGACCGAGGACAGCGCGGCCACCGTGGAGCAGGCCCGTGCGGCGTTCGCACGCATCGCCGGCGCCGTCCAGGACGTCGGCAGCCGCGTCGAGCAGATCGCCGGGTCGATCCAGGAGATCGCCAGCGCCGGCAGCCGCGTCCAGGAGAGCATGACCTCCGTGGCCGCAGTGGCCGAGGAGTCGAGCGCGTCCTCCGAGCAGGTAAGCGCCTCGACCCAGCAGACGAGCGCCTCGACCGAGGAGATCGCCGCGTCCGCGAGCGAGCTCGCTCGGACCGCCGAGGAGCTCGAGCGGCTCGTCGGCCAGTTCACGCTGGCCTAGCTCAGAAACACGCGCTGAGACCCCTAAAGGATCGCGCTCAGACGCCGATTCATGGGAGGACTCGATGGATCGAGTCGTCACCGAGCCCAAGGAGGGCGCGTCTTCATCGGATCTCTGCATGTCCCTCCTTGACACCACTCAGCAAGCCCTCGAGTCCGCGATGAGCGGCTCGATGCTCCGTCAGACGCTGCTGACGAACAACCTCGCGAACGCCGACACGCCGGGCTACCAGCCCGAGGACGTGAACTTCCAGAGCACGCTCGCGTCGGCGATCCAGTCCGGGCAGCCGCTCGGCTCCGTCAGCTACCAGCCTTACTCCACCGCGCAGTCCGTCGGCCCCGACGGCAACGGCGTCAGCCCCGAGCAGCAGGAGGCCGCGCTCTCGCAGAACGGCCTGCTGTACGAGACGCTGACCCAGGTCGCTACTCAGCGCGAGTCGATCCTCGAGAGCGCCATGGGCATCGGACAGTCCTGATGAGCTTCTTCGACGCGATCAGCATCGCCGCCACCGGCCTCACCGCCGAGCGCACGCGCATGGACGTGACCTCCGAGAACCTCGCCAACGCCGACACCACCCAGGGCGCGAACGGGCAGCCGTACAGCGCCAGGAGGTCGTCCTCCAGCAGGTCGGTGGCGGCGGCTTCAGCGCGGCCCTGTCGGGCGCGATGGGAGCGGCCGCCGGGAGCCCGTCGAACGGCACCACGGCCGGCGGCGTCCAGGTCGCGGGAATCGTCAACGACCCCACGCCCGACCAGTCGGTCTACGACCCGGGCAACCCGTCGGCCAACGCCCAGGGCTACGTGAAGATGCCGAACGTCAATCCGGTCAACGAGATGGTCGACATGATCGACGAGTCGCGGTCCTACCAGTCCGACGTGACCGCGATGAGCACCGCCAAAGAGATGTACGAAAAGACCCTGGATCTGCTGAAGTGATTCCAGCGATCTCAGGAGCCATCGGGCCGCTCGGCCCGAGTGAATGGAGCGTGGGCGGAGTCGGCTCGGTCGGCCAGACCGGCACGACCGGCGCCACCGCGGCCGGCGGCGGGGACGGCAGCTTCGGCAGCGCGCTCACGGGCGCGATCAACTCGCTCGAGGCGAGCCAGGCCAACGCCACCACCGCCTCGCAGCAGCTCGCCACCGGGCAGCTCACCGATCCGACTCAGGCGATCACCTCGGTCGAGAACGCGTCGCTGGCGATGGATCTCGCCTCCCAGATCCGCACCAAGCTGGTCGACGCCGTCGATCAGGTCTTCCAGACCCAGATGTAGTTCACGCCCACCGACCCCCGCCACCAAGACCAGGATCCCAACCACTCACCCCTGCCACCTATGGACATTCGTCAACTCATCTCGAAGCTCTCGCCCAAGGGTTGGGCCATGGTCGGCGGCTCGGCCGCGGCCGCGATCGTGTTCCTGGTCGTGATCATGCACTTCGCCTCCGCGCCGAGCTACTCGACGCTGCTCACCGGCCTCGATCCGGCGCAGACGGGCAAGATCACGACGACGCTGTCGTCCAAGGGGATCGCCTACCAGATCCAGAACGGCGGCACCGCGCTCGCCGTCGAGTCGAGCCAGACGCAGCCAGGCGCGGATCGCGCTCGCCACGGCCGGCCTGCTCGGGGTCGGCAGCCAGCAGCCCGGCTTCGAGCTGCTGAACAGCTCGCAGCTCGGCGCCTCGAACTTCCAGCAGCAGGTCACCTACCAGCGCGCGCTCGAGGGCCAGCTCGACCAGACGATCGAGCAGATCCAGGGCATCGACTCCGCGACCGTGAACCTCGTGCTGCCCAACCAGCAGGACCAGCTGTTCGGCGACAACAGCCAGAGCTCGAGCGCCTCGGTGCTGCTGTCCGACGCCGGCAACGCTCGACTCGAGCTCGGTCAAGGGCATCGCCGAGCTCGTCGCCTCGAGCGTCCAGGGCCTGTCCGACCAGAAGGTCACGATCACCGACTCGACCGGGGCGCTGCTGTGGCCGGCCGCGGGCACCAACGGCTCGGACGGCTCGCTGACCTCGCAGCAGTCGGCCGACCAGCAGTACGACGCGACCACGGCCGCGGCGGTCACCGGCATGCTCGCCCAGACGCTCGGCCCGGGCAAGGCCCAGGTCATGGTCAACGCCAACGTGAACGCCAACCAGGCGACCTCGCGACACGCTCACCTACGGCAAGAAGGGCGTGCCGCTGACCCAGCAGACGACAGACCGAGACGCTCAAGGGCGGGAGCCCGTCGGCCTCGCGGCACGACCGGCACGATCCCGGCCTACGCCGCGGGCTCGGCCAGCAGCAACTCGAACTACTCGAACAAGTCCGACAACACCAACCTACGGCGTCGACAAGACCGTCACCCACGCGGTGATCGCCCCGGGCGCGGTCAACAGCCAGACCGTGTCGGTGCTGGTCGACAAGACGGTGCCGGCGGCGTCGATTCCGGCGATCAAGAGCGCGGTGGCCGGCGCGGTCGGCCTGAACGCCAAGCGCGGCGACAGCCTCGTCGGTGTCCCAGATCGCGTTCGCGAAGCCCGCCGCCGCTCCCGCCGCCGGCGTCGAGCACGAAGATGATCGGCTACGCCAAGTACGCGCTCGATCGGCCTCGGCGCCCTGCTGTTCCTGTTCTTCATGAGCCGCAGCATCCGCAAGCGCGAGAAGGAGGGCTTCACCGGCCAGCCCACCTGGCTGCGCGAGCTCGAGACCCCGCGTCCGCTCGCGGCGCTCGCATCCGGCGACGATCGGGCAGCCCGACGGTCAAGCGCCTGCGGCCCCCGGTCAACGTTCCCAAGCGCCAGGTCGAGGAGCTGGTCGAGCGCGACCCCGATCGCGTCGCCCAGCAGGTCCGCGCCTGGATGAGCGAGGACTAGTCGCTCACGCCGATGGCCGCCGAACTGGAAAAGGCACCGACTCAGGCCCCGGCCGCCGCAGGCCGCTGGCGCACCGCGCCCGTCCGGCCAAGCGCAAGCTCGACATGAAGGGCCGCAAGAAGGCGGCCGTGCTGCTCGTCGTCGCTCGGCCCCGACCGCGCCGCCGAGGTGTTCAAGCACCTGCGCGACGACGAGATCGAGTCGCTGTCGCTGGAGATGGCGAAGCTCCAGCGCGTCGACCCGGTCACGACCGGCCACCGTGATGGAGGAGCTCGCCGCGACCGTCGAGGCCTACGACTCGCTGCGGCCGGCGGCGTCGACTACGCCCGCGAGGTGCTCGAGCGCGCGATCGGCCCCGAGCGGGCGCTCGAGATCATCGGGCGGCTCTCGACCGTGATCGAGATGCGGCCGTTCGAGTTCCTGCGCCGCACGCCGCCCGAGCAGATCGTCGACGTTCCTGCGCAACGAGTCGCCGCAGACGGTCGCGCTGGTGGTCGCCAACCTGCACACCACGCTCGCCGTCGCAGGTGCTCTCGAACCTGCCCGAGGACCGAGCAGGCCGAGATCGCGCTGCGGATCGCGCGGATGGGCGAGACCAGCCCGGACGTCGTCAAGCAGGTCGAGGACGTGATGCGCGAAGAAGCTCGACAGCGATCGTCCAGCACGAGTACACGACCGCCGGCGGCGTCAAGTCGCTGGCCGAGATCCTCAACCACACCGACCGCTCGACCGAGCGCAACGTGCTCGACTCGCTGACCGAGGCCGACGAGGAGCTCGCGGCCGAGGTCCGGCGCCTGCTGTTCGTGTTCGAGGACATCGTCAAGCTCGACGACCGCTCGATCCAGCTGGTGCTGCGCGAGGCCGACCAGAAGGATCTGGCGCTGGCGCTGCGCGGCGTCAACGACGAGGTCAAGGAGCGCGATGCTGTCAGAACATGTCCGAGCGCGGCGCGACAGATGCTGCTCGAGGAGATGGAGTACCAGCCGCCGCAGCGCAAGCGCGTCGTCGAAGAGGCCCAGGGACGGATCGTCGCGATCGTGCGCAAGCCTCGAGGAGGCCGGCGCCGTGGTGCTCTCGCGCGGCGAAGAAGACGCTGTTGTCTAGCCGGAGGCAGGTCGGCCGGGAGCCCAGTCAACGAGCTACGCGTTCCAGCAGCTCGACGCGCCGCCGGCGGGGACGAGCAACGGCATCGCCGACGTGCTGTCCGCCGTCCGCGCCGAGGCCGAGCAGATCCGCGCGCAGGCACGGGCCGCCGGCGAGGCCGAGGGTCGCGCCGCGGGGCTCGCGGCCGCGCGCACCGAGGCCCAGCCGCGCCGTGGCCGCGCTCGCGGCGGCGGCCGGCCGCGATCGAGCGGACTGCGCGAGCAGATGATCGCCGAGCCTCGAGCAGGACGCGGTCGAGATGGCGCTGCGCCTGGCCGAGCAGATCATCGCCGGCGTGCTCGCGGTCGAGCCCGAGCGCGTCATCGACGTCGGTACGCGGCGCGCTGCGCCACCTCACCGACCGCCGCCGCGTGACGGTGCTCGTGAACCCCGAGGACCTCGAGCTGGTGAGCGAGTGCGTCGACCAGCTGCAGTCCGAGCTCGGCGGGATCGAGCACCTCGACGTCCAGTCCGACCGCCGGATCGGCCGCGGCGGCGCGATCGCCCGGACCGACTCCGGCGAGATCGACGTCGAGCATCGCCGCTCAGCTCGGACGCGCCCGCGAGATCGTCGCGGCCGCGCTGGCGCGCGAGCCGACCGCGCACGACGACGAAGCCGACGATGACCGCTGAGACCGCCGATGACGCGCGCCTCGACGCCGGCGGGTTCGCGCCGCGCGGCGCGATCGCTCCAGGGCGCCGACCTGTCCCGCCGCGTCGGCCGCGTCGGCGACCTGATCGGGCTGATCATCGAGGCCACCGGCGTCGAGGCCGAGATCGGCGAGCTCTGCATGGTCGGCGAGGGCCGCGACGCGGGCGCGCCGGTTCGCCACCGAGGTGGTCGGCTTCCGCGGCGGGCGCACGCTGCTGATGCCGCTGGGCGAGCTTCGCGGGATCGGCCCCGGCACGACCGGTCGTACCCGACGGGCTCGCCGTTCCGCGTCGCGGTCGGCGAGCCGCTGCTCGGCCGCGTGATCGACGGGCTCGGCAACCCGCTCGACGGCTTCGGTCACGCCCGAGGCGGATCTCGTGGCGGTCGACACGACCGGCGCGCCACCGGATCCGTTCACCCGCCCGCGGATCACCGAGCGCGTCGGCCTCGGCGTGCGCGCGCTCGGACACCCTCGTCCCGTGCGGGCGCGGCCAGCGCCTCGGCATCTTCGCCGGCTCGGGCGTCGGCAAGTCGTCGCTGATGGGGATGATCGCGCGCTCGACGACCGCCCAGGTCAACGTGATCGCGCTGGTCGGCGAGCGAGGCCGCGAGGTCCGCGAGTTCATCGAGCGCGACCTCGGCGACGCGCTGTCGCACTCGGTCGTGGTCGTCGCGACCTCCGATCAGCCGGCGCTGGTGCGGATCCGCGCCGCGTTCACCGCCACCGCGATCGCCGAGTACTTCCGCGACCAGGGCAACGACGTGATGCTGATGATGGACTCGGTCACGCGGTTCGCGATGGCCCAGCGCGAGGTCGGGCTCGCGATCGGCGAGCCGCCCGCGACGCGCGGCTACACGCCGAGCGTGTTCGCGCTGCTGCCGCGGCTGCTCGAGCGCGCCGGCACCAGCCCCGAGGGCTCGATCACCGGGCTCTACACGGTGCTGGTCGACGGCGACGACATGAACGAGCCGATCGCCGACGCGGTCCGCTCGATCCTCGACGGGCACATGGTGCTGACGCGGTCGCTCGCGCACGCCGGCCACTACCCGGCGATCGACGTGCTGCAGAGCGTCTCGCGACTGGTCGGCGAGATCGTCACGCCCGAGGTCCGCGAGGCGGCGGACAGCGGCTGCGCGCGGCGCTCGCCGCCTACCGGGAGAAGGAGGACCTGATCTCGATCGGCGCCTACCAGCGCGGCACCGACCCGCTGGTCGACGCCGCGATCGGGCTGCGCCCGGCGATCAACGCGTTCCTGCGGCAGCGGGTGGACGAGCCGAGCATCGTCGACGAGGCCGACGCCGAGCTGCTGGCGACTCGCCGCCGAGCTCGCGCGCCGGATGCCCGTCGCCGGCGAGGTGCTCGACGGCCGCCGGCGCTGCCGCCGGCGGTCCCCGGACGGCAGGTGCCGGTCGGAGGCGCGGCTCCAGCCGCGCCGGCGATCCCGGGCCTCCAGCTCCGCGCCTGAGCTCCACCAGCCGTCGGACAAGCGTCCACCCGCGCTTAGGCCCGGCGAGGGGCGGTCGAGTACAGGACCATGAACGGAACCTCGTTCCGCTTTCGCCTCGAACGTGTGCGCGCCCTGCGCGAGCGTCGTGAAGACGCCGCCAAGCAGGAGCTCGCCGGCGCGATGATGCGCCACCGCCGTTGCGAGGACGAGGTGGAGGCCGCGGCAGCCCGGCTTGCCGGCGCGCGCGCGGCCCAGGTCGACGCAACCCGCGTCCCGAGCAGCGCCACCGACATGCTCGCGCGCCAGGCCTACCTGGAGCGCGCCGAGCGCGCCCATCAGGCCACCCGTCGCGGACCTCCAGCGCCACGAGCTCGAGCTCGCCCAGCGCCGCGCGGCCCTGACCGAGGCGGCCCGGGAGCGCCAGGCACTCGAGCGTCTGAAGGAGCACCGCCGGGCCGACCACGAGCGCGAAGCCGCTCGCCGCGAGGGCCTGGTGCTCGACGAGATCGCGATCAACGGCTTCCGAAGGAGAGCGGCATGACCTCCAGTATCAGCGGGGCGCTCCCGCCCCCGAGCACCGACTCGCAGGCGCAGAGCGCGGGGCGGGCCGGACCAGACACGTCCGGTCCGCCCTTCACCAGCGTCCTCGACAACCACGTGGCCCGGACCGCAGTTGCGGAAGGCCAGAACAAGAGCGCCGGAGGATCCGGCTCTCACACCGGCCGCCCCCGGCACGCCCACAAGGCGCCGGCGCGACGACCGCGACCGCCGGCGACGCCACCATCCAGACCTCGACCGACGCGACCAGCGTCGTCGCGGCCGCCGCCCAGGGGGCCGAGCGGGGCCCAGGCCCTGCCGATCAACCTGACGAGCGGTCAGCTGTCCGCAGCGCGGCCACGGTCGGCGGTGCGACCGCCGCCACGCCGGCCGGCGCTGCGAGCACGGCCTCCGCCGCGACCTCCGCGTCGGCGGCGAGCGCGGCGACCACGACCGCAAGCGCTGCAACCTCCGCGACGACCGCCACGTCCGAGCTGTCCGCCCCGGCAGACTCGTCGAGCGCAACCGACGCGTCCGCGCAGCCCACGACCGCGAGCGGGGCGAGCGCGGCGACCGCGCAGGCCGCCGGCACGACAACGTCGCCGGCGACCGGGACCGCGACGCCCACCACGACCGGAACGCCGACCGCCACGCCGGCCACCCCGGCTCAGGCCTCCTCGGCGGTGCCGGCGCAGGCGCACGACCGCGACCCAGGCGCCGGCGGCGACCCAGCCGACCCCCGCCGGGACTGGCAAGGCCGCGCAGCAGCAGCCTTCCAACACCACGACGACGACGGCCGCGACCGCGCCGGCATCAGCCGCCAGCCGCGTCGCAGGCTTCGACCTCGAACAGCTCCCAGGGCGACGGCGCCGACCAGGACGCCGGCTCGGCCGCGGCGCAGCAGCCGCAGTCCGCGAGCCACGCGAGCTCGACGGCCGCCCAGGCGCCGGCGAGCTCGAGCGCCGCCGCGACGACCGCCACGACCACCGCAAACGCGCTGAACATAGCGCCGGCGACCCCGACGACTCCGGCCGCCCAGGCAGCGCCGTCGGCGCCCGCGACGGCCCTGCCGACGCGCTACGGCGTCACGCTCGAGAACGCGATCGAGCAGGTCCGCGCGACCGTCGAGATGGGCGCGCGCCAGGGCGCGAGCAGCGCGTCAGATCGAGCTCTCGCCGGCCTCGCTCGGCACGATCCGGATCCAGCTCGGAGCACACCCAGGACGGCGTGATCGCCACCGTGCTCACCGACCATCAGGCGGCCGCGGACACGCTGTCGCAGGGCGGCGACGACCTCCGCCGAGCGTTCCAGTCGGCGGGCGTGAACCTGTTGAGCCTCAACATCGAGGCGCGCGGCGACAACGCCGGCCAGGCCCAGACGCAGGATCGGGGCCAGAGCTCCGGATCCGGTTACACGACACGCGGCGACGACATCGACGCCGACGGCGGCGCCGGCGCCGTTGAGCCGACGAGCGCTTCAGGCCTGTCGGGCAGCGCGCTCGTGAACGTGCTCGCCTGAACCCACTTATCGCGATCAGACAAGGACGACACCGATGAGCCTCCCCACCACCAGCGTTCCGCTTCCCGGCACGACCACGGGCACGCCCGCCGCCACCAGCACGACGGCCGCGAGCTCGAGCTCGAGCAGCATGCCGATCAATCAGAACCAGTTCCTGCAGATGCTGATGACGGAGCTGCAGAACCAGAACCCGATGAATCCGAACAGCAGCGACCCGATGTCGTTCGTCACCGAGCTCGCGCAGTTCACCTCGGTCGAGCAGCAGACCGACACCGCGCAGTCGACCGCGACGCTCGCCACCGGGCAGTCCACGGCGTCGGCGGTTGCGCTGATCGGCAACACCGTCAACTACACGGACCCGAGCACCGGCGCCACCGACACCGGCTCGGTGCAGGCCGTCGATATCACCTCGTCGGGCCCGAGCCTGACGATCAACGGAACGTCCGGGATCGATCCCTCGAGCGTCACCCAGGTGTCGTGAGCTCAGTCCTTCCCAATCCCGCGCTGGTTGCGCCGGGCCCCATCGGGCGGGCGGGGCCAATTCAGACGCCGGCCACGCCGGCGTCTGGAGGCGCGGGCGTCCAGGCGCCGGCGGGGCCGTCGTTCGCGGACCTGCTGTCGAAGCAGACGAGCGCGCCGCAGTTCTCGCGGCACGCGCTCGAGCGCCTCCAGCAGCGTGGGATCACCCTTGACCAGCCGACTCTCGGTCGGCTCACAGACGGAGTCCAGCGCGCAGCGGGAAAAGGCTCGCGGGATTCCGTGGTCTTCGTCGACGGCACCGCGTATGTGGTGTCGGTGGCGAACAACACCGTCATCACGGCGGTGGGATCAGAGCACATGCATCAGCAGGTGTTCACAAACATCGATAGTGCCGTGATCGCATGAATGACACGGTCAAAATCAACAGTGGCTGGACCTCTCCGAGGAGGCCGCGAAAGGTAGGGATGTCCCGATGATGTCAGGGATGTATGCCGCGATCAGCGGCCTCGATGCTCACCAGACGATGCTCGACGTGACGGCCAACAACCTGGCCAACGTCGACACCGTCGGTTACAAGGCCCAGAGCGCCCAGTTCTCCGACGAGCTCTCGCAGCTGGTCGCCGCCGGCACCGGCCCCAACGGCTTCAGCGCCGGCACCAACCCGCTCCAGATCGGCCTTGGCGCGCAGATCGGCTCGATCGACAACGTGATGACCGCCGGCGGTGTGGAGTCGACCGGCAACGCGACCGACGTCGCGATTCAGGGCAACGGATGGCTGCGCGTCGCCAACGGCAACGTCGCCACCACGCCGGCCACGTTCGACGCGACGCAGTACACCCGGGCCGGCGATCTGACGTTCAACCCCAACGGCTACCTGACGACGCAGACCGGGCAGTACGTGCTCGGCTACGCCGCACAGTCAAACGGCACGGGCGGCTACCAGCCCAACACGGCCGGTGGCGCGACGAACCCGATCGTGGTCCCGCCGGGATCGACCAACGTCACGATCGGCCCCGACGGCAGCGTCAACTACCAGAACTCCAGCGGCAGCACCGTGACCGCCGGGTACATCTCGCTGGCGACGTTCCCCAACCAGGCCGGCCTCCAGCGCGACGGCGGGTCACTGTGGAGCGCGACCGCGGCGTCGGGCACCGAGACCGCCGGTCAGCCCGGCACCGCCGGCTACGGTCAGACGATCAGCGGCGAGCTCGAGCAGTCGAACGTCGACATGGGCACCGAGTTCACGAACATGATCGAGGCTGAGCGCGGCTACCAGGCCAACGCCAGCACGATCACCACGGCCGACCAGATGATGCAGACGGTCGTCCAGATGAAGCAGTAGTTCGGCTGGGAACCAGGGCAGGCACCCACCCACCCCGAGGCGCGGCAATCGAGGGATGCCGCCCCTCAGAGTGGGTGGGTCCCCTGTCCCTGGCGCTCGGTACCTACCACTTCTCCTCTTACATCAAGGAACTGACAATGATCACCTTGCACCGTCTCGGGCACAAGCTCGAGCTCTTCCATTTGAACCCCGACTTGATCGTCACCGTCGAGGGTCACCCCGACACGGTGATCACGCTCGCGACCGGCGCCAAGATCGTCGTCGCAGAGACGCCCCAGCGCGTCTGCCAGACCGTGCGCGCGTATCGCGTCGAGATCCTTGCCGGCGCCATGAAGCGCCGCCAGGACCAGCGGGAGGACGCCGGCGGGACCGTCTCGCCGCTCCGTCCGGCGCTCATAGACCAGTCCGAGCTCGCCTGAGCGTCATGCACAGCAGCTGTACTCCGAGCGCGCCTGCGCGCACCGTCGCCGTGCCTGCCCGCAATTTCCCCGGAGCGCCCGCACGCACCCGCATCACGCGGGGTGAAGGTTTTCATAGTCCGGCCGATGACCGGGTCATGAAGGCCGCAACCGGCATAGGAATCGCTGTCGCCATCGTAGGTGTCCTGATGAGCGCGATGATGGACGGGACCAGCCCGGCCTCGTTCATGAACCCGA
Organism: uncultured Solirubrobacterales bacterium; assembly: GCA_963843915.1. Classification (GTDB taxonomy): domain Bacteria; phylum Actinomycetota; class Thermoleophilia; order Solirubrobacterales; family Solirubrobacteraceae; genus Palsa-465. The sequence goes on from CAWJMH010000014.1 coordinate 47,392, forward strand.
CGGCGCTGCTTCTGATCATCGCCGGCACCGGCGGCGTGACGATGGCGAGCGTCGGCATGGACGGGATGAAGAAGATCCCTTCCGCTGTACAAGCGCGTCATCAACGCCGAGCCGCTCGACGTCCAGGGACGCGTCAACCTCCTCGTCTCGCTCGCCGAGCAGGCGCGCCGCGAGGGCCTGCTGGCGCTCGACGCCCAGATCACCGAGATCGACGACGCGTTCACCAAGAAGGGCCTGCAGCTGGTCGTCGACGGCACCGACCCCGAGCTCGTGCGCGACATCCTCGACGCCGAGATCGACGGGATGGCGGCCCGGCACCACGCTGGCGTGCTCCCGTTCGAGAAGGCCGGCGGCTTCGCCCCGACGATCGGGATCATCGGCACGGTGATGGGGCTCGTCCACGTGCTCCAGAACCTGTCGGCGCCAGCGACCCTCGGCCCGTCGATCTCCGCGGCCTTCATCGCCACCCTGATGGGTGTCGGGTCGGCCAACGTGATCTACCTCCCGGTGGCCGAACCGCCTGAAGGCGCTCTCGTCCGAAGAGGTCGAGCTGCGGACGCTGACCGTCGAGGGCATCCTGTCGGTCCAGGCCGGCGACAACCCGCGCGTGGTGGCCGACAAGCTGACCTCGTACGTGCCGCCGGCCCAGCGCGACGGCGCCGGTGACGGCGACAACGTCACGCCGATGCCCGAGCGCGAGGCGGAAGCGGCGTAAGTCATGGCCGCCCACGGCAAGCGCGGGCGTCGCGGAGGCGCCGTCGAGCACGAGAACGAGGAGCGCTGGCTCCTGACCTACGCGGACATGCTCACGCTGCTGTTCGCGCTGTTCATGGTGCTGTTCTCGATCTCGTCGGTCAACATCTCCAAGTACCAGGTCCTCCAGCAGTCGCTGAAGGCGGCGTTCTCGGGCTCGATCCTGCCGGGCGGCACGTCGATCATGCAGTCGGGCTCGGAGTCGACCAGCGCCCACACGCCGGCCACCGCCGAGGTGCCGTCGATCGTGCCGCTGGTCCCGACGCCGACCTCGCGGTCGAGCAGCAGCACCGGCTCGGCCAACAGCAGCATCACGACCTCGGCCAGCACCGCGTCAAAGCCGATGACCTCGGCGCAGCTCCAGGCGGCGCTCAACAGCATGAGCGCGTCGGTCTCCGAGCAGGACGACGTTCGAGGAGCTACAAGGCGAAGCTCGACGCCTATGCCAAGGCGCACGGCTTCGGCGACAAGGTCCAGACGATGATCGAGCGGCGCGGCCTGGTCGTGCGCGTGCTCACCGACAACCTGCTGTTCGCTCCGGCTCGGCGACGCTCGAGCCGGCGCCGACCAGCTGCTCGACGAGGTCGGCCAGCTGCTCAACCTTGACAAGAGTCATCCGATCACCGTGGAAGGACACACCGACAATCAGCCGATCTCGAACGCGCAGTTCCCGAGCAACTGGGAGCTGTCGACGACGAGAGCGACGAATGTCGTGCGGTTCCTGATCAGCCGGGGCGTCAGCGCCTACCGGCTCGGGGCGGTCGGCTACGCCGATCTGCACCCGATCGCAAGCAACGCAACGGCCGCCGGGCGCGCGCAGAACCGCCGCGTCGAGATCGTGCTGATGCGCCTGAACCCCGTACCCCCATCCTGAACCCCGCCCCGCGACCCTGAAACCGAGCCCATGAAGAAGAAGATCCTGATCATCCTCCCGATCATCCTGCTCGGCGGCGGCTACGTCGCCAAGGCCAAGCTGATGCCCCCGAAGGTCGTCAAGCCGAAGATCGCGGGCACGATCTACATCCTCCCCCACCAGTTCACGCTCAACCTCAAGGACGGGCACTACGCGACGCTGACGGTCGCGCTCGAGCTGGCGCCCGGGCAGAGCGACGGCGCCAGCGCCGACACCACTCCCGCGGCCGGCGCCGTGGTCGGCACGCTTCCCGAGGAGGCCGTCGATCCGGGCGATCATCACCAACGAGATCACCAACCAGACCTCGAACGCGCTGATCGACGACTCGGGCGCACGGCGCTGGAGCAGCAGATCCTGACCGACATCAAGACCGAGACCGACGTGAAGGTCGACCAGGTCTTCTTCACCGACGTCGCCGTCCAGTAGGTGCAGTCGATGAGCGAGAAACTCGAACTCGAGCAGCTTCCGTCGAACGGCGGCGAGCACGCGCCCGCCGTCAACGGCGTCGGCGACCTGCGGCGCCTGAGCGCCGTGCCGGTCGACCTCAGCGTCGAGATGGGCCGCACGCGGATGACCGTCGGCGAGACGCTCGAGCTCCGCCAGGGCTCGATCATCACGCTCAACCGGATGGCCGGCGAGCCGGTCGACCTGCTGGTCAACGGCACGGCGATCGCGCGCGGCGAGGTCGTCGTGATCGACGAGCAGTTCGGGCTCCGCGTCACCGAGGTGCTCGGGCAGCCGCCGATCGGCGCGCAGGAGCCCGCGGCCGACGCGGCAGCGGGCGCCGACGCCTAGCGCCGCCCCCGCGACACCCGCGCCGACCACCCGCGCCGCGCGACGCCCGCGCGCACCACCGGCGCCCGCAGACGCTAAAGCTAGGCGCCGCAAGTGACGAGTACCGGAATACCGAACCCACTGATGGGGACGGCGTCGCCACCCGGCTCGTCTGATTCTGCAAGGAGCAAACCGTCATGCCAGATGAACCAACCCCCGCCAGCTGGTCGTGTTCACGCTGGGCGCCGAGCACTACGCGCTCCCGATCCAGCAGGTGCACGAGATCATCCGCTACTCCGAGCCGCGCTCGGTCGCCTCGCGCGCCGACTGGGTTCGTGGCGTGATCAGCCTGCGCGGCCGGATCGTTCCCGTGTACGACCTGGCCACCCGGCTCGGCGTTCCGTCCGAGCTCACCGAGGAGACCAAGATCGTGATCGTCGAGGCGGGATCCGAGACCGCCGGCGTGATCGTCGACGGCGTCGAGGAGGTCCTGACGGTCGAAGACGGGCAGCTGCAGGAGGCGCCCGGCGCCGACACGACGCTGATCGACTCGATCGCCAAGGTCGGCGACCGCCTCGTCGTGCTGCTCAAGCCGAGCGCGATCTTCTCCGGGCCGGACGTCGCGCTCGCCGCCTGAGCCTCTCGAACCACAGAACCCCAAACATGTCCACCACCACCCCGGCGCGAGTCGTCGTCGTCGACGACAGCGCCCTGATGCGCAACATCGTCACGCGCTCGCTGACGCGGGCCGGGGTCGAGGTCGTGGGCAGCGCTCGCGACGGTGACGAGGCGCTCGCGCTGTGCGAGCGCGAGCGTCCCGACGCGATGACGCTCGATCTCACGATGCCGGGCCTCGACGGCCTCGGCGTGCTGCGCGCGCTGCGCGCCCGCGCGGGCAGCAACATCCCGGTGGTCGTCGTGTCGGCGTTCTCGGCCGCCCACGGCGCGCGCGCGGTCGACGCGCTCGCCGAGGGCGCTTTCGACCTGGTGTCCAAGCCGACGGCGAACGAGGGCCTCGAGGCGTTCATCGAGAACCTGGGCGCCAAGGTCAAGCTCGCAGTCGCGTCGCGCCGCACGCGGCGCCCCGCTCACAGCGGGCTCGACGCTCACGCCGACCCGATCGGCCCCCGGCGACCACGGGGCCAGGTTCATCCCGAGGCGGTCGCTGACGGCCGCCAGGAGCGCCAAGCTGGTCCTGATCGCCACCTCCACCGGCGGCCCGCGGCGCTCGCCGCGCTCGTGCCCAAGCTCCCGGCCCCGCTCGGCGTCGGCACGCTGATCGTCCAGCACATGCCCGCCGGGCTTCACCGGATCGCTCGCGGCGCGCCTCGACGCGAGCAGCGCGCTGAACGTCCGCGAGGCCGCCGGCGGCGAGATGCTCGACGCCGCGCACCGCGCTGCTCGCGCCGGGAGGCCGGCATCTGCGCCTGGCCCACGACGGTCGCACGACGCTGACCGACGAGCCCGCGGTCGGCGGCCTGCGCCCGCGCGCCGACCTGCTGATCGAGGACGCCGCGCGCGTCTTCGGCGAGCGCACGCTGCTCGTCGTGCTGACCGGCATGGGCAACGACGGGCTTCGCGGCGCGCGGGAGGTGCACCGCCGCGGCGGGCGGATCCTCGTCGAGTCCGAGGACAGCTGCACGGTGTACGGGATGCCGCGCGCGATCGTCGACGCCGGACTGGCCGACGACGTGCTGGACCTCTGCCGGCTGGCGGAGGCGATCGCGCACGAGGCGCGAGCATGAGCGAGCGCGAATCCCGGACCTTCCAGCGGAGCGCGATCACCCGCCACCGGGGACACGACGCGACGGTCTCCGGGTCCAAGCCTGACCTCGTCGCCGCCGACGACTACGTCGCGTTCTGCGAGGGCCTGCGCAAGCTGTGCGGGATCGACCTGTCGCAGTACAAGCGGCCCCAGATGGAGCGCCGCCTGCGCTCGTTCTTCGCGCGCCAGGGGTACGCCAAGCTGACCGACTCGCTCGATCGGCTGCGGCGGCGACAAGCAGCTGCTCGACGAGCTGCTCGACCGGATCACGATCAACGTCTCGCAGCTGTGGCGCCACCCCGAGCAGTGGACGCAGCTCGAGGGCGGCCTGCTCCCGGACCTGGCCGCGAACGGCCGCGTGCGGGCGTGGAGCGCCGGGTGCTCGTACGGCGCCGAGGCCTACACGCTCGCCGCCGTCTGCCGCCCAGGCGATCCCGGGCGTCCCGGTCCGGATCCTCGGAACCGACATCGACCAGCGCATGGTCGGCCCGCGCCAAGACCGGCCTGTTCAGCAGCGAGGACGCGCGCAGCGCCCCCGCCGCGGCGATGGAGCGGTGGTTCGAGCGGACGCCGACGGGGTGGTTGGCCAAGCAGTCGCTGCGAGCCATGACCCACTTCGAGGTGGGCGACCTGCTCAAGCTCCAGCCGCCCGCGTCGAGCTATGAACTGATCATGTGCCGGAACACGGTCATCTACTTCGCCGATCAGATCCGGGACGAGCTGCACGCGCGGCTCGCCCAGGCGCTGCGGCCCGGGGGCGTGCTCGTGATCGGCTGAACCGAGCGCGTCTCCGAGCCCGCGTCGCTCGGTCTGGCAGCGCTGCATCCATTCATCTACCGAAAGTCGTGATGGACACCTCCGAATACATGCCGATGTTCCTCGCCGAGACGCGCGAGCACCTCGAACAGCTGAACCTCGCGATCGTTCGACTCGAGGAGAACCCGCAAGGACCGCCCCACGGTCGACGAGATCTTCCGCATCGCGCACTCGCTGAAGGGCATGAGCGCGACGATGGGCTTCAGCGCCGTCGCCGAGCTGACGCACGCGATGGAGGACGTGTTCGAGCTGCTGCGCCAGCGGACCAGCGGCCTGCCGGTCGAGGCGATCGACACCGTGTTCGCGTGCCTGGACGCGCTCTCGGCGGCGGTCGAGTCGATCGAGGCCGACGGGCAGGAAGCGCTCGATCCCGCGCCGCTGGTCGCGCGGCTGCGCGTCGCTCGTCCGGCCCCGCACGCCGGAGCAGGAGATGGCTCGCGTCGGCCTGGCAGACCCGCTCGATCACGCCGCGGTGCTCGCCGCCCAGGAAGCGGGCGCCCGCGTGCTCCGCGTGACGGTCACGCTCACCGAAGCCGTGCTGATGCCCGCCGTGCGCGCGCACATGGTCCTGGCCGCGCTCGGCGCCCACGGCGAGATCCTGGCCAGCGCGCCGGCGCCCGACGCCGTCGAGCAGTTCCAGGGCCAGCCAGATCGACGCGTGGATCGCCAGCGATCACGAGGACGAGACGATCGCCGACAACGTCCGCGAGCGTGTCCGAGGTGTTCACGGTCGAGGTCAAGTCGGCCGAACCCGAGGGCGCGGCCCCGGCGACCCCCGTCGCCCCCCGGCCCCCGTCCCCGCTCCGGAGGTCGAATCCGCCCGCCAGGCCGAGGTCGCCCCGGCTCCCGCGGCCGGGACCAACCCCGCCCCGACGCCCGCCGCCACACCCGCCCCGACGCCCGCCCCGACGCCCGCTGCGGCGAAGCCCGCCGAGGCGCCGGCCGGCGCCACCGCGACCGGCGCCACCCCGACCGGGACCACCCAGACCCGGACCGTGCGCGTCGACGCCGAGCGCCTCGACACGCTGATGCACTCGATGGGCGAGCTCGTGATCCATCGCACCGCGGTCGAGGCGCTGACCGCGGACATCAAGTCGCGGGACTCCAGCACGCCGTGCAGGAGCTGACGCGCAGCTCGCAGGCGCTGCAGTCGATGGTGATGCAGGTCCGGATGATCCCGGTCGACGTCGTGTTCATGCGCTTCCCGCGGCTGGTCCGCGACCTCTCGACCAAGCTCGGCAAGGACATCGAGCTCGACCTGGTCGGCCGCGAGACCGAGCTCGACCGCACGGTCGTCGACTCGCTCGGCGACCCGCTCGTGCACCTGGTCCGCAACTCGCTCGATCACGGCATCGAGCCGCCCGAGGTGCGCGTCGCGGCCGGCAAGCCGCGCCACGGCACGATCCAGATCGCCGCGCGCCACGCCGGCGGCAGCGTCGTGATCGAGGTTCGCGACGACGGCCGCGGAATCGACCCGCACGCGATCGCCCGCAAGGGCTGTCGCGCGGGCATGATCGACGACGAGGCGGCCAAGCAGATCGACATGCGCGGCGCGATCGAGCTGCTGTTCGCGCCTGGCTTCTCGACCGCCGAGGTCACCAGCGACATCTCCGGCCGCGGCGTCGGCATGGACGCCGTCCGGGCGAAGATCCGCGAGCTCGGCGGCGAGGTCCTGATCGACTCGATGCCCGGCGCCGGGACGCTCGCCCAGATCCGCCTGCCGCTGACGCTCGCGATCGTCTCGGCCCTCCAGGTCGACGTCTCCGGCGCGCCGTTCGCGATCCCGATCGACCGGGTCGAGCGCACGCTCCGCCTGGGCGAGCAGACGGTCCGGTCGATGGCCGGCAGGCCGGTGCTCTCGCTCGAGGACGGCGTGATGCCGCTGCTCGACGGCGCCCGCGTGTTCGGCCGCGACGCGCCGCCGAGCACGACCTGGTCGTGATCGTCCGCGGCCAGGACAAGCGCATCGGCCTGACCGTCGACGAGCTGGTCGGCCAGCGCGAGCTGGTCACGCGGCCGCTGCCGGCGATCGTCTCCGACGGCCAGCCGGTATCCGGCGGCGCAGTTCTGGCCGACGGGCGGATCGCGCTGATCGTCGACTGCGACGCGCTCGCCGCCGAGAGCAGCGTCGCAGCCACGATAAGCCTCGCCGCCTAGAACAACTGCACACCGAACTACAGGAGCCGACCAGTGACCCCGCGCTACACCGAAATGCAGCTCGATGCTTTGCGGGAGCTGGCGAACATCTCCTCCGGCACCGCCGCAACCTCGCTGTCGCAGATGCTCGGCCGCGAGGTCGAGCTGAACGTGCCCCGCATGCTGGCGCTGCCGCTGGCCGACGCCGTCGAGGCGTGCGGCAGCCCGGATGAGTCGGTCACCGAGCGTCGTGATCCCGTCGAAGGCGACATCGACGGGCTCGTGCTGCTGCTGATCTCGTGCGACGGCGCCCGCGCGCTGTGCAGGCTGCTCGGCGTCGAGCCCGGCAGCGAGGTCGGCGACTCGGCGCTGGGTGAGATCGGCAACATCCTCGGGGCCTCGTACCTGAACGCGCTCGCTCGATGACCGGGCTGAACCTCGGCCCGTGCCCCCCGCAGCTGATCACCGACATGCTCGGCGCGATCGTCTCGTCGCTCGCGCTGTGCCAGGCCGCGGCCACGCGACCTCGTGCTGGTGCTCGACTCCGAGCTGGACATCACCGACGAGCCGTGCTCGATCTCGTTCCTGCTGCTGCCGACCGACGGAGGCGTCACCGACCTGCTGGCGCCGCTCGGTCTCGCCGCGTAGCGATGGGATCGGTGCGAATGGGAGAGATCGCAGTGTCCAAGCGATCGGCGACGAGCTCGTCGCCCTCGGCCTGGGCTCGTGCATCGGCCTGGCGTTGGTCGACCGCTCCGCCGGCGTCGCGGGACTTGCGCATGTCGTGCTGCCTGAGTCCAGCGAGACCGAACCCAGAGGCAAGTTCGCCGACCTCGCGGTGCCCGAGCTGATCGATCGCGTATGCGAGGCCGGGGCCAGCCGGCGCCGCCTCGAGGCGGTGCTCGCGGGCGGCGCGCGGATGTTCGAGCTCGGCGCCAGCCTCGACATCGGCGCGCGCAACGCCGAGGCGGTCCGGGCCGAGCTCGCCACGCGCGGGCTGTCAGTCCGCGCCTGACGCGACCGGCGGCAGTCGCGGACGCACGATGCGGGTCGAGGTCGGCGACTGCACGGTCACGGTCACGATCAAGGAGGCCGGCGGCGTATCCACCACGCTGCTCGACGGCTCCGGCGGGCGTCCCCGCCGGGCGCGGGCGGCGGCTCTACAGGAGGCGAACCGATGAGCGAGATGCTGGATCGGGACAAGGTCGCCGCGCTCGTTGAGGCGGCCAAGCAGGGCCAGATCCCCGATCAGGGACCCGTGCCCGCCCACCGGCGCGGCCAGCGGCTGCGCACGGTCGACTTCTCGCGCCCGACCAAGTTCACCAGCGACCACCAGCGCCGGATCGCCCGCGCGATCGACACGTTCTGCCAGACGTCGGTCACGCGACTCTCGACCGAGCTCCGCACCCCGGTCGAGCTCGAGGCGATCAACAGCGCGCAGGCCACCTGGTCGGGCGCGCAGTCGCTGCTGCCGAGCGGGTCGCTGTTCGTCACGCTCGACGTGCAGCCGCTCGGCACGAGGATGCTGTTCACGGTCGAGCAGTCGTTCGTGCTGATGTGCCTCGATCTGCTGCTCGGCGGCACGCCCGACAAGCCGCCTCGCGAGCGACGGTTCAGCGAGATCGACAGGGTGCTGACCCAGCGCCTGTTCGAGTCGCTCGTCCACCAGCTCTCGCTCGTGTGGCAGGACCTCGCCGGGATCAGCCTGTCGATCGTCGAGATCGAGACGCACAACGACGCCAGCCAGATCGCCGCCGTCTCGGAGCCGACGTTCGTGGTCGTGATCGAGAGCCGGATCAACAAGCACTCCGCCTCGATGGCGCTGCTGATCCCGTGGCTCGCGATCGACCCGGTCAGCGACCGCATGTCCGGCAAGGAGGCGCGCGAGCCCGAGGCCGAGTCGGCCGGCGCAGCCGAGATCGGACGGGCGATGGCCGGCGTTCCGGTGACGCTCCGCGCCGAGGTCGCCGCGATCGACCTGCCGATCGAGCAGATCCTGTCGCTCGGGCCCGGCAGCCTGATCCGGCTCGGCGCACAGGCCGATCAGGGCATCACCGTGTTCGCCGAGAACGTCAAGCTCGCCCGGGCGCAGCCCGGCGCCAACGGCGCCCGGCGCGCGATCCAGGTGTCCGGTACCGAGAGGAAGTTCGGATGAGCCAGCAGGACATCACCCCGCGCGAGGCGCTGATGCAACTCGGCGCCTCGACCGCCGAGGCGATCGCCAAGGTGCTCGAGATGTTCGCCCCCGGCGCGGTCGAGCGCGGCGAGGTCACGGTGCTCGAGGACGGCGCGTCGCCGTTCGCCAACGTCGCCCGCGGCTCGATCGCCTCGAGCGTCTCCTACGTCGACGGCGTCACCGGCGCCAACATCTTCGTGCTGACGCCGGCCGGGGCCCGCGGGCTCGCGGCCGCGATGGGGCGCCGGCGCGAGGAGGCCGATGCGGGCGCAGGCCCGCTGTCCGAGCTCGAGATGTCAGCGATCGCCGAGGCCGCCAACCAGATGATGGCCGCGGCGGCCGCCGCGATCGGCGTCGTGCTCGGCCAGGAGATCGAGATCTCCCCGCCCGACACGCGCGTGCTCGACGACCCGGGCTCGGCCGCCGACATCTACGGCACCGCGCCCCACGCGACCTCGACCACGTTCATGATCGCCGGCGAGGCCTGCCGGCTGATCCAGCTCGTGCCCCGGGCGTTCGTCGTGCGGATGGTGCGCGCGATCGACGAGGAGACGGCTGAGCGGACCGGCGACAAGGTAGCCGGCGGATCGTCGGCGGCCGACGGCCGGGTCGCCGACACGAGCCCGCACAGCCTCGCGCTCGAGGAGGCGCTCGGCGGGATCAGCCTGCGCGTCTGGGCCGAGCTCGGGCGCGCGCGGATGCCGCTCGGGAACCGCCCTGGGGCTGCCGGTCGGAGCGGTCGTCGATCTCGACCGCGCCGCCGACGCGCCCGTCGACCTGTACGTCAACGGGACGCGCTTCGCCCGGGGCCAGCTCGTGGTCACCGAGGACGGCGAATGGGCGGTGTCGCTCGACGGCCTCGAGAGCGAGGGGCTCCGCATGCTCGACCTGGCCCGATCAACCCAGCCCGAGGCTCCGGAAGACGTCGAGCCGGACGCCCAATCCCTTCGAAATCGAGCCCGATCTCCCGATAGAAGACCCGGACCTCAACCCCACCCCCGACCCCCAAACCCCCGAAGTGACGCAAACCGAAGTGGAAGGAGCCGTAACCTGATGGCCCGTGTACTCGTAGTCGACGACGCCGCGTTCATGCGCAAGGTGGTGAGCGACGCGCTCGCTTCCGGCGGCCACGAGGTGGTCGGCGAGGCCGGCAACGGCACCGAAGCCGTCGCGCAGTTCCAGGCGCTGGCCCCCGAGCTGACCACGCTCGACATCACCATGCCCGAGAAGGACGGCCTCCAGGCGCTCGCCGAGATCATCGCGATCGACCCCGGCGCCCGCGTGCTGATGTGCTCCGCGCTCGGCCAGGAGAGCAAGGTGATCGAGTCGATCCAGAAGGGCGCGAAGGACTTCGTCGTCAAGCCGTTCCAGCCCGCCGCAGCTGCTCGAGGCCGTCGGGAAGGCGCTGGCCTAAGGCCCCCGGCTAAAACGAGCGGAAGCGCTGGGTCATCTCGGCGTCGGGACCGTCGTCCTCGTCGCCGGCCCCGGGCTCGGATTCGTCTGCGTCCGGGTCCTCGTCGTCTTCGCCCTCGTCGGGCTCGTGGTCGGCGTTGGCCTGCGCGAGGACGGCCTCCAGGTGGTGGCGGAGCTTGTCCTCGCTGCCTGGTTCGACGTCGCTGACCCGGACCTGGTCCCGCTTGACCTGAATCTCGCCCCAGTCCCCGCTGCCGAGCAGCTTCACCGTCGTCTCGAAGCTCTTGCGCCAGCCCTTCGGGACGTCGCCGTCGAGCGGCACGGTCAGCTTGCCGTCCTTGACCTCAGCGGTCGACCAATTCAGCGTAACGACGTCCATACCTACCGTTCCTACCCACTCCGGCGGCACGGGTGACTCAAGGCCCCGGGGGTTGCGGCCGATTACCGGGAGGACTCTCCCTCGGAGTCCTTTCCTCGATGAAGTCGCTCACGTTCATTCGTGGCGTCGGCCTTGCCGGCGCCCTGACGCTCACGCATGCCGCGGTTGCCTTCGGCGCCCCGTCGCGTGAGACGACCACACACGCCCAGAGCGCGGTGGCGTCGCACGTGGAGAGTGCCAAGGCGCTCGCCCAGTCCACGGGCGAGAACACGCCGGTGCGTCTGAGCGCGAGCACGACGGCAACCCACGCCTCCGCGACCAGCGGTGGTGGGGCGAGCATCGTCCGCACGATCGTCGGGCTGTTCATCGTGATCGCCGTGATCTACGGGATCGCGTGGATCATGAAGCACGCGAAGAAGAGCAAGACCCGCCCGACGGGCCACGGCCTCTCGCAGGTCGCGAACCTGCCGCTGGGCGGCGGCCGCTCCGTAGCGGTCGTACGAGCCGGACGCGAGGTGCTGGTGGTCGGAGTCGCCGAGAACGGCGTCACCCCGATCCGCAGCTATTCCGAGGCAGAGGCGATCGCACTTGGTATCGAGATTCCGCCTGAGAAGCCAGCGAGCTTCGACCAGGCCGAGAAGCCCTCGGACCGGGTGCTCGACGTCCTGCGGCGGATTACGGCTCGCTCGTGAAGGTCGACTCGAGCAACGCCCTCCAGATCCTGCTGCTCATCGGCGGGATCTCGATCCTGCCCGCGATCCTGTTCACGGTCACCGGGTTCACGCGGATCCTGATCGTCCTCAGCTTCGTCCGCAGCGCGCTCGGGACGCAGAACACGCCGCCGAACCAGGTGCTGGTCGGGATCTCGCTGTTCCTGACGCTGTTCGTGATGGCGCCGACGATCTCCGCGATCAAGAAGGACGCCTGGGAGCCCTACTCCAAGCACGAGGTGTCGACCACGCAGGCGATCTCCCGCGCCGAGCAGCCGCTGCGCCAGTTCATGTTCAAGCAGACGCGCACGCAGGAGCTGTCGCTGTTCGTGAACCTCGCCCACATCAACCAGCCGCAGACGCGCGCGCAGGTCCCGACCTACGTGCTGATCCCCGCGTTCATCATGAGCGAGCTGAAGACGGCGTTCGAGATCGGCTTCCTGGTCTTCCTGCCGTTCCTGCTGATCGACCTGATCGTCTCCTCAACGCTGATGAGCATGGGGATGATCATGCTGCCTCCGAGCTTCATATCCCTGCCATTCAAGATCCTGCTGTTCGTCCTGGTCGACGGCTGGGACCTGATCACGAACTCGCTCGTCACGAGCTTCCACTGACATGGATCAGGACACAGTCGTCAGTCTCGCAACCCAGGCGATGATGCTCTCGCTGAAGATCGCTGGCCCGATCCTGCTGCTGGGGCTGGTCATCGGCCTGCTCGTCAGCATCTTCCAGGCGGTCACGTCAGATCCAGGAGCAGAGCCTGTCGTTCATCCCGAAGATCGTCGGGGTGGCGGTGCTGATCGTCGTGCTCGGGCCGTGGATGCTCGACCAGCTGGTCAGCTACGCCCAGAACCTCTACATGTCGATCCCGTCACTGATCGGATGAACCAGCTGACGCTCAACCACGTGCTCACCGCGTTGGGTGGTGGGCAATCGATAACCGCGTTCTTCCTCGTGCTCGGGCGCGTCAGCCCGCTGTTCCTGCTGGCGCCGCTGTTCTCCGCCAAGCAGATCCCCGCGCAGGTGCGCGGGATCGTCGCGGTCGCGTTGACGCTCGGGCTGACCGGCCTGGCCATGCACGGTCAGCACATCCCGACCCAGCCGACGCAGGTCGCGGGGCTGATGGTCGTGCAGCTGCTGGTCGGGATCCTGTTCGCGTTCGCGATCGGCGCCCTGATGGCGGCGGTGCAGAGCGCCGGCGGGTTCGCCGACATCCTGTCCGGTTTCTCGTTCGGCGCCACCGTCGACCCGATCAACGGCAACCCGGGCGGCGCGTTCTCCGAGCTCTACGCCCTGATCGGGGTGATGCTGTTCATCGCGATCGGCGGCGACGCCTGGATGCTGCGAGGCATCGCGCGGACATTCACGCTGATCCCGCTGACCAAAGCGCCGCAGCTCGGATCGCTCGCGCACGCCGCCGAGCTGTCGTTCACCTCGATCTTCACCTCCGCGCTCGAGGTCGCCGCGCCGGTGGTCCTGACGCTGCTGATCACCGACGTCGCGTTCGGGATGGTCTCGCGCGTCGTTCCGCAGATGAACGTGCTTTCGGTCGCCTTCCCGCTCAAGGTCGGCGTCTCGCTGCTCGCCGTCGCCGCGACGCTGCCGTTCCTGGGCGGCTGGATCCAGGGCCAGATCTACACCTCCGTCGCCACCGCGCTCCACGCCTTCTAGGACCAGCCATGGCCGATCACGACAAGACAGAAAAACCGACACCCAAGCGCAAGCACGAGACGCGCAAGAAGGGCCAGGTCGCCAAGAGCACCGACCTCAATGGCGCAGTCGTGCTCGTCGCCGGCCTGATCGGGCTCGTAGCTGTCGGCCCGGCGGTCGTCTCAGGCGTGGCCGACTCGATGCGCTCCACCTTCGAGCAGATCTCCCGGCCGGGCGACGCCACCAGCGCCGCCGGGCTGCATGCGCTGTTCTCGGCCGCCCTGCACACGCTCCTCGGCACGGTCGCGCCGATCGCGGGTCTGTGCCTGGCCGCCGGTGTGATCGTGAACGTCGCCCAGGTCTCGTTCAAGCCCACGATGACCGCGATCAAGCCCGACTTCAAGAAGATCAACCCGGTCAGTGGCGCCAAGAACATGTTCGGGATCCGAGCCGCAACCGAGGGGATCAAGTCGATCGCGAAGGTGTGCTCCGTCGGCGTCGTCGTCGCAATGGCCCTGCTGCCGCAGCTCACAAGCCTCGGCGCGAGCGTCGACACCCCTCCGGCCGCGCTCGGGATCCTGATCAACACGAGCATCATGGGCATCGCCGAGCGCGCCGCGATCGCCTACCTGCTGATCGGGATCCTCGACTACATCTATCAGCGCCACCGCCACAACAAGCAGCTGAAGATGACCAAGCACGAGGTCAAGGAGGAGAGCCGGTCGCAGTCGGCGCCTCCCGAGGTTCGCGGCGCGATCCGCCGGCGCCAGATGCAGGCCGCCCGTGCCCGCATGATGGCCGCGATCCCCCAGGCCGACGTGGTCGTCACGAACCCGACCCACTTCGCGGTCGCGCTCAGCTACGACGGCAGCCACCCCGCCCCGGTCGTGGTCGCCAAGGGCCAGGACCTCGTGGCCAAGCAGATCCGGCGCATCGCCGAGGAGTCAGGCGTCCCGATCGTGCCCGACCCGCCGCTTGCGCGCTCGCTGCACAAGTCGGTCGAGATCGGTCAGATGATCCCCGCCGAGCTGTACGCCGCGGTGGCGCAGGTGCTCGCGTTCGTCTACCGGATGGCCGGGCGTAGAAAGGCGGCGGCATGAACGAGAACACGATTCGCAAGCTCCTGAAGCACACCGACCTGGTCGCGGCGGTCGCGGTCGTCGTCGTCGTGACGATGCTGATCATCCCGCTGCCGTCGATGCTGCTCGATCTGTTCATCACGATCAACATCTCGGCCGCGCTGGCGGTCGTGGTGGCGACGATGTACCTGCAGAAGCCGCTCGAGTTCTCGGCGTTCCCGAGCCTGCTGCTGCTGACCACGATGTTCCGCCTGGCGATCAACGTGTCGGTGACGCGCCTGATCCTGACCAAGGGTGACGCCGGCAGCGTCGTCCGCGACTTCGGCCAGTTCGTCGTCGGCGGCGACGTCGTGATCGGCCTCGTGATCTTCCTGATCCTGGTCGTGATCCAGTTCGTGGTCGTGACCAACGGCGCCGGCCGCGTCGCCGAGGTCGCCGCCCGCTTCACCCTCGACGCCATGCCCGGTAAGCAGATGGCGATCGACGCCGACCTGAACGCCGGGCTGATCACCGACCAGGAGGCGCGCCACCGCCGCCAGGAGATCGCCCGCGAGGCCGACTTCTACGGCGCGATGGACGGTGCCTCGAAGTTCGTCAAGGGCGACGCGATGGCGGCCGTGATCATCACCGGAATCAACCTGATCGGCGGGATCGTGGTCGGCGTCGTCCAGCACCACATCGCGTTCGGGGAGGCCACCCACACCTACTCGATGCTGACCGTCGGCGACGGCCTCGCCGCCCAGATCCCCGCGCTGCTGATCTCGGTCGCGACCGGCATCCTGGTCACGCGCTCGGCGTCGGAGAAGGACCTCGGCTCAGACCTCGCCAATCAGATCCTCCGGCAGAAGAAGGCGCCGCTGGTGGCCGGCTGCGTCGTCTGCGCGTTCGCGCTGGTTCCGGGCCTGCCGAAGCTTCCGTTCCTGTTCATCGGCGGGATCATGACCGCGATCGGCTGGTCGGTCCGCAACGGCATGCCCGACGACATCGCCGCCGCGGCCGCCGTGGCGGCGCTCCCGGCCCCCACGGAGGCCGACAAGCCCGCCGCCCCGCGCGAGGAGGTCCTCAAGGAGCTCTCGATCGATCCGCTCGAGCTCGGCATCGGCTTCGGCCTGGTGCCGCTCGTCGACCGCCGCACCGGCGGATCGCTGGTCCGGCGCGTGTCGATGATCCGGCGCCAGATCGCCTCGGAGCTCGGCATGGTGATTCCGCCGGTCCGGATCCACGACGAGGTCGACCTCGACTCGCACGAGTACGTAGTCAAGGTCCGCGGCACGGTCGTGGCCAGGGGCATGGTCATGGCCGGCCACCACCTGGCGATGGATCCGGGCGATGCGGTCGGGACGTTGCCCGGAATCCCGACGACCGAGCCCGCGTTCGGGCTTCCGGCGATCTGGATCCCGGAGAACCAGCACGCCGAGGCCGAGGCCCTCGGATACACCGTCGTCGACGGCGAATCGGTGATCGTGACGCACCTCACCGAGACGATCCGCACGCACGCTGCCCACCTGCTGACGCGGCAGGACGTACGCCAGCTGCTCGATCAGCTAAAGGAAATCAACGAAGCTGTCGTTACGGAAGTTGTGCCCGATGTTCTCTCGCTCGGCGAGATCCAGCGTGTGTTGCAGTCTCTCCTCTCGGAGGGCGTCTCGATCCGCGATCTCGGCGCTATCGTCGAGTCTGTCGGCGACAAGGCCCGGATCACGCGCGACCCCAGCCTGCTGGCCGAATACGCGCGTCAGGCGCTCGGCCGGGCGATCACCGCACCGCATCTGGACCCGCTGCAGACGCTGCGCGTGATCACGCTCGATCCGACGATCGAGCAGGAGCTGGCGACATCGATCACCCAGACCAGCGACGGCGAGTACCTGGCGATGGAGCCCACCCGGGCCCAGGCCGTGCTCACCGCCGTCAAGAGCCAGTCCGACCAGGCTTCCGCGCGTGGCGGAATCCGTCCGGTGCTGCTCTGCTCGGCGCGCGTGCGTCGCCACGTCCGGCGGCTCGTCGAAGCATCCGTGCCCCACCTCCCCGTCTGTTCTTACAACGAAGTCGCCCCAGGCATCAGCGTCGAAACCATAGGAGTAGTTAGCGCATGAGCACCCTGACCGAGCCCCACACGAATGGCCACGACCGTGACCTCGGCGGCGTGCGCACCTACCGCGGCCGCAAGCTCGAGGATCTGATCCCTCAGATCCGCGCCGAGCTCGGCCCCGACGCGATCATCCTGCGCCAGCGCGAGGGCCTGATGGGCGGCGTCGGCGGCTTCTTCGCCCAGAAGTGCGTCGAGGTGGACGCCCAGGCCTCGCCGCGGGTCGACATCTACGACGAGGACGAACCCGTCAACGGCTGGGAGCTGACCGACGAAGACGAGTACTCGCTTCCGGCGCTTCCCGCGCTTCCGGCGCCGGCCGCCGAGGAGCCCGTGACGCCCGCCCCGGTGCCCGCCCCCGTGCCCGCTCCCGAGGCCATCGTCCCCGCCCCCGAGGCCCCCGTCGCGTTTGAGGCTCCCGCCGCCCGGGAGGACATCGCGCCCGTACCGACACGGACGCCGGCGCCCGAGGCCCCCGCCTCTCCGCAGGCCGCGATCCCCGCCCCGCCGGCCACCACCCCGCCCGCCGCCACCCCGCCTGTCGAGGGTGCCGCGGAGTCGTTCGTCACCCGCCTCGAGCAGGCGGCGGCGCACGTCGACATCGAGGAGCTGGTCAAGCTCGTAACCACCGGCGGGCTGCCGACGACCTCCGACGTCGACGAGGCGCCCGCGCCGGTCGTCCCCGAGGCCCCGGCCCCCGCTCCCGCTCCGTTCGCCGCCGAGCCCATCCCGGCCCCCGAGCCCGTCGCCCCGGCTCCGGCCCCGGCGCCCGAGCCCGTCGCCAGCCCCCGCTCCCCGTCGCCCCCGTAGCCCCCGCGCCGGCTCGGGCCCCGCCCGCTCCGGTCGCCGCGCCCCGCTCCCGCCGCTCCAGCCCCCGCACCGGCGCCGGTCCCGCCGGCCGCCAGCCCATGGGTCGCCAAGCAGGCCGGAGCGCTTGACTCGGCCGAGGCCGCCGCCGTCGCCGAGGAGCTGACCTCCCAGGGCATCAGCGACGCCTGGGCACACCAGCTGATCACCGCCGCCGCCGCGCACCGCTCGCCGCTCGCGAAGGGCAGCCTGCGTGACGCCGTCCGGGCCACGCTCGCCGCGATCATCCCCGCTCCCGCCCCGCTCCCCGCCACCGGGGCCGCGGTCGCATTCGTCGGCGCCGGCGGCGCCGGCAAGACCCGTTGCTCGGCGGCGCTCGCCTCGGCCTACGCCAAGGGCTCGACGCTCGCCGCGAGCGTCGTGTCGCTCGGCAGCGACGACTGGGGCGGCGATCTCAAGGAGCTGCTCAAGGGCCAGAACGTGTGGGTCATGGGCGCCGCCGTCGGCCCCGAGGCCGCGCCGGCCGTCCAGCACGGCCGCGACGGTGGCCTCGTCGTGATCGACACCGCCGGCGTGACCCCGCGCGATCCCGCCGGCGTCGAGGCGCTGGCCGGCGAGCTTCGCTCGCTGTCGCTCGATGCGGTCTACATCGCGGTGCCGGCGACGTTCAGCGTCCATGCCGCCCGTAAGCTGATCGAGGGCTTTGCGGCGCTCGGCGCGGACGGGATCGCCGTCACGCACGCCGACGAGGCCGACCAGCTCGGAATCGCCGCCGAGCTCGCCCACATCAGCGGCATGCCGGTCGCCTACATCCACGAGGGGCTCGAGCTCGACGGCGCGCTGTCGGCCGCGGACCCGTCCTCGCTGGCGGCCCGCCTGCTCCCATGAACGCCGAGCCCGAGCCCACCGACAACGTCGTCCGCCTCAACGTGGGCGGCAAGGAGGGCAAGCTGACGACGCCCGTCGGCGGCCGCATTCCCGTGCGGGTCTACGAGCGCAGCGGCGACTACCTGATGCTCGTGCTGATGCTCGACGCCGGCGACGAGCTGTCGCGGGACGTGGTCGAGCCGATGCTGCTCGAGTACGTCTCGCCCCGCGGCCTGGTCCGCTTCCACGGCCAGGCCGTGATCCAGGAGCGCGACCTCGTGCGGTTTGACGTGTCGGCCGCGCCCGAGGTCACGCAACGCCGCGAGTTCGTCCGCGTGCCCTCCGCCCAGCCGGTGGAGGTGGCCAAGGACTCGCGCGGGGCGGGCATCGACCAGATCAACGCCCACGCGATCGACATCAGCGGCGGCGGAATGCTGCTCAGCGGCGCCGATGAGCTCCCGCTCGGCACGCACGTCCGCTTCACGCTCAACGTCGGCGGGGGAGCCAAGCCGATCGAGGGCAACGCGCAGGTCGTCCGCGCCGGCGACGAAGGCCGGCGCGCGCTCGTGTTCGAGCAGATCTCACGAGCCGACCGCCAGCGGCTGATCCATTTTGTGTTCGAGCGCCAGCGCGAGGCGCTGGCCAAGGTTGGTCGAGTCATTGATCACAGGAGCGCCGGATGAGCAAGAAGGCCGAGAAGTCCGCCGAGAAGGGCAAGGGCGAGGAGGAGGCCAAGAAGAAGAAGGGCAAGGACGAGTCCGGCGCGGTGGCGCCCAGCGTCGCCAACCATCCCCGCGCCCGGTATCAGGTCCGCCGCGCCAAGGGCTGGGGCGGCATCGCCGGCTTCGTCGTCGCGGGGTACCTCAGCTACAAGGCCGGCGTCCCGACGTTCGACGTCGGGGTGCGGGCGCTCGTGGCCGGGATCGTCGGCTACATGCTCGCGTGGATGTGCGCGGTCACCGTCTGGCGCCACCTCGTGCTCGCCGAGCTGCGGACTGCGCTCGAGCGCAGCGAGCAGGCCACCGACCCGGACTTGATACCGGCGCGCGCGCAGAAGTCCGCCGGCGACGCCGCACCGGCACAGGCCGCCGCCGGCGCCGGCTCGTAGAAGCCGCCTGATCCAGCGCCATGGACCCGATCCATCCGATCGTCCCAGTCCAGCCGAACATCCCCTCGGTCACTCCGGCGCCGAACGCCGGCCGGGTCGATCGGGACGGCGCCCGGGGCAACCCGGGTCAGGACAGGCGCCGGCGCAAGGCGCCCGACGTCGCTCCCGCGGCACACGCGTCGGTCGGCGGGTCCGATTACTACCTCGAGGACCCCGGTGACGACGACGATACGGGCCTGCACATCAGCGTGACGGCCTGATCTGAGCGGCGCGGCCGCCTTTCTCGAGCGGCCGCGGGCACCACTGCAAGGCCGCAATCGCCTGATCTGACGGGGTTTTCTCGGGTGTGTCCAGATCGGTCTGGACGCCCCTCAAGTGCGGGGTATCGAGGGCGATAACCGGAGAGACCGGCAGCAAGGAGCAGCCGGGGGACAACCCCAAACGACCACACCACGGAGGTGTAAAAGATGTCCCTTTCGATTCTCACCAACACGTCTGCGATGCAGACGCAGATCAGCCTGAATAACTCGAGCAACGCGGTCTCGACCGCGATGGAGCGTCTGTCCTCGGGTCTTCGCATCAACTCCGCGGCGGATGACGCCGCTGGTTACGCGATCAGCCAGGGCCTGACCTCTCAGGTCAACGGCCTCCAGCAGGCCAGCCAGAACGTCAGCGACGCGACCTCGATGGTCCAGACCGCCGATAGCGCGCTGAACAACGTCCAGAGCATGCTTCAGCGTGTCAGCGAGCTTGCCGTGCAGTACCAGAACGGCGACCTGTCCTCGACGGACCAGACGGACATCCAGGACGAGGTCAACCAGCTCACGCAGGAGATCGACCGCCAGAAGGGCTCGGTGCAGTTCAACGGCATCAACCTGCTCGACGGCACCGCCAACGGGTCGGGCGTCGTGACCTTCCAGGTCGGCGCTTCTTCCAGCGACACGCTGGCTGTGTCCTTCCAGAACATCGAGAGCTCGAGCAACCTCGGGACCTCGGCGTTCTCATGGACGCAGGCCGCCACCGGCGGCACGGTGTTCAGCCTGGGCCAGAGCGGCGCGGTGAGCGCCATCAGCACTGCGATCAACAACATCTCGTCGCTCGCGGCGACGCTGGGTGCGGTCCAGAACCGTCTCCAGTACACCGCGACGTCGATCTCGACGACGCAGGAGAACATGTCCTCGTCGCTGAGCAACATCCAGGACGTCAACATGGCGTCCGAGATGACGACGTTGACCCAGCAGCAGGTGCTGCAGCAGGCCGGCACGGCGATGCTCGCGCAGGCCAACTCGCAGCCTCAGCTGGTGCTGAAGCTGATTCAGGGCTAATCCCTTCGCAGGGCCGGGCGGCGCTTGATGCGTCGCCCGCGCCCGGCGAGCCAAAACTTTCGTAGGGACGGCCGGCGCTTCGTGCGTCGCCCGCGCCCCGCGAGCCAAGCTCGAGCGTGGCAGCTTCGCTGCCGACGCCGAGGGCACAATCCGCCCGCGCTTCTCCTACATACCGCGCGGGCCACATACACCACGTCCGATTCATCGAGGGAACCGGAAAGCGGAGGCGGGCTGCCTTTGGTGGCCCGCCTCCGTGTGGATTAAGGAATCATCGAAGCGGCCGATCACCCGGGGAAGATGGCCCCCAAAGTCTCGATCATCTTGCCGCTCGCCGGCGGCCCGGCTCAGGCCCTGCGTTGCCTGCAGGGCATCGCCTCGCAGGCCGAGGATCCGGCCCACGAGATCATCGTCGTCGACGACGCCTCGGTCGGCCTCGAGCCGCTCCTGTCCCAGCTCGCCGGCGACGTCGAGGTACTCCGCAACGAGCGCCGCCTCGGGTTCGCCGCCTCCGCCCGACGCGGCGCCGAGCACGCCCGCGGGGAGATCATCGTGTTCATCCGCGACGCGGCAGCGCCTGCGCCCGGATGGCTCGCCGGGCTTGCCGCCGCGCTCGAGGAGCCCGCCGTCGCGCTTGCCGCCAGCGCCACCGCCGGCGACCCTTCGCATAGTCCCGTCGCAGCATGGTCGGTCGCGGTCCGCGCCGCGGACCTCCGCGCCACCGAGCTTCTGGATCTTCCGGGCCAGCTCGTGTTCGGCGCGCTCGCGCTGTCGCTCGCCGAGCGGGGCGGGCGAGCCGTGACCGCGGCGGCTAGCAGCATCTCTTCCCCCGGCGCCCGCACCGGCGGCGCCCGCCGACCCGCCGGCGAGGAGCCCGAGCTGACCGTCGTGATCCCCACGCTCGACGCCGCCTCCGAGCGCGTCCGCGCATGCGTAGCCGCCGTCCAGGCGACGACCGACGTCGCCCACGAGATCGTGATCATCGACAACGGCTGCCCCCCGCAGGGATTCGCCTCGCCGGTCAACGCCGGCGTGCGCGCGGCCCGCACCCCCTACGTGGTCGTGATGAACGACGACGTCGAGCCCCTGTCCGGCTGGTGGGCGCCGCTCCGCGCCGCCCTCGACGCGGGCGCCGCGGTCTCGTTCCCGCTCACGATCGACGGGCCGATGCGGTTCGACTTCCCCGCGTGGTGCTTCGCGATGACGCGCGAAGGCATCGACGCGTTCTCCCACGCCCCGGGCCAGTTCTTCGATCCTTCACTGGTGCTGTGGTACCAGGACACCGATCTGCTCCACCGCCTGCGCGAGGCGGGCCGGCCGCCGGTGCACGCCGAGGCCTCCCGGATCCGGCACGGGCTGTCCGAGACCGTCGGAAGCGAAGATCCCGAGCTGAGCGCCTGGATTCGCGTCCAGGTCGCGGCCGACCGCGAACGGTTCCTGCGCAAGCACCCGGGCGTCGCGATGAGCGGCCACGCCCTCGCCGCCTGAGCGCCTCAAGGAACCGGCGTTCCGGCCGAACACCGGGACATGGAGTCCCTCGATGTACTGGTCGTCGGCGCCGGCTTCGCCGGTGCGGTCTGTGCACGCCGCATGGCCGAGGAGTTCGGCCTGCGCGTGCTCGTGATCGATCGCCGTCCGCACCTCGCCGGCAATGCCCACGACGCGCTCGACGAGCACGGCGTCCTGATCCACACCTACGGGCCGCACATCTTCCACACCAACGCCGCCAAGGTGACCGAGTTCCTATCGCGGTTCACCGACTGGCACCCGTACGAGCACAGGGTGTGGGCCGAGGTCGACGGGCGGATCGTCCCGCTCCCGATCAACCGGAATACGATCCAGGCGCTCCACGGCGTCGAGCTGCACGACGATGACGACACCGCGGCCTACCTCGCCTCGCTGGCCGAGCCGCGCGCGGAGCTCAAGAACTCCGAGGATGCCGTCGTCGCCAAGGTCGGCCGCGACCTGTACGAGCGGCTGTTCCGCGGCTACACCCGCAAGCAGTGGTCACTCGACCCCAGCGAGCTGCACGCGTCGGTGTGCGCCCGTCTTCCGGTGCGCACCAACGACGACGATCGGTACTTCGGCGATTCGTTCCAGAAGATGCCGGCGGCGGGCTTCACCGCGATGTTCGACCGGATGCTCGACCACCCCAACATCCAGCTTCAGCTCGGCACCGAGTACGACGACATCCGCGACGATGTCAACGCCCGCCAGCTCGTATGGACCGGCCCGATCGACGAATTCTTCGGCTACCGGCTGGGTACGCTCCCGTACCGGAGCCTCCAGTTCGAGCGCGAGACCCGCGCCACCCCCGGCGGCCGGCTCGTCCAGCCGGTCGCGGTCATAAATTATCCAAACGAGCGGACCCCTTACACGCGCGTGACCGAGTTTCGCCACCTCACCGGCCAGGTATCGGATTTCAGCACGCTGACCTACGAGTACCCGACGGCCGAGGGCGACCCGTACTACCCGATCCCCCGGCCCGAGAACCGCGAGCTCTACCACCGGTACGAGGCCCTGGCCGCCGATCGTCCGGACGTGATGTTCGTGGGGCGGCTGGCTCGCTACCAATACCTGAATATGGATCAGGTGGTCGCTCAGGCGCTCGTTGCCGTGGATCGCTGGGCGGCCGAGCGCGATGTCGCGCTGGCCCTGCCCGAGGCCGCGTGAGCGCGCCTGACGTCATCGTCGCCTGGCTCCAGAACGACTACGGCAAGCTCGGCCGCGCCGGCGAGGCGATCGCGCACTCACTCGTGCGCTCGCCGACGGCCGGGCGCGTCGCCTACGTCGAGCCGTTCCACCCCGCCCCGGGAGAGCCTCAGCTCGGAGCCCGCGACGATCGCGGGCTGCTCGTGTTCAGCGGCAGTGGCACCCCGCCGACCGGCGCCCACGAGGTCGCCCGAGGCGTCGTCGGGCTCGCCGAGCTGACCGACCCGGTGCTGCTCAACTTCGGGGTCTCGCAGGCGAACTGGTGGCTGCACTACGAGTTCGCGCCGGTGTGCTCGCGGGCCGTGCTCGTCGCCTACGACAAGCTCGCCGACTGGGACGTCATGGCTCCTATCAAGAGCTTGCTCGAGCGGGTCCGCCGGCAGCTGATCACTTCGAGCGATGTCGTCGTCGGACTGTCCGAGGGATCGATCGACGACGTCCCGCAGGCCACCTACGTCGGCCACGGCGTCGACCACCACTGGCACGATCCCGCGGTCGACTCGCTGCCCGTGCCCGCCGACCTCGCCGGCATCGCACGCCCGCGCGCCGTGTACGTGGGGGCGCTGTCGATGCGCTTCGACGTGCAGGCGGTACGCGACCTGGCGGACGCCGGCTTCGAGGTGGTCCTGATCGGGATGGGGCCGACGCCGCAGCTGCTCGAGCTCGCCGCGGCCGATCCGCACGTCCACCTGCTCGGCGAGCGCGTGCCGGAGCAGACCGCGGCGTACCTGCTGCACTGCGACGTCGGGATCGTGCCGCACACCGACGAGCCGTTCACCTACTCGATGGAGCCGCACAAGGCTTACAACTACGCCGCGGCCGGGCTTCCGACCGTGACGCTGAACACCGCTCACGCGCCGGCGCTCGGTTCTTTCCTGAACGCCACCCGAAACCGCGAGGCGTTCGTCGAAGGCGTCCGCAGCGCGGCCGCGAGTGGCCGGCTTTCCGCCGACCAGGTGTCGCAGGCCCGCTCGCTGAGCTGGGACCGCGTCGCCGAAGCGGTCCTCGCCGCCGCTCAGGCCGGGCGGTAGCTGATCGTCCCGCCACCCGCGGCGGGCTCGATCTGCGGGCAGGTGTCGACGCCGGGCAGGAATCCGCCGTGAAGCTCGACCTGGATGAACGCCTCGGCGGGCAGTGGTTGCGGCAACGGGACGATCAGCACCGACTCGGAGTCCACGTTCAAGATGTCCTGGGCCACCCACGTGCAGTTGGCCATGGGCAACGCCGCGGCGTCATCGCCGGCCGACCATGACCACACCTCCGAGCGCCACCCCGACGATCTGCTGATGAGCGTGACGCGCAACGAGTCCAGGCGAAGCAGGCCGTCGATCAGTACCGGGAACACGGTCACAGCACACACGCCACCGGCTTCCCCACTCCACGAGCCGATCGCGACCCCCTCCCGACCGAGGCGCAACGGAACCATGGCCGCGGCGACCGCGGCTCCACCCAGCCGCTGGAGCTGCACGCGCATCGCGCCCGCCTGGGACAGGGGACCTGTGGTGGCGGCGGCGACGGGATCCTCCCACAGCGCGCTCGCGCCGGCCGGCCAGAAGATCCGCTGAAGCGGCTGCTCGGCCAGTTGCTTGCGGGTGAGCCGGCGCAGGATCGGGTCGCGGTCGGGGTGCGGGACGAGCGTCGAGGACTCGAAGCTGTTGTAGTCGTCCTCGGCCTCCCAGGCGCCGAACGTGCGCGCCTCGTCGGGCGTCGGCTCGACCACGAAGCGCTCGATGATCCGGCGTCCGACGAGGGCGTCGACGGCTCCCACGTGATCATCCTCGCCGGTCAGCCGGTAGCCGTTCAGGTGGCGCTGATATGCCCTGATGCCGTCGTGCACCGCTCGGCGTTGAGCGCGCTGGCGCTCGGGCTCGACGTGGGGCGCGAACACCGGCCGGCCGTCGTCGTCGATCTCGAGCGTGCTCCCGTCCTCGGAGATCAGCAGCAATTCGAGCAGCAGGCGGTTGCGGTCAAGTTCGACGACCTCGAACGGCAGCGGATCGCCAGGGCTCGAGAGGAAGCCTTCGATCCGGTGTCCCCGAAGCAGGCGGTCCTGGGGGCACGGATCGGACATCAGGTACAGACCGTGCAGGCGCACCCCGAGCCCCTCGGCGTCGATCAGTGCCTGGAGGTTCTCCTGGTTGCCTCCGGAGAAGCCGACGTCTATGTACGCCACGTCGCCGCGCACGCCGCCGAGAGCCTCGCGCAGATGGTCGACGAAGTTCGCGCGGCGCCTGGCGGCGATCGCTCGCACCTGGGCCAGGAGAGGAGGGTTGCTGAGCACCGCGTTCAGGAACCGCTCGAGCACCGCGCGATTGCCGGCGTGCTGCGCGGCCTCGCCGGCCATCTCAGCCCCGCCGGCAACCGCCGTGGGGTCGATGCCTAGCGTCCGGGCGGCTTCGGTCACGCTCGGGATCCGAACCCGAGAGAACAGTGCGGCCATCTCGGCGGCGTCCGCCTTGGAGATGTTCGCCCGAGCGATCGCGGCCCTCGACGCCCATAGAAGCTCGCATTGCAGCGCCGGATTGCGCCGCGACGGGGACACGCCCTCGATCAGCTCCTTGAGCAGCCGCCCCTCGCGCATCACGCACAGGGCCCGGGTGATCCCGAGCTCGGCGGTGCGCTGCTGAACCCATTCGGCGTAGCCGGTCATCACCGGCCCGAGCACCGAGGACCCCGTCTCCCAGGCCACTTCGTCCTCGTGGTCAGTGGACGACGCCGAGAACGCGGCACGTCCGCGCAACGCGGTCAGGCCGCGGTCGTCGATCGAAGGTACGCGGACCTTGGCGTCGGCGCCGGTGTGGCAGCCCTCGGCGAGCAGGATGCCGTCAAGACGCTCGGGCAGCTCGGACCAGTACACCGCCCGGACACCGGCTCCACGCGGCGCGGACACATCGGCGACGGGGTTGTTGCCGACATGGACGATCGCGGACGGGGACACCCCCCACCGGTCGGGGAGGATCTGCCACAGCCCGTTCTCCTTGCCGATGCCGACGTCGGCCGAGCTGATCACCTCGGCGGCGGCCAGGTCGGCCATATCGGGGCGGTCGATCAGGAAGCCGATCTCATCGCTCGAGAGGTACATGTCGCTGACGAACACCACTCGCAGGTCCAGCTCGCTCGCCAGCGCGCTCAGCGCCTGCGCCAGCGCGCCGTCGGCCACCGTGATCCGCCGCTCGAGCGCCAGCTCGGCCGCGCGCAGCTCGTCCACGCCGATCGTGGTGATCCCGCCGCGGAACTCGGCGTAGATGTCGCCGAGGTTGATCTCGTGGGATCCCGTCTCGCTCACCTTCCGCTGACGGGCCAGCAGCTCGGCGGTGATCCGCATGCGTGCGAAGGTGGAGGCGCTGATGCCGCCCGCCAGCGCCCCTCGCGCGCGAAGCTCCTCGCCGAGCAGGCCGAAGGCGTCCGCCGGCTTCGGGACTCGCCGCCAGAGCAGCGTGTCGAAGCAGTCGAGCGATAGAATCGAGACGCCGGGCTCGCGCAGCGCGGCATCGAGCTCCGCGAAGCGACGATCGTCGAGCCGGCTCGCGGCATCCTCAACTGACGGCTCCAGACGGTGGTCGACGTCGGTCATCGGCTCACGCCGCCTGCGCGATCAGTCGTCCGAGCGACGAAGGAGTGAACACGGGCTTGCGCCCCGGCTCGCTCTCGTGGCGCGAGTAGCGCGCCTGTACGGCGGCGAGCATCCGCCGGCGGTCGCCGTCCGCCTGCGGCCCGACGATCGCGACCAGATCGATGTCGTCGCGGTCGTTCAGACCGTGGCGGTCGACCAGTCCCTCGAGACCGGCTTGCGCGACCTCAGTCGGCAGCCGGCTGGCATCGATCACGAGTGTGACCGAGTCCGACCCGCTCATCGCCTCCGTGTAGGCCTGCATCATGTCGTCGCCGTCGAGCAGCTCGCGCGCGTCGACGAGCATCCGATACGACCGCGCGCCGGGGAGCGGGTCGGGAAGTCCGGCCTCCGCGGTGGCGCGGGCGGCGCAGTCCTGCAGGCGACGGCGGCTCTGCACCCGGAACGGATCCCAGGCCAGCGCCTTCAGTACGAGTCGTGCCTCCGCGAGCGAGTCGCCGTCGGTGGCGGCCGCTTCGGCCTCGGCCAGGAGCTCGTCGGCACGCGCGCCATCCTCCGCCCCGCGGTCGAGCAGGTCGACGAAGAACGAGCCCCCCGCCTCAACGGCGATCCGCGCGTGGCGCTCAACCCCGTTCCAGGCATGCAGCAGCTCCTCCCCGTTCAGCGCGTCGAGCGGAACGTTCCGCAGCGCCCACAGCTGCAGGCCGACCGCCCTGCGATTCTCCCGAACCGCCCAGCTGCCGGTAGCGCCGTTGGTCATGTTGCTGCCATGCATCCGGTACAGCGCCAGCGGCTCGCGGACGTAATCCAGGCCCGCCCGCTGCGCGACGTGGAGCGCGATCCACCAGTCGGCGAACGGGACGTGCGCGGGAACCGGCGCATAGGCCTCGCGCAACGACGACCGCACCATGATCGACGAGGTCGTCGCGAAGTTCTCGAACAGCAGCGCCGCCAGCCGGTGCTCGGAGATCGGCCCGTAATCGATGAGCTTCGACGGCCGGAGCACCGCCTCGTCTCCGTCGACCACCGCCATGTCGCTGAACACCAGTCCGAGCGTCGGGTCCGCCTCGAACATCTCGACCTGCCGCCGGGTCTTGTCCGCTCGCCATGCGTCGTCGGCGTCGAGCAGCGCGATCAACTCACCCCGGGACTCCGCCAGCCCGCGGTTGGTCGCGGCGATGTAGCCGGCATTGGCCTGGTGCACGACCCGCACGCGACCGGGGTGGCGCGCCGAGATCTCCTCGACGACGTCCGCGGTGCGGTCGGTCGAGCCGTCGTTGATCACCACGATCTCGAGCAGCTCGGGCGGATAGTCCTGGGCCAGCGCGCTCTCGAGCGCACGGGCGACGTACACCTCGTAGTTGTAGGCGCACAGCTACGACGCTGACGGTCGGCAGGCTCATGACGCCTTGCTGACCAGGCCGAGCCACGCGGCATGGTTCTCGAGGATCTCGGGATTCGTGGGGTCGAGCGCCAGCGCGCGCTCGAACGCCTGCGCGACCGTTGGTCGCCCGGCGGCGTGCCAGGCCACGGCGAGGTTGGCCCATGCGCTCGCGCTGGTCGGATCGATCGTGACCGCGTGCTCGAACAGCGCCACAGCTCGCTCGAGCTCACCCGCCGCGAAGCACGCCTCACCGTCGGCGCTCGCCCGCGCCGAGGACGCCGCGGCACCACTGCGCCGGGAGGCCGCGGACGCGGCCGACATGGCGATCGGGTCGGCGTCGCGCAGAGCCCGCTCGACGAGCAGGCGTCGAAGCTGCCGGCTGCCGGGGAAGCGCTCGACCGCCCCGAGCAGATCCTCGAGGGGCGCTTCGAGCCACGGCGTGTCGTTGCCCCACCGCGGTTCGTAGCGGAGGTCGAGGAACTCGCAGAATCCGGTGGTGTCGAGCACGCGGTCAAGGCCGTCGTCGTACTCCTCGATGACCCGACGGGTAAGGAGCGTCATGCGCTCCGGCTGCCAGCCATGGCCCGGGCTGCCGATCACGCCGATACGGGGCAGCACGACGCACCGCTGGTTGCGACCGGCGACGCCGAACCAGATGTGCGGAGCCCAGTCGTTGTCGCTCGGGACGAGGCGCACGGCCTCCTCGAGCGCGGTGCGCTCGACGATCGTGGCCGAGACGAACGGCAGGAAGTACTCGGTCACCAGCAGCTCACGGCTCGAGAAGTAGAGCTCGAGCGCGTCCGGGCACGGGGAGGGGCACACCTCGATCCCGTTCTCGACGAAGCTCGAGGGCAGGTGCACGAGCGCCGGCCGCTGCTCGGCGATCGCCTCGAGGACGGCTCGCGCGGTGCCCTCGGTGGGAAAGTCGTCATCGCCCAGAACCCACAGGTAGTCACCCGCCGGCGCGTTCTCGATCAGCCACCGCATGTTCTGAAGCGCCCCGACATTCGAAGGCTGCACATGCAGCCTCAGATCGAGCTGCGGAAGCTCCGCCGCCAGCGCACGCACCAACTCCGCCGTCCCGTCCGACGACGCGTTGTCCGACACCAGCACCGGGAACCGCCGCGCCACCACCTCGGCATCGCCGGCCAGGATCCGCACCAGGCGCTCGAGCTCGCGCGGTCGCCGGAACGTCGGAATCAGGATCGCGAGCGTTGCCGCAGGATCCAGATGTCCCTCGAGGGAGGCCACAGTCAGGTAATCGACTGTCGCGAAGGTGGCTTGAGGGCCGGGCTATCCGCCGCCATCAGGCGGCGATCCGGAGCGCGGTCTCCGCGTGACCCGGCAGGCGATCCAGCGTGTCCGGCGTGAACACCGGCCGGTCTTCGACCGAGGACACCGGCTCCTCGCCGACGTCCGGCCGGTAGCGCGCGTGCACGCCGCTCAGCATCTGCCGGCACTGCTCATCGTCGCCTGGGCCGACGACCGCGAGCAGGTCGAGGTCCGCGCGGCTGGCCAGGTCGCACCGCTCGATCAGTGCGTGCAGCTCTCGCGTCGCCGCTTCCGCGGACAGGCGGGTCGAGTCGATCGCCAGCGTCACCAGCGCCGACCCGCGGAGCGCCTGCGCGTACGCGCGGAGCATCGCGTCGGACGCCAGCAGTTCCTCGGCGTCGACCAGGACGACGAATGGGCGGGCGCCGGCAAGCGGATGCGGGCGGGCCGCCGCTGCCTGGGCATCCTTGGCCGCCGTCTTGAACTGCTCGGCCGCGCCCATCCGGTATGGATCCCAGGCCAACGCCAGCAGCGCGAGCCGGGCGGCGCCGGCCAGATCGCCGCTGGCCGTCAGCGATTCGGACTCGAGCATGAGCGCGTCGGCACGCTGCTCGTCGAACTCGAGCGCGACGGGCTCGACGAAGAACGATTCGGCGGCGGCCACGGCCATGCTCGCGTGGTTCTCCACCCACGACCACACGTACAGCAGCTCGTCCGGGCTCAGTGGCTCGAGGGGCAGATGGCGCAGGCACCAGAGCTGGAAGAACACCTCCTTGCGGTGCTCGCGGACCGCCGAGGCGCCGGTGACGCCGCCGGTCAGATTGGCTCCGTGCTGCCGGTACAGCGCGAGCGGCTCGCGGATGTAATCGACCTCGGACACCTGGGCGGCCCTCAGCGCGAACCACCAGTCGGCGTACGGGAAGCGCGGACGGGATCGGCGCGAACAGCGGGCGCAGCGACGCCCGGATCATGATCGAGGACTGCGTGGCCACATTGGCGGCCAGCACGCGCGCGTACGGGCGCTTCGGGATCGTGCCGACGCCCCACGCGTGCGAAGGCGCGGTGATCTGTTCGTCGGCGTCGACCACGAACATGTCGCTGAACACCATGCCGAGCTCGGGGCGCTCGGTCAGCATCTGCACCTGGCGTCTGGTCTTCTCGGGCAGCCAGACATCGTCGGCGTCGAGCAGGCAGATGAGGTCGCCCGTGGCTTCGGCAAGGGCGCGGTTGGTGGCCGCGGTGGCGCCGCCATTGGGCTGGCGGATGAGGCGGATGCGCCCCGGGTGACGCGCCGCCAGATCAGCGACGACCGCGGCGGTACCGTCCTTCGAGCCGTCGTCGACGACGATGATCTCGAGCCGGTCGGGCGGATACTCCTGCTCGAGCGCGCTCTGGATCGCGCGGCCCACGTACTGCTCGTAGTTGTAGGCGCCCATCAGGACGCTGACGGTGGGCAGGCTGTCGGACATCCGACCCGGTAGATCGACGGCGCCGGCGGATGCTTGAGACATCGAGTCCGTCCTATACGCTCCCGACCGATGTCGAACCCGGCCGGCGCTGAGCTCAACGGTAGGTCGGTGTTCGTGACCGGGGCGTACGGACTGCTTGGCAGCCAGCTGGTCAAGCAGCTGGTCGAGCTGGGCGCGCGGGTAACGGTGCTCAAGCGCGACGTCGTCGTCTCCTCGGCGCTCGTGCTCGAGGGGACCGAGGCGCGCGTCAACGTCGTGCACGGGGACATCTGCGACGGCTCGCTGATCGAGCGCGCGCTCGCCGAGTACGAAGTCGAGAGCGTCTTTCACCTCGCCGCCCAGACGATCGTCGGAATTGCCAACCGCAGCCCGCTCTCGACCTTCGAGACCAACGTGCGCGGCACCTGGACGGTGCTCGAGGCGTGCCGCTCGCTGGGTGTGGGGAGCGTGGTCGTCGCCGCATCGGACAAGGCGTACGGACCGCAGGAGGAGCTGCCCTACAAGGAGCGCTTCGCGCTGGAGCCACGCTATCCCTACGACGCATCCAAGGCCGCGGCCGACATGATCACCCGCTCGTATTGGCACACGTTCGGGCTGAGAGTCGCGGTGACGCGCTTCGCCAACCTCTACGGGGGAGGTGACCTCAACCTCTCCCGCCTGGTGCCCGAGGCGGCGCTCGCGGCCATCGACGGCCGCCCGCCGGTGATTCGGTCGGACGGCACGCTGGAGCGCGACTTCCTGTACGTGGACGACGCGGTGCGCGCCTATCTCGCGATCTGGTCGCTGCTCGGGGACGGCCAGGGCGCCGGCGAGGCGTTCAACGCCGGCGGCGACCGCCCCCACACCGTCCTCGATGTGGTGCGTCTGACCTGCGCGGTCGCCGGCACGGGGGTCGAGCCGGAGGTACGCGGGAAGGGGCCGCCGCCGGGCGAGATTGTCCGCCAGTGGGTCGACTCCACCAAGCTCCGGGAGATGTCGGGCTGGGCGCCGGAGGTGCCGCTCGAGGAAGGACTCAGGCGAACCGTGGACTGGTATCGCACGTTCCTGCGCTGAGCGCTGCTGAGCGCTGCCGAGAGCTGCTGGAGCTGCCTAGAGCTGCCCGAGTGGCGCGAGCCGGCAATCGCCCTCGGCGGTCGCGACCAGCGTGCGGGGATCGAGCCGGCCGTGCCACTCCCGCAGGATCTCCTCGCGATGCGAGACCGCGAACAGCACCACGCCCTCGGGGGCTGCTTCGTAGAGGTTCTCAGGTGAGCGGATCTCGAGCGCTGTACCGGCCAGATGTCTGCCACGGAGCAGCGCGTTGCCGTCGTGCAACGCGGTCAGCCGCTCGGTCAGCGGGGGGCAGGCCCCGAGCGTGAGCGCGGTGCGCTCGGCCGCACCGTAGCCGACGGATCGCGCCGGCAGCTCCGCGGCTAGTTCGGCCAGACGGTCCTGGAAGGAGGCAAATCCGTCTGCGGCGCGCGCCGGCCGGTGCGGACCCGCCGCCGCTCTTTCGGATGATCCTCCGTGCCGGTAGCGCCGCAGCAGCGAGCCGCCGAACACGTCCACGACCGTGCCTCCGACGCAGTGAAGCCCGGCCGTCGCCGCTAGCCGGTCGAGCGTGTCGGCGGTGAAGTAGTTGCAATGCAGCTGGTAGAAGTTGCTCCAGCGACCGCCGTCCAGCGTCGCATCGAGGTCCGGCACCTCGATCCACAGCTCACCGTCGGCAACCAGGTAGTCGGAGAGCTCGGCGATGAACGTGCGCGGGGTCTCGATGTGCTCGAGCACGTGGCGAACGATCACGCGGCGGTAGCGCTGCGCTCGCGCGCCCGCCGGGAGATCATCGGGGAAGAACCCGGCGATCACGCCGGGGGTCGCCGTCGCCACGGCGGCGCGCCCCGGATCGATACCGATCACGTCCCGATGACCACGCTGGCGCAGCAGGCCGAGCAGGGTGCCGTCACCACACCCCACCTCGAGCACCCCGCCGCCCGGCTCGAGACCAGCGTGAAGCTCGGCCGCGAACCACTCGAGATGCGCGCGGTATGCCTCACTTGTGTCGCCGGCAAAGCCGTAGTCCGAATAGACCGACGATTCGAATCGGTGCGCGAGTTGGACGAGCCCGCTGACGGGCGCCTGGACCACGCGCAGCGGGGAGCGCATCTCGAGCGAGTCGGCCGGCGAGATCGGGTAGATGCCCGGGATCGGGCAATCGGGCAGATCGAGCAGCACCGGCGCTGAGGACAGCGGCTCGCCGGACAGCCGGCACGTCTCCTGGAGCGTGAGCTCAAGCATCTGCCCGGCTCCACTGCACCCACTCGCGCAGCAGCGAAAGACCCTCGGCCAGCGGCGTCAGTGGGGGCAACGGCACGCGGGCGCGCGCGCGGACGCGCGAGACCTCGGGCGAGCAGCGCGCGAGTCCGCCGGCGGCGCCCGGTGGCGCACACTGCACGCGCTCGACCGGCACACCGGCCGCCTCCGCGCATCGCTGGGCGAGCTGAAGGATCGTTAGCTCGTCGTCCGGATTGCCGATGTTCACCGGGCCAGCCGGCGCGCCGGTGGGATCGAGGCACGCGATCAGCTGCAGTAACCCGTCCCACGCAAAGCACACGCTCCGTCGCGGCGTGCCGTCGCTTTGCAGAGAGATCGAGTCGTGTTCGAGCGCCATCCGCATCAGGGCGATCGGGACGCGCCCATCCCCGAGTCGCTGACCGGGCCCGTACAGGTTCCAGGGCCTCACCGCGGTGAACGGTATGCCCGTCTCACGGGAGAGCGCCGCGCCGAGGACCTCGGCCATCCGCTTGGACTCGCCGTAGATCGAGCGAACGTCGCCGAGGTCGGGACCGCCGAGGTAGTCCTCGGGGGTGGGAATCGACTCTCGGGGCGGCTGTCCGTATACCTCCGCGCTGCTCAGGTAGACGACGTGCGCCGCGCCGATCCTCGCCGCCTCCTGAAAGGTGCGAATGAGGCCCTCGGTATTTGCTCGGAAGGTCTCCATCGGCTGGCTCAGGTATTCCGCCGGCGCACCGTAGGACGCGGTGTGGATGGCCACGCACCCCTCGAGGTCGGGAAGCGTCGTGGTCTCGGCCGGCGAGCATTCCCACCGCACCTGCGGATCAACCCCGAGGAACCTGAACAGGCTGACCTGCTGGCGTGGACGCCGGGCGCTGGCGTGCAGGCTCAGCCCCAGGCCGCCGAGCGCGCTGGCCCGGTGCAGCAGCGCGATCAGGTTCGAAGCCAGGAATCCCGAGGCGCCGTTGACGTGAATCGCGCTGCCGCGCAGCGGCGTCAGCTGCTCGGCGGCCGCCGCGGCAGCGGAGTCGAAGGTCGTCGCGATGTCGTTCATACGTTCAGGCGGCGACCGGGAGCGCATCCGACGGCGCGACGGCGTCGGTGGCCGCCGCCGCGGCGGCGGCATCGCGGGAGCGAACGCAGTTCGAGCGCGGCATGTTGGATTCGCTCGCCGGTGATCCCGTGAGCGGACAGCAGATGCGCCTGGGAGCCAACCTCGTGAGCGAATCGGTCGAGCAGTCCGATCCGGCGCAGGCGGGCACCGGTGCCGGCCTCAGCCAGGGCCTCGGCGGCGGCCCCGCCGAGCCCGCCGATCACGTTGTGCTCCTCGACGGTGACCACCGCGCCGGCGCGTGCGGCCGCCGCGAGCAGCGTGGCGGCGTCAAACGGCTTGATCGTCCCGAAGTGGAGGATGGTCGGCTGGATGCCGTCTCTGCCGAGGCGTTCTGCCGCCTCGAACACCTGGCGCAGCACCGGGCCGGTGCTCGCCAGCACGACGTCGCCGCCGTCGGCCACGGTCGTCGCTCGGCCGATCGCGAACGGCACGTCCCCGAGGAGGTCAGGCTCGCCGTTCTTGCCCAACCGGAGGTACACCGGCCCCTCGTGATCGAGCGCGGCTTCGGTGGCGCGGCGCGCCTCACCGGGGTCGCCGGGTGCCAGCACGGTCATTCCGGGGAGCGCGCGCATCAGCGCCAGGTCCTCGGTCCCATGGTGAGTGGGGCCCAGATAGCCATAGGCGACACCGCCGCCCACGCCCACGAGCGTCACGTTCGCGTGCGAGATGGCGACGTCCACCCGCACCTGCTCGTGCGCCCGGGCGGTGAGGAACGGCGCGATCGAGTACGCCACCGGCCGCTGACCGGCGTACGCCAATCCGGCGGCCACACCGACGAGCGCCTGTTCGGCAATGCCCACGTTCAGGTAGCGCCCGGGCGCCGCGCGCTCGAAGTCGTCGAACAAGCCGATCCCCAGATCCCCGGTGAGCGCCCAGATTCGCGGGTCGCGCTCGGCGGCCTCGGTCAGCGCGGCGAAGAACGCGTCGCGCATGTCAGCGGCGCTCCAGTTCGGCCAGCACACGCTCGCGGTCCTGGTCGCGCAGCGTCCGGTAGTGCGACATCACATCCCCCTCCATCGAGGACACGCCGTAGCCCTTGATCGTCCTGGCGACGACCGCCTTCGGCCGACCGTCGGCCGTGAGCGCGAACGCCGCCGCCAGCGCTCGCGTGATCGTGCCCGTCGACGTCGTCGACCGCGAACCCGAATGCCTCGAGCTTCGGCCCCAGCGGGTGCCGCGCGAGCACTTCGTCGCACGGGCCGAGGCCCTGGAGGCCGTTGGCGTCGACGATCACGGTCAGCCCGTCGAGTCCGAGCTGCCCGGCGAGTGCGATCGCCTCCCACACCGACCCCTCGTCCAGCTCGCCGTCTCCGACCAGGCAGTACGTACGGCGCGTGCCGAGGCGGCGCTCGGCGAGCGCGATCCCGACCGCGATCGCCGGGCCGTGACCGAGCGAGCCGCCGGTCATCTCGACGCCGGGAACCCCGCGCTCGGGGTGACCGGCGAGCCGCCCGCCGTCCGAGCAGTATCCGAGCAGCACGTCCTCGCGCGAGAGGACGCCGACCGTCGCGAGCGTTCCGTACAGAGCCGAGGCCGCGTGGCCCTTGGAGAGAAGGAATCGGTGAGCGGGCTCCTCAGGCTCCCGCGCCAGCACGTCGGCGTACAGCACGGCGAGGATGTCCACGATCGACAGCGAGCTTCCGATGTGGCAGGTGCGCGCGATGATCGCCGCCTCGACCACGAGGCGGCGCGTTTCGCGCGCTACCGCTTGGCTGCGCTCACTCACGCCGGAACCGATCCCAGCAACCTCTCGAGCGCATCCGACGCGCGCCGGCTCGGGTGGGGCTCGCGCTCGTGCCCGCGCCGCCGGTCATCCCACACGCGCCACGGCGCCGCGCCCGAGTCCCACAGCCCGCGCAGCAGCTCGACGTCGCGCAGTGTGTCGGCGCACTGCCAGAACCCGTCGTGGGGGTAGACGCACAGCTCGCCCTCGGAGGCGAGCTGCTCGAGCGGCTCGCGCTCGAGCACGCAGCTCGGATCGGCCGACAGGCGCTCGAGCACCTCGCGCTGGAAGACGAAGAATCCGCCGGAGATCCGCGAGTCGCCGCTCGGCTTCTCGGCGAACTGCATGACCTGATCGCCGTCGGATACGAGCTCGCCGAAGCGCGACGGCGGCCGCACGCCGGTCACCGTGGCCAGGCGGCCGTGCGAGCGGTGGAACTCGACCAGGCGCGACACGTCTACGTCGGCCAAGCCGTCGCCGTAGGTGCAGAGGAACAAGTCCGAGTCGCCGAGCTGGTGCTCGACGCGCTTGACCCGCGCGCCGGTCATCGAGTCCTGGCCGGTGTCGACGAGGCTGACCCGCCAGTCCTCGACCTCGCCGGTGGCGTACTCGATGCTCCCGCTGGCCAGCGACACGGTCACGTCCGAGCGGAGCGCGTGGTAATCGAGGAAGAAGCGCTTGATCACATCGCCGCGGTAGCCCAGGCAGCAGACGAACTCGTTGAAGCCGTGGGCGGCGTAGCCCTTCATGATGTGCCACAGCAGCGGCCGGCCCCCGACCTCGACCATCGGCTTGGGGCGGTACTCGGTCTCCTCGCGCATGCGCGTGCCGAGCCCGCCACAGAGCAGCACGACGCGAGGGGTAGCCGAGTGGCCATCGAGGGACATCTCCCCGGTTATCGGCATATGCCCGTGCGGGTTGAGGTCAAGGATCTCTCGCGCCTGCCGACCATCGGGGTGAAGATGGAGCCCACTGCCGAGCAGATCCTCGAGCTCGTCGCGGCCTACGCCGCCAAGCGCCACCGGTCCGCCGAGTTCGACCCCGCCAACCCGGTCGTGCCCGTGTCCGGCAAGGTGTTCGGGCCCGAAGAGGTTGTCGAGCTCGTGCGCTCGAGCCTCGATTTCTGGCTGACCTCCGGGCCCGAGACGCAGCGCTTCCAGCGCGCGCTCGCCCGGCGCGCGGGCGTGAAGCACGCGCTGATGGTCAACTCCGGCTCGTCGGCCAACCTGCTGGCGATCTCAACGCTGTGCGCCGCCGGCTTGCGCGAGCGCCGGCTGCGTCCGGGCGACGAGGTGATCACGGTCGCGGCCGGCTTTCCCACGACGGTCAACCCGATCGTGCAGAACGGCCTCGTCCCCGTATTCGTGGACGTCGAGTTGCCGGGCTACAACATCGACGTCAAGCAGCTGGAGGAGGCGCTCTCGCCGCGCACGCGCGCGGTCATGATCGCCCACACGCTGGGCAACCCGTTCGATCTCGAGGCCGTCGAGGCGTTCTGCAAGCGGCACGAGCTGATGCTGGTCGAAGACTGCTGCGACGCGCTCGGCGCAACCTACAACGGGCGCCCTGTCGGGACGTTCGGCGACCTGGCGACGCTCTCGTTCTATCCCGCCCACCAGATCACCACCGGGGAGGGTGGCGCGGTGCTGATGCAGCGAGCCTCGCTCCGCCGCGTGGCCGAGTCGATCCGCGACTGGGGCCGGGACTGCTGGTGCGACACCGGCTGCGACAACACCTGCGGCAAGCGGTTCTCCCAGCAACACGGCACGCTACCGCCCGGCTACGACCACAAGTACGTCTACTCGGAGATCGGCTACAACCTCAAGGCGACGGACCTTCAGGCCGCCGTCGGCGCCGTCCAGCTCGACCGTCTCGACGACTTCGTCGCGCGCCGCGCCCACAACCACGCACGGCTGCGGGAAGGCCTGGCCGGCCTGCAGGACGTGCTGGTGCTACCGGAGGCGGCGCCCGGCGCATGCCCGTCGTGGTTCGGCTTTACGATCTGCCTGCGCGAGGAGGCGCCCATCTCTCGCAACGAGCTGCGCCACCAGCTGGAGGGGCGCGGCATCGCCACTCGCCAGCTGTTCGCGGGCAACCTGCTCCGCCAGCCGGCCTATCAGGACGTCGACCACCGTGTGGTCGGGCCGCTCACGGTCACCAACGCGGTAACCGAGCGCGCGTTCTGGATCGGCTGCTACCCGGGGCTGACCGACGCGCACATCGACTACGTGATCGACACGCTCCACGAGGCCGTGGCGCCCCGGCCCCGCCCGCAGGTGCAGCGGCGTCCCGTCGTCCGCGCGTGACGCGGGGCTCGTCCGGTCGTTCGCGGCTCGTGAAGCCTCTCCATCCTGGGCCACGTTCAAGACGGTCGGCTTGCCGCCGATTACTCGGTTGTCGATGAGCTTTACCGATGCCGTAAGCCGCGTCTCGCAGATCCAGGCGCAGATAGCTTCTATTCAGACCGCGTTCGACCCCTCGGTCGCGGCCACGACCTCCACCCCGAGCACGACCGGGACCACGATTGGGACCTCGTCCACGGGCACCGGGTCGTCGTCGACGTTCGCGAGCGCCCTGGCCCAGGCGCAGGACCCCGGCTCGACTCAGTCGATCCCGAGCACCGGCGGAGCGCTGCCGTCGAGCGCGCAGTCGATGCTGACCTCCGGCCAGCAGCAGTTCGCCTCGCGCCTCGCCGCCGACACCGGCATGGACCCGTCGGTGGTCTCGGCGTGGCTGCTGGCCGAGGAGTCAGGCGGCGCGGCCCAGTCCCGCCAGAGCCAGAACAACAACGACTGGCTGAACATCGGTTACACCGACAGCGCCACCTACGGCTCGAGCGACTCGATCTGGAGCGACCCCACCGCCGCCGCCGACGCCACCGCCGGCTGGCTCAAGGGTCAGAACACGATCCCGGGCTATGGGACCGCCAGCTCCGGCATCCAGGCGATCCTCAGCACCGCGGGCCAGCCGCCGGCGACCCAGATCTCCGCGCTACAGAACTCGGGCTGGGCCTCGAGCGGCTACCCGAGCCTCCCGTCGCTATACCAGCAGGTCGCGGGCTAGCGCCCGCGCGCCCACGACCCCGCCGGTCCCCAGTTACCGGGCCGACACCAGCGCGATCACCGGCGCGTGCGTCCGGCCCCAACCAAGGTGACGCGTGCATTCCTGCGCCACCGCCGGCCGCCCGACGTAGAAGCCCTGGGCGTAGTCGCAGCCGAGCTCG
Source organism: uncultured Solirubrobacterales bacterium (assembly GCA_963843915.1). Classification (GTDB taxonomy): domain Bacteria; phylum Actinomycetota; class Thermoleophilia; order Solirubrobacterales; family Solirubrobacteraceae; genus Palsa-465. The sequence continues at coordinate 86,885 of CAWJMH010000014.1, forward strand.
GCGAGGACGTCCCGGACGTTCTCGGTCTCGACTCCCTCGGCCGTGACGCGCAGCCCCAGGTTGCGGCCGAGGTCGATGATCGAGTGCACGAGCACCGCGTCCTGACGGTCGGTCTCCATCCGCGTCACGAACGAGCGGTCGATCTTGATCTCGTCGACCGGCAGTTGCTGGAGCTGCGAGAGCGACGAGTAGCCCGTCCCGAAGTCGTCGATGGCGATCATCACGCCCATCGCGCGCAGTTCCTCGAGCGCCGCCCGCGCGCGCGGCAGGTCGCCGACGATCCGGCTCTCGGTGATCTCGAGCTGGAGCGCGGACGCGTGCAGGTCGAGCCGCTCCAGCAGCGCCCCGATGATCGTCAGCAGATCGTGGTCGAGCAGGCTGCGCGTCGACACGTTGACCGACACGGTCACGTCGAGGCCCTCGTTGCGCCACTCCTTGCATTGCTCGAGCGCGTCCTGGAGCACGCGCTCGGTGAGCGGCTTGATGATGCCGGTCTGCTCGGCGAGCGGGATGAACCCGTCCGGGCCGATGCACCCGAGCTGCGGATGGTTCCAGCGGACGAGCGCCTCGGCTGCGAGCGTCGCGCCGCCCTGGAGCGGCACCTTCGGCTGGTAATGCACGACCAGCTCACCGCGATCGATCCCCCGGCGGAGCTGCGCCGCCAGCGCGAGGCGGTCGATGCTGTACTCGTCGTCCTCCTCGGCGTAGGTGTGGAAGGAGACGTCGGAGTCCTTGGCCCAGTACATCGCCACGTCCGCGTGCCGGATCAGCTCGGGCGAGGTGCGGCCGTGCTGCGGGAAGCACGCGATCCCGATGCTCGCGCAGATGTGCAGCGCCACCGAGTCGACCTCGAGCGGGTGGTCGAGCGCCGCGAGCAGCCGCTCGGCGAGGATCTCCGCCTCGGCCTGGCGGCCGTCGAGAAGCAGCGCGAACTCGTCGCCGCCGATCCGCGCGAGCACGGTGGATTCGCCGACCACCTGATGCAGCCGCCGTGCGACCCGCTGGAGCGTCAGGTCGCCCAGCTCGTGGCCGAGGGTGTCGTTGATCGACTTGAAATCGTCGAGGTCGAGCAGCATCACCGTGAGCGGACGGTGCTCGCGCTCGGCGGCGTCGAGCGCCGCCTGGAGGGTCTCCGACAGCGCCGAGCGGTTCGGGAGGCCGGTGAGCGCGTCGTGGTGCGCACGATGGCTCGACAGCGCGGCCTGGCGGCCGCCGAAGTAGACCGCGAGCATCGGCACGAAGCACACGGGCACGAGCGCCACGCTCGCGTCGGCCGACGCCACCAGCGCCGGCGCGAACGCCAGCACGCAGCCGGCGGTCCACGCCTGGAACGCGAGGTCCTCGCGCAGGTAGCCGACGATCGGCACCCGCGCCAGCAACGCGCCGGCGACGCACGCGAGCACGTGGTTGGTGACGAAGAACACGGTCGCGGCGGCGAGCACGATCGGCAGCTCGGAGCCGGTGATCGGTCCCACCGGCAGCGAGTGGGCGAGCAGCAGGACGCCGGCGGCGGCGACGATCGCGAGCAGGTACTGCGCGGCGTTGAACAGAATCTTGAGCGGCGACAGGCGCCCGGCCACGTCCGCGATCACCGAGCTCGCCACGTATACGAGCGCAGCGGGGCCGGGTCCGAACCGCAGCAGGATCGCGAACGCGAACGCGGCCGAGATCGTGACCCGCGCGAGCCCCCGCCGGCGCGGCACCGGGATCGGCAACAGCTCGCCCACGAGCACGAAGGCCGACAGCGCCACCAACAGCACGGGGTCGTCGACCTGCCAGTCCCCGACCCACGGCAGCATCGTGAGCGCCGCGACCGCAACCGCCGCGGTCGCGGCCACATACAGGGCGAACTGGCGCGAGGTGACCGCCATCCGCGCGCTCACGCGATCTTATGCCCGGCAGTGTGCGCGATCGGAGTGGGCAACCTCAGCCCTGCGGCGTGCGATACCGCCACCACGACCACCGAGGAACGCGTTCGCGCGACCGGCGCCTTGCCCCACGCCGTCGACACCGATCCCGACATCATCGACAGCGCGAGCGCGAGCGCCGCAACCGCCGAACCTGTCCGCCGCCTCCCTAGGCGGTAGACATTTCCACGCATTCGTCTACCTCGCTGTTGTGTCAGCCGTACGCCCCCTGGCGACACTGACCGTCGGACTCGTCTCCCGCGTATCGGCGGCGGCGCGCGAAGGCCTAATAGAACATTCGTCCAGAGCGGTTTAGAACGCTCAAGTTCAGAACAGCGGGTCCTGCCCGGGCAGCTCCGCCCCATCCCGTAGACGACCGGAACCCCGCCCGAGCGCGACTGCGACGTCGCGCTCGATCGCTCCCTCCGAGCGCGAGGCGACGATCGGCTCCTCGATCCCGTCGACGTACACGAGCGTGCGCCGCCCATCGCCACGATCTGCGCCCTCGAGCGGGACGAGCGCGAACACGCGGTCGGCGCGCACGAACTTGCCGTAGCCGAGCGGGATCAGCGTTGCCGGTTGCCGAGCCATGGTGCTGGGCGGCATCGTACGCCTGCGGGATGCCGGTAACCTCGCACGCGATGCCCGACAACGACACCTTCCTCCTCGGCGGCGACCTCGAGGTCGATCGCCTCGGCTTCGGCGCGATGCGGATCACCGGCGACGGGATCTGGGGCGAGCCGGCCGACGCCGCCGGCTGCCGCGAGCTGCTCCGCCACGTCGTCAACGCCGGCGTGAACCTGATCGATACCGCCGACTCCTACGGCCCGAACGTCTCCGAGAACCTGATCGCCGAGGCGCTCTACCCGTATCCGGAGAATCTCGTGATCGCGACCAAGGGTGGGCTCGAGCGTCCGGGCCCCAACCACTGGGTCCGGAACTGCCGCCCCGACCGCTTACGGCGCTGCTGCGAGGCTTCGCTCAAGCGGCTGCGGCTCGAGCGCATCGACCTCTATCAGCTGCACGCCGTCGACCCGAAGGTCCCGATCGAGGATTCGATCGGCGCGCTCGCCGAGCTCCAGGACGAGGGCAAGATCCGCCACATCGGCGTGTCGAACGTCGGGCTCGAGGACCTCGAGCGCGCCCAGCAGATCGTGCAGGTCGTGTCGGTCCAGAACCATTACAACGTGCTCGACCGGGCGTCCGAGGACGTCCTTCAGGAGTGCGCGCGCCAGCAGCTCGCGTTCCTTCCGTGGGCGCCGATCGCCAGCGGCAACGACGTCGCCAGGAGCGGCCCGGCGGTTGATGAGATCGCGAGCGGCCACGGCGCGACGGCGCGACAGGTGGCGATCGCGTGGCTGCTCGCCCACTCGCCGGTGATCCTGCCGATTCCTGGGACGAGCTCGATCCCGCATTTCGAGGAGAACTTCGAGGCCGCGCAGCTCGAGCTCGAGGAAGACGAGCTCGAGGCGCTCGACGAGCTCGCGCCCGTCGGATAGTCGATCCCTGATCCTAGCGCGCCGAGGATCAGCGCGAGGCGCTCGCTCGAGCGCGCCGAGCGCAGGCGCTCGCGCACGGGCCCTGCCTCGAAGCGCTCGACGAGCGCGGACAGGAAGCCCTCGATCACGAGCCGCTTGGCGACCTCCTCGCGCAGGCCGTGCGAGCGCAGGTAGAACAGCTGCTCGGGATCGACCTGCGCGACCGCGGCGGCGTGCGTGCAGCGCACGTCGTTGGCCTGGATCTCGAGGCCCGGGATCGCGTCGGCGTGGGCGCGCTTTGAGATCAGCAGGTTGCGCGACTCCTGGAACGCGTCGGTCTTCTGCGCGCCCGGGTCGACGATGATGTTGCCCTTCCAGACCGCGGTCGAGCGGCCCTGCGAGCACTCCGCGGAACGCGAGGTCCGAGGTCGTGTTCGGCGCCGCGTGCTCCTGGGTGGTGTCGAAGTCGATGTGCTGACGGCCGTGGGTGGCGTAGGCGCCGGTGACGCGGGCCTCCGCGCCCTCGCCGGCGAGCCGCGTCTCCATCCGCACGTGCCCGCGGGCCGAGCCGAACCCGAGCGCGACCCAGTCGAGCGACGCGTCGCGGCCGACCTCGGCGCGCTGGGCACCGAAGATCCAGCTCTTCTCCGACAGCCCCTGACCGCAGACGTAGCGCAGCCGCGCGCTGTGGCCGACGACCAGCTCGGTGACGGTGTTGAAGACGCCGTCGACGTCGCCGGCTCCGGACAGGAACTGCTCCCAGACCTCGGCCTGCGCGCCCTCCTCGAGCACCACCAGCGTCCGCTGGTTGAGCAGCGTCCCGGTGCGGGCCTGCACGCTCGTCAGCGAGATCGGCTCCTCCAAGACCACAGCCGCGGGCACGTACACGAACGCGCCGGCGCGCGCGCCGGCGTCGTTCAGCGCCACGAACACGTCGTCGTCGCCCGACACCAGCGAGCCCAGGTGGCGCTCGATCAGCTCCCGGTGCTCGGGCGTCGTCGAGCGTGCCGACGATCACGCCCTCGGGCAGCTCGCCGCTTTCGGGCAGCTCCCACAGCGGCTCCCCCGGTCGCCTCGCCGGCGCCGGCGACGCCGTCGGCACCACCCGCTCGTACGCGGCCAGGTCGAGACCCGAGATGTCCGTGAACTCCCAGCCCGGGCGGCCCTTGAACGTCGGCAGCTCGAGCGCGGGAGCCTGGGCGCTAGCCAATCGAGCCCTCCATCTGCAGCTCGATCAGGCGGTTCATCTCGACCGCGTACTCCATCGGGAGCTCCTTCGTGATCGGCTCGATGAAGCCGTTGACGATCAGCTTCGACGCCTCGTCCTCGGGGATGCCGTGCGACATCAGGTAGAAGAGCTGGTCCTCGCCGACCTTCGAGACGGTCGCCTCGTGGCCGACGTTGACGTCGTCCTCGCCGATCCGGATCGTCGGGTAGGTGTCCGAGCGCGAGTGCTCGTCGAGCAGCAGCGCGTCGCAGACGACCTTCGAGCGCGCGCCGTGGGCGCCCTTGGCGATCTCCAGCAGACCGCGGTAGGAGCCGCGGCCGCCGTCCTTGGAGATCGACTTGGCGAAGATGTTCGAGGTCGTGTTCGGCGCCGCGTGGATGATCTTGCCGCCGGCGTCCTGGTGCTGGCCCTTGCCGGCGAACGCGATCGAGAGGATCTCGCCGTGGGCGCGCTCGCCCATCAGGTAGACGCTCGGGTACTTCATCGTCAGCTTCGAGCCGAGGTTGCAGTCGACCCACTCGACGGTCGCGTCCTCCTGCGCGACCGCGCGCTTGGTGACCAGGTTGAACACGTTCGTCGACCAGTTCTGCACGGTCGTGTAGCGGATCCGCGCGCCCGGCTTGGCGATCAGCTCGACCACCGCGGAGTGCAGCGAGTTCGACGAGTACGTCGGCGCCGTGCAGCCCTCGACGTAGTGAACGTAGGAGCCCTCGTCGGCGATGATCAGCGTCCGCTCGAACTGGCCCATCGACTCGGTGTTGATCCGGAAGTAGGCCTGCAGCGGCATCTCGACGTGGACGCCCGGGGGCACGTAGACGAACGAGCCGCCCGACCAGACCGAGGAGTTCAGCGCCGCGAGCTTGTTGTCGTTGGGCGGGATCACGGTCGCGAAGTACTCGCGCACGAGGTCCTCGTGCTCGCGCAGCGCCGTGTCCATGTCCTTGAAGATCACGCCCTGCTTCTCGAGGTCCTCGCGCACCTGGTGGTAGACGACCTCGGACTCGTACTGCGCGCCGACGCCGGAAAGGAACTTGCGCTCGGCCTCGGGGATCCCGAGCCGGTCGAACGTCTTCTTGACGTCCTCGGGCACGTCGTCCCACGAGCGCTCGGCGCGCTCGGAGGCGCGGACGAAGTAGTGGATGTCGTCGTAGTCGACCTCGGCCAGCATCGGCGAGCCCCACGTCGGCTGCGGACGCGAGAGGAAGTGCTCGAGCGCCTTCAGGCGGAACTCGCGCATCCACTGCGGCTCTGACTTGAACTCCGAGATCTTCTCGACGATCTCGCGGTTCAGGCCCTTGGGCGCCTTGTACAGGTAGTTCTCGGCGTCGTGGAACCCGTAGCGCTCGTCGTAGTCGGCGTTGATCGCCGCCAGCTGCTGGTTCTCCGTGAGCTCTAGGGCCATTACTCCACCTCCAGCTTGATCGTCTCGTCTTCGATGATCACCGGAAACGTGTCCACCGGGACGTACGCGGGCAAAGTCTTCGGCTTACCGGTCTTCAGATCGAACAGCGACCCGTGTCGGGGGCACTCGATCGTGCACTGCCTCCTCGTCGAGCGTCGCCCTCAACGAGCGGTGCCGTTGTCGTGCGAGCACCGATCCTCGATCGCGTACACGGTTCCGGCGCAGTTGAACACGCCGATCTCGAGGTCCTCCCACTCGACCAGGCGCATCTCGCCGGGCTTCAACTCGGCGACGGGGCACACTTCGATCATTTGCGGCACGTCACAAATCCTAGCGCGAAGATAGGATTTGCTACGACGTGGTCACCAGCCGGGCTAGGCAGCCGATTCCCAGTCGGCCGAGTGGCCGAGCGAGGCGCCCTTCAGCACCTTGAGCGACAGCAGCGCGCACTTCAGCCGCGTCGCCGAGATGTCGATCCCGAGCAGGTCGAGCACGAACGATCGGTCGAGCCTCAGCAGCTCGTCGACCTGCATGCCCTTGACCTCGTCCGAGGCCATCGAGGCCGCCGCCTGCGAGATCGCGCACCCGTGCCCGCGGAACCGCACGTCCTCGATCCGCCCCTCGGCGTCGAGCGCCAGCTGGACGGTCAGCTCGTCCCCGCACAGCGGATTGAGATCGTGGAACTCCAGGTCGGGGCTCTCGATCTCCTCCTCCGGAGGGCTCCAGTTGTGCGGGTGCTTGTAGTGATCGAGGATGTTCTCGCGATACAGCTCTTCCATGTGTGATTAGCGTAGCGGGAGCCCGGCGCGCTCCGTTTGGGAAGAAGCGTCCACTATTTCGACGTTTCTTCCCAAGCGGCCCAGAACGCGCTCAGCCGAGCTCGGCCGCGAACGCCTCGAGCGCCAGGTCCACGTCCGCGCGCGAGACGTCGAGGTGCGTCACGGCCCGGATCTGGGTCGGCCCGGACGCCTGGATCTCGACTCGGTCGGCGATCCGACGAACGAGCCCGGGGGCGTCGTCGACCTCGAAGAAGACGAGGTTCGTCTCGACCGCGGCCGGGTCGAGACGGACGCCGGGCAGCCCCGCCAGCCCGCGAGCGAGCAGCTGGGCGTTCGCGTGGTCCTCCGCGAGCCGGTCTACGTGGTGGTCGAGCGCGTACATACAGCCGGCGGCCAGAATCCCCGACTGCCGGAGGGCCCCGCCAAGCATCTGCTTCCACCGCCAGGCCTCGTCGATCAGCTCGCGCGACGCGACGAGGACGGCGCCGACCGGCGCACCCAGACCCTTGGTGAAGTCGAGCCAGGCCGTGTCGAACCCGCCCGCGTAATCCGCCGCCGACACACCCGATGCGACCACGGCGTTCAGCAGGCGCGCACCATCCATGTGCACTCGCAACCCATGCCCACGGGCGACCTCCAAGACCCCCCGCACAGTCTCGAGCGGCCACACCCGGCCGCCGCCGCGGTTGCTCGTCTGCTCGACCGACACCACCCGCGAGCGCGGCGCATACCGGTTTCCGGGCGCCCGAATCGCCGCCTCGAGCTGCGAGGCCGTGAACACGCCGCCGTCGCCGTCGAGCATGTTGATCATCAGCCCCGACACCTGTGCCGGCCCCCCGGCCTCGGACGTGATCGGGTGCGCCGTCCGGTCGAGCAGGAGCTCGTCTCCCCCGGGCGCGCGTGCAACCGCAGCGCGATCTGGTTGCACATCGTTCCGCTCGGCAGGAACAGCGCGGCCTCGTGGCCGAGCAGCTCCGCGACCCGGTCCTGCAGGGCGGTCGTCGTCGGATCCAGGCCCCGTTGCTCGTCGCCGACGACCGCGGCGGCGATCGCCGCCCGCATGCCGTCCGTGGGGCGAGTCTGGGTATCGCTGTAGAGGTTGATCGGCGCCACGGTCCGCAGACTACTGCGGGCGACCCCGGCGCGCCGCTCAGTCCAGCTGCAGCCTGGCGCGCACGACGCCGAGGCCGTCGATCAGCCGCTGGACGTCCTCGCTCGAGTTGTGCACGGCGAACGACGCCCGCGTGGTCGCGTGGACGCCGAGCGAGCGCATCAGCGGCTGCGCGCAGTGGTGGCCGGCGCGCACGCACACGCCGAGCGCCCCGAGGATGTCGGCGATGTCGTGCGGGTGGGCGCCCTCGAGCGTGAACGACACGAGCGCACCCCGGTCCGCCGAACCGGCAGGACCCTGAACGGTGAGGCCCGGGCACCTCTCGAGGCGCGCGAGACCGTCCAGCGCCTCCGCCACGAGCGCCTGCTCGTGGGCGCGAATCGCCGGCATGCCGATCGCGCGGATCCAGTCGACCGCGGCGCCGAGCCCGATCGCCTCGGCGATCTGCGAGGTGCCGGCCTCGAACTTCCACGGCAGGTCGGTCCAGGTCGACTCGTTCGCGGCGACCGTGCGGATCATGTGGCCGCCGCCGATGAACGGCGGCATCTCCTCGAGCAGCGCGCGCCGCCCGTGCAGGACGCCGATGCCCGTCGGGCCGTAGGCCTTGTGGCCGGTCCAGGCGTAGAAGTCGGCGTCGATGTCGGGCAGCCACACCGGCAGCTGCGGCACCGCCTGCGTGCCGTCGACGAGCACGCACCGCGCCGGCGTCGTGCGCGCGCCGCGCGATCTCCGCCACCGGGTTGATCGTCCCGAGCACGTTCGAGACGTGCACGACCGCCGACGAGCTTCGGCCCGCGCGCGAGCAGCGCGTCGAGCGCGTCGAGATCGAGCTGGCCGTCCGCGCCGACCGGCACGTAGGCCAGCTCGGCCTCGCGGTCCTGGCACAGCAGCTGCCACGGGACGATGTTCGAGTGGTGCTCCATCTCGGTCAGCACGACGAGGTCGCCGCGCTGCACGTTCTGCCGGCCCCAGGTGTAGGCGACGATGTTGATCGCCGCGGTGGCGTTGGCGGTGAAGATCGTCTCCTCGGGGGTCGAGCCCGAGCCACTCCGCGATCCGGCCCCGGGCGCCCTCGTACAGGTCGGTCGCCTCGGCCGCCAGCGGATACACGCCGCGGTGGATCGAAGCGCGGTGCTCGTGTAGTACGCCGTCATCGCGTCGATCACCGGATCGCGGCGTCTGCGAGGTCGCGGCCGAGTCGAGGTACGCGACCGGCTGGCCGTCGAACGGATCGGTTCCGGAGCGTCGGGAACTGCGCGGCGATCTCGTCGAGCGCGACGGTGGCATCGGCGCGACCCGAGACCGCGGTCATCAGGCGCCGCCTCGATCTCGTCGGTGATCCACCCGTAGCCCTTGGCCTCGAGCGCGTCGACGAGCTCCGGGCCGCCCTCGCGGACGATCCGGCCCTGGTACATGACGTGCACGTGGCTCGGCTGCACGAGATGCAGGATCCGCTGGTAGTGGGTGATGATCAGCACGCCCATGTCCGGGCCGGCGACGGCGTTGACGCCGTTCGCGACGACCCGCAGCGCGTCGATGTCGAGCCCCGAGTCGGTCTCGTCGAGGATCGCGATCTCGGGCTTCTGCAGCGCGAGCTGGAGGATCTCCATCCGCTTCTTCTCGCCGCCCGAGAAGCCCTCGTTCAGGTACCGGGTCGAGAACTCTCGCGGAACGTTCGTCAGCTTCATCGCCGCCTCGACCGTCTGGCGGAACTCCTTGAGCGGGATCGGCTCCTCGCCGTCGGCCTCGCGGTGGGCGTTCATCACCGTGCGCAGGTACTTGGTGACGGTCACGCCGGGCACCGAGACCGGGTACTGGAAGGCCATGAACAGACCCATCCGCGCGCGCTCGTCGGGATCGGCCTCGGTGATGTCCTCGCCCTTGAAGATGATCTGACCCTCCGTCACGTCGAGGCCCGGGTGGCCCATGACCGCGTTGGCGAGGGTCGACTTGCCGGAGCCGTTGGGGCCCATCAGCGCGTGGATCTCGCCCTTGCCGACGGTCAGATCCACGCCCCGCAGGATCTGCTTCTCGCCGGCTCGAACGTGAAGGTTTCGGATCTCTAGGTCTGCCATATCCACTTTCTGTCGTACGTCCTCAGGCGCTCGGGGCGACCGCCGCACGAGGCCCGGCGTGCACGGGTGCGCGCTCGGTCCGGCGCGAGAAGTCGACGAGCTCGGCGAGCGTGGTCGTCTGCAGCGAGCGGATGATCCCGCCCTGCACACGGGTCCACAGCAGCTTGGTCGCGCACCCGCGCCCGGCGTCGGGCTCGTGCGAGCACAGCACGCGCTCGGTGTGGTCGTGGACGAAGCACTCCATCGGGGCGATCGCGCCCTCGAGCGCCTGGACCACCTCGTCCATCGCGATCTCCTCCGCCGGCCGCGCCAGCCAGTAGCCGCCGTGCGCGCCGCGCGCGCTCATCACGAGCCCGGCCTTGCGCAGCCGCGCGACCACCTGCTCGAGGTACGCGAGCGGCAGGCCCTCGGCGTCGGCGATCGCCTTCAGGCTCGTCGGCTGCTCGGGCGACTGGCGCCCGAGCTCGACCATCAGGCGCACGCCGTACTCGGCCTTCGAGGAGAAGATCATCGGGTCCATATCCTACCAGGACGGTCGGGTTAAGCAGCGTCGCTGGTCGGGGGCTCCCCTCGGTAGTCTGAGCCTGGATGCGCACGCAGACAAGCCGCCGCGCCAGCTCGGAGCCGCTCGCGAGCTCCGAGGACGTGGTGGCCGCCGCCAGCGCGGCCCGCGCGCACGGCCGGATCGGGATCGACACCGAGTTCATGTCCGAGGGCCGCTACCGCGCGCTGCTGTGCCTGGTGCAGATCACGGTCGACGACGACAACCCCGACGAGCCGCCTCAGATCTCGCTGATCGACCCGCTCGACGGGGTCGACGTGACGCCGCTCGCGCAGCTGCTCGCCGACCCGGCGATCGAGGTCGTGCTCCACGCCGGCCGCCAGGACGTGGCGATCCTGCGCCGGGCGTGGAGCACCGAGATCACGAACATCTTCGACACGCAGCTCGCGGCGGGGTTCGCGGGCGCGAGCGCGCAGACCGGCTACGGCAACCTGCTCGGGGCGATCCTCGGCCGCCGCGTCGGCAAGACCGCGAGCTACACCCGCTGGGACGCCCGGCCGCTGACCGCCGAGCAGCTCAGCTACGCCGCCGAGGACGTCGCGCACCTGCTCGAGCTCACCGACGAGCTCCAGCGCCGGCTGCGCGAGACCGGCCGGCTCGACTGGGCCCGCGAGGAGTGCCGCCGCCTCGAGTCGGCGACCGACGAGCGCGACCCGTACTCCGCGTGGGAGCGGCTACCGCGCGTCGGACAGCTCGACCCGCGTGCCCGCGCGGTCGCGCGCGAGCTCGCCGCCTGGCGGGAGCGCACCGCGTCCGACGAGGACCGGCCGGTCGGGTCGGTGCTCGGCGATCCGGCGCTGGTCGAGCTCGCCAAGCGCCACCCGTCGAACCTCGGCGCGCTCGAGCAGATCCGCGGGATCCACCCCTCGGGGATCCGCCGGCGCGGCGCGGCGATCCTCGACGCGATCGCCGCCGGCATGAAGGAGCCGCCGATCCCGCGCGAGGAGCCGCGCGGCCGCTCCGAGCCCGAGGACGTCCCGCTGATCGTGCTGGCCGAGGCGCTGCTGCGGGCGCGCGCGCTCGAGGCCGGCCTCGCCTACGAGCTGATCGCGTCGCGCAACGAGCTCGAGCTGATCGTCGCCGCCGCCCGCCGGGGCGAGTCCGAGCCCGACGTCCGCACGCTCGAGGGCTGGCGCTCGGAGCTCGTCGGCGGCGACCTGCGCGACCTGCTCGCCGGACGCCGCGCGGTCTCCGTCGGGCCGGACCGCCGGCTCGTGCTCAGCGACGCCTGACGCGGCTCACGTACGCCCCGACCTCGAGCATCATCGACATCGCCGGCGTGCGGTCGAACATCGAGCTCGACAGCGCGAGCGAGATCGGGCGCGGGCGCGTGATCTGCCCGAGGTCGATCTGCTGCAGGTCGTCGGTGGCCGTGGAGTAGGTCAGCCGCAGCTTGTGCCCCGGGGAATTCGCCGCGGTCTCGGTGGAGGTGTCGCCGTCGGCGAGCGACCATCCCGCCTTGCGCAGCGCGTCGCTCTCGTCGTGCGCCAGGATGTCCGATGACGGGTAGCCGTGATCGAGCACGACCAGCTCGATCGTGCAGAACGGGTGCGAGCCCGAGTCGCACTCGCGCACCTGCGTGGCGATCTGGGCGCCGGGCACGAGCGGCACGGCGCTGGCGGTGGGGGTGCGATCGACCTGGCTGCTGCCGCACCCGGCCAATGTCGCGGCGAGTGCAAGCGCGCCGGCGACGCCTAGTCTTCGCGCGGTCATGGGAAGCAGCGCTAGCGTAGCCGAGCTCCCCGGTTGGGCCCGGGCGCTGCTCGAGAGCTCGCGGGTGGCGCGGCTCGGAATCGCCGACGACGAGGGCACGCCGCGAGTGCTCCCGGTGACCTTTGCGCTCGCGGGCGGGGCGATCGTGACCGCGATCGATCACAAGCCCAAGCGGGTCCCGGCGGAGGCACTCGCGCGCGTGCGCTGGCTGCGCGCCCGGCCCCGCGCGGCGCTGACCGTCGACCACTACGACGACGATTGGTCGCGCCTGTGCTGGGTCCAGGCGATCGGCCCGGTGGCGATCCTCGCCGCCGCCGACGCGCCCGACGCGATCGCGGCGCTGATCGAGCGCTACCCGCCGTATCGCGAGCGACCGCCCGCCGGTCCGGTGCTGTCCCTCGAGCCCGATCGCGTCCTGTGGTGGCGAGCGTGAACACGAGCGTCGGCCGCTACGCGCTCGGCGCCGCGGCGCTGCTCGTCGTCGTCGGCTCGCTCGCGGCCGCGGCGGTCGCGGTTCGCCGGCGCTGGCTCGGCGACTGGACGGGGGCGCCGGCGCGTCTGGCCGAGACTGTGATCGGGCTGGCGCTGCTCGTCGGGATCCTCGAGGTGCTCGGCGCGGTCGGGCTGTTCGAGCTCGGCCCGATCGTGATCGCGTGCGCGCTCGTGGGAGTCGCCGGCGTGCGGGCGCTGGGCGGGACGCAGGCCGACCGCGCCACCGGCATGCCGACGCGGGCGCCGGGCCGCTCGCCGCGGTCATCCTCGGGGTCGCCCTCCTCGCCGGCGCGGTCGTGATCGCCGAGTGGGGGGCGCTGACGATCCAGTCCTACGACGTCGGCATCCGCGGGTTCGACTCGCTCTGGTACCACCTGCCCTGGGCGGCGAGCTTCGCGCAGACCGGGAGCGTCACGGGGTTGCGGTTCACCGACGTCGAGTACCTGACGCCGTTCTATCCCGCCACCGCGGAGATGATCCACGGCCTCGGGATCGTGCTGCTCGGACGCGACACGCTGTCGCCGGGGCTGAACCTGGTGTGGCTCGGGCTTGTGCTGCTCGCGGCGTACTGCATCGGACGCCCCCGCGGGGTCGGCGCCGGCACGATGCTCGGCGCGGCGCTCGCGATGGCGACGACGATGGTCGACTACTCGCAGGCGGGCAGCGCCGCCAACGACGTCGTCGCGTTGTTCTTCCTGCTGGCGGCGGTGGCGCTCTTGATGCGCGACTCCGAGCGGCCCGCGGCGCGGGTGCTGGCGGCGGTCGCGGCGGGGCTCGCGGTCGGCGTGAAGCTGACCGTGCTCGCGCCGGTGCTCGCGCTGACCGTCGGCGTGATCGTGATCGCGCCGCGGGGCCGGCGGCTCGCGACCGCCGGCCTGTGGCTCGGGCCGCTGATCCTCGCCGGCGGGTTCTGGTACGCCCGCAACCTGATCGCGGTCGGAAACCCGCTGCCGTGGACGAGCGTCGCCGGGATCCTCCCGACGCCGGCGCCGCCGCTCCAGCAGCAGACCGGATTTTCGGTGGCGCACTACCTGACGCATGGAGGCCACCTGTGGAGCCGCTTCTTCGAGCCGGCGCTCGCGTCCGGCCTCGGCCGCTGGTGGTGGGCCGTGCTGGCGGTGGCGATCATCGGCCCGCTGCTTTGCCTACTCCCGGCCGCCGGCGCGCTCACCCGCGCGCGCCCCGCCCCCACCCGCGAGCGCTTGGGAAGAAACCCCGTCCATATGGGAGTTTCTTCCCAAGCACTCGTCCGGATGCTCGGGTTCGTCGCGCTCTTCTCGCTCGCGGCGTACCTGATCACGCCCGAGACCGCCGCCGGCCCCGCCGGCAACCCGCTCGGGTTCGCGTTCAACCTGCGCTACCTCGCGCCGGCGCTCGCGCTGGCGCTGACGGTGGCGCCGCTCGCGCCGGCACTGTCCTCGTCCGCAGCGACCCGAACCGGGGTCGTGGTGGCGCTCGCCGTCCTGCTCGCCGGCACGGTGGCGCAGCCCCAGCTGTGGCCGAACGCGCATGCGGCGGGGGCGATCGTGATCGGTGCGGCGGCGCTCGCGGTGCTCGCCCTGGTCGCACTCGGCCGGCAGGCTCGCGTGTCACCGGCGCTCGCCACCGCCGTCGCCGCGATCGGGCTGGTGCTCGTCGCCGGCGCCGCCGCGGGCTACCGCCTGCAGGGCCACTACCTGCGCGGTCGGTACGCGTACCAGCCGAGCGTCTCGTACCTGGCCAGGGTGTGGGCGCTGTTCCGGACGGTCCACCACGCGCGCGTCGGTGTCGTCGGCACGTTCGGCGGCTTCTTCGCCTATCCGCTCTACGGCCTCGACGACTCCAACCGCGTGCAGTACGTGGCCGAGCGCGGTCCGCATGGGTCGTTCACTCAGGTCGCCACCTGTGCTCGATGGCGGGCACAGGTGAACTCCGACCACCTGAAATACCTCATCACTACACCCGCTCGCGACCCTTGGCACCCAAACGTGCTCAGCTCCTCGCCCGAAACCCGGTGGACCGCGACCGACCCTGCCGCCACGCGCGTGTTCAGCGAGATGGCCCTCGGCCAGCCGGTCGTCGTGTTCCGGCTGCGTGGCCCGCTCGACGTTGCCAGGTGTCCGCAAAGCTGAAGGTAAGCTCGTATCCATGACAACAGCTACCGACCTCCTGGCCGACCCCGAGCTGCTCGAAACCGAGTGGGACCTCGCCCCGCTCGTCGACGGCGAGGACCGCGCCGGCGCCGAGCGCCAGCTCGAGGACGCGAATGAGCGCGCGTCGCAGTTCGCCGCGACGTACGCCGGCAAGGTCTCAGAGCTCGACGCCGACCGGCTGCGCGCGGCGATGCACGAGCTCGAGGAGATCTACGAGCTCGTCGGGCGTGCCGGTTCGTTCGCAAGCCTTCAGTTCGCCACCGACACCGCCGACCCCGCGCGGGGGGCGCTGCTACAGCTCATCCAGGAGCGCGCCACCGAGATCGAGACGAAGCTGCTGTTCTTCGAGCTCGAGTGGGCCGGGGTCGACGATCAGACCGCCGATGCCCTACTCGCGACCGGGGAGCTCGACCGCTACCGCCACCACCTGCACAGCGCCCGGCGCTATCGCCCCCACCTGCTGTCCGAGCCCGAGGAGAAGATCCTCGCCGAGAAGTCGATCTCGAGCCAAGGCGCGTGGAGCCGGCTGTTCGGCGAGCTGTGCTCCGCGATCCGCGTCGACCTCGACGACCAGGAGCTGACGCTCGAGGTCGCGCTCAGCCGGCTGCAGTCATCCGACCGCGAGGTCCGCCGGGCCGCCGCTGACGCCGTATCGACCGCGCTCGAGCCGGGGCTGCGCACCCGCGGGTTCATCTACAACACGCTCGTCTACGACAAGTCGGTCGAGGATCGGCTGCGCCACTACCCGAACTGGCTGGCGAGCCGCAACCTCGCCAACGAGGCCTCCGACGAGTCCGTGATGGCGCTGATCGAGGCGGTCCGCAACCGCTTCGACATCCCCCAGCGCTGGTACCGGCTGAAGGCCAAGCTGATCGGGGTCGAGCGGCTCGCCGACTACGACCGCTCGGCCCCGGTTCTCGCGCAGGACGTCTCGTACTCGTTCGGCGATGCGCGAGACCTCGTGCTCGACACCTACCAGTCGTTCTCGCCCGTCGCCGGCGACGTCACCCGCCGGTTCTTCGACGAGCGCTGGATCGACGCGCCCACGCGGCCCCACAAGCGCGGCGGAGCGTTCTGCTCTTACGCGGTCCCGAGCGTGCACCCGTACGTCATGCTGAACTTCACCGCCACCCGCCGCGACGTGCTGACGATGGCGCACGAGCTCGGGCACGGCCTCCACGCGACGCTCGCGCGGCCGCAGGGCGTGTTCCACCAATCGACGCCGCTGACGCTGGCCGAGACCGCGTCGGTGTTCGGCGAGGAGCTCGTGTTCGGGCGGATGCTCGCCGAGGTCACCGACGACGAGCGCCGGCTCGCGCCTGCTCGCCGAGCGGGTCGACGGCGCGATCGCGACCGTGTTCCGCCAGATGGCGATGAACCGCTTCGAGCACCTCGTGCACACGCGCCGGCGCGCCGAGGGCGAGCTGTCGGCCGACCGGCTGTGCGACATCTGGGTCGAGACCCAGTCCGAGCTGTTCGGCGACTCGGTGCGAGATCACCGGCGGCTACCGGATGTGGTGGTCCTACGTGCCGCACTTCATGAACACGCCCGGCTACGTGTACGCCTACGCGTACGGGCTGCTGCTGGCGCTGTCGGTCTACAGCCGCTACCTGCACGAGGGCGATCCGTTCGTCCCGCGCTACATCGAGCTGCTGTCGGCCGGCGGATCGCGCAGCCCCGAGCAGCTGGCGGAGATCGTCGGTATCGACCTGACCGACCCCGGGTTCTGGGACGCCGGTCTCGCGCTCGTCGAGGAGCAGCTGTCAGAGGCCGAGGAGCTCGCGGCCGCGGCGCTAGTGATGCGCCTTGCGTGTGCGCGAGCGCTCCTCCTGGCGCTCGACCACGTTCACGATCAGCTTCATCACCTGCTCGATCCCGGTCGCCTGCGCCTCGCCGTGCTCGAACGCCTCGCGCCAGTCGCGGATGTGACCCTTGGTGGCGAGCTCGTTGAAGTGCGAGCGCGACACGGAGATGTTCACCTTGGCGTCGGTCGCGAAGCCCTTGGTCACCTTCGGCCCGGGCAGCTCGACGCGGTAGAGCTGCGGCTCGCCGCGCGCGCGTAGCTCGAGGCCCGCCACCAGCTTGAGGTTGGCGAGCGCCGGGACCTCCTCCAGGAACCGCGTGACCGCGGTCTCGATCAGGGACTTGGTGTCGGCCATGGTGGTGGGGGGTGGGTGGGCGGGTTCAAATCTTGTTGCGCTCCAGGAGCTTTCGCCCGAAGGCGAAAGTTCGGGGAGGTCTCAGATCTTGTTGCGCTCCAGCAGCTTTCGCCCGATCACCATCCGCTGGATCTCGGAGGTTCCCTCGCCGATCAGCAGCAGCGGCGCGTCGCGGTAGATCCGCTCGATCTCGTACTCCTTGGAGTAGCCGTAGCCGCCGTGGATCCGCAGGCACTCCTCGGCGCAGAAGCGGCCGGCCTCCGACGCGAACAGCTTGGCCATCCCGGCCTCGATGTCCGAGCGCTCGCCGGCGTCCTTCATCCGCGCCGCGCGGTGGGTCAGCAGGCGCGCGGCCTCGACCTGGGTGGCCATGTCGGCGAGCTTGAACTGGATCGCCTGGTGCTGGGCGATCGGCTTGCCGAACGTCCGCCGCTCCTGGCTGTACCTCAGCGCGAGCTCGAGCGCGCGCTGCGCGAGCCCGACGCCGCGCGCGGCGACGTTGACCCGGCCGAGCTCGAGCGCGTCCATCATCTGCCCGAAGCCCTTGTTCAGGCCGGCCTCCTCGCCGCCGAGGATGTTCTCGGCCGGGCAGCGGTAGCCGTCGAACACGAGCTCGGTCGACTCGACGCCCTTGTAGCCCATCTTCTTGATCTTGGGCGGGACGTTGAAGCCCTTGTAGTCGCCGGTGTTCTCGCTGACCCCGGGCTCCTTCTCGGCGATGAAGCAGGTCAACCCGCGGTGCTTGGGCTCGGCGTTCGGGTCGGTCCGGACCAGCACGAACACCAGCGAAGACCGCAGCCCGTTCGTGACCCACATCTTCGTGCCGTTGATCTCGTAGGCGTCGCCGTCGGAAAGCTTCTTGGCCGAGGTCTTGATCGCCGCCACATCGGACCCGAGCTCGGGCTCGGACAGGCTGAACGCGGCGCGCATCTCGCCGGTGGCCATCTTCGGCAGGTACTTCTGCTTCTGCTCGTCGGTGCCGAACTTCATCAGCAGGTAGGAGCCGATGAAGTGCGTGTTGACGATCCCCGAGATCGAGATCCACCCGCGCGAGAGCTCCTCGACGATCATCGCGTAGGTCGTCAGGTCGAGCCCCATCCCGTCGAACTCCTCGGGGATCGTGACCCCGAACAGCCCGAGCTCCTTCATCTGCTCGACGATCGGCTCGGGGAACTGTCCTCGTGGTCGTAGTGCTCGGCGTTGGGGAGGATCTGCTCGTCGGCGAACTGGCGGACCATCTCGCAGATCGCCTTCTGCTCGTCGGTCCTGTCGGTGTAGGGGGTCGCGATCGCCATTGTCGTGTTGCTCCTCAGGGTCTCAGGGAGCAGCCGAGGATACCCAGCCGGCGGGCCGCGAGGCTCAGGTGCGGGCGGCCGCCGGGGGCTTCTGACTTGACCCCGTGCTTCCAGGTGGTGTCGGGCCGGCCCTCGAGCTCGCCGTCGACCTCGACGTCGCAGCGCTCGTTGAAGAAGCACAGCCTCCCGGCGATCCGGTCGGCCGCTCGGAGCGGATCGTCGTAGTACCAGATCAGGTCCTTGACGGTCTCGCCGTTCTCACGCCGGACCGCGTAGTAGCTGGCGGTGCCCTTGTACGGGCAGCTCGTGACGGTGTCGGTGGGCTCCAGCTCGGCGGACACGTCCTCGCGCGGGCAGGTACCAGCGCGTCGGCAGGTTGGACTCGAACAGCGCCATCGCCTGCGTGCTCTCGGCCAGCACCTCGCCGTCGAGCGAGATCTTGACGTGACGCGAGGTCGGGATCACGTCGACGCGGTGATACGGGTCGCGGGGGTGGACGAAGATCTCCTCGTCCTCCTCGAACCACTGGTCCATGCGGTCCCAGTAGAACGCGATCAGGCCGGCGATCGGCTCCGCGCCCTCGAGCGGCTCGGGGTAGTACCAGGCGCCGGCCTCGACGACCTTGTCGCCGGCGCGGATCGTGTGGTAGGAGGCCTCGCCCTTCTTCGGGCAGCGCGTGTGGCGGTCGGAGGGCTCGAGCACGTCGGCGCGGACGTCCTCGGGCGGGAAGTAGTAGATGCGGCTGGTGCCCGGACTCCGACAGCAGCAGCGTGCGCCGGCTGTCGGCGATCGTCTCGCCGCCGACGATCACCCGGACCCGCTTGAAGCACGGCTCGATGTACAGCGCGCGTCCCGGAGGCGGCGGCTCGAAGTTGAGGGACCCCGCTGGATCGCGCCCCAGCGGTCCGGTTCCGGTCATCAGCCCCATGTCGTGGCGAGCTTACCAAGGCGGTTGCCGCGGAACGGGAACAGAGTCTTAAAGAATCGCCGCCGGCCGCAACCAGACCGATCGCCAGCTCCGCTGACGAGCTCCAAAGGAGCCGAACCCGCATGTTGTCGGTCTAGGCCCCCTTGCGCCGGCGGCCGAGCCGGAATTGTGACGGAATCTTCACCAAACGTCATAAATTTGGACAAATGTTTGAGAGGTGTCCTAAACGCCCTAGCCGGGAGGACGATCCGGTCACTCTGCGACCACGATCCCGAGCCACACGATCGCCAGCGATACCAGGAAGATCGCGGCGTCGAGCGCGTGCCATTCGGGCCGGCGCAGGTGGGCGCCGATCAGGACCGCCACCAGCGCGACGAGCCCAATCTTGACCTGGAGCGTCGAGTCGCTCCACAGGTGCCCGTGACTCGCCATCGCTATCCCGGTGACGATCAGCACGCCGAACGCGATCAGGGTCCCGAACCGCGCGCGGCAGCCGCAGCGGCCGCGATCCGATCCTGCACGACGACTGGCCTGAGCTGCGCCCCGTTTCGCAAGGTCACGACCAGACCGACCACTGCCGCGGGATGAACTTCGCTCGGGACGTCGTCGACGGCGCTGCGCCGGACAGCACGGCGCTCGTCGAGCTCGCCCGGGACGGCAGCCGGCGCGAGTGGAGCTTCGCCGAGGTCGCCGACCGCAGCGCGCGCCTGGCGAGCACCCTGCGCGTCCGGCACGGGGTGGGTCGCGGCGACGTCGTGATGACCGTGATCGGCAACCGCCCCGAGTGGGTGCTGACGATGGTCGCCTGCTTCCGGATCGGCGCGGTCGCGCTCCCCTGCAACGAGCAGCTCCGCGCCAAGGACCTCGCAAGGCGGATCGAGGCGGCGGGACCGAAGCTGATCGTGGCCGACGAGCGGAACCTGTCGGAGATCTCGGGCGCGCGCCCCGGCTGCCCGGTGCTGACGATCCCCGACGAGTCGCTGTTCGACGCCGAGCCGGCCGCCGCGGTCGAGCTCGAGCCGAGCGAGCCGTGCCTGATCACGTTCACCAGCGGCACCACCGGCGAGCCCACCGGCATCGTCCACGGCCAGCGCTACCTGCCCGGCCAGCGGCTCCAGGCCGAGCACTGGCTCGACGCCCGCCCGGGCGATCTGGTGTGGTGCACCGCCGCCACCGGCTGGTCCAAGTCGGCGCGGAACGTGTTCATCGCGCCGTGGCTGCGGGGCGCGGCCGCGCTCCTGCACGACGAGCGGTTCGACCCCGCCCAGCGGCTCGAGCTGCTCGCCGCCGAGGAGGTCAACGTGCTGTGCATGGCGCCGACCGAGTACCGCGTGATCGCCAAGCGCGTCCAGCTCAGGCCGCTGCCGGCGCTGCGGTCGCTGGTGGCCGCCGGCGAGGCGCTCAACCCCGAGGTGATTCGCACGTTCACCGACGAGATCGGGCTCGCGATCCGCGACGGCTACGGCCAGACCGAGACCGGGCAGCTGACCGGCAACCCGCCCGGCGAGCCCGTCCATCCGGGCTCGATGGGGCGGCCGCTCCCGGGCGTCGACCTGCGAGTCGACGGTGGCGAGCTCGTGCTGGCCAACCCCGCGACCGACCCGACGTTCTTCGTCGGCTATCTCGACGGCACGCCCTCGCCGGCCAGGAAAGCCGTGGCGGACCGGCGACCGGGTCAGCGTCGACGACGACGGCTACCTCTACTTCGAGGGGCGCTCCGACGACCTGATCATCTCGTCGGGCTACCGGATCGGCCCGTTCGAGGTCGAGTCGGCGCTCGTCTCCCACGAGGCGGTCGCCGAGGCGGCGGTCGTCGCCGCCCCCGACGAGGAGCGAGGCGCGGTCGTGCGCGCGGTCGTCGTCCTGCGCGACGGGTTCGCCCCGGGCCGGGCGCTCGCGACCGAGCTCCAGGAGCACGTCAAGCGCCAGACCGCGCCGTACAAGTACCCCCGGATCGTCGATTTCGCCGACGAGCTTCCGAAGACGGCGTCGGGAAAGATCCAGCGGGCTAGCCTGAGAGGGCGATGACCGAAGACCGGCCCGTGATCGGGATCTGCACGGCTGTGGCCCACGCGAACTGGGGGGTGTGGGAGCGGCGCGAGGCCGCGCTGCTGGCCCTCAGCTACATCGACGCGATCCAGCGCGCCGGCGGACTGGCGGTGATGATCCCGCCGGACGGCGCCTTCGAGGAGGACCCGGATCAGATGCTCGACCTGCTCGACGGGCTGATCCTGGCGGGCGGCAACGACATCGACCCCGCCTGCTACGGCGCCGACCCCCACCCCGCGACCCACAATCTCGTGCCCGAGCGCGACCGCGCGGAGCTCGCGCTCGCCACCCGCGCGGTCGAGCGCGACATGCCCGTGCTCGGCATCTGCCGCGGCATGCAGCTGCTCAACGTGGCGTTCGGCGGGACGCTCCGCCAGCACCTCCCCGAGGAGCTCGGCCACGAGGAGCACCGCCGCACGCCGGGCAGCTTCGACGGCTCAGAGCACGACGTGCGGCTGACCGCCGGCTCGCTCGCCGCGCGCGCCGCCGGCGAGGAGCTGCACGCGACCAAGTCCCATCACCACCAGGGGATCGCCACCGTCGGCGACGGCCTCGACGTCACCGGCCACTCGACGATCGACGACCTGCCCGAGGCGATCGAGGCGGCCGGACGGCGGTTCGTGCTCGGGGTCCAGTGGCACCCCGAGGCCGACGAGCAGAGCCGCGTCGTCGCCGCGATGGTCGAGCAGGCGCGGCGACTACCGCATCGTGCGCGGCTCGTCGTACCCGGCGGCGCGCACGGCCTCGGTCACGCGCTCTGCGTGGCCCTGACCGCGGGTCTCGAGCACGAGATGCACCGCGGTCTCCCGCACGTGCAGGTCGAGCCCCTCGCGGATGTGCTCGACGTCGAGCAGGTTCGCGCCCTGCTCGCCGACGAGCGCGAGCAGCCGCGCGAGTGAGCCGGGGCGATCCGGGAGGCGGGCGAGCAGCACCAGCCGCCGCCCCGCCTGGCTCTCGTGTCGCCGCGCCACCTCGGCCAGCAGCCCGGCGTCGACGTTGCCGCCCGAGAGCACGACGATCGTCGTCCCGTCCGGCGCCGGGGGGCCCGACAGCCGGCCCGACAGCAGCGCCGCGGCGCCGACCGCGCCGGCGCCCTCGACGACGAGCTTGGCGCGCTCGAGCAGGAACACCATCGCCTCGGCGACCTCATCCTCCTCGACGGTCATCATCTCGTCGACCCAGCGGTCGATCAGCGACAGCGTCAGCTCGCCCGGACGCTTCACCGCGATGCCGTCGGCGATCGTCAGCGCCGAGCGGACCGGGACCGGCTTGCCCGCGGCGAGCGATCCGTGCACCGGGGCGCAGGCGGCCACCTGGACGCCGATCACCTCGATCGACGGGCGCGCCGACTTGACCGCGATCGCCACGCCGCTGACGAGCCCGCCGCCGCCGACGGGCACGATCACGCGCGCCAGATCGGGTACCTGCTCGAGCAACTCGAGCCCGAGCGTGCCCTGCCCGGCGATCACGACGGGATCCTCGAACGGGTGGACGAACGCCATCCGGTCGTCGGCGGCGGCCCGCTCGTAGGCGGCGTCGAGCGCGTCGTCGACGGTCGCGCCGACCATGTGAACGTTCGCGCCGAGCCCCTTGGCCGCCTCGACCTTGGCGATCGGCGCTCCCTCGGGCATGAACACGTAGCACGGCACGCCGCGCGCCCGGGCCGCGTAGGCGACGGCCTGGGCGTGGTTGCCGGCGCTGCCACAGACCACGCCCCCGGCGCACGCGTCGCCGAGCGCCGCGAGCTTCGTGAACGCGCCGCGGAGCTTGAACGAGCCCGTCCGCTGCAGGTTCTCGGCCTTGAACGCGACGGTTCCGCCGGACCGCTCACTCAGCGTGCGGGAACTCAGCACCGGCGTCTCGCGGACGATCCCGGCGATCACCCCGGCGGCGCGGCGTATGTCCTCGGCGCCGACCGGCGCGGTCGCCGTCGCACTCGCGCTCGCGCGGGGAGGTTCGGCCGTGTCAGTCAGGGATCGCCACCACCGCGTCGATCTCGACCAGCGCGCCGCGCGGCAGGCCCGCGACGGCGATCGCGACTCGCGCCGGCGGATCGGACTCGAAGAACGACTCGTACACCTCGTTGACCGAGGCGAACGACGCCATGTCGGTCAGGTACACCGTCAGGCGAACCGCGTCGCCGAGCGTGGTGCCGGCTGCGTGGCATACGGCGGCCAGGTTCTCCAGGCAGCGCCCCGCCTGATCGGCGGCGGTAGCGCCGACGAGGTCCCCGGTCTTCGGGTCGAGCGGGATCTGCCCCGAGCAGAACAACAGGTCGCCGGAGACGCGAACGGCGTGCACGTACGGACCTACGGCCTCGGGGGCGCCGGGCGCCCTTATCGACTCGCGATGGTGTGCTGGCAACAGGTTCCCTTCCTCAAATGGCGCGATCAGACACAGCGTATTGCCCAGGTCTGCCCTCGGGTAGCCTGAGAAGGTGCCGAACCGCCTCGGGGGCGAGAGCTCGCCTTACCTCCTGCAGCACAAAGACAACCCGGTCGCCTGGGAGCCGTGGGGCGACGAGGCGCTCGCCCGCGCCCGCAATGAGGACCGTCCGCTGCTCGTCTCGATCGGGTACTCGGCGTGCCACTGGTGTCACGTGATGGCGCACGAATCGTTCGAGGACGAGGACGTCGCCGCGGCCATGAACGAGCGGTTCGTGTGCGTGAAGGTCGACCGCGAGGAGCGGCCGGACATCGACGCGATCTGCATGGAGGCCTGCCAGGCGATGACCGGGCACGGTGGCTGGCCGCTGAACGCGTTCCTCACGCCCGACGGCGTCCCGTTCTACGCCGGCACGTACTTCCCGCCGGAGTCCCGCCACGGGCTGCCGAGCTGGCGGATGGTGCTCGACGGGGTCGCCGACGCCTGGTCGAACCGCCGCGACCAGATCCTCGACCAGAGCGTACGGATGGTCGAGGCGCTCAGCGCCACCGCCCGGCTCGAGCCGTCGGTCGAGCCGATCACCCAGGAGCTCGTGCGCGGCGCGCTGATCTCGTTGTGGGGCACGTACGACCGGGTCAACGGTGGCTTCGGGCGCGCGGTGGCCGGGGCGGTGGGCGGGCCCAAATTCCCACCGGCGTCGGTGATCGAGCTGCTGCTGGCGCGCGGTGAGCGCGAGATGTCGCTCGAGACGCTCGAGGCGATGGCCCGCGGCGGCATCTACGACCAGGTCGGGGGCGGCTTCGCGCGCTACTCGGTCGACGCGACCTGGACCGTCCCGCACTTCGAGAAGATGCTCTACGACAACGCGC
Source organism: uncultured Solirubrobacterales bacterium (assembly GCA_963843915.1). Classification (GTDB taxonomy): domain Bacteria; phylum Actinomycetota; class Thermoleophilia; order Solirubrobacterales; family Solirubrobacteraceae; genus Palsa-465. The sequence goes on from CAWJMH010000014.1 coordinate 111,450, forward strand.
TGCTGGCGCGCGCCTACCTGCACGGCTGGCAGGCCTCGGGCAACGAGCGCTTCCGGCGAGTCTGCCGCGAGACGCTCGACTGGGCGCTGCGCGAGATGCGCGGCCCCGAGGGCGGCTTCTGCTCGGCGCTCGACGCCGACTCCGAGGGCGTCGAGGGCAAGTTCTACGTATGGACGGTCGACGAGCTGCGGTCGGTGCTCGGTCCTGCCGGCCTCGCCGACGTCGCGATCGCGTACTTCGGCGCGAGCGAGCGCGGGAACTTCGAGCACCCGGGGGAGAACGTTTTGGAGGCCCGGGGGCCTCAGCCGGCTGAGCTGCCGGAGATCCAGCGGCTGCTGCTCGAGGCGCGGTCGGAGCGCGTCCGCCCCGGTCTCGACGATAAGCGCCTTACCGCTTGGAACGCGCTGATGATCTCGGCGCTGGCCGAGGCGGGCGCGGCGCTCGGACGCGAGGACTACGTCGATGCGGCGGTCGGGTGCGCGTCCTTCGTGCTCACGGATCTGCGCGACGAGGATGGGCGCCTGCTCCGGAGCTGGAAGGACGGCGAGGCGCGGCTCGACGCCTACCTCGAGGATCACGCGTTCCTGCTCGAGGCGCTGATCTCGTGCTACGAGGCGACCGGCGACCCGCGGTGGTATGGCGAAGCGACGGCGCTCGCCGGCGTGCTGATCGAGCGCTTCTCGGACGCCGAGCGCGGCGGCTTCTTCACGACCGCCGCCGATCACGAGCCGCTCGCGGCGCGGCGCAAGGACCTCGAGGACTCGCCGATCCCGTCGGGCAACTCGGCGGCGGCGTTCGGCCTGCTCCGGCTGGGGATGCTGTCGGGCGACGGCCGCTACGAGCGCCACGCGCTCGGGGTGCTGCGGCTGCTGTTCCCGCTGGCGGCGCGTCATCCGGGCGCGTTCGGCCACCTGCTGGGCGCCGCCGACTTCTACCTGGCGCCGGTCAAAGAGGTCGCGATCGTCGGTCCTCCGTCCGAGGCGGCTCCGCTACTGCGCGTGGTCCGCGACGCCTATCGCCCCCACCTCGTGCTCGCGACCGGCGAGGGGGCACCGGCGGGGAGCACAGGCGAACCGCCGGTCGACGTCCCTCTGCTCGAAGGGCGCGAGCCCGTCGACGGCCACGCCGCGGCGTACGTGTGCGAGCGGTTCGTCTGCCAGGCCCCGGTCACGAGCCCCGAGGACCTCGTGGCGGCGCTGGCAGCGAGCTAGTCGAACGTTTCGGGGAGGCTCGCTAGAGCACGGGGAGGTAGCGCTCGAGCTCCCACGGGGTCACCTGGACCCGGTAGTCCTCCCACTCCTGGCGCTTGATCTCGATGTAGCGGTTGAACACGTGCTCACCGAGCGAGCGCAGGACCAGCTCGGACTGGGCGGTCAGCTCGATCGCCTCGCCGAGCGTGGCCGGGAGCTGTTCGATCCCGAGCCGCCGGCGCTCCTCAGAGGACAGGTGGTAGAGGTTCGTCTCCATCGGATCGGGCAGCTCGTAGCGGTGCTCGATCCCCTCCAGGCCGGCCTGGAGCAGCACCGCGAACGTCAGGTAGGGGTTGCACGCCGGGTCCGGGCACCGCAGCTCCATCCGGGTGGTGCGCTCGCGCCCCGGGTGGTACATCGGCACGCGCACGAGCGCCGAGCGGTTGCGCCGCGACCAGGCTAGGTACACGGGGGCCTCGTAGCCGGGCACGAGCCGCTTGTAGGAGTTGACCCACTGGGCGAAGATCGAGCAGATCTCGCGCGCGTGGCGGAGCTGGCCGGCGATGAACGCCTTGCCCACGTCCGACAGGTAGTACGGGTCCTCAGGGTCGAAGAACGCGTTCTGCTCGCCGCGGAACAGCGACTGGTGGGTGTGCATCCCGGAGCCGTTCTTGCCGAACAGCGGCTTGGGCATGAACGTCGCGTGCAGCCCGTACTTCATCGCGTATTCCTTGACCGTGATCCGGTAGGTCATGCAGTCGTCGGCCATCTTCATCGCGTCGGCGTACCGCATGTCGATCTCGTGCTGGCTGGGGCCGACCTCGTGGTGCGCGTACTCGGTGTGGATCCCGAGCTGGTCGAGCGCCAGCACGGTCTCGCGGCGCAGATCCGAGCCGGCGTCGAGCGTGGTCAGGTCGAAGTAGCCGCCCTCGTCGAGCACCTCGGTCGACTTCGAGCTCTTGAAGTAGAAGTACTCGAGCTCGGGGCCGACGTAATAGTGGTCGAACCCCATCGCCTTGGCCCGCTCGACCGCGCGCCGGAGCACGTGGCGCGGGTCCCCTTCGTACGGCGTGCGCTCGGGGGTCTGGATGTCGCAGAACATCCGCGCCACCCCCTGCTCCTCGGGGCGCCAGGGCAGGACGCGGAACGTGGTCGGGTCGGGCATCGCGATCATGTCCGACTCCTCGATCGGGTTGAAGCCCGTAATCGACGAGCCGTCGAACCCCATCCCGCCCTCGAAAGCGTCGGCGAGCTCGGTGGCGTTGATCGAGAACGCCTTCAGCTGGCCGAGGATGTCGGTGAACCACAGCCGGATGAACCGGATGTTGCGCTCTTCGACGAGCGCCCGCACATCATCTGCGGTGAGAGGGGAAGCCGTGGCCGCCATCGAGCGGCGAACGTTACTTGCTTGCTTACAGGTGGGCGGAAAGGCTGCGCTCGCCGAGCCAGCGGTTGGCCCAGCGCTGTATCTCCGCCAATGCCGGCTCGAGCTCGCGCCCCATCTGGGAGAGCTCGTACTCAACCCTCAGCGGCGGGCCCGAGATCACGGTTCGCTCTACCATCCCGCGCCGCTCGAGCTCCTTCATCCGCTCGGACAGGAGCCGGTCCGACAGCTCGGGGACCGCCTGGGCGATCTCCGAGAAGCGCAGCGCGCCCTCCATCAGGACCGCGAGGATCGCTCCCGTCCACCGCCGGCCGACCAGCTCCACCGCCTCGTGGTACAGCGGACAGCAACCATTCGAGCGAAGGTCGCCGCGATCAGACTCCGCCGTGTCCTCGGGCGCTCCCATGCGTCGTCAAAGCTTACGCTGCTTGCAACGCGCGCGAGGCCTCACTCGAGCCGTCGACGGGCACATCCCCCGCTACGTTCACCATCGCGGTGAACCCTTCGAGGGAAACGGTCGCGATCGCCTCCAGGATCTGCTCGTCGTCCCAGCCGGCCTCGCGCGCCTCCTCGTGGAGGTGCATCGGGGCACGGCCGCGCTCCTCGAGCAACGCGTGCAGGTAGCGCAGCAGCGCCGCCTCACGGGGATCTTTCGAGCTGAACTGCCGCGCCATCGCGACCTCGTCGAGCGCCAGCCCCGCCGCCCGGCCGGTCCGCGAGTGCATCGCGATGCCCGGCTCGGACTGGTAGTACTCGGCAACCGCGAGCGCGATCCGCTCTAGCGTCGGCAGCGTCAGCTTGCCGTGGCGCAGTTCCGAGCGGAAGCGAGCGTACGCCCTCAGCGCAGCGGGCGAACCCGCCAGCACGCCGAGGAAGTTCGGCAGCTGACCGCCCGTCGCGAGCGCACCTCGTAACACCGGGACCGAACCCTCAGGCGCGGTCAGATCGTCGTGGATTTGGAATCTGCTCATCGAAGTCTTCATAGTTGACCACCAGTAGGTCCAGGGGGGCTGAGGGAAGGGCCTCAATGCCCTTCACTTTCGAGACCTGCTTACGGTTGATAAGTTTAGTTGCGCCAGGCCGGGCGCACAAGTGGGGCTCGCACTACTTTTCGTGCGCCTTCACTCGCGCCCAACAGTCCGCGCCACCGGTGGCCAAAACCACCGGCCTACTCCTTATATACGTCGGGCCATAAAGACTGGATCAGCCCGGGATGCGAGCTCAGTAAGGGCTCGCTTCAGCGGGCGGACGCTGGTCTCTCGGCGCCGGCGAGCGGGTAACCGCCGGCAAGGCGAGCTGAGCTTGGCGTCTCGGCGCCGGCCGGGTGCTCAGCGCACGAGCTGAGCCATAACGGCCGCGTGCGCGCTGGTGGCCGCGACGAGAATCAGCAGCAACCCGAGCAGCACGGCCCACATGGCCGCCCGGTCGGGCCTGAACCCCGCGCGCTCGTGCCGGCGCAGCGTCGGGCGATCGACGGGCAGGTTCCGGGCGATGGGCAGATTCTGCTCAACGCCACGGCCGGTGATGTAGACGGTGCGGCGACCGTTGGCCGCGCGCGGCGCCCAGGTCACCTGGCGCTCGGGCTGGGGCTCTGGCGCCGGGACGGCCGGCTCGTCGGCATCGGCGTTGGCGTTGGCGTTGGCGCTGGCCTCCGCGTCGGCGGTCGAGGCAGCGCGGAACTCACGGAAGGCCTCGCTGTCGAGTTCCTCCCACCACGGTGCGACGTTCGGACGCGGGCGCGCAGTAGCGCCAGCTTGGGGCATTTGGCCGACCTCTTTCTCGTACTTACGGGGTTAGCTGACGGGCTCGCGCCGAAAGATGGCGCTACGTGACGAAGACGATTCGCCCCAACAACCTGGGTCCCCCGCTCCCGCCGCTCGCAAGTCGAGCGGCGCGGGATTCAGCTTTCGAGCGGCGATCCTAACATCGGGCGCGGACGGAACGCAGTCTCATTCCTGACCATTTCCGCGCAAGATGCGGCCTGGCCGTGCAGCCAGCCCGGCGCCGGGGCCGGCACCTACTCCTTGCCGGCGACTTTGCTAACGAACTGCGCCACCTCCGTGGCGTCGATCCCCTGCACGACATCGGCGGGCATCGTTCCCTGACCCAGGCATGCCTCCTGGCTGCCTGAGGGTGGATTCTGAAGACATCCGTTCTCGATCGTGTGGAGCACGAGCTGCTCGGTCGGCTGGATCACGTCGAGGTTGGGCCCGACCTTGCCGACCGCGTTGGCCGCGGCCAGCGTGTGGCAGACCGCGCACCGGTCGCCGAATATCTCGCGTCCATGCTTCTCGGCTGCGGTCAGTTGATCCCGCCGACCTGCGCGTTGGCGTTGTTGCGGTTTCCGAGCAGGATCACGGTCGGGATCGCGATCCCGAAGGCGACATATGTGATTGCCAGGACCCAGCCCAGCGTCCGACGGCCTCGATACCCGAGCCCCTTCGCGTCCGGGCTGGAGCGGCTGCGAACGCCGAAGTAGACCACCCCGACGCCGAGCACGGCCCAGAAGGCAGCGAACAGAAGGACGGCGAGCACGGATCGGCACCTTACCGCGCCGACCCGGCGAACGGATCACCGGCGGCCATGACATTCGCTACCGCCGCCGTCCGGAGGCGAAGCTCATGATCGGAGGGGCGACAGCCCGGAAGTCCTCGGCATCTGCATCTGTCTCGCGCGAGCTCCTCTGCTCCGCGAGCCCCCGGCGCACCTGCTCGTCGAGCATCGAGAAGTCCTTGATCTCGGCGACCAGGTGGTCGGGAGCCGAGATCGGCTGGACCTGATCGACCAGGATGTTGATCGCGCCGCCGGCCGCCGGGTGCCTCTCCAACCTGCCTTCGGCGATCATCAGCGGCTCGGTCCTCACCGTCAGCCGGTGGCGGTCATAGACCGGTGCGGGGACGATCAGGTTGATCGTCCCGAACTCGTCCTCGAGCAGCACGAACACGATCCCGTTGGCCGTGCCGGGGCGCTGGCGGGCCACCACGAGGCCTCCAACCTTGAGGCGGGTGCCGTGGCGCAGCTCATCGAGCTCGCGGCTCGTGACGATGCCGGCGGGCAACCGGTTTCGCAGCAGCGCGATCGGATGCGCATGCGACGTCAGCCCGATCGTGCCGTAATCGGCGAGCATCGACTCCCACGGCGTCAGCGAGCGCAGCTCCGGTGGCGCCGGCAGGTCGAGTGGGAGCGCCAACTGCACCCCGCCGGGCACCCTTCTCCCCGGCGTCGCCACGCCGAGCTGCCACAGGGCGATGCGGCGCGCCGAACCCGACGCGCCGGCCACGAGCGAGTCGCACGCCCCCGACCAGGCGAGCATCTCCAGCGAGGAGGCACTCGAGCTTGCCCGTGAGGCGAGATCGGCGAGCGTTCGAAACCTTCCTCCCGCCTCCCGGACCGCAACCAGCTCGGTCACCTCCTGCTCGGCGACGCCGCGGACATAGCCGAGGCCGATGCGCACTCGCCCACTCTCCATTTCACAGAGCGCAGCGCTCTCGTTGACGTCCGGGGGCAGCACCTCGATTCCCCGCCGCTGGGCCTCGTGGACGAGCGCGTCGGGTGGGTAGAAGCCCATCGGCTGCTCGTTCAGCAGCGAGCACAGGAACTCCGGCCCGTAGTGGACGCGCAGCCAGGTCGACTGGTAGGCGAGCAGGCCGAACGCGGCGCCGTGCGCCTTCGGGAAACCGAACCCCGAGAAGCCGCGGACCATCGCGAACACCCGCTCCGCGGTCTCCTCGTCGACTCCGTGCCGGCGGCGTGCGCCGGCGACGAAGCGCTTGTGGTAGGCCTCGATCGCCGCGTCCGAGCGCTTGCGGCTCATCGCCCGCCGCAGCCCCTCCGCCTCTCCGGGCGAGAACCCCGCGAACGCGATCGCCACCTCGATCACCTGGTCCTGGAAGATGATCGAGCCGAGCGTCTCGCGCAGCGCCGGCTCGAGCGACGGATGCTCGTAGGGGATCTCGAAGTCGGGATCGACGCGCAGGCGCTGGCGGCGCTCGATGTACGGATTGACCGCGCCTCCCTGGATCGGCCCCGGTCGGACGATCGCGACCTGGATCGTGATGTCCTTGAGGTTCTCCGGCCGGGTGCGGTACAGCGACTGCATCTGCGCCCGGCTCTCGATCTGGAACACCCCGGTCGTGTCGGCGCTCTGGATGCACTCGTAGGTGGCGGGATCGTCATACGGGATCCGGCTCAGGTCGATGTGCTTGCCGCGGGTGCGCGCGATCATCTCGACCGAGCGCTCGACCGCCGAGAGCATCCCGAGCCCGAGCAGATCGATCTTCAGGAACCCCGCGTCCGAGCAGGAATCCTTGTCCCACTGAATGATCTGGCGGCCTTCCATCGCCGCGGGCACGATCGGGCAGCAGTCGAGCAGCGGCCGGGTGGCGACGATCATCCCGCCGGAGTGCTGGCTCAGGTGGCGCGGCAGCCCATGGGCCTCGGCGGCGAGGCGCGCGAGCCACGCCCACCGGCCAGTCGCCCCCCGCCGGCCGTCGTTCTCGGCGGCCCTTCGAGGCTCGATGCCGAACGCCGAGGCGATGTCCTTGTCCACTTCGCGCGCGTCCCACCCCTCGCTGCCCCGGGCCACGCGTTCGATCTCCCCCGGCGGCAGCCCCAGCGCCTTGCCGAGCTCACGGATCGCCCCGCGGGCGCGGTAGGTCGGGAAGGCCGCCACCAGCGCCGAGCGGTCGTGGCCGTAGCGCTCGTGGACCCGCGGGATCAGCTTCTCCCTGATGTCGCGCGGGAAGTCGAGGTCGATGTCGGGCAGCGAGGTCAGCTCCTCGTTCAGGAACCGGCCGATCAGCAGGTCGTTGGCGATCGGGTCGACGTGCGAGAGGCCGGTCAAGAAGCAGACGATCGACGAGACGCTCGAGCCGCGGCCCCGCCCCGGCGGCAGCAGACTGCGGACGCTGCCCGGACCGCGCACCTCGACCGCCACCTCCCGGGCCAGCTCCAGCATGTCGTGGTGGAGCAGGAAGAACCCGGGCAGGCCGAGCCGCTCGATGATCTGAAGCTCCTGCTCCAGCCGGGCTGCGGCGCTCGCGCGCACCTCGCCGGCGCCCTCATATCGGTCGTGCAGGCGCGACTGGCACAGCTCAGAGAGCTTGCGCATCGCCGCCGCGTCCTCCGATCCCGGATAGCGGTACCCGAGGTCGCTGGTCAGATCGAACCGCAGCCGCTCCGCCAGCGCCGCCGTCTCCGCCACCGCTTCGGGATGGTCGGGAAAGCGACTCGCCATCGCCGCCGGCGAGGCGAGCACGTGGCTGAAGTTGCCTCGCCGCTCGGGCTCCGAGGCATCGAGCGTTGTGTGCAGACGCACGGCCACCAGCGCGTCCTGAAGCGGGGCTCGAACGCGCGTGTGCGCATGGACGTTGCCCGTGGCCACGCACGGCACGCCGAGCCGAGCAGCGACTCGCTCCAGGCGCCGGTTTCGGGCACGATCGTCGCACAGGAACGGCCGCTGCAGCTCGACCCGGAGACGATCTGGTCCGAATGCATCGAGCAGGCGCCTGAGAGTGAAATCGTCGTGCACCCCCCGCAGCGCGCAGCCGCTCAGGCAGATCAGCCCCTCGGCGTGGCCCAGGACGTCCGCCAGTTCGACGAATGCCTGCGAAGGGGGGCCGGATCGGGGGCGGGAGGGCGGGTGGCGGGGGTGGGTGGGCGGGTTTTCATTCCCTCGCGTATGCGCGTGCGCGAGCGTCAGGATGCGGCAGAGGCTGGACCAGCCGCCGGCGTCCTCCACGAGCAGCGTCAGATGGCGACCATCGGCAAGATCGACCTCGGCGCCGTGGATCGGACGCAACCCGAGTGCCCGCGCGGACACCGCGAACTCCATCGAGCCCGAGACCGAGTTGTGATCGGTCAGGGCAACCGCCTCGTATCCAAGCTCGAGCGCGGCGGGGACGATCTCGTCGGGCAGCGAGGCGCCGTCGAGGAACGAGAATGCGGAGTGGCAGTGGAGTTCGACGTACGACACGAACACATGTTCCCATCCGCCCCGGATGTCATTCTCCGCGGACAGCGCGCAACACGCGACCGCCACCCAACGACCGACTACCTGGGTCTCCATGAGATTTGAGGCATGCCCATGACCGAGCCGGAAACCATCGACGAGCTCCGAGAGTTGGTCGCCCTCGGCTGCCGCATCCTCGGCGCTAACGGTCACGACGACTTCATCTGGGGCCACGTGTCCGCCCGTGACCCCGACGGTCGGGGCGTGTGGATGAAGGCGGCCACGTTCGGGTTCGAGGAGGTCACCGCGGATCGGATCATCCTCGTCGGCTTCGACGGGGAGGTGCTCGCCGGCGACTTCCAGCGCCACATCGAGTGGCCGATCCATACCGAGGTCATGCGAGCGCGGCCCGATGCAGGGAGCGTCGTCCACTCGCACCCCCCGCACTCGATCGCGATCGGCGCGAGCGGACAGCCCGTGCGGCCGTTGTCACACGCCGGCACGCTGTTCGTCCCGCCGGACGTGCCGCGCTACACGAGGACCGCCGAGCTGATCGTCACCACCGAGATGGGGACCGAAGTCGCCGCCGCGCTCGGCGACCTGGACGCGCTGCTGCTCGTCAACCACGGAATCGTCACCGCGGGACAGGACGTGCGCGACGCGGTCATCCGCGCCGTGCTGCTCGAGAAGGCGGCGCACCAGCAGATGCTGACCCACGCCCTGGGCGGGCCGCAGCGCTGGTCCTCGGACGACGAGGCGCTCCGAAAACGCGAGACCGTGTGGTCCGATCGGCAGCGGGCGATGCTGTGGGACTACCTCGGCCGACGCCTCCTGGGCGAGTAGGGTGCGCCCGATGAGGGGGCGGCGCCGAGCCCAGCGACAGTCGTGGCGAATGACCAGCCGTGAGTTGCACAAAACGCTCTCGCGCGGTGCCCGCAAATGGATCAAAGAGGTGTGGGAGGCCGCCGCCAGCTTCGCCGGACGGCTCGAGAACCTCAGCCCGGTGACGGCACCGCTCGGTGTACGGCTCGTCGAGAGCTACACGGCCCGCGAGGAGGCGGGGGAGGAGGCCCAGCGCGGCCTTCGCATCGCGCTCGTTGCCGGCTACTCGTCCCGAGTCGTGCTGGTCGAACCGACCGAGCAGCCGACGCTCCGGCCGGCGGCGTTCGGGCTCAGCGCCCGACCCGACGTCGAGCGGATCGGTGGGGACCCGGCGGCGATCAAGCGGCTGGCCGATCCCGTCCGGACCCTCGCAACGGATAAGTTCGAGACGGTGATGACGCTCCCGCAGGAGGTCTGGAGCAGCTACGTCGCCACCGCCGCGAACAAGTTGCAGCGCCAGCTCCAGAAAGAGATCACCTGGCGAGAGTTGGGGCGGGACCGGATCGAGCGGATGCTGCGCTACGGCTACGTCCTCCGTTGCCTCGACGAGGCGATCGACGCCGGGCCGGTCGTGCGCGACCCCGACGCCGGGCCGGCGCAGGTGAACGGAGACGCCGCGCCGGCGGATACGCGGGCCGTGCCGGCGGACGAGTAGGCGCCGTGGCCTCGGCGCCCGGGTCAGACGAAGCCGTCGACGGCGGGCCGGGGGCGCCACTGCGGCTGCTGGCGCGCGAGGTTCCCGCGGATTGGATCGACTACAACGGCCATGTCACCGAGTTCCGCTACCTGGAGCTGTTCGGCGACGCGACCGATGCGCTGCTCCGCTTGATCGGCGTCGACGCCGGCTACCTCGACGCCGGCGGCAGCTACTACACGGTTGAGACGCACATCTGCCACGTGGGCCAGCTTTATGCGGGCGACGGCGTCGAGACGACCACCCAGGTGCTCGGGTGGGACGACAGGCGGCTGCTCCTGTTCCACACGATCGTCCGCCGGGGCGAGGCTCAGCCGGTGGCGACCGGTGAGCACATGCTCGTGCACGTCGAGGCGGCGGCGGGGCGGGCGTCCCCGGTGCGTGAGGGCGTCCGCGAGCGGCTCGCGGCGCTGGCCGAGGCCCACGCCGCGCTGGCGCGGCCCGGGCGCGCAGGGCGGCGGATCTCGCTCTAGCCCGGGTCCCCGCTGACGACGCGCCGAGGTCCTGAGCGGCGTCAGCCCGCGGCGATCAGCGCGGGGACGTCGACGGCGGCGGCCATCGCCCGGTATCCGGCCCCGTTCGGATGCAGATGATCGCCGCTGTCGTAGGTCGGGGTTGAGCCGGTCGGGCTCGCCCTGGTCAGCGACGGCGCCGGCGAAGTCGATCACGCCGTCGAACGCGCCGCTCGTGCGGATCCAGTTGTTGACCGCGTCGCGCTTGGCCTCTCCCGCCGGCGTCCAGTAGCGCGCGCCTTCGAATGGTGTCAACGTCGCGCCGAAGATCCGCAGCCCGGCAGCGTGCGCGAGGGTGATGATCCGCTCATACCCCTCGACGATCTGAAGTGCGGAGACGTCGGTGTGCGGCGCGGTCAGCGGATTGTGACTCTGGCTGTATCCGATGTCGTTGATTCCCTCGAGCAGGATCACGTCCCGGACGCCGGTCTGGCCGAGCACGTCGCGCTCGAACCGCGCGAGGACGCTCACGCCGCAGCACACCGAGTCGTTGAGGACCCGGTTGCCGCCGATCCCCTCGTCGACGACGGCCAGCGTCGCCCCCGAAACAGCGTCGAGCCGGTTGGCGAGGTCGTCCGGCCAGCGCTCGTTTTTGCCCAGCGGAGAGCCGACGCCGTCGGTGATCGAGTCGCCGAGCGCGACGACCGAGCCCAGCGCGCGCCGCGAACCGAGCACGTCGACGCCGGCGAGGAAGTACCAGGAGCGCGTGCGGACCTTGAAGGCTTTGGAAGCGCCGGCCGTATGGGCGCCGGCTGCGACGTAGTTGACCTGCTCGGCGTCAGCGTGCTGGGTGGCGGGGCCGGTCGCGCGCGGGAGGAAGATGCTGACGGCCACACGGGTCGCCGGCTGGATCGCGAGCCTCACCGGATCGCTGGTCGCCTCGTCGCCCGGGGGAATCAGGACCGAGCGGCGGCCGGCGAAGGACAGCGCGCGCGAACTGCCGGCGACGAGTCTTAGGGCCGCTGCGGTCAAGCGCGATCGCCGCAGCCCCAATCCGCAGGGGTCCGCTGCCGAAAGCGTTCGTGAGCCGCACCCTGACCCTGACCCCGCCGGCGCTGGCCAGCACGACCTCGCGGATCGTCGCGTCACTGAAGCCGGCTCGGGAGAGGTTGCCGGCGGTCGCGGCCTGCGGACTCGTGCCCCACGTCGCGATCCAGTGGCTTCCCGCTGGCACCGGGCCCGAGGTCGCCGCCGCCGGGGGATCGGGGTCGAGCAGCGAGCCGCCGATCCTGAGCAGCAGGAGACAAGCTATTGGCACCCAGAGATATCGACGCACCCTAGGAAAGTAACGTCGCGGTCAGCTGACCGTCGGACCTCGCCGAGCGCAGATCGAGCCGTCAGCCGAGCAGCTTGCGAGCCTCGCCGAGCGCGCGAGGTTCGAGCAGTTCGCTGCAGTAGGCGCTGAAGTGGACCCCGTCGAACCGGCACAGCTGGCCGTTGACCTTGGCGTTGTAGTGGTTCCCAGGCGAGACCGTCTGGTCGATGTCGAGCACCGACACCGTCGAGGGATGGCGGCGAGCGGCCTGCTCGAGCATCGAGTTGATCAGCGCATGGCGCGCCGGCGAGGCCTGCGGCGCCGGCGAGCCGTCCGGGAGGCTGGGCGGGTCGACGTAGGGGATCGAGAGGAACAGGATCTTGCGGCCGCCGGCGCCCATGATCTGCACGAAGCGATCGATCTGCCTCTGGACCGAGGCGTCGAATCCGGGCTGACCGAGGTGGACGACCTTGCCGTCGATCTTCCAGTCGAGCGTGTCCCGGTACCCGAGCTCGACGACCACCTCCTTGGCGTCAAGCGCGCGAGCCTCCGCGGCCCAGTGCTCGGCGGCGGTCGGACAGCCCTCCGACTGCGCCGTCCAGGTGCCATCGACGTCGAGCTCGCCCTTGGTGGTGAACGCACACCCGAGAAGGGCCGCGTCCGCGAGCTGGATGCCGTAGCGGTCCTCGTCGCCCAGCCAAGGCACGCCCAGCGTGAACGCCAGCGAGTCGCCTACCATCAGCACCCGCTTGGGCGGACACGTCTGGAAGGTCTTCTGACCCGACCCGCTCCAGGTCAGCTGATGCGCGCCCAGCGCCGTGTACACGAACTGGGTCTCCTTGCTCTCGGGGATCGGTGCCATGCCGTAGTCAGGGGCATCCTTCAGCGCCACCGTGCACGACGGGTCGTGGCCGCGGAGCTGCGGCGGGGGCTGGGGCAGGGTGGCCGCGGCGGGAACCCCGACCGGCAACTGGTCGGCCGAAGAGGCGAGCAGCAGCGCCGCCACCGCTCCACCGGCCGCCAGCGGCGTCAGCGTCCGGATCAGCCAGGTCGGCCGCCGGCGCTGGCGGATCGGCTGCTCGATCAGGAAGTACGACGCCGTGCTCACGGCCAGCGTAACCCCGAGCCTGACGAGCAGCAGCGGCGTCCCGCCGAACCCGACCGCGCCCGCGGTCAGCCACAGGAACAGCGGGAAATGCCACAGATACAGCCCGTAGGAGATCTTGCCGAGCCCCCGCAGCGGCCCCCAGGCGAGCGCCCGCGCAGCGAGCGACGCCGGCTGAGTCACCGCGGCCAGGATCAGCAGCACGACGGCGCCGTCGAGCGCCAGGAGGCCGTACGGGTAAAGCCAGCCGTCCGACCCCTCGGCGATCGCGGCCGCCGCGAGCACCGCGCCGAGCGCCACCAGAGCGCCGGCGGCAAGAGCGCGCCGGCGTGCCGTGCCGGCGCCGGTGGCCGCCCGGGCGCCATCGGGCCCCGGGACCGACCGCGAGCGGGCGCTGGCGATCGCAAGGCCGATCGCCAGCGACGCCCCGATCAGCAGACTGGCCGCCCGGGTGTCGGTGCCGTAGTAGACGCGGTCGAGGTTCCGGCCCCCGGCGAACAGCACCGCCGTATCGACGGCCGACGCGACGGCGCCGGCGACGGTCACCCCGAGCAGCACGAGGAGCGGGCGCCGGCCCGAACCGCGCGCGCCGCGGCTCGCGAGCCACAGCACGCCGGCGAGCACTATCGGCCACACGACGTAGAACTGCTCCTCGATGGCCAGCGACCAGGTGTGCTCGAGCGGCGACACCGGCCCGGTGGCTGCGAAGTAGCTCGTTCCCGCGGCGATCTGGTGCCAGTTGCTGTAGTAGGTCAGCGCCGAGATGCCGTCGCCCTTGAGGCCGGGAATGGCCTGCGCGGACCCCACCACCGCGTAATAGAGCCCAATGACCGCGACCAGGGCGAACAGCGCCGGCAACAGCCGCCGTGCGCGCCGAGCCCAGAACGCGCCGAGGCGGATCGCCGACGAGCGCCCCCACTCGGCCAGCAGCAGCGAGGTGATGAGGAATCCCGACAGGACGAAGAACACCTCGACCCCAAGGAAGCCGCCTCGGCCCCAGCTGACGCCGCCGTGGTAGAGCAGTACCGCGGCAACTGCGATCCCGCGCAGTCCGTCGAGCCCGCCCCAGTGCGTCAGGTCGACACGGCCACGACCCTGGCGGCCATGACCCTCGCCGGCGCGACCATCGACCGCGCTACCGGCGCCGCCGCGAATCTCCCGCCCGCGCCGGCGGATCAGTTCGGTTAGTCCCCTGCTCACCAAACAGGGGATACCCCGCTGGGCGTCTGACGAGCGTAAAGAGCCTCGGGCGACCGGCGTCGGACGCCCGGCCGGGCCTCCTCGACCGCCGCCGGCGGCCGGCGACCGGTGACCCGTCCGCGGCGTCCATCGCGCTACCAACGGCGCCGGCGGGCCTGACCGTGCCCGATCACGCAGGATAGCCATGTGTTCGTGGCGAGGCCCTCAGTGCACGGATGGAATGTCTCGTTTTGCAGGCGCTTCCGTACCAGAAGCCAGGCGATCCGGGCCGGCAAAGACCTGCTCTGGAAAAAATCCGCGCCAGCTCTTGACAACTTATTAGTCGCTGCTAATCTATCCGCCTAGTTAGCACTCACTAAGAAGGGATGGAGCCATGCCGCAGACCATCAACTCAAGCCGTCGGTTCTGGACCCTCGTGATCGTCTCGCTCGGGCTGTTCATGACCGTCCTCGACAACCTCGTCGTGAACGTCGCGCTCCCGAGCATCCATCGCGACCTCGGCGCGTCGATCCAGACGCTCGAGTGGACGGTCAACGCTTACGTGCTCGCTTACGCGGTTTTCCTGCTGACCGGATCTGCGCTGGGCGACCGGTTCGGGCGCAAGCGGATGTTCATGGTCGGGATATCCGTGTTCACGGCCGGATCGGTGGCCGCCGCGCTCTCCCCCACGATTGACTTCCTGATCGCCGCCCGGGCCCTGCAGGGCGTCGGCGCCGCGATCGTCACGCCGCTGACCCTGACTCTGCTGGCCGAGGCGTTCCCGCCCGAGCAGCGCGGACTCGCGCTCGGCGTGTGGTCGGCGATCAGCGGCATCGGCGTAGCGGCTGGCCCACTGGTCGGCGGCGCGCTCACGCAGGCCTCCTCCTGGCATCTGATCTTCTGGGTCAACGTGCCGATCGGTCTGGCTCTGGTTCCGCTCGCCGGCGCCCGGCTCATCGAGAGCCGTGGGCCGGTCAAGCACCTCGACCTCGGCGGGCTCGCGCTCGCCTCGAGCGGCCTGTTCGGGCTGGTCTTCGGCCTGGTGCGCTCACAGTCTCTGGGTTGGGGCAGCGCCGAGGTCATGATCTCGCTGGCCGCCGGCCTCGTGCTCCTGGTCGCGTTCATCGTGCAGGAACTGCGCACCGACGAGCCGATGCTGCCGATGGAGTTCTTCGCCAACCGCGGGTTCGCGGTCACGAACGCGGTGTCGCTCGCGATGTACTTCGGAATGTTCGGCTCGATCTTCTTCCTGAGCCAGTTCCTCCAGAACGTGCTGCACAACACGCCGCTCCAGGCGGGCGTGAAGCTGCTGGTCTGGACCGGTGCGGTGATGGTCGTGGCGCCGATCGCGGGCTTCATGTCCGAGCGCTATGGCAGCCGGTTGTTCATGATCGCCGGTCTGGCCCTCCAGGCGATCGCGCTCGGATGGATGGCGAGCGTGGCGGGCGTCGGTGAGTCGTACGCCAGCCTGGTGATCCCGTTCGCGCTGGCCGGCAGCGGGATGGCGCTCGTGTTCGCGCCCTCGGCCAACGCGGTCCTGGCCTCGGTGCGGACCGCTCAGACCGGGCAGGCGTCGGGCGCGACCAACGCGATCCGCGAGCTCGGCGGCGTGCTGGGCATCGCAGTGCTCGCGACGGTGTTCACGAGCCACGGCAGCTACCTGTCGCCCCAGGCCTACGTCAACGGCCTCGTGCCGGCGCTTTGGGTCGGCGCGGTGGTGCTGGCTGCCGGCGCACTGATCGCGGTCGTGCTCCCGTTCAGCACTCGGGCCTCGGCCTCGGCGCACGCGGCCGAGGAAGCGGCGATGACCACTGGCGAGGCGTTCCAGGCAGAGCTCGCCGGCCTGACCGCGTGATCGTCCCCCTGACCGCTTGACCGTGCCTTAGGATCGAGAGCGATATTCATGGCAACGACACACGCAAACGAACAGAAGTCACCGCGTCAGCGCATCCCGGCCGCCGAGCGCCGGGATGCGCTGATCGATGCCGCCGTCCACGAGTTCGCCCACGGCGGGCTGTACGGAACGCCTGTGGACCGGATCGCGCGGGAGGTCGGCGTCGCTCAGCCCTACGTGTTCAGCCTGTTCGGCAGCAAGCGCGAGCTGTTCCTGGCCGCCGTCGAGCGGTGCTTCGAGCGGGTGCAGGAGGTGTTCACTCGGGCCGCCGTCGGAGCTCGATCCGGCGACGGCTCCGCCCGACATCGACGTGCTCAAGGCGGCGATGGGCAACGCGTACGTCGAGCTGCTCTCCAGCAACCGCGACTACCTGATGCTCCAACACCAGGCGTACGCCGCTTGTGACGACGAGGTGATCCGCGATCGCGTGCGCGCGTGCTACGCGCGGCTCGTCGACACACGTGGAGGCCCTGGCGCCTGCCGCCGAGCCCGAGTGGATCGACGAGTTCTTCCGTTACGGCATGTGGCTGAACGTGGCCGCAGCGATGGGCGTCGAGGACCTGTCGGTCGGCTGCGAGTGGGTCCGCGCCGAGCAGGACCAGGCGCAGCCCTAGTGGTTCCGGGGCGCGGGGGTGCGGCTCAGTCCGCGACCTGGCGCTCGGGGTAGCGCGGCAAGCCGTCGTCGGGAACCGGCAGCCATGGCGCGGCGTAGGCGACGAACTGATGCGCACTCGGGCGCACGCCGGGATCGTCGTCGAACGCGCCGAGGCGGACGCCGACGCGTTGCGGAATCCCCGCCGCTGCGGCTGAACAGGGCCGAGCCGCAGTCGCCGCAGAAGTACTTCTCGGCACCGTCCGGCGGCGCCCATGAGCGCAACCGGTCCTCACCGCTCGTGATCTGGAACGAGCCCGGCTCGAGCCGCGCGTTCACGGACGACGCGGTTCCGGTGCGGCGCTGGCAGCGCGTGCAGTGGCAGTAGATCGCCGACACCGGTGGCGCGGTGACTTCGAAGCGAACGGCGCCGCATCCGCAGCCGCCGGCCAAACGGAAGTTGAGGCCGCTCTCGTCCACGCTAGCCCGCCGCCTTGACGAGTTGTCGATCGGGCGCGATTCCCCAGCGCTCGGCGACCTCCGCGAGGTGATCGTCGAGATCCCACCGGTCGGGGCGCTCCTCGCCGGAGTGCTCGGGGCTCGCGCCCTTGAGCGCCATGCAGCCGGTGTTGTCGCCGATCGATCGGATCGCGTCGACGTCCTCGTCCGTCAGCCGAATCTCCGCCGGCAGCGCCGCGAGCTCGGCGCGCTTGCGCTCGATCGGGCGGGCGCCGGCGCCGACCTCCTGGATCAGCGTCGGTACGACGCACGCCACCGGCTCGTGCGCCAGGTTCCACTGGCATGCGAGCTGGATCATCGTGAGGTCCGGCGCGCTCGGCGACGGGCCGCATCAGCTCGAGCCGCTCGCGGCCGCGCTCGATCCAGCCGTCCGGTCGGAAGCTGCGGTGGTCCTGACGTGCCAGCTCCTGGCCCGGCAGCAGGTCGTCGAAGAACAGGCCGCCGTAATCGACCACGCGCGTGATCACCTTGACCTGGGAGGCCGCGGCGGCATCGAGGCACAGCTCCCCGGGCCAGGGCTCGAGCGGGTTGAGGATGATCATCGCCCAGTCGAGCAGCGCGCCGAACCGCTCCAGACAGCCGATCAGGTCCAGCGTGAAGCCGTTGGCGGGACCCGGCGCGACGCCGATCAGGCGCGTCAGGCCGGCCTCGCGCAGCGCCGCCATCCCCTCCCACACCGCCTCGCTGTTGTAGCCGATGCGGTCGGGGTTGTGGAGCAGCAACAGATCGAAGCTGTCGATCTCGCAGCGCTCTAGGCTGCGCTCGGTCGCCATCCGCAGGTAGCCGGCGTACTCGGACGCATCCCGCAGCCCGGGGTCGGTGAAGCGCGGGAACCCCCGGGGGCCATCGCGCTCGCCGGCGTAGAAGTCGTGGCCCACGGCCCCGACGATGCACATGTCGCTGCGCCGGCGTCCCGCGATCGCGCGCCCGAGCATTCGGTCGGCCTCGCCGGCACCGTAGACGTCGGCGGTCATCACGGTCCTGATCGATTCGTCGGGCATGATCAGCGCCACGAACCGCTCGTCGTCGAGCGGTGCGCCGAAGTGCATGAATCGCCCGCCGCTCCAGGTGCCGACGGCCACGGGTCCGGGATCGAGCGCGGTTGCGGAGGGGTCAGCCATGAGGCGTGCAGTTTATGACGGGGGTCAGCGCTGCCTCCACCACCTCCCTTTCTGAAGGTCGTGGAAGACGATCTCGTCACGACCACACGTCGTGACGACCTCCCAGTAGCGCCGGCGAAGCGGTCGATCGGTCCACCAGCGGTCTTCCACGAGCCACGACTCGCGCACCGAGTCGACGGTCCGGCCGTCGACGGTGAGCGGGCACCCCTCCTCGCCGGCGGTGACGGCGACCCGGCGGGGGACGGACAGCCGGCGCGGACCGGTCACCCCAGGACCCCCGCACCCGCCGGCGACCACACCCACGCCAGCATCCACACCCACGCCAGCATCCACACCCACGCCGGCGACCACACCCACGCCGGCGACCACGCAATTCGTGTAATAGTTACACAGAAGCTGTGTAAGGCTGATAAGATCCGCGCATGCGGCAAGCCAGCGGCGACCTGTTTCCCACCGACGTTCCGATTCCCGCGAGCCAGCTGATCGGTCGCGCCGACGATGTCCGGGAGGTGGCGACGGCGCTCGCGAACGGGACGAACCTGATCCTCGCGGGACCTCGACGGACCGGCAAGACGAGCGTGTGCGACGCCGCGCTCGGCCGCGTGGAGCGCAGCGGCTGCTACACGGCTCGGCTGGACCTGTTCCGGATCTCCGACGCGGCCGAACTGGCGGAGGCGCTGGCCGTGGCGGTGATCGCGAATCGCTCCCCGATCCGGCGCATCGTGCGCCGGGCGAGGGAGCTCGGTCGCGCCGCGCTGAACGCGACGCAGGCCGCCGCCGTGCTCAAGCTCAAGGGCGAGCTCGGCGACGGAGTGGAGCTCGCGATCACACCAGGATGGGCCGCCCAGAATCCGGTCCGCGCACTCGACCTGGCGCTCGACTTGCCCGAGCGAGCCGCCCGCGCGGACGGGCGGAGATTGGTTTTGTTCTTCGACGAGTTTCAGGAGGTCGCGAGCGAGCGCCGCCCCTACGGCGATCCGGACCTCGTCACCAAGCGCATGCGAGCCGCGTTCCAGCGCAGCCCCAGCGTGAGCTTCCTGTTCGCCGGCAGCCTCGAGCACGTGATGCGCGATCTGTTCGCCCCTGGGCATCGAGCGTTCAGCGGCTTCGGGAGCTTCCACCGGCTGCACCCGATCCCCGCCGAGGACTGGTCTAGAGGATTGCTCGAGCGCTTCTCGGCGGACGACTGCACGATCGACTCGCCGGCGCTCACGCGGATCGTGGAGCTGGGAGCACAGCATCCCCGCGCGACGATGCGGATCGCGCAGCAGACCCACCTCGTCTCCGTTCAGCTCGATCGCCGCGATATCGACCTCGACGTGGTCCAGCTGGGCTACGACGCCGCGCTCGACAGCGACCTTCCGACCATGGAGCAGACCGTCGAGCACATCAGGAGGCTTCACAAGAACGCCCTCCAGGTCGCTCGCGCCCTGGCCAAAGGCGAGCCCATTCCCAGGCGACTGCCGCCGGCGATCCGGGACCGGGTGCTGAAGCTGCTGCTGCGTGCGGGCATCGTCGAGCACGTGGCACGGGCCGACTGGCGGATCGTCGACCCGCTGTTCCAGGCGTACCTTCGGGACCTGGACCCACTCGGATGACCTGCGAGAGTCGACGCACCTTCCGCGGGAAACTCTAATCACAAGATCTGTGTAATTCATACACGGTAAGTGTGTAAGGCGTGCTAAGGGTTGCCCACCGCGACGGACGCACACACAGGGGGAGGCGGTCATCCCTCGAACGGGGTCAGCACCGCGCGTCGCTCGGGAAAGCGCGATTCAGGGTCGACTTCGAGCACGCGCAGGGCGGCGTCGGGCCCGGCAGCCGCTCGCGTCTGGCGGATCGCCTCCCGCAGGCGTGCCTTGCGGGCCGCGACGGGATCGTCCAGCAGCCCCCGCTGATCGCTGGCGTGCGGCCCGAACCGCTCCACCGCGAGGCGCAGCTGTTGCGCCGGCGCCGGCATCAGCGCCAGCCGCGACGCGAGCGCGAGCCGCATCCTCACCGGGTCGGCCAGCGCCTCGCGAAACACGACCTGCTCGCGCCAGGTCCCGCCCTGCTCCACGAGCACCGCCGACAGCACGACCGCCCGCAGCGTCCGGCCGCGCCGCTCCCGCCGCGCCAGCAGGCGATCGATCAGGAGCCCGAGCGCGCGCTCCAGCTGGATGCCCGATGCGGCCTCCGGCAGCTCGAGCGCCTCGCGTAGATATTCGCGCGCCGGCCGTGGCCGCAGCGCGCCGTCGCCGCCGCTCGCCAGCTCGTGGGCATGGAGCCCAGCCGTGCCGAACCGGTCGGCCAGCGCCGCCGGCGCCAGCGCCGCCAGCTCGCCGAGGGTGACGATCCCGAGGCGTTCGAGCGCCTCGGGCATATCGGCCAGCGCCGGCCGGGCACGTAGCAGCGCCACCGGCAACGGCGCGAGGAACTCGACCGCTTGCTTGCGAGCGCCGGAGACGATCACCGGTCGGCGGACCCGGGCACGAGTCGCCGCCGCCACCGCGGCAAACCGCGACGGCGCGACTCCATAGCGAGCCGGCGTGCGCAGGCCCCGGCGTGCCGCGGCGAGCACGCCCTCGAGGCCGCCGTACAACCGCAACAGCCCGCGCACGTCGAAGCAGACGAGCCCCGGTCGCTCGGGCTCGACGGCCGCCCCGATCGATTCGAGGCGCACCAGTAGTCGCTCCCAGGAGTCGGCGACGCCGGCGGGATCGGGGGCGACGAGCGTGAGGCGCGGGCAACGCGCGAGCGCCTCCCCCAGCCGCATCCCGGGATGGACGCCGAACGCCTCGGCCGACAGCGAGACCTCGCCGATCTGCTGTTTTCCGCCGGGCTCCGGCGCGAGCGCGGTGGGCGCCTGCAACAGCTCGGCGCGGCCCTCCAAGGCGACGGCTAGCTGGAAGCGAGGCAGGAGAACGCAGGCGATCATGGGCGAACGCATGTTCGCATGTGGCTCGGATGGACGTTGGGTTGAGCTGAACCCTGGGGCAGCCTCGCGAGCGAAGAGCGGGGCAAGTAGATGACCGAGCCGCGGAGTGGTCGAGCGAGGCTTATCCGCCCTGAATTCCGGTGCATTGGAACCCGGAGAGTGGACACGCTCGCCCGTACGCCGAACAGCCGCCGCCCAGGTGCCCGCCGTCGACGCCCGCGACCCGTGGCGCCGGCCCTGGCGACCGGCGGCGCCGCGCACACTCGGCGATGGTACGGTCACGTTCGCGATGTCGCCCCCCAATCCACTGGACCTCGCAGCCGACGGCATCCGGACGCTGCGGGCATTCGGCCAGCGGATACCCGGAGCCGGCGATGTGCTCGCCCGCTCCCTCGAGGACGCGGTCAGCGGACGGACGGTGATGATCACGGGAGCGTCGCAGGGGATCGGCAAGGCGGCGGCGCTCGAGATCGGCGAGGCGGGCGGGACGATGCTGCTCGTCGCCCGGCGCGCGGAGCAGCTTCAGGAGGTGGCGGACGAGATCGATGGGCTCGGTGGCGTCGCGTACGTGCACACCTGCGATTTGAGCGATATCGACGACATCGACCGGATGTGCGCGGAGGTACTCGAGCAGCACGAGGCCGTCGACGTCCTCGTCAACAACGCCGGCAAGTCGATCCGCCGCTCAGTCGACCGGGCGTACGACCGTTTCCACGACTACCAGCGGACGATGCAGCTCAACTACTTCGCCGCGGTCAAGCTGATCCTGGACCTGCTCCCGAAGATGCGCGAGCGCGGATCGGGCCACATCGTCAACATCTCGACGATCGGGCTGCAGATGAACACGCCCCGGTTCTCGGC
This sequence comes from uncultured Solirubrobacterales bacterium, assembly GCA_963843915.1. Taxonomy (GTDB): domain Bacteria; phylum Actinomycetota; class Thermoleophilia; order Solirubrobacterales; family Solirubrobacteraceae; genus Palsa-465. The sequence goes on from CAWJMH010000014.1 coordinate 133,505, forward strand.
GTATGTCGCGTCGAAGGCCGCGCTCGACGCGTTCTCGAGGTCGATCGGGCCCGAGATCATCGACGACGGGGTGCACATCACGACCGTGTACATGCCGCTCGTGCGCACGCCGATGATCGCGCCGACGAAGATCTACGACCGCTTCCCGACGCTGTCGCCCAAGGACGCCGGCCACATGATCGCCGAGGCGATCCGCAAGCGGCCGAAGCGGATGGCCACGATGCTCGGCAGCCTCGGGCAGCTGACCTACGCGGTCGCACCCGGCGCGCAGGACCTGGTCGTCAACCGCGCCTACCACCTGATCCCCGAGGGCGACACCAAGCAGCCCGACCACGAGCCCACGCCCGAGGAGCGCGCGTTCGTCCGGGCGACCCGGGGCGTGCACTGGTAACCGCGCCCCACGGCGTGCACTGATAGGCAGCGCGCCGCGCGTGAATCCGTGGGTGAAGTTTCACCTGTTGTCACCTTCTCGGCAACACCTCGATAACACGAGCGCCGCATCGCGGTAACACCAGCGACCCCGGACCGAACCTAGGATCCGGCAGCCGGTCCAAGTGTGGACCTCCGCGCGTCGCGGTCCGCGCGCGTGGACAACGAACCCGTGTCTCGACATCCAGCCCGAAGGGGGGCTTTTGTATGCCCGAGGTAACCCGCCGTCGTCTGCTGAGCTCTGCCGCCGCCGGCGCGGGAGGAGTGCTCGCCACCTCGCTGCTGCCGCCGGCGCTCGCCCGCGCCGCCGGTGAGGGAACACGACGCGGCTCGCTCAAAGACGTCAAGCACGTCGTCATCCACATGCAGGAGAACCGCTCGTTCGACCATTACTTCGGCACGCTCGGCGGGGTCGCCGGATTCGGCGACCCGAACGCGCTGATCCAGACCGACCCGACACCGCCGTTCAACACCGTGCAGGGCAAGTCGATCTTCTACCAGTACGAGCCCGCCGGAACGGGACCGGGTCAGAACCCCGACGGCTACCTGCTGCCCTGGCACCTGGACACGAAGTCGACGAGCTGCGCAGGCGATTCCGTCGACCTCCCACGCCTGGTACTACCAGCACGACGCGCTGAACATCACGGTTCCGACGGCGGCGGGCCAGCCGACCACGGCGTACAACAACAACTGGCTGCCCGCTCACCTCATGCGCCGACGGCAACGCCCACGGCCCGTACACGATGGGTTACTACGAGCGCCAGGACATCCCGTTCCACTTCGCGCTCGCCGAGACGTTCACGCTGTGCGACCACTACCACTGCTCGCTGCTCGGCCCGACGTGGCCGAACCGCATGTACCTGATGACAGGGATGATCGATCCCGAGGGCAAGAACGGCGGCCCGGTCATCTCGAACGTTGTCCCCAGCCCCGACCACCGGAACGCCGTACACGTGGACGACGTACCCCGAGCGCCTGACCGAGGCCGGGATCAGTTGGCGCATCTACCAGGAGGAGGACGACTACGGCACCAACGTGCTGGAGTTCTTCGAGGCTTATCAGGCCGCGAAGCCTGGCTCGCCGCTGTATGAGGGCGCGCTGACGATCTACCCGCCCGACCGCTTCGAGTGGGACGCCAGGCACGACAAGCTGCCGACCGTCTCGTGGATCGTTCCGACCTCGGGTCAGAGCGAGCACCCGTCCTACCTGCCGGCCTCGGGCGCGAACTACCTGGCCTCCAAGCTGAACGCGGTGGCCGAGAACCGCGATCTATGGAACTCGACCGTGTTCATCGTCAACTACGACGAGAACGACGGACTGTTCGACCACGTCGTACCGCCACTGCCGCCAGCCGGCACGAAGGATGAGTTCGTCCAGGCGAACACCACACCGGCGTCCCCGAACTGGCCGATCGGCGGAGGCGTCCGGGTGCCGGCGTTCATCGTCTCGCCGTGGACGGTTGGCGGCTTCGTCGCCAGCGAGCAGTTCGACCACACCTCCGTGCTCCAGTTCCTCGAGCGCTTCACGCGCGTCCGCGAGCCGAACATCACCGACTGGCGCCGGCAGACGTTCGGCGATCTGACCTCCGCGCTCGGATTCTCGGGCGGCAAGTCCACGACGTTCCCGCATACGCTGCCGAACACGATCGGCGAGTTCTGGCAGGCCGAGAACGAGGTCGAGACGCTCCCGGCGCCGACGATCCCCGGCGCCGCCCAGACGCCGCCGGTGCAGGAGCGGCGCCGTCCGCGGCTGCCGTGGAACCCGCAGCCGCGCCCGTGGGAGCGGTCGGGCTCGCGCAAGGCACTGCCAGCGACCCTGAGCCGCCTGGAGGAGAACCGCACAAGCCACCGCGCCGACTTCACGCGCGACGGCGGCGACCAGGTCTACCTGGCCAAGATTCAGGCGGTGGCGGACAAGCCGCTCATCGCGGGAACGGCGTATGCGTTCGTCCCGGCGATCGTCGGCGGCGCCGTCGGGATCTTCAACACCTCGACGTTCACTCTCGCCTCGGCGATCACCAGCGGAACGACCAATCCCTACGGGGCCGCGGCGACGCCCGACGGGAGCGAGGTGTGGGTGACCGAGTCGGGCACCAACACGGTGTCGGTGATCTCGACCTCGAGCAACAAGATCACCGGCACGGTCGTGGTCGGGATCTACCCCCACGGGATCGCGATCACGCCCGACGGCAAGACGGCGTACGTGGCCAACACCGGCCCGAACACGGGTCCGGGCGGGTCGCAGACCGTGTCGGTGGTGAACGTCGCGAGCCAGGCGGTGACCGGCACCATCGACGTCGGTGAAGCGCCCCAGATCGTCACGGCGTCCCCCGACGGCTCGCTGGTGTTCGTGACGTGCGCCGACGGTCTGTACGTCATCAAGACCGCCAGTGGCCACGTCACCAAGGTGTCCGAGCCGCTGCACCAGCCGCACGGCGTGTCGATCACGCCCGACGGCAAGCACGCCTGGGTCACCGACTCCGAGCGTGATCAGGTCGTCGTGCTCGCGACCTCGTCGCTCCGCACGGTCGGCCGGACCGGGGTCGGCAAGACGCCGTGGAACACCGCGTTCAAGTCCGACGGCTCCAGTGCATACGTGACCAACTCGAACGACAACACCGTGTCGGTGATCAACACCGCCAACCAGCGGGTGACGAAAACGATCCCGCTCGGCTCGTTCACGTACACCGACACCGTGACGAAGTTCGCGCAGCCGAACCAGATCCCGACCGCGATCGGGCTCGCCCCCGACAACCGCTACATGTGGGTCGCCTGCAACGTGTCGGGGTCGCTCGCGATCATCGACACCACCACGAACGCCGTGACCAACACGGCCCAGGCCGGCCTCGGTACCGAGCCGACGGCAATCGCCTTCGCCTGACCCACGGCGATCATCCACGGCCGGCCGCTCGCGCATGTGCGGCCGGCCGTGAGCAGGTCCCGGTGACTAGACGGTCGAGCCGGAGTCGCGAATGAGCTGAGCGACGGGCACGGCCCGCAGGTGGGATGTCACGAGGCCGCGATCGAGCTTGGCGACGAGCATCGTCACCTGCTTGGCGCTCCTGCAGTCGAGCTCGACGACCTCGCCGGGACGCAGGTGCCCGACGCTGTCGTCACTGTCCTGCAGCCGCACCGCGCCGGCGACGAGCCGGCCGCCGGCCCCGTGGGCCATCCACCACTGTCCGACGCTCGGCCCGCTCGAGGCATAAAGGAAGTGGTGGCCGTAGCCGAGCTGCCCCATCAGGTCGTGGAGCTGGTCGCGCGCTCCGAGCCAGCGGACGAGACCACCTCTCGGAAGCCGCGGCACCGCCTGATCGCCGTAGGCGACGACGGTCGGCTCCTGCGGATCGGCGGCCTGACTCAGCGTGAATGAGGCTCGGATTCCGCGCTCGGACAGGTAGTTCGCGATCGCCGGGATCTCGCTCGCCGGCGCGTCGACGAGCACGCCGACCTCGGGCCGGCCGGTCGTCACCGCGGTCACCGGGCGCATGTGCACGAAGTGCGAAACGAGGCTGTAGGAAGCGCCGGTCGTGAGCGTCCAGCTCAGGATCGCGAGCGCGGCGGCGCCAGCCACGACGGCCCGCGCGGTCCGCACCCGCCAGGTCGGTAGCGGTGTCATGCGGCGCTCGTCGGCGAGGATCAGCGACGCCGTCGACGGCCGGCGCGCGAACGAGCCATTGGGCTGCGGACGGTGCTCGAGCGCACGCCCGAGCGCGGGTCCGATGTCGGGAACCGTCCGCGCGACCTGCGCGAGCCCGAACCGCTCGAGCGCCTGGTTCGAGACGCGCACGTGGCCGTAGCCGAAGCCGTACGAGATCACCGGGCAGCCGCGAATGATCGCCTCGAGGACGGTCAGGCCGGCGCTCGAGTGCACGAGCGCGTCGCTGGCGGCCAGCACATCGCCCATCCGGTCGGTGAAGCCCATCACCCGCAGGCGCGGCTCGCCGCCAAACTCCTTCGAGATGCGCGCGCGCAGCTTGTCGTTGCGCCCGCACAGGCACAGCACGATCGCGCCGGGAACCTCGAGCGCGGCCCGGGTCGCACCGGCCAGGTCGCCGACGCCCCAGCCGCCGCCGGACACCGCGATCACCTTCGTGTCGTCGGTCGGCAGGCCGAGCGCGCGGCGGGCGTCATCGCGCGAGCGCGCCGCCAGGAACGCCGGCGAGGTCGGCGGCTTGGCCCAGCGAACGCTGCCGGGACCGGCGATGCTCTCGACCTCCTCGATCGTCTCCGGATGGGTGACGAAGTGCAGGTCGACACCCGGATGGGCCCAGAACTGCATGCCGGCGAGGTCGGTGATCGAGGAGTAGACCGGTACCTTCAATCGCCCGGTCCGTCGTAGCTCGCCCAACACCGCCGTGACGCCCGGGTACGTCGACACGATCACGTCCGGGTTGTGCGCGCGGATCAGGCGCATCAGCCCGCGACCGCCGAGCAGCGTGAGCATCTTCATCGAGAACCACCGCGTCGGCGCGAAGCCCATGAACAGCCGGTACTGGAGGTCGAACAGCCACGGCACCCAGCGGAACATGAACTCCGAGTTCTCGCGCAGGAGCTTGGTCAGGAACCAGCCCATCGCGGGAAGTCCGTTCACGATCGCCACCAGGGCGTCGGGATCCTCGTCGTGGACCTCTCGCGCCACCGCGCGCGCCGGCAGGTCATGACCCTCGCCGATGTCGGCCGAGATGATCAGAACGTGGCGCGGTCCGGACTCGAAGTCGGGCTCGCCCGCCGGGATCACCGTGGCCGCCTCGCGCTCGGCCGACCGCGCGGCCTGCTCCTGGCGCCACTCGACGTACCGCCGGACGCCCTCGGAGAACGGCGTTCGCGCCGTCCAGCCAAGCTCGCGCTCGGCACGGTCCGAGACCACGACCTTTCCGCCGAAATCGCCCGGGCGCGCCGGCGTGTAGACGATCTCCACGTCACCGAGCAGCTCCTGCACGCGCACGGCGATCTGCTTGATCGTCACGTTCTCGTCGCTCGCGAGGTTGTAGACGCGGTTCTGGGCGACGTCGCTGAGTCCGAGCGCGACCCCCTCGGCGAGGTCCTCGACGTACACGAACCGGCGCGACTGCCCGCCATCGCCGGCGAGCGTCAGCGGCTCGCCGCGCAGCGCCTTGCCGACAAACGCGGGAATGACCGCGGCCTCGCGCGCGCGTGGCCCGTACGGGATTCCGAAGCGCAGGATCGTGTAGTCGATCCCGTACAGCTCCTGATAGGCCTTGCAATACAGCTCGCCGGCGAGCTTCGTGCTCGTGTACAGATGCGACGGCGGCGGCAGCAACGTGTCCTCGTCGACGACCTCCTGCTCGCAGTCGGAGTAGACCCAGATCGTGCTCGCGTAGACGATCCGCTTGACGCCGGCGCGGCGGGCCGCCTCGAGCACGGTTACGGTTCCGCGGGCGTTGACGCGCTCGGCGTCCTCGGGCTCGGCGTGGACGTCGTTGACGTCGGCTACGGCCGCGAGGTGGGCGACCGCGTCGCAGCTGTGCAGCGCCCGCTCGAGCGCCTCGCGGTCGGTGATCGAGCCAAGCACGGTTTCAATCGACTCGGTCCCGCCCACCCCGTGCCAGGGCGAGGGGCGCAGGTCGTATATGACCGGCTCGTGCCCTTGCGCGCGCAGCTTGTCGACCACGTGTGAGCCGATGAACCCCGAGCCGCCTGTAACGAGAACTCTCATTCACTCTCCGGCCGGTAATACAGCGGCACGCACGAATGGTTGCGCGCCACCCAGTCGCTGTTCGGCAGCTTCACGTGGTGGCCCATGATCCGGTGACAGGGCTCGTCGTAGACGCGACCGGTCGAGCGCTCGAGCCATTCGAACACGATGTACTTGTAAAGGCCGGAAACCATTCCCCCCGGGAGCTCGAGCCGGCTGGGGTTGACCGGGTCGAGATGCTCTTTGGCGATCTCGTTCTTCCACGCCACGATCTCCGGCAATCGCTCGATCTCGGTGAGCCCGAGCGCGGCGGTGAACTCGTTCATCCGGAAATTGAGGCCCTGGACCTCGTAGCTCGGCTTGCCGTAGTTGCGAAACGCGCGCGCATGCTCGAGGACTTCCGGACGGCTCGAGACGAGGACGCCACCCTCACCGGTCGTGATCGTCTTGGTCGCGTACAGCGAATAGACGCCGGCGTCTCCGTAGGTGCCAGGCTTGCGCCCGTTCCATTCGGCGCCGTGCGCGTGGGCGCAGTCTTCGATCAGGAAGATGCCGTTCTCGGAGCAATAGTGGGCGATCTCCTCGACCTCGAACGCGAGGTGGCCGCCGATGTGCACGAGGAATGCCGCGCGCGGCTTGTGTCTCTCCGCTTTCTCCTCGAAGTCCCGGAACGACATGCAGAGGTCCTCGCGATTGCAGTCCACGAACTCGACGCTCGCGCCGGCGTTGACCGCCGCGAGCGGCGTCGCCATGAACGTATTCGACGGGCACAGCACGGTCTCCCCCGTGACGCCGGCGAACCGGAGCGCCGCCAGCGCGCCGCCGGCCCAGCTCGACATCGCCACCGCCGGGGCCCCGTTGTAGAGCTCCCAGGCAGCCTCCAGGCGCGCGACCATGTCGCCTTCGGACCACCGCCCGGAGTCGATCACCTCGTCGATCAACGCGTGGAAATACGCGCGATCGCGCGGGTCGAATCCGATCGCGAACCTTCCGAAGTCCGGGACTCCGGTTTCGCGCGTGGGGTCGGGGACGCTGTCTTGCGAGGAAACGGTGGTCATCGTGTCGCGCGCCCAAGGCGCGGGGGTTACGCGCTGCTCCGCCGGCCGGAAGCGGCAATCCCTGCGCGCAGCTCGCCAATCCTCTCAGGTCCTGGTGCGCTCCGGCAAGCCTGTCAGACAGGGAGGACGGTACCGATTTTCTGGCGTTTGAGTTCTCTCACGATCAGTTCCAGCGCCTGGGCGGTGCGCTCGTGGGAGCCGCGGGACGAGTAGAAATCCGCATCGTGCAGGAGGATCACGTCGCCCGGGCGGACATTTGCGGTGGTCCGGGAGGCGATCCGCGCCGGCGTCGTGAACCGGCGCCAGTCCTTTCCCCAGCGGGACCACAGCAGCGGTCGGAGGGCCCGCGCGCGGGCGGCCGCGAGACCGGCGGCGCTGTACACGCCGTAGGGCGGCCGGTGCCACGCCGGCTGCGCATGCGTCGCGCTGTGTATCGCGTCCGCACCCCTCTCCAGATCCTGTTGCACGTCTTTCTTGGTCATCGCCGGCTGCGGGCGGTGGCGATACCCGTGAAGCGCGACCAGATGGCCCTGGCCGGCGATCTCGGCCGCCAGCGCCGGCCGCCGCTCGACCTGCTCGCCGACGAGGAAGAACGTCGCCTTGATGTCCGCGGCCGCCAGGATCGCGAGGATCGCCGGCGTGCCCTCGGGGTGCGGTCCGTCGTCGAACGTGATCGCGACGCCCTCGGCCCCGGGCAGCCGGCGCTGGATGCCGAGCGCGCTCGCGGCCTGCGGGACGTGCGGGGCGAGGAGATGTCGGACCACGGGTGGGGATGATGATGGGTTGACGGGGTTTCTTCCCAAACGCCCGGGAAGCGTGGCGGGCCGCCCGGCGTCTTCATCGCCGTAACGTGTTGACGCAGCGCATGCCCGATCTCGACCACTGGTTGGCGAAGCCATCGATACGCGTCGCGTATCGCCGCGAAAGCGATGCGCCACCGGAGCGGTTGTGGGAGGCGGCCCGCACCGTCCGCCTCGCCGACGCCCGCCGACTCGGGCGGATCGTGCGCTGGCGGATCCCGGGGCTCGCGCCCGACATCTCGTTCGACGAGATGTTCCGCGCGCCACCCTTCATCGTCCTGTCCGAGGAGGAGGGGCGGTCGCTTCTGTCCGGCCTGGTCGGGCGGATATGGACCCTGCGGCGGGACTATCCGCGCCTGGCCGACCCGGAGGAGTTTCGCGAGTGGTCGACCGGCGGCACCGCGAGGGTCCTGTTCGCGAACTGGATCGAGCCGACGCCGTCCGGTCGGGCCGCGCTCCTGTCCGAGGTGCGCGTCGAGGCGATCGGCGTTCAGGGCAGGGTGGGGGTCGCGGCGGTCCGTCCGCTCGTCGGGACGTTCGGCAACCTGATCGGGAGCGACGGGATCGAGGCCGCAGTCCGGCTGGCCGAACGCCAGTAGGCTCGGCCCGTGGCGGTCGAGCCGGCACCCGAGGCGGACCAGAGCGCCGATAGCGGACTCGCCGGGCTGCGCCAGTTCTTCGTCGTCCCCCACACGCACTGGGACCGCGAGTGGTACGCGCCGTTCGAAGAGTTCCAACTGCGGCTCGCCTCGGTCGTGGACGAGGTGATGGAGGTGCTCGAGTCCGACCCGAGCTTCCGATGCTTCACGCTCGACGGCCAGGCGATCGTGCTCGAGGACTACCTCGACGCCCGCCCAGAGAACGAATCGCGTCTGCGGGCGCTGCTCGAGTCGGGTCGTCTCGAGGTCGGCCCGAGCTACGTGTTGCCCGACGAGCTGCTCGTCGGCGCCGAGTCGCTGGTCCGCAACCTGCTCGCCGGCCGTGCCGCGTGCGAGCGGTTCGGCGCCCGGCCGGCGCCCGTCGGCTACATGCCCGACAGCTTCGGCCATCCGCTCCAGCTCCCCCAGATCCTCGCCGGCTTCGGGATCGACAGCTTCATCTTCTCGCGCGGCCTCGGCGACGAGCTGGACGATCTCGGCGTCGTGTTCCGGTGGCGCTCGCCCGACGGCAGCGAGGTGCGCGCGTTCCAGCAGCTGCCGCACTACGGCAACTTCGTCGTCGGCGACGGCGACGACGCGCAGGCCCGGACCGAGGAGATCGCGCGGCGCTTCGGAGCGGCACTGCGCCGCGCCGGCGTGCACGACGTGCTGCTGTGCAACGGCGAGGACCACCGGCGCATCCGACGCGACCTGCCGGCGCTGTGCGCAGAGCTCGAGCGCCGGCTGCCGGAGACCACCTTCATGATCGCCCGCTACGGCGACTACGTGGCCGCGGTCGACCCGGGCGAGTTGCCGGTGTACACGGGCGAGCTGCTCGGCAGCCGGATCCAGAATGTGCTGCGCGGGGTCAACTCGGCGCGGCTGTACATCAAGCAGGCCAACGAGCGGGCCGAGCGGCGGCTGCTCGAAGTCGAGACGCTCGGCGCCCTGCGCACCCTCCACACCGGTCAGCGCTTCCCAGCTTCCGACTTCAGGCTCGCGTGGCGGCAGCTGCTGAAGTGCCACCCCCACGACTCGATCTGCGGCTGCTCGTGCGACGAGGTCCACCGCGACATGCTCGTCCGCTATGAGCAGCTCGAGCGGACGGTGTCGCAGCTCGAGCGACGCGCGCTCGAGCCGTTCGCCGCGGACACGCAGAGCGCCGCCGGCGTCGTGAACCTCCTCCCCTACCGCCGGCGCGGCCTCGTCGAGGTCCCCGGCCACGACCCAGCGGTGATCGAGCTCGACGGCTTCAGCGCACGGCCGCTCGAGCTCGCCGCGGAAGCCGACGCGACCACCACACCACGTCAAGGCACGGCAATCGAGAGCGACCTCATCCGGGTGGAGGCGGCACCCGACGGCACCCTGACCGTGATCGACAGGCCGACCGGCCGGCGCTTCGAGCACCTCCACGGGCTCGAGGACGAGCCCGACATGGGCGACCTCTACAACTTCTGCCCGGTCGAGGCCGCCGACACGTGGAGCCCTGCGTCCGCGACAGCGCACGTTCTCCGCAACGGCCCTCCCGTCCACGAGATCGAGATTCGGACCCAGACCGAAACCGCATCGCTCACGGTCGCCACGGTCGTGCGGCTGGTCGACGGCATCCGGCGCGTCGAGTTCCGCACGACAATCGACAACCACGCGGAGGACCACCGACTCCGCGCGGTCTTCCCGGTCATGGAGGCGAGCGATGTCCGCGCCGAGGGGCAGTTCGCGCTCGTCCACCGCCCGCTCGTCCCGCCGGCGCCGAAGACCGATTGGGTCGAGCCGCCCGACTCGACCCAGCACACGCTCGGCGCGGTGGCGCTCGGGCCGCTCGCGCTCCTCACCAGGGGTCTGCCCGAATACGAAGCCCGCCCGAGCGACACCGGAGCCCACCTTTGCCTGACGCTGCTCAGATCCGTCGGCGTCATATCGCGGCCAACGGGCGCGCTCACAACCCGACCCCTGGGCGCCGGCCCGCCAACGCCAACCCCCGACGGCCAGTGCCTCGGCCGCCACCAGCTCGAGTACGCCCTGCTACCGGGCGCGGACGAGCTCGACGACGCCGAGCTGCTCCGCGCCGCCGACGACTACCGCTACGGCTTCCTCGTCACCCCTCAGCCCGTGAGAATCGATCCGCCGATCACGATCGAAGGCGACGTCGTGTTCTCGTGCCTGAAGGGCGCCGAGGACGGCGACGGGCTGATCCTGCGCTGCTTCAACCCGAAGGCCACGCCGGCGAGCATTGAGCTCGCCGGCGCCTTCACCCTCTCCCGGATCCGCCTTGACGAGACAGGGATCGAAGGCGAGACGGGAGACGGGCAAACGCCCGATCTCCTCCCCAGCGAGATCGGGACCTTCAGGCTGCGACCACGACCGTGATTCCGCTGGCCCCGGGAGCAGGAGGGGCGACCTGCCCCCACCAGACGGGCGGGGCTGGGTTGGTTAGGGGTGCGACGACATGTGCGGTACACGGATGAAGATCGCGCGCACCGTTCCGGTCGACGTGCTCGAGCTGCTGTTCCCGTGACCGTGACCACGGAGGCCGAAGCCCATGAGCTTGACGACGTCGCCCGCGGCCGGCGGGTTGGCGCCGTGTCCGAACAGAACCTTCGCGTCGGTGAACGTATACGTGACCGGGGTGCTACTCGTGCCGGTGTCGTCCCTCGTCAGGGTGATCGAACCGGAGTACGTGTTCTTCCCGCTCTGGGTCGCGGTCCAGCTGACCAGCGTCCCCGAGATGAAGTGGCCCCAACGGTGCCCGCGCGTTCCAGCGACGTCGGACTTCCCCTGATTGCCCTGGACCCTGGCCGGCGCGTGCCGGTCCTTGGCCGCGCTCTGCGCGCCGTTCGCGCAGGCCTGAGCAGCCTGCGGAGCCGCGATTGCCAGCGAACTGACCGCCGTTGCGATCCCTACCTTGGCGTTGAATCTCATCGGTGCCTCCTACTTGTGGCCTTTCCGACCCGTCAACGCCTGAGACCCCGCAACGTCAGTCCCTACTTTCTTGCCGGCGCCATCGCCGCGACTCGGATGGGCATGGACGGTCGCGTCCTCCTCGGCCACCCCGCTGGTGACGGACCGCTCCGCGAGGCCCGGCGCGGTCTGCTTCCCGACGCCGTGGCCGTGGGACGCGCCGTTTGCGTGACCCTTACCGTGCGACGACGCTGACTTGCCATCCGAAGACGTCGCCGACTGGCCGTGCGACAACGACCCCGACTGGCCATGTGACGACGCTGGTCGGCCGTGCCACGACGCCGCCCGCCCGTGACCTTGCGCGGGCGTTATCCGGGCGGGCGACTTCGCCGGGGCGGTCACGCGGCGCCCGCGCGTGGCGATGCTCGGTAGTCCGCGCGCGTGGCCCGTCATAGAGCCCGAGCCCGAGCGCGCACGAGCGATCGTGTGTGCGGCCGGGCGCGCCACGACCGCGTGCCGTCCCCCAGCGGAAAGGGCAGGCCGACCGTCGTGCGCCAGCCGTACAACCGCCGCGACGCCGCCGACGCTCACGGCCGCGGTCGCGAGGAGCGACGCGGCGGCAAACCCTTTGCTGCCCATCGCGATGCCGAGAGTCTTGCCCGCGGTCCCGGCCACGGCCGCGCCGCTCCCGGCCACGCCGCCCCCGACCACCCCGCCCCCGGCCGCGGCCGCGTGCCCGACTCCCGACTCCATCACCCGCGAGAGAACGGCCACGGACGAGGCCGCCGGTAGCACGGGGACGAGCGCGGACAGCTCAGATCGGCGAGTCTTGATCGCCGAGGCGAACGTTGCGCACGAGGCGCAGTCGCGCAGGTGCGCGCGCACGCGACGACCCCGGAGGACGCGACGATCCGCGTCGGAGATCGCTCGGCAAACCTCAGCGCAGGGCATGGTGCGTCCTTCGGCGCACTCCTGCAGTCCGCGACGCGCCTCGAAGATCGCCTGCTTGGCCGCTCCCTCGGAGATCTCCAGGGCGATCGCGATGTCCTGGTGTGAGAGGCCGCTGAGCTCCCTCATCACCAATGCGTTCCGCGCTCGGTCCGGCAGGGCCGCGAGGTCGCCCATCAGGACCCCCAGGCGAGCCCGTTCGCCGGCCTGGTCCTCCGCCGACGGCGCGAGCGGGATCGATCCCGCATCCAGCGGCGCCGGGCCACTGCCGGCCCGGCGCCGGCGTAGCACCGAGATCGACTCGTTGTGCGCGATCCGGAACAGCCACGGCCGCAGCGGTGCGCTGCGCTGATCGCGCTTCAGCGCCGACAGTGCGCGCGTGAACGTGGACTGGAGCGCATCCTGCGCGTCGGCATCGTCGCGCACGATCGACCGGCAGTAGCGGTACAGCGGCTGGTGGTAGCGCTCGTACACCGCCGCGAAGGCGCGCGCGCGCCCGCGGGCGGCAAGCCGGGCTAGTCGCTCGTCGCCCAGACTGGGCAGTCGGACCGCACCGAGCGTGGTCGTCTCGGATGTCCATTCGTTATGAGCGACGCGCGCGGGCACCAGAAGTCAGGACGTTAGTCGGTCATCGCCCCGCCAGGGCAACCACACTGCTACCCGTCTTGTGACGTTTGTGCAACAAACGCGCGCCTTCCGCCAGCCCCGGGTCTAATGTCAGGCGCGTGAGCGCCTTCGAGGAGGACGTGACCGTTCGCCGCACCCGCTTCGCGAGCGCCGACAGCGGCTGGGCGGTCGTCGAGGCGGCCGGCGAGGACGGCACTCCGATCGTGCTCGTCGGCCCGCTTGTCCACCTCGAGGACGGCGAGCGCGCGCACGTGGTCGGGACCCGGGTGCAGGACAGCCGCTACGGGCCCCAGGTCAAGGTCACCGAGGCGCTGCCGCTCGCCCCGACCGACGCCGACGCGCCGGCGGCGATCGCCTACCTCGTCCGGGTCAAGCACGTCGGGGTCAAGCGCGCGACCGGCCTGGTCGAGACCTACGGCCCCGGCGGCGTGTTCGACGCGATCGACCGCGACCCGCACGCGGCGTTCACCGCGGCAGGGATTCGGCGCGCGCGCGTCGCCGAGGCCACACGCTCGTGGGAGCGGTTGCGGGTCACGCGCCGCCTGCATCTGCTGCTGGCGCCACACGGTCTCGCTTATCTCGCGGCGCGGATTCGGGAGTCCTACGGGGACGGCGCCCATCGCATCGTCGCCGAGCGGCCGTACGAGCTGACGAGCGTGTTCGGCGTGGGCTTCCTCACCGCCGACCGGATCGCCCGGCAGCTCGGGGTCGAGCTCGACAGTCCCGACCGCACGCGCGCCGCCGTTCTGCACGTGCTGTCCGAGGCCGAGCGCGGCGGCAGCACGTGCATGCCGCTCGACCTGCTGCTGACCGCGGTGAACGAACTGCTCGGGCCTGAGGCGGCCGGCGAGCCGACGGTCGACGGGCTCGTCGAGGCCGGCGACCTCGTTCGTGACGAGCGGTGGATCTACCGGACCGAGACCGCCGAGCTCGAGGCCGAGCTGGCCGAACGCATCGAGGAGCTGGCCGGCGGGCAGCCCAGCGACCGCCTGAGCGAGCCGGTCGTCGAGGAAGACACCGCGCTGACCGCCGAGCAGTGCGGCGGCGTGCTAAACGCGTTCGCGCACCGCCTGTCGGTGATCACCGGCGGCCCCGGTACCGGCAAGACCGCATCGATCAAGACAATCGCAGTGCTCGCCGCCGGTCAGGGAGCGCGCGTGCTGCTGGTCGCGCCGACGGGGCGCGCCGCGATCCGGATGCACGAAGCGAGCGGGATGCGCGCCACTACCGTCCACTCGGCACTCGGCTGGATTCCGGGCGAGGGCCCTACTCACGACGAGCACGACCCCCTGAGCTGCGACCTGCTGGTCGTCGACGAGACATCAATGGCGAACCTCGAGCTACTCGTCACGCTGCTGCGCGCGGTCGGCCCCAAGACGCACGTGGTGCTGGTCGGCGACGCCGACCAGCTCGCGCCGGTCGGCGCCGGCAAGCCGTTCGCCGAGCTCGTCGCGTCGAAATCGGTGCCGGCGACGCTGCTGACCCACATCTTCCGCCAGGCCGCGGGGAGCATGATCGTGCAGGGCGCGCACGCGATCCGGCGCGGCGATGCGCCGAGCTTCGTCCCCTCCGATGGGATGCGCCGCGACCTGTTCCTGATCGAGCGGCGCGCCGCCGGCGCCGCGCTCGAGGAGATCGTGTCGCTCGTCGCCGAGCGGCTGCCCGCCCACTACGGCGTCGACCCCGTCCGCGACATCCAGGTGTTCGCACCGGTCTATCGCGGCGAGCTCGGGATCGACGCGCTGAACGGCGCGCTGCGCGACAGGCTCAACCCCAACGGACAGTCGGTGCGCGGCGGGAGGCTCAGAATCGGCGACAAGCTGATGATGACCGGGCGCAACCTGCACGAGCTCGGGCTGATGAACGGGACGCTCATCCGGCTGCTCGACGAGACCGGAAACGCGGCCCGCGATCGGGACGCGCACTCGGAGGAGCCCGCGGACGAGCCCGCGCTGATCCTCGCCGCGGACGCCGGCGCGATCTTCCGCCTCCCGCCCGAACAGGCCGACCGGCTCCAGCTCGCTTACGCCTGCTCGGTTCATCGCGGGCAGGGAATCGAGCTACCGGTGGCGGTGATCGTGGCCCACCCGGCCGCCGGCGCGTTCTTCCTGCGCCGCGAGATGCTTTACACCGCGGTCACCCGGGCCAAGCTGGCCACGGTGATCGTGGGGACCCGCGAGGTCATCGCCCGCGCCGCGCGAACGCCCGACACCGGCCGGCGCCACAGCCGCCTGGCCGAGCGGCTCCTTCGCCAGGCGGCCTCGACCCCATAGTCTTGAGCCGAGATTGACCCCGCCCGCCCCACCCGCCCCGACCTCGCCGTCACCGCGCAAGCAGCAGGCGCTCGAGCTGTTCGCCGGCCTCCCGCGCGCCTATGACCGGATGGGCGCCGTGCTCAGCTTCGGCCAGGACCCGCGCTGGCGCGCGATGCTTGTCGATCAGGTCAACCCACTCCCCGGCCAGCGCGTGCTCGACGTCGCCACCGGCACCGGGCTCGTCGCGTTCGCGCTGGCCCGCCGCGGGTGCACTGTCGTCGGCGTCGACCAGAGCGAGGACATGCTCGCGGGCGCCCGCCGGCACCTCGCCGATCGCCATCCCACGCTCGAGCACCAGATCACGTTCGTCCGGGGCGAGGCCGAGAAGCTCCCGTTCGACGACGGCGAGTTCGACGCGCTGACGTTCACCTACCTGCTTCGCTACGTCGACGACCGCGCGGCCACGATGCGCGAGCTGGCCCGCGTCGTCAAACCGAGCGGCCGTATCGGGATGGTCGAGTTCGGCGTCCCCGCGTCCCCCCCGCTCCGCGCCGCCTGGCGAGTGCACACGCGCGTCGGGCTGCCGCTGCTCGGCCGCGCGGTGTCGCCGGCGTGGTTCGAGGTCGGCCGCTTCCTCGGCCCGAACATCGAGGAGCTGTACACGCAGGAGCCCGACCTCTCCGGCCTGTGGCGAAGATCCGGCATCGACGACGTACAGGAACGACGGCCCAGCTTCGGCGCGGGGATGGTGATGTGGGGAGTCAGGAACGGGCGTGGCGAGCGCGCCACGTGAGCTCGACCGGCCGGCGTTCTACGCGCTGCGCTCGGGCGGGTGGCGCGACCTGGTCACGCTGCTTCACCCGCCGTACACCGCGTGGCATCTGAGCTACGTCGCGCTCGGGGCGGCGGCGGCGCCGCACATCTACGCCGAACCGTCTGGCCGCCACGCTCGGCGCGTTCTTCCTCGCGGTCGGGATCAGCGCGCACGCGCTCGACGAGCTCCACGGCCGGCCGCTCGAGACCAAGCTGAGCCGCTCCACGCTGATCGCCCTCGCGGCGACCGCCTTCGCCGGCGCGATCGCGATCGGAGTCGCTGGGATCATCGTGGTGTCGCCGCTGCTCATCCCGCTCGTGCTCGTCGGCGGCCTGCTCGTGCCCGCCTACAACCTCGAGCTCGCCGGCGGGCGCTTTCACAGCGACACCTGGTTCGCCCTCGCGTGGGGCGGCTTCCCGGCGTTCACCGGCTACTTCGTCAACGCGCTCACGATCCGCCCCGCCGGGCTGCTGGTGGCCGGCGCATGCTGCCTGCTGAGCGTGGCCCAGCGAGAGCTGAGCACACCGGTCCGGCGGCTGCGCCGGAACACCATCGAGCTCACCGGCCAGCAGCGTCTCCGCGACGGTCGCGTGATCGAGCTCACCCCGGCCGCGCTGTCCGCTCCCCTCGAACGCGCGCTCAACGCGCTGTGGATTGCATTAGTCCTGCTAGCCATCGGACTGGTCGTGGTGCACCCTTAGTAGTTAAATCAGCGCCAGCAGGCCACGATAAGAATTGGGGGTCGGGCGACGTGCCAGGGCGGGCGCGGCGACGCTGGATCAGAGTCCGGGACCGCACCGGGTCGGGGTGTCGAACACCACACCTGGGTGGCCACAACACGCGTGGCCCGGAGGATGAGAATCGCGCCATGTGGGTGCCGGATGACGACATGACGCTAGAAGGCCTTGGGGCCGGGGTGGCACCGGCGCGCACGCATCGCCCTCGAGGTGCCCGCGCCCGCGCCGCACTCGGATGGGTCCGCGACCGGCTGGCGACGACCCCGGGCCGGCTCGTGCTGGTCTCGATCCTCGTTGTCGCCGGCGCCGTGTGCTTCGGCGCGATCGCCACCGGGGCCGAGCAGTCCCGCGAGCGCGCGGCCAAGGCCGCCCGGAGCCAGACCGAGCCGCTCCTGGTCCAGGCCAAGAATCTGTACACGTCGCTGTCGGATGCGAACGCGACGGTGGCGACGGGACTGCTGTCCGGCGGCGTCGAAACGGCGGCGAACCGGAATCGGTACCTGGGCGACCTTGCCGTCGCCTCCGCGCGCTCTGTCCGCATTGACGCGTGAGGCAGGGACGGCGGGGAACGCATCCGAGCAGCTCGCCACGATCGCCGGCCAGCTTCCGACCTACAGCGGGCTGATCGAGACGGCGCGGGCCAACAACCGCCTCGGGTTCCCGATCGGCGCCGCCTACGTGCGCCAGGCGGCGTTGCTGATGACGTCGCGGATGCTTCCGGCGGCCGACCATCTCTACCGGACCGAGGCCGAACGCCTGAACGAGGACTACCGCACCGGGAGCGCGACGTCGACGCTGGTCACGTTCGCGGCCGCGAGCGCCGTCGCGCTGATCCTGCTGGTGCTGGCGCAGTGGTACGTGGCGCGGATCAGCCGGCGGATCCTCAACGTCCCGATGGTGGTGGCGACGGTGGCGGTGGCGGCCGTGTCGGTGTGGGGAATCGTCGGCCTGGTCAGCGCGCAGAACGCGCTCGAGACCGCGCAGCGCAACGGCTCGGACTCGGTCGAGGCGCTGTCGGCGGCCAACCGTCCTGCTTTCGCGCGCGCAGGGCGATGCTGAGCCTGGTGCTCGTCAACCGCGGCACCGACACGATCGATCCGCTCGATTTCGACACGGTCAGGCGCGTGCTCGGGCGCCCCGGCGGTGTCATCGCCGAGATCTCGGCGCTGGCGCGTCGAACCGGGACGACCGCTGCCGCCGCGGACGTTCGACAGCCGACTACGCCGCGTATCAGGCGAAGGCTCGCCAGATCACCGGGCTCGAGAACGGCGGCCAGCTCACCGAGCGCGATCCGGCTCGCGCCAGCAGGCATCGGCGATCTCCGAGGCAGCTGAGCCACAACCTCGCCCAGCAGATCGCCGCGGCGCAGGCACGGTTCACGCGGGCGGCGGCCGACGCCACCTCCGCGCTCGACGGGCTCGGGTTCGCGATCCCGCTGATCACCGTGCTCGCCGCGGTGCTGGCGCTGGTCGGGCTCCGGCAGAGGATCAACGAGTACCGATGAGACACCCGCTCCGCCACCTGGCTTGCACTCGCGCTGCTCGCGGCGACGCTCGCCGGCTGCGGCGCGAGCTCGGATCACGCGCTGAACCTGACCCTGAGTGCGCTCGCGACCCCGCTCGCCGAAGGCCCCTTCGTCGCCGAGCTCCCCCACCGTGAACCTGCACGAACCACACCGCGAGCCTGCGTCCGCCGGCGACGCTCCCACGCGCCGGGCCACATGCCCGCCGGCAGCTTCATGGCCAAGATCCGCAAGCACGGGCTATCTCGTCGCGGGCGTCAACGCCGGGGCCTACAAGTTCGGCTACCTGAACCCCGCCACCGGGAACATCGAGGGCTTCGAGATCGACCTCGTGAACGAGCTGGCCAAGGCGATCTTCGGCACCGCCAAGGGCCACGTGCGGCTCGTCGCGCTGACCGTGCCGCAGCGGTTCACGGCCGTCGAGGACGGCAAGGTCGACATCGTCGTCGACGCGATCACGATCACCTGCTATGCGGCGCACGCTGGTCGACTTCTCGACGGTCTACTACAACGCGACGCAGACGACTGCTGGTGCCGCTTGAACTCGGGCGTCAAAGACATCAGCGCGCTCGCCCACAAGCGGGTCTGCGCCACCGCGGCGTCGACGCCGATCGACGTGATGAAGGCGATGCCTCCCAGCCGATCGCCCGAGTCGCCGTCGGCGAGCCTCAGGCGATCGACTGCCTCGTGGCCCTGCAGCAGGGCACAGGGAACGATCGCCGCGATCTCCACCGACTCCTCGATACTGCTCGGCTTCAAGGCGCAGGATCCCAACACCCAGATCGTCGGGGCGAGCCTCGGCAAGGTGCCCTACGGGATGGCGATCAGCAAGGCCCACCCGGACTTCGTGCGCTTCGTCAATGGGGTTCTTGCCGAGATCGAGCGCAACGGTACCTGGCAGCAGCTCCAGGCGAAGTGGCTCGGCCAGTTCCATCAACTCGAGTCCACTCCGACGCCGCAATACGACGGTTGAGATGAGCCGCGACGACCCCGCACGCGAGCTGATGCGCCTCCAGGAGGCGAGCGAGCGCGCCGCCGCCAACCTGGTCGAGCTCGAGATCGACTCGAGTCGCCAGCTGCTCGACGTGAGCACGCTCACCGGCCGATCGGCCGACCGCTGGTCGCAGGCGAGCGCCGCGCTGACCGACCTGTGGCGGTGGCAGGGTCAGCTCAAGCAGCTGCTCGAGCGCGCGGAACGATCTGCGGGGTCCGTGGCGGGCGAACGAGCTCAGAGCCTTGCTCGACGGCGAGTCGATCGAGCTCAGCAGATCCGACGTCCCGCTGGCCGAGCGCGATCTCCTCGGGAGCTCTGAGATCACCGTCCGCTGCACCGCCGAGCAGCTGCTCGAGCGCATGTCCGACGCGTTCGACGAGGTCAAGACGGTCGTGGCGCGGTTCGGGGACGCCTGGGACGCGCTGACCCCGCGCGTGAACGCCGCGCAGACGGCCCTCGACGAGGTCCAGTCGCTGGCGGCGGGGCTCGGCGATCACCACCGGCGCGACCTCGACGACGCGGCTCGCGCGGTCGCGCGCCTCGCGACCTCGGCGAGCGCCGACCCGCTCTCGACGGCGCCCGGCGACCTCGACCCGCTGATCGACTCGCTGCGCGAGATCCGCCGCGACCTCGACGCGACGTCCGCGCTCCGACGCGAGTTCGACGCTCGGATCGCGGACGCCCGCAGCCTGCTGGCGAGCCTCGAGACGACGGCCGGCGACGGCACGGGCCGCGCACGAGGAGGCGCTGGCGAAGATCTCGGTCCCCACCGCGGCCGAGCCGGCCGTGCCGCCGGCTCGTCGGTGGCTCGGAGCTCGACGCGATCGCCGATCTCGCCCGCTCGGGAGCATGGCGGGATGCCCGGCTCGAGCTGGACGCGTGGACATCGCGCACCGATGCACTGCTCGACGAGGCCCGGCAAGCCGTGCGAGCCAACCGGGCCCCGATCGAGGCGCGCAATCAGTTCAGAGCCCTGCTCGAGGCCTACCAGGTGAAGGCTCAGCGGCGCGGCGTCGTCGAGGATCCCGAGCTCGCGCCAGGTCTTCGCGCGTGCGCACGAGGCGCTCTACACCGCGCCGACCGACCTCGCGCTCGTCGCCCAGCTGGTCCGCCGCTACCAGGAGCTAATCAGCTCCGCGGGCGCCGTTCCGGAGACATCGCGATGAACTGCGCGCGCGAAGGCTGCACCGGGACGATCGTCGACGGCTACTGCGACGTCTGCGGGATGGCCCCCGCTCGGCCCTCGACCCCGAACCCGGCCCCGGCGCCGCCCGTCAGCAGCTCCGCCCTCACCCAGCAGCCGCTGCGGCCGAGCACCCTGACGAGCTCGACGGTCGGCTCGTCACGGCGCGCCACCACGGGCCGGACGCGCACGAGCGCGCGAGCGCACCTCGGGGCTGGACTCGTCGAGATCGAACCAGTGCCGTTCCGCGATCCGGCGGACGCCGTCCTCGGGGCCGCCGCGGTCGTGCCCGAGAGCCGGCGCTTCTGCTCGCGCTGCGACGAGCCCGTCGGGCGCGGCCGCGACGGGGAGCCCGGCCGCACGTCGGGCTTCTGCCGCAAGTGCGGGACGCCGTTCTCGTTCGAGCCCAAGCTCGGCGCCGGCGTCGTCGTCGCCGGCCAGTACGAGGTCGTCGGCTGCCTCGCCCACGGGGGCATGGGCTGGGTGTACCTCGCCCGGGATCGCAACGTATCCGACCGCTGGGTCGTGCTCAAGGGGCTGCTCAATTCGAGCGACGACGACGCGATGGCCGCCGCGCTCGCCGAGCGCCGCTTCCTGGCCGAGGTCGAGCACCCGAACATCGTGAAGATCTTCAACTTCGTCCAGCACGAGAGCTACGGCTACATCGTGATGGAGTACGTCGGCGGGCGCAGCCTCAAGCAGATCCTCACCGCCCGCCGCGACGCGAACGGCGGCGAACCGGATCCGCTCCCGCCGGCAATGGCGATCGCCTACGTGCTCGAGATCCTGCCTGCGCTCGGCTACCTGCACGGCCTCGGGCTGGTGTTCTGCGACTTCAAGATCGACAACGTCATCCAGACCCAGCACTCGTTGAAGCTGATCGACCTCGGCGGCGTCTACCGGATGGACGACGTGTCGGCCGCGGTGTTCGGCACCCAGGGCTACCAGGCGCCTGAGATCGCTTCCTCCGGCCCGTCGGTCGCTTCGGACCTGTTCACGGTCGCCCGCACGCTCGCGGTGCTCTGCTTCGACTTCCGCGGGTACCAGAGCAACTTCCGCTTCACGCTGCCCGAGCAGGACACGGTCCCGGTGCTGTCGCGTTACGACTCGCTCTACCAGGTGCTGCTCACGGGCACCGCGCCCGATCCCGACGACCGGTTCCAGTCGGCCGAGGAGATGGCCGACCAGCTCTACGGCGTCCTGCGGGAAGTCGTCAGCGCCGAAGAGGGGCGGACGGTGCCGGCCGCCAGCAAGCTGTTCACGGGCCCGGTACGGGGCGGAAACGAAAGCCCCGAGTGGAGCGCGTTGCCCCGGCCACAGGTCGACCGCGACGATCCGGCCGCCGGCTACCTGGCCACGATCAGCGCTGGCGATCCGCAGCAGATGATCGCCGACCTGCGGGCGGCGCCGGAGCGGACGGTCGAGGTCGTGCTTCGACTGGCCGCGGAGCTCATCGACGTCGGCGACTGGGCTTCCGCCGAAGAGACGCTGGCCGAGGTCGAGGCGATCGATCGCTGGGAGTGGCGGACGAGCTGGTATCGCGGCGTTATGGACCTCGCCAGGGAGCGATACGCCGATGCTCGGGCGAGCTTCGCCATCGTCTATCGCTCCCTGCCCGGCGAGCTCGCGCCCAAGCTCGCGCTCGGGATGGCGTGCGAGTCCGGCGGCGAGGTCGGCGAGGCTGCCGGCTGGTACGAGATCGTGTCGCGCACCGACCCCGGGTTCACCGCCGCCGCCTTCGGCCTCGCGCGGTGCCGTCTAGCGGCGGGTGAGCGGCCCGCCGCGCTCGCGGCGTATGACCGGATTCCGGACTCCTCGAGCGCCTACGTCGAAGCGCAGACCGCTCGCATCCGGTGCCTTGCCGATACGAACGGCACGGGCCCGGGCGCCGCCGACGAGCTGCTGGTGGCCGGCTCGATTCTCGAGTCGCTTGCGGTCAGAGGAGAGCAACGGGTGCGCCTGCGGGCCGAGGTGCTGGAGTCGGCCCTCGCGCTGGTGGAGCGTGGAGGAGCGTTCGACGACGGCCGTGCGAGCCTCCTCGGCTACCAGTTTCTCGAGCGCGACCTGCGGTTCGGCGTCGAGCGCTCCTACCGGGAGCTCGCCCGCTGGTCGGCCACCAGCGCCGAGCGCATCGAGCTGGTCGATCGCGCAAACCAACTTCGACCAAGGACGTGGACATGACGATCGAGGAGTGGACGTGAGTACAGAGGACGTGGACGCGAGCACCGAGGCCGGGGTCTCTTGCCCCTCGTGTGGAGCCCCGCTCCAGGCCGGCGATCTGTTCTGCGAGCGTTGTGGCGCGCGGCTCGACGACCCGCAACCGGAGCCCGGCGGCGCCGCCGAGAAGCGGATCGAGCTCGATCTCACGATCGCGGCCGCGGTCAGCGATCAGGGCCTCGTGCACCACCGCAACGAGGACTCGTTCCACCTCGAGGTCGCCGGCGAGCGGAACGTGGCGGTGGTCGTGTGCGACGGCATCTCGTCCGCGAGCGCCGGCAACATCGCCGCCCGTAACGCCGCCACCGCCGCCGGGACGATCCTGGGGCAGGCCGTCGCGGATCCCGACACGGACGCGAGCCAGGCGATCCTCGACGCGATCCAGGCTGCCGTGGACGCCGTGGTCCAAGTCGAGTGGACGACGCGGGTCAAGCGCGTGGACCCGTCGTGCACGCTCGTCTCAGCGGTGTGCCGGGGCGGCGACATCACCGTCGGCTGGGTCGGCGACAGCCGCGCCTACTGGTTCGACCGAGAAGAGTCCCGCCAGCTCACGGTCGACGACTCGTTCGCGGAGGAGGGGATCGCCAAGGGCCTGCTCACGCCCGAGCAGGCGGCGAAGAGCCCGTTTCTGCACTCGATCACGAACTGGGTCGGTCCGGACGCCCCCGCGCGGCCGCCACGAACAGTGTCGTTGCGCCCGGAGCGCCCGGGTCGCCTCGTGCTGTGCACCGACGGGCTGTGGAACTACGCGCCGGGCGCCGGCGAGCTCGCCGGGCTGATCGACGCCCTCCCGGACGGTGCGGCGCCGTCGGCGGTCGCGCGCGCACTCGCCGACACCGCGAACGAGCGTGGAGGGCACGACAACATCACCGTCGCGGTCATCGACATCGATCCGTAGCTGGGCTGAAAGAGGGAAGTCAAATGAGCACCTTCACGACCGAGTGCTACCAGAACGAATACCTGCCGCTCGGCGCCTCGGAGGTCAACGCTATCGTGACGGTCACCTCCGACGGCGCCGCCGCCGCCGGCGATGGCGCGGGCAGCCAACCCGACGTCGCCGAGATCGTGATCATCGACACGTCAGGTTCGATGGGCGCCCCCCGACGGAAGCTCGAAGCGGCACGAGAGGCGACGAGCGTCGCGCTCGATTGCATTCGAGATGGAGTCGCCTTCGGCGTGATCGCCGGCACGGACGTCGCGAACGCCGTGTATCCGACCGACGGAACGCTCGTGCCCGCCTCTTCGCAGACGCGAGCCAAGGCCAAGAAGGCGCTCGGCCGCCTGCAGGCCGCGGGCGGGACCGCGATCGGGTCGTGGCTCACGCTCGCCGGGACTCTGTTCGCGACCTTACCCGGCCACTCGTGCCACGCGATCCTGCTCACCGACGGCGAGAACCAGCACGAGACCGACGACCATCTCGACGCGGTGCTCTCAGAGCTCGAGGGGCAATTTCAGTGCGACTGCCGCGGCGTCGGCACCGACTGGAAGGTGAGCGAACTGCGCCGCGTCGCCTCGGCGCTGCTCGGCAGCGTCGACATCATCGCCAAGCCCGAGGAAATGGCAGGGGACTTCCGCGCGCTGATGCAGACCGCGATGGGCAAGGCGACGGGCAACGTCTCGCTGCGGCTCTGGACCCCGCAGGGCGCGACCGTCGCGTTCGTCCGCCAGGTGGCCCCCACCGTCGAAGACCTGACCGGTCGAGCCGTGCAGATGAATCCGCGCAGCGCCGACTATCCGACCGCGACCTGGGGCCGCGAGTCGCGCGACTACCACGTCTGCATCAACGTCTCACCAGGTGGTGCGGGCGATGAGATGCTCGCCGGGCGGGTCAGCCTCGTCGAGGGAGACGAGGTCCGGGCCGAGGCGCGCGTCAAGGCGATCTGGACCGAAGACCGGCAGCTGTCCACGCGGATCAGCCGAGAAGTCGCGCACTTCACCGGCCAGGCCGAGCTCGCGGACTGCATCCAAGACGGCCTCGAGGCTCGCAAGGACGGGGACCTCGCGACCGCGACGTTCAAGCTCGGACGGGCCGTCCAGCTCGCCGCCGAGAGCGGCAACGAGGGCACGATGAAGCTGCTCCAGGCGGTGGTCGAGGTCGACGACGCGGCGACCGGAACGATTCGACTCCGCCACGACGTGGCGACGGTCGACGAGATGTCGCTCGACACGCGCTCGACGATCACAGTGCGGGTGGGTCCAGGCGCGACATGACGGTCGTGTGCCCGCGCGGTCATCAGTCGGGGACCACCGACTACTGCGATCAGTGCGGAGCGCCGATCCTCGAGGAAGCCGACACCTCGCCGGCCGCGCGCCGGGAGCCTTGCCCGGTCTGCGGCGCCCCGCGCTCGGGCGATGACCGCTACTGCGAGAGCTGCGGGTTCGACTTTCTCGGGCCGCCACCGACGACGGCTGTATGGGAGGTGATCGTCACGGCCGACCGCGCCCAGTTCGACCGCCTCGCGGTCGCCGGCGTGTCGTTCCCGGGCGATTACCCGGAGCGCCGAGTTGCCCTCGCCGACGGCGAGAACCGGATCGGGCGCAGCCGCGGGCACCCGGACGAGCAGGTTCCCGAGATCGACCTGGCGCCGGCGCCCGCGGACCCCGGGATCTCCCGTCTGCACGCGATGCTCGAGCGTCGCAGCAACGGCGAGATCGTCGTACGCGACCTTGGCTCGACCAACGGAACGATGGTGAACGACGACCCGGCGCCGATCGCCCCACAGACCGACGTCCCGCTCGCCGACGGCGATCGCGTCCGCGTCGGCGCATGGACCACGATCACGGTCCGCAAGCGCTAGCCGCCGACCCTGCCTAGAAGTCGTGCTTGGCCAGCAGGCCGTCGCCGAGCACGATCGCGACGAGGCGCTGGCGCTTCTCGTTCTGGGGCAGGTCGGCGAGGCCGAACCGCGCGAACAAGTCGTGCATCTGCGATTTGACCGAGTCGACGCTCAAATACACCTCGGCGCCGATCTGAGGATTGGTCGCCGGCGTCGTCGAGTTCGATTCGACGATCGGGCGGCAGAGCGCAATCAGAAGCTTGCGCTCCTTTTCGGTGAGGGGGATCGAGCGCGGCGCGCCGGGTCTCCGGGCGGTGGACTCACTGCCGTCGGCGGAGGCCGGTTCGCGAAACACGACATGGGTGTTGCCGAAGCACATGCGATCGCGATCGCTCAGTCGCTGGCGGCCAACAACCCGGCTTCCATTGATGAATGAGCCGTTGCGCGAGCGTCCGTCGTCGATCAGCGTCCACTCCTCTCCGATCGGCTCGAGGAAGGCGTGAGCACGGGACACCTCCCCGTCCCATGTCAGCGGGACGTCTGACCACTCGCGACGGCCGATCGTGACTCGCGTCTGGTCCGGCCGCAGCGTCAGCATCACGATGTGCTGCTCACGATCGTCGTCGAGCCAATACAGGAAGGGGATCCCCGTCGCTTCGGCCTCGAGCCGCGCCTTCAGATGCCGGGGCCTGTCCAGCGGGCTTTCGTTCGTGTCGGCCATTGCAATGCCCAGCATCTCACGACGACGGCCCGGATTCCATAGGAACCCGGGCCGCCTGAATCGGGGTGCGATACAGCCGAGGTAGGGCTAGCGGACGTCGGTGAAACGCACCGAACCCGAGTCGCATTGGTCGGTGGTGCCGTCCGCGAACGTGTAGGACAGCTGCAACCGCCAGACACCTGTCAGCTGGTTCCGCTTGCGGTTGACCTTGGCGCTCATCGCGTCGGTCCCGCTGTAGCTCCCGCCCGTGAACCCGGTCAACGGAACGGTGACGGCGAAGTGGGTGCGCCCGGCCGCGTTGATCCCGATGTGCGGCACGGAGTCTGGGAACGTCAACACGGCGCCGGACGTGCAGTTCAGCTGGAGCGCGATCCGGCCGTCGTCGACCGTCTTCTCGTTGGGCGAGATCCTGAAGTACGACGGGAATCCCTGCGAGGTCAGGCCCGTCATAACCGTCTCCGGGCCTAACGGCGCGGCCTCCGCGGGGGCGCCGTGAAGCGCGAGCGCCCCGCGCCCGGTTGTTTTGACGCGGCCACTCTCGCGCGCCGGGGCGACCGCTCCCAGCCCCCCAAGCGGTCCTCGTCAGCACCCTCGGTGTCGAACGCGACACCTTGGTTGCGGCGCGGAGTCCGGACTAGGCGAGCCGGTCCGGGGCGCGCTTCTGGACGAACCCGGCCTCGAGCTCGGACGGAAGCCGCTCGAGGTCGGCGCCGTCGGCCAGCCAGCGCGACAGCCGGCGCTGCATCGCCGCGGCGGTCGCGTCGTCGGTGGCGAGCAGGTGCGCCAGCTCGCGCGTGCGCCACCGCCCGCGCGGCGCGCACCGGCGCCACACCGACTCGTAGCGCTCGCCGAGCACTCGCCGCCACAGGTCCTCGTTCGCACGGCGCAGCTCAGCGGTCAGCAGCGACGCCCACCGATCAGCAGACAGCTTCAACAGCCGCGGTCCGAGCCACCGAACCACCTGCTCGTCGAGTGGGGCGCACGCACACGCGACCAGAAGCCTCGCGCGCGAGCGCTCGCCCTCGTTCCACGTCGGGGGCGAGCTCTCGAGGCCGAACCAACTCCAAAGCCGGGCACCCGCCGCACTCACCGAGCGCTCGGTCTGGTCGACCGCGACGTTTACCAGCTCCTCGTACTCGGGGACCTCGTCGAACAGCCGCCTGAGCTCGGTGACGTCCGGTGGCTCGTTGGCGCGCTCCCCCCGCCGCTCGGCGACCGCGCGCGCCGCGGCCGCGAACGCCACGTCGAGCGCGGCGGGAGAGCCGGCCCGCTGGTACCGGTCGAGCGCGGTCCGCAGCGCCAGCACGGGATGCACCCCGCCGGTGCCCTCGGGCGGTCCAGAGCCGTCGTTCCCGGTCGCGCCGCTCATCATGGGAAAGATCTAATCGGGTCCGGTCGATCGCAACTCGAAGGGTCGGGCCGGGTTACGACGAAACAACAGGTCACCCCGTGCGGGAGGATTGTCGCTGCGCCGCTCATTTGTTCTGATCGTCACGGTTGTCGTCGTTGGCCTGGCTGGGGGCGCCGTGGCGCTTGCGCCGACGTCGAGTGGCCAATCACCGGGGACGGTCTCCCCCACATGCAAGCCCTCCAAGGCCCAGCGGCTTCCGCTCGCGAAGGGGCTGACGATCTACGCCGCCCCGAACCCGGTCACCGCCACCCGCCAGGTTACGGTGTTCGGGCAGCTGGTCGGCGTCCGCCACGGCGTCAAGCGCTGCGGCGTCGCGATCGTGCTGTGGCGTCGCTATCCGAACCAGCACGGCTTCAGCGCCGGTGGCGCGCACGTTCACCACCTCCGCGGGCACGTACAGCTTCGCGTTCGCGACCGGGCACGGTCGCGACCAACCGCGACTGGGCCGTGACCGCCCGCGGCCTGCGGAGCCGGACGGTCGCCCAGCATGTCCGCCCGCTGGTCACGCTGGCGAGCACCGCGACCTTCGCCGTCGCCGGCGACTCCGAGACGTTCAGCGGCCAACTCGAGCCCGGCGTCGCCGGCGAGGTGGTGTCGCTCCAGCGCCGCGTCGGCCCGCGCTGGGTGACGGTCGCCCGCCCCAAGCTGAAGCGGGGGAGCTTCTCGGCCCCGCATACGTTCACCACCGGCCGCACCGAGCAGTGGCGCGCGACGGTCCCGACGAGCATCCGCAACCTCGCGGCGACGTCGCCCACGGTCAAGATCAAGATCGCGCCGCTGACGGGGATCCACAAGATCAAGCACGTCGTGGTCATCATGCAGGAGAACCGCTCCTTCGACAGCTATTTCGGCACGTTTCCGGGCGCTGACGGGATCCCGCCCGGCGTGTGCGTCCCCGACCCGCAGAACGGCGGATGCGTGGCGCCGTTCCACGATCCCTCGGACCTCAACTACGGCGGCCCGCATTCGCTGGGCAACGCGGTCGCCGACATCGACAACGGCCGGATGGACGGGTTCGTCGGCCAGGCCGAGCAGGGAATGGGCTGCAGCTCGCGAGGACCCGAACTGCAGCCCCTGCACCGAGACCAGCCATTCGACGAGCAACCTGCCGTCGTGCGTCGACGTGATGGGCTACCACGACGCGCGCGAGATCCCCAACTACTGGACCTACGCCGAGGATTACGTGCTCCAGGACCACATGTTCGAGCCCAACGACTCCTGGAGCCTCCCCGCCCACCTGTACATGGTCTCCGAGTGGTCGGCGTTCTGTACCAACCCGGTGGACCCGTCGACGTGCCGCGGCGACGTCCAGAACCCCAATCCCGACTCGACGCTCACCTGCCACCTTCTCGACCCCGAACAACGGCCAGCTGCTCTACGCCTGGACCGACATCACCTACCTGCTGCACCAGCAGAACGTCCCCTGGGCCTACTACGTGTTCCAGGGCACCGAGCCCGACTGCGAGAACGACGCCGCGATGACCTGCGCGCCGGTCCAGCAGGGGCCGCAGACGCCCGGGATCTGGAACCCGCTGCCGTCGTTCACCGACGTCACCCAGGACGACCAGCTCGGCAACATCCAGACGCTGGCGGACTTCTTCACCGCGGCCAAGAACGGCACGCTGCCGGCGGTGTCCTGGATCGACCCGAACGGCACCGTCTCAGAGCACCCGCCGGCGCTCGTCAGCGCCGGCCAGACCTACGTCACCGGCCTGATCAACGCGATCATGAACAGCCCCGACTGGGACAGCACCGCGATCTTCCTCGCCTGGGATGACTGGGGCGGCTTCTACGACCACGTCGTGCCGCCGGTCGTCGACCGCAACGGCTTCGGCCTCCGCGTCCCCGGGATCGTGATCAGCCCCTACGCCAAGCAGGGCTACATCGACCACCAGATCCTCAGCTTCGACGCCTACACGAAGTTCATCGAGGACGACTTCCTCAACAGCGCGCGCCTCGATCCCGCCACCGACGGCCGCCCCGACCCCCGCCCCGACGTCCGCGAGGACAACCCGATCCTCGGCAACATCGCCAACGACTTCAACTTCAACCAGACCCCCGCCCGCCAACAATCCTCCCCGTCCACCCGTCACCCGGCCCGGCGTCCACCCCCCGGGGGGATTAGGCTTCGGCTCCGACACCCGAGCTCGCGGCCCGCACGCCGGACGAGGCTTAACGACGGGCATCTGCGGGAGTGGCGGGGAGCGGCGTGCTGACGCGGCGCCCCGGACGCCCGCTCACGACCTGCAAATCCTGCACATTCGGCGCCGGCGAGCAGAGCCGATGCCAGTCCACGCATGTGGGGCATGCGCGGACTGACACGGCCGGCCGGAAGCGGCTCCGTTGGCAGGTTATGCAGGTCGCCGCCCGCCCGCGACAACGCTGAGTGGCGAGGCTGCGGCGCCGCGCCGGCGGCACTCGCGCCCGACCCAGTCACGCCCAGCGTCGCGTACGGAAGCGCGCGTGCCGCCGGACGGGCGTGCAGCCGAAGCTCACATATCTTGGCCGCCGTTGACGCTCAAGACCTGCCCGGTGATGAACGAACTGTGGTCGGAGGCGAGGAAGTGGACGACCCGGGCGACGTCGTCGGGGCGCCCGAACCGGCCCACCGGGATCTGCGCCTTGATCCGGTCGAGCACCTTCTCAGGGATCGTCTCGAGCATCTCGGTGGCGATGAACCCCGGCGCCACCGTGTTCACGGTCAGCCCGACGGAGTCGTCCGACTGCTTCTCGGCCCTGGCGAGCTGGAAGCACGCCTCCCGGGCCATCGTCTTGGTCAGGCCGAACAAGCCCGACTTCGAGGCCGCATAGTTGGCCTGGCCGATGTTTCCGGTCTCGCCGATGATCGATGAGATGTTGATGATCCGTCCGGTGCCGCGCTCGAGCATGTGCGGGAGCGCGGCCTGGCTCATGAAGAACGCGCCCGACAGGTTGACCGCAATCACCTTGTACCAATCCTCGTCGGTCATCTTCGTCACGCTCTTGTCGCTGGTGATGCCGGCGTTGTTGACGAGCACGTCGAGGCGGCCGTGGCGCTCGATCACCTCGTTGACGGTCCGCCGGCAGTCGTCGGCCGAGCCGACATTGCCCTGATGGATGCTCGCGGTGACGCCGTTCTCCTCGAGCTGGTGCAGCAGTTCCTCGGCATTCTCCTTATCGCGGCCGTAGCCCGGCGGCGAGGATCGCGCCCTGCTCGGCGAAGCTGCGGCTGATCGCGGCACCGATCCCGCGCGTTCCGCCGGTCACGAACACCACCCGTCCCTTCATCCGTGCCCGGCGATGCCCCGCCGGAAACACCTCGTCCGCTCGGGACGAAGGCGTCTGCGTGCGGTGGTCTCTTCTGCACGGTTTCAGTACTCATGAATCCCTCTCCTCCTTCGTTTCTGTATTCGGTCCTCAGCTTTCGGAGCGCTCTGCCAGCCATTCCGCGATCGCCGGCCACAGCTCCTTGCGCGCCGAAGACCCGGCGACCAGGCCGATGTGCCCGCCCGGCCGGTCGAAGTGTTCGACGTCCTCGCTCGCGATCAGATCGAAGAACGGCATCGTTCCCGGCCGCGGCGCGATGTGGTCCGCGCCGGCCGTGATCACGAGCACGCTCTGGTCGATCCGGCCGAGGTCCACCGTCCGGTCTCGGAGCCGCGCGCGGCCGCTCAGGAGCGCGGCGTCGCGGTACATCAAGCGGATCCACTGCCTCCAGGCGCGGCCGGCGAACGGCGGGTTGTCGGCGACCCACTTGGCCATCGACTGGTAGGCCTCGCGCCGAGCGGTTCCCTCCTGGACGCCTTCCCACAGCCGGCGGTACGTCGTCCAGAAATTCGTGACCGGCTTCATCATCTTGTTGGCGAAATCGATCGCCCCTCCGGGCAGCGAGCCATACAGCTCGCTGACGCCGTCGATGTCGAAGTCCTCGTCTGCGACCCAGTTGGCGTAGGTCGAACCGCGGCCGTCGATCGGCATCGTGAGCAGCGCAAGGTTCTTAACCGGAGCCCGCCCACCGCGCCCACCGCGCTCGCCGCTCCGGTCAAGCCCGCAGTACATCGCGCACAGCGTCGCGCCGATGCACCAGCCCATCAGCGACAGCTCCTCGGCGCCGCTGGCCCGCAGCGTCTCGCGCACCGCCCACTCGAGCTCGTCGCAGACGTACTCGTCAAGGCCCATGTCGGCGTCCTCCTCGTCGGGATAGCCCCAGTCGACGAGGAACACGTCGAACCCCTCGTCGATCAGGAACTCCACGAACGATGAGCCGGGGCGCAGATCGAAGATCTCGGGCCGGTTGATCAACGCGAACACGAGCAGCAGCGGCACCGCGTGGCGCCGGTTCGACGAGCGGTAGCGGTAAAGCGTCGTCTGCCGATGGGTCCACACGACCTCTCGCGGGGTGGCGCCGACGACCGCGTCGTCGGTGGTGAGGAGGATGTTCGTGTACTCGAGCGCGTTAACCGGGAAGCGCGCCACCCGCTCGACCGCGCCGGCGATCGGGTCGACGACGCTCACGACCCCGACCTCGCGGTGTCGCGGTCGCGCGCGAACTCGTCACGGAGGCCCTCGACCTCCTGGAGCACACGCTCGAGCTTGTCCTCGGTGCGGTGAAGTTGCTTTGACAGCCTCACTATGTCGGCCCGGCCCGCCAGGCGGAGATTCCGCCACAGCAGGTCGACCGCGTCGAAGCTCATGCGCGTCAGCGCCGCCGTGTTCTCCGCACTCAGCGCGAGCAACCGGCCGAAGCTCGGCTTGTTGACCAGCGCCTCGAACGCCTTGGCCGTCTGCGACTCAGCCTCCTCGTACAGCGCGCGGACCTGCTGCTCGGGCGACTGTGCGCCGTTTTGCCGGTCTGCCATCGCCTTCCTCCTTCGGTGGTCCGTATGTAATCCGAGCCTACCCCATTGACTGCAATGCTCAAAAGGGCGTTCGGGGTGGTCACCCCCTCGGTGGGGGGTTGCCCTCGGGCGTGCCCGGGGTCGCCCTCGGACGCGCCCGGGGGTTGCTCTCGGGCGCGCCGATATTGCACACTGCGCGTGATGCCGTGTGAGCGCTGACGCCGATGTCGGGGTGATCGGAGCCGGGATCGTCGGGCTCGCGACGGCGTACGCGCTGACCGAGCAGGGCGCCACCGTGACCGTCTACGAGCGCGGGGTGCCGGGCAACGGCCAGTCAGGTGGCGAGTCGCGGATCTTCCGCCACGCCCACGACGACCGGCGCCTGGTCGACTTCGCGTGCGAGGCGCGCCGCTGCTGGCGCGAGTGGGAGGAGCAGTTCGGTCGGGAGCTGCTCTCGCGCGACGGCGTGGTGGCGCTCGGCCCCGCCGGTCTTCGGCGGCTCGAGGCGATGCGTCGCGCCGGCGTCCGGGCGCACCAGATCGACGGCGCGGAGGTCGCCGAGCGGCTGTCGTTGCTGGCGCCCTGGGAGGAGCCTGCGGTGCTCGACGAGGACGGGGGCGTGATCCGCGCCCGCGCGGCGATCGAGGCCCTGACCGCGGCGCTGCGCGAGCGGATCGTCGTCGACGAGGTGGTGTCGGTCCGCGCCACCGCCGCCGGGACGGTCGAGGTCCGCACCGGCGGGCTGACTGCCGAGCACGGCCGCGTGATCGTGTGCGCCGGCCGCGGGACCGCGCCGCTCGCGCGCGGCGCGGGCCTGCCGCTGCCGCTGCGTCACGCCGCCACCGTGCGGCTGACGTTTGCCGTCCGGGGCGACCCGTCGCCTGACCGGGTGGCGTGCCTGCTCGATTCGAGCGGCTCGTTCGGCGAGGACGGTGGCTACGGCGATCCGCTACCCGGCAACGGAGCGTTTGCCGTCGGGCTCGACGACACGCCGCTGCACGACGACGGGAGCCTGATCGACGCCGGCGGCCTCGCGTCGATCGCCGAGCGCACCACGGCGTACGTCGCCCGCGCGCTGCCCGGCGTTCATCCGGAGCCGATCGAGGTGCGCCACTGCTGGGTGACCGAGCTGCCGTGGAGCCCCGACGGGTTTGCGGTGTGGGAACTCGGACCGCTGCTGGTCTTCGCCGGCAACCGGCTGTTCAAGCACGCGCCGGCGATCGGCCGCGCGCTCGCTCGCGCCGCGGTCGGCGACGGCCTCGAGCCGAGCCTTCACCCTGAGGCGAGGCTCGGCGCGGAGCTGTTTGAGCCCGGACGGACGTAGCCGGACTCAGGCGGGGTAGCCGGACTCAGGCGGGCTCGTCGCCCGAGAAGTACTCAGCGCCGGCGTGATTCTCGGAGTCGGCCGGGGACGCCGGCTGCGGGGTCGGGGGCCGGACTGGGGTCAGGGCGGATGACGCCACGGGGGTCGGCGCCCGAACCGGGGCCCGGACCGGCGCGGGGGCGGGCGCGGGGCCGGGGCCGGGGCCGCGCTTGCCGGCGCCTTCGGCGCGGACGTGGTCGCGGCCTTCGCCGCCGGCGTCACCGCGGCCGCGGAGACGGTCGCGCCGCCCTTGTCGCTGTCCTCGGGGAACCGATCGCACGCGTCCTCGGCGAGCGAGAACAGCGAGGTCGCGACGTTGCGCACGTCCTCGATCAGCCGCACCCGCTCGGTCCACACCGCGTCGGTCTCGGAGTCGAGCTGACGCAGCTTGCGCTTCGCGTCCTCGGTCATCGCAACCGCGTTGGCCGCTGCGTCGGCGACGCACCGGTCGGCCTCGGCGCGGGCCCGCCGCGTAATCTCCGCCGCCTGCTCGTGGGCGACGCGCAGGATCGCACTGGTCTCCTCGCCGACGCGCGAGATCTCGGCTTCGATCGCCGACGAGGGCGAGGACCGCTGGGCCGACAGCTTGGCCGCCATCTGCCCGATCTCGTGCTCGAGCCCGTCGATGTAGTCGTCGACGGCATCGCGGTCGTAGCCGTGATGGGCAGTCGCGAACCGCTTGCGCTGGGGCTCTGGGGGCGGAACGGTGTCAACGGCCGCAGTCGGCTGGTCGACGTCGTCGTAGGGCTCCCACTCCGGGTCGTCTGGTTGGGGCCGGTCGAAGTTGTTGAAGCCGCGAGCCAATCGGTCCCCTATGTCGGCGAAGAACGTGCCGGGCGATCGGCGCCTGGCTGGCTCGTCGTAGGTCACCCCGGCTCTATCTCCGGATCTCTCGAAGTCGCTCATCCATAACTCCTCTGCGCGTCGCATGGGTAGTCGCGTGGTTCGGCAGCCTCGCGGAGAATCCCCCCTGCCGGGCGAACGCTTGCAAACCTGCGTGCGTCGGGTCTTCTTCAGGCGTCGGCCGGCCACAGCGCAGGCCCGATCCCCATCATCTCGATCATCCGCTGCACAGACGCGCTGACGTGGCGATCGACCTCGAGCTCGTGGCCGTTGCGCCGC
Organism: uncultured Solirubrobacterales bacterium; assembly: GCA_963843915.1. Classification (GTDB taxonomy): domain Bacteria; phylum Actinomycetota; class Thermoleophilia; order Solirubrobacterales; family Solirubrobacteraceae; genus Palsa-465. The sequence goes on from CAWJMH010000014.1 coordinate 168,494, forward strand.
GCGTGCTTGAGGCCGAGCACGACCGTCTGCACCCCGGAGCTGTCGATGAAATCGAGCTCGGAGAGGTCGAGGCGCACCGGGCGGCCGTCCTCGCGGTACTGACGGAGACGCTGTTCGACGGCGTCGGCGACCGCGATGTCGAGCTCGCCGATCAGCGCGACGCGTAGAGCACCGTCGTCCTCGGCGCTTTCTCGGATCTCAAACGATGGCCCGGCGAGTGCCACGCGTGCACACGGTGTCGGTTCTCGAACAGCAGGGAGCTGCGGGAGCGCGCAATCCTAACCGAAGGCCTGGGAAGGAATCCATACCGGTGGCGTCTTTAGTCGCACAGGCGCGAAGCCCCCCTCGTGCCCGGCATCGGCGGCGGCTCGCCACAGCCGCCGCCGGTTTGCCGGGTCACTCCCCGGGTCGCTCCTTTCAGCTGGCGACGGGCGTCGGGTCCGGCCTCACGATGACCGTGTCGGCGACCTGGATGATCTCGCTGACCGGAAGATCCGCGTTGCCGGCGTGACGGCGGATCGCCTCGGGGCTGGTCGCCTGGTAGATGCAGACCGTGGCCACGGCGCCGCTCGGCTCTTCGAGCACGTAGCTCCGGATCCAGCGGACCTCGTCGGCCATTTCCTCGCCGGCGGCCGTCGACCGCTCGGCGGCGCGCTGCAGATCTTCGGCGGTCTCCCAGCCCTCGCGGCGAAGGATCACGTAGGTGTTCATTGCTGTCCTCCTGTGGTTGTGGTTTCGGCTCGACCAGGTGCGCGGTCGCGATCGCACATCGGCACGGCAGGCCCACTCGAGGCGGCAATCGTCCGATCCCGGTTGTCGGCTCAGCGCGCTCATCTGAGGCCCACCCGCCACTCGGTGGATGGCGGCCGGATCTAGTTAGGTCCCGACTGAACGGATTATCCACCCGCCGGGGTCCGGCGTGTGGGAGGTTGATCCCGCGGGCTACGCTTCGGCCGCGACGCCGAGGTCGAACTCGGACTCGGACTCGCCGCCGAGCTCCGCGCAGAACGCCGCCACGACGCTAGGGTCGAACTGCGAGCCGGCGCCGCGCTCGAGCTGGACGAGAGCGTCGGCCGGGTCGAGTGCCGCGTGGTGCGGGCGGTCAGACGTCATGTCGTGGAACGCGCTGCAGACGAACACGATCCGCGATCCCAGCGGGATCGACTCGCCGGCGAGGCCGTGCGGGTATCCCGAGCCGTCCCAGCGCTCGTGGCTATAGCGCACGAGCCGGGCGACGGCCTCCATCCCGAGCGGTCCGGCGAGGAGCCGCTCGCCGACGAGCGTGTGCAGGAGGATGAACTGCCACTCGGGCCCGTTGATCTTGCCCGGGTAGCCGAGTACGGCGCCCGGCACCGCGACATTGCCGACGTCGCACAGATGCATCGCCGCCTCGACGGTCTCGACCTCGTCCTCGGGGACCCCGAGCCTGCGGGCGATGCCGGTGGCCAGCGTGGCGACGTCGCGGCGCGAGCGGACCAGCCGCAGCGCCTCGATCGCGTCGGCCGGCGCCCGCCGGCCCGACTTGACGTGACGCTCGGAGCCGTGCTTGCTGGCGCGACGAGCGGCGAGCTCGAGTGCCGCCCCGGGCGACGGGGCCTCGGCGGGCAGGGCAGCCTGGCCGACGTCGCAGTAGATCTGGAACCCGTCGCCGCTCTCGCTGAGCGCGCTCGCCGCCGATGCGCACAGCGCGCTCGTGAACCGCTCGGAGCCGACCGCGAGCAGCGCGAAGCTGCCGCCGCGCATCCGGTAGACGTTTCCGTAGGAGCCGACCGCGTCGCGCAGCTTGCGGGCCAGCCATCCGAGCAGCGCGTCGCCGCAGGCGTCGCCGTACGCGTCGTTGTAATCCTTGAAGCCGTCGAGCGCGAACAGGTACAGCGTGAGCACTCGGTCCTCGCCGGCGGCGACCGCCTCCCGGAGATCCTCGACCAGCCTCTCGTGGGTCGGGAGCCCGGTCACCTGATCGACCTGGATCTCAGGCGCTGGCTCGGCGGCGCCGCGGCTCTCACCGGAGCCGCCGACGACGGTGAGCGTCGACACGACGCCCAGGAGCAACCCGACGAGCATCGCGACCAGGACCGAACCCCCGCCGATCACGGCCGCCGCCGCGATCGACGCGAGCCCGACCAGGACCACGGCGACGATCGCGGCACGGCGCGGCGACCCGGATGAACTGGGCATGTGGATCTACTCGGCTTTGTGCCGGCCTTGGCCGAGCGGCTAGCCGCGGAGGATCGGGCGCACGGCCTCGGCGATGCGACGGCCGAGCTCGAGCACCTGCTCGTCTGACCAGTGGGCGAGGTTGACGCCCGCCTGCTGGAACTCGCGCCGGATGTTCACCGTCGCCTGCGCGGTGTCGACCGCCCGGGCCAGCTTGGCCAGCGCGGAGTTGACGACCGGGGTGTCGGTGGCGGAGGCGCCGTTCAGCTCGGTCTCGAGCAGCCACGCGCGGAGCGCCTGGGCCTCGGTCAGGTCAAGGTCGAGCACGAGCCGGGGCTCGTTGTTGCTCCCGTCCAGGCGGGAGTCGTTCAGCTGATCGGTGACGCTCATTGCAGCGGGCCCTCCATAGCGGCGGTCGTTTGAGAGCGCAGGCCGCGCCCGCGCGAAAATTGATGCTCTCCTATCGGCGCCGAGAACCGACCACTTGAGGACCGCGGTGGCCCCGTAATCAAACGGCGGACACCCGGTGCCACTACTCTGCACCCCGTGGCGTTTCGCGTGGTCACGCCCCCGGAGTTCGAGTGGATCACCCGGCCTCACGAGCCGGAAGAGCCGGCGCGTCACGTCGCCGAGCTCTCAGAGCGCGTGCAGTTCGCCCACACCCGCGCCAACGTGTGGCGCTACGAGCCGGGCGCCCGCGGCCGGCGCCACCGCCACCGCTATCAGGAGGAGACGTTCGTCGTGCTCGCCGGGACGCTGTCGATGTACCTGGGCGACCCTCCTGAGCGCATCGACGTCCCGACCGGCGGAGTCGTGCACGTCGAGCCGCGGACTGCGCTGCAAGCGGCAAACCACGGAGACGACGACCTGCTCGTGTACGCCTACGGCACCCCGCCGGAGAGCGAGCACGCGGAGATCCTGGAGCCGGCGGTGTGAGCGAGGGATGACGGCCAGGGCGCGAGTGGTCAAGGCGGAGTTCAGCCCGGAAGAGGCCCAGGCGGTGCTGACCTGCATCCGCGAATACTTCGCGGTGCTGCTCGAACGCGGCGGGCTGGGCGACCCCAGCCTGCCGTCGGCGGCGTCGCACCTGTACGCGGCGATGCTGGACGCCGGCGTGTCCCCCGACAAGCTGGAGTAGTGGCGGCTGGTCAGTGCCGGGCGCGCATCTCAGGGAGCCGATCCGGATCGAACTCGTCCGAGCGCACCCACCGCAGCAGCGCCTGCTCGGTCTCGATCACGCGGTCGGCGGCCGCCGGGAGCTCAGCCGCGATCTCGTGCGGGATCTTCAGCACGCCGTGCTGGTCGGCGTGGAGCAGGTCGCCCGGAACGATCTCCAGGCCGCCGATCTCGACCGGCTCGCCGATCGTCTCGACCCGCACGTACGCGTGCGACACCGACGGCCCCGACGCGAAGAAGTGAAAGCCCATTCCCCGTGCCTCGTCGAAGTCCCGGACCGAGCCGTCGGTGACGCAGCCCACGCAGCCGAGCGCGCCGAAGATCGTCGCGTGGACCTCGCCCCACAGCGACCCGTGCGCGGGCGGGTCGTCGAGATCCTTGACCACGACCACCCGCGGCGCCGGGATCGTGCGCACGTACGCGTAGAGCGACTCGTTGCCCGCACCGGCCCAGTCCGCCGGCGGAGCCCCGCGGGCGACGATCGTGGCGGTGGCGGCGTACCCGACCATCCGCCCGAGCTCGGGGAACATGCACTTGACGCGGCTGTCGGCGAACCCGAGGTCGCGCGACTGGAAGTCGAGCGTCTCGATCGCGTTGGCCAGCGTGGGCGAGTCGTAGCGCGCCAGCGCCTGGAGCAGGTCATCCATCGGGCAACACCTTCCCCGGGTTGAAGATCCCCTCGGGATCGAGGGCGCGCTTGATCACGCGCATCATGTCGACGGCCGCAGCGCCGTGCTCGGAGGTCAGGAACCGCGACTTGCCGTAGCCGACGCCATGCTCGCCGGTGCACGTGCCGCCGTGCGCGAGCGCACGCTCCACCAGCCGGTTGTGGAAGGCCTCGGCGCGGGCGACGTCGTCGGGGTCGTTCGGGTCGACCAGCACCGACGTGTGGAAGTTGCCGTCGCCGACGTGCCCGACGATCGGGGCGGTGACTCCGAGCTCAGCGATATCGGCCTGCGCCGCCTCGATGCAGTCCGCGAGGGCCGAGATCGGTACGCACACGTCGGTGGTCAGGCCCGCAGTGCCGGGGCGCAGGGCGCGGGTCGCGTCGTACGCGCGGTGGCGCGCGTGCCAGATCTTCCGGCGTTCGCCCTCGTCGGCGGCCCAGGCGAAGCCGCTGCCGCCATGCTCGGCGGCGATCTCGCCGGTATCGCGCGCCTGCGCCTCGACGTCCGCCTCAGACGCCCCGTGAAACTCGAGGAACAGCGTCGGCGCCACCGCGAAGGACGTCTGATCATGGCGGTTGATGGCCTCGATCTGGAGCTCGTCGGCGAGCTCGATCCGCGCCACCGGGATCCCGTACTGGGCGACCTGCATCACGCACTCGACCGCGGCGCGCACCGTCGGGAACGTGCATACCGCCGCCGCGGTGGCCGGCGGGATCGGATGCAGCCGGAGCGTGGCCTCGCAGATCAGCCCAAGCGTCCCCTCCGAGCCGATCATCAGCCGCGTGAGGTCGTAGCCGGCCGAGGATTTGCGGGCGCGTGAGTGGGTCCGCACCACCTCGCCGCGACCGTCGATGATCGTGAGCGCGAGCACGTTCTCGCGCATCGCGCCGTAGCGCACGGTCATGGTCCCCGACGCGCCGGTCGCGACCATCCCGCCGATCGTCGCGTCCGCGCCCGGATCGACGGCGAAGAACACCCCCTCCGGGCGCAGCCGGGCGTCGAGCGCGCGGCGGGTGACGCCGGCGCCCACCGTCACGTCGAGGTCCTCGATCGACGGCTTGCCGATCGTGTCCATCTCGCGCATGTCGACGCTGATCCCACCGGCGAGGGCGCACACGTGGCCCTCGAGTGAGGTGCCGGCGCCGAACGGCACCAGCGGCAGGCGATGCTCGACGGCGATCCGCACGACGCCCGCGGCCTCGTCGACGCTCCGTGGCCACACCACCATGTCGGGCGGGGCCTCGGGGTGAAATGACTCGTCGTGACCGTGCTGGGCGAGGACGTCTTCGCCAGTGCCGACCCGATCGGATCCGAGCAGGTCGCAAAGCGCGTCACGACCCGCGGCGATCCTCGCCGCCGGCGGGCGCGTCACCGTTGGCACGTCCACCACCGCCATGCCGCAAAGGTTGACAGACTGTCCGCGGATCGAGCGGAGGAAAGGTGGCCATGGCCCGACTGCAGGACAAGGTCGCCCTCATCACCGGGGGCGAGAGCGGAATCGGACTCGCGACGGCGCGGCTGTTCGTCTCCGAAGGCGCGAAGGTCCACCTCGTCGGGATCGACGAGTCCAAGCTGACGGCGGCGGTCGGCGAGCTCGGCGTGGACAACGCGATTGCCTCCGTCGCCGACGTGACCGACGAGACCGCGGTTCGGAACGCGGTCGCGGACGGCGTGAACCGCTACGAGCGGCTCGACGTCGTCGTCAGCAACGCGGGCATCAGCGGAGCGGTCAGCGACATCGTCGACTATCCGTCCGACGTGTTCTCACGGACGCTCGCGGTGCACGTGCTCGGCGCGTTCCTCGTCCTCAAGCACACGATCCCGCACGTCCCCGACGGTGGCAGCATCATCATCACCTCGAGCGTCGTCGGCCTGATCGGAGCGCCCGGCGTGTCCGGCTACATCGCCGCCAAGCACGGACAGGTCGGGCTGATGCGCACGGCGGCCAAGGAGCTCGCGCCCCGCCGGATCCGGGTGAACACGATGCATCCGGGGCCGACCTCGACCCCGTTCCAGGACGACATCGAGATGCGGGCCACGAACCTGCCCCGCGACGAGGCGGCCAAGGCATTCGACGGGATGATCCCGCTCGGCCGGCACACGACGATCGAGGAGATCGCGTACGGCATGCTCTACCTGGCGAGCGACGAGAGCGCGATGGTCACCTCGCACACGTTCGCGATCGACGGCGGCATGAGCGGCTGATCGACGGTCTCGGCGGGGCCGCGCGCCCAGTAGGGTCCGCGCATGGCGAAGACACTGAAGCTGGGCCTCAACACCGGCTACTGGGCTGGCGGCCCGCCCCCGGGGATCGCCGAGTCGATCGTCGAGGCCGACAGGCTCGGATTCGACTCGGTCTGGACCGCGGAGGCATACGGCTCTGACGCGCTGACGCCGCTGGCGTGGTGGGGCGCGGCTACGGAGCGGATCAAGCTCGGGACGGCGATCGTCCAGATCTCCGCTCGGACGCCGGCGGCGACCGCGATGGCGGCGATGACGCTCGATCACCTCTCGGGCGGCCGCCTGATCCTCGGCCTCGGCGTGTCCGGTCCGCAGGTCGTGGAGGGTTGGTACGGCCAGCCGTTCGCCAAGCCACTCGCGCGCATGCGCGAGTACATCGGGATCCTGCGCGAGATCTGGGCCCGCCAGGGCCCGGTCACCAACGATGGCGCGCACTACCCGCTGCCGCTGGCGGGGGGCACCGGTCTCGGCAAGCCGCTGAAGTCGAGCATCCGCCCGCTCCGGGAGGAGATCCCGATCTACCTCGCGGCCGAAGGGCCGAAGAACATCGCGATGGCCGCGGAGCTGTGTGAGGGTTGGCTGGCGCTGTTCTACTCACCCCACCACGACGACATGTACCGCGAGGCACTGGGCGAGGGGTTCGCTCGGTCTGGAGCGCGCCACCGTGCCGAGGAGTTCGAGGTCGCAGCCACCGTCCCGCTGATCGTCACCGACGACATCGAATCCGCGGCCGACGCCCTGCGGCCGATGTACGCGCTGTACTTCGGCGGGATGGGAGCGAAGAACACGAACTTCCACGCCAACGTGCCGATCCGGATGGGCTACGAGGCCGAGGTCCGCAAGATCCAGGACCTCTACCTGAACGGCCACAAGGAGGAGGCGGCGGCCGCCGTCCCGACCAAGCTGATCGAGCAGCTGACGCTGATCGGGCGTCCGGACAAGATCCGTCACGACCTGGAGCCCTGGCGCGAGTCGATCGTCACGACGCTGCTGATCGGCGGCGACGCCCAGACGATCCGCACCGCCGCCGAGATCGTGCTCGGCTAGCGTGACTTTGCTGTAAGCACGCTGTGATCGCGTTGTTACCAGCGGTGGACGGTCTCGCTGAGCCGACCTAGGATGCGCCGGCGCTGACCGGGCCCTCCTAGCGGCGACCGCGGCCCGACCTCACGCTCAGCGCAGAGTCACGATCTCGTCGCAGATCGACGTGACCTCGGCGTCGCTCGACGCTACGACGACGACCGCGCCGCGCGTTGCTTCGCGCACCAGCAGATCGAGCACGACGCCCCGCCAGTGCTCGTCCAGGGCGGAAGTGGGCTCGTCGGCGAGGACCACGTCGTGGTGGCTGGCGAGCGCCCGGGCGACGGCCACTCGCTGGCGCTGCCCGCCGGAAAGATCGCCGACGAGCTGCGCCGCGTGGTCGGCGAGACCGATCGCGTCGAGCGCGGCCAGGGACCTCTCGGCGACCTCGATTCGGGACGTTCCGCTGGCCTGAAGCGGCAGCGCGACCGTCTCCTGGGCAGTCAGCAGCGGCACCAGGCACAGGTTCTGGAGGATCAGCCCCACCGATGCGTCACGCCACGGCACTACCGAGCGGCCATCGACGAGCAACCGGCCGCCGGCTGCCGGGATCAGGCCGCAGAGCGCGTACAGGACCGTGGTCTTCCCTGACCCGGACGGTCCCGTCACCCCCATCACGTGTCCCGCTCGAGCGTGAAGGTCGAGGTCGCGGACCACAACGGTCTCTCCGCCGAGGAGCGTGATTCCCTCCGCTCGCAGCTCCTCAACGCTCATGCCACGCCTCCCGGCGCCTCGTCGTCGGCCTCCCGCTCGGGGCGCAGCTCGATCACCGTGCCCTCAACCGCAACCCGGAACAATGTGCCGGGCGGGTAGCGAGCCACGACTTCGGCGGGGAGCTGCACGGTGCCGTCTCGCCCGACGATCGAGAAGCGCTGGCCGCCCCGGCCCTCGGAGCCGATCACTCCATGGGAGATCGTCAGCGTCCGCGGCAGGGCTGCGGCCACTGCGTCGTCGTGGGTCACCACGATCACCGTGGCGCCGCTCAAATCGTGGGCGCGCCCGAGCGCATCGATCACGGAATCGCGGGCGGCCGTGTCGAGCTGGCAAGTCGGCTCGTCGGCCAGGAGCACGCGCGGCGACGTGGCGACGGCGCTGGCCATCGCAACCCTTTGCTGCTCTCCGCCGGAGAGCTGGTGCACGGGTCGACGCGCGACACGCCCCAGCCCGAACGTCTCCGCCAGCTCATCCGGAGACCACCGCAGCGGCCATCCACGACGGCGCGCGCCACGCTGAACGAAGGCCAGGTTCTCGAGCGTGGTGGCATAGGGAAGGAGGTTCTGCAGCGGGTCCTGGAGGAGGAGCGCGAGCTCCGTCGACCGAAGGCGGTTCAACCCCTTGTCGTCGATTCGGGCCATGTCGTGGCCGGCGATCAGGACCTTGCCCGCCGTTGGTCGCAGCAGCCCCGTCAGGACGGACAGCAACGTCGTCTTGCCCGAGCCCGACGGGCCGAGGACGGCCAGCATCTCTCCTGAGCGGGCCTCGAATTCGACGTTGCGCAGGGCGACGATCGGCCCTTCCTCACCGGGATAGACGTGGACGACGCCGGCGCAGATGACGTCGCCGCGAGTGTCGGCGAGCGCTGCTTCAGCCACTGGTGTCATTGGGTGCCGTTCGCAGCAATAGCGGTGACATGCGACGGATGAGAATCAGCATCGCGGTGGCGGTCGCGAGCAGAACCGCGACCACCGCCGCCGCCGACACAACGGCCAGCAGGCCACCCGGTAGTGCGTACTGAAGCGGGACCACCGACGGGCTCCCCAGCTCGGGCAGGGACGGAATCGCCATGACAGCGGCCAGCACGCCTGCCGCCACCCCGAACAACGCGGTCGCCACGAGCACGAGCGACTCGATCGCCAGCGACCGAGCCAGCACGCGGCGGCGGATGCCCCCGACCTCCAGAGCGGTCAGCTCGGTCGCTCGCTGGCGGGTGGTGGCGCCCAGGGCGCCCAGGATGCTCGCGGCGGCGGCGAGCAGGGCCACGATCGTGGCCACGAGCAGGAAGTCGTCGGCGAGGGCCGGCCCGCTGCGGTCGAACTGCCGGGTCGCCGCCGACGCCGTCTGCACGCCGTCGACGTGCAGGCCCTCGGCCTGCAACCGCGCGAGCGCGTCGCGTGGCGCAGCCCGACCGAGCCACACCTCGTCGGAGACGTAAGCGGTGGCGGGCTGCGTCTGAAAGCGGCCGAGGAGATCTAGGTCGACCATCACCGCGTTGGTTCCCACCCTCGGCAGGGCCGAGGCGCTCACCACCGGGTTGACGTCGAGGGTGTTGCCGTCGAGACCCTGGCTCGGTACGGGGGCATGCGGCGTCACGCCGCCGTTGAGCAATTCGACGGTCGACGTCACCGCGCCCGGCAGCACCGCTGGGCGGTCGTTGGGCGCAGCCGCCGGCCCAACGTAGGAGCCGATGACCGATACCGGAATCGTCAGGGTCAATGCGCCGCCCGGCACGACGGCGGCCCGCACGCCCGGCGCGCTCGACAACCAGCCGCCTGGGAAGAGGTCGGCGGCCGCCGTCGTCCATGCTCCCGAGGGCCCGCGCGTCGCCACTCGGGTCACGCTCAGGTGGACGGCGCCCGACGCCGGTGGTGCACCCCGCCGACCTGGGACCACGCCGAGTCCGGCCAGCCGGCACCCGCCCGGGCACGCGTACCGGGGAAACCCACGGTACGTCCACGCACCGGCGTGCAGGGGCCCGAGGCTGAGCGTTGTGGTGCCGGCCTGTGGGTTGAACACCGACAGGCTCAGGTCGAGGTTCCCCAGGCGGGCGGCCGCTTGGGAGGTCCCGGTGGTGGTCGCCGTTACCTGAATCGGCGCGTCGGGCAGGGCTACCGCCGGGGCGGTGCGCTGGTCGAGAGCGCGACTGGCGGCGGCAATCGTCGAGCCCGAGATGCCGGTTGGCCACGACGCGACGGCCGGCAGCCGCGGCGCATCCACCGCCAGGAGGGTCGAGCTCGGCGTCGCCACCTCGACGGCGGCCATCGCGAACCGCCCGCGAGGGTCGACGCGGTCCACCGCCTGTTCGAGGCCCGGACCATGCGGTGTGACCGTCACGACCTCGCTCGATCCAACTCCGAATCCGGCCGCGGTCGCCCTGTTGCTCCGCGCGACCGACCACGCCGCGGAGGCGAAGCAGGCCAGGCACAAGGCGATTATCAGCACGCGCCCCACCCGCAGCACCGTCGGACGGCGGACGACCTGGCGCAGGGCGAGAAACGAGGCCACCCGCCCCGAGTCGGCGCTGGCCGACACCCCGAGACGGCAGACGAGCCGCACGAACTGCACGGCCAACACGGCGGTTCCCAGCGCGATCAGACCCGGGGCGGCGGAGGCGATCGGATCCGAGCGGCCGCCAAGGCTCCCGCTGGTCGCCAGGGCCACCAGGGCCACCGCCGCCAGGACGAGCAGCACGACATCGGCGACCACGGCCCACCGGCGGGCGGTCGCCGGAGCCGCCAGACCTGTCCCCGGAGAGCCCCGACGAGCGCAGGAACCGCAGCGTCGCCACGAACAGCGCACCGGTAATCGCGAACACCGTAAGGGCGAGGGCCGCAAACACCCACACGTCGGGGGAGATCACCGAGGCCGGATCGAGCAGTCGCGCTCGCGCCACCACGACCGCGCCCCATGCGACCGCGACGCCCAGCGCGAAGCCCAGCAGGCAGAGGATGAGCGGCTCGGCAGTGGTCGCGGCGAGCAGGCTGAGGGGCGGGAACCCGCGCAGCCGGGCCACCCGCAGCTCGGCCTGGCGGGCTTCGGTGCTTCGCGCCAGCAGGGTTCCGAGGATCCACACCGACAGCAGCACCAACTGAACCGAGGCGATCGCCACGATCGTCGACATTCCGTGCTGCTGCTGGGCCGCGCTCGAGAGGATCTGCGGCAGCTGCGTGGTCAAGACAAGCCCCTGGGCGGCCACCGTCGTGTGGGCAGACGCGAGCGCTCGCTGGAGGTAGCTCTGTTCGCTCAAGCCGATGCCGGCCGCTTTGAGCGGGACCTGGCCTTCCAGAGCGGGCACATCCTGCACCGGGACGGCGAGCGCAGTGCTAGTCGAAGTGACGAACGAGTCGACCTCCGGAGCATGGTTCTCGATGTGCCCGTAACCGAAGTAGCCGAGGCCGCCACCCCACCAATACGGCAGGCTCAGGTTCGGCACGGCGTAGATCCCGGTGACCCTGAGCCTGAGCGGCGCGCCCTTCCCGATGACGCCGGCGTTGATCACGTCGCCCATCGAGACCCCGAGCGCTCGGGCGCTGCGCTCGCTGAGAGCCACGTCGCCGGGCGCCGCGCCGCAGCCTCCGTGCACGAACCGAAGCACACCGCATATACCGGTCCGTGACAGCAGCTGGGAACGCAGGGGTGAGCCGCGGGCGCTCAGCGTGACGCCGCTGATCACCGTCGTGATCGGCGGCCCGTAGAAACGGTGCGCTCCCCCTATGGCCTCCACGGTCCGCTCGGCGTGCCGCACCTGACTGAGCGTCGCGGCCTGACCCGCAGGCGCGGACACCGTCGCTCCCCGCGCGTCGACGGGCGCCCCTTTGACAATCGAGCGCACGACCGAGTCTCCGGCGGTGTGGAGGTACAGCGGCCCGAGCGCGGCAGCTCCGACGGCGATCGTCGCCGTCAGAACCGTCAGCAATGACGTCCCCAGACGCCATTTCATCCCACGCAAAAGCAGAGCGACGCTCGCTCTCATGCCTCACAGCCAGTCTCCCGAGTTGCGTCCCCGATCCTACAGCCAAGCGCCGGGCGCCTGACCGTGCGCGCGCGCGACGGACTGTGCGCGACCGAGGAGGGCGACGGCCACGAAGTTGGTGTCACGCAACGGACATGGTCGGCGCTTGACACGGATCCCCGATTTGGTCAAGGATGCGCCCCACTGCCGGTCAACTAGGAGGGAACCGTGAGGAAACGTTTCGCAGGTGCGGGCGTAGGTAGGTTGGCGACCCTGGGGGCAACGACCTTGGTCTTGGCGGTGGCCGTGGCCTTGCCGTCGTCGGCTTCCGCCCTCGCCCCTAGATTCGCCGCGGTTCGCTCCAGCGCGCCGGCGACCACCGACACCCAGACCGGTGCCTATCAGAGCGCCTCGATGTCGGTCGAGGTCGTCCTCGCCCCGACCCACGGCGCGCAGCTGAAGACGCTCCTCGCCGGCCTCTACAAGCCGAGCAGCGCGAGTTACCGCCATTGGCTGACCAAGGGCCAGTTCGGAGCGCGGTTCGCTCCCAGCAGCGCGGAGAGGTCGGGCGTCGCCAGGTACCTGGCCGCCAGCGGCCTGGCCGTGAAGGCGTCAGCATCGCCGTTCCTGGTGCGTGCGACCGGGTCGAGCGCGCTCGTGTCGGGCGCGTTCAAGACCAACCTGCGTACGTTCCGTGACTCGAGAGGCATCAACTACTTCTCCAACGTGTCCGCGGTGCAGCTGCCGGCGAGCCTCGCCGGTGGCGTTCTCGGCGTCGTCGGCCTGACGAACACCGTGCGACTCGAGTCGAACACGGCGCGAGTCAGCAACGGCGTGCAGCGCGGGATGGGCCATCCGACGGGCTCCTCCAGCTGCGAGACGCCGTACCCGACGGTCGCCCAGCTGGTCAACGCGGTCGTCAACGGCGTGTCGTTCCCGTTCGGCTACGGCGCCGGTCCGGGGTGCAGCGGTCTGACCCCGACCCAGGACAACTCGCTCTACGACGCTCCGCGCGGGGGAGCTCGTGGCCAGGGCGCCGGAGTGAACGCGGCCGTGTTCGAGCTGTCCGGCTATCAGCATTCGGACATCGACACCTGGGCGCACCAGTTCTACGGCAAGCACTACACGCCGCCGCTGGTCGACATCAATGTCGACGGCGGGCCGCTGGATCCGATGTGCCCCGCCGGCGACACCTGCCCCCCGACCTTCAACGGGTATGCCGGGGACATCGAGGTCGACGCCGACATCGAGATGACGCTGGCGATCTCACCGGCCGCGCGTCACCTCATCGTCTACAACGCGCCCAACGACTTCACCGGGCAGACCGAGCTCGACGAATACACCGCGATCGCCAACCAGGACAAGGCGGACACGGTCAGCTCGAGCTGGGCCGTGTGTGAGAACGACGTGAGCGCGGGATACGCCCAGGCCGAGAACATGATCTTCGAGCAGATGGCCGCCCAGGGCCAGAGCATGTTCGGCGCCGCCGGCGACACCGGAGCGTTCGCCTGCATCCGCTCGGACGGCACGACGATCACCAATGTGCTCGATCCGCCCTCTCAACCCTGGGTCACGAGCGTGGGTGGGACGTCCTTCACCCACTTCAATCCTGACCAGAATCCGTTCCCGTCCTACCCCGAGGGCGCCGAGACCGTCTGGAATGTCGACGGGCTCTGCAGCAACCAGGCCAACAGCGCGGGCGGCCTCAGCGGCTTTGACTGGTGCGCCGCGGCCGGTGCGGGTGGAGGCGGCGCCAGCCAGTTCTGGGGCCGGCCGTTCTACCAGCGCGGACCGGGCGTGAACAACTCGGACACGACGTTCGGGAACGGCTCGACGCAATGCGCCCTGGCCGCCACCGGGACCCCGTGTCGCGAGGTGCCCGACATCTCGGTCAACGCCGACGAGTACACGCCGTACTCCGAGTACTGCACGGGCAACGCGAGCACTCCCGAGAGCGTCTGCGCCACGATCAGCACCACCCCGGCCGGATGGTTCGGGATCGGCGGGACGAGCCTGTCCTCGCCGTTCATGGCCGCGATCATCGCCGACCGCGATGGCTTCAACGGTCGCCGGACCGGCAGCGCCAATCTGCTGCTGTACTCGTTGTTCAACAGCTGGAACTCGAACCAGTACTTCCACGACATCGTCCCGTCCCGTCAGGGGCCCAACAACAACGGGCTGTTCCCGACCACGCGGAACTACGACATGGCGACGGGCATCGGCTCGCCGATCATGGCGCCGATCATCACCGGCAGGGGTTAGCGATCGCACCCATCGCCGGGCGCCACCGAATCGCGGTGGCGCCCGGCGATGACATCGGACCACTGCCGACTCGAGTACCGAGCCGCGACCGCCGAACTGCCAGTGGCTCGCGTAGGCTTGTGGCGTGCCTCTGCCTCGGTTCCGTAAGACCGCGAGGACGAAGGATCCAGTGGTGTCCATCGGCGATCCTCGTCTGGACGGGTGGGAGACCGTGAGCACGTTCGAGGACCAGGCGACCGCCGTGGCCTGGCGCGATCGGCTCCGTCAGCTGGGCGTCGACGCCGCCTGCGTCGCCGAGCGGCCGCTGGATCGCTTCGGTCGTGGCGACATCTATCTCGTGGTGCCGCCGGCGCAGTGGTCGGAGGCGAACGAGATCGTCGAGAACCTCGACGATTAGCTGATCCCATAGCCTTCAGCCGGTGACGTGGACAGTCGACGTGGCCGCGACGCCGCCTACCGCGCCGCCCCTACCGGCGGTTCTGGCGGCTGCGGTGAGCGAAGCGCTGGCGCGGCCGGCAGCGCAGCAGCCGCGATGGCCGGACCCCGACGAGGTCGAGCGCGTCCGCTGGGTATTGGAGAGCGTCCCGCCGATCGCCGTGCCTGCCGAGATCGACAGGCTGCAGGAGCGGCTTGGGATGGTCGCTCGCGGCGAAGCGTTCCTGTTGCAGGGCGGAGACTGCGCGGAGACCTTCGTCGATAACACCGAGTTCCATCTGCGGGGGACGATTCGGACGTTGCTGCAGATGGCCGTGGTCCTCACGTACGGGACCGCGATGCCCGTCGTCAAGGTCGGGCGCATCGCCGGTCAGTACGCCAAGCCACGTTCGTCTGAGACCGACGTGGCCGGCCTGCCGTCCTATCGCGGCGACATGGTCAACGGGTTGGAGCCGACGCCAGACGCGCGGCGACCCGACCCCGGCCGGCTCATCCGGGCGTACGCCAACGCGGCGGCGGCGATGAACCTGGCGCGCGCCATCACGGGGGCCGGCCTGGCGGATCTGCATCGCCTGCACGAATGGAACATGGACTTCGTGCGCCGCTCGAGCGCCGGGGAGCGCTATGAGCGCGTCGCGACCGAGATCGACCGGAGTCTGCGGTTCATGTCGGCATGTGGTGTCGAGGACAGCTCGCTGCGCACGGTTCAGCTGTACGGGAGCCACGAAATGCTCGTGCTCGACTACGAGCGATCGCTGCTGCGACCCGAAGGCGACCGCCTGTACCTGCTCTCCGCGCACCTGCCGTGGATCGGCGACCGTACGCGCCAGCTCGAAGGCGCCCATGTCGCGCTCGGGGCGATCATCGCCAACCCACTCCAGGTGAAGCTCGGCCCCGCGGCCACCCCCTCGGATGCGGTCGAGCTCGTCGAGCGCCTCGACCCACAGCGACTCGACGGCCGGATCACCTTCGTCTCACGGATGGGCAACGAGTTCGTCCGTGAGCTGTTACCGCCGATCGTCGAGGCCGTGACCCGGTCGGGGCATCGCGTGGTGTGGCAATGCGACCCGATGCATGGCAACACCGAGGAGTCTCCCGGCGGTCGCAAGACGCGGCACTTCGATCGCATCATGGACGAGGTCGAAGGGTTCTTCGAGGTCCACCAGAAGCTGGGCACCCATCCGGGCGGCATCCACGTCGAGCACACCGGTGAGGACGTGACGGAGTGCCTCGGCGGTGCACAGATGATCTCTCACAGCGAGCTCTCGTCGCGCTACGAGACCGCCTGCGACCCGCGGCTCAACACCCAACAGGCGCTCGAGCTCGCGTTCCTGGTCGTCGAGATGATCCGTCGGATCGCCTGACCCTTGCGAGGCGCCCGGCCGGCGCGCGCCTTAGTCGTCGCGACTGGTCTGGAACCGTCGTAGTCGCAGCGAGTTGAGGATGACCACGAGGCTCGAACCGGCCATGCTCGCGCTTGCGACGACGGGGTTCAGTCGCCCCGCGGCGGCAGCCGGAAGGGCGATGAGGTTGTAGCCGGCCGCCCAGCGGAGATTCGCACGGATGGTGGAAAAGGTGGCCCGGGCGAGGCGGACGGCGTCGGCGGCGGCGGTCAGATCGGCAGACGCGAGGGTGAGGTCGGATGCTTCGATCGCAACGTCGGTCCCGCTTCCGACGGCGAGTCCCAGGTCTGCTCGCGCGAGCGCGGGGGTGTCATTTATCCCGTCACCGGCGACCGCCACCCTGTGTCCTTGATCCTGGAGCCGGCGGACGACGGCCGCTTTCTCCTCTGGCAGGACTTCGGCGATCACCTCGTCGATCCCGACCGCGCGGGCGACCGCCCGAGCAGTGCGTTCCTGGTCGCCGGTGATGAGGATCGGATGCAGCCCGAGCTTGCGCAGACGGGTTACGGCGAGCGCGCTGGTCGGCCGGATCTCGTCGGATACGACGAGTAGTGCCACGGCCTGACCGTTGACCCCGACGAGCACGGCGATGTTCCCGTCGTCCTCCGCTCGCTCGATCGCGTCGCGCAAAGACTGCGGAACCGTGACTTCTCGCGTGGCGAGGAGCGCGAGCCGCCCGACGAGCACGGCGTCAGCACCGACCGTGCCCTCGACGCCAAACCCCGTGGCGCTGCGGAATCCCTCGACTGGCGGCAGCCGATCGAACTGCTCTCGCGCCGCCGCCGCGATCGCTCGGCCGATCGGATGCTCTGAGCTGTCCTCTACGGCGCCGGCCAAACGCAGCGCCTGATCGCGGTCGAAGCCATCGACGACAACGTCGACGAGTCCCATCGCGCCGGTTGTCAGAGTCCCGGTCTTGTCGAGAAGAATCACATCGACCCGGTGCGCAGATTCGAGAACCGCCGGTGAGCGGATGAAGATTCCGAGCTCAGCCCCGCGGCCGACGCCCACCATCAACGCCGCGGGTGTGGCGAGCCCGAGCGCGCAAGGGCACGCGACCACGAGCACCGCCATCGCCGCCTGGAGCGAGTCGTCGAGAGACTCGCCGCGCCTGACATGGAGCGCCAGAGTGCCGGCGGACAACACGATCACGGCGGGGACAAACACGGAGGCGATCCGGTCGGCGAGCTGCTGAACCGGGGCCTTGCCAAGTTGCGCATCGGCGACGAGTTGAGCGATCCGCGCGAGTGCCGTGTCGGATCCGACCCTTGTGGCCCTCACGACGATTGGGCCGCCGGCGTTGACCGCCCCGCCGATGACCGTGTCACCTGGGCCGACGTCGACCGGCAGGCTCTCACCGGTGACCAGCGACTGGTCAACCGCCGAGCTCCCGTCGGCGATGACACCGTCGGTCGGGACCGCCTCGCCGGGCCGCACGAGGAACCGATCGCCCACGGCAAGTTCGTCCACCGCGACGAGCCGCTCGCCTCCGTCATCGTCCAGCAGCGACGCCTCACGCGGACCCGCCTGGAGTAAGGCCCGGATCGCCTCGCCGGCGGCGCCGCGGGCATCGGCCTCGAGCACGCGGCCGCTCAACATCGACACCGTGACGCCGACCGCCACCTCGAGATGACGATAGGCCCCGCGCTTGCCAGCGAGGACGCCGACCCCCCCGCTCCGAGCCCAAGCAGCGAGCCAAACGACACCAGCGTGTCCATCGTCATCGCCCGATGCCGCAACCCGCTCAGTGCTCGTTGGTGAAACGGCCGCCCTGCCCACAGGACCACGGGCGCCGCGGCCGCGAGGTACGCCCGCTGCCAGCCTCGGGAACGCAGCCGCGGCACGAGCGTCGGCAGCGACATCGGTCCCGCGAGCGCGAGCGCGACGTTCAGCCTCGACCGCAGCCTGCTGCCCGGATCGACCCGCTCGCTACGGCTCCAGGGATGCTCGCTGACCTGCGCGGCGTATCCGGCGTCCCGCACTGCCCCGACAAGCTGCTCCGAGTCGACGAGCTCCGGCTCGAACAGCACCGCAGCGGTCTCCGTCGCCAGATTCACGCTCGCGTGCACGCCGGCCAGCCGGTTCAGACTGCTTTCGACCGTGCGCACGCACGCCGCGCAACTCATCCCCTCGACGGACAGATCGATGCGTTCGAAGCTCGCCGGGTGGGGGCCACCACCCGTTAGGGCGACCAGTCGCTTCAGTCCCGCACCGCTCCGTGCGTCGGCGATCATCCCCGCCCGACTGTACTCGCTCGCGAGCGCCGGTTTGACCCGAAACGGCGGCGCCGGCACCGGACTAGTCGAGCTCGCCGATCGTCTGGTGGACATCGAGCCCTGCCCGCTCCCAGGCGCGTCGGAAGTCGTCGATGTGCTTGCGGGTCATGAACGCGGCGGCCTCAGGATCGCGGGCGCGAATCTGTTCGACGATCCGCTCGTGGAAGGTGAATGCCGCCCGTGTCATACGCTCGTCGCGAACGAATCGCCACATCGTCGGCAGCAGCAGAGCGCTGACCGGCCGGCGAGCGAGCAGCAGCGGTGCGTTGCCGCTCATCTCCGCGATCATCACGTGGAATTCGTCGTCGAGACGGCTCCAGGTTTCCGGGTCGGCGAGCACCCGCCTCTGCTCATCCAGATGCGCGCCGAGCCGCGCGATCTGCGCATCATCGACTCGCTCGGTCGCGAGCCGCGTCAGTGCGGGATCTAGCGCGAGCAGCGCCTCGACCAGATCGTCGAAGGTGACGTTGCTGTGGCGCAGCGCGCGCGTGGCCTCACGCAACGCCGGCTCCTCGCCCCGCGGCCGACGAACGACCAGGATGCGCGGACTGTTGCGCTCGACGAATCCGGCCTCTTCGAGCACCCGGAGCGCCTCGCGTACGGTCGAGCGGCTGACGCGGGCCTCGCGGCCGATCGCGAGCTCTGATGGCAGCCGGTCGCCCTCTTCCAGCTCGCCGGCCAGAATCCGTGTCCGGATCTGGCCCGCGAGCTGCTCATAGGCGCGCGCCACCGTGACCGGGCGAGCGATGAAGTTGGCGTCGTCCGAGTCCAGACCATCCGGGACTTTACCGGCGCCCGCGGCTCTCACCGGAGCAACGCCAGCGTCGCCGTGGCATAGATCTCAGCGGCCTCGGCCACGTCCGCGAGCACGATGTGCTCGTCGACGGCGTGCGCCTGGTCGAAGTCTCCCGGGCCGAACGTGATCACCGCGGGCGAGTCGTAGCCATCCGATCCGGGGCGCATCAGTTCGACCGCGTCGACCCAGCCACCGTTGAACTTGCGGACCTCCCCCGGCCTGCCACGTACGTCGGCGACCGCCTGCTCCATCGCCCTCACGCCCGGCGCCGCGGGGTCACTTTCGCCCGGACGCAGCCACAGCCGGCCCGCCCCCATCGGCAGCACCTTCAGCTCGAAGCGGACCTCGCCGTCCTCGCGCTCCAGCATCCGCAGGAAGGCGTTGATGGAGTCGCGCACGTCGTTGAGCGTCGTGCCCGCCGGTGAGAGCACGGACACAACGGCGTCACAGCGGCCTGGGATCGTCCAGCCGCCGCCCGGCAGCGTGCGAATCGCCTGCACGGTCACGCGCGGCTCGAACCAGCTCGACGTACCCGCGGGCGTTTCGAGTCGCCCGCCGTCGACCGCCTGCACGAGCTTGGCCATCTTGGTGATCGCGTTGATCCCGTTCTCGGGCTCGGTCGGGTGCGCCGTGCGCCCGACGGCCGTGACCTTCCACGTCGAGATCCCGGGGTAGGCGATCTCGATGCCGGTGTTACTCGTCGCCTCGGCGGAGAAGATCGTGCCGACCCGCGGGGTCACGCCGAGGTCCGCCATCAGAACCGCCCCCCGGAAGCCGTCCTCGCCATCGGAGTCCGACATGAAGTAGATCGGACCGCTGCGTGGCTGCCCGCTCCTGACCACCTGTTCGAGCGCCGCGAGCATCGCCACGTGGGTGCCCTTGCTGTCGACCGCCCCACGGCCGTACAGCACGCCGTCGCTTACCTCGGCGCTCCACGGGTCGTGCGCCCAGTCCTCGGGGATCGCGTGAACCGTGTCGTAGTGGGCGTCGAACAGGACTCCCGGCCCGTCGCCCTCCCCTTCGAGCACTCCGAGCACCAGCGGCACCTTGCGGCCCTCCACCGCATAGTGCTCGACGGTCATGCCGAGCTCGCGGAGACGGGCCGAGACCCACTGGTGCGCGGTGGTCGGCTCGCCCACGACGCTGCGGATCCGGACGATCTCGGTGAGCAGCTGCTCGCAGCGCCCGACGTCGACACTGACCTTCGTCTGCTGAGAAGTGCTCATGTGGTTGTCCTTTCGGGCTGGGGTGCTGCCGGTTGACGCAACATCGACGGGTGCTCGCGCAGGCTCAGGCCGCCGTCTACGGGAATGCGCGCCCCCGTGATCCACCGGGCCGCCGGCGACACCAGAAACGTGACGACGTCGGCGACGTCGTCCGGGGCCCCGAGACGGCCCATCGGCGTCCTCGACGTGAACGATTCGGAGATCTCGGGTCGATCCAGGAACGGCGCCATCAGCGGCGTCCGGACGACGCCGGGGGCGACAACGTTGCAGCGAATGCCGCGCGGGCCGAGCTCGAGCGCCGCCGATCGCATGAGTGCGTCGACGCCCGCCTTCGACGCGCAGTAGTGGGCCAGCCCCGAGCACCGGGAGCGTCGAGTCGACGGAGGAGATCATCACGATCGATCCCCCGTCGGCCATTCTCGGCGCGGCCGACCGGAGCACGTGAAAGGAGCCGGTGAGGTTCACGTCGAGCAGCAGCTGCCATCCGCGCGGCGTGATCTCGTCCAGCGGAGCGACTCGAGCCAGCCCCGCGGCGTTGACGAGGGCATCGAACGGCGCCGCCTCGGCGAGCCTCGCGATGCCGGCTTCGACGGCGTCCGGGTCGCGGACGTCGAACACCTCGGAGTCGGCGACCACTCCGCCGGGCTCGATCGCGGCCATGTCGCCGGCGACCACCTCCCAACCCGCAGCGGCCAGGGCGTGCGCGCAGGCGTGCCCGATGCCCGACGCCGCCCCCAGCACGAGCGCACGGCGGCCGGAAGTCGCTCACGGCCTCCACGTCATCCGTCCTTCGAGCAGCTCGGCGAACTCCGCGAGCGCCGCGGCGCCGACCGCCCCGTCGACGACTCGGTGGTCGAAGGTGACCGTGAGCGTCAGCGATCGGGACGACGGCGATCGTCCTGCCGCGGGGAACGAGCCGCTCGACCGTCCGCCCGACGGCGACGATCGCGCTCTCCCCCGGATTGACCATCGCGGTGAAGTGGTCGACCCCGGCGGCGGCGAGGTTCGAGAGCGTGATCGCCGCTCCCGACATCTCCTCGAGCCCGATCCGACCTGTCCTTGCCAGCGCCACCAGGCGCTGCCGCTCGGAAGCGATCGCGGCCAGGCCCCGCGTGTGCGCGTTCTGCGATGACCGGAACGACGAGCCCGCGGTCGGTCGCGACGGCGAGGCCGACGTCGATCTCCTCGCGCGATCGCGAGATGCGCGGGCTCGGTCGCGCTCTCTTCGACATACGCGGTCGCCAGTGCGGGGTGGCGCACGGCCGTCTCGGCGATCGCCTGCACGAGCAGGTCGTTGATCCCGACCTTCGGAGGGCTCGTGATCTCGCCCCGCTGATCGACGGGGGCGTGCCGCGGGAGGCGTGGGCCGCCTTCTCGGCGATCAGGTGCGTCGCATCGACCTCGCGGACGAGGTGATACTGAGGAATCGACTGGCTGGCGGTCATCCGCCGCGCGATCGCGCGGCGCGTCGGGGTGAGCTCGGTCCTGCCGGCCCGCGCGTGCTGAAGTGGGGCGGCGGTCGGCGCCACCGGGGCGTCACCGCGGCCCGCGCCGGCCCCGGCGTCACCGTTCGCCGCCACCGCCTTGATGTCGTACAGCGTGATCCGGCCACGCGGCCCAGTGCCGGTGATCGTCGCGAGATCGATTCCGCGCTCCGCGGCCGCCCTGCGCGCGACCGGCGCGACGCGCAGCCGTTCGCGACCGGCGGCGTCGCATCGGCTGCCACGCGGCGCCGGGTCGCCATCGACGGGCTCGCTCGCCGAATCCGCCAGCTTGATCATGATCGCGCCGACCGGGACCGTCTGCCCCGGCTCGGCCTCGATCGTGCGCACGATCCCATCGCACGGCGCGACGACCTCGGTCAACGCCTTGTCGGTTTCCAGCTCGATCAGCGGCTGGTCCCGTCGCACTTCGGCGCCGATCTTCACGAGCACGGCGGTGACGGTGCCCTCGTTGACCTCGAGCCCAAGCTGGGGCATCAGAACCGGTGTGATCATGCCGACCCGCTAGTTCCGCAAGGTACTTGACGCCATATTGTCGGACTGTAACACTGCTAGGCGCACATGTCACCACCATTATTGTCTGATCGTCAGACCACAGAGACCGAACGCTTTCGCACGATGGCGTTGATCCGCGCGTTCGAGACGCGCGTGTCCGAGCTCTATCGGGACGGGGAGATCCCCGGGTTCGTCCACACCTCGCTCGGACAGGAGGCCGTCGCCGCCGGGACGTGCGCGGCCCTTCGTTCAGACGACTATCTGACGACGACCCACCGCGGCCATGGTCACGTCCTCGCCAAGGGGGCGGACGTGAACCGGATGATGGCCGAGCTGTTCGGGAAGTCGGCCGGCCTCTGCCGCGGCAAGGGGGGATCGATGCACGTCGCGGACCCCGCCATCGGGATCCTGGGCGCGAACGCGATCGTCGGCGCCGGCATGCCGCTGGCGGTTGGGGCGGCGCTGTCGAGCAAGCTGCTCGCGCAGGAACGGGTCGCTGTCTCGTTCTTCGGCGAGGGGGCGGTCAACCAGGGCGTCGTTCCACGAGTCGCTCAATCTGGCCGCGATCTGGGATCTCCCGGTCGTGTTCGTGTGCGAGAACAACACGCTACGCCGAGTTCAGCGATAGCCGCACGATGACTCTGCGTTCCGTCCGTGGTCGAACGCTGCCGCGCGTATGGCGTACGCGCTGAGCCCGTCGACGGAAACGACGTCGAAGCGGTCTTCGCCGTCATCTCGAGCGCGGTCGAGCGCTGCCGGAGCGGGCGGGGCCCGATGCTCGTCGAGGCCAAGACGTATCGCTGGCACGGTCACTACGAGGGCGATGCGCAGCCCTACAAGCCCGAGCATGAGTCTTCGGAGTGGCGAGCGCGCGACCCGCTCGTGGTCGCGGCAGCTCGACTCGTGGGCGGCGGCTCCGAGACCGAACAACGGCTCTGCAGAAATTCGAGACGAGACGGCGGGTGTGGTCGACGCCGCCGTCGAGTTCGCGCGCGCCGCCGAGCTCCCCGGCATCGAGGAGGCATACGAGCATGTCTATCGTGACTGAGCCCGTCCGCTATCTCGAGGCGATCAACGCCGGAATCGCGGATGCGATGGAGCGCGATGACTCCGTGGTTCTGATCGGCATCGACGTCGGAGCCGGGGGAGGCATCTTCACCGTGACGAAGGGCCTGTACGAGCGGTTCGGATCCGGGCGGGTCATCGACACCCCGATCAGCGAGATGGGATACGTCGGCGCGGCCGTCGGCGCCGCCATGACCGGGCTGCGACCGATCGTCGAGATCATGTTCATGGACTTCATCGGCGTCTGCCTGGATCCGATCCTCAACCAGGCCGCGAAGCTCCCGTACATGACCGCCGGCGCCCTGCAGTGCCCGATCGTGTTCCGAACGCAGACCGGCGCCGGCCGTAGCGCCGGCGCGCAGCACTCGCAGAGCCTCGAGACGATGCTCGCCCACGTCCCCGGGCTGCGCGTCGTGATGCCGGCGACGGTCACCGACGCGCACGACCTGCTCGTCGCCGCGGTGGAGGACCCCAATCCGGTCGTGTTCATCGAGAGCCGTCGTCTTTACGGGATGCGCGGCCCGACGCACGAGGATCCGCTCCCTCTCGGCAAAGCGAGGATTGCCGTGGCGGGCAACGACGTCACGGTCGTCACCTGGGGCCAGATGCTGCGCGAGTGCCTGAAGGCGGCGGAAGACGCGTCGGTCTCGATCGAGGTCGATCGATCTGCGGTCGCTGGTGCCGATGGACATGGAGACCGTGCTCCACTCGGCGGACCGCACCGGCAGGCTTCTGATCGTGCACGAGGCGGTCCAGGATTTCGGCGCCGGCGCGGAGATCGCCGCTCGCGCCGGCGAGGAGCTCTACGACGTGCTGCGCGCTCCGGTCCGCCGCATCGGCGCGCCGACCGTCCCGATGCCGTTCAGCCCCGAGCTCGAGCGAGCGCTGCTGCCGTCGGCAACCGGCGTGGTCGCGGCGGCCGAAGCGCTGGTGCGCGAGGGCTGACCGCGAACCCGGTTCGCGACAGTGGGAGACTGCGCCAGTGAGCTCGACCGTCGCCCACGTATCGCCATGATCGGCGCGCTCCTCGAGGCAATCATCGGCGGCGCGTACATCGGCGCCGCGTCACGCCGCTCCCCGCGCGGGCATCGCTGGCCACGCTCACGGACGGCGTGCTTTCTGGCCGGAATCGCGCTGTTCGCGATCGCCGTGCAGTCACCCCTGGCAGCGTACGACGAGGTGCCGTGGGTTCACGTCACCCAGCACCTCGTGATCATGATGGTGGTCCCGCCGCTCCTGGTGCTCGGGGCGCCGATCACGCTCCTGCTGAGGACGGTTTCTCCGCGCGCGCGGCGCGAGATCGTCGCGGTGCTCCGGGACCCGGCGATGAAGTCGATGAGCGGCCGCGCCGCGGGCATCGGGCTGACGCTCGAGTACTACGCGTCGATGTTCCTGGTCATGCTCACACCCATCTACAAGCTGGCGCTCGAGCACGACACGGTGCACGTCGCGGTCCACGCGTACATGCTCACCTGCGGCCTCTTGTTCTGGATGCCGCTCGTGGGCCGCGATCCGACAGGATGGCGACCGTCGGCGCGCGCGAAGTGGATCATGGTCGCCCTCGGCATTCCGGCGTACCTGGCGCTCGCCGCCATCGTGAACGCACGGGACAAACCCCTCGGGGGAATTGGGTCGCTGTCGGCCACGCACACCGCAGCGTGGCCTCTGGCCGTGGGTGGTGTCGCACTGACCTTCGCGGGACTCGCGCTGCTCGCCGCTCAGCGGACCGGAGCGCGCGCCGGCTCGCGCGAACGCTGGAGCGCACGGCGGATGTTGGCGATCAACAACGCGATGGCGACGCAGCAGGCCATGGCCCGTAAACGTTAGCGCGGGCTCAAAGCCCGAACGACTTCCCGACGACGTCGAGCATGATCTCGTCGGTGCCCCCGCCGATGCGACTCAGGCGGATGTCTCGCCACAGACGTTCGACGCCGTACTCCCGCATGTAGCCCGCGCCACCGTGGAGCTGCACGCATTCGTCGGCGACCTCGTTGGCGACCCGACAGGTGAACACCTTCGCCATCGAGACTTCGCGAACCGGGTATTCACCCGCGACCATCCGGCGGGCGGTCGCATACGTGAGCTCGCGGGCGGCTTCGAGCTTAATCGCCATCTCGGCGATGCGATGTCGGATGGCCTGGTGCCTTCCGATCGGACGCCCGAAGGTCTCCCGCGTCGTGGCGTACTCGAGCGTGAGATCGAAGGCGCGCTGGGCCGCAGCGATGTTGCCCGCACACCCGCTGAGCCGCTCCCCCTGGAGCTCCCACATGATCTGGTAGAAGCCCTTGCCGACGGTCCCGAGCACGGCGGAGTCCGGTACGCGAACGTCCTCGAACGTGAGCAACGCCGTGTCGGAGGCGTGCATGCCGAGCTTCTCGAGTCGCCTGCTGCGGATCACGCCAGGCGTGTCCATCGGGACGAGGAACACGGTGAAGCCGTCGTGGCCGGCCTCGGGGTCGTTCTTCGTAACCAGCACGATCACGTCGGCCCGGATGCCGTTGGTGATGTAGGTCTTTGAGCCGTTGATCACCCAGTGCTCGCCGTCGCGGACGGCCCGCGTCTTGATCGCCGCGACATCGGACCCCGCACCCGGCTCGGTGATGCCCAGGCACAGGATCTTCTGCCCTGCGATCGCCGGGACGGCCCACGTCCGCTTCTGCTCCTCGGTGCCAAACGCGAGGATCGGCGGCATCGCCATGTCGGTCTGGACCCCTACTCCCATCGCCAAGCCTCCGTTGGCGCCGTAGTAGAGCTCCTCGCAGAGCACGAGCTCGCACAGGAAGTCGCCTCCCTGCCCGCCGTACTCCTCCGGCTTGTCCAGACCGAGGAAGCCCAGCTCCCCCATGCGAAGGAACACCGAATCAGGGAAGGTCGAATCTTCCCAGGCATCGATGTGCGGCGTGAGCTCCGTCGCCACGAACCTTCGAATCGAGGCTCTCAGATCCTCGTGGTCTTCGGTGAACAGGTCGTACCGACGACGTGCGGCGTGATCCGGCTTCAGTGTTGCGGCGGGCGTCATGCCGGCAGTGTGCCCCGGCCATGCTCATCCACGACTGTCGGGCTTGACCAACGCCCGCGTCGAGTGCTGGCGTCGCACCACACCCGGGCGGCGCGCTGGGCCCGGATGATCCTCGGCGGTGCCCGCAGCGGGGGCCGCCACCCCGACCTCTCGGTTGGAGATGTCGCTAACGACGTGCACAGGACGGATCTCCTCGATTGCCCACTCTGGTTATCACTTCCCGACAGGAGGCCGAGACCATCGCGGTACGAGGGCCTGAGGAATGTGAGCGAGGAAGAGACGTGACCGAGGAAATTTCTGAGTTCGATGTCCTGCACGCGATTCGCGTAGGGGGCATGCACGCGGAGACGCCGACCAACGCCGAGGAGCTCTCCGGACGAGGCCTGATCTTCATCACCCCGGTCGGGTGCATGCTCACCGACGAGGGTCAGCGTGTTCACGGCGAGCTGCTCGAGGCGCACCGGGGGACGGTCGATCTCGACGCGATCGCCGCGCTCTACGAGCGGTTCCTCGCGGTGAACAAGCCCACCAAGAGCAAGTGCGCCGAGTGGCAGCGCCTGGGCGACGACGAGGAGGATGCCCGGTTCGCAATCGCTTCGGACCTCCAGGACATCCTCGAACGCGTCTCGACGACGATCGACCGCACGTCGACGTACCTGCCGCGATTCGGCGACTACCCGCCGCGCCTGCGGACCGCGCTCGACCGAGTGCTCGAGGGTCAGAACGAGTTCCTCACCAGTCCCAAGGTCGCGAGCTTCCACAACGTGTGGATGGAGTGTCACGAGGATTACCTTCTGACGCTCGGCATTTCTCGCGAGGAGGAGGGCAGCTACTGATGTCCGCCACATCGACCGAGCCCCATGTCGTGGCCTTCGACGCGGCCGGAGCGGGCGAGCAGGACCGGCTCGGGGGCAAGGGCGCGAGCCTTGCAAAGATGGTGCGGCTTGGAATGCCGGTCCCGCCTGGGTTCATCCTCAGCACGGAGGTCGGCCGGGGGTTCCTCCGCGACGGCGCTCTGCCGGACGGCGTCCTCGCCGACGTGCAAACCGAGCTGGCGTCGCTGGAGCGTCAACTCGACCGCCGGCTGGGAAACCCGGACGCGCCGCTGCTCGTGTCGGTGCGGTCTGGCGCACCGGTGTCGATGCCCGGGATGATGGACACGATCCTCAACGTCGGCCTCAACGACGACGTCGTTGACGGTCTGGCGCGCCACACGCGCGATCCGGGCTTCGCCTGGGGGTCCTACGAACGGCTGCTGGACTCGTTCGCGACGACCGTGCGAGGCATCTCGGCGGGCCTCGTCGAAGAAGCGCTATTGGACGCGCCGACGGCGGGCTTGGCGGCCGCCGAAGCGAGCCGCCAACGGGCGAAGGCTCTGCTCGCGCTGATCGGCGAGCACGGCGACGCGTTTCCGAGCTCCCCCAGAGCGCAGGTAGAGGAATGCATCAACGCCGTGTTCGGATCCTGGAACAGCCCGCGAGCCAAGGCTTATCGCAAGTACCGCGGCATCGATGACACGATCGGGACCGCTTGCGTCGTCCAGTCGATGGTGTTCGGAAACCGACACGGGTCCGAGCCGTCTGGAAGCGGGGTCGCGTTCTCGCGCGACCCGTCGACCGGGACGCGGTCGTCCTACGGCGAGATCCTCTACGACGCACAGGGCGAGGACGTCGTCTCCGGCGTCCGCGACGCTGAGCCCCTCGATGCGTTGGCCGACCGCCTGCCCGCACTCGGTCGGCAGCTCGAGGAGGTCCTGACCACCCTCGAGCGGGAAGCGCGCGACCTCATCGAGGTCGAGTTCACGATCGAGCTCGGCAAGCTGTGGGTCCTCCAGACCCGCGTCGCGCAACGGGGCGGCCGAGCTGCGGTCCGGATTGCCGTCGACATGGTCGACGAGCAGATCATCACCGAGGCCGAGGCCGTCGAGCGCGTCACCGCGGAGCAACTCGAAGCGGCCCGCGCACCACGGTTCGCCGCAGCGCCCGAGGATGACGCCGTGATCGCTCGGGGCCTGGCCTCGTCGCCCGGCGGCGCGGTGGGTGAAGCAGTGTTCGACGCCGCCCGGGCGCAGGCCATGTCGGAGGAGGGTCGCACGGTCGTCCTGGTCCGGCCGACGACGTCACCCACCGACGTGCAGGGTTTCATCGCCAGCGCCGCCGTGGTCACCGGTCGCGGAGGGCGTACGAGCCACGCGGCGGTCGTCGCGCGTGGCATGGGCCGCCCGGCAGTCTGCGGGATCGGCGACGTGACCATTCTCGAGGGAGGCCGCGCCGCCTGGATCGGCGGGCGGGAATTGACCGAGGGCACCCAACTCGCCGTCGACGGCGACCGCGGAGTCGTCGCATTGAGCGCGCCCCCGTTCGCGGACGTCGAGGAGGACCCGTACGTGACCAGGTTGACCGAGTGGAAGGCCACCGCATGAAGGTTCGATCGTCCCGGCGCCGCACATTCCCGAGCACTCTCGGCGAGCCGGCGCAATCGCTCGTTCAAGCGGCCCAGCGAGTCGTCAACGAGCACGGGTGGGATGGGGCCACCCGCGGTTTGGCGAAAGCCGCCCGCGACGCGTCACACGGTGTCCGGCCCGACCACGCCGACTCGGTGCTGTCCCCGATCTTCGACGTGCTCGTCCAACTGCCGCGGAGCGCGTGGACGCCGGTGCTGGCGCCACTCGCGGTAGCCGGCCTGACCACGATCAACCAGCCGCAGATCGACAAGGCGGGAGCGGCTGAGGATCCGCTCGAGCGGTCGCTCGAGATCCCCCACCACGACCAGCCGGTCGGCCCGATGACGCGCGCTCGTCAGCGGCGGCTGGCGGCCATCTTCGCGACCGCCCAGCTCGCGGGGATCGGCGCGGTCCTGGCGGATGCCGGTCCCGCCCGTGAGGCGTGGGCGACCGGCGTGATGTTCCCGGGCGCGGGCTTCATCTACACGCGCGATCCGGCCCACTTCGCGGTCACGACGGCCGCGTTCGCGCTTGCCGGTGTGCTCTGGTTCGGCACCGGCAACCACATCGCCCCGCCGGTCGTGTGGGCGGGCGCCGCCGCGCTGGCCGCGCGGCGCGCGGGCGGCAAGTCCAAGCACTGGCGCGGAACCCCCTACGGCGTGGCGTCGGTTCTCGGCGTGCTCGCCTACGAGCAGATGCGCGAGCGGCGCAAGCGCTTCAAGTCCCAGCAGAAGCAGGCCAAGGCGGCGAACGAAATGCTGCGCACGGCCGTACCGCCACTGCGCGGTGCCGACCGCCCCGCCGTTTATGTCGCCGACGAGATGCGCGACGAGGCACTCGCGCTGACGCGGCGCTTCGTCGATACCGCGTTCAAGCCGTACGACGACTGGGAGGACTGGGACGTCATCGAGCAGTTCCAGCCGGCCGCGTTGCGCTACCAGATCGACCATCTGATCTACACGATGGCCCTGCAGAAGTACGCGCGCACGCCGGCCTTCCGCGGCTACCACGACGAGGCCATGCGGCGGCTGATCGAGAAGTACCAGCAGAAGAAGGTCTGGTCGTACTGGGCGTACGAGAACCTGTGGGGCAACTTCGAGTGGAACCCGGACCCGGCCCGCAAGCAGAACATCATGCTGACGGGCTTCTTCGCCCTCTCGCTCGGGTCCTACCAGACCGTCACCGGCGACTACCGCCACCAGGAGGTCGGCTCGATCGAGTTCAAGTGGAACGAAAAGCGCCGGTACCCCTACTCGTACGACACGCTCTGCGCGTCGCTCACGTCCGACTACCTGAAGTCACCGTGGGGCCTGGTGGTGTGCGAACCGAACTGGATCTACTCGATCTGCAACATGCGCGGCGCCGAGGGCCTGATGATCCACGACCGCCTCCACGGCACCCACTACTGGGACATGATCAAGGACGGCTACTTCCGCGGCATGGAGCAGGAGTTCGTGCGGCCCGACGGGATGCTCAACTTCTACCGCTCGGCCCGCACGGGGATCGGACAGAACGGCGCATCGTTCTCGAACGACCTGCGGCCGATCGCCCCCCATCTCGCCGACCGCGGCTGGACGCTTCTGCGCGCGGCGTTCCAGGAGCAGGACGGGAGGCTGGTGACGCCGCTGGCCAAACGCGACAAGCTGCTCGACACCGGCAACTACTCCTTCCACCCGCTCAAGTCGTACTGCTACATCATCGACGAGGCGCGCGAGGCCGGCGACGAACAGGCGGCGGAGGCCGCGTGGGACGAGGTCAAGGACCGGATCGACGTGAAGATCGACGAGCGCGGCTGGCTCGTCGTCGAGGAGGCCTCGCTGTCCTCGCACATCGCCCTCTCGCGAGCGCTCACCGGCCGTAAGGCGGGCTGGCTGGACATGATCGAGAAGGGCATGCCCCAGGAGTGGCTGGACGGCCCGCACCTCGAGTCCGTGCCGTACCCGCAGGTGCTGGTGTCGCGTGCCGTCACGGACGGCAAGGCGCTCGACGCCGTGCTGCGCTCGACCAACGGAGGCGGCCGGGTCGCGGTGGAGCTCTCGCAGCTCCAGCCCGGCGGCCGCTACACCGTTACGGGCGGAGTCGAACCGACTCTGACGGCCGACGATCAGGGCGGCGCGTCCGTGCAGGTCGAGTTGAACGGGCGCAGCGAGCTCCGCGTCGCCCCGGCCCCGTAAGGAGGAGCGTCACGCCCGCACCACACAAGTCACCGGAGAGCACCACCGAGGCGAGCCGCGACGGCCTCGCCGGCCTGCTCGCCACCGAGCGCGACATGCTGGCCAAGCGCATCGCCGACGCGCCCGCAACCTGGATCTCGATCCCCACGTGGGGTCGAGTGTTCGTAGCCACCCGCAAGCTGCTGCGGCTCGATCGCCGCTCCGGAGGGAAACGATGACCGTCACGGAGGAGAGCGCCGTCCTGATCGGCGGCCGTTGGACCGCCAGCATCGACGGGCACAGCGTGCCCGTCATCTCGCCCGCCACCGAGGAGCCGATCGCCCACGTCACGCTTGGCGGCGTCCAGGACATCGAGCGCGCGATCCTCGCGGCCCGCGAGGCGTTCGACAACGGCCCGTGGCCGCGGATGTCCCCGCACGAGCGCGCGCAGGTGCTCGCCCGCGCTAGCGAGCTGCTGATGGCGCGACACGACGAGATCGCCGAGCTGATCACGCGGGAGGTCGGGACGCCCATCAAGCAGTCCATGCGCTCCCGCGTCACGAACGTGCGCGACATGTTCGACGTCCACGTCGCGTTGGCCGAGACCTACCCGTGGGTGGAGATTCGCAGGGGTCTGCGCTCGGAGGTCGAGATCCGGCAGGAGCCGGTCGGCGTCGTCGGCGCGATCGTGCCGTGGAACGTCCCCTTCTCGCTGACCTCGGCGAAGCTCGCACCTGCGCTTCTGACCGGCTGCACCGTGGTCCTCAAACCTGCCGAGGAGACGCCGCTCAACGCGCTCGTACTGGCGGAGATCCTCGCCGAGGCCGGCCTGCCGGAGGGCGTGCTGAGCGTCATCCCCGCCGACCGCACCGTCAGCGAGGTGCTGGTACGCCACCCCGCGGTGGACAAGATCAGCTTCACCGGCAGCACCGTCGCCGGCAAGAAGATCGCGGCCCTCTGCGGCGAGCAGCTCAAGCGCTACAGCCTCGAGCTGGGCGGCAAGTCGGCGGCGATCATCCTCGAGGACGCCGATCTGGACGAGACGCTCGCGCGCCTGCTGCCCGCCACCATCAACAACAACGGCCAAGTCTGCGTCAACCAGACGCGCATCGTCGCGCCCCAGGGCCGGTACGACGAGATCGTCGAGGCCTTCACGGAGGGCTACCGGGCGCTCGAGATCGGCGACCCCATGGATCCGGGCACCGACGTCGGCCCGCTGATCCACGGCGCGCACCGCGATCGCGTCGAGGGCTACATCCGCTCCGGCCGCGAGGACGGCGCGCGCCTGACCATCGGCGGCGGCCGTCCCGAGCGGCCTGGACCGCGGCTTCTACGTGGAGCCGACGATCTTCGCCGACGTCGACAACGGCATGACGGATCGCCCAGGAGGAGATCTTCGGACCCGTGCTGGCGATCATCCCCTACGGCGACGAGGACGAGGCAGTGCGGATCGCCAACGACTCGAAGTTCGGGCTCTCGGGCACCGTCTGGGGTACGGACTCCGAGCGCGCCGCAGACATCGCCCGGCGGGTGCGGACCGGCAACATCGGCGTGAACCTGTTCACGCTCGATTTCGCGGCGCCGTTCGGTGGCTTCAAGGAGTCGGGCATCGGGCGGGAATACGGGCCTGAGGGCATCGGGGCGTACACCGAGATCCAAGCGCTGCACCGGAGCCTGCCGCGCCCCACCCCCGGCCTCGGCAGAGGATGCCGCCTGAGCGGCCCCTTTCAGAGCCGGAGATGGTGAAGCAGCTGCCGCGTCGATTGGGCGGGCGCGGCGTCGATCCGAGAGAGCGTCCGTTCGCAGCCTTTGAACTCGCGGATGACCCCGTCGGGGTCGCCGCGGACACAGGCGACGCGCATCATCAGCCGCCACGCCGCTTCACGGAAGGGGTCGCTGTCGAGGACAGCCGCGACCGAGTTGCTGGGCGAGCTCGTAGTCGCCTGAGGCGAACGCGAGCTCGGCGACCTCGAAGCGCGCGTCCACGACGCGCTCGAGGAGGTGCGTGCGGCGCTCGTCGACCCATGTCGAGCGGGCGCCGGCCAGGTACTCGCCCTCCTCGGTCAGCTTGATCGCGTCGAGCGTCGCTGCGATCCGATCTCGGCCCTGCAGGCGCGCCGCCTCGGCGAGCCCGGTCTCGAGGCGCTCGGAATCGCTGACGATCAGGACATCGTCCGCAAGGGCGACGGGGCCGCCCTGCGTCGCGACGAGGGCGCCGTCGGGCAGGCTCTCACGCAGCGCCTGGATCGCTTGCCGCAGGTAGGCCCGAGCCGAATCGTCCGTGCGCCCGTCGAACAGCGCGTCGAGGAGGTCCTCGCGGCTCGCCTCGCCGTGCAGGGTCAGGTAGGCGAGCAGCTCGTAGCTCTTGCCGATCTTTGGCCGCCTCATCGTCCCGTCGACCTCGATGGAGCGCTCACCGAAGTCGCGGAAACGGACCGAGGCTCCCGGGTCGGCAGTGAGCCGAACGCCCTGGGCGATCAGCGCGCGCCCAATTTGATGCCAGGGGGAGTCCGCAGCCGGCTCGGCGTCGATGCGGCGCGACAGCACGGCCGGTAGGTCCGACAACGCCTGCATCAGGATGTGGTTCGATCCTTGCCGCTGGGCCGCGCCCAGCGCGATATCGGCGGCGCGGTCGGCCGCGTCCTCGTTGCCGGCTCGCCACTCGGCTTCCGCGAGGTAGACCGCCGCGGTTGGGAGCTCGAGGATCCGATCGCCCGCCACCATGCCCGCCACCGCCGATCGGAGTCGCGCCAGCGCAGCCTCGTCGTCTCCCTCGAGCAGGAGCGCGAGGCCGTAGAGCGTGTCGAACACCTCCGCTGCCCACAGGATGTCCCTGGCCCGCGGCACCGCCTCGATCCGGTCGAGCACCGCCCGCGCGAGCGCCGGGTCTTTCTCCAGTCGCAGCGCGAGCTTCGCCTCGGCGAACGAGTTCAATGCCAGCGGACTCAACGACCCGTCCTCCTGGGCAAGCCGCCGGCCCTGGGCGATCGCCGCCCGCGCCTCGTCGCGCCGGCCGGCGTCCACGAGCAGCTCGGGTCCGATGAAGATCGTGAGCATCCGCGAGTGCGGCAACCCCGCGAGACTGGATCGCCTGCTCGTACAGTTCGATCGCGCGCTGCGTCTGCCCGCGTGCGCGCAGCATCGCGATCCTCCAAGGCGTGGCGACGCCGTGCGCCCAGTCCGAGCCCGGCCGACTCCGGGAGGTCGCCGAGGCGTCCCATCAGGTAGTCCGTGATCAGGATCGCCGCGTCGAACGGCCCGCCCGTCCGCTCGGGCGCGACCGGCTGCTCGCCGGACGGCACGTTGACGGTCAGCCATCCGCGATACCGCACCGCCTCAATCGCTGGGCCTTCCGGTGCCACCGCCAGCACGGCCTTGCTGTCCTGCACTCTCGCCATGTCGAAGTAGTTCCAGGCCATCAGCGCCGCGGCGCGCTCGGACGACGCCGCGACCGCCTCCCGTTCGCCGCGCTCGAGCAAGCGGTCGCTGATACGCAGGCTGCTCGCGTAGTCGAGCCTCGTGAACGCGAGCAGCAGCTCGGCCTCGACCCAGTCGTACGCGCCCCGGGGCGCGACGCTCTCGAGCGCCTCGAACCAGCGCTCGGCGGTCGCGTAGTCGAGTCGTTCGATTACCGGAAAGATCGCCTGGCGAGCGCTCTGGAAGGCATCCTCGGGCGCGCCGGCCGCCAGCAGCTCGTCGGTGGCCTCCTCGTGGAGGCCTTCGTCGGCGAGGAGGCGACCGTGGGCGAGCCGGAGTGCCCGAACCTGCTCCGCCGGCCGTCGCTCGAGACGGGCCACGAGATACTCGTGAAAGCGCGGGTGGCAGCGCATCGCGAGCTGCCCGGGCATCCACGCGAACGGAAGGTGCGCCGTGCGTAGCGACGCGAGTCGCTCGCCGGCGTCAGCGCGTCCGATCGCCGCGGCCCGCACCGGGCTCACTTCGTGCAGGACCGCCGTCTCGATCAGGAAGTCCCGGTCCGCGGGGCACAGCTCCGCGAGGATCTGCGCGGACAGGTAGCCGTGCAGCGGATCGGCCTCGCCCCCCATGCCAGGTACGTGCTCGGCCGACCGCCATGCCTCGAACAGCACTCCGGTAACCCAGCCGCCGGTCGCCTGCACGACGCTCTCGGCGTCGGCATCGCCCTTACCCACCTCGGCCAGGGCCTCGGCCGCCTCCGGTGGGGTGAAGCTCAGATCGGCGTCGCCCATCGCCGCCATCAACCCGGGTGCCGGACGGAGCGAGGACAGGGCGCTCGAGACCTCTCGGCGGCTGATCAGCAAGCGCGTGCAGGCGAGGGAGGCGCCTGCCGGAGCAGCGAATCGATCAGCGCCCACGGCTCCGGGGCGTCGCCCAGCCGCTCGAGGTCGTCGAGCACCAGCAGAACGGGTTCGCTCCCGAGCGCGTCGGCGAGCAGGCCGGCGGCCTCGACGTGCGCAAGGCCGTGCGCAAGCGCGCTCGTTGCCATCCCACGCACGTGCGGCGCGACGTTCGACAGCGACGCCTCGAGGTAGGTGAGGAGGCGGCCCTGAGCGGCATCGGTGGTGTCGATCGTCAGCCATGCGATCGGGAACCCGACCATGTCAGCGGCGGCTGCGGCCGCTGTGGTCTTGCCGGCTCCCGCGGTCGCCGACAGAACGACGATCCGATGTCGCTCGACCAGCTCCGCGAGCCGGCGCTCGACGCGCGGTCGCGGGACGCGCGTCTCCGACAGCGGAGGCACCGTGAGCTTGCGCTGGATGACCAGCGGTGTTGCCGGGGCAGCCTCCACCGTGCGGGCTGTTCGGACCGCTGAGGCCAAGTTCGACTTCCTCTCTCCTGCGGACCACCACGACTTGTGAAGGTCCAGTAGCCAGCTTACCGCCGATCCAGCCGAAGTTGGACTTGTAGATGCCCACAGCCGATCGAGAGCGCGGGTAGGACGACGCCGGCACCTGCCCAACGAGAATCGACGCCATGGGAATCGGAGCTGAGGCCGTCGCCCCCCGAGCCGTCGACGCCGCGACAATCGCACAGGCATTCCGGATGACTGCGACGGAGCGGCCGGACGAGGTCGCGTTCAGGACGCGCAACGACGAGGTCTCCATCACCTGGGGCGAGGCTCGCGAGCGGGTCGACACGTTGGCCGGACGTCTTGCGAGCATCGGGGTAAAGCGGGGCGACGTCGTCGCGATCATGCTCGCCAACCGGCCCGAGTTCCACATCTGCGACCTCGCAGTCCTGATGACCGGAGCCACGCCCTTCTCCGTCTACCAGACGAGCCCGCCGAATCAGATCGAGTACATCGTCAGCGACGCGGGCGCGAGCATGATGATCACCGAACAGCAGTTCCTCCCGCGCATACTGGCGGCGCGCGAGAACCTTCCCGGGCTGCGCACGGTGATCGTGATCGACGGCACCGCCGACGTCGGCGTCCTGCACATCGACGACCTCCCGGAACCCGATCCCGCCTTCGACGTCGAGGCCACTGCCGCGGCGATCGAGCCCGAGGACCTCCTGACGCTCATCTACACATCTGGTACCACCGGGCCTCCGAAGGGCGTCGAGATCACGCACCGCAGCTTCTTCGCGTACTCCACCGGCCTGCTCGACAACGTGCCGGCGCTGCAGCCCGGATCGCATGTCGTCTCGTGGCTGCCGAACGCCCACATCGCCGAGCGCAACGCTCATCACTATCTCCCGATCGTCTGCGGCATGCACGTCACCTGCTGCCCGGACGGCCGCGAGGTGCTCGATTACGTTGCCGAGGTCCGGCCATCCTGGTTCTTCGCGGTGTCCGCGCATCTGGGAGAAGCTCCGGACGCGTGCCGAAGCCGCGTTGGCGAGCGCACCGATGTACGCGCCGGCTTCGCTCGGCGACGCGATCGAAAAGGTCCGCCTCGAGCAGCGGGGCGAGCAGGTTCCGGACGCGCTCGCCGCCCGCGTCGCCGAGGCGGACGAGCGGACGTTCTTCTCCGTGCGCGGCGCCCTCGGCCTCGACCGCGCCAACTGCCACATCGGCGCCGCGCCCGCCGCCCCTGAGCTGATCGAGTTCTTCCAGGCGATCGGCATCGGGCTGAGCGAGATCTACGGCATGTCCGAGACCACCGGCGCGGGCACGATGAACCCGCCGGAGAGCCCGCGGATCGGCAGCGCCGGCAAGCCCGTCCGCGACCTCGAGATGAAGCTCGCCGACGACGGGGAGATCCTCGTCCGCGGCCCGGTGATGATGCGCGGATACCGCAACCTGCCGGAGGCGACGGCCGACGCCTACACCGACGACGGCTGGTTTCTGACCGGCGACGTCGGCGAGTTCGACGACGACGGGTATCTGCGGATCGTCGATCGCAAGAAGGAGCTGATCATCAACGCCGCCGGCAAGAACATGTCGCCGGCCAACATCGAGTCCACGCTCAAGAGCGCGAGTCCGCTGATCGGGCAGACGTGCGTGATCGGCGACCGCCGCCCCTACAACACCGCGTTGATCGTCCTCGACCTCGAGTACACGCCCGCGTGGGCGGCCCAGCTCGGCGTCGACGCGGCTACACCGGAGCTCCTCGCCGCCCACGAACGGGTGCGCGCCGCGGTCCAGGACGGCGTCGATCGGGCGAACGCGTCGCTGTCGCGAGTGGAGCAGATCAAGCGTTTCACGATCCTCCCCGGGGACTGGCCGCCCGCCGGCGATGAGCTGACCCCGACGATGAAGCTCAAGCGCAAGCCGATCGCTACCAAGTACGCGGACGTGATCGAGTCCTTGTACACCGCGCAGAGATGACCGTCGTCCGGCGCAGCCGGTGCCTGCGATGACGATCGATCGGATGGGTCCGATGGACGCCTGGTTCCTCTACGCGGAGGACGACGGCGTCAATCACATGCACATCCTCTCGTTCATCTTCCTCGAGGGGCCGCCGCCGGAGTACGAGGAGCTGGTCGAGCTGATTCGCGGCAAGCTCCCGCTTCTTCCTCGCTACCGCCAGGTGGTCCGCACGATGCCGCTCCACGCCGGGCGACCGATCTGGGTCGATGACGCGGACTTCGACCTCGAGTACCACGTGCGCCAGACCGCGCTCCCCCACCCCGGCGACGAGCTCGCGCTGGAGCGGCTCGTCTCCCGCGTGATGTCGCAGCGACTCGACCGGTCGCGCCCGCTGTGGGAGCTGTGGTCGGTCGAAGGTCTCGCCGACGGGCGCTGGGTGCTCATCTCAAAGCTTCACCACGCGATGGTCGACGGCGTTTCCGGCGCGGACATGATCTCGATCATGCTCGACAAGGCCCGCCGGCCGCCCAAGCCCGACCCGGTTCCGTGGACGCCGGCGCCCGCTCCGACTGAGCTCGAGCTGATCGGTGACGCCGCGGAAGGCATCGTCCGCAGTCCCGTAAGGGTCGTGCGCGGCGCGCTCTCGGCGGCGCGCGGCCCGATCGCCGCCGCCGAGACGGCGGTCGCCGGGATTCGCCCTCGGTCGACGCGCGGCCCGCGGCGGCAGCGCATCGACGCTCAACGGCCGGATCGGCCCGAGCCGGCGCTACGCATGGACCTCGTACTCGCTCGCTGACGTCAAGCGCGTGCGAGCGGTGCTCGGCGGCACGCTCAACGACGTCGTGGTGGCGACCGCGACGCGAGGCTTCCGGGACCTGCTCCTCGCGCGCGGCGAGTCGTTGGACGGCCGCATCCGTCCGCGTGATCATTCCGATCGCGCTGCACGCGCGTGATGCCAGGGGCACGGCCGTGGCATCCGGGCTCTACGAGAACCGGATCACGGGCGTCGTGGCCGACCTGCCGGTGGGCGTCGAGGATCCACTCGAGCGTGCGCGCCTGGTCCGCGAGCAACTGACCGCGCTGAAGGCCTCCAAGCAAGGGGCGGCGGGCGACGCGATCACCAAGCTGGCCGGATTCGCCCCGGCGACCTTCCTGGCGCTCGGCCAGCGAGCGGCGGCGCAGGTGCCGCAATCACGGGTCAACTCCGTCGTCTCCAACGTCCCCGGGCCGCAGGTCCCGCTGTACGCGCTCGGCCGGCGTGTGCTCGCCGCGCACCCGTCGCCGCCCATCTTCCCGGTCGGCGCCCGCACCGGGGTTGCCGTGTTCTCCTATGACGGCAACCTCCACTTCGGTGTGATCGCCGACTACTCGACCGTTCCCGACGTCCATGTCCTGCGCGACGGCATCGTCGCGGGACTCGACGAGCTGCTCGTCGCCACCGCGGACCTCGCTCCGATCAGCTGAGACCCGCTGAGCGCCGCTCCGAGTGCGTGTCGCCGGTCATTGCACGACCTGGGCGCGGCCACGGTCGCGGATCGCCGCGCGGCGCCGCTCGATCTCGCCGGCGTCGAAGTTGCTGCCCTGCCAGCCGCGGGCGGCCTCCGCCTCGGCGTCCCAGCCGCCGGCGGCGACGGCGTCGGCGATCTCGCGGTAAGTCCGCCGCAGACGGCGGAGCGCTGCGCGGTCGGCGCCGGCCATGTCGGCCGCCAGCCGCCGGCAGTAAGGCACTAACTCATCGTGCGCGACGACGTGGTTGACGAGCCCGATCCGCAACGCCTCATCGGCGCCGACGAAGTTGCCGGTGAAACTCATCTCGCGCGCTCGGCGTGCGCCGATCGCCTCGACGAGCAGGACGGCGCCGCCCCACCCCGGCTGGAGGCCTACGCGCGCGTGCGTGTCGCCGAACACGGCGCGCTCGGAGGCCACGAGGAAGTCGCAGTTGAGGGCGATCTCGAGGCCGCCGGTGATCGCCGGTCCGTTGATCGCGCCGATCAGCGGCGTGTCCATCGGCGGGATCGGCCCGCCTCTGCGGGCCGCCTGGGCTTCTGCCTGGCCGTCGCCCAAGATCCCGCCCGTCGAGCCCAGCTCCTTGAGGTCAAGGCCGGCGCAGAAAGCGGGATCGGCGCCGGTCAGGATCACGGCGTCGATCCCGTCGTCGGCGTCAAGGCTCCTCAGCGCCGCCGTGAGCGCCGCGATCGTTTCGGTGTTCAGCGCGTTGCGCGCTTCGGGACGATCGAGCGTGACGACGGCGGTGCCGGCATCGGTGGTGATCTCGATCACGCTGGTCCGCCGATTATTCCTGCGTGGGCGCGAATCCCTCGCCGGCGATGAGCACGCGGGGCAGCAACTCGCCGGCGAGACCGGCGTCGGTGAGCTTGTAATAGCTCCTCGAGGTGATCGGCTCGAGCTCGTACAGGCCGGCGTCGACCGCCTTGTCCCAGACGCCCGCGAGTCGGATCCACGGCAGCACGTGGTCGACGACGTAGCACTGCACGCCCGCCATGATCAGATCGCGGCGCGACATCGCCATGATGCGCTTGTACAGCCGCATCGTGATGCTCTGAGCGCTGTCGGTGATGTCCCGCATCTCGGCTTCGCCGACGGGACGGATCTCAGATGCGGGCGTGTCCCAGCGCTCGCGCGCGTACACCGCCATGCCGGCGAGGTGCGGCATGTAGCTGGCCGGGCGAGTGAACACCGTTGAGAGGTCGTTCACTGTGACCGTCATCTCCGGCGGCGGACGGAAGTACATCGCCTGCGTGATCACGTGTGGCAATCCCTCGGCGATGTCGAACCAGTGGTAGACGTCGTCGTTCAGGAAGTGATCGCGGACGATCAGGAACCCGCCGTCCTCGGTCGGGTACGGCCCGGAGTCACCGAGCCCTAGTCGACTGTCGAAGTGCAGCAGGAAGGTGAGCAGCTGCGTGGTGGCGTTGAACTTCATGTAGAACTGCTTCTGCTCGGCGTCGTCGAGCCACACAGCCTCTTCGCGGAAGCGCTCGAGCCAGTCCGAGCCCTCCAGCAGCGGCGCGCGGTAGCCTCGCATCGAGGCGAACATCGGGCCTTCCTCGCCCCACAGCCCGCGGTACAGCCGGCGCGGGAACTGGAGCGCGCGCGCGAGCACGTCAGCACGGTCCGAAGGCTGCGTGGTAGTCGAGCCCGAGCGCGATGCCGCGTCCGCTGAACAGCGTCATGCAACTCGCCCACGCGTGGAGCATGTTCGCCTTGGTGCCGATCTCTCTGCGTGCGGTGCCGGCGAGCTCGATCACGCCGTCGACCCCGACCGCGTCGGTGATCAGGTCGTAGACGCCGGGGTAGCTCGTGGTCTGTTCGATCGCCGCGATCGACTCGTACTCCTGCCGCGGGATCAAACCCGACTCGCCCTCGGTCGCCCGGCTGCCCAGGACGTCCCACACGTTCCAGCCGCCGTAGGCGATCATGTCGTCCGTCTCGTCCGGCGTGAGTGACTCTCTGCGGAGGCTCTCGTCGGTGAGCGTCAGCACGTCGGTCTTCAGGCTCGAGCGGAAGATCTCGTCTCCCTCCGAGGCGCGAGGGGTCACTCCGCGGTAGCGGGCGACGAGTTCCTCGATGCTGTATTGCGCCTGTGCCATGTCCGCTTCCCCGCCTCAGCCGGCCTGCAGCGAGACGGCTCCGGTCCCACCGATGACGACCTGCGGCAGCAGCTCGCCCGCCCGGCCTTCCTGCGCGAGCGGGTAGTAGCACTCCGAGGTGACCGGAGTCCAGTCGTACCAGCCCTGCTCCACGGCCTTGTCCCACACCCCGGCCAGCCGCACGTACGGGAGC
This sequence comes from uncultured Solirubrobacterales bacterium, assembly GCA_963843915.1. Lineage (GTDB taxonomy): Bacteria > Actinomycetota > Thermoleophilia > Solirubrobacterales > Solirubrobacteraceae > Palsa-465. The sequence continues at coordinate 210,097 of CAWJMH010000014.1, forward strand.
GCCCAGTCGATCATGTAGTTCTGGACGCCGGCGGCGATGCGGTCGCGACGCGACATCGTCGCGATGCGACCATAGAGCTTCATCATGGCGGTCTGCGCGATCGTCGTCAGCTTCTGCATCTCGTCCTCGCTGACGGGGCGGATGTCGGACATCGGCGTGTCCCACTTCTCACGCGCGTAGACAGCCATGCCCACGAGGTGCGGCAGGTAGCTCGCCGGCCGTGTGAACGTCGTCGAGAGGTCGTTGACGATGACCGACATGCCCGCAGGCGGCTTGAAGTACATCGCCTGGGTGATCGCGTACGGGAGTTCCGCGGCGACGTCGAACCAGTGGTATGCGGGCTCGTTGAGGAAGTGATCGCGGACGATCAGGAAGCCGCCGTCCTCGGTTGGGTACGGCCCGCTGTCCCCCAGGCCCAGACGATTGTCGAAGTGCAGCAAGAACGTCAGCAGCTGCGTCGTGGCGTTGAATTTGATGTACATCGCCTGCTGATCGGGGTCGTCGAACCGGACGGCCTCGGCGCGAAGCGCTCGAGCCACGGCGACCCCTCGAGCACGGGTACACGGTAGCCGCGACTGGACGCGAACATCTGTCCCTCGTCGCCCCACAGCCCGCGATAGAGGCGGCGCGAAAACTGGAGCGCGCGCTGGATCTCCGCCGCGCGATAGGTCGTGTCGCACTGGCCCAAGCCCAGCAGGATGCCGCGCCCGGTCGCGAATGACACGCCGGCGCACCACGCGTGGAGTGCATTCACCTTGGTGCCGATCTCCCGGCGGGCGGTCCCGCCGATGTCGACGACACCGTCCGCGCCGACCGCGTCGGTGATGAGCTCGACGATCTCGGGATAGTTCTGGACGTACTCGACCGCGGCGAGCGTCTCGTACTCCTGCCGGGGGATCAGTCCCGACTCGCCCTCGGTGACGCGTGTGCCCAGTACATCCCACAGGCTCCAGCCGAAGTACGCGAGCAGATCGTCGGCCTCGTCGGGGGACAGAGTCTCCTTGCGCAGGCTCTCGTCGGTCAGCTGCAGGACGTCCGTCCTCAGCTCATTGCGGAAGGCAACGTCGCCGTCCGGGCCTCGGTCGCCTTTGCCCTGGTAGTGCTCGAGCAGTTCCTCGAGGGTGTACTCCGCCTGTGCCATTGCTCTCCTCTCCCGACAATCGGTCTCGTCAAGCCTGGCGACTGGAGCGCAACCCGGCACGACCCGGGCGCACAGGCGTTGTCCATCTCTCCAACCCGGCTACTGAGGATGCGCCGTTTCGCCTCGAACGCTCGATGCACCATCAGCGCCGCGCCCAGTTCGGAGCGACGGTCGCTGATCTTGCACCCGAGAAGCTCCTCCGCTTGGGTCAGGCGGTACTTGACCGTCTTCTCGTGGATGAACAGCCTCCGGGCGGTGACGACCTGGCTCTCGCCAGCCGTCAGGTATGCCCCGACCGTCTCCCGCAGGCGAACGGCGACGTCGTCGTCGCCCGCCAGCGGACCCAGTTCGGCCCGGACGAGCTCGCGGGCTCGCGACTCATCGGCACAGAGAACAGCGAGCAGCGCGACGTCGCGGTATTTCGTGATGCCGGGCCTTTCATCGAGGACCGCCATCCGCAGCGCGTCAGCCGCCTGCTGCCGGGTGCGGCGGAAGCCGTCGACTCCTGCCGCGACGTCGCCGAGCCCAACCGGGCCCGAGGTCGATCAGCATCCGAGTCCGATCCACGTTCGCAGCCATCGCGATCGTCCAAAGCCGAGCCAGATCGTCGTTACCTCCGGCCCGTCCACGACAAGCGTCGTCGCCGAACACGCCAGCCTGAGCCGCCGCGCCAAGGCTTCCACCTCGTCCTGGTCGGAGGCGAGCGGCAATGCGATCGCCAGATGAAGGTCCTCCGCGGCGTAACCGAGCTCCGCGAGAGCCGCCGCTGCGGCGGCCGGGCTGCCGCACAGCGCGCGACGGACGAGCTCCTGCACCGGCACATCGATGCCGTGACGCCGGCGACGGCGGGTTTCGGTCCAAGCCCGGGTCAGGTGCTCACAGACGCTGTCGGTGTAAGCCGCCATCTGACGGGTCGACATCGACAGCGCGGCCCGGTGCAGCGAGCGGTCTTCGATCATCTCTTCTGTGAACTCCGCCCAGGTGTGCCAGAGCTCGGAGTTGAGGAGCCGATGCGCGCGCAGGGCGATCGCCAGACCGTCATCGCGCTCGGCCAGGCGCTCGAACAGCGCCAGCGAGCCGTCGGTCGGACACGCCCGGTCGGTCGAGCTCCCGTAGGCCAGTGCCGCGAGCACGGCGCCTACCGTGCTGTGCGCGAACCCGCTGACGAGCGCAGCGATGCTCGGGTCCTCGGGATCGAGGAGGCGTTTCTCGGTCGCGAACACGCGGCGCGCCAGCGTGGGCGCGACTGCCTCGATATGCTTCGAGAGCTCACCCGCGAGCGCGTAGATCAGTCCCTGAGCTCTCCCGCGTCCGCCGCCGAGCCTCGCCGTCGAGGTCCAGTGCCGCGAGCGAGGCCTTGTGCGACGCCGCTTCGCGGGCGGCGAGGCGCTCGCCGAAATCAACGACGGGCGGCACCGGTCATCAACGTCCCTTCGCGCTCCGGCGCTCGAAGCCGAGCAGCCGCCGGGCCTCGGAGAACAGCCGTGCCCAGGCGGGAATCGACATCCATAGCGCGGGCGCGTCGGCCACACGCTTGGCCAGAATCTCTCGTTGGGTCGCGAACACTCCGGCCCGTCGCGCGGCGCTGACCGCGTCCGCGTTGTTCGATCGATCCGTTGTCGACATCGTGCCTCCTCCCCTCTACAGCGCCGGGACGATCCGGAGTTCCTGCCGGCCGGCGAGCTCGACCTCGAGCGACGCCCGGCCCTGGTCGTCGGCCACGACCGCGGGGACGGTGGCGCCGGTCACCCGGTACTCCGCGGCCGGTCGAAGCTGAGACAGCTCGACGGTGAAGCGGCCCCCGCCGTTCGTCGGCCGCAGCACGGTCTCGAGCGCGTCGCCGTCGTTGACCGCCCGGGTCACGAACACGCCCGGATACGGGACGGATTCGAGCTGCGGTCCCTTGGCCCAGGCCTCGGGCATCCCTCGCTGGATCAGGTCGAGCCAGCCGCTCTTGCGGCCGTTCAGCGAGCGCGAGATCCCGAGGTGCGCGGCCATCGACGCGCCGTCGACCACGAGCCAGCCCCGCTCGTCGATCTTCATGTCGATCCGCTGCTGGACCTCCTTCCAGGCGGCCCGCGCGGCCTCCTCGTCACCGGCCTCGCGTGCCTCCTCGATGATGTAGGCGTAGGCCTTGAGCGGGTGGAACACGTAGTTCCCGGTGTCGAGCAACCTCTCCCGATCGGCCAGCGGCGTGACCAGCTCGCCGTCGCGCTCCTCGAACGCCGCGCGCAGCAGCGCCCAGCCCCGGTCGGCCAGGTGCGGCGTCATCGGGCGCAGGTCGGTCGAGAACGACGCGCCGTTGAGCCCGATCCCGGTGCGAGCGGAGCGGTAGAAGTTGAGCGTGCCGTCCGGGCGCACGAACTCCTGCTCCAGGCCGCGGTAGTAGCCGTCCTTGATCATGTCCCAGTAGTGGGTCCCGTGCAGCCGGTCGTGGATGATCAGCCCGGCCGCTCCGCGCATGTTGCAGGGCGAGAAGATCCAGTTCGGCTCGCACACCACCAGACCCCACGGTGATTTCAGGTAGTCCCCGGTGAGGTTCGAGCACAGTGACTCGTAGGAGTACGGATAGCGGCGCTTCTCGCTCCACACGAACTCGATCGAACCGAGCTTGCTGTGCCGGTAGTCGCCGGTGACCGTCTGGAAGGCGCCGAGCGAGAGCGCGAAGAAGCCGGTCAGCATGATGTTCTGCTTGCGGGCCGGGTCCGGGTTCCACTCGAAGTTGCCCCACAGGTTCTCGTACGCCCAGTACGACCAGACCCGCTTCTGCTGGTACTTCTGCACCAGCCGGCGCATGGCCTCGTCCTGATAACCGCGGAACGCCGGCGTGCGCGTGTACTTCTGCAGCGCCAGCGTGTAGATCATGTGGTCGACCTGGTAGCGGACGGCGGCCGTCTGGAACTGGTCGAGCACGTCCCAGTCGCGCCAGTCGTCCATCGGCCGGTGGGCCATGTCGACGAAACGGCGCGACAGCGCGGTCGTGATGTCATCCATCTCTTCGATCGTGTGGATCTCCGGCCGGTCGGCCCCGCGCAGCGGCGGGACCACTTGCTTGAGCAGCGCGTTGGCGCCATGCCCTGCTCGCGTTGCGCCTTGAGGCGGCGACGCCGTTCCTGGAGCTGCTCGTAGGCCATCAGCCCTGTGGTCGCCGCCACCACGTAGGGAGCGGCGCGGAACCGCTTGGACCCGCGGGCGGCGCGCCGGGCGGCGATCGCGGCCGACCCGCCCCAGACGAGTGGGGGCAGGATGTGGTTGCCGGTTCCGAACCAGAGCACGCCGGCGAGCCCGAACGCCGCCGCGGTGATCGCGAAGCGGCCCGGGTCACGGGTGTAGACGAAGCCCGCGCCCGGGAACATCACGCCGGTCGCCCACGCCTCGCGGGCGGGACCGGCATCCGCCAGGACCGGGCTGATCCCCGCGAGCTGGGCGGTCGCGAAGCTCGCGGTCAGGCGGCGTTGGCGTGCCCGGGTCATCGGGCCGGTCAGATACTCGGGGATCGGGATCTCGAGCGAGCGCTCGAGCGGATCGTCGGCGGCGCCGGCCGTCTCGATGTGCGGCTGGTTGATCGAGGTCAGTCCGGCGGCCAGGAGCGGGGCGAGCACGGGCGTCCACGCGCTCTGCGGGAGCCGCTTGGCCACGTCGAAGTCCCATCCATGCATCGGCGACACGACACGCCGCGCGGCGCTCGACGAGGTCACACCGGATTCTTGGTCGCGGATTTCCTGGTGGCGGCTTTGCGTCGCATGGCTGCAGCGAATCAGCTCGGATCACCGCTCCCAACGCCGCCGCACGGCCGATTTGGAGGTTCCCACATCGACGCGCGCGAGCGCGCGTGCGCGCGGTGCTCGAACGCGCGATGGCCGCGGCCGACGAGACGCTGTCGCCGGCGGAGGTGGCGTCGAGAACCTTACGCGCGATCGATCACGAGGAATTCCTGATACTGACGCACCCGGAGGTGCTCGATCACGCGAAGTTTCGAGCTGCGGAGAACGAGCGGTGGCTTAGAGGAATGCGGCACAATCCTCGGCCTACTCCCAGCCCGGATGCGCGACCGTGAGCTTCGCGCGGACCCGAGCGCGCAGCGGGTCGACCAGCTCGTCCAGCTCCCCGTCGTGCGAGCCGGCGCGCAGGGCGGCGCTCAGCTCGGCCGCGAGTTCGTGCGCGAGCGGCTCCTTTGGACTGAAGTTCGCCTCCAGCTCCCGGCTCACGACCCTGCACGCATTCGCGGCCACCAGCAGCTTGAAGGCGTCCTCGGAGGGTGCACGGGGGCGGAGATCATCACGGAGGTACTCGGCGACCGTCTCGAGCAACTCGCGCGCGTCGGGCCGGTCCTGAGGTGCCGCCGTGGGAGGCGGTGCAGGACGACCATCCGCGAGCAGCTCGAGCAGGTCCCACTCGGCCTCACACGCTCGTCGCCCGATCATCGCCCGCTCGAGCGAGCGGTCAAGGCCGCTGAGGTGGCGGTGAGCTTGAAGAACGCAGATGACTGCCCAGCGGGCATTTCCGCACACCTCCCACCAGCGCAGCTCCTCGAGGGTCACCGCTCGGCCGCCCGCTCCGCGTAGGCCGCCAGCAGCTCTTCTCGCGATCCGCAGCCGAGCGCCGGTTGGCGAGCCCCGAACCGCCACGACCGCACGCACATCCAGCCGAGATCCTCGGCCCCGTCGCCGCTGTGGACCAACTCCCAATCGATGAGGACGGCCATGCCTGCCTCGGAGACGACGAGGTTCGAGAGCCGGAGGTCACCATGGACGATCGAGGCAGGCGCCGCTCCGGGCAGGGTGCGACGCAGCCACCGCAGGCCGAGCTCGATCGCGGGATGGGGCTCTTCGGTGCGATCGAGGCAGCGCTCCAGCGTCAGGACGGCCGTTTCGGCGGCGCCGGCCTCGGACCGCTCGGCGGCGGCGCCGTCGAGCTCCAATCCACCCGGCAGGAAGTCGGGCGGCGGGATCGCGTGCAGCCGCGCTGCGGCCTCGGCGACCCGCGCTACCAGCGACGAGCGCGCGTGCGCCCATCGCTCATCGCTCAACAGGCGCTGCGGCCGGGATTCGCCCTCCACATGCTCGACGAGGAATCCGGACGGCGTCAGGGCAACCGGAGCTGGAACCGGGACGCCGGCGTCGCTCGCGAGTGCAGCACCCGCCACTCCCGTTCTCTGACCACGTCGCGATCGAACCCCGCGGGGTAGCGCCGGAAGATCAACCGGCGCCCGTCCGCCTGCAGCGACCACATCTCGCACCGGCCGGCGCCGCCGGCTAGCGGCTCGATGTCGGCCGGCTCACCGCCCAGGGCCGCCGCGAGCTCTGCCCGGTCAACGCCGTCAACATGGTTAGGCGGGCGGGCGGGCGAAACCGGAGATGCGGCGCCGCGGATCGACCCCGAGGCCTCCGCCACCGTTCAGGAGGCCCTGCTCGGTCAGGAGTTGTTGGCTGTACACGACGCGACCGGCCATCTGGTCCAGCGGATCGGTGACCAGCAGTCGGATCGCCTCGGGCATGTGCTGGGGATCCTCGGCCCGCGGGTCCTCCGGACCGCTGACCTGCTCGTTGGCCAGCGCGCCGGGGGTCGGCACGATCAGCGACGGCGCCACCGCCGCCACGCCGACGCCGCTCGGGTAGACCTCCTGGGCGAGACCCTGGGTGAGGCGCTCGATCGCCGCCTTCTGGGCGCCGTAGGTCGTGTCGCCGACGGTCTCGTCCGAGTACGGACCCGGCCCGGGGCCGATCGCGGACTCCGAGGTCACGTTGACGATCCTGCCCCACCCCCGCTGCATCATGTCGGGCAACGTCAGCTTGCTCAGCAGGTAGGTCGCGTGCACGGTCACCCGCCAGGACACGACCCAGCGCGACACCGCGAGTTCCCGGGTCGGCCCGAAGAACGCCACGGCGGCGTTGTTGATCAGCACGTCTACAGGCCCGAACGCGTCGCGCGCGGTCCGGACAACGCGCTCGCAGTCCTCGTCCCGGGCCAGGTTCGCCTGCACCGCGACGCTCTCGCCCCCCGCCTCGCGGATGCTGGCCACGGTTCCCTCCAGGGACCCCGGCAGCGGATGCTCGCCCTCGCGCTCGGTCCGGGCGCAGCACACGACCGACGCGCCCTCGCGCGCGAGCATGCGGGAGACGTCGGCGCCGATGCCCCGGCTCGCGCCGGTGACAAGCGCCACCTTGCCGGTCAGGGAAGCCACGACGCAACCCAATCGCGATCGCGCGCATTCTCCAATTACGGCGGCGGATAAGCCTGCGCGTCGCCGTTGTCGGCGTCGGATAGTGCGGACCGCGCGCGACCGCGTTAGCTTCGAGGCATGGCCTGGGACTTCTCCACCGAACCGGAATTCCAGGAGCAGCTGGACTGGATGACCGAGTTCGTCAAGCGCGAGCTGTGGCCGCTCGAGACGATCCTCGACGAGCTCACCACCGACGGGCTGGACGAGATCGTGGCGCCCCTCCAGGAGGAGGTCAAGCGCCGCGGCCTGTGGGCCGCCCACCTGCCGCCCGAGCTCGGCGGCCAGGGATTCGGCCAGGTCAAGCTCGCGCTCATGCACGAGATCCTCGGCACCACGGCGATGCGCCCGACCGTGTTCGGCAACCAGGCTCCCGATTCGGGCAACGGCGAGATCCTCGCGTTGGCGGGGACGCCCGAGCAGAAGCGCCGCTTCCTGGATCCCCTGCTCGCGGGCGAGCTCCGCTCGGCGTTCTCGATGACCGAGCCGGAGGTCGCCGGCTCGGACCCGACGCTGCTCCGGACCCGCGCACGCCGCGACGGCGACGAGTACGTCATCGACGGACACAAGTGGTTCAGCTCGAACGCCTCCCGGGCCGACTTCCTGATCGTCATGGCCGTCACCGACCCCGAGGCGCCCAGGCACGAGCGCGCGTCGATGTTCATCGTGCCGGTCGACACCCCAGGCGTGAACATCGTGCGCGACGTACCGACGATGGAGTTTCCGGCCGGCGGTCACAACGCGTTCCACGCGGGGCACGCGGAGATCTTCTACGAGGACGTCCGGGTCGGCGCCGACATGCTGCTCGGCGGCGAGGGCGAGGGCTTCCGGATCGCTCAGCAGCGGCTCGGCCCGGGTCGGATCCATCACTGCATGCGGTTCATCGGGCTCTCCCGGCGCGCCTTCGACATGCTGTGCGAGCGGGCGACCTACCGCTTCAGCCACGGGAAGGTGCTCGGCGATCACGAGACGGTTCGAAACTGGATCGCGGACTCCGCTGCACAGCTCGACGCCGCCCGGCTCATGACCCTGCACGTGGCGTGGATCGCCGACAAGCACGGCTTCTCGGCCGCCCGGCGCGAGATCTCCCTGATCAAGTTCTTCGGCGCCGACGCGCTTCATGACATCGTCGACCGTGCCCTTCAGGTGCACGGCGCGCTCGGCTATTCGACCGACCTGCCGCTCGAGGCCATGTACCGGTACGCCCGCGGCACGCACTTCTACGACGGAGCCGACGAGCTCCATCGGTCGGTCGCGGCGCGGCTGATCCTGCGCGACTACGAGCCACCACCAAACGAGATCCCGCGCGAGCACGTCCCCACCCGCCGAGCCGCGGCGCTGGAGCGGTACGCGAACGTGTTGCGTGTCCACGCGATCACAGGAGGCGAGCATGAGTGAACGCTGGTTTGACCCGAAGGAGCTCGAGCAGCTCTCGCGCCCGACGATGGACCGCGCCATCGAAGCGATCGACGCCGGCGACCTCGACCGGGCGCGCAAGCTCTGCGCCGACATGAAGCGCGAGTGGCTGATGCTGCACGATCTGATGGCCGAATCGGTGCTCGGCCTCGTTACCTACATCCAGGACGAACTCGGCGACGAAGGCGTCAAGGCGGCGTGGGAGATGAATACCGAGAAGGGCTGGCACCGCCATCACGACGCGATCCAGAATCTCGACCGCAAAAAGCTCGTGTACCTGCTCGCGGCCACGTGGCGGGCCCACTCCGCCAGCGGCGTCGGCGAACACCCGGGAGCGTTCTCTATCACCGAGGACGACGAGAAGTTCACCTTCTCCATGAACCCGTGCGGGTCCGGGCAGCGGCTCGTACGCAAGGGCCTATACGAGTCCCAGGGCTACGGCACCACGCACGAAGCGCACGACTGGTCCTACGGACGCAAGCACTTCCCGCTGTACTGCACTCACTGCACCTTCATGAACGAGAAGATGCCGATCGAGTGGAGTGGTTATCCGCTCTATCCCTCGGACCCGCCGGAGGACTTCAGCACGGATCCGTGTGTGTGGTACTGGTACAAGGACGTCGACGCGATCCCGGAGCGCCACTGGGCCCGGTACGGCGCTGTTAAGCCCGAGCCGTCGCCGACGCCCTGAGCGGGGCGAAGAACGCTCGCACGTCGTCGACCAGCAGGTCGGGCTGCTCGAGTGCCGCGAAGTGACCTCCCCGGGGCATCTCGGTCCAGCGGGCGATCGCGTAGTGCGGCTCGGCCCACGATCGCGGCGGCTGGAAGATATCGTGCGGGAACGCCGCGTAGCCGACCGGAACCTCGACGCGTACGCGCTCGGCCAGTCCGGCCGGGTCGCGCGCGTTCTCGTAGTAGATCCGCGCGGCGCTCGCGACGCTGCCGGGCGCCCAGTAGAACATGAGGTTCGTCAGTAGGGCGTCACGCCCGAACACCCGCTCGACGTCACCATCGCAATCGCTCCAGGTCCGGAACTTCTCGATGATCCAGGCGGCGAGTCCGGCGGGCGAGTCCGACTGGGCGACCGTGAGTGAGTCCGGCTTGGTCCGCTGGACGTGGGAGTACGCCGCCTCCTGCGCTCGCCACGATCGGTTGCGCTCGACCGCAGCCGTGTCCTCGGGGTCAGGCTCCGCCGGCGGCGGCGCGACGAGCATGTTGAGGTGGATGCCCGCGACGCGCTCCGGGTAGGTTGCCCCGAGCTTCGCGGCGACGATCGAGCCCCAGTCGCCGCCCTGCACGCCGTAGCGCTCATACCCCAGCACCGACGACATCAGCCTGTCGAACGCCTCGGCGATTCGCGAGATCCCCCATCCGCGCTGTCGGGGCTTTCCGCCAAATCCGAATCCGGGCAGGGCCGGCACGACGAGGTCGAACGCATCGCCCGGCTCACCGCCGTGGGCGGCGGGATCGCTAAGTGGGCCCAGGACATGAAGAAACTCGTAGATCGAGCCCGGCCAGCCGTGCACCAGCAGCAGTGGCAGCGGGCGCGGCCCCGTGCCGCGTACGTGCCAGAAGTGCAGGTCGACGCCGTCGACGTCGCACAGGAACCCGGGGATGCGGTTGAGCTCCGCCTCGTGACGGCGCCAGTCGTATCCCTCGTACCAGTAGTCGCACAGCCCGCGGATCGCGTCGACCTTGGCCCCGTAGTCCCATTCGGCATCTGAGATCGGCTCAGGCCAGCGGGTGTGCGCCAGGCGCTCGCCGAGGTCGGCCAGTACGGAGTCGGGAACGTCGATGCGATAGGGACGAGGAGTCCCCGCGTGCATCAGTTCATCACTTGTCCGCCATCGACGTTGAGAGTCTGACCAGTGACCCAGTCGGCGGCGTCCGAGGCGAGGAACACCACGGCGTTGCCGATGTCCTCCGGACGTCCCTGCCGCTCGAGCGGCAGGGCAGCGATGCGCTTTGACTTGGCGGTGCCGGGCGAAGCGCCGGCGAGCGCGTCGCGCCGGGCGAACGTCTTGTCCATCTCCTCGGTGTCGACGGTGCCGGGACAGACGCAGTTGACGCGTATGGCCGGGGAGTACTCGAGCGCGAGCTGTTGAGTGAGTCCGATCACCGCGAACTTGGTGGCGACGTAGGCGCCCATCCTGGGCTGTCCCCCTCTTCCGGCGATCGAGGAGATATTGACGATCGCGCCGCCACCCTTCGCGACCATCCCGGGCAGGAACGCCTTCGTGACCAGATAGACCGCGTTCAGATTGACGTCGACCGTGCGATACCACTGCTCGTCGTCGTAGTCCGCGAGGAGGTCCCGGCCGGCGGCGCCGGCAACTCCGGCGTTGTTGACGAGCACGTCGACCGGCCCGAGCCCCGCCGCGACCTCGTCAGCGATCCGAGCCACCGCCTCTCGATCGGTCAGATCTCCCTCGACGGCGAGCACGCGCCGTCCGAGAGCGCCGATCTCCTCCAGCGGCCATGGCTCCTGCTCCCAGGCGCGGGCGTGGACGGCAATGTCGGCGCCGGCATGCGCGAGTGCCATGGCGATTCCCCGGCCGATGCCGCGCCGGCGCCCGGCGCCCGTCACGAGGGCGATCCGGCCGTCGAGTAAGCCCATGCCCCGAACCTAACCGGTGCCGGCCGACCTTCTCGCCGGCGCCCGTGCCGAGATTCGGAGGTATCTACAGGCGCCCGGATGCCCGGCGCAGCGCGCCGAGGAAGTCGCCGCGTTAGCTTCATGCCATGGCCTGCGCGGAGCCGGTGGAGACCGTCAAACCATGAAGGCGCTCGTTACAGGCTCGGGCGGTGGTCTCGGCCGCGCGATCGTCTCTCGGCTGCGCGACGACGGCTTCGACGTCGTGACTATGGACATGACCGAGCCGGCCGACCTGCTCGTGGACCTCGAGCTCGGCGAGGTCCCCGTCGACGAGCTGGGCGACATCGACGTCTGCGTGTCCAACGCGGGGATCGTCGACATCCTCGCCCCGGCGCACTCGATGAGTCACGAGAAGTGGGACCGAGACATCGCGGTCAACCTCACGGGCGCGTTCCGGGTCATCCAGGCCTGCCTGCGTGGGATGCGCGAGCGCAAGTACGGTCGGATCGTCGTGATGTCGAGCTTTGCCGCGCGCGGTGGGTCACCCGGGCAAGTGGCGTACTGCGCCTCGAAGGCGGGGCTGCTGGGTATGGCGAAGAACATCGCCGCGGAGAACGTCTCGCTCGGGATCACGGTCAACTCGATCCTGCCGGGGCTGATCGGCACCGAGAAGGTGCGCGCCCTGCCCGAAGACATCCTCGACCGCTTCCGCGCCGGCAGCGGCCTGCTCGGGACGGGCCGGCTTGGCGAGCCGCGGGAAATCGCCGCGCTGGTCGCGTTCCTGGCCTCGCCCGAAGCGGGCTACATCACCGGCCAGGAGATCGTCGTCGCCGGCGGTGGCGACCTGCTCCAGGTCTCGCTCGGCTCGTCGAGTCGTCGAGACTGAGACTCACGGTCGCAGAGGCCCGGGTCCGGACGCGCGCATTGGCGTGTCTTGTCCATCTCTCCAACCTCATCGTTCGGCTATCTCGACCGGCTCTTGGCGCTCTGCGATCGTCGGCGCCGCATGCAGATCAGCGCCGCCCTCAGCCACGGGCCGACGACCCCGTTCGTGATCGAGCCGATCGACCTCGACGACCCGCGTGACGACGAGATCCTCGTGCGAATGGTCGCGGCCGGCATCTGTCACACGGACCTCGGCGTCAAGGCCTCGTGGCCGGCCGACAAGGGTCCGCTCGTCCTCGGTCACGAGGGCGCCGGCATCGTCGAGGCGGTAGGCGACGACGTCACGACGGTCGCTCCGGGCGACCACGTCCTGCTGAGCTACCGCAGCTGCGGTTCCTGCGCCGCCTGCGTGGCTGGGCAAGTGCCGTACTGCGCCCGCTTCCGAGAGCTCAACGCGATCGGCACGCGGCCGGACGGCACGACCACGATGCGGAGCGACGGCACCCTCGTGTACGGGAGCTTCTTCGGACAGTCCAGTTTCGCCAGCCACGCGCTCGCATACGAGAGCAACGTCGTGAAGGTCGACCCCGAAGTGGATCTCACGATTGCCGCGCCGCTCGGTTGCGGGGTCCAGACCGGCGCCGGGGCCGTGCTCAACGTATTGCGGCCGCCACCGGGATCGTCGTTCGCCGTGTTCGGCGCCGGCGGCGTCGGCCTGGCCGCGCTCCTGGCAGCGGTACACCTCGGCCTGGCTCCCGTGATCGCCGTCGACCCAGTACCCACGCGACGGGAGATCGCGCTCGAGCTCGGCGCAACCCACGCGCTCGACCCCGCCGGCGCAGATGTCGTAGACGCCATCCACGACCTGACCGGCGGCGGCGCGCACTCCGCATTCGACACCACGGGCATCCCGGCTGTGATCGCGGGCGCCGCTCGTGCGCTCGGCCGCCTCGGCACGCTCGCCCTGGTGGGAACGGGAGAGTCCGAGGTGACGCTGGACATCAGGGATCTGATCCGGGGCGGCAAGTCGGTCCGCGGCGTGATGGAGGGCGACGCGGACCCGCAGCGCTTCCTTCCCGAGCTGGTCGAGCTGTTGCGCCAGGGGAGGCTGCCCATCGACCGCCTGGTCAGGACGTACCCGTTCGCGGAGATCAACGAGGCCGTCGCCGACGCGCGTTCGGGCGCGACGATCAAGCCGGTCCTCACATTCTGACCGAAGCCATCCAGGCTGAGCTGCTGCGGTTGGCGATCGGGCTCCCGGTATCGCGCTCCCCGGTGCCCACGGTCGAGCGCGACCTCCGCGTGCCGATGGATGACGGCGCGGTGCTGCTCGCCGATCGCTACGCGCCTCGTTCGGCCGGGCCGATGCCGACGGTGCTGGTCCGGTCCCCGTACGGCCGGCGCGGGACCTTCGGCGTCCTCTACGGCGTGCTGTTCGCCCAGCAGGGGTTGCAGGTGTTGGTCGAGAGCACCCGCGGGACGTTCGGCTCAGAGGGCCGCTTCGAACCGTTTGCCGAACGCGCCGACGGCCTCGCCACGATCGCCTGGCTGCGCCGGCAACCCTGGCACACCGGAAAGGTCGGCATGGCGGGTGCGAGCTACATGGGTCTGACGCAGTGGGCGGTGGCGGATGGGGCGGGAGAGATTCTCGGCGCGATCGCGCCGGTGGTCAGCGCCTCCCAGTTCCACGGCGCGACGCACCGCGGCGGCCTGGCGCTCGAGTCGATGGCGACGTGGCACGCGATGGTCTCAGTGCAGGAGCGGCCGCTCGCCACACTGCAGGCCGCCTGGGCGCTGACCCGCCTGCGCCAGGCCTACGGGCACCTCCCGATTGGCGAGCTCGACGAGCGCTTCACCGGCCACGTGGTTCCCGAGTTCCGCAAAGCCCTCGGGAGCCCAGAGGCGGACGGGCCCTACTGGGCGCTGCGCGATCACTCCGCCCAGGTGTCCGAGGTGCAGGCGCCGGTGCTGCTGGTCGCGGGCTGGCACGACCTGTTCACCCCGTGGCAGCTCGACGACTACGTCCGGCTACGCAGGGCCGGGCGGACGGCCAGGCTCGTAGTCGGGCCGTGGACGCACGTGTCGGAGGGAATGTGGGCGACCAGCACCCGCGAGTCGATCAGGTGGCTGCGTGGTCACCTGATCGAGGGTCCGCCTCCGTCCGCGCGCGTGCGCGTGTATGTGAGCGGCGCTCGCGAATGGCGGCAGCTGCGCGACTGGCCGCCACCGGACGCGGCCGAGTACCGGCTGTTCCTGCACCCCGGTGGCGGGCTGTACCCACAGCCGGCCGGGGACTGCGAGCCCGACCGGTACCGCTATGACCCCGCGGATCCGACTCCGTCGCGCGGCGGCCCCGTGCTCCTCTCGCGCCGGCCGGTCGTCGATAACGGCTCGCTCGAGCGACGCGCTGACGTGCTGACGTATACGACGGCTCCACTCGAACACGCGCTCGACGCCATCGGGCCGGTCCGCGTATCGCTCTACGTGCGCTCGACGCTCGAGCACTTCGATCTCTTCGCTCGGCTGTGCGACGTCGACCGCGCCCACGTCTCGCGCAACGTCTGCGACGCGCTTGAGCGGGTTACCCCGCAGGCGTTCACCCGCGCCGGCGACGGGACCGTAGAGGCGACATTCGACCTGTGGCCCACCGCCCACCGATTCGCTCGCGGGCATCGCATCCGGCTCCAGGTGTCGAGCGGCGCGCACCCACGCTACGCACGGAATCCCGGTACGGGCGAGCCAATCGCAACGGCGACGCGCCTGGTGGCCGCAGACCAGGAGGTGTTCCACGATTCCGGGCACCCTTCCGAGCTTGTGCTGTCGGTGGTGCCGGCGGGCTCCTCCGTGGGCGCCCCCGCCTGAACGCGCCGGCGCCGGCCAGCGAGCACGCCGGGGTAATAGCGAGTTTTGGGGATGTCTCCAAGGGGGCGAGAACGGCCATAGCGTGCTCTTCAAGCGCGCCCAGTACGTTTCTCCGCACGCCTGATTTGACGGCGTATTTCGCACCGGAGAAGAGGATCCAATCATGACGGCCGCACCGTACCCGTCTCACGTGGCGAGGACAGCATGTCTGTGAATGCCACCGAAGTTCTGAGCGTTGAAGAGCTCACCGTCAGATACGGCGGCGTGGTCGCCGTTGACTCGGTCACCGCCACGGTCGGGCACGGAGAGTTCGTCGGTCTCATCGGACCGAACGGTGCCGGGAAGACGACTTTCATCGATGCCGTGACCGGCTTGACCGCTTCCTCCGGCACAGTCAAGTTGGACGGCGATCCAATCGATCGCCTACCGGTTCACCGCCGAACTGAAAAGGGCATGGCGCGTACGTTCCAGAGCCTCGAGCTGTTCGAGGACCTGACCGTGATGGAGAACGTTCTGGCGTCCGCAGAAGTGCATCGCTGGTGGTCTCCGATCGTCGATATCGCTCGTCCCGGCGGCCGACGTGACGCCCGCACCGCCGCCGAAGAGGCGCTCGACCTCCTCGGCCTGGCCGGCGACGCCGACAGCTACCCGCCCGAGTTGTCGCTCGGAAAGCGCAAGCTCGTCGGTGTCGCACGAGCGATCGCGGGTCGCCCCAAGCTGCTGCTACTCGACGAGCCCGCCGCCGGCCTGGACTCTTCTGAGAGCGTCGCCCTCGGTCGTGAGCTCACGCAGGTAGTTGCCGCCGGGACGAGCATCCTGATGATCGAACACGACATGGGCCTGGTGATGGAGGTCTGCGAGCGGATCCATGTGATCGAGTTCGGTCGCCTAATTGCATCCGGGCCCACTCAAGACATCAGATCCGACGAACGTGTCATCCAGGCGTATCTCGGCGTGTCAGATGACGACGACGAGACGGGAGACACACAGTGACGACGCCGGCTATCAACTGTCAGGGTCTCGCCGCGGGCTATGCGGGGGTACCAGTTGTGCGGAATGTCGACCTCCGCATCGAGGAGGGAGAGGTGGTGGCGCTCCTCGGTGCCAACGGCGCAGGCAAGACGACCACCCTGTTGGCGATGTCGGGGGTGTTGAAGCCTCTGGGTGGACGCGTCGAGGCGCTGGGCACCGAGATCCCCGGGGGGGAGCCTCATCGCGCCGCCCGGCTCGGCGTGTGTCTCGTGCCGGACGACCGTTCGGTCTTTCACAGCCTGACGGCTCGAGAGAACCTGCGCCTCGGTACCCACGGGAAGTCCGCGACGGAGGTCGAGCGAACGGTCATCGAGTTGTTTCCCGCACTCGACGGCAAACTGAACCGTCGCGCCGGCCTCCTTTCGGGCGGCGAGCAGCAGATGCTCGCGCTCGGGCGAGCCGTGAGCATGGATCCGAAGGTTCTCCTCATCGATGAGATGAGTCTTGGCCTCGCCCCGCTGATCGTGAAGAGCATGCTCGACGTGGTAAGGCGCATTGCCAAGGACAGAGGCGTCGCGCTCCTGCTCGTAGAGCAGCACGTGGACCTGGCGCTGCGGTACTCCGATCGAGCGTACGTCCTCGCCCGCGGGGAGATCGCCCTGACTGGCGTCTCTCGCGAGCTCGCCAAGGATCGCCACCTACTCGAGAGCAGTTACCTCGGCGAAGAAGCCATCGAGGAGGCGATCGAGGAGATCGAGGAAGAGCCACCAAGTCACACCCACGCAATGAACCATGCGGGAGCCGGCCCAATGACTCAAATATTTCTGTTCGGGATACTCGGCCTGGGCACGGGTGCCGCATACGCTCTCATCTCGCTCGGCATCGTCCTCGTCTACAAGGGGTCCGGGGTAGTCAACTTCGCGGCCGGCGCGATGGCCGGCGTCGCAGCGATCTTCTACGCGACGCAGACGGGCAACGGGACCCCGGCATGGCTTGCCGCCCTGATCACGATCGCCGGCTCCGGCTTGTTCGGTCTGCTGCTTTACGCCTTCATCTTCAGGCCGCTGCGAAAGGCGCCTGCGCTAGCCCAGGTCGTGGCAACGCTCGGGATCTGGATCGCCCTCGATGGCCTGGCCTTCAAGATCTGGGGCTCGCCGTCGGTCATCGCCCCCGCGATCTTCCCCAGCGGGCCTGTCCACCTGCTCGGAGTGTCCTTCGGCCGTGACCGCCTGTACATGGTCGCGCTCGTCGCCGTCCTCGCCACCGGCCTGTGGGCGGCGTACCGCTTCACCGAGTTCGGCATCGCGACGCGCGGGGCCGCGGAGAGCGAGCGATCCGCCTCGCTCCTGGGCTATTCGCCGGACCGCCTCGGCGCGGTGAACTGGGCGCTCGGCGCGATGATGGCGGCGGTCGCGGGGATCGTGATCGCGCCGATCACCACGCTCGACATCGACTCGCTGAGCATCCTGATCCTTCCCGCCCTCGCGGCGGCGTTGGTCGGCCGCTTCTCGTCCTTCTTCGTTGCCGGCGGCGTCGCCCTCGCAATCGGGATTCTTCAATCCGAGATCCTCGACCACTGGTCACAGGTGGGCGTCTCCGATGCGCTGCCGTTCGTGATCGTGATCGTGGCGATGCTCCTCAGCGGCCGCCTGATTCCCGCGCGCGGCACATTGTCGCTGTCTCGCCTCCCCCTGGCGCTTCCGTCACGCTGGCGTCCGGTTCGCTTCGCCGTCCTGAGTGTGCTGGCGCTGGTGGTCATCGCGGTCGTCAGTTCCACCTACCGCGCAGCGGTCACCACGTCCATGATCACCACTGTCGTGGCGCTGTCGATCGTCGTGGTTACCGGCTTCGTCGGTCAGATTTCACTCATGCAGATGGCGTTCGCCGGCATCTCCGGCTTCTTCACGTCGGTCTTCGCGGTTAATGCCGGTCTGCCTTTTCCCCTCCCGATAGTGCTCGCGACACTCGTCGCTCTGCCAGTCGGAGTTCTGCTCGGCCTCCCGGCCGTGAAGATCCGCGGGATGGCACTCGCCGTGGTGACACTCGGCGCCGCTGTGTCGATCGATTCCGTCGTATTCCAGAACCCGAGTTGGACAGGCGGCGGGCTGGGCAAACCGGTGCCATCGCCCACCATTTTCGGTCTCTCGCTTGACCCGGGGGCGCACCCGGTCGTATTCGGCATCTTCGTGCTCGTGGTTACGCTGGCGATGATTGCCGCGGTAAGCGCGCTGCGGCGCAGCCCGTCCGGTCGGAGGATGCTCGCGGTCCGCAGCAACGAGCGCGCGGCGTCAGCTATCGGGATCAACGTACCGATGGCGAAGCTACAGGCCTTCGCGCTGTCGGCCATGCTCGCCGGGCTCAGCGGTTCACTGCTGTCCTACCAGCTCGGCAATGTCGCTTTCGACCGGTTCGGTCCCATCGACTCGCTGACGATAGTCGCGGTCGTATACATCGGCGGCATCGCGACGGTGAGCGGGGCGGTGGTCGCGGGCATCATCGTCAACGGCGGCATCCTGTTCGTACTGCTGCAGAACATCGGCGGCATCGCCTCCTGGTGGACGGTGCTTTCCGGAGTCCTCCTCGTGGCGACCGCCGTCACACAGCCCGACGGCGTCAGCGTCGCGATGGGACAGCAGCTGGCGTGGGTCCGGAAGCGGCTCCCCTTCAGCTTCGGCTCTGACTCCAATTCTCAGCTTGACAGTCGGCAACATCAACTCGCGGGTGTCCCCGTCTCCTCTGGTGAGCCGCCGGGTCCGGACCTTGCAGAACGCACGCCGACGGCTGCACGGAGTGGCGATGACTGAGTAAGTCGTCGCCACCCCGATCAGAAGCACAACCACAACAGAGGAAGGACAAGATGAAGAAGGTAAACCGAAGGGGTACCCCCTTCTGGGCGCTCACCGCGGCATTGACCGCGGCTGTCGCACTCGCCGCGTGCGGTAGCAGCAGCTCCTCGACCAGTTCGTCGGGGGGCTCGTCCTCGAGCTCGGGCTCGAGCGGAGCTGCCAGCGTGGCCAGCAGCTCGGGCAATCTGAAGGGTTCGCCGATCGTCATTCAGGACGACAGCGATACCAGCGGGCTGGCGTCTATCAGTGCCGTCATCGCCCAGTTCAGCGTCGGCGAGAAAGCCGCCGCCGCATATCTCAACGCTCACGGTGGTGTCGGAGGCCGGCCGATCAAGCTGATCCTTTGCGACACGGCCTTCGATGCCGGCTCGACCACCTCTTGCGCGAACCAGCTAGTGGCCAACAAGGCCATCGCGAACATCGGTCTTTCCGAGCTCTGGGGTGAAAACGGACTTCCAATCATCGCTCGAGCGGGAATCGTGAGCATGAACGCCCCCGTCAACGCTCAGGACGGCACGAACCCGGATAGCTTCCCGCTCGGAGGGGGCTCGTTCTCGGAGTTCCCCGCGCAGGTCAAGTACTTCGCCAAGTACAAGGGGCTCAAGAGCGCCGTCGTCCTCGAAGACGACGATCCCGCCGGACATCTGGCATACACCGTCTTGCAGGGCATTGCCACGCCTCTCGGGGTGAAGCTCCAGGGCGTGTTCGTCAAGCCCGGACAGCCGGACGTGACGCCGTTTATCGCCAAGGCCACGACCGCCCACCCCGACTACATCATCACCGCCGCCAGCGGCGCCGAGGGGATCTCCTGGTATGAGGCCCTGGCGCAGCAAAGCTGGCCACCGAGCAAGGTCATCAACCAAGGTGCAGCTGTCGACCAGGAGTCGTTCCTCAGCAAGTTGCCTGCCAGCGCCATCGACGGTGCGTACTTCACCTACGAGTTCACCAGCTTCGACGACACGTCGAATCCGGACGTCGCCACCTACCGGGCGGCGATGAAGCAATATGGGTCCAATCCAGGTCTCGCCGAGTTCTACCAGTGGGGCTTCGCGAACGTGATGACGATCGCGAACATCGCCAAGAAGGCGGGCGTGTCCACCTTCGACGCGGCCAAGCTGAAGAGCTTCATGCAGACCGTGAACGGCTTCCCGGTGTACATGGGCGGCATGCTCTCCCATACCGGAACTGCGCCGGCAACGCCGCAGATTCTCAACCCCAACGTCCAGATCATTCAGTACAAGAACGCGTCGCTGGTAGGCGTCAGCAACGGGTTCTACAACCCATTCGCGTCGTAAGTTCGTAGTTCCGCGGTCGGGCGCCCGCTCTCAGGCAGAGCGGGCGTCCGGCCGCGGAGGCATTTCGGGCGGATTTACGGTCGGTGCGGGAAGCTTCCGTCGTGGCCATTCTCGCCCTCGAGCCTCCAGCCGTGACGGAGACGACGTCCCGCTCCGAGCCCGCTGCCCCAGGGCTGCCCGAGGTGCTCGACAGCTTCGCCGAGGTCATCGAGGCGATCGACTCCGAGGCCACTCTCGACGAGATCCTTCAGCTGGTCGCCCGCAAGGTCTGCCTGCTCGTGGGCTGCACACGCTGCGGCGTGTACCTCAAGCACTCCGAGACCGGGCTCTACCGCTGCCAGGCGATCGAGTCCTCACAGCACGACGGCGACGATCAGATCCGCCGCTTGATCTGCGGCACCACGGCCGATCGACTCACCCACGAGATCCTCGCCACCAAGGAGCCGGTGTTCGTCCGTTATGCCCAGGACGACCCGCGCACGGTTCGCTCGATCATGCGGACGTTCGGCGTGCAATCGATCCTCGGAGTCCCGATGATCGTGCGCGAGGACGTGGTCGGGATCCTGTTTCTCGACAACGAGCAGAACCCGCACCCCGTCTCCGACGAGCATCTGGCCGTCGCCGCCACGTTCGCTCAACTGGCCGGCGTGGGGATCCTGCAGGCACAGCGCGCCACCGAGCTCCGCTCCAACATGCAGACGATCGCCCGGCAGAACGCGCTGCTTCGCCACGGCACGGCAATCGAAGAGCGCCTTACGCGGCTTGTGCTCGAGGGCGGCACGCTGGCGGACATCGCCGAGGCCGTGGCGGATCTGACCGGAAAGCCCTGCACGATTCACGATGCTGCGTACCGCCGCGTGGCGGTCGGATCCCCGTCGGGGGTCGATCGAGCGGCGCCGACAGTGCTCGACGCCGAGCTCCGCGAGCTCCCGGAGGTCGCGGACGCGCTCGCGTCGATGAAGCCCAACCGGCCGGCTGTGATCGGTCCGTCGCCGACCGCGGGGCTCCTGCACCGGTTCCTTGTGATGCCCGCGGTCCTGTACGGCCAAAGCTGCGGATACCTGACACTGATGGAGTTCGGTTCGCGCTTCACCGCACTCGACACGGCCGTATCGACTCGCGCCGCCACGGCGATCGCGTTTGAGCTATCGGTTGAGCGCAGGTCGGCGGTCGCCGATCGGCACGCTCAACAAGCCCTGGCGCGCGATCTCGTCAACGGCCTCGAGGATTACGCTGCTCTCGTGCGCCGCGGGGAGCTGCTCGGGTTCCGGGTCTCGGCGCCGCACGTCATCGCTCTCGTCGCCCCCGAGGCCGGCCACAAGGCGCTCTGCATCGAGGAAGTCGAGAAGGCGTGGACCGCTACCGGGCAGCAGGAACCGTTGCGGGCTACCACCGTGCCGCATGGAAGGGTCGCGATCCTGATCGAGCTGAGCGAGTCGGCGTGCCGACCTGCGGCGCTCGCCCAAGCCAAGGACACGGTTGAGCGGGTGCTCTCGCACTTGCGGGAGAACCAGCCCGTGCTGGCGGCCGTGTCCGGCGTGTGCACAGCTCCGGCTGATTACGCCCAGGGGCACGGGGAGGCCAACAAGATCCTCGGGTGCTTGACGAGTCTCCGCGGCTCCGGCGACGCCGCGTTGGCGGTACTCACCGCGGACGAGCTTGGAGCCGGACGCCTCTTGCTGAACATGGTCGAGCGCGATGAAGCCGATCGATTCACGACGAATACGCTTGGGCCGCTGCTCGGGGGTGCCAACCGCAGTCTCGACGACCTCCTCGTCACCGTGCGAGTGTTCTTCGAGAACGGGCGCAGCGTCCGTAACTCCGCTCGTTACCTGTCCGTTCACGAGAACACCATCCGCTACCGGCTCGGCCGCGTGCTCGACCTCACCGGCTTGGACATCGCCACGGACTCGGATGCGCAGCTGACGGTTCAGGTGGCGCTACTCATTCTCAAGATCCAGGGTCGCCTACCGGCGACTCCACCGCCGACTCCACCGGCGACTGCACCGGCGACGGTAGCTTCGCCCGAGTGAGCCGCCAGGCCAGAAGCTCGCCCGCCCACCTCAGGTGGGGTGGGGCGACGACACCGGCCCAAGGGCCACGCGGTGGCCGGAGGTCGCCGCGGATATGGTTCGGTAGGGCACACCACAGCGGGAGATCGGGACGCGCGTGCACCGCGACCTCCAATATCCGGGCGGCTCGGTCGAGGTCCTTGGGTAGGTCGACGACGACGACGGCCGCCGGAGGGCTGGCGCGACAGGGCAAGCGAGAGCCGTCTGCCGCCCATCCGAGCAGCCGCGCGAGCGCGACGCCGGGGGCTACGACGTTCCCGCGCCGCTGGTCGGGGGGGACCGCCGGCAGCCGAAGATCCTCGAGTGCAGGCAGCGGGATCCGATAGAGCGCGGTCTCGACGTCGATCAGGCCCGCATCGACCAGGTCGACGGCGATCTGCACTGCGGCCCGGCTCGTCCGGGGACCGGGGCGTGCGTCGTGCAGGAACAGCTGCCCGGCCTCGAGTGTGAATTCGACTTCGCACATGTCGTGGTGGATCACCTCGATTGACGCCAGACCGCTGCAGAGGGCGGCCGCGGCCCCGGGGAAGTGCTGCCACAGACCGTCCATGCCAATCATCCCCGCCCGCTGTTCCGCGTAGTCGAGCCGATCGGCGCCGGGGCGGAATTCCCCAAAGGACCCGATCGCCCCGCCGACCGGATCGCGGCTGAAGACCCTGCCGGAGCCGGACGGCTCGGTCCCGGCGCCGAACGTCCGTGCCTGGACGACCACCGCTGTCGGCGTGGGGGCCGCTTGCAGGAGCGACCTCATGGCCTGGGCCAGCTGATCGCGCGCGTGCTCGGGCCATGGGCATCCAGCGCCGGCAACCATGCACTTGAGCGCCCGGACCTGCGCGTCGGCAGCCGCACCGGCGTGAGCCACCGCGGCGTCGACGGCGGCGGCGCCGAGTCCGTGTACACGCGTGCAGAACACGCGCAGGAGCTCCACGTAGGCTCTCCACGCGAAGGCCCTCTCAGTCCGCGCCGCAAGCCCGGGAAACGTGACATCGGAGAGGCCGACGTCGAGCATCGTTGCGTCGTCGCGCGCCTCGCCGGAAGTCGACGACGGGCTCAGAGCAAGCAGGAGTGGATCGTCCGGATCGTCAAGGCGACGCCCGGTCCGGAGTTCGAGCGTGGAGAGCTCGGCATCGATCTGCGCCGACAGCGCCGCGGCGGCCGCGAGGGGTGGGGCAAGCGCGCGAGATACCACGCGGCTGTGCTTACGACGAACCCCGGCGCGACCGGAAGGTCGAGGCTCACCAGCCGGGCCAGATCAGCGCCGCGCGCAGCCCAGCACGTCAACCCCGTCGACGCGTGCCCCGAGGGGATGGACGAGCCGCACCGACGATGCCTTAGGCAGCGGACGACGAGGTCCCGGCGCGAATCGAACCGACGATCCGCAGAAGATCCAGCGGCGCCTCGATCCAGTGGTCGGGTCCAGCGGCGCGGCACGCCTCCGGGTGGAAGCCGTACCCCGCGCCCACGACTCGTATCCCTGCGGAGTGCGCTGCGATCACGTCGTTGGCTCCGTCCCCGACGAACAGCACGTCGTCGGGCCTGACGCTCAGCATCTCCATGGCCGCGATGATCGGAGCCGGGTCGGGCTTGGCGGCCGGCACCTCATCGCCACAGACGGTCACGTCCAGGAGATGGCCGATGCCGTTCTGCTCGAGATCCCGATCGAGGCGCACCCGTGACTTGGACGTGACGACGCCGAGCGTGTCGCCCACCTCATGCAACGCGGTGAGCATCTCGCGGACACCCGGGAACAGCCGAAGCTCGTCTGTCCTCGCCGCGGTAGCTGCGGTGAAAGCTTGCCTCGATCCGCTTCGCGGTCTCACCGTCGCCCCCGGCAAGCTCCGGGAAGACGTCCTTCGAGCTCAGCTGGATGACGCGATCGGCATCCTCGCGCTGCACCGGAAACGGGGCGCCCAGCACCTCAGTCGTGGCATCGCGAAAGGCGCCCAGGAGGGCCTGCTGGGAGTCCAGAAGAGTGCCGTCCATGTCGAACAGCACAACGTCCAGCCGCAGGATTAGGCATGCCGAGGATCCTCGCGCCGATGAGACGCGCGACAGATACCGACGGCGTCCCGGCGTTGTCGAGGTCCACAACGCGTGTACCGCGGTCACCGCACGCGATGGCGCCGCTAACGCTGTGATGTGGGCATGCGTGCCGCGCAATGGGTAGAGCCCGATCTCCTGGAGGTCACCGAGATCGGCGACCCTGCTCCAACGACGGGACAGGCGGTGGTCGAGGTCGCCTCGTGCGGGATCTGCGGATCGGATCTCCACTCCTTCCGCGGGGGCCTCGGGACGAAGCCGGGACAGGTGCTCGGGCACGAGTTCTCGGGAAGAGTGGTGTCCGCCCCCGGCGTCGTGGGCCTGAACGAGGGCGATCGGGTCACGGTGCGCCCACTCATTCCGTGCGGTAACTGCGATCGGTGCCTCGCCGGCGATGTGCAGCTCTGCGAGGCCGGCTACGGACTCAACATCGGTTACGGCACCCCAGGGGCGTTCGCCGAGCGTGTGCTCGTGCCGCGAGCGATCGTCGGCCAGACCATCTTCAAGCTCCCCGACTCGGTGTCCGATCGTGCCGGGGCGCTGGTAGAGCCGCTGGCGGTCTCGTTGCGCGCCGCGCGACTGGCCCGACCGGGCCCCGGCGATGTGGCGGTCGTGTTCGGCCTTGGCGTGATCGGACTTGCCGCCACCCACTGGCTGAAGGCAATGGGGGCCTCGGTGATCGTCGCCGCTGATCTGTCCGAGCTGCGAAGGCAGCGGGCGCTGGAGTTCGGGGCCGATGTCGTGGTTGACCCCTCCACCGCGTCGACGGTCGACGCGGTGGCGGCGATCACCGGTCACGGGGCCTACGGGATCGGAGCGCGAGCCGATGCGGTGCTCGAATGCTCCGGGTCGCCGCATGCCTTTGCCGACGCGATCAAGGTCGCCCGCGGAGGGGCACGGCTGGTCATCGCGGCGCTCTACGAGAAGAACGTAGAGTTCCGCCCCAGCCGGCTGGTCGAGAAGGAACTCGAGGTTCGCGGGTCCTTCGCCTATCGCGACGAGTTCGGCCGTGTGATCAGGGAGTTGGAGCGCGGGTCGCTGGACGCCGAGCAGCTGATTTCCCATACGTTCGCGCTCGAGCAGATCCAGGAGGCATTCACCACCCAAGCCGACGCCGGGCGCTCGATCAAGGTAGCGGTGGCCCTCGGTGACTGACCCCCGCTCGCACTTTCATGTTCTTGCAACCACGGCGCTCGACACGGGCGCTGCCAAAAGGAGGGATCCATGTCCGATGTTGACTTCCAGCTGATCGGTACCGGCATCAACGTCTACGAGAACGAGAAGCCCGCCGAGGGCAAGGCTCGCTGGCTTGACTCCCCGTCCGCGGTCATGGAACTCGTGATGAGCGGCGACATCGGGTCGACCATCGGCATCTCACGTGGCGGCACGACCACGTTCATGGCCCCGGCGCTCGCGAGCGGGATCGCCGGGCTGATCACCCTTCAGGGCGCCCCGGAGAGCCACCTTGGGATCCTCTCGCGCGAATTCGGGATCCCGTGTGTGATGTCGGTGAGCTTCACCGACGGAGTGCAGACCGATCGCGGAGAGACGATCCCGGCCGATGGGACCACGCTTCGCCTCGACGTGAGCGACGCGTCGAACGGACGCATCCTCGCTGCGTCGAACGGCGCGTGAAGCTGGCGCCCGGGTCAGGCCTGAAACGAACCGCCGTCGATGTGGATCGCCTGTCCCGTCACGCCGGCGGCTTCCTCGGTGCAGAGGTAGCCGACGAGCGAAGCCACCTCGCGCGGTTCCAGAAGCCGACCGATCAGCTGACCGCGAAGGAGTCGCCGCTGGGCTTCCTGTGCGGAAACCCCGAGCCGCGTCGCGAAGGCGTCGATCTCGTCGCGAACCATCTTGGTGTCGACCCATCCGGGGATCACGGTGTTCGCGGTCGCGCCATACGGGGCGAGTTCCGCCGAGATGACGCGAGTCAGGCCGAGCAGTGCATGCTTCGAGGCCGTGTAGGCAGCGGTCGTGGGTACGCCGACACGCGCACGGAGAGACGCGATCGTCACGACGCGTCCCCATCCGGCCTCGGCCATCGGTCCGGTGATCATCCTCGCGACACGGAACGCCGAGTCGACGTTGACCGCAAAGGCCAGCCCCCAATCGGCCGGGTCGAGTTCTGCCAGTGGCGCGATGCTGGCGATCCCGGCAGCATGGACGAAGATCTCCACCGGCCCTCCCAGTGCATCGGCCGCATCGGCGGCGATGCGCGAGGAGGCCTCGGCATTCGAGAGGTCAGCGGCGAGCGCGACCGCCGTCGGCGCTCCGCTCTCCGTCGCCTCCACGGTCACCGCTTCGAGCTCGCTCAGGCTGCGCGCGCTCACCGCGATCGCGTGGCCGTCTTGCGCGAGCCGGAGTGCGACCGCCCGTCCGATGCCACGCCCTCCGCCTGTGATCAGCGCCCGCCGCATAGCCGCAACCGTACGTGGACCGCCCGGCGTTGCACTCAGAGCCCTCGCGGATGACTGTAACGTTCTCCAAGCGGACCACGCCGATCGGACGGCGCGTTGTGACAGTGACCAACTGCTCGGCGTCGAGGACCGAGCGCGGCTGGCGCACGGTCGTACGATGACGCTGCGGACATGATGATCGAATGAGCACCGACGGCGTCGACGAGATCAGGCGGGAGATGGAGCGCAACGCGCTTCGCATCCAGAACGGCCTCAAGCTCGCCATGGGCGGTCAGTTTGTGCGTGTCGGCCCCACACCCAAGCGCACCGTCTGGTCGCACGGGAACGTCGAGCTCTGGCGCTACGACACCGAGTCGGTGTCGGTACGGTTCGACCCGCCAATTCTCCTCGTGCCGAGCGTCGTCAGCCGCAGCTACGTGTTCGACCTCCACCGCGGCAACAGCTTCGTCGAACGGCTTCTGGAGGCCGGGTTCGCCGTCTACATCGTCGACTGGGGAATCGCCGGGCCGGAGGAATCGGGCAACTCTCTGGAGACGTACATCGACGACCTTCTCCCGGAGGTCGCGGCGGCGGCGTGCGAGGATGCGGACGCAGAGTCGGTGACGATGCTCGGTTACTGCTTCTCGGGGATGCTCACGTTGCTATATGTCGCGGGACACCCGGACGCGCCCATACGCAATCTCGTCACCCTCGCGCCCCCAATCGACTTCTCGGTGACCTCGGGGATGACGAAGCTGTTCGCCGAGGGGCGCCTCGCAGCCCGAGGACATCCTCGACGCGGACGGCAACGTCCCCGGGGACGTCGTACGCGAGGCGTTCGCGATGCGCAAGCCGACATCGGATCTCGTCACGTACGCGGCGCTCTGGGACAACCTCTGGGACGACGAGTACGTCGAGGGGCATCAGGCAATGGCCCAGTTCATCCGCGAGCAGGTGCCGCTTCCGGGTGCGCTCCTGCGGCAAATCGTGGACAAGCTGATCCGAGGCAACGAGCTCGCATCCGGGAGCCTTCGAGCTCGGCTCCCGAATCGTGCGAGCTGCGCGACGTGGCGTGTCCGCTGCTCGTCGTCATGGCCGAGCGGGACGAGCTCGTTCCGGTCGAATCGACGCTGGCGCTGCGAGACGTTCCTGGGCGAGCACATGGAAGAGCTCCTGCTGCCCGCCGGCCACGTCGGGCTGATCACGGGACGCAAGGCCGCCACGGTCACGATCCCACACATCATCGGCTGGATCGCTGAGCACAGCCGGTCGACGGTCAAGTGAGGTGTAACCAGTGACTGAGAAACCACCCTGGCGCGTCGCGATCGAGCAATTCGAGCGATCGATCGGAGCGCCCCTGGAGGAGTTCATCCAAACCGACGAGTTCGCCGACATGGCGGCCCGCGCGGCGAAGAGCCAGACGCAAATCCAACAGGAGATCGGCACGGGCACGAGCCAGTGGCTGCACGCCATGGGCCTGCCCACCGCGACCGATATTGCTGAGCTGCGCGCCGAGATCGGAGAGCTTCGCAAGGAGGTCCGCAGCCTGGCCGAGCGGCTTGTTCCGGCCGAGACGGCCCCGGCCGAGACGGCCCCGGCCGAGACGGCCCCGGCCGAGACGGCCCCGGCGGAGACAGCCCCAGCCGACAAGGCCGCGCCGGCCAAGAAGACGACCGCCAAAAAGGCGTCTGCGAAAAAGGCCACCGCCAAGAAGACCGCCGCCAAAAAGGCGACCGCCAAGAAGGCCGCGGCTAAGCTGGCCACGCCCTCGGCCAAGCCGGCTGCGAAACGCACGCAGACGGCCAGAGGCCGGGCGAAGTCCGAGTGACCGAGCCGATCGTCGAGACGGCGGACGGACGTGTTCGGGGGCGCTCCCGGGGTGGAGTCGCCTCGTTCAAAGGGATCCCATACGCGGCACCGCCTTTCGGTAAGCATCGGCTGCGCGAGCCGAGCCCGCCGGCGAAATGGACCCGTGTCCGCGACGGCAGAGCCTTCGGCCCCACGGTGCCGAAGGCTCCTTACCGACCACCGTTCGCCTCGATCCTCGAGGAACCGGTCATCGCGGGCGAGGACTGCCTGAATCTCAACGTGTGGACGCCCGATCCGGACGCCATCGGGCTACCCGTCCTCGTGTGGATCCACGGCGGCGCATACCGGAACGGCTCGGGTGCCGTGGCGCTATACGACGGCACTGGATTTGCCCGCGACGGCGCGGTGTGCGTGACGCTCAACTATCGACTCGGGGTCGACGGCTTCCTGCTCCTCGACGACGCGCCGGCGAATCGGGGGCTGCTCGATCTGCTCGCCGCGCTGACCTGGGTCAAGGAGAACATCGCGGCGTTCGGCGGCGATCCTGCCAACGTGACGCTGTTCGGACAATCGGCCGGGGCGATGGCCGCGACCACGCTGCTCGGGATGCCGCTCGCCCAGGGACTGTTCAGGCGAGCGGTCAGCCAGAGCGGCATCGGCCAGCGGGTCATCGGTCGTAAGGCGGCGGCGAGGGTCACCCAAGCGCTCGCCAAGCGGCTCGGCGTGCCCGCCACGCGGGAGGGCATCGGAGCGGTGCCGATCGACCGGCTGTACGCCGCCCAGTACGCGCTGACCCAGGAGATCCCGCAGGCCCCGGCGAAATGGGGTGAGATCGGCATCACGATGATGCCGTTCGGGCCGGTCATCGACCCCGAGACGCTGCCGCAGGATCCGGTGGACGCGATCCGGTCAGGCGTTGGGTCGGAGGTCGACGTGATGCTCGGCAGCAACACGGACGAGCACCGCTTCTTCCTCGTCCCGCCCGGGCTGATCGACAATCTGAGCGACGCCATCGTCGACGCCGGTCTGCGCATATATGGCGCGGTCCCCAGCCGGATCCGGGCGGCTTACCGCGACCGGTTTTCCACCGCGGGTGAGCTCTTCGCCGCAGCGGCCACCGACTTCTTCTTCAGGCTTCCGGACATCCGCCTCGCCGAGGCGCGCCGGAACTCCTCCGATCGGACCTGGATGTACGAGTTCGCGTGGCGCTCTCCGCAGTTCGAAGGCCGTCTTGGGGCCTGCCACTACCTCGAGGTCCCGTTCGTGTTCGACACCCTGGCGGCGCCCAGTGCCGCTCACGTGACCGGATCCGAGCCACCGCAGCTGGTGGCGGACGACATGCACCGCCGCTGGGTTGCGTTCGCGGCCGCCGGGGATCCGGGATGGCCGCCTTACACGCCCGAGCGGCGCGCGGTGATGACCTTCGACCTGGACAGTTCGGGTCATCGAGGATCCGCGCGGCGACGAGCGTGTAGCCTGGCAGGCTGGGAAGTAACGTCGCAGCCCCCAGCCGGGGCTGATCACGCCGAACGACGCCTGGACCTCGTCGAACAGGTCCTCGGTCGAGCGCGCGGGCCAGTTGAACTGCGTGGACGCCGCGTCGGCAACGATCACAGCGCCGTTGAGCATCCGAGCCGCGGGCGAGCACATGAACAGCACAATGGCCGCCATGTCCTCGGGGTCGGCATATCTGGCGCGGCTCGGCTGAGCGCGCCACTCCTCGACGGTCATGCCGTAATTGGCGGCCGCCTCAGGCGAGATCGTCGTGCCCGGCGCGAGGACGTTGATCGTGACGTTGCGCTGCTCCAGGTAAGGAGCGAGGCTCCGAGTCAGGTTGACGACGCCCGCGCGCGCCGCACCGGAATGCGCGAACATCGGTGCGCCCCGCTCGAAGCTGAACACGTGGGCGACGTTCACGATGCTGCCGGTCTGGCGCTCCATCATGGGCCGCATGAACCGGCTGCAGCACGTTCCAGGTGCCATTGAGGTTCAGGTCGATGACGGCCCGCCATCCGTTGTCGCTGATGCTGAACGGGTGCGCTTGGAACTGGCCCCCGGCGTTGTTGACGAGGTAGTCCACCGCCTGGAATCGGTCGAGCACCGCGTCGCGGAAGGCGTCGACCGACTCGACGTCCCGGATGTTGACTTCGACCGGAAGGCAGGCGACACCCAGCGCTTCGATCTCCACGGCGACGTCGGCGAGTTCCTCCGGAGCGTTGCTGGCGATGACGACGTCGGCGCCGAGGCGCGCGAAGCCGATCGCGATCGCGCGGCCGATGCCTCGGCCGCCGCCGGTCACGACGGCCGTCTTGCCCGCGAACAGGCCCGGCGCGTAAGAGGCGCGCGGGTCGTTTTTGTTCTCACTCATGGTTCGTGCTCCGAGGTAGGTTCGTGGGGGCGATCAAGCGAGGTCCGCCTGGAGGCCCAAGACCTGCATCTCGGACCACTCCTTCTCCGCGTGGTGAGCCAGTACGACGAGGTCGCGAACGGTTCCGGCCCGATCGCGTACGTGATCGAGAAGGAGCGCCTCGATCTCGAAGCCGATCGCCTGGAACATCCCGATCGCGGGCCGTTCGTCGGCCACGATCTCGACGACGAGCTTCGAGTAGCCCCCCTTCAGCCC
The DNA here is from genome assembly GCA_963843915.1 of uncultured Solirubrobacterales bacterium. GTDB lineage: Bacteria > Actinomycetota > Thermoleophilia > Solirubrobacterales > Solirubrobacteraceae > Palsa-465. Next base: position 241,273 of record CAWJMH010000014.1, read on the forward strand.
CCGCGTCAGGCCCTCACGCGCGAGGCGCTTGCCGATCCCCGCGCCGCGACTGCCCGGGTCGACGACGACGACCATCCGCGCGACGTGGCTGGACCATCCGACGCCGCCAAACAGGGCGAGCCAGCCGATGATCGTCCCCGTTTCGTCGATCAGGATCGCGCGGTCGTCGCCGTTGCGCGGTGTCATGAACGACCGGACGACCTCCGGATCCAGCACGTCCTCGTTGAAGAACGTGCGGTCACCCTCCGGCACGCGCCGAAGAACTCCTGCAGAGCCTCGAGGTCCGGTGGTTCTATTACGCGCAGCTCCAAGGTGACTGCCCCTACTTGATGAGGTCGCGTTGTGCGCCGCCACCGCGGTTGCGATCTCGCGGGTGAAGTCGCCTGGCGTTGAGCAGGGCCGAACCCAGTCGACGTCGCTCGCGCCCGCCAGCTTGCCTTGGATCGGCGATCGCCGTCAGGTTCGCCTCGTAGGCCCCGAGATACGCCCGGCCGGACTTCTTGCTCGCGGCGATGATGCTCGTTGAGCTCACGTAGCCGCTCGGCGACTTCGTCGAGCGTCTTGTCCTGATCCGCGTCGTTCCTGTTCGCCATTGCACCTCTCCGATCGTCGACTGAGCTGTTCGTTCATCACAGCCGGAAAACGCCGAAGCCGTCGGCTCCGGCGACTGGCGCGTTGTGGATAACTGAAAGCGCGAGCCCGAGCACGGTGCGCGTGTCCCGCGGATCGATGATGCCGTCGTCGTATCCCCGCCCGGAATTCGCCAGCGCCGTCTGCTCGCGCTCGATCTGGTCCTCGACGGCCGTCGCGCATGCGAGCGTCCTCTTGTTCGTCGAACGGAATCCCGCGCGACTCCGCGCTCGCCTTGGCCACGATCGAGAGCACGCCGGCGAGCTGCTGGGGGCCCATCACGGCCGTCTGCGCGCTCGGCCAGGCGAACACGAAACGTGGGTCGTATCCACGGCCGGACATCGCGTAGTTGGCGGCGCCGTATGAGCCGCCCACGATCAACGATACGTGCGGAACCTTCGAGTTCGAGACGGCATTGATCATCTGCGCGCCATGCTTGACGATCCCGCCCTGCTCGTACTGCTTGCCGACCATGAACCCCGTCGTGTTGTGCACGAACAGCAGCGGCACGTCGCGCTGGTTGGCCAGCTGGATGAACTGTGCGGCCTTCTGCGCCTCCTCTGAGAACAGCACGCCGCGGACGTTCGCGAGCACGCCGATCGGATACCCGTGCAGCGACGCCCAGCCGGTCATCAGCGCGGTCCCGTAAAGCGGCTTGAACTCATCGAATCGCGACCCGTCCAAGATTCGCGCGAGAAGGTCCGCGGCGGCGACCGGCACCTTCGGATCCGCGGACATGACGCCGATGAGGTCGTCGGGGTCGTACAGCGGAGGATCCGGCGACTCGGTCGGACCCGGACCTTGCTTACGCCAGTTGAGCCTTCGGACGATGTCGCGTCCGAGCCGCAGCGCGTCGCGCTCGTCCTCGGCGAGATAGTCGGACAGCCCGGAGGTGCGCGAGTGCATTTCAGCGCCCCCAAGCTCCTCCGCGTCGGCCTCCTCGCCGGTCGCCATCTTCACGAGCGGCGGCCCTCCGAGAAAGACATGTGCACGGTCGCGCACGAACACCGTGTGGTCACAGAGCCCGGGCACGTAGGCGCCTCCCGCCGTGGAGCTCCCGAATACGAGCGCGATTGTCGGGATATCCAACCCCGACAGCCTCGTCAGGTTCCGGAACATCGCTCCACCCGGCACGAATTGCTCAGCTTGCGTGGGGAGGTCGGCCCCGCCCGACTCGACGAGGTTGATGAGCGGCAGGCGGTTTCGCTCGGCTATCTCCTGTGCCCTCAGGGCCTTGCGAAGCGTGAACGGGTTGTTCGTCCCACCCCGGATCGTCGAGTCGTTCCCCGACACGACGCACTCGACGCCTTCGACGACACCGATACCGGTGACCAGGCTGCCACCTATGTGGTAGTCGGTGCCGAAGGCGATGAACGGCTGAAGCTCGAGGAACGGGCTGTCACGGTCCAGCAACAGCTCGATCCGCTCGCGGATGAGAAGCTTCCCGCGGGCACGGTGGCGCTCGACGTACTTCGGTCCGCCTCCGGCGCGTGCCTCGGCGAGCAGCCCGTCGAGCTCCGCCAGCCGGGATGACATCGCGGAACGGTTCGTCGCTGCGGCCGCGCTGCGCGCGTCGAACGTGCTCGCCAGGACCATTCGCTAGAGCGGTGCGCCCGGTTGCGCAAGCAGGGCGCCACGGAGACGATCCAGGTCTCGCCGGCGCGCACCGTGCGCGAGCAGGTAATCGTCGAGGTTGTCGTGTCCCCGGCGGACCGAGTCGAGCGCCTCGATGATCCACTCCGGCCGGGCCTCGAGCAGCTCCGGCCGCTTGCGCACGTCGACGCCGAGCGCGCGGCGCTGCTTCTCGATCGCTTCGGCCGAGTCCGCACGCAGTAGCTCCGCGCTCCGGGAGTAGTCATCCGCGATCGCAGCCGTCAGGCACCCCAAGCCACGCCTGAACCAGTGCGATGACGATGCCCGTGCGGTCCTTTCCCGCAGTGCAGTGGACGAGCGCCGGCAACGCGCCCGGTTGCGCCAAGGCCGACACTGCGCGGGCCACGGCGTCGCCTCTCGCATCCAGCACCCATGTGTTGAACGGTCCGAAGCCACCGTCCAGCGATGGGGCTGTGGTGGACACATCCTCGATCAACGGGACGGCCACGGTTTGCGGGGCGATGGCGCGCGGATCGTATGGCCAGCGATCGCGTTCACGCGGCCGGCGGAGGTCCACGATCATGCGCAGCTTGAGCGAGGAGAGATGGCGACGCGCCTCACAGTCGAGATCGAAGGGCGCATCCCCTCGCCACAGGACACCTCGACGCATCCTGCCGCCTGAGTGAGTGGGGTGTCCGCCGGTATCGCGCAGGTTCAGCACGCAACTCCTAGCCGCTGATGCCGGCGGCGAGCGCGGGCAATCCGAGCAGCTTCCGCGCTTGCGTCACAGTCGCCGGAACGCGGCCGCAGTCCTCGGTCATATGCCGTGCCTTGGCGACGAGATCTCCGTTGGAACGCGCCATCGATCCGTCGGGAAGGTAGAAGTTGTCCTCCAGGCCGACGCGGATCGAGCCGCCGAGAGTGAGAGCCGCGCCGACCACCAGCCACTGGGGCCGCGAGATACCGATTACGCCCCAGTGCGATCCCGACGGTACGTTGTCCGCCATCGCCGCGACGTTGCGCGCGGTCGCAGGAATGCCCCCGAGGACGCCCATCACGAAGTCGACATGCAGCGGCTCTCGGACAACGCCCATGTCCACCAGCGGGGACCAGCGAGCCGACGTGGCCGATGTCGAAGCACTCGTGCTCGGGCTTGATGCCGAGCTCGTTGAGGACGGCCAGCAGCTCGAGGATCTCGTCGAACGGATTCGTGAACACGAGCTTGAACACGAAGTCCTTACGGGTGTGCGAGTACTTCGCATAGTTCATCGAGCCCATGTTCAGCGCCGCGACCTCCGGCGGGCAGGCGCGCAGGTAATCGATCCGCTTCTGGAGTGGGACGCCGATCGTTCCGGTCGAGAAATTGATGATCGCGGCGTCGCCGACCTCGGCCCGTATGGCTTCGGAGATGGCTTGGAAGTCCTCGACCTCGTAGCTCGGGGTGCCATCGGGGCGGCGCGCGTGGATATGGATGTGGACGCCGCCCTCGTCGACGATCCGCCGCGCCTCGGCCGCGTACTCGGCCGGCGTGTACGGGATCGCCGGGCACTGGTCGCGGTTCGCCACCGCCCCCGAGATCGAGCAGCAGATGATGACCGGGTCGTCCAGAGCCATCGCTAGAGCACATCGCAATCGCTCGACCGCAGCACTGTCTCGGGCGCCCATTGATCGCGCGGACACGCTGTCGGTCCGGAACAGTCCGGCGCTCTAAGCGGGCCTCCGCGAACCGCTACTCGCCGGCGCCGAGCACCGCCGGCCCGAGCGTGGCTGCCAGGGTCAGCGCGACCAGCAACGGGACCTGATCCTTCTCGACATCGCGGCCGAGCAGTTCGCGGCAGGTGCGGATGCGGTTCGCGACGGTGTTGGGATGCACGCCGATGCGCTTGGCCGTGGCGACGCGGCTGCCGTTTTCCTCGAGGTAGAGGATCAGGGTCGCTCGCAGGCGGGCGCTCTCGTCGTCGTCGCGCGCGAGCTTCCCGAGATGCTCGCGCACGAATCGGCGCGTCCGGTCCGGATCGCCGGCGAGCAGCGCCGCGAGTTCAACGGCGTGGAAGGGTATGACGGTGCCGGCACGCCGCCGGCTCGCGATCGCGACCCGTTGCCGCATCCACGGCGTCGCGGTGGGTCCGCCGAAAGCCGGCCAGCCCCTGGCCGGGAGCACCCAATGCGATCGAGACGCCGTCGAGGTTGGGACCCCCCGCCAGCGAATCCATCAGTTGCCGGGATGGCTCGGTGTCGCGTCCCAGCCACGCCCACATCGTGCTGCCGTCGACGGGAAGCATGAGCGGCCGACCCGCCTCCAGGTGAGTCGCGGCCGCGGCCGCCGCGCGCTCGAGGCGCGGGATGACCTGCGGATCCTCGACGGTGGGCGTGGCCCACAGCACCAGCCCCAGGTGGTGCCGGCGCAGCTCGTATCCGAGGATCGAGCTCGCGCTGTCCGGTTCGACGGGCGTCTCGGACAAGATCGAGCTGATCGTCTCCCGTCGCAGCGCTTCCGCGCCGCGGACCCATCGCTCCCGCTCTCGCTGATACGCCGCGCTCAGCTCCTCCATGAGCACGTCGTGGAACTGGAAGTTGACCTCGATCGATCGCTTCGTGGCCACCAGCAGCTGCTCAGGCGAGCTGGGCGACCCGAGCCGCTCCTCCCACGCCTGCAGCAGCACTCCGAGTGCCAGCCGGTGGATCCGGAGCAGGACGCCGAGCGGCACTCCGCGGCGAGCAAGGGCTCGTGCGTAGGCGTACGCCTCAGCCGGCGAGTCGACCTCGCCGGGCGCCACGCCCCGCAGGAATGCCCTCGCCCACGCCAGCAGGCCCGCGCGTCCCCGCAGGAGGATGTCCTCTCGCGTCTCGCGAATCCGCCGAGATCTCCGGGACCTCGCGCATCAGACAGGTCGGCGATATCGCTGGCGATGCTGTCTGCATCACGCTCGACCGCCTGGGCGGCAGCGAGCAGCATCTCCCGTACCGCCTGCTCGTTGACATCGTCAACTCGTGCTGCGGTCACCTCGCAAGGCTAATCGATGACCGCCACCACCGTGCCTGTCTCGACCTGATGCCCCTCCTCGACCCGGAGCTCGGTGACCGCGCCGCCGGTCGGCGCCACGATCTCGTGCTCCATCTTCATCGCCTCGACGATGAGCAGCGGGTCTCCGGGTTTGACGATCGCGCCCGCCTCCACGAGTACGCGGATCACGCGGCCGGGAAGTGGAGACTGGAGCGAGCCCGGATCCGGGACCGAGTTGGGCACCGGGAACCGTGACGACTCGAGCAGGTCGACCTGACCGATTTCGGTGTTCACGGACGTCGCGCCGCCGGCCCGCGCGTGCACGCGGTAGCGCCGCCGGACGCCGGCGACCTCCAGATCGACGTCCTCCTCGGTCGCGCCGTGGAGCGCCGGGGACGGCAAATCGTGGCCTTGGACGCGCAGCACGAACAGGTCGCCACCGCGCGAAAACTGGTACTCCACGCGCAGCTCCTCGCCGTCGGGAGCCGTGAATGTCGTCACCTGCGGGGCGGAGGGGTTGTTCCGCCAACCGCTCGGAAGCGAGCTCAGGACTCGCGCCTGGCAGCGATGCCGGGCCTGTGCCGCCAGGGCGGCGGCGGCCGCAGCGTTCCGCGTCTCGACCGCGGGACGAGCGGGCTCGCGAGAGCCTCGGCGTCGTGCCGCTCGAGGAACCCGGTGTCGGCCTCCCCCCGAAGGAACTCGTCATGACAGAGCACGCGGACGAGGAAATCGCGATTGGTGAGGAGCCCGTGGATCTCGGCTCGACGCAACGCGTCCGCCAGCTTTCTGGCCGCCTCGTCGCGGGTCGCCCCATGAGCGATCACCTTCGCGATCATCGGGTCGTAGTGGGAGCTGATCTGCGCCCCGTCGGTGACCGCGGTGTCGACCCGAACGCCGGACGGAACCACAAACCGTTCGAGAACTCCGGTCGCGGGGAGGAAGCCGTTAGCCGCGTCCTCCGCGTAGAGCCTGGCTTCGATCGCGTGTCCCCGGAGCGGCGCCTGTGACACCTCTTCGGGAAGGCGTCGGCCCTCGGCCACCCGCAACTGCAGCTCGACGAGATCGAGCCCGGTCACGAGCTCGGTCACCGGATGCTCGACCTGCAGCCGCGTGTTGACTTCGAGGAAGTAGAACTCGCCCTCGGGCGTGAGCAGAAACTCGACCGTCCCCGCTCCGACGTATCCGAGTTCTTCACCCGCAGCCACCGCGGCGGCGCTCATCCTCGACCGCAGCTCGGGGCCGACGACCGGTGACGGCGATTCCTCGATCACCTTCTGGTGGCGACGCTGGACCGAGCAGTCGCGCTCGTGCAGGGAATAAACCTGCCCGTGCTGGTCGCCAATGATCTGGATCTCGACATGACGCGCAGACGACGCGAACCGCTCGAGGAACACGGCGTCGTCCCCGAACGCCGTCGCCGCCTCCCGCCGGGCGCCCTCGATCGCACTCGCGAGCTCCTCGCCTCCGTGTACCAGCCGCATTCCCTTCCCACCCCCGCCCGCGGAAGCCTTCACGAGGAGTGGGTAGCCGAGCCCATCCGCAACGGCTCGCACGTCGGCGACGTCCCCATGATCGAGTCGCGCCCCTGGGAGCACCGGGACGCCGGCGCGTTGCATCCGATCGCGCGCCTCGGTCTTCGAGCCCATTGCCGCGATGGCGTCGGGAGACGGCCCGATCCAGGTCAACCCGGCGTCGATGACGGCCCGGGCGAACGCCGCGTTCTCGGACAGGAAGCCGTAACCAGGGTGAACGGCGTCGGCGCCGGCCCGGACAGCGGCCGCTACGACGGCCTCACCCCGGAGGTAGGACTCGGCCGGGCTTGCCCCGCCGAGTGCGATGGCGACGTCAGCCTCGCGGACGAATGCGGACGTTGCGTCCGGCTCCGAGTAGACGGCCACGGTGGCGACACCGAGCCGGCGGCATGTGGCGAACACCCGGCGGGCGATCTCACCCCGGTTGGCGACGAGGACTCGCCCGATCGTGGACATGGATCGAAGGGTGTATGAAGCGGCGCCGGTCCGACTGTTGTTCGGCCACAACCGCCTGCGCCCCGGTGGTGTTCCTTCGCCAGCGGGTGGTCGCGGCCGACGGAGCAGCCGCGACCACCCGTCTCGCGTGGGACTAGTTGACTAGCTGGCGGGCGACTGCCACATAAGCGGCGGTCATGTCACGCGACGCGGCGGCCTGCGACGCGACGGCGTCCTTGAGCCAATCGATCTTGGAATCGGCGAGGGCATCCTCGAACGAGTCGACGACGCTCAGCGCCGACTGCTCATACGAATCGATCGCCGCGAGCACGAGCTTCTTCTGGCTCGCGTTGGCCTGCTCCACGTACTCGGCAAGCTTCTTGTTGGTGTCATCGACAAATTCCGCAAACTTCCTGGTGGCATCCTCGACGGTCTCCGTCACTTTGACGGTGGCGTCCTCAGCCGGGTTGGCTGTCTTTGTGGCCATTGGGGGTTCCTTTGATCGGGGTCGGTGTCGTTTGCAGCTTAGCTGATTTCTAGCTAGCGCGCAAGCGCACGGATCCGAGCGATGCGGCTGGGGTCGAACGTGGCAGTCAGGGCTCGATGAATCGCTGAACGAACTGGAGCGTGGTGTCGGCGACCTCGCGCCACCCGCCGTCGATCGTGAGCGAATGGCCGCGGTTTGGGATCTTGACGATCTCGGTCACGCCGTCGTTGCGCTGTTGACGCTTGAACGAGGCGTTGGCGACCGCCCACGGAACGGTGTTGTCCTTCTCGCCGTCGATGATCAACAGCGGCCCGCGCGCGGGGTTCTTGGTGTCGACCTTGGCCTCTGTCCACGGGTTGAGGTTCGCGCTCGCCGCTTGAAACAGCGGCTTGCCCGACGCCGGCACCGCGAATGTCTCGTACAGCGTCTTTGCCTCGTCTTCGCTCACCGCGTTGGCGAACGCGAAGCGAAATTGCTCATAGGTGAGCGGTACGGCACGGTTGCGGTTGGCCGGCTTGCCGAGCACCGGTGAGGCGGACTTGAGCGAGGAGATCGGCAGCGGCAACACGCCGCGGAACGGTGCGGGGTCGATCGCCACCGACGCCGCCGCGAGCCCGCGTCCCGCGATGATCTGTGTGATCAACCCACCGAACGAATGTCCGATCACAGCCGGCTTGTTGTCCAGCTGGCCGATCAGGTCGGCGAAATGATCGGCAACCTGTCCGACTGACTTATGGGCGAAGACCTCAGGATGAGCCTTTGCCTCCTGCACGGTCTCGGGGTCGTCCGGCCACCCCGGCGTGAGCGTCGTGTAGCCCGCCTTCTTGAACACCGCGGCCCACCGATCCCAGCTGCTCGGCAGCAGCCACAGCCCGTGAATGAACACGACGGGCTTGCGTCCCGACCCGTTCGCCCGCTTTACCTGCCGCTCTTCATGCTCGGTGATGGTCGCCATGTAATCCTCGCGTCGCTAGGTTCAACACACGGAAGGGCTCGGCCTCAACGCGTCTGGCGTCGGTGGCGTAGCCCCGTCAAATCGATCCGGCGCAGCATTTCATACGTCGATCGCCGTCGGGAGAAGAATCCCCGGATCGTCGGGCTGGCTACGCTGATGCGATGACCGAGTCCGTTCGCTCAGCACCACTACCAGCGAGTCCCACGTTGTCCGCATCGCAGCTCGCGACCCTTGCTCAGCACGGCGAAGAGCGCACGGCGAACGTCGGGGACGTGCTGTATCGCGTCGGCGATGAGCGCTATCCGCTGATCGTCATCCTCGAGGGCGAGGTCGCGATCCTCGATGCCGCCGGCAACGAGATACTCAGGCACGGGTCATCGGGCTTCCTCGGGGAGCTGAACCTGCTGTCCGGGCAGACCGTTTTCGTCACAGCGGTCGTCACACAGCCGTTGCGGTACACCGCGATCGACCGCGACACGATGCGTTCGCTGCTCTACGAGGACGAACAGCTCAGCGATCTCGTGCTGTCGACCTTCATCGCCAGGCGCGAAGCACTGCAGCGGGTCGAGGGGCTTGGCCTCGAGATCGTGGGCCCTCGCTCGTCGCAGGCCACGATGGAGATGCTTGCGTTCGCCCGTAGTAATCGCCTGCCGTTCACCTGGCGCGACTCAGAGCGCGCGGACGAGCCCTCGGCGGCTGAGCTCGTCGCCGAACTCGATCCGGCGAGCCTTCCGCTGGTCAAGCTGCCCGGAGGGAGCGAGCTGCTCGGCCCGTCGACCGGGCAGGTGTCTCGCGCGCTCGGGATCGGCCGCGAGCTCGCGCGGCGCGAAGAGGTCGACCTGGTCGTGGTCGGTGCCGGGCCGGCAGGCCTGGGAGCCGCGGTCTACGGCGCCTCCGAGGGACTCGACACGCTGGTGATCGAGAGCACCGCGCTTGGCGGCCAGGCGGGCGCGTCCCGGCGAATCGAGAACTACCTCGGCTTCCCGGCTGGGATATCCGGTTCGGAGTTGACGAGCCGCGCCGTCACGCAGGCTCGGAAGTTCGACGCGCGCCTCGCGACGCCGTACCGCGCGGTCTCTCTCGAACCCGGGAACGGACGTCACATCGTCCGGTTGGAAGAGGATCGCGAAGTCGCAGCACGCGCTGTTGTGCTCGCGACCGGCGCGCAGTACCGGCGGCTACCTGTCGACAGCCTCGACGAATACGAAGGCGTGAGCGTCTTCTACGCCGCTGGACCGCCCGAGGCGCAGCTCTGCGGCGCCGAGCGGGTGGCAGTCGTCGGCGGAGGGAACTCGGCCGGCCAGGCCGCCGTCTGGCTGACTCGCGGCGGCGCGCTCGTGACGCTGCTCCACCGCCGGGCAGACCTTCGCGAAACCATGTCCGACTATCTCGTCCGCGAGCTCGACCAGTACGGCGTCGCGGTGCGTGACGGGAGCGAGATCGCCGTGCTGCACGGCACCGGTGGGCAGCTCGAGGCGGTCACGCTCAGGAGCGGCGAGCGTCTCCCCTTCTCATACCTGTTCCTCTTCCTGGGCGCGCTGCCCTGCACCGATTGGCTCGACGACGCGGTCGCGCGCGACGCCAACGGCTTCATTCTCACCGGCGGAGCCGTAGGCGCCGCCAATCTTCTCGACACCAACGTTCCGGGCATCTTCGCGGTCGGGGACGTCCGCTCCGGCTCGACGAAGCGCTGTGCCACAGCCGTCGGCGAAGGAGCGATGGCCGTCCAGCTGGTCCACGCTCACCTCGCAGCGAGCTGAGAGGCGGACACGTCCGCTTGGTCGGCGGGATCGTCGACTCGACGGCGGGTTAGACCACGTGGACGTTCGCCTTGACGGTCTCGATCACGTCGTCGAGGTTGCCGTTCAGCGCCTGTTTGGCGAAGCTCAGCGAGAACCCCTCGGCCTCGCCAAACGACGTGTGCGGCGGGAGGCTGAGCGCGTACGGATCGGTTACCGCGTCGAGCAGCGCCGGTCCTGGTGTCGCCAGGAACTCGGCGACCGCGTCTCGGACCTCGCGGGGATCCTCGACCCGGATGCCGGTGAGACCGATCGACTCCGCGACCTTGGCCAGATCCGGGTTCGCAAACTTGATCCCGAACGGCTGGATCCCGGCTTCTTCCTGTTCGATGTGCACGAACTGAAAACCGCTGTTGTCGAGCACGACTAGCTTGACGGGGATCTGTCGCTCGGCGATCGTCAGCAGGTCGCCCATCAGCATCGACAGCCCCCCATCGCCGCAGATGGCGATCGCCTGACGTCCCGGATATGCAAGCGCCGCTCCGATCGCGTTCGGCATCGCGTTTGCCATCGACGCCCACGACAGCGAGCCGAAGATGTTCCGATTCTGCTTGGCGGTGATGTAGCGCGCCGTCCAGATCACGGCCGTGCCGGTGTCGGCACTCACGACGGCGTCGTCGTCGGCGAGCTCGTCGATCGTGGCGACAAGGTACTCGGGGCGGATCGGGGTGACATCCGGCCCCCGGGTCACGTAGTGACTCATATTCTCGCGCCACTTCTCGGTCGTCTTCAACGCGCGGTGCAGGTGGTGAGTCCCGTCTTTCGGGGCGACAAGCGGCAGCAGCGCGGCGACGGTGTCCTTGATGTCTCCCACGAGTCCCATGTCGATGTGTGTGCGGCGCCCGATGTTGGTGGGCCGTATATCGACCTGAACCTTCTTTGCCTTTTTCGGGTAGAAATCGGGCAGCGGGAAATTCGTGCCGAGCAACAGGCACAGGTCGCAGTTGTGCATCGCCTCGTAGGCGCCACCCCAGCCCAGCAGTCCAGTCATGCCGACTGCGTTCGGGTTCCCCCACTCGAGCCGCTGCTTGAGTTCGAGGCGTCTTGAGGACGCCATCGGATCAAGGCGCCGGCGACTTTGGTGCCGGTCACAGGTCGAGAACAACGTCGTCTCGTGGCTGTGAGCAGCAGATGAGTGCGCTTCCATCGGCAGGAGGTTCGACCGGATCGGGGCTGTACCCGACATCGCCGGCGATGAGCGTCGTCTCGCAGGTATGGCAGACGCCGGTGCGGCACGACCAACGGACGGGTACGTCGCATGCCTCGGCGAGTTCGAGCAGGCTCGTGTAATCGACGCTCCATGGGATCGCGAGGTTGCTGCGGGCGAACTCGATGGTTGGGCCGTTTCCGGGTTGGCCGGCGGGTGGGTGTGGCGTCCGCGCGGGTGTTGCTGCGATGCCCGGCGTCAGACCCGGTGCGGGTCCGAACGGCTCGCTATGGATGCGTGAGGCGTCGATCCCCAGCGCCGCCAGACCGGCGCTGATCTCGTCCATGAACGGTGTCGGTCCGCACAGGTATGCCTCGGCATCGCGGGGCGGCTCGAGCTCGGCGAGCACTGACCCGGTGAGACGGCCCGCGCTGTCGAAATCGCGGCCTTCGAGATCATCCGGATCGGGACGGCTGTAGTACACGCAGATGTGTACGTTCGGAAGCGAGGCGAGGAGACTGCGGGCCTCGGCGGCGAACGAGTGCTCGCGCCGGTTGCGTGCGCCGTGCAGCCACCAGATCTCGCGATCGGAATGCTCCTCCGCCAGCGCCTGAAGCATCGCGAGAACCGGGGTGGCACCGATCCCGGCGCTGATCAGCAGCACGGGTGCATGCGTCGCGTCGAGGATGAACGTGCCACGCGGCGCTGCGATGTCGAGCAGGTCGCCGACGGCAAGCCGGGTGTGCAGATAGCCGCTGGCGACGCCATCGTGTTCGCGCTTGACGGTGATCCGGTAGTAGCCGGCGCCGGGCAGTCCGGAGAGGGAGTAGTTGCGGAGCACCGACCTCTGCTGCTTGTCGGGCTGGACGCGCAGCGTGAGGTACTGGCCTGGGCGGGCGGCTGGTAGTGGCGCGCCGTTTGGGTCATCGAGACGTATGGAGATCACCGATTCGCTTTCGCGGGTGATCGCGGTGACGATCAGCTGACGGAAACCCGGCCAGGCCGGAGCCGGGCTCGTCACCGCGAGCCCGGCGTTGCCGGCGCCCGGTTCTTCCTCGAGCAGGGCTTCGAACGAGGCCTGCCAGCCGGGGCTCAGCGCGGGGATCCGGAGCGCTCGCAGCAGTTGCTGGCGCGGGTGCCCAGGGAGGTAGAGCAGGGCATCCGCCTCAGCGACCGGCATCTGTTCAGGGCCGGACGCAAGCTTGATGATCTCGTCACCCGCTTGTACCTCGCCCTGTTCGAGCACGCGGAAGTAGAAGCCCGGGCGATGGTGTGAAACGAGCAGGGCGGGAATGCGCGGGTCATTCATGCGAATCCCGACGCGGTAGCAGGTGACGCGGGGTTGCGTTACCTCGAAGGTGGCGGTGCCGATCTGGTAGCGGTCGCCGATGCAGACCTCGTCGTCACCAAGCCCTTCGACGGTGAAGTTCTCGCCGAACTGTCCGTAGACGAAGTCGTTTCGGCCCAGCTCGCGTTCCCAGTACCGATAGGAGTCGAGCTGGTAGACGAACACGGCGCGCTGCTCGCCGCCGTGCCCCGCCAGATCGCCTTGACCGTCGCCTTCGATGTTGAGCTTGCCGACTCGGCGGTGACCGCTGACGGGGTCCTTGAAGACGCCGGTATAGACGTTCGTTCCTTGCCAGGGCACGTTCTTCGGCATGCCGACATTGACCGACACCAACGTCCCCACGGGCTCGACAACGGGCCGGGCCGACACGCGCTGCTCAGGAGTTGTATGACGACGGCATCGAGTGAGCGCGCTTGTCCCATCCGTGAAATTGCGAGTAGTCGGCCGCATCCCACGCTTCGCGCAGCCCAGGCTTGGCGAGGTCCCAGTCGGGACGGATCTCGCGGGTCACGGTCCGTAGGTCGTGCCAGAGATCCACGAACGACGGACGTCCCCAGAACCAGTAGCCGTTGTAGACGCAGTGGATGACCAGCCCGGGCTTGAGCACGAGGGTGTGGGGGATCATCGGGTCGTGCTCGGGGTCGGTGTACTCCTGGACTTCTAGGTCCTTCTGGACGGTCCGCTCCGGATCGGAGAGGAAGGGCCACTGGGCGCCGGTGGACGCGCGGAACTCCTGGCTCGAGTGATGGGTGTCGGTCGAGATGGTGGCGACCTTCGTGTACGCCACCGCGATCTTCGGGTAGTTGGCGGCGAGCTCGAGGTGCTGCTGGTGCTCCTTGGGGCAGTAGTTCCCCCGCGCGAGCGTGAGGATCAGGGGGTCGTCGCCTTGGATCTCGCTGAGCTTTCGAGGAAGGTTCTCGTGATCGGGCAACTCGTAGTCGGGGAACGTGCCACCGGGGGCGATGTCGCTGCGCATGATCTGCTCCTGTCTATTGTTGAGGAGTGACGAGAACGATGGCCGCCGTCCCGTCCACTCGCGCCTTGTGCTCCACGGGTCCGGGCCCCCGGTCCGCGGCCCGGGTGTGAACCACTTGTGACGCGGACGCCATCGGAGCCTTTCGGGTCCAGATTGAGCCTAGTCAACCGGCGCCGCGGGCGCCAGAAAAGGGGGCGATGCCGATGAGTGCCCACACGCCGGTGTGCGAGTTGCTGGGGATTGACCAGCCGATTGTTTCGGCCCCGATGGCTGCCGATTCGCGGCTGCCCGCCGCGGTCTCAAACGCCGGCGCCCTCGGCACCATGGGGCTGTGGTGGGTAGACGACGCCGGAGATCTGGTCCGTGAAACGGCGGCTCTGACCGATCGTCCGTTCGGCGGCAACTTCGCTCTGACCTCGGATCAGCACCGTCGAGTCGATCAGGCCCTTTCGGCCGGCCTGCGGATCGTGTCGTTCATCTTTGGCGATCCCCAGAGCTACGTCGACTTGGTGCATGAGGCCGGAGGGCTTGTCATGCATACGGTCGGGAGCGCGGAGGAAGCGCGGCGTGCGGTCGGATCTGGAGTGGACATCATCGTTGCGCAGGGCTGGGAGGCCGGCGGCCACGTCTGGGGCGGTGTCGCGACGCTCCCGTTGGTGCCAGCGGTAGTCGACGCGGTGGCGCCCGTACCGGTCATCGCGGCCGGTGGGATTGGCGACGCCCGAGGGGTCGCAGCCGTGCTGGCCCTGGGTGCACAGGCCGCTTGGCTCGGCACGCGGTTCCTCTTGGCCGACGAAATGCCGATCCACGAGGATTACCGGCGCCTCCTGATCGCCGCGACCGAGACCGATGCCGAGTGGTACGCCAACCTCTATGAGGTTGGATGGCCCGACGCGCCTCACCGCGCGCTCCACAACTCAACGGCCGAGATGTGGGAAGCCGCAGGCCGGCCGGCACCGGGTAGCCGACCGGGAGAGGGGCAGGTGATAGCGCACTTCGCTTCCGGCGATCCGATCCTCCGATATTCCCCTGCGCCCCCGATGGTCGGAACGACCGGCGAGATCGAAGCGCTATCGCTGTGGGCCGGACAGAGCGTTGCGCTCGCCAAACAGCGACAGCCGGCCGCCGAAATCGTGGCCGAGCTCGTCTCGCGCTTGTAGCGCCCTCAGACCAAGGCCGCGCCTGGGGGAACGGCACTGATTTTCCTGTTCCGCACGTGTGCGAGCCCGATCCGTGTTGGCGCGCCCGCTCAGGAGGCCGGCAACCGCTCGGGGTCGGCGCTCGCCGCGAGTGCCTTCGCGGTCCGCCCGGCGACCGTAAGCGCGACCACGGCGTCGTCCGCGCCGGCGCCCTCGAGCGGCGCCCCTCCGAGCGCCCTGGCGAACGCCTCCGCCTGGCGGACGATCGCCTCCGCGAACGCCCGCTGGCCGTCCCGGCCCCACATGAAATCGAGCCGCTCGTGACCGTCGGTCCCCCACACCTCAAGCCAGCACGAGTCCTCGTGCGGGAACCGTCGCCCGAGCGAGACGACGACCGCGCTCCCGGCTGACATCGACGCGAGGATCGACGCGTGATCGGGGTCGGCGCCGGGACGCCCGGGGCTCGCGCCCGCCGCGGTCGCCCGAATGGTCTCGAACTCCTGGCCGAGCAGCCACCGGGCCTGATCGAACTCGTGGACTCCCATGTCGACGGCGATCCCGCCGCTGTGGCTGCGGAACGCCTCGGTCGGCGGCTCGTGGTCCCATTGACAGCAGCACAGCTGGATGACCTCTCCGAGCTCTCCCGCTGCGATCCGCCGCCTCAGCGCCTGCAGCTCGGGCACGAACCGGCGCCAGTAGCCGACCTGGAGCAGGATCGGGGCGCCGGCGGTCGCCGCCGCGGCCTCGCGTGCCTGCTCGACGCTGACCCCGACCGGCTTCTCGCACAAGACCGCAACCCCCGCGGCCGCGAACTGCGAGACCAGATCCGAATGCTGATCGGACGGCGCCGCGATCAGAACGCCGTCGGGAGCTGAACTGACCAGCAGCTCCTCGACCGACTCGTAGGTCGCGATCCCGCTCTGCGCCACGCGTGCGCGTACGGGCTCGAACGGCTCGACGACACCGCCCAGCCGCACGCCCTCGGCTTGCCTGAGCGCCTCGAGGTGAACGGAGCCCATGCGGCCGGCTCCGACGAGGGCGATCACCGCCTGCTTAGAGACCATGCCCGCGGAGGTACTCGCGGTTGCGGCGCTGATCCTCCGCCGGCTGGTTGGGGTTGTCAGGGTCCGGGAGCACATCTTGCTCCACCACGAGCCAGCCCGAGTAGCCGATGTCGGCGAGCGCTTCGAGAACGCGCTCGATCTCGATGTCCCCGTCGCCGAGCGCGCAGAACGCCTTCCGGCGCCAGATCTCCTGCACGGGGGCGGCCTCGGCAACGATCTGCTCGAGCCGATCCAGACGCGCGTCCTTCAGGTGCACGTGATTGATCCGGTCCGCCCACTCACGGATCGCCGTGATCGGATCGCCGCGTCCAAGCAGCAGATGCCCCGTGTCCAGGCACAGCCCGACATCGGAGAGCTCGAGCAGCCGTTCGATCTCCCACTGCGCCTCGATGTAGGTCGCGGTGTGGTGGTGGAAGGTCGGGTCGTAGCCGCGTTCGCGGCAGCGCGCAACGGCGGCGGCCAGGCCCTCGGCGAACCGCGCCCACCCGGCGTCGTCCAGCCCGACGCTGCGATCGAGCGCGGCGCGACCGGGGTAGCGCGACCGGACCTCGGAGCCGGCGTCCGCGAGGGTCGGCTTCGGCGCGAGCCCCTGCCCCGAGACCGTGTCGAAGATGTCGAGCAGCGCGTCGAGGTTCGCCAGCTCGGCCGTGATTTTGTCGGGCTCTGAGAACGGCAGCTCGAGGTAGCCGCCAACCAGACCGAGTTCGCGCTCGGCGAGCCGGGCCGACAGTGTCTCGGCGTCGCCGAGGTAGCCGAGCGGACCCAGATCGACGCCCTCGTATCCGGCGGCGTGGACCCAGTCGAGCAGCGTCAGAGGCTCCGGCACGTTAGGGTCGATGCCGACTGTGATCTCGAACGCGCCGTAGCTGACCGGCGCGTTCGCCAGCACCACGCCGTCCCGCACGGCGACCGTCTCGATGGCGGTACCGGCCGCCTCAGATGTCTGTTGCACGATGCTCGCTCCCTTTCGGTTGTCGCTGGTCATTGCGTGCCCACCGCGGAGCCCCCGACGAGCGCCGGATCGGCGCCTTCATTCGCCCGCGCCACCGCCTCGCAAAGCCGTAGATCCGCGAGCCCGTCCGCGCCCGATGTTCGGGGCTCGCGGCCTGTGCGCACGCAGTCGGCGAACTCGCGGAGCTCCCGCTTGAACGCCTCGTCGTAGGACACCACCTCGTCACGCTCCCAGCTATTGGCCGTGCCGGTCTCGCCGCCCTCGACGAGCAGCCGGCTCGGCGCGTTGCGCAAGAACGGCGACGGCAGCTCCAGCGTCAAGCGCTGCTCCGGCGCGTAGAACGCGAACTCCTGCCTATAGCGCGCAATCCCGGGCAGATCGACCCACGAGAGGTGACACTCGGTCTCACCGAAGCGCATGTTGACGGCCACGCAGTTCCGGGATAGCTCCGCGGACACGATCTCGCTCGGCTCGCCCAGCGCCCCGCGTAGCGCGTTGAACTCATGCACGAGGCTATCGAGCAGGATCCAGCGATAGCAGAAGCGAGTCTCCGCGTCGGCGCCGGGGAGATAGCCCGCCTGCTGTTCGCTCAGCCGGAGCTCATCGAGAACCTCGGCCGGGACGTCACTCGGTTTGACCAGCGGATAGTGGGCGACATAAGGCTCGAGCGGCGACTCCAGCGTCGTGACTCTCACTAGCCGTAGCTCCGAGCGCCACTCCGGGAGCAGTGCCACCAGCCGCTCGTACGCCGGGTCGTAGCGCTTCATCATGCCCACCATGAGGCGCACGCCGGCCGTCTCGGCGGCGTCGAGCACACGCGCTCCGTCCTCGCTGCAGAGCGCCATCGGCTTCTCGACGAACACGTGCTTCCCGGCCTGCGCGGCGGCGATCGCGACGGACGCATGATCGCCCGAGGTCAGTACGAAGACCGCGTCGAGCGGCTGCTCGAGGAGCTCCTGCCAGCGCGTGTGCACGGTGCCCGCGCGGAAGCGCTTGGCGCAGGCTGACGCGACCTCGTCGGAGATGTCACAAACGGCGACAAGCTCAAACTCGTCCGAGAGCTCGTTCAGATAGTGGAGGTGCATCACCTGCGCAATCAGCCCACACCCCACGACTCCCACCCTGATCGGACTAGTCAAGCGCCCTCCTATTGCTCTCGTATATACGGGTAGCGCCGGCTCCCTCTGAAGAGCGCGCAGCGACGAAGTCCAGCTCGGCCTGCAGCCAGCGCTGGCGGCTGTTCCGGCGCCGCAACCCGTGGGGTTCGTCCGGCAGCAGCTCCAGCGCGCAGGGACGCCCAGCGGCGCGGTAGGCCGCTGCCATCAGCTCGGCGTGCTCAGGCGGCACGACGGTGTCGGCGAGCCCGTGGATGAGCAGCAACGGCGCGGAGTCGGTCCCGGCGTTTCGGGCCGGCGACCGACGCTGGTAGCGCTTCACCTGCGACGGCGGGCCGACGAGCCGGTCGGTGTAGCGCGATTCAAAGTCATGGGTGTCCTCCCGCCACAGCGCCAGATCGGAGATCCCGCACCGGCACATTCCACCCGCGAATGTGGTGGACCCCGTGATGCACCGCAAGGTGAGGTAACCGCCGGCGCTCGCGCCCCGGACGAACACGCGCTCCGGATCCACCATTCTCTCCCGCACGAGGTGGGCAACGGTGGCCAAGCAGTCGCCGAAATCGCGCTGGCCCCATTCGCCGTCGAGGCGATGGCGGTAGGCCGAGCCGAAGCCGGTGCTGCCGCTGTAGTTGAGATCCAGTACCGCGAACCCCCGGGTGGTCCACATCTGGAGCTCCGCGTCGAAGACCAGGCGCGCGCTATCGGTGGGTCCACCATGCAGGTGCAGGATGAGTGGCGGCCGGCTTCGGGCCGCTGAGCGGTCGCCGTTCAACACCGGTTCGTACCAGAACCCGTGGATTTCCGAGCCATCGTCTGTGGTGATGCCCAGGGCTGCTCCGCAGGAGAGGACGTTCGGATCCCACGATGGCTGATCGGCGGCGATCGTCGTGATCCGCCCGCTCGACACATCTACCGAAAGGACCACGGGCCCCGTCGTCGGCGTAGCGCCGGCGAAGGCCACGCTGTCGCCGTCGCACGAGAGGTGGCCGTCGGCGATCCAGGTGAGTTGTCGATGGAGCGGCTGGGCCGTCCCGGACGCCGGCTCGATCCGGACCAGCTCGTGCACCGCGTCGCGGATGCGCACCGCGATGATCGACCCGTCGGCGAGAAAACCGTACCCACGGCGGCCGTACTGCCATGGCGGGACCGCGTACTCAGCGCTGTCGGGGCACACCGGCTGGAGGCCCGAGTCACGCAATGCGTACAGATTCCACCAGCCCGAGATGTCTGACACCCAATGGAGCGTGCCCTGCGGGGACCACAGCGGCGTCAGAACCGACTCGGTGGGGCCTCCTGCGATCCGCCGCGGGTGAGCGAGGCTGAAATCGGAGCGTACGTCGGCCAGCCACAGCTCGGTTCCGTCCCACGGCATTCTCGGCTTGGACCAGCTGAGCCAGGCCAGCATTGACCCGTCGGGGCTGAGTCGCGGCGCGGCGTAGAAGTCCTCCCCGGCGGTCAGCACGCGGGGCGTCGATGACCCGTCGAGGCTCGCCGCCACGAGCTCGTGGCGCACCGGCTCTCCTGGGCGGTGGGACTCGCGCACGAACGCCGCCCAGCGGCCGTCTGCAGCAGCCGACCCGTCGGCAAACCGATCAGAGCGGGGTGTTCGGTGGTGACGGCGTCAGTGGCGTCGGCGACCGGCCTGGCACTACCCGGTAGAGCCGCTGATCGTCGCGGTCGCTGTAGACCACGGCGCCTTCGGCTGTCACGAGGTACGACCCGCCGCCGTACTCCCATGCCAGCGTGCCCACGTCGACCGACTCCGGGGTCACGGGCCGAGGCGTCTCTCCGGACGCGGCGTGCATGACGTACGAGCGGCCCGCGTCGTAGCTGTGCTCGAGCCACCAGACATCCCCGGCGCCGGCGGTGACTTCGGTCCGCTCCACGCCGCCGGCCACCATCTCGGGCGTGAAATGAGTCGTGCTCAACATGTCGGGCGCGAGTGTCATCCCAACGGTCGGCGAACGCGCGGATCGAGTGCGGCGACCGCCAGGTCAGACAGAGTCATTGCACCCACGGTGAGAAGCCCGGTGAACGTGACGACCCCGACCGTCACCGGGTAGTCGAGGTTCTGGATTGAGTTGACGGCGACGAACCCAAGTCCGGGTAGACCGAAGATCAGCTCTACGAACAGCACCGCCCCAATTGCGGCGCCGACGTCGAGCCCAAGTAGCGTGATGATCGACGGCGCGACAACGCGCCCTATGTGTGCGCGCAGGATGCGTGGCCGCCCAGCACCTTTTGCCCGGGCGGTGCGTACGTAGTCCTCGTCGAGCTGCTCCAGCACGAGTGCCCGGACGAAACGAGCGTAGAACCCGGTGAAACCGAGGGCCAAGGCGAGGCCGGGCAGCAGGAGGTGGTGGAGCCACTCCCATGGGTTCGAGGTCAATGACACCCAGCCCTCGATCGGAAATATGTTGACGCTCGTCCCTAGCGAGATACCCAGGAATCGGCCCTGGTTGGGCTCGAACGCGAGCAGGTAGGAGAGAATCGGCGCCAGCCAGAAGACCGGGGTCGCGATCGCGACCTGGGCGCAGATCGTCAGGAATCGGTCAGTGAAGGTGCGGGGGTGCAGCGCGGCGACCAGTCCGATCGGGACCGCCATCAGGATCCACATGACGACCGACACCAGGATCAGCGACAGGCTGACGTAGGCGGCAGGCAGGATGATTTGCATAACCGGTCGGCGCTGCAGGAACGAATAGCCGAAGTTGCCGTGGACGATGTGATCGAGGAAGTTGAGGTATTGGACGTAGAACGGCTTGTCGGTCCCGAGGAGGTGGGCGACGCGTGCGATCTGGGCAGGTGTCGCGGCATGACCGGCCACCCGCTGCGCCGGGCTGGCGCCCGTGACGTCCGAGATGACGTAAAACAGCACGTAGGCCAGGAGCGTGACCAGCAGGACCTGTCCGACCGCTATCAGGAGTCGACGCGCCACGAACTTCACCGGATCGACCCCCTCACGGCGAACGCGTCGCGCAGCCCGTCGCCGAGCTGGTTGAACGCCAGCGTGGTGAAGACGAGCGCGAGGCCGGGGATCAGAGCGACCCAGATCTGCTGGCGGTAGAGGTCACTGGTGACGCCGTCGGCGATCATCTGCCCCCAATCGGGGGTCGGCGGGCGGACACCGAGGCCCAGATACGACAGCCCCGCCTCGAACAGGATGTTGAGCGCCACGACTCCCGTCGCATACACGATCAGTGGAGCCGTCAGCTGCGGGAGCAGGTGCCGACGCATGATCGTGAAGTGGCCGAGCCCGATCGAGCGGGCCGCCTCGACGAACTGCTCGCCGCGCAGCGACCGGACCGCGTTGCGGACGATCCGCGCCGGGTAGTACCAGCTGAACAGTGCGATGACGATGATCGAGTTGACCAGCCCTGCGCCGAGCACCGCTGCGAGTCCGATCGCGAACAGCATCGACGGGAACGCCATGGCGGTCTCGATTGCCCGCGAGATGACGGCGTCGAGTTTGCCGCCGAAGTAGCCGGCGATCATTCCCAGCACCAGACCGATGAACAGCGCAACAGCGGTGGCGCCGATGCCGACGGCGAGCGTGGCTCGCGCTCCGTAAAGGAGGCGGACGAGCATGTCGCGGCCGAGACGGTCGGTCCCGAGGATGAAGAACGCCCCGTGGGGGTTCGGCTGGCCGTTGTTGCCGATCTCGTGGCTGAACGGAGGCAGCGGGATGCCGTTGAGGTTCAGTCCGTTGAAGAATTGCTGGTTGGATCCGTGTCCGGTCAGTGCAGCGGCGATCGGCGCGCCGATCGTCGCCAGCAGAAGCAAAAGGATCAGGAAGACCGCGGCCACGATCGTCGCCTTGTCGGCGAGGAGGCGTCGGAGGAAGCGCGCGCGGAAGCTGACGCCCAGCGTCGGGTCGACCGTCACGGGGTCAACGAGTCCGGCGCTCTGCCCCGTTGAGACGCTCATGACGTCGTCGCCACCTCGAGTGGGAAGTGGCAGGCGAAGCTGTGGGATCCGCCGCTGGGCGTCAGCGGCGGCATCTCGTCGCGACAGCGCTGCTGCGCCCGCGGACAGCGGGGATGGAATGGGCAGCCCGTCGGTGGGGACAGCGGGCTCGGGGGGTCCCCGGTCAGCGGCGGTCGACCCCGGGCGCGCGTCAGACGCGGATGCGGAATCGGGGTCGCGGCCAGCAGCGCGGCCGTGTACGGATGGCGAGGCCCAGCGAATAGCTCGCCGACCGTGGCCATCTCCATCACCCGGCCGAGGTACATGACCAGCACGCGATCGCAGAACCGCCGCACGATGTCGAGGTTGTGGGTGATGAACAGGTATGAAAGGTCGAGCTGGTCGCGCAGATCGCCGAGCAAGTTGAGGATCTGTGCCTGGGCTGACACGTCGAGTGCGGACACCGGCTCGTCGCACACGATCAGCTTGGGGTGCAGCGCGAGCGCCCTCGCGATCCCGATCCGCTGGCGCTGGCCGCCCGAGAACTCGTGCGGGAAGCGGCTGAAGTGCTCCGGGTTCAGCCCGACCTGGGTGAACAGCTCCCGGACACGCGCTTCGATCTCCGCCTTCGAGCCGATCCGAGCCTCGCGCAGGGGTTCGCCGACGATCGACGCGGCTCGAAGACGCGGGTTGAGCGAACCGAATGGGTCCTGGAACACCATGGCCGCGTTGCGGCGCAGCGGCCGGAGCTGCCTGGGCGACGCGTCGGTGATGTCGACGCCCTCGAACATGATCGTGCCGGCGGTGGGGACCAGCAGTCGCAGCACGCAGCGCGCCAGCGTGCTCTTCCCGCATCCTGATTCTCCGACCACGGCCAGCGTCTCGCCGGCGCTGACCGAGAACGACACGCCCTGCACCGCGTGAACGACGCCTCGTGTGCCGAACAGTCCCCGGCCGACCGGGAACTCCTTGACCAGCCCGGTCACGTTCAGGAGCGCCGGCGTGCCGTTTCGATGTTGATCGGCATTCACCATTGGACGGTGGAGAGGACGGACGCCTGTTCGGCGCCCTGGCGAAGCCGAGCGTCGTCGAGGTGGCATGCGGTGACGTGGGTGACCGCGCCGTCGGGGGCCCGCCGGAGGGGTGGTATTTCCTCACGACAGACGTCCATCGCGTAGGGACAGCGGGGATGGAAGCGGCACCCCGTCGGTGGATTGAGCAGCGACGGCGGGGTGCCGCCGATCGTGTGCGCGCGACCAGCCTTGACGTCGACGCTCGGCATCGACGCGAGTAGGCCCCACGTGTAGGGGTGAGTCGGACGCTCGAGCACCGCCTCGACGGTGCCACTCTCCGCGACTCGGCCGGCGTACATGACGACCACGTGATCGCAGATCTCTGCCACCACCCCGAGGTCGTGGGTGATCAGCACGATCGCTGAGTTGGCTCTTGCGCACAAGTCGCGAAGCAGATCGAGGATCTGGGCCTGGGTGGTGACGTCCAGCGCGGTCGTAGCCTCGTCGGCCACAAGGACCGCCGGATCGTTGATCAACGCCATCGCGATCATCACGCGCTGGCGCATCCCGCCCGACAGTTCGTGCGGATAAGCCTTCATCCGTTGGGCGGGATCGGGGATGCCGACGCTGCCGAGCATCTCGACCGCCAGCGCCCTGGCATCGGCCTTGGCCATCTTCCGGTGGAGCTTTATCGCCTCGAGCAATTGCGCGCCGACCGACATCAGCGGGTGCAGCGAGGTGAGGGGGTCCTGGAAGATCATTGCGATCTGTCCGCCTCGTATGGAGTCGAGTTGCTCCTCAGAACACTCGAGCAACTCGACACCATCGAACACGGCCGACCCAGTGACTGTCGTGCGTTTCTTGGGCAGGAGCCCCACCAGCGACAGGCAGCTGACCGACTTGCCGGAGCCTGACTCTCCGACGATGCCGAGGACGTCGCCGCGCTTCACCGACCAGCTCACGTGGTCCACGGCATGGACCACGCCATCCTCGCTCTGGATCTTGACCGACAGGTCTCGGACCGCGAGCAGCGGGGCGCTTACCGCGCCACGCTGCTGGTGGTCCGTACGATCACCTGCCGGCATGTCTACAGTGGCGCCAAGACGCCCGGCATTCAGCTGCACTTCCCAAGAGTGGCGAACTCAACGAGGTAGACCGGCTGGATCACCGCGCCGCAGATGCCGCTCGCAAACAGCGTCACGCGGGTCGGATTCAACAACGGCGCCCACGGGGCGTCGTTAGCGATGATCTGCTTGTCGAGTGCATTCCACTGCGCCGAAGTAGCCTTCGCGTCGAGGTTTTCGATCTGCTTGTTTACGGCCGGGTTGTTGTAGCTGGCGTAGTTGTTGTTGCCCGTCGGTGTGATGTTGCTGCCGTCGAGCAGCGGGTTGAAGAAGTCATCCGGGTATGGGTAGTCCTGCGTCCACGTGTTGATGCCCATCGGGACGTGGTTCTTCGGGACGCTGATCACTCCGCCATTGACGGAGTCGGGGGCGGTGGTGATGTTCACCTTGATCCCGATCGGCGCGAGGTCCGCCTGAATCACCTGGGCGACCTGCGCGTATCCAGGCTGGTCGCTGAGCGTCCGCAGCGTGAGGCTGACCGGCGTCGTCACTCCCGAGGTCTTCATCAGCGCCTTGGCGGCCGCGAGGTCCCCGGCCACCGGGTAAGTGTTCGCTTTCACGTAGCCGGGCATACTCGGCGGCAGGATCTGATCCGTCGGTGCTCCCTGGCTCGCCCCGCCCCAGACGCGTTGGATCGCCAGGCGATTGATCGCGGTGTTGATCGCCTGTCGTACCTTGGGGTTGTTGAGCGGCGGCACAGTGTTGTTGAGCCATAGGTAGGTGGTCGCCGGAAGCGGGTCCACGAACACGCGACCCTTGACTGTCGGGTCGTTGATCGCCTGCAGCGCGTCGGTCGGCGCCATCGGCGCGCCGTACGTGGCGAGCTGGCCCGATCGGATCAGCGACGCGGCCTGGCTCGCGTCGACGCCAAGCTGGAGGTTGATCTGATCGGAAGTCTGGAGATTGCCGAGTTCCGCCGCGTTCCAGTGAGGGTTGCGGACGAGCACTATTGACTGCTGCGGCGTGTAGGACTTGACGTAGTACGGACCGGACAGCAAGGCGGTGCCGTTCTCGAGCGCCTTGGCCGGCGTGCCGATCGGGACCGGGCAGGCGAACGGCAGCGTCATGCGGTACAGGAACGAGGCGGTGGGCTGGGTGAGCGTGAACGTGACCGTGTTGGTAGTGGCCTTGATTCCGCTGACGGTCGTGGCCTTGCCGGCGATCACCGCGGGCGCGCCCTTGATGACATTGAAGAACGAGTCCCCCGGCGAGGCCAGCTTGGGTGAGAACATCCGGGTGAATGTGTACGCCATGACCTGCCCGGTGATCGGTTGTCCGTTGGCGAACTCGATTCCGGGCTTCATCGTGAAGGTGTAGACGGTGCCGCCGTCGGAGACCTTCGGAAGGTTCGCGACCCCGGCGACCGGCGTGACCCCGGCCGCGCCCGACTTAGCGTCGAACGTCAGCATCGGAACGCACGTCGTATTGGCGATCTCCCAGGTCGTCGCGTAGTACCAGAGCGTTGGCTCGAGGTGGTCGATGGCGCCAGCCGGCAGGCCGATGGTGATCGTCCCGCCCGGCTTCGCCGGCGCGGCCGCGCCGCCGGTTGGGGTCACCGTGCTGCTCGTGGACTGCTGGGTGCTCGATCCCGAGGCACTCGTCGAGGACGACCCGGAGCTGGTCGAACCGCATCCAGCCGCGGCCACGGCAACGAGCGCGATGGCCGCCGCGATAGCCCATGGTCGCCAGGCGCGCGCACCGGATGATTGGCCGGTTGAGGTGCTGGTCATCGCGTCAAACTCTCCTTTGCTGGCATGGGAACGGTGCGGGCGACCTGGTCGCCAGGTTGGTCGGTGTCGCCGGGGGTTGCTCCGACGGCTTCGGTCGAGGCTCTCAGTCCGCGGATTGAGGCCTCGATTCCGGCTTCGGGCTCGAGGTTCGGGTCTTCGTGCTCGATCGAAATCGAGCCGTGGTATCCGTGGTCGGCCAATGCGCGCAGGAGCGCAGCCCATTCGGAGACGGGCCGGCCGCCCGCAACGGCGCAGAAGTGCCACGGCATGGTTTCCGGTTCCGCGGGCCAGCGGAAGTCGAGCACGCCGTGCAAGGCGATGCGGTCAGGGTGCAGCAGCGTGTCTTTGCCGTGCACGAAGCCGACCGCACCGCGGAGCCGCTCGATCGTCGCGATCGGGTCGATGCCCTGCCACCAGAAGTGGCTCGGATCGAGGTTCACGGCGATGTTGTCCTCGGTGACCTCGCGCAGGCGAGCGAACGACTCAGCGTTGTAGATCGAAGTGCCGGGATGGAGCTCCAGGCAAATCAGCACGTCCGGCGCGGTGTCCTTCGCCCATGCCGAGAGCTCTCGCCAGAAGGGCGCGATCGATTGCTCGAACTGCTGCGGCCACAGGCCCTCCATGTCCGGCAGCCAGGCACCTCCCGCGAACACCGGCCACGAGCCGCTGCCGGGCGATTTCGGCCCGCCCGGGCACCCGCTCATCGCGACGACACGACTGACGCCGAGCTCGCACGCCAGATTGACGGCGTCGCGGAGAGCCTGGGCGTGCTCGGCCGCGACGTCCTCGGCGGGATGCAGCGGGTTCCCCGATGCGTTCAGGGCGACGATCTCGAGGTCGACGTCGGTGAGGCTCGCGAGCAAGTCGCGGCGGGCGCTGGCACTGGCGAGCAGCTCCCCACGCGCCACGTGGGGGGCCGGCGAATACCCGCCGACCCCGAGTTCGACGCCGACCAAGCCGCGGTCCGCGCACCACGGCAGAACGTCCCGGAGGGGCATGTGTCCGAGCGCATCGGTGAGAAGGGCCAGCGGGAAGGCAGCGGACATAGTGAAACGTTCTACTTCCGGAGCGCGGGGATAGTCTCATGAGTCCAGAGCCGTGTCAAGAGCTATTTGCCGCGGCTTGTGCTTTGCTTCCGTGACGCGGCTCCTACCGCTGCCCGCCGCTTATAGAACGTTCTAATGCCATATCGCCACCCCACCATCGTCGACGTGGCATCGCTCAGCGGGGTCTCTAAGGCCACGGTCTCCAACGTCGTGCGCGGAAAAGGCAACGTCTCGGCCACCACGCGGTCCCGGGTGCTGACGGCGATCGAAACGCTTGGCTACCGCCCCAACGCGTCGGCGCGCAGCCTCGTTCGTCAGCGAACCGACGTTCTCGGCCTGATCGCGGGCAACCTCGGAAATGCGTTCGAGGCCGAACTGCTCGAACGGATCGAGCAGGCCGCCTCAGAGCGTAAGTTCACGACGCTCGTGTGCACCACCAGCCGCAGCCCGGACGACGAGGCGACGAAAGTCGAGACGCTGATGGAGCAGCGGGTGGCCGGGATCGCGATGCTGCAGTTCAGCGGCGACCGGGAGCTGATGGCCCAGCTCGTGACCGAGCACGTACCCGTCGTCATGGTCAGCTGCTGGGACGATTACGCGGACTGCGTCGCTGTCGACGACACCGCGGGTTTGGAGCTTGCCGTCGGCCATCTCGCGGAGCTCGGCCATCGGCGAATCGCCTACCTCATCGACGAACGGGTCGAGAGCACCACGCGACGGATCCGGCTCGACGGGTTCCAGCGGGCGCTGCTACGCCACGGCTTGGAATTCCATCCCGACTGGGTGATGCACGGCAACAGCGGCCAGGGTGGCGATCAGACCGACAACTTCGTCGACTTCTTCGAGCGCCACGGGCTGCCTGAAGCGGTCGTCGCCACCAACGACAACGTCGCGATCACTCTCATCGAGCAGCTGGAGTCGCGCGGCTGGAGCGTCCCCGACGAAGTCTCGGTCGTCGGGTTCGACGGCTCGCGCGTGGCCGCGCTGCACCGGATCGGACTGACGACCGTAGCCCAGCCCGTCGAGCAATTGGCGCAGTTCAGCGTCGAATTGCTGCTCGACCGCGTGCTGGGCGAGATCCCGCGCGAGCGTCGGCATGTCCGACTGGAACCGAAGCTCATCGTCAGGACGTCGACCTCGGCACCGGCGAAGGTGGGCTGAATGGTGACCGAGGGCGATTGGCGCGACGCCATGTGGCGGTGCGAGCGATGGCTCGATCATCGGCGTCCAACCTCGGCCGCGATCGTGCTCCAAACAGCGGCCGCGGCGCTTCCGCCGGACGCCCGGCCCGACCGCTACGGCGAAGGCGCGTTCGTCGAGACGTTCGAAGGCCGCATCGCCGACCTCTTGGGTAAGCCGGCCGCGGCGTTGCTGCCGAGCGGAACGATGGCGCAGCAGATCGCTTTGCGCGTCCACTGCGATCGCCGTGGACGCAATACCGTGGCGTTTCACCCCACCTGTCATCTCGAGTTGCACGAGCACAGTGCACACGCGCATCTCCATGGTCTCAAGGCCGAGCTGATCGGGGATCGCGACCGGTTGATCGCGCTCGAGGATCTCGAGGCGCTGCGCACCCCGGTAGGGGCGCTGCTCATCGAGTTGCCCCAGCGGGAAATCGGCGGCCGGCTTCCCGAGTGGGAGGATCTCGTTGCCCAGATCCAGTGGGCACGGGACCGGAACATCGCGACCCACCTTGATGGCGCGCGGATCTGGGAGTCAGCGCCCTACTACGGCCGTTCGCATGCGGAGATCGCGGCGCTGTTCGACACCGTCTATGTCTCGCTGTACAAGGCACTCGGCGGGCTTGGCGGCAGCGTCCTCGCCGGGCCGGACGATTTCATCGCCGAGGCCCGCGTTTGGCGACACCGTCACGGCGGAACACTTTGGAACCTGTTTCCGTTCGCCGCCTTGGCGCAGCGAGGGCTCGACGAGCTACTGCCGCAGATGCCGCGATTTCTCGAACACGCCCGCGCGCTGGCGGATGCGCTGCGTCATGTTCCGGGACTCGCCGTTGTCCCTGATCCGCCGCAAACGCCGCTCTTTCACATCCACCTGCGTGGCGATGTGGAAACCATCCGGGAGCGCGCAACCCGCGTGGCCCAGGAACGACGAGTGTGGCTGTTCGACAGCCTCGCGCCCAGCGTCGTCCCAAACGTGAGCAAGGTCGAGTTGAGCATTGGTGAACCCGCGCTCGAGATCTCGCCCGAGGAGGCAGCCGAGCTCTTCCGGATGCTGATCGCCCCGTGAAGGCCTTCAGAGCAGCTTGTCGAGGGTGATCGGCAGGTCGCGGACGCGGCGGCCGGTCGCGTTGTAGATCGCGTTGGCGATTGCTGCCGCCACGCCGGTGATCCCGATCTCGCCGATTCCGCGCGCGCCAGCCGGGGCGTACGGGTCGGGGATATCGGTCCACATCAACTCGATCCTTGGCACGTCCAAGTGGACAGGCACGTGGTACTCGGCGAGGCTCGGGTTCATGATCCGCGCGGTCCGCTCGTCGAAGTTGGTGTCCTCCATGAGCGCGAGGCCGATTCCCATGATGATCCCGCCGCGGAACTGGCTCGCGGCGGTCTTGGGACTGATGATGCGCCCGCAGTCGTAGGACCCGAGGACACGGTCAACGCGAGTCTCGCCGGTGACCGTGTTGACCCGGACCTCGCAGAAGACAGCGCCGAAGGAGTGCATCGAGTGGCTCTGCATCTCTTCCGGGTCGGCGGCGGAGGCGACGACGGTCAGCTCGTCTCGGTCCGCGCGTTCCAGGAGCTTTGAGTAGCTCTCCCAGCGAGTCGGGTCAGCGAGCTCGCACAGTCCCTCGTCGCGACCCCCGACCTCGTCGGCGGTCAGCCCGGCCAGGGGCGAGTCGTCATCGGCGAGTGCGAGTAGTTGCTCGACGAGCCCGCGTTGGGCGGCGATCACCGCGCCGATGATCGAGGCCGTCTGCGAGGAGCCACCGGCGATCATGGTGCCGGGGAACGAGGAGTCGCCGTGGGCGACGGTCACCCGCTCGAGCGGCAGGCCGAGCCGTTCGGCGGTGATGATCGTCTGGGTCGTGGAGGTCCCCATTCCCATGTCGTTGGCCGGCACATCGACCGTCACATGACCGGTTCTCGCAAGTGTGATCCGGGCGGCCGCGCCGGGAAAGCGGTGGTAGGGATAGGTGGCACTCGCGCAGCCCGTGCCGATCAGCCATTCGCCCTCTCGCCGCGCGCCCGGCGCCGTTCGCCGCTCCCAGCCGAAGCGCTCGGCGCCTGCGCGCCACGCGTCGACGAGGTGACGGGCGGAGAACGGCAGGCCCGAGCTGGGGTCCTTTTCGGGCTCGTTGCGGATCCGCAGCTCGATCGGGTCCAGATCGAGCTTGATCGCGAGCTCGTCGATCGCCGATTCCAGGGCGAAGGTGCCGACCGACTCGCCGGGAGCGCGCATGAACGAGTTGGAGAGCATGTCCATGTCGACGACCTGCTGATCGGTCTTCAGGGTCTCGGTCGCATACATGTGCCGCGCGGGGAACGTGAACTGCTCGGCGAGCGCGTTGTACGGGGTCATCGAGGAGATGCCGGTGTGGATGAGCGCCGTGAAGCGGCCGTGATCATCGGCGCCGATGGCAACTCGCTGCTCGGTGTTGGTGCGCCCGCCGATGAGTCGGTAGACCCCTTCGCGCGAGAGAGTGACCCGCACCGGACGTCCTGCGAGCTTCGACGCGGCCGCACCGAGCAGATGGTGGGACCACAGCGTCTTGCCGCCGAACCCGCCGCCCACATACGGCGAGGTGAGATGAACCTGGCTCTCCTCGATCTCGAAGACCTGCGCGAACGTCCAGGCATGGAGCTTCACGCCCTGGCTGGCGTCGTGGACGATGAGCTCATCTCCGTCCCAAGCGAGCGTCACCGCGTGGGGCTCGATCGCGTTGTGGTTGTGGCGCGGCGTGAGATAGGCGAGATCGACGCGGTGACGCGCGTCCTCGAGTGCGGCCTCGGCATCGCCGACGAGAACCTGGACCGGCTGACCGACGAGGCTGTCGGGCGTGCGCGGATGCGCCCTGGCCTCCTCGAAGGTTCGCGGCGTCGAGGACTCGTAGGCGACCTCGATCAGCGAGGCGGCGTGGTCGGCCTGCTCCTGCGTCTCGGCCAGGACGACTGCGACTGGCTCGCCGTTCCAGTGGATGGTGTCGTCCTGCATGACGGGAAGGTCGCTGCCGGCGGCCGCCTTGGGCGCTGTCAGGAACAGCGCCGGGGGCTGCATCCTCGGGGCGTTGCGGTGGGTCATGACGAGCACGACGCCGGCCGCGGCCTCGGCGGCAGTCGTATCGAGTGTGGTGATGCGACCGCGGGCGACCGTGCTGTAGCGCAGGGCGGCGTAGACCATGCCATCCATCACGTACTCGGCGGCGAACCGCGCCTCTCCGCGGACCTTCAGCGGACCGTCCAGGCGCGAGACCTGCGCACCGATGAGGCCGTGCTTGGCGCGCAGCACGGGATCGGGGCCGGCGTTCGGGGTCCAGCCCTCAGGGGCGATCGACACCGCGGATCGGGATTCGGCGGTGCTCATGCCCGGGCCTCCTCGGTCAGCTGTTGCAGGACGGCGGCGATCGTGCGCCGGGTCAGGTCGACCTTGAATGCGTTGCCGGCGAGTGGACGGGCGTCGGCAAGCTCGGCGTCGGCCGCCGCGAGGAAGCTCGCCTCTGTCGCCGGTCGGCCACGCAGCGCCTCCTCGGCGCGCCACGCCCGCCAAGGCTTGGGGGCGACCCCGCCCAGAGCGAGGCGCGCGTCGGCGATCGTGTCGCCGTCGAGCTCGAGCGCGGCGGCAACCGAGACGAGCGCGAACGCGTAGCTCGTGCGGTCGCGCACCTTGCGGTAGGTGGAACGCGCGGCGACGTCAGACGGCGGCAGCTGCACGGCGGTGATCAGCTCGCCGGGCTCGAGCGCCGTCTCGACATCGGGACGATCCTCGGGCAGCCTGTGCAGGTCGCAGAGAGCGACCGTGCGCTCTCCCGACATGCTGCGAACATGGACGACGGCGTCCAGCGCGGCGAGCGCGACGCACATGTCCGACGGGTGGGTCGCCACGCACGCGGGCGAAGCGCCGAGGATCGCGTGCATGCGGTTGAAACCCTCGATCGCGTCGCAGCCCTGACCCGGGGACCGCTTGTTGCAGCGCGAACCGTCGGTGTCGTAGAAGTAGGTGCAGCGGGTGCGCTGCAGCAGATTGCCGCCGACCGTCGCCATGTTGCGGATCTGCGCCGAGGCGCCGGCGACGATCGCGCGCGTCAGCATCGGGTAGCGCGCGCGAACCGCAGGGTGCTCGGCCACTGCGGTGTTGCGCGTGGCCGCCCCGATCATCAGACCGCCGTCGTCGGTCTCCTCGATCTCGGCCGACAGGCCGGTCACGTCAACGAGCGCCGACGGGAGCCTCGACGGTCTCGCGCATCAGGTCGACGAGGTTCGTCCCGCCGCCGAGGTATTTCGCATTCTCACCCTCGGCGCGGCGGATCGCGTCGGCGGCATCGGTCGCGCGCGTGTAGGCGAGCTCGATCATACGCCCGACCCCGCGTACACATCGGCGATCGCGTCAACGATCCCGTTGTGGGCGCCGCAGCGGCACAGGTTGCCACTCATCCGCTCGCGCAGCTCGTCGTGGTCGAGCGCGATCTCGGTGGCGCCGAGATCGGCGGTGACGTGGCTAGGCACCCCACGCGCCACCTCGTCGGCCATCCCCACCGCCGAGCAGATCTGGCCCGGGGTGCAGTAGCCGCACTGAAATCCGTCATAGTCGATGAACGCCTGCTGCAACGGGTGCAGAAGCGCCGTCGTTCGCCAGCCCCTCGATCGTGGTCACCTCGCGCCCGTCGTACTGGACGGCGAGAGCCAGGCAGGAGAGGATCCGCTCCCCGTCGACGAGCACCGTGCAGGCACCGCAGGCGCCCTGGTTGCATCCCTTCTTCGTGCCGTAGAGCTCAAGATGCTCACGCACGAAGTCCAGCAGCGAAACACGAGCGTCGGCCGGCACCGGCACCTCACGGCCGTTGATGATGATCGGCACGGCGGATTCCCCCTTTCAACCACCAACTCAGGACAGTTCCAGGCTACACGGCCTCATACACACCGCTCACGCGCTGGTGTCGTCGTCTGGCTGGTACGGCGGCGCGACCCCCCAACCCCATCGCGGCACCGGGGCGTGTGGGACCGCCTTCGCGCCCGGTTGAGAGTTGTAGACCGCCAACCGCGTGCCCCATTCCGCGTAGCCCATGATCGCTGCGCGAAACTCCGGATCGGCCGGGAGCCCGGCGTCGTCGGCGGCTCGGCTGAGCAACGTAACGAACACCAACCGCTGCTCGGCGGTGATGGCGAGATCGTGATGGCGGGCAAGCATGTGCTCATAGCCTCCGCGCCGCTCGCTATACACGGCCGGCCCGCCCATCACTTCCACCCACCAGTCCGTGACGTGAGCGCGGTGCTCCGCACTGACGCTACCGCCGAACATCGCAGCGATATCTGGAGCTTCGAGCTCGACCAGGTCGTAGAACCGGTTCAGCCATCGCGCAAACGCATCACGCCCACCGCCCCACTTATAGATCGTCGCGACCGCGTCCCCCATCAGCCAGACGCTACCGAAGTACGGGAGACACGTCGGCCGCCTCCGCCCCGCCTCGGGTGCCAGGAGCTCAACGGCGCTCGGCGCGCAATTCCTCGGGCGGGTTGCGCAGGACGATCGGCTGCCTCTTGGTCTTCTGCAGCAGGGTGAACGCGATCGTGCCCCAGATGGCCGGGACCCACAGCGAGATCGCGTGGTAGGCGAGCGTGGCCGCCGTGGCCACCGTCCCACCCAGGCCGTAGAGAACGAGCATGCCAATCATGCTGCCGTCGAGCACGCCGATCCCGCCGGGCACAGGGATGAAGTTCGACAGGTAGCTGATCTGGTAGGCCAATACGATCGGGGCGAGCGGCGGTACCTGGCCGGCGGCGACGAAGCACGCGAACAGCACCGCGATGTCGAACCACAGGTAACCGATCGCGCCGACGATCCGCCAGTCGGGATGGAACACCAGTCGCTGGGTGTCGCGTACGCTGGCCGCCGTCTCGGTCACAAACGTGTGGAGCCGTCCTGGCCGCACCCGTTCGACGATGCCGTCGACGTAGCGCGGCAACAGCAGGAACAGGATCAGCACGAGTGCGCCGACTGCCGCCGGCACAATGCTGAGCAGAGCGTTGCTCGGACCGGGGAGGCCGAGGAACAGGCCCAGGCCGGCCAGGATCAGCGTGATCACGTTGATCGCGCTCGTGTACAGGAACAGCACCGCCGATCGCTCGGCGATCCGCCGCGGAGGTGCGCCTCGCTCGACCAGCAGCCACGCGCCCACCGCCACGCTGCCCACGCCCCCCAGGGACACCGCGGCCCCGAACGCCTCCTCGCTGAGCGCCACCCGGGCCCCGAGCCGCAGCGGCGCCCGCTCGAACACCTGAAGGAAGGCCACCACGTAACTGGCGCACGAAGCAACCTCGAGTACGACGGCGACCACGACCCACTGCGTCTTCATGTTCGACACCGTGGTCGCCACGCCCTTGAGCCCTGGGACCGCC
The DNA here is from genome assembly GCA_963843915.1 of uncultured Solirubrobacterales bacterium. Lineage (GTDB taxonomy): Bacteria > Actinomycetota > Thermoleophilia > Solirubrobacterales > Solirubrobacteraceae > Palsa-465. Next base: position 275,842 of record CAWJMH010000014.1, read on the forward strand.
AACAGCAGCCCGACAGCCAGCGCAAGCCCCAGGACCAGCGTGATGAGCCCGTTGCGCAGGCTGCGGCGCGCCTTGTATACGTCCACCTGCTCGGGGTCGGACGGCTGGTCCGGCGCCACCACGTTGTGTCAGTTCGCGAGGGTTCCGTCGAAGTCGATCGTGGCGTGCGTGCCGTCGCAGAACGGCTTGTTCGAGGATCCTCCGCAACGGCACATCGCCATGGGATCCGGATGCTCGATGACTCGTCCGTCGACGTCCGTGAGCGTCACCGGGCCGGAGACGATGTACGGGACCGTTTTCGCTCGGGGTGATGTTGACATCGGGCATGTCGTGACCTCTCTCTCAGTAGATCTTGATGGTCTTGGACAAGGGGAGCTGGCGGATCCGGGTGCCGGTCAGGGCCGCGATCGCGTTCGCGAGCGCCGGCGCGACGGATGGGACGCTGACCTCGCCGACTCCGGTCGGCGACTCGGTCGACTCGATCAGGTGCACTTCGATCGCGGGGACCGACCGCATGCGCACCAGCGGGTAGCGATCGAAGTTCTGGGTGACGATCTCACCGCCGTCACCCAGGACGACTTCGCCCCAGGCGGCCGCGCTGAGGCCGAACAGCAGCCCGCCCTCGACCTGGGCGCGGATCAGATCGGGGTTGATCGCGATGCCGCAATCCAGCGCGAACACGATCCGCTCGACGTGAACGCGCCCGCGGTCGTCGAGGGAGATCTCGGTGACCTGAGAGCTGTGGCTGAGGAAGCTCGAGCAGGTGATCCCGCGCGCACGACCTTCCGGCAGTGGCGTGCCCCAACCCGCCATCTCCGCGGCGAGCTCGAGCGCGCGCAGGGTCCGCGGATTCTCGCCGAGCAGGTCGCGCCGCAGGTCGACGGGGTCGCGGCCGACCGCGATTGCGAGCTCGTCGATCGCCGATTCGCGCGCGAACTCCGTATGCGAGTTGCCAACCGATCGCCAGACCATCGTCGGCACGCCGGATTCGAAGTTGGTCGACTCGAGCTTGAAGTTCTGGAACGTGTACGGGGGGTCGGCCGCGCCGGTCGTGGTGAAGAAGTCCACCCCGTTGGTGAACATCACGTCACGGACGAACGGCAGGTTCGTCGACGTGGGCTCGGCCACGATCTGATGGTGGTATGCCGTCAGCCGGCCCTCTGCATCGGCCGCGGCGCGGACTCGATGCACGGCCATCGCGCGGTAGCGGCCCGTCTTGAAATCCTCCTCGCGCAGCGACTGCACCTTGATCGGGTGCTTCCAGTCGAGCGCCCGCGCGAGGTGCACGGCCTCGGCCGTGGGGTCGCGCTCGGAGCTCGAGTGCAGCCCGAACGATCCCCCGGCGAACGTGACGTGAACCTCGACCTGGTCCTTGTCGATGCCGGCGGCCGCGGAGGCGGACATCCGCGTGTACTCAGGCGATTCGGTGCCCGCCCACACTTCGAGCACCCCGTCCTCGCGCATCCGGCACGCCGCGTTGTTCGGCTCCATCGTCGCGTGCGCCAGGTATGGCAACGTGTACGTCCCATCGACGACCGTCGGCGCGTCGCCGAGCACCTCGTCGGCGTCGCCGTCGTCGCGCGCGACTACGGCCCGCTCGCCCGATTCGAGCAGCCGGAGGTGCTCGGCGAGCAACTCGGCGGAGCTCCGTCGCTCGGCGTCGGTGTCGTCCCAACTCGACGACGAGCGCGCGCAGCCCCCGCTGCGCGTCGGCGACCGTCTCGGCGACGACGGCGACGCCCTCCTCGATCGCGACCACCGCGATGACACCCGGCTCGGCCAGCGCCGCCGCATCGTCCACAGATGCGACCGTCGCGCCGAACCGCGGCGGGTGCAGCACGACCGCGGTCCGCATCCCGGGGACGCTCACGTCAATCGTGAAGCGGGTGGTTCCGAGGATCTTCGGCACGGAGTCGACGCGCAGCCGTCCTTCGCCCCCGATCAGCTTGTACTCGGACGAGGTCCTTGGGCTGGACGCCGTCCGGAACCGGCAGCTGCTCAGCCCGCGCGGCGAGCTGGGCGAACGTCGCGGTCCTCCCGCTCGCGTGGCGCACGACGCCCCGCTCGAATTCGACCTCGCCGGCGGGCACATCCCACAGCTCAGCCGCCGCGGCCGCGAGCCGCGCGCGCGCCTGCGCCGCGACCAGGCGGTAGCGGACCCAGAAGCCCTTCGTCGAGTTGGAGCCCCCGGTGAGCTGGAACACGTCCGCCGAGGTCGGGATTTCCATACACATCGTTCGGCGGCCCGCCCCCATTGGACGCGTTGACCACTCGGACCGAATCGAAGTCAGCGTCGAGCTCCTCGGCGACGATCGTCGCCAGCCCCGTGTGAATGCCCTGCCCCATCTCGATCTGGCTCGAGTACGCGACGACCGTCCCGTCCGTCGTGGAACCGGATGTACGGAAGGACCGGGTCGCCCGCCTCCTCAGGCGTGAGGCGGCCGATCTCCAGTTCGGGCGCAGCGACGAGCGGAGCCGGATCGTTGCCCGCCGCCACACGCGCGCGGCCTCGTGGATGGCGGCCCGGATCCGCGGATAGGTGCCGCAGCGGCACAGGTTCCCGCTCATCCAGGTGTCGATCGCCGCGTCGTCGGGCGCCGGCTTGGACGTGAGCAGCGAGACCGCGGCCAGCGTCTGCCCGGGCTGGCAGTAGCCGCACTGCACGACATTGCCGCGGTGCCACGCATCCCGGACCGCGTCGACCACGGGCCCGGAGGCTCCCTCGACCGTCGTCACCGCCTTGCCGACGGCGCGCTCGGTCGCGGTCTGGCACGACTTCATGTTGCGCCCATCGATCAGCACCGTGCACGCCGCGCAGAAACCGGCTCCGCACCCGAACTTCGTGCCGTGCATGCCCAGTACGTCTCTGAGTACCCACAGCAGCGGGGTCTTGGCGTGGCGATCGTCGACCTCGACCTCAACGCCGTTCACGGCAAGCTTCATCTGGACACCTCCATTGACCGGGATCCGCGGGCGCTCTCGCACGGTCAGCAGGATCGACGCCACCCAGGTGAGCGGTCCTCGCCGGATCATGGTGATTCTCCGGCGACCCGTGCCCGGCGGCCGTTCAAGCTGCACGTTGCGATGTGCGCTCGGCCTCACAAGCCATGCAGCGGGCGGTCGCTGCCTGGTTCACGCGCTGCTGCCGGCCCGGCCTGTATCTGTCGAAGCTCGAGCAATTCGAGCCCGAGCGCCTCGATCTGGGCAACGACTCCGAACAACGCAGACCGATCCTCGAGCAAACCGGTGAGCACGGTCTCGCTGCCTTGCAGCTCAGACACCATCGAGGGAAAGGCCGACAGGGCGGTAACCCCGAGTCGGCCCTGTATCCGGATCGTGTACAAGCCCGGCAACGTGGCCACACGATCATCGTGCCGCCCCGCCCAGTGAGCCCGCACCGCCGGATTCCGGTGATTGTCTGCACGACGGGGCTCGCCCCGCTTCTGCGACGTTCAGGAGCGTCCGGTGGAGAGGAGCCGGAGCTGGCGTGCGCGTTGAACGGCGGAGGAGCGATCACTCGCGCCGAGCTTGGAGTAGATGTTGCGGATGTGCGTGTTGACCGTGTTGATCGAGACGAACAGCTCTCGCGCAATCTCCGGCCGCGTCAGGTTCGTCGGCAGGTACCGGAGTACGCGCAGCTCGCTCGGGCTGAGTCGTTCGGGTTGCGATAAGCGCTCTCGGTTGGAGCCCGGCGCGGGTGCGCCTCCCAGCAGGTCGAGCACGTCGGCGAGAAGGGCGCCGTGAGCTGTCTGGTGACGTGGCAGCGCTTCGAGTAGCGCCGCGGCGTCGGTCATTGCGAACGGGTACATCAGCCGGTCTGGCTCGGCGGCGGCGAGCGCTGCCTCGGCCGCCGCAGCGGCGGCGTTGCGATCCCCCATGTCCAGGTGCGCGATACCGGCGAGCAGATAAGACTCGACGAGTGTGAATGTAGGGACGACAGGGGGCGTGATGTCCAAGACGCCTCGGAGTGCGTCCAACGCGGCGGCGGGGTCCCCCTCCGTCAGGCAGATCACTGCACGCGCGTTGTAGATGGCGCCCATTTGCCCGTCGTAAATGGCGCCGATCTGCGCCGGCTCGGCGGAGGTGCGGGTGAGCGTTGCGCGCGCCTCAGCTGACATCCCAAGGCGAGCCTGTGTGGCTGCGAGCCATCCGGTAATCCGCGGCGCGAGCGCGTGCACACCTGTGAGTCGCGACTGCGCCTGCGCCGCGGCCGCGAATTCTTCGAGCGCCGATTGATGGTGCCCGCGACCCGCATGCAACATGCCCGTCGCCACGTGCAGGAGCACTGCGGTGGCCGGGTCGACATCCGCTTCGGCGACCTCTCGGGCGCGGCGTAGCCAGCGCTCTCCCTCCTCGAACTCGCCCATCCAGATCGCCATGCTGCCAACCGCCCCAAGCGCGGGCGCGAGTATCGGCCGATCCCCAAGCCATGACGCTCGGCCAGGTCTACCGCCTGACGGCCCCGCTCACGTGCGGTCGCGACCGAGACCTGCTTTGACGGGAAGCCCTGATGCGCGCGACACACGACCTCCAGGTATGGCCGGCCGATCGCCTGGGCGAGCGCGGCCCCCTCGGAGAGGTGCCGCTCAGCGTCGGCGAGTCGCCCGGACCACGTCTCGACAATCCCGAGATTCAGCAGCGCGACGGCTCGCAGTTCACTACCCATCGCGATCTGATCGTTCGACTCGTCTGAGATCGAAGCATCGAGCAAGTTCACTTGTTCGATTACCTCACTGAACTGACCGCTACGCCGTGCCAGCGCCAACCGCAAGGACGCGATTGCCACCATGAGGCGGCGGCGACGGGCCGGCGGAGCGCTCCCGACCTGGGACTCGGCCAGCGCCAACTGCGCAGCCGCTTCCTCCAACCGTCCTTGGTTCAGCTCAGTCGCCGCGTGAGCCAGCGCCAGGTCAGGGTGATCGGCTGACGCGCCGTCAGGAAACGCCTGCAGCACCGCGTCGATCGTTCCAGCTTCCCCGTCAAGCACCCACCTGAACGAGTGGTCTGCGACGAGCCGGGCGGCATCAGTCCAATCGCCGGCCGCAAGCCTGTGCCGCACGGCCTCGACGACCTCGCCGTGATCCGCGAACCACCGCGCGGCCCGGCGGTGGAGGTCACCAACCTCATCCGCCGACGTTCGGCGAAGCTCCAGGCGCAGGAAATCCGCCAGCAGCTGGTGGTAGCGAAACCACGTGCGCTGAGCGTCGAGCGACACGACGAACGCGTTGGCGTCCTCCAGTTCCAGCAGCATCTGCTCCGAACCCGAACGCCCTGCCAACAAGTCTGCGAGTTCGCCGTTCACCCGGTCGACGAGCGAAGTCCGCAGCAACATGCTCTGGACCTCGCTCGGTTGGCGTTCGAGCATCTCGGCCATCAGGTATTCCCCGATCGCCCTGTCGGTGCCCGAGAACTCAGCCACGAAACGCTCGGGATCCGGATGACCGCTGAGCGAGACCACCGCCAGACGCAGACCGGCGGCCCAACCCTCCGTGCGCTGGTACAACGCGGCCGCCCCGTCGTCGGACAGGCTGATCCCAGCAGCGGCCAGCAGTTCGCGCGTTTCGCGCTCGGTGAACCGTAGATCGCCGGCGCGGATCTCGGCGATCTCGTCGGCAAGCCTGAGCTGGTGCAGCCTGATCGGCGGGTCCCGGCGAGACGACAGCACCACGCGCCCGGAGCTCGGCAGAATCGCCAGCAAATGCTCGAGCTGGGTGAGCGCCTCAGCTGACTTCAGCTCGTGGAGGTCGTCGATGATCAGCACGACGGGTTCGACTTGCTCGTCGATCTCCGACACGACTCTGTCGACCAACTGCTCTCCCTCGAGCGCAGCGGTCGGCCCGGGCTGCGTCTCAGGATCGATCGAGCGCGCCGGGCTTCGGATCACGTCTAGGACCGAGGCCCAGAACTGCTGCGCATGGTGTTGGTCGCGGTCGACGGACACGAACGCCACGCGACGAAGGTTGATCGATCGGTCAGCCCACGCACGTAACAGCGAGGTCTTCCCGCTTCCCGGCGGCGCCGAGATGACCGTGACACGTTTCGTCACAGCGCGATCTAGCAGCTGGAGCAGGTCTTCCCGGCCGAGCAGGCCGCGGGCGACCGAAACGTCCCTTAGGATCGGCCGCTCCACGTACTCCTCGCGCTCTGTCCTCGTCAAGCTGGCCATGGTGGCACCACCGTTGAGTGCTCCGATCGAAGCTTACGGGTGAACCTGCGACCTGTAGCCCAGGTCGAGGCGGATCGATTGCATGACGTTGAACGTGGTGCCGGCCGTGGCGACGTCGGCGGCCGCCAGCAGGCCGGTGTACTTCTCGATGACCGGCGCCGCGGCCGCAGCCGTAATCGCGTCGAGGTAGCCCCTCACCGCGGCCGAGGTGTTCTCGCCGTACTTGACGAAATACGGCGTCGGGTCGATGGTGTCCAGCGCGTTCCGTGAGCTGTCCGCGATGTCGGCCATGTACTGCCGGTGCGTTGCGACGTCGTCGCGGCTCCCGAGCCGGCCCATGTGGCCGCCGATGAAGTGCTTCCACGGGTAAGTGAGCGCAGTATCGGGGGCCGCGATGTAGCCCGGCACGTCCTCGGTGAGGCTGCTCTGGCAGACCGGCGCCCAGCCCGGATTGACTATGTCGACGAGCATGAGCGCGTCGTGGTCGGGCAGGTGGATGAAGATGTTGTCCGGCGAGTGATTGGAGCCGTGCCAGGCCAGCTCGATGCGCTCGCCTCCGATCTCGAGCGTGCGGCGGTCCTGGAAGGTCTCCTCTGGTGGGGGCCTCGCGGGGTCGTCGTCACGGAGCAACAGCTTCCGCGTCTCCTCGTGCCCGATGCGAGTGATGTTCCGTCCGAACAGCGAGGAAGCGCCGGCGTGATCGGCGTGGTGATGGGAGTAGATGAGATGCGTCACCTCGTTGCTGTCGCCGTACGTGGCGGCGATCTCATCCACGGCCCGCTGGATGTTGTGGCCGATGGCGGGAGGCGCGTCGAGCAGGACGACGCCATCGGATGTCGTCAGGAACGCGCACTGATAGGTCCCGTCCGTGACCCAGTAGAGGTTCGCCTCGACCCGCCCGACGTAGTACCCCTGCTCATTGACCGCGGGACCGAGCGCCGAACCGGGGATTGGTGCACAGTCCACAAGCGCGTCGGCGGTGCTCGCGCGCGGATCTGCTGTGCTCACCGAGTGCTCGCTCTGGCGTTGCTCTCCACGTGGATGGGATCGTGGCGCGACTGCCGGGCGTTCGAGTCCTTGAATTCCTTAGTCGTGGCCCGAGCGTTGTCCTGAGTCATGCTTAGGCGGAATGACCGGATCCGTTCTGTGGCCAGGAGGGCATTTGATCGGCCGGGAGCGCGAGCGCGAGGTGCTCGACCGGCTCCTGGACCGCGTGCGCGGCGGACGCGGCGGCGTATTGGTGGTTCATGGCGAGGCGGGCGTCGGCAAGACCGCGCTGCTCGAGTACGCGGTCGATGCTGCGCGCGCGTTTCGGAGCGCCCGGACGTCCGGGGTCGAAGCGGAGATGGAGCTCCCGTTCGCGGCGGTTCAGCAGCTGTGTTCCCCGTTCCTAGAGCTTATGGACCGCCTACCGCAGCCCCAGCAAGAGGCGCTTGGCGTCGCGTTCGGACTCATCACGGCACCGGCCCCGAATCCTTTCCTGGTCGGACTGGCGGTCCTGGGCTTGCTGGCCGAGGCCGCCGAGGAGCAGCCTCTCATGTGTGTTGTCGATGACGCGCAGTGGCTCGATAGTGCGTCGGCGCGGGCCCTGGCGTTTGTGGCGCGTCGTCTGTTGGCGGACAAGATCGCGCTCGTGTTCGCGACACGAGCGCTCGGCGACGCGCTCGCCGGTTTGCCGGATCTCCGCGTTGAACCGTTGGGTAGACGTGATTCCCGGGCGCTTCTGGAGTCGGTCTTGCATGCGCCGCTGGATGAACGCGTGCTCGAGCGGATCGTTGCCGAGACGCGCGGGAACCCGCTCGCCCTGTTAGAGCTTCCGCGCGGGCTGAGCCCGACCCAGCTCGCGGGTGGGTTTGGCGTGCCGGCCACGGTGCCGCTGTCCGCCAGCATCGAGGAGGGCTATACGCAGCGGCTGGCGAGGCTTCCTCAGGATGCGCGCCGCTTGTTGCTGGTGGCAGCGGCGGACCCGGTCGGCGATCCGACGCTGGTATTGCGAGCGGCCGAGCGGCTCGGCATTCCGCGGTCAGCTGCGGACACCGTCCAATCGGAGGACTGGTTGGCTCTCTCCCCCCGCGTGCTGTTCCGCCACCCGCTGGTGCGCTCGGCCGTCTACGGAGCCGCCCGGCTGAATGAGCGGCGCGACGCCCACCGCGCGCTCGCGGACGCGACCGATCCGGCGATCGACCCGGATCGGCGCGCTTGGCACCGCGCGCTGGCCGCAGCCACGCCCGACGAGGAAGTGGCATGTGAGCTGGAGCGCTCCGCGGGTCGTGCGCGGGCACGGGGTGGGCTGGCCGCCGCGGCTGCGTTCCTGGAGCGTTCGATCGCATTGACGGTCGACCCCGCGCGAAGGGTGGACCGAGCGCTTGCCGCCGCGCAAGCGCATTTGTATGCCGGCGCGTTCGATGAGGCGCTCAGTCTCCTTCCCGTAGCCGACCAAGGTGGGCCGGACGAGCTACAGCACGCCCAGGCAGAGCTGCTCCGCGGCCAGATCGCGTTCTCATCCAACATTGGCAGCGACGCGCCGCCTCTGCTTTTGAGTGCTGCCAGGCGGCTAGAGCGGTTCGATGCGGACCTGGCGCGAGAGACTTACCTTGACGCGTGGGGCGCAGCGTGGTTCGCCGGGAGTCTGGCCACCGCCGGTGATCTGCTCGAGGTCTCGCGCGCAGCAAGGTCAGCCCCCCCGTCAACACACCCGTCGCAGCCATTCGACCTGCTGTTGGACGCACTTGCGCTGCTGATCACCGAGGGACGCGCCGCGGCGGCGTCGGCGCTCCGGCGCGCGTCGAGCGCATTTGCCTCCGCGGAGATTCCGGCCGAGAACAGCTTCCGGTGGACCGCGTTGCCCCCGATACCGTCCTATGTTCTCTGGGACGATGAGAGCTGGTACGCAATCAACGCGCGGCAGCTCGGACTGGCACGCGAAGCCGGGGCGCTGGCTCGGCTGCCAATGGGCCTGATCACCGGCGCGGTCATCGACGCCTGGTCGGGCGAGTTCGCGAAGGCGGCGGAGGCGACCGCGGAGGCGGATGCGATCGTCGAGGCGACGGGGACCCGTCTCGCGCCCTACGCGGCGATGCTGCTCGTCGCTCTTCAGGGTCGGGAAGCCGACGGGCTCACGCTGCTCGAGTCGGCGATCAACGACGCTGTCGCCGTCGGTCAGGGATTTGCCGTCCAATGGGGCGAGTTCGTGAAGGCGATCCTGTTCAACGGACTCGGGCGCTATAGCGAGGCACTGGTGGTAGCCCAGCGGGCGAGCGACGACACGCCCGAGCTGTTCATATCAAGCTGGGCGCTGGCCGAGCTGATCGAGGCGGCCAGCCGAAGCGGGGCACCGGGACATGCCGCCAGCGCCCTCGAGCGCCTCACGGAGGACACCGCCGTCGCCGGCACCGATTGGGGGCTGGGGATCGCGGCCCGTTCGCGAGCGCTGCTCACAGACGGCGACGCGGCTGAACTGCTGTACCAGGAAGCGATCGAACGACTGGGCCGCACGCGTCTCGCGCCCGAGCTCGCGCGCGCGCATCTCCTCTACGGGGAATGGCTGCGGCGCGAGCACCGGCGCCTGGACGCGCGCGAGGAACTGCGAGCCGCGCACGAACTCTTCACAGACCTCGGAGTGGAGGCGTTCGCCGCGCGCGCACGGATCGAGCTGCAGGCGACAGGCGAGCGCGCCCGCAAGCGAACAGTGGATACGCGAGACAAGCTCACTCCGCAGGAGACGCAGATCGCACGCCTGGCAGCGGAAGGTCACACGAACCGAGAGATCGCCGCTCGCCTGTTCATCAGCGCGAGCACCGTGGAGTACCACCTTCGCAAGGCATTCCGAAAGCTCGACGTCGAGTCACGCACGCAGCTCGCGCATCGAATGACGCATTGAACGGAGCGTCGCCACCGGTTCTCAGGTCAGGAGCACAGCTGATCGGCCGCGAACGTGAGCGGGAGGTGCTCGATCGGCTGCTGGACGGCGTGCGCGGCGGACGCGGCGGCGTGTTGGTGGCGGATGGCGAGGCCGGCGTCGGCAAGACCGCGCTGCTCGAGTACGTGGTCGAGGCTGCGCGCGATTTTCGGATCGCCCGGACGTCCGGAGGAGAGGGCGAGACCGAGCTCCCGTTCGCAGGAGCTCAGCAGCTGTGTTCCCCGTTCCTCGACTTTTCGGACCTCCTACCGCAGCCGCAGCGCGAGGCGCTTGGCGTCGCGTTCGGTTTGATTGGAGAGCCCGCCCACCCGGCGCCGAATCCGTTCCTGGTCGGCCTGGCGGTGCTGGGTCTGTTGTCCGAGGCGGCCGCGGACCGGCCGCTGCTGGCTGTCGTCGACGACGCGCAGTGGCTCGACCATGCGTCGGCGCGGGCGCTTGCATTCGTCGCCCGCCGCCTGTTGGCGGAGAAGATCGCGCTCGTTTTCGCCGCGCGGGAGCCGGGCGACCTGCTCGCTGGACTGCCGGAGCTTCACGTCTTACCCCTGGGGCATCGCGACGCACGGACGTTGCTGGAGTCCGCCTTGCCGGCTCGGTTGGATGAACCCGTGCTCGAGCGGATCGTTGCCGAGACCCGCGGGAACCCGCTCGCGCTGTTAGAGCTGCCGCGCGGGCTGACGCCGACACAGCTCGCGGGCGGGTTTGGCCTGCCGGAGGCGGTCCCGTTGTCCGCGAGTATTGAGGAGAGCTTCACGCGGAGGCTGGCCAATCTTCCAGGCGACGCCCGACGCTTGCTGCTCGTGGCCGCAGCTGATCAAGTCGGCGACCCGGCACTCGTTTGGCGGGCGGCGCAGCAGCTCGGAATCCCCGAGTCGGCTGCGGAAACCGTCGAGGCGGAAGGGCTGTTGGAGCTTGGTGCCCGAGTGGTTTTCCGTCATCCACTGGTTCGCTCGGCTGTATATCGGGCAGCCGGGCTGAAGGAGCGCCGCGCTGTCCACCACGCCCTGGCGCAAACGACCGATCCAGCGCTCGATCCGGATCGCCGCGCTTGGCACCGGGCGCAGGCGGCGTCCGTGCCCGACGAGGACGTCGCCGCAGCACTCGAGCGTTCCGCTGGACGGGCGCAGGCGCGCGGCGGATTGGCGGCGGTCGCTGCCTTCCTCGAACGCGCCGCGGCGCTCACGCCCGACTCCACGCACCGCATGCAGCGCCTGCTCGCGGCGGCGGCGGCGAAGCGCGATGCCGGCGATCTCGAGGGTGCGCTCGGGCTGTTGGTAGGGGTCGAGGCCGGTGTGCTCGACGAGCTAGGGCGCGCCCGGGTCGACCTCTTGCGAGCCCAGATCGCGTTGGAGCAGCGGCGCGGCGACGACGCCGGCCGCCTGTTTCTGAGCGCGGCGAGACGCCTGGAGCCACTCGACCCCGAGTTAGCCCGCGAGACCTACCTAGAGGCGCTCGCGGGAGCGATGTCCAGCGACGTTGAAGTCGTCGGTGGCGCGGCGGCGGTCGCGGCCGTCGCACGCGCGGCGCCAACCGGCACCGCCCCGCCACGGACGATTGACGTGCTGCTCGACGCGTTCGCGATCCGCTTGACCGACGGTTACGCAGCGGCCGCGCCGACACTCGCTCGGGCCCTCGAGCTTCTGCTCGCCGTCGACGCTCGCGACGAAGACGTCGGCCGGCGGCTGTCGGTATCGAACACTAGGAACAGCAACATCGTTGCGCTCGAGATGTGGGACGACGAGGCCGTGCACCTCTTCGCGGCTCGCCAGGTGCAGGCAGCTCGCGACGCGGGCGCGCTCGTGCACCTGCAGTTCGCGCTCAGCTTCTTGGCCAGGAGTCACATGCTCGCCGGCGATTTGACCGCCGCCGCTCTGACGATCGACGAAGCCCGCCTGATCGCTGAGGCGACCGGAAATGCACCGCTCGTCAATGCCCCGATGATTCTCGCTGCGTGGCGTGGCCACGAGGCGCAAGCGTCTGAGCTGATCGAAGCCACCTCGGAGGAAGCGGCCGCACGGCAATGGACGTCCAACAACTACGCGAGATCCGTGCTCTACAACGGCCTCGGCCGACATGAGGCCGCGCGCGATGCGGCCTGGGAAGCGATGCAGAACGATCCGATCGGGTACGGAGCGTATTTGGTGCCTGAGCTGGCCGAGGCGGCATCCAGGACCGGCGCCCGGGCGCTGCTCGAGTCCGCCTCGGAGTGGCTCTCGGAGCGAACGCGCGTCATCAACTCGGGCTGGGCGAGCGGAATCGAGATGCGCGTGCGCGCGCTGCTGAGCGACGGTGAGGTCGCCGAGAGTCTTTACCGCCAGTCGATCGAGCACCTCTCGGGTACCCGTGTGCGATTCGAGCTCGCCCGGACTCACCTTCTTTACGGGGAGTGGCTGCGCCGCGAACGTCGCCGCCTCGACGCCCGGGAGCATTTGCGCACCGCACTTGAGGCGTTCACCAGGATGGGCGCCGAGGCGTTCGCGCGCCGCGGTGAAAGTGAGCTGCTCGCAACAGGCGAGCGCCCCGGTAAACGGACCGCGGAAACACTCGACCAACTCACGCCGCAGGAGACGCAGATTGCGCGCCTCGCGGCGAGCGGACACACCAATCGAGAGATCGCCGCCCAGCTGTTCATCAGCCCGAGCACGGTCGAATACCACCTACGCAAAGCGTTCCGCAAGCTCGGCGTGAAGTCACGGACGCAGCTCGCGCGACGCGAGTTCTAGTCCGGTCGCGCGAATCACCGTGATCCAGTGATGCCACCTCACCTGCCGGGCGGCAAGGATGTTCGTGGCCGGCCTCCCGGCAGGAAATTTCAGCAGCGGATCTGACACGGGAGAGCGAGCCTGGAGCGCTGCCAAGCCAACCCAAACCGAAGGGAGATCCTCCGTGAGCACCGAGCAGCAAGAGATCCTCGACGCAATCCTGCGACAGTCAGCCTTCCCCGTCGACAGTGACGTCACCGAGCAACGGCGACTGCTCCGAGAAGCCGTATCGGCGCAGCCGCTGCCCGCCGACGTGACCGTGACCGCGGCCGCACTGGGCGGCGTCCCAACCGCCGAGATCACAGTCGACGGAATCGAACCTCGCCACGTTGTTCTTTACTTCCACGGCGGCGTGTACGTGATGTCGGACGCCTTCCTCGCCGCCGGCCTGGCCTCGCAGGTCGGCCGGCGGACGCACGCCAAGGTCATCTCCGTCGACTACCGGCTCGCCCCCGAGCACCCGTATCCGGCAGCGGTTGACGACGCTCTTGCGGCCTATGAAGCCCTCCTGGAGACACGGCATCGCCCCTTCGGACATCGCCTTCGCGGGAGAGTCCGCCGGCGGCGGCCTCGCCATCGCCACCCTGGTCAACGCCCGCGATCACGGGCTGCCCCTGCCGGCCGCGGCGTTCGTCATGTCACCGTATGCCGATCTCACCCTGGCCGGGACGACCATGGAAACCAGGCGCGAGGTCGACCCGCTGCTCAGCCGGGAACTCCTCCAAGCCCGAGTCGCCGACTATACGGCGGGACAAGACGCCGCTCTTGGCCTCATCAGCCCCGTATTCGCCGACCTGTCCGGCCTGCCGCCCCTGATCATCCAGGCCGGAAGTCACGAGGTTCTCCTCGACGACGCCGTCCGCCTCGCGCGACAGGCCGCCACCGCCGACGTCGAGGTCACGCTCGACATCACCCCTCGGGTGCCCCACGTCTTCCAGGCCTATTCCCCGATCCTTGACGAAGCGGCCGCTGCGCTGGACAGAGCCGGACAGCTCCTGTCGGCGCATCTCGCCGGCGCAGAACGCGTCACCGCATAGCGAAAGGAAGGTGACCGGCTGATGCCCAAGGCAGTCCGATTCGACGATTACGGTGGCATCGAGGTCCTCGAGGTGCGCGACGTGGCGCGTCCGGAGCCCGGGCCCGACCAGGTGCTGGTGGCGGTCCGCGCCGCCGGCATCAATCCCAGCGAGGGGAAGATCCGTGCGGGCCTGGTCCGCGAGATCTTCCCCGCGACCTTTCCCAGCGGCGAGGGCTCGGACCTCGCCGGCGTGGTCGAGGAGGTCGGCGCGGGCGTGAGGGGCGTAGCCGTGGGCGACGAGGTGATCGGCTATACCGACAACCGCGCAAGCCACGCCGAGTACGTGCTCGTCGAGGCGGCCAACCTGACGGCGAAGCCTGCGGAGGTCCCGTGGGAGGTGGCGGGCGCGCTGTTCGTCGCAGGCGTGACGGGGGTCGCCACCGTGCGCGCCGTGGCCCCGACTGCGGGTGAGGCGGTCGTGATCGCCGGGGCGGGCGGCGGCGTTGGCGTGTTCGCGGTCCAGCTCGCGGTCCGCACGGGCGCGCGCGTCATCGCACTGGCCAGCGAGCGCCATCACGCATGGCTGCGCGAGCGCGGCGCGGTTCCCGTCGCCTACGGCGACGGCGTCACGTGAGCGGATCACCGCGGCCGCCGAGGAGACGCCGGTGGCCGCGTTCATCGACCTCGTCGGGGGCGGCTACGTCGAGCTGGCGCTCGAGCTCGGCATCGCCACGGACCGGATCGACACGATCGTCGACTTCCCCGCGATCGCAGAAGTACGGCGTCAAGGGCGAGGGCGGCGCGGCCGCGGCGAGCGCGGCGACCCTGGCCGAACTGGCCGAGGCGATCGCGGCGGGCGACCTCGTCGTCCCGATCCAGCGCACCTACCCGCTCGACGACGTTCGAGCGGCGTTCACCGAACTCGAGGCCGGTCACATCGCCGGGAAGATCGTCCTCATCCCCTGACTCGTGGGGCAACTACCTAACCACTCAGGATCACCGGGATCTGGCGATGACATGTCACCCGTCCGCTGGCCACGATGCGGTCGCGAGCCATCGATCTGAGGAGAGCGAAGTCCATGTCCGATATCGCCAACGGTCGCGCCGGTCGCGCCGACGTAGTCATTGTGGGAGGAGGCGCAGCGGGTGCCGTTCTCGCTAGCCGTCTGAGCGAGGACCCAACCCGGTCGGTCCTATTGCTTGAGGCAGGCAGGGCCTATGGCGTCGATGGCTATCCGGACGACCTGCGGGACGCGGCCCACGTGCCGGCCAACCCGGAGCACGAATGGGGCTACACCGCCCGCGGTGGAGCTTCCGCACCGGAGATTCTGGCCGCGCGTGCAAAGGTGCTCGGCGGCTGCACGGCTCACAACGCCACCGTGGCGATGCGCGCACGACCGAGCGACATCCGCGATTGGCAACATCACGGCCTTGACGATTGGTCGATCGAGGGCGTCTACGAAACGTACCGGGAGCTGGAGAACACGCCCGACGGCGATGACGCGAACCGCGGGCGCACGGGACCGTTCCCGATACGACAGCAGAAGTACGACGATCTGACGACGTCGTTGCGCGGGTTCATCGACGCGACCGTCGCGGAGGGGTTCTCCCGCGTTGAGGATTTCAACGGGCCGGATCCGAGCGGAGTCGGCGGGTACCCCGTCAACGTCATCGACGGCGTGCGGCAGAACACAGGCCTCGTGTACCTCACCGATGAGGTCCGTGACCGCCCCAACCTCAAGATCTCCGGCGACGTGCTCGTCGATCGGGTCCTCTTGCACCAGCGACGTGCGGTCGGCATCCTCACAGCAAGCGGCGCTGAGATTCCCGCAGGTGAGGTGATCCTCGCCGGGGGCTCATATGGGAGCCCGGCGATCCTGCTGCGGTCCGGTGTCGGTCCGGCCGGCTGATCTGGCGGAGCTCGGCATCGACGTCGTGGCCGATCTGCCCGTCGGGCAGCGCCTTCAAGACCAGCCCTTCTACTACAACGGGTACGCGCTCAAACTCGAGGCCCTGGACATGCGGCCGGCGGTCGGCGCCTTGCTGTGGAGGCAGTCCAGCGAAGCCCGCGGCGATGAGCTCGACGTGCACATCGCGGTGACGCATCTGCTGCCTGCGGAATACAGCCCGACCGGAGGGGCGATCGCGCTGAGCGTCGCCGTCGTCAAGCCCGACTCCCGCGGAACCCTCACCCTACGCAGCCGCGATCCGCGCGAACAGCCCGAGATCGACTGCAACTTCCTCGCCGAGGACCGAGACGCGCGCCGGATGCTCGAAGGGGTGAAGCTCGCCCGCAAGATCGGCCGCAATCCGGCGCTCGCTCAGTTCCTCGAGCTCGAACTCATGCCCGGCGACGCAGTCGGTGACGACCAGCTCGCGGACGTGATCGCCTCAAACCTGGCTTCCTACGGCCACCCGGTCGCGACCGCGCCGATGGGCGGCCCCGAGGACCCGTGGGCGGTCGTCGACTCGCATGGCGCCGTCAAGGGGATCGACAGGCTTCGCGTGATCGACGCATCGATCATGCCGGTCGTTCCATCGGTGGCGATCAGCCCCACGACGATCATGATCGCCGAGCGGATCGCTAAGGCCGTCTACACAGGCGATCGTCAAGCTCGAGTCGAGGTGGCTCCGACGCCCTGAGCCTTGACCGACACTCGGTCGCACCACGAGCAGTCCGCGATCGAGCACGGAGAACCGGATCGCGTTCCGCGGCCAACATCGCGGGACGTGACGAAGGGAGTCGACGATCGGGTCTAGTCACCTGGATCCGGCGACGACGGCTCACCTGATTGGTTGGGAGATTCGTCGAACCGTTCGCGCACCACAGAAAGGAACGACATGACAAACGAAGAGTTCGTCCGCCAGGCATACGCGGTTGCCGAGGTCAAGGACATCCCGGCGTGGGTCGCGTGCTTCAACCCGGACGGAGTGTTCGTCGACGAATCGGTTGGAGTGACCTACCGTGGTCCCAGCGAAGTTAGAAAGCCCGTTGAGAATTACGGGACCGCGTTCTCCGACATGCATCGCGAGCTCTACGACGTGTACGTAAGTGGTGACGTGGTGATCGTCGAGCTGGCACTGCAGGGGACCCACGATGGCCCGCTGTGGCTACCTCAGGGGATCCTTCCACCTACGGGTTACCGAATGGACGCTCCGTGCTGCGACGTCTTCAAGCTCGAGAACGGCCGGATCAAGCGTATTCGACTGTTACCCCTCGGGAACGGTGATCCTCGGCCAGCTCGGCGTGCTGGGGAACCTCGAGTCCGTGCTGAAACAGCCGGCCTCCGTGTAGCCCCGAAAGACAAGGAGCCGATACCTGATGACTAGCCAAGCGATTCGCGACCCGCTCGCGGACCATCTCCTCACCCCTCAGAACGCCGCGTTCGTGCTGATCGACTATCAGCCGTCGCAGTTCGCGACGGTCCGCTCGATGGATGAGGCCCTGCTGCTCAAGAACATCGTCTCGACCGTGAAGACGGCCAGAGCGTTCGGACTGCCGATCGTCCACTCGACCGTCAACGTCGCGTCCGGCCAGCAGCAGCCGACCGTTCCTGAGCTCGCCGAACTGCTCGAGGAGAGCCCTCCGCTCGACCGCACGACCGTCAACTCCTGGGAGGACACCGAGTTCGTGCAAGCCGTCCGCGCGACCGGGCGACGGAAGCTCATCTTCTGCGCGCTCTGGACCGAGGTCTGCATGGCGTTCGCGGCCCTCGACGCGCTCCGCGAGGGCTACGAGGTCTATCCCGTCGTCGACGCGATCGGCGGCACGTCGCTCGACGCCCATCGCGCCGGGCTCGAGCGGGTCGTCCAAGCCGGTGCACAGCCGATCGGCTGGGTATCGCTCGCCTGCGAGCTACAGCGCGACTGGGCGCGCCTCGAGACGGTCCCCGCGATCGTCGAGATCGTCCTCACCGACCGCCTGTTGCAAGAATGAGCCGCACAGTCGACCTCCACCACCACGTCATTCCCGATTTCTATTGGGAGGCCTCGAACGAGGACGGGAATGCCGCAGGAGGCATCAATCCGCCTCGATGGAGTCTCGATGGCGCGATCGCCTACCTCGACGAGGCGAGGATCGACGTCGCGGTCCCATCGATCAGCACGCCAGGCGTCCACTTCGGTGACGACGTGGCCGCGCGGACCCTCGCGCGGCGCGTCAACGAGTACCTGGCGGAAATCAAGCGCGACCGACCGGATCGGTTCGGCGGATTCGCCGCGCTTCCTTTACCGGACGTCGACGGGTCGCTCGAACAGATCGAATACGCGTTCGACGTGCTCGAACTGGACGGGGTCTCGTTGATGACGAACGCCGGCGGCAGCTATCTCGGTGACACCCGATTCGATCCGATCTTCGCGGAGTTGCAGCGCCGCGGCGCGGTCGTGTTCGTCCATCCAACCGCATCGCCCGATCCGATCGCGCACACCCTCGGCCTCCCGGACGCGCTCCTGGACTACCCCGTCGACACTTCGCGGGCGATCGCCAAGCTGCACTACAGCAACACGTTTGCCAGAACGCCGGACGTCAAATACGTCTTTGTGCACGCCGGCGGCACGATCCCGTTCGTCGCCTCGCGCTTCGCGATCGTCGATGAGATGAACGTCATCCCGGGCGCGGACGAGCGCGGGCCGTTCACCCAGACGGTGAAGCGTCTCTATTGGGATACCGCGTCAGCGTTCAGCGACCCGGTGCTCCACTTGCTGCGTTCGGTCACGGGCCTCGAAAACGTGGTCTTCGGGACCGATTATCCGTACCCCCACGACGACATCTCGATCGCCGGCCTACGTCAGCTTCAGAGCACCGCCGAGCTTGACGGCGGCGCGCGCGGCGGCGTTCTCGGTGGGTCGGCCGCTCGGTTGATTCCGCGCCTTGCGGGAGTGGAGAGCACGCTCTGACAGCATCCCGTGATGAGTGATGCCTGATCCGGCTGTCCATGTCGAGGGAGTGGTCAAGCGCTTTCGGACGACCACGGCGCTCGCCGGGGTCGACCTGGACGTCGAGGAGGGCACGGTCTTTGGGCTGTTGGGACCGAACGGCGCGGGGAAGACGACCCTCGTCCGGGTGCTGGCCACGCTGCTCACTCCGGACGCCGGACGGGCCGAGGTGTTCGGCCACGACGTCGTCCACGACGCCGCGGGGGTGCGAGAGCTGTTGGGGCTGACCGGCCAGTTCGCAGCGGTCGACGAGATGCTGACCGGCCGGGAGAACCTCCAGATGTTCGGGCGTCTGTTCGACCTCTCGGCCGCGGAGGCTCGCCGGCGGGCGAACGATCTGCTCGAGCGCTTCGAGCTGGCTGATGCCGCCGACCGCCCAGCACGCACGTACTCGGGCGGGATGCGGCGACGTCTCGACCTCGCATCGAGCCTGCTCACCCGCCCGCGCGTGCTGTTCTTGGACGAGCCGACGACAGGGCTCGATCCGCGCAGCCGCAACGAGATCTGGTCGGTCGTGCGCGAGCTCGTCCGCGAGGGGACGACGCTTCTGCTCACCACGCAGTACCTCGAGGAGGCAGATCAGCTCGCCGAGCAGATCGCCGTGATCGACCACGGTCGGGTGATCGCGCAGGGCACGGGGAGCGAGCTCAAGGACCGGGTCGGTGGGCAGATCCTGGAGGTCGAGTTGGTGAGCGCGGCGGAACGGGACAATGCGCGGGCGGCGCTGGCCGGGATCGGCTGCGGTGAGCCCGAGCCTGGCGAGCGGCTCGCGCAGCTGACGCTTCCGGCGCCGCGGGATGGACTCGAGATGATCGAGGACGCGGCCTCGGCGCTCCGCAAGGCGGAAATCGCGGTGAGCGATCTCGGGCTGCGCCGGCCGACGCTCGACGACGTGTTTCTACAGCTGACGGGCGCGCCGAGCGAGAACGGGGCCGGGGCTGAAGTCGCGACCGGGGACGGGCAGCCCAATCGGACCGGCCCGAGCGTTCGCGCCGCTCGCGCCCCTGCAGCCGTCCGCCCGGTCGCGAGGCGACCGTCGCGGTGGCGGCGCGTCTCGCCGCGGGAGCTTCGCGCGGACATCACCGACGCGTGGGTGGTCAGCGGGCGCAACCTGCGCCACTTCGTCCGCCAACCGGACCTGCTGGTGTTCTCGACGATCCAGCCGATCATGTTCGTGCTGCTGTTCACATACGTGTTCGGCGGCGCGATCAGTCACTCGCTGCCCCCCGGCGTGAGCTACATCGACTACCTGTTGCCGGGCATCCTCGTTCAGTCGGTCACGTTCCGCGCGAGCATGACAGCGATAGGCCTGTCCGACGACCTGAAGCTCGGCGTGATCGACCGCTTCCGCTCGATGCCGATGGCACGGTCCGCGGTGCTCATCGGCCGCACCGCGGCAGACTTGGTCCGCAACGTCCTGATCATCGTGCTGATGATCGTCGTCGGCTACATCATCGGCTTCCGCTTCCAGGCCGGCGTCGCACAGGCCGTCGCGTGTATCGCGCTCGTCAGCGCCTTCGGTCTCGCGCTGAGCTGGATCTTCGCCTTCGTTGCGCTGACGGTGCGCAGTGCCGAAGCCGCCCAATCGGCCGGCTTCGTGATCCTGTTTCCGCTCGTGTTCGCGAGCTCCGTGTTCGTGCCGGTCTCGACCCTGCCGAGCTGGCTACAGGTAATCGCGAAGGTGAGCCCGGTCACCCTGACCGCGAACGCAGCGCGCTCCCTGGCCCTCGTCCCCGGAACACCATCCTCCCTCGGCGGCGCCATCGCCTGGATCGCAGGTCTCCTGGCCGTGTTCATCCCGCTGTCCGTGTGGCGTTACCGGCGCATGACCTAACCCCGGCGGCGATTCGATGTGGGATCTGTGCAAGCTTCCCCGATCGTGCGGTCCCTCACTCTAAGTGCTCGCTCGTCTCGGGGTTGGCTGATTCGCACGGCCCCCACCGGGTGATCGCGCGCCGGGCATAACCAACCCTGGCCGACGCCATAACGCGGCCGTCTCGCAAATGGCGGCTCTCGACCCGAAACTACGTCACATGAGCTCACTGGGCGCTCGTTTCGATGGAGCCACCTCCGATCGTTCCGACACCCCCGACAGAGGAAGGACCGATGGCAGACAACACGCTGCTCTACACCGCGGTGTACGACAATCTGGATGACGCGCTGAACGACCTGGATGCCCTCGAGATGCTGCACGAGGACGCGATGATCGGAAAGTTCGACGCGGCGGTGATCGACCAGGAGAACGGTAAGCCCCACATCGCCAAGCGGATGGACCGTCCCCGCATCCGGGTCATCCCCGAAGAATTCGGCTCTGGGCCACTGCCTCGGAAGGAGCTCAAGGAAGCAGCCGCCGAGCTCAGCGCCAACGAGGTGGGCCTGATCGTGGTCGGCGAGCCGACCCTGGAAAAGGGATTCGACAAGGCCGTCACCAAGGCGGACAAGGTCGTCAAGCGCTCGTTGGACGCAACTACCGACGAGATCGCCAGCGAGCTGCACGAAGCGCTCCAGAGCTAGCAGGCGACGAGAGCGTAGACAACTGCGGGTGACGGTCGTCCAGGTCCGTCACCCGTAGTTTCCCCCTCAGTCCCAGAATCGCGGTGCTGACCGGCAGTCGACGCCTGCGGTCAGGAGCGCAGCCAGGCGAGCAGATCGGCGTTGATCGTCTCGGCCTGCGTCGTGGGCATCCCGTGTGGGAAGCCGTGGTAGGTCTTTAGCGTCCCGTTCTGCACGAGCTTTGCGGATAGCGGTCCGGAGTCGGCGTACGGGACGATCTGGTCATCGTCGCCGTGCATCACCAGGACCGGCACGCTGATCTTCTTGAGGTCCTCGGTGAAGTCGGTCTGGGAAAACGCGACGATCCCGTCGTAATGGGCCTTGGCTCCGCCCATCATCCCCTGGCGCCACCAGTTCTCGATGATCGCTTCCGAGGCCTTCACGCCCGGCCGGTTGAAGCCGTAGAACGGCCCTGATGCCAGCTCGCGGTAGAACACGGACCGGTGCTCGGCGACCTCGGCCTGGAAGCCGTCGAACACGCTCTTGGGCAGGCCGCCGGGGTTCGCGTCGGTCTGCACCATCAGGGGCGGCACCGAACTGATCAACACTGCCCGCGCGACCCGGCTCTCGCCGTGCCGGGCGATATACCGGACAACTTCGCCGCCGCCGGTGGAGTGCCCGACGTGGATGGCATCGTGGAGATCGAGATGGGCCGTCACCGCGGCCAGGTCGTCGGCGTAGTGGTCCATGTCGTGACCATTGGTGGTCTGGGTGGATCGTCCGTGCCCCCGCCGGTCGTGGGCTATGACGCGGTAGCCGTTCAGCAGGAAGAACATCATCTGCGTGTCCCAATCGTCGGCGGAGAGAGGCCATCCATGGCTAAACACGATCGGCTGACCCGAACCCCAATCCTTGTAGAAGATCTCCGTCCCATCGCTTGTGGTGATCGTGCCCATGCCGGCTACCTCCGTTGGTGAGGGTTGACGCGAAAGCGCGGATGCGAACGGTTAGAGCCTAGGCGACGGTCACTTCTAGACCAACCGTGCGGGCGCGTAATAACCCTGGCTTAGACCCTCGCGGCTGCGCCTTCATTTCCGGTCTATACCTTGAGGACGCGTAACGCGGCGAGCATTCCACCGACTCCCAAGGCGGTTCCGAGTGCCCACGCCACAACGGTCCCGCCGGTGGGGGTCGAGAGCTCGTAGAAGCTCCGCAGAAACGGAATGATGAACGCGAGCGCGAACAGGAGCGCCATCAGGGCGCACAGCCCTGTAATCGCGATCCGTCGCCATCCGGGTTCTGACTCGAGCCGGATCACGACCGCTAGCCCACACACGACCACGATCCCCGTAGCCACGGTGCGAGAGTGACGCACGCTGAGGTCAAATCCGTATCGCGCGACGAGATAACCGGCTGTGATGCCGATCCCGATCGCCAGGCCGGCCGGGATCGCGAACCGCGCGACCGACTGCACGTAGCGCTCTGGGCGCCACGGACCGGAGCTCGGCGCGAGCGCGAGTAGGAAGGCGGGGATCCCGATCGTGACCGTCGACGCGATCGAGAATTGCCGCGGCAGCAGCGGGAAGACCCCGGTGGGGATCGCCACCGCCAGGCCGACGGTGGCCGTGAACACGGTCTTGGTGACGAACAGCCGCGCGACCCGCTGGATGTTGCGCATGATCTGGCGGCCCTCGGCGACCATCTCGGGCACGACGCCGAAGTCGTCACGGACGAGCACGAGGTCGGCGACCGAGCGCGACATTTGCGTCCCGGAGCCCTGGGCGATCGCGAGACGCGCCTCCTTGAGCGCGGGTACGTCGTTGACCCCATCACCGACCATCGCGACATAGCGACCGGCGTCCCCCAGGGCGGCCACCACCGCGCGCTTGCCCTCCGGGGAGATACGCCCGACGGCGGGTGCGGAAAGGATCGCCTCGCGCAGTTCCGCCGGGTCAGACGGCAGCGACTCGCCGTCGAGCGCCGGCGCCGACCCGGGAACGCCGGCATCGCGCGCGATCGCGCCCACGGTCGCAGGCGCGTCGCCGGAGAGCACCTTGAGCTCGACCCCCTGATCGGCGAAGAACGCAACCGTCTCGGCCGCGTTCGACCGGAGTCGCTCGGCGAGCAGCACCAAACCGAGCGGCCGCACGTCGTCGGGGAACCGCCGCTCACGCTCGGATCCGGGCAGAGGCGATTCGCTTCGTCCGAGCGCCAGCACTCGTCGCCCCGCAGCCGCCTCCGAGCGCGCGCGCTGCGCGAGCCCGGCGTCGGCGCCGGCGAACCACTCCGGGGCGCCAAGCACGAGGCGCTCGTCCCCGAGGTCAAGCGCACTCCAACGACGCCGCGAAGAGAACGGCACCTGAGCGACAACTCGGCGTGGCTGCACGCTCGCCAGCTGAGCATCCGCGATCGCCTCGAGCGTCAGGTTGCGAGAAGGTGAGTTGACCGCGTACACCGTCAGGTCGTGCGCAAGCGACGTCTCCTCCTCGCCGGCGGCAGGCACCAGCCCAACGACTCGCAGGGTCGGCTCTGTCAGCGTCCCTGTCTTGTCGCTGCACACGAGGTCGACCGAGGCGAGCGATTCGACGCCGTTGAGTTGCTGAGCAAGCACCCCCCGGCGGGCCATCTTGAGTGCCGACACCGCCGCGGTCAGGCTGATCAGCAAGATCAGCCCCTCGGGGACGAGGGGAACGATCCCGGCAGTGAGATACTGGACACGCGTGGCCGCGGATCCGGGCCGCGCAAAGACCGCGATCGTGAGCCCGATCACGAGCGGCACCGAAAGCGCGATCAGCCACAACAACAATCGATCGTTAGCTCGCTCCAGCGGAGAGCGTGGGTGACGAAACGCGCGCGCGGTCGCCGTCAGCCGCTCGGCGCGGCTATCCGGACCGACAGCCGTGACCTCGAAGAGTGCCTCGCCCTCGGCCACGAACGACCCCGACCACACCGGCTCCCCCCGGCCGCGGACCGCCGACTCGGACTCGCCGGTCAGGTTTGACTCATCCAAGGCGAGCCCGCCGGTCGATACCACGGTCCCGTCCGCGACTACTTGGTCGCCTGGGGCCACGCGCACGAGATCGCCCACCACCACTTCCTCCACAGCGACCCGGCGGTCAACCCCGTCCCGCACCACGACCGCGACAGGAGCGACGAGCGCGGCGAGCCGGTCGAGCGCCCGCTTGGAGCGGATCTCCTGAAAGGAGCCGATCGCGATGTTCGAGACCAGGATCCCCAGAAACAACGCGTCGCGCCACGACCCAAACGTGATCGTCAACACCCCGAACAGCAGCAGGATCCCGTTAGGAACCGTGACCGTGTTCGCGCGAACGATGCTCGCGTACGAACGGCTCGTACGCGAACGGGGCAGCCGCCCGCGCGCCGCCCGCCGCCGCGCGGCCTCGACCTCAGTCAACCCCGTCGATGCGATTACGACGGCCGTCACGATCCTCCGACGCTACCCCACACCACGGGACGCTCACAAGGGGCGGTCCGCCCTGTCGTGACCAAGCGGTCCGGCAACGGGGCGATCATGTGTGCATGGAGGCGAGCCAAGGGCGGGTCGAGAACGCCAGACCGGTCCTCGCGCGGGTTGCGCGGATCGCGGCTTGGCTGGCGGGGATCGCGCTGGTTCTGTTCGTGCTGGATCAGCTTGGCGTTCCGGTCTCCGACTGGATCCACCAGTTCTTCGATCAGCTACGCGCGGTCCCGGCCTACGCGATTGCCGGTGGGATCGCGCTGGACACGCTCCAGACCGTTTTCGCCGCGATCGCGTGGCTGACTATCCTGCGCGCCGCGTTTCCGGACGCAGCAATTCCGTTCCGGCCGGTCCTAGCGTCGTACGCAGTCGCCGTCGCCCTCAACGGCTTCCTGCCCGCGAACATCGGCTCGCTCGTAATGATGCTGATGTTCGTGACGTTGATCGCGACAGCCAGTTTTGCGGCGGTGTTCTCGGGATTCATCGTGCAGAAGATCCCGTTCTCAATCTTCAACGTCGCGTCGTACATCTACCTGTTCGCGACCGTAAGCGGATCGCTGTCGATCAAGCTGGACTTTCTGGCCGACCACCCGTTCGCGAGTGTGGTGATCGTCGTCGGCGGTGTGATGCTGCTCGTCCTCCTGGCGCGTGATCTTCTGGCTGCGCGCCACCAAGCTCCGCGAGCAGGTCAAGAACGGTGGCGCGATCCTCGGCCAGCCGCGACGGTTCGTCATCGGCGTCGGCCTTCCCGAGCTCGGAAGCTACATCGCGCGCCTCGGGATCGTCGCGGTCTTCATGGCCGCATACTCGATCCCCGTCACGTTCCACTCGGTCGTCGCGGTCACGGCCTCCAACTCGATCTCCAACAGCGTTTCGGTGACGCCGGGCGGCGCGGGCGTCAACCAGGCGTTCAACGTCGCGGTGCTTGGCGGCACCACAAGCAGCGCCAATGCCGCTGCCTATTCCCTGGGCCAGCAACTCATCATCACCGCCTGGGACGTCCTATTCGCCGTGGCGCTGGTCGCCTGGGTGTTCGGCTGGTCAGGCGGCAAGCAGCTCGTCAGGGAGTCTTACACCGCGGCCGGGGTCAAGGAGCAGGAGCTCAAACAGCAACGTCAAGCGCGGCGCGCCTCCCGTCGCCACCGATAGCGGATCCGATTGGGCGTCGCCGTGCCCGCGCCGATGATGCATGCACACCCGTGAACAGTCGTGGCCACACCGTTGCGGGGCCGCAGACCGCGGGCGAGAGTCTCCACGTGGCATCGCGTCGCATCCTTCGGCTTCCGCCGCTCGTGGTGCTGCTGGCCGTTCTCGCCGGACTCGGCGCGAGCGCCCCCGGCACGAGCACCGCCGCCAGTACGACAGCCACCACCGCGACTGCGCCGGACAGCGCGAGCACGGCGACGCGGACCGTCACCGCCCCTTCGAGGACGGACACCGTGACCGAAACCACCACGGCCTCCGCACCCGAGGCCACCACGTCGGTCACGAACCGGACGGCCACGGTGCAGTTGACGCCGGCCAGCACGGAGGATCAGTCCGGGAGCAGCGGACTGCCGGGATGGGGCTGGGCGCTGATCGGGCTCGGAGCAGTCTTGATCGGGCTCGTGATGTTCCTGCTCGGGCGTCGGGGAGGGCGTCCCCCGAGCGGCCCGACGGGCACCCCGCAACCGCCGGCCCCGCGCGAGGGCGCACCCGGGTGACCGTTCGCACAGCACCGTCCTCGGACCCGCTTGGCTGAGCAGCTTCCCGGCGAGCGGCTAGGATTTCAACCCGTGGGGAACCGCTCGCTCGAGCGCATCGGGGTGGACCCGCCTGAGAGGGCGAACGCAGATATCTAATAACCGTGACCGCGCAGGGATCACCCGTCGCCGGGTGGTGATCGTCGGTGGCGGTTTCGGTGGCGTGGAGGCGGCCCGGCGTCTGAAGAACGCGGACGTCGACGTGACCGTAGTCGACCGTCACAACCACCTCCTGTTCCAGCCTCTGATCTACCAGGTGGCCGCGGGGGCGCTGTCATCCGGCCAGGTGGCCGCGCCGATTCGCCACCTGCTCAAGCGGCAGACCAACGCAACGGGGCTGATGGCTGCCGTTACGGATGTCGACGTCGCACGGCGCCAAGTGACGCTCGATAGCGGCGAGAGCCTGGGTTACGACAGTTTGATCGTGGCCTGCGGCTGCCAGACTTCGTACTTCGGCCACGAGGAGTGGCGGGGGGTCGCGTCTGGACTGAAGACTTTGCGCGATGCGGTTGATCTCCGCGAGCGGATCTTCGGCGCCTTCGAGCAAGCCGAGCGTGCCTCGGACGTCGCGGTGCGCGACGAGTGCCTTACCTTTGTGGTCGTAGGCGGTGGACCGACCGGTGTCGAGATCTCGGGTCAGCTCGCGATCCTGTCGCGCCACACCATGAAGCGAGACTTCAGGCGGATCGACCCGCGAGCCGCGCGAGTGATCCTGC
Organism: uncultured Solirubrobacterales bacterium; assembly: GCA_963843915.1. Classification (GTDB taxonomy): domain Bacteria; phylum Actinomycetota; class Thermoleophilia; order Solirubrobacterales; family Solirubrobacteraceae; genus Palsa-465. The sequence continues at coordinate 303,068 of CAWJMH010000014.1, forward strand.
TCGAGGCGGGCGAACGGGTCGCGGCGACGTTCAGTCCGCCCACCTCGGCCAACGTCGCCAGGCAACTCGCCGAGTTGGGCGTCACCGTGCGTGAGCACGCGATGGTCACGGACATCGACGAACGCGGAGTGACAGTGACAATCGGCCAGGAGACCGAGCGGATCGCGACCCGGACGGTGGTGTGGGCCGCGGGCGTGCGCGCGGCACCCATCGCCGAGATGATCGCCCGCGCCGCCGGCGCCGACATCGACCGGGCTGGTCGCGTGAAGGTCAACCCCGACCTGACGCTCCCCGGCTACCGTGAGATCTCGGTGATCGGCGACGCCGCGTGTCTCACCGGCCCGGACGACAACCCGCTACCCGGCTTCGCGACCGTTGCGATTCAACAGGCCCGTCACGTCGCAAAAGCGATCCGGGACGGGCAGCCGGCAGCCTCGACGCCGTTCAAGTACTTCGACAAGGGTGCGCTGGCGGTCGTTGGCCGCGGCAGAGCGGTAGCCGAAGTCAGAGGCCACCGGCTGTCCGGGCTGATCGCCTTCCTGATGTACGTTGCTGTCCACCTCTTCTACCTCGGCGGCGTCGGCGGCCGGCGGATCACGGTGGCAGTCACCGCGGTCGGATCCCTGTTCGGAGCACGGGAAAGCCGCGTGATCGAGGGCGAGCTCGCGAGCTCGGAGCGCCCGCGATCGATCGCCGAACCCCAACCGAGCGACCACCTCACCTGATCTCGCTCACCTCGCAACGATCACGTTGGCTCGATACCACTGACGAATCGCGTGGCGACACGCTCGCTTTGCCGGCTGATTGACGAGCGCGGCCACCGTTCGACGAATGCTCTGTCGGATTGGCGGCCGCGCTCGGTTCACTCACTCGCCCACGTTAGTAAGGGGCGGGAAACATCCGTTCACAGCGAAGTCGGCATCTGCAACTGGTCCCAGAGGTAGATGTAGGCCCCGCGCGCACCGCGGTTGAGGTCTGTCGGGTTGAGCGTCCAGCCCGGCCCGACGTTGATGTTCGGGTACGAGAGCGCTCGCCCGTTGAGTCAGGATTGCTTCGCGTTCTATGTGTGAGAGGCTAGCCGCGGAAAGACCTGCAGCGCGATGCTTCGCAAGGCCGCGACGATCTGCTCGGGGGGACGAGTTGGGGTCGGTCAGCTCAGCGGGGATCACGAGCCCGGACTGCTTTGCATGCTCGAGGATGCCGCTGCCTGCGGTCTTGCCGAGGACGCTGAGGGCCTTGCCGATCTGCACCATGTCCATGTGGAACTGCGGGACCGGGAGCGCCGCGACGTCCGGCCAGCTCGCGGGATCGCGAGGGGTCTCGCGGGAGAGCAGGTGATCAAAGGTGGTGGCGGCGGCGTCGCGGCCGGTGAACGGTTCGCCGAGACCCCATACCCCGCGCAGCGTCGCGATCATCGATGTATGTCGGTGCTCATCGTTGATCACGATCCCCTCGTCCACCCACGGGGAGACGATGATCGCCGGCACCCGGTAGCCCGAGCGGTCGAATTTGAAGTCGAGTTGTCCCGCTAGCCCGCTCGGGTCCGGCGGGGGCACGGGTCCTGGGGGAACGTGGTCATACGTTCCGCCGGGCTCATCCCAGCCGATGAAGAACAGCGTGTTGTACGCGTTGGACCCCTCCGGGGACGCGGCCGACCTGATCGTGTTGTAGATGCTGGCCAGGAACGCCTCGCTGCCGCCGATCGATGACGGGGGGTCCATCGGGATGTTCACGTCCTCGGGGATCAGCGACCGGCCGAAGGCAGGGTGATAGTCGCTGTGCCCGGAGAGCATGTTCGGTTCGATCAGGCTGAAATCGGGCAGGGTGCCGTTGACCCCGTCCCGCTCGAACTCGGAGTAGGGCACGAAGTTCGTCGCGAGGCGGTCCTTGACACGCGGTAGGTGGATCAGGCCCGTGAACGACAGGGGCATCGGTTCGTGTACGTACACCTTCCATGTGCGCCCGTGCGCCTCGAGGCGATCGAACAGCGTCTCGGCGGTGTTGTGCTGGGTCCAGTTCGACACCGGGCTGTTGATCACGAACCCCGACGACGTCGCGGCGGTCCAGAAGGAGCGGTTCATGAACGTCTGTGAGGGCACCTCGCAGAACCAGTGGTCGAACACCCCGAAGCCCTTCGCGATCGCGCTCAGGACCGGTACCTGCTCGGGTGTGTAGCCGGTCATGATCTGCGCGTATTCCTCGTAGGTCGGCTGGCGCCCTACCTCCGCGGTGAACGTGCTGATGTAGTCGGTCACGAACCCGTCCATCGTCGGTACCGCCCCGGTCTCGGGTGCGTTCCACGGCGCGCTCACAGCCTCGCCAATCTTGAACCGGTTGTCCTCGTCGAGGATGTTGAACAGCTGGGTGTTGGTGTGGTAGTACTCCTCGCCCGAGTCGGGGTTCGGAGCATCCATGTCCGTGGCGACTGTGTAAGGGACCGTCTTTCGCTCGGCGCTGTGCTCGGCCCACTCGGGGATGGGGTTCCTCAGGTTCTTGCCGATGACCCCGTCGAAGTTCTTACCGTCCTCGGGGCCGTACAGGTGCCCGAGCATGTTGTCCAAGCAACGGTTCTCGAACAGCACGAGCACGACATGGTCGAGCGCGTGGGACCTGTCGGGTGTGGGCATCAGCCATCTTCTTTGACTGAGGGATCGCTCATTGGCGGCTCGGTCGTTCCGTCCTGTCGACCTTTCTGGGCCTCGGTGTAAAGGGCGCCCTGGGCCGCGGCCGAGCCGGACAAGCCGCCGCCCGGACCCCGGAGCACGAACGCGGCCGCGACCGCGACCGCGCCACCCAGGATCGGCCCGGCGATATACACCCAGTAGTCGGTGAACTTTCCCCCGATGAGATCCGGGCCGAACGTTCGCGCCGGGTTCATCGACGCTCCCGAGATCGGACTTCCCCACAGCCCAGCCAAGGCGATGTACGCGCCCACCGCCAGCGCCGCGATGATCCCGATGTTCTGCGCGCCCGAAGCCGTCCCGAGGATCACGCTCACCAGCCCGAACGTAAGGAGCAGCTCCATCCAGAACCCCGCGCCGGCGCTGTACCCCGAGGCAACGTAGTTCGACCCGTGAACGGCCGAGACGTTGATCACCAGATGCAGGACCAGTGCAGCCAGCGTCGCGCCGATCAGCTGAACGATGATGTAGCCCGGCACCCGACGCCAGGGAAAGTCACGCCGCAGCGCGAACGCGATGCTGACCGCGGGGTTCAGGTGAGCGCCCGAGACCTTCCCCATGAACATGATGATTCCCAGCACCATCAGCCCGGGAGCGACGACCGCCGCGGTACGACTGATCATATTCGGAAACGCGGCCCCCATCATCCCCCCGCCAGCGGCGACCGTCACCAGAAAGAACGTCCCCAAGAGCTCCGAGAACAATCGGCGCCACTCCTGATCCGGATTCTGAAAATCCGCGATCGGCTCGATGACGTTCTGCTGCAGCTCCGCGGAGATCCAGCCAGCGACGCCAGCATCTCCAGCAGCGGCCCGGTCCGACACAAGTCCGCCCTCCAAACTCGACGATCCCGCGATGATGAGAGCCGACCCGCGCCTCAGCGCAGAGGCTCTATCACCGCCAAAGTGACGGCAAGCAAAGCCAATCCACAGAAACGCGTCATCATCCAAATCGGGTGAGTTCTCCACGACCGAGCCGAGGTACCCGCCGGTGCCGTGGCCTCGATGCACTCGTTTCGCCACACGGTCGCATCCCGCGCCCTGCTCGCCGGCGAGAGCGTCGATGAAGTCGCCCTCCTGCTCGGACACCGCGACGCAACCGTCACCCGCGTGGTCTACAAGCATGAGATCGCCGATGCGCGCCGCCGGAACATGCGGCGCTCGCGGATGACGGCCGAATACGCCGGCCGCTCTGCGTGTCGCCCTCGAGAGCGAGGCAGATAGTGCGCGCCTGAGACGGTAGAAGGTCGACCAGCGCCTCCGCTCGCTTCAGGGGCGCAGCCTCCACCAATACCTCGCGGACCTGCTCGCCGCCACCGCCCGCGGCGACCCCCCACGTATGACGCTTCCATCGCGCTTCACGACGGGCGCGATCATGGCGCCGGGATCGTCAGCGGCCTGTTGATTCGCACATCACCGCGTGAGCGACGCCGATAGTCGTAGCGGCGCCATCGATCGCGGTAGGACATGAGTCCCAGTGCCACTGCCACGGATCGGCGCCGTCCAGGGCAAGAAGATTTCGTCGGCGGAGCGGACCCCTCGCGCCAGTTCTCGTGTAGGACCGCCTCGCAGCAAGCACGGATCCGCACCGCCTCCCGGTGCTCGAGTTCGCCATCACGCGAACTCAACAGCGCATACAGCGGCCCGCTGCTGGGTGTCGCAATCTGGTAGACCCCGCGCAATGGCGCCCGATTTCCTCCAACCCTGGAATCGAGTTCGCGACGCGCGCGCGGACCTCCGGGAGGTCCGAGGACGGACCGAGCAGTTGATGGGGGTCGCCGCGGAACTGCAGCAGCAAGTCGAGGGTCTCGGCAACAGCGTTCGGGCCCTCAATGCCAGGCTGGAGCAGTCCGAGGCGCGTCGAGCCACCGACCACGAGCGCCTCGTTCATGCGCTGCGGATAATCCGCGACGGGGATCCGGCGAATTGGAACCGGTTGTGGGAGCTACGCGCCGACCCCAGCTATGGAATGGCGTTCACCGAGACCGAGCCGCTGGTGTCGATCCTTGTGCCGACCTTCGACAACTGGGAGGGCCTGAGGGATCGCGCCCTGCCCTCGGTGCTCGCGCAGACCTACGAGAACTGGGAATGTGTGATCGTGGGCGATGCCGCGCCCCCCGAGACGGCAGAAGTGGTCGCGTCGTTCGGCGAAGCCCGACTGAAGTTCGTCAACCTCCCTTATCGCGGTCCCTATCCCGACCGCAAGGAGGGTGCATGGCTGATCTCTGGCACCAACCCGTTCAACACTGCGATGCGGCTCGCCCAAGGCCGGTGGATCGGGGCGACCGGCGACGACGATGCGCTGTTGCCCGGCTCCGTCGACTCGCTGCTGGCGCTTGCTCGAGAACGCCACGTCGAGGTCGCGTACGGTCTGCTGCGCTTCAAGCACCCCGACCGGCCGGATGAGATCGTGGGCGACGGCCCGCCGCCGCGCTATGCGGGCTGGGGGGTACAGGCGTCGCTGTTTCACGCTGGATTGCGCTTTGTACCGCTGCTCTATTCCGACTGGCTTTTTGCCGTGCCCAACGACTGGAGCTGGGGAGAGCGGCTGCTGCGTATCGGCGTGCGGTTCGCGATGCTCGAGGAGCCGGTTGTCGACTACTACCCCTCTCTCGAGTGGAAGGCTCAGCAGCAGGAGAGTTGACGCTTGTGGAGCTAGGGCTGGTCAAGCTTCCTCAGGTCACCGAGTCGCGTGGCAATCTGACGTTCGTCGAGAGTGGCCGACATGTCCCGTTCGACATCAAGCGCGTCTACTACCTCTACGACGTCCCGAGCGGCGCTGATCGGGGCGGTCACGCGCATCGCACGCTCAAGCAGATGCTCATCGCGCTCTCTGGGTCATTCGACGTTCACACCGACACCGGGCGCGCGCGGGGCACCTTCCATCTCAACCGCGCCAACATCGGCTTGAGCCTGCCACCGATGACGTGGCGGGAGATCGACAACTTCTCCGGCGGATCGGTGTGTCTCGTGCTCGCCTCCGCTCACTACGACGAGGACGACTACATCCGCGACCACGAGACGTTCCTGGCAGCGGCCAGGCGATCGTGACGGTCGCCTTTCTGGATGCTGGCGCCAGTTACGTCGAGCTCCGGGCGGAGCTCGACGCGGCCTGCGCCCGGGTTATGGCCTCCGGCTGGTATGTCGGGGGGGCCGAGGTCGAGGCCTTCGAGGCCGATTTCGCCGCCTTCTGCGGCGTCGCCCACTGTATCGCCGTCGGGAACGGCCTCGACGCGCTGACGATCGCCCTCATGGCCCGCGGCGTCGGACCGGGGGACGAGGTGATTGTCCCCGCGCACACGTTCATCGCGACATGGCTCGCCGCCATCCGCACGGGTGCGGCTGTCGTGCCCGTTGACGTGGAGCCCGAGCACCTGCTGATCGATCCCGCCGCGGTCGCCGACGCGATCACACGCCGCACGGCCGCGATCGTGCCTGTGCATCTCTACGGCACGCCCGTCGATCTTGGACCGCTCCGGAAGCTGGCGACGTCGCGCGGGATATTCATGCTCGGCGACGCCGCCCAGGCACACGGCGCCCGCCACGGCGGCCACGACGTGGGCGCACTCGGCGACGCGGCCGCATTCTCCTTCTACCCGGCCAAGAACCTAGGTGCCTTTGGCGACGGCGGCGCCATCACCACGGCCGACGCGGCCTTGGCGCAGCGCGCGCGCCGGCTGCGGAGCTACGGTGGACGTACGGACGATCGCTACCGCTTCGACGAACCAGGCGTGAACTCGCGTCTGGATCCGCTCCAGGCGGCGGCGCTGCGTGTGAAGCTGGCCGTCCTCGAAGACTGGAACGAACGCCGTCGCCGACACGCCGAGGCGTATCGCCGCGATCTTGCCGAGGTGACGGACCTGACGCTTCCGCCGGCAACCGAGGCCGGCGTGGATCGCGTCTTTCACCTGTTCTGCGTCCGCCATCCGCACCGCGAGCGGCTCGCGAAGCATCTGGCCGGGCACGGGATCGCGACCCAGATCCACTACCCCGAGCCGCCGCACATGTCCGGCGCGTTTGCCGGCCTGGGTCTGGCCCGCGGATCGTTCCCGGTCACCGAGGCGGCCTGCGCCACGCTTCTGAGCCTGCCTATCGGACCGCACCTCTCGGTCTCGGACCGCGACCGCGTCGTCGCGGGGGTCCACGCGTTCCCTCAGGATCCGAGCTCGAGCTCGTAACGGTCGAACATGACCGCGCGTGCTCCGAATGCCTCCTTGTAACGGGCGAGCCCTTCGTTGAGACTGCCGTCACGGTCATTAGAGATCCCGAAGTCGAACCAGCGGTCCGGGTAGCGCTTCTCGATCACGTAGCTGAGCAGGGCGTCGGTGGCCGACAGCTCCCGACCCCGGGGAGCGGCGGCGATGTACTGCGTGTGGGCGACGGCCGGGGTCTGGAACACCAAGGTCCCGGCGAGCAGCTCGCCACTGACCCGTGCCGTAAACAGTCGGATATCCGCAGGAAAGTCATCGGAGAGCCGCCGCATCTCCTCGGCCGTGTGGGTGGGCGTCGTGTCGTGGCGCTCGCGCAGGACGGACGCGACGAGTTCCATGAACGCCTCGATGTCATCGTCCTCGTCGAGGACCATCCCTGTTCGGCGTCCGTTCTCGGCCGCGCGCCGACGCGCTCCGGCGGGAGATGGCCGGACCGCCGGCGACAGCACCGCCGAGACGTCGCGGCGTGCGAGCGTTGCGCCGGCGGCATGGAGCGCATGGAGATCCTCCTCGGCCGCCCCGAGGTGGTAGATGTGCGGTAGTGGCTTGAGCACGAGGCGGGTTGCGCCGATCTCTCGGAGCACCTCGGTCAACGCGGCGAAGGCGCCCAGTGTGCGGCCGACGGTCTGCTCGGGTCCGGATAGGAGGCCCCCGAAGGTGAGACCGCCATGGGAGATTATGGTCTCACCGTGCCGGGTGGCCGGGAAGAGGGCGCATGGACGGCCACCGCGGAGAACGATCAGCGAAGCGTCAGTGAACCGGTCGGCGTGGTAGTCCATGTATCCGCGCTGGAACATGAAGTGGCGTGCGCGGGCTACGGCTGCCAGCTCGTCCCAGACCTCTTGGTCGTCGGGGGTGTAGGGACGGGCGACCAGGTCGGAGCGCGACGGCGTCCGACCGCTCATGGCCGCTCGATGACCAGGTCCTCGCGCCGGTTCGCCATCGGCAGTCGAGCCGCCTGCGGCATTAGCCACGCGTGGAACCCGGCCGCCCGGGCTCTCGATAGGAGGGCCACCACCGACGCGTCGTCGAGCTCCGAGGTCGGCAGGACGGGCCAGCTGATGTCGGGCTCGTCGTCGGTCTGCATGTACTGGTGGTGGAACGCGCGCCCGGCCTCGCTGGCGAGGAAGCGCCTGCGCATCGAGTGGTTGGGCAGGTCACCGAGCAGGATTCGGCCGCCGGGGCGAAGCATCGCGAGCGCCGCGTCCAGAAAGCCGAAGATGCTCGCTTCGACGAACACGAGCTGCATGACGCTGTAGGCGATGATCGCGTCGCAACGCGCGGTCCATTCCGCCTCGATGAGCGGAAGATCCGGGAAGCGACCCGCGAGCTTCGTGACCCTGGGCGCCTCCGGCAGGTGCGCTAGGACATCGGGCCCGTCGATGAGCAGCAGCTCATGGCCGTGGTCGTTGCACAGCTTGCCTATCGCCAGCGTGAGCGGCGTGGCGCCACAGCCGATGTCGACGACCGTCGCCGCCTCGCCATTGAGGGCTGGCAGCTTCGCGAGAATGTCGGCGAGAATCGCCCCCTCCGCGCCGGCGCGGTAGCTCTCGGGAAAGCCGCTGCGCTCGTTGGAACTGAGCGATTCGTTGCGCGCCATCCTCTGGAAGTCCTCGAATCGCAGTCCGGCGAAACGCGCGTGCGGGCCCTGGCTCGACATGTGGACGAGCATACGCACGCGAGGATCTTGCGGCGTTCACTCAGCAACGCGGCACGACGCCCGCCCGACTCAGCCTCCGGCCGGCCGGCGGACGTCTTCGACGATCTTCTCGAGGCGGTGCTTCGCCGCTCGGACGGGAGCCGTAAGTCGCCAGCTCGCCGATCCCTGGATCCCGTCGAGCCAGGCGCGATGTCGAGCCAGATCTTCCTCAGCTTGGCGCAGCGCTGCGTCCCGTGCATCCAGCTGTCGCCTGAGCTCCTCGTTCTCAGCCGCCCGCTCTCTGAACACGTTCACGGACGTGCCGATGCTGTTGCCCACACGCGGCAGCTCGTTTGCGAACGCGGCGTCGGCGATCCGCTCCCCATCGGACGCACATCCGGCCTCCGCCAGCGCGTGTCGGTACACGATGCTGTCGGCGGCTGTGCGCGCCTCGAGGAGCGCGAGAGTCTGGGGAGATATCGCGACGTCGATCCCCGGTGCGGCGGAAGCGGTGCGCCATTCGGCGGTGCTGTTCACCGTCCTCGAGGTCAAGTTCACGTCGAAGAACGCCGAGAGCCCCCTCCACATCGAATCCCCGAGCTCGACAAGACCAACGAACCCGAGCGAGTCGAGCGCCTCGATCGCACGCGACGCCACGCCGGACACGTCGCCGGGAGCGATGAACCCGTGCAGCGGAATGCGCTCGTCGCCCCCGACCAGCATGCGGCAGATCAGGTTGTCGATCTCACCGGCGACAAGTGAGCTGCCGAGGAACTCATGAAACGGACGCCACGCAAAGTCCGCCAGAGACCACCCCTGCCACATAGGCTGCTCGGACGCCATACGCCAGTATGCGTAAACCGAGAGCACTCGAGCCCGCGGTTCGCGCAGGACCGTCGCGACCAGCGACGGTGCCGTGATCCGGTGCAACAGGGGCAGGGAGAAATGCCCCATGACGACGTCATAACCCGACAGCTCCTGCTCGTCGTAGTCGTCGACGACCATGTGTTTGCGCCACTGCGGATCGATGGCGTCGGGATCCCAATCCACCATCCAAAACAGACCCTCCTGGATCTTGGGACTGACGGCTCCGGGCGGCAGCGAGTGAGTGACGGCCTGCGTGACGCTCGACCCGGCGCACCTTGGCACGTGCAGGAAGCAACGAGGCCCGCTTGCTGGCGTCATCGTCCGTCTACCGGTCGCCCTCGGCGAATCACCGATCCCACCCTACCGAAGCCGTGCGGCTCCTAGGATCGCGGCCCGCATCGTTCGGTCGCCTCCTGCATGCAGTTTCATTGCATCAGTTATGCCGAACCCGATACGGCGCAGATTTGCGCGAGCCCCAAGCAGCGCTCAGCCCGGCGCGTCGCCGGTGGCATCGTAGGTCGCCTTCGGCCTAGTGATGACGATCGCGGACGCGGCCGCTTCCCGCCTCTTGGACCGTGCGCACCCGCGCCTCTCCTGCGGCGCGGTGGGCCGGCCGTCACCGGCGAGGGTCCGCATAGCCTCGTTGAGAGTGACAACGTTGCCCGGCGTCGCGAGCTGCGGCACACGACTGCGACACGCCTACAAGCCGCCGGTGACGGCGAAGCGGGGGAAACTCCGCCCCTCAGGATCGAATGCCGTTCGACACCCGGAATCATCCCGCCGGCCGAGGCCGGGCTGCCGAAATTGCTCTGGCGCGGTGGCGACCTGCCGTACCGGATCGGCCAAGAAACCACTCTAATGCCGCGATGCCCGCCGAATCCACGGAGTAGGCTCCGCAGATCCGGTTCACGCGCCGAGTTGGGAAAGATGCGCCAGTAGGCACGGCGCCCGACGGCCTGTACGTGACGGCCGAGGTCAGGCGTGCAGGCCGATGATTGCCTCTTTTCCCATGTGATCGAGATCTCCGGACGTGGCCTCGTCGAGACCGACCGCGCCTGGGATCTCCGCGGCGGCGAGCGCGCCTACCTGGGCGGTATCGACCTCGAGGGCGAGCGGGTCCTCGAGATCGGCCCGCCAGCGGCTATCTGATGTTCTGGATGGAGTCCCAAGTGCCCCCGATACGTGAAAACGACGTAAGCGTTCAGTCCCTCGGTTCGAGGGTCGTTGAATGGTTATGCGAGGAGGGGTGGGGGGTCGCCGCGGGCGGTGGCGGTGAGCAGGTCGGCGAGGTATTGGTGGAGGTTGCGGCCCTGGATGCGGCAGGTGGTGTGGGCGGAGAGCAGTCGGGCGATTCGGGTCTCGCCGGCTTGGCTTTGGCTGCCGAGTGAGAGCTTGCGGTAGATGACCGCGCCGCGGAGGGCCCGTTCGGCGTGGTTGTTGGTCGGGTGGACGCCCGGGTGGTTGGTGAATGTCCAGAGCGCGGGCCAGACTTTGAGGAGGTTGTGGGCGAGCCCACGCGTGTGCTTATAGCGTGGCGTATTGGCGGAGGATCGGTTTCAGCTCGCGTCGCAGCGGCCGGATCCGGCGCCGCAGTTCTTTGCGTTCGTGGGTGTGCTGGTAGATCTCCCAGGACCAGAACAGCTCGTCGCAGACGCGGAGGCCGTGCTCGCCGAACTGGTTCTCTGAGGCGAGTCCTTCGGCGTGGGCTTGGAAGTCGCGGCGTAGATGCGCCCAGCAGACTTGGCGGCGGGCGAGCGGGAGGTGGTTGTATGCCCACCAGCGATCCGAGGTCACGATCGCTTCGCTGTCGCCGAGCAACTCGCGGGCGTGGTCCTCGTGACGGTCGGCTTTGATCCGCAGCACGGCGTGCCTGCTGGTGAACGCACCCCACAGCGCCCGCTTCTGGCCTTGTAGCCGCCAGCCGGTCTCGTCCATGTTCACGCTCCTCGAGCGGCGGACACGGCCGAGCAGATCGTCGTATGGGGCCTCGAGCGCGTCGCCGGCGCGCGCGATCATCGCGTCGACCGTACCGATGCTGAGCCGCGCGCGGAACAACTGCTCGCACAGCTCGACCACGTCCCGGCGCGAGACACGGTTACGCACCGACAGAGTCACGATCGCCGCTCCGAACCGCGGGCCGAACGCGCTTGCCGCGACCTCGGCCGGCAGCGGCGCCCGCTGCCGGGCGCCGCAGTCCGGGCAGCGCAGCCGCTGGCACTGATGCTCGACCACCACGGTCGCGATCTCCGGCAGTTCCTCGACCTGGTGACGGAACGGATCACCGACCGGCACCCGCTCCCGATCTGAGAACACATGCCCGCACCCGCACGACGAGGGCCAATGCACGACCACCTCATCCGCAGCCCACGTCGGCAACAACTCCCGACCGTGACCCTCATGCCCCGGCTGCCCGCCCGGATTGCGACCCGACCGGCCCTTCGGCCGCGACGGCGGTTTCGGCCTGTCCCGACTCGGCGGCTGCGACGAATTCCGCGAACTCTTCCGCAACTCCCGCTCAAGCCGATCGACCCTGCGAAGTCAACTGCTGGATCTGACGATCCATCCGCAACAACACCTCAACCACGACCTCACGCCCCGCGTCAAAGATCGCCTCCGCCTCAGCCCGCTCCACACCCCCTAATTCGACGAAGCAAAGTTATGTCCCCCCACCAACTGAACGCTTACAAAACGACCCGCGTTTGCGGGGCTTTTGCGTCAAAGCCGACGCCCGGACTCGAACCGGGGACCCTTCATTACGAGTGAAAGACAACAGCATCACGAGAGTTCACGGCTGCCAACGAAACGGCATGAAAGTCTTGCAAACAGCCAAACTCTGAATATACGTCCGTGAATGCCCGGTTAGCGGACGAAACGAACCTAATGGACGCTCAATGGACGTCGCCTGGGAGAACACGCCGGTCTCGAAAACCGGTATGGGCCCTTCGGTCCATCGGGGGTTCGAATCCCCCCCTCTCCGCTGTTGTGATGAGTCGGGACATAGGTCTCAGATGAGTCGCGACATCGGTCTCAGTTTTGGGAGCTCGGCCAGCGGCCGGGTTCTGTGTTTTGGTTGCGCCAGTAGGTCTTGTTGGGGTCGATATGGGTGGATGAAGTCCGATTGCCACATCTCATTCGGCTGCGCAGCCTGGAAGCGCACGTACGAGGAGCGGGGTCGCTTGCGCGGCTCCGGGGGTGATCTACCCCGCCTGGTGCAGGATCCGCCGGATCGTGGAGGTCAGTCAAGTCGCGTTGTGTGGTGTATAGAAACGATGGCTTGCACTGGCCCCGGCGCGATGGTGGGAATGCCAGTCAACGTCGCAACAGATGAACGCTGTGATCGTAGCTGCAGTGGGCGTCGGCACGGAGCCGATGACCGACATGGCGAGCAGGCGAAGGCCTCTTGATCACCCGTTCTGCGCGGTTGGTCACGAAACCACCCTGACTCCGCCCCAGGGCGAAGCCGGCGGGTAGCTGACGCGCGCGGGGTTCGACGGAGGTGAGGCCCGAGGGCCGAGCCGGAGTCGATCCCCGCGCGCGTGCGCGGCTTGTTTGGGCGGCTCCGTCAGGCGGCCGCGCCCGCGGCGGCGAACAGCTCCGCTGGGCGCTGCCAGCCGAGCGTCTTGCGTGGCCGGTCGTTGACCTCTGCTGCGATCCGCACGACGTCCTCGAGGGTGTGGACGCTCAGGTCAGTGCCTTTCGGGAAGTAGTCGCGCAACAGCCCGTTCATGTTCTCGTTGCTGGCCCGCTGCCACGGTGAGTGCGCGTCGCAGAAGAACACGTCCGTCCCTGTGGCAGCGGTGATCTGCGGGTGTAGCGCAAGTTCCTTGCCTTGATCCCAGGTCAGCGTCCGCCGCAACCCGGCCGGCAGCTCCGCCAGCGCGGCGGTGATCGCGTGACGGACACCCTCGGTGCTCGCGACAGCGTCGGTGAACGGCAGCAGGATCAGGAACCTGGTGGTGCGCTCCACGAGCGTCCCGATCGCCGAGCGGTTCCCGGCGCCCATGATCAGATCGCCCTCCCAGTGACCGGGCTGCGCACGGTCCTCCACCTCGATTGGCCGCTCGTCGATCATCCGCATCGCCGTGAGCCGCCCGCGGCGCTGCAGACCGAGCAGACGCCGGCGACGGCGGCGACGACGCGCCGGCCGCGTGATCGTGACCGCAGCGTCATAGATCGCCTGGTAGATCGACTCCTTGCACAGCCACCGCAACGGCTGCCCTGCGAAGATGACCCGGAGCTCGTGCGCGACCTCCTCCGGGCTCCAACGCCTCGCCAGCAGCCGCTGGACCGTCTGGGCCAGCACGCTGTCGACGGTAATCCGTCGCTTGCGCGGCTTGCACGCTCGCAGCTTGGCGGCGTGCTCGGCGTGATGAGGGCGATACCGCCCGTCGGGGTCGCAGTTGCGGCGGATCTCGCGGCTGATCGTCGACGGTGCGCGTCCCAATTCCGCGGCGATCCCGCGAACCGTGACTTTCGCCGCGAACAGATCGGCGATGTGGATGCGTTCCTGCTCTGAGAGATACCGCGGGCTCCGCGGCCTGGCTTCCTTGGCTTTCACCGCCGGATAAATGACAAGCGCCCCGGCGGAATTGCGGACCCGCCGGCCGTACCGCCACCGGTTCCCGGTCTTCCGGTTGATCCCGACCAACCGACACGCCTCGCTGTTGTTCAGGCCCTGCGCGATCAGCTGCAGATACCGCTGCTGCTTCTCCGCTTGAACCCCGCTCGCCCGCCGTCGTCTGTCCCGCATCGCAACCTCCAGAAACGCGTTGGTGTTGCAACGTCAGCTGGAATCCGCCCCATCGTTCCTAGGTGTAGCCGGTGATCGTCGTTAGGACGTTGGGTTCTCAGGCGGGGTTGAGGGTGGCGACTTCCTCTTTGTTGTTGTTCGAGCGAGCTTGTTCTGTTCCGCCGCGCGGAGAGAGAACTTGGCGGACGGAGTGGTCTGAGAGGTATCGGCGTTGGACGAGCCACTCGTCTCTTTGAAGGCGATGTGGATGTCAAGGCATGCTCGGGGCTGTTTGAGCTCCTGTCGGTCGTGGGGGGCGTGGGGCAGTTGGTGCTGAGGTCTCTTTCGGCGCTCTGCAGGCGCACGTGGTCGTGTTGCAGCTGTCCCGGCTTCTCAGATCGTTTGTGGGCCTCGGTGGGCCAGACGAATGGGGGAGCTTGCCGGGACCGGAGCGCGCCGCGTCATGCGGCGGCGCGGCTTGGCTTGAAGGGCTGCTGGCGGGCGAGGATGTGCCAGGCGGCGATGAGGATCTTGCGCGCGACGGCGGCCTTGGCGGGGTTGGCCTTGCCGTGGCGGGTCTTGGTGTCGGTGTAGAGCCGGTGCCACGGGTTGCTGGGCCGCCAAGCCTGCTGGGCGGCCTCGACCGCGGCCCAGCGCAGCGTGTTCGGGCCGGCCTTTGAGATTCGGCCGGTGCGCGAGCTTTGCCCGGACTGCTTGATCGTGGGGGTCAGGCCGGAGTAACCGACAAGCTGTCGGGCGCTGGGGAAGCGTGCGATGTCGCCGATCTCTGAGGCGAGTGTCAATCCGAGCAGCTCAGCGACGCCGGGGATCGTCATCAGCAGCTGAACGCGTGGGTCGTTGCGGGGGTGCGGCCGCAGCTGCTGCTCGAGTGGCGCAAGCTGCTTGTCGAGGTCATCGATCACGCCAAGCAGAGTGACGATCGACTGCAGCCAGACTTCAGGGACACCGTGCTCGGCAAGCTCGTCGATCGTGTCGGGCTTGCGCAGGGCGGTGAGGTTGCGGCGCAAACCCCACTGGGTCAGCAGCCCAAAGGTCCGGTTGATCGACGAAGTACGCAACCGGACGAGGTGCGAGCGGCGACGTAAACGCTCGCGGTTCGCGCGCTCTTCCACCGACGGCACCAACACCTCTGGGACCAGGTCGCGGCGCACCAGGTCGGCGAGCACGCGCGCGTCGACCCGGTCGGTCTTGCACGCCAGCGGCGCGATCGCCTTGACCTTGCGCGCGTCGGCAAGGCGGATGTCCCAGCCGACTGTGGCGAGCTGGTCGCGGACCCAGACCGCTCCGCTCATCATCTCGATGCACCCGCACACGTCGGCGGCGCCGAGCGTCAACGCCAGTCGAGACAGGCCGTCCTGCTCGGCCGGGATTGACCCCTCTCGCAGCGCGCCCTGCTCGTTGATCGCGCACCAGCTCGCGCGTCGGGTTCCCCAGTCGATGCCGAGATACTGCATGAAGTCCTCCTCGCGTCAGGAAACGGTGAACTGAACAGCGCCGAGTCTGCGGCGCGAGGAGGACGAACCGCTGCCGCGGCCGCCAGCCTTCATGACAGTCGTTCTGTTCGATCAGGAGCATGCCGGCGCGGCGGATCAGCGCCCGGTCGTGGTCAAACGGTGTGGATGCAAGCCCGGGGCCCCGAGGCGCAATTCGAGACACATCTCGCCGGGGCTCATGCCAGCCGTCTGTCGTTTGCTGTTTTAGCCAATCGCGGTGCCGAACAGGTGCCCGATGCCGTAGGTGAAGGCGAGCCCGAGCGCGCCTCCGATGACCACCCGCGTCACGGCGCGGCGGACGTTGCTGCCTCCAAGGTGGGCGCTGAGGGCGCCGGTCAGGGCCAGAGCGAGCAGGACAACGGCAAACGTCACCAGGACCCGGAGGTCGGCCGGCGGCAGCAGGATGGCCAGCATCGGCAGCAGAGCGCCGGATACAAACGAAAGCGCTGAAGCGCCAGCGGCTTGGACCGGACTCGGGATGTCAGCGGGGTCGATGTGCAGTTCGGCGTCCAAATGGGCGGCTAAGGCCCCACGGGCGGTGAGTTCGTCGGCGACAGTGCGGGCGGTGGCAGCCGAAAGGCCCTTGGCCTCGTACAGCGCAGTCAGCTCCGCCAGTTCATCCTCCGGGGAGTCGGCGAGTTCACGTTTCTCCTGTGTAATCTGCGCCCGCTCGCTGTCGCGCTGGCTGGAGACCGACACGTACTCACCTAGCGCCATCGACACCGCCCCGCCGACCAGGCCGGCGAGTCCAGCGGTGAAGATGGGGCCGCGAGCGGTCGTGGCTCCCGCCACCCCGATGACGATGCCGGCCACAGACACAATCCCGTCGTTGGCCCCCAGCACCCCAGCCCGCAGCCAGTTCAAGCGGCCCGCACTCCCCCCAGAATGCGGCTCTCGGGAATGAGTCGGCCGCCCGCGCTCGGCCGCCTCGACCTGGGCAGCAGACGGCATGGCACGGTCAACACTGATCTCTCCGGAGCGAGACCTGCGGTTAGGCATGGCTCAGGCCCGGTCGGAACTTCTGCACCATCACGGGCGTGAAGCAACATCGGTCCGCCCGGTCTTGACGCGAGCAACCACTCCTCGGTGGGGGCGGGAGTCCCCGTGTCGCCGGTCCTTCTCGGCGAGCACGCTCACCTTTGTCAGCCATCGTCGCTCCCTTCGCTCCTACCAGACCGCCGCAACGGACGGCACGACCCAGAAACCGTGACTCGTGGCGGGATGGGCCGTCATCGTCCGTTCAGACTGATTCGCTTCTCGGCAAAGCCTATTCGGCGATCCCCCCGGTGTCATCACGATCGTTGGCCGAGACAGGAACCGTCAAGATCGCTCGCGTCCGCGCCAGCCAGAACGCGTTCTCGGCCGCGGTATCTCAGCCGCATCGAGCGCGATTAGTCGTACGTTCGCGAGCCGCCGTTGGGGAGCCGCCCACGTGCCCGAAGACCTGCCGGATCTGCCCGACACGGACCGCGGGATCGATGCCATCGATTTCAACCGCCGCCCCGCGCGGAGTGCAGACGAGCGTTGCAACCTTGATCCCAGCGCCGCGCGAACGAGCACGGACTGGGAAGACTCGTCTGAGAGGTGGTTGACGGGTCGAATCATCGGGTGGTCCGATCCGTTTTCGTTATTGCTAGGGACCGCCGGCTTGCTGGGTGCGGTAATGATCGCGCCAGATCAGCTTGTAGATCGGGATTCTGCGCGGAAGATCGCGGACGCCGGGGATGAATGGAATCAGGATGAACGCGAGGCTCAGCGCGCCCATTACGGCCATCACGAGGATGTCGGCGTTGGCCGAGGTCGAGAACGGTTTGATCTGGTACCAGAAGGTGTACAGCCACAGCCAGACCTGCCCGGGGTAGCTGCCGGTCTCGTTCATCATTCCCCACTGGGTGCCGAGCAGATGCTGTTGCTGGGCGCGGGTCGCGAGCACCCCACCGTCGGCCATGAACAGCAGCGGTTTCGTGTAGTCGGTCTGGTAGAACTGCTTGCTGGTCAGCAGCGCTCCGTCGAGCCCGCCACTCTGGGCGAACGTGAGCAGAGAGCTCATCATCGCCGGGAGCGGCCCGTAGTTACCGGGTTTGACTTTGATCGAGCCGTCCGGGTTGGCGGTTGCGTCGCCAAGCGCTGTCTCGTACGCGCTCGTCCAGCTCGTCTGAGTGTGCGCGGGGGCGGCCTGATACGCGGAGACTGCGCTCTGCAGCGCGGGCTCGCCGGTAATCGAGCGCAGTGGTGCGAGTACGAAGTCCTGAGCGGAGTTGATCGGGTGGCTCACCCCCAGCCACTTCGCCAGATAGATGAAACCGATGTGCTGGCCGTCAGAGGCATGGTTGTAAGGCGGGCCGTAGCCGCCGGTTCCGCTCGAGCCATCCAACTCGGTCGTCGCGGTGGTGACGAAGTCGACTGGGTCGCCGCGCGACCATGACTGAATGGTGCTCGGCTTAAGGTCGGGGAAGAGAAGAGGAGCGTCAATACCACGGCGAGTGCGAGAACCACGCCGAGCGCGATCGACGCCTCCCTGAGGATGTCGTATCGCCTGTACGCGCCCTTCCACTCGCGGGCGGCTTCGTCCTCGCGTCGGCGGCTCTCGCGGCTCATGACGCACGCCCGCTCGCGGGAACGGAATCGGGCTCTGGCGCCGGCTCGGGCTCACGGGCTGTCGGCTGTCCGCGGTCGGACAGCTGGAAAGGCGGCACGATTCCGTGCCTGCGCACGAGCAGGACGTGCGCGATCACGATCGCGACGACCGCAAGCGGCAGCAGGTACACGTGGTAGCTGTACATCTGGCCGAAGTTCGTGACGTTGAAGAACGAGCCGACCCCGGCAGCGTTCAGCCCGTCCTTTGCCTGTGTCGCGATCCACTGCGCGTCGAAGTTCTGCTGGGAGACGTAGCCGGTCAGCGCACATGGCACCGCGACTACGAACGCGACCGCACCGGTCATCCAGACCCTGGCGCGGCCGCCGCGCCACGCAGCCATCCAATACTTCCCCCACAAATGGATCACCATGAAGAAGAAGAACAACTCCACCGACCACAGATGAATGCTGTTGAAGAAGTGACCGATACCGGTGAAGTGCCACCACCCCGGCCCCTTCAAGGCTAGGATCGAACCCGACGCGACGATCACGATCAGCGACGTGAGCGTCAGCACCCCGAACACGTAGATCCACGACGACATGTACGACGGCTGGCTGTCGGGCAGCAGCTTCTCGGGTGGTAACGCCCCCACGGCGCGGTCGCGGACCTTCTCCGTCCACGACTTCCGGTTCACAGACGTCGGCTCTCCGTTCACAGACGTCGACTTTCCGTTTGCGGCGCTCATCGCGCGGTTCCTCCATGCCGAGGGAAAGGCGCGAGGATCGCAACCGCAAATACGACCAACGACAAGACGATCACCACGACATTGGCCACCGACATCGAGAAGAAATGCCAATGCACGGTGTTCGCCGGATGATTCAAATTGACGATCGCGGCGATCATGCGTTGGTCCTCGCGAGACGGTCGTGTTTCTCCAGGTACGGCGCGAGGTAATTGGCGGCGATCTTGCCCGGCGGCGACCAAGTCGGCGCCTCGGTAATCTGCGAGCCCGATCCATGCCCGCCGGTGATGTGCGCGCTCAGGAAGCGCGGCCTGCGGCCCGCCAGCAGGATCCCGTGGATGACCGGATGGAACGGCGGGGGTTCGGGCGCGACGCCACCACTGGACATGTCGACCTCCGGGTTAGGGGAACCTCAGAAGTCAGGTTGTGCTGCCCGCCCAATGGGGGCCGACCTCACAACGGATGCCCTCAAGAACTGACCATACTCCTCAAGTCAAGCGCCCGAACCCACCGCGCGATCGGGTCGTTGCGCGAGACGCCGCGTCAGTCAGGAGGCCTCCGGCGCCCGGCTCGCCGGGATCTCATGATGGTCGACGAGATCGGTCGGGGCGAGGATGAACACCTCGCACATCATGTCAGGGTGCTGTTGATTGCCGCTCATGAATCCGATCACCCGCCGGCCAGTCGCATGCTCGATCACGGCCTCGAAGCGCTCCCTCATCAGCTCCTGGAACTCCATTCGCTGTGTGATAACAGCTGCGCCGCGACCGCCTTCGAGCAGCGTCTGCTCCACGCGCGAGAAGCCGCCACGTAGCACGCACACGACGAGATCGTCCTCGTAGTAGGACTTCGTCCGCGTCGGCCCGCGCCCGTAGAACTCCTTCAGCAGCAACACCATTCCGTCCGAGATCGCCGTGAGCACATCGCCGTGGTTGGCAGCGGTGCTCCTGACTTCTCGTGGGCTCACGACAGGACCAATTGTGCTCGTGATAAGAGCACCCAAATCCTAGCGCTCGCTATCTACTGATTCGCGCCGTTACGAGTGGATGGTTAACGCATCCTCATAGAAGCGCCTTCGACGCTGCTGCGTTTCCCTGAATGAAGCGGCATGCCGTCGACACTCGAAAATTCCCCCCCCACTCTCGAACCTTCCCCAACCGTCCGCCGCTCGGCCACGCGCGGCCGGCGGCGTCGTCATATCTCCTGGGTCGGCGGCGGAACGGCCGGCAACGAGCAGCTCGTAGCCACCGTCGGCGTCGTGCTGATTGGCCTGTTCGCTGTCATGGGCATCACGATCCTGCGGATCCACCAGCTGCTCGACGTCCACATGTTCGTGGGCATCCTGCTCGCAGGTCCGGTCGGCCTCAAGCTGGGCGCCACCGGCTACCGCGTCGCCCGCTACTACTCGGGCGACCCCGCCTACCGCCGCAAAGGCCCGCCCAAGGTGGGGCCGCGCCTGATGGCGCCGGTGCTCGTGCTCTCGACGCTGTCGCTGTTCCTAAGCGGTTTCGTGCTGATGCTCGAAGGAGCCTCCCGCAGCCCGGAGGTGATGCTCATCCACAAAGCGAGCTTCGTCATCTGGATCACCGTGGCGGGCCTGCACGTGCTCTCTCACCTGCCGCGGCTGGGCAAGTCCCTGCGCGCCGTGCACAGCAGCCACCTCACCGTCGCGCCGGGCGCAGCCGGGCGGTGGCTCGCCGTATTCAGCGCGGCCGCGATCGGGCTGGCGCTGGCGATCGTGCTGAGCGCGCACTTCGTCAACTGAGCTCGGGGCACACGAACCTGGCTGCACCAATCGGTGTGGGTCATGTGCGATTGCTTCGCCGGGGAGACGACGGACCGGCGCGTCCAGGGGGCCGGGACGCGCGCCGCCGCGCGTCTCGAGTGCGGCGTCGGCGACGCGACTCCCGTCTGAAGCTGATCGCGCACGCGGTCAATACCGCGATCGCGACTATTGCTGCCACCGCCAGGCCGGGAGTGACCGTCAAGATGAGGATCGCGGCGACGATCGCGATGCCGACATCTACCAGCAACACGTTGGATCTCACAACGGGAGCCTTCGGTAGATCCCGCGGGGCAGATGTCGGAGGATCGCGAAGATCAGCCGCAGCCGGCCGGGTACCCAGATCGTTCCCGGGCGTCCGCGTAGGGCGGCGACCGTCGCCGTCGCGACGACCTCCGGCGTCGTCGCGAACGGGACCGGCTTGACATCGGCGGTCATCCGGGTCATGACGAATCCCGGGCGGACGACGAGAACGCGCACACCGCTCGAGGCGATCGCGTCGGAGAGACCCTGGGCAAGCGCGTCGAGGCCCGCCTTGGCCGCTCCGTAGATCGGGTTCGAGGCGCGGGGGCGCTCGGCCGCGACCGACGACAGCAGCACGAGCGTGCCCTCGCCGCGCTGCCGCAGCCGGCGAAGGCACTCGAGGAGCAGCGAGCCGGCGCCGACGAAGTTCACGCGCATCACGTCGATCGCCTCGTCGGGATCGGCGTCGAGCCCGGCCTGGGCCCCGAGCACGCCGACCGCGATCACGACCACGTCGAACCCGTCGGCGTCCGCGAACGCCCGCTCGATCGCCTGGCGATGCGAAGCGATGTCGTCGGCGTCGAGCAGACGGACCTCGACCGCGGCGCCGTCGAGCTCGGCCGCTGCGCTCGCGAGTCGGCCAGGGTCGCGGCCGAGGAGCCACACCCGTTCGGCCGCCAATCGCCGGACGATCGCGAGCCCGATTTCAGACGTTCCGCCGACGAGTAGCGCATCGCTCATAACAGACCCACGCGGCGAGCGAGATCCGAGCACCAGACCCTTTCGGGATCGGCGTGGTTGCGTGCGGCGCGCCACTCGTCGAGCCGGGGGTACATCGCTCGCAACGTCTCCGGGCGCAGCCGGGCGTCTTTCGACAGATAGACGCGACCGCCGGCCTCGGCGACCGCGCCATCGAAACCCTGCAGCAGCGGCTCGACCCCCGGCGCGGACCGCGGTATGTCGAGCGTGAGTGTCCACCCTTCGAGCGGGAACGAAAGCGGTGCGCCGTTCGCGGGACCGAAGTCCTTGAGCACCGCGAGATAGCAGGGCACCCGTTCCCGGTGTAGCCGCTCGATGACGAGGTCGAGCACGCGCTCTGCGCCGGTGGGCACAACCAGCTGGTACTGGACAAAGCCTCGCGGACCGTACAGGCGGGGCCATGCGTCGAGCGAGTCCAGCGGGAACATGTGCCGGCCGAGTGGCTCGGGTCGGCCCCGCTCCGTGGCGGGCGCGCTCGCGTACTTGAGCGCATTAAAGGCGCGAACCGTCGCCGGCCGGAGCGCGCCGCCAGGCCAGCCGCGCGGCACGGTCCCGCGCGAGCGCACGACCGCGGCGCCCTCGCCGGGCGCATCGATGTGCTCCGCGCGTGTCACCACTCCCCGTCCGGGCTGTGCGCACAGCAGGTCGAGCCACGCGACGCGGTGTGGCCCCCCGCGCGCCGCGAGTGCCGCAAGCGCGTCGTCCAGCGAGCGGACCCGGTCGGCGTCGACCGACACCATCGCGCCCCGGACTCGGCTGAGCTTGACTCGCGCGTCGATGACGATGCCGGTTAGGCCCATGCCCCCGAGCGTCGCCTCGAAGTGTCCGTCGGGCATCCCGGGCCGAAGCTCGACGAGCTCGCCATCCCCCCGCAGAAGCGAGATCGCCTCGACATGCGTCCCGAATGTCCCCGCGGTGGTGTGATTCTTGCCGTGGATGTCGCTCGCGATCGCCCCGCCGACGGTGACATGCTGAGTACCTGGCACGACTGGGACCATCCAGCCGGCGGGGACAACCTCCCGCAAGAGCTCGCCGATCGTGACCCCGGCCTGCGCGATGACCGTCCCGCCCTTGGCATCGAGCGCGATCCGCTTCAGCCGGGTTGTCTCGATCACTAGCCCACCGGAGATCTGCGCCGCGTCACCGTAGCTGCGACCCATCCCTCGGGGGACAGCGTTCAGGTGGGCCGCCGACCGCAGCGCGGCGCGCAGCTCCCCAACGCCCTCGGGACGAACGATCGTCACGCCGACGCCCCGGCCGTCACCCCATCCGGCGATGACCGAATGCG
The DNA here is from genome assembly GCA_963843915.1 of uncultured Solirubrobacterales bacterium. GTDB lineage: Bacteria > Actinomycetota > Thermoleophilia > Solirubrobacterales > Solirubrobacteraceae > Palsa-465. The sequence goes on from CAWJMH010000014.1 coordinate 326,101, forward strand.
TCCACGCGATCGCGCGCGGGCGAACGAACTCCGTGTCAGCCGGCTGCATGGACCTCCAGCGCGAACAGGGCCACCCATGCCAGGCCCGCGAGCTGCAGCGGTCGGTCGGAGAGCAGCACGTCCTCGGGTGCCTCGCCGGCTCCACGATGTACGAGCTCGCCGTAGCGGAGCAGGCACGCGGCGAATGGCAGGATCGTCAGCGGACGCCACGGGATTCCCCGTACGGCGGGCAGCGAGAACGCCCACATGCAGTACGCGAGCAGCGCGACGGCTGTCGCGCCCGCGATGATCAGCTCTAACGCCCTCGGGGTGTAGGAGTCGAGCACGCGTCGTCGGCGATCGCGCCGGCCGTCGGTCCGTTGCAGCTCGGCGTAGCGTTTGGCCGCGGCCACGAGCACCGCCGAGCTGGTCACGACCAGCAGGAACCAGCGCGACAGGGTCACCGGCGCCGCCACGCCACCGGCGACGGCGCGCAGCACGAACCCACCCGCCACCGCGAAGATGTCGAACACGATCAGATGCCGCCACACGAGCGTGTATGACAGTGTGAGCGCGGCGTACCCGACTCCGATGAGCGCTAGAAGCGGCCCGATCGCGGCGCACAGCAGAAGCCCGGCTAGCACCAACGACAGGCCGAGACCCGTCGCGAATCGAGGGTCTATCTCTCCCGCCGCGACGGGTCGGAAGCGCTTGCGGGGATGGCGACGATCCTCCTCTGCGTCGCTGACGTCGTTGATCGCGTAGATCCCGGAGGCGAGCAGGCAGAACGAGGCGCAGGCCACGATCACGCGCCCGGGGGTGTCGTCGTGGCCGAGCGCACCGGCTGCCCCCGCCGCCGCGACCACCAACGCGTTCTTGATCCACTGCTTAGGCCGCATCGTCGCGATAACCGCGCCCGGGCGACGCCGGCGCGCTTCGCGCAGGCCGGCACAGCCGGCGTCAGCGGACTTCATGACGGGAAGGTAAGAGCGTTGTGTAAGCGCAACCTGTGACAGCAATGAGGACGCTCTCACCTATGACAAACGATGAGGACGCTCTCAGGAATCCCTTAGCCTCGTTGTCCTCCGGTGTGACAAGGTTGCCGACGATGACAGTCAGGACGACAGAGTCGTTTGATCTATCGCACCGTCATGCGCCGTTTGTGGCATCGAGCCGGGGCTCGCGCCCGACGGGACGGCAAGTGAAGCGCGTTCGTAGGATCGCGACGATCGCCGCCGCGATCTGTCTGGTGCCGGCGTTGGTCTCGTACGTCGGCGCGCTCACGGGACGATCGGATTCGAGCATCGGGATCCGGACGGTCGAGTGGCTGCGCGACAACGGCGCGCGGGGCTTGGTGGACCGCGTGGAGAACGTCTACTACTCGTTGACCGCGCCGAGCAAGGGCGGTCCGCCGCTGAAGGCGCTGCCCAGGCAGGCCGGCGCCGTCGCGGTGAGACCGGTTCAGATCCCGCAGATCCGGCACCACCGCCCCCCGATCCGGCACTACCGACCGCCGGCTATCGCTCCGGTGATCCATCCAGCGCTTCCAGGCGAGGGCGTCTGGCACTCGACGTTCGCCGGCGGCGGCTCACGCCCCCCGGTGCTGATCACGAGCTTCCGCCCCGAGACGGACTACCCGGAATTGGTCGCAGGCGTTGCCTGGATCGACCACACGCGCACGAACGTGATGCTCTACCCGGGCATGTCAGAGCCCGCCGTGAGGATGCCCTCGCGCGGGCCGGCGGAGGTCCCGGTCAGGATGCGAGCCGGCCTCGTCGCGGCCTTCAACAGCGCGTTCAAGCTGAGAGATTCCGGGGGTGGGTTCGCCTATGACGGACATACGTACGCGCCGATGAAGCCCAACACGGCCACGATCGTCCGCTATCGCGATGGCCGCGTCGACGTGATCTCGTGGCGTGCAGGACCCGGCGCTCCGCCCAATGTGCTGTACGCGCGGCAGAACCTGCCGCTGATCGTCAACGGCGGCCGCCCGAACCCTCATCTATCCGAGGGTCCCGAGTGGGGCGCGACGGTCGGCAACGCGATCATGGTGTGGCGCTCGGCCGTCGGCGTCGACCGCCACGGCAACCTGATCTACGCGGCCGCCAACGACCAGACGGTCGCGTCGCTCGCGGCGATCATGATCCGCGCCGGTGCCGTCCGTGCGATGCAGCTCGACATCAACACCTACTGGACCAGCTTCATCACGTATCGCTACCCGGGCGCGCGTGATCCGACGAACCTACTCGCCGACATGGATCGCGCCGCGACCCGGTACCTGACGCCCGACGACCGGGACTTCTTCGCGGTGTACGTCCGCTGAGCTTAGAAAGCTCTCATCGCCCCGCCCGCGGGCAGGGAGCGGCCGGTGGGTGGTCGAAACGTGCTCAGAAGGGAAATGCCTAGCCCCAATCGCGAGGCGATCGAAAGTTACGAGGCCCGGATCATCGCCTACGAGCTGGGCCGTGAGTCACGTGCGGACCCGTGGCACTTCCCGCCGACCGTGCGATCTGCCACCCCGGGCGCAACGCGTCCACAAGGTGCGTCGCGATCCCGCGCTCGAGTCCATCCGCTGCCGTCGGCGGTTCGGCTCCGTGCGCGACGGATCGTCGTGCTCACCGCGCTCATCCTCCTGGTTGATCTGGTCGTGTCGTTCTGGGGCGCGATGGCTGGCCCCTCAAACACCTCGTTCGGGGTGCGGACCGTCGAGTGGCTGCGCGACAACGGGGCCGCGGGCGTGGTATCGGACATCGAAAGCATCTACTACTCGCTGAATTCACCGTCGACCGGAGGCCCGCCGCTCAAGCGGCTCCCGCCAGTTGGGACTGGCGCGCCGGCTCGGGTCGCGGCCTACGCGCCGGCGCCGATTGCCCCGGTGATCACGCCCGCGCTCCCGGGCGAGGGGCAGTGGCACCGAACCGGGCCGTTGGTCGCTAGCGCGCCACCGGTCCTGGTCACGACCTTCCGCCCGGACCCGAACTATCCGCAGCTGGTCGCCGGCGTAGCGTGGATCGACCACACACGGGCGCGGCTCGCGCTCTACCCCGGCGGTTACGAACCGCCCAACGACGGAAGTCAGCCGGCGGAGGTGCCTCCCCAGCTGCGCTCGAGTCTGCTGGCGACGTTCAACAGCGGCTTCAGGCTCGAGGACTCCGGCGGCGGCTTCTTCTCGGAAGGTCACGTCTACGCGCCGCTGACCGACGGACAGGCGACGCTGATCGGCTACAGCGACGGCGCCATCGACGTCCGGACCTGGACCGGCGGCCCCGAGCCCGGCCCGGGGATCGCCTTCGCGCGCCAGAACCTACCGCTGATCATCGAAAACGGCCGGCTCAACCCCGCCCTGTCGAACGACTCGCTGTGGGGAACGACGCTCGGCAACACCGTCCGCGTGTGGCGCTCAGGCGTCGGCGTCGACGCCCACGGCAACCTGATCTACGCGGCGGCCGACATCCAGACCGCCGAAAGCCTCGCGCAGATCCTCCAGCAGGCCGGCGCCGTCCGAGCGATGGAGCTCGACATCAACTACGAGTGGACCACCTTCAACTTCTACGGGACCTTCGGCGCCGGCGATCCGGCCAAGCTGCTGCCCGGTATGAGCCGTCCCGCGACGCGGTACCTGTCGCCGGACGACCGCGACTTCTTCGCGGTCTACGCGCGTTAGACCACGGGGCTCTCACGGGCGTCTTCGCTCCGTCACGGCGGAGGCCCCGAACCGCCCCGGTTTGGAGAGGCGGTCTCCATCACTCGCAGAGTCCTCACCGAGAGCAGTGCGGCGCTCGCCGCCGGAAGCTCGATTACGTAGCGGTGCTGAATCGGCTGGAGCGTCGTCGTCTCGTAGCTGCGAGTGAGCTCGGCTGTCGTCGTCGCGTCACCAAAGCTCTGACCAGCGATCGTCACCCCCGTCGTCGACCGAAGGGCGGGCGCGGCCAGCCGCTCGAGAGTGGCGGCGCCCGTGACGCGCGAGGGACGGACCGCCAGGACCAGCGTGCCGATCGGCGAATCGTTGATCACGACGACCCGAACGATCCCGTCCGAGCCCCGGGTCGCCCAGATCCTGAGCGCTCGGCTTGAGGCAGGGTGGGTCGGCAGGAGGCGAGAACCGGTCGGAGCAGCGCGGGCAAACATCAGCATCCCGTAATACATCGGAGCGACGTGCGCGCGCCAACTGCCGCTGGAGTGTGTGAACGAGAACGGTTGGTAGACAGCCTTGCGGAACGTGTGAATGTTCACGCCGTCAACGCCGACTCGGGCCATGTTGAACAGCGTGTCGAGCACCCACAAGGCCGAGGCGAATGTGTCGCTCACCCCGTGCTTTCCGCCGCAGGAGACGCTGTTGAGCTCATCGGAACGAAGCGTCAAACCGTGACTGTGAGCGACGTGGACAGCCGCCTGCAGGTTTACGGCCGGTCCGCTCGAGGCCATGGGAGCCGATAGGTTCGGAATCGTCGGGTAGGTTGACTCGCCTCGGTCGGTGAAGCAGCGATGAAGCGGATAGCGGTGAAGCGTGACGACGCGTACCCGTGGGTTGGCCTCGACATAGCGGCTCAGGTCCGCCGTCCAGCTAGGCGAGCCGAAGGCGGGACCGACGAGCGGCACGCTGCGTGGCAGCACGGAGCTGATCGCCGCATAGTCGCTGAGGTAGGAATGGAAGTCATAGCGGGGCGGCCGACCCGGCACCCCGACTCCGGCGTGGTTGGTGTACCAATCGAGCCTCCCGTAGACCTCTGGCTCGTTGCCGAGTTCCAGCCCGGCGATCAGGCTGCGCCCGATGCCCCTCAGGAAGGCTCGCGCCTCGGCTTGCGCCACCGTAGAGCTGCCGGCCTCGAGGTTGATACCCAGGATGAGGTGCGCACCCATCGCCAGGGCGGTCGCGCGCGTGACCTCAAGCCACTTGCGCGTAAGGGCGTATCTGCTGCCACGGGGCTTGCGAACGCCGGGTGCCGGCCACCAGGTCCAGTCCGTTGTGTCACCTCCGAAGCGGATGACCGGTGACCCGGACGGATTGAGGTCCCGGACGAGCCTGATGAAGGTCGGATTCGGCACTTCCGGGTTGACGCCGGAATACGCGAGTAAGGAGGGAAATTCGATCGAGAAACCGATGAAGCCCGAGGGAATCGGACGGCTCATCGGGGTATCGGCGACGTCGATCAGCAGAGCACGAGCCGGCAGGGTGCGTGGAACGGTTGCGTCGGTCGGAGCGATCAGAGCCAGCGCAGCAGCCGCCACGAGCGGGACCGCTGCCCCGAGCGCGAGAAGCTGCCACCGCGGCCGGCGCGGCGGTGGCACCGCCCGAGCCTCGTCAGAGTCGGGCACGGACAGCACCTGTCACCGAGCGCCAGGTGTACGCACTCACGTACCGTCGGCTCGGGCTACGCCGGATCGCATGGCTCAGCACAGTTGATGTGAACACGACCCAGACGACGCGGCGGTGGTCACGGCCAACTCATTGCTGCGGCGTACCGTGACCGGCGTGTCGGGGGCGAACTTGACCAATGCGCTCATTCTCGGCGTGAACCCTCAACCGGCTTTTAAGTGCGAATTAGAAGTCGTTCACCGGGCCGGGCGAACTCCCGTAGACCTCGACCGCCGTGCTGCGCGTCATGCTGCGCGCCGAGCAGTTCGCCCCGCTGCGACGACCCGGGAGATCGCAGATCGTGTTGCTCGGATCACCGTCACGATTCTCGCCGTTGCCCGTCAGCGGGCTGTGAGGCTTCTCACGAATCGATCAGCGGGACTTAACTCGTCGGTCCGAAGCTCTTCAGCGTGAATCCGGCAGCCCGCGTCGAGGTAAGGCCGCTGGAGACGGCGGCGTTCCCGGTCGGTGCTGGCGCGGTGCGGCGCCCTCCGTATCGCGCTCCAAAGCGAGACAGATGACCGATCGACGTAGCGTTGCGCCTCAGGCGGTCAGCAGGTCGACCAGCGCCTTCGCTCCCCTCAGGGGCGGGGGCGCTCTTCCGTGAGGCTTCCAAATGCTTCCATAGCCCGGCGACGGACAGGGAGCCAAGCTCCCATCAGACAGAAATCGCCCGAACTGCAGGCGCTTCGCCAGAGCCGACGCCCGGACTCGAACCGGGGACCCCTTCATTACGAGTGAAGTGCTCTACCAGCTGAGCTACGTCGGCCTGCTGGCGCAGTCTACCCCCGGGCGAGCCAGGGATCCCCGCCGGCGTCGGGCCGCTCTGTGCGGTCGCCGGCGTCCGAGGCTCGGTAGCGCGACCGCCAATACCGGCGTCCCGAGCGTCACCGTGATACCCACTGCTGATCAGCGACTGCCTCGCGGGTGCGAGTGGCTTGTCGCGTTCAGCAAGCGGGCCACCCCGCCGGGCTGCTCGTGGAGGTTGTCGAGCAGCCCGTCCTGCAGTGGTGCGAACGTAAGTTGGTCGTCGTCGATCAGCGGGCTGACCAGCTCGACCGTTCCCGCGCAGTCTGACCGCCGCGCGGCCTGCCGGGGCTCGAGGTAGCTGTGGTGAATGAGGACCACCCCTTCCTGCCCGTTGAGGCCGGCGATCCGAGCTCTGACGTCCGCGTACATCTCGCGCCCCGAGCTGCCGACCCAGTCGTGGCTGTCGGCGGTCCACCCGGCGAACGCGAGGCCGCGCCGGCGCGCGATCCGTCTCGATGTGCCCTTGGGAAGCTGACCCCACGGCGGTCGCCATAGGCTCGGGCTCGGCGCACCGAGCCGTCGCAAGAGCGCAGTGACTCGATCGACGTCGGCCCTGATCTGCGCGGCGCTGAGCGAGGGGTGCCGCAAGTGCCTCCAACAGTGCGGCTGCACGGAGTGTCCCGCGCTGCGGATCTCGCCGATTGCGTCCTCGTGTTCGGCGGCCTGTTCGCCCCACACGAAGAAGGTCGCCTTCACCGGCCGGGTCTCACCGAGGACACGCAGGATCTCCGGCGTCCACCTCGGGTTCGGGCCATCGTCGAACGTGAGTGACACCCGGTGCATGCAAACCAACAGCCTAACCGCGCGACGTGCTGCAACTACACATGGCAGTGACAACGAAGTGACACTGCAATATCAACTGACGGCGCGGTCGCCGCCGACGCGTCGCTCGCGCCAGTCCTCGGCCAGGATCGCCCAGCGCTCGTGGTCGCGCCAGCGACCGCCGATCTTGAGGTACCGGGGCGAGAAGCCCTCGCGGGCGAAGCCGGCGCCGCGCGCGAGCGCGATCGATGCCTGGTTGCCGGGCTGGATGTTGGCCTCGATCCGGTGCAGTCGCAGCGTCACGAACGCCTCGCGGACGACGAGCTCGATCCCCTCGCGCATGTAGCCCTGGTTGGCGAACCTGCTGCCGACGGCGTAGCCAAGGTAGGCGCTCTGGAGCGAGCCGCGCGTGATGTGGGAGAGGTTGAAGAACCCGAGGATCGCCCGGTCCGCCCGGCGGCACACGAGCATCGCCTCGAAGTCCGGGCGGCGCGAGTCGAGCAGATACGCGTCGAACGCCTCGTCGTCCGTCGGCGCGGTCGCCCACGGCCGGTGGAACGCGCGACTCGCCCGCATCAGGCTGATGAACTCGGCTCGATCGGCGTGCACGGGCGTCCGCAGGAATACCCGGCCGGGCTCGCCGCCTCGCCGTCGGCTTGCCGATTGCGGGGACGCCGCGTCGTCCCGCTGCGTCATGCCGCGAGCAGCCGCTCCAAGCGATACGCGAGCGATTCGCATGCAAGCTCCTCGGATACGTTTAGCTGAAAGCGCAACCGCGTGTCTTCGACGGCTTCGACCGCGGCACGCAACCGCTGCGGGTCGACCCCCGAGTCGGAATCGAGCTCCGCCAACCGGTCGACATTCCTTATCAGGTCGCGGGCGCCCCACGCAAGGGACGCGAGGTCGGAATACCAAAGCGCGACCACCTGCAGGCCGAGGTCGAGGGCCGCGGTCTCGACCCGCCGCCGGGCGCGCTTGATCCGCTCCTCCCATTCGGTCTTGATCCGCTTGCGCTCCTTGCTCGGGTACAGCTCGAGCTCGTCGAGCGCACGGGCGTCGAGCTCGGTCCGGATCGCCTCGCCCGCGCAGCGCGCACCGCCGCGAGCAGCTCCGACCACGGCTCGGTGCGCGCCATCTCACCGAGATCGCCGCGCGCGCGAAGCGCTCCGCGGCGGCGCGCAGCGCGTGCCCCTCGGCGCCGGCCAGCTCGCGCGCCCGCTCCCCGTCCCCGAGCGCGAGATGCGCGCAGGCGAGCGCGGTATCGCTCTCTTCGCCGAGCGCCTCGAGCGCCGCCGCCGTCTCGCGCACCGTCGGCGCGTCGAACCGGACCAGCTGGCAGCGGGAGACGAATCGTCGGCAGCACCTCGGCCAGCCGGTCGGAGAGCAGGATCAGGTGCACGAACGACGCCGGCTCCTCGAGCGTCTTCAGCATCCGGTTGGCGGCCTCGTCGCCGAGCTCGTCGACGCGCTCGATCACGAACACGCGGCAGCCCGCCTCGAACGGCGTCTTGCTCGCCGCCGACACGACCGGCCCGTCGATGTCGGCGACGAGGATCTCGTGCGCGCCGCTCGGCGCGACCCACGTCAGGTCGGGGTGGGCGCCCGACGCGACCCTCGCGCGCGCGCTGGCGGGATCCGCTGACCCGGCGGCGAGCAGCTCGGCGGCGATCGCGCGGGCAGCCGCCCGCTTGCCGGCGCCGCCCGGCCCGTAGAACAGGTATGCGTGCGAGGCGTGGCCGTCCTCCTCGAGCGCCGGCGCGAGGACCGCGCGGGCGTGGGGGTGGCGCTCCAGCTCTGCGAGCATCCCCCGATCGTAGTGGTCGCCGGTAGGGTCGCGAGCCACGCGCATGAACCGCGGCCGGCTGATCACGATCGAAGGCATCGACGGGGCGGGCAAGACGACCCTCGCCGCGGCGCTGCTCGACGCCCTCGCGGCCCGGGGCCTCGACGTGCTGCTGCTGCGCGAGCCCGGCGGCGTGCCGGCGGCCGAGCGGATCCGCGAGCTGGTCATGGACCCCGACCTGCACGTCACGCGCGCGCACCGAGGCGCTGCTCTACGCCGCGGCCCGGGCGCAGCTCGTCGAGGAGGCGATCGAGCCGCTCCTGCGCGAGGGCCGCTGGGTCCTGCTCGACCGGTTCGTCGACTCCTCGCTCGCCTACCAGGGAGGCGGGCGCGAGCTCGGGATCGACCCGGTGCGCGAGATCAACGAGTTCGCGATCCGACGGCGCGCCCCGACCGGACTCTGCTGCTGACGATCGACTCGGAGCTCGGCCGCGGCGCGGTCGCGCTCGCGGGCGGGACGGCCCGACCGCCTCGAACGCGAGCAGGCCGACTTCTTCGACCGGACCGCGGCGGCCTACCTCGAGCTGGCCGCGGAGGACCCGGACCGGATCCGGATGATCGACGCTACGCGGCCCGCTGAAGAGGTGGTGCCGGCGCGCTGCGCTCGCCGACTGCTCTGCGGATCGTTGCGACTACTTGAGTAGCCGTCGGGATGCGCCTGCGCGAACGCCCAGGCGTCGGCGACCATCTCCTCGAGCGCGGGCTTCCGCGGCTCCCAGCCGAGCTCGGAGCGGATCCGGTCGCTGGCGGCGACGAGCATCGGCGGGTCTCCGGGGCGGCGCGGCGCCTCGTTCGTACCGATCTCCCGCCCGGTGACGGCTCGGGCGGCGGCGATCACCTCGCGGACCGAGAAGCCGCTGCCGTTGCCGAGGTTGAAGATCCGGTGCTCGGACGCGCGCGTGCCCTCGAGCGCGAGCAGGTGCGCCGCGGCCAGGTCCTCGACGTGGATGTAGTCGCGGACCGCGGTGCCGTCGGGCGTCGGATAGTCGGTCCCGTAGATGTTGACCGCGGCAGCGGAGCCGAGCGCGCGCGCAGGATGTTCGGGATCAGGTGCGTCTCGGGGTCGTGATCCTCGCCGAGGCCGCCGCTCGCGCCGGCGACGTTGAAGTAGCGCAGGCTGACCGCGCCGAGGTCCGTGGCGGTGCAGAAGTCGCGGATCATCAGGTCGACGGCCAGCTTCGAGGCGCCGTAGGCGTTCAGCGGCATCGGGACGGCGCTCTCGGCGATCGGGACCTCGTCGGGCTGCCCGTAGACGGCGCAGGTCGAGGAGAACACCAGCCGCGGGACGCCGGCGGCGATCATCGCCTCGAGCAGGTTCAGCGTGCCGCCGACGTTCGTGCGGTAGTAGCGCTCGGGGTGGCTGACCGACTCCGACACGAGCGCCAGCGCGGCGAAGTGCATCGCGCCGTCGAACCCGCCGGCGAGGGCGGCATTGACGGCCTCGACGATCGAGCAGGTCCGCCACGACCAGCCCGCGCCTTCGGGGACCGCGTCGCGATGCCCGCGCTCGAGGTTGTCGAGCACGGTCACCTCGTGCCCGGCGGCCAGCAGCTGCTGCGCGACGATCGAGCCGATGTAGCCGGCGCCGCCGGTGACGAGCAGCTTCACGCGGGCCGCCTGCCCCGTCGGTCGAGCGAGCTCATGTCCGGCCGGATCTAACCAGACGAGCGCCCCCGCCGGCCGTCCCGGCACTCCCCCGCGGGGCCCTCCCGGCACTCCCCCACGGGACCTCCCGTCGCTCCCGCGCGCGCCTCCCAGGAACGTCGTCCGAGGGCCCCGGGACAGTCCCCCGACCTAGTAAAATTGTCATTCCGGAGCGAACTCGCCGACCAGGTTTTTCCGTCCGGGGCCTCCGCTTTCATTCACTGCCCGCTCGGCTGACAAAAAGCCGGACAGAAGCAGGGGAATTTGCGGAAAAACGAGAGGAGCAGTACTTCATGGAGCACACCCCCCAGACCCAACTCGAATCCGACGTACGGACGGGCGAGGGCGTCTCGGTCCGGCGCTTCTTCACGGCGCCCGGCGAGCACCCGTTCGACTCGATCGAGTGGGAGGTGCGGGATGCGCGAATCGGCCATGGGGACAAGGTCTCCTTCGAGCAGCTTGGCGTCGAGTTCCCCAAGTCCTGGTCGCAGAACGCGACGAACATCGTCGCGCAGAAGTACTTCCGCGGCCAGCTCGGCTCGCCCGCCCGCGAGCACTCGGTCCAGCAGATGATCGGCCGCGTCGCGGGCACGATCGCCGACTGGGGACGCGACCGGGGCTACTTCGCCACTGCCGAGGACGCCGACACGTTCGAGGCGGAGCTGACGCACATCCTGCTCCACCAGATGGCCGCGTTCAACTCGCCGGTGTGGTTCAACGTCGGGTTCGAGGAGAGCCCACAGTGCTCGGCCTGCTTCATCCTGAGCGTCGACGACACGATGGAGTCGATCCTCGAGTGGAACACCAAGGAGGGGATGATCTTCCGCGGCGGATCGGGCTCGGGCATCAACCTGTCGAAGATCCGCGGCTCGATGGAGTCGCTGGCCAAGGGCGGCACCGCGTCGGGGCCGGTGAGCTTCATGCGCGGCGCCGACGCCTGGGCCGGCACGATCAAGTCCGGCGGCAAGACCCGGCGGGCGGCCAAGATGGTCGTCCTCGACGTCGATCATCCCGACATCCGCGAGTTCATCTGGTGCAAGGCCAAGGAGGAGGACAAGGCCGCGGCCCTGCGCGACGCCGGCTTCGACATGTCGATCGACGGCGAGGGCTTCTACTCGATCCAGTACCAGAACGCCAACAACTCGGTCCGGGTGACCGAGCGGTTCATGCAGGCGGTCGAGAATGACGAGGACTGGCAGCTGACGGGCCGCGTGACCGGAGCGCCGATCGGCGACCCGATCCCGGCGCGGCAGCTGATGCGCGAGATCGCCGAGGCGGCGTGGCGCTGCGCCGACCCGGGCGTCCAGTACGACACCACGATCAACCAGTGGCACACGAGCCCGAACTCGGGACGGATCAACGCGTCCAACCCGTGCAGCGAGTACATGCACGTCGACGACTCGGCCTGCAACCTGGCATCGCTGAACCTCATGAAGTTCCGTCGGGCGGACGGCACGTTCGACGTTGAGTCGTTCGAGCACGCGGTCGACGTGATGTTCCTCGCGCAGGAGATCATCGTCTCGCCGTCGAGCTATCCGACCGAGCAGATCGGCGACAACGCCCGGGCGTTCCGGCAGCTGGGGATGGGCTACGCCAACCTCGGCGCGTACCTGATGGCGGACGGCGTCCCCTACGACTCCGACGCCGGACGCGGGACGGCGGCCGCGATCACCGCGCTGATGACCGGTCGCGCCTACCTCGGCTCGGCCCGGACCGCCGCGGTGATGGGCCCGTACGACCGCTACGGCGAGAACCGTGAGCCCCACAACGCTGTCATGCGGATGCACCGCGACGCCTCGTACGCGATCCCGGACTCGGCCTGCGCCGACACGCCGTTGCTCGAGCGCGCCCGCAAGACCTGGGACGCGGCGGTTGCGGTCGGCGAGGAGCACGGCTACCGGAACGCGCAGGCGACGGTGCTCGCCCCCACCGGCACGATCTCGTTCCTGATGGACTGCGACACGACGGGCATCGAGCCCGACTTCTCGCTGGTCAAGTTCAAGGAGCTCGTGGGCGGCGGGCAGATGACGATCGTCAACCGAACGGTGCCGCTGGCGCTCCAGACGCTCGGCTACAACGATGAGCAGATCGAGCAGATCGTCGCGTACGTCAACGAGCACGGGACGATCGTCGGAGCGCCTCAGCTGGCCGCGGATCACCTGCCGGTGTTCGACGTCGCGGTCGGTGAGCGGGCGATCTCGCCCGCCGGGCACCTGAAGATGATGGGCGCCACCCAGCCGTTCCTCAGCGGCGCGATCTCGAAGACCGTGAACATGCCCCAGACGGCCACGGTCGAGGACATCGCCGAGGCCTACATCGAGGCGTGGCGGCTGGGCATCAAGGCGCTCGCGATCTACCGGGACGGTTCGAAAACCGCTCAAGCACTCCGGACCGAGGCCCAACAGGACGCGCCGGCGTCGCGGGAGGCCGAGATCCAGAAGGCGGTCGCAGAGGCGCTCGCCAAGGCCCCGGTGCGCCGGCGGATGCCGCGTGAGCGCCATTCGATCACCCACAAGTTCTCGATCGGCGGCCACGAGGGATACATCACCGCGGGCATGTACGACGACGGGACGGTCGGCGAGATCTTTCTCACCGACATCGGCAAGGAAGGGTCGACGCTGCGCGGGATGATGAACTCGTTTGCGACGGCGATCTCGATCGCGCTACAGACGGGCGTGCCGCTCGAGACGCTGGTGCGTAAGTTCAGCTACATGCGGTTCGAGCCCGAGGGCATGACCACCAACCCGGAGATCCCGTTCGCGAAGTCGATGCCCGACTACATCATGCGCTGGCTCGCCTCGCGGTTCCTCGACGTCGACCTCCAGGAAGAGCTCGGGATCCTGACGCCGGCGGTCCGGGCGCGGCAGGCTGCGCAGGAAGCGGCAAGCTCTCACCGCGGCGACGTCGCCGCGCCGCCGGCCACCGAGGCCAAGCCCGGAAACGGCAACGGCCACAGCGGCCCCGCTGCCCCGCCGGCGCTCCCGGCCGCCTCAGCGTTGACCGACTCGCCACCGGTGATCCCCGCGATGCGCAAGGGCCTCGACCTCGGGCCGGCCTGCCAGCAGTGCGGCGGGATGATGCAGCGCACCGGCAGCTGTTACACGTGCTCGAGCTGCGGGTTCAACACGGGCTGCGGCTGATCGATCGATCCGATCCGGCAACGGCACCGAGACTGACCAGAGGCCCCCGGCACGTGGCGGGGGCCTCGTCTTTTCATGGTCCGACCGCTGAGAGCCCGCTTCCGTTCCCGGACGCGGCTCGTGGCGGGCGGCTGATACGCAGCCGGGTTCCCGGGTAGGCTCCACGCCGCCGCAACCGTCGCCGATACCGGCATGGAGTCAGGTGCCGCGCCGGCGTGGGACCGCTGGAGCTGATCGTGGTGAGAAATCGTCTAGCCCTCCTCGTCTGCATGACCACCGTCGCGGTCGGGATCCCGGTCGCGGTCAGCGCCGCCTCGCCGGCAAGCGGGCACGGGCGAGCCCCGGCACACCAAACCACGCCCTCGATCGGCGGCAAGGCGTTCGCCGGCGACATGCTGCGGGCATCGCCCGGTCGCTGGAACGGCGACCGGACGGTCAGCTACCGCTGGCAGCGCTGCAACGCCACCGCGCGTCGGTGCAAGACGATCGACAGACCCAACAGCCGGCGTCCGTACACGGCGAGGAGGTACAGGCTGAGCGCCTCTGACGTGGGTCACCGGATCCGCGTCACGGTGTGGGCGACGAACGCCTGGGGAGCGACCTCGGCAACCTCACCTGCCACGCCGCTCGTCAAGAAGGCTCGCTCAGCCGGCGGCTCGCAGCCGGGCTCCGGCCAGGGCTCCACGCCCACCAACGGCCCGAACTCAGGTCCGACCGGTGGCGGGGGTGGCGGCGGCGGTGGCGGCAGCGGCGGCGGTGGCGGCAGCGGCGGCGGTAGCGGCGGACCGATCTACTTTTCGACAGTCCCGTCGTCGGAGAACGGCACGCCGCCCGCCGGGATTCCGCGATCCGACGCGACCTGCGCCGCGGAGGTCACCCCGGAGCCGGAGAACCGGCCGCAGAACACGACCGCCAACCACACGGTCCCGTCCAATCCTGCTTCGATCACCTGGAGCCCTTCGCTGGACTACTGGAGCGACTTCGTCGACGATCGCAACCAGGTGACCGGCGATTTCGAGGGCACGACGGACGAGATCCTGCAGTGGGCGGCCTGCAAATGGGGGATCGACGAGAACATCGCCCGCGCCGACGCCGTCATCGAGTCCGACTGGATCCAGTCGACGCTCGGCGACAACTGCGGGACGGCGGGCGAGGCGTCCTACGGAGTCCTCCAGGTCACGAACAAGGACTGCTCCGGAAACTGGGTCCACGGTGGATGGCCGTACACGCAGGACGACACCGCGCTCGACGTCGACTACTGGGGCGCGCGGCTGCGGGCGTGTTACGACGGCGCCTTCTACAACGGCGGCCAGTGGCTCTACAACGGGCAGACGATCGCTCAGGTGATCGCCCAGCACGGCCAGGACTACGCGCTCTGGGGCTGCGTCGGCGCGTGGTTCTCGGGCGGCTGGTACGACTCCGGGGCGCAGAACTACATCGCGAAGGTCCAGGCCGACTACGCGTCACAGCCCTGGCTCAAGCCCGGCTTCTGAGCAGGAGCCCCGCGGCGCGCAGGCGCCCGCGCCGGCATTCCGGTCAAGGGCTCACTCGCGCGCTTGTGCCCGCCGAGCGAGCGGTTGTCCGCACCAGAGCCGGGTGGCCCGGCATTCACCCAGCAGGCGCTGCCGAGTGTCCCGTTATCCGGGTCCGCTTGCCGTGCGACGCGTGCCGCCCCCCACCGCCACCCCGACCGCCACCGCCTGTCGCCATCGTGACGCGCTTACCCCGCCCCCCGGAACGAAGCGGAACGAACTGGTCGCACACCCTCAGACCGTCGAATCACCCATATCAGCTGGCGCCCTGCGCGGTCATACGGCCGTTCGGCGCCTGGGTGTAGCCGACGTGGATGTCGCTGCCAAGCTCGAGGCCGTGGATGACGCTCGCGTGCGCGCCCGTCTGGAAGGTCAAGATGCGGGTGAACGTGGTCTGCTCGTGGAGCACGGGGAAGAGCAGGTGGTACTTCTTGTAGACGTGGCTGGCCGCGTCAGGGGCGCCGTCGTCGAGCCAGCCGGCCCCGCCGGCGGGGTTGGCGCCGCCACCGCCGTCCGAGGTGCCGAAGAAGTGCCCGTCGATGTCCATGAAGATGTGGACGCCGGGATCGTCGTACAGCGTCACCTCGGCGGCACCCTTGCCCGCGCCGCGCGCGATCAGGTGCTGCTGGAGCAGCTCGGCGATGATGCCCGCGTCGTTGGGGACGCCGCTGGTCGGTTGCCAGACGCCGGCGCCGGAGAGCACCGCCGCCACTGATCCTGAGCAGTCAAAGCCGATCCGCCGGCCGTTGTAGCCCGGACCCTTCATGCCGATGCTGGCGATACCGGCCTGCGCGTGGCCGCCACCGTAGACATAGGGAAAATCGCCCGCGGTCACGAGGTTCGCGCCGGCGGTCAGTGCATTCACCACCGACATCCGCCCCCCGGCGGCCTCGATCGCGAACGAGCCGCGGGCGACTCCGATCAGCGTGCCGGACGCGTGACCCTGGGCGGGCTGGGTGGTCGTCGAAGTAGTGGCCGGCTGCGTGGCGAGGGCGCCGGCGGGCAGGGCGAGCGCGCCGACGAGGGCGCAGACAATGGCTGTCAGTCGCTTCATCGACAGCCTTCATCGGCGCGGGCAGGGGCAAAGCTTGAGGTCCGCAGTCAGACGTCCGGACGCGCGATCGCGGTCGGGTGGTGTGACGGGAGGCCTGCGACCGGGGCGGTCGGGTCGCGTGAGCGGAGGCTTGCGACCGGGACGGGCTCGTGTGTGGAAACGCCGGCAGCGCCGACGTTACAGCCCCGCCGGGTGCCGGACCACGAACCCTGAGAACTCGCCGCCGCCGCGCGACCAACGCGTCCCGCCCTCGGCCAGCGCCACCGTGTCGAACCGCCAGCCGGCGACGTCCATCCAGACGTGGCCGGCGTTCGCGTAGATCGTGATCCAGCGGCCTGGGCCGGGTTCTCCCCAGCCCTCGAAATCCCCCGAGACCATCGGCGAGCTGACGAGCCCGGCGGCGGCGAGCGCGTAGCTCACCGAGCCCGAGCAGTCGTAGCCGTCGGCGTGGAACGAGGCGTGGCCCCCACCGTAGATGTAGGGGAGCGTGGCGATCGCGTTGCCGGCGGCGATTACCTGCGCCACCGCGGCCGGCGCGCCGGGAGGCGCCTGGACCATGCCTCCGGTGTTGACCGCGATCCCGCCGACGCTCACGTTGTGCGTGGCCGCGGCGCGGACGGCCTCGGCGGCTGCCTTCGCCTCGAGCGCGGCGACCTTCGCCTCGAGCGACGCGATCCGCCCGTTCACGGCGTGCAACTTCGACGAGTCCTGACCGCGCGAGGCGACCTCGGATATCTGCCGGCGGAGCAGGGCGGCCTGCAGCGCGGCGACGCTGTTGCGCTGCGCGAGGATCTGGGCGGTCAGCTTCTGGTCGCGCCCCTCGAGCGTCGCGAGCAGCCCGGCCTGGTGCGCCACGGCGGCCCGCGTGGCGCGGGTCCACGCGACCGTCTTGGCGTTCTGCTCGGCGATCCGGTGCATGAAGTTGACGCGGTCCATCAGCTGCGTAAAGCCGTGCGCCTCGAGGATCACCGTCACCAGATTCGGTGGCGCCTGCTCGTAGCCGGCAACCAGGTTCGCGGCGAGAGCCTTGGTCGAACGCTCGAGCTGGTTCTCGAGGTCCACCAGGTGGTTGCGTGCCTGCAGCAGCTGGCCCTGCACGGTTCGGAGCTGAGCCTCGCGCGCGGCCAGCGTCTGCTGGAGCTTGGCCAGGCGCTGGTTGGCGTTGGCGAGGCCTTGCGTGGTCTGACCGATCTGGGCGCTATCGGCGGCGATCTGGGCCCGGAGCGACGAGGCTGCCGACTTGCCCGCGGCGATCTGGCTCTGAAGGTCTCCCGCGCTGCTGCCGGTCAGTCCGGTCCCGAGCAGGCCGGCGGCGATGACCACCGTGATGATCCCGGCGGCTCGGAGACGTTCGTGGGCAAATGGCATGCGCATCCGTATGGGCACGGCGAAACTGGCGCGCGCGCCCGACACGTCAGGCACCGCGACACTCGGTGAAGCCCCCTGGATGGAAGCCGGCAGCAACCTACCAAGCCGCGCCGCCATTCCGGTACCAGAACCTGCCTATGCAACGAATCCTGCAAACCGCGGTGGCGTCCAGCACGGGCCGGGCGCCACCGCCGGCGCGGACCGCTACCGCTACTCCATCCGCAGCACAGGCTTGACGACCCGCCCCTCCTCGGCATCACGCGCCGCCTCGTCGATCCGATCAAACGAGTAGTAGGTCATGATCCGGTCGACCGGGAAGCGTCCCTGGCGCCACAGCTCGATCAGCCGCGGCAGGAACACGTCGGGGATGCTCTGGCCCTCGACGATCCCGCGCAGGGTGCGTCCCATCGCGAGCATCAGGTTGACGTCGAGCGACACCTCGGTCCCGAACGGCGGCGCGCCGATCAGGCCGCAGACGCCGCCCGGGCCGGTGCAGTAGACCGCCTGCTGGAGCACCTGCGGGATGCCGGTGGCGTCGATGCTGAAGTCGGCCCCCACCCCACCGGTCGCCGCCCGCACGGCCTCGACCGGATCCGCCGAACCCGCATCGACCACATCAGTCGCCCCGAGCTCCAACGCGAGCTCGAGCCGGGCCGGCCGAACATCGACCCCGATGATCGTCGTGCACCCGACGACACGCGCCGCCATCACGGCAGAGAGCCCCACCGTGCCCGTCCCAAAAACGGCGATGCTCGCGCCGGCCTCAGGCCGGAACGTCTGCAGGACCGCGCCGGCGCCGGTCTGGATCCCGCACCCGAACGGCGCCACGATCTCGAGCGGCACGTCGGGATCGAGCCGGACCACGTTTCGCTCGGTGGCGACCGCAAAGGTGGCGAAGCTCGACTGGCCGAAGAAATGCGAGTGGATCGCGCGGCCGTCCTCCGAGAGCACGGTCGACCCGTCCGGACGAGACGCGCCGAAGTTCCGGGCGAAGAAGTCGTGGCAGACCCACGGCTCGCCGGCCTGGCACTTGACACACGCCCCGCACGATCCGTAGCTCATCGCGACGTGGTCGCCCGGCGCGACCTTGGTGACGGCGGCGCCGACCGCCTCGACCACGCCGGCGCCCTCGTGCCCGAGCACGGCCGGGAGCGGCACCGGATACCACTGATCGCGAATGATCAGGTCGGTGTGGCAGATGCCGCACGCCACGACCCTGACCAGCACCTCGTCAGCCCGCAACTCCCCCAGCTCGACCGGCTTGATCTCGAACGGCGCGCCCTTGCTCTCGGTTACCGCGGCTTGAATCTCCATGACCGGGGAGCCTATGGCACCGGCGGCGACGCTCGGCCGTACGCGGCTGCGAGGATCTGTGGCGGAATGCTGGCCGACGGCGACACGGCGACGATCCGGCGGATCTGCGAGCAGACGCTTCGCCAGAACTGGCGCGAGGGCGTCCGCGCCACCGACCGCGTGCCGTTCGCCTACACGTGCCCGAGCCCGGGCCACTATCCGTGGCAGTGGTATTGGGACTCGTGCTTCACCGCGATCAGCTGGCGGCATTTCGACCCCGCCAAGTCGCGGCGCGAGCTCGAGTCGCTGCTGGCCGCCCAGCGCGACGACGGGTTCATCGGCCACACGATCTTCTGGAACACGCCGCTGACGGGACGCCGGCGGTTCACCTACAACGTGACGTCCTCGAAGGCCTCGATGACCGCCAGCATCCAGCCGCCGGTGCTGGCGTGGGCGTGGCGGATCGCGGTCGGCGACCCGTCGCTCGTCCCCGGGATCGTCCGGCACTACGACTGGCTGGCCGCCAATCGCGACCTCGACGGCGACGGGCTGATCTGGATCGTCCAACCCGACGAGTCGGGCCTCGACGCGTCGCCGCAGTTCGACGCGATCTGGGGTCGGCGCGCCCACGACCGGCTCGGGTTCGTGCTGCTCGTCCGGCGCAACCGCAGGTTCAGATACGACCTCCGCAGGATCGCGGGCGCCGGCGGCCCGGTGTGCTGCGAGGTCGCGATGAACGTGCTGCACGGGCTGTCGCTGCTGGCGCTGGGCCGGCCGTCGCTGACCCCGACGATCATCGACCGGATGTACGACGAGGCGACCGGGCGGTTCGCTCCGCTGGTGCGGCCCGAGCCGAACCGCACTCCGACGCTCACCTGGGCGACGCTCGCGCCGCTGGCGCTGCCCGACCTGCCGGCCGAGATCGGCCACCGGCTCGTCAAGGACTACCTGCTCGACAAGCAGCGGTTCTGGCTGCCGGTGCCCCCGCCGTCGGTCCCCGCAACCGAGCCGAGCTTCTCGACGCGCGATGACAATTGGTTGTGGATCCGCCGCTATTGGCGCGGGCCGACGTGGATCAACGCGGCCTGGCTCGTGTGGCTCGGCCTGGTCCGCCTCGGCTACCGCGAGGAGGCGCAGACGCTCGGCGACCGGATCATGTCCGCGGTGATCGCCGAGGGGCTGCGCGAGTACTACGAGCCTTCACCGGGCGCGGGATGGGCGCGGTCGACTTCGCCTGGTCGAGCCTCGTGATGGAGATGCTCGCTGCCGACCCGGGCGCCGCGGCCACCAGCTATCTGAGCCCGACCTGAGCCCTACCTGAGCACCCGAGCGCTCAACCGCCCGCCGGTACTCCTCGATCGCCGCCACGATGATCGCGTCGCGCTCGACCACCAGGGCGGCTGGACCTTGCGAGTCGGGAAGATCTCCACGCCGAATTTCATCTCGCGTTCACCGTATCGGAGGTGGGCACCGCGCTACCGTAGTCACCATGGCTACCGAACGTGAAACCGACACCGCGCGGGACGTTCAGCTCTCCGACCAGGAGTGGCGCGAGCGTCTGTCGCCCCAGCAGTACAAGATCCTGCGCCAGCACGGGACCGAGGCCCCGTTCACCGGCGATTACGTCCACGTCAAGGACGACGGCACCTATCGGTGCGCCGGCTGCGGCGCCGAACTGTTCAGCTCCGCGACGAAGTTCGATTCAGGCACGGGGTGGCCGAGCTTCTACGAGCCGATGCCGGGTGACAACGTCGAGCTTCGCGAGGACCGCAGCCTGTTCATGCGGCGGACCGAGGTTCTGTGTAAAAACTGCGGAGGCCACCTCGGCCACGTGTTCAACGACGGCCCCGCGCCGACCGGGCAGCGTTACTGCATCAACTCGTGCGCGCTCGACCTCGACGCCGCCGAGTCCTAACCAGGTACTAATCCGGTCGGTCGGTCATCCGGCGCTCGTGCCGCTTGACGATCACGTAGATCGCTACCGGCGCGATCACGAGCAGCACGAGTCCGGCGATGCCGGCCTCCGCCAGCACGTTCGCGGCCGCCTGCCCTCCGTAGTATCCGACGAGACCGTAGGTGACGCCCCAGGTGATCCCACCGAGCGCGTTCCAGAAGAAGAACTGCTTGAACGGCATCCGGTTGATTCCGGCCAGCCAGGCGGTGGCGAACCGGACGAGCGCGATCCACCGACCGATGAACACCGCCTTCGGGCCGTGGCGCTCGAAGAACCCGTCGCCGTATCGGATCGCGCGGATCCGGTTGTTCATGAACGGGCCGGGAGCCGTGAACACGCTCCGGCCGTACCGGCGCCCGAGCAGATACCCGATGTTGTCCCCGACGATCGCCGAGCACACCCCGATCAGGATCACCAGCCCGATCTGGAGCTTGCCCTGACTGGCCAGCACCGCGGCCGCCACCAGCGCGGTCTCCCCAGGAGAGGGAATCCCCAGCGACTCGAGTCCGATGATCGCCGGCAGCAGGTAGCCGAGGCTGTTCGACACGCCGAGGATCGCGGCGAGAGGACCGACGATCGCCGCGAGACCCCACATCACGCCGGCACGGACCTCAGGCGTCCCCGCCTGGGTTCTCGAACACGGCCAGGAGCGAGAGCCCGGCGGGCATCGTCCGGCCGCCGGCCAGCCAGCGCGCCTCGAGCCGAAGCGGCTGCTCGAGCAGCGAGTTGAGCCAATCCGGTCCCAGCGTCAACTCCGGCTTGTAGTCCGAGTCCAGCTCGCGCAACCGGCGGCGTTCGGCCAGCCTCACGGCCGCGGCCGGCGCCAGCAGCAGGCCGTTGAACGACGTCATCCGATCGACCCGCCAGCCGGCGTCGACTGCCGCCGCCCGCAGGCGCGACCGCGAGTAGCGGCGGTAGTGGTGGTTGGCGACATCGTGCATCGACCACAGGCCCTGGTAGGCCGGGACCGTCGCGAGCAGAAACCCCCCCGGCCGGCACACGCGCCGCAGCTCGCGCAGCGTCGCGCGGTCGTCGGGCGTGTGCTCGATCACGTCGAGGCAGGTGATCAGATCGAACCAGCCGTCATCCCAGGGCAGCTCCTCGAGCCGGCCGACCTGCACCTCGCCGCGCCCGCGCGCCCGCGCCACCTCGGCGGCGCCGGGGTCGAGCTCGATGCCGTGGACCTCGCCGTACGGGCCGAGCTCGTCGAGCGTCCGTCCCGATCCGCAGCCCGCGTCGAGGACGCGCCCGCCGGCCGGGAGCGGCAGCCGGTCGAGCTCGGCGCGGATGATGCGCCGTCGGCCGCGGTACCACCAGTGGCGGTCGTCGAGCTCCAGCATCGCGTTCATCAGGCGTTCGTCCATAGGTATGCATCCTGTCAAGCCGCCGGGCTGAGCCCTGGGCGTTGGGCTAACGGGCCTCGCTGCGCGAGTCGTCCGTGGGGCCATGCGACCCCGTCCGGACGGGGCACATGGCCCCATGGAGGCCCCAACTACACCACGACCAGCGGCTCTTCCTCCTGCGCCTGCGCCACCGGCAGGCGCAGCGTGAACTTAGCGCCCGGGACATCGGTCTCCCCGAGCACGAGCTCGCCGCCCATGCGGTCCGCCAATTCCCGCCCGATCGCGAGTCCGAGTCCGAACCCGGCGCTGCCGCCTGCCCCGCGCCCCCGTTGGAAGCGCTCGAAGATCAGCTCGCGCTCGTCTGGCGGCACGCCGGGGCCCTCGTCTCGGACGGTGAGCGAGGCGTGGTCGCCGTTACGAAGCTCGACGGTGATCTCGCCGCCCTGAGGGCTGACCCGCACGGCGTTGTCGAGCAGGATCCGGACAATCCGGGCGATCCCCCCCGGGTCGCCGCGGGCCCACACCTGACCGGCCGAGTCGTCGAGCGTCGAGACCAGTCCCCGCTCCTCGGTCCCGAGCTCGAACTCGGCCATCACGGCGCGGCTCAGCTCGCCGAGCTCGACGGGCTCCGAGCGCAGATGCACTTGGGCGTCGAGGCGGCTCAGGTCGAGCAGGTCGGCCGCCAGCCGCGACAGCCGGCGCGACTGTGTCCGCGCTCGATCGAGCAGCGAGCGGGCGTCGTCGAGGTCCGGATTGCCGCTCTCGAGATCGTCGTCGAGCAGCTCGAGCATTCCGTCGAGGGAGGCCAGCGGCGTGCGCAGCTCGTGCGAAGCGGTCGCGACGAACGCGCGGCGGGCCTCCTCCTGCTGCTGGAGCCGCTGCTGCATCTGCGCGAACGCGCGGGCCAGGTCGCCCACCTCGTCGCGGCGACGGTCGGCGGCAACGTCGACCGGCGGGCCGTCGGCAGCGAGCTGGAGCGCGGCTTGGCGCAGCCGGCCGAGGCGCCGGACGATCGTGGCCGAGAGCGGAATCCCGAGCAACAACGTGATCGCGAGGCCGGCGAGAGCGGCGTACACGAACGCCCGGCGCACCGTCGACACGGCATCGCTCAACGTGTCCAGCGGCTTACGCACGACGAGCACCCAGTGCTCCGGATGGCCCGGATTCACACCGCCGGTGGAGAACGGGATCGCCTCTCGGACGACCTGGGTGCCACCGATCGAGCCGACCGAGTACACGCGGCGCTGTGTGCGAAAGGCCGTCGCCGCGTCGTTTCGGGGGTCCTGTCGGGCGATGTCGAGGTTGGGGGCGACGACGACGATCTGGGAGTTCTGCCCTGAGACGTCCGGATAGCCCAGCAGGGCGACCTCCGTCGCGCCCGTGGACGACTGGAGGCTCTGCACCGCCTTGACCAGGTGATCCCGTACGTGCACCCCCTCCCTGTAGAGCGTCTGCTCCTCGCGCGCGTCCCTCCCGGAGTTGGGGGCGATCGACGCCCCGCCGGTGCCCTGGGAGTGAGCCGACGACGGGGGCGGGGGGACTGCGGCGTAGGTCACCTTGCCGGGATCGAACCCGCGGGTCTCGAACGCGCTGGTGCCCCTGCTCCCGGCGAACTCCTGTTTCAACGTCGTCTTTTCGGCGTTGCGCAACGACTGCTCGAGCGGGCCGAGCAGCGCGAGCGCGGCCACGATCAGCGTGGCTACCGAGGCGATCAGGACCGCCCCGATGATCCGTCCTCGCAGACCGAGGGCGCCCACGAATCGCGCCCCCATCGCCTACGGCCCCCGGAGTCGGTACCCGGCGCCCCGCACCGTCAGGATGTAGCGCGGCTTATCGGCCTCGGGCTCGAGCTTCTCGCGCAGGTGCCGGATGTGGACGTCGATCGCGCGCGGGTCGCGGTAGGCGCTGTCTCCCCAGATCGCTCGCAGCAGCTCCTGGCGGTTGAGCAGCCGCCCCGGATCGGCCATCAGCGCGTCGAGCAGCTCGAACTCGGAGAACGTCAGCCGCACGGGACGCCCGTCCATGATCACCTCGCGCTGGGCTCGATCGAGCACGATCGGGCCGACGACCAGGACCTCGTCACCCATCGCGCGCGTACCGGCGCGGCGGAGCACGGCGCGGATGCGGCTGCGAAGCTCGGCGAGGCCGAACGGCTTGGTGACGTAGTCGTCGGCTCCGGCCTCGAGCCCGAGCACGGCGTCCGCCTCGGAGTCCAGCGCGGTCAGCATGATGATCGGCACGACGTTTCGCCGCGCCCGCAGCGTTCTGCACACCTCGTACCCGTCGGGACCCGGACCGAGCGCGACATCGAGCAGGATGATGTCGAAGTGGTCGGTGCTCGCCCGGTCGATCGCCGAGCGTCCGTCGCCCACCGCCATCACCCGATGACCCTCACGCGAGAACGACCGCGTCAGCATCTCGCGCAGGTCCGATTCGTCGTCGACGACGAGGATGATCAGCGAGGCGTCGGCGGTGCGTCCCCCGGACGTGTTGTTTTGGGTCGTGCCGTGTTGCGCTGACATCGATTTGACAGCCGATCGTAGCGCCGCGCGCTGCTCAGTCGATGCGGCCGGCGAGCTCCAGCTCCCGGGCGCCGGGGGTTCGCTCGCCGGCGGGTACCTCGACCGCGCGCGGCGCCAGCCGCCCGGCCGCCGCCACCACCCACAGCAAGGCCAGCCAGGTAACCGTCGCCAGGCCCACGTGCACCCAGACCATCTCGCTCGGGAGTTTGAGCTCGTACTGGACGCTGCCCACGAGCCCCTGGGCGGCCAGCAGCACCCCGAGCACGACGAGCGGCTCCAGCTCCTGTGCCGAAGCGCCGCGGCGCCGATGCAGGAACCAGACGCCGATCACCGCCACGCCGAAGATCGCGGCGATCGTCGCATGCTGGTGAATCGTCCAGTTCAGCGTGTCCGCACCCTTGAAGTGCAGGCGGTGGACCACCTGACCCGTGAACCCTCCGGAGTGGGGCCCCGCCGCGGTGGCGGCGGTGCCGGCGAAGATCGTCAGGGCCCCGAGCGGAAACAGCCCTCGCACCGACCACACGGCAACCCGGTCCGTGGCCCGCGGCCGGGTTCCGGGCTCGTACGCGCTCCGCCACGCCAGCGCGAATGCAGCCACCAGGATCAGCAGCGAGAGGCTGAAGTGCGCCATCACAAACCCCGGCGCCAGATGGTGCAGGACCGTGAACCCGCCGAGGACCGCCTGCGCCACGACGCCTAGCGGCAGCAGCAGCGCCAGCCACAAGAGATCGCGCCGAAACGGGCGTCTCGTCCACGCGAGCAGCGCGGCCACCACGGTGATTAGCCCGACCACGCCGGACACGGCCCGGTTGCCGAACTCGATCAGCGCGTGCGAGCTCAGCGGCGGAAGCGGAGTGCCCCCGCACTTCGGCCAGTTCGCGCAGCCAAGCCCGGAGTCGGTCAGTCGCACCGCTGCGCCCGTGAGGACGATCAGCGTCAGCGACGCCAGCGTGACGTAGGCGACACGGCGGTACTGGATCGGCGTTACGGCGAGACGGTCGCGCACTCAGCCCAATGGTATGGCTCTGGCGTCATGTCTGTACCACACGGAGGTCGGCGTCGACCATCCGCTCAACGAGCCGCTCGAAGGAGAGCGTGGGTCGCCAGCTCAGGCGCCGCCGACGCGGCTTGCGTCGCCGATGCGCGGCGTCGGCTCTGGACGCCGGCGCAGGCTTTCGTCAAAGCTGACGTAGTCCCGGCCCGGAGGCCCAAAATACGCGAACGCCCGCTCGGCGAACTCGAGCACGGTGTGGCCGGTCCCGCTGGCGAGGACGTAGTCGTCCAGCTCGTCCTGTTGGATCATTAGCCCAGACAACGAGCATGACCTCGCCGGCGAGAGGACCATCGCGGACCGCGCTCACATCGCCGCGCACGACGTCCCTGGCCAGGCCTGAGCTTGATCGCAGCAACGGCGCGGGTGATCTTCCGGCTGACGAACGCCTCGGGGCGGCGCTCGGACTTGTGGTTGTAGAAAGTCCCCGAGCAGGCGAACAGGCCGTCGTGGGTCCGGAGCTGGGCAACGACCGATGCGCGGTCAGCTTCGCGCTTCCATACGGCGTCTCCGGCCAGCATGGGTCTCCTCGCGCTGCGGGCTATCCGGCGCGGGACCGAATATCACGTGGTAGAGCTGCGCGCACATCTGCCACCGCCGCCCGCAAAGCTGTCCGGATCCAGCAGGTCGCCAGCGACGAGCTCGATCCGGTCGCGGAGGTGCTCGGAGGCCCCGAGTGGTTCCGCCGGCGCACGACGGACTATGCCGACGACGCCGTAGCCCCGCTCGAACAGCAACTCGGCGAGGAACGAGCCGTCCTGGCCGGTCACAGAGGTCACCTTCGGCCCGCGCCGCCGGCCGCGCGCAGCAGGGTCATGGGGCCGTGATGCGCGGGTGCGCGATCAGAAACGCCTCGGTCTCAGCCAGCGCGCTGGGCGTACCTATCTCGTAGAAGCGTTCGGTCGCCAAGAACCCATGAAGCGAGCCGGTTTGAGCCAACCGTTGATACAGCACGGCAAGATCCCCCTCGCGTTCGTCCACCACCCGCAACGCTTCGCCCGTCAGGCCGCCCAATCCGTAGTCGATCCAATGCATCTCGGAGGTTGGGTGGTGCTTGTCGTACACACGCACTCGGCCGTCTGTATACACGACATTCGAAGTGTCCCATCGGCCGTCGTTGCGAAGCACGGTCATCAACGCGGGCGCGTCACTCTGGATCCAACCTGCGACCGCGACCCGGTAATCGAGCCGCAGATACGTATCTCCGTAAAGGACAAGGAAGCGGTCTCCGAGCAGCGGTAGTGCCCGACGAATCGCTCCGAGCGTGCCGTCCAAGTGTGGGGAATCGTAGCTGTACTCGATCGCGATCCCGTACCGCGCCTTACCCACGCGCTCCTCGATCATCTCGCCTAGATATCCGACGCAGAGAACGACCCGCTCCGCGCCGTGTTGCGCCAGCAGGCGAAGCTGATGGAACAGGAATGGCTCCCCTGCCACGTCGACGAGTGGCTTGGGTGTACGCGCCGTGCGCTCCCCTAAACGCTCACCGAGTCCGCCGGCGAGAATGCAGATCGTCGGCAGCACCACGTGTATGACACCCCCTGACCTTCCGTTGCGCGGAACAGGCTAACCGCGACGGCGGAAGCGACACCTGAAGAACATCAGCACCACCGGGAAGAAGTCGCGCAGGAACTCGACCTTCTTACCCTCGTCGAAGCCACGCGCGATGTAGTTGACCGGGACCTCCATGGGGCTGTAGCCGTTCATGACGATCGTGCAGGCCAGCTCGATGTCGAAGTTGAAGCGCTCCGCGACGAACTCAGCGCCGTCGATGCACTCGCGCCGGAACACTTTGAACATCGTTGCCACGTCGGTGACCCGTTGCTGGTACAGGACGTTGAAGATCCGCGCGAATCCGAGTTGGGCGACGTTCATGAGTAAGCCCTTCACGCGCGAGTTTGCGAAGCGCCGGACCTTCCAGTCGTCGAGCCCGAGAGACCGGGAGCCGAGAACGAAGCTGGTGCGCCTCTGGAGGATCGGCTCCAGAAGCGCATCGTAGTCTTCGAGGTCGTACTCGAAGTCGGCGTCCTGAATGAGCAGGATAGTCCCTGTCGCCGCGGTCAGGCCGCGACGGACGGCGGAGCCTTTACCGCGCGGCTGGTCCTCGTAGATGACTCGTAGCCCGGGGCGCCCTTCGTAGCTCTTCACGATCTCGCGCGTCCCGTCGGTGCTGTTGCTTTCGACGACGATGACTTCGTGCGGGATCGCGAACTGCCTGGCCAGCAGCTCGTCGACCACGCCGCGCACGTACGCTGCCTCGTTGAAAACGGGGACGATGACCGACAACCGCTCGCCGACGCCCAACTCCTCCCCGCGCTCGAAGATCGACACGTAGGTCCCCGTCGGCGCGCGTACGCTGGCGGCCTTGAGCCCCGCATGCCGCGCAAGACCGGCTGCGTGAGTGCCCGGTAGGACGATATCGAGTGCGCGGCTCAGGGTGTAGGACGTGTTCATGCCCGACTGCCGTACGAGGCGCAAGCCAGCGCGTTCGACCATCCCGCGAAGGTTCTCGGAGTTGAAGTAAACCGCCTTCCAGTGAAAGAAGCGACGCCAGTGGCGTCGCAGGAGGCGACCCGGAGCCGACGCGTTGTTGCTGTAGACGACGACCAGCAACGCCCCGGCCGGCAGCCGCGCCGCAAGCGCGCCGACCACGTCGGCTGCCCGTGGGCACGCCTCGAGCAGGTGGTTCAGTACGACGACGTCCACGTCGTCGCCGATGGCTGCAGCGATCGATGACACGTCGGCCTCGTGCACGAGGCGCAGCGTCTCGTCATGGGTGAGCCGCACCGCGTCGATGCGGGCCGACGACGCCGTCCTCAGGTCTTCTGGAATGTTCAGGTTGTCGGGCATACGACCGGCGAGAACGACGCGCGCGGGCCGCGAGCCGCGGTGAGCGAAGTGGACGTCAGCTGCGTAACGCAACACGTCGTCCAGCCCCTTTCGGACGTGCTCCCGATCCTCGATGGTGGCGTCACCGGCGGCGTGAACATCGAAGTAGTCGCGGAGCTCGAGCGCGGGCGGGTTGACGAAGACAGCGTCGCAGCTGCGGCACTGAACAAAGCGGGCGCCGCGCTCGTGGAAGAGGTAACGCTCGGCGTCCGCGCGGCACACCGGACAGCTGATGAAGCGGGCGTTCGCGCGGGAACGCACGACCGCCTCGGTGGGGTCGAACTCGAACCGGCGACCGATTTCTTCAGTGGGCTGAACGGACATCACGATTAAGCAGGAGACGAAGCAGCGCTCGTCACGGCCAACAGCGGCCCCTGTTGCGGAGAGGATACCCCGGTCAGGTTGCCAAGAACACGGCCTTCCGCCCGATCAGCCTCCCCAGTCGAGGCCGCGGTCGGCGGGAACGATGCGGCGCAGCGTGTAGACATCCGACTCGAGATCGGTGCGGTGAGAGGGCAGGTCGCGCCAGGGGTCCCACACGGCGCTCAGTAACTTGCCCGTTATTCCGTCGCTATCGGACGAGGCCAGCCAGACCGCGAGCTCGGCACCTCGCTCGAGCGGCGTGCCGCCGCTGCGCTGCTGCTCGACCGAACGCTCGTGGAACGCTTTCCCCACCTTGTCCGGGCCGGCAGCGACCACCTCGTCAAGGAGCCGGGTATTGAGCGCGCCCGGGGCGATCGCGTTGACGTCGACGTTGTGCTCGCGCAGCTCGAGCGCGAGCGTTTCGACGAACCGCACGATCGCGGCCTTTGACGCGGCGTATGCAGACAAACCGGGAAGGGGCGACGTGGCGCCGCCGCCCGAGAGTTGGATGATCTTCCCGTGCCCGATCCGCTTGAGATGCGGGACGAGCGCGCGCGCGGCAAGCACCGAGCCAAACAGATTGATCTGAATTGCCTGCGCCCACTCCCACCAATCGACCTCGGAGATCGGGCCCTTGGGACCGTATACACCGGCGTTGTTGACCAAGATCGAGAGCTGGGGGAACCGCTCGGTGGCGGCCGCCACGAGCGATTCGACTTGGTTCGGATCGGCCACGTCCGAAGGCTGTGCGGCGACCTGCTGACCTTCCCCACACAGCGGCTTGAGCTCGGCGTGCGCGCGCTCGAGCGTGGCTTCGTCCCGCCCGCAGATGAACACGCTCGCGCCGTTTGTGAGGAACGCGCGCGCCATCGCGAGTCCGAGCCCCTGACTCGCTCCAGTGATCAGCGCCTGGCGCCCGGCGAGCGCCTCGCTCACCCGGCGGGCCCCCCTACACGCACGTAGCGGACGGCGCTGTCTTGGCCGAGCGTGTCGCGCAGATGGCCCCCTGCATCGAGTACGACCGGCTGCGTCATCGACCCGGTCAGCTCGTCGGCGGTGATTCGACGGAACTCTGGCCACGGCGTGCACACAACCAGCGCTTCGGCGCCGTCGAGGGCGACGATGGGGTTGCTCGCGAGCTCGATCCCGGCTGGCTCGCCGGCGGGGAGGGCGTGGATCGCCGGATCGTAGGCGTGCACGGCAGCGCGCTCTGCGACCAGCCAGCGGCAAAGCTCGAGAGCCGACGAACGCCGCAGCGTATTCGTCCCCGGCTTGTACGTCAGGCCCCACACGGCGATCCGCCGATCGGCCAGGCCATGCTCGCCATTGCCGGAGGCGGCGCCGAACAACCGGGTAAGAGCGCGTCGAGACCAATGGCGGTGTTCGGCGTTGCTGGCGGCTACGCCGTCCACCACTTCGGCCGGGAGATCCCGGTCGTGTGCCAGGCGGCTGAGGAACCGAATGTCGCGCGCGAGAGTCCCGCCAGCGAAGGCATCGCCGGGCGCGAGGTAGGCGCGGGGTCCGATCCGCTCCTCGCTCTTGAGGCCGCGGGCCACGTCCGACGCGTCGGCATCGACGCGCTCACAGATGGCCGCGACCTCGTTGATGAAGGCCACCGAGGTGGCCAGGAACGCATTGAGCGCGTGCTTGGTCATCTCGGCCGACTCGACTCCCATCCACTCGATCGGGCTGTCGAACCGCTCGAGCACCGCCCCCAGCCGAACGCGCTCCTCGTCCGAGCCGACGCCGGCGACGAACCGGTCAGGGGAGCGGAACGTCTGTAAGGCCCGCCCGAGCCGGAGGTTCTCGGGGACGCAGGCGAACCGCAGATCGTCGCGGCCCGCTTCCGCCATGCGCCGACGGAGGGCGGCGGTGCTTCCGACCGGCAGCTGCGCGGATACGACGACGAGAGCTCCGCGGGCGGCGTAGCGAAGCGCCTCCGCCGAGCGGTCGAGCACCCATTCGACGTCGGCATGATCCTCGTCGTCGACCGGGGTGTCGAATGCAATCCACATCACGCCGGCGCCCCCGGTCGCCTCCGCGGAACAGGTCGCGAACGTCAGCCGGCGGGCATTGCGCATATCGCGCAGCAGGTCAGCCAGCCTGGGCTCGTCGACCGGAGGGCGGTCCTCGTTCAGACGGGCCACGACTTCGGGATCGGGATCGACTCCAACGACGGTGAAGCCAGCCTCCGCCAGGCAGCCCGCGATCACCACGCCGAGGTGCCAGAGCCCCACAACGGCGATCGTGGAGTCCTGCTCTTCGGGCACGCCAACACCCTATCGTGAGGCGTCGAGGCGATACCCGCCGCCGCCGGTACCCTCTCCCGGATGGAGGCAAGCGACCACCCCCGCGCCTACTTCGACGCGGTCGGCGAGTTAGCCACAACGATCGACGCCGGGCAGGTGGACGCGATGGCACGGGGCCTGGCGGCCGTGCGCGAACGTGGGGGTCGCCTGTTCATCGTCGGCGTCGGCGGCGGCGCCGGGCATGCGTCACACGCGGTCAACGACTTCCGCAAGCTCTGCCTGATCGAGAGCTACGCACCGACGGACAACGTATCCGAGCTCACTGCGCGGACCAACGATGACGGTTGGGACTCCTCGTTCACCGAGTGGCTGGCTGTCTCGCGGCTCGACGCGCAGGACGCCCTCCTGGTGTTCAGCGTGGGCGGCGGCTCGCGCGAGCACAACGTGTCGGTGAACATCGTGAACGCCATCGAGCGCGCCCACGAGCTCGGCGCGGCCGTGTACGGCGTGGTCGGCGCGCCGGGCGGGACGCTCGCCGAGCTGGCCGACGTGGCGGTGGTGATTCGGGCGCCCGACCACCTGAAGACGCCGCTCGTTGAGTCCTTTCAGGCCGTGGTCTGGCATGCGCTCGTTTCCCACCCCGACCTGGCCGTCCGCCAAGGTCACTGGGAGTCGCTTGCCGCCGGCCGAGCAAAGAACCCGTGAGGCGCGCGCGCGCGGCGTTCGTCGACCGGGACGGCACGATCAACGAGCTGGTACCGGATCCGCGGACCGGCCAGCCGGAGTCGCCGCTACGAGTCGAGGACGTGGCGCTTATCCCGGGGTCCGCAAGCGCGCTGAGGCGGCTGGCGGCCGCTGGGTGGCTGCTCGTGGGCGTGTCCAATCAGCCCGCCGCGGCCAAGGGGGCGGCCCGCCCCGAGCACCTGGCTGAAGTACAGCAGCGGGTGCTCGAGTTGCTGGCCGCTGAAGGGACGAGGCTGGACAGCTTCCGGATCTGCCCGCACCACCCTGATGCAGTTGTGCCGGAGCTCGCCGGGCCATGCGAGTGCCGAAAGCCCGCCCCGGGAATGCTGATCGACGCGGCGCAGGAACTGGACATCGACCTCGAGCACTCGTGGATGATCGGAGACACCGACACTGACGTTCTAGCCGGGGCGGCGGCGGGCTGCCGGACGGTGCTGATTGAGCAGGAGGGCAGCCGTCATAAGCGAAAAGGGAACGGGAACCCGGACGCTGTGATGCCTGACCTGCAGGCCGCCGCTGCCTTGCTTCTAGGAGAGGAGCTTGTAAATTGACCGCAATGATCGACGGGCTCGACCTCAAGATCTTCGCCGACGGTGCGGATCTGGACGGGATCCTCGCGCTCGCCGCGGACAAGCGGATCTCGGGTTTCACGACGAACCCGACATTGATGTGGAAGGCGGGGCTTACCGACTACGAGGAGTTCGCCCGGCGGCTGCTCGAGCGGATCACCGTCCACCCGATCTCGTTCGAGGTGTTCGCCGACGACGCCGATGAGATGCGCCGCCAGGCGCTCAAGATCGCCCGATGGGGCGACAACGTGTACGTCAAGATCCCGGTGACCACGACCAAGAGCGAGTCGATGGCATCGCTGGTACGCGAGCTGTCCGAGGATGGCGTGAAGGTCAATGTGACGGCCCTCTTCACAACCGCGCAGGTCGAGTTGATCACCGCCGCCGTCAAGGAGGGCGCTCCGTCCTACATCTCGGTTTTCGCCGGGCGGATCGCCGACGCGGGGATCGATCCGATGCCAATCATGGGCCGAGCGGTGCAGATCATGCTCGACGCTCCGCGGTCCGAGCTGATTTGGGCCTCGCCCCGGGAAGTACTGAACGTCGTGCAAGCTGAACAGGTCGGTTGTCACATCATTACGATGACGCACGACCTGCTCAAGAAGCTCGACCTGCTGGGCAAGGATCTGAGGCAGTACTCCCTGGAGACCGTACAGATGTTCCACCGCGACGCGGTCGCTGCCGGCTTCAGTTTGTAGGTGGTCATGAACAAGGCGTGCGTCACCGGCGGGGCCGGGTTCATCGGCTCGCACGTAGCCGACCGTCTCCGCGCCGGCGGCGTCGAAGTGACGATCGTCGACGACTTCCGCACCGGTCGCCGGGAGTTCATCGAGCATCTGTTGTCTGACCCCGGCGTGACCCTGCATGAGGGCGACGTTCTTGACCAGGGCGCGCTCGAGCGCGCCATGAAAGGCTGTGACTGGGTGTTTCATCTCCAGGCGAACGCCGACGTGCGCTACGGCCTGGAGCAGCCTCGCAAGGACCTCGAGCAGAACACGATCGCCACGGCCAACGTGCTCGAGGCGATGCGGAGCGCTGGGGTGTCGAAGATCGCGTTCTCGTCGACCGGGTCGGTGTACGGCGAACCAGCGGTGTTCCCGACGCCCGAGGACGCCCCGTTTCCCCTCCAGACCTCGCTGTACGCCGCATCGAAGCTGGCCGGGGAGGGCATGATCGGCGCGTACGCGCACGGGTTCGGGTTCACTGGCCTGGTGTTCAGGTTCGTCTCGATCCTGGGCGAGCGCTACACCCACGGCCACGTATACGACTTCTACTGCGCACTCAAACGCGACCCGAGCCGGCTGCGGGTGCTCGGGAACGGTCGGCAGGAGAAGTCCTACCTTTACGTCGACGACTGCGTCGAGGCGATCATGACCGCCGTGCGCGAGCACGATGACCGGCCTGGCGAGGTTGGCGTCTACAACCTCGGAACCGACGAGACCGTTGTGGTCGACGATTCGATCGCGGTGATCTGCCGCCACATGGGCGTGGATCCCGAACTCGCTTACAGCGGCGGGGAGCGCGGATGGGCTGGCGACAGCCCGCTTATCGTGCTCGACTGCGCGCGGATCCGTGCGCTCGGCTGGCGTCCCACCCTCACGATCGAACAGGCGATCAATCGCACTCTGGAATGGTTCGACGGCAACGTGTTTGCCTGGGAGCGCGAGGTCACCAGAGAAGCAGGGGTCCGATGAGCGTCATCTTCAGTCGAGCGCCCCTGCGGATCTCGCTCGGCGGGGGTGGCACCGACCTGCCCTCCTACTACCGTGAGCACGGCGGCTTCCTCGTCGCCGGTGCGATCGACAAATACATCTACATGCTGATTCACACGGTGTTTCAGCGCCGGTACAAGATGAAGTATTCGGAGACCGAAGACGTCGATGACATCGCGGCGATCAGGCATCCGATCCTGCGAGAGAGCCTCCAGCGGTACTGGCAAGGAAATCCACTCGAGGTGGCGTCGGTGGCCGACGTCCCGGCCGGTACTGGGATGGGGTCCTCGGGGGCGTTCACCGTCGCGCTGCTCAAGGGGCTGGCGCACGCGCGACGGACGTCGATCGCGCAGGGCGCGCTCGCCGAGGCGGCGTGTGAGATCGAGATCGACGTGCTCAAGGAGCCATGCGGAAAGCAGGACCCGTACGTCGCCGCGCACGGCGGGATCTGCGCCTACACGTTCGAGACCGACGGCAGCGTGACGGTTGAGCCGCTGGAGCTCGCGCCCGAGACGCTGCTAGGGCTCCGGGAACAGATGCTCCTGTTCTATACCGGGGAGGCGCGCAGCGCGTCGACCGTGCTGTCCGACCAGGACGAGCGGACAAAGACCGGCGATGCAGAGATGCTCGAGAACCTCCACCGGACCAAGGAGCTCGGCCGACAGAGCCGCGACTTGCTGGTGGAAGGAGATCTGTTTGCCTATGCCGAGCTGATGCATGAGCATTGGCTGAACAAGCGCCGGCGTTCGCCCGGGATGGCCAACGATCGGATCGACGATCTGTACACGCTGGCCCGCCGCAGCGGCGTGGTCGGCGGCAAGCTGGTCGGCGCGGGCGGCGGCGGGTTCCTTCTCCTTTACGCGGGTAACCCAGTCGATACTCGGCAGGCGATGGCCGCCGCGGGAGCGACCGAGCTTCCGTTCGATTTCGAGTTCGTCGGGGCGTCCTCCACCGAGTACACATGAGCAGTCCGTCGCTGCGGGTGGCGATCGTTGGGTGTGGGCTGATCGGAGACAAGCGGGCGGCGGCGCTGCGGCCGCAGGACGAGGTGGTGGGCGCCACCGACCCGGTGATCGAGCGCGCCGAGGCCCTGGTCCAGCTGCACGGCGGGCGGGCATGTCCGGGAATCGACGAGCTGCTCGGGCTCGAGCCCGACGTGGTGATCGTCGCGACCACCCACGACCAGCTCACGCCGATGGCCGAGCGGGCGCTTGGCTCGGGCGCTCACGTGCTGGTGGAGAAGCCCGCCGGCCTGGGAACGGCTCAGATCGAACGGCTGAGTCAGGCCGCGGAGGAGGCCGGTCGGGTCGCGAAGGTCGGGTTCAACCACCGCTTTCACCCGGCGATCTCGGAACTTGCGGCCGAGGTGCGCTCCGGCCGCCACGGTGAGCTGATGCATCTACGGGGCCGGTACGGTCACGGGGGCCGGGTGGGCTACGACCGCGAGTGGCGTGCGCAGCCGGCGCGCTCGGGCGGCGGTGAGCTAATCGACCAGGGCATGCACCTGCTCGATCTAACGCACTGGATCGCGGGGCCTCTCCCCCTCCATTCGGCCCTCCTCCGCACCCACTTCTGGGACACTGAGGTGGAGGACAACGCCGCGCTGATACTGGGCTCCGCAGACGATCGCCAGGCGCCCTGGGCCATGCTGCACGTGAGCTGGACGGAGTGGAAGAACACCTTCTCGATCGAGGTCTACTGCCGCACGGCCAAGCTGCAGGTCGACGGCCTGGTCCGCTCCTACGGGACGCAGAGGCTTCGCATCTACCGTATGCGGCCCGAGCTCGGCCCGCCAGATCTGGAAGAGCGGACCTACCCCGACGAGGATCAGTCCTGGACGGCGGAGTGGGAGCATCTGGCCAGGGCGATCGGATCGGGCGAGCCGGTGCTTGGCAGCCTCGAGGACGCCCGCTACGCCTGGTCCAGGGTGCAGGACGCCTACGCCGATTCGCCGATGTACGCGGACCTGACGGCCGCACTGAAGGCTTAGCTCGCGAGTCGCTGCTTTGCCTCAGCCAGGGGCCAGCGGGGATAACAGCTACACTCCCCGCTGCTTTGGGCGGCTTCCGAGCTTCGGGGCGTCACTTACTGGTCCTGGAGGTGGACGAGCGGTGAACGGAACAACCACCAAATGGCCGAAGGTGCTTCGGGAGCTTACCCCCGAGGAGAAGGCGATTCACGACGATTTCATGCGCCGGTGGCACGAGGTTTTGCCGCGTCGCTATGGGATGGTCGACCGGTTCAACCACTCTTTTCCTGTGCGGCACTCCAGGCCC
Organism: uncultured Solirubrobacterales bacterium; assembly: GCA_963843915.1. Classification (GTDB taxonomy): domain Bacteria; phylum Actinomycetota; class Thermoleophilia; order Solirubrobacterales; family Solirubrobacteraceae; genus Palsa-465. Next base: position 362,554 of record CAWJMH010000014.1, read on the forward strand.
GGATTTCGTGCCACGATCGAGATCGGCGCCGGTCTCGGTGAACACTTGAGTTACGAACACCTCTCCGCCGAGCAGGAGCGCAATTACGTGGCGGTGGAGCTTCGTGAAAACATGGCGGCACGTCTATCGGAGGCGCACCCGCGAGTGCAGACCATAGTCGGAGACTGCCAGACGCGCCTCCCCTTCGAGGACGGGTCGTTCGATCGATACCTCGCTATACACGTGCTGGAGCATCTACCAAACCTGCCGGCATGCATCGCGGAGGCGTGGCGTCTCCTGGACAAGGACCGGGGACAGCTTCTTGCCGTGATCCCGTGCGAGGGGGGCTTTGCCTATTCCCTGGCACGTCGGATATCTGCCCAGCGGCTTTTCGAACGTACTTACGGCATGCCCTATGAGAGATTCATATCACGCGAGCACATCAATCGCCCGCACGAGATCCTCGGCGAACTGGCGTCTTTCTTCACGGCTGACACTAGGCGATACTTCCCGTTCGCCTTCGTCCCGTCGCCGCAGGTGAACATCTGCATCGGCTTGGTAATGCGACCCCATCGGTCAATTGGCGAGGCGCGGCCTTAGCGGGCATGGGCGATGCGACCGCGCAAGCGTCTTGTGGAGTTTTGTGAGCCGTAGCCCGCACGGGCTTTCGCCTTTGCATCGAGGCCTTCATGTCGCTTACCCGTGTCTTCGCAATGAAATCGGTTGAGCGTGCCTCGAGTTCGCTCATAGCAGCACAAACTCGCTGGCGCGATCGGATGCCGACCTGGGGCCGGCAGATCCGCGCTTCCCCGGACCTGTGGGCGGTTCTGGCGATCGCTACTGCAGTGCTATTGGCAAACATCCTCTCCGTCTCCGGGATATTTCATCCAAACCCATTAGACGCGTGGAGCGGACTTGCACGTGGGGCCCGCGCCGGGACCGACGGATATGACGCGTTGCCCGGCATCCTCGGCGGCCGGTCCACATTAGACCCCTCCGCTGCCTACGTCTCGCAGGCGCTCGGCCATCTGGCGGTTCACGACTGGTTTCATCTGCGAGTGCCATGGTGGAATCCGTTTCAGGGCACCGGCTCGCCGCTTGCGGGCGACATGCAGTCAGCAGCCTTCTCCCCATTCACGCTATTCACGGCGGTGTCCAACGGGCAGTTGTTCGAGCACATGCTGTTCGAGCTGATCAGCGGGATTGCCACCTACCTTCTCCTGCGACGCCTGGAGATCGCTAGGTGGGCGAGCACGGTGGCCGCGATCGTGTTCGCTTTGAACGGGACGTTCGCGTGGTTCACGCATGCTCCGGTCAATGTCATCCCGTTCCTGCCGTTGCTGTTGCTCGGAATCGAAACGGCCTATGCCGCGAGCATCGCCGGACGCCCGGGTGGGTGGTGGTTGATCGCGGTCGCTGGGGCGTTGTCGGTGTATGCGGGCTTTCCTGAGACTGCCTACATAGACGCTCTGCTTGCGGGGCTGTGGGTTGTTTGGCGCGGGGGGTGCGCCGGCCGTGTGCACGTCCGGCCGTTCTTGATCAAGCTCGCGCTGGGCGCGGTTTGTGCGGCGCTTCTGTCGGCACCCCTGTTGGTCGCCTTCGCCGACTACCTCCGGGCCGGCATCACTACACACGTGAGTGGGGCAGATCTCGGGACCGTGCACCCGCCCGGGGTCGCACTGCCGATGCTGCTGCTCCCCTACATCTACGGACCGCTGTACGGATACGGCGATCCGGCGGGCACCTGGCTCGTCGTCTGGGGCGATGTCGGTGGCTATCTCTCGACTTCGCTGCTGTTCTTCGGCATCGTCGGATTGGTGTCGCCGCGACGGCCGGGGCTGCGTCTGGTCCTGTTGACCTGGATCGTGCTTTCTGTCGCCCGCATATACGGGGTTCCGGGCCTGGGCGCCGTGCTCGGCGTGTTTCCGGGCGTAGGTCATGTCCTGTTCGAGCGATACGCCGATCCGGCCTTGGAATTTGCGGTGATCGTCCTTGCAGCGTTGGGGATGGATACCCTTTCGACTCGAACGGCGCCTCGGCGGCTCCTTGCTGGAGTCACGCTAGTTTCTTTGGCCGCCGTCGGAGCGGCGGTCGTCAGGGCGCAGCCCTACGCGGACACCCTGCAGCCCGCGTCCCATAGCCTCTATCAACGGTGGTCGGTGATCTGGGCGGTCGCGGTTATCGCCGTTGGAGCGCTGGCGACGATCGTGCCAAGGGCGGGCGTTCGTCGGATTCTCGTGGCGGCGATCGTGAGCGTTGATGCGTTTGCGCTGTTCGTACTCCCCGAGCTGTCGGCGCCCCGGAGTGTCACGACCGACATTGCCCCGGTCGTGTACCTCCAGAAACATCAGGGATTGGCGCGATTTGCGACGGTAGGTCCGCTGTACCCCAACTACGGTTCATATTTCGGGCTCCGTGCTGTCAATGACCTAGACGCCGTGCTCCCGAAGAACTATTACAGCTACGCCTTCGCCCATCTGAATTCCTTGGTGTCACCGTTCTTTTTCAGCCCCGCGGCAGAATCGCCCGCCACGGGAGAAGCGCAGCTGCTGGCCCACCTAAACGGCTACCGGGCTGCCGGAGTGCGATACGTGCTCACGAACCCAGATGTTCAACTCCCTGTTGGCCCGAGGTCCTTCAAGCTCGTGTTCAGAAGCCCGACGACCTGGATCTATCGCCTCGCCGGGGCGTCACCCTACTTCACATCAACCAATCCGCTCTGCTCGGTCCGATTCAAGAGTGATGACTCCGCGCGCCTATCGTGCCCGGGCTCGACAACCCTGGTGCGTCGTGAGACCTACATGCCGGGCTGGAGCGCATCGGCCGACGGTAGGAGCCTCCCGATACGCCAGGATGACGGGATCTTTCAGGCGGTCACGGTCGGCCCGGGGAGCCACCGCGTGACCTTCGCGTATACGCCGCCGCACATGGAACTGGCGCTGCTAGCCATGGGTGCGGGGATTCTGGGGTTGCTCGCTCCGCCTCTGATTCGGCGCATCAGAATCCGATTCAAGGGCGCCTGAGCGCAGTTTCTGGGCCGACGCTACTTCCGTTTCGCGTTGCGCCCGCCGGTACGAGTGAACTCTTGCGGTGGCCTGGCGATGCGACCGCGAGGTTCCCCGCGACCGGCTCCGTACGTGGTCACCGTTTGCTAGGAGCCACGGTGCGTGGAGCGCCGCCCACAGCCCGCGCAGGCGCGGGTCATGAACCAGCTGGAAACGACGCAGTGGCGTAAGAGCATTGTTGTTTGTGTTTCCCAGCTGCTGCTGAGCTGCGCACGAAGGCACACGCGGCAGAAGATCACGAGGCGACCTTTGCCGCCCAACGAACAGAATAGAACGCCGCGCAGATCGGATAGAACGTGATCCGCCGTCTATTCCTGGAACACGGCATGACAACGACGACCCAGGCGAGGAGCACGCCGGGCAGTCCCGTCGACCCGGGGAGATGAGGCACAACAGCCCAAAGAACATCAAAGAGGCCGACAAGTATCCGTTGTCAGAAGCCCGTATCGTGCCGACCACCTCCTGTCGGTCCAGGAACTGGCCGATCGGCCCGAAACGTACGGGAGCACTAATTGCACCAGCCGGCCCGCGGATTGTGGACGCTTCCTAAGTACGTCTTTCCCTGCGGGCCTACGTCAGCATCGGCCGTGTAATCCAGGATGCGACGAGTAGCGGAGCGCCAATAATCTTCCGACGATACAGCCGACCGCCGCCTTCGTCGCGAATGCGCGTACCACTGACGTCCGGCGCGCAGCCACAGCGCCAGCATAACGACAGTACCGCGAGCAGACTATCGATATATACCGTTTCCGGAAACCCCGCGTAGACCACACCGGCACAGCAACCGCGATCCACCACCACCGCCGCGACGGGCGGCGATGCTCGCGGCAAATGCGACCTCAATGCCCAGCAGCAAAAGGGGCCAGGAAGGCTACTGGATTCACGGGAGCATCGGAGAACCATGCGAATGGTCCGTTTAGGGCGGATGCGACCCCCCAGTTGTGGGTACGGCTCTGCGGCAGCCCTCCGGCGCCCCATTTCACGGTCCAGCGAGACCTAGAGTGACGCAGCCTGTCATGCGTCCGGATTCTTGCGACGGCCCCGCACAGTGCCGGAATCATCATTCGGCAGACGGCGGCCTGTCAGCCCATCGCTTGGTGGAACACGCCCGTGCGCCCGACAGCCCCCTTCCGGCTAAGCTTCCTTCCGTGGAGAACACCGCCGCGAGACGAGACGGCCGCGTCTCGAAGATCATCCAGGATCGTTGCCTCAGGTTCCTTGAATACCCCGCGACCGCTTCATTGTGCCTGGATAGCCCTGAAACAACGGTCAGGCGCTGGGAGATCATCCGCCAAAAGACTCCTCTCCGCCATATCTACGAGGAGTGGTACGGAGCAGTCGCGGACTCGATTCCGCAGGGTGACAAGCCTGTGCTGGAGCTTGGCTCCGGTGCAGGCTTTATGGATAACTATGTCGCGAATCTCATCACGAGTGACATTCTCGATTTGCCCGACGTCCACCGCGTGGTCGATGCCTGCGCCACATTGCCATTTGGCGATTCCAGCCTAAGGGGCATAGCCATGGTGAACACCTTCCACCATCTCCCTGACGTGACTGCTTTTCTGCGCGAGGCGGTCCGCTGTCTTGAACCAGGCGGAGTCGTCAGCATGATCGAGCCGTGGAATACCCGGTGGTCGAGGTTTGTGTACACCAAGCTGCACCACGAGCCCTTCAATCCGGCCAGTCCGACTTGGGTGTTCGAAAGCGGCGGACCGCTTAGTGGGGCGAATGGAGCACTTCCGTGGATTGTGCTCGAACGGGATCACGAACGGTTGCGGAGCGAGTTCCCAGAGATCGAGTTAACCGAACTTCACCCGATCATGCCAATTCGCTACCTGCTGTCGGGCGGGGTTTCAATGCGTGCACTCCTTCCAAATTGGAGCTTCCCACTGGTGAAAACCCTTGAAAGGACCTGCCAACCCGCGATGGCCTCACTCGCGATGTTCGCCCACATCACCCTCGCGCGTAGATGAGTCACGTTCCCTCGGCAGAAAGAGAACGTCCATGTAACCCGACGCGACCTTTGCGATGAGCTCGTCTGGGTTCTGTCGCCGACTAATTCCGGTGCGCTTTAGGCTGTGTGCGACATAGTCGAGCCCAAGGAGCGACTCAATCAGTTCCCGCCCGGACGAGCCCAAGCGGGCCAGAGACTGGTCATGAACCTCGACAAACAGGGCCGGACGGTGCTTCTTTATCAGGCCACGGGCACCATCGAGGACTAGTGATTCAGCGCCCTGGACGTCGATCTTGACCAGCGTTACAGGCCTGGGGTCGGCCGCGACGACGTCGTCGAGCGTCACAGCGGCGACCCGCTCGCCGTCGTTGGAGAGATGATGGTCGCCAGGGTGACCCGGATCGACCGCCAGCCTGAGGGAGCCGGTGGTGTCAGCCGCCGCTGCCTGAATGCAAGTGACCACGTCCGACAGCTCTGCGCGCGCTATGCGCCGTCGCAAAGATACGATGTTGTGCACTTCAGGCTCGATGGCGATTACGCGCCCATTGGGGCCGACCCACCGTGCAAAGCGCAGCGAGAAGAACCCAATATTCGCCCCGACGTCGATGACGGTCGAACCGAGGGTCACGAGCTCACGTAGTCGGTCCACCGGCCCGGCCTCGATGAACCGCTTGTAGCCGAGGTAGACGCCCTCGAAGGCGCGGCGCGGACGGGGCCGATCGAGGATTCCACCTTTCGCCGCGCGCCCGTAGATACGCACCAGCGCCTCGGCGATGTGGTCCTTCATCGCGCGTGAGCCGGTGAGAGCTCCTGGGCTCCGCTCATGGTCGCCGCCCGGCTCGACCAGGGCACCGAGGCCGGCCGGCGGAGCGTGCGCCACCCGTCCAGGCAGGTGCGCAGGAACATCGGCCCGTCTCGCCCGACGTTCATCTTCGATTCGCCGGCAACGCGCTCGTGGTAGTGGATCGGTATCTCCAGGATCCGCAGCTTCTGGCGCGCCGCGCCGAAGAGCAGTTCGAAATCCCCCCACCGATCACGCCCCGAGAGCGGCATCGATTCGTAGTCGCGGCGTAGGAGCGCCTTCGTCCCGCAGAGGGTATCGCTGACGCGCTGCCGGAGCACTAGGCTCGCCAGCAGACAGAATGCCTTGTTGCCGATGAAGTTCGCGGTTGGCATCGCCTGGCCCTCGATCGGATACACGAGCCGCGTCCCGTTGACGAAATCCGCTGTACCGGCCTCCAGTGGCGCAAAGAACTTCGGCAGGTCCTCGGGAGCGACCGTCATATCGGCGTCCAGGATCATCAAGACGTCGTTCTGCGCCGCGTCGAACCCGGCCCGCACCGCGTTAGCTTTACCGTGATTGGCGTCGTACGCAACGAGCCGGACACGCTGATCCTGTTCCATGGCCGCGAGCACCGCCGCTCGAGTGCCATCTTTGGAGCCATCGTCCACGAAAATGATTTCTGTTGCGACGCCCATGTCAGGAACGCGACGAGCGCACGCGCCGACGTTACCTTCTTCGTTATGGCATGGAACGATCACGGAGACCGATAGACCGTCGCGCGCGATCCGCGGCCGGGCGGCGAGATACTGCGTCGATGACGCGTAACGCAGCAAGGGCACATCCGGCAGCGTCGCATTCAGCACCGTCGCGAGCACGGGAATCTCCTCGGGCACGGGCAGGGCGAGACCCGCCTCCACGACGTCAAATCCCAGCACGTTCATGATGCTGGCGATATCCCGGTTCGTAATGAAATTCCGCGGCGATTCGGGGGAGCGTCGGCCGAGGCGACTCGCCAAGCGCAGGACAGGAGCCCATAGCGGATTACTTGTGGTGACCACGATCAACGTGCCCTCCGTGACCCACTGGCGGATGCTAGCGAGAAGCTCAAACACATCGTGGGTGTGATCGAGCAGGTTGACGGCCACAACGTAATCGGGCCGGAAACCTTCGGGCAGCTCGACCTCAGCGCCGTCGAAGGTCTCGAAGCGTAGATTGGGATACTTCTCTCGCGCGAGCTGCGTAAGCCGATCCGCAACGTTGAGACCAATGCCAACGCTCGGATTAACCGTCGCCAGAACGTCCCCGGTGCCGCAACCGATGTCGAGAACGCGTCGCCCTGGTACCACAGCGCCAGCTACGAGCGCCTTTACCTGCGCGTGATAGAAACGATTTCGCGAACGCCAGGTGTCCCAATCAGGTGCAATCAAGTTGAAGTAATCGCGCAGGCTTTGGGCCGAGGAAACCTCGCGATGACTGCCGAGCCGACTCAAACCTCTACCCACCGCTCGGCATTGGCGTCGTAAATCTCCCGCAGAATGGTCGGTACATCGTACCGCGGCCGCCAGTCGGGGTAGTCGCCGCCAAACTCCTCGAGGTCGCTGATCCACCAGCGATGGTCGCCCGTCCGTGCTGCGTCAGACAGCGTCCACTCGAGCTCGCGCCCAGCGATCTCCACGCACAGGTCGATCGCCTCGAGCATCGAGCAATTGCTGAAGCGCCCACCACCAATGTTGTACACAGCCGCCGAGCGCGGATGTGCGTGGAATGAAGCGAACGCCGCGACGAGATCGGCACTATGCAGGTTATCGCGGACCTGCTTGCCCCTGTACCCGAACACCGTGTACGGCTTGCCGGTCATCGTGCAGCGCATCAGATAGCTCAGGAAACCGTGGAGTTGTGCACCGGCATGGTTGGGTCCGGTCAAGCAACCACCCCGAAAGCATACTGTCGGCATTCCGAAGTAACGACCATATTCCTGAACGAGCAGGTCACCGGCGGTTTTGGAGACACCGAAAAGCGAATGTGTTGAACGATCAATCGACATCGAAGTGTCGATGCCCCGTGACCATCGATGGGTCTCAGGAAGCTCGAGGCGTGATTCAAGTTCCTCAAGTGGCAACTGATTGGGCAGGTCACCGTAGACCTTGTTCGTTGACATGTTCACGAACGTCGCGTCGGGTGAGTAGCGCCGGGTTGCCTCCAAGAGGTTCAGGGTCCCAGTCGCGTTCACCGTGAAGTCGGCTGTCGGGTCCGACGCAGCCCAGTCGTGGGATGGCTGCGCCGCCGCGTGGACGACGATCGAGAGATGCCGGGCGTGGCGCGCAAAGATGGAGTCAATCTGCTCCGCATCACGAATGTCGACGTCGAGCGACCGGAAGTCGGCGTAGCGTTCACGCAGTGCATCGGTGACCGGCTGGGTTGACGCGGAAGGACCGAAGAACTGCGCCCGCAGGTCGTTATCGATGCCTACGACGTCGTAGCCAGCCTCGACGAAGTGCCGAACCGACTCCGAGCCGACGAGGCCTCCGGATCCGGTGATGATGGCAATGGGCATGTGTTCCTCCTAGTCGGGACCTGGCCACCCGCGGCAAGCCACCGGGAACCCCCAAGTCCTAGCGCGACGGGGTCCCCAGCGTACCTCAACCGTCGCCGCAAGCATGAGCCCAGGCCATCGGGCGCAGCCATCACACAGCTTGGCTTCCCTGGACCATCCCTTGTGCCGAGCGTCAAAGGGCAGTCTACCGCTTCTTCGGAGGAGTGCCGGCAAGAGCCGACCCACGGGAGTCACGGCCACCCAGAAGAGGGTTGACGCGGCGGCGCGCCCGTTCGAACAGCTGCCACGTGACGGAGCCCCCGACCTGCGCACCGATCTTGGCAACGTCCGACTGCAGCCGCGCATCACCCGTTGACCACCAGCGCCGCGCGCCTGGAGCTCCGCGGTTAGCCGTCGCTTGGCTCGCGAGCGCCTGACCCAAATCGGCCAGCTGCGATCGCGAGGAACTCATCTCCGTCCGTTCGGAATCGACCTGCTCTACCGCCAGGCGCTCGGCCTCGACCAGGCTGAGGTCACGCGCATCGCCGACCTTGAACTCGAGGTTGTCCGCTCCGTAGTTAGTTCAATCTGCCGTGCTCGACGTCTTCGCGTCAATGTCGATGCCGACCACGGAGCGTGCATTCCGCGAGGAGGTCGGCGCCAGATCCCTCCCCGCTCGCGAGGTCCAGGACGTCGCGTCCGTTCACCACAGCGGCCGCAATAGATACCGGCTAACACTTCGGCGAGCTCATCAGGCGTCGAGCGCCCGTAGAGCATCTCGGTGACCGATCGTCTTTCGTGTGCGAGTTGACCAGGGAGGAGCTGCCGCCGGAGGTCTCGAGGCGGCAGCGGAGACCTTCGCTTGTCCGTCGGTCGAGCCGCCGCTGGATCAGCGGGATTCGCTAATGCGATCCCAGCCAGGGCTGGCCGCCGAGCGATTCCGATCAAGGCGGGTCGCGAGGCTTCTCAAAGCAGGGTTCTGGTGGGTGTGGAAGGTTCTCTAAGGGCCGATGTACGCGAGAGCGGGGGCACTGACGTGTCTCCACGGGCGGGCGGCTCGGACGATGATCGAAGCGGAACGGTACGGGCTTGCGATACGAGACGACGAACGCCGGCGCGCTTAGAGCCCCGCCCGAGTGGGCGGTCGGACGCCCTCCCAGGTTGGCGCACTCTACGCTATTGCCCGGATGACGGACCTGCGTACCAGAGCTCCCGGCCGGGGACGCCGAGTCACCCTGATGGTGGGCCTCACGCTGATGCTGGTCGCGTGGATCGCGGCGACTGTGCCGTTCACTGCTCCGGATGAGGCATCACACTACATACGCGCGCTAAGCATCGCCAACGGAAAGATCCTCGGACCCAAGGTCCGCTATACCGACTTTCCGCTCACTCCGCCGCAGGAGGCTTGGGCCAACCGCGACACCAGGGGCGTAACGGTCCCTGCTCGGCTGACGCCGCCCAACATCCTGTGTTGGGACCACGAACCGAATGTCCGCGGCAGCTGCCTGGAGGAGGACGACAGCGGGAACTACCCGCCGCTATCGTACCTGCTGCCGGCTGTTGGGCTAAGTGCTTCGGATCATACCTCGACGGCGATCTGGGTGGCGCGTGCTGCTAATGCCGTGCAGTCGTTGGCGTTCCTGCTCCTTGCCGTCGCTCTCTTGTGGAACGGAACGGGCTGGTCCGTGCTCGGTCTCCTCGCCGCAACCACTCCGATGGTTTTCTTCAGTTCCACGGTGGTGAACCCGAGCGGCCTACAGATCACGGCATGCTTGGCATTCGCGGCCGCGCTTATACGGATCGCCCGTGCCCCCACGGAAGTGCCGCGCTGGATATGGGTGGCGTGTGCGGTGAGCGGCGCGTTCGCGATCCTCGCCGGACCGATCGGCCTTGAGTTCGTGATCCTAGATCTTGCTCTCTTCGGTGCCGTCCTTGGTCGCGGAGGCCTCAAGCAGATGCGTACGGTTGGCGGCCGGCCAGAGGTGCGTGTCTGTACAGCGTTCCTGGTCGGTGCCGCCGTACTCGCGCTCGCATACTCCCATATTGCGGGTCTGGGGGCGACAACCCTCCGGATCTCGCCCCTTGCGCAAGGGATCCACCAGGGGATCGCTCAACTCCCGCCCGTGCTACAGGGTGCCGTCGGGATCTTTGCGTCATTGACGATATTCCTGCCGGTCGCCGCCTACTGGATCTGGTGGTTGGTTGTGCTCAGCCTGGGAGGCGTCGCGCTTTACCTGGGCGACCGGCGGACGAAGGTCGTGTGGCTCCTCGTGGTGATTGTGGCGCTGGCGTTCCCCGTGCTGTTCTACGCGTGGATCGATCGATTCACCGGCTTCGGGCTTCAAGGTCGCGAAGTGCTTCCGGCCCTGGTGTTGATACCCCTGCTCGCCGGAGAGGTCGTGAGCCTCCACAGTTCGGAATTCGCGCACCGGCGAGTCGCGCGCTTGGGGCTGGGCAGCGTGATCGCGTTGATCGCGGTCTTCCAGGGCTACGCATGGTGGTATGACGCCCGGTCCGCCGCCGGGGCGCCTCACACCATCCGGTTCTACGCGCATGCCACGTGGAGTCCGCCGATGGGGTGGTTTCCATGGATCATGTCGGCAGCCCTCGGAACGCTCGCTCTCCTCACCTTCGCATCGAGCGAAGGGCTCGCCGGCATCATGCCCGCCGTCTGGCCGTTTACGGCGCGCCGTAAACGGGTCGCGGCGTAGACGCCCGAATACAGTCCTGGCCGAATGCAGCCCCAGCTCAATTAGCCAGCCTGCGTGCCACCCGAAATTGCGCTGCGATTGTCAGCCGAACCTCGCGGCTTCGGGCGCAGAGCCGAGACCGGCCAGCACCTCCCGCAAAGCCATGCGGCAACTGTATGCGCGACTCGTGCAAGCATTTCCGCGCCCGGGTCCCGTCGAGGCAGCTGCGCTGCACCTCTCTGGCGCGGGCGGGAGCGAAGCGCGGCGCCGGTGTGCGCCGGTCGGTCACGTCGTTTGCGCGTTGAGCAGGCCGGGCGCGGATCTCCCGCCCGCTACCGATGTTGACCGGCCGTGTCACTTCTCGGTCCGTCGCAAGTAGATTCGCTCAAACGACGTCGCTTACCTCGATCCAATCGCGAGTGTGGTGTCCGTCGCCGAACACCAACGGCTGGTCGGGCCGACGAGATGGCCGCACACGATCGCCACCGCGCTGGCCTCGCCGTGCAGCTCCTGCCGCTAGTCGAGCGCACTTCAGCCAGCAACGCCCGCCCGATCTGACGGGCGACGCGATGAAGCTAGCCGACGTGTCGGATGCGGAAGCGGTCGCAGACATCTCCGGGGCCGCGGGTCCCAGAAGTCGTATTCCATCTTGCCGCCTAGGTCTGGCCCTTCTGCGTCCGGGATGGAGCCCGGTGGTCCGCGGCTGGGCCAACGCGGTGCTTGGCGCGTCGCACCTCTGGCTTCTGACCCCTCCAAATGGACTCCCGGACAGGTTCATCTGGACGGCACGGCACGGCACCATCACGGCGTCGAGGCGACGCGAGCACCCCGTTGCGCCGCGCTCGTCCTACCGGATCACGCGACCGAGCCCTCTGAGGACCTTCTGGAGCAGCCTGGCCAGCGGCGTTTCGCGGCCCCCGAGGACGCCGTAGACGACCCGGCGCGCACGTTGCAACAACCGCCACGTGACCGAGCCCTCTATCGCGAGGCGGTAATCAGCCAGCTCTGCTTGCAACTTTCCGATCGTCCGCTCGTCGCCGGCGGCGCGGTCCTCCATAATCGCAGTGAGGCGCCGCTCGTTCGTCAGCATCCCGTTGGCTGCGCCGAGCTCGCTTTGGGTTGAGCCAAGCTCGCGCTGGACTGAGCCGAGCTGCTCACCTATCGCGAGCTCCGACGCCTTCGCTCGCTCGACCATGTGCAGGAACTCGTCCCCTGCATCCACCAACCACGACATCGGCGGAGTGTCCGGAACCTCCCCATTCGACACTACCGCGATCACGTACATCGGCGTGATTCCTGCCACTGGGCGCCAGTCGTCTCCGGCGCGCTCGATCATGAACCGCTGGACCGTGTCGACGTCCCGCGCCGGGTCGCCGATCGGCCACATCGTCGAGCCGGTCGCCAATCTCTGCCCCCATGCCCGGACATTCGCGAACCTGCTGTGGAGCACCGAGAGCAACTCCTCGCAGCTGAGCTCGCGGACGTGAAATGGATTCTGATACTCCCGCGCATCGGAGTAGGCCGTCCGATCAGGGGACGAAATGATCAGGATCCCATCCGGGGTCAGTACGCGCTGGATCTCGGTCAGCAACCGGTCATGCTCCGCGAGGTGTTCGATCAGCTCGAACGCGACGACGGCTCCAAACGATCCTGCGTCAAACTCTGAAAGCTCGCGCGCGTCGGCGACTTTGAATTCCAGGTTCTCAGCTGAGTAGTTGCTCCTGCTGTGCTCGATTGCCTGGTGCTCAATATCCACTCCGGTGACCGAGCGCGCCGATTCCGCCAGCAAGGCCGAACCGAACCCTTCTCCGCTGGCAAGGTCGAGCACATTGCGGTCCCGCACCAGCCGTGACGCGAACAGGTATCGGTGATAGTGCTCGTAGATCGTCGGTGGGTCGGGGGCCCACGGAACACAGCGTTCTCCCGTCCAATCGACAAGTCTCGGTGCACCAGGCAGCCTTCGCGCGGTCATGCCGGCGCCCCGTGACGATCTGCGCTTGTCTCCCTGATCCGCAGTGCGTGCCGGATGCCCGCTTCGACCGTATCTGCGGCCCGATCCCAGGTCTGGTCCTTGACGTACTCCAGCCCCGCTTTGGAGCGATGCTCCCACAACTCCTGGTCCTCCAGAAGACGTTCGAGCGCATCCGCGATCGCGAGCGGATTGAGCTCCGCAAGCTCGAGCGGCCCCGTCTTCCCGAAGATCGACTCGGCGCTGGCGCCCGCCAGGTCGACGCATGGCAGGCCGCAGGCCATCATCTCCTTCGGTATTAGGGAGAAGTTGGTCATCGACAAAGACAGCCCGACGGTCGCCTCCGAGTAGAGCCATGAGAGCTCCAGCGGATCAAGAACGCCGAGTTCCACGTGGGGGAACGAGGTTTGAGTGGGGAATATGCTTCCAAACAGGACGATGCGGACATCGGGGCGCCGCCTGTGCAACTCCGCGAGCGCCAATAGCCCGATCGGAGCCGCGCGGCGAGGCGTTTCCTGTCGTGCGTAGTAGATGATTGTGTCGCGCCGTCGCGTCACCGGTCGCGGTTCATAGGCAGCGTGGTCGACGCCGTACTCGAACGCTTCAGCCGACGCGTGATATCGCTCAACCAGGAGATCGCGAAGCCACGGACTCCCCGCCAAGCAGTGCATGCCGTGGCGATAAGTATCCCCGGCGAGCGCCGACTCCGCCGAGGTCGCATAGAACTCAGGCTCATGATCGTTGACTACGTACACACGGACAAAACAGCGACCGAGCAGCAGGGCAGGATGCGCCGTCTGCCAGCCCGTGGCCAAGACAACGTCGGCGCCGTGCCAGTCGTCGAACCCGTTGTATACGGGCCCAGCGATCGGGGTGAAGAACTGACTGATGTCACGACGTAGCCGCCCTGCCGGGGCATTCCGCAAGCCGCCGAAGTAGTCGTGCACCCATACGCTGCAGATGTGCCCGCGCTGCTCGAGCTTTGAGAAGATCTGAAACAGCAAGGCGTGTCCGCCACTACCGCGCCCGAACTCCGGAATCAACATCGCGATGCGCAGCCGACGGCGCTCCGACATCCGCTCAATCGGTTCGAGCAGCGGTGCGGGGCCGTCGCGCCATACTTGAGCCGCCGCGGCATAAAGCTCGTGCTCAGCGGCCGCGCCAACGGTCATCGCGGCGCGTAGAGGAGAAAATCCCGCTATCGCCGCGGCGTCCGCGCCCACGCCGGGCTCAGTTAGCGATGCCGTCCCATCGCGCCTCTCCAGTGACAGCCGGCCGCGGGCGACGGCCGGTAGGCGGTGAGCCCGCGAGCCGGTCGCCGAGAACAGACGCCGCCCACCGTGATGTGCGGCCGACCGCACCGACCAGCCGGCAACCTCGCTCGCCGACGCTCCGCGCCCCTCGAGCCAGTGAATATCTCCCCGCACCGACCTGTGGATGTGCCCGATCATGTCGCGCAACGCGAAAGGCTCAATGTGACCCGTCGTCTCCCGGAGGCCGCGGTACTCGTCGAAGTAGCGTCTCATGAAATCACCGAAACCGTAATCGTGCGAATGCAGCACGGCCGCGCCGGGGTGATACACCTTGGACCAACCGGCAGCAAGGAGGCCGGCGCCGAACGCTTGGTCCTCCGCGTAGGCGACATCGCGAAACCGCAGGTGCTCCCAGCAAACGCGGGCATAACACGCGTTGACATTAGAAAGGAACGTCGGGTCTCCCTGTCGCTGAACTACGGGAGAGCCACGTGGAGAGAACGACGCGAAGAACTCGTCGAGCTCACGAGCGATCATCGGGCTTGCCGTCGGGCGGGGTACGTGTGGCCCGTACGCTGCGCCTATGCGAGGAGCCAGTGCGAACGCTTCCCGGTATGCGGAGAGCCAGCCAGGAAGAGGGGTGGCATCCTGGGTCAAGAAGCAGATGAGATCCCCGCTTGTCTGCTCGGCTCCGAAATTCCTGGTGCGACCGTGCCCGAACTCCTCCGGAGAAATCTCCAGGACCGTCACCGCGAATCTCCGCGCGATCTCGACCGACCGGTCTCGGGACCCGGAGTCGATGACGAGCACCTCATCCGCACCTTCGCGCCCTAGGGCGGACAGCAGCTCCACAAGGTACCGCTCCCCGTTCTTGACGGGAATTACCACTGACACAGTCGTCTTGCCCACGCGTACTCCGCTATCTGACGGGCATCGCAAAGAAAGCAGAGCTATCGCAGACGACGATCGCGACAGCGCTCGCCAATCGGAGCACCAGCCCTGTCGCACCACTTGACACGCGCGCAGTGGGGGAATGAATCGTCGCACTCATTGAGTATTAACAGCTGGAAACGAGGGCTCACGCCCGTTGTAAGACGTAAACGTCTTGGTTGCGCTGATTGAGTCCAGGCGCGAACTCGAGAATCCGCCACCTTGGGCACAGCTTTGTTAGCAGCCACTCGGGGCTCAAAAAGGCAGTGCCCCAATCCTGGTTGACGATCCCGAAATCGCCAGCCCGCCCGAACTCGGCCGCATACCAGAAGCCGCTTCGGTACAGCGACTTCAGGATGTCGGACAATTGCGCGGACGGTCGCAAGCCCGTCTCGGCGCAGTAGGAGACCGATTGCAAGCCATGCGTGGTAATAGCGAGGAGACCGCCGGGCCTAAGTACACGATGCATCTCGTCGAACCACTCAAGCCCTAGGTCCGGGGCGAAATGCGACCAGACGGAGATCGCATACACGAGGCCGAGTTCGCTCTGGGCGATCGGCAACGGTGGACTCTGTGGACTGACAAAGAATTCAATCTGGTTCAGATGGCGACCGGCCCACGCGATTGCCGCCCCGTTCGGATCACATCCGAGCCAGCGAATGTCCGGGAACGCGGCGGCGAACGCCCGAACCACCCGCCCCGAGGAGCACCCAAAGTCCAGAACCGCTGTAGAACTCGCCAAATCCACCCCGGCCCTAGTAATCGCCTCAGCGATCATGTCGGCTTCGCCCAGGCCCCCGGCAGCGGCCAGTGGGCCACGAGACATCGAATGGACGTCCTCAGGAGGCTGGTCGGGCGGCAGTCCGGTCTGCTCGATGACAACCGGCAACTCGAGCCACGCTCCGTAGGCCAGCACAAGCCACCGCCGCATCGAGACATCGCTCCCGATCGCTGGAAAATCCGCTAGCGTCGGCGCCGCGGCGGCCTGCCGGATGACCTCGGCCACGTCCTGATCGGTTAGGCGGTCGTAGAGACGCTTCGTAACCGCCTGACCGTCCGAGGAAGGCTCGGCGGGGCCAAGCACGCGCCCAAAGTCTGGGGCCGGGCGAGGACTCTGGGCCCTGCTGGGCCGGCGGTCACCGGCGCGCTGAATCAGCGGGTGTTTGAGTAACCGCTCCCATGCGACGCGGGCCGTCACGGGGCTCGTCCAGGTTGATTTCATCTCGCCGAGCAGTTCCCTGGCTCGACCAAGCCTCGTTCGCGCACGCCGCTGAGCGTAGCGAAAGTTGGAGCAGCTACCCGCTTCGTCGTTCGTGTTGAACATGATCCCGCCCTCCGTCGGGCTCGCTTACGATCTGCTCTGAATGCACGGATCGTGCGGCTCTCCGAGCACGATCCTAAGTCATCCCCAGGCTGACGTGCGTGTCGTTCCTCACTCCTTGCGTCGGGGGGGACCGGTTGCCGGGCGGCTCACCTATTGTGTTAACGCAAGCGACGCTTTCGCGTGCGAGGCGGCGGGGGCACGTTTACTGAGACGCGCTCGGGGTTGCCGTCACCCAGCGGGTCAGCGCGGGGTCATTTGACCGCTGCCGGGACGGCGCGCTCCTCGCGAGCTCGGGCGTGGCGGCTGTCGCTCGATGATGCGCGTCCTCGCCGCTGGCACGAGCTGGCCAGGATGTTTCAAATCCCGACCGTCGCCGCGCCCCGAAGGTGCCGGACGGTCGCAGCTGCCAGGTCAGAGAAAGATATTTGCGCTCGCCTCCCCAGCGCCACCGGCGCCTGGTCAGGGTCGGGTCGATCGACCTCCGACACCCACCGTGAGGCGATCCCACAACACGGTGCACTACAGATCCTCGGCGACCCGCGGGGCGAGCCGGTTGAACACCCAGAAGCCGATCGCGAAAAGCACCGCGATGATCGCAAGCGGCCCTAGCAGCGCGGCGTAGGAGCCCAACAGCGCCTCGGCACTCGGCGTCGCATGGGTGATGAAGGCATGCCTGAACTGCTGCACGAGCACGGCCAGTGGATTGAGCATGTAGATGTGGAAGAGGGTCGCGTTGACGTGCTCTTGGACTATGACCGCCGGGATGATGATCGGCGACGCGTAGAAGATGACCTGGTTGAGGACCTCCCAAATGGGCTGGATGTCTCGCAGATAGACAAACAGCGCCGACAGCAGCATCGCGATTCCAGCCGAGAAGATCACCAGCAGCGCGACGATCAACGGCAGCTCGAACCAGCTCAGCATCGGCCGTACCCCGGCCGCCAGCGCGAAGATGGTCACCACGACGAGGTTCAGGCAGAGGTTGAAGAACGCGAGCATCACGGTCGAGAGCGGAATCACCAACCGCGGGAACTGAATCTTCCTTACGAGAGTTTCGTTGTCGACGACGCTTCGCACCGCGCCCGTCGTCGCCTCGGCGAAGAACGTGAACAGCACGATTGCACCGAGCAGCTGGGCTCCGTAGTAGTCGTAGCTGGGGCCCGACCCCTTGCCGACGTGGGCGATCTGAGTGAAGAAGACATACAGCACCAGGAACAGAAGTAGCGGTCTGACCAGCTGCCACAGGTAGCCCAGCGCGGAGCCGTAGAAACGCACCTTCCACTGCATAACCGCGATGTTGAAGGTCAGCTGCCAGAAGCGCCGCCAGCCGCCGCTGACCGCCCGCGGGCCGGGGATCGGCCGTCCCAGCGGCTCGTAGGCGGGGGCCCGCACGCTCATGCTCGCGTCCTCTGCGTGAGCGGGGCGCCGACCCGGCTGACCTCGGACTGCATCGGAAGATCGACGAGCCCGCCGAGGGCCGCCGGACCGGTCACCACGAACGAGAAGCTCCCCTCGAAGCGATCGATTACGTCGAGGCCCGACCCGCGATGGGCGAGCTGGAACACGGGCGAATAGCGCCCTGGGGCGAGCACGTTGTCGAACGTGAACGAGAACACAACCTCTTCGCCGGCGTCGAACCGGCCAGTGCGTTCGTTGTCCACGATGGTGGTCGCGACCACGATCGCCCTGCGCTCCTCGTTGTAGACGTAAACGCTGGCCGATGGATCAGTGACGTCGACCGTGAACAGAACGCGTGCCTTAAGCGTCACGCGCTGGTGCTGCGGAGCGCTCGACAGCTGTTCGCCCGTGTCGCTCTCCATCCACACCTCGGAGATCTGCGCGTCGGCGTCACCGGCGTGCCCGTCCCCGCCGGGACCGCTTGCCTCCCCATCACGCCCAAAGTTGATCTCGAGGTAGCGGTCAGCCACCTCATGCGGTTCGCCCAGGTAGACGGGGTTGCCGCGCTCGAGCAGCAGCGCGCGGTGGCAGAAACGCTGCATGGACCCCATGTCGTGCGTAACGAACACGATCGTCCGGCCCTTATCGCGCAGGTCGTTGAAGACGTCGAAGCACTTCTGCTGGAAGGCGGCGTCGCCGACGGCAAGCACCTCGTCGACCATCAGGATGTCCGCGTCGACCTGCACGGCAACCGAGAACGCCAGCCGGACATGCATGCCCGAGGAGTAGTTCTTGAGCTTCAGGTCCTTGAACTCTTGGAGCTCGGCGAAGTCGATCACGCTCTCATAGCGCTTGCGCGCCTCGCGCGGCGACAAACCCAGCATGATCCCGTTCATGACCACGTTTTCCCGGGCTGCCATCTCCGGGTTGAACCCGACTCCGAGTTCGATCAGGGTCGACAACCGCCCCCGTCGCCATATTTGGCCGTCGGCCCGATAGATGCCCGCCAGGCACTTCAGCAGCGTGCTCTTGCCACTCCCGTTGCGGCCGGCGATCCCGAAGAACTCGCCCGACTCGATTTCAAACGACACATCGCTCAGCGCCTGGAAGTCGCTGTGGCGAGTTCGGCGCCTGGGATGGAGCGCCCGCTCCTTGAGAGTGTCCCTGCGCTCGTATGGAAAGTGAAACGTCTTGCTGACCGAACGCGCGACCACCACCGGCAGCCGCTCACCGCCGACGGCTGGAGTTGGCATGGCCCAGAGGGTACCCGACGCCGAGCCCCAGAACACGCAGAACGAGTTTTGGAGCGCGTTAGGCCGTCGCTTGGCTCAGCCATTCGAATCGCTGGCGCCGTCGTGCGGCAGGCCACGGGCCCCCACACCCCCGGACACGATTCACAGCCCTGCCAGGATCCTGCGCAAACCTTCTCGTAGCGAAACCTGGCTCTCCCAGCCAAGCTCACGCCTTGCCCGGGTGACGTCGAGGCAGCTGCGCCGCACCTCGCCGAGGCGCTCGGGTTCGAACCGCGGCGCCGGCATCGGACCCCGATCGCTCACCTCGTTGAGCGCGTCCACGAGCTGGAGCACGGATGTCTCGCGACCCTGGGCGATGTTCACCGGCCCGCTCAGGTCCGATTCGGCGGCGAGCAGGTTCGCGCGCACGACGTCGCTCACGTCGACCCAGTCGCGCGTCTGGCCGCCGTCGCCGAAGATCATCGGCTGCCGGCCGTCGATCAGGTGCCCGCAGAAGATCGCTACCACGCCGGCCTCGCCGTGAACGTCTTGCCGCGGCCCGTAGACGTTGCCGTAGCGCAGTGACACGGTCGACAGCCCGTGGAGCCGCTGGTACAGCGCGCAGTAGCCCTCGGCCGCGTGCTTTCCCTGGCCGTACGGCGCGAGCGACCTGATCGGGTGGTCCTCCGGCGTCGGCAACACGTCGGCGTCGCCGTACAGCCCGCCGCCGGTCGACGCGAACGTCACCCGCCGTGCCCCCACCCGCCGCGCCGCCTCGAGCACCGCGATCGTCCCGAGCACGTTGACGTTCGCATCCTGGGCCGGCGACTCGACGGAGTAGCGCACGTCGATCTGCGCGGCGTGGTGGAAGACCAGCTCCGGTCGCGCGGACTCGAAGATCGCGGCCACTGCCGGCCCGTCCGACACGTCGGCGACCTCGAGCTTCGCGCCGCCCGCGAGCGCCCCCTCCAGGTTCGATCGCTTTCCCGTCGACAGGTTGTCGATCACCGTCACGCGATCGCCGCGGGCGACCAGCGCGTCGACCAGATTCGACCCGATGAAGCCCGCCCCACCTGTGACCACGCAGTCCATTACCCGGGCCGCAGCCTAATCGAGCCGACCCGCACCACGCAACGACATGAGACCGCGCAGAAGCATGGCGGGCCCGCACCGCGAAGGCGGTACGGGCCCGACCGAAGGACGACCCTGGTAGGGCTGGGGGCCGTCCGAAGACCCGCGAGAAAGGGGGCGATGCTCGCGGGCCCGTGTGACCTCCGTGTCGCTGCCTAGCATAGCGCCGCCGGGATGGACCTCGTCAAGGATCATGGACATAAGTTGGACACCCTTGTGGCACCTGCAACGTGCCACCCAGCTGATTAGATCGACCTGCTCCAAGCGAAAACACGCAACCTCCGCGCCCGGATCTCGTTTTCGTTCTGATACCGCCGACAGTTTCCGTTTGCACCCAAGCGGCTAAGCAGAGACCAGCAATGCGCCCTGACGCACCCGTTCAGCCCCTCCCGAATCCGATCCCGACCACCGCCACAGACGAGATCCTCGGCGTCTCGCTCGGCTTGATCGACTACGAGCGGACCCTCGATTTGATCGACGCGATGACCGCCGAGCGGCAGCCGGGCTACGTCTGCGTATGCAACGTGCACACCGTGATGGCCTCGCACGAGGACCCCGAGCTCCGGTCGGCGCTGATCGCGTCCTCGCTCAACGTCCCGGACGGCCAGCCGCTCGTGTGGGCGCTGAACGCGCTCGGCCACTCACTGAGCGACCGCGTGTACGGCCCCGAGCTGATGGCACGCGCCTGTGCGCGGGCCGCGTCGAGCGGCCAGCGTTTCTACCTGTACGGGGGCCGCAATCAGGGCGCGCTCGTGCAGCTCGCTCTGAACCTTCGCCGGCGTTACCCAGGAATCAGGATCGTCGGCGGCTACTCGCCCCCGCACCGGCCCCTGACCGCGGAGGAGCAGGCCGCGGTCGTCGCCGAGATCAACGACGCCGAGCCCGACGTGGTGTGGGTCGGAATCGGCGTCCCCAAGCAGGAGAAGTGGATGGCGGCGCTTCGCCCGCAACTCGACGCGCCGGTGCTGATCGGCGTCGGCGCCGCGTTCGACTTCCACGCCGGGCTGGTGCCGCAGGCCCCACCGTGGCTGCAGGGCGCGGGACTGGAATGGGCCTACCGGCTCGTCCACGAGCCGCGGCGGCTGTGGCGGCGCTACCTGCGCTACAACCCGCGCTTCGTCGGCGCGTTCGCACGCCAGCTGGTCGCGCGCCGGGACGCCGGCCGCAAGCCGTCGTAGTGCGGGCGCCCGGGCGACGCCAGATGGCACAGGTCCCTGAGCCCGACGACTTCCTGTCGGGCAATGCCGGCATGGTGGTCGGGATCAGAGCGACGAGCCGGGCGCTGGCCGCGGACGCGGTCGCGGACGCGATCGCCGTTGCCGCCGGCCGGACCTGGCGGCTGCGCCGCGCGGCGCGGGCGTCCCCGGCCCGCCGGGTGCTCGCGCTCGCGATCGAGCGGCCGGATGAGCCGAACCTGCTGGACGCCGCCCGCCGCGAGCTGCTCGCCTCCCACCACCAGGTTCGCTTCGCGGCCGCCGTCGCCGGCGACCGCGGCAAGTTCGAGAACCTCAACGCGCTGCTCGCGGAGAACCCGCCGGCCACCCACGACTGGCTGCTGGTCGTGGACGACGACGTGGCGCTGCCGCCGGGCTTCCTCGACGTGTTCATCTTCCTGGCCGAGCGTTTTCAGCTGCGCCTGGCCCAGCCCGCCCACCGCCGCCGATCGCACGCCGCCTGGGAAGTCACGCGCCGGCGCCCAGACGCGGTCGTGCGCGAGACGGCGTTCGTCGAGATCGGACCGGTGTCGGCTTTCCACCGGGACACGTTCGAATTGCTGCTGCCATTCCCGGAGCTCCGCGCCGGCTGGGGCCTCGACCTGCACTGGTCGGCGCTCGCGCGCGAGCAGGGCTGGAAGCTCGGCGTGATCGACGCCACCCCGATCCGCCACGGAATCCGGCAGATCGCAGGCTCCTACGACCGCGCCGACGCGGTCGCCGAGGCCAGGGCGTTCCTATCGGGCCGGCGCTACACCACGGCGGCCGAGGCCCACCGCACGCTCGTCACCCACCGGAGCTGGAATTGACGCCGCCTCCCGCACCACCCTCGCCCGTGCCCGCGACCTTGCCCGCGACCGCGCCCGCGCCCAGCCTCGTGCGGCGCCCGCCGGCGAGCGCCTCGGTGATCCGGCCGGCCGAGTGGGCTCCCATGATCGCGCCCTGGGGGCACGCGTAGTGGACGATGTGCCATGCACAGCCGGCCAGCACGCGCACCTCGCGTACCAGTGCCGGGGCCGTCCCGCGGCGCTGATCGGTCACCCGCGCCGCGCGGCCGCGGTGGTAGGCGGCGCGCGCCAGCGCCGGCAGGCGAGCATCCCCGGGTGCGCGGCGATGGTCGACGCCCGCACCGGCGAGGTAGACGATCCGCCCGCCGGCCTTCCTGAGCGCCTGCAGCCAGTCCTCCTCGTCGCCGTGGCCCGAGATCGACTCGTCGAACGGGCCCATCCGCTCGAACGTGCCGCGCCGGATCGCCATGTTCGCCCCCCACACCATGTCGACCTCGGTGTCGTCGGGGCCGAGGTCGAGCGCCGTGATCGGCGGCCCCTCGCGGCCGCAGGACGACGGGGTGCGGCCCTCGAGGCGCGCCCGGATCGGGCCGCCGAACGCGTCCGCGTCCGGATGCCGGTCGGCACCGTCCGACAGCGCCCGCAGCCATCCCGCGGGGACCTCGACGTCGTCGTCGAGGAACGCGATCAACGGCGCCGCCGACATCCGGACGCCGGTGTTGCGGGCGGCGTTCAGGCCACGGGCGAGCTCCTGACGGACGTGTCGCACGCCCGCGGCGCGAACGGCCTCCCCGGTCCCGTCGGACGAGCCGTCGTCGATGACGATCACCTCGTAGGGCCGGTCGAGCTGCTGGCGCGCGAGCGAGGACAGCGTCACCGCCAGGTACCCGGCGCGGTTGCGGGTCGGGATCACGACCGAGACAGCGGGGGCTTGCACTCCGGACGCATCCTCCATTCCGTCCGCGAGCTTAGATGCCAACATGCCCGCACGCTCGTGAGGCTTCCAGGCCGCGACATGACGGAGCCGCTCGGTGACGCGCTCCCCTCAGACCACAGCCACCAGGTGCTCGCCGACCACTACATCGAGCGTGAGATCGGCCGGACCCCGGGGCGCCCGTGGCGCGTGCTCGACCTCGGCTGCGGCATCGGGAGCTCGGTCGACTACTTCCGGGCGCGCGATCCGGACGTCGAGTGGGTCGGGGTCGACGTGCCGGGCTCGCCCGAGGCGCGCGAGCGGACCCGCGCCGACGCGCGCTTCGAGACGTTCGACGGGGTCGCACTCCCGTTCGCGGACGGCAGCTTCGAGCTCGTCTACTGCAAGCAGGTGCTCGAGCACGTCCACCGTCCCGCGCCGTTGCTCGCCGAAGTGCGCCGCGTGCTCGTACCGGGCGGCTGGTTCGCGGGATCCACATCCCAGCTCGAGCCCTACCACTCGTTGAGTGTCTGGAACTACACGCCGGTGGGCCTCGCGGCGCTGCTGCGCGACGCCGGCCTGACGCCGGCCGAGGTCCGCCCGGGGATCGACTCGCTGACGCTGATCGCGTGGCGGATGACGGGCCAGCCGGGATGGTTCGGTCGGTGGTGGGCGCGCCCCTCGCCGCTCAACCGGGCGCTCGACCTGTATGGCCGGACCGTGCGCCTCGATCCGCGCCTTCTGAACGCGACCAAGCTCCTGTTCTGCGGCCAGTTCGCGTTCCTCGCGCAGCGCGAGCCGGGGTCGGACCAGGCCGCCGCGCCCGCGGACCGGGCCGGCGCGGCCGCGAACCCAGCGGCGGACCGGGCGGCGCCGTGATCGCGTCCCCGCCACAGCGCTCGGCGCCGTACGACCCGGACAACCTGCTCGACGGGCTGAGCCGCGAGTCGACGCTGGAGCTCCACTATCTCCACGCGATGGGGCGCGAGCAGTCGGTGCTCGCACGGCGGCTGCGAATCCCGGGCGGCGACGTGCTGTCGGTGGGTGCGGGTTGGCATCCCGGTCGCCACCTGTTTCCCGCGCCGGCATTCCGGCTCGTGGCCGTCGACTCCGATCCGGATCGCATCGCCGGCGTGGCCGAGAGAGGGGACGCGGACGAGGCCCGCGTGGGGTACGCGGGCCGGCTGGGGCTGCCCGACGGCTCCTTCGACGTCGTCCTCTACCGGCTCGTGCTGCATCACCTCGCCTACCAGGGACCGCTCGAGCCGTGCTTCGCCGAGGCGGCCAGGCTGCTTCGACCCGGCGGGGCGCTCGTGGCGATCGAGCCCGGGCTGTGGCATCCGGTCGGCATGGGGCTGGCGCTCGCCAACCGTGCCGGCGCGGCCACGGCTATTCACGGCACCCCGGACGACATTCCCCTGTCTCCGCGGCGGCTCGTCGCCCACGCGCGCGAGGCCGGGCTGGTGCCAGAACTGCACGCGATCACGTATACCTGGCGGCGCCTGCCGGGCACCCTCCAGCGTGCTCTGCAGCCCGTCGACGAGCTCGGTTCGAGGCCCCGCGCGGCTCCGTTCGGGCACACATTGCTCCTTATCGCCCGCGCCGGCAATGGTTAGGAATCCGTGAGGCCACCACGTCAGCCATCGCCCATCCGTCCGGTGCGTTGGTACTCTCGGCCCGTGTCGTCTCTCGCCACGGCGCCCTCGCGCGCCACGCCCGAGCCGGCCGGAGCGGCGCCCTGGAGGCGAGCTCGCCGCGTGGATCTGATCGCCGATGTGGTCCTCGGGGTCGCTCTCGCCGCCGGCTTCGGAGTGATCGTATTCGCCGCCACCGGTGGCACTGACCTGGCCCCGAACACCTGGGTCGAGATCGCGCTGACCGCGATCGGCGCCGCCTGCGCGGTCGCTGTGATCCTGCTCGGGAGCCGAGGACGTGCCTGGGGCGGGGTGACCGTACTCCTGTTCGCGGTGCTGGCGGCGCTGACGTACGCCTCGATCGCGTGGTCGGTCCAGCCGGCCGATTCCTGGGTGGAGGCGAACCGCACGCTCTCGTATCTGGCCGCGTTCGGCGCGGCGGCGGCGCTGGCCAGGCTGGCACCGGAGCGCTGGCCCGCGCTCGTCTGGGCGGTCGGCACCGTGGCCGTCGTGACCTGCGGTTACGCGCTGCTCGCCAAGGTGTTTCCGGCGACGCTCGACGCCGCCGATCACTACGGGCGCCTGCCCGTGCCGTTCTCGTACTGGAACGCGACCGGATTGATGGCCGCGCTCGGCCTGCCGGCATGCCTTTGGGCCGGCGCGCGACGGGACGCCGGGCGCGCGATCAGGGCGCTCGCGGTGCCGGCGATCTCGGTCCTGCTCACGGTGCTCATGCTGTCCTACTCCCGCGGCGCGCTGATCGCCGCCGTGGTCGGTCTCGGCTGCTGGTTCGTGCTCGTCCCGCTTCGCCTCCGGGCGACGGTGGTGCTCGTGTTGGGGGCGATCGGCGGCGCGGTGGCAACGGGTTGGGCGCTCGCGCACCACGCGATCACCCACGACAACGCCACGCTGGCCGCGAGGACGAGCGCCGGGCACGAGTTCGGCCTTGTACTCGTGCTCGTCGTGGCGCTGATGGCGATCGCCGGGCTGGCAGCCGCGTACGCGCTCGACAGGGTCGCGCCGGCGCAGGACGTCCGGCGACGGATCGGCACCGCGCTGATCGTGCTCGTGGCGATGGTCCCGGTGGTGGCGATCGCGGGCGTGGCCGCGTCCTCGCGCGGGCTCACCGGCGAGATCTCGCACGTGTGGACCGAGCTGACCAGCCCGTCGGCCGCACAGCCCGGCAACAACCCCGGACGGATCGCCGAGCTCGGCAACAGCCGACCGCTGTACTGGAGCGAGGGGCTCAAGGTCGGCGAGCACTCGCCGCTCGCCGGCGTCGGCGCCGGCGGCTTCGACACCGCCCGCACTCGTTACAGCTCGAGCACGCTCGCCGTCGCCCATGCCCACAGCTTCGTGATCGAGACCTTCGCCGACTTCGGCCTGGTCGGGATCGCGGTCGCCCTCGCGCTGCTGGTGGCGTGGGCGCTCGCGGTGGCGCGAACGCTCGGGATCAGGGGCCGGCCGCGCGCCCCCGCACCGCCGAACGCGAACGGCGCGAACGCCGCGAACGGAACCGCCACCACGAACGGCACTAGCGCCGCGAACGGGACCGCCACTACGAACGGCACCGGCGCCGCGAACGGAACCGCCACCGCGAACGCGGCGGCTCCCGCCCCCTCCACCCACGCTACCCACGCCACCGAGCGCGCCGGGCTCGTCACGCTGCTCGCGGTCGTCGTGATCTTCGGCGTGTCCTCGCTGATCGACTGGACCTGGTTCGTTCCCGGAGTAGCGGTGCCCGCGCTCGTGTGCGCCGGCTGGCTCGCGGGGCGCGGTCCGCTCGATGCGCCCGTCGGGCGAGCCCGGGACCGGCGGCGCGTGTCAGGCTTGCACGGAGCCGCGGCGGCCGGGCTCGGCGTCGTCGCGGCGACGATCATCGCCGCGTGGTTCGTGTGGCAGCCACTGCACTCGGCGAACGCGTTCGACGCCGCGATCGGCGCGATGCAGCAGGGCAACTCGACCGCCGCGCTCGCCGATGCCCAGCGCTCCGCCGCGAGCGATCCGGTCTCGGCCGAGCCGCTGTGGGAGCTCTCAGAGATCTACTCCGCACGCCGCGATCCGACCGCGGCGCGCGAGGAGCTCGTGAAGGCCGCGAAGGTCCAGCCCGCGAACCCCGAAACCTGGGAGCAGCTCGGCGAGTTCGACCTCGCGCAGCACCAGGCGATCGTGGCCGTGCTCGAGTTCCAGACCGCCCAGCTGTTAGATCGCAGCTCGGCCTCCATCGGCCAGCAGTTGGCCGCCGCCGAGAGCGCGCTCACGCAGTCCGGTTTCACCGCACCGCCCGCGCCAGCAGCATCCGCTTGAGCAGCGGCGGCCCCTCGACCGCCCGCACCCGCACCTCGCCGAACCCGAACTCCTCGAGCAGCGTCTGGAGCGAGCGCCGCGTGTACAGGTGCAGATGATCGCCGAGTGGCTCGGAGAACCGCTCGACGCCACCCAGCGCCACACGCACGCGACCATGCGACGGCGTGGTCACGAGCAGCCGGCCGGCGGGCGCGAGCACGCGTCTGACCTCTGACACCCACTGACCCGTGTCGGCCACGTGCTCGATCACCTCGCTGGTCCAGACGAGGTCGAACGAGGCGTCGTCGAGCGGTAGCGGGCCGTTGATCGGCACCAGCCGGAAGTCGAGCTCCGGGTGGCGGGTGCGCGCCCGCTCGACCGCGGCCTCGGCCACCTCGACTCCAATCGCCCCAGCGCCGGCGTGCGCCAGCGCGGCCGTGAAGTCCCCGGTCCCGCAACCGAGGTCCAGCGCGCGGTCGCCGGCGCGAACCTCGCCGCGCAGGAAGGCCAGCCGGCGCTCGAGCGACGGGGGGTCCAGGTGCGCCGGGAGACGCTCCCACAGGTCTTCGTAGTACTCCCTGATCGGCCGACGGTATCGTGGCCGGAGCCGGTTCGGGCACGCCCGATCAGGGACACCGGATGCCGCTGGTGTAGGAGTCGACAATACCGCGCGTGTAGGAGTCGACATTCGCGGGCATTCGCGGTTAGAGTCCGCAGACCGGACCATCGTGCGTAATCCGGACGAGTCGTGAAAGTCGCCTTCGACAGCCGTCCCACCAAGAGCACCCATGGCGTGGGGCGTTACGCGCGGTGCCTGCTCGAGGCGCTGCGCGACGGAGGACACTGCGAGGTCGTCGAGACGCACGAGCCGCGTCGCTGCGAGCTCTACCACTCGCCCTGGATCGACGGCGCGATGCTGCGCTGCCCGGTCCCGATGGTCGTGACCTTGCACGACCTGGCCCCGCTCAAGCGCCACGGCCAGTATCTGCGCTCGAGGCTGCGATTCAAGCTGCGCTACCTCGCGGTCGAGCGCGCCACCCGCGTGATCGTGCCGACCTACGCGGTCGCCGATGAGATCGAGAACGTCCTCGAGGTCGAGCACGCGCGGATCGTGGTGATCCCGGAGGCGCCGGCGCCGGCGCTATACGCGCGCCCAGACGATGAGGTCTCGGCGGTCCGCCACCGCTTCTCGCTGCCCGAGCCCTACCTTGTCTGGGTGGGCACGATGCAGACCCCCGAGCCCCGCAAGCGGATCGCCCAGCTGACCCGCGCGACGCGGTCGATGCCGCTGGTGCTGGTCGGGCCGACCGCGCAATGGGCGCGCGAGCTTCCGGGCGTCACGCTCACCGGCGCGGTCACCGACGACGAGCTCGCGGCGATCTACACCGGCGCCCACGCGCTCGTGTTCCCGAGCGACGACGAAGGCTTCGGGTTGCCGCCGGTCGAGGCGCTCGCGTGCGGGACGCCCGTCGCGGCGTGCGACGTCCCCGCCCTGCGGGAGGTCCTCGACGGCCGCGCGACGCTCACCGCGGTCAACGACCTCGACGGCCTGATCGCCGCCGCGGAGTCCGCCGAGCGCCCCGCGCCGCCGGCACCGGCCTGGACCTGGCAGGACGCGGCCGAGGCGACGTGGCAGGTTTACCGCGAGGCAGCCGCCGCGACAGACTCCTGCCAGATCGCCCGGCCGAAACATCGGGCCGCCGCGCTGGTTAAAGACGCGTGACGTCTGTCCACCGTCGCATCTTGCGCGGCGTCGCCGCGCCGCTTCTCGTCGTGCTCGTGCTCGCGCTGCCGGCCGGCGCCCAGGCTGCCCGCGTGCTCGTGATGGGCCCCGGGGGCCACGTGAGCGCCCGCCAGGACCCGTTCCTCCCCGCCGGCGAGCCCACGCCGGCGCCGGGGACCGCCCCGGCCGCCCACCCGGCCCAGTCGGCCCATGCCGGCCACGCGGGCCACGCGTCTTCCGCCACCGCACGCCCGGCCAAAGCCAAGCCCCGCAAGCCGCCCCAGAAGACCGTCGCGAGCGAACTGGGGCGCCTGCGCAACTCGGGCGCGATCACCCCCGCTCAGTTCTCCACCTACAACTCCCAGTGGAGCGCCGCGCTCGGCTCCGAGCGCCGGCTGCGCGGCACGCGCGCCACCGAACTCGAGGCGGTGATCGAGAACCTCCACAACATCGCCGTCGCCGGCAAGCTCACGCCCGGGTCGGCTGCCGGCGCTGTTCCAGACGCTCGCCGTCAACCGCCAGTGGTGGACGACCGGGCCGCTGCTCAGCTCGGCCCAGTACGTCGAGTTCTCGGACTCGCAGCTCGTGTGGGAGTACTACCCCGGCCAGGGGATCGAGCTGCAGGTGCTCGCCACGTTCGGAAAGGCCGACGGGCTGTTCACGGGCGGGCCGTCGGACTACGCCGAAATGCGACAGGTGCTCAGCGAGATCCTCCCGCTCGCGGTCAACCGCGCCGGCGGCCTGGTGTGGGAGTACTACTTCCGCTTCGACGGCGGCGTCCCGCCTTGGACCAGCGCGATGTCACAGGGGACCGGGATCGAGGCGCTGACCCGCGCCTCGGAGGCGTTCTCGGACCCGAACTACCTCACGCTCGCCCACGAGGCTCTGTCGGTGTTCACGGCGCCGCCGCCCGTCGGAGTCCGCGTGCCCACGGCGCTCGGCGCGCGCTACGTCCAGTACACGTTCGAGCCGAACACGCTGATCCTCAACGCGTTCCTCCAGTCGCTGATCGGACTCTATGACTACGCCCAGGTCAGCCACGACCCGGAGGCGCAGCAGCTGTTCGCCGCGGGCAACGCGGAGGCGCTGTCCGAGGTGCCGCGGTTCGACACCGGCGCCTGGTCGCTATACCAGCCCGGGGTCGAGGACACGCTCAGCTACCACGAGCTCGTGACCGGTTTCCTCCAGCAGCTGTGCACGCGCACCCAGGCGCCGATCTACTGCGTGGCCGCCCAGCACTTCACCGCGTACCTGACGACGCCGCCGACGCTCCAGCTCCTCACAACGCACCTGCGCGAGCACAAGCAGGTCTCGATCGGCTTCCAGCTGTCCAAGTACTCGCGCGTCGGGATCGTCGTGATCGGCCCCGGCGGCAACACACTGTTCTCCACCAGCGGGAACTTCGGCTACGGCACACGGTCGTTCTCGATCCCCCCGCTCAAGCACGCCGGCACCTACACGATCCACATGTCCGCCACCGACCTCGCCGGCAACTTCAGCCGCATCGCCGGCACGGTCCAGGTGCCCTGAGCGCTACCGGCCGGTGCTCTCGAGCAGCAGCGTCACCGGCCCGTCGCCCGTGAGCTCGACGGCCATCATCGCCCCGAAAACGCCCCGCGCGGCCCCGAGGCGCTCGCAGAACCGCTCGTACAGCGGCTCGGCTTGCTCCGGCGCCGCGGCCGCGACGTAGCTTGGGCGGTTGCCGCGCCTGGTGTCGCCGTACAGCGTGAACTGGCTGACGCACAGCACCTGCCGGTCGCCGAGCGGCTCGTTCATCCGGCCCTCGGCGTCCGGGAAGACCCGCAGTGCGCGCACCTTGTCGGCAAGCCAGTCGGCGTCGCGGTCCGAGTCCTCGTGGGTGACGCCGAGCAGCACGAGGAGCCCGGGGCCGATCTCGGACACGACGCGGCCGTCGACCGACACCGAGGCGCGACTGACGCGCTGAACGAGCGCCCTCATCTGCCGGTCGCTAATCGCGCAGCTCGTCCGCGACCTGCTCGGGCGGGACGATGTTGAGGCCCACGCCGGCGCCCAGCTCGAGCCCGGCGAGGTGCACGAGGCGCGGCAGGATGTCGATCCTCCAGGAGAAGTGCTCGGCACCGCGCGGCGCCGTCCTCACCCACAGGTTGAGCGGCGGGCTCGCGCCCAGCCGGCGCGCGAGGCGGGACAGCGCGTCGTGCAACATCCTCGCCCCGGTCGGCCCGTCGTCCTCGAACCGATTCCGGGGCGTCCGCGGCGCGATCAGCAGCTGGAACGGCACCCGGGCGCCGTAGGGGGCCATCAGCACGGTCTCGTCGTCGATCGCGACGATCCGCTCGCGCCGGCGAACCTCCTCCTGCACGAGGTCGGCGAGCAGGTTGCCGCCCATCGTCCGCGTCGCGTACGCGCCGAACCGCTCGCGCTCGCGGGCGATCGCCGCCGGCACGAAGTCGAGTACGTACAGCTGGGCGTGGGTGTGCGGGAGCGAGGCACCGGCCTCGCGGCGCTCGTTGACGATCAGGTGCACGTACGCGGACTGGCAGTGAGTCCGCATCCGCTCGCGCCAAACGTCCACGGCCGCGACGACCTGGTCGGGCGCCAGGTCGGACAGCGAGGTCACGCTGTCGGGCGCGTTGACGATCACCTCGTGGGCGCCACGCGCCGGCCCGGCCCAGAACAGGTCGGGCTTGGCGTCGGGCTCGGGCGGCTGCGAGTCTGCGGTCAGCGCCGGGTACAGGTTGGGGACGACACGGACCGTCCAGCCGGGGGTGTCCGGAGCGCCGCCGCCCGGCCGGACCGCGTAGACCTCCGGCGGCGTGCGGTCCTCGTGCCCGTCGGCGAACGGGTCCTCGTCCGGGTCGAGCGCCGGCGGCGGCGTCGCGCTCAGCCCGCCCCCCGGACGCTGCGCCCGATCGCCGGCGACGATCGCCCTCAACCCCGTCAGCGGGTCGATCCGGACCTCAGGCAACTCGTCCCTCGGCGGCGGCCCTGGCGCCGTCAATCAAGCAGCTTCTCCATCGCGACATGCTCGATCCCGGCCTCCCAGAACAGGCGGCCGCGGGCGCGGTAGCCGGCGGTCTCGTACAACTCCCGGGCGTACGTCTGGGCGTGGAGCACGAGCCGGCGCGCGCCACCGGCGCGCGCTTCGAGGTCGGCTGCCTCGAGCAGCGCGGTCGCGATCCCCTGCCGGCGCGCCGACACTCTGACGGCGAGGCGGCTGAACTGGGCGGTGGTGCCGACGAGCAGGATCCTGCAGGTGGCAAGCAGCTCCCCGTCGCGCACCGCCACGAGATGGATGCCCTCGTGGTCGCGGCCGTCGAGCTCGTCGCGCTCGGGCACGCCCTGCTCGACGCAGAACACCGCATGGCGAAGCTCGAGCGCGGCCGCCAGCTCTTCTCTGCTCTGCGCGCGCCGGATCTCGATCACGGCTGTGCCCGTGGACCGGAGCGGACTCATCGCCCCCAAAGGTTGCCACAAGGGGCAGCCGGTCTCGCCACCGTGGCCGCTCGACCACGCTGTGAGCGAGGCCGAGAGGTCCGAGCGCGCTGCGGTCGGCGAGGCTGAGACGCCCGGTCCCGTAGCCCTCGCGCCCGATCCGGATCGCCCTGCGACAACGGACCGGAGGCGCGCCGGGCAGCGGGACGGGCGATCAGCCGAGGCGGCAGGTCGCGGGCGGACCTTTGGCCGAAGCGAACCTGCTTTAATGGACGAGGCCATTCCTCCTAGCCGGGTGGCGGCGAGGGGGCATCCGCTTCTGAGGGTTTATCCTCGCCGTGCACGGCCTCTAGCGAGACCGCCTGAGTCGCTTCGAAGTACCTCCGCGGCTCGCATTTCCGAAACGCAACCTTTCGATTTGTATGGGTGATTCCACCCCCTTCCCCAGTCCTGCCGCGATTGCGCGGGCCGAGCTGTTCACCCGTGAGCGCTTCGTCTACGAGGGCGAGTCCCTCGAAGACGCCCTCGCGCCCGGGTCGGCGCGCCGGCGGGCGCTCGACGCCTCGCTGACGGAGCTGGACGCCGGGGCGATCAAGCCTTCGATCGATTGGCGCCGGCAGTTTTCGCTGCTGCTCGGGCTCGAGCGGGTGCTGTCCGAGGAGGAGCCGCATCTGGCCGACGACACCGTGCTCTCGGCCCATCAGGTCGACGCGCTGTCGGGCACGCTGACCGCGCTGCTCGCCGAGGTCCAGCTGACCGGGAATGGGAACGGGGCCGCGACCGACGCAGCCACCCCCGGTTGAGCTCGCGCCGGTGACCATGCCCGGCGACGAGGATTCCGACCTCGACGACGCCAACGGCGACGGCGAGGACGAGGAGCCCCAGGACTGGCAGGACGAGGGCGACGAGCTCGACGAAGATGTCCAGGTCGCCGAGGCGCCGGAGGACCCGAACGCCGACCGGCGCTTCTGGTTCGAGCACGCGACGGGCGCCGGCAAGACGGTCGCCGCGCTCGGGTTCGTCGACGCATCGCGCACCGGCGGCGTGCTGATCCTCACCCACCGGCGCAACCTGGTCGACCAGTTCAACGGCGAGTTGCGCGACCGCGGCTACCGCGACCGCATCTGCGCGCCGCTGCTCGAGGGCAAGGACAACGCCAGCGGACCGGTGACGGTCGAGACCTACCAGTGGTTCGTACGCAACGCCGGCCGGATCTCCGACGCGTACACGATCGTGATCTGCGACGAGGCCCACACCGCGCTCGGCGAGAAGACCTCGGCCGCGATCCGCGCCTGGTCGGGCCCGATCTTCATCGGCATGACCGCCACCGGCGCGCTGATCGCCCGCCACGTCACCGATCTGTTCCCGACCCAGACCTCGCGCTTCGACCTGGCCCAGGCCGCCCGGCGAGGCGTGATCGCGCCCTTACGGTGCATCCGCATCCCGCCCGGCCCGGGCGTCCGCACGATCGCCAAGGTGCCACTGCGGCGCGGCGAGGTCGACATCGAGTTCGACCAGGAGATGCTGGCCGAGCTGCTCGACCAGACGCCGTTCAACATGGCGATCGCCGACCTCTACAAGACCCGGTTCAACAACGTGCCCGGGGTCGTGTACGCCGCCGGCGTGCGCCACGCCTACAACGTCGCCAAGGCGTTCCAGGACATGGGGATGAAGGCCAAGGGCGTGTCGGGCGAGACGCCCAAGCGCCAGCTGGCGCGGATCCTCGCCGACTACGAGTCGGGCAAGATCGACGTGCTCGTCAACGCCCAGCTGCTGGCCGAGGGCTGGAACAGCCCGCGGGCGACGATCTGCATGCACCTGGCGCCGACCGCGTCCAAGCGCATCTACCAGCAGCGAGTGGGCCGCGTCACGCGCCGGCATCCGGGCAAGGAGGCGGGCATCGTCGTCGATTTCGTCCACCCGGCGACCAAGCACGACGACCCAGTCGTGACGCTCCATTCGCTGCTGGATCGCGACGTCTATCGCGGTGGCGCGATCGTGGTCGGTCCGGTGCGCCGCGGCCGGGGCCGGCGGGTCCGGGTCGAGCGCCGGGTCCTGCCGGTGACCCCCGATCCCGAGCGGCGCGCGCAGGTATTCGAGCGCGAGCTGTGGCGGATCGCGGTCGAGCACCTCGACTACGGCGAGCAGCACGTGTGGGCGGCGCTCGCCGGCGCCCGCGTCGCGCCCAACGGGTGGCGCCGGGCCAAGGCGATGCTCCACTTCGACCGCGGCGGGGAATTGAAACGGCGATTCCTGCTGACCGCGGTGCAGCGCAACCGCAACTCCCAGCTGCGGCTGCGCGCGTTGCAGGAGATCGCCGCCTCGCGGGACGCCGAGGCGTTCGACACCGCGATCGACATCATGGCCGGCTGGCCGCGCGACGAGCGCCGCGAGGGCGTGAAGATCATGCTCCAGGCGCTCGCCGAACGCCGCATCG
This sequence comes from uncultured Solirubrobacterales bacterium, assembly GCA_963843915.1. Taxonomy (GTDB): domain Bacteria; phylum Actinomycetota; class Thermoleophilia; order Solirubrobacterales; family Solirubrobacteraceae; genus Palsa-465. Next base: position 397,205 of record CAWJMH010000014.1, read on the forward strand.
GCCGCCGCGACCAGGCCAACGCGTGGATCTGGCGGATGGCCGAGTACACCCGCGAGGTCCACGAGGAATACGCCGTCCAGCGCTGGCCCGAGACCAAGCGGCTGCTGGGGCTGCTCGTGAACTCCTCGGGCGCGGCGCATGCACGGAACGCGCGTCGGCTCGTCCACGCCGCGCGCAAGGAGGACCGCCGGCTGTCGGCGGCGCTGCTGGCGGCGGCGCTGGCGCACACCCCGGAGGCCGAGGAGGCGCTTCGGGGCGCGCGGACGCGAATGGCCCGCAAGCCGGCGGCACTCGCGCGCGAGCTGCTCCGCAACTTCCCCAAGGGCCGGCGCGGCAAGAGCCGGCGCAAGCGGAGAACGCCGGCGACCGGCGCCGCGGGCGCGGGCGCGGTGCGGCAGGGAGCAGTGGCGACCACGGTGGCGCAGAATGGCGACGAGCCCGTTTCCAACGATGAAATCGTCGAGGTCGATGTCGAGGTGGAGCTCGACGACGACGATGACGACGAGCTCGATGTCGGTGGCGCCGGCCGGGACGACGACGACATCGACGACGATGACGACGATTCCCCGGACGAGGACGACGAGCCCACGGACGACGACGATGACGAGGATGACGACGACGACATCGACGATTCCGCGGACGACGACGACGACGATGACGACGACATCGACGATTCCGCGGCCGACGACGATGAAGACTCACGCGACGCCGAAGCCGCCGCGTAGCACCTGCATTTCGCCCGAAATCGCCGCGCCCGCCCCCGTCCCCGGGATATAAGCATCCACCACGTGCTTATGTCCCGATAGCCGGCGACCGCGACCCGTTTTCGGGCCTTGTGCATAGGCGCCGGCGGCCTCAGACGCCGCCCAGGTGCACCTCGCCGGCGTCGAGCGCCACCTGCCCGGTGTCCGTCCGCACCACAAGGCGCCCGTCACCGTCGATCCCGGCGGCCGTGCCCGTCCGGCTGCCCCAACGGACCTCGCGCCCGAGCAGCGCGTCGCGGGCCCGGACCGCCTCGAGCACCGACCCGCTCTCGGCGGTAAGCCAGCGCTCGAGCCCGCGCAGCAAGCCCTCGAGCGCCGGCTCGATCGCGCTCGGCTCGCGCCCAAGGGTGCCGGCGCGGTCGCGGAGCTCGGGCGGGAAGTCCTCGGGCCGGAGCGCCACGTTGACGCCGATCCCGACCACGGCCCAGCCCTCCTGCAGGCGGGCCTCGACGAGAATGCCCGCCACCTTCCGTCCGCCGACGAGCACGTCGTTCGGCCACTTGATCCGGGCGTCCGCGCCGGCGAGCTCCGCCACCGCCACCCCGGCCGCCAGCGGCAGCAGCCGCGGCGGATCGCGGATCACGATCGAGCACAACAGCGCTCGGCCCGCGGGCGCGCTCCAGGTCCGGCCCTGGCGCCCGCGGCCCGCCGACTGCTCGGTCGCGGTCACGAGCGTCCCATGGGGCGCCCCGCGGGTGGCGAGCTCGCGGGCGCGGGCGTTGGTCGAGTCGGTCAGGCGGTAATGCGCACGCGGGTGGCCGAGCGCCGGCGGGGTCATTCGAGGCTGATCCGAAGCTCGTCGTCGACGGCCAGGTGCAGACGCGTCGCGGCGTCCCCCTGATTGACCGCCACCGACAGGCGCCGCACGGAGTCCTCGTAGAGGATGAGCTCGCCGGCGCCGGCGTCCGCAAACGTGGACACGTACCGCGCGGGCAGCGAGGACCCGCCGCCCGCAGTGCTCACCGAGAACACCCGCCCCGGCTCGAGCTCCGGCTCCTCGGCGTCGAGCTGGACGTTGCCGAAGCGGTCGATGTAGAGCACGTGCGCCACCATCACCCCGTCGGCGATCTCCGGGCGGGGCAGCTCGAGCACGACCAGCCCACCCGGATCACACGGCGCGCCGGCGTCCGCGAGCGCCGCTCCGCCGGCCAGCCGCGCCGCGACCGGCGCGAAGATGTCGCGGCCGTGGAATGTCGCGGATACGCGCTGGAGCGCGAACGGCGAGCGCGAGATGTCGACGGCCTCGACGACCCCGCCGGCGCGGTCCGCCGCCAGCGACAGCAACCCGTTGTCGGGTCCGACGAGCAGCCGCCCGTCCGCGACGCGCACGGCCACGGCCCGCCGGTCGGTGCCGACGCCCGGATCGACGACCGCGAGGTGCACGCCGACCGGAAGGTAGGGCAGGGCGCCACGGAGAATCACCGCGCCGGCGCGGACGTCGTGGCGCGGAACCCCGTGGACGAGGTCGATCACCCGGGCCTGCGGGCAGATGCCGGCGATCACCGCGTGGCAGACGCCGACGAAGTCGTCATCGAGTCCGTAGTCCGAGAGGAACGTGATGACCGGGGGATTGGCCGCCACCTGCGCGATGTTCGCAGAGGCGGGCGAGCGGTACCGTGTGCCCCCGTGCGTGGAGCAGCGGGGAGCGAAGGAATCATTTGCCTGGCCAACGACGGGATCATCGATGGCCTGATCGCACTCGGCGAGAGCCTCCGGGCGAACAGCCCCAACACCTCGCTGACGGTGGTCCCGTTCGACACGAACCTTCGCCGGACGCGAGCGCTCGCGGCGCGCCTGGGCTTTGACATCTACGACGATCCCTCGCTCGGGGAGATGGACGCATTAGGTCGGCGCTACTGGCCGGGCGAGGAGTGGCGGCCGCACACGATGCGCAAGTTCTGCTCGTTCTGGGGCCCGTACGAGCGGTTCATGTTCCTCGACGCCGACATCATCGTGCTCGAGCCGCTCGATCTGTACTTCGAGGCGCTCCGCGCTCGGCAGGCCGAGTTCATGTACTTCACGACCGACATGACGAAGGTCTACGAGGGAGGCCTGCGCGAGGAGATGATTGCCCGGCGGTCGGCGGTCGGCTTCAACACCGGCCTGTTCATGGGGCTTCGCGGAAGGCTCACGGCGGCGATGGTGGAGGACCTGTTCGCCACCTGTCAGCCACACCGTGGCGAGTTTGTGGACCTACTCGAGCAGACGTTTCTCAACTACGCGGTCGACGTTACGGGCCTCTCGAAAGTCGACGCCCATGAGGTGGTCCCAGACGCGATCGACGCGTGGGCGGGCTCATCGCTGACGCGAAAGGGCGATGGTTTCGTTCTGGCGGATGCGCGGACGCCGGAATCGCAGCGCACGGTCACACTGATCCACTGGGCGGGCTATTCAATCGACCCTTCGATGCCGTACCGATCGACGTTCCTGACCTACCGATTGGCCGACGCAACGCCCCCGGAACGAATCTCGTATCGGATCGGGCGCGCCGCGGCGGCGCTTCGCCAACCCCGGCGCGTCATGCACCACTGGCGAGTTCACGTGCGGACATGGCTCCAGTCCCGCGGCTACTCGACGTGGCGTATATAGCGGCTAGTAACCCCAGCTTCGATAGAGCTCATCGGCCTGCTCCGGAGTCGCATACTCGTGACGGGACCTCAGGGGACCGGCGTCCGGGGCGAACGCGATGTCGACCAGCGCCAGCGCGCCGTCGAGCGGCCGGACGTTGCCGTCGTAGATGTCGTACACCGACCAGCCGAGCTCGCGCATCGCCCCCACGACGTCGGCCAGCTGGGCACTGCCGGGCACGACCTCGAACAGCGGCACCTCCAGCAGCGCCAGCACGCTCGCCTCGAGCGTCCGGGTGGCGCCCGCGATCACATCGAGCTCACCTCCCTCGACGTCGACCTTCAGGATGTAGGGTGGCCCGAACGCGTGGCGTTCGACCAGCGCGTCGACCGTCGTGACCGGAACGCGGCGCTCCTGCCCTCCCTGCGCGTCGCCGACTCGATCCCCCAGCAGCGACGACAGCGCGGGCACGCGGTGAACGTGGAGCGTCGCCTCCCCGGGAGCGCGCCCCGCCGCGGCGATCTCGACGTGAACGCGGTGCGATCGGCCCAGTTGCTCGAGGTGACTGCGCCACTCCTCCATCGGCTCGACGAGTAGTAGATCCGCTTCGGGAAAGGCTCGGTACAGCTCAGGGGTTCCCGCCTCCACGCCGACGTCGACCACCGTGGTGGCGGCCACGCCCAGTCCCTTGGCGTGCGCGAGCACCTGGTGGAGGCTCCGACGCGGCCCCGTCCCGGCTCGCGACACCTCGAGTCCGGCTCGCCTGAGCCAGCCCTTCGTCAGTTGCTTTGCTCGCGTCACGCCGGGACCGCGGACGGCATCGGCGAGCCGCTGCGTCTTGGCCTTGGAGGTCGCCATCGCCACGAATCTACATCTCTAAGGGCCGGGCGACCGGCCGCTCTCGGGCGTCGGTCACCAGCGCCTCGACCAGCCCGTCGATGTCGTGCCGGCTCGCCTCGACGTCGGGCTCGAGGCCGTGCTCGCGCAGCGTCGCGCTCGTCACCGGGCCGATGCTGACGAGCCTCGCCCGCAGTCGGGGCCTCGAGCGAGTGCGCCGGCGGACTCCAGGAAGAACCGAACGGTCGAGGACGAGGTGAACGTCACGTAGTCGGCGTCGGCGACCGCGGCCAAGCTGGGCATCCGCTGAGCGGCTCGGCGACGGTCTCGTACAGCGCGACCACGTCGACCTCGGCGCCGCGCTCCCGCAGCGCGTCGACGAGCACGTCCCGGGCCTCCGCCGCCCGCGCCACCAGCGCGCGCTTGACCGGCACGTCGGCGAGCGCCTCGACCAGCCCCTCGGCCACGAACCGCTCCGGCACGACGTCCGCGATCACCCCGTGCGAGCGCAGCGCCGACGCCGTGCCCGGCCCGATCGCCGCGACCCGGGCGCCCGCCAGCGCGCGCGCGTCGAGCCCCGCGGCGGCCAAGCGCGTCAAACAGCAGCCGCACGCCGTTCGGGCTCGTCAGGCACACGAGGTCGTAGCCGGCGAGCGCCGGCGCCGGCCCGTCGAGCGGCACGATCCGGATCGCCGGCGCCTCGACGACGGCCGCGCCGAGACCCGCCAGCCGCGCCGCGAGTCCGCTCGCCTGGGCGCGCGCCCGCGTCACGGCGACGGTCAGGCCGGCGAGCGGCCGCGACTCGAACCACGCCAGCCGCTCCCTCAGACCGGCGACCGCGCCGACGACGACGAGCGCCGGCGCCCGGATCCCCGCCTCGGCCGCTACCGCCGCGATCGTCTCGAGCGTCCCGGCCACCACCCGCTGATCGGACAGCGTGCCGCGCTCGACCACGCGCCGCCGGCTCGGCGCCGTCGCGCCCGCCGGCGATCAGCGCGGACGCGATCGCCGGCGAGCTGCCGGACGCCCATGTAGAACACGAGCGTTCCCGGGAACGCGGCCAGCGCCTCCCAATCGAGCGCCGAGCGCGGCCTTGGTCGGGTCCTCGTGCCCGGTGACGAACGCGACCGCGCTGGCGGCGTCGCGATGGGTGACCGGGATCCCGGCGTACGCCGGCGCCGGCGACGCCGGCGGTGACGCCCGGGACGACCTCGAACGCGACGCCCGCCTCGCGCAGCGCCTCGGCCTCCTCGCCGCCGCGGCCGAACACGAACGGGTCGCCGCCCTTCAGCCGCACGACCGTCGCGCCGCGGACGCGCCGTGCGTGATCAGCAGCGCGGTCGATCTCGGCCTGGGGCATCGACGGACCGCCGCCCTCCTTGCCGGCGTAGATCAGCGTCGCGTCGGGCCGCGCGCCGTCGAGCGCCGTGGCCGGGATCAGCCGGTCGTAGACGATCACGTCGGCGGCGGCGATCAGCTCGAGCGCGCGGGCGGTCAGCAGCCCCGGATCGCCGGGCCCGGCGCCGACCAGGTAGACGGTCACGACAGCAGCTCCGCCGCGCCCGACCGCGAGCAGCCGATCCGCCACCAGCGTCGCCCAAGCCCATCCGGCAGGCCGCGCAGTCGATCGCTGACCCACGCCGAGCCGTCGGGACGGCCAACCCAGGCCGTGAGCTCGATCTCGCCGCCGTCGAGCAGTCTGCGCGTGGGCGCCGACCGGCGTGTTGCAAGAGGCGCCGAGCGCGCGCGTCAGCTCGCGCTCGGCGGTCACGCATGCTGTGGCGTCCTCGTCGATGAGCCCAGGGCTCGCCAGCGCGGCCGGGACGCGCCTCGAGCGCGAGCGCTCCCTGGCCGGCGGCCGGGACGAGCTCGTCGAGAATGCCGCCGGCCGCGTCCAGACGCGCCAGCCGCGCGAGGCCGGCCACCGCGAGCACGAGCGCGTCGCACTGCCCGTCGGCGAGCTTTCGCAGCCGGGTGTCGACGTTGCCGCGCACCTCCACGACCTCGAGGTCCGACCGCGCCGCGCGGATCTGCGCCGCCCTCCGCAGGCTGCTGGTTCCGACCCGCGCGCCCGATGCCAGCTCCGACAGCGACGACGCGCCGCAGATCGCGTCGCGCGGATCCTCGCGCGCCGGTATCGCGACGAGCTCCAGCCCGTCGGCCAGCTCCGCCGGCACGTCCTTGGCCGAGTGCACGGCGACGTCGATCTCGTCCGTCGAGCAGCGCCCGCTCGAGCTCGGACGACCCACCGCGACTTGTCCCCGACCGCGGCGCCGCGGTCGCCGGCGGTCGTCATCGGTCACGAGCTCGTACTCGACGCCCAGCCGCTCCCCGACCCACGCCGCCTGCGCGAGCGCCAGCGCGCTCCCGCGCGTCCCGATCCGGATCAACGGACGTCGCTGGCGGAGCTTCCGGACCTCGGCGAGCTCCGGTACCGACTCGGCCCGCGGAAGCCGGCGGCGTCGCTCTCGACCTCGAGCCCGAACAGGTCGCGGACCAGCGCCATCCGGGCGTGCACGCGGTCGTCGCGAAGCTCCTTGAGGCGCGCCGTGGGATCGTGCAGCAGCCGGTTGACGATCGCCCGGGCGATCGCGTCGACCCGTTCGAGGTCGCGCGGCGGACATCCGCCTCCCACTTGCCGGCGTTCTCGGCGCACGACCTGCTCGGCGATCTCGGTGCGCGTGAGCTGCGCAGCGCCGCCAGCGTCGGCAGCACCTCGAGCGACCCGAGCCAGACCGCGAACCGCTGGATCTCCTCCTCGATGATCCCCTCGGCCTTGCGCGCCTCGGCCTGGCGGACCTTGCGGTTGCGGGCGATCACCGCCTGGAGGTCGTCGATGTCGTACAGCGACACGCCGTCGATCTCGCCGCAGGCGGCGTCGATGTCGCGCGGGACCGCGAGGTCGATCAGCAGCAGCGGCCGACGTCTCCGCGCTGCCATCACCTCGCCCAGCTCGCGCGGCCTCGAGCAGCAGATGCGGCGAGGCGGTCGCGGCGACCAGGATGTCGGCGCGCTCGAGCGCCTGGGGCAGCTCGTCGAAGCTCACGCTCTCGCCGCCGTAGCGCCGGGCGAGCGAGATCGCGCGGTCGCGCCGGCGGCTCGCGACGAACACCGTCCGCCCGCCGCTGTCGGCCAGCGCCCGCGCGGCCAGCTCGCCGGTCTCGCCGGTGCCGACGATCACGACCATGCGCCCGACGAGCGCCCCGAGCTGCTCGCGGGCGAGCGCCACCGCCACCGCCGGCAGGCTCAGCTGCCGCTCGCCGATCGCGGTCTCGGTGCGCACGCGCTTGCCGGTCGCGAGCGCCGCCTTGAACAGGTGGTTGGTGAGCGGACCGACGGTCTCGCCGGCGATCGCGGCGTCGTAGGCGCGCTTGACCTGGCCCTGGATCTCGGCCTCGCCGACGATCATCGACTCCAGCCCGGCGGTCACGCGGTACAGGTGGCGGGCGGCGTCGCAGTTGCGCAGCGAGTAGATCGCCGGAGCGAGCTCGGTGGGCCGGATTCCGGCCTGGCTCGCGAGCATCCCGAGCGCGCGGCTCTCGGCCTCGACCGGGTTCGCCGACGACCACGTACAGCTCGGTCCGGTTGCAGGTCGAGATCGCGACCGCCTCGTGCACCTCCCCGGTGCCGCGCAGATCGCGCACGAACTCCGCGCCGCGCGCCTCGGGCAGCGCCACGCGCTCGCGCACCTCGACCGGCGCGGTCTTGTGCGAGACGCCGATCGCGAGCAGCTCGCTCACGCCACCGGCTCCCGCTCGCGGCCCGGATCGCGGCTGCTCGTCGCGCTGGCCTCGACGTCGCGCCGCAGCTCGGCGAGGTCGCGCTCGGTCCGGGACAGCCGCGTGGCCATGATCGCGACGTAGATGAGCACGAGCGCCAGGAACACGATGTACGCGCCGGCGACGTACTTGCCCGCCGAGTGCAGCGGCAGCGCCGGTGCACGGCGGTCGGCAGCGAGGCGAGCAACGTAGGCTCATGAGGGCGCCGCGCTCCGCTTCAGCGGCGTCACCGCGTCCTCGCCGAGCAGCGTGCGCCGCAGCGCGCGCACCTGCATGCGGGTGCTCTTGGCCGCCATCTCGTACTTCCACAGCGTCGCGTACAGCAGCGCGATCCCGATCAGCGAGACCAGGAACGTCAGCCGCATCGAGCCCGGCAGGTTGCCGCCCGTCAGCGTCAGCACGCGCGGGTGGACGTACTGCTGGGCGGCCCGGACGGCGATGAAGTTGAGCGGCACGAACGCGCCGGCGACGATCGCGAACACGCTCGCGTAGCGGGACTGGCGCTCGGGATCCTCGATCGAGAACCGCAGCGGCTGATAGGTCGCGAACAGCAGCATCACGATCAGGAACGAGGTCAGCGTCGGGTCGCTCCACACCCACCAGTGGCCCCACGACGCCTTCGCCCAGATCGTGCCGGTGAACAGCGTCCCGATCCCGAAGATCAGCGCCATGTGGATCGCGACGTAGGAGCGGATGTCCCACTTGCGATCGCCCGTGCGCAGGTACATCGCGCCGAGCACGCCGCCGAACACGAACCCGCACAGCGCCGTGATCGCCAGCGGCACGTGGATGTAGAAGATCTTCTGGATGAACCCCTGGTCGGCGTCGAGCGGCGCGTAGAAGAAGACCAGCGCAAGCGCCACCGTGATGGTCGCGGCGGCGGCGAGGGAAAGGCCGCGGAGGCCGCGGCCGTAAGTCGTCAAAGCCTTAGTCCTCCAGGAGAAAGTCGAAGACAGCGTAGGAGAGGAGGGCGAACACCAGATCATAGAGAGCGAGGATCGCCACCCACCTCCCCGGCGGCGAGCCCGAGCTGTGCGCCACGAGCAGCGGCCCCGCCCCGCGCGCCATCCCGATCAGCGCCGGCAACAGCAGCGGCAGCCCGATGATCGGGCCGATCAGGTCTCGGGCCCGTGTCTGCACGGCGATCGCCGACACCAGCGTCCCGATCACGGCGAGCGCCACGTCTCCGAGCGCCAGCACGACGATCAGGCCCGGGAGCGCCGCTCCGAGCGACGGACCGAGCAGCAGCAGACCGAACGCCGGTACCGCGATGACCTCGAGCACGACCAGGAACAGGAACAGCGCCAGCGCCTTGGCCACGAGCAGCGCCGAGCGATCGACCGGCGCCAGCAGGAACGCGTCGAAGCCGCCCTGCTCGCGCTCGGCGACGAACAGACGGTTGATCCCGAGCATCGCCGCGAACAGCAGCGTGACGGTCAGCACGCCGGCCGCGAGCTGGCCGTCGATCGTGTCGCGGTTCAGCCCGAAGTGGAAGATCACGAACGTGACGATCGCGAACAGGACCATCGCGGGCAGCGTCTCGAGGCCGCGAAGCTCGAGCAGCAGGTCCTTGCGCAGGACGGTGAGGACCGTCTTCATCGCCGGCCGCTCACACGTACAACCGCTTCACCGCCGCCGGATCGACCTTGTCCGGGGTGGTCAGGAACGCCGCCCGCCCGGCCTCGAGCCCGAGCACCAGGTCGGCCTCGGCCAACGCGGCCTGCGGATCGTGGCTCGTCAGCACGCGGGTGGCGCCGGCCGCCCGGCCGATCAGCGGCGAGACGAGCTCGGTGGCGGCGGGGTCGAGATTGGCCAGCGGCTCGTCGAGCAGCAGCAGTTGCGGGGCGTGGAGCACGGCCCGGCACACCGCCAGGCGCTGCACCAGACCCCGCGATAACTGCCGCACCGGCTCGTCGGCGCGCTTCAGCATCCCGACCGCGTCGAGCAGCTCCTCCACGCGCTCGGGCCCCACGTCGTGCAGCCGGGCGTGGTAGCCGAGGTTCTCGCGACCGCTCAGATCGCGGTACAGCAGAGGATCGTGGGCGAGCAGTCCGAGCCGCCCCCGCACCGCGAACCCGCGCCGCGGGCAGCGCCTCGCCGAACACGAGCACCTCGCCGGCGTGCGGCCGGAGCAGCGTCGCGAGGATCCGCAGCAGCGTCGACTTGCCCGCGCCGTTGCGCCCGAGCACCGCCAGCGTGGAACCCGCGGGCACCTGCAGCGAGACGTCCCGGAGCACCGTCCGCTCGCCGAAGTGGCGGTAGAGGCCCCGCAGCTCAATGGCCGGGGGTTGGTCCACCCTCGTGCTGGAGCGTCGCCACCACGTGCCCGAGCGTCGGGCCGATGACGGGGAACAGCTCGCCGATCGCCTTGGGGTTGCCGGGGAAGTTGACGATCAGCGTGCGGCCGGCGATCCCCGATACGCCGCGCGAGAGGATCCCCATCGGCGTGTGCTTGAGCGCCTCCGCGCGCATCGCCTCGGCGAACCCCGGGGCGTCGCGCTCGATCACCGCCCGCGTCGCCTCGGGCGTCACGTCGTCGTGCGTGAAGCCGGTGCCGCCGGTCGTGAAGATCAGCGCGGTCCCAGCGCGCGTGTGGCGCCGCAGCACCTTTTCGATCTCCTTGCGATCGTCGGCGACGACCTCGGTGGCGATGATCTCGGCGCCGGCGGCCGTCGCCAGCTTGGCCAGCGCCTCGCCCGAGCGGTCCTGGGTCCGGCCGGCGGCGACGGATGTGGAGACGGTGATGATCGCGGTCTTCATTGCCGACAAGGGTAGGGTCTTGGTCGAGGTGCCCGCCGCCAGGGCCTCACCGCGGGCACATCCGGCTAGCGACGGTGGCGCAGGCGCTTGATCGCCTCGAGCTCCTCGACGTCGAGCAGATCCTTGGCGTCGTCCCGCAGCCTGCTTCATCGCGATGAGATCGTCGATCGACGCGACGGACACGTTGAAGCCGCCAAGGTCGTAGCGATCCGCGGTTCGCCGAAGTTCTCGGTACGGCGGCGCTCCAGAGGGGCGAGCGAGCACGTCGAGCTCGTCGGGCTCGAGCGGCGCGACCTTGGCGTTCCCTCCGACCCCCCAAACGGCGGGACTATTTCGGGCCGTGGCCTGAGCGTGTGAAGGCGCCGTTATCCTGCCGCCGGTGCGCCTGCTGGTAGCCAAAGCCCAGGCTCCGCTCGTAGGGGAGCTGGCGATTCCGCCGTCGAAGTACCACGCGCACCGCGCGCTGATGCTCGCGGCGCTGGCCCCCGGGCAGAGCACGATCGTGGAGCGCACGGCCGCCCGGCACGTCGCGTTCACGGTCGGGGCCCTGCGCGCGCTCGGCACTCAGATCGAGGCCGCCGGCTCCGGGTGGCGCGTGACCGGCGGAGGATTCTCACCCGTCAGCGACGAGGTATCGGTGGGCAGCTCGGGCACGACGCTGTACTTCCTGCTCGGGCTCGCCGCGCTCGGCGACCGCCCGGTGCGGTTCGTCGGCCAGCGCTACTTCCGCCGCCGCCCGATCGGGCCGATGCTGCGGGCGCTCAAGCGCATGGGCGTCCGCCTCGAGTACGACGGCCAGCACCTGCCAGTGACCGTGTACCCGGGAGTCCCGCGGGGAGGGCGCATCCGGATCGACGGAACGCTGTCGCAGTGGATCTCGGGGCTGCTGATGCTCGCGCCGTACGCGCTCGAGCCGACCACGATCGAGATCCGCGGCGAGCTGAACGAGCGCCCCTACCTCGAGCTGACGATCGACATGATGCGCGAGTTCGGCCTCGAGGTCACCGCGCGCGAGGACTGGCGGGAGTTCTACGTGACCCCGGGCCAGCGCCCGAAGCCGACCGACGTCGTGCTGCCGCCCGATCTCGGCTCGGCGGTGTTCGGGCTCGCGGCCTGCACGCTCAACCCCTCGAAGGTCACGTTCCACAGCTCGACGCCGATCGCCGGACATCCAGAGGCGTCGGTGCTCGACTCGCTGATGGCCGCCGGCGTGCCGTTCCGGTTCGGCGAGGACATGCGCTCGATCTCGATGGACCACGACGGGACGCCACCCGAGGGCGGCCCGCTCGACTGCCGCGACACGCCGGACATGGTGCCGATCCTGTCGGTGCTCGCGAGCCGGGCACGCGGCAAGAGCGCGCTCGGGCACGTCGCCCACGTGCGCCTGAAGGAGTCCGACCGCGTCGCCTCGATGCTCCAGCTCCGCAAGATGGGCGCGCGGGTCGAGTTCGACGGCAACGACATGACGTTCGAGGGGGTCGCGCGGCTGCGGGGCGCGACGCTGTCGTCGTTCAACGACCACCGGGTGCTGATGTCGCTGGCCGTGGCAGGCTCGATCGCCACCGGCGTGACCGAGCTGTCCTACCCCCACGCGTACCGGATCTCGTACCCCGAGTTCCTCGATCACATGAACGCGCTCGGCGTTCCCGCGGCGGTCTCGAGCGAGCCGGCCCGCGTGCCCTCCGTCGGGTAGGGGACGTCGTTGGCGGGCCAGCTGATTCTGGACGACCTGTCCCGGCACGCCCGCGAGCGGCCGGACGCACGTGCGATCGTGGAGGTCGACGGCCTTGGATCTGTCCGCGAGCTGTCCTGGGGCGCGCTGGCGCGCGAGACCGATCGGGTCGCGGCCACGCTCGAGTCCCTCGGGGTGGGCAATGGCGACACCGTCGCCTTCCAGCTACCGAACCAAAATAATTTCGTGACCATCGCGCTGGCCACGTTGCGCTTCGGGGCCGTGTGCGAGCCGCTGATGCCGATCTTCCGTGAGCGCGAGCTGTCGTTCATGCTGCGCGAGAGCGGCGCCCGCGTGCTGTTCGTGCCGGGCACGTTCCGGGGGCGCGACTACGCCGCGATGGCCGGCGGGCTACGCGGCGAGTTGCCGGCGCTCGAGCACGTCGTCGTGCTCGACGGCGACGCCCCGGCCGGCGACGCCGCGGTTGCCGCGCCTCGCCCGGAACCCGACCAGATCGCGCAGCTGCTGTTCACGTCGGGGACGTCCGGCGAGCCCAAGGGCGCGCTTCATCGCCACGACGTGCTGATGCGCGCCGCCGACCACCACATCGACCATTTCGGGCTCGGCGCGGACGACGTCGTGTACGTGCCGTCGCCCCTCGCGCACCAGACCGGGTTCCTGTACGGGATGTGGATCGCGATCCGGCTCGGCGTGCCGCAGGTGCTCCAGGAGGTCTGGGACCCCGACGTCGGGCTCGACGCGATGCAGCGGTTCGGCGTTACGTTCGTGCAGGCCGCGACCCCGTTCCTGGCGGATCTGACGCGCGTGGCGGCCGACCGCGGTGAGGGCCCGCCGAAGGCTTCGAATCTTCGTGGCCACCGGCGCCGCGATCCCCCGCGAGCTCGCTCGCCGATCGCGCGAGGTGCTCGGCGCCGAGGTCGGCGGGGCGTGGGGCACGACCGAGAGCTGTCTCGGTTGCGCGTTCGCGCCCGGCGATGCGGCCGAGCGGGCCTGGGGCACCGACGGGCGGGCATTGGACGGTGTTCGCCTGCGCGTCGTCGACGACGACGGCAGACCGCTGTCCGCCGGCGAGGAGGGCAACTTCGAGGTCCACACCGACTGCCTGTTCGAGGGGTACCTGAACCGGCCGGCGCTGACCGCCGAGGCCGTGAGCGCCGACGAGTGGTATCGCACCGGTGATCTGGCGCGGATCGACTCCGAGGGCTACGTGCGCATCACCGGCCGGGTCAAGGACGTGATCAACCGCGGCGGCGAGAAGGTACCGGTCGCCGAGATCGAGCAGCTGCTGCACGCCCACCCGGCGGTGCGCGACGTGGCGATCGTCGCGATGCCCGACGAACGCCTGGGCGAACGGGCCTGTGCCTTCGTCGTCGGCGACCTGGACTTCGAAGCGATGCTCGAGTACCTAGACTCACACCGGGTCTCAAAGACGTACTGGCCCGAGCGTCTGGAGCTTGTTGACACGCTCCCCCGGACCCCATCGGGCAAGATCCAGAAGTTCATCCTGCGCGCGCAGGCCCGCGAGCTCGTGACCATATGACCACCGCCCCGACAACAGATTTCGAAGCGCTCCGCGGCGAGGTCCGCGCGTACGTCGAGGACGAAGGCGAGCGCTGGGCTGAGCTGATCGAGCGCGAGCATCGCGTCCCGCTCGAGCTGTGGGACGAGCTTCGCGACCACGGCTACCTGCGGCTGGCGGCGCCGGTGGAGTACGGGGGCGCCGGCATCCCATTCACGCGCTACCTCGAGCTGCTCGAGCTGTTCTCGATGTCGCACGGGTCGCTGCGGATGATCGTCCACGTCGGCAACGGGATCTGGCGGCCGATGGACTCCCACGCCAACGACGACCAGCGCGAGCGGTTCATCAAGCCGGTGGTCGCGGGCGAGATCAAGGTCGCGTTCACGCTGACCGAGCCCGGCGCCGGCAGCGGCGCCGACATCCGCTGCAGCGTGGTCCGGGAGGGCGACACGTACTACCTGAGCGGCGAGAAGCACTTGATCACGTTCGGGACGATCGCCGACTACCTAATGACGTTCGCCCGCGTCGAGGGCACGCGGGGCACCGACGGGACCGTCGCGCTGATGGTGCCGACCCGGGGCGAGGGCGTCGATGCCCGCGAGATGGCCGAGACGATGGGTGTCCGCGGCACCGACCACGGCCACATCGTGTTCGATCGCGCGCCGGTGCCGGTCGCCGACAGGTTCGGCGAGGAGGGCCAGGGCGTGGAGATCGCTCTGAGCGGGTTCCTCGGGCCGAGCCGGATCTCGCTCGCCACGACCTGCGTCGGCCTCGCCCAGCGAGCGCTCGACCTGGCCGTCGACTACGCCAAGCGTCGGGAGACATTCGGCAAGAAGATCGCCGAGCGCCAGGCGATCGCGTTCAAGCTCGCCGAGATGGCGACCGACGTCGAGGCCGGCCGGCGGCTGGTGTGGCATGCCGCGTCGACCTGGGAGAGTGCCGGACAGGCCCCGATGGAGGCGGCGATGGCGAAGCTGTTCGCGAGCGAGATGCTCCAGCGCGTCACCGACGGCGCCCTCCAGGTGCACGGCGGCCTCGGCTACTGGTCGACCAGCCCGATCGAGCGCGTGTACCGCGACGCCCGGGCGCAGCGGTTCGAGGAAGGCACCGCCGAGATCCAGAAGACGACGATCGCCCGGGACCTTTTGCGCCGATGAGCACCTCTTCCTCCTCGTCGGACACGGATTCGCTGCTCCCCGATCCTCGCCGCGGGTTCGAGGGCAAGGTCGCGCTCATCACCGGCGGCTCGCGCGGGATCGGCCGGGCGGTGGCGTTGCGGCTGGCCGCCCGCGGCGTCACGCCGATCGTCAACTACAAGCAGAACGGGGAGGCGGCGGCCGACACCCTCGCCGAGATCCAGCGCCTCGGCGCCACCGGGATGGCGATCCGCGCCGACCTCGAGAGCCTCGAGGAGATCGACGCGATGTTCGACCAGGTGCAGGAGCGGTTCGGGCGCCTGGACTTCTTCGTCTCGAACGCGTCGGCGAGCAGCTTCCACCATTTCATGGACCTGAAGCCCCACCACCTCGAGCGAACGTTCAACCTCAACGTGCGCGCGTTCGTGGTCGGGACCCAGCGCGCCGTCCGGTTGATGCCCGACGGCGGCCGGGTCGTCGTGCTTTCGAGCTACGGCAGCATCCGCTCGTTCCCGACCTACGCGAACCTCGGGTCGGCCAAGGCCGCGATCGAGGCGTGGGCCAGGTACATGGGGGTCGAACTCGCGCCGCTCGGCGTCAACGTCAACGCGGTCAACGGCGGGATCATCGAGACGGACTCCTCGAGCTACTTCTACGCCACCGGCCGGGTCGCGTCGCTCGACAGCGTGCTCCCGAAGATCCCCAAGAAGCGGATGGGCACGGCCGCCGAGGTCGCCGGCTGCGTGCTGTTCCTGCTGTCCCCGGAGGCGGAGTACGTGACCGGGACGACGCTAGTGGTCGACGGCGGGCTGACCGCGATCGCGCCGCCGTTCCACGCGGACATGGCGGGCGCCGCCGGCTCCGCAGCGCTGGACGCGCTGTCCTCGGCGCTCCGCTAGCGGGCGTGCTCGAGTACGTCTGGCGGGACGGCGCGATCGGCCCGTTGTCGCTGCCACACCGCGTCGTGATGGGCTCGATGCACCTCGGGCTCGAGGGCCTCGACGACGGCGGGGAGGCGCTCGCGGCGTTCTACGCCGAGCGGGCGCGGGGTGGCGCGGCGCTGATCGTGACCGGCGGCTCGGCGGTCAGCCGCGTCGGCGCGGGTGGGCGCAACTACAGCTTCGTCAACGAGGATCGGGACGCTTCGAAGCTCGCGCGGGTGGCGGCCGCGATCCATGGCGCCGGGGGCTTCGTGTTGCTCCAACTTTTCCACGCCGGCCGCTATGCCTACGAGGCGTCGTTCGGGTTGACGCCGGTGGCGCCGTCGGCGGTGTACTCGCGCTACAGCCGGTGCGAGCCGCGGGCGCTGTCCGGCGAGGAGGTCCTTCAGACGATCGATGACTTCGCCCGCGGAGCCCGCCGCGCTCGCGAGCTCGGCTTCGACGGCGTCGAGATCATGGGCTCGGAGGGGTACCTCGTCGACCAGTTCCTTGCGCCGGCGACGAACCTCCGCGACGACGAGTGGGGTGGCGACGTCGGGCGGCGGATGCGGTTCGCGTTGTCGTTGGCGGCCGCGGTGCGCGAGGCCGGAGGTCCGGGACAGGCGGTCGTGTTCCGGATGTCGGGGGCTTCGCTGGTCGAGGGTGGCGGGGAGGCGGAGGACGTGCTCGAGTTGGCGCGGCGGCTCGCTGACGGCGGCGCGGTCGACGCGCTCAACGTCGGCATCGGCTGGCACGAGTCGCGGGTCCCGACCGTCCAGGCGCTCGTCCCCCACGGGGCGTGGCGGCCTTGGGCGCGCGCGATCAGGGAGGCGGTTGCCGGCGCGGTGCCGGTGATCGCGTCGAACCGGATCAACACGCTCGAGCTGGCCGAGGCCGCGCTGGCGGCGGGCGACGCGGACTACGTGTCGCTGGCCCGGCCGTTCCTGGCGGATCCGGAGATCGTGGGCAAGGCGCTTGATCCGGCCGGGGGCCGGGCGGTGAATGTCTGCATCGCCTGCAACCAGGCGTGCATCGACCGCTCGATCTTCGATCAGCGGGTGTCGTGCGTGGTCAACCCGCGCGCCGGCTACGAGCTCGAGCTTCCTGGGCCCGCCCCCAGGCGGAAGTTCTCGGTCGCAGTCGTGGGCGGAGGGCCTGCTGGCATGGAGTCCGCCCGCGCGCTCGCCGGCGCCGGCCACGAGGTGTCGCTGTTCGAGGCCTCGGATCGCCTGGGCGGCCAGTTCCGGATGGCCTGCCGGATCCCGGGCAAGGAGGACTTCGCTTTGGCGGTCGCCTATTTCGAGGCCGAGCTCGAGCGGCTGGGGGTGGCGGTTCGTCTCGGCGCTCGCGTCCGGGATGCCGGCGAGCTCGCTCCGTTCGACTGCGTCGTGGTCGCCACCGGGGTGCTGCCGCGACCGATCGACCTGCCGGGCGTCGACCTGCCGCACGTCGCCAGCTACGCCGAGCTGCTGCTCGGCGACGGCGTTGCCGCGGGCGATGCCGTGGCGATCATCGGCGCCGGCGGGATCGGCGTCGACGTCGCGCACCTGATCAGCCACGGCGCGAACGCCGACTTCTACGCGGCCTACGGGCTGGCGCCGCCGGGGTTCGACTCCGCGCCGGCCCGGGTCGTCCCGACGCGTCGTCCGGCGGTCACGCTCATGCGCCGGGGAACGCGCGTGGGCGAGCGGATCGGCCCGTCGACGCGCTGGGCGGTCGTCCAGGAGCTGCGGATGGCCGGCGTCGAGATCCTGACGGGCGTTGCCTACGAGCGGATCGAGCCCGGGTCAGTTTTGATCCGCGACGCCGAGGGCGCCGAACGGCGCGTCCCCGCGGACGCGGTCGTGATCGCCGCCGGCCAGGAGCCCGAGACCGCGCTGGCGCGGTCACTCGCCGGCGCCGGCCGGCCGCACGTCGTGATCGGTGGCGCCGGCGGCGCCGCCGAACTCGACGCCGAGCGCGCGTTCAGAGAAGGAGCGCGGACACCGCTGGCGGTCGCCCAGCTGCTCCGTTAGATCGCCGCCGCCTGCTCACTTCTTCCCTTTCGGCTTGAAGGTCAGCGTCAGGGTCTTCGAGACCTTCGTCGTGTGATGCTCGATCTGCGTGGAGATCAAAGCCGAGACCTTGAAGTGACCCTTCTTGCCCTCCAGCAGCCTGTGCGCGGCGCCGGAAAGCTTGAACGTGAGCTTCTTGCCGCCCTTGGTCTTGATCGTGATCGTTCCCTTACCGAGCGTGAGCGTCTTGCCCTTGCGCTTCTTGTGAGACACGCTCGCCGCATGGACCACCACCGTCTCGGGCGCGGTCAGGACGATCGTCACCGTGCACGGGAACGTCGCGCAGGTCACGTCGAGCGTCACCGTTGACCCGTTGCTGGTCGCACCGCCGCTCGTCTTCGCGGGGGAGATCGCGTCGACGGCCTGGAACGAGCTGGCGAACACCGATCCGTTGTCGGTCCAGGCCGCCCAGCCCTGTCCGGCCGCGTTGACCGCGCTTGTGAGGTCGTCTGCGCCTCCAGCCGCGTTGGCGTTCAGGACTGCCGTTGAGAAGCTGTGGCCGCCGTCGGCGCTGTACGACAGGTCGACCGCGCCGCCGTCGCCCGCGAGGTAGGTGGCGTAGATCCCGCCGCCGCCGTCCTGTGACAGGGCCGGATCGAGCTCGCCGTGGCCGGAGGCGACGGTGACCAGGGGTGTGTCGAAGCGCATCGTTCCCTGGTCGAAACGGTGGTAGACGACGCTGGTCGTGCCGAGGTCGTCCTCCAGGATTCCGAACCCGCTCGGCCCGCCGCCGACGGTCGAGTATTCGACGTTGCAGTCGGCCTGTGCCAGTGCGACCCTCCACGCGCTGTTCGGCTGGCCGGGAGACAGGTTGTAGTTGTTCGTCGCGCTTTGGCTGCCCGAACCGTATGCGTACGCGGTGCCGAAGCTCTGATTGCATCCGAGCGGTCCGTTCGTGAACAGGCTGTCGAAGACCCCCATCACCCCCGGGTTGGCGCCCGCCTGAGAGGCGAAGTGCCCGGGCTCGTTGCCGAGCGTGTCGGGATTGGTGTCCGGCTCCAGCGTGGCGTAGCCGGCGGGGCAGCCGCCGGGCTTCCTCGCGGAGCACTCCGGAGGCGAGCTCAGGGGAAACGCGTTGAACGTCGGCGCGTCGGAGGCGGTGTCCCAGCCGTAGCCGAGGACGGCGGTTCCCGGAACCGTCACGGCACTCAGTGGCTGGGTGTCGGCGTCGATGATGCCGCTCGTCACGGATAGGCCGCCGTTGACGAGGGTCCATGTCGCGCCGCCGTCGGTCGACTGCCACTCCTGCTCGGGTACGTAGTCGGTGGCCATGTTGCCGGCCGTGCCGTAGACGTCGGCCAGGATCAGGAGCGTCGACCCCTCGTCGAGCACCTGGACGCCGTCTATGTACTGGGCCGAGTCGGCGGGGGTCAGGTTCCCGCTCTGCGAGCACCCGGTTGCGCCGACGGGCACCACGCAGTACTGCACGAAGTTGTTGGCGCCGGAGAGGTCCTTGGTGTTGGCCCAGGCGATGACGGCGTCGCCCGCGCCATCGACCGCGACCGCCGGCTGACCGCTCTCAAACGGTGTCCCGACGTTGACAGGCTTGCCCGCGGCGAAAGCGCTCGTCGTGAATATGAGCGCTGTGGCAGCGGCCAGCGCACCCGTCAGCACGGTCCGGTGAAGCGGCGAATAGACGATGCGCGCGCGTTTGCGCCACATGGCTTTCCCCCTATAGATGAGACGCGATAGACGGCGGCGGCATGCTATCGCGTGCGACGTGTCGCTCGGGTTAGCGGTCGTCCACGTCTCGACGCTCAGCTGACCGCGTCGCGGGTCCAGTGGCCCGACCGGCCGCCGGACTTCTCGAGCAGCACGACCTCGGCGATCTCGGCGCCGCGCTCGATCCCCTTGACCATGTCGTACACGGTCAGCGCCGCCACCGAGGCGGCGGTCATCGCCTCCATCTCGACACCGGTCTGCCCGGTGGTCCGTGCCTCGGCGGTGAGCGTGATCACGCCGGCGTCGGCGTCGACCGATCCCTCGACGCCGACGAACGACAGCGGGAGCGTATGACAGAGCGGGATCAGCTCGGCGGTCCGCTTGGCCGCCTGGATCCCGGCGATCCGCGCCACCCCGAGCACGTCGCCCTTGGGTGCGTCGCCGGCGGCCACCTTGCGGGCGGTCTCCGGCGAGACGCGCACGACGGACCGCGCCACCGCGCGGCGCTCGCTCACCGGCTTGCCGCCCACGTCAACCATCCGGGCGCGGCCCGACGAGTCGAGATGCGTGAGCTCGCTCACCCGAGCGCGGGCGCCACCGCGCGCTGCGCGTCGGCGATCAGCGCCTGAACGCCGGCGACGTCCCCCGCCCGCAGCAGCTCGACCGGGTCGGGGTCGCCGTTGACGATCGACTCGAAGAACACCTTGCGGTCCTGATAGGTCGGGAGCGTCGCCTTGGCCCACCCACGGGCGTCGTTGAGCAGGATCGCCAGCAGGGCGTACGGCTCGCCGAACAGCTCGCCGATCTCGCGCTTCATCCGCTTGGCCAGCGCCGGCGAGGCGCCGGCGGTCGAGATCGCCACCGCCAGCGGTCCAGTGCGGACGATCGCCGGCAGGATGAAGTTGCACAGCGGCGGCACGTCGACGACGTTGACGAGCATCGCCCGCGCCTCGGCGTCCTCGAACACGCGGATGTTGAGGTCGGTGTCGTCGGTGGCGGCGATCGCGATCAGGCACCCGTCGAGGTCGCCGTCGGCGTATTCGCGGCGATGCCAGCGGATCGATCCCTCGAGCGAGAGCTGGACGAGCTCCGGATGGGCCTCGGGGGCGACCAGCGTCACGTCGGCGTCGCACGCGAGCAGGCCCTCGACCTTCTCGAGCCCGACGTCGCCGCCGCCGACGACCACGCAGCGCCGGCCGCTCAGCCGCAGGCAGGCGATGTAGAACGGCGTCTCGAGCATCCCCTGCACGCACGACTGGTCGCACGTTCCGAGGCGGAGTTGGCAGACGCACTGCTTCCCGCGATAAGCCTGGGCGGGCATCAACTACAGGGTAGCCGCGCCGGACTTTGGCGCTGCACCTGACGTACGCGAGGGTGGATCGCCAAAGTCCGTGGTCGCTACCGCCGGAAAGCGTCGCGAGCGAGGCGCGCGCCGAGCCGGCTCAGCGGCGCGGCGCCGTCCCGCAGGGCGCGCCCTCGGTTCGACGCCGATCCGTATAGGAGCTCCGCGGTCGAACGCAATGCCTTGCCGAGCGTCTCGTCGTACGGATGCCACCAGGGGTCCCGGAGCGCCGACCCTTCCCACACGCGCAGCTTGACGTTGACGCACTCGTACAGCCCGAACTTCGAATGGGTGCGGCCGAGGCCCGAGTCCTTGACGCCACCCCATGCGCACTGGCAGGCGCCGTGGCTGAACATGTGGTCGTTGATCCACACCATCCCGGACTCAAGTTCCGCCGAGATCCGCTCGCCCCGGGCACGGTCCGAGGTCCACACCGAAGCGCCGAGCCCGAACTCCGAGTCGTTGGCGAGCGCCACCGCCTCGGCTTCGGAGTCGACGACGATGATCGGGAGCACCGGGCCGAAGATCTCCTCGCGCATGATCCGCATGTCGTGCGCGACGCCGGTGAGGACCGCCGGGGCGTAGAAGGCGCCGTCGAGGCCCGCCGGCGCATCGACCGGGCCGCCGCAGTGCAGCTCAGCGCCGGCGGCCACCGCGTCGTCGACGAGGTCGCGGACGATCTCGAGCTGGTCGGCGGACACCATCGGTCCGATCTCGGTATCCCAGCCCATCGGGTCGCCGACGCGGAGCCGTTTCGCCCCCGCAATCACGCCCTCGATGAAGCGATCCGCCACGGAACGCACCACGTACACCCGCTCGATCCCCGAGCACGTCTGGCCGGCGTTGGCGAACCCGCCCCACACCGCGCCGGCGATCGCGTGCTCGAGGTGGGCGTCGTCGAGCACGATCATCGGGTCCTTGCCGCCGAGCTCGAGCACGCAGCCCTTGAGCCGGCGCGCGCAGGCCTCGGCGACACTGCGGCCGGTCTCGACGGAGCCCGTGAAGAACACCTTGCCGACGCTCGACTCGGCGAGCGCGGCGCCGGTACCGGGGCCGTGAACGACCCGCACCAGCCCTGCGGGGACACCGGCGACCTCGAAGACCTGCGCGATCCGCTCTCCGAGCAGCGGCGTCAGCGACGCCGGCTTGAGCACGACCCCATTGCCGGCCATCAGCGCGAGCCCGACCTCGCCGAACGGGATGCTCCACGGGTAGTTCCAGGGCGAGATGATCCCGATCACGCCGAGCGGCTCGTACACGAACGCCGAGTGCTTGGTCTTCAGGAACAGCTGCGGCATCGGGACCTTCTCCTCGGAGAGGATCTCGACGCCCGCCTTCGCGATCCAGTGGAGCGCGTCGATCGTGGGCAGGAGCTCCATCGAGAACGCCTCGTTGCGCGGCTTGCCCTGCTCGCGGACGATCAGGTCGCGGATCTCGTCGGACTCGTGGAGCAGTACCTCCGCGGCGCGCTCGAGGTGGCGACCGCGCTCCTCGAGCGTAAGGTTCGCCCAGGCGGGCTGTACGCTGGCAACGGCGTCGACGACGGCCTGTACGTCCTCGGGAGCGGTGGTCTGCACCGCGCCTATCGGCTCGCCGGTCGCGGGGTTGAACGTTTCGAGTTGAGCGGTTTCGGTAGCGGTGTCCATCCCGCCGAGACTAGCGGTCAACTCCTGCCGCGGCTCCGCCTGATCTCCTCGAGCCGCTCGCGCAAAAGGGCCTCGGCGTCGTCGGGTTCGTAGAAGCGCGCGCCGATCGCCGAGTCGGGCAGCAGCTCCTGCGGCGAGACGTGGCCGGGGCGCTTGTGCGGATTGTCATAACCCCCGTCACTGCGAGTGGACGACTGCAGCCACGGCGGTGGGACCTCGGCCCCGCGCTCGCGGATGTACTCCCGGGAGGCGATCACAGCGCGCTTCGCCGCGTCGGACTTCGGCGCGAGCGACAAATAGATCGCGGCTTGGGCGAGCGCGAACTGAGCCTCGGGCATGCCCACGTGCTCGACCGCCGCCGCCGCCGCGGTCGCCACGGTCAACGCCACCGGGTCCGCGTTGCCGATGTCCTCCGAGGCCAGCACGACCATCCGCCGGACTATGAACCGCGGGTCCTCGCCGCCCTCGAGCATCACCGCGAGGTAGTACAGCGACGCGTCCGGATCGGAGCCTCGAGTGGCCTTGATCCAAGCCGAGATCGTGTCGTAGTGGCGATCGGCCTGGCGGTCGTACAGCAGCGCGCGCCGCTGCAGCGCGTCCTCGGCATGCGCCAGCTCGACGACCCCGTCCGGACCCGCGGTCTGACACGCGAGCTCGAGCGCGTTCAAAGCCGTCCGGGCATCGCCCCCCGACGCGCTCGGCGAGGAACTCGAGCGCGGCCCGGTCGACCCGCGCAACCGATCCGCACTCGCCACGCGCCACCGCCCGGTCGAGCAGCACGAGCACATCCGCCGGCGACAGCGGCGCGAGCTCGTAGATCCGAGCCCGCGACAGCAGCGCCGAGTTGACCTCGAAGTACGGGTTCTCGGTCGTCGCCCCGATCAGCGTCACGAGTCCCTCCTCGACCGCCGGCAGCAGCGCGTCCTGCTGGGCCTTGTTGAAGCGATGGATCTCGTCGAGGAAGAAGATCGTCCTGCGGCCGCCGGTGGCGAGCCGCTCGCGCGCGCGCTCGATCACCCCGCGCACCTCGGCGCGCCCCGCCTGCACCGCGCTCTCCTCCTCGAACGCGGCGTCCGACGCGTCGGCGATCAGCCGGGCGAGCGTGGTCTTGCCGCTGCCGGGCGGGCCGTGCAGGATCATCGAGTGGGGATGGCCCTCCTCGATCGCGCGACGCAGGGACGATCCCGCCGCGAGCAGCCGATCCTGGCCGACGAACTCGTCGATCGTCCGCGGCCGCAGCCGGGTTGCGAGCGGAGCCCCCGGCAACGTCGCGGGGCCACCCGAAGCCGGCGGGTCGCCCTCTCCGAACAAGCGCTCCATGTCACAAGTATGCGACGGCGGCCGTTCTACGCTCGACCGATGCCGCTGCAGAACCGCGTCACGCCCCTCGGCGAGCTGATCGCGACGCCCGACCGCGGGCTCGTCTACGCCAACCGCGGCTGTCTCCACGACGCCAACGGGCGGATCCGCGATCGCTATCCGACCAGGCGCTGGATCGCGTGCCAGCTCGAATTCCACGGCCGGCACCGGACGCCGCTGATGGCGCCCGGCAGGTTCACCGAGCTGTTCTTCCTCGACGAGGCCACCGCGCTCGCCGCCGGCCACCGGCCCTGCGGGGAGTGCCGTTACAGGGACCACGAGCACCTGACCGCGATGTGGGCCGGGCTCCATCCCGGCCAGCACGGCGTCGATGCGATCGATGAGCAGCTCGACGGCGAGCGCCGCGATCCGCGCACAAAGCAGCGCCGGCTGCACGAGGCCAGTCTCGACGAGCTCCCGGACGGCGCGTTCGTCCTCCAGGACGGCGAGCCCCACCTCGTGCTCGGCGCCGAGTTGCTGCGCTGGTCGCCGGCGGGCTACACGGCCCGCAGCCCAAGGCCGGCCGGCGGACGCGCCACCGTGGTCACGCCCCCGTCGCTGGTGGCGCTGCTCAGCACCGACCGGACCCCGCTCGTCCCGCTCGTGCACCCGTCGGCGATAGTCTGATCATCATGGGCGACGACTGGCGACTGCAGATCGGGCTGTTCGAGGATGGCGCCGCGCACGCGCTGACCGAGCATCTGGCGGCCGGAAAGCTCGGCGACGACCTCGAGGAGGCCTTTGGCACGCGCCTGGTCGTCTCCGCCGATCCTCCGAACGTGTTCGTCTACGCCGGCGACCGCGAGCAGGCGGAGGCCGCCGAGGGCAAGATCCGGGAGGTCGCGAGCGAACACGGATGGGACATCGAGATCGAGCTCAGGCACTGGCACCCCACCGCGGAGGACTGGGAGGACCCGGACAAGCCGCTCCCAGCCACCGACGCCGAGCGGCTCGCCGAGCACAAGGCGCTACTCGCCCAGGAGCGCGAGGACTCGGACTTCCGCGGCTACCCCGAGTACGAGGTGCGAATCGAGTGTCCGTCGCACCACGACACGGTCAAGCTCGACAAGCGCCTCCACGATGAGGGGTTCCCGACCGTCCGCCGGTGGAAGTACCTGCTGGTCGGCGCCGCCGACGAAGACAGCGCTAACGCGCTCGCCGAGCGCCTGCGTGGCGAGGCGCCAGAGGGCAGCACCGTGACTGCCGAGGCGAGCCTGCGCCAGACCTACGACGACGAGCCGACACGCGGTTCGTTCGCGATCTTCGGCGGCCTCGGCGGCTGATACGCGTCAGACCTTCACGTTCTTAAGCGTGAGCTTGGTTGTCGTCTTTGCGGAGTCGGTGACCCGGAGCCTGAAGCTGAGCTTCTTCACCCGCTGGTGTTTGGCCTCGCGGGCGAGGGTCTTGGTGACTGCGATCGCGGATTTGGCGATCGTCACCTGAACGGTGCTCGCGGTCGCGGCGAGCGTGATGGTCAACATTCCATGGCTGACCCGGGTGTGGAGCTTCAGCCGCCTGCCGGAGGGCGTTTTGACGCTGATGCCCCTGACGAGGCGCGCGGTGTCGTGGGTGAAGCTGATCCCGCGCGGCGGTTCGACGGTTATCGATTTGATCGGTTCGGCATTGTCGCCGGCGCTTACGGTGAAGCTGAGTGTCGGGCTGGCTGTGGTGATGTTCGAGAGGGAGGCGCGAGACGTGGTCGGCTTGCCCGGCTTCGGCTTCGGGGTCGGGGCGAGGGTGGGCGTGGGCGTGGGCGTCGGGGAAGGCGCGAGCGCGGGCGCGATTACCTTCACGCCGGCGCTGGTTGCGGTCACGGTCACCCGTACGAGCGGGTAGGTCGCGTTCACCGTGCAGGCCAACTGATGTCCGACGTCGGCAGCGACGGGGGTGTAGCTCTGGCCCCTGGCGCCGGCGATCGGCGTTCCGTCCAGCAGCCATTGGACGCCCGGCGGCGTCGTTGTCGAGGCGTTTTGCACGGGCTGTTGCCCGGCCCAGGCGGCCCATCGCCCGCCCTGACAGGCCTGCTGGGTCTCCTGTAGCGCGGACCCGGTGACGGTCGGCGCGGTCGTCGACGCCGGACCGGCGCCGGTGAGGACCTGCCCGATGTTGCTGCCCCCGTTCTCGGCGAACCAGAGGTTCCCGTCGGCCCCGGTGGTGATGCTCCACGGGTCGCTGTTGTCGGTCGGAATCGGGTACTCGGTGATCTCTCCGTCGAGCGCGATCCGGCCGATCTGGTCGTCGGCGTACTCCGTGAACCAGAGGTTGCCGTCCGGCCCGACAGCGAGTCCGATCGGCTGACTGTTGGCGGTGGGGATCGGGTATTCAGTGATCCGTCCGTCGGTGGTGATCCGGCCAATCTGGTTGCCGGAGCGCTCGGTGAACCAGAGGTTGCCGTCCGGGGCTGCCGTGATGTCGTCGGGGCTGCTGCCGGCGGTCGGGACCGCATAGTCGGTGATCTCCCCCGACGGCGTGATCCGCCCGATCTCGTCGCCCCCCGGCTCGGTGAACCACAGGTTCCCGTCGGGCCCCGCCGCGATCCTGTACGGCTGGCTGCCGGCGGTCGGAACTGGGTATTCGGTGACCTGCCCTGCGGGGGTGATCCGCCCGATCTTGTCGCCCCCTGGCTCGGTGAACCAGAGGTTGCCGTCCGGCCCGGTCGCGATCCCGGATGGGTCGCTGTTCGCGGTCGGGACCGGATACTCGGTGATCTGCCCCGCGGGCGTGATCCGACCGATCGTGTCGCCGCCATACTCGGCGAACCAGACGTCGCCGTCAGGCCCGGCCGCGATCCCGTCGGGCTTGCCGCCGCCCGTCGGAACCGGGTAGCGGGTGATTTCCCCCCCGGGGGTGATCCGCCCGATCGTGTTGCCGTTGAACTCGGTGAACCAGAGGTTGCCGTCCGGGCCGGCAGCGATCCCTGAGGTGGCCGAGCCGGCTGGGAACTCGCGGACGGGCGTCGGTCCCGAAGGCGGCAGGACGGTCACGCCGGCGCTGGTCGCCGACACGGTGACATCGAGCACCGGGTAGAACGCGGTGACTGTGCAGGTCAGCTGATCGCCTTCCTCACCTCCGACCGGCGTGTATGCCCGCGCGGTCGCGCCCGCGATCAGTGTCCCGCCGAGCAGCCACTGCACACCGGGCGGGTTCGCGCCGGGGGCGTCAAGAACCGGCTCGCGCCCCGCCCAGTCAGCCCACTGCTCGCCCTCACAGGTGACCTGGTCCCCCCGCCGAGCGGACCCGGTCACGGCTGGCGCGATCGCCGACGCCGGGGGCGCTCCCGTGAGAATCCGCCCGATATTGCCGGGTTGGTACTCCGTGAACCAGAGGTTCCCGTCAGGCCCGGCCGCGATCCCGAACGGATCGGCGAGCGCGGTCGGGAGCCTGTACTCGGTGATCTGCCCCGCCGGGGTGATCCGGCCGATCTGATGGGCGTCATATTCGGCGAACCAGAGATCGCCGTCCGGCCCCGGCGCGATCCCCTGCGGATTAGCGAGCGCGGTCGGGATCCTGTACTCGGTGATCTGCCCCGTCGGCGTGATCCGGCCGATCTGGCCACCACCAGCGGTGAACCAGAGGTTGCCGTCCGGCCCCGCCGTGATTTTGTTCGGCCCGCTACCGGGAGCAGGAATTGGGTACTCCGTGACCTGTCCCGGGCGGGTGAATCCGGATCCGGTCGTGATCCGGCCGATCGCGTTGGTGCCCGCGTCGGTAAACCACACATCTCCGTCCGGCTCCGCCGTTATCCCTACGGCAAAGTCTGGAGACGGCAACGCGAACTGGGTGAACTCCCCGGTGAGCGTGATCCTTCCGATCCCGCCGCTGTCGGTGAACCACAGGTTGTCGTCCGGCCCGGCCACGATCGCTCCCGCGGAGCCGTCGGCGGCCGGGAGCGGATATTCGGTGATCTGCCCCGCGGGCGTGATCCGCCCGATGCCATTGTCGGTGAACCACAGGCTCCCGTCCGGCCCGGCGGCTATCCCCTCCGGCTGACCGTCGGCGGTCGGGACCGAGAATTCGGTGAGCTGTCCCGTAGGAGTGATCCGCCCGATCTGGGAGCCGCTGCTCTCGGTGAACCAGAGGTTGCCGTCCGGCCCCGCCGCGATCTGATCGGCGCCACTGTGAGCGGTCGGGATTGCGAACTCGGTGACCTGCCCAACCGACGCGGCGAGCGCGTCGCCGACACCAAACGAGCCCGGCGACGAACCCAGCGACAACCAAACAAAAACCGCGCCGGCAACCGCCACTCCGAGCGCGAGCGTGCCGACCGGCGACGCCAGCCCAAATCTTGTTAACCCGCCCCGCGGCATCTCAGCTCAGTCCCCCTGGATTTGTTGGTCCGTTCGGCATCCCACGAACCTACGAGCGCGCCCGGGCACGGGCATCGGGAGCTCTCCCCATGTTGGGAACCGGTGGTGCCTATCTTTTGACGCCGGCGCGCGACCGAAACCGCCGCCTACCGGTGGTCGCGTTGGTGCGACACTCCTCGCAACGATCAGGCGAGCATTTCGGAGACGGTCGATCAGCGCATGAGCGAAGCCTCCCCCAGGGATGACGGCGCGTTCTTGGAGCGCGACGAAGGTCTGCTCGCGCTGGAGGGATCGCTGACAGAGGTGATCGAGGGCAGCGGGGGAAAGCTGTTGCTCGTCACCGGTGAGGCGGGTGTCGGCAAGACCGCGTTATTGCGTCGCTTCTCGTCCTCTCGGAAGCCGTCGATCCGGGTCTTGTGGGGTTCGTGCGAGCCGCTGCTGACCCCACGCCCCCTCGGGCCTCTGTTCGATGTGGCCGAGATCGTCGGTGGCGAGCTTCATGAGTTGGTGAGGACGGGTGCTCGTCCTCACGAGGTGACGGCGGCGTTGCTGAGCGAGCTGGACAAGCGGCCGCCGACGCTGTTGGTGCTGGAGGACCTGCATTGGGCGGACGAGGCGACGTTGGATGTCTTTCGGCTGCTCGCGCGCAGGGTCGAATCGGTCCCGGCGTTGACGGTGGCGAGCTTCCGGGACGACGAGCTGGATCGCTCCCCGCAGCTGCGAATCGTGCTCGGCGAGCTGCCTGGACGTCCGCGGCGGCTGAAGCTGGCATCGCTCTCGCTCGATGCCGTCCACGAGCTGGCGGCACCGTATGGGGTCGACGGGCGCGAGCTGCACGAGAAGACCGGCGGCAATCCGTTCTTCGTCACCGAGGTGCTCGGAGCGCCCAGCGAGCGGATTCCCGAGACCGTCCGTGATGCGGTGCTCGCCCGAGCGGAGCGGCTGCCCGAACCCGCTCGCAGGTTGCTGCAGGCGTTGGCGGTGGTTCCGGGCCGCGTGGAGCTCTGGTTGCTCTCGGCGCTAGCCGGTGAGACGGCAGATCGCTTGGAACAGTGCCTGGCGTCGGGAGTGCTCACGGTCGTGGACGGCGGCGTGGCCTACCGTCACGAGCTCGCGCGCGAGGCCGTGGAGACGACGTTGCCTCCGGACCGGCGCCTCGCCTTGCATCGCGCCGCGCTGACCGCGCTGAGCGCCCCTGCGGTCGGTGACCCCGATCCCACGCGCCTCTCCTATCACGCTGAAGCGGTCGGGGACACCGAGGCCGTGCTGATGTGGGCGTCGCAGGCGGCGGGCCGGGCGACCGGCACGGGCGCGCACCGCGAGGCGGCCGCGCAGTACGCACGCGCGCTTAGATTCTCCGAGCGGTCGACCGCCGACGCGCGCGCAGACCTTCTCGAGCGACGCGCATACGAATGCTTTCTGGTCAACGAGTCCGCCGAGACGATCGCATCGCTGGAGCAGGCGATCGAGCTCAGTCGTTCGCTCGGGGATCGGTTGCGGACCGGTCGGCTGCTGTGCTCGCTGGCGCGAGCGCTTCACGAGTCCGGGCGCGACTCGGAAGGTACGCCGCTGGTCCTGGAGGCGGTGGAGCTGCTGGAGCCGCTCGGCGACAGTCGGGAGCTGGGTCGCGCCTTCGGGACGCGGGCTCAGTTCTGCATGCTGACCGATAGCTTCGAGCAAACCGTGACCTGGGGGAATAAGGCGATAGAGCTCGCCGAGCGCCTCGACGACACCGAAACGGTGGTGCACGCGCTCAACACCGTCGGCACCGCGTTGCTGAACGTCGGCTCACCGGAGGGCGCGGAGAAACTGGAGCGAAGCCTGCGCCTCGCTCGGTCGGCCGGCTTGGATGTAGACATCGGTCGGGCGTTCAACAATCTCGTGGCGGGAGCACTCATCTCGCGTGACTACGGCCTCGCCGAACGCTACGTCGGGGCCGGGATCGAATACTGCGAAGACGGCGGTCTTGAGCTCTGGCGCGAGCTTCTGTCGGCAAACCGGGTCAGGCTGGAGCTCGACCGTGGACGGTGGGAGCGGGCCGGCGAGGCAGCGAACGCGCTTCTGTCTGACTCGAGATGCACCGTCAGCGTGCGGTCCGAGGCGCTCGTGTCGCTCGGCCTGGTCAGAGCCCGGCGCGGCGACCCGGAGATCTGGGCGCCGCTCGACGAGGCGCTGGCCCTGTACGCCTCCAGCGAGGTGACACAAGCATTCGCGCCGATCGCCACGGCTCGTGCCGAGGCGGCCTGGTTGGAGGGCAAGTCGTCCGAGGTCGCGGGCATCACCGACAACGCCTTTGCGTTGACGCTTGCGCGCGATGCTCCCTGGATAGTCGGGGAACTCGCCGTCTGGCGGTGGCGCTCCGGGATTCGGGATGCGCTCGCGCGTGGCGAGGCGGCGGAGCCGTTTGCGCTCTCAATCGCGGGAGAGGGAGCCCGCGCCGCGAGCCTATGGCGAGAGATCGGCTGTCCCTACGAAGCGGCGCTCGCGCTGGCTGACAGCGGCAGCGAGCAAGCGCTGCGCGAAGCTCTCGACCAGCTCCAGGCGCTGGGTGCGCGTCCGGCCGCAGCGATCGTGGCACGGCGACTGCGCAAGCTCGGAGTCAAGGGGTTGGCCAGAGGTCCCCGCCCTCGAACGCGCCAGAACCCGGCCGGCCTGACTGCACGCGAGCTGGAGGTGCTCGCGCTGCTCGCCGAGGGATTGCGTAACGCGCAGATTGCCGAGCGCCTGGTCGTGTCTGAGAAGACGGTCGATCATCACGTATCGGCGATCCTGGGAAAGCTTGACGTCCGCACTCGTGGTGAGGCGAGCGCTCGAGCGACGGAGCTCGGGCTGACCGCGCCAACATAACGACCTGCGGCTCCGACGCCCATCGGACCTCACCGGTAGCCCCTGTCGTGCTCGCCGCTACGTCTTCCCGCCCTGGTTCGACGCGCCCGCCGTCGCCACATCCTCCGCGTAGGTGAAGCGCGCCCGCGCCAAGAACAGCCCCGCCGCGAACAGCGTCCCGAGCAGGATCAGGAAGCTGATCTCGAGCCCCCGGGCTTCGCTCGGGGATACGCCACCGGCATGGGTCCCGATTGGCGTCTGGAGGGGCACGATGCCCGCGATCAGCTGCGACAGCCCGCCGAACACCAGCGGCGCCGCGGCCTGGGCGAGCGAGCGCAGGAACGTCCGGACGCTCTCGGCACGGCCCCACAACCCCGCCGGCATGATGTCGAGCCGCGCGGCGTCGAGCGGTGGGTTCGCCGCCGACAGCAGCGACGCCCCCGCGACGTCGAACCACAGCGCCGGGGTCAGGTGGCTTCCGAGCACACCCGGGATCAGCAGCGCCCCAGCGCCGAAATAGCACAGCGCGGGAATCCAGACGCGCGCCTCGACAAACCCCCGGCGCACCATGTTGTCCGTGATCCGGCCGCTGACCAGCGTCCCGACCATCGCTCCCCCTACCAGCGCCGCCAGCACCACCTCGGCCGTCGCCTGGTTGACGTGATAGCGACCGCGGACGAACAGGAGCGCGAACGTCGAAAGTCCCGAGAAGTAGAAGTATCCGAGCGACGAGCTGACGATCAGGTGCACGTTGGTCGGGACCGAGAGGATGTACCTGATCGCGCGAGCGAGCGGCATCTCGCGCGGATCCTCGGTCAGGATCCTGTCGGGGTTGGGCGTGACACCTCTCTTCTCGGCCGCTTGGCGGGCCAGGTCGTCGTCGGCCGGAGCGCCCTCGCCCGACTGCTCCCACTCCCAGTCCTGGTTAGAGGCAGCCTGCGCGGCCGCTTCGTGGAGATCGAGCACTCCCGGCTCGAGGCGACTCTGGCCACCCCGAAGAGGCTCGGGGACGGTACGCCACAGCTCCCGGGCAAGGAAGAAACCCGGAATGGCCAGAAGCACGAACGCCGCCCGCCAATCGATCAGGCTCGCCACGCTGCTGGAGACGATGAAGCCCACCGCGGTCCCGGCGATCTCGCCGCCGAGGATGTAGGCGTAGATCTGCCCGCGCTCGCGCGCCGGGAAGTAGTCGCCCGTGAGCGAGGCAATGGCGGGGCCGGCGGTGGCCGCCACCGCGCCGAGCGCCAGGCGAGTCAGGAGGAGAGTCCCGTAGCTGCCGGCGAACGCGCTGAACAGTGAGGCGACGCTCCAGAGGACGATGCTGGCGCACAGCATCGGCATCCGCTTGTACCTGTCCACGAGCAACCCCACTGGGATCGTGAACACCGCCCCGACGAGCAGCGAAACCGACACGAGCAACCCGATCTTGGTGTTGCCGATGTGGAGGGCGCTCTCGAGCTGCGGCGCCACCGCGCCCACGGTCGCGGTGTCCGCGCCGTTCAGAGCCAGCACCGCGCCGAACAGGACGATCACGCGCGCCCGCGCCGGCCCGCCCACGCGCTTGACGACCTCGCCGCGCGCGAGCCGGCCCGTCCACCGCGTCGCCCGACCCACGCGCGAACGCCGCGCGCGCGAGCAGGCCCCGCTCCCGCCGCCCCGAGCTCACGGCCTCAGCCCTCGCTCAGCGCCCCGGGCGCCTCGCCGTCGGCGACCGCCCCCAGCGCCTCGCCGCGTTCGCCCACCTCGCTGCCCCGCGATGTCCGCGGCCCGCCATCCGCGAACCGTAGAGCGCAGCGTGACGTAGCCCCCGATGCCCGGGAGCGTCGGCAGCCAGAACGAGATCGCGCGGTAGGCGAGCACCGCGATCACGGCACGCCCGGCGGGCTCGCCGAACGCCGCGAACGCGCCGATCATCCCGCCCTCGACGCCGCCGATCCCGCCCGGCAGCGGCAGCAGGCTCCCGAGCGTGCCGAGGAAGTACCCCATCACGAGCACCGCGACCGGCACGACCGTGCCGAACGCCCGGAACGACGCGCCGAGGCATGCGATGTCGAACGCCCCAGTAGGCCACCGCGCCCAGCAGCCCCCAGTGACGATCCCGGATCAGCCCGAGCGCGGTCCGCACGCCGGAGCCGAGGGTCGCCGGAAGCGTCGCGAACCGTGTCGCCAGCCGGCCGATCCGCCCCGAGCGCCGGGACAGATGCTCGAGGCGTCGCTCGAAGTCGCCCGGCACGAGCCCCATCGCCGCCCCGAGGACGAGCGCCACCGCGCTCAGGATCGCCGGGATCAGCGTGAGCGCCGTCGGTCCGCCGCCGGAGAAGGCGCCGCTCCACAGGCCGAACCCGCACACGACCATCGCCAGCAGGTAGAGCGAATACTGAATCGAGTAGTTGGCCGCGAGCCGGCAGGCGATCACCCGCGGCTGCATGCCGGCGCGGCGCAGCGCCCAGACGGTGACCGCGACGCCACCGGCCCCCGCCGCCGCGAGCAGGCGGATCGCCGCGATCCCGGCGAGCGGGATCTCGATGCTCGCGCGCCAGCCGAGCCGGGACACGCCGCGCGCGAACACGGTCCGGAACAGGACCGCGTAACCGCAAATCGACAGCAGCTCGAAGCCGGCCGCCACCGCCAGCCACAGCGGGTTGCCGCGCTCGAGCTGGCCCCACGTCTGGTTGAGCCCGGCGAACTTCGGAACCAGGAAGTACAACCCGACCAGGGCGGCGGTGATGAACAGCACGCCGAACACGAGGTTGCGCCGCGTGAGCGGGCCGGTCGGCCCCCCCGTCGGCATCTGAGGGATCTCGACATCCCCGTCGTCGAAGCCCGGTTCGACGTGCGAGTCCGTCGGCGGCTCCCAAGCCGTTGTGGGCTCGTCACGGTCCCGCGTCGGGTGAAGTTCGCCGCCCATACAACACTCTCCACCACTGAAGGTACCCCCCGACCTGGGCGGGCACGCCAAACTGGCCCCCGTCCGCGAGCGCCTACCCTGTCAGCCGATGCCAGAGCTGGAGCTCCGCGCGATCCCTCTCGAGCAGACCCGCGCGCTCCGCCGCGAAGTGCTCCGGCCCTACCTGACCGTCGAAGAGCTCGCCGAGCACGAGCCCGACGACGCCGTGGCATATGGCGCTTTCGATGGCGACGAGCTGATCGCGGTCGGGCTCGTCGGACCCGAGGGCGAGCCCGGCGACTGGCGGGTGCGGGGGATGGCGACCAGGCCCGAAGCGCGGGGCCGGGGAGCCGGAACCAGGGTTCTGCAAGCGCTCGTGCAACACGCGAGCGCCCACGGCGCCACGCGCCTCTGGTGTAACGCGCGCAAGCGGGCGCTGCCCCTGTACGAGCGGGCGGGCTTCATCGCCACCTCGGACGAGTTCGAGACACCGCGGATCGGACCGCACTACAGGATGGAGCTGCGGCTGGACAGCGACGGATAGGCTTCGCTCCGATGGCGGCCACATCTCGAGTCGAGCGGGTGCGGACCTCGGACGGGGAGCTGGACGCGCACGTCGCGCTGCCCGAGTCGGGCTCGGGCCCCGGAATCGTGGTGTTGCAGGAGATCTTCGGCGTCGGCGGCTACATCAAGGAGGCGACCGAGCGGCTCGCCGGGATCGGCTACGTCGCGCTCGCGCCCGACCTCTACTGGCGGATCGCCCCCGGCATCGCGATCGATCACACCGAGGCCGGCATGGGCGAGGCCTTTCAGACCGCCCAGCAGCTCGACCACCAACTCGCGGTCAGCGACTCGATCGCCGCGCTGAAGACTCTGCGCGGGCTCCCCGAGGTAACCGGCGGCAAGGCGGGCGTGCTCGGTTTCTGCCTCGGCGGGACGCTGGCCTTCGAGGTGGCGGTGCAGAGCGATCCCGACACGGCGGTCTGCTACTACGGGTCCGGCATCCCCGAGATGCTCGATCGCGCCGAGGAGATCCACTGCACGGTCCTGTTCCACTTCGGCGGTCAGGACCCGTACATCCCCCGGGAGCAGGCCGAGCGGGTGTGCGCGTTCGCGAGGACGCAATCGAACATGGAGTGCCACATCCAGCTCGACGCCGGGCACGCGTTCGACAACCACGAGGCTCCGATGTTCCACCAGCCGGAGCCCGCCGCCCGCGCATGGGCGCTGACCACCGACTTCCTGGCCCGCACGCTGCCCGCCTGAGGCGACCTCCGAAGCTCAGCGCCCGACGACCGCCAGCGCCTCGTCGTGCAGCAGCCCGTTGGTCGCGAGCGCATCGCCGCCGTCGGCGGTGCGCACCCCCGCGAGATCGGTGAACGTGCCGCCGGCCTCCTCGACGATCACCTGCGGCGCCGCCAGGTCCCACAGCGACACGACGGGCTCGCACCCGATCTCGGCGACGCCCTCGGCGATCAGCATGTACGTCCAGAAGTCGCCGAAGCCGCGGGTGCGCCAGCAGCGCCGGGCGAGCGACAGCAGCGCCTCGAGCCGACCCCGCTCCTCCCAGCCGTCGAACCCCGACACGCAGCAGCTGCGCGTCCTCGAGCGCGCGCACGGCCGAGACGCGGACCCGCCGCGGCTCGAATGACAGCTCATCCGCGCGCGAACGCCCCGGCGCCGCGAGTCGCCCACCACCGCCGCCCCAGCGCCGGCGCGGAGACCACCCCGACAGTCGCCTGACCGCCCTCCTGCAGGGCCAGCAGCGTCGCCCACACCGGGATCCCGCGCACGTAGTTCTTCGTGCCGTCGATCGGGTCGATGATCCAGCGCCGTCGCCGCCGCCAGCATCCCCGGAAGTCCCGTACTCCTCGCCCACGATCGCATCCGCCGGGCGCACGTCCGCCAGCCGAGCGCGCAGCGCCCGCTCGACGGCCGTGTCGGCCTCGGTGACCGGCGTCAGGTCGGGCTTGGTCTCGACCACGAGATCGGCGGCCCGGAAGCGCGCGAGCGTGATCACGTCGGCGACGTCGGCGAGCTCGAGCGCGAGCGCCAGGTCCTCGGAGGCGGCGGGCATCACCGCCGGATCCTACGCACGATGCCGGTACGCTCACGCCTGCATGGCCGCTGACGACCTCGAGCGCGAGACGACCGACGTCCTCCGGGAGCTGGTCCGCTTCAACACGGTCAACCCCCCGGGCAACGAGCGCGCCGCGATCGAGTTCCTGGCCGGCTACCTCGACGAGGCCGGCCTGCAGACCGAGCTGCTCGCCGACGACGCAGGACCGCCCGAACCTCGTCGCGGACCTCAACGGCGAGCGACGCCGACGGCCCGACGCTGTGCTACCTCGGCCACGTCGACACCGTGCTCGCCGACCCCTCCGAGTGGACCCACGATCCTTGGTCGGGCGACGTCGACGACGGCTTCCTCTGGGGCCGCGGCGCGCTCGACATGAAGTCACAGGTGGCGGCCGAGGCGGTCGCGGCGGCGACGCTCGCCCGCGGCGGGTGGCGACCGCAGCGCGGCTCGCTCAAGCTCGTGTTCGTCTCCGACGAGGAGACCGGCGGCGACGTCGGCGCTCGCTGGCTGACCGAAACCCAGCCCGACCGCGTCCGCTGCGACATGCTGCTCAACGAGGGCGCCGGCGACGTGTTCGAGTTCGGCGGCAGCCGACGCTACGGGGTGTGCTGCGCCGAGAAGGGGATCTTCCGCTTCAAGCTGACGGCTCGCGGCGTCGCCGGCCACGCGTCGCTGCCCAGGACCGGAGAGAACGCGCTCCTCAAGCTGGCGCCCGCGCTCCAGCGGATCGCCGACGCCAAGCCCACGTTCGAA
Organism: uncultured Solirubrobacterales bacterium; assembly: GCA_963843915.1. Lineage (GTDB taxonomy): Bacteria > Actinomycetota > Thermoleophilia > Solirubrobacterales > Solirubrobacteraceae > Palsa-465. The sequence continues at coordinate 434,097 of CAWJMH010000014.1, forward strand.
GTGACCGAGGCGCCGGCGGCGCTGCTGGCAGGGCTCGGCGCGGACCCGGATGACCCGGCGGGGGCGCTCGAAAAGATCGCCGCCGTCGACCCGAGGCTGCTGGTGCTAGTCGAGCCGATGCTCGGCGTGACGCTGGCCCCGACGATGGCGCACGCCTCCGACAAGATCAACGTGATCCCATCTCGCGCCTACCTGAAGATCGACTGCCGCGTACCCCCGGGCCTCGGCGAGGACGCCGCCCGCCGGCGAATCGCCGACGTGCTCGGCGACGAGGCCGACAAGCTCGAGATCGAGTTCACCGAGATGGTCACCGGCAACTCCTCGCCGATCGCCACCCCGCTGATGGACGCTATCGACCGCTGGGTCAAGGCCAACGACGAGGGCGCCGAGACCGTGCCGGTGATCCTGCCCGGCTTCTCGGACTCGCGCTGGTTCCGCGAGGCGTTCCCCGAGTGCACGGCGTACGGCTTCTTTCCCCAGCGCCACATGACCCTGCTCGAGACCGCGCCGCTCGTCCACAGCGCGAATGAGCGGATCGACATCCGCGACCTCGGCTTTGCCGCCGCGTGCTACAGCGACCTGGCGCGCGAGCTGCTCGGCTGAGTCAGCCCGCGCGCCAGACGACGGTCAGCCCCGTCGCGAATAGCTCTGCTCACGCCCGCCGGCGATCGGCTGGTAGAACAGGTAGTTCCCGATCCAGTTGGTGTATTGCTTCGCATCTGGGGATATCACCGGATGGAAGCTCGACGCCAGCGCGGGGTTCTCGTTGTTGCCGTTGTATTTCGGGATCTCCGGATATGGGTACACCGGCCGAGTCACCGTCGAGCTCCCGATCGTGTCCGTCGCGTCGAGCTCGCTCGGCGCGATGCCGTTCTCGACCCACTGCACCATCGGGTACATGACGTCGAAGCTGCTGTTGGCGTAGCCGCCTCCGCAGTGCGCCACGGTCGGGAACAGGAACAGCCGCGCGAACGACGCGCCGCCCATCCGCTGGATGAGCGTGTCGTAGTAGTCGATCGTCCCGAACGGCGGGATCGCCTGGTCGGCCCAGCCCTGCCAGAGCATGAGCTTGCCGCCGTGCCGGCGGAACGCGGTCAGGTTCGTGTCCATCGCGTCGAACGTATTCGCGGCCGGGAACATCTCGCGGAAGCCCTGGTCGTTGAACCGCCACTGGCTCGGGTCGGGACCGAGCTTCCCGGGCGCCAGCAGCTGGTAGCGGAGGTAGGGCTGCGACAACCCCGAGTACACGAGAGCGTTCGTGTTCGGGCCGGGCGCGGTCGGGACCACGAAGAACGCCCACGAGAGCTCCGATCCGTAAGGCAGGCCACCGGGGTAGAGCCGCCGGCCCTGCGGATCGACTGGGCCCTGGTAGATCTTCTCGGCGACCTGTATCTGCGCCGGCGTCAGGCAGTTCGGAGGGGCCACCGTGCCGCACTGCACCCTGGTCAGGTCGGGGTGACAGCTCCGCGGGTCGGTGATGATCCCGTCGCCCGCGACGCCGTCGTCGCCCTGGCACTGATCGATCACGGTCTGGTGCAGGGTCGGCAGCTGCGCGGCGGTGAGGATCGCGTTCCCGTTCGAGTCGGTGTTGACGCGGTACTGCCAGGTCTGGAACTCGGCGTTCAGTGGGCCGGCGATGATCTCGGGCGCGCCCGCGATGATCCCGTTGAAGTCGTCGGGATAGCGCTCGGCCATCTCCATCGCCTCGCGCCCGCCGTCCGAGCAGCCGTTGTAATACGACTCGTTCGGATAGAGCCCGTAGTAGTCCTTGATGATCTCCCTCGACACCTCGTACAGCGCCTGCTCTGACTCGTAGCCGTACTCGTTGCGCAGCTTCTGGTCGTTGAACGCGAACAGCCCGGCGCCACCGAGACCGCCGGCGGTGGCGTGGCCTTCGTCGTCGGTCGCCATTGCGAAATCGCCTCCGAGCGTCGCATCGCAGGACGGGAACGTCTGGGGGGTCACCGAGCCGCAATAGCCCCCACAACCATTCTGGAGGTAACGGCCCTGCCAGGTGTCGACCGGCAACTTCAGGTCGAAGTGGGTCTGAGGAGCGATCATCCCCTGCACGTCGCAATACTTGGGGTTGCCGTTCGCTGCGGGCGTTTCCGTCGAGGACATGATCGCCGTCGGGTACTGAGGATTCGCCGCGAGATCGGTCAGACCCGTGATCACTGCGCAGCTGGCGTTCGGAGGCTTGATGATCGGGGCTGGATTGGTCGCGGCGAGCTTCGCCGAGTCGGCGACCAGTTGCTGCTTCTGCGCCCCGGCCGCGCCCCCGGCAGAGCCGAGGATCACCACCAGTGCACCGGCAGCAGTGAGCGCAAGCACGCACAGAGCCCACGCACGACGGGCACGGATTCGCCCAAGCATCTTGTCCTCCCCTCGTTGACCGGCCTGAAGCGTCGCTCAGCCCCGCTTGCAGCGCAAGCGGTTCTGCACCGAAACACAAGTGTGCGGACATCGATTGGCGAGTCGCGACCGGCTACTTAGACTTCCCGCATGGCGACGCAGGTCTCCGCTCGCCTCGACCCGGCGATCTTCCGCCTGCCGGTGCAGACGGATCCGGCAGGGCTACTACTCGGATCAGCCTACTTCGTCCACACCAAGTCGCTGCTCGAGGCCGAGGGCCACCACCCCCGCGTGACCATGCAGGTGTTCCAGAAGAAGGACTCGGTGCTCGGCGGGATCGACGAGGCGGTCGCGATGCTGAAGACCTGCTCGGGCCACGAGCAGGACGGCAAGTGGGTGCCGGGTGGGACGAGCTCGAGGTGCGCGCTCTGCGCGAGGGCGACCGGGTCGGCCCGCGCGAGACCGTGATGACGATCGAGGGCGACTACAGCCTGTTCGCCCACCTCGAGACCGTCTATCTCGGGTGCGCTGGCGCGCCGCTCGCTGGTGATGCGCAACGTCCTCGAGGTGGTTGAGGCGGCCCGCGGCAAGCAGATCTTCTACTTCCCCGCCCGACACGACCACTGGCTGGTGCAGACCGGCGACGGCTGGAGCGCCCACGTCGCCGGCGCGATCGGCGTGTCCACCGACGCCCAGGCGTCGTGGTGGGGCGGCCGCGGGATCGGGACCGTCCCGCACGGGCTGATCGCGGCCTACGGCGGGCGACACGGTCAAGGCCGCGACCGTGTTCGCCGAGCGCTTCCACAGCCAGATGAACATCACCGTGCTGGTCGACTTCGACAACGACTCGGTGCGGACGGCGCTGGGGGTCGCCGAGCGCTGGGCCCGAAGCTGTGGGGCGTGCGGCTCGACACCGCGAGGACCTCGTCGACCGCTCGCTGTATCGACGAGATGGGCGGCTTCAAGCCAACCGGCGTCAACCCCCGGCTGGTCGAGAAGGTGCGCGCCGCGCTCGACGACGGCCGGCTTCACCGACGTGCGGATCGTCGCCAGCGGTGGCTTCACCGTCGAGCGGATCCGCGAGTTCGAGGCTGCCGGGATTCCGGTCGACGCCTACGGCGTCGGCTCGTCGCTGATCCGCGGCGACAACGACTTCACCGCGGACATCGTCCTGGTCGATGGTCGGCCGTGCGCGAAGGCCGGACGCAGGTACTCGGCGAATACACGTCTCGAGCGGGTCCCGTAGCGGACCCCGGAGACACCATGACCAACAACTTCGCGACGTTCCTGGGCTATCCCGACCTGTACTCGTGGCTGCACGACTGGCTGCCGATCATCTTCATGGGGCTGCTGGTGATCGCGGTGTTCGCGCTGATGCGGTTCATGCCGCGGACCGGCCCGGCGAAGATCAAGCCGGACGTCGGCGCCGCCGATCGGCTGGGCGGAGATCGCCGGCGCCGACGAGGCCAAGGAGGAGCTGCGCGAGGTCGTCGACTACCTGCGCGACCCCGAGCGCTTCCGGCGAGCTCGGCGCCAAGGTGCCCAAGGGCATCCTCCTGCACGGGCCGCCCGGGACCGGCAAGACGCTGCTCGCGAAGGCGGTCGCGCACGAGTCCGGCGCCACGTTCTTCTCGCAATCTGCGGCGTCGTTCGTGGAGATGTTCGTCGGCGTCGGCGCCGCCCGGATCCGCCGGCTGTTCAAGGCCGCGCGCAAGAAGTCGCCCGCGATCGTGTTCATCGACGAGCTCGACGCGGTCGGCGGCCACCGCGGGCTGGACGTATCGGGCGAGCGCGACCAGACCCTGAACCAGCTGCTGGTCGAGATGGACGGCTTCACCGCGCGCAAGGACGTGGTCGTGATCGCCGCCTCGAACCTACTCGACAAGCTCGACCCGGCGCTGCTGCGACCCGGCCGCTTCGACCGCCAGATCTTCGTCTCGCCGCCCGACGTGGTCGGCCGCGAGCGCATCCTCCACGTCCACTCGCGCAACAAGCCGCTCGACGACGACAGTCGACCTGCAGCTGCTGGCGCGCCAGACCTCGGGGCTGACCGGCGCCGATCTGGCGAATATCTGCAACGAGGCCGCGATCTTCGCCGGCCGCCGCGGCGCGGACCAGTGGTCGCGATGAAGCGACTTCGACCTGGCGCTCGAGCGGGTGGTCGCCGGAATGCAGTCGCGCCGCGCGCTGACCGACCACGAGAAGCGCGTCGTCGCCTACCACGAGGCCGGGCATGCCCTGTGCGGCGAGCTGCTCCCGTCGGTCGATCGCGTGCACCGGATCTCGATCGTGCCGCACGGCCGCGCGCTGGGCTACACGCTGAACCTGCCCGAGGAGGACCGCTACCTGAAGACGCGCGAGGAGCTGATCGACTTCATGACGATGCTGCTCGGCGGCCGCGCCGTCCGAGCAGCTCGTGTTCGGCTCGATCACCACCGGCGCCTCGGACGACCTCAAGCGGGTCGCCGAGATCGCCCGCATGCGATGGTCCACGAGTACGCGATGGGGACCGGGTCGAGCTCGCTGTCGCGCGATCGGCCGATCGCGGCGCGTCGGAGGCCACCCGGCGCGTCCGCGACGAGGAGGTGCGCGAGCTGGCCGACGAGGCGTATCGAGGCGGCCACCGCGATCATCGACCGCCACCGGGTACAGCTCGACGAGCTCGCGGCAACGCTGCTGGCCAACGAGGTGCTCGAGCGCGGCGACATCGACCGGATCATGGGCGACGTTCCGCGCGCCGCGCCGTCCCGGATCGGCCAGCTGTCGGTGGCGGCCGCCACCGCGGTCAATCCGGCCGCGCACCCCGCCCGGCGGGGCCCCTCGACCGAAGCCTGACTATCCTCGGGCCGATGCTGTCCGCGATCGACCACGTCGGCGTCGCCGTCGACTCGACTCGACGCCGCGCTCGCCGTCTACCGCGGACGCGCTCGGGATGCCGCTCGTCCACCGCGAGACGGTGCACGAGCAGGGCGTCGAGGCGGCGCTGCTCGACGTCGGCGAAGGCCACGTCGAGCTGCTCGAGCCGCTCGGCCCGGACACCGCCGTCGGGAAGTTCCTCGCCCGCCGCGGCCCGGGGCTTCACCACGTCGCCTACCGCGTGGAGTCGGTCGAGGAGACACTCAGGCCCGAGCGCCGCCGGCGTCCGGCTGATCGACGAGCGACCGCGAACCGGCATTCGCGGCTCCCAGGTAGCCTTCCTCCATCCTTCCTCGACCGGCGGCGTTCTCACCGAGATCGTCCAGCCGGCCCACGACTGAGGCGCCGCCGTCAGGGCCGCCGATTTCCCTGATATGTCAGACGACAAGCCACAGAAAATCAGCATCGGGTTCGACGGCGGCCAGGTCCTCGTCGCGCGGGTCCAGCCGGACGAGCTCGCCGAGCTCCGCAAGGCGCTCGGGTCGATGGGCTGGCACGAGCTGACCGCCGAGGACGGCACGGTCGCGCTCGACCTCAGTCGGGTGCTGTACGTGCTCGTCGACCACGAAGAGCACCGCGTCGGCTTCGGTAAGCGATAACCTCGCGCACCTTGGCCTTCGAGACCCTGCTGTACGGCACAGACGGGCCTGTCGCGACGATCACGCTGAACCGGCCCGACCGGCTCAACACGATCGTCCCGCCGATGCCCGACGAGTTCGAGGCCGCGGTGCGCGACGCGACGCTCGACCCCGCGGTCAAGGTGATCGTGCTGCGCGGCGCCGGCCGGTCGTTCTGCGCCGGTTACGACTTCGGCGGCGGATTCCATCACTGGGACGAGATGCTCACGACCGACGGGCAGTGGGATCCCGGCAAGGATTTCGCGTGGGCCGCCTCGCCGTACGGGCCGACGCAGAAGTTCATGAGCATCTGGCGGACGCCGAAGCCCGTGATCGCGCAGGTACACGGTTGGTGCGTCGGCGGCGGCAGCGACATGGCGCTGTGCGCCGACCTCGTGATCGCCTCCGAGGACGCCCAGATCGGGACGCCGTACTCGCGCATCTGGGGGTCCTATTTGTCGGGTATGTGGCTGTACCGGCTGGGGCTGACCAAGGCCAAGGAGCACGCGCTGACCGGCAAGCCGCTGTCCGGCCGCGAGGCCGCCGAGATCGAGTTGATCAACGCGGCGGTGCCGTTCGAGCGTCTCGAGGCGGCGGTCGCCGAGCAGGCCGAGCAGCTCGCGAGCATCCCGTCCTCGCAGCTCGCGGCGATGAAGCTCGTCGTCAATCAGGCCTACGAGAACATGGGGCTCCGCGCGGCGCAGACGCTCGGCCCGATCCTCGACGGGCTGATGCGCAACACCCCCGAGGGGCTCGCGTTCGTGGACCGGGCCACGACCGCCGGCGTTCGCGTCGCCACCGGGGAGCGCGACGCTCTATTTGACGACTACAGCGCGGCAGGCCCCGGGGGCAGGCCAGACCCGAGCCACGTGATCACCCCGGGCTGAGAGCAGGATCGCGAGCAGCATCGCGACGTCGGCGTCGTCGTGGCCGTAGCCGTGCACCGACGCAAAGTAGGTGATCCCCGCGGCCGTGGCGAGCGCGACGTCGTGTCCCTCGAGCTGGCCGTCGTTCTCCGGGAAGCGGTAGATCGCGATCAGGTAGCCGGCGCAGCGGTCGCCGCCGATCAACCGCGGCGGCTGCTTGGGCGCCGGCGCGTCCCAGTCGCGCTCGTCGAACTCCGCGGTGGCGATGCCGGCGAGCGTGCCGGCGCCGAACTCCCAGTGGATGTGCCCGGGGACCTGGCCGTTGTTGAACGACATCGTGTACGCGTCCGGGCCGGTGACCTGGGGACCGTGGTCGGTGACGCCGTCGGCCGGCACGACCGGCGGGCAGACGACGCGGATCCGCGTGGCCTGCGCCGCCTCGGCGCACGTGGTGAGGACCGGCGGCGACACGTCGGTCGTGAGCGCCAGGGTGTGAACCGGGGCCGCGCGCTCGCGATCCCGCGCGCCGCATCCGGCGAGCAGGACGCAGAGCAGCGCCACCGGGATCGTCACCTTCACCAGGCCGTATACGGGCCCCGCGCCGGGCGAGGTCCCGGGCGTGCACCGCGCCAGGCGAGGTCCCGGGTGATCAGCCGAGGAGCGTGTCGACCTCGGCGGCCGTCGGCAGCGACGGCTGCGCGCCGGCGCGGGAGGCCGCGAGCGCGCCGGCAACGCACGCTCGCTCGAGCGCGGCCCCGCGCTGTCGGCCCTCGAGCAGCGACACCAGCAGGGCGGCGCAGAACGCGTCGCCGGCGGCGGTCCCGTCGACGGCGTCGACGTTCGGCGGCGTCGCCCGCGCGACCTCGTCTCCGTGCTCGAGCAGCACCGCGCCCTCCGCCCCGAGCGTGAGCGCGACGAGGCCGTCGTAAGGCGTCACCTGTTCGTATTCGTACCGGTTGACGATCAGCAGGTCCGGGTCTCTCTCGAGCTCGATCCGGCCCCGCGCCGGCGCGGCGTTCAGGCAGAAGAACCGGGCCTGGGCGGCGGCGGCCGCCACGACCTCGTACGGGATCTCGAGCTGGGAGATGACCGCGTCGGCGTCGCCCACGTCGACGTCGGCGGGCGACAGCCGCCGGTTGGCTCCGGGCGCGACGACGATCACGTTCTCGCCGGTGGCGTCCACGAGGATCAGCGCGACGCCGGTCTCGCCGTCGTCGCGGACCACCGCGGTCGTGTCGACGCCCTCGCGCTCGAGCGAGTGCAGCACGAGGTGGTCGGTGCCGATCCGACCCACGAACTTGACGGCCGCGCCGAGCCGCGCCGCCGCCACCGCCTGGTTGGCGCCTTTGCCGCCGGGGATGCGCTCGAACGTGGCGTCGGTGACGGTCTCGCCCGGGCGTGGGAGCCGCTCGCACCGGGCGACGTGGTCGACGTTGGCCGAGCCGACGACCGTGATCCGGGGAGCTACGGACGACATGTCATCAGACTTATAACGATGAGCGACCGCTCGCAGCTTCCCTACAGCGGTGCCGGCGACTCCCGGGCCGGCGAGCGCACGCTCGCGGATCGATTCCGCCGGCATGCCGACTCGCTCGTGCGCTCGGGCCGCTCGCCGCTGTACGTGCGGTTGATGCGCGCCGCCGCCGGGGACATCGAGGCGGACGGCCCGGTGGCGCGGCTGTTCAGCGGGGTTCCCGTGCCGCCGGGATCGGTGCCGCAACTGCGCCTGATGGCCGCTCTGCACCACCTGGTCCTGTCCGGCGACGCGCCTGCCCTGGCCGCCTTCTATCCAAGCGCCGGCGGCAACCGCGCCGTCGAGGGCGTGTGGCCGGTCGCCGCGGCGGCGATCGAGCAGCACTTCGACGAGCTTCGGGTCCGCGTCCACCGCACCGTCCAGACCAACGAGCCCGGTCGCTCCGCCGTCTTGTTCGCGGGCCTCCTGTGGCTGACCGACCGCCACCGGCGTCCGATCCGCCTGCTCGAGGTCGGCGCCAGCGCCGGGCTGAACCTCGTGGCCGACCGCTACTCCTACGCCGTCGGCGGCCGGGAGCTGGGCGATGCGGATTCGCCGCTGCGGTTCGTCGACCCGTGGGCGCCGCCGCCGCGGATCGACCTCGAGGCCGCTGCCGCGGCGCTGCGGATCACCACACGCGCCGGCTGCGACCTCGCTCCGCTCGACCCCACACAGCCCGATGACCAGCTCACGCTCCTCTCCTACATCTGGCCCGATGAGCCGCATCGGATCGAGCGCATGCGGGCCGCCCTGTCGGTCGCCGCCCGCGAGCCGATCCCGGTGGCCCCGCGGCGCGGCTCGGAGTGGCTGACTGAAGTGCTGGGCGACGGCCGCGACGGCGAGCTGACCGTGGTGTGGCATTCGGTCATGCGGCAGTACGTCGAGCCCGACGAGTGGGGAGCGATCGAGCGCGCGCTGGAACGACGGCCGCGGGTCGTCCGGCTCAGCATGGAGCCGGCCTTCGAGCAGCACGCGCGCATGCAGCTGGCGGTCCACGATCCGGCCGACGGGCCGGAGACCAGACTCGCGCTGTGCGACGACCACGGGCTCCCGATCCGCTGGGAGACGTAGAGTCCGGCGGCGCGTGAGACTGACGGACATCGACAAGGCGGGGCTCGTGTTCGCGCGCACTCGTGGCCACAGCCCGGGGCTCGAGCGGGTCGTCGCGGCGTACTCGCGCGCCGGCGAGCACGCCGCGTGCTGGCTCGCACTCGGGCTCGCCGGCGGGTTGACGTCCGGCTCGGGGGATCGCCGGCGCTGCTGGCTCCGTGGGGCGAGCGCGGTCGCCGGCTCCTACGGGGTCAATCAGGCGATCAAGTTCGCGGTTCGCCGGCGCCGGCCCGACCTGGACGGCCTGCCGCCCCTGACCCCCGTGGTCACGCGCCTCTCCTTCCCGAGCGCCCACGCCACGACCTCGTTCGCCGCCGCGCGCGCGTACCGCCGCCTCGCGCCGGCGTGGGCGCTGTACCTCGCAGCGGGCGCGTTCGCCGTCAGCCGCCCGTACCTCGGGGTGCACTACCCGAGCGACGTGGTCGCCGGCGCGGTGCTCGGGAGTGCGGTGGCGGAGCTTTGGCCGGGTTGAGGCCGCCGGGTGGCGCCGCCGGCGTCGCGGCGATCGGACCCGCGCCTTCGGGTGGGGCGCGCCAATCCGTTGACCGCCCCACCCTCACTTCGCGCCCCCTCATCAGCCCCCAGCAGCCTCAGTGCGCAAGAGCCGATCGGCTCCGCGAGGCCCGCGCTTGGCGCGACAGCGAGTGTGGCGCGCGGATCGGGGATCGAGTGAGGAATTACCCGAGACCCGCATGGGGATCTTTCTCCCCATGCGGGTCGGCGTTAGGTCGCGGATCGCGTCCGGGTCGGCGTTAGCTGGCCGATCGCCCCAATGCCTCCTCTCGGCGTAGACGTTTTCCGGCGATCACCGCTTCCGGGCGCGAGCGCACGCCGAGCTTGCGCAGCAGGCTCTTGACGTGGCTGTACACGGTCACGGGTGAGAGCACGAGTTGCTCGGCGATCCGCTGGGTCGTGGCCCCCTCGCCGAGCATTTCGACGATCTCCCATTCCCGGTTCGTCAGTCGGCTGCGCAGTGGCCGCCACCCGGAAGCGGGTACCTCTCGCAACGCCTCGAGCAGAGAAGGCATCACCCGTTGCGAGACGATCACCTCGCCATCCGCGACCCGACCGACCAGCTCCGCCAGGGTCTCCGGCTCGATGTCCTTGCCGATGTGACCAACTGCACCGGCACGGAGCGCGGCGATCGCGGTCAGGTGGTCGGTGTCCGACACCGTGAGCACCAGCAGGTCGGGCGTGCTCTCGAGCAGCTTCTGAACGAGCTCGACTCCGGCGCCGGTGGGCAGACCGACGATCGCCACACTCAGGCGGTAGTGGCGGGCGAGCTCGAGCGCCTCACGGCTGCTCCCTGCGGTGTGGACGGCGGCGATCCGATCGCTGTTGCGGAGCGCGAACCGCATCATGCTCCGCGCGAGGCCATCGGGGTCTGCGACGAGCACCCGAAGGCGATCGTGCGCGGCACCGGAGGGCTGCTCCGATGCCGCCGCCAACTGTGAACTGCTCCGAGCGCGGATCATCGGTCGTGCTCCCCGCCTCTGCTGAGCGCAAGCGCCCGCTCGCGCGCCATCTCCGCGATCTCTGGATGGCCAGACGCCTGCGCTTGCTCGTACGCCCACAGCGCGCCCTGCGGGTCGTTCCGCCGCTCGAGCAGGGCACCGAGTCTGAGCGCTCCGTCGGCATGACCGCGTTCGGCAGCGCGACTGTAGGCCTGGGCAGCCCCCGGGAAGTCGCCGACCTGCTCGAGCAGCATCCCGAGACTCGCCGGCGCCGCGGGATCGCCACGCAGGTCTGCGCGCTCATAAGCGGCCGCGGCCTCCTCGACCTCACCGCGGCCCTCCAGCAGCGCGCCCAGACGGAGCGCGCCGGTGGCGTCGTCCCGCGCGTCGGCACGCCGGTACGCGGCCTCCGCCTCGGCCAGGTCACCTCTGTGCTCGAGCAGCACCCCGAGGTTTGCCGGCGCAGCCGCATCGCCCCGGTGGTCAGCGCGGCGGTAGGCGGCGATCGCCTCCTCGATCTCGCCCCGTTCGACGAGCAATGCCGCCAGGTTGAATGCGCCGTCGGCGCTACCCCTCGCGTCCGCCCGGCGGTATGCGGCGACCGCGCCGGCGAGGTCTCCTTGAGACTCGAGCAGCACGCCGAGATTGGACGCCGCGACCGCATCACCAAGCGCATCCGCGGACCGGTACACACGCTCCGCTCCCACCACATCCCCCTGCTCCAGCAACCGGAACGCCAACTCGATCGCACGTCCCGCCCCCGCGTGCGACTCGAGAGCAGCCGACCCGTTCGACTCACCCTGGGGCTGCGGCAAATCCGAAGGCCGTGGTTCAACGTTCGCCAACCCGCGCCGGCGGCGACCGACGAGCCACACGCCGCCGGCGAGCGTCGCGAGGCCAATCAGAACCGCCAGCACGAGCACCTCCGGCCAGGAACTCCTTGTGGCCCCGGTCGTCTTTCGCGCGCTGGGATGCGATGTCTTCGGATGGATTGTCAGCCGGCGATTCGGGGGCGACGCCGGCTTCGGGCGTGGCCGCGGGGTGGGATGACTGCGAGGCCGCCGCGAAGCGGCCACGATCTTCAGGTCTCCGAACGTCTGCGGGCCGGCGACGCCGTCGACCCGTAGACCGTGAGCCGCCTGGAAGCGGCGAACCGCGCCCGTGGTCAGCGGTCCGTAGCGACCATCGATCGGTCCCGGTGAGTACCCGTCGCGACGGAGACGCCGCTGGAGCCCGCGGACACCTTGGGACCCGTGGCCGGAGTAGCCCGCTCCGGGATAGAAGACGGTCGACGGTGAACGCAGTGCCGCGAGCGTGATCGGACCCGCAATGCCGTCCACGCGTAGTCCGTGAGCGCTCTGAAACCGTTCCACGGCCTGCTCGGTCGTCGGGCCGTAACGCCCGTCGATTCGCCCGGGGGAGTCTCCAACCCCGTCCAGGCGATGCTGCATTCCTCGGACGGCCACCGCATTCGCGCCGCCTCCGTAGCCGCTCCCAAACGCCAGCACCTCCGGATTGGCCCGGCGCACGGCCGGCGTGGATGATTGGGCCGGGTCTGCGGCCGGCGCCGGCGCGGCGAGGGCGCGGGCCGGCTCGGCGGCCATCACGAGAATGCCCGCCGCCAGCAATATCACTGTGTATTTCGTGGCCGAGACTGCACTGGGCAGGAGCCGTCGTTCGCGGCGCAACCGACCGTCGAGCCGACGTTGCTCCCCGGCGCCGCGGACCGATCCGCCACGCCGCCGGGTCTCTGCCAACGCCCAACATGAGCGTGACATGAGTTCGTTCTCCTATTGCTAGAAACCGATGCACCCGGGCGGGATCGCCCGGCTGCAACTACCTGGGGAGACCGACCTCGGTCTTAGCCAGGCCGTTCTGGCAGCAGGAGAAGCGGTTCAGGCGCGCGCGACAGCGCGAACGCCCGCAGTGCGAGCGTCGCGCTCGGCACGTAAAAGACTGTGTGTGAGCACTGTGTCGCGGCGCCCGAGGAACTGCCGGCGCCGCCACCGGTGGCGCCCTCGCCACCGTTTCCAGATCCGGCGCCGGTCGGAACAGGCGCCGTCGGACCGGCGGGCTGACGATTGCTCTTCCCCGTCGAGCGCGCGGACCGCCGTGAAGCTCGGGAGACGGCGGCCTGCCCGGGAGCGAACGGGGAGTGATGCGTCGCCCCTCGATGCCGCGGTCGGTCGGTCGGCTGCGGCCGGCCGGCGCCACCACTCATCCGTGTCGCCCGGTGCCCGTTCGGCGCCGTGGCGTGACGGTTGGGAGTGGCGATCGTGCGTGCGGGGCCTGCGGCGTGTTGGAGCGGGGTCGCGGTGTGCTGGACCGGGGTCGCGACGCCCTGAGCCGTGGTCGAGATGCGCTGAGCGGGGTCCGCGATGCCATGGGCGGCCGGGGTCGCTGCCGGCGCCCCAGCCCGCGGGCTGGCGCCGGTCGACCGAGACGCCACCGTGGTCCGGGCCGGAGTGGACGACGCGGTGGGAGCGACGGCGCCACCGCCGATCGAGCGGATCACCGGGACGTCCGTGGCGACCGTGCGGACCACGGGAGCGACCGTCTGGGCCAGCGAGGAGACCGTCTGCGCCACTGGCGCGGCCGCCGTGGCAACCGGCGCCGCCACCTTCGCCACCGTCTGCGTCAGGGGCGCGGCCACCTTCGCCACCGTCTGCGCCACGGGCGTGGCCACCTTCGCCACCGTCTGCGTCACGGGAGCGGCTGCCTTAGCGACCGTCTGCACCACCGGCGCGACCGCCGTCGTTACGGGAGCCACCGCCTTGGCAACCGTCTGCGCCACCGGAGCCACCGCCTTCGCGACCGTCGACACGACCGGCGCCGCGGCCTTTGCGACCGTCGACACGACCGGCGCCGCGGCCTTTGCGACCGTCGACACGACCGGCGCCGCCGCCTTCGCGACCGTCGACACGACCGGCGCCGCCGCCTTCGCGACCGTCGACACGACCGGCGCCGCCGCCTTTGCCACCGGAGCCACGGCCTTCGCCACCGGCGCCACCACCGGAGCCGCCGCCTTCGCCACCGGAGCCACCACCGGAGCCGCCGCCTTCGCCAGCGGCGCCACCACCGGCGCCACGGCCTTCGCCACCGGCGCAACAGCCGGGACGACACTCGCGACTCCGCTCGACGCGACACTCGCGACCGCGCCCGAGCCAGAGGACGGAAGGATGCCGGCGGATGCGGTCCATATCGGGCCAACGACGATCGCGATCACACTCGCGACCAGTAATCCGCACGCCTTCACCGGGAGCCGCGCCATGCTCCTACCGGAATCCGCGTTCGCCGAAGTTGACTATCACCATCGATCCTCTCCTCGAGGCGCCTTTCGAACTAGGCGCCCTGAGCGATCAGGAAGATCGCCGGTTGTTCGCTATCCCGGATGATGTCTCCCGAAACCTTAACTATTTCGATGGTTCTGACTCGCCGGCGACCGTCGGGACCGAATAGTGCGGAGATGCAGCCAGTTTCGACGTGACAACGCTCCGTCACGTCGCTGACGCGTACATTCCGGCACGTGAAGGTCGGGATCGTGGGCATGCCCAACGCCGGCAAGTCGTCGCTGTTCAGCGCGCTGACCGGCGTCGCCGCCGAGGCCGCGAATTACCCGTTCACGACGATCGAGCCGAATATCGCCGTGGTCCCGGTCGCGGACCCGCGACTCGACGCGGTCGCGGAGACCGTCAAGTCGTCGAAGATCGTCCCGGACACGATCGCGTTCCACGACATCGCCGGCCTGGTCGCCGGCGCCCACCGCGGCGAGGGTCTCGGCAACAAGTTCCTCGCGAACATCCGCGAGACCGACGCGATCGTCCACGTCGTCCGCGTACACAACGACCCGAACGTCGTCCACCCCGAGGGGCGGGTCGATCCGCTCGCGGACATCGAGACGATCGAGACCGAGCTGATCTACGCCGACCTCGAACAGGCCGAGCGCCGGCTCGATCGGGTCTCGAAGACGGCCAAGTCGGGGGACCGGCGGGCGATCGTCGAGGCTGCCTGGCTGGGCGAGCTGATCGAGGCTTTGCAGGCCGGCCGGCCGGCGCGGACGGTGCCGCCGCCGGCCGACGCCCCCGACGCGATGACGCTGCTCTCCCCGCTCACGGCCAAGCCGGTGCTGTTCGTCGCCAACGTCGACGAGGGCTCAGGCGAGGTCCCGCCGGAGATCCTCGAGTACGCGCACGCCCAGGGAGCCGAGGCGGTCGCGATCTCGGCCCGGTTGGACGCGGAGCTCGCCGAGCTCGACCCGGAGGAGGCGGAAGCGATGCGCGAGGAGCTGGGCGTCGCGCACTCCGGGCTCGAGACCGTGGTCCGTGGTGCGTTCTCGCTGCTCGAGCTGATCGCGTTCTTCACCGCCGGCGAGGACAAGCCGGCGCAGTCCTGGCACCTGCGCTAGCGGCCTGTCGGTGTGGCACGCGGCGGGCATGATCCACTCCGACATCCAGCGCGGTTTCGTGCGCGCCGAGGTCGTGGGCTGGGAGGAGCTCGTCACGCCGGCGGGTACGCCGGCGCCCGCGACCGCGGCACGCTGCGCCTCGAGGGCCGCGACTACGTCGTCGCCGACGGCGACGTGATCACGGTCCGCTTCACGCCGTAAGAAGCCTGAATAACGTTAGTCGCGCGGACCGGAAGGGGGGCGATCGCTACAGCTCGCTGACGTCGCCGGCGTCGTCGAGCCGCTCGGCCAGCCGCCGCAACCCCAGCTCCCGGGCGGCCGAAGCGCCACCGGCCAGATCGGTGGCGCGATCCGCCGGCCGCTCGACCGCCACCGCCCGCAACGTCGCAATGTCCCGGAACGCGCGCAGTTCGCCCGCGGACTCCGTCAGAGCCGCCGCCACCCGCGGCTTCTCGCCGGAGGCGCCGGCAATCGCCCCGTCCAGCGACCCGTAATGCTCGAGCAGAGAAGCCGCCGTCTTGGGGCCGATCCCCGACGCGCCCGGGAGCCCATCCGACGGATCGCCTCGCAGAGCGATGAAGTCGGGAACGAGCTCGGGCCCGACCCCGTATCGGCGACGAACCTCGGCCGGGTCGACCTCGGTAAAGCCGGTGATCCCAGACTTCAGGAACAGCACCGAGACCTCGTCCGAAACGCACTGGTACATGTCGCGGTCGCCGGTCACGATCAGCGCACGCCCGCCGGCGCCGGCCTCGACCGTCGCCAGCGACCCGAGCAGATCGTCGGCCTCGACCTCGTCCGAGGACTCGACTCCCCAGCCGAACGCCGAGAACAACTCTGGCGCATGCGAGAACTGCCACGCGAGCGCGTCGGGCACCGGCGGCCGGTCCGCGTGGTACGCGGGGAACAGCTCAACGCGGTACGAGGCCGCCTCCGCGCCGAAGCACATCACGATCGCCCGCGGGCCGAGGTCCGCAGCGGCCCGGAGCAGCAGGTTGACCGCGCCGAGCAGCGCGTTGACAGGGCGGCCGTCGAGCCCCAGGATCGTGTCCGGGAGCGCGAAGAACGAGCGGTAGAGGACGTAGGGCGCGTCCACGGCGATCAGCGGGCCGGGCATTCGACGCCCGAGCCTAGCGAGACCGCCCTAGGAGACGGTGAGCGACAACGCCCCTGCGAGACGAGGATCGGGGCCTACGGCACGACGATCGAGGGCCCGTCGAGCCCCCGATAGACGACGCGGTACACACCCGCGATCGTCACGTGCGCGGCATACGCGCCGTGCCGCGACAGGGTCGCGACCGCGTCCTTCCGCCAGTGCTTGCCGTCGCGGACCTGGATCGTCACGTGCGCGCCCTTGCGGGCGGGAACGATCGTGCCGCTGAGCGTCTGCCCGGCGTCGGCCATCGCCCCGAACAGGCTCCTGATCTGCGCGATGATCGCCAGGTCGCTGGCCGCGCTCGGGGTGGCCGCCGGCGCCGGCGGGGGCGTCGGCGCCGGTCCGGCGGTCGAGGAGATCGTCGTGAACTGCGCCCACGTGCTGAGCAGCCCGAACGCGCCCTCGAGCTGGGTGCCGGTGGCGGTAGTGGTGCCGCCGGTCCCGAGCACGTCGGCGGACATGATCCGCGGCGACGCGCCCTGCTCGGTGACCTTGATCCCGAGCAGCTTGCCCTTGACGAGCTTGCCGAGCTGCTTGGTGGCGGTGGCCAGGCTCAGCTGACGCGTCCAGTGGTGATAGGGGTCCCCGCCGGCGCCGTCATAGGGGTCGGGCACGCCGCGCAGCCAAGGATCGGCGGTGGCGCCCGGCCAGGCGTCCTCGACGTTCTCCGTGTAGCCGCCGGAGCTCGAGAAGAAGTAGGTGACCGCGGGGGCGCCGTTGTACGTGACGATCTGGCCTGACGTCGCCGCCACGGCCGCATCGGTCGCCGGCGTCTCGGCCGCGACCCCGCGATACATCTGCGACCGCGTGTCGGGATACAGGTTGTAGAAGCTGCCGGCGACGTCAGTGGTGATCGCGTACGTCCGCGCCGCGACCGCCTGCGCCTTCAAGGCCTCGGGGGACCACGTCGACGGCATCTCCGCCGCGATCACGCCCTGGACGTAGTCGTCGAGTCCGAGCGCGTCGACCGTGTACACGCCACCGGAGCCGTTCGGCCGGAACTCGAGCGAGCCGCGGTAGGCGCCGAGGCCGGCGACGCTCAGCGGGCCGGGGCCGGTGGCGGTCAACGGCGCCGGGAACGTCCCGACCGGCTTCCCGGTCGATTGGTTGACGAGCTTCAGACGACCCGTTGGCGAGCGGGACGACGTCGTACGTGAGGCTCGGGTTCAGCTTCTTGTTGCCGGCGTGGGTCGCGCCGGCGAATGCGGCGGAGCCGCTCCCCAACAGCACGCGAACGATCTGACTCGGATCGGTCTTGCCGAGCGCCGTGCCGGTGTAGTAATGCCCGAGGATCTGCTGGTAGGTCCACCCGTGCAGCGCATAGCCGTACGCGCCGTACTGGCTCATCCCGATCCCGTGGCCGTAGCCGCCGCCGGTGATGTAGAGGGTGGTGGCGGGCGCGGCGGCGTGGGGCTTGAGCGGTGCTTGGCGGGGCCCTTCTTGGGAGCGCTCGCCTTGGAGGCCTTCGCACGCGGGGTCTTGTGGGTGCTCGCGGCCGACGCGGGACCGACGAGGGCCAGCGTCGCCACTGTCACCAGGCCGACTGCGAGCGCGCGCATCTTCAGGGCTAGACACATAACACGGAGCCGCGTTGCGGCGTGTGTCCATGTTGATTTCGTTATGTAGGGTGTCGATATGAGCGAGCGCAAAGCTTCTGAAGTTTTTGTCGAGTGCCTGGAGGCGGAGGGCGTTCGGTACGTGTTCGGGATCCCGGGCGAGGAGACGCTCGATCTGAACGAGTCGCTGGCCGACTCGACGGTCGAGTTCATTCCCGTCCGCCACGAGCAGGGCGGGGCGTATATGGCCGACGCCTATGGCCGGCTGACCGGCCGGGCGGGCGTCTGTCTGGGGACCCTCGGCCCAGGAGCGACGAACCTGGTCACAGCGGTGGCCGACGCTTTCCTGGATCGCGCTCCTCTCGTCGCTCTGACCGGTCAGTCCGACATCGAGCGCATGCACAAGGAATCGCACCAGTACATAGATCTCATCGGCATCATGCGGCCGATTGTTAAGTGGAACGCCCGCGTCTCGAGCCCGGAGATCATTCCCGAGGTCGTGCGCAAGGCGTTCGCGGTCGCCGAGTCAGAGAAGCCCGGATCGACTCATCTCGAGCTTCCCGAGGACGTGATGCAGCAGCCGCTCGACGCCTCGCCGCTCCCTCGCCACGCCCCCGTGCAGCCCGAGCCGGGCGGCAAGGAGCTTCAGCGCGCGGCCGACATGATCGACGCCGCCCGCAACCCGCTGGCGCTCGCCGGCAACGGCGCGATACGCGGCCACGCCGGCCGGGCGCTGCGCGCGTTCGTCCACAACACCGGGATCCCGGTGGCCGAGACGTTCATGGCCAAGGGCCTCGTCGACTACGAGGATCCGAAGGCACTCGGCACGGTCGGGCTCCAGGCGCGCGACTACGAGATGGCCGGGTTCGACGACGCCGACCTCGTGATCGCGATCGGCTACGACCTCGTCGAACACTCGCCCAAGCACTGGAACCCCCGCCGCGACAAGCAGATCATCATGATCGACAGCGTCGCCGCCGAGGTCGACCAGAACTTCGTCCCGGACGTCGAGTTGATCGGGGACATCGCGCACGTGCTCGCGCGACTCGCCGCCGGCTGCACCCGCAACCAGACGACCGCCGGCACGAGCCGCCTGCACGAGGTCGTGATGGGGGCGCTCAACGAGGCTCGCGACGACGATCACTTCCCGTTGCGGCCCCCGCGGGTGCTGTGGGACATCCGCCAGGCCCTCGGGCCCAACGACATCCTGGTCTCGGACGTCGGCCTGCACAAGCTGTGGATCGGGCGGATGTTCCCGGCGCACGAGCCCGGCACGGTGCTGATCGCCAACGGCCTCGCCGGCATGGGCTTCGCCCTGCCCACGGCGATCGGCGCCAAGCTCGTTCACCCGGAGCGGAACATCGTCGCGGTCAGCGGCGACGGCGGCTTCCTGATGAACGTGCAGGAGCTCGAGACCGCCTCGCGCCTGCGCACCGCGGTCGTGAACATCATCTGGGAGAACGCCCAGTTCGGCTCGATCGTGTGGAAGCAGGACAAGAAGTTCGGCCGCCACTTCGGCGTCGACTTCGGCAACCCGGACTTCGTCAAGCTCGCCGAGTCGTTCGGGCTGCCGGCGTGGCGCTGCTCGAGCGCCGACGACTTCCCGCGCCTGCTCGCGGATGCGCTGGCCAAGGACGTCCCCTCGGTGATCGTCGTGCCGATCGACTACTCGATCGACGTGGCGATCTCCGAGACGCTCGGCGCCGAGACCGTCGCCACCTGACGCGCCGGCAGGCCCACGCTCGCCACCGCCCCGAGCAACGACAGCCCCGCGCAGACCGCGAGCGCCGTGGTGAACCCGTCGCTGAACGCCTGCGCTGAGCCGTAGCTGCCGGCGCCGGTGAACACCGCCACGAGCGTCGCGACCCCGAACACCCCGCCGAGCTGGCGCAGCATGTTGAACGTGCCCGAAGCCTTGCCGAGGCTGCTCGGCGCGACCGAGCTCACGACCGCGTTCTGGATCGCCGGCATCGCCATCGACACCCCACAGCCGGCCATCGCGAGCGGCACCACGAGCCGCCAGTACGCGACGTCGGGTCCGGCGATCAGCGCGATCCACCCCATCCCGGCCGCCTGGAGCAGCAGCCCGGCGACCGCGAACGGGCGCTCGCCGACCCGCGAGATCCGCGCGCCCGTGATCGGCGCGACGACGAACAGCGTCGCGGTCCACGGCAGCAGCCGGATGCCGGCGTCGAGCGGGCCGTGGTGCTGGACGGTCTGGAGGAACTGGGCCATGAAGAACACCGCGCCGTACAGCGCCGCGCTCAGGAAGAAGATCGCCGCGTTGCCGGACGAGAACGGGCGCGAGGCGAACAGCCCCATCGGCAGCATCGGCTCCGCCGTTCCCCGCTCCCACAGCACGAACGCCACCGCGAGCAGCGCGCCCACGGCCAGCGCCGCGATCACCTCGACGCTCCCCCACCCGGCCGAGTTGCCGCGCACGAGCCCCCACACGAGCCCGAGCGCCGCGCCGGTGACGAGCGTGAGGCCGGCGATGTCGGGGGCGCGACGCGGGCCGTAGCTCTCGTCGACCCGCCGGAGCACGACCGGGATCGTCAGCAGGCCGATCGGCACGTTGATCCAGAAGATCCACTGCCACGCGATTCCCTGCGTGATCGCGCCGCCGACGACCGGGCCGGCGAGCACGGCCAGCCCGGTGATACCGCTGAAGATCCCGAGCGCCCGCGCCCGGCGCTCGGGCGGGTAGGCGGCGCTCAGCAGCGTCAGCCCGAGCGGCATCACGAGCGCCGCGCCGACGCCCTGGACCGCCCGCGCCGCGATCAGCCAACCGACGCTCGGCGCGAGCGCGCACGCGGCCGAGCCGCCCGAGAAGACTGCGAGCCCGACGGCGAACAGCCGCCGGCGCCCGAACCGGTCCCCGAGCGCGGCGCCCGGTCATCAGCAGCACCGCGAAGCTCAGCGTGTAAGCGTTCACGGTCCACTCGAGCTGCTCGATCGACGCGCCCAGATCCACGCGAATCGTCGGTAGCGCGGTCGTCACCACGAGCGCGTCGAGCGCCACCATCAGCGACGCGACCGACGCGACGATCAACACCCACACCGGCTCTCTCCGCATGTTGTCCTCCTCACGATCGGTTTGGTCTCGTTGGTTCGAGACCCGGCCGCTCGCGCAAATTGACCGATGAATTTCGGGCCGCCGGCGGTGTCCTCAACCAGTGATGACCCGTGACACGATCCGGCCATGACCACGAGCGCGCTGACCAGAGCCCGCGCCGGCGACGAGCAGGCGTTCCGCGAGCTCACCGATGCCCACCGGCGGGAGCTCCAGGTCCACTGCTACCGGATCCTCGGGTCGGTGCAGGACGCCGAGGACGCGCTTCAGGAGACGCTGTTGGCGGCCTGGCGCGGGCTTGACGGCTTCGAGGAGCGATCCTCGCTGCGCGCCTGGCTCTACACGATCGCGACCAACCGGTGCCTGAACGCGCTGCGGACGGCGCCGCGCCGGCCGCTGGAGGCGCGAGCGCTGTCGTTCCAGCCGCCCGAGCCGACTCGGTATGGCGAGTTCGCCGTGGCTCGAGCCCTACCCGGACGTTCTGCTCGAGGGCGTGCCCGACGCCGCTCCCGGCCCGGATGCCCGGTACGAGGCGCGCGAGACGGTCGCGCTCGCGTTCGTCACCGCGCTCCAGCGCCTGCCGCCGCGCCAGCGCGCCGTGCTCGTGCTTCGCGACGTGCTCGGCTACCGCGCGGGCGAGGTCGCGTCGATGCTCGACACGAGCGAGACGTCGGTGAATAGCGCTCTCCAGCGCGCCCGGGCGACGCTCGATGCGACCGCCCCGCCCCGCCGCGAGCGCGCGCCGCTACCGCGTTCGCCCGTTGAGCGGGAGCTGGTCGGGCGCTTCGCCGACGCGTTCGAGGCCGGCAGCGTCGATGAGATCGTCGCGCTGCTGAGCGACGACGCGTGGGTGACGATGCCGCCCGAGCCGTTCGAGTACCAGGGGCCGCTGGCGGATCACCGAATTCTTCACGCAGGCGTTCAGGGCACGCCCGCACGACCGCACCGACCGGCTCGTCGCACGCGCGCGAACGGGCAGCCCGCGTTCGGCCACTACATCGGGGACGTGCACGCGCCGATTGTCCGCGGCGTCGGGGTGATCGTGGTGACGATCGAGGGCGACCGGATCTCACACCTGATCCGGTTCGGCGGCAGCCGCCTGCTGGCCCGCTTCGGCCTGCCGCGAACCCTTCCGCTATGAGCTCCTAAAGGTTGCCCTGCGCCATCTTGCGCAGGTCCATCGCCTTCTCGTAGGTCTCCTCGTCGACGCCGAGCTCGAGCGCGACCTCGCGCAGGGTCCGCCCCGACTGCGACGCGGTCTTGACGATCTCCGCGCCCTTGTCGTAGCCGATGTAGGGGTTGAGCGCGGTCGCCGCCGCCAGCGTCATCTCGGCCGAGCGCAGGCAGCCCTCCCTGTTGGCCTGGATCCCGTCGACGCACTTCTCGGCGAGGATCCGGCGACGTGTTCGTCAGCAGCGGATCGAGTCGAGCAGGTTGCGCGCGATCAGCGGCACGCGGACGTTGAGCTCGAAGTTGCCCTGCGAGCCGGCCATCGTGATCGCCGTGTCGTTGCCGATCACCTGGGCGGAGACCTGGAGCACGACCTCGGGGATGACCGGGTTGACCTTCCCGGGCATGATCGACGAGCCCTTCTGGAGCTCGGGGAGGAAGATCTCGCCGATCCCCGCCCGCGGGCCTGAGCCGAGCCAGGCGAGATCGTTGGCGATCTTCGTCAGCGACACGGCCAGCACCTTGAGCGCGCCTGAGAGCTCGACGAGCGCGTCGCGGTTGCCCTGCGCCTCGAACGGATCCTCGGGCGCGCCGGATCTCGAGTCCCGGTGGCGTCGATCAGCCTCGCGCGCACGCGGGTCGGCGAACTCCTTGTGGGTGTTCAGACCGGTACCGGTCGCGGTGCCGCCGAGCGGGATCTGCGCGACCTGCGGCAGCGCGTTCGAGATCCGCCGCGCGCCGAGGCGGACCTGCGCGGCATAACCGCCGAACTCCTGGCCGAGCGTCACCGGCACCGCGTCCATCAGGTGGGTGCGCCCGGACTTGACGATGTCCTTGAACTCGTCCGACTTGGCCGCGAACGAAGCCTCGAGCTGCTCGAGCACGGGCAGCAGGTCGTTGGTCGCGGTGTCGAGCGCCGCAAGGTGAACGGCGGACGGGAACACGTCGTTGGACGACTGGCCCATGTTCACGTCGTCGTTCGCGTGGACACCTTCGCCCGCGATCGTCGCGATCACCTCGTTCGCGTTCATGTTCGACGAAGTCCCCGAGCCGGTCTGGAACACGTCGATCGGGAACTGGTCGTCGAACTCGCCCTCGGCGATCCGGTCGCCGGCGGCCGCGATCCGCGCGGCCTTGTCCCCGTCGAGCAGGCCGAGCTCGGCGTTGACGCGCGCGGCCGCGCCCTTGATCCGCCCGAGCCAGCGAATCACGGGCACCGGGATGTGCTCGCCCGAGACCGGGAAGTTCGCCACGGCCTTGGTGGTCTCCCCGCCCCACAGCTGCTCCTGTTCCTGAACGCCCAATGTCTGTCCTTTCGAAGCTCAGCGAGTCGCACGCCGCTCACGTGCGGGCACCCGAGCGGCTCCGCTTGAGACTACCGCGGTGCGGGCTGAGGACAGCGCCGTTCGCGCCGGCGACGCTCGCGTCCGGCCCGTCGGTCCTAGACCGTTGCCGGCGGAGGCCGGGTCGGTTCGGCGGGGGTGCGCCCGGCGCATTCGGCTTGCGGCGCTCGGATCCGGTGTAGGCCGATCCATGGCGCGAACAGGCGGCACACCCGGGACGATCGGGTCCGCGCTACGGCGCCGCGCTTCCGTCAAGAACAGCTCTGCGCGTTGTCGCCAGGCGGCCGCCACGTCCGCCGCCTTTCGACGTGCCTCGGGCGCCGTCGTTGCGTCGTCCGCCACCGCTTGGTTGGCGCGGGCCATCTCGAGGCTGTGTTCGGCGACCAGGGCGAGCTCGATCGCGTTCAGCGAGATCCCCGTCGCCGAAGCCTGATCGGGCGAGGCGTCGGTCGGGGACTCGACGGCGGCGGGTGCCCACCGTGCCCGGCCCACGAATGCACGGACTCGCCAGTCGAGCGGTCGCAACAGCCCGGACAGGGCCAACAGGACGAGCTGCTACTAGCGCGTGGCCATGCATTGGGGTGTGAGCTCGGGCGTTTGCAGCGACGTTGCAGAACCGAGATGGAAGCCTTGACCGAACTCGCACCCGAGCTCGCGCAGCGATGCGAGCTGCCCGGCGGACTCGATTTCCTCCGCCACGACACCCAGCTCCAGGTTGCCCGCAAGGTCAAGGACCATCCTCAGGAAAGCCCGGTCCGCCCCGCCCTGCTCGAGGCTCTCCATGAACGGCATCCCGATCTTCAGCCAATCGATCGGGAGCGAGCGGAGATGGCAGAGCGACGAGTAGCCCGTGCCGAAGTCGTCGAGCGCCAGCTGCACGCCGAGGGAGCGCAGCTCGCGCAGGGTGGCGATGCTGCTGTCGGGGTCGCGCAGCATGACGCCCTCGGTGATCTCCAGAACGAGCCGGTCGGGCTCGAGTCCGCTGTGCTCGAGCGCGTCCCCGACGCCGGATACGAACTCGGGCTGGCGCAGCTCGACCGGTGAGACGTTCACGTGGATCAGCGCGGGAGCGCCGTCGGTCGATTCCCATGCCCGGGCGTCGCGGCACGCGCGCCGCAACACGGAGCGTCCGATCGGGACGACCGCTCCGATCTCTTCGGCGAGTGGGATGAATGACGAAGGGGTTGTGCAGCCGCGAGGACCGTCCGGCCATCGCACGAGCGCCTCGTAGGCCGTGACTCGTCCGGTCCCGAGCTCGACGATCGGCTGGTAACGGACTACGAACGCGTCATCTCGAACCGCCTCCCGCAGCCGCACCTTGAGGCGGTGGCGATTCTTCACCGGGACCTCCATCCCCGATTCGAACAGCTCGTAAGGGAGCTTGCCCTCGTGCTTGGCGCGATACATCGCCACGTCGGCGTTCCGGATCAGCTCCTCCGGGCTCACGTCTGCACCGTCGCCCGTCGCGATACCGGCGCTCGCGTGCACCGAAAGGTTCTGGCCGCTGATCGAGAACCGCTCGGCGAGATGGCTGTTGAGTCGCTCGGTCACCTCGATCGCCTCCGCTTGCGAGTCCGTGCGGTCGAGCATGATCGCAAACTCGTCGCCACCCAGCCGCGCGACGATGTCGGACGGGCGGACACAATCGTGCAGCCGGCGGGCGATCGCGATCAGCAGCTCGTCGCCGGCCGCGTGGCCGAGGCTGTCGTTGACGGTCTTGAAGTCGTCGATGTCGATGAAGATCACCGATACCGCGCCGCGACCGCTCCGGAGCGAATCGCCCACCTGCTGTACGAACAGCGAGCGATTCGCGAGGTCGGTGAGCGGGTCGTGCGACGCCTGGTGCTCGAGCTCGCGCTGCAACTCCTTCAGGCGCCACACGGTCTGGCCAAGGCGATCGTTCTCGAGCACGACGCTCGTGTTACCGGCGAGCGTCTCGAGCAGCTTGACGTCGTCCGGACCGAAGCGGTCGACGACGCCGGATGGATTGCCGATGACGATCGCCCCGACCAGGCTGCGCTCGCCTTTCAAGACCGCGAGCATCCCGTCGCCCAGCTCACGCGCGCTCAAGTACTCGGCGAGCCGCTCGTCGCCTATGTCCGCCACGGCGCACGCTCCGGTCTCGAAGCCCTCGATCAGCGAGCGGAAATGCGCCGCGATCGTCGGTTCGATGCCTCTCAGGGCGTCGGTCGTGCCGTTCGCTCGCACCGTCGTGCGCAATGCATCGCCGCCGTCCGGCGAGAAGAAGACGATCTCCGCCACCTCCGCCCGAAAGGCGTCAAGCGCCTCAACCAGCAACGCCTCGAGCGCGGGGCCGATCTCAGATGAGCGGGACAGCGCCTGCGCGGCCCGGTAGAGAAACTCCACGCGTTGGTGCCGCTGGCGCTCGGAGACGTAAGCCCGGAAGCTGATGAACGTTCCCGCGACCGGGATCGCCATCAGGATCGCGGTCCTCCAATCCTCGTAGACGATCGTCGCCGCGCACAGGCCAACGCTCGTGTTCGCCACGACGACCGCGACGTCGGTGCGAAGCGATCGCGCCACCTGACCGATGCTGAGCTGACCTTCGGACACGGACACGGCGGCGCTGATCAAGAGGACCGCCGTCAACGAGTTGGCGACCGTGGCGAGGATCCCGGCTGCCCAGACGCCCGGAGTGATCTCGGTGGCGGCGCCGGCGACCGCGTGGAACACGAGCACCGCGATGCAGTTACCAAGGAGGAACACCCCGAAGTTGAACGCGAGCCGGATCACCGGCAGCTTCCTGTGCAACGCAAGCACGAGAATCCGCCCGATCGCGCCGGCCAGGATCGCCGGCGCACCACCGGCGAACACGAGCGCGAACACGAACGGGATCTCGCCGAGCGACATGGAGTGCGCGCTGCGGCGGAAATGAACGTGGACCACCAACCGCTCGGCGGCGGCAAACGCGATCACCAGCGCCCAGAACGGCACGTGGACCGAGGAGATGATCGGCGGCACGTCGCCGGCGCCAGCCTTGAACAGCACAGCCGCGATCGTGATCGTCGCGCCGCTGAGGGCCCAGATCGCCGCCTGCCCGGAGGACATCCGGTGAGGACGGGACCGCACCACACGCGCGGGCAGCGAGCGCAATCTGAACGCTCGACGTGGGTTCGCGACGGGGCCGGTCACGCTCATCCTACCCCCAGGTGCTGGCCCACCCGACGTCGCTCCAGCTTGCAGCCGTCGGGTTGATGTCATCCCCGTCGCTCGACGAGCAGCCGACGCAACTCCAGCTCGCCGCGCTCCAGCTGGCCGCCAATGGATCGGCCGCGGTGCTCCAGCTAGCCGCGCTCCAGCTGGCCGCGTCATAGTCGATCGAGTTCGTGTCCGGATCGAGCAGGTCGTTGGGCGTCAGGCCTCGGTCGGATGCGAACTGGTAACCACCGGCCCAGTAGGCCGCGATCGCGTTCACCTCATCCGCCCCGCCGGCCAGCGGCGTGGCGGTGTTGACGATCGCGCCCTTGACCATCGACGGTGTCCATCGCGGATGCGCAGCCAGCAGGTCGGCGGCGATGCCGGCGACGATCGGGGCGGCCAGCGACGTGCCGCTGAGCTGGAAGTAAGAGCCCCCGATCACGCAACTCGGGCAAGCACCCGCGAACGAGCTGCCCGTCGCCAGGGTGGTGACGATGTGCGCGCCCGGCGCGAGCACGTCGGGCTTGGAGATCCCGTCCTCAGTCACGCCGCTGCTCGACCAGCTGGCCTGCACGTCGTCCGAAGGCGATGCGGTTCCCTGGCTGTCCGTGGCCCCCACTGTGATCGCGTACGGATCGTTGGCGGGGGCGTACGAGACCGCGTCCGGCGCGGACCCAGGTTCCCGGCCGCGGCCACGACTGTGATCCCGTGAAGCCAGGCTTGCTCGACGGCGGCGTCGAGCGGGTCGGTCGTGTAGGACTGCGCCGACATCGACCGGAACGACAGGTTGACGACGCGGATGTTGTAGGCGAACCTGTGGTCGACCGCGAACTGAAGCCCGTAGATCGCATCAAGCGTCGTCGCGTTGCCGGAATCGTCGGAGACCTTGATCGAGATCAGGTTGGCGTCCGGCGCGGTCCCGGCATACTGGCCGTACAACGGATCGTCGGAATCGCGATACCACCCGTTGCCCGCCACCAGCCCAGCCACTGCCGTTCCGTGACCGTATGCGTCGTCGGCGGTCGTCGCGTTCGGGTCGACCACCGCCGAGGCGATTACTCGCGAGGTCCCGCTCCCCTGTGAGGTCTGGAAGTCCGGGAGGTCACCGTCGACGCCAGTGTCGATCACCGCAACGCCCACGCCCGCCCCGGTGGTGCGACTCCAGAGCCTCGAGGCGCCGGTTGTCCGATCGAACGAGGTAGCGAGTGTCCACGGAGTGGGGTTGGTCAACGTGGTGTCGCGAATTGGGGCGTTCGGTGACACGACGCGGACCAGCGGACTCGCGGCGAGCCGCCGCACAGCCGCCGCCGGCAGACGCGCCGACAGACCGTTGATGATCGGAAGATCCACGCCCGGCCGGCCGCCCAGCGAGCGCACCAGGGTATGCGCTTCAGGAGCGTCCACACCCCGCCTGAGCTGGATGATCACCTCGACCTGCTTGGGCTGGCCGGCGGTCGCCGCGTGCGCCGAAACGGCACCAGCGCCGACGACGAGGAGCCAGGCAAACGCGAGTGCCGCGACCGCCACTCCGGTCAGGGCGCGGCTACGCGACCCTCGCCTGGACGAGAAGCAGGAAACGGCGGCGCCGAGGATCGCAGCCACAAGGACACAACGGTGGCTTCACCCTCGGGCTTTCACGCCGCCGAAATTCCGAGCATGTTCAGGGCTGTGTCGACGTCGTTCCCGAACGCGCGGTCCTCGGGACTCTCCGAAAGCACCTGCGCGGCGGCGTCGAACAGCGCCCGGACGCCGGCGCCGGTGGGCACGCGACCACCGGCGCGGAGCGCGCGGACGGCGACGACCAGCTCGGTGGCGACGAGCACGCCCATCGCCTGGAGGAGCTGGGCGGTCCTCGTGGCGGCGGTCGCCGCGAGGCTGGCGTGCGACTCCACCCCGAGCGACGCCCACACGCTCTGGACCGCCATCGGCGTCGTCAGCGACCGCGCCTCCGCGGCTGCCGCGTGGGCGGTGTACTCGAGCATCATCACCCCGGAGTCGGGGCCGGGCTCGTTCGCCAGGAACGGCTCGAGGCCGCTCATCCGCGGGTCGAGGATCGCGCTCACTCGCCCTGCGATCAGCGACGCCGAGTGGGCGAACGCCGCCCGCAGCCCGTCGAGCGCCGCCCCGAGCTCTGCGGCGTGGAAGTTGCCGGTCGGAAGCGCCCGGCCCTCGTCGATCAGGGCGTTCTCGGGGCGCGCGTTCAGCTCGCGCGCGACGACCTCGTCGAGCGTCCGAAGAGCGTCGTGGGCGACGCCGTCGACCTGCGGAAGCACGCGGAACGGATACGGGTCCTGGATCAGCCGGTCGGGCGAATGGGGATCGAACGGCGCGCCCGCGAGCAGCTCGCGCATCCGCTCGGCCACCGCCGCCTGGCCGCGGGCGCCGCGGCCCGCCTGTACGCGCGCGTCGAGCACGACGGGATCGGCGTGGAGCGCCTCGAACGACAGCGCCGCGACCTCGAGCCAGCGCTCGTGGAGCGCCCGGGCGTCTACGCTCAGGAGCGCGGCGTGGCCGGCGGTGACGGCGTTCGAGCTCATGAACCCGAGCGCGTCGCGCAGGCCGAGCCGGATCGGCTCCGGCGGCGCCGGCGCGTCGACCAGCGCCCCGTCCCGCCACACCTTCCCTTCGCCGAGCAGAGCCAGCGCGATCTCCGACAGGCCCGGAAGATCGCCGGTACCGAGCGAGCCGAGCGCGCGCGTGAGCGGCGTGACGTTCGCGTTGAGCGCCGCGACGAGCGCGTCGAGCAGCGCCGGCGCGACCCCGGCTCCGCCGGCGCCCAGCTGGTTGGCGCGCGTGACCATGCCCGCCCTTACCTGCTCGGTGCTGAGCGGGCGGCCGGCGCTCACCGCGTGGCTGCGGAGCAGGTTCCATTGGAAGCGCTCGCGATCGTCGTCGCCGATCACCCGGTCGCGGAGCGCGCCGACGCCCGTGGTGGCGCCATACAGGGCCTCGCCCCGCTCGAGCAGCGCCGCGATCGATCGCCGCGCAGCATCGTTGCGGGCGCGCGCTTCGGGCGCAAGCTCGACGCGCTGTCCGCGCCGCGCCACGGCGGCGACGCCCTCCGCGGTGAGCGAGGCGCCATCGATCAGCAGCGCCGGCGCGGTTAGCATCGGACCTCGTGGCGGCAACCGAGACAGCGACGATGCCGCCGAGCTCCGGGATGCTCGGCCGGGCGCCGTCCGGCGTGCTCGTCATCGGCGCGATCGCCTCGGTGCAGTTCGGCTCGGCGATCGCGACGACGCTGTTCGACCAGATCGGCCCCGCGGGCGCCGTGTTCCTGCGGCTGGCGTTCGGCACGATCATCCTGCTGGCGCTGTGGCGGCCCCGGCTGCGTGGCTATACGCGCTACCAGTTCGGGCTCGCGTGCGTGTTCGGCCTTGTGCTCGGGTGCATGAACCTGAGCTTCTATAGCGCGCTGCACCGGATCCCGCTCGGGATCGCGGTCACGCTCGAGTTCGTCGGTCCGCTGACCGTCGCGGTCGCCGGGTCGCGGCGGCCGATCGACCTCGTCTGGGTGGCGATCGCCGCGGCCGGGATCATCGCGCTCACCCAGGGCGACACCAGCAACCTGAACGCGCTCGGGGTCGGCTTCGCCCTCCTCGCCGGCGCTCTGTGGGGCACGTACATCATCGTCAACGCACGGGTGGGACAGGCGTTCGAGGGCGGGATCGGGCTCGCGCTCGCGATGTGCGTCGCGTCGATCGTGATCCTCCCGTTCGGAGTCGCCCAGGGTGGCTCGCACCTGCTCGAGCCGCGGTCGCTGGCGCTCGGCGCCGTCGTCGGGCTGCTCTCCTCGGCGATTCCGTACTCGTTCGAGATCGAGGCGCTCCGGCGTATCCGGCCGTCGGTGTTCGGCGTGCTGATGAGCATCGAGCCGGCGATGGCCGCGCTCGCAGGCTTCATCGTGCTGGGACAGGGCCTGAGCGCGAGGACGCTGCTGGGAATGGCGCTGGTGGTGGTCGCTTCGGTGGGAGCGGCGCGTCGAGCTCGCGAGGCGCCGGTTGCCGTCTAGTGACAAGGTGTTTCATTCTACGGTAGAGTGCGATCGTATGCCGGAAGCCGGAACTCGCACCGTCGAGCGGGCGCTGACGCTGCTGGCGGCGGTCGCCGAGGCCGGCGGCACCCTCAGCCAGCTCGCGCGGGCGGCGGAGCTGTCGCCGAGCACGGCGTCGCGTCTGCTGGGCACCCTCGTGCAGCGTGAGCTCGTGCGTCGCGACGAGCACGGTCGTTATCAGGCGGGAACGCGCCTGCGGCAGCTCGCGGCGGCGACGCTCAGGGAGGATCCGCTGTACGAGCTCGCCGGCTCCCATCTGGAGGCGCTCGCACAGGAGACAGGCGAGACGGCGAACCTGGCGATCGGCGCCGACGAGGACCGGATCGTCTACCTGCGCCAGGTCGTGGGGACCAAGCTCGTGCAGAGCGCCGGTTGGGCGGGCCGAACCGTCCCGCGCCGCGGCACCGCGGTCGGGGACGCTTTACGCGGCGCGGTCGACGGAAGCGGATATGTTGCGCGGATGGGCGCAGTCGAGCCCGACGTGACCTCGATCGCCGCGCCTGTCTACGGCGCCGATGGCGAGATCGCCGGCGCGCTCAGCGTGCTCGCGCCGAGCTACCGCGTTTCGCGCCGTCGTATCCAGACGTGTGGTCGCGCCGTCGCCGGCCATGCCGCCGAGCTGTCGCGCAGCCTCGGAGCGCCGGGAGCGGCCGCGGCATGAGCTCGGGCCCGTCGACCTCCGGCTTGCGTTGCAAGGGCTGGCAGCAGGAGGCGGCGCTGCGGATGCTCGAGAACAACCTTCACCCCGACGTCGCCGAGAACCCCGCGGAGCTGGTGGTCTACGGCGGCATCGGCAAGGCCGCGCGCAACTGGCCGAGCTACCACGCGATCGTGCGCGAGCTCCGGCGACTCGGCGACGAGGAGACGCTGCTCGTCCAGTCGGGCAAGCCGGTGGCGGTGTTCGAGACCCACGAGGCCGCTCCCCGCGTGCTGCTCGCGAACTCGAACCTCGTGCCCGATTGGGCGAACTGGGACGAGTTCCGGAGGCTCGACGCTGCCGGGCTGATGATGTACGGCCAGATGACCGCCGGGTCGTGGATCTACATCGGCTCGCAGGGGATCCTCCAGGGGACGTACGAGACGTTCGCGGCCGCGGCGCGCAAGCGGTTCGACGGGACGCTTGCCGGGCGGCTGGTGGTCACCGCCGGCCTCGGCGGCATGGGCGGCGCCCAACCGCTGTCGATAACGATGCTCGGCGGAACGGCGCTGTGCGTCGAGGTCGACATCCAGCGGATCGAGCGGCGGATCCAGACGGGGTATCTCGACGAGCGCGCCGCCGATCTCGACGACGCGCTGCGCCGCCTCGAGGTGGCGAAGCGGCGAGCGGCGCGCGCTGTCGATCGGCCTCGCCGGCAACGCCGCGGAGATCCTCCCCGAGCTCGTCCGCCGCGGCGTCGAGATCGACGTGGTCACCGACCAGACCTCGGCGCACGATCCTCTGAACGGCTACATCCCGGTGGGGGTCACACTCGAACAAGCGCAAGCGCTGCGCCAGGCCGATCCTGACGAATATCTCAGACGGGTCGGCGAGAGCGCGCTCGCGCACGTCGCTGCGATCCGGGACCTCGCCGCCGCCGGCGCGGAGGCGTTCGACTACGGCAACGCTCTGCGCGGGCTGGCGGCCGAGCACGGGGACAAGGACGCGTTCAGCTATCCGGGGTTCGTCCCGGCGTACGTGCGGCCGCTGTTCTGCGAGGGCAAGGGCCCGTTCCGGTGGGTGGCGCTGTCAGGCGACCCGGCCGACATCCACGCCACCGATCGCGCGATCCTCGACCTGTTCGGGGACCAGGAGCACATCGCCCGGTGGATCAAGCTCGCCTCCGAGCGCGTGCGATTCCAGGGGCTGCCGGCGCGGATCTGCTGGCTCGGCTACGGCGAGCGGCATCTGGCGGGGTTGCGTTTCAACGAGATGGTGGCCTCCGGGGAGGTCAAGGCCCCGATCGTGATCGGGCGCGACCATCTCGACGCCGGCTCGGTCGCCTCGCCCCAGCGCGAGACCGAGTCGATGGCCGACACCTCGGACGCGGTCGCCGACTGGCCGCTGCTAAACGCGCTGGTCAACACCGCGTGCGGGGCGAGCTGGGTCTCGATCCACCACGGCGGCGGGGTCGGCATGGGCAAGTCGATCCACGCCGGCCAGGTGTGCGTGGCCGACGGCACCGAGCTGGCCGGCCGGCGGATCGAGCGCGTCCTCAAGGCCGATCCCGGTATGGGCATCGTCCGCCACGTCGACGCCGGCTACGACCTGGCGGTGTCGGCGGCGCGCGAGCACGGGCTGCGGATCCCGATGCTGGATCCCGCACCTGAATGATCTCGTTCGACAACGCCGCTCAGGTGCTCCTGCCCCCGGAGCCCGGCCTGCGGTACCTGCGGTCCGATCGCGCCGGCGAGATGACCCTCGAGCCCGGGGGCGTGACCGTTGAGCACGGCCGCATCTCCGCGCTCGAGCCCGACCCGAACGCGAACATCCACATCGACGCCCGCGGCTGCGCGCTGCTCCCGGGCCTCGTCGACTGCCACACCCATCTGCCGTTCGCGGGCTGGCGCGCCGAGGAGTACGAGCAGAAGGTCACGGGCGTGCCGTACGAGCAGATCGCGCGCGCCGGCGGCGGCATCAGATCCTCCGCGCGAGCCCTGCGCGAGACCGCTGACGAAACCGTGCTCGCGCAGGCGCAGGGGCTCGCCGGCGAGATGCTCCGCGCCGGCACGACCACGTTCGAATGCAAGTCCGGCTACGGGCTCTCGACCGCCGGCGAGCTGCGCGCGCTCCAGCTCGCGACCGAGCTCGACGAGATCGTCTCGCAGGTCACGACGAGGACGGCGCTGCTCGCGCACGCCGTGCCCGACGGCTACACGACCACAACCTGGATGGACGAGGTGCAGCAGATGCTGCCCGAGGCGATCGAGCACGCGAGCGCGCTCGACATCTTCGTCGAGTCGATCGCGTTCGGGCTCGAGGACCTCGACCGGATGGGTGAGCTCGCGAGCGCGAACGGCGTCCGCCTCCGCGCCCACGTCGAGCAGTTCACGACGATGCGCTCGGTCCCCGTCGCCCTGAAGCACGACGCCCGCTCGGTTGACCATCTCGCGGCGATCCACCCGGACGACATCGCGCCGCTGGCGCGCGTCGGAGTGCGCCGCGGTGCTGCTCCCCGGTGCCGAATTCATGGGGGCCGAGGCGACCGCGCCCGCCCGGGACCTAATCGACGCCGGCGCGATCATGGTGCTCGCCACCGACGCCAACCCGGGTACCTCGCCGATCTTCTCGCTGCCGCTGATCGTCGGCCTCGGGGTGCGCCGCTACGGCCTGAGCACCCGCGAGGCGCTCCTCGCGGTCACGCTCAACGCCGCCTGGGTCCTCGACCTCTCCGACGATCTCGGGTCGATCGAGCTCGACAAGCGCGCCGATCTGGTGCTGCTCGACAGCCCGGCCGAGCACATCGCGTACCGCCTCGGCCGCAACCCCGTCGCGGCGGCGTTCGTGGGCGGCGAGCCCGCCTACGTCCGCCCCGACTCGGCGTGGCGGATCGCGGAAAAGTGAGCAGCGCCGGCGACGCCTTTCCCTTGGGCGCGGCCGTAACGCTGGCGCAGCTCGAGCAGGACCCGCACCCGGTGCTCGCCAGCCTGCGCGAGCACGAGCCGGTGTCGTGGCTGCCGGCGCTCGACGGCTGGCTCGTGACCCGCCACGACCTCGCCGCGGCGGTCATGCGCGACGCGGCGACGTACACCGTCGACGACCCTCGCTTCTCGACCGCCCGGATCGTCGGGCCGAGCATGCTGAGCCTCGACGGCGACGCGCACGCCGTCCACCGCGCGCCGTTCGCGCCGCCGTTCCGGCCGGTCGCCGTGCGCGAGCGGTTCGCCGAGGCCACGCGAACCGAGTCCGAACGCCTGACCGACACGTTCCTCGCGCGCGGCGACGCCGAGCTCCGGCGCGAGTTCGCCGGGCCGCTGGCGGCGTCGATCATGGCCCGCGCGCTCGGCCTCGAGCAGGCCGAGGTCGAGACGATGCTCGGCTGGTACGACGCGATCGTGTCCGCGGTCACTGAGGTGACCGCCGGCGGCGGCGTGCCCGCTTCGGGCCGCGGCGCGTTCGAACAGCTGCGCGGGCGCCTCGAAGCCGTGATCGGGGCGGGCGACGAGTCCTCGCTGCTCGCAGCGGCGGCATCGGGGTCCGACCTCACCACCGACCAGATCGTCTCGAACGCCGCCGTCCTGCTGTTCGGCGGCATCGAGACGACCGAGGGCATGATCGCGAACGCGCTGTTGTTCCTGCTCGAGAACCCGGCCGCGCTCGCCGCGGCGCGCCGCGACCCGGTCCGGCTCGACGCGGCGATCGAGGAATCGCTGCAGGCTCGAGCCCGCGGCGGCGGTGATCGACCGCTACGCGACCGCCGACCGCGACCTTGCCGGCGCGCACATCGAGCGCGGCGAGCTCGTCCGGATCTCGATCGCGGGAGCGAACCGCGATCCGGCGATCTACTCCGATCCCGATCGGTTCGACCTCGAGCGCAACCGCCGCGCGGGGCCATCTCGCGTTCGCGCAGGGTCCGCACGTGTGCGTCGGGGTGCATCTCGCGCGCCTCGAGGCGCGCGCCGCGGTCGACGTCGTCCTGCGCCGGCTGCCGAACCTCGCGCTCGACCCCGGCAGGCCGTCGCGCATCCAGGGGCTCGTATTCCGCAAGCCCCCGACGCTGTACGCGATTTGGTAGTAGCGGCACTCGCGCCGCCTGCCGATGACATAGTTCCTGCGGGTTGCGCGTCTTTCGGAGAGCCCTGTTGGTCGCATGCACGGGCGGGGCTCTCGGAGCTCTGCTCGTGTCTCCCGTGGGCGTCATCGCCGCGACGACGCCGCCGGTCCCGCCGCCCGCCACGACCCCGACGCCCGACCCCGACCCCGAACCCGGCGCGCGTCACAGTGCGCGTCAGCGAAACGCGGGTCAGCCGGGCCGATCCCGTCCGGATTCCTCGGCTTCTCGTTCGAGTTCCAGGCCGTTCGGGACTACACCGGATCCGATCCCCGCGCGATCAACCCCGTGCTCGTGCAGCTGATCCGCGACGTCGCGCCGGGCCAGACGCCGGTGCTGCGAATCGGCGGGAACAGCACCGACCAGACATGGTGGCCGACCCCGGATGTGACCCCGTCCCCCGGAATCATCTACACGCTGACCAGGAGCTGGCTGGCCACCACGCGCGCCCTAGCCCTCGCCACCGGCGCGAAGCTGATGCTGGGCGTGAACCTCAAGCTGGACAGCCCAGCCGAGGCCGCCGCCGAGGCCCGCGCCTACCGCGCAGGCATCGGCCTGCGCCACATCGAGGCGCTCGAGATCGGCAACGAGCCCGAGCTGTACAAGGTATTCCCGTACTACGAGGAGAGCGGCGCGCCGTTCTACGCGCGGCCGCCGACGTACGACTTCGCGACCTACGCGCAGGACGTGGCGCAGATCGCCAAGCGGGTCCCCGGCGTCGCCCTCGCGGGCCCGGCGACCGGGGCCTCGGCGTGGCTGGCTCGGGTGCCGCGGCTGTTCGCGGTCGAGCCGCGCCTGAAGGTCGTCACGTACCACCGCTATCCGCTGCTCGCGTGCTTCTCGCAACCCGGCGACCCCCGCTACCCCTCGATCCCGAACCTGCTGACCTCGGACTCGGCGCGTGACCTGCTGACCGGCGCCGGCAACACGATCGCTTACGCGCACAGCCGCGGCGCCACCGTCCGCATCGACGAGCTGAACTCGGTCGCCTGCGCCGGTCAGCCCGGGGTCAGCGACACGTTCGCGTCTGCGCTGTGGATGCTCGACACTCTGTTCGCTGTGGCGCGGGCCGGCGTCGACGGCGTCAACATCCACACGCTCCCCGGCGCCGCCTACGAGCCGTTCGTGTTCCGTCGGATCCGCGGGCGGTGGCTGGCGACGGTGCGCCCCGAGTACTACAGCCTGCTGATGTTCGCGCAGGCCGCTCCGCCCGGCGCGCGCATGCTCGGCCTCGAGCAGACGGACAGCACCGACATCCGCTCGCGCGCGACCGTCACGCACGACGGCGCGGTCCACGTCGTGTTGATCAACGACAGCCTCATGTCCGGTCACATCACGCTCGTGCGGCCGCCGGCGCGCGCCCGCGAGGCGGTGCTCGAGCGGCTCCGGGGCCCCAGCGCCGCCGCCACCGACGACGTCACGCTCGCCGGGCAGACGTTCGGCAACGAGACCGGCACCGGGACACTGAAGGGCAAGCTCACGACGGTCCGGATCGCTCCGGACCGCCGCGGCCGCTACCTGGTCAGGCTGCCCGCCTCGAGCGCCGCGATGCTCACGTTCGTCCCAGCCGCAACCGGATCCCCGCCAGGTCCTCGTACAGGCGAACGGCGCTGATCTCGCCGGCGTCGTCGCCGTACTGCGCCCGCGCGCGGCGGTGGATCTGCTCGACAAGCGCGGTCAGCTCAACCGGCACGCCGACCTCACGGGCGAGATCGACGGCCAATCCCAGATCCTTGGTCACCAGCCGCATCGGGAACGCGTCGTCGTAATCGCCGTCGTCCAGCACCATGCGCACGTCGCGTTCGAGAAACACGGAGTTGGCGGGCGAGCCGACCAGCGCGGCGTGCAACCGGTCGAGCGACACCCCGGCGCGGACGCCCACGCTCAGCACCTCGCCGACGGCAACCGACTCGATGAACCAGAGCAGGTTGAGCAGCAGCTTGACCGTGTAGCCGGCGCCGTTAGGGCCGAGGTGGAAGATCCGCGCGGGATCGCCCACCACCTCGAACAGTGGGCGCGCCCGCTCGAACGCGGCCTCTGAGCCCCCGACGTAGATCGCCAGCATGCCGGCCTTCGCCCCGATCGACTGACCCGCGACCGGAGCGTCGAGCACGTCGATGCCGCGCGCAGCCGCCGCCGACACCACTCGCCCCCCCACAGCCGTCGAGCTCGTGCTCATGTCGATCGCGATCGAGCCGGGATCCATCTGCGCGATCGCCCCGCCCTCGCCGAGCAGCACCGCCTCGACGTGCGGCGGCGCCGGCAACATCGTGATCAACGCCTCCGCGTCCCGAGCGCAGTCGGACACCGAGCCCGCGGCCCGCGCCCCCTGATCGACCAACCCCGCCAGCGCGACCGGGTTCACGTCGAAGACGGTCACCTCATGCCCGGCCGCGACGAGATGGCCGCACATCGGGCCGCCCATGTTGCCCAGGCCGATGAAGCCGACCCGCGTCACAGCGCCACCCATGTCGTCTTCAGGTGCGTGTAGGCGTCGAGCGCGTGGAGCGAGCGGTCGCGCCCGTGGCCCGAGTCCTTGACGCCACCGAACGGAGTGGTCAGCGACGACACGTCGAATGTGTTGATCCAGACCGTGCCCGCGCGCAGCCGCCGCGCAACCCGGTGAGCGGTCGTGATGTTCGAGCTCCACACCGCTGCCGCGAGGCCGTAGCCGGTTCCGTTCGCGAGCGCGATCGCGTGCTCGGTGTCGTCGGCCTCCTGGATGGCCAGCACGGGGCCGAACACCTCCTCCTGGACGATCGGATCGGACGGATCGAGCGCCTCGAGCACGGTCGGCTGCATGTAGGCGCCCCCGGGGACCGGCTCGGCTCGCCCGCCGCCGACCAGCAAGCGCGCACCGTCGCCGGCCGCGCGCTCGACCCGGGCCAGGACCCCGGCGAGGTGCTCGTCCGAGACGAGCGCGCCGAGCGTCGTCGAGGCATCGGCCGGATCGCCCGGAACCATGTCCCGCGCAAACTCGATGAGCCGCTCGGCCAGCGGCGCCACCAGCGGGCGTTCTACGACCACGCGCGAGCCCGCGTGGCAGGTCTGCCCGGCGTTGTAGAAGATCCCCCACCCGATCGCCTGAGCGGCGACGTCCAGATCGCCGGCGTCCGCGAGGACCACGTGCGGGCTCTTGCCGCCGAGCTCCAGCGACACCGCCTTGCCATTCGACTCGCCGGCGTACCGCAGGAAGCGGCGTCCGACCTCGACCGACCCGGTGAACGCGATCTTGTCGACGAGCGGGTGGCGCCCGAGCGGCTCGCCCGCCTCCTCTCCAAATCCCGGCACGACGTTGAGGACGCCGTCGGGCAGGCCCGCCTCCGCCGCCAACTCCGCCAGCGCCAGCGCGGTCAACGGCGACTGCTCGGCCGGCTTCAAGACCACGGAGTTCCCCGTGGCCAAGCGCGGGCGCGAGCTTCCAGGCGGTGATGATCAGCGGGTAGTTCCACGGGACCACCGCACCGACAACGCCGAGCGGCTCGCGTCCGATCAGCGCGAGCGCATCCGCCCCGGTCGGCGCGATCTGTCCGTAGACCTTGTCGATCGCCTCGGCGTACCACGCGATGCACTTGCGCGCGCCCGGGACGTCGACGTTCCGCGCGTCGGTGATCGGGTGACCGACGTCGGCCGACTCGAGCTGTGCGAGGTCCTCGGCGTGCGCGTCGATGAGCTCGGCCCATCGCAGCAGGACGCGCTTTCGCTCGAGCGGATCGGCGAGCGCCCACGAGCCGTCGTCGAACGCGCGCCGCGCGGCGCGCACCGCGAGGTCGACGTCCTCGCCCGAGCACCTCGCCACCTCGGCAATCGGGTGACCGTCCCGGGGCGAGACGTCCGAGAACGTTCGCCCATCGGCGGCCGCGACAAACCGTCCCCCGATGAACGCGTCGCGCTTCAGATCCGTACCGCTTCCCGGTCCGCTCCGTAGAACGCGACCGCTTCCTCGTCGAGCCGCGCCCCGAGCCCGGCCGCCTCGGGGACCCGGACCATCCCCCGCGCATCGATCGCCACCGGCTCGGCGAGCATGAAGTCGCGCCGCGCCGGCGTCCATCTCGGCGGGTCGTACGGGAACTCGAGGTAGGGACCGCCACCGACTCCCGCGCACACGTGCAGGTTCGCGAGCAGGCCGATCCCGTTCGTCCAGGTGTGCGGCGTGAACCAACGGTTTCTGCGCAACGCCAGCTCGGCGAGCGTGCGCGCGCCCGAGATCCCGAGCGCCAGCACGACGTCGGGCTGGAAGACGTCGAGCGCGTCGGCCTCCGAGGCAAGGCGCAGCTCCTCGAAGGTCCGCGCCATCTCGCCACCGCCGATCCGCACTCCGGTCCCCTCGCGCAGCTGGCGCATGCCGGTGAGGTCCTCGCCCGCGAGCGGCTCCTCGACCCACAACACCCCGTAGGAGCGCAGCCGCTCGATCGTCCGGCGCGCGCCCGCGGGGCCGAGCCGCGGGCCGATGTCGCCCGCCATCCGCCACCACTGGTTGAGGTCGACCATGATGTCGAGCCGCTCGGCGACGGCGTCGCGGACGGCCGCGACCACGCCGATCCCCTCGTCGGACCGCTCGGGCGCGATCCGGATCTTGACCGCCCTGAACCCTTCCTCGAGCAGGGCCAGAGCGTCCTCGGCGCGCTGGCCGGGCGGGCGCAGCTCGCCCCACGAGGCGTAGGCCGGGATCTCCGCGAGCCGCCGCCGAGCAGCCTCGCCACCGGCTCGCCGCAGGCCTGTCCGAACAGGTCCCACAGCGCGGCCTCGAGCGGCCAGTAGCGCCCGGCGTGGAACGAGATCGTCTCGAGCGCCCGTGCGTGTCGCCCGATGGCGAGCGGGTCCCGGCCCACGAACAGCGAAACAAAATCATCAAAGCCGTTCATCGTGTCGCCGCTGCCGACCCCCACGAGTCCCTCGTCGGTCTCGACGCGCACGATCGTCGCCTCGAACGAACGGCGTGGCTCCGGATCCCAGGCCGCGTAGAACGGCGGATCGAGCGGGAGGCGCAGCCGCTGGGTGCGGATGGCCGTGATCTTCACTACGAACCGCCGTAGAACGGACTCGTGACTTCGTCCCGGCGCTCCACGAGCGCCCGCGCGGCGTCGGGGTCGCGGCCCTCGACCGCGACGCCAATCGCGCGCCGGGCAGCCTGGCGAGCCGCCGATCGGACCGCCGTCTCGTCCGAGGCGCCCGGATCGATCCACACGCACACGAACACGAGCAGATCCCCAGTCGGCTCGAGCAGTCCGTCCGCGACCGCGTCGAGTACTCCCTGGGCGATCCCCAGCTGTCCCGCGCCCCAGGTGATCGTCTGATGCCGGTCGTCGATGGCGGTCGCCTTGTTGATCATGATCGTCGGCGGCCACACGGGCTCGTAGCGGTCCTGGGCCTCGCCGACGACGACGAGGATCGGGGTGTGGCCCGGCGTCGGCGTCGTGAACGTCCCGAGCAGCGCCGCGGCGGTCGGCGTCCCCCGCGCGCCCAGCACGACGTTGATGTGGCAGCCGTTGGGACCGGGATCTCCACCCCAGCCTTCGCCGATCCGGCCGTCCAGATGCTCGTAGCTCAAAGCCCCGACCCCCGCGAGCTCCTCGTCGATGACGATCACCGACCGGGCTCCCTGGCCGCGGCGCAGTCGCTCGAGCGCCGCCTCGAGGTCGTCGAGCCCGATCAGGTAAGAGACGACGTCGCCGAGGTCTAGCCGGCCGTCGAGGACGAGCTGTACGAGCTGGCCGAGCGCGGCGTGGACGTCCGAGGAGCCGTAGTAGCTCCCGGTGATCGTCTTCTCGCTCAGGAACTCGATCGCCGGCAGGCTCACCTCGACTCCCTTGGGTGCCAGCCCGACCACCGTCGCCGTCCCGCCGGGCCGTAGCACGTCCCAGGCCTGCCGGATCGTGGCGGCGTTGCCGACGACCTCGAAAGCGTGCTCGACGCCCCCGCCGGAGATCGCCAGCACCACGCTCGACGACGCTCGCCACCGGTCGCGAGGACCGCGTGCGTGGCCCCACGACGGCGGGCGAGCTCGAGCTTGCTCTCGTCCGTGTCGACGGCGACGATCATTCCCGGCCCCGGCGAGCTTCGCGCCGGCGATCACCTGCAGCCCGACGCCACCGCAGCCGATTACGCACACGCTCGCGCCGACGCGCAAGCCGGCCCGGTTGACGGCTCCGATCCCGGTGACGACGCCGCACCCGAGCAGCGCGGCCTGCCACAGCGGGATCGACGCCGGCAGCGGCACCGCGCCGCCCGCCGGCACGACCGCGAACTCCGCGAAGCAGGCGACCATGAGGCCGTGCTGGAGCACGGCCCCGTCGAGCGCGCGCAGCCGCGAGGTGCCGTCCATCAGCATCCCGGCGACGCCGTGGCGGGCCGCCGTCTCGCACAGCGTCCGCCGCCCGGCGCGGCAGGCCCGGCAGGCGCCGCACGAGGGGACGAAGCAGAACGCAACGTGGTCGCCCACGGCGACGTCGACCACGTCCTCGCCGACCGCCGCGACGACGCCCGCACCCTCGTGGCCGAGCACCATCGGCCACCGTCCTTCGCCGAGGAGCCCGTCGGCAAGGTGCACGTCGGAGTGACACACGCCCGCCGCCGCGATGCGGACCAGCACCTCGCCGCGGCGCGGTGGCGCGAGCACCACCGTCTCGATCGACACCGGCCGCCCCGGCTCGCGCAGCACGGCCGCCCGCATCTGGAGCGGCGACGACGACGACGATCGCGTCGAGTGGCTCGCTCACCGGCGCGAGCCCGCGGCGGTCAGCCGTCTCGGTCGACATGGACCATCGACGGCGACTCCGTGGAGGGCGGCTCGACCTGGATCCGCCGCAGCTCCTCGAGCGGGATGTGACAGCGGATCGCGTGGCCGGGCTCGGCGGTCGAGCAGCTCCGGCTCGGTCGTCTCGCAGATCTCGCCGATCTTGCGCGGACAGCGGGTGTGGAACACGCACCCGCTCGGCGGGTTGGCGGCGCTGGGGATCTCACCGTCGAGGCGGATGCGCTGCCGGTCGACCGCATCGATGCTGGGCACCGCCGACAGCAGCGCCTCGGTGTAGGGGTGGTGCGGGAACGAGAAGACCTTGTCGGCCGGTCCCAGCTCCATCAGTCGACCCAGGTACAGCACCGCGATGCGATCCGACAGGTAGCGCACCACCGCGAGATCGTGACTGATGAACAGGTAGGCGACGTCCTCTCGGGTCTGGAGATCGTTCAGCAGGTTCAGGATCGCGGCCTGCACCGAAACATCGAGCGCCGACGTGGGCTCGTCGCAAACGACGATCCGGGGATCGCCGGCGAACGCTCGAGCGATCGCGACCCGCTGCTTCAGCCCGCCCGACAGCTGGCTGGGCCGCATCGGCAGGTAGCGATCGGTCAGCCGCACCGACTGGATCAGCGCCACCAGCCGGGTCTGAAGGGCCGCGCCGGTGTAGTGGCCGAGCTTGGACAGCGAGCGGCCGATCAGGCGGCGCACCGAGTGGCGGCGGTTCAGCGCCGAGTCCGGGTTCTGGAACACGATCTGCAGGGCCTTCTGCTCCTCGGCGCGTCCGCTTCTTGGTCAGGTAGGCCAGCGCGTGCCCGTCGAGCTCGACCGACGACCCGGCGTCCGGAGCGGTCAGCCCCATCAGCACGCGCGCGAGCGTGGTCTTGCCGCTGCCGGACTCGCCCACCAGGCCGAGCGTCTCGCCGGCCATGATGTCGAGGCTGACGTCGGTGAGCCCGTGGATCTCCTGGCCGGACAGCCGGAAGGTCTTGCCGACGTCGCGTGCGCTGATCAGCGGCTTTGCGTCACTCGACTTGGGCTTGGCCGCCTCGGTCTGCGCCGGCTCCGTACGCGGCAGCGTCTGTGCGCGCTCGTGGAAGTGGCAGCGCGAGCGCCGCACCGGGCCGATCTCGTACAGCGGCGGCGCCTCGGTGCGGCAACGGTCCTGGACGAGGCCGCAGCGGCTGGCGAAGATGCAGCCGCTGGTGGTCTCACCCGGCCGAGGGAGGAAACCGGGGATCGTGTCCAGCGCGTGGCGATGCTTGTCGGCGTCGCGGCGCGGGATGCAGCGCAGCAGGCCAACGGTGTACGGATGGCGCGCGTCGTGGAGGACGTCGAGCGCAGGTCCCTCCTCGACGAGCTCGCCGGCGTACAGAACCCCGACCCGGTCGCACATCCTGGCGATCACGCCGAGGTTGTGGCTGATGAACAGCAGCGAGGTGCCGAACTCCTGGCGCAGCGCCTTGACCAGATCGAGCACCTCGGCCTCGACGGTGGCGTCGAGCGCGGTCGTCGGCTCGTCGAGGATCAACAGCGACGGCTCGGACGCCAGCGCCATCGCGATCACGGTGCGCTGGAGCATGCCGCCGGACAGCTGGTGCGGATAGCGGCCCATCACGCTCGCCGGATCTGAGATGCGGACCGTGCGCAGCATCTCCTCGCTGAGCTCGAGCGCCTCCTTGTCGGATTTGCCGGCGATCTGGAACACCTCCGCGACCTGCTGCCCGACGCGGAGCGAAGGGTTGAGCGCGCGGCCGGGCTCCTGGTAGACCATCGACACCGGTGTCGCTCGCAGGCGCCGGAGCGCGCCCTCGTTCATCGCGAGCACGTCCTGGCCGTCGATCGCGATCGAGCCGCCGCTCACCCGCCCGTTGCGGGCCAGATAGCGGACGATCGCCAGCGCCATCGTCGACTTGCCGCAGCCGGACTCCCCGACGAGGCCGAACGACTCCCCCCGTCCGATGCGAAACGACACGTCGCGCAGGACCGCCTGGTCGCGGCGGCGCACCTGGTAGGCGACGTCGACGTGCTCGACGGTCAGCGCGTCGGTCGAAACGGCGCTCGTGGCCGGCGCGGCCTCGACGGCGTCGGTGCTCATTGATCGATCGCCCCCTCGACGGCATCGGCGATCAGGTTGACGCCGATCACCAGCGAGGCGAGCGCGATGGCGTCGAACAGCACCTCCCACCAGTAGCCGGCGCTTACCTGCACGTAGTTGGTCGATATGTCCACGGCCCAGTCCGGCGACGGTGGCTGCACGCCGAAGCCCAGGAAGGACAGCGTGGCGATCGCGAACACGGCGTAGCCGATCCGCACGGTGAACTCGACGATGATCGGCGACATCACGTTGGGCAGGATCTCGACGAACATGATGTACGGCGACTTCTCGCCGCGCAGACGCGCGGCGGCC
The DNA here is from genome assembly GCA_963843915.1 of uncultured Solirubrobacterales bacterium. Lineage (GTDB taxonomy): Bacteria > Actinomycetota > Thermoleophilia > Solirubrobacterales > Solirubrobacteraceae > Palsa-465. The sequence goes on from CAWJMH010000014.1 coordinate 478,738, forward strand.
ACGTAGTCGAGCTCGCGCTCGAGCAGCACCGAGGTCCGGACCGTGCGCGCGATCAGCGGCGTGAACACGAGCGCGATCACGAGGATGACCACGAGGTTGCTGGCCCCGACCGCGGTGATGATGGTCAGGGCGAGGACGACCAGCGGCAGCGCGAGGAAGGCCTCGAGCACGCGGGCGATCGACTCGTCGATGAACCCGCGGAAGTACCCCATGACGAGGCCCAGCGCCGACCCGAGCACGGTGCTCAGGATCACCGCCAGCGGCGCGATGATGAGGATGTTGCGCGCGCCGGTGATCACGCGTGAGAGCATGTCGCGCCCGAGCTGATCGGTGCCGAACCAGTGTGCGCTCGACGGCGCCTGGTTGATCGCGTCGAGGTTCTCGGCGGTCGGATCGTGCGGGGCGATTACGGTAGCCGAAGATCGCGCAGAAGATCCAGAAGCCGACGATGATCGCTCCGACGATGAACGTCTTCGAGCGCACGATGTCGCGCAGGAGCTCGCGGCGGGGACTCGGGCCGGTGCGGTCGGCGGCGACGGCGCCGGCGGACTCGACGGGGATGACGTCGATGCTCATTCGAGGCCCTGGTAGCGGATCCGCGGATTCAAGTACGAGTAGAGCAGGTCGGCGACGAGCGTCGCCACCATGTAGACGACGCCGATCGTGAGAATTCCGGCCTCGAGCATCGGGTAATCCTTCTGCGTGGCCGCCTGGAGCAGGAGCGTGCCGACCCCGTTGTAGTGGAACAGGGTCTCCACCACGAACAGGCCTCCGATCAGGTAACCGGTCTGGCTGGCGATCACCGTGATCGTCGGCAGCAGCGAGTTGCGCAGGACGTGGCGCCGGATGACCGTGCGGCGCGGCAAGCCCCTTGAGCACCGCCGTGCGCACGTAGTCCGAGCCCAGCGCCTCCACGGTCCCGGCGCGGGCCATGCGCGCGATGTAGCCGAACAGGACCAGCACGAGCGGGATCGCGGGCAGGATCAGGTGATAGATCTGGCTGAAGAAGCCCGCGCCCGGCGGCGGCGTGGCCGAGATCGGGAGCACGTTCAGCCAGATCCCGAACACGACGATCAGGAAGATCCCCGAGACGATCTCGGGGGTCACGGTCGCCGACGTTCCCGCCACGACGATCAGTCGGTCAGAGCTCTTGCCGGCGTGCAGGGCGGCGAACACGCCGGCGAAGATGCCGAGCGGCACCACGATCACGAACGCCAGCAGCGCGAGCTTGAGCGAGTGCCCGATCGCGGTGAACAGCAGCGGCCTCACCGCCGCGTGGTAGATGTTGGACGTCCCCATGTCTCCCCGCACGAAATGGCTGATGAACAGCCAGTACTGGGTGAGCAAAGGCTTGTCAGTGCCGTATTGATGATCGAGCGACCTTGACCGCGCTCTCGGGGGCGAGCGGCCCGAGCGTGGAGCGTCCCGGGTCGCCCGGAAGCAGGCTGCCGAGGATGAACACGATCGCGCTCAGAATCAGCAGCGTGATCAAAGCGAGCCCGACGCGCTTGGAGATGAACTTGGCCATGTTCCGGAGGGTTCGCGGGGCGGCGGGGCGACGCCGGGCCGCCCCGCCGATCAGGCTCAGCCTATGTACGCCTTGTCGAGGTAGATCTGCGAGATCGCCGTCGGATTGAGGCCCTGGATGTTGGACTTGCTGGCGGTGAGACCTTCGATGAAGTACGGGATCACGATCGGGGTCTCCTGCAGAAGCAGCGTCTGGATCTTGCCGGCGAGCTGCTTCTGCGTCTGGAGGTCGACCGCGGCCACGTATTGCTTGACGAGGTTGTCGTAGGTCGGGTTCTTGAACCGCGCGGCGTTCCAGGTGCCGGTCGACGTCAGCGTGCTGGTCAGGAGCACGTTCGGCACGCCGCGGCTGCCGTAGTCGACGAGGCTCATCGTGCCGTCCAGCCAGTCCGAGTTGCCGACCGTCGACTTGCCGTAGTACTGGGTCTGGGTTTCGACCTTCAGGCTGGCATTGATGCCCACCTTGGCCAGGTTGGCTTTCATCACCTGGGCGAGCTGCGGGATCTCCTGGTAGATCTCGGTGACGAGCGAGGTGTTGAAGCCGTTCGGATGTCCGGCGGCCGACAGCAGTTGCTTGGCCTTCGCGATGTTCTGCGTGCGCTGGGGCACCGACGTGTCGGTGGAGGGGAACACCGGCGCGAACGCGCTGTCGTTGCCGAGCTGGCCCTTCCCGGCCAGCAGCGCCGCCACCATTCCCGGGCGGTCCATGGTCAGCGCGACGGCCTGGCGCACGCGGGCGTCGGTGAACGGCGCCTGGTCGTTGCGCATCGACAGCTCGCGGTGGTTGGAGGACTTCAGCGTGATGATCGTGAAGCTCGAGTTGTTGAGCAGCCCCTGCGCCCCCTGCACGACGAACTGGGTGATGACGTCGACCTGGCCGCCCTGGAGGGCGAGGATCTGCGGCGGCTGACTCGTGTAGAAGGTGAAGTTGGTTCCGTCCAGGTAGGGCCCGCCGCCCCAGTGGGACGGGTTGGCGACGAACTCGGCGCCGACGTTCTGGGTGTAGCTCTTGAGCTTGAACGCGCCGGTGCCGATGAACGTGCTCTGCCACTTGCTGAAGTCGGTGCCCTTGGGCACGATGATCGCGTTGTAGGTGTCGGACGAGACGAGGTAGGGGAAGTTGCCGTTGGGAGCCTCGAGGTGGAAGGCGACCGTCATGTCATCGACCTTCTTGACGCCGCTCGGCAGGAGCACGCCCCCGATCGCCGACAGCGCGGAGGACGCGTTCTTCGGATCGGAGTACTGCGGTCCAGCTGTAGACCACGTCGTCGGCGGTCATCGCCTGGCCGTTGTGGAACGTGACGCCCGGGCGCAGCTTGAACGTCCACACGGAGCCGTCGCTGTTGGGCGTCCAGCTCAGGGCGAGCATCGGCTCGAGCATCAGCTTCAGGTTGTTGTCGAACGCGAGGAACTCGCCGGTCTGGTTGAGCATCGCCAGGCCGCCGGAGTCGGCCACGGTCAGCGGGTTGACCGCGGCCGAGGGCGCCTGGGTCGCCACCTTCAGCGTGCCGCCCTTCTTGGGGGTGCCCGCCGCGGGCGCCGCGCCCGTGCCCGTGCCGCGACGAGGTCGCCGACGACGTGTTGTTGGCGCCACCGCACGCGGCCAGGATCGCTCCGAGCAACGGCGCCGACATGCCGATCACGGCGCCGCGCCGCATGAAGTCTCGCCGGCTCAGGCTTCCCGAGACGAGCTCGTCGATGTAGTGGTTCTCGAGCTCGCTGCGCCCGCTGCGGAGCCGGTCCAGCTCGCTGTTGCTGCGACTCATGGAGCCACCTTTCTGTTGGAGTCGAGCCGGCGCCGCCGCGATCTCTCGGCGTCGCCGCGCCGTTAGTTGCTAACTTACTTGATTGATTTAGTGAGAAAGCCTTGGATAGCCGAGGTCTGCTGTTCGCCGATCGGTCCCTGCGGCACGATCTCGCCGCGCGGCCCGGAGCAGGTCGGCGAGCATCTCGCGCTTGCGGGCCGGCGGTCATCCGGCCGGTCGGCACGCACAGCGTGATCGCCGGCGGCAACCCGTCCGGGCGGACCGACCGGAACGGCCAGGCAGTGCAGCCCGAGCGCGGTCTCGTCGACGTTCTCGGCGTAGCCGCGACGGCGAGCCTCGCGCAGGATCCGAACAGCTCGTCGAGTCCGTCGAGCCGCCGGCCGGTCGGCGTCACGAGCTCGCAACCGGCGTACAGTGCCGCGACCTCCTCCTCGGGACGGTCCGCGAGCAGCACCCGGCCGGACGCCGCGGCGAACGCCGGAAGCCGGCTTCCGACCGCGGTCACGAGGCGGACCTGGTGCGTGGTCTCCTCCTTGGCGATGAACACACTGTCGCGCCCGTCGAGGACGGTCAGGCACGTGGTCTCGTTGTGGCGAGCCACGAGCCGGCGGGCGACGCCGTGGAATCCCGCGGTCAGCGGCGAGCGGGCGCCGTGTGCGCCGAGCCACGCGACCCTGGGCCCGAGCTCGATGTGGCCGGTGCGCGCATCGCGGGCGGCCCAGCCGCGCTCGAACATGATCGAGCAGACCCGGTGCAGCGTGCTCTTCGCGATCCCGGTCTCGCGCGCGAGTTCGGCGAGCGTGGTCGGGACCCTCGCGGTCGAGGACCTCGAGCACGTCGAGGACAGCCGAGATCCCCGGCGATCCGGCACCGCCGGAGCGGCCCGGTTGATACCCGATGGCGGCTTGCATCTCCTCGTCTGGTCCGCCGGTAGAACGGCGTTCAGCCGATGGACCAGAGACGTTTCTTTCACATCGGCCCCGACCGTGTCAAGTTAACGAAGCTTTAGCATCTAGGTTCCTTGGCGCGCGGCGGACGGTTCCGGGCGCTGTACGGTGAGTCGAGCGATGCTGCTCACGAACGCCACGCGTGATCGACGGCACGGGCCGCGCGCCCCTGCGATCGGGCGTCGGTGCGGATCGAGGACGGGCGGATCGTCGAGGTCGGGCGCACTCGGGGCCGAAGGCCCGGTCCCCGACGGCGCGATGGACCTCGGCGGACGCACGCTCATGCCCGGGCTGATCGACGCTCACGCACACCTCTCGAGCGACGTCTTCCGCTCGCCGGGGTTCGGGCCACCGGCGGCGCTGCACGGCGAGCTGCCGCGGCCGCGCGAGCTCGGCTACTTCATCCTCGCCAAGACCGCGCGCGTCCTGCTGGCGGCCGGCATCACCACCGTCCGCGACGTCGGCAGCTACGACGACGAGGCCATCGCGTTGCGCGAGGCGGTCCGGCTGGGCATCGTCGAGGGACCGAGGATCCTGTCGTGCGGGCGGATCATCTCGGCCACCGCCCCCGGCGGCGCGATCTTCACGACGATGTACCGCGAGGCGGACGGCGCGGACGGAAATGCGCAAGGCGGTGCGCGAGCAGCTTCGCCGCGGCGCCGACTACGTCAAGTTGATGGCGACCGGCGCGCGCTCGGTGCTCGTCGAGGACCCCGAGCCGGCGCAGATGACGCAGCCTGAGCTGGCCGCGATCGTCGACGAAGCCCACCGGCTCGGCGTGCGCGTCGCGGCCCACGTCGAAGGGCTCGAGGGCGCCCGGCTCGCGGTCGGCGAGGGCGTCGACACGATCGAGCACGGCCTGTCGCTCCACCGCGAGCCGGAGCTGCTCGACGCGATGGCGCCGCACGGGATCGTGCTCGTGCCCACGCTGAGCACGTTCCACGATCTCGCCGAGCGCTTCACCGACGACTTCCCGCGCGGCGCTGGTCGAGCAGGCCAACGCCAGCGCGAGGAGGCCTACGCGACGCTGGCGGCCGCCCGGGAGGCGGGGGTCACGCTCGCGATGGGGCACGACAGCGGCCCACCGGGCGATAACGCGATCGAGCTCGTGCGGATGGTCGACGGCGGCCTGTCGGCGCTCGAGGGCGTTCGCGCGGCCACGTCCGGGTCGGCGACTGCGCTCGGCCTGTCCTCCGATCTCGGCACGGTCACCGCCGGAGCGGTCGCCGACCTGATCGTCGTCGACGGCGATCCGCTCGCGGACGTCCGCATCCTGCTCGACCCCGAGCGCATCTGGATGGTGGTACAGGCCGGGACGATCGCTGCCGACCGTCGTCGTAGCACCGAGCAGACCCCGGCATGACCGCTCACTCCATCACCGCCGCTCCCGACTTCTCGCTGCCCTCCACCGGGGGCGCGTCCGTCGCGCTGGCGGACCTGCACGCCGACGGACCCGCGCTGCTGCTGTTCGTGTCGGAGGAGTGCCCCACCTGCACGCTGACCCTGCGTCGCCTCGCCCCGTTCGTGTCCGAGCTGGAGGGTGCCGGCGCTGCGCGTCGCCGCGGTGTTCGAGGATCCGCTCGAGGTCGCTGCCCGAGTGGCGCGGCGAACCGGCTTCGGCGGTGTGGTCCTGTCCGAGCCGGCGCCGTATGACGTCTCGCGCGCCTACTCGCTGCAGAGCCTGCCCACGGCGGTGCTCGTCGATCGATCCGGACGGGAGACCGGGCGAGTGGTCGGCTGGGATTCGGACGGCCTGCAGGCGCTGCTGTCCGTGTCCGTTACCGACGAGGCGCCGAAGCGGAAACCCGGCTGCGCGGCCAAGAACACCTACGACGCCGACGCGCTCCGGCTGCTCGACGGCGCCGGCTACGACGATCTTGAGGAGATGTTCGAGCGCGGCTGGACGGATGGCCTGCCGGTGATCCCGCCTACACCCGAGCGGGTGCACGCGATGCTCGCGCGGCCGCGACCCGTCGTCGCTCCTCGGCGAGATCCCGCCGGCGATGGCGAGGGTGACTCTGGAGCGCGTAGCCGCGTGTGCCGTGCTCGCCGGCTGCCGGCCCGAGTACTTCCCGGTCGTGGTGGCGGCAGCCGAGGCGATCCTGGAGCCGGCGTTCAACGTCGGCGGGCAGGCGGTCACCACGCAGCCCGCCGGACAGGTGGTGGTCGTCAACGGCCCGGTGAGGGACGCGATCGGGCTGAACGGCTCGATCGGCGCGCTCGGACCGGGCTGGCGGGCGAACATGACCGTCGGGCGCGCCCTGCGGCTCGTGGTCAGCCTCACCGGCGGCGGCTTTCCCGGCCGCCTCGACCGCTCGACGCTCGGCAACCCGGGCAAGGTCGGGCTGTGCTTCGGCGAGGACGAGGAGACCAGCCCGTGGGAGCCGCTGCACGTCGAGCGCGGGTTCTCCGCGTCGTCTTCGGTCGTCACCGTGGTGGGCGCCGATGCGCCGCTGTCGATCTCGGACCATCGCAGCACCAGGCCCGAGGAGCTGGCGCGGGTGCTCGGGTGGGCCGCGGCGTCGACGTGGAGCCCGAACTGGTGGCCGCTCGGCGGGACCTCGCTGTTCGTGATCTGCCCGGAGCACGCTCGCTCGTTCGGGCAGTGGGGCTGGAGCAAGCAGCGCGTGCGCGAGGAGATGTACGAGGCGGTGGCGCGTCCGGCGGGGTCGCTGCGCTGGGGAGAGACCACGCCGTTGGTCAACGCGGCCCCGGACGATCAGGTCGTACGCAAGTGGTCGAGCCCCGACGACATCGTGATCGTCGTCGCCGGCGGCGAGGCCGGCCGCTACTCCGCGGTGTTCGGGCCGTGCCTCGGAATGAACACCGAAGCGATCTCAAAGGAGGTTCAGTGGACTACGTGAGCCCATTCGACGAGCGCCGGCGCGCGCCCGAGCCGCTCGCTCCCCGACCGGCCGATTTGTCCGGCGCGCGGGTGGCGCTGCTCGACATCACCAAGCGCCGCGGCGATGAGTTCCTGGACCGTGTCGAGGAGCTGCTCCACGCTCGAGGCGCGCAGACGTTCCGGGTGGTCAAGGAGATCTTCTCCAAGCCGGCGGGCGCCGAGATCGTGCGGCGGATCGCCAACCGCGGCGACCTGGCCGTCGAGGGCCTTGCCGATTGAGGGTCCTGCACGTCGTGCAGTGTGCGCGACATGGTCGAGCTCGAACGCCGCGGGATCGCCACCGCGGCGGTGGCGACCGAACCGTTCGTCGATGAGGCGCTCGAGCAGGCGCGCCTGCTCGGTATGCCCGACTACCGGATGGTGTTCATCCCCCACCCGGTGCAGCTGCTCACGCCTTCGGAGTTGCGGGCGCTCGCTGACGGGGCGTTCGAGGAGATCGTCGGCCGGCTCACGCAGCGCAGCTCCCCTCGAGCGGGGGGGCCGCCTCACGCAGCGAAGGTCCCCTCGAGCGGACGGAGCTCATCGGCATAGCTGACCGACGCGCGGCGCATCACGCCGTCGTCGTCGATCGAGTACTGGCCGAGCCGCCACAGAGGCGGTGAGTAGGCGTGGATCGAGACCGCCAGCTCGTCCTCGCCGGCGAGACGATGGATGTGCTCCGGTCCGAACGAGAACGAGCCGCCTTCGGTGACGATGCGGACCGCCGGGTCGCCGCCGATCCTCGGGTTCGCTTCGCGTACGGCGCCCCTCACAACCCGGACCGCGCCCGAGGAGATGTCGTGGTCGTGCCAGCCGGTGTCGTCGCCGGGCACCCAGCACAGCAGCCACACGTCGACATACTCGTCTCGGTGCAGCGAGACGAAGTGCCGCTGTCCGCCTTCGAACGCGATGTGCTCTCGCCACCGATCGGGATCGTCCGCGAGCGAATCGACCAGCGCCTGTAGCTCGGCGCGATCGAGATTACGCGGGGGAAGCAATGGCCACATCGTCAGACACCTCCTGGGGGTACAGCAAACGCATTGCGTTGGCGCTGCGGATCGCGTGCAGCGCCGCAGGCCCGAGCTCGAGCGACACCGGCTCGGCGTACGGCCGATCCGATCCGTTCACGAGCGCGTCGATGCCGAGCACCCGCACGGTCGCGTCGACCGCCCGGGTGCCGTACGAGGACACGTCGAGGAAGACATCCCGGTCGACGACGCCCCTGTCGCCGGCGCGGCTGGCGAACCGCTCGCCGTGGAGCGGGGCAAGGCCGGCCAGCATCGCGAAGCAGACCCGCAGTCGCGGGTGGCGCGGGCGCCCGTGCACCCGGAACGCGAACCAGGCCGCGTGCATCTGCTGGACATACGAGACCATGGCGGGCCACCAAGGTGGGGTGCCGGCGCCGGCGCCGGCGCGACCCCCGGCGCCGGCGCGACCCCCGGCGCGGGCGGGACCCCCGGCGCCGCCCGCCGCCCCTCCCGCCACCGGGCCCGGGTGGATCATCAGCGGCAGACCCGTCTCTTCGAGCACCTCGAGCAGCGGGCCGGCGCTGTCGTAACCCGCGCGGTCGAGCAGCGCCGTCGCCGGCAGCTGGAGCCCCACGAACCCGCGCGCGAGCTCGCGGGAGAGCGCGCCGGCATCGACGTCGGTCAGGCACGCCGCTGCCCATGCTCGGAACGGCGCCGGCAGGCCGAGTGCCCCGTCGTGGTACGCGTCGAGCACCTCGACTGCTTCCGCGCGCGCGAGCGACTCGATCCCGAGCGGACTCGAGAGCGAGACGAGCGCCAGCTCGAGGCCGTCGGTTCTGGCCAGCTCGGCGCGCTCGTCCGCGGCGTGTTCACGAGGGTCGACCTCGTAGTCGGGCTCGCCGGCGAGCTCGAGCGTCCAGCCGCGCAGTCGCGGCGGGGACCGGCGAGAGCGCAGCGCCTCGATCAGCGACTGTGGCCACACGTGCTGGTGGACGTCGATGACGAGCGGACGCTCACTGATTTGCGTCGACGACGGGCGGGGAGTCACTGATGTCGTGGCTGAACCGGTTCATGAACCGCTTCAGTGAAGCGGTTAAGGGCCATCTTGTCAATACTAGGACGGCGCAAGCTACCGATCAGCCCTACTCCGTTTGCGGGACCGTGGGCCGAACCCGTCTACCCTTGCGGCGTGAGCCCCTCGGCCAAGCGCGTCACGATCCGGGAGGTTGCGGACGCCGCGGGTGTCTCACCGGCCGCGGTCTCCTACGCACTGCGCGGCATCCAGGTTTCGGAGGAGACCCAGGAACGAGTGCGCAAGGTCGCCGACGACCTCGGCTACGAGGCCAATCCGATCGCCCGCGCGCTGGCCAGCGGGCGCACCGGAATGATCGGGATCCTCGGCCCGTCGCTCGAGGATCTGTGGCAGCAGCGACTGGTCGCCGAGGCGGGTCGCGCGCTGCTGCAGCACGATCGATACGCGCTGATCCTCGACGCCGGCGGCGACCCCGTTCGCCAGCGGGTACTGGCCACCCAGCTGCGGGACCAGCAGGTGGACGGGCTGATCCTCACGCCGGTCGACCCGTCGGATGAGTTCTGGACCGAGCTGTCGGAATCGCTCGCGATCGTCTCGATCGGCGACGCGCTCCCAGGGCGAGGCGCCGCCGGCGAGGTGCTGTTCGACAACCGGACCGGCGTCAGGTGGGCGCTCGACCACCTGCACGGGCTCGGCCACCGCCGGATCGCCGTGCTCCGCCCGCCGGGCTCCCCGACGAACGATCGCCCGGCTGAGGTCTATGTCGGCTCGGAGGCCGATCGCCTCGGGCTCGACGTCAGCGTCGTGAGCGCCGAGTACGAGCTCCAGGAGGCGACCGACGTCGCCCGCGCCGTGCTGACCCAGTCGCCCCGGCCGAGCGCCGTGTTCTGCTTCTCGGACTCGATCGCCTACGGCGTCTACGCGGCCGCCCGCGAGCTCGGGATCAAGATCCCGGCCGACCTGTCGGTGATCGGCTACGACGACCATCCGGTGTCGATCCTGCTCGCGCCACCGTTGACAAGCTTCTCCTGGAACTCGAAGCATCTGGTCGAGGTCGCCGTCGGGATGGTGCTGGGCGCGATCGACGGCCATCCCCGCCGGCGCCGGCGGATCGTGATCGAGCCCGATCTGCGCGAGCGGGCGTCGACGGCGCGGCGCCGGCGCTGAGACGCCGGCGGCGGGTCGCCGGCCGCTGGCAAACGGCAGGCACCTGGAGCGTGAGGGCGGTGACCCGTCCGGTCGGTCGGGTCGGGGATCGGCCGGCGACCTGCAAAACCTGTCATCGGAGCCGTTGCGCGGGGACCGTGTCATGTCACGCATGCCCCACATGAATACTCTGACGCGGCTGGCGTCGGTCGCGCCGATTGTCATGTTTTGCAGGTTATTTCCGGGCCGACTCGGCCTGCGTCCCCCTCGGAGCCCCCAAACCCTGCTCCAGGTGCCCGCCGTTAAAGCCCTATCCCCCCGATGACCGTTCGGCCGGGAACCCGCCGGCGCCGTGGCTCCGCTGAGATGCTGCATATGAGCCCGGCCCGCGCCACCGCCGTCACCCGAAGAACGAGATCAGCTCCCGCGCCACCCCGACCGGATCGTCGTAGGCCATCAGGAAGCCCGTACCCGGCAGCGTGCGGAGTTGGCAGTTCGGCAGCAGGTCGAGGGCCTGATAGGCGCCGATCAGCGGATGCACCGGGTCTTCGTCGGCCCACAGCAGCAGCACCGGGGTGTCGATCCGCGGGTAGGCGTCGAGCAGCTGGCGCTGGGCCTCGGACGGCCAGCGGCGGGCGAACTTCGCCCATGAACGGGCGCGGTTGCCGTTGCCGGCCACGTCGGCGAAGGCGTGCCGGACCAGGTCGCGGGCGGCGGGATTGTGCTGGGCGGACAGGCGCTCGCCGATCGACGGCCGGAACACGAGCGTGGCGCCGCGGGCGAGGGTGCGGTCGAACCCCGGCAGCGCGGCGGCGCGGCAGACGACCCGCCACGCGGCGCGCTTGCCGGCGAACTCGTCGCGGCGGTGCAGGCGGTTGGGTAGCAGCGCCAGCCGGGCGGGGTGCAGACGGCCGGTGGCGACGGCCTGGAGCGCGAGCTCGGCGCCGATGTCGTGACCGGCGAGCAGCGGCCGCGGCCCGCCGACCTCACGGCAGAAGCCGGCGATCACGTCGGCGAGCCAGTCCGCCGTGTAGGGGTGGCGCGGGCGGTCCTCGGAGTCGCCGTGGAGCGGTAGGTCAGGCAGCACGACCCGGAAGCGCGTCGACAGCTCGCGGACGACCGGCTCCCACTCCCGGTGTGAGAGCCCCAACGAATGCAGTAGTGCAAGCGCCGGACCAGTGCCCGTTTCCCGGTACGCTATTCGCGCGCCATCTTGATGGTGGTAGAGCCTGAGTCGCATGTGCCTGGTAGGGCCACATCGTCGCAGCCGCAAGAGTTCTGGCGGATCAGGCTTCTTTGTCCTCCCGCTTCATACCGAAGGTTGTGCAATTGCTGCACAACCCGCGGCAATCTTCGTAAAGGCAACTGAAATGCAGGTATGGATCACATGAGGAACAGTCCGCTCGGTTTGTCCACGTCGCAAGCCGCCAATGCCCTCGGGGTCTCACTCGGAACGATTAGGCGGTGGGCCGATATGGGCTACCTCGAGTCGTATCGCACGCCTGGAGGACAGCGCCGGTTCAGCGTCGAGCAAATCGAGCAGTTCCTGGAGACGCTCCAGCAGCGTCGTGCTGGTCAAGGCCAGCCCCAGGAACGCCTTGTCGGCTAACTGACCGACTTGATGCCGCGTCGCGCGCCGGCCGGGCTGCACCGGCGTGGCGACAGCGGGTTTTTGGGCACGGCGGCACGGGTTGCCGGCGCGAGTTCTCGAACGTCCGCCCGGCGCCGGCGCGAGGTTTCGACCGTCCAGCCGCCGCGAACCTCGACGTAGCCGGCGTCAGCCGGCGCGTGCCTGCTTGATCCGCCGCTCCATGTCGAGCTCGGAGTCGAAGTTCGCAGCGTCCGCGTGGCGGTACTCGACCCCCTCGCCGCTCAGCAACTCCGCCAGCACCTCGACGTAGCCCGCGTCGAGCTGGGAGCCGGCGACGCGCCGCAGCTCCCGCAGCGCCTCGAACGAGCTCATCCGCGTCCGGTACGTGTCCGCGGCGGTGAGCGTGTCGTAGACCTCGGCGACCGCGATGATCTTCGCGATTTCGGGGATTTCCTCTCCCGGCAGACCGTTCGGATACCCACGCCCGTCAATTCGCTCGTGGTGCGAGAGCACGATCTCGGCGATCGGCCCGTACATGCCGAGGTCGCGGAGTATGTCGGCGCCGAGCTCCGGGTGCTGCTGGATCGCGACCCAGTCCTCCTCGGTGAGCGTGCGGCCCCGCTCGGCCACGCGGTCAGACAGCGCGAAGTGGCCGATGTCGTGCAGCAGTCCGGCGGTGTGGGCGAGCTCCTGGTCGTGCTCGCCCATCCCGACAGCCTCGGCCATGTCGCTGGCGAAACGGGCGACGGCGGCGGCGTGGCGGGCGGCGCGCTGATCGCGGATGTCGAGCGCGCGCAGCAAACCGGCGAGCACGCCCCAGGACAGCGAGACGTATTGCTCGGCTCGCTGGCGCGACTCGTCGAGTAGGTGGGCCATGTATGAGAACGCGATCACGGCCGCGAGCGCAAACGCGATGCCGGCTAGACCGAGCTCGACGTAGATCGCCGCGCCGGCGACGACGAGCGCCACATTGATCAGCGCACTCGGAACGTGCTCAAGGAACGTCCGAGGGCTCCATGCCGGGCTGTAGCCGTCGTATGCGATGCTGAGCGGTGCAAGGATCACCCAAGTCAGGGCAAACACGCCCAGCCCTAGACCAGCCAGAACGAGGTAGAAGCCACCGGAATGATCCTGCGGAACGAGATCTCGGATCAGCGTCCCGGCGAGGAGCGCAGTCAGGCCGGCGGCGGCGAGATTGTTCAGGAACGCCTGCGGCCGAGTTCGGATCATCCTAGTCGCGGCGATCTCGGACACGACCGCCGCAACAAACGCCGACTTGCCGGACCGAGAAATGCGGCCGCGAGGATGTAGACGAGGAACGACGCCGACAGTTCGACTTGCTGGCGCACACGAGCGACACCGAGTCCTGCAGCCACCGCGGCCACGGCCAGAACCACCGACAACCCGGTGAAATGATCATCGTGGGCCGCCAAAGCCGCCCACACCACACATCCAACAAGACAAGCGCATGCAGCCGCGAGCGCCACAATTTGGCGAAGAGCATGCGACCGCGTACGACGGTCATCGCCCATTCGGGCCACCGTACCGGCTAAAGCGTCCGAAACGCCACCGTTTGCAGCCGGACTGCAGTACGTCCTCCGGATGGATGCTCAGATCACGAAGTGCGCCAAGTCATCTCGTTCCCCTCCTCTGCCACTGCGGGGGCGTCGGGCGGCCATCGAACCCCCAGAAAGTGGAGGTTTAGGTGGCACTTTGGACGAAAAGTTGTGCAATTCTATGCTGGGGTACTCAAGAGGGCAATGGCTAGGTCGAAATAGCACCGTCTACGTCTCTTTAACTGCGCATGCGCTATCTCAAGACGAGCGAGGCTGCCGCGCTCCTGAATGTAAGCCCGAACACGCTGAGGGCCTGGGAGCGGCGCTTTGGGTTCCCGAAACCCCAGCGGTCGCCGGGTAAGCACCGGCTGTTCACGCACGGCGAAGTCGCCGCCCTGAGGGACGCGCTCCAGGAGGGCCTGTCGATCTCCTCGGCGATTTCCCGCGCCCGCGAGGGGCTTGCCGCGGACGCCAACTCGCTGGTCGGCGCACTCGCCTCGTACGACCGCGAGCGGGCGGATGGCGCGATCGAGGCGGCGCTGGCGCTCCGTTCGGTCGAGCGCTCAGTCGAGGAGGTCCTGCTGCCGACGCTCGACGAGATCTCGCGGCGCTTCTCGGTCGAGTCGGCTGCCTGGGCGTTCGCCGCCCATTGGGCGACCGACTGGCTGAGGCGCGCCCTCCGGCTGACGCCGCCGCCCGTCCGGCAGGTATCGATCGTCGTCGGCGACGCCTCGCGCGACGAACTCGACCGCGACGCGCCGTACATCCGCGCGCTCGAACTGTTCTGCGTCCGCGCCGGCATCAAGGTCCTGAGCCTCTCCGCCCGCGGCGTGGCCGGGATCGGCGACGCCGCCAACGTGTACAGGCCGAACCTGGTGGTCGTCGCCGGCGGCCACCTCGACGACGACACGGTCGCGAGGTGGGCGTACGCGATCAGGCTCGCGGTCGGGGCGATGCCGCTCGCTATCTACCGTCGCGGCTCAGACCGGCCCCGGACCCGCGGCACCGGCACCACGGTCCTGCCGTCTGGCGCCGGCGACGCCCAGCGCATGCTGCTCGACATGCTCGAGTCCGATTCGATCGCGGCCACCCCATCAGCGTCGGCGGCCGCCGCCGCGGCGCGCGCCCAGATGCGGAGCGCGCGAGGCGGTCAGTAGGCAATGCTCGACGGAACAGCCAGGAGGGGCCGCCCCGCCCTTCGGCTGCTGACCGCACCCGAGCTAGAGCCCGCCGCTCCGAGCGTTCCGTTCTGCAGCCACTGCGGAACGCGTCCGGTCGTCTCGGGCAGGTCCGGCAAGGCGCGCGCGACGGACAGCGCGACGGGCTCGCGTGTTTGCGGCGCCTGCGGGTTCGGCCTGATCCTCGAGGCGGGGATGGACATCGCTCCTCACGCCGGGGACGCCTTCCTCGTGCTCGATCGGGCGCTGTCGGTGTGCGCGGTGTCGCGCGGCGCCGAGCGCCTGCTCGCGACCCGCGAGCCCGACGCGGTAAACCGGCACGTCTCCGACCTGCTGATGCCCGCGGATGCCGAGGAAGGTGGCGGCGACAGCCTGTCCGTCGCGGTGGCCTGGGCGGCGCGCGGCGACGGCGGTACCCGCACCACGGTCGTCCGTCCGGCCAACACTTTCGGGATCCGGCATCACGGCCCGCATCGCTTCGTGTGGACCGCCGCGGGCGGCGCTGCTCGTGCTCGAGTAGTCCCGTCACGGCTCGCGCGAGGCACCCGAGACAAGCCCGGCGGCGTTATGCAAACCGATCACTTTTTGCGCAATTTTGCAGGTCTTCTTGCGGCACTTGCAGTGCGCGGCGCGGACCTAGATAACTCAGGCTGATGAGTGGAATTCGCACGAACGCCGCTGCCGTGATGCTCGGCGTCAGCCCGAACACGCTCCGTAGCTGGGAGCGGCGGTACGGGTTCCCGCGCCCGCGTCGGACCCCCGGCGGCCACCGCCAGTACGCGCTGACGGAGATCGAATCGCTGCGCGCCACGCTCGCCGAGACCCACAACGTCTCCTCGGCGATCGCGCTCGCTCGGCAGCGAGGCGAGGGACCGTCGTCCGGCTCGCGGCTCGCCGCCGCCTTCGCCACATTCGACGAGGACAAGGCCAACGGCCTGCTCGAGGAGAGCCTCGCGCTTCGCTCGGTCGAGCGGACTATCGAGGAGGTGCTGCTCGAAGGGGTTGGCGCGCACGCCGACGAGGCGGCCGTGAGCAGCACCCCGGAGTACGAGTTCGGCTGGCGCTACGCCACAGCGTGGCTGTCCGCGCTCAAGCGCCTGTCCCCGCCGGCAACCCGGACCTCGGGCGTACTCGTGCTCGACGCCTCCCTGCCGCTCGAGCTCGACGCGTTGCACGCCCAGTCACTCGAGCTGATGCTCAGGCGCGCCGGCGTTCGGACGCTATCGCTATCGACCGCGATCACCCCGAGCCGCCTCGCCCGGGCGCTGCCCGCGCTCGACCCGCGCGCGGTGGTCCTGGCGGGACGGGGCATCACGCTCGACGCGCTCGGGCGGCTCGTGTACTCGGTGCGCTCGGTCGCGCACCGCGCGCAGATCTTCGACTTCCGCGGCGCGGTGCCCGACACCGGAGCGAGCACCGTCCGTCGTCTTGGCCAGACGCCGCTGGCGGCACGCGATGTGCTGCTCGCACAGCTCGACGAGCCAGCGCGCCGCCGCTCGTCGACGTCCGCCGGCGCGCTCCCCGCGGTCACCGCTCGCTAGACCCCCGGCGCTGCGGATACCCGGAGCTCCGTCGGGGCGGCTACGGGGACGGCCTCCGGCTTCCTAGAATCGAGCGCCCATGCCCGCGGCGCACCGCCCAGTCGATCCTCGTGTCTCGTTCCCCGAGCTCGAGGAACGCGTGCTCGAGCGCTGGCGCGAGCGGGACGTGTTCGCCGAGTCGATGAGACGTCGTCGGGATGCTCCGCGCTGGGGCTTCTACGAGGGGCCGCCGACCGCAAACGGCCCGCCTGGCTTCCACCACGTGCTCTCGCGAGTGTTCAAGGACATCTTCCCGCGCTATCGCACCATGTGCGGGTACCTCGTCGATCGCAAGGGCGGCTGGGACTGCCACGGGCTGCCTGTCGAGCTCGCCCTGGAGGCCGAGCTCGGCTTCACCTCCAAGGCCGACATCGAGCGGTTCGGGATCGCGGAGTTCAACGCCCGCTGCCGCGAGAAGGTCCTCAGCCACGTCGAGGACTGGAACGCGATGACCGAGCGGATCGGGTTCTGGATCGACCTCGACGACGCCTACCGCACGCTCGACCCCCAATACGTCGAGTCTGTCTGGTGGGCGCTCAAGACGATCCACGACAAGGGCCTGCTGTACGAGAAGCTCAAGGTCGTCCCCTACTGCCCCCGCGACCAGGTAACGCTGTCCAGTCACGAGCTCGGGCAGCCCGGCGTGTATCGGGACGTGGTCGATCCGTCGGTGTACGTGCGCCTGCCGGTCACGAACGGCAACGAGGCGGCGCAGCCCGGCGATCAGCTGCTGGTCTGGACCACGACCCCGTGGACGCTCGTGTCGAACGCGGCGGTCGCGGTCGACCCGGAACTGACCTACGTGCGCGTCAAGCATGGCGACGACGTCTTCATCCTCGCCGAGGCACTGCTCGAGCGGGTGCTCGGCGACGGCGAGCGCGCGCACGTACTCAACCGCTTCCCAGGAAGGCGATTGGAAGGCGTCGCCTACGAGCCGCCATTCACGTTCATCCCCGGGTCGGAATACGGGCCGCGAGGTCATACGGTTCTGCTCGGCGACTTCGTCACCGCGAACGACGGCACCGGGCTCGTCCACACCGCGATCGCGTTCGGCGAGGATGACTTCCGGCTCGGCGAGCAGTACGGCCTGAACGTGATCAACCCGGTCCGGCTCGACGGCACCTACGACGAACGGATCGGCCCGTACGCCGGCCGCAAGGTCAAGGATGCGGATCCCGACCTGATCGAGGATCTTCGCGGCCGCGGCCGTCTCCTCAGAGCCGAGTCCTACGAGCATTCGTACCCGCACTGCTGGCGGTGCGGCACGCCGCTGCTGTACTACGCCAAGCCCTCCTGGTACATCGCCACCAGCCAGGTCAAGGACCGCCTGCTCGCGGCCAACGAGACCGTCAACTGGGCGCCGGAGCGCGTCAAGCACGGGCGTTTCGGCAACTGGCTCGAGCACAACGTCGACTGGGCGCTCTCGCGCGAGCGCTACTGGGGCACGCCCCTGCCCGTGTGGCGCTGCAAGGACGGCCACGTGCGAGTGATCGGCTCGCTTGCGGAGCTGAACGAGCTCGCCGGGACGGCGCTCACCGACCCGCACCGTCCGTTTGTCGACGACGCGACGTTTGCCTGCCAGGACTGCGGGGGGCCGATGCAACGGGTCCCGGAGGTGATCGACGTGTGGTTCGACTCGGGCTCGATGCCGTTCGCCCAGTACCACTCGCCGCAGGAGGGCACCGAGCTGTTCGAGCAGCACTTCCCCGCGGACTTCATCTGCGAGGCGCTCGACCAGACGCGTGGCTGGTTCTACTCGCTGATCGCGGTCTCGACGCTGCTGTTCGACCGCTCTCCGTACCGGAACGTGGTGTGCCTCGGCCTGATCCTCGACGACCAGGGCCGCAAGATGTCCAAGTCACTCGGGAACACGATTGCGCCGCAACAGGTGATCGACCGTTACGGGGCCGACGCTCTCCGCTGGTACCTGTTCACGTCCAAGCATCCCTGGGACGGCTATCGCGCATCGCTCGACACGATCGCCGAGGCACTTCGGCAGTTCCTTCTCCAACTTTGGAACACGTACAGCTTCTACGTCCTGTACGCCAACGCGAACGGGATCGACCGCGATCCCCCGGCCGCCGGCGAAAACGCGACCGAGCTCGACCGCTGGGCGCTGTCGCGTCTGCAGGCCACGGTCGAGGTCGTCCGCGACCGCATGGACAACTTCGACGCCACCGTCGCGGGCCGCGCGATCGGGTCGTTCGTAGACGACATCTCCAACTGGTACGTCCGGCGCTCGCGCCGCCGGTTCTGGGACGGGGACCTCGCCGCGTTCGTGACGCTGCGCACCTGCCTTCTGACGACCGCCCAGCTGCTCGCGCCGTTCTGCCCGTTCGTCGCTGACGAGATCTACGACAACCTCGACGGCACCGAGTCGAGCGTGCACCTGTGCGATTTCCCGACGGTCGGACAGCGCGACCTCGATCTCGAAGCAGGCGATGGCGGTCGCGCGCGAGACGGTCCGGCTCGGGCTCGCCGCTCGCGGTCAGGCCAAGCTCGCGGTCCGGCGGCCGCTGCGCGCGGCGGTCGTGGTCGCGACCGGCTCAGAGCGCGAGGCGATCGAGCGCCTGTCCGGCATCGTCCGCGAGGAACTCAACGTCCGCGAGCTGCGGTTCGTGTCCGAGGCGGACGAGCTCGGCGAGGTCGAGCTCAAGCCGAACTACCGGACGCTCGGTCCCCGGTTCGGCAAGCACATGCCGCTGATGGCAGCCGCGATCGCCGGTCTGGGCGCGGCCCACGCCGCCGCGACTCTGCGCGACGGCGGCCGCGTCGCGGTGTCGATCAACGGCCAGGATCACGAGCTCACCGCCGAGGACGTGCAGGTGTCGATGAAGCCGCTCGAGGGCTACCAGGTCGAGCGCGAAGGTTCGCACGCGGTCGCACTCGAGCTCGAGATCGACGAGGAGCTGCGAGTCGAGGGCTGGGCGCGCGAGATCGTACGTGCGGTGCAGCTGGCCCGCCAGGATGCCGGCCTCGAGGTCACCGACCGGATCCTGCTCACGCTCGACGGCGACGACTCGCTGCTCGACGCCGCTCGCATGCATGAGCCCTACATCGCCGGCGAGACGCTCGCCCTGAAGGTCGGCTACGAGTCGCTCGACGGCTCGGTCGCCACCCGTCAGCATCGACGGGCGCGACCTGCGCGTCGGCGTTGCTCTAGCTGGCTGATCGGCTGGCGCCGATTAGCTGGCGAGTTCGCCTAGCGGCGAACTCGGATGGGAGATACCTAAGCCAGCGCCGGCTCGAGCTCGGCTACGAGCTTGCGCTTGGGGTACGCGCCGATGACGGTCTTGGCCGGCTGCCCGTTGCGGAACAGGATCAGCGTCGGGATCGACATCACGTTGAACTGGATCGCCGTGTTCTGGTTGTCGTCGATGTTCAGCTTGACGACCTTCAGCGCGTCGGCGCGCTCCTGTGCGATCTCCTCGACGACCGGAGCGACCATCCGACAGGGACCGCACCACGGGGCCCAGAAGTCCACGAGCACCGGGAGTTCGGACTCGATGACCTCGGCCTGGAAGTTGTTGTCGGTGACTTCAGTGACGGTGCCTGCCATGTGGGCTCCTTGGAGATCTATACGGCGAAGGGTTACTTCAAAAAGTATAGCGGACGACCCGACGGTCACCGGCATAACGCACAGGGGTCGCTCGAATGCCGTAGGACTTGCGGACGGGTTCACTAGCCTACGGGGTGGCGATGCCCGATCCGACGAACACCGAGATTGCCGCCGCCCTCGACGAGCTAGGCGACCTGTACGAGCTCGACGGCGCGGTCATCCACCGGATCGTGGCGTACCGGAACGCGGCCAAGGCGATCCGGGAGGCCTCGGTATCGGTCACCGCCTTGGCGCGCGAAGGCCGCGCCACCGAGCTCGCCGGGGTCGGACAGATCATCCAGGAGAAGGTGCTCGCGCTCGCCAACGACGGCGAGATCCCGACGCTGGTCAAGATGCGGGCCAAGTTCCCGCCGGGGCTGATCGCGATCACCCGGCTCCCGGGACTCGGCCCCAAGCGCGCCCGGCGGCTGTACGACGAGCTCGGGATCGACTCGCTCGAGTCGCTGCGCGCCGCCGCCGAGAGCCAGCAGATCCGCGCACTGAAAGGCTTCGGCCCGAAGGCCGAGGAGACGATCCTCGCCTCGCTCCGATTAGCCGGCGCCGGCGAGCGGCCCGCACGGGTCGTCCTCGACAAGGCGCTCGCTGCCGGCGAGCCGCTGGTGGCGGCGCTGCGCGAGCACCCCGCCGCGATCGAGGTGGAGCTGGCCGGCTCGGCCCGGCGGATGACCGACACCGTCAAGGACCTCGACGTGATCGCCACCGCCACCGATCCGCTGGCGCTGGCGCGCGCGGCGGCCGCGCTCGACCTCGTCGAGGACGCGGGCACGCCGGCGGCGGCAGGCGTGCGGCTGCGTACCCACACCGGGATCGACGTCGACCTGCGGATCGTCGAGCCCGACCAGTTCGGGAACCTGCTGCAGCACCTGACCGGCTCCAAGGAGCACAACATGGCGCTGCGCGACGCGGCCGTGCGCAAGGGCCTGCACGTCTCCGAGTACGGGGTCCTCGACGACGCGACCGGCGAGACCCACCGCTGCGCGACCGAGCAGGAGGTGTACGCGCTGCTCGGGCTCGAGTACATCGAGCCGGAGCTCCGCGAGAACCGGGGCGAGCTCGAGGCCGCCGCGGCCGGCACGCTCCCCGAGCTGATCGAAGCCTGGCGACCTGCGCGGCGATCTGCACTCGCACACCACCGCGTCGGACGGCACCGCCTCGATCGAGGAGATGGCAGCCGCGGCGCGCGACTTCGGCTACGAGTACCTGGCGATCACCGACCACTCCGCGAGCTTCGGGTTCGGCGACGAGGTCTCGCCCGAGCGGCTGCGCGAGCAGATCGCGCGGATCCGCGCCACCGACGTCGACGGGATCGAGCTGCTCGCCGGCTCGGAGGTCAACATCCTCCCCGACGGCTCGCTCGACTACGCCGACGAGCTGCTGGCCGAGCTCGACTGGGTGATCGCGTCGGTCCACTCCTCGTTCCGGATGCCCGCGGACGCGATGACCGAGCGGATCGTGCGCGCGATCGAGCACCCGCTGGTCGACGCGATCGGCCACCTGTCGGGGCGCAAGCTCGAGCGCCGCGCGCCCTACTCGTTCGACTTCGAGCGGGTGATCGAGGCCGCGGCCCGCACCGGCACGATGCTCGAGATCAACTCCAACCCCGACCGGCGCGACCTGAACGAGCTCCACGCGCGCGCCGCCGCGGCGGCCGGCGTGCCGATCGTGATCAACTGCGACTCCCATCGCGTCGGCGGGTTCGAGGTCGCCCGCTACGGGATCGCCACCGCCCGCCGGGCCTGGCTGACCGCGGCGCAGGTCGCTCAACACCGGGCCGTGGCAGCGCGATCGCGGCGGTCCGGCCGCGGAACCGGCTAGGGGTCGGCGCCGCGCCGCCGGCCGCCCGAGCGCGACGTCGGTCGCGCGCCTGACGCGGACTTCTTCCCGTAGGTGGGCGCCGGCGGCTTGCGGTAGGGCGCGTTCGGCTTCCTGCGGGCGAAGGCCCGCGCGTCAGCGCTGCGGCCCATCGAGCGGCAGCGGATCGTACTTCCCGCGCTTCTGGATCGCCACGAACCACGCGAGCCCGGCGAGGCAGACCGATCGTCGCGATCCAGAAGTTCAGCCGCATCCCGAGGATGTGCACGGAGTAGTCGATCCGGATCGTCTCCTCGAAGATCCGGTAGCCCGAGTAGCCGGCGACGTACAGCGCGAACAGCCCCGGCGGCTTGATCTTGCGGTGGTTGCCGAGCCAGATCAGGAACGCCGGCCAGCAACAGGTTCCAGATGATCTCGTACAGGAACGAGGGCTGGAACGTCGCGAATTGCGTGTAGCCGGGCGGCCGGTGCGCCGGCGAGATCTTCAGCGCCCAGGGCAGCGTCGAGGGCTTGCCGAACAGCTCCTGGTTGAAGTAGTTGCCGATCCGCCCGATCGACTGCGCGACCAGCAGCGCCGGGCGCGGCCGCGTCCATGAACCGCAGGACATCGGCGCGGGTGAGCCGCTTGCGCACGATGTAGAGCCCGCCGACGACCCCGCCGATGATCCCGCCCCAGATCCCGAGCCCGCCGTTCCAGATCGCGAACGATGCCCCAGAAGTTGTGCGGCTCGATCTGGCTCGGCGTGGTGATCAGGAAGTAGATCCGGCCGCCGATCAGCCCGGCCGGGAATCCCCACAGCCGCCGCCTCGTAGGCGAGGTCCGGATCGCCGCCGGCCTTCCGCCACCGCCACCGGGTCACGAAGATCGCGGCCGCGACTGCGAACACGTACGCGAGCCCGTAGGCGTGCACGAACAGCGGCCCGATCGTGGAAGCCGTTGTCGGCTGGGGCTGGGGATGAAGGCCGAGGGGATCACAGCGCGAGGCCGGGCGCCGCCGGGAGTGACCCGGACGCACCGTTCAGCTCGAACAGATTAGAGCGGAAGCCCGGCGTCCGGATCAGCCGGATCGGCTTCAGCGGCGAGGTCTTCTCGACGTAGAAGCGCGCGCCGTCGCGCTCCTCGATCGCGGTCACAGCCGACGCCTGGCGGCGCCACGCCAGCGCCCAGATGATCGCGAAGCCGGTCGCTACCGCCGGCACCTGCGGCACCAGGAACGCGAGCGCGCCGGCGCCGATCGTCGAGAACAGCAGCGGCCACAGGCGGTTGAGCACGGTCCGGGTCGGGTTGAGCTCGGGCAGCGAGGCCTGGGTGCGCGCGCTCGCGAGCAGCGAGGCGATCTGCGATGTGGTGCTCGGCGCGGCGCCCCATCCAGATGCCGATCGATGCCCGCGACCACCCACCAGCCGCCGCCGAACCGGCACGAGCAGGTCGTCGCTGGTGCCGGCCGCCGCCGCGACCGTGACCGCGGCCAGCGCGCTCGCGGCGCCGGCGCTGATCAGGACCGTGGTCCGCAGGAAGTCCGAGAACCTCACGCCCGATGCTCTCTGTCGCGCCTCAGCACTCACTCGGCGGCCAGGACCGCGAGCAGCTTGGCGACGCCCTCGGGGCCGTCGACGACGACGTCGGCTTCCTCGGTGATCTCCGGCGGTCCATCGTCCGACCGAACGCCCACCCGGATCGCCTTCGAGATGCGGCCCTCTGCGGCGAGCGAAGCAAGCGCGTGGAACGCGTCGAGGTCGGTGACGTCGTCGCCGACGTACATCGCGACGTCGACGTCGGTGTCGGCCAGGAACGACGAGATGCCGGCGCCCTTGTCGATCCGCACCGGCGGCCGGACCTCGAGCACCTTGCGTCCCCAGTGCGTGCGCAGACCAGCCGCCTCGGCCTTGGCCGCGATCGCGTCGATCGCCGCGCGCGCCGCCTCCTCGTCGGGCGCGCCGCGCCAGTGGAAGGCGACGATCGCGCCCTTGTCCTCGATCCGCACGCGGCGCCGGCGCAGGTCCGCGGTGTCGGCCTCGCGCGCGAACTCGTGGATCCGCTCCGTCCAGTCGAGGATGCCGGGATCGACGACCGGCTCGGTCCAGCCGGCGCGCAGCACCTCGGCGCCGTGCGAGCCGAGGTAGGAGATCGCGCCGATCGCGACCATCGCTCGCGCCTCGGACGCGCGCCGGCCGCTGACGCACGCGACCACGCCGTACCGGCGGGCGATCTGGGCCAGCAGCTACCGCGTGCTTTCGGGCACGCGGGCGTCGGCGGCGTGCTCGACGATCGGGGCAAGCGTGCCGTCGATGTCGAACAGGATCGCCGCGCGCGCCGGGTCTGCGCGGAGCGGCCCGAGCGCGTCGGACAGGAGCGCTGACGTCACGGCTCTAGTATGCCCTCTCGGAGGTGTCCGGCGTGTCCAACGATCCTGTTTTGCTGCTTCACGGACAACCGGGTGCCGCGGCGGAGTGGGAGCGCGTCAGGGCGTCGATCGGCGACGGCCTGCAGACGATCGCGTTCGATCGCCCCGGGTGGGATCGCCGCTCGGCGGTGCGCGATCTCGCCGGGAACGCGAGCGCGGCGCGAGCGGTCCTGGATCGGGTCGGCGTCGCGCGGGCGACGGTGGTCGGACACAGCCTCGGGGCGGCGGTCGCGGCCTGGCTCGCGTGGTCGAGTCCCAAGCGGGTGGGCCGGCTGGTGCTGGTCGCGCCGGCGGCCAACGTCGACTCGCTCAGCGCGGGCGACTACCTGCTGGCTGCGCCGGTGATCGGCTGGCTCGCCAGCATCGGGGCGATGGCGGCCGGTGGCCTCGCGCTCGGCGCGGCCCCGGTGCGTCGATGGGTCGCGGAGTCGACGGCGCTCGACGATCGCTATCTGCGCGCCGCCGGCCGGACGCTCCTGTCCCCGTACACGTGGCGGTCGTTCGTGCGCGAGCAGCGACTGCTGCTGCGGGACCTGCCCGCGCTCGAGCGCCGGCTGGGTCAGATTTCGGCGCCGACGACGGTTTTGGCCGGAACCATGGACAGCGTCGTGCCGATCGCGGCGGCACGGCGTCTCGCCGGCCAGATTCCTCGGGCTGAGTTGGTCGAGATCGAGCACGCCGGCCATCTGCTGCATCAGCACCATGCCGGCGAGGTGGCGCGGGTGATCGCCGGAGAGGCGTCGCGGCCCTGATCGCGCGCGGAGCGGCGCAACCGTCCACGCGGCGCGGCGGCGGCGGCCTAAGCCTCGTCCGGCTGTGTCTCGGGGGTCCGCTCCGGCGCCGGGCCGGGCTGCGGCGCCCGCTCGGGCTCCGGCGCCTCGTCAGGCCCGGGATCCGGGCGCGATCGGCGCGGCCGGCTCGTGGGGCCCGGGCACGGTCGAGGGCTCCTCGGGTGCGGCCGGGGTTCCGGGGTCCGGCACCGCCGGCGTGACCGGCGCGCTGGGGACGACCGGCGTCGGCGCCTCGCTCGGTTGCGGGACCTCCGCGACCATTGCTCGTGAAATGCTCATGTCACGGTGCTACCCGGTGGGGGTGCGCCGGAACCGCCATGAGTTTCCTCTCGCACCTCCGGCATGCTCGTGACGATCCGCACAAGAAGATCTGTGACGGGATCGCGCCGTGTAGGCTCGTGTGTGTGCCTGGTCTCGGGGAACCGGGTCCATGCGCTTGTGGACGCAACAGGAGGGACGACCATGCCCAATTTGAGACTCGCGCCGAGGGTCAAAGTGACGAAGGCGCGCCGGCCACGCCGGCGAGGGATCCGTGCGAGGCGCAGGGGCGGCGTCGGTTGGTGGCGCGTGATCAAGGTCGCATGGCTACTCGAGCGCTTCCGTCGCCCGCGCCGAAGCTCGCCGTCGGGTCGGCAGATAGCGCTCACGGTCGTCGGCGTTGGCCTCGCGATCATGGTGATCCGCGCCGTGACGCGGCTGGCAAGGCGCCGGAGCGCCGGCGCGGACGCGGGTGCGGAGGACCAGGCTCCCGAGACCAGACCGACCGAACCGACTCCCGGCAACGACACCGTGGCCAGCGAGCGCGCGCTGACCGACAGGGTTCAGAGCGAGATGTTCCGGCAGCCGGATGCGCCGGCGCCGGCGACCGAGGCGGGCTAGCAGGGCGATCATCCAGGTCGTGCGGTTCGTCCTGACCCGTGACCCGGCCGAGTTCGCCGCGCGCACCGAGCGCCTGCTCGCAGCGCGGCTCGAATGCAACGTGCTGGCAACGGTGTTGATGAACGTGCTCGACGGCGTCCACGCGGACTCCCGTGCGCTGTTCGCGTACGGCCTAGGCAACGGCGACGAGGTGCGGTTCGCAGCGCTGCGAACGCCCCCGCATCCGCTGCTGGCAAGCCCGCTCGACGCCGATCCGGCCGACCTCGTCGAGCTGTGGCTGCAGGCAGACCCAGACGTCCCAGGCGTGACCAGCGTGCCGCCGACCGCGCGGGCGATCGCGGCGGCCTGGGCCGAGCAGACGGGAGGTACGGCGCGCCGCGCGCTACGGGAGGCGATGCACATCCTCGACGAGGTCATGGACCCTCCCCGGCCCGCGAGGGGCGAGCTGCGACTGGCGGACGCGACGGACCGATCGCTTCTCGTCAGCTGGCTGCGGGAGTTCGTGATCGAGGCCGGGGTCGCCGGCGCCACGCAGGCCGAGGCGATAGTCGACGCTCGTATGCGCCGCGAAGGTCTGCTGGTGTGGGAGGACGAGCAGCCGGTGTCGATGGTCGGGGTCACGCCCGAAGTCGCCGGCGTCGTCCGGATCGGCCCCGTCTACACCCCGCCGGCGCAGCGGTGCCGTGGCTACGCCGGGAGCGCGGTCGCGGCGGTGAGCCGGCGCGCGCTCGCGCGGGGAGCGCGGCGGTGCATGCTCTACACCGACCTCGACAACCCGACGTCGAACAAGATCTACGCCGAGGTCGGCTATCAGCGGGCGGCTGACTGGGAGGAGATCGCGCTCGATCGCGCGAGCGGGTGAGGATCCGTTCTCGCCCCGGGACTCCGGTGACGGTCAGCGGGGCGGGGCCCCCGATGACGGTCAGGAGCCCGGGAGCGGCCGGCTGTCGAACGTTCGCAACGCCTCCTCGACGGACTCGGCGACCTCCCCGGTCGCTCGGCGCCGGCGAGGCGGAGCGAGTCGTGCACAGGTGAACTCGTCGGGATCACGAGGATCATCGCCTGGCCTCGGGCCTGCAGGCTCGCGCGCATCCCATAGATGACGTAGATGCCGGCACTATCCAGGTAGTCCACGCCCGAGAGGTCGAGGATCACGCCGTGCGCCTCGTTCGGCGTGGCGCCGATCACGGTCGACCCGACCTCTTCGGCGTTGGACATGTCGACCTCGCCCGTGACGTGGGCGATCAGCGCGCTCGCGGCCAGCGTGATCTGAACATCGGCGAGGCTCATCTTGTTCCCATCCGTCGTCGCATCACTACCTCCGTCCCTTCCGCGGTGCGATCGATCTGCACATCATCCATGGCAGCGACGATGATCGACAGGCCGCGGCCGCGGTTCTGGCCGCGGGGCGCGCGCCAGCGCCCGCTGTCGCGGACGGTCATCGTGATCTCCCCGTCCCGCACCCATCCTTGCAACTCGAACGTGGCCGGAGAGGGCGAGTAGGCATGCTCGATCGCGTTCGCGCAGGCTTCGCTCACGGCGATCGTCATCTCCGCCACCTCCGCCTCGTCCGCGCCGCGCTCGTTCAACCACCTGCGGAGGATGCGCCGCACCTGGGCGAGGGTCTTGGGCTCGGCCGGGAGCGTGACGTGCAGCTCGGCCGGGACTGCCGCGTTCTGGAGCGAGACAATCGCCACGTCGTCCAGCAGACCGTCGGGCGGCACCAGCTTCGCGACCGCGAACGCGCACGCGTCCTCGGGCGTTCCGGCGTCCCGCACGGCGCTGGCCAGCAGGTCAATGCCGATGCTAAGGGCGACGCCACGGCGCTCGACGAGGCCGTCGGTGTACAGCAACAGCATCTCGCGGCTGCCGAGCGAGAGTTCGTGCTCCGGGCACCGGCCGTACGGGAACGCCCCCAGCGGCGGCGCCGGGGTCACCTCGAGCACCCTCGCCTCTGCGCCCGAGATCACGAGCGGTGGGAGGTGTCC
Organism: uncultured Solirubrobacterales bacterium; assembly: GCA_963843915.1. Taxonomy (GTDB): domain Bacteria; phylum Actinomycetota; class Thermoleophilia; order Solirubrobacterales; family Solirubrobacteraceae; genus Palsa-465. Next base: position 506,408 of record CAWJMH010000014.1, read on the forward strand.
CGCGGTCGCGTACTGGAGCTGGGAGGTGTACGTGTCGAACACCGCATAGGCGGCGGTCGCCATCGCTGACTCGTTGAGCGACTGGACGAAGCGGTCGACTAGCTCGAGCGTGCGGCCGGGCCCGTGCCCTTCGATCGCGTACGAGTGCAGTGCCGTGCGGAGCCGGCCCATCAGCGCGGCGGCCGCGATCCCGTGCCCGACGACGTCTCCGATCACGACGCCCACCCGGCCGCGAGGAAGCTCGAACACGTCATACCAGTCGCCGCCCACCTCATCGCGCGCGGGCAGGTATCGCGCCGCCACCCTGACGCCGACAACGTCGGCCAGACGCTTGGGCAGCAGGCTCCGCTGCAGCAGCATCGAGACGGCGTGCTCATGCTCGAGCTCCGCGGACAGCCGGGCGTGCTCGATCGCCGGCGCCGCGCGCGCGGCGGCCATCTGCAACACCGCGAGGTCGTCCTGGCCGAACGTCCTCGGTTGCAGCGAGCCGACGTGGAGCACGCCGATCAACTCGCCCTCGGCGACCATCGGGACACCGAGCAGCGACTCGATGCCCTTCTCGCGCAGGATCGGGTTGAGGACGTCGGCGTGGTCGACCTCCGCTATGAAGATCGGTACGCGCTCAGCCGCGATCCGGCCGGCGAAGCCCTGGCCCATCGGGATCCGCACGCCCCGCTCGACCTCCTCCTCGAGCCCCTTGGCGGCGCGCGCGACGAGCTGCTGCGAGGCGACGTCGAGCAGCAGGATCGCGACGGTGTCTACGGTCAGCGCCTCCTGGACACGGACCAGGAGCTCGTCAAGCAGCGCGTCGAGCGGCAGCTCAGACAGCGTGGGGTCGGTGAGCCGGTAGGAGCTCCGACGCTCCCCAACGCCCACGCCCCCCGGCTGGGCCGGTGTGAGTACGACCTGCCCCGCGCCCGGGCTCGGGCGCTGACGTCGCTCTGCGCTGGCCTCGGCCACGCCGACAGTGTGCCTCACTAATCTCGGCGGCGGCGCACGCCACGCCCGATCCCCGGGCGCGGCACGCGGTCAGAGACGGATCGGGTCGCCGGACGGCACCACCAGCACCGAGCCCCTCGCGGTGTTGAGCACGGTGCGCGTCGAGCCGCTCAGGGTGATCCGCCGAGACGACGTGTTCGGGTGCGAGCCGACCACGATCAGGTCAATGTCGGGCGCGCCGAACTCGACGATCGACGCCCCGAGCTTCGCCGCCAGCGCGTCCGCGGTCTGCGCCGCCGCGGTGTCGCCGTCGACCGACGACACGGAGATCGACTTGATCTGGGCACCGCCCAGGCTCCGCAGTCCGGCGGCAGCGACTGCGATCGCGACCGATCCGCCTTCGAGCAGCCGCTGTGCGCTCGTCCCGGGCTCGGCATGGCCGGGTGGCGTGCGGTAGTCCGAGCCGAACACGATCACCGATGCCTGCTCGGCCGCGGCGAGCTGCTCGAGGCCCTGTCCGGTCGAGCTGCTGAACACGACGTGCTTGGGAATCTGCGGATTCCCAAGCCAGGCCACCCCCTGGTCGAGACGGCGCTCGGCGTCGTGCTGCGCCAGCTCCTCGCGGCGCGGGTCGAACTCGCGCGAGTGGCGGATGTACGCGAGCGACAGCGCAGCACCGGTCAGCGCCAGCAGCTTGCCCAGCGCCAGCGCGTCGTCGTCGTTGGGCGTGCCGTCGTAGGAGACGATCAGATCCGAGCTCACGAGGTGGACATCCTGCGCCAGCGCGCCCCGGCTTGCATTGGCCAGTGGGACAAGGATCCGCGGCGGCTGATGTCCAAATGCCCGGTGAGCGCCTGTCGGCCACCGTCGGTGGCCGACAGGTTGAAGACCCGGAGCGCCCTCTACCGGCGGCGCAAGCGCGACAGTCCGGGACGCCGGCGGTACGTGTCGGTGGTCGGCGCGGCGTCGGGGGCCGCGGTGGCGGCTGTCGACTCGTCACGGGACGTGACCGGCTCGTTTGCCGGCGCCAGCGGTTCGTCGCGCGGGGCGAGCGGCTCGTCCTGGGCCGCGATCGGCTCGTCACGGGCAGCGACTGGCTCGTCGCGCGGGGCGATCGGCTCATCCCGGGCGGCCATCGGCTCATCCCGGGCGGCCATCGGCTCATCCCGGGCGGCGACGGGCTCATCCCGGGCGGCGACCGGTTCATCACGCGCCGCCACGGGCTCGCCGGCAGCGGTGGCAGCCACCGGCCGCCGGCGCGCGGCCACCGTCTCATCGGCCGCGACCGCGTCTTCCGCCAGCGCGGCGTCCTCCACCACCACAGGCGGACGCGAGAAGTAGCGTCCCATCGCGAACGCCGCCAGCGCGGCGATCACAACCCCCAGGGCCTGGTAGTAGCCCAGAAGCTCGAGTGCCTGACGGGTGTGGCCGCCCAACGGCGCGCCGATCGGGTTGCCGGCGTGGTGCCACAGAAGGCTGACCGTCGGACCGATCGCGAACCAGGCGCCGGCCGCCAGGGCCAGCCAGCCGCCGATCAGACCGGTCGTCCGATGCGAGCTGCGGACGAGCATCAAACCGCCGATGACGGCTACCGCGCCCGGCACGATGTCGAGCCACAGCCGCGCGGAGGTGTAGTGCCAGGTCTGGAAGCTGCCGAACGCGTAGTGGAAATAGGGACCGACGAATGGGATAAGCGCGCCCCATAGGCCGAGCAGGATCACGAGAAAGCCGCTCAACGCGCCGGTAGTCCGGGGGAGCCGCCTGATCTCGGTGTTACGGGTGGGAGTGGTGCCGGTGACAGTTGTCATACACCCCACCTACCCACCGGCCCCGGCCGCGAACCCATCCTGGTACCCGGCGGTACCGGCCGTGCACGTCCCCCACACGGCGGCCCCTCGTGCACGCGCCGGTGCGGCAACTCGCGCGGGTTATGATCGACTCATGCCCGACCGCCTCTACTTCACCGACTCCGACGAAGCCAACTCCCTGATCGCATCCGACCCGATGGCGCTCCTGGTCGGCTTCGTCCTCGACCAGCAGGTGACCGTGCAGAAGGCGTTCGCCGGACCGCTCGTGATCCGCGAACGGCTCGGCACGCTCGACGCGGCGGCGCTCGCTTCCGCGGATCTCGAACCGATCTTCCGCGAGCGGCCGGCGATCCATCGCTACCCGGGCTCGATGGCTCATCGCGTGCAGGACCTGGCGGCGTATATCCGCGATCACTACGACGGCGACGCCGGCCGCGTCTGGACCGACGCCCCCGACTCCGCCGCGCTGCGCTCCAACCTCCTGGCGTTGCCCGGTTTCGGCGAGATGAAGATCAAGTCGCTGGGAGCGGTCCTGGCGAAGCAGTTCGGTGTCGAGGCGGCTCGGGACCTCGTGCCGCCCCACCCCACGCTCGGAGACGTCGACTCGCCCCAGGCGCTGCTCGACTACCAATCCGCCAAGCGCGTCCACAAGGCCGAGTGGTTGAAGATGAAGGCCGGCGCCGGCTCGGGGGTCGGGAGCTAGCGACGGACGGATCGATGGCGCGCCTCGTCGGCATCAACCACATCGCGCTCGACGTCGACAACGTCGACGCCGCGCTGGACTGGTACGGGCGTTTCTTCGAGTTCGAACTCCGTGGCCGCGCGGGCCGGCGGATGGCGTTCATCGACATGGGAGACCAGTTCATCGCGCTGTCCGGCGGGCGTTCGCAGGCGCCGGACGGCGGTCGGCACTTCGGGCTGGTCGTGGACGACAAGGAAGCGGTCCGAGCCTCGCTGAAGGAGGCGGGCGTGGACGTGCAGGCCTCGGGCTCGCTCGACTTCGACGATCCGTGGGGCAACCACGTGCAGGTCGTCGACTACCGGGACGTCCAGTTCACCAAGACGCCGGCCGTGCTGCACGCGATGAGCCTCGACGGGCTAGGGAAGACCGAAGCCGCCCAGCGCGAGATCCGCGCTCGCGGGCTCGGCGAATAGACCGGCGACGCCGGCAATCCCGGCCGGCGCCGTGGCGCACAACCGAGCGCCGGCGTCACCTTCGCACGCTTCGTGTTGCAGACCAGTCCTCGTCATCGGGCCGCTCTCTCAGCGGTAGCTTCCGGGTGTCACCACGCCGGCGTAGTAGAGGAAGTGCGCGCGGGTGTAGCTGCGGTTGCCGGTGATGTCAGGGTTGAGGTTCGAACCCAATTGGAGATCGGTGCCGAGGAACGGCGTGAAGCGGGGGTAGACGCTGAGGTAGCTGGTGTGGTCCGCGCGAAGCAGTCCGATCAGCGTCTCGGTGACGATCCGCCCGCCGACGGGTCCGAGGTTGACACCGTCGGCCATGGCTTTGGCTTCGGCGAGGATGTAGTACCAGAGCGGGGTGCTCGCCGCGAGCGGGGCGTAGACACTGCCGACCTCGGACAGTTCGGCGACGCTCAGACGCTCGACTCCCATCGCGCGAGCAACAGCCTGGCCGGAGGGCAGTCCCCAGGTCAGCTGGCGTAGGAGATTTCGCTGCGGCAGCACCGTGGGGCTGGTCTGGGTGTGCGGCGCGATCGCCGGCACGGGCAGGGTGAACAGCACGCTCGAGATCGTGGTATCGATCTTCTTGTTGTTCTTGACCTGCCCGTCGCCGAGGTCGAAGAAGGTCTGCCAGCCGACGTAGCGCCGCAGGGCAGGGAAGCCGCCCAGCAGGTCATCACGGTCGTAGATGGGAGCCGCGCTGAAGTCGGGCTCTGTCTGATCGAACACCAGTGCGAAGAACGGATCTGCGGTGGGGCTTGTGCTGTCGCCGGTGCCGCTGGCGAAGTTCGCGCGGTAGGACGGGCGGACCATGCTGTGCCCGAACCGGTAGGCGGCGGCGCCGAACTCGATCGGCATGAACGCGTCTCCGGGTGGCGGGTCGTAAAAACGGTTGCCGTTCCGGAGCACGTCCCAGACGACCTGCTGCCCGGCGATCTGCGGCAGATGCTCGTTGACCAACAGCCACTGGTAGTGCCACAGTGTCACCTGGCGGGCGATCAGGAATGACACGTAGCGGTTTGGCGTGTCGGCCGCTCTGGCGGCTGGAAACCGGCGTAGATCGAACTCCGAGAGCTCATTCAGTACCCGGTTGTAGAACAGGATGTGCGCACAGTGCAGGCCCGCGATCATCACGTTCTCGTCGTTGCGCGGATCGCCTAAGAAGGCCGTGTAGGTGCCGTCGCCGTTGGACACGCGGGGAACGTCCTCGTGCACCCCGCCGCTCCCGATCTTCAGCCTCGGGCCCACTGAACCGTCTGGGTTCTCGACGTAGAGGTCCGGTCGGAGCCCCGGGCCGCCGCCGAACACCGAGTCCAGGTCGAGCGCGGGGGTGCGCGTATTGGGCGAGACAACCGGGTTTTGCGGCACCCCCAGTTGCGAGGTCTGATCGAAGGTGATGTCGTGATCGGTGAACTGGCCGACGAACGTCGAGCCCGCCGTCATGGTCGGGTTATCCGGGTTGGTGCCGTAGGGGTTAGTGGCGGTCGGGTTGCCGTTGACGGTGGGATCGACAATCAGCGCCTTCGGCCCGGCCGACAACTGATCTCTGGCGTCCATGATCCCGCCCGGCATCCCCACTTCGAGCAGCGCGGCGCGCACCGTGTCGTTCGCCTCGGCGAACGGCGGCAAACCGGGGAACATGCGCCCGAAATCGACGCTGCTGACAGGTGCGCCACGGTGTGCAAGGTGAGAGCCCGAGCCGTGCGAGGCCTGGGCGTTGGGCGCGGCCCCGGGTGAGGCGTCCGCGGCGCTCGGCGCCACCAACGCGGTGCCCGCTCCAACCGATCCAGCGACCAACCCGGCACCAGCGGCTCCCACCCCTTTCAAGAACTCCCGTCGAGACGGAACCCCATCCTGCGTATCGGTGCTCATGCCACTCCCTCGCTCCCGTGGCGATGTCGTTGATGCACGTGTTCGGCCACGCCGCCAACGTATGAGCGCACGTACGAACGTGCATCGGGAGGACCACCTACGTTGGGAATCCGCGCTACCTATCTTCCGGCGCCGACCGGCTCAGAGGCTGACCGCTGACTTGACGGTCTGATCGTGCGGGTGGACGATGGCGCGGTGAGAGGACCGGTCCCAGGGGCGGGCGCCCCAGCCGCCCCGCCTCGTTTGCTGGAACGCGATTCGTATCTCGAGTCGCTGGAGGCCTGGTGGGCGGACGTTGACGGCGGTCACGGGCGGTTGGTGCTGGTAGCGGGCGAGGCCGGTGTCGGGAAGACCGCCCTGGTGCGGGATTTCTGTGACCGACGGGGTCCGCGAGCGCGAGTCTTGTGGGGTGGCTGTGATGGTCTGCGTACGCCGCGTCCTCTCGCTCCCTTCGTCGACATCGCGGCGGTCACCGGCAATGCGTTTGCCGAGACCGTTGCGCGAGGTGAGCGGCCTGCCGGCAGCTTCGCGGCGCTGTGCGACGAACTGGTTGCCGTCCAGCCCACGATCGTGGTGATCGAGGATCTGCATTGGGCGGACGAGGCGACGCTCGATGTCGTGACAATGCTCGGGCGGCGTGCCGAGATCGTGCCGGCGCTGGTCGTCGCGACGTATAGGGACGATGAGCTCGCGGCGGACCATCCGCTGCGGTCGGTGCTGGGCGAGCTGCGAGCTGGGTCCGGCGTCCGGCGGCTGGCGCTTGTGCCGCTGTCGCTCGATGGCGTGGAGGCGTTGACGACCGCGGCGGGTGTGGATGCGGCTGGCCTGTATCGCGTCACCGCAGGCAACCCGTTCTTCGTGACCGAGGTGCTGGCCGCCGGTGGTACAGACATCCCGGCGACGGTGCGCGACGCGGTTCTGGCTCGCGCAGCACGGTTGTCCAGCCAGGCGCGAAGGCTGCTCGAGGCGGCTGCGGTGGTCCCTGGCCGGGTGGATCTCACGTTGTTGGAAGCGTTGGCACCGGCCTTCATCGAGAAGCTCGAGGAGTGCGCGGCTTCGGGCGTCCTGACGCCGGGCCAGGCGGACGTCGCCTTTCGGCACGAGCTCGCGCGCGTCGCGATCGAGGAGTCGATCCCACCCAACCGCCGCGTCGCGCTTCACCGTGCGGCACTGGCGGTACTCGAGGCGCGAGGAGGACACAGTCCCGACGCCGCAAGCCTCGCCGATCACGCAGAGGCGGCGGTGGACCAGGAGGGGGTGCTCCGCTGGGCGCCTGAGGCGGCGGAGGGGGCGGCCCGCGGCGGTTCGCACCGCGAGGCGGCCGAACAGTTCGCCCGGGCGCTCAGGTTCGGAGACGGGCTGCCAGTCAAGCGGCGCGCGGAGCTGCTGCGGCGTCGCGTGGATGAGTGCTGGATGACCGACCAGTTTGACGCAGCGATCGAGGCACAGGAGGAGGCGCTCGAGTGTTGGCGAGCGCTCGGAGATCAACTCGCACAAGGAGACGCGCTACGGACGCTCTCGCGCCTGCTGTTCTTCGTGGGCCGGGTAGATGAGGGCGAGACGCTCGCATCGGAGGCAGTCGAGCTACTCGAGCGCCTGCCTCCGGGGCACGAGCTGGCGATGGCGTACGGCAACGTCTCCCAGCGAGGCATGGCGACGCAGGACCTCGATCGAGCAGTCGAGTGGGGCACTCGCGCGCTCGAGCTCGCACGAAGCTTGGATGACGAGGAGGCGCTGGTCTACGCCCTTACGAACATCGGCACTGCAGAATTCCAAGCCGGCGTCGAGGACGGACGAATCAAACAGGAGCGGGCGCTGGAGCTTGCCCAGAGGCGAGGCCTCGAGGACTACGCCGGGAGAGCTTTCATGAGCATCGTCCGGTGTGCGACGGAGCAGCGGAACCTCGAACTCGCGGACGCGTACCTCGAGCGTGGCCTGGAGTACTGCCGCGAGCGTGGGCTTGACACTTGGCGGCTGTACCTACTCGGATTTCGCACTCGGCTCGAGCTCGATAACGCCAGCTGGGACGGCGCGGCCGACACAGCCGATGCAATCTTGCGTGATCCCCGCAGCGCCCCGGTGCCCCGTGGCCTGGCTCTGATCACGCTCGGACTCGTCAGGGCGCGCCGAGGCGACCCTGAAGCGTCCGCGCCCCTCGCCGAAGAACACGCGCTCGCCGCGCCGACCGAAGAGCCCATCCGTATTGGTTGGATCGCCGCGGCGAGAGGCGAAGCGGCCTGGCTCGCCGGGGAACACGCGTCCGTGAAGCGGGAGACCGAGGCAGCGCTGTCGCTCGCACTGCGACGTCACATGCCGTGGCTGGCCGGTGAGCTGGCGTGCTGGCGGTGGCGTGCGGGGGTACATGATCGTCTCGCTTCTGGGGCGGCCGCGGAGCCCTATGCGCTATCGATCGCCGGTGAGTGGCCGCGGGCAGCAGAGCGGTGGCGGGAGATCGGCTGTCCGTACGAGGCGGCGCTGGCGCTCGCGGACGCCGATCAGGAGAAGCCGCTCCGCCAGGCATACGACGAGCTGCAGGCGCTGGGCGCGCGTCCGGCGGCAGCGATCGTGGCCCGCAAGTTGCGTGAGCGAGGCGCCCGTGGCCTGCCACGCGGACCGCGCCCCCGCACGCGGGAGAACCCGGCGGGGCTCACGGCAAGGGAGCTCGAGGTGCTACTCCTGCTGATCGAGGGGTTGCGCAACACGGAGATCGCAAAGCGACTGGTCGTCTCAGAGAAGACCGTCGACCATCACGTCTCGGCGATCCTGCGCAAGCTCGACGTACGCAGCCGCGGCGAAGCGGTCGCGCAGGCGGGACGCCTCGGGCTGACCGGCCAAAGATAGATACCCGCGACCCCCAACATGGGGAGTCGTCCCGATGCGGCCGGTCTCGGTCGCTCGTAGGTTCATGGCGGTCTTGTCAGTCCGACGAATGAGGAGGACCCAGATGCCGGCTCGACCCCTACTTCTACGTGTGACACAGCAACCAAACCACAGGAGGACGACCATGCTCAGAATCAGCAAGAAGACACTGACCGCCGCCGTGGTGATCGCCGCCGCAAGCGCGCCCTCAAACGCGTTCGCCCTTTTCGAACCGTCGCAGGGACCCGCCCGTTCAGGCTCGGCGAATCCCACACAACTCCATCGGGCCAAGCCGTCGGCTTACGAACGGGCGCTCGCGGAGCGCCGCGTGGCCACGCCCGGAGAGCTCGCCGGTCCGATCACGCAACCCCAGGGTGCCGCGCGTGATGGTGCGGTTTCCTCATCGAGCAGCTTCCGGTGGGATGACGCCGGGATCGGCGCCGCGGGAATGCTCGGGCTCATCGGAGCCGCGGGCGCGAGCTCCGTCCTCGCACGGCGCCGCCGCAAGCACCAGCAACCCGCCATCTGAAACGACCGAGCGCGCAGTCAGCAGTCACCCGCGGCATACGCATGGCGACGGGGCGATCCGCGGCAGGGGACGGCCGCCGTCTGGGGCGGCCGTCTACTGACGACGGCGCGCCGGCGTCACCCTTGCCACGTCACGCTCAACTCGTCGCGCCGGCCGAACCGCTCGAGGTGCGAGCCGATCACGTTCTCCATCCGCTGATGGCTCTCCGCGTCCGGCGCGCTGACGTCGAGCGTCAGCGTTCGCTCGGCCGCATGCAGCTCGCAGCGGCCGAACTCGAACTGGATGTAACCGCTGTCGTCGTCGAACGACGCGTCGATCTTGTGGCCGAAGTGCTTGCAGAGCTGGCGGATGTACGCGACCGGCTTGTCTGTGGCTACTTCCGCGCGCGATGTGATCTGTGCCGTCTGCTGTTCGCTGTTCACTTGCCACCGTTTCCCCGCGCCGCGATCCCCCGCCGGCGGCGCTGTCGTGGTTTGCTCCTCATCAAGCGTGGGGGTCGCAAACCCACGGTACAGCGATCGTGGCGGCTAAGCGTGCGTCGCCCGGAAGCATCCCGCGCATTCCGGCGCGGAAGACGCCACGCCGGGGGGGACGCGGGCGGGCGAGGCGCCGGCGCGCACACCAGCCGCGGTTGCACAAGTGGGAGTTGTGGTTGGCTCCCAAGGTCGCGATTGGCGACGGCTGAACCCATGGCCTGAGGAAGCGAACTTTGGCGATTCACCCCCCGTTTTTGTAGGCTAGATCGCCAAGGTTCGGACAGCGGCTCTGTGACGCGCCCGGTGCGTTGTGGCCTCGACACAACGAATCGCCTACTCGCCGGATTCTGTGCGACCGCGCCCCAACAGGCACCCCGCCACCCCGCCACCCCGCCACCCCGCCACCAACGACCGACCCTTCAGGCCGCGCCACCCTCGACGGCCGGCGCCCCGGTCGCCGGCCCGAACACGAGGTTGACTGCCAGCGCGGACACGCCACACACGCCGATCAGGATTCCCATCGGCAGCGCGTCCGCCGAACCGCCCACGCCAACGAGCGGCGCCAGTACCGCCCCTGTCCCAAACTGGCCGACGCCGAGGAGTGCCGACGCGCTCCCGAGCGCGCCCTCCTGGTCCGCGAGCGCGGTGGCGGTCGCGTTCGGGAAGACGATGCCGTTGGACGACAGGATCACGAACAGCGCGATCAGCAGCGGCGCGAGGCCGGCGTGGGTGACCGTCGCCACGACCACGCCGATCGACCCGAGCGCGACGCCGAACGCCCCATAACGGAGCAGCGCCGGCGCCCCCACGCGCCCGACGAGCCTGCCGCCGATCTGGGACGCCGCGATCAGCCCGGCGGAGTTGACCGCGAATACCACGCTGAACCCCTGGGGCGAGACGCCATAGACGTCCTCGAGCACGAACGACGCGCCGGCGATGTAGGCGAACATCGCCGCGCACGCCAGCGAGAACGTGGCTGCGGGCGGCATGAAGCTGCGATCGGCGAGTAGCCGACGGAAGGTGTGGAGCGTGACGACGAGTCCACCGCGGTGGCGGCGCTCGGGCGGAAGTGTCTCGGGCAGCCACAGGATCGTCGCGAGCAGCAGCGGGACCCCGATCGCGGCGAGCAGGATGAAGATCCCGCGCCACGAGGTGATCGCGAGCGCCTGACCGCCGATCAGGGGCGCGAACACCGGGGCGACCCCCATCACGGCCATCAGCAGCGCGAACACGCGCGCCGCGGCGGCGCCGCGGAACAGATCGCGCACGACCGCGCGCGCGATCACCACGCCGGCGCCACCGAGCGTGCCCTGGATGAACCGCAGCACGATCAGGGTCCAGATCGACGGCGCGGCCGCGCACGCCAGCGATGCCGCGATGTAGCCGGTGAGTCCCACCAGCAGCGGCCGGCGCCGTCCGTGCGAGTCACTCACCGGCCCGGTGAACAGCTGACCGGCGGCGATCCCGAGCATGCAGCCCGTGAGCGTCAGCTGACCGGTCGAGGCCGACGCTCCGAGGTCGCGCGTCAGCGACGGCAGTCCCGGAAGGTACATGTCCATCGACAGCGGACCGAACGCCGACAGCGCACCGAGGATGAGCGTCAGCCGCAGCCCCGGGCCTCGTACGCGCGTCTCGGCGCCCGGCGCGGTGGCGGCCGCGGAGATCATCGGGGGCATAGCGGGGGCACGCTATCCGTTTGGTAGGTTGCCCCGGTGGTCCGGTTGGGACGTAGCGACCTCGAGGTGTTCCCGCTGTGTCTCGGCGGGAACGTGTTCGGCTGGACCGCCGACGAGCGCCAGTCGTTTGCGGTGCTCGACGCGTACGTCCGGGCGGGCGGCAACTTCGTCGACAGCGCCGACTCCTACTCGGCGTTCGCGCCGGGCAACGTCGGCGGGGAGTCCGAGGCGGTGCTCGGCAAGTGGTTCGCGGCGCGGGGAAACCGCGCGTCAGTCGTGCTCGCGACCAAGGTCGGCCGCAAGCCAGACCGGAGGGGCCTCTCGCGAGCGAACATCCGCGTCGCCGTCGAGGAGTCGCTCGAGCGGCTCCAGAGCGACTACATAGACCTCTACTACGCCCATGCCGACGATCCGGACACGCCGCTCGAGGAGACGCTCGCGACGTTCGACGAGCTGATCGGCGAGGGCAAGGTCAGGTACATCGCCGCGTCCAACTATTCGGCGCCGCGGCTCGAGCAGGCGCTGGAGACATCGGACCGGAACGGACTCGCGCGCTACGTCGCGGTCCAGCCGCAATACAGCCTGGTCGAGCGCGACGACTACGAGGGTCCGCTCGCGCAGCTGTGCGAGCGCGAGGGCCTGGCGTGCGTGCCCTACTGGGCACTCGCGCGCGGCTTCCTCACCGGCAAGTACCGCCCGGGCGTCACGATCGACAGCCCGCGCGCGGGGCAGGCGAGCGCGTACCTCGACGACCGCGGGATCGGCGTGCTCGAGGCCCTCGACCGGGTCGCTGAGGCGCACGCGGCCCCGGTCGCGGCGGTGGCGCTCGCGTGGGTTCGGGCGCAACCGGGAGTGGCGGCGCCGATCGCGAGCGCGCGCAACCCCGAACAGCTGGCGCAGATCCTGCCGGCGGCCGAGCTCGAGCTCAGCTCCGACGAGCTGCGCGAACTCAGCGACGCCGGCGCTCAGTCGCCGTCATCGACGTCCTGATCGTCGTGCGACATGTCCGACGCCGTGACCTTCCGCGTCTCTGAGCTGCCGGGATCGTTGAGCCGCTCCATCGTCTCCTCGCTGCGCGTGTCGGCATCGGGCGTCTCGATCTGCGACGGGTCCTCGACCCGCTTGGCGGCACCGGCCTCCTCGGGCACGACCGCGGCGTAGGACTTGTTGTCTTTGCGCATCTCCTGGTCGCCGGTATCGATCCCGTAGAAGTCGCGCAGCTCGCGGTCGCTCTCGACGGAGATGTCATCGCCGTCGGCGATCTCCGGAACCTCACCGATCCGCTGCTTGCTGTAGGGAACGCGGAGCTCTCCGCCCTCCTCCTTGAGCCGCGCCAGCGGAACGAACACGGTCCGCTTGCCGGCGATCCCGGTTGACAGCTCGACCGCGACCCACATCGGGAAGCCGTCGTCGGTCGCGTAGATCTCCTTGACCTTGCCGATCGGGTTATCCGCCTGGTCGGCGACCTTCTTCCCGGGCAGGCTGCTGACGTCCTCGATCGGCGCGGTCATCTCTCTCCTCCATCGTTGCGGTCGAGATCGACCTACCCCCCGTCCGGGCCCGCGCAATCACCGTCGATCGGTCGTCTGCTGGTGCGCGTCGATCGCGGCGTCGAGCTGAGGGTGCGCGACGGCTTGACTACGAGCGACTCTGCGTCGGGCCCAGCTGTACGGTGATCGTCTCCGGCGGTGCGTCGTGGTAGGCGCGCGCGGCGTCCTCGGCCGACTCGTACCGGCGATCCTCGATCCGACGAGCCGACAGCTCGAGCGCGAAGCTCGGCTCCGAGAACGGATACGGGTCGAACGCCACCACCCCGGGCGCGGTGATGCGCAGACCGACGTCGACGTACGGCCCACCGGGCGCGACCGGAACCGCCGGAATCGACCGCGCTCCCTCGGGCTGATCGACGCGGGAGAGCGTCGACGGCACCGGGATCGGGTCCCCGGTCGTCGGCGTCCCGAGGTCGAGCAGGCCTAGAGCCAGCGACATCAGGTCGAGCGCCTGGAGCAGCTCGTACGCGTACCAGGTCTGCCGCTCGAACTCGCTGCGAAGCCCGCGCCCGCCCCACGCCTCGCGTAGCGCGGCTACGCGGCGGTGGTCCTGCTCGGCCACGACCTCGACCGCGAGGGGGTGTGCGACCGGCTCGCCCCCATGCAAGCCGAACCGCGTGTGGTACAGACCGGCCCAGTGCATGCTGACGAGCGCGCCGGTGTGCCGGTCGCGGGCGAACACGCTGTCAACGCCGCGGCCGTACGGGCCCACGGTTTCCTCGAGCGGCAGCTCGAGAAAATGTGCGGGACGCGCCTGGTCGGCATTGAACGACGGCCGGCCGTCCAGTTCATACCAACCGTCGTCGTGATGGATCGCCGCGCCCAGGAGCGGCTCGGCGTGCGCGGGCGCCTCGAACCGCTCGTTCCCCCAGCGCCGGCAGAGCTCGCCCGCGACGCGCCCATGCTCGGGGTGGGTGATCAGGTACAGCCCTCGCTGCCGACGCGTGACGAGCATGGCTGCTACTTCGGCGGGAGGCTGCGCGCGTAGCCAACGCCCACGTCGACCCAGCGCCGCAGATCGGCGTCGCTGTCGAGACCCTCGGCCTCGATCCGCAGCCAGCCGTTCATGGCGTTGCCCCGCATCTCGAACCGCGCCGCGTGAGGATCGCGCAGAAGCGCTTCGGTCTCGTCGGGAGGACACCGGAGCAGCATGCCGCCCTGCCCGCTGGCGCTGACCGACATGTTGCCGCCGATCAGAAACGCGAGGCCCCCGAACATCTTCTTCTCGACGGCGTCATGATCCGTTGCGAGCAGTGCCCGGATGCGGTCGGCGAGCTCCTTGTCGTAGGCCATGAACGGGATTATTGCGATCTCGGAGGTGAGCGATGGTCACGGGGCGATGCCTGTGCGGAGCGGTTCGGTATGAGGTCACCGGGCCCCTGCGCGACGTCCTGATCTGCCACTGCGAGGAGTGCCGGCGGTGGCACGGCCACTTCTCGGCGAGCACGGCCGCGCGACGTGAAGACCTGGTGCTGACCGAACAGCGCGGCCTTCGCTGGATCTCGAGCCCGAAGAGCGACGCCGGCGCCCGTCGCGGGTTCTGCGCCGAATGCGGCTCGAGCCTGTTCTGGGACGCGCCAGGCCGGCCGACCGTCAGTGTCGCCGCCGGCACGCTGGAACTGGACGGCCACACAGATCTCCGCGTGGCCGCCCATTGGTACGTGTCGCAGGCCGGCGGCTACTACGAGCTGCCCGCGGACGGGCTGCCCCGGCATCAGCTGAGCGGTCAGGCGACCGGCGCCGGCGACCAGCCCTCCGCGTAGAGCAGCGAGCCCGGGGTCGTGAGCAGCTCACCCGTCTCGAGCAGCGTCTTCAGACCCGACAGGATCATCGGCCAGCCGCCATAGAGCTCGCCGTTGGCGCCCTCGCGCAGCTGATCGTGGATCACGGTCAGCCGGCAGGAATCGGCAACCGGCTCGATCTCCCACGTGACCCGCGAGGTCCCCTCCGCCTTGACGTTGTCGCTCCAGTTGGCGTTGAAGCTCTGCACGAGGCGCCGGGGCGGCTCCACCTCGAGGTTCTCGCCCTCGAGGATCGGCTCGGGCGCTCCGGGCGCGGTGCCGTTGTAGTGCGAGCCGCTCGTCCAATCGGACTCCACGCCCACCCCGAAGCTGTACTTGCGCCGCAGCTCGGGATTGGTGATCGCCTCCCACAGACGCTCGGGCGTGGTCTTGATGTAGATCTCGAACACCTTTTCCATCGTTCTGTCCTCCAGTGTGTTCTTGAGGCCGGTGAGCGTGGCTGCCCACGGTTCGGCGTACTTGCTCACCCACCTGTCGTGGACGAGCCGAATCGGGACGGTGTTCAGGAAATGCAGCTTCTCGCGTCCGCGGCGCCGCGTGACGACGAGCCCAGCCTCCTCGAGCACCTTGAGGTGCTTCATCACGCCGAAGCGAGTCATCGGCAACCGCTGCTCGAGCGCGCTCAGCGTCTGCCCGTCTTCCTTGAACAACTCGTCGAGCAGGGTCCGGCGTGTCGGATCGGCCAGGGCTCTGAACACCTCATCCATGAGGCTGATAATACGTGACCATATGGTCACATGTCAAGAGCTCGCGCAATGCCCCCGGACGGCTTGCGCGATCTCAGCCCGGACGCGCCTGCCCGCTGTATTCCTCGTTGGGCAACATGTTCGTAGCCATCGCCATGCGGTTGGTGAGGTTGTACATCGCACCGATCTCGGCCACGTCCCACGCCTCCTCGAGCGTCAGGCCGACGTCGAGGAGGGTTTGCAGGTCGGCGCGCGTCACCTCGCGCGGCCGCAGCGTCAGCTTCTCGGCGTAGGCGCAGATCGCGGTCCGTCTCGGGTCGAGGTCGGCCCGTCGCCAGTCGTACGACACGCGCTCGCCGAGGACGGGGTCCCCGAGCTCCTCGCGCAGCGCAGCGCCGTGTGCGACCAGGCAGTACAGGCAGCCATTGGCCGAGCTGACCACCACCGCGATCATCTCGCGGTCGGCTGCGCTCAGATGCTCGGTGGGCAGGTGGAGCTGGCGGAAGTGGGCAAACCATGCGCTCAGTCGCTCTGGCCGGTACGAGTAGACGCGGAACACGTTCGGGACAAACCCGAGTCGTTCGCGCGCCTTGGCGAACAGCCCTTGCAGACCGGACGGCAGGTCTGCCTCGTCAGGGACCGGGAACCAGGAGCCGGTGTCGGTGTTCTGTGCGGTGTCGGGCATACGCGGGCACCGTCCATTGTCCCGCGCGATCCGCCGCCGCGTCGTCCACATCCGCCCGGACCGGGCTTGCGTCCGCGCCCGGCTTCGCTCATGGTTGTCAGTTGCCTGCCGAGCGAACTGAGGAGTCAACGTGATCGTCGACTGTGCGCTTTACCGAGATGGGCAGCGTCAGAACGAGGGCCCGATGGCGTTGGAGCAAGCCGCCGAGCTCTGCACGAAGGACCAGGGGTTCGTGTGGCTCGGTTTGTTCGAGCCCGACGAGGACGAGCTGATCGACGTGCAGCGGAGGTTCGGCCTGCACGACCTCGCGGTCGAGGACGCTCAGAACTTTCACCTGCGGCCGAAGATCGAACGCTACGACGGACGGCGGCGTGCTGTTCGCGGTGTTCCGCACCGCCCGCTACGTCGAGGACCGCGAGGAGGTGGACATGGGAGAGGTGTCGGTGTTCCTCTCGCGCCGGTTCATCATCACCGTGCGCCAGGGCGTGGCGAGCGACCTGCACGGCGCGCGGCTGCGGCTCGAGGAGCGCCCCGAGTTGCTCAAGGAGGGAACGTTCGCGGTCCTCTGGGCGATCCTCGACACGATCGTCGACGACTATGCCCCGGTGATCGAGGGACTCGAGTCGGACGTCGAGGAGGTCGAGCGGACCGTGTTCAGCGGCGCCGCCGCACCAACCGAGCGGATCTACCTGCTGCGTCGCGAGGCGACCGATTTCTACCGCGCGGTTCACCCGCTGCTGGCGCCGCTCGAGGCGCTCGAGCGCGGCACGTACGTGCAGGTGAGCCACGAGCTCGCGTCAGTTCTTCCGCGACGTCAACGACCACCTGAAGCTCGTCAACGAGGAGGTGATCGGCCTGCGCGACGTGCTCGCCACGATCCTCCAGGCGAACATGGCGGTGATCTCGAACCAGCAGAACGAGATCAGCGTCCGCCAGAACGAGACGATGAAGCAGCTGACGCTCGTCGCCACGATCTTCCTGCCGCTGTCGTTCATCACCGGCTTCTTCGGGATGAACTTCGGCTGGCTGACCGGGGACATCGGCTCGTTCTGGGTGTTCGCCGTGTATGGCCTCGGCAGCCTCGTGCTGTCGGCCTTCGTCATCTACATGTGGTTCCGCCGAAGCGGCCACATCGGCTAGACGAGGGTCACCCGGCGGCCAGCTTCGTGCCGGCGACGTGCAGGACGAGCACCATCGCGAACGCTTCGCCGCGCCGGAGCAGGTCGCTCAGGCGCTGCGAGCCACGCCGTCGCGTGGACCGGCGTCAGCGCTCCCGCCCGCGCCGCATCGTTCGCCGAGCGGTCCAGGTGCGTGAACCAAAAGAACTCGTCGTGCTCGTCCACCGTGCGGTCGCTGCGTCACGGACCGCACTTCCGGTCAAGCCGGCCTCCTCGAACATCGCCGGCAAGCGGCCTCCGATCCAACCCGCCTGCTCGGCGCCGGGCGCGGTGAGCGCCAGCACCGCGTCGGTCAGCCGCTCGATCGAGGTCGGGCGCCACCAGCCCCCACCGCGACTCGGTTACGACCACACGCCCGGACGGTCGGGTGACACGGACCATCTCCGCAGGGCTGCCTGCGGTCGCGGCGACGTGCTGGAGCGTTCGGTCGGCGCGGCAGGCATCGAACTCGGCATCGCCGAACGGCAACGCGGATGCGTCGCCGAGGACGAGCTCGATCGGTACCTCGCCTTCGAGCCCGCGCTCGCGCGCGGCTCCGAGCAGGGCCGTGCTGCGGTCCAGTCCGACGACCCGGCCGCCGGAACCGACGATCTCGGCCAGCTGGGCGAGCTCGGACCCGGTGCCGCACCCGACGTCGAGCACGCTGGCGCCGCGAGCCAGCTCGAGCAGCGCGAGCGAGCGTAGCTTCTCGGCGGCGACGAACGGAACCGTGGCGATGTGGTCGAGCTGGTCGCCGAGCGATCCCGGGTCGGCCGGCGGAGTCGACGTCACGGTAGGACCGCCAGCGGCTGGGCGGCGGCTCGGCGCCCCCGGAGGTCATTCACGCCACCGGGCGCTCGTAGATGTCGAACCGAAACCGGACCGTCATCCCCGCGCGCTCGTAGACGCGCAGTGCCACGAGGGTTGTCCGAGGCGACGCCGAGCTGCGCCTCTCGAAGCCCGGCGGCGGCGAACGCCGCGAACGCGCTCGCCAGCAGCGCGGTCCCCACACCGCGGCGCTGATGGCGCGGGTCGACCGCGAAGATGTCGACGTAGCCGACCGCGTCTTCCGCGAAGCGGCGAGCCAGCAGGAACCCGGCGATCGTCGCCGTCGCGCTCGGCGACGCGGCTGAGCGCGGCGTCGAAGTCGTGGGCCTCGAGGTGCTCCTCGCGGAACTCCCGCAACGTCTCGGCGACGTAGTCCGGGCGGCCGCCGAAGCTGGCGGCGTCCACAGCGTGCAGGGCGACAGCGTCGCGGGCGACGTCGACGGCGCGCAGCGCGAAGCCCGCCGGCGCCGGCGCGGCCGGGCCGCTCGCCGGCGAGCGAGCACACCATCCGCCAGTAGCTGCGCGCGACCGAATAGCCGGCGCCGGTCAGCAGCGTCCGCGCGCGCGCGTTGTCCGCCGCCGTCCACTGCCGGTAGAGGTCGGCGGCCCCGGTCGCGGTCGCGAGCCTCGGCCCACTCCAGCAGGCGCGTTCCGATGCCCTGGCCCTCGTGAGTCGGGGTGGACGACGGCCAGCGTTCCCGGTCGGCGGACGACGACGTACCCGACGATGTGGCCGTCGCCGGCCGTCGGCGACGCGCGCGTCGGCGGCGAGGTCGAGGTCGCTGCCGCCCCACTCATCGAGCAGGTCCTCGAGCGTGAAGTCAGGCACGCCCAGATCGGCCAGATCGCGTGCGACCAGCACGGCCAGCACCGCCGCCGCGTCGTCGAAGACCGGTGCGCGCAACCGCATCGGCGCAGTGTCTAGCACGCGCAGCCGGGCGGCGGGAGCCCGGAGCGCCGACGCGGCGGCCCGGGCCGCCGAAGTCGTCAGGCTGTGGGCACCTTGAGCAGCTTGAGTCCGGCCAGGTACTTCTTGCGGCCCTTCTTGTCGGTGTTCACCGCGGCGTTGACCTGGGCGGCCGGAACCGGGCCGCCGTTGGCGGCCAGGACGTCCTGTGCGCAGCGCGCCGTACGCGGAGGCGATCAGGCCGAGCCCCTTGACGATGTCGGTCTTAGCCTTGCGTCCGGCGGCCGAGGAGGCGTGCTCGTGCGAGAGCTTCCGCTTCAGCGACGTGCAGGTCGCCGACCTCGTGCTTCAGGGCGCGGGTGAGCGGCCTGACCTGCCTTCGGATATCCGTTGAGTCCGTTCTTGACCGCGTTCTCGTCCTTGACGATCTTCGGGGCGAAGCTGTTGATCGTCGAGCGCAGCGTGTTATCGCTGGCCTGGGCGACCGCGATCGGTCCGCCGAGAATCGCACACAGCGCTACCCCCGAGAGCAGCGAGAACCGGCGAACTGAGCGTGGCACGTGACTCCTCCTGATGATGGCGCTTGTCCTTGCGATGGTGGCATTACCCTGGCCCGTCTTGGTCGTAACCAGTCGATAACGAACTAAGTTGCGCGATGGATGTATGAAACGCCGAAGACCGAGATGCCGATGTCCGCACTCGATTCGGCCGGCGGCGCGCATGCGCCGCGATCTCACGTCGAAGGCGTGAACCGCGGCGGCGCCGACCGGTAGCTCGGAGGCGTTGCCGACAGCCGGATCGGGTTGCGGGTTAGCCCGATCGTCGTGCCGTCCTCGCGCTCGATGCTGACCACCGGCTCGAGCCCGAGCCGGCGCGCCAGCTCGAACGCCGCCGCGATGTCGTTGACGACGCCGGCGGGTACGCGCGCGGCGGTCAGTGACTCGGCCCAGTCGCCGGCCGAACGCGCGGCTAGCTGCTCCTCGAGCGCGGCTCGCATCGCGGCGCGATTCGCCACCCGGGCCTTGTTGTTCTCGAAGCGTGGATCGCGCGCCAGCTCGGGTGATCCGAGCACCTCGCACAGCGCGCCGAACTGGCGGTCGTTGCCCACCGCCACGACGAGGTCCCGATCGGCGCAGCGCAGTGGCTCATACGGAGCGACGCTCGGATGCTCGTTGCCCATCCGCTGCGGAACCATTCCCGCGACGGTGTACGCCGACGCCTGGTTGACCAGCCCCGCGAGCAGCGCGGACAGCAGGTCGACCTCGACGAGCTGCCCCTCGCCGCTCTGCCGGCGGTACTCGAGCGCGGCCAGGATCCCGACGGTCGCGAACAGGCCGGCGAGCACGTCGACGAGCGCGACCCCGACCTTCTGGGGTCCGCCGTCGGGCGATCCGGTGATGCTCATCAGTCCGCCCAGGGCCTGGACCAGCAGGTCATAGCCGGCGAGCTCGGCGCCCTTGCCGGCGCCGAAGCCGGTGATCGAGCAGTAGATCAGTCGCGGGTTGGGCTGCCGCAGCGTCTCGTAGTCCAGACCGAACCGCGCGGTCACGCCGGGGCGGAAGTTCTCGACGAGCACGTCGGCCTCGCTCGCCAGCCGCTGCGCCCGCTCCAGATGGGCCGCGTCGGTGAGGTCGAGGACGAGGCTGTCCTTGTTGCGGTTGACCGCCTGGAAGTACGTCGCGTCACCGGCCTCGTCGTACGGCGGCCCCCACTGGCGGGTGTCGTCGCCGGCCGGAGACTCGACCTTCGTCACCACCGCTCCCAGGTCGGCCAGGATCATCGTCGCGAGCGGGCCGGCGAGCACCCGCGAGAAGTCGAGGACCTCGAGTCCGCCGAGCGCAGACGGCATCAGGTGCTCCTGGCGCTCACGGACTCGAGGCCGGCGATCAGCACGTCGAGACCGAACTCGAAGCGCTCCTCGCCGTCCGGACCGGTCATGTCGTCGACGACCGAAGCCAGCACCGGGAAGCGATCGGCGGGGAGTCGCATGTAGAAGGCGTGGACGTCGTCGTAGTAGCGCTGTACGTCCTCGGGGTTCATCCGCCGTGCTCCATCAGCCCGCTCTCGAACGCCTCCGCTGACACGTACAGCGTGAGCTGATCGAGGCCGAGCGCGATCGCGCGATCGGACAGGCCACCGGCCCGTAGCGTCGCGGCAAGCGTCTCGGCGGCGGCCAGCGCCTTCGGACGTCGTGGGGATGCGTCCGAGACCGGCAAGCGCGGCGTCGCGGTGGGAGATCAGGACGGCCCGGAGGTCTCGGGCCATCTGACGCACCTGCTCGCGCCAGATCCTCGGGTCGGGCTCGGGCAGCGGCACCTGCCCGACGAGCTCGTCGAACACCAGCTCGAGCAGCTCGTCCTTGCCGGTCACGTGCGCGTACAGCGAGGCGGCACCGGTCCCCAGCTGATCCGCGACGCGCCGCATCGACAGCCCGACCACGCCGGCCTCGTCGAGCACCTCGATCGCCGCGGCCACGATCGCCTCGACCGTCAGCGCGGTGCGGCGCGTCGGGCGCTTGCTCGGCCGTGGGAATCGCGGTGGCGGGGGCAGCGGCCGCGCTGGCGGCGCCGGCTGCCTCCGTCGGCGAGGAGCCGGCCGGCCCGGGGGCGGCGGGCGAACGGGATTTCGAACTGCCTCTTGACTCGCTCACGCCCATAGCGTATAACACCGTTCGTTGAACGAACAGTGTTCGGAACGTAATTCGCCAGAGGAGGTGCTTGAGATGTCAACCCGGGTCAGCAATCCACGCAAGTGGGCGATCCTCGCGCTCGTGCTCGCCGCGGAGTGCATGGATCTGCTCGACAGCACGATCGTCAACGTCGCCGCCCCCACGATCCGCAGCGACCTGCACAGCAGCACTCCGCGCTGCAATGGGTGATCGGCGGCTACGCCCTCGCGTTCGCGGTCGGGTTGATCACCGGCGGGCGGTTGGGCGACATCTACGGCCGCAAGCGCCTGTTCGTGCTCGGCGCGATCGGATTCGTGCTCGCGTCGATGGCGTGCGCGTTCGCGGTCTCGCCGGAGATGCTGATCGCCTGCCGGCTCGCTCAGGGCGGCGCTGCCGCGCTGCTGATCCCGCAGGGGTTCGGAATCGTCCGCGACGCGTTCGCGCCTTCCGAGCAGGCCTCGGCGTTCGCGATCTTCGGCCCGGTGATCGGCCTGTCGGCGGTGCTGGGGCCGATCATCGGTGGCGCACTCGTAGACGCCAACCTGTTCGGGAGCGGCTGGCGGCTGATCTTCTTCGTCAACCTGCCGCTCGGCCTGATCGCCGCGATCGGGGCGGCTCGCCTGATTCCCGAGTCCCGCGCGGCGGACCGGCCGCGGCTGGACCTCGTCGGCACCGCTCTCGCCGCGACCGGCATGGGCCTGCTCATCTACCCGCTGATCCAGGGCCGCGAGGCGGGCTGGCCCGCGTGGACGTATCTGATGGTCGCGGCCAGCGCGCTCTCGTTCGCCGGGCTCGTGGCGTGGACCAGGCGGGTGCGCCGGCGCGGTGGCGATCCGCTGGTCGAAGCGAGCATCTTCAGCCATCGCTCCTACACCGCCGGCATCTCGATGATCGTCGTGTTCTTCGCCGGGATGCTCGGCACGACGCTGGTCCTCACGCTGTTCATGCAGTTCGGCATGCACTTCTCGGCGATCCACGCCGGCCTGTCGCTCGCGCCGTTCGCCGCCGGCGCGGCGGTGGGCGCCGCGCTGGCCGCCGCGGTGCTCGCTCCCCGGCTCGGGCGCGCCACCCTTCAGATCGCCGCGGTGCTCGCCGCCGCCGGCGTCTGGTGGCTGCGGCAGGTGATCCTGGCCCATGGCCTCGACACGACCTCGCTCGGCGATCGCGGGACCTGAGCTCCTGTTTGGGATCGGCTTCGGGATGATCGTCTCCCCGTTGTTCGACTTCATCCTCGCGTCGGTCACCGACAACGAGGTCGGCTCCGCCTCGGGCGTCCTGAACGCGATGCAGCAGCTCGCCGGCGCGATCGGCGTCGCGGGCATCGGCACGATCTTCTTCAGCACGGTGCGCGCACGACGGATTCGTGACCGCGATGAGCCATTGCCTGCTGGTCGAGCTGGCGACGATCCCGGTGCTGCTGGCTGCTCACGATGGCGCTTCCCGCGCGCGCCCGCGAGCATGAGCCGGCGTCTGCGGCAGCCGACGGCGAGCGGCTCGGGATCGGCGGCTCGGACGCCGTCGGCGCTGCCGAAACGATGTAGCGCTGTCGTGCAGCGGATAGGGTGCCCGCCATGAAACGCCGGGCCTGTCGATTACCTCGTTCGCGCCACGGGATCTGGCGGCGACGTGGGGGGTCGACGCTGGTGCTGGCGACGCTCGTGGCGCTCGCAGGATCTGGAGGCGGACGAGCAGCTGGGGATCGTGGGATTCCCGGCGCCCGCCCGTCGCATACCGACGTCGTCACAATCTCCGCGACGCCGGTCGGCAACGCAGTCCCCGGAGCGTTCGTCGGCCTCTCGCTCGAGTACCCGACGGTGGCCAGCGCAGAGCTCCCGGGCCGCGGCGGCGTCAATCCGGTGCTCGCGCGGCTGATCCGGAACCTGTCGCCGGGCTACGCGCCGGTCATCCGCATCGGGGGTGAGAGCGGCGACAAGACCTGGTGGCCCGTTACCGGCATTCGCCGACCGCGCGGGGTCGACTACGCGCTGACGCCGGCATGGCTCGCGGACGCGCGGGAGCTCGCACAGTCGGCACACGCGCGTCTGATCCTCGGGATCAACCTCGAGAGCGACAGCACTCAGGTCGCGGCGACCGAGGCACATCACATGCTCGCTGGGATCGGCCGCCGGAACATCGAGGCGCTCGAGATCGGCAACGAGCCCGAGCTGTACGCGGGGCTCCCCTGGTACGTGACGCGTACGGGACAGAAGGGGTTCGGCCGCCCGCCGACGTACGACCTCGCCGACTACATGAAGGAGTTCGCGATGATCGCCGGCGCGCTCCCTCAGGTCGCGCTGGCCGGGCCGTCGACCGGCGCGGATGCCTGGATCGCCGGACTTGGCCAGCTGCTCGCGGCGAACCCGAGGCTCCGCCTTGCGACGCTTCACGCCTACGCGCTCGATCCGCAGGGCGGCGCATTTCGCGGCCACGACTGCTCAACGGCCATCGGCGAGCCTGCTCATCCCAGCGTCGCCGCGCTGCTGAACTCGTTCGCGTCGCAGACCCTCGTGCAGGGTGCGCTGCCGTATATCGCGATCGCCCACAGCCACGGCATCCCCTTCCGGATCGATGAGATGAACGCGATCACCTGCGCCGGAGCCCAGGGCGTCAGCAACACGTCGGCGTCCGCCCTGTGGGTGCTCGATGAGCTGTTCCAGCTCGTACGCGCCGGCGCCGACGGCGTGAACATCCACACCTGGCGGGGCTCGGCCGGCAAGTTGTTCGACATGCACTACCGGCACGGACGCTGGGTCGGGACGGTCCGGCCCGAGTACTACGGCATGCTGATGTTCGTCCAAGCCGCTCCTCCCGGCTCCCGGCTCCTGCCGACCGGGCGCCCGAACGCTGGACCGCTGCGGTCGTGGGCGGTGCTGGCACCCGATCACAGCATCCGCGTCGTGCTGGTCAATGACAGCCTCAACCACACGCGCTGGGTGCTCGTGCGCCCGCCGCGCGCGGGCGGGCGCGCGGAGGTCGAGCAGCTCGAGGCGCCGAGCGCCTACGCTCGCAAGGGGGTCACGCTCGGCGGCCAGAGCTTCGGGACCCAGACCGTCACCGGCCGGCTCACCGGCCCTCGGCGTGTCACACTGCTGCGGCCCTCGGCCGGCGGCTACACGGTCCGCGTACCGGCGGCCAGCGCCGTGATGCTCACGATCCGCTGAGCGCCGCCGGCGTGCCCGTCACTTGCGCGGCGGCGGCGCCTTGGCGAGGTAGCTCTGCCCCGCATGCAGCACGATCGCCTTGTGGCGGACGAAGTCGGTCACGCCGACACTATCGGTGACGTCGTGCGTGAGCGTTCCGTCGCACCGGTCCGCGACCGTCCAGATAGTGCCGCGCACGGTGGCCGCGCTGTAGCGCCCGCTCGTGCGGAACTTCCCGTGGGCGCTGGCTCGAAGCAGCTGCAGCACCCTGCTGTTGACGGCCGCCGGCGAGGCGTCGGCGGCCTTGCCGTTGCGCTTGCACCTCGCATAGGTGGGCGCGCCGTTGAACGCGCTCTCGACCAGGGAAAGCGTCGCAAGGCCCTTGCTCGGGCCACGCGTCGCCTGGGTCAACTTGAAGATCGCGCCGCGGAACGTGCCGGTCTGGGTCTTGCCCTTCTTGGCGGTGGCCGTGACAAGCTTCAACGAGCCGCGCAGCGAGTTGATCTCCGAGCCGACCGGAATCTGGCTGGCGGCGGTCAGGCGCACGAACCCGGGGCCGGCGCCCACCGCAGGCGCGGCCCGGACGGCGCCGGCGATGTCCAGCGACTTGCCGGGTGGCGCCTTGACGAATATGGCCCCCGACACCGGCGTCGCGTTCGCCGTATTGCCGAGCACCGGCGCCGGCAACGGCACGACCGTCGGCGGCGGAGCCGCGGCGCCGAACAGGAAGGCGTTGCCAGCCCCGTCCACCGCGGCGCAGAACGACGACGACGCGCACGACACGCCCGAGTGCGCGACGGCGCTCTGGAGGTTCTGCGGAGCGGTCCACGTGCTGCCGTTGAAGGTCAGCACGCTCTCGCGGCCGTCGATCGCGGCGCAGAACGACGACGAAGGACATGACACCGACTCGAGCTCGCCCCCGTCGATCTGGCCGTTGGCGGTGTCGATCGGGGTGGGGGCGCTCCAGGTCGACCCGTTGTACGTGTACGCATTGCCGCCGGTGTCGACGGCGATGCAGAACGTCGTCGACGGGCAGGAGACCGAGGTCAGGTTGTCCGTGGCGATCTTCTGTGAGGGACTCCAGGAGCTGCCACTGTTCGTAGACGTCTCGACCGACCCAGCCTGGCCCGCGGCGACGCAGAAGGAGCTCGACGGGCACGAAAGCCCGCCGACGTCTTCCGCGTTTGAGCCGTGGTTGATCGTGACCGGGGTGACAGACCACGAGCTGCCGTTGTAAGTGAAGCCGTTGCCGCCAACGTCGCCGGCCACGCAGGACGACGACGACGAACACGCCACCGCGCTCAGCGAATTACGCGTGGTGTCGACGGCGACGGGCGCGCTCCAGGTGCTGCCGTTGAACGTCATCGCGTTCCCGGCCTGGTCGACAGCGGCGCAGAACGAGGCCGACGGGCACGAGATCGCGGTGAGCGTGTGGCCGCTCGGGTTGGTGCTCGGGTCGATGTTCGTGGGTGCGCCCCATGAGCTGCCGTTGAACGTCTGCCCCCAACCGCCGGTGCCGACCGCAGCGCAGAACGTCGCGGTCGGGCACGAGATGTTCTGCGGCGGATTTGAAGTGTCGATCGCAGTCGGGCCCGACCACCCGCCGGCGGCCAACCCCGACGACGGCACCCCAAGCACCGCAGCCGTCACTACTACCACCACCACCGATCGACCCGAATGCGCAGCACGACGCCAGCGCCCGTCCCAGAACGCGCTCATACTGACTCCCCGATGTCCCGAACCTTTCCACAGCTCGCCCGGCCCCGCCGAACCGTGCACTTTGTTTATCGGACCGTACTCACTCGTTCGGGCCAAGTCAACCATCGCGCCTTGCGGAAATGAACGACCTCGGTGACGCGCGATGATCAACCTCGGTGTCACCCCCGATCGAACTCTGTGCGCGTCACCCGGACGAGCTACGCGCCGATCGATCGGCGCTTTTCGGCACGGCGTCAGTCAGGTCGACGTCCCACCATTGTTGGTGAGCCATCGAGTGATCCGCAGCGAAGCCGAGTGCCTGCGCAGCCTCCTCCCAGCGGCGCTGAACGAGCTCACATACTGGTGCGGTCACGCCCGAACCGTCCGCGATCCCGGCCGCGATCGTCACGTCCTTGGCCAGCAGGCCGAGCGCGAAGCCGGTGCCGTATTGGCCAGTGACGACCTCCTTGGCAAACACCACCTCGCTGCTGAAGCTTCGCCCGGTCGAGTTGTTGACGATCTCGACCATGGTTGACGGCGCGAGCCCGAAGCTGCGACCGAGGACGAGCGCTTCGGCGAGCGCGGCGTAGCTCGCTGCGGCACAGAAGTTGTTAAGCGCCTTCATCGCGTGGCCCGACCCGAGCGGACCGGTCCGAAACACCTGACGCCCCAGCACGCCCAGAAGTGGCAGCACGCGATCGACTGCCGACTCATCGTCAGACCCGGCCATGATGGCCAGCGTCCCGTCCGTTGCACGCGGGACCCCGCCCGAAACGGGCGCATCGATCAAGGCGATCGATCGCGGGCTGAGCTCTCGACCGAGGTCGCGGGTGTCGTGAGGACTCGAGGAGCTCATGTCGACGACGACCGCGCCGCCGGCAAGCACGTCGGCGATCCCATCCTTCAGCAGCACGTCCTGGACGACACGCCCGTCCGGAAGCATGGTTACCACCACATCCGCGTTCGCGAACGCGATCGCGTCTCGCCCGGACGTCGCGCCGGCCTGGTCGGCAAACCTCAGCTCGAGCTCGCGATCCGCGTCCCGGACGACAAGCTCGTAGCCCGCCTTGCGTAGATTGGTGGCCATCGGCCAGCCCATCCGCCCAAGGCCGACGAATCCGACTATCTCGCGGCGAGTCTCGTGTCCAGTCGCGTCCATCGGCCTCCTCTTCGTTGATTTGCCGCTCGCCCAGGGAGTATGGAGGTGCCGGTTGACGGTGGGTTTATGTGACCAGCGCTAGGAATGATTGGCGTTGTGATCGCCCGAATGCCCGGCTGCCGCTGTGCCTGATCAGGCGAGTCGCCATGGCGTGACCAGGCGCCAGGTGTTGCAGGGGGCGAGTAGCGCGGCGGCGCTCGTCGTGGCGGGCTGCGGGGTCGGCAAGGTACTCAGCAAGCGGCCGGACCCGCTGCCCCGGATCGGCTCGTTCGCGCTCAAGCCGGCGGGCAGCGTTCGCGCGTTCCGCTCCCGACCGGACCTGCGCCCGCCGACGGTCACGACGACGGTCGCCGCGGGAGCCGAGGAGGGCTTGGCCGATCCCGGGTTGCTGTTCCTCGGCCCGGGTCCGGTGTCCCTGAACGGGTCCGAGCAGTACGGGCCGCTGATCGTGGATCGCGCCGGCACGCCGGTGTGGTTCAGGCCGCTCGCGCCGGGGCTGCAGGCAACCAACTTCACGGCCTCGCAGTACCGGGGCAAGCCGGTGCTCGTCTGGTGGGAAGGGAAGATCGAGCAGACGGGGTACGGCGAGGGCGAAGCCGTGGTCCTCGACCACACCTATCGCGAAATCGCACGGGTGCGCGCCGCAGGCGGTCGGTCGATGGATCTGCACGCTCTGACCCTGACCCCGGAGGGAACGGCGCTGTTCACCTGCTACCCGGCGAGCGTGCAGATGGATCTTTCCTCGATCAACGGCCCACGCAACAGCCACGTCCTCGAGTCGATCATCCAGGAGGTGGACGTCGCCAGCGGGCGGCTCGTGTCCGAGTGGCAGGGCCTCCAGCACATCCCGGTGAACGCCTCTCTCGAGCCCATGGGAGAGCCCTACGACTACTTGCACGTGAACTCGATTCAGCCGCTGCCGGACGGGAACCTGCTCGTGTCGGCGCGCCACACCTGGGCTGTCTACAAGCTCGACCGCCGGACCGGCGACGTCATCTGGACGCTGGGCGGCAAGCACAGCGAGTTCAAGATGGGCCCGCGCACGCAGTTCGCCTGGCAACACGACCCCATCCTCGTCTCAGACCGCGTGCTGACCGTGTTCGACAACGGCACAAACGGTCCGATCAAGACCGAGCACCAGTCGCGCGGGCTGGCACTCGAGGTCGACGAGCAGCGCAGGACGGTAACGCTGCGCAACGAGTACACGAGCCCGCAGCATCTGTCGGCCGGGGCGATGGGCTCCGTCCAGATGCTCTCCGCGGACCGGGTCCTCGTCAGTTTCGGCGTCCAATCGCACACGATCGAGTACGCGTCGGATGGCACGCTTCTGCTCGACACCGCTCTCCCCGCGGGCACGTACTCATACCGGGGGTTGTGGCTTCCCTGGAACGGCAAACCCCACCATCAGCCCGCCCTCGCCGCCGCCAGGAACCACCAGAGCGGTCCCACGACCATGTACGCCAGCTGGAATGGCGCCACCGAAGTCACCGGCTGGCAAGTCGCCGCCGGATCGAAGCATGACCGCCTGCGTCCGCTCGGCATCGCTGAGCGCCGAGGCTTTGAGACGGCCATCCCACTGCATCGCCAGCTTCGGTACGCGTCAGTCACCGCGGTCGATCGCTTCGGTCGTCGGCTGCGGCACAGCCCCGTCGTCCGTCTCTAGTCGAGCTCGGCGGCCGCCCGAGCGAGGGCGGCGCGTTGCTTGGGGTTGGTCGCCAGCTCGAGCGCCCGCTGGTAGGCGGAGCGGGCTCCGGTGCGGCGGTCGAGTCGTCTGAGAAGGTCGGCGCGCGCAGCGTGGTAGTACGAGTAGTCGCCGAGCGACTCCTCGAGCGCGCCCATCTCGAGGTAGGCAATCTCGGGGCCCGCGTCCATCGAGACGGCGACCAGGCGGTTGAGGCGAGCGACGGGCGACGGCGTCAGGCGGACGAGTGCGTCATACAGCCGGACGATCCTCGGCCAGTTGGTGTCCTCAGCCCGTTCGGCGCCGGCGTGCTCGGCGGCGATCGCGGCCTGGAGGAAGTACGGACCGGCCTGATGGTGACGTCCGGCTCGGCCGAGCTCGGCGAGACCTTCTTGAATCTGGGACCGATCCCAGCGGGTCCGGTCCTGATCGGGAAGGAGCACCGGCTCACCCCCGGCGTCGGTTCGGGCGGCTCGACGTGCGTCGGTGAGCAGGAGGAGCGCGAGCAGCGCGCGGACCTCGGGCTCCTGCGGCATCAGCGTGGCGAGCAGGCGCGCGAGGCGGATCCCCTCCTTGCAGAGGTCGGGCCGGATCAGCGTCGGCCCTTCGGTCGCCACGTAGCCTTCGTTGAAGACCAGATAGACAACTCCGAGCACACCTGCGAGCCGATCCGCGAGCATCTCCGTGCTCGGCACTTCGTACGGGATCCGGGCGTCGCGGATCTTCCGCTTGGCTCTCACCAGGCGCTGCGCGAGCGTCGTCTCGGAGAGCAGGAACGCATGGGCGATCTCAGTGAGCCCGAGCCCGCACACCGCGCGAAGGGTGAGCGCGACGCGCGCGTCGAGCGAGAGCGCCGGGTGGCAGCAGGTGAAGACGAGCCGCAGCACCTCGTCGTCGAGATCGCCGGGGTCGTCCGGGCCGATGGTCAACCGACTCAACTGTTCCTCCAGTGCGGGGCGCCGACGTTCGCGTCGGATCCGATCGATCGCGCAGTTACGAGCCGTCACCGCCAGCCATGCCCGAGGGTTCGGCGGAACGCCGTCGGCTGGCCAGCGCCGCAGCGCGACCAGGAACGCCTCCTGCAGGGCGTCCTCGGCGGCCTCGAAATCACGCAGGCTCTGGACCAGCCAAGCGAACAGCCCAGTGAACTGGTCGCGGAAGATCTGCTCGACCTGCGCCGTCGTCTCCAAGCCGACGCTCCGTTCCGTGGAAGTACCGGATCATTGCATCATCTCGTCCATCTCCAGGATTGGGCGGACCTCGATCGCCCCATGGCGAGCGCCAGGGATCCGGCGCGCCCACGCGATCGCTTGGTCGAGGTCCGGGCAGTCGAGTACGAAGTAACCGGTGATCTGCTCCTTGGTCTCGGCGAACGGCCCGTCGGTGAGCAGGTCCTGATCGTCGCGGACCCGGACGGTCGTCGACGCTGACGGATGGTGAAGCGAGTCACCACCCGCCAGCACTCCCGCGCCCGCGGCCTCGGCGGCGAACTCGCGATAGCGCATCGCCTCTTGCAGGTCGAACTCCTGCTCGTCCTTCCACTCCGTCCAGATCATCGCCAGGTATTTCATCCGGCCTCCTTATTGGCGCTCGGCGGACGGTACGTTTGGGCGGCGACGCCGATCTGATGGCCTTGCGGATCGGCGAACACGCCGAAGGTCACCCCGGGTACCTCCTGCGCGGGCTGCACGATGCTCCCGCCGAGCGCTTCGGCCTGGATGAGCGCGGCGCCGACATCCTCGACACCGACGAAGAACAGCGCTTGTTCACCGGCACCCTGCAGCGGACTGATCGCCGTGGGCGGTCCGCCTTCCGTGCCGGAGGCGACGAACGTATAGCCCGGATACGCGCCGTCCGAGTAGCTCCAACCGAACAACTCGCCGAGGAAATCGCGGGTCGCGTCCGGATCGCTCGAGCGGATCTCTGCATGAACAACTGGGTGAGGCATTCGCAGCTCCCTGGGTCTGTGGTGTTCGCCGGTTCTCGCCGGCCTCACCACATAGACGAACGGCAAGTGACGAAAAACGACAGCAGCCAGGGAAGCGAGGTTACGAACGTGTGGCTACAGCGACTCGACTAGCTGCGACCAGCCTTGCTCGAGGTCGCCTCTTGGGAGTCCGAGCGTCTCGCGCTGGTGCAGCACGAGGTCGGGGTCGAGCGCACCGAGCAACAGGTCGGCGAGGTACGGGGCGCGCTGCTCGCCCGTGAGCTCGGCAAGGAGCGCCACGAGGTGGGTCCGGTAGGCGATGTAAACCGGGTGGCCGTAGCGCAGCGCGCGGTCCCCAGGCATTGACTGCACGAGTAGCGCGCCATGGTCTTCGATCAGCTCGAGCATTGCGTGGCCGAATGCCTTCAGCCGCTCGCGGGCCGGCGCTCCAGGGCCGAGTGGCGCCGGGCCGCGGATGAAGGCCTCCTGGAAAGAGCGCTCGCGGTCGTCGATCAGCGCGTGAAACAGGCTCGCGCGGTCGCCGAAGCGCCGGAACAGCGTGCCTTTCCCGACGCCCGCTTCGCACGCGACCGCCTCCATCGTGAGGCCCTCGGGTCCGCACTTGTGAAGCAGTCGCTTGGCGGCCTCGAGCAGCGCCTCTCGGTTGCGGGCGGCGTCGGCTCGTTCGCGCCGGGGGCCCTCAACCAGAGGGAGCTCGGCAATCGGCAACCGAGAGAGCGCCAGATGGCCTCGCGCCGGTGGATTGGGCGTTCCAGGCATATGTATCGATTATAACCGGACCATGGTCCGGTTGCGTGCTATGCTTCGCGCAGGATTCGGACCACGGTCCGTTTAGATCACAAGAGCAACAGTCAAGCAACGTGGAGGAACCGCATGTCAGCTACAGAAATCACCACCACCCCGACCGCGATCCCCGCAGGTGCGTACCGCCTCGATCCGGTGCACTCGAGCGCCGGCTTCGCGGTCAAGCACATGGTCGTCGCGACGTTCCGCGGCCGATTCGAGGACTTCGACGCGACGCTGACCGTCGACGATGCCGGCAACGCGAGGCTCTCGGGCGTGGTGCAGGTTGGCTCGGTCGAGGTCAAGGACGAGAACCTGAAGGCCCACCTCGGCTCGCCGGAGTTCTTCGATGTCGAGCGCTACCCGGAGATCCGGTTCGAAGCCTCGGACATCGAGATCGGGCGGGACGGCCAGCTGAAGATCGCCGGCGATCTCACGATCAAGGACCGGACCCATCGGGTCGAGTCGACCGGCACGATCACGGGTCCGGCGGTCACATTCGGCGACGTGGTCAAGGTCGGCCTGACGCTCGAGACGGTGATCGACCGAACCCAGTTCGACCTGAACTGGAACGCGCCCCTGCCGAAGGGCGGCGTCGCTGTCGCCAACGACGTGACGCTCACCGTCGAGCTCGAGCTGGCGCGCGAGGACGCGTAGGCAGATGAAGATCCTGGCGGTTTCCGGGTCGCTCAGGCGCGACTCGCACAACACCCGCCTGCTCCGGGTGGCGGCGCAGCAGCTGCCGCCCGGAGTGGAGATCGAGCTCTATGGCGGGCTCAAGCAGATCCCTCCGTTCGACGAGGACGACGAGGCCACGCCCACGCGCGTGGTCGCTGAATGGCGCGCCGCGATCGACGCGGCGGACGCGGTCATGTTCGCGACGCCCGAGTACAACTCCTCGATCCCGGGACAGCTCAAGAACGCGCTCGACTGGGCCTCGCGCCCGAGGTCGGATGCGGCGCTCCTGAACAAGCCCGTCGCGGTGGTGGGCGCGAGCAAGAGCATGTTCGGGGCGCTGTGGGCGCAGGCCGAGCTGCGCAAGGTCCTGTCCGCATCGGGCGCGCGCGTGGTCGACGTCGAGCTGGCCGTCGCGGCTGCTGACGAAGCGTTCGACGAGGACTCGCTCATCGATGCGGAGCTCGCCGACGCGCTCGGCACGGTCGTGGAGCGCCTCATCGAGGTGGCAAGAGAACGTTCGGAACCGGCGCGCTTGGCGGCGTAGGCGCGCGGGTCAAACTCACAGAGGAGCACTGATCAACGTGATGTCGATAGCCGAATTCGAGTTTGGTCTCGACACCTTCATGCCGGTCACCGTCGACGGGTCCGGGCAGCCGGTCCGCGGCGACCAGGTCATCCGCGAGACCGTCGAGGAAGCGGTGCTCGCCGAGTCCGTCGGGATCGACTCGTTCAACATCGGCGAGCACTACCGCGCCGAGTTCATGGACTCGGCCAACCACGTCGTTCTGGCGGCGATCGCGGGTCGGACCGAACGGATCCGCCTCGGTACCGCCGTGACCGTCCTCAGCACCCAGGACCCGGTCCGCGTGTACACCGACTTCGCCACGCTCGACGCGGTCTCGAACGGCCGCGCGCAGCTGGTCGTCGGCCGCGGCTCGGCGACGGATTCCTTCCCACTGTTCGGGTTCGATCTCACCGACTACGAGGAGCTGTTCGAGGAGAAGCTCGACCTGCTGGTCGGGCTCCTGCGCGGTCAGCCGGTGACCTGGTCCGGGAACTTCCGCTCGTCGCTCACCGACCAACTCGTCAGTCCGCCGATCCCCGCGGGGCACATTCCGACCTGGGTCGGAGTCGGCGGCAGCCCACAGTCGGTGCTCCGGGCCGCGCGCTACGGCCTGCCGCTCATGCTGGCAGTCATCGGCGGAAAGCCCGAGCGGTTCGGGCCCTACGTCGAGCTGTACAAGCGCGCACTCGAGCAACAGGGCCGGCCGGCGCTTCCGGTCGGGCTCCACTCGCTCGGTTTCGTCGCCGAGACCGACGAGCAAGCGATCGACATCCAGTGGCCGTACTACAAGGAACAGTTCGAGTCGGCGGCGCGCGAACGCGGGTGGCGCCCGCCGACCTACGAGCAGTTCCTCGCCGAGGTCGACCACGGCTCGATGTACGTCGGCTCGCCCCGGACCGTCGCGGACCGGATCGCGGCTGTGATCCGCACGCTCGGCCTGAGCAGGTTCGATCTGCACTACGCGATCGGGCGCATCCCCCACGAGCAGCGCATGGCCACGATCGAGCTGTTCGGCCACGAGGTCATCCCACGGGTACGCGAGCTGCTCGCTGCCTCTCCCGGCGAGCGCGACGTCATCGGCGTCGGCTCCGAGGTCAGGAGCTGAAGATGGCGCTCGAAGCGATCGCGCCCGCCGGCGAACCGGCGCGCGGCATCGTAGGAGACCGCCGCCCGGGCGACGCCGCCACCAGGCCCGAGCCGGCCGACTTGCGGCTCGGCATAGTCGGAGCCGGGAAGCTGGGCACCACCCTCGCTCGCTCGGCGATCGAGGCCGGCTACGACGTCGCGATCTCGGGCTCCGGACCCGCAGACGACATCTCCCTGACCGTAGACGTCCTTGCTCCGGGTGCTCGCGCGCTCACGACCGAGGAGGTCGTCCGCCACGCCGACATCATCGCGCTGGCCGTACCGGCACACCGTTTCCGCGAGCTCCCGCCGAATCTGTTCGACGGCAAGATCCTGATCGACGCGATGAACTACTGGGAACCCGTCGACGGCGCCGACGAGGACCTCGCCGCCGCGCCGAGCGGCACGAGCATCGTCGTACGGAACCATTTCCCGAGCGCGCGCGTGGTCAAGAGCCTCAACCAACTCGGCTATCACGAGCTCGAGGAAACCCGGCGCCCGACGGACGCCCCCGATCGCATCGCGGTCGGCGCGGCGGGCGATGATCGCCTCGCCGTGCGCGCGGTGATGCGACTCGTCGACCGACTCGGATTCGACCCCGTCGACGCGGGACCACTCCGAAATGGTCTGGCACTTGAGCCCGACGGGTCGCCCTACGCAACCACCTACAGGGCCGCCCAACTCTCTGATCTCATTTCGCAGGCACAGCGCGCGTAGATCCGTCCACCTGCGTCGTTCGTCGATTCGATCGAGGACCGAAGCTGGCCTGAAATGGATATACGGTGGCGTGAGTACAAGGCGACCGGAAAGGAGCAGCAATGGCCGAACGCGATCGGTACATCCCGGGGGTCCCGTGCTGGGTGGACACGAGCCAGCCAGACCCGGAGGCCGCGGTTCGGTTCTACAGCGGGCTGTTCGGTTGGGAGTTCGAGGATGTGATGCCGCCGGAGGCTGACGGCAGCTACTTCATCGGACGCCTTCGCGGCGGCGATGTTGCCGCGGTGGGGTCGATCGCGAATGACGCGGAGCCGGGCGCGGTGTGGAACACGTACGTCTGGTCCGACAACGTCGACGCCATCGCCTCGCAGGTCACCGATTCCGGCGGCGGGGTGTTATCGGAGCCGTTCGACGTGGTCGACGCGGGGCGGATGGCGGTGTTCGCCGACCCCGAGGGAGCGGTGTTCAACGTCTGGCAGGCGAAGCGGCGCCGCGGCGCCCAGATCGTCAACGAGCCCGGCTCGGTGAACTTCAACGGGCTGAACACCCGCGACCGAGAGGCCGCGAAGAAGTTCTACGGTCAAGTGTTCGGGTGGCAGACGCTGGCGATCGCCGGCGGGTTCGAGGCTTGGACGCTCCCCGCCTATGGGGACCACCTGGCGGTTGACCGGCCGACGATCCGACAGGAGATGGTCGACATGGGCGCCCAGGGCTTCGAGAACGTCGTCGCGACTCTGAATGCGATCGGCGACGATCAGCCTGACATCCCGGCTCACTGGAGCGTGACGTTCGCGGTCGCCGACACCGACGCCACTGCTGAGAAGGCGCAGGTGCTTGGCGGCACGGTCGTCATGCCGCCGTTCGACGCACCGTGGGTGCGCACGACCGTGATCGCAGATCCGCAGGGAGCCACGCTGATCGCCAGCCAGTTCGTGCCCGAGAACCGCTGACATGGGTGAACGGCGACCCAGCCGGGCATTGCTCACCAGCCGTTGCGGTGCACGACCTCGTCGAAAGACCGGCGCTTCAAGCGGGTGCCTGGCCTGAGCGGCCGGTCCGCCGGATAGCCGAGATCCATCACGAACGCGACGAGCTTGTCCTCGGGAACACCGAGCACCGACCTCGCCAGGTCCTGATCGCCGACGGCCGAGTGACCGGAGCCGATCCCCCGATCGGCGGCAGCGATCATCATCTGCATCGTCGCTTGGCCGATGTCGAAGCGATTGCGCTCGCGGGCGCGGGACTCGTACTCGTCGGGGATCACCATCGCGATCGCGGCAGCGGCGTTTGCGATGTGACCGCCACCCCGCCACACCGTGGAGAGCGCACGCAGCATCTCCCGGTCGGTCACGGCGACGAAGTCCCACGGCTGGTTGTTCTGCGATGACGGCGCGATCCGGCCGGCCTCGAGCACACGATCAAGGTCCGCGTCCGGGATCACTCGGTCGGCGAACTCGCGGACGTTGCGCCGAGCGGTGATGGCGTCCCAGGTCTCCATCTACAGCCTCCTCACTGGTGGCCAGCGATTTGCATGCGGTCGTTGCGGTCCCCTGCAGCCTACGGATCCTCCCCGAGCGGGTCAGCTCAGCGGCGATCGCACCTTCCGCGGCGGGGTCAGATGATGGGAGCGCGCCGCGCGGTCACCAGGCAGGCGACGGTGCTCGAGCGAATCGGGCGCCCGAGTCGCTGCTGAAGAGCGTGGTTCTCGGTGGCCAGAGCGTCGCGCTGTCGCGGCGACAGCTGCTGCCAGAACGACATCGTTCCCAGCAGGGCATTGAGCTCCTCGGCGGTGTGCTCGAGGAGCATCGGCACCACAGCGACCTGCGCTTCCTCGAACAGATCTGCGGCATGCCTGCGCGCGACGTCGTAGCTTCCGAGCCACCCCCACACCTCCGACACATTGCCGCTCCGCACCCCGACGCCGACGAGCGTGCGATCGAGGTCGCGGTAGCTCGGCCAACCGGCGGCGAGTTCGGGCGTGATCCTCGCCAGGGCCGCAAGCAGCGCCTGTTGATCGCGTGCGCTGCGCGGCTCCTGTAGCCCGAAGTAGGAGACCAGCGCGAGGGTGCCACCCTCGACGAGCGCTCCGGCCGTCTTCCGCCAGCTCACGTCCGGATCGATCCAGTGGATCGCCGACGCGCAGAATGCCGCCCGGTAGTGCGCGCGCGGCAGCGGCGCGTCTTCGAGCCGTGCGGCGACGAACTGCACCTCGCCGGCGTCCTGCAGCTGATCTCTCGCGCGCGCGATGAGCTGATCACCGGGTTCGACCGCGGTCACCCGCAGGCCCCGAGCGAGCAGCGAGCGCGTCAGCTGACCGGTGCCGCAGCCGATCTCGAGCACCGTGTCGCCGGGCCCGATACCGGCAACTTGACAGGCCTGTTCGATGAGCGCGTCCGGGTAGGACGGCCGGTGACGGTCATATTCACCGGCGACCTCGTTGAAGACCGTGCCGTAGCTACGGGCGTCGGTTCCGGTCGACATGGTGCCCAAGGTAGATCACGGCGGGGACGAATTCCCTCTCCCACGGAGCGACGTGTTCGAGCTACGGGATGGCTTGGTTGCCGGGTACCGCAGCTACATAGACGCGACTCCCGTGTACGCGTAGCGCCGGCGCGGCCGGCCCGTCGGTCCAGATACGGTCGGCGCTCGTCAAGGACAGACGGCGGTGAGCCGAGTGTCGTCCTCATGACCGGAGCTGCTGCTGCGCACAGACCGCGATCCGCCGTGCGCGTGTTCGTGCGCTACGCGGCGATCACGCTCGTCCCCGTGATCGCGCTCGGGATCGTCCTGTCAGCGAGCTTTCGCAGCGAGGCGAATCGACGCGGGCTCGCGGAAGGTCGCGCCGAGGCGATACTGGTGGCACGGACCGCCGTGCAGCCGTTGCTCGGAGGCCACGAGCTCAGCGCCGGCGTGAACGCGAGCGAGCGAGACGGCCTTCGGCGACTGACCAAGAGGGTGATCGCCGAAGGCGACGTCCTGAGGCTCCGGGTCAGAGATCTCCGCGGACGAGTGGTCTTCTCAGACGACGGCTCCGGGCTCCGAGACGAGATCGACGACGAGGCGCTCGACGCAGCGAGCGGCGAGGTGGTCGCGGAGCTGACGAACTTGAACGCAGATTCCAACGACAGCGGGCGAATCGGCACCAGGTCCGTCGAGGTCTATGTGCCGCTCAACGCCGGCGTCCCCGACCGTCGTGTTGGCGTGCTCGAGATCTATCTGCCGTACGCGCCGATCAGCCGCGACGTCACGGCTGGCCTGTACCGGCTATATCTCGACCTGGCGGTCGGGCTCGCGCTCCTGTATCTGGCGCTGTTTGCGATCACCGCTTCCGTGAGCCGCGGTCTCCGCCGGGAAGCGTCGGTCAACGCGTTCCTCGCAGAACACGACGCGCTGACGGCGCTTCCGAACCGGACGCTTTTTCACCGCCGTGCCACCGACGCGGTCGCCGCGGCGACCCGCAGCCTGGAACCGGTGGCGATCGCGATCGTCGACCTCGATCGGTTCAAGGACGTGAACGACACTCTCGGTCACCGCAACGGCGACCGACTCCTCACCGAACTCGCGCACAGGCTGGCCGCGCACATGCGCCCGGGCGACACGGTGGCTCGCCTCGGTGGTGACGAGTTCGGGCTGATCCTTCGCGACGTCGCCGACGCCGAGCCCGCTCTGGAGCGCCTGCGCGAGGTCATCGACCATGAGGTCGAGCTGAGCGGACTGCCGATCTCCACGCAGGCCAGCATCGGCTTCGCACTGGCGCCCGAGGATGGCACCGATGTCGACGAGCTCCTGCAGCGCGCCGACATCGCGATGTACAGCGCAAAGGCCCAGCACGCGGGTGTCGCCCGTTATGACGCGTCGCTCGACCAGTACAACGCCGCCAGCCTCGGCCTCGTCAGCCAGCTGCGACGTGCAATCGACGAAGACCAGCTGGTTCTGCACTACCAGCCACAAGCCACCCTCGTGGACAACAGCGTACGTGCCATCGAGGCGCTGGTTCGATGGCAACACCCGACGGACGGGCTGCTGTACCCCGGCAGCTTCCTGCCGATGGCCGAACAGACCGACGTGATCGACAAGCTCACCCGATGGGTGCTCAAGACCGCACTGAGCGAGGTCCGCGAGCTCGAACGCGGCGAGCACGAGCTGTGCGTGGCGGTCAACGTTTCGGCGCGCAGCATCGGCCGCGCCTCCTTCGCCGACGACGTGATGCAGATGCTCGAGGAGCTCGACATGCCGGCCAGGCGGCTGATCATCGAGGTCACCGAGACCGCACTGCTCGCCGATCCGGCGCGCGCGGCGGCGGTGCTGGCGCGTCTCGCGGACGCGGGCGTGAGGATCAGCCTCGACGACTTCGGCCAGGGACAGACATCACTGAGCTACCTCTCGGCGCTCCCGCTCCACGAGCTCAAGATCGACCGGAGCTTCATCGCCGACATGCTCGACAACACCGCCCACGCCGCAATCGTCCGCTCGATCATCGACCTCGGCCACAACCTCTCTCTGCGAGTCGTCGGCGAGGGAGTGGAGACCGATCAGATCCTCGCCCAGCTCGACGGCTCCGGGTGCGACGTCGCTCAAGGATTCCTGCTCGCGCGGCCGATGCCAGCGTCCGACATCGCTGCGTGGCTGCGCACAACCACCCCGTTGCCCGCGCGCCGCCTGACGAACCGGGTCACCGCACGCGCGAGACCCCGGGGTAAGCTCCGTGAGGTGCCGACCGGTCGCGTGTGATGAGGAAAGCCGATCGTCGCACGACCTGGTTGGTGGGCCAACAGCGCGGTCCCCTACCGATACTTCTGGCTTCTGCCCACCGCGGGGGTCGTCGCCGCGCTCGCCGCGGCGAGCGCGTTCGGAGTTCCAGTCTGGCTGGGCTTTGTCTGCGCCGAGGCCCCCGCTTTGGCGCTCGAGGCGTGGTGGCGTCGCGCACATCGAGGGCGGGACGACTGATCACACCGGAGCGGAAGTCGGCGGAGTCCTTGGATCCGCTCACAGAGGTGATTGCCGAGGAACTGTTCGCGCGGATCTCGGTCGGAGATCGGCTGGAGACGGTCGACGACGCTCACGGCGTCGCGGAGCGGATCGCCGACGCGGTTCTTG
Organism: uncultured Solirubrobacterales bacterium; assembly: GCA_963843915.1. Classification (GTDB taxonomy): domain Bacteria; phylum Actinomycetota; class Thermoleophilia; order Solirubrobacterales; family Solirubrobacteraceae; genus Palsa-465. Next base: position 546,623 of record CAWJMH010000014.1, read on the forward strand.
ATCGTTTTGTCGTTCGGCCGCGACCCGCGGAGCGGGCCGACCGTCAGCCGGGTCGACCGGATGCAACCGGCTCGGGCGTCATCTTGGACGTCCACGAGCTGTCTGTCGCCTACGGCGCTAAGCAGGCCGTTGACGGGGTCAGCTTTCGGATCGCGCGTGGTGAGATTTTCGGGCTTCTCGGTCCCAACGGAGCCGGCAAGACGAGCACGCTGAGCGCGGTCGAGGGCCTGATCAAGCCGCAGGTCCGGGGCAGTGTTCCTGGATGGCGTCGACGTCCGACGCCATCCGTCAGAGGCGAAGGCCAAGCTGGGCGTGCAACTGCAGGCAACCAGCTTCCAGTCGCAACTCACGATCAAGCAGATCGTGCGGTTGTACGCCGGGCTCTACGGCGTCGCGCTGTCCGACGGTGAGATCACTGAGAGCCTCAAGGAGATCGGGCTTGGAGGTGAGGCGACCAAGCCGTTCAAGCAGCTGTCGGGCGGGCAACAGCAACGCCTCTCGCTGTACGTCGCGGTCGTGCACGATCCTGCGCTGCTGCTGCTCGACGAGCCGACCGCTGGTCTCGATCCGCAGTCCCGTCGTCAGCTCTGGAGTCGGATCGAGAACATCCGTGAACAGGGCGGGAGCATTCTGCTGACCACCCATTCGATGGAGGAGGCCGAAGCCGTGTGCGATCGGGTCGCGATCATGGACCACGGCATGCTGCTGACGTGTGAGACGCCGGAGAACCTGATCGCCAAGCACAAGGACGACCCCGAGGTCCGCGAGGTCGCCCACGGCGAGGTGACGCTCGAGGACGTGTTCATCGGGCTCACCGGGAGCGCGGTCCGTGAGTAGCTCTCAGCCGGCCGCGCCACCGCCGCTTCAGCTTGTTGTGAGCTCGTTGCTGCGCGCGGACTTCGTCGTGCTCCTGAAGAACCGGCGGTCGCTGCTGATCAGCATCATCTTGCCGGTCCTGATTCTCGTCTCGACGAACTCGAGCAAGGCGACGAAGAGCTTCGGGGGATCGGTGTTACATCATCGGATTGGCGATCGCCTACGGGCTCGATAGCCAACTCGATCCTGGGCTACGCGCTCACCGTCGCGCGAGACCGTGAGCAGGGCGTGTTCCAACGCCTGCGTGTCACGCCCGCCCCGACCTGGACGATCATGACCAGCCGGCTGGCGATGCAGGTCCTTGCGAACCTGGTGATCGCGGTGATCGTCGTGATCGTCGGCAGTCGAATTCACCACCTCTCACTGTCGGCCGGCACGTACGGGCTGGTTCTCCTCGTCTCGATCGTTGGCGGCGCTGTCTTCCTCAGCATCGGGCAGGCGCTCGTCGGCCTGGTGAAGTCCGCTGACAGCATCAACGCCACCGGACGGCTGCTGGTCCTCGGCCTCGTCCTGCTCTCGTCGCTGGGTCAGAGCGGGGCGCTCGGCAGCCTCTGGCAATCGATCGCGCGCTGGTCTCCCGTCGGCGTGGTCATGACGCTCTTTGCCGCAGTCCTCAACCTCTCCACCTGGGACGCCAACGACTCGCTCGACCCTGCTGGCGTGCGGCGGATATATCGCCGTGTTCGCCGCCGTCGGCATACGCTGGTTCCAGTGGGACGCACGATGAGGTGCGTTCGGGGGTCAGGGCTCCGGCTAGCCGAGCAGCAGCTCGGTCCGGTATTTCGGGGCGAGGGCGACCGCCTTGGCGATGAACGCGCCGGTTGCGGCATCGTCGAGCGCCGGCGGAGCCTCGGTTCGGTGCGCGACCGGCACACCGACCTCCTTGAAGAACTCCTCCTGGCCCGCGGGCGAGCAGAGACACAGCAGGCGCGCGGGCCGTTCGGAGACGTTCCGGAATACGTGAGGGGCGTTGGCTGGCACGTTGATGGTTTCGCCGGCCGTTGCGACGACGCTGACGCCGCGGAACGTGAGCTCGATCTCGCCGTCAAGGATCGTGAACATCTCCTCGAAGTCGTGGCGGTGAGGCGGCGGGCCGCCGCCCGGCGGGACGTGCATGTCTATTAGCGTGTATCGCCCAGCGGTGTCCGCGCCGGACACGAGGATGGTGTAGGTGTCGCCGACCACGCCGAGATGAGGTAGCGACTCATCGGTGTCGGGGCTCACTTGCGTCAGGGCCCGCGCGGGGTCGTCGGCCGGGATCGGCCCTGGTGGCTTTGACTCGACCGTCGGGGTGTCGTTCATCGGAGCTCCTCTGTCGTCAGCTAAGCGGTAGAAATCGTCCGCTTATTATCTGAAGCCTACCCGAGGGCGAGCCCCCGCGTTCGGTGCTGGCACGATCATTTCCCTGATGTCCGAAGCACCCAGAGAGACGCGGCGCGTGGCGCGGCGACCACGAAGTGACGCCGCGGCCAATCGCGAACGCATCCTTGCCGCCGCCACGATCGCGTTCAGACGCGACGGCGAGAGAGTGCCGATGGCGACGATCGCCGACGAAGCGGGCGTCGGGATCGGAACCCTCTACCGCCATTACCCGACACGCCCGGCCCTACTGGCGGCTCTGACGCTGCGCTCCTTCCACCTCGTCCTGGAACATGCGCGCGCCGCCGCGCTGAGTGAAGAACCGCCTTGCGCGGCGCTCTCGCAATTCCTCGAACAGACGATCGCCGCCCGCAACGAGTTCGTCCTCCCGCTCCATGGCGGCCCCGTCATCCATGACGAGAAGATCGTCGCGCTTCAAACGGAGATCAGGAACCTGCTCGAACAGATCCTCGCCCGGGGACGCCGCGACCGGACGATCCGACCGGACGCCACCCCCAACGACATCATCATCGCCGGAGCGATGCTCGCCCAACCTCTCCCGCACGCAGCGGACTGGGACGAACTCGCCCGCCGGCAAGCCAGATTCTTTGTCGCAGGCCTATCGAGCCTCCGGACCTTGACTAGTTCGGCCGGTGGGCGCGACCATACGGTCGCAGCTCCTGACTCTCGGACCCAAAACGACGGAGGAGACAATCGTGTATGAACCACCTCAGCTGCAGCAGGTCCAGCGGGAGGAGAGCGAAGCCCGGCTGCGCCTGGAGGCCGCGCGCGAGCAGGCGCTCATGAACGAGGGCGAGGTGCCGAGCGAACACCACGAGCTCATCCACAAGCTCGAGGCCGATTGGAAACATGCGCTCGAGCGCCTGCACCGGACCCGTGAGGCCACGGAGGACTGATCGCCCAACATCCCCGATCCATGCGATTCGCGATCTCCATCCCGCAGTACGCCCGTGACAGCCGGTTCGACGATGACGCTTTCCGCGCATTTCTGCGCCGGGTCGAGAAGCTCGGGCTGTTCGAGAGTGCCTGGACGCAGGAGCAGGTGCTCGGTGCGGGGGGCGCTCTCGCGCCCCTCCAGACGCTGACCTACGCCGCCGCGTGCACCGATCAGCTGCGGCTGGGTTGTGCGGTGTTCGTGCTCCCGCTGCACAACCCGCTCCACCTGGCCAAGGCGATCAGCTCGCTGGACTGCCTCAGTCATGGCCGAGTCGAGGTGGGTGTCGCGACCGGTGGCCGGGGGCGGCCATTCGGCGCGTTTGGCGTCGATCCGGACAGGCCCGTTGCTCGCTTCAACGAGGCCCTGGCGCTGATGAAGGCGTGCTGGACGGAGCGTGAGATCAACTTTGATGGGCGGTTGTGGCAGCTCCAGGGCGCCTCGATGGAGCCCAAGCCGGTGCAGAAGCCCTACCCGCCAATCTGGTTTGGTGGCAGTGCGCCGGCGGGGATGAGGCGCGCGGTCAGGCACGGAGACGGGTTCATGGGCGCCGGCTCCCAGACGGTTGCTCAGTTCGCCGAACAGGTCAACGTGGTGAGGGAGGAACTGAGCGCGCAGGGCCGCGAGCCCGACACGTTCCGGATCGGCAAGCGTGTCTACGTCTACGTCGACGACGACGCGGCGCGCGGGCGCGAGCGACTCGAGGACGCGCTCACCGAGCACTACGGTCGAGGCGGCTGGTCGGAGCACATCCTCGCCGGCCCGCCCGAGGCGTGCGCCGCCGGCATCCGTGCGGTGGCGGACGCCGGCGCCGAGCTGATTCTGCTCAACCCGCTAGTCGACGAGGCCGGGCAGCTCGAGCGGCTCGCCGCCGAGGTGATCCCGGCGCTCCGGATTGCCAGTCAGTAGTCGGCGTCCTGAAAGCTCGGATCGCGGTCGTCGTTGAAGGCGCCGATGCCTTCGACGCGGTCGGGATGCACGGCCGAACGCCAGTGGGCCTCCATCATGATCGCGATGGCCTGCTCGATCGGCTGCCCCTCCCCCATGTGAACGGCGCGCTTGACCGCCTGCACCGCCGTCGGCGAGTTGCTCGCGACCTTCTCCGCAATGCGGTGGGCCGCGTCCATGAGCTCGCCCTGAGGCCAGATCTCGTTGACCATTCCCAGCCGGTAGGCCTCTTGCGCGCTGATCGGATCGCCCGTCATCAGCATCTGCAGGGCTTTTCCCGGGGGGAGCACGCGGGGAAGCAGGGCGGGCGAGCCGCCACCGGCGGCAAGGCCGATCATTGCTTCGGGCTGGCCGAAGGTCGCGTTCTCTGACGCGATGATGAAGTCTGCGCTCTGGGCGATTTCGGAGCCACCGCCGTACGCGACCCCGTTCACAGCGGCGAAGATGGGCTTTCGCAATTGGCGCAGGGTGTACAGAGTCCGATCGAAGTCCTGACGCTGGCGCAGCCACTGCTCCTTGGTCATGTTCTTGCGCTGGCGCAGGTCGCTCCCGACCGAGAATGCTCTCTCACCGGCGCCGGTGATGATCGCGACGCGAACGGCGGGACGGACCGCGATCGTCTCCAGGATCTCTGTGAGACGCGCCCCCATGTCCGTGGTGATCGCGTTGTCGGCGTGCGGCCGGTTCAGCGTGATTATGGCCACGCGTTCGCCGGAGACGTACTCGAGTAGCACGGGCTGATCGGGCTCCGCCTGTCCGGATGGTGGCGGGCCGAAATCGAGTGTCTTCCAGCGCTCGGTGCCTGTGGAGCTGGTTGTCAAGTCGTCCTTCTTTCCTTATCGATGCGTGTCACGTGCCGAGTTCCCCTAACCAACGGAGCGCTTGTAGGCCCGGGGCAAAGCAGTACTCCCCGCCGCGGGTGACGACGAATGGCGGCAGGTCGCGCAGCCGCTGCCGGATTGGCCGTTTTGGGATGGTGAGCATGCCGGACCCGTCGTTTGGCCCGACGAGCGGGTCTCTCTCGGTGGGCGCCCCGATGAAGATGCCGTCGTTCAGCCATTGGGTCTTGACGAACTCGAACTGGCGTTTGATGTGCGCGCCGGCGAACACGAAGACGATTCCTCGCTCGGCGCCGTCGTCCTCGAGCACGCCCTCGGGCAAGATCGGACCGTAGCTCGTCCCGCGCCGGATCATGCGGTGCAGACGAACGTCGACGCTCATCTCGTGGTCGAGCGCGTCTCGAGGGTTCGCCCGCCGTGCGTGTGCGCCGGCTGGGCATTTGAAACCGCGGAGATCGTCGGCGTACCCGAAGTCGTTGTTGCGGGCAGGATCCGCGCCGAGCCCGGGGTCGTCGCCCTCGGGCGCCAGCGCGAGCGGCGCGCCACTCGGCCAGCGTCCAACCATCTTCGCGGCGAGCATGGCCTCCTCTACTCGGTTCGCGGCTTTGGCTCGGAGGTACTGCCGGTAGGCCGCAACCCGGGTGTGCAGCTTTCGGAACACGAGGTAGGTGCCGTTCCGACCGAGCACTTCGGGGCTCGGCATCGGCGGCAGGCTTCCCGTCTCGTCTGGATAGCCGAGAATGAACTCGCCTGGCTTGATCGGTCGTCCCTCCGGCTCGGAGCCTTCGATTCCGCTGCCCTCCACCGTCGGCTGGCCGATCCCGTCCTTGAAGCCGAAGGACGTGCGCCCGGTCGGGAGCTGGTAGCAGTCCTGGCGCCAGATCAGCTCAACTCCAGATAGTTCTTGGTGGGCGTGGCGTGCCGTTTCGAGCACCATTTCCAGCCGCACGGCATCGGGCGAGAGCGCCGCCAGCGCAACATGCACGTCCTGAGTTCCGAGCGGTTTCTCCCAGTGGGCCGGGCTGCTCTCGCCGACATCTCCGAGCTCGGCCGCGCGGGCCGCCATGCCCTGCCGGAACTCCGGTGCGAAGCTGTCGAGCGAATCCTGCGGCACGCCAAGCGCCTTCAGGCCGTGGTAGGTGAAGGCAACGGTGATCCAGGCGGCGCGGGACGGATCAGAGGTAGGCGGGCCGGCGTCGACCACCGTCCGCAGCCGTCGGACCAGCTCCCGTCCGGCCTCGCGGTCGTCGATGCGGAGTAGCAGGTAAGTGCCGACGTAGGGCGACGGTCGCGGGTGGAGTGCCCCACTCTGGATGTCGTCGAGGTCGAGAATGCTTGTTGCGAGGTTCACGTGGTCACTTCTGATCGCTAGAGATGCTCCGGCGGTTCGGGCGGATCTGGGTTAGGCGGTGCCAGGTACGGGAACGTCCGCGACGCAGGCATCGTTGCCCGGTCGACGCCGTCGCGGATTACGGGACCGTTTCCGGCGTTCACCAACAACGTGAAGATCGTGTCCATTACGTCGTCGTTGAGAGTTCGCCCGCCGCAGGTCTCGTGTGTTCGGGCCGCGCGGGCTGCGAGTTCGATCTCGAGGAAGGATCCCCACTCGGCGTATGGCTTCGTGACGTCGACCACGAGGAAGTCCGCGAGCATTAACTCGGTCAGCGGATGAGCGCCATTTTCGTTCAGTGGCCAGTCCGTCTTGCCGTCGAGTCCGTCCCAGAAAGCGAGGTTCGCGTCGAGCCGCGCCCGGTAGGCGCCCAGATAGGCCTGTGCGAGATGGAACGCGTCTTCCATGTTGTACAGGTCACGGATTTCGAGGTCACGGTTGACCTCGTCAAACTGCTTCGGTCCCAGCATCAGATTGGGCACCTCGGGCCGGCCGGCCCGCTCGAAGCGAACGGCGAGCTTCCCTAGCGTCAACGTCTCCGCGACCACCCCGACCAGCTCACAGTCGCCGAGCACGGCGGCACAGTCGATTTCGACGACGACGCTGAGGACATTCTTGCCGTCGAGAAAGATCGAGCCGGGATCCGTGAACGAGAGCTCTCCCGTCGCGATCGTCTTCAGCATCGCCGGGGCGTCCATGATGAACGGATCCCATCGCGGCCCGGCGAACATGCGGGCACCAAGAGCCTCGGCTGCGCCCGCGTCGTTGACCTGCACCGAGATCGCCTCGCCGGTCGGGAGCGAGCACGTGCCTTCCTGTGTGACCCCGTTGGTGCCGTCGCGGTTCGCGGGGGTCGAGAAGACGCAGTCGAACACGAACTCCTTCTCGCCGACGGCGAACGGTGCTGGAGCGTCGCTGCCATTCGCGGCGAGAGGCCGCAGCCGGAACCGGTAGCTCAGCGCGTCGGAGAACAACGCCGACGGCGGCGCGAACGGCAGCGTATTCAGCACCAGCACAAGATGCCCCGAGCGCTCCGGGCTGGGGAACGCATACAGGTCCGTGATGTCCGCGATCGGCTCGGTGAGAGATCGCGGACCCGAAAGGTGATGAGACATCGCTCCTTCTTCGCTGGTTCGTGAGACGCAGGTCCGGGCGGACTAGTACGAGTCCGCGGCCTCGTCGAGCAGCGGTTTCAGCGCCGGATGTTGCAACGCGTCCTCGGCGTCGGGATCATCGAGCGCTCGCTGGAAGGCGGCGTTCACGCGCTCGGCCTTCCGGATCTCCTTCACCGTGCCACCGTAGTTCCGCGCGTAGCCACCCGCGGTGACCTGCGCGCTCAGAATGAAATCCTTCACCGCCGCGAGATCGGGAAGGCCTCCAAACCCCTCGACGTGCTGGAAGATCGAGGCGAACAGCTGCAGCGGCTTCGCGGCGAAGTCCTCCATGTACGCGTCCCACGGGCCGTCGAAACTCGTCGCAAACAGCAGTCGCGTGTCATCGTCGAACAGCACGAATCGAGCTTCGTGGATAGAGGCGATGGGCATGTTGTAATCCCCGGGCCGGTAGCCGGGACTGCTCTGAAGTGCTTCGACCGCCTTGCGGAGATCGGTCTCGGAGCCGGGTTTGACGCGGAAGAACAGGCTGAACTCGCTAGTCGAGCCGACGCTGACGCCTGGTCGTGACGTTGGTGTTGCGTTCGTTGCCAAGATCGTCCTCCTATGGACTGGGCTAGCGGGCGAGTGAGCCTCGGCCGCGAGTTGACTCTCTGCTCATGCTGGGCTCGACGTCGGCGAGACGCGTTCGGTGTCGACGAGGTGATCGACCGCCCAGGCTCCGGTCTGGTCGAGCTCGATGGCCGCCCCGATAGCCGCGCGGCCGAGCGCGTTCGCGTAGGTTGGAAACGAGTACGGGACCAGCGCGAGTTGCTCGACGGGCATCTCCGCGGCCATGGCGGTGGCCGCGAGCTGCGCGAGCTCGACTGCTCGTTCCCCAACGATGTGGCAGCCGAGAATCCCGTGGTGTTGTCGGTCGACGATCAGCTTGCAGAACCCGGTCTGGCGGCCGTCGATGATCGGTCGCGGGAGCGAGTCGAATCGCACCCTCGCGACCACCACCTCGTGGTGCTCGCGCGCCGCCGCTTCGGTTAGCCCGACGGACGCGTATTCGGGGTCGGTGAAGCTGCCGATCGGGCTCACCTGCGTGGGCAGCGCGGTCGTCGCTCCTAGGACAGCGTTGGTCGCGGCGAGGACCCCCTCGCGGACGGCCTCGTGCACGACGAGCGCGCGCCCGGTGACGTCGCCGGCGGCGAAGATGTGTGGCGCCGCGGTTCGCAGCTGGCTGTCCACCTCGACGTATCCTCGCCGATCAGTCAGCACGCCGGCTTGGTCGAGCTCGAGCCCAGCCGTGGCTGCGCCCCATCCGACCGCGACGACCGCGATCGCTGCCTCGAGGCTGTGCTCGGCGGAGTCCGATGAACGGACGAGCCGGACGCCGCCGTCAGAACGCTCGAAGCGCTCGATCGATCCGGCGTCCTCGACGATCCGCACGCCTGATGCCGCGAGGGCGGCGCCGACCGCTGCGGAGACGTCCTCGTCTTCGCTCATCAAGATCCGTGGAGCAACCTCGACGAGCTGGACGCGGGAGCCGAGCGCGTTGAAGATCGAAGCCACCTGCACGCCGGTCGCGCCGGCGCCGAGTACGAGCAGCGACTCCGGCGCCGCGGACAGGTGCCACGCGTCGCTGTGCGTCGCGGTGAGTTCGAACCCGGGAACCGCGAGCTGCCGCGGCGTTCCCCCTGTACAGATGATGAGCTTGTCCGCTCGAAGCCGCGGCGCGCTGTCGCTCTCGACAGTGTGGGGATCGACGAACCGCGCCGTGCCGGCGTGCTCGTGGATCGCCACTCCGGCAGCGTTCAGATCATCGCGCAGCAGCGAGTGGGTGCGCACGTCTTCGGTCACCTCACGGACGCGAGCCAGCAGCTGGGAGTAGTCCAGCGAGAGCTCACCGCACGTGATCCCGTAGCGGGGGAGCTGCCTCGCCTCGCGGATCAGCCGGGCTGCCTGCGCGAGCGTGCGCACCGGGACGGGGCCATCATTCGCGGCCATTCCCCCGAACTCATCGCGGGTGATCAACGCCGTTCGGGCTCCGAGCCGCGCCGCCCGGAGCGACGCGACCACACCGGCAGGCCCGGCGCCGATGACCACCACGTCGAGCTCGTCGGTCGGCGATGGGGCCACCCGACCGATGGTCCGAGCCGCTGCCGGCGTCGTCATCCCCCGAATCGGGTGAAGCGCACGGGGCCGCGCGATGTCACGCTCGCAAGATGCGCGCGATGACCGTGACACCGGGGCACCAAGGGACCGCCGCCGTGGAGGAAGTCCCGGACCCGGACCCACGTGACGGTCAACTCCTGGTGCGCGGCTTGGCGATCGGTGTGTGCGGGACCGACCGGGAGATCGCGGACGGCTCATACGGCACACCGCCCCCCAACGACGCGAAGCTGATCGTCGGCCACGAGAGCCTCGGCGAGGTGCTCGACGCGCCGGCCGGGTCAGGCTTCACTCGCGGCGATCTGGTCGTCGGGATCGTGCGCCGGCCCGATCCGGTGCCGTGTCCCGCGTGCGCCGCCGGAGCGTGGGACATGTGCCGCAACGACCGCTTCGGCGAGCGCGGCATCGTCCGCCTCCACGGATACGGAAGCGAGCAATGGCGCCTGGAACCGGAATTCGCGGTCCGCATACCCTCGGGGCTGGGCGACCTCGGTGTGCTGTTGGAACCGGCGTCGGTGCTCGCCAAAGCGTGGGATCAGGTGGACCAGATCTCACGCCGCGGGTTCTTTGTGCAGGGCAAGGCACTGATCACCGGCGCCGGGCCGATCGGGTTGATGGCATGCCTGCTCGGCGTGCAGCGCGGCTACGAGGTCCACGTCGTGGATCTCGCGGTAGCCGGCGCAAAACGCGATCTCGTGGAGGCCCTCGGCGCGCGCTATCACGCCGGAGACGCGGCCGACATCGGCGTAGAGGTGGATGTCGTCATCGAGTGCACCGGGCTCGGAGCGGTCGGTAGGTCAGCCGCTAGCAGATTGGTCAGCGGAGGGATCATGTGCCTGACAGGCCTCATGAGCCTCGACCCGAACCTCGACGTCGACGCCACTGCCTTGAACCGCGCCATGGTGTTGCGCAACGTGGTCCTGTTCGGGACCGTGAACGCCGGCAAGCGTCACTGGGAACAGGCCGCCGTCGCGCTCGCGGCCGCCGATCCCTCATGGCTGAGCGAACTGATCACCCGCCGCGTCCCCCTCGGCCGGTGGATCGAGGCGCTCGACCGGCAGCCCGAAGACATCAAGGTCGTGGTGGACCTCACCGCATGACGGCGCCCGAGGTGACGGCCTGGTCGGGAACGCCAGGACTGCTCAGCGAGGGCCCCCGGTGGCACGAACAGCGCCAGGAGCTGCTGTGGGTCGACATCCTCGGGCGTCACATGCACCGAGGAACGCTGGCGGCGGACGGCGCACTCGATCGTGTCGAGACGATCTCGTTCGACCGTCACATCGGAGCAGTCGCGCCCGCGGCCCGAGGCGGCTACGTGCTCGCCGCGGGACCAGGATTTCTGTTCGTCGATGACAGCGGTCAGGTCCACGAGCTCGCCCAGCCCGAAGGAGACCGCACCGACGTGCGGATGAACGACGGTGCGTGCGACTCGCAGGGGCGCTTCTGGGCCGGGACGATGGCCTACGACGAGTCGCCCGGAGCCGGTTCGCTGTACCGCCTCGAACTCGACGGAGATTGCACGACGGTGCTCACCGGCCTGACGATCTCAAACGGCATCGGCTGGAGTCCCGAGGGCAGCGTGATGTATCTCAACGACAGTGGCACCGGCCGTGTCGACGCGTTCCACTTCGACGGCTCCACCGGTGCCGTCAGCGACCGCAGAACGCTCGTGCAGATCGACGATCCGGGGGTCGTACCCGACGGGCTCACGGTCGACGAAGAAGGTGGAATCTGGGTCGCGCTCTGGGGCGGTGGCGCTGTCAACAGATACGCACCCGACGGATCGCTCCTCGCCAACGTGTCGATCCCGGTCGAGCGACCGACCTCCTGCGCGTTCGGCGGACCCGACCGGGCCACCCTTTTCGTCACCACCGCCCGGGCAGATCTCGACGACGCCGCCCTCGCCCGCCAACCCGACGCAGGTCGAGTGTTCGCGATCGAAGGATTGGGCGTACGCGGTCTCCCGTGCCAGCAGTATCGAGGGCGAACACCGTGACGGTGCTGCTGGTCTCCGACCAGCAGCACCGTCGCCGTCGCGGACCCAGGGCCGTGCCTCAGGCGAAGTAGTGGCCCGTCTCCACGTCCTCGACCCAGCCGGCATGGGTCGGCTCCCAGCTCAGCACCTCGCGCGTCTTGTCGTTTGAGGTCGGGTTGTCGAAGCCGGCAAAGGCGGCGAGAAAGCCCAGATACTGCGGCGCCTCCTCATCCGAGATGCTCTTGGTCTCGACCCCTAGCTTGCCGGCGATCGTCTCGGCGATCACCTTGCGTGAGATGCCCGTGTCACCGACGCCGTGGAAGGTCGAGCCGGCGGGGGCCTTCTCCAGCGCCAGCCGGTAGAGCACGCCGATGTCGTATGTGTTCGCCGCCGGCCACCGGTTGGTGCCGTCGCCGGTGTAGGCCGCAACGCCGTTCTCACGGGCGAAGCCGATGAGCGCGGGCGTGAAGCCGTGATGGTCGAGCTCTGAGTGGACCATCGGCGCGAGCCGCACGACCGAAGACCGAACGCCCCGCTGCCCCAGACTGATCGTGTAGTTCGCTGCGTCGGTCCGCGGACCGCCTTCGGCCTGGTCGTCCTCGGTGCCGGAGCGTCCGGTGATCCCGGCCATGGCTAGCATCAGCGTGCCGCCGGTTGACACGAACGGCTTGCCGGTGCCGACGAGGGTCTCGCCGATCGCCTGGGTGGCCGCCATGTCGGCGGAGACCGCGCCCATGAAGTCGCCCGTGCGCATCGCCTCGTGCTTGAAGGCGAGGTGGATCACGCCGTCGGCCTCCGCGGCGGCGGCCCTCAGACCATCGAGGTCGTCGAGATCGCCGCGGTGCACCTCGGCGCCGAGCGCGGCGACGGTCTCAGCGGATACGTCCGAGCGGGCCAGGCCGACGACCTCGTGGCCGTTGCCCAGAAGTTCGGGGATGACGGCGGAGGCGATGTGCCCCGAGGCGCCGGTTACGAATACGCGCATTGGATTCTCCAGTCGGTGGGTGTATGTCACCTGGTGCCATCACAATAGCACCAGGATGTCACCTGGTGTCATCAGACTGGTCCATCGACTACCCTGCTCAAGATGTCGCGCTGGAAACCGGACGCCCAGGGCCGCCTGATGAGCGCCGCGATCGAACTGTTCGACGAGCAGGGATATGAGGCGACGACCGTCGCCGAGATCGCCGAGCGCGCGGGGCTGACGAAGCGCACCTTCTTTCGCTATTTCTCGGACAAGCGCGAGGTGCTGTTCAGCGGCAGCGACGAGCTCCAGCGCCTCTGGCTCGAGGGGGTTGCCGGCGCCCCGGCGGACGCGACTCCGCTCGCGATCGTCACGGCCGGACTCGATCCGGTCGCGGAGATGTTCACCGAGCGTCACGACTTCGCCGGGATCCGCGCCGGGATCATCGAGGCCAACCCGGAGCTGCAGGAGCGTGAGCTGATCAAGCTGCAGAACCTCGCCGGCGCGATCAAGGCTGCGCTGGTCGAGCGAGGCGTTTCAGCGAACGCAGCGATCCTCGCCGCCCAGGCCGGCGTGACCGTCTTTCACGTCGCCTTCGCCCACTGGGTGGAGCAGGATGACCCGACGGCCTTCCGTCGGCTGATGGACGAGTCGCTCGAGGATCTGCGGTCGGTGACCGCCGCCTAGGCGCCGGCGACCAACAGCAGGCGATTGCCGAGCCGTCTCCTGGACCAAGCCGCTGGTCGCGGATGTGCGACGCTCAGCGGAGGTTCGCGTGCTGCCGACGAGAGTGCGCGCCGGTACCCCCGCCGGCGTCGACGTGCCGCGATTGGATCGCTCGAATTTGGGCCGCGTAGGCTTCGCACGCGGACTCCTCTTGATCGAGTGCGGCCGCGTACGCCGCGAACGCCACCGCCCGATCGGGGGCCGGCGCGTCCGAGAACCGCTCATAGGCAGCCCGCACGTCCCAGCATCCGGTTCGCCAGTCGCAGTACAGCTCGATCAGCCGATCAATCAGGTCCGAGCGGATCTCGCTGCTCATACTGGCCAAGGTAGGTCGTTGCTGGCCCGGGCGGAAGGTCCAATCCGTGGGGCGATGACAGGACCAAGACGGCGCATCGGGCGCTCAGTCCGATCGGTGTGGTCTTACGATCTCGGCCAGTGGACATCCATCTCGCATTGGATCGAGCGGCGCCGTTGCGCGCCCAGTTGGAGCGCGAGTTGCGCGCGGGGATACGTTCGGGACGTCTACGCGCCGGGGCGAAGCTGCCGCCGAGCCGCCTCCTCGCCGATGAGCTCCAGGTGTCGCGGGGCGTCGTCGTCGAGGCGTACTCGCAACTGGTCGCCGAGGGGTATCTCGTGGCCCGCTCCGGAGACGGGACGAGGATCGCCGATGGGCTTGCGCACCAGCCGCCCGCGCCACGCGCGCCGTCCGGTGCAGCGCCGCGAATTCGGTACGACCTGCGCAGCGGCCTACCGGACCTGTCCTACTTTCCGCGTCGCGAGTGGCAGTCCGCGATGACGACCGTTCTGCGCGAGCTGCCCGACGCGGCCCTCTCGTACGGGTCGCGCCGCGGCCTACGTCAGCTTCGCGTCGCCCTGACCGAGTATCTCGGGCGCGTGCGCGCAGTAGTCGCCGAGCCGGAGCGAGTGTTCATCGCCACCGGGGCGGCACCGTCCATGTCGGTCATCTGGCAGACGCTTCGGCAACGGGGCGCTGCCCGGATCGCCGTCGAGGATCCGGGGTGGCGCGCGATCCCGGAGACGGTCGTGCAGGCCGGGCTCGAGGCGGTCCCGATCGCGGTCGACGAACACGGTCTCGACGTCGCTCAGCTGGAGAACGTCGACGTCGACGCGGTCGCGCTGTCTCCCGCGCACCAATATCCCACGGGCGCGGTTCTGGCTCCGGTCCGTCGAGCCCAGCTGATCGCCTGGGCTCGACGCCGCGGGGCGCTGATCGTCGAGGACGATTACGACGCGGAGTATCGCTACGACCGCGAGCCGATCGCTTCCCTCCAGGGGCTCGCGCCTGACTGTGTCGCGTACGTGGGCACGGCCAGCAAGACGCTCGCGCCGGGTGTACGGCTCGGATGGGCGCTGGTTCCGAGCCATCTCGTCGGCGAGATGGCGGCCCAGCAGGGAGTCTCCCGCGTCGCGCCGAGCGTCCTGACCCAGGCCGCTTACGCGACGCTGCTCGAACGCGGCGAGATCGACCGCCACCTCCGCCGCACCCGTCGCGTGTATCACTCCCGCCGAAACGCGCTGATCGGAGCGCTCGCGGAGTCGTTGCCCGAGTCGTCGGTGGGCGGCGCCGCGGCTGGGCTACACGTGATCGTGTGGCTGCCCGATGGCACCAGTGAGGCAACGATCAGCGACGCGGCGTCAAGCCGCGGCGTGGCGATCCACACCCTCCACGACGACTGTGCCGTCACGGCGCCGCTCGGTCCCGCGCTGGTGCTCGGCTACGGGCTGACCGTGGAGTCGGCGATCCCGCGCGCCGTCAGCGAGCTGGCGGCTGCTGTCGGCCTCTAGCGATCGCGCCCGTCCGGCGGTCACCCGGCGGCGGCGCTCGGCGCTGACCGAGATTGGTCTACGGAACGAGGGGTCACTTGGTCCTCCTCAACTGGCGGGCGCGGTCGTAGGATCGCGGTCCACGGTCGCAGCCGAAGCGGAAGCAACTCGTCATGGAAGCCCGAGGCACCAACCGCGCTCTCATAATCGGGGCTCAAGGCGTACTCGGCGCGCTGACGGTCCACGCGTTTGAAGCCGCTGGCTGGGTGGTGCGATCCGGCGCGCGGCGACCGCGGCCGGGACAGATCGAGATCGACCTCAACCGGCGCGATTCGATAGCCGCCGTCGTGGACGAGCACGAGCTCGTCGTCAACACGGTGCCGCATCCCGACCTGCTCGCCGAGCGGCACGTGCTCGAGCACGGCGGTGCGCTGATCAACGTCTCCGATCTCCCCGCCGCGGCGGCACGCTCGCTTCGCGCGGTCGGCGGCGGAGCACGGGGAACCGTCGTGATGAACGCCGGCCTGGCGCCGGGGGTGACCACGATCGTGGCGGCCGACCTGCTTGGGCTCCACCCCGCTGCCAGTGAGCTCGAGATCGTCTTCACGCTGTCCCTTTCGGTCCCCCGGGGACCGGCAAGCGCCGATTTCATCCACCGCGGTTTGACCGCCGTGTCGCGGCACCGAACCGCGCTCGTTCGACTCCCGAGCCCGTTCGGCGAGCGCCGCTGTCTGGGCTTTGGCGAGGGCGACGCCGGCTGGCTCGGCGGCATCGCCGAGGGCCGGATCATTCGTCAGTACGTCTGCATCGCCGAGCCGGCGATTCATGAACGGCTGCTGGGGATCAACAGCGCGGGGGCGATGGCGAGCATGCCGAGATCGCTGATCGAATTGCGCAAGCAGCGCGTCAACGGGACCAACGGCAACGAGCCGGTCGCGCATTGGATCGCGGCGATTCGCCACGGACGGCGGTTAGCCGCCCGCACCGTCGAGTGCGTCGGCGGCTCGCCGTCCGCCGCCCGCACCACGGTCGTGCTCGCCGACGCTCTGCGCACCGAGCCGCCTCCGTCCGGTTGCTTCAACGCAGAGGAGATCTGGACGCTCAGCGGCGTCGAAGCCAAGCTGCGAGCCGCCGGAATCTCGGTCGTGTCACATCCGCAACCGTGATCGCGCCGAAGATGTGGGCGGCGCCCGGACGCTGATCTACCGGGGACTCGGGCGCCGTCCTCAATGCCTGACAGTCGCGGGGTAGGCTTGAGACTCCCACGAGAGAGGAGACCCGAGTGCCCGAGAGCCTCCCTGAAGATCTAGTCGCTCTGCTGCGTCAGGCGAGTCCGTGCTTCATCTCGACGGTGATGCCCGACGGCTCGCCACAGTTAACCCAGACCTGGGTCGACACAGACGGGGCGCACATTCTGATCAACACCGTGGATGGCTTTCAGAAGGTCAAGAACATCAGACGAGACCCTCGCGTGGCTGTGGCCGTGTCAGACCCGAGCAACCCCACCCGGTATTACTCCGTTCGCGGCGAGGTCTTGAGTGTCACCACCGACGGCGCCGCCGAGCACATCGAACAGCTCGCCCAGCGCTACCTCGGAACCCCGTATCCGTGGTATGGCGGCCGTGACCAGACGCGTGTGATCCTCACGATCGAGCCGCGCAAGATCCACTCGATGGGGTGACGCGGGACAGGAGGATTCAGGTGATCGATGGCCGATAAGGAGAGACCCGCTGCCGTCTTTGCCCCGTCCATCCGATCGATCAAGGTATACCGAAGCGGACGCATCGAGTACCAAAAGAAGTCCGGCTCGATCATCGGCGCAACCGCTCGAGTTGACTCGTCCGGGAGCAGGCACGGACTCCGCGACACGCGCCGGGTCGTGCTGACGATCGACGGCCCGCGCGTCGCGATCTCAGCGTCGTTGCCGGCCGGCGCGTCCCGCGTGCACCAGGAAGCGCGGGAATTCGTGGCAACGGTCAACGAAATTGCGACGCGGCTTGCCGACCCCACTCCGGATGCCGAACCCACTCCGCGTGCCGAACCGACTCTGTCTGCCGAACCCGCTCCGGTCCTCGATCCCAGTCGAGATCCCACCGCGCCACGGGCGCCAAGCTCGCCGCCGACGGCAGACTTGATCGATTACCTCGAACGCCTCGGCAGGCTCCGGGACTCCGGAGTGCTCACCGAGGACGAGTTCCAGGAACAGAAAGCTCGGCTTCTGCGGGCTGCGGCGGAGCCGTAAGCGCCTGGCGGCCCGGGCGCTGACGTATGCTCCCGGCCATGACGAGCGCTCGACGGCTGGCGGGCTTGGGAGCGGTACTGGCCCTGACTGTTGCTTCGCCGTCGCTCGCTGGGACCGTGCACGGCAGCGTGACCGGACTGCCGGCCGGCATGACGCCGCTTGGCGTCGAGGCGCTCAACGCCCACGGCGTGATCGGCGCGACCGGACCGCTGACCGGATCTGGGACGTACCACCTCACGCTGCCGTCGGGGACATGGATCTTCGTCGGCACCGCGACCTTCGGCGATGAGCCGTTCACCTCGCTGAGCGCACCGGTCCGGGTGCGCTCCCACGGCAGCGCGCGCGCACCCGCGGCGCCGGCCAAGCAGGAGGCGAGCGCAGCGTCGGCGACTCGGCTGAAACCGGGCTCGGTGGTGACCGTCGATCGGGTCACGCTTGAGGACGAGCGCGTCTTCACTGGCCCGCCGAGCTACCCGGACTACACCGCGACCGTGACCAACGACCTGTTTCGAGCGTGCGCCGCCCACGGGATCACGTTCGTCGACAGCTCGACGGCGTTCGTGCGCTTCGCCAAGCAGGAGTCGAACCTCTCCCGCTCGGGCCGACTCGCCACGCCCTTCTCCTTCCGCCCGATCCGGTGGCAGTACGAGGTCGCGCCGGCCAACTCAGAATCGATCGAAAGCTCGGCCGGGGTTATCGGCACCAACGAGATCACCATGCAGCTCAGCATCAATCTGGCCGGCACCCAGCTGTCGGCGGGCCGGTCGTTCCACGTGCCGAACCTGATCGTCCCCTTCGCGACCACGCCCGCCGACCAGGACATCCTCGGCGTCGTTCACCGTGAGGACGCGGCGATCGCCCGGAAGATGTGCTGAGCACCCCCGTCAGTGGTAGCGGTCGAAGTCGCTCGGCCACGGCAGCGGGAATAGCTGCCGGTAGGGCCGCGCGTCCGCGATCACCTTGGCGAAGGACGGCCGCCGTGCGAGCGCGCGGTAGTACCGCGTCAGCTGCGGATGGGTGTCCTCGTCCCAGGGATGGATCGCCAGGGCGTAGAACAGCCCCGGTGCGGCGGCGCAATCGGCGATCGTGAACGTGTCGCCGGCCAGCAACTCGTTCTCGGCCAGCTGCGCCTCGAGCATGCCGTAGGCCATCTCGAGACGGCCCCGCGCCTGGCTCACCGTGCGATCGTCGAAGCGCTCCGCGATCGCCTCAAAGACGATCGCCTGCACGGAGTCGGAGATGTACTGGTCGCAGAGGCGGTCCCACTTGCGGGCTTCGAGCGAGGGCACCAGCCGCGCACCCGCGACGTACTCGATGATGATCGACGTCTCGCCGATCACGTTGTCGCCGTCCCGCAGCACCGGGATCGACGCCGGTGGCCACAGCTCGGCCAGCTGAGCGCGATCGAAGTCGCGCTGCTCCTCGAGGACGTCGTAGTCGACGCCCAGTTCGTTGAGTGCGACCAGAACCTTCTGGCAGTAGAGCGCGAACGGATGCTCGTAGAGAGTGATCATCGGGGTCGACTGCGGCTGTTCATCGTTCATTCCTCCTCGGGTGTGGGTCTCGGGAGCTTCGACCGCGCGGCCGGCGAAAAATCATCGCCTATCAGC
This sequence comes from uncultured Solirubrobacterales bacterium, assembly GCA_963843915.1. Taxonomy (GTDB): domain Bacteria; phylum Actinomycetota; class Thermoleophilia; order Solirubrobacterales; family Solirubrobacteraceae; genus Palsa-465. Next base: position 565,561 of record CAWJMH010000014.1, read on the forward strand.
GCGTTCGCGCACATTCGTTCCACCGCTCTCACTGCCGCCGGCGAGTCGGTTAGTAGGATCGGCCCATGGCTACGAAGACCTGGTTTATCACCGGAACTTCACGCGGCTTCGGGCGCGAGTGGACGAAGGCGGCTCTGGAGCGCGGCGACCGCGTCGCCGCCACCGCGCGGGACCCGAGCACGCTCGACGACCTCAAAGCCGAACACGGCGACGCGCTGCTCGCGCTGGTGCTCGACGTGACCGATCGCGAGGCGGCGTTCGGCGCCGTCAGGCAGGCACACGAGCATTTCGGGCGACTCGATGTCGTCGTCAACAACGCCGGGTTATGGCCACTTCGGGATGGTGGAGGAGATCTCCGAGCAGGAAGCTCGCGCCCAGATTGAGACCAACCTGTTCGGCGCGCTATGGATAACGCAGGCCGCCCTGCCGTTCCTGCGCCGGCAGGGCACCGGTCACATAGTCCAGGTGTCGTCGATCGGGGGGATCTCGGCGTTTCCCGGCGTGGGGATCTATCACGCATCGAAGTGGGCGCTCGAAGGGATCAGCCAGGCGCTTGCTCAGGAGGTCAAGGAGTTCGGGATCAACGTCACGCTGGTCGAGCCAGGCGGGTTCTCGACGGACTGGAGCGGACCGTCGTCCAAACGCTCAGACGCCAACCCCGCCTACGACGGGCTGCGCGAGCGTCAGCAGCAATGGCGGGCCAGCAACGTGCCGGGTGACCCGACCGCCTCAGCCGCCGCGATCATGCGCGTCGTCGACGCCAACCCTCCGCCTTTGCGAGTGTTCTTCGGCGCGACGCCGTTGGGCATCGCCGAGGCGGATTACGAGGGCCGTCTGGCGACCTGGCGCGAATGGCAGCCGGTGGCTGAATTGGCTCAGGGAGCCACCGAGTAGCCGTCAGGAGCCCGCGGGTGCCGTCGCGGCGGCGAGCTGTGGCTGGCCACTGTCGGTTTCGTCGTCGTTGAGCATCCGGCGGGCGATGTGGTCAAGCGCCCCGTCGATCTGTTCGTTGTCGGGGTTCAGTTTCCAGTCCGCGAGTTGCTCGACGAGCCACGCGCGGAGTGCCTGTGTGAGCCGGGCGCCCTCTGCCTGTCCGGCAGGGGTGAGCGTGAGCGAACCGTTGGAACGAGCGACCATGCCCTCGCCGGCGAGTTGCTCGAATGTTGGCTCCAGCACCGCGGCGGGGAGCCGGTACCAGCGCGCAATCTCGTCGATGTCCGCGCCGCCGCGCACGTACGCGAACCGCATGATTTGGATCACGCCCCAAGCCCCCGCGGTCGTGAGGCTCGTCCCGGACCGCTCGAGGATGCGGGGTCCGTGCTCTCGTCCTCGCTCGCGGAGGATCGCGGCGACCGCGCGCTCCAGGCATTGCTCGGAGCTTTGCTGGGCCGGCATCCCGAACCCGTCGCCGAGGTCGCCGGCGCTCGCTCTTGCGCTATCGCGCAACGGCACCTCCTTGAGCGCCAACGAGAGCAAGAAGCCCGCGAGCGCAACAGGGATCGCCCACAGGAACACCTTCTCGAGCGACTGCGCGTAGGCGTGCACGATCGGCTGGATCTGCTCAGCCGGCAGCGCGTGCAGCGCCTTGGGCGTGTGTGTGACCGCCGGGTTGACGCCCGGACTGGCGCGCAACGCATCCGGCAGTCGACTGGCGAGGAAGTTCGCGAACAGCGACCCGAACACGGCCGCGCCGAACGACGAGCCGAGCGTCCGAAAGAAAGTCACCCCCGACGTCGCGACCCCCAGATCCTGATAGCTCGAGGTGTTTTGAACGATCAGCGTCAGCACCTGCATGCAGAGGCCGATCCCGGCGCCGAGGACGACCATGTACAAACTCGTCGCCAGCGTCGACGTGTGCTCGTTCAAACGCGACATCAAGTACAGACCGACCGCCATGATCAGCGTTCCCGCAACCGGAAAGATCTTGTAGCGGCCCGTCTTACCGACGATCGTTCCGGCCGCGATCGACGTGGTCAAGAGACCGGCCACCAGCGGCAGCATCCGCACCCCCGAACTCGTAGCCGAGACGCCATCGACGAACTGCAAAAACGTCGGCAGGAACGTGATCGATCCGAGCATCGCAAAGCCGACGACCAACGCCAGCGCGCTGCACACCGAGAACACACGGCTCGAGAACAGCCGCATCGGCAGGATCGGCTCTGCCGCGCGCTTCTCGACGACCACAAACGCGGCCAAGGCGATCAAAGACACGCCGATCAACCCCAGAATCTGCGGCGACCCCCACGCGTATGTCGTCCCGCCCCAACTCGTCGCCAGCGTCAACCCGCCCGCCCCGATCGCGACAAACACGATCCCGGCCCAGTCGATGATCGCCCGGGCCGTCGCGCGGACTGCCGGGATCGTGACCGCGGCCATCGTGACCACCACCACCGCGATCGGCACATTCACGTAAAACGCCCAACGCCAAGACAGATGATCGGTGAAATAGCCGCCCAGAAGCGGCCCGATGATCGTCGTGACCCCGAACACGGCCCCGAGCGCTCCCTGGTATGCGCCCCGCTCGCGAAGCGGGATCACATCACCGATCAACGCGGTCGCCGTGACCGTGATCCCACCGGCACCGACCCCTTGTATCGCCCGCGCGGCGATCAGCCACTCCATGCTCTGCGCAGCCCCGCTGAACGCCGACCCGATCACGAACACGATCGTGCTGACCTGGAAGACGAGCTTGCGGCCGAACTGATCGCCAAACCTGCCCACGACTACCACGGTGATCGTGTCCGCCAGCAAGTAGGAGGTCACGACCCACGACTGATGCCCCGCTCCGCCCAGGTCGCCAACGATCGTCGGCAACGCGGTCGAGACGATCGTCTGATCCAACGCCGCCATCAACAGCCCCAACACGATCGTCCCGAACACCAGGTTCTGGCTCCGGCGGTCCAACCGTGGACTCTCAAGCGTTAGATCGCGAGTCTCAGCCGTAGCCACCCCGGTACCTTAGCCGCCCTGCCCGCAGGCGATTCCGCGGGATCGCAAGAGCGCGCTCAGTTTGCGTCCGCCGACGATCCGGTGACTACGGCGATGAGTTCGACGCCGTCGCGCAGTCTCGTCCTCAACACCCTCGACCACCCGAGGAGACGACCATGCCCGGACCGCTCGGCAGTGCCCACGCCGTCACCAAGCTCCCCGCTCAGGACCTCGAGCGAGCGCGCGCCTTCTACCACGACAAGCTCGGCCTCGACCCAATCGAGGAGCGCACCGGCGGCCTGCGTTACGTCTGCGGGCCAACCGAGTTCCATCTCTTCAGCTCGGCGGGGGCGCCGTCGGGGACATCGACCCAGATGGGATTCGAGGTCGAGGACCTCGAGGCGACCCTCGCTGACCTGCGATCCCGGGGTGTGATCTTCGAGCGCTTCGAGATGTCCGGGTTCGATGCCCGCGGGGACACGATCGCCGCCCCCGACAACTACCCGAGCAAGGGCAGCGGCGAGCTCGGCACCTTCTTCTTCGACAGCGAGGGCAACCTCATCGCGATCGCCCAGCCGGTTCGTTAGCCCGGTGTAGGCTCCGTCACCATGTCCGCTGAGCCGCACTCGGTCAAACGTCACCTCCGCGTCGATGCGGCGGCCTACGACGTTCAGATCCGGCGGTTCATCCCGTACTACGACGAGATGATCGCAACCGGTGTCGAGGTGCTCGCGGCGCTTGCTCCGGCCGACGGTCACATCCTCGATCTGGGCGGCGGCACGGGTGCACTTTCCTCAGCCGTGTTGGACGGCCTGTCGGGCGTGCGTGTCACGGTGCTTGACGTCGATGCGGACATGCTCGCCGAGGCTCGCCTGCGGCTGGCGAGGTATGGGGATCGGGTCTGCTTTCAGCAGGCAAGCTTTCTAGATCCGTTGCCAGCCGCGGACGCGGTCGTCGCCTCGTTGGCGCTCCACCATGTCCACGAGCTCGAGGTCAAGACCGAGCTGTATCGGGCAATACACGACGCACTGCCGGCGGGTGGCGTGATGGTGAACCTCGACGCGGCAGTGACCGAGGGCGAGCGACTGAACGGCCTCGTGTTTGATCGTATGTCGGACCGGATGCGTGATCACGGGATCAGTGATACGGAGGCGCGCGGACATTTCGCATCCTGGGCTGCAGAGGACCGATACTTCCCTCTCGACGCTGAGCTGCGTGCGTTGCGCGACGCGGGGTTCGACGAGGTCGAATGCTTCTGGCGGCGTGGACTCAGCGCCGTCACCTGCGCACTCCGCGCCGGCTGACGCTGCGCCTAGCGCGCCGCGACCACCTCACCCAGGCACTGGCAGCACCCAGGCGCCATGTGGCAGGCTATTCCCGAAATGACGACCGGCCAAAGGGTTACGGGTGAGGCGGAGACGCGGCTGGCCACGTACGGCACTCTGGCGCCGGGGCGTCAGAACCACGGGCAGCTCAGCGATCTGCCCGGACGGTGGATCGTCGGACATGTGCGCGGCACGCTGATCGAAGCCGGCTGGGGTGCGAACTTGGGGTACCCGGGCCTCGTCCTCGACCCCGACGAGGCGCCGATCGAGGTGTTCGTGTTCGAGTCCCGCGCGCTGCCCGAACACTGGCCCCGGCTCGACGCGTTTGAGGGCGCCGGCTATCGTCGCATCGCCGTTGACGTCCGGACTGCCGAAGGCGTGTTGCCCGCGTCGATCTACGTCATAGCCGACCCGACCGGACCATCTCGTAGGTGAGGAGCGGGAGGCCCTCACCGATGGTGCTCGTGTGGAGGAGGCGGATGGGCTTCTTGTCGCTGATCTCGCCGAAGAGGCGCTTGCCGGCCCCGAGCACGACCGGGAAGACGACGAGCCGCAGTTCGTCGACGAGGTCGTGCTCGAGCAGAGTGCGATCGAGCTGGTAGCTGGCGTAGACGACGATTTCCCCGTCGAGCTGCTGCTTGAGCTGCGAGACCTCGTCGACCACGTCGCCCTTGAGAACGGTTGCGTTGCTCCAGCGAGGATGTTCGAGCGTGGAGGACACGACGTACTTGGGCATGCTGTTCAACCGGTCCGCCCATTCGCTGTCGCGTTCCAGCCACCGGTTCGCGAACCACTCGTCGCTGCGGCGACCGAGGAGCAGGGCTTCGCTGCGAACCGCCTCAGCGGCCGAGGCCTCGGCCCACGCTGCGAGATCCTTGTCCCCAAACTGGCCGAACCAGCCGCCCAGTCTGAAGCCCTCCTGACCATCCGGATCCTGAACCACTCCGTCCAGAGTTACGTTCGTGCTGACCACGATCTTTGCCATCTCGATTCTCCTTCGATTGGGCGGTTGTTGAGTGCGTTTGTTGAGGCGTTGACCGCGACGAAAATTGAGCGGCGAATTTCGAGCCTCGCCGACGTCATTAGTCGTGATGCGTGTGAAAGGAAGCGTCGGTGCGAGGATGGGCCCCATGACCGAGCGGACCCTCGCGCGTGCACGGGCCGGCAACGACGATGCGTTCCGCGAACTGACCGACCCCTACCGGCGCGAGCTCCAGCTGCACATCTACCGGATCGTTGGGTCGGCGCAGGAAGCCGAGGACCTGCTCCAGGAGACGCTGCTCGCGGCATGGCGCGGCCTCGGGCAGTTCGAGGAACGTGCATCGGTCCGGGCCTGGCTGTACCGGATTGCCACCAACCGCTCCCTGGATGCCCTGCGGGCGAGCGGGCGGCGCGCCGAGGACCAGCGGATCCTCCAGATGCCGGAGCCGACACGCTGGAACGACCCAGTCTGGCTCCAACCCTACCCCGACGTTCTCCTCGACGGGATCCCGGACGAGTCTCCCGGACCGGAGGCACGGTACGAGACCAAAGAGGCGATGGCGCTGGCGTTCATCGTCGGCCTTCAGCACCTACCGCCGCCGCAGCGCGCCGCGCTCGTCCTGCGCGACGTGCTCGGCTACCGCGCCGCGGAGGTCGCCGAGATGCTCCAGACGACCGACGCGGCAGTCAACAGCCTGCTGCGCCGCGCGAGGGCGGCATTCGAAACGCGACTGCCGGCCAGCGGGCGCGAACGAGCGCCCCTCCCGGACTCCAAGCTCGAGCGCGAGGTCGTTGGCCGCTTTGCCGAAACGGTCGAGAACGGCGACGTCGACGGGATAGTCGCGCTGCTGACCGATGACGCGTGGCTGACCATGCCGCCCCTCCCGCACGCCTACCAGGGACGTATCGCTATCGGCGAATTTCTGCGTGGCGCTGAGCAACGCCGCGGGTCGCCAATGCGGCTGGTCCGGACGCGCGCGAACACACAACCCGCGTTCGGGTGCTACCTCCAAGGGCCCGAGACCGACATCGCGCAGGCGTTCTCGCTATTTGTCCTGACCCTCGAGCGCGACCGGATCTCCGCGATCACGTGGTTCGCCGACAACACCGTCTTTCGGCAGTTCAGCCTGCCCGGAACGCTCTCGCGTCGGGGGTAGCGTCGCGGCGGAGTTCGTCGACGTACGTCGGGAGCAGGAGGCGCTGACCGAGCGGGGTCTACCCCGAGCGCAGCGGCAGCTTCGAGCGCATGCGAGTCGGTGCTGGGATCGTGCTCGTATTCGTGAACAGCGCACGCGGCCGTGCCACGCCGGGCCGTCGTGGACAGCCCGACCTCGTATCGTGCTCGCCCTATGACCGAGCCTGATCGTGGGCGACAGATGGGAGATGAGCGTTGCTGATCGCGGCCGTGAACTGGGCCGCGGTGACGGCGATCGCTACGTCCGTCCTGGCCATCGGTCTACTCGGCGGTTTCGCCGCAGCGGTGTTTGCGGCGCAGCAGGCGCGAGAGACGCGCAGAACCCGCGAGGCGCAGATGGCGGCCGAGTTCTTCCGGCGTTGGAATGACGACGCGCTCGTCGAGACGCGCCGGATGGTCGCGCGATTCAAGTCCGGCGACGAGCTACGGGACGCCTTCGCTGCGTACGTTGCCGCCGATGCCCCCGAGGCGTGGGTGCTCTACCGCGAGCTCGACTACTTCGAGCAGTTGGCCGCGCTCGAGCGGTGGGGCGCCTTTGATCTGGAGCTGATCAAGCTGCTGCTGGGGCGCACCCTGGTCGAGCGGTGGGAACTTTGGAGACCCGCGATTCACCAGGCGCACGGCCCCGGGGCGTACCCGCTGTTCGAGGGTCTCGTCGAGAAGCTCCGGCGCGAGTTGGACGACCCGGCGGGCGGCGCGGGCTCTTAGGGCGCCGGTCCGCGGCTCAGCTACGCGCGCTTGCTCGCCAGACGGCCATCGCGCAATGCCGCGAGATCAACGTCGTCGAGGCTCGTAACCACGATGTCGGCGTGTGCGGCGGCCAAGAGCTCGGCGTCGTCTGTACGCGCGATGCCGATCGCCGCCATGTGCCCGGCCTTGGCGGCCTGCACGCCCGCCGCCGCGTCCTCCATCACCATCGAGTCCTCGGGCGCGGTCCCCAGCTCCTGCGCCGCAGCCAGGAACATGTCGGGGTGGGGCTTTCCGTGCGCGAAGTCCCTCCCGGAGACGTCGGCGTCGAAGTAGTCGAGCAGCGTTAGACCCGGTCGCAGCGAAGTCGAGGTGATCCCGTTCTCCTCGGCGAACGTGTCGAGCCTGATCTGGCTCAGGAACAACTTGGCGTTCTTGGACGAGGACGCGGCCGCGGTGCGGATCCCCGAGTCCTTGACGTGGATGATGAAGCGCAGGGCGTCGGGGTAGGCGGTGAAGTCCCCGGCCTCGATCAAACGCACGACCATCGCCTGCTTGCGATCGGCGTATTGGGCGAGGCGGTGGTCGTCGTCATCGGGCACGTGGAAGTACTCGAGTGCGGCGCGGGCGCCGTCCATTCGCGGCTTGCCGGACATCTGCTCCTCGTAGACCCGGGACGTAAACGCCTCGGGCGACCAGGTCGTCTGATCGCGGATATCGCTCCAATCGTTTTCCATCAGCTCGCGCAGCGACTCGCGCCAGGCCTTCTCGTGAGGCGAGTCGACGAGCACTCCATCGACGTCGAAGATCGCTCCCTGGAATCGTTTCGGCACGCGTGCTCCTCTCTAGCGGTGGAGTTGCTGCTTGACGTTTTGGGCAGGCCGCAGCTCGAAGGTGTAGCGGTCTCCTGGGCCGAAATCGCGAACTTGCTCTCCGACCCCGACCTTGATCGGCCGGTTGACTCCCTCGGGATGGGCAGCGAGCGTCAGCCGGCCGTTGGCGAGCGTCACCAGCAGTGGCGTCCGCCGGAACTGCATCGAGAACGACAGACCGTCGAGCGGCGCCGGCAGCCGCGGGTCGAACCAAAGGACCCCGTCGCGGACATGAGTGCCCATGTAGCTCCGCTGGACGAGGTCGAGCGTGCCGGCCATCACGCCCATGTGGATCCCCTCCTTGGTCGTCCCGCCCTGGACGTCGCCGACGTCGCTCTTCAGGGCTACGAGGAAGCGATCCCACGAGCTCTCGGCGTCCAGCGCCGCGAGGACCCCGGCGTAGGCGACGTAGCTGAGCGTCGAGCCGTGCGATGTGCGACGGTCGTAGTAGGCGACGTTCTTGCTCACCGTGTCGGGCCCGTATTCGTAGCCCAGGCGATCGAACAGCCGCTGGAGCTCCTCGGACGAGAACAGGTAGAACAACATCACGGTGTCCGCCTGCTTGGCGAGCTTGTAGCGATCGGGGTCGTCGCCCTCGGCGCGCAGGATCCGATCGAGCCGCTGGATGTTTCCGTACTTGGCGCGATAGGCGTCCCAGTCGAGCTCCTCGAGCTGGTCCCAGCCTTCGAACTGGCTGATGATGCCCGCGTCCTGGAATGGCACGAACATCCGGCGACTCATGTCCTCCCAGGTGCGAAGCTCGTCGTCGCCGAGCCCAAGCCGGTCCCTGAGCGCCTCCGCGCGGCTCCCGGGTAGCAGCGAGAGGACCTCCTGCGCAAGCTCGCACAGCCACGCCACCATCACGTTGGTGTAGGCGTTGTTCCGAAGGCCCCCCGCGATCGCGCCCGGGTATTTCTCGTGGAACTCGTCAGGGCCCATCACTCCGTTGATCTCGTACCGGTTCCGCTCCGGGTTGAACTGCGCGATCGACGCCCAGAAGCGTGCGATCTCGAGCATCATCTCCGCGCCATGGTCGCGCAGGAACGCCAGGTCCTGAGTGGCCTGGAAGTAATGCCAGATGTTGTAGAAGATCGCCGCGTTGACGTGCCGCTGGTTGCGGCTGAGATCCGGCTCCCAGCGGCCCGTGAGCGGGTTGAGGTGGACTCGTTGCGTCTCCTCCTTGCCCTCGCTGCCGCTCTGCCACGGGAACATGGCGCCGCGGAAGCCCGCCTCGTGGGCCGCCGCACGCGCCTCGTCCAGGCGCCGGTAGCGGTACATCAAGAGGCCCCGAGTGACCTCGGGCATCCGATAGTTGAGAAACGGATACACGTACAGCTCGTCCCAGAAGACATGTCCACGGTAGGCCTCGCCGTTGAGTCCGCGGGCCGGAACCCCGGCATCGATGTCGGCTGTGTGACGCGAGCACACCTGCAACAGGTGGCAGGTGTGCAGGCGCAGCAGCCGCTGCACCTCGGGGTCTGCCTCCACCCTCAGGTCGCACACTCGCCAGAGCTCCTCCCAGGCCGACCGATGTCGCGCGAGCTCGGTCTCGAAGTCCCCGCTCCGCCCCGCCGACGTGCCCGCCTTGGTCAGCGAGTCGCTGGTCGCCGGGTCCCGGGAGGTGGAGAACACGACCAGCTTCTCCACGCGGACTGCGGCCCCCTCCCGGACCTCGAACGCCAGCAACTGCTGGATGTAGTCCTCCGTCTGGTAGAGGCTGCGGTGAACCGCCACCGGGTTGGTTCCTTGGAAGACGCGGCTCCGCGCAGCCTGGCTGATGTACAGGTTCGACTGCCGCGTCTGGACCTTCAGCGCGATCACCTCGGGCCCGAACGTCCGCGGGGAGACCGGATCGAGGTGCCGGCCCTCGAGCTGCTGGTAGCGGGCGACGCCGCTGTTGGTCACGCGCCCATCCAGCGCGCACACGACCTCGACCCGCCCGGACCAGTTCTCCGCGGTCAGTCTCCACTCGATCCCCGCGTGGTGGACATCCGCCATGCTGACGAACCGGCGGCTTTGGAGCCTCGTCACACGTGAGTTGCGATCGCGGAAGCGGAGCTCGCGCATGACCACGGCGTTACGGATGTCGAACGACTGGCGGTAGTCGAGCAGCTCGACGTCGGCAAGTCTGATTGCGTCCTCGCCCTCGATCCGCACCTTGAGCACGAGCCAGTTGGGAAGGTTGACGAGATCCTCGTTGAGCACCGGCAATCCGCCCAGGATGGTGGTTTCGCGGTTATAGACCCCATGGGCGTACGTGCCCGGGTAATGCACCCCATCGGCATCCTCCCACTCGGCGGTGCCGCGAGCGCACAGATATCCGTTCCCGGTGGAGGTCAACGCTTCGCGCAGCCCCTCCTGATCCGGATCGAAGCCTTCGTAGGTGAGCGCGAAAGCGTCCATCGCATCTCTCTCCGCATCCTGCCGAGTCGCCGATCGACGATCGCGCGCAAGCGTCGCAGCGGGCCGCGGCGATGTCAATCGATTCGGCGCGGCCGGCCGTGGCGGTCGCCGCGGGAGGGACGCAATCGTCCAGCCGCTGCCGGGCTGTTGCGCGCGATCGACAGCGCGGTCTCAGCCACGTCGACTCCGAGGACGGGCGCCAAGGATACGGTCGGCCGTCCGCGACCGGTAGGGTGGGGTCGTGGCGATTGGTGAGAAGCCAGATGTCGTGGTGCCGTCCGATCAGGCGCCGTCGTACCAGCTCGAGATAGAGGACATCGTCGTCGGAGACGGTGATGAGGCCGTCTCGGGACGCGTCGTCGAGGTGCATTACGTCGGCGTCTCATGGAAGACCGGGCAGCAGTTCGACGCGTCGTGGGACCGTGGCGACACGTTCAAGTTCGGTCTGGGTAAAGGCCAGGTCATCGCTGGCTGGGATCAAGGTGTGGCAGGAATGAAGGTCGGCGGTCGGCGGCGGATCACGATCCCGCCGATGCTCGCGTACGGCAAGCGCGGCGCCGGCCGGGCGATCGGACCGGACGAGACCCTCGTGTTCGTCGTGGACCTGATCAGCGTTAGCTGACGCGGCCGCTACCGGCACCGCCAATCCAGAGCCCTCCACGCGCAGACGACGCTCTTCGTCGTTCATGCGCTCTGCCGCGCTTGGGCCCGCACCGTGTCCATCGTCTCCATGATCGAGATCGTCTCATCCAGCGGCATGAGCGGGCTCTCAAGCTTCCCGGCGGCCAGACGGCGCGCGACCTCGTCGGCCTCGTGGCGCAGGCCCCGACCCTCGTGTACCGATTCGATCGAGATCGGGTCGCCGTGCCTCGGTATGAGCGTTATGTCCGTGGGAGCGTAGAAGTCGCCATCGATCTCGATCCTGGCGTCGGTGCCGACGATCGACGCTCGTGTCGGACTTTTCGCGCGGAGCGTGCACGTGAGCACGGCCTGGGCGCCGCTGTTGTAGCCGAACAACATTGATGTCTGCGCGTCAACGCCGGTGAACGCCGGATCGCTCATGGACACGATCCGATCCGGCGTGCCGAGGACCATCGACGCAAACGACACCGGATACACGCCGAGGTCGAGCAGTGCGCCGCCGCCCAGTTCGGGGGCGAACAGGCGGAACTCCGGGTCCTCGGCAAACCACTGACCGTGGTCCGCGGTGACGGTCACGATGTCGCCGAGAAGGCCCCGCGCGAGCCAGTCCCGAATCACGGCGACGTGTGGCAGAAACCGGGTCCACATCGCCTCCATGGCGAACCGCCCGTTCTCCCGAGCGACCCGAACGATCTCGCGTGCCTCGACGGCGTTCATCGTGAATGGCTTCTCGACCAACACGTGCTTGAACGCCCGGAGCGCGAGGATCGCGTCGTCATGGTGCATCGGGTGCGGCGTTGCGACGTAGACCACATCGACGTCCGGGTCCGCCACGAGTGAGTCGTAGCCGGCATGCCGATTCGCGATGCCAAACTCGTCCGCGAAACGATCAGCCGATCCCTGACTTCGCGACCCCACGGCGGTCACAACGCCGGAATCGGTCAGCTGCAGGTCGGCCACGAACGTGCTCGCGATCCCACCCGTACCGAGAATCCCCCACCGCACTGGGCTTCCCTCCATGCTCCGTCCTTTCGACTCGAATCGACCAAAGGCTAAATGCCCGTCGTTCCAGGCGGGGCGCTGGGTGCCGAAGTCGGTATCCAGTCGGGGGGCAGGGCAGGCGGGATCTCCGGGTAATCGGTCACGACTCTCCGCGCGAGCGTCGCAGCCGGACGATCGGCTACGAGACGGCCGATGTCGGTCATGGCGAGCAGCATCCGAATCGAGGGAGCGATCTGGAAGTCGGCTGCGTTGAACGGGTCGCCCCCGATCACCCCCCGCGCGATCAGGCGATCCACTTCGTCCAACAGGTCAGGGAGTCGATCGAGGTCGTTCCGCACCTGGGCGGTGTTCGCCCCGGCGAGCCGCGCGAAGACGGGAACGATCGGCGTCATCAACGCGCCCGCGACGTTGGGGGCGGGCAGCGGGCTGGCAACGTCGGCGAACCATTGGCGCTGACGAAGATGCTCGCGCAGCCCCCAACGGATCAGTCGTCGCGGGACCGGCTGCAGGATCCTCTCTCCCCAGCGCTCGGCGTCTGACACCGCGGCGCGGGCATCGGGCTGTGAGGGATACAGCGACGGGGAGGGCGCTACCTGCTCGAGCGCCTTGGCGATCGCGAGCGAACCCTGGACCCGCCGACCGTCGAGCAGTTTGATCGCCGGTACGGTCGCACCCCGAAAACCCATGGCCCACAACATCGGGGCATGACCGCCGGCAAGCAACTCGACGTATCGATACGGGAGGCTCTTGAAAGCGAGCATTCCCCGCACGCCAAATACAGGGTGTGACAGTGGAATCCCATAAAGTCGAATGACACGGTCAGACACGGCGGCGAGCCTACCCTCCGGCACCCGCTGACGCCACTGCGCACCTCACGACCATGTACCGTACGGTCGGTCGCCGGGTAAGGTGTGGTGATGCCCGGACCGGCGCCGCCTCCGCGCTTGTACTACATGCCGCGAACCCGCTCCAGCCGGGTGCTATGGCTGTTGGAGGAGATCGGTGAGCGCTACGACTTGACCGAGATCGCCGGCGCCGAGCGCCGATCTGCCGAACATTTGCGTCGCCATCCCCTCGGGCGCGTTCCGGCGCTCGAGCTTGGCGATGGGACGACCGTGTTCGAGTCTGCGGCGATCTGCCTTCAGCTTGCCGATCTGAATCCGGCTGCCGGTCTGATCCCGCCGGTGGGCTCGAGCGAGCGGGCGCTCGTCTATCAGTGGGTCGTGTTCGCGGTGGCCGAGCTCGAAGCCCCGCTATTTCGCTGGATCAGCGAGCTCCGCGAAGGCACGACGGACTCCCCGGCGAGTGATCGCTTCACGCAAGCCGCAGCCGCGATCGACTCCGTGCTTGACACCCACGACTGGCTACTCGGCGCCCAGTTCACCGTCGCCGACGTGATGTGTGCGAGCGTGCTACAGGGAGCCAACTCTCGCGGGCTGCTGCGGCCCTGGCCTGGGCTCGAGGCCTACGTCCGGCGTAGCGAGTCACGCCCCGCCTATGTCAGGGCCGCCGCCATCTCCGATCGGCCTCGCACCTAGGCAGAGATGCCTAGTGTGGGCTGCGGCACCAATAGACTGGCTGGGTCACAAACGCGATCGCTTGCCATCGGCATTCGAACGGAGGTGGGCCGGTGAGTGTCAGGACCGATTTCTGGAGGGGCGTCCCGGGCGGCGTCGACAGCGACGATTCGGGGCGGTTCGTCCGCCGCGACAGCATCTTCCGGCGCTGGGTGTCAAACGACGCCGGCGCCGAGTTCCCGGCCGAGCCAGGCCGTTACCACCTCTACGTCTCACTCGGCTGCCCGTGGGCGAACCGCACCGTCACGGTGCGAGCGCTGAAGGGCCTCGAGGAGGTTGTCGGGCTCTCGGTGGTCGATCCGATCCGCGATAACAATGGCTGGGCGTTCCGTGAGGGCCCGGGCGCCACGGGCGATCCGATCAACGGCTTCGAGTACCTGTCGGAGGCCTACGAGCGCTCCTACCCCGGCTACGACGACCGCTACAGCGTTCCCGTCCTCTGGGATCGCGCCACCGGCCAGATCGTCAACAACGAGTCGTCCGAGATCATCGTGATGCTCGACGGCGCCTTCAACGAGTGGGCCGAGCATCCCGAGGTTGACCTCTATCCGGCCGATTTGCGTCCGGAAATCGACGCGCTCAACGAGTGGATCTACAGCGGTCTCAACAATGGCGTCTACCGCGCGGGCTTCGCCTCGTCGCAGGAGGCCTATGACGAGGCCGTCAGGCCGGTGTTCGAGACGCTCGACCGCATGGACGCGCTACTCGCGGAGCGCCGGTACCTCGCCGGCTCGCAGCACACGCTGGCCGACTGGCGGGCGTTCCCGACGCTGATGCGCTTCGACCTTGTCTACCACGGCCTGTTTCGCTGCAACCGCCGGCGCCTGATCGACTACGACAACCTCTGGCCGTACCTGCGCGACCTCTACCAGACGCCGGGCGTCGCCGCGACGGTCAATTTCGAACACTTCATCCGCGGCTACAACCTGAACCTGCCGCAGCTGAATCCGGCCGGCATCATCCCGATCGGGCCCGACCTCGACTTCTCGGAGCCGCACGGGCGCGAAGGCCTCGGCGGCTGAACAGAGCAGCGACGAGCGGGCGCGCGACTTCTGCGCACAGCAGCGCGAGCAGCGTCGCCGCGCTGACGGCGAACAGCAGCGGATACTCACGAAAGCCGTGGTAGCGGAAGACGACGCGATGTGTTCCGGCTTGCACGGCAGTCGCCACCAGGGCGGGCGCGACCATCTCCGTCTGCCGCGAGCGTCCGTCGACGGTCGCGGTCCAGCCGGGGTCGAACGAGGCGCTGAGGACGACGACGCCTGACCGGTGCATCGCGACGGTCGCGGCGGCCCGGCCCGCGGTGAGATCGTCGGCTTGCGCAACCACGATGCCGGCTGACCGCCGCGCCGGCGGCAGGGTCGACGATCGCGAGGATCGAGCAAGCACGCCCGAGCCGGACTGGTCGAACCTCACCCGCTCGTAGCTGTCGTGCTCGGCCAGGCCGGAGCGGAGGCACGGGGAGCGTCCGCGTGCCGATGTCGGTCCGGTTCGCGGTCAGGTGGCCGACGATCGCGCCGGCCTGCAGGACACCGCCGGCGCCCGGCAGTGTCCACAGCGAGTACGGGCCGGCGCGGAGCGTGAGCCGAGCGGGGACGGGGGGTCTGGAGCCGGTCGGGATGATGAGGTAGTGGATCCCGAACAGCCGGTAGTCGCCCGGGTTGCGCTGGTCGAAGTAGTACTCGGGATCGGTCATCAGCGAGGCGGTGCGCAGCGTGTAGCCGACCTCGTCGACGTCGCGGCTGTCCAGGTACTTGAAAACCGGGACGGCGCCGACGGTGAAGTCCTGGCCCCAGTTGGACGGCATTCCGGCGTAGGTCCGGCCGCCGCCGTCGCGCTCGATCACAGCGACGAGGCGATTGACATCAGCGCCCTTGGTGTTATCCGCGCGGCGCTGGGCCGCGATTGCGTCTCCGTCGTGACGGTCGTAGGCGCCGAGCTGAAGCCACGCGGGCGCGAGCACGGCGACCACCGCGACGAGCGCAGCGGCCGGGACCAGGCCGGGCGGCAGGCGCGGGACCCGGGCTTCGAGCAGCCGCACGCAGTTGCCCGCCAGCCACGCCGCGCCACGCCCGGCGAGCAGGAGGGAGGCGAGCTGCACGCCCATCATGAAGCGGCGGAAGAAGAGGTCGGCGCTGCCCGGGATCAGATCGACGAGCGACCCGAACGTCGTGCGACCGAACGCGAGCAGCAGGCACAACGCGAGTGCGACCAGCAGCGCGCGGGCGTCGGCGTTCGAGGACCACGCAAGCCATGCCAATCCGAACCCGAGCGCCGCGAATACGGTCACGACGGGCAGCCGGCCGTGGTCGAGCAGCTGCCCCGAGACCAGCCAGTCGAGCACGCGACGCGCGCCGTAGCCGTTGACCAGTCCGGTGTCATGCAGCGGCTCGTTGACGGCCGCCCACCCCCGCTGCTCGACAAGCGGGACGATCACCCACGCCGACGCGAGCAGCGAACCGCCGAGAAGGATCGCAGCGCGCCGCAACCGGGCGACGAGCGGGCGGCCGGCGACGAGCGGCCAGACGAGCAGAACCGAGAGCGCCAGGTAGCCGGTCTCGAAGTGCAGCGCGACGGTGAGCGCCGTGAACAGGACAGCCTTGAGGTAGCCGCGCCCGTCCCGGATCGCTCGCCAGCTGAACCCCCACGCGAGCGGCAAAGTCCACGACGCCCACAGCTGCGTCCAGACGCCGAACCCCGTCCACACGTAGGCGTGCTGCTCGTAGCCGACCCCGGTGGCGCTCACCAGGAACGGAGCCATCGCGGCCGAAGCGGCCGCCGCCGGCCTGCCGGCGCCGAACGCGCGGGCCGACAGATAGACGCTGATCGGCCACAGCGACAGCAGCAGGTACAGCGACCAGCGAAACGCCTCGTCGGGGCCGACCGCCAGCCCCGCCAGCCCGGTCACGATCGCCGGCAGGCTCTGGTAGTGAAGGAACTGCGGCGAACCCTCACCGAGGAACGGGAACCAGCTAGTGAGCGGCAGGTGTCCCGCACGCAATTGCGCCGTCGCGAAGCGCACCATCTGCTCGTGCAGCGAGCCGTCGTTCAGATACGTGACCCCGAGCGTGAGCGCCCGAAGGCTCGCGAGGTTCCAGCCGACCGCGGCGACGACGAGCAGCCACGGCCACCACGCAGCGGTTCGGCCCCCGCCATGAGCCGGGGGCCAGACCGCCAACCGCGCCAACGCCGGCGCCCGCACCGGGCGGGCGCCGACGGCTGTCACCGGATCAACCGGCGCCGGTATTGCCCGAGTTGCCCGAGCCGGTGTCACTCGTGACGACGCAGTGGTCCAGGTGGTAGGTGCCTTCGCCTGTGTTGCCGGCGGTCTGGCCCGGAGCGATGACCTCCGTGCCGTCCTTGCCAACGAGAACCTTCAGCGGCGGCCCCGAAAGGTTGGCACCCGGCGCCGGCGTACAGGTCACCGCGCCACCGACAGCGGCCGCTCCGGTCGCCATGTAGATCGTGACCTGCTCGTGGATCCCCATCGCGGTGAGCTTGTGGTTCGCTGCGGGAAGCGACTCGAGCCGGTTGATGTTCACCAACACCGAGCCATCGCCGCTCCTCGTGATGGCAAACGCCGGCGGTGCCGTCGATCCGCCCAGGGCGAGCACGAGCGCCACGCCGACGGCCGCCAGCGCGAGCGTGCTGCCCGCCACAACGCGCGGACGTGCACGTGTCCACGGCCGCACCTTTCGACCAGCGAGCCGGGACGAGCGCTCGTGAGGAGCCTCGACCAAGCGTGGGTCTCCGGGCTCGGCGACGATCCGTGCGAACAGTGAGGCGTGATTGTCAGGCTCTGCGGCCAGTGGTCTGGCCGCGCGGAGACGGCGCATCAAACTGTCACTCGTCATGTCTGCCTCCAATTCGGTTGATGTGCTGAAACGGTGTTCATCGGGGCCTCCTTGGTCAGCAGATCGCTGAGCCGGCGGCGAGCGCGGTGTAGCCGCACTCGGAATGCCGTCGGGGAGATCCCAAGGCTCGCCGCTGCCAAGGCCGGGGTCAGGTCGTCCCAGGCGATGAGCAGCAGCGCTTCGCGATCCTTCTCCGGAAGCACGCGTAGACCACGCGCGAGGTCGGGGTCGAGATCCAATTCGGACGGCAGTTGCGCAGCCGGCGCTTCAACATCGGTGTCGCCGAGCGGCTGTCTCCCGGTCTCCGGCTCCCTCCGACGCTCAGCGAGGAGCAAGTTCCGAGCAGTGACGATCAGCCACGGCCGGGCATCGGAGGTTGGGACATCCGCGAGCCGGCGCCAAGCAATTGCCATCACCTCGGCCGCGATGCCGTCCGGATCGCGTGCGCCCCGACGACGCGCGTACATGGATATGAAGTCCAGGTGGGCGAAAATCTCGGCGAACCGGGACTCAACGGCGTTGCGATCACTCTGGGTTTCGCTCGTCATGACCCCTACTGTCGATTTCAGCCCAGATCGTTACAGCGGGCGCCTAGAAAGCGCGGACCAGATGGGGGTGACGTCCCCTGCATCCCCAGTCTCCGCAGCCCGGAGAGAACCGCGAAGCGAAGCGTTTCAGATGGCGAGCGTGACGAAGAGGCCGGTCTCGCTCAAGCCTCCTGCACCAGATGGCATCACGGAGAACGTTGTGACCGAGGCGTCGAGCTCGCGTGCATCCCACTCCTCCCAAGTCGACTCAAGCGCTCCGTCGTGACGGACGCGCTGCCGTTGTCTGATGAGAGCGATCCGGTCGACTCGGCCCCGCGAATAGACAAACGGCGGTTTGAGGTAGTCAACCACCAAGACTCCGCGAACCTTGATCCTTTTGTCGGGCGGGATCGACTCCCGCCAGGCGCCACGACGCGGCGAAGGAATCGAACCTTCCAAGCCGGGGGCTGCCCGGCCCTGCCAGTTTTGAAGACTGGATGGGCCACCAGGCCCGTGCCGCGCCGCGGCCGATGCTATTCCGTGTCCGACCGCGGGGCGGACCCGAGGCCGAGGCCGTGCTCGAACGCTCCCTTGACGCCGGCGTCGAGCGCGTTGAGCCGGTAGAGCGTGAGCGCCTCGACCGACCCGAACCGCCCGCCCGGCGCCGAAGCGGCACCGTGGTGGCAGAGGATGCAGTGCAGCAGCGCGAGCCGGCGCTCATCGTCGAGGGCCTGCGCACGAGTAGACACGATCTGCTCGCCGAGCACGAGGTGCCCCAAGCAGCCGCCCCTCTTCGGTCAGCCCGATCTCGGCGCCGTACGCGAACTCCCGCGTCCGGCCGAGGTCGTGCGTGATCGCGGCCGCCAGCAGCAGGTCCGGATTGAGGCGGGGGTGAAGCTGGCAGACCTCGAGCGCGAGCGTCGCCACCGCGACCGTGTGCTCGAGCAGGCCGCCCAGATACGAATGGTGTCCGCCGCGGGTGCACGGCGCTCGCCGCCACTCCGCTCGCAGCTCGGCGTCCCCCAGAAGGCGATCGAGCAGCGCGCGATAGCCCCGATCGTGCACCTCGCCGGCGAGATGCTCGAGGAACCCGTCGAGCTCGTCGAGGTCGCGGTAGGCGATCGGCAGGAACTGGGCCGGGTCGCCGGCGGGACCGTCCGCGTCCACGCGCGCGATGTCGACCACCTCGAGCACCGGCTTGTCGCGGAAGCGCTCGACGCGCCCGGACACCCGCACGAGCTCGCCGCGCTCGAACCGGCCGGCCAGCGCGTCCGCATCGTGGAACGCCCGGGCCTGGATCGCCCCGCTGCGATCGCGCAGCTCCAGCGCGAGGTACGGCGACCCCGTGCGCGTGGTCAGCCGGTCCTTGCGCGAGCACGCGAACACGCCGTCGACGTGCTGCCCGGGCCGCAGACCGCTGATTGACACGGCGTTGGAATCGCCAGGATCCATGTGCCCATGATGTACGGTGAGGCGGATGCAGCCGCTGCAATGGGAATATCGCCCCGACGGGCTGCGGGCCCCGGCGCTGATCTGCGCGTTCAAGGGCTGGAACGACGCCGCCGACGCCGCGTCGAGCGCGATCACGTTCGTCGGCCAGCGCGCTCGGCGCGCGGCGGTTCGCGACGATCGACCCGGAGGAGTTCTACGACTTCCAGAGCACGCGCCCCCAGGTCAAGCTGGTCGACGGCGACGCTCGCAAGATCGTGTGGCCGGAGGTCGAGCTGTTCGAGGCGCGCGTGCCCCGCGCGCCACGCGACCTGGTGCTGCTCGTCGGACACGAGCCGTCGCTGCGCATGGCGCACGTTCAGCACGGTGATCGTCGAGCTCGCCGAGGCGCTCGGCACGCAGCTGGTGGTCACGCTCGGCGCGCTGCTCGCCGACGTCCCGCACACTCGCCCGATCTCGGTCACCGGGCTGGCCTCCGACTCCGACCTGGTCACGCGCCTCGGGCTCACGCGCTCCTCCTACGAGGGGCCGACCGGGATCGTCGGCGTTCTGCACGCCGCCTGCCAGGAGAGCGGGCTGCCGTCGGCGAGCCTGTGGGCGGCGGTGCCGCATTACATCGCCGCCGCGCCCAACCCGAAGGCCGCGCTCGCGCTGGTGCGCAAGCTCGAGGGCCTCGTTCGGCGTGGCGGTCGACGCCAGCGAGCTCGAGTCCGCCGCCGCCGACTACGAGCGCCAGGTCAACCTCGCCGTGCAGAGCGACCCCGACGTCGCAGGCGTTCGTCGAGCGCCTCGAGCAGGCGGCGGCCAGCGAGGCGAGCGACGCGCGGTCCGCTCCCTCCGGCGACACGATCGCCCGCGAGCTCCAGCGGTTCCTGCGCCAGCGCGGGGACGACGAGCCAGACCGCCCGGCGACAACTAGCCAGCTAGCCCTCAGCCGCCGGGCACACGAGCCGGTAGTCGCACATCGAGCAGGCCGCGAACGACGGCGTCGGCTCGAACCCCTGCGACATGATCCCGTCGGCGACCTCGATCGCCACCTCCTGGATCCACTCCGACCGGCCGTCGCCGTCGGCGGGGACCGCGACCTTCTGGTCGTCGAGCACGTAGTAGTACGCCTGCTGGGAGGCCTCGAGGCTCCACGCCTCGCGCGCGCCGACCGCGTACAGCGACAGCTGGACGTCGTCGGCCAGCTGACCCGGGCTCTTGGGCCGCCCGGTCTTGTAGTCGATCAGCTCGTACTCGCCGCCTGGGAGGCGATCGACGCGGTCGACGCGGCCGCGCAGCAGGTGCGGCCCGAGCTTGAACGTGAACGCGCGCTCGAACCACAGCGGCTCCGACTCCGAGGACTGAAAGCGCGTCGTGGTAGCGCGTCAGCGCGGCCGCGGCCTTGCCCCGCAGCTGGCGCTCCTCCTCGGAGTCGCCGAACCCGCCGCGCCGCCAGCTCGCGTCGAGCAGCCCGAGCAGCTCCGGCAGCGATCCCGACGCCGCCTCTCCCGAGCGCGCGTGGAAGCGCTCGAGCACCTGGTGGACCACGATCCCGAAGCGCTGGTGGATCGTCGGCTCCTGGGGGATCCGGAATACCCGCGCGAACTTGTACTTCAGCGGGCACGTCCGGTAGGTGTCGATGTCGGACGCCGACAGCACGACCCCGTCGCCGCGCGTGGGCAGGAACGACTCCACCGACGGCTCGTCGCGCGCCACCACCGCCTGGGCCCGGCGGCGCGCGTCGCGCTCGGCGTCGAGCAGATAGTCGTCCAGCGCGGACGACGTGAAGATCTCGCGCTGCTCGGCGGTCACCGCCTGCAGGATCCGCGAGTTGACGTCGCGCAGCGCCTCGGCGAGCGACTTGCCCCTCGGGCCGCTCGATCAGCGCCGCGAGCTTGAGCAGCTCGAGGTAACGCACGACCGCATGCGAGACGTCGAGGTCGGTGTCGAGCCGCAGCTCGCCGAGCCGCCCGCCGGCGCGCATCGTGCCCTCGAGCACCTCGTCGCGCAGCAGCCGGTAGGTCGAGTGGAGCGTCTCGGCCGGGCCGAACAGCTCCTCCTCGCGGTCCTCCCACGCGCCGGCCACCGCGCGGCGCATCGCGTCGACCACGGGCGCCGGAGCGAGCGCGGCGCTCGCGGTCGTTGTCGGCGGATACGCCAGCACAACGCGCCGCGCGTCCTGGTCACGGCGACGTACAGCGCCTGCCGTACGACCGGCGCGCGGCCGGCGGCGCGGTCGCCGGCCGGCTCCTCGGCGTCCGGGGACCAGACGCCGTCCGCATCCTCCGGGGGCGCGGAGCGGGCCAGCGGGATCGGCTCGGGCGCGGGCGCGGACAGCCCGGCGTGCAGCCCGAGCACGTACACGTGCTCGGCCTCGAGCGCGCCGGCGCTGTCGAGCGGCACGACCTGCACCACCTGCGGCCCGGAGCAGATCGGGCTCCTCCTGCTCGCGCAGCCCGAAGTCGGCGACCGCGGCGATGTGGCGGGCGAACTCGCGCGGCGTCGCCTGAGGAGCGCGGCGCGCGTAGGCGCCGGCGAGCTCGCCGAACCGCGCCAGCGCCCGCAGCCGCTCGACGACGTCGGCCTGCGCGGCGAACAGCTGCTGGCGGCGCAGCCCGAGCCGGTCGATCAGCCGGTGCACGTACAGGTCGGGCCGCGTCGAGTCGATCGTCGCCATGGCCGCGCGATACAGCTTGAGGAACCCGCGGATCCGCTCGCGCGCCTCGGGCGGCACCTGCGGCGACTCGATCGCGGCCGCGAGCGCCGCCGACCATGTCGAGCTTGCGCCGGCGCGCGATCTGCGTGCAGCGCGCGATGTCGACCGAGCGCAGCTCGACCGGCGGGCGCGCCAGCGCGCGCACCACCGCGCGGCGCGTCGGTCGGGTCGGCCAGCAGCCGCAGCCAGGCGAGCACGTCGCGGATCTCGGCGCGCTGGAAGAACGCCGTCTCGCCGACCACGCGGTGCGGCACCGCGCGCTCCTCGAGCGCGACCGCGACCGCCTGGCCCTCGCGCGAGATCGCCGGCACGAGCACCGCGATCTGCCCCGGCGGCACCCCCTCGCCGACGATCAGCCGCTCGATGTCGGCGGCCACCGACTGCGCCTGGGCGCGCTCGTTCGCGCAGCGCCAGAACGCGACCTCGCCCTCGCGCCGCGCGTCGGCTCGCACGGCGCAGCTCACCGCGGCCGCGGCTGCGCGCGTGCACCCGCGTCGCGGACAGGCGCAGGCTCTGCTCGAGCGTGATCACCGTGCCGCGAACGCCGTCGCGGCGCAGCCCGCGCCGCGCCGCGTGCGCGCCGGGTCGGCCGCGGCGGTCAGCCGCGATCCGGCGACGCTCGCGGCGTCAGCGTCGCCGACGCCGAGGTCGAGGTCCTGCGCGTCGTCGACCAGCACGTGCTCGAACCGCCGCGCCAGCGCCGGCCGGTCGCGCACCACGCGCAGCGCGTCGCGGATCAGGTCGCCGGCGTCGCGCGCGCCCGCCTCGGCCAGCATCTGCTCGTGCACGCGGTAGACCTCGGCGAACTCGCGCTCGATGCTCGGCCTCTGAGTCTCCGTCGCAGCCGCGCCGCCCAGCGCGCGTAGTCCTCGGCGCCGACCAGCTGCGCCTTGAGCCGGTCGATCCGGCGGACGAACCCGGCCAGCAGCGCGTTCGCGCTGCCGCCGAAGTCGTGGCGCTCGATCGACAGCTCGTCGATCCGCTCGAGCAGCATCGCGAACCGCTCGGCGGGGCCGAGCACCGGCTCGAGCGGGTCGACGCCCGGGCCGGCGCGCGCTCAGGATCAGCGCCGCGAGCTCGACCGGCGTGATCACGAACAGCTCGTCGTAGCCGCCCTCGAGCTCGCGCTCGAGCCGCGCCCGCGTGGCGTCCGCGCGCGCCGCCGAGGGCGTGACCAGCAGCACCTGCTCGGGGCGGCAGCCCTGCTCGACCAGCCGCCGAGAACCGGCCCTCGAGCGTCCGGGTCTTGCCCGTCCCGGCCGCGCCGAGCACGAGCAGCGGCTCGCGGATCGCAGGTGACGGCCTCGCGCTGAATCGGGAAGCAAGGCGGTCTAGGGTGAGACCCATGTCTGACAGCATAGGTCGGAGATGACCTCCACCCGCTCGGCTCTGGACGCGGACTGGCTGGGCGTCTGCCGCCGCGCGGTGACCGGGCTCGAGCGGATGCTCGCCGACGTCCCGACCACCGCCGAGCGCGCGTCGAGACCGGCACCCGCGGCGGCGGCGGCGACCGCACGCTCGAGATCGACCACGCCGCCGAGCAGCTCGTGTTCGACGAGCTCGACGCGCTCCGCGACGAGGGCTACCAGTTCGCGGTCTGCTCCGAGGAGCGCGGCGAGATCGACTACGGCGACCACGGCGTGCGCGTGATCATCGATCCGATCGACGGCTCGCTGAACGCCAAGCGCGGGATCTCGCATTACGCGCTGTCGATCGCGGTCGCCGACGGCCAGACGATGGCCGACGTCGCGTTCGGCTTCGTCCACGACTTCGGCCCGCGGAGATGGTGGGCGTGGCGCGGCCAGGGCGCCTGGCTCGACGGCGTGCGGCTCGACCCGACGCTGCCCGAGCGCCGCGGCGCGCGACGGCCGGCTCGAGGTGCTCGGGATCGAGTCGGCCGACCCGCGCTGGGTCGCCAGAGTCGATCGAGCCGCTCGAGCAGAGCGCGCCTACCGGCTGCGCGCGCTCGGCACGATCGCCGCCTCGCTGTGCCAGGTCGCGGCGGCCCGGTTCGACGGGATGGTGTCGCTGCGGCGCTCGCCGCGGCGTCGACGCCGCCGCCGGCCAGCTGATCGTGCGCGAGGCCGGCGGGCTGGTCAGCTTCCCGAGCTGCGACCAGCCGCTCGGCGCGCCGCTGACCGCCGAGCCGAGCTCGCCGGTGGTCGCCGCGCGCTCGCCCGAGACGCTCGCCGAGCTCGAGAGGATCCCGCGCGTGATCGACTGGATCATCGCCCAGCGGATCGCCGACGTTCGTGGCCGGCAACGGCGACGCGCGAGCAGCCGACCGCCGACCTGGCCGCGCTGGCCGGCGAGTCCGAGGCGCGCGTGGTCGCCTACACCGGGCTGGAGCCGACGCCGGCCGCTGCCGCCGCCCGAGGGCATCGAGCCGCCGCGAATGGGTCGTCGAGCAACATCGACTCGATGCGGCTCCTGCTCGACCCGGTGCTCGCAGCGCGCCGACCGAGAACCTCGGCCGCTCAAGCCGGCGGTCGAGATCGGGCATCGGGGCTCGTGCTGAGCACCGAGGTCGGCGTCGTGCTCGGCTACCTCGCCCAGCGCGTGCTCGGCCAGTACGAGCTGGTGCTGCTCGACGAGGCGGTCGAGGACCGCCCGCCGCGGCTGCTGTTCGTGCTGCCCAACCTCGGCCAGGCGGTCCAGACGTTCGGCGCCGACGGAGAACGAGTTCATGACCTGGGTGGCGCTGCACGAGGTCACGCACGCGGTCCAGTTCGCCGGGGTGCCGTGGCTGCACGGCCACCTCGCCGGGCTGGTCCGCGAGCTGCTCGAGAGCGCCGAGGTGCGCATCGACGCCGCCGCGCAAGCTCCAGCGTGCCCAGCCTCGACGAGGTCGAGCGCGTGTCGGCCGCGCTGCGCCACGGCGACCTGATCTCGATCGTTCACGACCGCGCCCGAGCGCGAGATGCTCGACCGCGTCCAGGCGGTGATGGCGGTGATCGAGGGCCACGCCGAGCACGTGATGGACGCGGTCGCGCCCGATCTGCTGCCCTCGCTCCCGAAGCTGCGCGCGGCGCTCGACCGCCGGCGCGCGAGTCGCAGTCCGGGCTGTCGCGGCTGGTCGCCCGCGTGC
>CAWJMH010000015.1:0-220192 GCA_963843915.1 uncultured Solirubrobacterales bacterium
AGTTGGTGGCTGGAGATGGGCTGCTCCGCTGATGCGTGCACACGTCGTCCGGCTCGGCGTGCGGCGGTTCTACGAGCGACGACCTTGGGCTGCCGCGTGCGTGCCCGGAACGGTGCTCGACGTAGATAACCCAGCGTGCAGCACTGCTGCGCGAACTGAGGGCGGAACTCCCCGTCCAGCGTCGGTCTCCGTTCAGCCGGCCAGCAAAGCCACCTCCGTTCAGGAGCTGGCCCTGGACGTCTGATTTGGCCCTAGTGTGGACGCTTGCAATCGCCCCACCTCCGTCCGCCCGGTCACCGACCATCGAGCTCGGGCGGAAGATGGCGGGAGGGACGGCTTTACCAGTCGGACCGTCATAGTGGTCTAGCGCTATGACCTTGCCGCTGTCACGGGCCGAAGACGGGCCACAAGTTCGTACTCGCCCGCACGCAGGCTGGCCGCCCCTTCAAGGTTCTCACGCCCGCGCGGCGTGCAACCCGGGCAGCTGCGGCTTTCTGCCCAGCCGCCGATCCAGCCAAGTGCTGCCGCGAGTGCTACTTGGCCGTTGAGATCCGCGGATCGCGGGGTCGTTCACCTCCGGGGCAACCTCGCGCACGGGCGAGCCGGGGCCGGGCGCCGAAAAGGGGGCGACGGCATCTGGTCGCTCGGGAACGTCGTCGGCATCTGCGGGGCGTGACCTCAGGAGCCCTCCCCTCGATGTGGCCCTTATAGCACCCGAGCACAGCCGCATAGACCTCGGCGCGTCGGCGTCGCGATGATGCTCCGTCGGCCCGGTCAGCACGAGGTTGATCACGTGGGGAATCGCGACGTTCGCGCGCCGCGTCATGGGCGGGGGGCCGGCTATCACTCATGCGGCGGCAACGCATCTATCGCGCCGCCGCGCTTGGATCGGTTGCCGGCGCCCTCGCGGCTGGCCGGCGCGAAGACGCTGGTGCACGAGTTCTGCGTCCTCTGCCCGCGGCGCGTAGTGCAGGTACTTCATCGTCGTCTGGATGTCGGCGTGCCCCATCCATTCCTGGACCCGGCGGATGTCCGCCTTGGCGATCATCCGGGTTCCGAACGTGTGGCTCAGGTCGTGGAAGCGAAGCGGCCGGAGGCCGGCCCGCGCGAGCGCGTCGCGGTAGCGGCTGCTGAGCGCGTCGCCGTCGAGCGGCAGCCCAGCCTCGCCGGCGAACACGAAGTCGTCATCGCCGGTGAATCGCTCGCGCTCGCCGAGCCGCGCGAGCGCGCTCGCGACGTCCGGCGCCATCGGCACGGCGCGCACCTTGCCGGACTTCGGCGTCGTCAGCTGGCCCGCGGCGTAGCTCGCGCGGACCCTGATCGTCGAGCCGGCGAAGTCGACGTCGCGCCAGCGCAGCCCGAGCAGCTCGCCGCGGCGCAGGCCGGTGAACGCGGCGGTCAGGAAGATCGCCGCGTCTGTCTCGGAGCCCGCCGCGCGGACCAGCCCAGACCTCCTCGGGCGAGAACACCTGGATGTCGCCGCTGCTCCGGACGCGGAAGCGATCGACGCTCGCCACCGGATTGCCGGCAGCCCGTAGAGCTTGACCGCGCGTCTGAAGATCGCGTGCATCAGCACGAGCAGGTTGTTCTTGGTCTTGTTCGAGAGCTCGCGCTGCTGGCGGGCGCTGGACATTCCGGCGCGCCAGCGCTCGATCTCCTGGACCGTGATGTCCTCGAGCGCCATCTCGCCGAACACCGGCAGCAGATGGACGTTGATCGCGTTGCGGTAGTTGCGGACCGTCGAGGGCTTGCAGCCGCGGTCCTGCTCCGAGAAGCGCAGGTACTCGGCGGCGGCGTCGGCGAACGTCGCGCCTGACCGAGCCGTGGCCGCGGATCCGGACCGAGGCCGGGTCGACGACGCACCGCCGCCGTCAGCCTGGCGGACCGCCCACTCGCGCCGGACCTCCTCGAGCGTGTCGTGCAGCCAGTCCTCGGCCAGACGCTTCGTGAAGTAGCCGGCCGCGGGTCGCCCACGGCCGGTCCACGCCGGGCCGACCTTGCGCTTGACCTGCGTGCCGTCCGGAAGGCGGTACTTGGCCCACCATGAGGGGCCCCGAGCCTTCTCGAGCTTGAAGACGAACCCGGAGGGCCGAACCCGGCCGCATCGGAGGCGTCGCCGGCTCGCGGCGCCGGCCCATCGCCAGGAGGCGCATCGACCTCGCTCCCGGCCGCAATCCGCGTCCCGCGAGAGCGCCCAGACGGGTTCGAAACCGAGCTCACGGACTGCAATGCTAATGCAGATCTTGGTACCCGTTTGGTACCCGGTCCGAGATCCGACTCTCAGGCAAAAGAAAAACCCCGGATTTCCGGGGCTTTCTTATAGCGGGGGCGGGATTCGAACCCGCGACCTTCGGGTTATGAGCCCGACGAGCTACCAGACTGCTCCACCCCGCGGCGGACCAATGATCGTAGCAGCGCCGGAAGGCCGCAAGGAAGTTTCGGTAAACGGCTTCGCGCCGTGTGAGCGAAGGTGGCCGGGGATCCAAGGGTCCTCGCGGCGAAATTTTTGCTAATCGAGCCAATTGGGCATAATTGAGATACAACTGGCTAATAAAATAGCCATACAAGGCCGCGGCTCGTCTGGTGAATCTCGCTCGTCCCCACGCCATTCTTCGTCGCGGCATCGATGCCGAGGTGCTACGCGTGCTCGCAGGCACAACCGAACCTATGACCAGCCGCCCACGTTCATCGGCTGGTGCCATTTCGGTTGCCTGCGAGCACCTACACCTCGGCATCGATCCGCGAAAGAAGCTGACACAATGCACCAACCCCTCTATATTAGCCATTCTGTCTCAATTGCCATTGATCAATTAGCCGAAGTTTCGCGAGACCCTTCAATCCCCGGGCACCTTCCGCACACGGCGCGAAGGTGGCCGGGGATCCAAGGGTCCTCGCGGCGAAATTTTTGCTAATCGAGCCAATTGGGCATAATTAAGATACAACTGGCTAATAAAATAGCCATACAAGGCCGGCTCGTCTGGTGAATCTCGCTCGTCCCCACGCCATTCTTCGTCGCGGCATCGATGCCGAGGTGCTACGCGTGCTCGCAGGCACAACCGAACCTATGACCGGCCGCCACGTTCATCGGCTGGTCGGCCATGGTTCGCATCGCACCGTCCAGCTGGCGCTGCACCGCCTGGCCGACGAGGGGTTGCTCGATGTCCGCGACTACCCGCCCTCGAAGCTCTACACGTTCAACCGTGAACATCTCGCCTCAGATGCGGTTCTGATGCTCGTCGGTATCGGCGCCCGTCTGGTGGAACAACTGCGCGCCGCGACTGCGGAGTGGGAACTTGCCCCGGCTCACGCGTCGCTCTTCGGTTCCGCCGCGCGCGGGGATGGCGACGAAGAGTCGGACATAGATTTGTTCCTCGTTCGACCCGACAGAGTCGATGCTGAAGATGAGCGGTGGCGCGCACAGGTGGACGATCTCTGCGAACGCGTAGGTCGCTGGACGGGCAACCGCGCCGCCGTGTCTGAGCTGAGCGAATCCGAACTGCGCGCGCTGCGTGCAGCCCCGACGCCTATCTTGGATGAGCTACGCAACGACGCGGTCGTCCTCAGCGGCGCAAGCTTCCGCAATTACGTAGACGACCTCACGTGACCCGCCCGCCGAAGACGCGGACGCAGAGGTGCTCTCGCGAGCAGGCGCGCAAGCGGCTTCAGGACGCGCGGAAGTTCCTCGAAGTGGCGGAGTTGGTGGACGACGAGCCGCTGCAAATCAGCTCCGGCGTCAGCGCATCGCTCGCCGTCCTGGCCGGCATCGCTGCGGCCGACGCCGCCTGCTGCTCAGCCCTCGGCCTCCGCTCGCGTGGACAGGATCACAACGACGCAGTCGACCTCCTGAAGGACGTCGCCGAATCCGCCGATGCGGTTCGGGCGCTCCAGCGACTGGTCAACCTCAAGAACGACGCGCAATACGGATTGATCTCAATCACCGCAACCAAGCGGAACAGTGCCCTGCGTCAGGCCGCGACGGTCGTCGCGTTCGCCGAGGGGATCGGCTCTCGGTAGCGAGCTACGCGCTCGAGTTCGACCTACCAGTCGGGCACGAACAACGGCAGCTCAACGTCTTCGTCGACCCAAATCACCTTCCGACCGTTGAGCGGCTCCTCGAGGTCGACATGGACGCCGCAGTCCATGTAGTCCCGATCCTTCCAATGCTCCGCGCCGTCCTCCCAGCACACGAGCATCCGCACACGCACGGCCTCCTCGTCCTCCTCGACGATCAGGTCGCAGCCGTCCTCGGTCTTGACCCGGATCAAGGCCCGTAGCTGCAGGCAGCCGGGCCCGCGCTCACGGTAGCCGACCAGCGTGGCGGGTCGCTGCGAGTGCCCTAGCGGGCACCTCGGCGCCCAGACCTCGCACCACGCGGCGTGCGCTTCCTCGTCCCATTCCTCCGCGTCGTCCCAATCGATGCTCATTGGACGAGTGTGACGTCGGGAACCCTGCAGATCGGCCGAGTTGCGCTGCTTTGTTACAGCCGGCCCGGAGGATTGGAACGGAGCGTTGCAGAGACGCGTCAGGTGGCGCCGGACGAGCCCGGATCGCCACCGTTGACCGCGCCGGCAAGCCACCGGTCGAACATCGCGAACGCCTGCTCGCGCGCCGCCGGCGCGTACTGCCGAGACTCCGCCACCACGTCCTCGGGAGTCAGCCCGACGTCCGCGAGGTGCGGGTCGCGGTCCGCCCACGCCTGCACCCGCTCGACGTCGACCTCGGGATGGAACTGCACGCCGAGATGCGGACCGCAGTGCAAACGCGGCGGGGCCGGCGGGGGATCGCGCGAGCTCAACCCCGCCCGGCGGGACGCGCATCTGCTCGTTGTGCCACATCAGCCACGGGCCGGCGGGAACGGCGTCGCCGTCGACCGTCTCGATCGGGAACCAGCCGATCTCGGGCCGGGCGAGCCGATCGACCCCGCCGCCGAGCGCCAGCGACAGCGCCTGCCCGCCGAAGCACAGGCCGAGCACGGGCACGCCGGCGCTGACCGCGTCCCGCAAAACGGCGACCTCCGCCGGCACCCACGAGGGTTCGGACCCCGCGGCGGACGCCTCAGACCCGAGCGACACCAGAAACGAGAACTCCTCAGGCGCCACCGGCCCGTCCGCACCGGCGTGGTGCACCACGTACGGCAGCCCTCGCGACTCGAGCCACTCGGCGACCCGCACCGGCGGTCCGAGTCGGCCGTGTTGGAAGATCAGTGCGGGCTTGGAGCTCAACTCGCGGATCACTGTACCTCCCTGCCCGCAACCGCCCGCGCGAGAGACCCGACGATACGCTGGACTACACGGTGACATCGACGAGCGACACACGCGCGACCGAGGGGCAGGCCCTCCCGCTCCCCGACCGCGACCAGGTCCTCGAGCACGCCGCCGAGCTGATCGCCGAGGCCTGGCGGAGCTTCGACCACCCGCGCCCGGGCCAGCCGCTCCCGAACGAGCACACCCGCGCGCTCCTGAGCCGTCCGCTCCCGAGCGCGCCCTCGGACGCGAACGCCTCGCTCGACGCCGCCGCCGACGTGCTCGACCGCTCGCTCGCGCAGGCGCGCCCCCGCTTCTTCGCCTACATCGGCTCCTCGGGCCTCGAGATCGGCGTGCTCGCCGACGCGCTGATGGCCTCGCACGACGTCAACGTCGCCAACAGCGCCGGCGCGGCCGACCTGCTCGAGGCGCAGACGATCCGCTGGGTCGGGCAGTTCGTGGGCTTCGACGACAACGCCTGCGGACTGCTGGCGGCCGGCGGGACGATCGCCAACCTGACCGCGCTCACGGCGGCGCGCGAGCGGGCGGTGCCCGGCGTCCGCCACGAGGGCGCCGGCGGCCGCAAGATGGCGCTGTACTGCTCGGCCGAGGCGCACTACTCGGTCCGCCGGGCCGCCGAGGTGCTCGGCATCGGCGGCCGCAACGTCCGCGCGATCCCGATCGACGAACACCGACGCATGGACGTCACCGCGTGCGCAGAGGCGATCAACAAGCGACCGCAACTCAGGCATTACACCCGTCGCGGTCGTCGCCACCGCCGGCACGACGCTCACCGGCGCGGTCGACGACATCGAGGGCCTCGCCGACGTCTGCGGCGATGACGTATGGCTCCACGTCGACGGCGCGTACGGCCTCCCGGCGGCGTCCACGCAACAGGCGGGCGACCTCTTCCGAGGCTTACCGCAGAGCGTTCTCGGCGACCGTCGACGCGCACAAGTGGCTGTACGTCCCCAAGGCGTGCAGCGTCCTGTTGATGCACAACGTCGAGGCGCTCGAGCACGCGTTCTCCCACCACGAGGGCTACATGCCGCACGGCGAGCAGCTCCACGCGGTCGACCGCTCGCTCGAGTACTCGCGCCCGCTGCGGGGGCTGAAGCTGTGGCTCGCGTTCACGGTCCACGGGGCTGACGCCATCCGAAAAGCCATCGAGCGCAACCTCGACCAGGCGACGCTCCTGGCGTCGCTGATCACCGACGACCCGCGCTTCGAGCTGCTGGTCGAGCCGCAGCTGTCGGCCGTCTGCTTCCGCTACCTCCCCCCCGCCGGCGTCGACCCTGACGAGCACAACGCGGCCCTCGCGCGCGCGATCGCCGCCGACGGACGGATCCTGCTCGCGCCGGCCGAGGTCGACGGCGCCGCCGCCCTGCGCGCCTGCTTCGTCAACCACCGGACCAACGAGGACGACGTGCGCGCGATCCTCACCGTGGTCAGCGACCTGGCGAGCGACAAATGAGCAACACGGTCGAGGTCGAGGGCGTAACCGTCCCGGTCGACCACTACATCGACGGCCGCCGCGTCGCCAGCGAGACGACCTTCGAGGTGCGGAGCCCGATCGACTGGGACAACTGGAAGCTCGCCGAGGTCGCCAACGGCGGCCAAGCCGAGGTCGACGCCGCCGTCGCCGCCGCGCGCAGAGCATTCCCGGAGTGGGCCAATCTCGGACCAGGCAAACGACACGCCCACCTCACACGCCTCGCCGACGCGATCGACGAAGCCGTCCCCGACCTGGCGAAGGTCGAGACCGCCGACAACGGCTCGCTGTATGAGGCGATGCGCCTGCGCGTGCTCCCGCGCGCGGCCAACAACATCCGCTTCTTCGCCGACTTCGCCCGGGACCGCGTCAACGAGCGCGACACGTCGCGCACGCTCACCGGCGGCGAGCGCAACCGCGTTCGCTACGACCCCGCCGGCGTCGCCGCCGTCTCGACCCCGTGGAACGCGCCGTTCATGCTCGCGACCTGGCGGGTCGGCCCGGCGCTCGCGGCCGGCGACACCGTCGTGCTGAAGCCGCCCGAGTGGGCGCCGCTCACGTGCTCGCTGCTCGGCGACCTCGCTGCGCAAGCCGGCCTCCCGCCCGGGCGTCCTCAACATCGTCCACGGCACGGGCGCCGGCGCCGGCGCTCCGCTCACCGGACACAGAGATGTCGACCGGGTCGCGTTCACGGGCTCGCCGGCGACCGCGCACACCGTCTACCGCGACGCCGCCGCGAACCTCACCCCGGTGTCGTTCGAGCTCGGCGGCAAGTCGCCGTTCATCGTGTTCGAGGACGCCGACCTCGACGCCGCGGCCGCAACCGCGGCCTACCAGTACGACAACTCGGGCCAGGTCTGCCTCGCGGGCACGCGCCTCCTCGTCCAACACTCGATCCTCGACGACTTCCTCGAACGATTCGAAGCCCGAACAAACGAGATCAAGGTCGGCGACCCCCGCGACCCCGGCACCACCTACGGACCGCTGATCCACCCGGTCGCGCTCGAGCGCGTCATCGGCCACGTCGACCGGGCGCTCGCAGAAGGCGCACGCCTCGTGTTCGGAGGCAAACCGATCAGCGGCCTCTACTACCCGCCGACCCTGTTCGCCGACATCCCGCCGCAAGCCGAGATCCTGCAAAAAGAGGTGTTCGGCCCGGTGCTGACGCTGCAGACTTTCGAGGACGAACCCCAAGCGATAACAATGGCCAACGCCACCGAGTACGGCCTCGCGGCCACGATCTACACCGGCTCAGAGGACCGCGCCGACCGGGTCAGCGCCGCCGTCGTCGCCGGAACGGTGTGGGTCAACTGCTTCTACGTCCGCGACCTCGAGACGCCGTTCGGCGGCGCGCGCGACTCGGGGATCGGCCGCGAGGGCGGCCACCACTCGTTCGACTTCTACTCCGACGTGAAGACGGTCGTCGAGCGGACCGCGCTGTTCTCAGCCGGCGAATGACCCGACGAGCCGCCGGCACAGCCGCCCCACCTCGGCCGGGTCGTCGGTGTACTGCGAGGGCTTGAAGCAGATCGTCGTGTAGCCGGCCTCGAGCTGCGCCGGAATCGCGGCGGCGGCCCCGTCAAGGTCCGCCACGCCCCCGCCGTCGGGAGGGAAGCGCCCCCGGATCCCGCCCACGACCTCCAACTCAGAAAACGACCGCCCGGAAGCCGCCAGCGCATCGGCCAACACCCGGAGCTCGTCAGCACCAGGCTGACCGAACGGGTGAAAGCCGTGCCCGTACTCGACGAGCCGCCGCACGATCCACGGCCCGACCGTCATCCCGCCGAACCACAGCCGGGGACCGTCGGCACGAAATGGCTTGGGTTCCAGATAGACGTCGGCAAACGAATACCACCGGCCCGCGAACGACGCCGGCCCCGAGCCCCACAACACCTTCCACGCGGCGAGGTGCTCGTCGAGCAACTCGCCGCGGTGCTCGAACGGAACCCCGAGCGCCGCGTACTCCTCACGATGCCAGCTGACCGTCGGCTGAACCACGAGCCGCCCTTCGCACAGGAGGTCGAGCGTCGCGAGCTGATGCGCGAGCAGCACCGGATGCCGCAGCGGCGCGATGATCGCCGCGCCGATCAGCCGCAGCCGCGTGGTGACCGCGGCGATCGCGCTCATCAGCACGATCGAGTCGGGCCACGGCGTGTCCGGGTCCTGGTTGCCGGGCGCCGCATAGTCGCGCGGGTTCTCCGGACGGCCACCGGCTCCGGCCGAAGGCCCGAGCACGATGTGCTCACTCAGCATCACGCCGTCGATGCCCGCGTCCTCCGCCTCGACGGCCATCCGCACCAAAGCCCGCAGGTCCCGCGGCGAGGTCATCGTCCAGTTCTCGCTGAGAACGAGGACAAACCGAGGCACTCGAGCCGCGGCGCTCAAAGCTCAACCCAGCACGACACGCACGGGCAGCCGCTTCAACCCATTGGTGAAGTTCGTCCGCTGGCGAACCGGCAGTCCGGCCAACTCGACCGAGGCGACCCGAGACACAAACTCCTCCAGGTACACGCGCAGCTCGAGCCGCGCGAGGTGCGCGCCGAG
Source organism: uncultured Solirubrobacterales bacterium (assembly GCA_963843915.1). GTDB lineage: Bacteria > Actinomycetota > Thermoleophilia > Solirubrobacterales > Solirubrobacteraceae > Palsa-465. The sequence continues at coordinate 9,280 of CAWJMH010000015.1, forward strand.
GCACTGGTGCGGCCCGCCCCGCCCGAACGTCAGGTGATCGGTGGGGTTGCGCGCGACGTCGAGCCGATGCGGATCCGGATAGTGGTCGGGGTCGCGGTTGCCGGCGGCGAACCACACGATCACCTTTTCGCCGGCGGCGATGTCGACATCCCGGACGGTGACGTCGCGCGTCGCGGTCCGCCGGAAGAACCACACCGGCGAGGAGAACCGCAAGAGCTCCTCGGTCGCCGACGGAATCAGCGAAGGATCCTCGCGAAGGCGCTCATATTCCGAAGGGTGCTCGGCGAGCGCGAGCGTGCCGAGGCTGATCGCCTGCCGCGTCGTCTCGTTCCCCGCCACGATCAGCAGCGCGAAAGTGTTGTCGAGGTCCTGCTCGGACATCGGCTCCCCGTCGATCTCGCCGTTCGCGATCAGGCTGAGGACGTCGTCGCGCGGGCAGGCGCGCCGGTCGGCGTAGAACTCGCGGCCGATCGCGCACAGCTCGTCGGCCCACGGGGAGCCGAACGGCTTGTAGCGGTACTCGTCGCGCTCGCCGGCGAACGCGTGCTCGCCGACGTACTCGGGGTCGGTGTCGACCAGCAGCCGGTCGCCGAGGTCGACCAGGTGGGGCAGGATCTCCTCGGGCAGGCCGAGGATGTGCGCGAGCACGCGGATCGGGATCGGCGCCGCGAGCTCGTGCACGAGGTCGAACTCACCCTGGGGCAAAACGGAGTCGAGCCGGTAGCGGACGAGCTCCTGGAGCCACTCCTCGTACCGCGCGACCGCGCCGGGAGTGAACTGCCTCGAGATCAGCCGGCGGTAGCGGCCGTGCTTGGGCGGGTCGAACTCGAGGAAGTTCCGGCGCGCGGCGAGCACGTCCTCGGGCAGGTCCTCGATCATGGCGGCGCCGCCGACCTCCGAGGAGTACGTCTTCGTGTCGCGCAGCACCGCGAGCACGTCGTCGTACTTCGTGAGCGCCCAGAAGCCGCGGCCGTCGGGCTCCGGGTGTCGGTAGACCGGCGCCTCACGCTGGAGAAGGTCGAACACCTCCCACGGCTCATGGTCCGCGAACAGGTCGTAGTCGAGCAGATCGACCGACTCCATCGTGGCGCGGAGGATACCACCGTTCTGCGTAATGTATCCACGAGCGAATGGGGGGATCTGGGGGAGATTAGGTTCGGCGGTAGCGGGCGCGGCGGGTCGCCATTGCCCCACTCGCGGCAGCACATCTCGTGAAAGAAGGCTCCGGACCCGTCGCGACCCGGTGACCCCCACCGCCGGCGGTCCGCCCCGGACGCCTCTCTTGACACGCCACCCGACACTTGCGAATGTATCCGAAACTCGGAACCGGGAAGCTCATGGTTGGCGGCCCGTAGGTCCGAGCTCATGTTGACGAGCCGGAGAATCCGAGCTCACGGTTGCGACCCGGAGAATCGCCTCCATCGGAGGCGGAGGGTAAGGAGAGGTAATGGCAACTCATCCCGTCAGCAGCGCCGGCGCGGGCGCCGACGCGATCCAGCCGCACCTCGGTGAGAAGCGCCTGACGACGGTGCACGCGATCGGGCAGGCGCTGGCGATCGGCCCGATCTTCTCGGTCGGGCTCGTCAGCGGCCTGGTCGCGAACGTGGCCGGCTTCTCGACCCCGGCGTCGATCGTGCTCGGGTCGATCGGCTCGATCGGGCTCGCGTACGTGATCGCTATCTACGCCCGGCGGTATGCCGGCGCCGGCGCGATCTTCGAGTACCTGGCGCAGGCCGTGCACAACTCGTTCGGGATCTTCTCCGGCGCGGTGTACCTGCTCGGGGTGCTGTTCCTCGGCGCCGGCGGGATCTACATCGGCCTCGGGTTCCTGGTCCAGGGCTTCTTCCTGAGCCACCTCCACACCTCGATCCCGTGGTGGGTCGGTGGCGCAGCGGGCCTCGCGATCGCCTTCACGCTCAACCACCTCGGCGTCCGGCTCGCGATCCGCGGCGTCCTGCTGCTGGCCTCGATCTCGGCGATCCCGTTGCTGTTCCTGTCGGTCGTGATCATCGCCAAGGGCGGCGTCGGCGGCAACACGCTGGCGGTGTTCAACCCGAATGAGACCTCATGGAACGCGGTGTTCAACGGGATCCTGTTCGCGGTGACGCTGTTCATCGGATTCGAGGCGGCGGCCTCGATCGCCGAGGAGACCGAGAATCCGCGCAAGTCGATCCCGATCGCGGTCGTCGGCGCGGTCGCGCTGAGCGCGGCCCTGTACATCTTCGTCTGCTACGCGGCGACGATCGGTTTCGGCAAGGTCGCGCTCGAGAAGGGCGCATGGTTCGCGTCCCCGAGTCCGCTCGGCACACTCGCCACCGTCTACGTGGGCAACTGGCTGAGCTTTGTGATCGACCTGGTGATCATCCTCGACGCGCTGTCGCTCAGCATCGCGATCATGGTCACCGCGTCGCGGATCATCTTCGCGTTCGGCCGCGACGGGCTCCTCCCGAAGGCCGCCGCGATGACCTCGCGCTACGACACGCCGGTCGTCGGCAACGTCGCGATCGCGATCTGGAGCATCCTGCTGCTGATCTGGGCGGGCGTCACGAACTACGGGGTGCCGGTCAAGTTGCCCAACCCGATCGAGGCGTTCAACATCACGACCGCGGCCGGGAGCTATCTGGTCGAGTTGATCTACATCTTCCTGGCCATATTCGCGCTGCGGCTGCTGTGGCGCGACCGCCACACCGAAGGCGGGCTGTGGTGGAAGGTGATCCTGGTGGTGCTCGGGCTGGTCACGCCGCTCCTCGCGTTCAAGGGCGCGCTCGACCCATTCCCGACATTCCCGAACGATCGTGGCGTCTTCATCGCGATCGCCTGCATCGTGATCGCGGCGGTCTGGTACGGGTTCCTCCACTTCGCGAGGCCCGCGCAGGTCAAGGCGGCCGCGGGACACGCGGTCGAGCACGAGGGCGTGCCCGCGCTCGACGAGCCGATCCCGCAGCCCTCTCCCGGCGCCGCGGGCTGAGGCCACCGGGCAGCGTGTCCGCGGCGCTGCGATGCGAGATCTTCCCGTCCGATCTCGACGCCACGGTCGACTTCTACGTCCAGGTACTGGCTTTCCGGGTGATCCGGGACGAGCGGGCCGCCAAGCATCCGTACGTCGCGCTCGAACGCGGCGACGTCCGCCTTGGCGCGGCGGCTCGGGACGAACCTAGGGATCGGGAGCCGCGCCGGCCGCCGACCGGCGTCGAGCTCGTGCTGGAGGTCGACGATCTCGAGGCCGACCGCGAGCGCGAAGCGGGTACTACTGGCGGATCACCAGCGGTGATTCACGACGGATGCAGCGCCGCTCGCAGCTCCATTCGCGCCGCCGGCCCGAACTCCGTCTCGGTCTCGCCCACGTGGACGAACCCGACGCTGCGATAGAACGCGTCCGCGTGCGGGTTGGCCGTGACCTCGACTCTGTCGATGCCCTCACGCGCCGCCAGCGCGACGACGTCGGCCACGAGTCGCCTGCCGACTCCCGTGCGCATCCAGTCGGGATCGACGAACAGGTCCTCGAGGTCCAGCGCCCCCTGCTCGAGCCGCCGCCAGGTTGTGAACCCCCGGATCGTGCCGTCGGCGGCGACCGCGACGCGAGTTCTTCCTTCGGCAATCGCTGCGTCGGATGGCCCGACCAGCTCGGGATGGGCCAGCATCAGCTCGCGGTCGCCCTCGTTCGACAGCGACGAACGCCGGAAGAGACGGCGGAGAGCCGGCAGGTCAGCGGCTATGGCCGCGCGTACTTGAACGACCAACTCGAGAGCCCCACTAGAGCAGCTTCGAGTACTCCGCGAACTCCCAGTCCGTGACCCACGCCCGGAACCGCTCGAGCTCGGCCATCTTGATCGTCTCGAACGTGTCGACGAGCCGCGAGCCGAGCGCGTCGATCATCACCTGATCCTCCTTGAGCGCCGCGAGCGCGTCGGCGAACGTGGTCGGGAGCATGTCGCCGAGCGCCTCCTCGGGCAGGTCGTAGATCATCCCCTCGACCGGCTCGGGGAGCTCGAGCTCGCGCCTCACCCCGTCGAGCCCGGCCGCCAGCGCGGCGGCGTAGGCGAGGTATGGATTGGCGGTGCCGTCGCCGAGCCGGAGCTCGAGCCGCGTCGAGGACCCGCGCTCCTTGGGGACGCGGACGAGCGCCATGCGGTGATCGTGGCCCCAGCACACGCGCGTCGGGACGAGCGCCTCGGCGCTGATCCGCCGGTAGGCGTTGACGGTCGGGTTGAAGAACACCATCATCGCCCGCGCGTGCTCCATCACGCCGGCGATGAAGTGGCACATCACCTTGGTCAGGCCGTGCTCCCCCGCGCCGTCCTCGCCGGCGTTCGAACCGTCGGCGTCGACTAGCGACACGTGCAGGTGGAACCCCGACCCCTCGTCGCCGTTGAACGGCTTGCCCATGAACGTCGCCAGCAGGCCGTCGAGCGGCGCCATCTCCTTGACCATCGCCCGGAACCGGAAGGCGCGGTCGCACGAGTCGAGCGCGGCCGAGTGCTGGAGGTTGATCTCGAACTGGCTGCGGCCGTACTCATGGGCGGCCGCGATCGCGCCGAGCTCGAGCTCGACCGCCGCGTCGAGCATCCTCGCGAGCGTCCCCTTCGGGTCGGCGATGTCGCCGACCGTGTACACCGCGCTGTCCTGACCGGCGTACGGGCGGTAGCCGGTCGGCGACCCCGGATCGGGCTCGCACAGGTAGAACTCGAGCTCAGGGCCGATCACGGGCGAGACGCCGAACTCGGCGAACTGGCCGAGCACGCGCTTGAGCACGCCGCGGCAATCGAGCTCGTGCGGCTCGTGTGTCAGCGGATCCTCGAGGTCGACCAGGCACGCGACGACGTCCTCCTCCCACGGGAGCGGCACGAGCGTGTCCAGGTCGGGGCGCGCGTGCAGGTCGGGGAAGCCGCCCTCGAAGCCGGCGATCACGTTGTGGCGCAGGTCGATGGTCATGATCGCCTCGACGAACCCCATCCCCTCCTCGGCCACCTGTGGGAAGGCCGAGATCGGGATCAGCTTGCCGCGGCAGATGCCGTGGAGGTCGGCGTACTGGAGGCGGACGGCGCGGACGCCGACGTCGGCGAGCTCCGACAGGCTCCCCACCAGCCTGGTCCGCGCCGCGGCGGCGCGCTGTTCGCGGTGGTCTGGCCGCGCGGCGGCGCGATCCCCGAGGTTTTCCGCCATCTGTCTCTCCTCTCGTTGATCAGCCTGGGCCCGGTGCGAACGCGAGCGTACCGGCGTCGACGATCGCGGCGCCACCGTCGACGGTCACGGCCGCGCCATTGACGTACGAGGCCGCGGGCGAGGCCAGCCACGCCACCAGTTCGGCCACCTCCTCGGGGCTCCCCGCGCGCCGCGCGGGGATGTCCGCCGTCGCGATCGCGTACGCCGCCTCGCGGTCAACTCCCCGCCGCTCGGCGAGCGCGTCGATCTCCTCGTCCGCCATCGCCGTCCGGATCCAGCCGGGGCAGACGGAGTTGGCGCGGACCCCGAGCGGCCCGTAGTCGAGCGCGATGCATTGGGTGAGCATCACGAGCCCGGCCTTCGAGCTGCAGTAGGCCGCCGAGGCCGGGTCGGCACGCAGCCCCGCGAGCGAGGAGATCGTCACGACCGAACCCCGGGCCTCGATCAGATGGGGAAGGGCAGCCCGGCAGACGAGGAACGGCGCGGTCAGGTTGGTGGCGATCACGAGGTTCCAGCGCTCGAGCGTCTGCTCGGCGACCATCGCCCCCGCTCCGGCGCCGGCGCTCACGACGAGCGCGTCGAGCCGTCCGAACCGCTCGACGCAGGCGTCGACCGCGAGCTGCGCGCCCTCGGGCGTGCTGGCGTCGGCGCTGACCGCGAGGCCGCCGACCGCGGCCGCGACGTCCTCGATCGGCCCACGACGTCGGCCGCTCACACACACCGCATAACCGGCCCCGGCCATCCGCGAAGCCACGGCCGCGCCGATCCCGGTGCCACCGCCGATGACGAGAACCGTTGGGGCCATCAGTCGCGCAGGAACTGCTCGACCAGCGACTCGGGGAAGGACTTGTCGGCGACGTTGTAGGCGAGCGCGGTCATCCGCCACGAGTCCGACAGGTAGAACCGCTCGTACAGCTCGCCGCGGCCGCCGAGCTCGGAGCCGAGGAAGTCCCAGGCGAGGCGGAACAGGCGGATCCGCCGCTCGGCGCCGGCGCCGGCGGCCTGGAAGTACTGCTCGATCTGGTCGTGCAGCGGACCGTCGATGTCCGCGCGCGACGGCGTCGCCATGAACCCGCCGCCACCGATCAGCTGGAGCAGCTCGTTAACGCGCGGCAGCCACTTCGGCATCTCGGCGCGCAGCGCGAGGAACGGACGCTCGTCCGGCGTCATCACGCCGCCGGCGTCCAGGGCCGCGCCGGCCTCCGCCGCGACGATCGCCGACCGCGCGAGCTCGCTCATCGACCAGATCTGGCCGAGCTTCTCCTGGATGTGGTCGAACCGCGCGACCCCGGTCGTGGTCGCGATCAGATGGCCGAGCCCGAGCCCGAACGACAGCTTCACGTAGGCGCGCGTGAACGCCTGGTGCATGATGTGGCCGCGCCAGCCGGTGTCGGTGATCACCTCGCTGTATCCGACGGTGTCACCGTCGAGGAAGACCCGCTCCCGCGGGATCTCGACGTCGTCGAAGATCACGACGGCGTCCATCTCGTCGAACCGCGCAGACAGCGGATAGTCGTAAACGTCTCGCTGCTTGGAATAACTGTCGCGGCAGATGAAACGAAGGCCCGGCGTCGCGATCGGGATCGCGAACGACAGCGCATAGCGACCGTCCTGGGGCCGGATGTCCGACCCCGGGTACACGAGTAGCTCGTCCGCGAACGGCGCGAGCGTCGCCAGCATCCTCGCGCCCCGCACCACGATCGAGTCCGAGGTCTCCGACACCTTGTGCAGCGCGACCTGACCCATCGCCTGCTCGGCCTCGGGCTTGGTCCGGTCGACCTGGGGGTTCATCAGCGCGTGCGTGGTCGACAGATCGGCGTCCCGCATGTACGCCTGGTACGCCACGAGATTCGCCGCCAGAGAGGAGTTCCCCCGCCGCGCCCACACCTCCGACCGTCCCGCGAAGCACGCGAACGTCACGTTCAGGTAATCGGGCGTCCGCCCCATCACCCCGCCCGACAGCGCCGCGACCAGCTCGAACGCGCGCCGGCGCCGCGTAAGGTCCTCGCGCGAGCGCGGGATCAGATGCGTCACGTTGACGAGTCGCTCCGAACCGCCCGCATCGGGCGGCGGGGCGAGCATCTCGGAGGCGTGCTCGTGCTGGAGGTCGAACACGCGCGCGAGCGACAGCGCCGCGTCACGCAGCTCGGGGTGGTCGAGCGGGTGGCTGATCCGCTCGCCCTGCAGCCAGATCTCCCGCCCGCCCTGACGCAGGCCGTCGAGGAACTGCTCGCCGGTGCGAGCCCCCGTCGCCTGGCCGACCGGCGTCAGCGCCATCATTCGCCTCCCGGGGGCAGCGGGTGCCCGAGCGCCTCGAGCCCCTGGCGCTCCCACTCAACGGCCTCCGCGTCGAAGCGGAAGTACGACCGCGGCGGCAGGATCCCCCACGTGTTCGAGGAGTGGGCGTCGTCGGGCCACGTCCGCGGCTCGTGGTCCGCGCCCAGTTGCTCCATATCGCTGTAGAGCTCGACCATGCACTCCTCCTCGGGGATCCGCACGTATGCGGCGAGGTTCTGTCCGAGCGCGTGGCGCACCGGACCCCACGCCAGCCACCGTCCGTGCTGGGCGAGGTGGTCGAGCGCGACCCGCAGCTCCCCCCAGTCGGTCAGCTCGAACGCGATGTGGTGGAAGTGGTAGTAGCCCTTGCCAACGAGCGCGACCGAGTGGTGATCGGCGCCGATGTGAAGCCAGGTGCCCTCATCGCCGAGCCGGTCGGTGACCTTCATCCCGAGGACGTCAACGTAGAACTCGGTGAGGCCGGCGAGATCCCCCGTAAGCGAGTTCACGTGGCCGAGCTTGCGGGGATGAAAGCCGGCGAGCGTCGTGGTCGAGCGGGCGATCGCGGGGCGGGGATCGTCGGCGGCGATGTACGGGACGAGCTCGACCCCGAACCCGTCCGGGTCCCGCAGTCGCACGGCACGCTCCTCGCGCTCGTACGGCACACCGAGCCCGTCGAGATGGTGCGCGGCGTTGTCGAGCGTGACCCCGCGGGCGAGCTCGTACCCGGCGTGGTCGGCGCCGGCGACTTCTGATTGCACGAGCTCGAGCGAATAAGGTTCATACGCGCACGCGAGCCGCGCCCGCTCGGGAGTGAGCTCGCGGACCGTCAGTCCGAACTGAATCGACCAGCGCAGCACGGCATCGGTGAGGTCACCGGTCCGGAGGCAGACGTGATGGATGCGACGGAGAGAGATCATCTCGCGCACACGGCGGCGGGCACTTTGGATACAGTATCCGCGCCGTGAGTGGTGGTCAAGACGACGAGCGCCGAGCTCGCGCCCTGAAGCGCCTCGCCGAGCTGAACGACGAGCCCGGCGGCGAGCAGTTCCTCGCGCGGATGGGAGCGCTCGGCGACTGGATCGTCGACTGGGCGTTCGGCGACGTCCACACCCGCCCCGGCCTGCCGGTGCGCGAGCGCGAGCTGATCATCGTCGCCGTGCTGACCGCGCTCGGCTCGAGCGACCCTCAGGTCCGGGCGCACATCCGGGCCCTGCGCGCGATCGATGTCCCGTGGAGCGAGATCGAGGAGACGATTCTCCAGACGACTCCGTACGCTGGCATTCCGCGTGCGGTCAACGCGATGAAAGTGCTCCGCGAGGAACAGGAGGCGCAAGAGTGAAGGCTGTGCGATTCGTGAATCCCGAAGGCGAGATCCGGATCGGGGCGCTGAGCGAGGACGGGACGATCACGGATGCCGGCGCCGCCGGCCCGCAGGGCTTCGTCCCGACGACCCTGGCGTGGGACGCGCTCGGCCAGACGGACGGCCCGACTCACAGCGCCGGCGACGTCAAGCTGCTGCACCCCGTCGTTCCCGGGAAGCTCATCGGGATCGGGCTCAACTACCGCTCGCACGCGGCCGAGTCCAAGCTCGACATTCCGAGCGTGCCGGTGATCTTCGCGAAGTTCTCCTCGTCCCTGGTCGGGCATGGTGAGGAGATCGTGATCCCGCGCGAGGAGACGCGCCCCGACTACGAGGGCGAGCTCGCGGTCGTGATCGGCCGGGGCGTGTACCGGGCCGATCAGGCTGAGGCGCGAGACGCGGTCGGCGGCATCGCCGCGATCAACGACGTGTCCGGCCGGCGCGCCCAGCTCGAGACGCCACTTCGCCAGTTCACGCTCGGCAAGAGCTTCGACACGTTCTCGCCGCTCGGTCCGTGCATCGCTTCGGCCGACGACGTCGACCTCGCCGACATCGACCTCCGCACTACGGTCTCGGGCGAGGTCATGCAGGACGCCAACACCCGCGACCTGATCTTCTCGGTCGTCGAGCTGATCCAGTACATCTCGGCGGGCGTGACGCTCGAGCCCGGCGACGTGATCGCCACCGGCACGCCGAGCGGCGTCGGCGACTCGCGCTCGCCCAAGCGCTACCTGCGCGAAGGCGACACGGTCGAGATCTACGTCGAGGGCGTCGGCGCGCTCTCGAACCCAGTCCGCAACGAGCGCTGATTCGTTGGACCGCGCCGTCGCGTTTCCGCTGACGGCAGTGATAGGTTGCCGGGCCACATAACAAAGCCGAATCACCGCACCATCCGTGGGCGGTGAACGGGGGACCCACAGCGATCTCCGTGATCGCGGGGGCGAATCGCCGAGCAGTTCGGCGTAGCGCACAGCGCGAGCCCGTCAGCTAACCCCGCAGGCTTGTCGCGAAGGAGGTTTGTGGACGGCACGCGTGACCGTGCCGCGGTCGATCCGTGGCAGGAGGTTAAACGCTGGCAGGACGGCGATCTCTGGCAGGACGGTGATCCCTGGCTGGAGTCGCTCGAGCGCTCGCGTGCGAGACGAGGCCGGTCGACGGAGTCGACGACCAGTGTCGGCGGCAACTCCGCCCGCCGGCCCGCCGCAAAGCGCCTGCGGACCCGGATCCTGACCGAAAAGACCGTCCCGGTCCTCGCGGTGGCGGCGGCGGTGGCGATTCTCGTCGGCGCCCTCAGCGGCGGCGGACCCGATGCCTCACCGCCGGCAGCCTCGGCCGACGCACAGCGCCCGGCGACCGCCGTACCGCCGGCGACGACCCACCCCCGGCTCGGCGGGTGGCGCGCCTGCCCGCTGGCGGTCGCGCCGGGCGGCTACGTGAATCCACTCGCAGCCGCGATCGTGAACCCCGAGCGGATCGACCAGGGTGTCGACTACGCCGGCGTCGGGAAGCTCGCGGCGATCGGAGCCGGGCGAGTCACGTATCTGGCCACGGGCAACACAGGCTGGCCGGGAGCGTTCATTGAATACCGACTCCTCGACGGCGCCGACGCCGGCTGCTACGTCTACTACGCCGAGGGAGTGACGCCCGCGAACGGCCTGCGCGTCGGCGACAGGATCAGCGCGGGTCAGCTGATCGCCACGATCATCCCGATGTACCCGACCGGCATCGAGATCGGTTGGGGCGCCGGAATCCGCACGAAGGCGTATGCGAAGGTCGCCGGCCAATGGAGTCCCACGGCCGATGAGGACAACATCGCCTCCGCCGCCGGCAAGAGCTTCTCCTCGCTGATCGCCGCCCTCGGCGGTCCACCGGGAAAGCTCGAGGGCGGGCAATCCGGCCCCGAAACGTCCTCAGTGCCGTCACCCGAATAAGCCGGATTCCCTTAGCGGAAGAAAACGCCGTTCCGCTCGCGGCCAACCGCGGGGGTGCCGGCGCCGCCTTCATCGACGGTGGGGTTGTACTGACCCCGGTGATCTGAGCGGTAGATCACGCCGGCGCGGTCGTTGGATGCCGTGAAGCTGATCGTCGTCGGGCTGGTCACGTATTCGCCCGCGAATCCGAACTCCTCGTCGCGGATTCTCTGGCGCTCGCCGTTACCGGCCCATCGAACGTCGAAGCTCACACGCGACGGGACGGGTGGGAGCGGCGGTGACCCGAAACCGAGCGCGTTGAGCCCATCGTGATAATCCGGTACGCGCACGCGGTCGGCACGCAGCCGTGCTCGGGCGCGACGCTGGTCCACTTCGATCGCCCAGGGCGCAATCGCGATCGTCCAGAACAGCCCCGACGACGCGATCCCCGGCTCGAAGTCGTGGCTTTGCTGGGTCGGATCGCCGACGGCGGCCGGATCGAACAGATCGATTCATATGAACCCGAACGACCCGTAGTGCCGGCGGCCGTCAAGCCCGACGTACAGCCCCTCCATGAACCGCATGTCGCAGTCGAAGCTGTACGTGGTTCCGTCACTCCCGGTTGCGGTCCCGCGGGTCTCGGATCCACCGACGACGCCACTGAAGTCCGTGATCGTCGACATCTCGAACCCGATGCCCGGCGGCAAGAAGTGAAAGTCGGCGCCGCTCGGCACGAAGCCGTTCTCAAGCGACAGCCCGCCGGGGATCGGGCGCGGCGCGGCGGTCGCCGATGCGAACACCGAGCTGGCATCGAGGAGTCCCAGCCCGGCCATCCCGCCGAGCGCGACCGCGCTGCGGCTCAGCATCTGCCGCCGCGAGACTCTCGTTGCGGCGTCCTCGCGAACCGACGGTGCGTCGCCCGCGTCAAAGTGCGCCCGGTTTGATCCCATAACCCCGGTGGGTCGTTCGGTAACAACCTACCGGTCGCGAGCCGCGAATGCAACCAACGGAATCCGGCGACGAAACGTATCGACTACGTCACGTGCCGGCGCCGGATTCCCCCGAGCCCAGGATGTCGAGCGAGCGCTTCATCGCCTCGGCGAGGTGCCGGCGCGTCAGCGATTCGGCACGCCGGCCGTCGCCGGCCTCGATCGCCTCGAGGATCTGCTCGTGCTCGCGGACGTCGAGCAGCATCCGCTCCTGGGTCTCGACCTGGCGCTCGTAGATCGTCTCGCCGATCCGCGCCACCCACAGGCGCTCGGCGAATTGCGAGAGGAACTCGTTGCCCGAGGCTGCGACCAGCGCCAGGTGAAACTCGCGGTTAGCCTCGAAGCTCCGCCGCACGTTGCGCAGCGAGCGCCGCTGAGCCGCCACCGCCGCGCGCATCCGCGCCAGCGGCTCTGCCAACCGCTCCCCCGCCGCCAGCCGCGCGGCGCCCGGCTCGATCACGGTCCGCGCCTCGTACGAAACCCGCATCCCGGCCTGGTCAACGTCCGCGACGCGCGCGCCCCGGTTGGTCCGCATCTCGACGAGCCCCTCGGCGGCGAGCCGGCGCAGCGCCTCGCGCACCGGCGTCCGTGACACGCCGAGCTCCTCGGCCAGGTCCTCCTGATGGACGCGGGCTCCGCGGGCGAGCGACCCGCTCGTGATCCGCTCGCGGATCGCCGTGTACACCTGATCGACGACGCTCGCGATGTTCAGCCGGTCAGGCGCGGGACCTGGGTCGCTGGCGGCTTCCATCGGTCGCGCTTATCCGGCGAGCTCTCCGAGCACCGCCGCGCTCGCCGCCACCAGCTCGTCGACCTCGTCGTCGGAGATGATCAGCGGCGGCGAGAACGCGAGCGAGTTGGCGTACGGGAGCGCGCGACCGATAACGCCACGCGGCGAGCAGCGCCTCGGACATCGCGCCGGCGGCCACCGTCTCGTCGAGCCCGATCGCCTGCATCAGCCCCTCGCCGCGGACCTCCGCGACCCCGGGCTGCCCGACGAGCCCATCGAGCCCGGCCCGCAGCCGACGTCCCGCCGCGGCCGACCGCGCGGGCAGGTCCTCGGCGCGCATCAGCTCGAGGTTCGCGATGCCGGCGGCGCAGCACGTCGGATGGCCGCCGTAGGTCCCGCCGTGGGCGAGCGTGTAGCCGTCGTCGGCCTCGAGCCAGGCGCGCATGCGCGGCCCGACGATCACTCCGCCGAGCGGCAGGTAGCCGCTCGTGATCGCCTTGGCGAACGTGACCATGTCGGGCGTGACCCCGTAGTGGTGGGTGGCGAACCACGAGCCGAGCCGCCCGAACCCGGTGATCACCTCGTCGAAGATCAGCAGCGCACCGCTCTCGTCGCACACCTCGCGCAGGCCCTGCCAGATAGCCGTCGGGCGGCGGGAACACGCCGCCGGCGCCGATCACGGGCTCGGCGACGATCGCCGCCACGCGCTCAGGTCCGTGATACGCGACCGCCTCCCGCATCGCCTCGACGCTGTCGCGGTCCACCTGGAAGAAGTCCGGCAGCAGCGTGCCGAACGGATCGCGGTTGGCGGGCAGCCCGCCGGCCGAGGTGCCGCCGAGCATCACGCCGTGGTAGGCGTAGTGGCGGCTCAGCACGACGGTGCGGCCGCCGTCGCCGGCGGCCTTGTGTCCGGCGCGCGCGAGCTTCAGCGCGGAGTCGATCGCCTCCGAGCCGCCGCAGGTGAGGAATACGCGGGCGTCGGGGATCGGCTCGAGCGACAGCAGCAGCTCGGCGAGCCGGTCCTCCGGGCCGTTGGTGAAGCGGGCGAACGTGTGGAAGGCCTCGAGCTCGGCCATCTGCGCGGCGACCGCGTCGGCGATCTCACGCCGACCGTGGCCGACCGCGCAATACCACAGCGACGCGGTGCCGTCGAGGTAGCTGCGGCCACCTGCGTCCCAGACGCGGCAGCCCTCGCCGCGCACGATCTCGAGGTAGTCCTCGGCGGGCTTGGCCGGGACCGCGAATGGATGCAGTACCTGCGGAACAGTCATTGCGTTACCCCCACAGTTCGTTCGGCTTCGTCTTCGGGCATGGTCAGCGCCACGTGCAGCGTCTGCGCGGTCACCGCTGGCTGCTCGCCGACCTCTGGCAGGACCTCCTCCGACTGAAAGACGGTGTTCTCGAGTCGGCCGATGCCCTCGATCTCGACCGTGACAACGTCGCCGGGCTCGACCGGTCGCGAGTGCGCCGGCGTCCCCGTGAGCAGTACGTCCCCGGGCTCGAGCGTGATCAGCCGCGCCAGGTCCGCGATCTGGTAGGCGAACGAGAACATCAGGTCGGTCCCGGTGTGGCCCTCCTGGACCTGCTCGCCGTTGACGAACGTCCGCACCGTCAGATCATCCGGGTCGACGTCGCCGGCGTCGACCATCACCGGGCCGAGCGGGCAGAACCCGTCCTGCCCCTTGACGCGGAGCATCGAGCCGCGATCGGCGTGGCGGAAGTCGTGGACGCCCCAGTCGTTGACGACCGTGTAGCCGCCGACGTAGTCGAGCGCCTCGCCCACACCGACCCCGCGGCACCGCCGGCCGATCACCACAGCGACCTCCCCCTCGTAGTTCAAGAACCTGCACCCGGCCGGCCGGACGACCGGGGCGAGATGGCCCGACAACGACGAGGGCGGCTTCATGAAGTACGACGGCTCGCTCGGCATGCGCGCCATCTTGTACTCCTCGGCGCGGGAGCGGTAGGTCAGGTGGGTGGCGAGGATCTTCCCCGGCGTCACCGGCGAGAGCCAGCGCTGGACGTCGTCGACCGCTAGCTCGAGGCCGCCGGCGCGGACCGTGTCGCCGTCAAGCGTGCCCTCGAGCGCGCGGCCGTCGTGCTCGATCCGGACGTGTTTCATACGTGGTCCTCCTGTCGGTGCTGGGCCACGACCTCGACGCCGTCGACGGTGTAGCCGAACGAGAAGCGGTAGCCGCGGAGCATCTCGCGCGGGGCGATCGCCTGCAGGTCCTCGAGCGTGTCGTCGTAGAGGCGGAGCTCCGCGCTCCCCTCCCAGACCTCGGTCCCGTCGCGGTCGTAGCCGCCGGCGCGCACGAGCTCGAACACTGCCGGGTGCGTTCCGGCGGCGGCCGGAAAGTGCCGCGTGTTGTGCATCGGCGGGTCGTTGACGATCGGGCCGGTCTCTGAGATGTGCTCGAGCGTGACCACCATCCGCGCGATCTGCCGGTCGTTCGCGGTGCAGGTGGCGCCGAACCGCGCGCCCTCCTCCAGGCGCGGCGTCGCCTTGCCGGCGGCGAACAGCCGCGTCATGTGGATCGAGCCGAGCTTCTTGGGGAAGCCCTGGATCCAGCCGCGGTACATCGCGAAGTCCTTGTCGACCCAGATGTACACGCAGCGGCTGACCGGTCGGCCCCTGTAACGGGCGCCGACGACGAGGAAGAACTCGCGGTACTGGGACTGGATCGGGTCCTCGAGCTCGTGGAAGTCGAGCGAGCACGACTGCCAGTCGGCGCAGATCGCGGCGACCGCCCCCGGGTCCTCGGCGGGCTCGAGCTCGGGCGGAAGCAGCGCCGCGACCGCCTCGGGGTCGGTGCGGTACTCGGCGATCAGGAAGTCTCCCGAGTAGTGCCACGGTGGCGGCGGGACGATCCCGGCGCGCCCGTCCGGGGAGAGCGGCGCGGTGTAGCCGCGGAGCGTCACGCGATCGCCTGTGAGCGGGCGGCCTGCACGAGCTGCTCGAACAGCCCGGTCTGCTCGGGCTCGGACATCTTCTCGGGATGCCACTGGACTCCGACGCACGCCCAGTCCGAGCGCGGCTCCACCGCCTCGATCACCCCACCTTCGGCGGTCGCGGTGACCTGGAGCTCACCGGCGTCGGCGATCTCGTGATGGTGGATGGTGTTGACCGCGATCGGGCCGCCGCCGAGGGCGCGCCGGCACGCGCGATCCGGGCGTCACGTCGATGGGTGGCGCGCGGACAGGATCTCCTCCGGCGTGAGTCCGCCGAGCTCGCGGTGGCCGTCGCCGGCGGACAAGCGCTGCGCGAGCCGGCCGCCGTGAGCGATCGCGAGCAGCTGCGCGCCCCGGCAGATTCCGAGCGTCGGCAGCGTTCGCTCGCGCGCAGCCGCGATCAACGCGAGCTCCCAGTCGTCGGCGCTCGGCGTCGGGCTCGTCGGCGTTCTCGAGCTCCGCGCCGTACGACGCCGGGTCGACGTCACCGCCGCCGGTGACCAACAGCCCATCGGCCAGGGACAGCAGGTCTTCGAGCACGTCACCGCCGAGGCGGGAAACGACGAGCGGCAGCCCACCGGCGTCCGCTACGCGCCCGGCGTACGCCGGGTCAAGCGTGTCGAGGACCGTGTTCTCGCCCAGGTACGTAGGCAGCGGCCGGCGCCAGCATGTGACGAGTATGCGGGGACGATTCATAGGCGCATGAATACATTATGTGATCGATCGGGCGCCTGCCAGCGTCTCGCGAACCTGTTCGGCCTCGCGCAGCTTGTAGCGCTGAACCTTCCCGGTCGGCGTGCGCGGCAGGTCCTCGACGAACTCGACCACGTGCGGGTACTCGTAGCGGCGCAGGTACTCCTTGCACCAGGCGCGCAATTCGTCGGCGAGAGCGTCCGTATCGGACGGCGGCGAGGCGCAGATCACGAACGCCTTGATCCGGCTGACGTCCTCGACCTGCACGCCGATCACCGCCGCCTCGGACACGGCCGGATGGCGCACGAGGCAGCCCTCGACATCGGCCGGCGAGACCCACAGCCCGCCGACCTTGATCATGTCGTCCGATCGTCCCTGGTAGACGTAGTGGCCGTCGGCGTCGACGACGTAGCGGTCGCCGGTGTGGAACCAGTCGCCGCGCATGCTGTACCGGGTCTTCTCGCGCTGGTGCCAGTAGAAGGCGGCGCAGCTGTCGCCGCGGACCATCAGGTCGCCGGCGCTCGCCCGCCGAGACCTCGAGCCCGCGCTCGTCGACAAGCCGCAGCTCGTACCCGGGGACGGGCCGGCCGGAGGTCCCGGGCGCGAGGTCCTCGAGCGTGTTCGAGCAGTAGATGTGGAGCATCTCGGTCGAGCCGATCCCGTCGAGGATCGGAACGCCGGCGATCGCCTGCCAGCGCGCGAGCACCGCCGCCGGCAGCGCCTCGGCCGCCGACACGCACGCGCGCACGCTCGCGAAGTCGGCGTCCGCCGCCCCCGGCGGCTTTGACCATCGCCGCGTACAGCGCGGGGACCGAGAAGAACAGCGTCGGGCCGGTACGCGAGTGACCGCTTCGAAGATCCGGTCCGGGCGCGAGCGCCCCTTGACGAGCCCGGCCGCGGCGCCCACCGACAGCGGGAACGACAGGCTGTTGCCGAGGCCGTAGGCGTGGAACAGCTTGGTCGTCGAGTAGCACACGTCGTCGGCGTCGATTGGAGCACGCCCAGCGCGTACTGCTCGACGGTCACGCCGATGTCGCGATGAGCGTGGACGACGCCCTTCGGCCGCCCGGTCGAGCCCGAGCTGTAGAGCCAGAACGCCATGTCCTCGCGGTGGGTGTCCGCCGCCGGCGGCAGCTCGCCGGCGCCGGCGTGCTCGCGGGCGACCGCGTCGAAGCTCGCGTGCGGCCCCGGATCGCCGTCGACGACCAGCACGTGCAGGCCGACCCGCGACTGAAGCTCGGCCTCGAGCTCGGGCAGCAGCGACGCCTCGATCACCAGCACCTTGGCGTAGCTGTCGTCGAGGTAGTAGACGTAGTTGTCGACCCGGTCCATCGGGTTGACCGGCACCGGCACAGCGCCGATCCGCATCGCGCCGAGGAACGTCGCGGGGAACGCCGGCGAGTCGTCGAGGATCATCAGCACGCGCTGCTCGCGTTCGACGTCGAGGTCGATCAGATACGAAGCAACTGCGGACGTCAGCGACGCCAACTCACCGTAGGTGACCGCGCCGTCCGCGGTCAGCAGTGCGCTTTTGTCCGCCCGCCCCGCTTCCAGATTGCGGTCGAGCAGCGTGCTCGCGTTCAGTCGCTCCACTCCGCTCACGGTCGATTCGAGTCTAAAGCGCGGGTCAGGCGCGCCCGCTTTTTCGGACGAGCGTCGTGCTCGCCGTCCCACGCCAGAACGCGGTTCGCGTAGTCGACCGCCTGGGATGGTGTGCGCTGGATGTGGAACCCGCCCGGATAGCGCACGAACTCGGCCTTCTTGCCGAGCAGGCGCAGGCCGGCGTAGAGCTCCTCGCCCTGGCTGATCGGCACGCGGATGTCCCCCTCCCAGTGGATGACGAGCACGGGCGTCGTCACGTCGGGCAGATACGTGAGTGGCGAGCGCAGCTCGTACTCGTGCCGGCGCGACCAGGGGAGGCCACCCATGTTGAACACCGCGAACTCGGCGATCTCGGTCGTGAGCGCCATGCTCGTCTGGTCGATCACGGCCGCCACCGCGGTCGCGGCCCGGAACCGGTCGGTGTGGCCGACGAGCCAGCTCGTCATGAACCCCCCGTAGGAACCGCCGCTGACGAACTGGCGCTCGGCGTCGGCGATGCCGCGCTCGATCAGGTCGTCGCAGCAGGCGAGGATGTCCTCGCAGTCGCCTCCTCCCCAGTCCCCGGTGCAGGCGCTCGTGAACGCCTGCCCGTAGCTCGTGCTGCCACGGGGGTTGGGGAGGACCACCGCGTACCCGGCGCCGGCGAGCGCCTGGTGGAACGCGAGCCACCGCCCCGAAGGCCAGCAGGCGTGCGGACCCCCGTGGATGTCGACGTGAAGCGGCAATCCACGGGATGCGCGATCGGTGGGCAGGAGCGTGAAGTACTCGACCTCGGTGCCGTCCGGACGAGCGATCGCCGTCCGCGTGACCGGGGCGAGCTCCACGCCGGCCAGGAAGTCGTCGTTGAGCCGGGTCAGTGGCGCGGGCTCGGCGCCGGCGGTGGTGGTGACGAGCACCTCGCTCGGACGGTCGGGCCACGAGGCCGTGAACGCCACCGCACGCCGGCCGGGTCGAGCCGAGAGCCCGTCGATGATCATGTCGCCACCGGCGAGCTCGCGGCTCCGCCGGTCCCCGACGCGCGCCCTGTGCAGCGTGACCGACCCGCGGTCGGCGATCAGCATCAGCAGCTCGCGCTCGCCGGTCCAGCACACCGGGGCGGGCAGACCGGGGAACAGGACGGTCGGTCGATCGAGCTCGGGCGCGATCACCTCGGCCGCGGCGCCCCCGTCGGCAGGGACGACGAACACATGGGTGTCGGCGTTCCACTCGTCGGTGTCGTCGCCCGCGAACGCGATCATGTTGCCGTCAGGAGAGAACACCGGGTAGGCGACCCGGCCTTTCCCGTTCGTCACGCGGCGCGGCCGGCCGCCGGCGGCGGACACGACCCAGGCATCCCCGCGGAACTGGCGATCGTCCCGGCGCGGATGGCGATCCGAGGCGAACGCGATCGTGGCGCCGTCCGGGGAGAACGACGGGTCGGCGTGGTCGTACTCGCCCCGGGTCAGCTGCCGGGTCGATCCGTCGGCCACATCGACGACGAACAGATGGCGCCGGCCGTCCTGCCAGCCGACCCCGTCGAGGCGCGCCGCGAGCCCTCGCACGACGCGCGGCGCGTTGCGCTCCGAGCGCGCTGGCCTTCGCGCGGTCGGGAGCTCCGACGCGGCAGACGACGACGATCCGAGTCGAGTCCGGCGACCATGCGAGCTGGCTCACCGGACCCGGCAGGTCTCCGAGCCGGTACGGCATCCCGCCGTCGAGCGGCGCCAGGCGCACGTGTGCGTGCTCGGGCCGGTCGTCGGTGATTGAGAGGTAAGCGAGCCAGCGGCCGTCCGGAGCCCAACTGGGGCTCCTGTCGGCGGGTCCGTCGGTGAACCGGCGCGGCGGGGAGGAGCCGTCGAGGGCCGCCACCCAGATCGACGAGCACAGCCTGTCCTCCTGCTCGTCGGCCGCGACGACGGCGAACGCGACCCGACGCCCATCGGGCGACAGGTCGGGATCGACTTGCCGTCTTCAGCCGGAGGGCATCCTCCGCACGGAAGCTTCGCTTGGCCGCCATGACGTCTCCCCCTCCGCCATAGCTCTTCCCGGTCAAGCGACCGCCCCCGAGCCGCACTGCTCCAAATCTACACATTCCGGGCGGGACGGCTGAACGGCTTGGCGAGCGTGAGCTGGATGTCGCAGATGCGCCTTTCGGCGAACCCGGCCTCGCAGTAGTTCAGGTAGAGAGTCCACAGCCGCCGGAAGCGCTCGTCGTAGCCGAGCTCGGCGAGCTCGTGCGGCGTGCGCGCGCGAAGTTCGTCTGCCAGCGCCGGAGCGTCTCGACGTAGTGCGGGGTCAGGTCCTCGAGCGCCACCATCTGCATGTCGGTGCGGCGGGCGACGTTGCGCGCGATCACCTCGAGCGAGGGCAGGCAACCGCCCGGGAAGATGTGCGTATTGATGAACGACCTCGAGGCCTTCTCGACCTCGTAGGCGCGGTCGTCGATCGTGATCGCCTGGAGCAGCATCGCGCCGTCGGCGCAGTCAGCAGCTCCGAGCACTTGGCGAAGAACGCGCCGATGTGCTGCCAGCCGACCGCCTCGATCATCTCGATCGAGACGAGCTTGTCGTAGTCGCCGGTGAGGTCGCGGTAGTCCTCGAGCAGGACCGTGACCCGGTCATCGAGCCCGGCGCGGCGGACCTCGGTGACGGCGTGATCGTGCTGCTCGCGCGAGATCGTCGTGGTCGTGACCCGGCAGCCGCGCGTCGCGGCGGCGTGCAGCGCGAGGCCTGCCCCACCCGGTGCCGATCTCGAGCAGGTGATCGCTCCGGTCCGAGGTCGAGCTTGTCGCAGATGAGCTCGAGCTTGGCGACCTGGGCGTCGTCGAGCGACGTCGTGCCGTCGTCGAACACCGCACACGAGTAGCTCATCGTCCGGTCGAGCATCCGCGAGAACAGCTCGTTGCCGAGGTCGTAGTGGGCGGCGATGTCGCGCCGGCGACGGTTGCGGGTGCTGCGCCTGAGGTACTGCGCGGCCGCGCTGGACCGGGACGCGGATCGGGTGCGATCAGCGCGCGCAGCCGGTCGAGACCGGCCGCATTGCGCGCCGCCAGCCGGACGAGCGCGGCGAGGTCCGGGCGAATCCCACAGCCCCTGGGCATACGCCTCGGCGAGACCGCGACTGCCCGCCAGTCGCCATCCGCCACATCCGGGGCGAGCGGACGTGGATCGTGGCCGCCGGCGGCCCCGAGCCGTACACGCGACGCTCGCCGGCTTCGGTCACGGTGAGCGTCCCGGTCCTGATCCGGCTCAGGAACAGCGACAACAGCCATCTCGCGACGGCGTCGATCACGCCGCGCCCGCTTGCCGGACGCGCGTGCACGGGAGCGCCGGCGAGCTTGAGGCCAACGGCGTGGCCGTAGATCAGCGCGAGCACGCGGATGTTCGAAAACGGGTAACGCGCCGTGAGCCGTCCCGCCGAGTGACGAGTGAGCTCGCGGCGGCGGAGCGCGAGCGTGGCGTCGAAGGTGACCTCACCGTCACGGCGGCTCTCGATGTCGACCGCCAGGCGCTCGCCCGGGGTGGATGCCCGCGCGGTGTAGCGGTGATCCATCCCCATGAACGGCGACACGTGCAGCGCCTTGTCGAAGCTGCCGAACCCGCCGGGCAGGACGTACGCGTGCCGCTCGCCCCACGGCGTGTTCGTGACCTCGGCGACGACCGCTTCGACGTGCTCGCCCGCGCTGTCGAGGCAGTAGTAGAAGCTGACAGGGTTAAAGCAATGCCCGAATGAGCGCAGCTGAGTGAGGAGGCGAACTGGGCCTTCCGGCCTGGTGCCGGTTTGGGTCTCGACCGCGTCGCGGACGGCGCGGTCGAGCGGAAGCCACGCCGGTCGGAGGTAGTCGCGGCGACGGAATCGCAGAAGGCCGGGCAGGGGGGCGGTCAGGCGCCCACCGAGGAGCGCCGGCAGCTCGTCCAGGTCGAGGTAGAACAGCGCGATGCGGTGGCGGAACTCGCGCCGCGGCTCGGTCCGCCGATGGCGTATCGCGCCCTCGTAGATGCAGCTCACGGTCCTCACAGCCGGCCGCCGAGCCGCTCGGCCACCCGCACGGCGCTGCGAACGCCGTCCTCGTGGAACCCCCAGCCCCAGTAGGCGCCGCAGAAATGGGTGCGCCGGCGGGCGTTGATCTCCTCAAAGCGCCGCTGGGCCTCGACGCCGGCGGCCGTGTAAACGGGATGGGCGTACTCGATCGTCCGGATCACCTTCGCCGGGTCGATCGCCTCGGTGCGGTTGAGCGTGACGCAGAACTCGCGCTCGGCGCGCAGCGACTGCAGGCGGTTCATGTGGTAGGTGACGGTCGCGTGACCCACCGGCTCGGGCTGAAGGTGGTAGTTCCAGCTCGCCCACGCTCGCCGGCGCCGCGGCAGCAGACGCGCGTCGGTGTGGAGCACGGCCTCGTTGAGCTGATACGGGATCGCGCCGAGAAGCTCCCGCTCCCGGTCGGTCGCGTCCTCGAGCAGCCCGAGTGCCTGGTCGGAGTGCACGGCGAGCACGACCTCGTCGAATCGCTCGGCCTCGCGCCCGCGCGGGCGGACAAGCACATGGTCGGGGCGGCGGGTGACCGAGGCCACCGGCGTGGACAGCCGCAAGCGACCCGTGAACCGCGCGATCAGCGCCTCGACGTACCGCTTGGATCCGCCCCGGATCGTCCGCCACCGCGGGCGGTCGCGGAAGCCGAGCATCCCGTGGTGTTCGAAGAACTCGGCCAGGAACCGTGCCGGGAAGTTCCACATCTGGCTCGGGTCCGCGGACCACACCGCGGACGCCTGCGGCACGATCAGGCGCTCGACGAACGCGCGCGAGAACCGCTGGCGCTCGAGCCAGTCCCCGAGCGACGGCCCGCCTGCCGCCGGGTCGGGCGACAGCAACTCCCGGGCGGCGCGGTTGAAGCGCGCGAGGTCGGCGACCATCCGGTGAAAGGACGGCGTCAGCAGGTACCGGCGGTTCGCGAACAGGCCGTTCGGCGACGCGCTCGAGTATTCGAAGTCGCCAGTCCCGTCGCTGACGCTGAAGCTCATCGTCGACGGCTGCCACGCGACACCGAGTCTCGCGAGAAGCCGCTCGAAGCTCGGGTAGTTGCGGTCGTTGAAGACGATGAAGCCCGTGTCGACGTCGTGCGTCTCGCGCCGCGTGTCGACCCGGATCGTGTTCGTGTGGCCGCCGGCATAGCCGGCGGCCTCGAACACGGTGACCTCGTGCCGGTGGTCCAGCAGATGCGCCACGACCAGCCCTGAGACGCCCGCTCCGACGACCGCGATCCTCATCCCGTCCGTGCCGTTCGAAATTCGCCCATGTATCTGATTCGCATCTGGAGACTCCACGGATCAATCATTTGAACGCATCGTACAGATATTTCTCAACGTCTTGTTCAAACGCGTGCGCTGCGCTACGGTCAGATCCGTGCCGTCCTCACCCCCGGAGCCCGGCCTGACGATGCGCGAGATGTCCGCGCGCAGCGGGATCAGCGAGGCGACGCTGCGAATGTGGGAGGTCCGCCACGGATTCCCACAGCCCCGGCGAATGTCGAGCGGACACCGCCGCTACTCCGAGCAGGACCTGGCCCGCGTCCGGGCGGTCCTTCGCGGCCGCGACCGTGGGCTGTCACTCCAGGCGGCGATCGAGCTCGCCCACGATCTCGGCGACGAGCAGGTGCCCTCGGTGTACGCCTCGCTGCGCTCGCGCTACCCCGAGCTCGAGACCCAGGTGCTGTCCAAGCGCGCGATGCTCGCGATGTCCCACGCGATCGAGGACGAGTGCCTGGCGCGGGCGGAACGGCCACTGCTGTTCGGCTGCTTCCAGCGCGAGCGGTTCTACCGAGCGTCCGAGAGCCGGTGGCGCGAGCTCGCGCGTACGGCCGAGCGGGCGGTGGTGCTGGCCGACTTCGGTCGCGTGCGCCGGCCGAAGAACAGACCCATCGAGATCCCGATCGCCAGCTCCGATCCCGTCGCCCGGGAGTGGGCGATCGTGTGCGAGTCGCCGAGCTTCGGCGCGTGCCTGACGGGCTGGGAGCGTCCCGGCGAGGACGGAAAGCCCGGCCAGCGCACATTCGAGGCGGCGTGGACGATCGAGGCGCCCGCCGTCCGCCTTGCGGCGCAGGTGTGCGCGCGGCTCGCCGCCACGGCTGCACCCGAACTCCTCGAGGACCTGGGGGAGCGGCTCGACTCGACGCCGGTCGCCCGCGAGCACGAGCTGCGCTCTGCGATCCAGCTCAGCACCCGGATGGTTCGCTACGCGGCCGCCTCATAGTGGCCCGATCCCGGCTTCGCCGAGCGCCGCCTCGCAGTAAGCCCACAGCTGCTCGCGAGCCTGATCGTCATCCGGTGGCGCGGCGAGCCTGTAGTTCGTCGGGCGTGGGCGCCGGTCGTGCCAGAACAGCCCGGTGTCGCTGAGCGGCTCGGGCGCCGCGCCGAGCCACACGATCGTGTCCGCGCCCTCCTCCGCGGTGCGGATGATCGGCCGGATCGCGGTCCGGAACGCCGGCATCGCCCCGCGTAGCCCTTCGGTGTCGGCCCACCCCGGGTGCATCGCGTGGACGACCACGTCGCGCCCGCGCAATCGTTCGGCGAGCAACTCGGTGATCACGACCTGCTCGCGCTTGGTCCGGGCGTAGAGCTTCTTCGGCGAGTACGGCGTCCGCTCTGACTCGCGGTCGCCGTCGTCCGGGAGCGACTCCGTGTACATGCCGCCGGAGCTCACGTTGATGACCCGCCGCGGAACGAGGATCGTGGTCAGCGCCAGCGGCGCGAGCACGTGCGTCGCGAACATCAACTCGTGCCCGTCTGCCGAGCGCGTTCGCCGTGCCGGCATCACGCCGGCGTTGTTGACGAGCACGTCGAATCGGGGCTGGCCACCCGCGAACGCGCGCACCGCACCGAGGCTGCCGAGGTCGCATGCCTGGGCCCGGACATCCGCGGCGGGCACGGCGGCCCGCACACGCGCGATCGCTTGCTCGGCACGACCGAGATCGCGCGCCAGTACGTGGACCGTCGCCCCGAGCCGCGCGAACCCGCGCGCGGCCGCCAACCCCAGCCCCGACGCCGCCCCGGTCACGAGCACGGCGGCGCCGTCGATCCGCGGCGGGTCCGCCGGCCACCCCGGCAGTCGCCGGCGCGCGAGCAGGCCGATCCGCCCGTACCCGAGCACGATGCTGCGGTCGAGCGCGGTGTCGATCAACATGCTGTTGCGATAATAGTCAACATGTCGTTGCATCACCTGGATCGCGAGCAGTTCGTGGCGCGCCCGCTGGACGAGGTGTTCGGCTTCTTCGCGGAGGCTGCCAACCTCGAGCTGATCACGCCTCCGTGGCTGGGCTTTACCCTCGACGGTTCGGAGTCGATCGTGATGGGCCCGGGAGCGCTGATCGAATACCGGCTCCGGCTACACCGGCTGCCGCTGCGGTGGGTGTCGCGGATCGCCCTGTGGGAGCCCGGGCGGGCGTTCGTCGACGTGCAGGTGAGGGGGCCCTACCGCGTGTGGCGCCACCGGCACGAGTTCGAGCGCTGGGGCGAGGGCACGGTCGTGCGCGACCACGTCGACTACGCGCTCCCGCTCGGACCGTTCGGCGAACTCGCGCACGCGGCGTTCGTCGAGCGCGACCTCGCCCGGATCTTCGACTACCGGCGCGCCGCGGTCGCCCGGCTGCTCGGATGACCGCGCTGCTCTGGCTCCGCCGCGACCTGCGGGTCCACGACCACCCGGCGCTCGACGCGGCCCGCGCCGCGGCGCCGACCAGCTCGTGCCGGTGTTCTGCTTCGACGACCGCCTGCTCCACGGTCGCCACGCCTCAGGCCCGCGTACGCAGTTCCTGCTCGAGTGCCTGGCCGACCTCGACGCCTCGCTGCGCCGGCGCGGCAGCCGGCTGGTCGTCCGCCACGGGGCGCCCGAGGATCAGTTGCCGGCGCTCGCCCGCGAATGCGACGCCCGCGCGGTGCATTTCAGCGCGGACGTGGGACCGTTCGCACGCGCTCGCGACGCCCGGGTGGCGCGCCGCCTGAGGGACGCCGGAGTGCCCGTCCACCAGCACCCGGGGACGTTCGTCGTCGACGACCTCGACGCGATCCGGACCACCGCCGGCCGCCCGTACACCGTGTTCACGCCGTTCTACCGGACGTGGGCCGAGCTGCCGCGACGCCAAAAGCGCGGCGCTCCGCGCTCTCTGCCACCGCTCCCGAGGGGTGTCGACCCCGGGTCCCTCCCGACCCTGTCCGATCTCGGTCTCGTGCAGGAGATCGAGGAGCCCCGGTGTCGCGGGGGCGAGCGCGCCGGGCGGACCGCGATGCGCGACGGCACCTCGCCGCTCTCGCCTTACCTGCACCTCGGTTGCATCTCGGCGCGCGAGGTCGAGGACCGCACCGCCTCCGACGAGGTTCGCCGGCAGCTGTGCTGGCGCGACTTCTTCGCCCAGGTCCTCCTCCACCATCCCCAGAACGCGCACTCGGAGCACCAGGCCCGGTACCGCGGCACGATCCGGTGGAGCCGCGCGCGCAAGCGCTTTGAGGCGTGGTGCGAGGGACGCACGGGCTATCCGATGGTCGACGCCGGCATGCGCCAGCTGAGGCGCGAGGGCTGGATGGACAACCGGGCCCGGCTCGTCGCCGGCTCGTTCCTGACCAAGGACCTCGGGATCGACTGGCGCTGGGGCGAGCGCTGGTTCATGCGCCTGCTGCTCGACGGCGACGAGGCGAGCAACAACGGCAACTGGCAGTGGATCGCGTCGGTCGGCGTCGATCCCCAACCCGTGTCGCGCCGCATCCTCAACCCGGCCCTGCAGCAGGCCAGACACGACCCTGAAGGCAGCTACGTCCGCCGGTACGTTCCCGAGCTCCGCGACGGCGGCCGGGGCTACCCGAAACCGATCGTCGACCACGCTCAGGCCCGCCGGGAAGCGCTCGCCCGCTACCGCGCCGGGTCTGCCGGCGGATAAATCACCGGGGCCGAAGGCGATTACGCCTTCGGCCCCGAGCAGCACCTACCCCAGGTGTTCGAAATCGGTTAGCCGACTAACGCCGACATCGCGCCCGACTGGATCAGCTCGACGGTCGTCGCGATGTCGACGTCGAGGTAACGGTCGGCGTCCAGGAACGGGACGTGCTCGCGCACGAGCCGGAACGCCTCTTGCGTCCGCGGGCTGCACTTCTCGACGCCGCGGAGCTCGAGCGCCTGGCAGCACGCGAGCAGATGGATCGCCGCGACGTTCTGCGCGAGCTCGACGATCGAGCGCGCGTCGCGCGCCGCGATCGTCCCCATCGAGACCTTGTCCTGGTTGTGGCACTCGGTCGAGCGCGAGTGGATCGTCGCCGGGTTGCACAGCTTCATCGCCTCGGCGGTCATCGCCGACGCGCAGATCTGCATTCCCTTGAAGCCGTGGTGCAACCCCGCCTCGGGATGGCTCGGCTCAAAGCGCGGGATCAGGTTCGGGGTCAGGCCACGGTTGAACTTCTCGTCGACGATCAGCTCGAGCTGGCGGTCCATCAGGTCGCACAGGTTGGCGAGCGCGACCTTGAGCGAGTCCATCGCCTGACCGACGTGGCCGCCGTAGAAGTTGCCGCCGCTCTCGACCCGACCGCCGGCGACGTTGAACAGCGGGTTGTCGTCGGAGGAGTTGATCTCGATCGTGAGCCAGCGCTCGGCCCACTCGAGCACGTCGCGCAGGACGCCGGTCACGTGCGGCGCGCAGCGGATCGAGTACTTGTCCTGGACCTGGCGGTCGAGCTCGACGAACTCGGCGCCGTCCAGACCGCCCACGAACAGCTCGTCGCTGTCAGCGGCCAACCGCGAGTCGGCCAGCAGCTCGCGGATGTGGCGGGCGCTCGTGACCATGCCCGGATGGGGCTTGGCGTCGTCGAACAGGAACGCGTTGAAGTGTCCGCGGTTACCGAGCATCGCCTCGGACGCCATCGCGGTCATCAGATCGGCAAGGTCGGCGAGCTCCTGCGCGGCGCCGACGGCCATGCAGGCGAACGCGCTCATGAACGACGTGCCGTTGGTGAGCGCGAGCCCTTCCTTGGCCTCGAGCAGGAACGGCTCGAGGCCGAGCTCGGCAAGCACATCGGCGGCCTCGCGCTCGACGCCGTCGAACGCGACGACACCGTCTCCGGCCAGCGCCCGCCCGACATACGACAGCGGCGTCAGGTCGCCGCTCGCCCCGACCGAGCCGCGCTCGGGAATGAACGGCACGACGTCGTTGTTGAGCAGGTCGAGCACGCGCTCGACGAGCTCGACGCGCACGCCCGAGTTGCCCTTCGATAGGCAGTTGGCGCGCAGGAGCATCGTCACGCGCGCGACCTCCGGCGGGGCGATCGGACCGGTGCCGACGCCCATGAAGCGCATGATGTTCTGCTGCAGCCGGGCCGCCTTGCCAGGGGAGATCTGGCGGTGCGCGCTGTCGCCGAAACCGGTCGTAACCCCGTAGATCGGTATCTCCTTGGCGATCAGCTCATCCTTGAGCCGCTTGCTCGCGCTGACGGCCCGGGCAGCATGATCGGACAACTGCACATTGCGGGAACGTCGTGAGACCTCGAGCGCGTCGCGGACGGTCAGGGAGGCACCGTCGAGCTCGAGCGCCGTCCGACTCGAGAGTTCGCCAGTCGGAGTCGTGATGGCCATCTTGGAACTGTTCCGCGGTGATACGCTCGACGCAACTCACACGCACTGGATCGGTATTCGGATGCAGCTCAGCCGCCCTCTGGACGGCATTGACCGCAAGATTGTTGCGTTACTCCAGGAGAGCGCGAAGCGCACGTTCGCGGACATCGGCGCCGAGGTGGGGCTCTCGGCGACGGCCGTCAAGCGCCGCGTCGACCGCCTCGAGGCCGACGGCGTGATCATCGGCTACGGCGCCCGGATCAACTGGCGGGCGCTCGGCGAGGGGATCGAGTCGCTGATCGAGATCTACTGCGCCGACCGGACCTCGCCGGCGGACGTCGGACGCTCGCTGGCCACGATCGACGAGATCGTCTCGGCGTTCACGGTCTCGGGCGAGGCCGACGCGGTGATCCGCGCGCGCGTCGACAACATCGAGCACCTCGAGCGACTGGTCGAGCGGCTGCGGCGCGATCCGAACATCGTGCGGACCCGGACGCTGATCGTGCTCTCGACGCTGCTGGACCGGCCGTGACTGAGACGTTCGCGCCGCCCGACACCGCGATCGACCGTCGCGACGACGGGACGATCATCCTGAGCTCGCGCCGGCCCCTGCCCGAGTCCGAGACGTCGATCACGGCCGTGCTGCGCGATCGGGCCGCACGTCATCCGGATCGGCCGCTGGCCGCGCAGCGAGACGATCAGGATCGCTGGACCACACTCACCTACGGCGAGGCCGCCCAGCGATCCGACGCGCTCGCGCGCGCGTTCGTGGATCTCGGGCTCGGGCCGGACAGTCCGGTGATGATCCTGTCGGGCAACTCGCTCGAGCACCTGCTGGTGAGCCTCGCCGCCTACGCCGCTCGCGCGCCGGCGATGCCGATCAGCGTCGCCTACTCGCTGATGAGCAAGGATCACGCGCGGATCAAGGCGATCGCCGAGCTGACCGAGCCCGGACTCGTGTTCGCGGATGACGCCGGGCCGTTCGCCGGCGCGCTGGACGCGCTCGCGCTCGACCGGGTGCTGGTGGCGCGGGGCGATCGCGCCGGCGCCATGCGTCTCGACGAGATGTTGGACCGCGTCGCTCGCCGCGACAGTCCGCTCGATGGCGAGCCCGGCGGGGAGGCGGTCGCGAAACTCCTATTCACATCAGGATCGACCGGGACACCGAAGGGAGTCATCAACACCCACCGGATGCTGTGCTCGAACCAGGCGGCGCTCAAGGCGAACTGGCCGTTCCTGGCCGACGAGCCCCCGATCCTGGTCGACTGGCTGCCGTGGAGCCACACGTTCGGCGGAAACCACAACCTCAACCTCGCGCTGTTCAACGGCGGCACGATCTACATCGACGACGGCAGACCCGCGCCGCCGTTGTTCCCGCGCACGCTCGCGGCGCTCAGCGACGTCCCGCCCACGCTCTATTTCAACGTCCCGGCCGGGTACGCGCTGCTGGCGCCGGCGCTCGAGAACGACGCCGCGCTCGCCGAGCGGTTCTTCACCCGCGTCAGGTTCATGTTCTACGCGGCCGCCGCGCTGCCCGAGGCGCTCGCCGCGCGCCTGCGCGAGCTGGCGTCGAGGCATGCCGACCACGAGGTACTGCTGACCTCGAGTTGGGGCACGACCGAGACGTCCCCGGCCGCGACCACCGTGAACTTCCGCGGCGCGCCCACCGGCTGTATCGGGGTTCCGTACCCCGGAACGACGATCAAGCTCGCGCCGGTGCAGGACAAGCTCGAGATCCGCGTCGCCGGACCCAACGTCACCCCCGGCTACTTCCGCGACCCCGAGCTGACCGCCGCGATGTTCGACGAGGAGGGCTTCTACCGCTCCGGCGACGCGGTCAGGCTGATCGACGAGCACGACCCGAACAAGGGGATGGCGTTCGACGGGCGGATCGCCGAGAACTTCAAGCTGCTGACCGGGACGTGGGTGGCGGCGGGAACGCTTCGTACCGCGCTCCTCAGCGCCGCAGGCGTGCTCAGCGACGCCGTCGTGTGCGGCCACGACGGTCCTTACATCGCGGCGATGGCTTGGGTCAACCAGGCCGAGGCGCGCAAATTGTGCGGCAGCGATGCCGAAATCCCGCTCGACGACGTCCGGCTGCGGGAGCACCTCGCGGACGCGCTCGGCGGGCTCAATGCTGGCGCCGGCTCGGCGTCGCGGGTCGACCGGCTGCTGCTGCTGTCAGAGCCGCCGAGCCTCGACGCCGGCGAGATCACCGACAAGGGCTACCTGAACCAGCGCGCCTGCCTCGCGCGCCGTGCCGCCGACGTCGTCCGGCTTTACGCGGACGTCCCGGACCCAGCGATCATCGTGCCTGCGGTGCCGGCCTGACCGCGATCGTCACGTCGACGAGCGCGCACAGCTTGTCAGCCTCGTCGCGGAACTCGTGACCCCAGGTCCACTCGCGCTCGTCGTGCCCGCGGAGCTTGGCCGTCACGTCGACGAAGCCGCTCGTGATCGGGCGCAGGAAGCTCGCGTAGTTGCTGAGTCCGGACCCGGTGAAGCCGTCACGCCACACGTTGTTGACCGTGGCAACCGACGCGACGGTCTCCGCCACCGCGGAATAGATCCCGCCGTGCATGAGCCCGAGCGGTTGCTTGAGGTTCTCGCGGACCTCGAAGCGGACGTGCGCGGATTCGAGCGTGAGATCGAGCCACTCGAGCCCGAGAAAGCCCTCGAACGTCCGGTCGAGAGGGATCACGGGCGACGGCAGCGTCGCCCGATCCCACGGCGCCGCCTCGCTCATCCGGCCCCGAGCACGACCGATTTCGTCTCGGTGTAGAAGTCGAACGCCTCCTGGCCGTGCTCCTTGCCGTAGCCGCTCGACTTCCAGCCGCCGAACGGGAGCTCGTCGTAGACCTTCGTGCGCGAGTTGATCCAGGTGTAGCCGGCTTCGATCCGCTCGGCGGCGTGGCGGGCCCTTTGGAGGTCCTTCGTCCAGACCGAGGACCCGAGGCCGAACGGGGAGGCGTTCGCGCGCGCGATCGCCTCGTCGAGGTCGCTGACCCGCCAGATCGGGAGCGCCGGCCCGAACACCTCCTCGGTCGCCATCGGGGAGTCGTGCGGGGGGTCGACGACGACGGTCGGCTCGTAGAAGAACCCGTTTCCGAGATCGGGATCGTCGGGGGGGCCGCCGCCGGCTCGGAGCTCGCCGCCGGATTGCAGGGTGCGGGACACCTGCGCAGTCATCTCGTCGCGGCCGCCGGCCGTGTGCATCGGGCC
This sequence comes from uncultured Solirubrobacterales bacterium, assembly GCA_963843915.1. Classification (GTDB taxonomy): domain Bacteria; phylum Actinomycetota; class Thermoleophilia; order Solirubrobacterales; family Solirubrobacteraceae; genus Palsa-465. The sequence continues at coordinate 40,744 of CAWJMH010000015.1, forward strand.
CATCTGCGTACCCTTGACGTCGCCCCGGCCGACCTTCAGCCGCTTGGCCTTCTCGACGACCGCCTCGATCACCTCGTCGGCGACCGATTCGAACACGTACACGCGCTTGATCGCCAGGCACGCCTGGCCGCAGTTGTAGAAGCGCCCCATGCTCGCGGCGCTGGCCGCGGCCGCGAGGTCGGCGTCGTCGCAGATGATCATCGGGTCAGAGCCGCCGAGCTCGAGCGTGACGCGCTTGATGCCGTGGGCGCACTGGGCCATGATCCGCTCCCCGACCGGAGTCGAGCCCGTGAACGCGATCTTCCGTGTCAGTGGGTGAGTCACGAGCGCCTCGCCCGCCTCCGAGCCGCGGCCGGTGACTACGTTGAAGACGCCGTCGGGGAGGCCGCCCTCGGCGAGCAGCTCGGCGAACCGGAGCGTGGTCAGCGGCGTCGTCGCGGCCGGCTTGGCGACCACGGTGTTGCCGGCGACGAGCGCCGGCGCGAGCTTGTTGGAGAGCAGCGTGGTCGGGAAATTCCACGGCACGATCGCGCCGACCACGCCGAGCGGGCGGCGCAGCACGAAGCCGTCGACGCCCGGATCGAGGTTCGGCGTGTGGGCGCCGCGGAGCGACTTCGACAGGCCGGCGTAGTGCATCAGCGTGTCGACCGCCTTGGTGATCTCGATGCGGCTGTCGCGGAGCGTCTTGCCCTGCTCGCGCGTCAACAGCGGGACCAGCTCGTCGAGGTGCTCCTCGACGTGGTGGGCGGCGCGGCCGAGGATCTCGCCGCGCTTTGACACCGCGAGCGCCGACCAGGTTGCGAATGCGTCGCCGGCGGCCTGCACGGCGACATCGACGTCGGCGGCGGTGGCGGCGGTCACTTCGGTGAACGCCCGGCCGTCCGCGGGGTTGACGACCGGGAGCGGGTCGCCGGCGTTTTGGTGCTCGGCGCCGGCGATGAACGATCCGGCGTGGGTGGTGAGGGTCTCGGTGGTCATGCGCCGGCGAACTCCGGCTTGCGCTTCTCGACGAACGCGTTCAGGCCTTCTGACGCATCCTTGGAGCGGAACAGAGTCTCCATCAGCTCGGCTTCGAGCGCCAGCCCGCTGGCCAGCGAAAGCTCGCCGCCCTCGTGCACGCAGCGCTTGATCGCGGCGATCGCGAGTGCCGCGCCGGCGGCGAGCCGCTCGGCGTACTCGCGGACCTGTGCCTCGGCGGTGTCCGCGTCGTAGACGGCCGCCACGAGCCCCATTTCGCGGGCCTCCTCGACGCCGAACGTGCGGCCGGTGATCAGCAGCTCGAGCGCCCGGCTCGGGCCGATGAGCCGGGTGAGCCGCTGGGTGCCGCCGTTGCCCGGGAGCAGCCCGAGCGTTACCTCGGGCGTGCCCAGCTTGTAGCCGCCCGCCGCGGCCAGCCGGATGTCGCAGGCGAGGGTGATCTCGAGCCCACCGCCGAGGGCGTGGCCAGCGATGGACGCGATGAACACCTGCGGCGCGGCCGCCATCCGCCGGAACGCCCCCTGACTGACCTTGATCATCTCCATGTTCGCGTCGACGTCGCCCTCGAGGAACCGCTTGATGTCGGCGCCGGCGGAGAAGAACTTCGGGCTCGCGCTCTGGACGATCACGACACGGGTGGCGCCGACGACGGCCTGATCGACGGCCTCGGAGAACTCGGTCATGAACGCGAGGTCGTACGAGTTCGCCGGCGGGTTGTCGAGCGTGATGAAGCCGAGGGGGCCCTCGGTGGTGAACGTGACAGCCATTTATGCGAGCCCTCCGACCACGACCGACTTGATCTCGACGTAGGAGTCGAGCGACTCGAGCCCGTGCTCCTTGCCGTAGCCGGACGCCTTGACCCCGCCAAACGGAAGCTCGTCGTAGCCGTAGTGGATCTGGTTGACCCAGGTCATGCCCGATTCGATCTCCTGCGCGGCCCGGTGGATGAGGCGCGCGTCGTGGGTCCAGATGCTCGACCCGAGGCCGTACTGCGTGTCGTTGGCGCGGGCGATCGCGTCGTCGAAGTCGGTGAAGCGGAACACCGGAAGCACCGGGCCAAAGACCTCTTCTTTCGTCATGCGCGAGGTTGCGGACGGCTCGGCGATGACGACCGGCTCGAGGAACCAGCCCTTGTCGCCTGATCCCGTGCCGCCGCCGATCAGAAGCTCGCCGCCGTTCGCGACGCCGTCCTCGATCTGCTCGAGCAGTTCGTCGCGGCCAGCCTTCGTGTGGATCGGGCCCATGCGCAGCCTCGGCTTCTCGGCTTTCACGGTCCCGTCACCGGGTTCATAGCGGCCGACCCTTTCGACGAGCTGTGAGACGAAGCCGTCGTATACGGAGTCGTGGACGAACACGCGCTTGCAGCCGAGGCAGGCCTGGCCGGCGTTCCAGTAGCGGCCGATGATCACGGCCTTGACCGCGGCGTCGACATCGGCGTCCGCGCAGATGATCACCGGATCGCTGCCGCCGAGCTCGAGGGTCAGGCGTTTCAGCTCGGGGGCGGCCAGCTTGGCGACGTGGCGTCCTACTGCCGTCGACCCCGTGAACGCGACGCGTCTTACGTCAGGGTGACTGACGAGAGCGTCGCCGATGTCCTTGCCGCGTCCGGTCACTACGTTCAGGACCCCGTCGGGGACACCGGCCTCGGAGAACAGTTTCGCGACTTCGAGGGTCGCGAGCGGCGTGGTGGCCGCCGGCTTGGCCACGACCGTGTTGCCGCTCGCCAGCGCCGGCGCGACCTTCGTCCCGAGCAGCGTGAGCGGGAAGTTATATGGCGTGATCGCCACGCACACCCCCATCGGGCGGCGGATCACCATGCCGTAGGCGGGGCCGAGCGTTGATGGGAGGTCCTGGTAGGCGCCGCGCACCTTGGTCGCGGCCTCGGCGTAGTAGTGCACGCCGTGCGCGAGGTGCGTCACCTCCCCCATCGCCTCGGCGATCGGCTTGCCCTGCTCGGCGGTCAGCGTCGCCGCCAGCCCCTTGGCGTTCTCTCTGATGAGGTCCGCCGCCTTGGTCAGAATCGCGGCGCGCTTCTCGACGTCGGTCTTCGACCATTCGGCGAATGCGCGCTTCGCAGTCGCGACCGCCAGCTCAACGTCCTCGGCCGACCCGGCGGGCACGCTGTCGACGATCTCCTCCGTGGCCGGGTTGACGACGTCGAGTCGTTCCTCGTGAGCGGCCGCCTCGCGCCACTCACCTCCGATCAGCATCTCGGGCATGGTGCCTCCTGTGTCAGTTTCAGGGGACGCGCTCGCCTTCGAGGGGGCGAACGCGACTCGTTCTCAGATAATGCTCGCGCAGTTGCTGGTAGTGCCCCGCGGCCGACTCGGTCCAGGCGAGCGCGGAACCGGACAGCTCCTTGATCACACGCGCGGGTACGCCGCCGGCGAGGACGCCGGCGCGGATCTTGGAGCGCTCGGACACGACCGCGCCGGCGGCGACCATCGCGCCGGCTCCGACGTGCGCGTGCTGCAGGATGATCGAGCCCATCCCGATCAGCGCGCGGTCTTCGACCGTGCAGCCCTCGAGCATCGCGCCGTGACCGACGACCACGTCGGCGCCGATCACGGTCGGAAGGTCGTCGGCGCAATGGATGACCGCGTTGTCCTGGATCGAGCAGCCGGCGCCGATCTCGATGTACGAGTTCGCGGCGTCGCCGCGCAGCACGGTCCCGAACCAGATGTTGCACCGGTCGCCGACGCGGACGTCGCCGATCAGGACCGCGGTCGGGGCCAGATACACCCCTTCGCCGATCGTCGGCGCGACGCCGTCGAGCTCAACGATCGTCGCCATGGGCCTCTCTTGACCTCACGGTGGAGAGACTATACGATGTCGGGCGTTAGTCAAGTGTCACACGTGAGAGGGTTCCGTTTTGCCAGCGATTGCAGTCGAAGACCTCGCCCCGTGGACCGAGGAGCAAGTCCAGGAGCACCTCGCCGCCGGCAAGCTCGTCGAGGGTGTCCAGCACATGTCGCCCAAGTACCTCGAGGGGATGCGGCGGATCCTCACGGTGTCGGCCGACACGGAGTTCGTCAGCGCCCCGTCGTACCTGCGGGCGGCGCAGCACGCGCCGGCGCTCAACAACTTCGGGTCGGCGATGTCGATCATCCAGGACGAGCTCGCGCACGCCCACATCGGCTACCGCCTGCTCGGCGATCTCGGGGTGGACATGGACGAGCTTGTCTATGAGCGGCCGGCGCGTTCGTTCAAGTACCCGTACGCGTTCGACGTGCCGCTGAACTCGTGGGTCGAGCTCGTGTGCGCGAACGCGCTGTATGACCAGGCCGGGTTCGTGCTGTTGTCGGACGTCTTCCAGTCGAGCACGTTCGGACCGTGGAAGCGGGCGCTGGCCAAGGTCGACAAGGAGGAGACGTTCCATCTGCGCCACGGCCGCACCTGGATTCGCAAGCTGGTGCGGGAACCTTCTGGCAGGGAGGCGGTTCAGGCCGCCGTCGATTGGATGTTCATCCTGACTTTGGAATGGTTCGGCCTTCCGGATGCTTTGAAGCAGCACTCCGAGCAGCTCGACTACGGGTTCAAGGGCAAGTCGAACGACCAGCTGCGGCAGTGGTGGATGTCCGAGGTCGTGCCGTTCATGGAGGAGGTCGGGATTCGCGTGCCGGCCCACTTCGATGCTGACTCGGACCGGTACGTGATCGACTGCCCGTTCCCGGCGGCGTTCGACGAGGAGAAGCGGGTGTGGCTGCTGGACGAGGGAGCGATCTCCTGGGATGACGTGGTCGCTTCGGTGGCGGGCGCGCGGGCCGATGAACGAGGACTACGTGCGGACCTTGCAGCGCGGCTACCGGACGACGTCGCTGCGGAGGGCGGCTTGATCTTGCCCAGTTCGGTCGAAGCCCGTCTGTGGGAGGCGTTGCGGGGCGTCGAGGATCCCGAGATCCCGGTGTCGGTGGTCGGCATGGGCCTGATCGTGTCGGTGTCTTACGTCGCGGCGGAGCGGCGCGCGGATCTTCAGATCACGTACACGACGATGGGGTGCCCGGCGATGGATTTCATCCAGGACGACATCCGGGACGCGCTGTTGTGTGATCCGGATGTCGACGTGGTGAACATCGAGGTCGTGTGGGACCCGGTCTGGACCAAGGCCCGGCTGCGGGACGACGCGCGCTCTCGAATGCGCGAGCTGGGGATAGCGGTATGAGGCGAGCTGAGGAGGCCGTGTGGGAGGTGTTCGCGCGTAAGGAGTATTCCGAGCCGTTGCATCACGTGGGGACGGTTACCGAGGACGACGCGGACCTCGCGGTGGTGTCGGCGCGCGCGATCTACGACGAACAGCCGTGGATCGAGATGATCCTGGTGCCGCGGGTTTCGATCCGGGAGGCGATCCGCGCATGAATGCTGCTGCTCGGGCGCGGTCGATACCGGGACCGCCACGATGATCTCGTTGATCGGGTCGCTGGCCGACAACAAGAGCGCGCTCGGGCGCCGCTACGGCGAGTGGGCGGTGAGCGCGCCGACGATCGAGTCGGCGGTGGCGGCGGCCGCGATGGCCCAGGACGAGCTCGGCCACGCCCGCTCGACCTACCCGGTGCTCGCCAAGCTGGGCGTCTCGCGTGAGGATTCCGGGCTGGATACGGGTCATCCGATGTTGGTCATTTCGCGCGAGCTGCCCGACTGGGCCTCGTTCATCGCCGCCAACCTGGTCGTCGACGGCGTGCTGACGACGTTCGTGGCTTCCGCCCGGGACAGCTCGATCGAGCCACTCGCGCAGCGCGCCCGCAAGATCCTCCAGGAGGAAGGCGCACACCGGGTGCACGCCGAGGCGTGGGCTCGCCGGATCGTGGGGGCCGGCGGCGAGGACCTACGGCTGCTCGTGCAGCGAATCGATGAGATGTGGGCGCAGGCGGCGCGCTGGCCGGGACCCGACGCCGACCCGGGCTACGCGGACGCGATCGCGGCCGGGATGGTCGATTCGGGTCCGGCTGCGATTCGCGGGCGAGTCCGCGACTGGCTCAGCCCCCGTGTCGCCGGCGTGTGTCTCGACGAGCCGACGGACTGGTCCGATTGGGATCCGCAGCGCCGGCAATGACCTGCCCATTCTGCGAGTCCGAGGACGTCGAGCTCGTGTCGCCGTGGGGCGGCCAGATCATCACGAGCCAGATGCGGTGCCGGGGGTGCAACACGTACTTCGAGGCGATCCGGGACGAGTTCGCCGGCCGTCGCGGGCGAGCCCGAGGGCACGTCTTCATGGAGAGCAACTCCGCCGGCGATCGGTAGGCGCGCCGGCCGCCCGGTCGCTGCTGCTGACGATCCTGGGCGAGTACGTCCTGCCTCGGGGCGAGGCCGTGTGGCAGGAAACGCTCGTCGGCGCGCTCGTGTCGGTCGGCTACACGCAGCAGGCGGCCCGTCAGGCGCTCGCGCGGAGCGTGCGCGACGGCTGGCTCGAGACCACTCGGCACGGTCGCCGGGCCCGGGTGTCCCTGAGCGGTGGGACGGCGGCGCTACTGCGGACCGGCGCTGAGCGCATCTACTCGTTCGGTTCGCCCTGGCGCTGGGACGGCCGCTGGCTGGTGCTGGTATTGCGCGTCCCCGAGACGCGGCGCGAGGTCCGCCACCAGTTGCGCACTCGCCTTGCCTGGGCCGGACTCGGCTCGATGGGCGGTGGCGTGTGGCTGACGCCCCACGTCGAGCGCGAGGCCGAACTCGGCGACGCGATCCGGGACGCGCCGGCGGCCGAGGCCACGTCATTCGTGGCTTCACTCGGCGCGCTCGGGCGGACGGTCGACGTGGTGGCGGCCGCGTGGGAGCTCGACGCGGTCCGCGAGCACTACGAGGCCTTTGTCGAGGACTTCGCCGCGATCCGACCCTCCTCCGACGAGGCGTTCTTCCGCATGCAGACCCTGCTCGTCCATGCGTGGCGGAAGTTCCCGTTCCTCGACCCCGACCTCCCTTCGGAACTGTTGCCCGCCGGCTGGCCGCGCCGGCGAGCCCACGAGCTGTTCACGGGCCGGCACGCGCGGTGGCAGGCGCCGGCGCGCGCGTACTTCGCGGAGCTCGAGGCGGGTCGCTCGCCGCGGGCCGCCCAGGCCGCCTGAGGCGGGTCGCCGGTCTCGGGTCCGGGTCGCCGGCCTCGGATCCGGGTCGCCGGCCTCGGGTCCGGGTCGCCCGCCTCGGGTCCGGATCGCCGGCGGGTCCGGGTGCCGGCAGCCCCACCCCAGTCGCCCCACGCGCTTGGGATGAAACGTCCACTATTCCGACGTTTCTTCCCAAGCGGTTGTGAACATTTCGAAATGGGTTAGCGAAACCAGTTTTCGCGGACGCGTGCGTGGGAAACGAAAGAGTGCCCGCCCATAAACAAGACCGACGCGACGAGTTCGGCAGCACACTCTGACGCGACGGGGATCGGCAGCGCCGGCCATCTCAGCCGGTCCGTTGGCAAAACACATACGTGGGTGCAGGCCCCGTCACATGTTCCAGGAGGCGGAACCATGAGCAAGCGTCAGCGTCGTCGCGTGAACGAGCGCCGCAGTGTGCACATGCAGCACTCGAAACGGCGGACCTTCCTTCCTCTGGCCGTCGCCGCCGTGGCCGCGCCGGCCGTCGCTGCACCCGCCGCCCAGGCGGCCCCGCGGATGCTCCGCCTCGACGGGACCGTTGTAGGGGCCGGCTCTCGCCACGCCAACCACGATTCGCTGGCGCGTCTGACCAGCAACGGCGCGTCGCTTGACGGTCGCACCGTGACTGCCGACAACGCGGTGCCGCGGGCCGACACCCGGCTCCGCCGCGAGCGTGCGTCCGCCGCCAAGGCGATCTCGAACGCCACTCGGACCGGCCAAGCAGCCGCGCTGTTGCGCCCCAGGCCCAACCGCCCACGTCGTCCGGCCGCGCCCACGGCGCTCTCCCCGGCAAACTTCGCGCCGGTCGCCGCTCCTGTCGTGATCACCGCCGTCCCCTCGCCGGCGCCGGCGCCAACTGCCGCGCCCGCCCCGACCGCGACTCCCGCCCCCGCCACTGCACCGGCCCCGGCCCCGGCCCCGACGCCGTACAGCACGACTCCCGCCACCCCAACCGCAACGCCGCCGGCCGATTCGAGCACCGCGCCGGCCGCCACCCCCGCCGCTCCGGCACCCGCGACCCCAGCCGAACCCGCACCGGCGCCGGCGCACCGTTGACCCCCGAGGTTGGTAGCTCGATCGCGCCCACGCCGGCACCCAGCCCGCCCGATGTCACGTCAACCCCCGCGCGGAGCGCGCCGGCACCCTCCGGCCCGGCAGACGCAGGCAGCACGATCGCTCCGCCGCCGGCGCCCGCAGCGCCGGCCGCACCTCCCAGCCCCGCAGACGCCGGCAGCGCAATCGCGCCCCCCGCACCCGCCGCGCCTGCCGGGCCCCCGAGCTCCGCAGCCGCCGGCGCCGCGATCGCGCCGTCGCCGGCGCCGGCTCAGACGGCTCCCGCCGCAGCTCAAACCGACCCGCAATCGATGAACCCCGATGCGCCACCGATGGCGCCCAACCCGACCCCGAGCACGGGTACCGGTGGCGTTTCGATCGGCGCGAGTTACTACGACGGCATCGGCGGAGGCGCCACCCTGGTCGCCACGCCGAACGGCACGTACATCGTGCCCGAGTTCGGGATCGGATTCGGCCCGTCTGTGTCGGCCGCGGCTGGCTCGAACGTCAACGTCCCGAACGCGCCACAGTTGCAGCTCGGGTTCACCGGTGGCGATCAGATCGGACCGGTCGGCTGCCGAGGGTCCGGGACGGTCACGGTGCCGCTCAACGATCCGAGCCTCAACAACACCAACGTCGGCGGGAGCTTCGGCTTCAATGTCCCGGGCTCGCCGACGCTGAGCAATATCCCGGGAACCAGCATCCCGCTGACCAACCTCCGGGTCTCCGGGAACTACAGCCCGGCGACCGGGCTGACCGAAGGCGGGCAGTACTCCGGCACAAACCAGCTGTTCGACGCGACCGACCAGGTCAAGCTGGCCGTCCGCGTCCCGATCCCGCTGCCCGATCTGACCCAGACGACGCCGCCGGACTCGAACGGCGTCTCCGACGTGATCACCCCGACCGGTGCCGAGGGACCGCCGGCGATCAGCGCCACGCGCAACGTCTCGAACCTCGGCTACCCCGACGGTCAGGGCGACACGGTGACGCTCAACCCGGACGGGTCGTACACGCTCCACACGCCGACGAGTGACATCACGAACTTCGGTCCGAACTACCTGCAACAGCAGGGGCTGGATTCGAGCCAGGGCGGCCAGCTGACCCACCAGCTGATCGACACGCTCGGGCAGCGGACCGATCAATACAGCTTCCAGGGCAACAACGGAACGACGATCACCCAGACGCCGGCCGGGACGCTGACACAGAGCAACCCGGACGGGACCACCGTCCAGCAATCGACCTCCGGTGTGGTCACCCAGACCAATCCGGACGGGAGCACCGTGAGTTACGACCCGAGCACGGGGAACACCACCACGAGCGACGGTCACTGGTTCGGCGCCACCACGACGTTCTATCCGGACGGATCGGTGAGTCAGACCAGTCCGGCGGGCACGACGATGTGGGACTCGTCCGGCAGCGGCACGACGATCCCCAACTCGTTCGACGGCCCTGGATTCCCGATGTCCACCCCGGAGCCCGCGCCGGTCGCGCCAGCGGCCCCGTCGGGAATCTCGCTGCCGCACAACCCGAACGCCCCCGCCACGAACAACCAGTCGTCCAACACGGACAACAGCAACACAAACAGCAGCACCGCCGACAACAACAACACACCGCCGGCGCCGACCGACACGGCGCAAACACCGGCTCCGGCGCCCGCGCCCGCACCGACCGACACCACGCCGGCGCCCGCACCAACGGACACCACCCCGGCGCCCGCGCCCGCACCGACGGACACAACGCCGGCACCAGCCCCCACCGACACGGCCCCGGCCCCGGCACCAGTCGACACGACGCCCGCGCCAGCGCCGATAGACACCACCCCGCCACCGATCGACACCACCCCAGCGCCGATCGACACGCCGTCCCCCGACACCGGCTCGCTCGACGACACCGGCTCGCTGGACAGCGGCTCCCTGGACAGCGGCGGCTTCGATGGCGGCGGAGACGCCGGCGGCGGTGACGGCGGGGACTGAACCAATCGCCACGTGACCCGCAAGCGGCGCCGGGCAACAGCCCGGCGCCGTTTGCATCTGAGTGGGCGGTAGGCTCGGAGCGCGGTGCCGCCCACGACTCTCACCGTCTCGACCGGCAAGCTCGAAGTCCTCGACATCCCGGGCGATCCCGCTGCGCCACCGCTCATGCTCCTGCACGAAGGCCTCGGGTCCCTGAGGTTGTGGCGGGGCTTTCCGGAGCGGCTCGCGGCAGCGACCGGCCGGCGAACGGTCGCGTTCTCGCGGTTCGGGCACGGGCAGTCGGACCCGCCGCCCAGGCCGCGCACTCCGTCGTTCATGCACGAGGAAGCCCTCGAGGTGCTGCCCGAACTCCTCGCCGGCCTCGGCCTCGCAAACCCGGTGCTCGTCGGACACAGCGACGGCGCCTCGATCGCGCTGATCTACGCCGCCCACCACCCGGCTGGCGGCGTCGTCGCGATCGCCCCGCACGCGTTCGTCGAGGAGATGTGCCTGGTCGAGATCCGCCGTGCCCGCGAGGCTTACGAAACCGGCGACCTGCGAGAGCGGATGGCCCGCCACCACCGGGACCCCGACGCGGCGTTCTTCGGCTGGAACGACGTGTGGCTGGATCCCGAGTTTCCGAACTGGAGCATCACCGACGAGCTGGAGCGGATCTCGTGCCCGCTACTGCTGATCCAGGGCGAGCGAGACCAGTATGGGACGATGGCGCAACTCGACGCGATCGAGCAGCGCGCCACCGGCCCGGTCCGGCGAATGCATCTCGACTGCCAGCACTCGCCGCCGACCGAGATGCCCGAGGAGACGATCGCCGCGATCGCCCAGTTCGTGGCTGACCTCAGAGACCACGACCTCGCGCCCGACGCCGGCCAGATCCGCCTCGCCGAGGAGCCCTACGACGCCCCCGCCGGCAAGGTTCTCGTTCCGGCGTACGTTGCCGAGATCCGCGAGATGTACCCCGATTGGACGCCGGACGTCCCGCCCCGTCTGATGCCCGAGGACGTCGAGCCGCCGGCGGGTCGCTGGCTCGTGGCCTATCGCGCCGGCGAACCCGTGGGGTGCGCGGCGCTCAAGCGCCTCGACGACCGCACCGCGGAGATCAAGCGGGTCTACGTCGCGCCCGAGGCCCGCGGCACCGGCGTGGCCCGCGCACTCCTCGCGCGTATCGAAGAGATCGGGCGGGAGATCGGCTACAGCCGGCTGCGGATGGATACCGGCGCCCGGCAGCCGGCGTCGGTCGCGCTGTTCGGCTCGGTCGGCTACGAGCAGATCGCCGACTACAACGGCAACCCGGTCGCGGCGTACTGGTTCGAGAAACGGCTCGCGTGAGCTCGACGCCCGATCATCCGGCGCCGGAGCATCGCGTCACGATCAGGATCGCCGACCAGCGCGACGCCGGGACGATTGCCCAGCTGCTGGGCCAGCTCGGGTACCCCACCGCCGCCGGCGAGCTGGGCGAGCGACTCGAGCGCCTGACAGATCGCCCGGACGGGGAGGTGCTCGTTGCCGAGCTCGATGGCGCGGTCGTCGGGGTCGCCGCGTACGTGCTGATCGACCTGCTCGAGCGGGCCGACCCGCAGTGCCGGATCACGGCGCTCGTCGTCGACGATCGCTCCCGGCGCCGGGGCGTGGCGTATGCGCTGCTCCACACGATCGAGGAGACCGCGCGCGACTTTGGGTGCTTCAGGCTCGAGGTGACGAGCAGACCGGAACGCGCCGAGGCGCTGGCGTTCTACCGCGCCGCCGGGTTCGACGAACGACCTCGCCGGCTGATCAAGCCGCTCGACGGCGGCACGCACCTAGATCTCTGACTAAAATCAGAGAATGCCCGCGGGCGTTGGCACGAACCAAGTCCCGACCGCGGAGGGGCATGTGGATCAGGTCCGGAGCTTCAACCGGATCGTGACCCAGCGCGTCGGCGCACTCGATGACCGCTACCTCGGACGCGACCGGCCGCTCGGCCAGGACCGGGTGCTCTGGGAGATCGGCACCGAAGGGTGCGAGGTGCGCGCGCTCCGGTCGCGACTCGGCCTCGACGCGGGCCATCTCAGCCGGCTGCTGCGGGCGCTCGAGGAGGCCGGTCTGGTCCTGACCCAACCAAGCCCAGCGGACGGCCGCATCCGCATCGCACGGCTGACGCAAACCGGACTGAACGAGCGAGCCGTGCTCGACCGTCGCAGCGACCAGCTGGCGGAATCGATCCTGGCACCGCTCGACGCCGGCGAGCGCGAGGAGCTCGTCGACGCGATGCGGACCGTCAACCGGCTGCTCACGACGGCGGCCGTCGAGATCCGGTGCGTCGACCCGGCGGGCGCCGACGCCATGAGCTGCGTGCGGGCGTACTTCGCCGAGCTCGACCGCCGCTCGGAGTCTGGCTTCGACGCAGCCGCCGGAATCTCGGCCGAGCCCTACGAGGTCACCCCTCCCGCCGGCCTGTTCCTGGTCGCGTATCGACGGGGCGAGCCGGTCGGGTGCGGCGCGGTCAAGCACCATCCCGGCGAACCTTCGCAGCTCAAGCGGATGTGGGTGGCGGAGTCCGCGCGCGGCCTCGGGATCGCCCGCCGGATGCTCGCCGAGCTCGAGGCCGACGCCGTCCGCGGCGGCGCCACCGTGGTCCGGCTCGAGACGAACGCGGCGCTAGTCGAGGCAATCGCGCTGTACCGCTCGGCCGGCTACGTCGAGGTGCCGGCGTTCAACGACGAGCCGTTCGCGCACCACTGGTTCGAGAAGCAGCTGCCGGCGGCCCGCTGATCCTGGCAAGCTCCGGCTCGTGAAGCTCGCCTTCCTCGGCTCGGGCGACGCGTTCGCCGCCGGCGGACGGTTTCAGGCTTGCCTCCACCTGACCGGCGGCGACGAGCCACTACTGCTCGACTGCGGCGCGACCACGCTCGTCGCCCTCAGGCGAGCGGAGATCGACCCCGCGTCGATCGGGTTCGTCGCGCTCAGCCATCTTCACGGAGACCACTTCGCCGGACTGCCGTGGCTGATTCTCGACGGGCAGTTCTCGGAGCGCACCCGGCCGCTCGAGATCGCCGGACCGGCGGGCGTCCGTGAGCGAGTCGAGCGGACGTTCGAGGCGCTGTACCCGGGCGCCACCGGGGTCGAGCGCGCGTTCGGGACGAACTTCGTCGAGCTTTCCGAGCAGAACGTGTGCGAGCTGGGGCCGGCGCGGATCACACCGTTCGAGGTCCGTCACTCGAGCGGCGCTCCGTCGTATGCCCTGCGGGTCGAGTACGGCGGGAAGGTGATCGCCTACTCGGGCGATACCGAATGGACCGACGCGCTGCTCGATGTGGCCGACGGCGCCGACCTGTTCGTGTGCGAATGCAACTTCTACGACCTGAAGGTGCCGGGCCATATGAACTATCTGACGCTCGCCGAAAAGCGACCTCAGATCAACTGCGCCCGGATCGTTATCACCCACATGAACGAGCGCATGCTGGCGCACGTCGCCCAGATCGAGTTCGAAGCCGCGTCCGACGGCGCGGTGATCTCGCTGTGACGCCGGCGTGGGCGATCCGCGGGCTCATGCCCCTGATCGGCGCACTGCTCATGGCGGCTGCCACCACGGCGCCGGCCGCGCAGGCACGCGTCCTGCAGGTCGGCTCCGGACAGAAGTACGGCCGGGCGTGCCAGGCGATCGCGGCCGCCCGCCCCGGAGACCAGATCGACATCGACGCGCGCGGCAACCCATACCGCGGTGACGTGTGCGCGTGGTCGACGAACCACCTGACGATCATCGGTGTGCATGGGCGCGCACACATCGAAGCCGCCGGTCAGAGCAGCGAGGGGAAGGCGATCTGGGTGATCGCCGGCAACGACACCACGGTCGAGAACGTCGAGTTCTCGGGCGCCAGCGTGCCCGACCAGAACGGCGCCGGGATCAGGCAGGAGGGCGCGAACCTGCTGGTCGAGCACTGCGAGTTCATCGACAACCAGGAGGGGATCCTCGCCGCCGACAACCCGGCGAGCAGCATCGTGATCGACTCATCGGAGTTCGCGCACAACGGTGCCGGCGACGGCTTCTCGCACAACATCTACATCAACCACGTCCGCAGCTTCACCCTGCGCTACAGCTACTCGACCGACGCGCGCGTCGGGCATCTCGTCAAGTCGCGCGCGCTCCACAACTTCATCCTGTACGACCGCCTCACCGGCGAGCGCGGCACCGACAGCTATGAGCTCGACCTCCCGAACGGAGGCCTCTCATACGTGATCGGGACCGTGATCGAGCAGGGCACGAGCACGCAGAACCCGAACATGCTCGCCTACGGCGAGGAGGGTGACCTGAACCCGGACTCGCGCCTGTACGTCGTCAACGACACGTTCGTCAACGATCTCAAACGCGGCGACGCGATCTTCGTCGGATCGCAGGTGACCGACCCCTTGCTCGCGGAGAACGACATCAGCACCGGCAGCACCGCGTTCGTCACCCAACCGGGCGCGCGAACCCGCCACGACTGCATCACGAGCCATCCGGGGTTCAGAAACCCGAGGCGCTACGACTATCAACTCAGCGCCACCTCACCCTGCCGACACACCGGCGTCCGCCCGGGAACGGCGAACGGCTTCTCGCTGACACCCCACTTTCAGTACGTCCCCGTCGCCGGCCACAGCAAGCGCACAGACGGCGGCACGATCGCCGGCGCGTTCGGCAGCTGAAGGCCCCGCTTACCTGCCGGTCCAGTTCGGCGCGCGCTTCTGGAGGAACGCGCTCATTCCCTCCTGGGCGTCGGCGGCGAGTGCGTTCTCGGTCATCACGGTCTTGGTGTGCTCGTACGCGTCGTGCTCGTCCCGGTCGACCTGGTCGTAGAACGCGCGCTTGCCGACCGCGACGGTGTACGAGCTCGACCGTGCGATCGCGTCCACAAACTCGCCGACAGCCGCGTCGAGCTCGACCGCCGGGACGACCCGGTTCACGAGGCCCCAGTCGAGGGCGGTGGCGGCGTCGATCGTCTCGCCGGTCAGCAGCATCTGCATCGCACGCTTGCGCCCGACGGCCCGGGAGACCGGCACCATGGGCGTCGAGCAGAACAGACCGATCTTCACGCCGGGCGTGCCGAACCGCGCGCTCTGCGCCGCGACTGCCAGGTCGCACGCGGCCACGAGCTGGCAGCCCGCGGCCGTCGCGACGCCGTGCACCTTCGCGATCACGGGCTGGGGCAGGTCATGGATGGTCTCCATCATCACCGTGCAGACCGAGAACAGATGAGAGAAGAACTCCTCGTCGCGATCGATCATCTCCGACAGGTCGTGGCCGGCCGAGAACGCCGGGCCGGCGCCCTCGATCACGATCGCGCGCACCGACTCGAGCGCGGACACGTCGCGCAGCGCCGCGATCACGTCCTCCATCAGCTCGAGCGACAGCGCGTTCCGCTTCTCAGGGCGGTTGAGCGTGATCCGCGCCGACGCCTGCTGCAGACCGACGACCACATTCCGGTACTCGATCCCGGGCGCGGAGCTCACCGGACCAGATTACCGCCCGGCGACCGCCTGGATCTCGACCTTCGCCCCGAACGGGAGCGCCCCGGCCTGAAAGGTGAAGCGCGCCGGCGCGGTCGCGAGATCGGGGAACTGGCGGCGCCACCAGTCGTTGAGCGCGGAGTAGTCGCCGATGTCGGCGAGCACACACTGGACATACAGGATCTCGTCAACCGAATAGCCGGCGGCATCGGCGATCGAAGCGACGTTGCGCCACGCGCGTTCGACCTCCTGCTCGAACGTCCCCGGCGAATACGAGCCGTCGGCGTCCACGGCGGGCATGCCGCTGATGAAGCAGATGCCGTCGGTGGCGCAGGCGAGGCTGAACGGGAAGGTGGTCGGCAGCCCTGGGGCGGCCGCGTGACGAGTGATGGCCATGAGCGATCCTTTCAGCTGGTAGGTCTGGATTGTTAGACCATCACCGGCCTGCGGCGAGGGTTAGCATGGGGCCCCTCGTGAGTGAGGTTGAGGTCTCCCCGGAGCAAGGCGTGAACGGACCCGAGCCCGGTGTGGGCCGGCACGAAGCCAAAGTCCCCCCGGAAGAACGGCACTCATCGGTGGCCGATGTCGTCGGCGCAACCATCGCCGCCCAGGGAGTCAAGGACGCGTTCGGCATCCTCGGCAGCGGCAACCTCGTCGTCACCAACGCGCTCGTTCGCCACGGCGCACAGTTCCACCACGCCCGCCACGAGAACAGCGCGCTGTGCATGGCCGACGGCTACGCGCGCGTCACCGGCGCGGTCGGCGTGTGCAGCGTGCACCAGGGACCGGGCCTGACGAACACGATGACCGGCCTCGCCGAGGCGGCCAAGAGCCGCACCCCGGTGCTGGTGCTCGCCGGCGAGACGCCGGCGGCGGCGCTGACGTCGAACTTCCGGATCGACCAGCACGACCTGGTCGAGTCGGTCGGGGCGATCGCCGACCGCGTCCACAGCGCGAAGACCGCCGCCGATGATGCCCTACGCGCTTACCAACGCGCAGTAACGGAGCGCCGTCCAGTCGTGCTGATGCTGCCGATCGATATCCAGCCGCAGCCGGCGGTCCAGACCGAGCCGTCCCGCCCGCCACTCCCGGAGCTCAGCCCGAGCGCGCCCTCGGCCGAGGCGATCAAGAACGCCGCCGACCTCATCACCCAAGCGCAACGTCCCGCGATCATCGCCGGCCGCGGCGCGGTGATCGCCGGTGCCGGCGCGGAGCTCGAGCGCCTCGGCGAGACCATCGGGGCGGTCCTGGCGACGTCCGCGCCCGCCAACGGCCTGTTCGCGGGGCTCCCGTATGCGCTCGGGATCTCCGGGGGCTTCGCCAGCCCGTTCGCCACCCAGATCCTCCCCCATGCGGACGTCGTGCTCGTGTTCGGCGCCTCGGTCAACCACTGGACGACCAAGCACGGCGCGATGATCGGCCCCGACGCGCGGGTGATTCAGGTCGACGCCGACCCGCGGGCGATCGGGCGAAACCGCCCGGCCGACCTCGCGATCATCGCGGACGCGAAGGCCACAGCGCAGGCGCTGACAAGCGAGCTGAACAACCGCAACCACGCCAACCGGGGATTCCGGACTGAGACGCTCGCGAAGGAAATAGCCGAAAACAGCTGGCGCCACGACCCCTACGAGGACGCGTCCACCGAGGAGTGGATCGACCCTCGCACGGTCAGCATCGCGCTCAACGACCTGATCCCCCCAAATCGCGCCGTCGCCGTCGACTCTGGCCACTTCCTCGGCTACCCGTCGATGTTCCTCGACGTCCCCGACGCGCGCGCGTGGCTGTTCCCGAATGGGTTCCAGGCGGTCGGGCTCGGGCTCGGCAACGCGATCGGCGCCGCGATCGCCCAGCCGGACCGCCCGACGGTCGCCGCGATCGGCGACGGGGGCGCGTTCATGGCGCTCGCCGAGCTCGAGACGGCGGCGCGCCTGAAGCTGACACTGCTGGTCGTGATCTACGACGACGCCGCCTACGGCGCGGAGGTCCACCACTTCGCGTCGATGGGGCACGACGTCTCGCTCGTCCGGTTCCCCGATGCCGATCTGGCTGGGATCGCGCGAGCCGCGGGCGCGAAGGCCGCCACCGTCCGCCGCACCGATGACCTCGAAGTCGTCACCGAGTGGCTCGCCAACCCCCACGGCCCACTCGTCCTCGATGTGAAGGTGAACCCGACGATCTGCGCGGAGTGGCTCGAGGAGGCCTTCCGCGCGGGATGACCCTCGCCCGGACCGCCCGCCAACAAGCCCGACCGCCCGACACGAAGGAGCGAAACCATGTCCACCACCCCGACCGCGACCGCCCTGCTTGCAGCCCTAGGCGACGGCAGCGTCGAGATCGTCGACTGCACCCAGCCGCTCAGCGAGTCGACGCCGGTGATCCAGCTCCCGCCACCGTTCGTGAACACGCCGGGGCTGTCCCGCGAGGAGATCAGCCACTACGACGACCGCGGTCCGGCCTGGGCCTGGTACACGCTGACGATCGGAGAGCACGTCGGCACCCACCTCGACGCGCCGATCCACTGGGTCACGGGCAAGGACGGCGCGGACGTGGGCTCACTCGGGCCGAGCCAGCTGATCGGGCCGGCGTGCGTGGTCGACAAGACCTTCGAGACCGACGAAGACAACGGCTACCTGCTGACGGTCGCCGACCTCGAGGCGTGGGAGGCCGACAACGGCCGGATCCCGGACGGCGCCTGGGTGCTGTTCCGCACCGGCTGGCAGTCGCGCGCGCAGGACCAGACCGCGTTCCTCAACGTCGGCGACACCGGACCGCAGACCCCGGGGCCCGACGTTGAGGCGTCGCGCTGGCTGGCGAGCGAAAACCGCCAGATCCTCGGCTTCGGCACCGAGACCGTCGGGATCGACGCCGGCGCCGCCCACAGCTTCGATCCGCCGTTCCCGCTGCACAACTTCCTGCTCGGCGCCGGACGCCTCGGCCTGACCCAGCTCGCGAACCTCGACAGGGTCCCGGCGACCGGCGCGCTGCTGGTTGTCGCGCCACTCCGGCTCGTCGGCGGGACCGGCAGCCCGAGCCGCGTGTTCGCGTTCGTGCCAAGGGATACCGTCCAGACGGGCTGGCAGTCTCGCGCGCTCAGCGCCAGCGGACGGCGCGCGACGAGCACGAGACGCGCGCCCCGTCGCCGTCACCGCATCGAAGTGCCGCTGCGACGGCGCCGCCAGCCCGGTGTACAGCGCCTCGAAGATGTCCGCCGCCCGCGTCCGTGGGCCTGCCAGCGGCGAGTACTCCTCGGGCAGCTCCGGGTCGAGCTGGGCGAACGCCCGGAAAACGTGCATGAGCCGCGTGCGGACGAGAAACGCCTCCCGATCCGACATCGACCCGCGCATCGGCAGCCAGGTACCGCTCGAAGCCCGAGCAGAACGCGCCGTAGCGGTCGGCGAGCCCGCTCAGATCCCAGGCCCGCGCCACCAGCGCCGGCAGCCCGCCCCGCTCCTCGCCCGGTCGGCGCCGCGCCACCCGCGCCACGAACACGGTGGCGTGCTCGGCCACGCCGAGCTCGCCGAGCAGGCCCGCGACCTCGGAGGAGTGATCGTGGGGCGAGACCCAGACGCTGTCCTGCACCGACCCGAACCCGAAGAACCGCAGGCGCCGGCCGAGCCGGGTCCGCTCGAGCCGGCGATCCTCGGGGATCTGGTGCCAGAGCACGGTCCACGGGCCGAGGTCGGCCGGCAGACGGCCGAGCGTGAAGATCCGCCCGTCGCCCTCGATCAGCAGCCCCTCGCACCGCGGGGTCAGCTCGTAGTGGACCAGGCGGCCCGAGCGCACGCGCGCGATCAGGCCGCGGCGGACGAGCCGGGTCAGCGCGGCGCGGGCGGCGCCGTCCGAGAACCCGAACTCACGCAGCAGCATCACCAGGCCGCCCGACCACACGGCCCGACCGAACGGGCGGACGTAAGTGCCGAGCAGCGTGATCACGAGGTCCTGCGGCTGTAGCGCCTCCCCGTTCGCCGCCGTACCGAGCACCCCCGACCGCCGCCCTCAGCCTGACAGCTCTGACGACGACATCAGCGCAGCCTCGTCGAAGGTCCGCTCGAGCTCGGCCCGCACGCGATCCCGCCCGGCCGGCGGCTTGCGCGAGCCGGCCTGGTACTGCACCACCCACGCGTCCATGTCGAAGTCCTGGTCGGCCGCGGCGTGGAGCGTCCAGGCCGGGTCGTACAGGTGCGGGCGCGCGAGCGCGCACAGGTCGGCTCGGCCGGCGCACACGATCGTGTTGACGTCGTCGTAGCTCGCGATCGCTCCGACCGCGATCGTGGGAATTCCCGTCTCGCTGCGGATCCGGTCGGCGAACGGAGTCTGGTAGCTGCGGCCGAACGCCGGCTTCTCGAGCGGCGTGACCTGACCGGAGGACACGTCGACGATGTCGCAGCCGTGCGCCGCGAGCATCCGCGCAAGCGCGACCGCGTCATCCGGATCAAACCCCCCGACAACCCAGTCCGTCGCCGAGATCCGCACGCTAACCGGCCTATCCGAAGGCCACACGGACCGGCACGCGTCGAGCACTTCGAGCGGGAACCGCGCCCGCCCCTCCAAAGACCCGCCGTACTCGTCTTCGCGCAGGTTCGTCACCGGCGACAGGAAGCTCGACAGCAGGTAGCCGTGCGCCATGTGCAGCTCGAGCAGGTCGAACCCCGCCTGCAAGGCGCCGCGCGCCGCGCACACGAACTGATCGCGCACCACGTCCATGTCGGCCCGCGTCATCGCCCGCGGCACCTGGTTTCGAGGCGAATACGCAACCGCCGAAGGCGCGATCACTTCCCAATTAGAACCATCCGGCAAGGGCTCGTCCATCCCCTCCCACATCAACCGCGTCGATCCCTTCCGCCCCGAGTGCCCGATCTGCGCGCCCATCGCGCAGCCGCCCTGCGAGTGAGCGAACGACACGATCCGCTTCCACGCCGCCACGTGCGAAGCGTTGTACATGCCGGCGCACCCGGGCGTGATCCGCCCCGCCTCCGAGACACAGATCATCTCGGTCATCACCAGGCCGGCGCCGCCGAGCGCCCGCGCGCCGAGGTGCACGAGGTGGAAGTCGCCCGGCGTTCCATCGACTGCCGAGTACATGTCCATCGGCGACACGACGACGCGGTTGCGCAACTCCAGACCCCGCAGACGCAGCGGCGTGAACATCGGCGGCCGCGGATCCGGATGCACGGCGCGGACGAACCCCGGGTCACGCAGCCGCAAATTCTCATACGTCACGCGCCGACTCCGCGTCAGCAGGTTGAACGCGAACTGAAGCCGCTCCTGTCCCACATAACGCCCGATCCCTTCGAACCACTCGAGCGAGGCTTGCGCGGCGCGCTGCGTGCTCTCGACGATCGGGCGCCGCTCGGCCTCGTACGCGGACGTGGCGGAAACCACGTCGTCCCCAAACGACCGGAACGCCCAGGCGAGCGACACCGCGTCCTCCATCGCGAGCTTCGTTCCCGAGCCGATCGAGAAGTGCGCGGTGTGCGCCGCGTCGCCGAGCAGCACCGCGTTGTCGGTGCACCAGCGCCGGTTGCGGACCGTCACGAAGTTGATCCACCGCGACTTGTTCGCGAACAGCCGGTGGCCCTCGAGCGCGTCGGCGAACAACTCAGAACACCACGCGACGCTCGCATCCAGCGACATCTCGCCGAGCCCCAGCCGCTTCCACGTCCGCTCGTGCATCTCGACGATGAACGTGCTCATCCCATCGTCGTATGGGTATGCGTGCGCCTGGACGACGCCGTGCTCGGTCTCGGCGATGAAGAACTTGAACGCCTCGAACACGAGGTCGGTGCCGAGCCACATGTACCGGCAATGGCGCCGGTCGAGCGTCGGGACGAACTCGCGTGCGAGCGCGGTCCGGACCGCGCTCGATGCGCCGTCGGCTCCGACGACCAGATCCGCCCACCCGAGCTCCCGCACCGGCGGGGCCTCGCAACCGAACCTCAGATCGGCTCCGAGCGAAACCGCGCGCTCCTGGAGGATCCGCAGCAGCTCGCGCCGCCCGATCGCGGAGAACCCATGACCCCCCGACGTCGTCACACAGCCACGCTGGTGGATGTCGATGTCGGTCCACCGCGTGAACCGCTCCGCGATCTGCGAGTACGTCTCCGGATCGGCGTGCTCGAACACGGTCAGCGTCTCGTCCGAGAAGACCACGCCGAACCCGAACGCGTCAGCCGGCGCCCCTCGCTCGTAGAGCGTGATCTCGCAGTCCGGGCGGATCTTCCGCATCAGGATCGAGAAGTAGAGCCCGCTGGGCCCCGCGCCGCAGACAGCGATCCTCATCGCGACCCGGTCACACCCCGAGGTCGGTGAGGTGCTCGTATTCGAGCGCGAGGCCGTTGATGACGTTGTGCATCAGCGCGAGCGAGGCCCGCACGCCCGCGTGCACATTCGGCGGGAGGTCCTCGTCGCACAGCGCCTTGAGCTCCTCGTAGACCGCGAGCAGCCGTTGCTCGTCCGGGCTCAGCTCGGATCCGAGGAGATCAACGGTCATTTGCTCACCGCCACCGGCGCCTCGCGCAGGTCGATCATCCGCTTAGCCTTGAGCTCGAACCGTGGCAGCTCGCCGGCGCCCGCCTGCTCGATCTGGAAGTTCAGTCCCTCGTGGGCGTGGCCGAGGCGCCCGTGCAGCGCGTCGTAGAGCTGATTCCACGACTCCGCTGGCCAGCCCGGCTTCATCTCGACGCGCAGCTTGATCTCGTCGCGAATCCCCTCGCGGACGATCACGGTCTGGAACTCGTCGACCTCGGGGAACTCGCGCACGATCGCCTCGATCGCTCGCGGGTACACGTTGGTCCCGCGGATCAGCTTCATGTCGTCGACGCGACCGAGGATCCCGCCCTCGTAGATGTCGAAACCGCGGCCGCATGAGCACGTCGCCGCCGGAACCTTGCGCACGAGGTCGCCGGTCCGGTAGCGCAGCAGCGGAATCGCCCCGCGGCCGAACGAGGTAACGACCCGCTCCCCGCGCTCTCCGAACCCCACCGGCTCCGACGTCGAGGGATCGAGCACCTCCTCGATCACGTGGTCCTCGATGATGTGCGTGCCACCGGGCTGATGCTCGCACTCGAACACCATGATCGTCCCGATCTCGGTCATCCCGGCGGTGTCGAACGCCTTGGCGCCCCACTGCTCTTCGATCAGCGCCTTCGTCTGCGGGATCGAGCCGGCGGGCTCGCCGGACAGGATCAGTCGGGACACGGCCGATTCGCGCAGATCGATCCCGAGAACGTCCGCCTCCTGCGCTAGCCGGAGCGCATACGTGGGCGTCGACGCGACGACGGTGGCGCCGAAGTCGACGATCTGGCGGACTCGCGCCTCGGTCGTCTGCGCGCCGCCGGGAACGTTCAGAACGCCGATCTTCTCCATCGCGTAGTGAAGTCCCCAGAAGCCGATGAACGAGCCGTACCCGAATGCGATGTAGGCGGTGTCGAACGGCCGGACGCCGCACCCCCAGATCCCGTAGCACCACATCTCGGCGATCCACGCCCAGTCCTTGCGCGAGTCGAGCGCGCGCAGCGGCCCGCGGCCGGTCGTGCCCGAGGTCGTGTGGATCCGGATCGCTCCCTCGCCCCCGATCACCGGAATCTCGCCGTACGGAGGACGAGCCTCCTGCGACGCCATCCAGTCATCGCGGGTCAGGAACGGGATGCGCCGCAGGTCGTCGAGCGTGTTCAGCTGCGCGGGGCTGAACCCCTCGGCGGCGAACCGCCGCTCGTACCACGGGCTGCGCGCCGCGGCCCACTCGCACTGGCGGCGCAGCTTCGCAAGCTCAAGCGCCTCGATCCGCTCCCGATCGAGGGTCTCGGTCTTAGGGTTCCAGTACGGGCTATCCGTGGCCACCGGCTCGGCGCGAGAATACCTGACATTGCTCCGGAGTTCCATGTCGAGTATCGTCGCCACGCGGCGCCGGGGGACCGGGTTTCGTCGGCGCCGCAGCGTGCCCATGAGTCCGCACCGCATCGTCAACCCCCCTGAGCTCGGCGAGCCCAGCGGCTTCTCGCAGGCGGTGGTGGCGTCGGGCCGGACCGTTCACCTCGCCGGCCAGATCGGCACGGGCACGACGCTCGCCGAGCAGTTCGACGACGCCGCCGCAAAGATGATCGTCGCGCTGAGAGCAGCCGGTGGCGACGTCGAGGATCTCGTGTCGCTCCAGGTGTTCACGACCAGCGTGGCCGCCTACAAGGAGTCGCTGCCGGAGCTCGGGCGCGCGTGGCGCAAGCGCTTCGGCCGCCACTACCCGGCGATGGGGCTGTTCGGCGTGACCGAGCTGTTCGAGCCCGAGGCCCAGGTCGAGCTGATGGGCGTCGCGGTCCTGCCCGACTGACGGGCCGCCCCCCGGTGTGGCACCGTTCGATGCCGTGGGCACCCGTTCGCGCCGCAGCCTGACCGCACTGACGCTGGTGGCGATTCTCGTGGCCGCGGTCGCCGTGGGCCTGGTCGCCTCGCGCCGCACGAGCGCCCATGAGGGCGGCGCGGCGACCGCGCCGACCACGCTTGCGCTGACCGTCAGCGGCACCCCAACCGGGAGGACGATCCCGTCGGGCTTCCTCGGACTGTCGTTCGAATACCCGGCGATCCTGGCGTACGCCGGCAAGGATCCGAACGCCGTCAACCCGGTGTTCGAGCAGCTGATCCGCAACCTCGCCCCCGACCAGGCGCCGGACCTGCGGATCGGCGGCGACAGCACCGACTGGACCTGGTGGCCGGTGCCCGGCGTCGCCAAGCCGCCCGGCATCCGCTACTCGCTCGGGAAGACGTGGCTCGAGGTCACCACCGCACTCACGCACGCGCTCGGCGCGCACCTGATCATCGGTATCAACTTCGAGCTCGACAGCACGACCGATGCCGCCACCGAGGCGCGAGCGCTCGTCGGCGGGCTCGGCAGCGACTCGATCGAGGGGCTCGAGCTCGGCAACGAGCCCGAGTTGTATGGGAGCTTCTCCTGGTACAAGACCGCCGGCGGCAGGCACGTGACCGGCCGCCCCGCGGGCTACGACTTCTCGAGCTACCTCCCCGACTACGCGCGGATCGCTCGGGCGCTCCCGAAACTGCCGCTCGCCGGCCCGACAACCGGAGCCCCGAAGTGGATTCCGGAGCTCGGCCAGTTCCTGCCCGCCGAGCCGCGCGTGAAGGTGGCGACGCTGCACAAGTATCCGCTCCAGCAGTGCTTCATCCCGCCGACCTCGCCCAGGTACCCGTCGGTCGCGAACATACTCGCGCCGTTGGCGTCGCGGGGGCTCGCGGACGGCGTCGCCCCGTTCGTCGGGGTCGCGCACGCGCGGCACGTCGCACTGCGGATCGACGAGATGAACACGGTCTCGTGCGGCGGCGGGCCCGGCGTCAGCAACACGTTCGCGTCGGCGCTGTGGTCGCTCGACGCGGTCTTCGAGATGGCCCGTGTCGGCGTCGACGGCGTCAACATCCACACGTACCCGAAGGCTCCGTACGAGCTGTTCAAGTTCGACCGCGTCGACGGGAAGTGGACCGGGTTCGTCGCGCCCGAGTATTACGGCCTCGAGATGTTCGCGCAGGCGGCCCCGGCCGGCTCGCGCCTGCTGCACACGACCGGGTCGCTCGGCAACGTGCGCGCCTGGGCGACGCGCGCACCCGACGGCACGGTTCACGTCGTGCTGATCAACGACTACACGGCGCAGTCGCGCACGGTCCACGTCCGGATCGCCGGCGCGAGCGGCGCGGCCACGCTCGAGCGCCTGCGCGCGCCCGGCGTGACCGCAAAGACCGGCGTGACCCTCGGCGGCCAGGGCTTCGGCACCGCCACCACGACCGGAATGCTGAGCGGGCCTTCCGGGATCGTGTCGCTCGAGCCCGCGAACGGCACGTACGCCGTGCAGCTGCCCCGGGCGAGCGCAGCGATGCTGACGATTCCGGCTAGCGCGGGCTGAGCAGCTCGCGCAGCGCGTCGACGCCGTCCCACACGTCGACGAACCGCGTGGTCAGCGGCGAGAACCCGAACCGGATCACGTCGGGGCGCCGGTAGTCGGGGATCACCCCGCGCTCGATCAGACGCGCGCACAGCGTCTGCGCGTCGGGGTGCGCCAGCGCGACGTGGGCGCCACGCCGGGCGGGGTCGCGCGGAGAGGCGACGCGCACGCCGAACTCGGCGAGACGCTCGCCGGCGAGCGCGATCGCGAGCTCGGTCAACGCGATCCCCTTCGCCCGGATCGCCTCGATCCCGGCCTCGGCCACGACCCGCACGCCCTCGTCGACCCCGGCCAGCGCGAGCACCGGCGGCGTCCCCGACAGGAACCCCCGCATGCCCGAGGCGGCCTCGTAGCCCGGCGCCATCTCGAACGGGTCGCGCCGGCCGAGCCAGCCCCAGATCGGCTGGCGGAGCTCGGCCTGGAGATCGCGGCGCACATACATGTACGCGGGCGCTCCGGGACCGCCGTTTAGATATTTATAGGTACACCCGACCGCGAGCGGGGCGTGATCGCCATCGAGCGAGAGCGGAACGGAACCGGCGCTGTGGCTGAGATCCCACAGCATCAGAGCCCCGGCGCCGTCGACGACCGCATTGACCGCGGCCATGTCCGCGATGTGGGCGGAGCGGTAGGACACGTGCGAGAACGTGACCAGCGCGGTTTGCGGACCGATGCTTGCGGTCAGCTCCGCGGCGGTCGGCTCCCCGGGCAACCACACGACCTCGAGGCCTCGCTGCGCCGCGATTCCCTCGAGCACGTAGCGGTCGGTGGGGAAGTTGTCGACGTCGATGACGATCTGCGAGCGGCCGGGCCGGGCGTCTAGCGCGGCGCACGCCAGCTTGTAGAAGCAGACCGTGGTCGAGTCGCCGATGACGACCTGCCCAGGCGCCGCCCCCAGCACTGCCGAACCGAGGCGGTCGCCGATCTCGAGCGGCAGGTCGAGCCATCCCTCGTCCCACGCCCGCACGCCTCGCCGCCCCCACCCGTCGGCCGCGACCTCGTGCAGCCGGGCAAGAGCCGCGTGCGGCAAGCACCCGAGCGAGTTGCCGTCGAGATACACGACCTCGGGGTCGATCGCGAACCGCGTGCGGAACGCGCGTAACGGGTCGACCGCGTCCAGGGCCTCCGCGTCCTCGCGGCTCACCGCCCGAGATACGCCCGCTTGAGGTCCTCGCTCTGCAGGAGCTCGGACGCCTTGCCCCTGAGCACGATCTCGCCGGTCGAGAGCACGTAGCCGCGGTCGGCGATCGACAGCGCCATCGTCGCGTTCTGCTCGACCATCAGCACCGCCACTCCCGATTCGTGCACCTCCTTGATGATCCGGAAGTTCTGCTGGACGAGCGCCGGCGAGAGGCCCATCGACGGCTCGTCCATCAACAGCAGGCGCGGCCTGGACATCAGCGCGCGGCCCATCGCGACCATCTGCTGCTCGCCGCCCGACAGCGTGCCCGCGAGCTGGCTCTCGCGCTCCTGCAGGCGCGGGAACAGCGTGTGGACGCGCTCGAGGTCGGCGTCGAATGTACTGCCGTCCTGGAGCGTCGCGCCGAGCTCGAGGTTCTCGCGGACGGTCATCTCGCCGAACAGCCGGCGGTTCTCGGGAACGATCGCGAGGCCGTTGGCGATCCGCTGGGGCACTGGCCAGCTGGTCATGTCCTCGCCCTCGAGCAGGACACGGCCAGAGCGCGGACGGACCAGCCCGAGGATCGTCTTCAGTGTGGTCGACTTCCCGGAGGCGTTGCCGCCGAGCAGGCACACGAGCTCGCCGGCGTCGACAGTCAGCGACATCCCCTCGAGGATCCGCATCTGGCCGTAGTAGGTCGTGACGTTGTCGAGCTCGAGCAGCATCAGGCCTCGGCGAGCGCCTCCGGATCCCGGCCGAGGTACGCCTCGACCACTGCCGGGTGCGTCGCGACCTGTGCGAACGTCCCCTCGGTGATCTTGACCCCGTGATCGAGCGCTACGACGCGGTCGGAGATCCCCTCGACCACGTGCATGTCGTGCTCGATCACCAGGATCGCGAGCCCGAGCTCGTCGCGCAGGCGCCCGATCAGCTCGGCGACCTCGTGGGTCTCGTTCGGGTTCATGCCGGCCGCGGGCTCGTCGAGCAGCAACAGCTTCGGCCGCGTCGCGAGCGCGCGGGCGATCTCGAGCCGCCGCCGGTTGGCGTAGGACAGGCTGTAGGCGGGCTGCTCCCAGCGGTATCCCGCGAGCCGCTGGCCGAAGAACGACAGCACCTCCTCGGCGGTCTGGCGGACCTCGCGCTCCTCGCGCCGCGCGCGCGGCAGCCGCAGGATCGACTCCCACGGCATCGCCTTGGTGTTGCCGTAGGTGGCGGCCATCACGTTCTCGATCACGGACATGTTGAGGAACAGCCGCAGGCTCTGGAACGTGCGCGCGACCCCTTTTCGTGTGATCTTGTGGGGGGCCTTGCCGCCGATGCTCTCGCCGGCGAACAGCACCTCGCCGGCGGTCGGCTCGTACACGCCCGTGATCACGTTGAACACCGAGGACTTGCCGGCGCCGTTCGGGCCGATCACGCTGACGACCTCGCGTGCGTCGACGGTGAGCTCGAGCTCGGTCAGCGCCTTCAGGCCGCCGAACGACAGCGACAGCTTGTCGAGCTCGAGCACGAGGTCCGGCTGGGTCGGCCACTCAGACCACCTCGACGCGGCGAGACCGAGCAGACCCTGGGGTCGCGCGTTCATCATCACGATCAGGATCGCGCCGATCAGCATCTGGCGGGTGACCGACGGCTGCTGGACGAGTACGCCCTCCCACACGCAGGCGGCCAGGTACAGCGTCGGCACCAGCAGCAGCGTTCGCGCGCGACCCTTGACCTGCACGAGCGTCGATCGCACAGGCCCAGCAGCACGACGAACCCGATGTTGCCCGAGGCGTCGGGTTCGCAGGCACGATCGCCCAGTGGCGCACAGATGCGAGATCCAGCCCGAGTTGCCGCCGGCGACCGCGGACTTGCTGAAAGCCGCGACGATCGCGTGGACGACGAAGCCGAGCACGACGGTCGCCCCGAGGACGCGGCCGAGCCCGCCACGGCCGGATCTTGACGACCAGCGTCAGCAGGATCACGACCGTAGAAGAGGTAGCCGGCCTCGGTCGGGCTGCGCAGGAACCCGTCGAGCATGACCGACAGCAGCAGCCCGCCGAGGATCGCGCCGCGCGATGCTGCCGGCGCCGCCGAGAATCAGCGCCGGCGTAGATCAGGATCAGGAACGGCGTGTGCGAAGTCGGTCGGGAACACGTTGATCTGCTGTGCGGCGAAGATCGTGCCGGCGAGCGCGGCGACGACGGCGCCGAAGCGAACGCCATCAGCTTCACGCGGTTGACCGGGATCGTCATCATCCCCGCCGCCAGCGGGTCCTCGCGGACGGCTCGCCAGGCGCGCCCGGTGCGCGAAGTGTCGAGCAGGTGCAGTGACAGCGGCGGTCACCACGAGCAGGATCAGCAGCACGTAGAAGTAGCCCTTGTTCGTCGTGGAGCGTATGACCGAAGACCCGGAACGGGTCGATCGCGGCGATCCCGTTCGGGCCTCCGAGCTTGCTCGGCGCGACGTTGTTCGTGAACTCGACGAACGCCTCGCCGAAGAACAGCGTCAGGATCGCCAGGTAGTCGCCGATCAGCCGCCGCGACGGCAGGGCGACGATCAGACCCAGGCACGCCGCCGCCACCGCGACGATCGGCAGCGATACGTACGCGGCGAAGTGGATCCCGGTCGGCGGATGCAGCTGGTTCGACGACAGCAGCGCGAACCCGTACGCGCCGAAGCCGTAGAACGCGATGTAGCCGAGGTCGAGCAGCCCGGCCCACCCCACCGAGATGTTCAGTCCGAGCGCCAGCAGCGCGAGCAGCAGCGCGTTGATCCCGACCTGCAGCTGGAAGTCGTTCGTGGTCAGCAGCGGGACGATGCTGCCGCGAACACGGCCGCGATCCCGAGCTTCGGCCACCACCCGACGCGCTCGAACTAGGCGCTGGGCGTTACCCAGCGCAGCCCCGGCGCGTACTCGCGCCGGCCGGTTGAGCGCGCCACCCACTCGTCGACGCCGATCGACGGGTCCTGCTGCTGCTCGACGCCCACCTCGCGGGCTTCTGCTCGGTGCTCGATCGCTCGCGGGGCTAGACCTTCTGCAGCGGGAGCCCGGCCGAGCAGCCCTGTCGGGCGCAGGAGCATCATCACGATCAGGATCCCGAACACGATCAGGTTCGTGTACGTCGAGGAGATGTAGCCGGTGATCATCGACTCGGCGACCCCGATCAGCAGCCCGCCGAGCATCGCGCCCGGGATCGAGCCGATCCCGCCGACGACCGCGGCCGTGAACGCCTTCAGACCGGCGATGAACCCCATCAGCGTGTAGATCTTGTTGAACACGAGCCCGGCCATCACGCCGGCGATGCCGGCCAGCGCCGAGCCGAGGAAGAACGTCGTCGAGATCGTGTAGTCGACGTCGATCCCGAGCATCTCCGCCGCCTCCCGGTCCTCCGCCACCGCGCGCATCTGCCTGCCGAGCTTGGTGCGGGCGACGAGCAGGCGCAGCCCGATCATCAGCACCACGCTCAGCCCGATCACGAGCAGCCGCGCGAGGCTGATGTTGAGCGCGCCGATGTGGATGCCGGTGTTGAGAACGGGATGAAGGCCGAGGTGTTGTAGTCGCGAAACGACGCGCCGAACAGCAGCAGCATCGTGTTCTCGAGCAGGAACGAGACGCCGAGCGCAGTGATCAGCGGCGCGATCCGCGGCGCGTCGCGGAGCGGCCGGTAGGCGAAGCGCTCGATCGCGACTCCGAGCGTCCCGACGCCGCCGCCGGCGGCGAGGAACATGAACAGCAGCAGCAGCGGCACCGGGATCACGAGCGCGGTGGACCCGCCGAACCACTGGATCACGAAGTAGCCGACGAACGCCCCGACCATGTACAGGTCGCCGTGGGCGAAGTTCAGCAACTTGAGCATCGCCGTAGACCATCGAGTAGCCCAGCGCGATCAGCGCGTACAGGCTGCCCTGCGTGAGGCCGTTCACCAGTTCCTGGATGAAGAAATGCATGCGCTGCGAGTCCCTTGCGCAACCCTAACGCCCGGCCGCGGCGCGCGCCTTTCGACGCGCGCCGCGGGGGCTACGGAATCAGCTGGTCACGTGTTGGTGACCAGGATGTACTTGACCCTTGTCGAGTTGATCTTGAACAGGAACCACTTGGCGCCGATCAGGTCGCCCTTGGTTGTCGAACTTGATCGGCTGTCCGAGGATCGAGGTCGGCTCGTTGGTCGCCTTGACCGCCGCGAGCACGTTCGCGCGCGCTCGGCGTCTGGCCGATCTTGCACACCGACGCGATCGCCTCGTCGATCACGTGCGTGGCGGCGTACACCGGCGGCCCGAACGTCCCGAACTTCGGGTACTCGGCCTTCGCCGCCGCCACGAGCGCCGCGTCTGCCGGGATCGCGGTGATGTCCGGACCGAACGCCGAGACGTACGAGCCCGGGATCGTGAACGACGAGGACTGCGTCCCGTCGGTCCCGACGATCGTCGCGTTCTTGTGCTGCTGCGGCGAGGTTCTTGCCGAACTGCTCGCCGTTGGCAGCGACCTGCCACGGCAGCACGACCACGGTCGTCTGCGGCGTCACCTTCGCCACCAGCGAGGAGAAGTCGGTGACCTTCTGGCTGACCGACTCGTGGTCGACCTTGATTCCCGCGGCTCTTGAACACCGGGAGCATCGACGGAGACGAGCCCCGTCGAGTAGACCTCCTGGTCGTCGACGATCATCAGCGACTTCGGGCTGCAGGTGGCTGACGACGTAATGAGCGTCCTGGGGACCCTGCACGTCGTCGCGCGAGACCACGCGGAAGAACGTCGGGTTCTTGCCGGACGTCGTCAGCGCCGGGTTCGTCGCCGAGCCCGTGATGAACGCCATGCCGGCGCGGCCGAACAGCGGTCCGACGGCCTGGACCTCCTGGCTGCCGGCCGGTCCGACCACCGCGACGATCTTCGAGTTCGAGGTGAACTGCTGCGTGACGGTCGTCGCCTGGGCGGGCATCAGCTGCGTGTCGCCCTGGACCAGCGTGATGCTGCGTGCCGTTGGCTTTGTTGTCGGCCGCGACCGCGAGCTGGGCGAACGCCAGCTGCTCATCGCCGAGCACCGCCACCTGGCCCGTGACGGGGCCCTCGATGCCGATCGAGGTTGTGCAGGCCTTCGAGCTCCCGCCGCTGCTCGCGGCCTGGGTCGAACTCCCACTGCTGCTGGCACTACTCGTGCTACTGCTGCTGCTCCCGCAGCCGGCCGCGACCAGTGCGGTCAGGGCCATGGCGGCGAGGCTGATGCGTACCTTCATTGGCGCTCGAACTCCTCCTATGGGTGGGTCTTCTACGACTTGCTTCATGCGGTCATGACCGGCGGTGTCCCGGGGTATGCCGGCGTACCGTCGGGGTAATACGCGGCCGCCGGCGACCCGGCCGGCCGGAACACCGCGACGAGGCGCATAACGTCCTCGCCGGTGTTCTCGAGGCAGTGCACGGTCCTCGCCGGCAGCTCGAGGCACGAGCCGGCGGCGACCGCGGTTCGGTCGCCGCCGGTGTGCAGTGTGCCCTCTCCCTCAATCACATAGATGACTTCGTCGTACGTGTGGAAATGCTCCGGGGCGCGCTCGGTCGGGACGTAGCCGACGAAGTGGGTTGCCGACTGCAGGCCGGTGCTGGGGTCGGCGACGATCCGGAACGAGCGGGAGGTCGTGGCGGCCTGCTCCTCCTGGTCGGCGAGCCGGCGAACGACTGAGCGCTCGGCCCGCTCCGCGGAGTCGCCGGGCGCGACCGGATCTTCGATCCGCACCGACACAACGAGCAGCGGCTCGGGGCCGTGGTTGTCGAGCTCGTACTCCTCACCCGGCGTGAGGTAGGCGCCGGTCTCCGGCTCCAGCGGATGACTTTGTCCGTCGAGGCGGAGGGTTCCGGTCCCCGTCGAGCACGAACAGCACCTCTTCGGCGTCGCCGGTGGCGCGCGTGATCGACGCGCGCGGGCCGCATTCGATCACCACCTGTTCGAGCCCGGTCCGGCGGCGTCCAAGCGCCGGGTCAGTCACCGTCAAGCCGCGCCTCCAGCGTGATTTCCGTGCCGGCGAGCGCTCGGGACACCGGGCAGGTGTCTTTCGCCTGCTGGGCGAGGCTCGCGAACGTGTCGGCGTCGACCCCGGGGACCTCGCCGACCGTCTGAAGCGTGATGCTCGTGATCGTGAACCCGGTCTCGAGCTGCTCGAGCCGGACCTTCGCCGACGTCTGCAGATCCGCCGGCGGGTGGCCGGACTCGGTCAGCAGATTGGCCAACGACATCGTGAAGCAGCCCGCGTGGGCGGCGCCGATCAGCTCCTCCGGGTTGGTCGAGCGCTCGACGTCCTCGACCCGCGCCCGCAGCGTGAACGGACCCTCGTACGCGCCGCTGCCGACGCCGATCCGGCCGCCGCCGTCGACCAGGTCGCCTTGCCAGCTCGCCGTGGCGGTGCGTGTGACGCGGACGCTCATGGCCGGGTGAGAGTAAGCCAACTAACCTTGGGATTGCGTTATGCGTTAGGCCCCGTCTTACCGTCGGGGCCCATCCAGACCCCCGACAGGAAGGGAGCCTACAGATGGCTCAGATGCTGGACAAGCTCGACGTCGCCGCGGCCCGCCAGCGCTTCTCTTCCCTTCAGCAGGGGTTCACGTTCTTCGACGCCCCCGGGGGCTCGCAGGTGCCCGACGAGGTCGGCGACGCGATCGCTCGCACGCTCCGCGAGGCGAGCGCGAATATGGGCGCCGTGTACGAGACCAGCCGCCGCGTGGGACGGATCCTCGAGCAGGCTGAGGCCGGCGCGGCGCGGTTCCTCGGGTGCGAGCCGCACGAGGTGATCTTCGGCCCGAACATGACCTCGCTCAACTTCACGCTGTCGCGTACCGCCGGCCGCGAATTCGCCGCCGGCGACGAGATCCTGGTCTCCTCGCTCGACCACGACGGCGGCGTCGCGCCGTGGCTCGAGCTCGCCTACGACCGGGACCTGGTCGTCCGCCACATCGAGCTGCTCGACGACACCTCGCTCGACTACGACGACCTGGTGTCGAAGCTGGGCCCGCGGACGCGGGTGGTGGCGTTCGCGTGGGCGTCGAACGCCGTCGGGACGGTCGTCGACGCTCAGCGCGTGTGCCGGCTCGCCCACGACGCCGGCGCGCTGGCGTGGGTCGACGCCGTCCACTACGCCGCGCACGAGCCGATCGACGTCCGCCAGATCGACGCCGACGTGCTGATCTGCTCGCCGTACAAGTTCTGCGGCCCGCATCTCGGCATGGCCTACGGCCGCGCCGACGTGATCGAACGGTGGCGGCCGTACAAGGCGCGGCCGGCGCCGAGCACGCCGCTCAGCCGGCGGTTCGAGACCGGTACGCAGCCATACGAGCTGCTGGCCGGCTTCAACGCCACGATCGACTACCTCGATTCGATCGGCGGGTTCGAGCTGATCGTGCCCCACGAGCGCGCGCTCGGCGAGCGATTCCTCGCCGGGATCTCGGACGCGGTGTCCGTCTACGGGTTACCGGGCATGGAGGGCCGCGTGCCGACGTTCCTGATCAACGTGGCGGGAGTTCCCGCCGGCGAGGTCGCGGTCCGCCTCGCCGAGCAGAACATGGGCGTCTGGGCCCACGACTCCTGGTACTCGCTCGGGCTGTACCAACGTCTCGGCTACGACGACCAGGCCGTTCGCCTCGGGTTCATCCACTACAACACGGCCGACGAGGTCGACCAGCTCGTCGCAGCCCTCAACGGCTTGGCCGTCTCATAGCGCCTCCCCCGGGGCGTGCTGAAAAATCCGCCATATACGCGGATTTTCCAGCACAGAACCCGGGGAGTGGCTAGTGGATCGACATGTGCTCGGCGCCCAGATACAGCCGGGCGGCATACGACTCCGGGTCGGCGGCGAAATGCTTCTGCATCGCGCCACCGTTCAGCGCGTCGTCGATCGCGGCCATGATCATCGACTGGTCGAGCACCAGCCGCCGGTGGCCGACCTCACCCGTGACCGGGTTGACCGCGTCGTAGAACCCGCCGTCGGAGGTGTAGACGCCCGGATAGCGGCTCCGGAGCGTCTCCAGATTCGACAACGCCTGCTGCGGCAGCACCGTGAGCGCGATCGCCGAGGCGTGCGGGCTGACGGTGGTCTCGGTGGCGCAGGTGGTGCACCACGCGAGCGGCGAACCGGCACCGAACGCCAGGCCCTCGACGCCGAAGCCGCCGTAGCCGCCGGTGTCATCGGCCGTGCTCGACGGCGACATCCCCCATACCGAGTAGCCGAGCTCCTGCGTCGCGTACTTCTCCTGCACCTGGGCCCAGCGCAGGTCGTCGAGGCCGAAGCTGTGCGGACCCCAGCTCGTCTCGGGGACGACCAGGTTCGCCATCAGCCCCTCGAACATGCCGCCACCGAACGTCGGCACGAACGTCAGCGAGGTGCCCGGGTACGTGTAGTGGCCCTCCCACACGTCGAACTTCTTGCCCGACTGCGGGTCGGTGTAGGTGTGCCAGTAGCCGGTCCCCGTGGCCGTGGCTGAGTTCTTCGGGTCTGTGGCACAGCGCGGCGGCACCGGGGTCCGCCACGACCGCCACCACACGTCGCCGGGCATCTGGTGGCGCCCCATCCCGATGTACATCGCGATCCGGGGATCGCTGTACAGCGCGCTGTTCCAGTAGGCCGCCGGTCCCTGGTCGACGTAGAACCCGCCGTGCATCTGGCCCGTCGGCGGGTCGCCCGGGAGGTTGGCGTTAACGTTGCAATCGGTCTGCGCCCGGTTGTCGTAGAAGATGCTGAAGTCCATCGGCTTCAGCAGCGACGACGCCAAGTCGCGCACACCCGGCAGGGCCTGCTTGACCTCGATCAGCCCCGTCGCGTACCAGCCGTTGTCGACGGCCGAGACGAACCAGCAGTTGTCCTGCGCCGGCGTCGTCTCGTTGCAGTCGCCCTCCCCCGGGTTCAGAAGCACGTTCCCGTTGTTCGTGTCGTACCACTGGTACAGGAACCCGTCGTAGCGCTTCAGCTTCGCGACCTCGTTGAGCGTCGACGACGCCAGCTGATCAGCCTTCTTGGTGTCGATCAACCCGAGGTCGTGGGCGGCGACGACCGCCCACAGGTACACGCCGACGTTCGCCGCCGACGTGTACGTGCCGCGCGCTGATGGAGTCCCCGCCAACCCCAGGTTGTCGAGCGGCAGATGCGTCACGCGATCGACGTCGGCGGAATAGAACTGCCACGTGTCGTGCGCGATCCCGAGCAGAGCCGACTTCTGTTGCGGGTTGAAGGTGGCGGCGCCCGCCGGCGCCGCCACCACCAGGATCGCCGCCGTGACTGCGGCGGCGATCAATCCGCGGACTCTCATCGGAGGGTGAACGTCGTGGGCGTACCCGTATCCGCGGTCGAGCTGTCGCCGACCCACAGGTCGACCGTCCCCGGCTCGACCACGAAATGGCCGTTGTTGTCGTAGAAGCCGAGGTTCTGCGGTCCGAGCGTGAACGTGACCGTCTGCGACTTCCCGGGGTCGAGCGTCACGCGCTGGAACCCTTCGAGCTTCTCGACGGGCTGGAGGATCGTCGTGTCGCTCTCGTGGGTGTAGAGCTGCGCGACGTCGGTGCCGGTCACCGACCCCGTATTTGTGACGGTGGCGGTGACCTTCATCGTCCCGTTCCGCGACACGCTCGACGGGGCCGACACGTTCGAGATCGAGAACGTCGTGTATGACAGCCCGTACCCGAACGGGTACTCCGGCGCGTTCGACACATCGAGGTAGCGCGACGTGTACTTGTTGTTCGGGTCATACGGCCGGCCGGTCGGGAGCTCGTTGTACGACATCGGGATCTGGCCGACGTTCTGGGGGAACGACATCGGAAGCTTCCCGCTCGGATTGAACTTGCCGAACAGAACGTTCGCAACCGCGGTGCCGCCCGTCGTGCCCGGATACCAAGCCTCGAGCGTCGGCGTGCTCGATAGCTCCGGGATCGTGAGCGGGCGGCCGTTCATCAGCACGACCACGTACGGCTTGCCGGTCGCGGCGATGTCGCTCACGAGCTCCTCCTGCTTCCCCGGCAGGTCAAGCGCGGTCCGCGAGGAGGCCTCGCCGGAGTCGCCCGCCGGTTCGCCGACCACGACCACGACCGCGTTGGCGGTATTCGCGGCAGCCACCGCCGCGCCGAACCCGCTGTCCTCGTTGCACGGGTCCGCGACGGTAAACGTGGTGCAGCCGTTCACCGAGTTGACGTTGGTGGCGCCAACCATGTTCTCGATTCCCTGCTTCACCGTGACGATCTTGTCCGGTCCGGTGAGGTCGTTCGGGTTCGTGTCATAGCCCCCCGGAACATCCGGGCCGAGCTGATCGAGCGCATCGTCGCCCAGCGGTCCGACCACGGCGACCTTGCCCACGCTCGAGCTCAGCGGCAGGGTGTGGTTGTTGTTGTTCAGCAGAACCATCGACTCCTCGGCGGTCTGCAGCGCGACCGCCTGGTGTGGCGCGGTCAGCTCCTCCGAGTTGTAGCGGGCGTCGCTTCCCTGATCCGGGTTGCGGAACATCCCGGCGAGGTACTTCAGCGTCAGCACGTGACGGACGGCGTCGTTCAGCTGCGCCATCGTGATCTTGCCCGACCGCAGCAGCGACGGACCGTATTGCTCGTAGGTCGAGAACAGCGGGTTGTTGGGCGTCTGCCCGATCGCCACCGCCATCTCGATGTTCACGCCCGCGGTCAGCGCAAGGCGCGCGGCGTCGGCCGGGCCGGACGCGTAGCCGAAGTCCTCGAGCTCCTGGACCGCCTGGTAGTCGCTCAGCGTCGTGCCGCTGAAGCCCCATTCGTTACGGAGGATCTGCGTGAGCAGATACGGGTTGGCGGTGTTCGGCACCCCGTTGAGCGAGTTGAACGACGCCATCACGGTCGCCGCGCCCGCGTCCACCGCGGCCTTGTACGGCGGCAGGTAGTCGTTGAACAGCTGCTGGGTCGACATGTCGACAGTGTTGTATTCGCGGCCCGCGACGGGGGCGCCGTACGCCCCGAAGTGCTTGATCGTCGCCGCGACCTTGTCCGGTGCGGCGAAGTTGTTGCCCTGGTAACCCATCACCTTCGCGGCGGCGATCGCCGAGCCGAGGAACGGATCCTCGCCGGCGCCTTCCACCACGCGTCCCCAGCGGGGATCGCGGGCGATGTCGACCATCGGGTTGAAAGTCCACTTGATCCCGTCGGCGGCGGCCTCGTCGGCCGAAACCGACTCGTCCTTCGCCACCTGGGTCGGATCCCAGCTCGCGGCCTCGCCCAGCGGCACCGGGAACATCGTCCGGTACCCGTGGATCACGTCCAGGCCAAAGATCAGGGGGATCTTCAGCGGCGACTGGAGCGCGGCGGCCTGGACCGCGTTGATGTTGTCGACGCCGGTCAGGTCGAGGACCGAGCCGATCTGCCCGGCTTTGGCCTCCTGCTTGAGCGTCATGTTGGTGGGGTCGTTCCCCGCCGGGGCCGCCATCTCAAGCTGGCCGAACTTCTGGGCAGGCGTCATCCGCCCAAGCAGGGCATCGACCTTCGCGTTGATCGACTGCTGCTGTGCCGCGGTCGCTTGCTTCCCCCTCGCTTGCCGGCTCGTGGGCGCCGCGCTGGAGGCCGTTGACAGACCGCCGACCAGCAGCACCACGGCGGCAACGAAGACGGCTAAGCCCACGCCGGCTCCGATGCGTCGCCTTGGCTTGGCCCAGACTATGTGAACAACTCGATCCGCCATGTTCCCTCTCCTTCAGAGTTCGTCTCGTTGGTGGTGACGCGGGCGGACTCGGAGAGCCCGCCACGCAGGTCGTCCGGCTACACGAGCCCGGCGACCACCGAAGTGGTTTGGACGTAGTTCTCGAGCGCGTTGTGGCTCGTCTTCCGGCAGCAGCTCGACTCGTTTTAGGCCCCGCACGAGTCTTCGGGCAGGCCAGCCGGCACGCGCGTTGGCGCGACGCCGCTTGTCGCGGGACTCGCTTCGGAAACCCACATGCACAGCTCCTGACGCTCGCGTCCGGCGGTGGCCGCTGGGTCCACACGCCACGTCGGCCAAAAGCTGGAGCCGCAAATCATCGCTCGCCGAGGATTAGGGCAGAGCGAGGGACAACTCATATACCCGGGCGCACGGCCGTCGGTCGCGGTCCTGAATACCAGTACAGCGCCGCATCCGAGCCTCCGTCTCGGTTTGACCCAGACGGCCGCAGCGATTCGCTCTGACATCTTTCCTCCCGGATTACGGTGACCGCACAACCCCGGTACCCACGGAGAGAGGGGTGGAATCTTAATTCGCCCAGGCGACCCGACCGATGCCGCCCGATCGGGTCAGGGGCGTGAGACGACGCCCGCGAACAACACCGCGCCGGTCTTGGTGTCCCGCAGCACGAACGCGAACGGTCGGTCGGCGACGAAGCTGATCCTCGGAGGCGCCGGCGCGGCCGTGCCGACGATCGTGACGCCGGTCGCGGCGGCCGCCTCGGTGCCGTCCTCGTCCACGTCGAGATAGGCCTCGTGGATGACCGCCTTGACGTACAGGTTGCCGGGCCTGTCCGCGACCCCGGACAGGTCCGCGCGCCCGGGCTCGAACGCGAGCCGCATCCCGAGCGCCTGCAGCGGGCCGGCGAGCTCGACGTGGCTGGTCAGCCGGAATTTCGGCAGCGCCACCGCGACCTCCGTCGGGCGCAGCCCGCCGAGCAGCGCGAGCGGTCCCTCGCCGGCGAGGCGGGAGAGCACCGACCCGAGACGGCCGGGGCTCGGAAGCAGGACGTCGAACGCGAGGCGCCCGCCCCGGTATCCGAGCTCGAGCGCCTGATAGCCCGGACCCTGGAGGTAGCCGAACGTTCCGGTCTTATGCATCGTCGGGACCTCGATCGTGCCGCCGGGCGCATGGAACGGCGCGCGCGTCGTGTCGTGGTGGGCGAACGGCTCGAGCCATTTCGCCTTCAGGTACACGGCGTTTACGAGCACGAGCTTCGTGAGCGGGTCGACATCGCCCGGCCCGAGCAGCTCCGGGATCTTCCCCCTGGTGTGCTGGGACACCCAGGCGTTGATGTCCGACCGCGCGCCGGCGGGGTTGTGTTCGAAGTCCGCGGTCCGCAGGCCGGCGCCGTAGTCGCGCGCCAGCACGCGGAGGAACGCCTGGTGGAAGCGCTGCCCGGTCTGGCCGTACAGGGCATTGGCGATGTCGAGCGTGACGTCGGGCCCATTCACGTGCGCCAGCGAGCGGTCGGCCGCGTTGAACGCCGCACCCAGGCGATCGGGCGCCAGCCGGAAGTCGAGCGCGCTCGCAATCTGCGACGCCGTCATCCCGCGCGCGCCCGGAAACACCATCGCCAGAGCCTGCGAGATGCTCGCCGGCGACAGCGCGACATTCGACCGCGTCGATGCCAGGCGAGCGAGGACCCGGCCGGCGAACAGCGCGTTTCCGTCCCGGAGCGCGGTCGCATCCGCACGCGACACGGTCGGCTCCGCCCGCGGGACGTTCGCCCGGACCGGCTGCGGCTCCGGCGGGCTCGTCGCGCCCGCCGACCCGCAGCCGGCGAGCAGCAGGATCAGTCCTGCCAACGACAGCCCTCGAGTTCGCATTCCTACAACCTACGCGCGAGCGCCGCGGTGCGTCACTCGCCGACCGCCGGACCGCCGCGGGGGCGCAGCCGAACGAAGCCTTGACACCTAGCACTCCTATGCATTACGCTGCTAGGTATGAAGCCGGATACGTTGAACGGCCAGCTCGACCCCCTGATCCTCGCCACCGTAGCCGAGGAGCCGGCGCACGGGTACGCGATCCTCCAGCGCCTCAAGGAGCGGAGCAGCGGCGCCTTCGAACTGGCCGAGGGCACGATCTACCCCGCGCTGCACCGGCTCGAGCGCGACGGCCTGTTGAGCAGCTCGTGGTCGACCGGGAGCGGCCGGCGCCGGCGCGTCTACACGGTGACGCGCGCGGGCACATCGGCGCTCGCGGTTCGCCGGCGCGAGTGGAAGCAGTTCGCCCGGGCGATCGAGGCGGTGATGGGATGAGCTGGCTCGACGACCTGTCCCTCGAGCTGTATGCCCGCGGGGTCCCCCGGCGCGAGCGCGCCCGGATCGCGCTCGAGCTGGGTGACCACATCGCGAGCGAGCCCGGGTGCGAGGACAGGCTCGGCGATCCTCGGGCGCTCGCGACCAGCTTTGCCGACGAGCTCGCGACCGCCGAGGCGCGCGGGTCGGCGTTCGCGACGTTCGTGGCGCTGGCGGGAGCCGCTGCCGTGCTGATCGTCTCCCAGATCACGCTGGGACGCTTCGCCCGCTACCCCGGCTATTCGAACGGGATCTCGACGCTGCTGTTCATCCCCGCGATTCTCGGGATGCTGGTGGCGCCGCAGGTCGCGCTCGTCGCGGGAACTCTGGCGGCATCGCGGGCGGGGCGCCGCCGGCGGGTGGCGAGCCTGGCCGCCGCGGAGATCGCGCTGATCCAGCGGCGCGCGCGGGTGGCGCTCGGCGCAGGCTTCGCGACCATGGCCGGCCTCGAGCTGTACGTCCTGGACTTCTCGCAGCGTCTGCCCGCGTGGTGGCTCGGGCTCGTCGGCGGGCTCGCGGCTCTGGCCGGCCTGGGTCTGTTCGCGGCCACGCGGACTCTCGTTCGATCCCAGTCGATCGTCTCGGGCGCCACCGGGCAGGCCGGCGACGTCTATGACGATCTCCCGGTACCGGGATCGGACTGGCTGCGCGCACGGCCGTGGCTCCTCGGTCTGGTCGCGTCGGTCGCGGTCGGACTCGCGCTGGGGGTGTTCGAGGCCCACGCCGAGCACTCGGTGTTCGAGGGCATCCAGCGCGGGACGTTCGAGGCCATCGCCGCCGCGATCGGGTTCGTCCTCCTCGGCCGCGCCATCGGAGCCCGGCCGCGGCGGCCCTGACAAGCCCCGCGAGCGGGAGAATCCCGTCGTGGGTCTCCCCGATCCGAACGACGTCGCCGCGTACGACGCGCTCGAGCAGCGCCGGATCGGCGGACCGCGGCCGCTGACCGCACCGATCGAGCTCCGCGACTACGACCCGCGCTGGCCCGACCGCTACGCCGAGCACGCCGCCCGCCTACGCGAGGCCCTCGGCGCGCGCGTTGTCAGGGTCGAGCACGTCGGCTCGACCTCGGTGCCCGGGCTGGCCGCGAAGCCGATCATCGACATCGCGCTCGAGGTGCCCGACACGACCGACGAGCCTGCCTACGTCGACGCTCTCGAGGACGCCGGCTACATCCTCCGGATCCGCGAGCCGGACTGGTTCGAGCACCGGTTCTTCCGCACCGACGACGGCGGCGTTCAGCTCCACGTGTTCTCGGCCGGCTGCCCGGAGACCGACCGGATGGTCCGGTTCCGTGACTGGCTGCGGACCAGCGACGCCGATCGCGCGCTGTACGAACGGACCAAGCGCGAGCTGGCCGCGCGCGATTGGAAGTACATGCAGCAGTACGCGGATGCCAAGACCGGCGTCGTCGAGGAGATCATGACCCGCGCACTCGCAAGCATTCGCAACTGTGAGTAGCAATTGCCAGTTGGTGCGGTTACCAGTAGGTAAGAAGGCCGACAGTGAGTCACAGTGAGCGCTAACAATCGGCCGCTGCGGTTTCCTGTCGCCCCCCAGGGGCACCACCTCGCTGCAGTGAATTTCACGCCCCCGCGGCGATGCCGTGCGTTTGTTTGCCTTTGCCTTCCGCTGTTGCTGGTCGCGGCCGCTGCGTTGAACGCTGCGTCGGCGGACGCGTCGACCGCAGCCGTGGCGATCACCGGCGGTGGGCTCACGCTCGCAAGCCCATCGGTTCGGGTCGTCGGCGAGAACCCGAGGCAGCTCGAGGTCATCACGTCGGTGACCGACGCGCGCGGCACCGGCGCCGGCTGGTTTCTGTCGCTGGCCGCCACCGCTCCAATCGGATCGACCGATCAGAGCCTGACCGTGACGGGCGCCCGGTCGGCATGCGAGGCGGGTTCGGCGTGCACCGCCCCGGACAGCGACATCCCCTATCCGCTGCCGGTGAGCGTGAACGGTGCGCGGTCGTGGGTGTTCGAGGCCGAACCGTCTAGCGGACTCGGCGCCGGCGACCCCACGGCCGCGTCAGCGCCAACGCCAAGCGCGGGCCTCGGACCGCAGTTGCCGCCATGCTCGGTCCGCGAGATGACCACCACAGAGACGTGCCAGACGCAACCGTGAGCCGCGTTTACGCCGCGCCCCCCTTGCGCTCGGCGTCGAACAGCTCGACCAGCCGGCTCCGCACATCCCACAGCTTCGGGATCTGGCGCTGGGCGATGAGCTTGCCGAGTACCTGAACCGGCGTTCCCTGCGTCCCGACCGTGTCCTCGCCGAGCGCCCGGGCGACGATCGCGTAGTGGCGGAATCGCCACACCCAGATCCGCTCGTCCCATTCGGTCAGGAGCTCGGCCAACTGGTAGAGCTGCTCGTGCTCGCGGCCGTGGCGGTACAGCTCGGAAAGCTCGAGGCCTGACCGCTCGAGCAGTCGGTCGAAC
Source organism: uncultured Solirubrobacterales bacterium (assembly GCA_963843915.1). Classification (GTDB taxonomy): domain Bacteria; phylum Actinomycetota; class Thermoleophilia; order Solirubrobacterales; family Solirubrobacteraceae; genus Palsa-465. Next base: position 83,736 of record CAWJMH010000015.1, read on the forward strand.
GCCTTGGCGACTCGTTGGGTCACCGACGAGACCCGCCGGAAGCCGGGCGAGTCAAAGCCGCTGCCGTGCCCGAGCACGACGCGGATCTGCGAGTACTCCCACGGGTCCATCTGGTTGAGCATCTCCATCTGGGTGGTGACGTACGACAACGCGAGCACCGCCCGACGCAAGAGTCGCAGCGCCGGATCGATCTGCTGGGCCGGTGGGTCGTGTTCAAGCAGACCGGCGGCCTCGTCGACCTCGGTGGTCGCGAACTTCAGCCAAAGCTCCGAGGACTGATGGACGGTCTGGAACAGCAGCTCGTCGTGGTGGACGCGCTCCTGCGCGGTCTTCTGCAGCGACAGCAGCTCGTCGGTGCGCAGGTAGCGCTCGTAGTCGCTCGCGCCCTCGCCCGGCAGAATCGGCGCGCGCAGGTCGTCGTCGCCGGCGTCGGTCACGCGGCGCCTCCTTCGAGGATGCCGGCCAGCTTGGCCATGTCGATGTTCCCGCCCGACACGATGCACACCACCTTTCCACTCCCGGCCCGGCCGGCGAGCGCGGCCGCCGTGGCCAGCGCACCCGCTCCCTCGGCGATGACGTGCGCGCGCTCTGCGAGCGTCCTGACCGCCGCCGCCGCGTCCGCGACCGGAACCGAGAATGCGTCGTCGACGAGCGGCTGCACGCGCGGCCACATCGTGTCGAGCACGCGCCGGCTCCCCGAGCCGTCGACGAACGACGGGCTGTACTCGACGTCGGCGGGCGACCCCGCCGCGAGTGCCGCCACGAGCGCCGCGCCGGTCGCCGGCTCGGCCGTGTAGATCTTCGTCTGCGGCCGGAACGCCAGGATCGCGCTGGCGATCCCGACCGTCAGCCCGCCGCCGCCGTACGGGATCACGACGGCATCCGGATCGGGCAGGTCCTCGAGGATCTCGAGGCCGATCGTGCCGTTGCCCGCCATCACCCCCTCGTCCTGGACCGGGTGGACGAACAGCCCGTCGACGCCTTCGACCCGGCTCGTGACGATCGCCTGCCACCAGTCCTCGTAGGGCATCTTCAGCGCTTTGCCGCCCAGGCGCTCGATCGCGCGGAGCTTGGCCTGCGGCGCGTGCTCGGGGACGGCGATCGTGACCGGCAGCCCCAGCTCGCGCCCGGCCCAGGCGACACCCTGGGCCATGTTGCCGGCGCTGGCGGTGACGAGACCCCGTCGGCGCTCGTCCTCGGACGCCAGCCGGACTGCGTTTGTCGCGCCGCGGATCTTGAACGAGCCGATCGGCTGCAGGTTCTCGAGCTTCAGGTAGATCTCCGCGGGCGCGTCATCGACCCGCAGCCGCACGAGCGGCGTTCGCACTGCGACGTCGGCGATTCGCGCCCGCGCCGCCTCGATCTCGCGAAGCTCGATCACAGCTGCACCTCGGTTCCGATCCCCATCCGGCGCGCTCGCTCGACCGCGCAGCGCGCCGCCGCCAGATCCTCGACCGCCAGCCCGAGCGACCTGAACACGGTCAGCTCTTCGTCGCTGCGCCGACCGGACGCGATGCCCGCGAGCACTTCTCCGAGCTCGCCGCGGACGTGATCTTCTCCAGGGATCGCGCCCTCGTTCACCGCCAGCTGGAACTCACCGGCCTCGTTGCGCAGCGATTCGCGGCTGTCGCAGTAGAGCGCGCAGGCCGCCACAGTGGCCACGTCGAGCTCGCGCACGGACGGCATGCTCGCGCCGACCGCGTTGACGTGCGCGCCCGGGCCGAGCCACTCGCGCCGGAGCACGGGTTCGCGCGCGGACGTGGCGGTCACCACGACGTCGGCGCCCCGGACCGCGTCCTCGGCGGTCCTCACGACCCTCGCCCGACCGTCACCGCCACCGGCGAACGCGCGCGCGTGCGCCTCGGTCGGCGAGTAGATGCGCACGTCGGCGAACTCGCGGACCGCCGTCAGCGCCTTCAGGTGCGCCTTGCCCTGCACGCCCGCGCCGAGAATCGCCAGCACGCTCGCGTCCTCCCGCGCCAGCACTCGGGTCGCGACCGCGCTCACCGCCGCGGTCCGAACCGCGGTGACCGCGGACGCGTCGAGGATCGCCATCGGCACGCCGATCGCGCCGTCGAACAGCGTCACCGTCCCCTGATGGGAGTCGAGCCCGCGCGCCGGATTGCCAGGCATCACGCACAGCGACTTGAGCGCGAACACCGGGTGCTCTCCCCCGCGCCAGGCGGGCATCAACCCCATGAACCCGGGTGCGCCCTCGAACCGCACCACAGACCGCAGCGGCATGAGCGCCTCCCCGCGGGCGTGGGCGGCCAGCACCTCGGCCATCGCGTCGGCGCACTCCTCGGGCGGCAGCGCCTCGATCACGTCGTCGTGGCTGAGGATCAAGACCGAGCTCAACTGAAGACGCCGTCCAGGTAGATGCGCTCCTCGGTGCTCAGCGGGCGCTCGAGCGCCTCGCGCACCGGCGTCAGATGGTCGACGCGCCCAGGACCGACGACGATCTGGTGCGACGCGGTCGTCGGCGAGCAACCACGCCAGCGCGGCGCCGGCCATCGAGGTCGCTCGCTCGCGGGCGAACCCGTCGAGCGCCTCGAGCCGGTCGAAGGTGCGGTCGGCGACGAGCGCGGCGTACGGCTCGGGGCGCTGAGTCATCCGAGACCCCGGCGGGAACGGCTCGCCGCGGCGGTACTTGCCGGTCAGCCATCCCCCGCCGAGCGGGCTGAACACGAGGTAGGACACCCGCTCGCGCTCGCACAGCGGGAGGAGCGCGTCCTCGTCTTCGCGCGCGAGCAACGAGTGCTCGTTCTGCACGGCGGCCGGCGTCGCCCGCGGCGAGCGCCGCCTCGAGTTGGGCGGCGGCGAAGTTGCTGACCCCGTAGGCGCGGACCTTGCCGGCCGCGACCAGATCGTCGAAGCACCCGAGCGACTCGTCGAGCGGTACCTCCGGGTCGAACTCGTGGGCGAGATACAGATCGACCTGCTCGACCCCGAGCCGCTCGAGGCTCGACTCGAGCGCTCGCGCGATCCGCTCGGGCGCGAGCCCGTAATCGGCGCCCGATTCCATCGGGTTGTAAGTCTTGGTCGTGAGCATCGGCCGAACGCCCCGGCTCCGCATCCAGGCGCCGATCATGCGCTCGCTGCGACCCCCGCCGTACGCGTCGGCGGTGTCGAAGTGATCGATCCCCTGCTCCCAGGCCGCGTCCATCAGCTCGAACGCCTGGTCCTCGCTCAGCCCCTGCCCGAACAGCTCGGGCGCGGAGCCGACCCCGCCGAAGTTGCCGCACCCGAGCGCGACCCGCGGGATGCTGATCTCGGAGCGGCCGAGGCGGCGGCGTTCGAACGGAAGCGTTGCGGTCACCGAAAGCCAGCCTATCGGCGCGAGCCGGCGCGCTGGTGCAACCAGCGGTGACGTGGCAGATTGGCTGACCGTGCATCGCGTACGCCGGCATCGTCTCGTCCTCGTCGCCTCGTTCGTGACGACGCTCTTCGCGCTCACCGGATACGCGCGGGCATCGCCGATCTCGATCCCCCCGGACGCCGCTCGTTACCGTCGCCAGCGGGGCGGGCGGGTCGCAGATTCAACCGGGCTTCCTCGGGCTGTCGCTCGAGAACACCGCGATCATCCCCTACGCCGGAAAGGACCCCGAGGCCCCCGACCCGGTGTTCCTCCAGTTGGTCCGCAACCTGACCCCGGATCAGTCGCCGGTGCTCCGGATCGGCGGGGACAGCACCGACTGGGCGTGGTACCCGGTCCCCGGCATGAGCAAGCCACACGGCGTGCGGGTCACGCTGACCCCGCGGTGGCTCGCGGTGACGCACGCGCTCGCCACCGACCTGAACGCCCGGCTGATCATGGGCATCGACCTCGAGGCCGACAGTCGCGCCCTGGCGGACGCCGAGGCGAGCGCGTTCGAGCGGGGGATCGGGAAGCCATGGATCGAGGCGCTCGAACCCGGCAACGAGCCCAACCTGTACGGCAGCTTCACGTGGTACGTCCTGCCCGACCGCGTCCACGTGATGGGCCGTCCGCCCGGATACGACTTCTCGTCGTTCCTCAGCGACTTCACCTCGTTCGCGACGGGGCTGCCGGGGCCGCTCGCCGGGCCCACGACTGGGGCCCCGACGTGGATGGCGAACACTGGTCGCGTTCCTCGCCGCCGAGCCGCGCGTCAGGGTCGTGACCCTGCACCGGTATCCGCTCCAGACCTGCTTCGTCCCGCCATCCTCGCCGGTGTATCCGACGGCCCAGCACCTGCTCGCCCCCGCCGCGACGACCGGCCTCGCAGACGGCATCGCCCCCTACGTCGTGCTCGCCCACGCCCGACACCTCCCGTTGCGGATCGACGAGATCAACACCGACTCATGCGGAGCCGCGCCCGGCGTCAGCAACGCGTTCGCCTCGGCGCTGTGGGCGCTCGACACGTTGTTCGAGATGGCCCGGGTCGGCGTCGACGGCGTGAACATCCACACCTATCCGGGGGCCACCTACCAGCCGTTCACGTTCACCCACACTGCCCACGGGTGGAGCGCATCGGTGACCCCGGAGTACTACGGCCTGCTGATGTTCGCCCAGGCCGCGCCGCGCGGGATCGCGGCTGATCGACACCACCGCCACGAACGCCGAGGGGATCACGATCTGGGCCACCCGCGGCGAGGAAAGGCCATACGCGAGTCGTGCTGATCAACGAGAGCTCACACCGCCGCACGATCGCGCTGAGTGCCGCGGACGGCGGTCCGGCGAAGCTCGAGCGGCTGCGTGCGCCGCGGCTCACCAGCACCGCCGGGGTCACGCTCGGCGGCCAGAGCTTCGGTGCCCAGACCACCACCGGCCGGCTCGCCGGCCGCTCGGGCATCGTCACGCTCACGGCCAGCCAGGGCCGCTACGTGTTCACGTTGCCGGCGGAGAGCGCTGCACTCGTGACGTACTGAAACGCTGCGTCATGCTCGGTACCGTTGAGCCATGCCCGTCCTGGAAGCACGCGGCATCGTCAAGACGCTCGGGGTTGGGCGAGCCGAGCGCCGGATACTCGACGGCGTCAGCCTCGACGTCGACGCCGGCGAGGTCGTCGCCGTGCTCGGCCGCTCGGGAAGCGGCAAGTCGACGCTGCTGCACGTCCTGGGCGGCCTCGATCGACCTGATGCAGGGCAGATCGTGCTCGCCGAGCAGGACATCACGCGGCAACGCCCGCGCATGCTCGCCCGCACCCGCCTCCGCCACGTCGGGTTCGTGTTCCAGTCCTTTCAGCTCATCGAGGAGCTGAGCGGCGAGGAGAACGTACTGCTCCCGGGACGCCTTCCGGGCGCGCTCCGCGGCGGCGAGCAACGGGCGCGGCGGCTGATCGAAGATCTCGGCCTCGCCGAGATCGCGGGCCGCCGGCCGCACGAGCTCTCGGGCGGCGAGCAGCAGCGCTTCGCGATCGCCCGGGCTCTCGTCAACGACCCCGAGCTGGTGCTGGCCGACGAGCCGACCGGGAACCTCGACCAGGACAACGGCGCGACGGTTCTGGCCCTGCTCCGAAATCTCACGCACCGCGCGGTTGTGATCGTCACTCACGAGCCCGAGGCGGCTGCGATCGCCGACCGCGTGCTGCACCTACGCGACGGACAGCTCGCGGCTGACGAGGTCACGGTCAGGGAGTCCGCCTGAGGGCTGCATTCGCAGAAGCCGCCCGGGGGATGAGAACCCGGCGCCGGCGATCGCTGCTGACCGGCCTGGGGATCGCGCTCGCGGCCGCGATGCTGGTGGCGGCGCTGGTCGTCTCGGACGGCCTCGGGTTCGGCTTCGACCGGGCCGCCCGCGCGTCGGACCTTCCCGACATCATCGTCCGCTTCGACCCGCAGAACGCGGGCCGGGTCGCGCAGCGGATCGCCGCGCTCCCTGACCTCGCGGCGTACACGCTGCGACAGGAAGCCACGAACGTCGATCTCGGCGCCGGCGAGAACAGCGCCGGCAACGGCGTGGTCGAGGTCGTCGGAGCCGGCCGGCGCGGGTACGCGATCGTCGGCGGGCGCGACCTGTCGAGCCGTCCCGATGAAGTGGTCGTCGAGCGAGGCCTGGCGTCGGCCTGGGGCGTCAAGCTCGGCGGTCTGCTCGTCGTTGACGGGCTCGGCCCACTCCGCGTCGTCGGCCTCTCCGAGAGCCCCGACAACGTGTCGTATCCGCTCGCGACTCCGCGGATCTACATCTCCCGTGCCGACCTCTGGCTTCCCGCCGAATGCGAGCGTCAACCTGGCCGAGATCTGGCTACGCGATCCGCGGAACCTGAACGAGGTGCTCGTGCAGGCGCGCGCGACCAGCTACGGCCTGCGGGGGTTGCGGTTCGTCACGCGCTCAGGGGTGCGGGTGCTGCTCGACCAGGCCGCCGGGATCGTGATCGACCTGCTCGTCGCGCTGTCGCTGATCGCGCTCGCGACCGCGAGCGTGATGCTGGCCGCGTCCGCGCGCGCCGAGGTCCAGCGCCGCCTCGCGGCGATCGGCGTCCGCCGCGCCGTCGGGGCCTCACGCGCCCACCTGGCCGGCACCCAGGCGTTCGAGGCACTGTTCGTCGCGGCGCCGGCGGCCACGATCGGCGCGATCGGCGGCGCGCTCGCCACCTACGGCCCGACCACCCGGCTGCTCGTGCTGCTGAACGAGCCCGCGCCGGGAACGGCCCTGCTCCCGGCGCTCGCGGCGGCGTGGCTGGCGGGCGTCGCGATCCCGGTGATCGCGGCCGCGTGGCCAGCCTGGCGGGCGGCAGGACGGCCGCCGGTCGCGCTGCTCCGCGGCGCCGAGCTCGGCCGCGGCCCGCGGCGATCGGCCCGCCTGAGCGCACCCCGGGCCGGGCTCACCGTGCTCGGCGCCCGGCTCGTCGGCGCGCGCCGCACCCGACTGCTCGCCACCATCGCGGCGCTCGGGTTCTCGACCGGGTTCGTGCTGCTGATGCTCGCGCTCGCCTCGGCGCTCAGCTCGCTCGAGACCGACCCGGGCGCGCTCGGCAAGCGCTATCAGCTGACCGCGAATCTACCCGCCTCGGCGGTCGCCCGTGTGCGCTCGATCGCCGGCGTTCAGGCCGTCGCCCCACGCTACGAGGTGGAGGCGGTCGACTCGTACTCGCTCGGCGAGACGATCAACGTGATCGCGTATCCGGGCAACCACACGGTGTTCGAGGCGCCACCACTGGTGGCCGGAACTCGGCTGAAGGGCACGCGCGAGGCGGAGGTGGGGCTCGGGCTGGCGCAGACGCTCGGGCTGGCGCCGGGGTCGACGCTGGCGATCGAGCTGGCGTCGGGGTCTGAACTGCGGCTGCGGGTCGCCGGCGTGGTCAGCTCGCTCGACCACGACGGTCGCGTCGCCTACGTGCCGGCGGCGGCGCTGCTCGCCGCGGACCCGTCGGCCGCGCAGGACGAGCAGCTCTCGGTCGTGGTCGCACCGCGCGCGAATGTCGCCGCGGTGAGCGCCGCGATCGGATCGCCGGCGGCCCCCGCCACCGGCGCGATCGGCCGCGGCGTCCCGTTGGTCACGGTGCTCCGCTCGATCCTGCGCGCGGTCGCGATCGTCGACGGCCTCGTGTGCCTGTACGCGCTGATCCAGGCGTGCGCGCTGACCGTTCAGGAGCGCCGGCGCACGGTGTCGGTGCTGCGCGCGTTCGGCGCGGGCGGCGCGGCGGTCCGTCGCCTGCTCGCCGGCGCGGTGATCGCGCTGGTGGCGCCCGCCGCCGTGCTCGGGATCCTGCTCGAGCGCCTCGTGCTCGGCCCGGCGCTGTCGCGGCTGGCCGCGAGCTACGTGACGCTGCCGCTCGGAGCGAGCGCGCTCGAGATCGCCGCCGTGATCGCGGGGCTCGTGCTCGCCGGCGCGGTCGCGGTGGCGTGGGTAGCGCGCCAGACCACGCGCGAGAGCGTCATCGCCGGGATGGGGGCACCGTGACCCGGCCGGTGGGGACGCCTTGATCACCCGGCGGGAGGCGATCATCCTCGGCGCCGGCGCGCTGCTGACCGCCGGCTGCGGAAGCGCAGGGCCGGTCGCCGGCCCCACCGGCTCGACGCTCGCCTCGACCTGGATCGACCCGGGCGGCACCGGGACGCTCTCGCCCGGCCCCGGCGAGGCGCTGGTAGCGCGCACCGCGCTCGGCTCGCCGCGAGCGGCCGCCGGCGTGATCGCGACGCTCGCGCACGTCACCGACGCCCACGTGCTCGACGCCTGCTCGCCCGCCCGGGTCCCGTTCCTCGACCGGCTCGGCGCGCCGTTCGAGTCGACGTTCCGGCCCCAGGAGACGCTGACGGCGCACGTCCTCGCCGGCGCCAGCCACGCGATCCGCGCGCTGGGGCCCGACGCGGTCATCCAGGGCGGCGACCTGATCGACAACGACCAGCGCAACGAGCTCATATGGGCGCTGGCTGCGCTGCGCGGCGGCCCCGTCAATCCGGGCCGCTACTACGGCGTCCAGCTGGCAAGCGATCCCGATCCGTTCTACTACCGACCCGATCTAGACGCTCCGCAGCATCCCGGGCTGCTGTCGCTCGCCGCGCGCCCGTTCGTCAGCCCGGGCGCCGGCGCGCCGGTCTACCCGGTGCTCGGCGACCACGACATACTCGTCGCCGGCGAGATCGTCCCAACCGCCCAGACCCGCGCGCTGGCGGTCGGAAACCAGGCGCTGTGGGAGCTCCCGCCCGGACTCCAGCTCCCGCCCGGCCTGAGGCTGACCGCCGGCGGGTCGCCCGACGGGCCGCCGCTGCCCGGCCTGGTGAACCAGTTCCTCGCCCGGGCGCTGGCCGGGCCCAAGGTGCGCGTGCCGGCGGATCCGGCGCGGCGGGAGATGGACGCCGGCGAGGTCGTCTCGCGGCCTGCGGCCCGGCGCCGGCGAGACGCTCGACTACGTCGTCGACCTCGGCTCGGAGCTTCGCGTGATCGTGCTCGACCTGGCCCGGCGCGGCGGCGGCTCCGGCGGCCTCGTCCGCCCCGATCAGCCTGGCTGGCTAGCCAGCCAGCTTGCTGGCGCTGGCCGGCGGTGGGTAATTGCGGTCTCCCACCAGCCGCTCGCGAGCTCCGAGGGCGGCGACGGGGTGCTGGCCCTGCTCGACGATCACCCGCGCGTGATCGCGGCATTGTCCGGCCACACCCATCGGAACCTGATCGAGCCTCGCGTCACCGCCGCCGGCGGCTACTGGCTGATCAGCACGGCCTCGCTGATCGACTATCCGCAGCAGGCGCGCGCGCTCCGTTTCGTGAAGACCGCCGGCGGGGGCGTGGCGATCCAGACGTGGATGCTCGACCACAGCCCGCCGGGAGACCTCGGCGAGATCTCCCGGCAGCTCGCGTACCTCGACGCCCAGGGCGGCCGGCCGAAGGGGTTCGCCGGCGGCCGGCTCGACCGCAATGTGACGCTGTACCGGGACTAGCTGCCTGTACCGGGACGAGGTGCCTGTGCCCGGACTAGGTGCCGTCGCCGCCGAGCGCAGTCGTGATGTCCGCGATCGCCGTCTTCTCGCCGGCGCTGACCGCCACGCCGTCCTCCCGGTGGGCATTGGCGACGTGGTCGGCGAGCGTGAGCACGAACCGTCGGTAGTCGTTGACCTCCTCGGGCGTCGCCTTTTGCCCGAGCACCTCGACGCCGTCGCGGACATGCTTCAGGGTCGCCGCCTTCACGTCATCGACGGAGTGGTAGAAGTGGTGATCGACCTCGGGCTTGGCGGACGCGATCGCGTCGAGGAGCTCGCTCGAGCCGTGTTGCTGCCGCGCTTCCGTGTAGGACTTCGCGATCGCGAAGCTCTCTTTGAACGTGCCTCCCCTGGACGCCGTGGCCACGAGCATGCCGGCCGCCGGCGGTCCCTTGAGGACCGTGTCCCATTCCTGCTCGGTGAAATCGCTCTTGCCGGTCATCTTTCTCCTCGTGATCGTCTGCTATCAGCGGTATGTTCGCCCCAGCGAAAAGCCGTCCGGATCATCCGTCTTGGGTGATGCGAACCCAGCGGTGCCACATTTGAGTGTGCCCGCCCACGTACGCCATAGATCGGAGTCGACGTGTTAGTGATCGCAAGTTCCTACCCGTTCCTGAACATCCTCTGGGACATCCTCATCCTGTTCGCGTGGTTCATCTTCCTCTGGATCGCGATCACAGTGCTGATCGACGTGTTCCGCCGGCGCGACATCTCGGGCTGGGCCAAGGCCGCCTGGGTCGTGTTCGTCGTCATCCTGCCCTGGATCGGAGTCCTCATCTATCTGATCGTCAACCACGATGGCATGGCGGATCGTCGCTACAAGGAAGCCGCAACCGCCCAGTCGCAGTTCGACGACTACGTCCGCCAGACCGCCGCCTCCGCCAGCCCGACCGCCGAAATCGAGAAGGCGAAGAAGCTGCTCGACGACGGCACCATCAACCAGGCCGAGTTCGACGCGATCAAGGCCAAGGCGCTGACCGGCGCCTAAATCGGGTGGGGCTGCTCCAAGCGCAGCCCCTATCCGCGGAATCCGGCTCAGAGCCCGTCGCCACGCGAACGGGCATGAGCCGGATTCCGTGAAGGTAGTTCGGCTCTACACGCGACGGCGACCAACCCGTTCCGGCGCCGAATTACCCGACGACAGTCTCGATGGTCTCGATCGGCTCGAGCCCTGAGATCTCCGACCGGCGGTTCTCCCAGTGCGGCGGGATGCACATGTGCGTGCCGAGCTCGTCGGCGGCCTCGTCGATCAGGAAGCCCTGTGGCGTGCCGTGGGCGATCTCGACCAGCAGGCCGCTGGGACTGCGGCAGTACATCGAGAAGAAGTAACCGCGGTCCTTGGGCTCCGAGAAATCGGTGAATCCGAGCCCGACGATCCAGTCCTTCACCTCCTGCTGGTTCTCGGCCGACATCACGTCGAACGCCTGGTGATGGATCGTGCCCTCGCCGAAGTTCCACGTCCCCTGGGGGAGGTCGGGCTCCTCGACGAGCTCGAGCATCCGGCCGTAGCCCTGCTCGTCGCCGATCTGGAACTGATGATGCGCGCCTTCTGAGGAGAGCAGCTTGCCGCCCATGCCCTCGGTGACGAAGAAGCTCATCGGGTCGGGCTCGCGGACAGAGGTCGTCGTCCCGTAGGCGCCGCGGATCGCGTGCTGGGCGGGAACGCCCTGGCCCTCGTAGGGCTCGCGGTCGTCCGCCTCACCCTCGCCGACGATCGCGTACTCGATCCCGCATGGGTGGCGGAAGTAGATCCGCTCGGTGCCGAACCGCTCGCCGCGCTCGTGCTCGACGTCGTGTTCGGCCAGGCGATCGGCCCAGAAGCCGACCGAGTCCGCCGGGACCGCCAGGTTCAGCGCCTTCGCCTGGTTTGTCCCGCGCTTGCCCATCCACCCGGCCTGACGGTATGGGAACGCCGTGAGCAGCGTGCTCGGATCGCCGAGCCCGTTGCCGTAGTACAGGTGATAGACCGGTATCTCGCCGTCGAACAGCACGGTCTTCTTGACGCTCTTCAGCCCGAGCAGCCGTACGTGAAAGTCGTAGTCCTCCTGCGCGCCGCCGACGCAGAACGTCAGGTGGTGGGTACCGCGGATGATGCCCCGAGCCATGATCCTGCTCCTCTTCCTCGTGGTCGCAACGCGCCGATTCTAACTTGAGCCCACAAGCGCCTCCTAGGACGCGAGCGCGGCGGAACTAGGACCTGAGCGCGGCTGCCGGGTCGTGCAGCCAGTCGACGAACGCGTCGCCGGCGACGACCCATGTCCGGCGCTCGCGTGCCAGCGCGGCGACGAACCCGAGCAGGCGGGCGACACTGGTCGACCACCGCTCGTCGAGCATCAGGAACGGGTGCAGGACCAGCGTTCGCAGGCTCCCGGTGTTGGCCAGATCGCCGAGTTCCTCCTCCCAGCGGTCGGCGAGGTCGTCTGGCTCGAGCGGCGCCTCGGGGTCGCCGAGCGAGGTGCGCAGTGCCCCAAAGCTGTCCATCAGGTGATAGGCGTCCACCATGTCCCACGCGAACGGGACGTAGGCCAGCCGATGCCGAACGCCGGCGGCGCCCCCGGCCGGCGAGCACCACCGCAGACCAGCCTCGCGCAGCAGCGCCGGCGTGCGCGGGTTCAGCTCTCCCCCGGGTGGCCTGAAACCCCGGGGCTCGAGCCCCAGCGCGGAGAACGCCGCGACCGCACGGGTGAGGATGTCGCGTTCGTCGGGCGCCGACAGCGATCGCCACTCCTCGTGGCGCCAGCCGTGCATCCCGAGCCCGTGGCCGCGCGCGGCGATCTCGCGCAGCGCGTCCGGATACAGCTCGCAGTTGATCGCCTCGACGAAGAAGGTGGCGGTCAACCCGCGGCCGTCGAGCGTGTCGAGCAGCCACGGCAGAGCCTCGGTCACCGACGGGTCGTTCCCGAGCGGCGCCTCCGGTTCGGCGCCGCGCTCGAGCACGCGCGCCTCGCCGAGATTGTCGATCGTCAGTACGAGAGCGCTCGGCAACCCGGCTGGCCCGAATCTGCCCACGCGCAGCATCGTACCCCGCACCGACGCAATACTTCGCGGCGATGGCAAGTTCCGCACAAGCTCCGCGCGTCGCCCTGGTCACCGGCGGGGCCGGAGGCATCGGCCGCGCGATCGTGCGCGCGCTGGTGCTCGACGGCCACCGCGTGGTCGCGGGTGACATCGCCGACGGCGCGCCTGAGGAGGCGGCGCTCGCCGTGCACCTCGACGTAACCGACAGCGACTCGGTCGACGAAGGCGTCACGCGCGCCGAACGCGAGCTCGGGCCGATCGAGATCCTCGTCAACACTGCCGGGTGGGATGAGTTCCACCCGTTCCTCGAGACCGACGAGGACTTCTGGGACCGGATCATCGAGCTCAACTACAAGGGGTGCCTGAGGGTCTGCCGCCGGGTGGTGCCGACGATGGTGTCCGCGGGCTACGGCCGCGTCGTCAACATCTCCTCGGACGCCGCCCGTGTCGGCTCGTCGCTCGAGGCCGTGTACGCCGGCGCCAAGGCCGGGCAGGTGGCGTTCGGGAAGACGCTGGCCCGCGAGGTCGTCCGTCATGGTGTGACCGTGAACAGCGTGTGCCCGGGCCCGACCGAGACGCCGCTGCTCGACGGGATGATCGGCGCCGGCGAGGGCAGCGCCAAGATGATCGACGCGCTCCGCCGGGCGGTGCCGATGCGACGACTTGGACAACCCGAGGACATCGCCGCCGCGGTGGCGTTCTTCGCCTCCGACGCCGCCGCCTACATCACCGGCCAGACCTTGTCGGTCAGTGGCGGGCTGACGATGGCTTGAAAGGAGAGAGGGATGGATTTGACCGACACTCGCTACGAGGTCGAGAACGGTTTGGCCTGGATCACGATCGACCGGCCCGACCGGATGAACGCCTTCCGGGCGAGAACGGTCGACGAGCTGATTCATCTGTTCACACGCGCCTGGGCCTCGTCAGAGGTCGGCGTGATCTGCCTGACCGGCGCCGGCGACCGGGCGTTCTGCGCCGGCGGGGATCAGAAGCAGCGGGCGGAGACCGGCGACTACGGCCCGAGCGCGTCGGGGCTGTTCGAGATCGAGCGGCTGCACCGGCTGATCCGGGAGGTCCCCAAGCCCGTGATCGCCGCCGTCAACGGCGTCGCGATCGGCGGGGGGCACGTGCTCCACGTCGTGTGCGACGTCACGATCGCGGCTGAGGACGCCACGTTCGGCCAGGTCGGGCCGCGCGTCGGCTCGTTCGATGGCGGCTTCGGGACGGCGTATCTCGCCCGCGTGGTTGGGGAGAAGCGAGCCCGCGAGATCTGGTTCCGCTGCCGGCGCTACGACGCTGTCACCGCCGAGCGCTGGGGGTTGGTCAACCAGGTGGTGCCGTTTGACCGGCTGCGTGACGAGGTTCGCGTCTGGGCCGACGACATGCTCGCGCTGTCCCCGACCGCACTGCGGTTCCTCAAGCAGTCGTTCAACGCCGACACCGAGCACATCGCCGGGATCGCCGGCCTGTCGTTCAGCGGGCTCGGGCTGTTCTACGGCACCGAAGAGGCGGGCGAGGGCGTGCGGGCGTCCGCCGAGGATCGTCAGCCGGACTATTCGCAGTACCGCGCCCGGGCGTCGAGCTAGACGGCCGGCCCGGCCGGTTGGCAGCAGGCGGGGCAGGTTCGCGGCCGGCGGGCGGACCGGGTTCGCGGCCGGGGCGGCGTTCAGCAGCCGGCGGCGCGGAGCACCGAGTCGAGCAGCCCCGGGAAGCGCTGCTCGAGATCGTCGCGCCGCAGCGAGTTCAGCCGCGTCGTCCCCTCGAGCCGCTGCCGGATCACGCCGGCCTCGCGCAGCACCTTGAAATGGTGCGTGCACGTTGACTTGGTCACGGGGAGGTCGAAGCTCCCGCACGGCCGGTGATCGCCGGCGGCGAGACCGACCACGATCCGCAGGCGTATCGGATCGCTGAGCGCGTGCAGCACGGCGGCCAGCTCGAGCTCGTCGGCGGCCGGGTAAGGGAGCGACTCACCGGGCAGGTCAGTGAGCGCACCGCGCGACCCAGCCAGCGACGTGGCGCGGCGCGAACACCTCCGTGTGTGTGACCTCGATGCCCATTCGGCTCACTCCGATCATAGTACGACGATCATCAAACATCTGCTATGGTTCGATAACCATCGTACTCCGGGGCGAAGATTCCGCAGGAGGCTGTCGAACCGGACCAGCCCCGCTCGTCACCCCTACATGACAACGACTTCAACCGAACACCCCAATCTTCGCGCCACGCTGCTGCTCTGTTGCCTGGCGCAATTCATGGTGATCCTCGACGTATCCGTGGTGAACGTCGCGCTTCCGTCGATTCGCAACTCGCTGAGCTTCTCCGAGCAGGACCTGCAGTGGGTCGTCAACGCGTACACGGTCACGTTCGCCGGGTTCCTGCTGCTGGGCGGACGCGCGGCCGACCTGCTCGGGCGCCGGCGAGTGTTCGTGTTCGGGCTGACGCTGTTCGCACTTTCGTCCCTGGCCGGCGGATTCGCCGACACCAAGGCGCTGCTGATCGCGGCCCGCGCCGTCCAGGGCCTCGGCGCCGCGATCATCGCCCCCGCCTCGCTGTCGATCCTCACGACCACGTTCAAAGAGGGCCCCGCCCGCAACCGCGCGGTCGGCATCTGGGGCGCGATGGGAGGCGCCGGCGGCGCCGCCGGTGTGCTCCTCGGGGGTGTGCTCACCGACCTCTTGAGCTGGCGCTGGATCCTGTTCATCAACGTCCCGATCGGCCTGATCGCGGCCGTCATGGCCCAGCGCTACATCGTCGCGGGACGTGCCGAACGGAGCGAGCGGAACTTCGACCTCGCCGGCGCGATCACGGCCACCCTCGGGTTGTCGCTGCTCGTTCTCGGAATCGTCCGCACGGATGTCACCGGCTGGGGCTCGATCCCGACCCTGGCGGTGATGGCCGCCGGCGTGGTGCTGCTGGTGGCGTTCGTCGCGATCGAGGGCCGGTTCGCCAAGGCACCGTTGATGCCGCTCCGCATCTACGCGTCGCGAACCCTGCGTGCGTCGAACGTCGTCGTGTTCCTGCTCGGGGCTTCGACGTTCGCGATGTGGTTCTTCCTGTCGCTGTACCTCCAGCAGGTGCGCGGGTATTCGCCGCTGCGCGCGGGGCTGGCGTTCCTCCCGATGACGCTCTCGATCGTCGCCGCATCGACGCTCGCCTCGCGGGGTGTGACGCGCGTCGGGGCGAAGCCTCTGCTGGTGGCCGGGATGAGCCTCCTGGCGGTGGGTCTGCTGCTGCTCACCCAGCTCTCGCCCGACGGAAGCTATCTCGGCGAGATTCTGGTCCCGTCAGTGCTGGCGGCGGTCGGGATGGGAATGGCGTTCGTCCCGGTGACGATCGCCGCGGTCTCGGGCGTCGCGCCCCGACGAAGCCGGCCTCGCGTCGGGTCTCGTGAACACATCTCGCCTGTTCGGCGGCGCGCTCGGGCTCGCGATCCTCGCGGCGATCGCCGCCGCGCATACCAACTCCGACCTCCACCACGCCGGCGTCGGAATGCACGCCGCCCTCACGAGCGGGTTCGTGCTCGCGTTCGTGGTCGCCGGGGCGTTCGCCGCCACCGGCGCGCTGATCGCGGCGCTGGGGCTGCCCCGGGTTTCGGTGCGCTCGGCCCGTCGGCAGACCGTCGCCGCCGAAGGCGCATAGCTCCGGACCGCGTCGCGCGCGTCGACGTCGTGTGGTCGTGCGGGGGACAATGCAGCGCGCCATGGCCCGCTGCTTCGTCACCCGCCGGCTCCCCGGCCCCGCGCTCGACCGCCTGCGTGACCAGCACGAAGCCGAAGTGTGGCCGGAGCGGCTGCCTCCTTCGGCCGAGGAGCTAGCCAGCCGCGCCGCTGACGCCGAAGGCCTGCTGACGCTGCTCACCGAGAAGGTCGACGCGACGCTGATCGAGCACTCCCCCCACCTGCGCGCGATCTCCAACTATGCGGTCGGGTACGACAACGTGGACCTCGAGGCCGCCTCGGCGCGTGGCATCCCGGTCGGCAACACCCCCGACGTCCTCACCGACGCCACCGCGGACCTGACGTTCGCGCTCCTGCTGGCGGCGGCGCGCAAGCTGCCCGAGGCGATCGCGGCGGTCCGCGACGGCGACTGGGTGACGTGGGAGCCGGGGCAGTACCTCGGCGCAGCGGTCAACGGCGCGACGCTCGGGATCGTCGGGCTCGGGCGCATCGGGCGGGCAGTGGCGCGCCGCGCTTCCGGGTTCGAGATGACGGTCCTGCATGCGGGCAGCGGCTCGGGTGCGGGGTTGGCGCTCGAGACGCTGCTCGAGCGATCCGACTTCGTCTCGCTCCATTGCCCGCTGACTCCCGAGACCTACCAGCTGATCGACGCGGCCGCGCTGGCCTCGATGCGGAGCAGCGCGATCCTGATCAACACCGCCCGCGGCCCGATCGTCGACCAGGACGCGCTGCGGAGCGCGCTGATCTCGGGTGAGATCGCCGGCGCCGCGCTCGACGTGACCGATCCCGAGCCGCTCCCGGCCGACGACCCGCTCTTCGGGGCCCCGAACCTGATCGTGGCCCCCCACATCGGCTCGGCCACCCGGGTGGCGCGCGAGCAGATGGCCGAGCTGGCGGTCGACAACCTGCTCGCCGGCCTCGAGGGCCGGCCGATGCCGCACCAGGTCAACGCGCCCCGCTGACGTGCGTCGCGCAGTAATCGACATCGGAACGAACTCGACGCGGCTGTTCCTGGCCGAGGTCGACGATGGCCGCGTCGGCGACGTGCTCGAGCGCCGGACGGTGATCACGCGGCTCGGCGCCGGCGTCGACGCGGGGGGGCGGTTGAGCCCGGAAGCGATAGAGCGCGTGTTCGTGGTGCTCGACGAGTACCGGGAGCTGATCGACCGCCACGGCGGCGCCGATGCCGTCGCCGTGATGACCAGCGCGGTCAGGGACGCCGCCAACGGCGCTGAGTTCGCCCAGGCCGTCGGCTCTCGATGGGGGTTCGAGCCGCACATCCTCACCGGCGACGAGGAGGCGGGCCTCACGTTCCTCGGCGCCACCAGTGAACGCGATCCCGACGACCTGACGCCGACGGTCGTAATCGACATCGGTGGCGGCTCGACCGAGTTCGTGATCGGGACCGGCCGCGATGTGCACTTCCACGTTTCCAACCAGGCCGGCGTAGTCCGCCAGACCGAGCGCCACCTCCACTCCGATCCGCCGACGATCGGCGAGTGCGAGGCGCTGGCGCGCGACGTGCGGGCAGTGTTCGCCGCCGGAGTGCCGGAGGAGCGCCGGCGGTCGGTCGCTTGGGCGATCGGGGTGGCGGGCACGGCGACGTCGATGGCCTCGATCGCCCAGGAGCTCGAGCCCTACGACCCCGACAAGGTCGAGGGGTACGTCGTCAGTGTTGCCGAATGCCGGCGGATCCTGGACCGGCTGGCGGGGTTGACGCTGGAACAGCGCCGTCAGGTGCGCGGGTTGCATCCGGATCGCGCGCCGACGATCGTCGCCGGAGTGATCATCCTGCTCGAGACGCTGGCGCTGTTCGGGCTTTCAGAGCTCGAGGTCTCCGAGCACGACATCCTGCGCGGGGCGGCGCTCGGGCTGTCGTAGGGGTGCGCGGTGGCGCGGGAATGGGCGGGTGGCGCAGCGACGGCCTGCGGAGGGGGCGGCCGAGCCTCGTGACGACCAGCGACGCGCCGGCGACCTGCATAACACGACAACCGAGCCCATCACCCCGAGCCGTGTCAGACGGTGCATGTGGGGCATGCGAACTCCGACAGGGCCGGCGAAGTTGGGGCCGATTGACAGGTTTTGCAGGTCGAGCGAGTCGCCGGCGGCGGTCAGGCCGACGCGCGCAGCCGGAGGCTGATGTCGGCGCACTCCTCGCAGACCGACGCCGGCACGAGCCCGATGCGCATCAGCAGCCCGAACACCTGGCACCCGAGGCAGATCGCGAAGATCGACTCGAGGCCGGCAGCGACCACGAACAGGAACAGGAACACGTTGGCCGCGGTGTGATCGCCGAGGATCAGCCCGAGCACGAGCGCGGCCGTCGCCATCACCGCCCCCATCCCCTGGGCGAAGCGCTTGGGAGGGCCGGGCACCGGCTTCTTGGGGCCGAGCCGGGGCGCGATCAGGTTCTGGGCCGACCAGCCGAGCGGGCTCAACGTCGGTCCGGTCAAGACCCGCGCCCAGAATCCGTAGGTGAGCGGGATCAGCAGCCAGATACCAGCCCGTGGCCAGGATCACCAGCACCGTGACGAGGACCACGCCGGCGACGACGCGGGCCGCTTTCTCGTTGACGGGGTTCGGAAAAGAAAACAAACGGGCCACGATTTCCAGTATAAGAGACCGGAATTCATGCCTATCCGTCCCGGTGGCGCCCCATCGGTTCCCGGTGGCGGCGCGGACTTGGGCGAACGGTCGGTCTGAGTAGGCCAAACGACCGGATTTTTGCTCGATCAAACGTCCAGTTTCGGTCCTAAACAGATCTGGACGAATGTACGATTGTTCCCGGGAGCGTTAGTGGGAATGATTGCAGCGGGGCCGGGGTTTGCCTTGGTCCCCAACATAGGCTCGGGCGAAGCCGCAGACATCGGCGCCTCCCGCCGTCCGAGCCACTCTAACCGGCCCTTTCTGGCACGTACCCCTGCCCGTCCCGATTGGGCCAAACCTGGATCGGAAGCCGCCCGCTGAGAATGCGGGCGGTTTTCGTATTCGGGGACGCCGTCAGGTACGTCCGCGCGGCACGTGCGCAGGCGGTAGCTGGTTCAGGGGCGTTCTGGGTCGGGCGCGAGTGCCGCGGGCCGCACCCGGACAGCGTCCCCTCAAGCGCTCGGTTCTCGGGCGCTTCAGGCCAACACCCCACGCTTCGGACCCTGCGCTACGCGAGGTTGGAGCGGCGGGGGTACGCCACCGTTGGGTCGGTCAGAACGTTGAGTAGCGCCGGCCCCCCGCAGCTCAATCCGCGCTCGAGCGCGGGGCGGAGCTCGGACGGCTTGGATACGAGCTCGCCCTGGCAGCCGAGCGCTTCGGCCACCTGGTCGTAACGGGTATTGGGGCGGAGGTCGGCGGCGACGGAGTAGCCGTACATCGCCTCCATTGGGTGCTTCTCGAGCGCCCAGATGCCGTTGTTGCCGACGACCGCGAGGACCGCGACGCCGTGGCGGGCGAGCGTGTCGAGCTCCATGCCGGAGAAGCCGAACGCGCCGTCGCCGAGCAGCAGCACCACCTGACGGTCGGGCCGCGCGAGCTTGGCCGCGAGCGCGTATCCGAACCCGCAGCCGAGGGCGCCGAGCGGCCCGGGATCGAGCCAGCAGCCGGGCTCGAACGAGTCGATCAACCGGCCGGCGTAGGAGACGAAGTCGCCACCGTCGCCGATCACGACGGCGTCGCGGTCGAGCATCGCGATCAGCTCGCCGTACACGCGCATCGGGTGAAGCGGGGCGCGCTCGTCCGCGAGCTCGTCGGCCTCGGCGGCGCGGATCTCGTCCTCGGTGACGCGGAGCGACTCGAGCCACACCGAACGCTCGGATGAGACTCCACCGCCGCCGGCGGCGACACGGAGCGCGTCGAGCGTGGCCGGCAACGCGCCATACAACTCGCCGGCGAGCTGGCGCGGCGAATCCTGCCGGGGCTCGGCGACGTCGATCGCGACGATCTCCGCGTCCTGGGCGAACGCGGCGCCGAAGCCGAGCCTGAAGTCGAGCGGCGCGCCGATCACGAGCGCGACGTCCGCGCCCTGAAGCCCGGTGCTCCGCGAGCGCGAGAACGCCAGATCGTGGTCGGCGGGGAGGCACCCCCGCGCGAGGCCGTTGAGGAACACCGGGATCCGCAGCTCCTCCGCGAGCGCTCGCAGCGCCTGCTCCCCGTGTCCCCAGTAGAGACCGGCGCCGGCCATGATCACCGGCCGCTCGGCGTCGCGGAGCGAGGCGGCGACGCGCTCGATCTCGCGTGCGTCGGCGCCCGGACCCAGCCACGGCTCGGGCGGCACGACGGCCGGCGCGGGGTCGTCGGCCTCGCCGAACACGAAGTCGAGCGGAAAGTCGAGGAACACCGGCCCCGAGTGCGGGGTCATCGCCACGTGGATCGCCTCTTCGACGAGCGACGGGATCTCGTCGGTCGCCTGCGCGGTGGCGGCGAGCTTGGCCAGCGGGCGGACGAACGGCACGTGATCGATCTCCTGGAGCGATCCCTGGCCCCATCGGAACTGCGGCGCCCGCCCTCCGAGCACCAGCACCGGGGAGCGATTGTGCGCGGCGGACGCGATCGCGGTCATCCCGTTGGTCACGCCGGGACCCGCGGTCAGCGCGCACACGCCGACGGTGCGCGTCACCTTGGCCCAGCCCTCGGCGGCGAACGCCGCGGACTGCTCGTGGCGGACGTCGACGATCTCGATCCCCTCGGCCCGGCAGCCGTCGTAGATCGAGAACAGATGACCGCCGGAGAGGGTGAACAGCTTGCTCACGCCGTGGGCGCGCAGCCGGGCGGCGAGCAGCCGCCCGCCGTGAACCTGGGTGCTCGCGTCCGCCTCCGTCGCCACGGACGGGACGCTACAGCGCGTGCGCCCCGAGCAGCGCCGCACCCTCGATCAGGATGCGTTCGCCCTCGATGAAGCGGCGTTCGAGCCGGAGCGTGGGCAGCGCCTGCACGCCGCGAGCGTGAAGGCCCCGCGCTGTCGCCCACAGGGGGCGATCGCGCGCGGGGTCACGCGCCGCCAGCAGGCATCCCTCCAGAGGGACCCCTGCCGCCGCCGCGGCGACTGCAAGGATCTCGGGATCTTCGAGGTCAAACCCGCCGCAGAACGCGAGTCGCGTCGCTGCGAGCGCGAAGCTCGCGCCGGCGCCGTTCTCCGCGGCGTACGATGCTGCCCTGAGCGCGTGGCGGGTGTTGGCCGGAAAGCGCTCGGGCCAGACGAGCGGAAGTCGCGCGGCGAGCGCGTGGCGCTCGGCGAGCTCGCGCGTGGCGTCGAACCGCGCCCAGCGAGCGCCGCCGTCGAGCCCCACCGCCGGCGCGGGCACCCACTCAACCTCACCCAGAGCACGCTCGAGTCGTTCCGCAACCAGGTAGGAGAACGGACACGCAACGTCGTAGAAGAACGCCGCAGCCACCCCTCGTCCCCTGGGGCGAGACCGATCGGCAAGCTGATCCTTCAGCTCGATCACTTCACCCATGTACCTCAGCAACGCTCCGGTACACGAAAACTGACGTAAAGCTCTCTCACGCGTTGTTTCCGTACAAACCCCTACCTAAAGGGTCGTTGGATTACTACAAAATGGACATTTACGCGGCAGGAAACCGCTGAACGTCCGTTAGACTCGAACTTGGTAGGTACGCACCGTCCACCGGGAGGAAATCCCATTCCGCACGTACCCCCACCGAAACGCCATCCCTATGACCAATGGTCGCCAGACGCCCGGGCGCTTGACCTGGTCGGCGACAAATGGACGCTGCTGATCGTCCGCGACCTCGCCGCCGGTCCGCGGCGGTTCGTCGAGCTTCAGCGCGTGCTTCCAGGGATCTCGACCGAGCAGCTCCGCTCGCGTCTGAACCGGATGGTCGCCGACGGCATGCTGACCCGCAAGCGCTATCGCGAGGTTCCACCACGCGTGGACTACGAGCTCACCGAACGGGCCCGCGAGCTGATGCCGATCCTCGGGGAGCTCGCCCGCTGGGGATACGAGTGGGCCTGGAGCCCGCCTCGCGCCTCTGAGTCGGTCGACCTCGGCGCGATCTTCAGACTCGCACCCGGCCTCGTAGTCCGTTCCCCCGCAATCGGGACCGTCGAGTTCGACGTCGACGGTCCCGACAGGCGAGACGCTTACACGTTCACTGTGGCGGAGGACTCGGTGACCGTCGAGGAGCATGGGTCCGACGCCGCCGACGCTCGGGTCGCCGGCCCCAGCGCGGCGTGGATCAAGGCGTTCTCCCCGGAGCGGGACCGCAGCGGCCTCGAGCTGCTCGGCGACGTTCACCTCGCCGGCGCGCTGATCGACGGACTGCTCGGGGCGGGTGGGCGTGCGTCGGACAGCGCCCGCGAAGCCGCCTAGCCGCTACTTACTCGGGTACGTCGCGGCCAGCAGGTGCGGGATCTGGCCCGGCTGTGCGCCCGGGAGCGTCGGCGCCACCCAGCACGCCTCCTGCGACCCCGGCGCGCCGGCGGGGATGTTGTTGGCCGGCACGGAGCCGTCGCCGCCGGCGCCCGTGTTCTTGCAGTCGAACGACGGGAAGTTGCCCTTGGAGAAGTTCTGGGCGTTCGCGAGCCAGACCGGCCCGGGATAGGTGTTCCCGCGGTTGTTCGAGTCGCGGTTGGCCGCGAACGACAGCGTCTCGGACCCTACGGGGGAGAACTGGCGCAGGTAGTGCCCGATGCCGCCGCCCGAGAACGAGGTCGTGGTCGCCGCGATACCGGTGGCGCCGTTGGAGATGAAGTCCGAGATCAGCTGCTGATGGTTAGACAGCCAGCCGAGGACCGGGTTGAGCTGCTCGAGGAACGTCCCGAGCGACCCGAGCAACGGCGTCGCGCCGGTGAGGATGTTGCTGACGGCGGGCAGACCGGTCCGGGAGACCGTGATCAGCGGCCCGAGGTTCGTGAACAGGTGGCGCAGCGGCGGTGAGAGCTCCTGGACCGAGTGGAGCGTCGGGGCCAATTGCTGGGCGACCGGGTCGAGTTCCTTGATCAGCGGGTCGGTGTTGACCGAGAACGCCTGGAGCTTGGTCATCGTCGCCTTGGTCTCGTTCAGGAACGTCGGGAACACGTGGAAGGTCTGCGCGAGCTCGTTGTTGTTGGCCGCGGTCGTCGCGAACGTCGTCTCGGCGCTCGTGATCAGGTTGCGGAGCGCCGTCTGGTTCGCTCCGAGCGCGCCGAACACCGTCCCGCCGTTCTGCACGAGGCTGACCACGGCCTGGTGCTGGACGTCGAGGACCTGGAGGATGTCGGTAGCGTCGGCCGCGAACGAAGGCAGGTTGCCAAGCACGTCGTTGAGGTTCTGGTCGTTGCCGCCGACCGCCTTGGCGAGCTGCTGCTGCCACACCTGGAACGCGTGCCGAGTGGTCGGATCGAACGCGTTGTAGATGTCCGACAGCTGCACCTCAGCGAGCACCTGCCCGCGCGGGAGCGTCCCGCCGTCGGCGATCGGCGGCGCGTTCGGACTGCCCGGGATCAGCTGGACGTAGGTCTCGCCGAGGATCGTCTTGGTCCGCAGGATCGCCCGCGTGTCCTGGCGGATCGGCGCGTACTTGTTCTGGAGCTGGAGCGTGGCCATCGTCCGGTTGCCCTTGGGATCGAGCTGTGTCGAGACGACCTTGCCGACGTTCACGCCCGCGATCCGCACGTCCGCCTGGGTGGCCAGATCCTGCGCGTTGGGGAACGACACGTTGATCCGGTAGCCCTGGGCGCCGAGCGGGATCGTGCCGCCGAACGACAGCCACAGGAACAGCAGCAGCCCGATGCACGAGAGCGCGAACAGAACCATCGTGATGACGCGCGAGATCGGAGGGCTGCCGGTATGCATCAGTTGGTCGGGAGCTTCGGAAGGAACAGGTTGCTCGACTTCGAGCCGCCGAGGCCCGAGCCGGCGTGCGGCGTCAGCGCCGGCACGCTCGACAGAGCCGGGTTCGACGACGCGGTCGAGGTGGCGGGGTGCTGCTGCTGGTACTTCGCGAACGCCTTCTGGTCGGCGGCGGCCTGGGTCGGGCACAGGCCGGAGTTGGTCAGGATCGGCGTGAGGTTCATCAGCACCTCGGTCAGCGGCGAGCCGTTGGCGAGCTGCGCATAGCTCGCGCAGCTGGCCTGCAGGAACAGCGGGCGGAAGTCGCCGTTGGCGTCCTGCACCGAGAACAGCGTGCGCGCGTTGTGGTCGAGCCAGGCCAGCCACCACAGGTACCCGTGCTCGGTGTTACCGGGGTTGTAGCCGACCATGTTCACGAAGTAGTTGAGCACCGTGAACACCTTGCCGAGATTCGGCGTGGCGGCCGCCAGGTTCACGGCCGCCGGACGGAGATTGCGGACCACGGGGCGCGCCGCGACGACGAACGGCCGGATCTGGTTCTGCACGATCGGAGCGCCCGGAACGGCGAGCGCGGTGAGCGCCTGGTTGGCACCCTTCAGCGCGCGGGCGGCCGGGAGCAGGTTCGTGGATGCCGGGCCCAGCTCCTGGGCGAATATCTGGACCTTCGCGAGCGTCGCAGTCGTTTGGTTGAGCGTGCTCGGTAGGTCGGCGACCGCCCGGCTGACGTTCTGGTTCTCGGACGCGAACGCGGCGAACACCTTCTCGCTCGAGTCGATCAGCGAGACGATCTGCGGCTGCTTGGCCGCGAGGGCAACGTTGAGACGCTTGAGCGAATTGACGAGCTGGCGAAGGTCGGCGCCGCGCTGGGCGACCGCGCCGTTGAGCCGCGCGAGGTCGCGGTGGGTCGGCTCGAACCGCTCCATCACCTGGGCGAGCTGGTCGCCGCCGTTCTTCTGGAGGCCCTGCCCCGCACCGTTGACGAGCAGATCGAGGTATTCGCGGCTGTCGGAGTCGAGCGAGGACAGGATCTCGTCGAGATTGACGACCGGCATCGTGTTGGAGACCGGCATCGTGAAGCCCGACTTCGCCGCCGGCGCGCTGCCGACTCCCGGGCTGAGCTCGACGAACATGTCGTCGAGCCCGGTGCGGGGGCGGAGGAGGGCCGTCCAGTTGGTGCGGATCAGGCCCTCGTACTTCTTGTCGATGCTCATCTTCACGACGCCCTGGCCGTTCTTCAGCGAGACCCCGGTGATCAGGCCGATCTGGACCCCGGAGATCCGCACGCTCTGCCCCTGACCGGGCGTGACGGCCTGGGCGGTCGAGAAGTCGGCGTTGAGCGTGAACTGGGCGGGCGAGATGAACGGAATCTGCAGCCGCTCGTTGGTCAGGATGTACCCGGCCACTGCGACCGTGACCACGAGCAGGCCGACGAGCGCCGCGAAGTCCTTCCAGTGCTCTCGAATCGCGCGCTTCACTTGGCGTTCCTCGCGGGCCGTGAGCTGCTCTTGTCGCTACTGGCGGTCCCGAGCTTCGGCATCGCGGCGGTTCCAAGTCCGAGCCCCGACACCGAGGCGAGCTTGCGAACCTGCGGGATCGCCGCCGCGGCAGCCGAGGTCCAGCGCAGCGAGGCGCCCGGCGCGGACAGGTTGCTCGACATCTGCTTCGGCGGGCCATCGGTCGGCGTCGACAGGTCGGTGATCGGCGGCTGCGTCTCGCAGGGAACGTTCGGCTGAAGCGGCGGCGGCTTCTCGCCCGGAGGTGGCTGCGGCTGCTCGCCCTGGAGCGGTGACAGCGCCTGCCCCAAGAGGCCCGGCTGGAGCGAGTACGTGAGCGTGCCACCGGTGCCGAGAATCCGCACATACGGGCCGTTGGCGTCGAAGTCGCGTGACTCACCGGCCAGCCCGGGCAGGAAATCGACTGCCTCGACGTACACCGGCCGCGACGGGAATCCGTTCGAGGCGTTGAAGTTCGGGTCGTTGATCGTGAGCTTCGTCCACGGGATCACGACGTTCGAGACGCAGCTCGACGCCGGGCGCACCCCGTTGGCCATCAGCGGAATACTCGCCCGCGTCAGGTTGGACAGCGCGGGCACGGTCGTCGCCAGGTCGGCGGTGAGGCCGCGCAGCTCGGACGGCGACACGAGGTACCGCAGCTGCGTGATGAACGGCAGGCTCGCGTCGATCATCGGGCCGGTCGACTGGACGCCGGGGATCAGCGCCTTGGCCAACTGGGGCAGCGGTCCGGGCGCGCAGTTGGGAACCTGCGGCCCCGAGCAGAACGCCGAGTTCAGCGCGCTGAACGCCGGGATCGCCGCCGCGAGCGTCTTGGGCAGCGCGGCGACAGCGTTCTGGAGCGAGACGCTCTGACGCGCGAACGCGTTGGCGGTCGTGTTGAAGTTCGTGATCAGGTTCTCGAGGTTCTGGGGGTGCGTGTCGATCGCCCCGGACACCGTCCCCTGGTCGTTGATCGCGTTCGAGAGGTCATGCGGATCGATCCCGAGCGCGTCGTGCGCGACGATCGCCGAGTACTCATACGCCGGCAGCCAGTATTTGATCGAGGCGTTGAAGGACGGGCCGCCCTTCTTGAGCGCGGTGCCGAATTGCTGCAGCAGCGTCTGGAGGTTCTGGCGGGTGTTCGACTGCAGCGAAGTCAGCACCTGATCGAACTGCACCGGCTCGGTCCCCTGCTGGATCGGATACGTGTAGTCGTCGGGAGCGACCGGAGCCTCGGGCGTGCCCGGGCTGAGGTCGACGAAGAAGTTCCCCTCGAGGAAGATCCGCGGTCGGATCGCGAACGTCGCGTCCTTGTGGAGCGGCAGCCCCGAGCCATTGATCGTCATCGTCACGTCGGCGGCGGTGCACTGCTGTCCCGAGCCCGCGGCCGTCTGCTGAGGAGTGCCTCCGACCTTGCAGCCGGGCACCGGTCCGACGCTCTCCACCGTGCCGACGTCGACACCGGCAATCCGCACGAGCGAGTCCGGCTTCAAGCCGTTCGCGTTGGAGAAGATCGCGTGGACCGTGTACGGGCTCGCGAATGGGTTGGCGAACTTCGTGAACCCGAGGTACGTGAACACGGCGATCGCGAGAATCGCGAAGGCGCCAGCCTTGAACTTGCTGAGTCCGGCTCTGCGTCCGCGCCTACGCAGCATCAGTTGTTCCCCGGGACCGCGGGCGTGACGACCCCCGTTTGCGGTGTGCGGGTGAACGTCTCGCCGGCGGGCACGTGCGTGCGGCCGACGAACGTCGATCCCTGATCGCCCGGCGTGTGCGGGTCGCTGTCGAGGTTGCGGCCCTGGGGGTCGTAGTAGTTGAGCTTCAGCGGGTAGCCGCGCTGGCCGGTCTCGCAGTCGGCGTTGCCCTGGTCGTCGACCGCCGCGCCGTACACCTCGCCGTGCAGGTACTCGTTGCCGCCCTGGGGCGAGTCGAAGCTGCCGCCGTTGACGGGCGCGGTCGCGCCCTGCGAGCCGACGTTGTTGCTCTGCGTCGTGTTCGTCGTCATCAGCATCGCGCGCTGGGCGAACCCGAACGCGGTCGCCTCCGACAGGTGCTCGGACAGGTACGTCCACCAGTAGTTCCAGTCGTCGCACACGGTCTGGAACGGCGCGAGGTAGCGGACCATCGGGTTGAGCGTCTGCACGGTGTCGACGAGCGCGTTCAGCGCGATGTTCGTCCCGGGCGCCGCCGCGAGCGTCTGCAGCGCCTGCATCGTCTGCTGCAGCCTGGCGTTCAGCGCCGGCGTGCGCCCGAGGACCTGCGTGCCCTGTTCGAGTGCCGGGTTCAGCACCGGGAGCGCGACCTCGAGCGACTTCGTCGCCGGCGTCATGTACTGCCCGAACGTGGTCAGATCTGTCAGCAGCGGCTGCTGGGCGGCGAGCGACTGGGTCGACACCCGCAGCGTGGACGGCGACTCGCGGATCGTCGCCTTGAGGTCGGGCGGGTTGCGGTCGATCGCCGCGAAGGTCGTCGCCATCTTTCCGAACAGCTCGGCGTTGACCTGCGCGACCGGGGCCACCGCCCCCATGAACGAGTTGAGCCCGTCGAAGAAGCGCGTCAGCTCGGTGCTCGGATCGGACAGGTAGCGGGCGACCGGCTCGAGGTGCCCGAACAGCGACGGCAGGCTCGCGATCGTGTCGTTCAGCGCCGAGCCGCGCGACGCCAGCGTGTCGCCGAACCCGTCGAGGTCCTCCTGGACCGCGCCCCGGGTCTTGGGGTCGAACATCTTGAACACGTCGTCGAACTGGACCGGCACATTGGTCTGCGACGCCGGCAGCGTTGCGCCGTCGGCGAACATGTGGCTCGAGGTGCCCTTGTGCAGGTCGAGGTACTTCAGCCCGAGCACCGACCGCGGCTGGATCGACACCGTCGAGTCGATCGGCACCTGGCCGTAGGACTTGGTCAGCTTGAGCGTGAGCTGTGCGCCGGTCTGCCCGTTCTCCATCGTCACGGGCTTCAACGTCGACACGATCCCGATCAGGTACCCGCCCTCGCGCACGTCGTTGCCGGCGACGAGCTCGGACCCGTTCGCGACATCGACCTTCAACTCGCGCGTCGGCACGAACGGCAGGCCCTCGTTCGCGTTGTAGGCGAGGAACACCGCGACCAGCAGCACCAGCACCGTGACCGCGCCGATCAGCACGGGGTTGGCGAACGCGGATTGCTTGCGGCGCGTCATGGCGACAGGAGGTAGTTGAGGAGCTGCTGGGCCTGCTGGGAGGAAGGGGCGCCGTCATTGGGCGGGCTGGTCTGGGGCTGGGCCGGCGCCGTCACGCTCGGGACCGATGGCGGCGTCACGCCGCCGAGGGGAGCGGTGGCGGCGCCGATCGCCTTGTTGACCGCGCCGAGCGCGTTCTGGACGACCTGCGGCGGGCTCGTCCCGGTCACGGGCGTGGTGCTGGTCGACCCGGAGCCAGACCCGGTTGCCGGCGCCGGGGTCTTCGTCTTCTTCGAGTTCTTGGCGTTCGGCGCGCTGGTGCTGAGCGCCTCGGCCGGGCACTTGGACGCGGTGGTCTGAGGTCCGGTCTCGCCGGGAGGCGCGCCACCGGGGTCGGGCACGCAGCCGCTCGGGTTCGACGGATCGGTCTCGTTGACGCCCGGCTGGTTCGGACCCAACCAGGAGTAGCACTGGCGGTACGCGGCACCGTCCTGCTTGAGGTTCGCGGAGATCGTCCCGGGCGTCGCGTACGGTGAGCACATCGGGTTCACGAACGCGTCGACCGCGAGCATGTGCCCGAACGGCCCGAACGTGTTGATCGCCAGCGTCTGGTTGAAGGCGTACTGGAGCAGCGCCTGCAGGCCGCTGAACCCCTTGCCGCCGGGGCTGCGCGGATCGGGCTCGACCGCGCGGTCCTGCGAGTCGAGATCCTGCAGCACGATCGCCAGGTTCTGGGCGAGCTCGCCGGTGCCCGCGCCGCCCTGACTCGTCGGAGCGGCGAACTTGTTCAGGATCGAGACCGTCGGCGCCGCGGTCTGGACCGCCTGCTTGCCGGTCACCGACGCCTGGCCGAGCGACTTCAGCGCCGGCAGCGACGCGTTGGCGAAGCCGCAGTCGTTGCCCGAGTGCGGCTGCGAGCACGACGCGAGGTTCGTGAAGAGCGTGTGTAGCTGGCCGGCGGCCGCGTTCAGGTTCGTGACGACGGGCGTGTTCGTCGTCGCCGCCGCGCCGAGCTTCGCCATGGTGGGCTTGAGCTGCTCGAGGAAGCTCGGGAGCCGCTGCAGGGTCGTCTTCAGGCTCGCCTGCTGGGTCGCGGTGTCGGTGGCGGCGTTGTTCGCGTCGACGATGAAGTTCTGGACCTGCTTGGAGTTGTTCGCCAGCGCGGTGACGACCGCGTTGGAATTGGCGGTCAGCGCCTTGAGCGTGTTCGAGTCGTTGCCGAGCAGATTCAGCAGGTTGTCGGTCTCGTCGATCGCCGGGACCGCACGCTGGAGCGCGGTCTGAAGGTCCGTTGAGCGCCCCGCCACCGCGGCCCCCAGCTCGTTGATGATCAGCGTGAACCGCTCCCGCTGTGGCATCCGCATGATGTCCGCGAGCAGGTCGGCCGGAATCGTCGAGAACGTGTGCGAAGCGGTGAGGGTGCCGCCGGACGCGAGCGCCTTGCCGTACTGGCCGGGTTGGCAGTCGACGAAGTACTCGCCGATCAGCGACTGAGGCCGGGACTGACACGACGCATCCGAGCGGAACGCGCCGAACCCCTTCGTGGTCACCTGCACGGTGACCACGGCGTCGAGCGGGTTCTTGCAGTGCGAGCCCTTGTCCTTGTAACAGAGGTCGATCGACTCGATCGAGCCTGCGGGAACGCCCGCGACCTTGAACGGCGCGCCGTTGACGAGCCCGAACGCGTTGTCGAACTCGAGCTTGTAGGTGGGGTTGCTGGGGCCGCTCGTAAAACCGCCGGCGATCACGACGAACGCCCCGAGCACGAGCACGATCCCTGCGCCGAGGAGGATTCTTCTCATCAGTTCCCGCTCGGGACTTCACTCGGGTTGCACGGGAAGCCCGACTCGGGGTCCCAGACCGATCCGCGCTCCATCGACCCCGGGCATCGGTCTCCCTGGCCTGAGGTCAACAGTCCGGCGGAGCTCGTACCGGCCCCGGTCCCTGTTCCGGTGCCCGTGCCGCTGCCGCCGAACGCAAGCACCTGGCGCAGCACCGGCTGCAGGAACGAGGGCAGCAGGTTCAGGCTCCCGTTCTCGATCGATCCGACGCCGACGACCGGCGCGATCCGGCTCGCGCCACCGTTTGCGTCGATCGTGCCGGGATGCGAGTAGCCCTCGAACCACCCGGTCAGGTCAACCGCGTACGGTCGCGCGGTGGCAAGCTCGGGGGTCGAGTCGTTGAGCGCGATCGTCGACTGCGGGAACGCGCCGAGCCGCTGCGCGCCGTTGGCCGCCAGCGTCCCGTTGCAACTGCTCGCCGCCCCGGTGGTGCCGCAGGTGACGTTCGCGAGCTTCACGCTCAGCTCGAGCAGCTGGATCAGATCGTTCTGGCCCGGCGTGCTCGGCGAGCACGGCTTGGACCCTCGGGAGCAGATGATGTTCGCGAGGTCGCGGACCGTCGGCACCGCGTTCTGGGCCAGCGGACGCAGCTGGGTGAGGAACTTCTGGAGCTTGGGCGCCACCGGCTTTGACGCGTTGACCAGCGGCGTCAGGTCGTCGAGCGCGTTGCGGAGGTTCACGAACGTCGTGTCCGCGAGCGCCATGAACTGCGGGAGTCGCTGGATCGACTGCCCGAGCGCGGTCTGCCGCGAGGCCAGCGCCCCGGTGGTCGTCCCCAGGTTCTTGACCAGAGCGGTGAGAGTCGAGGAGCGCGTCGCGATCGTCGAGAGGAGCTTCGAGGACTGCACGACGAAGTTCGTGAAGTCGCCGCCGTTGTCGTGGTTGAGCTCTTGGAACAGCGTGCTGCTCGACGCGACGGCCGGGTTCAGATACGCCCAGGCCGCCTGGGCCTGCGCGCCCTTGCCGGCGAACTGCGAGCCCGCGCCCTGGATCAGGTTCTGGAGCCCTTTCAGCGTCGGCGGATTGAGCGTGTTGAACAGCTCGTCGATATCGACGGCGCTGGTGGTGTCGTTGGTGCTGATCACCCCGCCTGACGGGATCTTCGGGGCGCTGCCCGGGCCAAGCCGCAGGTCGACGTAGCGGTTCGCGATCCCCGACAGCGACGTCAGCCGGACCGTCGCCTCGGTGCCCTGGTGCAGCGGCACGTACGCGGGATCCGAGATGTTGATCGTCAGCTGGGCCTGGCCGTTCGCCGTCAGTGCGATGTTCGACACCGAACCGATCGAGTTTCCGGCCACCTGGACCTGATCGCCGCTGACGAGCTGGCTCGCGTCCTGGAATACCAGCGTTACCTGGTAATTCGTTCCGCCGGAAAGCAGAATGACGCCAACGACGACGACAGCGATCGCGACCGCAGCTACTGCGGCCACCCTGCCGACCACGGTCGAGTTTCTCACCGCTTCCACCCTGCCAATGCGATCTCCTCCCGCGGGGACCCTGGAAATCCCGCACGCGGACTTGCGGCCGAACCTAGCAAGGGGTTTGTTCGACTGTCAATTTCGAACCGACGGGAGTGTCGGAACCGAAAGCCCCAGTAATCACGGGGGATATCTACCCAGGCCTAAACGCCTTTCATCGCCCCCGCGCGCGCCTGCGGGTCCCATCGCGCGCACCGCACGCGCACCGCCGCGAGCGGACGGAATCCGCCGGGCGTCCCGCCAGCCGGTAGCGTTTACGGCCCCCGCCCGGGTGGTGGAATTGGTCAGACACGGTCGCCTTAAGAGCGACTGCCCCAGCGGCATGAGGGTTCGAGTCCCTCCCCGGGTACCTCGATCGCGGAAACCGGTCCTGCAGGACCGCAACTAACCCGCTGCTACGGTGTCAATGCCACCGACGGCCCACTGGTTGGCCTTCACTCGAGCTGGATGGAAGTCTCAGCACTCAGATACTCGGGAGGGATTGGCCTTCACGCGCGCTCGCCGCTGCTGAGGCTGCAGTCCGACGAGCGCCTGGTGACCCTGATCCGCCGAGGGAGCACCCCCGCCTTTGAGGTGCTGGTCTCGCGCTACCACGCGCGCCTGCTGGCCTTCTGCCGGCACCTGCTCGGGTCCCGCGAGGACGCCGAGGACGTGCTCCAGGAGGTGTTCTCGGCCGCGTTCAACGCGATGCTCGACGACGACCGCCCGATCAACGTGCGGCCGTGGCTGTACCGGATCGCCCGCAACCGCAGCCTCAACCACCTGCGCCGCATCCAGGCCGTCGGCGTCGACTCGATGGACATCCATCTGTCCGAGCACGGTACGACCACCGCCGACAAGGTCCACGAGCGCGAGGAGTTCCGGCTGCTCGTCGGCGACATCCAGGGGCTCCCCGAGACCCAGCGGACGGCGCTCGTGCTCCGCGAGATGGACGCGCTGTCCTACGAGCAGATCGCCGAGGCGATGG
Source organism: uncultured Solirubrobacterales bacterium (assembly GCA_963843915.1). Taxonomy (GTDB): domain Bacteria; phylum Actinomycetota; class Thermoleophilia; order Solirubrobacterales; family Solirubrobacteraceae; genus Palsa-465. The sequence goes on from CAWJMH010000015.1 coordinate 116,523, forward strand.
AGACGACCGTGCCGAGCGTCAAGTCGCTGCTCGTGCGCGCGCGGGTGTCGCTGGCCGAGTCCGCCGAAGCGCGGCTGCTCTCGTGCGAACAGGTGCGCATCGAGCTTGCCGAGGTCGCCGAGGGCCTGCAGCGCCGGCCCGGGGCGCTCGTCCGCCGGCACGTCCGCACGTGCGATCGCTGCGCCACCTTCAAGGGCCAGCTCAACGAAACGAGCAAGGCGCTCACCGCGGTCCTCCCGGTCGGCGGGTTCGTGCTCCTGCGCAAGCTCGCGATCCTGCACCTCGGCCATTCCGCCGGCGCCGGCGCGGGCTCGAGCGCTTCGGGCGCGAGCGCCGCCGGACAGGCCGCGGCGGTCGGTGGCACCGCGGCTGCCGGAGCCGGCGCCGTGTTGGGGACGACCACGACCGGGTTCCTGTCGGCCAGCGTCGGCGCGATCGCGACGAAGGCGGCCGCCGGGCTGGCGGCGGCGGCGCTCGTCACCGCCGGCGCGGTCGAGGTCGAGCAGCCGGCGCGCCCGCACGTCCATCACCGCGCAGCGGCGGCCGCCACCACTCCGGCCGCTCCCCTCCCCAGCCCGCAGCCTGCCGCCACGACCGCGACCCCGGCGCCGGTCTACCACGCCGCCGTCGTGCGTCACGTCGCCGCGGTCACGCATCAGCACAAGCCGGCTGCGGACAAGGCCTCGTCGGCCACGCACAAATCGGCGGCCAAGACACCGACCAAGCACGGCGGCGGCCGCCACCACCAAGGCGGCCACGAAGGCCAAGACGACGCCGACGACTCCCCCGGGCCGGACACAGACCCAGACCGACCCGACGGTGCTCGCGGGGTCGGCTCCAGCGACGACGACGACTCCGACGACCACCACGGTCTGCCCCGCGACCAGCTCGGACAGCATGGCGCCGGCGAGCTCGACCCCGCCGTCGACGACGAGTGGTTCGGCCCAAAGCACCGACACTCCGACGACGACGACCACGACTTCGACGACGGACACGACGAGCACTGACCCGAGCACGACGACCACTTCCCCGTCGACCACTCCGGGCACCAGCACCGATCCCGGCACCGGCTCGTCGTGCGCCGGGGATTCGTCGAGCGCCGGCACGAGCTCGGGCTCGTCTGGCAGCTCGGGCTCGAGTACGGGCGCCGGCTCCGGGTCGACCTCCAGCTCCGGCTCAAGCTCGGGCTCGGGCGCGGCGGCGGCGGGCTCGGCGCTCACCTCCTCGTCCGGAGGCACCGCGCCCTAAGGTTCACCGGCGTGATCGACGTCGGCCAGTTCCAAGCCGTTGACATGCGCGTCGGCCGCGTCGTGTCGGTGGACGAGTTCCCGGAGGCGCGTGTGCCCGCGTGGAAGCTGACGATCGACTTCGGGCCGGAGATCGGCGTCAAGCGCTCCTCAGCGCAGATCACCCACTACCCGCGCGAGCAGCTGGAGGGGAGCCTGATCGTGGGCGTGGTCAACCTCGCGCCGCGCGTGATCGCGCGGTTCAAGTCCGAGGTGCTCGTGCTCGGCGCGCTCGACGACACCGAGGGCGTCGTGCTGCTGCGGCCCGACAAGGACGCCGCAGTCGGGTCCCGGATCGCGTAACCGGTGATTGTCGGCAGGCGGGCTAGGGTCCCGGGGCGCCACCGATGACGAGCGCGCCCTTGGCCGTTCCGTCGACGTCGAGCGGATAGCGTCCGGCCTTCAGCTCGGTGAGCAGGATCGATCCGCGGCCGTGCACCGGGACCGTCAGCGTGTACTGAACGGGGGTGCGGACCAGCACCCGGTGGGACCGTCCGTCGCCGGAGATCACCGTGAGCGCCACCGGGATGTGCGCCGGTGCGGTGATCGTCGCGGGGCTCAGCGAGTCCCCCGGCAGGATCGTGAACGTCGCCGGCAGCCGCGCGTTCGAGGGTGGCGCGCCGCCGCTCTGCGGCGCGGCGGGGTTCGTGGTCGTTTCCGGCCCGGTCGGAGGCGTGCCGGTGGCGGTGGGGGTCGTCTCCGTCGTCGTTGCCGTGCTCGCCGTTCCGGTGGTCGGCCGGGTCGTCGATGACGCGGACGAGGACGCTGAGACGGTCGGCGACTTGCTCCCGGACGGCGACGATCCACACCCGACCGGGGTGATCAGTAACACGAGCCCCAAAAGAACCGCGGATCTCCTCACGTTTGCAGGATAAGGGTCGATAAATGGGGCGAATCAGGAGATGCGACAGGGCGCTGGATACTCCTTCAAGAAGCTCGTCGAATACGACGCGCTCCGGCACCGCTTGTGGATCTTCGGGCAGCGATGCCACCACGGGGCCACGGGAAGCGTTGTCGCGGCGGCGGCGTTCGTCGCGCTGCTCACCGACCCGGCGCCGGTTCGCACGCCGCACGCGGGGCCGCGGTCGGTACTGGCGCTGACCGCCGCCGGCGGGGCGCTGATGATGGCGCACGACTGGAAGGACCGCTCGATCTGGTTCGAGCGCGGTCGCGGCTCGCAGATCTAGGGCGAATTATTCGCCCACGCGCCGGTCGAGAGCGGCGAACTGACCCACCCGCGGCCCGAACCGACGCTCCCAATAACCTTGAAACGTCCATGGGCTTGCGCTGCGCCATCGTCCCGCCGACGCCCGTGCCCTACCGAGAGCCGCTGTTCGAAGCGCTGAGCAAGCTGTTCGAACTCGACGTCATCTATCAGTCGGCGCAGCAGCCAAGCTGGGACGTCGATCCCGAGTGGTTCGTTGCCCGCCACGATTATCCGGCGCAGCACCTGGAGTCCTGGCAACGCGCGCGGCCGGGGCGCAGCCCCGTCGTCTGGCCCCGGGGACTGGAGCGCGCCCTGCGCTCCGCGGACCCCGACTGCGTCGTCGCCATCGCATACGGGCCAGCCTCGCTCCGCGTGTGGCGATGGTGCCGCCGGCACGGCCGGGCGTACGTCATCTTCAGCGACTGCACGCCGGAGATCAACCCCATGCTCTCGCCGGGCCAGCTACGCCTGCACCGGTGGCTCGCCAATCAGGCCGACGGGCTGATCGCGGTCAGCTCGGCCGGGCGCGAGCGGCTGCTGGCGTTCGGAGTGCCCCCCGACCGGATCACCGTCGCCCTGCAGTCCGGGGACCTCGAGCCGGTGCGCGCCGCCACGTCGACTCGAGCCACGAACGGCGGTCGACCGCTGACGGTGCTCAGCGTCGGGCGCCTGGTCCCGGACAAGAACTTCGCGACGTTGATCGAGGCGTTCGCGCACGCGAGACTGCCGCCGGAGGGCGCGCGGCTCGAGATCGTCGGCACCGGGTTCGCCGAGGGGGAGCTTCGGACCGTGGCGGCCCGCCTGGGCGTGCCCGTTCTATTCCATGGCGCCGTACCGCCTGCCGAGATGCCGAAGCTGTACGCCGCCGCCGACGCGTTCGCCCTGGTGAGCACATACGAGCCGTTCGGGGTCGCCGTCCGGGAGGCGGTCGCCGCCGGCCTGCCGATCATCTGCAGCGAGACGGCGGGCGCCGCCGGCGACGTGGCCGTCGAGGACCGCAACGCCCTGCTGGTCGACCCGGCGCGTATCGACGCGGTTTCCGCGGCTCTGTCGCGTGTGCTTACGGATGCGCCGTTGCGCGAGCACATGGGCGCTGAGAGCCGGGCGATCGACGCGGCCGTGGACGGCAGCGACATCGAGGAGTTCGCAGTCGCCGTGCGCACCGCCGCTGCCCGGCGCGGCCGCTAGAGCAGCGCCGGCAGGACCTCGTCGCGCAGTCGGCGGACCTGGGCCGCCGGGCGGTAGATCTCCAGACGGGCCTGGGCGGCGTCGCGGTACGCGGCCAACTCGGTGTCCGACGCGTCCAGCGCCGCCCCTAGGGCTGCGGCAAGGGACTCCGGCTCGCGGTCGGGCGCCACGAACCGGGGCGCCAGGTCTCGGGCGATGGCCAGCGCCGGAAACGGGCCGCCGGCGGGGGCGCTGACGAGCGCCGCGCCGCGATCCAGCGCCTGCAGCGGGGTTTGACCGAAGTCCTCCCAGCGCGCGGCACTGAGGAAGACCTTGGCCCGGTGCAGCAGTGCCGCGAAGTCGTCGGGGGCGAGCATGCCGGTCAGTTCGGTCCGCGGCGGGACCGGCACTCGGTGGCGCGCGAGGAATGCCCGCGCCCGATCGGGGTCGATGCCGGTGATGAGGAGCCGGGAACCGGTGGCGTGGGTCAGGCCCCACGCGCGGGAGACGAGGGCCAGGTCCTTGGCCTTCGGGTCCGGGGTGTACGCGACGGCGAGCGGCTCGCGGCTGGGGCGCGAATGTGTCCCGGGCGTGGGCGGCAGCGGTGGCGCGATGACCACGGACGGTGCCGCCCGAAGCGGCAGGGCGGCGGCAGCCGGCGGGCTGAGGACGAGGACGAGCCGCGCCCGTTCGAGACGACGCCTCTCCAGCGCGTGGATTCCCGCGTTCCGGCGACCGGGCCGGTTGAGCACGGCCGGCGCGTCGAGCCAGACGGCGTACGGGATGCCGGCGGGAGGCCGAGCGAGAAGGGCGGCGGTCGTCGAGGAGAAGACAATGGACCGCGGGGCGTAGCGCCGCAGCGCGTTGCCGAGGGCCCGGCGAGCCGCAATCGCCTCGACGATGTCGTTGAGCGGGTAGCCGCGCCGCAGCACGTCGCCCGCGCCGATCCGGACGCCGGTGACCGCGACCGAGGCGCCCGCCTCGCGCAGGAGCTCCGCGAGCTGTCCGTCCGCGATCCGCAGGCCGCGGGTCGTCCCCAGCGAGAGAACGAGGACGTCGACGGACTGGGGCGTCATCGGCGGTGCGTCAGCGCGTAGGCGTAGGCGTCGACCGTCGTCTGTCCGCACCGATCCCACGTGAAGTGGGCATCGACGGTGAGCCGGGCGGCGTCACCGAGCCGGCGCAGCTCCGCCCGGTCTGCCGAGAGCGTCCCGATGAGACGGGCGAGCTCGTCGACGTCACCCGGTTCCACCAGCAGGAGGCCTTCCCCAGCAGCGGCGATGTCCTCGGGTCCGCCCTGCCCGCGGCCGCCGATCGCCGGGATCCCGGTCGCCATCGCCTCCACGAACGCGACCCCGAACGGCTCCTCCACCCCGGGCATGACGAACAGGTCCGACTCGGCCATCTTGGCCACCGCCTGCTCGTTGGGGAGCTGGCCTGTGAAGCGCACACGCTCGGCCAGACCGAGGTCGGCCGTCAGACGCTCGAGCGGCTCGCGCTGCTCGCCGTCGCCGATCACCAGGTAGTCGGGACGGCGCTCGGGAGCGAGCTTGGCGAGCGATCGCAGCACGACGTCGTGGCGCTTGCGCGCCTCCAGATGGGCGACCGTGATCATTTGCAACCGGCCGTCGGGCTCGTGCGTGGCCGGAGTCAGCGTGGCGCCGAGGTGGACGATCACGACCGGCAGATCTCGCCCGCCCAGCTCCCGGCACCGGCGCTCGGCCCAGCCGCTGTTGGCCAGCACGAGGTCGGCCTCGTGGAGCGCGACGAGAACCGCCCGCCGCCCCACCGGGCTACCTTCGGGCACGTTGATCATGTCGCCGCCGTGGGCCGAGACGACGAATGCCGGGCGCGTCGCCGGCGGCCGGCGGCGGATCCAATGAGCGGCGGCGTGACCCGTCGGCGCGAGCAGATGAGCGTGAAGAACGTCGAACGGCCACGACGCGTACAGGCGGTCGAGGGCTACGCGCAAGGGCGGAGTGATCCAGTAGCCCCAAGTGCCGTATGACATCGGGCGCGGCGGCGCCACGAACGGCACAGGCAGGACCTCGAGCCCGTCCAGCGTCATCGGCCGCAACGATGACCGGGCCCCCGCGACCCAGCGGCTGAGCGCCCCGGTGGCCGGGGGAAGATGAAAAAGGCGCCGCGCCACCGACAGCGGTGGCACCGGGCGACGCAATGCCAGCACTCGTACGTCCGCGCCCGCGTCCCGCGCCGCAACCGCCTGCCGGTGCGCCCAGATCCCGAGCACAGGATCGCCCGGTGACGGGTACCACTCCGCTACTACCGCGACTCGCAAGCGCGGATTACTGCCCGACGGAGAACAGCGCCTCGAGGTCGTGTCGTGAGTAGACCTCGAACGCCACCATCGTCTGTGTCCGCACCACCCCCGACAGCTGCGAGAGCTGGCCGGTCACCACGGTCGCCAGCTCCTCGTGGTGGCGCAGTCGCAGCAGCGCGACGAAGTCCCATTCGCCGGTGACCGAGTAGGCCTCGGCGACGCCGTCGAGGCCGGCCAGCTCGCCGCCGAGCGTCGCCAGCGCCGAGCGGTCCGCCTGGATCAGGACGATCGCATGGGTCACGTCGAGTGCGCTTGTCCGGGGTCGAGCACGACCACGCCCGAGCTCGTCGCCGACTCCACGTCTGACTTGAACGCGTCGGCGTCGGTCTCGATCGGCGGGAACGTGTTGTAGTGACAGGGGATCACGGTCTTGGCGCCGATCAGCTCGGCCGCGTCGACGGCGTCGGTGCGGTCCATCGTGTAATGGCCGCCGATGCACATCAGCGCGACGTCGATCGGCGTGCGCTTTCCGACGAGCTGCAGGTCCGAGAACACGCAGGTGTCCCCGAGGTGGTAGACGATCGTGTCCGCGAAGTTGATCACGAGACCCGCCGGTGTGTTGACGGTGCCCTTGGGGGTGGTCGAGGTGTGCCACGCCGGCACGAGCTTGACCCAGCCCCAGTCGAACTTGACGGTGCCGCCGAGGTTCGGGTCGCGGACGTCCAACCCCTCTTCGCCGAGCTCGCCGGCGAGCTCGACGATCGCCACCACCGGCGCGCCGGTGCGCTTGGCGATCGCGACCGTGTCGCCGATGTGGTCGCCGTGGCCGTGGGTCAGCAGGATCGTGGTGGCGGCGGCGTCGTCGGCGCTGATCGCGGCTTTCGGATTGCCGGTCAGGAACGGGTCGATCAGAACGGTCGTGTCTCCGTCGGAGAGCTCGAAGCAAGCGTGTCCCAGAAAGCGCACATCCATCTCTTCTCAATCCTCCTCTTTCGTTTGCGATCCCGGGGCGCCGGGCTCACCACCGAGCTCGCGCGCCAGCTCGAACCCGACCGCGACGCCGACGAGCATCCCCAGGCGGGTCTCCTCGGCGAGCATCGTCTGCACCGCGCGGAACCGTTCAGCGGAGTCGTCGTACCCGGTCGCCTCCTGGACGGCCTGGCTGTGAGCCGTGTCGAACCATCCGCCCTCCTCGAGCGCAGCGGCCAGCACGTGCTGCAGCGCCGGCGCTGTCCGGGCGACTAGTTCCTGCGCGTCTCGCAGCCGCTCTGGATCGGCAATCGCTGCGATCGCAGCCTCAAGCTCGGCGTCGGTGTAGGCGCGGTCGACCACGGGGCGCTTCTGATCATACGTCGGTGGGCCCGGCCGGCTGGGGTTGATCAGCGCTCGCCGGTCAGTGCGAGCGGGAGCCCGACGAGGATCCCCGCCAACACTCCGACCCCCGCGGCCACCCAGCTCGCCCCGGGCGCCGCCAGCGGCATCAGCGCCACCACGCCCGCTATCACGGCGGTGCCCAGAAGGTCGCCGTCGATGTCCTCGCCGGCGCGGAGCGAGAGCAGATCCGGGATCGCCCACGCGATCAGCAGCGCCAGCGCGCCGCCGTTGGCGCCGAGCGCGAGCGGGAGCGACGAACTGGCGGCGGTCACCGCCGCCCCGCCGACGGTCGCGATCCCGAACAGCACCAGCACGAGCACGGGACCGTGCCGGCGCTCGAGCAGCCAGCCGTAGACCGCGATCGTGCCGAGCGCGACGATCGCGTAGCCGGTGTTGGTATAGGTGAACGGCGCCACCAGGAGCCGCCACCACAGGTGCGTGCCGTACCGCGCCCACAGTTCGACCGCGTGGGTACTGCCGACGAGCGCAGCTCGCCACAGGAGCGTTCCAGCGAACCCCGCCAGGACCAGCGCGATCGTCGCGTACGGCCGCGACTCGCCGCGGATCCCCGGGATCTCGTCGCGGCGCAGGCGCGACAGCGACGGGGCGGGCGCCCGGCGCCTGCGCTCGGCGACGCGGCCCTCGCGGTCGAGCTTCGGTGCCCGCTTGCGCAGCCGGCTGCCGCAGTACGGGCACTCGGTTATGTACGGGCTCACCTCGGACTGGCAGTTCTTGCAAATTACGAACAGGTCCGGGCCGCCGGTGCTCATCGCCAAACGATTGTACGAAGGTCGGGCGGTCCGGAACAGGGCTCGTGTTACCGGTCAGCGCCTAGACGGCCGTCGCGGCGACAATCTCGGCCATGACGTCGCGCAGATCGTGGTTCGCCTCGTAGACCACGACCTGTCGCGAGGCCCCGTTTGCCGCGCTCGATCAGCTCCTCCTCGACCCCGATCGTGAACGGAGCTTCCCGGACCTGGAACTTGTGCTCCATCGCGGCGCAGGCTAGCGTGACCACTGGCCGTAGACTGAACCCCACCACCTAACACCGGAACGAAAGGGGAGCTCAGATGGCTCTCGGATACGACGGCAAGCTGTACATCCTCGCGTTCGATCATCGTGGGTCGTTCCAGAAGAAGATGTTCGGGATCGAGGGCGATCCGACACCGGAGGAAACCGAGCAGATCGACGACGCCAAGCGGCTGATCTTCGAGGGCATGCTCGTCGCCGTCGGCGAGGGCGCGGAGGCGGGCGCCACCGGCGTGCTCGTCGACGAGCAGTTCGGTTCGAACATCCCCGAGCGTGCGCGCGAGCACGGACTGAAGCTGGCGATGCCCGTCGAGAAATCCGGGCAGGACGACTTCGACTTCCAGTACGGCGACGACTTCCCCGCGCACATCGAGAAGTTCAACCCGGACTTCTCGAAGGTGCTCGTCCGCTACAACCCCGACGGCGACGCCGACATGAACGAGGTGCAGCTCGGACGGTTGAAGAGGCTCGCCGACTGGCTCCACGACAACGATCGGAAGTTCCTGTTTGAGCTCCTGGTCCCCGCGACCGACGAGCAGCTCGCATCGGTGGGCGCCGACACCGACCGCTACGACGCCGAGCTCCGGCCGGAGCTGATGCGTCGCGCGATCGAGGACGCCCAGAACTTCGGCGTCGAGGTCGACGTGTGGAAGATCGAGGGCGTCGACGAGCAGTCCGACGCCGCGATGCTCGCCGAGCAGGCCCGCACCGGCCAGGGCCGTGAAGGCGTCACGTGCGTGCTCCTGGGGCGCGGCGCGTCGACCGAGAAGGTCGAGCAGTGGCTCCGGGAGGCCGCTCCGGTCGACGGCTTCATCGGGTTCGCGATCGGCCGCTCGATCTGGTGGGACGCGCTCAAGGGCTGGCTCGGCAACGACCTCGATCGCGAGACCGCGGCAAAGCAGATCGCCGACAACTACCTGCACTTCGTGAAGGTGTACGAAGGCCAGGCAGTTCACTAGCGGCCGCCCGCGTAAGTACGTCGACGACCGCTAAAAACGAGTCTTTCCTACCTCTACATAACGCCGGCCGTCCGAGCTTGGTAGGCTCGCGGCGGCATGGCGATGAAGATGCGCCAGAGTCTCGCCGAACTCGAGCAGGAGTTCCGGCAGGAGATGCAACTGGACCGGCGCCGCGACGACCGCATGATGCGGCGAGCGCGCTCGCGCTCACGCAAACGACGGCGTGAGCGCGAGAAGAAGCGCAGCTCGGTTCGTTTCTGGCTGCTCGTCACCACGCTGATCGGGACTGCGGTCGTGGTGACGATCGCGATGTTCGAAACGCTCTATTACCTGCTCGGCTGACCGCTCGGGACTTCCGATCCCGCGCCGACCGCCGAGCGGACTTCTCTAGGTGCCCTCTCCCAGGCCACGCAGCGCCGCGTCGACCTCTTCGCGAGCACCCTTGCCGGAGCCGAGACGCTCCTGCTGGATCTCGAGATATACCTCCTTGCGAAACACCGGGATGTCGCGCGGGGCCTGAATCCCGATTCGCACCTTCTCGCCCATGATCGCCAGTACGGAGACCTCAATGTCATCGCCGATCATGATGCTCTGGTTGGACTTGCGGGTGAGTACCAACATTTGGGGATGTGCCTCCCTGCTCGCCTGGTCGTCAACGAGGCAACCGGACCACTCATGTCCATGAGGGTCCGGTCCGCCAAGGCCAGCATACCGGTTGGGATCTGCGGTACACAAGCCATGTGGAGGATGTGCAACGGTCACTCGCTAACGGCCCAAACCGGGGGATCGATCGGCGGCCGACTACGCCTCCCGCCGCGCTCCAACCGTTGCCTGTACTAGTCTCCGCGCCGTAGATGGCCCGCAGATCGTTACGACCCGAGCTGAACCGCATCCGCGGCTGGGTACGCCAAGGGCGCACCGACGCCTGGATCGCGCACCAGCTCGAGGTCACCGTGCAGCAGATCCAGGCGTTCAAGCGCGAGCAGGGGCTGGAGCCCGGCGCGGACCCCGACGTCGGCGCGGGCGTCGACTTCGACGACGAGATCGACCTCCGAGCCGAGGACGACGCGCTGATCGCCGCCGAGCTCGAAGCCGCCGAGGCGCAGCGCGCCGAGGAGCCTGACGAGGATGAAGACGAGGACGAGGGCGAGAAGGCGCCGGCCAAGCGCCGGCGCGGGCGCCGCGGCGGCCGGCGAACCAGCCGGCGTAAGGCGACCACGCTCGAGGCGACGTTCGACCACGGCGACGAGGGCTACGGCCTGTGGCTCGATCCCGCCGTCCAGGACGACCCGATCTACGCCGAGTACTGGGCCGGTCACCGGCCGGTCGAGGTGTCGATCGAAGAGGATCAGATCGTGATCCGTCGAGTCGGCGACGACGACGCCGACTCGGACGACGCCAACGGCAACGGCAACGGCGACGGCGAGTAGCCGCCGGCCGAGCCGTCACTCCTGCACGACGCGCCCACCGCCGGCGTAGTCAGAGGCCTCACGCACGTACCGCGCGAACGCCGCGCCGGCGACCGTCGTCAGATCCCAGGCCGCGGGATTGCCGGGCGCCACGCGCGTCGCGATGTCGAAGCACCAGTCGGTTCCCTGCTCGCCGTAGAAGCGCGCGAGCTCCTCGGTCGTGAACGTCCCGCCGATCCGCCGGCGAAGGGCGGTGACGATCTCGTCGGTGACCCGCTCGAGCGCCGGCCGGTCGACCGGATCGGATTGGGCGAGCCGGCGCTCTCCCTCGCGCCACAGGCCGATGACATCGTCAAATCGCAGCGCCGGCAACGGGCTACTCCCTCCGCCCGCGCCACGCCCGCGCGAGGCGACGGCGATTCAGCGACCCGGCAGCCCCGTGACCTCGTACGGATGCTCGCCCGGCTTCACCATCCCGAGCGCGCGGGCATCGGTCAGGATCGTCGCCGGCTCGTTCAGCGAGCGCTGCTGCGCGCGCAGGCTCGCATTCGAGCGGACCAGCTGATTCACGATCGCGCGCTGCTGAGCGGCCTGGGAGCGCACCGCGAAGTACGCGAGCCCGCGCTGCACGTACAGCCCCGCGACCACGGCCACGACTACCAGCAGGCTGACCCGGCCAACGCGGTCCCACCGCACCCGGCCCCGGAGTCCCCGGCTCGCCACCCGTCGCGTTCGCGGGGTCGCCTTGCGACTGGTTTGCCGGCGCGGTGGCGCGGTGGCGGTACGGGCTGAAGGCATCCGCTGCGGCCTTCGTTCGACGCGCGCGCGATCCTTCCTTCCGCATGCGAACGTGCAAGCCCGGCGGCGCGAGCCTACGCTCGGAACGCGCTGCGCCCGGGGTAGCGCGCGTCGGCGCCAAGCGCCTCCTCGATCCGTAGCAGCTGGTTGTACTTCGCAACGCGATCGCTACGCGACGGCGCGCCCGTCTTGATCTGCCCGCAACCGGTGGCGACGGCCAGATCCGCGATCGTCACGTCCTCGGTCTCCCCCGACCGGTGCGACATGACGCAGGTGTAGCCGTTCTCGCGCGCCATCCGGATCGCCGCCAACGTTTCGGTGAGCGTCCCGATCTGGTTCACCTTGATCAGAATCGAGTTCGCGACGCCGGCGTCGATTCCGCGCTGGAGCCGGTCGGTGTTCGTGACAAATATGTCGTCGCCGACGAGCTGGAGCTTGTCGCCAAGGCGCTCGGTCAGCACCGCCCACCCGGCCCAGTCCTCCTCGCCCATCCCATCCTCGAGCGAGATGATCGGGTACCGGTCGACTAGCTCGGCCCAGTAGTCGGTGAGCTGCTCGGGGGTCAGCGTCCGGCCTTCGTGCTCGAGCACGTAGGACCCGTCCTTGATCAGCCCCGAGACCGCCGGGTCGAGCGCGATCGCGACCTGGTCTCCCGGGACGTAGCCCGACGCGCCGATCGCATCGACCAGGACCCCGAGCGCGGCCTCGTTGGACTCGAGGTTCGGCGCGAATCCTCCTTCATCGCCGACCGCAGTCGACATCCCTCGATCGTGCAGCGTCTTCTTCAACGAGTGGTACACCTCGACACCCATCCGCAGTCCATCCCGGAAGCTCGCGGCGCCTACCGGGACGATCATGAACTCCTGAAAGTCGATCGCGTTGTCCGCGTGTGCGCCGCCGTTGATCACGTTCATCATCGGCACCGGCAGCACGTGCGCACTCTCCCCGCCCAGGTAGCGCCACAGCGGCAGCCTCTCCTCGGCCGCGGCGGCGTAGGCGGCGGCCAGCGACACCGCCAGGATCGCGTTCGCGCCTAGCCGCGACTTGTTCGGCGTCCCGTCCAAGGTGATCAGCATCCGGTCGAGCGCGGCCTGGCTCGAGGCGTCCTGGCCACGCACCGCGGTGGCGATCTCGCCGTTGACGTTCTCGACGGCTCCCGTCACGCCCTTCCCGTTCCAGTCCGAGCCGCCGTCGCGGAGTTCGGTGGCCTCGAACTCTCCGGTCGAGGCGCCGGACGGCACGATCGCGCGCCCCCACGCGCCGGACCTGACGCTGAGCTCCACCTCTACGGTCGGGTTGCCTCGGCTGTCCAGCACCTGCCGGGCGTGTACGTGCTCGATCTGGCTCATTCGGGTCGGAGCCCTCCTTCGGTCAGGCGCGCTCTGGCGTAGTAGGCGAGCTGCTCATCGGGAGCGAGATCGTTCCAGGAACGGTTTTCGGATGCGGCGAGCTCACCCCCGGCCTGCACGCGGGCCTTGAACCGGTCGGCCGCCGCGCGGAGCGCGAGCTCCGGGTCGAGCGCCAGTTTCCGCGCCACGTTGACGACCGCGAACAGCACGTCGCCGAGCTCATGGAAGCGCTCGTCCTCGGTCGACGCCGCTTTGAGCTCCTCCAGTTCATCGCGGACGGATTGCAGCGGTCCCTCGACGCCCGGGAAGTCGAACCCGCTCGTCGCCGCACGGCGCTGCACCTTGCGGGCGTACAGGGGTCCCGGGAGGTTCTCGGGGACCTCCCCGAACACGCCGGCCTCGCGGCCGGGCTCGCGCTGCTTGATCTGGTCCCAGTTCCGGCGGACCTCGCCCGAGGTCTCGGCCTCGACGTCTGCGAACACATGCGGATGGCGGCGGATCAGCTTGTCGGTGACGTCCGTGGCCACGCGTGCCAGATCGCCGGCGCCCCGCTCCTCGAGCAGCAGCGCCAGGAAGTGGACCTGAAACAGGACGTCTCCGAGCTCGTCGACCATCTTCGCGTCGTCACGGCGCTGGGCCGCGTCGGCGAGCTCGTAGGACTCCTCGACCGTGTGGGGCACGATCGAGCGCTCGTCCTGCTCGCGGTCCCAGGGACATTCCACGCGCAGCCGGCGCGTGATCGCGTCGAGCCGGGCGAGCGCCTCGGCAATCGCCGGGGGCTCCGGCGAGGTCACCCCGTGGTCGCGGTGGCGCTGGAGGACGTGGTGGCCGTCTTCGGGGCCTTGTAGCCCTTGCAGTCAGCTATCGCGTACGCGGCCGTGCACGTGGTCTGGTCGAGCCAGTGCTTCTTGGCCGTGTTGTCGACCGCGGTCTGGGCGCTCGTCGACGCCTGGGAGGTGAGCTGCTGCTTGATCAGCGTCGAGGCCTGAGCCAGCGACTGCTGCGTGCCTGGGGCGATCTTCGTCACTTCGAACACGTAGTAGCCGAACTGACCCTTGACCGGCCCGAGTAGCTTGTTGGCCGGCGCCGCGAACGCCGCGGTGCCGAGGGCCGCATCCTCCTGCCCCTTGCTGACCCCGTTCAGCACGCCACCGGTGCTCTTCGTGGTGGGGTCGATCGAATACTTCTTGACGACCGTGGCCCAGCTCTGGCCGGAGCTCAGCGCCTTCTTGGCCGCGAGCGCCTGGGCCTGGCTCGAGGCCAGCACGATCTTCAGGTTGCGCGTCTCCTGCGTCCCGAACTGCGACTGATGGCTGTTGTAGAACGCCTGGATCTGCGCCTGGGTGACGGCCTTGGTGTGCCTGGCGACGAGCTTCGATTGGATCGAGCTGATCCGGAAGCGGTACAGGAGGTCCGGCAGCGTCTGGCCGGTCTGGCTGAGGAAGGAGTTGAGCCCCGCCGCCGTGGCGACAGTCGGCTGCGACGCCCGCGCCGCGCTGAACGCCTTCTGGACCTGTGCGTCAGTGACCTTGATGCCGAGCTTGGCGGCGTCGGCCTGGTACCAGTACGCCTTGATCAGGAAGTCCAGCACCGAGCTCTTGAGCTGGTTGAACGCCTGCTGGCACTCGCCCCGGACCGTCTTGTCCGGCGTCTTCGCGAGGGTCGGGATGTCCTTCTTGGCGAGCGCGATGCACTTGGTGAACTGCGGCGGATCGTTCGGGACGATCACCGGCGAAGTCGGGCTCTGCTGCGCCGCCGCGCTCTTGGCCGCGATGTACATCCAGTGATTGACCGCCTGCGTCGAGATCGGATTGCCGGCGACGTCGACGACCGCGTTACCGGGAACGCCGCTGCCGCAGGCCGAGATACCGACTGCGATCACAAAAAAGGCGCCTAGCGCCAGAATCGAACTACGGATCTTCATCGGGGGGTGATGGTAGCGAGGGTCTCGCCAGGTGGCGTGAAGAATGGCCTAAGAATGGCCCTACGCGGCTTCGCGCGTGATCGCCAGCAGCACGTCGGCGGCCTTGACGACCGCCGGGAAACGCTTGACCGGATCCTCGGGAACACGCATCGATAGCTGCGACTTGCCCGATTCGTACAGCGCCTCGGGGATCTCCTGGCGAATCCGCTTGGCGCGGACCGAATCGAGCTCGATCGGCGTCACCGCGAGGCGCCCGTTGCGGAACGTGACCGCGCGCGCGCCGGCCTGACCGAGCTTGATCCGCGCCTGCTGGAGCGCGATCAGGTTGCGCAACGGCTCGGGCAGCTCGCCGAACCGGTCCTCGAGCTCGTCGCGGAGCTGCATCAGGTCCGCGACCTCGCGCGCGCCGGCGATCCGGCGGTGCACGTCGACCTTGGCCTGCTCGTATGGGATGTAGTCCGCCGGCACGTACGCGTCGACGTTCACGTCGAGGCGCACCGGCTCCCAGTCGTCGTCGGAGTCGGCGCCGTCGGCGGCCTCCGCCACCGCCTCGTCGAGCATCTGCATGTAAAGCTCGAATCCGAGCGCCGCGACGTGCCCGGACTGCTCGTCGCCGAGCAGGTTGCCGGCGCCGCGGATCTCCAGGTCGCGCATCGCGATCTTGAAGCCGGCGCCGAGCTCCGTGTAGTCCGAAAGGGCGGACAGTCTTTGCGCAGCATCGGGGGTGAGGGCCGCCGCGGATGGATACAGGAGATAGGCATACGCGCGCTCTCTTGACCGCCCCACCCGCCCGCGGATCTGGTACAGCTGCGCGAGGCCGAACGTGTCCGATCGCTCGACGAGCAGCGTGTTGGCCTGCGGGATGTCGATCCCCGATTCGATGATGCTGGTGCACACGAGCACGTCGGCGTCGCCGCGCAGGAACGCGAGCATCCGCGCCTCGAGCTCGCGCTCGTCCATCTGCCCGTGCGCGACTTCGAACTTCATCCCCGGGCACAGCGCGCGCAGCCGCTCGGCGGTCTCGTCGATCGACTCGATCCGGTTGTGCAGGAAGAACGCCTGGCCGCCGCGCTGGTGCTCGCGGAGCAGCGCGCCCTTGACCATCTCCTCGTCGTACTCGCCGACGTAGGTCTTGATCG
Organism: uncultured Solirubrobacterales bacterium; assembly: GCA_963843915.1. Classification (GTDB taxonomy): domain Bacteria; phylum Actinomycetota; class Thermoleophilia; order Solirubrobacterales; family Solirubrobacteraceae; genus Palsa-465. Next base: position 132,445 of record CAWJMH010000015.1, read on the forward strand.
GGCGACGGCCCTCGGGCGGCGTCTCGATCACGCTGATGTCACGGACGCCGGCCATCGACATCTGGAGCGTGCGCGGGATCGGCGTGGCGCTCATCGCGATCACGTCGACCTTCAGCTTGAGCTGGCGCAGCAGCTCCTTCTGCTTGACCCCGAACCGCTGCTCCTCGTCGACGATCAGCAGGCCAAGATCCTTGGGGCGCACATCGCGCGAGAGCAGCCGATGGGTCCCGATCAGGATGTCGACCTTGCCCTCGCTGAACCGCTTGACGGCCTCGCGCTGCTCGGCGGCCGGACGGAACCGCGAGGCGTGCTCGATCGTGATCGGATAGTCCTTGAGCCGCTCGGTGAACGTGCCGTAGTGCTGCTGGGCGAGGATCGTCGTCGGCACGAGCAGCATCACCTGCTTGCCGTCCTGGACGGCCTTGAACGCGGCCCGCAGCGCGACCTCGGTCTTGCCGTAGCCGACGTCGCCGCAGATCAGCCGGTCCATCGGGCGCGGGGCCTCCATGTCGGCCTTGACCATCTCGATCGCGTCGCGCTGGTCGGGCGTCTCGGTGAACGGGAACGCGTCCTCGAAGTCGCGCTGCCAGTCGCTGTCGGAAGGGAACGCGTGACCCTCTCGCCGTTTGCGCTCGGCGTACAGGTTGAGCAGCTCGCCGGCGAGCTCCTGGGCTGCTCTTCTCGCACGCGCTTTGATCGTGTCCCAACGGGTCCCGCCCAGCTTCGAGAGAGGCGGATGCGCACCGCCGGCGCCGACGTAACGGCTGATCTTCGCGAGCTGGTCGACCGGCACGAACACACGGTCCGAGCCGGCGTACTCGAGGTACAGGTAGTCGCGCGTGACGTCCGCGACCGTCTTCGTGTCAAACCCCGCGAACCGCGCGATCCCGTGGTCCTCGTGCACGACGATGTCGCCGGTGCGCAGGTCGGAGAAGCTCCGCAGCACGCCGCGCCGGCGTTTGGTTCGGTCCCCGCCGTCGCCCTCGGTGGCGCGCCGGCGATGAAACAGGCGGTGCTCGGGGATCACCGCGAGGTGGAGTTGCGGCGCGATGAACCCGTTCTGAAGCCTGGCGTGGGCGAACGTGATGCGGCCGTCCAGTGGCCCGTCGTCGCTCTCGAGCCAATGGACCTTGAGGCGCCCGAGGTTGTAGGCCGCGCGTTCGCCCTCGCCGCGGCGCGCGAACGTGACCACTGTGCGGTAGCCCGACCGGTGGAGCTTCTCGAGCTCGGGCTCGGCCTCCTTCAGGCTGCGGGCCTGGAGGTCGGCCGACTGGGCGCGGAACGAGAACGGCTGATCCTGATCGATGCTCGACAGCCGGATCCGGGCGCGCTGCTTGAGCGTCTGGTCGATCTCATTCGCGTCGACGTACAGATGACGCGCATCCCGGTCGCGGAACGCGGCGCTGACGTCCTGCCAGTGATCGGCGAGCGCCGGCGCGACGTCCTCCTCGCCGGCGATCACAATGCTCGCGTTTTCCGGCACCAGCGCCAGGAACGGGTGGAAGTCGCCCACCGGGAGAAGCTCGGCGATGTCGGGCCGGTCGGCCTCGTTCTCGAGCGCGGCGATCTCGGCGAGCTCGCGATGCTCCTCGGAAAGCTCGGCGGCGGGCTCGATCTCGACGATCTCCGCGTCGCCGAGCGAGCGCTGGGTGAACGTCGAGAACCACCGGAGCGACTCGATCTCGTCGCCGAAAAGATCGACGCGCACGGCCCGGTCCTCGGTCGCGGGGAACACGTCGAGCAGGCCGCCGCGGATCGCGAACTGTCCCCGGTCCTCGACCTGGTCGACGTGCTCGTAGCCGGCGGCGACCAGGTCGCGCGCCGTCTCGTCGAGGTCGAGCAGATCGCCTTGCGTGAGCGTGAAGCCGTGGGGCCTGAGCGCCGGGTCGGGGACCTTCTCCGACAGGGCCACCGCGCTCACGACCACAACGGGGGCCTGTACCAACTCCCGTGCTGAATTTTCCGCCTTCTTGGCGGAATTTTCAGCACGCGCCTCGAGCAGCGCGTCGAGCGCTGCGATCCGGAGGCCTACGAGGTGCGGTGGCGGCGTCAGGTGCGACTCGTACGCGACGCCGCGGCTCGGGTAGTAGCGCACGACGCGTGGCTCGAGCCACGTCTTGAGTCCGGCCGCGAGGTCGCGAGCGGCTCGGTCGTCGCCGGCGACGACGATCGCGGGCGTCGTCGGGTCGCGGTCCAGGAGCGCGGCGAGCAGGTACGGGCGCAGCGACTGGGAGACGAAAGCGCGACCCCCTTGTTCGGCGAGCTTGGCGGCCTGCGGATCGTCTTCGGCGTGGCTTAGAAGAGCGCGAAGCATCCACTACCGAGTCTAGGTCGTCTGCAGCGGCCCTGGACCGTGTCGCACGGCCTGCCGATACGGTGGTAGCCCCGCGCATGAGTGCACGACGAATCCTGGTTACCGACGGCGAGACGAGAGCGGTGGTGGCGGTGGCTCGAGGGCTCGCCGCCGACGGCTTCGACGTCACGGTGGCCGCCGGCGCACCAGCGTGGCTCGCTCCCGCTTCTCTGTCGCGTTCGGTCAGCGAGCGCCTGGTCGTCGCGGGCCCGCTGACAGAGCCTGACGCGTTCGTCGATGCGCTCGAGCGCGCGGTGTCCGGAGGCAGCTTCAGCGTGCTGATTCCCGGCGCCGACGCCTCGCTGCTGCGCGTGTCTTCAGGCCGGGCCCGGCTCGAACCCCATGTGCGACTCGGACTGCCCGCCCACGAACGAGTGACACGGGCACTGGACAAATCCGACCTCTCGGCGACGGCCACCCGTCACGGTCTCGATCCCCCGCTGACGGTCGCGTGCGCCGACTCGGCAGCCGCGCTCGCCGTCGCGCGCGAGCTCGGCTTTCCGGTGCTCGTGAAGCCGCTGACGACGATCAGCGACAGCGTGACGCCGCCGCGGCGGTTCAGCACCGTCTGGGCCGCGGACGCCGACGCGCTGGCGCGGGCGATCGGCACGTTCGGCGGGGCCGGGCTCGTCCAGCGCCGCGACGACGGCGGGGTGGTGTCGTTCGCCGGGGTGTTCGCGGGCGGCCGCCTGCTCGGCGAGGCGTTCTCGCGCTACCACCGGACGTGGCATCCGCCCGCCGGCAACGCGTGCTATTCCGAGACGGTCGCGGCCCCCATCGAGTTGCGCCGGCAGGTCGTCGGCCTGCTCGAGGACCTGGCCTGGGAGGGCATGTTCGAGCTCGAGTTGATCGAATCCGCCAGCGGGCGCTGGCACGCGATCGACATGAACCCGCGTCCCTACGGGTCGCTCGCGCTCGCGATCGGCGCCGGCGCCAACCTGCCGGCGGTGTGGTGCCGGCACTTGCTCGGCGAGGATCCTGATCCGGTGGCGGCCGTGGCCGGCGTGTTCTACCGGTGGACGGACGCCGATATCTGCCATGGCCTGTGGCAGCTGCGTGCCGGCAACGCCATGGCAGCGGCCGGAGTGTTGCGTCGGCGCCGGCGGGTGGTGCACGCGTTTGGCCGTCGCTCTGACCCGGGACCAGGGGTGGCGCGCGTGCTCGAGCTCGGCGGGACGGCGCTCGCGCGCGGTCGTGGTTCGCGGCGTTCGCCGGGGGCGCGACTGCCGGCGGTGATCGTCGGGGCAGGGCCGAACGGGCTCGCGGTCGCCGCCCATCTCCGGCACGCGGGAATCCCCACGGTGTCGTTCGGCGAGCCGCTCGAGTCGTGGTACGCGCACATGCCCGCGGGTATGCTGCTGCGCTCGCGCCGGCGCTCGAGCCACATCGCCGATCCGGATCAGGAGCTGACGATCGATGCCTACGAGCGAGCGCAGAGCACACGCGTCAGCAACCCCACGATCACGGTCGAGGAGTTCGTCGAGTATGGACGCTGGTTCCAGCGCACGGCCGTGCCCGACGTCGATACGCGTCGCGTGATCTCGATAGCCCGGGACGACGCCGCGTTCCGGGTGGCCGTGGACGGTGGCGAGGAGTTGGCCGCCTCGCGCGTGATCGTGGCCGCGGGGCTGTCGCCGTTCATGAACTGCCCGGAGCCATTCGCGTCGCTGCCGCGGACGGTCGCGTCACATTCGTATGAGCACGCCGATCTGGCGGGGTTCGCCGGCATGCGGACCGCGGTGATCGGCTCCGGCCAGAGCGCACTCGAGTCCGCAGCGCTGCTGCACGAGGCCGGCGCCGGCGTCGAGGTGCTCGCGCGGGCGCCGTCAATCCGGTGGCTGGGCGAGCTCAGCGGCCGCGTGCCCCCGAGCCGCAGCGCCGGACAGGTGCTGAAGGAGGTCGTCTCGCTTCCCCCAACCGATGTCGGCGGCCGCTTGAACGGCTGGATCGCGGCGGCGCCCGACGTCTTCCGCAAGGTCCCCGAATCGCTCCATCCGACGATCTCCTACCGGTGCATTCGGCCCGCCGGCGCCGGCTGGTTGCGGCCGCGGCTCCGCGACGTGCCGATCTCGTGCGGCGGGTCGGTGGTCGGGGCTCGGGTGGACGGCGGCGCGGTCGAGCTGTCCTTGAGCGACGGGTCGACGCGGACCGTCGACCACGTCCTGCTGGGAACGGGGTTCAGCATCGACGTGCGGCGATACCCGTTCCTAGATAGCGGGGTGTTGGCGGACCTCGAGCTCGCCGGCGGCTATCCGGTGCTCGGGCCCGGGCTCGAGTCCTCGGTGGCGGGGCTGCATTTCGTCGGCGCGCCGGCGGCGTACAGCTTCGGCCCGGTAATGCGGTTCGTGGTCGGGTCGTGGTACGCGGCGCCGGCGATCGCGCGGCGGGCGGCCGGACGCCGGCAGCCGGCGATTAGGTTCTCGTTCCCGCGCGGGCTCGAGTCAAGCGGACTCGGCTAGCACGGTTTCCTCCGCCACGTCGGCGGCGCGGTCGATCAGCATCCGAACCTCGTCCTTGGGCTCGCGGAAGCGGCCGAGCACGTAGGCGGCGACCCGGTCCGGATCGGTCGTCGGCGGACGCCCCACGCCGATCCTGACACGGGCGAAGTCGGGCGAGCCGAGCCGCGCCTTGAGCGACTTCAGCCCGTTGTGGCCGGCAAGGCCACCGCCCGTGCGGACACGGATCTCCCCGAACGGGAGATCGATCTCGTCGTGGAGCACCAGCACGTGATCGAGCTCGACCTTGAGCGCGCCGCGCGCCGGTGAGACCGAATCGCCGGCATCGTTCATGTAGGTCGTCGGGCGAAGGATCGCCACCCGCGGCCCGCCCGGACCGGTCCGCCCGTCGGTCAACAGGCCGCGGTACTTCGACTTGGCCTTCGGCAGCGACCAGCGGTCCGCCAGCACGTTCGCGACCTCGAACCCGACGTTGTGGCGCGTGCCGTCGTACTCGGCGCCCGGATTCCCGAGCCCGACGATGAGCCAATCGACAGGTGCTTCGCCCGGCAACTCGGCTCGGGCGGGCTACTCGCCCTCGTCCCCGCCTTCGCCGCCGGCGCTCTCTTCGCCGGCCTCCGCCTCGGCCTCCTCGCCGGTCTCGCCCTCGGCGACCAGCTCGGTCTCCTCCTCGATCCCGGGCTCCTCCTCGAGCTGGAGCCTCGGCGGCGACAGCGTGGCGATGACCGTCTCGGGGTCGTCGAGCAGCGTGACGCCAGCGGGCGGGGTGACCGACTCGAGCGTGACCGTGTCGCCGATCACCAGCGCCGAGACGTCGTACTGGATCGAGTCGGGGATGTCCGTGGGGAGGGCCTCGATCGTCAGCTCGCGCGCCACCTGCTCGAGCACGCCGCCCTCCTTGACGCCGGGCGAGTCCTCCGCGCCGACAAGGTCGAGCACGACCGTCGCGTTGATCGTCTGGTCGAGCCGGACCCGCAGCATGTCGATGTGGACCGTGTCGCCGGTCACGGGGTGGCGTGCGATCTCCTTGACCACAACCGGCGTGCCCGCGTCGCCGCCGATGCTCAACTCGAGCACCGCGCCGGCATGGGCCAGCGCGTTCCGCAGCAGCCGCGCGTCCACGTTGAACGCGATCGGCTCCTCGCCGCCGCCGTAGACCACACCGGGCACGTTGCCGGTGCGGCGCAGCCGGCGCGCTGCCCGCGATCCGGAGGGCTCGCGAAGTTCGACTGCAAGCGCGGTGGTCTGCCCGTTCGCCATGAGCGGCGATGGTAGCGGGCGGGCGGCCACGAGGGCCCAACGGCGTTTTGCGCCCGATTTCCGCGCCCTTTCCGCACCCTTTCCGCACCCTTTCCGCGTCCCAGCCGGCCGATGCCCGCGCCGGCGCGGGCCCCGAACGCCGCGCCGCCCGACCCCCAAACGGTTACCGCAACCGACCGCAGAACCCTCTTCACCCGCGGACAGCCAGGCGCTAAGCTTGACTTTATGTCGGGCGACGCTCAGCTGATGCTGATGATCGCCGGGATGCACCTCCTGGGGCTCGTGTGTGCGGCGGTGTTGATCATCCCCGCGCTGCGCGACCAGCCGGAGATCCCTCCGCGCCGGCCGGATCAGGGGCCCGATGGCGGCTGGGGCCGCGGTCCCGACCTTCCGCCGAAACCGCCTGTCCCGCCGCGGGGCGGGATCCCGCTTCCCGACGCCGAGCAGGCGCTGATCCGGCTGCGCGATCACCGCAAGCTCTCCGAGCAGCAACCCCGGCGCGAGCGCCGGCCGACGCGCGAGCCCGAGCGCACCCCGGTCAGATCGCACTAGGGCACCCGCGCGCCGCGCGGTCTCCCGCGCGCTTGAGTCCTAGTAATGGGCCGGGCAGGCGGCGTCGGTGTGGATCCGCACGCTGACCACGAGCAGCTCGACGCGAAGCCCGCTGATCGGGTTGCCGGCGCGACGCACCTTCACACACTGCACGATCGGCAGTGAGGAGCCGGCGGCCCAGGCCACGCGTGCGGTCCCCTCGGTGCCGCCGACCGAGAAGCTGGTCGACGGTTGGAGCTGGATGATCGAGACCGCCCCGCGGCGCTTGAGCGCCGCCGCGTTCGTGGCGGCCCGCCGCCGGCAGGACGGATCGCTCCGGCACCCGAGGATGTCGCCGGCCACCGCGTTCGCGTCACCGTTGGCCTCTGACTGCACCAGCGACGTGATCGCGGACTGCTCGGCGCTGTTCGCGCTGAACACCCTCGCCAGCACGGCGCTGATCACGAGGAACAGGAGGATCGCGGCCGCGATCCCGACGATGTACACCCGCCGCACGGCTCGAAGCTAAGCGCAAACCCGCCCGGGGCGGGCGGCGCGCTCGCTATTCGCTCAGCTCGAGGAAGCGCTCGACCGACGCCTCCTGGTGATCGAGCCGATGTGCCAGGGCGCGCGCGTGCTCGGCGGCGGCCTCCATGAAGTCCTCGACGCACCGCTCGGGGTCGTCGGCCAGCGGATAGATGCGGATCAGGTCCTGCTGCGCGCACGCGATGCCGAGCGGCGGCTTGCCTTCGGCGAGCGTCCGCGCGCCGCACACGGGCGTGACGAGAAGGCGCAGCTCCGGCGCGATCAACGCGGTCGGGAGCAGTCGATGGGCGGGAAGTCGAACCGACAGCTCGATCGAGTGGTCGACGCTGACGTCGCTGCCCGAGCAGTTCTCCGAGCGGCTCGCGCCACACGTCGAGCACGACGTCGGCGCCGACCAGCGCGTCGCGGAACGCGGTGGCCTGCTCGATGTAGAGCCGCTCGGCATCAGCCCGATCGTCGGCGTCGGCCAGGTCGAGATCGCACGGAACCCGCATCATCTCGCTCGCGGCGACCGTCGTTCCCGCCGGACGGCTCCCACGCGTGACGTACGTCTGAAGGGTTCCGAGATCCCGGCGGCCGTGGAAGATGACCGTGACCGACTCACTGAGGGGCAGCCCTCCGACCTTGAGGGACACGGCGACCGAAGACGATTCGTCGAGAAGCGCCCGCCGCAGCAACTCCTCCGCTGAGCCCTCGCCTCGCCTTGGGTCCTCTTCGTCGAGCATCTCGGGTGCCTCCTCCCGATCCGTGCAGTTACAGCAGCTTAACTTCTACCCCATCCCGCCGCTATATCCCGCTGGATAGGAGGGTACGCTGCGAACACCATGAAGATCCTTTACAAGCCGTTCGGCATCATCGCCGGCCTGATCGGCGCCAAGATCGCCAGCAGCATCTTCCAGCTGTTGTGGGCTCGCATCGACGACGAGGCGCCGCCGAGGCCGACGACGGCCGAGACGAGCTTCCCGAAGGTAGTCGGCGCGGCCGCGCTCGAAGCGGCCACGATGGCCGCGGTTGGGGCCGCCGTCGACCGTGCCAGTGCCCGGACGTTCCATCACCTCACGGGGATCTGGCCGGGCGAGCACCGCCAGCCCGAGCAGTCCGAGCGATAGCGCGCGGTGAGTGCGAGCCTCGGCTTCGCGCGCCGCGACGCCGGGATCGGTGACCACAATCGCTAACCCCTACCCCGCGCGTCCGTCGGAACGCTGCCCGGGCTCGCCGTCCGGTACGTGCCACGGCTCGAGGCGGTCCCGCGCCCAGTCGGGGATCGGCGTCTTCTCGAGCGTCTGGAGGTCCACGAGCACGTGACGCAGATCGCCCTCGGCCACGAGCTCGCCTGCGCAGCGGGCGGCGTGGCGGGTGACGAGGCTGGTGTTGCCAAGGTGCGCGATCGCGACCGATAGCGCCAGCTCGTCGTCGAACCGCGCGGGCTTGCGAAAACGCAGCTGCGCCTCGGCGAGCACGATGTCGATCCCGCGGTCGAGCATCGCCTGGTAGCTCCCGTACGCGGCCCGCCACAGCTCGGTCATGCTCGTGTCGAAGTACGTGAGGTAGTGGGCGTTGAACGCGATCCCCTGCAGGTCGCATTCGCCGTAGCGGACGCGGAGCGTGTGGACGAGCGGCTGGTTCACGGCGGTCAGCCGCCGCCCTTGAGCACGAACCCGCGCTCGGCCAGCTCCGCGAGCGCGCTCTCGAACGCGCCGAAGTCGCGGCGGAGCAGCGCGTCGATCGGCCGACCCGACGGCCCCGCTGCGCGGACCCAGCGCCTGAGCACCGCCGGCCCCGCTCGCTCGGACGCCTCGTCGAGCAGATCGAGCAGGATCGGCAACTCGCGTCCGGTGCTCGAGCTGGCCCGAGAGCAGCGTGAGCGGGTCGGTGTCGAGCACCAGGCACAGCTCGTCCTCGCTCAGCCCGAGCAGCTCCATCAGGCGGGCGGCGCGGGTGCTCTGCGCCCGGCGGCCGAGCTGCGGATCGTCGCGCTCTCCCATTCGTTCGGCGGGCACTCTCTCCCGGATTCGGCGCGTCCGCCGGCGGGCGCGCCACTAGAACAGCTGGTTCTCGCCGCCGAACACGTCGCTTACGGATCCGTCCGTGAAGATCTGGCGGATCGAGCTCGTGAGCAGGTCCGCGCACGACAGCACGCGCACGTTGTCGGGTGCCCCTGCCGGCAGCGGGATCGTGTCGGTGACGACGATCTCCTCGAGCCGAGCCGCCGCGAGCTGATCCCACGGATTGCCCGAGAACACTCCGTGCGTGGCGGCGGCGTACACGCGCTTGGCGCCCGCCTCGTAGACGGCCTCGGCGGCCGCCCGCAGGGTTCCGGCGGTGTCGATGATGTCGTCGACGAGGACCGCGTTCTTGCCGGCCACGTCGCCGATCACGTAGCCGATCTCCGCGACCTGCTGGTTGGGGCGCTCCTTGTTGAGGATCGCCAGGTCCGCGCCGATCTTCGACGCGAACTGCTTGTTCAGCTTGACCCGGCCGGCGTCGGGCGCTACCACGACCAGGTCGTCCAGACCGAGGTCCTGGAAGTACTGCGTGAGCATGAACAGCGCGGTCATGTGGTCGCACGGCTTCTGGAAGAACCCCTGGATCTGGCCCTGGTGCAGGTCCATCGTCAGGATCCGGTCGATCCCGGCCGACTCGAGCATGCGCGCGACCATCCGGGCGCTGATCGGCTCCCGCGGCATCGACTTCTTGTCCTGGCGCGAGTAGCCGTACCAGGGGGTCACGGCGATCACGCGGTGCGCCGAGCCGCCGACGGCCGCGTCGACCATCACCATCAGCTCCATCAGCGCGTCGTTGGCGCTCAAGCCGGTGTCCGGATTGCCGCACGTGGGCTGGACGATGAACACGTCCGCGCCTCGCACCGACTCCTGATATCGGCAGTAGACCTCGCCGTTCGTGAACGTCTTCAGCGTCATCCCGCCGAGCCCGACGCCGAGCTTGGAAGCGATCCTCGCGGCCAGGCCCGGATTCGCGCGACCGGAGACCAGCATCAGCCGCTTGCTGTACTCCAGCTGTAGCTCGCTGTGTGATGAGAGAGTCGGCTCGAGCAGGCTCATCGTTGGATCGAGTGTAGGAACGAGTGGGGACGGATCGTCGGCTCGGAACTACTCGGGCGACCTGGTGGATTCTCCCTCATCACCGCTACCCGGGCCAGCGTCGTCGGGCACATTCTTATCTTCCGCCAGGCCGATCGCGCGAGCTCGAATCCCGCTGCTTGCGACGTTCGCCGTAGCCCTCGATGTTCTTCTGCCGCGAGCGCGCGATCCCGAGCGCTCCCGGGGGCACATCCTCGGTGATCACCGAGCCGGCGGCCGTGTACGCGCCGTCGCCGAGACTGACCGGCGCGACGAACATCGTGTCGACGCTCACGAACGCGCCGGCCCCGATCGAGGTGCGGTTCTTGTTCTTCCCGTCGTAGTTCGCGGTGATCGTCCCGGCGCCGATGTTCGTCCGCTCGCCGATGTCGGTGTCGCCGATGTACGACAGATGGGGGACCTTCGCGCCCGCTCCGATGTCCGAGTTCTTGATCTCGACGAACGCGCCGGCTTTCGACCCCTCGCGCAGGACGGCGCCCGGCCGCAGGTAGGCGAACGGTCCGACGCTGACACGGTCGCCGACGTCGGCTCCGTTCAGGTAGGAGTGGACGACGTTCGCCTGCGCGCCGACGCGAGCGTCGATCAGCGTCGACAGCGGGCCGACGGTGGCGCCGGCGCCGATCTCGGTGGCGCCATGGAGGCTCGAGAACGGGGCGATCACGGCGTCCTGACCGATGCTCACGTCGACGTCGATCACCGTCGTGGCCGGGTCGACGATCGTGACCCCGGCGAGCATGTGGCGCTCGTGGATCCGTCGCTGCGCCACCGCCCTGACCGCCGCCAGCCCGACCCGGTCGTTGATGCCCAGCTCGCTGGCGTCGTCGATCTCGTGGGCGATCACGCTCCGCTCGCGCGCCCGGATGATCGGCAGCACGTCGGGGAGGTACAGCTCGCCCTGCGCGTTGTCGCTGCGGACGTCCTCGAGCGCTGCGATCAGCGCCGCGCCCTCGAACGCGAAGATGCCGGTGCTGATCTCGCGGATCCGCAGCTCGAGCTCGGTGGCGTCGCCGGGCGCCTTGGTCTCGACCACGCGCTCGACCGTGCCGTCCGGCGCCCGCACCACCCGCCCGTAGCCGCTCGGGTCCTCGAGCACCGCGGTCGCGAGCGTCGCGGCCGCGCCCGAGCGGGCGTGCGCCTGCACCAGTCCGGCGAGCGTCTCGGGCCGTGATCAGCGGGTGGTCGCCGTTGAGCACGATGACCGTGTCGTCCGGGCCGATGTGCCGCCGACGCCGCCTTGACCGCATCGGCGGTGCCGCGAGGCTCCTGCTGCACCGCCAACACGACCTCGCCGTCCAGCGACGCCTCCAGCGGCCGGTCGGGACCCTCGACCACGACCACCTTGCCGGCGCCGGCCTCGCGGGCAGCCGCCACCGGCCAGGCGATCATCGCCCGGCCGCAGACCTCGTGGAGCAGCTTCGGCGTCGCGGAGCGCATCCGCGTGCCCTGGCCGGCGGCGAGGATCACGACGACAGGCGCGGCCACGTCCAGGATCGTAGGGGATTGCGAGCGAACCACGGGACCACGGGGTCAACGCCGGCCGCGCACGCTCCGACGCCCGCCACGGCAGGTCCCTGCGGTCCCACGCGACCATATGGCTACAATATGGTCATGGCTCGAACGCAGACTCTTGTGCAGCTCACCGATGAGCTCCTCGAGCGACTAGATGCCCGCGCGACCCGCGAAGGCCGCAGCCGCTCCGAGCTCGTCCGCGAAGCAATCGCCGACTACCTCGCTGCCGATCGAGAAGCCGAGATAGATCGCCGGATCGTCGAGGGCTACACCCGGCAACCGCAGACCGCCGACGAGCTCGCCGTCGCCGATGTCGGGGCACGTACGATGAGCGCCGGGGTCGAGGCCTGGGACCGAGGGGACGCCCCTTGAACCGAGGCGAGGTCTGGTGGATGGAGCACCCCGAGGCCGGCGCACATCCAGCCTGCATCCTCACCCGTCAAGCCGCCATCCCCGTCCTGCGCACAGTGCTGGTCGCGCCGGCGACCCGGACGGTGCGCGGCATCCCAACCGAAGTCCTGCTCGGCCCCGAGGACGGCATGCCTCAGGAGTGCGCACTCACGCTCGACAACATCGCCGTGGTCCCGAAGGCGCTGCTGACCGAGCGCATCACCGATCTGGCACCGGCCAAGCTAGCCGAGGTGTGTGCGGCGCTAGCAATCGCCACGGGCTGCTGAGGCGGTTTGCACGCGCGCGAGTTCGCGGTCGTAGGCTGGGGAGCCCGGACTCGGACCGGGACAAACGGCTTCAAAGGCCGTTGTGCTGCCATTACACCACTCCCCAGAGCATTGGCGGGCGCGGCACCGCTCACGTTATCTCACCCGCGCCGTATCGCGGCACAACACGAGGGCGCCGGCCGGCGAGCGCTACTGGCAGGTCGTGGTGCTGTTGCTGCCGGTGCCCGGCGGCGTGCACAGCGTCTCGCGCGAGACGTGCCAGCCCGAGTCGGAGATATCGAACAGGTAGGGAGGCAGGATGTTCGCGAGGCGGTCGTCGTAGTTGTAGTTCTTGACGTACCCGTTCTGCGCGCCACCGCCGGAGGCGGCCACGCCGACCGGTCCTCGGAAATACTGGGCGATCGCGCCGTGGACGTTGAGCGTGCCAGGGGAGGCGCCGCAGTTGTAGTTGTCGACGATGAACGAGTGGTTCAGCGCGAGGATCGCGGCATCGATCGTCGGGTTGGTCAGCGTCTGGCTCGAGATGTTCGTCGTGCTGCACCCGGAGCTCGAGTCGCTGCCGTTGACGCCGTGCATGACACGCACGAACTCGTTAGCGACCAGACCGAGGGTGGCGCCGCCGGTGGGATTGCCCGACCCGTCGGCCGAGGTGGTCAGGCTGCCGTTGATGATGACGTTGTTGGCGGCGCCGATCGTCACCGGCGTGGCGTAGTTGCCCGACACGTAGACGTCGCCCGCGCAGCCGTAGTAACCCGTGCCGTTGGCCGGATAGGTCGCGCCGAACGGCGTATACGCCGCGGGGGTGCAGCCGGAGGCGTTGTTGACGTAGATGATGGGCTGGGTGACGAGGCTGGGGATGGTCTTCGTCGCACACGACGAGGTGCTGGATGTCGTGCAGGTCGTGACCGAGGCGGTCGTCCCGTTGAGAACGATCGTGGTCGTCCCGGTGAAGACGTTGCCGTACTGCTGGGCGTCCGTGAGCAACTCTGAGTTGTCGCTCGGCGTGGGAATCGGCTTGGCGTTGTAAACCGGCGTACCGTCGAACACAGCGTTCTGGCAGTTGCTCCCCGAGCAGACGTCCGCATTCTTGGTTCCGGGCGCCGAGCTCTCGATCTTGTCGCTCGCCGTGCGGCCGAAAGTGGGCGACGCGCCGGTGTTGACCAGATACTGGTCGTCGGTGTACGCCGGCCCGTTCATCGAGTCCGCAGAAATCCACACGATGTTGCAGGATGAGTTCCGCCCGTTGCGGTAGAAGACGCCGCACGCGCTGTAGCCGGGGATCCCGTCGTCAACGGCTTCGAAGTGCGTGTACCAGAGGAAATCGAGCGGGCTGTCCATCCGGAAGCTGACCACGATCGCCCTCTGCACCACGGGCCTCGCCCCAGCCGAGCCGGTGAACACCAGGCGGATCGAACCGGTCGGTGCTGTCGACCAGCGAATTGATCACGTTGCTAGTACAGCTGGTGTTGCCGTTGGCGTAGATCGGCTGGAAGGTGTACGTCCCGCCGTCCGCCGACCCCGGCACGGTAACCGGCGTGCTCTGGGTGTTGTTCGCGCACGTCTCCCAGTAGTTCGGGTTCTGGTTCATCTGGTAGAGGTATGCCTGTACGCCAGCGTCCGCCGCGGCATAGGCGCGTTTGGCCGCGAGATTCTCGGTGCCGATGTGGATATCGCCCGACACCGCGTAGAACACTGCAGTGAGGAGCAGGCTCGTGACGAGCAGGACACCGAGCGCGATCACCATCGTGAAGCCATGCTCGGCCGAGGCACGCGCGCGCGCCCAGCGCAGCATCCTGCCCGAAGCGTTGAAGATCATTGACATGGCGAGAACGTGGCTCCGTCTCCGACGTGGTTGGCAGCCGGCGTGAAGCGGAACGTGATCGCGTCGCTCTGGCTCACGCCGACATCCGAGTAGTTGGTTCGCTCGTTGTAACCGCCGGCAGGCCCGACGCTGAGCGTGATCAGCACCTCGGCCGCGCTCGCGGCCTGAGCGGCGGTCAGGGACCCGCCGGGCGCGAGCGGGTTGTACACAGTGGTGCTCGTCCCCGGGATCGGCGCCGTACCGTCCGGGAGGATCTCGTACTGATTGCCCGCGGCATCGGTGCCCGGAGCGACCTGGTAAGCGAAGTACTGAAACACCGGCGTGAGCGCCTGGGTCGGCGACGGGCGGCTCTGAGCCACGTTCGTGAGGACGGTCTTGGTCGACTGGAGCGTGCCCCGTGTGTAGGTCGGCACGCCGCCCACGGTCGTGATCGACGTCGTGTACGTGCTGTCGGTAAGCGTGTTCTTCGGGGCGGCGTTGTAGTCGATCTCGTGCCACCACTCGTTGGGCGTAGCGCCGGTCCCGGTTGAGGTGAGGAAGATCAGGGCGTTGGGACCGCTGCCGGACTGGACCGGCGTCTCCTCGTCGGCAAAGCAGGCGGAGTGCAGCTCGTTCTCGATCGACGTGAACGCCGGACGCGCGCGCTGGGTTGCGTCGACTTGACTGAACGCATGCGTCGTGTTCTGCATCGTGACGTCCAAGATCGTCAGCAGCGCCATCAGCACGACCATGCCGGCGACCATCGTCACCAGGAGCTCAATCAGCGTGAAGCCCTCCTCGGACTTCAGTTCGCGGCCTCGCATGCTCAGCACTTTGTCGTCCCCAGCGTGGTCGGCAGCGTGACCGTCACCGCGGACGTAGACGAGAAGCTGGAAGTGAAAGCGGAGCTGGTCTGTGTGTAGTACTTCGTGCCAGACTTGAGATCGGCGCAGACGGTCAACGAGCCCGTTTGCCCAGAGGCGCTGGCGTTCGACCCCGTAGTCGAGCTGGTGGCGAACGGCACACCGAAGTACCACGATCCCGAAGGTCCAGCAGTTCCGGCAGTCGCCGGGGTCATGGATCCCCAAGTGTCCGAGCACGAGCTATCGCTGCTAGTGAAGGTGACCTTCACGTCGGTCGGAGTGACTGGAGAGCTGCCCTGCTTGACCGTCAGCTGGAGCGTCGGCACCTGAATGGGTTGCGTCTGGGTCGAGCCGGGCGCCACCGTGAACATGTCGGATCCCGTCGGCGGCTGCTCTTGGCGGCACGCCCCCGCCCAGATCTGGTAGTTGTTGGTGTACGTCGCGGGATTCTGGGACGACACAAACGGGAACAGCCCGGTTCCGGTTGTGCCCGCCACGTTGGTAGTCGAGACCGACGACGCCGTCGTCCCCCCCGCCAGATCGTTGGTCCGGTAGCTGGCCATCGGAATACCGGCGCCACCGCTGCTGAACCACGACAGCCCGCCTGCGTAGGCGGTGTACGCCGGGCTGCCGACGGTCATCTTGAAGTTCCCCGTGAGGCCACCGGCCTGACCGAGCTCGATCGGATTGCCCTTGCCCGGCGATGCGATGCCGGTGCTCGCCACTGTCGAGGTGTCGCTCAGCGGCGACGCGTTACCGTTCGGGTCGACGTAGCCTGTGTCGGTATAGGTCAGGTTGTACGCGCCGGGGTCGAGCGCGCTGAAGACCACGCATCCGGTCGTGTCGCTGGTCCCCGCGTCCGACTCGGGGCCGGTGGCCGAGAGCGACACGCCCGACAGTGGCGAGGCGGTCTGATCGTGGAACTGGACCAGGAGGCTCCCGCCGGCGGGCGGCGTGATCACGCTCTCATCGGTCGCGAGCGTCGCGATCTGACCCTGGGCGTTCGCGCGGGTGACGGTCGAGATCGTCTTGAAGTAGGTGGCGGCGGTCCCGCCTGCAGCCGTGCAGCTCTGACCGTTGGTGCTGTTCAGGTACCAGGCCTTCGAGGTGATCGCGTAGGTCGCCCCGCCGACGGTGACGTTGTAGTTCTGGCTCAGGTTGTCGAGCTGCTCAGCCGACAGCCCCTTCAGCCGCTCCTGATCCTGCTCGGCCAGCGTCTCGGCCTGGGAGCGGCTGTTCTGATTGGCGACGATGTCCGTGTTCGTGATCAGCGCGCCGGCGACCGCGGTCGCGATCAGCGTCGTGATGAGCGCGCTCACGAGCACCTCGATCAACGTGAACCCACGCTCCGACGCCAGACGGGCGCGCACCCTGTACCCAAATCCACTTTTCACACCCGATGGATCGGCCGACCCCAGCCACTGCTTGAGGAAGCGGATCGCAGGCAATCGCACGTTGACCGCGCGCAAACGCCTCCTCGCCCGGGGCATGTCGACACCGCTCCGGCACTCGGATGATTCGGCGGTCAGTGGCCCAGAAGCACGGAGCATGGTCGGTTATGCGGTGGGTCGGTTGCGCGCGCGAGCAGCGGGACGTTGCTCGCGCGCGTCTGGTGATATGTCGGCCGCGCCAAGGCGGCCGGTTAGTGGCCCTAAACCGAACTGGACGGATTGCCGAGTGCGGTCGCCCTACCGCCCCCGGCGGAGGATCGTCGCCACGTCCCCCGGGAGCAGCGGATCGGCCACCGCGGCGCGCACGTCCGCCGGGCGGTGCAGGGCTCGCTCGGCCCGCAGGATCCCAACCTCGTAGCCGACGTCGCGGATCGCGGTCAGCGCGACCCCCATCACGTCGTGGCGCCAGGTCTGCTCCGGCAATGCGAACAGGTCTGGCAACGGCCTGGCGATTCCGACCAGGTACAGACCGCCGTCGATCGCGGGGCCGAGCACGACGTCGCAGCCGGAGTTCAGATCGTCGAGCGCGCCGGCGGCGTGGGCCTCGCGAAAGCGCGGCAGGTCGGGCCACACGATAAGTAGCGGGCCGCCTGCACGGGCGAGCACCCGAGCCGACGCGTCGGCGAGCCGGCCGGCGATCCCCTCGCCGTTCTGGGGGAACATCACCGCGTCGTCGCCCACGAGCCGGCGGAGCTCGGCGCCGGAGTCGGGAGGGTCGTGGGCGACATGGACGGGGGCCTGCGAGACCTCCCGAGCCCAGGCGGCGGCATGCGCGATCAGCGCCGATTGCAGCTCGAGGCACCCCTCGCGCCCGAGCAGCGGCTCGAGCGCCCGCCGGACCTCGCCGGCGCGCGGCGCCCGGGCCATGATCAGCACAGCAGGGCCGGGTCCGTTCATCGGCGGCACCCTACCCGCCAGCCCCCGTCACCCATCACCCACGCCGCACACGCAAACCTACCGAGGCACCCGTCCGCCCTCCGCGCCGGGCTCGTTGGCCGGACCACGCGGCGCCGCGATCCCGAGCACGCGCATCGCCTTGAGCCCGAGCGACAGCTTCTCGCGGCCGTCGGTCGACGACACGTCGAGCCCGGTCAGCTCGCGCACGCGCTCGAAGCGGTAGCGGACCGTGTGGCGATGGGTGATCAGCCGCTGCGCGGTGGCGTTGACGTTGGCGTCGCAGTCGAGGAACGTCGACAGCGTGCCGAGCAGGTCGGTCTCGTACTGCTCGTCGTAGGCGACCAGCGGCCGCACGGTCTCGTCGTAGAAGCGCCGCAGCTCGGCGGGATCGCTCATGTACGGCAGCAGCAGCTGGTAGGTGCCCGGTCTCCTCGAATGCGAGCTCGGTGCGCTCGGGCTCGCCCTCGACCACGTTCGCGGCGAGCAGCGCCTCGTTGCGGGCGCGCTGCAGGTCGAGCGGGTCCTCGACCCGCCGGCTGCGGCCGATCGCGAACGCGAACCCGGGCAGCCCCGACTCGAGCTCGCGCAGGATCGCCGACGACCGCCCGCCGCCCGGTCTCGCCGTCGGCGTCGGGAAACAGCACCGCGATCTCGGCGCGGCTCCTCCGCGGTCGGCGCCGCGATCGCACCCGGCGCGATCGACCGCGCGCCCCGCGCCGCGAGCGCGAGCAGGCGCCGGCGCCAGTCGTCCTCGGTCGGGTTGCGCGGGTGGGCGCGGATGATGACCACGCTGGCCCCGGCACCAAGGTCGGTCCCGAGCTCCTTGCCGCGCGCGACCAGGTCGTCGCGATCCTCGATCCGCCCGTCGAGGACCGCCCGCAGGAAGCCCGTCGCCGCCTCCTCGGAGGCGCGCTCGGGCGCGCGCACGCGCTCGACCTCGGACGCGATCAGCGTCGTCACCAGCCTCAGCAGCGACGGGTCGGGCGGGCGCTCCGACGCGCGCATCCGCAGCCGCCCGACGGTCGACTCGGCGACCTTCAGCTCGATCGTCGTCACGTCGTCGGCGTCGCGCATCAGCGAGCGCTCGTCGGCCGGGCGACGCGCGGCGACCGCGAGCACGGTCGCCGAGCGGTCGATCAGGATCAGGCTCGCGTCGAGCGCCCGCGCCGGCCGCGCGAAGGATCGCCGGCAGGCCCGCGCCGTCCTCGACGGCGTCGGTGATCGCGGCCAGCGCAGCCAGGTCGGGCGCGGCCGCCCCGGTCTGCTCCTGGGCGCGGTCAGCCAAGCGGCGCAGTCCCGGTCCGGGTCAGAACACCCTGGGCCACTCGAGCACGACCACGGCGCCAACCAGGACACCGACCCCCACAAACGCGGCGAGGACGTAGGCCGACAGCGCGAACGCGACCACGCGCTCGTGCACGCGCCGGTATGCCGTGACCGCGGGAACGACCACGAGCAGCAGGAACGCGATCAGCCCGAGCACGCCAAGTCCCGCGGCAACCAGATAGGTGATCTGCTGGTTAGTCATCGATGTCGATGGAATTGTGACCGATGGTGGCGCTGACCGAGGAACGCGGGCTGTTCGCACACGAATTCGACCACGGCCGCCGCCGCTCCTTCACGCAAACAGCGGGAAACCGAAATCGCGCAGCACGGGCACCGCGCAGCAGGCGCCAGGGTACCGGGGCTCGAGCGCGGTCGCGGCAGCCTCGGCCCGCATGTGGCCCTCGCCGGCGGCCGAGGCGGGCGAGGCCCAGAACAACCCGGCGACCGTCGGTCCCGACCCCGACACGAACACGTGGTCCGCCCCGGCGTCGCGGACCGCCTCGAGCGCGGTCCCGATCTCGGGGCACAGCGACACGCGCCGCCGGCTCGAGCTCGTTGACCAGCAGCCGCTCGGGCAGGCGCAACCCGCGACGAGCTCCGACCACAGGTCCGGCAGCTTGGCCTCGACCTCTAACCGGTTCTCCCGGACCCCGAGGCGATCGGCCTCCGCGTACACCTCGGCCGTCGACAGCCGGTGAGGCAGTGGCACGATCACGAACGCGTGCGCGGCGAGCGGCGAGCTGCAGCTCGACCTCGTCACCCGCGCCGGTGCCGAGCACGAGCCCGGGCGTGAGCTGGCTCGGCACGTCGGAGCCGAGCTCGGCCGCGAGCTTGCCGAGCGTCTCATCGTCGACGGGGAGAGCCGCTGGGCCATCCGCAGCACCGCCGCGGCGTCCGCCGAGCCGCCGCGCCATCCCGCCGGCGACCGGGATCCGCTTGTCGATCGTCACCCGCACCCGCGGCGCGTCCCAGCCGCGCGCCCGCAGCCCGGCCAGCGCGCGCGAGACGATGTTCGGCTCCTCGACGCCCGGGCACACGACCTCGTCGTCAAGGGCCGCGCGCGTGACGAGCTCGAGCTCGTCCGCGAGCGACACCGACTCGAACAGCGTGACGAGCTCGTGGCGCCCGTCGTGCCGGCGCCCGCCGACGAACAGGCACAGGTTGACCTTCCCGGGCGCCCGCGCGAGCAGCCTCACCGCGCAGCCTCACCGACCAGCCTCGCCGCGAGCTCGGCGAACTCCGCCGGCGACAGCCGCTCGGCGCGCTCGTCGGCCGGATGGCCCATCTCAACCAGCGCCCCGCGCGCCCGCTCGCGCACGCCCGCCGGCGCGCCCGGCGCGAGCGCCAGCGACCCGGCCAGCGCCTTGCGGCGGTGCGCGAACGCGTCGTGGACGAGCGACCGGACGCCGGGAGCGACGACGACCGCGTCGCGCCGGCGCAAGCCCGACGAGCACCGAGTCGACGTTCGGCACCGGCCGGAACACGGTCCGCGCCACCGGCCGCAGCACCTTGACCTCGCACGCGAGCTGGGCGAGCACCGACGGCACGCCGTACGCCGCAAGATCCGGGCGCCGCCGCGAGCCGCTCGCCGACCTCGCGCTGGACCATCACGACCCACGACTGCACCGAAGGCAGCTCGTCGATCGTCCGCAGGATCACGGTCGCCGCGATCCCGTAGGGCAGGTTCGCGACGACGGCCGTCGGCGGCGGATCCAGCGACGCGAGGTCGAGTTCGAGCGCGTCGGCAAAATGAACCGTCACGTTGGAACATCCAACCAACGACTCGCGGAGCCGGGCTCGAGGCGCCGGTCGATCTCGACCACGTGCAGATAGGCGACCTCAGACGCCAACCGCTGACGACAGCACCCCCTGCCCGCCGCCGATCTCGAGCACGACGTCGTCCGCCGACAGCTCCGCGAGCCGCTCGATCACGTCGAGGATGTTGCGGTCGACGAGGAAGTTCTGGCCGAGCTTGACCACCCGAACACCTCGGCCGCGTTCGCGCTCGACGGCCGCGTCGAGCTCCTCGTACGGCATCCGTGCGCTCGACCGCGAGCGCCGCGGCCGTCAACGCCACGTGCGCCGGCTGGTTGGGCTTGCCGCGCCTGACCTGCGGCGACAGGTACGGCGCGTCGGTCTCGACCAGCAGCCGCTCGGCCGGCACCCGCACCGCGGCCAGCCGCAGGTCCTCGGCCTTTGGATACGTGACGTTGCCCGCGAACGAGAACCACCAGTCCGCGATGCGCCAGGCACTCGTCGATCCGGTCGGCCATCGAGAAGCAGTGGAGGATCACCCGGACGCCGCCGGCGAGCTCGTCGAGCATCGACAGCGTGTCGTCGTCGGCCGCCCGCGTGTGGATCACAAGCGGCTTGCCGACCGCGCGCGCGAGCTCGATCTGGGCCGCGAACGCGCGCACCTGATCGGACGCCGGCGCGTAGTCGCGGTAGTAGTCGAGCCCGGTCTCGCCGATCGCCACGCACTTCGGGTGCGCCGCCAGCGCCGCAAGCTCGGCCAGGTCGGCGTCGTCGAAACCGGTGGCGCTGTTCGGGTGGCGCCCGATCGCGGCGTACACCTGCGGGAAGTCCTCGGCGGCGGCGAGCGCCACCCGGCACGAGGCGCCGTCGGTCCCGACGGTGACGATCCGGCTCACGCCGGCCTCGACAGCCGCGGCGACGAGCTCCGCATCGGGCGGCTCGCACAGCTCCAGGTGCGTGTGGCTGTCGATCACGCGCGCTTCGGGAACAGCGGCTCGAGCGCGCTGACCGAGCCGCCCGGGCCGTGCGGCGCGAACGACGCGGCCTCGAAGTCGAACCGCGGCGCTCCGAGCGCGTCGAGCAGTCGCGCGGTGCTCGCCGGGATGTACGGATGGAGCAGGACGCTGACGACTCGCACGCCCTCGGCCAGCGAAGCGAGCGTCTCGTCGAGCGCGCCGGCAGACCCCGGATCGCGCGCCAGCTGCCAGGGCGCGCGCTCCTCGACGTAGCGGTTGAGCCGCCGGACGCGCTGCCAGATCAGCTCGAGCGCCTGGGTGACCTCGAGGCGGTCGAGCAACGTGGACACGTCGGCGAGAGGCCGTCGAAAGCAGCCACCATCTGCGGATCGGTCGCCACGGCGGGAATCGACCCATCGCGATAGCGGAGCAGCATCGCGATCGTCCGGCTCGCGAGGTTCCCGTACTCGTTGGCCAGCTCGCTCTCGTAGCGCGCGCGGACCGCGTCGATCCCGACGCTGCCGTCGCCGCCGAACGACACGTCGCGCATCAGGTAGAAGCGCAGCGCGTCGGTGCCGTAGCTCTCGATCACCTCGAACGGGTCGAGCACGTTGCCGAGCGACTTGCTCATCTTGCGCCCGTCGGCGCCGAGCAGGAAGCCGTGGACGAACACGTGCTGGGGCACGGGGAGCTCCGCCGCCATCAGCATCGCCGGCCAGAAGATCGTGTGGAACTTGAGGATGTCCTTGCCGATCAGGTGGTACGTGGCCGGCCAGAAGCGGTCGGTCAGGTCCTCGCCCGGCCGCGCGTAGCCGAGCGCCGTGTAGTAGTTGAGCAGCGCGTCGAACCACACGTAGAACACGTGCTCGTGGTCCCAGGGGACGGTCACGCCCCACTTCAGCCGTTTGCGCGACAGCGAGATGTCCTGCAGGCCCGAGGCGATGAACGATCGCGCCTCGTTGAAGTGATGCGGCGGCATCACGAAGTCGGGCTGTCCGTCGAACAGCCGCTCGAGCGGCTCCTGGAAGGCCGAGAGCCGGAAGAACCAGTTCTCCTCCTGGTGGCGCTCGAGCACGATCTCGTGGATCGGGCAGCGGTTGCCCTCGAGGATCTCGTTCTCGACCTTGAAGTCGGCGCACCGCGGGCAGTACCAGCCCTCGTAGATCCCCTTGTACGTGTAGCCGTTGTCGTGGACGCGCTGGAGCACCTCCTGCACCCGGGCCTCGTGCTCCTCGTCGGACGTGCGGATGAAGAAGTCGTTGGTGGCGTCGAGGATCGGCGTCAGCGCCTTGAACTTCTCGGCGTTGCGGTCGGCGAGCTCGTGCGGCTCGATGCCCAGCGCCGCCGCGGCGTCGGCGACCGGCTCGCCGTGCTCGTCGGTGCCGGTCAGGAAGAACACGTCCTCGCCGCGCTGGCGCATGTGACGCGCGAGCACGTCGGCGGCGATCGTCGTGTAGGCGTGGCCGAGGTGCGGCTGCGCGTTGACGTAGTAGATCGGGGTGGTGATGTAGAAGGACATCGTCGGTACTGACTTTATGACGATGGGCCGCTACGCGGCCCCAGCTAATCCGTGAGCGCGCGGTACAGGCGGTTCGCCGCGACCCCGGTCAGCTCCGACACGACCGACGCCGCCGGGCGCGGCTTGGCGCCGGCGTCGACCAGCCGGCGCAGCGCGTCGAGCGCCGGCCCGATCTCGTCCTCGACCGAGCGGGGCGCCGCCGACCACGAGCGCGACCTCGCCGCGGGGCGGCTCGGACGCGTAGCGGGCGGCGAGCTCGCGGCGGTGCCGCGCACGATCTCCTCGTGGAGCTTGGTCAGCTCGCGGCACACCGCGACCGGCCGCTCGGGGTCGAGCTCGGCCAGCACCTGCAGCGACGCCGCCACCCGCTGCGGCGACTCGAACGCGACGAGCGTCTCGGGCGAGGCGAACACCTGCTCGAGCTCGCGCGCGCTTGCGCGGCAGGAAGCCGACGAAGCGCCAGCGATCGGCCGGCAGCGCGCTGGCCACCAGCGCCGCCAGCGCCGCCGACGGGCCGGGCAGGACCTCGACCGCGAGCCCGGCCGCGACGCACGCCTGGACGAGCACGAACCCTGGATCGGACACCAGCGGCATGCCGGCGTCGGACACGAGCGCGACCACCGCGCCGTCGCGCATCTGCGCGACGAGCTCGCCGGCGCGCTGGCGCTCGTTGTGCTCGTGGTAGCTGACGAGCTCGCCGCCGACGCCGTAGCGGTCGAGCAGCACGCGAGTGCGGCGGGTGTCCTCGCAGGCGACGATGTCGGCCTCGCGCAGCGCCGCGAGCACGCGCAGCGTGACGTCCTCGAGGTTGCCGATCGGCGTCGGGCAGACGATCAGGCGGCCGGCGCTCATCCCGCCGCCTCGGCCCGCTGCCGGAGGCCGTCGAACGCGAGCGCCGCGGCGCCGACCATCCCGGCCTCGACCCCGAACGCGGCCGGCACGATCTCGACCAGGTCGCGCGAGGGCGGCAGCGCCCGCGCGGCCACCTCCGCCCGGACGGGCCCGAGCAGCAGCTCGCCGGCGCCGATCACGCCGCCGCCGATCACCACGACCTCGGGGTTGAAGATGTTGACGAAGCCGGCGATCGCGACCCCGAGGTTGCGGCCGATCGTCGCGATCGCCTCGATCGCGGCCTCGTCGCCGTCGTGGGCGAGCTCGGTGACGAGCGGACCGACGAGCTCGCGGCCTTCGGCGAGCGCCTGGCCGAGCGCGGAGTCGGGTCGCTCGTGCGCCATCCGCAGCGCCTCGCGCGCGAGCGCGGTGCCGGACGCCAGCGACTCGACGCAGCCGTGGTTGGGGCAGTTGCCCTGGCACGGCGGCCCGTTCCGGTCGATCACGACGTGGCCGAGCTCGGCGGCCGCGCCGATCGCCCCGCGGTACAGCTCGCCGCGGATGATCAGCCCGCCGCCGATGCCGGTGCCGATCGTCAGCAGCACGACCTCGTTGCACCCGCGGGCGGCGCCGGCGCGGTGCTCGGCCAGCGCCGCGCAGTTCGCGTCGTTGTCGACGAACACGGGCAGGTCGAGCCGCTCGGCCATCACGTCGGCGAACATGATGTCCTTGAGCGGGAGGTTCACGGCGATCACCGCGTTGCCGGTCCGCTGATCGATCAAGCAGGGGATGCCGAACCCGACCGCGGCGACTTCCCCGCCGGCGCCGGCGACCGTCTCTTCGACGGCGTCGACGACGACATCGAGCAGGTAGGAGACGTCGAGGCCGTTGATTGTGCGCTGTGCGCGGTGGTGGACCGAGAGCCCAGAATCGACCGCGCCGGCAAGCAGTTTCGTCCCGCCCATGTCGACGCCGATGGTGCGCCGGCCAGGCATGCCGTCACTATATGCGTACACATGCCCAACGATCTCGAACAGCCACCGTACAAGCTCTACCGCGCCGGCCCGAGGGGCCTGAGAGCCCGTCTGCGGGGCGAGGACGACGAGCTCCAGCGGCCCTGTCGACGTACCGGAAGTACAAGGGCGGACCCGAGCGGCGGACCGGCCGGCGGATCACGCCCGAAGCGGGTGATCGTCGCGTGGTGCTCGCGATCGTCGGCGTGGCTGCTGCTGTCGCTCGTGCTGTTCATCATCAGCTCAGCGACGCAGTCCGGCGGCATCCCGTCCGACGCGCAGGCCGGCGCTGGCCTCGGGCGGAAACATGCTGACCTCGACCAACACCGTGCTGGTGATCGGCACCGACCAGCGCCCGACGGGGACGCACGAGGCCGGCGCGAACACGTCCGACGCGGGCAGCCGCTCGGACACGCTGATGCTGTGGCGGGTCGGCGGCGGCATCTCGCGCCGGCTGTCGATCCCGCGCGACACGCTCGTCCAGATCCCGGGGCACGGGACCAACAAGATCAACGCCGCCTACGCCTTCGGCGGCCCGGCGCTGACGATCAAGACGGTCGACGCGCTGACCGGGCTGAAGATCAACCACGTGATCATCATCAACTTCGCGAACTTCCCGAAGTTCATCGACGCGATCGGCGGCGTCAACGTCAAGACCGGGCGGATCTGCTCGGAGATCAGCGGCGGCGCTCAGAACGGCGGCTTCACGCTGGACCTGTCGCCCGGCACCCACCACCTCTACGGCATCCAGGCGCTGACGCTCGCCCGCACGCGGGAGAACACGCTGCAACCCGGCCAGCAACGACCTCACGCGCGAGGAGCACCAGCAGCAGATCCTGAACGCGATCAAGAGCCAGCTGCTGTCGCCCTCCACGTTCTTCCACCTGCCGTGGGCGTCGTGGTACGCGCCCCAGTCCGTCCGGACCGACATGGGCGGCCCGACGCTGCTCAGCATGTTCGCGGCGTCCGAGCTCGGCGGCTCGGCGCCCGTGCAGATGCTCAAGCCGACCGGTGGCGAGACGGTCGCGGGCGTGGGCGACTCGCTGACGGTCACTCCACAGGCTGTCCAGCAGGACGTCTCGAAGCTCGTCCACGGGTAGCCACCCCCGGTTGCGTGCTGGATTCGGGTCCTGGTGACCCCTGTCAGCAGCGCCCCGCGAGTCGGTGGCGGCTCCGGAAAGGACCGTCAGTCAGACGACTTGAGGCGGTCGAGCTCGCCTTGGACTCGGACTTCGAGTCCGAGCTCTTGGAACTGGACGAGGACGACGACCCGGAGTCCGACGAGCTCGAGCTCGAGCTCGACGAGCTGTCGCTCTTGTCCTTGCTTCTCGCTCTTCGTCGCTCTTCTCGCCCTTCTCGCTGTTGTTCTCGCGGGCGCGCTTGCGCGTGCCGTAGTCGGTGTTGTAGAAGCCCGAGCCCTTGAAGTGGACGGCGATCGGGTGGAACACGCGCGACGACCGGCGCCTCGCACGTCTCGCAGATCTCGACCGGATCGTCGGTCATGCGCTGCATGACCTCGAACGTGTGGCCCTGCTCGCACCTGTACTCGTAGATCGGCATCGCTTCACTAAGTATAGCGCCGCCGTTTTGGCACTCTCAAGGGGAGAGTGCCAAAATCGCTCCGGGATACGGTCCGGATACCATCCGAGCGGCATGCCCGACGATTCCGCTGACGCCGCCGTGACCGCAGACGACTGCCGTGACGATGGACAAGATCGTGTCGCTGTGCAAGCGGCGCGGCTTCGTGTTCCCGAGCAGCGAGATCTACGGCGGGCTCGGGTCGAGCTACGACTACGGCCACTACGGCGTGCTGCTCAAGAACAACGTCAAGAACCAGTGGTGGCGCGCGATGCTCCAGGAGCGCGACGACGTCGTCGCGCTCGACTCGGCGATCATCCAGCACCCGACGGACGTGGGAGGCGAGCGGCCACCTGGCCGGCTTCACCGACCCGCTGGTCGACTGCCGCACGTGCAAGCTGCGCTTCCGCGCCGACCACCTCGAGCAGTCGGCGTGCGGGCGCAAGCCCTCCAAGCACCCCGGCGAGACGCCCGACTGCGACCTGACCGAGGCGCGCGACTTCAACCTGATGTTCGAGACGACGGTCGGGCCGGTCAAGGAGGAGGGCTCGACCGTCTACCTGCGCCCCGAGACCGCCCAGGGGATCTTCCTCAACTTCAAGAACTACCTGCAGTTCTCGCGCAAGAAGCCGCCGTTCGGGATCGCCCAGATCGGCAAGAGCTTCCGCAACGAGATCACCCCCGGGAACTTCATCTTCCGCACGCGCGAGTTCGAGCAGATGGAGATGGAGTTCTTCGTGCCGCCCGACGAGGCCGGCAGTGGTACGAGCACTGGCTGACGGAGCGGATGAGCTGGTACCGGCGCTCGGCCTGCGCCCCGACCACCTGCGGCTGCGCGCGCACGACGCCGACGAGCTCTCGCACTACTCGCGCGCCACCAGCGACGTCGAGTACCTGTTCCCGATCGGCTGGTCAGAGCTCGAGGGGATCGCCAACCGCGGCAACTTCGACCTCACCCAGCACGCCAAGTACTCCGGCCAGAAGCTCGAGTACGTCGACACCGCGACCGGCGAGCGCTACGTGCCGCACGTGATCGAGCCCGCCGCCGGCGCCGATCGCGCGATGCTCGCGTTCCTCGTCGACGCCTACGACGAGGACGAGATCGAGGGCGAGCAGCGAACCGTGCTGCGCCTGCACCCGATCCTGGCGCCCGGTCAAGGTCGCCGTGCTGCCGCTGGTGCGCAAGGACGGCCAGCCCGAGCTCGCCACCGAGGTCTTCCGCGAGCTCCGCGAGCACGTCCAGGCCGAGTACGACGAGGGCGGCGCGATCGGCCGCCGCTACCGCCGCCAGGACGAGATCGGCACCCCGTGGGCGGTGACGATCGACCACCAGTCGCTCGAGGACCGCACAGTGACGCTGCGCGACCGCGACAGCCTCAACCAGATCCGGGTCGCGATCGGCGAGCTCGTCGACGTGATCCGGGGGCGGCTGCGGCGAGCCATGGCGCTCGCCGAAGTTGGACGCCTAGCGGCGCTCGCCCCGGCGCCGAAGTGCCAAACTACACAGGCGAAGGATGACGACGTCGATCGCCGCCGACCAGATCTCCTACGCCGACCTGTACGCCCGCTGGGAGCAGGGCAACTGGCGCGCGACCGAGCTCGACCTCGCACGGACCGCGAGCAATGGGAGCACGAGTTCACCGAGCTCGAGCGGCGCGCCGCGCTGTGGACGTACTCGATGTTCTTCCACGGCGAGGACGCCGTCGCCGACAACCTGTCGCCGTTCATCGACGCCGCCCCGCGCGAGGAGCAGAAGTACTTCCTGGCCACCCAGCAGGTCGACGAGGCGCGCCACGCGGTGCTGTTCGCGCGGTTCATGCGCGAGGTCGCCGGCGCAGGCACCGAGTCGGCATCCGCCCTGGATGCGACCCGTCCGACGCTGACCTGGGGCTTTCGCAAGGTGTTCGAGCGGCTCGACCGGATGGCCGACGAGCTGCGCCGCGACCGTTCTCGACCCAAGCTCGCCCAGGCGATCACGCTCTACCACATCGTGATCGAGGCCTCGCTGGCGCAGCCCGGCCAGCACTTCATCGAGGAGGTCGCTGACCCGGCGCGAGCTGCTGCCGGGGTTTCGCGAGGGAATCGGCAACGTCGCCCGCGACGAGCAGCGCCACATCGCGTTCGGGGTCAAGATGATCGCCGACCTCGTGCGTGAGGATCCGGAGTGCGAGCCGGCGATCGCCGATCTGCTGCGCGAGATCCTCCCGTTCACGGTCGCGGTGTTCGTACCGCCGGGCTGGGACGAGCGGTACGTGACCACGTTCGGGTTCACCCTCGAGGACATCTACACCCAGGGCGCCGAGGCGATGGAGGGCCGTCTGCGCGCTGCCGGCCTGGACCCGGCGTGCGATGCGGCTGGGGCTGCCGTTCGACATGCCGCCGGCGGCGCGGGCGGAGCGCGGGCTGACGCTGCTCCGCGCCGGCTACCTCGGTGAGCGCAACGGCGGCGTCAAACCGAGCCCCGAGGCGACCGCGATGCTGTTCGACGGCCTGCGCCGGCAGATCGACGCCTCGGTCGCGCCCGGCGCGACGATCCAGTGGGATTTCAGCGACGCCGAGCCCTGGCACCTGCGGATCGCCGGCGGCTCCCTGGGCGGTGGGACCGCGGTCTCCGCTGGCCGCGCCGAGGATCCCGACCTGACGTTCCACTGCCGCTTGCAGGACTGGGTCGACATCGCCGCCGGTCGCACCGAGCCGTGGCGCGCGTTGCTGGCGGGGAAGGTCCGCCCGACCGGCAAGCTGCGCATGCTGGCCCGCGCGCCGAAGCTGTTCGGCTAAGCGGCGTCAGATCGTCACCGTGAGCGGGACGGAGCTGGCCGCCACGTATTGGGCGTTCGCCGGCGTCTGAGCGATCACGACGTAGCGGCCGGGGCCCTTGGTCCTCAGCCGGGCATGGAACTGACCGCCGGCAGCCGCGACACGCTTGCTCGCGATCAGGCGCCGTCGGCCGTGCACGACCTTGTAGAGAGCGACCGTGACGGGGTGGACGGCCGGCGACACCGTGCCGCTGACCATGAGCGGCGCCGGCGAGAGGAGCGCAAGCGTCACCGCCGGCGCGACCTCGGTCGCGACGACGTCCGAGACCGCCGCCGGCGCCGGCTGGTGCAGAGCCCGCACCAGCATGTTCTGCGTCGGCGTCAACGCGTAGCTCCAGCTGCCGTTCGCGTCGGTCGTGAGGTTCGCGATCGTCTGCTCGGAGTGCGGCGGGCCGATCTGCTGTACCTCGATCGGCGCGCCGGCGAGCGGGCTGCCGGTCGCGAGATCGGTCAGCAGGCCAGTCAGCGTCACCGTCGTGCCGGGGTTCACGGGCGCGGACGGCGCGGCGATCGTGGCCCGCGCCGGCGAGCCCGCGAGCTGCGCCACCAGCGGCCGCATCGACGGAAGCCGGGCGTAGAACGCGTTGCCGGGACAGCTCGTCTCGTCGCCGTCGCGGTGACCGGCCACGCGCGGTAGCGACACGTGCGCGCCCGGCGCGAAGCGGGTGTAGAAGGCGGAGTCCGGCGCCACCTCGACGCTGACGCGGCCGAGGGCGGGGACGCCGTGGAGCGCGAGCTTCCACGCGAGCAAGCGCTCGAGCGCGCCGATCGCCGCGGGCGAGGGCACCACGTCCATGAACGAGCCGAGCACCACCATGCCCGTCGACTCCGCGTTGTAGCCGCCGGCATGCGCGCCGACGACGGGCAGATCGATCCCGCCGGCCCGCGCCTCCCAGATCCGCCCGAAGGCGTCGACGGCGAAGTTGTAGGCGATGTCGAAGTAGTCGCGGACGTAGCGGTGGTAGTCGAAGATCGAGCGGAGGATCGACGGGACCTCGCCGGGGCCGTAGCCGTTGGGGGTCTCGCTGTGATGCACGAACGCGAGCTTGACGGTCCCGTACAGGGGGACGTGTCTGGGCGGAGCGTGTCCCTGTGCCCAGGCCGAGCGGGCGATGATCGGCGGCTGGCCGGGCCCGGCGTCGAGCACCGGCTGGGCCTGCGGGAACGCCTGCGCCGCGGTTGCATATGCCCCGCGGTTCGGGGGGGTCGCCGCCAACGGGCGCGGGGCGACGAAGTGCAGGCGCACCCCCGCCACCGCGCGCGAGGCGCGGAGCTGCACGTAGTCGGCGGGGCCGGTCCAGATCGGCTCGCCGAACTGATGCTTGTCGGCGGCCGCGTTCGCCTCGCGGCGATCCGGGCCGTGCCCGAGGATCGACGCGATCGTCCACGGGCACCAGCCGCCGGCGCCCGTCCGGGTCCGAAGCTCGATCGTCGCGGACGCCGGCCCGGCCCACTCGACGCCGACCAGCGCAAACCGCCGCGGCGCCGCGATCGGCGCCGACTCGCCGACGACCGTTCCCACCCAGCGGCTGAACACGCCCGGCGTGGCTGAGCTCAGCGCCGCGATCCCGGCGCTCGGCGCCACCAGTGAGGCGGCCCCGGCGGCGGCCGCGCCGCGCAGCACGGCTCGGCGCGTCAGGCCACTGCGTTCATCCGACGTCATCTTCCCCGCTACTGAACCTTACCCTCCGCCGACACTCTGAACCCACCCTGAACGTTCGCCGCGCTGACCGACTGCACCTGCACGTGCGGGTCATCGAACAGCGTGAGCGTCGCGATCCCTCCGAACGGGACGTCGGGCGCGACGACGAGCGCACCGTTCTGAGCCGCCACCGTCGCGTCGACGGTCGCGGTCAGGCCGAGGAAGCTCGCGGTGCCGCGCAGCGTCAACCGGCCGTTTTCGGATGCCACCGGCTGGACGTTGTCGAGGAAGAAGACCGCCGAGCGGAGGTCCGCCTCGGTGACCGTGGCGGCGCCGGTTAGCTCGCTGCCGCGCTTGCGCAGCGTCGCGTTGCGCAGGGTCAGCGGCCCCACGTCAAGCTCCTGGGCCGAGGCGGTGAGCGAGCCGGCCTCGACCGCGCGACCCAACGTGTCGCCGAGCTGGCTCGCCCCCGATCTATAGCGGCCCATACGCACGACGACAGTGTCGGCCTTGTGCCAGAGGAGCTTGATCGCCGGGAACGCGGTCACCTTGACCTCGAGCACGGTGCCCGATTGCTCGAGGTCGTCGCGGAGCTCCTGCGCCGCGACCCCCGGGAGCAGCAGCTGCCCTACGACGAGCAGCGCCAGCACCACGCCGGCGAGCGCGAGAGCGATTAGCCGACGCACCGCGCGCTCAGCCCGGCACGCGCGCTCAGCTCAGCACGGCGCGGGCGGCGACGATCGCCTGCTCGATGAGCGGGCCGATGTCGAGCTCGGGCTCGCTCAGGCGGCGGACCATCACGCCGTCGGCCAGCGCGAACAGGAACATCGCCGCGAGCTCGGGTTCGACCCGCAGCGCCAGCACGCCCGAGTCGCGCTTTCGCTCGAGCGCGCCGCTGAGGTGGAACCGCGTCCGCCGGCCGAGCTCCGCCAGCTCGGCGGCGATCTCGTCGTTGCGCTGGGCGAGCGTGAGCATCTCGTAGATCATCACGGGGGCGGGCCCGTCGCCGAGCCATTCCTCGAAACTGCGCACGAGCGCGTCGAGCACGTCCTCGGCGCTGCCCGCGCCGCCGATCGCCTCCTCGAGGCCCTCGATCCGGACATCGGACTCGCGTCGCACCACCTCGACCAGCAACCTCTCCTTGGTGCCGAAGTAGTAGTGCAGCAAGCCGCGCGAGACGCCGGCCTCATTGGCGACGTGATCGAACGTCGAGCCGGCGATCCCGCGTGCGGCAACGCTGGCGCGCATCGCTTCGACGATCCGCGCGGCCTTGTCGCCCGATAGCTCCCGCGGGTTCGAAACGCCAGATTCCGCTGGGGCCTCCAAGACCGCGATTCTAGTCGAGCCCCAGTAACGCCCGACCCCGGGCCGCACTCCCCCGCGGTAGGCGGCGCTCTCCCCTTAACGCGCCGGAGGCGCCGATGGCGCCTCCGATCCAGGTGGTCGATGTGATCGACTCACGCCTGGCTAAGCGGCTCCGACCGGCGAGCTTGGAGGCGTCGACGGTGTGCTCGGCGGCGGCGTGTACTGGAACTCCTCTTCCTTGCCGAAGATCGTGTCGAGCACCTTCGTCCGGAGCTTCTCGCTGCCGGCGAGTGCCAGCCCGAACCCGAGCGCGAGGATCATGAGCTTACGACCGAACCCGCGACTCTTCTTGACCTGCTTCTTCGGGCCCTCGGCCAACGCGGTCGTCGCGTCACGCAGCGCCTCGACCGCCTGCTGCAGATCACGCTGGAGCTTCTTGTCCTCGAGCAGGGCCTTGGTCGGGGCCTTGCCGTTGGTCAGGCGCGAGTACGCGCTCCGGCTCGAGTCGTACGCGGCCTTCACGTTATCCCGCAGCTGAGCGTCCTGGATGATCCGCCGGATGTACGGCGTCGCCTTGCTGATCGTGTCCATATCCACGGCATTGAATGGAGCCGCCATGGACTTCTTGCCTTTTGTTGACATTGGTCTCCCTCGTTGCGTGGGGTCGTCAGAGGTGAGGATACGCGAATAGGGCCCCCCGTCGGACGTTTCTGCCCGCAACCCGGAGCCTTCAAGCCGACGATTCCCCGAGGCCAGTTTACGCGGCGCGCAGCGCCTTGGGACGCCGGCGCGCCGCCCGTCGCTGGAGCGCGGTCTCGAGCGCTTCCTCGACCGTCGAGACGAACCGGAACTCGAGGTCCTTGCGCAGGTGCTCGGGGATCTCGTCGACATCCTGCTCGTTTCGCGCCGGCGCGATCACCGTGTGAATCCCGCCTCTCTGGGCGGCCAAGGCCTTCTCCTTTAGCCCGCCGATCGGGAGCACCTGGCCCGTCAGCGTGATCTCTCCGGTCATCGCCACATCGGCGCGGACCGGCCGTCCCGACAGCAACGAGGCGAGCGCGGTGGCCATCGCGACACCCGCGCTCGGGCCATCCTTCGGCGTCGCGCCGGCGGGGACATGAATGTGGATGTCGTGGGTCGCGAACCAGTCCTCGGGGAGGTCCGGCACGAGCTCCGACGCGTTGCTACGCACGTAGGACAGCGCCGCCTGCGCGGACTCCTGCATCACCTCGCCGAGCTGGCCGGTAATCGTCAGTCGGCCGCTTCCGGTGAACGAGGTCGCCTCGATGAACAGCACCTCGCCGCCTACGGGCGTCCACGCCAGCCCGGTCGCGACGCCAGGTCGCGCCGTCCGCCGGCGCGTCTCGGAGAAGAACTTCCGCTTGCCGAGCAGCTCGCGGACGCGCGGCTCACCGATCGTCACCTTGCGCTTGACCGTGCCCTCGGCTACCTGCATCGCCACCTTGCGGCAGATCGTGCCGATCTCGCGCTCGAGCTGGCGGACGCCCGCCTCGCGCGTGTAGTCGGAGATGACCGTCTTGAGGGCCGCGTCGCTGAAGGCGATCTTGCTTCTCGATAGCCCGTTGCGCTCGATCTGGCGCGGGACCAGATAGCGCTTGGCGATCTCGAGCTTCTCGGCCTCGGTGTACCCGGCGAGCTGGATCACCTCCATCCGGTCGCGCAGCGGGCCGGGGATCGTGTCGAGCGTGTTCGCGGTGGTCACGAAGATGACGTTCGAGAGGTCGAACGGCAGGTCGAGGTAGTGGTCGCGGAACGAATCGTTTTGCTCGGGATCGAGCACCTCGAGCATCGCGCTCGACGGGTCGCCCCGGAAGTCCGCGCCCATCTTGTCGATCTCGTCGATCATCAGCAGCGGGTTGTTGGCGCCGGCGTCCCGGAGCGCACGGATGATCGCGCCGGGCATCGCGCCGATGTACGTGCGCCGGTGCCCTCGAATCTCGGCCTCGTCGCGAACGCCGCCGACGCTCAGGCGCTCGAACGAGCGGCCGAGCGCCCGGGCCATCGACCGGCCGAGCGACGTCTTGCCCACCCCCGGCGGGCCGACGAAGCACAGGACCGACCCCGCGTGACCCGATTCCTGGGCGGGGCCCCGTAATTTCCGCACCGCGAGGAACTCGAGGATCCGATTCTTGACCTGCTCGATGTCGTAGTGGTCCTCGTCGAGGATCTTGCGCGCGTGCTTGAGGTCGAGGTTGTCCTCGGTGCTCTTGTCCCATGGCAGCGCCGCGATCCACTCGAGGTAGCCACGCACGACCCCGTACTCGGCCATCGCCGGCTGCAGGCGCCCGAGCCGGGACAGCTCGCGCTCGACCTGCTTGGAGACGATCTCCGGGAGCGCTATCGCGTCGAGCTGGGCGCGCAGCTCGTTGATCTCGCCCTGGATCTCGTCGGCCTCGCCGAGCTCCTCCTGGATCGCCTTGAGCTGCTGGCGCAGGAAGTACTCGCGCTGGCCCTTGTCGAGCTCGGACTGGACCTGCGACTGGATCTTCGAGCCGATCGCCACCACCTCGAGCTCACGCGCCAGGATCTCCGACAGGCGCCGCAGCCGCTTGCCGACGTCGAGCTCCTCGAGCAGCGCCTGCTTCTCCTCGGTCGGGATCCGCAGCGCGCCGGCGATCAGGTGCGCCAGCACGCTCGGGTCATCGACGTTGGCGACCATGATCTGAAGCTCCTCGGGCAGGTAGGGCACCTGTTCGATGATGTCCGTGAACGTCTGCTGGACGTTCCGCATCAGCGCGGTCAGCTCGGGGGTGTGATCGACCACATCGGGCGCCTCGGCGATCTCCGCCACCAGATACGGCTCGGTTCTGACCCACTTCTCGATCCGGATCCGCTGGCCGCCCTGGATCAGCACGCGCAGGGTTCCGTCGGGCACGCGGATCATCCGCGCCACCACGCCGAGCACGCCGACGTCGTACAGGTCCTCGGGCGACGGCGATGCGGCCTCGGTGTTGCGGCTCGCCACCATCGCGATCGACCGGTCGCCCCGCAGCACCTCGTTGATCAGCTCGACGCTGCGCGGCTGCCCGACGTTGAGCGGGATCAACATGTCCGGGAAAGTGACCGAGTCCCGGAGCGGCAGCACGCCGACCTCGTGGGGCAGCTCTTGCCCGGCGCCGATGGCCACGTCCCGCGCCGCCCGTTCCGTGGCGCCGACCTCGATCACGCCGTGCCCGTCGTCGGTCACGTGTCTTCGTCCAACTCGGTGATCGGCACCGTTCGCGCCGCCCCGACGACGCCGCGCGCCAGCGGCAGCTCGACCTTCAGCATGCCGTCCTCGTAGGTGGCCTTGGCCTCGTGCGCGCGCACGTCCGCGCCCAACTCGATCACGCGCTGGAACGTGCCGCGCTCGATCTCGACCTGCTGGTAGACGTCGGTCTGCGACCCGGCCGGCCGCCGGGTGCCCGACAGGATCAGCTTGCGGCCCTCGATCTCGAGCACGATCTCGCTCGGGTCGATCCCGGCCAGCTCGGCGGTCACGATCGCCCGCGGCGGATCGAGCGTGTACGCGACATCGACCGCCGGCACGAAGCCGACGCGCCGGCGGGCCATGCCGGCGCGCTCGAACACGTCACCGAACAGCTGATCCATCTCCCGCCGCATCCGCTCGAAGTTCGCGAACAGGTCACGCTCAGACATGTGTTGCGCAGCTTAGCCAGAGGGGTCCGTTGGGGGTGGCGACTCGGCAGCGGTGCATAACCGCAAACCTCCGTCCCCGCCGCGCCGGCGCCTCAACCGCCGTTCGACCCGACACCCTCGCCCAGCGCCGGCAACGAATACACGGCACCGTCGTGGGCCAGCTCGACGGGGCGGCCGTAGGCGGTGCCGGCCTCCGCCCGCGCCCAATCGCTGTCGAGCTCGTCCGAGAAGTGAGTGATCACGAGCCGTCTGGCGCCGGCGCGCCGGCCGTGCTCGCCGGCCTCCGCCGGTGTGAGGTGGCCGCGCATGCCGGTTCGCTCAGGCCGCGGCAGGGTCGCCTCGATCAGCAGCAGGTCGGTCTCGCGCGCGAACTGCACGAGCTGGTCGTTGGGTCTGCAGTCTGCGCTGTAGGTGAGCCGGCCGCCACCGCCCCGGACCTCCACGGCAAACGTCCGGGTGTAGTGCGGCACCTCACAGAAGCGCACGTTGATCGGGCCGAGCGTGAGCTCGTCGGGGCCGTCGTACTCCGACAGGCGGAAGGCGCGCTCGATCAGATCCTCGTCACCCCACGCCGAGACGAGGTGACGGAACATCCCGCGGGCACCCATCGGCGCGTACAGCTCCGGGCGCGCCGGCGTGTCGGTTCCCGGCCAGCCGCCGACCGCGACCGGCTGCTGGCGCGGCGCGTACGAGAGCGCATAGCTGTACGGGATGAGATCGAGGAAGTGGTCGGCGTGCAGGTGACTGA
Source organism: uncultured Solirubrobacterales bacterium (assembly GCA_963843915.1). Lineage (GTDB taxonomy): Bacteria > Actinomycetota > Thermoleophilia > Solirubrobacterales > Solirubrobacteraceae > Palsa-465. The sequence continues at coordinate 169,039 of CAWJMH010000015.1, forward strand.
TCAGCACCGCGTCGACGTCGACGTAGTCGCGGTGGCCACGGAGCTTCGAGAACACGCCGTTGCCACAGTCGAGCAGCAACGTATACCCGTCCTCCTCGACCAGGTAACCGCTGCACGCCCCGCCGGCGTCCTGCCACGCCGGCGACTTGCCGAGCACCGTGATCCGCACGCCTCTCCTCTCTCGAATCCAAGCGCCACTGTAGTCGCTAGTACCCGCTGTCAGCGTCGGTCCCGAGGGGCCGGACCGCGTCGGCCAAGCGCAACTCCCCGCCTACCGATACTCGAACGGCAACGAGTCCGCGATCGCCGCCAGCGCCGGCGCATCCGAGTCGCGCGCCGACGCCGACAGGGCCACGCCATCCGGCCACACGATCCCCACAGCGGGGTCGTCGTAGGCGAATCCGCTCTCGAGCGCCGGGTCGTAGTAGGCCGAGATCATGTAGACGACGTCCGCGATGTCGCTGATCGCGCAGAAGCCGTGGGCGAAGCCGTCCGGGCAGTAGACCTGGTGATGAGCGGAGTCGTCGAGCTCGAATCCCTCCCACTGGCCGAACGTCGACGAGCCGCGGCGCAGGTCGACGACGACGTCGTAGATGGCGCCCCGGGCACAGCGGACGAGCTTCGCCTGTCCCGGTTGGAAGTGCATCCCGCGTACGACCCCGCCGCGCGAGCGCGAGTGGTTGTCCTGGACGAACTCGTCGGCGATCCCGAGCTCGGCGAAGGCGCTGCGCCGGTATGTCTCCACGAAGAAGCCGCGATCGTCGCCGTGCACGACCGGCTTCAGCAGCGCTGGGCCGGACAGCTTGGTGGGGAGGCACTCCATCACGACCCACCCGGGACCGCTCGCCGCCAGCCTGAACGAAGTGTGCTCAGTGCCGGTCCGCGTCGCGCCGGCGCGGGGCGTCGACGACCCAGCCGATCAGAATCGTGACGAGCACGAAGCACACAAACCCGATGATCAGCGGCCAGTACATGGCCGCGAACACTACACGCCGGCGCCCCGTGAGCCGTCCGCCCCCGAACCGCCACCGAACCGCGCCGGTGCTACACGCCGGCGTGCAAGGCAACCTGCTCGCTGGCCGACGGGAACGCCCATGCGACCTGGAGCCGGCGGTCCTGACGAAACACGAACCGCAGCTGAGTCGGAGGCCGCAGACCATCCGGATGGTTCGGACGGTACGTTGCGCACGGGCCTGCGTCAGACACGGCGCAGAGGAGGTTCTGGCGGAAGTAGCAGTCCTCGCAACTCACCTTCGTCTTCCGCGTGCGTACATCTGTCACGCCCGTCCTCCTCAAGAAAGCTCGACCTCGTCGGACGTTCATCAAACCGGACTTCTCCCCCCACGTGCAACGACGATTTCCGGAAATCGCAAGAAGTTCACACTCGGATAAATCCCTGCAAACAGCGGGACATTTCGGCGCCGGGCGGAAACGTCGCGCAATTTCCGTAGCTTTCGACAGCCGATGGAGGCCAGATTTCCACCGCCTGCCCAGAAGGCCGAGCTGAACGTCCTCGTCACCGGCATCACCGGGTTCGTCGGCTCGAGCCTCGCGCCGCGGCTCGAGCGCGACGGACACGCCGTCCGCGGGTTCAGCCGGCGCCCACCGCCGAGCGACTCCGCGATCCCGATAGTCACCGGCGACGCCGTCTCCGGCGACGGCCTGCAAGAGGCCCTCGAGAACATCGACGTCGCCTACTTCCTCATGCACTCAATGGAGCCGGTCGCCGGCACCGCATCGCTCGAAGGCGACGCGGGCGATCTCGCGTTCGGCGAGCGCGAGCGCATCGCGGCCGAGAACTTCGCGCGCGAGGCGCGCGCCGCCGGTGTCAAACGAGTCATCTACCTGGGCGGCCTCGTTCCCGAGGGCGGACCCGACTCGGCCCATCTCGCGAGCCGGCTCGCGGTCGAGGAGATCCTCGTATCGGCGGCTCCCTGCTCGGTTGCGTTCCGCGCCTCGATCGTGATCGGGGCCCGGTCGCGGTCGTTCCGGTTCCTGGTGAGGCTCGTCGAGCGACTGCCCGTGCTGGCGGTGCCGGCGTGGCGCTCGCACGTCACCAGCCCGATCGACGAACGCGACGTGATCGAGATGCTCGCCCGAGCCACCACCAGCGAAGCGGTGTGCGGCCAGTCGCTCGACCTCGGAGGACCGGACACGGTGACCTACGGCGAGTTGATCGAGAGGATCGGCGATCACATGCTGCTGCCGCGTCCCACGATCAGCTTCAAGCGTCTGACGCTGACACCAATCGCGAGCCGGGTGTCGGCGCTGATCGCCGGCGAACGGCACGAGCTGATCAGACCGTTGATGGAGAGCCTCGACCAGGACCTACTTCCTCGCGACAGTCGCGCGGTCGAGTTGCTCGATGTCAGGCTCCACTCACTCGACGCGGCGATCGAACACGCCTTGGCCGAGTGGGAGGCAACCGAGAGACTGGCCGCTCGGTAGTGGCCGTCCCCGCATGTACGTGCGCGACGACGGGCCAGGCCCGTTAGTGTCTGCGCCGTCATGAGCACCGTACACGCGACGATCGCGATCGATGTCCCAGTGCAACGGGTGTGGGACACCGTTATGGATCCCAATCACCTGAAGGACTGGGTCACGATTCACCGCTCGGTCAGCGACGTCTCAGACCGGCCGTTGCGCAAGGGCTCGACGATGGCGCAGGTACTCCACATACGCGGCGTCTCGTTCCACGTTCACTGGACGCTGACGGACGTCAGCTCTCCGAAGCACGCCGAATGGGAAGGCCAGGGCCCCGCACACTCGCTGGCACGGATCCGGTATGAGCTTTCTGGCGACAGCGAGGGACCGACCAGGTTCGCCTACACGAACGAGTTCGCGCCTCCCGGAGGACGACTCGGGAGCATGGCCAGCCGGTTCATTGTGGGAGCCACATCCGAGCGCGAGGCGAACAATTCACTGGCTCGTCTCAAGGCACTGCTCGAACGCGCCTGACACGGCGTCAGTAACTACCTGTATCTTATTTGGTGCTTTTATCCGTTCATCCCCTAGGAGGGAAGGCAATTTGGCCGGCTTTGTCGACAGCACCGTGAAGGAAATCGATGACCGTCTCCGCGAGCTGAAGGAGGAGGTCTCGAAGCTCGAGGCCGCACGCTCGGCGCTCGTCGGCACCCGGCGTGGACCGGGTCGCCCGCGCGCAGCACGCGCCGCGGCGTCGACCGCCACCCCGCGCCGGACCGGCCGCCGCCCCGGTCGGCCGCGTGGTCGCAGCCGCGGTGGCACGCGTGCAAACCAGGCACTGGAGCTCGTGCGGAGCACGCCGGGCATCACGATTCCGCAGATCGCGGAAAAGATGGGCATCGAGCCGAACTACCTGTACCGGGTGATGCCGAGGCTGCTCAGCGACGGTCAGGTGAAGAGGGAGGGACAGGGCTGGCACCCAGCCGGTTAATCGAGCGTCGAGAAGTAGTCAGGACCGGGAGCGCCGCCTCGCATCCTCGAAAAGTCGGGGGTCAACCGCGAGGCGGCTCCCATGGTCCTCAGACAGGCTCTGGCTCAGACCAGGTCGAGCCGCTTCACCGTCTCGCGCTCGTCCTTGAGTTCGTTGACAGTCAGGTCGAGCCGCGACTTCGAGAAGTCGTTGAGCTCAAGTCCCTGGACGATCTCGTATGAGCCGCCCGAGCACGTGACGGGGAACCCGAAGATCAGGCCCTCGTCCACGCCGTACGAGCCATCGGACGGGATGCCCATCGAGACCCAGTCGCCGTTGGGCTGTGCCGAGCACCCAATCGCGCACGTGATCGACGGCGGCGTTGGCGGCCGACGCCGCGCTCGACGCGCCGCGGGCCTCGATCACCGCCGCCCCGCGCTTCTGGACGGTCGGAATGAAGTCGTTCTCGAGCCACTCCTGGTCGCTCACCGCCTCGGCGGCGTTCTGACCCTTGACCTTCGCGTGGAAGATGTCGGGGTACTGGGTCGGGGAGTGGTTTCCCCACACGGTCATGTTCGTGATGTCGCTCACCGCCGCTCCGGCCTTGGCCGCGAGCTGGGCGATCGCGCGGTTGTGGTCGAGCCTCATCATCGAGGTGAAGCGCTCCGCCGGGATGTCAGGGGCGTGGCTCCTGGCTATCAGGCAGTTGGTGTTGGCCGGGTTGCCCACCACGAGCACTCTTGATGTCCGACGCCGCGTGGCCGTTGAGCGCCGTGCCCTGGGGCTTGAAGATGCCGCCGTTGGCCTCCAGCAGGTCACTGCGCTCCATGCCCTTGGTCCGCGGGCGCGCGCCGATCAGCAACGCTACGCTGGCCCCGTCGAACGCCTTGTTCGGGTCATCGGTGATGTCCACCCCCGCGACCAGCGGGAACGCGCAGTCATCGATCTCCATCGCGGTTCCCTCGACCGCCTTCAGCGCCTGCGGGATCTCGAGCAGCGACAGGTGAACAGGCGTGTCGGGACCCAGCAGCTGGCCGCTGGCGATACGGAACAGGATCGCGTATCCGATCTGACCGGCAGCTCCGGTCACGGCTACTCGTACGGGCGAATCAGTCACTTCGGTTCATCTCCTTGTCGGTTTGGTGCGCCAAGTTATCGTGCCGCTCGCCGCGCGGAGCCACGACGGGCGCCGGCGGCGGCGAAGGACGGCCTGCGCCCGTCAGCGAAGCTCCAAGTCGTACACCTGACTGAGCTTCGCCTTCAGGTAGTCGACGAACGGGGCGACCGCGATCGGACCGCCGACCACGCGGTCGAGCAGTTCCGCAGTCGAAAACTTCGCGCCGTGTCGGTGGACGTTCTCGCGCAGCCACTCGCGCAAACCGTGCAGCTCGCCGGCGCCGATCTGCACGTTCAGGTCCGGCAGCTCCTCGTGCGCACGCGCGAACAGCTGCCCCGCGATCAGGTTGCCGAGCGCGTAGGTCGGAAAGTAACCGATCAGCCCGGCTGACCAGTGGACATCCTGGAGCACACCATGAGCGTCGTCCGGCACCTCGACCCCGAGGTACTCCTTGTAGCGGTCGTTCCACGCCTCGGGCAACTCTCGGATCGCAATCTGCCCGTCGACCAGCTCCTGCTCGAGCTCGAACCGCACGATGATGTGCAGGCCGTAGGTGACCTCGTCGGCCTCGACGCGGATCAGCGAGGGTGCAACGCGGTTGACCGCGCGGTAAAGCGTGTCCGCTTCCAGCCCGGATGAGAACAGACTCACGATCCGCGGCGCCAGCACCCCACAGAACGGCCGGCCGCGGCCGACCATGTTCTCCCACAGACGGCTCTGTGACTCGTGCATCGCCAGCGATTCCGCGTGGCCGAGCGGCGTGCGCTGCAGCGACGGCGCGATGCCCTCTTCGTACAGACCGTGACCGCACTCGTGCATCGCGCCGTACAGCGACGTCGGCAGGAAGCTCTCGTCCCACCGCGTGGTGATGCGGATGTCATGATTGCTGAAGCCAGTGGCGAACGGGTGGACGGCATCGTCGATCCGCCAGCCGGAGCGGTCGAACCCCATCTGCTCGAGCAGCCACATGACCAGTTCTCGCTGGCGGTCGACCGCGAAGTCACCGTACAGAAGCGAGTCGTCAACCCGGTCGTCGTGCTGTTCCACGACCGCGATCAGTGGCCGCAGTTCCGCCTTGAGCTCGTCGAACAGGCGTGTCACGTCGCTCGAGCGTCCTCCGGGCTCGTAGTCGTCGAGCAGCACGTCGTAGGCGCAGTCGAAGTTGTCGAAGCACTCGATGTACTCGTGCACGAGCTCGAAGTTCCGCTCCAGGTACGGGACGAATCCGGCGAAGTCGGAGCGCTGTCGCGCGTCCACCCAGGCCGCCTGCCCGACCGAGGACGCGCGCGCGAGGTCGGCCGCGAGTCGAGCCGGTACGCGCCGCGCCTTGTCCCACTGCCGGCTCGTGACCCGGATCAGCGACGCCTCGTCGGAGTCGGCCGGCAGCCCGTTGAGAGATGCAGCCGCGGCTTCGATCAACCGACCGGTGTCCGCAGAGATGAACATCTCGTGGCTGAGCCTCTGCACGGTCGCGGCGGTCTCGGCTCGAGCGACGGCTCCCCGCGCCGGCATCATCGTCTGCTGGTCCCAATCCAGCAGTTGGGCGACGTTCCTGAGGTCGGCCAGCGCCGCCATTCGCTCGCGTAGCCGTTCAAATGGATCTGACATCTGATCTCCCCGGGTCCAATTCAGCCAAGGCCACTTTGCGCCCTGTGCGACCATTGCAGCATGTGGAGGCGTCCGACGTCGATCAAGCTCATGGACCTCTTCGGTTTTCGGATCGGCGTGGATCGCAGCTGGTTCCTGATCCTATTCCTGCTGATCTTCCTGTTGTCCAGCGAGTTTCGCCAGGCGCTGCACAGCTCGGACGGTGTCGCCTACCTGACCACGGTGGTGACCGTTCTCGTCCTGTTCGCGTCGCTGATCGTCCACGAGCTCGGCCACGCGCTGGTGGCCCGCCGACAGGGGATCACGGTCCGCCGGATCGACCTGTTCCTGTTCGGCGGCCTGACCGAGATGAGCCGCGACGCCGCGACGCCGGGCGAGGACTTCAAGATCGCGGGCGCGGGACCGTTGGCGACGTTCGGATTCGTGCTGTTGTGCCTGGCAGTCGACCTCGCGATCGTCGGCCCGCACCGGTTGGTCGACGCGGCCAAGCTAGACACCTCGGTCAAGATCACCCCGGTGCTGCTGTCGCTGAGCTGGCTGCTGTTCTGGAACGTGCTGCTGCTGCTGTTCAACCTGGTGCCGGCGTTTCCGCTGGACGGCGGGCGGATGACCCGGGCGATCGTGTGGCGGGTGACTGGCCAGAAGCAGCGGGGCACGCGCGTGGCGGCCAAGATGGGGCAGGGGTTCGGGCTGCTCGTCGCCGGGCTCGGCGTCTGGCTGCTTCTCGACTATCGGAGCTTCACCGGGCTGTGGCTGATCGGGATCGCCTTCCTGCTCTACCAGTCAGCGCGCGCGGCGTTGGTCCAGACCGCGCTCAGCGCGCGGATCGAAGGGGTCCGGGTCGCGGACATCATGGACCGCCAGCCCGTCGCGATCCCTTCCCGGACGGCGGTGGCGCAGGCGCTCGACGAGTTCTTCCTGCGCTACGGCTGGTCGTGGTTCCCGGTCGTCGACGACAGCCGGCGGTTCCTCGGGATCGCCCGCCAGGAACGCCTCACCGCCGCCCAGGATCGCGGCGAGGACTGGCTCACGATGGAGGCTGTGCTCGAGCCCGAGCAGGACGGCGGCTGGCAGGTCAACGAGGACCGGCCGATCACCGAGGTCATCTCTTCGGAGAACCTGGGCCGGCTCGGAGCGCTGATGGCCGTCGACGGCGACGGCGTGCTGCGAGGCGTGGTCACCGTCGAACAGGTTCGCCGGGCGCTCCAGGCCGCGTTCGGAACGCCCGGCCGGCTGGCCTGAGCAGCTATCGACGAGCCTTAGGCGTGCGCCAGCTGCGACGCCTTCTTTTCGATTGCGTCGAGCAGGTCCTGGTAGGACTTCGCGAATGACGCGACGCCCTCGTCGACGAGCTGGTGCAGGACGATGTCCTCGACGTCGACTCCGGCGGCCTCGATCGCCTTCATCGTCTCGGCCGCCTCATCGACATCGACGTCGACCGTCCGCTTGGCGGTGCCGTGGTCGCGGGTGGCGTCGATCGTCTGATCGGGCATCGTGTTGACCGTGTCGGGCCCGATCAGCTCATCGACGTACAGCGTGTCCTTGTAGTCCGGGTTCTTGGTCGACGTCGAGGCCCATAGCGGACGCTGCGCGCGCGCGCCCTTGGCCGCGAGCGCCTCCCATCGGGGGCCGCTGAAGATCCGCTGGAACGAGCGATAGGCGATCTTGGCGTTGGCCACGGCCGCCTTGCCGCGCAGGTCCTCGCGCCCGGTGCCCTCGAGCGCGGCGTCGATCTTGGTGTCCACGCGCGATACGAAGAAGCTTGCGACCGACGCGGCCGACTCGAGCGACTCGCCGGACTCGGCGCGACGCTCGAGGCCTCGGACGTAAGCCTCGGCGATCGCCTCGTAGCGCGACACCGCGAATAGCAGCGTCACGTTCACGTTCAGACCGATCGCGGTCAGCTCCTCGAACGCGCGGACACCGGGGTCGGTACCCGGCACCTTGATCAGCACGTTGGCGCGATCGATCGCGGCGCGATGGTGCTGGGCGGCCTGGATCGTTCCGTCGGCATCGTAGGCGAGCGAAGCCGCGACCTCGAACGACACGTAGCCGTCGGCGCCGGCCGTGCGGTCGAACGTCGGCCGCAGAAGATCGGCGGCGTCGCGGATGTCCTTATAGGCCAGCTGGTTGAAGATCTCCTCGGGGTCGCTGGTCTCGTTCAGCTGCTCGCGGAACGCGTCGTCGTAGCGGTCGGAGTGGCCCATGGCCTTCTCGAAGATCGTCGGGTTGGAGGTCACACCGCTGATCCCGTCCTGCTCGATCAGCCGGCGCAAGGTCCCCTCGTCAAGGAGCTGCCGGCTGATGTTGTCCTGCCAGATCGACTGACCGAGGGCCTCGATGTCGCGCAGTGGGTTGCTCATCTTCTCGCTCCGTTCGTGGGATACACCTCAGAGGTTAGTTACCTAGCCGCGCCGCTTGTGATTTTCGCGGTGTCGGCTCGCCACGCCATCAGCAGCGTGCTTCGCAGTCGCCCGTCGCGCCGGCGGTAGTGATCGCGCCGGAGGCCCTCGACCTCGAATCCGGCCGCCGCATACAGCGCGATCGCCCGGGCGTTGTCGGTCCACACCTCGAGCGAGATCTTGTGGGCGCCGCACGACCGCGCGTGCTCCTGCGCCTTGCTCAGCAGCGCCCGTCCGCCACCCCGGCCGCGCGCCGGGGCGAGGATCGCCATCCCGACCGACAGCACGCCGCTGACGGTCTCCTGCACCGCGACGTGCCCGACGACGTGGCCGTGGTCGTCCTCGAGCACCCACAGCGCGGTCGGATCGCCGCGGTCGATCAGATCGCGGAAGCGCCCGATCCGATCGTCGATGTCGACCGGCGGCTCGGCGCCGAGAACGTCCTCCTCGGCGACCGCGGCGACCGTGCGGGCCGCCGCATCGAGGTCCTCGTAGCGCGCTCTACGGACAATCACAACGCATAGGTTGCTACAGCGGTTCACGTAACGTTGCCCGCATGCCCCCCCGCCCCGAGGACGCGGCCGCCTCCGCCGTCGAGGAGGCATTCCGCGAACACCGCGCGCGCGTGCTCGCCGCGCTCGTCGGCGGACTGCGCGACTTCGAGCTCGCCGAGGACGCGCTCCAGGAGGCGTTTGCGCTCGCGCTCGAGACTTGGGTTCGCGACGGCACGCCGCGCACGCCGGCGGCGTGGCTGTACACGGTCGCGCGGAACCGCGCGCTCGACCGGCTGCGGCGCCAGCGCACTGCCGAGGCGAAGCTCGAGCAGCTGGGGGCCCCCGAGCAGTCCCGCGAGGCGATCGATCCCCTCCCCGAGCGCCTTGCCGAGGTCGGCGACGAGCGCCTATCGCTGCTGTTCACGTGCTGCCACCCCGCGCTCGCGCCCGAGGCGCGGGTGGCGTTGACGCTGCAGGCGGTCGGCGGCCTGACCGGCGCCGAGATCGCGCGCGCGCACCTGGTCTCCGACGCCACGATGTCGCAGCGCCTCGTGCGCGCCAAGCGCAAGATCCGCGACGCTGGGATCTCGTTCGAGCTGCCGGGCGACGCGGCGCTGCCCGACCGCCTCGACGCGGTGCTCGCGGTCATCTATCTGATCTTCAACGAGGGCTACGCCGCCACCGCCGGCACGGACCTGTTGAGGAGCGAGCTATGCGCGGAGGCGGTTCGCCTCGGCAAGCTGCTGGCATCGCTGCTGCCCGCTCAGCCCGAGGTCCTCGGGCTCGTCGCGCTGATGCTGTTCCACGACTCGCGCCGAGGCACGAGGACGGGCCCCGAGGGCGAGCTGATCCTGCTCGCCGATCAGGACCGCTCGCGCTGGGACCGGGCCGAGATCGAGGAAGGCGTGCGCGTGCTGAACCATGCGCTCCGGCTGCGGCGCCCCGGTCGCTACCAGCTCGAGGCGGCGATCGCCGCGCTCCACGCCTCCGCGCCCTCGGTGGAGGAGATCGACTGGCCGCAGATCGCGGCGCTGTACGAGCAGCTACTCGTGTTCGTGCCATCGCCCGTGGTCGCGCTCAACCGCGCGGTCGCCGTCGCCGAGGCCGGCCGGCCCGAGGACGGGCTCGAGCTGGTCGACCGGATCGAGGGGCTGGAGCGCTATCACCTCCTGCATGCGGTCCGGGCTGACTTCCTACGCCGGCTAGACCGCTCCGCCGAGGCAAGCGACGCCTACCGCCGGGCGCTCGAGCTGACGCGGAACCCGGCGGAGAAGGAATTCATCGCGCGCCGGCTGGACGAGCTCGCCGCGGGCTGAAGGGCGCCCGCCCGTACACTGCGCGCCCGTGGACGCCAGCATCCATCCGACCGCGCAAATCGGCGGCGACGTCGCGGTCGCTCCCGGGGCCGTCATCCACGAGGGCGCCCGGATCGGCGCCGGGTCGGCGATCGGGTCGGGCGCGGTCGTCCACGCCGGCACCGAGGTCGGCGACCGCTGCACCGTCGAGGACGGCGCGGTGCTCGGAAAGCGGCCCCGGCTTCGAGCAGGGTCGAGCGCAGCCGGCACCGAGCTCGTCCCGCTCGTGCTCGAGTCGGACGTGACGGTGTGCGCCGGCGCGGTGGTGTACGCCGGCGCGCATATCGGCGCGCGCGCGATCATCGGCGACCAGGCGCAGGTGCGCGAGCGGGCCCGGATCGGGCCCGGATCGGTCGTCGGCCGCGCCTCGTCGGTCGACTTCGGAGCGCAGGTCGGCGCCCGCGTGCTGATCCAGACCGGGGTGTACGTGACGGCCGGCTCGCTGGTCGAGGACGACGTGTTCCTCGGCCCGGGCGTGCTGACGACCAACGACGACACCATGGGTCGCCACCCGCGCGGGGAATCGCTCCGGGGCCCGACCTTCCGCCGCGCGTGCCGGGTCGGCGGCGGGGCGGTACTGATCCCCGGCGTGGTCATCGGGGAGGAGGCGTTCGTCGCCGCCGGCGCGCTCGTGACGAAGGATGTGGGCGCGCGCGACGTGGTGATGGGGGTGCCGGCGCGCGTCGTCCGGCGCGTCTCCGACGAGGACCTGCTCGAGCGCTGGCGCTAGCCGGCGTAGTCCGCGCGAGTCGGCACTCAGGTGTCCTGAATTAGCCCGAGCACGTTTCCGTCGGGGTCGGTGAAGCTGGCCACAAGCCGTCCGCCGCCGACTTCGTGCGGGGCCTCCTTCACGGTGGCGCCGGCGGCGCTCACCTCGGCGAGCTTGGCCTCGATGTCCGACACATGCCAGTAGGCCACCGGCGAGGTCATGCCCTGCGGGCCTCCGCCCGGCACCAGCCCGATGTGCTGGCCCTCGACGTCGTAGCCGACGTAATAGGGCGCGTCGGCCTGCGGCGCTATGCCGAGCAGCGCGGTGTAGACCGCCTTGGCCGCGTCCAGGTCGGTCACGGGATGCAGCACGGTCTTGATTCCCTGCGTGGACGAGCCGGTCATGGTCGCTCCCTCCTCCTGCGGTTGGGTTCTGGCGGCCACTGTAGTTGCGGCTCGGGGCCTGCGCTTCTCGATTCGTGATCGGTTGCGGGGGCCCGGGCGCATGTCTGGGACGGCGCGGCGGGCGGCGGGGTCAGTCGGCGAGGATCGCCGCCACCGCGGCCACGACCTCGGCGGCGCGCTCGGAATCGAGCACCGGGCTCATCGGCAACGCGAGGTTGGTCCGGGCCAGCTGGTCGGTGCCGGGCAGCGAGCCGGCAGCGGGGGCATACGGCGACATCGCCGGCTGGCGGTGCAGCGGCGTGCGGTAGTAGGCGCGCGACTGGACCCCGTAATCGGCGAGGCCCGCGATCAGCTCATCGGCCCGAGCGTGCGCGGCCACGTACAGGTGCCACGCCGGCTCGGCGCCGGCGGGGACCGCCGGCGGGGTGACGTACCGTCCGATGCCAGCCTCCGCGTAAGCCTCACCGGCGGCGCGCCGGCCATCGGACCAGCCGTCGAGCTCGGGGAGCAGCACGCGCAGGATCGCCGCCTGGACCTCGTCCAGGCGCGAGTTGTAGCCGACGTAGTCGAACGTCTTCTTGTCGCGCGAGCCGTGGAAACGCAGGGCGCGCGCGAGCTCCGCGATGCGGTCGTCGTCGGTCGCGATCGCGCCCCCGTCGCCGAAGCAGCCGAGGTTCTTGGAGGGGTAGAACGAAAACGTGGCGACGTCGGCGAGCGCGCCTGCGCGGGCCCCGTCGAGGCTGGCGCCGGCCGCCTGGGCGGCGTCCTCGAGCACGGGCAGGCCGAGCTCGCGGATCTCGGGCAGCGGCGCGGGGCAGCCGAACAGGTCGACGGCGACGATCGCCGTGGTTCGGGGCGTGAGGGCCGCGCGCACCGTGGCCGCGGTGACGTTGCGCGTCGCCGGGTCGATGTCGCAGAACACGGGCCGGGCGCCGGCGTTGACGACCGCCTCAGCGGTTGCGTAGAACGTGAACGACGGAACCACAACCTCGTCGTCGCGACGAACCCCGAGCGCTCTCAGCCCGATCGTGATCGCGTCGGTGCCGTTCCCGACTCCGATCGCGTGGCGCACGCCAAGGTAGGCGGCGAACTCGTCCTCGAACGCCCTCACCTCGGGCCCCAGGATGTACGCGCCCCGCTCCACGACCTCGCCGATCCGGTCGAGGATCACGGCCCGAAGCGGCAGCAGCAGCGTGTCGGTGTCGAACAATCCGATTGGCATCGGCATCAGACCTTACCCAGCGGGCGAGTCTCGTATAGCCCCCGATTCGGTTTCACCAGAAATGGGTAGGTATCGCTGACTATGAGTTGGGGGCGCCGAACGGTCCGCACTCGGCACGAATCTCGCGCCGGGGGCTTGCGTCGCGCTGGCTTCTACGCCGCGCTCGCCGGGTTCCTGCTCGCGCTGGTCGTGGGAGGGGTCGCGCCTCGCCAGGGCGCCGCCGGGACGATCCCGTCGATCCCCACCGTCTCGGTATCGGTCCCGTCGGTGTCGGTGCCGACGGTATCGGTGCCGGTCAAGACCGTGCCCACCGTGACGGTGCCGACGGTAACCGTGCCCACGGTGACGGTGCCGAAGGTGACCGTCCCGACCGTTACGGCTCCAAAGCTCCCGACGCCGACCGTGCCGACGGTGTCGGTGCCCAAGCCGCCGACGCTCCCGGTGCACACGCCGACCGTGCGGGCGCCGTCGACACCGTCCACCCACTCACCGTCGACGGGCTCTCACTCGCCGGCCGCCGGCGCGGGGTCGAGGTCCGCGAGCCAGCCGGCCGGCTCGGCGGCGTTTCAACCGCAGGCGGTTCGTCGGGCCCACCGTTGACCGCAGGCGGTTCGTCGGGCATCGCGTCCGCCGCGGGCGCGGCCACCGGGTCGGCGGGCGGCGCGAACGGGTCGTTCGCGGGTCGAGTGGCCCGCGACGGCGCGGGCACCGCGATCGCGCGGCCGCCCCGTGGGCCGCTCTCGCAGCCGTATCTCCGCCGCGTCGTATCGAAGCTGAAGGGCTGCCTGTCTTCGCTCCCGCAGCGCCAGTCGGAGGTACTTGTCCTCCGGACCGGGACGGGACTGCGGCGGAGCTACTCCCGCGCCCAGGTGGCGAAGATCTTGCACGTAACGGTCGCGCAGGAGGGCCGCCTGGAGCACCAGGCGGTCACCGGCCTAAGCAATGCCTCGGTCGGGAGTCGCTGCGCCAGCCCGGTACGATCCCTCCAGCGGGCGGTGTCGCAGACCATGCGCGCCGTAACGAACTTCATTGACGGATTCTCGTCGTCGAGCGCGTCCGCCGCCGGCGCGCCCGCCTCCGGTGCCCACAAGGCCGCCGCCAAGCGCACTCACGAGCGTCCCAAGCCTTCTCCAGCGCCGCCCAAGGCGACCAGCCCAGGCGCCGGCGCTCGCCCCAGAAGCGCGGGCATCGTCTCGCCGGATAACGGCGGCCCCACCTGGCTCATGCTGGCGCTGATGATCGCGGCCGGCACCGCCGCGCTGATGCTGATCCTCGCCTATCTGCGTCAGCAGCCCGATACCGGTCCCACCGGGGGTGGTCCCCGGTGGCGGGCGCTACGGCACCAGGCCGAGGCTGCTGCCGGTTTCGTCGCGCTCCTTCGCCATCCCCGGGAGCGCGCGCACGACGGCGACGCCGCGAGCTCGACAGCCGTCTCGCCACCCCCGCCGGCCACGCGCCCCGCGAGCCCGGCGAACCAGAACGGCGTGAGCGCCCCGCCTGCCGCGCCCACACCTCGCCCGGGCCGCCGGCGCGCGGTCCGCGAGACACTCGGAGTGGCTTTTGCGAGCGTCGCCGGCGGCTCGATGGCGGCGCTCCGCTCCCGTCGGGCCAAGCGCGAAGGCGAAGCCGAACTCCGCAAGTCCACGACGCCGGCAACTCAACAGCCGGCCGCCCCGGCACCGGCCGGGACGGCCCACTCCGACGTCGACGATGCGCTCGCCGCGTTCGAGCTCGGTGCGGCGCTCTCGCAGACGTCGGACCTCTCCGGGGCGGAGGCCGCCTATCGCCGGGCTGACCAAGGCGGCCATGCTTCGGCGGCCACGAACCTCGGCGTGCTGCTCGAACAGCGCGGCGACCTGGCCGGAGCGGAAGCCGCCTACCGCCGCGCGGATGGCCGCGGCGACGCGACCGGCGCGTTCAACCTCGGTGGGATTCTCGCGCAGTGCAACGACTCCACCGGCGCCGCGGCCGCCTACCGCCGGGCCGAGGAACGCGGCGACGAAGACGCCGCCACGCAGCTCGGGCGTGTCCTCGAAAGCCGCGGCGACACCGATGGGGCGGAGGCCGCCTACCGCCGCGCCGCCGAGCGCGGCCACGCCGATGGCGCCTTCAACCTCGGCGGGATCCTCGCCCAACGCGACGACCTCGCCGGCGCTGAGGCCGCCTACCGTACCGCCGACAAGCACGGCCACCGGTCCGGGGCCGCGAACCTCGGCGTGCTCCTCGAGCAGCGCGGCGACCTGGCCGGAGCGGAAGCCGCGTACCGCCGAGCGGACGAGCGAGGCGACGCCGTCGGCGCGTTCAACCTTGCCGCGCTGCTTGCAGACCGGGGCGACCTGGCCGGCGCCGCGGCCGCGTTGCGCCGCGCCATCGAGAGAGGCGACGTCGAGGCCGCGTTCAGCCTCGGCGGGCTGCTCGCGCAGCGCAACGACCTCGCCGGCGCCGAGGCCGCGTACCGCGTCGCCGACGAGCGCGGCCACGCGTCCGGAACGGCGAACCTCGGGGTGCTCCTCGAGCAGCGCGGCGATCACGACGGAGCCGAAGCCGCATACCGTCGCGCCGACCAGCGCGGCGACGCGACCGGCGCATTCAACCTCGGCGGGATGCTCGTCGAGCGGAACGACCTCGCCGGCGCGGAGGCCGCGTACCGCCGCGCCGACCAGCGCGGCGACGCCGCCGGAGCGTTCAACCTCGGCGAGCTGCTGGCGCGGCGCAACGATCTTCCCGGAGCGCAGGCGGCCTATCAGCGCGCCTATCAGCGCGGTCATGGCGAGGTCTCGCAGATGGCTGAGGCCGCTCTCGCCCATCTGCACGAGCGCTAGTCAGCCGCAGCGCCGTCGGCGCCGACGGTGATTCAGCGATCCGGGGCGGGTCAGGCCGCGCGGGACGCCACGGCGACTTCGACCCCGCCGATCGCGGCATGCACCGCATGGACCACGCGCTCGATCTCGTGGGCTTGAAGGTCCGGGTGCATCGGCAGCGACAGCTCCTCCGCGGCCCAGGCGTCGGCAACCGGAAATTCGCCCTGGCCGAGATTCGCGTCCCTCAACGCCGGGTGGTGGCGCACGGTCGGCGAATAGTGGACCGCCGTACCGACGTGGTGTGCACGAAGCGTCGCCGCCACCGAGTCCCGGTTCTCGAAGCGGGCCGGGAACAGGTGATAGACGGACGGGCTGCTCCGCCGCTCCTGCACCAACCTCACCGCCGGCGAGAGTAGTGCGCGGTACCGCACGGCGTGAGCGCGCCGTGCGTCTGCCCACCCGTCCAGGCGCGAGAGCTTGACGCGCAGGAGGGCCGCCTGGAGGCCGTCGAGGCGGTGGCTGCGCCCCGCTTCGTCCTCGCGCGTACTCGACTCGCGCAAGCGGCGCAGCCGCGCTGCGAGTACCGAGTCGCTGGTGCAGATCGCACCGCCGTCACCGAGAGCGCCGAGGTTCTTCGCCTGGAACGAAAATGCGGCGGCGGCGCCGATCGAACCAGCACGGCGACCGCGGTACCGCGCCCCGGGCGCATGTGAACCGTCCTCGAGCACGAGCAGGCCGTGCCTCCTCGCGATGTCGTCGAGCGCGCCCATGTCGCACAGCTGGCCGTACAGGTGAACGGCGACGATCGCGGCAGTGCGATGCCCGATCGCCGCCTGGGCCGCGCCGGCGTCGATCAAGCCGGTGCCGTCGTCCACGTCGCATAGCACAGGTGTGGCGCCCGCCTGGAGGACTGCAAGCGCAGAGGTCGCGAACGTGTGTGCGGGCACGATCACCTCGTCGCCGGGGCCGATTCCACATGCGCTCAAAGTGAGCGCGAGCGCCGCGGTTCCTGATGCCACGCCCACGCAGTGCGACGCCTCGCAATACTCGGCGAACTCGGCTTCGAAACTCTCGACCTCACGTTCGAGTGCGAACGCGCTGGACGCGAGCCGGCGAGAGAACGCCTCGTTCAGTTCGGCCTCGATGCGGCCGTGCTGGCGGTCGACCGCGATAAAACGCACGATCCCGCCGCGGCGCGCCGCGGCGACTGCTGCTGCCTCCACAATCTTTCCTTGCCCCGTATTTCCTTGCCGGGTATTTATCGCAGGTCGGACCAGACCGATAAATAGGGCGCCACGCCCATCCGTCGTTCAAGGGGCTGAACGCCGCTCCGGAACCGGCCAAACGGCCTCCGCTTATAATGCCCAGAACGGGGTTTGCGTCGGTGCCGTAGGCCGGCGATGGTTTGACAAAAGGGGCCACAAGACGGTTTTCATGTCGATGAGCGAAGCCGACCGGCAGAACGCACCCATCCGCGTGCTGGTTGTCGACGACCACGACTTGTTCCGCACCGGCTTGGCCACGCTCCTCGCATCTCAATCCGACATCGAGGTGGTGGCACAGGCGTCAGGTGGGCGCATGGGCGTCCGGCTGGCGGACGAGCTCCGTCCGGACGTCGTGCTGATGGATCTCCGTATGCCGGACCTCGACGGTCCGGAGGCGATCCGTCAGATTCTCGCGATGCATCCAGGGATGCGCGTGTTGGTCCTGACCGTGGCTTCCGACAGCGCCGATGTCGACTCCGCGCTCGAGTCCGGCGCCACCGGCTTCATGGCCAAGGACACCCCGATCGACAGCGTCGCGATCGCGGTCCGGGCCGCCGCCCAGGGCGTGGCCTGGCTGTCGCCGCGAGCCGCCGAGCTCGTCCTGGGGCGCGTGCGCCAGCGAAACGTGGAGCAGGAACTGGAATCTGGATCGCTCGATCAACTGTCGGCGCGAGAGATCGACGTGTTGCGCCTGATCGCACGCGGGATGGAGAACGCAGAGATCGCGCAGGAGCTGAACATCAGCCCGCGGACTGCCAAGAATCACGTCTCGAACATCCTCTCGAAGCTGGGGTTGCCCGGCCGGGTCCAAGCGGCGATCTACGCCGTACGCCGCGGCTTGGACTGACCCGGGTCGGGCGGTGGGGGGTCGGCGGCGCGTGGCACGCGCCCGTTCCCTTTCAGCACGAACCCGACCGCGAGCGCGCACGCGCCGTTGTTCTGCGCCAGGCGGAGCTCCTCGATCACGTTACGCAGCGACCGGATGGCCAACCCGACGTGGCCGAGCATGCCATCTTGGTCGTCCGACCGGTCACCCGCCGGATCGGAGTGGATCGACTCGAGCGTGACGAGCGCACCGCAGCTCGCTTCGAGCGCGGCCTCGATTCGGTCGAGAGCTGGGAGGTAGTCGCGGGGATGGGACATGACTGATTCAGTCGATCCCAATCGTCCCCGCGCTGAGCCCGCGTCGCAATGAGCTACCTGGCCGCCGAGCGTTCAGGCCGGGTGCACGGCGCTCTAGGCCATCCAGACGCCGGTGGTGCTAGGCCGTCTCGACGCCGTCGGCGCTAGGTCATCTAGACGCCGACGCGTGTCGAGCGTGCGTCGCCGTTGGTCAAAGCCGAGCGATCCTCGACGCCGAGCTTGCGGACCAGCTCGGAGATGTGCCGTCTTACCGTGACCGGCGCGATCGCAAGTCGGTCAGCGATCTCCGCGGTGCTGTGGCCCCGGCGCAGAAGGCCCAGCACCTGCGACTCGCGCGTCGTGAGCGCGTCGGCACCGTCGCCGCGGCCGCGCAGCTCCAACAGCAGCTCCAGGACCATCGATCGTGGAACTACGGCTTCGCGCTCGCTCACCGCCCGGACGATCCGACGGAGGCGATCCGCGTCGAGCGCTCCCGGCACGTATCCGACCGCGCCGGCTCGCACGATGTCGAGCAGCAGGTCGACGTCGTGACCCTCGGTCAGCACCACGACCGACGCGTCTGGCGCCGCGCGACAGATCCCGCGCACGGCGGCGAGCCCGGAGCCGGCGAGATCGTCGCCGACCAGGCACACGTCCGGCTGCTCGCGCATGGCCGCGCGGATCGCCTGCTCGGCGTCGTCGACCTCGGCGCAGACCTCGACTTCGCCGTCGAGGGCCATCTTGATACCGACTCGCGTGGCTTCCCGATCCGCGATCAGCAACCTGAGCCGGTCCCTCACGGAAGAACCACCTCCAGCTCAGTTCCGCCTCTCCGCGCCGGGCGAACGGTCAGGCGGCCGCCGACTGCGGCGGCGCGCTCACGCATGCTGCTCAGACCGAAGCCTTCGGGCGCCGCGACGCCGGCCGCGTCGGCGATGCCGCAGCCGTCGTCGACGACTCGGAGAGCAACTCCGGTCGACTCGTTCCGCAGCGACACGATGACGTTGCGCGCTCCCCCATGCCGAGCCGCGTTCGCGATCGCCTCGCGTGCGATCCGACTCACGTGCTCTCGCGCATCCGACGGCAGGTCGGCGTCGAGCTGCGCGTCGACGGCGATCGCGACATCGAATCGATCCCGCAGCTCCTGAGCAACCGCCTCGAGAGATTCGCGGGCGGTTGCTCCCTCGGGATCGGATAGCTCCGAGATCGTGCTCCGCGAGATCGCGAGCGCGCGCCGGGCGGCGATCACGACCGGATGTTCATCGCCCATCTCCTGCGCGATGCGCGGGCCGTGAGCGGCGATGAACGCCAGATCCTGGGCCAGCCCGTCATGCAGGTCCCGCGCCACACGCCGGCGTTCGGCCAACGCAGCGCTCCGCGCCAGCCGTGCGCGTACGCGTCTCTCCGCCGTGGCCGCAGCCGCCAGCAGCAGCGCGAACGCGGTCACCCGGAGCCCCTCTCCGGGACCGACCCGCCCCGGAGACGCCGACAGCGTCACCAGATGCGACAGGCTCACGAACGCCAGCGACATCATCGCGACCGCCAGCAGCGCCGCGCCACGGTCCCCCTCGATCCGATACCGCCGGACGAATCCGGTCGCCGCGTAGGCGAGTGGCCCGGCGGCCGCGAGCGCGAGCAGGAGCAGTTGCGGATGCGTGAACGCCCCGCCGAGCGTCGTCGCGTCGGTGGTCGCTTCCAGGCCCTGGCCGCCCAGCAGCAGGGCGACGACGGCGGCGGCCATGAGCGCAACCATGCCCAGCAGGGCGGTGACGGCGAGCGGATGCCGGGAGCCCGTGACCAGGCGGCGTGAGTTGACGAGCGCGGCCGCGGCGAAGATCGCCCCCACCGCCAGCTCGCCCCAGAACTCGGCTGCGGGGAAGAAGGCCCCGGTCCGCAGATTCAACGCGGCGGGCAGCGCGGCAGTCCAGAAGTTCATTACTCCCAGCACGAGGAACCCGCCGAACAGCAGCAAGTCCCGTAGGCGACGGGATTGCGCGAACTGGGCCCGCAGCAGCCAAGCCCCCGCGAGCGCGAACAGCGTCATCATCATCTCGAGGGCCGCGCGCACCGCAGGTGCGTCGACCGACGCCGTCCGGGTGGCGACCGCAAGCAGCAACGTCGCCGCCGACGCGACGAGCACGGCCGGCGCGACGAGGCGCACCGCCCATGCGGCATTCGCGAGCCCCGCGGGATCGAGCGCGTTGCGCCGGAGCGCAGCGACCCGTCCGCCGCGACTCGGAAAGCGGCGCAGTAGACCCCACGACCAGTTGTCGATCGTCGAAACGCCGGCAAGCGCCTCGCACTTCACATCATTTTGCCCCATGTTTGCCCCCAAAAGGCCCTGTGCGAATCCCTCGCTATTCCGCATCATACCGAATATCGGCCAAACCACCAAGCTTCGTTAGGCAAAGCTCCCAAAGTTTCCTTGCGACGAGCGAAACCTTCCATCTCATACATAGACGGCTAAATTGGGCCATCTCTTCCACGCTCGGGCGCGTATGCGCGGAAGAAACGGCGCCGTCAGAGGTGTTCATCCGCATGAACGGCGCAATGGGTCAGACCGGTCATTGACCGGCGGGCACCGCGGGCTGAGACTTTCAGCGAGAAGAAAGCCGAAGGTGGACATGCCTTCGGAGGGGGCCTGAATGAGAGTCGGCCAGCGCCCGGTTTGAGCGTCTCCCAACGCTCGCGGGCGCGGCTCTCGTTCGAGGCGAAAGCCGCTGCAAAGGACAAAATAGTGATCAGGGAAGCCGCCTTAGCTACAAGCCCGGCCACGGTCGGGTTCACGAGCCGGACCGCGGTCAACACATCGCCGGAGATGCTGCGAAAGACTCGCCTCGCCGTCGCTCGCGCCAAGGAAGGCGATCACGAGGCGCTGCGATTCTTGTACGTCAGCTACTCCCACAACATCTACGGCTACGTCCGCTCGATCGTGCGCAACGACCATGAAGCCGAGGACGTCACGCAGCACGTGTTCGCCAAGCTGATGACGACGATCCACAAGTACGACGATCGCGGCATCCCGTTCTTCGCGTGGTTGGTCCGGATGGCCCGCAACGTCGCCATCGATCACCTGCGCTCGAACCGGCTCACGCCGACCGAGAACGTGCTCGATCCGACCACGAGCACGGGGGTGGACCTTGACCGCGCGGAGACGGTTCGCGCCGCGCTTGCGGCGCTGCCCGAGGAGCAGCGCGAGGTCGTCGTTCTGCGCCACGTCGTCGGACTCACGCCCGGCGAGATCGCCAACCGGATGGGTCGGACGGAGAGCGCGATCCACGGTCTTCACCACCGTGGCCGGCGGGCCCTCCAGCGCGAGCTGACCCAGCTCGATTCGACTCCGTCGACTCGGCCGGTGAAGCGTCACCTGTCTGTCGTGTCGTGAGCGAGTCGGCCACCCGCTGCGACGTCGAGACCCACGACTGCGCAGCCGGGTAGCCGGCGCCGCCCGCTCACGCCGCGGGGGCTTGGAGCCATCGAGCCGGTCGGTCGATTGGGAGCCGGCGGCGCGCTCTGCCGCGTCGCTCCACGCTCGCATGCGAGTTCGAGACGCTGTCGACACTCACGGCCATTTACCGCCGACGGCGCCGGGCCGGAAGAAGCGCCCCTGGCCAGCCGTTTTCAAGGTATGGGCCGTTACCGCGAGGGGCACACCGACCGTCGGTCAGTTTGCCGCGTTTTAGTCACCGCATGGAAGGAGAGGGCCGACGCGGCCCGTGTTGCTGCATGACAACGATGGTAGTTACCGAAGCCCGCACACCGGCCCCGCGCCCGATCACAGTCGCGCTGGTGAACAACATGCCGGACTCCGCCTTCGTCGACACCGAGAACCAGTTCCGGCAGGCGGCCGAGGGAACTGACAACACCGGAGTCAGCTTCGATCTGTACACGATCACCGAGATCCCCAGGTCGGAGGCGATCGCCGAAGTGATCGAGTCGCGCTATCAAGGGCTCGACGAGCTCTGGAGTCAGCCGCCCGATGCGCTGATCGTAACCGGCACCGAACCAGCCCAGGTCAGCCTTCGCTACGAGCCGTACTGGCCTTATCTGGCGCGCCTGCTGGAATGGGCAGCGGACTCGGTTCCGACCACGCTGCTCTCGTGCCTCGCATCGCACGCGAGCACCCTTCTGTTCGACGGGATCGAGCGGGTGCCACGCGCGATCAAGTGCAGTGGCGTGTACCACGGTGTGGTCGAGGATCCGTACGACCCGCTGGCGTTCGGGCTTCCGGACACGGTCCCATTCCCCCACTCCCGGGTCAACGACGTGCCCGAGGACGCGCTGATCGACGCAGGCTATCGGATCGTGGTCGGCTCCGGCTCGTCCGGCGCCGGCTGGGCGGTCGCCGCGCGCCAGCAGGGCGATGGGCTGTTCGTGCTGTGCCAGGGCCACCCCGAGTACGGCACGCTGAGCCTGCTGCGGGAGTACCGCCGCGACGTGCGCAGGTATCTGTTCGGTCGTGGCGCGGTGCCCTACCCCAGCCTGCCCGACGGCTACCTGTGCCCGGTCGCGGTGGCCACGCTCGACGGCTTCGCCGAGCGCGCAAAGGCGCGTGACGCGGATCCCCGGGAGCTGTGGTCGAGCTTCCCGTTCGGCGACGTTGCCGCGAGCGTGGAGAACACGTGGGCGACGCCGTCGGCAACGCTGTACGCCAACTGGTTGAGCCTGGCCCGCGCCGCGTCGACCGTCCAACTCTGATCATCATGCACGACGAGACTCTCGCTATCCACGGCGGCTACACGCCAGACTCCACCCGCGCCGTGGCGGTCCCGATCTACCAGACGGTCGCGCACGACTTCATCGACGCCGACCATGCCGGCGGGATCATGGATCTCGAGACCCCCGGCTTCCATTACAACCGGCTCAACAATCCCGACGGTCGACGTGCTCGAGCAGCGGATCACCGCGCTCGAGGGCGGTGCCGCCGCGATGGCGGTCAGCTCCGGCGCGGCCGCAGTCAGCATGTCGCTCCTCAACCTGGTCGCCGCCGGCGATAACTTCGTGTCGGTCCCGCAGCTCTACGGAGCGACGTACACGTACTTCGCGCACGTGCTTCCCCGGCTCGGAGTCGAAGTGCGCTTCGCCGCGGACGACAGCCCGGAGTCGATCGGGGCGCTGATCGACGGGCGGACCAAGGCGGTCTTCTGCGAGACGGTCGGCAATCCGGCCGGCAACGTCATCGACCTGGCCGCCGTCGCCGATGTCGCGCACGCCCACGGGGTGCCCGTGATCACGGACAACACCGTGGCCACGCCGTTGCTGCTCAAGCCGATCCAACACGGCGCCGACGTCGTGGTCCACTCGCTGACGAAGTTCATCGGCGGCCACGGCACGACGATGGGCGGAATCGTCATCGACGGCGGCACGTTCCCGTGGGCTGACCATCCAGACCGTTTCGCGGACATGCTCCAGCCGGAGCCGGCGTTCCACGGCGTCTCGTACACCGACGACTTCCCGCTGGCGCCGTACCTCACCCGCTGCAAGACGATCGGCTTGCGCAATACGGGCGCGGTCCTGTCGCCGTTCAACGCGTTCCTGCACCTGCAGGGACTCGAGACCCTGTCCGTGCGCCTGCCGCGACACGAGGCCAACGCCCGCGCGGTGGCTGCGTACCTCGAGCAGGATCCGCGCGTCTCGTGGGTGAGCTTCCTCGGACTGCCCGAGAACCCCTACTACGACCTGGCTCAGCGCTACCTCGGGGGCCACGCGCCGTCGATCATGACCTTCGGCGTCCACGGCGGTCGTGACGCCGGCATCGGGGTGTTCAACAGCGTCAACCTGTTCAAGCGGCTGCTCAACATGGGCGACGCCAAGTCGCTGATCACCCATCCGGCGTCGACGACGCACCGCCAGCTCAAGCCGCACGAGCTCGACGCAGCCGGGATCACCCCGGACATGGTGCGCCTGTCGATCGGGCTCGAGCATCCCGACGACCTGATCGAAGATCTCGACCAGGCGCTCGCCGCGGCCGCCTCGCCGGCCTCGCTCTCGCACGCAACGCACTAGCCGGCCTCGCTCTCGCACGCAACGCACTAGCCGTCCGTCCCCCGGGCGATAGATGCGCCAGCCGGCCGCTCGAGTCCGCCGGACGGCGGCTGTGGAATGGCCGCGCGCAGTCTCCTGACGGAAGCAGAAGCCGGCGATCAAGACTGAAGGAGGTCGGCTACTTCGGCAACGGCATCGTCGCCCCATCAGCTCAGCGTGTTCGTGTGCTCGAACCTCGGGCCGAGCTCGGGTAACCACGTGACCGGGTGACGGTCACCAATGGGCTCCGGGCCTGGACGACAAGCGCGGGTGCCGAGGCCGGGCGGGCTCGAGAAAGCGTCCAAATGGTTCGTTTTCTCGAGCCGGCTCGCTCGATCCGCCCGTTACGTCGCGTCGGCGCGCCGGCCGGTTGTGAGCCACTCACAACTCGTTCCGTTTGTGCGACAGCGTCCCGGGGCCGGCGCGCCGGCCAACCCTTGAGGGATGAGAATTCCTGGTGCCGCCGGGCCGAGGCCGGTGAGGCGTGGTGCGTTAGAGCCCGTGCGACAGCGTGGCGCGGGGACCTGTGGGACCGTTGATTGCTGCCGTGAGCGCGTAGGACAGACTCATCCTCGGGAGGTTCCCACCGGGCGACATGTCAACCGTCGTCTCGAAGGGAGCAGCAGAATGGATGTGATCGTGGAGCGGTGCGCGGGACTCGACGTGCATCGCGACAACGTAGTCGCGACCGTCCGGGTGCCGGGCAGCGGTCGTCGCCAATGGGAGAAGCAGACCCAGACATTCAAGGCGACGCTCGCCGGCCTCGCGGAACTCGCTCTGTGGCTGGCGGAGGCCGGCGTGAGTTTGGTCGGGATGGAAGCCACCGGCGTGTACTGGAAGACCGTCTTCCAAGCGCTCGAGGATCGGTTCGAGTGCTGGCTACTCAACGCGCACCACTTGCGCAACGTCCCCGGGCGCAAGACCGACGTCAAGGACTCGGAGTGGATCTGTCAGCTTGTCCAGCACGGGCTGGTCCGCCCGAGCTTCGTACCGCCAGTGGAGATTCGGCGGTTGCGTGATCTCACCAGGTTGCGCAGGGCGCAGACCAACGAGCGTGCGCGCACGATCCAGCGGCTCGAGAAAGTCCTCCAGGACGCCGGGATCAAACTCACGAGCGTCGCCTCGCACACGTACTCGAAGTCCGCCCGCGCGATGCTCGAAGCGCTCCTCTCGGGCGTCACGGATCCCGAACAACTCGCCGAGCTCTCCAAGGGCAAGATGCGCGCGAAGATCCCGCAGCTACGCGAAGCGCTCGAGAGCCGCTTCCAAGTCGAGCACCACGGGATCATGGTCGCCCAGCTGCTCGCGCACATCGACACGCTCGATATCGCGCTGCAGAACCTGAGCGAGCGGATCGAGTTCGTCCTCACCCCCCACGCCGAGATCATCGAATTGCTGTGCACCATCCCCGGCGTCCAGACGCACGCCGCCCAGGTCCTGATCGCCGAATGCGGCCTGAACATGACGTTGTTCCCAACCGTCGGGCACTTCGCGTCCTGGGCCGGCGTGTGCCCGGGACACCACCAGTCAGCCGGCCGTCGCGGCTCGGGACGGACCCGCCCCGGACCGCGCTGGCTCACCGACCAGCTGACCGAATGCGCGAAGGCGGCGGTCCGCACCAAGAACACCTACCTCGCCGCTCACTACGCACAGCTCCGCGGCCGCCGCGGCGAAGCCAAGGCGATCGGGGCGATCCGCCACGACCTGCTAGTCGCCTACTTCCACATCGTCCGCGACGAGGTCCCGTATCGGGACCTCGGACCCGACTGGCAACGCAAGCGGTACTCCGTCGAGCACCGCGCCCGCCGCCTACAGCGCCAACTCGAAGCGCTCGGCTACGCCGTCACCCTCGACCAAGTCGAACAACCGCCCGCAGAGCAAGCCGCCTAACCCTCCGAACAAGCGAGCCGAGCTACCGCCGACCGACCGCCGGCGCGAACGTCTACGGCCCAAACGTGGTCGCAACTCGGGGATTCACAGGACAGCGTCCCGGGCGGCGCTTGCGCCGCCACCCCTGAAGGATGAGAATCTCCGGTGCCGCCGGGCCGAGGCCGGTGAGGCGTGGTGCGGTAGTTAGAGCCCGGAGGACAGCGTGGCCCAGGAGCCTGTGGAACCGTTGATTGCTGCCATGAGCGCGAAGGCCAGCTTCATAGCTGGGAGGCTCCTCCCGGCGGCACATACTGCCCCAGCGACCGAGGAGCTCGCCACTCCCAACTGACAAACGAGCACGCTCACCCAGGCCCAGTCAACGGCCGGGCCAGAGTTCGCGTGCACGTTGTCAGCTCGTGAGCCCCGCAGATTCACAGGCCAGCCTCTCTGCATGCACGACGACGGCAGCACGCCGCAAACCTGACCCTCACTGCGACCGGCTAGTTGATTAGCCGACGTCGCGGGGATAGCGACCCCCCAGCGAGGACGGCGACTGCCGCCGCGGGGATAGTGACCCCGAGGGAGGACGGCGACTAGACGAGGACTTCGGCGCCGCAGGCGTCGAGGATTTCGCCGACGCACGCGCCGAGATCCTCAAACGCGCGGATGCGGCTCTTCGGCGACGGGATGTAGTGATTGAAGTGGCGGAAGCCCTCGGTGAGGACGCCGAACATCCAGATCCGCTCCTGCGGCCGCCCGTCGATGTCGATCGGGTGGGAATCGGGCGTCAGGTCGACGCTGCCGACCGTGACGGCGCCGTAGCGGAACTGACTCACGCGGCCGCGGTTGTAGAGCCGGGTCAGCAGCTGCGACGCCGAACCGTCGATCCGCGGATCCTCCAGGTGGCCTCGGATCACGACGTCCGCGTCCGACGTGTAGGACTCCTTGAACGCCGTGGATGAGATCCGGGTGGGGGCGGTCGCGAGATCGTCCCGGCCGGGAGTCGGACCCATGCTGGGCGCGGGGCCGTACGGGATCCGCAGCACGCCGGCGTCCATCAGCGCAAGGAACTGGCGGGACCGCAGCGCCGGCGGACCGGCGACGAGGCGATGAATCCGGCTGCAGATGTCCGCGTTGAAGTCCAGGTAGGAGTCGAGCGAGAGCCCGCCCTGCTCGACGACCGTGCGCATCGGGTCGCGGAAGATGCGAAGCACCTCAGCCGCAGACTTGACCGGGCTGGCTCCGCCGGGCACATCGGCCTCGCGCAGATCGTTGGCGAAGCCGTCGTAGACGAACGCCTCGTAGTCGCCGGTCGTGTCGTACTTCGGTTGGTGGCCGAAGAACATCGCCTCGGCGTCGAAGCGGCCGTAGCGAATGGCCAGGCTCGCGAGCTCGGGCTCGAAGCGGTCGCGGCGCCAGGCGCCCTGCAGGCGGTCGCGCACCGATGCGCCGTCGGCGCGCGATCCCGATTCCTGGAACGCGAGCTGGGAGTAGTAGCGGGAGGACATCTCGGCGAACAGGAGCGGGAGCAACTCGCTGCGCACGTCCACCAGCCGCCGGTGTCCGTTGTTGCGACCGCTCAGCGTGTCGAGCGCGTCGGGCGTGCAGATGATCGGCTTGTAGACATCGGTGCGGTCGACTCCCGTCACCGACTTAGCGGTGAACGGCAGCCCGCTCCGCGAGAACATCTGAACCAGCGGCTCCCGTCCGCTCGGAACGTAGCGGAGCTCGTTGCCGTTCTCGACGAACTTGCCGCCACGGCCGACTGTCAGGGCAATCGCGACGTCGACGCCGACCAGTCCCATTCCAGCGATGGCGACCGTCGAGTCGACCGGCAGCTTGTTGACGTACGACGCGACCGGGTAAGGGCTCAGCAGGCGCGGCCGCGATCCGCCGCTGCCGTTGTCCTGATTGGCGGTGTGGCCGGAGGTGACGATCACGTGGTCTACGACTACGGTGTCGCCGTTCGCCAGGCATACCTCTTCGCGTCCATCGAGCCTTCCGACGAGGTCAACCGCCGACGTCCGGTGATGGGTGATCTCAAGGTTCGGCGGCGCGCCGGCGACGAGCGCACGGTAGAACCACTGGAGGTATTCGCCCATCAGACGCCGGGGCAGAAAGTGATGGGGCTCGATCGGCTCGCCGGCGGGATTGACCTCGCAGCGATCCCCGACCCAGCGGTAACCCCGCTGGAGCACCCAGTCGTAGAGCCCGAGGCCGTAGCACGGCTGATCGGCCTCGGTGGCGTACGGAAACAACGTCAGCTGGCCACAGGGGGCATTGAGCAGCAGGTAGTCGGGCTGAGTGACGTCGTAGACCCCCGAGCCGGGCGTCCCGGGCTCAATCACATGCACGTCGACCTCGAGCCCGGCGGGCAGGCCGTGGCGAGCGGTCGTGACGACACGTTCCAGCGCGCAAGCGCCCCATGGGCCGAGTCCGACGATGGCGATCCTAAGCAATTACCTGGCCTCCCCGAGTTTCTGTCTAGTGAACGTCGGGGGCTCGGACGATCTTCCGAGGCTGGCCTCCGCCAGCTGTCCCAGCGCCGTCCGAGGACCAGCGCCACGTGGTGATCCCCGCCCATCGCCAGCCTCACGGCCTGTTGCGATCGCGCCCTAGCGTTGGATTGCAATCCGCACGCGCGCGCGGGATCGCATCGGACGCCGATACCCGCGCGACTCACGGCGTCAGCAAGGCGCCGCACATACCATCGGCCCAGGGGCGGGCAGGTCGACGCGCTCCTCGCCGGGTGCGGAATCTAAGCACTCCGGCAATCGAGGTCTGAATTACGACCAGCCGCGCGAGGACGGGCAGGGCGCGCCCGTTCTATGTTCATGCCGACCAAGGGAGTTGTCGTGGCCCCTCCGGACGATGCGGCCCCGCTCGCAGCGCTGTGTACCGAGCGCGTCGCCAACCGTCCGATCGTCTGCCATGCGCTCGACACGCTCGTGTCCGCCGGACTCACCGAGCTGGCGGTGGTGGCCGCGCCGCCCGCACTCGAAGCCATCCGCGCGTGCGTGGAGAACGACGGCGGGGTCGGAGCCAGCGTCAGGTACCTGGTGCAGACAAGCCGGGCGGACCTTCTGGGGTCGCTTGAGGCCGCCGCCCCGTTCGTGGGCGATGACGCGGCCGTCGTGCACCTTGCCGATGGCCTGGTGGGAGAACCACCTGACCGATTCTCGCGATTCCTCGCTGAAGAGCCGGAAGGCCTCGTGCTGCTCGTTCATCGCAGCTCCGCCGAGCATGCCGGTCTGGGACCGGTGACGGAGCGTCTGCTCGGTGTAACCGAGTTGAATGGCTCCCGCAGTCGTCTGGCCGTGGCGGGGGTCTGCGCGTTTGGACCGGGTCTTCTCCGCCGTGCCGCTACGGCCACTGCAGCGCCCGACAGCCGGTTCGACGTGATCGCGGTCGCCGAGTGGCTGGCCAGCCAGGGGCACAAGCCTCAGGTCGGATTCGTCCAGACCTGGCGCCGGTATCGCGGCAATTCACTCGACCTGCTGGAGCTCAACCGGCTCGTGCTCGATCAGCATGCCCCGGAGGCCGAGCCCGTCGATACCGGCGACAACCGGATCGAGGGCCGAGTGAGCATTCACCCGACAGCTGAGCTCAAGTCGAGCATCATCGTCGGACCGACGATCATCGGCCCCGGCGCGCGGATCTCGAATTCGTTCGTCGGCCCGTATACATCGATTGGAGCTAGCGCGGAGATCGAGGGCGCTGAAGTCGAGAGGTCGATCATCGCCGAAGGCGCGCGGATCATGCATGTCAGCCGGCGGATCGAAGGAAGCACGATCGGGCAGCGCGCGACGATCTTCCGAGACTTCGCGTTGCCGCGCGGGATACGACTGCATGTCGGGGCGAACGCAGAGATGGCTTTCAGCTGAGAGCAGGCCCACGAGCGTTCACGCTCGAGGCGCCGCACGGGCGGATATCGAACATTTCATGAGCTCCGCCGCAACCAGCCGCTGCCGCTGACTACCATGCACCGGCGGTGGGAGAGCAAGTCAGCCTGGCAATCGTCGACGCGGTCGCCGAGCACGTCGGAGAGTCGAGCTTCGAGACGAGTTCCCGGTACGTGGCGTCGATCGCCAACCTGCCGCTGATCTGGCACGTCTTCGACGAGCTGGCACAGGGCGGAGTGGAGCGTGCTCTGATCGTCGCTCGCGCCGGCGTGCGGCGCGAGCTCGAGCAGGTTCTCGAAGGCGGCAGGTCGTGGGGAGTCGAGGTCTCGTATTCCGAGGTGGGAGACGCAGACGGCCAGCAGACCGTGTTGACCAAGACCAGGGAGAAGCTCGCGTCTGGGCCGGTCCTCGTATATCCGGCGGATTGCCTGGTCCCCGGCCAGATCGCCGCCATGCGCGAGCGTTTCGCCGCCGGCGACGTCGATTGCGTCATGCTGACTCAGACTCCTCCCGAATCCCCGTTGCCGGGGTCTCGGATGTTCTCCACGGCGGCGATGCTCGGGACGCGCACGGGAGAGTTTCTGAGCGATTCGATGTCTCGCGGCCGAGACCCGCGCGGCCTGATCGAGACACTGCTCGGTGGCGGTTGTCGCGTCGCGGTGTGCGAGGCGGCGAAGCAGTGGTACTACAGCGATTCAACCGAGCGCCTATTGGCCGCCAACCGCTTGATTCTCGACGACTTGCCGGTACCGGTGGTGGACGGGTCGTTCCCGGACCACAATGTGCTCCACGGGCGAGTTGCGATCAGCCCGCGCGCGCGCGTTTCGAACTCCACCCTCCATGGCCCGATCGTGATCGACGACGACGCCATCGTTGAAGACTCGTTCGTCGGCCCGTACACGGCCATCGGCCGAGGCGCCAGGGTGATCGGGAGCGACCTGGACAACAGCATGGTTCTCAGGATGGCCAGGATCGAGCACCCCGGACAGCGAATCGAGGCGAGCATCATCGGAGAGCAGGCGTCAGTCTCGCGCAACTACGAGCTACCGAAAGGCCTGCACCTGCGGCTCGCGCCCGGATCGAGCGTGAGCTTCAGCTAACGGATCTCAATGCCTCAATGCTGCGGCCGGGCCCATCCGCTTGGACGGGGACTGCCGGCACGACGCCGATGGCGGCGCCGAGGGGCTGCTTCGGATCCAGCAGCAAGGAGACCGCTTCGCTGCGCGAGCGTACGCCCATTTTCGTATAAGCGGACGACAGGTGGCTCTTAACGGTGCTCTCCGCTAAAAACAGCCGCGCGCTTATCTCGCTGTTCGTAAGGCCCATCACGAGAAGACCCAGAACGCTCCGCTCCTTCGCGGAGAGTGACGGCTTGCGTATAAACGACCGCAGGTCGCGCGGCACCGCAATCTGCCCTGCCAATGCCGCTGCGACCGTCGGCCGGAGCGTCGCCTCGAGCTCGTCGGCAAACACCAATCCGTCGGTCCCGCTGTCAAGCGCGTGGCGGACGGCGCGACCGTCGGCCGACTCGCAGACAGCGACAATGAGCAGCTCGGGGAACCTGGCCTTCACCTGCTTGAACGACTCGCAATCGGCCGAGCAAAGAGTCTCGTGATACGTGACGGCCACGTCGTCCGAGACACCTTTGACGATCAACCGGCGTAGCGACGAAATGACGCGCAGCTGATATACAGACTGGCCCGCGAGCGCGGCGGCGAGCCTCAGCTGCACCGGGCGCGTCTCTGCCGCCACGGCGATCGCCGCGACGCTCTGTAGGGGCTCTCTCGCCGTAACAGTGCTCACGCCGAATCAACGCACCCGCAACGTTGGGACTTGCTCGCCGGTGTTGCGGACCGACCAGAGAAATTCTGTGCGGCCGGGACTGAGCACTGCCGGCCGCTGAACGGTCCGTTTTCTGACCCAAAGGTCCACCAAGAGTCCGACTCTGCCGGGCGCCCAAAAGAAACAAAGCGACCGGTCGTTGCTTTGGTAGGTCTCCTCCCTAACAGGCATCGTGACGTTCCGTAACAGACCAGCAAATCGCTCCGGATATGGGGGCCCGTGGTTCATGGCCGCGACTGCGCTCCCGCTCGAGGGTGGCTTGTTCGCACCGCGGCGTTTGGCGGGTCTGGTCGCGGCTTCGCTGCTGCGACCTCGGCGGCCGATAGCGCTGCTGGTCCTTCTATTCCGGACGCGTTCCGAGCGCGTGGCCCTGTCGACGTCGGTGACCGGCCGGGTGTTGACCGAGTACTTCGACGAACGAGCGCTTGGTGTCTTTCCGCGGAACCGGCTTTGCCGTGGGGTCCTGGTCCTTCCCGATCATCACTCCGACTACCTGCGTGGGCGCCGCCGCCAGGCGCTCAGGACCAACCTCCGACGAGCCGAGCTTGCGGGAATATGGTGCGAACCGATCACCGACCCTCACCAGGCTTTCGATGAGATCACACAGATCGTCCGTGAACGCCAGGTACCGTTGACCCCCGCGGAACTGCCGGTGCTCGCGAGCTGGCACGCGGTGCTCGCACGGCCGGAGATGACGTTGCTGGTAGCGCGCGACCAAGATGGGCACCCCCTCGCGCTCACCGGGGCCGTGATCGACGACGTGGTGTGCGTCGTCCGCTTGGCTGTGGCGAGCAGCCACGACGCCAGGTGGGCGCTTCACGACCACCTAGTTCGAATTCTGATCGACCGCGGAGCTAAGTACCTCCTCGGCGAAGGCGGCGGACCATTCGGGGCGCTGGGCTTCGGCAGCAGCCTTCACCACTACCAGCGACTGCTCGGCTATGAGCTGCGTCATCTGAGGCCGCGCCCGCACCGGGTACGCCCAGCCGCGGCGGAGACCACGCGCCTGGCTGGCGATGTCCCCGCAGCGATCGAATCGCGCGAGCCGGTTGCTGCAGGCTCGCACGACAGCGCGCTGTGAAAACCTCGCCCTGACCCACGCGGCGCGCCTGGCAGTTCGTCTGGACGTCTGTCGCGCGAGAGAGCACCCAGCGCCCTCGGACATGCCCCGCTTCGGTCCGAGTCGACTGTCGATCCTCGATCAGTTGCCGGCTCAAGGTGGAGATTCGGCTAATCCTCTTCAGCCCCGAACAAATCCTGTCCTCGAGGGGGCGTTATTCGGTGCGATTCGCGGGAGACAAGGCCGTCCGAATCGGGGGACACATTGACACCAGGACTTGCTGCAAAACTGACTATCCACGACCCGGAGGCGATCGGAGCCGACGCCCTCGAGGCTGAAGCTGCGCCTGCACAGCGCGCGCTGAGCTCGCCTCGGCCTCGGGCACTGCGAGTGGTCGAAGGAGGTGAGCCCTTCGTCGCCGCACGGCGACGCCGTGAGGGACTACGGCGGCTGCTGTTATGCGGAGCCGACGTGTTCGCCGCCGCGGCCGCTTTGGTACTCGTGCTCACGGTTTTCGGCGACAACCAACTTAAGCTCGTAACGTTGGCGGGTACTCCGGTTGTGGTGCTCTTCTTCAAAATGGCCGGGCTCTACGATCGCGAGCAGCTCCGGTTGCTGCGGTCAACGCTGGATGAGGCACCGGCCCTCATACAGGTGGCCGGGCTTTACGCACTGACCATCGCCATCCTCCAGCCTCATGTCGTGGCGGGGCGTCTATGGGGCGGCCAGATCGCGGCGCTTTGGCTGACGAGCTTCGTCGCCATCCTGGTCGCGCGCTCGTCCTCCCGGTGGCTGGCCGGATGCGCGTCCGGGATCGAGCGCTGCCTGGTAATCGGCGACGCGGCTCTTGCGGGTCGGATCCGAAGGAAACTCGGCAGCAGCCGGGCCCGTGCGGTCGTCGCCGCGACGCTCCCGCTCGAAGCGAGCGAGATCCATCGCCTGGAAGGACCCGATGGTGTTCGGGGCATCGTCGACGAGCTGCAGATCGACAGGATCATCATCGCCCCAGCGGCGAACGAGCCGGCCGGAGTCACCGAACTCATTCGGCTCGCCAAGTCAGCTGGTGTGCAGGTCAGCCTGCTACCGCGCATGCTCGAGGTCGTGGGGTCGGCGGTCGAGTTCGAGGACATCGACGGCATGCTGATGCTAGGTGTCCGGCCATTCGGCCTTTCCCGCTCCTCGCGGTTGCTGAAGCGGGTGTTCGACCTCGTTGCCACATCGATCGGGCTCGTCTTCGCCGCGCCAGTGCTCGCTGTGATCGCGGCCGCCATCCGGCTGGACTCGAGAGGACCGATTTTCTTCCGCCAGGTCCGTGTAGGGCGCAATGGCCAGACCTTCCGCATCTTCAAGTTCCGCTCGATGGTCGTGAATGCCGACGAGCAGAAGGAGCAACTTCGGTCTCTCAGCGAGGCCGGCGAGGGGATGTTCAAGATCACCCGCGATCCGCGCGTCACGCGCGTTGGCGCCTTCCTGCGACGCACCTCGCTAGATGAGCTGCCGCAGCTCTTCAATGTCGTCATGGGCGAGATGAGCCTGGTCGGTCCCCGTCCGCTCGTCACCGACGAGGACGTGCTCGTGCGCGGGCTCGATCGCAGCCGCCTGCACCTCAAGCCCGGCATGACCGGACCATGGCAGGTCCTCGGCTGCCGGGTGCCAATGCAGGAGATGGTCGGCCTCGACTATCTTTATGTAGCCAACTGGTCGCTCTGGCTTGACCTCAAGTTGCTCATGCACACCGCACGCCACGTGCTGCGCGGCAGCAACGTCTGAGCGGACGCGGTAAGCCTTCACTCCCGGAGGCGGCTCGGCGGTCCAACCACCTCCGCAAGGAGACGTCCCCTTTAGCCGTTGGTGTGACATGGCCCCGTGCGAGGTTTTTGTCCCGCGTCGACTTCGCGTCGTACCTGGCCCGAAGGTCGCGGCGTCTTGAGTCGCCGCGAGGACCGGAGCCCTGGACGCCTTGGAGCGACCGCCATCTCGACCTTGGCGGGCCACTGGCAAGGCGTCGTCGTCCTCGTCGTAGTCGTCTTCGCAGCAATCGCTGCCGCCGCCGCCTTTAGGACCCACCTGATCTTCGCGGCCAGCGTGCACACTCTACGTGAGCTCCACCCGCAAACAACGTGGGCGCGCTGTAACCGTAACGCCGATAATGGGAAGCCCTCCACGTTTAGGCCACTGTCGGACGCCGAAGCCGCTGCACTCGTCACACCTGAACCTGAGACGCGTCCGTACAACGCCCGTCCGTACATGATACGCGGCAAGCCTTATCCGGCTGCCAACGACTATGTGCCGACGGCAACGCAGATACGCGAGTCTCAAGATTCGCGTACCTCGACGGGCGAACCGGTGCTCCGGTTCAACCCCTATGTCCGTTACGTGGACGGCCGTGACGGCATGAGGGATCCCTCCACGGATGACCTTATCCAGTGGGCTGCGCACAAATGGGGGATTCCCGAAAACTGGCTGCGCGCCGAGTATGTCCAGGAGTCCTACTGGAATCAGTTCCAACTCGGTGATGCCACCAGCGTCAGCCCGCAGTCGTATGACCTTTACCCCTACCAGTCCCGCCTTCCCGACACGACCAAGGTCTACCAGTCCCTCGGCATCACCCAGGTTAGGTGGACCCCCGACGGCTCGCTCCACCCAGGCACCGACCCCCTCCGCTGGGAATCCACCGCGTTCAACGTCGACGAGCAGGCTGCGACCTTACGTTTTTACTACGATAACCCAAGCGGTGCGAGAACCTCCTGGGGCGATCGAACCTACGCTCCGTGTCAAGAGTGGCAGAGCGTGGGGGCATGGTACAGTCCCTACCCTTGGGGTAACGCGGGGCAAGCTGCCTACATCAGAGCGGTCCGCGGGCACCTCGATGGTCGCGTTTGGGCCTCGCCCAGCTTCCTGGGCTGGTCACCATCATCCTTCCCGCGCGGCGTAGTGTTCAGGTAGCAGCAACCGCCGGCACGAGAGCAGCGCGCTCGCTACGCGCCCCAGCACAAGGTTTCAGGGCACTCGCGCGTTCCATAGACATGGAGACCACGGAGACCGGCACGGATTACAAATCGGTGTACCACGATGGAGCCCTGCGAAAGCTGCTCGTCCACGACGATAAGTCGATATCCGAACGGCTGCGCAGGCGTCGGTGGTCGCTGATCCTGGAGCACGTCTCTGATCTGGAGTCGCTGCGCGTCCTCGATCTGGGTGGGACCGGCGTCTGGTGGGCAAGCGCGCCCGTGCGCCCTCGCCATGTTACGGCGATTAATCTCTACGACGCCAACTTCGTTCATCCCAGCGTCACGATGATCGCGGGCGACGCCCTGCGAGCAGACGAGTTGGTAGCGGGACAGAGCTTCGATCTTGTGTTCTCGAACAGCGTCATCGAGCACCTCGGCGGTCATTCAGCGCAGAAACGCTTCGCGGAACTAGCTCGCTCACTTGCCCCACGTCATGTCATACAGACTCCGTATCGTTACTTCCCCGTCGAGCCTCACTGGATGTTCCCCGGTTTTCAGTTCCTCCCGGTTAAGGCAAGAGGGTACCTGGCGCCGCGATGGCCGCTCGGGCACACCCATGGCTACGAGGCGCACGATGCTGTCAATGAGGTCATGGCCACACATCTCCTCTCTGCGTCGGAGATGAAGGAGTACTTCCCGGATTCGAACATAGTCTTTGAGCGCGTTGCCGGCGTTCCAAAGTCCATGATTGCCATCCGGTAGTCGCGGCTCAGACTGTGACTCTGGACCAGTCCAGCAGCCATGGACCTGACGGCGAAGCTTATGGCTGCAGGTCGATGGCTGCGCCGTAGTAGTCCTGGTCGCCGCTGCTGTCGACCATTGAGATCGACGTGGTCACGTTGCCGGTCGCTGACGGTTGCGTCCAGTCCATCGCTGCGCCTGCACACTCGCCGGAGGACACCCACCAGTCGGGGTGCGTGTTCCAGCCCGAAGGTGCGGTAAACGTCTCGCTGGTGGAGTAGCCGCCCCAGAGGCCAAGGACCACATCGCCCGCGGGCACGCTGCTCAGGGTTGGGCCGGTTTCCGTCGAGGACGGGGTGTTGATCGTCGACTGGAAGGAGCTCGCGCCGATCGAGGCAACGCCTCTCGCGTCGAACACCACCCCGGAGGCGCCAGGCGACTGCCCGTTGGTGCCGTTGATCGTGACCGTCAGGCCGCTCGGCGCCGCCTTCGAGTCGCGCAGTTCGAACACCGAATAGCTAGCGTGCCAGGTGTTCCCGCCATAGGTCAGTGGTTCGTCGCCGGACTGCTCGACGGGAGTCCATGCACCGTTGACGCTGTCCGAGACGCCGCTGACCGTGGAGGCCGTCCCGTTGTATCCCTGACCGCCGAAGACCGCAAACAGGTCGTCCCCGGCACCAACCGCTGGACTGGTGGAGACTGGCTTCAAGGTGCCGCTGGAGAGGCTGACGCAATCGGATGGCAGCGACCACGGGAACGTGATCCCGTCGGTCGGCTGCGCCGGCGACGGGGGAGTGATCCCGTTGATGTGGTCGTAGTAATCCGTGCCCCACCAGCTCGTCGGCGTGCTGTTGCTGCCATAGCTCGTAACCAAGTGCCCCCACGGATCCCAGGCATAGGGGAAGTACCCGTCGCCATTTGAGTCAAGCCAGTCCATCAGCGTGTCGACATCTGTCGTCGGGTAATAGCCGTTGGCGGGATTCTCGCCCATCTCCCCCGCGACGAACGGCATCGCCTGCGCGATCGGTTTGTAAACCGCGTTGTAGCAGGACGGGCTGCCGCAACTATTGCCCTCCGGATACACGTCCGCCTCAGCCATCAGCTGCGCCGGGCTGTGCGGATCGGTGATCGGCGGGGTGGCCGCGGCGAGCGCGCCGCAACTGCTCGGAGAAGTGCCAGTCCCGCAGGACCACATGTTCGCGTACGCCAGACCGGGAAGCACGATGATGTTCGTCGCACCGGTGCCCCGCACAATGTTCACGAGCGATTGCATCCCGACCGTCTGATACGAGGAAAGGCTCTGCGACTGGCATTTGCCCGGGCTGCCCGTCGAAGTCGGCGCAGCCGGCGGCGTGTTGTCAGACGAGGTCGAATACGACACATCGCCCTGCGCCCAGCACTGCCAATCAGCCTCCCCCCCGTACCACAACTCGGGCTCCTGCTCCAGGCGGAAAATCACATCCGGGTCGCTCTTGAAGAAATCCGCGACCTCCTCCCAGAACAACGGCGCATGATCGTTATCGGTCAACGTATCGTGGCCCGTCGACCGCGTCGATCCGGGCGCCAGCGCGAACAGACTGAGCACCGGATAGATGTGGTTCGCCTCATCAGTCTCAACAAGATTCTCAATCGCGTTCGCGTACGGGCACTGCGACGCAGAACACCCCGGCGTCGGCGGACTCGAGCTCGAATCCGAATAAGCCGCCGAGGCGCCATTGATCCCCAACCAACAATCCTCATTCAGCGTAATCATCTCCGAGTTGATACCCCACGACGCCATCGCCTTGATCTGCGCATCCTCCGCCGACAGGCTCGAACCCGTCCCATCAAAGAAGCCATTGCCCTGAATGCAGCTGTACTCAGTACCCGCACGATTCACCCCATGCAAAAACACCGACTGACCACCCGCATTGACCAACCCGGTCCCCGAAACATGCGCAGCCGAAAAGCCACCGCTAGTCGCCGCCGTGACCGTCTGCGTCTGCGCCGACGTGACCGTCGCGCTCGCACTGCTAGTGATCGCCACTACGACTGAACGGATGGTGTGCCCGACATCCGAGGCCTGCAGGGTGTAGAAGCTAGTCGTCGCACCAGCGATCGGCAGGCAACTGTTACCCGACGCATCGCAATCCTCCCAGCCATACAGATACGAGGCTGGGTTATCCGACCAGGTCCCGGCGCTGGTCGAGAGGGTCCGCCCCTGCTGCGCGGTGCCGCTCACGACCGGCGCCGACGTATTGGACGGCGCGCCCGCCCCCGGCGCCGGGGGAGTCGACGGCGTTGTAGCGGTCACGGTTGGGGCCCCACCTGACGGCGTGCCCGTCGTGGATATTGGACCAAAGATCGGCCCGGAGGGAGTGCCGCTGACGTACGCCGACATCGCGCAGGCGCTCCAGTAGACCCCGCCGGCCCACGAAGCCGCTAGGGAGGAGCCGGCGCCTATGGTTCGACGCGAACCCCGAGCGGTGCAGTGCCCGCGCCGCGTGTTGCGGAGATCGAGCCGACCGCCTTTGCCCATGACCGCAACCCAGTACGCCTTACCCGCCTCCACCGGCGTTGGACCCACGTGAATCCTGTTCCAGGCGCCGGCCTTCGGCCTGCTGATCGATCCCGTCGCCAGGCGTGAGCCAGGCCTACCGTCTCGGCTCGAGTAGAGGCCCACCAACAATCGGGTGGCACGGGTACGCGAATCAACATAAACGGTGATCGCCGAGGCCATCCCAGTGATCCCGTCGCGGAACGCAAACGCTTCGGGCGAGCCAGCCGCGCTCTCGGCGTTCCGCGCCTGGACTGTCCGCATCCCGAACAAAAAGGTCAGCGCGCGACGGGCGCCGTGAGCCGGGTCAGTCCGGCTGACATGGGCGGGTCGCGCCCCGCCCCCCACCCATAGAGCGAAGGCATTCGTCGGCCGGGCCGAGCTCACGACCGCCGCAGTCGCCGCCAGGGCAACGATGCCAAGAATTAAAATGCGTCGCATCCCCGGTCCCTCTCAGGCGGATCCAATCGCCCAGAATCTAGAACTATAATCGCGCCGCCGTCGGCGGGTCTAGCAGCTATCGGACGCACCGAAATCCGGCCCTGGCTTCGCGGCCCGGAATGTACGTCAAACGTCCGGTATCCTAGAACATTCGTCTAGGGATCTGCTAGTACCGATATCGGAGGAGGACGCCGCAACCCGATCGTGGGCGGAGCCGAGCGTCCCAGATGACGAGCGCTCTAAGCCGGGGCCGTGGCCCGGTCCGGAACAGCTTCCCTCGTCGCCGGCGTGCGTAGCTCGTGTACCGATTCCTCTGCGAGGGCATCGAGAAGAGCCCGGCGGGACCGTCGGATCTTATGCGTCCATGACTCGTCATTGCGTCGGGCGACGATCTCACGGACCCCGCGTACCAATCCAGCTGGTGCTTCCGAGGCCGGAAGTGAGCAGGCGGGTGCTAAGAGCAGCGTGAGCTGATGTTCGAACACCTTCCTGTCACGAGCGCTCAGCAGATGTCGTGTCCATAGGCTCAATCGCTTTGGAAGCGCACCATCGCCGGTGACGGCATCGGTGACGGTGACCATGGCGGTCCACAGCCGGTCCCATCCCCACTCGCGCGCGCACACTGTCGTCGTTGACCGGTCAGCGTCGTGAAGCGCTGCCGCGATATCGACTACATCCCCGAGTCGGCGTAACGGATCATGGGCCCAGCTGTGGGCCGCGAGCAGAACCGCATGTGCCGCGGGGTCGGGTGCGAGCACACCGGCGATACCGGTGCGACTGGCGATCGCGTGGTCAAAGATCATCCCCGCGCTAAGTTCTGGCACCCACGGTGGGGTCTTCGGTCGGCTGTGCAGCTCAATCAAGATCGGGACTCCCGGCCAGAACAGCGCCGGCAAATGATGTGGTGCTCGATCACCGAGCTGAACAAAGCCTGCATTGATCAGGCGCGTCTGGGCAAGCTCAGGCTCGTCGACCAAGATGTCGAGGTCCCGGAACGGCCTGTCCATCGGATCCGGATAAAGCGACGCCACCTCTAGCCCCTTCATCAGCAGCAGCCTGCCGTCGTAGGCATCGCGCACCCTCTCGAGCAAGGTTCGCGCGGACAACGAGATCATCGCCCTGGATCGCCACTGATCGGCGACGTCCGCAGGAATGCTTTCTCCGCGGCGACTCCGAAGTCGGGCTGCAACCAGATGCAGTCGATGCAGTTGTAGGGCTTGCCAGCTAGGCGCCTGCTCGATGAGCTCTTCGACCCGATCCCAGAGGGCCAGGTCCTGATTGGCGAGCGTCGTCATCTCAATAAAGACTGCACCACGTCAACGACGCGCTTGTCGAGCATCCCCATGTAGAGACAACGCGCGAGCGCCCTAAGTGTTTACGCAGGCACGCTGATCTCCCTTCCCGAGAACCGTCGTGGCCGGCGCGACGCCGTCGTCACCTGGGGCAAGCGGCCTTCCGTGCCCGTCGCGGCACTGCTACGTCTCGGATTGCGCCCGCCCGGCGCACGTCAGGACCCTTGACCAGCGTCGGGCGGGTGAGGAGGCTGTCTGTCTGACGGAGAAGCCTATGGGTGGAGGTCGATGGCTGCGGCGTAGTAGTCGTTGTCGCCGCTGTTGTCGACCATCGAGATGGACGGCGTGACGCTTCCGCTGGTGGTGGGTTGGGTCCAGTCCATCGCTGCCCCGGCGCATTCGCCGGAGGACACCCACCAGTCGGGGTGCGTGTTCCAGCCCGAGGGTGCGGTGATTGTCTCGTTGGCGGAGTAGCCGCCCCACAGGCCGAGCACTAGGTCGCCTGCCGGTACTGAGCTGAGTGTCGGTCCTGTCTCG
Source organism: uncultured Solirubrobacterales bacterium (assembly GCA_963843915.1). GTDB lineage: Bacteria > Actinomycetota > Thermoleophilia > Solirubrobacterales > Solirubrobacteraceae > Palsa-465. The sequence continues at coordinate 210,127 of CAWJMH010000015.1, forward strand.
GGGTTGGCTGGGCTGTTGATGGTGGACTGGAAGGAGCTGGCGCCGATCGACGCGACGCCTCGTGCGTCGAACACCACCCCAGATACTTGGGGCGACTGGCCCGCCGTACCGTTGACGGTGACGGTCATGCCGCTTGGTGCGGCCTTGGAGTTAGCCAGCTCGAACACCGAGTAGCTGGCCCCAAAAGTCGCGCCGCCGTAGCTCAGCGACTGCGCTCCCGACGACGCAACCCTCGTCCACGCCCCGTTCACGTTGTCCGAGATACCGGTGATCGTCGAGGCGGTGCCGTTGTAGCCCTGGCCACCGAAGACCGCGAACAGGTCGTCTCCGGCATTGACCGCGGGGCTGGTGGCGGTCGGGTGCAGCGAACCGTTTGAGAGACTGACGCAATCGGACGGCAACGACCACGGCAAACTGATCCCGTCAGTCGGCTGCGGAGGCGACGGCGGGGTGATCCCGTTGATGTGATCGTAGTAGTCGGTCCCCCACCCGCTCACGGGCGCGCTGTTGTCGCCGTAGCTCGGGATCAGGTGCGCCCACGGATCCCAGGCATAGGGGAAGTAGCCGTTACCGTTAGCATCCAGCCAGTTCATGAGGACATCGACGTCGGTCGTCGGGTAGTACCCATTGGCCGGATTCTCGCCCATCTCCCCCGCGACGAACGGCATCGCCTGCGCGACCGGCTTGTAAACCGTGTTGTAACAAGACGTGTTGCCGCAGGTGTTGCCCTCCGGGTAGACATCCGCCTCGGCCATCAAGTTGCTGTCTGGATCCGTGACAGCCGGGGTCGCGGACGCGAGCGCGCCACAAGTACTAGGCGACTGGCTGGCACCGCAGGACCACATGTTCGCGTACGCCAGACCGGGAAGCATCACGATGTTCGACGCGCCCGTGCCCCGCACGATGTTCACCAGCGATTGCATCCCGACCGTCTGGTAGGAGGCCAGTCCCTTCGACTGGCACATGTCAGGACTCCCGGTTGACGTCGGCGCCGCCGGCGGCGTGTTGTCCGAGCTGGTCGAATAAGAGACATCGCCCTGGGCCCAGCATTGCCAATCCGCTTCGGACCCATTCCAGAGCTCGGGCTCCTGCTCCAGCCTGAAGGTCACGCCCGGATCGTTCTTGAAGAAGTCCGCGACCTCCTCCCAGAACAACGGCGCGTGATCGTTATCGGTGAGCGTGTTATGCCCAGTCGACTTCGTCGTACCCGGCGCAAGCGCGAACAGGCTGATCACCGGGTAGATATGGTCCGCCTCGTCAGTCGCGACGATGTTCTCAATCGCATTCGCGTACGGGCACTGAGAAGCCGAGCACCCCGGCGTCGGCGCACCGTTGGAATCCGACACGCTCGCGGACACGCCGTTGATCCCCAACCAGCAGTCCTCGTTCAGCGTGATCATCTCCGCGTTGATCCCCCAATCCGCCATATAACCGATCTGCGTACGCTCCCCCGCCAAGTTCGAACCCGTACCGTCATAGAAACCGCCGCCGTTAGTGCAGCTGTACTCGGTACCGGCCCGGTTCACGCCATGAAAGACCACCGGCTGACCACCCTGATTCTCAAGCTTCGTGCCAGACACATGCAGCGACGAGAAACCACCACTGCCCACCGCGGTCACCGCCTGCGTCTGCGCCGAGGTCGCCGAAGCCGACCCACCCGCATTCGTCGCCTTGACCACCACATCAACCGTGTCCCCAACATCCGACGCCTGAAGGTTGTAGCTCGACGCGGTCGCACCCGAGACATTCGAGCACGAGCTGGAGGAGCAGTCCTGCCACTGATACCCATACGACGACGGACTGTTCGTCCAAGACCCATCACTCGCCGACAACGTCTGCCCCTGCTGCGCAGTACCACTCACCACCGGCGCCGCCGTACTCACCGGCGGAGACACAGCCGCCCCACTCACCGCCCGCGTCTGCGCCGACGTCGCCGAGCCCGAACCACCCGCATTCGTCGCCTTGACGACCACATCAACCGTGTCCCCAACAACAGAAGGCTGCAACTTATAGCTCGACGCGGTCGCACCCGAGACATTCGAGCACGAACCCGAAGCACAATCCTGCCACTGATACCCATACGAACTGGGACTATTCGTCCACGACCCGTTGCTCGCCCACAACGTCTGGCCCTGCTGGGCAGTACCACTCGCCACCGGCGCCGCCGTATTCGCCGGCGGTGCCGTCGTCGCCGGCGGATCCGTTGCGGCCTGCCCATCGGCGAAAGTGACAATGCCGCCGAAGTAGTTCGTTCCAGTCCCGACGTCGGCCGTAGCTGACAGAGAGCCGCCGGTGGAGGCTGTACGACTTTCCGCGAACGCGGCCGTGCAGTTCCGCGCCATGCCTGAAAGCGCCCAGCCATTACCCGCAGCGAAGCTCTGTCCATGCTGGTATGCGCCGAAAAGGCCGACTGCAAGGTCATTCGCGGCCGGGCTGACGGTGGGACTACTCAACACGTCTTGCGCCGACGCCTGGCTCGACGGGGAGAACGCGACGTGGTCCTGTGCGCTGGCACCGGTCACGTCCAGCAGAACCGCGGACGCGGCGGACTGGCCCTGTCGCTCCGTCACGGTTACGGGGAGGCCCGCGGCCGCTGCCTTCGAGTTAGTTACTTCATAGACCGCGTAGCTGAGATATTCCTGGTTCCCCATCGACACGGACTGATCGTTCGCGAGCTGCTTCCAGCTGCCATTCGCGGTGTCGCTCACACCCGTAACGACGGCAGCAGAGCTTCCGTAGCCCTGTCCGCCGACTACCAGAACGAGATCGTCGCCGGCTGAGATTGCATGCGAGAAGTCGATCTTGGCCGATGGAGTCCCAAGGCAGATCTGACTGACGGCTTGCGAGACAGACGGCGAGCTTGCCGACGATGCAGCGGCCGGCATCGCAACCGTAAGAGTAATTAGGGCCAGGCACGCCGTCACGGGCAGTAGCACCCGCGCGACGCGCGCATATGGCGCCTTCGTTACATACTGTGACTTAGCGCAGGTAAGTGCGAGCGCAGCACGCAGATGGCTTCGACGCATGGTTCCCGGTCCCTTGAGTAGTTCTGGAGCTGGCGAGAAGCCGTTACGATCGCGGCTGGTGCCTGCAGGATTGGCGGGCTAAACGGACCGCCTGGACATCGGCCCGATGCTGCCCCGGCCGATATGGCGTGAAACGCTCATGTGTCTCGAACATGTGTCTAGGCAGCATTCGTCATGTGAACACACATATATGGAGCGATGGTATGTGTTAGACGGGAACAAGGCAGCGTGTGGGAGCGTGCCATAGACAGCAACCAGCAGTATTAGTGACGTGCTCGCATGGCGGCCGACGGTAACGCGGCATGTCGGCGCCGGGTGAATGCTGGGCCACCTGCGCCGGTTGAAAAGTAGGCCATCTGGGGCGTGGGGCCGGTGTTGTCCGGTCGGGCCTCCTTGACCCTCGGGTGGATCCGGGTGGGTTCGGCGAGGAGGAAGCGTGTGGTCGGCGTGCAGCAGTGGGCTGAGGTCCGGCGGTTGGTGCTGGTGGAGGGACGCTCGCAGCGTGAGGTGGCGTTGCGGATGGGGTTGGCGCGCGACACGGTCGCGAAGGCGGTGCGTAGCGAGACGCCGCCGAGGTACGCCAGGATGCCGGCGGGGTCGAAGCTGGATCGGTTCAAGGACTGGATCTGCGAGCAGCTGCGCGAGGATCCGACGATCCAGTCGCAGCGGCTGCGGGAGATGGCCGGCGAGGTTGGCTATGCGGGCGGGAAGACGGTGTTCGATGATTTCGTTCGCGACGCCAGGCCGCGGTTTCTGGTTAGGCGGACGTTTCAGCGGACGGTGTATCGGCCGGGGGAGCTTGTGCAGTGCGATCTGTGGGAGCCGCGCGAGCCGATCCCGGTCGGGTATGGCCAGGTGAGGCGGGGTTGGGTGGTGACCGCGGAGTTGTGCTGGTCGCGGGTGATCGCCGGCGCGCTGATCTTCAGCAAGGAAGCGCCGGACATCTTGTGGGGCGTGAGCCGCTGCCTGGACAGGATTGGTGCGTTGCCGGAGAAGCTGGTCTGGGATCGCGAGGCGGCGATCGCCGCGGGCGGTCGGCCAACGGAACCGTTCGCGTCGTTCTGCGGGCAGCTCGAGCTGGGCTGGGTGATCCTTGAGTCCCGCGATCCGCAGGCCAAGGCGATGGTTTCATAGTGCACCTTGTCGGGACCGTGGGGTGGTTTCTCGGTTTTGCAGGCGCCAGCCGTGGCGGGGTCTGAGGCATGGGTTAGTGGGGTTGGGTGGGTCGAAGAGTCGCTCGTTCTTGTCGTTGGCTTTGTGCGAGGTGAGCAGTCCGGCGCGGTGCCAGGCCTTGATCGTGCTGGTGTGCACGCCGAGCGTGTCGGCGGTCTGCTGGATCGTGAGTAGGCCGCGGGCTTGGAGTCGGTCGTGGTGGCTGGGGAGCTGGTGAGCCCGGCGCAGGTGGACGACGATGTGCCTGGTGAACGGCTTGTTCATGCCGGTGCGCCGTCCGGCGGCGTTGAGCTGTGCGGCGGTCTCGGCGTCGGTGTGATTGTCGAGGAGTTGGTCGAGCAGTTTGAGGGTGTCGGGGTCGGTTTGGCGGGCTTGCCATGAGTTGAGCGGGATCGGGATCGTGAGGGTGGTTGTCTGCCCGCCGCGGAAGCGGACGTGGAGGTGGATCTCGTCGGTCTTGTTCAGGGTGACGTCCTCGATCAACAGTCGGGCGATCCGTTTGCGCTCACGGGCGGGCGTCGCTGGGTCTGACCAGAGAGCCGGGAAGTCGGTCGCGAGCTCGCGGATCTGGGTCTTGCGCTTCTCGTCGAGCGCAGTGTTGGCGGCCGCGGTCTGGCGGTCGTATTCGTCTTGTGCGGCTTGCAGCGAGCGCAGCGCGTCGTTCCAGTCGGCTTCGAGGGTGTCGGCGACGAGCCGGTTGTCAGGGTCGACTGCGAGGTATCGGCGTCGGGCGAGGTCGGCGTGCTGACGGGCTCGTTCGACGTGTGAGCGGCGGAGCTGGTCGGCCTCGCTGACGCGGGCTTCGAGTTCGGCTTGGACGGTGAGCGCGACCTCGAGCGCGAGTGGCGTGACGGTGTCGAGCAGCAGTTGGCTGATCGCGCGGTCGATGGTGTGACCGGGGATCGTGAGGCAGCGCGGCTGGTGGCGTTGGATGTTCTCGTCGACGCATTGGTAGTCGGGCATGAGCGTGTCGCGGCGTTGGTGGTAGCGGATGCTCAGTCGCCTGCCGCAGCGTCCGCAGATCGCGAGTCCTTGCAGGAGCGCCGGGCCTTCGCGGGCGGGGCCGGCGGTACGTTCGGTCCCGAGTGCTTGAGCGTTCGCGGCGAGCTGTCGTTGGTTGCGCTCGAACTGTTCCCAGGTGAGGTAGCCGGGGTGCGCGTCGTGGATCAGTGCGGTCCATTGCTCGCGGGGCAGCTCACGCGAGCTGGTGGTCCCGTTGGGTGCTTTCCGGGTCCGCCGTCGTCCATATGCGAACGCGCCGGCATACCGCGGGTTGTGCAGCGTTCTGAGGACTCGCCAGTGGCTCAGCTCGTTCCACGCGAGCTCGCCGTTGCGTTCGCCTTTGCGGATCCTGCTGGGGAACAGCAGCCCGTCGCGGTTGAACGCATAGACGACCGCGCGCGCCGATCCGGTTCTGGCGAAGGTTGCGAACAGGTGCCGCAGCGCGTCCTGAACGGCGCGGTCGGGGTCGAGCACGACCTTTCCGGCCGAGTCATAGACCAGCCCGACCGGGAGCGGCATCGGCAGCTCGCCGCGGCGGGCCTTGGACAGGATCCCGCCTTGCAGCCGGGCGCGGATGAAGTGCAGCTCGGCCTCGCTCATCGTGCCCTTGAGGCCGAGCAGCAAGCGGTCGTTGAAGTCGGCCGGGTCGTAGAGCCCGTCCTCGTCGCAGATCAACGTCCCCGCGAGCGCGGAGATCTCCAGCAGTCGGTGCCAGTCGGCGTTGTTGCGCGCCAGCCTGGAGACCTCCAGGCCAAGCACGATCCCGGCCTTCCCGAGGCCGACGTCGGCCACGAGCCGCTGGAACCCCTCGCGGTCGGCGGCGCTCGCGCCGGACTGCCCCTGGTCGGTATCGATCACAACGATCTGCTCGACCGGCCAGCCGAGCTGGATCGCGCGCTGGCGCAACGCGTATTGACGCTGCGCGGACTCGGTGTTGTCCCTGACCTGACGCAAGGTCGATTGGCGCACATAGAGATACGCGGTCCGCGCCAAGTGCTCGGCGGTGACCTTCGAGGCGATCGTGGTGGCGCTCACGGCCGCTCAGCTCCCGGAAACGCACGCCAGCGCCATGCTCGCCAACACGCCGACGAGCTGATCGCTGTCCGCGGCCGATGTCGTGATCGCCGGCCGGGCCGGTGCTGGTGTTGTGGTCTGCCAGGCGCGCGTCCACGCGACAACACCGCGGCGCTCGAGCAACGCGAGCCCGAGCCGCCACCCGGATAGATCGCCCTCGAGCGCCTGAGCGCGCAGTTGCTCATAGCGCTCGACGTCCCGAGGACCGCCGGCTGGCTCATCGGTCATCCTCGCTTTCCGCGCGCTCGGCGCGCGAGAGGGCGCGCTCGACCGAGCGACGGTGCACCCGCACCCCGAACCGCTCAGTGATCAACTCGACCAACGCAGCCGATGACAGACCCGGGTCGGCCGCACGACGCTCGCGTGCGAACCTGACTACCTCGGCGGTGAGCTTGTGCGCCCCGCGCGGCCCCGGCCGCGCCGGCACGAGCGCCGCGAGCCCGCCCTCATCCAACGCACGCTGCGCCGCATAGAACGACGGGCGTGAGAACCCGAACGCGGCCGCCGCCCGCCCGACCGGCTCACCATCGACCCGCGCCCGACGGACCATCTCGTACTTCACCTGCACCAGATCCCGCGCGTCCAGAAACTCCGACGAGGAGAACCGCCCGTCGCTCACCGCCTCAGGCCGCGGATTCAAGCTCCGCTCCGCTCGCAACGCCTGCACCTTGGGATCCTCGCCACCTCGCGGCATCACTCTCCTCTTCACAGACCTACTGTCAAGATGATTCTGCCGCCAACATCGGACGGAAACACCTCCGAGCGCCGCGATCATCAAGCCGTCCGCCAACAATGAGGAATGTGGCGACTGCCCATGGCTGCCACGACGGCACAATCGTCTTAACACTAGCGGCATAATTTGCTTTACGCCCGGTTCGGCGTCGCGCCGCGGATCTCGGCGATCAAGTCCGTCAGCGCAACGAGATCCGCAATGCGCAACGCGCTTCGGCCCGCCGCCATGACCACGAACGGGTCAACGTCCCCAGCGTCCGTCCACCCCCGCGGCAACGAGCGCTGCACGCCCTCGTCATCGAAGAAGAACACGCGATCCTCTCCCCAGTTCTGACGAGCCGCGATGAACGCGAACTCCCTGCCGCACCAGGGATGGAACGGATGCGTCACACGGACAGTTCGCTGCGCAACCGGCCGATCAGGCGCAGTTGACGGCGAAGGCGAAGGGCCTGGTTGAGCGCTCGCACCGGTTCATGCGCTCGAACTTCGAGCCCGGGCGGGTGTTCGCGAACCACCTCGATTTCCAAGATCGCCTCGACGCGTGGACCGAGAAGGTCAACGGTCGGGTGCATCGCACCGTCCGCGCCGTCCCGGCCGAGCGACTGATCGAGGAGAAGAAACGGATGCGGTCGCTGCCTGCTCGGATGCCGGACGTCGACCGCCGCCAGGTTGTGCGGGTGCCAGCGCAACCGTTCCTGCGAGTGGATCGCAACGACTACTCGATCGACCCCAGGTTGTTGGCCGTCGGGTCGAGGTGCGCATCTCCCAAGAGCATGTGACCGCGGTCGTGCTGGATACCGGCGAGCTCGCTTGCCGGCACCGGCGCGTGTTCGCCGGCGGGCTCACGATCACCGACCAGGCGCACCAGACCCAGCTCGAGCGCCAGCGCGCCAAACGCCGGCAGCGCCACCAGGTCGAGGTCGAGATCCGGCCGCTCTCCAGATACGACGCTCTGATTCCGGCATGAGCAAGCACACCGAGCTCGCGCACCTGTTCCGGGCGTTGAAGATGCCCGCGGCCGCCCGGTCGCTATCCGCGATCGCCGACCGCGCCCGTGAGGAGCAATGGACCTATGAGCGGTTCGCCGAAGTGCTCTTGGGCACCGAGGTCTCCTCCCGCGACAGCCACGGCGGCGAGGGCAGGATCAAGACGGCCCGGTTCCCCGCCCGCAAAACATTGGAGGAGTTCGACTTCACCTTTCAGCGCTCGGTGAAGAAGACGATCGTCGAGCACTTGGGGCAGCTCGACTTCCTGCATGCCAAAGAGAACGTGATCCTGCTCGGACCGCCCGGGACGGGCAAGACGCATTGTGAGACTGTGAGACTCCCTGATCAAGTCGTCCTGAGCGTCAGCGAGGCTGACGCCGGCTTGGCGGAGTTGACCCGAAAGACTCATTGACCGCACGGCCTGCCGTGCGTGTCCTGGCCCTGGAGGTGTCTCTGCGCCTGGTCGGCGTCGGCCTGGCTGTCGCACCGCTGGCCTCATCAGAAGCATGTCCGCTCCCGTTGGGGTGTGACCCATCACAGTCTCGCCGCGCGGCAGTCCAGGCCGACCACCAGTTATCGCTCAAACCCCGTCATGGGAGGTTCTCGCATGGGCATCCTTGCAGAGCAGGTGGACCACGTCATCGGCGTCGACACGCACCGCGACTCGCACTCCGCAGCAATCGTTGCGGCCGGCACCGGCGCCGTCATCCTCGACCGAACGGTGTCGGCTGATGCGTTCGGTCACAAGCGGCTGCTGCGGTTCGCCAAGTCGCACACCAACGACCGACGGGTGTGGGCGATCGAGTCCAGCGGCAGCTACGGCTCCGGGCTCACGACCTTCCTGCTCGCACATGGGGAGTGGGTCCTCGAGGTCGAGCGCCCGGTCCGTCCAGCTCGTCGCAACGGCGCTAAGTCGGATGAGCTCGACGCGATCCGCGCCGCCCGCGAAGCGCTCACTCGCGAACACCTCGCCCAGCCCTGCCGCAGGGGCGACCGCGAAGCAGTCCGCGTCCTATTGGTCACCCGCCGAGGTGCCATGCGTGCCCGGACCAAGGCGATCAACCACCTCAAGGCGCTGATCGTCACCTCCCGGGAAGAGCTGCGCCACCAGCTCCGCCGCCATGACACCGACGAGCTGGTCGCTCGCTACGCCCGGCTGCGGACGCTGCCGTCGCACTCCGCCGAGCACCGGGCAACCGTGATCGCGCTGCGCCACACCGCCCGCCGAGTTCTGATGCTCGAGGCCGAAGCAAACGATCTCGAGACCGAGATCGAGCAACTGATCAAGGCCAACATCCCTTGGCTGCTCGACGAGATCGGCGTCGGCCCGATCAGCGCCGCACAGCTGTTCTGCTCCTGGTCTCACCCGGGTCGTTTGCGCAGCGACGCCGCCTTCGCGATGCTCGGCGGCGCCGCACCGATCCCCGCCTCCTCTGGCCAGACCATCCGCTACCGCCTCAACCGAGGTGGTGATCGGCAGCTCAACAGCGCCCTACACACAGTCGTGCTCACCCGCCTTAAGCACGATCCCGCCACCCGCGCCTACGCCGCCAAGCGCGCCGCCGAAGGCAAGACTCCACGCGAGATCAAACGCTGCTGAAGCGATACGTCGCGCGCCACCTATTCCGACTGCTCGAGGCCAACGGCCCGGACTCGCCGACCCGGCGAGCACCACGAGCACGCACCCTCGGCATCTGCCACTGACCCGACTTGACGAACATAGAAGCCTCATCGCCACCGCGCTCGGGATCAGAGCTTGCCTGGCCGGTCAGCGCGTCCAGTTCGCGACCGCCACCCAATGGGTCGCCCGGCTCGGTGAAGCCAAGCGCCAAGGACAGCTCGAGACCGAGCTGCGCCGGCTGTCGTTCATCCCTCTGATCGTCGTCGACGAGATCGGATACATCCCGTTCGATCCCGAAGCCGCCAACCTCATGTTCTCTCTCGTGTCCAACCGCTACGAGCGCGCGTCGATGATCGTCACCTCCAACAAGCCGTTCAGCGCCTGGGGTGAGATCTTCGGCGACGACATGGCCGCCACCGCCATGATCGACCGCCTCATCCACCACTCCGAAA
>CAWJMH010000016.1:0-1131345 GCA_963843915.1 uncultured Solirubrobacterales bacterium
AGACAAGGTCATCCGCCTCATCGCTCGGGCCGGAATCACGGTCGTCACCAATCCGACCTCCAATCTGCTCTTCCGAGGGTTACGCGACCCGAGGAGCCCGGGCCGCGGGGCCTCACCCGGGTGCGTGGATTACTCGACGCCGGCGTCCGCGTCTGCTTCGGCCAGGAAACGGTGCAGTCGGTCTACATCGTCACCCTTCGCCACCCCGATCCGCTGCTCACCGCCCAGATCCTCGCCCACGGCGCTCAGATGAAGTCGAGCGACGATATGCGGCTGCTTTGGCAGATGCCCACGACCTCAGCCGCCGCGACGCTTGGCATTCAGAACTACGGCCTCGAGCCAGGGTGCCGGGCGAGTCTCAACGTATTCGATGCAGAGTCTGTGAGCGACGCAGTCGCCACCGTCGCGGAGACGGGCTCGGGTTCTGCGAGCGCGGCCACGTCGTGTCCGAGACGGAAGTCCGACGCCGGCTCCACCGAGGCGCAAGCTGAAGCATTGAGCCGCGGGGTTCGCGCCCGGCACGGCTCCAGTCCAGCCGCGGGCCAGCGTCGCGGGAATGGGATGCTTCCGCTGGATCCAATGGTCCGAACTCTGGATCCCACCGAGGCGGCCGGACGGCGGCGGCGTTTGCCGGCCAGGTCCCGGGGTCGATCGGGCTGAGGCCAGCAACCGGTATGGGTCGGGGAGCCGTCTTCCGTTACGTCCGCGCGGTGATGGAGCCAGCGCCTGGTAGTGGTGCGAGTGGCCTCGTTGCATCCACCTTGACAGGCATTGTATCCAATGCTACGGTCGCGGCCCACAAATCTGCGGGCCGAGCCTGGTGGCATACCACGGGAGGGAGTAGCGAATGGAGCGACACGAGGTCTGAGGATCCCGTCGACGTCCAGTCCTTTGTCCGGGGGTCAGCGTCTGTTTTCTTGGCAACACAGACGGTTCTCGTCAGAGTTGCGCGGCCATGGGACATGGCCATCTACAACATCGCCGGAAGCGTCGTCATCCCGTACGCGACCGGAATGTTCTGGGCCTACACCGTCTGGCCCCACACTAACTTCCTGATCGCCATTCTTGCTGGCGGCGTCCTCTGCTCGTTCGTATGGGCAACGTGGGCGCTCCTCGCGGCCACGATGCCGCGCACGGGCGGCGGCTACATCTTCAACAGCCGCATTCTCAATCCCGTGTTGGGATTTCCTCGGCGACTGGTTGGGCGGTTTCCTCCAAGCGGCACTCGCGATGGCGCTGTGGACGACCTGGTTCGCGACAGTCGCGCTGGCCGGGGCTTTCTCGGTCTGGGGCGCCCTGCGACACAACGACACCGTCTCGGGTTACGCGACAACCGTAGCCGACCATGCCTGGACGTTCGGACTCAGGGTCGCGCTCACGATCGCCATCTTCGGCGTCGCGATGTGGAGCTTCAAGAAGTCTCTCAGGTTGCAGAACCTGACGTTCTACATCTCGACAGGTGGGCTCATCCTTGCGGTGATCGTGATGCTCTTCACGTCACAATCTGACTACATCCATAGCTTTAACCACTTCGCACAGTCCTACACTCACCAGAAAGATTCCTACCACCAAATCATCGCGACCGCCCGCAAGAATGGCTTCCACCCCGGAGGGTTCACCGCTGGAGACACCGTCGGCTCGATCTATGTCATCCTAACGGTGTCCGTATGGGCGTGGGGATCGGCCTACATGGGCGGCGAAATGCGCGGCGCGCGTAGCGCGAGTCGGCAACTCAGGGTGATGGTGGGTTCCGGCACGTTCCAAGTGCTCTTGATCTTTGCTGCAACCGCCCTGTTTCTACATGCCGCGGGGAACGACTTCTTTTCATCGATCAACTACCTGAACAGCATCGGTAAGAACCCGCTGCCGGCGCCGCCCTACTACACACTTTTGGCCGGCGTCGCGGTCACGAGTCCGATTCTGACCGCGATTATCACCTTCTCGTTCGTCTTCGGCATATGGTGCGGCCTCTGGAACCTCATTCCGAGCGTGACGCGCACCCTCTTCGCGTACTCCTTCGACGGTATTCTGCCCGAGCGGATCTCACGCGTGAACGCGCGCACACGGACACCGATTTACGCGCTTGCCCTCATGGGTGTGGTATGTCTGCTGTTGACTTACTGGGCGACGTTCGACAACAGCGGCTTCTTCGGCATCTGGGCATATGTCGGCCTCTTCGCGTTCTGCAATCTCACGCTCGTCTCAATATCGGCGATCTTGCTACCCAACCGGCGCCGGGCGGATTACAAGCGTCGCCGGCCAGGCGATCGGTGTTCGGCATCCCGGTGGTGCGGGTTCTCGGGGTCCTCTCTCTCGCCACCTGCCTGTTCTATTTTGCGATCATCTTCATTCACCCCTCCCTCTTGGGCACTGTCAGCCTGCTCGGGGCCTGGGAAGGTGTCGCGGCGGCGGCTTTGAGCGCTGTCGTCATCTACTACATCGCGAAAGCCGTGCGCAGACGCAGCGGCGTTCGACTCGACGCCGTATTCAACGAGATCCCGCCCGAATAGTTCGCGCGCCGGGGTATCGGTGGCGCGGCGAGCCGGTGGCTGGTGCCCCCGCTGTTAGGCTGACGAGGAGATGGCCGACGCCCACTCAGGAGGGCTGCTCGAGGGCAAGTCCTGCGTCGTAACGGGCGGAGCGAACGGCATCGGTCGGGCAGTCGCTCAGCGGTTCGTTGAGGAAGGCGCGAGCGTCGTCGTGGGCGATATCGACGAACGCGCCGCCGCCGCGGTCGCCGAGCAGCTCGCGGCTGACGGTACGACCGTGGCATATGCAGCGTTGGACGTCCGAGACCGCGGCTCGGTCGAGGCGGCGCTCGCGACCGCACGCACGGCCTTCGACGGGGTTGATGTCCTGGTCGCCAACGCGGGGGTCCTCCGTCGGACCGAGTTTTGGACATGGCCGAAGCAGCGTGGGCCGAAACGCTGGCGGTCAACCTCACCGGCGTGTTCAACTGCTGCCAGATCTTCGGCCGGGCGATGGTGGCGCAGGGCCGTGGGGGCCGGATCATCATCACGTCGTCGATCGCCGGGCTGGTCGGTGGCTCGTTTTACGGCGCCTATGCCTCCAGCAAGTTCGGAGTCATCGGTCTCTCCCAATGCCTGGCGGCCGAGCTGGCGGAGCACCAGATCCTCGTAAATTGCGTGTGTCCGGGGTCCGTCGACACGCGGATGATGACCCAGGTTGCGACCGAGCAGGCGGCGGCGACGAACACGAGCGTCGCCAACGTCGTCGATGCGACGCTGGCACGGATTCCGCTGAACCGTTACGCCGACCCTCGCGAGGTGGCGGACGCTTATGTCTATCTCGCCTCGCCGCTGGCGCGATACGTGACGGGTCAGCGGATCGTGGTGGACGGTGGGATGCTGATCGAGTGAGCGTCGACCCGCTTGAGCACGTCAGAGATGACATGCCGATCACTTGGGATACGAGCTCGGGGCCGTCTGCATTCACCCCGGAGGATTGGCTGGCTCACTGTGAGGCAGTCTCGGGTCGCACCAGACCAACCCTGCCGGCGCTGTGCGTGCAGACGGTTGTCCCGACCCATCTCGACACGGTGTGCGCGCGCTTCGGGGTCGAGCCGGACGACTTCACCCAAGCCGGCCACCCATTCGTAACGTTCCACTACCGCAAACGGGAGGTGGTTCTCGGCGCCTCTGCCAAAGGCTCGTACGCCGCGGGCGGCCTGGACGAACTGATCGCGCTCGGGGCAAGATCAATCGTAGTCCTGGGCGGCGCGGGGTCGCTCGGCGAGGAGGTGGCGGTCGGCGACTTCGTCGTCGCGACGAAGGCCCTGCGAGACGAGGGCGTTTCATTCCACTACGAGCCCCCGAGTCGGTATAGCTTTCCGTCGTCGGGGCTGACTCGAGCGCTGGGGGAAGCCATCGCGGCCAGGGCGCCCGAGGTGCGTGCGCACATTGGTCCGGTGTGGACGACGACGGCGCACTTTCGCCAGACCGTCGCGCGCGTGAAGGCGTTTCGGGCGGAGGGTTGCTTGGCGGTAAACAACGAGGCGGCGGGCGCGTTCGCCGTAGGACGGCATCGTCAAGTCGAGGTTGCGTCCCTCCTTCGGATCGGCGACAGCTTGGCCGAGGATCGCTTTGCGGTGCCGCCTCAGGGCCGTGTCGCCCGGACGGATGGAGACCTCTGGGCGGAGCTCGAGATCGCGCTTGACGCGCTGCTCGCCCACGACTGGGAGGCGGAGTGCCCGCCGTCTGAGGCTTAGGCGGGGTCGATTGGCTGTGTCACCACGCGCGTCAGCGTCCCGATATCGCCGAGGTGCTGAGCCCAGTAGTCAAACAGCCTGCGGCCGCCCGGGTCGTCGTAGGTCGTCTGCCACGCCTCCCAGCTTTCGGTGTCGACACTCTCGATCACCGAGTAGGGAAAGGCGCCACGCGCAGCCCGTTGCACCACCGACGCCTGGCAGCCGTGCACGAAGGGCAGCGAGGCGATATACGGTCGATCGGTCTCGCGCCAGAACTCGCTGTAGTGCTCCGGCGTGACGCCGGGCCGCAACGAAAACAGAAAGAAGATCCTTTCCATTCCCGCTAGTTTGCCGGCGCGTATACGCCGCGCTCGATCGCGGCCAGGATCTGATCCAGGCGCTGTACGGGCAGCCGGTCGTTGTAGAGGGGGCTCGTGATCGGCTCGGAGAGGAGCCGCACTGACAGGGCCGCCGCGACCGGACTGACCTGGAGGCTCTGGTCCGCGAACGCACTCGCGAGCCGATCGAGGCGATGAGCGTAGAGTTCGACTCGCTCGGTGCAGAAGGGAGCAACGTGTGCCATCGGGTTGCGCATCGTCTCGAGCGCGTCTCGAAAGCCGGCCGCGACGACCGGTCGCATGGCCACCAGGCGATCCGCGTGATGTCTGACTGGTCCCAGGCTGAAGGCGTCACCCTGAGCGACGAGGGCGGTGAGGAGCCTTCGAGTGTCACTCCTGATGGCGACGGCGGTTCCGATCGCAGCCAAGGCCCCCGCCAGCACATAGCACCCCGTCAGGACGTGGCCGGTGACCACCAGCACCCCTCCCGCGACGGTCAGCACGAGGGCCGCCCAGCCGAGTTGCGTGACGCGTCGTCGGTCTTGGACGAGATCGCCGGAGACCTTGTTCAAGTCGTAGCCGGTCACGCTCAGAAATCATACGCCACGCCCTCGCCCATTCCGGCAGCGCGGTGAGGCGGTTCGCTGCCGAGGATCCGCCGGTAGAAGGCCGGGTTGGTATCGCCCTCGGTGCTGATCACGAGCACCCGGCAGCCGGAGTCGAGACCGAGGGTCGATCGCTCACCCTGCCGAATCGCCGCCAGCACACCACCGAGACCCGCGGCACCCGTCTCTCCCGAGACGATGGGCGGATCGCCGGGGTGGGGACGTCCGAGGACGCGCATGGCCTCAAAGGCGCGTGAGTCCTCGATGGTTTGGAAGAAGTCGGTGCCGCGATCGAGGATGTCCCACGCCGGCAGGGAGACTTCGCCAACCGCGAGTCCCGCGAGCGCAGTGTCGAGAGACCCCCTCACGGGAGTCGGCCGCGCCGCCCGAGCGCTGAGGTAAAGGCACGCGGCCCGAGTCGGCTCGACGACGACGAATACGGGATGTCTGCGGCCCTTCCGCTCGTGCGCAAGTTGGGCACGTATAGCCGCGGCCAGACCCCCGCAGCCACCTTGCGCGAACACATGTGTTGGCCACTCGCCTTCGAGTTGCCCGAGCGATTCCGCGAGTAGAACTCGGTAGCCCTGCATGATGTCCAGCGTGATCCCCGACTCTCGCTGGGGGCTGGTGTCAGAGACGACAGTCCAGCCCTGGCGTTGCGCA
This sequence comes from uncultured Solirubrobacterales bacterium, assembly GCA_963843915.1. GTDB lineage: Bacteria > Actinomycetota > Thermoleophilia > Solirubrobacterales > Solirubrobacteraceae > Palsa-465. The sequence continues at coordinate 5,814 of CAWJMH010000016.1, forward strand.
TCCTCGGCGCACTGACGGACGGCGTCGTCATACGTGCCCTGAACCCTGACGATCTCAGCGCCGAGCGCCGCGATCGCCGCCTCGCGGGTCGCGTTCACGTCGACGTGCAGGTAGATGACGCACCGACATTTCGCTCTCGATGCTCCCCACGCGACCGATCGACCGTGGTTGCCGTCGGTCGCCGAGGCGACGACCACTTCGGACGCCTCGCGCCCACCGACAACCTTGCCGACCGCGTAGGCGCCGCCGAGCGGCTTGAAGCTGCCTAGTCCGAACCGGGAGGACTCGTCTTTTACCCATAGACGGCCCAACCCCAGCTCGGTCGCAAGTGCGCGCAGCTCTCGCAAGGGTGTGGGCTCATAGGTGGGCCACCCGGTGATCTCGGATGCTGCGGCGCTGAAGCCGGCGCGCGGCAGTAACCGTTCAGCCTGCTGATCGCTCTGGCCATGATCGACACGAGGCGACCGCCAGAGGCTTTCTGTCACCTCGGTCACGTCGCTCATGGTAGAACGACTGTGACCTCGATTTCAATCATTAGGCCCTCGAGGGCGAGACCGGTTACACCTACCACCGTTTGGGCGGGATGACTACTGGACCCTTGCACGTCCTCAACCGCCGCCGCGATCGTCTCGAACTCAGTCGGTTGTGTGGTGTAGATCGTTCGCCTCACGACGTCGTCGAAGGTCGCGCCGACAGCCTCAAGCGCGATCTGGACGTTGCGCATGGCAGCGCGGGTCTGCTCGACGAGATCGCCCGGTCCGACGATGCTGAGATCGGGCGCCACGGCGACTTGCCCAGCGATGAAAATAAGCCGTGTACCTGCTGAGAACGCAATGTGACTGAATCCGGGAGGGGGATGCAGCCCCGGAGGGTTAATGGTCTGACGCTGTGCCATGCGTCTCCGATTTCTCTTCGTTGGAACGGTAAACATATAGACAAGGCGGATCCGCCGCGGTCGAGTACGGGCTCGGGCGGCGGACGCGGTCCAGTTCCGGTGCAAAGCGCTCACGGCCGTCGGTCCAACCCAGCGTCGTCTCGCCACATACCGGGTCGGTACGCTTTGGTGATGCCTGCTAAGCGCACGTCGTCGCATGCGTCGTCGAAGCCCGCCAGCGGGACGAGGCGCAGGCGGACCCAAGGCAAGCCGGCGGCAGCCGCGCGGCCAAACCCCCGAAGCCGTCTGAACCCTCCTGGGCCGGACGGTCCGGGCAGCAGCACGCCGTGGACGAGCAGGCTCATGGGTCCTGACGGCCAGTTGTTCGGTGACCCCGCCCCGACCCCGGACGAGACCGCGTTCCAGGTCGACAACACGAGCGACGCGTACTACAAGTCGCCGTACTACCCGCAGCACGCGAAAGAGGTGCTGGCCGTTCCGATGGGCCCTCCGGCGCAGCCGGTCGACCTTCAGAGCATCGTCGGCGAGGGGTTCTTGGCGCCGGTGCTCGCCGGCAACCAGATCGCGTTCCACGTCGTCGGGGACACGGGCGCGTCGTCGACGGGGGAGATCACCACCGAGGCCTCGGTCGCCGACGCGATGGTGGGCGATCTCAAGGGCGCCACGGCCGACGCGCCCGCGTTCTTCTTTCACCTGGGCGACGTGATCTACAACTTCGGCGAAGCCGAGTACTACTACGACCAGTTCTACGAGCCGTTCCGGGAGTACGACCGGCCGATCTTCTCCATTGCCGGCAACCACGACGGCGCCGTCACTTACACGAACGGTGGCGCGAAACCCGACGTTCCCTCGTTGCAGGCGTTTATTGCGAACTTCTGCACGGCCGCGCCACAGAAGCCTCAAGACGCCGGCGGCCTGGCCCGCACCACGATGACCCAGCCCGGCATCTATTTCACGCTGGACGCCCCGTTCGTCTCGATCATCGGCCTCTACACGAACGTGCTCGAAGGGCCTGGCGTCATCACCGACGAGGGTGGCGCTTATCCGGCGCTGACCGGGGATGGCCAGTTCGCCTGGCTGGTCAGCGAGCTGAAGCGCCTGGCTCCGGCGCGGGCCGCAGGGGAACGGGCGGTCATCCTGGCGTGCCACCACCCGCCGGTGTCCGCGGACCTCACCCACGGTGGCGCGACCGGGCTGTCGAACGATCTAGACCGGGCCTTCGCAGCTGGAGGTCTGTGGCCAGACGCGGTGCTGTCCGGGCACGCGCACGTCTACCAGCGCTTCGCTCGGGCCATCAACGGCAAGCAGATGCCGTACGTCGTGGCTGGGAGTGGCGGCCATGACGCACGAGTGCCGCCGGGGGAGAAGATCGGAGAAGCGCCGCGGACCTGGAACGACTACACGCTGCTTGTCGGCCCGGTCACGGAATACGGATACCTCACGGTGAAGGTCGACATGCGTAACCCCGGCGCGCGCACACTGACGATCGCATTCTCTGCACCCGGCGTGCCCTCGGCCGCGGACCAGGTGACGATACCGCTGGCTTGAGCTGGCGCGCCATAACCTCGCAGCCACGTCGGGACGCTCGCGGGGCCTTGACGGCGCATGCTGGAAGACTGCGATCTCGTATACAGGAAGTCTACGAACTCGCATGCGGCGCGCATGCGGCCTGATATCCTCCCTCCCGCGATGCCGACCTCCCGAGATCTGAACCCGTTCCGCTTCTCCGGCCCCCTCGCGTCCGAGGACATGATCGATCGGGACCCCGAGGCCGAGGAGCTGCTGGCGCTCGCCGAGGGCGGTCATTCCTTCCGCCTAGTCGGCCCGCGGCGCTACGGCAAGACGACGCTGCTGCGACGAGTGCTCGAGGCAGCCGAGCGAGAGAAGATGGCGACGGTGCTGGTCGACCTCCAGGATGTGCTCTCGATCGGGGAGATCGTGGTCCGAATCGAGCGAGCGTACGACCGGCTCAAGGGACCGATCCGGCGAACCGTGGACAACCTGCTCCGGAGCTGGAATATCGGGGTTGCACTCGGCGGAGGCGGCTTCACCGCGGTCCTTCAGCGGAACCGAAATGTGGACGCCGAGTCCGTGCTGTTGCGGCTGCTGGAGCTGCCGGCAGCTCTGTTCGACCGAGACGGAACCACCAGCCTGATCGCATTCGATGAGATCCAGGATGTCCTCGCCGTCCCCGGGGCGGACGGCAAGATCCGCAGCGTGATCCAGCACCAGGCGGATGCCGCGACGTACGCGTTCGCCGGATCGGCACCGGGTGTCATGCAGCAGCTGTTCGCCGACCCGAAGCGCCCGCTGCTCGATCAGGCGGTTCCGAAGAACCTTGCTCCGCTGCCGCTCGAACGACGTCGGGGAATACGTCGCCGAACGGTTCGAGAAGACCGGGCGTAACGTCGGTACGGCGCTCGGGCCGATGCTCGAGTTCACGCGCGGTCACCCCCAGCGGAGCATGATGCTCGCGCACTACCTCTGGCAGCGCACGCCCCGCGGCGCCACGGCCGACGAAGGAACCTGGGTCGCCGCGGTCGACCAGGCTGCCGCCGACTCGGCGCCGCTGATGCGCGCAATCTGGCGGACGCTGACAGTGAACGAGCGACGCGTGACGCGAGCGCTCGCGGTGACCACGACGCCCCTCTACAGCGAGGAGACGGCCGCGGCCGTCGGGATCAAGCGCGCGAGCATCGGGCGGGCGCTCGAGAGCCTCGTGAACGCCGCCGACGTCATCCACGAGGAGGGCAGGCCGCGCCTCACCGATCCGATGTTCGAGCTCTGGCTGAAGGCTCGCGGGCTGACCCCTGAGAGTGGCGACGACGCTACCGACGACGAGTGACGGCCGGTGAGCCGGGGTCCGTCAGACGCAGTCCGCTGAGCGCGGGACGCCTAAGCTAAGACTCGTGACCGTTGGCTGAAACGTCGTGGAGCGACGGTGGCGGGACACTCGCACCGTTTCGCCGCTCCCGACGGCCCTCGAGTGCCGCGATCAGGTGACCGGCCGCTTGCGCGTGAGCGCTCTCGCCGGTCCGATCGCCGCGCTCCTCCGCGATGTACTCGAGCTCGCCGATCACCCGGTTGATCTGGTCATCGGTCATGCGCCGGATGAGCGCGGAGGTGAGGACGCGTGTGACGTCGACGTCGTCTCTGGTTTCCATGGGTGACACATCGCGCCCGCCGGCGAGGAGCGTGCGCGATCCCCACTGCAAATGGACGAACGGACGATCAGGCGCGGTTGCGCAACGTCGCGCGCAGGTCGTCGTCGCAGAACGCGGCGTCGATCGCGGTGGCGGTGATCTCGCGGAGATCCACCGAGGTGAACCCCATCCGCTCCTCGCACACCTCGTACTCGCCCTCGATCGTGGCGCCGAAGTAGGGCGGGTCGTCGGAGCCGAGCGTGACCCTGACGCCGGCGTCGCGTAGCTGCGGCAGCGGGTGGTCCTCGTAGCTCGGATACACGCCCAGCACGACGTTGCTTGTCGGGCAGCACTCGAGCACGATCCCCCGCGCGGCCAACTCGGCGACCAGCGACGGGTCCTCGATCGCGCGGACGCCGTGGGAGATCCGGGTGATCGGGAGCTCGAGCGCCGCGCGCACGCTGTCGGCGCCGGCCCACTCGCCGGCGTGGATCGTGCACCCGAGGCCTGCTTCGGCGACGATCGCGTAAACCTCGGCGAAGTCGCCCGCGGGGAACCCGGCCTCGTCGCCGGCCATCGAGAAGCCGACGACGTAGGGGTGGGGGCGCTCGGCGGCGTGGCGGGCGACGCGCAGCGCCTGCTCGACGCCGAAGTTGCGCACCGCCGAGATCAGGATCCGTCCCTCGATCCCGGTGTCGCGACGGGCGTCGTCGATCCCGCGGGCGATGCCGTCGAGATGCTCCTCGTCGCTCAGACCGACGAGCGCCGCGTGGTCGGGCGACGCGGTCAGCTCGACGTAGATCGCGCCGCCGCGCGCGCACGAGCAGAGGTACTCGTAGGTGATGTCGCGGTAGTCCTCGTCGGTGCGGATCACGCTCGCGGCAAGGTCGTAGGTGCGCAGGAAGTGGAGGAAGTCCGTGTAGTGGAAGCGACCGTCGTCGCCGAGCATTCCGTCGGGCAGCGCCAAGCCGTTGCGCTCCGCGATCCGCCCCACGAGGTCGGGCGGGGCGGTGCCCTCGAGGTGGACGTGCAGCTCGGCCTTGGCCAGTGGCGGCATGAGGCCGGATGTCTATCAGGTAGTTCTGATATGCCTGGGGTGATGAGAATTCTCGTCACCGGCAGCTCCGGACATCTCGGCGAGGCGCTGATGCGCGTGCTGCGCGAGCAGGGCCACGAGGTCATCGGGCTCGACGTGCTCGAGGCGCCGTCGACAGATGTGGTCGGATCGATCGCCGACCGCGCCTGCGTGCGGCGGTGCGTGGCCGGCGTCGACGCGGTCGTGCACTCGGCCACGCTCCACAAGCCGCACGTCGCCTCGCATGATCGCGCGGAGTTCGTCGCCACGAACATCATGGGCACGCTGAACCTGCTCGAGGAGGCGGTTGCGGCGGGCGCCGACCGGTTCGTCTTCACGAGCACCACGAGCGCGTTCGGCCGGGCGCTGGCGCCCGAGGAAGGTGCGCCGGCGGCGTGGATCACCGAGGACGTCGCGCCGGTCCCGCGCAACATCTACGGCGCGACCAAGACCGCCGCCGAGGACCTGTGCGAGCTCGTCTCGCGCGACCACGGGCTGCCGTGCGTGATCCTGCGCACCTCGCGGTTCTTCCCCGAGGCCGACGATCGCGACGACGTCCGCAGCACCTACGACGACCTGAATCTCAAGGTCAACGAGCTGCTGTACCGCCGCGTCGACCTCGAGGACGTCGTCGAGCGCCCACCTGCTCGCGCTCGACCGCGCGCCGGCGATCGGCTTCGGCCGCTACGTGATCAGCGCGACGACGCCGTTCACACGCAACGACCTGACCGCGATCCGACAAGATCTGCCCGCCGTGGTCCACCAGCGATTTCCCGGACTACGCGGAGATCTACGCGGCGCGCGGCTGGCGGATGTTCCCGTCGATCGAGCGCGTGTACGTCAACGAGCGGGCGCGCCGCGAGCTCGGCTGGTCGCCCCGCTACGACTTCCGCCACGCGCTCGACCGCCTCGCCGAGGGCGCGGATCCGCGCAGCCCGCTCGCGCGCAGCGTCGGCGCGAAGGGCTACCACCCGGCCTCGACCGGCGTCTACACCGTGCGCTGAATCTCGGCCACGGGGCCGGGAATCGCGGCCGGCGGGTCGCCGAGCACGAACGCCGAGCGGACCGCATCCGCGGCGCGGCGCGCGCCGTCCTCGTCACGCGCGTGCACGAGCGCGAGCGGGCGGCCGCCCGGGTCTACGCGCTCACCGAGCGCGGCAACCTCGGTCAGGCCGACGCTGTGGTCGACGACGTCGTCCTCGCGAGCGCGGCCGCCGCCAAGGTTGACGATCGCGATCCCGACCGCGCGCACGTCGATCGCCGACACCACCCCGGGTGAAGCCGGCTCGACGGCCGCATGACCGGGGCACTCGGAAGGTGGCGCGAGGGGGCGTCGATCAGATCCGACGGACCGCCGAGCGCAGCCACCATCGCGGCGAACCGCTCGGCGGCGCGCCCGCTCTCCAGCGCGCCGGCCGCCGCCGCACGGGCGCTCGCGACGTCGGCGTGCAGCTCCCCCAGGACCAGCAGCTCGGAGGACAGCGCGAGCGTCACCTCGACCAGGCGTTCGTCGGCAGCCGCCCCGGTCAGGTGGTCGATCGACTCGCGCACCTCGACCGCGTTGCCTGCGGTCCGGCCGAGCACCTGGTTCATGTCGGTCAACAGCGCCACCGTCGGCAGCCCGTTCCCGACTGCGACCTCGACGATCGCCCGCGCCAGCTCGCGGGCGCGGTCCAGATCCGGAAACTGAGCGCCCGAGCCGAACTTGACGTCCATCACCAGCGCGTCGAGTCCGGCGGCGAGCTTCTTCGACAGGATCGAGCCGACGATCAGCGGGATCGACTCGACGGTCGCGGTGGCGTCGCGGATCGCGTACAGCCGACGGTCGGCCGGCGCCAGACGGGCCGTCTGGCCGACGATCGCGCAGCCGACCTGTGCCACCGCCGCGCGCAGCCGGTCGGGTTCCAACACCACCTCGTACCCCGGGATCGACTCGAGCTTGTCGAGCGTGCCGCCCGTGTGGCCGAGGCCGCGACCGGAGATCATCGGGACGAAAGCCCCGCACGCGGCCACGATCGGCGCGAGCAGCAGGCTGACCTTGTCGCCGACGCCGCCGGTCGAGTGCTTGTCGAGAACGGGCCCGGAGAACCCCGCGTCGCTCCAGTCGAGCACGTCCCCCGAGCGCGTCATCGCGCCGGTCAGCGCGACCCGCTCGCCGGCGCTCATGCCGCGCCAGACGATCGCCATCGCCAACGCGCCGACCTGAGCATCGGTCACGGTGCCGTCGGTGATCCCGCGGACGAGCTCATAGATCTCGTCGTCGGACAGCTCGAGGCCGTCGCGCTTTCGGCGGATCAGCTCAGCGGTCAGCATCGCTCAGGCGCGGGATGAAGTCGAGCAGCAGGCGCGCGAGGTCGCCGGCGCCTTCCTGCGCCGCCCGCAGCGTCTGCTCGTGCGAAAGCGGCTCGTCGGTCATGCCCTCGGCGAGGTTCGTGATCACCGACACGGCGGCGACACGCAGGCCGCAGTGGCGGGCGAGGATCGTCTCCTGGACGGTCGACATGCCGACCGCGTCGGCGCCCATCACTCGGAACGCGCGGATCTCGGCCGGGGTCTCGAAGCTCGGCCCGCCCACGGCCAGGTACACGCCCTCCGCGAGAGCAATCCCCAGGCCGTGGGCCGACTCGCGCAGCGCGTGGAGCAGCCCCGGGTCATATGCGTCGCGCAACGACGGAAAGCGCGGCCCGATCGAGTCGTCGTTGGGCCCGGCGAGCAGGTTCACGCCGGTCATGTTGATGTGGTCGGTGATCGCCATCAGCGACCCGGGGCCGACCTCGGGCCGCAGGGACCCGGCGGCATTCGTGAGGACCAGCACCGAGGCGCCGGCGGCCCGCAGGGCCCGGACCGGAGCTCGCAGCGCGTCGAGGGAGCCGCCTTCGTACAGGTGCGCGCGACCCTGGAGAACCGCCACCGGCACGCCGCCGATGGCACCCAACACAGCCCGCCCAGAATGGCCCGCGACGGTCGGCCGCGGAAAGCCGGGCAGCTCCTCGTAGCCAACCACGACCGGGTCCTCGACCGCATCGGCGACCGCTCCCAGGCCCGATCCGAGCACGACGCCCACGCGCGGCGCTCCGAGGTTCACGCCAGCGCCCCGCGATCGAACGCGCCCGGCAGCAGCTCGCCCAGGGTCGTCGTCGTCGGCCCGAGGTACACCGGCGTCGAAGCGTCGCCGAACTCGGACAGCCGCTGCCGGCAGCCCCCGCACGGCGGGCAGACCTCGATGCGCTCGGCGACCACCGCCACGGCCGTGATCGCGGTTTCGCCGGCGGTCACGAGCGCCCCGAGCGCGGAGGCCTCGGCGCATTGCCCCTGGGGGTAGGCCACGTTCTCGACGTTCGCGCCGGCGTAGATCGCGCCGCTGGCGCCACGCACGGCGGCGCCGACCTTGAACCCCGAGTACGGCGCGTACGCGTTCTCCATCGCCTCGGACGCAGCCCGGAGCAGCGCCCGCTGCCCGTCGATCAGCAGATCCGCGTACCCGACCGCAACCAGCGCGTCGTCTGCGATCCCCAGCTCCGCCCGCAGACGGTCGACCTTCGCACGCGCGGTGGCAAGGTCGCCCGCGTCAGGCAGGACCGCCTCGAATTCCACGAAGGTCCCCAGACCGTCGACCTCGTCGAGGTGGATCCGCACGCCCTCCCACAGGAACAGCCGCCGGCGCTTGGACACGACGACGACCGTGCCGAGCGCGGCGTCGAGCGCCTCGGCGAGCTCCTCCGGCGCCGCCACCGGGGCCAACACATACCCGCTCTCGGCCGCCTCCGCGGCGTCGTCTCGTCGGTACGCGATCAGCTCGCCACCGAGCGCTCCCTCCTCGATCCGCAGCTTGAGCCGTCCACGCCGGGACGTGAAGTAGGTATCGGTCTGCGCCAGCACGCCCTGGTCTGACGCCCCGAGGGCGATGCAGCGCGCGGCCGTTCCCGCTGGATCGGGATCACGGGCCTTGAGCTCGATGTTGACTCGCGCCACGGCGGATAGCATCGCAGCCGTGCCCGAAACGGTGAAAGTGGTCGAGCATCCGGTGCTCGCCGATCGGCTGTCGGTGATGCGCGATCGGAATACCCGCCACGGCGACTTCCGCCAGGCCCTGTTCGAGGCCGCGGCGATCATGGCCGTCGAGGTCGCGCGGGAGTTGCCGGTCAAGGAGGTCGAGATCGAGACCCCGCTCGAATCCACGCAGGGCCTCCGCCTGCGCGACGAGGTCACGGTGGTGCCCGTCCTGCGCGCCGGCCTCGGGATGGTCGAGGGCTTCCTGCGGCTGCTGCCCGATGCCCGCGTCGGCCACGTCGGCATCTACCGCGACGAGGAGGAGCACGTGCCGGTCGACTACTACGAGCGGCTGCCGCGCGGGATTCCGGACGCCCGCGTGTACGTGCTCGACCCGATGCTGGCCACCGGCGGCAGCGCGGTCCACGCGCTGCACAAGCTCAAGCAGGCGGGGGCCAGGCAGCTCGAGCTCGTCTGCCTGGTGGCGGCCCCGCAGGGGATCGAGGCGGTCCAGGCCGAGCACCCCGACGTCCGCATCTGGACCGCCGCGGTCGACCGCGAGCTCGACGAGAACGCCTACATCCGCCCCGGGTTGGGCGACGCCGGCGACCGCGTGTTCGGTACTGCCTGATCGGCGCCTGACCGGTCGACCCACTTGTCGGGCAACCGGTGCCGATGCGCCGCCAGGCGATCGAGCAGGGCCTCGGGGCTTCGCTCCACCAGCAGCGTTTCGAAGTGCTCCGCGCGCAGGAAGCGCTCGTTGACCGCGTGGTCGAGGAATCGCAGCAGCGGCTGCCAGTAGTCGGCCACGTCGAGCAGGCCGATCGGCATGCGGTGCAGGCCGAGCTGTTTCCAGGTGAACAGCTCGAACAGCTCGTCGAGCGTGCCGGTGCCGCCGGGGAGCGCGATCACGGCGTCGGCCAGCTCGGCCATGAGCGCCTTGCGCTCGTGCATGGTCTCGACGACGTGCAGCTTGGTCAGCCCGGCGTGCGCGATCTCGTGCTCGACCAGCCGGGTCGGGATCACGCCGATAACGTTGCCGCCGGCGGCGAGCGCAGAGTCGGCGAGCGCCCCCATCAGGCCCACCCTCGCCCCTCCGTACACCGTCTGGAGGCCTCGCGCGGCGAGCAGCCGCCCGAGCTCGGAGGCGCATTGCGCATACTCGGGCGAACCGCCCGGGCTCGAGCCGCAGAACACGAGAACGCTCTTCACCGCCGGGAGCGTAGTAGCCTCGCATCGTGATCCGTCGTCTGCCCCACGTCGACCGCGTCGGCATCGAAGAGCGCGCCGCACAGCTCGGCAAGCGATCGATCAAGACCACGGCCAAGCAGCAGGGCATCCGCCTCGCCGTCTCGATGGTCGACCTGACAACGCTCGAGGGCGCCGACACCGCCGGCAAGGTGCGCCACCTGTGCGCGAAGGCCGTGTGCCCCGCCCCGACGATGCCCGAGATCCCGTCGGTAGCCGCGGTCTGCGTGTACCCGGCGCTCGTCGCCACGGTCAAGGAGGCGCTCGCCGGCACCGGCGTCAAGACCGCCAGCGTCGCCACCGGCTTTCCCGCCGGCCAGGTGTCGCTCGAGGCGAAGCTGAGAGACACCGACGACGCGGTTGCGGCCGGCGCCGACGAGATCGACATGGTGATCTCGCGCGAGGCGTTCCTCGCCGGCGACGACACGCGCGTGCAGCAGGAGATCGTCGCGGTCAAGGAGCGGTGCGGCGATGCGCACCTCAAGGTGATCCTCGAGACGGCCGAGCTCGGGTCCTACGACCACGTCCGCCACGCCTCGATGCTCGCGATGGAGGCCGGCGCGGACTTCATCAAGACCTCGACCGGCAAGGCGGCGAGCGGCGCCACGCCGGGGGTCTGTCTCGTGATGCTCGAGGCGATCCGGGACTACGCAGAAAGGACCGGCCGGGTCGTCGGCTTCAAGGCCGCCGGCGGCGTGTCGACGAGCAAGGCCGCACTGCACCGCCTCGTGCTCGTCAAGGAGACGCTCGGCGACGAGTGGTTGACCCCGGACCGGATCAGGATCGGCGCGTCGTCCGTGCTCAATGATCTCCTTATGCAGTACGCCAAGACCGAGAACGGCCGCTACGGGCGGGCGGAGGACTTCTCCAAGGAATGAGCATCGAAACGCGAACCAGCATCGTCTGGGACTACGCCCCGGCTCCCGAGTCGGCGGACCACATCAGGCTCAAGGACCGCTACGGCCTGTTCATCGACGGTGACTTCAAGGATCCCGCGGATGGCAGGTACGTGCCGACGATTAACCCCGCCACGGAGGAGCCGATAGCGGAGGTGGCATACGGGGGCCCGGTCGACGTGACCGCGGCCGTCCAGTCCGCGCGCGCCGCACACCCGAAGTGGGCCGCGCTCAAGGACCTCGAGCGCGCCAAGTACCTGTTCCGGATCGCGCGGCTGATCCAGGAGCGCGCCCGCGAACTCGCGGTCGTCGAGACGATCGACGGCGGCAAGCCGCTGCGCGAATCGCGCGACGTCGACATCCCGCTCGCTGCGGCACACTTCTTCTACTACGCCGGCTGGGCCGACAAGCTTCGCTACGGCGTCAACGGCCGCGAGGTCAGGCCGCTCGGGGTGGTCGGGCAGATCGTGCCCTGGAACTTCCCGCTGCTGATGGCGGCGTGGAAGCTCGCGCCGGCGCTCGCGTGCGGCAACGTCGCGATCCTGAAGCCGGCCGAGACGACGCCGCTGACCGCGCTGCTGCTGGCCGAGATCTGCCAGGAGGCGGAGTTGCCGCCCGGCGTGGTCACCATCCTTCCGGGCGATGGGGACACCGGCGCGGCCCTCGTACGCGAAAAAAACATCAACAAAATCGCGTTCACGGGCTCGACCGCGGTCGGCCGTGACATCCAGGCCGCGCTCGCGGGCTCGGGCGTCCCGCTGACGCTCGAGCTCGGCGGCAAGTCGGCGAACATCGTGTTCGAGGACGCCGCGCTCGATCAAGCCGTCGAGGGGATCGTCAACGGGATCTTCTTCAACCAGGGCCACGTGTGCTGCGCGGGATCGCGCCTGTTGATCCAGGAGAGCGTGCGCGACGAGGTGATCGCGAAGCTGTGGCAGCGGATGAGCCGCCTGCGTGTCGGCGACCCGCTCGACAAGAACACCGACGTCGGCGCGATCAACTCCGCCGAGCAGCTCGAGCGGATCGAGGTGCTCGTCGCCGCCGGCGAGGAGGAGGGGGCCACGAGGCGCACGATCGAGTGCGAGCTCCCCGAGCGCGGCTACTGGTTCGCGCCCACGCTGTTCACCGACGTATCGCCCGCGCACCGGATCGCCGTCGAGGAGATCTTCGGGCCGGTCGTTTCCGTGCTGACGTTCCGCACCCAGGCGGAGGCGATCGAGAAGGCCAACAACTCGCGCTACGGGCTCGCGGCCGGGATCTGGACCGACAAGGGCTCGAAGGCGTTCGAGGTCGCGAGCGCGCTCAAGGCCGGGGTCGTCTGGCAGAACACCTACAACCACTTCGACCCGACCGCGGCGTTCGGCGGCTACAAGGAGTCCGGGTTCGGACGCGAGGGCGGCCCCGCGGGACTGCGCCCGTACCTGCAGGTGGTCAGGTGACCGAGCGGCTCGCGGTCCGCAAGACGTACAAGCTGTACATCGGTGGCGCGTTCGTGCGCTCTGAGTCCGGCCGCTACGACGAGGCCGGTGCGATCAACTTCCCCCGCGCGTCGCGCAAGGACGTCCGCGACGCGGTTGCCGCCGCCCGCAAGGCGGCGGGACCCTGGGCGGCGCGCACGCCGTACAACCGGGGGCAGATCCTGTACCGCGCGGCCGAGGCGCTCGAGTCCCGCGCCGGGGTGATGGGCGTGCCGCGCGACGAGGTCGACGCGTCGGTCGACGTGCTGCTCCACTACGCCGGCTGGACCGACAAGCTCCACGCGGTCCTCGGCGGTGTCAACCCGGTGGCCGCGCCGTTCCTGTCGTTCTCGCTGCCCGAGCCGACCGGCGTGGTCGGGATCGTCGCTCCGGACTCGCCGCCGCTGCTCGGCCTGATCGCCGAGCTCGCGCCGACGCTCGCCGCCGGCAACGTCGCGGTCGCGATTCTGTCCGAGGCCCAGCCGCTCGTCGGACTCGATCTGGCTGAGGTCCTGGGCGTCTCAGACGTGCCGGGGGGTGTCGTGAACCTCCTGTCCGGGCGGCGCGCCGAGCTGGCCGGCGCGCTTGGGGCCCACCGAGACCTGAACGCGATCGTCGACGCCGCCGGCGACGCCGAGCTGTCGGCCGAGCTCGACCGGCTCGCCGCCGAGACGATCAAGCGCGTCCGCCACGGCGCCGCGGCGACGAGCTACGAGGACGCCACCGGCGATGCGCTGAGCCGCCTCGAGGCGGTCACCGAGCTCAAGACCGCCTGGCACCCCGTCGGCGCCTAGCCCGTCAGTTGCCTGAAGGCGTGGGCGGGAGGGGGTGTCCGTGTGAGTACAGGCGGACCGGGAGCGCTCCGGCTGGGCGCTGGTCGGTGTCAACGCGGTCCGTGTAGCGGTCGTAGATCGCGAGGATCTCGTTCATGACCGCGGCGAGCTCTTCGGCAGTCAGGTAGCTCACGGTGTCGGTCACGAACGCGGCGCGTCGCCACTTCACGGGGTATGTCAGGCGTCGCGACCACCATTCGCGGAGCTGGTCATACATGCGCTCGACGATGGTCCGCTCGAGCGCCTCGCCGGCGGTTGCCGTCTCGGGGTCCGTCATGCCGGTTTCCCAGCTCCGCGTATAGCTGGTGACGCGCCAGGGTCGGCTGCGCCCGCGGCCGTCGCCGGTCTCCTCCACGAATCCATACTTGGCCAGCGTCTGGAGGTGCCACGACATGTTTCCGGGGCTCTCGCCGAGCAGCTCGGCCGCCCGGGTGGCGGTGATCTCCCCGTCGCGGCGGATCGCCTCCAGGAGCGCCACGCGCAGCGGGTGGGCCAGCGCCCGCATCGCACGCGCGTCGGTGATCACCTGACGGCGCGGCGGGGCGGCCTTCCTGCCGGGTCGTTTAGGGGTCGTCATACGGATCGGCTGCGTCGGCTGAGCATTCTCGCCGTACGCGCCCGGGGGTGGTTCAGAAGCTCGGCGGCACGATCTCGGCCGAGCAATTGAACGAGCACGGGGTTCGGGTACATGGTTCCCTCCTTTCACAAGAACTCTTGTCACAATGATAGTCGTCACAAGGACTCTTGTCAAGGGTTCCGGGGGACGTCGGGGCCGGGGTCCGCAACGCCTGGGCTGGCGTGCGCAAACGCGGGGGTTGGGGTGCGCAACCCGGGGGCTGGCGTGCGCAACGCGGGGGCGGACGGAGCGCGATCCGACGATCGGGCATGTCACATTCCTCGTTCGTCGCGTGTCAGCTAGATAGACCGCGGGAAACCCAGATGTTGTGGCCGCGGCCCGCAACCCACGATTGGAGGACCATCATGCAACCGCGACTGAAGAACCCCGCGATGACCGTCCCGGGCGCGATGGAAGCGCTTCAGCAGCTCGGCGCCGCCGCCCGGAACGCCGGCGTGCCCGCCACCACGCTGTACCTGGTCGAGGTGCGCGCGAGCCAGATCAACGGCTGCAGCGTGTGCCTGGATATGCACACGCGCGAGCTCAAGGCCGCGGGCGAGTCCGACGAGCGCATCCACATGGTAGGCGCGTGGCGGGAGGCTCCGTACTTCAGCGACGCCGAGCGGGCCGCCCTGGCACTGACCGAGGCGGCCACGCGGCTCGCCGACCGCTCGGATCCCGTCCCCGACGAGGTGTGGGAGGAGGCAGCCCGCCACTACGACGAGCGAGAGCTCGGCGGGCTGGTGATCGCGATCGCCGGGATCAACGCCTGGAACCGCATCAACGCCGCCACCCGGCAGATCACCGGGGACTGGGTCGATCAGTGGATCAGCCGCCCCGAGCCGGCCGGCCAGGCCGTCTAGCCCGCCGAACCGTCATCGAGCACGCCCTCGAGGCGCAGGATCCGCCGGAGGATCGCGAGCGACGACGCGTACGTCGAGTCCATGCCGTAGTAGCTCAGCCCGGGCGCGCCGAGCGTGCGCGCCTGGGTGTACGGCGTGTCAGACGCGTAGTGGATGATCCCGAGGTCGATCGGGAGCTTTGAGAAGTTGACGGCCTCTCCGACCGGATGGCGGTCGGCGTCGGCGATCTCGTACACCGCGTTGCAGTAGGGACCGGTCTCCATCTCGACGACGGTGAACGCCTCGCGGTAGTAGAAGTCGAGGTACGAGCGGTTCTGAAGGAACGTGCTCTTGACCGTGACCGCGCGCTGGTTGTCGAGCCCGGTCCCAAATCGCAGGTCCTGGGCGAGGTCGTCGACGCGGAACGCGTTGTCGAGCCAGTACGTCGAGCCCGAGTGCTCGTCGTGGACGACGTTCGAGATCATCACGTCGCCGACGTCGGCGTTCAGGGTCGCGGCCTTGCCGAGTATGTACACCCCCCGTAGCCCGGTGCGATCGACCGCAACCTCGCGGAGGATGTTGTAGGCGGCGACGCCGAGCGGGTAGTCGATGTTCACGATCACCGCGCCGCTCGCGGCCAGCGCGTCGTGGTCGACGCGGCCGAGCCGCGGGTCGAGCGACCCGGGGTCAAGCGCTGCCAGCGAGATCACCTGCGCGGGCACCCGCAGCGCGTTCGTGCTGCGCAGGTGGGTGACGCCCTTGTGCTGCTCGGCGGCGCGGCGCTCGGCGGCGGCTCCCGGCCCGCGGGCGCTGAAATACAGGCGCGCGACGAAGTACAGGAAGTTCTCCCACGAGCCCTGGCTCTCGCCGGCGCGGAATGCCGCCAGCTCCTGGCGCAGGATGTCGTCCTCGCCGAGTTGCTCGACGAACGCGATCAGCTCGGGCTCGAGCTCGTTGGCGATGCCGGTGACGATGTTCACGAGGCTGTGGGAGTTCGAGCTGACGAAGTACAGGGGACGCTCGGTGAGTCCCTCGCCCGCGAGCTCGCCGGCGACCGGCGCCCACCAGCGGCGGGTCAGGCGGGCGTAGCCGGTGTGGGTGCCGCCGAGCATCCGGATCCGCAGCGACAGCCGCTTCTCGGCGATCAGCCGCATCCGCTCTCCGAACGCCTCGCCCCAGGCGCCGCGCAGGCGGGCCCAGTCGTCGGGGCTGCCGCCGAGCTCTCGCGCGCATTCCTCGGGCGGCACGTCGGGGGAGCGGGCGGACACGGGCCAGCCGGCGCCGCGCATGCGAACCCGGATCTTGTTCCACTCGATCTGGAACGCCACGAGCGTCGGAACCAGATCGTCGACATCGGACGCGCTGGCCAGCAGCACGGCAAGCGTGCCGGCACCGCTGTCGTACCAGCGGCGCCGGCGGGCGGCGGCCTCGGCCTCCTGCCAGGACTCGACCGGCAATCCGGCCGCGGTCAGCGCCTCGACGTCCTGGCCCATGACCACGAGCTGCGCGCCGACCATCCCGTCCGGAAGGCGGCGCACCGCGTACAGGAACGCGCCGAGGTCGAGCTCCTCGCTCGCGGCCAGCGGATGCAAAGCCGAGCCCATCGCCATGTGCGAGGGCTCGAGCACGCGCAGCTGTGTCTCGCCGCTCGAGCGCAGCAGCGTCGTGTACGTGCGCTGGTAGAGCTCGACCTCGTCGCTGAGGCGGACCTCACCGTCGGCGAAGCTCGAGAGGGATAGCCGGGCGACTGCCACGTGGCCTCTGCTATTCCCTCACGTACGGAATGCCGTCCGCCGCCGGCGCCCGCGAGCGGCCTACGAGCCCCGCGACGGCGATCAGGGTGAGAACGTAAGGCAGCGCCTCGAACAGCGTCCCGAGCGTCTGGTTGACGCTTGAGACCCGGTCGGACATGGCGTTTCCGAAACCGAACAGCAGGCACGCCCACAGCGCGCCCCAGGGCCTCCACTTGCCGAAGATCATCGCCGCCAACGCGATGAAGCCGCGACCGTTGGTCATGTTGTTGCTGAACGACCCGACGAAGCCGACCGAGAGGTAGGCGCCGCCGAGCGCCGCGAACATCCCCGAGGCGACGACGGCGACGTACCGGATTCGCAGTACCGGCAGCCCGACGGTGTCCGCGGCGCGCGGCTTTTCACCCACCGACCGCAGCCGCAGGCCCCAGCGCGTCCGGAACAGGAAGAAGGTGAGCGCGGGCACGAGCGCCAGCCCCACCCAGGTCATCAGATTCGCATCGCCGAGCGCCCCCCCGAAGAACCCGACGTGCTGGATGAACGGAATCTTGACGTTGGGAACCATCGAGATGGTGAGCGGCGTGCCGTTGTTCCCGTAGTGGTACTCGAGGAAGTACCCGGTGATCCCGAGCGCCAGGAAGTTGATTCCCGTGCCGCTGACGATCTGGTTGGCGCGCAGATTGATCGAGAAGAACGCATGAACGAGCGCGAGCAGCCCGCCGGCGACCATCGCGGCGAGCAGGCCCCAGACCCAGGAGCCCAGCAGGTCCGCACCGTAGATGCCCCAGAAGCAGCCCATCAGCATCATGCCTTCGAGCCCGATGTTGATCACGCCGCTCTTCTCGGAGATCACGCCGCCGAGCGCGGCGAACAGCAGCGGCGTCGCGTAGCGGAGCGTCGCCGCGACCAGCGCGGACCAGGTGAAGACCGACTCGAGCGTCGCGGTCGACGAGTTCGCCGACGCGGCGGCGCCCGCGACCGCGAACAGGGCCACGATGATCGCCTCGGATCCGAGCTTGCGCTCGCCGCCGGCGATCGACCACGCCCCGGCGACGACGGCGAGCACGGCAAGCACGATCGACGGGGCCATGCCGCGAACCTCGATCGGAGGGATCGTGATCACCCACGCGATCGCGGCGAGGACGATGCCCGCGATGCCGATCTGCTTCGGCGACACGACGCGCGAGGGCGTCACCGCGATCGCGCCGACGCTCAAGAGGCACCTCCCTGGGTCGCGCTGGTCTCCTCCGGAGGCTTTCGTTTGAGCGCCACGCGCAGCTGCCGCCCGCCCTTCAGCAGCCGGAGCGTGATCACATCGGTCGAGACGAGCAGGATGATGATCCCCTCGATCATGAACGTCAGGTACTCGACCAGCGTCGGATCGATGCTCAGGTGGATATTGCGATCCGAGGTGCCGGTCAGGAGCGCGCCGAACAGCAGCGCGGCGGCGACCGTGCCGCCGGCGGTGTTCCGGCCGAGAAGGGCCACCGCGATCCCGTAGAAGCCGATCTGCGAGATCTGGATGTCGTTCGTGAACAGGCTGAACTTCCAGCCGAGGATGTCGAGTGCGGCCGCTATGCCCGCGAACGCGCCGCAGATCAACATCACGCGGATCCACGTTCGGCCGACGTTGATACCCGCGTAGCGCGCCGCCTCCGGGTTGAAGCCGACGGTGCGCGCCTCGTAGCCGAGCCGCGTGCGGTTGATCAGCACTGAGAACACGACAGCGAACGCGAGCGCGATGAAGATCCCGATGTCGAGCCCCTGGAGCGAGGCGCTGCCCCAGAAGACCGGCAGCTTCGCCCCGTGCACGACGTTGTTGGACACCGGCGTCGTCGCCATCGAGCGGTTGTGGAGCGGGCCTCCGAGCTGGAAGCAATAGACGCCGAGCCAGATCGCGATCCAGTTGAGCATGATCGTCGAGATCACCTCGTTGGCGCCGGTGGCCGCCTTCAGGACCCCGGCGATCCCGGCCCACGCGGCGCCCGCGGCGGCAGCGGCGACGATCGCGAACACGATGTGGAGGACCGGCGGCATCCCGGCGAAGGACGAGCCGACCCAGACGGCGATGATCGCTCCGACGGTGTACTGGCCCTGGCCGCCGATGTTGAACATGCCGGCGCGGAACGCGAACGCGACCGCGAGGCCGACGAGGACCAACGGCGTGGCCTGCAGAAGCGTCTGCTGCAGGTTCCCGGCAGCCGTCGCGCGCTCGGACCCGGTGACCCACGGGAACACCCAGTTGAGGCCGGTCCCGTTGAAGATCGAGGAGTAGGTCGAGATCGGGTTGTGGCCCGTCGCGAGCACGATCAGCCCGCCGGCGATGAAGGCGATCACGGTCGTGAGGATCGGGACGAGGACGCCGCTGGCACCCCGCCGGAACGCGGTCAGAGCGGCCGGGGAGGTGGCCGCGGCGCCCTGGCTCTCGTCGGCTTCGGCGTTGAGTTCGTCTTCGAGGAGACTCACGGCGCGGCCTCGGCGGGCTCGGTCTTCCCGCCGGTCATCGCCATGCCGAGCTCCTCCTCGCTCGCGCCAGGCGGAAACTCGCCGACGATCTTGCCCTCGTAGATCACGAGGATCCGGTCGGCCAGCGCCTTCACTTCCTCGTACTCGAGCGACACGAGCAGCACCGCCCGACCTTTGTCGCGCTCCGCGATCAGCCGGCTGTGGACGAACTCGATCGCGCCGACATCGAGGCCACGGGTCGGCTGGTGGGCGACCAGCACCTTGGGGTTGGATGCGATCTCGCGCGCGACCGCAACCTTCTGCTGATTGCCGCCCGACAGTGCGGCGGCGTATGTCTCGGCTCCACCGCCGCGAACGTCGAACTCGGTGAGCAGCTTCTCGGCGCGTTCCTTCATGTGATGCAGGCGTAGCCAACCGCGCCCACTGAGCTGCGGCGATCGATACTCGCGGAGCGCGAGGTTCTCGGCGAGCGTGAACGGGAGCACCAGCCCGCGGAGCTGGCGGTCCTCGGCGATGTGGGCTACGCCGGCATCCGTCGCTGCGCGCACGCCCCTCCCCGCGATGTCCTGGCCGTCGATTGCCACCGTGCCCGACTCGGGCGCGCACATGCCGGTGATCGCGTCGACCAGCTCCTGCTGGCCGTTCCCGTCAACGCCCGCAAGGGCGACGACCTCACCTCCTCGCACCGACAGCGACAGCCCGGAGACCTTCTCGAGCTGGCGGTCGTCGCGCACGTGCAGGTCGTGCACCTCGAGCATCGGCCCCTCGGGCTTGCCTGGGGGCTTTTCGACCGCGAGCATCACGTCGCGGCCGACGACCAGGCGCGCGAGGCTCCGCTCGGTCGCGCCCGCGCGCGGAACGGTGTCGACCTTCTTGCCACGCCTCAGCACCGTGATCCGATCCGCGACCTCGAGCACCTCGCCGAGCTTGTGGCTGATGAACACGATCGCGGTCCCGTCCTGCTTGAGGCGGTTCAACACCGACGTCAGCTCGCGGACCTCCTGAGCCGTGAGGACCGCCGTCGGCTCATCGAGTACGAGGATCCGGGCGTTGCGATAGAGGGCCTTGAGGATCTCGACGCGTTGCTCGGCCCCGACGGTGATGTCCTCGATAACCGCGTCGGGGTCGACGGCCAGGCCGTAGCGATCCGAGAGCTCGCGCACTCGGGCTCGGGCGGCCTTCAGGTCCAGCACGCCCCTCCGGCTCGGCTCCGACCCGAGCACGATGTTCTCGGCGACGGTCATCACGCGAACCAGCATGAAATGCTGGTGGACCATCCCGATCCCGAGCCCGATCGCGGCCGCGGGCGACGCGATCTCGACGGGGTGACCGTCGATCAGGATCTCGCCGTCGTCGGGCTTGTACAGCCCGTACAGGACCGACATCAGCGTTGACTTGCCGGCGCCGTTCTCGCCGAGCAGCGCATGCACCTCTCCCGGGACCACGCCGAAGTCGACTCGGTCGTTGGCGACGACCGAGCCGAACTTCTTGGTGATCCCCCTCAGCTCGAGAGCCGGAGGGCTTGACTGCGACAAGGCGGGTGGCGGGGGTGGGGTGGCGTGTGGGTGTCGGGGGGTTGGGGTGTGGGGTGGGCGGGGTGAGCGGGGACCGAGTCTCTCTACTTGACCAGGAGCGTGGTCGGCGGATTGATCTTGCCCGATTTCATCCCCGCGATGACGGCGTTCACCTGCGACTCGAACTGCGCGCCGGCCGGCCCGATCTTGCCGATCCCGACACCGCCGTTGTTGATGTTCTCCTGCAGGTTGCTCGAGAACTGACCGTTCTGCAGGTTCTTGATCGCCGTGAACACGCCTGTGTCCACCTTCTTCTCGGCCGACGTCAGGATGTAGGTCGGCGAGAGGTAGCTCTGGTCGGCGTCGACGCCGATCGCCTGGTCCTTGTTCTGCACGGCCGCGGAGATCGCACCGAGCCCGCAGGCGCCGGCGACCTGGAACACGACCTTCGAGCCCGCGTTGATCTGGTTGAGCGCAAGCTCCTTGCACTTGTCCTCAGCCACAAAGTCCTGCGAGTAGGCGTTGAGCAGCTTCGCGGACGGGTCTGATGCCTTGACCCCGGCCTGGAAGCCGGCGATGTACAGGGTCACCGGCGGGATGCTCTGGCCGCCGACCGTGGAGGCCGTCGTGTACTTGTGTTCCTTAAGGTAGAGCCCGGCGAGGTAACCGGCCGGGTAGCCCGCCTGCTGCTCCGCGAAGTCGATCCCCTCGATGTTCTTGGCCGTGTCCGGAGCCGCGCCGCCAGGGCTGTCGATGATCGCGAAGTGCGTGTTCGGGTACTTCAGCGCGACCTGCTCGAGGGGGGCGGCCATCAGGAAGCCGACCGCGATGACGAGCTTGTTTCCGGAAGCCGCGAGCCGCGTGAGGTTCGGGGTGTAGTCCGCGCCTGAGTTCGACTGCAGCACCGTGCCCTTGACTCCGAGCTGAGACTCAGCCTGGAGCAAGCCCTGATAGGACAGATGGTTGAAGCCGTGGTCGTTCAGACCGCCAATGTCGGTCACCAGACCGACCTTGAAGCCCGAGCCGCTCGACGACGCGCCGCCAGACGAGCTCGTCGTGCTGCTGGACGCGGGCGCGGCGGCCCCTCCCGGGCTGCTCGTACTGCTGCTACTGCTGCTGCTATTGCTGCTTCCGCATGCGGCCAGCCCCAGCGCCAGCACCGCAGCGGTAAGTGCGCCAAGGCCTAACGGCCCGATCCTCCCCGACACAAACTTCTCCTTTCCTCAAGAGCAAGTGCGCAACCATAACCCGCTGGGCGGACCCGTGACCACTCACCTAACGTGGCTTTAAGCAATGACGACCATCTTCAGGGCTCAGGTCGCCCACACGCCGCGCAATCCGTTCGTGCACGAGTCCGCGCTTGAGGTGTTCGAGGACGGCGCGGTCGCGTTCTCTGGCGGCCTGATCGTCGCGTTGGGGTCGTGGGCTTCGGTTTGCGGTCGGTGTCCGGAGGCGGAGGTGGTCGACGCCCGCGATGCCGTGCTGCTGCCCGGGTTCGTCGATTGCCACGTCCACTATCCCCAGGTCAGGGTGATCGGGGCGATGGGGCTCGAGCTGCTCGATTGGCTGCGGCTGAGGGCGCTTCCCGAGGAGGCGCGCCTGGCGGACCCGACGTACGCGGCTGCGGTCGCCGACCAGTTCGTCCGGGGCCTGGCCGCGAACGGGACGACGACCGCGCTCGTGTTCGGGTCCCATTTCCCCGACGCCCAGGATGCGCTCTTCTCGGCGGCGTTTGCGGCGGGGCTGCGGGTCGCTTCCGGGCTCGTCGTCTCGGATCGCGGCTTGTTGCCGGCGCTCCGGGTCCCGGCGTCGGCCGTTTTCGAGCTGAATCGGGAGCTGATCGAGCGCTGGCACGGCCGGGGGCTGCTCCGGTATGCGGTCAGCCCGCGGTTCTCGGTGTCGTGCTCGGAAGAGCTGTTGGAGGCGTGCGGGTCGCTCGCTCACGAGTTCGACGGAGTGCTGTTCACGACCCACCTGAACGAGACGCGGGCTGAAGTCGAGCTGGTCAGGGAGCTCTTCCCCTGGGCCCGGGATTACCTGGAGACATACGAGCGGTTCGGGTTGGTCGACGGCCGATCGGTGTTCGCCCACGACGTGCATGTGAGTGACGACGAGTTGCGCCGGCTCGCCGGTGCCGGCGCCGGCGTCGCCCACTGTCCATCGAGCAATGCGTTCCTGGGCAGCGGGCTGTTTCCGTTGCGGCGCCATCTCGATGCCGGGGTCCGGGTCGCGCTCGGCACCGACGTCGGGGCCGGCACCGGGCTCAGCATGCTCAAGGAGGGGCTGACGGCCTATCAAGGACAGATGCTCGCGGGCTCCGATGGCGTGCGGCTGAGCCCTGCCCACTTGCTGTGGCTGGCCACGGCGGCGGGCGCAGCCGCGCTCGGGCTGTCAGACGAGGTCGGCGACCTGGGGGTCGGCAAGAGCGCTGACTACTTGTTGGTGCGCGCGCCCGAGGGCAGCACGCTGGCGGCGGTGCTCGAGCGCTCCGAGTCGGTCGAGGAGAGGCTGGGAGCGCTGTTCACGCTGGCCCGGGAGGAGTCGATTGCGGAGGTGCGGGTGGCTGGTGAGGTCGTATGGGGCGGGTCGTTGTGAGCGGACGGTCGGCTTGATGCGCCGAGCGACGGTCGTGGTGATGGATGCGTGCGGTGTCGGGGAACTGCCGGACGCGGCGTCCTACGGCGACGGCGGCTCGAACACGCTCGTGCATCTCGCCGAGCAGGTCGGCGGGCTGCGGTTGCCGACGCTGTCGCGGTTGGGGTTGGGGTCGATCGTCCCGATCCTGGGTGTGGCGCCGGCGTCGGACCCGGGGGTGTACGGCCGCTTGGCGCCGCTCGGGCCCGGCAAGGAGTCAACGACCGGGCACTGGGAGCTGATGGGGGTCGTGCCCGCGCAGGCGCTCCCGACGTATCCGAACGGCTTTCCCGCCGACGTGGTGGGCGCGTTGGAAGACGCCACCGGGCTGCGGTTCTGCTGCAACCGGCCCTACAGCGGCACCGAGGTGATCGAGGCCTACGGCCCCCACCATCTCGAGACCGGCGAGGCGATCCTGTACACCTCGGCGGACTCGGTGCTCCAGATCGCGTGTCACGTGGACATCGTGTCTGAGGCGCGGCTGTACGCGGCGTGTGAGGCAGCCCGGGGTGTGATGAGCGGCGAGAACGCGGTCGGCCGGGTGATCGCGCGCCCGTTCGAGGGCTCGCCCGGGTCGTTCCGCCGGCGGGAGGGCCGGCGGGATTTTTCGCTCCGTCCTCCGGGCCGCTCATATCTGGATGAGCTCCAGGACGCCGGGGCGCCCGTGCACGGCGTCGGCAAGATCCACGACCTGTTCGCCGGCGTCGGCGTCGACGTCAAGCACGCCGGCGCGACCAATCCGGCCGGGATCGCGGCGACGACGTCGTTGTTGAAGACGTTGGCCTGCGGTCTCATCTTCGTGAACCTGGTCGAGACCGATCAGGTCTACGGCCACCGCCACGATGTGCAGGGCTTTGCTCGCGCCCTGACCGAGATCGACGCCGCCGCTGCGGATTGGTTGGAGTTGCTCCGCGACGACGACCTCCTGATCCTCACCGCCGACCACGGCGTCGACCCGACCGCTCCGCACACCGACCACACGCGCGAGTACGCGCCGCTGCTGGCGACGTACGCGGGCGTCGGCGGCCGGCGGCACGACGGACTTCTCGCCGACGTGGGGGCGAGCGTGCTGTCGTGGGTCGCCGGCCGGCGCGCGCCCGGGCTGCCGGGCGAGCCGTTCGTGTGACGCGGGGTTTCTACGTCAATTCGTTTTCGTGCATGAGCGGTGGTCCGTGCGCGCCCGTCACCGGGTCCTGGTCGGGAAGCGGTACGCGGGCGATGTTGGCGAGCACCTCGTCGTGCTCGGCGGAGTCGCCGCGGCGCAGGTCCCACCGCATCCCGTTCGGATAGGCGCCGACGACCAGCAGGTCGGCACTCGAGCCGAGGTTGCGATGACCCGTGCCGGCGGGGAGGATGACCACGTCGCCGGTCGACGTGCCGTTGGCAGCCAGAGCGCCGGCGAGCAGGCGGGCGCGGTCTGCGGCCGAACGGCGGGCACCTGGAGTGTGAGGGCGGCGGTGTCTCCGTCCGCCCGGGAGTCGGCTGGCGACATGCAAAACCTGTCATTGGAGCCGTTTCGAGCTGGCCGTGTCATTCCGTACACGCCCCACATGCATGCTCTGACACGGCCGACGGCGAGCGCGCCGCTTGTCATGTTTTGCAGGTTATTTCCGGGGCTATTCGGTCTGCGTCCGCCGCTGAGCACCCGAACCCTCCCTCAGGTGCCCGCCGTTAGAACCCCGGTCCGTCGAACGACCGGCCGCCCGTTCACGCCACCCCGCGGCATCAATCATGTGGTGGTTGGCTAGCCGCGGTCAGCCCGCGACGACCGTGCCCGGTCTGAGGCGTGCTCGAGTAGCAACATGCCAATCCGCTTGGCTCGCTGAGCCGCGGCGCGATCGCCTTCTCCCGCGGCGACGATCGATCCCTTCATCAGGATGTGCCACTGACGTGCGAAGTCCTGGGCGTCGCCGACGCCGGCCTCGCGGGCGAGGCCCTCGACGAACCCGCGGATGCCGGCCAGATAGGAAACGCTCGCGCGGTGCACCGGGTCGGACGGATCGGGATGCTCGAGCAACACGTTGATGAACGAGCAGCCCTCGAAGTCGGGGCGAGCGAACCATTCGTCGAACACGTCGAAGATCGCCAGCAGTCGCGAGCTCGGGTCGTCCGCGCGCCGGCAGACTTCGTCCTGGAGCCAGCGCCTGGTCCATTGGTCCTCGCGGCGCTCGAGGAAGGCGAGCACGAGGTCCTGCTTGGACGCGAAGTGTCGGTACAGCGTCTGTCGCGCGATGCCGGAGCGGGAGATGACCGCGTCGACGCCGACTGCCTGGATGCCGTTCCGGGAGAACAACTCGTAGGCGGCATCGAGAATCCGCTCGCGCGCGCCGGCGCTCTTGCCGGCTGTCGGCGCTTCGACGATCTTGCTCATTTCACAATTCATGATAGGAGAACGTTCGGTCTGATCGAGGAGGTTGACGCTAGGGAAGAGAGGGCGTAGGCTCCGACAAAAGAGGGAGACCAGTCGGTCTCGTTCGACAAGAGACGGCGCACGAGAGGAGGCCGCAGATGGCCTACGACCTTAGGTCCGAAACAGGCATCCCGACCCAGCCCGTCGGCTCGCTACCTCGGCCGGCAAAGCTGCAGGCCGCGTACGCGGAATACGACGCGGGGAAGATCTCCAAGGACGACCTCGAGGCTGAGCAGGAGGCGGCCGTCAAGGACTCGATCAGCCGGTTCGAAGCGACCGGGTCACCGGTCATCGCCGACGGGGAGCAGTGGTGGTCGAGCTTCGCGACGTACCCGGTGACCGACACGCTCGCCGGTACCGGCCTTGCCGACCACCTCGCGCCGGGCGGGCAGTACTTCGCGATCTTCTCGGATGGTCATTACCGCCAGCTGCCGAAGCTCGCGGGCGGTCCGTTCCGGTACAAGACCTACGCGGCGGACACGCTCGCGAGGTCGATCGAATTCGCGACCAAGCCGATCAAGCAGGCGGTGATCGCACCGTCGATGCTCGCGCTGCTGTATCCGCTCGACGAGGAGATTCCGGACTACCCGCGCGAGCAGTTCGAGGAGGACCTCGTCGGCGAATGCGAGAAGGACATCCGTGGGGCGTTCGACGCCGGCGCCGCGTGCGTGTCGATCGACTTCACCGAGGGGCGGCTGGCGCTCCGCGAGGATTCGCGCAACCCTTGGACGGGGCGCGGCATGCTTCCGCACTTCATCGACATGATCAACCGTGTTCTCGCCCGGTTCACCGCGGAGGAGCGAGTCAACATCGGTGTGCACACCTGCCCCGGCGGAGACCGCGACGCCGTGCACAGCGGCGACGTGCCCTACAGCGCGTTGCTGCCGAGCCTGTTCGGGCTGAACGCCGGATACTTCCTGATGCAGTGCAAGAGCGAGCGGGACCGGGAAGCGGTGTACAAGCTCGTCGGCGAGCACAGCCGCGAGGACGCGGACGGGGTGGCGCAGATCGTCCACATCGGCGTGATCAACCCGCAGAACCCCAGGGTCGAGTCGCCGCAGGAAGTGTGCGACGAGCTCGTGGCGGCGGCGAAGTACATCCCCAAGGAGCGCCTCGGCGCCACCGATGATTGCGGCTTCTCCCCTTTCAGCATCGACGAGAAGCCCTTGCACGGCTCGCCCGACTTCGCACGCGATGTCGCTTTCGAGAAGATCGCGAATCGTGTGCAAGGCACGAAGATGGCAGCGGAGAAGCTCGGCATCCACGTCGCTGCCGCCGTTTAGCTTGCCCGCGGGCAGGGCCCGGCCACGGACACGGCCGGGCCCTTCCGCATCTCCCTCGGTCTCGATGATCTCCGGCGAGCCGGCCGATGTCGTCCGGCCGCCCGAGCGCGGTAGGCAGGTAGGCTGACGCGTGACCGATGGAACGCATCAACGTCACGATCTACACCGACCCCGGTTGCCCGTTCGGCTTCAACGCGCAGCGTCAGGAGACGCAGCTGCTGTGGCACTACGGGGACGGCCTCGAGATCACGCGCCGGATGATCGTCCTCACCGAGACCAGCGCGTCGTTCGAGGAGCGTGGGCTGAGCCGCGAGATGGTCGCCGGCAACACGAGGCGTCTGCGGACCTCGTACGGGATGCCGATGCTGACCGAGCCGCCGGAGCGTCTCGCCGCGACGATTGACGCGTGCCGGGCGTACGTCGGCGCGCGGATTCACGAGCCCGGGCGCGCCGACCCGCTGCTGCGCTCGCTGCGCCGCCGGGCGTTCTCGGAGGGCCAGCCGCTCGATCAGCTCGAGACGATCCACGGAGCCGGCGCGGATGCCGGCATCGAGCCGGAGACGGTCGATGCCTGGCTCTCGGACGAGCAGGTCGCCGTCGCGCTCGCCGAGGACATGGCCGCGACCCGGGCCCCGGCGCCGGAGGCGCTCGCGCTGTCCCATCGCCTGTCCGGGAGCGCCGGCGCGTTGCGGTACTCCACGGGCTCGGCCGTGTTCGAGCGCGGCGATCGGCGCGTGGTGATGGCCGGTTTCCAGCCGTTCGCGGTGTACGAGGTGGCGGTCGCAAATGTGGCCCCCGACCTCGAGCGCCGTCCGGTGCCAAAGGCGGCCGACGAGGTCCTGTCCTGGGCGCCGTATCCGCTCGCCACCGCCGAGGTCGCCGAGCTTCGCGGCATCGGTCTCGACCAGGCGCGCGACGAGTTGCAGGCGGCGGGCGCGGAGCTCGCCGAGGCGGCGGGGGACGGCTACTGGTCGTCCGGGTGAGGAGCGCTACCGTTTAGCCATGCCGGGCGAGCCACAGATCGGCGGAGTCGACGTTCTCGGTCTGCTGTACCTGGCGCTCGTCCTCGGCGTGATTTTCCTGCCGATGATTCTCGGCCGGCGTGGTCCGTCGGGTGACTCGGACTCGGATTCCGACGGAGGTGGCGGCAACGGTCCGCGGCCGCCGCGCACGCCGCCGAGCACCCCGCGGGGTGGGATTCCGCTCGAGGACGCTGAGCCGGGGCGGGTGCGACTGCGAGGCCACGACCGGCTTGTCGATCTGCTCCCCACGCCTGCTCGTAGGCCGGAGCGCGAGCCGCATCGCAGACGGGTGCGGACTCCCGGCGGCCGTTAGCCACAGGCGACCAGGCGCGTGGGGCCCGACAGACTGCCCCCGGGCTTCCAGATCGGGCACTGGACCGATCCGGACGCTCGGACCGGATGCACGGTCGTGATCCCGCCGCCGGGGACGCGGGGTGGAGTCGACGTCCGCGGCGGCGGCACCGGGACGCGCGAGATCGAGACGCTGTCGCCGCTCGCGAATGCGGAAGGGCCGACCGCCGTGCTGCTCACGGGCGGCAGCGCGTTCGGCCTGGCGGCGGCGGATGGAGTCGCGCGATGGCTCGAGGAGCGGGGTCTCGGCCGACCGATGCCGACGGGCGTGGTCCCGCTCGTATCCGCGGCGGTCGTCTATGACCTGGTGGAGGGCGCTTCGGACCGTCGTCCCGGACCGCAGGAGGGCTATGCCGCGTGTGAGAACGCGTCCGTCGAGGTCCCCGAGCGCGGACCGGTGGGCGCGGGCTCGGGCGCGGCCGTCGGGAAGTTGTTCGGCCGCGAGCGGTCGACCCGGGGTGGCGTGGGCTACGCCGCGACCGTGCTCGCCGACCGGGCGGTCGTTGCCGCGATCGCGGTCGCCAACGCGTTCGGGGACGTGGTCGGCGAGGACGGGGAGCTCCTCGGCGGTCCGCACGACGAGCGCGGCCGGCTCGTCCGCACCGCCGACATGCTCCCGGGGATGTCCGTGCCGCCCGCGGCCGGATCCGGCTCAGGGTCCGGCGCGAGCCGCGCGGCGGGGTCCGGCGCGAGCGGCGCGGCGGGGAACACGACGCTCGTCTGCGTGTTCACGGACGCATCGCTCGACAAACGCAGTTGCGCGATCGTCGCGCGCATGGCCAGCGCCGGGATCGCGCGGGCGGTCGAGCCGGTATTCACTCCGGTGGACGGCGACGTCGTGTTCTGCCTGTCGTCAGGGCCAGAGCCGCCGGCCTCGCCCGATCTTGCGGCCACGTGGGCGCTGACCGCGCTCGGAACCGTGGCGGCCACGGTCACGGCGGAGGCGATCCGGGATGCCGTCCGGCAGCCGACGTGATTAAGTGGGGCCGGCGATGCTTTCCGCGGCGAACAGTTATGAGTTGCGCCTAGATCGGTTGCTCGAGCAGGCGGGCGCGCGTGGACTCGACGCGATTCTGATCACGAGCGACGAGTCAATCGCGTACCTGACGGGCTTTCGACCGATCCAGCTCGAGCGGTTCTTTGGCGTGGTGGTCGCGCCCGAGCGGTCCGCGGTGATAGTGCCGGCCCTCGATCGGGGGCAGATCGAGGCAGCGCCGCCGCGTCTGACTCCGGTCTCCTACGGCGCCGAATCCGACGGGATGCCCGAGCTGGCCGCGGCGCTGGCCCGCGCCCGCACGGTTGGGGTCGAGGAGGATCACCTGATCTACGCGCGGGCGCGCGCGCTCGCCGCGCAGGGCTTCGAGCTGGTTCCGGCCGGATCGGTCGTGATGGGACTGCGGATCGCCAAGGACGCGGCCGAGATCGAGCGGATCCGAATCGCCTGCGAGCTCGTGCAGGAGGGTCTTCGGCGCGCGTTCGAGTGGCTGTCGCCCGGCGCCGTCGAGCACGCGCTGAACGCACGGGTCGAGGGCTGGCTGCGTGAGCAGGGCGCGAGCGCCGCCCACCCTGCGATCCTGTTCGGCGAAAGCGCGGCCAACCCCCACGCCGATCCCGGACCGCGAGAGCTGCGACGGGGTGACGTCGTGTGCGCGGATCTGTCGGCCTGCCTGGACGGGTACTGGGGCGATCTGACGCGGTGCGCAACCGTCGGGCCCGCGTCTGAGTGGGCGACGAGCGCGTGGCAGGTCGTGCTCGACGCCCAACGCGCGGCGATCGCCGCCGCGCAGCCCGGAGCGTCCGGGCGGGATGTGGATCTCGCCCAGCGTGAGATCGTCGAGGCCGCGAACGAGCTCGGCTCGTGCCTGCACGGCGCCGGCCATGCGGTCGGTCTCTCGATCCACGAGCCTCCGTTCCTCGTACCCCGAGCCCTCGATCCGCTCGTGGAGGGGTCTGTCCTGACGATCGAGCCGGGCATCTACAAGACCGGGGTGGGTGGGATCAGGCTCGAGGACGACGTGGTCGTACGCGTGGGCGGACCGGAGATCCTGTCCACGCTTCCGCTCGAGCTGGTCGAGCTCGGCGCTTGAGCGCCGGCGCTCACGGAAGCGAGCTGATGCGCCCGATCAGGAGCTCGCGGAACCGCTCTGCGTCGATGTCAACCGCGGCGTGGCAGTTGTGCTCCCACCCCGTGGTTCCCCGGAGGTCGACGTGCGTGCGCCCGCGCGAGAGCTCAGGACCGGTGTCGATGACCACGCCAACATGCTCGGTGCTCAGCAGGCTGGCGTCGATCACGTGTGCCATCGCCACGGCGTCGTGCACCGGCGCCCCGTCCCACCCGTAGTGCCGGCGGTGGTAGGAGGCGTAGAACTCGAACAGATCGGCGACCAGCCTCCCCGCCTTGCCGGCGCCCCGCAGACGCTCGACGTCAACCGGTCGTAGCAGTGCCCGGTGAGTGACGTCGAGCCCGACCATCGTGACGTCGAGCCCGCTCGTGAACACGCGATGCGCCGCCTCGGGATCGGCCCAGATGTTGAACTCGGCAGAGGGGGTCGTGTTGCCCTCGCCGATCGCGCCTCCCATCAGCACGATCCGCTCGATGCGGTCGATGAGCTCCGGGTACCGCGCGAGGACCAGCGCGATGTTGGTCAGCGGTCCGGTGGGCACGAGCGTGACCGGGTGCGGGCTGGCGATCAGCGTCATCGCGATCCAGTCGATGGCGTGCGCCGCCTCGGGGGGTCGGGACGGTGGCGGCAGGTCCGGCCCGTCGAGGCCGGTCTCGCCATGGACCTCCGCGGCGACGTGACGCTCGCGGACCAGCGGCCGGTCGGCGCCGGCGGCGACGGGAATGTCGAGGCGGTCTGAGTGATCGAGGACCCGGATCGCGTTCGCGGTCGTCTTCTCGAGCGTCTGATTGCCCGAGACGGTGGTGACGCCGAGCAGCCGCAGCTCGGGGCTGGCGAGCGCCAGCAGCAGCGCGATCGCGTCGTCGTGGCCCGGGTCGCAGTCGAGGATGATGTCGGTCACGGTGGCGCTCATCGAAGCACGGAACCGCCGTCGGTGACGAGCGTCTGGCCCGTTATCGCCGCCGCGGCGTCGGAGGCGAGGAACGCGACGAGCCCGGCGGCGTCGTCGGGCGCGAGCGAGCGCGGGAGTGCCTGGCGAGCGACCGCCTCCGCGAACGCCTCCTCGGGCAGGTCTGACTCGGTGAACGGCGTCCGGGTCAGCCCCGGGGCGACACAGTTGACCGTGATCCCGGTCTCGCCGAGCGGCTTGGCGAGCGCACGGGCGAGTCCGATCAGCGCCGCCTTGCTCACGACGTACGGCAGGAAGTCGGCGGCCGGTGGTCTCCACACCGTGTTCGAGGCGATGAACACGATCCGGCCGAAGCCGCGCTCGGACATCCCGGGTGTGAGCGCCTGGCAAAGCCACAGCGCAGCCTCGACGTTCACCGACTGCACCCGGCGCCAGGTCGCGAGGTCGATGTCGGCGAGTGAGGCGCGGTCGAAGGCGGCGGCGGCGTGTACGAGCACGTCACGCGGCCCGAGCTTCTCGACGATCCGTCGCACCGCCTGCTCGTCGCCGAGGTCGACGGCGAACTCTCCCTCGCGGTCGAGGATCGCCACCTCGTGCCCGGTGGCGGCGAGCGCGCGCACGATCGCGCCGCCGATTCCGCCGGCGCCACCGGTCACCACCGCTGTTCGCTGCATGCCGCCTCCAGTCCGGGCCCTGCTCACTCGTCAAACGAACCGAGCGGGTGATTGTCGCGCAGGTAGTCAGCAAACAACGGCACGGTGAAGTCGACTTGCCCTCGTCGCGGGCTCCAGATCAGGCCTTTGTCGATCAGCGATTCTCGATGCGGCGACACTCCGCGCTGGTCCTTGGCGCCCCAGGCCCTGGCGACCTCCGCCATCTTGTACGGCGCGTCGCCGCGTGAAGCCATGGCCGAGAGGAACCGCTGCTCGGCGTCGGTGGCGATCTGGAAGCGGGTACCAAAGAAGTTGCGCGCGAGCGAGTCTTTGACGATCTCGCGGACAGAGGCGACGTCTGTGTTCGAAATGGGCGACCGCTCGGCGTAGTTCCACAGCTCGCGCCCGTACTCCTGGAGGAAGTATGGATAGCCGGCGGATTCGCGAACGACCCGGCGTGCTGCGCGCTCGTCGAACTCGACGCCGCGGGTCGACGCGGGCGTTACGAGTGCGGTTCGCGCCGATGCGTCGGGCAGCCGGCCGAGCTCCCGGTACTGGAACAGGCGGTCGGCGTATGGCTTTGCTGCGAGCAGGCGGACCTGAACGTCGGGGAGCCCTGCGCCAGCCATCGCGACTGGTAGGCCTGCACGGCTGACGGCCTGGAAGGCGATGCAGATCGCCGCCAGCGACGAAGCGTTCAGGTTGTGCATCTCGTCGATCAGAAACAGGGCGCCAGCACCGGTTGCCTGGGCGACCGAGCCGATCTCGTGCAGGAGGTCGGTCAGATCCTGCTCGGGATCGCCGGAGTCGGCGAGCCCGGAGGCCGCCTCGACGTCGAGTTTGATCCTGACGGCGCCGGGAACCGCGATGCTGAATGCCTTAACGACGCCAAGGGCTCGGTCGACCCTGGCCTTGACTCGGTGGCGACGGCTCATCTCCCTGAGCAGGCGAGTGGCCATCCGCGCGAAAGTAAGTCGAAATTCGGGCCGCGATCCGACCTCTTGGACGTCGGTGGTCACCCAGCCCGCCTCAGTGGCCAACACGTCCAGCTCGATCAGCAGGACGGTCTTACCCACGCCACGCAGGCCCGAGTAGATCAGGCTCGGCTCATAGCCGCCGACCGCGAGGCGGTCGATCAGATCCCGAAAGTTTTCGAGGTCCTGATCGCGCCCGGCCAGCGTGGGAGGCTTGCGACCGGCGCCCGGGGTGTACGGGTTATCGCGTTTGAGCACGCCGGATTCTGGTCTTTTCTAAGGAGTAAATTGCCTCCTTAGAAAAGCATGGATTCCGGACGTTGCGGCACGGCGCGGAGATTCTAAGGTTTAGGTTAGAAAGCCATAGAAACGCGCGTGCGGGATCGCGGGGGCCACGCACGTGCGGGGTCGCGGGGACCGTCACGTCTGGCAGACGGGGCACCAGTACGTGGTCCGGCCGCCGACCTGGTCCCGCTCGAGGCGGTGGCCGTCACGCGGGCAGGTGCCGTCGCGCCGGCGGGCCGCGATGAAGTTGCCGGTGTGGGCGCCGCCCTTGCGGATCGCCGACCGGACGGCGGCGCGGAGTTCACGACGGAGGCGATCGAGGTCGGCGGTCGAGAGCTCAGACGTGCTCCGCCGCGGCGATATGCGCGCCTGCCACAGGATCTGGTCGGCGAGCAGGTTGCCGATCCCGGAGATCGCGCGTTGGTTCAGTAGGCGGGCCTTGACGTGCGTGTGACCCGAGCCGATCAGCCTCCGGAAGTCGTCGCGGCCGACCTCGGCGGCGTCGGTTCCGACGTGGGAGAAGTTCGGGTTGAGCACCGCGCGCCCGAGCCGTCGCTTGTCGCGCAGCACGAGCCGGCCGCCGTCTTCGAACTCGACCGTGAAGCGGTCCCAGCGCGTCGTGTCGTCGGGGTCGACCAGGATCCGGCCCGCCATCCCGAGGTGGAGGCCGAGCGCCGGCCCGTCCTCGGTCTCGAGCCACATGAACTTTCCGCGGCGGTGGGCGCTGGCGAGAGTGTGGCCGGTCAGCGCGGCCGCGATCTCTCCGGGGGCGTGGGGACGGGATACGTAGGAATCCGAGTCGTCGACGCCCGCGATTCGCCGGCCGAGCGCGGACTCGAGCGTCTGGCGGGCGCGTTCGACTTCGGGCAGCTCAGGCATGGAGTCTCGGTGAGTGCTCAGCGTCCATACCCGGAGCGTATCCACCGCTGACGCAGAGGCTCCGGCCTCCAACCGATTCCCAACTGTCGACTTATTTGCGCGCCTGGCCGGGTAGTGGTGCGGCCATGACCACGAAAGTTGAGAACACACCTAACTTCGCCGTCGTCAACCCCGACGACGCCGACGATCCCTACGCCGGCACCGACGTGCCCGGCGAGTTCCGCAGGCTGACCGACGCTCTCGGTTGCACCGAGCTGGGCGTGACCCTCATCCGGGTCCCTCCGCACTCGGACTTCGAGCAGGGCACCGGCCACTTCCATGACGAGATCGAGGAGCTCTATCTCGTGACCTCCGGGACGCTGACCATGCGGTTCGGCGACGAGATCCGGACCGTGAGCGCACCGGCGGCCGTGCGGGTCGCGGCGACGACGCCGCGCTCGCACCGCAACGAGGGTGACGAGTCGGTCGAGATGTGGGCGATCTCGCGCCAGCTCGGCCGGCGGGACTCCACCAAGCTCGACGACTTCTGGGAAGCCTCGCCCGACGCCAAGCAGCACGCGAGCTGACGGTCGCCGGCGCGATCACGCCCAGCACCCACGTCGGGCGGCCAGCCCCTACGTCGGGCGCGGGCGGACGCCGGCTCAGCCGAGGATCAGTTCCTTGTCGTGGTAGTCGATCGTGACCGACCCGAACCGGGACAGCACGTCGGAGCCGAGCAGCCCGAACCCGTGGGCGTTGAGCCCCGCGATCGGTGCGCTCGACACGACGACGTTCGGGAGCGGCACTCCGCCGACGTTCCAGTGTGAGACGCGCACCCGCTTCGCCATCGCGCAGCCGGTCACGCCGCAGAAGCGGTGCGGCTTACCGACCGTCTTCAGGTGCAGGTGACGGGCGGCGGTCAGGTTGATGACCGTCACGGTTGCGCCGGTGTCGACCAGCATCGGGATCAGGCGGCCGTGGATGAACACTCTGACGAGCGCCGCGGTAGCGCCGTCCCTCGACTTGACGACCACCAGCGGGATCGTCTGGGCGGCGTGGGCCTTTGGAGGGCTGGCGGCTGCTACCCCTCCCGGTGACGCCAACCAGCGCCACCGCGCACACCAGGCTGGCAACGACGATGGAACGGCGCAACTCTTTCCTCCCCTTGTCGACCGCAACGACGGACCCCCTCCTCCGCCGTCCAGTAATGACCGAACACGCTACTGCAGTGTGGCCAGCGCGAGCGGCACCACCCGCTCGGCGCCGGCGCGGCGGAGCTGGCCGCCGACCATCGCGAGCGTCCAGCCCGAGATGCGGCGGTCGTCGAGCAGCACGCCCATGCCCGGGCGGGGGCGGGCCGGCGATCCGGAACGCGCCGCGGACGTTCGCGGCCTGCTGGGCGGCGTTGGCCATCTCGCGCTGGGGCGGGCGCTCGGACACCCGCGTGACGAGCCCGACGTAGGGGACGGCGAGGGCTTCGGCGAGCCGGCGCGCCAGCCGCTCGAGCACGTCCCCGAGCCGGACCGACGGCACGGACGTAACCCAGTCGGCGCCGGCGGCGCGCACGATGTCGGCGAGCGCGTCGACCACGTCATCCTCGAATTCGCCGCCGGCGAGCCCCCGCTCGATCGCCGGCCACCAGCCGCCGTCGCCGAACCGCGCGAGCGCCCAGCCGGGCTCGACGAGGACGTCCGCGGGGATCTTCCGCATCACGCCCTCGGCGTCGGGCGCCATCTTCCTGACCTCGAGCTCGATCGGCGTCGAGCGCAGGTGCCGCCCGGCGGCCTCGACGAGCGCCGGATCGGGCGGCGTGTCGAAGCGCGCGCCGGCGCACACCGAGCAGCGCCCGCAGTCCTCGGGCGAGGGGTCGTCGAGCTGCTCCTGGAGGACGCGCATCAGGCAGCGGCCGTCGGTGCCGAACGCGGCCATCGCCCGCTGCTCGTCGCGCCGCAGCGCGGTCACCGCCGCGTAGCGCTCGGCGTCGTAGCTCCATTCGCGCGTCCGGGACGAGCTTCCAGCGGCTGCCCGCCGCGCGCGACCGCGCCCTCGACGTCGAGGATCTTCAGCATCGCCTCGATCCGGCCCATGCCGAGGTTGACCGCCGGCATCAGCTCGCGGGTCGTGCGCCCGTCCTCGCCGGCGGCCTCGAGCTCGCCGAGCACCGCTGAGACGCGCTCGCGATCGGGAAACGCCTGCTCGATGAAGAAGTCCTGGATCCGGCGGTCCTCGCCGCCGCGGAGCAGGACGATGTCGGCGTGCTCGACGCCGCGGCCGGCGCGGCCGATCTGCTGGTAGTAGGAGACGACCGAGCCCGGCGCCTGGTAGTGCACGACGAACGTCAGGTCGGCCTTGTCGTAGCCCATCCCGAGCGCGCTGGTGGCGACGACCGCCTTGACCTCGTTGCGGAGCAGCCGGTCCTCGGAGGCGATCCGCTCATCGGTCTCGTGCTCGCCGCTGTACGCCACCGCGCTGATCCCCCGCGCGCTGAGGAACGCCGCGACCTGCTCGGCGTCGCGCTTGGTCAGCGTGTAGACGATGCCCGACCCGTTCATGCGAGGAAGGTTCTCGGCGAGCCACGCGAGCCGCTCGGCCGGCCGCGGCAGCTCGAGCACCTCGAGCCGCAGGCTCGAGCGCGCCAGCGGCCCGCGATACGTGCGCAGCGGCTCGCGGTCGCCGGCGGCGAGCTGCGTCGACGACGTCGCCGACGACCCGGTCGTTGGCGGTCGCGGTCGTGCCGAGCACCGCGACCTCCGGCGCGAGCGCGTCGAGCATGTCCTTGACCCGCCGGTAATCGGGGCGGAAGTCGTGGCCCCAGTCGGAGATGCAGTGCGCCTCGTCGATCACGAGCAGGCCGACCGACGCGGCGAACAGCGGCAGCATCTCCTCGCGGAAGCGCGGGTTGTTGAGGCGCTCGGGGCTGATCAGCAGCAGGTCGATCGTCCCGGCCGCGAGCCGGTCGCGGACGGCGTCCCACTCGTCGCGGTTGGTGCTGTTGATCGTGTGCGCCCGCAGCCCGAGCCGCTCGGCGGCGGCGATCTGGTTGCGCATCAGCGCGAGCAGCGGGCTGATGATCAGCGTCGGGCCGGCGCCCGCCTCGCGCAGCAGCGCGGTCGCGACGAAGTACACCGCCGACTTGCCCCAGCCCGTCCGCTGGACGCACAGGACGCGGGCCCGGTCGACGACGACGTCGCGGATCGCCTCGAGCTGGCCGGGGCGGAACTCCGCGTCCGGATCGTCGGTGAGAATTCTCAGCCGCTCCAGGGCGGCTGCGGGGATGGTTTCGGGGTCGGTCAACAGCACTCTGACTACAAGAGTCGCAGGCGGCCCGGAAATCACCCCCCACTACCGTCGTAACAAATGCTGCACGTCCACCGAGCCGAGCGCGCGGACCGTCTTGCCGACGGCCTGGCCGAGACGCTGCTCGAGCCGCTCGGGGACCCGTTCGCACCCGACGTGGTCGCGGTCCCCACCCGGGGAATCGAGCGGTGGCTGATCCAGCGCCTCTCGACCCGGCTCGGGACCACCGGGAGCCGCCAGGACGGCGTGTGCGCGAACGTCGAGTTCCCGTTTCCCGGCAGGCTGATCCTGGGAGCCCTCGCCGCCGCGACAGGAGTCGAGGCCGACCGGGACCCGTGGCTCGCGGAGCGATCGGTGTGGCCGCTGCTCGAGGTCGTCGACGAGTGCCTTGGCGAGCCATGGCTGGCGACGCTCGCCTTGCATCTCGAGGGCACGCGTGCCGAGCCCGAGGATCCGATCCGGCGGTTCGGGGTGGTCCGCCACATCGCCGATCTGTTCGACCGCTACGGGGTGCACCGCCCCGACATGGTCCGGCGATGGGCGAGCGGTGCAGAGGACGGCGAGTGGCAGGCCGAGCTGTGGCGCCGCGTTCGCGCCGGCATCGGCGCACCGAGCCCGGCCGAGCGGCTGAGCACCGCGTGCGAGCGGATCCGCGAGGACCCCGGGCTGCTCGACCTCCCGGCGCGGCTGTCGCTGTTCGGGCTGACGCGGATGCCGCGCTCCTACCTCGAGGTTCTCGCCGCGATCGCCGACGGCCGCGACGTGCACCTGTTCGTCCTGCATCCCTCGCCGTCGCTGTGGCACCGGGTCGCCGAGGAGCTCGAGGGCGGCCCGGGGATCATTGATCGGCGCGATGACCGGACTTCCCGCCTCGCGAGCAACCGGCTGCTCGCCTCGTGGGGTCGCGACGTCCGCGAGCTCCAGCTCGTGCTCGCGAACACCGGCGACGGCGTGGACCACCACCACGAGCTCCCGCGACGCGACGAAGGGCACGCGTCGCTGCTGGCAGCGATCCAGCGGGACATCCGCGAGGACCGCCAGCCGCCCGGGCCGCCGCTCCCCGGCGAGCCGGATGCCCGCCCGCGCCTCGCCGCCGGCGACCGCAGCCTCCAGATCCACGCCTGCCATGGGCGTGCGCGTCAGGTCGAGGTGCTCCGCGACGCGGTCCTCCACCTGCTCGAGGACGACCCGACGCTCGAGCCGCGCGACGTGATCGTCATGTGCCCGGACATCGAGACATTCGCCCCGCTGATCCAGGCCACGTTCGGGGCGGGGCGCGTCGCCGCCGATGACGACGAGGACCCGGTGATCGCGGGCAAGCGCCTGCCGGATCTCCGGGTCAGGCTCGCCGACCGCTCGCTGCGCCAGACCAACCCCGTGCTCGGCGTCGTCAGTCAGCTGCTCGCGCTGGCCGACCAGCGGGCGACCGCCTCGCAGCTGCTCGACCTGGCGGCGGGCCGAGCCGGTGCGCCGGCGGTTCGGCTTCGACGACGAGGACCTGTCGCGGATGCAGGACTGGGTTGCCGCGTGCGGGATCCGGTGGGGGTTCGACGCGCCGCACCGCGAGCCGTTCCGGCTCGGGACGGTCAGCGCGAACACGTGGCGCCGCGGCCTCGACCGGATGCTGGTCGGCGTCGCGATGACCGAAGAGGATCGGCGGCTCGTCGGCGGCGTGCTGCCGCTCGACGACGTCGACAGCGGCGCGATCGATCTCGCCGGCCGGTTCGCCGAGTTCATCGACCGGACCCAGCGCCGCCGCCGACGCGCTCTCGGGCCCGCAAGCCGATCGCACGGCTGGACGGAGGCCATCGCCGGCGCCGCCGACGCCCTCACCGCCACCAGCGATCGGGACTCGTGGCAGCGCCGCGAGCTTCAGCGACTTCTCGGCGACGTCGACGCGGACTCCGCTGACGAGACCGGCATGAGCGGCGCGAGGCTCGAGCTCGCCGACGTCCGCGTGCTGCTCGCCGACCGGCTGCGCGGCCGCCCGACCCGCGCGAACTTCCGGACCGGCCACCTGACCGTGTGCACGCTCGTCCCGATGCGCTCGGTTCCGCACCGGGTGGTGTGCGTCCTCGGGCTCGACGACGGCGAGTTCCCGCGCCGCGCCCGGCGGGACGGCGACGACCTGATGCTGGCCGAGCCGCACGTCGGCGACCGCGATCCGCGCGCCGAGGACCGCCAGATGCTGCTCGACGCGCTGCTGGCCGCGACCGAGCGGCTGATCATCACCTACACCGGCAACGACGAGCGCACGAACCTGCGCCGGCCGCCGGCGGTGCCGGTCGGCGAGCTGCTCGACATCGTCGAGCGCACGGTCAGCTGCGCTGAGGGCTCGGCGCGCGAGCAGGTCGATGGTCCGCCATCCGCTCCAGCCGTTCGACCCGCGGAACTTCACCGTCGGGAAGACTCGTGCCCGACCGTGCCTGGGGGTTCGACCCGCAGGCGCTCGCCGGCGCGAACGCGCTCAACCGGCTGCGCGTGAGCCGCGCCGGCCGTTCCTGCCGGCGCCGCTGCCGGCGCGGGACGACGCCGTGGTCGAGCTCGGCAATCTGATCCGGTTCGTCGAGCACCCCGTCAAGGCGTTGCTGCGAGACCGGCTCGGGATCAGCGTCAGCGAGTTCTTCGACGAGGTGCAGGACGCGATCCCCGTCGAGCTCGACGCGCTCGAGCAGTGGGGCGTCGGACAGCGGCTGCTCGAGGGCGTGCTCGCCGGCGCCGAGCTCAAGGCGTGCATGCGGGCCGAGATCGCGCGCGGAGCCCTGCCCCCGGGCGAGCTCGCGCGCCCGGCGCTCGCCGAGATCGGCGCGGTGGTCGGCCAGATCGCGGGCGCGGCGACGGCCCTCGGCGCCGTCCAGGAGCCCGGTTCGCTCGACCTCAACCTCGCGCTCCCCGATGGGCGCACGCTCGCGGGCACCGTCACCGGCGTGTGCGGGAACACGCTCCGCACGATCTCCTACTCGCGGGTGAAACCGCGCGAGCGGCTGCGCGCGTGGGTGCGGTTGCTCGCGTTGAGCGCCGCGCGCCCTGAGCGGCCGTTCGAATCGGTGGTGATCGGCCGGGCCCGCGCCGACTCGCGCTGGGCCGGCGTCACGGTGGCGCGAATCCCGCCGCTGGCGGAGACCCCGGACGCTCGGCTCCAGATCGCGCTCGGGCACCTCGCGGTCCTGCTCGACCTCTACGACCGCGGCATGCGCGAGCCGCTTCCGCTCGCGTGCAACTCCTCCGCCGCCTACGCCCAGGCGGCGGCTGGCGGCGAAGACGCCGACGGTGCCGCGGCCGCGGCGCGAGCCGCCTGGGAGACCGTGTTCCGCTACGACAAGGAGGACCGCGACCCCGAGCACATGCTCGTGTACGGCGATGCGATCCCGCTGGCCCGGCTGCTGGAGGACGGCCCGCGCGAGGACGAGCAGGGGCCGGGCTGGGACGAGGCCGAGACGACGAGATTCGGACGGTACGCGCTCCGGCTGTGGCGCGGGCTGCTGGCGGTCGAGGCGGTGAGCGACCAATGAGGATGGTCGAGGGGTACGCCGAATTCGACCTGTGCGGTTCGCTCCCGTCGGGCGTGACCGTCCTCGAGGCGAGCGCCGGAACCGGCAAGACGTACACGATCGCCACGCTCGCCGCGCGCTACGTGGCCGAGGGGACACCGCTCGACCGGCTGCTGCTGATCACGTTCACGCGGATGGCGACCGGCGAGCTCCGCGACCGGGTCCGCGAGCGGCTGGTCGCGTGCGAGCAGCAGCTGTCGCGGATCCTCGCGGGCGCCCCCGATCTCGGAGCCGACCCGATCGTGACGCTGCTCGCCTCGGGCCTGCCGGCCGACGTGGAGCTCCGGCGCGACCGGCTGGCCCGCGCGGTGGCGGACTTCGACGCCGCCACGATCGCGACCACGCACGGCTTCTGCCAGGAGGTGCTGGCCGAGCTCAGCACGATCGGCGACCTCGATCGGGAGACGGCGTTCGTCGAGGACGTATCCGATCTGCTCGAGCAGACACTCGATGATCTGTACGTGCGGCGGTTCGGTCCCCGTGGCGGGGCCAGGTTCACCCGGGCGCAGGCGCTCCAGATCGCCAGGGCGGCGGTGTTCAACCCGATGGCCCAGCTCGAGCCCGAGGACGAGCCAGACGAGACGACCGCCGCGATGCGCTACCGGCTCGCGCGGAGGGTGCGCGACGACCTCGACCAGCGAAAGCGGCGGCTCGCGATCATGACCTACGACGATCTGCTGACGCGACTCAACGACATCCTCGTCGGCGCCAATGGCCCAGCGGCGAGGGAGCGGCTCCGCACGCCGCTATGACGTGGTGCTCGTCGACGAGTTCCAGGACACCGACCCGATCCAGTGGCAGATCCTGTATCGCGCGTTCGCGACCGAGGGAGTGACGCTGGTGCTCGTTGCGGATCCCAAGCAGGCGATCTATGCCTTCCGCGGCGCTGACGTGTACGCCTACCTCACGGCGGCCGCGACGGCCGAGGCGCAAGCCACGCTGCGGGGTCAACCGGCGCAGCGACCAGCCGTTGCTCGACGCGTTCGACGCGCTGTTCGCCGAGTCACGGCTCGGCCACGAGGACATCATCTACCGCCGGGTGCGAGCGGCGCCGGCGCACGAGACCAGCCGTCTGCGCGGGGCGCACGCGGACGCCGCGCTCCGCATCCGGATCGTGCCACCGCGACGAGCCGGGGATCGAGCAGACCAATTACGGGTACGCCAGGGCCCCGTCGGCCCGTGCGCATGTCGCACGCGACCTCGCCGCCGACGTCGTGCGGCTGCTGTCCTCGGACGCGACACTCGAGCATCGCGCGCCCGACGGCGAGCCGACCGGCACCGAGCCGATCTGCCCGCGGCACATCGCGGTGCTCGTGCGCACGCACGCCAACGCGGACCTGGTGTGCGAGCAACTGAGGCTCGCGCGGGTCCCGGCGGTGATCAACGGCGGCGGCAACGTGTTCGGCGCCCGAGCCGCCGCGGGCGTGGTTGCGCCTGCTCGAGGCGCTCGAGCGACCGGCGTCGACGGTCAGGGCGAGGACCGCCGCCGCGACGCCGTTCCTCGGTTGGAGCGGCGAGCGGATCGCCACCGCGACCGAGGCGGAATGGGAGGCAGGTCCACCAGCGACTACATGGCTGGGCCCGGGTCGCTCGCGAGCAGCGGGGTCGCCGCGCTCACCGAGGCGATCACGGTCGGCGAGGACCTTGCCGCGCGGGTGCTCGCCGAGACCGGAGGCGAGCGGCGGCTGACCGACCTGCGGTCACGTCGCGCAGCTCCTGCACCGCGCCGCCACGACCGAGCGGCTCGGCGTGACCGCGCTGCGCGGCTGGCTCGCCGAGCGGATCGCGGACTCCGGGCGCGAGGACGCCGAAGATGAGCGAACGCGGCGGCTCGAGTCGGATGCCGAGGCGGTGCAGGTGCTGACGATCCATCGCAGCAAGGGGCTCGAGTTCCCGGTCGTGTACTGCCCGTTTTTGTGGGAGCCCAGCTACATCGCGCGCGACCCGGAGCCGGTGTCCTTCCACGACCCTGCGCGCCGGGTTCCAGCGCACGGTCGACGTCGGGCTCGAGGGGCGTGCATGGAGTGCCCATGTGCGCCGGCACCGCGATCGAGCAGCGCGGCGAGGATCTACGCCTGGCCTACGTCGCGCTGACGCGCGCCAAGCACCAGGCGGTGATCTGGTGGGCGGGGTCGTATGACAGTCGCAACTCTCCGCTCGGGCGCCTGCTGTTCGCGATGAGCCCGGATGGGGATGTCGCCTGCGACGGGAGCTCCACCCCCGGCGACAGCGCCGCCGACGAGCGCTTCGCCGAGCTGGCCGCGAAGGCCCCTGACGGCGCCGTTGGGGTCGAGCGGTCGTCGCTCGGGCTTCCTTCGATGTGGAGTCCGCCGATCGAGCCGGCGGCCTCGCTGACGGCCGCGAGGTTCGATCGCCGTCTCGACCTGTGGTGGCGCCGGACCTCCTACAGCGACATCACCGCCGAGGCCCACGACCCGCTCGTCGCGAGCGAGCCCGAAGCGCCGGTGCTGAACGACGAGCCCGAGATGCCGGCGCCGGTGTTCGCGCCGGTGTTAGTGCCCGGCGCGGGGGACGCGGATC
Organism: uncultured Solirubrobacterales bacterium; assembly: GCA_963843915.1. Taxonomy (GTDB): domain Bacteria; phylum Actinomycetota; class Thermoleophilia; order Solirubrobacterales; family Solirubrobacteraceae; genus Palsa-465. Next base: position 49,432 of record CAWJMH010000016.1, read on the forward strand.
CGGGGCTCGAGCGCGAATCGCCGCTCGGGACGGCGCCGGTCGGGGTCGAGTTCGGGACGTTCGTCCACACCGTGCTCGAGGCGACGGATTTCACGGCGCCAGACCTCGATGCGGAGCTTGTCGGTTGCGTCGAAGCTGCGCGGTCCGACGGGCTCTCGACCTCGGTGACCACGATCGGATCGTTGCCGGGTTGCGGTCCGCGATCGAGACGCCGCTCGGTGCGGTCGTCGGCGGGGTGCGCCTGCGCGACGTCGCCCGAGCCGACCGCCTCGACGAGCTCGAGTTCGAGCTGCCGCTCGCCGGCGGCGACGCTCCGACCGGGCGGCTGACGCTTGCACGCGATCGCGCGGTGTTCTCCGCGCGCACCTGCCGGCCGGCGACCCGATGGCCGAGTACGCGACCAGGCTCGAGGACCCGGCGCTTCGCGCCAGCCGTGCGCGGGTTCCTCACCGGGAGCATCGATTTGGTGATGCGCCTGGAGGGGGTCGGTGGGCCGCGATTTCTGATCGTTGACTACAAGACCAACTGGCTCGGTCCAGCGGGAGAGCCGCTCACGCTTGCCCACTACCAGCCCGACGCGCTCGCGGCGGAGATGAGCCGCGCCCACTACGGGCTCCAGGCGCTGCTGTACACGGTCGCGCTCCACCGGTACCTGCGCTGGCGGCTGCCCGGGTACGCGCCGGACCGCCATCTGGCGGGCGTGCTCTACCTGTTCGTTCGCGGCATGGCCGGCGAGGTGGATGGGGGGTGGGCGGGTGGGTCGCAACCTGGCGTGTTCGCGTGGCAGCCGCCCGGAGACCTCGTGGCGGCGCTGAGCGACGTTCTCGACGGGAGCACGGGGTGAGCGCACTCGCTTCTGATCCGTACGAGGCGCGGCGCGCGATGGGCGCCACCGGGCTGCTCCGCGAGTTCAACGAGATCGGTCTGCTGTCGGCGGCGGATGTGCACGTCGCCACGGCGCTTGCGAACCTGGTCGGCGAGGACAGCGACGCGGTCGCGCTCGCGGTGGCGCTCGCGGTCCGCGGGTCCGCGGCTCGGCCACGTGTTCGTCGACCTCGCCACCGTGCGCGACACCGCCGCGGTCGAGTCCGACGAGCCCGTCGACCTGTCGGCGCTGCCGTGGCCGGCCGTCGAGGGGTGGCTGGGTGCGCTGTCCGGGAGCGAGCTCGTCGCGGTCGGTGAGGAGGACGCCGGCGGGGTGGTCGCCGGCGGGGTGGTCGCCGGCGGGGTGGTCGCCGGCGGGGAGGGCAAGGCCGGCGCGAGGCCGCTGCGGTTGCTCGGCACGCGGCTCTACCTCGACCGCTACTGGCGCGAGGAGCGCGCGGTCGCCGCCGACCTGAACGAGATGACCGCGAGCGGCCGGCTGCAGGTGATCGCCGGCGGCCCCGGTACCGGCAAGACGACGCGAGTGGCTCGGATCGTCGCGGAGCTGATCGAGGAGGCCGTTCGACCAGGTCCCCACCCACCCACCCCACCCCACCGTCCCAACCCGCCCCGGCCGCCGCTGATCGCGCTGGCCGCGCCCACCGGCAAGGCCGCAGCCCGACTCCAGGAGGCGGTCCACGAGGAGACCGCGAAGCTGCCCGTCGGCGAGTCGGTGCGAGCGATCCTGATGGCCTTGCGCGCGTCGACTCTTCACCGTTTGCTCGGGTGGCGGCCAGGGAGCCACAGCCGGTTCGCGCACGACCGCGGCAACCGCCTCCCGCACGACGTCGTGATCGTTGACGAGACCTCGATGGTGTCGCTGTCGATGATGGCCCGGCTGGTCGAGGCGGTGCGGCCCGACGCCCGGTTGATACTGGTCGGCGACCCCGGTCAGCTCACCTCGATCGAGGCCGGCGTCGTGCTCGGCGACATCGTCGGCAACGAATCAGGTTCCCGCCCTGCCGCGGGCATCGTCGTGCTCGACCGCGTCCACCGGTACGGCGGCGCCATCGCCGCGCTCGCCGACGCGATCCGCGACGGCGACGGCGACGCGGCCGTGTCGGCGTTGAGCGCGGCGCCCGGCGAGGTGACGTGGTTCCCGGTCGACGCGACCGAATCCGAGGCCGAGCTGACGCTCGGTCCGGGAGCGCGCGGTGGCGGCGGGGAGCGCCGTGTTCGCCGCGGCCCGTGCCGGCGCCGGCGAGGAAGCGCTCGACGCGCTCGGTCGCTTCCGGCTGCTGTGCGCCCATCGCCGCGGTCCATACGGCGTCAGCGACTGGACCTCGCGGCTGATGGCGTGGGTGGCCGGCGAGCTCGAGGATCTCGACGTCGACCAGCGCGATTTCGTCGGCCGGCCGCTGCTCGTGACCGAGAACGACTACGAGCTCGGCCTCTACAACGGCGACACCGGCGTGATCGTGCAAGGCCCCGGCGAGCATCCGACGGCGCGTGTTCGAGCGCGGCGGCGAGCTGCTCCATTTCAGCCCGTTGCGGCTCGGGGCGGTCGAGACCGTGTACGCGATGACGATCCACAAGAGCCAGGGCTCGCAGTTCGACGACCGCGGCCGTCCTGTTGCCGGCGGTCGGGCTCGCGGCTCCTGACACGCGAGCTCCTGTACACGGCGGTCACCCGCGCGCGCCGGGAGCTGATCCTCGTCGGGACCGAGGACGCTGTCCGACAGGCGGTCGAGCGCCCGGTGGCGCGGGCGTCGGGGTTGCGAGAAAGGTTGTCGACACGCGAGTAATCGGTTGCGAGATGGGTTGTCGACACGCGAGTGAGCGGGGTGGGATGATCAGCGCATAGGGGCAAGGGGGACGGCACGGACGGCCTCGGAATGTTCGACGAGGAGGACTGATGGCAGAGCCGTGTGGAGATCCCGGGTAGTGCACGAGCGGCCGATCCGGAGCATCAGCGAGTCGGGGAGGTCGACCGGGACAAGACGATCGACGTGACCGTGTACCTTCGGCCGTCCGGATCGCTCGACTGGGTTGATCAGGAGGCCGGTCGTGCCCCGGCGGAGCGGCGGACGATGTCGCGCGAGGAGCTCGCGAGCGCGACCGGGGCGAGCGACGAGGACATCGCCGCCGTGCGTTCGTTCGCCACCGAGTATGGCCTCGAGGTGACGGGCGTCGACAAGGGGCGTCGAGCGTTGACGTTGCGCGGCACGGTGAAGGCGGTCACCGACGCGTTCGGGGCGCAGGAGCTGCAGCTGTTCGAGCACCCATCCGCGGGGCGCTACCGCGGCCGCCAGGGACCCTTGACGGTTCCGAGCGCGCTCGCGGGTGTGATCACCGGCGTGTTCGGAATCGACGACCGGCCCCAGGCGCGTGTGCATCTGCGCCGGCTCGGGCAGCAGGCGGCCGCCGGTCAGTCGTACACACCGCCGCAGGTCGCGGCCGCGTACAACTTTCCGACGGGCGTCAACGGCTCAGGCGAGACGGCCGCCATCCTCGAGTTGGGCGGCGGGTTCAATCAGACCGATCTCGACAACTACTTCAAGAGCCTCGGGCTGACGGCGCCGAGCGTGACGGCGGTCGGCGTCGACGGCGGCACCAACTCACCGGGCACCGATACGAACGCCGACGGGGAAGTGATGCTGGACATCGAGGTGCTCGGCTCGGTGGCACCGGGGGCCAAGATCGTCGTCTACTTTGCGCCCAACACGGATCAGGGCTTCATCGACGCGCTCTCGACCGCCGTGCACGACGCCACCAACAACCCGTCGGTCGTCTCGATCAGCTGGGGCGGGCCTGAGGATTCCTGGACGGAGCAGGCGCGGACGCAGATGGAGCAGGTCCTGACCGAGGGAGCCGCCGCCGGCGTGACCGTGACGGTGGCGTCGGGCGACGGCGGCTCGACCGACGGTGAGACCGACGGCAAGCAGCACGTCGACTTCCCCGCCTCCGCTCCCCACGCGCTCGGGTGTGGCGGCACGAAGCTGAGCATCGAGAACGGCCAGATCGCCAGCGAGGTCGTCTGGAACGAGCTTCCGAGCCACGGCGCCGGCGGCGGGGGCATCAGCATCGAGTTCCCCGTGCCCTCCTATCAGTCCGCGACCAAGATGCCGGACAACGTCGACACCGGCAAGCCCGGCCGCGGCGTGCCCGATGTCGCCGGCAACGCGGATCCCGAGACCGGCTACACGATCCTTGTCGACGGTAGCCAGCAGACGATCGGCGGCACGAGCGCGGTGGCGCCTCTTTGGGCCGGTCTGATCGTGTTGCTGAACGCGTCGCTCGGAAAGCCGGTCGGCTTCCTCCAGCCGCAGATCTACACCGCCTCGGCCGAGCCCGGATTCCACGACATAACCCAGGGCAACAACCCGGCCTATCAAGCCGGCGCCGGGTGGGATGCGTGTTCGGGCAACGGCTCACCGGACGGTGCGGCGCTGCTATCGGCGCTGGGGGGTAGCTGAACCGGGTGGGCGCGGTGGCGCGCCTACGCGAGACAGTTAGACGCTTCCCGGGCGGCCGATCGGTTTCTTCAGAGGGAGCGAGCCGACTTACGCGGCGCGTAGCCTGCGATCCCGCCGCGAGGGCGGGGTTCGCTTAGGTGGTTGCGCCGGGGCTTGCCGAGCCGGCCCTCGCGGTAGCAGATGCGAAGCGAGTCCACGAGGGTGACAACGTTCGCACGAAGTCGGTGCCAGCCGGGACGCCTCTGCGGATGCCAACAGCTGATGAATCCGTTGCAGTCGTCGCGGCGGCGGACGTAGGTGGTCGCTGATTCCGAAAGAGATAAACAGTTGTGATCGAGCGAGTCCACTCGCTGCCGGAGGCGACGTTGGAGGCGTGATGCGCCCCGCGCACCGCTGCAGCCCCGCCAGCTCACCGGCCGGATGAGGCGCTCGACGACCAGGATCTCCACGATCACCCTTCTCCCGACTCGACCGGATGGCATTCCGTGTCGGAGGTCCCTGCTACAGACGCGTGATCGTGCAAGGCCGACGCAGCCCACCTGGCGAAACGAGAACCTGCTCTCCGTAGGTCCTGCTGACTGACCCGACGACCACCGCCCCCCAGCGCCCCCGCTGGCTCGCCGGCGGCAACCACCGCGTGGTCGCGGAGTTGCCCTTGGTCGCCAATCCAAACGCGCGACCGGACGCCGGCGGGAGGACGAAAGCAGTGGTGCGAGGTCCACCCCGGAACGCGGTTCTCGCGGAAACCGGGGCTGCGCCAGAGAGGTGGACAACGCCGGTGATACACAGGTCGCGATGCTTGGCTTTAGCGCCGGTCCCGACCACCGCTCGCCTGGCGCCCATGGCCGCTTGACGCCTATTGCGGCAGTGCCGCCGTCGCGGTCGTCGTGACCGTTTTGTGCTCGCGGCTCCTGAAGCTTCAGCTAGCGCTCTGAGCAATGGTCGACCCGGCTCGTCTGCGACGCACGTCGTGCGCGCTTGTGGCGACACGCGGGTGCCGGATCGCCGTAGGCCCGGCACCCGCTCTGGAGTGAACGCGGTACTCAGCTTGAGCGTTGCGGTTGGTGCCCCTAGGCGGGCAACACCAAGGCGAGGGGCTATCTGACGATCCGGATTGTGCGTTCCATGCCGAGCTGAGTCTGCTCGCGACCGTCCTGGGTGCGCAGGATGCAGGCGAGGACGTATATGCCCGGCCGCTCGTTGATCAGCTCCTGTTGGACACCGCCGGGTGAAAGTGGTCCGGCGAACTCCGGGAAGCTGATTCCGAGCTTCGGCGCCTCCTTGTCGTTGGCGGCGCGAAGTAGGGCGGTCAGCCGTTTGGCGGTTGTGGCGTTCTTGACGCCGATCCCCTGGATCGGGTGTACGAGAAAGCCGCCGTTCCGGAATCGCACGAGCTCGCCATCGTGAAGCGTGCTCGGGCCGCGGAACGCGAAGTCGATCGCGCTGATTGTCGCGCCCGGCATGGGAAGCGACCTCGGTTGCGGCGCCTGACTGATCACGAAAGTGGCGTGCGGGGGGTCGGGATTGCTGCTGCTCAGATCGACCGCTAGGTAGTTGCCGGGCTGGAGAGTCGTCTGTGCGCTGGTGGTTCCTTTGTCGGCGCTGACATCGAACACGATCGAGCCGTACGGGCCGAGGTAGTTCAGATCTCCGTGGTGGGCGTTGATTGCCGCGCCCGCCTGGGCAAAGGCCTCGAACGGGACTCCCGGGTTGAGGCGGATCAGCACCGGTTCGGTGTGCTTGACGCTCACGCTGGCGACGACGTTCACCGCTCCGGACTGGAGCGCACCGCTGACATCAACCGACCGCCCGTTCAGGGTGAGCGTTAGCGTCGGCAGTCCCGAGCTGGCGGCGCTGCTCACGGACGTAATGCTGACAGCAACGATCGCTGCGACCGCGCCGAGGATGGCTAGCGCTCTCCCGATCGGGTTCATCGCGACGCTCCCCGTCGCGACTTGACCACGGCGGTGATCGCCAGCGCGATGAGCAGCACGACGCCGATCACGAACGCAGCGAAGAACATGTTGCTTGCGGTGCCGGGGTGGCTGCTGTTCTTGGCGGTGAGGTTGGCGAGGGCAAACAGCACGACGTCGGCCACGACCAGGCTGATCCAGGTCCGGCGACTGAGAGCTGTTGGTGAATCTGCGGTGCTCGACATGCTGGCCTCCTGGTTGGTTGGCGCAAGCGTCTCAGCGGTTTGCGCTGTTGTCATCGGCTGGCGGTAGGACCTGTGTGGACTGAGCGGTGATCTGACCGGGCTCGGGTCCTACTTGAGTAGGACCCGAGTCGTCGCTTGGTGGGATGCGCAGTGCTAACCGTGGCGCTAGCGTGCGCGTGTGGGCATCGGACACAGGCTGATCGCGCGAGCACGAGCGGTCGATCCATGGGCGATTGACCTGGTGCTGGCGGTGCTGCTCACGGCTGGCGCAGTGGCGGACGCCTCCTCGCAGATTCACCGAGGGCCTCGCGAACTGGCGATCGTGCCGCTCGTTCTGCTCACGGGCAGCGTTGCGTGGCGGCGAGTGAACCCGTGGCTGACGACGGTGCTCGCGGTCACCGCGTTTATCGCCTTCCAGCTGGCCAGCGGTTACACCGGGGGCGGCGCGTTCGAGGTGGCGGCGATCGCTCTGAACTTCTATCTGCTCGGGCGCCGTGCGCGGGGCCGCGAGCGCATGCTCGGCGCGTCGGTGGTGTTCGCCTACTGGCTGGTCGGGGCCGTGGTGATCTCTTACTCCCAACCCGGCGGTTCGGTTGGTGCGGTACTCGGGTCCTGGGCGTTGCTGGGTGGCTTGCCGTTTGCCCTCGGGCGGACGCTCGAGACGCGCAGAGAGCTGACGGACGAGCTCGAGGCGAGCACGGCTCGGCTGGCGGAGGCGCAGGAAGCCCGCGCGGGTCGCGCCGCGGCCGAGGAGCGGAACCGGATGGCTCGCGAGTTGCACGACGTGATCGCGCACGACGTGAGCGTGATGGTGCTTCAGAGCAGCGGCGCCCGCGGCGTCGCGAGCGTCGATATCGAAAGGGCGCGGCATGCGATGCGGGTTGTCGAGGGCGCGGGCCGTGACGCGCTGGTGGAGCTGCGGCGGATCGTCGGCGTGCTACACCGTGGCAACGGCGCGCTGGCGGGCTCGGCTGCACCCGGTCTCTCGCAGCTGGATGCGCTCGTCGACCGCGCGCGCGCCGCAGGGCTGCCGGTGGACGTGCACATCGACGGTCGGCTGCAGGCGCTATCGCCGGGCCTGGATCTGGTCGCTTACCGTGTCGTGCAGGAGGCGCTGACGAACGCGATCAAGCACGCCGGCCCCGCGCGCGCACGCGTGAACGTGACCGTGGCCGCCGGGTTCCTCGAGCTGGAGGTTTCCGACACCGGGTACGGCCCGACCCCCGACCGCAGCAACCACGGAGAAGCCGGGCACGGGCTGGTCGGTATGAATGAGCGAGTCAGGTTGTACGGCGGGGAACTGTACGCCGGGGGGCGTACCGAGGCGCACGGCTTTGAGGTCCGCGCGCGCATTCCAATTGATGGCATCGGGCCTGCGCCCCAGCCGGTTACCTCGCCGGCCAGCCGAGACCGCTTGCCGGTCGGGCCCGATCGCGGGTTGCGCTGGCGTTGGCTTGACCCGGCGTGCGCCGGGGTGTTGCTGGTGGCGCTCGAGATCGGCGCGCTGATCGGTGAGCGCCGCCACGGTCCGATCGCGCTGAACATGCTGGCGGTGGCGGCCGTCGCGCTGGCGGCGGTGTGGCGGCGGCGCTCGCCGTTGTGGTTCCTCCTTGTCGTCGGGGCGCTCGCCGCGGTGATGAACGCGTACCTCACGCCGCTTGACCACTCGCCGCTGCTGGCTGCGTATTTCCTACTCGTCCCGGCATACACAGTCGCGGCTTGGCTGCCCCGACGCCAGGCCGCACTCGGACTCGCATTCTTGCTCGGGATTGCAGCGACCGGCGTGCTGATCGTGCGGCACCAGCCGGTCGGCAACCTTGCCGGAGCGGTCTTCACGATCAGCGCGGCGTGGGCCGCCGGCCGCGCGATCGGCGCGCGCAGGTCGCTGACCTCAGAGCTTCAGCGCACCTCCGCGTGGCTGGCCGCCGAACGCGAGGACCGGGCGCAGCTGGCCGTCGCCGGCGAGCGTTCGCGAATCGCGAGCGAGCTGCATGCGATTGTGGCGCGCAGGGTCGCGGGGATGGTCGTTCAGGCCGAGGGTGCCCGCAGCATGCTCGCCGACGACCCCGAGCGAGCTGATTTCGCGATGGGCGCGATCGAGGACACCGGCCGCCAGACGCTCACAGAGATGCGCCGCCTCCTCGGAGTCTTGCGCCGCGGCGATGATCCACAAGGGCGCGAGCCGCAACCGGGCGTCGCTCAGGTCTATGCATTGATCCAACGCGCGCGCGAGCGCGGTCAGCCGGTCGAACTGCAGGTGGACGGTGAGCCGGGAACGTTGGCGGCCGGAGTCGACCTCGGTCTCTACCGAATCCTCGAGGACGCCCTGGAGAGCGCTCGCCGCCACCCAGCACCCACCGTGGGTGTCACGCTGCGCTTTCGCGAGGAGGATCTCGAGCTACGGCTCACCGCCCGCTGCCCCGGACCGAACGCGTGGCCCACCGACGTGATGCGCGAGCGGATCGCGCTATGCGACGGCGCACTCGAAGACAAGCTTCCAGACGAGGACGGCTGGGAGCTCGTCGCCCGAATGCCGCGCGGCCTGCGAGGGGCCCTCGCATGAGCGTCCGCGTCTTGATCGCCGATGATCAGCAGCTGATCCGTGACGGCTTCGGGATGATCCTTGAAACCGCCACAGATATCGAGATCGTGGGCGAGGCGAGCAACGGCGCCCAAGCCGTCTCCCTGGCGCGAGAGCTGCGCCCGGACGTCGTGCTGATGGACATCCGCATGCCCGAAGTCGACGGGATCGAAGCCACCCGTCGGATCCTCGCCCAGAACCACGATCCTAAGACGAGGGTCCTGATACTCACCACCTTCGATCTCGACGAGTACGTCTACGAGGCGCTGCGTGCCGGAGCGAGCGGGTTCCTGCTCAAGGACGTGCCCGCCCGCCAGCTCGTGGCCGCCATCCGTACAGTCGGGGAGGGCGACGCACTGCTTTCACCCAGCATCACGCGCCGCCTGATCGAGGAGTTCTCCGCCTCCCGCGCCCCCGCAGCTCCCATGCCCGAACTCGATGAGCTCAGCCCGCGAGAGCTTGAGGTGTTCCGGCTGGTCGCGACCGGCAAGACAAACGGCGAGATCGCCGCCGAGCTCATCATCGGCGAGACCACCGTCAAGACGCACGTCACCCGCATTATCATGAAGCTCGGCGTTCGCGACCGCGTCCAAGCCGTCGTCCTGGCATACGAGACCCGCCTCGTCAGTCCAGGCCCACCGACAAAGACTGGCCGCAGTGACTGACGTCAGGAGGAAGTCCGCAGAGCAGTGCCAGCCGGACAGCAGCTTCCCGACCCGCGTGCCGACGAACACCGAAGGCCGCGGCTCAACGTCGAGCGGAACCAAGGCTCTCGCTTTGACGACACGGCGAGTATCTCTCGGTCGTCGCGCACAGTCCGCCTTTGCGCGCGGATAGCAGCACGACGCCCGCAAGCGCTCCACACCCGAGTTCGACGCGAGGTCGAGCGAGCCGTTCCTATCGGTCTACGCCTATGCCGGTCACGGCGCCGGCGTGGCCGCTCTGCTCGGCGACCTGTAGCTCGGCTGTGCTCACGGTCGGTCGGCAGCGCTGGCTCCGGCCAGCCGCGTACTTCCGCCTTGCGAGGAACCGAGAGTCTGAACCCGCGCTGTCCTAGTCGTCCTTCGCGACAGCGAGACCTATGATCAGCCCGACGCCTCATCTCTCGAGATTGCGGAAGAGCTGGTGCTTGCGGCGGTCGGGTCAATTTTCAGCGGTCGGCAAACGTCCCGTGGATTGCCGTTCGTGCTGCGCAAGCCAGAGTGATCAGGCTCCGTGAGGAGCATCACCGCCAGATCTGTGTGCTACGACCCCTCGGCATCGCAGTGATCTCACGCCACGGCCAGCGTCATGTCGCGCTGACGTCGGGCCAGAAGCTTGCGAAATCGACGTGCGAGAGCTGATCTTTCGGCACGAACCCGCGAGCGCCATGCGCCTGCGCCGTCGCGTAGAAGCAATCATCGAAGTGGCTCGAGGTCAGCAGCACCGCGACGTCGGGACCGACCTCGCGAATGCGGGCGGCGAGATCGAAGCCGTTGCCGTCGGGAAGGTTGATGTCGAGCAGCACCGCGTCTGGGGCGAGGCATTTCACATAGTTCAGGGCGCTCGCGGCGCAGTCAGCTTCACCAACGACGCTATAGCCGCGCCGCTCAAGCAACACACGCTCGGCGTTACGGACCGCGGCGGCGTCGTCGACTATTAGGACGCTCACCCTGGCGGTGCGCGGGAGTGAATCGGCAGGCATTCACCGAGGATGACGCTGCCCGATTAGAAACCCATACTGCATTTGCGCCAATCACTCGAAGGGTTGAATAAGAGGTGGAGCTGCTCGCCTATGCCACCCGCGACCAGCACAGCCGCACGCAGGTCGCTGCGCCGTCTCCGCAGCCCTTGCGAGAGAGATGCTGTCGCCAACGGAATCTTCGTCGGCCAGGCGATGACGTGCGCGACCCCGAACGCCGACCAGCAAGCATCGCGGCGCTCTTGGTTTGGTGACCGACCAGACGCCAGCTCAAGCGCTCGGATCTCTTCCCCGAAGGACGGTTTGGGAGAGTCTGCCGACGGTCGGCGCGGCGCGGCGCCGGCAGTTGTGCGAGTCGTCCTTAACGGAAGCGGCCGGTTCGTTTGCAGATGTGCGACGAAAGGCGATGAGTTAGCACCGCGGTCGGGCCACTCCATCTAGGAGCTCGCGATCGGGCGAGGGAGCCAGGGGGTTGCTAAGGCGGCAGGGAGTCCGCAGACCAACGCGGAGATGAAGGCCGCTTTTCGATCCCAAAGCAAGAGTCTCAACCACGAATGGGGTCGTTTTGCTGCCACTGGTGTGTCGGACCGGTTGTGATGCGCTCGGCCGGCTGGTGGCCGGGCCGGCGCACTGAATTGCGGTATGTTCTCGCGATGGGATCTGCCGGCCGGGGTGGGCCGTGCTTCTCGTGCGGATCGCGGCCGCGGTGCTCGGGTCGCTGTTGTTGCCTGCCGCCGCGCTGGGCGCCGGTACCCACACGCTCTCCGGTCGGCTGCTGGGCGTCCCGCGCGGCGCCTCAACGACGATCGAGGCGGTGGCGGTGCGCGGAGACGCGATCGTCGCGGCGCAGGTCCTCCGGGGGACTCGGTACTCCGTGCGCGTTCCAGCCGGTCCGACGTTCTTGCTCGCGCGGGTGGTTGACATCCGCCGGCACCGCCAGCTCGACGCCTACACGGCTCGGAACGTCACCAGGTCGCTGGGCGGTGTCGACCTGCGGCTGCGCCTCGCAGCGGCGGCCGACTCGGCGACCGCCCGACTCGCCGCCGCGGCGGGCAGCGCGGCCGGGTCGACCGTCAGTGTCGGCACGATTCCCATCGTCGGCCCGGACGGCGCGCTGCCCGGTGGCGCCGAAGCGGGCTTCATCGCGGGCGCGCTGCCGGTCTGCCAGGCACACGGCGGCAAGCTGCTCGACAAATCCAACGTGTTCACGCACGCGCGTGTCGGAGATCGCTCTCGCCCAGGCCGGCCAGCTCGACTTCAACCTGCTGCCATGGCAGCAGGTTGTCTCCGATTACGGCGTCAACGGATCGGTGCGCGTCGGTCCAAACGGCGGGCCGGTCGCCGACATCGACTTCGTCAATAACATGACCGACCAGATCGTCCACTTCGTTGTCGCCGGCGATCCGGAGGACTGGGACAACATCGGGCGGTTCATGGCTCGCCTCGGAGACCACATCATCCAGAACCAGGTCGATCAGCGGATCGCCTGTGACGCGGACGAGGCTCAGAGCACCCAGCCGCCGCCCCCGCCAAGGCTCCACTGTGCCGCCGGCAAGGGTGAGGTCTGTGTGACGTTCTCCGCCACGGCGGAGGGCAGCGAGTCGACGCCGCACAATGTCGCGACTGACCGAAACGACACCGTCAGCTGGGATATCAAGTGGTCCATCCCGGCCGACGGCAACGGCGAATCAGGTCCGCCTGACCGAGGCTCGTATGCCGACGGACACGGGCACGTCGACTATCAACCCGACCCCCCGTCGCCACCGCCGGGCTGCGACACCGACTTCGAGCTCTCCAAGTCCGAGGACCCGATGCTGACCGAGACTTCCAATCACGGCGAACTGACGATCGACGTGCCCGATCCGGTCGAGGAGTCGATCGGCTCCGGCGCAGGCTTGCCGTCGATCGTGCCGACCAACCCTCAATGTCCGGCGCTCATCGGTGCCCTACCTGGGAGCTTCCCGATCAAGGTGCCGATTCGGCACGGACAACAACGCGTCAGGTGAACGGCGGTGGCCCATTTACGGAACCCGGAGGTTCCGGCGAGGACACCATGAAGGGCACAATCACGGTCCAAGTCGGCTGAGCTCAACGGTCAGACCGGCTACCCCGGATCGAAGACTCGCTGTGCGGACCGGGACTGTGGCTCTGGGCTTACAACGAGAAGCCGTCTAGGACGACGATGGACGCCAATCGACTCGCCAACCGGACTCACGGAAGTAGCCGTGGACGTCTGCGAGCGTCTCGACCCACGCATCGAATGCCTCGGGTCCCCGCGTTGCATCGGCGTACGTGTAGCTCAGGTAGCCGCCAGTGTTTTGGCTGTCGTCGACGATCTGCACGAAGCGCCCCGCCTCTTGCCCCTCGAGGATCAGCCCGATCGTGCTCATTGGCATATCGGTCTTCACAGCCTGATATCTGGGAGTCCACGCTGCGCTTCGGCTCCGCTTCCGCCTCGATCGAGGCGATTGGCCCACCCGAGTACATTCGGGTGATGGCGGAGCGTAACGACCGCCGTGACACATACCGGCTGTCGCCGCCGGGCCGAGTTGGCTTCTTGAATGGGCCTCGCCGGCTAGCGCTGCTCCGCGGGACGCTCATCGGCGAACCGGCGGACGGTCGCGTCGCGGTGTGGCTGCTCCACGACGATCAGGACCGCACCGCGTTGATGCTGCCAGGTGAGTACACAGCCCGTCTCGACCCGTTCGAGCTGATCGATGAGCACGGAAACGTCATCGCCCGGAACGGTCAGCGAATCGCCGCCGTCGGCGGCTTTCTTCCCGGCGACGACCGGCGAGCAGCGGGCTATCAGCGCGGGGTGTTCTGCGCAAGCCAACTGCTCGACTGACTGCCCTTCCGATCGAGTTCCGACACGGCTGCTCGTAGCCCGAAGGAGCCGTCTGGCCAGGGTGCCGAAGCTGCACCTCGGGAACGCCATGGGCGATCCCGTAGGCGCAGGCCTGGGCCCTGGCATCGTCGTCGTCGCTGCGGTAACGGAACACGCGACCGGCGAACACCGTGAACGTCTCGGCCTCTGTGTTGAACTCGGCGGAGCAGCCAGAGCGCATCAGGCTGTCGGCGAGAGCCTGCGCCAGCGCTTGGGCCCTGAAATCAGCGAGCTCAAAGTGCAACATCGTCCAAGCTGACGGCAGGCAGCCTTCGCGCTGTGATTCGGACAGGTTAGCCACGGCGACGCGCTCGATCCGCGTCAGCTGCCACGAAACCTGCAGCGTGGCATCGTCCCGCAGGCTTTCCGCTATGAAGATCCCAGTCGCCATGCTTAGCTAATTTTGCCAACGCTCGCCAGGACTCACCTGTAGGGGCTGCCGAGTGGCGAGTTGTTCGGCCTCGCCCCCCAGCCAGCCGGCGCACCGACGTCGACCGCCAGCGCATCCGGCCAGCCAGCGCACGGACCCACCGCCGGCGCACCGTCGCGGCGTCGCGAGATTTGTCAGTGTTGGAACAAATGCGTCTTGTTCTGTAACAGGCACTGACATGACGCTGTCCGGGTGGCGTGGGAGGTCGACTTCACACCCCAAGCGGACCGGTGGCTCAACGGCCTGAGCGCCAAGGACGCCGACCGGATCGGGGCGGCAATCGACTCGCTACGAGAGGATGGGCCGCACCTCGGTCGAGAGCGCGTGGACTCGATCCGGGGGTCGCGTCACCACAACATGAAAGAACTCCGTTCGGCGGGAGGTCACCTGCGGGCCTTATTCGCGTTCGACCCGCGCCGGCGTGCGGTGATTCTGCTCGGCGGTGACAAGACCAACGACTGGAAAGGGTGGTACGTGCGCAACATCCCACTCGCTGACAAGCTGTACGACAAGCATCTGCGTTCGATCGGAACTGGAGAGCGATGGCCGGCCCGAACAAGAACTGGCGAGAGATCCGCGAGCAGAGGTCGCTGAACGAAGCCCGGGTCGCCATGTACCGGCGGCTGATGGACGCCGAGGCTTGCCTCGACGACCTGCGCCGGCGGCGGGGCCTCAGCGACACCGCGCTCGGCGACGCAATCGAGGCGAGCGAATCGGCAGGCGACGATGACCGGCACGACGACGTCTACCTCGACGCGCTCACCCGCTACGTCGCGGCGCTCGGGGGTCACCTCGAGGTCCGGGCAGTGTTCCGCGACGAGACCGTGACCCTGTTTCGCGGGCCGGCTGCGGAATGAAACGCGGCCACGGGGGGCCGCGGGGAGCAAGCCGCGGGGTCAGCCGAACTCGACGCCCTGGGCCAGCGGAAGCTGGTCGGAGTAGTTGATCGTGTTGGTGGCGCGACGCATGTACGCGCGCCACGCGTCCGAGCCGGACTCGCGCCCGCCACCGGTCGACTTCTCGCCACCGAAGGCGCCGCCGATCTCGGCGCCCGAGGTGCCGATGTTGACGTTGACGATCCCGCAGTCCGAGCCGTCGGCGGCGAGGAAGCGCTCGGCCTCGCGCTGGTCGCGGGTGAAAATGGAGGACGACAGGCCCTGGGGCACGCCGTTGTGCAGGGCGATCGCGTCCTCGAGCTCGCGGTAGGTCATCACGTACACGATCGGCGCGAACGTCTCGCGGCGGACGACTGCGGTCTGGGCGGGCATGCGGACGAGCGCGGGCTCGACGTAGTAGGCGTCGGGCGCGTCGGCGACCGGGCGGCGGTCGCCGCCGGCGACAAGCTCGCCGCCGTCGGCGTGGGCCTCGTCGAGCGCGTGCACCATCCCCTGATACGCGCGCTCGTTGATCAGCGGACCGACGAGCGTGCCGTCGGCTGACGGGTCGCCGATCACAAGCCGCGCGAACACATCGCGCAAGCCGGCGACGAGCTCGTCGGCGACGTCCTCGTGGGCGATCACCCGCCGTAGGCTCGTGCATCGCTGCCCGGCGGTGCCCGCGGCGGCGAACACGATCCCGCGGGTGGCGAGCTCGAGGTCGGCCGACGGCGCCACCACCGCGGCGTTGTTGCCCCCGAGCTCGAGCAGGCAGCGGCCGAGACGGGCGGCGACGCGGGGGGCCACCTCGGCGCCCATCCGCTCAGATCCGGTGGCGCTCACGAGCGCGACGTCGGGGCTGTCGATGAGCGCGGCGCCCGCGTCGGCGCCGGCGATCACCAATGCGTGCAATCCGACGGGCGCGCCCGACTCCGCGCCGGCGCGGTCGAGCAGGGCTGAGCACGCCATCGCGGTCAGCGGGGTCATCGGCGAGGGCTTCCAGACGACGCTGTCGCCGCACACCAGCGCGATCGCGGTGTTCCACGACCACACCGCGGCCGGGAAGTTGAAGGCCGAGATCACCGCCACCACGCCGAGCGGGTGCCAGGTCTCCATCAGGCGGTGGCCGGGCCGTTCGGACGGCATCGTCCGACCGTCGAGCTGGCGGGAGAGGCCGACCGCGAAGTCGCAGATGTCGATCATCTCCTGAACCTCGCCGAGGGCTTCGGACGGGATCTTCCCGGCCTCGATCGTGATCAGCGCACCGATGTCGGCCTTGTGCTCGCCGAGCAGGACCCCGAACCGCTTGACGAGCGCGCCGCGGGTCGGCGCGGGCACCACGCGCCAGGCCGCGAACGCTGCCTTGGCCGCGGCGATCGCGGACAGGGTCTCGGCCTCGCCGGCGGCGGGGACGTCGAACAGGTCCTCGCCGGTGATCGGGGAGCGCGCGGTCACCGTCGGCCCGGACCCCACCGCGGAGCGCGCGCCGCAGCGCTCGAGGCTCTCCAGGGCCCGCTCTCTCAGCTCATCGGTCGGGGAGACGGACAGCGCGGTTGCGCTCATGCCTGGCGGTACCACCGAGGCGAGGTCGTCGGCGGGGGCTTCAGCCGCGCGCGGACGATCAGCATCCGGGGCCCGTCGGCGGCCACCGACCGGCGCAGCTCCTGCTCGAACTCCGGGCCGAAGCCGTCGATCGTGATCGCCGGGACGCCGAACGACGCGGCCAGCGCGGCGAAGTCCGGCTGGACCAGGTCGACGCCGAACGGCTCCTCGCCGGACAGCACCTGGTCGTAGCGCAGCATGCCGTACCCGCCGTCATCGACGAGCACGATCGTCAGCGGAATGCGCGCCTCGACGACCGTCGCGAGCTCGCCGCACGCGTACATGAAGCCGCCGTCGCCGATCACGCAGACGGTCGGGCCCGCGCCCGCCAGGCCCGCTCCGACCGACGCCGGGAACCCGAATCCGAGCGTGCCCCAGCCGAGCGGATAGGCGAGCTTGCGGGGCAGCGGCACCTGCCAGTAGCCAGCGAGCCAGTAGCCCGGGATGCACATGTCCGTAACGAGCACCGTGTCGGGCGGCAGCGCGCGGTGCACGATCTCGAGCATCGTGGCGGCCTGCTCCTCGTCTCGCTCGACCCACGCCGTCACGTCGGACCCGATCTGCGCCAGCCGGCGCTCGACCGCGCCGAGCCCGTCGCGAGCCTCGACCCGCGGAAGCAGCTGCCCCACCACGGCGCGAGCGTCGCCGACGAGCGTGACGTCGGACGTGTAGCTCTTGTTCGCGTCGGCCTCGTCGACGTTGACGCTGATCAGCGCGGGCGGCGTCGGCATCAACCAGTTCTGGGTGTTCGTGCCGTCGAAGTCGGTTCCGATCGCGAGCACGACGTCGGCCTCGTCCCACAGGGCGCCGACTTCCTCGGCGTGCGCGGGGCCGGGTACCGCGCACGGGTGATCGGGCGCCAGCAGCCCGCGGCCCATGAAGGTCGTGATCACCGGTGCCGCCAGCTTGAGCGCCAGCTCTCCCACGATCGGTCCCGCGTCGGCGCGGAGGGCGCCGCCGCCGGCCCAGATCAGCGGGCGCTCGGCGCTTGCGAGCAGCTCGCAGGCCCGCTCCAACGCCGCCGCGGGCAGCGTCGGCGTCGGGGTCGGCACCAGCATCGGCGGCGGCTCGGAGGCCACCGGTTGCGTGAGCAGGTTGGTCGGCACGCCGAGGTACACCGGGGCGGTGGGCGCGGCGAGCGCCGCCGCGCCGGACTCGAGCACGGCGTCGCCGATCTCCTCGGCGGTCTCGACCAGCCGCGCGGCCTTCGTGACCGGCCTGAACATCGCCGTCTGGTCGCGCGTCTCGTGCAGCGTGCCGCGGTAGACGCCCTCGCGCCGGAGCGCGGTCGACACGTCGGTGGCGATCACGAGCACCGGGGAGCCGGCCGCCATTGCCTCGCCGGTGGCGCCGAGCGTGTTGGCCGCCCCGGGACCGGTGGTCACGAGTGCGACGCCGAGCCGGCCGGTCGCGCGCGCGTAACCGTCGGCGGCGTAGGCCGCGGTCTGTTCGTGGCGGACGCTGACGAGCCTGATGTCCGACTCGGACAGCGCCTTCCAGATCGGGAGGTTGTGAACCCCGGGCAGCCCGAATACGAGCTCGACCTGGAGCTGCTCGAGCATCTCGACCAGGCGCGCGGCGCCGGTCGCAGTTGTTGGCGCTATCTCGACCACAGACGTATTACTAGACGATGTTGTACTCCGGGCGCAGCGCGGCGGCGTCGAAGCGCTCGACGCTGAGCGGCGCGATGTCCACGAACGTGGGGCGGCGCAGGACCATGTCGCGGAGGATCTCACCAACCGCGGGACCCTGCAGGAATCCGTGGCCGGAAAAGCCGGTCGCGTACAGGAACCGCGAGACGCCGGCGACCTCGCCGATGATCGCGTTGTGGTCGGGCGTCATCTCGTACAGCCCGGCCCAGCCGCCGCGGATGCCGACGTCCGCGATTCGCGGCGCCCGCCGGCGCACCACCTCCATCAGGCCGGGGATCCAATCCTCCGTGGTCTCGACGCTGAACCCCGCGGTCTCGCCCGGATCGGCCATCCCCATCAACAGGCCGGGGCCCTCGCGGTGGAAGTAGAAGCTCGAGGAGAAGTCGATCGTCATCGGCAGATCGGCGGGCAGGCCGTCGATCGCCTCGGTGAACAGGATCTGACGCCGCAATGGGGTAACCGGCAGCTCAACCCCGACCATCGCGCCGCAACGGCGCGACCAGGCGCCGGCGGCGCAGATCACGACGCCGGTCCGGACCCGGCCCGCAGACGTCAGCACCGAGGTGATCCGGTCGCCGTCGGTCTCGATGGCGACTACCTCGCAGCCGACGCGGACGTGCGCGCCACGGGCGCGCGCGGCGAAGGCATAGCCCTGGACGACGCCTTCGGGGGTAGCGTGGCCGTCGCCGGGCGAGAACGCTGCCGCGAGCATGTCGTCGCCGGCGAGCAGCGGACACAGCTCTCGGGCCTCCGCGACCGACACGATCCGCGAATCGAGGCCGCACTCGTTCTGGAGCGCGACGCTGTGCTCGAACTCCGAGAGATCTGACTCACGCGTGAGCACGAACAGGTACCCGACCTGCTTGAGCTCGATCTCCCAACCCGGGCGCCGGCCGAAATCGCGAAAAGCGGCGAGGCTGCGCTTGGCGATCTCGATGTTCAGCACGTCCGAGAATTGCGTGCGGACGCCGCCGGCGGCCTTGCTCGTCGAGCCGCCGGCGAGCTGAGCGCGTTCGATCAGCACCACGTCGACGCCCGCCTCGGCGAGATGGAAGGCGGCGCTCGTGCCGATCACACCGCCGCCGACGATGACCACGGACGCGGACTCCGGGAGGGGCGGAACGGGACGCGGCATCAGGCGGGGTTCACGGGTGGGCGCAGACGGAGGGCGGCGTTAGGATCGCTCCGGCGACTGCGGCTTCGTCGCCGGCGCGCGTCGAACACAGCGACTTTTGGGGGAGGAGCGGAAATCTTGACTCAGCCGAAGAAGGACCCGTGGGAGCTCTGGGGACCGCTCGCGGATCGCTACCGGGAACCGCGACCGCGCAAGATACTCGCGCTCGACGGCGGCGGAATCCGCGGGGTGATCACGCTCGGCGTCCTCAAGCAGCTCGAGCAGCGGCTGCGGGACGCGCGGGGCGGCGATCCCGCGTTTCGGCTCTCAGACTTCTTCGACCTCATCGGTGGGACGAGCACGGGTGCGATCATTGCCGCGGGGCTCGCTCGCGGCATGTCCGTCGAGGACATCACGAGCTTCTACTACGACTTCGGGACGGTCGCATTCGAGCGGCGAAAGCTGTGGATGCGGTGGCAGTCGCTGTACGGCGACGGCGATCTGGCCAAGACATTGCAGGACAAGTTCGGCGCCCAGACCGACCTGAGCCCGGAGCACCTGCGGTGTCTGCTGACGGTCGTGACGCGCAATGCGACCACCGACTCCGCCTGGCCGATCAGTTCCAACCCCGCGGCGAAGTACAACGCGCCCGACCGCGAGGATTGCAATCTGAAGATCGAGCTCTGGAAGCTCGTCCGGGCCAGCACCGCCGCACCCGTGTTCTTCCCACCTGAGGTGATCGCGTGGGACAAGACGGACCCGGGGCAGTCGTTCGTGTTCGTCGACGGTGGCACGACGGCCTACAACAACCCGGCTTTTCTGCTGTTCAAGATGGCGACGGAGCCGGCCTACCAGCTCGGCTGGACCACCGGTGAACGCAACCTGCTGATCGTCTCGGTCGGCACCGGATCGGCGCCGGTGCTCGGCGGAACCGTGGAGGATCCGGCCGGCAACGTGGTTGAGGCCATCACCAACACGCTGTCCGCGCTGATGTCGCAGGCCTCGGTCGATCAGGACGTGAGCTGCCGGGTGGTGGGACGCTGCACGTACGGCGGCGTCATCGACCGCGAGATCCACGACCTCGTGCCACTGGATCCGGTGATTCCCAACCAGCCGCTGTCGCTCGCCAACGACCTCGGCAAGGCGTTCATCTACGTTCGCTACAACGCCGAGCTAACCGTCGATGGCCTCACGCAGCTGAAGCTCACAGGCATCGACGCCACGCGGATGCACAAGATGGACGACGTCGAGAACCTCGACGACCTGGCAAAGATCGGTGCCGCCGTCGGGAAGACCGTCGATCTGGCTCATCTCGGCGACTTCGTCACGGCATGAGCACGATCCGCGCGTTCATCGTGAGGCCGTTCGGGACCCAGCAGGGGGTCGACTTCAACCGGGTCGACCAGGAGCTGATCTCGCCGGTGCTCGACGGCCTGGACATTTCGGGCCGTACGACCGAGGAGATCACCCGGGCGGGCAGCATCCGCGCGGACATGTTCGAGCGGCTGGCGCTGGCAGACATCGTGATCGCGGACATCTCGATCCACAACGCGAACGTCTTCTACGAGCTCGGGATCCGGCACTCGCTGCGCCCGCGCACCACCGTCCTGATCCGCTCGGCAGCCAGCGAGGTGCCGTTTGATCTGAAGACCGACCGCTATCTGAAGTACAGCGCCGAGGACCCCGGTGGCGCGCGCGAGCAGCTGGCGCGAGCCGTCCGCCAATCGCTCGAGGCCGACAATTACGACAGCCCCGTATTCCTGCTCGTCCCGGCGCTCGAACCCACCGATCCCGAGCGCCTTCACCCGGTGCCACCGAGCTTTCGCGAGGAGGTCCTCTCCGCACAGCGATCGAAGGACCGACCGATGCTCGCGGTGATCGCGGAGGAGGCGGCCGACTTCGACTGGGGCCTCGGCGGGTTGCGACTCGTGGCCGAGGCGCAGTTCGGGCTCGGGGCCTGGCGCGACGCGCGCGCGACGTGCGAGGCGATCCGCGCGCTGCGGCCCGAGGACCCGGAGACCAACCTGCTGCTCGGCACGGTCTACAACCGTCTCGGTGACCCGACCGGGTCGGCGGCCGCGCTCGAGCGAGTGCTCGCGCTGCGCGACATTTCGCCGCGTCAGGAGGCCGAGGCGCTGGCGCTGCTGGCGCGCAACGCCAAGGATCTGTGGGTGGAGGCGTGGCGGGGGCTGGCGCCGGAGGTCCGGGCGGCCGCGGCGCTGCGCTCGCCGTACCTGGACAGCGCCCGCAGCTACTACGACCAGGCGTTCTCGGTCGACCAGAACCATTGGTATCCGGGGATCAACGCGCTCGCGCTGACCGCGGTCACCGCCCGCTTGCTGCGGGTCGAGCCCGACATCTGGAGCGAGCGCTTCGACGACGACGACGCCGCACGGGACGCCGCCAGGAAGCTCGAGCGTGCCCGGGACGAGCTCTCCGCCGCGGTCAGCCGGTCTCTGGACGCCGAGGCGTTCCGCAGACAACGCCGGGGTGAGCCCGAGGACATCTGGGCACGGTTCACCCGAGCCGACCTGCGGCTGCTCACGTCCGACCGGCCGGCCTATGTCGGCAGGGCGTATGCGTCGGCGCGCGCAGCGGCCGAGGAATCGGAGCCGTTCGCGATCGCGTCGGCGGCGCGGCAGGTCGAGCTCTACCGGGATCTTGGGGTGTTCACCGACAACGTGGCAAGCGCGCTCGCGGCGCTCGGCGCGGAGCCCGAGGACGCCCAACCGGCGGCCGTGCGCTCGCGAGTGATCGTCTTCTCCGGGCATCGGATCGATGCGCCGGGGCGCCGCGAGCCGCGGTTTCCGGCCGCGAGCGAGGGCAAGGCGAGGGAGATGATCAAGGCAGCGGTCGCCGCCGAGAAGGACATCGCCGGGTCCCGTCCGATCGCCGGCATCTCCGGCGGCGCGAGCGGCGGGGACATCCTGTTCCACGAGGTGTGCGCCGAGCTCGGGATACCGACGATCCTGCTGCTCGCTCTTCCCGATGACGAATTTGCCGCCGCATCGGTCGCGGACGCCGGCGCCGGATGGATCGAGCGCTTCCGCGCGCTCACCGAGCGGCTCGAGGTCAAGCACCTCACGGGGCTTCCGGACTGGCTCGCCGCGAGTGACAGTTACACGATCTGGCAGCGCAACAACCGGTGGATTCTGCACTGCGCGCTGTCCCGAGCTGACGCCGACATCACGCTGATCGTGCTGTGGGACGGCAAGGGCGGCGACGGACCGGGCGGGACCGAGAACATGGTCAAGCTCGCGAGGTCACGCGGCGTCAAGACCGTTGAGCTGCCGACGTCGGAGCTGGTGTAGCGCGGTCGCTACTGACCGAACACGCTGGTGAGCAACGGGGCGAGTGCTCCGTGCAGCGCGCCGGCCTCGGTGGCGCCGGCGCCGCGCGTGCAGACGCCGTAACCAGGGTCTTGGCCGTTCTCGGCCTGGCGCAGGGGAGACACCGGGCCGGCCACATGGACGAACTTGGCGATCACGGTCGTCACGTGGTCGGCGGTGGGGTCGACGACCTCAAGGCCGTGCCTGGCCTCGCCGAAGTGGCCGGGCCAGCAGGCCCAACTCGTCTGACCGAGGTCGACGAGCGGAGTGGTGGAGGCGCGAAACGCAAAGCGCCCCCCGCCGCACACGACCCAGTCATACAGCGCGCCGCCGCCCTGTGAGCGCTTGAAGCCGCCGCACTTGTCGGGGTAGGACGGGTGACCGCCGATTGCCGCCTGCACGATCGGGTGCAGACGGCCGGGACCGTCGAATGTGAGCTTCTTGCTGTCCCAGTAATAGAACTGTCCCTCGTTGGCGTGACGGGCCATGTACAGCGCCACCGGGTTCAGCGTCCGCTGATCGAGCAGGACGTCCACGTGCTCCCAGTCCCCCTGGTGCAGGTCGACGTTCTCGACGTCGCCGGCGACGGGGGCGCCGTTCATCAACGAAGATCGGGTCACGAGCGGGTAGTAGTTGTACGGGTAGAAGAACCAGTACTGGAGGCCGATGAGGCCGTCGGAGATGTCCGGTACGTCACCGGGTGACGTGACCGCCTTGACCGTCGGCCACGCCGGCAACTGCCCTCCGACGCCGCCGAAGTGCACGACGCCTGCGTAGTAGAAGTACAGCTGAGCGGTGCGCCACGGGTCGAGGATCCCGGGGTCGGCCAGCCAGTGACGGAGCGGACCGGTGACCGTGTGCTGCCCGGCCTCGAACGCGCGGAACTGGGCCGCCGGGTTCTGGGTCAGCGCGCTGATGTTGACGTTGGCGGTGGTCGGGAACCTGAGGTAATCGGCCGGCTGACCCGTCGTCGGGACCGAGGTGACCGCCTTGCAGGTTGGCGAGGCGGACGGGGTGACCAGACACGTCCGGGTCCCGTCCGGTCCGGCGTCGGCCAGCAGCGACCCGACCGAGACCGGCCAGAAGCGGTCGGCGACCGAGACCTCGAGCGTCGGCTGGAAGCGCCGCGCGAGCCGGGCGATCCTCGGGTCGGTGGTCTGCTCGATTGGAGGCTCGCCGTCGGCGGCCCGCCCGCCCGGTGGGCCGGGCCCGGCGATCACGCCGGCGCCGAGCGAAGGATCCTCGGTTCCGGCCGCGAGCCTCGGCGGTGGCGCGCCCGCGCACGTCGGCCGCCGGGCGTGGACGTTCGGCACGATGATCGCGTGGGGCCAATCGATGCCGACGAGGTTGAGGGCGAGCGCCGGAAGCGACGGCCGGTCGCCCGAGTCGAGCGTCGCCGACTCGGTTGCCGGTGAAATCTTCTCGATCGTCTTGGCCGGCACCGTCCGGAGGCGGGCGTCGATCGAGGTCGCGTTCGCGATCGGCGTGCACGTGATCAGATGGACGGCGTCACTCGACTGCGAGAGCCTGCCGCCGACCACCTGCCCCGCAGCGGTCTGAACGGTCACGCCGTCGAACGACACCGGTGGCATTGCCAGGTAGGCGACGGCCACGGCGGTGTAGAGGCCGGCCATCAGCCACGGCAGCGGAGATCCAAGGCGTGACGCCCTCGGTTGTGAGGCCTTGGTGCGGACGAAGATTCGCCCCACGGTGGAGACGATCGCGCCGGCGATCACCAGCAATCCCACCGGCGGCGAGGACAGCATCGCCAGTGCCGCGACGAGGATCCAGGAGACGACGTGGGCGCGCGGATGCGCGTCGAGCGGCCCCAGCGTCGTCAGGATCCAGTGGACCGCGAGGAACGCGATTACGCTCGCCGGCACAACCGCCCACCAGGCGGGCTGGAATGCGGCCACGATCTGCCCGACACCGAGCGCGAGGACGCCGGCCAGCACGAGCAGGTTGAAGCCGGCGAGGATGCGCAGCAGTCGCTGGCCCGCGGCCGTCTGGGGCACCGCGGCGGTGACGTCCCCGGCGGCCGTCTCGCTCACCGCGGCGGGCGCATCCAAGGCCGTGCGCGCTTGTTCGGCCGCGGCCTTGCTCTGCTCGACCGCTTCGGTCTTGCGCTGCTCGGCCGCGGCCTCCTCGAGTGCCTTGGCCGCTCGATCGCGGGACTCCGCGACCATCGGTAGCCGGACCGCCCGGCCGACCCCGGCGACGATGCGCTGCCGCCTGGCTTTCCTGCGCGTGTTCTCGTGGGTGTACCGGGCCGTCCGGGCCGCGCGGCGGTGCTCAGCCTCGGGGCCCGGCGCGTGCAGGGCGTCCCAGGCGTTGGCGACGCCCTTCTTCTCGACGATGTCCTTCCAGTCGTGACCGTGGAAAGCCCAACGCCTCGAGGAGGCTATGTACGCCGCGACGCAGGAGACGACGAACGTCGCGAAACCGACGCCGATCAGGATCAGGCCCGTCAGGATGCTGTGCCAGATCGGGACGACGAACAGCCCGTGGCCGGGTGACAGCCCGGCGACCGCGAGGCGAAGTCCGGTACTCAGAAGTCCGATCAGACACGCACCGAGCGCGAGCCCGACGACGACGGCGGCTACAACGCGGATCCTACCCGGGTGTGACACGCGGGCAGGTCTGCTGGAACGGTATGCCCGGAGCGTACGTAGACCACTCGGGGGCGTTCAGACCGGCGCCCAGAAAAGTGCACACCTCGTTGCGGAAGTCGGCAAACGACTTCGGGAGCGCGGGAGCCTGCCACAGCCTGACGGTGCGGTCGTCGGCGCCGGAGACGAGGAACTGGCCGTCGGGGCTGAACGCGACGCTCTCGACCTGGGCCGTGTCGCCCGTGAGTGGGTCACCCAATTCGGTGTCAGTCGC
This sequence comes from uncultured Solirubrobacterales bacterium, assembly GCA_963843915.1. GTDB lineage: Bacteria > Actinomycetota > Thermoleophilia > Solirubrobacterales > Solirubrobacteraceae > Palsa-465. The sequence continues at coordinate 74,964 of CAWJMH010000016.1, forward strand.
GACATCCCACAGCCGAATCTTGTCATCGCCGCCGGCGGAGGCGAGCGTCTTCCCGTCGGGACTGAACGCTAACCCCCGAACGAACGCGGTGTCACCGAGAAGCGCCTTGGGCGGTGCGGTTGGCGGGGCGTTGACGTTCCACACCCGGACGCTGCCGTCGCCGCCGCCGGAGGCGAGCTTTTGGCCATCGGGAGAGAATGCGAGCGCGAACAGGGCGTCGCCCTGGCCGTAGCTCCGCCACCGGACCCAGCCGCCGTCGCGGGGCTCCCAGACTCGAATCGTCCGTCCGTTGCCGCCCGCGGCTATATATCGCGTCCTCGGATTGAGTGCGACGGCGAACACGCCACTTATGTCTCCGCTCAGCGGATCTCCGATCTCACTCCGGCTGTTCACGTTCCACACCCGCACGTTTCCGAGCGCGTCTCCCGACACCAGCGTGGAACCGCCCGGATCGGAGGCGAGGGAAAGGATCTGCACGCGGCGCCCGATCGGTTTCAGCTTGCCCAGCGGCTGTCCGGTGGTGGGGTCCCACAGCGAGATCGCGCCGTCGTTGCCGGCGGAGGCGAGGATGCGGCCTCCGTCGAGGAAGACCACCGCGTGCAGGAGCTTCGGAGCTTTGATCGTGAGCGCCTTCGCCGTCGTGCGATCGAGGACCACGATCGTTCCCTCATAACTGCCCGCGGCGATCAGACCGGTCGGAGACACGGCCACGCTCAGCACGGGGCGGCGATGGCTCTGCGGCAGGGGAACGCCGTAGGTGTGGCCGACCGGATAGCTCCACACGTGGATCGTCCGGTCGGCGCCGGCGGAGACGAGCACGTGACCGTCCGGGCTGAACGCCACGCCGTACACGGCTCCCTCCTGCCCGGTCAACGATGTGGTCGGTGATGTGTCAGTGACCGGATTCCACACCTCGACGTCGCTCATGCCTCCGGCAGCCAGGGCATCGCCGTGTGGGTCAAACGCGAGGCTGTAGATGAAGCCGCTTTGCGCAGTGAGGGTCGCCTGCACCTTGTTCTTGTCGGCGAGGTTCCACACGACGATCTTGTTCCCGGAGCCGCCTGCGGCAAGCCTCTGGCCATCCGGGCTGAAGGCGACGGCGTACACGTCGGTCTTGTGGCCGTTCAGCGCACCGATCTCGCGGCCGGTCGCGACATTCCACAGGACCACCTTCCCACCGCTCTGGCCCGCCGCCAGGAGACTGTCGTCGGTGGGGCTGAACGCGACGCTCCTCACCTGTTTGAGCGGGTTCGACGGCAGAACCTCGGTCTGACCGGTGGCGAGATTCCACAGGAACACCGTTCCACCCAGGCTCGCCGCCGCCAGCCATTGTCCCGTTCGGCTATACGCCACGCTGGTAACCGCGCCGCCCGGATGCTCAACTCGCTGCTGCCCCGTCCTCAGGTTCCACACGATCACCTTGTCGAACGAGCCCGAGGCGAGACTGTGGCCGTCGGGGCTGAAGGCGACGCTGAGCACGGGACCCCCCGCCTTCAGCGGCCGACCGAGTGGATAGTGACCGTTTTGGTCCACATGCCACAGCCGTATCGTTCCGTCGCCGCTCGCCGAGGCCAGTGTCGACGTGGGGCGACTGAACGCCACCCCTTCGATCGCATCTGTCTGCCCGTGGAGGATTCCGGTCGCTCCCGACATCCGAACGTCCTGGAACGTCGCGACCAGGCTTCGTTCGGCGAGCGCCTGTGGGCTCTTCTCGTACGCGGCGAGGAACAGCAGCAGCGCTACGTCGGGCCGAGTCGACAGCTCGGACGCTGCGCTGCTGGTGAGCCCGAAATACGCGGCGCGGTCGGTCGCCATGACCGCCTTGGCCGTCTCCTTGACCGCGGCGGTCTTCTCGGTGTCCGCCTTGGATTTCTGATGAAAGGCGAAGATGGCGAGTGCACCGAGGCCGAGGATCAGAACGCCGAGGCAAATCGTCAGGAGTCTGAGCCGGTGCGCCTGCGCCGTCTTGACGCGTGTCTCCTCCTCGGCTTTCGCCTTATCCGCCTCGGCCTTCTCCTTGTCGAGGCGCAGCTGCTCGGCCTCCAGCTGGCCGAGCCAGTCGAGGATCGCCGCGGCCAGCTTGTCGTGGAAGATCTCGTAGCGGGGCTCGGTGGCACCGCGTGCGGGGTCGACCGCCCGCACGATCCGCTGCTCGTCGAGCTTGTGCAGCACCGACGCGACCGATTCCTCCGGAGCCTTTGTGATCTTGACCAGGTCGGCCGCGGTGTGCGCGATCTTCGCGCCCGACGGCGTGACGAGTTCGCCGAACAGGCGTTTCGCGGTGGCCAGCTCCTCGTCGGTCAACGCGCCGAGCGCGTCGGTGAGGTGATCGCTCACGATTCGCCCGGCTCCACCGAGCGTGTCGTCGAGCGTCTCCTTGCGCAGCACCCGCGAGCCCTGCTTGCGCTCGCACCGCCACAACCTCTCCATCACGAGCTGAAGGAACGGGGCTTCGATCTCGTCGGTGTCGGGGGTCGACGGGATCTCGATCGGACCTGACTCGGTCCGCCGGGGGGCGAGCGCAAGGTTCCCGCGCCAGACCTCCTCGAGCACCCTGTCGGTCAGCCCGTCGCCGAGCTCGATCCGCTGCTCGTGCTCGTGGTCCTCGTTGTAGCGCTTGATCGGGAGCTCGATCGCCTCATGGGCGGCCGCCCTCGTCAGGTACTCGAGGTGGATGTAGTTCCTGTAGACGTTGCCGACCCGCCCACGGAACAAGTCGCCCAGCCCACCGTACGCATCCTCGCGAACCGCGATCAGGAAGCGCACGGGCAAGCCGGGTGCGTTCACGCACGCGGCCACCTCATCGGCTATCCGCTCCGGCTCGCGCTGGCCCGTCCGGTAGCGGAAATGCTCCTCGAACTGATCGAGGATGATCAACACCGTTGCATCCGTGGCCTTGGCCGCACGCGCGATCGCCTCGGCCATCTCGCTCTCCGGCGCCCCGGTGGGGTAATCACCGTTGCCCGAGGACTCTCCGAAGTGTTCGGCTTCGGCCGCCGGCGTGCCGTGCACCGCCATCGCCCGAGGCCTGGCCGGAACCGTGAACGGTGCCGCTTGGCTCTCGATCGCCGCGAGCAGTCGCTCGACCGGTTCGTCCTGCCAATTACTGAAGATGACCGGGACGAACCGGGCGGAGCTTCGCTGCTCGATGCTCGGGTCGGCAAGCTGGCGCAACCGGGCGACCACGCCCGCCCGCAGCAGCGAGCTCTTGCCGACACCGCTCTCGGCGTACAGGATCGTCAGTCGGCTCGTGCGCAGGTTCGAGATGATCCGGGTGCGCTCGCGGTCGCGACCGAAGAACCATTTCGAGTCCTTCTCGGTGTAGTAACCGAGGCCCTGGTACGGACTCGCCTCGTCCTCCTCGCCGACCTGCTCCCGACGATCGCGCTCGTCGCCCTCGTCCATGTTCAGGCGACGGCGCCGGCGGCGGCGGTGGCGGTGGCGGCGCTAGCAGCGGCCAGGCGGAGATCCAGCGCCGAGGTGAGGCCACGTACGTACTCGGACAGAGGAGCGTCCAACAACTCCATCCGACCGATGGCTCCCCACGAGCGTTTCTCGAGATCATCGGGGCCATCCTCGATTGCCCACGAGTTCTCGCCCATCTCCCGGGCGGGCCAGATCCGCCTGAGCAGCACCCTCGCGCTCCACTCGCGAAGTGTGTGGCCGAGGAACAGGCATCGGGATCCCGTCAACTGTTCCAGTATTTGCCTCGGTAGGTAATCCTCGATGGCGTGCGTCGGCAGATAGTCGATGTACTGATCTTCGGTCACCACGTAGTCGTCTTCCCATTCGACTTTCCCCTCCCAGAAGGTGGGGGAGCCGTGCACTTTGACGATCACCGTGCGCTTGAGCCTGTAATCGTCTCCGATTGGAAAGTCGAAGTAATTCCCCGGGTCGTTGATTGTCGCCGCGCGCGGTTCGTCGTCCTCTTCCCCCCATGGGAAATGCACGAATCGGCCCGTACTGGGCATATAGATCGCGTAGTCGAATGGCTCATTCACGTCCTCGAACGCGCGCTCGAGTGCCCGGTCGTAATTCGTGCTGATTATCAGCTGACAGGAGGCGGCCAAGCCACTGCGGCGCAGAAGTCCGGGGAGCGCTGCGAGAAATCGATGGACGTGGATCGGCTCAGAATGTTGCTTGATCAGCTCACGCAAGCTCTCCTGAAGCTCCCGTCGTCCCTCTCTGATCAGAATGCTCTGAGCGATTTCCGCGAGGTCTGAAGACTGAAGCGAGAGGTCCGGGTACTCCTCCGCGAGCTGCCTGGCGAGGAACCCGGAGTCGGGCAGCGCTCCACGGACGGACGCTCCGAGCCACGGGACGACCGTGCCCCTGGTCATCCCCTTTATCACCTCGAGATAGTGATCGTCAGTTGGTTGTGGAACGCCTGAAGCGCGCGGGCGCTCGGTGGCTGCCGGTGGACTGGCGTCGGGCGCGTCGTCCGTGCGAGCCGTTCCCTGATGCGTCGCGGGACTCACCTGTTCCAGTTGTGTGATCAGCTGCGCGACGTCGGCGTCGAACGACTCGTGTCTGATCCCGACCGCCTGCTTACGACACAATCCCTTGATCGAACGCGGGAGCTCACGCTCGGTCGGCACGGTGGCGCTGATCAATACCGGGATGACCTCGCCCTGCCAGTCGCTGAGCGCCCACTCGATCTCGCGTCGGACGAAGTCAACGGCGCCACTTGATTTGGCCGCGGCCGTTCGCACCTTCAGTTCGGATAGCCAGCGCGGGCCGATTACGGCCAGGAACACATCCGCGTGCTCGCCACGCTCGCGAATCCGCGCTTGCCAGTCGATTCCGGGCTGCTCGTCGACGTCGAAGTAGATCGACGCCTCACCGAAACGCTCACTGAGCCGGTCCCTGAGCGATCGTGCAGCGTCCGGCACGTCATCGCGTCGGTAACTGATGAATATGCCCCGCGGCCCGGCTGCCCCGTCGGCTGACATACGCCCTCGCGTCTTTAGCTTCCCCGCGGCCTATTCTGGCGCTTGGCCAGTGTGATAGCAAGCGCGGGCCGTCAGGCCTCGTACAAAGTGCGCAACCCTGGGGTGACGTAACCGGGCAGATTCATCTCGTGCTCGACGCTGTCGAGCCAGTGCGGATCGTCCGCCACGGTCAGCGGATCGAGTCCGATCGCCGACAGCAGAGAGGAAATCGGTGGCGCGGCCGCGTCCGGCCTGTCAACCGGGCCGGTCACATGGCCGTCGAGCTTGAGGTGCGGACGCTGCGTGAAGTCGGTGTGTTCGAACTCGTCAAGCGCCAGCCGCGGATGTCCCGCCTGCACCGCCGGCGCGCCAGCGAGCGCTTCCGGTCCGTGCTTGGCCTCCTGCTCGAGCCTGATCGCCTTGATGTTCTGCAGCGCATCCGCGAGCTTGGCCTCCGCCGCGGCGTAGCCGAGCGCGGCGACGTCGGGATCCTCGGTCGACTGGGCCAGGTAGAGCACTCGGGTCTCGCCGCCGACCGCGAGCTGCTCGAGGCCGGGGCCGTCGGCGACCATAGTCGCCGGTGTGCCGTAGCGCGGGGTGCCGTTGATCGCCACCAGTTGGACGGAGCGCTCGTCGCCGTCGAACAGCGGGGTCAGCGGCGCCGCGTCGTTCTGACCCGCGACGACGACCAGGTCCGCGCGCTTGCCAACCTCGAGCGACCCGACGGCCTTCTCCCAGCCGAGGATCTCGGCGCCCGCGGTGGTGGCCAGGCGGACGATCTGCTCGTCGCCGAACACGTTCCCGTTGTTCTGGCTGTAGACGCGGGCGACCTTGAGCTCACCGAACAGGCTCTTGCTGCCGCTTGTCGACCAGTCCGAGCCGAGCCCGATCTTGAACGGCTCCGCCGACGTGCCCGCGGCGAGCGCGGCGGCGACATTCGCCGTCTGGCCGTAGAGCAGAAGGTTGCTGAACGGCGACCACACCATCGACGCGCCGTGCGTCGCCATCACGGCGAAGTCGGCGGGCGCCAGCGCGACGGAGTGGATGCCGGCGAGCGATGGGGCGATCGCCCACTTGTCGCCGCCAAGCGCGAGCGCCTCGAAGTGCTGGTGGGCGGCCGTGTCGGTGCCCTCACTCAGGTGCAGCAGGAAGCACGTCTTCTTCTGGATCTCGGCGAGGAACGCCTGTGGGTCGTTCGCGTCGACGTCGGCGATGCGGCTGCCGGCCTCGGGCAGCGCCACCTCGCCGGTCTCCTCGACGTTGCGGACGATTCCCCGGTAGTAGCGCCGGACGCCGGGTGCACTGAACAGCGCGATGCCCTGCGTGGTAGTCACCCCGCCGACGAGCGCCTTGCACTCGACGTAGCGGACCAGCGCCGGCAGCAGGTCGGTCGCCTCGCCGATCGTCTTCATCGGCGCGGTGACGAGCTGGTGATACGCAGGGGCATTGCCCCACTGGTTGCGGTTGGTGTAGTGCTCGGGAACGTTCCACAGCGGCAGTGCGTTGTAGGCGATGTGGTTGTGGAGCTCGATCAGGCCGGGGAACACGGTCCCGCCGGTCTCAAGCGGGACTACGCCGCCGAACCCGTCGGGGGCGGGGTCGCCGCGCTTGGTGATCGCGGCGATCGCGGCGTCCGCGATCCAGATCGCTCCGTCCATCACGATCGTCGACTTCGGGTCCATCGTCACGATCCGCCCGGCGAGCGCCCATTTGGGGCTGTTGGCGGGGTCGATCGGCCCGACCCTGGTAGGCATATGCCTACCGTACACCTCTGGCCATTCATCGGTAAGCTTTTCGCGCGCGAGCCCGGGGCGCACCGGCCCGCGCAACGGTTGGAGCCATGACGCACGTATATGACCCAGGCCCCGTGGGCGAACCTTATGCGTCGCTGGTCGGCGTCTACCCGGGCGCCGACGTGTATCCGCCGGCGGCGTTCCGAGTCGAGTGGGGCCCGATCTTCCACCGCGGACGGCTCGACGGCAGCGCCCGGCTGCTCGTGATCGGGCAGGACCCCGCCCAGTCCGAGGCGATCGTCCGGCGGATCCTGGTCGGCGAGGCCGGCCACCGCACCCAGGGCCTGATGGCGAAGCTCGGCTTCACGCGCAGCTACTTGCTGATCAACACGTTCCTGTACTCGGTCTACGGCCAGACGGGCGGTGAGCAGCACAAGGACGATGCGGGGATCGTCGACTACCGGAACAGTTGGCTGCGGAGCGTCTTCGGCGGCAACATGATCGAGGCCGTGGTGGCGCTCGGGTCGCTGGCCGACGACGCCTGGCAGAAGTGGAAGCAGACGCCGGTGGGGCAGACCTACTCGCCCGCCTACGCGCACGTCACGCACCCAACCGAGCCCGAGAGCAGTTCGGGCGGCGACCCGGCGAAGCTGGCAGCGGCGATCGCGGCGATGCTCCAGAACTGGAACCAGGCGCTGGCGACGCTCCATCCGCTGATTGCCCACCCGGACACGCCCGGCCCGCTCGTCCCCTACGGCGACTCGTTCGCCACGGGCGACCGGATCGAGATCCCCGAGTTCGACGCGCCGGCGGGCATCCCGGAGTGGATGCGCTCACCGGCCGCGTGGTCACAGCGCGTCGGCAAGACCGCGGCTGAGAAGCGCGCGAACGTCACGATCACGATCCCCGCCGGCGTGATTTGAGGCCTCGCTCCGCTCGGCGTCCGTGGGGCCGTGTGCCCCGTCCGGACGGGGTGGATGGCCCCACGGATGCCGCGAAGCGGCCCCAGATGCCGTTTACGCTACGCCACCGGTAACCAGAGAGGAGAGACCGTGGCAAGTGTCGAGACCGTGCGAGGTCCGGTGGACCTGCAGAACCTTGGCCGGACGCTCATGCACGAGCACATATTCATCATGGAGCCCGAGGCGCTTCAGAACTGGGGCCACGCGTACGGTCCGAGCTACTGGGACGAGCGGGAGCGCGTCGCGGACGCGGTTGAGAAGCTCACGCGCGTGCGGGAGGCGGGTATCACCACGATCGTGGATCCGACTGCGCCGGGGCTCGGTCGCTACGTCCCGCGGATCCGCGAGGTCGCGGAGGCGGCCGACGTCAACATCATCGTCGCGAGCGGCGTGTACGCGTTCCTCGAGCTGCCGAACTTCCTCGCCTACCGGAGCGTCAAGGCGATCGCGGAGCTGTTCGTCCGCGAGATCCGCGAGGGGATCGACGACACCGGCGTAAAGGCGGCATTCCTGAAGTGCACGGTCGAGCGGCACGGGCTGGTCGGGGACATCCCCCGGATCCTCGAGGCGATCGCGATCGCCGCCACCGAGACCGGCGTGCCGGTGATGGTCCACACCAACGCCGAGCAACGGACCGGACTGCTCGCCCTCGACGCGCTGACTCGCCATGGCGTCGAACCCCGGCAGATCGTGATCGCGCACGCCGGCGACAGCAACGACCTCGACTACCTGCGGACGATCGCGCACGCCGGCGCGTGGCTCGGATGCGACCGGTTCGGGATCGATCACTTCAACCCGCTCGCCGATCGGATCCGGACGCTGGTCGCGCTGGTCGGCGAGGGCTACGCGGACCGCATCCACCTGTCCCACGACGCGGCCTGCTTCCTCGACTTCTTCGTCGGCAATCCGGCCTTCGCCAACGAGAAGCCCGACTATCTGCTGATCTCAAACCAGGTGCTGCCGGCGCTGCTCGAGGCCGGCGTGACCCAGGACCAGATCGACCAGATGATGATCGGGAACCCGGTGGCGTTCCTCGGTGGCACCGCCTCGTGAGGGTTGAGCCCGCGTGCACGCTCGACCGGCCGCTGCTGCGAAAGCTGTTCAACGAGGGCTTCTCGGAATACCTCGTGCCGATGCAACTCGACGACGTCGCGTTTCGCGACCACCTGAACGGCAACGACATCGATCTCGACTGCTCACAGGTGACGATCGAGGACCGGCCGGCGGCGCTGGCGCTGATCGCGCGGCGCGCCGCGGCGGGCTGGGTCGGCGGCATGGGGACGGCGCCTCCGTGCCGCCGGCGCGGCCTCGGCGAACGAGCGCTGGTCGCGGCGCTTGATGCCGTGCGTGAGCGGGGCTGCCGCGAGGTGTGGCTGGAGGTGATCGACGTCAACCGGCCGGCGGTGGCGCTGTACGAGAAGCTCGGGTTCGAGGTTGTGCGGGACGTGGTCGTGTGGTCGCTGCCGGCCCGCCCGGACGGCGCCCCGGCGTCGCGGCCGGTCGGCCCGGAGGCCGCGCAGGCCTGGATCGCGGTGCACCGGGAGAGCCGCGAGCCCTGGCAGCGCTCCGACGAAAGCGTCGCCAGGATGCGAGCGCGCGGCGCGCCGGTGCAGGGCCTCGTGATCGACCGCGCCGGCGAGGTCGCGGCAGCAGCTCTGTTCCGGGACGACGCCGACCAGGTCCCGATCCTCCAGATCGCGGGCGTCGACGACGGCGCCACCGCCGACGCGATTCTGGCGGCGGCCGGGTCCCAGCGCGGGCTGCGGCTGTCGAACGCGCCGGTGGGCGAGGCGCCCGGGCGGGCGCTCGAGCGTCTGGGCGCGCGGCCGGTCGTTCGTCAGCACGAGATGCGGCTCGCGCTCTGAGCGGTCCGAGCGCGTTCAGGCGCCGGCGCGGTCGATCGGCAAGGCCGCGAAGCTCTGACTCACCGGCATCAGCTCGACCACGTTCACGTTGACGTGCTCGGGTTGGGACGTGACCCAGTCGACGGCCGCCGCGATGTCCTCCGGGCCGAGCGGCTCCGTGCCCGCGTACATGCCGGCCGCCTTCTCGGTGTTGCCGGCGAACCGCACCTCGGAGAACTCGGTGCCACCGATGAGGCCGGGCTCGATGCACGTGACCCGGATGCCGGTTCCGTGCAGGTCGGCGCGCAGGCCGAGGCTGAACTGATGCACGAACGACTTGGTCGCGCCGTATACGTTGCCGCCCGGATACGGATACGTCCCGGCGATCGAGCCCATGTTGACGACGTGGCCGCGCCGCCGGGCCACCATCCCCGGGAGGAGGGCGCGGGTCATGTAGACGAGGCCCGTGCAGTTCGTCTCGATCATCCGCTCCCAGTTGTCGAGCACCGCGTCCTGCGCGGGCTCGAGCCCGAGCGCGAGCCCCGCGTTGTTGACGAGGACGTCGACGTCGGCGAACGCCGGAGGCAGCGACCGGACGGCCTGGCCGACCGCGTCGTCATCGCGGACGTCGAGCACGATCGGCAGGACCGAGGCCTCGCCGAACTTGGCCACGAGCGCATCGAGCCGGTCGCCCCGGCGAGCGGCCGCCACGACCTTGACGCCGGCCGACGCGTAGCGGCGGGCGATCGCCTCGCCGAGGCCCGAGCTTGCACCGGTGACGAAAGCGATGTGAGGTTGCATGACGCGAGATCCTAGGATGCCTGGATGTTCCACACGCTGCTGACGTTCGTCCCGGTGGCGGCGCTGTCGCGCTCCCTGGCGATGGCGGCGGTGATCATTGCCGTCGATCTCATCTGGTACTCGGTGCTCGCGTTGCTTGTTGCGCGCGCCAGGCGGGCGTTCGTCGACGGCGGCTGGGTCCGGCGGGTCGAGCGGTTGACCGGAGCCGTGCTGATCGCGCTGGGCATCCGCCTCGCGCTCGAGAGCCGCTGACCGATGGACCCGGTGCATCTGGACGAGCTCGATACGCCGTGCCTGACCGTCGACCTCGACGTGTTCGAGCGGAACGTGCGAGCGTGCATGACCCGCCTGGTGGGCGTAAACGTGCGCCCACATCTGAAGACGGCGAAGAGCCCGGAGGTCGCGCGGCTGCTGCTCGACGCCGGCGCCGTCGGGGTTTGCGTGGCCAAGCTGAGCGAGGCCGAGGTGATGCTCGCCGGAGGGATCGAGGACGTGCTGATCACGACCGAGATCGCCGGCGCGGTCAAGGTGCGCCGGCTGGCTCGGCTGCTCTCGGAGTGGCCGGGTTCGCGGGTTCGCATCGTCGTCGACTCGTGGGATGGGGCGTCGGTGATCGACGCGGCTCTTCCCAGGGCGCTCGAGACGCTGATCGATGTCAACGTCGGGCAGAACCGGTGCGGGGTGTCGCCCGAGAAGGCGCTCGCGCTCGCCGACCGAATCAGGGGGCTGGAGCGGCTCCGAGTGGTGGGAGTCCAGGGCTACGAGGGCAACCTGCAGCATGTGCGCGACCCCGAGGAGCGCCGGCGGCGCTGCGACCTGTCGATGGAACGGCTGGCCACGGCCGCGGAGGAGCTACGCGCGGGCGGGCACGCCATCGAGGTGGTCACGACGGGCGGCACGGGCACGTCGGAGTTCTGCGCCGCCCACGAGGCGGTGACCGAGGTCCAGCCCGGATCGTTCGCGTTCATGGACGCCGACTACCTGGACACGGGCGGGATTCCCTATGAGTCCTCGCTGTTGGCGATCGCGACTGTGATCAGCCGGCCGGCGCCGGACCGCGCGGTGATCGATGCCGGGCTCAAGACGCTCACCGACGATTCAGGCCCGGCGCGCCTCGTTGGCGTGCCGGGCTGGAGCTACCAGCACGGCGGCGACGAACACGGCGTGCTCACGCCCAGCGGCGAGCCCGACCGTCGCGAGCTACGCGTCGGCGACCGCGTGACGCTGATTCCGTCCCACATAGACCCGACCATCAATCTGCACGACGTGATGTACGCGCACCGAGGCGGCCGGATCGAGGCGACGTGGGAGGTCGCCGCTCGCGGCAAGGTGCAGTAGCTAACTGTCGAAGCCGAGGCCGAGGCGGTCGAGCGTCCTCAGCCAGACCCCGCGCCGACCATCGTGGCGGTCCGCAGCGGCGAGCCGGTTGCGGGTCAGCTGGATCACGCCCGTGCGAAGCGGCTCGGGCGGGAACGGCAGCGGTCGCCGGCAGACGATCGTCGAGCGCGGTCGCCTCGGTGGCGCGCCCGTCGAGCAGGTCGAGCCCGACCCGGCCGCCAAACCGGCTCGCGCCGACGCCGAGGCCGGTGTACCCGAGCGCGTACGCGACGCGGCCGCCGAGCGCGGTGCCGAAGAACACCGAGAAGCGGCTGCAGGTGTCGATCGCGCCGCCCCAGCGATGGCTGAAGCGCACGCCCGCGAGCTGCGGGAACGTCGTGAAGAAGTGCTGAGAGAGCTTGGCGAACGTCGGCTCGTGGTCGTCGAGCTGCGGGCCGACCGGACCGCCGTAGCGGTAGACCGCGTCGTACCCGCCCCACAGGATCCGACCGTCGGCGGTCGGCCGGTAGTAGTGGAACTGATTGCCGAGGTCGCTGACGCCCTGACGGGCCGCCCATCCGATCGCGGCGCGCATGCGCTCGTCGAGCGGCTCGGTCACGAGCACGTAGTCGTACACGGGCGCGATGTAGCGGCCGATCGCGCGCACGAGTGGCGGGTAGGCGCTCGTCGCGAGCAGGACTCGCCGCGCGTTGACGATCCCGCCCTCGGTGGTGACCGCTACCGCGGCGGGTGTCTTGTTCAGGTCGCGGACCGGGCTGTATTCGCACACGCGCACGCCGGCGCGCACCGCCGCCGCGCGCAGGCCGTCGGCGAGCTTGCCCGCGTGGACGAGCGCGGAACCCGTCCTGGTCCACAGGCCGCCCAGATACATCGGCGAGTTCACCTCGGCCCGGATCCGCTCGCGGTCGAGTAGTTCCGCGTCGTGGCCGAACCGTCGCGTAAGGTCGGCCTCCTCCTCGAGGTCGGCGAGCTCGCGCGGGTCGAGCGCCACGATCAGGTCGCCGGCGGTCTCGAACTCGGCGTCGATCCCGAGTCGGTCCAGGTCGGCGGCGAGCGCGTGGAAGTTCTCGAGGCCCATCTGCTCGAGTTGCTCGAGCTCATCTGGGAAACGCGACAGGCCGTTGCCGATCCCGTGCGTGAGCGAGGACTGGAGGAAGCCGCCGTTGCGCCCGCTGGCGCCGGCACCGCAGCGGGTCGCCTCGAGCAGTACCGCCTCGCGCGCCGGATCGAGCGCCTTCGCGTACAGCGCCGCCCACAGTCCCGTGTAGCCGCCGCCGACGATGCACAGGTCCGCGTCGAGCACCTCGTCGAGCGGCGCGTGCGGCTCGCGCGCCGGCAGCGTGTCGAGCCAGAACGACTTGCGGGTCGCGTCCGCGTAGGCAGACCTGTGCGCCGCTGTCGGCGGCGTTTGCGGCCAGGGCGTGGGCAAGCCGCGATCCTAAAGCGTCACGGGTGGCGCTTCAGGCCGCGGAGGACCGCGTCGGCGTCGCGGTGTGGAGCGCGAACCGCGATCCCGACGAGGTCGAGCTCCTCGGTGGCGACGGCGCGGACGGCAGCGCGGTTGTCCTCGTCGTTGCCGGTGGCGAACATCTCGTTCGTGTAGATGGCGATCGGGACGCCGCGGCGCTCGGCGCGCTCGCGGACGGTCTTGAGCTTGGCGGCGGTTGCTTCGAGGACGAGCACGGGTTGGATCAGCAGCGGCAGGTAGCGTCGTCCGTCGGCGTCGAGGTAGTCCTCGCCGATCACGCCAGCGCCGGCCTCTGCGGTGACGCCGCTGATCATGAACGCGGTGACGTTCAGCCGCTGCCAGGCCGCGAGGTCGTCGCGGACCACGACCGCGATCTTCGTGTCGAACTGTCCGACGCCCATCGGCAACATGATCGCCGCCGGGTGCGCGCGATGTCTTGAACGAAGTTGCGGTCTTGGGGTCTTGCGGTCCGTCCTCGGTCAGGGACCGACCGCGCGGGCGTAACGCCCCGGGCTGACGCCGACCGCGCGCTTGAACACGCGCGTGAGATGGGGCTGATCGGAGAATCCGCACGCGGCCGCGACCGCCGCCGGCGACATCCCCGCGGCCAGCAGCCCCCGGGCGTGATCGACTCGCAGGTTGGTCTGGAACGCGTGCGGCGTGACGCCGTTCTGCTCGCCGAACCTCCGGACCAGCTCGAACCGGCTGAGCCCGGCCGCGGCGGCGAGCTCGGCCAGCGTGACGCGCTGATCCCAGCGCTCGCTGAGGTGACGCCGAGCGCGACGCACCGCCGCGTGCTCGGCCCGGTCGCGTCCGCGCGCCCGCGGTCCCGGCCGCAGGTGCGGCGCCAGCGCGCTGACCGCGGCGAGGACCGCCTCATCGATCGCGAGTTCGCCCGGCGGCTCGGCGGCGAGCGCTTCGTGCGCGCGTTCGAGGGCACCGCGGAGCGCCCGGTCGCGGAACACGACCCAGCGAGCGGCTCGGGGCGCGGCGCCGTCGCGCTCGGCCCAGTCGTGGAGCAGGCTCGGCTCGATGTACAGGACCTTGTAAGCCCACCCTTCCGGGACCGCCGCCATGCCGGTGTGCACGGCCTCGGGCTCGAGCACGAACAGCTCCCCCTCGCCGGCGCGCTGCTTGGTGGCGTCGAGGTCGAACCGGGCGGCTCCGCGCTCGACGACCGCCACCGTCCAGGTCGGGTGCGAGTGGGGCCGGTAGGCGTGCTTCACGAATCGGGCGTGGAGCGCCTCGATGCCGTCTATACCTCGCGGGCGGAAGTAGGTGGAGTACTCAGCCGTCGTCGGCCGAAGGTTAGGCCGCCGGCGTGCTCGCCGAGCTCAAGCGCGAGAAGGCGTACGACTGACCATCACTGCCGCTGGGAGAAACAGCTCGGATTCGGCAGGATCGCGCTCTGGAAGGCGCCGATAGATGTCGGGGTTACGGAGCCCCACTGGGCGTCCTTACCGAACGATTGCCCGGTGCGACCGGCATTCCCGAACTGCCAGGTGCAGCCGAGCTCGGGATCGCGCGCGAGCGTCCAGTAGGGATAGAAGTTGCCCGGTCCGGGTGGCGGCATCACGCACCCGTCGCCGCTCGTGACGTCGCAGCCCTCCTCGGTGGCGGACAGGTCGGTCACGAACTGGATCTTCGGATAGGGCGTGCCCCTGCCTGTCGTCGGCTGAGCCTGCGCGATCGCTCCTGGGAACCTGGTCGGATAGGCCGATGTCGGCCAGTCGGCCCAATACGAGGTGCCGTCGTAGTCGAGGTCCCCGATCGCGTCGAAGAAGACGTCGCACCCGGTCACAAGGTTGGGTGGCGTCGTTCCTCCGTGAGTATCTCCGAACGGGTAGCACGGACTGTCGTCGGGCTCGAGGTCCGGATCCTCCGCCTGCGTTTCATACGGGCCGACGCAGTTGGTCCAGTACGTGTCGCCGGTGGAGGTGTTTGGCCCGGTGAGACTCGTGCACGGCTCGAAGTGGCCGATCTCGAACTCGCTGTTGATGTTGTACGCCCCGAATCCCCACGGGATGATGTTGTTGGCAGCCGCGCTCGAGTACTCGGGCTGGAAGTTGAACGGCGTGCCCGGACAGCTGGGGTCGGTCGGACTGGTATTCATGAAGCCGTTCACGGCCGACGCGATCATGAATCCCGACGTTCGGCTGGTCACGTCGTCCTCGGTCACCTCGAGCGCGCGACCACCCCCTTTCAGCTTGGCGTCGAAGATGTGGATGACGATCGTGTCTCCTGGCCTCATCAGCAGCGTGTCGCCGTTCGGCGTGAACGTCGCCAGATCCGACTCCTGGGGGCTCGGCGGCCCGGTGGGAACGCCGTCGTGCTGGATGAAGGCGAAGTTGACCGGCTCCTCGCAGTTGCCGTTGCAGGTTGAGAGATCGGCGTTGCACTCGAGGCTGTCGATATTCAGAGCAGAGCACCAGTGCTTGTTGTCGCAACTGATGTTGTCGGAGAACGGCGCGAAGCCGGGCGGGTAGAACTGGAGCTCCATGAATGCGTTGCCGCCTCCGGGGAAGGACGCCGTGGGCGCATTCGTGTCCGAGACCGGAGTGCAAGGGGTCAGCGGGCTCGAGTTCGGATCGCACAGGTCCATCGAGAACCACGGTGCGACGGATAGCTCGAAGAAGTGGGTGACGTCGCCACCCGGTTTCCTGACGGTCGGCAGCTGCGCGGGATCCTTGCCGAGCCTCTCGACGTAGGTGACGTCCGCGCCCGAACCGGGTGTGTTCGAGATGTACCGCACCGACGGCTCATCGTGGCCGATGTAGTGGCCGTGCTCGTAGAACCGCCCGTCCCACGTCCCGCGGGGGTCGGCACAAGCAGCGGTCGGATGGGCCGACGCCTGAATCGGGCTGAGGCCGTTGCAGTCGAGCTCCCCGACGGGATTTGGCGTCGCTGCGGCTTGCGCCACCGCGGGGAGGCCTCCGATCACCAGAACCGCCAGTACCCATGCGCACGCTCTCACACGACCCATGTTCCCTCGCTCTCCTCGACGGCACACTGCCTGAACGGAGCCTCTCGAAACGCGGTGCCGGTGTCAACCCCAGGTCCGCCGCTATGCTCGTCCGCGCTATGTCCATCAGCACAAATCAGCTAAAGAGCGGCAATCACGTCGAGGTCGACGGGACCGTCTACAAGGTGATCGAGTTCCAGCACGTCAATCCCGGCAAGGGCGCCGCGTTCGTCAGAACCAAGCTCCGCCGCGCCAGCGACGGTGCGGTGATCGACAAGACGTTCCGCGCCGGCGAGAAGCTGCGCTCGGTCCGGAGCGAGGCGCGCCGGATGCAGTTCCTCTATTCAGACGGCGAGGCCGCGCACTTCATGAACACCGAGACCTACGAGCAGATCGAGCTGCCGGAGGCCACGCTGAAGGACACGCTCAAGTGGATCAAGGTCAACGACGAGGTCGAGATCCTGTTCATCGACGACAGCGCGAGCGACGTACAGGTCCCGGGCTCCGTCGATCTGGAGGTGACCGAGACGGATCCCGGTCTGCGCGGCGACACCGCTTCGGGCGGTGGGACGAAGCCGGCGACGCTCGAAACCGGCGTCGTGGTGCAGGTGCCGCTGTTCATCTCGACGGGCGAGACGATCAAGGTCGACACGCGCGAGGGCAGGTACCTGTCACGCGCGTGAGCGTGTGCGCCCTGGGTCCGGGGGCCGGGGCGGGGGGCATGTCTGGTGCCGGGGCCGTGCGGGGCGGGTCCGCGGGCTATCGTGGCCCGGATGGAGATGGTTTACGGGAAGCACTCGGTCCGGGCCGTGTTCCTCAAGCGGCCCGAGGACGTCCGGCGCGTGATCCTCGGCGGCAAGCCCGAGTACCACGCCGACACGATCAAGGCGGCGCGCCGGGCCGGCGTCGAGCCCGAGTTGGTGGCGTGGCCGGAGTTTCGCCGTGAGACCGGTCTGACCGACGACGACAAGCACCAGGGCGTGTGCGTGTTCACGGTCCGGCGGGCGGTGTACGGCGAGCACGACCTCGATCGCATTGCGTCCGGCCGGCTTGTGGTCGCGCTCGATCAGATCTCCGATCCGCAGAACCTCGGGGCCGTGCTGCGAGCCGCGGCGTTTTTCGGCGCCGACGCCGTGCTATTGCTCAAGAACCGGTCCGCCGAGCTGACTCCGAAGGTGGCGCGGATCGCGGTCGGCGGCGCCGAGTTCGTCGACGTGTTCCGGGTCACGAACCTGGCGCGGAGCCTCGACATCCTGCGCGAGTACGGCTACTGGATCTACGGGCTCGACGAACGCGGTGACAGTACGGTCCGCGAGACCGAGTTCGACCGCCAGTCGGTGCTGGTCATCGGCGCCGAGGGTCAGGGGCTGCGGCAGCGAACGCGCACGAAGTGCGACGCGCTGGTGCGAATTCCGGGGGGTCGCGAGGGGGTCGAGAGCCTGAACGCTGCCGTGGCGGCGTCGATCGCCTTGGCCGAGATTGCCGGCGCTGGACGCTCGACGGGTTCGGTTGCTGAGGGAGCGGCGCGTCCCTAAGCGGCGAGGGGCGTACTCGAGCACACCGGGTCTTTGACCTGATCGCGGACCGCCCCCGTCGTCCCAGGTCGGCGCGAACACCGTCCGCCCCAGCCGCCGCCCCTGGGGGCGCCGAGCACGAGGTGACAGTTTTTCGTCCGCGGCCCTTGAATTTGTCCGATCGCTGAGTTACCCTGCCAATGCAGCAAGGAGAAGAACATCGTGCTCATGCTCATCGTGACATATTCATTCTCGGCCGAAGCGGATCGGACGCCGGCGCACGCGCGCGGTTTCGATGCCGTCACGCCGTCTCAGAATGTCACCCTCGCGGAGAGGCTCGCGCGCTAGATCCCTAGCGCGACATACCGAACCAATCGCGAGGGCGACCCAGAGGGTCGCCTTTTTTATTGCCCGCTCACGGTCAGGTGACACCGCGAGTGGCACTCAATATCGCACGCGTCTGACACGCGTGTGACATAGCGCGCTGCCGCCAACGGCAGTCCGCGTACACGCAAACAAACAATCCCAAAGGAGACCTCCCATGAGAGGGAACCCGCAGGCGGTCAGCGCACGCCTGCTCGCAGTCGTGCCCAGTCGGCGACTGTCCTCGTGGTCCGCGCCGGCCCGGAGCCCGCGCATCGCCCCCGAGGGGAGCTCGCGCATCAGTCCGATCGAGCGCATCTCGATGATCGAGCGGCGCGAGGCTGAGGACCGGGCGGCCCGGCGATCCGGACGGTACGTGGCCGAGGCGTCGTACCTGGGACGCCGGTGGTAGCAGTGTGGCAGTCGCCACCTCCAGGATGGCCTGGCCCCGACGTTGGGCTGGGGGGACGAGTGGTCGCCCCCGTGAGTACGACCGCGCCACGAGCGCGAGAGTATTTGCGGGGGCGGTCACTACGTTCTCGGCGGGGGTGGTCACTAGGATCTTCAAGGGGGAGCCGGCGGGACCGATGCGCAACGTCCCGCGTCACTGGTACCGGCTGATCCGTCGGTAGGCGGGCGGCGCACGACATGCGTCCAGATTCGCGCCCGTTACGCGGGCGCGCGAGGGCGGCGGCCAATAGGGTGGTATGCGTCGCTCGACAGGGCCCGCGGTGGGCCTGGGGGTCCGTCGCGCGCTCACATTCCTGCTGCCGCTGCTGGCGGTGTGCGTCCCTGCGTCGCCGGCCTGGGCCGGCGTCGGCTCCCGGGCGCCTGTCGCTCCCGGGGTCGCCGGCGTGCACGCCGGCGTTCGCTCTGGCGCGGCAACTGCGCAGGCGATCGCGAGCGCACTGTCGCAATCGACGGGCCTGGCCCCGTCGCAGGTGACGTCCGAGGCCGCGTGTCCGCCGGCGCCGGCGGGATACGCGCGCTGCGCCGCGCAGGCGCTGGTGCTCCGCTCGACCCACGCCCGAGTCCGCCCGAATGTGCACGGCGGTGCGACCTTCACCCAGGTGTTCCCGACCGCGTGCGCGGGGGATTTCGTCCGCGCGCCCGGCGACGCGACGCCGACGCCGGCGCCGCGCCGCCCGAGCCGGGGACGCCGGCGTGGCTCCAGCAGGCGTACGACCTGACCTATCTGTCAGATACCGCCGGGGGAGGCGACACGGTGGCGATCGTCGACGTCGGCGATGACCCGAGCGCCGAGTCCGACCTTGGCGTGTTCCGCAGCACGTACGGGCTGCCGGCGTGCACGACGGCCAACCACTGCTTCGCGAAGGTCAACGAGAGCGGGCAGTCCTCGCCGCTGCCGGACCCGGACCCCGGCTGGGAGAGCGAGGAGTCACTCGACCTCGACGCGGTGTCGTCGCTGTGCCCGAACTGCAAGATCGTGCTGGTCGAGGCGAGCAGCGCGAGCGAAACGGACCTCCACGATGCCGACGCGGCGGCAGCGACGCCGCCGCCGGCGGGCCCCGGCGCCAGCCAGATCTCGAACAGCTGGACCGACAGCGCGCCGTTGCCGATCGGCGACAGTTACGCGTTCGCAAACGCGGCGGTGATCGCGGCCACCGGCGACCACGGGTACGTTGACGACGGCGATGACCCCTATCCGGCCGCGTTCCCCGGGGTAACGGCCGCCGGCGGCACCAGCCTCGCGCCGGCCACCGGCGGCCAGAGCGCTCGGGGCTTCAGCGAGTCCGCGTGGTCGCTCGACGAGGGATGGGGAGCCGGCTCCGGCTGCGACGTGAACGAGACCAGGCCCGCCTACCAGCCGGCGCTGGGCTGCGCGGGACGCGCGTACTCCGACCTGTCGGCAGACGCCGACCCCGACACGGGCCTGATCATCTACGACTCGGCGTCCGGCGGCTGGTTGCAGTACGGCGGCACGAGCCTCGCGACGCCGCTGATCGCCGCTTACGAGGCGATCACCGGCGTCGACGGCACGACCCCGCAATGGGCCTACACGGACAGCGCATTGCTCAACGACCCGACCACTGGCTGGAGCGGCGATTGCGGCCAGCCGATCCTCTACATCTGTGACGCCGCGGTCGGTTATGACGGCCCGACCGGGATCGGCTCGATCTCCGGAGCGGTGACGCCGGGTGCGCCCGGGATCGGCGGTCCCTCTTTCGGCTACGGCTTCGGCAACACGTACACCGCCGGCGTGGGCTCGACGACGGCGACGCTCAGCGGCGGCGTCTACCCGAACGGACTCGACACGACGTATTACTGGCAGTACGGAACAACCACGTCCTACGGCTCGCAGACCGGTGCGCTCGACGTCGGCGCGGGTCAGGCGCCCGTCACGGTCACCGGCGCGCTGTCAGGCCTCGCGCCCGGGGCCACCTACCACTACCGGCTGGTCGCGCACAACGACGACGGAATTATGTATGGCTACGACTCGGAGCTCACCACCCAATCCGCGCCGACCAACACAACGCCTCCGGCGATCGGCGGCCTTGCGGTCCAGGGGCAGACGCTGTACACGTACGCGGGCGGCTGGAGCCCGGCCGGGGCCTCGCTCTCCTACCAGTGGCAGCGCTCGGCCGACGGTGTCACATGGACGAGCATCGCCGGCGCGACCGGCTCGAGTTTCACGCTCGGCGCTGCTGACGGCGGCGACGAGGTGCGTGTGGCGGTGACCGCGGCCAACGCCTTCGGACAGACGACCGCGACGAGTGCAGCGGTCGGCCCGGTACCCGGATCGGGCGCTGCCGCCCCAGTGACGACGTCCACGGCGCCGCGATGGACGGCCCCGCCGCAGATCTCCGCAGGCCCGGGCCGCGTCGGCGCGACCCTGAAGATCACCCGCGCCACATGGGCCGGGTCGCCGCTCCAGAGCAGCGTCACCCAGGTGATGCGATGCACGAACACGTGTGTCGCGGCCGGCCCGCCCAACGTCGCGAGGTACACGATCACCCCGGCCGACGTCGGCTCGGTTCTGTGGGTCAGGCAGACCGTGTGGAACCTCGCCGGAAGCGCCGTCGTCTGGTCGGCCCGATCCGTCGGTCCGGTCGTGTCCTCCTCCTCGGCGGCCGTCGTCCTGTCCGCCGGTCAGACCGCGCTGCGCAACGCCCGCGGGGCGACTCTGGCGTTCGCGCGGATCAGCCTGGTGTCGGCGGCAAGCGACGCCCGCCGGTCCCGGGGCGGGTCCCGGATGCTCGGCCTGCGACGTGCGCGCGGAGTCAGCGGCCAGGTCACGGCTTGGGTGTGCTCGGTGGCGGGCAAGCTGGGCGGCCCGCCGCCCAGCTGCACCGCCCGCGTCTCGGTCGGGGCTCAGGCGAGCGTGCGGCTCCCCACTTCGATGGCCGGCAGGGTCCGAGTCGTCGTCGTCCGCCGCGGTCGCTGACACGGGCGGGGACGCTGATGCCGGCACGACATCCGCCGGCCGCGCGCTAGCGTTCGGGGCGATGACGGGCGTCCAGGTTCTCACCCCGACGCGCACGATCGGCGGTGCCCAGCCGGCGCCGATGGAGCTGGGGCTGGTGCAGCGCATCGCCGCCGATGTGCGTCGCGAACGGCGGGTGCGCCGGCGGGCGAAGCTGCCGCCCGGCAGCACCGCCCCAAGCTGGGCGCACACGCGGAGGATCATCTCCGACCCGCTGGGGCTGCTGCTCGAGCACGAGCGCCGCTTCGGCCCGGTGTTCACGATCCGCCTGCTGCACGAGCCGATCGTGTGGGCGGTCGGCGCCGAGGTCAACCACCAGATCCTGGTCGGCGAGTTCGACGCGTTCTCGTGGCGCGACGGGCGCTTCGCCGATCTGTGGCCGCTGCTCGGCGACGGGATGCTGAACATCGACGGTCGGTACCACCGCGATTTCAGGATGCTGATGCTCCCCGCATTCCATCGCGACTACGTCGCCGGCGTGGCGGAGACGATGATCGAGGAGGCCGTGGCCGCCGCCGAGTCGCTCGTCGACGGGCAGGAGCTCGAGGTCTACCACTGGACCCGCGAGCTGGCCCTGCGGATCGCGCTGCGTGGCCTGCTCGGGCTCGACGCCGCCGGCGGGCGCGAGCAGGAGCTCGCGAAGGCGTTCGAGGACTCGCTCGCGATCCATGGCGAACCGGTCCTGCTCCAGCTGCTGCCGCCCGCACGCGGGACACCGCTCGCCCGTGCGATCGCCGCTCGCACCAGGCTCGACGCGCTCGTCCGCGCGGAGATCGATGAGCGCCGGCGCCGCGGCGATCCCGGCCGGGGCGTGCTCGGGCTGCTGCTGGCCGCCACCGACGACGCGGGGTCCCCGTTGCCCGCCGGCGTGGTCCGCGACCAGGCGGTGACGCTGCTGTTCGCCGGCCACGACACGACCACGACCACGTTCACGTTCCTGCTGCACGAGCTCGGCCGGACCGCGACGGCGCGCCAGGCGGTCGAGCGGGAGCTCGATCAGGTGCTCTGCGGCACGAACCCGACGCCGTCAGAGCTCGACGGCCAGGCTCTGCCGGTGCTCGAGCGGACGCTGAAGGAGACGCTCCGGTGCTATCCGGCGGCGTGGGTGGGGCCGCGACGGACGACGCGCGACGTCACGCTCGGCGGCGTGCCGGTGCCGGCGGAGATCGGTGTCCACTACTCGTCCTGGGCCACGCACCACCTGCCGCAGCTGTACCCCGATCCGTTCCGCTTTGACCCCGACCGCTTTCTGCCCGAGCGCGAGGCCGCCCTCCCGCGCGGCGCTTATATCCCGTTCGGCGGCGGATCGCGCATGTGCCTCGGAAAGCGCTTCGGCGAGTACGAGCTGCGCGCGCTCGCCGCCGTGCTGTTGACCCGGGTGAGGCTCGAGCCGCGGTCGATCGCAGACCCCCAGATCGTGACCACGCCGACACTCGGCCCCAAGGGCGGTCTGCGATTCGTCGTGCGCGCCAGATGATCCGATTCGGGTAGGGCCGCGGGTAATAGGCAAATGAAGCACAAGATGGCCCAGCAGAAGCTGTGGCGGGAGCTCTGGTTGATCGCGCTGAAGGCGTTCGGCGCGAAGGTGGCGTGAGGGCCGCGCGGGCGGGGTGAGGGAGGCTCGCGCCGTGTTCTGGCTCGCAGCCTCGAAGCTCTGCGACGGGGCGTCGTATCTTGGAGGGGAAGGCAGTTTTCACCGCCAACGACTGGAGCACGAATGAAAACGCGCAAGCTTGGATCACTCGAGGTGTCCGAACTCGGGCTCGGATGTATGGGGATGTCCGCGTTCTACGGTTCCACCGACGAGGGCGAGGCGATCGCCACCATCCAGCGGGCGCTCGAGCTCGGGATCAACTTCCTCGACACCGCGCAGCTGTACGGGCCGTTGACGAATGAGGAGCTCGTCGGGCGAGCGATCAAGGGCCACCGCGACGAGTACGTGATCGCGACCAAGTTCGCCCGCCGGATGGACTCCGCCACCGCCGGCGATATGTCGACGATCGGCAAGCTCGACGGCTCGGCCGACCACGTCCGCAGCTCGATCGACGGCTCGCTCGAGCGCCTCGGGACCGATCACATCGACCTCTTCTACCAGCACCGGGTCGACCCCAACGTGGAGATCGAGGAGACCGTCGGGGCGATGGCGGAGCTCGTCGAGCAGGGCAAGGTCCTGCACATCGGACTGAGCGAGGCGGCGCCCGAGACGATCAGACGCGCCCATGCCGTCCATCCGATCACCGCCGTCCAGACCGAGTACTCGCTGTGGTCGCGCGAACCCGAGACGAACGGTGTGTTGGCGGCGTGCCGCGAGCTCGGGATCGGGTTCGTGCCCTATTCGCCGCTCGGGCGGGGCTTCCTATCGGGGCGCTTCACGTCCCCGGACGACCTCGACGACAACGATTTCCGCCGGCACGGTCCTCGCTTCAGCGGCGAGAACCTCGACACCAACCTGAAGCTCGCCGCGAAGGTGGCCGCGATCGCGGAAGGGAAGCGGATCACCCCGGCCCAGCTGGCGCTCGCCTGGGTCCTGGCCCAGGGCGAGGATGTGGTGCCGATTCCGGGGACCAAGCGGCGCGAATACCTCGAGCAGAACGCCGGCGCGGCCGACGTCGAGCTGACCGACGAGGACCTCGCCCGGATCGACGCGGAGCTGCCCGCCGTCGCCGGCGACCGCTACGACGAGGCCGGAATGGCGTCGGTCAACCTGTAGGCCGCCAGATGAGCTGGCGCGAACGGGTACGGGCGGCCGCCGAGCCACACGTCGGCGACTCGGACGTGCCCGGCCTCGTCGCGCTCGTCGCCCGGGGCGACGAGGTGCAGGTCGAGGCGCTCGGCACGCTCGCCGTCGCCGGCGCGCCGGCGCGCCGCGACTCGCTGTTCCGGATCGCCTCGACGACCAAGCCGATCACCGCGGCGGCGACGCTCGCGGTGATCGCGGAGGGGCTGCTCGGGCTCGACGAGCCGGTCGACCGCCTGCTCCCCGAGCTCGCCGGCCGGCGGGTGCTGACGCGGATGGACGGACCGCTGGAGGAGACGGTCCCAGCCGAGCGCGCGATCACGACCCGCGACCTGCTGACGTTCACGTTCGGCTTCGGGATGGTCGCCGAGATGTTCACGGCGCGCCCGCCGTGGCCGGTCGTCGCGGCCGAGCGCGAGCTGAAGCTGTCGACGATCGGCCCGCCCAACCCGGCCGTGCAGCCGGACCCCGACACCTGGATCGCGGGGCTCGGGACGCTCCCGCTGCTGGCCCAGCCGGGGGAGCGGTGGATGTACAACACCGGCGCATCGGTGCTCGGAGTGCTTCTCGCTCGCGCCACCGGGGAGCCGTTGGCGGACGTGCTCACGACGCGGCTGTTCGAGCCGCTGGGGATGCGCGACACGGCGTTCTGGACGTCCGACACCGACCGGCTCGCGACCGTGTACGCGGCGAAGCCCGAGGGGCTCGTCGTTTGGGACGAGCCTCGCGGGGGGTGGAGCCGGCCGCCGGCGTTCGGTGACGCTTCCGCCGGCCTAGTCTCGACCGTCGACGACCTGCTGGCGTTCTCGCGGATGCTGCTCGCCGGCGGCGGTCAGGTGCTGCCGCCCGCCGCTGTCCGCGCGATGACCACCGACCAGCTCACCGAAGCCCAGAAGGCACACGGAGGGCTTGGCCCGGGCTTCTTCGCGCGGATGTCCTGGAGCTACTGCCAGGCCGTGTATGACGGTGGCGCGTTCGGCTGGAACGGCGGGCTCGGGACCACGTGGGTCGCCGACCCGGCGCATGACCTGACGGTCGTCGTGCTGACGCAGCGCATGATGGAGAGCCCGGAGCTGCCGCAGGTGCATCGCGACGTCCAGGCGGCGGCGTACGCCGAGCTGACCTGATCTCGCCACCCGCTCGTCACCGGGCTAAGCCAACTTTCGGCCGGCGCCACCGGTCGACCGCGGACTTAGCCACACGGGGGGTGGCTGAAGCCGCATTCACCGCCGGGGATGGGGCGGGTGAGGGGTTAGCCGGTACCGTCCCGGCCGATGTCGATCTCGACTGTTCTGCGCTCCGTCGCGGCGATCCGCTACGTCACGCCGTTGCGTGAGGGCGGCTCGCTGCCCGGGCTCGTCGAGGCCGACGACG
Source organism: uncultured Solirubrobacterales bacterium (assembly GCA_963843915.1). Classification (GTDB taxonomy): domain Bacteria; phylum Actinomycetota; class Thermoleophilia; order Solirubrobacterales; family Solirubrobacteraceae; genus Palsa-465. The sequence continues at coordinate 100,436 of CAWJMH010000016.1, forward strand.
ACGGCCTGTACGTCGTCAAGTTCCGCGGCGCCGGCCAGGGCCTGCGGGCGCTGGTCGCCGAGCTGATCGTCGGCGAGCTGGCGCGCCGGCTCGGCCTGCTCGTCCCCGAGCTGGTCACGGTAGAGATCGATCCGGTGCTGGGCGCGGCCGAGCCTGACCCGGAGATCCAGCAGCTGATCACCGACAGCGCCGGCGCGAACCTCGGCGTCGACTTCCTCCCCGGCGCGCTCCCGTACACGCCGGCGCTCCCGCTCCCATACACGCCGGCAGGCCCGTGGGTGCCGGACGACCGGCTCGCCGCCGACGTCGTGTGGCTCGACGCGCTGACGACGAACGTCGACCGGACCCCGCGCAACCCCAACCTCCTGATCTGGCACGACCGGCTGTGGCTGATCGACCACGGCGCCGCGCTATATCTCCAGCACGGCGGGCTCGACCCGGCCGCACACGCGGACAAGCCGTTCCCGCTGATCGCCGAGCATGTGCTGTTGCCGCACGCCGGTTCGATCCTCGAGGCCCACGGTCGGCTGGCGCCGACCGCCGGCGCGGGGGCGCTCGCCGAGGCGGTTGCGCTCGTCCCGGACGACTGGCTCACGAGTGGCGGCGACGACCGCGAGACCTTTATCGATTACTTGAGCCGCCGGCTACGGAGTGGATCGTTCGCGACCGAGGCGGAGCGTGCCCGCGCCGGCGCGTAGCCCGTTCGCGTACGCGATCCTGCGCGTCGTCCCACGGATCGAACGTGGTGAGCGGTTCAACGCCGGCGTCGTCCTGTTCTGCCGGCAGCGCGGCTTCCTCGGAGCCAAGGTCGAACTCGACGAGCGCCGGCTGGCGGCGCTGGCGCCTGACACCTCGGCGAACGACGTCCGCGCCCACCTCGAGGCACTCGTGAACGTGGCGGCCGGGGACTCCGACGCCGGCGCGATCGCCACGCTGCCGGCGTCGGAGCGGTTCGGCTGGCTCGTCGCCCCGTCGAGCACGATCATCCAGTTCTCGGAGGTGCACACCGGGCTCACCGACGACCCGGTGGCGACGCTCGATGCGCTGTTCCGCGAGATGGTCGAGCCGGTGGCGCCCGTCTAGCCTGGCAGCCCGAGGGCGGCCAGGAGCCTCCTTGCGGCCGGCGTCAGGCTCGATTTGACGGCCGTCTGGAAACGCCCCGACGTCCTGTCGATGTCATGGATGAGGCCTGCGTCGGCCGGGCGGGCGAATCCCGCGAGGACGGCCTCAAAGGCAGTGAACCGATTCTCCCGGTCCGAAACCACTCGGCCGGCCTTGGCCAACCACCGGAGCGTCCCCCGCGGCGTCTGCTGTCCGACTGAACTGGCGAACGCCCTTAGGTCCGTGCACAGGCGACTCGGGCCCAGCGCCAGCAGCCGGTGTTGCGCGGTCAGGTAGCCCCTGATCGTACGGTCCGTCTCCGGGCTCGACCAGCGCAACCTCGTGAGAGCCGCCGCCAGGTTCGACAGTGGGCCACGAAGCGGCCCGTCCGAGGCGATCCCCAGATCCTCGCCGAGCTCCTCGACAACCGCGAGCAGCGCGCCCTGGTTGGCTGAGCCCGGCGGCAGCAGAGCAAGCGGCGCCAGCACGCCCGGGCACCGCGCCGCGACCGAAGAGACGTACTTATCAATCGCCGTCTTTATGGCCGGAACATTCGACAGCAGACCCGCCACGTAGCTGTGGTACGCCACCAACGCCGCGTGGTCGGACGCCACGTCGATCGGCGCCGCGCCGGCGCCGGCCGGCCACAGCGCCAGCGATCCCACGGCGATGCCGAGTGCGACGCACCTGCGCGATGCACGCATGTTCCCTCCGGTCCCTCGAACCCGCTCCTCCACGGGAGCCTCAGGTAAACATGACGCCGACATGCAGCGAGCGACAGATCACCATGGGCTCGAAAACGACACCCCGGTCGTGGTCGTGCACGGTGGCGCCGGCGGCCTCACCGACGAGCTCCGCGAGCACGAGGCGGAGTGCCACGCAGCACTCGCGGCCGCGCTGAACGCGGGTGCGCAGGCGCTCGACGGCGGCGGTGGCGCGGTCGAGGCGGTCCGTGCCGCGGTGATCGTGATGGAGTCGTTCTCGCTGTTCAACGCCGGCTACGGGTCCGCGCTGTGCTCGGACGGGTCGGTTGAGCTGAGCGCGGCCGTCATGCGCGGGAGCGACCGGGCGGCGGGAGGCGTGGCGATGATGACGCGGACGGCGCATCCGGTGGCGGCCGCGGTGGCGCTGCTCGACGAGCCCGAGGTGCTGCTCGCCGGCGCGAGCGCGGACGCGCACGCGTTGGCGCACGGCCTCGAGCAGTGGGACCCCGCCGAGTTCGTGACCGAGCGCCAGCGCCGGCGACTGGCTGAGCGGCGCCCGGGGGACGGTGGAGCCGGCGAGGAGCGACTGGCGGGAGCCGGGGAGACCGTCGGCGCGGTCTGTCTCGACGCCACCGGTCTGCTCGCCGCCGCCACCTCGACCGGCGGCCTGCACGGCCAGCGTCCCGGCCGGGTCGGCGATTCGCCGCTGATCGGCGCCGGCACCTGGGCCGACCGGCACGTCGCCGTGTCGTGCACCGGGCAGGGGGAGACGTTCATCCGCGCCGGCGCGGCGCGGCTCGTGGCGGCGCTCGTCGAGCACGGTGCGACGCTCGAGGCGGCGGCAGAGGCGGCGATGGCGGCGGTCGCGGAGTGCGGCGGGAGCGGGGGGTTGATCGCGGTCGACGCGCTGGGAAACGTCGGCACTCCGATGTCGACGGCCGCGATGCCCCGCGGGGTGTGGCGGCCCGGTCAAAAACCGGCCACGACGGTCCCCTAATACCATTGGTCCGTCTATGGAGGGCTCTGTGATCTCGGCGGGCAAGCGGCTGCGTGCGAAATTGGAGTCCGGCGAGCCCGCGTTCGGGGTGTGGGCCGTGATTCCGAGCTCGCATACGGCGGAGCTCGGAGCGCTCGCCGGCTACGACTACGTGTGCGTCGATCTCCAGCACGGACTGAGCACCGAGGCGACGCTGGTCTCGATGTTCCAGGCGACCCAGGCCGGCGGCTCGGTGCCGATGGTCCGGGTGGCGTGGAACGAGCCATGGCTGATCATGCGCGCGCTCGACCTCGGCGCCGCCGGCGTGATCCTGCCGCTGATCGACAACGCCGCCGACGCCGCTCGCGGAGTGCAGTCGTGCCGGTACCCGCCCCACGGCAAGCGCTCGTACGGGCCGGCCCGAGCCGAGCTCGTAATGGGCTCCGCCGACCCCGCGGACCTCGGCGGGGACGCGCTGTGCTTCGCGATGATCGAGACGCGCGAGGGGCTGGACAACCTCGATGAGATCGCGGCCACCCCCGGTCTCGACGGGCTGTACATCGGGCCGTCGGATCTGTCGCTCGCGCTCGGGCTGCGGCCCGGCGGAATCGTCGACGACCTCGGGGAGGACCGCCGGGCGCTGTCCGGCGAGATCGAGCGGATCCGCGAGACGTGCGTCGCCCATGGAATCGTCGCGGGAATGCACTGCGCCGGCGCCCGCGCCGCCCAGCGGTATGCCCAGGCTGGCTTCAACATGATCACCGTTGGCGCCGACTCGAGCATGCTCAAGTCATCCCTCAACCGCGAGCTGGACACAGCGCGAGGGGCGTGACACACGATGCCGTACGCACCTGATCTGGCCGGCTGCGCGCTCGACGGGCGGTACGAGCTCCAAGAGCTGATCGGCGAGGGGACGTTCGGCCGCGTCTACCGCGGGTACGACCGGCGGCTCGCGCGCGCGGTCGCGATCAAGGTGATCAAGCCGTGGTGGGCCGAGGACCCCGACGGCGCGGAGAGCTTCGAACGCGAGGCCCAGTTGCTCGCCCGCGTGAGCGATCCGGGGATCGTGCAGATCTTCGACGTCGGCCACGCCGAGGAAGGCCTGTACTTCGTTACCGAGCTCGTCGAGGGCGAGAGCCTCGCGGCTCGCCTGAAGCGCGCCGGCCCGATCGCCGTACCGGAAGCGTGCGACATCGCCGAACAGCTGTGCCGCGCGCTCGAGCACGCGCATGCCGAGCGGATCGTCCACCGCGACATCAAGCCGGCCAACGTCCTGATCTCCGGTCGCGGCCAGGTCAAGGTCGGCGATCTCGGGATCGCTCGTCTCGCCGAGGGGAGCACCGACGGCGGCACCGCGACGATCGTCGGCACCCCTCGGTACATGGCGCCCGAGCAGGCCAGCGGACTGCCGGTCACGCCCGCCACTGACGTCTACAGCGCCGGCGTCGTGCTGTACGAGATGCTCGCCGGCCGCACACCGTTCGGCGGCGAGTCCGCGGTCGAGATCGCGCTCCAGCACGTGCAGATGGAGCCGCCGCCGCTGCCGCCGGGGACTCCGCGCTCGCTCGAGCGTGTCGTCCGGCGCGCGCTCGCCAAAGACCCGGCGGACCGGTATCAGGGCGCGGCGGAGATGGGCAGCGCGCTCGCCCGCGCGCGGGCTCGGGCCGCCGGCAGCGCCACCGGTGGCGCCGGCGGTACCGCTGGTACGCCGGCGTCGAAGACCGATTGGCTCATGACGCCGGCCGAGACCGGCGAGGACACGACCGAGATCTTCGCGAGCGACACGCGCACGCTGCGGGATGGGATCGAGCCGACTCGCCCGGCGCCGCGGATGAGCCCGCGGCGGACGGTGAACCCGGCCGGGCGCCGGCGCAGCGCGGCAGTTTTTCTGTTCGCGCTCGTAGTCCTCGGGTCGATGCTCCTCGCGGCGCGGGCGCTGACCGCACCCGCGACCGTGGCGCTCCCGCAGCTCCACGGGCTGACCGCGAGACAGGTGACCGCGAAGCTGAACCGCGTTCATTTGCACGCCACTTTCGCGCACCGATACAACCGAGCCCGGCCGGGTACGGCGTTCGCGCAGAACCCCTCGGCCGGCGCGCGGGTGAAGGCCTCCTCGTCGGTCAGCGTCGCGATCAGCAAGGGGCCGGCCCCGATCAAGGTGCCGAAGCTCACCGGGCGAAGCGCGACCAGCGCCAGCTCGACGCTGCACCACATCGGCCTGAACGCCGATGTCACGAACGTGCCGGCGCCCGGCGCCGTTCCCGGCGTCGTAACCCGCCAGTCGCCCGCGGCCGGCGGTCAACTGAAGCAGCGGGCCACGGTCGAGCTGTTCGTCGCCGAAGCGCCGACGTGGCGGGCGGTGACGTCGTTCAGCGCCGACGGCGGTGGCCACTCGGTTCCGTTCCAGATCAAGGGCCAGCAATGGCGGGTCGTCTACAGCATGTCCTACGACGGGACCTGCGATTTCGTGCTGTTCTGCAACGGACCGAGCGCGCGGGTGCTCGGTCTTGGCACGGACTCGACCGACCAGTCGTTCGATCTCAACGACGGCAGCAGCGAGACCCGCGTGTTCAACACCGGGCCCGGCCTCTACCAGATCAACATCAAGTCCGGGTGGGACAGCGCCCGCTGGTCGATCGAGGTCGAGGACTGGTTCTGAGCGCATGAGCCCCGTCCCCGGCGCTGAGGTCATCAGCATCGTCGATGCTGACACGGACCTGGGGGAGCTGCTCGACCCGGCCGAGCGCGTACGGGCGCGTCGCGAAGCGGTCACGCGCGTTCGCCGGCTGTCGCCGGGCGAGTGGAAGGCGGCCGAGGCGCTCGAGCCCGACGTGCACCATCAGGGATTCCTGGTGATCGACGGGCTGCTCAGCCGCGAGGTCGAGGTGCTCGGCCGCCGTTGCGTCGAGCTGATCGGGGACGCCGACGTGCTGCGGCCGTGGGGCTGGGACCCGACGGGAACGCACGTGAAGTCCGAGGTCGGATGGGTCGTGCTCGAGCCGACGCGGTTGGCGGTGCTCGACCACGAGCTGGTGCTGCGGATGAACCCGTGGCCGCAGCTGGGGCTCGAACTGTTCAGCCGCGGCACGCGTCGAGCCCACGCACTGGCGGTGTCGCTTGCGATCTCCCATCACCCGCGGGTTGACGACCGGTTGCTGCTAACGCTGTGGCAGATTGCCGAGCGATGGGGCAGGGTCCGGTCAGACGGCATCGCGATCCCGCTGTCGTTGTCGCACGAGCGGCTGGCGACCCTCGTCGGGGCGCACCGGCCGGCGGTGACAACCGCGATGGGCGAGCTGGTACGGGCCGGCGCCGTGAGCCGCGCCGAGAATCGTCTGTGGGTGCTCCACGGCGATCCGCCCGAGCGGATAGGCAGCCACCGCTTCTCCGTTCCGGGCGTTCCGGAGCTGGACGCCGAGGACCCCCCGGAGAGCCTGACCGCGCCGACAAGCTGACGGTTGGGGCGGCGCCGCGCGCGCCGGCGGGTGGAGCGGCAACGAGCGTAGGCACGCTCGGGTATGTACGAACGCAGACGACCGCGAGTCTGGGTCAAACGACGCATTCCGCACGGGTCAACCGACGTGGGCGGCGCTAACGGCCGGTGGGAGATTCCCCATTGCAAGCCGGACCGTGAATTCCACACCAACAGACCCGCAGGAGGAGCCCACCATGTTCACCACTCAGTTCGCCTCTTATCCGGAATCGGTCGTCAACATTTCGCGCCGGTCGGGACTCGTCGCGCTCGTCGCGGCAGCACTCGCCGTCGTCCTCATCGCCGTCTCACTCGGCAGCGGCAGCGTCGGCCACTCGACGACCTCGCTGCCGCAGGTCCGCGACATGGCGCCCGCCTGGAACCAGGGCCATGTGACCCCGATGTGGAACCGGATCGCGCCGGTCGGCCCGGCCTCCGTCGCAGTCGTATCCTCGACCCACCGCGCGCCCGTGGTCCCCGACGCGCCCGTGAGGACGTGGACGTAGGCCGCGAACAGTCATCATGATGGGCCTGGGCCCTAAGACTTGGACCCCGCCCACCCCACCCACCCCACCCACCCACCCCAACCTGACCCGACCCGACCCGACCCGACCCGTTCCGATGACGAATCAGACCCGCACCGTAGTCCTCGGCATCGCGGCCGCCGAGCGCGTACGCCGCGAGCTCGAGCAGATCGCCGGGATCAACCTGATCGAGCGCTACGAACTCTCATCGGCGCACGATGACGAGGCGGTCGTCAGTGGCCTCGATGGAGCGTGGGCGGTGATCGCCGGCAGCGAGCCGTACACCCGCGGCGTCCTCGAGGCGCGGCCCGAGCTCGAGGTGATCCTCCGCTGGGGCACCGGCTCGGATGCGATCGACATCGCCGCGGCGACGGACGCGCGCGTCGCGGTCATCACGACGCCCGCCGTAAACGCGGAGGCGGTCGCGGACATGGCGCTGGCCCTGATGCTCGCGTGTCTGCGGCGGCTGCCGGCGCTTGACGCGACAGTCAGGTCCGGCGAGTGGCGCGCCGGCGAGCCCACACGCGACCTCGCCTGCGCCACCGTCGGCATCGTCGGGCTCGGGGCGATTGGACGGGCGGTCACCCGCCGCGTTCGCGCATTCGGCTGCCACGTGCTCGCGCTCGAGCCGAACCCGGATCCCGAGTTCGTCAAGGAACACGAGATCGACCTCACCGATCTCGACGCGATGCTTCCTCAGGTGGACGTCCTCACCCTGCACGCCCCGAGCACGCCCGGCACCCGCCGGCTGCTCGGCGCGCGCGAGCTCGCGTTGCTCCCCCGCCACGCGGTGCTCGTCAACACCGCGCGCGGAGAGTTGATCGATCAGGCCGCGCTCGCGGCCGCCCTATCAGGCGAGCAGATCGCCGCCGCCGGCCTCGACGTATTCGAGCACGAGCCCCCGGCCCCAGACGACCCGATCCTGTCGGCGCCGAACACGATCGTCTCCGGCCACCTGTCCTCCTACACCGAGCTCGGCCTGGACCGCACCGGCGAGGCGGTGGTCGCCAACCTGCGCGAGCTGCTCGCGGGCGGGCTGCCGGCGAGCTGTCTCAACCCGGAGGCTTGGACCTAGCGGACTACTCGTTGATCCGGTGCGAGGACTGCTGCTCGATCACGGTGAGCAGCGCGGAGTGATCGAGACCGCCGTCGCCGGCGGCCTCGAGCGCCGACAGCATCTGATCGACGATCGCGGTCACGGGGACGTACACGCCGAGCTCCCGCGCGGTCCGCAGGGCGATCCCGAGATCCTTGTGGTGGAGCTCGAGCTTGAACCCCGGCGTGAAGTCGTGCTCGAGGAAGTTCCGGCGCCTGACCTCCATCACGCGGCTGCCGGCGAGCCCGCCTGACAGCACCTCGATCAGCCGCTCGGGGTCGACGCCGGCCTTGGACGCGAGCACGAGCGCCTCGCTGACGGCCTCGATCGTGACCGCGACGATGATCTGGTTGCACGCCTTCGCGGTCTGACCGGCCCCGGCCTCGCCGAGCCGCACGACCGTCTTGCCGAGCACGTCGAACAGCGGCCGTGCCCGCTCGAACGCGTCCTCAGGGCCGCCGACCATGATCGACAGCGTCCCTTCGCGTGCGCCGACGTCACCGCCCGAGACGGGAGCATCCAGCGCCGTGGCGCCCGCCGACGATGCGGCGTCGAACACCGCCCGCGCCACTGCCGGCGCGATCGAGCTCATGTCGATCAGCAGCATGCCGGCGCCCGTCCCCGCGATCACGCCGTCCTCGCCGAGGTACACCTGCTCGACGTCGGGCGAGTCGGGCAGCATCGTGATCACCACATCTGTACGCTCCGCGACCTCCTTAGGCGTCGCCGCGGCGTCCCCGCCATCCCGCACGAACTCCTCAACCTTGGCTTCGGACCGGTTGTGGACGACGAGCGGATAGCCGGCCTTTCGGAGGTTGGCGGCCATCGGCGCGCCCATGATTCCCAGCCCGATGAATCCGATCTTGGTTTCAGGCATATCCAAGCTCCCTCATCCAGCCGAGGCTTTCCTCGGTCGTTGCGGTCGTCGGGTTGTACTCGCACCCCACCCAGCCGCCGTATCCGCTGCGGTCGAGCAGACTCAGCACGAACGCGAAGTTGACCTCGCCGGTCCCCGGCTCCCCGCGCCCAGGCGGGTCGGCGATCTGGACGTGGCCGATCCGGGGCAGGACGCGCGTGATCGTCTCGGCCAGGTTCCCCTCCATGCGCTGCATGTGGTAGACGTCGTACTGGAGTTCGACGTTCTCAGCGCCGACCGCGTCGATGAAGCTGGTCGCCTTTGCCGTCGTGTCGAGCAGATAGGGTCCGTTCTGCTGCGAGTTGACGGCCTCGATCGTGATGCTGGCGCCCTGCGCCCGGGCCTGCTCGGCAGCCCAGGCGACGTTCTCGCGCGCCTCCTCGAGTTGAGCCTCGACGTCGAGCCCGGGCCGGTGTACGCCGACGAGGGCGTTCAGCCGCGGGCAGCCGACGCGGGCCGCGAGCTCGAGCGCGATCGGGACGTTGGCGCGAAACTCAGCCCGGCGGCCGGGGTCGCCGGCGAGCCCGCGATCGCCGGCGGCCATGTCGCCGGCGTCGAAGTTGAACAGCGCGACCTCGAGACCGGTCTCCTCGAGCGCCCGGGCCACCGCGTCGATCTGGTCGGCGCCCGGCCACATGAACTCGACGCCGCGGAATCCGGCGTCGGCGGCCCGGCGGAACCGCGCAGCAAACGGTGCGTCCTTGAACAAGAAGCTGACGTTGGCGGAAAATCTCATCCGTGGGGTGCGGATCGCTCGTGAGGCGTCGACACCGGCATCGTATGCGGATGCCGCGGGTCCGCGTCGTCGCGCTCGCCGCTTGCGTGTGCGCGGCCGCGCTCGCAGCGACCGCCGCCAGTGCCTCTGCGCAGAACAACGGGCTTGCGCTGACGCCACCGATGGGCTGGAACGACTGGTATTCGGTGTATTGCGGGGTGAACGCACAACTGGTCGAGCAGACCGCGCAGGAGATGGTCGCGAACGGGATGAAGGCGGCCGGATACGACTACGTGAACATCGACGACTGCTGGATGACGGGGGGCCGCGACTCCTCCGGGAACCTGGTCGCCGACCCCACTCGCTTCCCGGACGGGATCGCGCCGGTCGCCGACTACGTCCACAGCCTCGGACTCAAGCTCGGCATCTACGAGGACGCCGGCACGACCACGTGCGCCGGGCTCCCCGGCAGCTACGGGCACGAGGCGCAGGATGCGGCCACGTTCGCGTCGTGGGGCGTCGACCTGGTCAAGTACGACCGCTGCAACATCCCCTACGGCGATTTCCCGGGCGAGTCCGAGGAGCACGTTCAGCAGACCCTCTACACGCGCATGAGCAACGCGCTCAAGGCGTCCGGCCGCGAAATCGTCTTCTCGATGTGCAACCCGGATCCGGGCGACGACCCTTGGCGGTGGGGGGCGCCGATCTCGAACCTGTGGCGGACGACCACCGACATCCAGGACAACTTCGGTTCGATGCTCGCGAACTTCGAGGGCACCGTGAATCTGTTCAAGGACGCCCGGCCCGGGGCGTGGAACGACCCCGACCTGCTCCAGATCGGCAACGGCGGCAGCAGCCTGCTCGAGTACACGAGCGAGTTCAGCCTGTGGGCCGAGATGGCCGCGCCGCTGATCGCGAGCACAAATATCTCCGCGCTGACGCACCCGGAGCTCGCGATCTACGAGAACCCGAACGTGATCGCGGTCGACCAGGACCGGCTCGGCCGTCAGGGAGTCCCGATCTCGAACGCGAACGGGCTGTACGTGATGACCAGGCAGCTGACCGGCGGAGGCCGCGCCGTGCTGCTGTTCAACTCGACGAACACCGCCGCTTCGATCTCGACGACCGCGACCGCGGCGGGACTCCCGAGCGGGCGGGTCTACCAGCTGCACAACCTGTGGACGAACGCGGTCACGCAGACGGCCGGCGCGATCGGCGCGTTCGTACCCGGACACGGGGTCGCGATGTTCAAGGTGACGCCCGTGGGCAAGCGGCGCCTGAGCAAGCTGCCGCCACACACCGTGCTGTCGTTGGACGCCGCCGCCCCCGAGCTCGGCGTCGGCAACTCGACGACGATGTCCGAGTCGTTCACGAACAACGGAGTGTCGGACGTCAAGAAGCTGTCGCTGTCACTGTCGGCCTGGCCCGGCTGGCTGGTCAAGCCGCTCGGCAAGGCGAGCGCCGCGCTGGTCGCACCCGGCCAGCGGTTCACGGTCGCCTATCGCGTCACCGCGCCCCCGTCCGGGCCGCCGCTCGCGATCTCGATCTTGACCGGGGCGGCGTCGTTCGACCCGCTCGACGGCAAGCGGACCCGTTCGGCGACCGTCGGCGAGCTGGTCTCCTCCCCGGTGCGCCTGCCGCTGTCCACCGCCGACGTCACCACGCACCCGGCGTCGTTCGGCGCGGCCGGTCGGAGTCTCGCGATCAGCGCGCGTGGGTTGGGCGTGTTCAACCCCCCGTTCGGGGCGCCGCGGAACGACTCCTACGCGGCCATCTACGAGCGCGCGGCGGCCGGACGCTCGTCGACCGCGCAGGTGACGGTCACCGCTGACCCGGCCGGCGGCCCCTCGGGTGGCGCGGGCCTGATCGAGCGCGACGGCATGACCGCGGGCAAGCATTCGCGCGCGGCGGTGGTGCTGTACGTGAGCGGCCAGGCGACGGTCGTGATGGCGTGGAACGCGGGGGGTGGCGCCGATGTCGACGAGCACCTCGCGGTGCCGTCGGTGACGGTCAGGGCGCCCGTTGGCCTGCGGCTCGTGCGCCGAGGGAGGACCTACGCCGGCTACTACTCGCCCGACCGCGGCAAGACCTGGAATCCCGTCGGGACGGTCACGGTGGCGGCCTCCGCGTCGCGCGGCCGGCAGGACGTGGGCGTGTTCCACGCCTCTGGGCTGTCGACGTGGATCACCACCGCGACGTTCAGAGACTTCCGCGTGCGCTGAGCTCGCCGGCGCCGGCCACGCCCGGCGCCCGCACCAGCGCCTCAGGCCCGATCTCCGACACCGAGCGGCACCCAGACAGCCCCATCGTCAGGTCGAAATCCGCCGCCAGGTTCTCGATCACGTCGCGCACACCCGCGCGGCCGGCGATCGCGAGCCCGTACACGTACGGACGGCCGATCAGCACCGCACGCGCGCCGAGCGCGAGCGCCTTGAACAGGTCGGCGCCGCCGCGGACACCGGAGTCGAGCAGCACCGGGATCCGGCCGTCGACCGCCGCGACCACGGCTGGCAGCGCGTCGAGCGACGCGATCGCGCCGTCCACCTGGCGCCCGCCGTGGTTGGAGACGATCACGCCGTCGATGCCCTCGGCGACGGCGCGAGAGGCGTCGTCGGGGTGGAGGATTCCCTTGAGCACGATCGGGAGGGTGGTGCGCTCGCGCAGGAACGCGAGCGTGTCCCAGGTCAGCGACGGGCGCGAGTAGATCTCGGTGAAGCGCTGGACGGCGGCGCGGCCCCGTCCCGAGAGGAGCGTCGGCAGGAACCCGTCCGGATAGGCGCGGGTCAGCTCGATCAGCGTGCGCAGCGCGGCCAGCGTCGGGCGCGGCCCGGGCTGGTCGGGGTCGGACGCCGCGGCGGGCTCGGTGATCAGCCGCCGGAACACGGGGTCGCTCGTGTACTGCGCGATCCCCTTGCCGTGCAGGAACGGCAGGTATGCGCCCTCGAGGTCGCGCGTGCGCCAGCCGAGCATCGTCGTGTCGAGCGTGACCACGATCGCTTCGCAGCCGCACCGCTCGGCGCGCGTCGCGAGGCTCTCGACGAGCTCGTCCGATCGGCTCCAGTACAGCTGGAACCAGTGCGGGGAGTCCTCGAGGATCCGCGCCAGGCCCTCCATCGGCCTGGACGCCTGGTTTGAGAACACCATCGTCGTGCGCATGTCGCGGGCGGCTCGCGCGACCGCGCAGTCCGCCTCGGGGTGAGCGAGTTCGAGCACGCCGACCGGCGCGAGCAGGAACGGGGTCTCAAGGCGCCGCCCGAACAACTCGACGCTGGTGTCGCGCCGCTCGACGTCGCGCAGCATCCGCGGCACGATCCGCCAGCCGTCGAAGGCCGCGCGGTTGGCGGCCAGCGTCCGGCCGTTCCCCGCGCCCGCGGCCACATAGGCGAACGCCTCGGGTCGCATGCGCCTCTTCGCGGCCGTTTCGAGCCGGTCCGCGTCGAGTGGAACGCGTGGGCGCCGGCCGCTGACGCCGTCGAGGTAGATCTGGGTCTGGCGCCGCACGCCGATCATGGCGCTGGATCACAGCACACCTCGGACGCTGAGGGCGCCCTGGCGATCCCCGCCGTCGTTTAGCGGCTGCGCCCTCCCGGATGGAGCACGTCTGCTAGCTCCCGGAGAGACCCGACGTGAATCGTGTATCCCCGTTCCGGGAGGGCGTCAACCGCTTCACTGCAGCCCCCGGTTAATACCCCCAGCCCTTGATGCTGGCGCTCATTTCCTTGTTCTTCGCCAGGCCCCCAATGCGCGGAGCCAACCCCGTGCCCTGTCACTTCTTGCCCCGATCCGGTCTTCTGCTGGCTCCTCGTCATGGGGACATTGTGGGGCCGCGGGGGAGGGATTACAGCCACCCCTAGGGTGTGCGTCTCACACCTGCCTCAGGGGCCGCTGCGCGGCATCCGTGGGGCCATGCACCCCGTCCGGACGGGGTCAGAAATCGCGCGGGGCCAGCACGCCGGCCTCGAGCACTGTCGCCACCAGGCGGGCGCGCTTCTCGTTCTGTGGCAGCTGGGTCAGCCCGTAGCGGTCGAACAGCACCCGCAGGTGCGCCTTGACCGCGTCGACCGTCAGGAACACGTCCTCGGCGATCTGGCGGTTGGTCGCCGGCGTCGCCGAGTCGGACTCGTGCACGGGGCGGCACAGGGCGATCACCACCTTGCGCTGCATCGGCGACAGCGGGATCGCCGACGGGGCATCGATCGCCGAGGCCGTCTGCGTCGTGCCGCCCGAGGTCTCGCGGTACGTCACCTCGGTGGCGCCGCATACGAGGTGGTCCTTGTCGCGCAGGCGCCGGCGCCCGACCACGCGGGCGCCGTTGACGAACGACCCGTTGCGCGACAGGCCGTCGTCGACGACGGTCCAGCCGCGGCCCACCTGCTCGAGCAGCGCGTGCGTGCGCGACACCTCGGCGTCCCACGGCAGCGACACGTCCGCCGCCTCGTCACGGCCGATCGACACCCGCCAGTTCGCCTGGTCGAGCAGCAGCAGTCGCTGCTCGCCGTCGTCCGTTCGCCACACCAGGAACGGGTAGCCGGTCCGCTCGGCGGCGATGACCTCCTTGAGCTCCATCGGCGTTTGCTGCGCCATCGATTAAGCAGCCTAGTTAATTCGCACGTTTGCGCCGGTTAGAGAGCCTATTTTTTTTAATTTGGGGTAGTACGTCGGCGCCGCGCTACACCCGAGCGAAACGCGGCCGATAAAGGGCTCAGACGCAGTCCGAGCCCAACTCTGAACCGGGACCAAATCAATGCTCCGCACTCCAGCTTCTCCCGCCCGCGCCGCCTCAGTTCGCATCCAGCTTGGTCAGGGTACGAAGGCCTGCGGTCACGCCGCCCACGTGGGCACGTGCTCCGCATGCCAGCGCGCTCAGCTGGCCAAGTGGCAGTCGCAGCTCGCGGCCGTGGCGCACTGATCTGACGTTCAGGCCGCGAGCCTCGAGCGCAGCCACGCCGCTGCCGACTCGAACGAAAGCTCGCTGACCTCATCGGCCGCTGATCCGGCGCATAGCTCGAGCTTGGCTCGGAGCTGATCGCCGGTCACCGGACGCTCGGGTGCTCCCGGCGGCAGGGACAGCGCCGCGCGCGCGCCGGCGCCCCCCTCGATCTGGATCTCGATCTCGATTTCGCCGGTCAGGAGCTGATCCCCACCGTCGCTCTCGGCGACGTCCACCGTCCGCATCAGCCGCGCAGCATCCGGGCGCCGGACCGCCGCATCGGAGAAGCTGTCGAACCCGGGATGGCCGTCGAGCAGCGCCGCCGCGATCCCGTACTCGAGGCTGAACTTGCCCGCAAGCCCCGTGTCAGGGGAGTGGTGGATGAGCGGCGCGAGTGACGCCGCCGGCGTTCGCACTGCGATCCTTACGATGTGGTCGGTCGCCACCGGCTCGAGCGTCTGCACCGCCGCGATCGGGCGCTGGAGCGCGTAGCAGCACGGAAACAGCTTGATCGCGAGGCCGCCGGGGACCGCGGGGGTATCGGGGCTGGACGCCGCAGGGTCTCCGCGCACGAGCGCCATCCACTCCTCGAGCGCGCGCGGGTCGGCGCCGGCGCCGGCGCCGGCGAGCGCCGCCGCCCGGACCCCGGCGTCGGCGGCGAACGCGACCTGGAGCGACTTGGCCGCGGTGCCGAACGCGCGCTGGACGCCGCCCGCGGCGGGGAGCGCCAGCGCGATCGCTCGCGCGGTCGCCTCGGCGTCAAGTCCCTGCGCGACCGCCGCCGTGACCGCCGCAGCCGGTGCGCCGGCGGTGCAGGTCGCATGCCAACCGGCGCTGTAATGCCGCCAGCCGAGCGCGGTTCCGAGCCGCGCCATCACGCCGGCGCCGGCGAGGTAGGCGCGCTCGCCCTCTGCTCCGCCGGCGGCGGTCGCGAGCGCCACCGGAACGCACACCGCGCTGATGTGCGTGGTCGAAGGGAGGTGGAGGTCGTCGTAGTCGAGGACGTGCCCGAGGGCCGCCCACCGTCCCGCCTCGGGCAGCTGCCCGAACAGCGGCGCATGCGGGTCGTCGCGCGCCGCGAACATCACGCCGACCGTGTCGAGCAGCGAGCGGCGCGCCAGCGCGAGGTCGTCTTCGGAGGGGTCCAGCTCGGTCGCCCATCGGGCGAGCCGGTCAGCGAGTCCGGCCGTCGCCGTTCCCATCGATCGCGCGCCACACCCGCTCGGGGGTCATCGGCAGCCGGCGCACTCGCACCCCGCCGGTGGCGGCCGCGACCGCGTTGGCGACGGCGCCCGGAACCCCGATGACCGGGGCCTCGCCGACGCCCTTGGCGCCGAACGGCCCCTCGGGCGCCGGGACCTCGACGATCTGAGTGTCGATCCACGGCACTCCGCCGGCGGTGGGCATCGTGTAGTCGACGAACGAGCCGGCGACGGGCTGCCCGTGATCGTCGTAGGCGATCTCCTCGAGCAGCGCCCAGCCGAGCCCCTGGGTGGTGCCGCCCTGCATCTGGCCTTCGACGAGCGCGGGGTTGAGCGCGCGGCCGACGTCCTGGGCGACCACGTGGCCGAGCACGGTCACCGCGCCGGTCTCGCGATCGACCCGGACGTGCGAGAGGTGGGCGGCGGACTGCGGCACCTGGGGTAGCGAAACCAGACCCTGCCCCTCGACCGGCGGATACGGGCTGCCGAACGTGAGCACCTTCTTCGCTAGCGCCTCGATTGCCATCGCCTTGGCGGGCACTCCGACCGGTTGCACCGAGCCGTTGACGATCTCGAGGTCCTCGGGCGAGATCTCGAGCTCCTCGGCGGCGACGTCGAGCAGCCGCTCGCGCGTCTGGCGCGCCGCCATCTCGACGGCGCGGCCGACCGTGTAGGTGATCTTGCTGCCGCCGCTGACGCCGGCGTACGGCGCGCTCGCGGTGTCCGCGTAGACGACGCGGACGCGGTCCGAGCTCACGCCGAACGCCTCGGCAGCGATCGCGGCGAAGGTCGTCTGGACCCCGGTCATGTCGGCGACGCCGGTGACGATCGTGAGATGGCCGTCTGAATCGAGCCGGCAGGCGGCGGCCGCGGGCTCGTACCCGCCGGGCCACCAGCCGATCGCGAGGCCGACGCCCTCGTCCTCGGGTAGCGCGTGGCGCCCCGACCACATCGGCTGCTCGCCGAGGCGCTCGAGGCACTCGCGCGCGCCGAACACCTTGAGCTCCTGGCCGCGCGACGGTCTTGTCGCCGGGGACGAGCACGTTGCGCAGGCGGAGCTCGAGTGGGTCGATCCCGAGCCGTGCCGCGAGCTCGTCGATCAACGACTCGACCGCGAACGCGGCCGGTGGCGCCGTCGGCGCGCGGTAGGCGCCGAACGTCACGCGGTTGGTCGAGACCCCGTAGCAGGTCAGGTGGTGGGCGCGCCAGCGGTACGGGCCGGCGCTGAGCATCGCCGCGATCGACTCGACGCCCATGCTTTCGGTCGACCCCCGGTCGCACCAGATGCGCGCGCGGATCGCGGTCAGGTTTCCATCGCGGTCGGCGCCGACCTCGAGGTCGAGGATCTCGGCGCCGGCCGGGTTGGCCGCGGCGAAGTCCTCGCTGCGGGTCATCGCGAGGCGCACCGGCCGGTGCGTGGCGAGCGCCGCCGCGACGACCAGCGGCTCGGGGATCATCATCTTGCCGCCGAACCCACCCCCTAAGGGGGCACAGCGGACGCGGACCCGGTCGACGGGCAGCCCGAACAGCGACGCGACCTCGTCGCGCGTCATGAACGGGGCCTGCGTCGAGGTGCTGATGACGAGCTCGTCGTCGACGTCGAACCAGGCGGTCGCGGTCTGAGGCTCGATGTAGCCCTGATAGACCCACGGCGTGTGGAAGCGGCCGCGCACGACGACCTCGCTCGCGGCGAGCGCGGCGTCGACGTCACCGTTCGCAAGGCGGGCGGTGCCGAGCACGTTCTCGGACAGCGCCTCCTCTTCGCCGACCCCACCGGCGGCAACCGAGGCGTGGGCGTCGCCGAGGTCGCCGTCGTCGCCCGCGTCGGCGACGTGGAGTCGGGTACGCGGGGAATTGGGTAGGGCGCCCGCCTCGATGTCGGTCACGGCGTCGACGGGCTCGAGCTCGACGTCGATCAGCTCGATCGCGTCGGCCGCCAGCGCCTCGGTCTCGGCCACGGCGATCGCGACCGGCTGTCCGGCGTACATGATCTCCTCGCGGGCGAGGGGCGTCTTCGAGCGTCCCGGCCCGGTGGCGACGATCGGCAGGTCGGCCGCGGTCAGCACCGCGACGACGCCGGGAAGCTCACTAGCCGCGGTCGTGTCGACCGACTTGATCAGCGCGTGGGCGTCGTGCGCGAGCAGCAATCGCGCGTGCAGCAGTCCGTTGACGGGGACGTCGGCGGCGTAGCGAGTGGTGCCCCGAACCTTCGGCTCGGAGTCGCGACGGGGAGTGGAGACACCGATCGAGGGCATTGTTCGCAAGCTATCAAGGGCTGGTCGGTTGCCACCCTCACGACCGGGGCGGTAGGCTCGCCCGAGCGGAGATGGCAGACCACAAATGGGTCTACGACTTCGCCGAGGGCTCGAAGGAGATGCGCGAGCTGCTCGGCGGCAAGGGGGCGAACGTCGCCGAGATGACTCGCGTGCTCGGCGCCGATCGCGTTCCGGCGGGGTTCACGATCACGACCGAGGCGTGCGTCGAGTACATGCGCTCGGGATCCGAGCCCGAGGGGCTGGACGAGCAGGTGGCCGACGCCTTGGCGCGCTTGGAGAAGACGGCCGGCAAGCGATTCGGCGACGACGAGGATCCGCTGCTGGTGTCGGTCCGCAGCGGCGCGCGCGAGTCGATGCCCGGGATGCTCGACACGATCCTGAACGTGGGATTGAACGACCGGTCGGTGGTCGGGTTGGCGAGCGTGACGGACAACGAGCGGTTCGCGTGGGACTCCTACCGGCGCCTCGTGCAGATGTTCGGTAACGTCGTCGAGGGCGTCGCCGGCGAGCGGTTCGAGGACGCGCTCGCGGCCGCCAAGCGGGACGCCGGGGTCGACACCGACTCGGCGCTGTCGGCGGACGCGCTGAAGGCGCTAGTCGAGGAGTTCAAGGGGTTCTACGACTTCCCTCAGGAACCGCAGGAGCAGCTGCGCCGGGCGATCCTGGCGGTGTTCGACTCCTGGACGGGCGAGCGCGCGGTCTCCTACCGGCGGATCAACCGGATCCCGGACGAGTGGGGGACCGCGGTCAACGTCCAGCAGATGGTGTTCGGCAACAAGGGCGACAGCTCCGCCACCGGGGTCGCGTTCAGCCGCGACGAGGTGACCGGAGCGCCCGAACCGAGTGGCGACTTCCTCGTCAACGCGCAGGGCGAGGACGTCGTCTCGGGGGTCCGCACGCCGCTCGACATCTCCGAGCTGGCCGAGGTGATGCCCGAGGCCCACGAGCAGCTGATGGAGATCATGCGCACGCTCGAGGCCGAGTACAAGAACATGCAGGACGTCGAGTTCACGGTCGAGGAGGGGCAGCTGTACATGCTCCAGACCCGCAACGCCAAGCGGCCGGCGCAGGCGGCGGTGCGGTTCGCGGTCGACGCGGTGTCCGAGGGCTTGCTGACGCGCGAGGAGGCGCTGGCGACGATCGACGCTTCGTCCTTGGACGCGCTGTTGCATCCGACCTTCGACCGCAGCGACGGGTATGACGTGCTGGCGCACGGCGTGGCGGCCTCGCCGGGCGCGGCCGTCGGCGAGATCGTGTTCTACGCGCCCGACGCGGTCGAGCAGGGCCACGGCGGCAAGGACGTGATCCTGGTGCGGCCGTTCACCGACGCCAACGACGTCGCCGGCTTCCACGCGGCGAAAGGCATCCTTACCTCCGAGGGCGGGAAGGCGTCGCACGCGGCGCTCGTGGCCCGCGGGATGGGCGTGCCGGCGGTGACCGGCGCCGCGATTGCGATCGACCTCGATGCCGGCGAGCTGACGATCGACGGCCAGGTGTTCAAGGCCGGGGACAGGATCGGGATCGACGGCTCGGAGGGCACCGTCGTCGAGCCGGGCGCGAAGCTGGTCCAGCCGGAGATCGACGATCGGTTCGACACCATTCTGGAGTGGGCGGACGACTTCCGCCGGCTGGGCGTGCGCGTCAACGCCGACACCCCGCGCGACGCGCGGCGCGCGCGCGAACTCGGCGCCGAGGGGATCGGGCTGTGCCGGACCGAGCACATGTTCATGGCCGAGGACCGCCAGCCGAAGATGCGGGCGATGATCATGGCCGACGACCGCGAGGGCCGGCGCGCGGCGCTGGGAGAGCTGCTGCCGCTCCAGCAGGAGGACTTCATCGGGATCTTCGAGGCGATGAAGGGGCTGCCGGTCACGATCCGGCTGCTCGACCCGCCGCTTCACGAGTTCCTCCCGAACCTGCCGGAGCTCCGCGCGCAGGTCGAGCGTGCCCGGATCGAGGTGACCGACGACCTCGACGAGCTCGAGAAGCTGCTCGTGCGGGTGGAGGAGATCCACGAAGGCAACCCGATGCTCGGTACTCGCGGGGTCCGGCTGGGGATCCTGTACCCGGAGATCTACGAGATGCAGGTACACGCGATCATGCGTGCGGCCAAGGCGGTCGACGAGCCGCCCCACCCCGAGATCATGATCCCGCTCGTCGCGTACGAGCACGAGCTCGAGATCGCCCGCGACCTGGTCGTGTCGGTGGGCAACGAGCACGGCATGCGCGAGCGCGAGGACTACACGGTCGGGACGATGATCGAGCTGCCGCGGGCGTGCTTCATCGCGAACCTGATCGCCCGGCACGCCGACTTCTTCTCGTTCGGTACTAACGACCTGACCCAGACCGCGCTCGGCTTCTCGCGCGACGACGTCGAGTCGAAGTTCATCCCGACCTACATCGAGCGCAAGATCATCGATCGCTCGCCGTTCGAGACGATCGACAGCCCCGGGGTGGGGTGGCTGGTCCGCCTCGCGGCGTGGGTCGGCCGCGAGGCGCGTCCCGACTTGAAGCTCGGGATCTGCGGCGAGCACGGCGGGGATCCGGACTCGATCCGGTTCTTCCATAACGCCGGGCTCGACTACGTGTCGTGCTCGCCGTTCCGCGTGCCGATCGCGCGGATCGCGGCGGCGCAGGCGGCACTGGCGCCGGACGTCTGAGCGCCGGCTCGAGCTTGTTGGCTCGCGTCCGTGGATCTGCTCCAGATAGCGCTCCTCGCGATCGGTTCCATGTTCTGGCCGCTGTTGCTGGTGGTCGTTGTGATCGCGCTCGAGACGACCCAGCCGGCGAAGATTCTGGTCTGGTTCTACGTCGGCGGGTTCATCACCGCGACGAGCGTCGGAGCGGCGTTGGTCTTCCTGCTCCAGGACAGCCCCCTGATGACCGGGCCGCGGCTGCCCTCGGCCCCCTGGGTGGATATCGGTCTGGGTGTGGCCGCCGTCGTCCTCGGATTCGCCCTCCGGCGCGCCCATCGGCGCCGTGAGCGCCGTCGGGCGCGGCGTGAGGCCGCGAAAAAGAGGTCGAGGACGAAGGACAAGCTGCAACGGTTGGTCGAGAACGGTGGGCCGCTGGCGTTCGCCGGTGGTGTCGTTGGGTCGGTTGTGCCGGGGCCGCTCGTGATCCTCGGGATGGCGCAGGTCGCCCAGCTCGGCTATTCGACGGTGGCGACGCTGGTCGTGATCCTGTGCTTCTTCGTGATCGTGTTCACGTTCATCGAGGTGCCGATCGGAGGGTTCGTGATCGCTCCCGAACGGACGAAGGCGACCACGGTCAAGGTGAAGGGGTGGCTTGACCGCAACATGCTGCTGATGGGGGCCTGGGCGCTGACGATCATCGGCAGTTACGAGATCGTCCGCGGAGTCGTCGCGGTGATCAAGTAGCCCTCGGACGCTCCGGACTCGGCCCCAGGAATCCGTCGAGCCGGTTCGCCGGGCTTTCAGCAGCGGGCGGCCCCGGCCGATTACCCGAGGTGATGCAAAACGCTCAATCAGCCGCCGGCTCGCGCTTGGCGCTCTGGGTGGTCGTAGCGCCGGCCGTGCTGGCCCTGGCGGCGATGGCGGTCGGTCGTCTCGTCTGGACCGGGTCGTTGTGGTGGGACGTCGCCTGGACGTCGGCGGCGGTCAGCGCCACGGGCGGAACGCTGCTCGGCCGGCGGGCCGCCGCGTCGTGCAATCGGGGCCACTGGACGCTGTGGGCCGTCGCCTCCGGTTGCTGGCTGTTCGGTCAGCTGGGCTGGGATCTGTTCAGCATCACGAGCTCGGCGCACGTCCCCTCGTCGCCCAACATCGCCGACTTCAGCTGGTGGGCGTTCGCGATCCTCGTCACGCTCAGCCTGGTGCGGATGCGGACCCGGTCGCGCGCGCTGATGATCGTCGGCGCCGCCGAGGTCCTGCCGGTGACCGCCGCGGCCGCCGCGCTCACGTTCGCGTTGCTGTGGCAAGACGCCGGCGCCTCGGTGCTGCCGGTCGCGCAGCGGCTGTCCGCGCTCGTGTACCCCGCCCTGTACGTGTCGGCCGCGGTGCTCGCGCTGCAGGCGCTGATCGGCGGCGCGCTCACGAGCGTTCGCTCGACCGGTGCGCGCGTGCTGCTCGTCGGCGTCATGATCGAGTCGCTCGCGTTCATCCTGTGGAGCCAACGGCTGCTCGATCAGAGCTACGTGTCGGGGAAAACCGCGCTCGACCCGCTGTGGGTGGTCGGACTCGTGGCGATCGGCGCTGGCGGAGCGCTCGCCTCGCGCCGCCCCGAGCCGGCCGCGCAGGCCGGCGAGCCGGGTCTGCGGGGCGGGATCCTGCCGGCGGGGCTGTTCGTCGTGCTGCTCGGCGCGCTGCTGCGGGCACGGCTCGAGCACGCGCCCGATCCCGTCGCGTTCATCCTGTACGCGGGGCTTCTCTTCTGCGGCGTGTCGCTGGTCGTGCGCGGGGCGCTGCTCGAGCGGCGGCTGCGCAGGATGCTGAACCGCGAGCGGTCGGCGCTCGCGAGCCTGGCCGACCGCGAGGCCGACCTCGCGCGGCTCAACGAGCAGCTCAAGGAGGATTCCCGCCGCGACCCGCTGACCGGCATGCGCAATCGCCGCGCGCTCGCCGATGAGCTGCCCGGCGTCGAGGCGGGGCACCAGGCGCGCGGCGACTCGCTCGCGATCGCGCTCTGCGACGTCGACCGCTTCAAGGTCTACAACGACGAGCTCGGTCACCTCGCCGGCGACCAGGCGCTGCGGGCGATCGCCGCGACGATTCGCGGCAGCCTGCGCGGCCAGGACATGGCCTACCGGTTCGGCGGCGAGGAGCTGCTGATCGTCCTGCCGGACACCGCCGCCGAGGACGCGCTGGCCGCCGTCGAGCGCGTCCGCGCCGCCGTGCAGGGGGCGGCGCTGCCCCATCCGGCCGGGATCGGCGGCGTTCTCACGGTCTCGATCGGCGTCGCCGCCGGCCACGCCGACTACGGCAGCCTGCTCGCGCACGCCGACGCCGCGCTGTACTCGGCCAAGCACGAGGGCCGTAACCGCGTCGTCGCCGCGACGGAGTCCGAGCAGTCACGGGCGGTCGCCCGCGAGCGCGCCGGCGCCGAGCAGACGACCGTGCCGCGCCACCTGCGCAGCATGCTCGCGCTGTCACGGGCGGCGGCGTCCGGTGCCGGCGTGATGGGAGTGCTCGAGTCGCTCGCGCAGACGATCCGCTCCGAGCTCTCGTTCCAGGTGGTGGCGCTCAACCTGCTCGACGACGCCCGCGAGCAGATGCGCGTGGTAGCGGTCGACGGTGACGCGGAGGCACGCCGGACGCTGCTCGGAACGTCGAGCAGCTGGACGGAATGGTCGGCGCTGATGCGACCAGAGCACATGCGACAAGGGGCGCTGTGGCTTGCGGCGGGGACGTACGAGTGGGAAGACGTCGGGGCCTGCTGGACGCCTTCGGCGGCGCCGGCGCTCGGACCCGACGGGTGGCACCCCGAGGACATGCTGATGCTGCCGCTGCGCGGGGCGGGCGGCGAGATCATCGGGATGGTCTCGCTCGACCAGCCGCTGCACGGCCGGCGCCCCGACGACGCCGAGATCGGAGTGCTGATGGCGGTGGCCGACCAGGCCGGGCTCGCGATTGAGCAGGCGTATCGCACCGCTGCGGGAGGGACCGGCGCGGCGGGCCAATCCGACGAACTACGCTTGGCTGCGGTGATGCTGCTAGCCGAAACACTCGACCTGCGCGACGCCAGAACCGCCCAACATTCCCGGACGGTCGGCGCGCTCGCCAGGCACACCGCGATCGCGCTCGGCCTGGCACCCGACCGTGTCGAGCGGATCCATGCCGCCGGAGTGCTCCACGACCTCGGCAAGCTCGGGATCGCGGACGCGATCCTCCACAAGCCCGGCGCGCTCGACGACGCCGAGTGGAAGGAGATCATGCGCCATCCGGAGATCGGCGCGCGCATCCTCGAGCACGCCGGCATGCGCGACATCGCGGGCTGGGTCAGGGCCCACCACGAACGTATCGACGGGGGCGGCTACCCCAAGGGGATCGGCGGCCGGGAGATCCCGGTCGAGGCGCGGATCCTCGCGGTCGCCGACGCCTACGAGGCGATGGTCGCCGACCGCCCGTATCGCCCGGGGATGTCGGCGGCCAGCGCCTGCGAGGAGCTGATCCGCTGCTCGGGCACTCAGTTCGACCCGACGGTCGTCGAGGCCTTCATGGCTTCGCTGGAGCCGAGCAACGAAGAGGTTGATCCGGCGCCGTTGCTGGACGAGGACGGAAGCGCGTTCGCGCTCACCACGGCGGAGTAGAAGCCGGCGCTCGCCTTCGGGATGCGCCGCTGCGTTCCGAAGTCCACGTGATACAGGCCGAAGCGACGCTGATAGCCGCGCGCCCACTCGAAGTTGTCCATCAGCGACCAGACGAAGTAGCCGACGAGGTTGACGCCGTCGTCGATCGCCCGCCAGGCCGCGTCGAAGTGGCCTTCCAGATAGCTGACGCGCTCGAAGTCGTTCACCTGACCCTCGGGGTTGACGTAGTCGTCCGCCGCGCAGCCGTTCTCGGTGACGTACAGCGGCAGCCGCGGCGCTTCGCGGTCGAGCGTCCGTAGGGCGTCGTACAGGCCCTCGGGCTCGATCAGCCACCCCATGGACGTGCGGGGAATCTCCGGCGGCACGTAGTTGACGATGCCCGGATACCCGGGCATCGGGCTCTCGCCCCGGCGCAGATCGTCCCAGTCGCCAACGCGAACGTAGTGCGGGCAGTAGTAGTTGAGGCCGAGAAAGTCGAGCGGCGCGGAAATCTGAGCCATGTCGCCGGCCTCGATCAGCTCGTCGGGCGGGAGTAGCTCAGCGCGGGCGGCGTCAGGGTATGAGCCGTGCAGCACCGGCTCGAGGAATATGCGGTTCTGGTCGGCGTCGAGCATCGTGGCGGCGTCCGCCGCGCCCTCGCCCACCGCGCGGAACGGGTGCAGATCGATCGTGATGCCGACCGGGACCTGTCCGGGGAGTGCGCCGCGGATGGCCTGTACGGCCAGTCCGTGGGCGAGCAGCAGATGATGCGTCGCCGCCGCGGCGAGCGCGAGGTCGGTCTTGCCCGGGGCGTGCGTCCCGGTGCGGTAGCCCTGGTTGGCCGTCTGTTGGGGCTCGTTGAGCGTGATCCACATGCCGACCTCGTCGCCCAGCGCCTCGGCCAGCACCCCCGCATACTCCGCGAACCGTTCCGCCGTCTCGCGGTTGGCCCAGCCGCCCTCGTCCTCGAGCGCCTGCGGAAGCTCCCAGTGGTAGGCCGTCGCCACGGGGACGATTCCCCGGCTGCGCAGCCCGGCGACCAGCGCGCGGTAGTAGTCGAGGCCTCGTTGGTTGACCGCTCCGCGTCCGTCCGGCAGGACGCGTGACCACGCCACCGAGAACCGGTAGGCGCCGACGCCGAGCTCGCTCAGCAACGCGAGGTCCTCCTCCAGGCGGTGATAGGAGTCGCAGGCGATGTCGCCGGTGTCGCCCCCGTGCACCTTGCCCGGGGTGTGGCTGAAGGTGTCCCAGATGCACCGGCCGCGACCGTCCTCGTCGACCGCTCCCTCGATCTGATACGCCGAGGTAGAGGCGCCCCAGAGGAAGCCGGGCGGGAACCGGCGTGCGCGGGGCGCACCGTTGAGTGACGTCCCAGTCATGTAGTTCTCCTAGTCGGTGTGGTTCGAAAAAGTTCAGAGGGCATGGCGCCCGCTCCCCGCTTGAGAGGACACGGGAAGCGGGCGCCTTGGGGGTGGAGAGGAGCCCTCTGGCTAGCTCGTCGGTCGAAGCCGCAAGATCACGACTTCGTTGGTGGGCGTGTTCGGGCTTCCCGACTCGTACGGGTTGCTCTCCGACGGCCATCCGGTGAACTTGCTGGTGTTGTACTCGTCGAACACGACGCCGTAGACGGTGGGGATGATCGGCAGGTTCTGAGCCACGTACTGCTCGATCGGGGCCAGATCCGTCTGCTGCGCCGCCGGCGTGTTGTCGGCCGCGAGCTTGTTGAGGGCTGCGTCGACCGTCGGTTCCTTCAGCCGCTCGTAGTCGCCGGCCGCGTTGTTCGTGGCCTGGGCGCTGTTCAACCAGTCGTTGTAGAGCTGGTAGGGCGAGACGCTCGTCTGCGACCAGTGCGACGTGAGCTGGAAGTTCCCGGTCGCGATATCCGAGGACCACGCCGTCACCGACTGGCCCACGAACGTGGCGTCGATGCCGGCCTTGCGCAGCCACCCGGCGACCATCTGGTCGCCGGTCGCGTAGTCGGCGAACGACGATGGGTTCGTGACGTCGAGTGACAGCTTCTGACCGGACTTCGTGCGGAAGAAGCCGTCGGATCCCATCACGTAGCCGGCCTGCTGGAGCACCTGCTTGGCGGCGGCGATGTTCGAATGTGCCGGCAGCGTCATATTCGCCACCGAAGGCGACAGGAACTGCTGGAAGATCGGCAGCGTCAAACCGCTGGCGTTGGAAACCGGCGGCTCGAGTCCGCCTTCGGCCTGCTGGCTCAGCGCGGTCCGGTCGATCGCCAGGCTGATCGCCTTGCGCACCGCGAGCTGGTTCGTCGGGAACTTGGTCAGGTTCGGCTCGAGGCTGTTGGTCTGCACCGGCGGGAACCAGACCTGGTGGTCGGCGTGGCCGGAGACGAACACCTGATGCACGCCCGGGATGAAGTTGCCCGCCCAGTGCAGCTGATCGGTCTGCAGGGCCGCCAGGGCGGTGTTGGCCGACGCGTAGGTCGGGAACTGCACCTCGGACACCGCAGGCTTGCCGCCCCAGTAGCTGGGGTTGGCCTTCAACGTGACCCCCTGCGGGCTGAACTGCGAGACGGTGTAGGGGCCGGTACCGACCGGATTCGGGTCCGTGTACTTCCCGGGATCGCCGACCTTGCTCCAGACCGATGCCGGAACGATGTACGTCTGGCCGGCGATGTTCTGCAGGTTGGCGTACTGCGGCGAGGAGAAGTTGAGCGTCACGTGGTTACCGGTTGAGCTCACGCTCGCGACGGCCAGCCCCGTGTTGTTGACGTCGGGGTACTGCTTGATCATGTTGAACGTGAAGGCGACGTCGGCCGCGGTCATCGCCGTGCCGTTGGACCACTTCACCCCGGGGCGAATCGTGAACGTGATCGACTTGCCGCCGTTCGACCAGCTGTATCCGGTGGCGAGCCAGTTGTAGTACTGGCCGGGCTTGATCGCGTTGGTCTGGAGCAGCGGCTCGTACATCAGCGACGTGGCCCCGAGCAACGTCGCCGCCGACGATTGGATGAACGGGTTGAAGTTCTGGGTGATCGCGTTCTGCTGGCTCGACTCCACGGTCAGCACCGAGGAACCGCCGCCGCCGCCACTGCTGGCGCCTGCAGAGGAGGAACTGGAGGTGCCGCCGCAGCCGGCGATCACCGCCGCGGCGCCGATCGCCGCGCCCGCCGCCAGCCAACTACGTTGCTTGATCCATCGTTTCATCGAGGGGTACACCTTCTCTCTGATAAAAGAGTCGTGTCGCGTATGTAGACATTCACGGCGCCTGGTTCAGGCCAGGGTCGTGTCGCGTATGTAGACGGTCACGTGCCCCCGGGTAAGGCCGGGGGTGCGGGCTTTAAAAAGGGGTCTCGGGCCTAACCCGTCGCCCCAACCCGCACTGCGGCGGCGTTGCACCGAGGCGCAACCCCGCGTCGGATCACCTCATCGCTCGATCCTCCCTTCGAGCAGGTTCTGGACGGCGGCCGAAGGCGTCGGGGTCCGGCGCGGATGCGATCAGCAGTCGCGTGTACTCGTGGCTGGGCTGCTGCGTCACCTGCTCGGCGGGGCCCCGCTCGACGATTTCGCCGGCGTACATGACCGCGATCTCGTCGGCGAAGTAGCGCGCCGACGCGATGTCGTGGGTGATGTACAGCACGGCGAGGTCGAGGTTCCGGCGAAGCTGATCGAGGAGGTCGAGCATCTCGAGCCGGATCGAGACATCGAGCATTGACACCGGCTCGTCGGCGAGCAGCACCCGCGGCGCCGTCGCGAGCGCGCGGGCGATCGCGACGCGCTGGCGCTGCCCGCCCGAGAGCTCGTGCGGGTAGGCGTCGCGGAACTTTGCCGCCGGGGTGAGGCGAACCTGCTCGAGCAGCTTGTCGAGCTCGGCGGTGGTCTGCTCTCGACCGCTGTGCCCTGCGTGCAGGCGAAGCGCCCTTTCCAGGACATAGTTGACCGTATGGAGCGGGTTGAGCGAGGCGAATGGGTCCTGGAAGACCATCTGGACCTCGCTCTTGTACGCGCGGAAGCCACGCCGTGCCGCGGGCTCGATCGGCTTTCCGTCGAGCAGGATCTGCCCGCCGGAGCGGCGCTCCTGGCCGGCCAGCAACCGCGCCACCGTGGTCTTGCCCGAGCCGCTCTCGCCGACCAGGGCCAGGACCCGACCCCGGCGGAGCTCCAGCGAGACGTGCTTGACCGCGGACAGCACCGTCGCCTTGCGGCCGCGGCCGAGGCGGAACTGCTTGTCGAGGTCGACCGCTTCGAGTACGACCGGCCCGGTCGCCGTGCTGCGTTCCTCGGCCGGAGCCGGGCGCGAACCCGCCACCTGCGCGGCGGTCACGAACGGGCAGGCGCTGACGTGATCGGGCTCCTGCGCGGAGGGAATCAGTGCCATGTCGACGGTGGCGCAGGCGTCGGTGGCGAAGCCGCAGCGGGGAATGAACGGACAACCCTTGAGTGCAGCCCGGAGGTCGGGTGGCGAGCCCGGGATCCCCGACAGCTTCAGGCGCGGGCCGCGGAGCTTCGGGAACGAGGTCAGCAGTCCCTTGGTGTACGGATGGGCTGCGCGGCGGTGGATCTGCTCGCGGGTGCCGGCTTCGACGATCTGACCGGCGTACATGATCACGACGCGGTCGGCGATCTCGAGCAGCAGCGACAGGTCGTGGGTGATGAACAGGACCGAGAAGCCGAGCCGGGCCTTGAGCTCGAAGATCTCCGACAGGATCTCCCGCTGAACGACGACGTCGAGCGCGGTGGTCGGCTCGTCCATGATCACGACCTCGGGCTCGGCCGCGAGCGCCATCGCGATCATCACGCGCTGGCGCATCCCGCCCGAGAGCTCGTGTGGGTAGCTCTTCAACCTCACGCGGGGGATCCCGACCATCTCGATCAGCTCCACGATCCGGTCGTGCTTCTGTTCGTCGGTGAGCAGGAGGTGCGCGCCGACCGCGTCGAGCAGCTGATCGCTGACGCGGAGCACCGGGTTCAGCGAGTTCATCGCGCTCTGGAACACGATCGCGATCTCACGCCAGCGGAGCGCGCGGAGCCGGTCCGGGCTTGCGGCAAGGATGTCGACGCCGGCGGGGCCGACGCGGCGGCCGTGGTAGGTGACGCTCCCGCCGGTGATGACCGCCGGCGGCCGCAGCAGCCGGATCGACCCGTACGCGAGCGTCGACTTGCCGCAGCCGCTCTCGCCGGCGAGGCCGACGACCTCGCCCGCTCCGAGCGCGAGCGACACGTCGCGCACCGCGCGGACGTCGCCGGCTTCCGATCGATAGGCGATCGAGAGGTCGCGGATGTCGAGCACGGGCCCCTGCGTCTGGAGGGCTGCCTCGCCTGTGCGATCGGCGCCCGGCTCGGTCACGGTGCTCACGCCGTCTCCCGTTGCTGATCGCGCATGACCGGGGTCGGGTCAGAAGGCCGCCACTTCCGGCGCCCGATCCGAGCCGCCCCCGCCGCTCGGAGCTGCGGGTTGCCGAGCTCGTCGAGTCCGAAGTTGAGCAGAACCATGCTCATCCCGAGCAGCGCCACGCAGATCCCGGGCGGCGCGTACCACCACCACGCGTTGAGCTGCACGGCGTTGCCGTTCTGCGCCCAGTACAGCATCGTGCCGAAGCTCCACTGCGACAGGTCGGCGACCCCGAGGAACGCCAGCGCGACCGAGGTCAGGATCGCGTACAGGACGGTGCCTACGAAGCTCGCGGCGATCAGCCCGACCTCGTTGGGGAAGATCTCGAACATGATGATCCGCCAGGTCCGTTCGCCCGACTCGCGCGCGGCGGCTACGTAGTCCCGGTTGCGCAGGGAGAGGGTCTGGGCGCGGATCACCCGGGCTCCCCACGGCCAACCTAGCGCGCTCAGGACGATCGCCGTGGGAAGCTCACCCGAATGCGGTAGGTAGCCGAGGATCACGACCAGCAGCGGCAGCGCCGGCAGAACCAGGAATACGTTGGCGAGCAGCGACAAGCCCTCGTCCGACGCCCCGCCGAGGAACCCCGCCGACATCCCGATCACGACCGACAGGATCGTCGCGATCACGCCCGTCAGGAGCCCGAGCACGACCGTCGAGCGCGTCCCGACGAGCAGCTGGGAGAGCACGTCCTGGCCGGTCGCGGTGGTGCCGAGCAGATGGGTGAGGTTCGGCGCGAGCGGGAGCGCCTGACCCGGGGTCGTCGCCGTCGGGTCAAACGGCGCGATGGCTGGGCCAATGATCGCGACGAGGATGAACACGGCGAGGATGGCGGCGCCGACCTTGGCCTTCCCGGGCAGGCGCCGGTGCCACCCCCGCTTTCGTGCGATCACGGCCGGCGGGAGCTGCTCGGTGCCGTCTGGGAGCGGATCGATCCCGGCTGCGATGGCGGACATCAGAATGCGCTCCTCGTTCGCGTCCGCGGGTCGGCGAAGAAGTACACGATGTCGGCGAGCAGGCACGCCAGCAGCACCGAGAACGAGATCACCAGGAAGATCCCCTGGAGCAGCGGGAAGTCGTCCGAGGTGACCGCGTTGTAGAGGGTCAGCCCGATCCCGGGATAGGAGAACACGATCTCCATCACCAGCGCGCCCGCGACCACGAAGCCGATCGACAGCGCGAAGCCGGCGAGGTTGGGCAGGATCGCGTTGCGCGCCGCGTAGCTGAACATCACCCGTCGCGGCGACAGCCCCTTGGCCTGCGCGACCAGCACGTAGTCCTCCGCGACCGTCGTGATCATCACGTTGCGCATCTGCAGCATCCACCCCGCCATCGAGGTCACGATGATCGTGAGCGCCGGCAGGATCGAGTGGTAGATCGCGCTCGAGATGAACGGCCAGTCCCAGCCGGGGGCGAGGCCGAGGCTGTAGCCCTGGCCGAACGGGAACAGGCCCCAGCTCACCGCGAACAGCTCGATCACGATCAGCGCGAGGAAGAAGTAGGGCGTCGCCTGCAGGAACGTGAACGCCGGCAGCGTGCGGTCGAGCCAGCCGCCCCGCCGCCACGCCGCCAGGATCCCGAGGAGCGTGCCGACGGCGAAGCTGATCACGGTCGCGGTGCCGACGAGGATCAGGGTCCACGGCAGCGTCGTCGCGATCACCGACGTGACCTTGGCGGGATACAGGTTGACCGACGTTCCGAGGTTTCCGTGCGCCAGGTTGCCGAGGTAGGTGAAGTACTGGCTGACCAGACTCCCGTGGGTGTGCGTGCCGAACTCGGCCTCGAGCGCGTGCAGCGAGTTCGCGTCGAGCGTCGGGTACTTGGCGAGCAGCGTGTCGACCGCGTTGCCCGGCATCACCCGCGGGATCGCGAAGTTGATGGTGATCGCCACCCACGCCGCGACGGCATAGAACGCCAACCGCCGGGTGATGAACCACATCGTTGCCTGCTCCTCTCGTATCCCTCTGGGTCGAGTCGCGCCAAGCTGGCTGACTCGTCGCTGAAAACGCTACCGGAACTGTTTCACGAAAGTCAAGGCTTGTTTCATATGAATTTTCCCGGTATGTTGCGGGCTGTGTTTGTCGCTGAGCCATGTAACGTTTCAGAAATTGTGATTCAATTCACCGTATGAGTTCCATGACCGGACCCGACAATGGCCGAGGCGCCCGGCTGACGATCCGCCAGGTGGCGGACCTCGCCGGCGTGTCGACCGCGACCGTGTCGCGGGTCATCAACGGGCGCGCCGAGGTCTCCGAGAAGGCCCGCGAGGCGGTGCAACGGGTGGTGCGCGAGCACGGCTACAGCACGAACCGCACGGCCCGAGGGCTGTCGGCGGGGCGGACCGGGCTGGTCGGCGTGACCACGCCGGTCGTCCACCACTCCTACTTCGCGGTGATCCTCGACGGCGCCGGCGAGGCGCTGTACGAGCAGGACATGCGGATGGTGCTGTGCCGGACCCACCACGAGCACGACCGCGAGGTGTCGCTGCTCGAGCGCCTGATGCAGGGCACGACCGACGGCGCGCTGCTGATCCTGCCCGAGGAGTCGCCCGACGAGCTCGCGGCGCTCCACGACCACGGCTACCGGTTCGTGATCGCCGACCCGCTGCGGCCGCTCGACGAGCGCGTGCCGACCGTGTCGGCCGCGCATTCGTCGGGGGCGAGCGAGGCGGTCGAGCACCTGCTCTCGCTCGGGCATCGGCGGATCG
Organism: uncultured Solirubrobacterales bacterium; assembly: GCA_963843915.1. Lineage (GTDB taxonomy): Bacteria > Actinomycetota > Thermoleophilia > Solirubrobacterales > Solirubrobacteraceae > Palsa-465. The sequence goes on from CAWJMH010000016.1 coordinate 132,663, forward strand.
CCGCGATCACCGGGCCGCGCGGCTGGATCGCGACCGAGGAGCGGCTACGCGGCTACCGCGGCGCGCTCGCGGCCGCCGGCGTGATGCCCGATCCCGAGCTCGTGGTCGAATCGGACTTCCACGCCGAGGGCGGCGTCCGAGGCGGCGCTGTCGCTGCTCGACCGTCCCGACCCGCCGACCGCGATGTTCGCCTTCAACGACATGCTCGCGATCGGCGCGATGCAGGCGGCGCGCCTGCGCGGCGTTCGCGTCCCCGAGCGAGCTGTCGGTGGTCGGCTTCGACGACACGTTCGAGGCCTCGATCGTCACGCCGCCGCTGACCACGGTCCGCCAGCCGCTGGCCGAGATGGGCCGGATGGCGGTGAACCTGCTCGTGCGCCAGCTTCAGAACCAGCGGATCGAGGCGCTGCACGTCCAGCTCGAGACCAAGCTGGTCGTGCGCGAATCGACGGGCTCCGTCCGGCGACTGCTCGTAGACGCGTCGGCCTGCCTCCGAGTAGGGTCGCCGGGACACCCGCTTTCCGAGTCGAGGAGGAGCTCCGTGGCAACGATCGTTCCGTCGGCGGTATCCGAGCAGACCTGTCTGCCGCGCTCGGTGAGTTCGTGCCGGGGCTCTGGGTGCCGACCGTGTGGTCAGCGACGAGGAAGAGTCTGCGCGAGTGGCGCGACCCGTTCCAGCACGCCTCGTGGGATGAGTACGTGGCCTCCGCCGTCGTCATGCCGGAGACGGTCGAGGAGGTTCAGGAGGTCGTCCGGATCGCCGGCCGCCACGGTGTTCCGCTGTGGACGCTCGGCCAGGGCCGCAACAACGGCTACGGCGGCCCGGCTCCGCGGGTGCGCGGCTCGGTGATCGTCTCGCTGCGGAACATGAACCGCGTGCTCGAGATCAACGAGGAGCTCGGCTACGCCGAGGTTGAGCCCGGCGTGCGGTGGTTCGATCTGTACGAGGCGATCAAGGCGGGCGGCCACCGGCTGATGCTGTCGATCGCGGACGTCGGCTGGGGCAGCGTGATCGGCAACACGCTCGACCACGGCATCACGTACATGCCCTACGGCGTGGACTTCGGGCTGCCGTGCGGCATGGAGGTCGTGCTCGCAAACGGCGAGGTGATGCGCACGGGGATGGGCGCGATGCCTGGTAACCGCTCGTGGCATCTGTACAAGCGCGGCCTCGGACCGACGGCGGATCAGCTGTTCATGCAGTCGGGCTTCGGGATCGTGACCAAGATGGGCGTGTGGCTGATGCCCTACCCGGAGGTGTACATGCCGTTCTGGGTGCGGGTGTGGAACGACGACGATCTCGGCCCGCTCGTCGACACGCTGCGGACTCTGATGCTCGACGACACGATCCGGATGGTTCCGCAGGTGCTGAACACGGTGGCGTACGGCTCGGTGTTCACGACGCGCGCGGAGTGGTGGACCGGGGAGCGGGCCGATTCCCGATGACGTCCTCGACAAGCTGGCGCGCGGGCTCGATGTCGGCCGGTGGCTGATGCGAGCGGCGCTGTACGGCGACGAGGCGGTCGTGGATCACCGGTTCGCCAAGGTGCAAGGAGGCGTTCGGGCGGATCGGCGCCGACGTGTGGGGCACGAAGGTCGCGCCCGAGGACATCCCGAGCCTCGAGAACCCGGCCGAACGCGTCCAGGGTGGCGTCCCCAGCCTCGACATCAACGCGATGACCGCCTGGTACGGCGGCGAGGAGGGCGGGCACATCGGGTTCTCGCCGATCGCGCCGCTGACCGGACGCGACGCGATCGCGCTCCGCGATCTCCTGCGGGGGATGATCGAGGATGCCGGGCTCGACTACATCGTGGGGATGCTGCCGATCAACGCCCGCAGCTTCGCGCACATCACGATGATCATCTTCGACACCAAGAACGAGCGCGCAGGCGCGCGCCGCCTACGACGTCGCCCGTCGCCTGGTGCGCGACGCGGCCAAGCTCGGCTACGGCGAGTACCGCGCCCACCTCGACTTCATGGACCTGGCCCAGGATCAGTACTCCTGGGGCGACCACGCCTACCGGCGGTTCTGCGAGAGGCTCAAGGACGCGCTCGACCCGCAGGGCATCCTCCAGCCGGGCAAGCAGGGGATCTGGCCGCGGTCGATGCGCGAGGGGTGAGCGCCGGCCCCGGCTCCACGGGTCCGTTGTCAGATCATGCAGGTTCGTGGGCTTCGAATATGGTTCGCGCATGGAGGACGGCACCGCTCGAGCCCGGCTGGATCGCAACTACGGCGATCGCTTTCTGCCGCTCCGCCGGCAGCTCGGAGTGACGTCGTTCGGGATGAACCAGGTCGTGCTCCAGCCCGGGCAGCGCGGCCGGATTCACCGCCACGAGCGCCAGGAGGAGGTGTACCTGGTGCTCGAGGGTCAGCTGACGATCGTGATCGAGTCCGAGCCGGCCGAGCTCGGCGAAGGGGACCTGATCAGGGTGGCGCCGCAGCTTCGCCGGCAGCTCGTCAACTACGGACCGGGCCGCCTGGTGCTGCTCGCGCTCGGTGGCGCGGCCGAGCATCAGGGCCGTGACGCCGAGGCGTTCGCGGCGTGGGAGGACGAGAGCTCGACGAGCCCGCAGGAGATGCCGATGCCGCCGGACCTCGAGGCCGGCGAGCTCCGCTCCTAGCGAAGCCGCATGCACCCGACCGCGGCGAGGTTCCAGCAACGGCTGCACGAGCGCGGTCTCAACGTCGACGTGAAGGTGCTGCCGGACTCGACTCGCACCGCCGTCGAGGCGGCGGCGGCGGTCGGGTGCGACGTCGGTCAGATCGTCAAGTCGCTCGTGTTCATGCGCGACGGCCGTCCCGTGATGGTGCTGTGCGCCGGCGACCGGCGGGTCGCCGCCGACCGGCTCGGGCTCCGCGCGGCCAACGCGGACCAGGCGCGGGGCGCAACCGGGTTCTCGATCGGCGGAATCCCACCGCTCGGCCACGAGCAACCGCTCGAGACGGTGATCGACGAGTCGCTGCGGCGCTTCGCTACGGTCTGGTGCGCGGCCGGCACACCGCACGCCGTGTTCGAGGTCGCCACCGACGCGCTGATCAAAGCGATCCCCGGTGGCGCCGTCGTGGAAGTGTCTTAGCCCAGAGGAGGCTTGCGATGGCAGAGTTACCAGCACCGACCGAAGGGTTCGTGCTCACCAATTTCATCGTGTCGAACGACGTCGAACGCTCCCGCCGGTTCTACGCGGACGTCCTAGGCGGCGAGGTCGTGATGGAAGGTGAGCCGACGATCGTCGCGCTCGCAAACGGCTGGATCATCATCAACGGCGGTGGCGGGCCGACCGACGACAAGCCGACGGTGACGCTCGAGCCGCCGACGGACCCGAACCGGACGTCGAGCTTCCTGAACATCCGGGTGGCCGACATCGGGGCGCTGTATGAAGAGTGGAGTGCCCGTGGCGCCGAGTTCATTACGCCACCGCAGCAGCGCGCCACCGAGATCCGGTGCTACATGCGCGATCCCGATGGCCACCTGATCGAGGTCGGGCAAACGACCGCGAGGCGGTAACCCGCTCCCGTTCAGCGCAGACGCTCGACGAGCTCCGGCGTGATCTCGGCGAGCGTGTCGACGCGCGCGGCGGCGAGCGCGAGCGCGTCCTCGTCGGGTGGAAAGTCGCGGTTGGGGACGGCGATCACCGCCATCCCGGCGGCCGCGGCCGACCGGAGGCCGTTGCTCGAGTCCTCGATCGCCACGCACCGGCGCGCATCGACGTCGAGCCGGCGCGCCGCCTCGAGGTAGACGTCGGGCGCGGGCTTGCCACGCTCCACCTCCTCGGAGGAGACGGTGGCGCGGAACTCGCCGGTGAGTCCGGCCGCGTCGAGCGCGAGGTCGATCAGCTCGCGGTTCGCCGAGGACGCCAGCGCGAGCGGCCACCGGCGGTGAAGCGTGCGGACGACGTCGACCGCGCCCGGAAGCAGCGGCAGGTGCTCGCGGTAGTGCTGCTCCATCCGGTCGACGACCGCGCGGTTGATGTCTTCGGCGTCCATGTCGACGCCGAGCTCGTCGCGCATGTACACCGACCACTCGCGCGAGCTCATGCCCATCATCGCCCGTGGCGCGTCCTCGCGCCAGCGGCCGCCGGCCTCGCGGACCAGCTCCTGCTTGGACTGGTTCCACAGCTGCTCGGAGTCGATCAGGACTCCATCCATGTCGAAGATCACCGCTGCTGGCACGCTCGCTCAGCGTTGTAGCAGGGTCCTCGACGATTCGACGTTCGTCGAAGCGTTCCGGGGTAAACATCATCACATGGCCTCTACGCGACTCAGGTACGCGACGGTGTTCGCGACCGCGGTGCTGTGCTACGCGGCACTCGGAACGGTGCTCGGGATCCTCCCTGGCTACGTGCAATCGCTCGGTGGTGGCGCGGTGCTCGTCGGCTTCGCGGTCGGCGCGCCGGCGCTGACGGGCGCGGTCGGGCGTCCGTTCGGAGGACGGCTCGCCGACCGCCTCGGGCCGGCGCGGATCATGATCGCCGGCGCGCTGGTGATGACCCTCGGGACGATTCCCGCGTTCGTCGACTCGCTGGGAGTGCTGATCCTCAGCCGGCTGGTCGTCGGCGCCGGCGAGGCCACGATGATGGCGGCGGCCGTGCTGTGGCTGCTGCGGCTGGCGGGTCCCGAGCGACGAGGTCGCGCGATGGGACACATCGGCCTCGCCAACTACGCGGGGCTGACGATCGGCCCGCCGCTGTCGCAGGCGCTGTCCGGCCAGTCGCACCCGGACCGCGTGTGGGTCACCGCGGCGCTGCTGCCGCTGGTCGCCGCCGGGCTGGCCGCGGTGCTCGGAAGGTCTCCCGACCGAGGGCTGGCTCCCGAGGACGTCCACGCGTCGAGCGAGCAACCGGACGAGGCCGACGCAGGGCCAAGCACGCTGCGCGCCACGCTCCGCCCCGGCCTCGGGCTGATGCTCGTCAACTTCGGCTACGTCGCGGTGCTGTCGTTCGGCGCCGCCGCCGCGACCGAACAGGGCACCGGGATCGCCGCGCTGGTCATCCCCGTGTTCGGCGTCGGCGTGATCGCGAGCCGTACGATCGTCGCCGGCGTGCCCGACCGGTTCGGCGCGCCGCGCACGCTGATGGTCGCGGTCACGATCGAGGCGGCGGGCCTGGCCGGGATGGCCGCGACGACAAGCACGCCGGTGGCGCTGCTCGCGCTCGTCGTGATGGCGATCGGGCAGGGGCTCGCTGTCCCGTCACTGGGACTGCTCGCGCTCGCATCGGTGCCGCCGAGCCGGCACGGCCGGACTGCCGGCGCGTTCTTCGCCTACTTCGACGCGGGTGTGGGACTCGGTGGTCCCATCGTCGGCCTCGCGGCGCGCGCGGCCGACCCGACCGGCGGGCTGTTCGCGGCGGCCGGAGCCGTGCTCGCGACCGCGCCGGTCGCGCTGCTAGCCCGCACCAGCCACCGGACCCGGCGCACGAACCGCGAATCCGCAGCGGTTACTTGAGCACCCCGCGCGCTGCCGACGTCCACGCCTCGGTCACGTCACGAATCCACTTCGCCTGCGTCGTGGCCAACGAGGAGATCCATTCGACGTCGCTCTTGCCGGGCCCGCGCTCGAGCGAGGTGGCGATCGCCTTGAGCGCCTTCTCATAAGCCGTCAGCGTCGTCTCGCCGGCGGTCTTGCTCTCCTCGATGATGCGCTCGTTGAGCTTCCGGACGCGCTGCGCCACGGCCTCGAGCCGCGGGTCGGCGGCGGCGGCGCCGTTCGACTTCGCGCCGGCGGAGCCTGATGAGGCGGACGCGGTCGCGCGGGTCGCGCGAGTCCGGCTCGCGCCGCTGCTCGCGGACGCGCTCTTGCGCGTCGTGCGCTTGGCGGCCGCGGGCTTCTTGGCGCTCGAGCGCTTGGTCTGACTGCCGCTCGATTTGCTGGCGGACTTGGTACCACTGCTTCTGGCCTGGGGCACAGCTTCCTCCTTGGGGTGGTGGCCCGGCGTTCACGTGCGTATAAGGTGCCGGTGCGCGAGGTTGACGGCGAAAGCTAGCGACCTTACGCGGTCGATGCGCGCCAGCGTCGCGCACGCGGCGGGGCCGTGGTCGAGCGAACCACCAGTGACGGCTCGATCAGTCGCACCTCCCTGCGCCGGCGGTTCTCGATGCGGTCGAGCAGCAGCTCGAGCGCGAGCCGGCCCATCTCGGTGCGCGGCTGATCCACTGTCGTCAGGGAGACGTGTGCGAGGTGAGCGATCGAGATGTTGTCGTAGCCGACGATCGACACGTCGCCGGGGACCTCGACGCCGGCGCGATCGAAGCCGCCGAGCAGCCCGGCCGCGACCATGTCGTCCGCGGCGAAGATCGCGGTCGGGAGCTCGCGCCGGCGGAGCAGCTCGCCGGCGGCGTTGACGCCCGCCTCCTCGGTGAAGTCGCCGGGGATCACGAGCGCGTGGTGGCCGAGCCGCCTGGCCCGCATGCCGCGCAGGTACGCGGACCGGCGCTGCGGCCCGCCGGCGCCGCTGCCGCCGTCGACGTGCGCGATCCGCTCGTGCCCGAGCGCGACGAGGTGATCGAGCACGAGCCCCGTGCCGTGCGCCTCGTTGATCAGCACGACGTCGACGTCGACGTTGCGCAGTCCGCGCCCAACCATCACAAGCGGCGCCTCGGCGGCGGCCGCGGCGATGTCGCCGGCGGGCATGCGCGGGCTGACGAGGATCAGGCCGCTGACCCGGTGCTCGAGCAGCGCGCCGAGCGCGGCGCGCTCGCGCCGCGAGGACCGCCCGCCGGCGGCGAGCAGCAGCTGGTAGCCGGCCTCGGACGCGTGGTCCTCGACACCGCCGGCGACCTCGGCGAAGAACGGGTTGCGCAGATCGTCGAGGATCACGCCCACGGTCTTGGTCCGCCGGCTGGCCAGGCTGCGCGCCATCGCGTTCGGCCGGTAGCCGAGCCGCGCCGCGGCGTCGAGCACGCGCCGGCGGCGGTCCTCGCTGACGTTCGGTCGCTCCCGCATCACGAGCGAGACGAGCGCGCGCGACACCCCGGCCTCGCGCGCGACGTCTTCCATCGTGGGTGCGGGTCGCGACTGGAGGAGCGTTGCGGGGCGGCGCGCTGGCCTGGGCACGGGATATAGTCGCTGGATTACGGCGTTAGAGCGCTCTAATTAACCGACCTGCATTATCGCGACTTATCGGCCGGGAGAGAGAGGAGCAGTAAGAACATGCGACACCAGCTTGAGCGATGGCGAGCGATCTCGAGCTCCTGACGGTCGGGCGGATCAGCATCGACCTGTACTGCGATCAGGTCGGGGCCGACTGGAACGCGGCCGAGACGTTCAGTAAGGCGGTCGGCGGCAGCGCGACCAACGTGGCGATCGCGGCCGCCCGCCTCGGGCACCGGAGCGCGGTGTTCACGAAGGTCGGCGAGGACCCGTTCGGCGAGGTGGCACGCGCCGAGCTGATCGACTTCGGCGTCGACACGCGGTTCGTCGGGGTTGAGCCGGGAACGGTGACGCCGCTCGCGTTCGCCGTGCTCGACCCGCCCGAGAACCCGCAGCTGCTGTTTCGCCGCGACCCACCCGTCCCCGATTTCCAGCTGAGGCCGGAGGACGTCGATCCCGCGACCGTCGCCGATGTGCCGATCCTGTGGGTGACGGCGGGCGCGCTGTCGCACGAGCCGAGCGCGTCGACGGCGGCGGGAATGCTCCACGCCCGCGGCCGCCGGAGCCACACCGTCCTTGACCTCGACTACCGCCCGACGTTCTGGCGCTCGCGCGAGGAGGCCTCGGCGCGGATCGGCGCCGCCGTCGACCACGCGACGATCGCGGTCGGCAACCGCGAGGAGTGCGCAGTCGCGGTCGGCAGCGAGGACCCGCGCGAGGCCGCGGCCAGGCTGCGCGCTCGCGGCGTCGAGCTCGCGATCGTCAAGCTCGGCGGGGACGGGGTGCTGCTGTCGAGCGAACAGGGAGAGCGGCTGGTCCCGCCACCGCCGATCAAGGTGCTGTGCGGGCTCGGGGCGGGCGATGCGTTCGGGGGTGCGTTGTGCCACGGCTTGCTGTCGTCTTGGTCTCACGAGCGGACGATCGCGTTCGCGAACGCCGCCGGCGGGATCGTCGCCTCGCGCCTGCTGTGCTCGCAGGCGATGCCGTACGAGCATGAGGTGATCGAGTTGCTTGAAGGGTCGCCGGAGTGAGCGCGGCGCGGCGGATCGGCGTGGGCGTGATCGGGTTCGGCTGGCTCGGCCAGGCGCACACGCGCTCGCTGTTGCGGATCCCGACGCTGTTCGAGCATCGCGCGTTCGATGCCGAGCTCGTCGCGTGCAGCGACCCGCTCCCGGCGCGTGTCGACCAGGCGCTCGGCTCGTTCGGGTTCAAGCGCGCGACGGCCGCGTGGGAGCCGGTGATCGAGGACCCCGAGGTCGAGGTCGTGTGGATCGCGGCGCCGAACATGGTGCACGTGCAGCTGGTCGAGGCCGCCGCGCAGGCGGGAAAAGCTGTGTTCTGCGAGAAGCCGGTCGGCGGCACGCCCGAGCAGGTGGCGCGGGCCGCCCAGGCCGCCCGCAGCGCCGGCGTGATCAGCGGCGTCGGCTACAACTACCGCTGGGCGCCGCTCGTGAGATACGCGCGCGAGCTGATCGCAGCCGGCGAGCTCGGAGAGATCACGAACTACCGTGCGCGGTTCTTCTCGATGTACGGAGCCGACCCGTTGGGCGTCAACTCGTGGCGATTCCAGTTCGACCAGGCCGGCTACGGCGTCACCAGCGACCTGATGAGCCACGCGGTCGACCTCGCCCACATGCTCGTCGGTCCGATCACGAAGGTGACCGGCACGCTCGAGACGTTCATCCGCGAGCGCCCCGCGCCCGGCGACGGCGCGAGCCACTACGGCCGGGGAGGGCCGCAGGACTCGCGCACGCCGGTGACCAACGAGGACTACGCGGCGATGCTCTGCACGTTCGCGTCGGGCGCGCGCGGCACGTTCGAGATCAGCCGCACGCTCGTCGGACCCGAGAGCGAGAACGCCTTCGACGTGTACGGCACGCGCGGCGCGGTCGGCTGGAACTTCGAGCGCCTCAACGAGCTCCGCGTGTACCGGACCCCCGCCCGCCCTGAGGACCGCGGTTCGGGCTACACGACGGTGCTCGGCGGCGACCGGTTCGGGCACCACGGGATCTTCGTGCCCGGCAGCGGCAACACGATCGGGTTCGAGGATCTGATCACGATCGAGGACTACGAGTTCTGCACTGCGGTGGCGGAGGGCAGGCCGTACGAGCCGAGCTTCGACGAGGCGCTCGCCTTTGCGGCCGTGCAGGACGCGCTGATGCGCTCGGTGCAGAGTGGGCGTTGGGAGGAGGTGCGTTCGTGATCGCGACGACCGTCGCGCCGCTGCGGATCGGAATCATCGGCGTCGGGCGGATCGGCCGGATGCACGCCGAGCTCGTCGCCCACCAGGTGCCCGGGGCGGCGCTGGGCTCGGTCTACGACGCCCACGAGCCGGCGGCCCGCGGCGTGGCGGCCGCGCTCGGGGTGCCGGCGGCGGCGAGCGTCGAGGAGATCTTCGACGGCGATCTCGACGCGGTGGCGATCTGCTCGAGCTCGGACACCCACGTCGATCTGCTGATCGCGGCCGCGCACGCCGGCAAGGCGGTGTTCTGCGAGAAGCCGGTGTCGCTCGATCTGGCCAAGGTCGACCGCGCGCTCGGCGCGATCGACGCCGCCGGCGTTCCGTTCCAGATCGGCTTCAACCGCCGGTTCGACCCGGCTCACGCGTCGGTCCGCGAGGCCGTGGTGGCCGGCGCGGTCGGCGATCCGCACCTGGTCCGGATCTCGAGTCGCGACCCCGAGCCGCCTCCGCTCGACTACGTCAAGAGCTCGGGCGGACTGTTCCTCGACATGATGATCCACGACTTCGACATGGCCAGGTTCGTGACCGGCAGCGAGGTGGTCGAGGTGTACGCCCGCGGCGCGCTGCGGATCGAGCCGTCGTTCGCCGAGATCGGCGACATCGACACGGCGGTCGTGACGCTCGTCCACGAGGACGGCTGCCTGACCACGATCGACAACTCGCGCCGCGCCGCGTACGGCTACGACCAGCGCGTCGAGGTGTTCGGCTCGGAGGGCATGGCCGTTTCCGAGAACCCGCGCGCGCACACGGGGAGCGTGACGACGGCGGCCGGCGAGCGGCGGCCCGCGAACCCGTACTTCTTCCTCGAGCGGTATCTGCCGAGCTACGTCCGGGAGTGGCAGGCGTTCGTCGAGGCCGTCAAGACCGGGACCACACCGCCGGTGTCGACCGTCGACGCGCGCGCCCCGTTGGTGATCGGGCTTGCAGCGGGACGCTCGCTGCGAGAGGCTCGTCCTGTGCGCGTCGACGAGGTGCAGCCAACGTGAGGATCTACCTGACCGGGGCGAGCGGCTTCGTCGGCTCGAACCTCGCGCACGTGTTCGCGCGCGAGCACGGCGCGGAGGTGGTGGCGCCGGGCCACGAGCACGTCGACCTGACCGTCGAGATGGTCGTGCGCCGATCGGTGCTCGCCACCCGGCCGGACGCAATCGTGCACACCGCGATCTGGAACGACCCGCCGGCGCTCCACACCGATCGCCGGCGCGCCTGGGACGCCTACGTGGGCGCCACGCGCAACGTCGTGGCGGCCGCCAACGCCGTCGACGCGCAAGTGGTGCTGATCTCGACCGACTGGGTGTTCGACGGCGCTCAAGGACCCGCCACCGAGTCCGACCCGCCCAACCCGATCAACACCTACGGCTTCCTCAAGGCGTGCTCGGAGCTGGTGGTCACGGAATCCGCCGCGCGGGGCGCGGTCGCCCGGATCGCCGGCGTGCAGGGCATCCACCGCGCGCGCCGGCACACACCGCGCGCGCAGGACGCCGGGTTCGGCTATCTGGTCGTATCGCTGGTGGACGCGCTGCGCGCGGGCGAGCGATTTGCCCTCTGGGACGGACCCGGGCTGAACGTGCTCGCGACGCCCACGCTCGCGACCGAGGCCGCCGAGCTCGTGTGGCAGGCGATCACGCGTGAGGTCACGGGCATCCTGCATTGCTGCGGCCGCGAGCACGTCGATCGAGTGGGCCTCGCGCGCCGTGCGATCGAGGTTTTCGAGCTCGATCCGGATCTGCTCGACGTAGTTGCACCGCCGGATCGCGTGATCGCAGCGGGCGGCGTCCCGCGCGATACGCGGCTCGATGCCGGCGCCACCGCGCGCGCTCTCGAAGCGGAGCTGCCCGATCTGGACACGATGCTCAGGCGACTGCGGGCCGAGGTGGAGTCATCATGGAGCGCCGCATGAGTCGTCTCACCGTCGCCCAGGCGCTGGTCCGGTTCCTCGCGGTTCAGGAGGTCGAGCGCGACGGCCGGCGTTCGCGACTGATCGCCGGCTGCTACGGCATCTTCGGGCACGGCAACGTCGCCGGGCTCGGACAGGCGCTTCACCAGTACCGCGACCTGCTCCCCTACCACCCGGCCCGCAACGAGCAGGCGATGGTCCACGTCGCCGCCGGCTACGCCCGGCAGAAGAATCGCCTCGGCACGTTCGCGTGCACGACGTCGGTCGGACCCGGCGCGACCAACATGGTGACCGGCGCGGCGCTCGCGACGATCAACCGTCTCCCCGTGCTGCTGCTCCCCGGCGACACGTTCGCGACCCGGACGCCGCACCCCGTGCTCCAGCAGCTCGAGGTGCCCGCGGATTCGACCGTGTCAGTGAATGACTGCTTCCGGCCCGTGTCGCGGTACTACGAGCGGGTCGAGCGGCCCGAGCAGCTGATCCCGGCCGCGCTCGAGGCGATGCGGGTGCTGACGGATCCGGCCGGCACCGGGGCGGTCACGCTCGCGATGCCCGAGGACGTCCAGGCCGAGGCCTTCGAAGTGTCGGACGCGTTCCTCCAGGAGCGCGTGTGGACCGTGTACCGCCAGCCGCCGGCGCCGGACGCGCTCGCGCGCGCGGCCGAGCTGATCCGCGCCGCGCGCCGGCCGCTGATCGTCGCCGGCGGGGGCGTAATCTACAGCGAGGCGGTCGCGGCGCTGCGGGCGCTCGTCGACGCCACCGGGATTCCCGTCGGCGAGACGATGGCCGGCCGCGGCGCGCTCCTGTCCGCGCATCCGCTCAGCCTCGGCGCCATCGGCGCCACCGGGACCAGCGCGGCGAACCGCGTGGCGCGGGACGCCGATCTCGTGATCGGGGTCGGCACCCGTTGGGGCGACTTCACGACCGCGTCGAGGTCGGCGTTCCAGGATCCGGGTGTGCGCTTCGTCAGCGTCAACGTCGCGGCGTTCGACGCCGGCAAGCTCAGCGGGCTGCCGGTGCTGGCGGACGCGCGGGTCGCGCTCGAGCAGCTTCGCGACGCGCTCGCCGGGCATCGCGTCGATCCGGCGTGGGAGGACCGGGCGGGCTCGGAGGCGCGCGAGTGGGCGGCCGAGGCCACGCGGTTGATGTCGCCCGATGGCGGCACCGGAAGCCTGCCGACACAGGCACAAATAATCGGCCAAATCAACGAGGCCGCCGGCGAGACCGGTGTGATCGTGTGCGCCGCCGGCTCGGCTCCCGGCGATCTGCACAAGCTGTGGGTGGCGCGCGACCCGGCGGGCAAGGGTTATCACGTCGAGTACGGATACTCGTGCATGGGCTACGAGATCCCGGGCGGCATCGGCGTGAAGCTGGCCGCCCCCGAGCGCGAGGTGTACGTGCTGGTCGGGGACGGCTCGTACCTGATGCTGCCGGGCGAGCTCGTGACCGCGGTGGCGCAGCGGGTCCCGCTCGTGATCGTGCTCGTCGACAACCACGGCTACGCGTCGATCGGCGCGCTGTCACGGTCGGTCGGGTCGGGCGGGTTCGGGACGCTCTACCGGTACTCCGAGAACGGCTCGGTGCCGGTCGACCCGGCGTCCACGGATGTCCTGCCGATCGACCTCGCGGCCAATGCCGAGAGCCTCGGCGCTCGCGTGATCCGGTGCAGGACGATCGCCGAGCTTCGCGCCGCGCTCGCGGACGCGCGCGGCGCCGACGGCCCGGTCGTGGTCCACATCGAGGCCGACCGCTACCAGGGCGTGCCGGGTTACGACAGCTGGTGGGACGTGCCGGTTGCGGAGGTGTCGGCGCAGGACACGGTGCGCGCGGCGCGGTCCGCTTACGAGCGGGACCGCGAACGCCAGCGCCAGTATCTACGCTCCACGCATGAGTGAACTTCTCGTTTCCGGGGCCTCGACCCCCGATCCCGACGGCACGATCCTGACCGTGACCCCCGAGTCCGCGGGGTGGGAGCGCATCGGCTTCGAGGTACTGATCCTTTCCGCCGGCGGAACCGCCGAGCGTGTGTGCGGTCCTCGCGAGCTGTGCATCGTGGTGATCTCCGGCGTCGTGCACGTGGCCTCAGAGCACGGCGAGTGGTTCGACGTGGGCGGCCGTGCCGATCCGTGGTCCGGACTGCCCGACGCCGCCTATCTGCCCCCGCAGTCGCACGTCGGGCTGCGCGCCGCCGACGACGGCGCCGAGGTCGCGTTGTGCTGGGGGCCGGCGCACAAGGGCGGCGCAAATCCGCGCGTGCTTCCCGGGTCCGAGATCGAGGTCGAGACGCGCGGAAGCGGCGATCACGAGCGCTTCATCCACCCGATCCTGATGGAGGACCAGGGGGCGGAATCGCTGCTGGTGGTCGAGGTCCTCACGCCCGCGGGTCACTGGTCCAGCTACCCGCCTCACAAGCACGACCACGACGATCCCCCACGGCAGTCGCACCTCGAGGAGACCTACTACCACCGCATCCGGCCCGCCAACGGGTTCGGGCTCCAGCGCGTATACGACTACGAGAGTGCGACCGATGAGGCGCTGACGTTCCGCGATCGCGACTGCGTGCTGGTGCCCCGCGGCTACCACACCGTCGCGGCCCCGCCCGGCTACGACCTCTATTACCTGAACGTGATGGCCGGCCCCAGCCGCTTCTGGGCCGTCGTTACCGACCCCGACCACGAATGGATCCTCCATGGCAGTAACCGCAACCCGACTTCTTGACAACTACATCGACGGCGAGTGGACGCCGGCGCAGGCCGCGACCGACGTACTCGACGTGTTGAACCCGGCCAATGGGGAGGTGCTCGCGCGCGTGCCCCTGTCGGGGTCCGGCGATGTGGACGCCGCGGTGCGGGCTGCGCGGGAAGCGCTGCCGGCGTGGCGGGCGGTGTCGACGATCGCCCGGGCGCGCAAGCTGTTCGAGCTGCGCGAGAGACTGGTTTCGCGGGAGGAGGACCTCGCGCGATCGGTCACGACCGAGATGGGCAAGACGATCGGCGACGCCCGGGCCGAGGTCGCGCGGATGATCGAGATGGTCGAGGCCGCGTGCGCGATCCCGACGACGATGCAGGGCCGCGCGCTCGAGGACGTCGCGCGCAACATCGACGCCGAGACGATCCGCCAGCCCGTCGGGGTGTGCGCGGCGATCGTCCCGTTCAACTTCCCGGCGATGGTGCCGTTCTGGTTCCTCCCGTTCGCGATCGCGTGCGGCAACACGTTCGTTCTGAAGCCGTCCGAGCAGGTGCCATTGACCCAGCAGATCGCGTTCGAGGAGCTGCACGCGTTGGGGTTGCCGCCGGGGGTCGTGAACCTGGTCAACGGGGGCCGGGAGGTCGTGGAGTCGATCCTCGACCACCCCGGGATCGACGCGGTGTCGTTCGTCGGCTCGGCGCCGGTGGCGCGGATCGTCTACGAGCGCTCGGCCAAGGCGGGTAAGCGCGTGCAGGCGCTCGGCGGCGCCAAGAACCACATGGTCGTGATGCCCGACGCGGTGATCGACAAGACCGTCGACGGGATCCTGGGGTCGGCGTTCGGCGCCGCCGGCCAGCGGTGCATGGCCGGATCGGTCGTGGTCACCGTCGGGGACGCGCACGAGCAGCTGATGCCGCCTTTAGTTGCGGCGTCGCGGTCGTTGCGGGTGGGCGATGGGCTGGACGAGGGCAGCGACGTGGGTCCGGTGATCTCGTGCGCCGCGCGCGACCGTATCCGGGAGTGGATCGACCGCGGGGTGTCGTCCGGCGCGAGGTTGGTGGTCGACGGTCGCGACGCGGGCGGCGATCCGAACGGCTCATACGTCGGGCCGACGATCCTCGACGATGTCACGGCCGAGATGGACATCGCGCAAGAGGAGGTCTTCGGACCGGTGCTGTGCGTGATCAGCGTCCCGACGCTGGACGAGGCGATTCACGTGGTCAACGCCAGCCGGTTCGGGAACGGCACCTCGATCTTCACCGAGTCGGGCGCGTCGGTGCGGCGCTACCGCCACGAGGTCCAGGCCGGCATGGTCGGCGTCAATATCGGCGTCGCCGCCCCGGTGGCGTTCTTCCCGTTCTCGGGCTGGAAGGACTCGTTCCTCGGCGACCTGCACGCGCACGGCCCCGACGCGGTCGAGTTCTACACGCGTAAGAAGACCGTCACGAGCCGCTGGTTCTCGAGCGGGCAGGGGAGCGGCGCGTACTTCGTCGAGCGGTGAGCTCCGCTGCGGCTGACGACCGCGCCTGCCGCGGAGGCTTAGCCGACGACGGGTAGCGAGCGCTCGTTCGACAGCCTGGTCAGCGTGCGCTGCATCGTCGAGGTGACGAGCCGGTAGCCCTCCGCGGGATCCGGGTGAGGACCGAGGCGCTCGTTCAGGTCGATCGGCTTCAGCACGCGGATCGAGATCTTGGCCGGCAGCGGGATCCGGCCCGGCAGGTCGAGGAAGGTGATCCCGAACGGCGGCCCGATCGCCGCCGGCATCACCTTCAGTCGCAGCCGCCGGTCGAGCTGTAGGGCGCGCGCGAGCCGCCGCCCCTGGCCGAGGAACAGCGCGGTCTCCTGTCCGCCGACGGAGACGATCGGAACGACCGGGATGCGATGCTCGAGGGCGAGCTCGACGAATCCGGTCCGGCCGGCGAAGTCGATCCGGTCCGACTCCCACGACGGCCGGTACGTCTCGTGGTCGCCGCCCGGATACACGAGCAGCGCCGCGTCCCGCCGCAGCGCGCGTGCCATGTTGGCCGGCGACGCGGGGACGGTTCCGTAGCGCTCGAGCAGCGCGCGCAGGCCGGGGAGCTTGAACACGAGATCGTGCGCGAGCTGGTGAAAGCGCCGATCGGCGCCGAAGCGGTCGTAGAAGTACTGGCCGAACACGAACGTGTCGGCGATCAGCGTGCCGCCGGAGTGATTGCCGACGAGCAGGACCGGGCCCTCGGCGGGGATGTGCGCGAGGCCACGGACGTCGGCCCGGAAGTACAGCTGAGAGGCGAGCCGCACCGCGGGCAGCGTGTGCTCGATGTAGGCCGGGTCGCGAAGCGTGAACGGGTCGCGTTCGCCGCGGTCGATGGCGGTCGCGGCGAGGTCCTCGCCGAAGGCCGCCAGCATCCGCATGTACGCCTCGGCGGGCCCGAGCGGCGCACGGAGGAGTCTCGAGAGCGTTCCAGGCACATCTCGGCTCTACCCCGGGACGCGGTGGGCTACCCGTACGGAATCGTGCGCCGCTTGCGGCCGCGTGTGGGCAGCGGTAGGTTGTGAGGCGTGCGATGGGTGGCGCTCGCATGGGTGGTCGCGTCCCTGGTGGTCGTGGTTCCGGCTGCGCAAGCGGCGAGCCGTTCCGACGGCTCGGTCCCGGCGCCCGCGCAGACATCCCAGCTCGTGACGAGCGTGCCGGCCAGCACGCTCAACCGAGTTGGCATCGGCGACAGCCGCAACCCGATCACGAGCCCGGGGTTCGGGATATCCAAAGGCCGCGCCCACTTCACGAGCGACGGCAAGCCCGAGATCCTGACCGTCGAACTCGCCTGGTGCCCTCACTGCGCGGCGAACAGCTGGGCGCTGGCGGTCGCGCTCAGCCGCTTCGGAACCCTCACCGGGCTCGGCGAGCTCAACACCGGCACTCATTACTGCAAGGTCGCCGAGGATCCGTGCAACCTGAACCCCGTGTCGTGTTTTCCGTATACGGACGGGCTCAGCTTCCTGGACGCCGGCTACCGGAGCCCCTACATCAGCTTCGCCGCGGTGGTACTCCAAGACGTCAACGGGCACAACCTCGAGAAGCCGACGCGGCGTGAGCAGCGCTCGCTCAAGGCACTCCACCTTCAAGGAGTCGCGCCCGCCCTCGATATCGGCGGTGCCTGGAGCTTTCAGGGGTCCGGCTACGACCCAGGGGCGTTGGCCCACCAATCGTGGTCGCAGGTCGCTGGGAGCCTGGCGAACCCCCACAACCCGACCGCGCGTCGCGTGGACGGCCTGGCCAACCTGTTCACGGCCGCGATCTGCCGCGTAACCAAGGGCCGGCCCGGCAGCGTCTGCAAGTCGCGCGGGGTGCTCGCTGCGGCGGCGGCCGTCCTTCGCCGGTTCCCCTCACGCCCGCCGCCACAACCGTGACTCGCGTCGCGACATCGGCACGGCGTGCGGTCCTCGCCACCGTGATCTTTTCGGCCCTGCTGTTCGGCTCTGCCGCCGCGGTCGACACCGCCGCTGCCGGCGCGGCGGTCCCGCCGCCGAGAGACGCGTTGCGGCAGGCGTTGCGGGACGCCCACGCGCTCGCGCCCCAGGCGAGCGCGAGCGCCGAGCCGGCCAGCGCTGCCGTCGCCGCGCTCGCTCAGGCGACGGCCCCGGCACTCTGGATCAACGGCCGTGAGGCGGACGCACCTCCGTACGGGAGGAACGTCTTCAGCTCCTCCGCAGCGGCCATCACGGACCTGGACCGTCTTCCGGGGCCGCCCCTGCCGGGCGGGACGACGGCGGTCGAGTCGATCCTCGCCGGGGACCGGGGTCTCGCCGCGGACGCGATCGCGGCGGCGCACGGCGGTCCCGCCGCGCTGCTCGCGACGGCGAGGAAGGCGATCTCGACTGGAGACCGGCTAGGCGCGTGCGGGCAGGCTGCCGGCGGCGGTCGATTCGTACGCGAAGGCATGGCAGTCGGCCGACGACGCCCTGGCCCGGCTAGTGGCGAGCGAGGTCACCAATGTCTCCTCGAGCACACTCGCGGCGGCGGCCGAGCAGGCGCTCGGCGGCACGCGCTTCGGGCTGGCCGGGCCGGGGATCGAGCAGGGATTGCCGCCGCTCGTGGCCGGCGGCAAGCCGGAGATCTTCTACGCCGGCTCCGAGGCGTGTCCGTTCTGCGGCGTCCAGCGCTGGGGCATGATCGTCGCGCTGTCGCAGTTCGGAACGTTCTCGAACCTGCACCTGATGCAGAGCGTCGCCGCCACGCCCCCGCAGGTCAGGACGTTCACGTTCTTCGGATCCGAGATACGAGAGCGCGTACATCTCGTTCGTTCCGGTCGAGGTTTGGAGCAACGTCCCCGCGCACCCCGGCCTTGTTCGCCTGCAGTCGCTCACCCAACCCGAGTCCGCACTGCTGCACAGGTTCGACCCCTCGGTCGAGACGCCGTTCATCGACGTCGCCAATCGCTTCATCACGGACAGCTCGACGCTCGATCCACAGCTCATCGCCCACAAGTCGTGGACGCAGCTCGCCGGAGCGCTGACCGACCCGAGCAACGTCTCGACGCAGGCGATCGCCGGCGAGGCGGAGGTACTGACCGCCGAGGTGTGCGAGGCGACGGGCGGCAACCCGCAGTCGGTGTGCTCGTCGACGGTCGTCCAGCAGTACGAGGCGGCGCTGCCCACGTTGCACGGCCAGGGCGGGTCGTGCCCGGCGCCACCGAGTCCGGGCGGCCCGCCGCCGGCGCGCGACGCCGCGGTTCGCGCGCAGCTCCGGACCGCGTCGTCCGGACCGGTCGCCACGCGCGGCCCGCTGCCAGGTCTAGCGGCGGCCGGCGATGAGCCAGACGTGCCACAGCTGCGCGGCTGAGGTTCCGGCCGGCGCGAAGTTCTGCGGCCGGTGCGGCACGCCGCAGGCGCTCCACTGCCCGGCGTGCGGAACGCTCACGAGGCAGCCGGACCAGCGATTCTGCCTCGAATGCGGAGCGGCGATCCCGCCGCTCGCCGACCGGGTGCAGACCGGCAAGCGCGCAGGGGCACCGGCGCCTGCACCCGAACCGGCTGGCCGGTCTGCGAGGTCGTCGGTGTTCGAACTTCCCGCGGTCGAGCGCCGCCTGGTGTCGGTTCTGTTCGCGGATCTGACCGGCTTCACGGCCTTCAGCGAGAGCCACGATGCGGAGGATGTGCGCCAGCTGGTGACCACGTACTACGCCGCCGCCCGCCGGATCACCGCCGCCTACGGCGGGACGATCCGCAAGTACGAGGGCGACGGCGTGATGGCCACCTGGGGCGCGCCGGTGGCGCGGGAGGACGATGCCGAGCGAGCGGTGCGGGCGGCGCTCGACCTGGTGGCCGCCGTGACCAACCTGGGGGACCGGCTCGGTCTCGACCTGCGGCTCCGGGTCGGCGTTCTGACCGGCGAGGCCGCCGTGGACATAGCCGCCGTCGACGAGGGAATGATTCAGGGAGACGCGGTCAACACGGCGGCGCGGCTTCAGTCGATCGCGGAGCCGGGCAGCGTGCTGGTCGACGACGTCACCCGACTGGCGACCGAGCGCGCGATCGTCTACCAGGACGCCGGGATCCATCTGGTCAAGGGCAAGTCGATCCCGGTCCAGGCGTGGCGCCCGATGCGGATCGTCGCCACCGTCGGCGGTGCCGAGCGGCCGCAGCTTGAACTACCCCTCGTGGGGCGGGCCGCGGAGCTCGACGTCCTGCGTGGTGCGCTCGACCGCGTGCTCGAGACCGATGCCGGGTTGACGCTCGTCTCGGTCGTCGGAGAGGCCGGACTCGGCAAGTCCCGTCTTGGCTGGGAGCTCGAGAAGTACGTCGACGGCCTGGCGGCGACCGTCCTCTGGCATCGCGGGCAAGCTTCGAGCTTCGGGCAGGGGGTCGGCTTCAGGGCGCTCGGCGACATGGTCCGGATGCGGGCCAGGATCACGCTCGAGGATTCTCGGGACATCGAGCGGACGAAGCTCGACGCGCTACTCGACGACGTGTTCGCCGGCGACGGCGACGGACACGCGCGCGTCGGGCGAGCGCTGCGCCGCCTGCTGGGACTCGATGACGGCAGCGCGCTGATTCATCGCGGCGAGCTGTTCTCGTCGTGGCGATTGCTGTTCGAACGGCTCGCCGAGCGTCACCCGGTCCTGCTCCTGTTCGAGGACCTTCACTGGGCCGATCAGGGCCTGTTCGAGTTCATCGACCATCTCGTCGAATGGGCCTCGGACGCGGCAATCCTGATCCTCGTCCTGAGCCGTCCCGACGAGCGTCTCGACGCCCTGAGCCGGCGCGGACACCGCCTCGACCTCGAACCGCTGGCGCCGGCGGAGATCGAGACGCTGGTCGCCGAGGCGGTCAGCAACGCACCGTCGGAGCTCCTGGCCGCCGTGCGCGATCACGCCGAAGGCGTGCCGCTGTTCGCGGTGGAGTCGCTGCGCATGCTGGCCGATCGCGGCGTGATGGTCGCCGAGCGGGACGTGGACACCTACCGCCTCGTCGGCGACGTCAAGGAGCTGGCGGTGCCGCCGAGCATCCACGCGCTGATCGCCGGCCGCCTGGACGCGCTCGGCGCCGACGAACGCCACGTGCTGTTCGACGCGGCCGTTCTCGATCAGCGTTTCAGCCCGGGGGCGGCCGCGGCCGTCGCCGGGGCTCCCGAAGCGGACGTGCGCGTCTTCCTCGACGGCCTCGTCGCGAAGCAGCTCCTGACCGTGTCGACCGATCCGCTATCACCAGAGCGGGGCCAGTACACGTTCTCGCACCGCCAGATCCAGCGGGTGGCGCTCGCGACGATGTCCAAGCAGACCCGCAAGGCAAGGCACCTGGCCGCCGCCGAGTGGCTGGCGCGGGGCGAGCCCGACCCCGATGTGGCGGGCATCTACGCCGGTCACCTGCTGGCGGCGTCGGAAATCGACCCGACCGCAGGCGATGCGCAGTTCATCCGCCGGCGCGCACTGACGACGATCGTCGAGGCGGCGCGGCGCGCGGCGAGCGTCGGCGCGTTGCGCGAGGCGGTGGCGCTGTTCGAACGAGCCGCCGACATCGAGCCGGACGACGGGCGGCGCGCAGAACATCTCGTCGAGGGCGCCGGGTGGGCCGAGCATTACGGCGATCGAGCGCTGGCCGGGGACCACTATGCGGCGGCGCGAGGGCTCCACGAAGCCGCCGGCCGGACCCGTGAGGCGCTCGCCCTGCGGGCACGGGAGCTGTACGCGTATCGGTGGACGCGCCCAGCCGCAGAGCTGATCGAGCCGCTCCGTCAGGTCTACGACGCGCTCCGCGGGACCGACGACGCGGCGTTCGCAGCCGCTGCCGCTGCGCTCGCGGGGGTGCTCTACTCCGACGGCAACGCGCCCGCCGCCGAGACGATCGCCGGCGAGGCAGCCGGCGCGGCCGAGATTGCCGGCGCTCGCGTGGAGCTCGGCGTTGCGCTGAACTGTCGTGCCTCGGCGTTCGTCGAACTGGGCCGGCCGGCCGAGGCGCTCGAGCTGTTCCGGGGCGCGCTCCGCGTGCGCGAGCTACACGCGCCCGCGGAGGTGCCGTTCACGCTCGCGAACATCGCGATCGCGCTGTCGTCCCTCGGCCGGTTCGAGGAGGCCGCGGAAGCCGCCAGGAGGGCGATCGCCGCCGCCGAGCGCTTCGCGAGCAGCGCGAGCCTCGAGGGAGCGACCCTCCATCTCGCGCGGACGCTGTTCTGCCTCGGAGAGTGGGACGAGGCGCTCGAGACCGTCGGACGAGTGGCGGTCGACGCCACTCCGGCGAACGCGGGCATGGCGATCGGGCCGCCGGTGCTCGTCGCGCTCGCGCGCGGCGAGCTCGACGCCGTGCGCTCGCTCATCGACGACTTCGACCGGCACCAGGCCGAGACCGGCGCCGCGTTCGAGAGCGACTACCGCGGCGTTCGCCTGGTCGCGCTGGCGCGCCTCGATGGCGCCCCGGAGCGGGCGCTGGCGGCGATCGTGGACTCCCGCTCGGGCGACTATGCCGAGTGGCCGGCGTGGCTTCCGTTCGCGGTCGATCTTCTCGTGGTCGGCGATGACGACGGCCCGCTGGTCGCAGCGCTCGAAGCGCTGAACGGGCCTGCGGCGCCGAAGACCTCGCCGTACGTGGCCGCGCAAGCGCGACGGCTCGCCGCGCACCTGGCTGCCCGAGCCGGCGAGCGCGCCGCCGCCGCGGAGCACTGGCGCGCGGCGTGGCAGCTCATGAACGAGGCCGGAGTCGTGTTCGACGCTGCCGTGCTCGCACTCGAGCTCGCACAGGTCGGGTTCGACGGCGATCCCGATGCCGACGCGCTCCGTGCCGGCGCGATCGCCACGCTCGAGCGTCTGCGGGCTACCGCGCCGGCGGGTCGCGCCGTGCGACCGGCGTCGCGTTGACGATCGAGGTCGTGGTCTCGCCGTAGAGCAGAAACTGGTCGAGCACCGTCGGGAGCTCCTCGATCGAGCCCAGGTGGAGCTTCATGTAGAAGCAGTCCTCGCCCGTGATCCTCAGGCATTCTTCGATCTGGGGGATCTCCGCCGCCAGCTCGGCGATCTTCGTCAGCTGACGGACGGCGGGCTTGACGCGGACGATTGCGGTCAGCTGGTAGCCCAGCGCGCGGGGGTCGACCTCGGCGCGGTAGCCGGTGATCACACCGGCCTGCTCGAGACGCTTGACGCGTTCGGTGACCGCCGGCGAGGACAGGTTCGTCCGGCGCCCGAGCTCGGCAAACGAGACCCGGCCGTCGGTCGAGAGCTCGCTGATGATCCGGTGGTCGATCGCGTCGAGACTCGGAAAATCGGTGGCTGCATTGGAGTTTGCGGCTCTGTTCATAAGGTCGATCGAGCGTAACACCTTCGATTAGCCATGTTCTGCCGGGCCGGGCGCGGCGACAATCCTCTAGATGCTCGGTTCACGCTCGAAGACGGTCCCCCCGCAGGCTTATTTC
This sequence comes from uncultured Solirubrobacterales bacterium, assembly GCA_963843915.1. GTDB lineage: Bacteria > Actinomycetota > Thermoleophilia > Solirubrobacterales > Solirubrobacteraceae > Palsa-465. The sequence continues at coordinate 155,460 of CAWJMH010000016.1, forward strand.
GTCGGGAGCGCGGTTTTCCACTACCTCGGGCCGGCGTTCGCGGTGCTGCTGTTCGCGCGGGTGGCGCCGCTCGGCGTCGCGTGGCTGCGGATCGCAAGCGCGGCCGTTCTGTTCGCGGTGTGGCGCCGGCCGTGGCGGCCGGTGCTGCTTGCCGGTCGCTCGACGGTGCGTCTGGTGGTGGCGCTCGGAGTCGTTCTCGCGGTGATGAACAGCTGCTTCTACGAGGCGATCGCGCGGCTGCCGCTCGGGACGGTGTCCGCGATCGAGTTCCTGCCGGTGATCGTGCTCGCGGCGCTGGGCGTCCGCTCGCTGCGGAACGGGATGGCGCTCGTGCTCGCGGTCGCCGGCGTGTTCGCGCTCGTCTCCGTTCAGCTGGGCGGCGAGCCGCTCGGCGTGGCGCTGGCGTTCGGCAACGCGGCGCTGTTCGCGCTGTACATCGTGCTCGCGCACCGGGTGTCGCGCGCGCCGGGAATCGTCGGGGTCGACGGGCTGGGCGCGGCGATGCTGGTCGCGGCGCCGGTGAGCACCGCGATCGGCGGCTGGGCCGTGGTCCCGCATCTGCTCGACCCGGTGGCGATCGCCGCCGGGATCGGCGTCGGCATCACCTCCTCGGTGATCCCGTACGTGTGCGACCAGCTCGCGATGACCCGGCTGAGCCGCTCGACCTACTCGCTGATGGTGTCGCTGCTGCCGGCGACCGCGACCGTGATCGGAATCGTCGTGCTGGCGCAGATCCCGAGCGCGCGCCAGGTGTTCGGCGTCGTTCTGGTGGTCGTGGCGGTCGGGTTGCATCGCGACCGCGCCGGCGCCGGCGAGGACGCGGCGCGTACTAGATCGGGCGCCGCACGCCGACCTCGTCGACGTGGGCGAGCAGGTCTCCCGGGTCGTCGTATACCCGGTACGCGCCCGAGTAGATGAGCTCCTCGCGGCCGTACCCGCCGGACAGCAGCCCGACCCCGAGCGCCCGCGCCCTCCGCGCCGCGAGCAGGTCCCAAACGCTGTCGCCGACGACGATGCTGTCGCCGATGTCCACCCCGATCAGCTCCGCGGCGGCCAGGAACAGGTCCGGGTCGGGTTTGGCGTAGCGAACCTGGTCGCGGGTCACGAGCGGCGTGTCGGGCGGAAGACCGAGCAGATCGAGCCCGCGACGGGCATACCGCTCGACGCCGCTGGTGGCGATCGCCCACGGAACTTCGAGGGCGGTGAGCGTCTCGAGCAGCTCGACGGCCCCGGGCAGCGGCCGCACGCTGTCGTAGAGGCGCAGGAACTCGTCCTGATGCAGCTTGGGCAGCGCTGCCGCCGTCTCCGGATCGAGGTCGCTCCCGAGTTCGCGCCTGAGCGCGTTCATGAACAGTCCGCCGCTCATGCCGATCCGCCGGTGGATCTTCCACACGGCCAGATTTATCCCGACCTGCTGCATCGCCGAGCGCCAGGCGAGCACGTGCTGGTACACCGAGTCGATCAGGGTTCCGTCGAGGTCGAACAGGAACGATGGGGTGCTGCGAGCTTCGATGGTCACCCCGGGATCTTCGCTCAATTACCGTACGCGCGTGATCACAACTGAAGGCCTGTCCACCCGGCTGCGCGAGATCGACGACATCGGGGTTGGTCCCGGGGGCGTTTACCGCCTGGCCTGGACCGACGAGGACGCCGCGACACGAGGGTGGTTCGAGCGGCAGGCCGCCGGCGTCGGCCTCCGGGTTTTGTGCGATCCGGCCGGCAACCTGTGGGCCTGCCCGTCGGCGGACGCTCCCTGGTGGGGGATCGGGTCGCACCTCGACAGCGTCCGCGGTGGCGGACGGTTCGACGGGCCGCTCGGCGTGGCGTGTGGGTTCGAGGTGGCGGCCGCGCTCGCCGGCGCGGCCCCACCCCTCGCCGTGGTGTCGTTCGCCGACGAGGAGGGCGCCCGCTTCAACACCCCGACGTTCGGGAGCAAGGCGCTGACCGGACGGCTCGACCTCCCGGCGGTGCTGTCGCGTCGCGACGACGCCGGCGTGGCGCTCGGCGACGCGATGCGCGCCGCCGGCGTCGATCCGAGCGGGGTCGAAGCCGCGCCCCGGTGGCTCGAGCGGCTGGCGGGCTTCATCGAGGTCCACATCGACCAGACGACCGAGCTTGCCGGCGCCGGCGCCCCCGTCGGGATCGTCACTTCGCTCGCCGCGCGGACGCGCCTCGAGGTGCTCCTGCGTGGGAGGGCCGACCACGCCGGGACCACGCCCAGGTCCGAGCGGCGCGACGCGCTCTCGGCGGCGGCGCGCCTGATCGTCGGCGCGGAGGACCTCGCGGACGGCGATCCGGCGCTCACGGTCACGAGCTCGCGGATCCTGGTCAGGCCGAACGCGCCGACGACGATTGCCGCCGAGGCGCGGCTGTGGATCGATGCGCGTGCGCCCGGCGGGTTCGGCGCGATCGACGCGTGGCGTGCGGCGATGGATGAGCTCGCCGCCGGTCTGTCGGCGCGGTCCGGGGTCGGGATCGAGCTTTCCGTGGCCTCGCGGAGCGACGCGCGCGAGTTCTCGCCGGCGCTCCGGGCTTCGCTCGCGCGCGCGAGCGAGGAGATCGTCGGCTACCCCGCGCCCGAGGTCGTGTGCTTCGCCGGCCACGACGCCGGCGTCCTGGCCGAGCGCGTCCCCGCCGCGATGCTGCTCGTCCGCAACGAGACCGGCGTCAGCCACTCGCCGGCCGAGAAGGTCGACCTGGCGGATGCGGCGGTGGCGGCGCGGGTGGTCGAGCGCGCGCTCGCCTCGTTGGACGGCGGCCTTGTACCGCCCGGGGGAGGCGGCGCGTAGTGCGCGGGCCGGCGGTCACGCACTCGATCCAGGGGATGCCGAACGCGCACTCTCATGCGTTCCAGCGCGGCTTGCGCGGGCGCGCCGAGCGCCCCGGGCCGGCCGGCGGCGAGGATGACTTCTGGACGTGGCGGACCGAGATGTTCCGCCTCGCCGAGGCGCTCGACCCGGCCGGGATGTACGTCGCCGCGCTCGAGACCTACCGAGAGATGAGCGACGCCGGCTACTCGGTCGTCGGCGAGTTCCACTACGTCCATCACCAGCCCGACGGCACACCGTACGCCGAGCCGAACGCGATGGCGCACGCGGTCGCCGAGGCGGCGATCGAGGCCGGTCTGCCGATGGTGCTGCTCCCGGCCGCTTATAACCGCGGCGGCTGGGCCGGCGAGGACCTCCCGCCGGCGGCGGGGCAGCGCCGTTTCTGCGACCGCGATGTCGACGCATTCCTGGCGCGGGTGGACGGGTTGCGCGAGTGGGCGTCCTTGGTGGCGGGGGTGGACGTCGGGATTGCCGCGCACAGCGTCCGCGCGGTCCCGGCGGCGTGGCTCGAGGCGATCGCCGAGTACTCCGAGCGCCACCGGATCGTCCGCCACGTTCACGCCCACGAGCAGCGCCGCGAGCTCGAGGAGTGCCGGGCCGAGCACGGCTGCTCGCCGATCGAGCTGCTCGACCGCACAGGGTTCCTCGGTCCTCGCGCGAGCGTGATCCACGGGATCCACGTATCGGACGCTGACGTCGCGGCGCTCGCCGGGACCGGGACGACGGTCGTCTCCTGCCCGACCACCGAAGGGAATCTCGGCGACGGATACCTGCCGGCCATGGCCTACGCGGAGGCGGGAGTGCCGCTGGCGATCGGCAGCGACTCGCAGGTGCGTATCGACCCGTTCGAGGAGGCGCGCGAGCTCGAGACGGGCTCGCGCCGCGAGCGCCAGCTCCGCTCGGGGCTGCTCGCGTCAGTGGGCGATCTGTGGACCGAACTGTGCCGGAACGGTTACCGGAGCCTCGGCCTCGCCGCCGAGCTCGAGCAGCCGACGATCGAGATCGACCTCGGCCACTCCGATCTGCGTGGGGTCGACCCGGCCGACCTGCCGCTCGCGCTGGTCACGTGCGCGTCGGCGGCGATCGTGACCCGCGGCGTCGGCGGCCCGCGCGAGTGAGTCGTGGCCCCGGATGCCCCCGGCCTGTTCGCCCCTTAAGTGAGTCGCGCCCCAAAACCGGCGGAGAGGTAAGTGCCGGTCTAGCTGGGGCGCGCTCGGAGGGAGGAGGACCACGAAGGATACTTACGAAGAACTAGTTGTCCAAGACGAGTTTTCGCCCGGACTTATAAGTAGTGCTTATGGGTTCGTGAACACGATCTTCCCCGACGTTTCACCTCGGAGCATCGCCTCGAATCCGTCCCGCGCCTCGGCCAGCGGCATCGTCGCGCTGATCGCCGGGCGCACGCCCTTGTCCACGCACATCCGGATCAGCCGGCTCAGCTCCTCACGGGTCCCCATCGTCGATCCGATCACCGACAGCTGCAGGAAGAAGATCCGGGTCAGCTCCGCCGGCGGAGCGTCGCCGGTGGTGGCTCCCGAGATCACGATCGTCCCGCCCGGCTTGAGCGCGCGGATCGAGTGGGCCCAGGTCGCCTGGCCGGTCGTCTCCATCACCGCGTCGACGCGCTCTGGCAGCCGCGCCCCGGGTTCGAACGCCTGGTCCGCCCCGAGCTCGAGTGCGCGTGCGCGCTTCTCCTCCGAGCGCCCGGTCACCCAGATGCGGATTCCGGCCGCGCTGCCGAGCACGGTCAGCGCGGTGGCGACGCCGCCGGTCGCGCCCTGGACGAGAACGGTCGAGCCCGGGGCCACCCGCCCGCGCCCGAACAGCATCCGGTAGGCGGTCAGCCACGCCGTCGGCAGGCAGGCGGCCTGCTCGAAAGACAGCTCCGCGGGCTTGGGCAGCAGGTTCCAGCGAGGGACCGCGACCTTCTCGGCGAACGTGCCGGGGTATCGCTCGGACAGCAGCGACCGGCGCGGGTCCAGCGTCTCGTCGCCGTGCCACGACGGATCGGTGATCACCGAGTGCGCGATCACCTCGTTGCCCTCGTCGTCGACGCCGGCCGCGTCGCAGCCCAGGATCATCGGCAGGCGGTCCTCGGGGAGGCCGACGCCGCGGAGCGACCACAGATCGTGGTGGTTGAGCGAGGCGGCCCGGAGCGTGATCGTCGTCCACCCGTCGGGGACGTCGGGCTCGGGACGGTCGTCGATGCGCAGCCCGCTGAGCGGGTCCTCGCGGTCGATGGCGGCGGCGTAAGCGGCGAGCATGGGCCCATCATGCCGTAGGGGGGCCGGTGGCGACCTCGCGGTCCCCGGCGGCGGGGTGCGACAATCCTGTGCACATGGCCACCGTCACCGCCCGCGCCACCAGAGCGGTCGACGCCTCGCCGGACCGGGTCCTTGCCTTCCTACGGGATTACCGGGAGGCGAGGCCGAGCATTCTCACCGACAACTACACCCACTACCGGGTCGAATCGGGCGGGCAGGGTCAGGGGACGGTCATCGGCTACCACTTCGCGGCCGGGCGTCGCGAGCGCGACTACCGGCTGAGCGTCGAAGAGGGCTCCGACGGGTTGCGCGAGCGGGACCAGCTGTCGTCGTACGTCTCGCGGTGGACGGTTGCCCCGGACACCGACGGGTCGCAGGTGACCCTCGAGGCCACCTGGGACGGCGCTGGCGGAATCGGTGGCGTGTTCGAGCGGACGTTCGCGCCGAGGGTCCTGGGCGGAATCTTCGGCGAGATGCTCGACAAGCTCGCTGCGGCCGTATCAGCCTGACTCGATCGCCTTCTTGAGCTCGCCGGCGCGGGCGCCGGCGAGCATCTGACGGAGCACGTCGACGACTGGTCCGCGGACCAGCATCCCGAGCTTGCGGCCGAGGTCGACGTCGATCGAGTAGGTGGCGCGGGTCCGCTCGCCACCGAGGTCCTCGAGATCCCAGCTCCCCTGCACCGACTTGAGGTCGCCCTCCTCCTGGGTCCAGCTCAGCCGCCCCGGCCCGTCATAGGTGAAGCGCACCTTCGCCTTGACCGAGCGCACCTTCGCGTCGGTCTCCGTCTCGCAGAAAGTGGCGCGGTCGTCGGCGTCGCGCTCGAGGGCGTGCATCGACTTGAGGCCGCCCTGCCACGCCGGCGCGCTCTCGACGTCCTGCACCAGCGCCCACACGCGCTCGCGCGGAGCGTCGATCTCCGCGGTTGAGCTGCCGGTCAAGTTCCCCATCGATTCGAACCTCCTGTTTGGATCGCGGGGATTATGTCCTGCGGCCGGAGCACGTCGCGGCGCCAGCCGCCGAGCGCATCCTGGTACGCGACAATCGTGGTCGCACGATGCCCGCCACCGCCACCGCCACCGTCCTCGACATCGAAACACCCCACGGGCCTGCGCGCGCCCACGTCACGAAGGTCCGGGGCGCGAGCGGCGCGATCGTGCTCAGTCACGGCGCCGGCGGGGGCGTGACCGCTCCCGACCTGGTGGCGGTGGCCGACGAGGCGGCGTCGCAGAAACTCAGTGTGGTGTTGGTCGAGCAGCCCTACCGGATCGCCGGCCGGCGCTCGCCGGCGCCGGCGCCGCAGCTCGACGCGGCCTGGATCGCGGTCGTCGAGCACCTGAAGGCCAGGGTGGTGAAGGGCCTCCCGCTCGTCTGCGGCGGCCGTTCCTCGGGCGCCCGGGTCGCGTGCCGGACGGCGGCCGATACCGGGGCGGCGGCGGTGCTGTGCATGGCGTTCCCGCTCCGCCCGCCGGGCCGCGCGTCCGCGCCGAGCCGCCAGGATGAGCTCGACGGCGTGAGCGTTCCCGTGCTCGTCGTCCAGGGCGCGAGCGACCCGTTCGGGATGCCGGCGCCTGGCCCGTCGCGAACGGTGGTCACGGTCGCCGGCAACCACAGCCTGCGCGGCGATCTCGGCGCGGTCCGGGCCGCCGTGCGGGACTGGCTCTCACAGATAGTCTGAGACCTGATGCTGTGTCAACGGATCGGTCACGGTGGCGCGAGCGCACTCGCCCGGGCGAACACGCTCGCCTCGTTCGACGCCGCGTGCGAGATCGGCGTCGACATGGTCGAGTTCGACGTGCGCGAGTGGGACGGCGAGCTCGTGCTCGCCCACACCGTGCTGCACGCCCGCCGCGGCGGCAATTTGCGCTTGCAGGAGGCGCTCGCGCACCTGGCGGGCAGGCGGTTCGCCGGCGTCGAGCTGAACGTGGACCTCAAGCACGTCGGCTGCGAAGCCGCGCTGCTCGATCACCTGCGCCGGGCGTCGCTGCTCGAGCGCACACTGATCTCCTCGCAGGTGCCGGCCGTCCTCGACGGGGTGCGCGCGCTCGAGCCGCAAGCCCGCCTCGGGATCTCGATCGGGGGGCGCTTGGCGAGGGTCAACCGCCGCTGGCGCGACTGGCGGGCAGGGGCGCTCGCGGGATTGCAGACCGGCCGCTGGGAGGTGGTGATGGCCCAGCACAAGCTAGTGGACGGCAGGCTGCTCGGCGACGTCAACGACCGGGGCGGCCGGCTGTACGCATGGACGGTCAACGAGCGCGCCGGGATCGCGCGACTGCAGGCGCTCGGCGTGCACGGGATCGCCACGGCCGACCCCCGGCTGTTCGCTTAGCAACTCAGCTGCGTAGCCTGATGACCGTGCACGCGGTCAAGCTCAGCGAGCTGGTGGCGGCGCCCGAGAGCGGGCGCGTGTTCACCGAGCCGGCGCGTCCGACGCTGGCCGACTGCGCCCCCACCGGCCGGATCCGGCTCGACGCGCTGGCGCGCTGGGCGCAGGACGTCGCCTACGCCGACTCGGAGCAGGCGGGGATGGCCCGGCGGGCGGCGTGGGTGGTCCGGCGCACGAGAATGCGGGTGGGCCGGTTCCCCCGCTTCGGCGAGCAGTTCGTCGTGGCCACGTTCTGCAGCGGCCTCGGGCGGATGTGGGCCGAGCGCCGGACCTCGATCACGCGCCCCGGCGCGGCCGCCGGCGCGGTCGAGCTCGTCTCGCTGTGGGTCCACCTCGACCCGCTGAGCGGCCGCCCGACGAAGCTGAGCGAGGACGAGATCGCGATGTGGGGCGAGTCGACCGCGGGACGGACCGTGACCGCGCGACTCCGGCACCCGTCCCCCGACGGGGTCAAGGACGGCTTCCCGTGGTCGTTTCGGGGCACCGAGCTCGACCTCGCCGGCCACGTCAACAACGCCGCGTACCTGACGCCGCTGGAGGAAGAGTTGCTGCGCCAAGAAGCCGAGCCGGAGTCGATCGACGTAGAGATCGAGTACCGCTCGCCGGCGCAGCCGGGCGAGATGCGCGTGCTCCGCCACGGGCCTCGCCGCTGGATCGTCAACCCCGAGGGCGAGACCCACGCATCGATAATCATCGCTCCGACACCGACACAGGAGGTCTGAAACTTGCGCGCCGTCGTCATCACCCAGCCCGGAGACCTTGACGTCCTCGAGGTCGTCGACCGACCGGCGCGCGACGTCGGCGCCGGCGAGGTCCGGATCGCGGTCAAGGCCGCGGCCGTCAACCCGACCGACATCGCGCTCCGCGAGCGCGGTGGTGGGCCCGACCTGCCGGCGCCATGGGTGCCCGGGATGGACGCCGCCGGAGTCGTCGAGTCGATCGGGCCCGACGTCGACCGCTTGGCGATCGGCGACGAGGTCATGGCGGCAGTCAGCCCCCGCCGGCCCGAGGGCGGAGCGCAGCAGGAGCTGCTGGTGGTGCCGGCGGCCTCGGTCGTCCCGATTCCCGACCGAGCCACGATGGCCCAGGCGGCGACGCTGCCGATGAACGGCCTGACCGCCTGGAGCGGGCTCGAGCTCCTCGGCCTGAATGCCGGCGAGACGCTCGCGGTCAGCGGCGGCGCCGGCGAGCTCGCCTCGTACGTGATCCCGCTTGCCAAGCTGCAAGGGCTCCGGGTGATCGCCGACGCCAAGCCCGAGGACGAGGAGCTCGTCCGCAGCTTCGGCGCCGACGTGGTCGTGCCGCGCGGGCAGGGGTTCACCGACGCCGTGCGCGAGCACGCGCCCGACGGAGCCGACGGGCTGTACGACACGGCGCTGCTCCGTCGCGCGGCGTTCGCGGCGATCAAGGACGGTGGCCAGATCGTGGTCGTGCGCGGTTGGGACGGTGACGAGGTCGAGGATCGCGGGGTCCGCGTGCACCCGGTGATGGTCGGGAGGGTCCTGGAGCGGACCGACTGGCTCGAGGAGCTCCGACGGCTCGCGTCCGACGGACGGCTCCAGCTACGCGTCGCGCACGAGTTCCCGCCCGAGCAGATCGCCGAGGCGCAGCGCGTGATGGACGCCGGCGGTCTCCGCGGCCGGGCCGTGATCGTGTTCTGATTGGCCTTCGAGCACCTGGGGAATCCGCCTCGACGAGCTACGGATGCGGATCTCGATGCGGCGGATTCCCTTAAGGGAATTCGGCTCCGTCACGTCACGCAGCGCGCACGTTTCTAAGCCGAATTCCCCAGGGCCGCGAGAACAGCGCGGGCGGCGTTGTGCCCCGGGATGCCGCTGACGCCACCGCCACGGCGAGCGCCGGCGCCACAAAGCCACACGTTCGCGTGCGCCGTCTCGACCCCCCAGGTCCCGACCCCCTCGTCTGACTCCGCGAACGGCCAGGCAAGGTCGCGGTGGAAGATGTGTCCGCCGGGCATGCCGAGTTCGGCCTCGATCTCGGGCGGGGTGAGCGCCTCGAGGCCGAGCAGGCAGGCTTCGATCGGCTCGGCCAGCACCGAGTTCAGTGACCGCAGCGTGGCGTCGACGGCGCGCTGCTTGGCGCCGGCGTCGGTGAACAGCCGCGCCGGCATGTGCAGCCCGAACAGCGTGAGCGTCTGGACTCCGGCGGCGCGTAGCTCCCCGGACAGGATGCTCGGATCGGTCAGCGAGTGGCAGTAGACCTCGCATGGCGGCACGCTCGGGATCGACCCGGCGCTCGCCTCCCGGTAGGCGGTCTCGAGCTGCTCATAGCCCTCGTTGACGTGGAACGTGCCCGTGAACGCTTCCTCCGAGCTCGCTCCCGGCACCCGCGGCAGGCGCTTCAGCAGCATGTTGATCTTGAGCTGCGCGCCTTCGGGCCGCTCCGCCGGCTCGCCGAGCAGGTCGCCGAGCACTGCCGGGGCGACGCCGGCGAGCACGTGGCGCGCGGTGAAGGTGCGCCCGTCGGCGCAGGTCGCCTCGGCGGTCTGTTCGTCGGTCTCGATCGCGACCACCTCCGCGCGGGTCACGAGCTGTGCGCCGGCCGCACGTGCGGCCCCTTCGAGCGCGGCCGACAGCGCGCCCATGCCGCCTACCGGCACATTCCAGCTGCCGCCGACGGTGTGGTAGAGGAAGCAGCGGTTCTGGCGGAGCAGCGGATCGCCGGCCGGCGCGAACGTCCCGATCAACGCGTCGGTGAGGATCGTCCCCCGCTCCAGATCCGCGTCGAAGGTTCGCTCGAGCAGCTCCGACAGCGGTTCCTCGAACAGCGCATTCCATGCGGCGTCGTCGCCGAGGAGCCGGCGCATGTCCTCGCGCGAGCGCAGCGGCTCGGTGAGGGTGGGGAAGATCCGCTCCGCGACGTTGGCGAGCATCGCCCCGAACGCCACGTGCCGCTCGAGCGGCGGATAGGCGGCGACCCGGCGAGCGCGGATCTCGATCGCGACGCCGAGCGCGCGCAGCAGCGCCGGCGGGAACAGGCTCACCAGGTAGGCGTAGCGCGACAGCCGTACGTCGAAGCCTGGGAACGGCGCGGCCGACACCGCGGCTCCGCCGAGCTCGCCCCGGCGCTCGAGCACGGCCACCGAGCGGCCCGCTCGCGCGAGCAAGATCGAGGCGACAAGCGCGTTGTGACCGCCGCCGGCGATCACGACGTCGAGGCTCCGGCGCTCGGGCATCCGACCAACGTACTAGGACCAATTGCGTCTGGTGATCGTGTCCCGGCAGCCCTAGTCTGCGGGACATGAGTAATTCCACTGGAGAGCAGATTGCGAGCACGGTGCAGTCCTGGCCGGGCGTGGAGGCCACGTCTCACCGGTTCGGCGGGGTCGAGTTCCGGCTCGGCCGGCGCGAGCTCGGTCATGTGCACGGCGACCGGATCGCCGACCTTCCGTTCCCGCGCCGCGTCCGCGACGAGCTGGTCGCCGACGGGCGTGCTCGTCCGCACCACGTGCTCCCCGACTCGGGCTGGATCACGGTCTCGATTCGCTCGCCCGAGGAGGCGGAGAACGCACTCGAGTTGTTCCGTATGGCCTACGAGCGAGCACAGGCACAGAGCGCCCGCAGGAACAGTCATGCCTGATCGATCCCGCATCTTCGTGATCACCGGCGAGGAGGTCGTCCGCCTCACGCTGACCGGATCGCGGGCCGGCGATGTCGAGACCGTGCTAAGGGTGCCGGCGCCGCGCTGCGTGGCCGTCGATCCGGGGGACCCGGACCGGGTGTACGTGGGCACGTTCGACGACGGCCTGTACGCCACCGACGACGGCGGCGATACATGGCGCGAGGCGTGGCACGGCGTCGAGGACGGGCGAGTCATGGCGGTCGCGGTGTCACCTTCGCATCAGGAGGCGGGTGTGTCCGTCGTGTACGCCGGCACCGAACCCAGCAACCTGTATCGCTCCGAGGACGGGGGAGGGACCTGGCAGCTGCTGCCCGAGTTGCGGCACCTTGAGAGCGAGCCACGCTGGTCTTTCCCCCCGCGCCCGTGGACCCACCACGTGAGCACGATCGCGCTCCACCCGACCGACCCGGACTCACTGGCGGTCGGCATCGAGCTCGGCGGCGTGATGCGCTCGGTCGACGGCGGCCAGACCTGGATCGACCACAACCCGCAGGCGCACAGCGATGCCCATCAGCTCCTCACGCACCCACTCGCGCCCGAGCGCGTGTACGAGGTCGCGGGGCAGGGGATCGCGATCTCGCCCGATCGGGGTCAGAGCTGGCGCCGGCTCGACGGCGGGCTCGACCGACACTACGCGTGGGCGGTCGCGGCCGATCCCGCCGATCCGGACCTGTGGTATGCCTCGGTGAGCCGCTCGCCGTACGCCGCCCACGGCCGCGGCGACGGGCAGGCGATCCTCGTGCGCTCGCGGGGCGATGGCTGGTCGGCGATCGATGGCTGGGGTCGCGACGCGCCGCTGCGCCGGATGCCCTACGCGCTGGCGGCTCTCCCCGGACAGCCCGGCCGGCTGCTCGTCGGTCTGCGCGGCGGGTCGCTGCTGGTGACCGACGACGCCGGCGAGACGTGGTCGCGGACAGAGCCGGCGGTCGGCGACGTGATCGCGCTCGCGGCCGCGCCCGCGTGATCGCGCTCGCGGCCGCGTAGCGCCGGGAGGTTCCCGCAGCGTTCGTGAGGTTTTGGTCGTGCGGCCCGGCCGCCGGCGCGCCCGGCCTGCGCCACCGTTCATGCGGCGGTGTGAGGTTTGCGCAAAAACGGGTATCTGCTCGTCGATCATGGACCGCGACGAGCTTCGCTACCACATCGAATCAGCCGCGCCGCTCGGTCGCACCGATCCGCGGCGGCTTGCCTCGCTGATTCTCGGCGCCTGCTGGCCGGGCGGGCCAGAGGATCGAAGCGAGCGCATCGCGCTCGACTGGCTCCGCCACTGGCATCCCGTCCGGATCGCGGCGGAGCTGCCCGAGTGCTCGTGCGCGACCGGGCATTGCGTAATCTGTAACTGAGTGGACATCGACCTTCGCCACCGCGTCGCGATCGTGACCGGCGGCGGCCGAGGTATCGGCCGGTCGATTGCGCTCGCCTACGCGGGAGCCGGCGCGGACGTCGTGATCAGCGCCGCGCGCAACGCCGGCGAGGCCGAGGAGGTCGCCGCGCTCGGGGCGGCGCTGCCCGGCAGCATCCAGGCCGTGCGGGCGGACGTGACCGTGTCGGGTGACGTCGACCGGCTCGTGCAGCGGGCGCTCGACGTTCGCGGCCGGATCGACGTGCTCGTGAACAACGCCGCGCGCGGCATGCGGTTCGTCAACGAGCGGTTCATGACCGACCCCCGGCCGTTCTGGGAGGCTGATCCAGAGGCGTGGCGCCTGGTGATCGAGACGAACATCGTCGGGGTGTTCCTGATGTCCCGCGCGGTCGTGCCGCATATGCTCGCGGCCGGCGGCGGAAGCATCATCAACGTGACGATCAACCAGTCGACGATGGTCCGCCGCGGCTTCTCGCCCTACGGACCTTCGAAGGCCGCGCTCGAGGCTATGACGGAAGTCTGGGCCGCCGAGCTAGAGGGCACCGGCGTCCACATCAACCTGTTGTTGCCGGGCGGCGCCACCGCCACCGGGATGATCTCGGAGCCGATGCCCGAGGGGGTCGAGCTGCTCGACCCGGACATCATCGTGCCGGCGGCGCTCCATCTCGCGGTGGCGCAGAGCAGCGGCGAACGGCTCGTCGCCAGCGAATGGAACGATCCCGCCCGCGGCTGACCCGCCCGCTCGGGCCGTAGGCCCCGACGCATAGCCTCCCAGTCGGCGTCAGCGACGCTACTCGGTGGTAGCTTTTCCTCAATCTCGGGTTCCGCGAGCCGTGGTGACGGAGTCAGCCTTGAACAACGATTTCAGCGTGGTGGTGCACAACCAAGGCAGCGCGTCGGTGCTGGCGGTCACCGGCGAGCTCGACTTGCGGACGAGTCCGGAGCTCGAGGAGCGACTCGCGGGCGCGTTCGACGCCGGAGCGGAGCTCGTGATCCTCGACCTCAGGCAGATCGAGTTCATGGACTCGACCGGCCTGCGCGTGCTGCTCGGCGCTCACCAGCGGGCGCAAGAGAGCGGCCGGCGATTCGCCCTGGTGCGAGGCGCCGACCAGGTTGAGCGGGTGCTGACGCTGACCGGCGTACGGGACCTGCTGACGGTGGTCGACGCTCCCGAGGAGCTCCTGACCGCCGGCGAGCCGTCCTCCGAAGCCCCGTAAGCAACCCATAGAGATTTCTTCGCGAGGCCGTGTTACGAGCCGGCCGGGCGGGAAATAATTACGGTGGGGCCGGGACAGCCCAGATCGCCAGATAGTGAGTTGGGAGTAAACCGTGAGCGTGAACGCCTGCGCAGCCACATTGGCGCCGATGGCGTCGCATCAAGCGCTCTTCTACCGCGACGCAGACGAGTATGTCGACGGCATCGTGGAGTTCATCGACGCCGCGCTCGCATCCGCGTCCGCTCGAGGCGCGCCTCGACGCTCCGCCGGCGATCCCACGCCGGCCACGTCGGCGTGACGGTATAGGCGAACCGGACACCCGCCGCGCCGGCCAAGCGCGGCGCGGCTACACCTTCGCGCTGACGCCCCCGGGTGGGTCAGCGCGCGGAACGGCCCGACCAGCGTCCGGTTTTCGGTGCGCGGTTTCGCGGGTAAGCACAGTGTGAAAGGAGAGGGAGATGTCACACACAGTGCCTCGTAGTAGTGGGACCGAACAGTCGACGGCGAGTGGACGTCGTGGGAGGGCGAGCGTCACCGCGCGTCTGGACCGCATCCCGGTCTGGCCTTACGAACGCAAGCTCCTGTGGATTGTCGGCGCCGGTTACTTCTTCGCGTTCTTCGACATCGTCACGATCTCCTTTGCGACTCCGGTTATCGCCACACAGTTTCATGTGTCGAAGGCGACCGTCACACTGTCGGTGACCAGCAGCCTGATCGGTTACATAATCGGCGCGTTTGCCGACAGCACGATCGCCGACAAGTGGGGGCGGAAGCTCAGCCTCGGTATATCCGTCGCGGTGTTCTCTATCGGCACCGTGCTCGCCGCGGCGAGCACGAACGTCACGGAGCTGATCGTGTTCCGCTTCATCTCCGGGCTCGGCATCGGCGCTGAGATCGCCGCGGTCACCACTTACATCAGCGAGCTTTCACCGGCGCGCCTGCGCGGCCGGTACACGAGCTGGGCGACGACCGCCGCTTACGCGGGATTCGCGGTCGTCCCGTTCATCGCGCGCGGGCTCGTGCCCACGTTCGCGTCCGGGTGGCGCGTCCTGTTCCTGATCGGCGCGCTCGGCGGCGCGACGATCCTGTTCATGCGACGCGGTCTGCCGCCGTCTCCGCGCTGGCTCGTCTCCCAGGGACGGGTCGACGAGGCCCACGAGGTCGTCGCCGAGGCCGAGGAGACGGCGCTCGAGGTGATCGACGGCGATCGCCTCCCCGAACCGGAGCCCGTGCCCGATGAGGCGCCGGCCGAGCGCGTCCCGGTCAGGGCGCTGCTCCGCCGTCCGATGGCGGGCCGCGTGCTGCTGTTCGTCGGGATCTGGTTCGTTTACTACATCGGCAACTACGGCTGGCTGACGCTCGCGCCGACGCTGTTCACCGACAAGGGCTACAGCCTCGCCGACAGCACGACCTATCTGGTCGTGTCGGGGATTGGCTTCCTGGTCGGCGCGTTCGCCACCACCCGCTTCAGCGACCGCTTCGAGCGCAAGTACGCGGCCGCGCTGTTCGCGGTGGCGTGGGCGATCTCGCTGTTCGTGATCGGCTACTTCGTGTCGCCCGTGGTCATCATCGTGTTCGGGTTCGTCGCCTCGATGACGATCGGGCTGCTCGTTCCGCTGCTGTACACGTACACGGCCGAGCACTTCGCGACCAGCGCGCGCGCCACCGGCGTCGCGCTGAGCGACGGCCTCGGCCACATCGGCGGCGCGCTCGCGCCGCTGATCGTGCTCGGCGCGAACGCGGCCTGGGGCTTCTCGGCCTCGTTCCTGGTGATGGGAATCACGGGGCTGCTCGCGGCCGGTCTGATCCTCCTCGGCATCCGGGCCACCGGGCGCTCGCTCGAGGAGGCCACGGCGTAGGATCCGGCCTCGAGTGAAAGAGCTCACCGGACACGCTGAGGCCACCACCACCGCCTCGCCGGACGCATGCCTCGCGTTGCTGGGCGCTGTTGACCGGTACCCGGATTGGCACCCCGACGTGGTCAGGTCGGTCGACGTGCTCGAACGCGGCGACCAGGGTCACCCGACCAGGGCGCGCACCAAGCTGCACGTCCAGCACGGTCCGATCACTCGCGACTTCGATCTCACGATGGCCGTCGAGGTCGATCCGCCGGGCGCCGTGAGCCTCAGCCGGATCCCACACCACGGGTCGGACGGCGAGAAGTTCGAGGTGAACTGGCGGGTGAGCGGGGCGGGTCCGACTCAAATCCGGCTCGACCTCGTGGCCGATCTCGACGTTCCCCGGTTTCTCCCGCTCGGCGGGGTCGGCGACTCGATCGCCGAGGGCTTCGTCAGCGCGGCGACTCGAGCGCTGACGTCGTGACCGCGCGCGGCTCGAGGTCGAAGGCCTCGGCCAGCAGCTCATAGGAGCGCCGGCGCGCCTGGTGGTCGTAGGTGATCGTGACCACGATCACCTCCTCGGCGCCGTACTCGACCGCCACCTCCTCGATGCCGGCGCGGACCTTCTCGGGCGAGCCCATGATGCTCCGCCGGCCGGGACGTCCGCCCGACGGGCTCTTGCCCTCGCGCCGGAAGAACTCGACTGCCGTGTCGGGAGGCGGGACCGGGATCAGCTGGTTGCGGTGAAGCAGCGTGAAGCACATCCGGCTGCTCGAAGCCAGGTACTGCGCCTCCTCGTCGGTCGGGGCACACAGCGCCCACACCGCGACGGCCGTCCTCGGCAGCGGGGAGTGCTCGGTGGCGACGAACCGCTCGCGGTACAGCTTCGCGATGTCGGACCCCTCGGAGTTGATGAAGTCCGCGAACGCGTACGGCAGCGCCAGCTCGCCGGCCCAGATCGCGCTCTGCGGCGAGGAGCCGAGCAGCCACGGCACCGGAAGCTCGGGCCGACCGGGCAGCACGCCGGCGAGCCGGGCGAACGGGTGGTCTTCGGGGAGGTTGTCGTCGAAGTACGCGAGCAGTTCGGCGAGCTGCTGGGGGAAGTCGTCGGGCGCGGCCTGGCGGCGGTCGCGCTGGAGGGCGAACGTGGTCATCGGGTCCGTGCCGGCGGCCCGGCCGAGGCCGAGGTCGATCCGCCCCGGGAACAGCCCGGCCAGGATCGTGAACGTCTCGGCGACCTTCAGCGGGCTGTAGTGCGGCAGCATCACGCCGCCGCTCCCGACCCGGATCCCCTCGGTGGCGGCCGCGATCGGCCCGATCAACGCCTCGGGGCTCGCGCTCGCGAGCATCGGCCCACCGTGGTGCTCGGCCACCCAGTAGCGGTAGTAGCCGAGCTCGTCGGCGAGCTGGGCCAGGTCAAGGGTGTTGCGCAGCGCGTCGGCGCCGGTCGAACCCTCGGAGATCGGAGATTGGTCGAGTACGGACAGCCTCATGTACTCGATATTAGAAAGGCCGGCGCGCGAGGTCTTGTCCTCGCGGCGTCCGGAGGTCGGCGGGGTGGAATCGATCGTCGAGCGGTCGCCCCAAGTGGCGCCTGCTGGAAAAGGGGTCCTGGTGACACCTTTTCCAGCAACCACCCGGTAAGACGACCGCGGCGGTGCTTATCGGTGCCCGTCAGGCCGCCATCTGGCTGCGCGGGCGGTCGGGTCTACGGTCCGGGGCGCCACACCATCACCAGCTGCCCCGTCGACGTCCGCCCACGCGCGACGAAGCCGGCGCCGTCGTAGAGATGGATCGCAGCACGGTTGGTCTCACTCACGGTCAGCGACAGTCCGATACAGCCCGCGGCAGCGGCCCGCGCCACCAGATCCGTGATCAAGCTCGTCCCGACGCCCGCCCCGCGCTCATCGGCGTCGGCGAGAGGCTGCTCATCGGGCGGAAACGATGCCATCAGCGCGAACTGCGCCACGGCGCCGTGGTCGCCGGGACTCAGCGCTCGCAGGCCCACTAGCTCATCGCGCGGAGGCCGACCGCATCATCCAGCGGCGACGGTCGCGCGGGACGCGTCCGCCTCTCCCGGCGGACCGGCTCCGTCCGGTGGTCCGTGCTGCACGTCGACGAAGTCGCGCTGGCGGATCAGCACGAACGTGAGCACGGCGGCGGCGAACGCGACGACCGCTGAGATCAGCAGGATCGAGTTCAGCCCGTCGACGAAACTGGCACGGGCGGCTCCGAACGCGAGCCCGCGCAGATGGGCGGGGACCGCGGTCATCGCCTGAATGATGCTCCCGTTGCTGACGGCCGAGGCGAGCGCATGCGATCCGTGTGCGAGCGGCCCGCCCGACAGCTTCGAGATCATCGAGTTCGAGACCTCGCTGGCGAGGATGCTTCCGAGTGCCGCCACGCCGGTGGCGATCCCGATCTGGCGGAAGGTCGAGTTGATGCCGGAGGCCATGCCGGCGCGCGCGGGCTCGACGACGCCGACGGCGGTCGACGCCAGCGGCACGTTCACCAGGCCGCAGCCGACGCCACCGACGATCATCCCCGGGAGCAGGTGGGTCCAGTCGTCGGTCGGCGTGATCCCGCTCATCAGCACCAGGCCGGCGCCGATCAGCACGAATCCCGGGGCGATCAGGAACCGGGTGGGCACGTGACCGGTCAGCCGGCCGGCGAGTCCGGCCGTCAGGAAGATCGCGCCGGTGAACGGGAGCAGTCGAATGCCGGTGTCGATTGCCGAGGAGCCGAGCACGTTCTGCAGATAGAGGACGAGGTAGGTGAGCATCGCGAAGATCGAGGCGGAGATCGCAAAGGCCGCGACCAGGCCGCCGTTGAACGTGGGGACGCGCAGCAGCTTGAGGTCGAGCATCGGCCATCGCGTGCGGCGCTCGACGACCACGAACGCCGTCAGCAGGACCACGGAAGCGATCAGCGATCCGAGCACGGTGGTCGAACCCCAGCCGTCGGGATGGCTGCGGATCAACCCGTACACGAGGCCGGTGAGCCCGAGCGTGAACGTCACGAAGCCGAGCCAGTCGGGCCGGTGCGCGACCGGCGCCTTGGACTCGGCGACCTCGCGCAGCGTGACCGCGAGCGCGAACACTCCGATCGGGAGGTTCACGAAGAAGATCCACCGCCACGAGAGCCAGCTGGTCAGCGCCCCGCCGAGCACCGGGCCGACCGCCACGGCGACGCCCGTGACCGCGCCGAACACCCCGAACGCGACGCCGCGCTCGCGCGGTGGGAACGCGTCGGCGAGCAGCGCTAGCGAGGTCGCGAACATGATCGCGCCGCCGACGCCCTGGAACGCGCGCGACAGCGCCAGCACGGTCGGATCGCCGGCCAGCCCGCACAACGCGGACCCGAGCGTGAACACGACGATGCCGACGGCGAACACCAGCCGGCGGCCGACGAGGTCGGCGATCGAGCCGGCGGTGAGCAGGAATGCCGCGAGCGTCAGCGCGTAGGCGTCGATGACCCACTGCAGATCCGCGAGCGATGCGTGGAACGCCTGCTGGATGTACGGCAGCGCGACGTTGACGATCGTGATGTCCAGCAGCAGCATGAACACGCCGGTGCATACGGCGAGCAGGGTCCACCACTTGCGAGCCATCGGAGCTACCTCCTTTTCCTACGCGTCAGGGCAGGATAACATATATACTGAGTGGACGATCAGTAAATTGTCACCGCAGCGTGAACATGTCGAAGAGACCGCCGAGCCGGCGCCGAAGCGCCGCGGGCGACCGCCCGCTGGGGGTCGCGAGGCGATTCTTGCCGCCGCGCTTCGGGTGATCCGCGAGCGCGGGATCGCGCGGCTGACCGCGCGCGAGGTGGCCGGCATCGCCGGCGTCTCCGAGGCGAGCGTCTTCTACCACTACAAGGATCGCTTCGGCCTGCTCCATGCGGTGTTCGAGGAGGGCCTGCGCCCGCTGGCGGCCCTCGCCGACGGTGGCGTGCAGCCGGGCACCGACCCGCGCTCGGTGCTGACCCTTTACGGGAACACGCTCGAGGAGTTCCTTGACGGGGTGCTGCCGCTGATCGCGGCGGCCCAGTCCGACACCGAGCTCCGCGACTCGATGGCCGCCTACATGGCCGAGCACGACCTCGGGCCGCACCGGGGCGTGCGGGCGATCGGCGACTACTTCGCCGCCGAGCAGGCCGCCGGCCGCGCCCGCGCCGGCGTCGACGCGCACGCGGTCGCGATGATGTTCATCGGCGCCTGTTACACGCGCTCATCGCAGCGGCAGATGCCGCTCCCGAGCGCCGATCTTCCGCCGCTAGACGACATCATCGAGGCGACGGTGGCGCTGATGACGCCGCTCGCCGAGTAGTCCTCGTCGGCGACGGTATGTGCGTGCAGCTATGCAGGCATCGGCGCCGGCGCGCCCGGGCCGGCGGCTTCTGGCTCCGCGGACGTGCGCCCGCGTGGGTCGGCGGCGCCGGCGGCGCGCTCGACGTCCGACCGTTTGTGGTCGGCGTCGGCGTGGACGATCAGCACCGGAATCGGGATGTGGTTGAGCGCGTAGTGGCTGACGCTCCCGAGCAGCGAGGCGCTGAATGCGCCGCGACCGCGGGAGCCCATTACCAGCAGGTCGTAGTCGGAGTCCTTGAGGCGGCTCATCAGGGCGTTCCGGATCGGCTTGCGGCTGACGATCGTGGTCACGGGCACGTCGTTGGGGACTCGCTTGACCGCACGACGCATGACGTCGACGGCTTCCTTCTCGAGGTCGGCGGCGGTCACGGCGCAGGCGCCGGCCGCCATCGCAGACGCGGCCCAGACCGGTGGTTGGGTGATCGCGGTCAGAATCGTGAGGCGCGCCTGGTCGGCGCGGGCGATGTCGATCGCTTCGTCGAGGGCCCGGTCCGAATGGTCGGACCCGTCGATGCTGACGAGGATGTTGTGGAACATGGCCTTGCTCCAGGATCGACGATAATGATTAGCATGCCAAATATTAGCATGGCATCCACGATAATCTCAAGGTACGTATGGACCCGGATGCCGGAATCGATTTCGTCACCGCGTTTGACGCGCTGGCTCAGGCCGTGCGGCGCGCCCGGGGGTCCGCGGCCGCGGACGGCGGCCTGACGCTATCCCAGTACGGCCTGCTCGAGGGGCTGACCAGCCGACCGGCGGCCCGGGTGCAGGAGCTCGCCGGCCACGCCGGGATCACGCCGTCGACGGCGACGCGCATCCTCGACGCGCTCGAGCGCCGCGGGATCGTCCGAAGGGTGCGCTCGCTCGAGGATCGCCGGGTTGTGGCGGTCAGCCTCACCGAGCACGGGCAGCAGCTTCTGCAGGACCAGCAGGAGTGGCTCCGAGGCAGACAGCGCGCGTTCTACGCCTCGCTCCCGCCCACCGAGCGGGAGCTCGCGCCCGACCTGCTGCTCCGGCTGGCGGCGCTGATCGACGAGCTCGCGGGCGGGCCGTACTGCTGAGAGGTCGCGATTGGGGTCGTCGCGCTGAGCTCGTTGATCGCATAGCTCAGAGCTTGCGCGTAGGAGAGGGCTGCGCCCGCCTGCTCGGACTCCGACCACGCCTGATCGCCGTGCTCGGCGCGCGCAGGCTGGAAGTACTCGGCGTCGAGCCGATCGCTCATCACCCGGTCGCTGGGGTCCGGATAGCCGAGCATTCGGCCGGCGCCGTACAGGAGCGCCGCGTCGGCCGGCCTGCCGGTGGCGACGCAGATCGCCGCCAGCCCGGTGAGGCCCTCTCCCGCGATGAGCCGGAACAGGTCGATGCCGGCGCAGAGCTGGAGCTGGCGGACGAAGTGCGGGTGGGCGAGCTCGAAATCGTGCTCGAGCAGGTGCGCCAGCCCGAGGTTGCCCTGGATGAGCAGCTCCAGATAGGGGTAATCGACCGACTGCGCGGCCGCCAGTCCCTGCTCGAGGAGGTCGATCGCCTCCTCCGCATTGCCCTCGACCGCCGCCAGATAACCGGTGTTGCAGTAGACGTTCGCGAGCTCACGCCGGTGGCCGCCCTCGGTCAGGAGCGCGACCGCCTCGGACACCGTCGGACCGCGCTCGGCGGCCGGCAGGCAGAGAGCCAGCCTCCCGAGCGTCTTTCCGAGCAGCACGCCGTCGCCGGCCAGCCGTGCGTATCGGCACGCCTCTTCTGCCAGCGTGCGTTCGGGGTCGTCGCCCGTGGCAGATGCGCCAAGGCTCCCGCCGAGGCTGCCGCTCCGGTACAGACAGATGTAGGCCTCCGCGCAACCGGCGTGGTCGCCGGCCTCGCGATACAGCCGCAGGGCGGCCTCGGCCGCTTCTGTCGCGGCGGGAAAGTCGGGAGCCCGCGTCAACTCCCACGAACGACCCAGGAGCCCAAGGGCTAGATCCTGCGGCGGTGCATCAGCCCCAACGGCGGCCAGAGCGTCGTCCAGCCATTGCAGCGCGTCCGGGTCCTCTCGGATCCACCAGTAGTACTCGAGATGACCGGTCAGGCGCAACGCGAGCAGCGGTTCCTCCCGCAACGCCCACTCTATTGCCGCGCGAATGTTGTGGATCTCGCTGTCGATGGCACGCACCGAGTCGAGCTCGTGGGGACCGGAGTAGCCCTCCGCCGCTCGCTGGACGGCTGCCAGGTAGTACCGGCAGTGCGACCGGTGCACGGCATCGCGCGCGACGGGATCCGTGAGTCGCCCGTTGGCGTACTGCCGGACGCTCTCGAGCATCACCAATCGCGCCCCGCCACCGGGTTGCCATCTGGCGTCGAGCAGGCTCTTGGCGATCAGTGCGTCCCACGTCTCGGCTCCCGCACCGGTCACCGCCTCGGCGGCCTCGGCGGTGGCGCCGCCGGCAAAGACGGCAAACCCCAGGAACGCGGGCTGAGAGTGGTCGCCGAGAAGCTCGTAGCTCCACTCGATCGTCGCGTCGAGCGTTCGCTGGCGCGCAGGCGCGTCCTGCGGGCCGACACCCAGCTCGGCAAACGTCCGCCGCAGCCGGGCTTCGAGCTCCTCGACGCTGAGCAGCGCCGTCCGCGCCGCGGCGAGTTCGAGCGCGAGCGGCAGCCCGTCGAGCTGCGAGCAGATCCTGGCGATCACCGGCGCGTCGCCGGGTATCACCTCGAAGCGGTTGTCCTGGCGCTTGGCCGCGGCCACGAACAGCGCCGTCGCGTGGGTCGCCGCGATCTCCTCGGGCGTGGCCTCGTCCGGCCGCGAGGGCACCGACAGGGGCGCGACGACGAACCGGTGCTCGGCGCGCAGATGCAGCGCATCGCGGCTGGTCGCGAGCGCGACCAGCCCCGCGCACGAAGACAGCAACTCGCCGATCAGCGGACCGGCGTCGACGACGTGCTCGAAGTTGTCGATCACTAGCAACAGCCGCTTGACTGCCAGGAAGCGGCGCAGCGCCGCCTCGATGCTCTCGCCGGTAACGGCGCGGACGCCCAGCGCCTGCGCGACGGTGGACGCAACATCCTCGGCCCGCGCCACCGCCGCCAACTCCACCCAGCGAGCACCGTCAGGGAAGCCCGCCTCGACTGCGTGCGCAACCGCGAGGGCGAGCCGCGTCTTGCCCACTCCGCCCGGGCCCGTAAGCGTGACAAGTCGTACGCCCGGCTCCCTGAGCAGGCGGGTGACTGCGGCGATCTCGGCCTCGCGCCCGATCGTCCCGGTCGGCGGCAGTGGGATCTCGCTCCGAGACACCGGCGCGGGCCGGGGATTCCCCGCCGCTGATGGCGTTGGTCTGTCGCCCAGTGCGACTGTGGCCCGCGGCGCACCTCCGGCGTCGAGCTCGTCTGTCTGGGCGAGGATCTGAACCTGGAGTGACCGCAATGCCGGTCCCGGCTCGAGCCCGAGTTCCTCGGCGAGGTGAGCGCGGCTGCGCTGATAGACCTCGAGTGCCTCGGCCTGGCGGCCGGAGCGACCCAGCGCCACCATCAACTGCCCCGCCAGCCGCTCACGGCTCGGCTCCTCAGCCAAGAGCGCCTCCAGCTCGCCGATCAGCTCACCGTGGCGCCCGAGGGCCAGATCCGCCTCGATCCGCGCCTCCAGTGCGACGAGCCGCAGCTCGCGCAACCGGCGGATGTCCGCCTGCGCAAACTCCTCAAAGGCGACGTCGGCCAGTGGCGGTCCGCGCCACAGCGCCAGTGCATCGCTCAACCGCTTGCTCGCCACCGCCGGGTCGCCGTCCTCGAGCGCGGCGCGCCCGGCCCGTACCGTTGCCTGAAACACCTCGGCATCGAGCTCCTGCGGCGCCACCGACAGCAGGTAGCCGCCGGCGACCGTTCGCAGCCGCGGCTCGCCGTCCAACGGCTCCAGCGCCCGCCGCAGGCGAGACACCGCCATCTGAAGCCGCTTGGATGAGCCCGAACGCTGCTCGCCCCACAGGACGTCGATGAGCCCGTCGGTGGGGACGGCCCGTCCTGCGTGCACCGCGAGCGCCGCCAGCAGCGCCACTTGCCGGGGCCCGCCGAGGTCCAGCCGACGGCCATCCGCCCACACCTCGATCGGGCCGAGTATCCGCACGCTGCCCACTACGCGCCCATCCCCGCGCGAACCCTACCAGCCGTGCACATCGCCTCGGAGGGCCCCAGCGCCGCCGCGAGCCGGCATGTTTCACACGGCCCGACGCTCCCCGGTCTCCTCCGCCAGCGCCCGCCGGCACGACCGGATTGCGTCCCGCGCCCGGCGCGCGTCGGCGACGCGACCGAGCGCATACCAGGAGATCACGTGCCGCTCGTAGTAGCGAATCGCGGCGTGCAGTCGCTCAGGGGTGGGAAGGCCGGTGTCGTCCCCGGGTTGTGGACCGGATGGGGTGAAGTCGGGCACCGTCCGGCAGGACGGTGCCGTCTTGTAGACGAAGCGCTTGCGTGCGTCGTGGTAGCTGCGGTCGGGCCCGAAGAAGCACTCGTGGCAGCGGGCCAGCTCCTCGTCTCGATAGGCGCGCAGCGGCTTGATCCACTCATCCTGAGCGCGCCGGAGTCGCTTGCGCTTGAGCAGGCCGGGGACGCCGTCGTCGCCGGCGATGTGCGCCGCCCGACGCCGGGTCTCCCGTTCGAACGCGGCCAGGTTCTCCCCGAATGCGGCGTCGATGAGCCCGAGCCGGAGGGCCTCCGGCGTCCCCACGGGCGCGAACGGCGGCCTCGTCAGTCGCGCCGTCTCGGCGTCGCCGATGCGGCGGGGCAACACGTAGGTCCAGTACTCGGATCCGTACAGCCCGCCCATGTGCCGGTAGTACGGGTTGAGCACCACGTCCGTGCGCGCGAGCACCAGGTCGGCGGCCAGCGCCAGAGGCACCCCGCCGGCTGCCGCGTCGCCGCGTAGCGCGGAGATGACGAAGTGTGAGTCGGTGGTGACGATCTCGGCCACGAGGTCATCGATCGCGTTGAGGTTCTGCCACGACTCCTGAGCGGGATCGTCCGCAGCCTCGATCACATTGAGATGGATGCCGTTGGAGAAGTAGTCGCTGCCGCCGAGCAGCACGATGACCTTGGTGTCACGCGAGCGCGCGTGACGGTAGGCGGCGTACAGGCGCCGGCACTGGTCGGTGCTCATCGCCCCGTTGTGGAAGTCGAACCGCAGGTAGCCGACCCCGATGTGCTCCTCATAGACGATCTCGCGATAGGTGCGACCCGGGACGCTCGGCTCGGAGGGTGTGATCCCGATCTCCGGCACGTCGAGCGCGGTGCCGCTCAGCGTGAGCGCGCGCGTCGCGGGCAGCTTGAACGGTCGCTCGCTCTCGGCGTCGGCGGGCCTCAGGTGCGTGATCCACACGGCGCCGTCGACGGTGGCGCGGCAGATCGCGCCGTTGCGCTGCGCGACGATCTCACCGGCCACGCCGTGGAGGCGGGTCTCGCCATGCACTCCGAAAAGATGAAACGGGATCCCCTTGATGGTGTCGCGCACGCCGGGGTGGCCGTCGCCCGCGCGGATCTTGCGCATGACGGTGTCGGTGGAGTCCTGACCCCAGTCGATCGTGCGGTCCGCCTGGGTCATCAGTGGCCGCGCACAACCGGTTGCCGGCCCCGAGACGTCCCGGAGGTCCGCGTACTCGTCGAAGGGCTCCTCGCCGAGCCGGTGCAGCGCCTCCTGAACGGCGGCGACCGCGGCGTGACGGACCTCGTGGCGGTAGATGCTGCTCTTGGACGCGGGACGCATGCCGAAGCTCCGGGTAGCCAGCACCGTCCCGGCGTCCGCGTCTCCGTTTGCCTCGAGCACGGTGACGCCCCACTGCTCGCTGCCGAGCTCGATCGCCCAGTCGAGCGACGACGGGCCGCGATCACCTCGCGGGCCCGGGTGAACGATGAGGCACCGGGTCCGAGACCAGATCGACTCCGGAATCATGGTCTTGAGGAACGGACAGACGATCAGCTCGGGCTCGCAGGCATGCACCGCCGCCTCCATCGCGCCCGCCGAGTCGACGACGGCAACCGTAACCACGTGTCCCTGTTCGCGGAGCTCGGTCTGCACCCTCTGGCTGAGGCCGTTGTGCGCCGACACCAGGAACAGGACCCGTAATCCGGCAGGCGCTGTTTGCGCCCGTGTGGCCTGGCCGGGCTGGATCGTCAAAGGCAGACTGACAGCGACATCTGGCAACGTCATGGCATTGGTCCCTTCTCGCGTCGGACTCTGTGACCGGCAGCGTTCCGGGTACCGGTCACCGTCCGGTCACATCCGGTCACAACTCGGCATAAGACGACGCACATAATCGGGACACGGCTTGGTAACGACCGTGGGGGGCGGCCTCCATATACCTGCGCCTTCCTGACTGGCAACGAGAGGAGCTGTACGCATGCGTAGGGTCGTGAAGCTCGGCGCGGTCGCGGTGATCGCCGCCGGCGTGATCGGGGGTTCGGCGGCAGCCGGGTCCGCGCACTCAGATCGCCGCGATCGCGGCGATCGCCACCATCATCGGAGCGCGATCACGCACGTCCTGCTGATCTCGGTCGACGGTATGCACCAGTCCGACCTCGACTGGTACATCGCCAACCATCCGGGCTCGGAGCTCGCCAAGCTTGCATCCGGTGGCGCCGAGTTCACGAACAACCACACGTCGGACCCATCGGACTCCGATCCGGGCGGCACGGCGATCATGACCGGCGGCGACCCGCGCGCGACCGGCGTGTACTACGACGTCGAGTACAGCCACGGGGTCGACGAGCCGAGCGAGATCGGCGGTCAGCCGACCGGGGCCACGTGCACCCCCGGTCAGCCCGCGACCGGCGGCGACGTGATCTACGACTCGCCGGACGACAGTCTTCCCGCCGTGCCGGACCTGATCCCGGGCAACACCAGCGGCCAGACGTTCCCGTCGTTCGACGAGGGCGGCTCGATCTACCCGGGCGGCGATGACACGAACCCCGGCCTGATCATGGGTCTGACCCCCGCCCCCCAGTCGGGTCTGAACCCGAAGAACTACCCGGTCGACCCGAAGACCTGCCAGCCGATCCAGCCATGGGACTACCTGAAGGTCAACTCGATCTTCGGGGTGATCCACCAGGCCGGTATGCGCACAGCTTGGTCTGACAAGCACGCGATCTACACATCGTTCAACGGCCACGGTTCGGGTGGCAAGGCCATCGATGACTTCTTCGGTCCGGAGATCGACTCGCAGGCGGTCGAGCCGAACGGCGTGCCGTACCCGACCGATACCGACTGGGCGCACGACGACGCCGCCACCAAGCAGTACGACGGGTACAAGGTGCAGGCAGTCATCAACGAAATCAACGGCTACGACCACAGCGGCAAGAGCTATGTGGGCACGCCGGCGATCCTCGGGATGAACTTCCAAACCGTTTCAGTCGCCGAGAAGGTCGATTCGCCCAGCAGCCTCACGCTGAACCCGGACGGCAAGACCTACACGGAGGGTCCGATCGAGCTCGCCGGTTACTTGCCGGGCACGACGACGCCGGGTCCCCTGCTGTCCAGCGCGCTCGACTACGTCAACGCGCAGCTGGCGGCGATGGACGCGGCAATACAGGACAACCCGGCGACGCGGGGTACGACCGCAATCATCATCACGGCCAAGCATGGCCAGTCGCCGCAGGACCCGTTGCAGCTCAAGCGGATCAAGGACGGCCCCATCATCGACGCGATCAACACGGCGTGGACCGCACAGACTGGTGACAAGAACAACCTCATCATCGCCGGTACCGACGACGACCTGTGGCAGAGCTACCTGTCGGTCAAGACGCAGCACGCGGCCGACTTCGTCAAGAACTACCTGTGGAACCACAGCGCGACTGCGGTGCTCTACAACAACGACGGGAACAACACCCGCGGCCCCAACCACAACGGCACCGAGTCGGTCCCGCACTCCGGTCTGGCGCAGATCTACGCCGGGCATGAGGCGGCCGACTTCTTCGGCGTGCCGTACGGGGACCCGCGCTACCCGGACGTGTTCGGTCGCGTGCAGGTCGGTACGGTGTACACCGGCGGCACGAAGATCGCCGAGCACGGTGGCGACAACCCCGGTGACCGCGACGTGCCGCTGCTCGTCTACGCACCCGGTGCGGTCCGGCCCGGCTCGTCGGACAGGTGGGTCGAGACGACCCAGGTAGCGCCGACGATCCTGCAGTTGCTCGGGCTAGACCCGCGCGCGCTCCAGGCGGTTCAGATCGAAGGGACGCGGGTCCTGCCCGGCATCGGGCGAGATCACGACGGCCGGTAGCGCCGAGTCGGAACATTTGATGGACGAGCGTGTCGAAACGCGGCACGCTCGTCCGTCATACGGTTGAAGCCGCGCACCGAGCGGCCAACCGATTCAAGGAGGCGACATGCCCCAGTACATGCTGTTGATCTACCAGCCGGTGGACAGCCCGATGACCCCCGAGCAGTTCGCGGAGATGGGTCCCCGTTGGGACGCATTCACGGAGAGCCTGCACAAGACGGGGGCGTTCGTCGCCGGCGACGCGCTCGAGCGGCCCGACGTCGCCACGACAGTGCGCGAGCGCGACGGCCAGACCCAGTTCACCGACGGGCCGTTCGCGGAGACCAAGGAGTTCCTGGCCGGCTACTACCTGGTCGACTGCCCGGACCTCGACACGGCGCTCGAGCACGCCTCGCGCATGCCGAACGTTGGGTACGGCTCGGTTGAGGTGCGGCCGGTATGGGACCGGACCGGTCCGATGGCGGCCAGCCGCGCGCAGACCGCACAGGCGGGTGCATAACCGCTTCGCGAGCCACCGGGGGGCGGTTGGAGCTGGCCTAGAGGCCAACTCGGCCGACCCCCCGCGTGTCGGGTTTGGGCCGCGTGGCCGTTGGCATCGGCTACGTCTTTGGTGACTGTGTGATGCATGAGCACGACGATGCCAACGTTCCAGACCGAGCTCGTGTCAGAGGACACGATCGTCCCGGCCGCGCCCGATGGCGCCGCAGATCGCGTCGGTCGGCGCGAGCCTCCCGCGTAAGGTCGTCCCCAACGCCGAGATCGCGGCGCGGATCGGTGTCAGCGACGAGTGGATCGTCCGCCGGACCGGGATCCGCGCTCGGCACGTGGCCGAACCGACCGAGCGCCTCACCACGCACGCGACGAACGCCGGTGCGGCCGCGCTCCGCCGAGCGGGGGTTTCGCCCGAGCAGGTCGACCTCGTCCTGGTCGCGACGACCACTCCCGACGAGGTCATGCCGAACGCGGCGCCGCTCGTCGCCCACGAGCTCGGCGCGGTGCGCGCCGGCGCGTTCGACATCGGCGCGGCGTGCACGGGCTTCCTGTCGGCGCTGGCGGTCGGCACCGGCCAGATCGAGATCGGGTCGCGCCCAGTGCGTGCTCGTGATCGGCGCGGACCTGATGTCGCGGATCCTCGACCCCGACGATCGCACGACCGCGGCTGTGTTCGCGGACGGCGCCGGCGCGGTGGTGCTCACGGCGACCGGCGAGTCGAGCCGGATCGGGCCGATCGTGCTCGGCGCCGATGGCGCGGGCGCCGACCACATCATCGTGCCGCGCGACGAGGGCGTGATCCGGATGCGCGGCCACGAGACCTTCCGCGAAGCCGTCGCGCGCCTGTCGCTGGCGACGGTCCAGGCGGCCCGGGCTGCCGGCACGAGGCTCGACGACATCGACCTGTTCGTCTACCACCAGGCCAACGGGCGGATTCTGAGCGCCGTCGGCGAGCGGCTGGGCCTGCCCGCCGACCGCGTCGTCGACTGCATCTCCGAGTACGGCAACACCTCGGCGGCCACGCTTCCGCTGGCGCTCGCACACGTCGAGGGCGCGGGCCAGCTGAAGCCCGGGCACCGCGTGCTGCTCGGGGCTTTCGGCGCCGGCTTCACCTGGGGCGCCACCGTCGTTCAGTGGGGTGCCGCATGAGCGGTCGCGTCCTGATCACCGGCGTCGGCGCCGTGACGCCACTCGGCGTCGGCGCATCCGAGCTCTACGACGGCTGGACCGCTGGCCGCACCGGCATCGAGGACGGCCTCGGCGCGTGCACGGAGTTCGATCCGACCGAGTTCATGACGGTCAAGGAGGCACGGCGCAGCGACCGCTTCGCACAGCTGGCGATCGCGGCCAGCTCCCAGGCCGTCGCCGACGCCGGGTGGGACGAGGACGACATGCCCACCGACCCGGCCGACATCGGGTGCGTGATCGGCTCGGGGATCGGCGGGATGTGGACGTTCGAGAGCCAGTGTGACGTGCTGCGCGACCGCGGGCCCGAGCGCGTATCGCCGCTCGCGATCCCGCTGATCATGGGCAACGCCGCCGCCGGCCTCGTGGCCATGCGCCACCACCTCGGCGGGCCGGTGTTCGGCGTCATGTCCGCGTGCGCCTCCGGCACCCACGCGATCGGCGAGGCCGCGCGGATGATCAGAGCTGGAGAGGCACAGGCGGTCGTCACGGGCGGAGCCGAGGCCACGCTCACGCCGCTCGCGAAGGCTGCGTTCGCGGCGATGGAGGCGACCTCGCCAACCGGCATCTCGCGGCCGTTCGACGCCCGGCGCGACGGGTTCGTGATGGGCGAGGGCGCCGGCGTGCTCGTGCTCGAGTCCGAAGAGCTCGCCAAGGCGCGTGGCGCGCGGGTGCTCGGCGAGGTGCTGGGCTACGCCTCCACCGCAGATGCCCACCACCTGACCGCGCCCGAGCCCACGGGCCGCCCGGCGTCGCGAGCGATCACCCGCGCGATGGCGGACGCGGGCGTGACACCCGAGGAAATCCACTACATCAACGCCCACGGAACCTCGACGCAGCTCAACGACCGCTCGGAGACCGCGGCGATCAAGCTCGCGCTCGGCGAGCGGGCGTATGACATCCCGGTGTCCTCGACGAAGTCCGCGATCGGCCATCTGCTCGGCGCGGCCGGCGCAGTCGAGGCGATCGCCACGATCCTGGCGCTGAACGCTCGGATGGCGCCGCCGACGCTCGGCTACGAGGAGCAGGAAGAAGGACTAGACCTCGACTACGTGCCCGACGGCCCGCGAGCGCTCGTCGTCAACGGCAACGGACACGGTCGCGCGGTTGCGCTCTCGAACTCGTTCGGGTTCGGCGGGCACAACGCCGTGCTGTGCCTCGGAGGTGCCTCGTGAGCGTCACGCTCGTACCCGGCACCGAGACCCCGCTCAATCCGATCGAGCGCCTCGAGACGCTATGCGATCCGGGCACGCTCGAGGTGATCCGTTCCGAGGTCATCTCGTCGACGATGGGCGATAAGGCCCGCGCGGGCGACGGCGTGGTCGCCGGCGCCGGCCTGATCGACGGACGCCCGGTGTTCTGCTACGCCCAGGACTCGAGCTACGCCGGCGGATCGCTCGGCGAACAGCACGCGAACACGATCGTGCGCGTCCTCGAGCTGGCGGACAAGGCCCGGGCCCCGGTCGTCGGCTTCGTGTCCTCGGGCGGCGCACGGATGCAGGAGGGCGTGGCCGCGCTCGGCGGCTATGGACGCATCTTCCACCGAACCGTCAAGCTGTCCGGCCGCGTTCCGCAGGTATCGATCATCACCGGCCTGTCCGCCGGCGGCGGCGCGTACTCGCCGGCGCTGACCGACTGGGTCGTGATGACCGAGCAGTCGAGCATGTTCTTGACCGGGCCGGGCGTCGTGCGCGATGCGCTCGGCGAGGACGTCACCGCCGACGAGCTCGGCGGGACGCGCGTCCACGAGCGCAACGGCGTCTGCCACTTCGTCGCACCGACCGACTCGGGCGCGGCGTACCTCGCGCGCGAGCTGCTCGGCTACCTGCCCGCCCATCGCGACGCACGGTCGCCGGTACTGCCGGCGCGGCCGCCGCTCGGGCACGACCCGGGCGGGCTCGTCCCCGACGACCCCCGCAAGGTGTACGACGTCCGCGACGTGGCCCGCGCGCTCGTCGACGGCGGCGAGCTGCTCGAGGTGTCGGCGGGATGGGCGCGCAACCTCGTCACCGGGTTCGCACGGCTCGACGGCGGAACCGTCGGCGTGATCGCGAACCAGCCGCGCTACCTCGGCGGGATCATCGACTCCGACGCCGCGCAGAAGGGCGCGCGGTTCGTCAACAAGTGCAACGCGTTCGGGATCCCGCTGGTCGTGCTGGTCGACACCCCCGGATACATGCCGGGCACCAAGCAGGAATCGAATGGCGTGATCCGGTTCGGCGCGGAGTTCGTGCACGCGTTCGCCGCGGCGGAGGTTCCGCGGGTGACGCTGATCCTGCGCAAGGCGTTCGGCGGCGCGTACATCACGATGAACTCCAAGGACCTCGGTGCGGACTACGTGTTCGCGTGGCCGAACGCCCAGATCGGCGTGATGGCCGCAAGGTCCGCGGTGGGGATCATCAACCGCCGTGAGCTCGAGGCAGCCGACGATCCCGACGCGGCTCGCGACGCCCTGGCGGAGCAGTACGCCGAGACGAACCTGTGCCCGCGGGTCGCCGCCGGCGACGGTCACATCGACGACTTGATCACCCCCGCCCAGACGCGCTCGCGTCTGAGCTGGGCGCTCCGCTCGCTGACGCCGGAGCGCGGCCAATGACCCGGTCCGATAGCCCCGTGTTGCTCACCGGCGCGACCGGGTTCGTCGGGATGGAGTTGCTGGCGAGGTACCTCGAGCGGACCGAGCGGCCGGTGCTCACGATCGTCCGCGCCGGCTGCGACGAGGACGCGCGCGGGCGAATCGACGAGGTGCTCGCGAACCTGTTCGGCTACCGCGCGGCGAGCTACGCCGATCGGGTGACTGCGGTGGCCGGCGATCTCACCGCGCCGCGACTCGGCCTCCAGCAGACTCACTGGGATTGGCTGGCGGCTGAATCGACGACGATCGTCCACTGCGCCGCCTCGGTGTCGTTCGGTATGTCGCTCGAGGAGGCGAGGGCGATCAACGTCGCGGGAACCCGCCGGATGCTCCAGCTCGCCGCTCGGGCGCAGGCGCTCGGCGTGCTCGAGCGGTACGCCCAGGTCTCGACCGCGTACGTCGCCGGCACTCACGCGGGCCGGTTCTTCGAAAGCGACCTCGACGTCGGGCAAAGCTTCAACAACTCCTACGAGCAGTCGAAGTTCGAGTCCGAGCAGCTCGTGCGCTCCCATCCCGACCTGCCGTTCACGATTCTGCGTCCGAGCATCGTCGTCGGCGACCGCCACAGCGGCTGGACCTCTGCCTTCAACGTCCTGTACTGGCCGCTGCGGGCGCTCGCTCGCGGACTGTTCCCGGCGGTGCCGGCGACAGCGTCGGCGCCCGTCGACGTGGTCTCGATCGACTACGTCGCCGATGGAATCTACGAGCTGTGCGAGGCCGCGGGCGGGGTCCGCAAGACCTACCACCTGACCGCCGGCACGGACGCGAGCACGATCGCCGAGATCGCCGAGCTCGCGAGCGGCTATTTCCAGCAGCCACCGCCCCGGCTGCTCCCGCCGGCCGAGTTCCTCTCAGCCGACCACGGGGTCGCTCGGTCGATGCTCGAGGAGGGGGCGATGTACTTCCCGTACTTCTCCGTGGCGACGACATTCGACGACTCGTTCACGCGCGCGCAGCTCCAGCCGGCAGGGATCAGCGTCGCGCCGCTGCGCGAGTACATGAGCCGCCTGCTCGACTACGCCACCTGGAGCCGCTGGGGTAAGCACCCGATCGCGCGGGTCGACGCGGTGGCCGAGTTCGCCGGCGTTTGATCTGGGCCGCGCAGCGGCCCATAATCGCGGCCCCCCAGCCGGGGGGTTGACCCCTGCGCCCGGTTGCGTGGCGTTGCCGGCGCGAGGATGCTCGAAGCATGGCTACGCTCGCCGACACGGCCAGGTTCCGGACCGATGATCCCGATCCGCTCGTGATCGCGTCGCTGGCCTGCCCGATCTGCCTGCGCAGCGACGAGATCGAGTGGCACGCGGCCCTCGACGGATACGATCCGTCGGTGGAATGCCGATGCCCACGTTGCGAGGAGAGCTGGCGGGTGTATCTGGAGCCGCAGCAGGCGCTGCGGTTCGCGCTGATGGACACGTTCTGAGCCCGGGCTCCCAGGTCGGGATAGACGCGCTCGAGCTGTTCGTCGAGGTGCTGTCGCAGTCTGAGGAGCAGCGGTCCGCGGGCGATGAGAACGGCGCGGCCACCGGCGACGGGTTCTACGACCGATTGTGCGGAGCGGTGTGCCGGCTCGCACGGATGCGACGGGCACTGATCTTCCGCTACGACTCAGCACGCCGGCGAGTGCGTGCGGCCGGGGCGCACGGACTCAGCCTCGAGGCGTTCGACAACGCCCACGTGACCGTCGAGTCGGCGCCGATCGCGGCCCAGTCCCTGCGCGAGGACCGGGTGATCGAGATCGCGGGGGACATGACCGGGCAGTTCCCCGTGGAGTACGCGAGCATCTTCCCCGAGCCCGTCCGCCTGGTGTGCGCTCCGATGACGGCGGCGGGCCGCGCGATGGGCGTGATCTTCGCCGACCGGTTGCTGACCGAGCCGCCGCTCGACGACTCCGAGCGCCATCTGCTGTGGACGCTCGGCAAGGCCGCGGCGCTCGCCTCGGTCGCTCGGATCGTGGCCAAGCAGGCCGAGGAGGCGCAGCAGCTCGAGCAGCGGATCGATCTGGCGCGCGACATCCACGAGGTCGTCATCCAGCGGCTGTTCGGGGTCTCGATGGCGCTCGACGGGGACGGCGATCTGCCGGCGGAGGCCCGCCAGCGCTGCGCGAGCGAGACCCAGGTCGCGCTCTCGGATCTGCGCACCGCGCTCCAGCGCCCGCTCGGCCGCGCTCCGCGCGCGACGCAGACCACGTTCGTGGCCGAGGTCGAGCGGCTCGCGCGAGTGCACCCTGACCTGGGGGTCACGCTCGAGGCAGGTGGCGAGGGGGATGTGCCGCCGGCGCTCGAGCCGCTGGCCCAGTCGGTGCTCGCCGAGGCGGTCCGCAACGCCCACAAGCACGCCAACCCGAGCCGCGTGACCGTGCGGATCGCGCGCGACGACGGCGCGTTCGTGCTCGAGGTGGCCAACGACGGGCTCAGCCCCGGCCGCCACCGCGCCGGCATGGGGCTGCGGCTGGCCGCCCTCGAGGCAGTCCAGAGCGGCGGCATGGTCGAGTTCGGCGAGCGCGAGCCCGGCACCTGGCAGGTTCGGCTGGTGGTTCCCGATGACCGCTGACTCCGAGCTGCGGAGCCCCGAGAAGCTGAGCGTGCTCGTGGTCGACGACCACGACGTCGTGCACTGGGGGATTCGGCTGATGCTGACCCAGCAGCCCTGGGTCGACCGTTGCCTGAGCGCCCACACCGGCGAGGAGGCGGTCGCGCTGGCGACGCGCTACCGGCCGCACGTCGCGCTGGTCGACCTGTTCATCGGCGAGGAGTCGGGCGCGGAGATCTGCGAGCAGCTGCGCGCCGCCGAGCCGATGACCAGGGTTCTGCTGTTCTCGGGCGCCGGCGAGATCTCGCCCCACGCCGCGCGCGCCGCCGGCGCGTCGGGGTTCGCCTACAAGGACTGGCCGGCGCGGAAGATCGCGAGCGCGGTGCGGCTCGTCGGCCTCGGCAAGACAGTGTTCGACCATCAGGACAGGCCCGTCGCGATGGGCCTGTCCGACCGCGAGCGCGACGTGCTCAACCTGATGGCCTCGGGTGCCACCAACCCCGAGATCGCCGAGCAACTCCACCTGTCCAAGCACACGGTCAAGGAGCACACGAGCGCCGTGTACCGAAAGCTCGGCGTTCGCAACCGGACCGAGGCGGTCCAGCGCGGCCAGCGGCTCGGGTTGCTGTCGTAGTCTCAGTTGGGTACATGCCTGGCTCGCGTTTGAGGAGCTCACGCTGGACGCCGCGCTGAGCGAGATCGCGCGGTTCCTGGCGGTCAGGGCGCCGTTCGACGCGCTCTCGCCCGAGGAACTCGGGGAGCTCGCGGCCCAGACAGAGATCGAGTTCTACGTGGCGGGCACGCCGATCCTGACCGAGGACGGCGGACCGGTCACGTTCCTGCGCGTGATCCACTCGGGGGCGGTGGACATCATCCACGACGGCCGCCTGCTCGACATGCTCGGGATCGGCGACGCGTTCGGCCATGCGGCGATGCTGTCGGGGCTGCCTCCGGGATTCGAGGCACGCGCTGCCGAGGACACGCTCTGCTACCGGATCCCCGTGAGCGTCTCACGACCGCTACTCGACCGCGTCAGGCAGCGCTCGGTTGAGGTCGCCGGCGGACCTCCGAATCATCGTCCGGTTACGCGCCTTCTGCGTTCACCGACGGTGCGATGCGAGCCCATGGAGAGCATCCGCGAGATCGCGCGGCGGATGACCGCGGCGGGCGCGAGCTCGGCGATCGTCGACCTGCGCGAAGGCGGCTTCGGGATCGTCACCGACCGCGATATCCGGACCAAGATCGTCGCCGCGGGCCTGCCGTTGAGTGCGCCGGTGTCGACCGTGATGACCACGCCGGTGTTCAAGGTCACGCCCGACCGGCTCGGCGGCGAGGTGCTGTTCGAGCTGCTCGAGCGCGGTATCCGCCACGCGCCGGTGGTCACCGAGACCGGCCAGCTGGTCGGCGTGATCGAGGACGCGGACCTGTTCGCGGCACAGTCCCGGTCGTGGTTCGGGGCGCGCCGCGCGATCTCGCGGGCTTCGTCCACCGAGGATCTGGCGGCGGTCGCGCGGGGGCTGCCCGAGGTGGTGGCGGATCTGGTCGCGGAGCGCCTGCGTGCTCCCGAGGTCGTGCGCGTCCTGTCGGCGCTCGTCGATGCGCTGACCGCGCGCGCGCTCGAGCTGGCGGCGCCGGCGCCGGCGTCAGAGGGGCTCGTGTGGGTGGCCCTTGGCAGCCAGGCGCGGCGAGAGCTGACGCCGGCATCGATCGCGTGGGGCGCCGTCGTCTGTCACGAGCATCCGCCTGTCGAGTGGACCCGGTCGGTGGCCGACGTGCTCGAGGCGTGCGGATTTGTCGGCGGGGTCGTGGCGCGGAGCACCGAGGAGTGGAGCCGGACCGACGGGGAGGACGAGATGGAGCTGTCGATGCTGATCGAGCGCCGGGCGCTGTGGGGGACGCCGATCGATCCGCTGCCGGCGCCGTCGGGCGTCGTCCGGGAGCGGATCGTCGCCGCACTCGCGCGGCGGGCGCTCGCGGCGGTGCCGCCGACCGGGTTCGACGCCGACTCGGTGCTCGAGGCGAACGGTGGGCGCAGCGACCGGCTCGACATCCGCCTCGCCGCGGTGGCGCCGATCGTCGAGCTGGCGCGGTGGGGCTCGGCGGCCGCCGGCGTCGTCGAAGGCTCGACGCCCGAGCGGTTGCTGGCCGCGGCGGCGTGGCGGCGTGCTCAGCGAGGCCGACGCGCGAACGCTCGCCGACGCGTTCGAGCTCGCGCTCGAGCTCCGGATCGGTCATCACATGGCGCGCATCGCCGCGGGCCAGCCGCCTGACGACCAGATCGATCCTGCGGAGATCAGCCCGCTGATGCGCGACCACCTGCGGGACGTGTTCCGGGCGGTGACCACGGTGCAGCGGAGGTTGCGCGGCGTGAGGCTCCGCCGAGCTCCCGGAGGGTTTGGCGGGCGCCGAGGGTTCGCGCGAGTTCGCGTCGCTGGCCGGCCCCCGATCAGACGCCGTGGCGCGAGGCCTCGCTGGTGCGCGCTCGATCTCGAGATGACCGGGCTCGATCCACGCCGCGAGGAGATCATCGCGGTCGGGGCGGTGCCGATCGACGAGGGCCGGATCGTGCTCGGCGCCGGCATGTACACGCTCGTGCGCACGACAACGCGCTCAAAGCACGGGGCGGTGCTCGTGCACAAGCTGCGGGTGCCGGACCTCGCCGATGCGCCACCGCTCGAGGAAGCGATCGACCGGGTTC
This sequence comes from uncultured Solirubrobacterales bacterium, assembly GCA_963843915.1. Taxonomy (GTDB): domain Bacteria; phylum Actinomycetota; class Thermoleophilia; order Solirubrobacterales; family Solirubrobacteraceae; genus Palsa-465. The sequence goes on from CAWJMH010000016.1 coordinate 193,137, forward strand.
TCGAGATGCTCGCGGGCCGGGTGCCCGTCTTCCACACCGCCGCGATCGAGATCAGCTTCCTCGAGCGGCAGTTCGGGCGCCGGCGGGTGCGGCTGCCGGCGGTCGCCGACACCGAGGCGCTCGGGCGAGCGTGGCTGCGCCACCGCGACGGCTCCGCGCCCGAGGGGATCTCGCTCGGTCGGCTCGCCGGCGTACTCGGGCAGCCGGCCGAGACGCCCCATCACGCGCTCGGAGACGCGCTGACGACCGCGAAGGCGTTCATCGCGCTCGCGAGCCTGCTCGACACGGTGGCGCCGCAGACGGTCGGGTCGCTGGTGGCCGCGAGCCGGCCGCCGGTGGCGGCGCGGCGCTTTGGCGCGGGATGATCCGGCCGTGTCCCCGCCGTTTCCCCGGCGCCCTGGGATCGCCCTGGGAGCGGTTCGGCAGCGCCGGCGGTGGACTTCGGGCACCCGCCCGCCGTAGGCTTCGGCCGTGATCATCAGCGAGTCGTTCGTGGTCGCGGACTGGAGCGATCCGGGCACGCATCCGGGCCGGCCGATCGCCGGCCTGCACGTGCACCGCTCCGACGACGAGGCGTGGATCGTGCTCAGCGGGACGCTCGGATTCCAGGTCGACGACGAGCGGCGCGAGGTGCCCGCCGGCGAATCGATCCTCGTCACCCGAGGCACGCGCCACTCGTTCTGGAACGCGACGTCCGAGCCGGCGCGATACCTGCTGGTGATGACGCCGCGGATCTATGAGCTGGTGCAGGAGCTCCACTCGGGCGAGCGCACGGATTATGCCCAGATCTTCGAAGAGCACGACTCCGAGCTGCTCGTGTGACGCACTTCGGGCCCCCGGACGCGACGGTCGCTCCGCGCTACTCGGGTGTGCGCACGTTCGCCCGGCTGCCGTATGTCGAGCTGCCGCGCGACGACGTCGACGCCGCCGTGATCGGCGTGCCGTTCGATACCGCCACCAGCTTCCGGAGCGGGGCGCGGTTCGGGCCTGAGGCGATCCGGGCCGCGTCGATGCTGCTCCGCCCGTACCACCCGGTGCTCGACGTCGACGTGTTCGACACGATGTCGCTCGTGGACGGCGGCGATCTGGCGATCACGCCCGGCAACGCGCAGAAGACCGCCGGGCAGATCGACGAGCAGCTACGGCCGCTGCTCGCCGCCGGGATCGTGCCGCTCGTGCTCGGTGGCGACCACTCGATCGTGCTCGGCGAGTTACGCGCCCAGCACGCCGCGCACGGCCCGGTGGCGCTCGTGCTGCTCGACGCCCACGCCGATACCTGGGACCAGTACTACGGCGAGCGCTACTTCCACGGGACCCCGTTCCGCCGCGCGGTCGAGGAGGGGCTCGTCGACCCGGGGCGCTCGCTGCTGGCGGGCATGCGCGGCCCGCTGTACGGGCCCGAGGACATCGACGTCCCGCGTGAGCTCGGGTTCGAGGTCATCCCCGGACCGGACCTGGTGGCGATGACGCCCGACCAGTACGGCGACCGCGTCCGGCGCCGGATCGGCGACGGGCCGGCGTACCTGTCATTCGACATCGACGTGCTCGACCCGGCCTCCGCGCCGGGGACGGGGACGCCCGAGGTCGCGGGCCTGCAGCCGCGCGAGGCGCTCGCGTTCCTGCGCGGGCTCGCGGGGATCGAGTTCTCGGGCTTCGACGTCGTCGAGGTCGCGCCGGCGTACGACTCGCCCGGTCAGATCACCGCGCTCAACGCCGCCGCGGTCGCCTTCGACCTGCTCGCGCTGCTGGCGGTGGCGCGCAGCCGGGATCGCCCGGCCTAGCAATTAGCGACTCGTCGAATCTGAGCCCCCAAGGCTCATGGCGGACCCCGGTTCCGCCGACGCAAGCGGAGATGTCAGGGAGCTGCTCGCCGTTCGTCAGCGAGGCCCGGCGAGCCGTTTCGCCGGGACGGTCGACGACGCGGCGGGTCGCTCTCGGCGCGCTCGCACTCCTGATCGCCTGGGCGGTCACCTACGAGCTCGCGTTCACCGTGTTTCCGGGCCTGCTCGGCACCGTTCCGTTTCACGGGGTCGCCCCAGACCTGGTCTTCCTGACCGCCGCCGCGATGCTGATCTGGCGGGGTTTGGGCGGCGAGCGCGGCTGGGTGCTGATCGGACTCGGCGCGGTGTGCTGGGCCTCAGGCGACATCTACTGGACGCTCGCGCTCGGGAACCTCGCCAACCCGCCGGTGCCGTCCCTGGCGGATGCCGGCTACTTGTCATTCTGTCCGTTCGCGTTCGCCGGGATCCTGGCGCTGGTCAGGCAGCGGATGTCCCGCGTCCCGAAGGCGCTCGCCGCGGACTCGGCTGCCGCCACCCTCGCGGTCGGCGCGCTCGGCGCGGCGCTCGTGGTCCAGCCGGTGGTCGCCCACGCCAACGGCGGAGTTCTCGCGGTCGCCACCAACATCGCCTACCCGATCTCCGACCTGCTGCTGCTGGGCCTGATCGTCGGCGCGACCGCGCTCGGTAACTGGCGCCTGAACCGGACCTGGGTCCTGCTCGCGGCGTCGGTACTCGCGTTCTGGATCGCCGACAGCGTGTACGTCGTGGCCGACGCCACCGGTACCTACACGCAGAACGACTGGTACAACGCCCTTTGGTACTGGGCGCCGATTCTCGCGGCGTCGGCGGCGTGGCTGCCGCGCCGCGTGTCGGTGCCCGCTTCCGGACGGGTCAGCGCCCGCGGGATCGTGATGCCGGTGGCGTTCGCTTCGGTCGCGATCGCCGTGCTCGTCTGGTCGAGCTTCGATCGCGTCGGCGTTATCGCGATCGTCCTGGCCACCGGCTCGCTGTCCGTGGTCATGGGCCGTCTCGTACTGACGTGGCGGGAGAACGCGCGGCTGCTCCGCGCCAGCCAGGATGAGGCTCTGGCCGACGCGCTGACCGGCCTCGGAAATCGGCGCGCGCTGCTCGCCGATCTGGAGCGGCGACTCTCGACGGCACGCGACGACGCCCCGTTCACGCTCGTGCTGTGCGACCTCGACGGCTTCAAGCAGTACAACGACAACTTCGGGCACCCGTCGGGGGACGCTCTGCTGCGGCGTCTCGGAGCGAAGCTCGAGTCTCACCTCGGCGCCACCGGCCGCGTGTACCGGATCGGTGGCGATGAGTTCTGCGCGCTGATCGATGCCCCGCGGGGCGCCTCGGACCGTCACGTCGAGGCTGCGGCGGGAACGTTGTTCGAGCAGGGGGACGGCTTCGCGATCGGGTGCTCGCACGGGGCTGTGCTGCTGCCGACCGAAGCGCACGATTCGAGCACCGCGCTCACGATCGCCGATCAGCGGATGTACGCGGACAAGCGGATCGGCCGGGTGTCCGCGGCGCACCAGTCAAAGAACGTGTTGCTGAGCGCCGTCGCCGAGCGAAACCGCGAGCTCGGCGCGCACGGGCGCGATGTCGCCGAGTTGGCCGCCGCCGTCGCAACCGCGTTCCTGCTGCCGGCCGACGAGATCGAGATGGTCCGCCACGCCGCCGAGCTGCACGATGTCGGCAAGGTGGCGGTGCCGGACGCAATCCTGCACAAGCCCGGGGCGCTCGACAAGATCGAGTGGGCCTTCATCCACGAGCACACGCTGATCGGCGAGAAGATAATCGCGGCCGCGCCCGATCTCTCGCGCGTCGCGAGGCTGGTGCGCTCGAGCCACGAGAACTACGACGGGACCGGCTATCCCGACGGGCTGGCGCGCCGCGAGATCCCCCTCGGCTCGCGGATCATCGCGGTGTGCGACGCATTCGACGCGATGACGACCGACCGCCCCTACCGCAAGGCGATGGGCGAGGACAGCGCCGTGGCCGAGCTTCGGCGCTGTGCCGGCACCCAGTTCGATCCGGACGTCGTCGAGCGGTTCTGCGCGGCCCTCACGTCCGAGGACGCGACCCTGCGCCGCGCAGCCTGAGAGCGATTCTTAGAACAGCTGCAGGTAGCGGTCGAGCTCCCACTGGGTGATCTGCTCGTGGGCGGCCTGCCACTCGCGACGCTTGACCTTCGCGAAGTAGTCAACGTAGTCGCCGTCGCGCGTCTTGCCCAGAGCGGCGCGGAGCACGTCGTTCTGCTCGAGCTCGCGGACGGCGTCGAGTAGGTTCGCCGGGAGCAGCTCGATGCCGGCCGCGGCCCGCTCGTCGGGATGCATCTCGTACAGGTTGGCCGAGTTCGGCTCCCCGGCATCGAGGCCGCGATCGATCCCGTCGAGGCCCGCCGCGAGCATCGCGGTCGCCGCCAGGTACGGGTTGCACGAGCCGTCGACCGTCCGATCCTCGATCCGGCCGGCGTCCGGGATCCGGAGCATCTGTGTGCGGTTGTTGTAGCCGTAGCTGACGTACGCCGGCGCCCACGTCGCGCCGCTCGTCGGCGCGCCGACGACGAGGCGCTTGTACGAGTTGACGGTTGGGGCGGTGACCGCGATGTACGCCTTCGCGTTGGCCTTGAGGCCGCCGATGAACTGGTAGGCGAGCTCGGACAGACCCAGCCCGCGGGGATCGTCCGCGGCATCGCGTTCGAACACGTTCTCGCCGTTGGACCACAGGCTGACGTGGAAGTGGCAGCCGTTGCCGGTCAGGTTTGCGAACGGCTTGGGCATGAACGTCGCGATCAGCCCACGCTGCTGCGCCAGCGACTCGACCATGTACCGGTAGAACACAGCCCGGTCGCAGGTGGTCAGCGCGTCGTCGAACTGGAAGTTCTGCTCGAACTGGCCGTTGGCGTCCTCGTGATCGGTGGCGTAGTTGTCCCACCCGAGCCCGGTCACCGCCTTTGACACCTGCGAGACGAAGTCGAGGTTCCTCGTCAGCGCACGCATGTCGTAGCACGGGAGGTCGAGCGTGTCGAGCTGGTCGGCGACCTCGATCGTGCCGTCCTCGCGGCGGCGGACCAGGAAATACTCGAGCTCAGCGCCCACCTTCATCTCGAACCCGAGCTCCTTGGCGCGCGCGAGCTGGTTGCGCAGGATCGTGCGCGGACAGAACGGCCACGGCTCGCCCTCGACCGTCACGTCGCACGCGAAGCGCGCCACGTTCGGCTGCCACGGCAGGATCGTGAGCGTCTTGGGGTCGGGGACCGCGATCATGTCCGGATCGTGCGGGCCCTGGCCGATGTCCCCGGCGGCGAACCCGGCGAAGCCGGCGCCATCGGTGAGCAGGTCGTCGATGTGGTGAGCCGGGACGAGCTTCGCGCTCGGTTTGCCGTGCATGTCGACAAACTGAGCGAACAGGAACTCGATCTGCCGCTCGCTGATGATTCGCCGGACGTCGTCGGCGTCGCTGACCTGCGGCGCGACCTCTACGCGGTGCTCAGTTGAGATAGCCATGTGCGAGGTATATCCCGATGCACCGGTTCCGGGCAATGGCCGCGGCCACCGGGTATCGGGGGCTAGGATGTGCGCTTCGCACATAGGAGGCCATCTCTGTCGACAACGTCTGAGGCCAGCGGGCTTCACGAAGAGAATCGCACCCTCTACCGGGTGATCAACCTCGTCGGCTCGTCGATCGAGCTCGGGCCGATGCTGCAGGGGATCGTCGACCTCGCGACCGAGGCGACCGGGTGCCACGCGTGCTTCATCTACCTCCTCGAGGACGGCGTGCTTACGATCCGGGCCGCGTCGCCCGTGTACGCCGCGGCCGTCGGCGTCGTGCAGATGCGGCTCGACGAGGGACTGACGGGGTGGGTGGCGCGCCACCGGCAGCCCGAATTCATCCGCGAAGGCGCGATGGCGGACCCGCGGATGAAGTTCTTCCCGATCCTCGACGAGGAGCGGTTCCAGTCGATGGCGGCGGTGCCGATCCTGTCCCGCGCCGGGGAGACGATCGGAGTGATCGTGCTCCACACCCAGGCGCCGCGCGAGTTCACCGAGGACACGCTCAAGCTGCTGGTCCACATCGCCTCGCTGGTGTCGGGCGCGATCGAGAACGCTCAGCTCTACGACCAGCAGCGCCGGCGCGTCGATGCGCTGACGAGCCTGTCCGCGCTCGCGCAGGAAGTCGCGACCGCCGGCGACGCCGGCGAGATCGCGAGCGCGGTCACGCTCGCGATGCGGCGTCTGCTCGGCGCGGACGTATGCCAGCTGTACCGCCTCGATCGTGACGCGACCGCGTTGTTGCTGCTGTCCTCCTCACCCGAGACCACCGCCGGGTTCGAGGCGCTGTCGGCGACCGCGATGCTGCTGGCGGCGTTCGAGGGAGGGGCGTCGCGGCCGCCGGCGCGGGCGCTGTGGCCCGACCTGGATGTCGCCGACCTGCTCGTGACGCCGCTCGTCTCGGGTGGCGAGCGGCTCGGGCTGCTGTGCGCGGGCGCGCCCCCGCGCCGGCCGTTCACCGGCGAGGACACCGAGATGGCGCGCGCGATCGCGCATCTGGCCGCGATCGCGATCAAGCGGGCCGAGTTGATCGAGGGACTGACCAACGCGAACATCGTCAAGGACCTGTTCGAGGCGCTCGCCGCGGGCGCCACCACGTTCGCGGCCACGAAGGCGGGCGAGGTTCGCCTTGACCTGTCGCTGCCCTATCTGATGCTGTGCGCGGAACCGGCCATGGGCCGGGAGCAGGGCTCGGGCGAGTGGCGGGCCGCGGCCGAGGTGCTCGGGAGGGACCTGTCCGAGCTCGCGCCGCGCGCCGCGGTCGAGGCGGGCCCGGGCCCGGTGCGGGCGGTGCTGTCGCTCGGCGCCCGCGGACCCCAACGGATCGACGAGGTGGTGCGGGCGTGCCGCGAGCTCGGCCGGCGCCGCGGCGCCACGATCGGGCTGAGCGAACTGCACGAGTCGGCGGCCGACGCCGCGCGGGCCTATCGCGAGGCGCTGGACGCGACGATGATCGGCCGCGCTCTGCTCGGCGACGGCGGCGCGATCGGGTACGCCGAGGTCGGCGCGTACCGGTACCTCGTGCACATCGGCGCGGAGAACGCCCCGCACGACCGGATGCGGGCGGCGGTCGATCGGCTGATCGAGTACGACGCGCGACGGCGCACATCGCTGCTCGACACGCTCGAGCGCTACCTGGCCGAACGGCGGAGCGTCATCGAGTCAGCGCGCGAGCTGTTCATCCACCCGAACACGCTGCGCCAGCGTTTGGGCCGTATCGAGGAGCTCACCGGCCTGCATCTCGACGAGGACGACCTGCTGTCGCTGGAGCTGGCGATCAAGCTGGCGCGGCTGCACGGGCGGCCGGCGGCCGCGCGAGGCCCCTAATCCGAGGTGTCGTCGAAGACCAGGAACACGGGGATCTTCGCCTTACGGCGGACCCGCTGGGGCTCCTGGGACCAGTCGAAGTCGGCGACGACCCGGTTGCGGTCGGGGTCGGCGCCCATCACGATCGCGTCGCAGCCCGCGAACTTCGCCTCGTCGACGATGCGCTTGGTCGACTTGCGCGTTCCGACCACGTGGCCGTCAGCGTCGATGCCCTTGCGCTCGAGGCGCTTGACCGCTTTGTCGACGATGTCCCGTTGCTCCTTCCACTCCGCCTTGGTTGGAAGCAGCCCGGGCATCTGCATCCCGAACGAGACGCCGTGTATGCGGGCGATCGTGAACACGCGGACGCTGGCGTCCGAGGCCTTGGCCAGCTGGATGACCCGCGCGATCACGGAGTCGGAGAACGGCCGACCCTCGGACGCGAGCAGGATCCGCTCGAACGGCCCCTCGGCCGTGGTCGGCGGACGCGGCTCCTTCACCTGCCTGGCCGCGCTCACGGCTCCGCGGCGCCCGCGATCTGGGCGGGAGCAGTCACCCTGTCGTCCTGCGCCGCGACCGGCCGTTTGTCCTCGACCCGCTTCCGGTACCCGTAGAACAGCAGGTAGGAGAGCAGTACGGCCCAGCCGATGAAGTAGTACGGCAGGGTCTTGCGCCCGGCGGCGTTGCATGTGCAGTTTGCGTACACGGGCCCGCCGTAGAAGTAGATGATCGCGTACACCCCCGCGATGAACAGCGCCACGTACTTCATCCACTCGGGCAGCTTGAACGGCCGGCGGACGTTCGGGCGGTGCTTGCGGAGCAGGAAGTAGCCGACCAGCACCGGGATGAACGACGCCAGGTAGCCGACGTTCGAGAACGTGTAGATCTCGACCGCGCCGCCCATGAACACGACCGCGATGGAGCAGGCCACGTTGAACCACATCGCCCGGTTCGGCACTCCGTGCTGGTTGACCCGCTGGAAGAACCGCGGGAACTGACCGTCCGTCGACATCTGGTGAAGCGACCGGGCGGTCCCCGTGATCGCGTTCAGCGCTGAGAGGATCAGCGCAAGGATCAGCATGATCGCGATCAGCCACTCGAGGATGCTCGAGCCGGTCCCCGTTCCGAACACGGCCGCGGCGTAGTGGACGAAGATCGTCTTCGGGTCCACGAGCGCCGCGTTCCCGAGCGCGGGGAGGCCGAGCACGATGATGAACGCCACCGGGATCATCGTGTAGATGAACAGGCCATAGAGGCCCTCGAGGTTCATCGCGATCTTGGCGTCGCGGTCGGGGTTCTTGGTCTCACCGATGTAGCACGCGGCGGCCTCCATCGCGATCACGTTCCACGTCAACAGGAACGAGAACGCGATGTACAAGGTGAGCCATCCGTGCCCGAACAGCGGCGAGAAGAAGCTGGTCTCGTTGGTGTGGCGGAAGTGCCACAACCAGCTGAAGTCGACCGCGGAGGGATTGAAGATCCAGGAGATCGCGAGGAACGTCAGCGGGATCATCGAGAGCAGCGCGAGCGTCGTCGCGAACACGGTCCCGAACCGCAGCCCCCTCACCGCCGGAATCGCGAGCAGCAACAACCCGCCGATCGAGATGCCGAGCGTCCACCAGGCGATCGGAGTGTGGATCGGCGTGAACCCGGCGGTCGAGAGCTTGAAGCGGTCAACGATGTAATACGACGCCAGGATCATGTTCAGCGGCGCGACCGGGAACCATCCGAGCCAGTAAGCCCACGCCGTGAAGCCGTTCACGTGCTCGGCGAACCGCGGCCATCTGTCCTTGTACGCCGGGTACGCGTAGGACGGCAGCCCGCCCGAGCGGTCGGGCATCATCGCCGAGAGCTCCGCGAGCAACAGGCACACGATGTATCCACTGATCGTGATCAGCACGATCACGGGAACGGATGCGGCACCGAGTTCGGTGACCATCACCGGGGCGATCCCGGTCACGAGAATCGTCCCCGCCAAACCGATTACGAACGCGCCCCACCAGTTCGTCGTCTTCGGCAACCCGGCAGACTCGTATACGAGTTCGTCGTGTGCCGGTGATGACCCGTCCGCCATGTGTCCTCCAAAACGCGGTTGTACCTAGCCGCGGCTAGGCTCCCACGTGGGCGGTGTGCGTCCCAGGCGTGATGCGCACACAATTGCGGGTCCCCACATGGAGCACTTGGACACATTCCTGGCCCGTAACCCCCCGTTCGACGCACTCGATCCTGACGAGCTCCGCGAGCTTGCCGCCGGCGCTCAGCAGCACGCCTACGACACCGGTGAGGCGGTGCTCGTCGAGGATGGTCTACCGACCCCCGGACTGTGGGTGATCCTCACCGGGTCGATGGATATCGTGCACGACGGGGAGGCGATCCAGGTGCTCGAGCCGGGCGAGTGCTTCGGCCATCCGTCGATGCTCACCGGTATGGCGCCGGCGTTCACCGTCCGCGCGCGCGAGCCGTCGACGTGCGCGCTGTTCAACCCCGAGGCCGGCCGGCGCGTGCTCGGGACAGAGGCCGGCGCCGCCTACGTCGCGATCTCGATGCGAAAGCGGATCACGTACGCGGGACACACCGTGCACGGTCTGCCCGACGTCGGCACCACGCCGGTCTCGCAGGTGATGAGTCGACCCGAGTTCTGTGAGCCCGACGAGCCGCTGCGCGCCGCCGCGACGCGGCTCGGGCGGGACGGGGTCTCGGCGCTGCTGGTCCGTTTCGACGGCGGCGGGTTGGGGATCCTGACCGACGCCTCGATCCGTGCGGCGGTTGCGGTCGACGGCGTCCCGCTCGACGCGCCGGCGCGCGCCGCGACCCGCACCCCGGTCGCGACCGTCCCGCCGACCCAGCTCGCAATCGAGGCGACCGTCGAGATGCTCGCGGCCGGGTCAGAGCACCTGGCCGTGCTCGATGGCGATCGGATCTGCGGCCTGCTGTCGGCCACGGACCTGCTCGGCCTCGACACGCGCAGCCCGATCGCGCTGCGGCACATGCTCCTCGGGGCGGCCGACGAGGACACGCTCGTGCGCGCCGCGGGCGAGATTCCACAGCTGTTCCTGCTGCTTTCGCAGGCGGGCGTGCTCCCGCGCGACCTCGGCCGGGTTCTCAGCCTCCAGCACGACACCGTCGTCGCCCGGCTGATCGACTTCTCGATCTGGAAGCGCGGGCCTGCGCCGGTCCCGTGGGCCTGGCTCGACCTCGGGAGCGCGGCCCGGAGGGAGTTCACGCTCGCCTCCGACCAGGACAACGCGCTCGCCTACGCCACGCTGCAGCCGGGGGAGGAGGGCGTCGACGACTACTTCGCCGGGCTCGGTGCCGACGTCAACGACGGGCTCGTCAGGTGCGGGATCGGGATCGACAACAACGGCGTCCTCGCCGGCAACCGCCAGTGGCGCATGTCCAAGGACGCGTGGCTGCGGACGTTCGACAGCTGTCTGAACGAGCCCGATGAGTCACACCTGATCCGCGCCACCGTGTCGTTCGACTTTCGCCCGACCGCCGGCGGCCTGGCGGTCGCCGCCGAGCTGAACGCACGGATCCGCGCCGCCCGCCACCACGCGCAGTTCATGCGTCTGATGGCCCGGACCGCGACCGGCTACCCGGTGGCGCTCGGGTTCCGCGGCCAACTCGCCACCGGACACGAAGGCGATCCCCCCGGGAAGCTCGACCTGAAGCGCGGGGCGATCATCCCGCTCGTCAACCTGGTGCGGTTCCACGCGCTCGCGGCCGGCGTGACGATCTCGCCGACGCTCGACCGGATCGAGGCCGTAGCCAGCGTCGGCGAGCTCGACCGTGCGACGGCGGACGCGCTCCGCGAGGCGTTCGTGGTCATCAACGGCATCCGGTTCGACCACCACGCGGCTCAGGTTCAGGCGGACGAGACGCCCGACAACCTCGTCGATCCCGAGGAGCTGGCGCCGATCGCGCGCACGGATCTGCGCGAGGCGCTGAACGTGGTGCGGCGGGCCCAGAAGCGCATCGGAGCGTGGTCACCGCCGTGAGGCGGGGTACGCGATCTGGCCGCGCTGAGCGGCGCGGCTCGGCCATGACGGTCGCTAACAACGTGTGAAGAAGTAGAGGCCACAACCACATTCACGGGTGAAACTGTGCGCGTCACGGCCATTGGACCGGTCATGCGCAGGCTCTAGCCTCACCGCGACGTGTGTGGGATAGCAGGTCTTTACACGAAGTCGGCCACGCTTCGTGAGCACCTCGGCACGCATCTTGCGAGCATGCTCGGGCAGCTCTCGGACCGCGGCCCGGACAGCGCCGGCGTGGCGTTCTACCGCGATCCGGCGCCGTCCGGATGGTGCAAGGTGTCGCTGCACTCACCCTCGGTAACGCCCGAATGGGAGGCTCTGACCGCCGAGCTCCAGGTCGAGTTCGGCGAGGCCTCGCCTCCCCGGGTGCGCGCCACGCATGCCGTGTTCGTGATCGCCGCGGAGGCCGACGAGGCGCAGGCGTGGCTGGTCGAGCGGCACCCAGAGTTGACCTTGATGAGCGCCGGGCGCTCGATCGAGATCTACAAGGAGGCCGGCCCACCGGCCCGGTTCGTCGAGCGGTTCGGACTTGCTGAGATCGATGGCAGCCATGCCCTCGGTCACACCCGGATGGCGACCGAGAGCAGGGTGACGACCGAGCACTCGCACCCGTTCTCGACCGGGCTCGACCTGTGCCTGGTCCACAACGGCTCGCTGTCGAACCACAACCGGCTGCGGCGCTCCCTGGCGCGCGAAGGGATCCGGTTCCGGACCGACTGCGACAGCGAGGTCGCCGCCGGCTATCTGACCTGGCGGCTCCGCGAGGGGGCGTCTCTGGAGCAGGCGCTCGAGGGGTGTCTCGACGACCTCGACGGCTTCTATACGTTCGCGGTCGGAACCGCCGACGGCTTCGCTGTGCTGCGCGATCCGATCGCGTGCAAGCCCGCGGTGATGGCCGAGACGGATGAGTGGGTGGCGATGGCGTCCGAGTACCGGGCGATCGCCGTGCTGCCGGGGGCGGAGGACGCGGTTCTGTGGGAGCCCGCACCCGGGCACGTCTACAGCTGGGGCACCGCTTCCTTGGTCGCGTGATGGCCACAGAAGAGGTCACGCGCGAGGCGCTGTGGTCGTTCGACCTCGCCGAGCAGCCGGTGCGGGAGCTGAACGCGGCTCTGCATTCGGGCAACGGTGCCGGCGGGCGGGTCGTCGTCTTGAACCCGGGCGGCCGTCACGCGATCGCGGTCGGGATCGACACGCCGTACGAGGTCGAGATCGAAGGGCACGTCGGGTATTACTGCGCCGGCATGAACAAGCTCGGGACCGTGCGGGTGCGCGGCAACTGCGGCGTCGGGGTGGCCGAGAACATGATGTCTGGAGCCGTGGTGGTCGAGGGCAGCGCTTCGCAGTCCGCCGGCGCGACGGCACGAGGTGGGTTGTTGGTGATCCACGGCGACGCGTCGGCGCGATGCGGGATCTCGCTGAAGGGAGCGGACATCGTCGTGCGCGGGTCGATTGGCCACATGGGGGCGTTCATGGCCCAGAAGGGCTGCCTGGTGGTGTGCGGCGACGCCGGCGAGTCGCTCGGCGACTCCCTGTACGAGGCGCGGCTGTACGTGCGCGGGTCGGTGGCGGCGCTCGGGGCGGACTGCGTCGAGAAGGAGATGCGCGCCGAGCACGTGGCCCAGGTGGCAGAGCTGTTGAAGCGGGCCGGCGTTGGCGACGTAGACCCGGCCGAGTTCCGGCGCTACGGCTCGGCCCGACGGCTGTACAACTTCCACGTCGACAACCTGGGCGCGTACTGATGGCTGTCCCCGCGGGGTCCAGCGGGTGGCATCCGGGGCTGCGCGAGTCCGCGACGTTCGATCGCGACGCGATCGCCGAGATTCAGCGGGCCGCGCGCGAGGGCATGTACGACATCCGCGGGTTCGGCGCCAAGCGGAAGGTGCCGCACTTCGACGACCTGCTGTTCCTCGGCGCGTCGGTGTCGCGGTATCCGCTCGAGGGGTACCGGGAGAAGTGCGCGACCGATGTCGTGATCGGGACGCGGTACGCGCGCGAGCCCGTCCGGCTCGACATCCCGATCACGATCGCCGGCATGAGCTTCGGGGCGCTGTCGGGCGCGGCCAAGGAGGCTCTCGGCCGGGGCGCCACTGCGGTGGGGACGTCGACGACCACGGGCGACGGAGGGATGACCCCCGAGGAGCGCGAGCACTCGCGTGTGCTCGTGTACCAGCTGCTGCCTTCGCGGTACGGGATGAATCCCGACGACCTCCGGCGGGCGGACGCGATCGAAGTGGTGATCGGCCAGGGCGCGAAGCCAGGCGGCGGCGGGATGCTGCTGGGCCACAAGATCTCCGATCGGGTTGCGGAGATGCGTGACCTTCCTCCCGGGATCGACCAGCGGAGCGCCTGCCGGCATCCGGACTGGACCGGCCCCGACGACCTCGAGATCAAGATCGAGGAACTCCGCGAGATCACCGACTGGCGGATCCCGATCTACGTCAAGGTCGGCGCCTCCCGCACGTACTACGACGTCGCGCTGGCGGTCAAGGCCGGCGCTGATGCGATCGTCCTGGACGGCATGCAGGGCGGCACGGCGGCGACCCAGGACGTGTTCATCGAGCACGTCGGGATCCCGATCCTGGCGGCGATCCCGCAGGCGGTCGAGTCGCTGATGGAGCTCGACATGCATCGCAAGGTCCAGCTGATCGTGTCCGGCGGGATCCGGACGGGTGCCGACGTCGCCAAGGCGCTCGCGCTGGGAGCGGACGCGGTGTCGATCGGGGTGGCGGCGCTGATCGCGCTCGGGGACAACTCCCCGGCCTTCGACGCCGAGTACCGCGCGATCGGGTCGGCCGCCGGCTACTACGACGACTACCAGGCCGGGCTCGACCCCGCTGGGATCTCGACGCAGGAGCCGTCGCTGGCAGCGCGTCTGGATGCGGTGGAGGGGGGCCGGCGTCTCGCCAACTACCTGCGGACGCTGACGCTCGAGGCGCAGACGCTGGCGCGCGCGTGCGGCAAGTCGCACCTGCACAACCTCGAGCCCGAGGATCTGGTGGCGCTGACGATCGAGTCGGCGGCGATGGCGCGGGTGCCGCTGGCCGGGACGAGCTGGATCCCGGGGCTGGTCGCGCAGGCATAACATCCGTCGGGTCGTAGCTGACACCATGGCGTCGTGGACGTCGACGACCTCTACGGCCTGCCGATCGACGAGTTCGTGGTGGCGCGGAACGCGCTCGCGCGCGACTTGCGCAAGGCAGGCACGCGCGACGAGGCGAGCGAGGTCGGGGCGCTCAAAAAGCCCTCGATGGCGGCCTGGGCCGTAAACCAGCTCGTGCGGACGCAGCGCCGGGCGTTCGCCGGGCTGCTGGAGTCCGGGGATGGCTTGCGCGCGGCACAGGACGACGTGCTCGCGGGCCGGGGCGATGCGCGGTCGCTGCGCGTCGCCGTGGAGCAGGAGCGGTCGGCGGTCGACGCGCTGACCGGCGCCGCTCGCGGGCTGCTCAGCTCCGAAGGCCAAGAGCTGAGCGACGCGACGCTCGAACGCGTTTCGGACACGCTGCATGCCGCCGCGCTCGACGACGAGGCGCGTGCGCAGGTTCAAGACGGCCGCCTCGAGCGCGAGCTTCGGCACGTCGGCCTCGGGACGGCGGCGTTCGCGGGCGGGTCGACGACGCCTACGGCTGCACCGCCGCCGGCTTCACGGGCGGGGCCTGCACGGGCGGCGTCGAGCAAGCCGGCCCCGGATCGGTCCGCCGCGACGCGAGCAGCGCATCGAGCGCGAGCGCGCCGAGCGCGAACGAGCGCAGGCGCGCGCGGACGCCCGCGCAGCCGAGCGCGAGGCTCGCCGGCGCGCGGAACGCGCCGGGCGCGGCGCCAAGCTCGCGGTCGAGCGCCGGGACAGGGCTGACGAGGCGCTGCGCGAGGCGCAGGACGGCCTGGACGCGGCCGAGGCGGAGGTCCGGGCCGCCGAGGACGCCCTGCGGGAGGCCGAGGCGGCGGTTCGCGAGGCCGGCCGGTAAGTCAGCGCAGCAGCGCGATCACGACCACGACGATCACGAGCACCATCAGCGCCGCGCCGGCGAAGGCGACCGGCCGCTGGCGCCACCAGAACTCGGGGTTGGCGCGATCGCGGGTGTAGCGTCCCTCTGGTGGGGTACCGACCCAGTCGTCATCGTCGTCGAACCCGCTCACGTGACCAGCTTAGGTGACCGTCGCCGGCCGACGTGAAGACGTTCGAGCAGGAGGAGGCCGAGCGCCGGCGCGGGCAGGAGTAGGTTGCCGGTCATGAACTATCGAACGCTTGGACGTACCGGAGTAAAGGTCAGCCCGCTGTGCCTCGGCGCGATGATGTTCGGCGGCTGGGGCAATCCCGACCACGACGACTGCATCAAGATCATCCACCGCGCGCTCGACGCCGGGATCAACTTCATCGACACCGCGGACGTGTATACGAGGGGCGAGTCTGAGGAGATCGTCGGCAAGGCGCTCGCCGGCGGGAAGCGCGACAACGTCGTGCTGGCCACGAAGGTCCACGGGACGATGGGGGACGACGCCAACGAGTTCGGCAACACCCGCCGGTGGATCACGCGGGAGATCGACAACAGCCTGCGCCGGCTGGGGACGGACTGGATCGACCTGTACCAGATCCACCGCCCCGAGGACGACACCGACATCGACGAGACGCTCGGCGCGCTGACCGACCTGGTCCGGGCCGGGAAGGTCCGGTACATCGGCTCCTCGACGTTTCCGGCGAGCCAGATCGTCGAGGCCCAATGGGTCGCCGAGAGGCGCGGGCGCGAGCGGTTCGTGTGTGAGCAGCCGCCGTACTCGATCCTGGTCCGCGGCGTGGAGAACGACGTGCTCCCGACGTGTCAGCGGCACGGCATGGCGGTGATCCCGTGGAGCCCGCTCGCCGGCGGATGGCTGACCGGGCGCTACCGCAAGGACGCCGAGCCGCCGGAGTCGCACCGGGCGCAGCGGATCCCGGCTCGCTTCGACATGTCCCTGCCGGGGAACCAGCGCAAGCTCGAGGCGGCCGACGGGCTAGCCAAGCTGGCTGAGGAGGGCGGAATGACGCTGATCGAGATGGCGCTGGCGTTCGTCCTCAACCATCCGGCGGTGACGGCGCCGATCATCGGGCCGCGCACGATGGAGCAGCTCGAGTCGCAGTTGCCCGCCGGCGAGGTGACGCTCACTGGCGAGGTGCTGGACCGGATCGACGAGCTGGTTCCGCCCGGCGTCACCCTCAACCCGGCCGACGGCGGCTGGCAGAACCCGGCGCTCGCGCCGGAGGCCC
Source organism: uncultured Solirubrobacterales bacterium (assembly GCA_963843915.1). Taxonomy (GTDB): domain Bacteria; phylum Actinomycetota; class Thermoleophilia; order Solirubrobacterales; family Solirubrobacteraceae; genus Palsa-465. The sequence continues at coordinate 209,569 of CAWJMH010000016.1, forward strand.
GGCGCCGGCGGTAGCCGTCGTCCCGCGGGCGACCGCTCAGCGCACAATCGTTCGAAATCCAGACCGTTGCCGCAAGCGTGACGTCCGGCGGGGCGTTCATCATCTGTCTACTGCTTTACGGAGGGCTGAGCGGTGTTGGACGCAAACAGGAGTGCGGTCACGACAGCCGGGTACGTCACGGAGCTCTTGTACGAGCTGCTCGACGCGCACGTCGACACGATTCGGATGGCGCGCGAGCTGGACGGGGATCCGGACTGGGCGGCGCACCTCGACTATCTGCGGGACTTGCAGCGCGTCGGGCGCGAGGCGCTCGCGCACGCGCCGAGCGCGGTCGTTTAGGGCACGGCGCGGTCGCTTAGGGCACGGCGGGAACCACCGCGCGCGGGCCGTCCTCGCCCGCGAACGCGTCGGTGTCGAAGCCGGTCTCGGACAGCCGCTCGACGTGTGGCATCTTCTCGAGGAACTCGTCGGCCGTTTCGAGGAACCCGATCCGCGGCGTGCGGTAGTGCATCGGCACGACCCATTTCGGAGCGAGACGGTGCGTGATCGCCGCGGCCTGCTCGGCCCCGATCGTCGGGCCGCCGCCGACCGGTAGGAACAGCAGGTCGATCTCACCGATCGCGTCGGCCTGCTCGTCGCGGAGCCCGCGCTGGCCGAAGTCGCCGAAGTGCGCGACGCGCAGCCCGTCGAGCTTGAACACGAAAATCGTGTTCGGCCCGCGCTGGGTGCCGGACGCTTCGTCGTGCTCTGAAGCGATCGCGACGATCTCGCCGATCGGGGACTCCAGGCGGCCGGCCGTCGAGCGCAGGATCGTCGGGTCCCCGCCGATCGTCTCGACGCCGTTGTGATCGAGGTGCTCGTGCGTGACAAGCAGCAGGTCCGCATCGACGCCTTCGATCGCGGGGTAGTCGAACTGCATCCCCCTCTCGGCCAGCGCAGAGACGTCGCCAAAGGGGTCGATGAACACCGTGGCGTCCTGTCCGCTCAGGCGGAACGCCGACTGGCCGTACCAATCAACGCGCAATGTCGCTCCTCTCGTGCTGTGTCCGCTGCGACCGGTGGCGCCCGGTGCCGAGCGCCGGCGGTAGCTTACGCGGCGCGATCGCAGCCGGGATCCGCGGAGCGATCCGAGATAACGCCGGGCGTTTGCGCCTAAGTCCCTAGTGAAGGAAGACGGCTTCGGTCGCGACGATCGCGAGGGCGATGACGATGCAAAGCGCGACGGTAACGACGATCCGGTGCGCTTCGCCGCTCTCGCCCTGGAGGATTTGCATCAGGCCCGGGCGGTCAGCACGGGTCTCCATCAGCGTGCCGGTGGTCTTTCCGCAAGTTGGGCAACGATCGAGCATTGCTCCCTCCTTAAAGGGAAGCGGTGAGATGGCAGGTGCGTGAACGGGTACCCCGTCGCGGCGCCACGCACGCTAAACACCACCTAAGAGGCGCGGCGGGAGCCGACGGTCACGAGGAAACCGTTATGAGCGTAATCGGCACCGGACTCCGGGACTTGACGCGGTCGCCGAGTCGCTAGGGTTCCGCCGGTGCCAGACCGTGCCGCGATCGTCACCGGAGCCTCACGGGGAATCGGACTCGCGCTCGCGCAGACACTCGGCGAGGAGGGCTACGGCCTTACGATCACCGCGCGTAACCCTGACACGCTCGAGCGCACGGCCGGCGAGCTGCGGGAGAGCGGGTTCGACGTCGAGTACGTCGCTGCGAACCTGAGGGAGGAGGAGTCGATCCGGGAGGTCGTGCGCCGGCACCGGGAGCGCTATGGCCGTCTCGACGTGCTCGTCAACAACGCCGGCGTCGGCGTCGGCGCGTCGGCGAGCGAGCACCAGACCAAGTACGTGGACCTCCAACTCGAGGTCAACGTCCGCGCGATCATCCTGTTCTACCGCGAGTGCGCGGAGCTGCTCCGCGCCGCCGGCGCCGAGCACCGCAACGCGCTCGTGGTCAATATGGCCTCGATCGCGGGAAAGTCGCCGGACCGCTGGCTGTCGGTGTATTCGGCGACGAAGGCCGCCGTCGCCGCCTACTCGCTGGCGATGAACAAGGCGCTCGCTAGGGACGGCGTGAAGTCGGTGGCGTTCGCGCCCGGCTTCGTGGACACCGACATGACCGACTACATCAAGGGCAAGGTCCCGGCCGAGGAGATGCTCCGGCCGAGCGACATCGCGGAGGGGTTGCGCTTTCTGCTCCGCGTCTCGCCGATGTGCATCGTGCCCGAGATCATGTTCCAGCGCGCCGACGAGTTCGCTTAGGGCAGGGCGGGGCAGCCGGCGTGGCCGGCAGCCGACCGCCGGTACCGGCTCGGCTCTCGGTCCGGCAGGGTATCGTGGGCCGCGCGATGACCACGGATCTTTCCGGTCGCCGGGTGCTGATCACGGGTGCGGCCCGCGGGATCGGAGCCGCCACCGCCAAGCGGCTGCATGAGCGCGGCGCTCGAGTGGTGCTCGCCGGGATTGAGCCCGACGTGCTGGCGCGGACCGCGGCTGAGTGCGGCGACGCGCTGGCCGTGGTGTGCGACGTACGTGACCGCGACCAGGTCGAGGCCGCCGTCGAGGCCGCCGCCGAGCATCTTCGCGGGCTCGACGTCGTGGTCGCGAATGCCGGCATCGCCGCGCAGCTGCCGCTGATCGGCGGCGACCCGGAGGTGTTCGAGCGGACGATCGAGGTCAACCTGATCGGCGTGTACTACACGCTCCGCGCGGCCGGACTGCACATCGCCCACGATCGCGGGTACGCGCTGGCGATCGCGTCGCTCGCCGCGGCGGTCCACCCGCCGCTGCTGGGCGCCTACTGCGCGTCCAAGGCCGGCGTCGAGGCGCTCGCCGACTCGCTCCGGATCGAGCTCGCGCAGAGTGGGGCGCGAGTGGGCGTCGCGTACTTCGCCGAGCTCGACACCGACATGGTTCGCCAGGGCTTCGACACCCAGGCGGCCAAGCGGCTCTCCGAGATCCGCCGGCCCGTAGCGCGCGTGACGCCGCTCGAGGTCGGGATCGACGCGATCGAGCGCGGGATCGCGCGGCGGTCGCGGCGGGTGGTCGCGCCGCGATGGGTGGCGGCGGCGCTCCCGATGCGGATGCTGGTCCAGCGCGCCGTCGACCTGGCCTCGCGCTCCTCGATCGAGAGCGTGCTCGAGATCGCCCGCGCCGAGGACGTGCCGCTGACGACGCGCCAGCCGGGCGCTCACTCGCGTTCCTAGCGAACTCTTGCCGGCGGCGATCGCGAGGCGCGGCGTCCGGCGCACCGGAAACCGGTCTGCGTAGAGTAGAAGCATGGCCTCGATCGGCAACGGGCGTCGCACGAGCACCATGGGATTTCGCCGACCGGACCCCCGGGGCGAGAACTACAAGTGGATCGCGCTGTCGAATTGCACGCTGGGCGTGCTGCTGGCCACGCTCGACGCGTCGATCACGCTGATCGCGATGCCGGCCATTTTCCGCGGCCTCCACCTCGATCCGCTGGTGCCGGCGAACAGCTTTTACCTGCTGTGGATGATCTTCGGCTTTCTGATCGTCACCAGCGTGCTGATCGTCAGCCTCGGGCGGCTCGGGGACATGTACGGGCGGGTGCGGATCTACAACCTCGGGTTCGTCATCTACACGGCGGCCTCGTTGGTCCTGACGATCGACTGGCTCAGCGGCAGGTCGGGCGCTGCCTACCTGATCGTGTTCCGGATCGTCCAGGGCGTCGGCGCGGCCTGTCTGCTGGCGAACTCGGCGGCGATCATCACCGACGCGTTCCCGGCCAACGAGCGCGGGATGGCACTCGGCATCAACAACATCGTCGCTGTGAGCGGCATGTTCGTGGGTCTCGTGCTCGGTGGCATCCTCGCGCCGATCAACTGGAGGCTGGTATTCCTGATCTCGGTGCCCGTCGGGCTGTTCGGGACGGTGTGGGCCTACCTGAAGCTCCAGGAGATCTCGACGCCGAAGCGCGCCCGGATCGACTGGGGCGGCAACATCACGTTCGCGGTCGGGCTCGTTCTGATCATGATCGCGGTCACGTACGGCATCCGTCCGTACGGCCATTCGGCGACCGGTTGGGGAAGCCCGCGCGTGCTCGTGCTGTTCACGGCCGGCATCCTGTCCCTTGTCGCGTTCGTGGCGATCGAGCGACGGGTCACCGATCCGATGTTCCGGCTGCCGCTGTTCAAGATCCGCGCGTTCACGTTCGGGACGCTGTCGACGTTCCTGTCGGCCGTGGCGCGCGGAGGGCTGATGTTCATGCTGATCATCTGGCTCCAGGGGATCTGGTTACCGCTCCACGGCTACGACTACACCAAGACGCCGTTGTATGCCGGGATCTACATGCTTCCGCTGACGTGCGGGATGCTGATCGCCGGGCCAACCTCCGGGTACCTGTCCGATCGCTTTGGAGCCCGGCCGTTCGCGACCGGCGGCATGATCAGTGCCGCCTTCAGCTTCCTGCTGCTAGCGCTGCTCCCGATCGATTTCTCCTTCCCAGCGTTCGCCGCGATCCTGTTCCTGCTCGGCGTGTCGATGGGGATGTTCGCCTCCCCCAACCGCGCCGCCGTCATGAACAGCCTGCCGCCCGGCGACCGTGGCGCCGGCGGCGGCATGAACCAGACGTTCCAGAACTCCGCCCAGGTTCTGTCGGTCGGCATTTTCTTCACCTTGATGATCCTCGGGCTGTCGACGACGCTGCCGCATACGATGGCGAGCGGGCTCGAGGCCCACGGCGTCGCGGCGCAGGCGGCCCAGCACGCCGCCAACCTCCCGCCGGTCTCGATCCTGTTCGCGGCGTTCCTCGGCTACAACCCGATCCAGCATCTGCTCGGCGCGTCAGCGCTCAGCCACCTGTCGGCGCACACACAGGCGCTGATCACCGGCCGCTCGTTCTTCCCGCAACTGATCTCGGAGCCATTCCGCCATGGACTCCACGAGGCGTTCGCGTTCGCGATCGTGGCGTGCCTGATTGCGGCGGTGGCGTCGTGGTCGCGGGGTGAGCGCTACGTCGACGGTGATCTGGCGGTCGGAGCGGCGGCCAACGGCAACGGCGCCGGCGCCGTTGTGACGCCGACCCCGGCGCAGGAGAGCGCGGCGACCTCGAGGTAGTCCGGCCGGCGAGCTCGAGGTAGACCGGCTGGCGAGCCGGCCATAGGATCGTCGCGCTGTGACACCGACGCGCAGCGACCTCGAAGACGTTCTCGTCAGCGATCTCGGGCTCTGGCGCGACGGCCCACCCCACGAGCTGTTCGGGCGGCTTCGCTCCGAGTGCCCGGTGCACTGGACCGGTGGGATCCCGGACTACCCGGCCGAAGCCGGCTACTGGTCCGTGACCCGGCCCGAGGACATTCACGCGGTTAGCCGGGACTGGCAGACGTACTCGTCCGAGCTCGGGGGCATCACCTCGCGCTGGCACGGCTCGAGCTGCGCGTCCTGTTCGAGGAGACGCTGGCGCGCTATCCGGCCATGGAGCTGGCCGGCGAGCCGACGTGGGTGCTGTCGACGTTCGTCAACCAGCTCAAGTCGTTGCCGGTGACGCTCGCGGGCTAACGGCCGTCAGCGCGCAGCGCGTCGCACCGACAACCCGAGCAACACCAGCGCCGCGAGCGGCATGACCCACCATGCGGGCGCCCCAGCGCCGGCGATCAGCGCGGTCGCCCCGAGCGCCACGACGACGCCGAACGCGGTGAATGGGTCGTCGCCGACGACGAACTCCCAGACCGCGCGCGCGGCGCGCACGATCCAGCTCATGCGGGCTCTCCCAGTGCCCGGTGTGCGGGCGCGCGTCGCAGCCATCTGACCATCGCCAGCGCTGCGAGCGCCATGCCCGGGACGAGCACCAGCAGCGCGGCGTCGCCGCCCGGCCACGACGCGCCCGCGCCTTCGGCCCCCCAGAAGACACCGAACGATGTGAGCATCACCCCGACGAAGAACTTCATCGTGTTCTCGGGCACGCGCGCGAGCGGGGCGCGAACGAGTACGCCGGCGAGCACGACGACCGCGATCGCGACGGCCGCCGCCGCGGCTGCGAGGCCGATGTTGTGCTGGCTGGCGCCGAACGTGAGCACGATGAACGCGACCTCGAGCCCCTCGAGCAGCACGCCCTTGAACGCGATCGTGAACGAATAGCCGTCGAATCCCGTACCCGTCGGCGCCGCGGTGCGGGCGGCTTCGGTCTCCGAGGCGAACTCGCTGTCCTCGTCGCGGAGCGACTTCAGCCCGGCGTATCGGAGCACGGCTTTGCGAAGCCACTGCAGGCCGAACACCAGCAGCAACCCTCCGACCACCACCCGCAGCGCACCGATCGGCAGCGCGGTGAGCGCCGGCCCGAGCGCGGCGACGATCACCGCCAGCACCAACACACCGACGCCGACGCCGGTCAGCGCGGAGCGCCAGCTGCGCGTGACGCCGACCGCGAGCACGATCGTGAGCGCCTCGACGGCCTCGACCGCGCAGGCGAGGAACACGGATACCGCGAGGCCGATCTCCTGTCCGGACACGCCCCCGAGTATGGCCCGTCTCAGCCGTCTAAGACCGGTCTCACGCGCCGGAGAACGGGGCCAGGCTTCGGAGGCCGGCGGTCACGCGTCAGGGACCGGGCTCAGCTCGACCCCGAAATGATCGCGGAGGCCGTCGAACCCGTCGTCGCTGACGTGGACGGCGCGGCTGCGCGCCGCCTTGCGCACCCACCCGAGCTCGATCATCCGCGCCGCCATGGCCGCTCCGAGCGAGCCGGCAAGATGATGACGCTGCTCGCTCCAGTCGACGCAGTAGCGGATCAGCGGCCGGCGCGAGGGCAGCGAGTCGAAGTCGATGCCGAATGCCGTGAGCTCGCGCACCCCGGCCGGTGTGAGCCGGTAGTCGAGGTCGAACCCGGGAGACGACAGCCGGTCCTCGCGTGCGGAATCGGGGTCGAACACACCGTCGCCGCCGGTCAGCAGCTCGCGCTCGATCATCGCCTCCATCAAGTGCGTGCCTAGCATCCCCGCGAGGTGGTCGTAGCACGTCCGCGCGAAGCGGACCGCGTGCGCCTTACTTCCCTGCTTGAGCGAGCGCACCGGGGCGGGGGGTGAGACCCGGGCGAGCGCCTCGATCAACTCGCCGACCTCCGGCCGGTCGATGCGGAAGTAGCGGTGGCGCCCGTGTCGCTCGACCCTGAGCATCCCGCCCTTGACGAGCTTGCTGAGGTGAGTGCTGGCGGTGGAGGCGCCGACGCCGGCCTCGTCCGCGAGCACGCTCGCCGGTAACGCGCGACCGTCGCCAAGCGCCAGCAGGATCTTCGCGCGCCCGGGATCGGCGACCAGCGCGCCGATGCTGGCAATGTCGGCGTCGCCTTTCATGACACACACGGTAGCGCGGCGACATTTCGTTCCCGAGCGAAACGTTCGACCTCGGACGTGCGCGCGGCCCGGCCGGCGCAGGTCGGGCCGCTGTCATCATGGATGTTGATGAGCTCTGGAAATCACGGGTTTGCGGCGTCTCAGGGCGCCGGCGGCAGCGGCGCGATGCGTTCGCTGCGCGGTCCGTCGCGCAAGCCGCCGCCGCTGATGGATCCCACGCGCGAACGCGACACCGCGCGGATCCTGGCGCTGTTCAGGCCCTACCGATTCCGCCTCGCGGCCGTGCTCGCGCTGATCGTCGTCTCGTCCGGCATCGCGATCCTCCAGCCGTTCCTGCTCAGGAGAGCGCTGGACGTCGGGATCCTCGGGCACGACGAGACCGTGCTGACCGTGACCGTGCTGGCGATGATCGCGATCGCGATCTTCACCAACGCCACGAGCGTGTGGCAGACGTACATGTCGAACGTGGTCGGCCAGCGCGTGATGCACGACCTGCGCGCCGCGGTCTACCAACACCTCCAGAAGATGTCGCTGGCGTTCTTCACCCGGACCCGCACGGGCGAGGTGCAGTCGCGGATCGCGAACGACATCGGTGGGCTCGACAGCGTCGTCACCACGACCGCAACCACGATCGCGCAGAACGCCACCACTGTCGTCGCCTCGATCATCGCGATGTGCCTGCTCGACTGGCGCCTGGCGATCATCTCGCTCGTGTTCGTGCCGCCGTCGGTGTACATGACGCGGCGCGTCGGCCAGATCCGCCGCAGGATCACGAGCGAGCAGCAGCGTCGTCTGGCCGACATGTCGGCGCTGGTGGCCGAGTCGCTGTCGGTGTCGGGAATCATGCTCGGCAAGACGATGGGTCGCGGCGGCGACCTCGCGGGCCGCTTCACGGGCGAGTCGAAGGGCATCGCCGACCTCGAGGTCCGCTCGCGAATGGCCGGGCGCTGGGTGATGGCCACGATCCAGTTCACGTTCGCCGTCCAGCCGGCGATCATCTACTGGCTCGCCGGGCAGACCTTCATCGGCACCTCGATCTCGATCGGAACGGTGGTCGCGTTCACGACGCTCCAGGTGCGGCTGCTGTTCCCGATCCAATCGCTGCTCGGGGTGCAGGCGGACATGCAGACCTCGCTGGCGCTGTTCGACCGGATCTTCGAGTACCTCGACCTCCCGGTCGACATCGTCGAGGCTGAGCATCCGGTCGAGCTGCGGCCGAGCGAGCTGCTCGGGGAGGTCCGCTTCGAGAACGTCTCGTTCCGCTATGGAGGGGCCTCGAGTCCGGCGCCAGCCGACTCCCCATGGACATTGCGCGACGTCGACCTGGTCGTGCCGGCGGGGACGCGGACGGCGGTCGTCGGCGAGACCGGCGCCGGCAAGACCACGCTCGGCTACCTGGCTGCGCGGTTGTACGAACCCCAGGAGGGACGGGTGACGATCGACGGCGTCGACGTCCGCGACGCCTCGCTCGAGTCGCTCGCGGCGACCGTCGGCGTGGTCTCGCAGGAGACCTACCTGTTCCACGCCAGCGTTCGCGAGAACCTCCGCTTCGCGCAACCGGACGCGACCGACGAGCAGATCGAGGACGCGGCGCGCACGGCCCGGATCCACAATCTGATCGCGTCGCTGCCCGACGGCTACGACACGGTCGTCGGCGAGCGCGGGTACCGCTTCTCGGGCGGGGAGAAGCAGCGGATGGCGATCGCGCGCACGGTCCTGCGCAACCCGCCGGTGCTGGTGCTCGACGAGGCCACGAGCTCGCTCGACACCCAGACCGAGGCGGCGGTCCAGGCCGAGCTCGAGCGACTGGCCGAGGGGCGCACGACGATCACGATCGCGCACCGGCTCTCGACCGTGCGCGACGCCGACCAGATCGTGGTGATCGACAAGGGCCGGATCGTCGAGCGCGGCACCCACGACGAGCTGATGGAGCGCCGCGGGGCGTACGCGGCGCTGGTCGCTCGCGACGTGACCAACCTGACCGACGAGATCGTCGGCGAGACGTCGTGAGCTCGCGAGCCGCGAGTGAGCTGCTGCTCGTAGGGAGCCTGCCGGCGCAGTCGACCGACGAGGCGTTCCGCGCCGGCGCCGAGCTGTTCGGCGACCTGGTGTTCGCGCTCCCGGACGGCGAGACCGGCCCGCGTGCCGCGTGGGTGGGCTACGAACGCGAGCGGCTCTTTCGTCCGAACCCGGACGTCGAGGTCGTGGAGGAGACCGCCTCGCCGACGGGCATCCCGAGGCACGCGTACGAGACGCCGGTGTTCAAGATCCGAGCCGGCGCCGGCGAGCTGCATTTCGACACGTGGCCGCGGATCGACGACGCGATCGCCTCGTGGCGGCAGTTCCGGGCGCTTCGCGACGAGGGTGTGATTCCGGCGGGGCTGCGCTTCCAGGTCGGGTTGCCGTTCCCCTCGAGCGCGCTGAACGGGTTCAAGGCCGACTTCGCCGGCGACTACCCGGTCGCCGAGCGCGCCTACGAAGACCTCGTCGGCCGGTCGCTGGTCCGGCTGCTCGACGAGGTTCCGGCGGCGGATCTCGCGATCCAATGGGACATGGCCTACGAGGTGCAGGACATCGAGGGCGTGCTGGCGTGGACGGCCGAGGGAGCGTGGGAGCGCTACGCCGGCCCGGTCGGGCGGCTGACGCCGCAGGTCCCCGAGGAGGTCATGCTCGGCTACCACTTCTGTTACGGCACGTTCCCCGAGTGGCCGATGTACGAAGCGCGGGATTACGAGGTGCTCGTGCGGATGGCCAACTACGCGGTCGCGAACTCGGGGCGCACCGTCGACTGGGTGCACATGGCCGGGCCGCGTTACCTGCGCAGCGAGGACCGGCGCTTCTTCCGCCCGCTCAGCGATCTCGATGTCGGCGACACGCGCGTATACCTCGGAATCGTGCTGCCTCTCGACGGGGTTGCCGGCCTCTGGCGCCGGCACGCGACCGCGTCGCGGTACCTGAGCGACTTCGGCGTCGCGATGTACTGCGGGTTCGGTCGCCAGCCCGGCGCGGACGGGATGCAGACGATGCGCGAGCACCGCGATGTTGTGCGCGCGCTTCGCCGCGACCCGGTCTCATAGCCGGGGCGCCCCGCGTTTCCATGTGGGCGGAGTCGCCGACGGGGAGGAGCTTTGGCACGTATTACATCGAGCCGCCGGCGAGCCAGGTCGAGATCAGGTAGTTCCCGATCGTTCCCGGCGGGGGCAGGACGATCGCGCCGGCGCGGAGCGCGCGATCGAGCTCGTCGCGGTCCCACCACCTCGCCTCGACCAGCTCGTCCGGATCGGGCGTGAGGGTCGCGTCGGCGGCGGCCGGGTCGACGAACCCCCAGAACCCGATCATCAACGCCTGCGGGAATGGCCAGGGCTGTGAGGTGACGTACTCGACCGCCACGACCTCGGCACCGGTCTCCTCGCGGGCCTCGCGGACGACGGCCTCCTCGGGGGTCTCTCCGGGCTCGACGAATCCGGCCAGCGCCGACCACCGGTTCTCGGGGGCGCCGACGCGGCGGCTCAGCACGCAGCGGTCGCCCGATTGCACGAGCATCGTGATCGCCGGGTCCGTTCGCGGGAACTGGACCAGGCCGCACACCGGGCACCGCCGCCGGTGGCCGGCCGCCTCGACTTTGGTGGCGTCGCCGGAGCGCCCGCAGTAGCGCGTCACCCGGTGCCACCCGACGAGCGCGACCGCATACGCCGCGAGCGCCCCGGCGTCAGGTGAGAGCTCGCCGGCGAGGGTGCGGAGCGGGACGAACTCGAAGATCTGGCCGGTCGCGGGTGCGCCGGCGGTGGCGTCGTACGCGAACAACGCCGCGCCCGACGCGTCGAGGCCAAGGAACGTCAGCTCGGCGTCGGGCGCCAGCGCGGTGGTGGGGACCAGCGCGAGCCCGGCGCCCTCGCCGGCGCCGAGAGCGGCCGACCTCGCCGGCGCCGAGCGCGGCCTCCCGCCCTCGCCGGCGATCGCGATCTCCTGCGCCTTGCCGACGAGCACCACCCGCGAGTCGCCGGCGTCGCGCAGCCGCTCGGCCCTGCCGTCGTTGCGCAGGTGCGCGGCACGGTCGACCGTGCCGCCGGCGAACGCGATCTGCGGGGGAGCCGGCCACATCGCAAGGAACGATTTCAGATGTGGCGAGGGGGGGCCTGCTTCACGCCACCGGCCACTGGGTAGGACCTGTTGTGGGAAGAGGACAGCTAGGAGGTACCTGCAAATGGCGACAATCGCGTCATCCGCCGACGCTCAGTTCGGCACGATCGAAACCAACATTCCAGCGCGGCTGGACCGGCTTCCGTGGTCTCGCTGGCACTGGAAGATCCTGATCGGCCTCGGGACGGTGTGGATCCTCGACGGGCTCGAGGTGACGATCGTCGGGTCGATCGCCGGCGCGATCTCTGCCAAGGGCAGCGGCATCAACATCTCCTCCGCCGAGGTCGCCGGCTGGGCGGCGTCGATGTACGTCGCCGGCGCCTGCCTGGGCGCCTTGGTGTTCGGTCAGCTGACAGACCGGTTCGGGCGAAAGAAGCTGTTCATGATCACGCTCGGCGTGTACCTGGCCGCGACGATGGCCACGGCGCTCGCGTGGACTCCACTGTTCTTCTTCGCCTGCCGGTTCGTGACCGGCATGGGCATCGGCGGCGAGTACAGCGCGATCAACTCGGCAATCGACGAGTTGATTCCCGCCAACCACCGCGGCCGGACCAACATCCTGATCAACGGTACGTACTGGGCGGGCGCCGCCGCCGGCGCGCTGCTGTCGGTCGTCGCGCTCCACGTGTTCTCGCCGCTGCTCAGCTGGCGCGTGTGCTTCGGGCTCGGGTTCGTTCTCGGCCTGGTGATCCTGTTCGTCCGCCGCCACGTGCCCGAGAGCCCGCGCTGGCTGTTCATCCACGGCCGCGAGGACGAGGCCGAGCGAATCACGCGCGAGATCGAGCGCGAAGTCGAGGCGAGCACCGGCAAGCCGCTCGAGGATCCCGACCCCGACGCCGAGATCACGATCCGGCAGCGCAAGACGATCAGCCTGGTCGAGATCGCACGGACCGTGGTCAAGACCTACCCGAAGCGCACCGTGCTCGGGCTCGCGCTATTCATCGGACAGGCGTTCCTCTACAACTCGATCCTGTTCGGCTACGCCACGCTGCTGAGCACGTTCTTCCACGTGTCGACCGACAATGCGCCGTACTACCTCGTCGCGTTCGCCGCTGGGAACCTGCTCGGACCGGTCGTGCTCGGCGGCCTGTTCGACTCGGTCGGGCGCCGGCCGATGATCGCGGGCACCTACATCCTGTCCGGCGTGCTGTTGCTCGTGACCGGCTACATGTTCGAGCATCACCAGTTGACCGCAGCGACGCTCACCGTGGCATGGTCGGTCGTGTTCTTCTTCGCCTCGGCCGGGGTCAGCGCGGCGTATCTGACGGTCTCGGAGATCTTCCCTCTCGAGACCCGAGCGCTATGCATCGCGCTCTTCTACGCGGTCGGCACGGGACTCGGCGGGATCATCGGCCCGCAGCTGTTCGCGCCGATGGTCGCGACCGGCAAGGCGTCCGAAGTGTTCAAGGCGCTGGCGATCGGCGCGATCCTGATGATCATCGGCGGCGTGACCGAGATCGTGTTCGGCATCGCCGCCGAGCGAAAGGGGCTCGAGTCGATCGCCAAGCCGCTGACCGCGGTGACCGGCGCCGCGCGCACCGGCGCATCCCGCGCCGGCGCCGCGGCTCGGCGCGCCGGGCCGCCCAGCACCGCGCCGCAGACGCCGTAGCCAAATCCGCCTCGCCTCGCACCGCCGCCGCAGACCGTAGGGAGGGAGTGGTCTGCGGCGTGCGGTGCGGGCTCAAACGACCCGAACGTACGTCAGCTCACGCGACCTGAACGTACGTCATCACCACCGGCCCGATGCGGATAACGTCGCCGTCGGCGATGTTGGTGGCGATGATCTGACGGCCGTTGACGAACGTGCCGTTGGCGCTGCGGTTGTCGAGCAGCCGGGTGTGGTTCCCGTGGCGCACGAGGATCGCGTGGCTGCGGGACACGCGCTGCTCTTCGATGCGGACGTGGGAGGTGAGGCCGCGTCCGATGTGGATGACCTTCTCCTCGAGCGGCACGAGCCAGTCAGTGCCGTCTTCAGCGAAGGCCAGGTACTGGCCGAACGGCGCGAGCCGGCGGCTGATCGCGCGGCTGCGGGTGCGGTGGTCGAGCAGCGCAAGCGCGTTGAGGATCGCCGCTGCGGGGCCGGCCTCGATCGGCGCGGTCTCCTGCTCGCGCGGGAGGAAGACGGTGTCGTCCCGCCGCGAAGCGGCCGTTTGCTCTGAGCTGTGAGGGGGCGCTTGCGTGGTCATGCGGTACATCTGACCAGGCGTCCGGCAGAGCAACGTCAAGCCATCCTAAGAGCTGTCGAAGACCGTGCTGACGCGGACGTGACACCGGTCACGCGGGCGTAACAAGCCGCCCGCTCCCGCTCAGCTCACGGCCATCGCGAGCTCGAGGTCGCCCGGCTCCGCGCCGTCGTCCTCGAGCAGCCGCGCCAGCTTCGCGCGCGTGTCGTAATCGCAGGTCGGGGAGTACAGGATCAGGCGCTGCTCGCCCGACTCGCCGTGGTGGAACACCGCGTGGTCGAACGCGAGTGGGCCCACCGCCGGGTGAGTCAGCTCCTTGTGCCCGTCGCCGCTGCCGGCGACCTCGTGGCGCTTCCAAAGCTTCCGGAACTCGGGACTGGCCGCGCTCAGCGAGGAGATCAGCTCCTCGAACGCGGGGTCACCGATGTTCTTCGCGCTGTCGGCGCGGAACTTGGCGACCAGCAGGCGTGCGCTCGCGGCCCAGTCGCCCGAGCACAGCGTCCGTCGTGAGGGATCCATGAACCACAGCCAGACGTGGTTGCGCGACAGTGGATCGGGACCCGGTTCGAAGCTGAAGACGGCCTCGAACGACTTGTTCCACGCCAGATAGTCCCAGCGGCGACCGAGCAGGTACGCAGGCCCCGGTCCGACGTTCTCGACCAGGCGGCGCAGATTCCGCGAGACCTCCTCGGCCGGCGCCTTGCACGGCTTGGCGTGCTCGCCGCGGCCCAGCAGGATCAGGTGGGAGCGCTCGGCACCCGTCAGCCGCAGTGCGCGGGCCAGCGCCTCGAGCACGTCGAGCGAGGCGCGGACGTCGCGCCCCTGCTCGAGCCAGGTGTACCAGGTGGTCCCGACTCCGGCGAGGAGCGCGACCTCCTCGCGTCGGAGGCCCGGAGTCCGCCGGCGGCCGCCGTCCGGAAGCCCAACCTCCTCGGGCTGGAGGCTCGAGCGCTTGGTGCGCAGGAAGTCGGCGAGCTCCTCGCGCCGGCGCTCGCCGTTGGCTGCCTTGCGGTCCCCGTTCGCTGCCTTGCTTCTCACGGGAGCGGCTCCGTTGCCGTTATCCGAATGACTGGGTGTCGCCTTGGCTGCGAACTTGGGTGTCAAGTCTACTACCAGGATAAGCCCCTCTCTTGTACCTGGATAAGCATTGTCGCACCATACCACTCGTGAACGCAATCGCCTCCCCAGAAAACAGAATCGACACGTTCCAAGAACGCGCTCCTGCTCGTCGTCTGCCTCGCGCAGTTCATGGTCATCCTCGACGTCGCGATCGTCAACGTCGCGCTGCCGTCGATGCGCGCCGGGCTCCATTTCTCGACCACCGGCCTGCAATGGGTCGTGAACGCGTACACGTTGACGTTCGCCGGCTTCCTGATGCTCGGCGGCCGCTCGGCCGACCTGCTCGGGCGCCGGCGCGTGTTCCTCGCCGGCACCGCGATGTTCGCGCTGTCCTCGCTCGCGTGCGCGCTCGCGGACTCGCGCGATCTGCTGATCGCCGCGCGCGCCGTTCAGGGCCTCAGCGGCGCAGTGCTGTCGCCGGCCACGCTGTCGATCATCACCTCCTCGTTCGCCGAGGGCCGCGAGCGCAACCGCGGGCTGGCGGCATGGGGCGCCGTCGGCGGCCTCGGCGCGTCGTCGGGCGCGCTGCTCGGCGGCGTCCTCACCCAGACGTTCGGGTGGCCGGCGATCTTCGCCGTGAACGTGCCGCTCGGAATCGTCGTAGTCGCGCTCGGATCACGCCTGATCCCGGCGACGGCGCGTGCCGAGGGCACCCGCCACTTCGACGTGACGGGCGCGGTGCTCGTAACCGCCAGCCTCGTCAGCGTGACGTTCGGGATCGTCCGCACCGACACGCTCGGCTGGGGCTCGACCGGTGTCCTCGCGCCACTGGCGGCCGGCCTCGTCCTGCTCGCGGCGTTCCTGCTGGTCGAGGCGAGGTTTGCGCGGGAGCCGCTCGTGCCGCTGTCGATCTTCCGGATCGGGCACCTCCGCGCCGCCAACGCGATCGTCGTGCTGCTCTACGCCTCGCAGTTTCCGTCGTGGTTCTTCCTGACGCTGTACCTGCAGCAGGTGCTCCACTACGACGCGATCGACGCGGGGCTCGGGTTCCTGCCGATGACCCTGTCGATCTTCGCGGCGTCGACGCTGGCTCCGCGCGTGGTCGGCCGATTCGGGCCGCGCCCGGTGATCACGGTCGGGATGCTGTCCGCCGGCGGTCGGCCTGATGTTGCTGAGCGGCGTCGCGCCGGGCGGAACGTACGTCAACACCGTCCTGCTCGGAGCGGTCCTGTCGGCGCTCGGGATGGGGTTCACGCTCGTTCCGGCGACGATCGTCGCGATGCAGGGCGTCGAGCGGTCGCAGAGCGGCGTGGCCTCTGGTCTGCTGAACACCTCTCGACTAGTCGGCGGCGCGCTCGGGCTCGCGGTGCTCAGCACGATCGCCGCTGCGCATACGAAGGCCTTCGCCGGCGCGGATGGGGCCGCCCACGCGCTGACGAGCGGGTTCGGGCTCGCGTTCACGGTCGGAGGCGCGCTCGCGCTGACCGGCGCCGCCGTCGCCGCGTTCCTGCTCCGCGAGCCGCCGAGCCCCGAGGTCGCCCGTCTACCGGACATCGAGGAGGTTGAGAATGAGGCGCTGGCTGCTTGACGTCACCCGCCGGCCGGTGACCGTCTACGCGCTACCCGACGGTGCGCGCGCGGCGGATGTGGGCCCGATTAGGATGGGGCTCGGTCATGCTGCCGACGCACCATCTGCTCGAGTTCCTGCTGACGGTCTACATCCTGATCCTGATCCCTGGACCGAGCGTGCTGTTCGTGATCAGCCGCGGGGTGTCGCTGGGGCGGCGGGCGGCGCTCGCGACGGTGCTCGGCAACGCGAGTGGGTTCACGCTCCAGCTGGCGTTGGTGGCGATCGGGGTGGGGTCGCTGGTCGCGCGCTCGGACGCGGTGTTCACGACGCTGAAGCTGCTCGGCGCCGCGTACCTCGTGTTCCTGGGGGTCCGGAACATCCGCGACCGTAAGCAGCTGGCCGCGCTGTTCGCGCCGGCGGTGCCGGCCGCAGCCGAAGTCGCTGCGCCGGATCGTCCGCGAGGGGTTCTTCGTCGGCGCGACCAACCCCAAGGGCGTGATCATCTTCACCGCGGTGCTGCCGCAGTTCATCGACCGCTCGAAGGGCCACGTCACGCTGCAGATCGCGCTGCTCGGGGTCGATCTGCATCGCGATCGCGCTGCTGTCCGACGGCGCGTGGGCGATCGCGTCGGGCACCGCGCGCGAATGGCTCGGCCGCTCGTCGCGCCGGCTCGAGCGGATGACGGCGACCGGGCGGCGCGATGCTGATCGCGCTCGGGTTCGGGCTGGCGCTCACCAGCCGCCGGAGCTGACCGGGATCGGCGGTGAAGCGGAGCGCCGGCATCCTCCTGCACCGCGGGCAGCGGCGACGGGCTCGAGGTGCTGCTCGTGCACCCGGGCGGACCCGCGTGGGCCAAGCGAGACCTCGGGGCGTGGTCGATCCCGAAGGGCGAGTACGACGACGGCGAGGATCCGCTCGCCGCGGCGCGACGCGAGTTCGAGGAGGAATTGGGAACGCCCCCGCCCGACGCCACCGGATGCCGAGCTCGCCGACCTCGGCGAGATTCGCCAGCGCAGCGGCAAGCGAGTGCACGCGTGGGCGCTCGCCGGCGACCTCGACGCGAGCGGGATCGTGAGCAACACCGTCCCGTTCGAGTGGCCGCCGCGCTCGGGCCGGATCATCGAGATCCCCGAGGTCGACCGGGCCGAGTGGTTCGGTCTCGACGCCGCGCGCGAGAAGATCAACGTCGGGCAGGTGCCGCTGTTGGATCGCCTCGAGGAGTTGCTCGGGGCAACACCGGGTAGCAACGCCGGGTGATCCTCTCCGGCGAGCGGATCGGGCCGACCGCCCACTACACCGGGTACGTATGGGCGCGCAACGGGCTCTCGCATCCGGAGCTCGAGACGCGCGAAGGCCGCGTGCTGTTCGACTCGCTCCAGCCCGGAATGCTGGTCAGCCGGGCGGCCGGCGGCGCGACGCTCGAGGCGTATCTGCTGGCCCGCCACCGCGCGATCGATGCGCGGCTCGAGCGCGCGATCGAGCGCGGCGAGGTCACGCAGGTGATCGAGGTGGCGTGCGGCCTGTCGCCGCGGGGGTGGCGGTTCGCGAAGCGCTACGGCGAGCGCCTCGACTACGTCGAGGCCGACCTGCCCGACGATGGCGGCGCGCAAGCGGGCCGCGCTCGAGCGGATGGGGTCGCTGGGCGATCATCACCGCGTCCGCGAGGTCGACGCCCTGCGAGACGACGACGGACCGGGCAGCCTCGCCGCGATCGCCGCCGAACTCGACCGCGGCCAGGGGCTCGCGATCGTCACCGAGGGCCTGCTCGGATACCTCTCGACGGACGCGGTGGTGGGGATGTGGCGGCGGTTCGCGCGCACGCTCGACGGATTCGCCGGCGGGCGCTACATCTCCGATCTGCATCTCGGGGCGCCGGTGACGCCGCAGGTACGCGCGTTCCGGGTGCTGCTGTCGGCGTTCGTGCGCGGTCGCGTGTACCTGCACTTCACCGACGCGCGGGAGGCGGAGGAGGCGCTGGTCGCGGCCGGGTTCCGCGCCGCTCGCGTGAGCCCCGCCGTCGACGTCGCGGGCGAGCGATCGGGAGCGGGGAGGCCGACTCGCTAACATCCTTGAGGCGTCAATCAACTTACCTCCGGAGGCGTCCAACGACATGATTTCCGCCACTCTGTACAGCGATCCCGGCTTGCCCCTGGGCCTACTCCGAGAGCCCGGCACTCCGCGTGATCGAGTGGCGGTACGGCGATCAGCTCGACTGGCGCCTGGTGCTCGTCGGGCTGACCGAGGAGGCCTCGCAGTACGAGGCCCGCGGCTACTCGCCGATCCGCGGCGCGCTCGGGGCGGCACGGTTCCGCAGCCGCTACGGGATGCCGTTCTCGCCGGCGCCGAAGGCTCGGCTGAGCGCGACCTCGCGCGCGTGCCGGGCGGTCGTGGCTGCGCGCATGACCCAGCCCGGCAGCGAATGGCGGGTGTTCCGCGCGATTCAGCTCGCGAACTTCAACACCCCGCTGATCCTCGACGACGACGCGAACCTGGCCGACGCGCTGCGCGGCATACCGGGGATCGACGCCGACCAGCTGGTCGGTCTGATCGACTCGCCCGAGGTCGTCGAGGCCTACCACGCCGACAAGGACACGACCCGCAAGGCGGAGGGGTCGGCGGCCGAGCTGCAGGGCAAGACCTCGACCAGCGACGGCCCGGTCCGGTTCACGGCGCCGTCGATCGTGTTCGAGCAGAACGGCACGACGCTCGTCGCCGGCGGCTTCCAGCCGGTCGAGGCCTACGACATCCTGGTCGCGAACATCGATCCGACGATTCACCGCGAGCCGCCGCCCGAGACGCCGGCGCCGCTGCTCGAGCGCTTCAACGACGGCCTGACGACCCAGGAGGTCGCGGCGTTGATGGCGGGGAACAACGAGGCTCCCGACCGCGCCGCCGCCGAGGCCGCGCTGCTCGAGCTCGTCGGCGCCGGCGAGGCGATCCGCCACCCGCTCGGCGACGACGCCGTGTGGCAGTCGGCGACGGCGACCGAGCCGATGGCGTTCGACGCGGCGCTCGCGCTCGCCGTCGGCTGACCGCTCACGCGCCACGTTCGACCTGACCACACTCCCGCTCCCGATCGTCCAGGCGCCGATGGCCGGCGGACCGTCGACGCCCGACGCTGGCGATCGCGGTGAGCGAGGCGGGTGGGCTCGGCTTCCTGGCCGCCGGCTACAAGCGGGCGCCGGCCGTTCAGCGACGAGATCGCGGACCGTTCGCGCCGGCACGTCGGCGCCGTTCGGGGTAAACCTGTTCGTGCCGACCGCCGGAGGCCGCCGACCCTGCGGCGCTGCGCGACTACGTCGAGCGGATCGCGCCCGAGGCCGAGCGCCAGGGCGCGGAGCTCGGCGAGGCCGCGGTTCGACGACGACGACTGGGCGGCGAAGCTCGAAGTGCTGTACGAGGAGCGGCCGGCGGTGGTGTCGTTCACGTTCGGCTGCCCGGAGGCATCGGTGGTGGACCGCCTGCACGGAGTCGGGGTCGCCGTCTGGGTCACGGTCACGAACGTGTCGGAGGCGCTCGTGGCGCGCGAGGCCGGCGCGGACGGGTTGGCCGTGCAGGGCAGCGAGGCCGGGGGTCATCGCGGCGGGTTCGTCGACGACGGGTCCGACGAAGGCGGGGTCGGGTTGCTCGCGCTGCTGCGGGTCCTCGCGCGCGCGACGCCGCTCCCGATGGTGGCCGCCGGCGGGGTCGCCGACGGCGCCGCGCTCGCCGCCGCCCTGTGCGCCGGCGCGACCGCGGCCGCGATCGGCACAGCGCTGATGCTCGCGCCCGAGGCCGGAACCCCGGACGCGCAGCGAAAAGCGCTCGCCGAGCGCCGGCCGACGCGCGTGACCCGCGCGTTCACCGGGCGCGCGGCGCGCGGGATCGTCAACCGGTTCATGACCGAGCACTCGGGCGCCGCGCCGGCCGGGTACCCGGAGATCCACCACGTCACGAGTCCGCTGCGCGCCGCCGCTCGCCGTCAGGGGGACGCCGACGCGTTCAACCTGTGGGCCGGGCAGGCGCACGAGCTCGTACAGGCGCGGCCGGCGGCGGAGATCGTCAGCGAGATGGCGGCCGAGGCGCGGGCGGTCCTCGATCGGGTCAGCGCGGCCCTACGCGATCCAGATACCAGTGCCGGCCGCCGCTGAGCAACCGGGTCGCCTCCTCGGCGTCCTCGCGGCGGTTCGGCACCAGCGTGAACCGGGTGATCGTGCGCTGCGCGCCGGCCTGGTCTGAGTAGAGGAGCTCGACCGAGATCGGCTCGTGCTCGGAGATCGCGCGCGCGACCTCGTCGTGAGCGGGATCGCTCCGGTCACGGATCGCCCCCTGCCACAGGCCGACGTCGCCGCCGGGATGTAGAGGTCGCGGGACTGGGGCCGGAGCTCGTCCTCGGGAAAGTGGTCGACGTTGTTGCGCAGGAGCCCGGTGCGCACGCCCCAGCCCTGACAGACGCCGATCCCCGCGCCGACGTTGCGCAGGCTCATCACGAGGTAGATCACTCCGTCCACGTTCTCGGCTATCGGCGTGACCGCCGCCGACGTGGACCCAGTGCTCGTCGACGAACATGATCTTCTGCTCGGGGTCGACGCCGAGCCGCGACTGGACGAGCAGCGGCCGGCGCTGCTCCTGGAGCGCGAGCTCGGCGATCCGCGCCGAGCGGTTCGACGAACGGACCGCGGCGAACGTCGCCACCGCGAGCACCAGCGTCCCCGCGCCGGTCGCCAGCGAGGAGATCGTCTCCGCGTCGGCCACGTGAGCTACCCGCCCGTGAACGCCGGCGCGCGCTTCTCGACGAACGCCGCGGTGCCCTCGAAGAAGTCCTTGGTGCGCCCGAGCGCGTGCTGGAGCTCGGCCTCGAGGTCGAGCTGGGCGTCGAGATCGCCATAGATGAACTGGTTGAGCGCCCGCTTGCTCGCGGCATACGAGCGCGTGGGGCCGGCGGCCAGGCGCTGCACGAGCGCGTCGGCCTCGTTCATGAGCTGGTCGTCGGGGTGGACCCAGTTGACGAGGCCCCACTCGAGCGCCTGCGGCGCCGGGATCCGCTCGCCGAGCATCGCCATCTGGAACGCGCGCGCCCGTCCCGACCGCCGGCGGCACGAACGCCGTCGACCCGCCGTCGGGCATCAGGCCGATGTTGACGAACGCGAGCCCGAAGAATGCGGACTCGGCGGCCATGATCAGGTCGCACGCCAGCGCCAGCGAGCAGCCGATCCCGACCGCGGGGCCGTTGACCGCCGCGACCACCGGCTTCTCGAGTCGCCGCAGGCCGGCGATCGCCGGGTGATAGACGTCGTGGAGCTCCTTGTAGATGTCGGGCATACCGTCGTCGGCGAGTCTCGAAGCCGGCCTTCAGGTCGGCGCCCGAGGAGAAGCCGCGTCCCGGCCCCGGTGATCAGCACGGCTCTCACCGAATCGTCGGCGGCGTCACGCTCGATGATCGTCTGGAGATCGAACCCGAGCTGGGGCGTCCACGCGTTGAGCGAGTCCGGGCGGTTGAGGGTCAGCCGACCGACGGCGCCGGACTGCTCCCAGGTGATCGTCTCGTAGGACAAGTCGACTACTCCTCTCGTTCGAGCTTCAGCGGCAGGGTCTCGAGCCCGTAGATCCCGGACGGGGTCCCGAACTCAGGCTCGCCGTCGAGCGCGATCGCCGACACGCGCTCGGCGAGGAACACAAGCGCCTCCTGCATCTCGGCGCGCGCGAGGTTGGCGCCGACGCAGTAGTGGATGCCGGCGCCGAACGTCAGCAGGCGCGCGCCGCCGCGCTCGGCGGTCAGGTCGAACCGGTCGGGCTCGATTCCCTCGCGGTTGGCGTGCCAGGCGGACACGAGCACGATCGAGCCGGCCGGGAAGCTCACGCCGCGATGCTCGACCTCGTCGACCAGGATCGCGCGGTGAACGGCGTGATCGGCTCGAACCGGAGCGCCTCCTCGAGGGCTGCCGATGCGAGTCCGCGCGGGTCGGCGCGGAGCAGCTGCCATTGATCGGGATGCGCGGCCAAGCAGCCTGATCGCGTGCGCGAACTGGCTCTGGCTGGTGTCGACCCCGCCGACGAGGATGTTCAGGATGAGGTTGCGCAGCTCGTCGTCGCTGAGACGATCGCCCGCCTCCTCGGCTCCGATCAGCGCGGAGATCAGGTCGTCGCCCGGCGCGGGCCGGCGGCGCGCGATCAGCTCGTCCTCGTAGGCGTAGAACTCGGCGACCGCCTGCTCGATCTCCGCGCGGTCTCGTCGTCAGGCTCGCCGGGTCGAATTGGCGCTGGATCACGTTCGACCAGCGGTAGAGCGCGCGGCGCGTCCTCGGGCGCCGCCCCCATCACCTCGGCGATCACCAGCGACGGATAGGGCTTGGCGAAGGCGGCGATGAACTCGCAGCGGCCGTCGGCCGGAACCTCCGCGAGGAGCTGCTCGAGGAAGCGCCGCATCGCCGGCCGGTAGCGATCGACCGCCCGGGGCGACAGCGCCGGGTTGACCAGGTTGCGCAGCCGGCGGTGATCGTCGCCGTTGACGTTGATGATGTTCTTGACGATCTCCTCGCGCAGCGGACCGTCGGTGATCTGGAAGATGTCGGCGATCGCGAGCCCCGGAAACACCGCCGCGCGGCTGCGAAGGAAGAACTCGCCGGCGTCGCGGTCGAGCACGATGAACCCGAACGGACTGGCCGCGAGCCAGCCGTCGTGGCCCTCGAGCTCGGCCATCGCCGTGCGGTAACGGTCGCCCCGGAGCTCGGCGTCGGTGTGGTCGAAGCTGGGCAGTTCGAGCTCGGCGGCGAGCGTCACCGGCGCGAGCATAGTGGCCTCGAAAGGCCCGCGTGCCTCAGTCGGACGCAAGAGAGGCCCGGGTTTGCCCCGGGCCCCTCTGCATCCGTATGTACCTGACTGTGTGGCTAGCGGATGATCGCCGAGCGCGTCACCGCGCCGACCGTTCCGTCCGCGTCGATCGACAGACGGATCGTGTACCGACCCGCCGTGTGGCTGCCGAGCCGCAGCGTGAACTGGACGTGGTGGCTGTGCACCATGCCAGCGACGTTGCGGACCAACACGTGGCCGCGGTACAGCCGCGCCCGCACCAGCGTCTTCACATTCGATCCACCGCTCGTCGTGCACTTGAGCGTGATCGTGTGCCTCGCGCTGCTGTTCGTCTGGTGGCAGACGAGCTTCGGGAGCCTGATGCTCGACTGCGAGCCGGCCGAGTTGTGCCCGCCGTTGCCGCCGGCGTTCCCGCCGTTGCCACCATTGCCACCGCTCCCGCCGGTGGTCCCGCCGTTCCCGCCGGTGTTGCCGCCGTTCCCGCCGGAATTGCCGCCGTTCCCGCCGGGCTGGCCTGATCCGCCACCGGACGGGATGATCTTCGCGATCTCACCGGTGGTGTCGTTCAGGATGATCGCCGGCGCGCGCTTGGCGTTCGGGTTGAAGTCGAACGCGTTCATCAGCGTTCCCGCCGATGAGTCCGCCGACTCGTTCCCGATCCCGCCGAGGCCCCAGTTCTCCTCGATGAATCGCGGGATCGAGGCCTGCTCGGTGAACGTGTTGTCGACGAAGTTCTGCTTCGCCCACGGTGAGATCACGAGCAGCGGCGTGCGCGGACCGACGCCGCAGCGGTCGTTCTGCGCCGGCGGCGCCGCCGCCGAACCGCACTTCCCAGGACCGTTCAGAGCATCGGCCGCATCCTGGGACTGGCGGATGATCGGCCCGATCTGGTGGTCGTACCAACCGTCGGAGTCGTCGTAGGCGATCACGATCGCCGTGCTGCCCCAGTCCTTCGACTGCTCGATCGTGTTGATCTCGTCGACTAGGAACTTCTGCTCGTCGAGCGGGTCCGAGTACCCGGCGTGTCCGTCCTGGTACTCCGGAGCCTTCAGGAACGAGACCGCCGGCATGTTCCCGTTGGCGACCGCCTTGTTGAACCACGCCAGGTCGTACTGGTGGTTGACGGCGTTCGTCAACGACGTGCCCGACGGATCGCTCACGCCTACGTCGTCCACCGACGCCGGCGAGTTGTGGTACGGGTTCGCGGTGCTCGCGTAGTACTGGAACGGCTCGTGATGCGGGCTGTAGTCGGCCGCCGAGGCGTTCGCGATGTTCACGTGCGACGTCGCGCAGACCGGTTGCGTGCCCTTGAACGAGGAGGGCGTGAAGCCGCCCTGGAACCAGCCCCACGTGAGGCTCTTGTTGTTGAGCAGGTTCCCGATGTTCGTGCCGGTCATCTGGATCGTCGCGCCACCCGCCGCCGGGACCCCGGTTATCGGGTCGGTCGGTCCGGGGGTAGCGCTCCCGTTCGCGCACAGGTCGTAGTACGGATCCTGGTCGCCGATGTCCGTGCCGTTGACAACGGCGGTGCTCCCGCCAAGACCGGTCGCTCCATGCGTGTTACCCGAGATCAGGTTGATCGCGCCCGGAGTCGACGGCCCGAACTGCGTGTTATACGAGTTGTCGTTCAGCACGTAGTGCTGGGCGTAGTTCCACATCGCGGTGACCGTGTTGCCGTCGTAGTAGTCCATGACGATCCCGTTCGGGCCATAGCTGCCCTGATTGGGGAACGTCGTCTGCGTGCAGCCGCCACCGGTCGTGTCCTGCACGAACCTGTCCATCAGTCCGCTGTCGAACGCCTGCTGCTCGGAGGTGTAGCCGTGATTCTGGTCGCACGTGACCGCCTGATCCGGGCCGAGACGCTGTGGCAGGTTCAGGTTGGGGTTCGCGGTCAGGAGGGCGTCGTTGAGCCCGTTGACGGACGGCGTTCCCGGCAACGCGTGGAACTGCGGCTCACCCGGCGGGTTGGTCGCGAACGGATAGGTCGCGAAGTAGTGGTCGAACGAGATGTTCTCGTCGAAGATCACGACGACGTGCTTGATCGGTGTAGTCGTCGGTGCTGCCGGCGTGCCTCCCGGGCTCGCCGACGAGACGGACATGCCGATCGCCGCCGCGCCGAGCGCGGCAGCGCCAACCGCCGCCGCGAAGAACTTCCTCCTGCGCGTATGCACAAAGGCTCCTTTTCCTACGGCGGCAGTTCCGTCTCGCGCCCCGGCCGCCATGCGGCAACGCTGGAGCATCCTCCACCGGACCACGAGGGGCTGGTGTGAACCGGGCGTCAACGAGACGTGTACATCTCGTGTACAAGCTCGCGAACACGCACGGACTCGGTTTGGCCACGTTTTGTTAACAACCGGGGCACCGCTTCCGACTAGCTTGCTGCGCCGGGGGGTCGGACCAAAGACATGGCAGTCTCACCGCTTGGCATATCCGATGGAGGGGCACCGAACCCTCGGCCGTGGCGCCGGCACGGTCGGATGATCGGCGCTGTGGCTGCGCTCGCGGTGATTGCGCTGCTCGCGGCCGCGTTGATCCCCTCCGGCGGGTCGAACGGCACCAAGCCGTTCAGTGTCTCGGCCGTCGCCGGGCATGTCTCAACCACGAACGGTCTGCCGGAGCACGTCACGAAGGTGTTCGGATCGAACATCCCGGCGAACGTCTACGGGACCCGGATCGCGCGGCAGGAGAACCAGGGCATCGACGCGAACGGCCAGCTTGCCTCGGATCTCTCGCCGATCCCGCCGGCCTCATTCAACGCCCCGATCGCCGCCTACCGGGTCTACGCCGAGCACTGGTCAGCCACGCTCGCGGCCGAGTTGCCGGCGCTGCGAGCCGCCCTCGCCGGCGGGGGACGGGCCGCGTCGGAGCGGGCGTGGGCCGTCGCCTGGAGCGACTACCTGCACCTCGGCGCGGTTTACGGCCTCCTCCCCGGCACCCTCGACGCGCAGATCGACGGGATGCCTCACATGCTTCCCGGTGACGGCGCCGGCTCCCGGTTCACGGGCCTGCACCGGATCGAATACGGACTGTGGACCGGCGCCCCGCCCGCGTCGCTGGTGCGCTGGGTGGCGCCGCTGGAGCGCAACGTGGCAACGGTCCGCCGGGTCTTGCCCTCGGTCCCGATCGACACGCTCGACTACACCCTCCGCGCCCACGAGATCCTCGAGGACGCCCAGCGCGACCTGCTCAGCGGCACCGACGTCCAGTGGAGCGGCGCGGGTGTTCTGGGAACGGCAGCCGGGCTGGCCGCCACCCAGGAGCTGGTCGCGACGCTGACGCCGCTGCTTCAGGGTCGTGACAACACGCTCGGACTCGTCCAGAGCTGGCTTCTGCAGCTGCAGGACGCGCTGAACCGCATCCGCGCTGCCCACCACGGGACGTACCCGGCGCTCGGGCAGCTGACGAACGCCGAGCACGAGATGCTGAACGGAACGGTGACCGGAACGCTCGCGGCGCTGTCGCTCGTCCCCGGAACGCTCGAGACGACCGCGCTGCCGGTGATTCCGAAGATTCCGAGCACGAGATGAGGCCGCTCGACCGACGCCGCTTCCTCACCCGGAGCCTCGGAGCCCTCGGCGCCGGGGGCGTCGGGGCGGCGGTCGGCGCCGGGTTCGCATCGCAGACGGCGACGAGCGCGGCCGCGGCCCCGAGTTCCGGTGCGGAGGCAGAGCAGGTCAACGCGCGCGCGCTAGCCGTGCGGATCCCGTTCGACGGCACTTACCAATCTGGGATCCTCACCCCGCGCCAGGACGAGGCGACGATCGTCGCGCTCGACAGCATCGCGCCCAACACGCAGGTCCTGTTCGAGGCGCTCCAGGCGCTCTCGACCGAGGCGCGGCTGCTCACGCAGGGCGGCCCTATCGGAGTTCAGGAGGTCGACGACCCGCCGCCGGACTCGGGCATCCTCGGCCCGATCGACAGTCCCGACTCTCTGACGGTGACGATCGCGGTCGGCGGCTCGCTGTTCGACGGCCGCTACAGCCTGGCCCGGATGCGGCCGCGACAGCTCACCGCGATGCCTGTGTTCGCCAACGACGAGCTCGACCCGGCCCGCACCGGCGGCGATGTGCTCGTGCAGATCTCCGCCGGACAGCGCGACACCGTCGTGCACGCGTTCCGCGAGTTGATGCGCGCGATCGACGGACGGTTGGTCGTCCGTTGGACGATCGACGGGTTCCAGTCGGCGCAGCGCGGACCGTCGCTGAAGAACAACCGCCGCAACCTGTTCGCGTTCCGCGATGGGACCTCGAATCCGGACGTCACCGACCCGGCCAAGATGAACCGGTTGATCTGGGTCGGTCGCGGCAACGGCGAGCCGGGATGGGCGACCGGAGGCACGTATCTCATTGTCCGCACGATCCGGATGCACGTCGAGTTCTGGGACCGCGTCGGGATGCTCGAGCAGGAGCAGATGATCGGCCGCTACCGGGTGTCGGGCGCGCCGTTGGGGGGAACCGACGAATTCCAGGACCCCGACTACGGCGAGGACCCGCAGGGCAATCGAATCCCGCTCAACGCGCACATCCGCATGGCGAATCCGCGGACGGCGGCGACCGCTGACGAGCGGATCCTCCGGCGCGGCTACAACTACCACCGGGGTGTCGACGCCGCGGGCAACCTCGACCAGGGGCTCCTGTTCGTCGCCTTCAACCAGGACCCCGAGCGCCAGTTCGCGACGATCCAGAGGCGGCTCGACACAGAGCCGATGATCGACTACATCACCCCGATCGGGGGTGGCTACTTCTTCGCTCCGCCGGGCGCGCGGGGCGGCTCTGATTGGGTCGGGTCGGGGCTCGCCGGCGCCTGAGCGCGCTCACGCCTGATTAGGGGGGAGCGTCGCAGCGAGCCACGCGGTCGTTCTGGGGATGTCGCCCGGATCGACGTTGTGGGCGGCGTCCGACTCGCGGTAATCGACCCGGAACCCGGCCGGAACGAGCAGATCCCGCGCGGCGCGGGCGAACGTCACCGGGATCACCGGATCGTTGCGGCCGTGGGCGATCAGGACCGCGGTGTCCACGCGATCGGGCAGCGACGGCTCCCAGCCGTCGACGGTCGGGATGAATCCCGACAACGCGAGGATGCCGGCCGGCGCCGGCCGGTCGCCGCCGAGGCCGAGGGCGTAGCTCATCACGGTTCCCATCGAGAAGCCGCCGAGCACGGTGCGGTCGGGGCCGAGCCCGGTCCGTTCCCACAGCTCGTCGTGGAATGCCGCGAGCTCGGCATAGGCGGCGCGGAAGCTGTCGGGATCCGGATGGCCGACCCGCGGGACCAGGTACCAGTGATATCCGGGCGAGCCCGGCAGGCGGAGCGGCGCCCGCGGGGTGACGGCGTGCAGACGGCGGTCGGGGTCGAGCACGTCGGCGATCCCCATCAGGTCCTGCTCGTCGCTGCCGCGCCCGTGATGGAGCACCAGCAGCCCCTGCGGGTCGCCGTCGGCGGGTCGTTCGATCGCGGTCAGCGCCATGCCCCGTGCAGGGTATCCCTCGCCGGCTCCTACACTCCCTCACGTGGCGCTCAATCCCCTAAAAGCCGCGCGTTTGATCCCGATGGCGCGCCTGCTGGCAGCCGCCCAGGTCGTGATGCTCGCGCGCCGGCACTGGCACCGGCTCGAGCCAGTCGAGCGGCGTCGGCTGCTGACCCTCGTGCGCGTCGCACGCGGGCGCCGCGGCAGGCTCACGGCGGGCGAGCGCCTGGAGCTCGCGCGCCTGATCGCGAAGGCCGACCCGAAGCTGTTCGCCGGGCTCGTCGTCCGGAAGTTCTCGCCGGTGCCGCTGCCGCGGCGGATGGTGCCCGGCCGGCGCTGAGCGCGCCCGTCAGTCGGTGATCAGGATGTGGCCCGGCTGCGCGGCGACGCGGTCGAGCCAGGCGCGGATCGCCGGGTAGGGGTCGAGCTCGAACCCGCCCTCCGCGGCGACGTGGGTGTAGGCGTACAGCGCGATGTCGGCGATCGTGTAGCGCTCGGCGACGAGGAACTCCCGCTGTGCGAGGTGGCGCTCCATCGCCTTCAGCGCGGCGGTGCCGCCGCGGACCTTCGCGTCGCGGTCGGCGTCGGGAGGCGTGATCCCGAAGATCGCCCAGAACCGCGCCACCGCGATGTACGGCTCGTGGCTGTACTGCTCGAAGAACAGCCACTGGAGCACCTGCGCCCGCTCGAACCGGTCCTCGGGCAGGTAGGGCGTGCCCTCGGCGAAGTAGAAGATGATCGCGTCCGACTCGCCCATCGAGCGGCCATCGTCGAGCACGAGCGTGGGGACCCGCAGGGCCGGGTTGAGCGCCCCGAGCAGCTCGAGGCGGCCGGAGCGGTCGATCACGTCGACCTCCCGGCGCTCGCACTCGATCCCCAGATGGGCGAACAGCTGGCGGACCTTGTAGCAGTTGCCTGACACCCGGGAGTCGTAGAGGAGCATCGCGGTAGCTTGACAGACGGCTTCCGTAAGTTTACGCTTACCGTTAGTGCACACTTACCAATACCGGCAGGCGCTCCAGGCTCTCGGCGATCCGACGCGGCGGGAGATCTTCGAGCGGCTCAGCGACGGCCCACTCGCGGTGGGCCAGCTCGCACAGGAGCTTCCGATCAGCCGACCCGCGGTCTCGCAACACCTCAAGGTGCTCAAGGACGCCGGGCTCGTGTTCGACCGGCCATCGGGGACGCGACGCGTCTACCAGGTCGATCCGGCGGCGGTCGCGGCGTTGCGCGAGTACTTCGACTCGTTCTGGGGCCAGGCCCTGGCGAGCTTTCGGGCCGCCGCGGAGAGCGCCCCGGAGGACCCACAAACAGAGAAGGAGAGGAAATGAGCACAGACACGGCCGTCCATAAGGCGATCACCGTAGCCGTGCCGCAGGAGCACGCGTTCTCGGCCTTCACCGCCGGCATCAACCGCTGGTGGCCGCGCGATCATCACATCGGCCAGGCAGAGCTCGACGAGGCGATCATCGAGCCGCGCGCGGGAGGACGCTGGTACGAGCGCGACGTCGACGGCAGCGAGTGCGATTGGGGGAAGGTCGTGGTGTGGGATCCGCCGTCACGGCTCGTGCTCAGCTGGCAGATCTCGGGCGAATGGGCCTACGACGCCGACCTGTGGACCGAGGTCGAGGTCACGTTCACTCCCGACGGTCCCGACCGGACCAGGGTCGAGCTCGAGCACCGTGGCCTGGACGCGTTCGGCGACAAGGCGGGGGAGATGCGCGACCTGTTCGATTCCCCCGGAGCCTGGCAGACAAGCCTCGAGCAGTACGCGGAGGCTGCGCTGGCCGAGGCCTAGCGTCCCGGATCGACGGTGGCGGCTACGCGGCGTTCGGTCGGCGGACCGGTGCGCCGGCCTGCCCGAACAGCGGGCCGGCGGCGTCGTCTGCCCACATCAGCGCCTCGAGGTACAGGTCCCCGGCGCCGCGGACGAGCTTCTGGGCGCGATCGAAGTCCCCGGCCTCGAGCGCGATCACGCACGCGAGCAGCGAGCCCTTGTCCCCGGCGCGTGACACCAGCGCCTCGCGCATGTCGGCCGGGAACGGGATCAGCCCGACCACGTCCTCGATCGGAGCGTCCATCAGCGCGTCGATCACCGAGAACAGGCCGAGCGTGAACAGCTCCCCGGGGCGGGGACCGGGGAGCTTCTCACCGGCGAGCTCGCAGAAGCGCGCCCGGATGAGTGCGGTGACCGTCAGCTCCGGCGGCTTGCCGTCGATGCTGGCGAGCACCGTGAGCGTGGCCCAGCGCCTGAGGTTCTCGACCCCGAGCAGCGCCAGTGCCTGGCCGATCGAGCTGATCTCGAATCGCAGGCCGAAGAAGGCGGAGTTGATGTAGCGCAGCAGGCGGAAGCTCAGCGCGACGTCGCGGCTGATCTTGCGCTCGAGCTGTCCGAGCTGCACGGTCGGATCCTGGAGGGCGGACACGACGTCGAGCATCGACGCGCGGTTGGCGACGATGCCCCGGTTGTGCACCAACTCGGGCCGGCAGAAGAAGAAACCCTGGAACAGCTCGCAGCCCAGCTCGGCGCACCAGGCATGGTCCTCGTGCGTCTCGACCTTCTCGGCCAGCACCGTCACGCCGTAGGGCCGCAGGCGCGCGACCTCGCGGGACATGCGGTCGCGTCCCATCGCGAGCACGTCGAGCTTGACCACGTCGACGAGCCCGAGCAGCCGCTCGGCGCTGACCGTGTACTCGAAGTCGTCGAGCGCGAGCCGGTAGCCCTGGCGCTTGAGCTCGATCAGTGCGTGTACGAAGCGCTCGTCGAGCAGCTCGTCCTCGAGGATCTCGAGCCCGACGACGCTCGGCGGCAGCGTTCCGGCGAGGCCGCTCAGGACGAACTCACGCGAGACGTTGACCCACGCCGGCTTGGGGCCGACGAGTCGCTCGAGCCCGATCTCGGTGAACGAGTTCAGCACGACCGAAGCGGTCGCGCCCTCGGGGTCGGCGACCAGCGCCTGGCTCGCCTCGCCGTCCCGGAACAGCAGCTCGTAACCGGCGACCTGAAGGGTCCGGTTGAAGATCGGCTGTCGTGCGACGAATACCTCTGCCATGGGTGGGCGGTGTGGATTTACCGCTTTACGCCTAATCGACCTCGCGCCGCCGTTCCTGAACCCCCATGGTTCGGATGCTGACCGACATTCGACGACCATTACGCTTCGTCGTGACGTGAGCGCGACGACCAAGGGCCGCCATGCGGTGGGGCGCGGGCGACGTCAACGCCGGGTGCGGCCAGTTCCCGCGGTCGAGTTCTGGCGCCTGCGCCTGGTCGCGTTCTTCGTCGGCGCGTCGAGCCTCGGCGCGGAGATCGCCGCCGCGCGGCTGCTGGCGCCGTACTTCGGGGCCTCGACGATCATCTGGGCGAACACGATCGCCACCGTGCTCGTCTCGCTGTCGGTCGGCTACGCGATCGGCGGGCGGATCGCCGACCGCCGCGCGGACATGCGCGGCCTGTGCGCGATCGTGCTGTGCGCGGCGGTGCTGCTGGCAATCGTGCCGTTCGTCGCGGACCCGTTCCTGCGCGAGGCGGTCAACGCGCTCGGCGCGCTGTCGGTCGGGGGGTTCGCCGGGTCGCTCGCGGCGGTGCTGGCGCTGGTCGCGGTCCCGGTGCTGCTGCTCGGGATGGTCGCGCCGTACGTCAACCGGCTCGCGGTGGCGCGCGTAGCCGACACCGGGACCGTCACCGGGAGGCTGTACGCGATCTCGACCGTCGGGGTCGCTGGTCGGGACGTTCCTGGCGGCGCTGCTGCTGATCCCGCTGATCGGGACCCACCGCACGTTCCTGGTGTTCGCGGTGGTGCTCGCGACCGCGGGCGCCGATCGGGGCCGGCTCGTGGCGGTTCCTGGTCGTCGCCGGCGCGATCGGCGCGCTGCTGGCGGTGCCGCCGGCGGCGATCGGCGCCGACGTCATAGGGGCGCGGGTGATCTACTCGACCGAGACGCAATACCAGTACGCGCGCGTGCTCCAGTTCCCGACGGGCGAGCGGTGGCTCGAGCTCAACGAGGGCGTCGCGGTTCACTCGGTGTACCGCCCCTGGAGCTACCTGAGCGGCGGCTACTGGGACGACTTCCTGGTGCTGCCGTTCGCGGCGGGCTCGCGCGCGCCCCGGCGGATCGCGATCCTCGGCGACGCGGCGGGCACGGTGGCGCGCGCCTACGGCCACTACTTCCCGCGCACGCGCGTGGACGCCGTCGAGATCGACGGCGAGCTGACCAAGATCGGCAAGCGCTACTTCGGCCTGGGCGGACCCAACCTGCACCTGTACACCGCGGACGCGCGGCCGTGGCTCGAGATGAGCCGGGCGCGCTACGACGCGATCTTCCTCGACGCCTACCGCCAGCCCTACATCCCGTTCTACCTGGTCACGCGCGAGTTCTTCGAGCTGGTCCGACGGCACCTGAATCCGGGCGGGGTGGTGATCGTCAACGTCGGGCAACTGCCGGGCTCGGACGCGCTCGAGCGGGTGGTGTCGGCGACGCTGCACGCGGTGTTCCCGGTCGTAGTCGCGCGATCTGGTCAGCGACACGAACTCGCTGGTCGTGGCGAGCGCGCGAGCCGGTGTCGGTCGCGCGGATGGTCGGCGGCAGCGAGCGCCTTCCGGTCGAGCTGCAGGTGCTCGCAGGGCGGGTCGCGGACCGAATGGGGCCGGCGCTCACCGGCGGTCAGGTCTACACCGACGACAAGGCGCCGGTCGAATGGCTGACCGATCTGTCGATCCTGCAATATGCGATCGGGAAGCGATGAGCCTGATCACGGCTGACGAACTTCACGCCGGCGAGCCGCCGGCGCTCCTCGACGTCCGCTGGGAATTAAGTCCCCACCCGCCCCGGCCGCCCGGCCGGGAGCTGTATCTGGCCGGGCACATCCCGGGCGCGGTGTTCGTCGACCTCGACACCGCGCTCGCCGGGCCGCCGGGGGCCGGGTGGCCGCCACCCGCTTCCGGACGCCGAGGTGTTCGCGCGCGCGATGCGGGCCGCGGGCGTCTCCGGCGGACCGGCCGGTGGTCGTCTACGACGCCGGCAACTCGATCGCCGCGGCGCGGGCGTGGTGGATGCTCCGCTACTTCGGGCACCCGCGAGTTCGGGTTTTGGATGGGGGTTTCAGTGGCTGGCTGGCGGCCGGGTACGCCATCGAGCGGGCTGTGACCGCGCCCGAGCCCGGGGACTTCGTCGCCGCGCGCCGGCGGGATGCCGTTGCTCGACGCCGCGGCCGCCGCCTCGCTCGCGCGCGCCGGCGTGCTGATCGACGCGCGGGCGCCCGAGCGGTTCCGCGGTGAGGTCGAGCCGATCGACCCGGTCGCGGGCCACATCCCGGGCGCGGTCAACCTGCCGGCGCCGGACCTCGTCGGCGAACAAGGGCGGTTCCTCGCGCCCGACGAGCTGCGCGCCCGGTTCTCAGCGCTCGGCGCCGAACGGCGGCCTCCGTCGGGGCCTACTGCGGGTCGGGCGTCGCCGCGGCCTACGAGGTGCTCGCGCTCGAGCTCGCCGGCATTCCCGCGTCGCTCTACGTCGGGTCGTGGAGCGACTGGATCACGGACCCGGATCGGCCGGTGGCGACGGGGGCGTGAGCGCCGCCGCATCCGGTTGGGATGAAAGTCGGAATATGTCCGAGCTTGGTCCCCGAAGGGCTCGCGAGCGCTGGCGCGGGCGCCGGCGCCGGCGGCCGGTCCTGGATGACCCGGACGCCGCCCTTCGGCGCGAGCGTGATCCCGCGGAACTGGACCTTCGCCGGCTTGGGATCGGCGGCCCGCGAGCGCCGCGCGCTCGAGCACGCGGCGCGAGCACGATCCGCATCTCCATCAGCGCGAAGCTCGCGCCCAGGCAGCGGCGCGTGCCGCCGCCGAACGGGATCCACGTGTAGGTATCGGGCGGATCGTCGGCGAGGAACCGCTCGGGACGGAACGCGCCGGCGTCCGGGATACAGGTCCTCGCGGCGGTGCATGACGCGGATCGACGGGTTGATCTCGACGCCGGGCGGGACCTCGTAGCCGTTCAGCGCGGAACGGCTCGCCGCGGACCACCCGGCCGACGCCCGGGATCACCGGCCGCAGCCGCAGCGACTCCTTGACGACCGCGTCGAGGTAGCGCTCGTCGCCCTGGCGCGCGCGCTCGCGGACGGCCGGGTCGTGCAGCAGCAGGTCGAAGCACCACGCGAGGCCGGTGGCGGTCGTCTCGTGCCCGGCGAGCAGCAGCGTCACGAGCTCGTCGCGCACCTCGCGGTCCGACAGCCGCTGCCCGTCCTCGTCCTCGGCGAGCAGCAGCGCCGAGAAGATGTCGTCGCGCTCGTCGAGGGCGTCGAGGTCGGCGCGCCGGCGCGCGATCTCCGCGTACAGCAACTCGTCGACGGCCTTGCGCGCGGTCTCGAACCGGCGCGGTCACGGCGGCCCGGTCGCCCCGGATGAACGGCAGTCGCCGCGAGCAGCATCATCGCCCGCGGCCGCGCCAGCGGCTCGAGCATCGCCCGCAGCCGCCGGCGGAGCTCATCCTCCGCGGCTCCCGGCTCGTATCCGAACACCGCGCGCAGGATCACCCGCAGCGTCAGCGACTGCATGCTCGGGAGCAGCGAGAACGGCTCGCCGACCGGCCAGGAGTCGATCTCGAGGTCGGTCGAGGCGCGCATCGCGTCGGCGTACGCCTGCATCCGCCGGCCGTGGAACGGCGCGCAGCAGCAGGCGGCGGTGGCGCAGGTGCTGGGCGCCGTCGAGCAGCAGCACCGAGCGCTCGCCGACGATCGGCCCGAGCATCACGTTGGCCTCGCCGGCGCGGAGCTGATCGGCCGGCCCCTGGAACAGCTCCTTGATCAGCGCCGGATGGAACACCATCACGAACCGCTCGTCGAACAGCGTGCCGAACGTCACCGCGTCGCCGTAGCGGCGCCGGCAGGCGTCGATGAAACGAGGCCCGGCGAACATGAAGCCGGCGGTCTGAACCGCGCGCGGCAGGCGCGGGCCCGGCGGGAGGCCGTGATGCGTGGCGGACATCGTCACTCGCGATCGTGGCACACGGACGACCTCGGGTCAGGAGGCGTGGGCCGGCGCCTGCGAGGCCGCGGCCTTGGCGCCGAGGTCGGCGAGCGTCAGCTGGTGCGCCGGCGGCTCCGACAGCGGCCGGGTGATCGTGACCTTCAGATCCGGGTCGACGTGCAGCAGCTCGCCGGGCCCGAGCGCCCGCCAGCCCGGGTCCTCGTCCATCCGCTCGCTCGCCACGACCACGGCGGGACGGTCGGCGAGGTCGCCGGCGCGGACGCGCATCGAGCCGCGCGCGCTCGCGTGATCGAGGTGGCGCGACCCGGTCGGACCGCCGGCGGCGCGCTCGAGCACGAACAGCTCGTGCACGTCCGGATAGCGGAGCGCCCACAGGTCGGTGGCGGTGATCAGGATCACGTTCAGCGCGAACACGGGCAGGTTCTCGGCGATCCAGCTCGTGGCGCGGACGATCGACGCGCCGACGTCGCCGTCGCGCTCGATCTCCTTCGTGATCAGCGCGAAGTAGCGCTCGGAGTCGGTCTGGCCCCGGACGAGGTCCGCCGTGTCGCCGAGCTCGGGCTCGATTCGCTCCGGGTCTCCGATCACGCCGTTGTGGGCGAACAGCCGGTCGCGCTGCTCGAACGGATGCGTGTTCTCCGGGCTGACCGCGCCGGTCGACGCGTACCTGACGTGGGCGACGAACGTGCGCGAGGTGACCTCGCGGGCCTCCTGCGCGAACTGCTGGTCCTCGTAGGCGGCGAGCGGCTGCTTGGAGACGACCGGCCGGCCGCGCTCGTCGAACGTCCCGAGGCCCGTCCCGTCGGGCTCGCGGCGGCTCTGCTCCGCCAGCGAATCGGGCGCCTCGAGCAGCCAGAAGGTGGCGCGGACCGGTTCGCGCCCGCCACTCATTCCGAACAGGCGGCACACGCCGGCGACATTAGCGCTTGGCGCCGTCCGCGACACGAGCTCGGGCAATGGCCAAACCCGGGGCTCGTGGACTGTCAACCTAATTTCAAAATCGTGCCCTATCGTCACCCGCAGGACACGAGAAAGGGAATGCCGTGATGAAGCTGCTGCGCACAATCTCAACCCAGCGTCTACTCGCGATCATCGCCGGACTGGTGCTCGCGGTCGCCGGCGGCACCGCGATCGCGTTCGCCGCCGCGGGCAACGGTCAGAGGCCGCCGCGCGAGTCGCTCGCGGGCGCCCTTCACCAGGCCGCTGCCGCGCCCGCGGTAACCGCGATCAGCGCGAGGATCAGCTTCACCGACAACCTGATCGACTCGACCGCGCTCCAGGGATCGGATCCGATCCTCTCCGGCGCCACCGGGCGTCTGTGGCTGTCGACCACCACGCATCAGCTCCGCCTCGAGCTCCAGGGTCAGAACGGCGATGCTCAGGTGCTGGTCAAGAACGGCGCGTTCTCGATCTACGACCCGATGTCGAACACCGTGTACAAGGGCACGCTGCCGGCCGATGGGTCCAAGACCGACAAGGCTTCGAGCGGCGCGATCCCGTCGATCGTGCAGATCCAGTCGCAGCTGAACCAGCTGATGGCGCAGGTCGACATCGCCGGGCCGCTGCCCCGGAACGTCGCCGGCCAGCCGGCGTACAAGGTCGTGCTCACGCCCAAGCACTCCGGCGGTCTGCTCGGGAGCGTCCAGCTCGCCTGGGACGCGAGCCACGGCGTCCCGCTCGGAATCGCGATCTACTCGACTACCAGCAGCAGCCCGGTGCTCGAGCTGAAGGCCACGCACATCTCCTACGGCGCGGTTTCCGCGAAGGTCTTCAAGGTCCGCGCGCCGGCCGGGGCAAAGGTGGTCCGGATCTCGACGCCCGCGATGGGGTCGAAGGCTCACAGCAAGTCGAAGCACGGCAAGCACAATGGCAAGGCCGCCACCGAGATAACCGGCGCTGCCGCGGTCCGGGCCCACCTCCCGTTCACGCTCGTCGACCCGAGCCCGCTCGACGGCCTGCCGCAGCAGTCGGTGCAGCTGCTCGACTGGGGCGGAAGCCCGGCGGCGCTCGTGACATACGGCCAGGGCCTCGGCGGGATCGCGGTGATCGAGCAGACCGCCTCGAGCCAGTCGTCGTCAGGGTCCGGTGGTCACTCCCAGAGTGGTCTCAACTTGCCGACCATCTCGATCAACAACCACAGCGCGCAGGAGCTCCCGACCGCGCTCGGAACGGTCCTGCGGCTGTCGAGCGGCGGCGTCGAGTACACGCTGATCGGCTCCGTGCCACCGGCCGCGGCGGAAGCGGCAGCGAGGCAGCTGGTGCCCTGAGCGACGTGGCCGACACCGCCTCCGGCAACTCGCCGGCAGTGGAGCGCCGGGCCCCCGGCGCTCCGCCGCCCGTTGAGGTCCGGGGACTCGTCAAGCGCTACGGCGAGCTCGAAGCGGTCGCCGGCGTGGACCTGACCGTCAATGCCGGCGACGTGTATGGGTACCTCGGTCCGAACGGCGCCGGCAAGACGACCTGCCTGCGGATGATGCTGGGCTTGATCCGCCCGACCGCGGGGACCGTGCGGCTGTTCGGCCGCGATCCGCTCCAGACCGTGCAGGCGCTCGACGGCGTCGCCGGGTTCGTCGAGGCTCCGACCTTCTATCCGTACCTGACCGGCCGGCGCAACCTCGAGTTGCTCGCCGGCTTCGACGGCGGCGACGCCGGCGACCGGATCGACCAGGCGCTCGAGACGGTCGATCTCGCCGACCGCGCGCGCGACAGGGTCGGTGGCTACTCGCACGGGATGCGCCAGCGGATCGGGATCGCCGCGGCGCTGCTGCGCGATCCGAAGCTGCTGTTGCTCGACGAGCCGGCCACCGGGCTCGACCCAGCCGGGATGCGCGACATGCGGCTGCTGATCCGGCGGCTGGCCGATCAGGGGATGACCGTGCTGCTCTCGAGCCACCTGCTCGCCGAGGTCGAGGAGCTGTGCAATCGGGTGGCGATCGTCCGGACGGGCAAGATCGTCTACGAGGGTGCAATCGCGGACCTCAAGCGCGGGGCCGGGGCGACCTACCGCCTGTCGAGCACCGACGACGAGCGCGCGATCGCGGTGTGCCGAGCGCAGCCGGGTATCGCCGATGTGCGCGTCGTGCATGGGAAGATCGCGTTCGCGGCCGACGAGCCGGCGGTCGCCGACCTGTCGCAGGCGCTGATCGAGGCGGGCGCGCTGATCCACTCGCTGGCCCCCGAGACCGTGACGCTCGAGGACCTGTTCTTCTCGCTGACCGAGGGCGACGGCGTCGTCAACGTGGGTCTGCCGGCCGGCAAGCCCGCGCCCGCGGAGGCGTCGCGATGAGCTCGGGCGTCGGCACCGCAGACACGCCCCGCTTCGGCGCCGGCGCGGCGGCGGGGGCACCGGGACGCTCGCGGTCGCGGCCGGGGGTCGCGACCGTATACCGGTGGGAGCTGTTGAAGCTCCGCTACCAGAAGCGGACCTACCTCGGGCTCGGGGCGGCGGCGCTCGTTCCGATTCTGTTCGTCGTCGCGATCCACTTCCGTCACCATCGCGACAACGGCGGGGACTTCGCGTTCCAGTCGTACCTGAGCAAGAGCGGGCTGGTCGTGCCGCTGGTGCTGCTGCTGTTCGGCGCGGTGTGGCTGTTCCCGCTGATCACCGCGCTCGTGGCCGGCGACATCTTCGCGTCCGAGGACCACAACGGGACGCTCAAGACCGTCCTGACGCGCTCGCTCGAGCGCTGGCAGATCTTCGCCGGCAAGGCGCTCGCCACCGCCACCTACGCGGTGACCGCGATCTTCATCGCCGGGACCGTGGGGGTGATCGCGGGCAGCATCCAGTCCGGCTTCAACTCGGTGCAGACGCTGTCGGGGTCGATCGTCTCCGCGCCGAAGGGCCTCGAGCTCGTCTATCTGAGCCTGCTCGTCTACCTGATTCCCATCGGCACCGTCGTGTGCATCGGGCTGCTGCTCTCGACGGTCACCCGCAACAGCGCGGCCGCGGTCGTCGGAACGCTGATGGTGTCGCTGCTGTTCCAGTTGATCGGCATCCTGCCCGGGCTCGGCGCGCTCGGGCCCTACCTGTTGAGCACGCAGTTCAACGCCTGGCAGGGTCTGCTGCGACAGCCGATCGACTGGGCGCCGATCGTCCGCGCCGCATGGGTGTGCACGATGTACGCGGTGCCGGCGCTGGTGACAGCGTTCCTCGTGTTCCTGCGCCGCGACGTCGCCGGTGGCTGACGGCGTCGCGGGCGAGGGTCTGCGCGACCGGGTGCTCGTAGTCGACGACGATCCGCCGCTGCGGCGGATGCTCGCGCGCACGCTGACCGCGGAGGGATACGAGGTCACGGTCGCCGCCGACGGTGGAGCGGCGCTCGCCGAGGCCGAGCGCGCCGCGCCCGACGTGATCGTGCTCGACGTGACGATGCCGGCGCTCGACGGCCTGGCGGTTTGCCGGCGGCTGCGGGACAAGGGCCTTCCGACCCCGATCCTGATGCTGACCGCGCGCGACGCCGTGCCCGACCGCGTCGCCGGGCTCGAGGCCGGGGCCGACGATTACCTGGTCAAGCCGTTCGCCGTCCAGGAGCTGATCGCGCGGCTGCGGGCGCTCACCCGGCGGGGCGGCGACCTCGGAGGCGCCGGGCTGCGGTCCTACGGCGACCTCACGCTCGATGTCACGGCGCGCCGGGCTACTCGGGCGGGGCGCCCGATCGAGCTCACGGGTCGGGAGGCGGCTTTGCTCGAGCTCCTGCTCCGCGAAAGCGGGCGCGTGGTCACGCGCGAGCGCGCGATCGAGGAGATCTGGGACGACGGCGCCGAGGCGAATGTCGTCGATCGCTACGTGACCCGGCTGCGCCGGAAGCTCGGGACCCCGCCGCTGATCAGGACGGTCAGGGGAAGCGGGTTCACGCTCCGGGCGTGAAACCCCGACGCCGGGCGTGGGCGAGACGGCGACGCGAGTGTCGGTGAGACCGCTACGCGACCTTGGCGACCAGCAGCGCCTCGGTCTGCTCGGCGGACACGGGCGGTCCGATCAGATCGCCCTGAGCGGTATCGCAACCGAGCTCGCGCAGCTGCTCGAGCTGGGCCTCGGTCTCGACGCCGTCGGCGATGACGCCGAGTCCGAGGGCGTGTCCGAGCTCGATCAGCGCGATCACGATCGACGCGTCCTCCTCGGACTCGCCGAGCGCGCGGATGAAGCTGCGGTGGATCGCGAGCGCATCGACCGGCAGCTCCCGCAGGCGCGACAGCGAGGACCCGCCAAGGCCGAAATCGTCGAGTGCGATCCGCACCCCTATCGCCTTGAGCGTGCGGAGCGCAGCGATCGCGCCGTCGGGATCGGCGCTGACGGCCGCTTCCGGCACCTCGAGGCAGATCGCGCTGGGGTCGACGTCGCTTGCGCCGATCGCGTCGCTCAGCGTGACGGCCAGGTTCGGGTCGCGCAGCTGCAGCGACGAGATGGCGAGCGAAAGTCGCATGTCTGGCTTGGACGCACGCCAGCTCGCGAGCTGGCCGACCGCATGCTCGAGCGCGAACCGCCCGATTGTCATCGCCGTGCCGATGTCCTCGGCCAGCGGCATGAACTCCGCGGGACCGAGCAAGCCGCGGCGCGGATGCTGCCAGTGGACCTGCGCGTCGACCCACAGCCCGTCGGTGAAATGGTTCAGGGGGATCCTCGGCTGGTAATGGAGGCGAAGCTGTCCACGCTCGGCCGCCTGGCGCATCGCGGCCTCGAGCTCGATCCTCGCGACCGCCCGCTGCCGCGAGTCCTCGTTGAACAGCTCAAAGCACGACCGTCCGCGTTCCTTGGCCCGGTACATCGCGGCGTCCGCCTCGCGGATCACCGTGTCCGGCGCGACCGTCGGGTCGGCCACCATCGCGATCCCGATGCTGACAGTGACCGACAGCTCGACGCCGTCGATGTTGATCGGCGGACTCGAGGCCTGGCAGATCCGGTCGGCGATCAGCACGACCTCGCGATCGGACGTCAGGTCCTCGAACAGGAACGTGAACTCGTCCCCGCCGAACCGGGCCACGGTGTCCATC
This sequence comes from uncultured Solirubrobacterales bacterium, assembly GCA_963843915.1. Classification (GTDB taxonomy): domain Bacteria; phylum Actinomycetota; class Thermoleophilia; order Solirubrobacterales; family Solirubrobacteraceae; genus Palsa-465. Next base: position 251,061 of record CAWJMH010000016.1, read on the forward strand.
GGGCGCAGCAGCGTGCTCAGCCGCTCGCCGAGCGCCGCCAGCAGGCGGTCGCCGACGGCGTGCCCGCGCGTGTCGTTGATCTGCTTGAAGTTGTCGAAGTCGAGGAACATGACGGCCAGCTGGGTCCCCGAGCGGCGGGCACGCTCGAGCGCGACCCCGAGCCGGTCGAGGAACAGCGCTCGGTTCGGCAGGCCGGTGAGCTGGTCGTGGAGCGCCTGGTGGGCGAGCTCGGCCTCCGCGCGCTTGCGCTCGATCGCGTGGGTGATCGTTCGGCGCAGCAGCGCCGGCTGGAGCCCTGACTTGACCAGGCAGTCCTGCGCGCCGGCCTTTACGGCCTCGAGCGCGAGCGCCTCGTCCTCTCCGGCGGAGAGCATCACGATCGGCGACTGGGGCGCCGACAGCCGGACGTACGCGAGCAGATCCATCGCCGCGCTCAGCCCGTCCGGCGGGGCGTCGAGCAGCACGCAGCACGACGGATGGTCGACGAGCGCCTGCGCTGCCGCCGCGTCCCACTCGGGATGCGTCAACAGCTGGGTGCGGCTCCAGGTCGCGTCCAGCAGTTCGTCTATGAGCTGCGCCGTCCCGAGATCGGCGGACAGCAGCAGCACTCTTAGAGGGCCGGTGTCCACCGAATTCCCCTGCAATATAAGTCCTTTTCGAGCAACAGCTCTACATCCTTGTCGAAACCTGCCCACGATAAAAATGGGCGATTACCCCAAAAACTTGTGGATCAGCCTAAAAATCGCGCGAGATACTCGGATGACCGTCGGGCGACCACAGACACTGCGGCTCCGGCTCGTTCTCGCGGCGGCCGGGTCGATCCTGGTCGCGCTCGTACTGTTCGGCGTCGCGACGGTCGTGGTCGTCGGCCACGAGCTCCGCAGCTCGCTCGACAGCTCCTTGCGCCAGCGTGCCCAGGAGGTGGCCGAGCTGGCCGTCTCGGCGCCGGCGGTGCTGAACGCGCCCGGCGCGCTCGAGACGCCGGTGTCAGGGCGGTCGATCGCGGTCGAGGTGGTCGACGCGCGCGGGCGGATCGTCGCGCGCTCGCTGACTCTCGGAGCGGGGGTGCTGCCGCAGGACCGGCTGGCCCGCGCCGCCCGCGTTTCCGGCGCGACGGGCTTTGAGAACATCGAGCTGGGCGGTCATCCGTTCAGGCTGTTCGCGGCGCCGATCGCGCTGAGCGGCCCTGCCGGGGGAGGCGCGGTGCTGGTCGCCTCAGACACGTCCGACATCTCGAGGACGACGGGGCGTCTAGGCGTGCTGGTGTTGCTGTGCGGTGCCGGCGCGGCGCTGCTCGGCGGCGCTGCTCGCGGCCGCGCTCACCCGGCGCGGGTTGCGCCCGCTGCGCCGGCTGGCGGCCGGCGCCGGCGAGATCGAGCGGACCGCGGACGCTACTCGCCGGCTGCCCGAGCGCGCCGTCGCCGACGAGATCGGGCAGCTCACGGGGGTGCTCAACCGAATGCTGGCCTCGCTCGAGGCGGCTCGCGCCGGCGAGCGGCGGTTCCTCGCCGACGCGTCGCACGAGCTGCGAACCCCGGTGACCACGCTGCTCGGGAACGTCGAGTTCGCCGCCCGCCACGGGGCCGATCCGGAGGTGCTCGAGGAACTGCAGCGCGACGCGCGCCGGCTGGCCCGGCTCGTCGACGACCTGCTCGCGCTCGAACGGGCTGATGCCGGGGTGGCCGGCGCTTCGGAGGTCGATCTCCTGGACGTCGCCCGCGGGGTCGTGGACGCTCACGCCGGCGAGGACGGCGGGCGGGTGGTCGGGTCGGTTGGCGTCGACAGCGCGGTCGTCCGGGGAGACGAGCGCGCGCTGACCCGGGCGCTCGAGAACCTGGTCGAGAACGCGCTGGTGCACGGACCCGAGGGCGGGCAGGTCACGGTCTCGGTGGCGCGGGCCGGCGGGTGGGCGCTCGTCACCGTCCGTGACGAGGGACCCGGGCCGGACCCCGGTGATCGCGATCGGCTGTTCGAGCGGTTCTGGCGGGGCGGTGGCGCGGCGGGTCGCCCGGGATCGGGACTGGGGTTGTCGATCGTCTCGGCGATCGTCGAGCGCCACGGTGGCCGGATCGTCGTCGACGGGTCGGCGTTCACGCTCGAGTTGCCGGCGGTCTGAGGGGGCGTGATGCGTTTCCCCGAATTCTCATATTGGTCTTACCCAGCGCTGATTCTCTGTTCCGGTAAGGCGTCATGATTGGCAGCGAACATCGGATGACCAGCGACAGCACCCAGTCTCGCGCCGCGCTTGCCCGCGACGCGGCGCTCACGCGCGTGGGCCGCACGCGGCGGTGGGTGATCGTCGGGGCGGCCGCGCTCACCGCGGGGTTTGCGGCGCTCGTCTCGGCGGCGGCGCCGGGCCGGTCGCTGGCGTCCAAGCAGTCAGAGCCCGCTTCCGCCGGCACGGTTGGAGGTACGTCTTCTCCTTCGTCTTCTGGGATCCCGCAACTGCCGCCGGTGGCGAATCCGAGCGCGCTCGGGTTGCAGAGACCGAATCAGCCGCCGCAATCGGCGCCGAGCACGCCCTCGCCGGCCCCGCAGTCTTCGCCGGCGCCGCAGTCCTCGCCGGCGCCGCAGTCCTCGCCGGCCCCCTCCACGCCGGCGCCGCAGTCTTCGCCGGCCCCGCAGTCTTCGCCGGCGCCGCAGTCGTCCGGAGGCGGCGGGGTCGTGTCGGGCGGCTCGTGAGCGGACGCGATGAGTCACTCCGAGGAATGGATGAGTCACTCCGAGGAATGCGCGACGCTCGAAGCGTTCGGAAGCACTGCGCTAGTCGCGGTCACTGACCCAGGCGCGCTGACGGCGGCAGCGGCCGTCGTCGAGCGGGTCGTCGTCGAATTCGACCACGCGTGCTCCCGGTTCCGCGCCGACTCGGAGCTTTCGGCGGTCAACGCGGCGGCGGGCGCGCCCGTCCACGTCGGGCCGCTGCTGCTCGAGGCGGTGACGGTCGCGCTGCGCGCCGCCCGGCTGACCGGCGGTGACGTCGATCCGACGGTCGGGCAGGCGCTGATCTCGCTCGGGTACGACCGCGACTACTCCTCGCTGTCCGGCGCGGTCGCTCGGTTCTTGAGCGGCCCGTTGGCATCGGTTCCCGGGTGGCGGACGGTCGCGGTCGACGAGGAGCGGAGCACGATCCGCCTCGCCGGCGGTGTCAGCCTCGACCTCGGCGCCACCGCGAAGGCGCTGGCCGCCGACCGGGCGGCGGCGCAGGCGAGCGCCGCCGGCGGCTGCGGCGTGCTCGTGTCGTTCGGTGGCGACCTCGCGATCGCCGGGCCGGCGCCGGCGGACGGTTGGCGGATCCGGGTGACCGACGACCACCGCTCCGGCTTCGACGCGCCCGGCCAGTGGATCTCGCTCAGCTCGGGCGGGCTGGCCACCTCGAGCACCACGGTCCGGCGCTGGGACACAGGCGCCGGGCCCGCGCACCATCTGATCGACCCGCTCACCGGTCGGTCCGCCGACAGCGTGTGGCGGACGGTCAGCGTGTGCGCCGGCTGCTGCGTGGATGCGAACATCGCCAGCACCGCGACGATCATACGCGGTCGAGAAGGCGGCGCCGTGGCTCGAGGCGCTCGGGCTGCCGAGCCGGCTCGTGCGCACCGACGGCACCGTCCGCCACGTCGGCGGATGGCCGGCCGAGGGCGACGATCTGCCGGTCGGCGAGGCCGGGCCGGCGGTGCTGACCACGTGAGCCTCGCGGTCGGAGCGACACTCGGACCGAGTGCGTACTGGTATCTCGCGCGGGGCACGGGCGCGGTCGCGCTCCTACTGCTGACCGCGAGCTTGGTCATCGGCATCGTCGGCACGGTCCGGTTCACGGCCGAGCGGTGGCCGCGGTTCGCGATCGACGCCGTCCACCGCGACGTCTCGCTGCTGGTGCTGGTCGTGCTCGTGATCCACATCGTGACCAGCGTGCTCGACGGGTTCGCCCCGATCACGCTGCTCGACGGGGTGATCCCTTTTGTTTCGGGGTATCGCCCGCTTTGGCTGGGTCTCGGCACGTTGGCGTTCGATCTGCTGGTCGCGATCGCGGTTACGAGCCTCGTGCGCCGGCGGCTCGGCTACCGCGCATGGCGCGCGGTTCACTGGGCCGCGTACGTGAGCTGGCCGGTCGCGGTCCTGCACGGGCTTGGTACCGGCAGTGACGTCAAGCAGTGGTGGATGCTGGCGCTGACCGTGGTCTGCATCGTGGCCGTGCTGGTCGCGGTGTGGACGCGGATCGCGCACGTCTCCTCAGATCACGCCGGGCTGCGCGCGCCGGCGACGGCGCTCGCGGTGATCACGCCGATCGGGCTGATGATCTTCACGCTCGCCGGCCCGCTCCAGGACGGGTGGGCGCGGCGAGCGGGGACCCCGGCGTCGTTGCTCGGGCATCCGCCGGCGCCGGCGAGTGCGGGCTCGTCCCCCCGGTCCTCCGGCGCGTCTGCCCCGACCGGTGCTTCGCTCACCAGCCACCCGTTCACCGCGACCGTCGCCGGCGAGTTGCACGAGAGCACCGCGCCGGGCGGGGCGGTCGTCGACCTCGCGCTCCGCGTGAGCGGCCAGGTCCGCGGGCGCCTCCGGGTCAGGATCGCCGGCACGCCGGTGGGCGGGGGCCTGTCGATGACCGGAAGCCAGGTCGACCTGGCCGCGACGGGCGTGCCGTCCGTGCTCGAGGGCACGATCGACTCGCTTCGGGGAACCGAGTTCACCGCTCGCGTGACCGACAGCCAGGGATCGGTGATGGTGTTGCGGGCCGCGCTGCAGATCGACGACCGGAATAACCGCGTCACCGGGACGCTGTCAGGCGCGCCGGCGAGGGGCGGCTGATGAGCTTCGCCGACGCCGGCCACCACGGATTGCCGCGCCTGCTCGCCGGGCTCGAGCCGGGCGGCCCGATGTCGCTCGCCGCGCACACGAGCATCCACGGCTCGCTGCCGCAGTTGCCCGCGCACCAGCTGATCGAGGAGGTCGAGCGCAGCGGACTGCGCGGCCGTGGCGGCGCGGATTTCCCGACCGCGCGCAAGCTCCGCGCCGTCGCCGAGCGCCGCCGAACCGGACCGGTGATCGTCAACGGCTCCGAGACCGAGCCGGCGAGCGCCAAGGACCGCCTGCTGCTGTCGAGGCTCCCGCACCTGGTGCTCGACGGCGCGGTGTTGGCGGCCGGCGCGGTCGGCGCCGGCAAGGTGATCGTCAAGGTCGGCGCGAATGCGGTGGACGCCGTGAGTGCGCTCGAAGGCGCGGTTTCCGTCCGCGAGCGCGACCCCGTGCCGATCGAGGTCGTCGCGGCGCCGGAGGGCTACGTCGCCGGCGAGGAGAGCGCGGTCGTCCACTACCTCAACGGCGGCGCCCAGCTGCCCACGTTCGTCCCCCCGCGCCCGTTCGAGCGCGGCTACCGCGGCCGGCCGACGCTGATCCAGAACCCCGAGACGCTGGCGCAGCTCGCGCTCGTGGCCCGATTCGGGTCGCGCTGGTACCGCGAGCTCGGCACGGTCGCCGATCCCGGCTCGGCGCTGGTCACGATCACGGGTGCGGTCAGGGCCCCGGGGGTGTACGAGCTCGCGTTCGGGACGACGATGAGCGATCTCCTGGCGGCCGCCGGCGGTCCGTCCGAGCCGCTCCAGGCGCTGCTCGTCGGCGGCTATTTCGGCACCTGGATGGAGGCCTCGCAGGCGACCTCGCTTCGGCTCGCGCGCGAGGACCTTCGGTCGGTCGGGTGCACGCTCGGGTCGGGCGTGCTGATCGCGCTCGGCGAGAGCTCATGCGGCCTGCACGAGAGCGCGCGCGTGATCGCGTACCTCGCTGGGCAGTCCGCCGGCCAGTGCGGTCCGTGCGTGTACGGGCTGCGGGCGATCGCCAATGCCGTCGGCGCGCTTGCCGCCGGCGTCGCCCGCCCGCAGGACCGCGACCGCGTGCTCCGCTGGACGGCCGAGGTCCGCGGGCGCGGGGCGTGCCATCACCCCGACGGCGCGGCGCGGTTCGTCGAGAGCGCGCTCGCGGTGTTCGGGCAGGACATCGACTGGCACCAGAACGGACACTGCAACGCCCTGCCGGCGGGGCTGCCGCTGGGTGGCCCGGCGGTCGCCGGCGGCCGGCTCCGGGTTGGCGCCGGTCGCGGCTTGGTCGCCGGGAGTAGGGGTCGGGTTGGCGAGCGTGGGGGTCGGGGTGCCGGGGGTCGGCTCTGGTGAGCCACCGCCTGCGGGTCAACCCGATCGCGTGCGAGGCGCACGGGCTGTGCGCCGAGCTCCTACCCGAGCTGATCCGCCTCGACGACTGGGGCTACCCGATCCTCGACGAGTCCGTGGTGCCGGCGCACCTCCTCGGCCTCGCCAGGCGCGCGGTCGATGCGTGCCCGACGCTGGCGCTGCTGCTCGACGAGGAGTAGCCGGTTCTGGGTCCCGAGGTCCGATGCGGTTGAGAAAACCGGCAACTATTGCCCAAAGACTCAACCGCATCGCGGAAGGGGACCGGGGTCGGCCGCGACCGCGGCGGGTGGCGGACGGTCGGAGTCGCTGCCGCCGAGGTTGATCTGCCACCAGCCGACGTCCCACCACGTGCCGTGCTTGAAGCCGATCCCCGGGTACACGCCCACGAGCTTGAACCCGCACGCCTCGTGGAGCCCGACACTGGCGTCGTTCGGCAGCGCGATGCCGGCCAGCGCAATGCGGTAGTCCTTGTCGGCGAGCAATCCGAACAGCGTCTCGTACAAGGCGCGGCCGGCGCCCCGCCTCTGGTGTCGCGGGTCGACGTACACGCTGACCTCGGTCGCCCACCGATACGCGGCGCGCTCCCGGTGCGGGCAGCCGTACGCGTAGCCGAGGATCTCCCCTCCGTCGTCGGCCACCAACCAGGCGTGGGCCTCCGATAACCGCTCGATTCGAGCAACCATCTCGGCCGCCGTCGGCGCCACGTCCTCGAACGAGATGACCGTGTCGTTGACGAACGGCGCGTAGATGTTTGCGATCGCTTCCGCATCGCCGGCGGGGTTCGCTGGGCGGATCAGCATCGGGCTCAGGCGCCGGTCCTGATTACCGTGCGATCCGCCATGCGCCCGATTATCCCAGCGGTCCCCGCGCGCGATCGGGAAGGTAGTCTCGGCTGCGACAGCACCCGGCGCACCAAGAGGAGCATCAACTTGAACCTGACCGACGAGCAGCGCGCGTTCGTCGAAGCGATCCGCGACTTCGCCAAGCGCGAGTGCGGGACGCGCGAGCAGCGCGACGCGCTCACCCAAAACGGGACCGAGCCCCACAACCCCGAGATCTACGCGAAGATCGCCGAGCTGGGCTGGCTCGGCGCCGCGATTCCGGAGGAGTACGGCGGCACTGGCGGCGGCTCGGTCGACCTTTGCCTGCTGTGCGAGGAGTTCTCGCGCGGGCAGATCCCGATGGGCTTCTTCCCGGTGACGATGATGTCCGCGCGCCCGGTCGAGCTGTTCGGGACGGACACGCTCAAGGAAGAGATCCTCCCCGGGATCGTCGCCGGCACCGTCTACGCGATCGCGATGTCCGAGCCCGAGGCCGGGTCGGACGTCGGCAACCTCTCCTGCCGGGCCGAGCGCGCCAACGGCGGCTACGTGATCAACGGGCAGAAGACCTGGATCACGGGCGCCCACGCCGCCGACCACATCCTGCTCGTGTGCCGCACCTCGCGAACCGAAAACAAGCACGAGGGGCTGACGATGCTGTCGGTGCCGCGGGAACTCGACGGGCTGGAGATCCGCGGGATCGACACGATGGGCGGGCGCGAGGTCAACGACATGTTCTTCACCGACTGCCACGTCCCCGAGCAGCGGGTCGTTGGCCGTCCCGACTACGCCTGGATGCAGCTCATGGCCGGGCTCAACAACGAGCGGCTGATCATCGCGGCGCAGGCACTCGGGATGGCCGAGCGGGCGTTCGAGGACGTGCTCGCGTACGTGAAGGAGCGCAAGCAGTTCGGCAAGACGATCGGCAGCTTCCAGACGTTGGCGCACCGACTGGCGGACCTGGCCACCGAGATCGAGGCCACCCGGCACCTCGTCTATGGCGTGGCGGAGGCGGTCGATGCGAACCCGGACAAGATGCTGCCGCGTGAGGCCTCGATGGCCAAGCTCAAGGCGACCGAGACCGCCAAACGCACCGCGCTCGAGGGCATGCAGATGATGGGCGGGTATGGCTACGCCACCGAGTACGACATGGAGCGCCACGTCCGTCACACGATTGTCACCACGATCTACGGCGGAACCAGCGAGATCCAGCGCGAGATCATCTCCCGGTCGCTGGGTCTTTAAAGCCCTCACGGTCGTGGGTCTCGCTACGAAGCCGCTCGACGTCGAAACGTGGCCGGCGTACGCGCAGTTGATGGAGGACCATCACGGAGTCTGGGATGGGTGCTGGTGTCTGGGCTTCCACGCCGAGGGCCGTAACGGAGTCCACACCCCCGACCAGCGGCGCGCGCTCAAGGAGGCGCGGGTGCGGGAAGGGCGCGCGCACGCCGCGCTCGTCTATGACGGCTCGCGCTGTGTCGGGTGGTGTCAGTTTGGCTCACCTGACGAGTTACCTCGTATCAAGCATCAGAAGGCGTACAGCGAAGGGCTGCGCGAGCTTCCGGACTGGCGGATCACTTGCTTCTTCGTCGGTCGCACCCATCGCCACCAAGGAGTCGCCGACACTGCGCTTGCCGGAGCGCTCGACGAAATCGCGCGACTGGGCGGCGGGTTCGTGGAGAGCTACCCGGAGGACACCGAGGGCCGGAAGGTGTCGGGGTCGTTCCTGAACAACGCGACGGTGGCGATGTTCGAGCGCCACGGGTTCGACCGCCGGCGACAGATCGGCAAGCATCGCTGGGTGGTCAGCCGGTCCGTCGGCTGAGCGCCGTGTCGCTGAGCCAGCTTCAGCGATGACGCTCGAGCCAGTCCGCAATCAGTCGCGTCGATGCCTGGCAGTCCTGCAAGATCGCGTTGTGGCCCCAGGCGTTGGCGACGTGCAACTCGATCAAAGGCGATGAATCCGCAAAGCGGCGCCAGGCCTGCTCTCTGGTCTCCCGGCGGTCGGCGGGCTGCCCACTGGCGACCAGAAGTGTCGGGACCCGCACACGCTGGGCTTGAGTGAGCACATCGTCGCCCACGACTGCCAGAACCTGGTCGGCCATCTCCTCGAGCGATGCGGGCTGGCAGATCTCACCATCGACCTCGACGAATACCTCGCGGATGTAGGCCTCGAGCATCGGGCTCGGCTCGCCACCGATCATCGTCGCCAGGCTCCGGATCGCGGTCTCCCAGTCTGGAAAGCGCATCTCGTTCGCCCGCATCCACGCGATCAACTGCTCGCGCCCAGAGGTAACCGGCATCCCAATCTCGGACATCGCTGCAGCGTTCATGAACCCACCATCGAGCAACACCACCGCGCGGAGTCCGGGCGGCGGGTCGCCCGCCACGCCGACGGCGAGATACGCGCCGAGCGAGTGGGCGACCATCGCCCAACAGCCACAGGCATCGGCGACAGTGGACGCCAGCTCGACGAGCCGCTCGGATGTGTAGCGATCGAGAGGTGCCGAACGACCAAAGCCAGGGGGATCAACGGCCGCAGCGCGACCCGGCAGCGCCGGGGCGATGGCAGCGAAGTAGGCACTGTTAGAGCCCAGACCGGGCCACAGCAGGATCGCGGGACCTGCAGCATCTCCCCATTCCCGGACCGACACGCCGGCGAGCACCCGCTCGTTCACGCCAGCAGGCTACAACGCCAAGGTGCCACGCCGGCGCAGCCGCTTCCGCCTTGTCACCGGGCGTCCGTTAGCCGGCGGTCCGACGCTCGCCAGCACAAGGCGGCGGTGCCGGCCGCCGTGACCAGGACCGCCGGCCACGCCCCGATGATCAGCCCCAGAAGATGTGAGAGCGCGAACGCGAGCAATCCCGCGATCGTGAGCCTGATCGCAATTTGATGCCCGTCGCGTTGCAACCAAATCGCGATGCAGGCAAGGCCGCAGATCGCGAGCACCAACCCGCCGAGCGCCCGAGACCCTGACCCCACCGCGACAGCGAAGCCCCCGATCAGCCCAGTCGCCGCAATGGGTGCGGTAGGCAGATTCCTCATGCGGTCTCATTGTCGCGGTTTGCCCCAGCGGCAGCTGAAAAGCGTGATACCTACCCCTCGCGACAGACCAAGGCAGCCGGGTGATTCACGTCACCAGCGGAGCCTCGCAGCGTCGCTGGTGCAGCGGTGTGGGGCCGCGCTTACCGGCGCCCTCGATGATCCCGATCACGCGCAGGCAGTAGACCGTCCGCTGGGCGAGCAGCACGCTGCAGCCCAGGAGCTCCGCGACCTCCCTCGTGCTGAACGGGTCTGAGGGGAGCGCCGGGAGCACGCCCAACACGCCGGCGGCACCTTGGAGTTCAACGCGATCGAGCACTTCGACTAGGCGCCGCTCACCTGGATCGCGGGTCCGACGACGCTTCGTCGTAGCCCTAGCCCCGCGAACGTGATCCTCGCGCAGCAACAGCACCTCGACGGTCAGGTGCGGATGGGTCAGAAGCGACGGAAACGCGACGAGCCTGTGAAACACCTCCAGCAGCCCGCCGCGCTTTGGCGAACGCCGAACCGAGGTCACCTGGCCATCCTCATCGACGCGGACGATCCGTCGCTCCGCGGGTACCGGATAAACGATCCGAAACCGGTGCTCATCGAGTAGCGCGTCCAGCTTGGGTCCCAGCGCGGAGAAACCGCCGGTCTGTACCTCGACCAACTCGCCATCCGCGCGAACCAGGTCAATGACGAACCGTCCGACCGGCACTTCAAACCGGTCCCCCGGGCGCGCCAGCATCGCCTTGACCGAAGCATGCAGCGGCCCCTCGCGCAGCACCCCGATGTTCGACACGCGGCACAGCCTAGTCGCCTGCCCGGCCGCTCAGGCGACAGCGGATCTCGGTCCCGCCCGGAAACGAGAAGCGGTCCGCCGCAGCGCCGGTCGTGCGATCAGCACTCGACGGGCGGCCAGCCGTGAGAGAACAGCCAGCCGTGCCCACCGCGCACGAGCGTCTCGTGGTCGAGCAGCGGATCGGTGACCAGCGCCGCCCTCGAGGACAGGACGCGCACCTTCAGCAGCGCCATGCTGGCCCGCACGGCGTTGCGCCACTGCGACGGGCTGTAGCCGTTCGACGACGTGCAGTGTCGAAGCAGGCGCATCATGTTCCGGGCCGCGCGCACGCAGGTCGTCGGCCGGAAGAACCGGGGACCTCCGACATTCCTTGCGCGAGCGCGATCGGAGCGACCGCACTTATCACGATGACAACGGCGACAACCAGAGCTCGGACGCGCATCGAAACCTCCCACCGAGAATGATACATCGGCGGCGACACTGGACTCGCCACCCGCTGGGGAGCCACATGTTCCAGCCCGGCGTTCGGCTAGTCGCCTGAGCGCTCCGCTAGCGCTCCCTTCTCGAAAGTGACAGGCACGCGCTCGCGTGCCGTTACCCGATGGGGTTGAAGGTGCCATCCAGCCGTGGCCGGTATGGACAGACTATGGAAGAGCCGTTCCATTCCTCCATCATCCCGGAGCATCGGAACGCGCGCCTTGACTCGTTCGGCGCGACAGAGACTCGGGACGGCGGGAACGAAACGCGCCAACGGCTACGGAGCCGCCGGCGTACAGCAGAGCGACACCCCTGGGATCGATTGCCGCTTCGCGGACGTGCTTTGAGGGCTCCGGGGATCGACGACGGAGGCCTGGCAGCTCCGATGGACGAAGCAGTCCCGCGACTCCCGGCCACTGCTCGTGTGGGCGCTTAGGTTACCTAGCGGAGCGTCTATCGACGGGCTCGCACAGGGCCGCCTCGAGCTGGCACATCACCCGCACGTTGTCGGTTCGACAGTCGCGGACAGTGAGCCAGCCGCCTCCGGTCAGGCCGAAGTTCTCACACCATTTGATCTTCTCGTACAAGTGCACACCGTCGGTGAGATAGGTCATGTGCGCGCTCTCCTCTCGCCGCCGCCGTGGGCGGCGCCGGGGTCTTTGTCCAAAGGCGAACCACCGAGCATGCTTGGAGAATCGCAAACGGCCGAAGCGGCGTCATCATCCACGTGGCTAAACACACTGCTCCACGCAGGGAATGCGGCTAGCGGCACCGCTAAGGTCGGGTGAGCACTAGTCCGGCTGTCGTACAGGCTTGGCTTGAAGCCACGCGGTCTCGAGGGCGGCGCGAGCCTTGGCGAGGTCCTCGTCGAGCATCTGTTGCTCGCCGGCGTCGAAGACTCCTCGCGGCGCGTTGAGATATGCCGCGTAGGCCTCAGTCGCTGCCGCGAGATCAAATGGTGCATTCATTTTCAACCTGGCGCGCCAACGTCTCGGGAACGGTGGCGGTGATCATGACAGAGGGTGTTAAGGACCGCGACGTCGATAGTCACCGTATGGCGAACGTCAGCGATTTGACTATCTGAAGTCCGGCCTGGCTGAAGCCGATCAACAAGAGTAAGCACGCCACTCAGGATCGTGGATGTCGCGTCTCGCCACCTCCTCCAGTTGTCTAAGATCGGCCACCGCGTTTTGTCCATGCGGCGCGATCGGCGGCCGGCACCAGCGGGAACCTCCGTGCACGAACCTCAGCTTCTGCTGAGCGGAGGCTGTCCCAGCGCGATCGAGCGAACGCACGCGCGCGGTCCTCGCGGCACGCTCGGACGGCGCACCGGGGCTCAACCGCGATCGACTTCAGCCATCCTTGCGCTCAAGGACATCGAAAGACCACAGCTCGCTAGCCGTCCCGACCGGCCCGCTCTGGCGGTGCTGAGCGTGACCGGCGGCGAAGTCTCGGCTGGCGACCCAGGCCTCGAAATCCTCTTCCGAACGCCAGCGGGTCAGCACCAGGCAGACCTCGCGCTCGTCATTGGGACGCAGCAGCTCGAATCCCTCAAAGCCCTGAGCATCCTCCACCTTCCCGGCTCGGGATGCGAATCGCTGCTCGAACTCATTGAACCGCTCCCGCGGCACGGTGATCGCGTTGATCTTGACGATGCTCATGGCGGGGATCTTACGCATAGCTGTCGTCCTTCCTCGGGGCGACGGCGACCCGGCCGGTATTCGGCGATTCGCTCACCCGGCGGCGGGCTTTCCGCCCGACTTCGCGGCCGACGGATCCCCTGCCGCCGGCGCGTCCGGATGCTCGCCCGTGGGCTCGCCGGATGCCTGGCCGCTGAAGTTCTCGATCGCGTCGGCTGCCTTCTGCCCGTACTCGGCGATCTTGTCCGTGTACTTGCCATGCGTCTTCCGGTCGACGGCCGCGCCGGCCGTCTCCATTCCGCTCTGGATCTGCTCCTTGTGCTCCGCGACCGCCTCTTGGGCCTGCTCGCGAAGGCCCGTGAGCTTGTCCCGTAGGCCCATATCTCGCTCCTGTCGATCGAACGCAAATCCCTCTTACCGAAGATTAAGCAGTTCGAGCACTCTCTACCGGGCGGCTAGCGCAGGATCGAACTGCGCAGACAGCGACCGCCCGCAGGGAGGCGGCAGCGCGAATACGGAACGTTCGGACCGGAATGTCGGGTTCGGTCGGGCCCGTGTAACGACGCGCGGGTCCGCTGACGCGGCTCCGCTTGGCGGGACAATATCCGGGCAGACGCGACCGAGGAGGAGAATATGCCTGTCGGCAAGGCCCAAGCTGTGGACCCGCAAGCTGCGGGGGACAAGTTCCATTTTGTGGTGCCGTCCTTTACCAGCATCGACGAGGCGCGGATCCGTGACCACTTGGAGCGCGATGAGTTCTTCTGGCTCGACCTCGAGGCTCCTGGGCGCGCCGAGCTCGCCCAGCTTCGCGACATCTTCGATTTCCATCCTCTCGCGCTGGAGGACAGCGCGCATTTCGGCCAGCGTCCGAAGCTGGACAACTACGGCGATTACATCTTTCTCGTTTTTTGCGGCGCTCGGAAACACCGCAAGAACGATCCCGACCCGGTAAGCGAGGTGCACATGTTCATCTCGGGCCATTACCTGATCACGCTCCACCGCGATCCGCTGCCGGCCCTTGACCAGGAACGCGCGCAGTTAGATGGCCGCGCGCTCCACAGCGAGCAGTTCCTGCTCTACCGCGTCTTGGATGCCCTCGTCGACAGCTTCTTCCCGCTACTCGCCGAGATGGACAACGAGATCGACAACCTCGAGACCGCCGTGCTCGCGAACCCCACCGACCATCAGCTCAAGCGACTGTTCTCGCTCAAGCGCCAGCTCGTCGCGATGCGCAAGGTCATAACCCCACAGCGCGACCTATTCGTCAGCTCGGTCGATCAGATCGCCGAGCTCCCTGGCCTCACGCTCGACGAGCGCGACTACTTCCGCGATATCTACGACCACCTAATCCGCATCAGCGACCTGATCGACTCATACCGTGACCTGCTCTCCGGCGCGACCGACCTCTACCTATCGACCGTCAGCAATCGCCAGAACGACGTCATGAAGCAGCTCACCGTGATCGCGACTATCTTCCTGCCACTCGGGTTCATCACCGGCTTCTTCGGCCAAAACTTTGCTTTTCTCGTTACCCACCTAATCACTCCTGAGTGGACCTTCTGGGTGATCGGGGTCGGCAGCATGCTCGCCACCTGCGCCGGGCTCCTGGCCTTTTTCCACCGCAAGGGTTGGGTCTAACCAGATGCGCGGTGCCCTCGGCTGAGCGCATATGGCCCGAGCGGCTGGCGCGGATTACGTGTTACTCACCATCTGAGGCTCTCGAGGAAGCGGCGGAGCGCGTGCGGCCTCGCGTAGTCGAAGCTGATCCTACGAACCCTAGCCTTCCGCCAGGTAACCGTGACTCGCAAAGACTTAGTCCCGTGAAAGGGAGCTAGCCGCGTGATGAACCGAGGCATCCGTCATCCTCCTAAGAGCCGCAAGATCGCTGAGGCACGCCCGGGTTGTCGCATTTGCTGCACGAAGCGTCCCCATCCTGAGGACGATCGTCCCTAACGCCCGCTGACGCATCGCCCAAATCGGATGACAGCCGCAGGTGGACGACGCGCCACCAACGCTCGGAAGTAGGATGGCTGCGGCACGACACAACCAAGGGGTGATAGCTGTGGGCGAGGTAGCTGGCAGACGAATGACCGTCGAGATCGACGGCGACTTCGTGGTCTTTCTCATCGGGGCGCGGATCAACAACAAGCTGCAGGTTGCGCGCAGCCTCGTTGATCTGGGTGGCCGACGCGGGATGAAACACATGCTCGACTATCTCGTGGCTCATCCAGAGAAGGGGCTCTTGGCTTACGAGATGGGCATCCCGACGATCGTGCAGTACTGGCGATCATTTGAGCACCTGGAGGCATTCGCCAAGGACAAGGACGATCCGCACTTGGATGTGTGGCGTCGCTACTGGCGCCGAGTGGGCAGGACCGGGCGGACCGGTATCTGGCACGAGACGTACCTCGTCAAAGACGGACAGTACGAGGCCGTGTACGGCAACATGCCTGCGCACGGGTTGGGCAAGGCAGGACGGCTAGTCCCGGCGTCGGAGTCCTCAAGCGCTCGCGCTCGCCTCGGTGGCGCTGAGCGTTTGAGTCCGCTGGCGCGCGCGAGCCGCTGTGGGTCAGGTTACGACGGGGTCGCCGGTGCCGAGGGCGGACGCGAGGGCGGTCCACTCCGAGCGCGGGATCCCATCGACACCGACGGTCTGGAGGCAGACGTGATCGGCGCCGGCGCTCAGGTGCTGGCGCGCTGCTGCTGCGATCTCGCCGGCGCCGCCGTGCGGGATGATCGCGTCGATCAGTTGGTCTGAGCCTCCGTTCGCGATGTCGTGGTCGCTGAAGCCGTGGTTGAGGAGGTTGTTCGTGTAGTTGCGGAGTCCGAGGTACATCGCCGCGTAGGCGCGTGCCCTGGCTCTCGCTGACTCGGTGTCATCGTCGAGCACGCAAGCCAGTTCTGGCGCGAGGATGGGCGTCTCACCGAGGGCACGGCGGGCGGCTCGCGTGTGCGCGACGGAGACGAAGTAGGTGTGGGTGCCCAGCGAGCGCTCGGCGCTGAGCTTGAGCATCTTCGGGCCAAGTGCTGCCAGGCACCGTCGGGTTCGCGGTACTGGCGCGGTTGCCGCGTCGAGTCCGTCGAGGAACGACTGCATCGCCGCCAGGGGCCTGGTGTAGTGGCTGGTGGCCTCGGGATGGCCGATGCCGATACCGAGCAGAACGCGTCCCGGGAAACGCGCGTCGAGCTCGGCGAAATCACTCGCCACGCGATCGGGCTCGCTGGCCCAGACGTTGAGGATCCCGGTGGCGACGACGATCCGCTCGGTCGCCTCCAACAGCGGCCCGAGCGCGGGCAGCTGCGGAGACCCACCCAGCCAGAAAGTGCCGAATCCGAGATCCTCGACGAGCTTCGCGGCCTCGCCGGCGTTCTCCTCGCCGATCGCGCGATACGTCGTCCACACGCCGAACTCACCGAGCTGCATCGCCTAGAGCTTCGCAGACGAGCCCGCCCGGCGGCCGAGCGACCACTATCCCGTCCTCGTCGCACTGGTGACCGTAACCGCGGTGCGTTCAATGGCCGAGCGTGGCGGCCCCATCAGTATCACCGTCCTCCACGCCGGCGCCGTAGTCCCTGTGCACTTCGGCAGCGGCGGCCTCGGTCTAATGAAGTACAGTCGCCCGCATTGCTGGGCAAGCCACCGCGCATACCGCGCGAAAGGATTCGGGGTCGAATGGCACTGGGGTTCTACATCACAGGCAAGGGATTCACGCAAGAGAAGTACGACACGACGTTGCGCCAGCTTGAAGAGGCGGGGGCGGGAGCCCCGGACGGACGCATCTCCCATGTCGCGCTCGAGACAAACGGCGAGATCCAGGTGTTCGACGTGTGGGAGTCGGAGGCGGCATTCGAGGCATTTGGGACGACCCTCGTCCCGATCCTGACCGCTGCCGGCGTCGAGATTAACGAGCCGATGGTGGCTCGCGTTCACAACGAGATCAAAGCCTGAACGGCCAATCGAGCGAGCCCGGCCGAGAAGCATTCTCGGCCGGCGCCCGCTCCGCGGTGGCCGGACGCGCCAGAATGCGTCGATGAGCACACCCGAGCACGACGGCGAGCCGATCACCGAGGCGGGCCTTGCGGCCCTCGAAGCGGAGATCCAAGAACTCGAGACTGTCGGGCGCCGTGACATCGCTGCGCGGATCCTCACGGCCCGCGGCCACGGTGACCTCAAGGAGAACGGCGAGTATCACGCAGCGAAGGAGGACCAGGCCCACCTCGAGACCCGGATCCTTCGTCTACGGCAACGGCGGCGCAATGCCGTCGTCGTCGAGGTTGCCGAGGGCCGCGAGGCGGCGTTTGCCTTCGGGCGTTCCGCCGAGGTCCGCGACGAGGAGACGGGTGACGTACACACGTGGACGATCGTGGGCGCCACGGAGGCCGACCGAACGCGGGGCAAGCTATCCGTGGAATCCCCCGTCGGGAAGGCCCTTTTGGATCACCGCGCCGGCGCCACGGTCGAGGTCACGACCCCACGGGGCACCCGCCGACTTACGATAGAGCGCATCCTCTAGACCGGTCGCGGGATCCCGAGGAACGACCGGGGACCGTCGGGTGCCGCTGGTCTATGTGACGGCGCTTCGCCGCCGCCGATACTCGTGGTGAACCCAGGTGGTCCAGCGCTGGGCGGCGGCCATGGCCGACTCCCCGCGGCTCCCGGTGGCGGGCAGGACACCCAGCTGGCGGGCGAGGGTCATCATGTCGAATGCGACCCTGAGCCTGGCAACGCGCCCGTCGCGGTACTCGTGAAAGTCGGCGCCGTCGACCTCCCATCGGCGCCCGGTCGGGGCGAAGCCGGGGGGATCCATTCGCCCGGTGAACGTGCCGAAGCCGCGCCAGTGGAACGACGAGCGAGGCTCGCCGGGGATCAGATACGGCCCGTCGAGCAGCTCGAAGGTCATGTCCGGGACCGCGCGCCACAGCGCCTCGAGAAACTCGCGGACGTCGGCGTGGCCGTGCATCGTCCTGGGCCACGAGTCGTCACGGACTTCCACGTCCTCGGTGAGTAGCGACAAAACGCGATCGGCCTGATGGGAGTTCCACGCCTCGAGCCACCGCGCGACGAACGCACGGATCCACTCGATCGACGGCGCCTCTCCGGCGGTGTCCTGGTCCGAACTGAGGGCCGACACATCCGAAGGTTCCGAGCTCACGACCTCGAGCCTACTGCGTAGGATCCGCACATGAACGAGATCGAGACGAACGAGGCCGAGCGCCGCCGCTGGAACGATTGTGCGTGGGCGGCGGCGTGGCCGAAGCGCGAGCGGCTGACCACGGCGGTCACCGACGTCCTGCTCGGTGAGTTGCGATTGGCGCCGGCCGACAAGGTGCTCGACATCGGCACCGGCGGTGGCGTCGCCGCGCTCGCGGCCGCTGGGGTCGTCGGCGACGGCTCGGTCGTGGGCGCGGACATCTCGGCGCCGCTGCTCGAGCTCGCGCGCGCTCGCGGCGAGGCGCAGGGCGCGCGGCAACGTCTCGTTCGTCGTCGCCGACGTGCAGCGCGAGACCGTGCCGGGCGGCCCGTTCGATGCGGCAGTCAGCCAGTTCGGGGTGATGTTCTTCGACGAGCCCGAGACCGCGTTCGCGAACATCCGCGGCCAGCTTGTCGGCGGCGGCCGGTTGGGGTTCGCGTGCTGGCGGGCTCCCGATCTGCAATCCCTGGTTCACGGGCCCGGCGCTCGCCGGGATCGTGCCACCGCCACCGCCGCCGGCACCGGGCAAGAGCCCGACGCATCCGTTCAGCCTGGCCGACCCGGAGCACACCACGTCGATTCTCGAGGCGAGCGGCTGGCGCGAGGTCAGCCACACGCCGCACGACCTGGTCGTGACCGTCGACCGTGACACGATCGTCGACGACGAAGCGCTCGGGTTCTTCGGCGTGCCCGCGGACTCCTTCGACGCCGCGTGGGAGGCGATCGAACGCCAGATCGCGCCGATCACCCGCGACGACGGGCGGATCGACGCGCCGCTCGCGTTCCAGATCTTCACCGCCGCCGCCTAAGCGAGAACCCGTTGGGCTACAGGGGCTTGGCGAGGCGAACCTCGGCCGCGTGCGGGGGGTCGAGCAGCGCCTCGAGCGCGGAGTCATAGGAGGGGAACGACAGGACGCCGCCGTCGTGAAGGACCATCAGGAACCGGTCCATGCGACGGAGGAACGCGCGGTCGTGAGACACGGCCACGACCGTGCCCTCGAAGCTGTCCAGAGCCTTCTCGAGCGCCTCGGATGAATCGGTGTCGAGGTTGTCGGTCGGCTCGTCGAGCAGCAGCAGGTTGTGGCCCTCGAGCTCGAGTATGAGTACCTCGAGGCGCGCCTTCTCGCCGCCGCTGAGCACGTCGTACTGGCGACGGGCGGCATCGGCCAGCCCGTAACGCGCGAGCGCGCCCATCGCCGCCTGCATGTCGCCGCGCCGCGCCATCACGATGTCGAGCACGACCCGGCCGGAGAAGTCGGCGCGCGACTGCAATTGGGTGAACAACCCGGTCGAGACCCGCGGGCCGGTCCGAAGCTGTCCGCTGTCGGCGACTCTGGCGCCCGCCAGCACATTCACCAGCGCGCTCTTGCCTGAGCCGTTGGGACCGATGACGCCGATGCGCTCGCCGAAGTGAATCTCCTCCGAGAACGGCGCCACGAGTCCGGCGATCTCCAGCGACCGCAGGTCGAGCACGACGCGCGCGGAATCGCCGCCGCGGATCCGAACGGCGATCGCCTGGTCGGCGACCGGCGACGGCGGCGGGCCGCCGGCGCGGAAGCGGCGCCATCGCGTCTCCATCGCGTCGGCTCGCTTTGCCCAGTCCGGGGCGTAGCGAGCGCGCTCCTTGAACGTCTTCATCAGGCGGAACAGCCGGCGTTCCTCCTCGTTCCATCGCTTGACGGCGTCCCCGAGCCGCCGCTGGCGGTCCTCGCGTGCCTGGGCGTAGGTGGCGTAGGAGCCGCCATGCACCCACGCGCCGTTACCCTCGAGGGTCACGATCGTCCCGACCGCGCCGGCGAGGACCTCACGGTCGTGCGAGATCATCACGATCGTCTTCTTGGACGCCCGGATGCGGCGCTCAAGCGCCAGCTTCGCGGGGACATCGAGGAAGTTGTCCGGCTCATCGAGCAGCAGAACCTCGGCATCGGAGGCGAACAACACGTCGAGAACGAGCTGCTTGCGCTCGCCACCGGACAGCGTCCGCGCCGGTCGATCGGCAACCTCGGCGAACGACACGCCGATGATGCGCCGGCACGACGCGTCCCAGTGGCCCTCCAACTCATAACCGCCGAGCGCGGACCAGTCGGCGATCGCTTCGCCCAGCTTCATCCCCGCCGACGGATCCCCGGCCTCCAGCTCGGCCTCGAGCGCGAGCGTGCTCTCGCCGGCGAGGCGCACGGCGCGCGGCGCCATCGACAGCAGGAGCGCCCGCACCGTCCGGTCGCCGTCGCTCACGCCGACGTCCTGGGGCATGTAGCCGAGCAGCCCACCGACGGCGTACTCGCCCTCGTCGGGCGGCAACTCGCCGACCAGGATCTTCAGCAGCGTGCTCTTGCCGACCCCGTTCGTCCCGACCAGGCCGACGTGCTGCCCCGGTGAGACGCGGAAGGAGACCTCGGAGAAGAGGAGGTCACCGCCCGGATGGGCGTAGGCCAGATTCGAGACTCCCACATGCGCCACGGCTCCATGTTCCCACCGTCGGGCTACGAGCCGGCGTCGAGCGGGGCGCCGGCGAAGGCGACCTCGTTGCCGTCGCGGTCGCGGAAGACGGCTTTACGCACGCCGTTCGAGAGCGTCTCCCGTTCGTCGGGCTCGAGCCCGCGGTCGGCGATCGCGGCGACGTGGGCGTCGAGGTCGTCGACGAACACCGTCACGACGGACTTGCCGGCGCCATCGGGGTGCTCGACGACGTAGATCGACCGCTCCTCGGCAAGCGTCCACACCGCCTCGGTGGCGTGGGGGAAGAACGCCGGCTCGCCGAGTAGCCGGTCGTACCACGCTCGTGCGGCTTGAAAGTCCCGCACACGCAGACCCGCGAACAGGTGCAACGACATCGCCGCGAGTCTAGGTCGTGTCGCGGCCGCTCGGGCGGGCGGTTTCTCCGGCCGCCACCGCCTCGGCCACGAACGCGCGCACGAGCGCCGAGTCGTCGCCGGCGCGGGTGATCGCGACGAGCTCTGACCGTGGCGCGCCGGTCACCGAGCGGTAGGCGACCCCGTCGAGCGCGAGCCGGCTGACCGAGTCCGGCACCAGCGACACGCCCGTGCCGGCGGCGACCAGTCCGATGATCGTCAGCATCTCGGGCGCGTACTGGATCACCCGCGGGCCGGCGCCGGTTCCGGCCAAGGCCGCGATCAGCAGGTCGTGAAAGCCGGGCGCCTGATCGCGGGGGAACAGCACGTGCGGCTCGGCCGCCAGCCGGCGGAGCGGCACCCGGGTCAGGGTCGCTAGCGGATGAGCGGCCGGCAACGCCGCCACGGTCCGCTCGCGCAGCACGATCTCCGCTCGCAGGCCCCCGCCGTCTTCGATCGGGGGGCGCACCAGCCCGACGTCGACCACGCCGGCGGCGACCGCGCGCAGCTGGTCGACCGTCGAGCGCTCGCGCAGCTCGATCGCGACGCCCGGCCGCGACGCCCGGAACCGCTCGACGGTCCCGGGGACGATCGATAGCAGCGCCGAGCCGACGAACGCGACCCGCAGCCGTCCGGTCTGGCCGGCGTCGATCCGCCGGGCGGTGGCGACCGCACCCTCGAGCTCGCCGAGCAGCGCTCGGGCGTCGCGCAGGAACGCCGCCCCGGCCGGCGTGAGCTCGACTCGCCGGCGCGTGCGGGTCAGCAGCGCGAACCCGAGCTCGTCCTCGAGCGCGCGGATCTGCTGGCTGAGCGGTGGCTGCGAGATGTGCAGGCGCTCGGCGGCGCGGCGGAAGTGGAGCTCTTCCGCGACCGCGACGAAGTAGCGAAGCTGGCGCAGTTCCATGATTCGTTCAGCGAATCAATAGAGCTTAATCAGATATTGGACAGGATCACAGGGACGGGCGTAGGTTTGCCCTGGCAAGACGCGTCATGTCTTATCTCCTGACCTGCCCCAACTGCGGCGTCCGCGAGGTGACCGACTTCGGTTACGGCGGTGAGATCTCCGCGCGGCCGCGGTCCCGCCCCACGCTCAGGGAGCTCGGCGAGTACAACTACTTCCGCCGAAACGTCGCCGGCGTCCAGCGCGAGTGGTGGTTCCATCGCTCGGGGTGCCGCGCGTGGTTCGTCGCCGAGCGCGATACCCGGACCAACGAGGTCCTCCTGACCGCGTTGCCCGGCGAGCCCGACGACGGGGACGCCGCGTGAGCCGGCTGCCGAACCAGCCCGGCGAGCTGATCAACCGCCTGGGCGTGATCCGGTTCACGTTCGACGGCAAGCCGGTCGAGGGTTACGAGGGCGACACCGTCGGGTCGGCGCTGTACGCCGCCGGGCGTCGCACGTTCTCACGGAGCTTCAAGTACCACCGCCGGCGCGGGCTGCTGTGCTGCGCCGGACAGTGCCCGAACTGCATCGTCGCGGTCGACGGCGCGCCCGGTGTGCGCGCGTGCACCGAGCCGGCCCGCGAGGGGATGCGGGTCGAGCACTTGAACGCCCAGCCCGGTCTCGAGCTCGACGTGATGCGTGCGACGGACATCGTCGGGACAAAGTTCACCCCGCCCGGCTTCTACTACAAGACGTTCATCCGCCCGCGCAAGCTGTGGCCGGTGTACGAGAAGGTGCTGAGGCACGCCGCCGGTCTCGGCGTCCTGCGCAAGCAGCAGCCCGACCGCGAGTGGCGGACCGAATACCGCCGCCGTCACGCGGACGTGCTCGTCATCGGTGGCGGAAGCGCCGGGCGCGAGGCCGCGGCCGCCGCCGCCGCGCAGGGCGAGGACGTCGTGCTGGTCGACGAGGGGCCGCTTCCGATCGAGTTGATCTCCGGCGTCGAGGTTCTCGCTCGGGCGAGCGCACTCGGCCACTTCGACGGGATGGTGCCCGTGTGGCAGGGCGACACGCTGCACCAGATCCGCGCTCGCCGCCACGTGTTCGCCACCGGCGCGATCGAGCAGCCGCTCGTGTTCGCCGGCAACGACCTTCCCGGAGTGATGCTGTCGGGCGGCGCGCTCCGCCTGATTCAGCTATATGCCGTGAGCCCGGGCGCCCGAGCCGTGGTCGCGACGACCTCGGACCGTGGACTCGAGGCGGCGGCGAAGCTCGCGGACGCCGGCGTCCAGATCGTCGCGGTCGCCGACCTGCGCGAGACCAGGAGCGCGGCCGCGCGGCAGCTCTCAGAGCGCGGGATCGAGGTGCTCGCCGGCCACGCGATCCTCGAGGCGAAGGGCGGCAAGCTGGTGGAGGCCGCCGTCCTCGGGCCGATCGGGGTCGAGGGGGCGTCGGTCGAGAAGACGTTCGAGTGCGATCTCGTCGTCGTGTCGGGTGGGTTCGCTCCCGCGACGTCGCTGCTGCTCCAGGCCGGGGCCCAGACGCGCTACGACGCCGCACGCGGATGCTTCGTCCTCGACGAGCTTCCCGCCAACGTGACCGCCGTCGGCGACGTGGCGGGCGGCGAGTCCGACGCGGTCGCGGTCCCGCCGCCGGTGAGCGGCGCCGGCCACGGCAAGTGCTTCGCGTGCCTGTGCGAGGACGTCACCGCCAAGGACATCAAGCTGAGCGTCGAGGAGGGCTACGACTCGATCGAGCTGTCAAAGCGCTACACGACCGTCACGATGGGCCCGTGCCAGGGCCGCATGTGCCAGCTCCCGGCGATCCGGCTGATGGCCAAGGAGACCGGGCAGAGCCTCGAGCAGGTCGGCACCACGACCGCGCGCCCGCCGTGGGTATCGGTGCCGATGGGGATCCTGGCCGGGCGGCCGTTCGAGCCGGCCAAGCGATCCTCGATCCACGGCCGCCACCGCGAGCTCGGCGCGAACGTCAAGTGGGCCGGCGACTGGCGCCGCGCGTACGACTACGGCGACGCGCAGGCCGAGGCGCTCGCGGTGCACCAGGCCGCGGGGCTGATCGACGTCTCCACGCTCGGCAAGCTGCTCGTCCGCGGACCCGACGCCGGCGAGTTCCTCGACCGCCTGTATCCCAATCGCTTCAGCGATCTCAAGCCCGGCCGGATTCGCTACGGCGTGATCAGCTCCGACGCCGGGCGGATCGTCGACGACGGCACGATCTGCCGGATCGACGAGGACACGTTCTACGTCACCACCACCTCGAGCGGCGCCGGCGCGGTCGAGGAGTGGTTCTCGTGGTGGCTGGCGGACTGGCGGATGCGGGTCCAGCTGACCGACGTGACCCAGGGGCTGTCGGCGGTCAACCTAGCCGGGCCGCGCGCGCGGGAGATCCTCAGCGGGCTGACCGACCTCGACTGCTCGCCCGACGCGTTCAAGTACCTCGACGGCAAGCAGGCCAACGTCGCCGGCGTCCCGTGCCTGATCCTGCGGATCGGGTTCGTCGGCGAGGTCGGGTACGAGATCCACTTCGCCGCCGCCTACGGCGAGCACGTCTGGGACGCGCTGATGGCGGCCGGCCGCGACCAGGGCATCCGCCCGTTCGGGCTCGAGCCGCAGCGGATCCTGCGCCTGCAGAAAATGCACATCCTCGTCGGGCAGGACACGGACTCGGAGTCGACGCCGTTCGGCGCTGCGATGCCGTGGATCGTGAAGCTCGACAAGGAGCAGGACTTCATCGGCAAGTGGGCGCTCCAGCACTACTCCGAGGAGGAGCCGGCGACGCGCCTGGTCGGATTCACACTGTCCAACGGACACGTGCCGACCGAGGGCTCGGTGATCCTCGACGGAGCTCGGCGACCCCGCCGGCCAGGTCACGAGCGCGCGCTTCTCGCCGGTGCTCGACAGGGTGATCGGAATGGCCTGGGTCCCGGGAGCGCTCGCGCAGGACGGGACGCAGGTGACGATCTCGGACGAGGGCACGACGATGCAGGCCGAGGTCCAGACCAGGCCGTTCTATGACCCGGACGGAGAGGTGCTGCGGTCGTGAGCCTGGCGTTCCTGAGCCCGGAGGCCGCCGAGGACACCGCGGTCGCGCGGAGCCCGATGGAGGGCAAGGCGAAGGCTGCCGGCGCCCGGTTCGAGGTCCGCGACGGGTGGAACGTCGCGGTCGAATATCCCGGAGAGGACAGGGTCCGAGACACGGTCGCCTGGACCGACGTCTCGCATCTGCGCAAGCTCGAGCTCCAGGGCGACGACGTTCCCGGCGAGCTCGGAGAGGCCAAGCGCGAAGGCGATGCGTGGATATGTCAGCTGACTGGAACGAGGGCCCTGCTCCTCGGAGGCGACCACGCCGCGCCCGCCGATGCCGTCGACGTCACCACATGCTTCGCCGCGCTCACGATCTTCGGCCCCCAGGCCCGGGAGGTGATCGCGCGCTTCTGCGCGCTCGACCTGCGCCCCCAGGTCGCACCTCCCGGCAGCTTCCGTCCCGGCTCGATCGCGCGCCAGCCGGGGATGATCCTGGTGAAGGACACCGATCACTACGTGCTCCTGTTCGGCTGGGCCGTCGGTGAGTACGTGTGGGCGGTCGTGGAGGACGCCGCGCGCTCGCTCGATGGCGGCCCGGTTGGCCTGGGAGCAGCGAAACAATGATCGACATCTTCCGAAAGCGCCGGATGTGGCGCCGGCAGGGGGAGCTGAAATCGGCGTACGACGTCGTGATCGTCGGCGGCGGCTCGCACGGGCTCGCGGCCGCGTACTACCTCCAGAAGGACCACGGGATCCGCAGCGTCGCGGTGCTCGAGAAGCGCTATCTCGGATCGGGCGCCGCCGGGCGGAACACCACGATTCTGCGCTCGAACTACAAGACCCCCGAGGGCGCGAAGTTCTACGACGCGAGCGTGAAGCTGTACGAAGGCCTGTCGAAGGACCTCAACTTCAACCTCCTGTTCTCGCAGTGCGGCCACCTCACGCTGGCCCACTCGGATCGCGCGATGTTCGTGATGGCCAACCGAGCCGAGGTCAATCGCCTCCAGGGGATCGACTCGCGCGTGATCTACCCGGACGAGATCACAGCGCCTGGCGCCGGCGATGCAGGTGACAAACGAGCACGCCACGTATCCGATCCTGGGCGCGCTGTACCACCCGCCGGGCGGGATCATCCGCCACGACGCGGTCGTGTGGGGGTTCGCGCGCGGCGCGGACCGCGGTGGCGTCGAGCTACACCAGAACACCGAGGTGCTCGGGATGGAGCGGTCGAACGGGCGGGTGACCAAGGTCAGGACCAACCGCGGCACGATCAGCGCCGGCACCGTGCTGAACTGCACAGCCGGCTGGAGCACGCTGATCTGCGACATGGTCGACGTGCCGCTGCCGATCACCACCCACATTCTCCAGGCGTGCGTGACCGAGGCGATCAAGCCGCTGCTCGACGTGGTGATCGTGTCCTCGCAGATGCACGTCTACGTCAGCCAGACCGACCGGGGCGAGTTCCTGATGGGCGCGGAAATCGAGCCGTGGACCACCTACCGGATGCAGGGAACGCTCAACTTCCTCCAGGAGGTGTGCCGCCACACGATCGAGCTGTTTCCGCAACTCGAACGCGCTCGGCTTCTGCGAAGCTGGGCGGGCCTGTGCGACCTCAGCCCCGACTACAGCCCGATCCTCGGCAAGACCGAGGTCGAGAACTTCCACATCAGCGCCGGGTGGGGCACGTACGGGTTCAAGGCAGCTCCGATCGTCGGCAAGACGCTGGCGGAGCTGGTCGCGACCGGTCGCACGCCCGAGCTCATCGCACCGTTCGAGGTCGAGCGCTTCTACCAAGACAAGCTCGTCTCCGAGCTTGCCGCCGCGGCCGTCAGCCACTAGAAGGGACTGGGACAGGATGGACACAAGTACCGAGGAGGCGACCACGATGAAGACCAGCCTCGAGATCGCTCAGGAGGCCGAACTCCTTCCGATCGAGCAGATCGCCGAGCGCGCCGGGCTCGATGGAGACGAGATCGAGCCGTACGGGCGATACAAGGCGAAGATCGCCCTGTCGGTGCTCGAGCGGATGAGCGACCGGCCCGACGGCAAGATCATCTGCGTCACGGGCATGACGCCGACCAGAGCCGGCGAGGGCAAGACCACGACGCTCGTCGGGCTGACCCAGGGGCTCGGCGTGATCGGCAAGAACCCGGTGGCGTGCCTGCGCGAGGCGTCACTCGGTCCTGTATTCGGGATCAAGGGTGGCGCGGCCGGCGGCGGCCTCACCCAGGTCGTTCCGATGGAGGACCTGAACCTTCACTTCACCGGCGACATCCACGCGATCGGCGCCGCCAACAACCTGCTCGCGGCGATGATCGACGCGTCGATCCTGCACGGCAACCCGCACCACATCGACGCGCTGCGCATCCCCTGGCGCCGCGCGGTCGACATGAACGACCGGGCGCTCCGTGACATCGCGGTCGGTCTCGGCGGCCGGGCGAACGGCTATCCACGGGAGACCGGCTTCGACATCACCGCGGCGTCGGAGGTGATGGCTATGTTGGCGGTCGCGCGTGACCTCCAGGACCTGCGCCAGCGGATGTCCCGGATCACCGCCGCCTACTCGTTCGATGGCGGCAAGCCGATCACCGCCGAGGATCTCGGCGCGGCGGGCGCGATGACCGTGCTGCTCAAGGACGCGATCAAGCCGAACCTCGTCCAGACGCTCGAGGGTCAGCCCGTGCTCATGCACTGCGGTCCGTTCGCGAACATCGCGCACGGCAACAACTCGCTGATCGCCGACCTGATCGGGATGAAGCTCGGCGACTACGTCGTCACAGAGTCCGGGTTCGGCGCCGACATGGGCATGGAGAAGTTCTTCGACATCGTCTGCCGGTTCGGCAAGCTGACGCCGTCGGCCGCCGTGCTCGTGACGACAGTCCGGGCGATCAAGCACCACGCCGGGCTGGAGGACGATCCGCGGCCCGAACGGTCGGCGGCGCTGCAGGCGATCGAGACCGGCTTCGCCAACGTCCGCCGCCACCTCAACACGATCCGCACGTTCGGCGTGCCCGCGGTCGTCGCGGTCAACCGCAGGCCCGGGGACACCAACGAGGAGATCGAGCTGGTCAAGCGGCTCGCGCTCGAGGCGGGCGCGTTCGCGGCAGAGGCCAACGAGGGCTTCACCAAGGGCGGCGCGGGCGTCGCCGACCTCGCTTCGGCGGTGGTCGAGGCGTGCGAGCAGCCGAACACGTTCCACCAGCTCTATCAGGACGACGAGCCGATCCAGGACAAGATCGAGGCCGTGGCCAAGCAGGTGTACGGCGCCAAGGACGTGTACTTCTATCCCGAGGCGGAGGCGAAGCTCACCCAGTTCACCCGCGAGGGGCTCGGACACTTCCCGGTGTGCATGGCCAAGACCCACCTGTCGCTGTCGGCGGACGCGACCCTGCTGAACGCGCCCGAGAACTTCACGTTGCCGGTCCGGGATATCCGCGCCTACACGGGCGCCGGCTGGCTCGTGCCGTTGTGCGGCGACGTCATGCAGATGCCGGGGCTCGGTAAGACCCCGGCCGCGCTCAACATCGACATCGACTCCGAGGGTCGGACCGTCGGCCTTTTCTGAGCTCACGTTCGGCGAGCTGCTCGATGCCGTCGCGGCCCGGACGCCGGCGCCCGGTGGCGGCTCGAGTGCGGCGTGCGCGTGTGCGATCGCGGCTGCGCTGGTGGAGATGGCGGCGGTGTTCGCGCCCGACCGCCTCGCAGCAGCGGTGCGCGCCCGCGAGCTGCGAGCGCGCGCGCTGGAGCTGGCCGAGATCGAGCTGCACGCCTACGAGCCGGTACTCGAGGCGCTGCGGTTGCCGCGCGAGGATCCGGCGCGCGCCGACCGCGTACGGGACGCGCCGCGACGCCGCCTCGCAGTCGCCGCTCGCGATCGCCGGCGTGGGAGCCGAGCTGGCCGGGCTCGCCGCCGACCTCGCGGGCACCGGAAACCAGAATCTCGCTGGAGATGCGATCGCCGGCGCCGTGCTGGCGGAGGCCGCCGCCCAGGCCGCCGCGCGGCTCGTCGCGATCAACCTCAGCGAGGGTCCCGCTGTCAGCGAGGCGACCGAATTTGCCCTGCAAGCGCTGAAAGCGCGCGAAGAAGCGTTAAATTGACCACAGAGCCCAACTCTGAAAGGGAGAAATGCGCGCTCGTACTCGATTGACCCAGCCGCTCGTCCGCCGCGACGGAGAGCTGTGCCCGGCCACGTGGGAGGAAGCGCTCGAGCGCACCGCCACGGCGCTGGATCGTGCGCGGGAGGCTGACGCCTCGCGCTCGTTCGGGATGTTCTCGTGCTCGAAGTCGACCAACGAGATGAACTTCCTGGCGCAGAAGCTCGCCCGGCAGGTGATGCGGTCCAACAACATAGATTCCTGTAACCGAACCTGACACGCTCCTAGCGTCGTCGGTCTGGCGGCGGTATTCGGGGCGGGCGGCGGAACGTCGTCCTACAAAGAGGTCGAGGAAGCAGACCTGATTCTGCTGTGGGGGTCGAACGCGCGCGAAACCCACCCGATCTTCTTCCACCACGTGCTCAAGGCGATCCACAACGGCGCCCGCCTGGTCGTCATCGATCCGCGGCGGAGCGCGTCGGCGCAGTGGGCCGACCTGTGGCTCGGGCTCGACGTCGGCGGAGACATCGCGCTGGCGAACGCCGTTGCGCGGGAGATCATCCACGAGGGCCTGGCCGACGAGCGCTTCATCGCGAACGCCACCAGCGGCTACGAGGAGTACGCCGCGTCGGTCGAGCCGTACACGCTCGAGGAGGGCGAGCGGCTGAGCGGCGTGCCGGCGTCGGCGATCCGCGAGCTGGCCCACTCCTACGGCCGGGCCGACCGCGCGATCCTGTGCTGGACGCTCGGGATCACCGAGCATCACAACGCGACCGACAACGTGCTCGCGCTGATCAACCTGGCGCTGCTGACAGGGCACGTCGGCAAGTACGGATCGGGTCTCAACCCCCTACGCGGGCAGAACAACGTGCAGGGCGGCGGCGACATGGGCGCGATCCCGAACAAGCTTTCCGGATTCCAGGACATCGAGAAGAACGCCGAGGCGAGAACGCGATTCGAGGAGGCCTGGGGCGCACCGATCATTCCGCACTACGGCTGGCATCTGACCCAGATGTTCGAGGCGATGGACCGCGGCGAGCTGCGGACGCTGTACGTGATCGGCGAGAACCCCGCCGACTCCGAATCTGACCGCAAGCACGCGATGAAGCTGCTCGAGGGCCTGGACTTCCTCGTCGTCCAGGACATCGTCCTGACGCGCACGGCCAGGCTCGCCGACGTGGTCCTGCCCGGGTCGGCGTCGTGGGCCGAGGCCGACGGCACCGTGACCAACTCAGAGCGCCGCGTGCAGCTGTGCCGCAAGGCGCTCGACCCGCCCGGAGAGGCGCGGGACGACATCTGGATCATCGCCGAGCTCGCCAGGCGTCTCGGGTTCGACTGGGGTGAGCCGACCGCCGAGCAGGCATGGGACGAGCTGCGCTCGCTGAGCCCGATGCACCGCGGCATGCGATATGACCGCCTGGCCGAGCACGGCGGTTTGCAGTGGCCGTGCCCGAGCGAGGATCACCCGGGCTCGCAGTTCCTGCACGACCGGCTGTGGAAGGACCCGGTCGAGGGGCCCCTGGCGCCGTTCAGCGTGACGCCGTTCGAGCCTCCGGTCGACGAGCTCGACGAGGACTTCCCGATTCGCCTGACCACGGGCCGGCGGCTCGAGTCCTACAACACCGGCGCCCAGACGAACCTGTACCGCTCGCCGCTTCATCGCGGCGAGTCGCTCGACCTCTCGCCCGAGGACGCGGAGCGGCTGGGGATCGAGAGCGGAGAGGTCGTGCTCGTGTCCTCGCGACGCGGCGCGCTGCGGGTGCCGGCGCGGATCGACGGCATCCTGCGGCCGGGCCTGGCGTTCATGACGTTCCACTTCCCGGACCAGGTCGCCACCAACGATCTGACGATCGAAGCCACCGACCCGAAGTCGGGCACGTCAGAGTTCAAGGCGACCGCGATCCGGGTCGAGAAGGTGCCGGTGGAGGACGCCGAGCGCGCCGCGGTCTCGGTCGTCGCCGGGAACGGCGATGGAGTGAGCGCTGGTAACGGCGCCCGTGTGGCGGCGGGGAACGGCGATCGCGTGACGGCCGGGGACGGCGACCGCGTGACTGCGGGGAACGGCGACCGCCAGCCTGCCCCGGCCCGGGAGCGCACCTGATGGACCTGCGCCTGCTGCTCGCTGCGCCGACAGATGACGAGCGAGCCGCGGTGGACCGGTTCCTGGATGGGACAACGGCGTCGCAGAATGGCCATGCCCCCACGGTGGACGTACAAGGGCGGAGCATGCACGGGGGCCACGAGGCCCGCGACCGCCGCCACCTGCTGTTGCCGGTGCTCGAGCACGTGCAGGCGCGGATCGGTTGGATCAGCGAGGGCGCCCTCGGCCACATCTGCGAGCGGCTGACGGTCCCGCCGGCCGACGCATATGGGGTGGCCACGTTCTACGGGCTGCTGTCGATGAACCCGCGGCCGCCGCGGGTGCTGCACGTGTGCGAGGACGTCGTGTGCCTGTGTCGGGGAGCGGAGGACCTGATCGCGGCGCTCGAGGAGCGGATCGGACCCGAGGACGCCGACTGCGGCGGCTTTACGTGGCTGCGCAGTCCGTGTCTCGGACAGTGCGATCGGGCGCCCGCGGCGATGCTGACGGTGGCGGGCGAGCATCCGACCGAGCACGCGCTCGCGGCCGTCACGCTCGAGGAGGCCATCGGCGCGTTAAAGGCCGACACCGTCCCCGCGCCGGCTCCAGCCGGCGTCCCCCAGCAGGGCGACCCGGGGCTCCGGCTGCTCCGTCGCGTCGGTGCCGTCGATCCGCGGAGCCTCCACGATTACCGCGCGCGCGGCGGCTACGAGGCGCTGCGGCGGGCGATCGAGATCGGACCACGGAACGTGATCCGCGAGCTCAAGGACTCCGGCCTGATGGGGCGCGGCGGGGCGGCGTTCCCGACCGGCGTCAAATGGGAGGCGGTGGCGCAGCAGCCCTCGCACCCGCACTACCTGATCTGCAACGCGGATGAGTCCGAGCCCGGAACGTTCAAGGACCGCGTCGTGCTCGAGGGCGATCCGTTCGCGGTGATCGAGGCGATGACGATCGCCGGGTACACCGGCGACTGCCGGCACGGCTATATCTACCTGCGCGGCGAGTACCCGCTCGCGCGCGAGATCGTCGAGCACGCGCTCGGCGTCGCGCGCATGCACGGCTACCTCGGCGAGCAAATCCTCGGCGAGGACTTTACGTTCGACATCGAGATTCGCAGCGGCGCCGGCGCATACATCTGCGGGGAGGAGACCGCGATCTTCAACTCGATCGAGGGCTTCCGCGGTGAGCCGCGCGCGAAGCCGCCGTTCCCGGTCGAGCGCGGGCTGTTCGGCAAGCCGACGATCGTCAACAACGTCGAGACGCTGGTGAACGTGCTCGAGGTGCTGGGCATCGGCGGGATGGAGTACGCCCGGACCGGCACCGAGAAGTCGACCGGCACGAGGCTGTTCTGCCTGTCGGGAGCGGTCGCGCGGCCGGGCGTGTACGAGGTCCCATTCGGAGAGACGCTGGGCGCGGTGCTCGAGCGCGCCGGCGGGGTCCCGGGCGACCACACGCTGCAGGCCGTGATGCTCGGCGGCGCTGCCGGCGGGTTCGTCGGGCCCGACCAGCTCGACCTCCCGCTCACGGTCGAGGACGCACGCGCGGCGGGCGCGATGCTCGGATCGGGCGTCGTCGTTGCGTTCGACGAGACCGTCGACATGCGCGACATCCTGGTGCGGATCGCCGCGTTCTTTCGCGACGAGTCCTGCGGGCAATGCACGCCCTGCCGTGTGGGGACCGTGCGGCAGGAGGAGGCGCTGGCGCGGCTCGTGTCGGGCAAGACGCGCGGCACGGTTGCTGACGAGCTCGCGCTGCTCGACGAGATCGGAACCTGCATGCAGGACTCGTCGATCTGCGCGCTCGGCCAGACCGCGTACAGCGCGCTCGCCTCGGCGATCGACAAGCTTGGGGTGTTCAAGGAGGAGGTGGCCTGACTCTGATGTCAGCCGAACGTACGGTCACGATCACGATCGACGGCACCGAGGTGACGGTGCGCGAGGGCGCGACGCTGCTCGAGGCGTGCCGGAAGCTCGGCATCGACACGCCGACGCTCTGCTACGGCGACACGCTCACGCCGGCGAACGCGTGCCGGGTCTGCATGGTCGAGCTCGAGAAGGCACGGACGCTCGTGCCCGCGTGCTCGCGCAAGGCCGAGGACGGGATGGTGGTCCACACCGACTCCGACCGCGTCCGGCTGAACCGCAAGGTGGTGTTCGAGTTGCTCGCGTCCTCGGTCGACCTGTCGACCACGCCGATCGTGCAGCCGTACCTGGAGATCTACGACGTGAAGCCCGAGCGGTTCGGGCCGCCGGCGCCCCCGGATCCCGACCGCGAACGGCGCCGGGCAGGCCATCACGTCGTCCCCGACGGCCAGACGGCGGCGACCGTCGCCGGTCCCGTCAAGGTCGACAACGACCTGTACGTCCGCGACTACTCCAAGTGCGTGCTCTGTTACAAGTGCGTCGACGCGTGCGGCGACCAGCACCAAAACACGTTCGCGATCACGGTCGCCGGTCGCGGGTTCGACGCGCACATCTCGACCGAGTACGCGGTGCCGCTGCCGGAGTCCGCGTGCGTGTACTGCGGCAACTGCATCCAGGTGTGCCCGACCGGCGCGCTGATGGCGAGCCACGAGCACGACCTGCGCGAGTCGGGTGACTGGGACCCGTCGCGCCAGACGACGACCACCACGGTGTGCGCGTTCTGTGGCGTCGGATGCAACCTCACCCTGCACGTGCAGGACGACCAGATCGTCAAGGTCACCTCACCCGCCGACCACGACGTGACGCTCGGGAACCTGTGCGTGAAGGGCCGGTTCGGGTTCGAGCACGTCGGGAGCTGAGTTACTCAGCGGGTGACACGGAACGACACCGTGTCACCGGCCACCAGCGGCAGCTCGGGGTCGCGCGTGACCTGGTCGCCATTAGCGTGGTCTCGACGTGCTCGTCGAGGGCGAGGTCGACGGCCGCCGCGATCTCGCCGAGCGACCACGCGCGAGCGGTTTGCCGGCGCGAGCCCCAGCGGACGGCAATCTCTGGCGCCGGCAAGGCGTGTGCGTGCTCGTAGTCGGCGGGCTCGTTCAGATTCCTCACCGACGTGAGATGCGGGTCGAGCCTGGCGAGCTTTGGCTCAGCGAGCAGGTCGTCCTCGGTCAGATACAGCACGCGCGACCGTTCGAACAGGAACGCCGGGCGCATAAGGTCGGCGTTGATCAGCTCCTCGACGGCGGGCAACAGCGTGGTCCGGTACGCGGCTGAGAGCGGCTGGCGGTAGCCGCCCACCTCGGGGAGCACGACGTCGAGGCTGTCGTCGAGCGCGCCGATCACCGCGCGCACGAACGCCGGGTGGAGCAGCGGCACGTCGGTCGAGGACACATAGGCAACGGGAGCCCGGTCCCCGATCGCCGCGAGGCCCGCCGCCAGGCCCTGGAGCGGACCGCGGCCTTCGCGCTGGTCGGCGACGACCTCGACCCCGCCGGCGAGCGCCGGCAACGATTGTCCGAGTGCGGACACGACGATCACCGGGCCGGCGACGGACCGCGCGACGATCCCGGTCACCCGGCGCAGCAGCGTCGAGCCGTGCCAGTCGAGTGCCGCCTTCGGCGAGCCCATCCGCGTCGATCGCCCGCCGGCAAGCACGATTCCCGCCGCGTCGAGCATGGGCGCGATGGTAGACCGCCCTAATATTTCGGGCATGGCACGAGAGGGGCGGATTGCCACCACTGACGTCGTCGAGATGACGGTCGGCGACGTGATGATGGCGAGGCCGAAGACGCTTCCCGGCGACGTGCTCGTTGCCGACGTCCGGCGCGCGTTCGAGCTACCGAGCGTGCGGACCGTGCTGCTGGCCGACGACGGAGCGTTCCGCGGCGCGATCGTGCGTGACGACCTGCCGGCCGGCGCCCCCGAGGACGAGCCGGCGGCCCGCTATGCCGACACCGCGCCGGTGACGGCGACGCCGGCGATGCCGATCCCCGACGCGATCAAGCTGCTCGAGGGTCAGAGCGAGCCGCGGCTTATCGTCCTCGACGAGGACGGCGCCACGCTCCGCGGCCTGTTGTGCCTGAGCCGGAACTCGGACGAGTTCTGCGTCCGGTAGGAACGCCGCTTGCCTGCCGTTTGCGCCTGTTGAGACAATAGGTTCAAACTGTTCGGGGAGGAGGGCGCGAGTTGGGCCGCGAAGACGTGGTGGTGCCATGGCGACGGTCTCAAGGCTCTAACGACGCTCGCGCGGAGCAGCCGCCGCGGAATCCCTCGCTCGTGGACAGCGCCGAGGAGGCGCTGCACATCTGGCTCGCCGGCGGCCGCTACCGGCAGGGCGATCGCCTCCCGCCCGAGCACGAGGTCGCGACGATGCTCGGGGTCTCGCGCGGCACGCTGCGGAGCGCGCTCCACCGCCTCGAGGAGCGCGGTGAGATCGTGCGCCGGCAGGGGAGCGGCACGTTCGTCGGGCGCAGCGCGGTCCCGGCCGCCCTCGGCGAGCGCCTCGAGCGCCTCGAGCCGTACTCGTCGCTGGCAGAGCGCCGGGGTCTGGCGCTGTCCTCGGTAGAGCTCACGATCGAGCGCCGCGCGGTCGGCGCCGAGGTCGGCGAGGCACTCGGGCTCGCGCCGATCGCCCCCGCGGTCACGGTCTCGCGGACGCTGGTGGCCGACGAAGCTCCGGTCGCGGTCATGTTCGACGTAGTCCACCCCAAGGTGTCGCTGCCCGACGACGGCGTGCTCCGGGCCGCGCTCGACCCAGGGTCAGATGGTGCTCGACGTGCTGATCGGCCTCGGCGTGCCGGTCACCTACGCGCGCACACGCGTGATCCCGGCGCTGCTCAGCCCGCGCGAGCGCGCCGGCAAGCTGCTCGGCGTGCGGCGCACGACCGCGGTGCTCGAACTCGAGGAGCTGATCTACGCCGGCCGCGACGAGCGCATCGCCTACTCGCGTGACCTGTTCGCCCCCGGCGGGCTCGACGTGGCCGTGATCCGCTCGCTCGAGTCAACCGGTCCGACGCCGATCGTGAACTTCCGCGGCTCGCGCAACGCCCGCGACGGCGGCGCGCGCACCCGCCGTCCGTGAGCGCCGGGTCCCGGCAGCGGGTGGCCTCGGTGGCTCGCGCGCTGGCGCTGCTCGACGAGGTGGCGCGGAGCGATGCCGGTCTCGGCGTCAACGAGCTGGCGCGGCGGATCGGGGTCAACGCGAGCACCGCGTCCCGGCTGCTGGGGACGCTCGAGGACGCCGGGTTCGTCGAGCGCTCCTCAGACGGGCCGTACCGCCTCGGCCTGAAGCTCGTGGCGCTGTCCGACCGCGTGCTCGGCCAGCTCGACGTACGCGAGCGGGCGCGGCCGTGGCTGACCTGGCTCGTGCAGGAAACAGGCGAGACCGCGACCCTGTCGGTCCCGGGCGGGGGCGCGGCGATCACCGTCGACTTCGTCCCGTCGCCGTCGAGCGTGGCCAGCATGGCGCGGCTCGGCCGCCCGAGCGTCGCCCACGCCACCGCCGCGGGCAAGGTGATGCTCGCGTTCGGCGTCCCAGTTTCGGTTTCGGTTTCGGTTTCGGCGAGATGATTCCGAGGGCGCGCTCGTCGCATACACCGAGCGGACGATCACCGGTCGTGACGCGCTGGCGGCGGAGCTCGAGGCGGCGCGGGCGTCGGGGATCGCCGAGGCGGTCGGCGAGCGCGAGCCCGATCTCAATGCGCTGGCGGCGCCGGTGATCGGGCGCGGTGGCGAGCTCGTCGCGATCCTCGGGTTGCAGGGGCCGGCGGCGCGGCTGCCGGCGAGCACCCGGCGCGCCCTGCGAGCGCCGCTGCGCGAGGCCGCGGTCGAGCTCGGGCGGTCGCTCGGGGGACCGGGATAGGATTGGGCATGCTCGGAGGGCGCGTCCGACTTCGCTCGACGGACTTCCGCGGCCTTGCGGACGAGGAGCTGATGGAGCTCGTTCGCGGCGGCGAGGTGCAGGCGTTCGAGGTGGTCTTCGATCGCCATTCGGCGGTGGCGTTCTCGCTCGCGTACCGGATGTGCGGGCGCCGGTCGGCCGCCGAGGACATCGTCCAGGACGCGTTCCTGTCGCTGTGGCGGAGCAGCAGCGGCTACGACCCCGCGCGCGGCAGCGTCAGGGCTTGGATCCTGAGCGTGGTCCACAACCGCGCGATCGACGCGTTCCGGCGGCAAAGTTCCCGCGACAGCCGCGATGTGCACGACGACGGGATCGCCGAGCGGCTGCCCGCGCCCGACGCCACCGACGTCGAGGTCGAGCGCCTCGACGACGCCCGGCAGGTGCGCGCCGCGCTCGACGAGCTGCCGCCCGACCAGCGCCAGGTGATCGAGCTCGCCTACTTCGGCGGCTTCACCCACACCCAGATAGCGGAAATGCTCGAGCTGCCGCCCGGTACCGTGAAGGGACGAATGCGCCTCGGGCTGACCAAAATGCGATACGTCCTCGGCGAGGGGTCGAGGGTAACGGTATGAGCGGCGAGGACCGGATCACGAACGGACGCCGGTGCGGCGACGACGCCGCGGCGTACGTGCTCGGGGCGCTCGAGCCCGCCGAGCTCGAGGCGTTCCGCCGGCACCTTGCCGACTGCGCCGACGTGCCAGAAGGAGGTGGCGGAGTTCGAGCGGCT
Organism: uncultured Solirubrobacterales bacterium; assembly: GCA_963843915.1. Taxonomy (GTDB): domain Bacteria; phylum Actinomycetota; class Thermoleophilia; order Solirubrobacterales; family Solirubrobacteraceae; genus Palsa-465. Next base: position 288,700 of record CAWJMH010000016.1, read on the forward strand.
CACGGGCGCCCTGCCCGACGCGAGCGTCCAGTACGAGGTGCCCAAGGACCTGCGCCGCCGCGTGCTCGCCGAAGTGCGCGCGACGCCGAAGGCCGGGGCTCAGGCCGGTGCAACGACGCGGATCCGTCCCGCGCGGTCGTGGCGGCCGCTCGTCGCCTGGGGCGGCGCGTTCGCCGTAGTCGTGATCGCGGTGGTGATCGCGTTCGCGGTCGGATCCGGCGGATCGAGCGGGACGCGTGTGATCCAGGCGTCGTCGGGAAGTGCGGAGCTACGCATTGCCGGCGGCCGCGGCGACCTGATCGTTCGCCGTCTGCCGCAACTGCCCGCGGGCCGCATCTACGAGATGTGGGTGCAGCGCGGGAGCGCGCAGCCGGTGCCGACCGGCACGCTGTTCGGCGTCACCGCGAGCGGGACGGCGTCGGTCGGCGTTCCCGGCAGCCTCAGCGGGGTCAGCGCGGTGATGGTCACCCAAGAGCCCGCCGGGGGGACGCCGGCGCCCACGACCACGCCTGTGATCGTGGCGCCCGTGACCTGAGGAATCGGGCCTCAGGACGCCGGGGAATCCGGCGCGGAGGCCGGGGAATCCGGCGTCGATCCCCCGCGTCAAATGCAACGCGTCGGGCCGGATTCCCTTAAGGGAATTCGCCGCCCCGGGACGGATGGTTTAGCGGCCGCAAATGGAGGCCGAATTTCCCTAACTCCAGGGGTAGGGGCTGTGCGACACCGGGTGCAGGTCGCCGGTCTCGAACCGCTCGAACCGGAACGGGTGCAGCAGCGAGGAGTGCTCGCCGGCGAGCACGCGCGCGATCTCGCGGCCGACCGCGATCATCTTGTAGCCGTGGTTCGAGTCGGCGGCGACGAACACGTTCGGGCGCATGTGGTCGAACACCGGGAAGTTGTCGACGGTGAACGCGCCGGCGCCACCGCTCCGGGTCTGGCGATACGCCGACCGGGTGCCCTCGAACCGGCCGAGGCAGTGCGACAGCGCCGCGCACCACATGTCGGGGAAGGTGGGCTCGACGGTCCCGGTCGGGTACGGGTCGACGTCGATCGCGTGGCCGAGCCTGAGCGGCTGCGCGCCGCCCTGCACGGTCTCGCGGTCGGGCTTGAAGTAGACGCCCCAGGGCTCGCTGGTGATCAGCCGCGCCGCGTCGTCGCGCAGGGTCTGATCGCTGTCGACGTGGAGCACGGGTGACTCCGCGCCGTCGTCGGTGACGAACAGCCTGGGGTCGAACTCGATCTCGCCCTCCTGGAGGTACCAGTACGTCCACATCGGCAGGTCGCGCTCGAGTGCGCCGTCCGGCCGGCGGACGTCGATCCGCGCCGGCAGATCGAGCATGTCCCAGATCGAGGCAATCCACGGACCAACCGCGATGACGACCTGTTCGACGGCGATCGTGCCGGCGGTGGTGTGAACCGCGGTGGCCGCGCCCGAGTTGTCGAGCTCGAACCCGGTCACCTCGATTCCGGCGGCGATCTGCGCCCCGGCCGCCTCGGCTTTGCCGGCGAGGCCGAGCATCGACTCCTTGTTGAAGGCGAAACCGCCGGCGCGCTCGTGCAGGCAGACGGTCAGCCCGGGCGCGCGCCAGTCGCCGTACAGCGAGCGCATGTGCGCCGCGACAGCCTCCTCGCCGATGTACAGCTCGGATGGGTAGCCGATCCGCTGCTGGCGCTCGTACACCTCGATCAGGTCGCTCTCCTGCGCCGGCGGACCGAGCGCGATGTATCCCGTGCCGTGGTAGTGGAGCGCCTGCGGGTCGGACTCCCACACCTCGACGCACGCCGCCATCAGCTCGGACATCGCCGGCTGGAAGTAGTTGTTGCGGATCACGCCGCACGCGATGCCCGAGGCGCCGGCGGCGACCCCGGTCTTGTCCACGACGAGCACGCGCCGGCCCTGCTTCGCGAGGTGCCAGGCGGTCGACAGGCCGTGGACGCCGGCGCCGATGACGAGGACAGGTACGGATTCGGGGAGGGCGTCTCGCATGGCAGCAGCTCCTCGTGTTGCGCTCTGCGCAACACCATTGCGCGGTGTGCTTGGGTGAGCATATGACGGGCGGTTGGCGCGGTCAAGCGCTGGGTTGCGCCAGGACTTTGGCGATGCGGCTGTCATATGTGCAGTCCCAGCGCCAAAGTCCGTTGGAGGACGGCGGTCTTGCCTACGCCAAGAGCAACTGGTATAACCGCGGCTGTACGAATTTGTACAAGGCGTGGCCCAGGGTGCGAGAAAAGGAGTGGAGGATGGCGGTAGCAGTCGACGGCGGTGACCCGAGTGCGGTGACCGTGCCGCTTGGTGGGACCGTCCAGACGGTGCTCGACAGCCCGCGGATCGCGCCGGCGCCGGCGACGCTCGAGGAGGCGCGGAACGCGGCCGGCCGGCGGGAGAAGATCGAGGAGATCACCAAGCGGATCGAGGCCCAGGGCATCAAGTACGTGTTCTTCCAGCAGGTGTCGATCACCGGCCGGGTGATGGGCAAGGGGGTCGTGTCCACGTTCTTCCCGCAGGTAGCCGAGAAGGGCTACCAGCTCGTGTACGGCGCCACCGCGAACCTGTTCACGGACCGCCACGGCAACTACATCGGGTTCGGCCCCGAGGAGTCCGAGCTCGCGGCGGTCGCCGACCTCGACACGTTCGCCGTGCTGCCGTGGGACGAGCGGGTCGCCCGCGTGTATTGCGACTGCTATGACACCGAGACCGGCGAGCTGCTCGACGCCGACTGCCGACAGAACCTCAAGCGGGTCGCGCACGAGTTCGAGCAGGAGCTCGGCTACCAGTTCCTGATCGGGATCGAGCCCGAGACGATGTGGCTCAAGCAGCCCGAGGACGGCGGCGAGCTCGAGGGGGTCACCAAGCCCTACTGCTACCACATCCACCAGTTCGAAGAGCTCCGTCCGGTACTGCTCGACGTCGTCGACTGGGGGCAGCGGCTCGGCCTCGACATGAGCTATGGCGACCACGAGGACGCGCCGGGACAGCTCGAGTTGAACTTCCGCTTCGACCGGCCGATACGGACCGCCGACAACATCACGACCTACCGTCAGGTGTGCGCCGCGGTCGGGCGCAAGCATGGCGTGCTGCCCACCTGGATGCCGAAGCCGTTCACCGGCGTTTCGGCCAACGGCCACCACCACCACTTCACGCTCGTCGACGAGAACGGCGTCAACGTCTTCCACGACCCCGAAGGGCCGGCGCAGCTGTCCGAGATCGCGCGCCACTTCCTCGGCGGCATGCTCGAGCACTTCGGCGCGCTGATGTGCATCGGCAACCCGACCGTGAACTCCTACTGCCGTATGTGGGACACCGGGTTCTGGGCTCCGATCTACAAGAACTGGGGCTGGCAGAACCGAACCACGACCGTGCGCGTCGCGACCGGCGGGCGGTTCGAGTACCGCGGCGTCGACTCCTCGTGCAACCCGTACCTCACGACGGCCGCGCTGCTCCAGGCCGGGCTCGACGGCGTGCGGCGCAAGCTCGACCCGGGCCCGCCGCAGCAGGGCAACACCTACGACCTGCTCCAGCAGGGCGTCGAGATCGAGCGCGTCCCCGAGAGCCTCGGCGCGGCTTTGAACGCGCTCGCGGCCGATAAGCTGATCCAGGGTGCGATCCCGGGGCGGCTGTACAAGGTGTTCGACTGGTACAAGCGCGACGAGTGGGAGCGCTACCTGGCAGCGGTGACCGACTGGGAGCGCAACGAGTACCTCGAGGTCCTCCCGTAGCCATGTGCGGGATCGCCGGAATCATCTACCGCAACGGCAACGGCGCCCATCGGCTGGGCGCCGACATGACGCGGATGCTCCAGTCGATGAAGCACCGGGGGCCTGACTCAACCGGGTACGCGCTGTATCACCGGCCGAGCGCCGACCTGATCCTCCGGATCAAGCTCGCCGACGGCGGCGGCAACGACGACATCGAGTACGCCGACCGGCTGCGTCGCCGCCGGCGCGAGGTCGAGGCGCGGCTGCGGTCGGCCGGCGCTCGCGTCGACTCGATCGAGGAAATCAATCAGTACACGATCGCGGCTGCCCTCGACTACGACGGTGAGCTCAAGCACCTCGCCGACTATGTCGAATCGGTCCCCGGTGCGGAGGTCCTGTCGGCCGGGACCGCGCTCGAGATCATCAAGGACCTCGGCGACGCTCACACCGTTGGGACTGCCTACAAGCTCGACAGCTACATCGGCACCCACGGGATCGGGCACGTGCGGATGGCGACCGAGTCCGACGTCGACATCTCCAACGCGCACCCGTACTGGGCCTATCCGTTCTCGGATGTCGCCGTCGTCCACAACGGGCAGCTGACGAACTACCACCAGTGGCGCCGCCGGCTCGAGCGGATCGGCCACCGGTTCGCGTCCGATTGCGACTCGGAGATCATCGCCGTGTACCTCGCGCAAAAGATGTCCGAGGGTGCGACGCTCGAGCAGTCGATGCGCCAGAGCCTCGACGACCTCGACGGCGTGTTCACTTACATCTGCGTGTCCGACGACGCGCTCGGGATGGCCAAGGACGAGCTCGCGGCCAAGCCGCTCGTGCTCTACGAGAGCGATGACATGGTCGTGCTCGCATCCGAGGAGATGGCGATCCGGGCGATCATCGACCGTGAGATCGAGACCTACGACCCGTACGAGAGCCAGGTGATGGTATGGACGCGGTAGAGGCGCCGGGCGCGGTTCCGCAGGCACGGTTCGACCCGCGCGGACTGGTCGAGCTCGACGAGCGCGTCCCCGGCACGGCCGAGATCGACGGCGACCAGGCGAGCTTCGACGCTCGCGACTTGACCACGCGCCAGATCAACCTCGAGCTTCGCCGGCTGGTCTACGAGCTCGGCGTGCATGAGGTCACGGTCCGCAACCCGGGCGCTAAGCACTCGCTCGGCGTCGGGATCCTCCAGCGCTGCCGTATCCGATTCGAGGGCAGCCTCGGCTACTTCGCGTGCGGCTTGATCGACGGGCCCGAGGTTCACATCACCGGCCGAGTCGGCTGGTCGTCGTGCGAGAACATGATGTCGGGCGTATGCATCATCGACAGCAACGCCGGTTCGCTGACCGCGGCGGCCCTGCGTGGCGGAGACGTGGTCGTGCACGGCCAGGTCGGAGCGCGCACCGGGATCGACCAGAAGGGCGGGACGGTGATCGTGCTCGGGGACGCCGGCTCGATGACCGCGTTCATGATGCAGCGCGGCCGCCAGATCATCTGCGGCAACGCCGGCCACGGTCTCGGCGACTCGATGTACGACGGCACGATCTACGTTGGCGGCAAGGTCGCGTCGCTCGGGATCGACTGCGTGCCGGGCGAGTGGACCGACGCGGACACCGAGTTCATCGCCCGCAAGTTCGCAATTTATGGCTTGGGTGGGCCACCCCAATTTCAAAAGTTCGTGTGCGGCAAGAAGCTCTACAACTACGACTCGCTCGAGCCTTCGGAAAGGAAGCTGGTGCTGTGATGGCTGCTGCCGACGAGAACGCACCCCTGCGCCGGAACCAGCTCGGTCACAGCGGGATCTTCACGCCCGAGGTGATCAACGACATCCACGTCAAGGCCGAGCTCGGCCGCTACCGGATGCGCGGCTTCTCGATGTTCAAGGACATCCCGCACTGGGATGACCTGATGTTCCTGCCGGGCACGCTGACCCGGTTCGTGATCGAGGGCTACCGTGAGAAGTGCGTGACGAAGACCGTGCTCGGCGCGCGCTTCGCCAAGAAGCCGATCGAGCTCGACATCCCGATCTACATCACCGGCATGAGCTTCGGGGCGCTGTCGCTCGAGGCCAAGATGGCGCTCGCCAAGGGCGCCTCGATGGCGGGCACGGCGACGTGCTCGGGCGAGGGCGGGATGATTCCGCCCGAACGCGACCTCTCGACCAAGTGGTACTACCAGGTGATCCAGAGCCGCTACGGCTTCAACCCACATCACCTGATGCTGGCCGACGCGGTCGAGTTCTTCATCGGCCAAGGGTGCAAGGTCGGGCTCGGCGGCCATCTGATGGGTCAGAAGGTCACCGAGCAGGTCGCCGAGATGCGCTCGCTTCCCGCCGGGATCGACCAGCGCTCGCCGGCGCGCCATCCCGACTGGCTCGGCCCCGACGATCTGTCGCTGAAGATCCAGGAGATCCGCGAGGCGACGAACTACGAGGTCCCGATCCAGCTCAAGCTCGGCGCGGCCCGCGTGTACGACGACGTGCGGATGGCCGCCAAGTGCGGCCCGGACATCATCTACCTCGACGGGGCCGAGGGCTCGACCGGAGCCGGCCCCCACATCGCCACCGAGGAGACGGGGATCCCGCTGATGGCGGCGATTCCAGAGGCGCGGCGCGCGCTCGAGGACGTCGGGATGGCCGACGAGATCGACCTCGTCGTGGCCGGCGGGATCCGCAACGGCGCCGACGTCGCCAAGTGCCTGGCGCTCGGGGCCAACGCGATCGCGATCGGCCACTCGGCGCTGATGGCGCTGAACTGCAACAAGGAAATCCCGGGCGTCACCGACTACGAGGGGACGGTCGGCGTGCCGGCGGGCCAGTGCTACCACTGCCACACCGGCCGTTGCCCGGTCGGGATCACCACCCAGGACCCGGAGCTGCGCAAGCGCCTGGTCGTCGACGACGCCGCCCAGCGCGTCTACAACTTCCTGCACACGATGACGCTCGAGTGCCAGATGCTGGCCCGCGCGTGCGGCAAGACCAACGTCCACAACCTCGAGCCCGAGGACCTGTGCGCGCTGACGGTCGAGGCCTCGGCGATGGCGCGCGTGCCGCTGGCCGGCACCGACTACATCCCGGGGGTGTCCGAGGAGCGAACGCTGGCCCGGATCGAGCGGTTGCTCGAGCGCCACGTCGAGAACCCGATCGACTTCCTCGCGCCGAGCGACGAGGGGTTGGGAGTGGGGGCCGCCGGGCACGAGGGGGTGGCGTCGTGAGCGAGACCGAGTACACGAATTCGATCGACGCCGAGTATCTGGCGGGCCGGCGGTTCCCCTACCAGGAGGACATGTCGCTGGTCGAGGACGTCGACCTGCTCGCCGCCACCCCGGGCGAGGACATCAACTGGCTCGAGGACGTCGAGCTGCTCGAGGAGGACGGAGCGCCGGCGGTGTTCGACCGCTACTCGAACTCGTTCCTGAAGATCTACTTCCCGATTCCGTCGGGTCGCGAGAACGAGCTCGCGCGCAAGGTCCTGATCAAGCACCTACAGTCGGGCAACTCGTACGGGATCGCCTTGAAGGAGCGCCATTGCAAGTTTCCTCAGCCCGAGCTCGGGCCGTGGGTGCAGGGCTCGCGGACGGTGGGAGCCGACTGGAAGCCGGGCGTGCTCGAGGGGTGGGAAGCTCCCGCAGCACTGACTCCGTTGGGCGACGAGGCGGATCTCCCGCGGTCGATCCGACGCGGCCCGCCGATCACGATCGGCTGCGAGTGCGGCGAGCGTCGCGACCTCCGCTACGGCGAGCAGTGGACATGCGAGAAGTGCGGCAAGACGTGGAACACGCGCCGGATCCCGCTCGATGAGTACGCCCAGCTGCGGCGGACCCAGTTGCGGTTTCGCTGGATCCCGCTGGGGGTCGCCGCGCTCGTGATCGCCTCGCTAATCGCGCTGATCTTCCTCGGCAAGGCGTTCAGCGGGATCCTGCTGGTTGGCCTGGCCGCGGTCGCGTGGAGCACGTACGGGCGACCGCAGTGGAAGCGGCGCTATCTGAAGGCGATCGCGAACCGTCCGAGCTGGACGATCGAACCCGAGTAGCGCGTCGTCGTGCGGGTGATCGTCGTCGGCGCGGGGTTCGCGGGGCTGGCCGCGGCGGACGCGCTCGCTCTTGCCGGGGCGGAAGTCGAGGTGGTGGAGGCGCGCGACCGGGTCGGCGGGCGGGTGTGGTCGGTGCCGTTCGCCGGCGCCGTGGTGGAGCGCGGCGCGGAGTTCATCCTGCCGCACGACAAGACCGTAATGGCGGTTGCGGACCGGCTGGGCCTCGCGCTCGTGCGCAAGGGGACGTTGTACGGGAACCGGGACCCTCGCCGCGGAGACCAGGTTGTCTCGGCTGCCGCCGTGATGGACGCGGTGGCGCGGATCGCCTCAGAGCCACACGACGGGACGGTCGCCGACGTGCTCGGCGCCGAGCGGCTCGACGCGGGGTGTCGCGGACGCGATTCAGGCACGGCTCGAGGTGAGCTGCGCGTATCCCGCCGGCGACCTCGCCGCCTCCGTTTTGAGCGAGGGCGCCGGCGCGTTCGGCGACTTCGACAGCCACACGGTGGACGGCGGCAACGACCGGATCGCGCGGGCGCTGGCGGAGGGACTCGAAGCCGGGGTACGGCTGTCCAGCCCGGTGTCGAGCGTGGCGTGGCGCGATCGCGAGGTCAGGGTCATCGCCGGCGGACAGGAGACGGTCGCCGACGCGGCCGTGATCACGGTCCCGGCGTCGGTACTCCACTCGATCTCGTTCGACCCTCCGCTCCCAGCCGCGAAGGCGGCGGTGCGGTACGGACAGGCCGCGAAGCTGTTCGTGGCGTTGAGGTCGCCGGCGCAACCGAGCCAGACGTTGTCGGTCGACGAGCGGTTCTGGTGCTACACCCAGGTCGGGGGCGACGGCGAGCCGCTGCCGTGCGTGGGGGCGTTCGCGGGATCGCCCGGCGCGCTCGAAAGGCTCGAGGTCGCCGCTGGGCCCGAGCGGTGGATCGAGTCGCTGGCGCGGCTGCGGCCGGACCTGGACCTCGACGTCGGCAGGACACTGCTCTGCACCTGGGCCGACGACCCCTGGGTCCGCGGCGCCTATTCGGCACATTCGGCCACATTGCCGTTCGACACCGAAGCGCTGCGGCGGCCGGTTGGGCCGCTGTTCTTCGCCGGGGAGCACACCGCCGGCGCGTGGCACGGGCTGATGGAGGGCGCGCTGCGCAGTGGAGCGCGAGCCGCGGCGGAAGTGCTGTCCGGCGTCGGGCGATGATGGGGTCTAACCTGCCGCTGAGCGTGGCGCCCGCTGACACAAGCCGCTCGGTGGAACTCGAGGTCGATGGGAGGACCGTGCGAGTCTCCAGTCCCGACCGGGTCTACTTCTCGGCCCGCGGGGAGACCAAGCTCGACCTCGCCAGGTACTACATGAGCGTGGGGGACGGGATCGTGCGCGCGCTGCGCGAACGTCCGTGCATGCTCCATAGGTTCCCAAAGGGGGTCGACGGCGAGAAGGTCCATCAGAAGCGCCTCCCGAAGGGAGCGCCGGACTGGGTGCAGACGGTGAACGTGTACTTCCCGCGGTTCGGCCGGACCGCGGATGAGCTGTGCGTGACCGAGCTTGGCAGCGTGATCTGGGCCGTGCAGATGGCGACCGTCGAGTTCCATCCCTGGAACTCACGGCGGGCCGACGTCGAGCAGCCCGACGAGTGGCGGATCGACCTCGACCCGATGCCCGAGGCGAGCTTCGACGCGGTGCGTCGCGTCGCTCACGTCGCGCGCGAGGTGCTCGACGAGATCGGCGCGGTCGGCTGGCCCAAGACCTCGGGCGGCAACGGGCTGCACATCTACGTCCGGATCGAGCCTCGGTGGGGGTTCGGCGAGGTGCGCGAGGCGGCGCTGGCGTTTGCCCGCGAGGTCGAGCGGCGGATCCCCGCCGACGCGACCACGACGTGGTGGCGCAAGGATCGCGATCCGCGCAAGGTGTTCGTCGATTACAACCAGAACGCGCGCGACCACACGATCGCGAGCGCCTACTCGGTGCGGGGCAACCGCGAGGGGACGGTGTCGACGCCGATCGCGTGGGAGGAGCTGGACGACGTCGACCCGCGTGAGTTCACGATCGCGACCGTGCCGGCGCGATTCGCCGCGATCGGCGATCCGCATGCAGGGATCGACGACGCGGTGTTCTCGCTCGAGCCGCTGCTCGATTGGGCGGCGAACGAGTCGGACTAGAGATTTTCGATCGGCACCGGTTCGATCCCCTCGTCCGCCGGCAGCTCGAACCCGAACACCTGCGCGTAGAAGCTGAGCTCGGCGTCGAGCGCGCGGCGGATGTTCTCCGCCCGCCGGAGCCCGTGCTGCTCGCCTTCGAACGGGAGATACGCGACCGGCACACCCTTGGCGCGGAGTGCTTCGACGATCATCTCGGACTGGTTCGGCGGGACGACCTCGTCCTCCAAACCTTGGATCACGATCAGCGGCCGTGCGAAATCGTCGACGTGGTGGATCGGCGACCGCTCGCGGTAGACGTCGCGCCCTTCGGGATACGGCGCGATCAGGCTGTCGAGGTAGCGGCTCTCGAACTTGTGCGTCTCGCGCGCGATGACCTCGAGATCGGCCAAGCCGTAGTGGTCTGCGCCGGCTCCGAACGGGGTGTCGGTTCGGGCCAACGCCGCGAGTGTCGTGTACCCGCCCGCCGAGCGGCCGCGAATGCACAGCCGCGCCGGGTCGACCCGCCGCTGCTGCGCCAGCCAGCGCGCCGCGGCCATGCAGTCCTCGACGTCGGCCACTCCCCACTCGCCGCGCAGCGCGTCGCGGTAGGCGCGGCCGTAGCCGCTGGAGCCGGCGTAGTTGACGTCGATAACCGCGAAGCCGCGGCTGGTCCAGTACTGCACCTCCAGGCGGAGCGCCGGATAGGCCGTGGCGGTGGGGCCGCCGTGGATGAAGACCAGGAGCGGCGGCAGGTCGCCTCCGGGGGCGGCGCAGGCGGGATTGGCCGGTGCATAGAACAGCCCATACGCCGTGCGACCGCGCTCGGACGGGAACGCGACCGGCTCGGGCGCCGATACGTACGCCGCGTCGACACCGAGGTCGGCCAGGTTGCGCGCGGGACACAGCGTGACGCGCGAGCTCACCTCATCCGCGTCCCCGAGCCCCAGGCGCAAGACCGACGGCTCGGCCGTCGGCGCCCCGGCGATCAGCACCACCGACGAGCCTCCGGCAGCGCGGACGCACGAGACTGACGAGAACCCCAGTGCGATGTCGGACACGGTGCCGTCGAGCAGCCTGACCGCGAGTCCGTCAACCCCGTCTCGCCACCGGGCGAACACGATCCTGCCGTCGGGGAGCACGGCGTAGCGGGACTCGCCCAGGATCCACGGCGGCTCGCCGACGTCGGCGGCGATCTCGACCAGCGGCGTGACCGTCCCGTCAGCCGGTGAATAGCGGTACAGGTTCCACCAGCCGGTCAGGTCGCTGATGAACACGAGCGACCCGTCGGCTTGCCAACTCGCGCCCTGGCACGCCTCGGCCGCTCCTCCCGCGACGACCGTGTCCTCGCCACGCGCGAGATCCCGCACGACGAGCCTGGTCGCGTCCCACGGCATGTGCGGGTGATCCCACTCGATCCAGCACAGCCGGTCGCCGGCCGGGCTCCAGCGGGGGCCGGCGACGAAGTCCGGGCCGGTGACGAGCACCTCGGGGATCGACTCCTCGTGCGCCGCCAGCTTGACGAGTTCGTTGCGCACATCCGCCGCACCGCGGGCGCCCGGCGGATGATGCTCGCGCACGCAGGCGATCCACCGGCCGTTAGGGCTCACATCGCCGTCGGCATAACGATCACCGCGGGGTGTCTGCGGGCTCGGAGTGATCGGAGTCGCGCTGCCCGCCTGCACGTCCAGCCGGTAGAGCCGCTGATCGTCCCAGGCCGCGAACCACACCACGCCCTCGCGGGACCACCAGGCTCCGCCACCGTATTCGTGCACCGCCGTGCGCGCGCTTTGCTCCTCGGGAAGCAGGTCGGTCCTGATCCCGTTCGCACGCCGGCGAACGAGTTGCGTCCGGCCACCCTCAGCCGGCCGGCTCTCGGCCCAGATCATGTCCGCTCCGTCGACCCGGACATCGGCGAATCCGACGACCGACTCGACCACTACCGCCGATGTGACCGGCGTCCTCCACGAGCCGTACTGCAGCGCCTCTCGTCCGGTCGCGTCTGGGGACACGGCCGGAACGCTAGGCGCTAATGATCGTCGTGCGGATGGTGCACGATCAGCACGTCGCAGTGCGCCTGGTGCGCGACAGCGTCGCTGACGCTCTGCCCGAGTAGGCGCAGAACCAGCCCGGGCTCACGCGTGCCGATCACGATCATGTCGGCCTTGCGCTCGTTGGCGAGCTGGACGATCGCGTCGGCCGGCTCGCCGATCGCCGGCTGATAGTCGGCCTCGATTCCCTGCCCCTCGAGATACGTGCGCGCGGCTTCGAGCTCCGCGGCGTGCTTCTCGGGCGGGTCGGTCGGATCGATCGGGCCCCCCGAACGGCCGGCGCTGATCATCAGCGGCGTGACGCTCGTGACCACCAGCTTCGACCCCAGCGCCTTGGCGAGCGTTGCCGCGCGCTCCAGCGCCCGTTCGGATCCGGGCGTCTGGTCGTAGCCGACCACTATCGTGCTCATTGGCCTCTCCTGGTTATGCGGGCAGTGCGGCTTATAAGGGCAATGCGGCCGAAGGCACGGGCTCGACGCCGAGCATCGCCGCCTCTTCCTCCGGGGTGGCGGGAGTGTGCTCGCGGAAGTGCACGCGCTCCTTGTCCTGCACGACCCGGCGGAAGATGAACAGGAGCACCGAGGCGATCAGCACGCCGACGCCGATGGCGAAGTCGGTCCAGGTGCCATAGCCGTTGAGGTGCGGAGCGAGGGAGCCGACGACCAACAGGAAGGCCACCAGCGCCGTCATGAAGCCCGCGATCCAGACCCATACGTTGCTTAGCCTGACAGGTCTCGGCCAGTTTGGTCGGTCTTTTCGTAGCAGCAGGAAGCCGCTGACCGCGAACAGGTGGGCGAGCACGTAGCCGATGTTGCTCATGTACAGGATCGCCAGGTTGCTCGAGATGAACAGCACGAGCAGCACGTTGACGACCAGGTCGACGGTCATCGCGCGGCCGGGGACGAGGAAGCGGTTCAGCACGCCGAGTTGCTTGACCGTCATGCCGGCCCGGGAGATGCCGTAGAGCGCGCGGCCCCCGTCGGCGGTCGAGGTGGACATCGACAGCACGAGGCTCGCTAGCAGGCAGATCAGGAAGAAGGTCCCGACCGTGTTGCCGGCGATCTTCTCGAATGCCCCCGAGTAGAACTGGCCCGTCGCGGTGGCGGCCGATACCGATCCGGTCACGCCGCCGAGCGCGAACGGCAGCAGCGTGAACACGCCGACCACGAACGCCGCCGAGCTCCGCAGCGCGATCTTGGCGTCCTGTTTGGTCTTGTACTCGGGCGCGAACGTGGCGCAAACCTCCGCCGCCCACGCCGACCAGGCGAGGATGAACAGGTAGACGAACGCCTCCTTGGTGCCGCCCCAGGGCCCGGTGAACGTCGCCTTGACGTTGCTCGCATGCCAATGGCCGGTCACGAACGGCAGGATGATCAACCCGATCAGCGCGATCGTCAGCAGGCCGGCGGTCACGTACGTGAACCCCTTGAACGGGCGGACGCCAAAAATGTTGAACGCCCACACGGCGATGATCACCCCGATCGCGATGAAGTTCCCCAGCGTCAGATGGACGATGCCGTCGTACACCGTGAAGGTAGTGTTGGGGAACCAGCGGGCCTCGACTAGTGCGCCGATCAGATTCCCGAAGATCGACAGTACGACCGACCATCCGATCCAGTAGCCGAACGCGGCGACCGGACCGACGAACGTCGTGTACTTGCGCCAAGCCTCGTTCGCGTAGACCGAGATCCCGCCGGATTTCTCGGGGAACATCATCGCCGGCTCGACGTAGATCCAGGTCAGGATCCAGCCGATGATCGCGGAGATCCCCCACAGGATCACCGAACCCCATACGCCGAAGATGTTCAGCGTGAAGCCGAGCGTCCCGAACAGGAAGCCCGGATTGCACATCGCGATCGTGAACCCGTCCCACCAGCGGAGCGACTTCAGCAGCTGACGCTCCTCGACTACGGCTGTCGCCATATCACCACTCCTAGTGAAGTCATTCTCCCCGCTGCTGGCAGCCTTATACCAGTTTGTACAAAGATGGTCAATACGATTGAGTGGGTATTGGGTGCGCTCGGGGCCGCGGGTCCGCGGAGTTTCGTAGCCGGGGGCGGCCGGCGGGGCTCTGGCGGGGCGTACTCTCTGGAACGATGCGCCCGCTGCTCGACCGCAGGCGGCCAGGAGCCGCAACCACGCACGACCAGGGATCGTCGCCGCGGCCGGTGATGCTCGGAACGCTGTCGGTGCGCGTCGATCCAGCCGCAGAGCGCATGGCGATCGACACGGCGCTCGAGGTGGGCGCCAAGCTGATTCTCGCGAACATGCTGCTGCTGGGGCCGTATCCGTTGACGGTGATGGTCGCCCGCGAGTACGCGACGCTGCCCCACGAGGAAGACCTCGACGCGGTCCGCGAGACCGCGAGCCGCGCCGCCGCGCTCGGCATCCCGACCGAGCTGCTCAGGGTTTCTAGCCCCCGCCCGCTGACAGCATTGATCGAATTGGCACACGAGCGCGAGGTCGGCCTGCTCGTGTTCGGGCCGGACCGCTCGCGCATCTCCCGGCGACGCTTCCGCGCCGCGGCGAAGGTCGTGCGGCGCGACGCTCCGTGCCTGGTGTGGGTGGCGCCCGACTAGCCGCCTTCGCGGGGGGCGGGGCGTCCGACTAGCCGCCTTCGCGGATTTCTCTGATCGTGCCGAATCGGCCGGTGTAGAACAGCAGCGGCTCGTCGTCGCGGTGGTCGAGGTACTCGACCTCGCCGATCCAAAGCACGTGATCTCCCGCGCGGTGGACGTCGACGACCCGGCAGACGAGGTGGGCGAGCGCGCCCTCGAGCAGCGGGAGGCCGCCCTGCCAGGTGAACGTGGGCTCCACCGCCGAAGGCTTCTGGGCGGCGAAATGGGCGGCGAAATGGTGCTGGTGGTGGGAGAGGACACTGATGCCGTAGCGGCCGCTGCGCGGGAGCATCTCGTTCATCCGGCAGCGCCCGAGCGAGACCAGTACCAGCGGCGGGCGCAGCGACACCGACAGGAAGCCGTTCGCGGTCATGCCGTGGACGGTGTCGCGCTCGACGGTCGTCACCACGGTCACGCCGGTGGCGAACCGCCCCATCACCTGCCGAAACGTCTTCGCTGCCTCGAGGACCGCCGGCGCCTTGGGCGTGAGCCTCGCGACGCCGGTGGCGGGAGGGAGGCTGGCGCGTGGGGTCGGCGGCTCTCGTTTGGCCGGCGCCCGCAGCGGGGGCATCAGGCCGCCGGTGCTCTCTGCCGGACGGACCACCCGGGTCAGGCGCGCTACTCCCTCGCGCTCGGTCACGATCGCCACGATAGCTCCGATTCCGCGCGAGCCGACGACGTCAAGATCGTGGACGTGACTTGTCGGGGTCGTAGAACGGAATCCGGACGACCTTCGATCCGATCCGCTTCTGCAGGCCGTCGAGCTTGCCGACCTCGACGTCGGTGCCGATCTCCGCGTACTGGACCGCCATCCGGCACAGCGCAACCGAGCGCTTGAGGATCGGGCTGCGCGTCCCGCTCGTGACGACGCCGACGCGTTGTCGTCCGACGTATACGTGGTCGCCGTGGCCGGCAGTCTCGTTGCCGGTCAGCTCGAGTCCGACGAGCTTGCGCTGGGGATGCTCTTTGCGCTCGACCAGGGCGTCGCGGCCGATGAACTCCTCGTCGCTCGAGAGCGCGACCGTGAACCCGATGCCGGCCTCGAACGGATCGACCTGGTCGTCGAACTCGTAACCGGCGAAGATCAGCCCGGACTCGATCCGGAGCATGTCGAGCGCCTCGAGCCCGAGCGGCTTGATCCCGTGTTGCTCCCCGGCTGCCCAGATCGCGTCCCAGACGGCCGGCCCGTCGTTCGGGTGGCACCAGACCTCGTAGCCGAGCTCGCCCGTGTACCCGGTGCGCGAGACGATGATCGGGATCCCGTTGTGCGCGCCGATCCTTCCGATGAGGAAGCGGAACCACTTGAGCTCGCTCAGCGCCGGCTGCGTGGGCGGCGTCCAGACGATCTCGCTGAGCAGGTCCCGGCTGAGCGGGCCCTGGACCGCGAGGTTGTGAAGCTGGTCGGTGCTCGGCTTGACCCAGGCGCGCAGGTCGCCCTGCTCGGCCACCTCGCGCAGCCAGACCCCGTCGTACTCGTCGCCGCCGACGAAGCGGAAGTTGTTGTCGGCCAGCCGGAACACCGTCGCGTCGTCGATCATCCCGCCGGTCTCGTTGCACAGCGCGGTGTAGACGACCTGGCCGACCGAAAGCTTGCGCACGTCGCGCGTGATCACGCGCTGGATCAGCGTCTCGGCGTCGGGCCCGAGCACCTCGAATTTCCGCAGCGGGGAAAGGTCCATGACCACGACCCTCTCCCGGCAGGCCCAGTACTCGGCGATCCCGCCCTCGTTGTTGAAGCAGTGCGGCAGCCAGTAGCCGCGGTACTCGAGAAATGATTTGGTCAGCGCCGACGTGCGCGGGTGGAATGCGGTCTCCTGCGTCAGGACCGGCTGGGGCGTCGGCGGTCACGCGGTGGGCGATGGCCACCGAGAATCGATTCTGCGGGGAATAGACGCGGACGTGGACATCTGTCACCTCCCAGGCATTCGATGGGTCGATGTCGTCGGGGCAGGCCGACGACGCGCACACGAGGTCGCTCATCGCGCGCAGCATCACGTAGTCCCCGGGACGCGACCAGGGCTCGTCGGAGATCAGCTGCATGTTCGAGTCGAACGCGGTGTTGTAGAAGAAGTTGAGCGCCTCCCAGCCCTTGCGGGGGGCGATCGGGTACTGCCCAAGCGCGCCGTTGAAGTTGTCGGTGCAGTTGACGTGGCCCGGGATAGCCGAGGTCCTCGTAGTACTTCGCCTGGCACGCGAGCGCGAACGTGTCGTGGCGGCCGACGGTGTCGCTGACCACCTCGACCAGCGGGTCCATGTCGAGGTCGTAGAACTTGCCGTTCAGCCCGGGGGTCGGGTAGGCGTTGCCCATCAGGGTCCTGCGTGACGGTCGCGTCGAGGCCGCGCTCGACGCCGCGCTGGAGCTTGGCGGCGTGGAACGCGAGGAAGTCCGAGCACTGCCGGCCCTGGACGTCGATCACCTGGATGTACTCGCCTTGCTTGACCTCGTACGAGGTCGCGGTCGCGCGGTCGACTCTGAAGTCGAGCCGGGGCTCGGCGAGCGGTGGAGGCAGCTCGACCTCGTCGCTGGGCTCCGGGGGACGCCCGGCGGACCTCGACCAGCAGCTCGGTTGCCGGCGGGTCGCCGTCGACGATCCGCCCTCCCGGGGCGGCGACGGTGAGCGTCGTTGCGGACTGCGCCTGCATCGACATCTCGCTGCCGGGCCGGGAGTCGCGGCCGAACAGGGTAAGGCCGCCGTTCCGGCCCTCCGTCTGGAGACCGAGCGCAGCCAGGCCTTCGCCTCCCCGCGCCGTGAGCTCGGCCGTCTGGCCGCCGTGGCGGTCGATCACGCGGACCCGGTCATCGCCTCGGATCACCACCTCGGTCGCCCCGCCCGGGGCCACCCGGTAGAACTCGACCCCGGGCTCGCTCGGCCGCAGCCCGTTGATGAGGACCGCCATCGGGGTGGGCCTCCTACGACGCCGCGGGCGCTGAGGCCTTCTCGACCTCGGCGAGCAATTGCTCAGCGAGCTCGCGCTTGCCGTCGGCGTCGAGCTTCTTGATCTCGTTCTCGACCGCGCGGCGGTTGTAGTGCTGGTTCCAGTAGTCGAGGCTCTCGAACCCGAGCAGCACCGCCTTGCCGACGAACTGGCGGAGCACCTCGTTGGTCGGTCCCATCACCCAGCCGGCCTTTGCGTCGCGCAGGTAGCGCTCGAGCTCCATGTCGCGCTTGTAGCCCGTGCCGCCGCACGCGTGCAGCATCTTGTCGACGACGTGCGCGGTGTTCTTGGCGGCGATGAACTTGATCTGCCACGCCCAATGCAGGAAGTTCGCGCGCGCGAATTCCCCTGGGGGAGGCTGGACCGTGTTGTGCTCGGTGGCGTTGTCCATCGCCTGCGCGACCGAGTACACGAACAGCCGCGAGGCGTTGGTGTCCATGACCGCCTCGCCGATGTAGTCCTGGATCGTCGGGTAATCCGCGACTCGGAGGCCGACGTCGACGTGGCGCTTGCGCGTCGTCTGGCGCTTGCCGATGTCGATCGCGCCCATCGCGATCCCGTTCCAGACGCTCGATGACCCGATCAGGAACCAGGGGTCGACCGACTCGTCGTTGGAGGCGGCGCCGTCGCCCTCGGGGCCGACGATCTGATCGCCGGGGATATCGACGCCGTCAACCTCGATCGGCCCGGACTGGTTGCCCCGCAGGCCGAGGGCATCCCAGCTCGAAGGCTGCGATTTCACGTGCTCGCCGTCGATCACGAACACGCTGAGGTCGTCGTATCCGGTGAAATCGGGGCTCGTGGTCTGGACCACGTAGAAGTCCGCGAACCCGCCCGAGGTCGTCCACGACGCCTTCTTGCGGACGTTGTACCCGCCGTTCGAGCGCTCGGCGCCGGAGGAGATCGGGTACCAGAAGTGCGACCCGGTCTCGGGGTCGCTGTAGGAGAGCGTCCCGATCTTGCCGCTGTTCAGGGGGCGGATGTACTTGTCGATCAGCGCCTCGGTCGGTCGCAGCATCAGCGTGTTGACCGCGCCCATGTGCATCACGTAACACATGGCGGTCGACGCGCAGCCGTAGCGCGCGATCGTCTCGCAGGTCATCGCGTACGCGACGTGGTCCTCGCCGAGGCCGCCGTACTCGGTGGGCACCGTCAACGCCAGGAACCCGTGCTCGCCGAGGAGCTCCAGGTTGCGGCGTGGGAACTTGAGTTCGTCGTCGGAGACCTTGGCGTTGGCCCGCATCTCCTTCTCGCACAACTCGATCAGCTGGTCGCGAAGCTCGCGCTGGCGATCGGTGAGTACCCACTCGGGATCCCACTCGTAGCCCAGTCCCCAGAAGGGCTCGCCACCCCATGTCTTCTCGGCCATCACACCCTCCACTCGCTCTCTGCACAAATATGTCCAATACAGTTCTACCTGAGAGCGTGAGTCCTGTCTAGAGCACGCCGCACCCGGAGGCCGGCGGGTGTGGGCGCGGGCAGGGCAGTGGTTCCGAGGAGCTGCAAAAGGCGCCAAGGCCCGTGTCGCCGGGGAGCTGGTGGGGTTATCCCCACCACCGCAGTCGGGGGTCCTCAGCCGGCCACACGCCCGGTCGCCCCAACGATTTTGGCGGCCGCCGAAGGCAGTCTCCGATCCCATGGAAATCACGCATTCATCCACCACATCAGGCGGGTCGGCACGCTCCGGCGGACCGGCCGGCTCGAGCGGGCCGGCAGGCTCCGGCGTGCTCGCCCGCTTCGTCCACGCCGCGGCCCGGAGCGCGGCGCGGCGCCCCAAGACGACCGTCGCGCTCTGGCTCGCACTGATCGTCGCGTGCGTAGGGCTCGGCTCCAGTGCCGGCATGCGCACGCTCTCGAACTCCGGTTCCGGCACCGGCGAATCCGCCCGTGCCGACGCTCGACTGTCGGCCTCGGGTCTCAAGGGCCCCGCGACCGAGAACGTGCTCGTCCGTTCGAGCAGCCCGCAGCGCACCGCGCGCGCGGTCGCCATGCTCGAGGCCGGCGCCCGGCGTCTGCCGGCGGTGAAGTCGGTCGACGGCCCGGACCGCTCGCCCGAGCTCTCTCGCGCGGGTGGCCGCACCGCGCTCGTCGTCGTGACGCTGCGCGGCGATCCCGACAATCCCGACACCCGTGCCGCCGATGTGCAGCGCTACGTCGACGGACTGTCCGCGCGGCAGCCCGGCGTCAGCTTCCTTCAGGCCGGCAGCGGTTCGGAGGACAACGCGATCAATCAGCTCGTCAACAACGGGCTTCACCGGGCGGAGCTGATCTCGGTGCCGATCACGCTGTTGATCCTGGTACTCGCATTCGGCGCGCTGGTCGCCGCATCGGTCCCGCTGCTGCTCGGCCTGACCTCGGTGGGAGCGGCGCTCGGCGCGCTGGGGCTCGTGTCGCACATCGCGCCCAACGGCTCCTCGACGGCCCCGGTCGTGGTCCTGATCGGCCTCGCGGTCGGCGTCGACTACTCGCTGTTCTACATCCGACGCGAGCGGGTCGAACGCCGGTCGGGGCATCCGCGGACGCGGCGCTCGCCGCCACCTCGGCGACCGTCGGCCGCGCGATCCTGGTCGCGGGTATGACGGTGGTGATCGGACTCGCCGGACTGCTGTTCACCGGCTTCGGTGTGTTCACCTCGATGGCGCTGGGCGCGATCCTGGTTGTCACGATCGCCGTGGTCGGCTCGCTGACTGTGCTTCCGGCGATGCTCGCGCTGCTCGGCGATCGGATCGACCGGGGCCGGATTTGGCCGCGCCGGCGTCGCACCCTGACCAGCCGCAGGCGAACGATGTGGCAGGTGCTCGCGGCCGGGGTCACGAACCGTCCGCGCACCTCGCTGGCGCTGGCCGTCGTCCTGCTGGCGGCGCTCGCGGCACCCGTGATCTCGATCCAGACCGCGGAGCCTGGTCAGAACGACGTGTCACCGAACACGCCGATCCGCGCCGCCGCGACGGCTATCGAGCGGGCGTTCCCGGGATCCTCCGACACGGCTGATCTGGTCGTCGGAGGACACGGACTCCATCGCCAGCAGGCGCTGTCGCAGCTGCGGAAGATCGGCCGGCAGGGTCTGGAGATCACCGGCGGCCAGGGCGCGGTGGCGATGCAGGTGTCGCACGACGGTCAGACGGCGCAGCTCCAGATCCCGATGCCCGAGTCAAGCCTCACGGTCGCCGACCACAAGGTGCAGACGCTGCGCCACGAACTCGAGCCGGCGGTCGCGCGTGCGATCCCCGGAGCTCATGCGGATCTGACCGGCGACTACGCGGGCAATCTCGATTTCTCGAGTCGCCTGTCGAATGTCACCCCGCTGGTGATCGCGTTCGTGCTCGGCCTGGCGTTCATCCTGCTGGTCGCGACGTTCCGCTCCTGGCGGCTCGCCCTAGCGGTGATCGGGCTCAACCTGCTGTCCGTCGGCGCCGCGTTCGGCGTGCTGGTCGCGGTGTTCCAGCATCACTGGGCACAGTCGCTGCTCCACTTCCAGTCCGACGGCGCGGTCGTCGACTGGCTGCCACTGTTCGCGTTCGTGGTGCTGTTCGGCCTGTCGATGGACTACACCGTGCTCGTGCTCGAGCGTGCCCGAGAGGCACGGCGGGCCGGCGCGAGCGCCAAGCAGGCCGCCGCCGAGGCGCTCAGCTCGACTGGCGGGACCGTGACGAGCGCAGCGCTGGTGATGATCGCGGTGTTCTCGGTCTTCGCCACGCTGCCGTTGCTCGAGTTCAAGCAGCTCGGCGTCGGGCTCGCGGCCGCGATAGCGCTCGACGCGACGATCGTCCGCGGTCTGGCGCTACCGGCGGCGCTCACGTTGTTGGGTGACCGCGGCTTGGCTCCTGCATCCGCTCGCGCACCTCGCCGGCGCGCCCGGGGCTGGGATCATGAACTCGGTGAAGTCGGTGTCGCAGCGATCGGATCGACCAATGAGTGACCACGACCACGACACGGTGGCGCGGTCGGTAGTGCGGGGGGCGGCGTTCGCGCCGTCCCTCGTGGTGCTGCTCGCGCTGATCGTCATCTGGGCGGCGACCGGAGCCGGTTACTTCTGGCCGATGTGGGTGGCGCTCGGATTCGCGATCCCGACCGGCCTCTGGTTCGCCGTGCGCTGGGCTCGGCTTCGGCCTAAGGGACCGAGTCGCTGGTACGCGATGCAGGCGAGCATTTCGCTCGTGTTGGTCGTCACCGACGTGGCGGTCTGGGCGATGTCCGGTGGCGGCTTCTTCTGGCCGATCTTCCCGGTTGTCGCCCTGTCCGTCGCGCTTGCTCTGAACCCGGTGTTCCTCCGGCCGAATCAGCGGAAGCTCCAGGGCCGGGTCGAAGAGCTGACCCGCACGCGCAGCGGAGCGCTCAACGTTCAGGCGTCCGAGCTGCGGCGGATCGAGCGCGATCTGCACGACGGAGCCCAGGCCAGGCTGGTCGCGCTCAGCATGCAGCTCGGGCGCGCCGAGGAGCGTCTGGCCGATCACCCCGAGAGCGCGGCGCTGGTCCGGCAAGCCCGGGAGGAGGCGACCGCTGCGATCAGGGAGCTCCGCGACCTCGCGCGCGGGATCGCGCCGCCGGTGCTCGCCGATCGGGGCCTGGTCGCCGCGGCCGAGTCGCTCGCGAGCCGCTCGTCCGCGAACGTCGAGGTGTTCGGACATCTCGAGCACCGCCCGCCACCGGTGGTCGAGACCGCGGCCTATTTTGTCGTCGCCGAGTCGCTGACCAACGTCGTCAAGCATGCCCCGGGCGCCAGCGCGCGCGTGACGCTGAGCCTCGACGGTGCGATGCTCGTCGTCGAGGTCGCCGACAACGGACCGGGCGGCGCGAACCCCGCGGGGGGCGGGCTGACGGGACTCAAGCAGCGAGTCGAGGCGCTCGACGGCCGGCTCGAGGTGCACAGCATTGCCCGTGAGGGGACGGTCGTCTGGGCAGTGCTGCCGTGCGAGTAGTCGTTGTCGAGGACCAGGCGCTGCTGCGCGAAGGCATCGTGGCGCTGCTGGCCGAGAACGGGATCGATGTCGTCGCGCAGGCGGACGACGGTCCCGGTCTGCTGCGGATCGTCGACGGGCACAAGCCCGATCTGGCGATCTGCGACGTACGGCTGCCACCGACGTTCACCGACGAGGGGATCCGTGCCGCGCTCGAGGCGCGCCGGCGCCATCCCGAGCTCGCCGTCCTGGTCCTGTCCGCGTACGTCGAACCGGTCTACACCGCCGAGCTGCTGGCCGCGGGCCAGAGCGGCGTCGGCTACCTGCTCAAGGAGCGCGTCAGCGAGGTGAGGACGTTCATCGACTCGGTCAAGCGCGTCGCCGCCGGTGGGACGGCGCTCGACCGCGAGGTCGTGAGCGCGCTGATCGCCGACCGCGATCGCAGCGGCGACCGCGCGGAGCTCGGCGCGCTGACGCCCCGCGAGCGCGAGACATTGGAGCTGATCGCCCAGGGCCGCACGAACGCCGCCGTCGCCCGCGAGATGGTGGTCACGCTCGGCGCGGTCGAGAAGCACGTCTCGAACATCTTCGCCAAGCTCAGCCTGCCCGCCGGCGACGATGATCACCGGCGGGTGCTGGCGGTGCTCGCGTATCTACGCGCGACCGGAGGGCAGTGAGTTGGAAGGCGCTCCAGCGGCCAGGCTTACGACGTCATTCCGCCGAACTGACCGCCGGTGATGCTCAGCACCTGGCCGTTGATGTAGTTCGCCCACGGGGTGCAGAGCAGGAAAACGCCACCGGCTGCTTCGCGCGGCGTGCCGGCGCGGCCTAGCGGGATCAGCGCGGGGCCCATCGCGCGCAGCTGCTCGGGGATGCCGAGCTGGACCATCTCGCCGCGGATCTCGGTGACGTTCTCTTCGTTCTTGGCGGCGGTCAGGCGGGTCTCGATGAAGCCGAACGCGACCGCGTTGACGTTGATCTTGAACTGGCCCCACTCCTTGGCGAGCGTCTTGGTGAGCCCGATCACCGCCGACTTGCCCGAGGAGTAGTTGGCCTGTCCGGCGTTGCCCATCGTCCCCGAGATCGACGACACGTTGACGATCTTCCGGAACACCTCGACGCCCTCCTCGCGCTCGACCTTGGCCGGCTCGCGCATGTGGGGCGCGACCGCACGGCACATTCGGAACGGTACGACCGTGTGGATGTCGAGCATCTTCTGGAACCAGTCGTCGCTCATCTTGTGGATCGGCGCGTCGAGCGTGTAGCCGGCGTTGTTGATGAGGATGTCGACCTTGCCCCAGGTGTTGATCACCTTCTCGACGAGCAGGTGGGGAACGCCGTCCGCCGTGAGGTCCCCCGCGAACACGAGGGTTTCGCCGGCGATCTCGCTCGCCGTCTGCTCGGCGACGTCGCGGTCGAGATCGTTGATCAAGACCCTCGCGCCGTTCTCGCAGAGGAGCTCCGCGGTCGCGCGGCCGATGCCGCGTGCCGAGCCGGTGACGATCGCCACCTTGTCATCGAGGATTGCCATCTATCAGGGCCTCCGTTTTCAGTTGATGAGGCACGCCATCATGCCAGCGCGGCGGCCGATGCGCCCCCACACAACCCCGACTCGATCGCGCCGTCGATGAACCCGGCCCAGCCGTTGGCGATGTCCGAGCCGGCGAACACGACCCGGCCTTCGGTCCGCTGCATCGCGAGGTGGTAGTGCTCGTACCAGCCCGGGCGGTGGATCGCCCAGGTACCGCGGGAGAACTCGTCCGCGAGCCAGTCGTGCGCGGTGGCGTCGAGCGCCTCGTACCCCGGAAGAATCGCGTCGAGCTGACCCTGGACCGCGGGCAGGTCGCCGGCGTCGCAGCGCGCGGCGTCGATCCCGAATCCGATCATCAGCTGCGAGGCGTCCCCGTCGACCGACTCCGTGCCGAGGTAGCCGAACGGGTGTCCGGGGCGGATCGCGTTCTGAAGCAGCGGCTCGCCCCTGGCGTCAATGAAGATCTTGATCCCGCGCGAGGCCTGGCCGAGGGCGATCGCACGCAGCTTGTCCTCGGGGAGGCTCGGAGCGAACTCGATCGCGCCGAGCGCGTTGAGCGGGACCGCGACCACGGCCGCGCGCGCGGCCAGCACCTCGCCGGCGCGGGTCTCGACCTCGACCCGATCGCCGTGCTGCGTGATCGCGGCCACGGTCGTGCCGAGCCGGCGCTCGAACGGCGCGGCCGACGCGATCGCGTCGAGCAGCGCACGGGTACCGTCGACGAGCGTGACCCGCCCGCCGGTGAACTGGGTCAGCTCGAGGCTGTATCCCGACAGCGCGTGCCAGCGCAGTACCGACACCGCTCCCGCCTGGTCGAGCGGAGCGTGCGCGAGCGACTCGAGCTCGGCCGTGAGCACGTCGCGCTCCTCGGGTGAGAGCGCGAGCTCGTCGAGCCGCTCGGCGATCGTCTGGCGGTCGAACCGGGCGAGCGCGGCGAGCGCGTGGGTCGGATCGTGAGGCGCCGGCAACGCCTCGCGGACGCCCTCGACGAACCGGTCCCAGCCGCGCCGCGCGATCTCGTCCCGCTGCTCGATCGACCCCGACCGGCGCTCCTCGCCCACGTACCAGCCGGCGGTCTGGGCGCCGGCGCCGACGGACGTCCGCAGTCCGGCGCGCGTGATTTCCGACCACGTGTGCGGCTGATGCCAGTGGACCCAGGCGCCGCCGTACTCGATCGCGTGACCGCGCCACTCGGCGGTCCACGTCCGCCCCCCGATGCGTTCGCGTCCCTCGAGCAGTAGTACCGAGCGGCCGCGCAGCGCCGCCTCGCGGGCCGCGGTGACGCCGGCGAAGCCGCCGCCGACGACGATCACATCGTTCATGGGACTGCCACCGCGGGAGGAGCGACCGGGACTCGCCGGCTCGCGGTCGCGTCCACGGCGACCGCCCCATCGGGGCGTACGAACACCGGGTTCAGCTCGATCAGCTCGAGCGACTCCTCCAGCAGGAGCTCGCCGGCGCGCTGCGCGAGCCGGGAGGCGGCTGCGAGGTCGACCGGCGCCGTGCCGCGCGCCCCCGTCAGCAGCGGCGCGCCCCGCAACGAGCGGAGCGCTCGCTCGATCCGCGCCGCGCCGGCCGGGAGCGGCACGATCGCCACGTCGGTGAGGACCTCGGTCCAGACTCCGCCGAGGCCGACGATCAGCGCGGGAACGACCGCGTCCGCGCGGGCGGCCACGATCAGCTCGACCCCGGGCGCGACCATTCGCTCGGCCAGCACCGATGCGGTCGGTCCGCCGTCGAGCGCGGAAAGCCGGGCGAACGCGCTCCGCACGTCGTTCTCGGAGCGCAGGCCGAGCTCGATCGCGCCGACGTCCGACTTGTGCTGGATCCCGGGCGCGCTCAGCTTCAGCGCGATGTTCCCGCCGAGCTCGCCGAGCGCGGCCACGGCAGCGTCCGCGTCGCCCACGAGGCGGCCCTCGACGACGCTTACGCCGGCGCCACGGAGCAGCTCCTTGGCGTCGTGCTCGGACAGCCACGCGGGCTTGCCGGCGGGGACCGCCGCCGCAAGCGACGCCGCTCGCGCCACTCGGGAGATCTCGAGCAGCCGCGCCGGGTCGCCGGGTGCGGCGCGCAGCGCCGCCGCGCACGCCAGGCCAGTGCGCAGCCCAGCGACGGCGGGGATGCCCGCCTGGACGCACTGCCAGGCCGCGTCGTCGTCGAGCAGCTCCGGGAGGGTCGAGCAGATCATCGTCGAGATCGGGCTCGCCGCGGCGCCGGCGATGACCCCGCCCCGGACCGCGTCCGACGCCTCCGCCACCGCGCCCGTCAGGCCCGGGAACTGGTCGTAGAACACGAGGACCTGGTCGAGCGCGGGGTCCTCGCCCAGCGTGCGGACGAGCTCGGCGAGCAACTCGCCGTCCCCCCAGATCATCGCGGTGTAGTCGAGCGGGTTCGCGACGGTGGCGGCCGACGGCAGCAGCTCGCGCAACCGCTCGCTCGTCGCCGGCGACAACGCCGGCAGCTCGAGCCCGAGCCGCTGGGCCTCGTCCGCGCCCTGCGCGGAGTCCCCGCCCGAGCACGTCATGATCGCCAGCCCGCCTCCGCCGGCGCGCCTTGGCGCGCGCCGCCGCACCGGCACTGCCAGGGTCTTGGCGAGCTCGAGCAGGTCGTGGACGTCGGAAGCCCAGATCGCCCCACCCTCCTCGATCAGCGCGCGGAAGATCCGCTGGTCGCCGGCGAGCGCGGCGGAGTGCGCGGCGGCCGCTCGCGCCCCCGCGGCCGAGCTGCCCACCTTCAACACCGCCACGCGCACACCGGCGGCGGCGCACGCCGCGAGTCCGTCGCACAGCCCCGGGCCGCCGTCGTCCTCGAGGTACAGCGCGATCGCCCCGACCCCGTCCTCGCCCGCGAGAAACGACAGATAGTCGGCGGCCGAGAGAACGGCCTGGTTGCCGCTCGCGACGACCGTGTGGAAGCGCAGCCCGCGCCGGGTCGCGAGCGCGTTGACGGCGACGTTGCCGCTCTGGGAGATCAGCGCCACCGCCCCGGGCTCGTGCGGCGTGAGCGCGTCGCCCCACAGCACGGTCCGTTGATGCATCGCGACGATGCCGTTGCAGTTCGGCCCGCACACCGGAAAGTCGTGACGTTCGGCCGCGGCGACGAGCTCCTGCTGGAGCGAGACCCCGTCCGGCACCTCGGCGAACCCGGCGCTGAACACGACCGCGCCGCCGCATCCCCGGGCGCCGGCCTGGTCGATCGCCGCCGCGACGCCGGCGGCGGGAATCGCCACGACCACCGCGTCGGCCGGCTCGGGCAGGTCCGCGAGCGTCGGCACGCACGGACGGCCGAGCACCTCGGCTCGGTTCGGGTTCACGCCCCACACCGCGCCCGGGTAGCCGACCGCGTCGAGGTTCAGCAATGCCTGCGCGCCGTAGCTCGCCGGTCGATCGGTGGCGCCGACGACCGCGATCGACCGTGGGCGCAGCAGGCGGTTCAGATCCACCACGAACCTCAGTGGATCGTGGCCTCGACCCCGCGGCGCTCGAGTGCGCGCGTGATGATCAGCCGCTGCACCTCGCTGGTGCCCTCCCAGATCCGGTCGACCCGGAGCTCGCGGTTGAACCGCTCGGCCACGTTGCTGCGCATGTAGCCGCGCCCGCCGAACGCCTGGACGGCGCGGTCGGCGCAGCGGCCGGCGGCCTCGGAGACGAACAGCTTGGCCATCGATGCCTTGGCGTGGATCAGCTTCACGTCGGCGCCGGCGTCGACCATCCCGGCGACGTGGAGCGCGAGCAGCCGGCCGAGCGTCGCGTCGGTCGCCGAGTCCGCGAGCGGGAACGAGATCCCCTGGTAGTCCATGATCCGGACGCCGCCCTGCCGGCGCTCGAGCGCCCACGCCGTGGTCTCGTCGAGCAGGCGCCACATCGCGCCGAGGCCGTGCGTGGCGATCCCGAGGCGCTCCTCGGTGAACCAGGCGCGCTGCAACGCCTCGCCGTTGCCGACGCCGCCGACCACCGCGTCCGGCCCGACCTCGACGTCGGTGAAACGGATCGTCGGATGGCCGTGCGGATAGTTGTGGGTGAACCGAGGGTTGTCGACGAACTCGACGCCCGCCGCGTCGGGCTCGATCAGGAACAGCGTCGGCTGCCGGTCGGGTCCGTCGACGGCGTTGGCCATCACGATCAGCACGCGGGCGACGTCGCCGGAGGTCACGAACCACTTCTCGCCGTTGATCCGCCAGCCGGCGTCCGTCGGGGTCGCGGTCGAGGCGATGCCGCCGGGGTCCGAGCCGGCCTCGGCCTCGGTCACCGCGTACGCGTCGCCGCCCTCGCCGCGCAGCGCCGGCAGGACGTAGCGCTCTATCTGGTCGGGCGTGCCCTGGAGCAGCACGTTGTAGGCGCTCGGCACGTGCCAGTGGAGGCCGTTCGTGACCCGGCCGAACTGCTCGTTGACCAGGAACCACTCGAGCATCGACCAGCCCTGGCCGCCGTACTCGGGGGCAAAGCGGCCGCCGTTCAGGCGGGCCGCGATCGCCTCGCTTTTGATGTGCTCGACGGTCTCGTTGGGCAGTTGCCCGCCCAGCTCCTCGGCCTCGAGCTCGAGCGGCATCAGCACCGTCTCGACGAACGTCCGCGCTCGCTGCTGGAGCTCGAGTTGCTCGGAGGTGAGCTCGTGGCCGGCGGTCGTGGGGAAGACGGCGGTGCTCATGGTTGTTCCTCGTTTCTCGTGGCGAGCAGCTCGGCGAGCCGCCGCCTGTCTGTCTCGGTCCGCCGCGCGGCGCGACCCGGCAGCGCCAGCAGCAGGTTGTGGTGGTTGGCGATCACGGCGATCGCGACCTCGCGGGCTTGCGCCACCTCGGGATCGGGATCGCCGGCGCGGCGCTCGATCAGCTCGACGACGCCGTGCAGGTAGCTGGTGCCACGAGCGCTGGCTCCCGTGGAGGACCAGACGCTCGATCCGGGCGGCCTCCTCGGCGACCGCGTCGCCGGCAGCGGGGCCGGTCGCGGGGCCGCTTGGGGGCCGCCGTGCCTGAGGGTCGCGACCGCGGCCGGGAGCTCGCGCTCGGGCTCGGGCGTGACCGACAGCCAGGGCACACGCTTGACCATGGGCGGTAGACTAACGCAAACTGATCACAAAGTCAGGATGGTTTCCATGTCAGCTGTGATGACCGCCGTCGCCGGCACGGGTGAAGCACTCGAGCCCCGCCTGTATCTGGACCCTGCGGTGCTCGAGTCCGAGCAAGCGCGGATCTTCGAACGGACCTGGCAGCTGATCGGGCACGTCTCGGCGCTGCCCGGGCCGGGCAGCTACACCACCGGGTTCGCCGGCTCTCAGCCGGTGCTGGTGCGTGCGCGACGAGGCGAACGGCCTGCGCGCGTACCGCAACGTCTGCCGCCACCGCGGCTCGTGCCTGCTCAGCGGGTCGGGCCAGTGCAAGGGGGCGATCCGCTGCCGCTACCACGGCTGGACCTACAAGTTCGACGGGACGCTGATCGGCGCTCCTGAGGCGCTCCAGTTCGGCGAGCGGTTGGACAAGTCCGCGCTCGGGCTGATGCCGGCGCGGGTCGAGGAGCTGTGCGGACTGGTGTTCGTCAACCTCGATCCCGACGCCACGCCGCTGGCCGAGCTCGTCGGCGACCTGCCGGCGCGCCTCGAGCGCTACCGGATCTCGAGTCGCTCGAGCCGTTCGGGCTCTCCGGCGGCCACCAGCCCGCGAACTGGAAGGTGGTCGCCGAAAACTACCTCGAGGGCTACCACATCCCGATCGCCCATCCCGGCCTGATGCGGATGCTCGACTACAAGCACTACGACACCGAGCTGCACGAGCATTACGCGTGGATCGAGGCGCCGCTCCGCAACAAGCCGAGCGAGCAACCGCCTCGAGCGGCTGTACGCGCAGCTGGTGACGCCGATGCCGGGGCTCGGCGAAGAGGATCGGCGCACCTGGCGCTACGTGTTCATCTATCCCGAACACCACGATCGACCTGTATCCCGACCAGGTCAACACCTGGCAGATGGTCCCCGACGGGGTCGGGCAGACGCGCGACATGTTCGCGGGCTACCGCTCGGCGCGGAGCGGCCCCCGGACCCGCGCCGTCCAGCGGCTCAACAACTGGCTGAACACGCTCGTGCTCAAGGAGGACATCGACCTCGTCAAAAACGTCCAGCTCGGGTTGCGGACGCGCGGCTACCGATGCGGACCGCTGTCGCGCCGGGAGGCCGCGGTGGCGTGGTTCGCCGACCGGGTGCGAAGCGACCTCGCCGAGGCCCCCGCGGCGTGACCAAGGGCGAGCCCGGAACCAATCCGAGCGCGCGCGAGCGGATCCTCGCCGCCGCCGTCGGGCAGATCGCCCGCGACGGGATCGACGGCGTCCGGATCGCCCGGATCGCGATGGAGGCGGGCGTCTCGACCGCGCTCGTCCACTACCACTTCGAGACCCGGGATGCCCTGCTCGCCGAGGCGCTCGACTACTCGTACGGACACGCCGGCGACGCGCGGATCTCGAGCGGAGGAGCTGCCGGCGGCATCGCACGCCGAACGTCTGCGATCGATGATCGAGCAGTGCCTGCCGACGACGCCGGCGCTCGAACAGGATTGGGTGCTGTGGGTCGAACTGTGGCTGCGAGCGGCACGCGCTCCGGAGCTTCGGCCGGTGGCCGAGGAGCTCTATGCGCGCCTGCATGCGTGGTTCGCGGACGAGATCGCTGCCGGGGTCAGCGACGGCGAGTTCGCCCGCTGCGATCCCGACGAGGTCGCCGATCGCACGCTCGCGCTGCTCGACGGCTACGGGATCACGGACGCTGATCGGCGATGGCGCGATCCCGCTCGAACGAGCTCGGGACGCGGTCGCCGGCACCCTGGCTCGCGATCTCGGTCTGGGGGAGGCGCTTCTCGGCCGGGGGGAGGCGCTTCAGGCCGGCGATCCGGTGCGCAGCGCCGCGCGCGCGGCGTCGCGCCCGGTCCGGACCGCGCCCTCCATGTAGCCGGCCACCCAGTGGTCCGAGCCGGCGACGTAGAACGGCGGCTCGTGGGTCCCGTGCATCGGCCCGACCCGCGTCAGGTCGCCCGGCGCCCAGCTCGCGATGTAGCCCTGCGTGAACGGGTCGACGCCCCACGCGCGCTCGATCATCGCCACCGGGAACCGCGCCGCCTCGCCGTACAGCGCCACCAGCCCGTCGACCACGGCGCTCGACCGGACCGCCTCCGGCGTCGCCAGGAACGCCGACAGCCGCTCAGGCGGGACGAGCAGCGACAGGACGCCGGTGCTCTGCGGCCACGTCGAGCCGAACAGCCACTCGCTCTCGGCGAGCCCGTTCTGCCCCGCCTCCTGCCAGAACGACCCCTCGTAGGCGGCGACGACCTTGGCCGCGAGCGCGTGGCGGTGCGAGCGCAGCGACCGAAGGCGCGCGTCGCTGAGCCCTGAGATCTCGATCGTCCGCAGCGGCCCCGCGGGGATCGTGCACACGACCGCCTCGGCGGCGACAACGTCGCCGCCCTCGAGCGTCACGTCGACGCCGTCCGGACGCACGGAGACCCGGCGGACGGCGTCACCGAAGCGGATCGCCTCCGGGCCGAGCTCGGCGGCCATCGCCAGCGCGACCGCGGCGGAGCCTTCGGCCACCCGGAGGCTCTCCCAGCGCTCGAGGTCGTAGAAGCCGTCACCGCCGAGCGCCGCGTGCTTGCGCAGCTCGGCGAGCAGCGAGGTCCGCGCGGGCGCGTCGCAGGCGAGCGACAGCGACGCCAGGTCGTGGCGCCGGCGAACCGCGGGCAGCGCGTCCTGCTCGAGGAGCCAGTCGGCGAGACTGAGCGCGTCGAGGCGGGCCGCATCGGGATGACTCCACGGATCGTCGGGATCGACGGTCGCCGCCAGCCGCGCGAACTCCGCTCCTACCCGCTCGTCGTCGTGCCGCTCGGCCTCACTCATCCACGGGACGTCGTCGCCGACGTAGACCCCGTCGACAAGCCCCCAGCTGATCTCGCCGGGATCGGCGACGTAGCTCGGCTCGACGGTCAACCCCAGCTCCTCGACCAGCTCACCGTATGCCGTGTGGCCCGGTCCGAACACCTCGCCGCCGGCCTGGACGACGCGTCCGTCGGGCAGTGTCACCGCCTCCACCCGGCCACCGACCCGGTCCCGCGCCTCGACCACGATCACGTCCGCTCCCGAGCGCTTGAGGTCGCGAGCGGCGCTCAGTCCCGCCAGGCCCGCCCCCAACACCGCCACATCGACCACGCCAGCCGACTCCTCTCCGTGTGCCTTCCAGTTTGTTAGCGAGAGCCGGTGGGCTTGACAGCGCCAGGACGATCGCTGTAGTTTCCTGAACGGCCGTTCAGTATACGGGAGCAGCGCCTGACGGTGGCGCCTTAGCGAATTGGTACAAGGGTTGAGAAGAGGGTGAGTCCGCGTCCGAAGGTTGAGCACCTGCGCAAGCCGCAGATCATCGCCGCGGCGGCTGAGGTGCTGTACGAGCGTGGCCTGTTCGACACCAGGATCGGCGACATCGCCGAGCGCGCGGGCACGAGCGCGCCGACGATCCTCTACTACTTCGAGTCGAAGGACCGCCTGCTCGAGGAGGCCGTCGACCAGACCGACCGCGACTTCTACGAGCGCATGTCCGAGGGGCAGGCCCAGCAGGAGGGCGCGGTCGACAAGCTGGTGCACCTGATCGAGGAGACCAGCCTCGGGCCCGACGGCCTGAGCGACTGGACGTTGTGGATGGAGATGTGGGTCCGGGCGCGCCGGGATCCGGCCGTCCGCGACGCGTATTTCCGCCTCGACCGCCGCCAGCGCAACCTGATCGCGGACATTGTCCGCGAAGGCCAGGAGGCGGGACAGTTCGACGCCGACGTCGACGCCGATGACTTCGCGCTCGCGCTGAGCGGACTGATGGACGGGCTCGGCGTGCAGGTCACGCTGGGTCAGCCCGACGTGAGCGCCGAGCGGATGGTGGAGCGCTGTCTGGCGCTGGCCTCGGCCGAGCTCGGATGCGATCTTCGCGAGCCGGGACGGTCTCGTGACGCGGGGAGTGTCGATGCATCCGCGTGAGGGATGGTCGGAGGGAGGGATGCGACGGCGTCCCTCGCCAGGTGGTCTCTCCCGCCGCGACCTGCTGCGTGCCGGCGCGGGGCTCGCGCTCGGCGGAATGCTCGCCGGCTGCAGCACGACGAACCCCGCCGGTGCGAGCACCGGCCCGCCGCTCCCGCGTCAGAACAGCCCCGTCAAGTGGCCCGTGTACACCGACAACAAGCCGATCGCCGCGGGCCTCGCGCCCGAGGAGGGGGCGACCCTGCGGCTCTACAACTGGGCCGCGTACATCAACGAGTCGGTCGTCAAGAGCTTCTGCAAGAAGTACAAGTGCAATTACTCGCTCACGACTTACAACACGATGGAAGAGGCGCTCGCCAAGCTGTCCAGCGGACAGCTCAAATTCGACGTCTTCTTCCCGACGGTCGCTGTGCTCGGCCAGTTGGTCGCGGCGAAGATGATCCGGCCCCTCAACCACAGCTACATCCCCAACATGGCCAACGCCTGGCCGGACTATCGGGATCCGTTCTACGACCAGGAATGGCAATACACGACGCCGTACTCGATCTACACCACGGGAATGGCCTGGCGCAAGGACAAGGTGAACCTCGCGCCGTCGTGGAACATGCCGTGGCAGGGGGCGCCGTACGCGGGCAAGGTGGCCGTCCTGGACGATTACCGGGAGACGATCAGCCTCGCGCTCCTGCGGGCCGGCCACATGGACCTGAACACGACGAGCACGGCGCAGATCCACGCTGCCGGGAAAGCGCTCTCGCAGCTCTCGGCCCTCACCAACGTGCGGATCGACAACAACGACTACACCGACGTCCCGACCGGCAAGACGTGGATTCATCACGCGTGGTCGGGTGACATGGCGAGCGCGGGCGAGTACCTGCCCAAGGGCACTTCCATCGACACGATCGGCTACTGGTTCCCGGCCGATAGGAAGGGTCCGGTCGCCAATGACGTGATGGTGAATCTGACCGGCGGGTCAAATCCGGTGCTCGCACATCTCTTCATCGACTACCTGCTCAACGTGAACAACGCACTGGAGAACTACAGCTTTGTCGGTTATATGCAGCCGCTGACCGAGGTAACCCCGGCGAAGCTGACATCCGAGAAACTGCTGCCTCCCCAGTTGGCGTCCACCGTGGTGCTGCCGGATTACTTCCGCAACGGGCTGTTCCAGCTCGAACTGCCCGGGGCTGCCAACGCGGTCTGGGAGTCCACGTGGAACTCGTTCTCGAAGGGCCTATAGGGTAAGACATGGCGGCCCTCAGCGAGACCCGCGACCGGCGCAACCGCGGACTGTGGATAGCGCTGGCGATCCCGGGAGCCATCTGGCTGCTCGTTCTGTTCGTGGCGCCGTTCTACGTGATGCTTTCCGTGGCCGGCGGCGGCGTCAACGAGTTCTTCCAGACGGTGGTCCCTGTGTGGAATCCGCTGCATTGGTCGAGCTGGAACCTGAGCGCGGTCTGGCATGACATCTTCGGGCCCGGTGCGTTCATCGGCCCGCCTGCGCTGCGGACACTCGTCTACACCGCGATCGCCACGGTGATCTCGCTGGCGATCGCCTACCCGGTCGCCTATTTCGTCTCCCGTTATGCCGGCAGGCGCAAGACGCTGTTCCTGGTCCTGCTGATCGCGCCGTTCTGGGTCAGCTACATGATGCGCATGCTGGCGTGGATCGACCTCCTGCAGCAGGGCGGCTTCTTCAACAGCGCGTTGTCCTTCGTCGGCCTGCCCGGCAACACCAACTGGCTCGGCGGCAAATCGGTGACCGTGATCCTGGGGCTCGTGTATGGATACATCCCGTACGTGATCCTGGTGCTCTACGCGTTCCTCGACCGCATCGACCAGAGCATGCTCGAGGCTGCACGAGATCTCGGGCTCGGCAAGTGGCGAACCTTCTGGCACGTGACGATTCCGCTCAGCAAACCGGCGCTCATCGCCGCGACTTTCATCACGGTGCTGCCGATGCTCGGTGACTACTACACCAATCAGTTGCTGTCCGGAGCACCGGGGACGACGATGATCGGCAACGCGATCGAGGGCCAGCTCAACTCGCCCGGCGAGGTCGGACAGGGTGCCGTGCTATCGCTGATGCTGCTCGTCGTGCTGCTGATCCCGATGATCTATTACGTGGTCAGCACCGCGCGTGCCTCGATGGAGAACGCCTGATGGCGAGCGCGATCGACGAGTCGGTAGCCAGCTCGCCCCCGAGCCGGACGGAGCTCGCCGGGCGCGGCCGCCCGTGGGGCAACCCGTGGCGCCGGCCATGGGCGATGGAGGGCTTCACCTGGTTGTACATCCTCTGGTCGATCGTGCCGATCGCGATCGCGGTGCTGTTCTCGTTCAACAAGGGCGCATCCCAGTCCACCTGGCAGGGCTTCTCGACCAAGTGGTACGTCGGCAACAACGTCACCTCGGTGCTCCATAACCCGAGCCTCCATCAGGCCGTGATCCAGACGCTCGTGCTCGCGGTCCTGACCACGGTGATCTGTGTCCCGATCGGAGTCTGCTTTGCGATCGGGATCGATCGCTGGCGCACCCGGACCTCGAGCGGACTGAACGTCGTGATGATCTTCTCGTTCGTGATCCCGGAGCTGTTGCTCGCGGTGGCGCTGTTCCTGCTGGTAACGCAGGCGCTGACCTTCATCACCCTCGGAACGCCGGCCGAGGTCGCCGGGCTGGTGGTATGGAACATAAGCTGGCCCGCGATCATCGTGCGCGCGCGGCTGGTGTCAATCGGCGGGACCTACGAAGAAGCGGCCTGCGATCTTGGGGCGTCTCGGCTCGGGGCGATCCGGCGGGTGCTGCTTCCGCTGCTCATGCCGGCGATCTTCGCGAGCGCGGTGCTCGTGTTCGCCAGCACCGTGGACGATTTCGTGATCGTGCAGCAGCTGTCCTCGACCGCGAACACGCAACCGATGTCGGTGCTGATCTACTCCAACGTTCATGCGGGGCTGAGTGGGCCGGCGCTCAACGCCCTGGCCACGATCATGTTGTTCATCTCGCTCGTCGCCGCACTGATCGGGTACGTCGGCTACCGGTGGATGAGCCGGGGCGAACGCACCAAGGGCGGCGCCGAGGCACTGACTGGCATCGCGGGAATCTGAGAGGACTGTGAGAGGACTGAAATGAGTGGAGGACATGTCAAGCTCGAGTCACTGACGAAGCGGTTCGACGGTGTCACGGCGGTCGACGAGATCTCGGTCGAGATCCAGGCCGGCGAGTTCTTCTCGGTGCTAGGACCCAGCGGGTGTGGCAAGACGACCACGCTGCGCATGGTCGCCGGCTTCGAGCCGCCGACCAGCGGAAAGATCCTGCTCGATGGCACGGATGTCGGAACCTGGGCGCCCCACCGCCGCAATGTCAACACGGTCTTTCAGAGCTACGCGCTGTTCCCGTTCCTGACCGTCGCTGAGAACGTCGCCTTTGGCATGAAGTACAAGTCGGTGTCGAAGTCCGAGCGGGACAGCCGGGTGGCGGAGGCGCTCGCGATGGTTCAGCTGTCCGGGTACGAGAAGCGGCGCCCCAACCAGCTCTCGGGCGGCCAGCAACAGCGCGTCGCGCTGGCACGGGCACTCGTGCTGCGTCCGTCGGTCCTGCTGCTGGACGAGCCCCTGGGGGCGCTCGACGCCAAGCTCCGCCGCACGCTCCAGGTCGAGTTGGGCGCACTGCAGAAGCAGGTCGGAATTACTTTCCTGTATGTCACCCATGACCAGGAAGAGGCGCTCACGATGTCCGATCGCCTGGCCGTCATGAATCACGGACGCATCGCCCAACTCGGCACCCCGGAAGAGGTCTACAACGAGCCCGCCGATGCCTACGTGGCCGACTTCCTGGGCGTGTCGAACCTGATGGACGCTCGAGTCGAGCCGGGCGGCAACGGAAAGGGACCCTGCCGTCTGCGCCTCGGCGACTTCATTCTCGAGGCGCAGGCAGGCCAGCTCGACGCAACCGGTGCTGTCAAGGTCGCGATCCGACCGGAGCGCATCAACCTGCATCCGTACGAGACGGGTGGTGTCAACTGTCTGCCGGGGATGGTCGAGCGCCTGGTGTTCCTCGGCTCGACCACGCACATCTACGTCCGCCTCGCCACCGGTTCGGCGCTCCAGGCGCTGGTGCGCAACGAGGGGAGCGCGGTCTCGTACACCCAGGGGACCCCCGTCAAGGTAGATCTTCCGCCCGATGCGCTGCGCGTCCTGCCCGACCCGGGCGTCAGCGTCGCCGAGATTCGCGACGAGACACTGGGCGATCAGCCGCTCGACGTGACCAGCGGATTGCCGGCGTCGAGCTGATCGCCGGCCTCGGCGGCGGGGGGCTGTTCGCGCGCCGAGTCGAGCGCTCGCCTCAGCACGCGCGAGCGCGACAGCAGCACGGGCACGAGCGTCGCCACCATCATCGCCGCCAGGATCGCCAGCGGCACGGCATCGCTCGTTGCCCGGGACAGGCTCGCCGCTGCCGGCGCGCCGATTGTCTCCCCGGTCGCCCACGCCAGGTTGAACAGCATCGAGCCGAACACGAGCGCGGCGCCGATCTGCTCGATCGCGTCCGTCATGATCGAGATTGCCGGCGTCGCGAAAGCCGTCAGCGGTCCGCCCAGCGCGAGCACGGTCAGCGCCGCCAGCGACAGCGCCGTTTCTGGCAGCGGTAGCAACCCGAGCAGAACAGCCATCGCGCCGAGGCCGGCGCTGAGCGGCAGCAGCACCCCGCGCCGATCGACGACGCGTCCGATCGCGGGGTTCACCAGCAGGCTCAACAACGACGCGAGCAGGAACGTGACGCCGATCGCCACGCCCGACGCGCCGAAGCGCGACAGTCGCAGTGCGAGCAGGGTGCCGGTTGCGCCGATCGTGCAGGCCTCGAGCAGGAGCAACCAGCAGCCGAGCGCGATCCTGGGGTCTCGCGCCAGGACACGCAGCGGCGCTCCGGTGCCGAGCGCGGCGCGAGGAGGCTTCGGGTGCTGGAGCGTCCACGCCGTCAGAGCGAGCGATACGGCTCCGACGCACGCGAACACGACCTTGGTCCCGGCTGCCACCGCCAGCGTACCGAGCACTGGGCCGACCAGCGTGCCGAAGATCGCCGAGGCGAGCACCGATCCGAGCATCTGGCCGCGGTGTTCTCGGGGCGAGATCGCTATCACCCACGCCAGGCCCCCGGCCCAGACACAGCCGCATGCCATTCCCTGGACGAAGCGCAGCGCGTCGAGGCCCACGATGTCGGAGCCGAACCCAAACGCGACGATCGAGCCGGTGAACAGCAACAAGCCGACCACCGTCGTGCGCCTGACCCCAGCGCGGGTTGCGATCCATGCGCCGAGCAGCGAACCCGGGATCATGCCCGCCGGGTAGGAGGCCGCGAGCAAGCCGATCGCCGGCTTGGAGGCGCCGAAGACGTGCGCGTAGTGAGGCAGTATCGGGGTGAGGGCCGAATACAGGACCGCCTCGAAGCCGAGCAGCACGCGGATCAGGACGACCGTGCGCCGGTCGCCGTCGGACGCGCGGCGCTCCGGGCGCCGCCGGCGGGATCGGAGCGCGGTCACGCTTTCACCAGCGCGTCCGCGAGTCGCCGCAGCCGCGGGGCAAGGTCCGAGGCGTCGTCCGACGCGAGCTGTTCGAGAAGCAGGCCGTCGGCGGCCGCGAGCAGGAGCTCCGCATCAGACCGCGGCTGCCGCGAGCCCGCCGCGGCGAGCAGCGGCGGGAGCGCCTCCATGTAGGCGTCGGTCCAGCGCGTGGTCACCTCGCGCAGCGCCGGCCGGCGCGCGGCTTCGAGCATCAGCGTGTACGTCGCGAGCAGCCATCCCCGGCTGGTGTAAGTGGAGTTGTCGGCGGCGCCCGACGGCGGCGCCTTAGCCGAGCCCTCGGTCGGGCCGAGGATTGCCTCGACCGCCGCCCCGACCGGGTCGCCGGCGCGCTCCGGGGACTCGCTGACGAACGCTTGCAGGCGCTCGATGTCGCGGTCGGCGGCGCTCTGGAGCGCCGCGGTCAGCAGGTGCTCCTTGGACTGGAACCAGTAGGTCGTCGAGGCGAGCGGCAGGCCGGCCTCCTCGGCGACGCGCCGGTGCGTGACGGCATCCACCCCCACCTCCGCGACGACCCGCAAGACCGCATCGAGCAGCGCGTCGCGGCGGGCCGCGCCCCGGGGTCGAGCGCCGTTGGGAGCGCTTGCGGTGTTTGCGGACATAGTGGTACAAATGTACCAATTGCCCGCGGTCGGTCGGCGATCGACCACCGACACGGCTCGTCGCGGCGCGACGCAACCATCTACAGTCCGGTCGGCCATGAACGCGAACGAATGGCTGGCCGCGTTTGCCGAGCGGCTCGGTGAGACGCCGCCCTCGACCGAGGAGTTCAAGAGGATCCTGGACCTCGCGGGAGTCGCCGCCCACTCCTCGGAGCGCGTCGCCGCCCCGGCTGCCACCTGGGTCGCGGCCAAGGCCGGCATAGACCTCGACGAAGCGATTCGGATCGCGCGCGAAATCGGGGGCGATGACTGACGGCGCGGGCGATGCCTGACCGCCCGTACGACATCGTCGTGTTCGGCGCCACCGGGTTCACCGGCGCGCTGACCGCCGAGTACCTGGCCCGGAACGCGCCCAGCGGGATGAACTGGGCGCTCGCGGGGCGGAACCCGGCCAAGCTCGAGCAGGTGCGCAGGCGGCTGGCGGCGGTCAATCCGACGTGCGGGGACTTGCCGTTGTTGCACGCCGACGTGTCGGACGCCGGGTCGATGCGGGAGGTAGCGGAGGCGACAAAGGTTGTGATCACCACCGTCGGGCCGTACATCCGCTACGGCGAGCCGGTGGTGGCGGCGTGCGCCGCCGCCGGCACCGACTACGTCGACCTGACGGGCGAGCCCGAGTTCGTCGATCGGATGTGGCTCGGCTATCACGAACAGGCCGAGCGGAGCGGCGCGCGGCTCGTGCACTCGTGCGGGTTCGACTCGATCCCGTACGACCTCGGCGTGCAGTTCACCGTCGAGCAGCTGCCCGAGGGCGTGCCGATCTCGGTCGACGGGTTCATGCGGACGAAGGGATCGTTCTCCGGCGGCACGTACCAGTCGGCGATCGAGATCCTCGGCGGGTTGCGGTCGAGCGCGCACGTCGCGCGCGAGCGCCGCCGCCTCGAGGGCGACCCCGCCGGGCGCCGAGTGAGAGGCGTCTCGGGCAAGCCGCACCCCGACCAGTTCGCCGGCGGCTGGGTCGTCCCGTTCCCGACGATCGATCCGGCCACCGTGCTCCGCTCGGCGCGTGCGCTCGAGCGCTACGGGCCGGACTTCACCTACAGCCACTACGCGGTCGCCGGGCCGCTGCCGATGCTCGTCGGGCTCGCTGGTGCGGCCGGGGTCGCGGTCGCGCTGGCACAGGTCGCGCCGACTCGCAACCTGTTGCTCAAGCTGAAGAGTGCGGGGGAGGGGCCGTCAGAGGAGCAGCGCGCGAAGTCGTGGTTCAGCGTTCGGTTCGCGGCGCGGGCCGGAAACGGCGCCGGCGACGGTGGTGACTCCTCCGGTCGGCTCCGGACCGAGGTCCACGGGGGCGATCCCGGCTACAGCGAGACCTCGAAGATGCTCGCGGAGTCGGCGCTGTGCCTCGCGCACGACGACCTCCCCGAACGCGCCGGGCAGTTGACGCCGGCGGTGGCGATGGGGCCGGCGCTGAGGCGGCGGCTCGTGGCGGCCGGGATCGAGTTCAAGGTGCTCGATGGCGGTGTCTGATCGGGGGGGCACGCCGAGGTGAGCGCCACGAAGTGGACGGCCGCCGATATTCCGGATCAGAGCGGGCGCGTGGCGGTGGTGACCGGGGCCAACAGCGGCCTCGGTCTCGTCACCGCCCGGGAGCTGGCGCGCGCCGGTGCGCGGGTCGTGCTCGCGTGCCGCAGCTCCGAAAAGGGTCGCGACGCAGCGTCGAGGATCGCGGCCGTCGTGCCGGGCGCGGATGTCGAGCCCGCGGTGCTCGACCTCGCCGACCTCGAGTCGGTCCGTGCCTTCGCCGCGGCCGCCCCGGATCGGCTCGACCTGCTGATCAACAACGCGGGCC
Source organism: uncultured Solirubrobacterales bacterium (assembly GCA_963843915.1). Lineage (GTDB taxonomy): Bacteria > Actinomycetota > Thermoleophilia > Solirubrobacterales > Solirubrobacteraceae > Palsa-465. The sequence continues at coordinate 329,605 of CAWJMH010000016.1, forward strand.
TGATGGCGGCGCCCCGCCGCCTGACGCCGGACGGCTTCGAAAGCCAGTTCGCGACGAACCACCTCGGCCACTTCGCGCTCACCGGGCTGGTGCTGCGGGCGGTTGCTCGCGGCGCCGGCGCCGCGCGTGGTGACGGTCTCGAGCACGCTGCACCGGACCGGCACGATCGACTTCGACGATCTGCAGGGCGAGCGCAAGTACAACCGCTGGGGCGCGTACGGGCAGTCGAAGCTCGCGAACCTGATGTTCTGCTTCGAGCTCCAACGCCGCGCGGTGCAGTCTGGAACGGCGCTGCTGAGCATGGCCGCCCACCCTGGCTACGCCGCCACCAACCTCCAGGCGGCCGGGAGCGACCGCTTCTACGAGCGGTGGTACATGGCGATCGGGAACAAGCTGCTGGCCCAGAGCGCGGACATGGGCGCTTTGCCGACGTTGTATGCGGCGACGGTCCCGGAATCTACCTGGCGGCACGTATGTCGGTCCGGGCGGCCGCAGCGAGCAGCGCGGCTATCCGAAGATCGTGGGGGCCGCCGGCAAGGCGTACGACGAGCAGGCGTGGCGCCGGCTGTGGGAGGTGTCCGAGACGCTCACGGGCGTGCACTACGACTTCGACGCACACCGGGCGGCGGTATGAGCTCGACCGACCGCGAAACGCGCTCCGCCTCCGCCGGCCCCGGCGCCGGCATGGGCGACTTCCGTGCCGACGGCCACGCCGCGGTCGAGTGGGCCGCGGACTATCTCGAGCGGGTCGGAGAGCTGCCGGTGCTCGCGCAGGTCGCTCCCGGTGACATCCGCGCCCGGCTGCCGGAGAAGGCCCCTGAAGAGCCCGAGCCGTTCTCGGCGGTGCTTCGGGACCTCGACGAGGTCCTGCTGCCGGGGGTGACGCACTGGCAGCACCCGCGCTACTTCGCGTACTTCGCGACGAGCGCCGCGGAGCCTGGAATCCTCGCCGAGCTGCTTGCGGCCACCCTCAACTCGATCGCGATCCTGTGGCGGACCGCACCGGCGTCGACCGAGCTCGAGGGCGTCGTGCTCGACTGGGCCGCCGACCTCCTCGGCCTTCCGTCCGGCTGGCACGGCCACATCGAGGACAGCGCGTCGACGTCGACGTTCGCGGCGTGCGTGGCCGCCCGCGAGGCCACCGGCCGCGAGGAGATCGTGTGCGCCGAGCACGGGCATTCTTCGATCGAGAAGGCGGCGCGGATGATCGGGATGCGGCTGCGGAAGGTGCCAGTCGACGACCAGTTCCGGATGCGCGCCGACGCCGTCGGTGACCTGTCCGATGCGGCCGTGATCGTGGCCACCGTCGGGACGACCGCGACCGCGGCGGTGGATCCGGTGCCGGCGATCGCCGACCTGTGCGCCGCGAGCGGCACGTGGCTGCACGTCGACGCTGCGTACGCCGGCTCGGCGATGGTTTGCCCGGAGAACCGGTGGGCGTTCGCCGGCGTCGATCGCGCCGACTCGCTGGTCGTGAACCCGCACAAGTGGTTGCTCACGCCGATGGACTGCTCGCTGTTGTGGACCAGCCGGCCCGAGGACTTCCGGCGCGCGTTCAGCGTGGTTCCGGAGTACCTCCGGACCCCCGACGCCGAGGATTCCCTCAGCCTGAGCGAGTACGGACCCGCGCTCGGCCGGCGCTTCCGGGCGCTGAAGCTGTGGGCGGTGCTCCGCTGCTTCGGGCGCAGCGGGCTCCAGCGCCACATCCGCAGCGGCATCGAGCTCGCCTCGGAGTTCGAGCGCCGGGTACAGGAGACTGATGGCTGGGAGGTGTGCGCGCCTCGCCACTTCTCGCTCGTCTGCTTCCGGTGCGAGGGCGATGACGACCGCAACCGCAAGCTGCTCGAGCGGGTCAACGCGACCGGCGAGATCTTCATCTCGCACGCGGTGCTGAACGGCCGGTACGTGCTCAGGCTCGCGATCGGTCAGCAGAGCACGACCGCGGAGGACGTGAGCCGTGCTTGGGACGTGCTTGTGCGTGAGGCGGCGCGATAGCCGGCCGCTATACGCAGTTTGCGTGAGTTGTGGTGCGCCCACCACTCCATTCGAGCGCGCACCTGCCGACTACCTGGCTGCGGGAGGCAAAACACCAACCGCGGCACCGGGGGCCGCAGAAGGATGTGATGCTTCCATGATGTCAGGCATGTATGCCGCGATCAGCGGCCTGGATGCTCATCAGACGATGCTCGACGTGACGGCCAACAACCTGGCCAACGTCGACACCGTCGGTTACAAGGCCCAGAGCACGGAGTTCTCCGACGAGCTCTCGCAACTCGTCGCGGCTGGAACCACCGCGAACGGCTTCAGCGCCGGCACCAACCCGAAGCAGGTCGGGCTGGGGGTGCAGGTCGGCTCGATTGACAACGTGATGACCGCGGGCGGTGTGGAGTCGACCGGCAACGCGACGAACGTCGCGATTCAGGGCAACGGATGGCTGCGGGTCGCCAGCGGCAACGTGAGCACCACGCCGGCCACGTTCGACGCGACGCAGTACACGCGGGCGGGCGATTTGACGTTCAACCAGAACGGCTATCTGACGACGCAGACCGGGCAATACGTGCTCGGTTACGCCTCGCAGTCAAACGGCTTGGGCGGCTACCAGCCCAACACGGCGGGTGGCGCGACGAACCCGATCGTGGTCCCGCCGGGATCGACGAACGTGACGATCGGCCCGGACGGCAGTGTCAACTACCAGAACTCCAGCGGCAGCACCGTGACCGCGGGCTATGTCTCGCTGGCGACGTTCCCCAACCAGGCCGGCCTCCAGCGCGACGGCGGGTCGTTGTGGAGCGCGACGACGGCGTCTGGGGTCGAGACCGCGGGTCAGCCCGGTACCGCCGGGTACGGTCAGACGATCAGCGGCGAGCTCGAGCAGTCGAACGTCGACATGGGCACCGAGTTCACGAACATGATCGAGGCTGAGCGCGGCTACCAGGCCAACGCCAGCACGATCACCACGGCCGACCAGATGATGCAGACGGCCGTGAACATGAAGCAGTAGTAGGTCTCCGTGGAGTGAGGGGCGGCACCGAGCGGTGCCGTCCGCCCGCTCCGCGCCACCGTCGTGGCGCCACCGTCGGCGGCGGTCAGCTCGGCAACGGGAACAGCGTCAGGAAGCCCACGGCCGCCTGACGGTCGCCGGTGATCGACAACTCCGCGGTCGTGAGCGGGTGGCCGTGCCAGAGGATCTGCTGAAGCGTTGCGGAATCGGTGACGATCGTCGCGACCGGATCGCTGGCGGCTCCGCGCGCGACGTCAAGCTTTCCGTCGGCGAGGCGAGCCGCGAAGCAGTGCTCGCCGAGCCGCAGCTCGAAGCTCGAGCCGGTCAAGCCGTCGGCGCCGCTCGGGTCGTACAGGGTCTTGAGCGCGAGCACCAGCGCGTCGACGCCGAGCTCGGTGTGGTCGGGCGGGAACGGCGCGCGGCTCCCCCAGCGGCCCAGCCCGAGCACGATCGGCTCGAGCTCGCGGCCGCGATCGGTCAGCTCGTAGACGTGGGTGGCGATCGGTGGCGGGAGCTTGCCCCGGCGGAGCACCCCGGCCCGCTCGAGCTCGCGCAGGCGCTGGGAGAGGACGTCCGGGCTGAGGTGGGGGAGGCCCTCGCGCAGGTCGGTGAAGCGCTTGGGGCCGAGCAGCAGCTCGCGCACGATCAGCAGCGCCCACCGCTCTCCGATCACGTCGAGGGCGCGCGCGATGCCGCACGGATCGCCGTAGGTGCGCTTGCCGGCCATTCTCGAAGAATATCACTTGACAGTTGGGAAATCCAAGTCTATGGTTGGTTTTTCCAACTAAGGCGTTGTCTGACTATCGATTTCCGGAGGTGTCGAGGATGAGTCTTCCCGCAGTCGTTTCAGAGGCGGTGGCGCGATGAGCGAGCGTGATTCCTATCCGGCCGGCGTCCCGTGCTGGGTCGACAACCTGGTGCCCGACCCAGCGAGGGCGATGGAGTTCTACGGCGAGCTTCTCGGGTGGGAGTTCGACGGCCCCGGCCCGGGCGATTACCACGTGGCCAAAGTGCGCGGGCGTGACGTGGCCGGAGTGGGGCAGTCTCCGCCCGGCGTGTCACCGGGGTGGAACACGTACGTGTCGGTCGCGAGCGCGGACGACACGGCACGCGCCGCGGACGGGGTCATGGTCGAGCCGTTCGATGTACTGCCGGCCGGTCGCGTTGCCGCACTGAAGGATCCCGGCGGTGCCATCGTCGGGCTGTGGGAGCCCGCCGAACGTCGGGGGTGTCAGCTCGTGAACGAGGCGGCGGCGTACGCGATGAGCGCGCTACACACGCGCGATCCGGACGCGGCGGCCCGCTTCTACCGCGACGTCTTCGGGTGGGAGAGCGAGGCGTTCGCGCCGGGAATCAGCCTGTTTCGGCTGCCGGGCTACGTCGGTGGCGAGCCATCGCAGCCCGTGCCGCGCGACGTGGTCGCGGTCATGGCGCAGGACGACGGACCGGCCCGCTGGAGCGTCGACTTCTGGGTGAGCGACGTCGATGCCTTGGCCGCCCGGGCGCCGGGGCTCGGCGGCAGCGTCGTCGTCCCGCCGTTCGACAGCATCCCCACGCGCCAGGCTGTGCTGGCGGATCCGTTCGGGGCGGCGTTCTCGGTGACAACAGCCCCCGGCGGGTAACCGCGACCGCTGTCCGGACGGGGTTGCGCGGCCCCATGGACGCCGGGGAATCCGGCTCGTGCGCTCTCGAGCTTCGATCGGCTTTGACGCCGGATTCCGCGGCCCCTACTTAAGTTCGGCTGACGACTTGCCCAGCAGTTGGCGCGCCACGATCAGGAGCTGGATCTGCTGGGTGCCCTCGAACAGGTCGAGGATCTTGACGTCGCGGGCCCACTTCTCGAGCAGCTCGCCCTCGGCGTAGCCGATCGATCCGCACAGGGCTACGCAGCGGAGCGCGATGTCGGTGGCGGTGCGGCCGGCCTTGGCCTTGGCCATCGAGGCCTGGAGCGAATTCGGCTTCTTGTTGTCGGCCATCCACGCCGCCTGCATCGTCAGTAGCCGGGCGGCCTCCCAGTCTGACTCCATCGCGATGAACTCCGAGGCGGCCGCGACCTGCGCGTGCGGCGGGAGGTCGTAGTCGATCTCGACGCCGGCGTCGTCGAGCAGTTCGCGCGTGCGCTCGAGGCACGCGCGCGCGACGCCGATCGCCATGCCGGCCACGAGTGGGCGCGTGTTGTCGAACGTCTGCATGACGCCGGCGAACCCGCGCTTGGGCTCGATCTCGGGGCTGCCGAGCAGGTTCTCCTTGGGGATCCGGCAGTCCTCGAGGCGGAAATCGGCGGTGTCGGAGGCGCGGATGCCGAGCTTGTGCTCGAGGCGCTCGAGAATCAGCCCGGGGTTGTCGCGCTCGACCACGAACGACTTGATCGCGGCACGGCCCTGCTTGCGGTCGAGCGTCGCCCACACCACGATCAGCTCGGCGCGGTCGCCGGCGGTCACGAAGATCTTCTCGCCGTTCAGCACGTACTCGTCGCCCTCGAGGGTCGCGGTCGTGCGGATCGCCGCCGAGTCCGATCCGGCCTCGGGCTCGGTGATCGCCATCGCCGCCCACTTGCCGCCGAATCGCTCGAGCTGCTCGTCGTTGGCGACGGCCGCGATCGCGGCCTGGCCGAGACCCTGGCGCGGCATCGTCAACAGCAGACCGACATCGCCCCACGACAGCTCGGTCAGCCCGAGCAGGCTGGCCATGTTGGTGCCGTTGCGGTTGCCGTCCCCGGAGGGCTTGGAGCCGTTGCCTCCGCCGACCGAGCCGGCGCCGGCGCCGCTGAGCGCGCCGCCCTCGTTCATGCCGTCGATCACGGCGGCGAGCATGTCCAGCTCCTTGGGGTAGCTGTGCTCGTCGCGGTCGTACTTGCGCGAGTTCGAGCGGAAGATCTCGGTCGCGACCTGGTGCGCCTGGCCGACCAGGAACTCGAACTTCCCGGGGGTCTCGAGGTTGATCAAACGACCAGCGCTCCTTCCATCACGCCGGCCGCGCGCAGGTCGCGATACCAGCGCTCGACCGGGTGCTCCTTGGTGTAGCCGTGGCCGCCGAGCATCTGCACGCCGTCGGACCCGATCGCCATGCCCCGCTCGGAGCACAGGCGGCGCGCGAGCGCGACCTCGCGCGCGAACGACAGGCCCTGGTCGACGCGACTCGCGGCGCGGTAGGTGGCCAGGCGCATGCCGTCGAGCTCGATCGCGATGTTCGCGACCGTGAACGCCACCGACTGGCGCGACGAGATCGGCTCGCCGAACGCCTTGCGCTCGTTGACGTACGGGATCACGTAGTCGAGCACGGCCTGGCCGGCCCCGACCGCGACCGCGCACCAACCGAGCCGTCCCAGCTGGACGCACTCCGCGAACATCTCGCGGCCGGGGTCGCCGACCAGCGCGCCTGCGGGGAGCTTGACGCCCTCGAGGATCAGCCTGCCGGTGGCGGCCGCACGGATCCCCATCGCGGGCTCGGGCTCTATCCCGAGGCCGGCGCCACCGGTCTCGACGATGAACAACGCGGGGCCTTCGTCCTCGAGTTCGGCGGCGACGATGAACAGCTCGGCAGCGGCGGCCCGGGGGACGAGCGACTTGACGCCGTCGAGCACGAACCCCCTGCCGGCGCGGCGCGCGCGAGTTTGCAGCTCGAACGGGTTGAACAGCGGGCGCGGCTCGAGCAGGGCGAGCGCGGCGGCGGGCACGTTCTCGCCGACGAATTCGGGCAGATAGGTCGCCTGCTGATCGGCGTCGCCCCACAGGCTGAGCGCGGTCGAGACGCCGGCGGGCGCGAGGCACGCGACCGCGATCCCCATGTCTCCCTGCGCGAGCGCCTCGGCCATCAACACGGTCGTGACCGCGGACCGCTCGGCGACGGCTCCGCCGAGCTCCTCGGGGACGCCGACCATCGTCAGGCCGAGCTCGTTTGCCTGCGCGAGCAGCTCGTCCGGAGCCGCGCATGCCTCGTCGGCGTCCCGCGCGGCGGGCCGTAGCTTGGCGAGCGCAAAGTCGCGGACCGATTCGCGCAGCATCTGCTGCTCGTCGTCCGGCGTGAGGTCGAACAGGTCGCTGCGCCCAGTCCGCGGCTGGCGAGCCGGCTTTGACAGCTTCTGGGTCGCCGCGAACGTGCGGCCGGCGCGGGTGGCAGTGCGAACGGTCGCCTTCGACGCCGTGTGGAGGACGCGCTGGGTCGGGTCGCGCAGTCCGAAGCGGTCGATCAGCGGGTTACTCGCGAGTCGATTCAGCGCGCGCAGCCCGACCGCCATTCCCCGCTCGGTGAGGTTCTGTTGCGTCATGCTCGGTCTCCGAAACGATAACACGAATCGATGTCACGTTAATCGATGTCGAATGGTCGGCGCGTGGGGGCCTTCCATCCCGCGGGGCAAATCTTGCCTCTTACGGGTTTCATAAGAGGCCTAGGGCGCATGTGGTGAGAAACCTCCTGCTAACTCGATGCTTTTACAAGATCAACGGCGGACGCTGTCAACGGTTTGTCAACGATCGCCGCAGCGACCGCGTCAGCGGCAGCCGCGTCCGACTGGGGCAGCAGATGGGCGTAGGTGGCAAGAACGGTCTTCGCGTCGTCCCCGAGTCGCGCGGCGACGACATGCAACGGGACGCCTGCGCTGAGCGCGATCGTGGCAGCCGTGTGCCTCAGCACGTGGATCGTTCCGACCGGGATCCGCGCAGCCTCGCGGTGCCGAACGAACACCCGGGAGACCGTGCCCGGGTAAAGAGGCTGTCCCAGCTCATCGCAGAACACAAGGTCGCTGTCTTTGTACGCAGGCCCGGCAAGATCCCGCTCGAGCCGCTGGACCTCGACATGCTGCCGCAGTGCCGCAACCGTCTCGGAGTCGAGAGCGATCCTCCGCGTCGACCGCTTGGACTTCGGCGGTCCGAACTTCCCGCTTGCAAGTAGTTGCTGCTCGACCGTCAGCACCGCAGCGTCGAGGTCGAGGTTCTGGTGCATCAAACCCAGCAGCTCGCCCCGGCGCATCCCCGTGGTCGCCGCGAGCCTCCAGAGGCCGTAAAGGCGGTCTGCGCGCACCCGATCCAAGCACGAGCTTGACGGCCCTCTCTACGACCGCGTTCTCGAGCGCGTGCGGACATCTGGCGTCACGGTCCGCGCCGAGGAGGTCCTTGGCGATCTCGAGGATGGCGGCGCGTCCACTAGCGCTGACTGAGATCCTCTTTCGGCTCGAGGTCATCGAGAACCACGAGCTCGAACTCGTTCCTGCCGACAAGCTCAAAGCGGCCTGCCGGGAACTGAAGCGCAACCCGCTCAAGGGCAAGCCGCTGACCGGCCCACTCGCGGGCTGCTATCGAATCCACCTTGGCGGATCCGATACGCGACTGGTCTACATGTATTCGGACACGCGCGACGAGGTCACCGTCCTCGCAATCGGGCGCCGCCGAGCGTCGATCGTTTAGGACAGAGGCTGTTTCACAAACCAACGGCATTGGTGCCAAGCAACAACGGCTTGGCGAGCCACCGGAAATGGACGCGTCAGGAGAGCTCCTGAGGCCCTCCGCCGGATCCGCGTGACTGATTTGTCTCGGCGCGACTGATGCTCTTGGCGCTCGATCACAAACAATTTCCGGTCCGTCACCTTTGTGAAACGGCCTCGACACCGTGAAGAAGCGGGTCTGATCGCGTCCCTACAGACCGAGGCTATAGGTCCTGGGGCACCGAGCGAAGCCGTCAGGCGCCCAGCCCCGAAAAGCCGTAGGGCCGACCGCCCCTACCGGGACCGGGTGGCAGGAACGGTCGGCGTACTACAAGCCCTACCCAAACCCCCCATGTTTACGCAAAGCGAGTGCAGGCACGCCGTCTCATCTAGTGGATGCTGAAGTGCTGGGTAACCCAATGCACGTTCAGGAGGCCGAGGACAAGCAGCACGACGGCCGCTAGGCCGATGAGCGCAAGCACCACCAGGGTGAACGAAGCCATGCCGAAAAACGTGGGAGGCTGCCGATGACGCCGGCGCCCGGGCTCCTTGAACACCGAGAGCGGTCTTGACGCCATGCGCACGCGGATTTTACGCCCGAACTCGGACCGGCTAGCCGCGCAACTTGCCGGGCTCCGACTGCGAGTGTTGCCGTGCACACGGCCACGAGGCCGTGTGCATGCGCGGAAGGTGGTTACGGCTGCGAAGCGAGGTCGCGGCGTAGCTGCGCGCTCTCAAGCTCGGCCGCCGCGGCCTCCCGATCCAGACGCGCGTGGGCCCGCTCGCCTCTCGCGAGCGAGGGCAAACCCATCAACTCGAACAGCTCCGCAGCCTCTTGATGGCGCAGGGCAGCGCGATCGTGGGTTGCGGCCGCCCGCAGGTAGGCGGCTTCAACGTCCGGCACGTTCGACACGGTAAGCGCGGAAGCTAACGCAACCGTAACGATTCGGACAATCCTTTCGCTTCTGTCCAACCGGGGGCAGAGTTGAGAGCCGAACTAAGTGGCGATGGCGGTCCTACCTAACGAACCCGGTCCCTTGTCCGCCATTGGGAAACATCCCAACCCGCCATCGCCGCGTTCCAGTGTGCCGAAGTGTTGAAGACCGGCCGAAGAATCAGAGTCCGAGCGTCGACGCAGGGGCCGCGGACGCGCGCTGCTATCGAGATCCGGGGTATGAAAGTCCTGACTCGGCAGGACTTCCCGGCCCGCCAGGCGTACTTGCCCTTTCGGGCATATCGTCGGGCAGGCGCACATTGGCAGCGTACGTGCGCCTAGCATCCGCGTATGGAACGTACTCATGCCCCCGCGCACGGCGCCCCGGGCCGCGCGGAGCGCTACCAGATCCCGAATCGGGGCGGCGACGCGCTCCCGGCCGCCCTCCTGGGCCTCCAGCGCTCCGCGGGGAACGCCGCCACCGCGAGGGTTCTCCAGCGTGCGCCGCACCACACCCGATTCGCTCCCGCGGCCGGCCGTCCCGCGATCACGGACAAGTTCAGAACGGATCACATCGGCGAGGACTGGGAAGACGCGATCAGCCAGCACGCCGACCGCGGTACCTACACGTGGAACACCTTTGTCAAGATGACCGACGCTGAGGCGCGCACGGAGATAGCCGACTACCTATACGGCCTGCACAAGGACGCGCCCGTCGAGTCCTGGGGATCTTTGGAGTTCGAGACGAACTCGCTGTACTTGTGCTTCGAGACGACCCTGCTGGACAACGACGCGGCCCGCTACCAGGTCCGCCGGGTGTGGGCAAAGGTCAACGTCTCGGCCTGGTGGATGCCGAAGGCTGGGGCCTCGGGCGCGTTTCAGATGGGGCACATGGACGGCATCGCCGCCGTCCCTCCGGGGGTCCCTGACGAGACATGGGTGGTCCAGCGCCGCCCTGACGGCTCGTGGGCGGAGGTCCAAGGTGCAAACGGAGGAGACGGAGGAGATGGGGGCGAGATGGATATGGACGTGGCGGTCTGAGCCACTGCCAGGACGCCCGCGCGCCTCGGGTTCTGCGTCCGCATACAGAATCGCGGGGAGAGACTCCTGTAAGCCTCGGTTGAAGAGAGATCGCGGTAGGGACCGCACCGCCGGTCAACGCGGCCACTTCGGCGCGAGCTGCCACGGATCAAGCTCGACACTCCAGCGCGGCGCGGGCCACTGCTCGCTAGCCCAGGCAAAGAACTCCAAGCCGTCAGGCAGCTTGATCGTGCGGTGTTCGCTCGACAGGACCATCCACGGGCGATCCGGCTCGTGCTCGGTGATCGTGAAGCCATACTCGCGCACGAACATACGTTCGCACGGCTGTCAAGTCTGTTGCCAGCTCAGATCGAAACCGCTTCGCTTAGCGCCCGAGCCCGAGCCCGAGCCCGAGCGCACGGAGGATGAGGTCGACGACTGGCAGCCGATCAGGACCGCCCTCGAGATGCTCGTCGCGGCGGTGGACGAGCAGGACCGTGCGGCGCTCGACGCCGCGATCGCGGGGCTGGCAACCGCGGCGCAGTCGCTACGCACGACCTGACGACTCCGTCGAACGTCGCTCCACAATCCGGGCGATAAATCCCCAGGTGCTCCGCGGGCTTCCTTAGTGTTCGCCGGATGCATCACTCAGGGATCTCACTCAGCGACGGCCTCGCCGCGGCTGCACTCGTCGTGGCGATCCTGAGCGCCGCGGGAACTGTCTGGGCGTCGGTAGTGGCGCACAAGGCTCTCAACTACGAGAAGAAGAAGGACAAGGATGCGAAAACGGCTGTAGTCGAGTTCAAATTCGAGTACAAAGCCGGCCCAGCCCGCGGGGTCTTGATCACGAACGAGGACTATCGGTACCGATACTGGCTGGTCGTCAGTGTCATCAACGCAGGCGAGACGACAGAGACACTGGGATCGGTCAAGGTCCGGTCTGTCGATCCGCACAACGGCGGGGAGAGCATCGGCATCATCGAGGTCAGCAAGGATTTTGCGCCCCACACAAGCATTCCAGCCTGGGTCGATATGACGACCCTGCTCAAGTTCCCGGGCGGATACATCGCAGAGGCCCAGCTCGGTCGAGGTGGTCCCTTTATCTCTGATCCGGTGCAGATCGACGCGACCGTGGTGGGGCAGGTTCGCGAGAAGACCGGTGCCGCCTGAGCGAGTGTCACGGGGTCACCGAAGAGTGCTCGGGAGAGCCTGCAGGACGGTTGCGGGGGAGCCGACGTTCGCTAGGAACAAGGGTTCGAGAGACCCGATCAGATCGCCGCGCTACGGCAGGTGAATGTGGAGGTGGCTTCCCGGAGGGGCGTTGTAGACGTTGATCTCCCAGTGCTCCGCGTACTGCGCCGGCTCGGTCGGTCGACTTTCGAGCGCGTCTGCGACCTGCCCCTCGAACTCGTCGAGCGTGATGTCTTCCGCGACGTAGCGGTCCCGTAGACCGCTCAGCTCCCGCTCGCGCCGTGATGGTCCGGGAGCGGGGCTCGCGTGCTGCTTCACGTGCGATGCACGCCAGACCGAGATCGCGAGCGCTACGAAGATGAGTAGTGCCAGGGTCATCGCGTCATTGTGGACCCTAGCGGGGACGCCGCGTACGATGGCGCGGCACGATTCGCACGTAAGGGAAGACGCGCGGGAAGACGCGAATGCGTCTGCGGACGGGTCGACTAACGAGCCGCCAGATCACGATTGCCTCCTTCCTTGAGGAGCGGCGTACCGCGCCCCGGGCTCCTCGACGGCGTCGTTACGCATGGGTTGCCCCCGTTCTTGTCGTCATGGTGTGATGAGTGCGTCGCGCGCCTTCATGAGGTCGTGAGCGTGATCCGCACGCGCGCGTGAGAAAGCCAGGTCATTGCGTGTGCGCAGCGTGGCGAGGTAGCCGACGCGCCGCTACCGAGACGCACCGCCGTCCCGTCGCCCGCGTACCACAGGACGTACGCGGGCTGGCCGTTGATCTGCAACGGATGCCCGTTCACGGATACGTGGACCGTCACGAGGCCCTGCACGTCCGGCAGCGCCGGCGTGCAGCGCTCGAGCGAGTGGCCGGACATGATGTTGAGCGTCAGGGGTTGGGTGATGTCGTGTGCCTGCGCCGGCGCGGCGAAGACGAGCGCCGCAAGGACCGCTGTCAACGCGATGTCAACGAACGCAGCCGGACAGCGCAGCACCGAGGGACGTTTGCCGCGTCTGCGAGACTCCCTAATCCCCTGGAAATGATGATCTTCCGCTACAGCCCGATACTCGCCATCACGACAAGGGCTTACGGGTTTCTTACGCGCCGGCCGTCATCCTGGATCGCACATTGCGCGTGCTGATCGCAGAGGACGAGTCGAGACTGGCCGAGGCAATCGCGCGGGGGCTGCGGCGCGAGGGGATGGCGGTCGACCTGGCTCCCGACGGCACCGATGCGCTGGTCAAGGCCCGCGTCGTCCGTTACGACGTGCTGGTCCTGGACCGCGATCTGCCCGGACTCCACGGCGACGACGTGTGCCGGGCGGTGCGCGGCGAGCGGCCCGAGACCGGGATCCTGATGCTGACCGCGGCCGGCGCGCTCGAGGACCTAGTCGAGGGGCTCTCGCTCGGCGCCGACGACTATCTGCCCAAGCCGTTTCGGTTCGCCGAGCTGGTTGCGCGGATCCACGCGCTCGCCCGTCGCGCCTCTCCGAGCCGGCCGCCGGTGCTCACGCGCGGCAACATCGAGCTCGACCCCGCGCGCCGGATGGTCGCCCGCGGAGGGGAATCGATCGAGCTGACGCGCAAGGAATTTGGCGTGCTCGAGGTGCTAATGGACGCCGATGGGGCTACCGTATCGGCGGAGGAACTGCTCGAACGCGTGTGGGATGAGCACACCGATCCGTTCACAAACGTGGTGCGCATGACGATCATGACGCTGAGGCGCAAGCTGGATGAACCGCCGGTCGTCGAGACCGTGATCGGCGTCGGCTACCGGATGACCTGATGCGCGTCGGGCCGGCGTCGATCCGCATGCCGGCCCCCACGATTCGCCTGCGGCTGACCCTGCTCTACGGCCTCGTGTTCCTGGTTACGGGCGCGGTGCTGCTGACGATCGGCTACGAGCTGGTCCGCCACAACCTGAACGGCCTGAACGGCAACGGGGCGTATCGCGATGAGCTGCATAGGTTAGGGCTGCCCACGCCGCCAATCGGCCATCCGCCCGGGTTCGATGCGAGGATCCTCGGAGCGATCCGCGCTCAGCTGCGCACCGACGCGCTGCACCGGCTGCTGATCGAGTATGTGTTCGCGCTCGGCGCGATGACGATGGTGTCGGTCGCCGCCGGGTGGCTGTTGGCCGGTCGCGCGCTCCGCCCGCTGCGCGACATCACCGCGACCGCGCAGCGTGTGTCAGGGGAGAACCTGGGCGAGCGGATCAGCCTGAAGGGCCCCGCCGACGAGCTCAAGCAGCTTGCGGACACCTTCGACGGGATGCTCGCCCGGCTCGATGCGGCGTTCGGCAGCCAGCGGCACTTCGTCGCCAACGCCTCGCACGAGCTGCGTACGCCGCTGGCGATCATGCGGACCGAGGTCGACGTGTCGCTCGCCGACCCGGACGCGAGCGTCGAGGATCTGCGGCGGATGGGCGAAGCGGTCCGTGAGACCGTCGATCGGTGCGAACGGCTGATCGAGGGCCTGCTGATGCTCGCGAGGAGCGAGGCCGCGACCGGGCGTGAGGAGCCGTCCGACCTGGCCGCGCTCGCGGCCGACTGCGTCACCGACCTGCGCGCGCAGGCGAGGGAGGCCGACGTCGATGTGCAGGACGACCTCGAGCCGGCATGGACGCGGGGAGAGCCGGCGCTGCTGGAGCGGATGATCGCGAACCTGATCGACAACGGCATCCGCCACAACCGGCCGGGCGGGTACCTCCGGGTCTCGACGCGAACGGTGGCGGGGCGCGTGCAGGTGGTTGTCGCGAACGGCGGGCCGCGGATCGACCCCGCGGATGCCGAGAAGCTGACCGAGCCATTCCGGCGCCTGGATCGCGGCGCCGGCGGGTTCGGGCTCGGGCTGTCGATCGTGCGTTCGGTGGTCGTGGCCCACGGCGGCACGGTCGAGATCACCGCTCCGGAGGCGGGCGGCCTCGAGGTGCGGATCGAGCTTCCGGCGCTTCCGAGGGTGAGCGTCACCGTGGTTCCTAAGAGGACCGCAAGAGTGCTTACGCAGAGCTGATACCGGCGGCGCTACAACGCTGAGGCATCGTGCCTTTCGCTTCAATCAAAGCTGCGCGCGGTCTGCCTGCCACCCTCCGGGCAAGGGATTGCCATTCCTATGAAAAACCGCCGGGATCGACCGTCTAGGCCCTGGCTTCTGTACCTGCTGGGAGTCGTGGCGATCGTCGTCGCCGCACTGGCGGTATCGGAGATCGGACCGCCGACGAGTTCGGCACGGAGCTCCAAGGAGATCGTCACCGCCGAGCAGGGCGTCGTCCAGTCGACCGTGACCGGCAGCGGCAACGTCGCCGCCGGCACCGACGTCAGCGTCGACTTCAACACCAGCGGGACGCTCCAGGACGTCTACGTCCACGTCGGTCAGCACGTGACCGGCGGCCAGCTCCTCGCCGACCTCGACCCGACGGCGGCGGACCTGACGCTCAGCCAGGCCCAGCAGAGCCTCACCGCGGCCCAGGACCAGCTGACCTGCCTCCAGAACCAGACAACCGCGAACTGCGGGTCTGGCAGCGGGTCGGGTTCGGGCGGGTCGGGGTCCGGTTCAGGCTCGGGCTCCGGCTCCGGTTCGACGAGCGACACGAGCCTGACGAGTGGCAATTCCGGGACAGTCGAGTTTGCGTCCTTCGAGCCCGGCTCGGCCAAGAAGAAAGAAGACGAAGTCCGGAGCCAGCGGCACGACCACGACGATCACGAAGACCACAACCAAGACCGTGACGACGATCGGCCCGAGCTCGAGTCACCCGACGACGACCGGGTCGAGCGGTGGCGGGAGTGGGTCCGGGTCGGGCTCCGGATCCGGGTCTGGGTCCGGGTCGCGGTCGAAGTCGGGCTCGGGGAGCGGCTCGGGTGCCGCGAAGGCCACGACCACCCAGACCACGACGACGACGAGCACGCCGTCGCCGGCGAGCCTCGCGTCGGCCCAGGCCGCGGTGTACAGCGCGCAGGCCGCCGTGCACAACGCCGAGACAGGGGTCAACAACACCAAGCTCTACGCGCCGACGAGCGGCACGATTGCCTCACTGTCAAGCCTCACGGCAGGGGACTCGGTATCCGCCGGTAGCTCGGGCAGCTCTTCGAGCAGCTCATCGTCGTCCTCGAGCTCGGGCTCGGGCAGCGGGTCGACTGGAGCCGCGACCGCCGGCAGCCTCGGCGGCTCGGGGTCGTCCTCATCGAGCAGCTCGAGCTCGGGGTTCGCGGAGATCGTCAACACGAACACGTTGACGATGACCGTCGCGTTCAGCGAGTCCGATATCAGCAGCGTCCACGTCGGGCAGCCGGCGACGGTCACGCTCGATGCTCTGGCCGGGGTCCAGCTCGCGGCCCACGTCAGCTCGATCGCACTGGTGGGCTCGACCAGCAGCAGCGTCGTCTCCTACGACGCGACGTTGACGCTCGATCAGAACGATTCTCGCGTGAAGCCGGGAATGAGTGCGTCGGCATCGGTGATCACCGCCCAGGCGTCGGGCGTCACGGTCCCGAACGCGGCCGTCACCGGCAGCGGCTCGCTCGGCACCGTCAACCTGATGAAGAACGGCAAGGAAGTCTCCCAGCAGGTCGTGGTCGGGGTACGGGGTGACTCGCGCACGCAGATCATCAGCGGCGTCAGCGCCGGCGACCAGCTCGTGATCACGATCGCGCTGCCGTCGCTGTCGACCTCGACGGGCAGCTCCGGGACGGGGAGCGGGACGCTCGGCGGTGGGACGCTCGGCGGAGCCGGCGCCGGCGGGTTCGGCGGCGCTGGCGGTGCCGGATTCTTCCGCGGTGGCGGTGGCGGTGGGGCCGGCTTCCGCCGGAGGCGGCGGCTGATGGCGGCCGAGGAGCATCTCTCGCGCCGCACCGCCGTGGCGCGGGCGCAGCGCGTGCTCCAGGCCCGGCGTGCCAAATCCGAGGGGCGCCCACCGGCCCCCGGGTTGGGGACCGCGGCGGCGGGCTCGCCGATCGCGGGGTCGACGATGGCCGGCTCGCCGATGTCGGGCTCGCGCGGCGGACCGGTGATCGAGCTCGTCGACGTGCACAAGACCTACTCGGTCGGCGACATCGCCGTGCATGCGCTGCGCGGCGTCTCGCTCCGGATCGAGCGTGGCGAGTACGTGGCGATCGTCGGAGCGTCCGGCAGCGGCAAGACCACGCTGATGAACATCCTCGGGTGTCTCGACTCACCGACCACGGGCACGTACCGCCTCAACGGCATCGACGTCCGTGGGCTCGACGAGGACACGCTCGCCGACGTCCGCAATCGTCACATCGGGTTCGTGTTCCAGAGCTTCAACCTGATTCCACGCACGCGCGCGGCGGCGAACGTCGAGCTGCCGCTGTCCTATGCCGGCGTGCACCGCAGCGCGCGGCACGACCGCGCGCTTGCTGCGCTGCAGCAGGTCGGGCTAGGTCCGCGCGTCCACCACATGCCGTCGGAGCTCTCGGGCGGGCAGCAGCAGCGTGTGGCGATCGCCCGCGCGCTTGTCACCAACCCCGCCATGATCCTCGCCGACGAGCCGACCGGCGCGCTCGACACGGTCTCCTCGGCGGAGGTGCTCGGGATCTTCAGCGGCCTCAGCGATCAGGGAAGGACGATCATCCTGATCACGCACGAGCAGGACGTCGCGGCCCATGCCCGCCGGGTGATCAGGATCAGCGACGGAACGATCCTGTCCGACGAGGTCACCGACGCAGACTCCGCGGAGCGCGTCCGGTGATCGAGACCGTTCGGGTGGCGCTCGCCGGCCTGGCAGCGAACAAGCTGCGGTCGGGGCTGACGATCCTCGGGCTGATGATCGGGGTCGGCTCGGTGATCGTGCTGATCGCCGTCGGCACCGGATCCTCGGCCGCGGTCGAGAACCAGATCGACCAGCTCGGGAGCAACGTGCTGCTGGTGAGCGGAGCACCGACGCTCGGCGGCCTGTTCCGCCGCGCGACCACGACCGCGACCTCCGGCCTGACCGTGGCCGATGCCAACGCGCTCGCCGATCCGTTCCAGGCGCCGGACGTCGCCAGCTCCTCGCCGGTGGTGACCGCCAACGGCGTCACGCTGACCTCGGGCGAGACCACCTACTCGCCGACGTCGTTCGTCGGGACGACCCCGTCGTACGAGGCGGCACGGAGCTACACGATGGCCCAGGGGTCCTGGTTCACGAGCGCTGCAGGAGACCAACCACAGTCGAGTGCTCGTCGTCGGTCCGACCGTCGTCAGCGAACTGTTCTCCGGGCAAGATCCCGTCGGCCAGACGATCCAGGTCAACGGCACGAACTTCCAGATCATCGGCGTCACCGCGTCGAAGGGATCCAACGGCACCTCGAACCAGGACGACGTCGCGATCGCACCGCTGACCGCGGTCCAGGACACGCTGACCGGGTACGGGAACATCAGCCAGATCGTCGTCCAGGCGAAGTCGCGCGATCAGCTGAACGCGGCGCAGACCGAGGTGACGAACATCCTCAACCAGCTGGATCCGCCGACGGCCGGGTCGCTGACCACGAGCAACTTCACCGTGATCAACCAGAGCTCGATCCTCCAGACATCGACCGCGAGCAGCAAGGTGTTCACGACGCTGCTCGGCGAGGTCGCGGCGATCTCGCTGCTCGTCGGCGGCATCGGGGTGATGAACATCATGCTCGTGTCGGTCACCGAGCGCACGCGCGAGATCGGGATCCGCAAGGCGGTCGGCGCGCGCCGCAGCGACATCCTGATCCAGTTCCTGGTCGAGGCCGTGCTCGTGTCGTTCTTCGGCGGCATCGCGGGGGTGATCGCCGGGATCATCGGCAGCCAGTTCAAGATCGCCGGCGTGGAGCCGGTGATCGCGCCCTACTCGATCGCGCTCGCGTTCGGCGCGGCGGTCCTGACCGGGCTCTTCTTCGGCACCTATCCGGCCGGCCGCGCCGCGGCGCTCCGGCCGATCGAGGCACTCCGCTTCGAGTGATTGAGGCAATCCGCTTTGAGTGATCAGCCCGAACAACAAACCAGAGGTATCGAGATGAACGCCATCCCCTATGACCGGCCCGAGGAGGAATGGGACAGCTATCAGGAGGGGAACGAGGAGTTCGCGCTCCCAGGGCGTCCTCGCCGGCAGTGGTTCAACCGCAAAACCGCGGCGCTGTTCGCGGTCGTCCTGGGCGCGATCGGCTTCTACGCCGGCGTACGGGTCGAGAAGAACCAGCTGTCGAACTCGAGCTCCACGTCGGGCGCCGGCGGTGCCGCGGCGGCGTTGCGCGCGGCGGCTGCACGCGGCGGGTGCCGCGGGTGGCGCGACCGGGCGTGCCGGCGCGACCGGCGCGGCGGGCGCGGCGGGCGCGACCGGCGCTGCCAGCCGGACCGGCGCCGGCGCCGGGGGCTTCCGCGCGCTGTTCGGTGGCGGCGCCGGAGGCGCCGGGGGCGCGACGTTCGGAACGGTCAGCACGATCAGCGGAGACACCCTTTACATCACGGAGGCCACCGGCAACACGGTCAAGGTCACGCTGTCGAGTGCGACCAAGGTCTCCAAGAACGTGACCGTCGGCAAGAACGCGGTGCGCCCCGGCGACACCGTCGTCGTCGCCGGCGCGAAGAACTCCGATGGCACCGTCGCGGCGACGACAGTCAGCGACACGGGCGCCGGCGCCGGTGCCGCTTCGGGCTCCGGAGCGAGCGGCGGCGGTTCGAGCAGTAGCAGCGGCTCCTCCGCAGTGAGCTCGCTATTCGGGGGCGGCGGCGGATGAGCAGCTTCTCTTACGAAAGGACGCAGTGTTGAAACGCAAAGTGATTGAAATCGGATCGGCGGCGGGTGCCTGTTGCGCTCGTCGCGGTCGCCGCGGGCTGTCTGATCGCCGCGTGCGGCAGCGCCAGCAGCGCCAGCAATTCGAGTAGCTCCAAGAGCAGCACGACGGCCTCGGCTTCGGCGTCGGGGACGGGCTGGGAGCGGCGCCGGGAGTGCCCGGCGCACGCAGCTCGTTGCGTGCCTGAAGTCGCATGGCGTGACGTTGCCGGCGCGGCCGGCCGGCGCTCCCGGTGGTGGCGGTGGCGGTGGCGGTGCCGGCGGCGGTGCGGCTGCCGGCGGTTCCGGCGGAGCGACCGGCGGCGGGAGCGGTGGCGGTACCGGGACGGGGCCGCGCCGCGGCTTCTTCTTCGGTGGCGGCGGCGGTCGCAAGCTCAGCCCGAAGATGCAGGCCGCGTTCAAGGCATGCGGCGCGCAGTTCGGCTTCGGGGGAGGTGCCGGCGGTGGCGGGTTCCGCGGTCGGCTCTCGAATGCCGCGATCACGAAGTACGTCACGTGTGTGCGCCAGCACGGCTACAACCTGCCGAGCCCGAACTTCTCGGGCAAGGGGCCGATCTTCCCCCAGAGCATCCAGACCAACGCGAAGTTCCAGGCCGCCAGCAAGGCCTGCCAGAACCTGCTGATTCCGCCGCGGCCCAGCGGGGGGACAGGTACGACATCGGGGGCCTGAGGCGGCCTCGGGAGTTGACACGATGAAGATCAGACTGCCGTCGAACACCCGGCCGCCCCAGGGTATTGCCGAGCCGGCGGCTCCGACGCCGGTAGCGCCCGTGATTCCGCCGCCGGTTGCGGCCGAGCCCGGGGCGCCCGGCTCCGGGCCGCCGCCGGTTGCGGTCGAGCCCGAGGCGCCCGGCTCCGGGCCGGCGGGTGTCGTGGTCGGCCAGGTGCTGCCGATGTACTTCGTCGGCGACGAGTCGCACTCGATGGCGGGGGATCCGATCGCCGCTGTCAACCAGGGTCTGGTCGACCTGCGCGACGAGGTGGCCAAGCACCCGCTGATCGGCAAGAAGGTGCGGTTCGGGATCATCACGTTCGCGGAGACCGCGCAGACGCGCGCTGGAGTTGTCGGAGCTCAGCGAGGACCTGGTCCTCCCGACGCTGTCGCCGCGCGGCCGGGGGACGAGCTACGCGAGCGCGCTCGAGGCGCTGCGTCAGACGATCCCCGCCGATGTGGCCCTGCTCAAGGGCAGCGGCTATCAGGTGCACCGTCCGTCGGTGTTCTTCCTGAGCGACGGGCTGCCGACCGAGAAGGCCGAGAAGTGGCAGGCGCGCCTCGCGGAGCTCAAGGATCCGAGCTTCAGGGAGCGGCCCAACATCCTCGCGTTCGGCGTCGGCGAGGCCGATCCGGCGGTGATCGGGCAGCTCGCGAGCTCGCCCCGCTACGGGTTCATGATGACCCAGGGCGCGTCTACCGCAGGGGCGATCGCGGAGTTCGCGGCGTCGATGCTGAACTCGATGGTCGCGTCCGCCGAGCGGCTGGATCGGGGCGACCATACGATCGAATTCGAGAAGCCGGAGGGGTTCGTCCAGCTCGACGCGCCGCTCGTGTAGCGTCGAGGAATGACTGCCGCCGGACGCCCCGCGTCGGTCCGTCGCCGCGTAAGGCTCGCGCGCGGGCCGGTGACGATCGGCGAGCCGGCGGCGGCGATCGAAGCGCATCCTCGCCGGCGGTGACCCCTATCGCCCGGACACGATCGCCGACGGCGGCAGCGCGTTCGGGCTGACGGTCAGAGCGGCGTCGGTGAGAGGGCTGTACAAGCGCTACACCGGCGGCCCGCGCCAGGACGACATCTGCCTGCGGCTGCATCACGGGAGCCGGCACGCTGGTGGCGGCGGTGGCCGACGGCGTCTCGGGGGCGCCGCGATCCGACCTCGGCGCGGCGCTCGCCGTCCGGTACGCGACGGCTGCGGTCGTGCGTCAGCTCGACGAGGCTCGTGGGTCGATCGAATGGGGGCCGGTATTCGAGCACGCCGCGTGGGCGCTGGTCGAGGAGCATCGCCGCGCGTGCGGCGATGCCGGCGCCGGGGTGGCGGAGGCGGCCGCGTCGCTCGCGACGACGCTGCTGGTCGCGGCTGTGCGGGACGCGGACGTGCAGCTCGCCGCGGTCGGCGACTCGCCGGCGTTCGTGCTGAAGGGCAAGGACTACGATGCGGTCGTGGGTGAGCCTGAACGGTCTGACGGGTTGATCGGTGGCGGCGTGGAAGCGCTCCCGCGCTGCGGCCGGCGCGGTCCAGGCGTCCCGCTGCTCGCTCGACCCCGGCGCCGTTCTGCTCCTGTGCACGGACGGGCTGGCGTTGCCGCTTGCCGGCGGGGGCGGGGAGGTCGGCGCCAGCGCTCGCCCGCGAGCTCGCTCGGCCGCCCGACATCGTCGATTTCGCGCGGCTGCTCGACTTCAGCCGCAGCACCTACGACGACGATCGGAGCCTGATCGCGGTCTGGGGTCGCGCTCGGTGAGCATCGCGGTCGACGTCGCCGCGGGGTTCGAGCGCCGCGCGCTGGGCGTCGAGGAGTTCGGCGAGCTCGTGCCGATCTCCCGGTTCGGGGGCCAGGGCCGGGTGTACCGGCCGGCGGTCGTCCCCGCGGGGCTCGGGGCCGCGCCCGTGGTCGTGAAGCTGTACCGGCGCCGGCCGCCGGCCGGCGCCGGACACGTGCTCAGCGAGATGGTGGCCTGGGCGCATCTGCTCCCGGACGAGCAGCGGGCGGCGTTGCAGCGCGATCGCGGCGTGGCCGCTGGCGGTCGTCCGCGCCGGCGAGGGCGCTGCCGGGATCGTCATGCGCGACGTCAGCGGGCGCTTCGCCGCGCCGTTCGTGATGCCGAGCGGCCGCCGCGAGAGCGTGCTGCTCACGCTCGAGCACCTGCTCGGGGCGGACGACTACCTGCAGATGCGCGGCCTCGGCGTGCGGCTGGATACGTTCACGCGGGCCGAGGTCGCCGAGCGGATCTGCGAGGCGCTCGCGTTCCTGCACCGGCACGCGATCGTCGCGAGCGACATCGCGCCGAACAACCTGCTGGTCGCGTTCGGCGCCGGCGACGAACCCGAGGTCTGCTTCATCGACTGCGACTCGATGGTGTTCCACGGGCGCCAGGCGCTCACCTCGGTGCAGACCGGCGACTGGGACATCCCGGCGGCGTTCGGCGAGTCGCCGGACACGCGGGCCGCCGACGCGTACAAGCTCGGGCTCGTCGTCCTGCGGCTGTTCGCGCGCTCGCACGACGCGCGCGCGGCCGGACCCCCATCTTCAGCACGTGCCGGCTGAGCTGCGCGGCCTGCTCGCCCGCTCGCTCGCCGCCGACGCGGTCAACCGGCCACCGGCCGGCGAGTGGCAGCGGGCGCTCCGCGGGGCGCTTGCCGACGGTCACCTGAACGAGCGCTACCCCGGTCCCGCGCCGCGCGCGGCGGGTGCTGGCGCCCGTGCGGACGCTCGCGCGCCGCGGGCGCCGCCGGCGGTCCGAGGCTGGCCGGGTGCGCGGCCACTGCGCACGGTCGGCGGCGGCCGCAGTCGCGGTGCGCTGGCGCGGCCGGCGGTTGCGGTGCGCGCAGCTCAACGGGGCGCTGTGGCTCCGGCGCGCGGTCGTGGTGGCGTGGATCGTCGCCGGAACGGCGGTGCTGCTGCTCGTGCTGTCCCGGTTGTTCGCCTCCGCGATCCCGGTGCCGGACAGCGGCAACGCCGGCGCCGGCTCGCAGTTCGGCTCGGGCGCGACCAGCACCTACCTCTACCAGCCGTACGACTACCCGCGGCCGCGCACGGTGCTGCCGGGTCCCCGGGATTCAGCACCATTCCCTGATCACTTACGGAGATCTGACGGGGCGGGGCATACGCTGGCCGGACGCGACGAAAGTGCGCCTCGTCGCTTGCGGACGGACTCCCCGAATCCCGCAGCTGGGGACCGGCGGCGGCCCCGGGTCGTGACTCCCGCCCGGAGCCGCCAGCCGGTCCCCAGACCGTCGTCTGCAGTCGGCCGCTCGGCCGGCCGCGCTCCGAGCGCGGCGACCGTCAGCGCGCGGGCGCGGGCGAACAGCGTCGCCGCGAGGTAGACCGCGCCGGCGAGGCCGATGATCGCGCTGCTCGGCGGCAGCGACGCGATCTCGTAGCTGAGCGCGAGGCCGCCCCACATCGCGAGCACCGCGAGCAGCGCCGACAGCCCGAGCCCTCGGTAGGGGCTGCGCGGTGAGCCGGTGGGCGGCGCCGGCCGGCGCCGCCAGCAGGCCCAGCAGCAGCAGCGCGCCGACGGCCTGCGTGCTCTCCGCCGTGACGACGCGCCAGCAGCGCGAGGAACCCGACGCCGAGCGCGCGTGCGGGAACGCCCGCGGACCGCCGCGAGCTCGGAGTCGAGCGTCGCGAGCAGCAGCGGGCGGACGGCGACCAGCACGCCGGCGCGACACGGCCAGCGCCGATCACCGCGGCCAGGCGCGAGCCGCCCGGGGTCGAGCGAGTAGATCGACCCGAACAGCGTGTTCGCGGCCGCGATCCCGGTGCCGCCGTTGGCGCTCGTCGCGAGCACGGCCAGCAGCAGCACGCCGATCCCGAGGATCCAGGCGAACACGGTGCCGATCACGGCGTCGTCGGCCTGCCCGCGGCGGCCGAGCGCCGCCATCCCGCCGGCGACCGCGAGCGTCAGCACGAACAGCCCGACGCGCTCGTCGAGCCCGACCACCGCGGCGGCGATCGCGCCGACGAACGCGACGTGGCTGAGCGCGTCGCCGGCGAACAGCTGGCCGCGCAGGACGACGAACCAGCCGACGACTCCGCACGCCAGCGCGATGAACGTGCCGGCGAGGTAGGCGTTGCGGACGAACTCGTGGGCGAACATCAGCGCCTGCCGCGCCGAGGCTCGACGCGAGCCGCGCCAGCAGGTAGAGGGCGAACGCGAAGCTCGTGACGTAAAAGCCGACCGGATAGATCGAGAAGTACGCGATCCCGAGCCCGAGCCACACGACCAGCGAGCGCGAACACGACGCTCAGCACGAGCCCGAGCCCGGGGCGCATCGTCAGCTGCTGGGCGGCGGCCGGCGGCGCGACCAGCAGCGCGAACACGAGCAGCGCGCCGGTGATCTGGCTCGTGGCGGCGACGGCCAGCGCGAGCACCAGCAGGAACCCGAGGTCGAGCGCGGCCACCGGCAGCGCCGCGGGCGCGGGCGAGCCTCGCGGATCGATCGTCTCGAGCAGCAGCGGCCGCGTCGCCGAGCGCGACCAGCGCCACGGCGACGATCGCGACCAGCAGCAGCGCCAGCACCTGGCCGCGGCTGACGCCGAGGAACGTCCCGAACAGCAGCGTCTCGGTGCCGCCGAGCACGGCGTTGTTGAGCGACAGGAACAGGTACCCGGCGGCCAGTCCGACCGTCTGGACGGTGCCGATCGTCGCGGTCTCGGTGCCGTAGCCGCGGCCGGGCGAGCCGAGGCCCGACGATCCGCGGGCTCCGCGCATGAGCCAGCGCCGCGGCGCCGCAGGCGAGGTAGTAGCCGAGCGCGGTCGGCAGGCCGGCGAGCGCGGCGCCGGTCGCGCCCGGGAACGCCATCACCGACAGCGTGTGGCCGGCGAAGCTCTGGCGGCGGAGCACCATGTACCAGCCGACGACCGCCGCCAGGACCGCGACGATCGTCCCGGCCTCGAGCGCGTTGACCATGAACGGGAACGTGAACAGCGCGTGAGGTCGTCGACGGGTTGAGCGACAGCGTCGGGTTCATCGTGTCAGTCGTGATCGTGGTCGTGCGGCCATGGCGGTCGCCGTGGTGGTGCGGCGCCTCGGGCTGACCGACGACGACCAGCCGCCCGTCGGCGGTCTTGAGCACCTCGATCGGAGCGCCGTACAGCGCGCTCAGCGTGTCGGGCGTGATCACCTCGTCGACCGACCCGCTCGTCGCGCGGCCGCCGGCGATGTAGATGACCTGGTCCAGATAGCCGAGCAGCGGGTTGACGTCGTGGGCGACGAGCAGCACCGACACGCCCTCGTCCGAGCAGATCCGCCGCAGCAGCGCGGCGACCGACGCCTGGTTGGGGAGGTCGAGGCTGTCGAGCGGCTCGTCGAGGATCAGCAGCTGCGGGTTGCGGACGAGCGCCTGGGCGATCAGCAGCCGCTGCTGTTCGCCGCCCGACAGCTCGCCGATCGCCCGGCGCGCGTAGGCGGTGGCGCCGACCGTGGTCGATCACCTCGGTTATGCGCTCGCGCTTCGGCGTGCCGGCGCCTACGGGCGCGATCCGGTGATCGCGACCGGGATCCCCCAGCGCGCGCCGTCGAGGCCGAGCCGGACGAGGTCGATACCGCGGATCCGGGTCGAGGAATCGAACGCGTGGCGCTGGGGCAGGTAGCCGATCTCCGGCCGGGCCTGCGCCGGCGGCCGACCGAGCACGGTCACCGAGCCCGACTCGAGCGGCAGCAGGCCGAGGATCGCGCGCATCAGCGTCGACTTGCCGGCGCCGTTGGGTCCGAGCACCGCGACGAACTCGCCGCGCCCGACTGTCAGATCGACGTCGCTGAAGATCCGCTTGCCGGCGAGGCGGACCGAGGCGTTTGTCAGCTCGGCGGCGGTAGCGGCGTTCGCCGTGGCCGGCTGCGTGGTCGTCATCGCCCGGTTGCCTCGTGCAGCGCCGCGCTCGATTCCCGCGAGCTGCGCCACCTGCCACTGCTCGAACTGTCGTTCTGCGGCGAGAGCGTCTCGGTGACCGTGGCGATCGGGATGTGGTCCGCCCGCGCGAGCGCGTTCAGGCGCTGGATCTCCGGGGTGGCGTTCTGGGAGTTATAGATCCACACCTTGATCTGGTGGCGGGCGATCTGCTGCTGGGTGGTGATCGTGTCCTGGGCGCTGACCTCCGTGCCCTCGCTGATCGCCTTCATGAAGCTGTACGGCGTGATCAGGTCGAGGCCGAGCGCCGGCGCCTGCAGCGCGAAGATGCTCTCCGAGGCGCCGACCGGGACGCCGGCGTAGCGGTGCTTGATCTGCGCGATCAGGGCGTGGTATTGCGCGAGGCCGGCGGTCTCGAAGCTGCTCCAGCCGGCGCTGGAAGTAGCGCGGCGTCCTTGGGGTCGAGCTTGCTCGAGGTCGGCGGCGATCGCGTTTGCGACCGCCTCGACGTCGGCGGGGTCGTACCAGCGGTGCGGGTTGTCGCCGTCGTTGAGTCCGAACAGGCTCGCCGACGGTCAGCACGATCCGGCCGCCGTCGGGATTCGCGGCGAGCAGCTTCGGCGCCCAGGGGTCGTAGCCGACGCCGTTGACGATCGCGAGCTGGGACGGTCGCCATCGTGCGCGCGTCGTTCGCGGTCGGCTCGTAGGAGTGGGGGTCCTGGGCGGGGTTGGCGATGATGCTCTGCACGTCGGCCTTGTCGCCGGCGATCTGCTTGGCGATGCGAGCCCCAGAAGTTCTCGGCCGCGACCACCCTGACGCCGGTCGTGCTCGGCGCTCGAGGTGCCGCCGCAGCCGCAATTGGGAGGGCGAGAGCGAGCGCCCCGAGCGGGGCGAGCGCGAGGACTCTCGGTCGTGCGAGTGCGAGAAGTCTCAGCCGTGCGAGAACGGACCACATCCCGGCCACCAACCTACCACGAAATGAGACTGAGTCTCGGAATTATTCTCGCTTGGCCGAAACGGCGGGTAAGCTTGTCGTCGATATGGAAGGTTCTTCCGTGATGGCTGCGGGTCAGACCTGGAGCGAGCACGTTCACCAGGTGCTGGCGCGGGCGGGCCTGAAGCATGGGGGCGCTCGTCAGACGGATCATCGACCTGCTGGCCAGTGAGCCGTGTGCGTTGAGCGCGGTTGAGGTCGAGGACGCACTCCGCGCGCAAGGCAAGCCGACCGGCCGCGCGAGCATCTACCGCGTGCTCGATCTGCTCGTCGACCACGGGCTCGTAGAACGCGTGGCCGTCGGCGACGGGCAGTCGCGGTTCGAGCGCTCGGAGGCCGGCGGGGAGCACCACCACCACCTCGTGTGCGAGCAGTGCGGGAAGCTGGTGGCGTTCGACGATCCCGGCGCTGGAGCGCGCGATCGACGACCTGTCCGAGCGGCTCGGGGTGCGGGTCGAGCACCACGACGTGGTGCTGCGCGGCGCGTGCGAGCAGTGCGAATGACTCCCGGGGTCAGCGCCGGGGCGCGTCACCAGGCGTCGACGTACGGCCGCTTCTTCGCCTCGCGGGCGCGCCGGTCGCGTCCGGCGTCGTCGTCGAACAGCGTCGCGATCCAGCGCGGGCTGTCGGCGGGATCGATCACGTCGTCGATCTCGAAGTAGGCGGCCATGTTGAGCCCCTTGCCTTTTTCGTAGGCGGCCGCGACGGCCGTGTCGAACGCTCTGCTGCGCTCGTCCGGGTCAGCGATCGCCTCGAGCTCGCGGCGCATCCCGAGCCGGACCGCGCCCTCGAGTCCCATCGCGCCGAACTCGGCGGTAGGCCAGGCGACCGTGAACAGCGGCGCCTTGAAACTGCCCGCGGCCATCGCCTGGGCACCGAGGCCGTAGCCCTTGCGGAGCACGATCGTGCCGGTCGGCACCTTCAGGTTCGCGCCTGTGAGGAACAGGCGGGAGAAATGCCTGACCGTCGCGGTCTTCTCCGCCTTAGGTCCGACCATGAAGCCCGGGCGTGTCGCAAAGGAACAGCAGCGGCAGGCCGAACGCGTCGCACAGCTGCATGAACCGAGCCGCTTTGTCGGCGCCGTCGGCGTCGATCGCGCCACCGAGGTGGGCGGGATTGTTGGCGATCACGCCGAGCGGACGGCCGTTGTCGGCGCGGGCGAGCGCGGTGACGATGCCGGCGCCGAAGCCGCGGCGGAGCTCGAGCACGTCGTCGAGCAGGGAGTCGATGACCGTGCGGACGTCGTAGATCCGCTTGCGGTTGGCCGGGATGAGGTCTCTGAGTGCGTTCGGGTCGTTTGGCGCGCCCGACGCTTTTGGGGTTCCGTCGAAGTACGAGAGGTAGCGCTTCGCGGCTGCGACCGCCGCCGGCTCGTCGGGGACACGTAGGTCGACGACGCCGTTCGTGGCCTGTACGTCGATCGGCCCGACGTCCTGCGGGTCGAACACGCCGAGGCCGCCGCCCTCGATCATCGCCGGCCCGCCCATGCCGATGCTCGAGTCCTCGGTGGCGATCACCACGTCGCAGCAGCCGAGCAGCGCGGCGTTGCCGGCGAAGCAGTAGCCCGCAGCGATCCCGACGAGCGGCACGAGGCCGCTGAGGCGAGCGAACAGATGGAACGCGCGACAGTCGAGCCCGGCGACGATCGGCCAGTCGACGTCGCCCGGCCGGCCGCCGCCGCCCTCGGCGAACAGCACGACCGGCAGGCGCCGGCGCTCGGCGATCTCGAACAGCCGGTCCTTCTTCTGGTGGTTGCGCATGCCCTGGGTGCCGGCGAGCACGGTGTAGTCGTAGGACATGACGATCGCCGGCATTCCGTCGATCGTCGCGGTGCCGGCTACCAACCCATCCGCCGGCGTGCGCGTGATCAGCTCCTCCCGAGGGCGCCGGCGCTCCTGCGCCGCGAACATCAGCGGTCCGTACTCGACGAAGCTGCCGGGGTCGACGAGATCGTTCAAGTTCTCGCGCGCGGTCCGACGACCTTGGTCATGTCGTTTCGCGACCGCGTCGGGTCGGGCAGCGTCGAGCGTCTGGTCGTGGCGGCTCCTGACCGCGTCCAGGTCGTCGCGGCTTGCCGACGGGGCGGCGTCCGTCGGTTTGTCCGCGCCGGCGCCGGCGCCCACGCTTGCGTCCGCGGGTCCCGGCACGAGGACCGCGAGCAGCTGACCTTCGTCGACGGCGTCGCCGACCGCGACCTCGAGGCTGCGAACGACGCCGTCGACCTCGGGTGTGACTTCGTGCTCCATCTTCATGGCTTCGAGGACGAACAGCGCCTCGCCGGCGCTGACCGGATCGTCGGGCTCGCGTGCGATCGCGATCACGGTGCCCGCGAACGGGGCGTGCAGAGGGAGGTCGGGCATGCCCGCCCAACGCTACGCGACGACGCTGCGCACCGCCGCGAGGATCTCCTCGGGCGAGGCGTTGTCGCCGGCGTTGTCCGACATGTGCGACCAGGCGATGTGGCCGTCGGGCTCGGATCACCAGTGAGCCTCCGAGCTGAGCCGCGTCTCCCACGGTGCGCGTCTGGATCTTGCGGCTGCGCGCGCCGGCGATGAGGCCCTTCGAGACGCTTCTCGGACCGAACAGCTCGGACACGTTCGCGATCTTTGCGCCGACCGCCCGGTAGCTGTCCCGCTTCTCATCGGCGAGCACCGGAAGCTGAATTCCCTGTCGCCGGCGGAACTGGGCGGCGTGGCGGGGAGTCGCCTGCCCGATCAGCACGAGACCGACGCCGGCCGACTTGAAATCACCCCGGGCGCGATCCAACTGGACCGCGTGATCCTTACAGAGGACTCACCCGTAGTGCCGGAGCCAGATCAGCGCGGCCGGGCGCTCGCTCCACAGGTCACCGAGACGGACCTCGTGGCCGTCCTGGTCCGGCAGGACGATCTCGGCGAGCCCTTCGGCGCTCGTCGGCGGGGTCGGTTTGCCGGCGGCCATGCGCTGGCAACGCTACTACGGGATACTTCCTTCGGTGGCGGAAGCCGAGCCCAAGCTTCTCTGGACGCCCTCGCCGGAATGGATCGAGCGCACCACGCTGACGCGCTACCAGGCGTGGCTCGACGAGAAGCACGACCTGCGGTTCGAGAGCTATCACGACCTGTGGCGCTGGTCGGTGTTCGACACCGATGCGTTCTGGAAGTCGCTGGTCGAGTTCCTGGGCGTTCGCTTCTCCGAAGGGGGCGACCGGGTCCTCGGCAGGTCGTCGATGCCCGGCGCGAAATGGTTCCCGGGGTCGCGGTTGTCTTACGCCGAGCACATGTTCGCCGGCAAGGACCCCGATGCGCTCGCGATCCAGCACGCGTCGGAGTCGCGCGAGCTGGCGTCGATGACCTGGGGCGAGCTGCGGGCGTTGACGGCCTCGATCGCCGCGGGTTTGCGCGCGTCGGGCGTCGGCGAGGGCGACCGTGTCGTCGCGTACATGCCGAACATCCCGGAGACCGTGGCGGCGCTGTTCGCGTGCGCGTCGATCGGGGCGGTGTGGTCCTCGGCCGCGCCCGAGTTCGGCGTGCGGAGCGTGGTCGACCGCTTCTTGCAGATAGAGCCCAAGGTGATGCTGGCTGTGGACGGCTATCGCTATGGCGGCAAGGACTTCGATCGACGCGACGCGGTGGACCGGATCGCCGCCGAGATCCCCTCGCTGACGCGGGTCGTGAGGCTGGGATACCTGTCCGGATCCGGCTGGGAGGACGGATTCCTGGGGCCGGACGACTCGTTGGATTTTGCGCAACTTCCGTTCGACCATCCGCTGTGGGTCCTGTATTCGTCCGGGACCACCGGGCTGCCGAAGCCGATCGTCCACGGCCAGGGCGGGATCCTGCTAGAGCACCTGAAGAAGGCGTGGCTCCATCTGGACGCCCAGGCCGGCGACCGGATGTTCTGGTTCACGACGACCGGCTGGATGATGTGGAACTTCATCGTCGGGGTCCTCCTCAGCGACGCCTCGATCGTCCTGTTCGACGGCAACCCGGGGTACCCGTCGCTCGGGACGCTGTGGGATCTGGCCGCGGACAGCGGGATGACGTGCTTCGGTACGAGCGCCGCGTTCATCGGCGCGTGCATGAAGGACGAGGAGCTGACGCTCCGCTCCGAGGGCCGGGACCTGAGCGCCCTGCGGTCGGTCGGGTCGACGGGCTCGCCGCTGTCGCCGGAGGGCTTCCAGTGGATCTACGACCAGCTCGGGTCGGACACGTGGCTGTTCTCGACGTCGGGCGGAACTGATCTGTGCACCGCGTTCGTCGGTGGCGTGCCGACGCTCCCCGTGTACGTGGGTGAGCTCCAGGCGCGTGCGCTGGGCGCGTCGGTCGAGTCGTGGGATCCCGACGGCAAGCCGCTGATCGACGAGGTGGGCGAGCTCGTGATCATTAAGCCGATGCCGTCGATGCCCTTGTTCTTCTGGGGCGATGAGTCCGGGGAGCGCTACCGGGACAGCTATTTCGAGACGTACCCGGGGATCTGGCGCCACGGCGACTGGATCGAGATCACCAGGCGCGAGACCGCGATCATCTACGGGCGCTCTGACTCGACGATCAACCGCGGTGGCGTGCGGATGGGCACTTCGGAGATCTACCGGGCTGTGCTGGCGGTCGACGACGTGATCGACGCGCTGGTGGTCGACGTGCCGCAGGAGGGTCGCGAGGCCTGGATGCCGCTGTTCGTGGTCCTGCGCGAGGGCGTCTCGCTCGATGACTCGCTCGTGTCGGACATCCGCCGGCGGGTGCGCGAGGACTGCTCGCCCCGCCACGTGCCGGACGAGATCCGGCAGATCGACGAGGTGCCCCGGACGTTGTCCGGCAAGGTCCTCGAAGTCCCGGTGAAGCGAATCCTGATGGGCACGCCACCGGATGAGGCCGCCTCCCGCGAGTCGCTGGCGAACCCGGCGGCCCTCGACTACTTCGTGGGTCTCGCCCCGTAAGGGGGCGAATTTCGGGCCGTCATCGCCTCTTGTAGGTAGGCGTGCTGGATTTTCCGCTCATATGGCGGGTTTTCCAGCACGCGTCCGAGAGATGGCGGCGGAATTCGACAACGCGATCGCGGCTCTGGCCCGGAAGCAGCACGGGTACGTGACCCGACGCCAGCTGGTGGGCCTCGGGCTCGGGGATGACGCGATTGCGTACAGGCTTCGGATCGGCCGCCTGATCCGGGTCTACGCCGGCGTGTACGCCGTCGGACACCTCCCGTTAGCCCCCGAGGCCCGCGCCCACGCCGCCCTTCTTGCCTGCGGGGACGGCGCGATCCTCAGCCATGGCTCAGCCGCGGCGCTCTGGAAATACGTAAAGCACTGGACGCCGTCGTTCGAAGTAACCGCGACTTGGGACCGGCGCCGGCGGGGCATCAAGGTCCACCGCGCCAGCATGCTGACCCGCCGCGACATCACGCGCCAGCTCGGCGTCCCCGTCACGAGCCCCGCGCGCACGGTGTTCGACATGACGCCAAGCCTCAAGACCGACGCCGCCCTCCGGCGCTTCGTCAACGACGCCCGCCTGACACGCACGTTCCACATCGCAGACCTCGCCGAGTTGCTCGCCCGCCACCCGCGCCACCCGGCGACCACGCGCCTGAGGCCGTTCCTGACCGCCAAGGGTGGGCCGACGCGCTCGGAGTTCGAGGACGCGTTCACCGAGTTCGCGCGCCAATACGGCTTGCCGGCGCCGGTCGTGGACACGCACGTGCTCGGTTACGAGGTCGACGCGCTGTTTCCGGATCACCGCGTGATCGTCGAGCTCGACGGATGGGATTTCCACTCCGACCGGGGAGCGTTCGAGAGCGACCGGGATCGAGACGCGGAGCTGCTCGCGGCGGGCTACGTGACGATCCGTATCACCTGGGAGCGGCTCAAATCACAGCCGGCGCGGGAAGCCGAGCGGCTCCGTAGGATCCTCCGGGCGCGGGCACGAAAGGCCGCTTAGGAACTTCTTACGGTTCTCTCAAACTCGCCTGAAAGCATGCCGCCCACGGGCGCACCGTCCACGGCGCGCCCGGCCAACTGAGGAGCGCACGTTGCATCGGAGTCTCAAGCGAAACCTCGTGATCGGCTTGGCGGCGCTGGTCGTTGCCGCGTTTGCCGGTGGCGCGTACGCCGCCACCCAGACCTCCGGTCCGAGCACGCGACAGGCGTTCCTGAACGACGTCGCCAAGCGCCTGCACGTAACGCCGCAGCAGCTCAACTCGGCCCTCAGCGGCGCCGCGCTCGACCAGCTCCAGGCCGCGGTCAAGGCCGGCCAGATCACCCAGGCCCAGGCGAACGAGCTCGAGCAGCGGCTGAAGAAGGGCGGCACCGCGCCGCTCCTGCCGCTGACTCCCGGCCTCGGCGGTCCGCGCGGGTTCGAGGTCCCTCGGGGAGCCCTCCCGCAGGGGCCCTTCGGCCCGGGTCCGCGTCCGGGCCCACTCGGGTTCGGTGGCGCCGGTCTCGGCCTGGGCGCCGCCGCGAGCTACCTGGGGGTGACCAACGCGCAGCTGTTCGGGCAGCTCCAGAGCGGCAAGTCGCTGGCGCAGATCGCTACCGCGAAGGGCAAGACCGTCGCCGGCCTCGAGCAGGCTATGACCGCCCCGGTGAAGAAGGCCCTCGACGCCGCGGTCGCCAAGAAGGCGATCACCGCCGCCCGGGAGAAGCAGATCCTCAGCCGCTACACGTCTAGCCTGAGCGCGCGGATCAACAGCAAGGGGCTCGCCGTCCCGCAGCGTGGGTTCTTCCGCGGTGGCGGCGGCGGCCCAGGCGGTGGCGGACCCGGCCCGGGCCATCCCTACTGGGGCGGTCCACACGGCGGCGGCAATGGCAAAGGCAACGGCAACGGCCCTTCGTTCGTCCCGCCGTCCGCCACCCCGCCCAAGGCGCCCGCTGGCGCGCCGGCGCTCGCGCCCGGATCGGCGCCGGCGCTGCTGTTCATGCCGGCGCCGGCGGCGTAGCCGGCGCCTCGGCACGCACCGCACTCTTACGCGGCTCTCATTGATTTCTGACCGGTTTCTCATGGGTAGCTGCTGTACTGGGAACACCGAACAACAGTCACGCACTTGCTAGGAGACCCAAACCCATGAAACGCCTTAGCCGTCTGCTCCCGATCATCGGGGGTGCGATTGCCGGCGGGGCAATCGCACTCGCCGTCGCCAGCGGGAGCACGACCACCCACTCGGTGACGACGACGACCGTGGTGCAGCCGTCGAGCGCGTCGGCGCTGCCGACCAGCTTCAGCAACGGTCACCCCGCATCGATCAACCAGATCTACCGATCGGTCGGACCGGGGGTGGTCGACATCACGACCTCGTCGACCCAGAACACCGGCGGTGTGTTCGGCTTCGGTCAGTCTCAGCAGACCGAGGGCGAGGGCGCCGGCATCGTGTTCGACAAGAAGGGCGACATCCTGACCGACGAGCACGTCGTGTCCGGCGCGTCGAAGGTCACCGTGACGTTCCCGGATCAGGTCAAGGCGCCGGCGACGATCGTCGGCTCGGACACGGGCGCCGACCTTGCCGTGATCCGCGTGCAGAACGTTCCGCAATCTGAGCTTCACCCGCTGACGATCGGCGACTCGAACGCGGTCCAGGTCGGCGACAGCGTGATCGCGATCGGCAGTCCGTTCGGCCTGCCCAACACCGTCACCGCCGGCATCGTCAGCGCGGTCGGACGCACGATCAACTCGCCGAACCAGTTCACGATCCCGAACGCGATCCAGACCGACGCCCCGATCAACCCGGGCAACTCCGGCGGGCCGCTGGTCAACGCCTCCGGCCAGGTGATCGGGCTCAACGACCAGATCGAGACCAATAACACCAACGGCCAGGGCGAGGGCTCGAGCTCCGGCATCGGGTTCGCGACTCCGTCGAACAACGACGCGCGGGTCGCCCGCGAGATCATCGCGACTGGCCAGGCGCACAACGCCTACGTGGGCGTCAACCTCGACCCGAGCGTCTCCGGTGGCGCGGCGATCGCGAAGGCCAGCACGAGCGGCGGGGCCTCACCGATCCAGCCGGGTTCGCCGGCGGCCAAGGCCGGTCTCCAGGCCGGCGACGTGATCACGGCCGTCAACGGCACGGCGGTCGCGTCGATCAACCAGTTCGTGGCCACGATCGCCAACTACGCGCCCGGCGACACCGTGACGCTCACGGTCAACCGCGGCGGACAGACGAAGAGCATCAAGCTCACGCTTGGTGCCCAGCCCGCAACCGCCAGCACCCTGAGCCAGAGCCAGGGCGGCGGCTTCGGGACCCCGTAGGTCGCGCGTCAACGAATCACAAACCACTGTGGCCGGCCCGAGCGCCGGCCACAGTCGTTTAAGCGCCCACCCGCGACAACTACGAAGTGGAGGCCGTCGAGGCCTGATGGAGCGTCCGCTCCATCAGTTCGCGGTGGACGCTGCGCGTCCGGCCGGTGCGCCGGGTCCAGCCTCCCTCGGCATCGAGCGTCCACGAGAACGTGTCGTCGGCCATGCACCGCTCGAGCGTGTCCTCCAACTCGAGCTGCAGTTCGGGATCCTCGACCGGCGTCAGCAGTTCGACGCGGGTGTCGAGGTTGCGGGGCATGAGGTCGGCTGACCCGATGTAGTAGACGCTTTCCTCGCCGCGATGGAACGAGTAGATCCGCGAGTGCTCGAGGAACCGCCCGACCACCGAGGCGACCGTGATCGTGTCGCTGACGCCCGGCACGCCCGGAAGCAGGCCGCAGATGCCGCGGACGTTGAGGTCGATCCGGACGCCGGCCTGTGACGCGCGGTACAGCGCTTCGATGCACTGCTGATCGACCAGCGAGTTCATCTTCATCGCGATCCGCGACGGCTCGCCGGCTTCGTGCGCGGCGATCGTCCGGTCGATCTCCTCGATCAGCGGCCCGCGCATCGAGTTCGGGGCGACGAGCACCTTGCGCTCGCGCTCCGGGTGGCCGTAGCCGGTCAGCGTGTTGAACAGGTTCGCGACCTCCTGGCCGATTTCCCGGTCGGTCGTGAACAGCCCCCAGTCCTCGTACAGACGGGCGTTCTTGGCGTGGAAGTTGCCGGTCCCGATCATCACGTAGTGGCGGACGCCACCGCGTTCCCGGCGGACCACGAGAATCGCCTTGGCGTGGGTCTTGAGCCCGGGAATGCCGTGGACGACGTGTGCGCCCACCTCTTCGAGTGCGCGGGACCATCCGATGTTCTGGCGCTCGTCGAAACGCGCCTTCAGCTCCACCAGGCACACGGCCTGCTTGCCCTTCTCGGCCGCCTCGATCAGCGACGGGACCAGCGCCGAGTCGTCCGAGGTCCGGTACACGGTCATCTTGATCGCGAGCACATTCGGATCGTCGACGGCTTGCTTGACAAACCGCTCCACGCTGGTCGCAAACGACTGATAGGGGTAGTGGACGAGCACGTCGCGCGTGCGCATCGGGGCGAACACGTCGGGCTGATCGTCGCGATCGCTCGGACCGGGGACGAACGCGGGATGGGTGAGCGGGGTCCATTGCGACTGGCGGATTTCGGGGTGCCCGTCGAGCCCCGCGATCTGCCAAAGGTCACTGAGGTCGAGCGTGCCCTCGACGTCGTACACCTGCACCTCGTCGACGCCGAGCCACTCGATCAGGTGTGTCCGGAGCGCGGGGTCCATGCTCGCGCCGACCTCGAGCCGCACGACCTCACCGAACCGCCGGCGGCGCAACTCGTCCTCGACCGCCTGCAACAGGTCGTCGGCCTCGTCGGAGACCTCGAAGTCGGCGTCGCGCGTAACCCGGAACAGGTCGTAGCTGATGATCTCGAGGCCGGGGAAGAGCGCGTCGAGATGGCGCGCGATGATCTCCTCGAGCGGGATGAACGTGTTCGGGGAGATCTCGACGAACCGCGGCAGGACCTCCTTGGGCACCTTCACGCGGGCGTAGACCTCGTGGTCGAGGTCGGGGTCGTGGAGACGGACGATCAGGCTCAGCGACAGGTTCGAGATGTACGGGAAGGGACGGCCCGGACCGATCGCGAGCGGCGTCAGCACCGGGAAGATCTGCTCGCGGAAGTGGCGCGCGATCAGGCTCGCCGGCGCGGTGGACTGCTCGCAGTTCACGATCCGGATCCCGTTCTCGGCTAGCTCGGGCCGGACGACGTCGGTGAACTGGCGCGCCTGGCGGCGGTCGAGCTCGCGCACCTTCTCGGCGATCCCCTGCAGCACCCGTGGCGGCGACAGGCCGTCGGGTCCGCGGGCGTCGATCCGAGCATCGATCTGGTCGTGGACGCCGGCGACCCGCACCATGAAGAACTCGTCCAGGTTCGTGGTGAAGATCGCGAGGAACTTCACGCGTTCCATCAGCGGCATCGACTCGTCCTCGGCGAGCTGCAGCACACGATCGTTGAAGTCGAGCCAGGACAGCTCACGGTTGATGTAGACCGCGGGGTCCGTGAGCTTGGCGAGCGCCGTCTCCGTGTCGCCGCGTCCG
This sequence comes from uncultured Solirubrobacterales bacterium, assembly GCA_963843915.1. Lineage (GTDB taxonomy): Bacteria > Actinomycetota > Thermoleophilia > Solirubrobacterales > Solirubrobacteraceae > Palsa-465. The sequence goes on from CAWJMH010000016.1 coordinate 366,864, forward strand.
TCCGCCGGCGCCTCGGTCGTCGGGTCCTGCTCGGCTTCCAACTGTGTGTCGCTCATGTCACTCCTACGTTGGCCTTTGCGATCGCGCTGAGCTCGGACGGCCGCAGAAGCGCGACCAGCTCGCCCTTGGAGACGGCGGCGAGACCGCCTTTCTTCATTCTCGCCTGGGTGCCCGTGAGATCGTGGAGCAGCAGCGAGAAGGACGGGTCGTGTCCGACCAGCAGCACGTCGCCGAGCCCTGCGGTCAGCGCCTCCACGTCGAACGGCTCGCCGGACAGCGATCGCTCGATCGTGACCGGCACGCCGAGCGGCTCGCACGCCCGCTCGGCGGTTTGCACGGCTCGTAGCTTCGGACTGCTCAGGCAGGCGTCGAGGTGGACGCCCAGGACCGCAAGCGTGCGGCCGGCCGCGTCGGCATGCATCGCGCCGCGCTCGGTGAGCGGGCGCTCGTCGTCGGGCAGGCCATCTTCCGCTTCGGCGTGTCGCAGAAGCCAGAGCATGCGGAGAACTCTAGTGGGAGTCGCAACTGCCTGGTAAGTCCGCGGTAACCGTCACGGGGCGCCTATCCCGACCACCGACGGCGCGGGCTACCCGATCAGCAGCCGCCGGCCGAACACGCGCTGGAACGCCTCGCCGTCGCCGTAGCGCTCGACGCTCCACCGCGGCAGGGTGAGGTCGCCGCCGGCCTCGAGGTGCAGGTCGACGCCGTCCCCGTTGGCCCGCAGGCGCGCCTCGCGGACCGACTGGTCGCGGCCGCGTTCGAGGTGCTCGGCGAGCCTCAGGATCACCGAGCAGCGGTCGAGCAGCTCGTCGTCGCCGGCGCTGGCGAGCGCGGCCATCTCGCCGAGCTTGGCGGCGCCCTTGCGGTGGTAGCGGGTGATCTGGGCGATCAGGGCGCGCTCGCGCGGATCGAAACCGGGGAGCTCTGCGCTGACGATCAGGTAGTACGAGTGCTTGTGGTGGTCGTCGTAGGAGATCGTCATGCCGACGTCGTGGAGCATCGCGGCGGCCCACAGCAGCTCGCGCTCGCCGGGGAGGGGCTCGAACAGACCGCCGGCCGCGAGCGAGTCGAACATCTGGAGCGACAGCAGCGCGACATGCTCGACGTGGGGGAGGTCCGACTCGTACTGGATCGCGAGGTTGCGCACGCCGGCCACGCGCACGTCCTCGAACAGGGGCTCGGGCGAGTCCGCGAGCAGCTCGCGCGCGATGAACACCCCGTCCCGGAGGCTGGCCTCGGTGACCTCGATGCCGGCGAACGACCCTAGCTCCACCACGGTCTCGATCACGAGCGCCGAGGCGAGGATGATGTCGCCGCGCCCGAGCTTGATCCCTGGCACCTCGCCGCGCTCGTCCACGGGCAGCGCCGCGAGGGTCTGGACGAGCTCGGCGAGCATCTCGCGCGTGATCACGAATCCCTGCACGCCGATATCGGGCTGGTCGGCCATGCGTTGAGCAGCGGCGGCGAGGTTTCGGACGGCGCCACCCATGCCCACGATCCGGTCACCGGCACCGGCCAGCCCGGGGTCATTGGCCAGCACCGAGCGCACGTGCGCCCGTACCCTCTGGAGGTCCCGCTTTTTCGCCGGACCGGGCCCTGGCAGGAACTGCTCGGTCACGCGCACCGCGCCCAGCGGGAACGAGCGGAGCGACACCGTGCGGCGGTCCGTGACCTCGATCAGCTGGATGCTGCCGCCGCCGGTCTCGAGCACGACCCCGTCGGTGATCGTCGAGCTGTTGATGGCCGCCACGTAGCCGAACCGCGCCTCGTCCTCGTCGGAGATCACCTCGATGTTCAGCCCGCTGGCGGCCCGCGCGGCCTTCAGGAACATCTTGCCGTTCGTGGCATCGCGGATCGCGCTGGTCGCGATCGCATGGATCGAGTCCGCGCCCAGACCGTGCGCCGCGCAGAAGCGCTCGAACACCGCGAGCGTCTCGAGCCCGCGTCCCATCCCGGCTTCGCTGAGGCGGCCGGTCTTAGCCAGGCCGGCGCCGATCCGCACGGTCTCGTAGATCTCGTCGGTGAGCTTCCACCAGTCCCCGGGCGCGAACATGTACACGACCACGCGCCATGAGTTCGACCCAAGGTCGATGACGGCTACCTGGCGGACGTCCTCGCCCGCCTGGGCGCTCGCTCGGGTCGATCGCCAGCTCACGTGGCTTGAATGATCAGGTTCGCCGCGGACGAAACCATGTCACGATGGCCTTGTGGCCTCCGAAAAGGACCGGATGTTGCGCGGAGTTGCGTATCTCGCCAACGATCCCGCGCTTCTGGAGGAGCGCAAGCAGTGCCGGCTCGTGTGCGAGCGGTTCAACGCCACGAGCTTCGCGGACACGGCCGCGCGGCGGGCGATCCTCCATGAGCTGCTCGGTGAGCTCGGCGAGGATGCGGAGGTGATGGCGCCGTTCGAGTGCGACTACGGCTATCACATCACGGTCGGCGCCCGGTCGTTCATCAACTACGGCGCGATCGTGCTCGACGGGGCCAGCGTGACGATCGGCGCAGACGTCCAGATCGGCCCCGGCGTGCAGCTGCTGACCGCGCTGCACCCGCTGGACCCGGTCGAGCGACGGCGCGGTACTGAGACCGCCAAGCCGGTCACGATCGAAGATGGCGCCTGGCTGGCCAGCGGCGTGATCGTGTGCCCGGGGGTGAACATCGGCGCCGAAACCGTCGTCGGCGCCGGCAGCGTGGTCACGAAGGATCTGCCGGCGGGTCACGTCTGCTTCGGCAATCCGTGCCGGGTGATCCGTGAGATCTCCTGACGCCACCGTGCGGGACGAACCGCCGACCGCGCCGAGGGGGATCCTCGTGCTCTGCGAACACAGCCGCGCCGGCGCGGCCGCGATCGACTTCGCCCGCGAGCTCGCCGAGCTCGAGAACGCGACGCTCACGGTTGTGGCCGTCGCTCCCCGGGCTCCGTCCGGGCCGCGCTGCGGCAACTCGGCCACCGAGTACAACGAGGCGGTCGCGGAATCGGTGATGGAGGACCTCGAGCAGGCGCGGGAGCGGCTCGCCGGCGCCGCGGAGCGCGCAACGTTCGTGCTCCTGGTCGACGGCGCGGATCAGACGCTCGAGCAATTCGCGCGGAGCGGCGCCTTCGATCTGGTGCTACTCCCGGCGCGCCGGCGTCCGCTGCGCGCCGCCTACCACCCCGAGGCGCAGCGGCTCGAGCACCTCGCCGGCGCCGAGATCAGGATCGTCGCGCCCGCTTAGGAGCCGGAGCCGCGGCGAGAGCCGCCGCGGCGCGCCGCCGGCGCTGACGGATACGGATCGCTGCCCCGCCCGCGGCGCCGAAGAAAAGCGCGCCGACGTAGAACGGGCTGAACAGCAGCATGACCGCGATGCCGAGCATCGTCAGCCAGATCGCCGGCCGCCAGTCGCGCCAATCCCCGGTCATAGCCGCAGCCTAGCGCTCCTCATCGGACGCCCAGCCGGAGTTCGGCGGACACCTGCTTCTGGACCGAGGCGACCGCCCGAAACGCCTCTCGCAGGTAGCTGCGCGTTAGCCCGGTGAATGTCGCCGGATTGACGAAGTCGTCGGGCTGCTCGCCGGCGCGCAGTTGGTCGACCTGATGCTCGACCCGCAGATCTGTGATCAACGTGAGCGCGTCCTCGAGGGTCCGGGCGTGAGTCTCGGACAGGGTTCCGCCGGCGGCGGCCGCGCGCAGTCGCTCGACGGTCGAGGCGCTGGTGACGCCCGCCGCGATGCCGGCCCAGCGGGCGAGGTCGACGATCGGGAGAACGCCGCGCTGCTTGAGGTCGAGCTGGCCGCGGTGCTCGCCGGTCGGTTCGACCACCAGCCCGCGGAAGAAGCCGGTGGGCGGGCGGTGCGAAAGCGCGAAGCGGGCGAGCAGGCGAAGCACCGCCGGGTTGCTCGGCGCGAAGCGGAACGTGTCCGCTACTGGCGTCCCGGTGTGGACGCCCCACACCGGCCGGCTGTCGACGAGCACGGATACCAGGACCAGCGCCTTCTCCTGCGTTGGGTCCTCGATCCAGCTGCGCACCGCGCGCTGCCACGAGTCGAGCGAGCGGACGAACCGAGGATCCGAGGCAGTCGCGCCGTGTTCGTCGGCGCGGAGCCCACACTCCTGGAGGCGTAGGACCACGGTCGACCCGATCGCATGAAGCCGTGACTTGACGCGTTCGTCGCCGGGCGCGCCGAACCACACGATCGCGCTGTCGACGTCGGAGCTCGGCAGCGCCTCCCGCCGCGCCTGGCTCCCGAGCGCCAGCCACGCGAACTCGACGCCCACCTCAGCGCTCTCGGCAACGGACAGCTCGAGCAGCCGCCGGGTGAGCGCGTCCACGACGACCGAGTAGACGGCGGCGATGTTCGCCGGCGCGACGTGCGCATCGTGCATCGCGATCACCGTCGGGCGCAGCTCGCGGGACGCGTCGACGAGCTCGGCGACGGTCTGGGCTCTGGCGATCCGCCGGCGCAGGTAGAACGAGGAGCGAGTCTGCGCCGCGACGAGGTCCATCTCCTCGATGACCCCCATGATCGTCCCGGTCGCCGACACCACCGGAAAGTGGCGAAAGCCACGGTCGAGCATGTCGAGGAGCACGTCGCCACCGAGCCGGTCGGGCGGGCAGGTGTATGCCGGCGCCGACATCGCCGCAGAAACCGGTGTGTCGCCGGTGAGCCCGTTCGCGACGACGCGCGCTCGCAGGTCGGTGTCGGTGAGGATGCCGAGCGAGCCGTCACCGAGGTCGACGATGGCGGCCGTGACATGCGCGGCGGTCATCAGCTCCGCCGCCTCGCGGATTGTGGTGTCCGCCCGGCACACGACCGGGTCGCCGCGCAGCAGCGAGCCGACCGGCTGCAGGGGCGGATCGACGCCCGGCTCGGTGGTTACAGCGGCCCCGCCTTCGTAGCGGAGGTCGAGCAGCGAGCGGGCCACGAACCGCAACCCGGCCGGGCGGGACAGCGGCTCCTGCGCGACCTCGGCGGGGATCCGGTAGCACACCGTGTCCTCGCTGGCTCTCGCCTCGAACCCGGTGGGCAACCCGGACAGCATCGACGCGTGGCCGAACAGCTCGCCCTCGCCGAGCAGGTCGAGCACGCGGCCGTCGAACACGATCTCGACCGCTCCCGTACGCACGACGCGCAGGTGGGCGACCGGCTCCGCCCCCTGCGAGAAGATCGTCGAGCCCGCTCGGTGGAGCTCGAGCTCCGCCGCCGCGGCCACGCGATCGAGGTCGGCCGCGTCGAGCGCGTCAAACGGCGGGTGCTCGCGCAGGAACCGGGTTACCTCGGGCGCCGCGGTGGCGCTCATGCTCGCGACCTCAGTGGTTCCCGGCGACGGCCACTTAGCCGACGGCTGCGGGGGCCTCTCGTTCGGCTCCCCGACCCGCGTCCTCCTTGAGCATGTCGGCGCACTTCTCGCCGATCATCATCGTCGTGATGCACGGGTTGATCGCCGGGAGGAACGGGAGGATCGACCCGTCCGCGATTCGCAACGACCGCACCCCGCGGACGCGCAGGCGCGAGTCGACGACCGCGAGCGGATCGGAGTCCGGGCCCATGTGACAGCTGCACGCCGGGTGGTAGACCGTGTTGTGGGTCTTGTGCATGTAGTCGACGAGCTCGTCGTCGGTCTGCGCCTCGGGCCCGGGCGCCAGCTCGGCGCCGGCCCACTCGGCCATCGCAGGCTGCGAGACGATCTTCCGCGCCAGCCGCATCCCGTACGCCATCACGCGCTCGTCGTGCCCGTCGGCGTCGGTGAAGTAGCGCGGGTCGACTCGGGCCCGGTCGCGGTAGTCGGACGAGCGCAGCCGCACGGTCCCGCGCGAGCGGCCGCGGCACACGTTCGGGGTCAGGCAGAAGCCGTTCTCGGTCGTGGGGTAGCCCCAGCGCGCCGTGTTCATGTCGAACGGCACCGATCCGTAATGCATCATCAGGTCGGGCCGGTCGAGCCCGGGCTCGGACGTGGAGAACAGGCCGATCTCCCACCACTGCGTCGAGGTGCGGATCATCGGCTTCTTCGCGTCCCACTGGACGATCCCCTCGACGTGGTCGTCGAGGTTCGCGCCGACGCCCGGGGAGTGGACGTGCGTCTCGATCCCGAACTCGTGCAGGTGCTCGCCCGGGCCGATCCCCGACAGCATCAGCAGCTTCGGCGTGTCGATCGCGCCGGCGCTGAGGATCACCTCGCGCCGGGCCTTGACCGACGCCTGCGTGAGCAGATCGGGCGTCAGGTACTCGACCGCGGTCGCCCGGCCATCCTGGAGAGCCACGCGCTTGACCCAGCACGCTGTCCGGATCTCGAGGTTCGGCCGAGTGCCGAGGATCGGGTGTAGGTACGCGTGCGAGGACGACATCCGTGTGTTGTCCGCCGAGGAGTTGATCTGGAACCAGCCCGCGCCGTTGGTCACCGTGTGGCCCTCGTTGAAACGGCTCGTGGGCAGCCCCGCCTGGGCGGCAGCCTCGAGGACGGCGACGCCGCACGGGTCCTCAGGCGGCACCGTCCGGATATTGACCGGGCCGTGACGCCCGTGATGGTCGCCCGGCCCGTCGTTGGTCTCAAGGCGCCTGATCAGCGGCCAGCACTCGGCCGAGCTCCAGCCCTCGCACCCCGTCGCGGCCCACTCGTCGAGGTCCTCCTTCGGCGTCCAGAACGCGATGCAGGAGTTGTGGGACGAGCATCCGCCGAGCACCTTCGCCCGGGCGTGGCGCATGAAGCTGTTGCCCCTGGCCTGCGGCTCGATCGGATAGTCCCAGTCGTAGCCCGAGTCGAGCAGGTACATCCAGTCCTCGAGCCGCAGGATCCGCGGGTCATCGACGTCGGAAGGACCGGCCTCGAGCAGGCAGACCGTGACCGACGGATCCTCACTCAGTCGCGCCGCGACCACACACCCCGCGGTTCCGCCGCCGGCGATCACGTAATCGAACTCGCCGGCGTCGATCATGGCGCCATCTCTCCCATCGTGGGCAGGTGGTCGAGCTCGGGGATGTTGGCCCGGTGCTCCTCCAGCACGTCACCGCCCTTGTGGACCTGCACGGTGAAGTAGTAGATCGAGCCGATGATCACGACCCCGCCGACGAACAGGAATGGCGACCACTGCCAGTACCAGTGCGGCGTGCCGAGCGCGTTGTAGATCGCGTCGCGCGGCCAGGCGATGTTGAGCGCCACGAGGGCGCCGTAGAGCACGGCCGCGATGTTGACCGGGAGCCCCCAGCGACCGAGCGAGAAGTACGGCCCGTGATCGGGCTTCGGCCACTCCCCTCGCAGGCGCTTGAGAAGCATCGGGACGGTGACCCCGAGGTAGGCGAGGTAGAACATGATGATCGCCAGCGACGTCAGCACGAGGAACGCGCTCTGGTTGCCGAGGTTGATAACGAGCAGCAGCAGCGTCAGGCCGCCCGTAACCAGCGCCGGCACGATCGGCACCTTGCGATGACCCGAGACGCGCGCGATCGCTGAGCCGGCCGGCAAGCGGTCGTCGCGCGCCATCGAGAACAGCATCCGGATCGTCGCCGTCTGAACGGCCAGGCAGCAGACGAAGATCGCGATCGCGCAGTCGATCAGGAACAGGTTTCCGACGGTGTTTCCGAACGCCTGCTTCATGACGTACGGAAGGCCGAGGAGTCCGACGTTCTTGTCGAGGATGTGCTTGTTCGCCATCGACGCGAACAGGATCACGAGGCCGCCGATGATCGCGGCCGCGGCGATCGCGCGGATGATCGCCGGCGGGGCGTGCTTGCGGGGGTTGTTGGTCTCCTCGGCGAGCGTGCCCGCGGTGTCGAACCCGTACATCACGTACGCGCTCAGGAGGCCGCCGACGAGCAGGGCCCCGAAGTAGCCCCAGGGATGGCCGGCGCCGTAGCCGTAGGAGTGGAAGATGATCTGCGGCCCGTGGTGCGCGTTGAACAGCAGCAGGATCACGAGGATGCTCGCCCCGACCAGCTCGCACATCACGCCTGCGTTGTTGATCCGCGACATCAGCTTGACGCCGAGCATGTTGATGGCGGTCGTGATGCAGACCAGGATCCCGCCGAGCAGCAACGCGTTCTGGGCCCCATGCTTGGTCAGGTACGTGCCCGCGTCGGCCGACGTCCCGAAGAACTGGAGGTGGGTCGAGACCTGGGGCAGGACGATCTGCCAGTCGACCGCAACGGCCGCGATCGTGACGATCGCGCCGACGATGTAGATCCAGCCGGTCATCCACGACGTGAAGCCGCTCGAGATCTGCTTGGACCACTGGTACACCGACCCGGCGATCGGGTACTGACCCGCCATCTCCATGAAGCACAGCGCCACGAGGATCTGCCCGAACACCACTACGGGCCACGTCCACCACACACCCGGCCCGGCGTTCAGGTAGCCGAACCCGTACAGCGCGGTGACGCCGGTCAGGATCGAGATGTAGCTGAAGCCGGCCGCAAAGGCGGAAAAGCTTCCCAACGAGCGATCCAGTTCCTGCTTGTAGCCGAAGCCTGCGAGCTCGTTGCTGTCCGACGAAACACCGCTCGGCTGCGGAGCTTCTCCTACAGCTGCCATCGATCAACCTCCCCGGTCCGCGCACCGACGCGCGGGCCATAGAACACCACGGCATTGCCCCGTTTCGGGCAGAAGCGCACCCTCTCATCCATTGACCCGCGCCTGATCGGGCGGTTATATATCAGTTGTCGAACTGTGTCAACGCGACCGGGCTGAGGGTGAAATGGCGACGCAGACCATGCGAGAGATGTTCGTGGACGGAAGCTGGCAGCCGAGCGCCAGCGGCGAGATGTTCGAGTCCACCAGCCCGGCGACCGGCGAGGTGATCGCCACCGTTCCCCAGGGCGACCGGGGCGACGCCACCCGCGCGATCGACGCCGCGCGCGGCGCCGCGGATGGGTGGGCGCGGACGGGCGCGTTCGAGCGGGCGGCCAAGATGCACGCGATCGGAGACCTGATCGAGGCCCGGCGCGACGCGCTGGCCCGCACGCTCACGCTCGACCAGGGCAAGCCCCTGCGCGCCGAAGCGTTCGACGAGGTCGACGAACTCGTCGAGTACTGGCGGATGGCCGCCGAGGACGCCAAGCGTCTGCAGGGTGAGCTCCCGAACTCGTTCTCCCCCGGCAAGCGGGTGATGCTGGCGCGCCGCCCCCGCGGCGTGGTCGGCGTGATCAGCCCGTGGAACTGGCCGTACACGATGCCGGCCGAGCTGATCGCGCCGGCGCTAGCGTGCGGCAACGCCGTGGTCTGGACGCCGGCGCCGTCGACTGCCGTGTGCGCGGTGGCGCTCGCGGAGTGCATCGCCGAGGCCGACCTCCCGCCGGGGGTGTTCAACCTCGTCACCGGGCCCGGGCCTGTCGTCGGCGACGAGATCGCGCGGAACCCCGGGACCGACGGCGTCGCGTTCATCGGCTCGACCGCGACCGGGCGGCTCGTCGGGCAGGCGGCCGCCGGCAAGGCGACGCTGCTCGAGATGGGCGGCAACGGCCCGCTGGTCGTGATGGACGACGCCGACGTCGAGGCGGCGGTCGACGCGACGCTGACCGCGTGCTACCTTTGCGCCGGTCAGAGCTGCACCGCCGGCGAGCGGATCCTCGTGCATCGCGCGGTGCGCGACGAGTTCGTCGAACTGCTCGCGCGGCGAGTGACCGAGCGGATCCTGCTCGGCGACCCGTTCGACGACGCGACCACGATGGGCCCGCTCAACAACGAGCCGGTGGCGGCCAAGATGGACGAGCACGTCGGCGACGCCGTGGCGCGGGGCGCGAGCGTGGTCAGCGGTGGCGCGCGCGCCGGCGGCTTCGCGACGTCGCTGTACTGGCAGCCGACGGTCCTGACCGACGTTCCGGCCGACGCCCGCGTCGCCGTCGAGGAGACGTTCGGGCCAATCGCCCCGGTGGTCGCGATCGACTCGCTCGAGCAGGCGATCTCGCTGACGAACGCCTCGCCCTACGGCCTGCTCGCCGCGATCTTCACCGCCGACCTGCAGGCCGGACTCGAGTTCGCCGACCGGGTCCGCACGGGGTGGGTCAACATCAACGAGTCGAGCAACTACTGGGAGGCGCACCTCCCGTTCGGCGGTCGCGCCGGGACCGACAGCGGCATCGGCCGGGTCGGCGGATCGCACGTCATGCAGTCGTTCACCGAGCTTCAGACGATCGTCCTCACGCCGCACGCGCGTCGCGGGTGATCTAGAAAACGGCGGGCGCTCTCGACCGGTGGGTCGGGCGCGAGGACGGCCGACCCGCGGAATATCGGCGGCAGCGCTCGGGGTCAGTATTCGGACGGGCGTTACTCCGTAATCCGTCCAGACGACTCCAGGGCGACATGCGCCGGGTCGATGCAAACGCCCATGGAACCGCCCAAGAACTTCGAAGACGTCCTGCGCGGCGGCCCCGGACGGCTGCGTGGAGAAGTGCCGACGCCGGTCAGCGAGAACTCGCTCCGCATCCTGTTCGTAACGTCAGCGCACAACAGCCTCAGCCAGCGTTGCTACATCGCCCTCACCGAGATGGGCCACGACGTCACCGTTCAGGTCGTCGACTCGAGCGAGATCATCGAGAGCGCCGTCGAGGTCCACAACCCCGACCTGGTCGTGTGCCCGATGCTCAAGCAGTTCATCCCCGAGTCGGTGTGGCGCAAGTACACCTGTCTCGTCGTCCACCCCGGTCCGCACGGCGACCGCGGTCCCTCTTCGCTCGATTGGGCGATCGAGCTCGGGATGGAGGAGTGGGGCGTGACCGTGCTCGAGGCGGTCGAGGAGGCCGACGCCGGCGACATCTGGGAGACCCGCAAGTTCAGGACGCGGCCGGTCGGCAAGAGCAGCATCTACCGCCACGAAGTGCGCCGCGCCGCGGTCGAGATGCTCGTGTTCGCGGTCCACAACTTCGCTCGCGGTGACTACAAGCCGACGGCCCTGAACTACGACGACCCGAACGTGACCGGCCGGCTCCGTCCGCTGATCAAGCAAGCCGATCGCGCGATCGACTGGCGCTGCGAGTCGACCGCCGCGGTGGTCCGCAAGATTCGCGCCGCCGAGGGTCATCCCGGCGTGCTCGACACGATCGCCGGCACCGAGTTCTTCCTGTTCAACGTGTATCCCGAGCGCGGCCTCCGCGGCCGTCCGGGCGAGATCATCGCGACCCGCAACGGCGCGATCTGCCGCGCCACCGTCGACGGCGCCGTGTGGGTCACGCATCTCAAGCAGAGGGACCCGAACGCGAAGGCCACCTTCAAGCTCCCCGCCACCCGCGCGCTCGAGCTCGCCGGGATCGTGCCGGACGCGCCGGAGATTCCGGTCGCGATCCACGCCCCGATCCCGCCGGGCCATACCTACCGCGAGATCTCCTACGAGGAGAAGGCGGGCGTCGGCTACCTGAACTTCGACTTCTACAACGGCGCGATGAGCACGGAGCAGTGCCGCCGCCTGCGCGAGGCCTACCAGTACGCGCGCAGCCGCCGTACGACCAAGGTGATCGTGCTCGCCGGGGGGTCGGACTTCTTCTCCAACGGAATCCACCTCAACGTGATCGAGGCGGCCGCCAACCAGGGCGAGGAGTCCTGGTACAACCTCCACGCGATCGACGACATCGTCCGCGAGATCGTCGAGACCGACTCGCACATCACGATCTCGGCGCTGTCGGGCGACGCCGCCGCCGGCGGGGTTCCGTTCGCGGTCGCGGCCGACCACGTGGTCGCCCGCGAGGACGTCGTGCTCAACCCCTACTACCAGCACATGGGCGGGCTGTACGGGTCCGAGTACTGGACCTACCTGCTCCCGCGCCGCGTCGGCGCCGAGAAGGCCACCGAGCTCACGAGCGCTCCGTTCACTCCGATCGGTACGCGGCACGGCGTCGAGATCGGCCTGATCGACGCGACGTTCGGCGACTCGATCGCGAGCTTCCGCGCCCAGGTGCAGGGCCTCGCCGAGCGTCTCGCGCGCCATCCCGACGTCGCTCACTGGCTCGAGGGCAAGCGCGAGATCCGCGCGTGCCACGAGCAGGCCAAGCCGCTCGAGGCCTACCGCACCGAGGAGCTCGCGAAGTCGCACGAGTGCTTCTTCGGAGAGAACCGCAGCTACCACGAGGCGCGCACGCTGTTCGTCCACAAGACCGGCGCCCCGTGCAAGGTGGCGCTCCCCGCTGCGCCGGCCCGCAGCGAGGCGCCTGTGCTCACCGAGGCGCAGCGTGCGGTGACGAAGGTCCGTCAAGCGAAGTCGGCCGCCGCGCGATGAGCGCTCTCGCCGGCGCCCCCGTGGCCGAGGAGGGGGCGATCCCCGCCGACGGAGGGAGCGCCGAATCCAATTTCGATCGGGTGCGCGGCGCGCGCTCGGGCGGAGTCGGCACGTGGCTGGGCGGCAAGTGGCTGTCGCTCAAGCATTGGCTTCCCAAGGGGCAGCTGCTCCCCGATCACGTGCTCCGTCGGCGTCACCGCTCGATCGTCGTCCTGCTCTGGCTCCACGTGCCGGCGTTGTTCGCGTTCGGCCTCCTGTTGGGCAACTCGCTCCTGCACACGACCGTCGACGTGAGCCTGATCGTGCTGTGCGGCGTCGGCGCGAGCCTCGAGGGGTTCCGCCTCAAGGCGCGCGTGATCGCCGCGTCGTTCGGCCTGGTGACGTGCTCGGCCGTGCTGGTCGACCTGTGGGGCGGCATCACCGAGGCGCACTTCCACTTCTTCGTGATGATCGGCGTCCTGACCCTCTACCAGGACTGGACGCCGTTCCTGGTGGCGATCGCGTTCGTGGTCGTCCACCACGGCGTGGGTGGCGTGCTCGACCCCAGGGCCGTGTTCGGCGACAACCCCCAGGCGGACAAGGATCCGTGGCTGTGGGCGGGTATCCACGGCGCGTTCGTGCTGGCGGCGAGCGTCGCGCACATCGTGGCCTGGCGGACCAACGAGAACCAGCTGCTGCGCGACCCGCTCACTGGGTTACCAAGCCGCCTCCTGTACCTGAACAACCTGAAGCTCGCGCTCGAGCGGCTCGGGCGCGGGCCGAACCGATCGGTGGCGGTGCTGTTCCTCGACCTCGATCGCTTCAAGGTGATCAACGACAGCCTCGGCCACGGCGAGGGCGACGAGCTGCTGGTCGCGGTCGCCGAGCGCGTCGGCCACTCGCTGCGCCGGCACGAGACGCTCGCCCGGTTCGGCGGCGACGAGTTCGTGATCCTGTGTGAGGACCTATTCGACGACGAGGACGCCGTCGCCGTCGCCGAGCGGGTACTGAAGGCGTTCAGCCTGCCGTTCCAGCTCGCCCACGGCGAGACGATGGCCGCGGCCAGCATCGGCATCTCGGTCACCTCGGATCCGGACCAGGACCCCGACGACCTGATCCGCGACGCGGACGCCGCGATGTACCGGGCCAAGGGCGCCGGCGGCGCGCGCGTGGTGCTGTTCGACGAGGTCACCCGCGAGCGGGCGCTGGCGCGCCTGCACAACGAGAACGCGATCCGCAAGGCGATCGAGCGCGAGGAGTTCCGCGTCTTCTTCCAGCCCGAGGTTTCGATCGACGGCGACCGCATCACCGGCCTCGAGGCGCTCGTCCGCTGGCAGCACCCCGAACGAGGCCTGCTCGGCCCCGGCGAGTTCATCTCGCTGGCCGAGGAGACCGGCCTGATCGTCCCGCTCGGGACGTGGGTCCTGCGCGACGCGTGCGAACGCGCGGTCACGTGGCAGCGGAGCCGGCCGAGCGATCAGCCGCTGATGCTGAGGGTCAACGTCTCAGCCCGGCAGCTCGCCAAAGACTCGTTCCGGCAGACCGTGTCGGAGATCATCAAGGAGACCGGCATCGATCCGGCGTGGCTGTGCCTGGAGGTCACCGAGAGCGTCCTGATCGAGGATCCCGAGTCGTCGATCCGTGTGCTCTCAGAGCTCAAGGAGCTCGGCATCAGGATCGCGATCGACGACTTCGGCACCGGCTACTCCTCGCTCGAGTACCTGCGCCGCCTCCCCGTCGACTGCGTCAAGGTCGACCGGTCGTTCGTGCGCGGGCTTCCGGACAACGAGGAGGACGTGGCGATCGTCAACGCGGTGATCGAGCTCGGGCACGCGCTCAAGCTGTCGGTCACGGCCGAGGGCGTCGAGACGACCGACCAGCTCGGCAACCTGCAGACCGCCGGCTGCGACACCGCGCAGGGCTTCCTGTTCTACCGCCCCGAGCCGCCGGAGGTAATCGAGCAACTGTTCGTCGACAGCCGCGCGGTCGCGGAGCCGACCGCCGCCCCCGCCGCCGCCGAGGCTCCCGAGCAGCCGGTCGACGCCATCGGCGCCGGCCCCGTCGACCACGGTGGCGTGCACGCGCCGGCCGCTGCGCAGCTCCGGTTGATCCCACCGCCGGGCGTACGCGGCAGCCGCCGCCGGCTGGCAAGGCATTCGTTTGTCGCGGGCATCAGGGCGATGGCCCACACCTGGGTCAGCGGGGAAGCGGCGCCCGACTCAAGCGCGGGTTGACGGCGCCGATCACACGGCTATGGAATCGTCCGTCTCATCCCTCGGGGCGGCGCGCGACCGCCGGTCCGCCCGCCGTCGAGCGCTCCGCCTCGTGGTGTTCGCGGCGCTGCTCGAGATCGTGCTGATCCTTCCGTTCGTCGATCACCTCGCGGACACCCACCCGATGATCCACTTCACGCAGCACGGATTCATCTTCGCCGGCGGGGTTCTGATGGGGTTGGCGATTCGCGACGTTCAGCGCGCGTCTCGGTCCTGAAGGCCCGCCCCAGTCGTGAGCAAGATCCTCGCCGCACACTGGCCACATCTGATCTTCGTGGGCCTCGGGGTGATCGCGTTCCTGTGGGCCGCCTACAAGCCTGAGCGCGCCTCGGATGATCGACTCGGTGGGGCCCAGAAGCACAACGTGGTCGAGCCCGCCGCGCCCGCCCCGAAGGCGGTGACCGTGCGCCGTTCGGTGGCGCGCCGTGGTCTGCTCGCACTCGGGCCGTTGCTCGGCGCCGTCGCCACCGGCGCGGTCATGTACGGCCTGGACGTCGGCGGCGGCTCGGTCCCCGGAGCGGTGATCTGGATCCACTCGGGGATCGGGCTGCTCGCGCTGCTGCTCGTCGTCTACAAGGTCTCCAGCATCGGCATGGCAAACATCCGCCGGGCGTTCAGCCGCGACCGTCTTCCCGAGCTCGTGTCGGTGGTCCTGGGCATCCTGTCCGTGCCGCTGCTCGTCACCGGCCTCGGCCTGCTGCTCGCGCCCAGCACCGGGTCGTTCTTCGCGTACGCCCATCTGATCTCGGCCGCGTGGTGGACCGGCCTGCTGGTCTGGCACCTGCGCCGCTACGTCGGCGCGTCGCTCCGAGCGGTGGTCGGGCAACGTGCGGCGGCGCCTGACGGCGGCGCCTCGCGCTCAGAGCGCGGCGCGGATCTCCCGCTCGAACGTCGCAATGTGCGCGGCAAGGATGTCCCGGGCTCGCTCCGCGTCCCCAGCTGAGATCGCGACCAGCGCATCCTGGTGCTCGTGCACGCGCGCGAACAGGTGCGGCAACCGGTCGATCACCAGGTACCAGATCCGCAGCGACAGATTGAAGTAGCGCCCGAGCGTCTCCTCCAGGAACGGGTTGGCGGCGCACCGGTAGATGAACCGGTGCACGCGCGCGTCGAGCTCCATCAGCGACTCGAGGTCGGCGGTGCCGGGGCTGGCCCGGAGCTCCTCGAGCAGCGCCGACAACTCCGCGCGCTGAGCGTCGGTGATCCGCTCGGCAGCGCGGTACGCGGCGTGACCCTCGAGTTGGGCGCGCACGTCGGAGATCTGGGCAAGGTCGGTGATGTTGATCTCCGAGGCGAACGTTCCGCGCCGGGGAAACACCGTGACCAGGTTCTCCAGCGCGAGCCGCTTGATCGCCTCGCGCACGGGCGTCCGGCCCATCTCCAGCTCGCGGCCGATCAGATCCTCGTCGATGGGCGCGCCCGGGGGGATGCGCAGCGTCACGAGCCGGTCGCGCAGCTCGCGGTAGGCACGCTCAGCAAGCAGACCGCGTGGCGCCGCGGCTGCATGTCGTGGATGGACGACTGATATATCAGTCATCGACCGGGAGTCTATCTGAGGCCACTAGCGCGCGAGCGCGATTCGGACGGGGCGGAGCAGTACCAGCCCGAGCGTCACCACGCACAGCACCGCCGCCAGCACGAACGGCACCGCGTCGCTGGTGGCCTTGGCGAGCGACCCGCCCCCGGCCGCGCCGGCGACCTGCCCGGCCGCCCAGGCCAGGTTGATCAGCGCCATCGCGTAGCCCTGGCCGATCCTCCTCGACTCGGCCGCGTCCGACAGCATCGCCATCGCCGGTGCCCAGAAGCTCCCGAGCGCGACGGCCGCGAGTACGACCACCCCGGCGACCGCCAGCACGCTGTCTGACACCGTGAAGCACACGAGCACGACCGAGGCGGCCGCGAGCCCGATGCGCAGCGGGTACATCCGGCCGCGTCGGTCAGAGAGGCGGCCGACGGTCGGGCTGATGAGCGCCTCGGCGGCGGCTGCGATCAGGAACGTCGCGCCGATGCCGGCGGCACTCGCCCCGAGCGCGCTCAGCCGGAGCGGAGCGAGCACGTTGACCATCCCCGAGGCGATCGCGGGGAGCGCGACCAGCCACATGCCGATCGCGATCGCCGGCCGGGCGAGCTCCGCGAGCAGCCGGGCCGGTCCGGGCTGGGGTGGGGTAGGCGAGGGCGCGGGAAGCATGGCGACGGCCACCGCCAGCGCGCCGGCGACCACGACCACCGCCGAGAACACGGGCGCGCGCCCGAGTGCGTGCGCGAGCGTGCCGATCACCGGGCCGAACAGCGACCCGCCGATTGCCGCGGCCAGCGCTCCACCGATCGCGCCGCCGCGCCGCTCGGCGGGGACCTCGCTGATCAGCCAGGCGAGGCTGCCCGACCACGTGCAGGCGCCGCCGAAGCCCTGGACGAATCGGGCGACGTCGAGCGCCACGATGTTGTCGAGCAATCCGAACGCCAGGCTCGACGCTCCCATCAGGAACAGGCCGGTGTAGATCGTCGTGCGCGGCCCCGCCCGGGCGGCGAGCACACCGCCCGGGATCGAGCCCACGAGCGTCCCGGCGGCGTATCCCGCGGTCAGCACGCCGGCGGACGCCTTCGACAGGTGGAGCTCGCGCGTGAGCGTGGGCAGCAGCGGCACGACCGCTGCGTAGAACATCGTGTCGACGAACACGATCGCGCCGGCGACGACGGACAGCAGCCGCAGCTCGCGCGCGTTCATGCCGCCGCGAGCTTAGTCCCCTAGCTCGGTGCGCCGGCGCACCACGAACTCCTCGAGCTCCGCCCGGATCGCGTCGTCGAGCGGCGGCTGCTCGTAGCTCTCGAGCGTGGCCCGCCAGATCTCGCCGGCGCGGGCCGTGGTGTCCTTGGCGCCGCGCTTTGACCAGCGGTCGAAGTTATCGGTCGAGGACAGCAGCGGTCGGTAGAAGCACTCGCGGAACCGCTCGAGCGTGTGGGCGGCGCCGAGGAAGTGGCCGCCCGGCCCGACCTCGGTGTGGGCGTCGAAGGCCAGCGACGCCTCGTCGATCTCGACCGGCGTGAACTCGTGACGCAGCTCGCGCAGGAGCTCGACGTCGACGATGAACTTCTCGTAGCAGGACACGAGCCCGCCCTCGAGCCAACCGGCCGAGTGCATGACGAAGTTCGTGCCGGCCAGGAACGTCGGCAACATCGTCATCAGCGACTCGTACGCGGCCTGGGCGTCGACCGTCTGAGACGCATTCAGTCCGCCGCCGCCGCGCCACGGCAGCCCGAACCGCCGCGCGATCTGGCCGGTGCAGAGCACGCCCATCCCCGACTCGGGCGTGCCGAACGACGGCGAGCCCGACTGCATGTCGGTGTTGCTCAGAAACGATCCGAACACCACCGGGCAGCCCGGGCGGATCAGCTGCGCGAGCGCGATCCCGGCGAGCGCCTCCGCGACCTGCTGGACGAGCGTCGCCGGCAGCGACACAGGCGACATCGCGCCCATCAGCAGGAACGGCGTGATCACGACGGCCTGGTTGGCTTTCACGTACTCGAACATCGCCGCGAGCATCCGGTCGTCGTAGCGGAGCGGGGAGTTCACGTTGATGAGGCTGATCGACACCGGCGCGTGCTCGATCGCGTCGCGCCCGCCGAACAGGATCTCGCCCATCTTGATCGTGTCGGCCGCGTTCGGACCGCTGGTCACCGATCCCATGTATGGCTTGTCGGACAGCGTCTGGAGCGCGAACACCATGTCGAGATGGCGCGAGTCGAGCGGGCGGTCCTCGGGCTCGCAGATCGTTCCGCCGGGGGAGTCGAGTTCTCCGAAGGCCTGGGCGAGCCGGACGAGGTTCTCGAAGTCGGCCATCTTGGCGTCCCTGCGCACGTCCCCCTCACGGATGAACGGGCACCCGTAGACCGGCGCGAACACCATGTGGTCGCCCCCGATGTGGGCCGTGTTGGCGGGGTTGCGGGCCTGGAGCTCGAACTCGCGCGGCGCCTTCGCCACCTGCTCGAGGATGAACTCGGGGTCGAAGCGGACTCGGTTCTCGTCCTCGACGATCTGGCCTGCTTGATGGAGGAGATCGACCGCCTCGGGCAGCAGGAACTCGATCCCGATCTCGGACACGAGCCGCCTCCAGCCGCGATCGATCACGGCCATCGCGTCTTCGCTGAGGATCTCGTAGCGGGGCATGGCGTTGACGAACACGGCGGGCTCCTCGGATCTCGGAGTTTGGGGGGTTGACCTGGCGACTTCTGTGCGTAATCTATACCGCGTGGAACAACAGTTCCAAGTTGACTCGGCTCCCGCCCACGGCACCGCCGCGATCGATCGCGGCGCCGACCTGCTGGTGCGTGTGCTCGAGAGCGAGGAGCCGGTCGCGCTGACCGAACTCGCATCGGCCGCCGGGCTTCCCAAGAGCACGGCCTCGCGGCTCGTGAGCGCGCTCGAGCGGCGCGGGCTGATCGAGCAGGACGGTGAGCGCGGGCGCCTGCGTCCGGGACCGGCGATCCTGCGCGTGGCCGAGCGGAGCATGCTCGAGCGCAATATCGTCGAGGTGTCGAAGCCGGCGCTCGACGCGCTCGCCGATGCCACCGGGGAGACGATCAACCTGGCCGTGCCCGGTCTCGAGGGAGTCGAGCACATCGCCCAGGTGGACAGCCGGCACTTCATCGGCGCCGGTCAGTGGCTCGGGCGCCCTGTGGGCTATGAGCATTCCGCCAACGGCAAGGTGTTCGCGGCGTTTGGCCGCGCACCGGCGCAGGCGACTGGCGCGGCCACGAGTGGCGAGCTCGGGGCGGTTCGGCGGGACGACTTTGCGACGTCGATCGACGAGCTCGAGATCGGCCTGGCCGCCGTCGCGGCGCCGGTGCGGGGAGCCCGCGGCGAGGTCATCGCCGCGCTCAGCATCTCGGGCCCGACGCTGCGGATGACGCCGGCGCGGATCGAGGAGCTGAATCCGATTTTGACCAGCGAGGCGCGGACGCTCAGCCGACGCCTCGGCCATCGCGATCAAGGAGAACGAGCGGCGTGACGGATGAAGAGATCCTCCAGCTTCTGTACGACGAGACGCTGGTTGGCAATGCGCCGGTGGTCAGGCAGGGCGTGGAGGATGGCCTGGAGCAGGGGATGGCACCCGACCGGTTGCTGTACGACGCGCTGATTCCTTCGCTCGAGGAGGTGGGCGCGCGGTTCGAGCGCGGCGACTTCTTCGTCCCGGAGATGCTGATCGCGGCCCGCGCGATGCAGGGCGCGCTCGACATCCTCCGGCCGCTGCTCGCCGACACCGGCGCGGCGCAGGTGGGGAGGTTCCTGATGGGCACCGTCAAGGGCGACGTCCACGACATCGGCAAGAACCTCTGCAACATCATGCTCGAGGGCGCCGGCTTCGAGGTGATCGACCTCGGCGTCAACGTGCCGCCCGAGAAGTTCATCGAGCAGATCGAGGAGCACAACCCCGACGTCGTCGGGTTCTCGGCGTTCCTGACGACGACCATGCCGATGTTCAAGGCGAACATCAACGCGCTCCAGAAGGCGGGACTGCGCGACCAGGTGATCGTGATGGTCGGCGGCGCCCCGGTCACTCAGGAGTACGCCGACGCGGTCGGCGCCGACGGCTACTCGGCCGACGCGTCCTCGGCGGTCAAGAAGGCGAAGGAGCTGATCCAACTGCGGCGCGCGCAGGTGCCCGCATGAGCACCGGCGCCGCGCCGGCGCAGACCGTGCTGCGGTCGCGGTCAAAGACCGTGACGATCGCGCGCGACCGACCGTTCTGCATCATCGGCGAGCGAATCAACCCGACCGGGCGCAAGAAGTTCGCCGAGGACCTGCGCGAAGGCGAGCTGTCGACGGTGACCCACGATGCGGTGGCGCAGGTCGAGACGGGCGCGGACATGCTCGACGTCAACGCCGGCATCCCGCTCGTCGACGAGGCCGAGCTGCTCAAAGCGATGCTGAGGACCGTGCAGCAGGCAGTCGACGTGCCGGTCTGCATCGACTCCTCCGTGATCGAGGCGCTCGAGGCGGGGCTGTCCGTGTACGAGGGCCGGGCGCTCGTGAACTCGGTCACCGCCGAGGACGAGCGGCTCGAGGAGATCTTGCCGCTGGTGGCGCGCCACGACGCCGCCGTGATCGGGCTCGCGAACGACGAGACCGGGATCCCGGAGACCCCCGAGAAGCGGCTCGAGTGCGCGCGCAAGATCGTTTCGGTGGCGGCCGATTACGGGATCGCCCGCGACGACGTTGTGATCGACCCGCTGGCGATGACCGTCGGCGCGGACCCGCAGGCGGTCAAGACCACGCTCGCGACGATCAGTCTGATCCGCGACGAGCTCGGTGTGAACATGTGTCTCGGCGCCTCGAACGTGTCGTTCGGGTTGCCGCAGCGGCTCGTGCTGAACGCCGCGTTCCTGCCGATGGCGATGGCGGCCGGGCTGACCAGCGCGATCATGTCGGCCGCAGAGGTGTGCGTCGACGCGGTCAGGGCGTCGGACCTGCTGCTCGGGCACGACGAGTGGGGATCGAGCTGGATCGCCGCGCATCGCGCGCGTCAGGCGACGGTGTCGGAGGCGGCGCGGGTGTCGTGAGCAGCCCGTCGCCGCAGCGCCGCAGGATCGAGCTCGCGCAGGAGCCGGCGCCGGAGGCCGAGGACGGCGCCCAGCGCGTGCGGCTGCGCTTCCTGCCCGAGGGCGCCGAGGTCCGCGTTCCCAGCGGCACGCCCGTGTTCGACGCGGCGAGCTGGAACGGGATCGCAATCGACTCCACGTGCGGCGGCCACGGCACGTGCAAGAAGTGCCGCGTGCGGATCGTCTCGGGGGACGTGCCGGTGGGCCCGTTGGACCCGAGGGCGTTTACGACGGACGAGCTGCGCGAAGGCTGGCGGCTGGCGTGCCGTGCCTCTGCCCGGGGCGATCTGGTCGTCGAGGTCCCGCCGCTTCAGACCCGGCCGAAGGCGGCCCTGGCGGGCGTCGGGCGCCATGTGATCCTGCGCCCGGCGGTGCAGAAGCGCCACCTGGTGCTCGACGAGCCGACGATGGAGGACCAGCGCTCGGATCTCCAGCGCGTGGTCGACGCGCTCGACGACCTCGAGCCCCACGCGTCGATCGAGATGCTGCGTTCACTCGGCACCGTCCTGCGGAAGTCCGGGTTCGACGTCACCGCGGTCGTGTGCGACCAGGAGCTGATCGACCTCGAGCCCGGCGACACCACGGCACGGCGGTTCGCGATCGCGTTCGACCTCGGGACGACGACGGTCGTGGCCACGCTGCTCGACCTCGAGAGCGGCCAGCCCGTGGCGGTGCGCTCGATGCTGAACCGCCAGCAGCCCTACGGCGCGGACGTGATTACGCGCATCTCGGCGACGATGATGGATGAGGACGCGCTCGAGGCGCTTCGTGCGCGCGCACACGAGACTCTCGCCGAGCTGGTCTCGGAGGTGTGCTCGGAGGGGGCGGTCGAGCCCCGCGAGGTGTACGAAATCACCGTCTGCGGCAACGTGACCATGATGCACCTGGCGCTCGGGATCGACCCGGAGCCGCTGTCGATGGCGCCGTTCGTGGTCTCGACCCACTCGTTCGGCGACGTGCTCGCGCGGGATTTCGGGATCGAGGTCCACCCGCGCGCGCCGGCGTTCGTGTTCCCGTCGCTGGGCGCGTACGTGGGAGGGGACATCGTCGCCGGGATGCTCGCGACCGGCCTCACGCGCGACCGTCGCCTCAGGCTGTTCATCGACGTCGGCACCAACAGCGAGATCGCGCTCGGCTCGCACGAGCGCGTGGTTGCGACCGCCGCGCCCGCCGGGCCGGCGTTCGAGGCGGCGCAGATCCGCTGCGGCATGCGGGCGGCGGAGGGCGCGATCGAAGGGGTGAAGATCTCGGCGGCTGAGGGCGTCACGCTCGACGTGATCGGGGACGTGGACCCGGTCGGGATGTGCGGATCCGGGCTGGTCGACGCGGTCGCCGAGCTCGTCCACTGCGGGCTGCTCGATCACTCCGGGCGGTTCATCCCCGACGAGGACGCGGCGGCGTCGCACCCGGGTCTGGCTGATCGGCTGACGATGATCGGCAAGGAGCGCGTGTTCGTGCTCGACTGGCGCGGAAGTTCGGATCCCGAGTCGTCCGTGTTCCTTTCGCAACGCGACGTGCGCGAGCTTCAGTTCGCCAAGGCCTCGATCGCCACCGGCTGGGGCATCCTGATGAGCGAGCTCGGAGTTTCAGTCGCGGACGTCAGCCAGATACTGCTGGCGGGGAGCTTCGGGGCGTATCTGACGCCGTTGAGCGCGGTCCGGATCGGGCTGGTGCCGAAGGTCGCACTGCCGCGGATCGTGTCCGCCGGCAATGTCGCCGGCGAGGGCGCGAAGATCGCCGCGCTGTCGGTGCGCGAGCGCGCCGAGGCGCATTCGATCCTGCGCGAGGTCGAGTACGTCGAGCTGTCGGGACGGGCGGACTTCAACGACATGTTCGTCGACCAGCTGGCGTTCCCGGGATGAGTCGCGCCGCGGTTGTCGCCTGTGGGGCCCTGGCGGTCGACGTGCGGCGGATCGCCAAGCGTCGCGGCTGGGACGTGGAGGTGATCCCGGTGCCGGCGCTGCTGCACAACCATCCCGACCGCATCGACGCCGCGGTTGCCGCGCGATCCGCGGGCCACGACGTCATCGCCGTCGCGTACGGTGACTGCGGTACACACGGGGCGCTCGACGGGCTTCCTCGCCTCGAGGGCGAGCACTGTTACGACGTGTTCGCGCGGTCCGAGGTCGCGGCGGCCTTGGAGGAGGAGCCGGGCACGTACTTTCTGACCGACTTCCTGGCCCGGACGTTCGAGCACACGGTCTGGCGGGAGCTCGGACTGGATCGGTATCCGGAGCTGCGGGATGACTACTTCGGCAACTACACGCGCGTGATCTGGCTGGCGCAGCGGCCGACGCCGGCGACGCGGGCCGCGGCGACGCGGGCGGCGGCGCGGATCGGTTTGCCTCTGGAGGTTCGTGAGGTCGGCGACGCCGGGCTCGAGCGCCAGCTCGAACGGCTCTTGGGAAGAAACGTCAGCATGGACGTAGTTTCTTCCCAAGCGCTCGCGGGCGCCGGGCCCTAGCCGGCGTCGTCGATCGCCTCGGATAGCAGCGTCGCCACGTCGACCACCCGCAGGTCGGCGCCGGCGCTCTGCACGCCGTCGTCGAGCATCACCGTGCAGAACGGGCACGCGACCGCGAGCGTGTCGGCGCCGGTGGCGGCGGCCTCGCGGACCCGCTCCTCGTTGATCGGCTTGCCTCGCTCCTCCATCCACATGTGCGCGCCGCCGGCGCCGCAGCAGAACGTCTCCTTGCGCGACCGGCGCATTTCGATGGGCTTCCCGATCGCGGAGACGATTTCCCTCGGCGCCTCGACCACGTCGTTGTGGCGAGCCAGGTAACACGAGTCGTGATAGGTGATCTGGCGCTCGCCGGCCTTCGGCGGATTGATGCGGCCGTCGCGGACGAGCGTTGACAGCAGTTCGGAGTGGTGGACGACCTCGTAGCGACCGCCGAAGTCCGGGTACTCGTTCGCGATCGTGTTGAAGCAGTGCGGGCAGCCGGTGACGATCTTCGTGATCCCAGCGTCGTTGAGGGTCTCGACGTTCTGCTCGGCGAACGCCTGGAACACGTACTCGTTGCCGATCCGGCGCGCGGGGTCGCCGGTGCAGCTCTCGCGCGGGCCGAGGATCGCGAAGTCGAGGCCGGCGTTCTGGAGCAGCTTCGCGGTCGCGGTGGCGGTCTTGCGAGCTCGCTCGTCGAACGAGGATGCACACCCCACCCAGTACAGGTACTCGGGCGCGGGGTCGCCGGGTTCGAGGATCTTGACGCCGAGGTCGGCCGCCCAGTCGGCGCGCTCGGACTGCGCCCTGCCCCACGGGTTCGATGCCCGCTCGACGTCGCGGAGCATCTGCTCTGACTCGGCCGGGAAGCTCGACTCGACCATCACCAGGTGCCGGCGCAGGTCGACGATGTGGTCGACGTGCTCGATCGACACCGGGCACGCCTGCACGCAGGCGCCGCAGGTCACGCAATCCCAGATCATGTCGGCGGGCACCGCTTCTGGGACGAGCGGCGTTTCGTCGTCTTGGGCGAGCACGAGGTCGCGCAGCCCCATGATCACGAGCTTGGGGCTGAGGATCTTGCCGGTGGTGAACGCCGGGCACGCGTCCTGGCAGCGGCCGCACTCGGTGCACGAGAACGTGTCGAGCACCTGCTTCCAGGTGAGGTCTTTGGCTACGCCCGCCCCGAAGCGGAGCTCATCCTCGGGTACGTCGGGGTCGTCGAACTTCAGCGGCTCGAGGCGCCCTCCCGCCCGCGTCCGGCCGAACCATACGTTGATCGCGGCGACGAAGATGTGGAGGTGCTTGGAGCGGGGGAGGTAGGCGAGAAACCCGAGGATCGTGAGGACGTGAATCCACACGAAAACGCGTTCGAGCACCTTCGTGGTCTGGTTGTCGGCGAACAGGTGCGAGAGCGCTTTGGAAACGGGAGACCACGACCCCGGCCACTCGTTGAGGTGCAGCGCGATCCGGGTCGCGTGCCACAGCAGCAGGCTGATCACGATCGTCGCGATCAGGCCGAGGATCAGGTCGGCCTCGCCCAGATGGCTGCCCTCGAATCGCCTCGGCTTCTGCACCTTGCGGATCCACAGCGCGGAGATCACGCCGCCGAGCACGAGCACGCAGAAGATGTCGACGAGCAGCGCGTACCAGCCCTGATGTCCGAGCCACGGCAGCGTCGAGTCCCGGGCGACGATCCCGATCAACGCGATCAGGATCGTCGGGCCGAGCACCAGGAACCCCCAGAAGATGAACGCGTGCATCAGCCCCGGGCCGAGCCGCTGGAGCAGCTTGCTCTGCCCGAGCACGATCTCGGCCTCGTTGCGCGCGCGACGCGGAACGTCGCCCGAGCGGTCAGTCGGCGCGGCTCTCTGTACGAGGCCGGTGAGGAGGCGGACGCGGGTAACGAACAGCGTGCCGCTCACGGCGAGAGCGGCGGCCAGCGCCACGGCGGCGACGGGAGAGGCTATCCGGCGCCCCTTGTTCTCCGTATCTCAGCGGAGATCGCCGGCACCACCTCGTGGAGATCGCCGATCACCGCGTAGTCGGCGCTGGCGAAGATCGAGGCCTCGGCGTCGGGGTTGATCGCCATCAGCTTCTTGGCTCCCTTGCACCCGGCCATGTGCTGGGTGGCGCCGCTGATCCCGCACGCGATGTACAGCGACGGCGAGATCTTCGTCCCGGTCTGGCCGACCTGGTCGGTGTGGGGTCGCCAGCCCGCGCTCGTCACCGCCCGCGAGCAGCCGACCGCCGCGCCGAGCAGCGCCGCGAGCTCCTCGATCACGACAAATCCCTCGGCCGAGCCGACCCCGCGCCCGCCCGAGACGACCACGTCGGCGTCGGCGAGCGACACGCCGGCGGTCGCGGTCTGCACGCGCTCGGACACTCGCACCCGCGCGTCCGCGCCGGCCGGTACGAGCTCGACGTCGGCGTCCGCTGCCGGATCCGCGGCGACCGCGTGCGGCGCAACCGTCAGCAGCGCCGGCGAGCAGTGCACCCGCGCCTCCTCGAGCAGGCTCCCACCCCACCGCACGCGCGTCAGCGTGAGCGGGTCGCCGGGAGTCGCGGCGGTGCAGTTCGCGGCCATCGGCAGGTCGAGCATCGCCGCGACGTGCGCGAGCACCTCGTTGCCGCGCTCGGTTCCGGGGGCGACGACCACGGTCGGCTCCCGGTTCGTCGTGGCCCCGGCGAGCGCGGTCGCCCACGCGTCGGGTGAGTAGCCGGCCGGGTCGTCGATGCCGACCGCCTGCACCTGATCGTCCCCGAGGCCCCGGGCGAACGTCAGCGCCTGGCGATAGAGATCGTCGTCGGAGCGCTCGGCGAACAGGAGGATCATTTACAGGAGCCCTAACTCGGCTAGCACGGTGACCACCCCGGGTGCAGCATCGGCGCCGTTGCCGAGCATCTCGGCCTGCTTGCCCGAGCCCGG
This sequence comes from uncultured Solirubrobacterales bacterium, assembly GCA_963843915.1. GTDB lineage: Bacteria > Actinomycetota > Thermoleophilia > Solirubrobacterales > Solirubrobacteraceae > Palsa-465. The sequence goes on from CAWJMH010000016.1 coordinate 393,262, forward strand.
CGGGAGGGTGAGCTTGACCATCTCGAGCTTCGGTTCCGGACGGACGGGGGTCGAGCTCGTCAGCGGCTTGCGCTTGGCTCGCAGCCGGCCCGGGACCGAGGGGTAGCGGGGCAGGTTCAGCCCCTCCTTGACGGTCACGACGGCGGGGGTTTGGACGACGTAGACGTCTCTGCCGTCCGGGACCTCCTGCTCGCAGCTGAGCTGACCGTCGGTCGCGGTGATGCCCTTGACGCCGGTGACGACGGGGTGCCCGAGCTTGTACGCGACGCGGATCGCGACCTGGTAGTTGCCGGCGTCGGCCGATTCGTTGCCGAACAGAATCAGGTCTGGTGATTCTGGCTCGTCTTGGATCGCGTCAACGATTGCTTGTGCGGTTGCCTGCGGATCCCATTCCTCGCCATCGGTCACGAGGTGGACGGCGCGATCGATCCCGAGCGCCATCATGTCGCGGAGCTGCTCCTCGGCCTCGGGCGGCCCGAGCGTGAGCACGGTCGACGACCCGCCGTGCTGCTCGACCAGGCGGACGGCCTCCTCGACGCCGCACTCCTCGTGGGGGCTGACGGTGAAGCCGAGGTGTCGCGTCGATATCGCGCGCTCGTCGTCGGTCAGCACGATCTTGCCGCCCGTCAGGGGCACGCGCTTGACGCAGACGAGGATGTTCATGAGCTCAGGACCGGACGCGCGAGTTGTCGGGGTCGAACACCGGCGTCGAGTCGTTCGTGGCGACGGTGACCGGATAGCGCTCGCCCATGTACTCCACGGCCAGCTCCGCGCCGACGACGGCATGCTCGGGCGGCAGGTAGCCCATCAGGATGTACTTCCCTAGCGACGGTCCCGAGCCCGCGCTGGTCACGTACGACCGGCGGCCCTTGCGGTCGGTCAGCGGTTCGCCGGCACGCGTGAGGATCGGTTCGTGGCCGAGCATGTACCGCTTGACGCCGGACTTCGAGGTGTGGTCGTCGACGGTGAGGGTGCACATGATCGCGGCCGGCTCCTCGTCGCGGTGGCGCACGTGCGCCTCCTTGCCGACGAAGTCCTGATCCTTGACCTTGCCCCAGGCCATGCCGGCCTCGACCACGTTGAAGTCGCCCTCGAGCTCGGCGCCGTAGGCGCGGTAGCACTTCTCGAGCCGACCGGTCGTGCCGTACACGCCGATTCCGGCCGGGACGATCCCGTGCGGCGCGCCGGCCTCGGCGACGATGTCCCACAGCCTCGCGCCCTGCTCGATCGGAACGTACAGCTCCCAGCCGAGGTCGCCGACGTAGGAGATGCGCGAGGCGAGCGTTTGAATCGGGCCGATCTCGATCTCCTTGCAGCGGGCGAACGGCATGCCTTCGTGGGAAACGTCCCCGCGCGTGACGCTCTGCAGGATGTCCCGGGCGCGGGGTCCCCAGAGGCCGAGCGTCGTCCACGCGTTCGTCTGGTCGTGGATCTGTGCCGAGCCGTCGTCGGGCAGGTGGTCGGCGAACCACTTCTTGTCGGACATCCCGTAGGCGCCACCGGTCACGACGCGGAACACGTCGTCGGCCAGGCGCATGATCGTCAGGTCCTGCTTGAAGCCGCCACTCGGGGTCAGCAGCGGGGTGTAGACGACCCGGCCGACTGGAACGTCCATCTGGCGCATGGCGACACGTTGGACGGTCTGTAGTGCGGCGGGTCCGGTCACGTCGAAGATCGCAAACGCGGTGAGGTCGATCATCGCCGCGCGGTCGCGCATCGCCAGGTGCTCGGCGTTGATGATCGGCGACCACCAGCGCGAGTCCCACTCGGCCTCGCGCCGGGTGACGCGATCGCCGTACTCCTCTAGCAGCGGCGCGTTCGACTCGTACCAGTTAGGCCGCTCCCAGCCGGCGCCCTCGATGAACACCGCCTTCAGCTGCTTGGTGCGCTCGTGGAACGGCGAGAGCCGGACGTTGCGGTCCGACGCCCACTGCTCGCCGGGGTGGACGATCCCGTACATCTTGTTGAAGCCCTCGGAGGCGCGCGCGACGATGTGGGTCCGGGTCTTCTGGCAGGAGTACGCGCGCGCGATGTTCGACTCGAACACGTCGATCTCGGACTCGCCGTGGACGATCAGCTCGGCGACGGTCTTGCCGGAGCCGGGGCCCTCCTTGATCCAGATCGCCGCCGCCGACCACAGCCCCTTGACCTCGGGCGTCTCGCCGAGCAGCGGCATGCCGTCGTATGTCACCGACAGCACGCCGTTGATCGCGTACTTCACGCCGACGGTCTCGTCGCCGACGATCTCGGGCATCAGCTCGAGCGCGAGCTCCATCTGCGGGTCGAAGTCATCCTGGGTGAACGGCAGCTCGGTCGGGGTCAGCGCCGACTCCTCGATGCTCGGGATATCGTCGGCGTCGAGCGTGATCGGGCGGTGGGCGTAGGACCCGATCTCGAGGCCGGTGCCCTCCTGGCGCTCGTACATGTTCGTGTCGACGTCGCGGACGATCGGGTACTCGATCATGCCCGTCGTGTTCGCGAACCGCGGCACGGGGCCGATGTCGATCATCTGATGGACCATCGGGGTGAGCGGGATCGAGGCGCCGGCCATCCGCGCGACGCGCGGGCTCCAGGCGCCACAGGCGATCACGATGATGTCTGCGTCGAAGTCGCCTCTGGTTGTTTTGACCCGGGTCGCGCGGCCGTGCTCGACGTCGATGCCGAGGACCTCGGTGTTGGCCGAGACCTTCATGCCCGCCTCGATCGCGCGCTCGCGCATGATCGTGCCGGCGCGGAGCGAGTCGACGACGCCGGCGCCCGGGGTGAAGAACCCGCCGATCATCAGCTGCTCGTTGATGAACGGGACCATCTCCTTCACCTGCTGCGGGGTCAGCATTTCGACGGGTTCGATGCCCCACGATCGGGCGGACACCACGCGCCGGCTCAGCTCCTGCATCCGCTTTTCAGTACGCGCGATCTCGATCCCGCCGCTCTCGACGAACACGCCGAGGTCCTTGTACTGGCGCATGCTCTCGAGCGTCAGCAGCGTCATCTCCTTCGAGTGGTCGACCGGGAAGATGAAGTTCGACGCGTGCCCGGTCGACCCGCCGGGGTTCGGCAGCGGGCCCTTGTCGATCATCGTCAGGTCGGTGACCCCGAGACGGGTGAGGTGGTACGTGAGGCTGTTGCCGACGATCCCGGCCCCGATCACGACTACTCGCTGGTTGTTGCCTGCGCCGGCCATACGTGCTCCGCTCCTGATATATCAGATGAATGCCACCTGTGGGCGGGAAGTGGTGCGGGTGGGTGGCGGCGGGCGGTGGCTTGGCGGCCCTCCCGCTGGGGGGTCGGGCCGATCGGACTAACGGCGGGCATCTGGAGTGGGCCGGGAGTTGTCGCGGTCGGCCGTGATGCAGCGGTCCCCGTTGCGGTGGCGGCTAACGGCACACTCGGCGACGCGCTCGGCTCGAGGGTGCCGAAAGTCGGGCTATGCGCGGCTAACGTCGCACTCGACCCGCTCTTACAGCCGATCGGGGATTTGGCCGCGCCTATCGCGGCTAACGTCGATCTCGGCGCCGGGGCGGGGTCGAGTGGGGGGTTTTCCGCGGGGGCGCGGGGGCGCGGGGGCGCGGTGGCGCGGTGGCGCCGGCGCGGCTAGCGGCGCCCGGCCATCTGGCGCCGGCGCGCGGCGCGATCCATCTGCTTCCTCGGCCTCCTCGCCGGCTCGGGTTCGGCGCGGAGCAGGCGGATTGCGGTGAGGATCGCGAGCAGCGTCATGATCGTCGCGCTGCCGAGGCACCACTGGCAGTAGGCGTGGATCGTGAACGCCTCGCGATAGGTGAGGTACATGCTGAACAGGAACCCGACCAGCGCGAGCCCGAAGCCCGCGGCGCGACCGATCTCGCCGCGGACCGCCAGCGAGATCAGGATCCCGATGTAGCCGGCGAGCCCGAGGGTCGCGACCGGGATGCCGGCGAGCTTGGAGTAGACCGAGTGCTGGACCGTCTCGCAGCCGCCGCTCGACAGGCAGAGAACGTTCAGCTTCGCGTAATGGGTGTAGGTCAGGTAGGTGCCGATGCCGATGCCGATCACCGACAGCAGGCCGATCGCGATCTTTAGCCGGCGGTCGACGCTGCTGGTCCGGGGAACCGCGGTGCTCGCCGTGGCGGTCACGAGACCTGCTTGATCACCGACTGGAGCTGGGCGTAGGTCGGCACGGCCTGGCTGGCTGCCGCCTGGCCCTTCGGTCCCTTGAAGATCAGCGTCGGCGTACCGCTGACGCCGATGCTTTTGGCCTCGGTCTGATCGGAGCTGACCTGGCTGGTGAGGCTCGAGTCGCCCCGGGCCGTTTCCCACTGGGTCAGGTTCAGGCCGGTGGTCTGTTTGGCCAGCGATTGGAGGAAGGACTCAGTCACGTAGCCCGTGTCCTCCTGTCCCTGCTGGTGGTAGAACAGCTCCGTGTATTGCCAGAACCGGTTCTGCTTGCCGGCGGCCAGGCCGGCGACCTGTTGGGTCGGGAAGATGTTCGGATTGGGGCTGTTGCAGGTGGCGGTGCAGAACGCCTTGTAGACGACCTGGACCTTTCCCTGGCGGACGTCGTTGGAGACCAGCTGCGGGAACCCGCCCTGGAGCGTGAACGCCTGGCAGACCGGGCACTGGTAGTCGCCGTAGTAGGTCATCGTCACGGGCGCGTTGGGATTCCCGAGCCGGGCGCCCGACTGCGGGATACCGGCGAGGAGCTGGTCGACGGATGCCACCGTTGCGTTTGCCGTGGTACCTGTCTGGATGCCTTTCTTCTTGCCACCCGAGCTGCTGATGACGACCAGCGCGACGACGACGATCACCGCGGCGAGGACGATGCCGCCGATCGTCCTTATCCGCCGGTCGCGGCGGGCGCGTTCGGCGCGAGCGCGCTCCTCTTCGAGGCGGCGGGCACGCGCCTCTTCCTTCTGCTTGGTTCGGGAAGCCATCTTGATAGGGCGCCGCGGGGGCGGCGTTCGACGTCAGGATAGCGGGACACATGCGACGTCCGCCCCGCTCGGCGCAGGTCTTCATGACCTCTTCAAGTTCTCGGAGGATCTCCCACGCCGGGTCGCTTAACCGCTGTTTGCGTGTAAACATCCTGTGATCGAGATGCGCACCACCGTGCTTTCGAGATCTGCGTGAACTACAGTGCCGCCCATGTCGCGTGAGCGCAACGACGCGCATCCCGGGGGATCGTCCCCGCAGCGCGCCCAGGCCCGGCTTCGGGTGGCGGTGATCGACCGCGACCCCGGATTCATGCAGGTTCTGTCGAACCGTCTCGGGGCCCTCGGGTGCGACCACCGCGCGCTTTCCAGCCCGGCGACGGTTGAGACGCTCGTGTCGATGCGGCTAAATGCGCTCGTGCTCGATCTGTCCGTGATCGGCCCGGAGAGCTGGGACTACCTCGAGCGCGTGTGCGGCCGTCTTCCCGGCCTGGCCGTGATCGTCTGCACGGGGCCGTCGTCGGTAGCGCAGCGAGTTCGCGGTCTGCGGCTCGGCGCCGACGCCTGGATGACGAAGCCTTGTCATCCCGAGGAGCTGATCTGCGTGATCGAGGCCGCTGTGCGCCGGCACCGGCGTCAGGATCTGCCCCAGATCGACGTCGCGGCGACGATCGGGGAGATCACGATCCGGCCGGACCTGTATCAGGCTTACGTGGGCGAGCACAGCCTCGAGCTCACCGCGCGCGAGTTCGAGATCCTGCAACTGCTCTCCCAGTCCGACCGAGTGCTCCGCCGCGAGGAGATCTACGAACGTGTATGGGGCTATGCGATGGCGCACGGAGACCGCTCGGTCGACGTGTTCGTCCGCAAGCTCCGTCAGAAGCTGCGTGCGATATCTCCGTCCTGGAGCTACATCCACACGCACTTCGGGGTTGGCTACAGGTTTGCGCCCGAGCTCGAAGGGGACGAGATCGAAGTGGGCCGCACCGTGGTCGAGCCACCGGCAGCTTTGCCGGCGGCGCTCGCGCGCTGATCTGACCGCGGCGCCCCGGCCCGTTTGCCGATCGCTCGGCACTCGCACGTCGGGGCAGTTCTATTGCCCCGGTAACAGATTTTTCACATCGTCGTCACGACTCGATAACGCGCTGGTGGGTTGCGGACGCGAGCATCGGCTGCATGCCGGCTATCGCCAGGTCGAGCAGCGAGGTCATCGAGGTAGGTCCGCTCCAGATTCTCCCCGAGGAGCATCTGGCGCGAGCGAACGGCCACGCTCTCGTCCTGTCGATCCGGGAACTGCGCCTGCTGACTGAGCTCGGCCGGCGCGCGGACCGGATCATGCCGCGCGAGGAGCTTTTCCGTCTCGTCTGGGGTCGCGAGATGAGGGCGGGCGACAGGTCGGTCGACGTATACGTGCGGAAGCTTCGCGTGAAGCTGGAGGAAGCGCTCCCGGGGTGGCGATTCATCCACACGCACTTCGGCTTCGGCTATCGGTTGTCGGCCGAGCCAGCACACAACGCCAACGATCGGTTCACAACCGAATAACACCCGCACCGATCGTTGTGCCCAGACTTGGCGCACACCAAAGTGAAGGAGATGTGACCTTGAAACCTAGACGTATTGCAGTCGTCGCCACGGCGCTCGTGTCGGCGCTGGCGGTCGCGGCCTGCGGGTCGAGTAACAGCAGCAGCAGCTCGAGTGGTGGCGCCGCCGCCAGTTCATCGAGCAGCTCGAGCGGCTCGAGTAGCAGCGGCGGCGGGTCCGGGACCATCAACGGCGCCGGGTCGACGCTGGCCGCCCCGATCTACCAGCAGTGGGCCTCGACGCTCAAGGGCCAGGGGGTGACCATCAACTTCAACCCGGTCGGCTCGGGTGCCGGCCAGACCGAGCTCGAGGGCGCGACCGTGCAGTTCGCCGGCAGCGACCCGGCGCTGAAGCCGTCCGACGTGGCGAAGATGAAGGGGCCCGTCCTCCAGTTCCCGGTTGCCGCGGGCGCGATCACGTTGTCCTACAACCTGTCCGGCGTCAAGAGCGGGATCAAGCTCGACGGTCCGACGGTCGCGAAGATCTTCATGGGGACGATCAAGACCTGGAATGACCCCGCGATCAAGGCGCTCAACCCGGGCATGAGCCTGCCGAGCACTGCAATCACGGTCGTGCACCGCTCGGATTCGTCGGGCACCACCCAGGGCTTCACGACGTGGCTGTCGGACGTCGATCCGGCGTGGATGTCCTCGATCGGCTCAGGCAAGGACGTCAAGTGGCCGACCGGTACCGGCGGCAAGGGCAACTCGGGCGTCGCCGCCGTCGTCAAGCAGACCGCCGGCGCGATCGGTTACGTCGAGCAGGCGTACGCGCTCGAGAACGGTTTCACGTACGCGGCGATCAAGAATTCGGGCGGCTCGTTCGTTCTGCCGACGATCCCCAACACCTCGGCCGCGTTCCTCGGGATCAAGGTTCCGCCGGACCTCGGGATCTCGACGATCAACTCGTCTAACCCGGGCGCTTACCCGATCGTCTCGCAGACGTTCCTGGACGCGTACAAGGATCCGTGCAAGGACGGCGGCTCCAGCGCTGGCACCGCCAGCGCGCTCAAGAAGTTCCTCACCTACGCGTTCGGCGCGGGCCAGATGACGCTCGGCGCGGGCTCGAGCCAGCTTCCGTACGCGCCGGTGCCCGCGGCGCTCGCGGACAAGGACAACACGCAGCTCGCGACGATGGTCTGTAACGGAGCAGCGGTCTCGTAGAGGCACATAGTGGAGGCAAGCGCCACCACCACGGTCAGCGGCGGCCGCTCGGGACTCGAGCGGTCGCCGCTGTCGCGGCTTCCGGACCGGCTTCTGCGATGGGGACTCAGCGCTCTCGCGGCGCTGATCCTGATCCTGATCGCGTACTTCTTCATCAGGCTGATCGGGCAGTCGAAGGACGCGCTCAACCAGTTCGGTTTCAGTTTCGTGTTCGGCGACAACTGGGACGTCTCGCGGAACGTCTACAAGGCGTTCGCGCTCGTCGTCGGGACGCTCGTCACCGCGACGATCGCGCTGGTCATCGGAGTTCCGGTGGCGGTCGCGGCGGCCGTGTTCATCAACGAGCTGTGCCCGCGGCGCATACGGGTGCCGCTGTCGATGCTGATCGACCTGCTCGCCGCGGTGCCGTCGGTCGTTTACGGGCTGTGGGGCGTGTTCGTGCTCGCTCCGAAGCTGCTCCCGGCCGAGAAGTGGTTCGCGAGCACGTTCTCGTTCATTCCGTGGATCGGCGGCGGGACCCCGACGCTCTACAACTACTTCATCGCCGGCTTGATCCTCTCGATCATGATCCTCCCGATCGTGTGCGCGATCTCGCGCGAGGTGATCGCGACCGTGCCGTCCGAGAACAAGGAGGCGGCGCTCGCACTCGGGGCAACCCGCTGGGAGATGATCCGGCTGGCCGTGCTGCCGTATTCCCGTTCGGGCATAACCGGCGGCGCGATGCTCGGGCTCGGTCGCGCGCTTGGCGAGACGATTGCGGTCGTACTCGTGATCGGAAACGCGCCGGTTATACCGAGCCACATCTTCAACCAGGGGTACACGCTCGCGGCAGTGATCGCCAACGAATTCGGCGAGGCCACCGGACTACACACATCGGCCCTGTTCGCGGCCGGGCTCGTGCTGTTCGTGCTCACGCTGATCGTGAACATCATCGCCCGCTGGTTCGTCATCCGCGGCGGCGGTGGCGGCACCGGCGCCACCGGCATGACCGTCACGCAGGGATCTGAGGCATAGGCGATGAGCACGATCAGCTCGACCACGCTCCCGCACATCAGCCCCCGCCGGCGGCGCACCGACAAGATCATGCGCGGTCTGCTCGCCGCCGGCACCGGGATCGCACTCGTGCCGCTCATCCTGGTCGTCTACGACCTGCTCCACAACGGCCTCGGCCAGTGGAGCAGCAGCTTCTTCACGACCGATCCGACCGGCAGCTTCTTCGGGAACCCGGGCGGGATCCGCAGCGCGCTGCTCGGCTCGATCGAGATCGTCCTGCTCGCCACGCTGATCGCGATCCCGGCCGGCATCGGCGTCGCGCTGTATCTGACCGAGTACGGCAAGGACGGCGCGTTCGCGAAGGTCGTCCGCTACTTCGTCGATGTGATGACGGGCGTGCCTTCGATCATGTTCGGCCTGTTCATCTACATCACGCTCGTCCTCGCCCACGTCGGCGGCAACTTCACCGGCTGGAAGGGTTCGATTGCGCTGGCGTTGCTGATGCTTCCGATCGTGATCCGATCGTCGGAGGTCGTGCTGAACCTCGTACCGAGCCACTTGCGTGAGGCCGCGCTCGCCCTCGGCGCCCCCCGCTGGCGCGTCGTCACGAAGGTCGTGCTGCCGACAGCCACGCCTGGTCTCGTGACCGGCTGCCTGCTCGCGATCGCACGCGGCATGGGCGAGACCGCGCCGCTGTTGTTCACGGTCGCGGTCGCGACGGGGTTGACGTTCAACCTCGGGTCCCAGATGAACACGCTGCCGGTGCTGATCTACACCGACATCCAGTCCCCGCGCCAGGCAATCGTCGACCGCGCGTGGGGTGCCGCGCTGACTCTGGTCGCGTTCGTCCTTATCCTGAATGTGATCGCCAGAATCGTCTCTCGAAGGAGCCGCACGGGATGAACACGCCAGAAGCCACGAGTAACGAGCAGAGCGACCCTCCAACGTCCGCCGGGATGCCGTCGCCGCAGCCACAACAGCCTGCCCAGCCCTCCGCGCCGCGCACGGAGAAGAAGGCCGGCCACGCCGTCAAGCTGCAGGATCTGAACGCCTACTACGGCGCGGAGCACGCGATCAAGAACGTCTCGATCGAGTTTGCGCCCAACGAGGTCACGGCGCTGATCGGGCCATCGGGATCCGGAAAATCGACGGTCGTCCGCTGCATCAACCGCATGCACGAGGAGATCCCCGGTGCGCGTGCCGACGGCAGCGTCACGCTCGACGAGCTCGACGTGTACAGCAAGGACGTCGACGTCACGGCCGTTCGCCGCCTGATCGGGATGGTGTTCCAGAAGCCGAATCCGTTCCCGACGATGTCGATCTTCGACAACGTCGCCGCCGGGCTGCGGCTGACCGGCACGAAGAGTCGCGATCTCAAAGACCTGGTGCACCACTCGCTGCAGTCGGTCGGTTTATGGGACGAGGTCAAGGATCGTCTCGGCTCGCCCGGGATCGGGCTCTCGGGCGGACAACAGCAGCGCCTGTGCATCGCGCGGACGGTCGCCGTTGAGCCGGAGGTGATCCTGATGGACGAGCCCGCGTCCGCGCTCGATCCGATCTCGACGCTGAAGATCGAGGAGCTGATCGACGAGCTCAAGGAGCGCTACACGATCGTGATCGTCACCCACAACATGCAGCAGGCGGCACGCATCGCGAACACGACGGTGTTCATGCTGGAGGGCGAAGTGATCGAGCACGACGAGACGAACAAGATCTTCACCAACCCGAGCGACGAACGGACGGAGCGCTACGTGACCGGAAAGTTCGGCTAGGCCGCCCATGCAAGAGACACGTCATCAGTTCCACGAGGACCTCAAAGCACTCGAGCACCAGGCGCTCGACGCCCTCGACATAGTGATCCAGCAGCTCGATCGCGCGCTCGAATCGATCTCGTACCAGGACGTCGAGCTGGCCGGCATGGTCGTCGCCGACGACGACCGGATCGACGGCCGCTACCTCGAGGTCCATCAGGGAATCCTGTCGCTGCTCGCCCGCCAGGCACCGGTGGCCGGCGACCTGCGGATTGTCGCGGCACTCCTGCACGTGATCCGCTGCGTCGAGCGGATGGGCGACCAGTGCGTCAACATCGCCAAGCTCGTGCCGCTGTCGGGCTACGAGGCTCCGAAGGACAAGGACATCCTCGACGCGATCGAGCGGATGGGCCGCCTCGCGCGCTCGCAGGTCTCGCAGGCCAAGCAGGCGTTCGCCGGACGGAACGTCGAGCTCGCGCAGGACCTGGTGCGCCAGGACACGGAGATCAACCGGCTGAACCGGGAGATCTTCCGGCGCGCGGTCGAGGTCGGCGACAACCTCGACCTGCGCGAGTGGGCGATGTTCATGATCCTCGTGGCGCGCTGCCTCGAGCGGGTCGGCGACAACACCGTCGACATCGCCGAGCAGACGGTGTTCGTGGTCACCGGGTTGTTCCGCGAGTTCGCCGACGCTTCGTCGCCCCCCGAGCGGGCGACGACTCCTTAGCCGCTGCCTACGCAGCCACTGCGAGCGGGCGGTTATCCTCGCTCAACTGTGGCGACGCAGAGGTCTAAGCGGCGGTCGCGTAAGCGGCGGGACGTGAGAACGGCGGGCGCGGCGCCGGCGCCCGCGCGGCACGAGCAGCGCGTCGAGCACGTCGGCAGTGCACGCCGCGCGGTCGAGCCGAGGCCGGTGCGCCGGCGTGGCGGTCCGATGGGCGCCTACGGCGAGCGGCCGCCCGGGCCGTTCGGAGGCGTTCCCGTGGCCGAGCTCGCGATCTTCGCCGGGCTGGTGGCGCTGGTGTTCGGCGTGATCCGGCATGGCGGGCCCGCGCTGGTCGGCGGCGTGATCCTGTGCCTGTTCGGCGTGGTCGAGGTCACCGCGCGTGAGCACTTCTCTGGCTACCGCTCGCACACCGTCATGCTCGCGGCGATTCCGGCCGTCGCGGCCGAGTTCGTGATCGCGCTCACCATCGGGGGCGAGGTGGTCCGGATCGTGCTGCTCGTGCCTGTCGCCGCGGTGTTCGCGGTGTGCGCGTGGTTCCTGCGCAAGCGCTTCCTGATCGCGCGCCAGGCGCGGATCGCCAAGCCGGCCAAGCAATAGCGCCGCTCGGGCGCCGGGCGGGCCGGGGGCGGCTACCCGAGCGGGAGCGGATCGCCGGCCGCGGGGAACGGCTCCTCGGAGCGATCGAGCTGATCCTCGGGCACGGTCGGCAGCGCCAGCGTGAAGACCGCACCACCGTCGGGGGCGTTGGCTGCCTCCACGGACCCGCCGTGCTGCGCCGCCGTCTGGCGGACGATCGCGAGTCCGAGCCCGCTGCCCTGGCGGTGGCGGGAGTTCGCGCCGCGAAAGAAGCGGTCGAACACATACGGCAGGTCGGCCGGGTCGATGCCGGTGCCGTGGTCCCGCACGCGCACGCCATGCTCGTCGACCACCACCTCGACCAGACCGCCGGCGGCGGAATGATGGGCCGCGTTGTCGAGCAGGTTGTTCACCGCGCGGGCGATCCGCTCGGGGATGCCGTCGACGACGACCGGCTCTAACGTGCTCTCGAAATGGACGTCTGGGAAGTCGCGGCGCGCGCGCGTCAGGGACTCGGCGACAACGCGGTCGAGCCGGATGTCCTCGGCAGAGGTCAGCGGCAGGTCGCCGCGGGCGAGCTCGATCACGTCCCCGATCAGCGCGCTCAGCTCCTCGCTCTGCTCGAGCACGTCGGCGAGCAGCCGGTGACGGTCGTCCCCGCTCAGCCGATCACCGGCCATCAGCACCTCGATATTCGTGCGCAGGCTCGTGATCGGCGTGCGGAGCTCGTGCGAGGCATCGGCCACGAGCTGGCGCTGCGCCCGCACCGACTCGTCGAGCGCGCCTCGGGACACCTCCAGCCGCTCGATCATCGCGTTGAAGCGGGTCGCGAGCTGGCCGACCTCGTCGTCGGCGTGGTACTGGATGCGGCTGGTGAGGTCCTCGGTTTCGGTGATGTGCTGCGCGGTCTGGGCGACCTCGGCGAGCGGCGCGAGCACGCGCCTTGCCGACAGCCGCCCGAGGCAGGCGGCGAGCGCGATCCCGCCGGCGCACAGCAGGAGCAGGACCAGGCGCAGCTCCGCGAGCACGTTGCGGACGGGAGCGAGCGGCCGCGCCAGCTGCAACGCCGCCGGCTGGGACTCGAATTGGTTACCCACCGTGACCGGGACCGTCAGTTCGCGCAGCACGGATCCGCCGACGTTCACGTCCTCGAGGTACGGGCGCCCGCCTCCGTTGCCGCTGGCGATCGACTGCACGCGACGATCGAACGGAAGCGGAACGTTTCCGTCGCTGCACACCACGTTGCCCGCGCCGGTCGTCACCTGCCAGATCGGGGCCCCGCCGCCGGCCGTCCCGGGCGGCGCCGGAAGGCTGTTGACGGTGCATTGGCGCAGCTGCGAGACGAGCCCGGCCTGCGACTGGAGCTCGTTGTCGACCTGTCCGAGCAGCTGGTCGCGGACGACCATGTAGACCACGATCGAGGCCAGCAGGATCACCAGCGCCACCGTCGAGGCGCACGCTATGGCAAGTCTGCGGCGCAGCGGCACGACTTGACCCCGTCAGTCCCGCAGCACGTAACCGACGCCTCTGACTGTGTGCAGGAGGCGCGGCTCGTCGCCGGCTTCGGTCTTGCGGCGCAGATAGCCCATGTACACGCCGAGCGCGTTCGAGGTCGGACCGAAATCGTATCCCCACACGTTCTCGAAGATCGTGGAGCGAGTCAGCACCTGTCGCGGGTGGCGCATGAACAGCTCGAGCAACAGGAACTCGGTCTTCGACAGTTCGATCAGGCGATCGCCGCGCCGGACCTCGTGCGCGATCGGGTCGAGCACCATGTCCGCGTACCTGAGGATCTCGCCGTCGGCGCCGTCGCCCGAGCGGCGCAGCAACGCCCGCAACCTCGCCTGGAGCTCCCTCAGCGCGAACGGCTTGACCAGGTAATCGTCGGCGCCGACGTCGAGCCCCTCGACGCGGTCGTCGACCGCGTCGCGCGCGGTCAGCATCAGGATCGGGGTCCGGTCGCCGGCCTGGCGCATCCGGCGGCAGACCTCGAGGCCGTCGAGCTTGGGCATCCCGATGTCGAGGATCACTGCGTCGGGTGGCGCCTTCGCGAGCGCGTCGAGCGCCTCCTCGCCGTCTCCGGCGAGCTCGACGTCATACCGATCCAGCCTCAGCGCGCGCTCGAGCGCCCGCCGGACAGCGGGCTCGTCGTCCACCACCAGTACGCGCGCCATGCGGGCAATTGTGGCGCGTCGACGTAAACATTTGTGAAGACTCGGGCAACCGCATTCGCGATCATCCCTCTCGTGCCGAAGACTAAGGACAAGGACAAGCTCTCGAGCTACCGCGCCAAGCGCGACTTCGACGCGACCTCCGAGCCGACGGGCCGCGACGGTCGCGGGGAGGAGGAGCGGCGGTTCGTCGTCCAGGAGCACCACGCCACCCGCCTGCATTGGGATCTCCGGCTCGAGCATCACGGCGTGCTCGCGTCGTGGGCGATCCCGAACGGCATTCCCGCCGACCCGAAGGACAACCGCCTAGCGGTCAGAACCGAGGACCACCCGCTCGAGTACCTCGAGTTCCACGGCGAGATCCCCAAGGGCCAGTACGGCGCAGGCACGATGACGATCTGGGACGAAGGCACGTTCGACGTCCACAAGTGGGAGGAGCGCAAGGTCGAGGTCACGTTCCACGGCGAGCGGCTGAGCGGGCGCTACGGGTTGTTCCCGATCGGCAAGCCGGGCGACCCGAAGAACGACTGGATGATCCACCGGATGGATCCGCCGGCGGATCCGGACCGTGTGCCGATGCCCGAGCGCGTGCTGCCGATGGCGGCCAGACCGTCGACCGTGCTCCCGCCCGACGAGCGCAAGTGGTCGTTCGAGGTCAAGTGGGACGGCGTTCGCGCGATCGCCTACGTTCAGCCCGGGAGGTTGCGGCTCGAGAGCCGGAACCTCAACGAGATCACCGACGCGTATCCCGAGGTCCGAGGGCTGATCACGGCGCTCGGGATGCACGAGGCCGTGCTCGACGGGGAGATCGTCGCGTTCGATGAATCGGACCCCGCCCACCCACGGCCGAGCTTCGAGCGGTTGCAGCGCAGGATGCACGTGACCTCGCCGAACGCCGTCCGGCGCCTGATGAGCAGCACGCCGGTGGTCTACGCGATCTTCGACCTGCTCTACCTCGACGGACGGTCGCTTATTGAGCTGCCGTACTCCGAGCGCCGCGCGCTCCTGGAGTCCCTCGAGCTCGGCGGGCCGGCGTGGCGCGTCCCGGCGGCCCACAAGGGGGGCGGCAAGCTGCTGCTCGAAGCGACCCGGAAGCAGGGCCTCGAGGGGGTCGTGGCCAAGCGGCTCGACACGCGCTACGAGCCCGGCCGGCGCAGCGGGGCGTGGCTGAAGATCAAGAACACGCTCCGGCAGGAGATGGTGATCGCGGGCTGGCTGCCGGGCGAGGGCCGGAGGACCGACCGGATCGGAGCGCTCCTCATGGGCGTGTACGACGACGGGAGGCTCCGGTATGCAGGCCGCGTCGGGACCGGCTTCACCGAGAAGACGCTGGATGACCTTCGCCGGCGCCTGGGACCGCTCAAGCGCGACACGAGGCCGTTCGACGACGCGCCGAAGCTCCCTCGCCAGGCAGTGTTCGTCGAGCCCCGCCTCGTCGCCGAGATCGAGTTCAGGGAGTGGACGACCGAGCGGGTGATGCGCGCGCCCTCGTTCAAGGGGCTGCGCGAGGACAAGGACCCACGGGAGGTCGTCGTCGAGGACGGCCGCGCGGCGCCGGTCGAGGACGTCGACTCGGCCTCGCCCGAGGCGCTGTTCGACGAGGTGGAGCGGCTGCCCGAGGGCGCGCTCGCGGTCATCACCGAGGGCCGGCGGCTCAAGCTCACGAACTGGGACAAGGTGCTCTACCCCGAAGCCGGCTTCACCAAGGGCGATCTGATCGCGTACTACGCGCGCATCGCGCCGGTCGTGCTTGCGCACCTGCACGACCGGCCGCTGACCCTCAAGCGCTACCCGAACGGCGTCGACGCGCCCTATTTCTACGAGAAGCAGTCGCCGTCGCACCGGCCGGAATGGGTCCAGACGGCGCGGATCGGCGACGTCAACTACACGCTCGCGCAGGACCGCCCGACGCTGATCTGGCTGGCCAACCTCGCCGACGTCGAGCTGCACACATCGCTGGCGCTGGCGGCGGCGCCGGAGCGGCCGACGATGATGGTGTTCGACCTCGACCCCGGCGCGCCGGCGGGGATCGTCGAGTGCTGCGAGGTCGCGCTGGTCCTGCGGGGGCTGTTCGATCAGCTCGGGCTCGAGAGTGTCGCCAAGACATCGGGCTCGAAGGGCCTGCAGGTCTACGTGCCGCTGAACACGCCGGTCGACTACGGCGTGACCAAGCCGTTCGCACGGCGCGTCGCCGAGCTGCTCGAGCAACGCATGCCCAAGCTGGTCGTCTCGCGCATGACCAAGCGGCTGCGGCCCGGAAAGGTCCTGGTCGACTGGAGCCAGAACGACGAGCACAAGACGACGGCCACGGTCTACTCACTACGCGCGCGCGAGCGTCCGACCGCGTCGACGCCGGTGACCTGGGACGAGGTGAGCGATTGCCACGAGCGCGGCGACGAGCGGCTGCTCACGTTCGAAGCCCACGAGTTGCTGGCGCGCGCGGAGGACCAGGGCGACCTGTTTGCGGCCGCGCTCGGCGTGCATCAGAATCTGCCCACGCTGCGCTGAGCGCGCGGCGACCGATCCGTTAGGCTGGCGCTGATGTCGCCGATCGATCAGATCACGCTGCGAAACCGACTGCTCGTCGCCACCGCGATGTGGAAGGAGACGATCGCCGAACCGCTGCCGAGAATGCCTCCCGGCGACCCCGCCGATCAGCTCACGGGCTTCGAAATCACGCTCGTCGATCGCCTGTGGCAGAGCGCCACGGCCGAATCAGCACGCGAGATCGCCGACCGCACATGGGACCTCGTCCACGACCGGCCGGACGACGATCCCGTCAAGCGCCGCGTGGTCGAGTGCCACGAGGCGCTCGCGCGGCTCACCCGCCTCGGGGACTGACGTACAGCCTGATCAGCGCAGCGGACGCTCGGGCGCGGAATCGGCGTGCAGCGCGTCGAGCGTGACGTGCGGCTCTGGCTCGGCCAGCGGGTTGCGGGCCAGCCCCGCCGCGTTGTAGGCATCGGCCTCGTCGAGCGTCTCCTGCTCGAGCAGCCCGGCGACGAGCGAGTCAAGGTTCGAGCGATGCTCGCGGAGCAGTACGCCGACCTCGCCCTGGGCGGTCTCGACGATCCGCCTGACCTCCTCGTCGACGAGGCGCTGAGTCGACTCCGAAGTCTCCGACACGCCGGGTAGGAGCGGTCCCATCCCGTCCTGCGGGATCACCGCGATCGGGCCGATCGCGCGGCTCATTCCCCAGCGCCCCACCATGTGGCGGGCGATCCGGGTCAGGTGCTGGATGTCTGACTCGGCGCCGGTCGTGATGTCGCCGAACACGATCTCCTCGGCCCCGCGCCCGCCGAGCGCGACCTTGATCTGGGCGAGCAGGTGTTGCTGCTCGAAGTTGAAGCGGTCGGCGTCGGGCGCCGAGAACGTCACCCCGAGTGCCTGCCCGCGGGGAATGATCGAGACCTTCCGGACCGGGTCGGCGCCGGGCGTGAGCATGCCGACGATCGCGTGGCCGGCCTCGTGGTAGGCGGTCCGCCGGCGGTCGTCCTCGGAGATCATCACCTTGCGCTCGGCGCCGAGCACGATCCGCTCGAGCGCGTCGGTGAGGTCTTCGCGGTTGACGCTCTCGTGGTTGCGCCGGGCGGCGAGCAGCGCCGCCTCGTTGACGAGATTCTCGAGGTCGGCGCCCACCATCCCGGGCGTTGTCGCGGCCAGGTTGCCGAGGTTGACGTCGGCCGAAAGCGGAACCCCACGGGTGTGTACGCGCAGGATCGCCTCGCGTCCGGCCCGGTCGGGCGGTGAGACAAACACGCGGCGGTCGAACCGGCCGGGGCGGAGCAGCGCGGGGTCGAGGATCTCCGGCCGGTTGGTCGCGCCGAGCACGATCACGCCGAGTCGCGGGTCGAAGCCGTCCATCTCCGTGAGGATCTGATTGAGCGTCTGCTCGCGCTCGTCGTGGCCGCCGGAGATGTTCGGTCCGCCGGAGCTGCGCGAGCGGCCGATCGCGTCGAGCTCGTCGATGAAGATGATCGCGGGCGCCGCTTGCTTGGCCTGTGAGAACAGGTCACGTACGCGGGAGGCGCCAACGCCGACGATCATCTCGACGAACTCCGACGCCGACATCTGGAAGAACGGGACGCCGGCCTCGCCGGCGACCGCTCGGGCCAGCAGCGTCTTGCCGGTGCCGGGCTGCCCGCTGAGCAGCACGCCGCGTGGGATCCGTCCGCCGAGCCTGAGGTACTTGTCCGGGTTCTTGAGGAAGTCGACGATCTCGGTCAGCTCGGCCTTGGCCTCGTCGATGCCGGCGACGTCGTTGAACGTGGCGCGCTGGTCCTGGCCCTCGACACGACGCGCGCGCGAGCGGCCGAACGACATCAGGCCGCCGGCCCCGCCGCCGGACGCGGCCGCTCGCCGGAAGATCCACACGAGCAGCAGCAGGAACAGCAGCGTCGGGCCGAAGCCGAAGATCAGGCTGGTCAGGAACGACGGGCCGGTGTTCTCGGATTGGGCGTTGATCGTCACGTTGTTCTTCTGGAGCAGCGCGAATAGCTGCTGGTTGCTCGCGAACGACGGGATCTGGGTTGAGAAGTAGGCGTAGCTGGTACCGCCCGCCGGGTACTTGACCTCGTGCTTGAACGTCCCATCGATCGACGCGCCCGTCGAAGAGATCGACTCCACGTTGTTGTTCTCGGCCTGCTGCAGGAACATCGGGGAGTACGGGATGTGGACGCGAGGGCTCGGGCTGAGCGCCTCCGAGGAGACCCAGAAGTTCAGCGCGATCAGCGCGATCACGAGGATCACCGCGATCCAGCGGATGTTCGGCCCCGACGGCGGCTTGATCGGCTTGCCACCTCGACCGTCCGGCGCCGGCGTCACGCGCCAGCCCGGCTGCGGCTGCTGCTGCTGGGGAGGACCGCCCGGCCGGAGTCGGGGGCTGGTCTCCCGTCGCCGTGGTTGCTCGGCCATCAGGTGATTGTGGCAGCGTGCCACAGCCGGGCGACGGACCCTTCGGGAGTTATTCGATCCGGCTGCGGAAGGAGTCCGCCCCTTCGACGCTCGCACCGGCGGCCCAGGCGCGGTCGGCCAGCCATCGATCGGAGGTCACGACCCGCACCGCTGCGGGATCCGGGTCCGCGCGCAGACGCCTCACGATCTCGTCATCGCCCGAGTTGGGCCGGGGCCGCGGGGCGTGGGCGACCTCGATCACGGTCGAGCGGATCGGCGGCCGAGGGGGGCGCTCGAACACGACCGTGACGTCCTCACCGTTCACGGCGGCCCACCGCTCGAGCATGTCGACGAGCCGCAGCATCGCCGCGTCGCGGTCCTTCCACCAAGATTGGAACCCACCCCCACCCCCCCTCGTCCCGATCACGTTCATGCCGTCGACGAGCCACCGCATTCCGGTTGAGGCTAGTCGTCCGAGCTCGGCGGTCGGCGGTCGCGCTTGCGGGTCGCCTGGCGGCGCTTGCTGTCCAGGCGGCGGTGCACCGAGGCCGATGTTGGTCGCGTCGCGTGGCGGTGGCGTGGCGTGGCGAGCGCCTGGGTCAGGCGCCGGCGCAGGCGCTCGAGCGCGAGCTCGCGGTTGCGGGCCTGGCCGCGGGCGTCCTGGGCGACCGCGGTCACGCGCGGGCCCGCGCGCGCGATCACGCGTCGCTTCTGCTCGTCGGTCAGCGCCGAGGAGGCCTCAACGTCGAAGATCGCCTCGACGCGCGAGGCGGTGACGTTCGCGTGCTGGCCGCCCGGGCCGGAGGAGCGCGACGTCCTCACCGTGATCTCGCGCAAAGGCACCTTGACCTCACGACCGATTGACATCGGATCGTCCATGTCCTGTACCTTCCCAGGTCGTAAGGCCGTCCGACTGAGCGGGCGGCGCCAAGCAGGTGCAGGCTCCGGGGCACTCCGCGGTAGCAGCACTTCGAGCGGAGGAGCACTCCACATGCCAAATGGCACAGTCAAATGGTTCAGCGACGAGAAGGGGTTCGGCTTCATCACCCCCGACGACGGCGGTCGCGACCTCTTCGTCCACCACTCGAGCATCACGGCCGACGGCTACCGCTCGCTAGCCGAGGGCAGCAAGGTCTCCTATGAGGAAGAGGCCTCGCCGAAGGGCCCCAAAGCCGTAAACGTGAACAAGATTTAGCGGGACCTCGCTGCGCGAGCCACGAGGCCGTGCGGGCCCGTCCGGACGGGGTTGGATGGCCCCAGGGACGCCGCGTCAGCGGCCCATGAACAGCGTCCGGCCACCCAATCGGGGGGGCAGAGTGAAACTTCGTCCCGCCGCGTGCGTAGTATGGGTAGGCGGTTGACCTTGGGCGCACTAGATGACTAAGACGGTTGAGGAGCGCGAGCGCGTAGTAGTCCGGTTCGCGGGAGACTCCGGAGACGGGATGCAGCTGGCGGGCAGCCGGTTCACGGATGCCACCGCGATGCTGGGCAATGACCTGGCGACGCTGCCGAGCTACCCCGCCGAGATCCGCGCGCCGGCCGGCACGCTCGCCGGCGTCTCGGCGTTCCAGATCCACTTTGCCTCCCGCGACATCCTGACCCCGGGCGACAAACCGAACGTGCTGGTCGCGATGAACCCGGCGGCGCTCAAGGCGAACCTGGCCGAGGTCGACCGCAGCGCGACCCTGATCGTCAACGAGGACGCGTTCAGCAAGCGCAATCTCGAGAAGGCCGGCTACAGCTCCAATCCGCTCGAGGACGGTTCTTTGAGTGCGTTCCGGGTGCATCGGATCCCGATGACCTCGCTCACGGTGCGCGCCGTCGAGGGGGTCGAGGACGCCTCGACCCGTGACGCCGGGCGTGCCAAGAACCTGTTCGCGCTGGGGGTGCTGTCGTGGCTGTACGGGCGGCCGACCGACGGAACCAAGCGGTGGATCGAGCACAAGTTTGCGAATAAGCCGGCGGTCCTGCTCGCGAACCTGGCGGCGTTCAACGCCGGCTGGTCGTTCGGCGAGACGACCGAGCTGCTCGACGTCCAGTACCGGGTCAAGCCGGCGACGGACGTCCAGCCGGGCACGTATCGCAACGTCAACGGCACGACCGCGCTGTCGCTCGGGCTGATCGCGGCGAGCGCCCGGAGCGGGCTGGGCCTGGTGCTGGCGAGCTATCCGATCACGCCGGCGTCCGAGCTGCTGCACGAGCTCTCGCGCCACGCGGCCCTCGGCATCAAGACGATCCAGGCCGAGGACGAGATCGCGGCCGCGGGGATGGCGCTCGGCGCCGCGTTCGGCGGGCGCCTCGGCGTGACCGCGACGAGCGGGCCGGGGATGGACCTCAAGGGAGAGACGATCGCGCTGGCGGCGGCGCTCGAGCTGCCGATGATCGTGATCGACGTGCAGCGCGCGGGGCCTTCGACCGGGATGCCGACGAAGACCGAGCAGTCCGACCTGTTGATGGCCGTGTACGGGCGCCACGGCGAGTCGCCGATCCCGGTGATCGCGCCGAGCACGTCCGGCGGCTGCTTTGCGGCGGCGTTCGAGGCGGCGCAGATCGCGATCCGCTACCGGACCCCGGTGATCCTGCTCACAGACGCGTTCCTGGCCTCCTCCTCGGAGCCGTGGCGGGTGCCGGTCGTGGCCGACCTGCCGTCGATCGATCCAGCGTTCGCGGTGGCGCAGGAGGGCGAGGAGTTCATGCCCTACGCCCGCGACGAGCGCCTCGCCCGCCCGTGGGCGATTCCCGGCACGCCCGGGCTGGCACACCGGATCGGCGGCCTCGAGAAGGCCGACGGCACCGGCAACATCTCCTACGACGGCTCGAACCACGAGCGGATGACCGAGCTGCGCGGCGCGAAGGTCGAGGGGATCGCGCGCGATATCCCGCCGCTCGTCGTCGATGCCGAGCCCGAACGCGCGGTTGCTCGTGCTCGGCTGGGGGTCGAGCGAGGGCGCGATCCGCGCCGGCGTGCGGCGGGCGCGAGAGGCCGGTCACACGGTCGCGTGCGCGCACCTGCGCCACCTGAACCCGTTCCCGTCGAACACCGGCGACGTGCTGCGCTCGTTCGACCGCGTGCTCGTGCCCGAGATGAACACCGGCCAGCTCGCTCAGCTGCTGCGCGCCAAGTACCTGGTCGACGTCGAGTCGTTCTGCAAGGTGCAGGGACAGCCGTTGTTCGCGTCCGATATCGAAGAGCAGATCGCGGAGCGGCAATGAGCGCAGTGATCAGTAACGGCAACGGGACCGGCAACGGCAGCGCGCCAGAGCCGCTGACCAAGGCCGACTTCCAGTCCGATCAGGAGACGCGCTGGTGCCCGGGGTGCGGCGACTATGCGGTCCTGTCCGCGGTGCAGCAGTTCATGCCCGAGCTCGGGATCCCGCCCGAGCGGATCGTGTTCGTCACCGGGATCGGCTGCGCCGGCCGGTTCGCGTACTACATGAACACGTACGGGATGCACGGCATCCACGGTCGTGCGCCGGCGCTCGCCACCGGGCTCGCCTCGGCGCGCGAGGACCTCTCGATCTGGATCGTCACCGGCGACGGCGACTCGCTGTCGATCGGCGGCAACCACCTGATCCATGCGCTGCGCCGCAACGTCCCGATCAAGATCCTCCTGTTCAACAACCAGATCTACGGTCTCACCAAGGGCCAGGCGTCGCCGACCTCGGAGCTCGGGAAGGTCACGAAGTCGACCCCGTTCGGCGTCGCCGACCATCCGTTCAACCCGGTCTCGCTCGCGCTCGGGGCGGAGGCGACGTTCGTGGCGCGCACGATCGATCGCGACCGCCGGCACCTCACCGAGGTGCTCCGGGCCGCCGCGACCCACGACGGCGCGGCGCTCGTCGAGATCTACCAGAACTGCCCGGTGTTCAACGACGGCGCGTTCGCGGCGCTGACCGAGAAGGACACCAAGGATGCCAACCAGATCCGACTCGAGGCGGGTAAGCCGATCCGGTTCGGCGTCGAGAACGAGCGCGGCGTCGCCCGCGGCAGCCGACGGCGGTCTCGCGATCGTCGAGGTCAGCGACGTCGGAGAGGACAACGCTGATCGTCCACGATCCGTCACGTCCAGATCCTGGACTCGCGTTCTCGCTCGCGCGGCTCGCCGACGACCCGACCTCGCCGACGCCGATCGGGATCTTCCGCCAGGTCGATCGCCACGTGTACGGGCGTGGCGGCCCGGTCCGCACGACCCCGGCGACCGACGTCGAGCTCGCGGACCTGCTGCTCGGCGGCGACAGCTGGACCGTCGCCTAGCGGCGGCCGACCGCCGGCCGCTCGGCCCTTGGCGCAGCACCCGGACCGCGGCGCGGCGGTCGCTACGCTCGATACGTGAACGTAGAGCTGCTGTGGTGGGAGGGATGTCCCTCGACCGAGCGCGCGCTGGCCGCCGTGCGGGACGCGCTCAGTGAGCTTGACCTTTCCGACGTCGAGGTCCGCATGCGCGAGATCAAGGGCGACGGGGACGCCCGTGAGGCCGGCTTTGTCGGGTCGCCGACGATCCTGATCGACGGCGTCGACCTCGTCCCGGCCGCCGGCGAGGAGCAGATCGGCCTGAGCTGCCGCGTCTACCGCCGCCGCGACGGTCGCGTGAGTCCGATTCCCGATCCTGACGACCTGCGCGAGGCGCTGTCGCGTGCCGCCGAGCGCACGGAGGTGACCCGATGAGTCTTTCGATTGGCCAGGTGGCGCCTGATTTCTCCCTGCTCGACACGCAGGGGAGGAAGTGGTCGGTGGCCAGCTACGACGGCGCGCCGGCAACCGTGGTGGTGTTCACGTGTAACCACTGCCCGTATGCGTTGGCCTGGCACGACCGGATCGTCGACGTCGCGCGGGAGTACGCGGCCCGTGGCGTGCGTGTGCTCGCGGTGAACTCCAACGACGCCGACCGCTATCCGCGCGACTCGCCCGACGCGATGAAGGACCGGGTCGCCAAGGAGGACTGGCCGATGCCCTACCTCCACGACGCCACCCAGGAGGTGGCGCGCGCGTACGGCGCCACCGTGACGCCGGACGTGTTCGTGCTCGACGCCGAGGACCGGCTTCGCTATCGCGGCGCGCCCGACGCGAACTACGACAACCCGGGCGAGCGGGCCGAGTGGCTGCGAGAGGCCCTCGACGCGGTACTGTCCGGGTCGATCCTGCAGCGGCCCGAGACCAAGCCGGTCGGGTGCTCGATCAAGTGGAAGCAGTAGCGATGGACGACTACACGCCGCAGCAGGTGGCGGAACTGATCGAGCGCGGCGAGATTCAGCTGATCGACGTCCGCCAGCCCGAGGAGCACGAGGCCGGCCGGATCGCCGGTGACCGCCTGGTGGTGCTCGCGGACCTCGCCGGCGAGGTCGACAGCATCGACCGGGACAGGCCGGTCGTGTTCTACTGCCGCAGCGGCAGCCGCTCCGCGATGGCGAGCGAGGCGTTCCGCGGCGCCGGGTTCGACGCCCACAACATGCTCGGCGGTTTGCTCGACTGGCACGCCGCCGGCCTGCCGCTCGAGCCGGCCGACGGCTACGTGGCGTAGGTCTCCGGCCTACCCGGACTATTCAGAGCGGAGGACTTCGGCGACCTGGCGGCTGGCGCCGATGCGCGCGGGGATGGCGGTCAGCGTGGCGACCACGATCAGCGTCCCCGGGATCACGGCGAGCAGCGACAGGAACGGCGGGCTCGCCTGGGCGACGTGGCCGCCGGCAAGCTGGTAGAGCGCGAGGCCGAGCGGGATCCCGAGGCACGCGGCGAGCAGGCCGGGCATCAGCTGTGAGGTCGCCAGACCGGCGGTGATCTGACCGGGGGTCGCGCCGAGTGCGCGCGCCAGCGCGGTCGGCCGCTGGGCGTCGATCACGGTCGCCCAGGTGGTGAAGATCGCGTTGACCGCGGCCAGGACGATCAGGATCGCGCTCAGCAGGAATACGAGGTGGGTCACGCGGTCGCCGACCGAGGTCGAGCCGATGACGTAGCCCGCGGCGCCGTTGTGCTGGTCGCGCACGTCGACGTTGTGCTGAAGCGTGAGGGCCGCGACGACCATCGTCACCGCGATCGTCATGCTCGCCGCGGTCAGCAGCGAGCGACGGGTGCGACGAGCGACCAAGCGGACCGCGAGCAGCAGCGGCACCGGCAGCCGCGCCGAGAACGCGATCAGCCACGGCCGGCGCCGGGGCGGGTGGACCGGGTCGGTGAGCGCGCGGATCGTGCTCGTCCGCGCGCCGCGGATCGCCGGGACGATCGTCGCGCACGCGGCGACCACGATCGCCACGATCGCGACCTCGGCCACCGAGCTGACCGTCAGCGGGGGCGTCGGCGCGCTCCCGAGCAGGCCGTTGCCGAGGCTCGCGAGCAGCGGCGCGACGAGCTGGCCGACGGTCACGCCGACCGCCGCCGCCGCCAGCGCGATCAGAAGGTTCTCGGCGAGCAGCACGACCGCGACCAGCAGCGGCGTGGCACCGACCGCCTTGAGCAGCCCGACGCGTCGCGTCTGCTCGGCCATCCGGCTCCCAACCACCACCGCGATGCTCGCGATCGCCAGCAGCGCCAGCAGGGTGCTCACGATCAGCAGCACCTTCTGATCGACCGCGACCACCTTGAAGTCGCTGTTCTGAATGTCCTGCCACGACGTCAGCAGCGACCCGGTGTCGTTGCCCGTGCCGTTGCCGAACGCGGTGGCGGCGCTGCCGTACTCGAACGCCTGCGCGGACGCAGGATCGGCCAGCTTCAGGTTCAGCACGTAGCCGGTTCGCTGCGTGCTCGCCGCCAGCGCGTCGGCGTCGCCGCGCGTCAGCCAGATCACGCCCGGGGTGCTCACCGGGTAGAAGCACTGGGCGGTGCTGACCGCGATCCCCGCGACCGTGAACGGCCGGCCGTTCAGATGGATCGGGTCGCCGACGCCCACGCCGAGCGCGTCGGCGAATCCGCGCTCGATCACGACGCCGCCGGGGACTACCCACCGGCCCGCCGTGAGCGCGGGCTGGTCGATCGCGGCCGGCGCGGCATCCCGGCCCTGCGCCTGGGCCTGAACGTCGGCGCCATGAGCGGTCAGGCGGACGAACGCGACCGGATACGGGCCGGACGTGCCGACCACGCCCGGGGCGCGGACGAGCGGCGCGAATTGCCGGGTTGCGGTGGCGGTCGCGGTGGCGGTTGTGGTGGCGCCGGGGGGCGGGAGGAGCTCGGCGACGATGTCGGGACCCCGGGTGGCGGCGCGGGTGCGCGCGAACGGGCGGTCGGTGACCTTGTGCAGCGCGAGCCCGATCGTCAGCGTCGTGGTCGTCGTGACGATCATCAACAGCAGCAGCACCGACTGAAGGCGGCGGCGCTTGATGTCGCCGATCACCAGCCGCCAGACGAGCAGGAGCCGGCCCACCGTGGCCACTTACCCCTCGAGGCCGGCCATCTCGGTGAGGCTGCGGGCGGTGCCGCCGGTCAGCTTCGTCTCGTCGACGAACCTGCCGTCGCGCATCGAGATCAGACGGTCCGAGGTCGCGGCGATCCGCGAATCGTGGGTCACGATCACCACCGTCTGACCGTCAGCGTGGAGCTGCTCGAACAGCCGCGGGACCTCGGTGGTGGCGGCGGTGTCGAGATTGCCCGTCGGCTCGTCGGCGAGCACGACGAGCGGCGCATTGGCGAGCGCGCGCGCGAGCGCGACGCGCTGGCGCTGCCCGCCCGAAAGTGCCCCCGGCAGGTGCTCGGTGCGGTCCTGGAGGCCGACCTGTCCGAGCAGCTCATTCGCGCGCTCGCGCGCCTTGCGAGGCGAGGCGCCGGCGAGGAGCGCGGGGAGCTCGACGTTCTCGAGCGCGGTCAGCTCGTCGACCAGGTGGTAGGACTGGAAGACGAATCCGAGGGCGTGGCGTCTGAGTCGGGCGAGGGCGCTCTCCGCGGCCTGCTCGAGCGGCTGCCCGGCCAGTCGCAGCGTGCCGGCGGTGGGGCGCTCGAGGCCGCCGAGGAGGTACAGGAGGGTGGACTTGCCGCAGCCGCTCGGCCCAACGATCGCCACTGACTCGCCTGGCGCCACGTCGAGCGCGACGTCGTCGACCGCGCGGACCAGCGCCGCGCCCTTCCCGTACTCCTTGCGCAGGCCGCTCGCGGATAGGACCGGTTGCTCTGAGGCCATCATCGTTCCTTCGACGAGTTCCAGTAGCGAGCGCACGCTTCGAGCCAGCGCAGGTCGGCCTGCAGCCGCAGCACCACGCCCTCCAGGAGCAGCGCCGCGACCGATCCGTCCGGCTCGGCCAGCGCCGCCCGCTGGGCCTGCCCGAGTCCGATCAGCAACTCGCGGCGCTGCTGGTCGACGATCCCGACCGGGTCGGCGAGCCCCGCCGCGGCGGCCGCCACGAGCTTCAGGTGGAACTCCGCCGGCACGGTTTTGCGCCAACTCGTATCCCGCAGCCACTCCGCGACCCGGTCGCGCCCCGCAGGCGTCAGCTCGTAGACCTTGCGATCCGGTCGGTCGGTCTGCCCGACCCGCCGCGAGGTCAGCAGCCCCGCCTTCTCGAGCCGGTTCAGTGTCACGTACACCTGCCCGTCATTGAGGGCGCCGGCGAGCGGCCCGAGCGCGAGGGCGAGCCTCGCCCGCAGCTGGTAGCCGTGGGAGGCTTCGCCCGCCAGCAACGCCAGCAGCACCTCGCGCACGACACGCAGCTGGTAGCCGTGGAGCGGCTCTGGTTCGGGGAGCTCAGCGGGTCGAGGCATGCGTGGCGTAGCTAACGGTTACTTATTCGGAAGATAACCGTTAGCTATGGCGGTGTCAAGCCTGTCCGAGGCGTGGCGTGGCGAGGCGGCGGCGGGCGGGCCGGGCGCCGTCGGCGGCGGGGCCGCAGGCGCCGTCTGCGGCGGAGCCGGGGCGCCGTCTGCAAGATTTCGCTCGCACTAAAGGGATTCGCCCCTGGAGCCCGATAGGGGTTAAGAAACATTTGTCGGGCGGGTCGTGTAGGCTGCCGCGGCGACATACAGAAAGCCCAGCCGAGTCCCCGGTGCCACGGTGCCGGGGAGCGGGGAACCCAGTGGAGCCGACAGGCTCCGGGGGGCGAATCGCCGGATTTCCGGCGTAGCGCACTCTTTCAGCGCGAGCCCGACAGCTAACCCCGTAGGCGCAAGAAAGAGAAGGGGTTGTACTTGTCGAGCCTGGTTCTTCAACGCGTCGCCCGTAGGGCGGCTGCGTCCGCACTCGTAGCGACGGCGATCTTTGCCGGCGCGACCGCCAGCGCAGCCACCAAGGCCAATCAACCGACCTCCGGTGGCGCGGCCATGTCGGCCACGATCAAGACCGCGGGCACGCTCAACAAGGCGAGCACGGCGAGCAAGCTCGGGCGCCGCATGCTCCGCGAGGGCTTGCACGGCAACGACGTGACGATCCTCCAGGGCTATCTGACGATTGCCGGCTACCCGACGTCCGTCGACGGCCAGTTCGGGCCGGCGACGGCGGCGAGCGTGGCCGCATACAAGACGGCTCACAGCATGACCCCAGCTAATGGAGTCGCCGGCCCCTCGTTCGTCAAGTCGCTCCAGTCGGCGATCAGCGCGTACGAGAGCGATGTGCCGACGTCGAAGGCCACGATCAATCCGGATGGCACCGCCACCGCGCCGGTCGGCGCGCCCGCTGCGGTCCAGTCCGTCATCACTGCGGCCAACAGCATCATCGATACCTCGTACTGCGTCGGCGGCGGCCATGGCAATTGGAACTCGAGCTGCTACGACTGCTCGGGGTCGACAAGCTTCGCGCTTCACGGCGGCGGCCTGCTTCCGAGCCCTGAGGATTCGTCGGGGCTGATGTCCTACGGCCAGCCCGGACCCGGCAAGTGGATCACGATCTACTCCGATCCGAGCCACGTGTTCATCGTGGTCGGCGGAATCGCGTTCGACACGGCTGACTACGGCGGCCCCAACATCCCGTCGGGGACCGGTCCACGCTGGCGCCAGAACGCGCTCGGGAACCTCGCCGACGGCGGCAACTACGTCGTCCGTCACCCGCCCGGTATGTAGGAGGAGGGTCGGCGGGAGCATCCGGCGCCTGCCGCCGGATGCTCCGCCTCTCCGTGAGCGCTGGTCGCGTGGCGGTGCGGGCGTCTAACGCCCGCATCTCTGTCGTAGCATGAGTAGAGCTATGAGGTCAGGACCAAGCTCGAGCCGGTGATCGGGCGGGCGAGATGAACCAGAGCCAGCCCACCCTCCGCCGCGTCCTCCTGTCCGCGCTCGCGGCGTTGACCGTCGGTCTGGGCGCGGTAAGCCTGATGGCCGGGTTCAGCGAATCGCCACCGGTCCGCCTGCTGCAGGGGATCGCTGTGTTCGGCGCCGGCGCGGTGATCGTCGGCGGTGCGGTCGTGATGGTCATGCTTCGCCTCGCCGACTGGCGCGATCCGGAGTCCGAGACCGACTTCGAGGCGCTCGTGCTGCGCACCGAGCGGCTCGCGGCGGAAGGCTCCTGGGGCGAGGAGGAGGACGACCAGGACGACGACGACGACCTGTTCGACCCGTACAACGAAGAGGACTTCCGAGTTCTCGTGCGGGCGGCGATCGACGATCTGCCGCTCGAGTTCCATCGCGCGCTGGAGCACGTCGCGGTGGTCGTCTCCGACAGCGGCCGGCGCCAGCGCGCCTACGGTCTCTACCAGGGCGACACGATCGCCCAGGACTACTTCCACGACCGCATCGTGATCTTCCGCGACACGCTCCTGCGAGACTTCGGCCACGATCCCGACCTGCTGAAGGCGCAGGTGACCCGCACGCTTCGCCACGAGCTCGCCCACCACTTGGGGTGGGACGAGAAGGGTGTGCGCGGGCTGGGGTTGTAGGTCCGCCGGCCTGGTACTGGTGCGCCGGCGGTGACGTGGCCAGGTCGGTTGTCGCGAGGGAGGCGCTGCTCGGAGGCGCGTGCGCTACGCTGGGTGGGTCAGATAGCGAGGGCAAAAAGAGGGCGAGACCTTCATCTGAACGTCCCCTTCCCGCGAGAGCAGCCTGATCTTCTGATGGCCGAGAGTCCACCTACGGGTGGGCTTTCCGCGTTTAAGGCAGGATGTCGTTCAGCGTCGCCGTGAACCGCTCGCCCGACTCCTCGAGCTCGCCCTCGATGTGCAGGCGTGCCGGGCCGGTCTCGGTCCACAGGTCGAGGAAATAAGCCCAGCCGGGCAGGTCCGGATCGTCGGACTTCTCGACCGCCTCGATCCCGTAGACCTCGCGCGGCGGTAGCACTAGCGACTCGGGGCAGTCGTCTTCGACGCGACGGCGCAGGTCCTCAACGCTGAGCCGATCGCCAGACGCGACGCGGAGCTCCTCGTACTCGCCGTCGACGACAAGACCGACGACGTCCTCCAGTGCCCGGTACATCGGCTCGGGGACCAGCTCGAGCGTTTCGACGATCTCTCCCCGTCCGCCCAACTCGTGGCTCGGCGTCAGGTCGAGGCGGCTATAGAAGTAGTCCTCGCACGCCGAGCGCGCCTGCCGGCGGATGCTCTTGGACAATCCCGCGGCGCCTAGCGCGAAGACCGCCGCATCGATCGCCTCCTCGAGCGTTCCGTGGCGGCGCGTCAGCTGCGCGGTGACCGCGCGACCGTGCTCCGTCTCGCGCGCCATCGACGAGCCGTCCAAAAGAATCGAGGGAGCGTCGTGGCGGCTGTAGCCCGGGCAGGCCCGCACCGCAGAATGAAGGACGATGAGGTGGTCGCCCATTACGCCAGCGCGGGTGACGGATCGGCGGGCGTCATCCGGATCGGCCAGGCTCGGGGAACGGGTGGTCGCAGCGCTTCCATGACCATCCATCCTACGAGGCGGACGCCCGCAGCTTCGCTCGAGACGCTCGACGTGTCGGCATCCGGTCAAGTCGTGAACCTGCGATTGCGGGTTGGTAGAGCGGTCGCGTGAGTAGAGACTCGCTTTCACAGGTGCTTGCCGGATCATCGTCGTACTTCGCCAACGCGAGCCGTTCGAAGGGCCGCCTGCGCCACGGCCGCAACGGTATCCTCGCCCGGGTGTTCGATCACGTCGGAATCGCCGTCGCGGACCTCGCCGCGTCCGAGCGCTTCTACCGCACCGTCCTCTCCGTGCTGGGCGGCGAGCCGAGTCACGCGGACGCCGAGCTCGTCGAGTGGGACGACTGGGACATCGGGGCGACGGACCGCGAGCACCCCGTGACCCGCGGCCTGCACGTCGGCTTCCGAGCGCCGTCCCGAGAGGCTGTGGACGCCTTCTGGCAGGCGGGGATCGACGCGGGCTACCGCGACGCCGGCGCGCCCGGCCCGCGCACGATCTACGGCCCGGACTACTACGGCGGCTTCCTGCTCGACCCGGACGGCAACAGCGCGGAGGCGGTGCACACGAAGCGCGAGAACCCCGTGCCCGACGGCAGCGTCGACCACCTCTCGATCCGCGTCCGCGACCTCGCCGCGTCCAAGCGCTTCTACATGACGATCGCCCCGCACGCCGGGCTGCGGATCGGCGTGGACAAGCCGGACCACGTCCAGATGGTCGGCGAGGACTTCAGCTTCTCGCTGATCGACGACGAGCGGCCGCTCACGGAGCACGTCCACCTCGCGTTCCCGGCGCAGGACGACGCGACCGTGCGGGCGTTCCACGCCGCCGCGCTCGCCGCGGGCTACGAGGACCACGGCGGTCCCGGCGAGCGCGCCGTCTACCACCCGGGCTACTACGGCGCCTTCGTCCTGGACCCCGACGGGCACAACGTCGAGGTCGTCAACCACAACCGCTGAGCCAGGCCTGCCGCTGCCGCTCGCCACGAGTGATGTTGAGAGAGTTCGACGCACAACTTCAGAAGGGCGACAACCCAGGCGCGTGGACGTGCGTGGTGATGGACGATGTGCCTGCGCTGTTCGGTACCCGCGGACTCGTGAAGATCCGCGGTGCCATCGATGGCGAGCCGTTCACCGGCGCGTTGATGGCGCAGGGCGACGGCACGCACAGGCTCCCGGTCAAGGCAGCGTTGCGGAAGGCGATCGGCAAGGAAGCCGGCGCGACCGTCCACGTCCGGATCGACGAGCGGATCGGGTAGCGGCTGCCGCACTCGCGGCGGCGTGCTCAGGACGCACCATTACCCCGGCGGCGACCGAGCACCAATCGTCCAGGGCCACGGCGTGCTCTACCGCGTCACACCGCGGGAACCCCCGCGACCACAGTAGGACCAGCGGCGCACGTGCTCGCTCTGACCCCTCCTGCGGCACGACCTGATACGTGCTGGAATGCGTCCCATGACCGACGACGGCGACGCAACCCCTGCGACACCTGATCCCGACGACCACGTCGCCCGCCTGCAGGCGCAGATCGACGCCGCCAAGGCCCGCCGCGCGGGCTACCGCGCGAAGGCCGCCGAGACAGTCGCCCAGGGGGCCCCGTGCGCCCGACGGACGAGAAGCTGGGGATCATCAAGACCGACGACACGGTCGGCGCGATCGCCACTGACGCGAGCCAGGAGATCCGGAGGAGGCTGAGCCGCCTGATTTCGCGTTTCGGGCGCGGCGGGAAGAGGTAGAGCGGATGCGCGAAGCAGGGCCGGCGGTTCAAATCGAGCGTATTGCGCCGCCGTCGACCGGGATCATTGCGCCGGTGATGTAGGAAGCGGCGGGCGAGAGAAGAAACGCTGCTGCTCGCGCGAGCTCTTCGGGCTCTCCGTACCTTCGGAGCGGGATGAGCTGCGACTGGCGGGCACGCACCTCGTCGGGGTCACCACTCAGCGCATCGAATTCGCGGACGCGGTCGGTGGCGATCCTGACCGGTAACAGCCCGTTTAGCCGGACCCCGGAGGGGCCGAAATCGTCGGCAAGCGTCTTGATCACGCCGGCGAGACCTGGGAAGAGCCCGTTGGAAATCGGGAGCCCAGCGAGTGGCACGCGAACCGACGCGGCGAGCACGAGCACGATCGAACCACCGGTTCCCGTCGTGGCGCCGGGCCCAGCATCGTCCTCGCTGTGGTCCGCCAGATCCGCCGCGAGCGATCGAGCCAACCGGACCGCACCGAGGAAAACGCTCTCGAACGCCGACCGCCATTGGTCATCCGAGGTGCTTGAGATCGTCCCCGGTGGCGTTCCGCCCGCACTGATCAGCGCGCCGTCGAGGCGGGAATAGCGCCCTCGGGCGGCGTCGATCAGCCGACCGGGGGTAGCGGGATCGCCGTTATCCGCGGCGACCCAGCTCACAACGCCGCCCGCGGCGGCAGTCTGGGCGGCAAGACGATCTGCGGCCGCAGACGCCGTGGTCTCCCGCGGAGAGCTGAGCACCACCCGAGCCCCTTCCGCGATCAGAGCCTCCGCCGCGGCGAACCCGAGGCCACGGCTGCCCCCAGTTACGAGGTACACCCTGTTATTCAGTCCGAGATCCATTCCACAAATCCCTAGCGCGAAAGCGCTAAGCCGACGATCCGGCGTACCCCGATCTCATGGCCAGGGCAAGCGATCGTACCGGCAGGACCGCCCAGGCAGTCGCGGATCGGCGTGGCGGCGCTTCTGGGTCAACTCGGAACGGAGCGACCGTTTGTGGGATCGCGGCGGATCGAGCCGCGAGCTTATGGCGTCAGTTCGAAGCCGCCGCCGCGACGCCGCTTTCGAGCAGCTCTTTGAACCTCTCCTGATCTACCGGGAGCTGCTTGGCGGCCTGCCGGAGCGCCAGGGGTGCAAACAGCTTGCCGATGCCGTGACCCTTGAGGTCGAGCTCTGAGCTCATGCGTGACCTCGATTCGCCTATCGGATAGACCGTGTATGTGCCGGCGGGACGAATCAGGCCGGCGGTGCCGCGGAACGAGATCTTGCGCGCCGGGTCGTGCTCTGTGATCTGGTATGGGAAGTCCCGCGCCCCTCCGGGAACGTTGCGGCGTTCTATCACTCGCGTACCTACGCGCACAGGCCCGTCAGTCTCGATAGCTGTGCTCACGAGCTGGCCTTGCCACTCGTTGTGTCGGTCAACCTGATCGAGGTAGGCGAACACCTCCTCGGCCGGGCGGTTGATCTCGATGCTGTGCCTGATCATGGTTTCGATCCTCTCCTGGGCTTGAGATGCGATGACAGCGTCGGCGAGCTAGGGCGGTGTTCGCATCGGAGAGGCCCTAGCCGTACGTGGGAACCGCGCCTGGAGCAGGCGAGACATGCCGACGGCGCGCTGCTCACGCTCGGGCCGGCTCGGGCGCTTCCGCGGGTCGCCCGTCACGCTGTCCTTCGGTCTGTGCAACGAAGTCGCTCGAGCGAATCAACAGAAGCGCCGCAACCGCGCCCGCGAGCGCGAGGATCGCGGCGACGAGCAAGATCTCATTGAGGCCTGCGACGAAGCTGGCACGCGCCACGTCGCCGACTATCGCTCGCGCCTGCGGCGGGACGTGCGCGATCGCTAGGCGCGTCTGACCGCTTGAGATCGCCGCCGCGATCGTGTGTGCGCCGCCCAGGTGCGCGGTGTGCAGCCCGGAGCTCACGTGCGCGCGGACCTCGCTGGTGAAGATGGACCCGAGCGCGGCGATGCCGGTGGCGATGCCGACCTGGCGGAAGGTGCTGTTGATCCCCGAGCCCATGCCTGCCTGACGGGGCGGGACGACGGCAATCGCGGTCGACGCGAGCGGCGGATTGATCAGGCCGACGCCGACGCCGCCGACGAGAAATGCGGGGAGAAGGTGCGTCCAATGCGACGTCACTGTCAGCCCGCGCATCAACAGCAGGCTCAGCCCGACGAGCGCGAGACCGGCGCCCATCAACAACCGCACCGGCACGACCGTCGTGAGGCGTCCAGCCACAAACGAGGTGACGAGGATCGCGCCCGAAAGCGTCACCAGGCGCAGGCCCGCGCCGAGCGGCGAGAGGCCGAGGATGTTCTGCAGATACAACGTCAAGTAGAGCAACATCGCGAAGATCGACCCAGACAGCGCGAACGCAACGATCGACGCCCCGTTGAACGCCCGACGCCGAAACAGCGATAGATCCAACATCGGCGCGCTGTTGCGACGCTCGACTGCGAAGAACACTGCAAACAGAACGACGCTCGCGATCAGGCAGCCGTCGACAAGCCCGCTGCCCCATCCCTTCCGACTCGACTCGATCAGGCCGAACACGAGCGTTCCGAGCGCGGCCGTGAAGGTGACGAAGCCCGGGATGTCGAGGCGGGCGCCGTGCGGGTCACGCGACTCGTCGACCTTCGACGTCGTCAGCGCGAGCGCGATGACGCCGATCGGGACGTTGACCAGGAAGATCCAGCGCCAGCTCAGCCCGTCGGTGAGCGCCCCGCCGACAACCGGTCCGATCGACACCGCCGCACCGGTCACGGCGCCCCAGACACCGAACGCGACCCCGCGGTCGCGTCCACGATAGGCGTTACCCAGCAACGCAAGCGAGGCCGCGAACATCATCGCGCCGCCGATCCCCTGCACCCCGCGCGAGAGGTTGAGCATCAGCGGCGACTGCGCGACCCCGCACAGCAGCGAAGCCGCCGAGAAAATCACGAGCCCGATCGCGAATATCCGCCGTCGCCCGAGCAGGTCCGCGAGCGATCCGGAGGTCAGCAGCAGCGCTGCGAGCGTGAGCGCGTAGGCGTCAACAACCCACTGCAAGTCTGTGAAGTTCGACCCCAGCCCGGCTTGGATCTTCGGCAGCGCGACATTCACGATCGTGACGTCGAGCAGCAGCATGAACGTTCCGACACAGACAGCGACGAGAGTCCACCACTCACGCACGCCGTCGCCGACGGTGACAGTCCCCGAACCACTCTCGACACTGCCGTGCCACTGGCCGCTGCCGTTTCGTGCCGTCACGTCTGCCTCCGTCCGTGCTTGAGATGTGACGACAGTCTCCGGGGGCTAGGGCGGTGCTCGCATCAGAGACGCCCTAGGTCGACGCGCCCGTCCCACCCACGCGGAACGACCGCGTTCAATTCCATCACCCCTTATCTGGGGTTGCAGTGCGTTGATGGAGCGGCGATGCTCTGAGCGCGAGGCCTCCTGGTTTTCGCGGTGGGGACTGCCGCCCCCGGCGGATCGGGCTTCACTCTGGCGAGTGGGGTTGGGAGGATCGCCGGCCCACTAGCCTTGTGGGCGCGAGGCCCGGTATGGGCGATGCCCAGAGGCCCGCAGTTCACGCTGATCGTTTGAACCCCTCGAGCAGGAGCGCTACCCGATGCCAGAAGCCGTGATCGTCGACGCCATCCGAACGCCGATCGGGCGGGCGGGCAGAGGATCGCTCAAGACCGTCCGCGCCGACGAGCTGGCCGCGATTCCGATCCGGGCGCTGATCGAGCGCAACCCCGATGTCGACTTCGCGGAGACCAACGACGTGATGATGGGCGCCGCGTCCGGTGTCGGTGAGCAGGGCTACAACGTCGGCCGGAACGCCGCGCTCCTGGCCGGCGTCGACCACCACGTGCCGGCGTGCACCGTGAACCGCTTCTGCGCGTCTTCGCTTCAGACGCTGCGGATGGCGTTCCACGCGATCAAGGTCGGTGAGGGCGACCAGTACATCGCCGCCGGCGTTGAGGCGGTGTCAAGGGCTGGGCTCGGGGCGGGGATGATGGAGGAGGCCAAGAACCCCCACCTGAACGGCTCGAACGGGTCTGCTTACGACGTGTACATCCCGATGGGTATGACCGCCGAGAACGTCGCCGAGCGGTGCCACGTGACCCGCGAGAGCCAGGACGAGTGGGCGGTGACCTCGCAGAATCGGGCGGTCGACGCGCGTGACTCCGGCCACTTCGACGTTGAGATCGTCCCCGTGTCGGTGGCGGCCCACAAGGACACCGACAAGGAGGGGAACGAGATCGACGTGCCCGACACGGTGGTCACCAAGGACGACGGGCCGCGCGCCGGGACGACTATGGAGGTGCTGGCAAAGTTGAAGCCCGCGTTCCGTCCGGACGGCACGGTCACCGCCGGCAACGCGTGCCCGCTCAACGACGGGGCCGCGGCGGTGCTCGTGATGTCGGCGGAGAAGGCCAAGCGTCTCGGCCTGGAGCCGAAGGCGCGGATCATCGCCTCGACCGTCGCGGCGATCCGGCCCGAGATCATGGGCCTCGGCCCGATCCCGGCGATCCAGGCACTGCTCGCGCAGACCGGCGTGAAGATCGAGGACGTCGACGTGGTCGAGATCAACGAGGCGTTCGCGGCGCAGATCATCCCGTGCAAGGACGAGCTCGGGATCCCGGATGAGAAGCTCAATCCGTTCGGTGGCGCGATCGCGCTCGGGCACCCGTTCGGGATGACCGGCGCCCGCATCATGACCACGCTGATCAACGGCCTGCGCGCGCTCGACGGCACGCTCGGGATCGAGTCGATGTGCGTCGCCGGCGGGATGGGCCAGGCGATGCTGATCGAGCGGCTGAACTGAGCGCCCGGACGCCTACGCCGTCAGGCGCGGGGCGTTCGACAGCCACCCGCCGTCGGCCAGCGCCACGCTCAGCGGGGCCGGCTTGCCGACGAAGTAGCCCTGGGCGTAGTCGACGTGGTGCTTCTGGAGCAGCCCGATCGTCTCGGCGTCGGCGACCGACTCGGCGACGGTCTTGATCCCGAGGGCCTGGGAGACGCCGACGATCGCCTTGACCATGTGCTCGTCGACCTCGCTGCGGGGGAGGTTCTGGATGAACTCGCCGTCGAGCTTCACGTAGCTCACCGGCAGGTGCTTGAGGTAGTAGAACGACCCGAAGCCGGTGCCGAAGTCGTCGAGCGCGAGGCTGCAGCCGAGGTCGGTCAGGCCGCGGGCGAACGCGGTGGCCTCGGGCATGTTGGCGATCGCGGCTGTCTCGGTGACCTCGAAGATCAGCTTGGACGGGTCGACGGACGAGCGGTCGAGCTCGCGCTCGATCATCCGCAGCAGCTCCGGATCGCCGACCACGGACTCGCCGCTGAGATTGATCCCGACGCGGGGGATCGGGCCCATCGAGTCGGCGATCAGCTGGATCGCCCGCGCCACGACCCACCGGTCGATCGCGTGGATCAGGCCGAACCGCTCGGCGGCGGGCAGGAACGCGCCTGGAGCGATCAGCTTGCCGCGCTCGCCCTTCATCCGCAGCAGCAGCTCGCCGTGTTTGATCTGGCCGGTGGCGAGCTCGAGGATCGGCTGGAGGTGGAGCACGAAGCGGTCGCGGTCGAGCGCGTCCTGGATTCGCTGGGACCAGGTCAGCTTCGCCATCGCGCGGGCCTTGCGCGCCTCGGGCGCGGTGTAGACCACGACCCGGTCGCGGCCGGCGGTCTTGGCCGCGTACATCGCGAGATCGGCGTTGACGAGCACCTCGCCGGCGGTGGCGTCGTCGGACTCGAACGCGGTCACCCCGATGCTGGCGCTGATCCGGAACGGCCGGCCGCCGTAGCTCGCCGGGCTGCTGCGGATCTCGGTGAGCAGATCCTCGGCCGCGGCTCGGGCCTCGTCGGCGCCGACCGCTGAGAGCAGCACCGCGAACTCGTCGCCGCCGAGCCGGGCCACGACGTCGGTCGAGCGGAACCGGTTGCCGAGCACCCGCGCCACCTGGACGAGCACGGCGTCGCCGGCGGCGTGGCCGGCGGAGTCGTTGATCCCCTTGAAGTTGTCGATGTCGATGCTGAGCACCGCGCTGTGAGCGGCGTAGCGCCCGGCCCGGGCGAGCTCGCGCTTGAGCTGCTCGTCGAACCGGCGGCGGTTGAACAGGCCGGTGAGCTGGTCGTGGTCGGCCATGTGCCGCAGCCGCTCCTCGTAGCGGACGCGCTCGGTCGTGTCCCGCGCGATGATCGCGGTCGACACGATCCGGCCGTTGGCGTCGGTCACCGGCGAGACCGTCAACGAGACCGTGATCACGCTCCCGTCCCGGCGAATGCCCTCGGTCTCGAAGTTCTCGATCGACTCGCCCGAGAGCAGCGTCTGGAGGATCTTCTGCTGCTCGCCGGCGCGGTGCGCGGGCTCGATCATCCCAATCGGCTGCCCGATGGCCTCCTTCGCGCTGAAGCCGTAGAGCTGCTCGGCACCGCGGTTCCAGCTCGTGATCGTGCCGTCGCGGGACTTGGTGACGATCGCGTCTCTGGTCGACTGGACGACGTAGCTGAGGAGGTCGCGCGCCGATCGCGCTGCCGCTTCGTCGGTGACGTCCTGCATCGTCCCGACGACCTTGATCGGACCGCGCCTGGACTCCTTGATCGCCTCGCCGCGGGCTCGCACGACCCGCTCGGCGCCGTCGAACCGCGTCACGCGGAACTCGAAGTGCAGCGACTCGCGGGCGCCGTAAGCGCCCTCGAACGACTTCTCGACCAGCTCTCGGTCCTCGGGGTGGACGCGCTCGAGCAACAGCTCACGCGTGAGCTCGACTTTCGCCGGCGTCGCGAAGATGCGGCGCAGGCCGGGGGAGTAGTGCGTCTCGCCGGTGTCGAGCGCGAGCTCGAAGCTCCCGGTCTCGGCCGCCTGCTCGGCGTCGGTGAGCAACCGCTCGCTGCGGGCGCGTGCCTCGGCACGCGTGAGCGCCTCAAGGATCAGCGGGCCGGCTTCGGTCAGCGACTGGGATCGCTCGAGCGCATCGGTGACCGCGCGCTGGAGGTCGAGCCACTCGCCGGCCCCGCGATGCTGTTTGGGGGGCGGCTTCATCACGACTATTCTGGCGATGTCCCGCGAGGGGACGAGCGTCGCCGTTCACCACCCTGCCTGGTGAGCGCCAACTGGAAACTCCCTTCCTGGATGGCGGGAGTTTACCCCTGCAAAGGGGGGCAGAAGCGCCGATAGAACAGATGTTTAGGCAGGGTTGGCGCGCCGGCGGGCGCGGGTGGGGTGCGTGGCGGCGCCGGCGCCGAGAGTCGCGAAACTCGTGTCATAGCCGACTGGACGACCATTCACCTCCGGAGAGGGGGTCGAGTGGCGATTCATTCGCGCTCGCGCCCCGGCCCCACCGCGGCACCACGACCGCCGGCGCGGCTTGCCGGCGCGTTGCGCGTTGCCGGCGAGGGACTTGCTGCAGACCGGGACCAGGCGCTACCGCGGCGGCATCCGCAGCGCTCCGTCGAGGCGGATCACCTCGGCGTTGAGCATCTCGTTCTCGACGATGTGCGCGACGAGCGCGGCAAACTCCTCCGGGCGCCCGAACCGCGAGGGGAACGGGACGGCCTTGCCGAGGACCTCGCGGGCGTCCTGCGGGAGCTTGCTCAGCAGCGGCGTGTCGAACGTGCCCGGCGCGATCGCGCACACGCGGACGCCCGTGGAGGAGAGGTCGCGGGCCGCCGGCAGGGTCATGCTGACGATCGCGCCCTTCGAGGCCGCGTAGGCGATCTGGCCGATCTGGCCGTCATAGGCCGCGATCGAAGCCGTGTTGACGCACACGCCCCGTTCGCCGGACTCGGTCGGCTCGGTCTGGAGCATCGCTGCGGCTGCGAGTCGCATGACGTTGAACGTCCCGATCAGGTTGACGCGGATGACGGTCTCGAACGCCTCGAGCGCGTGCGCCCCGTTCTTTCCGACGACCCGGCCCGCCCAGCCGATCCCCGCGCACGAGACCGCGATCCTGAGGGTGACCGGCTGCGCGGTGGCGACGGCTACGACCTCCTGAACCGCGACCTCATCGGTGACATCGGTGGGCACGAACGTGGCGCGGTCGCCGAGTTCGATCGCGAGCGCCTGGCCGCGATCTTCGTTCATGTCCGCGATCACGACGTGGGCGCCCCCGGCGTGCAGCCGGCGCGCCGTGGCCTCGCCGAGACCCGAGGCGCCGCCGCCGACGATCGCGCCGCTGCCTTCGATCTGCATGGCGGGAACCCTACTGGCGTGCGGCCAGCGACAGAGCGAACAGCTCGTCGGCGTCCGTGTACCAGGAGTCGAGCCGCAGGCCGGCGGCCTCGAAGTCCTCCTCGACGCGGGCGCGCGTGAACTTGGCGCTGATCTCGGTCCGGAGCTCCTCGCCGGCGGCGAAGTCGACCCGCAGCCCGAGGTCTCCGACGAGCACGCTGCAGGGCCGCTGCGAGCGCAGGCGCATCTCGACCCACTCGTGCTTGCGATCGAAGAACGCGATGTGATCGAACCCCTCGGGCGAGAAGTCGGCGTCGAGCTCGCGGTTGATCACGTACAGCACGTTGCGGTTGAACTCGGCGGTGACGCCCTCGGAGTCGTCGTAGGCGGCTTCGATCACCGCCGGGTCCTTGACGAGGTCGGTGCCGAGCAGGAGCCGGTCATCAGGGCCGAGCAGCCGGCCGATCTGGCGCAGCAGACGCCGGCGCGTGCCAGGCAGGAAGTTGCCGATCGTGCCGCCGAGCAGCGCGATTATCCGAGGCACTCCGTCAGCGTCGGGGACATGGGCGAGGTGGCGCTCGAAGTCGCCGATCACGCCGTGGACGGTGAGGCCGTCGAACTCGTCCACGAGCTCCTGGGCCGCCGCCTCGAGCGCGCTCTCGGACACGTCGAGCGGGACGTAGCGGCGCAACGTCCCGGCCCTCGCCATCGCAGCCAGGAGGATCCGCGCCTTCTCCGCCGAGCCGGAGCCAAGCTCGACCAGCTCGCCGGCGCGGGTCCGGCGGACGATCCCGTCGGCGCGCGCGAGCAGGATCTCGCGCTCGGCGCGGGTCGGGTAGTACTCGGGCAGCTCGCAGATCTGCTCGAACAAGTCCGAGCCGCGAGCGTCGTAGAAGTGCTTGGCCGGGATCTCCTTGAACGGGCGGGTAAGCCCGTCGAGCACGTCGTTGGCCAACGAGCGCTCGTCGGTCTCCGACAGGAACGACTCGATCGCGATGTCGCCGCTCTGAGTCAGTGGCTTCATGCGTCTCTCGCGATCCGGAAGCTGCGGCATCGGGCCACGAACTTCATGCGTCTCTCGCGATTCTGATGCCGGAGAAGATCTGGCGCCGCTGCGGGTAGTCCCAGTTGCGGAACGTGGACGTGGCGACGCGGGTGCGAGTCGCCCAGGAGCCGCCGCGGAGTACCCGGTAATCGCCTCCGAAGAACACCTCGGAGTACTCCCTGTATGGGTGGGCGACGAATCCGCGGTAGCCGTCGAACCGGCTGCTCGTCCACTCCCATGTGTCGCCGATCATCCCGAGGCAGCCGTAGGGCGAGGCGCCATCCGGCAAGCCGCCGGCTGGGGCGGTGCCGCAGCCGCGCTGGTCGAGGTTCGCGTGCACGCCGGCAACCGGGCGGCGATTGCCCCACGGATACCGCCGAGCGACACGCTTGTCCTGATCCCAGGTCGCCGCCTTCTCCCACTCGATCTCGGTGGGGAGACGGGCGCGGTGCGCGCGAGCAAAGGCGTCGGCCTCGAACCACGACACGTGGACCACGGGCCGGTCGGGATGGAGCGGCTCGAGTCCGCCGAGGCGCCACTCGGCGCTCAGGTCCTCCGTCCAGGCACCAGGCCTCGCGATGCCGTGCTCCTCCTTCCACGCCCAGCCCCCGTCGGTCCACCACTCGCGGCGCTCGTACCCGCCGTCCTCGACGAACGCCAGGTAGCTCGCGTTGGTAATCGGCGTCCGCCCGATCAGGTAACCGCGCACATCGGTCCGGTGACGTGGGCGCTCGTTGTCGTAGGCGAACCCGTCCGCGGGGGCGCCGATCGTGCACTCGCCGGGGGCGATCTCGATCATCTCGAGCCCGGTCGGTGCCGGCCGCAGCGAATCGGGCATCGGCCGGCGTCCGGCGAGCTCGTAGCCGTCAATGCGCGCCAGCATCAACGTCTGCAACATCGTCTCGTCGTGCTGGTGCTCGTGGCGGAGCACCATCTCGTGCAGGACGCCGTCGCCGACGCCACGCTCGTCGATTACCTCGAGCGTTCTGGCGCGGACCTCGTCGAGGTACTCGCGGGCCTGCGCCGGCCCCAACAGGGGAAGGTCACCCCGGACCGCGCGGGGAGTCTCGAAAGCGTCGTACATCGCCGCGAGCTCCTCGCGCAGGAGCGGCTGCTCGCCATATCGATGTACGAGCCACAAATCCTCGTAGGCGGCGATGTGCGCGAGGTCCCAGACCAGCGGGCTCATGAGCTCGGAGTGAACGCGCTCGAGGTCGGCGTCCGACAGCGATGCCACCAGTGCGAACGTCCGCCGGCGCGCGTCCTGAAGCGCTTCGACGACTCGTGTCGCAGTCAGAGGCGCCGTGGCTGCGATCGAGCTGGTCACTGGCCTCCATTGTAGGTGCCAGGTTTATTAACTTCGGGGGAAATCGAGTGACTATTGAAAAGTAACTCGGGGTGAAGCGGTTCACCACCGAGGTGAAGCGGTTCACCGTTCGAGGTGAAGCGGTTCACCCATTTGGGGTGAATCGGTTCAGTGAAGCGCGTACCGTAGGTACAGCGAGCTGTCCGCCTCGATCGCCCACTCGAGCGAGAGCTGGCGCAGGTCCGTGAGCGCGGGTCCGCTGGTGATTCCTGGGGCCCGGCCACCGCCGGTCAGCTTGGGTGCGAGCGACAGGAACAGCTCGTCGACGAGGTCTTCCTGGAGAAGCGCGCCGAAGATCGTCGGTCCACCCTCGCAAAGCACCGAGCGCACGTCGTAGGCCGACCGCAGCCGGCGCATCATCGTCGTCAGCGTGAGCTCGCCCGGATCCAGCCGAACCACA
The DNA here is from genome assembly GCA_963843915.1 of uncultured Solirubrobacterales bacterium. Taxonomy (GTDB): domain Bacteria; phylum Actinomycetota; class Thermoleophilia; order Solirubrobacterales; family Solirubrobacteraceae; genus Palsa-465. Next base: position 436,462 of record CAWJMH010000016.1, read on the forward strand.
TCGACGTCGGCGGCCAGCTCCGCGGTGTCGAGCTCCGCCCCCGTGAACACGATGATTCGAGCGGCCGACTCGGAGAACAGCGGGATGTCGGTCGGGACGCCGCCGCCGCGGCTGAAGATGCAGGCGAGCGGCTCCGGGCTCAGGCCCGAGGCGGCCCTCCGGCGCCGGCGTTCGGGATCGCGGACGAGCCGCCCGTACCGCTCGGCCCGGAGCGTCCCGGTGCCGACGAGGATCGCGTCGACGTGCTCGCGCAGACCATGGAACATCTCGCGGTCGCCCGGGTCGCTGAGGCCTCGCGAGCGCCCGTCGAACGCCGCTCGCCCGTCGGCGCTCGCGACGAAGTTGACGATCGTGTACGGCCGGTCGGCGTGCGCACGGCCGGCAAGGCTGAGCGACGCTAGCAATTCGCCGATGTGGACCGTCGCGGGCTCGGGTACGAGCTGCCGGAGCTCGGGGCCGAGCTCGGGCGACGACGGCGAGGGGGTCACGGGGGCGAACCTATCAGCAGGGTGATAAACACACACCGCTGAGGGAAAGCCCGCGTCTGAGGGAGGGAGCATGCTCGACTGCACCTATCGCGTCCAGATCCCACACGCCGCCGGGCAGCTCGCGCGGGTCGCCCAGGCGATCGCCGACGGCGAGGGGCTGATCGGCGACGTCGTCACATCCTCCCTTGGTCGCGAGCATTCGGTTAGGGACATCACGGTTGAGGTGCGGGACATCCCGCAATCCGACAGGATCGCCGAGCTGGTGGGCGCGCTCGACGATGTGACGGTTCTCTGGCACGAGGACCGGGCGCTGCTCCGGCACCTCGGCGGCAAGCTCCGGATCAACGCCCGCTCGAAAGTGCGAACCGTTCAGGAGATGCGCGACGTGTACACGCCCGGGGTCGCGCGCGTGTGCACCGCGATCGCCGAGGAGCCAGAGCTCGCCGCGCGCTACACGATGATCTCGCGGAGCGTCGCGATCTGCACGAACGGCACGCGGGTGCTCGGGCTGGGGAACATCGGACCGGTCGCGTCGATGCCGGTGATGGAGGGCAAGGCCGTGTTCTACGACCAGTTCGCCGGGATCTCGGCGATGCCGATCCTGATCGACGCCAACGACGTTGAGGGGTTCGTCGACACCGTCCTGCGGATCGCGCCCGGGTTCGGCGGGATTCACCTCGAGGACATCTCCGCTCCGGAGTGCTTCGAGATCGAGCGGCGGCTCAAGGAGGGGCTACCACAGCCGGTCATGCACGACGACGTCCACGGCACCGCGGTGGTGTCGCTCGCGGCGGCGATCGTCGCCTGCCGCTACGCCGGAATCGAGCTGCAGTCGGCGACGGTCGGGCAACTCGGCCTCGGCGCCGCCGGATACGGGATCGCGGCGCTGATGGTCGACGCGGGCGTGCGGCGCGTGCTCGCGTTCGACCCGCTCGAGGCCTCGCACGCCCGGGCGCGCGAGCACGGGGTCGAGATCAGCTCGATGGAGCGGGTGATGGCCGAGGCGGACGTCGTCGTCGCGACGACCGGCCGGGCGGGACTGATCCAGCCCGAGATGATCCGCGTGGGCCAGGTGATCCTCGCCCTCACCAACCCAGACCCCGAGATCGAGCCGGAGGCCGCCGAGGCCGCCGGCGCCGCTTTCGCCGCCGACGGCCGCAGCGTCAACAACGTGCTCGGTTACCCCGGCATCTTCCGCGGCGCGCTCCAGGCGGGGGCCGCCGGCATCAACGTCGCGATGAAGCTCGCGGCCGCCGACGCGATCGCCGCGCTCGCCAAGGACGGGGAGCTCGTCCCCAACGTGCTCGACCGGGGCGTCCACGACGCGGTCGCCGCCGCCGTCAAGGACGCGGCCGAGCGGAGCGGAATCGCCCGTCCCGAGCGGGCGACCACCGACCTCTGAGAGGCGGCATCGTGCTGCGCCGGGTGGGCGGCAAACCGGTTAGGCTGCCCGACCGATGGACTTCAGGCAGCTCGACCGCGGGGAACTGATCGCGGTCCTAGGCGGGGCCATCTTGGGCCTATCGGTGTTCCTGGCGTGGTACACGCTGGGCGACAAGTTCACCGTGCTCGGCAATTGCCGGGGCCCGGGTGGTTCGTGCACGGCATGGAACTCGTTGATGGTGATCCGCTTCCTGCTGCTGGTCGCGGCGGTCGCGCCCGCGATCCTGGCGTGGATCATCCTGCGCGGGCACGCGCTGTCGTGGCCGCGGGGAGAGATGACGGCGATCATCGCGATCTGGGCGCTCGGGTTCACGCTGTTCCGCGGGCTGATCGACAAGCCGGGGACGCCGCCCGGCGAGATCGGCATCAGCATCGGCTGGTGGATCGGACTGGCGGGTGGCCTGCTGATCCTGATCGGGTCGGTCGCGAGGACGAAGGAGAGCATGACCGCCCGCAAACCGCCAGGATTGCCGTGAACGAGAGCCGCGAACCCGCGCGCCCGGACCGGAACCTCGCGCTCGAGCTGGTCCGCGTGACCGAGGCGGCCGCGCTGGCCGCGGCCCGGATGGTCGGGCGCGGCGACAAGGAGGGCGCCGATCAGGCCGCGGTCGACGCGATGCGCCACGTGCTCGACTCGGTGTCGATGGATGGCGTGGTCGTGATCGGCGAGGGCGAGAAGGACAAGGCGCCGATGCTCTTCAACGGCGAGCAGATCGGCGACGGGACGCCGCCGCTCGTGGATGTCGCGGTCGACCCCCTCGAGGGAACTCGTTTGACGGCGCTCGGGATGCCAAGCGCGCTCTCGGTGATCGCGTTGGCCGAGCGCGGGTCCATGTTCAACCCCGGCCCGATCGTGTATATGGAGAAGATCGCCGGCGGGCCGGACATCGGCGATCTGCTCGACCTCGACCGGCCGCTGCCCGAGACGCTCGGACTGATCGCCGAGCGCAAGAAGATCGACATCCGCGACGTGATGGTGGTGATGCTCGACCGCGAGCGCCACCACGAGGCGATGGCGCAGATCCGCGACGCCGGCGCCCGCGTCAGGCTGATCCTTGACGGCGACGTGTCGGCGGCGCTGCTCGCGGTCAGCGACAACACGCCGGTCGACATCCTTTGGGGGATCGGCGGGACGCCCGAGGGCGTGATCACCGCGGCGGCGATCAAGTGCATCGGTGGCGAGCTCAAGGGGCGGCTGTGGCCGCGCAACGACGAGGAGCGGACGGCCGCAATCGAGGCCGGTTACGACCTCACGAAGGTGCTCAGCTGCGACGACCTGGTCGCCGGCGAGGATGTGTTCTTCTCGGCCACCGGCGTCACCGACGGCGACGTGCTCCAGGGGGTTCGCTACCAGGGCGACCGCGGAGCAACGACCGAGTCGCTGGTCATGCGCTCACGGTCGGGCACCGTCCGGCGGGTGTCCGCGCGCCACGATCGCGCGAAGCTTCGGACGCTAACCGGCGTCCGCTACGGCTGAAACTAGGCCTCGCTGTGCTGGGCTGGATGCCGCCGCAGGCGGCCCAAGTCAGTGAGGGCTGTTATCGCGGAACTGGCGGGCGCGCTCGATCGCCGCGCGTCCGGCGGCGACGCCCGCGGCTCGGCCGGCGGCGAAGCGGCCGACCTTTGACGGTGCGAGGTTGAGGTTGGCGAGCGAGCGCAGGAATGCGTGCGTGACGAGTACGTGGATCGCGGACTGGGTCGCCTCGTACACCGGGCTGCTGAACCCGACCGCGATCGCCGGGTAGAAGTTCGCCACCTCGACCTCGATGCGGAGCTTCACCCGCCCGTCGGGCTCGGTGCCCAGGTGTCTGACGTCGAGCGACAGGAAGCCGCAGCCCCGGCCGGTGCGAGCGACGAGCAGGCCGTCCCGGATCCGCCATCTGACCTTGCCGTGGTCGCGCTCGAGCTCGTACTCCGGCGCGTCGAACCGGAGCAGCGTCAGCGGGCGGCCCAGAAACACCACGGAGCGCTGGTTCTCGTCGTAGACCACGCGGATCGTCCACCCGGTTACGCGCGAGAGGAACAGCCAGTAGGTTCGTGCGAGGTTCTCGAGGTGGGTGGCGTTCCACATCCGCTTCCAGTCCTCCGGCGCGAGGGTCAGCTCGGCGGACTGCGCGGATCGGACCGCGCCATCGCGCGCGATCGCCGTTGACTGCGCGGGCGAGACGATCACCGCGCGAGCGGGAAGGCGGGCCGGCCGCCGGCGCCAGCGCCGCGAAGCCACCAACGCGGTGAGGGCTGCCAGGAAGGCGGCGAACAGAGCCACGGGGGGATTGTCTCAGCGCGGAAGGCGCTCGAGCGCTACCACCGCGCCGGCCTCCAGCTGGCCCTCGCCGGCGGGGACGAACGCGAGCGCATCCGCGCCGAGCAGTGAGCTCACGATGTGGGACCCCTGTGGCCCGTTGGGCATGGCCACCAGCTTCCCGTTGCGGCGCTCGAGGCGTACGCGCATCGCCTGCTCCCGATCGGGATTGCGGCGAACCGCGGTCCCTAGGACCGCCTCGGGCTCGAGCTGCGGCTCCTCGGTGCGCCCCTGGAGCGCGGCCAGCGCCGGGCGCACGAACAGCGAGAACGTTACGACTGCGGACACGGGATTACCGGGCAGTCCGAACACGAGCACCGAGCCCCGGCGGCCGAACCACGTCGGCTTGCCCGGCTGGAGCGCGACCCGCCAGAACACCTCCTCGACGCCGAGCTCGGCGAGCGCCGGCTTGACGTGGTCGTGCGGGCCGACGGACACGCCGCCCGAGATGATCACGACGTCGGTGCCCTCGAGCGCCGCCGCGAGCCCGGCTTCGGTGGCCGCGCGATCGTCGGCGAGCCGCCGCGCCGGGGCGGCGATCGCGCCCTCGGCGGCGACGAGCGCGTCGAGCATCGGCGCGTTCGAGTTGTGGATCTCGCCGGGACCGAGCGGCTCACCGGGGGCGCGGAGCTCATCGCCGGTACACAGCACCTGCGCCCTCGGGCGCCGATAGACGGTCAGCTCGGCCACGCCGGCGGAGACCGCGGCCCCCAAGTCGGCGGCGCCGAGCAGCGTGCCGGCGTGCAGCACGGTCTCGCCGGAGCGCATGTCCTCTCCGGCCCCGCGCAGGTGGTCGCCGGCGGCGACCTCGGCGTGGGTGAGGATCGTGCCGTCGCGAACCTCGACGTTCTCCTGGGGGATCACGGCGGTGGCGCCGTCGGGGATCGCCGCGCCGGTGGAGATCCTGATCGCGCTCCCGTCGCCGAGCGCGGTCGCCGAGGGCGTGCCCGCGCGCGACTCGCCGACCACGGTCAGGGTCCGGCCGGCATCGCCGGGGATGACCGCGTAGCCGTCCATTGCCGAGCACGGGAAAGGCGGCACGTTGCCGGCGGCCTTGAGGTCGGCGGCGAGCACCCGATTGCGGGCCTCGTCGATCGGGACCCGCTCGGTTCCGAGCGGTCGGGCGGCATTCAGCACCCGCTGGCGGGCCTCGGCGATCGTAATCAGGGCGGGAGACATCGCCTCATTCTTGCGAACAACTGCGATCGGTTGGAGCTAATGCGAATGGACGGGGTCAATGCGTGGTAAAAGTGCCTGGATGGAGCGGGGTGTGCCACGCCGTAGGCGACCAGGGCCGGTCGTGACCGAAGGAGTCGAAGCGCTGCTACTGCGTGGCCAGGAGCTCGCCAAGGGCTGGCTGCTTGCGCTGGTCGAGGATGCCCCGCTCGAATCGGCGGCGGCGATCATGGCCGGCGACGTCGCGCGGGACGGCCCGCGCATCTGCGATGCCGCCGTCCGCGCGATCTACGACGAGGCGGACCTGCGGCGGATCGAGCCCGGTGGCGTGCTCGAGCCGCTCGTGTCCCGCGCCGGCGAGCTCGCCGGCGTGCGGAGCGCCGAGACCGCCGCGCGTGCCGTCGAGGCGCTCCGGAGCGTCATCTGGAGCGCTCTGCGCAGCGAGTTGGCGCGGACCGACCCCGACATGCTCGCCGACGCCGGTGAGCGACTGTCGCTGGTCGCCGAGCTCGTGCGCACCGCCGTCCTGCGCCGGCGCGCCGATGGCGACGCCGGCGCCCCGCGACCGCGTGTGCCGCCGCTCCGGGTCGCGCGCACCGACGTCCCAGCCGCGCCGCACGAGGGTCCGGTCGAAGCCGGAACCTCGGAGCGTCGCGGGGAGGGGAGCGCGACGCCGGGGCTTGCGGGCACGGGGGGACCGGTTGGGGCTGGCGGTGGCGCAGGCGGGGGTTTCGAGAACGGCGGGGTGACAAACGGCGCGCACGATGCCGAGGCGGAGACGACCGCGCCCGGCGGGTTTGGGCCGGGGGCGGCGCCCGGCGAGTCTGGGCCGGCATCCGGGGCCGATCTCGATGATGTCGCGCCCGCTCGGGGGTGGGGCGACTCGCTCTCGCCCGGGCCGCCACCGACTCGCAGCCCTCCGGTTGGCGACGCGCTGTGGATCGGCGCGCTGCGAGACGAGATCGTGCGGGCCGCGAGCGCTCGGATCCCGTTGTCGCTGCTGCTCGTCGAGCTCGAGGAGGCCGAGCGGCTGCTCGCGGCCGGGCCACGCGGCGAGGCGAGCGCGACGTTTGGGCGGTTTGCGCAGGCAGTGCGGACCGCGCTGCGCCACCGCGACGTGCTCGCGTGCGAGACCGAGAGCCGGGCGTGGATCATCGCGCGCGACACCGGGCGGACCGGCGCCCAGGCGCTCGGGTCCCGGATCGTCACGGCGGTGCCGATGGAGGAGTCCTGGCGCGGCGCGCCGCTGACCGTCAGCGTTGGGCTTGCTGTGCTCGGCGAGGACGGCCACAACGCGGCGGCGCTGATCGATGCGGCCGAGCAGACGAAGTTCGCGGCCGAGGCGAGTGGGATCGGGATCGTCACCGGGCCCGCCGACGATGGCGACTCCGAGCCGCCGTCGCCGGGGCCGAGCCTGGTCAGCTGACCGGCGCTACTGCGCGGACGGAACGGCCGCGGTGGAGGTGCTCGACGCGGACGGGACCGCGGCGGCGCCGATCACGGCCGTGGTGAGCATTCCCAGCGCGCGCCCCGTGGCCATCGTCAGATCCCAGTTGGCGCCGTGGGCGTACGGCCCGCGGTCGATCACCGGCACCGTGATCACGCCGCCCTTGTAGTAGATCTCGACTGGCGTTCCGCACGGGAGGGTCCGGTTCGCCACTCCGATCGTGCCGCGCCTGAGGATCTTGCCGCACGCGGTGCGGTGGCCCCAGAAGCCGGGGCCGTAGAGGGTCGCGGTCGAGCGGCGGTAGACCGTGACGGAGACCGTCGGCGCGGCCGCGGCGCTCGAGGCCTGGGCGCCGCTGATTACCGCTCGGATCGTCAGCTGCCCGGGATGGCTCGGGTGCCACGCCGCCGAGAACGAGCCGCCGCGCTGGGCGGTCGTGTCCGCCACCGGGACCCAGGCGGAGCTGCTTGAGAGCTGGTCGATCTCGACGGTGTCGCCGGCGTCGGACCCCGGGACGCTGCCGGTTACGGACACGCCGCCGCGCAGGAATGCCGAGGCTTCGGACGCGATCGTGACCCCGTCGCTGGTCGCCGTGACCGGGACGTTGCCGGCGCTGACGGGCCGGGCTGCACGACTCGACCCCGACCTGCGGGGCGGTGCCGGCACCGCCCGATCCGGCGCCGCCGGGCGTTGCCCAGGCGAGGCCCGGGATCGCGAGGACGGCGCCTGCGGCCAACAAGGGGGTTACGTAGCGGTTGCTGACTCTCGCGAGCAGCTGATCAGTCCTCTCGTGGTGTGCCTACGGGGTGAGCTGACGGGCTCGCGCCTTGTGAGCGCTACGGCCCTGCTGGGCCGATTCGCCCCTGCGGATTTTTGATCCGCAAGTGGTTCCCCCGCCGATCGCCCGCGGACGGACGATCGCTCGGCGTGAACGGCGCGAGATTCTAACCAGATGCGCTGAGGATGTGGTGCAGACCTAAGGCCGGGGCAGCCGGCCGACCGCGTTGCGCAGCGCGCGGGCGCCGGCGGTGAGCCCGATCTCGGCGAGCTCGGCTGCCGCCTGGGCCGCGATGCCGACGACGTCCCGGCCGGTGGTGCGGTCGGTCCGCTCGCCCTGCGGCGGCGTGGGAGGGACCCCGGCGGGCTGGGCGCGGCTGGCGCAGGCGCTCTGGCCGGGATGCCGGCGCGCGTCGTGCCGGCGGGCGCTTCGCGCTGCGTCGGTGCGGTCGCCTATGAGGGAGCGCGCCGAGGACGTCTGAGGGGCGTTCGTCGCTCAAGCGCTCACATCATGGCGTAATGCCAAGATTCACCGTCCGCGGATCGGCGGGTTTAGCAAAATCCGAACACGACCTGAAACCGCCCGATAGGTTCCGCGTATACCTATATCCGGGCGCAACTCCGGTGGCGTCTCAGGCTAATTGACTTCAGAAAGTATAGCGACTAGACTTTCCCCATACGTTTAGCTAGCGGGCGTGCGCCTTAGGACGCTCGCCCGTTTGTCATCCTCTCAAGCCGGCGGTGTCCAGGGCCGGCGGGTACGACGGGAAACGGATTCAGATGTCAGTAGCGGACCTGCAGGAACTCGAAGAGATCAAAGGCCTCGTAACGCGCGGTCAGCAGCTGGGCGTCCTGACCTTCGCCGAGATCACCGGCGCGGTGTCGGAGCTCGACCTCGACGAGGCGGACGTCGAGGAGCTTCACGGCTTCCTCGAGCGCGCTGAGATCGAGCTCGTCGAGGAGCTCGACCCGGCGATCGCGGCGGCCGACCTCGAGCGCGCGCCCGACAAGCGCGGGCGGCGCAAGCCGAAGACGGCGCTGGACCTCAAGCCGGACATGACCACCGATTCCCTTCAGCTGTTCCTGAAGGACATCGGCAAGGTGCGGCTGCTCACGGCCCAGGAAGAGGTGGACCTCGCCAAGCGGATCGAGCGCGGCGACCTCGACGCCAAGCAGAAGATGGTCGAGTCGAACCTCCGGCTCGTCGTCTCCATCGCCAAGAACTACCGCAATCAGGGCCTGCCGTTCCTGGACCTGATCCAGGAGGGCACGCTGGGCCTCGTCCGTGCGGCCGAGAAGTTCGACTACCGCAAGGGCTTCAAGTTCTCCACGTACGCCACCTGGTGGATCCGCCAGGCGATCGCTCGCGCGCTCGCCGACAAGGCGCGGACGATCCGTATTCCGGTGCACGTGGTCGAGAAGCTCAACAAGATCGGCCGGGCCGAGCGCAAGCTCGTGACCGAGCTCGGCCGCGAGCCGACTGCCGAGGAGATCGCCGAAGTCACGGGGATCGAGCCCGAGGAGGTCGAGTCGATCAAGCGCTCGGCGCAGGCACCGGTGTCGCTCGAGAAGCCCGTCGGCGACGAGGAGGAATCGGAGTTCGGGCAGTTCATCGCCGACGAGCGCGCCGAGTCGCCGTACGAGCGCGCGGCCGAGATCCTCACCAAGGAGGCGCTCCGCGAGGCGCTCGAGAACCTCAGCTACCGGGAGCGCCGCGTGCTCGAGCTGCGGTACGGGCTCGGTGGCGAGCACCCGCGCACGCTCGACGAGGTCGGTCGGACGTTCAACGTGACGCGCGAGCGGATCCGGCAGATCGAGAATCAGTCGCTCAAGAAGCTTCAGTCGCTGGCTGAAGCCCAGAAGCTCCGCGACGTAGCGTAGGTTTCAGCACCGCCGGTTTGGGCGTCCACGGTCGCCGCGGACGCTCAAGCCGGCGTTTGTTTGCGCCGATGCGAGATCGATGTTCGATCTCCACGAGGCGCTCGCCTATGTCGTACAGAACGAGGGCTCGGACCTTCACGTGAAGGTGCCGGCGCGTCCGATGGCGCGGTTCCGCGGCCAGCTCGAGCCGCTCGAGCACTACACCGAGCCGCTGACGCCGGCGGACACCGAGGGCGTGCTGCGGCAGATGCTCGCCGCTCACTCGGACAAGATGGCGGCGTTCGACAGCGACAACGAGATCGACTTCTCCTACACGGTTGACGGGCTCGCGCGGTTCCGTGTCAACGCGTTCCGTCAGCGCGGGTCGGTGTCGATCGTCGCCCGCGTGATCCCGTTCACGGTCCGCACGATCAACGAACTCGGCCTGCCGCAGGCGATCGAGGAGATCGCCAAGGAGGAGCGCGGGTTGATCCTGCTCACCGGCACGACCGGCTCGGGCAAGTCGACGACGCTCGCGGCGATCATCAACCACATCAACGAGACGATGGCGCGCCACATCGTCACGATCGAGGACCCGATCGAGTATCTGCACCGCGACCGCCAGTCGATCATCAACCAGCGCGAGGTCGGGATGGACACCGAGTCGTTCGGCCGCGCGATGCGCCGGGTGCTCCGCCAGGACCCGGACGTGATCCTGATCGGCGAGATGCGCGACGAGGAGACCGTCCGGACCGCGCTGTCGGCCGCCGAGACCGGCCACCTCGTGCTCTCGACCGTGCACACGCTCGACGCGGCTGAGAGCGTCAACCGCATCATCGACTTCTTCCAGCCTCACGAGCAGAGCCAGGCGCGCGCGATGCTGGCCGGGACGCTGAAGGCCGTCGTCTCCCAGCGGCTCGTGCGGACCGCCGACCACACGGCCCGCGTCGCGGTATGCGAGGTCCTGCGGATGACCGGCCGCGCCCGCGACATGATCCTCGACCCCGACCAGACCGACCGCCTGCGCGAGGTGATCGCCGAGGGCGAGTACTACGGGATGCAGACGTTCGACCAGGCGCTGCTCGGCCACTACCAGGCCGGCCGGGTGTCGATGGAGGACGCGATGCGCGTCGCCTCGAGCCCGCACGACTTCAAGCTGCTGGTCGCCGGCGAGGGCCGCACCTCGACCTCGATGAACGACCTCGCCGGAACGGCGGCGAGGTCCCCGCGTCGGCCGACCCCGCTCCCGCGGCGCCCGTCCAGCCGGTTAGGCCGACGCCTTCGATAACCCCGGCGAGCGGCCGCCAGTCGGCGCCGCCGCCGGGCATGGCTGCTTGACGTCCCCGGCCCGCAGCCAAAACTTCAGTTCGTGAAGCATTGCGCTAAACTGGACAAAAGATGGTTACGAACGACACGTGTCCGGTCTGCCGCACGGCGGAGATCGTGTGCGGCAAGTGGACGCTGCTGGTGATCCGCGATCTGGCCGAGGGCCGGTCGCGTTTCTGCGAGCTCGAGCGATCGCTGCGGGGGATCAGTCCGCGGACGCTGTCGCTGCGGCTGCGCGCGCTCGAGGAGGAGGGGGTCGTCGAGCGTCAGACGTTCCCCGAGGTGCCTCCCCGGGTCGAGTACGCGCTCACCGACAAGGGCCGCGCGCTCGTGCCGCTGATCGAGGACATGCGCACGTACGGGCTCCAGTGGCTGTTCGAGGACTGCGAGGAGCCGGCCGCGGAAGTCGCGCACCGACGAGCTCCGCGAGCCCGCTGGTCGCCGCTGGCCTGACCGCCGCCTCATGCGTATCGCGGTCGCCGCGGATGAGCTGACGGGCGTCGCGCCGCGTGCTGCCCGAGGAGCTTCGCCGGCGCGGTCATGAGCCGTTGCTGCACGGCGCCTACTCGGACGCCGAGCGGCCCGACTGGGCGTGGGCGAGCGAGGCCGCGGCGCGGGACGTGGCCGACGGTCGCGCCGAGCAGGCGATCGTCGCGTGCTGGACCGGAACCGGCGCGTCGATCGCGGCGAACAAGGTGCCGGGGATCCGCGCCGCGCTGTGCGCCGACGCGCCGACCGCCGAGGGCGCGCGCCGGTGGAACGACGCCAATGTGCTCGCGCTCAGCCTGCGGGCAACGTCCGAGGCCGAGCTCGAGGAGATCCTCGACGCGTGGTTCGGGGGCAGCTCGAGCGCCGAGCCGGACGACGTCCAGAACATCGCGCACCTCGCCGAGATCGAACGCCTGGCTTAGTTTCCGCCCACGAGCGGACGGCCCGCGAGCCCTGCAAGGCCGCGGTCGAGTGCAGGATCGGAGGCGGTGAGGGCGAACCGGCGGACGTGCGCAACGGAACGCTCCATGGGGTCATCGAGGCGTTCGCGACGGAGGCGGCGATGGCGTTGTGCGCCGAGACGGCATCCGGCGCCGAGATCCCATTCGAGCTGGTCGACGCGGCCGGCGGGCCGCGCGGACGCGTTCCGCTGTACTGCTACCGGCCCCTGACTGGCCCGTTCATCCGCGAGCGGCTCGGGTTGCTCTCGGCGCTTCCGACCTACGCCCCGGCGGTGCGTGCGGTGAGCGGCCTCGAGGGCGTCGACGCGTACCTGCGCCAGCGCGGTGAATCACGCGTCCCGAATGAGCGGCGCGAATGCGCCGACGCCGCACTGCGGACGTTCCTGTCCGCGCTGTATGCCGAACGCAGCGAGTTCTCGTTCGACCCGGACCGGTTCGAGGTCGCCTACGACGAGCTCGAGCAGGCGCTGTACGAGGGTCGGGCGGTGACGACGGTCGTGGCGCCGCTGCTGGGGATCGCGCTCGACCGCGAGACGAGCGAGATCGCGCTCGGCGAGGGACTCGCGCTCGTGCGCGGCGACTCGCTCGACGACGCGCCGCCCGATGCGGTCTGGGGCGACGCCGAGGAGCCCAACGTGCTCGCGGTGCTGACCGTGGCACAGGATCGGGCGGCCCCCCCGCCCGTGTCGGTCGCGCGCGTCCGCTTTCGACGGACGCTGACCGCGTTGCGGTTGTTCGAGCGCGGCGGGTTTGCGCTCGGCCCGGTGGCGTGGACGCGGATCGATGCCGGAAGCTGGCGCTCGGTGCCGCTCGGCGGCAGCGGCCGGCCGCGCCTGACCAGGCGGATACCGGCCGAGGAGGAGGACGAGCTGCGGGCGTTCTGCAGCCTGGTGGCGCGGCGGACGCCCAGAGGCGGAGAGACGGCCTGGGCACTGGCCCGGTTCGAGATGGGCTGCGAGCGCCTCGCGCCGTTCGAGGCGCTGACCGACTATCTGCTGGCGTTGAGGGCGCTGCTCGAGCCCGAGGGGCCCGCGAGCGGCCGCCTGGCCGGCCGCCTGGCCGCGATCTGCGCGCGGCCCGAGGACCGCCCGGCGGTGGCCGAGCGCACGGCGCACGCGATCTCGCTCGAGCGGGCGGTGATCGCGGGCCTCGTGCCGGCCCAGACCGGCGTCGACGCGCTCGTCGACGAGCTCGCCGAGCAGTTGCGGGCGCTGCTCCGAGACGTGCTGTGCGGCCACCTCGAAGCCGACCTGTGCTCGGTCGCCGACGACCTGCTGGCCCAGCCGGTCGCCTGAGCCGCGACTCCCACGGCCGGCGCCGGCCGCGCTACGCTTCCCCCCAGACCGCTCCCTACTCGGTCCCACATCGGGGCCGGGAGTGTCCCGCCGCCAGGCTCGACATGTAAGTCCTGGGGCTCTAATGCAGTTAGGGGGAGCGCGATCTCAGCTTCGAGCGGGCGCACAGCCCGCTCGTGCTGTTTTTGGGGTCAGGCCCCTGTCCCGGGGTAGGTGGGAGGTTATGCTCAGCGCTGTGTCACCAGCTGCCGTGGGGCCTGCAGTCACGCCCAACGTCCACCCGGATTGCCTGAACAAGCCGCGGAGGAACGACGACGGCTTCGAGGAGCTGTGCCATCTGGTCACCGAGAAGGATCCGGACACCGCGCTGTGCGGCAAGGACGTGTCCGGGTACCCGTGGGACCCGCCGTGGCCTCGCTGCGAGGCATGCCTTTCGGTCGCGCGGGGAGAGATGAACTGAGACCGGCGCCGACCTCGTCGCGTGGGCCGCGACCGTGACCGAGTACCGCCTGATCTGCGTCGTCGAGATTCCCAAGGGCGGCCGCAACAAGTACGAGTACGACCCCGAGCTGGGCGGCATCAAGCTCGACCGGTTCCTCTCGGCCTCGGTCGTGTACCCGACCGATTACGGCTACATCCCGGACACGCTGGCGCCCGACGGCGACCCGCTCGACGTGCTCGTGTGCGTGTCCGAGCCGACCTTTCCCGGCTGCTTCGTCCTGGCCAAGGCGATCGGGCTGTTCAAGATGGCCGACGAGAAGGGACCCGACGACCACGTGGTGTGCGTGCCGGTCGACGACCCCGGCTGGAACACGCTCGAGGACATCGACGACCTCCCGCGCCAGCTCCGCGCCGAGATCACCCACTTCTTCACGGTCTACAAGGACCTCGATCCCGACCGGCACTCGGAGGTCATCGGCTGGGCGGATCGCGAGGCGGCGCTCAAGGCGATCGACGGTGCGCGGCGGGCGTTACGGGAGGACGAAGCCGGCTAGCCCTTCCGCGCGCCGGCGAGACCGGCGGACGTAGCGGGCGGCGTGGGCGGTGGGCGGTGGGCGGTGGGCGGACAGCCGAACCGGCCACGCGTGACACAGCACCGTCGAGTCCGCCCGCGTCAATTGTCGATTCGCAGGTGATTCAGAGGCGCTTGAGCTCCGGACCGCGCGTGGCAAGCGTTCCGTCCTCTCCAGGTGCCCGCCGTTAGAGCGCGGTCCGCCTGGGGACCGGTCGGCGGGCGCCGGCGGGCTCGACCGCGGCTTGGAAAGACGGGCACCTGGAGTGTGAGGGCGGTGGTCGCTTCGTTCGCCTGGTGTCGGCTGGCGACCGGCAGAACCTGTCATTGGAGCCGTGGCGCGCTGACCGTGCCGTTCCGCTCATGCCCCGAGGCCGTCGCGTAAATCCGGGGCGTTGTGACGAGAGCACAAAAGGCCGCCGCGACCCGGGGTCGACGCCGCGCGATTCGGCGAAGCCTGGTCGAGAAACGTACCCTCTGAGGACGCTTTCTCGACCAGGCTCCTCCGGGCGCGGCATTCGCGCCCGAAGCCATTGTGGATTGCGCGCAACGACTGCTCGTTCGCCCAGGTTTGTGCCACAGCCTGCCCGCATGCGTGACGCGACGACGTTCGAGCCAGACAGGCGTGTTTGACGTGATTTGCGGGTCCGCGCCCGCGCAGCGAGGTCCTCCCCGCGCATTGCGGTCAGCGGCTCACTCGGGCGCTCGTGCCCGCCGAGTGAGACGTTGTCCGTCGCAGAGCCGGGTGGACGGGCATTCACCCGGCGGGGGGCGGCCGAGTGTCCCGTTGTCCGGCATGGCGCGCCGGCCCGCGAACCGCCCAACCCAGCCACCGCGATCCGCCCATGGCCCGCGGTCCGCCCCGCGATCCGCCGCCGAGCGACCGGCACGACCGGGCCACCACGCCGGCGACCACCGCCATCCTCGACCGCGACCCCGCCCGGAGGGGGTTCCGGGGCGAGAGAGGCTAGGACCGGGGCTCGGTCGGCTCGGGGTCTGTCGGTTCGGCTTCGGCCTGGGCTGGCCGGGGCCTGGTCGGCTCGGGGTCTGTCGGTTCGGCTTCGGCCTGGGCCGGCCGGGGCCTGGTCAGCTCGGGGTCTGTCGGTTCGGCTTCGGCCTGGGCCGGCTGGGGCTCGGTCGGTTCGGTCTCCGACAGTTCCAGTTCGGTCGAGGTCGGCTCCGGCTGCTCCGCCTCGGCGTTCCTCTTCTTTCGGTGCTTCCACACCCGGTGGGCGATCCAGGCGAGGATCAGCACCCCGACCACGATCCCGAACACCGCCTCGTACTTGGTGGCCGTCCGGTAGATGCTGTCGATGTTGCTGCCCGAGAAGTATCCGATCGAGACCCAGACGCCGACCCACAGCGCCGCGCCGAGCGCGTTGAACGGGACGAACTTCGTCCAGTGCATGCCGGTGATGCCCGCGATGATCCCGTTGGCCTGACGGAGGCCCTCGACGAAGCGCGCGATCACGATCACCTTGCCGCCGTGGCGGTCGAAGAAGTTGGCGGTCTTGTCCAGCCGCTCCGGAGTGAGAAAGATGTACTTGCCGTAGCGCTCGGCCAGTGGGCGGCCGCCGAAGTGGCCGATCGCGAACCCGACGTTGTCTCCGAGGATCGCGGCGATGAAGCCGATCAAGCCGACGAGCCAGATGTTCAGCCGTCCGGTCCCGGCGTACACGGCCGCGATGATCAGCACGGTCTCGCCGGGCACCGGAACGCCGAAGTCCTCGAGGAAGATCAGTGCGAGCGCGAGGTAGCCGAAGCGATCCAGCGTCGGCTCGAGGCTGTGGAGGACCCCCGGCAGGTGCCCTGGGGGAGCGGACGCAGCTAGCACGAGATGGAGCACGGTAAGACCCTACCCGCGCGCTTTGCGATGATCGCTGATATGACCGTCGTGAAGCTCACCTCGCTCTCCCACGGCGCCGGCTGCGCCTGCAAGGTGCCGGCGGCGCTGCTCGCCCCCCTGGTCGGCGCGCTCCCTCAGTCCGCGGATCCGAACCTGCTGGTCGGGACCTCGACCTCCGATGACGCCGGCGTTTACCGCCTCCGCGACGACCTTGCGTTGGTCCAGACCGTCGACTTCTTCACCGCGATCGTCGACGACCCCTACGACTTCGGCCGGATCGCCGCCACCAACGCGCTCTCGGACGTCTACGCGATGGGCGGACGGCCGGTGAGCGCGCTGAACCTGGTCGCGTGGTCGATCGAGGAGCTCGGCTCAGAGATGCTCGGCGACGTGCTGCGGGGCGGCTACGACGTCGCCACCGCGGCCGGGGTGGCGATCGTCGGCGGCCACACGATCGACGACCCCGAGCCCAAGTACGGGATGGCGGTCACCGGCGTCGTCGACCCCGACGAGGTGATCACGAACGCCGGCGGCCGGGCCGGGGACGCGCTGGTGCTGACCAAGCCGGTCGGCGCGGGTGCGGTCACGACGTCGCTGAAGAAGGGACTGGCGTCCGAGGGGGTGCTGGCCGCGGCGGTCGAGGTGATGACCGAGCTGAACGCGGCCGGATCGGCGGCGGCGCGAGCGGCCGGCGTCCGTGGAATGACCGACGTCACCGGGTTCGGCCTGCTCGGCCACCTTCACGAGCTGGCGCTCGCGAGCGGCGTCTCCGCGGTCGTGGACGCGGCCGCGGTGCCGGCGATCCGTGGCGCGCTCGAGCTGCTCGAGGACGATCGCGCGGTCGCCGGCGGCAGCCGCAACAACCGCCGGTACGCCGAGGAGTTCGCGTCGTTCGACCCCAACGTCGGCGAGGTCCGGCGGCGGCTCGTGACCGACGCGATGACGTCCGGCGGCCTGCTCGTGGCCGTCGATCCGTCGAGGGCGGCCGAGGTCCCGGGAGCGGTGATCGGCCGGCTCGTCGCCGGCGAGCCGGGCACGATCAGGGTGCTTTAGCCGCTCGCTCCAGATCCTCGCGCGAGGCGACGCCGAGCAATCGTCCCTCCGGGGTGGTGACGATTGCCCAGCGCAGATCCTTTTCTGCCAGCTGCCTGGCTACGTTCTCGGCAGACCGGTGTGGACGGAATGTCTTCGGTCCGGGCTCCGCGATGTCCCAGACAGGCTCCTCAGAACGCGGGTCGAGCCTGCTGGCGCGAACTCGTCCGAGCACGACGCCGCCGGCGCTCGTGACCAGCGCGAACGGATACGGCGATTCCTCGATCGACTCCAACACGGCGCCCGCGCGGTCGGTCGGGGCGCACCGCAGGACGTCGTCGCGCATCACGCGCCCTACGGTCGGCGGGTCAGCCGCTTCGCCCTCCACCTTCAAGCCATTGGCGAGCCAATCCACCTTGCCGGGGACGTAGTCGTACACGTCCGTGAAGCCGAATGTCTCGAGCCGGCACGCGGCTCGTGGACTGAGGTCTCAGAGCGGGTCCCAGCAGTACACGACCACCGGGCGCCCCCGGTCCAGCGTGTTCGCGGCGGCCTCGTCGAGCTGCCGCAGCGGGAGGTTGATCGCGCCGGGGAGATGCGCCGGGGCATAGTCGTCCTCGGTCAGCACCTCGACCACCTGGGCGCCCTGGTCGATCAGCTGCTGAAGTTGGTCCAGCCAGATTCGCGTCGCCATGAGCGTGTCACGGTAGCTGAGCGATGGCGTCAGCGAGCACGGCGCGGGTTGCCTCGAGCGCCTGCGGGATCACGTGCGTGTCGGCGAGCAGCGGCATGAAGTTGGTGTCGCCGTTCCAACGCGGGACCACGTGCAGATGCAGGTGATCGGCGATCCCGGCTCCCGCGATCTTGCCGAGGTTCAGGCCGACGTTGAACCCGTCGGGGCTCATTCCGCTGCGGATGGCGAGGATCGAGCGACGAGCCAGGCGCATCGTGTCGAGCATCTCGGGCTCGGTCAGCTCCTCGAAGGTTCCGATGTGGCGCACCGGCGCGACCATCACGTGGCCGGGCGCGTACGGGTACGCGTTCAGGATCGTGATGCAGTGCTCGGTGCGATCGATCGGGGCGCGCTCGGGGTCATCGTTCTGCGACGACGCGGCGGCGCAGAAGATGCACTCGCCGTCCTTCGGGCCGGTGATGTACTCGATGCGCCACGGTGCCCACAACGGCCGCTCGGTCATGACTGGGGCAGCGTATCGGCGCGCGTCGTGCAAGCCTTCGCTCGTGTTCCACGTCGAGCTGCGCCAGTTTCCCCACCAGACGCGCGCGTTCAACATGACCAAGGAGGAGCTGGAGGACCGGATCGTCGGACCCTGGCTGGCTCGTGAGCCGATCGAGCTGAACGAGTACAACTGGCTGCCCGACCGCGCCACGCTGACGATCTACGAGGGACCGATGCTCGCGATGTCCGAGATGGGAATGGGCCGCGGGTGGCAGAACGTGACTCGCAGCGGGAGGGAGGTGACCCAGGAGGTACTGATCGAGGCGCACGACGAGAGCGCCGAGTTGCCGACGGCCGCAGACTTCAAGGCGGAGGTCGCCACGCGCTCCGCCGCCGGCGCGATCGCGATCTCCGGGCTCATCGAGCTCGCCGGCGAGTGGTATCCACAGGCGCGCGTGAGCGAGCGGATCGCGCTGTGCGAGGGAGTCGTATGGGAGTTGCTGCACTCCGTCCCGGTCACGTTGACGCGCCGGGGCGACCCCGTGCCGGCGTACGAGTGGCAGCCGCTGCTGCTCACCTGGTCCACGTGGACCGACGACGGGCCCGACACGGTATCGATCGAACCGATCTGAGCGCCGACCTACGCGACGAGGTCGTCGATCAGCTGCTCGCGCTCGGCCTGGGAGGCGAACAGGTAGCGGTGGACGCGTCCCAGCCCCTCCATATCGTGGACGTCGTCGTCGAGCTGGGGCACGAGCAGGAGCCGGTCGCCGTCGAGCTCCGCCGCCAGGCGCG
Organism: uncultured Solirubrobacterales bacterium; assembly: GCA_963843915.1. Lineage (GTDB taxonomy): Bacteria > Actinomycetota > Thermoleophilia > Solirubrobacterales > Solirubrobacteraceae > Palsa-465. The sequence continues at coordinate 455,388 of CAWJMH010000016.1, forward strand.
CGAGGTTGTGGCCGTCGCGCGTCGCGAGCACGTGATAGTCGCGGAAGTTCTCAGCGACCCGGCCGGCGAGCGACGGGGTCAGCGTCCTGGCGAGCGCGGCCCTGAGCTCGCGCGGCTCGCGATCGCCGAGCAGGTCGTGGTGAACGCGGTTGACGATCACGCCGGCGAACGGCAGGCCGTCGTTCGCGAGCCGCTCGCCGAACCAGATCGCCTCGTCGACCGACTCGCCGGCGGCCGAGGTGACGAGCATGAACGCGGTCGTGTCGGCGCGGAGCAGCTGCTCGACCTGGGTGGCGCGCTGGCTGAAGTCGCTGGTCATGCCGCCGAGCAGCCCGAAGAACACCGACAGGTCGGTGATCAGGTCGAGCCCGGTGATCCGCCGAAGCCCGCCGAGCAGCGGCAGCGCGCCGCGGCCGAGCGCCCGCACGCCGAAGCCGGTCGGGCGCAGGAACGCCTTGAGCGCCTTGCCCTCGAGGAACGAGTTGAGCCGGCCCGGCGCGTCGAGAAACTCGAGCGCGTTGCGCGACGGCGGCGTGTCGAGCACGAGCAGGTCGAACTCATCCTCCTGGACGAGCTCGTAGAGCTTGGCGATCGCGGTGAGCTCCTGCGAGCCCGACACCGCGGTCGACAGCTCGCGATACACGCGGTTGGCCTTGATCTCCTCCGCCCGCCCGGGGTCGGGCGCGCTCCGTTCGATCAACTCGTCGAACGTCCGCTTGGGGTCGAGCATCATCGCCCACAGCTCGCCCCGCACCTCGAGCGGGCCCGCGGCCAGCCGCGAGGGCTCGACCCGGCGGGGCTCGTTCTCGAGCTGCTCGAGGCCGAGCGCATCGGCCAGGCGGTTGGCCGGGTCGATCGTGACAACCGCGACCTTGGCGCCGCGCGCCGCCACCCCGAGCGCGATCGCGGCCGACGTCGTGGTCTTGCCGACGCCGCCGGAGCCGGCGCACACGCACACGCGCTTGCCGTCGAGCATCTCGGCCACATTCACAGCGACGCCTCGAGGGCCTGCGCCAATCGCCCCAGCTCGGGCAACCCGAGCTGGGCGGCAAACACGTACGGGAGCTCGACGAGGCGGCCATCGACGTGCTCGCGGAGCCGGTCGCGCTGCTCGCGCTGGGTGGCCGCGCGAGCGTGCTCGGACAGCGCCGCCCTGAGCGCGGACCGGGCCAGCGCGGAGCGCGTCTTCGACAGCGCCCCGGTCAGCTCGGCGATCTCGGGTTCCTCGAACCGGGCTGGGTACACCGCGTTGACGATCACCAGGTCGAGCGCGAGGTCGTCTCGGGCAAGCTCGTCGACGAGCGTGAGCGTTTCGTTGACCGGCATCTCCTCGGGAGTCGATACCGCGATCACGCCGGTGAAGTCGCGGTCGGCGATCGTGTCGGCGATCACCGCGCCCTGGTGGGCAATCGGGCCGACCCGGGCGATGTCGGCGAACGTCCTGGGCGTACGCAGCAGCCCGACGCCGTGCCCGGTCGCCGGCGCGTCGACGATCACCAGGTCGTACGGCGCGGCGCCGCGGGTGCGCCGGTCGAGCTGCGCGAGCTCCCACACCTTGCCGATGCTGAGCAGCTCCCGCATCCCGGGCGTGGCCATCGCGAACGCCTGGAACAGGCGGCTCGAGCCGAGCGCCTGCCCGAGCGTGCCGACCTTGACCCGCATGTACTCCTCCATCGATTGCTGGGGATCGATCGAGATCGTGAACAGCCCGGGCTCGAGCTCCATCTCGCGGAACTGCTCGCGCTGGGCGTCGTAGAGCCCCTGGATCCGGTCCTGGCTGGCTAGCTCGGCGACGATCGTGCGCAGGCCCCGGCGCGCAGCGAGCAGGCCGAGCGCGATCGCGACCGTGGATTTACCGACGCCGCCCTTGCCCGTGACGAACACGAGGCGCTTGTCCAGGAGGGCGGACACGGCACTCGAACATAGCGGGGGGCGGGCGCGGAGGATTCGGTTGGCGGACGCGCGGATCAGGTCGGCTCACGCGGGGATTCAGGCAATCGCGGAGGATTCCGCCCGCGTGCTGCGAATACTCCGGTCGATATGAGCCACGTGATCGCGTTCGCCAATCAGAAGGGTGGCGTCGCCAAGACCACGACGACGCTCAACCTCGCCGTGGCGTTCGCCGAGGGGGGGCATCGGGTCCTGTGCGTCGACATGGATCCGCAGGGCAACCTGACGATGTCCCAGGGCATCGATCCGGACACGCTCGAGAAGTCGATGTACGACGTGCTCGTCCACCACATCTCGATCCGCGAGGTCATCCGCAAGCGCGAGGTCGACGTCGCCTGCTCGTCGATCGACCTGGCCGGGGCGGAGATCGCGATGTCGACGATGATCGGCCGCGAGCGCTCGCTGCAGAAGGCCCTCAAGCCGGTCGAGGACGACTACGACTACGTGTTCATCGACACCCCACCGAGCCTCGGGCTGCTCACGATCAACGCGCTGACGGCCGCGAATAAGGTGATCGTCCCCGTGCAATGCGAATATCTGTCGATGCGCGGCCTGATCCAGCTGCAGAACACGCTGGCGATGATCCGCGAGAACCTGAACCCGGACGTCGAAATCGAGGGGATCCTGCCGACGCTCGTCGACACTCGCACGTTGCACGCCAAGGAAGCGATCGAGCTGCTGGAAGAGAACTTCGGGGATCAAGTATTCGCCTCGCGGATCCGCAAGACGATCCGCTTCGCCGAGGCCCCTGTGAGAGGAATGTCGGTCCTGAAGTACGATCCCGACGGTCTGGCCGCACACGCCTATCGGCAGCTCGCGAAGGAGGTCCTTTCCAATGCCAAGCGGTAAGCGCGCGAGTATGCGCGAGGGACCACTCGCCGCGCTGTTCCGGAAGACCGCCCAGGACGTCGACGACGCGCACGATGGGGAAGGGCGCCCCGCCGCGTCGCCGGCCCCGGATGTGCCCGCAGCGAGCGAACGCCCGGCGGCGCCGGCGGAGCCCGAGGTCGACCAACAGCCGAGAATCCCGCTCCCGCACGAGCGTCTGCGCCATGCGTTCTCCGCGGACATCCCCGACAACGTGCTCGCGCGCCCGGTGTCTCCCGAGCCGGCCGCTCCCGAGCGCGAGCCCGAGCCCGACGTGTACGCGCGAGTGACGCGCGACGAGGGCTACACCGGCAGGCCGGCCGGCGGGCCGGTGCTGCGGGTCGTCGGCGTCGGCGGCGCCGGCGTCAACGCGATCAACCGAATGGTCGAGGCCGAGATCGAGGGCGTCGAGTTCCTGGCCGTCAACACCGATCTTCAATCGCTCCAGCAATCGGCCGCCCACGAGACGCTCCACATCGGCGACGCGATCACGCACGGGCTCGGCTCGGGGTCCAACCCTGAGCTCGGGCGGGCCGCGGCGCGCGAGGAGTACGACCGGATCAAGGCGATGCTGCGCGGATCGGACATGGTGTTCATCGCTGCCGGCGCCGGCGGCGGCACCGGGACCGGCGCCGCACCGATCGTGGCTCAGATCGCTCGCGAGCTCGGCGCGCTCACCGTCGGGATCGTCACGCGGCCGTTCCAGTTCGAGGGCACGCGCCGGCGCGACCAGGCCGAGCTTGGCATCTCCGAGCTGGCCGACGAGGTCGACACGCTGATCGTCGTCCCCAACAACCGACTGCTGTCGGTGCTCGACCGCAACGTCTCGATGGTCGAGGCGTTCCGGGTCGCCGACGACGTGCTGCGCCAGGGCGTCCAGGGGATCTCGGACCTGGTGACGCTGCCCGGGCTGATCAACCTCGACTTCGCCGACGTGCGCACGATCATGTCCGGCGCCGGCACGGCGCTGCTCGGGATCGGGATGGGCACCGGCGACCGGCGCGCGATCGAGGCGGCTGAGCGGGCCGTGTCCTCGCCGCTGCTCGAGACGAGCATGGAGGGCGCCCGCTCGATCCTGCTCTCGATCACCGGCGGCCCCGACCTGTCGCTGTGGGAGGTCAACGAGTCGGCCAAGGCCGTGGCCGAGGCCGCCCATCCGGACGCCAACATCATCTTCGGGGCGATGGTCGACGAGAAGCTCGCCGATCACGTCTGGGTGACGGTGATCGCCACCGGCTACGGCGACGGGCGCACGCGCCCGCGCGACCTGGGCCGCGAGGGTGCGCGCTCGGACGAGCGCGCCACCCGCGACCGCGGTCAGGCGCTGCGCGAGCCGTCGGGCGAGCCCCGCGTCAGCCGCGTGCGGCAGCGTTCCGGGACGATGGATTTGGACGTCCCGGAGTTCATCCCACGCCGCTGACGGGCCAGCGGGGCCATCGGTAATGGCCGAGCCGCTCGGCGTGATCGCCGCCGGGCATCCGGTGTGCGCCCGCGCCGGTGCGGACGCGATGCGCAGTGGCGGCAACGCGGTCGACGGCGCGCTCGCGGCAATGCTCGCGTCGTTTGCCTGCGAGCCGCTATTGACGAGCCTCGGCGCCGGCGGCTACATGCTCGTGGTCGAGCCCGGAAAGGAGCCGGTGCTGCTCGACTTCTTCGTCGAGGCGCCCGGGCGCGGAATCCCCGCCGGCGCGCTGGCGACGCTCGTGCCCGTGAGCGTGTCGTTCGGCGACGCGATCCAGGTGTTCAACATCGGGCCCGCGTCGGTCGGAACCTACGGGGTGGCGGCGGGCGTGTGCGAGGCGTCGTCGCGGTTCGGGCGGATACCGCTCGCCGAACTGGTCCGGCCGGCGGCCAAGCTCGCGCGGGACGGGGTCGAGCTCAACGGGCCGCAGGCGTACGTGATCGAAATCCTCGCCGGGATCGTCACCTCGACGCCCGAGTGCGCCGCGCTGTTCGCGCCCGACGGACGGGTCGTGCAGGCCGGCGACGTGGTCCGCCAGCCGGAGCTCGCCGACGCGCTCGAGCGGCTGGGGGCGGAGGGGGCGGCGCCGTTCTACTCGGGCGACGTCGCGGCGGCGATCGTCGACTGGCTCACGGCGCGCGGCGGCATGGTCACCGCCGACGATCTCGCCGCCTACGAGGTCGTGTCACGGGCCCCGATCCGGGTTTCGTATCGTGGGCGAGAGGTGGTCACGAACCCACCTCCTTCGGCCGGCGGGATCCTCCTCGCCCACGCGCTCGCGCTACTCGACGAGAACCCGGACCCCGCCCACCGCCCCGAGGTGGCGCAGGTCGTGGACACGATGGAGCGGACGCAGTCCGAGCGCACACCCGAGTTCCTCGACGGGCTCGGCGACCCGGAGTTCGTCAAGCGGTTCCTGGCCCGTCGCTCCCCGCTCGGGTCGACCACGCACGTCTCGGTGCTCGACCGCGAGGGCTGGGCGTGCTCGGTGACGTGCTCGAACGGATCGTGCTCGGGCGTCGTCGTGCCCGGCACGGGCGTGCACCTGAACAACATGCTCGGCGAGCAGGATCTCAACCCGCTGGGCTTTCACCGCTACCCGCCTGGCCGCCGGATGCCGAGCATGATGTCGCCGACCGCCGTGCTCCGCGACGGGGCGCCCGAGCTGGTGCTGGGGAGCGCCGGCTCGAACCGGATCCGCTCGGCGATCCTCCAGACGATCATCCGCGTGATCGACGACGGCATGGAGGCGGGCGACGCCGTCCAGGCCCCGCGGGTCCACTTCGAGGATGGCGTTGTGTACGCCGAGCCGGGGATCGACACCGACCCGCTCGAGCGCGCCGGTTGGACGATCAGCCGGTTCCGCGAGCTCAACCTGTTCTTCGGCGGCGTGCAGGCCGTCGCGCGCGAGCAGAACGGCCGGGTCTCGGGTGGGGGAGATCCGCGACGTGGCGGCGCGGCGCTGGTGGTTGGCGCTGAATGAGAGCGCGTACCGCCGCCGCCATCGTCGTCTGTGCCGTGCTCGTGGCGGGCTGCGGCTTCGAGGTGGAGGAGCCCGATCTGTTCCTGGTCACGCGCACCGGCGCCCAGGGTCAGAAGCTGACGCTGCTCGTGAACGACGGCGGGACGATCTCGTGCAACGGGGGCAAACCGAAGAATCTCCCCGACCCCCAGCTGCTGCAGGCGCGCGATATCGCGACCGACCTGAACACCGATGTCAGTGCCAAGCTGCGTTTCTCGACGACTGCCCGGAGCGTGTACTCGTACACGGTGAAAGTGCAGAACGGCACGATCTCATTTCCGGATACAGCTGGGCTGTCGCACAAGGAATTGTCGGATTTGGAGTTGTTTGTAGTACAGGCGGCCGCAAATCCATGCGGACTTCCTTCTTGAGGATCCTCTTAAGCCTTATCCGCTGGTTATGAGGACCGCTACCGTCCACGCTCGTGATCAACCTCGCTGCCACCACAGCTCACATGACGACCTTCCAGGCGATTGTCCTGGGGGTTCTTCAGGGCGTCACCGAGCTGTTCCCGATCTCGAGCCTCGGCCATACGGTCATATTCCCGAACCTGTTCGGGTGGAGCAACATCGTGGCCTGGCAGTCCGAGCCCGAGTCGCCGTGGCTGGCGTTCGTGGTCATGCTGCACGTCGGAAGCGCGGTCGGCCTCTTGATCTACTTCTGGAAAACGTGGGTGGAGGTCATCGGCGCGTTCTTCGCGACCGTTCGCAAGCGCCGGATCGACACGTCGACCGAGCGGCTGGCGTGGCTGATCATCTTCGCGACGATCCCGGTGGGCATCCTCGGCCTGCTCCTCGAGCATCCGATCCGCGTCGCGCTCGCCAAGCCGCTGGCGGCGTCGATCTTTCTCGTCATCAACGGCTTGATCCTGCTCGGCGCCGAGCGATTCCGGCGACGCGCCGACGTGCGCGCGCTCGCCGCCCGCGAGGGCATGAAGCGCGACGGCGGCCGCCGGCTCGAGACGCTCGAGTACAAGGAGGCCGGCGTGATCGGCATCGCCCAGAGCTTCGCGCTGATCGCCGGACTCAGCCGCGATGGCCTGTGCATGGCGACCGGACTCGTGCGCGGCCTCGACAACGAGGACGCCGCCCGGTTCGCGTTCCTGCTCGCGACGCCGCCGATCCTGGCGGCCGGCCTGTTCAAGTTCGGCGATCTGACCGGCTCGCTCGGCGCCGGCATCCGCGGGGACGCGGTGATCGCGGCCATCTCCGCGGCCATCACCGCAATCTTCACCGTGCACTACCTCACGAGGTACTTCAAGACGCGCACGCTGACGCCATTCGGGATCTATTGCGTGATCTTCGGGGTGGCGATGGTGATCTATAACGCCTAGCTGGCGCCGAAGCGGACCTTGCCGTTGGAGCGCGCGCGCTCCTGCACCTTGTCGACGAGCTCGAGCCGCTTGATCGCGGCCCGGAACAGCCGGGTCACGAGCCGTAGGCGGGCGTTCTCGGAGCGCATGTCGAGCAGGCCTTGCTTGGCGTCGAGGCCGAAGTCGACGGTGGCCGCCATCGCGTATGCGCTCATCCCGGCCACGTCGTCCGGGTCGGGGTCGCGCTCGGTGGCGCGCTTGTACAGCTCGGCGTAGGCCTCGTGTGCGCCCTTCGCGAGGTCCGCGTCGACCTCGTCCTCCCGGTCCTCGACGAACTCGATCACGCCGGCCGGATAGGGGAGGTGGCCCTGGCGCTCGAGAACACGAAATGGTCTCGTGCCCCGGACGACCAGGTTCATCCGGCCGTCGTCCATCCGCTCGAGGACGCGATCGATCGCGCAGGCGCAGCCGACGTCGCGCAGCCCGTCGTCGGACAGCCACACGATCCCGAACTCGCGCTCGGCGCCGATGCACTCGTCGATCATCGTCTTGTAGCGCTCCTCGAAGATGTGCAGCGGGATCAGCTCTCCGGGCAACGCCACGATCCCGAGAGGGAACAGCGGGAACTCGCGCGAGGGGCCTTCGGGCATCCGCCCCGCGAGTCTACGGAGGGCGGGTGCTCTACGGACGGCGGGCGGTGACGAGCAGGTTGTAGAAGATCGCCGGCGGCAGCACCGGCTCGAGCAGCCGCTCGTCGACGCGCTGGAGCAGCAGGTAGCCGCGGAACGCGTACTGGCGCCACAGCATCGGCACGTCGGCCGGATTGGCGGTCGCCTCGAGCGCGCGATTGAACCAGCCGAACCAGTTCGCGAGGAGTTCCTCGCCGCGGACGCGAACATCGTCGAAGCCGGTGGCGCGGGCGAGCCGAGCGAGGTCGTCCGGGTCGAACGCGTGGATGTCCACGACCTGCTCGAGCCCGTGATCGCTGCCGTTGTGCGATCCCGGGTCCGGGGGCGGCGGAAGCCCGGCGCGGAGCGCGCGGCGCCACGCCGGCGCGACCGCGTACCCGCCCCGCTTGGGGATCGCCGCGATCCGGTCGCCGACGCGCGAGGGCTCGCCGGCGAACACGATCCGCCCGCCGGGCTTCAGGACGCGATGGAACTCGGAGAACGCGCGCTCGAGGTCGGGGAGGTGATGGAGCACGGCGTGGCCGAGCACGAGGTCGAAGCTCGCGGCTGCGAACGGCAGCGACTCCGCGTCGGCCCGCAGGCTGTTCACGTTCAGCCCGAGCCGGTCGGCGTTCGCCGCCAGCGTACGCACCATTCCGGGTGAGATGTCGGTGCACGTGGCGTCGCGGACGATGCCCGCCCGCAGCAGATTCAGGCTGAAGTAGCCGGTGCCGGCGCCGACCTCGAGCGAGCGATCGAACCCGCGGTCAAGGGCGGCCGCGCCGAGCAGCTTGCGGAGCTTGCCGACGACCTGTCCCTGGCCGACGTCGCCGAAGTCGATGCCCCACTTGGAGTCGTAGCTGTCGGCGGCGACGTCGTGGTAGCGGGTGTTGGCATCGCGGATCTCGTCCGCGCGCCGCTGTCCGTCGCTCCGCATCGCCTCGCTCCGCAGTGCCTCCATCGCGGCGCCACATTACCCTAGGGTCGGCGCGAGTGAGCCTCTACGTTCAGCAGAACCAACCTCCGGGAGTCCCCCCGCTCGAGCTGACCGGCGAGCGCACGCTGCCCGATGTACCAGCCGAGAACTACTGGTATCGCCGGCATCTGGCGGTGTACGAATGGATCGCCGCGCGGGTTGCCGGCGGTCTCGTGCTCGACATGGCCTGCGGCGAGGGCTACGGGTCAGAGGTGCTGTCCCGCCGAGCCGCGAGGGTGGTCGGGGTCGACGGCAATCCCGAGGCGCACGAGCACGCCATGCTCCGGTACACAGGCCCGAACCTGACGTTCGAGTGGGGTGCGGTCGAGTCCTACGGGGAGCCCGCGAGTTTCGACGCGGTCGTGTTCCTCCAGACGATCGAGCATGTGATCGATCCGCCAGCGGTGCTCGGGCACTTCCGCCGGATCCTCAAGCCGGGCGGCCGTGCGTACGTGTCGACGCCGAACGTGCTGAAGCTCGCGCCGGCGGGGCACGCGAAGTCCGACAACCCCTGGCACCTGCGGGAGTACCGCGCGTCAGAGTTCGGAGAGCTGTGCCGGGGCACGTTCGCCCACGTCGAGATCCTCGGGCTGTTCCATGCCCGCAAGCTGCGCGTCCACGAGGTCGCGCTCGCGCTCGGTTGGGACGCGGTGCACTCCCGCCTCGGCGTCACCGACGCGTTCTACGGCCGGTTCACGCCGGCAATCGCCTCGAGCGACTTCGCGCTGCGGACCGATCGACTCGACCGCGCGCTCGATTTCCTCGCGGTTTGCCGCACCGGCTGAACCGGCGCATCGCCCGATGGCGGGGACGTAGGCTTCAAGACCGCGAAACTAAATATTGGCCAATTGACATCCGGAAGGCAGGGTCCGCACATGTCACATCTTCGGCTACGCACGGGCGCCGCGATCGCCGCAGCGCTCGCTGTTGCCGCATTCATTCCGGCGGCGCCGGCCGCCGCCAAGCGCGCCACCAGGCACCGCCCCTCGACGACGCGCGTCTGGTTCCCCCGCGACGTGCTCGCGCTCGGCTACGCGACCAGGCACGGCGCCGCCAGCCCCTCGCAGGTGATGACGGTCGGCATCGGGCTCAAGGACCCGAACGCACGCGGCGAGGCCGCGCTCGCGCGGGCGGAGCAGAACCCCGCCAGCCCTGACTACCAGCACTTCCTCACGCCGGCGCAGTTCGACTCGCGGTTCGCGGTGTCGAAGGCCACCTTCAACAAGGTCCTCAGCTGGCTCAAGAAGGGTGGAGCGCAGATCATGGACAGCGCGGGCGCGCGGAACTACGTCGATTTCAGCGCCACCGTCAAGCAGGTCGACGCGCTGTTCGGAACGCACGAGAACCGCTACACGGCAAAGGGCACCAGCTTCCTGGCCAACGCGTCGGCGCCGAGCGTCCCGGCGCACCTCGGCATCCTCGACGTCGTCGGGCTCAACACGCTCGAGCATCCGACCACGCCACTCGAGAACGCTCACAAGGGCGTGCCGGCGCCGGGATCCACGGTGCTCGGCCTGTCGACCGCGCCGGCGTCGCTCCCGTCGATCCCGGGCGAGGGCGCGCTGACCGGCACGATCGACAATGTGCTCGGGTCACTCCCCGGCCTGCCGGGCGGGGTGGGCGGGGTATCCCAATCAAAGAAGCTGAGCGTTCCGGCCGCGTCGGTGCCGACGATCCCCGCCGAGCTGACGCCGCAGGACATGTGGGCGATCTACGACATGCCGTCGAACAACATGGGTCAGGGGCAGTCGATCGCGATCATGGGCTCGGGCGACTCGACCACGACGGTGAAGGACCTCGCGATCTTCGAGTCCGAGCACAACCTGCCGAAGGTGCCGGTCCAGGTCACCGACATCCCGAAGGACGGCGACTTCTCCGACACCGGCGGCAACGTCGAGTGGGAGCTCGACACGCAGTCCTCGACCGGCGTGGCGCCCGACGTCAAGAAGGTGCACCTGTACTTCTCAGAGCACCTGATCGACCCCGACGTCGAGTCCGACTTCGTCAAGTGGATCGATGACCCCACCGGGCCCAAGCAAGCCAACGCGTCGTTCGGCGAATGCGAGACGACGCCGGCCAACGCGACGCTCGAGAGCACGATCCCGCCGCAGTTCAACAACAACGTCGACCAGAACGCCCTGTACGGCACGGGCGCGCCCGACGCGCTCGAGCCGGTCGCCGAGCAGACCCTCGAGCAAGGAGTGCTCGAGGGCCGGACCTTGTTCGCAGCCACCGGAGACACCGGCTCCTCGTGTCCGGTCCTCGTCTTGGGACCGGATGCGGGAGCCGGCAACGGCGTCGCCAACCAGGGGATCCCGATCGTCAACTACCCGGCCGCGAGCCCGTACGTGGTCGCGGTCGGCGGGACCGTCCTGTATCCCGACGCCAGCAATCCGCCGCAGCGGGCGCTCGAGTACCCGTGGCCGTACAGCGGCGGCGGACAGAGCTTCTTCATCCCCGAGCCGGCGTTCCAGCATGGCGACTCGAACGTCGACCGGCCGTGCCTGTCCGATGTCGCCGGCAACCCGAACACGAGCCTCGGGACGTGCCGCGGAATCCCGGACGTGGCCGACGAGTCGGGCGACATCGCGACGAGCTCGTACGACATCTACAGCGACGAGCTCGGTGGCGCCTCGAGCGAGGGCGGGACGAGCCTGTCCTCGCCGCTGATGGTCGGGATGTGGACGCGGATCCAGGCCGCGTCGCGCCGCGGCACCGGGTTCGCCGACCCCGACATCTACCGGGTGGCCGAGAACGCGACCGACTACGCCCGCGACTTCAACGACTACCAGGCCGGCACCAACGGCTTCTACCAGGCGCTGCCGGGGTGGGACTACGTTTCGGGCTGGGGGACGCCCGTGTTGGGTTCGTTGATGACCGACGTTGACGGCCGCACGGCACCGGTCCACTAAGTGGGCGCTACCCCCAGCGGAACGTCCTTGGCGCTTTACGCATCCGGATCAGGCGGGCCGGGGCGCCGGCGACGACCGCGTTCGCCGGCACGTCTGAGGTGACGACCGAGCTGGTTCCGATCACCGAGTTGTCGCCGACCGTCACGCCCCGCAGCAGGCACGCCCCGTAGCCGATCCAGACGTTGTGGCCGACGTTGACGTCGCGCTTGTAGATCCCCTGCTCGCGGATCGGCCGCTCGACCTCGACCATCCCGTGGTCGAAGTCGATCATCATCACCCTGTCGGCGACGATGCACTCGCGCCCGACCTGAATGTGCTGGAAGGCCGAGATCGTGCACTCCTGGCCGAACACGGACTTGGCTCCGATCGACAGCTCGCCCTCGTGCACGCGGATCTTGCAGCCGTGGCCGAGCCACGACCAGCGGCCGAGGCTCACATGCGCATTGCGTCCGATCTCGAACTTCACGCCCGGGCACACGAAGCACAGGCCGTCGGTCTTCAGCCGCCCGCGCCAGCGCAGCTTCAGCCACAGCCAGCGGGCGACCAGCAGCGCGTAGCCGGGCTTCAGCATGTGGTGCTCGCGGGCGAACCGCAGGAACGTCAGCGGGCCGCCGTGCAACGGAGGCGGGCCGGAGCGGACCAGCGCCGGGATGGGATTTGGGTCCCGCCCACCCCGCCCGCCCCGCGTCCGCTCGAGCTGCTCGGTGCTCACCGACTGCACCGCAGGGATCGTAGGGAGTTGAGGTGCGGCCTGCATGCGGTCAGGTGACATGATTTGCTCCCTAAGGATGGCTGGGGCTGACGAATCGCTCGCACAACGGCTCCTCGCCGGTGACCGCCGGGCGCTCGCCCGCGGGATCTCGCTGGTGGAGAACGACGACCCCGAGGGGTGGGCGCTGGTCAAGGAGGTCTATCCGCGCACCGGCCGCGCCTCTGTGATCGGCATCACCGGGCCTCCGGGGGCCGGGAAGTCGACGTTGCTCGGCGCGTTGACCAAGCTCGAGCGGGCGCGCGACCGGACCGTGGCCGTGCTGTCGATCGACCCGACCTCGCCGTTCACCCAGGGCGCCCTGCTCGGCGACCGGATCCGCCTGACCGACCACTTCCTCGACCCGGGCGTCTACATCCGCTCGATGGCCAGCCGCGGCGCGCTCGGCGGCCTGAGCGAGGCCGCGCTCCAGGCCGCGCTGTTGATGGACGCCTCGGGGCGCGACATCGTCCTGCTCGAGACCGTCGGCGTCGGCCAGGCCGAGGTCGACATCATCGACCACGCCGACACCATCGTGCTCGTGCTGATGCCCGGCTCGGGCGATTCGATCCAGGCGCTCAAGGCCGGGGTGATGGAGATCCCGGACGTGATCGTCGTCAACAAGGCCGAGCACCCGCTGACCGACACGATGGTGCGCGAGATCAAGAACGTGCTCGCGCTCGGGCCGAGGGAGGGGTGGAAGGTCCCGATCGTCAAGACCGAGGCCGTGAACGGCGTCGGGATCGAGGAGCTGGCCGACAAGCTCGCCGAGCACCGCGCCTACGTCGAGGCCGAGGGCACGCTATCCGAGCGCCGGCGCCGCAACCTGATGAACGAGGTGCTGGCGCTGGCGACCTACCGCATGCGCCGCGAGCTCGAGGCGTCGGTCCGCGAGGATCCCGAGGTCCAGCGGCTGCTCGACCGGGTCGTGGCGCGCGAGATCGACCCCGCCAGCGCGGCGGCGACCGTGCTCGAGCGGCGAGCCGAGGAGCTCGCGCGATGAGCGCCGCGCTCGCGCCGGCGTTCCTGGTCGCCTCGTTGCTGTTGTGCGTGTCGGGCGCGCTCAAGGTGCGCTCCTCCGGGCCGGCGATGCGCGCTCTCGGGGCCGGCGAGGTGGCGCTCGGCGCCGCGTGTGCGGTGCACCCGACCCCGGGGCTGGCGGTGGCGCTCGCGGTGGTCTACGCGCTGTTCGCGGGAGTGGCCGTCGTCCTCATGCGCCGTCGCCTGGCGTGCGGGTGCTTTGGAGAGAACGACTTGCCCGTGTCGCGCGCCCACGTGATCGCCAGCGGGCTTCTGGGGTCGGTGGCGGTGGGCGCGTCCCTGGCCGGGGTCCGTGGGCTCGGCTGGTTGTGGGGCCGCCCGGTGGCGCAGACGGCGGTGTTGCTGGTCGGGGTCGCCGCTGCGGTGTACGCCGTTGTCCTCGTCTACACGGTGGTGCCGCGCGCATGGGCAGCCTGGGAGGACGGGTGAGCATCGTTGAACGCGTCGGGGCGCTGCTCGAGCGGCGCACCTCACGGCGTGGGGTGCTGGCGCGCGCGGCGGTGGCCGGCTCGGCGCTCGCGGTGGCGCCGGTCCGCTACCTGGTCCGCCCGGGAACGGCGTGGGCGGTGCTCGGGCCCGGCGACTGCGCCAAGGGCACGAAGTGCACCGACGGCTACACGGCGTTCTGCTGTGAGATCGAGAACGGCAATAACGTCTGCCCGCCGGACACGTACATCGCGGGCTGGTGGAAGTGCACGAGCTACCGCGGCCACGGCCTCTGCCACGACGAGGGCGTGCGCTACTACCTCGACTGCAACCGGATCCCGGGCACCGTGTTCCCGGGCGGCTGCCAGTGCGCCCACGGCGACTGCGCCCATCGGGCGGTCGACTGCAACCACTTCCGCTACGGGCAGTGCAACACTCAGATCGGCGGCACCACCGAGGTCGTGTGCCGGCTGGTCGTGTGCCAGAACCCCGCGACCGTGCCCTCGATGAACTGCAACGGCACCGAGATGGTCGACAACCGGACCTGTACGCACAACAACCCCTGCCTCGAGGGCCTGGCGCTGCAGCTCCCGGGAGGAGGCGGAGCGTAGGTGGTCGCGCTGGTTTCGGTCGAGACCGTGCTGCTGGTCGTGCTCGTCGTGCTCGTCGCGGCGCTCCTGCGCAGCCACGCGGCGATCCTGCGCCGGCTCGGCCCGGAGGACTCGGGCGCGCCAGACTTGCCCGAGCCCCCGGCGGGAGCACGGGTGCAAACGGCCGCGGCGGAGCTCGCGGGCGTCACCCTCACCGGCGACGCCGTCAAACTCGCCTTCCACGGGACGCCGACGCTGCTCGCGTTCCTCAGCAGCGGCTGCACGAGCTGTGGCGCGTTCTGGGAGCGGCTGGGCGACAGCCGGTCCGCGCCCGAGCTGCGCACGGTGATCGTGACCCGCGGAGCCGATCGCGAGCAACCCGCCAAGTTGCGCAGGCTCGCGCCCGATGCCGTGCCGGTCGTGATGTCCTCGCAAGCGTGGGAGGACTACGGTGTCCCGGGCACCCCGTACTTCGTGCTCGTCGAGGACGGCGCCATCAGGGGCGAGGGAGTCGCCACCACGTGGACCGCGCTCGCGTCGCTCGTCGGCGATGCGGTCGAGGACCAGCGAGGGCTCGACGAGCGGCTGGCGACGGCCGGCATCGGGCCCGAGCATCCGAGTCTGTTCCCGGGGGGACGCGTCTGAGCGGGGTGCTGCTCCTTGGTTGCGCCTCGGCGATCACGGGCGCGGTGGCGTCCGCGTGGTCGCCCTGAGGCGAGTCGATGCTCGCGAGCATCACCCCGCTCGGAGAGCGGGGCCGACGTTCAAACTGGTGGGTGACCGTGACCGCGTTCCTGATCGGCGCCACCGCGGCGTCGGCCGCCGCCGGCGCGGCCCTCGGAGCGCTCGGCTCGGTCGCGCTGCCGGCGCACTCCGGGTTGGCGGTGCTGCTGGCAGCGATAGGAGTCGCGATCGTCCTGGACGGCCTGCCCCTGGCGGTTCCCGGGCCCCGGCGGCAGGTCGACGAGCGCTGGCTCGACCGCTATCGAGGCTGGGTGTACGGCGCCGGATACGGTGCGCAGCTCGGGCTGGGCGTGACCACGATCGTGTCGAGCGCGGCGACATACGTGACGGTGCTGGCGGCGTTCCTGACGGCGAGCGCTCCGGCCGGCGCGATCGTCCTCGGCTGCTTCGGCGCGGTGCGCGGCCTCACCCCGTTGGCTGCCGCCCGCGTGCGAAGCCAGCGCCAACTGTTCGATTTCCATCGTGGACTTGCGCGATGGCGCGCTTGGGCCCGGTGGGGCGCAGTGGCAACCCAAGCCGGGATGCTCGTGCTCGCGCTCGCGCTGTCGTGACCACGCTCGAGGCTCACGGGCTACGGGTCGAGCTGCCGCGCGGGTGGAGCGGGCGGGTGTTCAAGCGCGCGGGCGGCGGCGCCACCCTCCACGCCGGCGACTTCGAGCTTCCCCTCGACGACGGGGAGTTCGGAGACCAGAGCACCGCGGTGATGCCGGCCGGCGGGACGTTCGTGGCGGTGACCGAGTACCTGCCGGGGGCGGGACTCGAGCCGGGCCGGGGGCTGTTCGCGCCCCGCCGGGTGCCACGGACGCTCGATCCCACCAGCTTCAGCGCCAGAGGGCTGGCCCACCCCCGCCCGGACCAGGCCGGGACCCAGCACTTCTTCACGGCCGCGGGTCGCCCGTTGTGTCTGTACGTCGTGATCTCCGGCGCCCGGACCGATCGGCGCCGGCAGCTCGCGGCGGTCGGTGGGGTATTGCGGTCCCTGCGGATCTCGTGATCGCGGGCGGTGGCGTCCGCGAGGCTAAGCCGGCACCTGGCTGCCGGTGTACCGGGCGGCGTCGTGGCCGAGGACGATCACGCACCGCGTCAGGTTCAGACGGGATTTGTTCACGTAGGTGGCGCCGATCTGGGTCGCCACCGTCGTCCCGTCGGGCGCCGTGCCGGTCGCGGTGACGTGGAGCTTGACCTCGAAGGGGACCTCCTCGCCGGTGGCGTAGATCTGGCCGGCGCATTTCAGCGGTGCGAAGAAGCGGCCCGTGCCGGAGTAATGCCCGGGCGAGGTCTCGGTCAGGATCAGCGCGTCGGTGGCGTTCGCGCGTCCCCGGAACAGGCGGACCTGGGCGCACGGCCCGGACACGCACAGCGGCGTGAACGTCCACGTCCGCTGCACGAACTCGCCGACGTGCTCGCCGCGGACGTGGTCCGCGACGGTGACCCGCCCCATGAGCTGGAACGTGCCCTCGAGGCGCGATTGAGCCGCGGCCGGGAGCTGCGCCGACGCCGCCCCGGCGCCGGCCGCCGAGATCAGCGAGGCGGCGAGGATCGCGATCAGCGCGCGCCGGCGGGGCGTCATGCCCCCAGGGCGCGGGCGATCACCATCTCCTGCACCTCGTCGGTGCCCTCGCCGATCGTCAGGATCTTCGCGTCGCGGTAGAACCGGCACACCGGGTACTCCTCGATGTAGCCGTAGCCGCCGTGGATCTGGACCGCCTCGTCGGCGGCCCGCACGGCCAGGCGCCCGCTCTTGAGCTTCGCCTGGGCGGCGGTCAGGGTGAAGTTCGCGCCCTGGTCCTTGAGGTACGCGGACTTGTAGACGAGCAGCCGGGTGGCCTCGATCTCCGTGGACATGTTCGCGAGCTTGGTCTGGATCGCCTGGAACTTCGAGATCGGGCGGCCGAACGCGCGGCGCTCCTTGGCGTAGGCGAGGGCCTGGTCGAGCGCGCCCTGAGCGAGGCCGACGCCCATCGCGGCGACGCCGATCCGCCCGATGTCGAGGATGTGGAGGAACTGGCGGAAGCCCGCGCCGCGCTGGCCGACCAGGTTCTCCTCGGGCACGCGGCAGTCGTCGAACGTCAGCGGGCGTGTGTCCGACGCGTTCCATCCCATCTTCCGGTAGGGCTCGCCCGGCTCGTAGCCCGGCGTTCCGTTGGGGATGATCAGGTTCGAGATCTCGCGCTCGCCCGGCGTCCGCTCGCCGCCCCGGCCGTCGCTGCCGCGCCCGGTGCCGGTTACCGCGGTGATCACGACGACGCCCGAGATGTCGGTGCCGGCGTTCGTGATGAACTGCTTTGAGCCGTTGATCACCCACTCGCCGCTCTCGAGCGCCGCGCGCGTCCGGGTGTTGCCGGCGTCCGAGCCCGCCTCGGGCTCGGTCAGGCCGAACGCGCCCAGTCGCTCGCCGCTGCACAGGCGCGGGAGCCACTCCTGCTTCTGGGGCTCGGACCCGAA
Organism: uncultured Solirubrobacterales bacterium; assembly: GCA_963843915.1. Lineage (GTDB taxonomy): Bacteria > Actinomycetota > Thermoleophilia > Solirubrobacterales > Solirubrobacteraceae > Palsa-465. The sequence goes on from CAWJMH010000016.1 coordinate 473,051, forward strand.
CAGGTAGATCGGTTGGGTTCCCAGCGACGTGTGGGCACACAGCGTGATCGCCACCGACGAGTCAACGCGCGCCAGCTCCTCGACCGCGAGCGCGTACGCGAACGAGTCGCCGCCGGCGCCGCCGTATTCCTCAGGGAACGGGATCCCCATCAGGTCGAGCTCGCCCAGGCGGCGGACGATGTCGTACGGGAAGGCATGCGTCCGGTCGAGCTCCTCGGCTACCGGCGCGATCTCCTGCTCGGCGAACTCGCGGACGGTTCGCTGGAGCAGGCGGTGATGGTCGGATAGATCGAACTCCATGCCTTCGGATTCTCACAGCCCTACGATCAGGACGTGGCCATGGCCCCTCCCGACTGCCCCGAGGTCCGGCTCGGCACGCTCCGCGAAGGTGGGCTCGCGCCGGCGATCATGGTCATCATCGAGCGCGGGGTGCAGCGTCGGCCCGCCCAGGCCCGCGCGCTCCGGCTCGAGGTCGAGCTCCAGATGGAGGAGACCTATCCGCCGATACGGATCGTGTTCGGGGAGGACGGCGTACTGGTCGAGGACGGGCCGGCTCTGGCGCCGGGCCTCCGCATCAGCGGGGCCCTCCCGGATCTGGCCGCGTTGATGGTTGCGCCGACGATCGGCGGCGTTCCGAGCCCGATGGACGCCCGGGGTCGGGCCGCGATCGGGCTGTTCACGTCGCGGCGCGTCCGGATTGAGGGGCGCGTCGGCGCGCTGCGTAGCTTCGTCAGCCTGATCCGGCTATAAATCGCCTCAAATGCTCACCAGACTTCGTTGCGCATCGATCGCGCTCGTCGTCGCTGGGTCGGCGGGTGCGTTCGGCGTCTCGGCTGCCTTTGGGACGTCACCCGGCAGACCGTCCCCACCCGACGCCCAGGTCCAGCGAGCGTGCATGTCGGCAGCAGATGCTGTCGACAAGGTCGTCCGGCACGCTGCGACCGCTCACGTTCAGACGATCACAATCCATTTCCGGGCGACCACGCCGGGCACGCTGACGGGCAAGATCGCGTTCAACGCGACCGGCACGACGATCCGCGTGGCGGCGGATCCGCCGGCCGTGAGCGAAAGCGGCGGCTGCGCGACGGCATCGATTGGACCGGGCGTCCCGAAGGGCCGGGGTCGCACGAGGATCGTCTCGACCCTGCTCGTCACGTTTACGAACGCCGGGCGGCACACGGTGACGTTCAAGCTCAACCGGACCGGCGAGAAGATGTTGGCTCGGCTAGGCGCGGAGGATCGCGCCTACCGCCGTCGCCACCCGCACGGGTTCATGGCGCCGGCGATCGCGTTCGGAGTCTCGGTGAGCTACGAGCCGGCCGGCTGACCGCCGCCGCGCGCGACGTCGACCAGCAGGCGGACGCCGTAGCCCGTCGCGCCCTTGTCGGCGAAGTACGGGCGACGGACGTCGTAGGCGGTGCCCGCGATGTCGAGGTGCGCCCACGGCGCGTCGCCGGCGAAGTGGTGCAGGAACTCGGCGGCGGTCAGCGCGGTCGCCGTGCGCTTGGTCGTCGAGTTGACGATCTGGCCGTAGCGGCCCTTGATCATCTCCCGGTAGTCGCGGTTCAGCGGCATCCGCCAGACGAGCTCGCCGGTGCGCCGCGCGGCGTCCTGCACGCGCTCGGCCCAGGCCTCGTCGTTGCTCATCAGCCCCGCGTACGTCGACCCGAGCGCGACCACGATCCCGCCGGTCAGCGTGGCCACGTCGACGAGCCGCTCCGCGCCCTCGCGCCGGGCGTAGGAGATGCAGTCGGCGAGCACGAGGCGGCCCTCGGCGTCGGTGTTGTTGATCTCGACCGTCGTGCCGTCGAGCGCGCGGACGATGTCGCCGGGCTTGACCGCGTCGCCACTCGGCAGGTTCTCGGTTGCGCCGATCACGCCGAGCACCCGGACCGGCGCGCGCAGCTCCGCGAGCGCGGCGATCGCCTCGATCACGGCGGCGCCGCCGCACATGTCGAACTTCATCTCGTGCATGGTGGCCGCCGGCTTCAGCGAGATCCCGCCCGAGTCGAACGTGACCGCCTTGCCGACGAGCGCGATCAGCGGGGAATCCTCATCGCCATCGCCAGCGCCGGCGCCGTCGTAGTCGAGTCGGATCAGCCGCGCGGGCTCGCGCGAGCCCTGGGCGACCGCGGCGAACGCGCCCATCTGCGCCTCGCGGATCTCCTGCTCCTCAAGCACCGTCGCCCGGATACCGAGCGTGCCCGCCAGCTCCTGGGCGTAGTCGGCGAGCGCCGCCGGCGGCAGGTCGTTGGCCGGGGTGTTGCCGAGGTCCCGGGCCCGGTTCTGGGCGGTGGTCAGAATCGCGGCGGTCCGCACGGGCTCGGAGACGTCGTGGTGCGAGCTGAGCACGAGCTTCTGCACCTTGCGCGAGTCCTCGGCTCGGCTTGTAGCGCTCGAACCGGTAGGCGTGGAGCAGCGTGCCCTGGACGAGTCCTTCGACGACGTCCGCGCCGACGTGGTGCGGCACCTCCCAGCACAGCGTGCGCGTCCCCAGCTCCCGCGCGCGACCGTGGGCCACGGCCGCTGCGACCCGCGCGCGCTCGGCGTCGAACCTGTCGCGATCGCCGAGGCCGACGAGGATCGCGCGGGCGCCGCCGGCGTGGGTGACCGCGAGACGCTTGAACTCGCGGCGTGCCTCGCCGGAGGCCAGCAGCGCGCTGAGCGCGTCCCCGGGCAGATCGTGGGCGACGTCGTCGCCCTCGAAAACCCCCACCACGACCGTGTCGGCGCCGGTGGCGAGCGCACTTTCAGTCGTCGCCTCGACGTGCACGGGCCGAACATACCAGTGCCACTACGATGATTGCGTACCCACCACTGGAGAGAGAGACAAGATGCCCAACACCGTGATCCTCTCGGCCGCACGCACGCCGATCGGCAAGCTCGGAGGCGGCCTGTCCACTGTCGACGCGACCGAGCTCGGAGGAACCGCGATCCAAGGTGCGCTCGAGCGCGCCGAGGTCTCGCCCGACCAGATCCAGCACGTCGTGATGGGCCAGGTGCTCCAGGCCGGACAGGGGCAGATCCCGTCGCGCCAGGCTCAGATCAAGGGAGGGATTCCCAAGGAGGTCTCCTCGGAGACGATCAACAAGGTCTGCGCCTCGGGGATCCGCGCGGCTTGTCTGCTCGACAACGCGATCCGCGTCGGCGATCTCGAGGTCGGCCTGGCGGGCGGAATGGAGTCGATGTCGAAGTCCCCGTACCTCCTCAAGGAGGCCCGATTCGGGTTCCGCATGGGCGACGGCAAGGCGATCGACGCGATGATCAACGACGGGCTGACCAACCCGTTCTCGGGCAAGCACATGGCGCAGGAGGCGAGCGAGGTCGGCGCCGAGCTCGAGCTGAGTCGCGTGGACCTCGACCGCTGGGCGCTGCGCTCGCACCAGCTCGCGGTCAAGGCGACCGACGAGGGCCGGTTGCCCGAGGAGATCGTGCCGGTCACGATCAAGGGCAAGAAGGGCGACACGGTGGTCGAGATCGACGAGTCGCCGCGGCGCGACGCGACCCTCGAGGCGCTCGCGAAGCTGCCGCCGATCTTCATGAAGGACGGCACGCACACGGCCGGCAACTCGCCGGGCGTCAACGACGGCGCCGGCGCGCTCGTCGTCGCCAGCGACGAGTGGGCCAAGGCCAACGGCAAGACCGCGCTGGCGCGGATCGTCGCCCACGCGCAGGTCGCCGACGACTTCGCGTATCTGGCGAGGACCCCGGCGAACGCCGCCAAGAAGGCGCTCGAGAAGGCGGGCCTCAAGGTCGAGGACATCGACCTGTGGGAGATCAACGAGGCGTTCGCGTCGGTCACGCTGAACTCGATGCGGATGCTCGGCATCGACGAGGACCGCGTCAACGTCAACGGTGGCGCGGTCGCGCTCGGCCACCCGATCGGGGCCTCCGGCGCGCGGATCCTCGGCTCACTGATGCTCGAGCTTCGCCGCCGCGGCGGCGGGCTCGGCTGCGCGGCGATCTGCTCGGGCGGTGGCCAGGGCGACGCCGTGATCATCGAGGTCAATGGCGGCTGACGGCTCGCCTGCCGCTTTCTTTGACCTCGACCGGACGCTCATGGAGGGCTCGTCGGCCTTCCAGTTCGGGCGCGCGGCATACCGGGCGGGCCTGCTCAGCCGCCGCCAGCTGATCGCCGACGGGTGGGCCAACCTGATGTTCCGGCTGCGTGGGGCGAGCGACGAGTCATCGCACGAGCTCCGCAACCGGATCTCGGCGTCGCTGGCGGGCACCCGCGTGCGGGACCTCGAGCGGCTCGGCGTCGACGTGCTGGCGGGCGTGCTGCCGCGGATCTACCCGCAGGTGCTCGAGATCGCCTACCGCCACCAGGACGAGGGGCGGCGCGTGTACATCGTCACCGCCGCCTCTCAGGACCTGGCCGAGATGCTCGCGCGCGTGCTCGCGTTCGACGGCGCGATCGGCTCGCAGTTCTCGGAGGTCGTCGACGGGGTGTACACCGGCCGTCCGGCCGGGCTGTTCGTCTACGGCAGCGAGAAGGCGCGGGCGATCGAGCAGCTCGCCGAGCGCGAAGGCCTCGACCTCGCCGAGTCCTACGCCTACTCCGACTCGGCGTCGGACCTGCCGATGCTGCGGCTGGTCGGCCATCCGGTCGCGGTCAACCCGGACTCGGCGCTGGCCAAGGCGGCGCGCGAGGAGCGCTGGGAGCTGCTCCGCTTCGACCGGCTCGGGCGCCGGCTGAAGGCCGCGGTCGGGCTGGTCGGCGCCGCGGTCGCGGGTGGCGCCGGGTCGGCGGCGGTCGCGGCTGGACGCTCGCCGGAGCCGGCGCGGCGTCGTAGCCAAGCTGCGGTAGGTACCGCCTAGACTTCGGTCATGGCGACCGGCGAGAGCGTGTCTGACAGGGAGCGCTGGGAGCGCGAGACGTTTGCCCGCACCCCCGAGCGGGACGCGCCGTTCTCGACGATCTCGGGCGAGCCGATCCGGCCGCTCTACACCGATGCGGATCTCCCCGCCGAGCCGGACGCGGCCATCGGGTTCCCGGGCGAGTTCCCCTATACCCGCGGCGTGTACGGCTCGATGTACCGCGGCCGGCTGTGGACGATGCGCCAGTTCGCCGGGTTCGGCACCGCGCAGGAGACCAACGGGCGCTTCCGCTACCTGCTCGAGCATGGGCAGACCGGGCTGTCGACCGCGTTCGACATGCCGTCGCTGATGGGCCTCGACTCCGACCACCCGCGCTCGCTCGGCGAGGTCGGGCGCGAGGGGGTCGCGGTCGACACGCTCGAGGACATGGAGACGCTGTTCGACGGCATTCCGCTCGAACAGGTCAGCGTGTCGATGACGATCAACGCGCCCGCGGCGATCATGCTCGCGTTCTACGTGGTCGCCGCCGAGCGGCGGGGGATCGGACCCGAGGCGCTCGCGGGGACGATCCAGACCGACATCCTCAAGGAGTACATCGCCCAGAAGGAGTGGTGCTTCCCGGTCGACCCGGCGATGCGGCTGGTGGGCGACATGATCGAGTGGTCCTCCGTTCACATGCCACGCTGGCACCCGATCAGCATCAGCGGGTACCACATCCGCGAAGCGGGCTCGACCGCCGCGCAGGAGCTCGCCTTCACGCTCAAGGACGGCCTTACGTACGTGGAGCAGGCGGTGGCGCGCGGGCTCGACGTCGACGATTTCGCGCCGCGGCTGTCGTTCTTCTTCAACGCCCACATCGACTTCTTCGAGGAGATCGCGAAGTACCGCGCGGCGCGGCGGATCTGGGCGCGCGAGTTGCGGGACACGTTCGGGGCGCGCAAGCCCGAGTCGTGGCGGATGCGGTTCCACACCCAGACCGCCGGCGTATCGCTGACCGCGCAGCAGCCGCTCAACAACATCGTGCGGACCGCGATCGAGGCGCTCGCCGGCGTCCTCGGCGGCACCCAGTCGCTGCATACCAATTCGTTCGACGAGGCGCTGGCGCTCCCGACCGAGCAGGCGGTGCGGGTGGCGCTCCGGACCCAGCAGATCATCGCCGAGGAGACCGGCGTGGCGAACTCGATCGATCCGCTCGGCGGCTCGTACCTGGTCGAGGCGCTGACCGACCGGATGGAGGAGCAGGCGTACGAGTACTTCGCGAAGATCGACGCGCTCGGAGGGATGGTCGAGGCCGTCAAGCGCGGGTTCCCCCAGCGCGAGATCGCCGACGCCGCGTTCCGCTATCAGCTGGAGGTCGAGTCGGGCGAGCGCAAGGTCGTGGGCGTCAACGCGTACACCGAGGGCGACGACCTCGCCACGCCGATCCTCCGGATCGACCCGGCGCTCGAGGGCGAGCAGATCCGCCGCGTCGAGGCGGTCCGCGAGCGGCGCGATTCCGAGGCGGTCCAGGGCGTGCTCGAGCGGCTCGTACACGCTGCCCGGGACCCGGGCGAGAACCTGATGCCGCTGCTGCTCGAGGCGGCGCGGGTGAACGCCACCGAGGGCGAGATCGTCGCGGCGCTCCAGACCGTGTTCGGTAGCTTCAGCGAAGCGCCGGTCTTTTAGCGGACGCGCCCACTCGAGGACGTTTTACACTGCACGTCCGCTCATGGGCGCCTCCAGCGAGAAGAAGATCCGCGTCGTCGTGGCCAAGCCCGGTCTCGACGGTCATGATCGCGGCGCGAAGATCATCGCCCGGGCGCTCCGCGACGCCGGCATGGAGGTCATCTACACCGGGCTGCACCAGACGCCCGAGCAGATCGTCGAGACCGTGATCCAGGAGGACGCCGACGCGGTCGGGCTGTCGATCCTGTCGGGGGCGCACATGACCCTGGTACCACGGGTCATGCAGCTGCTCAAGGAGCAGGGCGTGGACGATGTGGTGGTGACGCTCGGAGGGACGATTCCCGCCGACGACGTGCAGGAACTGAAGGATCTCGGCGTGGCGGAGGTGTTCACGCCTGGTGCCTCGACGCAGCAGGCGGTCGACTTCATCCGCAATGCGGTGCGGGCCTGAGCGGACCGCTCCCTGGGTACCGATTGACTCGTCAGTCAACCGGGTAATATGCGACACCTCTGAACCTTTAGGAGGCTTCACTTGAAGATTTGCGTCCTCGTGAAAGAGGTTCCGGACGCCGCGGTCGAGAAACGCATCGACGTCTCGACGGGCCGTCTGGACCGGTCGGGGGAGAAGAACCTCAACCCCTACGACACCCACGCCATCGAAGCGGCGATGCAGATCCGCGAGGGCGGCGCGGTCGAGGTCGAGGAGATCGTGGCCGTCACGATGGGCCCCGAATCGGCGATGCGCGCGCTGCACAAGGCGGTGTCCCTGGGCGCGGACCGATCGCTGCACCTGAGCGACGACGCGCTCGCGGGCTCGGATGTCGCCGCGACCGGCTACGCGCTGTCAAAGGTGCTCGAGAAGGAGCAGCCGGACCTGGTGTTGCTCGGCCAGCAATCGGACGACGGCGAGTGCTACACGATCGGCGCGGTGGTCGCCGACCACCTGAAGATGCCGTCGCTGACGCAGGTGATCAAGATGGACGTCTCCGACGACGGTCTTCGGTGTGAGCGCCAGGCCGAGTACGGATACGACACGGTCCAGGTCGGGCTTCCCGCGGTGATCTCGGTCGGCGACGCGATCAACGAGCCCCGGTATCCGTCGCTGAAGGCGATCATGGGCGCCCGCAAGAAGCCCCTCGAGAAGGTTGGGACCGGCGACGTCGGGATCGACGCGTCGATGGTCGGGGGTGAGGGATCCCGCGTCGAGTGCGGCGACTTCCACGCTCCCGAGGCCAAGCCGGCCGGGCAGATCATCGAAGACGAGGACACGAACGAGACCGTCGAGAAGATCGTGGCGTGGCTCGAGGAAAGGAAGCTGATCTGATGCCCGACGTGCTCACATACGTTCTCCATTACGAGGGCGCGTTCAACAAGAACTCGCTCGGGGCGGTGTCAGAGGGCGCGGCGCGCGCGTCTGAGATCGGTGGCGAGTGCCATGCGGTCGTCGTCGGCGGCGAGGATCTGACCGACGAGCTGTGCCAGTCGGTCGGCGCTTACGGCGCCACCAAGGTGTTCCGGGCGCGCGGCGAAGAGGGCCTGGCCCAGCCGGTCATCGACGTGATGGCCAAGGTGATCGACGACCACGGCCACTCCTACGCGCTGTTCGGCGGCGGGCTGCTCGGGTTCGAGATCGGCGCCGGCCTGGCCGCGCGCAAGCACGCCGGGGTGACGATGGAGGTCATCTCGGTCCGCGCCGAGGACGGCAAGCTCGTGGCCGAGCGTCCGATCCTCCAGGACTCCCAGATCTCGGTCTCCAAGTACCGGGGCGACCTCGGGATCATCATCGGGCGGATCAACGCGTTCGAGATGGTCGCTCGGGACGGCGCCTCGGCCGAGGTGGTCGACGTCGACGTCGAGTACTCGCCGTGGTCGACCCAGGCCAAGATGGTCCAGCGCGGCGAGCAGCGCGGCGCGGACGTCGACATCGAGGGCGCCAACATCCTCGTCGCCGGCGGCCGCGGACTCGGCAAGGCCGAGGGGTTCAAGCTCGCCGAGGCTCTCGCTGCGGCGTTCGGCGGCAACAGCGCCGTCGCCGCGACGCGTGCCGTGGTGGACGCCGGCTGGTATCCGTACGCCGCGCAGATCGGTCAGACGGGCAAGACGGTGTCGCCCAAGCTGTACTTCGCGGCCGGGATCTCCGGCGCGATCCAGCACAAGGTCGGGATGCAGTCCTCCGAGAACATCGTCGCGATCAACAAGGACGCGAATGCGCCGATCTTCGAGTTCTCCGACCTCGGGATCGTCGGCGATCTCAACAAGATCCTGCCGAAGCTGACCGAGGCGATCAAGGCCAAGAAGGCGAGCTGACGCGCGGATGGCGTCACTGAACGGACGCGGGCCGGTCGCGCCGAGCCAGTTCCCGCCGCCGGTCGACTCGGTCGGCGAGTTCGTCAAGCGCGAGCTCGATCCCGAGGAGGACCGGATCGACGTCGGCGTGGTGATCGTCGGCGGCGGCCCGGCGGGGCTGGCGTGCGCCAACCGGCTGCTCCAGCTCCTGGCTGACGAGCCCGAGCTGATGGAGAAGCTCGGCGAGGTGCCGGTGGCGGTGATCGAGAAGGGCAAGGCGTGCGGCGCGCACAACCTGAGCGGAGCGATGATGCGCCCGTCCGGGCTGAAGGCGCTGTTCCCCGACGTCCCCGAGTCCGAGTGGCCGTCGCACGGGACGGTCGCCAAGGACAGCGTCTACTGGATGCTCGGACCGGGGCGGAAGCTCCCGCTCAAGCCGACGCCGCCGCCGTTCCGCAACCACGGCAACCACATGGTCAGCGTGGCCGAGCTGTCGCGGTGGCTGGCCCAGCGGGCCGAGGACGCGGGCGCCTACATCCTCACCGAGACGAGCGCCCAGCAGCTGCTGGTCTCCGACGGGGTCGTGCAGGGGATCCGGTCCGGGGACAAGGGCCGCGGCAAGGACGGCCAGGAGCTCGGAAACTTCGAGCCGGGGTCTGACGTGACCGCCCGCGCCACCGTGCTCGCCGAGGGCACGTGGGGCCACCTCACCGGCGCGGCGATCAAGGAGTTCCAGCTGGCCGCGAGCCGGGAGCCGCAGGTGTGGGCGCTCGGCGTCAAGGAGGTGTGGGAGGTCGCCAAGCCACTTGACCGCGTGATCCACACGCTCGGCTGGCCGCTCCGCTACGGCGCCAGGTGGCACGAGTTCGGCGGATCGTGGATCTATCCCCAGGGCGAGAACCGCGTTTCGATCGGGTTCGTGGTCGGACTCGACTACACCGACGCCACCGTCTCCCCGCACGACCTCCTCCAGCTGTTCAAGACCTCGAGTCTGGTGCGGGGGATCCTCGAGGGCGGCAAGCGCGTGGCGTGGGGCGCGAAGGCGATCCCCGAAGGCGGCTACTGGGCGATGCCCAAGCCCTCGGCGCCGGGGATGGTGATCTGCGGCGACAGCGCCGGCATGGTCAACGTGCCGATCCTCAAGGGGATCCACTACGCGATCCACTCCGGGATCCTCGCGGCCGAGACGATCTTCAAGCGGTTGAAGGACGGCGGCACGGATCTCTCCGAGTACGACCAGCGGGTCGAGGAGTCGGTGATCGGCAAGGAGCTGTATGAGTCGCGCAACATGAAGCAGCCGTTCAGCCGCGGGTTCTTCGTCGGTGGCGCGATCACCAATGCGATGGTGATCAGCAAGGGCCGGTTCCCGGGCGGCCGGTGGTCCAACCACCGCGATGCCGACGCCGGCATGACGATCGACGCGAAGAAGGACGCCTATCCGCGCCCCGACGGCAAGTACACGTTCGACAAGCTGTCCTCGGTGTACGCGTCGGGCAACGCCACGCGCGACGACGCTCCGAACCACATCCGGGTGCGCAAGCAGGTGCCGCGCGAGATCGCCGAGACGTGGCAGTGGATGTGCCCGGCCGGCGTGTACGAGCTCCCCGACGACGCGCCCGAGTCGGGGCCGGTCGACGTGATCGTCAACTACACCAACTGCGTGCAGTGCGGGGCGATCACGGCCAAGGGCGGCCGGCTCACGCCACCCGAGGGTGGCGACGGCCCCCTCTATACCGTCACCTAAGGTGGGCTGGCGGGGCGCGACTTTCGGCCCCGCGATTTGTTGGTATTTGCGCATGTCCAGCAAGCGCTTACTTGGGGTCGGCGCGGCCGTCGTCTGTGCGCTCGCGCTCGGCTCGGGAACGGCCGCGGCGAGCACGACGACGCCACCACGCGACCAGCTGCAGGGGTTCGTGTGCCAGAAGGCGCTCGACCCGCCGGCGCGCGCGGTCTCGGTCCAGTCCGTGATGCGGCCGCTCACCGGCACGTCGAAGATGCAGATGAAGTTCCAGCTGATGCGCCAGACCAGCGCCCACCCGCGCTTTGAGGCCGTGCACGGCCGCGGGCTCGGCAGCTGGATCTCGCCCACCAATCCGACGCTCGGGCAGCAACCCGGCGACGTGTGGATCGTCAACCACCCGGTCGTCCAGCTCGCCGCCCCGGCCGCGTACAAGTTCCGCGTCACGTTCCGGTGGATCGGCTCGACGGGCCAGACGCTCGGCACGGTGACCCAGACGAGCCCCACCTGCTACCAGCCCGAGCTGCGCGCCGATTTGCTGGTGCGCTCTTTGTCGGTCGCCCCGATCACCTCGGGTGCGTCGTCGGGTGACTGGGCCTACACCGCGGTGATCGCGAACCGCGGCCTGACCGGAGCAGGCCCGGTCGAGGTCGAGCTCGCCGCAGGCAACGGCAACCCATTGCCGGCGACGATCGCGTGGGTCGGTCCGAAGGCCTCGACGCACTGGCGGTTCGTGGCGCCGGCGTGCACCGCCGGGACTCCGCTGACCGTGACGGTCGATCCGACCAAGAGCATCGACGAGTACGACTACGCGAACAACGCGCTGACAATGCCGTGCCCGGCGGCCTCGTCGAGCTAACGAAACGCCCTTTCGCGCCGATATATGACGAGGGTGGGGCGGACAGGCGGCCCGCTAAACTCGAACGTACTATGAAAACCGGCGTACACCCTGAATATGTAGATGCGCATGTGCGATGCACGTGCGGCAACGAGTTCATGACCCGCTCCACGAAGCCCGAGATCCACGTCGAGATCTGCTCTGCCTGTCATCCGTTCTATACGGGCCGGCAGAAGCTGGTCGACACCGGCGGTCGGGTTGAGCGCTTCCAGCGGCGAGTGGCCAAGGGGCGGCGTGCCGCTCGCGGAACCACCGCGGCGTCGTAGCCTGAGGAATTGATGAGCGCGGCCGTCGAGCAAGGACGCCTGACGGCATCGCGCGACGCCCCCGTAGGGGGGCAGGCCGTGCTCGAAGGCGTGATGATGCGCGGCGTCAACACGTGGGCGGTCGCAGTCCGCAAGCCGCCCGCCGAGGACCGTGAGCTTGAGCTCGGCGAGATCAGCGTCCAGACGTTCCCGATCGAGTCGTGGAACCGGCGCCGGCGGATCTACCGCTGGCCGGTCATCCGTGGCGTGGTCGCGCTCGTCGAGTCGCTCGCGATCGGCATCCGCGCACTCGGGATCTCGGCCAACGCGCAGCTTCCCGGGGAGGAGCAGGAGATCTCCGGCGGCGCCTGGATCGGCACGGTGGCGGTCGCCGCCATCTTCGCGATCGGCCTGTTCTTCGTCGTGCCCGTCGGGGTGACCAGCCTGATCAAACACCAGCTCGGCTCCTCGGTCGCGTTCTGGGCCGTCGAGGGAGTGCTCCGGACCGCGATCTTCCTCGGCTACCTGCTGCTGCTCTCGCGCGTGAAGGACCTCAAGCGCGTGTTCGAGTACCACGGCGCCGAGCACAAGGTGATCTCCTGCTACGAGGCCTCGGATGAGCTGACCCCGGAGCGCGCGAAGCTTTACTCGCGGTTCCACCCCCGTTGCGGCACGAGCTTCCTGCTGATCGTGATGATCATGGCGATCTTCGTGTTCGCCCCGATCGGGCTGCCGGCGTGGTGGATCCTCGTGCTCACCCGGATCGTCGGCGTGCCGCTGATCGCCGGCCTGTCGTTCGAGGTGATCAAGTGGGCGGGCCGCAACCGCAGCCGGCCGCTGGGTTCGCGCGGTCATGTATCCGGGCATGCAGCTGCAGCGGCTGACCACGCGCCGAGCCCGACCTCGACCAGCTCGCGGTGTCGATCGCGTCGCTGAAAGCGGTGCTCGCCCGTCAGGAGGGCATTGACGTCTCGCCCGAGGATCTTGTTGGGCTTGAAGTAGTCGCGTAGGTTCCTCCCCGTGAGCGGGGAACGCGGGTTGAGTGTGGTGATCGTCGGCGCCGGTTTCGGCGGACTGGCGGCTGCGATCGAGCTCCGGCGGCACGGATTCGCGGACGTGACCGTGCTCGAGCGCGCGTCCGGCGTCGGCGGGACGTGGCACTACAACGACTACCCGGGGTGCGCCTGCGACGTCCCGAGCCATCTGTACTCGTTCTCGTTCGCGCAGCGCCGGCACTGGTCGCGCCTGTGCTCGCCGCAGCCCGAGATCCTGCGGTATCTCGAGGAGGTCGCCCGCGATGACGGAGTCGCGGAGCTCGTGCGGCACGGGGTGCACGTGGTGTCGTGTCGGTGGGATGACGGGTCGACGGCGTGGACCGTGGCGGCCGCCGACGGGCGGAGCTGGCGAGCGGACGCGGTCGTGATCGCCACCGGACAACTGCACCAGCCGTCTGTCCCGCGGATCGAGGGTCTGGAGGAGTTCGACGGCGTGAGCTTCCACTCGGCCCGCTGGGACCACGCCTACGACCTCGCCGGCAAGCGGGTCGCGGTCATCGGCACGGGCGCGAGCGCGGTCCAGTTCGTGCCCGAGATCGCCGCAGCGGGCGGCGCGCCTGTACGTGTTCCAGCGCACCGGCAACTGGTTCCTGCCGCGCCGGAACCGCGCCTATCCGGCGGCTGGTGCGGGCGTGATCCGGTACGTGCCGGGAGTGCAGGCGCTCCGGCGGCGGTTCATCTACTACTACGCCGAGTCGCTGACGATGATGATCCGCCACCCGCGTACGGTCGGGCAGATCGGGCGGCTGCGGTCGGCGCTGTTCATGCGCTGGCAGCTGCGCGACCCCGAGGTCCGGCGCAAGGCGTGGCCCGACTACACGTTCGGCTGCAAGCGCGTGCTGTTCAGCTCGCGCTTCCTGCCGGCGCTGCAGCGGCCGAACGTCGAGCTCGTGACCGAGCCGATCGCGCGGTTCACGGCCTGCGGGGGTCGTCACCGCCGACGGCGCTCTGCGCGAGGTGGACTGCGTGATCTGGGGCACCGGGTTCCAGAGCACCGAGTTCATGTTCCCGATGGAGATCATCGGTGCCGGCGGGCGGTCGCTGCGCACGGAGTGGGCGCGCGGCGCCCACGCCCATCTCGGCATCTGCGTTCCGGGCTTCCCGTCGCTGTTCTTGATGTACGGACCGAACACGAACACCTCGGGCGGATCGATCGTGTTCTACGAGGAGGCCCAGGCTGCGTATATCCGCCAGGCGCTCGAGGCGATTTGCTCGCGCCGGGCTCGCTCGATTTCCGTCTTGCCCGACGTCGAGGTCGCCAGCGACCGCGCGGTGCAGGCGGCGTTCGCCGGCACCGCGTGGACTCGAGTGCGACTCCTGGTATCGCGACGAGAGCGGGCGGATCGTCGCCAACTGGCCCGGCTACATGACCCAGTACGCCGAGCGCCTGCGCGTGTTAGACCCTCGTGAGTACGAGTTCGCGCGGCCTACACTCGACTGACGATGATCGACGATTTGGTCTCACAGATCGACGCGCGCTTCGGCGAGCTCCAAGACGAGCTGTCCGATCCGGCAGTGATCGGCGACCGCGACAAGTTCACGGCCGCGAGTCGCGCGTACCGTGAGCTCGAGCCTGCCGCGAAGCTCGCGACCGAGTACCGCCGCGCCGCGGACGACCTCGAGGGCGCCCGCGAGCTCCTCGAGGACGGCGAAGATCCCGAGCTCCGCGCGCTGCTCGAGTCCTCGCGGTCGCGCCTGGCCGAGCTCGAGGACGAGATCCGGCTGGTGATGGTCGAGCGTGACCCGAACGACGACAAGAACGTGATCGTCGAGATCCGTCCCGGCACCGGCGGCGACGAGGCCGGGCTGTGGGCAGGCGACCTGTACCGGATGCTCACGCGCTACGCCGAACGGCTGGGATTCCAGACCGAGCCGCTGTCGATCGGCGACGGGACGTACACGTTCGCGATCAAAGGCGACGGCGCCTACTCCGTGTTCAAGTTCGAGGGCGGGACCCATCGCGTCCAGCGGGTCCCGGAGACCGAGTCCCAGGGTCGTATCCACACCTCGACGGCGACGGTCGCGGTGCTCCCCGAGGCCGAGGACGTCGAGGTCGACATCGACCCGAACGACCTTCAGATCGACGTGTACCGGAGTTCCGGCCCCGGCGGCCAATCGGTCAACACCACCGATTCCGCGGTCCGGATCACGCACAGGCCATCCGGGGTCGTGGTCTCGATGCAGGACGAGAAGTCACAGCTTCAGAACCGCGAGCGCGCGATGCGCGTGCTCCGGGCCCGGCTGTACGAGCGCGCGCTGGCCGAGCAGCGGGCCGAGGTCGCCGCCTCGCGCGCAGCGCAGGTCGGGACCGGCGAGCGCGCCGAGAAGATCCGCACCTACAACTATGGCGAGCGCAGGGTCAAGGACCACCGGATCAACCTGCTCGTCCACAACCTCGACGCGATCCTGATGGGCGAGCTCGACGAGCTGACGGCCGCGCTCCAGGACGACGAGAAGCGCCGCAGACTGGAGGAGAAGGCAGTTGCCTGACGCTCCTGCCATCGGGGCCGGCAAGTCGGTCTCGCGCGCGCTGTCCGACGCGACCGCCATGCTCGCCGCCGCGGGCTGCGACACGGCGCGGCTCGACGCCGAGCTGCTCATGTCGTCGGTGTTGGGCGTCGGGCGCGAGCGGCTCGTGGTCGACGCCTTTGAGGAGCTCGACGCTGCCGATCTCGAGCGCTTTGACGCGCTGGTGGCGCGGCGCGAGGCGCGCGAGCCGGTCGCCTACATTCTCGGGCGCAAGCCGTTTCGCCGGATCGCGCTGTCGGTCGACCGCCGCGTGCTGATTCCGCGGCCGGAGACCGAGCTGCTCGTCGAGGTGGCGTTGTCGGTGCCTCGCGGAGCCCGCGTGGTCGACGTGGGGGCCGGGTGCGGGCCGGTGGCGCTCGCGTTGAAGGAGGAGCGGCCCGATCTGACGGTGCTCGGCGTCGACGTCAGCGACGACGCGGTCGCGCTCGCGCGGGACAACGCGCGACGGCTCGGCCTCGACGTCGAGTTCGTCCGCGCCGACCTGCTCGACGGCGTGCCGGGGCCGTTCGACGCGGTCCTCGCGAACCTCCCCTACGTCGCCGAGGGCTCCGCGCTGCCGCCCGAGATCGAGCTCTACGAGCCGTCGCTCGCGCTGTTCGGGGGTCCCGACGGCATGGACCTGGTCCGGCGTCTGCTGACAATGGTGGACGGGGTCCCGCTGATCGCGCTCGAGGTCTCGCTGGCCGAGGCCGTCGGGTCGCTCGTGTCGCGCGCCGGCTTCCCGTCGGTTGAGATTCTGCGAGACCTCGCGGGCCACGAACGGGTCGTCGTCGGCCGGCGGTGAGCGACGCCGAGGCGTTCGAGCGCTGCATCCGCGCCGGCGGAGTGGCGCTGTTCGCGGCCGACACCGTCTACGGCCTGGCCTGCGATCCCGACGATCGATTCGCGGTCGAGCGGCTGTATCTGCTCAAGCGGCGAGGTCTCGACAAGCCCTCGGCGGTGATGTTCTTCGACTTCGAGCGCGCGCTCGACGCGCTCGCTGAGCTCGGAGAGCGGACGCGGGAGGCGATGGCGCGGTTGCTGCCCGGAGCGGTGACCGTGCTCGTGCCGAACCCGGCGGGCCGGTTCGCGCTCGCGTGCGGATCGGATCTCGGGACGCTCGGAGTGCGCGTGCCGTCGATCCCGTCGCTGGCGGGGGTTCGCTGCCCGGTGTTGCAGTCGAGCGCCAATCGCGCCGGCGATGCTGATCCGCGCGCGTTGTCGGAGGTTCCGACACTGTTGCGAGCCGCCGTCGACTTGGTGGTGGATGGGGGGGAGCTGCCCGGGACGCCGTCGACCGTGGTCGATCTGCGCCGGTACGAGGTCGACGGCGAATGGCAGGTGGTGCGGCCAGGAGCGGTCGGAGAGGGCGAGCTGACCGAGGCGCTCCACTGGCAGTACCACTTCGACGCCGTGACCTACGCCGAGGAGATCCGGGAGGACCTGCCGGCGTACGACGCGCTCCAGGAGCGAGATCGCCGGCGCGAGCGGCGCCGGTGCGCGGCGGATCCTCGAGCTGGGGACCGG
The DNA here is from genome assembly GCA_963843915.1 of uncultured Solirubrobacterales bacterium. Lineage (GTDB taxonomy): Bacteria > Actinomycetota > Thermoleophilia > Solirubrobacterales > Solirubrobacteraceae > Palsa-465. Next base: position 489,794 of record CAWJMH010000016.1, read on the forward strand.
GACCGGCGAGACCGCCCGCCGCCTGCTGGCGCGTCACCCGGACGCGAGCCTGGTCGGCATCGACGAGAACGAGCAGATGCTCGCGGTGGCAAGCGGGGTCGCTGTCGGAGGGCGCGCTTCGATCTCGCGTGGCCCGGATGGAGGATGATCTCCCGTCCGGTCCGTTCGACGTGGTCGCGAGCGCGCTGTGCGTGCACCACCTGGCCGGCGCCGCCAAAGCGGAGCTGTTCGCGCGGGTGCGGGAGGCGCTCGCCCCGGATGGGTTGTTCGTGTTGGGCGACGTCGTCGTGCCGGTCGACCCGGCGTCGGCGACGACGCCGCTGACGCCCGGGTACGACCGCCCGAGCCCGCTGGCCGACCAGCTGCGGTGGCTGGCGGAGGCCGGATCTGGAGCCCCACGTCGTGTGGGAGCACGGCGATCTGGCGGTGGTCGCGGCGCGGCGAATCTGACCGCGTCGAATGGTCTCTGAGCGGTAACTCCGCCGACTGTTGCCGTTGCTAGGCTCGTAGCCGCAATGAGCGCCCCGACCTCCCAGCCGATTTCTTCAACCGGCCGCTGTCCGAGGTCGATCCGGAGATCGCGGAGGTGCTGGCGCTTGGAGCTGGAGCGTCAGCAGCGGACGCTGGAGATGATCGCGTCGGAGAATTTCGTGCCGATGTCGGTGCTCGAGGCCCAGGGGTCGGTGCTGACGAACAAGTACGCGGAGGGCTATCCGGGCAAGCGCTACTACGGCGGCTGCGAGTACGTGGACGTCGCCGAGCGGCTCGCGATCAAGCGCGCGCAACGAACTGTTCGGCGCCGAGCACGCGAACGTGCAGCCGCACTCGGGTGCGCAGGCGAACATCGCCGTCTACTTCGCGCTGCTGGATCCGGGCGACACTGTGATGGGGCTCGAGCTCTCGCACGGCGGGCATCTCACCCACGGGATGCGGATCAACGTTTCGGGCCGGCTGTACGACATCGCCCCGTATCACGTCGATCGCGAGACGGGCCGGATCGATATGGACGAGGTCGAGCGGATCGCGCACGAACGCCGGCCGAAGATGATCCTGGCGGGGTGGTCGGCGTACCCGCGGTTCCTCGATTTCGAGCGGTTCCGTGCGATCGCCGACGCGGTCGGCGCGTACCTGGTCGTGGACATGGCGCACTTCGCGGGGTTGGTCGCGGCGGGGCTTCATCCGAATCCGGTGCCGTACGCGGATGTGGTGACGACCACGATTCACAAGACGATCGGTGGCGGCCGCGGCGGGATGATCCTGTGCACGCGAGGAGTTCGCCAAGAAGATCGACTCGGCGGTGTTCCCGGGCCAGCAGGGCGGACCGCTCGAGCATGTGATCGCGGGAAAGGCGGTGGCGCTGCGGATCGCCGCTCAGCGAGCCGTTCCGCGAGCGTCAGGAGCGGACGGTCGCCGGCGCGCAGGCGGTCGCGGAGGAGTTGCTCGGCGCCGGTGGCGGCGTGAGCGTTTTGACCGGCGGGACCGACGTGCATCTGGTGCTGTGCGATCTGCGCGAGTCCGAGCTGGACGGCAAGCAGGCCGAGGATCGGCTGCACAGCGTCGGGATCACCGTCAACAGGAACGCGGTCCCGTTCGACCCGCGGCCGCCGGCGGTCTCGAGCGGGCTGCGGATCGGCACGCCGGCGCTCGGCGACGCGCGGGCTCCAGCTCGAGGACTTCGTCGAGGTCGGGACGATCATCGCCGAGACGCTGTCGACCGGACGACGTTCGAGGCACCGGCAGGCCGAGCTCATCGAGCGGGCGGCGGCGATCGCCGACCGCTACCCGCTGTACACGCGCCTCGGCGCGGCTGCGGTTGTTTAACGGCTGCGGGGCGTCCGCTACTCGAAGGCCGCGACGGTCGCGAGGATCACGAACGTCGCGATCAGCGCGACGCCCTCGAACACGGTCGCCTCCCCGTCGCCGGTGATCTGCCAGATGATCAGCGCGGTCCCGAACAGCGCCCCGATGTAGACCGGCGCCAGCGAGAAGGTGAGGCTGCGTGGCGGTCAGAAGCGACACCAGCACGAGCAGCGGATACAGGAACGCCGCGATCTGCGCCACCGAGTTCTTGACGACGGAGATCGCGAGGTCGGACTGGCCCTTGTGCGGCGAGCACGATCCCGGCGACGTTCTCGACCGCGTTGCCGGCGATCGCGACGATCACGAGGCCGGCGAACGCCTGCGAGATGTGGAGCTTCGTCGATCGTCGGCTCGAGCGCGTTCACGAACCAGTCCGAGACGAACGCGGAGGCCGTGCCGGCGAGCCACGAGCAGCGACGAGGCTGGTGGCGAAGGCTGACCCGCGGTTCTGCCTTCGCCTGCGTCCTGGGCGGTCGACTGCTGAGGTCAGGTACTGGCGCAGCCAGGTCCCGTAGACGACGAGGATCGCGCACGCCCCGATGATCGAGATCGTCTTCGAGTGGCCGCTGGCGGGGTCGCCGGCGGAGTGGGTCAGCCCGATCAGGACGATGATGAACGACGCGACCAGCAGCAGCGTCGCGGTGTCGTTCGGCAGCCTCGGGCTGAAGCGCATCATCCCGTCGCGCTCGCGCCAGGCGCCGGCGACGATCACCAGCCCGAGCACGAGCAGCGCGTTGACGAGGATCGAGCCGAGGATCGCGGTCTCGGCGACGACCTGCTGTCCGCGCCTGGAGCGCGAAGATCACCACGAAGAACTCGGGCAGGTTGCCGAGCGTCGACTGCAGCACGCCGGTGACCGCGGGCCCGAGTCGGCGCCGACCTGCTCGGTCGGCGATCGACACGACCCAGGCCACGCCGGCGAGCGCGAGCGTCGCCAACACGAATGCGACGATCCTGCGAGACGCGCTCGCGTAGCGCGTCACGCCGGCGAGCGCGGTCAGCGACCGCGATCGACGACGAGGAGCGCGCGCTCGACGTTCGGGTGAGCCCGCTCAACTGCTCGTCCGTGCGTGCGAGTCGCAGCCGCCAGCTAACCCACCCGCTCGAACTCCCCGGTCTCGACCTCGCGCTGGACGCGCTCGTCGATCTCGTGCTCGCTCGTGTCGCCGGCTCGGCGGTTCGCAGCTCGCGGGTGCGCCGGCTCTTGAACTTGAGGATCTCGAGCACGTAGATCAGGTAGACGCTGCGCGGCGAGCGCGATCAGCACGATCGCCGCCATCACCAGCACCCACCCGAGGTGGTAGGTGCCGTGGTGGTTGGAGTACGGCACGAACCGCAGCGCCACCGCGACGCCGGCGAGCATCAGCGTCCAGCCGTACAGGTAGGCGACCGTCCGGCGCTGGCTGAACCCCATCCGCGCCATCCGGTGGTGGAAGTGGTTGGCGTCCGCCGCCCAGGGCTTGCGCCGGTACTTCAGGCGCTTGGCGACGACGAAGCCCGGTGTCGAGGAACGGCACCGCGAGCACGATCAGCGGCACGATCAGGGCGACGACCGCGCCGGTCTTCACCGAGCCGATGACCGCGACCACCCCGAGCAGGTACCCGAGCAGGTTCGCGCCGGAGTCGCCCATGAACGACGAAGCCGGCGGGAAGTTGTGGAACAGGAAGCCGAGCGCGGCGCCGGCGGTCAGCGCCGCGAGCACGCCGGCGCCGCCGATGTGCAGGTCGAACGCGATGATCGCGAACGCGATCCCGTCGATCGTGCACAGCCCCGCGGCGAGCCCGTCGACCCCGTCGGAGAGGTTGACGACGTTCATCATCCCGACCAGCCAGATCACGGTCAGCACGCCGCCGGCGTTCGGGAGCTGGAGCGTGCCGAGGAACGGGATCGTGACGTCGGTGACGACCGCGCCGCCCTCGACCGCGATCAGCGCCGCCGCGATCTGGCCGAGCAGCTTCCACTGCGGCGCTGAGCGGGTGGGCGTCGTCGATCGCGCCGACGAGCGTGATCAGGCAGGCGCCGGCCAATGATCGCCCACGTGTGCACGGTCCCGCCCGACCCGGGCGCGGTGCCGAGCGTGTGGCGCAGGAGGATCGTGCCGGCAGCCAGAGCACGGCCGCGACGAGCACGCCGGCGAGGATCGCCACGCCGCCGAGGGCCGGGGTGGCGCGCTCGGCGAGTCCGCGCTCGCTGGGCAGCACGACAGCGCCGACCCGCCGCGCCAACCTGGCCGCGAGCGGGGTCAGCGCGGCGGCGACCGCCATCGCCACCAGGAAAGCGAAGACAGGCGTCCCAGTACCGCATGCCGTCGGGGAAGCATGGCAGGGGAGGAGGACTGGTGTTAGCTTTACCTGAGTGCCTGCGCGATTCTCGCCACGACCGCGATCGCCTCTTGTTCGAGCTGCCGGTCGGTGACGCGGAGGACGCGTAGGCCGTTTGCGATGAGGATCTGGTCGCGCTTGCGGTTGCTTCTCGAACGCGAGCCGATGCCCGTGGGCCTGCCAGCCGTCGAACTCGACGACGAGGCCGTGCTCGGGGCCAGTAGAGATCGGCTTTGTAGCCGTGGACGGGGACGTTCGTGAGCGGTGTCGGGAGCTGGGCCTGTCTGATCAGCTTGAGTAGAAGGCGCTCTCTTTCCGAGCGAGTCAGGCGGGGGTCTGTCGAGCAGTGCACGGATCACCGGCGCACCTCTGCGGCACGGCTCGCGCTCGAGGACGGCTTTGAGGGCGCGGTCGGTCACGATGTCGCGGAACAGGGCCTCCTGGAAGGCGTGTTCGGTGTCGCGGGCGGACTCGGTGGCGGCGAGGTCGCAGATCGTCCGCGCCACCGTAGGTGATCCTGAGTCCCGGTCATGATCGGTGACGTCCTGCGGCGTGAGCGACGCAACCCGGTGGCGCCTGATCCCGGCGTTCGCGGGGCCTGGTTTCGCGCCGGCACCGTGATCATCTACATCGCCGCCGGTGTCTCGCGAGAGGCCGTAAAGACAGGCGGCTGAGCGATGGCTGACCACGGCGGCCGCTCCGGACGCGAGTGCCGCGGCCCGGGCGCGCGCCATCGGCGTCGGTGGCGCCGGCTCCGAGCAGATAGACGCCGACGTGAAGCCGCTGCATCGTCCGGCTCTTGACGCGGTGCGCGATCGCGCCGCGGCCGAGGCCGGCGCTGCGCAGCTGATCGCCCGTGATGACGTTGTCCTGCCGGCCCGCGATCCTGGCGATCGCTCGTTCGACGGCATGCATAGCCTCGTCACTCGAGCGTGCTCGAGCGAGGCCCGTGCAGACGGCGCATGCCCCACATGCGCCGTCTGACGAGGCCTCGCGCAGCTCGTCTCGATTGTCAGCGCTTTGCAGGTGATTTCGGCCTCACGGAGCCCAGTATCGATGCTCCAGGTGCCCGCCGTCCGCGACCGCGCCCGAGTTGGAACGGAGGCGTTGCAGAGTTGTGGCGGAGTGGAACTGAGAGGGAACGCGCCGGCGACCACGGCCTCGCCGGCGCCCCGGGTATCCTGCTATCTTACGTTTACGTAAGAATCAGATTTCGGAACGTCCGGAGGAGCATGTCAGCAGTCCAGACCAGCCGCGCCCGCCGCATCGGCGTCCACGCCGGGCACGACTCCTACAAGTGGTGGGCGCTGTCGTGCACCAGCCTGGGGATGCTGCTGGCGACGATCAACTCGGGCACGCTGATCATCGCGCTGCCAGACCTCGAGCGGAGCCTTGCACACGAGTCTGCTCGAGCTGGTGTGGGTGATCCTCGTCTACATGATCGCGTCGACCGTGCTCGTGCTGAGCGCCGGCCGGCTGTCTGACCAGTTCGGACGCAAGAAGGCGTATATCGGCGGGTTCGTGCTGTTCGCGGTGGCGTCGCTGGGCGCCGGCTTCGCGGACAACGGCACGCAGCTGATCCTGTGGCGGATCCTCCAGGGCATCGGCGGCTCGTTCCTGTTCGCCAACTCGGCGGCGATCGTCACCGACGCCTTCCCGCGCGAGCAGCTCGGGATGGCGATGGGCACGAACACGATGGTGGCCGCGGTCGGGCTGGTGATCGGTCCGGTGCTCGGTGGCGCGCTGGTGCTGATCTCGTGGCACTGGGTGTTCTGGTTCAACGTCCCGTTCGCGCTGGGCGGGAGCGCCTGGGCGTGGCTGATCCTGCATGAGGTCACCGGCCGCGCGGAGGACCGGTCGTTCGACGCGCTCGGGACGATCACGTTCCTCATCGGCCTCACCGGGCTCGTCTACGGAATCTCCAAGGGCGGGCTGTCGGGCTGGGACAGCCACGTCGGTGATCGCGAGCCTGATCGCCGCGGCGGTTTTCCTCCCCGGGTTCGTGCTGATCGAGAGCCGCGTCAAATCGCCGATGCTCGACCTCTCGATCTTCAAGAACCGCCTGTTCTCGGCGGCGTCCGCCGCCGCGTTCACGAACGGGCTGGCGCGGTTCGCGCTGATGTTCGTGTTCGTCTTCTACTTCCAGGGCGTTCAGGGGAACTCGCCGATCCTCGCCGGGATCAAGCTCGCGCCGCTCGCGATCGGGATGCTGATCGCCTCGCCGCTGGCCGGGATCTGGGCCGATCGGCGCGGCTCGCGCGGGATGGCCGTGGCCGGGATGCTCGTCCAGGCCGCCGGGCTCGCGCTGATGACGACGCTCGAGCGCGACACGGCCTACCTCGCGAGCGGCGTGTACATGTTCATCGTCGGCGTCGGCTCGGGGATGTTCAACTCGCCCAACACCGCCGCGATGATGGGCACGGTTCCCCCGCACCGCCGCGGCATCGCCGCCGGCGCCCGGGTGCTCGTTCAGAACACCGGCGCGGTCATCTCGATCGCGTTCGTGCTCGCGGTCGTCACTTCGTCGGTTCCCAAGAACGTCCTGTTCAAGGTGTTCTCGGGCCTCGCCGACCACATCACGAACGCGCAGCTCGTCCCGTTCATGTCGAACATGCACACCGCGCTGTGGTGTCTGTCCGGGATCTCGCTGCTCGGTGCGGTGATCTCTGCGGCCCGCCCGTCCCACGTCCAGGCCGAGGCCGCCCTGCGCGAGAACGACCGCCGCCAGGAAGCGGCGGCGACGCCCACGCGGAGGTGGCGGCGTGAGCACCACCGCGAGCAAGCCGCTGCGGATCGGCGAGGTGGCCGAGCTCACCGGCACGACGCCGCGGACGATCCGCTACTACGAGGAGATCGGGCTGCTGCCCGGCGCCGGCGACCGGGCTCAGGGCAAGCACCGGGTCTACAGCGAGGCCGACGTCGAGCGCGTGCACGAGATCATCCGGCTGCGCGACCTGCTCGGCCTGTCGCTCGATCAGCTCGCGGTTCTGCTCGAGGCCGAGACCGCACGCGCCGAGCTCCGGCGCGAGCTCGAGCAGCCGAGGACCCGAGCCAGGATCCGAGGGATGCTCGAGGAGGCGCTCGGCCACATCGGCACCCAGCTCGAGCTGGTCCGCGGGCGCCGCCAGGCGCTCGAGCAGCTCGAGGAGGAGCTCGTGGCCAAGCGGCGCCGGGTCCACAAGCGATTTCCGACTTACCCGGCGAGTGAGCGCGACGAGCGCCCCGACCGCCCGGAGCGCGCCGACCAGCGCCCCGAGCGCGACCAGCGCGACCCGAGCCGGAACGCCGGCGCCGGCAGCGCCCCCGGTGTCGACCGCCGGGCGATGACGACGCTGTCGCTCGGCCACATGTTCACGGACATCGCGCAGGGGTCGATTCCGGCTCTGCTGCCGTTCCTCGTCGCCGATAACCACATCAGCATCGCGGCCGCGTCGGCACTCGTGCTCGCCGCGACGATCTCCTCGTCGGTGGTCCAGCCGCTGTTCGGCTACATGTCGGACCGCGTGTCGCTGCCGTGGCTGATGCCGCTCGGGCCGGCGCTCGGCGGGCTCGGGGTCGCGCTCGTCGGCTTCGCCCCCAACTACGCGCTCACGTTCGCGGCGGTGCTGCTGAGCGGGCTCGGCGTGGCCGCGTTCCATCCCGAGGGCTCGCGCTTTGCCAACTACGTGTCGGGCGCGCGGCGCGCGAGCGGCATGAGCCGGTTCAGCGTTGGCGGCAACATCGGCTTCGCGCTCGGCCCGGTGGTCGTGACGCCGCTGCTGATCGTGTTCGGCCTCCACGGGACCGTGTTCATCCTGATCCCGACCTGGCTCATGGCCGCGGTCCTGCTCCACGAGCTTCCGCGGCTGAAGGCGTTCCGCAAGGACGTCGTCGGGGGGCGCGTTCAGCGCGGCGATCAGCACGAGGCGTGGAGGCCGTTCACGATCCTGGCCGGCGTGATCGCGCTTCGCTCGTTCGTGTACTTCGGCCTGGTCACGTTCATCCCGCTGTACTACGTGAACGTGCTCCACACGAGCAAGGCGCTGGGGAGCGCGGCGCTCAGCGCGATGCTGCTCGGTGGCGCAGTCGGGACGCTGACCGGCGGCCCGCTGGCCGACCGCTTCGGCCGGCGCAACGTGCTGGTCGGCTCGATGCTCGTGATCCCGCCGCTGGTCGTCGCCTTCCTGCTGTCAGGGCCCGTCGTCGCGATCGTGTTCGCGACGCTCGCCGGCGCGGCGACGATCGCGACATTCGCGGTCACGATCGTGATGGGGCAGGAGTATCTGCCGGGGCGCCTCGGCGTGTCCGCGGGCGTGACGATCGGCCTGTCGATCGGTCTTGGCGGCGATCGGCGCTCCGCTGCTTGGCCTGCTGGCCGATGCCCGCGGGCTGACCGCGGTGTTCGAGGTCGTCGCGGTCCTTCCGCTGCTCACGCTCCCGCTCGTGTTCGCGCTGCCGCGGCGGACGCCCCGTGAGAAGCGGGCAGGATTGTCGCCGGCAGCGCCGTAACCAACAGTCGCCGGCGCGGTAAGTCTCAGCGGGAGGCGTGTCTGCGGCGCGCCATCGGTCGGTGAGCGTTTTCTAACCGTGAGGACGGGAAGACGCGATCGCGGCGTTTCTACTCCATGAGCCTTTCGACACAAGCCCTCAAGAAGCGTGTGCCTGCGTTCGCGGCGGTCGCCGCGGCGCTGGTCGGATTGGTCAACATCGCCTCCACGCTGACGCCGAACATCCGGTGGCGCGGCCACCTGCTGCTCGAGTTCGAGCCCGTCGAGGCGATCCGGCTGTTCCACGCGCTGTCGCTGCCGGCCGGGGCCGCACTGCTGCTCGTGGCGCCGTATCTGGCCAAGCGCCGGCGGCGGGCGCTGCGGACCGCGGTCGCGCTGATGATCGCGCTCGGGCTGTTCGACCTGCTCAAGGGCTTCGACTTCGAGGAGACGATCCTGACCTGGACAGCCGCACTTGTCCTGGTCCTCAGCCGTAGCGCGTTCCCGGTTCGTCACGATCCGATCACGCTGCGCTCGGCCTCCTGGCGCGTGCCGTTGCTCGCTCTGATCGGGTTGGCCATCGCGGTGGTCGCGGTCTGGACCGGTGGGCATGCATCGCCCGGCGTCGTCGCGACAGAGACGGCCGATCTGCTCCGCTTCCAGCCGGGCCCGATCCATTTCCACCACCACATCCCCGTCGGCGTGCACATGCTCGAACTCGGGACGCTGCTGATGATCGCGTACGTGATCTTCCGGCCGCTCGCGGTGCCCCGGACGCCCGCGAGCCCCGCCGCGCGCCGCGACGCCGCGGACCTCGTCCGCGCCCACGGCGCCGACACGCTCGCGTTCTTCAAGCTGCGCGCGGACGGCCACTACATCTTCAGCGAGGACCGGCGGGCGTTCGTCGCCTACGCGATCGAGAACGGCGTGCTGCTGCTTTCAGGGGACCCCGTCGGGCCGCAGGATGCCCTGCCGGAGCTGCTCGAAGACGTACGGGAGTACGCCGACGCCCGCGGGCTGAAGCTGGGCGCGCTCGGGGCGAGCGAGCGCCTGTGCGCGCTGTACGAGACGCTCGGGCTGCGCGCGATCTATCTCGGCGACGAGGCGGTCGTCGAACTGAGCCGCTTCTCGCTCGAGGGTCGCCCGATCCGCAAGGTCCGCCAGTCGGTGACCCGACTCAGCAAGGCGGGCTACGAGGCGGAGCTGCACGAGCTGCGCGCGCTCGACCAGGACACGATCGAGCAGGTCGAAGAGGTGGTCGAGCTCGGACGCCAGGGCGCTCCGGAGCGCGGCTTCTCAATGGCGATGGACTCGCTCCAGGGCGACAACGATCACGAGACGCTCGTCGTGCTGGCGCGCGACGAGACCGGTGCGATCCGCGGCGTCCTGCACTTCGTCCCCTGCTACGGCCGTCCCGCTGTGTCGCTGTCGTTCATGCGGCGCGATCCCTCGACACCCAACGGCCTGACCGAGTTCCTGGTCGTGAGGGCTATCGGGCTGCTGCGCGACCGCGGGCTCGAGGAGCTGTCGCTCAACTTCGCGGCGTTCGCGAAGTGGACGCACAGCCCCGAGAAGCGGCTCGAACGGCTCCTCGGCAAGGTGATCGCGCTGGGCAACCCGTTCTTCCAGATCGAGAGCCTTTACCGCTTCAATGCCAAGTTCTTCCCCCGCTGGGAGCCCCGGTTCCTCGTGTACGAGGGGGCGTTCGGTCTGCCTCGTGCCGGGATCGCGGCGATGTGGGCTGAGGGGCAGCTGCCCAAGCCCCGAATCCGCCGCGCGCCCGCGGCTCGCTGAACGTTCTGGAAGGACGAACATTCCTTGCCGACGGCAATGCGGCGACGCTAACGTACCGCTAACGTAGTTCCCCACCGCATCACCTCATGGTGGGCCGTCAGCGTGCGCAGGCGAACAAACTCTGGACGCGACGGTCTCGTTTGCACGCCGCTACCCTTCCGGCCCTCTCATCCTCCAATGCCCGGCCCCAACTGCCCCCATCCCGAATTCGACCAGGACCGCGATCGCCGGTGTCGCTGAGCGCACCCGCAACCTCCGACGGGACGCCCTCGCCGGCGTCGGAGTCGGCGCCGGGCCAAGCGACGTTGCTCGCGTACCTCGACGTTGTCGTGCTGATCGTGGCCGCGCCGATCATGCTGCTGATCGGGGTGCCGGCGGTCGGCTACCTCGCCGGCGCCGGCGTATGGATCGCGCTGCGCGCGGTCGGCGTCGCGATCGACTGGGTCGTCCCGAAACTGGGTGACCCCCGGCGCGAGGTGACGCTGCGGCTCGCGTTCCTGATGGGCCGCCTGTTCTTGCTGGCGATCGCCGTGATCGTCGTCCGCAACGGCGCCGGCCGCGACGACGGTCTGACTGCGCTGGTCGTGATCGTGTTCGCGTTCACGGCACATCTGCTGCTCTCGTTCGTGACCCGCCCGAGGTCGCGATGAGCAAGACCCAAAGGATTCTGCTGATCGGCTTTGGCGCCTACATCGGCATTTTCGTGCTGCTGATCGCGATCTACGGCTTCACCCAGCACAAGAACAACGATTTCCAGATCCAGAACGAGTTCAAGCTCGTCAACTGGGTGAGCCTCGGGGTGTTCAGCATCAACCGTGCGGTGCTCTACCTCTTCATCGCGACCCTGCTGACGATCTTCACGATGCTGTGGATCGCCGGGCGGATGCACACGCGGCCGAACAAGGTCCAGACCGCGGTCGAGGTGCTGTACTCGCTGATGCGGGACAACGTCACCCGGGGCAACATGCCCGACTCGATGGCGGCCAGGTGGTTCCCGTTCATCGGCACGCTGTTCCTGTTCATCTGGTTCTGCAACCTGATCGGCTATCTGCCGCTGCCGACGAACTCCGAGGAAAAGTTCAACGTGTTCGGCGCCCACATCCCGTCGTTCGCGCTCTACGCCGCGACCGCGAACATCTCGGTGCCGCTGGTGCTGGCACTCGTTGTGTTCATCGCGTTCATCTGGGTGGGAATCAAGCAGCAGGGCCCGCTCGGATACCTGAAGAGCCTGATTCCGGCGGGCGTTCACGGTGCGATGCTGTTCTTGATCTTCCCGATCGAGGTGATCTCCACCCTGATGCGGCTGCTGTCGCTGACCATCCGGTTGTGGGCGAACATCTTCGCCGGGCACATCATTCTCCTGTTCTTGGCCGGCGGGCTCGCGGTGATCCTCGGGCTCCAGGCGCTCGGCTGGTTCGCGCTCCCGGCCGGGATCCTCATCTACCTGTTCGAGCTGGGCCTGGTGGCCACGCTCCAGGCGTTCATCTTCGCGACCCTGGCCGCGATCTACATCGCCGGCGCCGCCACTCACCACTAACACGACAAGGAGCCCTGATGTTTGCTGTTTTCCACATCATTCCCTTCGCGGCCGCCTCCGGGATCACGGCCGGCTTCGGGATCGCGGTCGGCGGTGGCCTCGGTGCGGTCGGCGCCGGCGTCGGCATCGGCATCATCTTCGGCAAGGTGATCGAGGCGGTCACCCGCCAGCCCGAGATGCGCGACGAGATCACCAGCATCCAATGGCTGGGATTCGCACTGACCGAGGCCGTGTTCTTCTACGGGCTCGTCGCGGGCCTGCTGTCCTACGTGCTCAAGTAGATGGCCGCGGTCTCTCACCTCCCGGTCGCCTCGTCGAGCGGATCGTTCCTGATCACCCCGAACGTCGGGTTGATGATCTGGACGCTGCTGCTGTTCGGGATCTCGATGTACATCCTGTGGAAGCTCGCCTTCCCGCGGATCTCCGAGGCGCTCGACAAGCGCCAGCACGCAATCGAGGAGTCGATCGATCACGCCGAGCGCGTTCGCCACGACGCCGACGAGTTGCTCGCGGAGTACCGCGAGCGGCTCCGGGAGGCCCGGAGCCAGGCCGAGGACATCCTCGACCGGGCACGCAAGACGGGCGACGCGACCGAGCGCCTGGCCCAGGAGCAGGCCGAGCAACGGCGCGACCAGCTGATGGAGCAAACGCGCCGCGAGATCGAGACCGAGACGCGCCGAGCGATCCAGGACATCCGTCGCGAGGTCGCCGATCTGACGGTGTTGGCGACCGAGAAGGTCACGCGCAAGGTGCTCGACGAGGACGATCAGCGGAGGCTCGTCGAAGATGCCCTCCGCGAGCTCGACTTCAGCGCGCTCGCCCCGGGGGACAACAACTAGCGTGCGCGACCACGGGGGTAACGGCTAGTGGAAGAGATCGCTCAGGTCTACGCCCGGGCGCTGTTCGAGGTGGCCCAGGAGCACGACCTGCTCGACGAGGTGCGCGACGACCTGACTGCGTTCGCGCAGGCGCTCGATGACGACCGCGGGTTCGCGGTGTTCTTCTTCTCGCCGTACTTCTCGACCGAGGAGAAGAAGGAGGGCCTGAAGAAGGCCGTCACCGGGGCCCCACCGGTGTTCATGAACTTCCTCGAGGCGCTGATCGAGCGCCATCGCATGCCGGTGATCTTCCGCATCAGGGATCGCTATCAGGACATGTGGGAGGACGAGCGCGATCTGCTTCCGGTCCAGGTGACGAGCGCGGTCGCGCTCGACGAGGCCACAGTCGCGAGCATCGGGAAGCGGATCGGTGAGCAGACTGAGCGCACGGTCGAGCTCACGAGCAAGGTCGATCCCGACATCCTCGGCGGAATCGTGCTGCGAGTTGGCAACGTCATCCTCGACGCGTCGATCCGCAACCGGCTGGAAAAACTTCGAAAGCAAGTCGCGCGGGCGTAGCTACGCTCGCCCGCGAAGGAGTCATGAATGCAGATCAAGCCTGACGAGATCACCTCAATCCTCAAGGACCGGATCGAAGGACTCGACGCCTCCAGCGCCGACCTGACCGAGGTCGGGACGGTGCTGTCGGTGGCAGACGGGATCTGCCGGATCCACGGGCTCGAGAACTGCATGTCATTCGAGATGCTCGAGCTTCCGCACGACGTCACCGCGCTGGCCCTGAACCTGGAGTCCGACAACGTCGGTGCGGTGCTGTTCGGCGAGTGGGAGAAGATCGTCGAAGGGGACACGGTCAAGCGGACCAAGCACCTGCTCGACATCCCCGTCGGCGAGGAACTGCTCGGACGGATCGTCGATCCGCTCGGCAACCCGCTCGACGGCAAGGGGGAGATCAACACGACGGAGACCCGCCCGTCGGAGTTCAAGGCCCCGGGCGTGGTCCAGCGCCAGCCTGTGAAGGAGCCGATGCTCACCGGGCTCAAGGCGGTCGACTCGATGATCCCGATCGGCCGCGGCCAGCGCGAGCTGATCATCGGCGACCGCCAGACCGGGAAGACCGCGATCGCTCTCGACGCGATCATCAACAACCAGGACCGCGATCTGAAGTGCGTGTACGTCGCGATCGGCCAGCGCAAGGCGACGGTCGTGGCGCTCGCCAAGACGCTCGAGGACGCCGGCGCGCTCGAGAACACGATCATCGTGATGGCCGCTGCCGACGAGGCCGCGCCGATCAAGTTCCTGGCTCCCTACGCCGGTTGCGCGATGGGCGAGCACTTCCTCTACAACGGCCAGGCAGCCCTGGTCGTCTACGACGACCTCTCCAAGCACGCCGTCGCCTATCGCCAGATGTCGCTGCTGCTGCGCCGTCCTCCGGGGCGTGAGGCTTACCCCGGCGATGTCTTCTACCTGCACTCGCGGTTGCTCGAGCGCGCGGTCAAGCTCAACGACGACCTCGGCGCCGGCTCGCTCACGGCGCTTCCGGTGATCGAGACCCAGGCCGGCGACGTGTCCGCTTACGTCCCGACGAACGTGATCTCGATCACCGACGGCCAGATCTACCTCGAGCCCGGACTGTTCAACTCCGGCGTGCGGCCGGCGATCAACGTCGGAATTTCGGTCTCCCGGGTCGGCGGGAACGCGCAGATCGCCCCGATGCGCAAGGTCGCGGGGCGCCTGAAGCTCGAGCTGTCGCAGTACCGCGAGCTCGAGGCGTTCTCGCAGTTCGGCTCCGAGCTCGACCCGGAGACCCAGCGGACGCTCGCGCGCGGCGAGCGGCTCGTGAGGACGCTCAACCAACCCGAGCGCCGTCCGATGCCGGTCGAAGACCAGGTGGTCCAGGTGTACGCGGCCACCAACGGCTACCTCGACCGGATCGTGGTGGACAAGGTCGATCGCTTCCTCGCGGAGCTCACCGAGTCGGTGCGGGCCAACCAGTCCGAGCTGCTGGAGAAGATCGCCGGCGGGGATTGGAGTGACGAGACCCAGCAGGCCGTCGAGTCGGCGGTCTCGAAGTTCGCCGAGGATTTCGGGTTCGACCTCGACGAGGAGGGTCATCCGATCGAGGACGACGCTCCCGAGCCCTCGCGGAACGGTGGGAAGCGTCAGCGCGAGGGTGGGGACCGTGAGCGTGGCGATGGGGACCGTGTGCGCGGCGAAGGGGACCCTGAGCCCGAGGGTGGCGACCGTGAGCGGGAGGAACAGGCGCAGCCGGCGTGAGCCGCTGAGTCTGGAGTCGACCGATGCCGAAATCGCAGCGTGACGTTCGCAACCGCATCGGCGCGGTGAAGAACATCCAGAAGATCGCGCGGGCGCTGGAACTCGTCGCCGCGGCCCGGCTACGCCGGGCCGAGCAGCGGATCGAGGCGCTGCGGCCCTACGCCAACGCGATCAGGCGGATGACGCGGCAGGCGGCGGAGGCCGCGGGGCACGTACCGAGCCTGCCGATCCTCGAGGAGCACGAGAGCGTGTCGAACGTCGGCCTGCTGCTGATCGCCGGCGACCGCGGCCTCGCCGGTGCGTTCAACTCGAACATCGTTCGCGCGGGCGTCGCGGCCGGGCGCGAGCACGAGGGGGAGGGGCACACGCCGGTGTTCTTCGCCTCCGGGCGCCGCCCGGCGACGTCGCTGACGTTCCGGGGTCTGCACCTGGTCGAGAGCTTCACCGGGTTCACCGACCGCCCCTCGTACGCCGACGCCCGCAGGATCGCCGATCGGCTGATGGCCGCGTACGTCGACGGAGAGGTCGATCAGGTCGAGATCTTCTACAACGGCTATATCTCGCCGGTGTCCCAGGTGATCCGGCGCGAGACGTTGCTGCCGCTTCAGCAGGCCACGGTGCTCGAGGAGGAGGAGGAGCGATCAGATTCGGATGATGGCGATTCCTCGGACAAGCAGTCCGGGCCCCGGGCGCTTGTCGAGTACGAGCCCGAGCCGGAGGAGATCCTCAAGCGGCTCGTGCCGGATTACGTGGAGATCTCGATCTACCGCGCGCTGCTCGAGTCGACGGCGTCCGAGCACGGCGCGCGGATGACGGCGATGCACAACGCCTCGGACAACGCGACCGACTTGATTAAGACCCTTACGCTCGAGATGAACCGAGCCCGTCAGGCTGAGATCACCCAGGAGATCCTGGAAGTCGTGGCGGGTGCCGAAGGGCTGTCCGGGTAGACCTACACTGGAGAAGCGATGTCAGTAGCAGAAGAACAGCGCAGCGAAGCCTCTGAGGGCGAGCCCGACAAGAAGAACATCGGCCGGATCGAGGAGGTCCAGGGCGTGGTGGTCGAGGCCGTGTTCCCCGGCAAGCTGCCGGAGATCTACCACGCGATCCGGGTGCGCCGACCCGAGGCCGCGCGCGCCGAGGAGGAGATCGACATCGCCACGGGCGAGGAGAGCTGGCTCGTGTGCGAGGTGCAGCAGCACCTTGGCGACGACCGCGTGCGCGCGGTCGCGATGGACACCACCGACGGGCTGGCGCGCGGCACCGAGGTGTTCGACACCGGCGCACCGATCACGGTCCCGGTCGGCGAGATCACGCTCGGGCGGATCTTCAACCTGCTCGGCGACCCGATCGATCTCGGCGAGCCGCTGCCTGACGACGTCGAGCGCTGGCCGATTCACCGCGAGGCGCCGCAGGTCGACGATCTGACGCCGACGAGCGAGATGTTCGAGACCGGCATCAAGGTGATCGATCTGCTCGCCCCTTACGCCAAGGGCGGAAAGGTCGGGCTGTTCGGCGGCGCCGGCGTGGGCAAGACCGTGATCATCCAGGAGTTGATCCGGAACCTGGCCGAGGAGCACCAGGGGCTCTCAGCGTTCTGCGGAGTCGGCGAGCGCTCGCGCGAGGGCAACGACCTCTACTTGGAGATGAAGGAATCGGGCGTGCTCGAGAAGACCATGCTCGTGTTCGGGCAGATGAACGAGCCCCCCGGCGCCCGCATGCGGGTCGCGCTGTCGGGCCTGACTATGGCCGAGTACTTCCGCGACCACGAGCACCAGGACGTGCTGCTGTTCATCGACAACATCTTCCGGTTCGTCCAGGCCGGCTCGGAGGTCTCGGCGCTGCTCGGGCGGATGCCCTCCCAGGTCGGCTATCAGCCGACGCTCGAGTCCGAGATGGGTGAGCTCCAGGAGCGGATCACCTCCACCAAGGAGGGGTCGGTCACCTCCATCCAGGCGATCTACGTGCCCGCCGACGACCTCACCGACCCGGCGCCGGCATCGGTGTTCGCCCACCTGAATGCCACCACCACGCTCTCGCGCTCGATTGCCGAGAAGGGCATCTACCCGGCGGTCGACCCGCTCGACTCGACCTCGACGATCCTCAAGGAGGAGATCCTCGGCGAGGAGCACTTCCGGGTCGCCAACGAGGTCAAGCAGGTGCTCCAGCGCTACCGCGAGCTCCAGGACATCATCGCGATCCTCGGGATCGACGAGCTCTCGGACGAGGACAGGCTGACCGTGAACCGCGCGCGCAAGATCGAACGCTTCCTGTCGCAGCCGTTTTTCGTGGCCGAGCAGTTCACCGGCACTCCGGGCGTGTACGTCCCGATCGCCGAGTCGATCCGCGGGTTCAAGGAGATCCTCGAGGGCAAGCACGACGACCTGCCCGAGCGCGCGTTCTTCATGAAGGGCACGATCGACGAGGTAGTGCGCGACGCCGGCGGTGGCGAGCAGTCCGGGAGCAAGGACGACGCCGGCGGGGAGCCTGAGGCCAAGGGCGATGCCGGCGAGGAATCTGAGGCCAAGGGCGACGCCGGCAAGGGCGAGGGCGAGGACGGGTCGGACGGCGGCGGGGACAAGGAGTAGGCGCCGGTGGCGCACTCCAAGTTCCGCACCGAGGTCCTCACCCCCGAGGGCGAGGTGTTCAACGACGAGGTCGAGATGATCTCGACCAAGACCGCGGTCGGCTCGATCGGCATCCTCGCCAACCACGAGCCGGTCCTCGCGATCCTCGATCCCACGGAGCTGCGGCTGTACAAGACCGAGTCAGAGGTGGTCCGGTTCGCCCAGGCCGAGGGCTACCTCCAGGTTGCGGACAACCACGCGCTGATCCTCGTCGAGGAGGCGCTAGCGCCGGGAGACCTGGATGCCGGCAGTCTCCGCGAACGCCTGCAACAGGCCGAGCACGAGCTCGACTCCGCCGGCGAGGACACCGAAAAACGGCGGGTCGCCGAGCGGGACAAGGCCCGCTTGGAGCAGTTTTTGAAGATCGCCGAGGGCTGAGACCGGCCGGGGGTTCGGCGTGGCGTCACGTCTGCGCTTATCCTGTTTCGTTCATGCTTGACGAGCTCGTACTCGCCGAGCGCCTGATCTCCTACGACACGTCCAGGCCGGAGGAGATCGTCGCGGCGGCAGGATTCGTGAAGGGATGGCTCGAATCTCGCGACATCGAGGTGCGTCACCACGATCACAACGGGCTGCCCGTGTTGGTGGCGGAAGTCGGACCCTCCGATGACGGGGTCGGGTATCCCTGCGTCGTGTTCCACGGCCACCTCGACGTCGTGCCGGGCCGGCCGGAGCAGTTCCAGCCGCGGGTCGACGGCGACCGGCTGATCGGCCGTGGCGCCTATGACATGAAGGGCGGCCTCGCGACGATGATGTGCGCGCTCAAGGACGTCGAGCCCCAGGGGCGGGTGCGGGTCCGGCTGGTGTGCGTCCCGGACGAGGAGTCCGAGGAGATCGAGGACCGGTCGACCGACGCGGTGGTCGAGCCGCGGGCTCGGTGGCGACTTCGCGATCACCGGCGAGCCGACCAACCTGCACATCGGGGTTGAGGCCAAGGGCGTCCTGGCGATGGTGATCGAGGTCCACGGCCGCGCCGCGCACAGCTCGACGCCGTGGCTCGGCGACAACGCCGTGCTGAAGGCCATCGACGTGTTCCGCGCGATCGAATCGCTGCCGTTCTCCCGGGAGTCCTCGGAGGTGTTCGACCGGCCGTCGATCAACCTCGGACGGATCGAGGGCGGCGACGCGATCAACAAGGTGCCCGACGAGTGCAGGATGTCGGTCGACATCCGCTTTCTCCCGGGGCAGGACCCCGACGCGATCCTCGATCAGATCGTCCGGATCCCGTCGATCGACGTGACCAAGTCGTTCATCTTCCCGCCCATCAGCGTCGCGCGCGGCAACCCCTACGTGCAGGCGTTGCGCGACGCCGTGACCCGCTCGATCCCGGACAAGGAGGTACTAAGCGTCGGGCGCGACGGAGCCTCGGACGCGGTCGCGTTCATGGCCGCCGGCATCCCGGCGGTCGAGTTCGGCCCGGACGGCGCCGGACACCACGGTCCCGAGGAATGGGTGTCGGTCTCCTCGATGGCGCGTTACCGCCGCTCGCTCGTCGGGTTCGTGCGGACGCTGCCGATGTGGCTCGAGCGCACGGAGTCAGACGACGCCCGGGATGCGATCGTCTCAGACGAGGCCGGACCGGACCTGAAGCGCTACGGGGATGAGTCGCGCACGGGCCTGACCGCGATCGACGGCGGGCTCGGTTGAGACGGCTGATCCCGAAATCTCGGACCGGGACGCTCGTGCGGTTCGTGCTCGCCGGCGTGCTCGTGATCGGGTTCGCGGCTACCGCGACCGCCGTCGCCGGGCTGCTCCAGGTCCGGCAGATCACCCAGGAGTTCGACATCACGCCCGCATTCAAGGCCTCGCCGGTGAGGGTGACGATCCCCAATCCGGGCAGCCCGCAGACGATCCTGGTGGTCGGCTCCGATCATCGCGCCGGAACACCGTTCAAGGATCTCAACACCGACACGATGATGCTCATACGGCTCGATCCGGCCTCCTCGACGATCAATCTCCTGTCCGTTCCGCGCGACCTCAGGGTCCAGGTCCCAGAGGGCGGGGCGGTCGCGACCGACAAGCTGAACGCGGCATACTTCTTCGGGGGCCCCAACGAGCTGATCAAGATCCTCCAGCAGCAGGTGTTCCCGGGCATCAAGGTCAACCACGTCGTCGACGTCGGGTTCGGCGGCTTCGAGCAGATGATCAACGCGATCGGGTGCGTCTACACCGACGTTGACCACCGCTACTACAACAACACCGCGGTGACCGACTACTCGAGCATCGACCTCCAGCCGGGCTATCAGAAGCTGTGCGGGTCCGACGCGCTGTCGTTCGTGCGCTTCCGCCACACCGATAGCGACATCGTCCGCAACGCGCGCCAGCAGGACTTCATCCGCTGGGCGAAGTCCCAGTACAGCCAGGATCAGATCATCAACGAGCGGGACACGCTGCTGAAGATCTTCGGCAAGAACGCGACCACGGACCACAACCTGCACACGACCGACGGCCTGATCAACCTGTTCGACCTCGTCGCGTTCTCGGCTGGGAGCACGATCAAGCAGATCCCGTTCCCGGCGCAATTGCTGCCGTGCGCGCCGGCCGCCACGAACGCGACCGGCGCTACTGCGCAGACCCCGTGCTACGTGGGCGGGACGAGCTCACAGGCCGAGGAGAGCGCGTTCCACGCGTTCATGACGCCGACGAAGGGGTCGCCGCTCCCGACGCCGAGCGCCAACCCGGCCCACGCAGCCGGTGGCGGGAACGGCTCGCACGGAGGCGGAGGTGGAGGGGCCGTCCCGGGCCTCACCGCGGACCCGAGCGACGGTCAGGCCCAGGCCAAGGCGCTCGGGACGATCGGGATCCCGATCTACTACCCGAAGCAGATCGTCTCAGGCTCGCAGTACTGCTCGAGTCAGACCAGCCTATGCCCGGTGCAGATTGCGAGCCCGGGTTCCTACCCCCGCGCCTACCTCCTCCACGACCAGCACGGGATCGCCCATTACTCGTACCGGATGACCCTGGAGATCAATCCCATCCTCGGCGAGTACTACGGGGTGCAGGGCACCACCTGGCTGAACCCACCGATCCTGACCAAGCCGAGCGCGACGAAGTTCGTCAACGGCAAGCAACTGCTGCTCTACGCCAACGGCGGCAAGCTGAGCCTCGTCGCGTGGCGGACGTCCACCGCGGCCTACTGGGTTTCGAACACGTTGACCGACAACATCCCGAATCGCCAGCTGGTCGCGATCGCCGCCTCGCTTACGCGGGGCGGCGGCAAGTAGACCGCTACCCTCCGGCCGATGGGCTCAGCACGCGAACCGATCGCGGTGATCGGGACAGGCTACGTCGGGCTGGTGACCGCTGCAGGGTTCGCCGAGCTCGGCAGCGAGGTGTGGTGCGTCGACATCGACGCGGACAAGATCGCCGGGCTCGAGCGCGGCGACATCCCGATCTACGAGCCCGGCCTCGCGGAGTCGGTGGCCGCCAACCGCGACCGACTGCACTTCTCGACCGAGCTCGCCCCGGCGCTGGAGCACGCCCGGCTGCTGTTCGTCGCCGTCGGCACGCCGCCGACCTATTCCGGCGACGCCGATCTGTCCTCCGTGAACGCGGTCGTCGACGCGATGCCGCGCTCGGACCATCACGCGCTGGTGATGAAATCGACCGTGCCGGTCGGCACCGGCGCCGCGATCAGGCGGAGCCTCACCGAGCGCGGCAAGTCCGGATTCGGGTACGTGTCGTGCCCTGAGTTCCTCAAGGAGGGCTCCGCCCTGGAGGACTTCCGGCATCCCGACCGGATCGTCGTCGGCGACGACGGCGACTGGGCCGGCCACGCGGTGACCGACCTTTACGCGCCGCTCGACGCGCCGCTGGTTCGGACCGACATCGCGAGCGCCGAGATGATCAAGCTCGCCGCAAACGCGTTCCTGGCCACCAAGATCTCGTTCATCAACGAGATCGCCAACGTGTGCGAGGAGACCGGCGCCGACGTGCTCGAGGTGGCCCGGGGGATGGGTCTCGACCGGCGGATCGGGAACCACTTCCTGAAGCCGGGCATCGGATTCGGCGGGTCCTGTTTTCCCAAAGATGTCTCGGCGCTCAAACAGCTCGCCGGCAACTCGGGCTACCACTTCCAGCTGCTGACCGCGGTGATCGAGGTCAACGAGCTGCAGAAGCGGCGGGTGATCGGCAAGCTGCAGAAGCATCTCGGTTCGCTCGTCGGCAAGAGCGTGACGCTGCTCGGGCTCGCCTTCAAGGCCAACACCGACGACATGCGCGAGGCCTCGTCGCTCGTCCTGGCTGCTCGCCTCCAGGCCGACGGCGCCACCGTCCGCGCGTACGACCCGATCGCCGAGCCGCAGGCCCGCAAGATGATGGTCGGCGTCCAGTTCGGCGACGGGGCGCTCGACGCGCTGACGGACGCCGACGCGTGCGTGATCGTCACCGAGTGGCCCGAGTTCGCCGATCTCGATTGGCGAGCGGCCGCCGAGCGGATGCGCGGCAACCTGGTCATCGACGGGCGGAACTTCGTCGACCCGGACGAGGTGCGGGCGGCGGGATTCGTCTACGAAGGAATCGGGCGTTGACGTCGGGACGCTGGGGCCGCTGATTTGCAGGCGCTGATCCTCGCCGGCGGGGAAGGGACCCGCCTGCGTCCGCTGACCTCGACGATCCCCAAACCGGTCGTCCCGCTCGTCGGGCGTCCGTTCATCTCGTACATGCTCGAGTGGCTCCGCGGCCATGGCGTCGACGACGTGATCCTGGGGTGCGGGTTCATGGCGGGTCGAGTGCGGAGCGTGCTGGGCGACGGCTCGGGGCTCGGGATCAGCCTGCGTTACCTCGAGGAGCCGCGTCCGCTCGGGACGGGCGGAGCGCTGAAGTTCGCCGAGGATCTGCTCGACGAGCGGTTTTTCATGCTCAACGGCGACGTTCTCGCCGACCACGACCTCACCGCGCAGCTCGCGGCGCACGAGCGCACGGGAGCGCGAGCCACGCTCGGGCTGGTGCCGGTCGCCGACCCCTCGGCATACGGGCTCGTGCGCATGCAACCCGACGGCGCGGTGACCGAGTTCGTCGAGAAGCCCGGTCCGGAGCAGACCGGCACCAACCTGATCAACGCCGGCGCGTACATCCTCGAGCGGAGCGTGCTCGACGGCATGGCCGCCGCGGGGACCAACGTCTCGATCGAGCGCGACGTGTTCCCGACGCTCATCGGCCGGGGCCTGTACGGCTACGAGCAGAGCGGCTACTGGCTCGACATCGGAACGCCGGACCGCTATCTGCGGGGGACGTACGACATCCTCGAGGGCAAGGTGACCACCGAGATCGGTCGTGAGATCCGGGAAGCGGGACTGATCCTCACCGCCGGCGCGACCGTCGAGGGGCGCGTCGTCGCCCCCGCCCTGGTCGCGCCCGGCTGCTCGATCGGAGCACGAGCGCTGGTCGGCGATCGCAGCGTGCTCGGCGAGGGCGTGACTATCGGCGAGGGAGCCCGCGTCGAGTCCTCGGTGCTGCTCGGCGGGGTCACCGTCGGCGCCGGCACGACGATCAGCGGCTCGATCATCGGCCGGGACGTGCAGATCGGCGACAACTGCAAGATCGACGGCGGCGTCGTGCTCGGCGAGGGGGTCAAGATCGGCTCGGGAAACACGCTTGCGGCCGGCGCGCGTATCTTCCCGGGCGTGGAGTTGCCGGACGGAGCGATCAACTTTTGAGCCACCGACACGGAGCGATCGGGGTATGAGCGCGACCGCTGATCTCACCCGCGAGACGATCGAATCGATCGACACCTCGCGGCAGATCGACGACATCCTGGCGATGCCCGATCAGCTGCGCGATGCGCTGTGGCGGGTGGAGTCGGCGAATCTCGTGCCCGACGACGCCCCGGGCGGGCTGATCGTGGCCGGGATGGGCGGCTCCGCGATCGGTGGGGCGCTGGCCAGGGCCGCGCTCGGGGACCGTGCCTCGCGTTCGATCGTGATCGCCCGCAGTTACGCGCTTCCCGCCTGGACCACGCCCGACACCGTGGTGCTTTGCGCGAGCTACTCGGGCAACACCGAAGAAACGTTGGCCGTGTATGACGCCGCCGGTGCGCTGGGCGCCCGGCGGATCGTCGCGACCACCGGGGGCAAGCTCGCCGAAGCTGCGCGCGCCGACGGCATCCCGGTGATCCCGCTCCCGGGCGGCTTCCAGCCGCGCGCCGCGGTCGCGTACTCGCTGGTGGTCGCGCTCGAGGTCGCCTGGCTATGCGGTGCCGGGGAGCGGCTCCACGCCGAGATCGACGTCGCGGCCGCCCACGTCGAGCAGATCGTGGCGATGTGGGGCCCGGACGCGCCCGACGACTCGCTCGCCAAGCAACTGGCGCGCGGCCTGCACGGCACGATCCCGCAGATCGCCGGCTCCGGGCTCACGTCGCCGATCGCCTACCGGTGGAAGACGCAGATCAACGAGAACGCAAAGATCCCGTGCTTCTCGCACGAGCTTCCCGAGCTCGACCACAACGAGATCGTCGGGTGGCAGGGGGCCAGTCAGCTCGGTCGCTTCAGCGCCGTGTTCCTCGACGACAGCGACCTGCATCCCCGCATCCGTCAGCGGATCGAGCTGACCCGCGGGCTGATCGAGGCCGAAGCGGCCGGGACCTACCGGATCGAGACGATCGGCCAGAACCGGACCGAGCGCCTGGTCTCGCTCGTGCTCCTCGGCGACCTCGTGTCGCTCTATCTCGCCGTGCTGCGCGAGGTCGATCCGACGCCCGTGGCGGCGATCGAGCGGCTGAAGACCGCCCTCGCCCGCGGCTGAACCGCGCTAGGCCTTCTCAGGCTTCAGCGGGCCCGAACCTTCACCGTTCGGGCACCCTCACTGCCGTGTGAGGGGCCCGAACGGCGCCCAACCCCCAAGTCCCTGCTGTGCCCCAGCCCACTACCTCAAGGCGATGCCGCGCTGCTCGTAAAGCCGCCGGTCGGCCACATCGAGCAGTTCCTCGAGCGCCTCGCCGTCGTTCGGGAAAGAGGCCATCCCGATCGTCAGCTCCCACGGCACTGAAACCTCCATCGCCGCGCGTGCCTCGGCGACGTGCGTCTGGATGCGGTTGATCACCGGCCCTGCGCTCGTGGCGGTCTGCTCGGCCAGCAGCAGCGCGAACTCGTCGCCGCCGATGCGCCCGACCACGTCGTCCGCGCGAGCGGATTCCTTCATAAGGCCGGCGACGGTCTTGATCAGCTCGTCACCCATCAGGTGGCCCTCGGTGTCGTTGACCGCCTTCAGCCCGCGCACGTCCACGTAGGCGAGCACGAACGGACGGTCGTAGCGGCTGGCGCGAGCAAGCTCGCGCTCGGCGGCCTCGGTGAACCCGCGACGGTTGAGGATGCCGGTGAGTGCGTCGGTCAGGGCTGCCGCGGAGATCGCGGCAAACTCGTTCTCGCGGCGGCGGGCGCGGCGGCTGGACCGGAACGCGACGCCGGCGAAGGCAAGCATCAAGGCGAACGCGGCGCCGAGGGCGACCCACACCGCGGTCGGGATGAACTTCACGAAGTGGTCGATGTACTGGACGCTGCTGTTGAGCGGCGCCGTGAAGGCCGAGCCGCCCGTGGACGGGTGCTGCTTGTGGGAACCGTGCGCCGGAGCGTGTGCGCCGCCGGCCGTGGTGCCACCCGCCGTTCCGGCTCCGGTCGTACCGGCCGCGCCGGCCGGGCCGGTGCCGGTCGCGCCGCCGCCGGTCGCGGCGGTGGTGCCGGTGCCGTTGGTCGGGAGCGCCGCGCCCGAGCGATGTGAGCCGGTGCCGCTGGACAGACGCTTGATCGCGCTCGATGAGTTGAACGTCGGGAGGTTGCCGAGGAGCGGGATGGCCGTCGCCGCCGGCGTGCTGCCGGTACCGGAGGTCGGGTTCGACGTCGGGGTCGAGGTCGAGACCGGGCTGAGCGTCTCGGTTGAGGTGGCGCTCACGGGAGTGCTCGCAATCACCAAGGTCGGTGTGGCCGCGCTGACCGGCGCCGTGGTCAGGCTGAAGTTGCCCGAGCTCGACGACGAGGTGGTCGAGGGCAGCGAGGCGGGCACGACTCCGGTGGTTCCGGTCGGGCTGGTGCAGCGGCCGTGGCACACCGGCGTGGTCGTCGTGCCGGTCGTGCCGGGCTGGCGGCCGTTGCCACCGGTGGTGGCGCTCTCGGTAGCGGGGGTCGTGGTCGTGCCGGTCGTCGTGGTGGCCGGCGTGGTGGCCGGCGTGGTCGTCGTTGAAGTCGTGGTCGTCGTGCTGCCGGGCGTGGTGGTCGTGCCGGTTGTCGTCGTCGTGGTGCCCGGGGTGGTGGTCGTGGCGGTGGCGGTCGTCGTGGTGCCGGTCGTGGTCGTGGAGCCCGGGGCGGTCGTCGTGCCGGTCGACGGCGTTGTCGTCGTGGCGGTCGTGGTCGTCGTGTCCGGGGTGATGGTCGTGTCCGGTGTGGTGGTCGTGCCGGTTGTGGTCGTCGGCGTGGACGCTGCCGCGGTCGTCGCCGTCGTGCCGGTCGTCGTACCGGTGGCGGTCGTCGCGGGCGCCGTCGACGCGCTCGAGTCCGAGCTCAGCTTTGGCTTCACCGCGAGCACGAGCTGCTCGGGTGAGCGGTGAGCCAGCGCGAGGTTCTCGAGCTTGACCTGCTGGAGGTGGTGAACGTAGGCCCCATCGCCCGCGCCTGCCCCGCCAACGCCAATGACCGCACAGCCGAATCCAACGGCGAGTGCGATCGCGCAGATTCCCTTGCTGCGATTAACCATCGGCGTCCACTTTCGGGACCGCTCCATGCCCGGCCTCCGGCTTTCCAAGTTCGAGGTTGGTCTGCATGCTAGGCGCGACTTCACTTCTCCGGATCTATTTCGACAAATGTCCGAGAGAACTTGAGCCCGGGTCGAAAATCTTTGCGGGGCCGCTCCGAACCTTGACAGTGTCGTGGTAAGGTTGTGAGCGATGGAAGGTTTGACCATCAACGAGGCGGCGCGGACGACCGGTTGGTCGGCGCGGATGCTCCGATACGTCGAGCAGACGGGCCTGGTTTTCCCGGCCCGTTCGGCATCGGGATACCGCCTTTATGGACCTGCTCAGCTGCAGCGGCTGCGCACGCTCAAGGAGCTGCTCGCACGCTTCGACGTCGGTCTTTCCGACGTTGCGTTCGCCGCGCGGATGGCCGAGAGCCCGGAACTCAGCGACTCGGTGCAGGCGTGGCTCGAAGCCGAGGCGCGCCGGCCCGACGACGTCGGCGATGAGGGCTGGCTCCGATTCGAGCAGGAGAAGCACCAGAAGCTGCTGGCGGTCGCGTGATCGCGACTGCCCGATGACCCCGACCGTGGAGGAAATATGAGCACGACCGCTGCCAAGGCGGACTTCAAGGTGGCCGACCTCGGGCTGGCCGAGTTCGGGCGGAACGAGATCCGTCTGGCCGAGCACGAGATGCCCGGGCTGATGGCGCTTCGGCGCGAGTACGCCGAGGCCCAGCCGCTCGCCGGCGCCCGGATTACGGGATCGCTGCACATGACGATCCAGACCGCGGTGCTGATCGAGACCCTCGTCGCGCTCGGCGCGGAGGTCCGGTGGGCGTCGTGCAACATCTTCTCGACCCAGGACCATGCCGCCGCGGCGATCGTCGTCGGAGATGGAACCCCTGAGGAGCCCGCCGGCGTGCCCGTGTTCGCGTGGAAGGGCGAGACGCTCGACGAGTACTGGTGGTGCACCCTGCAGGCGCTCTCGTGGCCCGATGGTTCGGACTCGGATCCCGATGATTCGGATCCCGCCCACCCCACCGGGCCTAACATGATCCTCGACGACGGCGGCGACGCCACGCTGCTCGTCCACAATGGCGTCCAGTACGAGCGCGACGGCGCCGTGCCCGATCCTTCGACTGCCGACTCCGAGGAGGAGGCGATCGTGCTCGGGCTGCTCCAGCGCTCGCTCGAGGAGGATCCGCAGCGGTTCACGAACGTCGCTGCCGAGATCAAGGGCGTCACCGAGGAGACCACGACCGGAGTGCATCGCCTGTACC
The DNA here is from genome assembly GCA_963843915.1 of uncultured Solirubrobacterales bacterium. Taxonomy (GTDB): domain Bacteria; phylum Actinomycetota; class Thermoleophilia; order Solirubrobacterales; family Solirubrobacteraceae; genus Palsa-465. Next base: position 517,454 of record CAWJMH010000016.1, read on the forward strand.
AGTTCGCCGATCAGGGGAAGCTGCTGTTCCCGGCGATCAACGTCAACGACTCCGTGACCAAGAGCAAGTTCGACAACAAGTACGGCTGCCGCCATTCGCTGATCGACGGCATCAACCGCGCCACCGACGTGATGATCGGCGGCAAGCTCGCGGTCGTATGCGGCTACGGCGACGTCGGCAAGGGCTGTGCGGAGTCGCTCCGTGGTCAGCGCGCCCGCGTGGTGGTCACCGAGATCGACCCGATCTGCGCGCTCCAGGCGGCGATGGATGGCTACCAGGTGCTCACGCTCGACGACGTGGTGTCGACCGGGGACATCTTCATCAGCGCGACGGGAAATCGCGACGTGATCACGGCTGAGCACATGGCGCGAATGAAGCATCAAGCGATCGTCGGAAACATCGGCCACTTCGACAACGAGATCGACATGGCCGGGCTGTCGAGGACTCCGGGCATCAACAGGATCGGCATAAAGCCGCAGGTTGATGAGTGGGTGTTCCCCGACGGGCACTCTGTGATCGTGTTGTCCGAGGGCCGGTTGCTCAATCTCGGCAACGCCACCGGGCATCCGAGCTTCGTGATGTCGAACTCGTTCACGAACCAGGTGATCGCGCAGATCGAGCTGTTCGGCAACCCCGACAGCTACGACAAGCGTGTCTACACGCTGGCCAAGCACCTCGACGAGAAGGTGGCTCGGCTGCACCTGGGAGCGCTCGGGGTCAAGCTCACCGAGCTCAGCTCAGGTCAGGCCGCCTATCTCGGCGTTCCCGTCGACGGCCCCTACAAGCCGGATCACTACCGGTATTAGCCGTCGGCGCGGCTTGACGGGTTGATCGGGTTGAGCGCGTCGATCGGGTTGACGGTCGAGGGTCGAGGGTCGAGGGTCGGCGGTCGGCGGTCGCGGGTGTGGTCGGCTAGCGCCGGGTCGTGATGGCACGGACGCAGCTGCCACCGCACGAGGTCGCTGACCTGGGGTTGGCGCCGGCCGGCGCGTCCCGGATCGCCTGGGCCACCGGTCAGATGCCGGTGCTGGCGCGCGTGCGCGCCCGGTTCGCCGAGGAGCGCCCGCTCGAGGGCATCCGCATCGCCGCGTGTCTCCACGTGACCGCGGAGACGGCGAACCTGGTGCTCGCGCTCGCCGCCGGCGGCGCGCGGGTGGCGCTGTGCTCCGCCAACCCGCTGTCCACCCAGGACGACGTGGCGGCCGCGCTCGTCTACGAGCACGGCATCGAGGTGCAGGCGCTGCGGGGGGAGGACTCCGACACCTACGCACGCCACGTCCGGTCGCTGCTCGAGAGCGGGCCGCAGGTGACCGTCGACGACGGCGCCGATCTGCTGATGACCGCCCATGCGCTCGGCGGCGAGCCGCTCGACGACCTGATCGGCGGTATTGAGGAGACGACAACGGGCCTGGTCCGGCTGCGGCGCCTCGAGGCCGAGGGCAAGTTGGCGTGCGCGGTCGTCGCGGTCAACGAGGCGCGTACCGAACGTGCCCTGAACGACCGCCACGGAACCGGGCAATCGGCGCTGGACGGGATCATCCGCGCCAGCAACGTGCTGCTGGCGGGCCACACACTCGTGATCGTCGGCTACGGCTGGGCCGGCCAGGGGATCGCCGAACGCGCTCGCGGCGCCGGCGCCGCGGTGATCGTCTGCGAGATCGATCCGCTGCGCGCGCTCGAGGCGCGGATGGCCGGCTACCAGGTGATGCCGGCGCTCGAGGCGGCCGAACGGGGCGACGTGTTCGTGACCGTCACCGGCTCGCGGCGGGTGCTGCGCGGCGAGCACTTCGCCCGCATGAAGGACGGCGCCGTGCTGGCCAACGCCGGTCATTTCGACGTCGAACTCGACCTCGCGGAGCTGTCCGCGCTCGCGGTCGCGGTCCGTGACGTGCGGCCGCTGATCGAGCAGTACGAGCTCGAGGACGGGCGCCGGCTGAACCTGCTCGCGCGTGGTCGCGTCGTCAACCTGGCCGCCGGCGAGGGCCATCCGGCCGCGGTCATGGACGTTTCGTTCGCGCTCCAGGCGCTGTGCGTCGAGGACCTCGTGCGCCGGCGCGGTGAGCTCGCGCCCGGGGTGCACCAGGTGCCCGAATCGATCGATCAAGCGGTGGCCACGCTCAAGCTCGCGGCGCTCGGGGTCACGATCGACGAGCCGACTGACGAGCAATTGCACTACCGCGAGTCCTGGGGGTAGCGTCGGGAGCCCCGCAGCTTGGTGGCCGGCACGGCTGTTCTGAGAAGATGGCGCTCATGACAGGCGCCGGCCAGCAACTCAGGGGTGGGATCGACCTCGGCGGAACGAAGATCGAGGCGATCGTCGTCGACAACGGCAACACCGTGTTGGGATCGTCCAGGCACCCAACGCCGTCGACCGGCGGCCCCGAGGACGTGGCCGCGCAGCTGATCGCGGCGATGAAGGGTGCGTGCGAGGCCGCCGGCATCGAGCCGTCCGCTCTGGTCGGCGTCGGCGTCGGGTCGCCCGGCGTGATCGACGAGGCCGCTGGCGCGGTGTCGACCGCGCGCAACCTTCCCGGCTGGGAGGGGTCGTTCGAGCTCGGACCGGCGCTCGCGTCGGAGCTCGGCACGAAGGTGGCGCTCGGCAACGACGTTCAGGTCGCGACCGACGCCGAGTTCGCGCTCGGCGCCGGCCGGCCGTACAAGTCGCTGCTCGGGGTGATGTGGGGGACCGGGGTCGGAGGAGGCCTGATCCTCAACGGCAAGCCGTGGCTCGGGCGCGGTGGCGCCGGCGAGATCGGGCACATGGTCGTCGAGATCGGTGGCGCCCGCTGCCCGTGCGGGCGGCGGGGCTGCATGGAGGCCTACGCCGGCCGCGCCGCGATGGAGCTCAGGGCGCGCAAGCGGCAGAAGGAACAGCGCACGGACCTGTTCAAGATCATGAAGGAGCGAGGCCGAACGAAGCTCACGAGTTCCGTCTGGGCCCGGGCTCTGGAGCGCAAGGACAAGCTCACCGTGGAGCTGATCGACGACGCCGTCGACGCGCTCGGCGCCGGCATCGCCTCCGCGATCAACCTGCTGGACGTGCCCGCGGTGATCATCGGCGGCGGCCTGGGCGTGCGCCTCGGCGAGCCGTACGTGAAGCGCATCCGCAGGGCGATGCAGCCCCACCTATTCAACGACGCCAACCCGCCGGACGTGCTGCCGGCCGGTCTCGGCGACCTCGGTGGCGCGCTCGGCGCCGCCTTGCTGGCCAAGCCGGCGCCGGCGCGGCGGGCGGCGACCCGGCGGCCGCGGGCGGCGGCGGCGGCCCGGGCTGACGCACCGTCCGGCGACTGACCGGAGCCGCCGGCGGCGGGTTTGTGGCGCCGGCGGGCGTGGATCACCGGCGGCCGCGCCCGGACGCGACCCGCCACCCGGTCACCGCCACCCGCCACCCGGTCACCGCCACCCGCCACCGGCCACCCGCCGCCGCCACCGCCCTGGTTAACACCGCCTAAACATCCGTCGCTGGCGGTTGACCGCCGGCTCTGGCAGGATGGGCGCGCCGCCGGCCGAATTGGCGGTAGTAGGGGAGAGAGTGTCGCAACCATGTCTTCAGCGAGCACGGCACGAACGCCAATACGGATGCTGAAGGACTCATGATCGCGCGGGTCGCAGCCGTGGCCTCGCTGGCGGTTGCGATCGTCGTGGTCGTGGTGGTCCTGCTCAGCGGGGGCGCGACGTACACGCTGCACGCCGACTTCCAGGACGCCGGCGGACTCGTCGCCGGCGATGACGTGCTGATGGGGCCGGCGAAGGTCGGCTCGGTCCAATCGATCTCGCTCACTCCGAACGGTGAGGCTCAGGTCAAGATGGCGATCGAGTCGGGCGCGGCGCCGATGCACGACGGCACGGTGGCGCGGGTCTATGAGAACTCGCTGTCGGGGATCGCCACCAGGTACGTGGTGCTCGAGCCGGCGTCGGCGGATGCGCCGGCGATCCCGGACGGAGGGACGATCGGCGAGGACCACACGTACTCGTTCGTCAGCCTCGACCAGGTGTTCGACGCGATCGACCCGCTGACCCGGGCCGGGTTGCGCGGGGTGATCCAGGGCGAGGCGACGAGCATCAAGGGCCGCGCGGCGCAAGCATCGAAGACGCTCAAGTACCTCGCGCCCGGCCTCTCCAGCACGAGCAACCTGACCGCCGAGCTCGACCGCAACGAACCGGCGTTCGACGGGCTGCTGGTCGAGGGCGCGCAGACGATGCAGGCGCTGGCGTCGCGAGCCCAGCAGCTCAGCGACCTGATCGTGCAGGCGAACACGACGACGGGCGCGGTGGCGCGCCAGAGCGTGGCGTTGCAGGAGGCGCTGCAGCTTCTCCCGAACACGCTGAACCGCTCGACGACCACGTTCGCGGGGCTGGACAGCACGCTCGACGCGCTCGACCCGCTCGTGGCGAAGTCGAAGGTTGCCGCGCGCCGGCTCGAGCCGTTCGCAGCGAGCCTCAACGCCTTCACCAAGGTCGCCATCCCCACCGTGGCTGCGCTCAGCGACCTGATCCACAACCCGGCCGGCACCGGCGACCTCACGACGCTGTTCGAAGAGACCCCGAAGCTCGCGCGGCTCGCCGCCACCGCCTTCCCGAACCTGATCCACGCGATGGACGATTCGCAGACCCAGCTCGACAACCTGCGCGAGTACACACCCGACGTCGTGGCGGCGCTCAGCGATGTCGGCCAGGCCAGCGGTTACTACGACGCCAACGGACACTACGTCCGGGTCCAGCCGACGTTCTTCGCGTTCGGGACCAACAGCGCGAACGAGCTCGTCGCGCGGTCTCCGGCCGACCGCTACCAGGGCCTGCAGATGGTCCGCTCGCGCTGCCCCGGTGGCAGCGTCCAGCCGTCGCCTGACGGCTCCTCGCCCGAAGCCGTCGCCGGCTGTCAGCCCGGCTCGACGCCGCCCGGGCCGTGAACCCATGAGACGAATCGCGCTACTCGCACTCGTGCTCGTAACCGCTGCCGTGATCGCCGCGGTGGCGAGCGCCTCGGGAGGTTCCGGTGGCGATCCGTACTACGTTCGCGCGATCTTCGACGACGCGTCGTTCGCGGTGACGGGCGAACAGGTGCGCGTCGCCGGCGCGCCCGTCGGGTCGATCGCGTCGCTCGGCGTCACCGCCGGCAAGCAGGCCGCGGTCACGCTCGAGATCGACGACGCGCGGTTCACGCCCTTCCACGCCAACGCGACGTGCGCGATCCGGCCGCAGTCGCTGATCGGCGAGATGTACGTCGACTGCAATCCGGGCACGGCGGCCGCGCCCGAGCTCAGACGAATCGCCTCGGGTCCCGGCACGGGCGACTACTACCTGCCGGTCACCCAGACCAGCTCGCCGGTCGACTTCGACATCGTCCAGGACATCTACCAGGAGCCGGTGGCGCAGCGGCTCGCGATCATCCTCAACGAGCTCGGCACGGGCCTGGCGGCACGCGGATCGGACCTGAACGCGGTGATCCGCCGCGCCGACCCGGCACTCGGCAACACCGACCAGGTCCTGAAGATCCTGGCCGGCCAGAACCGGGCGCTGGCCAAGCTCGCCACCGACTCGTCCGCTGTGCTCGGCCCGCTCGCGCGGCAGCGAAAGGCGCTGGCGGACTTCATCACGCAGGCGAACACGACCTCCCAAGCGAGTGCCGCCCGCGCAGCGGACATCTCGAAATCGATCCGGCTGCTACCCGGCTTCCTGCGACAGCTGAGGCCACTGATGGCGGACCTCGGCACGCTCTCCGATCAAGGCACGCCGCTGGCGAGCGACCTCGGCCAGAGCGCCGCCGCGCTCGGGCGCGAGTTCCAGGCGCTGACCCCGTTCGCCACCACCGCGCGGACCGCACTGATCAACCTCGGCGCCGCGGCTCAGAAGTCCCAGGCGCCGCTGATAGCGACGATCCCGCTCGCGCAGCAACTGGGCCGTCTCGGGAACCAGGCAGTCCCGGCCGCGAACGAGCTGAACCGGCTGACCGCGAGTCTCGACAAGACCGGGGCGATCGGCCAGCTGATGGCCGTCCTGTTCTACGGCACGACCGCGGCGAACGGCTTTGACAGCCTCGGGCACTACGTCCGCGACGAGCTGCTCGTCAGCGACTGCACAGGCTTCTCGGTCACCCCGGTCACCGGCTGCTCGGCGAAGTTCGTCAAGGGGAGCGCGGCCGCCGCGACGGCGTCGGCCGCGGCCGTGTCGCCCGCGAGCCGAGCAGTCCTCAGCAACGCGGTGGCGAAAGCGGGCGCGTCGGTGGCGGGCGCGACGGCGGCGCCGCTGAGCCGGCTCCTCGACTACCTGATCGGACCGGGCGGATGAACCAGCGGCCTCGTCGCAACCGCAGCGGGCTCGCCAATCCGATCCTGATCGGCGCCGTGACCGTGCTCGCGGTGATCGTTGCGGTGTTCCTGGCCTACAACGCCAACAACGGCCTCCCGTTCGTCCCCAGCTACACGCTGCACGTACAGGTCGCCGACGCGAGTGAGCTGACCCACGGCGCCGAGGTCCACATGGGTGGCGCGCTCGTCGGGTTCGTCTCCACCGTGGAGCCCGAGCGGGCGCCGTCGGGTCAGCCGATCGCGGTGCTCGTGCTGAAGCTCAACAAGAGCATCGGGCGGCTGCCGGTCAACTCGACGTTTGCGATCAGGCTGAAGGGCGCGATCGGGCAGAAGTACCTGGCGATCGGATTGGGGAGCTCGCGCCGCACGTTCCCGGACGGCGCCACCGTCTCGCTTCGCCAGACGAGCGCCGCCGTCGACCTCGACCAGGTGCTGTCGATGTTCAGCCCGCCGACACGCCGCGGCGTGGTGGCCTCGACCGTGGGCTTCAGCGACGGATTGGCCGGGCGCGGCGTCGGCGTCAACGACGCGATCGGCGCGTTCGTCCCGCTGCTCGGGGACCTGGCGCCGGTGGCGCGCAACCTGGCCTCGCCGAACACCGACCTGAACGGCTTCCTGCGCGGCCTCGAGGCGTTCGCCGGAACGCTCGCGCCGGTCGCGAACACCCAGGCAACCCTGTTCGCAAATCTCGACGGCACGTTCCGCGCGCTCGCGAGCGTGTCGGTCCCGTACCTCCAGGACGCGATCTCGGCCACGCCGCCGGCGTTCAGCGCGGTGATCGCCGCCAGCCCGACGATCCGGCCGTTCCTGACCGACACCGCGGCGCTGTTCAGCGAGCTGCGCCCCGGGATCGCGACGTTGCCGGCCAGCGCGCCCGTGCTCGCGGACGCGTTCACGGCCGGCGTGCGCAACCTCCCCGGAACCGCCGGGCTGGACCAGCGCCTCGTCAGCCTGTCGAAGACGCTCGCAACGTACGGGCAGAACACCGCCGTCCAGCAGGGGCTCGATCGGCTGACGCAGTTCGCCTCGAGTCTCCGATCGCCGCTCGCGTTCCTGACCCCGGTCCAGTCCTCGTGCAACTACGTATCGCTGTTCCTGCGGAACGTCGGAAGCCTGCTGTCGGAGAGCACGACGTCAGGCAGCTCGCTGCGGTTCTCGCTGGTCGCGATCGACGACGCGCTCGGCGCGCGAGTCGGTTCCTTCGAACCATCCGTATACGACGCCCCAGACCGACCCGACCGCCGAACTCGGACCGCTCCACGTCAACCCGTACCCGAACACCGACTCGCCCGGCGAGACCGCCGAGTGCGAGGCGGGTAACGAGCCGTATTCCGGGGCGGCGGCTGACATCGGCAACGCCCCGGGCAACCAGGGCCTCAAGACCGAGGCGACGACGAGCGGGAGCAAGAAGTGAGGCGCCGGCGCCCTCGGGTCCCGAACCTCGCCGCCGGGGTCATCGCGGCGGTCGTGATCGCGCTCGCGGTCTACCTCACGTTTGGCGGGCCGACGCCGTTCTCCGGATCGCCGTTCGTGCTCAAGGCGGTGTTCACGACCGAGACCGAGCTCCACATCCCCTCGCCGGTGCGGATCGCCGGCGTCGACGTCGGCGAGGTGACGTCGGTGCGGCCGCTCGGCGGCAACTCGCGGGCCGCGGTCGTGACGATGGACATCAACAACGACGCCTTGCCGATCCACGCCGACGCGACCGCCGGAATCCTCACGCGGATCTTCCTCGAGGGCAACTTCTACGTCGATCTGCATCCCGGAACTCCGAACGCTCCGGTACTGAGATCCGGGACACCCTCCCGGCCGCCAACACCTCGGGACCGGTGCAACTCGATCGCGTCCTCGCCGCGCTGACGACCGACGCTCGCGGGAACCTCCAGACGCTCGTGCGGGGTCTTGGCGCCTCGCTCAGCGGCCAGCCGACGGCCGCCCAGGACGCCGCCCAGGACCAGGACTCGAGCGTCCGCGGACTCACCGCGGCGCAGGCCCTGAACAAGTCGCTGAAGTACTCCGCCGGCGCGTTCAAGGCGTCCGCGATCGTCAACGAGGCGCTGCTCGGGACCCAGCCGCACGATCTCAGCGAGGCCGTGCAGGGCAACGAGGAGGTGTTCCGTGCGCTCGCCTCGCGCCAGAGCCAGCTCGCCAGCCTCGTCACCACGTTCGACGTGACGCTGACGGCGCTCGCCGCCCGCCAGCACGACCTCAGCGCCACGATCGCGGCGCTCCCGCCGCTGCTGCGCACCACCAACGGCACACTGACCGCGCTCGACGCCTCGTTCGGGCCGACGAAGACGTTCGCGAAGGAGATCCTGCCGGGGGTCGAGCAGCTCGATCCGACGATCGGCCAGGCGCTGCCGTGGCTCGCACAGGCCACGGCGCTGCTCGAGCCGAGCGAGCTCGGCGGGCTCGTGTCGGACCTGACGCCGGCGATCCAGGCGACCGCGAGCACGATCCACTCGAGCACCGCGCTCGTGTCGCAGAGCAACGCGCTCGCGCGCTGCGTGACCCACAACCTGGTTCCGACGGGAAACACGGTGATCCAGGATCCGCCGCTGACCAGCGGCGTGCCCGTGTACCAGGAGCTGCTCGAGTCGGCGGTCGGGATCGCCGGCGCGGGCCAGGACTTCGACGGCAACGGACGCTACCTGCGCTCGTCCCCGGCGGGCGGCTCGGACGCGGTCCAGACCGGCGTGCTCGGCTCGCAGGGACCGCTGTTCGGCAATGCCGTACTCGCGCCGCTCGGCACCCGCCCCGCGTGGCCGGGCCACGCGCCACCGGTCAAGAGCGGCACTCTGTGCTTCCAGAGCGCGGCGCCCGCCCTGAACCGCGTGAGCACGGGGGTAGGGCCGTGAGCGGGAGAGCAGGGGCTATGGCCACCGGGGTGGGTCGATGAGACGGGCACTCAAGGCCCACCGGAAGGACTTCGTGGCGATCCTGGTGCTCGTCGCCGGCGCGCTCGCGGTTGCCGCCTACATCCTCTACCACCAGCCGTCGTTCACGTTCGGGCAGAGCTACTACACGGTCCAGGCCGAATTCGCGAGCAGCGCCGCGGTTACCCCCGGGCAGGGGCAGGCGGTCACGATCGCCGGCGTGCAGGTCGGCCTGGTCGGCGGGGTCAAGCTCGAGAACGGGCGGGCCGTGGTGACGATGAACATCTTCAAGCAGTACGCGCCGATCTACCGCGACGCGACCGTGCTGCTCCGCCCGCGCACGCCGCTCAAGGACATGTACCTCGCGCTCGATCCGGGTACCAGGCGGGCCGGTGTCGTCCCGGATGGAGGGACGCTGGGCGCAGGGAGCACGACCCCGGACGTCGATCTCGACCAGATCCTGGCATCGCTCGACGGCGACACGCGGAACTACCTGCTGTTGCTGCTCTCAGGAGGTGCGGGCGCCTTCCGCAACCCGGCCGCGACCGTCCCCGCCCTGCAGGGCACGTTCAAGCGCTTCGCGCCGCTCGACCGCGACACGCGGACCTTCGCCACGCTCCTGGCCGCGCGCAGCCGCAACCTCAGCCTCGCGATCCACAACCTCCAGCGGGTCGCGACCTCGCTCGGCGGCGTCGACGGCCAGCTGGCCTCGCTGGTCCAGTCATCGAACACGAACTTTGCCGCGATCTCGTCGCAGGCCGCGAACCTCGAGGCCGGGCTGTCGCTGCTGCCCGGGACGCTCGCGCAGACCAACCAGACGCTCGGCAAGGTGCGGGGTTTCGCGACGGAGCTCGGTCCGGCGCTCTCGGGTCTACAGCCGTTCGCCCGCGCGCTCGCGCCAGCGCTCGAGGCCTCCCGGCCGCTGTTCCACGACACGACGCCGGTGATCCAGAATCAGCTGCGGCCGTTCTCGACCGCGGTCCAGCCGCTCGCGAAGGCGCTGAAACCGGCGGCGACGGAGCTGTCCAAGGCGGTCCCCCCGTTGACGAGCTCGGTCGGCGTGATCAACAAGCTGTTCAACACGCTCGCCTACCAGCCAGCCGGCAGCGAGCAGGGATATCTGTTCTGGGGCTCGTGGCTCGCGCATATCGCCGCCAGCCTGACCGATCTGCAGGACGCGCAGGGCGCGACCGTGCGCGGCATCTTCATGGCGACCTGTCCGGCGCTCAATCTGCTCGAGACCTCGATCCAACTATCCACTCCGTCGATCGCGTCGCTGCTCGATCTGCTGAATGCACCCGACCACGCGCAGATCAACTCGCCCTACTGCCCGGCTTCCGCCGCCAGCGAGGTCCGGAGCACCCGATGAACCGACAGGCACCCAGCGCCGCCCGGATCCTGACGATGGTCGCGTTCGCGGCCTCGTGCCTCGGTCTGCTCCTGTTCCTGTGGATCTCGTTCGGCGGGTCGACCTCGCTGAGCCCCCGCGGGTACGAGATCAGCGCCGAGTTCGACCAGGCCGAGAACCTCGGCAGTCAGGCCGACGTGCGGATCTCGGGCGTGGACATCGGCAAGGTGATCAGCGTCGGGTTGGACCGGCGCACCGGCCTGACGCGGGCGGTGATGGAGATCGACCGGCAGTTCGCGCCGCGACCCGTTGACACCCGGGCGATCCTCCGCCAGAAGACACTGCTCGGCGAGACGTACGTCGAGCTGTCGCCGGGCTCGCCGACCGCGCGAAAGCTGCCGGACGGCGCGGCGCTGCCGCGCGGCCAGGTCGCCCCGACGGTCCAACTCGACCAGATCCTGTCCACGTTCGACCCCGCCACGCGGCAGGCGTTCGAGACCTGGATGCAGCAGCAGGGGCTGGCCCTGACCGGCCGTGGCCAGGACCTGAACGCCGCGCTGGCGGAGCTTTACCCGTTTGCCACGAACGTCGACTCGGTGCTGGCGGTTCTGGGCCGCGACAGCGCCGCCACGACCACGCTGCTCCGCGACGGGGGTCAGGTGCTGGCCGCGGTCACGCGCTCGCCGTCGGCGCTCCAGCAGCTGGTCGACAACGCCAACACGACTTTCTCCGCGACGGCCGCGCAGGCAACCGCGCTCGCGGCCACGATCAGGGCGTTCCCGCCGTTCCTGACGGCGACCAAGACGACGATCGACCGGGTCGAGCGGTTCGCGCGGACGACCAAGCCGCTCGTCGACGAGCTCCGCCCGGCCGCGGTGCAGCTGAGCCCGGCGCTGGAGTCGGCAGCCGTGCTCGCGCCGGAGCTGAACAGCCTGCTCGTGAACCTCGGTCCGCTCACGAGCGCGTCGAAGGCCGGGGTGCCGGCGGTCCAGCAGTTCCTCACCGACAGCGTTCCGCTCCTCACCCGGCTGACGCCGTATCTCGGCGGCGTGATCCCCGTGGTCGACTACATCAATTCCTACCGGCGTGAGGTCGCGGCGTTCTTTGCCAACGGGACGGCCGCTACTCAGGCCGCGTTGCCAGGGGCGGTCAGCAATTCGCCCCTCCACTATGTCCGGGTCTCGCTACCGGTCAATCCGGAGACGCTGACCGACTATTCGAACCGTCTCGACAGCAACCGCGGCAACCCATATCTGATCCCGAGCGGCTATTCGAGCCTCGTGCAAGGGCTGCCCGTTTTCGGAAGCTACTTGTGCACGAGCAACCCTCAACCGACGATTGGCCCTACTATCTCGCCCTCGCTCGCCGCAGTTCTCAGCAGCGTCTATTACACCGCGGATCCAAGCGGGCCGCCGTGCAAGGCCCAGCCGCCGCTCGGCGAGGCGACCACAGGACAGACTCAAGCATTCCCTCAACTACAACCAAGCCCATGAGCATGGCCGGCTCTGCTTGCAACACACAGATCAAAGGAGGAGTCAATTGCGACGAATCGTCGTAGTTGCCACGGCGTTTGCCGTGCTCATCGCGGCAGCGTCAGCGTTCGCCCAGAGCGGCGGCCTGAACACGTACACCGCTCAGATGAAGTTCTCGCCGAACAAGGCGGGCTCGGGCAAGAAGCCATCTGCATTGGCCTACACCCAGAAGTACGTGGCCGACGGTACGAACGGCAATCGCACCGCGCCGCTGACCGGCATCAAGACCACGACCTATGGGCTCGTCGCCGACGGGAAGGACTTCCCGACTTGTAGCGTGGCCAAGATCGTCAAGGACGGAAAAGACACCGGATGCCCGAAGGGCGCGCTGGTCGCGACCGGCTCGATCACGGCGACGCTCGGACTGGTGAGCAATCCGAGCACGAGCGCGCCGGGCCAGCTGTCGTGCAACCCGTTGCTCGACGCCTGGAACGGCGGACAGGGCAAGATCGTGTTCTTCTTCGTCGAGAAGGGGTCGAGTCACCAGTGTGCCGGCGGCGCCCTTCAGACCGGCGGCATCCAGCCGTTCGTGGGAACGTTCAAGACGGTGGGCAAGAACCTCGTTCTGAACACCCCGATTCCGAACAAGGTCTCGTTCCCGCTCCCCGGCTACGAGGGCTCGCTCACGGGTTACAACCTGAACTGGAAGAACCTGAGCACGAAGCTGAAGAACGGCAAGATCGTGCACTACAGCGCGTCGACCGCCTGCAAGGGCGGGCAGCGTCCTTACAGCGTGCAGTTCACCGCTGAGAGCAGCCCCGGGGCCGCGCCACAGTCGGACACCGTGACGGGCACCCAGAAGTGCAGTTGATCTAGGAGTTGCCTGTACCGGCGCCCTTGCGAAGTTCGCGAGGGCGCCGGAGCTTTATGCGACCTCGAACCGTTCGGCGCGCTGGGCGCGTCGCTCGGATTCGTTGAGCATCTGCATGAACAGCACGACGAGCGCGATCCCCATCACGATCGACTGCTCGAGCGCCATCACCAGGCCGGCCATCATCTGGTCCTCGAGCGGGCTGATCCCCCAGTAAGAGGGCTGGTGGGCGTAGAAGGGGTAGATCACGGTCGGCGCGAACGCCAGCGCCACCCCGAGGAGTCCGACGAGCAGCTTGCCGCCGCACATGTAGGCGACCGGGCCGAGGCCGGCGAGGCGCTGGCGGTTGCGGATCGGCGACAGGACGTGCCACCAGTAGAGCGAGCCCGCGAGGAAGAACGTCATGTGCTCGAACGCGTGGATCGCGCCGTTCCCCTGGGCCTTGTCGTACAGCGCCGGTATGTGCCACATCCACAGCACGCCGGCGTAGAAGATCACCGCGAACACGGGGTGCCCGAAGAAGCCGGCGCGGCGCTCGATCGCCTGCAGGCGCCGGGTCACCGGGCGCAGCAGCACCTTCGTCAGCCCCAGGATCAGCAGGATCGGCGCGATGTCCAGCAGCAGCATGTGCTGGACCATGTGCATGACCATCATCTGGTCACCGAGCGAGTCGAGTGGCGAGACCAGGCCACCAGGATCGTCACGATCCCGCCGGCGAACAGGAGCAGCCGCCACAGGCTCGGCGGGTGGCGCTCGGCCCGCCGGGCGCGCCGCCAGCCCAGTGCGTAGAGCGCGACCAGGACCACCACCGACAGCAGCGCGGTCCAGTCGAACGTCCAAGACGTCTCCGGGCTCACAAAACGTGATTATGAGTGTTCTGCGAAGCCCGAGGACGAATCGACAAACGCCCCCCCGAGGACTAGGCTTGAGGGTTCTACGCACATCCATCCTTCCCAGCAAGGAGGTAGGTCGATGCGCATCGAGGTCAAGGGCCGCAACCTGCCCGTCTCCGACGACCTGAGGGAGCACGTCGCCAAGCGCTTTCGCAAGGTCGACCGGCAGGTATCGGAGCTCGCCGAGCTCGAGGTGGAGGTGTTCGAAGAGCGCAATCCGGCCATCGCCGACAACCAGGTGGCCGAGGTGACGCTCCACTTGAAGGGGGTGACGCTCCGCGCCCGCGATGCCTCACCCGACATCCTGCACTCGATCAACCTCTGCGCTGACGAGCTCCACATCCAGGTCAAGCGACACCGCGACAAGCGGCGAAAGCGGCGCGAGGCGCGCGCGGCGACGGCGGCTCAGGTCGGCGGCGCCGACGCAACGCCGGACGAGGACGAGGGGTTCATCACCGGGCTCGCGGACCCCGGACCGCCGGGGGTGTCCTCGGCGGCGTAGAACCGCCTTGGGGTGGCGTAGAACCGCCGCTGACCCACTGCTACGCTAGCCCCATGTCCATTCTGGACCGCGCGCTCCGCATGGGCGAGGCGAAGAAGTTCAAGGTCTACGAACAGCGGGTTGGACGGATCAATGGGTTCGAGGCCGAACTCGAGCACTACACCGACGCCGAGCTGAGAGAGGCCGCCGACGAGCTGCGCGAGCGCGCACAGGGCGGCGAGAGTCTCGACGACCTGCGTTCGAATGCTTCGCGCTCGTGCGCGAGGCGGGCCGGCGGGCGATGGGGATGCGGCACTTCGACGTGCAGCTGATCGGCGGCATGGTGCTGCACGACGGCGCGATCGCCGAGATGCGGACCGGCGAGGGCAAGACGCTGACGGCGACGCTCGCGGTCGTGCTCAACTCGCTCGGCGGGCGCGGGGTCCACGTCGTGACCGTCAACGACTACCTGGCCCGCCGCGACGCGCTGTGGATGAAGCCGATCTACGACGCGCTCGGCGTGTCGATCGGAATCCTGCAGAACATGCAGCCCTACGAGGAGAAGCGCGCCGCCTACGCGGCCGACGTCACGTACGGGACGAACTCGGAGTTCGGCTTCGACTACCTGCGCGACAACATGGCGACCACGCTCGACGAGAAGGTCCAGCACGGCGGTCGGCCCAAGCCCGAGGAGGGCAAGTCGCACTACCACACGTTCGCGATCGTGGACGAGGTCGACAACATCCTGATCGATGAGGCCCGCACGCCGCTGATCATCTCGGGCGCCCCCGAGCAGGCCGCGGAGCTGTACGTCCGGTTCGCCCGCCTCGCTCCGCAGATGACGCTCTGGCAAGACGCCCGAGGGGATGGACCCGCGGATGAAGAAGGAGTTCGTCGCCGACTTCGACTACGAGTTCGAGGAGAAGCACAAGACGATCTCGGTGACCGAGCAGGGCGTCGCCAAGGCCGAGCGGTTCCTCGGGATCGATCACCTGTACCGGGCCGAGAACGGCCACCTGGTCAACCACCTGATCCAGTCGCTCAAGGCCGAGTCGCTGTACAAGCGCGACGTCGACTATGCGGTGATCGACGGCGAGGTCAAGATCATCGACGAGTTCACCGGACGCATCCTCGAGGGCCGGCGCTGGTCAGAAGGCCTGCACCAGGCGGTCGAGGCCAAGGAGGGCGTGCGCGTTCAGGAGGAGAACCAGACGCTCGCGACGATCACGCTCCAGAACTACTTCCGCATGTACGACAAGCTCGCGGGCATGACCGGTACCGCCATCACCGAGGCGACCGAGTTCATGAAGATCTACAACCTGCCGGTCGTCGAGATCCCCACGAACCGTCCGATGGTCCGCGCGGACAACAACGATCAGGTCTACAAGACCAAGGACGGTAAGGCCAGCGCGATCGTCCGCGAGATCGAGGAGCGCCACAGCACGGGCCAGCCGGTGCTCGTCGGGACGATCTCGGTCGAGGTCTCAGAGCAGCTGTCGGACGAGCTCAAAGCCAAGGGCATCCAGCACTCGGTCCTGAACGCCAAGCCCGAATACGCCGAGCGCGAGGGCGAGACGATCGCCGAGGCCGGCGCGCCCGGCGCGGTCACGATCGCAACCAACATGGCCGGCCGCGGCGTCGACATCAAGCTCGGCGGCAACGCCGAGCACCTGGCGAGCCTCGAGATGGCCAAGCTCGGCCTGGAGCCCGGCGACCCCGACTACGACGAGCACTACCGCAAGGCGTTCGGAGCGATCGAGGCACGCGTCGAGGACGCCCGCGAGCAGGTGCTCGAGCTCGGCGGCCTGTACATCCTCGGCACCGAGCGCCACGAGTCCCGGCGGATCGACAACCAGCTGCGCGGTCGCTCCGGCCGCCAGGGCGACCCCGGCGAGTCGCGCTTCTTCCTGTCCGCCCAGGACGACCTCGTCCGCCTGTTCGCGGGCGAGCGCATCTACAAGATCCTCGACCGCCTCGGGAGCATCGACGACGAGGGCAACGAGGAGCCGATCGAGCACGGGATGCTCTCCAAGCAGATCGAGAAGGCCCAGCGCAAGGTCGAGGAACAGCACTTCCTGACCCGCAAGCACACGCTCGAGTACGACGACGTCCTCAACCAGCAGCGCGAGGTGATCTACACCTACCGCGACGAGGTCCTCGAGGGCCGCGACATGAGCGACGCCGCCCGCCACGAGCTCGGGAGCCTGATCGACCGGCTGGTCGGCGAGTACACGGCCGGCGACTTCGTCGAGGAATGGGACGTCGAGGGCCTGCTGCGCCGGATGGAGGAGATGTTCCCCCCCGACGCCGACGTGCTGGATGTCGATCCCCTTCGCGTCGACCGCGAGCAGCTGGTCGACGCGCTCCAGGAGCAGGCCGGGAGAGTACGCCGTCGCGAGGAGGAGTTCGGCCCCGAGCTGATGCGCGACATCGAGCGCTTCCTGCTGCTCCAGATCATCGATCAGCGCTGGCGCGAGCACCTGTACGACATGGACTACCTGCGCGAGGGCATCCACCTGCGCGGGTTCGCCCAGATCGAGCCGCTGGTCGCGTACAAGAACGAGGCCTTCGAGCTGTTCCGGGACCTGATGAACAGCGTCTGGGAGGACTACGCCCGGCTGATCTTCCACGTCGAAGTCACGCCGGTGGCCCGGGGAATGGTGGCCCGCCACCGCCGGCGCCGCCGCCGACGCGGCGCCCGAGCCGCGCCGCGAGCTCGTCCACCGGCGGGGGAGGCGGGTCACGTACTCCGGCGGCGGTGGCGCGCAGGGCGCGATGGCGATCGCCGCCGCGGCCGGCGCGCGGCGCGGCCGAGGACGTCGCCGCCGAGGACGAGCCGCGATGGCGCCGGTCGAGCAGCGCCGCGTCGATCCCGGCGAGCAGATCGGCCGCAACGACCCGTGCTGGTGCGGCTCGGGCAAGAAGTACAAGAAGTGCCACGGGGCATAGCGGCCGCCGGTGGCCGAGCCATACGACCTGCGCGCGTCCGACGAGCAGCGCGATCGCGCGGCTGCCGAGATCCGAGAGCATTACGCCGCGGGCCGCCTGACCGACGACGAGCTCTCAGAGCGCGTGCAGGCCGTCTACAGCTCGCGCACCGAGCGGGAGCTCGCAGCTCCTGGCCGACCTGCCGAAGCTCCCGGCCCCCGGCGCAGCAGAAGGCGGAGCTCGCGGCGCGCCGCAGCATGCTCCAGCGCCGGCTGCTCCAAGAGGCCGGGGGAGGGTCAGGGGCATTCCTGATCTGCACGGTCATCTGGATCGGGTCGGGCGCCAGCGGGTTCTTCTGGCCGATCTTCGTCGCGCTCGGTGTGCTGGTCCCGCTTGTGCGCAACGGCTGGCGGCTATATGGACCGGCGCCCGAGTTCGACGAGATCGAGCGCGACCTCGACGCGCGCCGGCACACGAACCAGATGCGAAACCAGATCCGCAGCGAGGCCCGCGGCCGCGCCGCCCGGCGCTCAGGGCGGCACGGCGGGCCTTCGTAGCGCGTTATCCCTGCTTCTGATGCCGGACGTGCTCCGGCGCGATCAGGAACTTGATCCGCTGCTCGCCCGGCTGGCGGAACGGATACTCGTCCTGGCCGATGTACTTCTTGGTGAGGGCGTTGATGTGCTCGTCGGCGCCCTCGAGCGTCGAGGTCGCGCTGCCGCGGATCTCGACGTAGTTGTACGGGTTGTCCTGCTCGTACACGAGGACGTTGACGCGGGGGTCGCGCTCGAGGTTCGACGGCCACTTCCGGCCCCGCGCGCTGTTGACCGCGACGGTTGCCATCCTCGGCGCTGATCCAGACGACTGTGTTGTGGATGAGCCATCCTGGTTGTACGTCGAGATCACGGCGTGGTTGGGTTGCTCGAGGAGCTCCTGCACTGGTGGATCGCTGAGGCATTGCCATACCACGGCAATCTAGACGCTCGCTGCTAGTGTGAAAAGTAGATGACGACCGCGCCCTCAGAGCCTCTCTCTCAGCGCCTCGCGGCGATTCGCGAGCAGCTCAAGCTGCTCGCGGACTATCTTTGACCCCGCTGAGCTGACCGAGCGCGTCGACGCGCTCGAAGGAGAGATGGGCGCGCCGGGCTTCTGGGAGGACCAGGAGCGGGCGGCGAAGGTCAGCGCCGAGCACGCGCGCGCGAGCCGCAGGCTGTCGGTGTACCGCGGGCTCGAGCGGGACGTCGAGGATCTCGAGCCGCTGGCCGAGCTCGCCGAGGAGGATCCGGAGATCGCCGCCGAGCTCGAGGAGCAGGTCGCGCGCGTCCAGCGCGGCTCGACCAGCTCGAGGAGCAGCGGCTGTTCTCGGGCCGCTACGACACGGGCGACGCGCTCGTGACGATCAACGCCGGCGCCGGCGGCACCGACGCCCAGGACTGGGCCGAGATGCTGCTGCGGATGGAGATGCGGTGGGCCGAGAAGCGCGGGTTCGAGGTCGAGCTGCTCGAGGCCTCGCCGGGGGAGGAGGCCGGGATCAAGTCGGCCACGTTCCTGGTCAAGGGCGAGAACGCCTACGGCCTGTACGGCAGCGAGAAGGGCGTGCACCGCCTCGTGCGGCTGTCGCCGTTCGACGCCGCCCACCGCCGTCAGACGAGCTTCGCGGGGGTCGAGGTCGTCGCCGGTCGTGCAGGAGATCGACGACGTCGAGATCGACGACGACGACCTCCAGATCGACACCTACCGGGCCAGCGGTGCCGGCGGCCAGCACGTCAACAAGACCGACTCCGCCGTGCGGATCACCCACAAGCCGACGCGGGATCGTCGTCCAGTGCCAGAACGAGCGCTCGCAGTCCTCGAACAAGGCCGAGGCGATGACGATGCTGCGCTCGAAGCTGCTCGAGCTCGAGGAGCGAAAGCGCCGCGAGGAGATCGCGAAGGAGAAGGGTGAGGCCCAGGACGTGAACTTCGGCTCGCAGATCCGCTCCTATGTCCTGCACCCGTACGCGATGGTCAAGGATCACCGCACCGACCACGAGATGGGCGACACCGCCCGGGTGCTCGACGGCGATCTCGACGGATTCGCCCGCGCCTACCTGCTGAAGTCCGCCAAGTGAGCGACGACGTAGTGACCCGCGCCCTCGCCGAGGACGTCGGTGACGGCGACGTGACGACGGCGGCCACAGTCCCGCAGGCCGCGCGGGCGCGGGCGACGATCACCCAGAAGGCTCCGGGGGTGATCTTCGGGATCGACGTGGCAGATCGAGACCTTTCAGGCGCTCGATCCCGGGATGACGTTCGACCGGCTTGTAGGCGAGGGCGAATGGCGGGACAGCGGCCCGTTGATGGCGCTCTCGGGGTCGGCCCGCGGAATCCTGACCGCCGAGCGCACGGCTTTGAATTTCCTCCAGCGCCTCTCCGGGGTCGCGACGATGGCGGCGCGCTGCGTGCAGGCCGTCTCCGGGACCGGCGCCACGATCCTCGATACCCGCAAGACGACGCCGGGACTGCGCACGCTCGAGAAGGCCGCGGTCGCCGCCGGGGGCGCCACCAACCACCGCGCCGGGCTGTACGACGCGATCCTGATCAAGGAGAACCACTCGGCGCTCGCCGGCGGGGTGGGGGAGGCGGTCCGCCAGGCCCGCGCCGGCGCCCCCGAGCTTCCGCTCGAGGTCGAGTGCCGGACCATCGCCGAGGTCGACGAGGCGCTCGCCGCCGGCGCGCCGATGCTGCTGCTCGACAACATGTCGGTTGACGAGCTGCGCGAGGCCGTGCGGTCACGTCGCGGGGCGCGCCAAGCTCGAGGCGAGCGGCGGGGTCACGCTCGACACGCTCAGAGCGGTCGCGAGCACCGGCGTAGACTTCATCTCAGTGGGTGCGATCACCCACAGCGCCCCGGCGCTGGACCTGTCCCTCCTCCTCGAACCGATCCCATGAACCTGCCGATGTTGGGTGCATCAGACGCACCCCTGCTACTCGAGAACATTCCCGCGCTGCAGGACGAAGTCCGTGCGCTCGCGAGCGAGCGCGGCGCGGTGATCCTGGCCCACAACTACCAGCTGCCCGAGATCCAGGACGTGGCCGACTATGTCGGCGACTCGCTCGGCCTCTCACAGCAGGCGGCCGCGGCCGACGCCGAGGAGATCGTGTTCTGCGGCGTGCACTTCATGGCCGAGACCGCCTCGATCCTGTGCCCTGAGAAGCGCGTGCTGATCCCCGACCTCGACGCCGGTTGCTCGCTCGCGGACTCGATCACCGCCGAGCAACTCCGCGTATGGAAGGCGGCTCACCCCAGCGCGATCGTCGTGATGTACGTGAACACGACCGCCGAGGTCAAGGCGCAGACCGACTACTGCTGCACGTCGGCGAACGCCGTCAAGGTCGTGCAGCACATCTACGCCGAGTACGGCGAGGACACCGAGATCCTGTTCGGGCCGGACATGTTCCTCGGCGCCTACGTCGAGAAGTCGCTCGGACGCGCGATGCACGTGTGGGACGGCGAGTGCCACGTGCACGCCGGGATCAAGCCCGACGACATCACGGCGGTCAGGGCGGCCCACCCCGGCGCCGACTTCCTGATCCACCCGGAGTGTGGGTGCTCGACCAGCGTGATGGAGTACGTCGCGGCCGGCGACATCGACTCCGACGGCGTCCACATGCTCTCGACCGGCGGGATGCTCGGCTACGCCCGGGAGCATCACGGCGGTACCGCCATCGTCGCCACCGAGACCGGCATGCTGTACCCGCTCCGCGAGGCGGCGCCGGACGTCGAGTTCATCGCCGCCAACGAGGCCGCCCACTGCCGCTTCATGAAGATGATCACGCTCCCGAAGCTCCGAGACGCGCTGCGCGACGGCGTGCACGAGGTCAAGGTGCCGGCGGAGGTCGCGGAGCGCGCGCGGCTGCCGATCGAGCGGATGGTGGCGATTTCCTAAACGGGCTCGGCCAGCAGGTCGATCCCGTGGTCGACCGCGTCCCTGACGCGCTGCAGCGCCACCCGCTTGCGCTCGAACTCGCCGGGCGTGTAGCAATGGACGTCGGCCGGCGCGCCCATCTCGAGGCCGTCCCACAGCGATCCCGCGTGGTACACGCGCTCGAGCCACGGCATCCCCTCGAACGCGTGCGAGACGAGGATCACGATGAACTCGGGACCGCGCTCGCGCTGTGGCGGTGCGCCCTGCTCGTCGGCCACCCGCGCGCCCCCGAGCATCGCGATGTCGATCGTCCATCGGTCATCGACGCGCGACACGTACCGCTTCAGCTCGCGCCGGTTGACGGCGGTGGTCACCTCCACGCCTGCGATTGTCCCGATCCCGGGCCGCGGGCGCAACGGTTTCAGTACTTGGCGATCGCCGGAAGCATCCGATCGAATAGCTGGATCGCGGTCCAGTTGCCCGGTCCGTCGATCATCAGCGCGAACGCGAGCACGTGGCCATCCGGCGCGGTGCAGTAGCCGGCGAGGTTCGTCACGTAGTTGAGCGTGCCCGTCTTGGCGATGCAGCGCCCCTGCGCGGCGGTCTTGGCGGCGATCCCCTGGACGGTGCCGTCGACACCGACGACGGGCAGCGACGCCGACAGCGTGGCGCCGACCGGCGTGTGCCACACCATCCTCAGCAGGTCGACCACCTGTCCCGGGGAGGACCGGTCAGAGCGCGACAGCCCCGAGCCGTCGAGGATCGCCGGATGCAGCCCGAACGAGCTGATCTCCTGCGAGATCACCTGCGCGCCGGCGCTGATGCTCCCGCCGCCCCCGAACCGGACCCCGAGCTGCTTGGTCAGCATCTCCGCGAAGAAGTCGTCCGAGGGAACGTCCATCAGCTTCAACATCACCGACAGCGGCGGAGACTCGACCGACGCGAGCTGCTGCGCCCCGCCCGGCGTCGGCAGCGTCCGGTTCAGCGGGCGCGCGCCAATGCCGGCGCCGTGCATCGTCAGCGCGAGCTCCTTGGCCGCGAACGCGCCCGGGCTGAGCTTCTTGAACGTCGAGCCGTGGTCGTAGGTCAGCGCCGACAGCTGCCCGCCGAAGTCGGGGACGTCGGGGGCGTAGTGGGTGGCCGGACCGCCGCGGAGCCCGTCGAACAGCGCCGCGTCGCCGATCACCCAGCCGCTGACGCGCTTGATCCCGTCATGCTCGAGCTGGCTCACGAGCTGGTTAGCGGTGGGGCCATAGCCTTGCTCCCAGTTCCGGTTGAAGCCGCCGTCGCCGAACGTCGGGTCGCCGCCGCCGACCAGATACAGATTCCCGTGCCACACGCCACCGGGTCCGAGGTGGCCGGAGCCGACGACGGAGGTCTTGAGGCGCGCGTTCGGGCCGAGCTCGCGGAGCGCCGCCACGGTCGTGTAGAGCTTCTCCACCGACGCCGGCGGCCGCCCGGCGTTGGCCCGCAGCGCGAACACCGGCTGCTTAGCGGTCAGGTCGTAGACCATCGCGCCGGTCTGCGGTCCGCCCTTGCCGAGCGCGTTCGTCAGCGCGGCGCGAAGCGCGACGAGCTGCGGTGAGGGTGACGGCGGCGGTGAGGGCGCGTCGTGCAGCGGCGCGGTGGCCGTCGCCGTCGAGGTACGGGCGACCGGAGCGCCGACCGAAGCGTCCGAGCTCGGCTTCGCCGCGTGACCCCCGCCACCGCAGCCAGCAATGATCGCCGAGGCGGCGATCGCCCCCACAATCCGGCTTTTCAGGCTGACTCCAGCTCCTCCACTGTGTGCGGCCCGACGCACGCCACTGACAGCTCATCGGCAACCCGCTCAGCGACCTCTCTCACCTGATCGAACGTTACCTCGTCGAGCAGCGCGATCGTCCGGTCGGGATCGACGTCCTCGCCGTAGACGATCGTCTGCTGCGCGGCGTGGCGGGCGATCGCGCCCGTGTTCTCGAACGCGATCGCACGCGCGCCGGCGGCATAGGCGCGGGCGCGCTCGACCTCCCCTTCGGTCGGGCCGTCGTCGCGGAGCTCGGTGACGATGTCGCGCATCCGCCGGTACGCCTCGAGCATCTTGCCCGACTCGAGGCCGGCTGACAGCTGCAGGACGGGTACGTCGGCGTACGCGTGCGCGACCGAGTGCACCGAGTACGCGAGTCCGCGCTGCTCGCGGATCTCGTCGAACAGGCGCGAGCCCATCGACCCGCCGAGCAGCGTCGAATAGATCGCGAGCGCGGCGCGCTGCTTGGCGTCGGCGATCTCGATCCCGGGCCGGTAGGACATCCGCAGGTGCGACTGGTTGGAGTCGCGCTCGCGCACGAGGATCCGCGGGTGCTGCTGGGGCGCGGGCTCGAAGGGCGCCGGCGCGGGGTGGGTCGGGAAGCGCGTGAACAGCTCCTCGATGGCGCCGTTCCCGGGCAGGTCCTCGAGGTTGCCGACGAGGAAGGCGCCGCCTTGCTCAGGCGCCCAGCGGCGGTTGCGGAACTCGATGATCCCGTCGCGGGTGAACGTGTCGCGGATGTGCTCGGCCGGCCCAAGGACCGGGCGGCCGAGCGGGTGGTTGCCGAACGCCGCCTCGTCGATCAGATGCTCGGCCATCACCGCGGGCTGGTCGTCGGCACGGGCGATCTCCTGGACGACCACCCCCCGCTCGCGGTTGAGCTCGTCGCCGTCGATTCTTGCTCGTCCGACGAAGTCGGTGAGCAGGTCTGCGGCCTCCAGGGCCTTGTTCGATCGAGCCGTGATGTGGAACGCGACCAGGTCGTGGCTGGTGTAGGCGTTCAGGACCGCGCCGATCCGCTCCGCGGCCTCGTTGACGTCGCGGTAGGTCGGATACTTTTCGCCACCCTTGAACACGAGGTGCTCGAGGAAATGGGCCATCCCGTTCTCGCTCTCGCGCTCTGTTCGGGCGCCGGCGTCGAACCCGACGAGGATGGTCACCGAGCGCGTCCCCTCGACCGAGATCCGGTACAGCGGGAGGCCGTTCGGGAGGGATGTTTGGGTTATCGAAGGCACAGCAACAGAAAATAGCTGCTCGTGCAAATCCGCTTGCAAGGGGAGGGATCGGGGGGCGTTCTGGGATGGGCCTCGCTAGGCTGCGCCCAACCTATGGCTAGAACTGAATCCCAGCAGAGAACCAGACGGCGGCGCGAAAACGCTGCATCGGCGCTTGTCGCGCCGCGTCAGGCTCAGGCCGTCGGGCCCGTTCCGACCGCCCGGTCGGTGATCGATTTCCGTGGCGTATCCAAGCGCTATTCGAGTGGCGACATCGGCCTCGACCAGGTCACGTTCTCGATCGACCGTGGCGACTTCGTGTTCCTCGTCGGCTCCACGGGATCGGGCAAGTCGACCGTGATGCGCCTGCTGATCAAGGAGCTCGACCCGACCGGCGGGACGATCCGCGTGGCCGGCCACGACCTCGGCGAGATCAAGCGCAAGCGGATCGCCTACTACCGCCGCAACCTCGGCGTGGTGTTCCAGGACTTCAAGCTGCTGCCGGGCCGGACCGTGTACGACAACGTCGCCTACGCGCTCCAGGTCACCGGCGGCACCCGACGCGACATCCGCGACAAGGTGCCGGACATCCTGCGGCTTACCGGGCTGTCGACGAAGCTGCACAACTTCCCCGACCAGCTGTCGGGCGGTGAGCAGCAGCGCGTCTCGATCGCGCGCGCGTTCGTCAACCATCCGCCGCTGCTGCTGGCCGACGAGCCGACCGGGAACCTCGACCCCGAGACGAGCGTCGACATCATGCGGCTCCTGTACCGGATCAACCGGACCGGCACCACTGTGCTCGTGGCCACCCACGACCAGGCGATGGTGGACAAGATGCGCCGGCGCGTGATCGAGCTGTCCGAGGGGCGGATCGTCCGCGACGAGGCCACCGGGCTGTATACGCGCGACGAGACCACGCGAGAGTTCGCTCGGCGCCTGCGCCAGCCCTCGACGCGCCCGCAGGGTGTCTAGCTCGATGGCGTTGCCGATCGGGGGCGTGGCCCGATGAAGATTGGCTTCTTCCTGAAGGAGGCGATGCGCTCGATGCGGCGCAGCGCCGCCCCGAGCTTCGCCGCGCTCGCCACCGTGCTCGTGACGATGCTCGTGCTGGGCGTGTTCATCCCGATCGTCCAGGCGACGAACGGGGCGGCGAACAGCGTCCGCGGCCGTGTCGAGGTCGACGTGTACATGAAGACGAACTCGACCGCTGCCGACGACGCTCGAGTACAGAGCGAGTTGCAGCGCCTTCCACACGTGAAGTCGCTCCAGTTCGTCTCAAAGCAGCAGGCCTTCAACCAGCAGTCGCGGTCCGATCCGCAGGCCTACGCGCTGCTCGGGGCAAACCCGCTGCCGGACACGTACCACGTCTATCCCGACAACCCGAGCAACGTGCTCGCCGTCCACAGCGAGATCGCGGGGACCGGCTCGGGCGGCAGCGGTCAGCCAATCGACGTCTCGATCGCGAACGTCTCGAACAAGCAGTCCGACACCCAGAAGATCCTCGAGGTCACGAACCTCGTCACGATCACCGCCGCGGTCCTGACCGTGTTGCTGGTGCTGGCGTCGATCTTGCTGATCGCGAACACGATCCGGCTGTCGCTGTACTCCCGCCGGCGCGAGGTCGAGGTGATGAAGCTGGTCGGCGCCACCGACTGGTTCATCCGCGTCCCGTTCATGATCGAGGGCGTGATCGTCGGTTCCGCCGGCGCGTTGCTGGCGATCGCCGTCCTCGGCGCCACCAAGATCGCGCTGCTCGACCCGCTGGCGAGCAACTGGACGCTGATCGCGGCGCCGCGGACGATCGGCTTCACGTTCCTGGTGATCGTGCTGCTCGGCGCCGGCACGCTCGTGTCGGCGGTCGGCTCCGGGCTGTCGCTGCGGCGGTTCCTGCGGGTCTGACGCGGGTCTGAGTCTGTCTGAGCGGGGTGTGGGCGCGGGGGTTCGTGCGCGCTGCACGCCTCGCGGTCCTTCCGCGCCCGGGTCGCCACCGCCACCGCCACCGGGTCGCCACCGCCACCGCCACCGTCACCGGGTCGCCACCGCCACCGGGTCGCCACCGCCACCGGGTCGGCACCGCCACGGGCGCGTTGCTCGCCTCCCGTCCTGATACACCGGAATTCAGGGCGAATTGCTGCACACTCGACGAACTCTGCGCGCCCAGTGCGCCGAAACTCGCGTATAGCGCGGGTTTCGGCACTCTCGAGCTGAACCCATCGTCGAATGTCGACTTATTCGCGCCTGACCACCCGCCGGCCCCGCCGCCGTCATCGACCGCTCCCCCGCCACCGGCCGCCCGAATCCGTGTTAGCGCTCACTCCGGCCGTGTGAGCGTTCACATTCTTTGGTATAACAACGCCTTCACTGCATCCCGCTTGCGCAAGTCCACGGCCGGGGCAAGCGCCAACTGATGGGAGGATCTATGCAGAACGCATCACGCAGCCGGGGGAGGCTGCGGACCGCCGCGTGGGCGCGCATCCTGGCGGCGACCGTCGTAGTGTTACTCGGCACCGGGAGCATCGCGCTCGCGGCCAAGCAGGGCCACAAGCCCAAGCACCACGGCGGAACATTGAGCATCTCAAAGCAGACCTGGGGCTCGGCGCACGGCCAGGCCGTAGACCTGTACACGCTGCGCAACAGCAAGGGGATGATCGTCAAGATCACCAACTATGGCGGCGTCGTGCAGTCGATTTGGGTGCCCGACCGCACCGGGCAGCTCACGAACGTCGCGCTCGGCTTCCCGAAGCTCAGCGACTATGTCAACGACTTCGAGAACCAGCCATGGCCGGCGTCCGGCGGATCTGGTGATACGTACTTCGGCGGGATCATCGGCCGGTACGCCAACCGAATCGCCAACGCCTCGTTCACGCTCAACGGCACGTTGTACGGACTCGGGGGCGGTCCGAACTCGTGCGGCTCGACCACCCACCCGAACAACGGGCTGAACCTGCTGCACGGCGGGCCGCTGTCCTACAACACGCGGGTGTGGGCGGCGACGCCGAAGAAGCTAAGCGACGGCGTCGCGCTGCAGCTCAGCTACACCGACCCGAATTGCTACAACGGGTTCCCGGGGACCGTCACCACTGTGGTGACCTACACGCTCACGCAGAGCAATGCGCTCCAGATCACCTACCACGCGACGACTAGCGCGCCGACGGTCATCAACTACACCAACCACACGTACTTCAACCTCGCCGGCGAAGGGTCCGGCGACATCTTCAACCAGAAGCTTTCGCTCAACTCCAACCAGTTCACGCCCACCGACGCAAACCTGATCCCGACGGGGTTCGCCTCGGTCTCCGGTACCCCGTTCGACTTCCGGGCGATGAAGCCCATCGGACGGGACATCAATAAGGCGAGCGCGCCTGAGGGCGACCAGCTCACCACCGCCCACGGCTACGACCACAACTGGGTGCTCCGGGGGTCCGGCTTCCGGCTGGCCGCAGTCGCCCAGGATCCGGGTGACGGGATCGTGCTGTGGACATACACCGACCAGCCCGGCGTACAGGTCTATACCGGGAACTTCCTGGTCGGCGATCTCGTCGGGACGAGCGGGCACGCGTACCGTCAGGGCGACGCGTTCACGCTCGAGACCCAGCACTACCCGGACTCCCCGCACCACATCGGCCAGCCCGGTTGGCCGAGCGTGGTGCTGAATCCGGGGCAGGTGTTCAACTCCAAGACGACCTACAAGTTCACGACCGCCGGACCCGCGTTCCGGCACAACTTCTAGCGTCGTCACCTCGGCTGGCCGGGCCATGCGGGTGGCCCGGCCCGCCCGGATGGCAGTTGCGGTTCGATCGGCTGCCCGGCGCGGAGTTGCGGCCGTGTCGGGTCACCGGCGCACCTTCTACTGCCGAAGGCCTATCGCGATGGGGCCGCCGGCGTTCGCGGCGTCGTAACCTCATATCGTCATGCATCCCCGCCGATCCCGTAATCCTCGGATCGCCATACGCGTTCTCGTCGGCCTGATCGTGTTGCTGATCGGCATCTGGCTCGGCGGCCACCCGAGCTGGCTGCCCTCGCCACTGCGCAGCGCGTTCGTGAGCAACAAGAGCGATCCGCTCGTCAACCAGGTCCTCGACCTGCTCCAGCGGGACTACTACCGGCCGCTCAACCGCAACCAGCTCGTCAACAAGGGACTGTCCGGGATGGTGGCGAGCCTCGACGACCCCTACTCGCACTACTACGATCCGACCGACTACCAGGGCTTCCTCAACGAGGACAACCCGCATCTGAGCGGGATCGGGGTCGATGTCCAGAGCGAGAAGAGCGGGCTGCTCGTCCAGGACGTGTTCCCGGGGTCCCCGGCCGCCAAGGGCGGTCTCCTGCGGGGCGACGTGATCATCGCCGTCGGCGCGACGTCGCTCGCCAGCCGGCCGCAGAGCTTCGGCCCGCGGCTGATCAAGGGGAGGGCGGGCACGCACGTTACGTTGACGATCCTGCGAGGGAAGCAGAAGCACACCCTGTCGCTGTTGCGCGCCGACATCGTGGTTCCGGTGGCAGCCGGGCAGATCGTCAACTACCACGGGGTCAAGCTCGGGGCGCTGACGCTGACTCAGTTCGTCGACGGGGCGGGCGCCGAGCTGCGTGCACAGGTCGAGAAGGTGCTCCACCAAGGCGCGCGTGGGCTGATCCTCGACCTGCGCGGCAACCCCGGAGGGCTGCTGAACGAGGCCGTGAACGTCGCGAGCATCTTCATCCCCGACGGCACGATCGTCTCGACCGACGGCCGGGCGCAGCCGCGGCAGGTGTATGTCGCCAGAGGCGGCGCGATCGCGACGAGCATCCCGGTGGTGGTGCTGGTCGATCGCGGCACCGCGTCGGCCGCCGAGATCGTCACCGGTGCGCTCCACGACCGCGGTCGCGCCAAGGTCGTTGGCACGCGCACCTACGGGAAGGGCGTGTTCCAGGAGATCGAACCGCTCCCCAACGGCGGCGCACTCGACTTCACCGTCGGCGAATACTTCACACCGAGCGGGACCAACCTCGGCGGCGGCGGGGTGAAGGAGGGCATCGGCATCAAGCCCGACATCTATGCCTCCACGAGTCCCGGCGCCAAGACCGACACGGCGTTCACGGTCGCCGAGCGGACGGTCTCCGCCGAGGCTCAGTGAGCGGCTCCTCGGACGCGGCCCACGGCTCGCGGGTGGCGGTGCTGGCTCGGCGGGGCAAATTCTTCGTCGCAGAGCCGTTCTTTGGCGCGGGTCCGCGGCCGGTCGTGAGCCGCGATCGCCAGGCGGCGGTCGGCGACCTGATCGTCGTTCGCGCCGGCTCGTCCCGCAACGGGCGCGGTGGGGGGCGGGCGACGATCGTGCGGCGGATCGGCCGCTCGGACGTGGCGCGCGACGTGATCGAGGGGCTGATGGTCGACAGAGGGCTGCGGCGGAGGTTCGATCCCGCGGTCGAGCACGAGGCCCGCGATGTGTCAGCGGCTTCGCTCGGCGACGGCGACGGCGACGGCGACGGTGCGGGAGCGGTCGGCGCCGGCGGTGACCCCGAAACGGTCGACGACGGTGCGGTGGCGGTCCGCGCCGGGATTTCCGCCGGCCGACGCGACCTGCGTTCGCTGCCGACTTTCACCGTCGACCCGGTGACCGCGCGGGACTTCGACGATGCGATCTCAGCCGCGGCCGAGGACGACGGTGCGCGACGGGTGTGGGTGCATATCGCCGATGTGTCGGCCTACGTGCGCCCCCGCTCACTGATCGACCGTGAGGCCTACCGGCGCGGCACCAGCGTGTATGTGCCCAGCGCGGTCGAGCCGATGCTTCCCGAGGCGCTCTCGAATCGCGCCTGCTCGCTCGTGCCGGGGCAGGATCGCCTCGCCGTCACGGTCGAGATCGTCCTCGATGGCGCCCGCGTCCGCAGTAGCGCGTTCTACCGCTCGGTGATCCGCTCCGACGAGCGGCTCGACTACGAGCGGGTCGACCGCATCTTCGACGGTCGCTCACGTGCCGGCGGTGGCTGGGGACCGGCGCTCGAGGTCGCCCGCGCGGCGGCGGCCGCTCTCGAGGAACGGCGGGCCTCGCGGGCTGCGCTCACGCTGGGGTCCAGCGAACCCGAGTTCCGGTTCGACGATCGCGGGAATGTCGTGTCCGCCGAGCCGGTCGAGCAGACCGAGTCGCACCGGATGATCGAGCACCTGATGATCGCGGCGAACGAGCAGGTGGCCGCGCTGCTGACCGCGCGTCGCGTCCCGGCGCTGTACCGGGTCCACGAGCGCCCCGACGGGATCGCGGCCGAGCGGCTGGTCGACCAGCTCGCCTCGCTCGGGGTCCCGACGCCGCCGGTGCCGAAGGGACACCTCACGCCCCAGCAGGCCGCCGAGGTGATTGGACAGGCGTCGCAGCTGATCGACCGGTGGACAGCGTCGACCGGACACGGGCGGCGCGCGCTCACGAGCCTCGTGCTGCGCTCGCTAAAGCAGGCCTACTACGACCAGCGTAATCGCGGTCACGCCGGCCTTCAGCTCGCAAGCTACTGCCATTTCACCTCGCCGATCCGCCGGTATCCCGATCTGGTGTGCCATCGCGCGTTGCTGTCCGCCGTGACCGGTGACGAGCCCGCGCCGGCGGCCAGTTGGGTGGCGGAAGCGGGACCGTGGAGCTCGGCGCGCGAGCGCGAAGCGATGTCGATCGAGCGTGACGCCGACGACATAGCTTCGTGTTTCCTGCTCGAGCGCTGGCTGGCCGGCGTCGACCCGGACGAGGCGCTCGAAGGCGAGGTCGTCGGGCTCGCCGGCGCCGGCGCGTTCGTCGCGTTCGGTCCACGCGGCGAGTTCGAGGGGCTGGTCCCGGTGCGGCGCATGCGCGGCGACTGGTGGGAGCTCAACGAGCAGGGGACGATGCTCGTCGGGACGCGCGGCGGCGCCACGATCCGCCTCGGGGACCCAGTGCGAGTAAGGGTCGGCGGGATCGACGCCCCGCGTGGCCGGGTCGATCTGCTGCCCGCCTGGGAGGCGGACTGACGCGATGGCCAAGGGCGGAAAGCGCAAGCTGAGCGCCGGCGATGTCGCCTCCAACCGACAGGCCTCCTACCGCTACAACCTGCTCGAGCGGTTCGAGTGCGGCCTCGTGCTCACCGGCACCGAGGTCAAATCGCTGCGCGAGGGCAACGCTCAGCTCAAGGACTCCTACGCGGTCGTGCGTGATGGCGAGGTGTGGCTGATCGGGCTGTACATCGCCCCCTACGGGCCCGCCTCGCGCGAAAACCACGACCCCGAGCGGCCTCGCAAGCTCCTGCTCCACCGGTTCGAGATCGAGCGGTTGATCGGTCGGACCCGGGAGCGGGGACTGACGCTCGTGCCGACGCGGATCTATTTCTCGGGTCCGCGGTCGCGGGCCAAGGTCGAGATCGCGCTGGCGCGCGGTAAGGATTTCTTCGACAAGCGCGAATCGATCAAGAAGCGCGACATGGCCCGGGACGTGCAGCGCGAGTTGCGCGAGGCGCGGCACTAGCAACGAGCGCGGCCCGTTCGTGAGGCCGGCGGTGTTGGCAGGCCCGCGTTTGGCGCGGCGGGCGCGGTGGGTCTCGTGTGTTGGCGGAAGATCATTGAGCACGCAACCGTGCGGGCGCGGAGGGCCGTATGCGTAGCGATGCAAAACGCTGGGTAGTCCCAGGCCATGACGATTGGTTCAAGCATTCTCCTGATCGCGGTCGGCGCGATCCTGAAGTGGGCAGTAACCGCCCAGGTGAAGGGCTTCAACATCCAGACGGCCGGAACCGTGCTGTTCGTGGTCGGTCTTGTCGGACTGGTGCTGTCGCTGATCTACACCTTCTGGTGGGCGCGGGAGCGGCGCGACGTCGTTTACGACGACACGCGCGTCGTCCGGCGATAGTCGCCTGAGTCGCGTTTTTTTCGCCGGCATCGTCGAGGCCTGATGCGGGGCGGGGCGCGTACGAGCGCTAGCTGATCGTGCGCGCCAACAGCGTGGCGTGCATTCCCACCACGAGCAGGGCCACCAAGCTCAGGTACACGGCCGCGACGAGCGCGCGGTCGAGCGGCCTGACCCGGTAGTAGGCCTGCTGGGCGACGCCGCCAGAGCGGCGCTGCTGCCACCGCTTGTACGTTTCGAAGCCTGCGAACACCAGGATCAGCACGATGATCGGGTTGGGGAAGATAATCGCCAGCGGGATCATCGCGGCGAACCCGACGAACCACATCCACGGCGCCATCGCGGCCATCGCCCGTCCGCCGTCGAGCGGGACGACCGGCAGCAGGTTGAACAGGTTCAGGAAGAACCCGGTGAACGCGAGCGCGCGCCACAGGTCGTTCCCGGTGGCGTGCCAGACGAGGACGCACGCGGCCGAGCCGATGCTGCCGAGGATCGGACCGGCGAGTCCAACACGGGCCTCAGCGAGCGCGTTCTCCCCGAGCGAGCGAGCGGCGATCACGGCCCCGAGGAACGGGATGAACATCGGCGCGCTGGCCTTGATGCCCTCGCGCCGCAGCGCGATCACGTGTCCCATCTCGTGCACGAACAACAGCGCGATGAACCCGGCGGCAAACGGCCAGCCCCACAGGAGGGCATAAGCGGCCAGCGACACCAGGATCGTCCCCGTCGAGGCGAACAGCTTCAGCTTGGGAAGCAGCAGCAGGATCGCCTTGAACTTCGCCAGCACCGCGACGATCGCGGCCCCGGCTGCCGACAGGCGCCGGCGGATAGGGCCTTGCCGGCGCGGCTGCGGTTCGGGCTCGTAGGGCTGGAACACGGGCTCGGGATCGGGCAGCGAACCCTCGGGCGTCCGAACGGGAGCGAACGGCCAGTTCGTGTTCGTCTCCATCGCTACAGATTGTAGGAACACGTCGGGGGCGCTCGCGCGGCGTTCTTACGATGTTGTTCGAATCGCCGGCTCTGTGCCGGCGGTGCGGCGACGTCCGCGCCGGCGCGCGCACACAGGCCCGGCCGGGCGTGACGTGCCCGCGTCTATACTCATAGGCACATAACCCCCGGGGACGACAGGCTTCGACGCGGTCGATTCGTGGGGGTGGTCGCGAGTCGAGGTCCCGGGAGGCCTCGGTTAAACACCCGGGAAAAAAATAAGTGCGAATCGTTCAGATTCACACCACTTTGGCCTCGCTGTCTAACTAGCAGCTAGCGCCAGCCCGGCCTTCGTTCGCCTGCGGCGATGGTCCGGGTCATCAGCAGGCTAACCCGGTGAGGTCCGCTCCAGCCCTGCCGGGGACATCTTCGGAGCTGGCCCCCGACAACCCCGCCGGCATGGCGAGTCGAGGGTGAGATCAGAGTGCCGGCTACGCTCGTAGACGCCACCTTTTGCGCGATTGCGGACGCGGGTTCAATTCCCGCCGTCTCCACCTTTGCAAGGAATTCGAACCGCTCCCGGAGTCTCTCCGGGGGCCGTTCTTGCACGAGCGACACGGCGACGGGATCTTGGCGGCGATAGGCGCTCTCCTAGGTCTCGTGGACGTCGCCACGGAGTCGCCAGTCGCCCGCGAGCCTCGGCTGAACGCCGCGACACAGTCGCTCCTACGGCAGGTTCATGCCGACGGCCTCGAGATCCCCTCGGGTTCTCGCCCGATGCGCCGCGTCGACGCGCTCCTCAAACTCCTGGGCATTAAGCCTGCCCGCGAGCATGTGGTCTCGCAGCTTCTCAATGGTGAGGTCCCGATCAGCGTCACCGACGAGCTCTGCGGGCGCGTAAGACGGCGCTGTCAGCGCTGCAACCTGGGCGCCGGCCGTCGTCGCGACGATCGCGGCTGCAGATGCGGCCGCCGATCCTTGGATCGTGCCCATCAGCTCGCGGTGTCGGAGCGCCTCGGCCTTCCGCTTTCGCGCCCCGCGGCGCAACAGCCGGTATGGGACAAGCCACAACCCCCAGATGAGGTACCAACAGGTCACGAACACCCACGCGACCAGGATCAACATGATCGCGAGCGCCGTGAGAGCGACGAGTTTCCCCCCAGCTTCGGCGTGACGCCGAATGCGAATGATGCGCTGCGTCGATCCCGCGTAGCTCATCGGCGCGTTGATGATCACGTCCTCACTCGCGAGCCGAATGGGCGCACTCGGCGATGTGGTCATTCTCTCCTCCTTCTGCGATTACATCTTGTCCCGATGTCCCGCACGGCCGAATGCGACCGGTGCCCCACGGGATCAACGATGCCGTCGCCGATTCGCTTCTGCCATCCCAGCCCAGATGGGTAACGCAGTGCCGTCGGGTTCTAGATCCAGACCGCACCGGCTCCACGTTCGGCGACGATCCGTAAGCACTGGAGGCGGGGCGCCGCCGCCGCCGTGACTACCTCACGTGCGTGTTGCGGACCGGCGGCGCACCGACCGTTCGTCAGCTTCGTCGTGGGGATGTCGACAACAACTCAGCCGGGACCGCTGTTTCCCGAAGCGATCGAGCTGCTGACAATCTGCTGTTCGCACTTTGTGCTCGCCGCCGACAACCACGCCGGCTCGTTGCTTTGGGTGTCGGCGTTGATGCTCTTGGCAGCGGACAGTGTGGTGATGCCATGGGCCTGAAGCGCCGGGTCGAGGCAGTCGACCACCTGGGTGGCCTGGCCGACTGAGGCGCCGCCAGCCTCGGCTTCGCTGACCAGGAACGCCGTGGCAGCTGGTGTCATCGTCTTCGGGCTGCTGTTGCCGCAGGCGCTGACGGTGAGCAACGAGACTCCGCAAGCCAACACGGCGATGAACTTGCGCCTGAGACCGAGTCGATCCCCGGCCCGGAGCCACCTCCGTGGGGCATGATTGCTGGGAGCGTACGCCTCTTGTGGCTGTTCGTGCATGGTGGTCCCTTCTGTGGTTGGATTGCCGCAACGACATCGATCGTGAGGTCCGCGGCGAACGGGTGTACGTTGGCCAGGAGGCACGGACACGATTTGGACTAGGAGATCGGGTGGGTTTTGGGGTGTCAGCGCTCGGTCACGCCGGTCAAATCGCGCGTCCGAGTCGCTCGGCGGAGGGAAAGCCAGAGTCGAACGATCAGAACGCACAGCACCACAACGCCGACGGTGTAAAGCGCAAGCCCGGAGCCCGCGGAGACGCTGACGGTCTCGAATCCACCTCCGAGTGCCGCGGCCTGCTTCTGAACGCTGTTCAAGTCCGACCAATTCGTTACCGCGAAGAGCGCCAGAAGCGCGGCGGCCGCCGACGCGCCAATGAGCCGCCGCTTTGACAGCTCACCTGTCAAAAGAGGCCACCCGGCCGCAACAACGGCGATCGCCAGCAGCATGAAGACGATCACGCCGCCGCCACCGGGATGAGCTGAGACGGCGCTGTACCCGTCAACGCTCTGCTGGGCCCACGGCAACAGCGAACCGATGAACACCAACACCGCGCCACCGAGGAGCCACCACCCCTTCCGGGTCACTTGCCCCCACTGGGGCATAAGCGCCGTGATCGACCGTGCCGACTCCGGCCCGGACCCTCGGGCGCCGGCACTCTCCCCGGACGCAGGGTCCGAAACCAATGGCCCGGACGAGGGCCTACCGACCTGTGTGACATGCAGGCCGCACCGCGCGCAAACCCCGTCAGCAGCCGTAACCGCACCATCGCACTGCGTACAAGTTGGCACCGCAGACCTCCAATTTCTAGGATCTCTCATTTCAAAACCTCGGCAAAAGTCAGTTCATCTAAGTCGGGGGGGACGAAGGCGTGTGGAACTCAACGCCGGAAACCGGGGCGAACACCGACCGCCTCAGGCAGTGCCCTCCGGAGGTCGGGCCGAACGGATCGCCGGAGCTCGGGCTGGTAATGCGAGATCTCCGATTGCGCCGAGGCGCCGTGTGGGATCGCGTTCGCGAGGGCGGTCGCTTCGGTGAGCAGTGCGCTACCGCCGGCGGCCGACGCGATCGAGACGGCGAACACGGCGAGTTTGACCTTCGTGCTGGACATTTGTCTTCCCTTCGTGGCTGCCGGGTTGTCCGGGTCAGCGGTTTGTTATGACGTCGGGAAGGATCGATCGGGGCGCTCAGCGAGTGCTCATCGTCGGCTCAATCGGTGGTTGAGCGACCGGTCCGCGACGTCGCCTTCGGGTGGGACCGGGGCGAGTAGACTGGCCGGTGTTCGCTACCGATGGTGCTGGGGGTGTTGTTGGTCGAGTACCGGGTTCTCGGGCCGTTGGAGGTCGTCGGTGCCGACGCGCCGGTTGCGCTCGGGAGCGTTCAGCAGCGGGCGGTGCTAGCGGTGCTGCTCGTTCATGCACCTGAGGTGGTGTCGGTTGACCGGTTGATCGATGAGCTGTGGGGGGAGCGGCCGCCGGCGACCGCCGCGCACGCGGTGCAGGTGCATGTGTCGGCGATCCGCAAGACCCTTCGCACCGCCGGTGCAGGCAGCGGGATCGGTGTGACCCGGTCCGGTTCCGGGTACTCGCTCGAGGTTGATCCTGAGCGGGTTGACGCGACCCGGTTCGAGCGGTTGGTTGCGGGCGCGCAGCGAGTGCTCCCGGACGCGCCGGCGGTCGCGCGCGACCGGTTTGAGGAGGCGCTGGGGTTGTGGCGCGGGCGGCCGCTGGCCGAGTTCGAGTTCGCGTTCGCGGGTCGTGAGCGTGAGCGTCTTGAGGAGCTGCGCGCGGTCGCGCTGGAGGGAGTAGTGGAAGCGCGGCTTGCGTGCGGGGAGAACCGCGAGGTGATCGGCACGATCACCGGGCTGGTGGCGTCGAACCCGTTGCGGGAAGGACCGCGCCGGTTGTTGATGCTCGCGCTATACCGGTCCGGTCGTCACGCCGAGGCGCTCGCGGTGTATCGCGATTCGTGCGAGGCGCTTGACGAGATCGGTTTGCAGCCCGGGCCAGAGCTTCGGCAGCTTGAACAGGCGATCCTCCGGCACGACGAGTCGCTCAGAACGGCAGCCGGTGCAGAAGACGCCGGGAGCGGGCAGGGCAAGATGCGCGCTGACCGGTCGGTTCCTGCCGCTGGCCGGGATCGGGGCGTGCCGGCGGCCTCTCACCCGATCGACGCAGAGACGCGGGATCCGACGGCGCTAACCGAGTTGCGCTTGGCGTCGGTGATGTGTGTCGACCTAGCGGGATTCGTCACGTTGGCCGAACCACTCAACCCGGACGATGAGGCCGATTTGTTGCGGCGCTACTTCGAGTCGGCGCGGAAGGTCGTCGATCGCTACGGGGGGAGGATCCATTCACTCGCCGGGGACGCGATGATGGCCGTGTGGGGCGTGCCGTCGGCACATGAGGACGATGCCGAACGAGCGGTGCGAGCAGCGCTTGAGATCGTCGACACGGCCGGAGCGTTTGGCGAGCAGGTCGGAGCCCGAGGACTGCGAGGACGAGCGGGAATCGTGACGGGCCAGGTCGCCGCAGTCGAGAATCCCGCCGGCGAGGTTCTCGTCGCCGGCGAGCCGGTCAATGCGGCGGCGCGGGTGCCGTCGACCGCTGACCCCGGGGTAGTGTTGGTCGATGAGGTCACTCGCGAGCTGACGGCGGCGGCGATTGTGTTTGAGGATGCCGGCGAGCAGTTCGTTGTCGGCAGGGCGGGACGGTTGAGGCTGTGGCATGCCGTGCGTGTGGTCGCTTTGGTTGGAGGTGCGCAACGTGAGCAATTGCTGGAGTCGTCGTTCGTCGGCCGAGATGCCGACCTGCGCTTGCTCAACGCGTCGTTCCATGGTGCCCTGGAGCGACGCTCGGCCCGGCTGGTGGCGGTCACCGGTGAGGCCGGCATCGGCAAGTCAAGGTTGCGCTGGGAGTTCATGAAGTACACCGATGGGCTGGCCGATCGGTTTCTGTGGCACTCGGGCCGCTGCCCGCCGTTCGGCGACGGGGTCGCCTACTGGCCGCTGGTGGAGATGGTTCGCCAACGACTCGGGATCCCCGAGGACGCGTCAGCGACAGACGCGTCGAGGAAGCTGCTCGAGGGACTTCAGCGGTGGGTGGGAGACGCAACCAAGCGTGAGTTTCTCGGTCCCCGCCTGGGGGCGTTGCTGGGCGTCGCCGAGCTGGGGTTAAGTCGTGCCGAGTTGTTCGCCGGCTGGAGGCTGTTCTTCGAGCAGCTCGCTACCCATGAGCCGGTGGTGTTGGTGTTCGAGGATCTGCAATGGGCCGATGAGGGGATGCTCGACTTCATCGAGCACCTCCTCGACTGGTCGGCCAAGAGCCCGATCTTCATCCTCACACTCGCCCGGCCGGATCTCCAGGAGCGTCGCGGGGGGTGGCCGGCCGTTCACCGCGCGACGACGCAGATCCGGCTTGACCCGCTTGCCGATTCGGCGATCGGCGACCTGCTCGACGAACTCGTGGACGGCCTCCCAGGCGCGGCACGCAAACGGATCATCATCAGGGCGCAAGGCGTCCCGCTGTACGTGACAGAAACGGTCCGGATGCTCGCTTCCCGAGACGTGCTGCAGGAGCGCGACGGTCGGTTCGTGTTGGCGGGCGAGCTGCGAGAGCTCGATGTGCCGGCCAGTCTCAGCTCGCTGCTGGCGGCCCGGTTGGATGTGCTGGCACCCGCCGATCGTGCGTTCGTCAGGGCGATGTCGGTGATTGGCGGCTCGTTCTCCCGATCGACCGCGGTCGCGCTCGGTGGTCTGCCCGAGGGCGAGGTCGACGACGTGCTGTCCAGGCTGGTCCGTAAGCAGGTGTTTATGATCCGCGCCGATCCGCTCTCGCCGGACCGCGGGCAGTACACGTTCGCGCAGGGACTGTTGCGGCAGATCGCCTATGGGATGCTCTCTCGCCGGGAGCGAAAACCCCGGCATCTCGCCGCGGCCGAGCACCTCCGCCGGCTGTTCCCGAACGACGGTGAGGACGTGGGGGAGATGATCGCCGCGCACTATCTTGAAGCGTGGCGGGCCGCCACAGGCGACGCGGATCTCGAGCGACTGCGTGCGGACACGGTCTTGGCGCTGTGCCGGGCGGCGCGGCGCGCAGTGACGGTTGGCGCTCCGGAAGCCGCGGAGCGGGCCTACCGAACGGCGCGCGAGCTCGAGCGCGACGAGGCACAGCGCGTGTCACTGACCCACGAGGCGGGGCGCATGGCATTGCAGTCAGGCCGGTGCGAGGCGGCGCTGGAACTGCTCGAGGAGGCATCGGCCGCCCACCTTGCCGCTGGCCGAACGCTCGACGCTGCGCGGACCGCGATTGACGTCGGCACTGCCATGTGCCGACTGGGTCACAGCGGCGAGGCCGCCGATCGGCTCGCTGAGGCGGTCGAGGTCTTGGCCGTAGAACCACGGCTCGAGGAGGAGTCGGCCTCGGCGAACCTGTGGCTTGGACTTGCACTGTTCTCGATCTCGGACTACGACGGAGCCCGTGCCGCAACCGACATCGCCTTGGCGATCGCGCAGGGGCACACTCTGCCGATCGTGTGGAGCGAAGCGCTCGACACGAAGGGCCTGATCTGCCAGATGACGGGTGAGATCGATCAAGCTCGGCGCGAATTTGAAGCTGGGGTCGAGATCGCCACTCGACACGATCTCACCGACTTGGCAGCACGTCTTCTCGGTAACGCCGGAAACCTCGCGTATCTCTGGGACCTCCCCGGCGCCGCGTCACGGTTCGAGGCGGTGATCGAAGCGGATCGCCGCCGCGGCGATCGATACCTGGAGGGCCTGTCCGTCAGCAACCTGATGGCGGTGCACGTGCTGACCGGCCACTGGCACGAGGCCGACCGTATCGCGGCCCAGTTCCTCGACGACGATGACGAGCGCGCGGGTGCCGAGTTCGTCCATTACCCGCTCGCGATCCTGCTCGCCTTGCGCGGCGACCGCGATGCCGCGAAGGCGAGGCTCGCTCGGATCGCCGCCTGGGAGTGCGCCGGAGCCGCAGAGCTGCGCGCCGTTCACAGAGCGGCGACGATCTGCCTAACCTTCGCGGAAGGCGGCTCTGAGGAAGCCCTAGAGCAGGGATGGAGCCTGCTCCCCGGCGCGATCGACGCGTTCGGAATCGCACACGATGCTGTTCGTCAGGCCTGGCCGGACACCCTGGGAGCGGCCATCCAGAGCGGACATCTCGAGCGCGCTCACGCAGTCCTATCCCTTCTGGCTAGACGCCCAAAGAAAGACATCCCGCCGTATCTGCTCGCGCATCTCCTCCGCGGTGAGGCGCTCACCGCCGCCGCTGAGGACCGGCACGACGCCGTCGAGACTGACCTGCGCGCATCGATCGACGGCTTTCGCGATCTCGGCTACCCCTACTGGCTCGCGGTCACGCAAACGGATCTCGCCGCCTGGCTTCAGAGCCGTGGACGCCACGGCGAGGCCGCGACCCCAATCACGGAGGCGATCGAGGCGCTGGAAGCCATCGGTGCCGGCCCAGCACTCGCCCGCGCGCGAGCCCAGATCCGCGCGGTCAGCGCCCCGCTCGCCGGCTAAGTGGTCGCGGTCGTACAGCTGCCAGCCCGCCCGCGGCGGATTTTCCCGGCGCTTAGCCCAGCGCGAGGTGCGCGGCGATCGCTAGCACGACGACGCGTCCGCCGATCGCGAGCCCGCGCCGGATCGGAGGCGTGATCCACCGTCCGGCATGACCGGCGGTGACCGTCAGCACGACGTGCCAGCCCGCGGACGCCGCACCGGCGCCGGCGGCAAACGCGGCGGCGGAGGCCGGCCCATCGAGCGTCAACCCGGCGGCGACCGCCGTGAACGACGCGATCGTGAGCGGGTTCGCCGCCGTGATCGCCAGGAAGCGCGCGTAGTGCGCCCGCGGCGCCCCGCCGGGGGCCGCGGCCACGGGGGACGGGCCGCGCTCCCGGGCCAACGCAACCAGTCCGTGTAACGCCATCGCGGCGAGCCCTAGCGCGCCCACGATCCGAATCTCCCCCTCGTAGCCTGCGAGCGCCGGACCGGCGAGGCCGCCGGCCACAGCGGCGATCGCCGCGAAGCCGAAATCGACCGTCGCGACGCCCATCCCTGCGGCGACGCCGGCGCGTGGCCCGGCCGCCACCGCGGCCTCGACCAACAGCAGGGTGACGGCCCCCACCTGCATCGCGACGGCGAGCCCGGCGATCAATCCTGCGATCAGAGCTGCGGTCGGGTCCATGCCTCGTCATTTGACCGCCTCTGCCGCGGAATTCAATGTCCTCACATCAAGAACTGCGATAATCGCGGCATTGGACGCGATCGACAGTGAGATCGTCAGGCGGCTACGTGAGGATGCCAGACTGTCATGGCGCGACCTGGGCGCCGCCGTCGGCCTGAGTGCCAACGCCGCCGCCGACCGCGTCCGGCGTCTGCGCCGGGCGGGCGTCATCACGGGCTTCGCGGCACTTATTGACCCAGCCGCCGGTGGTCGCACACTGCAGGCGCTGGTAGGCGTCCACCTCGCCCACGGAATCGACTCTGACGAGTTCGCCGCCGGAGTCGCCCGCCTCGAGCAGGTGATCGAGGTGCTGCACCTGACGGGCGCGCCGGATTACCAGCTCCGAGTGGCGTGCATCGACACCGCCGAGCTCGACGTGCTGCTGCGCACGCTGCGCGTGCGCCACGGTGTCGCCGACACCGACACGACGATCATTCTGCGCTCCGGTCCGGCATCGACTTAGAGTCGACCGGAATCGTCCGCCTCGACGGGCGTGGACATCGTCAGGCTTCGCCGAGGCGCCGGCGGTGGCGATGTGCCGGGAGGTTCACGGTCGAGGCACAGGGGCCGTCCGGACGCTGTCGTCGGGCAGCAGCAGGTCGCGGACCGCGTCTCTAACGACCTCGGCGAGCCGCTCCGGCGGTACGTCGCCGAAGACCCCGCCGTAACCGCCGATTACGGCCATCACCGCACCGATCGAGCAGGCCATCCGCACACGCTGCGCGAGTGGGAGATCGCTGCTGGCGAGGAGGCGAGTCAGACGCTGGTTTAGGTCCTCGTTCTCGGCCACGTGGCGCTCGTCGTGGTGCATTTGGTCGAGCGCGTTGTAGTTGCGCAGATGGAGCAGGATCAGCTCGCGGTTGCTCAGAAGCAGGTCGATGAAGCGATCGAGGACCGCTGGCCAGGCGTCGGCGCGCTGTTGGTCGCTGTCGAGGCTGTCGAGGTAATCGAGCGCCTTCCAGCCGAGCGCATGGAGGCGCAGGTGCAGCTCGAGGAGGATGTCTTCCTTGCGCTCGAAGTGGTAGTAGAGCGCGGCCTTCGTGACGTCGAGCCGCTCGGCGATCTCCCTCAGTGAGGTCTTGTCGTAGCCCTGCTCGTTGAACAGCTCGAGTGAGACGTCGAGGATGCGCTCGCGCATCGTCCCTCGGGGCCGTCGGCGTGCGGCCCGCTCTCGCGCCGGCCGGCTCGGCGGGCGCCGTTCACCCCGTGTCGATCGTTCGCTTTCGGGCATGGTGGTCGTAGTTTACTTGACGGCCGGCTAGAAAACGCGCTACCGTGCCGAACTCCTAGCCGGTCGACAAGTAAGGAGCAGTGTGGCGAACGCATTGATGATCGAAGCTGAAGGCCTGACGAAGCGGTTTGGCTCGACCGTCGCGCTCGACGGGCTCGACCTCGGGGTCCCGGCTGGGGCGATCCTTGGCGTGCTCGGCCCGAACGGTGCCGGCAAGACGACGGCGGTTCGGATCCTCACGACGCTGTCGCTGCCAGACAGCGGCTCGGCGCGAGTCGCCGGCTTTGACGTGGTGAATGACGCGTCGAGCGTGCAGCGCAGCATCGGCGTCACCGCCCAGGACGCGACCCTCGATGAGATCCTCAGCGGGCGCCAGAACCTCGTGATGATCGGACGCCTCAGCGGACTGCGACGCGCCGAGGCGAGGGCGCGAGCGAGTGAGCTGCTCGAGCGCTTCGACCTCGCCGATGCCGCTGACCGGGTGCTCAAGGGCTACTCCGGCGGGATGCGACGGCGCCTCGATCTCGCCGCCGGACTCGTGACGCGGCCACCGGTGCTGTTCCTCGACGAGCCGACAACCGGCCTTGACCCGACGAGCAGGGTGCGGATGTGGGGCGTGATCCGCGAGCTCGTCGCCGATGGCGTCACGCTGCTACTGACAACCCAGTACCTCGACGAGGCCGACGAGCTCGCCGACCGGATCGTGGTCGTCGATCATGGTCGCGTCATCGCCGGCGGCACAGCAGCTGAGCTCAAGGCCCAGACAGGCGGTGCGCGGCTCGAGGTCACGCTCAGCGAGCCGGACCCCGGCGCGTCTGCTGCTCTGGAGCGTTACGTCGCCGGCGAGATCACGGTGAGCCACGACGGGCGCCGCCTGCGTGCCCCCGTACACAGTGCCACGGGGTTCGCGACGACCATCGTACGAGCGCTCGACGCTGCCGAAATCGCCGTCGATGACATCGACGTTCACCAACCCTCGCTCGACGACGTCTTCTTCGCCCTCACCGGCCACGCGACGGACGCGGACGTCGCGATCGACCCCGAACAGTCCGACTCAGCCCTGGAGGTTGCACACCGATGACCGCCACCACGCTTGCTCCAAACGTGCGAGTCGGACGGCCGCCGCGATCGCCTGGCCTCGTGCGCCAGCTCCTCGACGTGGTCGTGCTCACCGGACGAAACCTCGTCCACATCGCCCGCGAGCCGCTGCAGCTCTCCGACGTCACCGTCCAACCGGTGCTGTTCACCCTGCTGTTCGTATACGTCTTCGGCTCGGGCGTCGTCCTGCCCCACGGCAGCTACACCGACTACGCGATCGCCGGCCTGCTCGCGCTCAACCTCACGACCTCGGCAATGGGAACCGCCGTCGGGCTCAGCGCCGACCTCGGCAGCGGCGTGATCGACCGCTTCAGGACGCTGCCGATGTGGCGTCCGGCGATGCTCGTCGGACGCTCGCTCGCGGATCTGCTTACAGCTGGAATCTGCACGGCGTTCGTCGTCGTGACGGGTCTGATCGTCGGCTGGCGACCGGAAGGGGACATCGGATCGACGATCGCTGGGTTCGCGATCTTCCTCTTCTTCAGCTACGCCCTGTCGTGGACGTGTGCGTGCCTTGGGATGGTGAGCAAAAGCCCCGAGTCCGCGCAAAGCACGGGCCTCGTCATCTTCTTTCCGCTCGCGATCATCTCCAACGCGCTCGTTCCGACACAGCACATGCCGGCGGTGCTACAGGCGATCGCCAACTGGAACCCCGTGAGCGCCGTTACCGCCGCGGCCCGCGAGCTATGGGGCAACCCCAACCCGTCCTCGACGATTCACGCCTGGCCGATGCAGCATGCCGTGCTCGCCTCGCTGCTGTGGTCGGTCGCGATCCTCACGATCTTCGCGCCACTCGCGACACACCTCTACCGCCATCGCACCACCGACTGAGCGGAGACGGCGTCTCCTACTTTCGGCTGACCCCGAATCCATCCCCGTAGCCGATGTGCGCGGCGCGAGTCACACTTACGGTGACAGGCATGGAAATAACTCATGCCAATCAAGCTGATCGCCGGACGGCGGTCGAGATCGAGGGACTGACGAAGCGGTTCGGCGACCGGATCGCGGTTGACGATGTCAGCCTCACGGTGCCGCGCGGAGTCGCGTATGGATTTCTTGGTCATAACGGCGCCGGCAAGACGACCCTGATCAGGATGTTGCTTGGGCTCACGCGAGCGAGCGCGGGGCGGGCCAGCGTGCTCGGGCTCCCCGTGCCGGCGCAGCGGGCGCGGGCGCTCGCGCGCGTCGGTGCGATCGTCGAGGAGCCGTCGTTTTACCCGTACCTCACCGGTTATGAGAACCTCAAGATCGCCGCCGCGGTCCGGGGGCCGGAGACGCGCAAGCGGATCGACGGCGTGCTCGAGCGCGTCGGGCTCGACGGGCGCTCCAGAGATCGCGTCGGGACGTACTCGCTCGGGATGCGCCAGCGGCTGGGCGTCGCGCGCTGCCTGCTATCAGACCCCGAGCTGCTGATCCTCGATGAGCCGATGAACGGACTTGATCCCGGCGGGATGCTCGACGTCCGCCGGATGATCCGCACGCTGGTCGAGGACGAGGGCCGGACTGTGTTTGTCTCCTCCCATCTTCTCGACGAGGTCGAGAAGACGTGCGAC
This sequence comes from uncultured Solirubrobacterales bacterium, assembly GCA_963843915.1. Lineage (GTDB taxonomy): Bacteria > Actinomycetota > Thermoleophilia > Solirubrobacterales > Solirubrobacteraceae > Palsa-465. The sequence continues at coordinate 562,416 of CAWJMH010000016.1, forward strand.
TTGGCCGCGATCATCGACGGCGGACGGGTAATCGCGCAAGGGTCGATCGAGGAGCTCGTCGCCGACGAGGCCGGTGAGCTGGTGATCGAATGCGACGATGCCGACCGCGCGCTCGCGCTGCTCGCCGGCGACCCGGCCGTCCGCGAGCTCCGCGCCGAGCATGGCGCGGTGCGGATGACGCTGCTCGCCCGCGACCAGGCAGGCGAGATCAACTCACGCCTCGTCGCCGCAGGCCTGGTGGTGTCTCGGCTCGAGCCGGCGCGCCGGAGCCTCGAGGACCGGTTCCTGGAGATGACAACACGACTGGAGGTGGCGGCATGAAACTCGACCTGACGGTGGCGAGACAGATGGTCGGCGCGGACCTACTCCGCCTGCGAAAGAAGCGGGGCATGATCGCGCTCGCGCTGGCGGTGGTCTTGGTGCCGCTCGTGATCATGACCGGGTACGACGTCGTCAAGCACGCGTCCGACCCCGCCCACTATCCACCCGCAGGCGGCATGAACAACTACGGGCGGCTGCTCGACCTGCTCGGCGTGTTCATGGGCCCGGTCGCGGCGATCCTGATCGGCGCAGAAGCGGGCGCCGGCGACCTCGCGGCGGGCGTCTTCCGCGACAACGTGCTCACCGGCCGCTCGCGGACGGCGCTGTTCCTGTCCCGGGTTCCGGCCGCGGTCGCGGTCACCCTGAGCGTCACGGCGATCGCGTTCGCGATCGGTGTCGCGGCCACATTCGGTTTCGCCGACGGGCTGGCGACGCCGAGCATGTCGGTGATCCTGGAGTCGGTGGCGTGGCTCGCGCTCGCGAACTCCGTCCTGTGCGTGATCGCGCTGGGTCTGGCATCGCTGACCGGCTCACGGCCGGGGACGATCACCGCACTGATCGGGTGGGAGCTCGTGTTGAGCCCGTTGGTCGTCCAGGCGACATCGCTCGGCACGCTCAGGCGCGGCCTGCTCGACAGCGTGCTGATCTTCCTTAAGCCCGGCCCTCTGACCGGCCCGCCGGGGATACCGATGCCGGTCGCGGTGGCCGTCGTGGTGACGATCGGATGGCTGCTGGTCCTACCGGCACTCGGGGCGTGGCGGATGCACACCCGGGACGCCTGAGATCCGGGGTTACTCTCAGCGCATGCGACAAGTGTCCACAACGGTGGCGGCGGTACGCGACGCGATCCGCCGCCATCCCTGGTGGAGCGATTCGGTGCTGGCGCTGATCCTGACCGTGATCGCGGTGGGCTCGACCGTGGTCTCCCGCACACGTTACGGCTTCGCCGTCCCGGTGCTCGCGGCCATCGTCACCCTGTTCACGACGGTCCCAATTGCGCTCCGCCGGTACCGGCCGCTCGGGGTGCTGGCGGTGACCGTGATTGCAGAGACCGCGCTGCTGATCTTCCGGCCCGGGGCCGGGGCACCGATTGGCGTGATCGTGGCGCTCTACACGGTCGCTGCATACTGCGACCGTCGGGTGTCGATCCGCGCCGCCGCGTTGGCTGCGCTGCCGATCACGGTCGCGGTGATCGTCAACAACGGGCCCCACACGGGTCAGGTGATCCCCGAGCTCGCGGTGTTCGCGATCGCGTGGGTGCTCGGCGACAACATCCGCACCCGCCGTGCCTATCTGGCCGAGCTCGAGGCGCGCGCGGCCCGGCTCGAGCGCGAGCGCGAGGACAAGGCGGACCGCGCGGTCATCGAGGAGCGGGCTCGGATCGCGCGCGAGTTGCACGACGTGATCGCCCACAACGTCAGCGTGATGGTCGTCCAGGCCGCCGCCGGCGAGGACGTGTTCGACGAGGACCCGGGCAAGGCACGCGAATCGCTAGCCGCGGTGGCGTCGACCGGACGCGCCGCGCTCACCGAGCTGCGGCGGCTGCTCGGCGTGATCCGGGCCGAAGACGATCGCGGCGCCCCGGCCTACGCGCCCCAGCCGGGGATCGAGCGCATCGACGAGCTCGTAGGACAAGTGCGTGAGACCGGGCTGCCCGTCGAGCTGTCGGTGCTCGGCGAGGCGCGCCCGCTGCCCGAAGGCGTGGGGTTGTGTGCCTACCGGATCGTCCAGGAGGCGCTGACGAACACGCTCAAGCACGCCGACGCCTCGGCCGCGCAGGTGCAGCTGCGCTACGTCGCTGACGCGCTCGAGCTCCAGGTCCTCGACGACGGCCGCGGCGCCACCTCGCTCAACGGTGAGACCGACGGCCAGGGACTGATCGGGATGCGCGAGCGGGTCTCGCTGTTCGGCGGCGAGCTGACGGCAGGGCCGCGGTCCCACGGCGGCTACCAGGTTCGCGCCCGGCTGCCGCTCGAGGAGACGCAGCCGTGAGCATCCGGGTCCTGATCTGCGACGACCAGGCGCTCGTGCGCGCCGGGTTCCGGGCCATCCTCGGGACCAGACCCGAGATCGAGGTCGTCGGCGAAGCCGAGAACGGCGCCGAGGCGGTCGCGCTCGCCGAGCGTCGCCGGCCGGATGTGATCCTGATGGACATCCGCATGCCGGTGCTCGACGGCGTGGAGGCGACGCGCCGGCTCGTCGAGGAAGGCTCTCCCGCGCGCATCCTCGTGCTGACCACGTTCGACCTCGACGAGTATGTGCACGCCGCGATCCGTGCCGGCGCCAGCGGATTCCTGCTAAAGGACGTCACGCCGGCGAAGCTGGTCGAAGCGATCCGAATCGTCGCCGCTGGCGACGCGCTGCTCGCCCCGTCGGTGACGCGACGCCTGCTCAAGCGGTTCGCAGCCACGCTGCCCGCCGGCGACCAAGCGAGCGAGGTTCTCGGTCAGCTTACCCCGCGCGAGACCGAGGTACTGCGGCTGCTCGCCGCCGGTCTTTCGAACGCCGAGATCGCATCCGAGCTCGTCGTCAGTGAGGCGACAGTCAAGACGCACATCTCGAGCCTGCTTCGCAAGCTCGGGCTTCGCGACCGCGTTCAAGCTGTGATCCTCGCCTATGAGACCGGTCTGGTCGGGCTCGGCAAGGCGTAGGGCCAGAGCCGTCATCACGTCGGTGCGAACGCCGCGTCAAAGACGATCGCGTCGGCGACACGGACACGGGTGATCTGCGGCCGCGATGACGTTCACAGAATTTCGCGCCGAAGTGGAGGGCCGGCGACTTGTCGGTGAAAGCCTGGCAGGCCCACTAGCTCGGTCCGGCGTTCGCGCCTAGGCCGTTGAGCCAGTTGCGCATGTTCACGCCGGCGGGCGTGACCTGCCCCTCCTCATAACCGCTGGTCGCGACGGCGAGCGTGACGCCGTCGGGTGTCGACCAGCCGTACTCGATGCCAGTGCCGCTCGCCGCGTAGCGAGCGATGACCTGCCCCTGTTGCAAGATGCTGCCGGCCGGGGCAATGTCGGTGATCTCCTCAGCCACGTACTGCTCCGTGCCGGCATCGGGTCCGGCCAGTAGCTCCCAGTACACCAGCGGTTGGCCGAGATACCAATCCGGCTCGATCGCGAGAATCTTGACCCGCTTAGGCGCCAGAATCGGCGCTCCCACTGGCATGGTCGCGTCCACGCCCTGATCTGTGCGCTCCCAGAGATTGACGAACTGCAGCGGGTTGATGTACGAGCCGGACGTCGCCTTGATCGGGATACGCTCGGAACGGAACGCGGCGACCGCCGCGAGGTTGGCTTGGCGCTGAAGCACGGACTCCTCATGTGCAAGTGTCTTTTGGAGCGCGGACAGCTGGCGCTGCTTGGTCGCGCGGTCTGTCGCCGACGCCAGTTCGCGGTCGACGATCGAGAGCCGGAGTTGGACGATCTGGTTGCGCTCGGCGAGCACGGCGGCCGCCGACCGGTCTCGCCGCACCTCGAGTGCGGCCAGTCGCCGAGCTTCGGCGGCGACCGCGATCCGCGCCTCATCGACCAGTCGGGTGACGCGAGCATTGGCGCGCGCGATCGCCTTAAGCGCGTTCACCTGACCCAGCAGATCCTGAAACCCGCCGGACGTGAGGACCACGTCCATCAGGCTCGGCGGCGGCGTCTCGTAATTGGCCACGAGCTGCTGGGCCAGCAGCCGGCGGTCGCGCGCGTACTGCACCTTGAGCACAGCCACACGGTCACGAGCGCGCGTCAGCTCGAGGCGAACCTGGGCGAGCAAACCCTCGTCGACGTCCAGCCTGCGCTGCACGATCGCAAGCCGTGCCTGCAGGGCTGAGATCGATCCCTCGTAGCTGCGGATGTCGGTCGTGTCCGCGTGGATCGCCGAACGCAGCTTGCTGGCCTGATGTTGATGCTCGGCGTAGCGGCCCGCCAGGTCGCCTTGGCTCACCGACGCGCCGACTGCGACAACCGCCACCGCCGCGACAAGCGCGGCCGCGATCCTTCGGCGTCCACGCGCAGACGCCGCCCGCGTAAGCATGCAGGAACCAATCACCGGGTCGCGAGGCTAACCTGCCGGGCACGTCGTTCGCGACCGCTGCAACCGCTGTTGCGAGACGCCCATGGCACCCCTCCCGGCTGACGATCGCAATCCCGGGCCGAGCCACATCCGGACAACACGCGGGCGAGGTCGGCCGGACAATCGCATTCGGGTCTCGCGACCTCGACGCAGCGGCCATTCGATCGGCGATCGAGCGCTCGTCCGGGAGTTGCGTGCTGCCCGCCGAATTCGTTTCGGGGCCGTATGTGGATCGTCTGACCGTGGCGTGTTGTCGCGGCCCTCGTCCGGTCACGGGGAGGCGGAGGCTGCAGCCGCGCGCCGGGTGCGTTCGCGATGCCCGCCTCACGCCGGGAAGTACCTGCCGGAGGCGACGTTCGAGGTGTGAATGCGCCCCGCGCACCGTTGCAGCCCCCGCCAGCCCACCCGCCCGACGAGGCGCTCGACAGCCAGGACCTCCCCCTGCTCCCGCATGGGTCCCGCTGACTGACCCGACGCCCCACCGCCGCCGACCGCCCCGCTTGCTCGCCGGCGGCAAGGACCGCGTCGTCGCGGGGTTGCGCGTGGTCGCCGATCCGGTCGTGCCGTCGGCCCCGGTTGCCGTGTTGAAAGCACGTGCCCAGGGCAACAAGAGCTCGCGGGGACATGGTGCCGGGCACGGCGCTCTCCCACGGTGGCAGAATGGCTCAGGTGGCCGAGCACTACCAGCGTCCGGGCTGGTTCACGACGAACGTCTTCAATCGGTTCGTTGCAGTACTAACGCGGCTGGGCGTGAGCGTATACGGGTCGCGCGTGCTCGAGGTCCGCGGGCGCAAGTCCGGGGAGTGGCGACAGACCCCGGTGAATCTCCTGCGCTACGAGGACGCGGAATATCTGGTCTCGCCTCGTGGTCACACGCAATGGGTCAAGAACCTTCGCGCTAGCGGTAACGGGAGGCTACGTGTCGGCAGGCGAATTCAGTCTTTCAACGCGGTCGAGCTCGCCGACGACGAAAAGCCACCGCTGCTCCGAGCCTACTTGAAGAAGTGGAAGTTCGAGGTCGGCGTCTTTTTCGCCGGTGTTGGACCCGACTCTTCAGACGAGGACTTGCGCCACATCGCACCCGATCATCCAGTCTTCCGCGTGACCGGGGCCTGATCGGCGCTGCTGGTTCACGCTATAGGGCCACGCCACCCCGTCTACCGCTCCGGTTCGAAAGCGGGGAGCCTGTCATCCGCTCCGACCGCCGTCTTAGCCTCCGCCCGCAGAGTCCCTTATTAGACCCGAAGCGGCAGCGTCTCCGTGCGCGCGGCCCTCGCCGACAACATGGGCGTCCGCCCCTGACGATGCCTGGACGTCTGATGGTGATATCCCCCAGCGGCGCATCACTGCCCGCACTCTGTGTTCCGCGGCTGCGAGATGGCGGAACGCCGGCCTCACCTCGTGGACTAGCCGCTTAAGGGCGGCGCGGAGTCCGTACGCCGTCAGCGCGAACGCGATCAGCCCGGCGGCGAAGGGAGTGTCCCTAGCCGGACGTCCCGCGATGCTATTCACCGTCTCCCTTGCCGCGGCGGCCCCGATCAGCGTGTCGCCGACGGCGGTCGGGCTGGATCGGGCTTTGCGCACCTGGGTTCCCGGCGCCGCCGCGGCGCGCTGGAGCGCTCGTACGAACGCGGCGATCACGAACAGCGTCATGAGGTTCGAGTGCTCCCTGGGCATTCCGAAAACCCGAGACATGATGCGGTGGCGTGCCTCGTTCAGCAGGCGGAAGACGAGTACACCGTCACCCACAAACAGCCTGGCGCTGCTGAGCTGCTCGGGGCGGCGAGGGGGCGAAGATTGTGTGTCTGGCATCACGGCTGGTTCTCGTTTCCTGAGTCCTTAGCGTATAGAGACGCGGCGCCGCCTGTCCAACCGCAAACGCCGTCCGCTTCGCCCCGGGGGAACTACGAACTCCGTCGCGAGATGGGAAGGTCGCTCACCATTGGGGATTCGGCGGCGGAGCGGGTCTGGCCGGTCGTCCACATGCGGGCGGGACTCGATCCTCTCCCAGTCTTGAAGACGCTCGCCCGCGACGATGAGGTCGCCTCCCCCTTTGATCGACCAGCGGTAGCCGGAGCCAGGCCGACCAGCAATCTCAATCGATGGTTCTGGTCGTCGCTGCCGGTGCTTCGTGAACCGATCAATCCCGGCCGCGCCTGCGCCTGTCTGCCTGTGTTGGACGAATTCGGCACTCCGCCGTTCTGTGACCTCCGTGTTATCCCAGCCTTGGTAGAAGGAGCCAGTGCAGGTCGTGCCGTCCCTTCGCGCTTCAGACTCCGATCGGGAGCAGGTCGCCGACCGGCTGCGGCATGCCACGGCTGAGGGGCGGCTTAGCGCTGACGAGCTTGACCAACGGCTTGGAGCCCTGTACGCAGCCCGGACCTACGGTGAACTCGACGCGCTCCTCGCCGACCTTCCGATCAATCGCTCTCTCGGGCAGCCGCGTGTCCGGCTCGGACGTTTGATTGGGACCGTCGGTGCTGTGACGCTTGTTCTCGCGGTGCTCGGTGGGCTCGCGATGATGCGCGGCCGCTCCGCTGTCGCGGTACTGGGTGCGGGACATGCGCGCCATCTCAACCTCCCAGGGCCGCTCGCAGGTCCGCATCCAGGTCTGATCATCGCGGCGTCGCTGGGCGTCGTATTTGTGGTGTTGTTGACATCTGCCGCATTGCTGTGGGCCTTGGTGGGGTCGAGTTCCCCACGGCAGCCCTGACGTCGAGGCCAAGCGCGACGCCCGGCCAATACTCGCAGCGGGTCCTTGGATCGCGCGGGCACCGAGAGTGCCTAATCTCGCTCATTGCGACACTCTCCGGATCGTTCCGAGGCGTACCACAGGAGGCGAGATGTGACCACCGAAAGCGGCTTGTATTGGCAGTCCGGCGCCGAGGATGAAGCCATGCAAGAAGAGCACGGCTTCATCTGGCGTGCGATGCTCGACACGATCGACGTCGACCTTTCAGGCAGCAGGGTTCTCGACGTCGGGTGCAATCGTGGGGGGTTCCTGCGGATGCTCTGCGGCGAGTGTGGAATCGCCGCCGGCTATGGCTATGACCCGGCCCCAGGTGCCATCGCTGATGCCATCAGGCTGACCGGACATCGGCCGCTCGAGTTCGAAGCGGCTGAAACCGTCCCGCCCAGATGGCAGGCGTTCGACGTAGCGTTTAGCCACGAGGTCCTCTACTTGATTCACGACCTCCCTTCGCACGCTGCAGCGATCCATCAATCGCTGGCACCCGGCGGGGTGTACTTCGCGGTCATGGGGGTTCACGCGGCCACACCGAACATGGCCGACTGGCACGCCCGCAACGCGCAACGACTCAATTTGCCTCCGCTGTACCCGCTCGATGACGTGATCGGCGTATTCGCCGGCACGGGATTCGAGTCTGCTGCGGCACGCCTGAAGATGGGCTTTGTGCCGGCGTCCAGTCACGCCCCGAGTTTCCCGTCGGGTCTGGAGTACTTCTACGACCACAAGGTCGTTCTGCGGTTCAAGAAGCCGGCTGTTTGAGCCGGGTCGCGGCATACCGGACTGCTCCTGCTCGATCATTGACCGCCCGCTCGGGTCGGTCGTGGACGTGCCCGCGGTGTGATGAAGCGGGATCTGCGGCGCGCGGTCCGGCGAAACGTCTGCTGGCCCGTTGGCTCAGACGCTGAGCGTGCCCTCGGCCACGACCAGTCCTGAGCCGCTCACGCGAACCCTCTGTCCGGATACCGTGACCTGGATCCTGCTGGGCCGTCCGAGTAGGTGGCCTTGCTCGACGACGGCGGTTATGCCACCGGGCACCTTGCCCGACGCTACGAGCAGGGCGACGAGTGGTCCTGCCGCGGTTCCGGTCGCCGGGTCTTCGACGATACCCATCGTGGGGTTGAAGAATCGCGTGTATGCGACCGCGTCGGCTGCATCCACCGGGTCTAGGCCGTAGACGTAACAGCCTTCGCCGCCCACCGTTGCAAGTACCGCCCTCAGCCTTGCGCCATCGGGTATGCTCTGTCGACCGCATCCCGGTCGCGGAGAGGAACCAACAGATGCGCCGCGCCGGTCGACACGACTTGCGCCGGCTCACTCGTTGCGAGGTCATCTTGGTCTAGGCCGAGTGCGCCAGCGAGTTCGGCGCGATCAGTTACCGATTCACCGAAATGCGGCGCCAACTGGTCCATCGACACCGTGACAGGGCGTCCAGGCTCGCGGATGACCTGGACCGGCAGCACCTCTCCCGCGATCTCCTGCGCGAGATCAGGCCCCTGGTCGGACAGTCGGCCCGACGCCTCTAGCCATAGCCATGCGCCCAAAGCGTTATGGCCCGCGCCGCCGACCTCTGCCCCGACCGGGGTGAAGGAGCGCAGTCGGCAGTTTGCTCCGGAGCGGGTTGGACGAAGCAGGAAGGTCGTCTCTGATTGGTTGAACTCCCGGGCGATCGCTCGCATCTGGGACTCGTCGAGGCGGTCGGCATCCGGCACCAGCGACAGCGGGTTTCCCGTCAGCGGTCGTGTCGCGAACACATCCACGAAATAGAAGGGCACTCGCCCGGGCATGGCTGATCAGTCTCCCACTGGAAGCCCGCGGGAGGGTGGCGGCGCCTGCTCAGGCGGCTTCAGGTGCTATGAGATCGGTTGCGGCCCGGGGTGCGTGATCGGTAGAAGTCGATCGTCGACAGCGTCGTTGACGCCTCGGACCGGACCCGGCGTTACCCCTGGTGCCCGGGAACGGCAGCCCGCCCCCCGAGACATGCGCGAACCGGGCTGCTGTTTCGACGGGCCCAGCAGCCTTGCGGGTCCGCCAATATCCTCGGGCCACTCGGCGAGCACGAAGGCAGGTGTGAGGCGTGGCCTTAGCAGCGACGTGCCTCTCGCCACGAGCGCCACCGACGGCCTTGAGCGCGGCAAGCTGACAGCGAGCGCCTCGCTCGCCGCGCATTGGAGGGACGGTGGCCGGCGCGTCAAGCTGCTCGTAGGTTGTTCAAGAGCTCCCGGACGAGCGGCGAGTGCTCGCTGGTGCGATGGGCGAGGCTGATCTGGCGAGCGATTGGCTCGCCCGCGGCCTGGACATGAACACATGACACGGTGTGCTCGGTGGCGGCTGGCCAGGCGAGCCGTGGTACTAGCGCGATCCCGAACCCCTTCGCGACAAGCGTCGCCGTGACCGCGTAGTCCGCCGTCTCAAATGCGATCTTCGGTGCGAACCGGGCGGTCGCGCACGCCAACTCGAGCGCGATGCGGTTCGGATCCTCCGCCGTCCCCGACACCAACACTTCACCCTGCAACTCTCCGATCTCGACCTGCTCCTGACCGGCGAGTCGGTGAGCTACGGGGACCATCAGATCCAGAGGGTCCTCCAGCACAGCCCGCAACCGAACACCGGTCGGCGCAGACCAGGACACGCCCGGGTAGCGGTGGGTGACGACAGCGTCGACGTCACCGGTAGCGAGCTGCGCGAGCCCGTCGGGCGGTTCGAAATGAAGCAGGGTGAGCTCGAGGTCGTGGTACATGGATCGCAACCCGTCAAGCGCGTCGGGCAGGAGGTGCTGCGCGGCGCTCGGAAATGCGCCCACACGAAGCGAGCGCAGCTGCCCGGCCGTCTCCCGCACCGCGAGCTCGGCGAGGTGAGCATCAGCGAGCAGCCGCTGCGCCCGCTCGCGGAGAATCTCGCTTGCACGAGTGGTGCGTACGCCGCGGGTAGTGGATCTCCACGCCGTTGACCGTGGGCTTGCCGTGCGTGAGCCGGACTCCGGCGTGATCAGTGAGGTTCATCGGCCGGGCCGATTTCTACAGACTGTTCTTGCAGAGCCAGTCCGGGCACGCTCGGGCGACGTTGCGCCAGCCACGGTCGCCACGTCGATCCGGCCATGCTGCGGCAGCGCCTGGACGAACTGTTTGATCCGTGCTGCTGCCTCCATCGTCCTGAACCTACATCATCGTGAACGGTGCTCATGATCTCGCTGTTGTCTATGCCCTGCAGGTAGATACTCGTAATGCCCAAGTGTGCGTGGCCGCGATTTGTTGTCGCGACGTCACAAGGGGCAGGCCGTCAGAAGCGAGGCTGGTCGAGAAACGTGTCACTACAGGACGTTTTCTCGACCAGGCTTCGCAGAATCGCGATAATCGACCCGGTCGCGGGCAGTCCCTTGTGTCCCCGTCACACTTCCGCGGGTTTGTGCAACAGCCACGCCTTGAGGGGTCAGGCCGACGCCGGCAGCGCCGACCACGGCACGGAGGTCGCGAGCGCTCGGGTCTGTGGTCGCTCTTCTGAGGATTTGGTCTGTCCGATGTCGGCGCCGCTCGACTGCTGCAGACGTTCCGCAGGAGCGATGTCAGGCACGTTTGTGCGGATCCACGTTTGCGCAAGTAAGCCGGAAGGACAACACAGCCGATGATCCCGCGAGCGTTTCTGGTTTCCGACGTGCGCCACGCGCTACGTCGTCTCCGGGACGCGATAAGCCGCCGCGGTTAGTCTGCGTTCGGGTTGCACCGTTCCCGCGCTCTCCGGGTAGGAGCGAGAGCGGCGCCTTTTTGACGTGGTCGTCGCTGAATTCAACTGCCGGTATTCGTCGTCACGCGCCGGCGCGACTGCTGGCCAGGATTTTTCAGGTCTTCACGGTCGCGTGCGAGGATGGGGGAATCGTGGCGGGCCCGACCTCTCAGATAACGCTCAAGCGCCTGCGCCGGCCGCTCGGCGACGTGCTTCGGACCTACAAGGTCGTGATCGACGGGAACACGGTCGGGGACATCCGTCGTGGTGAGACCAAGACGTTCGACGTGCCTCCAGGCCGGCACGAGATCCACCTCGAGATCGACTGGGGAAAGAGCCGGAACCTCGAGCTCAACCTGTCATCGGGCGATGTCGCGAGCCTCAGGTGCAGCGCGCGTCCACCCAACGCCGGCTTCACCGCACTCGCGTCCAAAAACTACATCAAGCTCGAGATCGTCGATGGATCGTGGCTCGCGATGGACGGTGCGTCCCGGGCCGAGCCGCTGCCGGCGCCGGAGCTCGCTCCCGGAGCGCCGGACGACGAGGAGATGCACGCCGCCTGGGAGGCATGGTCGCAGTCCTCCGATGGCGCGACCGAGCTTCGCGCCGCTCTGCAGGGCGCGATCCAGGCCGGCGACAGCAGCGAGATCGCCCGCCTCAAGCAGCAGGTTGGCACGGTGCTCGCCGAGCACCGCGAGCTCACGGATGAATACAAGCGCCTTAAGGCGCAGCGGCCCGATTGGAAGACGCCCGAGCGAAGCGGCTAAAGGTGCGGCGCTCGGGTGTCCACGGCGGGGGAGGCGCTCAGACACGACGGTCCGCCGAGCGCGACGGGAGTCAACAACGCTTGCACGCTGGGATGCGCCAGCGTCGCTACGACGCTCTCCGCGCCGGCCGCCGGCGCCGTCGTCCTCCAGACCGTCACGACGCCACCCCGGGGAAGCCACGTCGGATGCTCCTACCCATTCTCGATGTGATCAAAGTCACCGCTTCGGTGTCTGCGATCTCACATCGGCTGGTCGGTTTCCGGGCGAGAATGACGTTGGTAGAGAACCGCACACTTGAGAGTGGGGCGAACCACAGGTGGGCGGGGATATAGCTGGGGGCCATGCCGCTCCGAGCCCGGCGCAGGGGACCGCGCGCCGGGCTCAGCAGCGGCCCCGTGTTGCGCATTCGATGCGTTCGCTCGGCCGGCGGGTCGCTCCGCCTATCGCTCGCAACGCGCGGGCAGCTAGCCTCCTGCGCCAATGGCGGATCCGTTCGATCGGGCATTCGCGGCGCTCGAGCCGCGCGAGCGCAGCTCGCTACGTGCGATCTCGATCGCACGTAGCTATGACCGCGGCGAGGCGCTCTTTCACCAGGGTGACGATCCCGGCGCGCTGCACGTGATCATGCGTGGCCGTGTCAAGGTCTCGGCAGTGACCGACGACGGCCGCGAAGCCCTGTTCTCGCTGGCAGGTCCCGGCGACGTGGTGGGCGAGATCTCCGCCCTGGCGGGGCGCCAGCGCACCGCGACCGTGCGAGCGCTCGAGCCCGTCAGCTCACTCGCGATTACGGGCGATGCGTTGCGGGCGGCGGTCAGCGGCTCGAGCCGGCTGGCGATCTTCTTCCTCGAGCTCGCCGCCGACCGGCTCCAGGCGTCCGATCGCCAGCGCCTGGAGTTCGCCGGCCACGATGTGCTCGGGCGCGTCGCTCGGCGCCTGAACTCGCTGGTGCAGGAGTCGGGGCGCCCCGTGACCGACGGGATCATGCTCGACGTGTTCCTCAGTCAGGAGGAGCTCGCCGGCTGGACTGCTGCATCGCGGGAGGCGGTGAACCGGGCTCTCCATCAGCTGCGAGCCGTCGGATGCCTGCGGTCCGAACGGCGCCGGATGATCATCACCGATCTCGATGCGCTGCGCCGTTACGCGGGTGTTTCCGGACACGCTCCTTAGGCAGATCCAACACGGGAGCTGTAGAAGGGCTGTTCAAGGTCGTCCTTGGGGGAGCCCAGGCGACCGCAGCCTCGGCCTCTCCGATCGAAACTCCTCGCAGGTCCATGTCACATTACGGCCAGGGCTTGGGTCATGGCCGGTAGACCGACAACATCCAAGCAAAATGACAGGAGGGTGGGTCATGTCCGACGCCGTGGATTTCAACACCGTCTCGACCGTGGGTCTGGAGTCGTCGCCCGTCGCGGCCGCGCTCGCTGGTCTACGGGCGCACGAGGCCCGCTACTTCAAGAACAAGTACGACCACGTCTTCACGGTGGAGCCTGCGAGCAGCGCCAAGACGACCATCGCCTGGGTGCACCGGATCCTCAAGGAAGAACGCGACATCGTGATCTCGTCGCGCCCTCTCGAGGCCACGGCGTTCCAGGTCGAGAACATCCGCATCGCCTACGTCTTCTACGAGAGCGGTCTGTCGATCAACGTGATGTACACCGTCGACGACCTTAAGAAGCGGGCGGTCGGGTTCAAGCTCTCCGAAGGGATGGAAGTCCCCGCGGAGCTCGCCTCGCGATTCAAATTCGCGAGGCAGAAGTCGAAGCTGGCCGGAACCATTCGCGGTTCCTACTTCGCCTTCAAGAACGATTACTGACTTCGACCTGCCCCGCTTTGCTCCCGCCGTAGCACTCGGCGATCGCGGGATGCGAGGCCCGCCTTACGCTGACCGCGGGTAGGCTCAGCTCAGACGTTCCAGGGCGGCGAGGATCTCGGAGACCTCGCCTCTGTCACGGATCGCTCCGGGCATGGGCCCGATGCTCGGGGCGCAGCGTCACGGACAAGTCGGTGTTCGGATATCTCGGACGCCTGCACCCGCGCGTTTCAGGCAGGGTGCTCGACGAGCGCAACCACGCGGCTGGCCATGAACCTCGCCCGACGCACGGGTTCACCGTTGCCGGTCACCTCGGCAAACCTCAACGATTCCCCGGCCTGTCGTGATTTTGACGCGCCGTCCGGCTCGTGTGGCAGTGATCTCGTCAGTACGGGAGCCGTCGTCAGCGGCCACGACGATCTCGACGCGATCGCCTTTCGCGGTCCCGACCGAACGGGATCAGCCGCCCGCGCGACGCCGTTCGCGCCGCGAGAGTTCGTGCGGATTCGCCTTGCGCGGGTCGACCTCGGGATCAACCTCGTGCGGCGGCTCGCTGGTGCTCGTCGCCCCCGTCGGAGTGTGCACGTCGCCGAAGTCCATCTCGCCGGCATCAGCGGCGGGATCGCGTGGATCGGGGCGCTTGTCGTAGGGGTCCGGCCATTCCGTCGGGTCAGGATCCGTGGCGGCCTCATTGAGGGCCGCATGTACGTCGCGCTCTCGCGGGGGGTCGTTCTCAGCCATGCCTGCACCTCGCTTTGGTTCTGGTGACCCACGGTACTGGACTCGCGGCCGCGGCGCGCCCGCTCCACGAGGCCCTGCGCGCCGGCGCGAGTCCCAAGCCGGTGGCCGCCAACCTTGAGCAACTGGCGCGGCGACGAGCGGCTGGTCGCGGCGTATGCCGCCCACGCCCGCGCGCTCGCGGCCCGCGACGGCGAGCCGCTCCTGGCGGTGTGCGGGGAGGTGGTGGCTATCGGGGCCGACGCCTACGCCGTGGAGGCCGCGGTGAGTGCGGCCCGGCAGTTCGTGTCCGCAGGCCGGCATGATTCCGCGCGCCGCGCCGCCACCCGCGCCCGCGAGCTGCACGCCTCCGGCCAGGGCGCCGAGTTCCCGATCATCGACGGCCTCGACGCCGTCGCCACCAAGCTGACCCCGCGCGAGGCCCAGATCGCCGCGCTCGCGGCTCGGGGGCTCTCCAACCAGGAGATCGCCGAGCAGCTCGTCCTCTCCGTGCGCAACGTCGAGACCTACGTCGACCGCGCGATGCAGAAGCGCGGCGTGAGCCGCCGCACGGAACTGTCGGGCCCCGGACCCGCGGGGCGCGCGCGCTCCGTGGTCGCGCTTCCTTGATCGCGTTTCTTGGCGTCGGCGTTAGTGTCGCTTTCGTTGGATCGCGCGGCTCGTGCTTGGCGCCAACCTGCCCTCGGGCCGCCGCTCGTCGATCACCCACCATTCCGGTCAGCCGCGGGCGGCTTCTGGTTCCTAAGCTTCGGGAGCTTGTCCAGCCTCGGCCGGAGGACCGGGTTGGGGTTCTGCTTGCGCACGGTAGGCGGCGACGGATTGGTGTACGTAGGCGAGGAGGTCGGGCCGGAGACGGTGAAGGCCTTTTCGGTCGTACCACCTGACGACAGTGGCGCCGAGGGCGAGCCAGAAGAGCAGTCCGGCCGTAGCGGCGATCAGTCCTCGAGTCAGGCCGGCGCTGCCGCCGGCATCGAAGTAGAGGATGGACCGGGTGCCGGCGAGGATCTGGCGTAGCGGTTCGATTTCGCTTACGAGCTTCAGCGGGCTGGGGAGTGCCTGGAGCGGGACGGTGCCGCCGGCGGACGCGAGCCCCAGGTAGACGAAGATGAGCAAGGCGATGAGCTGTCCCTGGGTGCCCAGGATCGCGAACAGCACGAGCGTGCCGACGCCGACGCTGAGCGCGGCCAGCCAGGTGAACAGCCACAGCAGGCCGACGTTCGGGGCGTCCATCCCAAGCAGGCCGGCCGCGACGGCCAGCATCAGCCCCGTCAGCAGGCCGGTGATGGGGAGGACCATCGCCCACTTGGTCAGGAGCGTGTGCCAGCGGTTGATCGGCAGCGGCGCGCGCTGTCGCCATCTGGGGCCGACCTCGGTGGTGGCGTAGCCCGTGGCCGCGTCGACGGTTGCGTTGATAATCGTGGCGGCCAGAAAACCGCACATGAGCGCCAACAGCGCGGTGTAGAACGCGCTCAATCCGAGCGCGGAGTGCGCCGGCAGCGGCCGGTAGTCGACGCTCGAGACCGTGATCGGGTCGGCAACAACGGCGGCGGTCGCGGTGCCGGCGGCTGGCGTTGGCCGCGACGCGGCCAAGAGCTGGCGACCGATCCGGTGTGACGCGGCCACGATCGCGGGAGTGAGCACGCCGGCGGCCAGTTGGACGCCGACGGTCCCGGCCCTCCGGTTGGCGAGGAGTTCGACAGTTGGTTTGCCGGCGGCCGTCGCCGACGACACGTGAGCCCCGGTCAGCGAAAGCAGCGAGGCGGTGAAGTTGGGCGGGATGACGACAGCGGCGTAGGCGCCGTTGCGGTTCATCCGGTTCTTCGCTGCGGGCAGCCGCTCGGGGGTGAGGGCGAGCAGGGTCGAGACGGTGCGCGAGCCGGTCAGTCCGGACTGCAGCTGTGCTCCGAGGTCGACATGCTGCGGCCCGACGCTCGCGCCGGTGTCCTGATCGACGATCGACACGGGCAGTCCACGCAGATGGGCGACCGGGTCGACGACCGACCCGATGTAGAACACGGTGATCAGCACCAGCAGGATCGAGCCGACGATCACCGGGATCGTCCAAACCGTCCGGGCCTTCAGCAGGTGCTTCGCCCGCACCTGATACGGATCAGCAGGTCCGTCCCGCGCGGGCAGCTGCGGATCGTCGCTCCCCTCCGGGACGGGCGGGACGCTCGAGTCGGGCGTATCACGTTGGTCTGGTCCCGTGAACGCATGATCTTCCGTTCGCTCAGCGCGTGTCAAGACGCGGAGCGTCACACCCATCGCCAGGTCTCCATCCTCCTCCCGTACGGGGCCGGCACGGGGGAACCGGCCTCTTCTACACCGCCGGCCGGACGGACGGTCAATCCATATTGGCTAGCCCGCGGTGGCGGCGACCGGGCGACTGACCGCGGCCGCCGCGGACTTGATCACGTCGGCGGCGACGTCGGGCCGGGAGATCATGATCACGTGCGAGCCCTTGACCTCGGTGATGGTGGCGCCGGCGCGCTCGGCCATCGACCGCACCACGTCCGTGCCGCCTCGACCGAGAAGCCGGAACCGGGCACCGACGGCAGCACGAGGTCGAACGCGTCCTCCGCGCGCCCGCCATGCTCGGTCGGGTCGGTCAGCGGGCCGACGGTGTCGAGCATTTCGATCACCGAGCCGAGCCAGCCGTGAGTCATGATCAGCGGCAACGCCTCCTCGTGCCGTGACTTCACGTGGATGAAGTGGACGTCCACCCCGTCGATCTCGGTCTTGAACTGCGGCAGCGCGTTCAGCCGCGCCTCGCACCGGTGCCAATCGTAATCGTTCACCCAGCACTCCGCGAGCGCCGAATCGTCGCCGGTTGCGCCCACTGCGAGCGATCGTCGACGAGCTCCTTCGTCGGCCACCGCACCGCTGCGATGTGGCGGCGAGCAGGCTGTCGTTTTGCGTGGGGTGGTCAGGGTGTTTCGGTGATCCGGTAGCCGAGCCCGGCGGTGGTGTGGATGATGTCGGGCTGGCCGAGCTTGCGTCTGAGTCGGGCGATGGTGACCCTGACGGTGTTGGTGAATGGGTCGACGTTCTCGTCCCAGGCCTGCGCGAGGAGCTGCTCTGCGCTGAGAGCGCCGGGGCTGGCTTTGAGCAGGGCTTCGAGCACGGCACGCTCTTTCGCGCGGAGTTCGATCGTTCGTCCGTCGCGGGTGACGGTGCCGGTGAGCGGGTCGAGTTCGATCCCGGCTGCGTGCAGTGTGCGGCTGCGGGCGGTGGGTTTGCGGCGCGCGAGCGCGCGGATGCGCAGGACGAGTTCGGGGAAGTGGAAGGGCTTGGGGAGGTAGTCGTCGGCGCCGAGCATGAGCCCTGTGACGCGATCAGCGGGGGCGCCGGCGGCGGTGAGCATCAGGATCATCGGGGGATCTTCGCTGTGGGTGATGATCTGGCAGAGCTGGTCGCCATGGATGCCGGGGAGGTCGCGGTCGAGAAGGACGACGTCGTAGGGGTTGAGGTTGACCTTCGAGGCGGCTTCGAGGCCGTCGTAGGCGACGTCGACGGCCATGCCCTGGTCGCGCAGTCCTTCGGCGATCCGGTTGGCGTAGCGGGGCATGTCCTCGACGACAAGGACCCTCATCTGATGGTTGCTGCGGGTCGCGGGATAGCGGCTGGAAGGGTGATTTGGACGCGGAGCCCGCCTTCTGCACGGGCGTGGAGCTCGAGGCTGCCGTCGTGCGCAGCGGCGACGGCGGCGACGATGGAGAGCCCGAGCCCGTGGCCGTTCTGCGAGCCGGTCCGGTCTTGGCCGAGGCGTGTGAACGGTTGGGCGAGCTCCGCGACGGCGGACTGGTCGAGCATCGGGCCGCTGCTGTCGATGATCAGTCGCGCCTGCTGTCCGTTTAGAAGTGTGAGTGTGAGTTCGACTGAGCCGCCCGGCTGGTTGTGGTGCACGGCGTTCTCGATGACGTTCTCAACCATGCGTCTGAGCAGCGTGGCGCTGCCCGCGACCTCGACAGCGGCGAGATGCGTCTCGACCGTCAGCCGCTTGGCGGTGATCTGGTCGGCGCGGGCGGCGAGCGCGGCGGTGATGAGCGGCTCGAGTGCGACCTGGTTGTGCTCGTCGAGCTGGCCGTTCTGGGCGCGGGCGAGCGTGAGGAAGCTCTCCAGCAGCCGGTCGGCGTGGTCGAGATCCACGCGCAGCTCGGCGTCCAGCTCACGGGTCTGGGCCGGCACGCCGCCGGGCTTCGCGATCGCGACGTCGAGGGTGGTGCGCATCATCGCCAGCGGGGTGCGCAGCTCATGCGAGGCGTTGGCGACGAACCGTCGCTGCGCGTCAAACGCCGCCTCCAAGCGTTCCAGCAGCCGGTCGATCGTATCGGCGAGCAGGCGCAGCTCATCGCGCGGACCCGGCATCGCGAGGCGCTCGCTCAGGTTCGTATCCGAGATCCGCTCGGCGGTCGCGGTGATCGTCCGCAGCGGCGCCAACACGCGCCCCGCCACGAGCCACGCGAGCACGCCGGAGACGAGCGCCATGATCGCCAGCGCCACCCCGTACCCAACCTGCAGTTGGTGCAGGTCGACGGAGCGCCGTTTGGAGAGCGCTTTCGCGAACGCCACAATCGCCGGATTCGGTGGATTGCCGTACAGCGGCAAGTTTGGCTGCGGCGGGTAGTACCCGAACGTGAACTTGGTGAAGAGCCAGTACGTGATCGCCAGCAGCGCCGCGCCGCAGATCAGAAACAGGACGCTGTAGATCAGCGTCAGCCGCCAGCGGACGGTCGGTTGGGGACGGAGCACTCGCAAGATGGGCTGGTCCAGCGTTCGGCCGATCTTCACAGCAGCAGACGATGCCGCAGCGCAGATAACAGCGGCATAACACGGTAACCGGCGTGTAGCGCGGCACGGCGCATGCTCCAGGCTGTCCTTCGTCGGACTCAACGTGGCTGTCCCCGCTCTCGACCGAAAGGAACCGAACATCATGCGCTGCCGCCGTCCACTCACCCCGACCTTCGTCGTCGCAGCCGCCGCCGTCGCGGTGCTCGCGGCCGGCTGTGGCGGCGGCAGCTCCCCGCCGACCAGCTCCGCAGCCGCGACGGCGACGATGTCGGCAAGCAATACGTGGCATTTGCGGCCTGCATGCGCTCGCACGGAGTGCCCGGCTACCCCGACCCCGAGGTCTCCAGCTCCGGTAACCGCGTGCAGGTCACGATCTCTCCCGGCGGCGCCGATCCCAACTCTCCGGCGTTCAAGTCCGCCGGCCATACGTGCCACAACTTTCTGCCCAACGGCGGAGAAGCCGGTCAACGGCGCCAAGGACCAAGCCCAGGACCTGACGTTCGTCGACTGCATGCGCTCGCACGGAGTCCCGAGCTTCCCCGACCCCGACCGCGACGGAGCGTTCATCCTCCCGTCGACGATCGACCAGCAGGCGCCCCAGTTCCAGCGCGCGACGAAAGCATGCGCGAACGTCGAGCCTAGCTCGCTCTCGATCCTCGACCAACCTCCGGGTAGCTCCTGACGTTGCACGCACAAGCGCGGCCCGAGGGGCCGACGCCGCCTTGCCGCTTCAGGCGTAGACCGATAACGACGGTGCGCTCGACCTCGTCTCGACTGGGCCCGTCGCCTGGAGTGACTGAGATTGTCCGAGAGGCCGCGCGTGACGGCGGCGCCTTAGAGATCGGTCGGCGGATGTCCGCGCTCTTATCGAACTGACGATCCACCCACCGGCGAGACGCGACTGCTCCCGGGGTCGCGCTCGCTGATGGCAGATGAACTGATCGAGGTTGGGGTCCGAGTAGGTCGTGGTCGACGACCGCATCGTCCACCCGGAGGTTCCAGGCTGGCCTGGCACGTCGGAGAATGACCTCAGGCGCTGCTGGTTGTCATGACGCCGGCCTGGCTAGACCGGGTCCACGAGTTCGTCGTCGGCTGCGATATGCGCTTCGCGGAGCGAGTGCTTTCCGCATGCTCGCCTTCCCCTCTACGCCGAGACACAGACTCTCGAGCGCCATGAACGTTCCAAGCTCGGGCTCGACGGTGGTCAAAGTGGCGATCCCGTCAGCTCGAGCTCAAACCATACGTGCGAGCTGTCTCGGCGAATGCCCCAGCGGCTCGACTGAGCATCCACGATCTTCAGACCCCAGCCTCCCACCTCCGGCGCTTGGAAGTCACGCTCCCCAAGGTCGAACCCGCCGCCTTCGTCGAGCACCTCCACCAGCAGGCAGAGCTCGAACAACTGCGCCGTGAGCGTGATCCGGCCGCGGCCGTGAGTTACGGCATTTGTCACGAGCTCGCTAGCCAGCAGCCTCGCCGTGGTCAGCGTGCCATCGGCGAGTACCGGCGAGAACCACTCCGTCAGCAACCGCCGCGCAACCCCCGGAGCACCCACGCCAGAAGGCAACTCGAACTCGAACGACGCGTCAGTCACGGGGAACACTTCATGACAGCATCCCTACCCGGGTGATCAGCGCTGCAACATGCGGCAGGCGGAGTCGGACCACCGCCACGGCGCGCACCGCATCACGCGTGCAGAAGTGAGGGCGCCGATGCACAACGCGCGCCCCACCGTTGGGTGCGAATCGCTGGCCCGATAGCAGACCCGTGGGTTCGGCCGAGATCGCTGACGAAGTCCCACAGCTTCTCGAAAAAGTCCCCACTGCCCGCTCTCGACCCCGAAGAGTTTCGGGACCTGCCCGACGATAACCGTCACGGGCCGCCTGACGCTCGCGCAAAAACGCCTGTGTCACGCTGGCCGACTTAGCCGATCTGGCGTTCGTGCCCTTCCCACTCCTTGTCGCGCAGTTCCTTCTTCTGAATTTTGCCTGTAGAAGTCTTGGGCAGCTTCGTGATCTCAACGGCACTCGGGCGCATATAGCCAGTCAGATGCTCCTTGGCGAAGTCCAGGATTTCCTCCTCGGAGGCATCCTCGCCGTCGGCGAGCTCGACGAAGGCCTTGGGTCGTTCCCCCCACTTCTCGTCGGGTGTCGACACGACCGCGACTGCTGCCACGGCGGGATGTTCGGAGATCGCCTGCTCAACTTCGATTGTCGGAATGTTCTCGCCGCCGGAGACGATGATGTCCTTCTTGCGGTCGCGTAGCTCGATGTAGCCATCGGGGTGGCGGACCGCGAGGTCGCCCGAGTGATACCAGCCGCCCGCGAGTGTCTCAGCAGTCCGCTCGGCGTCGTCGAAATAGCCCGTCATGACGTTGTTGCCGCGCATGAGGACCTCGCCGAGCGCCTCTCCGTCCGCCGGGACCTCCTCGCCTTGGTCGTCGACCACGCGGACCGCCTCGGCCACAACGTAGTGCACGCCCTGGCGGCCGAGGAGCTCGGCCTGCTCTTCGAGAGGTAGCTCGTCCCATCCCTCCTGGCGCTCACAGATCATGTAGGGCCCGTAGAGCTCGGTGGAGCCGTAGACATGGATCGGCCGGATCCCCGTGTCGGTCAGCCGCCTGAACAGTTCGGGCGTGGGCGGCGAGCCAGACACCGTCGTGATGACTTCGCGGTCGAGCTCGTGCGCTTGCTCATGATCGAGCAGCGACGCCTGAACGGTCGGCGCACCGTTGTAGTGGGTGACGCCCTCGGCGTCAATGAGCTCCCAGACGCGTCCGGGGTCGACCTTGCGCAGGCAGACGTGGCGGCCTCCGACGGCGGTCACCGCCCAGGTGAAGCACCAACCGTTGCAGTGGAACATGGGAAGCGTCCACAGATACACGCTCTCCGCGGTTAGACGTGTCTCGATCACCTCGCCCAGCGCGTTGAGATAGGCGCCGCGGTGGTGGTAGACGGCCCCCTTCGGGCGACCCGTCGTCCCCGACGTGTAGTTGATCGAGATCGGCTCGTCCTCGTCTTCAAGAACGCTCACCAGTGGATCAGGAGAGCTCCCGGCGAGGAACGCCTCGTATGGATCATCAGACTCTCCGGTGTCGTCAATACGGACTATCTGCTCGACGCTGGCGCCGTTTACGAGCTCCTCGAATTCGTGATCGACGAACACGAAGCGCGCGCCCGAGTGCTCAAGGATGAACTCGACGTCATCGGACTTGAGCCGATAATTGATCGCCACGAGCACGCCGCCGGCCGCCGGCACGGCGTAGTGCGCCTCGAGCAGCGCGGGAATGTTCGGAGCGATGAACGCGACGCGGTCACCCTTCTCAAGGCCCGCGTCGCGCAGGCCCGAGGCCAGCCGGCGCACCCGCTCGCCCGTCTCCCGGTACGTGTAGCGCCGCTTCCCATGGACGACCGCGACCTTGTCGGGGTATACGAACTCGCTGCGAAGCAAAAAGCTCACCGGGTTGAGCTCACTCCGATGGGCACGCCGCACCTCAGGATCGTCGCTGATCTCTCTCATCTCATCCTCCTCGTCGATCGTTCCTCTCCCTCTGCCCGTTCGCGGACCAAACGCACCACCGACCGGCGGCAATCTCGCGCACACATGCCCGCAGCCGCCACCTGGGCCTCCCAGAACCAGGGGCTCCTGGTATCGCCCGTCGCGCGGGCTTTCCCAGCTCGCGGGTCGGCGGACGTCCTGGCAACACCCGCCCACGAAAGCGCCCCGTGTAACCGGGCGGCAAACGGACGCCGCCGGTCCCGCTTCGGCCTAGCGAGGCGAGCGCCCGGGCCTCGGTTCGGCGCGCGCACGCTATGGACGACCTGCCGCAGCACCGGTCTCCGGGCAGACGGGCGGTCGCCGGCCCAATCGCGAAGCCGGAGCGCGACGGGCGAAGCCCGTGCGAGGACCGCGCCTGGTTGATGGGCCTCGACTTCCACAGCGCCGATCCGGATGCAGAGGCGGATGTCAATCTCCGGCTCGATCTTGGAGGTCGTCCGAATGGAAAGAGATCCGAGGGCTGGACCTGACGCCTGCTCGGTTTACGAAAGCGCCAAGGCGCCGAGTTCGTGCCAAAGCGCACCTCCGAGCTCAGCGGCACCCGCGGCGTGAGAGCCGACGACGCGGCGCGTCTCGAGGCGATTTCCAGGGCTCTGAGCATCCGAAGGTCGAGTCCTGCGTTCGCGCCGGCACGGGCATCCCGCACGATCGCCTCGCCGGAAGGGGCCCCGACAGTCCCCGATATCACAACTCGCATCCAGTCCATAGCGCAGTTGGCTGGCGTGGAATCGCCCGTTTTGCCTGCCGCATTGGAGGCCGCCGCTCTCGGCTGCCCTGACCCGATCAGCGTCGATTACTACTTCCACCGTCGGCGAGTGGCCGTCCATGATCTCGCGCGACCCGTCCGCTTCCGGCGCCCTACCTACTCCGATCTTGGCTATCGCTGGTGAACCTCGATCGTGCTAGCGATACCGTCAGCCTCCTTCTGCGCCATGTTCGGGGGCGGGTTAGGCGCGTCTGTGCTTGCCCGATTCGCGGCGTCAATCGCCCGTTCGAGGGCATCACCGAGCGCCGGTGCCTCGCGCTGCTCGACGCCTTCGAGGACGATCTGGTCCGCTTGCACGATGTCGTTGACGTTCAATCGCAGATGCCCTACTGCGGCATGGCCGACCAGCTCCCGGTTCAGCTGCGCGGCGAAGGCACCCGACCAGCGCCGGCTTGGGCACCCCGACAACTGAACACGAACGCGTAAGCCCGTGGAGCCCTCAGGTAGCGGCTCGCCGCGAGCCCGACTAACCATCTGATACGCCTCGGTCATTCTTTCCCTCCTCGGATTGCTGCCTTCTCGTCCTTGCTCGGAGGGTCTCCGCCACCACCGCGCTCGAAACAAAGCTTCAGCCGCTGGGCTCCGCGTCGACGCGCCATCCACGGTCGAGGTGCCCTTCGACCGGCGCGGAAAGGGCTCGCTTGCCAGCTGATGGCGCGAATGCGTACTAACCAGCGGAGAAACGGGGGATTCGACCCCCAATGGACCGAAAGGCCCATACCGGTTTGTTGCCGGTGCTCGGGAGGCGGTTCGTGAGAGCGCTGTTAATCGCGTCTGCGGCCGCCGTGGCCGCTCCGGCGATTCCTTCTCTAACCAGCTCGGCCAGGTCGCCGTCGCGCACGAACGGGCGAGAGAGGTAGTCGATCCATGGACTCTGGCCGTGCTCGGCCAGTAGTTGCGTTACTTACCCTCGAGCGTCGTCACGGAACCGCTGCTGACCGTCGGCTATAACGGCGCTGTACGAGAAAGCCAAAGCGCGGGAAAGATCCGGAGGGAAACCGACTGATGTCCGCCCTCGGCCGCTGCGAGGTGCCGCGGCGCCTGAGCCGATAACGTGATGACCTGAGGAGGATTCGCCGTCCTGACTTACCTCGGCATTAGTAGTGTCGACTGGCTCGACGTTGATCCGCCTGGCATCATCCGCAGCGTTGGCACACTCCACAGCAAGGATGCCGTCAGGCTGCGGTTCCGGTTTCGTGGGGTCGAGCACGCTCATGCGACGTCCCGGGTCGTACGGGGGATTCACGCGCATGTCGCCGGTACCTCAGCGGCGTCGAGGGACAGCATCGATCTACGCAGTAGGCGGGAGACGTGCATTTGCGAGTATCCGATCCGCTGGCTGATCTCGCGCTGCGTGAGACCATGCGATAGGCGCAGGCCGAGGATTTGGCGTTCGAGGTCGGGTAGGTCGGCCCAGTTGGTCGCGAGCGCCTGTCGGTCGTCGGCGAGTTCGAACCCGTCGTCTTCGCTCCCGAGCGTTTCGGTGAGTGCGCATCCGTCGTCGTCGTCTTGGGCGACGGGCGCGTCGAGTGAGGTCAGCTGGTAGTTCTCGCCGGCGTCGATCGCCTCGACTGTTTGTTCGATCGTGCAGTCGAGCGCCTGGGCGAGCTCGTCGAGGGTCGGGGAACGACTCAGTTCAGTTGAGAGCCGCTCGGCGTGGCGGCTGACCGCCAGCGCGCGCTCCTGGAGGTCGCGCGGGACGTGGATCGCCCATCCCTTGTCGCGAAAGTAACGCTTGAGTTCGCCGAGGATGGTCGGAGCGGCGAACGCCGTGAAATTCTTGCCGTGCTCGGGATCGAATCTGTCGATCGCGTTCAGGAGGCCGATGGACGCGACTTGCATGAGGTCGTCCATCGGTTCGCGGGTGTGGATGTAGCGGACGGCGAGCTTTCGGGCGAAGGGCATGAAGCGGTCCACGAGTTCGTCGCGAGCGGCGAGATCCCGCTCGCGGTAGTGCGTGTCGAGAAGCTCTTCGTCAGTCTGGCGCGCGAGATCGCGCGTCTGCATGATGGTGGCGGCCATCGGACCTCCGGCTAGTGGATTGCCTTCGCGAGGTCCGTGCTGGAGCCGTGGGGAGCGTTCCAGGCGTCGTCCGACGCATTTCGTGTCGACCCGGTCCGGCGACGGAGCCGTACCGGGAGCGGCTTTGGTCAGCATTCGGGCGTTCGCCGGGCTGATACAAGGCTCTGGGTTAGCGCTCCCGTGTCCGACGCCGGGCTGGAACTGCCAGGCTCGTATCGGAGCAGGTCGTCGCCGCCGAGGACGGCGCTTTCGCGCGAGCGGTGCACGGTTAGAGCGTCGAGCACGCCAACCAAGGCGAGAAGTCGATGTACCTGGCCACCGTCGCGGCATACGATCGCGAGCCGGCGGTTTTGGGGCTCGAGCCGCCGGAGCGTGTCGACCAGAACGTGCAACCCGGTTGAATCCATGAACGCGACCTCGGACAGATCCACGACGACCGGACCGGTTTGGTGCTCGAGAATCGGACGCAGGACGTCCCGCAAGACGGGAGCGGTCTCGAGGTCGATTTCCCCGTGGACGCTGAGCACTGCTACGTCCTGGTGTTGCTCGTGGGCCGCGAGGACGCCCACCGAAGCCGTATCGGACGTCGACTGGGGGACGTCGGTCTGCTCGGCGGCTAGGAGGACATCTGATCGCTTCGATCCTGCGTGGCGGCGGCGACCGGCTGCTCGTTGCTCTGCTTCATCCATTTTCGGCATCGGCGGCTCCGTCCGGGCTGACGGTTGAAGAAGAAGTTGCATAAGTGATGCTTACATATTGCCGAGCTAATGTCAACGTCTTGCCCTCATCTCGCGCACCTATCGCACGCATCTTGCGTAAGAAACGCGCGCGTATGAGAGACCGTTTCGATACGCTCCCGCTGTCTTGACTCAAGATCGCGGCATCTACAGCATTGGGGCCGTCGCCCGGATGCTTGGTCTGTCTCCGCCGGCGATCCGCAGTTGGGAGGATCGCTACGGCCTGATCGTGGCTGAGCGCAGCGAAGGCGGGCGCAGGCTCTACACGCGCGATCAGCTCGAACAGCTGCGGTTCGTCAAGGAGCGCGTCGACGAAGGACTGTCCGCCGCCGATGCACACCGCCTGCTCGCCGAACGTCAAGCGGGCACACAGCCGATCATGGAGCGGGAGCACTTTGAACACGCCGCCGGGGGTGCTTGTGCTGCTGGCCGACAGCGATCGGTACGGCGCGCAGTTGAACGACTTCTTCCTCCGTTCCGAGGGCTACGAGGTCGAGATCGCGCTGACCGCAGAGGACGCCGAGGAGAAGTTCGCCGCGCGGGATCCCGCGCTGTCGATCGTCGAGCTGATGATCTCGGGCGGCGTCGGCCGAGCGCTGTGCCAACGGCTCAAGCAGTGGCGCCCGACGCCGGTGCTGTGCATCTCAAGCTTGGCTCTCGGCGAGCAAGCGCTGGCCGCGGGCGCGGATGCCTTCCTCAAAAAGCCGCTCGAGCCGCTGCAACTCGCGGCGACCGTGAAGGACCTACTCGATCACAGCGGACTCATGCCCAAAGAGGCCGGCGCCGCTGATGAGTGAGCGCTTCTCAAGCGGCAACCAACACCTGGACGCAGTCCTCGGTGGCGGGCTGCCCGCGAACGCGGTCAACATGATCATCGGTCTTCCGGGCAGCGGCAAAACGATTCTCGCGGAGCAGTTCATGTTCCACAACGCGTCCCCGCGACGACCGGGCATATATCTCTCGACGGTCTCAGAACCGCTCGAGAAGATCCTCCGCTACGGCCAAAGCCTTCACTTCTTCGACGCCGAGGCGATCGGGACGAGCGTGTTCTTCGACGAACTGGGACAGACGCTCAACAACGGCGGCCTCGACGACGTTCTCGCCCACCTTCGACGCCTGATCACAGAGCACCGGCCGGGCATGATCGCGATCGACAGCTTCAAGGCCCTGTCGGCCTATGCGGCGAACCCGCGCGCTTTCCGTCACTTCCTGCATGAGCTCGCCGGCATGCTCACGGCCCTCCCCACGACCACGTTCTGGGTCGGCGAATACGGTCGGGACGAAATCGCAACCGCCCCGGAATTTGCGGTCGCTGACGGAATCATCTCGCTCACCACACGCCGCGAATCCGAACGCGCGATCCGCCACCTGGAGGTCCTCAAACTTCGCGGCACGGGATTCATGTCAGGCGAGCACGCCTACAGGATCGCCTCCGACGGCTTGCATGTCTTTCCGAGACTCGCGGAAAGCGTCCCCGTCGAGACGTACGAGCTGCAGACCGAGCGCATGTCCTCCGGTATCCCCGCCATCGACCAGATGCTGGTCGATGGCTACTGGCCAGGCGCGTCCACCATGATCGCTGGGCCGTCAGGCTCAGGGAAAACGCTCATGGGACTGCATTTCGTCTTCAACGGTGCTGCCGCCGGGCAGCCCGGGATCATCGCGACCCTCCAAGAGAACACCACCCAACTCGATCGGATCGTCAAGGGGTTCGGCTGGTCGCTCGCCAGCGAATCGGTCGAGCTCATGTACCGCTCACCCGTGGACCTCTATCTGGACGAATGGGTCTACGACCTCATCGAGGTCATCGAGCGGACCCGCGCTCGCAGGGTATTCATCGACAGCCTCGGGGACCTAAGGCGCGCAGCCGTGGACGAACTGCGCTTTCGCGAATATCTCTACTCACTGCTGCAGCGCTGCGCGAACCGACAGATCAGCGTCATGATGAGCCAGGAAATACCAGCGTTGTTCGGCATCACCCAAATTTCCGAAGACGGCATATCCCACGTCTCCGACAACGTCCTCCTGCTGCAGTTCGTGCCTCGAGATCAACAGCTACGGCGTGCCCTGACGGTGCTCAAGACCCGCGCAACCAGACACGATCCCGACGTCCGCGAGTTCACCATCACCCCGGAAGGCATCGTGCTCGACGAGCCCCAGTACTCCACGCGCTAATCAGGCATCGACGCCGATCAACAACAAGCGCTCATCCGACGACCTCCAACGCTGCCGAGAAGACTCTTGACGCTGGGAAGCGAGCCGTAGCCGCTCACCGGGCCTGCGCGGAAATGCGATCCCAAGCGCAGGCCGCTAACAACCCACCGGTCGCGTGACGCCCGAGACGATGTCCTGGCCCCTGGGCCTGCCGGGACCCTCGCTATTGTGGCGGTGCGTCCTTGGCGGTGGTCTCGTGGATTTGCAGCCAGTGGCGGCGGTCAGATCCGCCGACGAACGTTGTTGGGATCTCGACGCCGCGGGTGACGCGATGGCAGGGCGTGACGATGGGGATGGGGTTGGCGCCCATGATCCGGCCGAGGTCTCGAGCCGAGCCGGCGTTGGCAAGGTCGGTGTAGGACCGGTGGCCGGCGTAGGGGATTGATTCGGTTGATTTCAGCGCGGGCGCGCCGGATGACTCCAGAAACGCCCAGTCGATGACCCATTGCACTCCGGTCGGTGTTGCCGGCGAAGTAGTCGCGGAGTTTGGCGGCGGCATCGGCGAGGTGGCGGCGAGCGGCCTGGCTGCCGCGGCGGCTGGTGGCGCGAGCTCGGAGCGCGTCGAAATCGCCGTGACCTTCAAACGCGACGCGGGTCAGGCCCTGGGGGGTGGCGGCCAGCAGCAGCGCTCCGAGCGGGCCGTCGAGGGTCGCGGTGGCGACGCCGGGCGCGGCGAGCGTGTCGGCGGCGGGTCCGGACTGTCGCGATGGCGCGAGCTCCGGCTCTGAGACCGGCGTCGTAGTCGTTGCATTCGGCGCAGATCCCTTCGGCGCGCGTGTCGACCCGCTCGACCGAAAAACCGGCGTCGGTGATCTCCTCGGGGTTCTGCAACCCGCTGACGAGATCGAATGTGCGCAGGCACAGGCGGCAGCGAAAGTGCGAATGATGGGTGGTGTTCGTCTCATATCGCACCGGCTCGGGCGCGCCGAAGGCGGACAGGAGCCCCAGCTCGCTGAACTCCGCCAGCGTGGCGTAGACCGTGCCGCGGCTGAGATCGGGCAGCGACTCCGCCGCGCGGGCGTAGACCTCATCGGCGGAGAGATGCTCGGTCGGGGCCGCCCTGGAATGCTCCGAGGATGGCGCGACGCTGGGGCGTGCTGCGCAGCCCGCGGGCGCGCAGCAGCTCGCCGGCTTTGTCTGAGTCGCGGACTCATCGGCGCATTCTCGCGCGTGAGAGCGATGGTTGCCGCACAAAGCGATGGGTACTAGAACGGACAGTGTCTTATCTAGAAGCTGATTCGTCCTTTGTTCTACCGAGGAGTCGACCCCGTGATATTGCGTATCGATCGTCTGCAGACCGAGCTGCCGCCTCCGTCTGATCCAGATCCCGTCGGCGCTTCCGCCGTCCAGGAGTTGTTGGGCGGCAAGTACGGCGAGATGTCGACGTTCATGAACTACACGTATCAGTCGTTCAACTTCCGCAACCGCCAGGGCGCCCGCCCGTTTTATGACCTGGTGGCGAGCATCGCCGCCGAGGAGTTCGGTCACATCGAACTCGTCTCGACCGCGATCAACACGATGCTGACCGGCGCGACCGAGGGCAAGCCCGGTGAGCTGGGCGACCTGACCGGCGTCAAGGGCGTCCGCAACACCCAGCATTTCATCGCCGGCGGCGCCGGGACGCTCGTCCAGGACTCAAACGCCAAGCCGTGGAGCGGCGACTACGTGTTCGCGTCCGGCGATCTGATCGAGGATCTGACGCACAACTTCTTCTTGGAGACCGGAGCGCGGAACAACAAGCTCAAGGTGTATGAGATGGTCGATCATCCCGCCGCCCGCGCGTTGACCGGCTATCTGCTGGTCCGCGGCGGCGTGCACCAGGTCGCCTACGCGCGCGCGCTGGAGAAGTTGACCGGCGCTGATCTGATGAAGCTGTTCCCCTCGCCGCGGATCCCGACCGACAAGATCCCCGAGTGCCAGCCGCACATCAAGCGCGGCGAGCACCTCAAGCTCTACCGCTTCTCACCCGAGGACTTCCAGGAGATCAAGGCCGTGTTCAACGGGCCGCACCCCGAGACCGGCGAGGAGCTGACGTCGCCGAGGAGGTCCATCCCGAGGGCGCTCCCGCGTTTGACCTTCCCTCCCAGCCCGCGGTGTTCGCCCCCGGGCCCGATCCCGAGATGCTCGCCGAGGTATCGGCCAAGCTACGCAAGGCCGCTGGCCTGCCCAAGAAGCCCACCGGAGTGGTCGCGAACAACGGCAACGGCAAGACCAACGGCAAAGGCGCGGTCAACAGGGTCAAGGACGCCGTCAGCTAGGGGCGCATCCCGGCGGTGGCGCCCCGCGACGCGGGGCGCCACCCGAGTTGCACGGCCACGCCCGCCAATACCCCGAACTAGGAGATGCAATGGCAGAACTAACCCACCTCGACGAGAAGCTGGCGGAAGTCCTCGGGCTCGCGCAAGCCGCCCAGACCGCGACCAAGAAGGTCGCGACCCTCGCCCGCCAGGAGAAGGACACCGAGTTGCTGGAGCTGTTGGAGCGGATGGGAGACGAAGCGGCGAAGGTCGAACAACGCTGCGATGACGCCGCCGGTACCCGTGAGGGCATGAAGACCGCCATCGCCGCGAAGGCCCGGGAGACCAAGGCCGAGGTCAGCGGATTCATGAAGACCTACCTCGAAGACGCCGAGGCCCTTGACGGCCTGGAATTCCTCAGCATGGCCGAGGCCGGCGAGCTGGCCCACTGGGAAATCCTCGCCACGCTCAATGAGACGGCCAACGACAAGGACATCGCCGCCGTCGTGAAGTTCGCACTGCCGCTTCAGCAGTCCCATGTCGACGCCGTCCGCAAGCAGTCGCTGCGCCTGGCCGCCGAGGAGGATCCCTCAGAACCTGCTTAGCCTCCGCGAGCCCTGACTGACCGGTCGCATCGCTTCGGATGGCTGGCAATCCGGGGAGGCGGGCCATCGGGCATCGGCGCTACCCGCGGAGCGCGTTTGAACCTTGAATGCGCTCGATTAAGGTCACCGATCACGAACGTGGGTTCGTCTATGTTGAGTGGAACAGCTATCGATTGGATTAGATGAATAGTTCAGAAAAGAAGGTCGTGCAGTATCTCAGCGAGGCGCGCGCCAGTGAGGACGCGTTGGTTCGAGTGCTGCAGTCCCAAATCGCCATGACTCCGCACGGGTCATACCGCTCCGCGCTCGACAAGCACCTCGACGAGACCCAAGGGCACGCCAAGAAGGTTGCCGAGCGGCTGAGCGCCCTCGACCGCGGTTCCAACCCGATCCTCGCCGTGGTCGGCTTCTGGGAGGACCTGATCGGGCAGGCGCTCGCGTTCAGCAAGACCCCGCTGGATCTTCTGCGCGGCTCCGGCGGCGAGGAGAAGGTGCTCAAGAACGCAAAGGACGCGTGCGCTACCGAGGCGCTGGAGATCGCCACCTACACGGCGATCGAACGGCTCGCGCGTGCCGTGGGTGATGATGAGACGGCCGATCTGGCCCAGCGCATCCTCGCCGACGAGGAGAGGATGCTGCAACGCATCATCCGCGAGATCCCGAAGCTGACCGATGCGGTGGTCAGCGCCGAGGTCAAGGGCCAGCCGTCGTATGACATCACCACCACCGGAGCGGGCGAGGCGGTCAAGGAGGCCGGCGCGGCGACCAGCAGCGCCGTGCGCAAGACCACGGCCGCTGCCAAGCGCACCGCTCGGCAGGCCCGCAAGGTCCCGGGCGTGGCCCAAGTCGAAGGTCAGGTCAAGGGCGCCGTCGCCGGAGCAGATGATCTGGCGATCGCGCGCTACGACAGCCTGACGGCCGAGGAGATCACCGCCAAGCTGCCCGCGCTCTCGCAGATCGACCTGGCCAAGATCGACTCCTACGAGCGCAAGAACCAGAACCGCACCACGATCCTCAGCCGAATCACGACCCTGCGCGGCAACGAGCCGTGGCCGGGGTATGACGAGCTGACCGCTTCCGAGGTGCAAGCCGTTCTCGCCGAAGGTGACGACGAGCGCGTCAAGGACGTCCTCTCCTACGAGCGCGCCCACAAGGACCGCGCCGGCGTCCGCACAGCCGCCGAACGCGAACTGACGAACGCGTAAACGCCGCACCGATTCCTCCACCGCCCAGACATGAAGTGGGCGGTGGAGGAATCGTGCAACGCGGCCACGGCCGCGACACGATGCTGAACCCGCGCTGGACCAGAGCAGCCGGCGACGACGAACCGCAGCATCGGCGCCACCACCCACGACTGGGTCTTGCCAGACGCAAGGCGGCGATCAGACCGATCTAGGCGTTCCGCCGTATTGCGAGGCGACGGTCGTGCGCGTCATGGTTCGGTGGGCAGCACTTGATCGGCGTACGGGACGGAAAGCTGCTTTCCGGCTGTGCCCAACCGCCATCAACCAGGGCGACGGACGGTCCGGGTCCCGAATCGGGCGGCTTCGCTCCCGCTTGTGCCCATCCAGGACGCTAGCTGGCTTGCGAGCTAAGCGCTCGCGTGCAAGCACAACTATGAACGAAGAGGAAGACGATGACCATAACCAGCGAAAGCGAAGTCTTGGCGGTAGCACGTGCCCGACGCCGCTAACCGGGGCGGCGCGCCGGCGCTGACGCGCTACCGCGGTGGCAGCGGCCAGCCGCTCGTTCTGGTGCACGGGCTTGGGCTCAGCTGGCGCTCCTGGCAGCCAGTGCTCGACGCCCTTGAGAGCCGCCACGACGTGGTTGCGATCGATCTCCCGGGCTTCGGCGCAAGCTCGCGGCTGCCCGATCGCTCCGCTGCGACCCCGGCCCGGCTGGCCGATGCGGTCGAGGCCGAGCTGGACCGCCTCAGCTTGGACGCGCCAGCAGTGGTCGGCAACTCGCTCGGCGGTTGGGTCGCGCTCGAGCTGGCGCGACGCGGCCGGGCGGCGCGCGCGGTTGTCATCTCGCCATCGGGACTCGAGTCGCCTCCGGAACGCGCCTTGGTCATCGCCCTCAACGAGCTGATGCGTCTCCGCGCGCGCCTCGGCGCGCCGCTGGGGCGACGGCTGACGGCGCCAGCGCTGGCGCGTGTCATGCTCTTCGGCGGCTTACGGAGCCAGCCCTGGCGCTTGTCGCCGGACGCGGCCGCCGGCGACCTGCACGACTTCGGGTACTCGCCTGGCTTTCAGTCCACGCTGGGCTCGACTGTCGCTACCCGCGCCGCGATGTGGCTAGGCGAGATCCAGGTGCCGGTCCGCGTCGCCTTCGGGATGCTCGATCTGATGCTTGGCGTCTTCACCGCCCCGCGTTTCGCGGCGGCGATCCCGGGGGCCGAGCTCGTCCCGCTGCCAGGAGTCGGACACGTCCCGATGCTCGACGATCCGGAGCTCGTGGCCCGAACGATCCTCGACTTCACCGCTGACAGAGGATCGAATGACTGAGCACGCTGCGTCGCTGTCCGTTGAGGTGCTGCCCGGGGAGGCGCTGCCGCCGGGCGCGTCGTGGGACGGGCAGGGAACGAATTTTTCGCTGTTCTCCGAGCACGCCGAAGGCGTGGAGCTCTGTCTGTTCGACGACGATGGCGCCGAGACGCGTCTGGCGCTGAGTCATAGCACGGCGTTTCATTGGCACGGCTACCTGCCGGGTATCGGCCCGGGCCAGCGGTACGGCTACCGGGTGCATGGGCCGTGGGCGCCCGAGGACGGACATCGGTTCAACCCCGACAAGCTGCTGATCGACCCGTACGCGTTGGCGATCGACGGGACCGTGGATTGGTCGGCGGCCAACATCCATCCGTATCCGGTTACCGGCGAGGATGACGCCGATCTGGTGCGTGATGAGGAAGACGATGCGGCGGCGATCCCCAAGTCGGTCGTGGTCGATCCGGCGTTTGATTGGGAGGGCGACGAGCGGCCCGGGTGCTCGTGGAACGAGATGGTCATCTACGAGGTGCACGTCAAGGGCTTCACCGAGCGCCTGGAGCAGGTCCCAGAGCATCTCCGCGGCACGTACGCGGGTCTGGCCTCAGAGGAGGCGATCTCATACTTGTCGGAGCTGGGCGTGACCGCGGTGGAACTGCTGCCCGTGCATCACTTCGCCGATGAGAGCTTCCTCGCCGACCGGGGGCTTTCCAACTACTGGGGCTATAGCTCGATTGGGTTTCTGGCGCCCCACGCGCTGTACAGCGCGTCGGGGACGCGCGGCGAGCAGGTCTCAGAGTTCAAGGAAATGGTCAAGGCGCTGCACCGGGCCGGGATCGAGGTGATCCTGGATGTCGTCTATAACCACACCGCCGAAGGCAACCATGAAGGGCCGATGCTGTCGTTCAAGGGCATCGACAACGCGACCTACTACCGCCCGAGTCCGGAGGACCGCCGGTACTACATGGACTTCACCGGAACCGGCAACACACTCGATCCCACGCACCCGTCGGTGCTGCGGCTGATCATGGACTCGCTGCGGTACTTCGCCACCGAATGTCATGTCGATGGGTTCCGGTTCGACCTCGCGCCGACGCTCGCTCGCACGTTCTATGAGGTCGACCGGCTGTCGTCGTTTCTGGACGCGATCCACCAGGACCCGGTGCTCTCCCGGCTGAAGCTGATCGCGGAGCCCTGGGACGTCGGCCCCGGCGGATATCAGGTCGGCAACTTCCCGGTGCTGTGGCGCGAGTGGAACGCCGAGTACCGCGACACGATCCGGGACTTCTGGCGCGGGGAGGCATCGCTCGCCGCGTTCGCCGCGGCGGTTTACCGGCTCGGAGGATCTCTACGGCGACGGCGGTCGGCGCCCGCTGGCGTCGATCAACTTCATCACCGCCCACGACGGCTTCACGCTCAACGACCTCGTCTCCTACAACGAGAAGCACAACGAGGCCAACCTCGAGGACAACCGGGACGGCAACGACCAGAACCGCTCCTGGAACTGCGGCGTCGAGGGACCAACCGATCGATCCGGGGATCCTCGATCTGAGGGCTCGCCAGCGCCGAAACCTGCTGACCACGCTGCTCCTCTCCCAGGGCGTGCCGATGATCACCGGCGGCGACGAGATCGCCCGCACCCAGGGCGGCAACAACAACGGCTGGTGCCAGGACAACGAGATCTCCTGGCTCGACTGGAACAACGCCGACCATGACCTCCGCGCGTACACCCAGCGCCTGATCGAGCTGCGCCGCACCGAGCCGGTGTTCCGACGTAGCGAGTTTCTACAAGGGGACGACACCGACTCTGGCGTCGCCGACGTTGGCTGGCTGCGCCCCGACGGCGAGGCGATGACCGACGAGGACTGGGCCCGAGAGGACACCCGTGCACTCGCGGTATTCCTCAACGGCCGGAAGATCGACGAACAGGATGCCGAGGGCCGCGAGATCCGGGGGCATTCCTTCCTACTGCTCATCAACGCCCATCACGAGCCGGTGAGGTTCACCCTCCCGACGCCCTCAAGCGAAGCGGGCTGGACCACCGAACTGTCGACCATCGTTCCCGAGCGGACCGACGAGGGCCTGCTGTCCGCCGGCGACACGCTGGAACTTCCCGACCGGGCGATGGTCATTCTCCGACGAAGCTAAACCTCGACCCGCCACGGTGCGGCCACGCCAGCTGCGCACCGCCGGCACGCTCCGTCGCCGAAGCATTGCGCTGATGCTCTGGGCTGAGGCAACTTTGATCGGCCTCGCGCCCCCAGAACGGAGGCGCTATCGGCACGAGTGGAGGCGGTGTGGGCGGCCTCCGGGGCAGTTGCTGTCGCGTTTTCGCGCCACGTTCACCGACGTCGACCGCCAACACCTCTACCGAATCAAGTACCAGCAAGCTGACCCCAACACTCTCGACGAGGAGGTCACCGCCGCATAGACTCACCCACGGGAACCTCAAACCGCGAGCGAATTTACAGCGGCAAAGGGACGCGACCAATCGATCGGCAGTGTCCCTGCTTCACCTGGCGGAGCAGGCGCCCGCGGAGGTCGTGGGAGCGCTCTCTCTCCCCACTCGTCCAGACCAGCAACGAGGGCCACGGTAGTCGGACGTGATACTCACAGACTTTCGATGCGGAAGCGCGGTCGCGTCCGGCCTTGGACGGCGGCCGCTCTCGCAATCCCGTGGCCGAGTCGGTCGCCATGGACGTCGGAACCGATCTCGGGCAAAGCAGCACAGCCTCGCACCGCCCCGCAGTCGCGGCAACAGACCCAAAATGTCCCTGACACGTCTCCGCGTGACACTCGGAGGTGTCAACCAGCGCTCCAAAACCCGGTACAGACACACTGCCCGCAACGCCTGCTTCGAAGTGCCGCCGCGCCTGGCCGTGAGTCATAGATTGCAGCGCGAACGGAACCACTGCCGAACAGCGTTCCGCTCGCGCCGCATTGAGCCCTACAGGCTACCTAGCGCCGGGGAATTCAACAGCGTGTTGACGAGGTTGAGCAAGCCAGTGGTCAAGCTCGACGTCAATGGCGTCACCCCGGTTCCGTTGAGTAGATTCGACACGCTACACAGCAGGTTCCCGAGCAGGTTGCCCGATCCGGATACTGCTGTGATGTCCAGGACGATCGGCTGGTTCGCCAGCGAACCTCCGCCGAGCGTGACGACCAAACCCAGCAGGTTGAGGTTGACGGGGCCGAGTACGAGGTGGAGCACGGAACATGTCGCAGCCGCGTGGGCGGCGCCGAGCGGGGAGCCGGTGGCAACGCTCGCCGGCATCGCGACGTTCGAGCGACTGATGTGCTTGTTGCCGAGCTTGCCGGTGAGTGTGCCGACGGCGAACGTCTTCCCGCTACGGGACACGAACCGGTCGACAGCAAAGTGGCCGGTAAATGTCTTGTGGCTCTTTGCCACGCCCGAGACAGGAATGTGCGTGAGCGAGGAAGTGGTGGTGCCCGACGGTAGCGTTTGCGCGCCTGCAGCGAACGGGACGACTAGCGCCGCCGCGCACACCGCAGCAAGCACAACTCCAAACTTGCGTGTAGACATAGTTCCTCCGATTGGGAGATGATTGATTGACCTTTTCCCGGCCATCCGTCCCGATGTGCTAGTGATCAACAATGCGGCTCGCCACTCGGCGAATTGAGCACGTTCACCCACAAGCCGCGGGACCTGTTGCTAACCGTTACCCCGCCCTGGTCCACCTAAGCATTCCTGTCGTCCGCATCCGGACGCACGTCTTCACCAGCCCCATCGATCTCCTTGTCCTACGGCGCGCTAGCCCACGGTGTGAGCTTTCTAATGTGGCTGTGGATCACCAACACCCGGATCCTTCTCGGCGCGGAAATCGAGCGCGGAGATCGATCGCGGACGTCACATCGAGCGAGGCCGGCCCGCCGACCAGGACCCATACATTCCGGTCGCGCTGAACCGACCGCCGATAGCGAAAGCGACAACGAGACGCGAGTGGTGAGAGATGTCAAAGGCGATGTATCTGCCCGTGAGCGTGGGGCGGAGCAATGCTCGCCGGGGTGATCGGGAAGAAGCTTTTCGACCTGATTACGGGGCGATCGAGGAGGCTCCAAGGGCCAAGCCCGGATGACACCGTCCTCAAACCCGTCGTCGCCGCTCATGATCCAGGGAGCGCTGTTCGCTGTGATCAGGGGTCCGGCCGATCACGTTCTCGACACGCATTGGCGAGCATGAGCGGCGTCTGGCCCCGACACGAACAGCTCGAAGCTCGCTGAGATGTGTCACAGCGGCGGGCTAGCTACTTGCCGCGGGTGCGCCCAGAGTTGGAGGGCGGATATGTAGATCGTGATCCAACATAAGCTCGTCGTCGCCAGCGGGTGTGAGTCCCGTCCGGGTAGCTGCCAGGAGGCCCGGTAGCAGGCTGGCGGCTCGGTCTGGAAACGGGTCGGGTCGAAGCCCAGCGTCAAGAGCCCTTTTGGGGGAGCGACCAAACGGTCTGCAGCATCAAGCGAAACCTGCCGCGTCGTTAGTAGCCCGCCTTCGGGTGGGAGAGGAGGAGCCGAGCCCGGCCGTTCGGGGCGAAGGCCATGGAAGGGGTGAAGAGCCTGGAAGCGCAGCCCCGAAGAACCTCCCGGCGTATGGGGTGTTGAACGTTTGGAAGGTGGCGGCGGGAACTGGGGAGGCCCTCCCCGGCCCGACGGCCCTGCGGAAATGTGGTCGTTGGAGTGTCCTGTCCTATAACCGGTCGATCCGGGAAGTGGGCGTGGTGCCGGGTGGGCGTCGGAGGCGGCCGTATTACCGATCGAGCCGAGCGGACAACAGAACCGCCGGGGAGGGAAGGGCCGCTGCTTCGTTCATGCGTCACGCATAGGGAAGGGCCGGTGAGTGCCAGAAATGGCTAGGACCGCCAAGCAGGATTCAGTCCGAGAACTACAGCGAACGCTTTACCGGGCGGCCAAGGCCGATTCCGGACGTAGGTTCCACGCGCTCTATGACAAGGTCTACCGCAGGGACGTGTTGGAGTGGGCGTGGGAGTCGGTGCGCGCCAATAAGGGCGCGGCTGGCATCGACCGACAGACCATCGCCGACGTCGAGCAGTACGGCATCGCCAAGCTGCTTGACGAGCTGGCCGTGGACCTGAAGGACGGCGGCTACCGACCGTGGCCTGCCCGCCGGGTGTTCATCCCGAAGCCCGGCAGCAGCGAACGGCGGCCGTTGTCGATCCCTCGGGTCCGTGATCGCGTTGTTCAGGCGGCGTTGAAGACGGTGATCGAGCCGATCTTCGAGGCCGACATGCTGGAGTGCTCGTTTGGGTTTCGGCCCAAGCGCTCTCAGCACGACGCGCTCCAGGTTCTCATCGATGAGGCGTGGGACGGCAGGCGATGGGTCGCAGAGTCGGACGTCTCGGACTGTTTCGGGACGATTCCGCACGACGGGTTGATGCTGGCGATCGAGGAGCGGATCGTCGATCGACACGTCCTGAAGCTCTTGCGCGCGATGTTGCGCTCAGGGGTGATGCAGGACGGGGCGGTCACGCGCGAGGTGACGGGAACTCCGCAGGGCGGCGTAATTTCGCCGTGCCTGTGCAACGTCTATCTGCACCGGCTTGACCGGCAGTGGGCGACGCGCGGGCATGGGGTTCTCGTTCGTTTCGCAGACGATCTGCTGGCGATGTGCCGAACGCGGGAGGAGGCCGAAGCGGCGCTCGCGGCGCTGCGGCTGATCCTGGCCGAGTTGGGCCTTGAGCTCAAGGACGCCAAGACCCGGATCGTGCACCTGGAAGAGGGAGGCGAGGGAGTGGACTTCCTCGGCTTCCATCACCGGTGGGTCCGCGCCAACCGCGCAAAGCATGTCCAGTTCCTCGCCCGCTGGCCCTCACGCAGGGCGATGCAGCACGCCTCCGAACGCGTTCGTGAGATCACCGCGCGCGAGCGGCTGCTGCTCCCGGTCGAAGACGTCGTGCAGGACCTCAACGGGTACCTGCGCGGTTGGGCGGGCTACTTCCGATACGGAAACTCGGCCCGTCACTTCAACCTGATCGAGCACCACGCGCACAACCGACTCGCGTTGTTCATGGCCAAACGCCATCAACGATCGCGAGCGTACGGCTGGCGGCTGGTCACATATAGCTCGCCAGATCGCCTGGGGCTGATCAGCCTCTCTGGAACTGTCGTCGCGCCGAGACCCCACAGAGCTTGGCGAGGGAAATGAGCCGAATGCCGGCGGTGAAGAGCGTCGGAGAGCCGTGTGCGGGAGAACCGCGTGCACGGTTCGAGGTGGCGGCGGGAGGAAACCAGACCAGTCGGGCCAGCACGCGCCGCGCGGTCCAGGCGCCTCTCGCCGACCCTCCAAAAACCCTTGAGAAACGAAACGGCCGCGGAGTGATCTCGCGCGGCCGTTCGCGGTGAATGGGTTTGCTCTTGTCGAAGGAGCGGTTGGGAGTGTTTCACCGTTCCCGGACGGCGAGCGTGTCCGAGTTGTAGGCCAGGATCGCCCATTCAGTCCAGATCTGCCGGCCCTCGTCGCCTTTCAGCCGGGATCGGTCCAGCCCGTAGCGGCGCTTGAGGTGGCTGATTCGGCCCTCCGCGCCGGTGCGGTAGCGCCGCATCCGGCGGGCGGTGCGTTTCGAGGCGGGTTCCTGGCGGCCGGCGATGAACACGTTCTTCGGCTGAAGGTCCTCGAGCGCGGTGTTCGTCGGCCCGACGTTGAACCCACCATCGAGCGCGACCTCTCGCACGCTGATCCCGAGCCGCTCGAGCTCGGCGACCGTGCCCGGTAGCAGCGCGTCCTCGACCGGGTTGCCGATCTCCGTCGAGGCCGGCAGGATCAGCCCTCTGGCTCCGCGCTTGGTGTTCTCGGTCACCTCCGCCAGCTGCGACACGAACCCGAATTCGTTGAGCTTGCCCAGCTTCCCCTTGCGGATCGGCCTGGCGTCCGGATCGAACAGTGACACGATCCGGTTCTTGATCGCCTCGCCCGCCACGCGCTGCTTGATCTGCCGGACGACCTTCTCGCAGCGATCGGCCATCTCCTCCAAAGTGGCGGCCGCCTTGAGCTTCGCGTCCGCGCCCCGCCCACGCGCGTTGCGCCTGGCGACCTGTGCCAGCCGGCGTGCCTCGCGGATCGAGCGCTCCAGCAACTCTCCCGTTTCTCCCGTCAGC
Organism: uncultured Solirubrobacterales bacterium; assembly: GCA_963843915.1. GTDB lineage: Bacteria > Actinomycetota > Thermoleophilia > Solirubrobacterales > Solirubrobacteraceae > Palsa-465. Next base: position 603,124 of record CAWJMH010000016.1, read on the forward strand.
TCCAGGACTTCCTGCTTCGCCTCGCCGGAGCGACGGCGGATCGTGCGGGTGATTGCTCTGAGTTTGTGACCCATCGCCCGCGAGCGATCCCGCACCCGTGCCTGCTTCTCCTTGATCAACGTCGCGAGCTTGCGCCCCTCCCTGGCCAGGACGTGCACGCCGCCGGATGCCAACCCCGCGTCGGTCGGGTACTTCACATCCGCCTCGATCACGGTCGAGTCGATCCGGACCGCCCGCGGCCGGAACCGCTTCTCCCGCGTCGCCCTCACGATCAGCACGCGCGTGAGCTCCGACACCGTCTCCGGCCCGATCCGCCGCGTGAGCTTGCGGACCGTCGACTCGTCCGGCACCCGCTCGGCCAGGCTGATCCGGCAGAACCGGCGTAGATGAATCGAGTCCGACACCTCTGCGACCAGCGTCCGGTACCCCCACCGGTAGCGCTGCTTGAGCACCATCAACCTGACGTACGTCTCCAGCGCGATCGTCGGGCGTCCCTCGGTCAGCACCAGCCGCCCGGTCTCCCGGAACTCCTGGCGCCAGCGCTCCACCAACGGCCACAGCAACTCTTGATCGGCCAACAACGCGTCCAGTGCCGCAAGATCCTCGGGCAACTCCTTCACCTCGATCGGCAAAGCGTCGTCCCACAGGCACTCCGGCTGCTAAGGCCAAGAGCGTCAGCATCAACTCCCCTTTCAACGAGAAAACCGTAAGCGTTCAGTCCCCGGGGCCTGCTTAGGTGAGCGCGGGGAATGGGTCGCCGCGATTGTGTGCGGTGAGGAGTTCGCTGAGGTAGGTGAACAGCGAGCGGTGTTGCATGCGGCAGGTGGTGGCTGCGGAGAGCGCGCGCTCGGCGAACCGTTCGCCGGTTTCGCTTATCTGTGCAGGCGCCTCGTGTCAAGTAGCCGCCGCAGTTTTCTTGTTGGTTGACGCCTCGTCAGACGCGTTTTCCGGTGTCGTTGTGATCGTGCGCCAGCGGCTGCTTGACGTGAGACAGGCAGTGCCGATGCTGGCGCTGGGGGACAGTGTGCGCGCGGGCGCCCAGGCTTATCTCGGTCCGCGACCTGGGGTTGGCTACCCGGCCGGCGACATGATGGTTGATGGGGTGTTGTTCCCGCTGGGTGAAGCGTTGCGGCCGCTCAGTCTTTGGAGGCCGTCCACGCGAACGTGGCGGCAGCGCAATGCCGGGAGCCGGCCGCGGTGCATCGGTGACATGAGGCGTGGCGCGCACGGAACGTTCTTCTCACGCGGGCGCGAGCGCCTCGTCTCCGAGCTCTCGGAGGGTGTGATAGCTGCGTTTGAGCAGCTTGCGAGCAAGCGTCAGACACGCGCGGTTCCCGCCGAGCCGCTGCGCGGCCTGCTCGTAGTACGGGCGGTCTGGTGAGCCGGGCCGCCGCGCGGCTTGCGCGGCCTCGTACAGCGCCCAGCGCAACGCCGGCGGCCCTTGCCGGGACAGGTGCCCCGGGGCGCGGCGCTTGTCTGAGGCGTGGACGGTGATGTCCATCCCGCCATAGCGGACCGCTTCACGGGAGGAGTGAAACCGGCGCGCGTCGCCGAGCTCGGCGAGGATCACCACGCTCGTCAGCGCACCGATTCCGTAATGCGCGGCCTGCAACGCCCGGCAGCCGGCCTGGCGACGCGCATATGCGCGCAGCTCCTTATCCAGCGGCGCGACGCGAGCGTCGACGGCGTCGATCATCGCGAGCGCGACCGTGATCTGCTCACGCCCCGCGGCCGGCAACGAAAGCTGCTCCAGCCACGCACGGTTCACCGCGGTCAGCAGCCCGGCACGCTTCGGAAACCCGTGGTGGTAGAGCACGGCCTGCATCCGCTGCTGCCACTCGCCGCGCTCATCCACCAGCGTGTGACGCAACCTGACCCGAGCGCGGAGGTCGAGCAGATGGTCCGGCGCGATCCAGCACTCCGGCAGCCGGCCGGCCATCAACAGCTCCCGCAGATGCCTCGAGTCCGCCCGATCGTTCTTCGCGCGCTGCTTGTTCCCCCGCAACGCGCTCGTCTCCGCCGGCTCCGCGAGATGCACCCGGGCGCCGACACGGCGAAGCTCCTCGACCACGAACCGCCAGCCCGTCGTCGCCTCCAACGCCACCTCGAGCTCCCGGCCACCGAACCGCGCCAAGAACCTGCGCACACCCGAACGGTCCGCCGGCACGATCCGACTACGCGACACCTCACCGGTGTCGGTGTCGAGCCACTCAGCGGTGATCTGCGCCCGATGCTGATCAAGGCCCATCACGATCGACATGTCTGACTCCTCATCAAGCCTTGGGCTTCCGCGTCGAACAGCAAACTGTTCGCAGCAACGCGTGCAGCGTCCAGCCCGACCCATCGCATACCGTGGGACACGGTCGGTACCTCCTATTCGAATGGCCGGCGCGCGCGGCTGCTATCCGTGCGGGCCTTCAACCGATGCCGTTCGACGCGGAGGACCGGCCACCTTCAACACCGACCCCACGCCGAACCAGCTCATGCCATCTTTGGGTGCCGAGCGAGAGTTTTCGGTGGATCACGGGTCCGCGGAGCGCGCGCTCGGCGGGGTTGTTGGTCGGTTCGATCCCATCGATCCGGGTGAAGGTCCAGAGCGCGGGCCGGACCTTGAGCAGGTTGTTGGCGAACTGGCGGTGCCAGCGATTGCGTTGGCGCTTTGGGCTGGCGTCTTGGAGCAGTTGTCGTAGCTCGGCTTGGATCGGTGCGATCTCGGCCTGGAGGCGGTCGCGGTCGTGGTGCTCGTGCTGGTAGGCGCGCCAGGCGGCGAACACCTGCTTGGTGAGCGGGAATCCCTTCTCGCCGAAGGCCTTCTGCTCGGCCAGGCCGTCGGCGTGGCGGCGGAAGTCGCGTTGGAGGTGCGACCAGCACACTTGGCGCTGGTTGGGGTCGAGATGGCTGTAGCCGTTCCAGCGATCGGAGATCACGATTCCTGGGTAGGGGCCGATCAGCGCGTTGAACTGCTCGCGGTTGCAGTGCTCGGCGATCACAAAGAACGCCGCATCCAGCGTGGTCGCGGTCCACAACGCGCGGCCCGCACCGCGGGTTCGCCAGCCGGTCTCATCGACATGCACAGCGCTCTGATCCAGTACCCAGTCCTGCAACTGCAGGTGCGGGCCGGCCAAAGCGTCTGAGGCGCGCTGGCAGATCGCATCCGCGCTGCCGGTCGAGAGCGTCACGCCGAACAGGTCACGCGCGAGTTCACAGATCCCGCGGCGCGAGACACGGTGCCGGGCAGTCAAAGTCACGACCGCGGCCTGCAATCTCGGCCCGAACGCGCAGCCACCGATCCCGTCAGGCAACCCGGCGCTGGTCCGCGAGCGACACTCCGGACAACGCAGCTGGTGCGTGCGATGCTCGGTCCAGATCACGCTGATCGGCGGCAACTCCGCGACCTGGTGGCGACCGAACTGCCGCCTGGGCAGCCGCTCGCTGTCAGCAAACGCGCGACCGCACCCGCCACACGCGTCCGGGTAGTGATCGACGATCTCATCGATCTGATCCTCCGGACGTAGCTCCCGGCCCGCACCGCAATGGCTCGGCTGACCGCCCGCCTTGCGCTGCTCGCCCTCCCCGCGCATGAACTCCTTCGCCTTCGCGCGCGCCTCCGCCCGCCGCTGCGCCCGCGTCTTCGGTGGATCCAACGATGGCGGCCTCGAACTCGTGCGCGAATCCTGACGCGCCCGGGCCTCCAACCGACTCAACCGCTCCTCCAGCGCCTCCACGCGCGCAGCGAGATCGAGAATGAACTGCACGCACACCTCGCGGCCGGCGTCATAAATCGCCTCCGCCTCGGCACGCTCCATGCTCGCAAGATTCGCTGCAACAAGCAGGAATCCCTGCCCAAGGCCCCGACGACTGAACGGTTACAGAAAACCCATCACCAGCAGGGAATTCTCACCGTCACACCGGACGGAAAAGCCCTCTCTCACACCCCTGACTTCTTCCGCGGCAAGTAACTAACTGAGGCGACAGGCATGAGCAACCTCCCTCGAGCGTCGGTGTCAGTTTGCGTCTGGCCGAGTAGGAGGCAGCTGGCTCAGCAGCAACGTAATTCCAAGCGCTCAGCTATCGGCGTGGGGAGCAACGCCAGGTGACGATCGCCGCTGGCGCCTGCTTTCACGACGGTGCGCGGCCCCCAAAGCGCCGGCCACTGTCACAGGCGGCGCGTCTATCTCGTCTCACAAGGGCAAAATGAAGACGAGAGGAGCAGTCATGAAGGTCTTCGTAGCCGGCGCGACCGGCGTTCTCGGCAGGCAACTGGTGCCGCAGCTTGTGGCGCGAGGCCACGAGGTGGTCGGCATGACCAGGAGCGCGTCGAAGCAGGATTTGGTGCGCAGCCTCGGAGCGCTTCCGGTCGTGGCCGACGCTCTCGACCCCGACGCGGTCGCCGAGGCGGTGGCGTCCGCCGCGCCTGAGGTAATCGTGCATGAGCTCACGGCGCTGTCCGGAAAGATGTCCATCAGGGACGCACGGCACCCCGAGCGCTTCAGCGGGGCGATCATGACCAACCGCCTGCGTATCGAGGCGACGGACCATCTGCTGGCCGCCGGTCGCGCCGTGGGCGCACGCCGCTTCGTGGCGCAGAGCTTTGGGGCTTTCCGATGGGCTCGGACGGGAGGGCCGGTGCTGAGCGAGGCCGATCCTCTCGATCCCGACCCGCCGGCGCCACTGCGGGTGGTGGTGGAGGGGCTCCTCTATCTGGAGCGGGCGGTGACGACGATCGACTGGGGAGAGGGTCTCGCGTTGCGCTACGGCGGTTTCTACGGTCCGGGGACCTCGGTCAGTCTGGCTCCGGATGCGGTGATGGCAGCACCGATCCGCAAGCGCCAGTTCCCGATCGTCGGCGACGGTGGTGGCGTCTGGTCGCACGTCCACATCGAAGACGCCGCGGCGGCGACCGCCGTCTCGGTCGAGCACGGCCCGGCGGGTGTCTACTACATCGTCGACGACGAGCCCGCGCCGGTACGGGAGTGGCTGCCGGTGCTGGCGAGCGCGCTGGATGCCAAGCCACCGCGGCGGATCCCGCGCTGGCTTGGGCGCCTGGCGGCCGGTGAGGCGGCGACGGTGATGATGACCGAAGCGCGGGGCGCCTCGAACGCCAAGGCCAAGCGCGAGCTCGGCTGGAAGCCGCGCTATTCGAGCTGGCGGCAGGGCTTCGCGCAGGGGCTCGGCTAAAAGCGATGACCGAGGCCGAGGACGCGGTGCAGGAGGGCTTCCTGCGCCTGCATCGGTCCGCGAGGACGGCGAGCGGATCGAGTCGCCGCGAGCCTACCTGTCCACGGTGGTCTCCCGGCTCTCGCTCGACCACCTCCGCTCGGCTGCGGTCCGGCGCCAGAGCTACGTGGGCGAGTGGCTGCCGGAGCCGCTCGTGGCCAGCGCCGACGACGATCCGGCCCGCACGGCCGAGATCGCGGACTCGCTGTCGCTCGCCTTCCTCGTGCTGCTCCAGGGCCTGTCCCCTGAGCAGCGCGCCGCGTTCCTGCTGCGCGAGGAGCTCGCGAGCCGCTTCTTCGCGGCCGCCGAGGAGGGGGATCTAGAAGGGCTGGAGAAGCTGCTGGCCCACGACGCGGGGTTTGCGCGGCTTCACACCCTGCTCGGCGGCTTCACCCCGCGTCGCGAGGAGGTCAACGGGCAAGCGGGTGCGCTGTTCTTCGACGGCGAGGGCAGGCTTATCAGTCATCGTCGACGTCGCAGACGGCCAGATCCAGGGCGTGAGCGCGATCGTCAACCCGGACAAGCTGCGGCAGCTTCCGCAGGGGTCTGAGAACGGATTGGACGAAACAGGGGTGCGATCGAGGAGATGTGGGTAGGCGTGAAGTGACGACCCGGGTCGGATCCGCCGACAACGATGGACGGCCCGGGACTAGCAAATGAGTGTCGAGTGGTACACGAGCGTGCTCCTGGCTTGTGAGCTTTCGGCGTGGTGTGTGTTCTCGCTGCTCGTCACGAGGAGCGGTGCTGAGATTTTAATCTCGCGCCGAGAGAGAGGAGGGTTTGCCTCATGGCAACCATTTCCGCGCCCAGACGACCGGCGCCACCGCGATCGGCCCCTACCCGATCGGACCTGCAGGAGGCTGATCTCGAAGGCCGGCCCCTGAGTCCGACGACTCTCAACTGGGGCAACTCGGCGCCGCTCGCATTGGCGGCCTTCGGTGTCACCACGTTCATGCTGAGCATGACCAACGCGAACCTCATCTCACCGGCTGTGAAACCAGTGGTGTTCGCTGTCGCGCTGATGTTCGGCGGCCTCACGCAGCTGATCGCGGGCATCATCCAGCTACGGACTGGCAACACCTTCTCTGGCGTTCTGTTCACTGGCTTCGGCGGCTTCTGGCTGTCGCTCTTCGCCGTCGGGGAGTGGTTCCTGAAGACGGTACCGGCCGCCCAGACGGGGCATGCGCTGGGGCTGTTTCTGTACGCCTTCGGGATATTCGCGGTAGTCATGTGGGTGGCGTCGTTCCGAACGAACGCGATCGTCGTCCTTTCTATAGGGATTCTCGTAGCGGCGTTCTTCCTCCTTGCCGCTGGCAACTACGGGGCTCACGCCACGTTGATCCACTGGGGCGGCTACCTCGGTCTGGCCGCGGCGGCCTGCGCCTTCTATCTGGCTCTGTCGGAGCTCTGCGAGGTCTCGTACGAGCGGGCGATCTTCCCGGTCGGGTCTCTCGCCAGGCACTAACTCGCCGGCAGGATGCGACGCTGCGCGGCGACTGAGTGTTTCTGCGCAGCGTCGCTTTGGCAATGACCTGAGCGAGAGCTATCCGGGATCCCACACGGTTGTCGGATGCGGTTCCGGCTCTAGGCCACTCACCACAGACTGCGCTCGAGGGCGTCGCTGACGCCCGGTAGCGCACGCAACGCGGTGGCGGCGGCCTCGACCGTCGACTGCCCCGGGGCGGCCGTGTATGCGAGCGTCTCCTCGCGCCGGGTGCCGTCGGGATCGTCGATCTGGACGACAAGGCTGACCGTCTCCGCGTGCGAGTGCTGGCGGGCAGCGAGATACCGCGAGACCGCGCGCAGTGCCCTGGCGGTCACGATCACCGCGACGGTTCTGGTGCCGAGGTCGCCGTAGCCGCCGATCGGGGATGGCTCCTCGGAGAGGATGGTTGCTCCTTCACCGACGTCGTCGGCCAACTCGCGCGCGTCGGATCTCCGAAGCCCACAGAGCCGCAGGACGAGCCGCTCATCGATCATCGCCGGGCTGCACCTCGGTCGACGGGGACTAACGACCGCGCGAAGGAGGACGTGATGGGTTGTCCTCGGTCGCGCACCCGGTCGACCTCAGGCGGGCGCGCTCGTTCTCGCCAGCAACGTCTTGATTTCGGTGCCGACCTGCTCGACGGCTTCGTTGCCAGCGTCAATCAGGTTCACGAACGAGAAGAAGTCGTGGAACATGTCGTCGTGGTGGCGGTGGGTAACGGGCACGCCGGCCGCGCGCAGCCGCTCCGCGTATGCGATCCCTTCGTCGCGGAGTGGGTCGTATTCGGCGGTGATCACGATCGCGGGCGGCAGGTTCGAGAGGTCCTCGGCGCGTAACGGCGATGCGTCGGGCACCGCGCGCGAACCCGGGTCGGGTATGTAGTGGTGCCAGAACCACTCCATGTCCTTCGCCGTGATGAACAGATCGGGGCCGGTTCCGCGTTCACGGTACGAGCTGTTCGTCGTGTCGTGGTCGAGTACCGGGCAGATGAGCACTTGGAGCGCGAGCTCTGGACCGCCTCGGTCTCGGGCGCGGAGGGTGCAGGCCGCGGCCATGTTCCCCCCTGCGCTGTCGCCGGCGATGATGAGGGGCGCCCGTCCGATCTGCTCTGCGACGGCGCCGAGTGCATCCCAGCAGTCCTCGAGCGGCGCGGGGAACGGATGCTCTGGGGCGCGGCGGTAGTCCACGGCTATGACGCGGCACCCGGAGCTCTTCGCCAGGATCCGGCAGACCGCGTCGTGGGTGTTCAGGTCGCAAATCACCCAGCCGCCGCCGTGGATCCAGAAGATCGTCGCGGAGGCGTTCTCAGGCACGTACCGTCGCGCGCTGATCTCACCCGTCGTCGTGGCGATCGTGAAGTCTTCAACCGCCGCGATCTGCGGGCCGTCGCCGATCAGCTCGGTGATGATCCCGGTCGCGGCACGAGCCTCCCCGGGTGTCAGCTCGTACAGCGGCGGCGCCCCGGACGCTTCGACACCGGCTAGGAACGTCTGAGCCTGTGGATTGAGGGCCATCACCTCTCCTGTTAGACACGCGGACTGGCCGAATCGTCGCATGCGCCGACGAGTGGCGCCGGCGCGACCGCTGCAGGCGTCACCGAGCACGCGCGCGTGGATCCCGCGCACTCGTCCGCTTACGATGGAGAGAGCGCCACTTGGCCCGAGCGCCCTTGAGAACGCCGACCGCTGGCCAGCGACATACGCGTCCGATGCACATGACGCGACGTCCACTGTGCCCGCCGAGGAGGGGGTGGCGCTCGACCAATCGCCTAGTGTTCCGCGCCGCGTGTGCGCCTCGGCGCTTGCCACGCTCACTACCAGCCCGGAGAAGAATGAGATGGAGATCGGGGTCTACACGATCCTCACCGACCAGACGATGCTGCCCGGCGAGACTGCGAAGCTCATCGAGGACACCGGCCTCGATGCACTGGCGATGGGTGAGCACTCCCACATCCCCTCGAGCCGCGAGTCGGCGTACCCGGGCGGCGATCGCCCGGCCGCGCACGCGCGGACCCTCGACCTGTTCGTCGCGTTCTCCGCCGGGGCGGCTGCGACCACCCGCCTGCGGTTTGAGTCGTCGATCATCCAGATGGCCCAGCGTGACCCGATCACTACCGCCAAGGCGGCGGCCAGCGTCGATTTCCTCTCCGGCGGTCGCCTCGATCTGATCGTCGGCCACGGATGGAACGTCGAGGAGATGCGCAACCACGGCGTCGACCCCGCCATCCGTTACGACCTCGCGCGCGAGCGGATGCTGGCCATAATCCCTGAGCGCGTAGCTGTGTTCACCTCCTCCAACCCCGGCGTCCCGGTGCACGTCGCCGGCGTCGCGACCGACCCGGGAGCGATCGCGCGCTACGCCGAGGCCGGTGCCGCGAGAATCATCCTCGGACTGGGCGAACCCGTCGCGGGCGAGGCGGAGCGGACAGTCGAAGCGTTGCGGCGAGCCGTCGACGAGGCGACCGGCTGAAGCAGATTCGAACGCGCGCCGGTGACGTTCGAGTGTGTCCGGAGTCGCGGACGCGACCCGAGGGCGGCCGCGGTCTAGGAGTCCAGACGCGATGAGTTTCGCCGTGGCTGCCAGTCTGTGCCGACACGCACGAGCGACCGTACTCGAGGAGAGCATCATGACCGCTATCTACACGTTCGACGTCTTCTCCAGCCTCGACGGCTACGGCTCCCACAGCGGCGGCTGGGGCGGCTACTGGGGCAAGCAAGGCCCCGAACTACTCGACCGCCGCCTAACGTTGTATGACGCGGAGCAGCGGATGGTCTTCGGGGCCAACACCTATCGGCAATTCGTGCGGCTGCTGGCCTCGAACACCGAGGAGGCCCGCGTGGGTGACCTATGGGTCACTCGGATGAGGAACATGCCGGCAACGGTGGTGTCGAACACACTGGAAGGGCCTCTCAACTGGCCGAACGCGACGGTCGTGAGGGGTGACGCCGCCGACGTCGTCGCCCGGCTCAAGGAGGAGTCCGAGGTGCCGTTGCGCTCGCACGGCAGCCTGTCGATGAACCGGGCGCTGATGGCCGCCGGCCTGGTCGACCGCGTCCAGGTGACGCTCTTCCCTGTGATCACGAGTAACACCGGGTTGGACCCGATCTTCCAGGGTGCGGCCGACTTCGACCTCGAGCTGATCGAGAGCCGGACGCTCGACGGCAGCGTTCAAGAGCTCATCTATTGCCCCACCCTGCATGGCTGAGTCGGGCCTGGCCCGTGCCCCAGTCCGCCATCGCTCGCGGACTGCTGCGAGCGCAGGTCGACGCGGGCTTATCTCGCCGCACGCGTGGTGACGGCAGAGGACCGGCGGGCCTGCCTCGCTGACTGCCGGACTGAACCGCCCCCGGTTCGTTGCGGGCGGTGCAACGTCTCTGCGCCGCATCGGCTGTCTGCGGACGTGGGTGCGGATCCCGCTTTGCGTGGGTGTGCAGCCTTTACTCTTGGTCCTGTGTCTGAGCGCTTTGAGACACCGGACCGCGACAAGGGTCAGCTTGGCTCACTGTTGGAGTTGCTTCATCGGGCGGACACTCCGTTTCGATCGGTCGAGGCGACGTATCGCATTTGGCGACACGAGGAGCGCGCTTCGGCGGCCTGGCGTGCCGGCATCGAGGAGGAAAGGCGACGGGGGGCGTCAATCTCGACGTACGGCGCGTCAGACAAATCGAGCGGGCCTGCGGAGAGCGAGGAGGTCTTGCGGATCTGGCGGGCCGATGATCGGGTTCGCGAAGAGCACGAAGGCGTTGGCAAGACGGTGCGTACGGGGTGCGCGACGGGAAGCTGTGGTGGTCCTGGGATGAGGGGAGCGGCGCCGTCAGCAATCAGGAGGATCCGCATGTAGGCAGCGGTATCGGGGAGCAGCTCCTGTTCATGCTGGACCCTACGCCCCTGCTCGGGGTACTGAGGTTCGCCGTCGTTGGTGGTGGCCGTGTGGCCGGGCGAGACACTGTGACGGCCGAGGCCGTGCCACGCGCTGTCGATGTCGGTGGCCGTCCGCGGTTGTTTGGGCTTGACGAGTTGGGAGCGGGCGCTGACCGCTATCGGTTGGAGGTCGATGCTCAGCGTGGAGTGCTGCTGGAGGTCGTTGCGCTCCGTGACGGCGAGCCGTTTCAGAGAATCACCATCGTCGGGGTCGAGTTCGATCACCAGATTTCAGAGGAGCGGTTTCGCTTCCAACCGCCGGCCGGCGAAGAGATCCGGCCCACCCGGGGACCGCCCTGGAGCGACTGTCACTGCGCGAAGCTCAGCGGCGCGCGCCGTTCACGGTATTGATTCCGGATCGGATCCCCAGCGACTGGCACGTGTCGTGCCTGTTCAAGGACCCATCGGACCGACCGCGATGGCCTGGCAGCGTCGCGCTCATCTACACATCCGACGATGGACACGAGAGCGTGTCGCTCTCGCAATTCCCCTCGGTCGATAAGTCCTTCGTAATGCTGGCCGATGACGAGTGGGACGACGTGTCACGCGATGGACGGGCGATCCGGGCGACCAGACGCGACGCGAGGTCAGAGGCACAGGCGCAGCTTGAGCACCACGGCACGTTCGTGATCCTCACCTCCCGGACGCTCACGCGTGACCAGCTCGCGACTATCGCCGCTGGCCTCAAACCCGCTCCGACCACCAGCAGCATCTAGCTCCTACCGGGCAGGGTGCGGACCTCGGGCCGCGCCTTGGCAATCCAAGGTAGGGACTGTTGATCACAACATAGGGAGACCTCCCGATGTATCGGTAGCCGTCTACTCGTACCTTGACTGGCCATGAAGTCGCAGGCCCGAGTCCACTAAGTCAAGGAGCCAGTCATGCTCAAGCTTGCCAAGCACGCCGTCGCCGTCATCGTCGTCGTCGCCGCGGCCAGCGCACCGGTCGCCGCGCATGCGGAATCCCTCTCGCTCAATTTCACCCAAGTGGCGGTGACGCACGCCGTCCAGGACGACCGTAGCTCAATCGCCGTGCAGCCTCGGTGACGGCGATCCGGGCGTGGCTGGGGTGGCGGGTTCGTCGATGGCGGGGTTGGGCGGTTGAAGGCGACGGCGGCTCGCGATCGCGACCGCGAGCCGCGAGACGTCGAGGGGACATCCCTGATACAAGGTCTCTCGATGCGTCGCGTGTTGACGAGCGCACATTGGGCGAGGGCGGAGCGCGTCGTTCCTCGGAAGGCTAGGACTGCTTTCGTCTGCTTCGTTTTGTGCTCAGATCGTGCCAGCCGTAGGGCGTTGCGCGAATCGCAGCGCTTGGGTCACGGGGTCGTGTCGGTGAGGCTCCGCGCGTTGGGAGGGAAGGCGGTTGAGGTCAGACGAGGGAGCGATGACCCATGGGTGCTCCGCGAGGCGTTTACGTGGAGCGACCAGCTCCCGCCACCGGGTCTGGAGCCTCGGTTCATCGTTGACCTCGGGGCGAACATTGGCATGTCGATGGCGCTGTTTGCAGTTCGGTTTCCGGACGCTCGGATACTTGGCATCGAACCGGATCCAGCGAACGCCGAGCTTTGCCGCCGCAATGTCGCCGCATGGGGAAGCCGTTGCGAAGTGCTCGAAGCGGCTGTGTGGTCCGCGGACGGGACGGTGCGGATCGCAGGCGGCGCCGCCAGCGCCTACAGCGTGCAGGAGGACGGGCGCGAGGTCAGCTCCATCTCGTTGTCGAAGCTCGTCGAGACGTACGGGCCGATCGATTACGTCAAGGTTGATATCGAGGGAGGGGAGCGCGAACTGCTCGCCCACAACAGCGGTTGGGCCAACTCGGTCGGATGTATGAATGTCGAGGTCCACGCGCCCTATTCGATCGAGAGCTGTGTTGACGACCTCACTTGCCTCGGATTCAGCACGACGCTCCGGGCCGCTCCGCGGCAGCCGCGAGTAATCGCGCTGCGCGCTACGTGAACGTTCCGTGCTGGCGGGGTCGCCGGATCAATCGGCGCCCGTGTTGCCTGCGTTGCTCGAGCCGGTGTTGCCCGTTTGGCCCGCGCCGATGCTGGCCGGGGGGTTGCCGGCGATGCACGTGACCAGCACCCAGGTCCCGGGGGGGACGGTTTCAGAGATCGAGTAGCCCGGGCCGGAACTGGACCCGGCCATCTGGACCCACTCGCCCTTCCACCCCGCTGGGATCGACGAACACTGCGGGATTGATGAGAGGTCCTCACCGGCGGCGATCGCCCGCGCGCCGATCCGCTCGATGCCCATCGCGGCGAGCTTGCGGTTCACATCAGCGATCGACGTCTTGCGGTTGATCGTCAGCGACGCCGACCCGTCATGGTGGCGGGTCACGGCAAACGCCGGCGGGGTAGTGGTCGTTGCACCGATCGCGAGCACCGCCGCGGTGGCGATCGCGGCCAGCCCCGTGGTGCTCGCGGCCGCGAGTCCGAAGGCGCGCCGGCGCAATCGGCGTGGCGCTGGGGACCGGTCGTGGGCGGCGGCGGTGAGCTGGCGGCCGATGCGTTCGAGGTGTGGGGGGAGAGTGTCGTTGGTCATCGGGAGACTCCTAGTCGCGTGGAGAGGGTTTTCAGGGCGCGCGACACGCGGATTCGAGCGTTGTGCTCGGTGGTGCCCATCAGGGCGGCCGCCTCGTCGTAGTCCATCTCGTCGACCACGCGCAGCTGCAGTGCTTGGCGTTGGGTGTCGGGCAGGGTGTTCAGAGCCTGGGTCAGCTCGGGCGTCTGGATCGCAGCGTCGATCTGGGACTCGATCTCAGCGAGCTCATCGGGATCGTGGTCGAGCTGGATACCGAGCTTCTGGCAGGTCGCGAGTTCGACCCGTCCGCGGCGGTGATATCGGCGTACCAGGTTGCGGGCGATCCCGTACAGCCAGCCGCGCGCCGACTCGTCGCTCGTGCCACGGAACCGGTCGAGGCTGACCAGTGCCTGCGCGAAGGTCTCGGCGGTGAGGTCGGCCGCGGTGGCCATGTCCGGCGTCTGAGCGCGGATCCAGCGTTCGACCGCGCGACCGCGTGGCGACGGTAGAAGTCGCCGAGCGCGTCGGGATCGGTCCGCGCTGCGCGCAGCAGCTCGATGTCGCTGTCGGCCGGCTCGAATTCGTTCACTACAGAGGGAGTGCCAGCTGGCGCAAGACTGTGACACCCACCTGTCCAAGAGCCGGTGCCGGTGCGCAAGCGAGCGCCGCGCGGTGGGTTTCGGCTATCCGCCGTCGGCCCCGAACCACGCGCTGGCGCGGGTCTCGCCGGACCCGCCGTCGCCCGAATCGACCATCAGCTCCACGGAGATCGCGGTCCCGCCGCCGGCCGGGCTCTCGAGGGAAAGCTTCCCGCCGAGCGCTTCGACGCGGTCGCCGAGGCCGGTGAGGCCGGTTCCCGCACGTGGATCGGCGCCACCGACACCGTCGTCCTCGATCGTCGCGCGGAGCCTCGGTCCCGCCAGGGTCACCGTGACCGTGACAGCGGACGCGCGCGAGTAGCGGGCGGCATTCGTCAGAGCCTCAGCCACGACGTAGTAGACAGCTGACTCGATCGGCTCCGGGGGGCGCTCGCCTGCATCGATGTCGAGCCTGACGGGGATGGACGACCTGTTGGCGAGCGACCCGAGGGCAGTGCGCAGCCCTCCGCGGGACAGCAATGAAGGGTGCAGGCCGCGCGAAACCTCGCGTACATCGTCGAGCAGAGCATCTATGTCATCTCCCAGGCTCGAAAGGCTGGTCTCCAGCTGGGGTTGGCCGGACGGGACCATCGTCCGCACGGTCTGGAGATCGAGGCCCAGCGCGAGCACCCGCTGTTGAATCCCGTCGTGGAGGTTGCGCTCGATCCTCCGCCGCGCCTGATCCCCCGCTGCGACGATCCGGGCACGCGACGCGATGAGGTCCGACCGTGCGCTCGCGTTTGAGATCCCGGTGGCGGCCAGCTCGGCAAAGCGCGCGACGCGCTCCTCGGTGCCCGCCGGAAACGGCTCGGCGTAGTCTCTGCCCGGGATGACCGCACCCCACAGGCGCCCCTGGACGACGATTGGGACGCCGACCGCGGAACGGATTCCGCGGCGTCGCGCGAGCGTTGCGACCTCTCCAGTAGCGCCCTCGTAACTGTCACGCCTGGCGGGCTTGCCGGTGCGCCAGATAGCCGCGGTGATCGAGTCCACGGCGAGCGGGGCCCGCACGCCCAACTCGATGTGGGTGTCGCGCAGGCTCCACGCCGCGACCCAGACGTAGTGCCCGTCGTGCGTGAACCGGGCGAGGTCGACGGTGGTCGCCTCGACGAGCTGGCCTGTCTCCTCGCAGATCGCCTCGAAGACGACGCGCGCGGGCTCGCCGCGGGCGACGAGCGTCGCGATGTGCCCCAGCGCGTTCTGCTCATCGAGCAGAACGCGCACGGCTTCGCGAACCTCGACGTTCTTGACCGCCGTGGCGATCAACTCGGTGAACCCGGCCAGACGCGTATCGAGGTCCTCTGGAAGGCGGGCCGATGACCGGGCGGCGGTGGCCGCATACCGGGCGCTGGTGGACGCATAGATCACGCCCCACGTGTCGCCCTCGACGATGATGGGAACGCCGACCCACGCCGCCCCCGGCGTCGCGCGCACCTGGGCGGCAATCGTGCCGGGAAGGTATGTGTAGTCGCTGATCATGGCCGGACGGCCTGTCTCGAGGACGAGCTGGGCTACGCTCGGGCCGTCGAGCGACCAGCGACTGCCGACGGTGAGGCCCGCCTGCGCCCAGAGTCCCAGATCCCCCCACGTCGCGAGGACGGTCGTGTGCCCATCTGGGTCGTAGCGTTCAATCGCCGTGGCAGGGACTGCGAGCACGTTTCCGACCTCCGCGCACACCGCAGAGAACAGCGCTTCCGTCGTCGTCTCCTGAGCGACCAGCGTCGCAACGCGCCGCAGGGCAGGCTGCTCATCCGCGAGCCTCAGCAGATCGTCGTGCTCCTGTGTCCTGGAGATCGCAGCTCCGACGAGCTCTGTGAACTCACGCAGACGATCCTCCGTGTCGGCCGGCAACGATTCGCTGTCCGTCGCACCGACGCACAGCATGCCCCAAACGGCACCGTCGACGACGACCGGGATCCCCACCGCCGACTGGAACCCCGACTCCGCAGCTCGAGTCGCGAGCGTCCCCGTCAGCACCGAGTAGTCGTCTATTCGAGCGGACTCGCCGGTTTCCAGGACCATTGCCGCGACGCTCGGGCCGTCGAGCGGATACCGACCGCCGACCGGATAGCCAGGAATGTTGGAGGAAGCGAGCACCGAGACCGACTGATCGGGCTCGTACCGATACAGCCAGCCACCCGGGACATCGAGCATCGTTATGACCTCCTGGACGACGGCGGCGAACAACTCGGCCGCCGGCGCTTCCCGGGTGACGAGCGTCGCGATGCGACGTACTGCCGCATGCTCGCTCTCGAACCACCGGAGGCGCTCGCGCAACTGCGCGGCCGCGATCCCGCCAGCCAATAGCGCGCTCAATTCCTCCAGTCGTTGCGCAGCATCGGTAGGCAGTGACTCGCCGGCGGTGGCTCCGGCGCAGACCAAGCCCCAGATGGCGCGGTCGACGAACACGGGCACGGCCAACGTCGAACACATGCCGGACGCGCGGACCGCCGTCGCGAACGCGCCATCGGCTGTCGAATAGTCGTCGGCGCGGTCAGCCCCGCCATGCTCGAGGATTCGCGCGGCCGGATCGGAGCGTTCGGGCCTGAAGGCGCTTCCGACGCCGAAACCGGACGCGTTGAAGGAACCGACCACCCTGATCCCCCCGTCTCGTTCGTAGCGCACGACCGTCGCCGCGGCGACGCCGACAACCCGTGCTGCGGCCTCGGCGACGGCATCGCCGTTCATCCACGTGAGGGATCGCGATCCGCAGCCTTCCTCGACGGAGGATTGACGGGCGATTAGGATCGGCACCATGAGAGGACTTCGCGAGCGCCTCGACCGGGGCGTTGTAGTCGGGGCGGAGGGATACCTGTTCGAGCTGGAGCGCCGGGGTTATCTGAAGGCCGGTCCATTTGTGCCGGAGGTGGTCCTCGACTTTCCCGATGCGGTACGGGAGCTCCATCGGGAGATGCTCCGGGCCGGCGCCGAGGTGATGGTGGCGTTCACGTATTACGCCCACCGGGAGAAGCTGCGGTCGATCGGACGCGAGGCCGACCTCGAGCTGCTCAACCGGCAGGCGCTGCGCGTGGCGCGGGACGTCGCGTCCGAAGGCGACGCGCTCCTGGCCGGCAACATCTGCAACACCTGGGTGTATGACCCAGACGCCCCCGAGAGTTCGGGGGAGGTGGTGCGCGAGATGTATCGCGAGCAGGTCCGGTGGGCGGCCGAGGAGGGCGCCGACCTGATCATCTCCGAGACGCACGACTACCTGGGGGAGGCCCTGATCAGTCTCGAGGCGATCCAGGAGTCCGGTCTGCCGTCGATTGTCACGTTCGCTTCGACGGACGATGTGACGATCGACGGGTACGAATACGACGAGGCCTGCAGGCAGCTCGAGGCCAGGGGTGCGGACGTCGTCGGGCTCAACTGCTCGCGCGGTCCGCTGACGATGCTGCCGATCCTGGAGAAGATCAGGGCTGCGGTCGACTGCCATGTGGCCGCACAGCCGGTTCCGTACCGGACGACGCCCGCGCAGCCGAACTTCGAGGCGCTGAAAGACGCCGACGGGACGCGCGGGTTCCCGATCGCGCTCGAACCGTTCCTCTGCAACCGGTTCGAGATGGCCGACTTCGCGGCGTCCGCCCGTGGCCTGGGCGTCAACTACATCGGCATCTGCTGCGGCGGCGCCCCCCATTACGTCCGGTCGATGGCCGAGCGTCTGGGCCGGACCGTGCCGGCCAGCCGGTACTCCCCGGACATGGCGCAGCATCCAATCCTCGGGGAGAACGTCGGGGAACAGGCGAAGCGGTTCGTGAACTGGACGGACTGAGCTCGGGGCGATGAGCGAGCCGCGAGTCGCCGTAGTCGGCGCCGGGGTCGTCGGCCTCGCGTGTGCATGGGAGCTCCGGTGCCGCGGCGCCGATGTCGTCGTACTCGAGCGGGCGGGCGTCGGCGGGGGCGTGTCGCGTGGCAACACCGGGTGGGTCTCGCCGAGCTTGACGTACCCGCTGCCGGGACCCGGCATGTTGCGCGAGGGCCTGCACCAGCTCGTCACCGGCGGCGATGCGTTTGTGCTCCGACCCAGCCTCGATCCGGCGTTCGTTCGCTGGCTCTGGGGCTTCCGCCGCAACTGCAGCAGCGCTCGCTTCGACGCCGGTATCCGGGCGCTGCTCGGTCTCAACCGTCGCACGCTGGAGCTGTTCGACGCCTATCGCGACGCCGGCGTGGCATTCGAGATGCACACCGCCGGCTTGGTCGTCGCGGCGCGCACGCCAGGCGGGCTTGACCTCTATCGAAGGACCTTCCAGCGACTGCGCGAGCTCGGCTACGACGGAGGATCGATCGATGAGCTCGACGCTGGCGCGCTGACCGCGCTCGAGCCGGCGCTCGACCCGGCTCAGGTCGTCGTCGGTCTGCATGCGCGCGTTGACCGCTTCGTGCGTCCGGAGCAGCTGACCGCGGGCCTGGCAGAGCGCCTGCGAGCCGATGGCGTCGAGATCCACGAGGGCCGCGAGCTGCGGACGCTCGCGCGGAGGAACGGCGGCTGGGCTTTGGAGACCAGTTCGGGTGCGCTGGTGGCGCAGCGGATCGTCGTCGCGGCGGGCCTGCCCACCGCCCCTTTGCTCCGTCGGCTCGGGGTTCGCATACCGCTGGTGGGTGCACGTGGCTACAGCGTCACGATCGCCGGCCGCGGCCCACGACCGCGGCACGCGCTCTACCTGGCCGAGGCCAAGCTCGGCCTGAGCCCGTTCGACGGCGGCGTGCGTATCGCAGGCGTGTTCGAGCTCGGCGCGAGAAGCGACGACATCTCACCCGCCGTGGGGGAGCGGCTGCTCGCCGCGGCGCGCCCGTACCTCGGAGGCTGGCAGCCCGAGCCCGACGGCCCGGTCGAGGCGTGGGCGGGGCTGAGGCCGGCGACCCCGGACGGATTGCCGCTGATCGGAGCTCTCCCCGGAATAGACGGCATCTACCTCGCCACCGGGCACGGAATGCTCGGCGTCACGCTCGCTCCGGCGACGGCCAACCTGCTCGCCCCGCTCGTGCTCGAAGGACGCGCGGCTCCCGAGCTCACACCCTTCGATCCCGCCAGGAGGCTGTGAGCGGGTTCGCTGGGTCGACTGAGGGCGTCGCGGCGCCTGCCGGCGTGCGCGGAGGCGTTCATAGCCGCGGTGACGGATGATTCTCGGCGCCACGACGCGCAGAGACTGTGTGGCTTACTGACGGCTTGGACGGGCGAGCCTCCGGTGATGTGGGGTACCGGCCTCTACCTCAAACGTCTCGACGGCGTTGACCATGACGTCAGGTGAGCGCTTGCTCGATCGCGTCCGCTGCGTTCTCCAGTCCGTGCTCCTGCGCAAGGCGGGTGGCGATGGTGGACGCCCGGTGGCGGTAGCCGTCGGTGCCCAGGAGTTTTGCAAGGTCACGCTCGAGCGCTGGAGCGGAGGCCCGGTCCCACGGGGTTATCGTCGCGACGCCAAGACGGCTCATTCGGAGCGCGGTCTGCGGTTGGTCGAAGCCGCGCGGCACGATCACCTGGGGCAGCCCAGCCGCTAGCAGCCCAAGCGTCGTTCCGATCCCGCCATGGTGGATCGCGGCGAGGCATCGCGGTGCGGTCTGGCTGAGCGGGGCGAACGGGAGCACATATGCATCCGGGGAGGAATCGAATCGGATCGGTTCCGGAGTGGGGCCGCTGAGGACGAGCGCGCGGTGTCCGAGCCGCCGGGTGGCTTGGACGGCGTTCGGGTAGAACTGCTGGGGGTCAACAGCGGAGCTGCCGCCAAGGGTGATGAGGATCGGCGCTGGGCCGGCGTCGAAGAACTCGTGGAGCCCGGCCGGCGGACTGTAGGAGCGTGGCGCGTCCCAGGCGAAGAAGCCCGTCAGCTGGACGTTGGGCGGCCAGTCGGGCGGCGCATGCACCACACGCGGCGACGCACCGACGAGATACGAATTACCCGAGTTGATCGGAAGAAAGAGCGCGTCACGAGTCCGTGGAAGCCCGACGGCGAGACGTGCTGCGTCGACGGCCGGGTCAAACGATCGCCGAATGTTCCAGCGCGCGGTCCGCCAAGCGCCACGACACATCGCTCGGCCCACCGGGCCCTCTGGAAGCCGCACGCGAGTTGCGCTCGGCAACGTGTGCTCGCTCGGGATCAGGCCGGGGAAGACGCTGAACGTCGCCCACCTGGTTTTTGTCAGCTCGGCCGCGATCGGACTCGCCAGCACCGTCGGATGCGAAACGAGCAAATCCGCGTCTTCAAGCGAGCCACGGAGGTCCTCCACCCACGAAATCAGATTCGGGAAGACGACCGTGCGGAAGAGGTGCAGAAAGCCGGCATAGCCTCCCTGCCGTCCATCGAGGATCGCCGGATCGCCGGCAAATTCCTCCGGCCCGAACCGCGGACCGGCTGGCACGAACGGCAGACCCTCGTCCTCGACCAACGACGCGTACGCGCTGGTCGTGGCCAGGCGAACAGCGTGTCCCCGTTCGGCCATGGCCTTGGCGAGCCCGATCGTCGGGAAGAGGTCACCCCAGCTGCCCATCGTCGCGAATACGACCCGAGCCACATAACAACTGTAAGGCCATCGAGTGTCAACGGATTCCGAGGAGGCCAACGAATAGCAGGCGATAGTCTCCTCGCGATTGTCAGTAATCATGGATGAGGACCCGGACCCCATGGATGAGGACCCCGACCCGCCTCGCTCGCCGAGGCTTCACCGGTCCAACGCGGCGCTTGCCGGATTTGGGCGGGTGGCTGCCGGCGCCGGGTTTGCGTACGTCGACGTCGACGGAACTCCGTTGACGGACCCGTCCGCTCTCGCTCGGATTCGGGCACTGGCGATCCCACCGGCGTGGCGGGACGTCTGGATCTGCCCGGACCCGCTCGGGCACCTACAAGCGACCGGCGTGGACGCAGCGGGCCGTCGCCAATACCGCTACCACGATCTGTGGAGCCAGCAGCAGGCGCACGCGAAGTTCGAGCACATGATCGCTTTCGCCCACACCTTGCCAACGATGCGTGAGCGCGTGATCGTCACGATGCAGGCCGGACAAGTTCTGAACCGGGAGCGAGTGCTGTCCTGCTCGGTGCGACTGCTTGACGTCGGAATGTTCCGGATCGGCAGCGAGGTCTATGAGAAAGAGGACGGACACCTCGGTCTTGCCACGATCGCCAAGGCGAACGTCTCGATGGAGCAGGGGCGGGCGGTCTTCGACTACGTCGCCAAAGAAGGTGTTCGTCGCGTCCATGCCGTCGCCGACCCCTGCTGCGTAGAGATTGTGGGTGCCCTGAAACGACGACGCGGAGGCGGCGAGCATCTGCTTGCGTTCCGCGAGCGGCATACGTGGCACCAGGTCCACGCCCCACTCATCAACGAGCACTTGAAGCACCTGATTGGCGACTCGTTCAGCGCCAAGAACTTCCGCACGTGGAACGGCACGCTCCTGGCGGCGGTGGCGGTGGCCCGCTCCACCGAGGACCCAGCCAGCGATCGAGCGCGCCGGAGGGCGATCCGACAAGCCACGATCGAAGTGTCGGAGGCGCTGGGGAATACGCCCGGCGTCGCCCGCGGGTCCTACATCGATCCTCGCGTATTCGATCGTTTCCTATGTGGCTGGACGATCGCCGGCGAGCTGCGACGCATCGACAAGCAGGGCCTCGCGCAAGAGGAGCGTCGGGCTGCTATCGAGCTGGCCGTGCTCGACCTGCTCGCGGAGTAGGCAGCGCCGTACGTCGCCGGCCCGGGGTGGAGAACGGCGACTTCGCCTCAATGGAGGTGGCGCTGCCAGTCCGCCGGCACCCGGCCGGCGGGTCCAGGCGTAGGCTGGTCGAGCGGATGATGCTCTGGTGGGGCGAGCGGCGGACCGTCGTAGAACTGTCTGGTGCGGTAGTTCCAGAACCAGTCCTCGCCAGGTTCAAAGCTACGGCCCATGGGGTGCCCGGCATCGGCTGCGTGGTGGCTGGCGTGCTGCGAGGGGGAGGAGTCGCAGCAGCCGATGTGGCCGCATTGGGCGCAGCGCCGTAGATGAAGCCACCAACCGTCTTCCGCCAGGCACTCGACGCACCCGGTCCCCGAGGGCGGAACAGAGCGGTCAATCGCGGCTTCGTCTGACATGTTCGGCCTCATCGCCCGGACGGTTCTCGTGGACTCGGCAGTACGCGCTCGGGGCGAAACGAGCGCGACACGGTTAACGGTACCGCGGCGGTGGCCGGGGTACGCTTGACGCCCGATGTGCCGCCCCGATTCCCGGCCTCATCGATACCGCCCTGCCCCGCCATGAAGAGTGACGGCGGGCGCATGGGTTCGACCTTAGAGATCACTGGGGGCGACAGCGCCCACAACACCGCGTGACAGGAGAGTGATTCATGGGAGTGACTTGGAAACCGCATGAGAAGCACGGCGAGCTGACCGAGCGCAGCGACCTGCCGGACACCGTCTTCGCCTTCCCAACAGAGCGCAAGGAGCCGCTCACCGATGCGGAGCATGTGCGTAACGCCATCGCACGCTTCGATCAGGTGATTGACGTCTCCGATGCCGAGCGCGCGCAAGCCTTCGAGAACATCAAGGCGGCCGCCGACCACTACGGCGTGGAGATGTCCGAATCGGAGTGGGAGGAGCTTGGTCGCAGTCCGAAGACCGGCCGCACGGCCGCCGATCGGAAGCGCTCGGCCACGCAGGCTGCCGAGACGCGCAAGAGCAGATAGGCAGCGTGGCGAGTTCCTCCGAACGGCCCTCAGTGGGTTGTGGCGGGGTCTGCGCCGATCGCGATCATCGGGTCCTCAGGTCGGTCACGGCGTCATCGACGCTCGCGAACAGCGGTATCGCTTCGGTTATCCCGACAATTTCCAGCACTCGCCGCGGTGTCGAGTCGGTCGGCAAGATGAGCGCTATCCGCCGACCGTCGGCTTGCAGCGCTCGGCTGAGTCGGTGCAGGAGGTGCACTCCTGCCGAGTCGATGTAAGACAGCAACGAGAGGTCGCACACGAGCCCGTGCACCCCGGAAGTGATTGCGTTCAGCACGTTCTGGCGGAGGCCGTCGTTGTCCGAGCGATCGAGTGCGCCGGCGAAGCCGGCTACGGCAACGCCGTCGCGGACAACAAGCTCAAGCGCGAATTCTGCCGGCAAGATCGGGTCAGCTCAGATTGGCGGTCAGCGTCAGCTCGACCCGCGTGCCATCGCCGCGTTGGTCGATGTTGACGGTGTCCATGAGCGAATGCATGAGCGTGAGACCGAAGCCGCGTGAGGGGTCCTCGCGCGTGCGGCGCCAGCGGCCGGTGTCGCGGATCGTCACGCCGAGGCGTCCGGAGGCCAGCCGTGCGCGTACCGTCACCTGCTCGTTTGGCGAGATGCCCGAATGTTCGACAGCGTTGGCCACTGCCTCGCTCACCGCGACGAGCGCGTCGCTTGACGACTGGGCGTCGAACGAGTGGGCGGCAAGCCATGGGTGCAGGCGCCGTCGTGTTTCGCCGGCCGCAGTTATGACTGCCAACGGACGGATCTCCAGCACGGATTCCGACGGCGGGGTGCGCCGCAGGGCAAGGAGAGCGACATCGTCACGGCGTACGTGCGCCGGCGCGAGGTCGTCGATCAGTGCGTCGCAGTAGGTGTCGAGGTCGATGGAGTCGTGCGCTCGCGTCCGCTGCAGCAACGCCGCCCCATCGGCGCGGTCACTTCGCTCGATGAGCCCGTCGGTGTAGAGCAACAGCATCTCACCTGGCGCCACGACGAGGCCGCTCTGCGTCGCGTTGGGGCGCTTGCCCACCCCAAGTGCGGGCTGTTGGTTTGGCCCCGCTTGCAGGTAGACCGCCGCGCCGGCGGGACGGACCAGCAAAGGAGCCGGGTGGCCGGCGCTGGCCCAGTCCCCGGTCCCGGTGATCGGGTCAATGATCACACAGCACAGCGTCGCCGTCAGACCGGCCTCGGTGCGGTTCGCGAGCTCGTGCATCCGGGCGAGCGCCTGTCCCGCATTGTCGCCCTCGATCAGAAAGGCCCGCAGAACGTTGCGCAGGGAGCTCATCGTGGCCGCCGCTTCCATACCGTGACCGACGACGTCGCCGACGACCGCCGCGAGCCGACCTCCGGGAAGGCCGATGACGTCGTACCAGTCTCCGCCAACGTCGGCGGTGGTGTTCGCGGGCAGGTACCGGACCGCGAGCTGCAAGCTTGGATGCGTCGGCAGCTCGCGGGGAAGCAGACACTCCTGGAGACGGCGCAGCGCGCCATGCTCGGCCTCGTGCAGCCGCGCCCTCGCCAGAGCAGCCGACCCGACGAGGCCGAGCTGCTCGCACAACGCCCGGTCCTCGACGTCGAACTCCGCCGCGGCAGGCAGGGCCAGTCTGATCCGCCCTTCGACCGAAAACGCGATCTCGACGGCACGGTCGGCGGAGCCGGTTCGCGCGTTCCCCGACGTACGCTCGTGGCCTTGGTCGTCGACTACCTCGACCTCGTGCGCATCGAACAGGCCACGAGCCTCCGTCGCAAGGGCCTCGAGCACGTCGTCGGGCTCCACGCACGCCGCGACACGCATGCCAGCCTGGACCAGCTGCCCGAGGCGCTCGGCTCGGTGTGTCGCCTGACGGGCGGCCTCCTCGCGGGCACGGCTGGCTGTCAGGTTCGACCGCACTCGCGCGATGAGCTCGATTCGGCTGAACGGCTTGACCAGGTAGTCGTCGGCGCCCGCGTCAAGTCCCCCAACAGAGCTCTCCTGGCCCGCCCTGGCGGAGAGCATGATGACCGGTAGCCGCGCCGTGTCCGGATCGGCCCGGATCGCTCGGAGGAACTCGAAGCCGTCCAGTTCGGGCATCATCACGTCGGTGAGGACCAGGTCCGGCCGCGAGCTCCGGATCGCCGCCAGCGCCGCCTGGCCATCGGGGACGGTCTCGACGTCGAAGTGCCCGGCCAGGACACGGCGCAAGTAGCTCCGCATCTCGGAGTTGTCGTCGACGACCAGCACGCGACCGCCGGAGACGCCATCGGGGATGGGACCAGGCAGAGCGGTGTCTTCGGTCCAGTCGTCTGCGGCCGCCCAGCGCTCAGCCTCGGCGAGGAAGGTCTCCGCCGCCGCCGAGGCCGACGGTCGCTCGCCGGTCCCCTCACGAGCGGTGGTCGCGGCCGCGGGCCGCAGAGGGATCCTGACAGTGAACTTCGTGCCGCAGCCGGCCTCGCTCTCGACCGACACCTCCCCCTCATGGAGGTAAACAAGCTCGGACACCAACGCCAATCCGATCCCGCTCCCCTCAGCGCTTCGTGCCCGCACACCCTTCACCTGATGAAAGCGCTCGAACAGTCGCGGCAGTTCCTCCTCAGCAATCCCAATTCCGGTGTCGCTCACGAGCAGTTCAGCGATGCCGTCCTGGCTCGAGAGCTTCACGGTGATGCTGCCCTGCCACGTGTGCTTGAGCGCGTTCGAGATGAGGTTGAGCACGATCTTTTCCCACATCTCGACGTCCACATACGCGGCGCGGTCGAGAGGCGGACAGTCGACGCGAAGCTCGAGGCCGGCGGACTCAACCGCGGACTCGAAGGCGCTGGCGAGCTCCGCTGTGTACCGCGCGAGGTCGAGCGGCCGAAACGTCGGTACCAGGCCCCCTCCTTGGGCCTGCGTGAGGTCCAGCAGCGCATTGACCAGGCGGCGCATCCGAAGCGCGTTGCGACGGCCGAGCAACAGGGCGTGCCGCTGGTGCTCACTGAGCGGCTCATCGCTGGAGAGCAGATCGTCGAGCGGACCGAGCAGCAAGCGTCAGCGGCGTGCGGAACTCGTGTGACACGTTGCTGAAGAACCGCGTCTTCGCCTCGTCGAGCGCGGCCAGCGCTTCCGCCTGACTACGCTCTTGCTCGCGGACTCGAGCCGAGGCAAGCCCCGCCGCGAGGTCCTCGACAACCAGTGCGAGAAACGATCGGTACTCCGCGTCGAACGCGCGGCGCGGGTTCAGGCCGGAGACCAGCACGGCTCTGACCTCAGGCTGCGCCCCACCAAGCACCGGTATCGCGAGCGCAGACGTCGTCGCGGGGTCGGTCCGGTCCGCTCGCACGATCTCGCGCAGCCCCTCGATCTGGACCTCCGCTCGGCTGGCGATGACCTGCTGAAGCGGCCACGATTCACGGGGAACGGCCTCGGGAAGTCCCGCGAACGCGCCGCCGCCGAGATCGCCGTCTTCACCGATCGAGTACAGGCAAGCGAAAGGCACTTCCGCCGGGAAGCGATCGAGTACACCCGCGGCGCGCTCGATGACCTCGGCGGAAGACCTGGCGTCCGCGCGAGCCTCGGCGAGCTCTCGAAGGCAGCTCATCCGCCGCTCGCCGACGACTTGTTCGGTCGTCTCAAACACTGTGACCAACACGCCCTCGATATCGCCAACCTGGCTGCGGATCGGGCTGTAGGAGAAGGTGAAGTAGCAGTCCTCATCAAACCCTCTGCGGTCGAGCACCATCAGCTGGTCCTCTGACCAGATCGTCGTAGCGCTCTCGAGAACTCCGTGAAGCATCGGTCCGACCTCATCCCAGATCTCGGCCCAACACTCCGCGCCCGCCTGTCCCATCGATCGGGGATGCTTCTCGGCGAGGATCGGACGGAACGCGTCGTTGTAGATCATCCCCAGCTCGCGGCCCCACATGATCAGCATCGGGAAGCGGCATTCGAGGCAAACGCCGGCGGCGGTCCGAAGCGCGGCCGCCCAACCGCTGGGCTCGCCAAGCGGAGTCGATCGCCAGTCGGTGGCCGCCATCACTGTCCCCATCTCGCCTCCAGAGACGAACAGCGGCTCGGGTATCACGTCAGCGTCCACTAGCAAGCCTGCCCCAACCGCCACCATGCGACGGCGGACCGTAGGGATCCTACGCACTTGAGATGGGCCGAGCGAGACTTAGCGTCCCGCCGCCTCCGCGTAGCGACGCAACGGCACCCCGGCGAATCGCGCGGCGCGGAAGAATTGAAGCGTGAGCGAACTGAGCGCCAGTCGGATCTCGGGCACCGGTGAGGTGGGTGACCCGTCGGTCCGCGAGGACGTCCGCTCGCGAGCGGAGCAGCTCGGTCTTCTGGGATGGGTCCGACTCGACGAACACGGCAGCCTGTGCGTGCACGCCGAAGGGGAGCGCAGCGCGATCGACGAGCTCAGCGCCTTCATGCTCTCGATCGCCGGCGTCGACTCGGTGGCAACCCACCCCGTCCGGGTCGAGGGACACGAGCAGTTCGCGATCCGCGGCGTGCCCGCGGGAGTGTTCGTCGTCCAGGAGCATCAGGCGACCGCGCACCACTTCGACGTCCGGCTCGAGGTCGACGGGGTCATGCGTTCGTGGGCCGTGCCCAAGGGTCCCTCGATGGACCCGACGGTCAAACGGTTCGCGGTGCAGGTGGACGACCACGACCTCGCCCACAACGACTTCGAGGGGCGGGGCGGCAAGGGCGGCGTGATCATCTGGGATCGCGGGCAGTACGAGCAGGGTGGCCGCGTGCCCTGGCCGGAAGCGCTCGACCGCGGTCACGCCGTGTTCGTGCTACACGGCGAGAAGCTCCACGGCGGGTTCGCGCTGCAGCGGACCCGCGGTGGCGAGAAGCCGCAGTGGCTCTTGATCAAGCGCCGGGACGATTACGCCGCTCCGGGGTCCGACATCGCCGCTGAGCGGCCAGAGTCAGTCCGCAGCGGCCTCACTCTGCCCGAGTTGCTCGGCGATTAGCAGGCCCCGCGACTCAGGGCTCCTCTGGCCCCGCGAGTGGGAGCTCGATCGAGATCGTGGTACCGCGGCCCGGCCTGCTGTCGAGCGTGAACCTGCCGCCGAGCGCGTCGACGCGGTCGACCGCGCCCATGAGCCCCGATCCCTCGCTGGACTCGGCGCCACCGATGCCGTCGTCGGCGATCATCGCCCGCAGACTCAGGCCCCGTCCACCGCGGTTATCGTCCGTATCGGACGCGTCGAGCGACTCGGTCGAGATATGAGCGTGTCCGTAGTCGCAGCGTCGAGACCCGGGAGGAGCTCACCGCTCAAGAGGCTCAGGTCGCGCGTCTCGCCCGCGACGGGCTCTCTAACGCCGCGATCGGCGCCCGGCTGTTCATCAGCCAGCACACCGTTGCGTATCACCTGCGAAAGGTGTTCAAGAAGCTCGACATCGGCTCGCGCAATCAACTCCCACGGGCGCTGCCCGATGCTGTCGATTCAGGCCAGGTGGCATAGCAATCCTCCCGCGACGATTTATCTCATCGCGGCTTGGACGATGGCAATGCCCTGCTCGGTCGTTCCGCCGCTGACACCGACGCCGGCGATCACCTGGTCCTCACTGGTGAGCGGGACGCCGCCGCCGATCGCGGAGTATCTAGATGGTCAGTTCGGGTTTCAGCGCTCGCCGTCGAGGCCGAGCTGTCCGACATAGAATCCGAGTCGATTTTCCGAGTCTCCAGGCTCCTGGAGTCCTTGCTCGAGGAGGGCTTTGATTCTTTCCTGCGCCTCCGGTCGCTTGACGGAGGCCATGCACGCGTCCCAGCCCGCTCTGATTTCGACGTCGGGCGGCAGGCTGGCGTCGTTCACCAGGCGCTTGGTGTTGGCGATCGCCCACTTGTCGAACGAGGCGATGCGAGTGGCGAGCGTGTCGACGAAACTGTCCAGCTCGGAATCGGGCAGCGCACGGTTCACATAGCCGAGGAATTCGGCATCGGCAGCTCGGATGTCGTCTGCGCCCAGGAGCACTTCGAGGGCGCGTCCCCGTCCCATGACGCGCGGCAAGCGCGCCATGGGCCCTCCACCGGGGACGACGCCGACGCCCACTTCAAAGTGCGACAACAGCGCGTTCTCCCGGCTCGCGAAGCTCATGTCGCACGCGAGCGCGAGCTCACTGCCGTTTCCGGTCGCCCGCCCGCGAATCAGCGCGATCGACACGAACGGGGCACGCGTCAGGCGCACCAGGACGTCGGGCCATGCCTCGAGGCCGGTCGGACCTTGCGGGATGCTGGTCAGATCCTCGAAGCTCGCGAGGAAGTCGGAGTGATTCAGAAAGAAGCCGTCGACCGCACTCTCGAAGACCACCACCTTCACTCGGTCGTCGCTCTCGATTGCCGTGACGACCTCTCGCATCTGCACAACGAATTCCGGACCCATGAGGTTGAGCGGCGGGTTGTCGAGGACGACTCGACAGTGCGAAGGCGTAACTCGATCGAGCCTGACTTGCGCGGCCTTCGTTGCTGAGGGCATGACGCTCCTGCTCCTGGCGTAGGGGACGACGATGTGACTCGGATGCTGCCTCCGGGGGAGCCTGCTCGCGTCCGGGCAACCCCCGGGCCGGGGCCCCGGTGCCTTGGGAGGTAGGCTTGCGACGTTCTGGCTCGGGTTGCTCGGGTGTTCGGCAGCAGGCGGAGCCGCGAGAATCGACAAGGAGGGCTGGGGCATGGCTGGAGAGGGATCCGCGGCGCTGGGCGCGCCGGTGCTTGCGGGCGCGATGGTCAACCCGCGAGGGTTTGGGAAGAAGGCGTCGGCGGGCGCCATCGGGGGCGTCGTCGGGGCGGTCGCGGCGACCGCGGTCGCGAGTCGATCGTCGAAGGCCTCGGACGCGCCCGCCTTCGGCCGGGTTGGCTACGTCGCGGCGAGTGAGACCGAGGTAGCGCTGATCAAGACGAAGTCTGGTGCCCTCAAGATGAAGGTCACGGACGAGGTGCTGGCTCGCGCCCCCCGCGAGGAGCTCCAAACGGTCGAACTCAAGGATGGCAAGCTGCTCTCGTCTCTGCGGATGCAGTTCACCAACGGCACTGTGTGGGAGTTCGACGTCCCGAAGATCGGCAAGAAGAACGCCAAGGAGCTGGTCGCGGTGCTCGGCGGCAGCGTCATCTGATTGCGCTGGGCGCCCGGCAGGTCCGTCAATCGCCGATCAAGCGCTCCATGTCGCCGGCCAGAGCTGGATGGTGGTAAGGACCCGGCGCGCGTAATGCAGCGACCACCCGTCGCTGGTTTTCCAGGCTCTTGTCCTGGCTGAGCTTGACCTTGCACACAAAGTGCGCGATCGGGATGCGCAGCCCGACAGTGCCCTTGGCCAACTGCGCGCCCCACTCGGGGTCGAGGAATTGTGGCCGGTCGACATGGCGCTCGAAATGTTCCACGAGCCGCGTCAGCACCCGCATGTTCTCCTCCGCGCCGAGGATCTCGGGCACGCCGTAACAGTGCGCAACGCTGAAGTTCCAGGTCGGGGCCGGCGTCGTCCCGGGCTCGTACCAGCTCGGGCTGACGTAGCCGTGGCGACCCTGGACGATCACCATGATCTCCTGCTCGCCGAACCCGTGGACCCGCTCGTCCGGACGCCCGACATGGGTCAGTACCGCCAACTCGGTCGATGCCTCATCCAGGAGCACCGGATAGTGCGAGGCGACAAGCTCCCCGGCGTTGTTGCTCACGAGAGTGCACCACGGGTTCTCGCGGATCAGTTGCCGCACGACCTCGGGATCGTCGCTGGCGTGCTTTGGATTCGGTCGCATGGATTAGAAGAAGGTCGGCGCCCCCTGACGGTGGCGCCTCATAGTCTGGCGCGTCGCGCCGTCTGGCGCCCCGCACCTGTCGTCCGCCGATGACGGGCGCCGCATTTGTCCACCGTTGCCCGCGGCGGGGGCGCCCGTCACCGGGCGCCCCACACGTCGGGGTCCTAGCTGGCGCCGTAGAGCCCCGGCCGCCCCTCGAGGATCACCGTTTTGGTCTCCAGGAACGGGTAGAGCCCCTCGACTCCGCCTTCCCGGCCGATCCCTGACTGCTTGAAGCCGCCGAACGCGATCCCGAAGTCGGTCCTGAAGGCGTTATGGCCGACCGTGCCCGAGCGCAATTCGCCCGCCACCGCGCGGGCGCGTTCCAGGTCGTCGGTGAACACCGAGGCGTTCAGTCCGTAGATCGTGTCGTTGGCAACGCGCACGGCGTCGCGTTCGTCGTCGGCTGGGATCACGCTCAGGACCGGCCCGAAGATCTCCTCGCGCGCGATCGTCGAGCCGTTGTCGACGTTCCCGAACACTGTCGGTTCGACGAACCAGCCGCGCTCGAGGTGGGCGGGACGCTGGCCCCCGGTTGCGAGGGTGGCGCCTTCCTGCACGCCTTTGTCGATGTAACCCAGAACCCGGTCACGCTGGCGTTCGGAGGCCAGCGGTCCCATCTGGGTCTCGGGGTCAAACGGGTCGCCGACCCGTACGTTCGAGAACGTGGATGAGAGCGCATCTAGCAGCTCGTCGTGGCGGTGGCGCGGTACGACAATCCGCGTCAGAGAGGAGCACACCTGGCCCGAGAGGAAGCACTCGGCTGCGGAGATCGTCCGGGCGACCGTCTCGATATCGATGTCGTCCAGGATGACCGCCGCCGACTTGCCACCGAGCTCGAGCGTGCAGCGAGCGATCCGCTCACCGCAGATCGAGGCGATCCGCCGACCGGCTGCCGTTGAGCCGGTGAACGTGATCTTGTCAACGCGCGGATCGCGGACGAGCAGTTCGGACACGTCGCGGTCGGCGGTCACGACGTTGAGCACACCGGGCGGCAGCCCGACCTCCTCGGCGATCTCGG
Organism: uncultured Solirubrobacterales bacterium; assembly: GCA_963843915.1. Classification (GTDB taxonomy): domain Bacteria; phylum Actinomycetota; class Thermoleophilia; order Solirubrobacterales; family Solirubrobacteraceae; genus Palsa-465. Next base: position 634,362 of record CAWJMH010000016.1, read on the forward strand.
CGAGCACATAGCCCTCACCGGGCGCCTCGGGCGAGGATTTCAAGACCTCGGTGCAGCCCGCCAGCAGCGCCGGAGCGACCTTGTTGGCGATCAGGCCCATCGGCGCGTTCCAAGGGACGATCGCGCCGACGACGCCCACCGGCTCGCGCACGAGCAATCCGAACTTGCCGCCGTTTGTCGGCCGGGCCTCCTCCTCGAACGGGAAGGTGTCCGCCAGCGAGGCGTAGTACTCGAACCTTCGGGCGGCACCCTCGGCCGCGTGCTTGGCGATCCCGTGCAGCACGCCAGATTCCCGAGGCCAGATGTCGCCAACCTCCTCGCCGCGCTTACGGAGCGCGGTCGCGATCGCACGAAGGTATTCAGCACGTTCGGCATGGCTCATCCGCGGCCACGGCCCGGCATCGAACGCTCGCCGAGCGGCCTCGACGGCGCGGGCGATGTCGGCTGCCTGGGCCTCGGCGACCGCGAAGAAACGCTCCTCGCTAGCGGAATCGGTCACGGTGATCGTCGCTTCGCTGGACGGCGTGACCCACTCGCCGCCGATGAAGAAACGATCGAGATGCCGGAGCTGCACTGCCGGCTGTTCGGTCAAGCTCATACATCAACCTCCTGTGATCGCTGTCTCGGTGGAAGAACGCTCCCCACGTGGCGTTGCATCCGCCCGTCGCCGGACGTTCCTCGCCGCCGATTGGCAGTTGGGTGGTGGCCGTCGTCTCGCTGAGGGCCATCCCCGAGCCACCTTTCGTCTGTGCGTTCGCGTCGGGCGCCTGCATGGGCAGTGCATAGGTGCACCGTACGCCCCGGCGTGGGAACGAGTCGGCCGGGCTGCACGGACGGTCAAAGATCGCCGCACGGAGATGCACCCGGCCTGATCAGTGCATCGCGCCGGCGGAGACGCCGTCAAGCAACCCTATGGTGCGCGGCGCCCGGTTGTCCTCCAACATCACGGCCCCGCCGGGCCAGTACGGGTGTGGCGCGGTGGCGTTGTGTACGAGCAGCGGCTCGTACACCCAGGAGCCGGTGTTGAGAAGGCGGGGGCGGCCGTGCGGTCCCCGCCAGCGAGTCTCGAGATCGCCGGGTAGCGGACCGAGGCGGTGCACGTGACCGAACAGCACATGCTCCGCGTCGACGCCAAGGCGCCCGACCACGTGCGACAGCGCGGGAAGGCTCGCGAGGCGCATCTGCGCCCCCAAGAGGCGTGCGGTGAGGCGCGCCATCCCAGGCCGTAGCAGGCGGCGGGGCCCGAGCGGCATCGTCGAGGCCCTAATCAGCTCGGCGCCGTCTTCTGCCAGCGCCGCGAGCGGGCGTGGGAGCGCCTTGATCACGAGCGCCTCCAGGCGGGTGAGCGACGGCCCTCCGGCGAGCTCGTAATCGATCGGGACGGCGCCGGGTCGCGGGACCCGTCCGAGGAGACCGCGGGTCACGCCGAAAGCCGCTTCCGGGAGGAGGTGGCGATCGAGGTAGTGCCCGTGCGTCGCCCACACTCCGGGGGCGAGCCACACGCCCGGGTAGTGCACCCGGACCTGGGCCGGCGCAAACCATGAGACGAGGCGGGACAGCTCCGGCGACGCGTCGAGGGGAACGCGGCTGTCAGTAGCGAGGCCGGCGCCGACTCGGCGGATCCAGCCCGCGACCAACGCTCGATCGTGGTTGCCTGGCACGAAGATCACCTCGCGGCCGGCCCCGAGCTTCGTGGCGATCAGCCGCAGGATCGGCTCGGCGACATCCATCGCGCGGTCGGCCCGCTTTTCGAGCATCTCCACGATGTCCCCGAGGAGCACGAGCCGCTCGATCCCCTCCAGCGCCTCGAGCAGGCGGCGCAGCGGCTCCGGGTGCGTGAGGACGTCGTGCCGCAGACGCGATCCCAGATGAAGGTCCGAGAGCACGAGTGTCGACACGCCAGCTCACGATAGATCGCCGCGCCGGTTTATCCGGCGAGCATCGGCGAGGGTGGGATGTGGGTGTGGCCCTTGATCTCCGGGATGATCATTGCCACCTCGTCGACATAGCACCAGGTCCAGTCCTCTCCAGGCTCGAGCGAGTGGATCAGCGGATGGCCGCTCGAGTGGCTGTGGGCGGTGGCGTGCCGGTTCGGAGAGTCGTCGCAGCAGCCGACGTGACCGCATTCGAGGCAGATCCTCAGGTGCAGCCAGACCCCGCCGTCTCGCAGACAATCCTCGCACCCCGCCACGCTGTCCGGCAGTTGCAGGATCGTGATGGTGTCGAGGTGAGTGCAGGTGGTCATGTTCGCGTCTCCCTTGCGATCGGGGTGGACGGGTGGAGTTGGAGCCAGACGTGGAAGGTCGTGCCGTTCTCACCGGTGTCGAACGCGAGCGAGCCGCCGTGGCGCTCGACAACGATCCGCCGAGCGGTGTCCAAGCCGAGGCCCGTGCCCTTGCCGACGTCCTTGGTCGTGTAGAACGGATCGAACACATGTGAGCGCGCCTCGGCCGGGATCCCCGGCCCGGTGTCGGCGATGTCGACCACGATGCAGCCGCCGTCCCGGCGCGTGCGCAGCGTGATCGTCCCGGCGGAGCCGAGGGCGTCAATCGCGTTGTCGAGCAGGTTCGTCCACACCTGGTTGAGCTCCGACCCGTAGATCGTCAGCGGTGGCAGCGTGCGGTCGTACTCGCGCTCGATTTTGATCTCGGTGTTCTTGAGCTTGTGGCCCATGACCTTGAGCGTGGTCTCGAGACCCTCGTGGATGTCGGCCTCCACGATGCCGCCGCGGTCCATGTACGCGTAGGCCTTGACCGCACCGATCAACGAGCTCATCCGCTCGGTCGACTCGCGCAGGTCGCTGACGAGTCGCTGGGCGCTGAGCGATGCCGCCACCGACCGCAGCGCCGCCGGCGTGGCCGATCCCGCCGACGCGCGCATCTGCTCGAGCCACTCCGAGTCGAGTCCGGCGGCAGCCAGCGGTTCAGCCACTCGCCACGCGTCCGGCACGCCGAGCGCCTCCAATCGGTCGCGCATGTCGTCCTCGGCGTCCGCGGCGTCGAGCGCCGACAGGGGGCTGCGATCGGCGCACTGATGGAGCGCCTGATCGCGCAGGTCGGCGATCCGAGCGGCGGCGTCGCGCTCGATGCCGGCCGTGACGAACTCCCTGAGCGTCGCGCCGATCACATCGAGCGCCTCGGCCAGGTCGGCCGCCGAGCGGCGCGCAGCCGACGCGGGGTTGTTCAGCTCGTGTGCGAGCCCTGCGGACATCGTCCCGAGCGCGGCCAGCCGCTCGCGGCTCTGCTCGATCGCGGTGAAGCGGGCGACCACCGGTCGGACCTGGCGCATGATCCGCCGGTGCACCGTCGGGTGAACCAGCGCCAGGCGCCGGAACTCGGCCGCCGGGATGAGCGCCACCCGCACCGGCGTGAGTGCGGTCATGTGCGCGCGCAGCACGGTCTCCGTAAGCGTGGGCACCGCGCCGATCCACGTCGGCGCGCTCTGATGGCCGCTTGGTTCGAGGCGATCGCCGTCCTCGACGAACATCTGAAGGTCTCCCTCGAGCAGGCAGACCAGACCCTCGGGCTCCTGGCCACCCTCTATCACGACCTGTCCGACGTCGAAGCGACGCTCCTGCGCCACCGCTGCCCACTCGGCCAGCGCGTCATCGTCGAGGTCGTCGAACAGGTCGACCGGCCGCAGGTCGGCAACCGCCACGGGCGTTTCGCCGACGGACGTCATCCCTCGGCCAGATATTGGTGGATGAGCGACACCGCCATCGAGCCCTCCCCGACGGCGCTCGCCACCCGCTTGATCGAGCGCGAGCGGACGTCGCCGGCCACGAGCACGCCCGGCACGCTCGTCTCGAGCGGGAACGGATCGCGCTGGAGCGGCCAGCCGTCCTGCTTGGCGTCGAGGCCGGCGAGGATGAAGCCGCGCTCGTCGCGCGCCACGACGCCGGCGAGCCAGTCCGTGAGCGGCATCGCGCCGATGAACACGAAGCACGCGTCGACGTTCTCCGTCGACTCGCTGCCGTCCGGGTTGCGCAGACGCAGCGTCCGCAACTGCCCGTCGCCTTCCGCCGCGACCGCCTGAGTGCGGGTGCGGACCTCGACGTTGCCGAGCGCCTCGATTTGCTCGATCAGGTAGTGAGACATCGACTTCGTGAGGGTGTCGCCGCGGACGAGGATCGTGACGAGCCGCGCGTACTTGGAGAAGTAGACCGCCGCTTGTCCCGCCGAGTTGGCGCCGCCGATCACGACGACGTGCTGGTCGCCGCACGAGCGCGCCTCGGTCAGCGCCGCGCCGTAGTAGATCCCCTGTCCGGTCAGCTCGGCGAACCCGGGCACGTCGAGCTGGCGGTAGGACACGCCGGAGGCGACGAGCACGCTCGAGGCGCTGAGGCTGCCGCCGCCCGAGAGCTCGACGATCCGGCCCGACCCCTCGACCCGCAGGCGGCTGGCGTTCTGGAGGCTCAAGAGCTCGGCTCCCAGCCGGCGCGCCTGATCGGTCGCGCGGCGAGCCAGGTCAGATCCGCTCAATCCGGTGGGGAACCCGAGGTAGTTCTCGATCCGGCTCGACTGGCCGGCCTGACCGCCCGGCGCCTCCCGCTCGACCATGATCGTCTTCAGCCCCTCCGAGGCGCCGTACACCGCGGCCGCAAGCCCGGCGGGTCCACCGCCGACGATCACCAGGTCGTAGTGCTCAAAGGCTGGCTGACCGGCAACGCCGAGACGCTCGGCCAGCTCGAGCACCGTCGGGCGCTCGAGCACGGTACCGTCCTCGAGCAGCGCCACCGGCAGGCGGTCGTCCTCGACGCCCGCCACCTTCAACAGCTGGCGGGCCTCGCCGTCGCGCTCGACGTCGAGCCACCGCGCCGGCACTCGGTTGCGAGCCAGAAAATCGCGGAGATCGTGGGTCGCCCGGGAGAAGCGATGCCCGATCAGACGCACGCCGCCTGACTCCAGCGCGGCGCCCGCCTCCCAGGAGCTGAGCAGGTCTTCCACGGCCGGGAACAGCTGCTCCTCGGGCGGATCCCACGGCTTGAGTAGGTAGTAGTCGAGCGAAACCTCGTTGATCGCCTGAATCGCCGCTTCGGTGTCGGCGTACGCGGTCAGCAGGACCCGCTTGGCCGTCGGCACGATCTCCCGTGCCCGAACGAGGTAGTCCGTGCCCGACAATCCCGGCATCCTCTGGTCGGCGACCAGAAGCGCCACCTGCTCGCCGCGACGCACCAGCTCGCGCAGCACCTCGAGCCCCTCCTCGCCCGACGCGGCGCGAACGATCCGGAAGCGCTCGCCGAACCCACGACGCAGATCGCGCGAGACCGCGGCCAGCACCGCGGGCTCATCGTCCACCAACACGATCGCGGGGCGCCGGCGGGAGGGCTCGCTCATGTCCGTAACGGTAACCGCGGTCACCGGCCGAGCGCTTGCAGAAGCGATTTCAAGTCGTACCCCCCGCGGTGGAAGACCCCATCGACGAACAGCGTCGGAGTGCCGAGCACCTGACCGGACGAGAGCCCGCTCTGGACGTCTCGCTCGATCCGCTCGAGCACCGCCTTGCCGCCACGGTCGATGTCGAACTGGGCGCGGTCGAGTCCGATCTCGCTCGCATAGCGCCGTAGATCGTCATCCTCGAGCGCGTGCTGGCGGTGGAAGAGCATGTCGTGCATCTCCCAGAACCGGCCTTGCCGGGCGGCCGCCTCGGCGGCCATCGAGGCCGCCAGGGCATGCGGATGGATGTCGAACAGGGGGAAGTGCCTGAACGCGAAGCGAACGCCCTCGTCCAGCTCCGCCTCGATTTGCTGGATCGAACGGTAGGCGGCACGCGAATACGGGCACTCGTAGTCGCCGTACTCGACGAGCAGCCTGGCGGCGGCCGGGCCACGGACGTGATCGATCGCGCCGTCGAGCGGTTCGATCGCGGCGCCGTCGTCGACCATCTTCCTGACTGGCTCCTGCTCGCTCATGATTGTCCTCGGCTCCCGATCGCGATTAGATACATGAAGTCTTCACGTAGGTTAGCCAGTGGCGTGAGGCCCTTCGGATGATGACGGCGCACGATGCCCCGCGAGCACAAGCACGCCCACAGCGAACCACTCCCGCTCACCAACCGACTCGCCCAGGCGGCGTACGCGCTGCATGCGAGCCTGGAGAGTGCGCTCCACGAGACGCTCATCCAGCTCGACCTCACGCTCCCGCTGGCGGACGCGCTGTGGCAGCTCGATCCCGCGCTCGGCCCCGTGTCCAGGCGTGAACTCGCCGAGCGGCTGCGGTGCGACCCCTCGAACGTCACCTTTCTCGTCAATCGCCTCGAGGAACGTCGGCTGGTCAGACGAGCACACGCCGCCACCGATCGGCGTGTGAAGGCGCTGGCCCTCACCCCGGCCGGCGCGCGAGCGCGGAGCCGCCTGATCGCCACGATCGCCGAATCGACGATGTTCACGCGCCTCACGGCCACGCAGCAGCGGGAACTGGCCGACCTGCTCGGGCGTTGCGTCGCCCCGTGAGTGTGCGCCGTGGGCAGGGTCGTCACGGCCGGGCGTGCGAAGATCACCGCGTCACCATCAGCGGATCCACCGCCGGACTGAGCGAGGAACAGATGAATCTCGAAGAGACGCTGGAGAAGATCGTCGAGCTGGCCCGCGAGGAGCTTCACATCGTCCGCAAGCGGGCTGAAGAGAAGACGCCGGCCCGCGACCATGGCAAGGATTACCACGAGGCCCAGGCGGCCGCCGACCGCCTGGATCACTACGCCCACCAGCTCTACCGGCTCCACGACGCCGAGTATCAGTCCGGTTGGAGGCACCACAGCGCCGGCGACCGAAACTAGCTCGTCGCCGGCGATTATCGAATCTTCGGCTGCCGGTCTGGTGAACGCTGGCTGAGGCGACGCCCCTGGCGCCACAGCCACGCCAGCGCGACCAGGAGCAGAGCGATGAACGCCGCGCTGGCGCCGGTGGCGACGGTGAGGCCGTCGATGACGGCGCGGGCGAGCAGGCCGAGCAGGATCAGGCTCAGGACGGCCGCGCTCGAGCGGATACGCCGCATGGCCTGATCGACCATGGCGTGCCGGTCCCGGGATCGCTCGATCCGCGCGCGCTGTGGGCTGGACGCGTAGTTCGTCATCGCATCACCGCCGATGCGGTCGAGGCCGCGGGACTATCCGCGGTCTGGGTCGCGAAGGCTCCGATTGATCGGTCAGGGCGGCGGCGCAGGCGAACGAAACCGGTGACACCGCCCAGGCTGGGAACCCAGAACGCGATGGCGTGGTAGACGACAACCGCGGCGGCGGCCTGCGTCGCCGACGCTCCGTACAGGATCAGCGTTCCGGCGAGCCCGGCTTCGAGCACCCCGAAGCCGCCCGGGACCGGGAGCATGTTCGCCATGTATCCGATGACGTAGCCGAGCACGAGCGCGTCGATCGGAATCGGGTGGCCGGTTGCCGCAAACGCGGCACCAAGCGCGGCGATGTCGCAGCCGAGATAGGCGATCGCGCCGAGGAGCCGCCAGTTCGGGCGGATCAGCGCGTGGCGCGCCCCGTCGATGCCGGTCGCGAGGTCGACGAGCCACGCCGGCCAACGACGGCCGGACGTGCGCCGGATGAGGACTGGGAGGGCGAGCGTCATCGCCGTCGCGCCCACGCCGAGCAGAATCGGGATGCCGGCGAGAGGGAGGGTGTCGGTGCCGCCCATGGCTCCGGTGGCCAACATCGCGCCGGCTCCGACGAGCGCGGCGACATTCGCTGCGCTGGTGAGAAAGAACAGGCCGCTCGAGCGCTCGATGATCTGGCCCGTCGACATCCCGGCCTGACGCAGCAGCCAACCCCCAATCGCCAACGCGCCGACGCCACCGGTCGGCAACAGCGCACCCGACGCCTGCTCGGTCCATGCGAGCTCCCGGGCCTGGCCGGCCGGCACCTGCGCGAAGAACAGCCGGAAGATCACGACGTAGCCGACGCACGAACCGACCTCGAGTGCGATCGCCGCCGTCACCCAGACGGGGCTCATCCGACCGATCTGGTGAGCGACGCCGCGTAGCGGCGGCACCGCGAGCAGGACGGTGACCGTCGCGGTCGCAAGGACCGCGGCAGCAACGAACCGGCGCCCGACGGAGGCGAACGCGCTTACCGGCGCCGGGGGCGGAGCCTCGGGGCCGATGTCCGGTGACTCCGCGCTCGCCGATGATGGCCCGGCGCGCCTCGGGCGAGCATCGCATCGAACCCTGGAACCGCGCGATGTGGTTCGCGAGCGCTTTGACTCGACCGGCACCGGTCCGGCGGAGTGGTTTGGGTCGATCGTCGCGCTCATCGGTTGTGAAGTTGTTGACTAAGCAATCAAATATACAGATCTGGTTGACGCGTCAACCTTCGGCGTGATGCGCCGGTCGACGCGAACGAGCTTCGGAGGCACGGACGCCGTCGCGGTGTCGTTGCGATATGTCGTGGATGTAGCCGGCCACGACAGCGTCAGAGATCCGGCGGGTGCTCGGCCGCCGGCCAGGTTGCAGCGGGGCGTGTGCCGAGCGGCGACCGTCTCGGCCGGACGTTGTGGGGGGGCGGGGAAGCGGTCGTTGTTTGTCATGCGGCTTCTCTCTCGATGTCGAAGTGGATGTCGTCGGCGGCGGGGGTGTCGGCGAGTTGCAGCCTGGCCTGCGCGCGGCGCGGCCGCAGGAGCGCGAAGGCGAGGACGATGCCGGCGGTTATCGTCGACGCGCCGACGAGGAAGGCGAGGTGGTAGCCGCCGATCAGGGAGCTCGTGAGCCCCTGGTGGGTCGATAGCAGCCCCTTCGTCCGGTTCGCGGCGATCGTGCTGAGGACCGCCAATCCGAGCGCGCCGCTGAGTTGCTGGGACACGTTGGTGATCCCCGAGCCGAGGCCCGAGTCGGCGGCGGGAACGTCAGCCATGGCAATGGTGAGCAGGGGCATGAACGCGCTGCCGATTCCCAGGCCGATCGCGAAGCAGGCGAAGAAGATCGTGGGGAAGAAGGCGGTGCTCGGTCCGACGGTGCTGAACAGGAGCAGGCCGATCACCGCACTCACCATGCCCGCGGTGAGGACGCGAAGCGGACCGAACCGACTAACCAGCCGCGCGGTGATGCCCTGCGACAGCACGGCGACCGTGATCGTCCAGGGCAGGAAGGCCGCGCCGGTCTGCACGGCGCTGTAGTGACGGACGTGCTCGAGATACAGGCTCCCGAGGAAGAACGTCGAGTACATACCGGTCACGAGGAAGCCCCTGACGAGGCTGGCCCTGATCAGACCCTCGAGGCGCAGGACGCGCATCGGCAGGATCGGGTTGTCGATACGGGCCTCGAGCGCCACGAATGCCGCCATCAGCAGTGCGGCGACGGCGCCGACGCCGAGGACCTGCGCCGAGATCCAGCCGTGGGTCGTGGCCTGCACGATCGCGTAGATCACGCCCATCAGCGACGCTGTGACGAGGATTGACCCGATCCAGTCGACCCCGTGCTCGAGCCCGAGCCCGCTGTCAGCCAGGATGAACCGCCGACCGAGGACGAACGTGGCCAGGCCGATCGGGAGGTTGACGAAGAAGACCCAGTGCCAGCTGAGCGCCTGGGTGAGGATCCCGCCGGCGAGAAGGCCGAGCGAGCCCCCGGCGACCGACACGAACACGTAGGCGCTCATCGCCCGTGCTCGCTCGCTCGGGATGGGGAACTGGGTGATGATGATCGCGAGGATCACCGATGCCTGGGCGGCGGCGCCGACGCCCTGCACGAAGCGGGCGCCGATCAGCGCGCCCTGGCTCGGCGCGATGCCGCACAGGAGCGAGGCGACGGTAAAGGTGACGAGACCCGCGAGGAACACGCGCTTGCGGCCGGCGAGATCGCCGAGCCGTCCCGCGAGCAGGAGCAGGCTCCCGAACGTGACGAGGAACGCGTTGATGACCCACGTGAGGCCCGACTGGCTGAAGTGGAGGTCGCGTTGGATCGCGGGCAGCGCGACATTCACGATCGTGACGTCGAGCACGATCATCAGCTGCGCCAGACACACGATCATGAGTGCCGTCCAGCGACGGCGGTCCGGGGACGCCTGAGGGCGGCGCCTTAGTGTTTGCGAAGAGACGAGGTTCATGCAGATCCCAACTTGTCGGTGATTCGGTGAAGCGCTAAAATGGAGGTCGCCTCCGAAACAACTGGAGGCATCCTCCGAAACTATACGGAGGCACCCTCCGTTTGTCAAGGGACTTCGATGGACACAGCCGAAATCAGCCCTGAGGCCCTGATCGCCCGGCCCAAGCGCGCGGACGCGAGGCGCAACTACGAGAAGGTGCTGACGTCCGCTCGGGGGGCGTTTGCCGAAGGCGGGGAGTCGACGTCACTCGAGGAGATCGCACGCCGCGCGGGCGTCGGCATCGGCACGCTCTACCGCCACTTCCCCAATCGGCAGGCGCTGCTGGAGGCCGTCTACGTCAACGAGGTCGAGGAGGTATGCCGCACCGCCGGCGAACTCGACGGCAGCGATCCATGGGAGGCGCTCAATGCATGGTTCGAGCGCCTGATGGGCTATCTCGCGACCAAGCAGGCGCTCGCCCACGAGTTGCTCAACTACCTTGAGACCGACGATCAGCTGTTCCAGGTGTGTCGAAGGTCGCTGCACGAGGCCGGCGGTCCGCTGCTGGAGCGCGCCCAGGAGGCCGGGGTCGTCCGGCGGGACGTGGAGTTCCCCGAGGTAATGCAGATGGTCGTCGGCATCGCCAAGATCCCGACCGCCGATCCGGACCAGGTCGCACACATCCTTCGCATCGCGCTCGACGGTCTTCGCTACCAGCCTGAGGGCTAGGTTTGCGGATTTCGGCGAAGGCGGACTCCGCCGTCCGAGTCCGCAAGAACCTGCGAAGCGTTGTCGAGCAGGTGCCCGTCGCGGACGTGGCGAGCGGCGAACTGCCCAAGGCCGTTGACCGATTGGCCGACGACCCCGGGGCGTGGGTGACGCGTTAGCGACGAACGGTGCGGTCCGGTCGCGAGCTCATGCTCGCGACCGGACCGCGTCTCGGGTGATCAGCCCGCCCGAGTGGGCTTCCCTAGCGGAACGAACCCGGACGCCACGGGAGGACGTAGGCGCGGTAGGTGTTCACGCCGGTCGGGAACTCGGCGTTGAACACGAGCCGTCCTGACGGGTCGAACTCCGAGAAATAGGGGAGCGCTCCCCACCCGACGAACAGCCCGCCGTCCGGGGTCGTCTGGGCGTTCCCCTGCGACGCGGCCACGAGTCCCTCGGGCTGGTCGTCGGAGGCGATCAGGGTTGCGACACGGTGGCGCGTGTCGAGCCTGAGTGTCAGCGCTCGGCTGACCGAGAACTCCGGCGTCCCCGCCGACTCGTTGTCAAAGAACGTGTACTCGTTATGGCCGATCGCCTCCGGGTCGTGCTGCCAGGCGAAGATCTCACCGGCGTTGTCAAGCGACTGGCCGGGCGCGGCGCGGAGCCTGAAGCTGCTGTCCTTGCCGCCGAGTTGCCAGATGATCCGGCCGCTGGCGCGACCTACCTTGTAGGTCGTCCACGTGTCGCGAGCGTCGATCAGCAGATTGCCGTCGCTGTCGATGTGAACCGCGTTGATGTGGAACCAGTCCCACGGCGTGCTCGGCGAGGCGGGCAGCGGCTGCTCGCTCTGGCCGAAGGGAACGTGGTCCTCGCTGTTCCATTGGAACAGGACACGTCCGGTCCTGATGTCGATTTCCTGAACGACGCCGTTGATCACGGTCTGGTCCGCGGGGCCGCCGATCGACGTGAGGTTGGCGGTTGCGGTCGTGTAGGCCAGGATCAGCGCCGTGTTCCAGGGGGTGATCAGGAACTCGTGTCCGTCAGCGCTGAGGCCGTTGCCGGCGTTCACCGTCGCGATCTGCTGGTAGCGGTCGTTGTATATGTAGTCGGTGCCGCTCGCGAGTCCACCGAGTCCGGTTCCCTGCCAGAAGGTGAGGACAGGCTTGCCGAGGTAAGTCTGCGCGCGGAAGTCCGCCGCGGTCAGTCCCTGCGGAACCGCGTGGAACCAGACGTCGTTGCCGTGGCGGTCGAGGATCTCGGCGCCGTTGGCGTACGTGCTGGTGTCACCGGTCGGCGTGATGAAGATGTCGCCGGGGGCGGCGTGGCCGGTCGAACTGAGGATCGTGACCGGCGGCGGGGCGGTGGGTGTCGCGGCGACCGCCGGCCCTGCCGCTGCGAGCGCCGCGCCGGCGGCGAAGGCGATCGCGCGGGCGATCGGCCGGCGGAATCGGCCGGACCCGGTATGGCGGGTGGGGGTGGAGTCATGTCGAGGCATGGGGGGTGTGTTCCTCTCGGATCGATAGATGGATGTGGCGTTCAGCGCGGGCGACTCGCCAGCGACTGGATGTAGGTGGACAGCAGGCGCTGGGCGCCCGCAGATGCGGTGGCGTACTCGCGCGAGGTCACCTCGAGCACCCCCTGCGTGTCGAGACTCGGAACGTGGCCGGAGGTGACCCAGGCGCACAGGATCTTCGGGGTGACTTCCGGATGGAATTGCACGCCGAGGTGTCTGCGGACCGAGTACGCCTGCGGTCCGAGCGGGTTGTGCGCGAGCAGTTTGGCTTTCGGCGGGAGGCTGATGACGTGCTCCTGCCAGGCCAGCCACGGCCCGGGCGAGATCCACGCGGGCGTCTCGGTCGAGACCCAGACCCAGCCATGCCGGGCGATGGGCGCGCGGTGCACGCCACCGCCGAGGGAAACGGCCAGCGCCTGCGCGCCGAACCCGACACCGAGCACCGCGGTGCCGGCCCGGTCGGCCTGCCGCAGCCAATCGAGCTCCGTCCCGACCCAACTGTTGGCACGCTCATCGACCGAGCCATCGCACCCGAGAGTGACCGCGAGCGCGAACGATCCAGGATCGGGCAGCGGCTCACCCCGATCGACGCGCACCGTCGTCGACCGAAATCCACGCGCGGCCAGGACGTCGATGACCAGGCCGCCGGGAGCATCTTCCCGGTGCTGGAGCACAACTGCGCAAGGGCCAGACTCCTCGCGTTCAACACTCATAGCGCCACCTCACTTGCAAATGGGGTCGCCGCCGCCGCAAGCACGGCCGCGGCCTGGGATCGCGGCCAGAACGGCGCCGAGCCGCCCTGGCCGCGATAGAGGAGAGGCACCGGGATCGCCCTTGTGAGGTCCGAACCCGATGTGGAAGAAGGGCGGCTACGCCCTACATCGCGCCGGCGCGCCAGCCGCAACCAGCCGGCCACTGGCGGCAGCGATCTCCCGGACGAGTGCATCCGCGAGACAGGACAGGCGGTAACCGGACAATGTCAATCGAGATTATTGAGTTTGTCGGCAACGCCTTGTCAACGACAACTTAGGCTCCGCCGCACGAAACTTCACAAATTCTGTAAGAATTATGCGGATTGCCGGGTCGGGCAATCCCTTCTCATAGCGTGGAGTACTTGCAAGCCGCGGCCGACCCGCCGTGTCATTCGATAGACGGAGGTTTAGCTGTGTCGCATCGCAAGGCAAAGCGCCGCACGGGACGACGGTCGGTGCTCGTGGGGCTCGCGTTGGCTCTCTTGGGTTGCGTGCTTGTGCAGTCGGCCGTTGCGGCCACCCCGACGCCGGAATCCTCGACTCTGTGCGGCGGGACTCTGAACCGTGCAAAGCCCACCGCCGACGATCCCAATTCGCTGAACTACAAGTTCAATTGCAATGGCAATATCAGCGCGTACACGCTGATCGTGCTTCGCAAGTCCAACGACTTCAACACGGTCGACGACTTCGCCACCAACCCGCTGGTGGTCGACCCCACGGGCAACACTCTGAACCTGGCCTGGAACTGCGCAGGACAGATTCCGGGGAACGGCATCAACTGCAACGCCGGCGCGGGCGGTTCGATGGCCTCGCCGGACTGGGCCGAAGGCACTTTTGATACGACCGAGCCGTACTGCGCGAACATTCCGCCGGGCTCGAAGGCCGGCACCAAGCCCGATCCCGCCGCGGTGGTGGAACTCGTGGTCAGCGACAGCACCGGCGCCGAGGACGGCCCGTTCAGGCTGCGGCTCGCCGGCAAGTGCCCGGCCGTGCACGCCAAGCCGAAGACTCAGAAGAAGGCCGCGGTCAAGCACAGCTGCGAAGGGGGCGGGTCGGAGCTAGGACGCCCAGTCCTTCCTTGTGGCTGCCCGGTGGCGAGCGAGCGCGCTACGCGCCGGGCAGCGCCACAGTCGCGAAGCGAGCGGGCGCTCTTGGCGTGCACCAGCGGCGTGTAGCCGAACAGATCCTCGATGGTGCGGAGCACCGAGTAGGGACCGTAGGTACCGGAGAGCGTGCGATCCTTTTTGGCCAGTGGCGAGAGAATCAGCGCACCGGTCGTGACCGGGCTGTCGTCGTCCGCGGAGGCAGCGGTGGCGGGCTTACCGTCCGCGAACACGATCATCAGGACCCCGTCCTGCTTGTATGCCTTGGACGCGAGGATCTGCGGTACCCACCGCTTGAGGAACGCGTCCTCGGCGGCGAGGCCGGAAGGCTTGTCGCCGGCGCACGTGGTCGCGGACGGCTCGTCGCAAAGACCGGGCGCGATGTACGCGTACGTCGGCGTGCGCTTCGCGACTCGCAGATCCTTCGTCAGGTGCTGGATCCCGACGTCGTCGCTTTGGCAGCCGCCGAGGTCGAGCAGCGAGTGGAAATAGATGAACGGGTTGTGCATCGTCGCGTAGTCGCTGTCGGCTCCGGTCAGCGGCGCGTCATCGGCGGCGTTCGAGTTTGCGTGCACACACGTCGAGGTGCCCATGCCGGCGACGTACGCCTTCCACTGCTTACCAGCCGCGGTCACCTGGTCGGCGATGGTCAGCGCGGTGTTCGGGTACACGCAGCCGGAACCTCCGAACTGGCCGCTCCGCTGCGCCTTCGCCGCCGAGGGGAACTCGGCGTAAACGGCGCAGTCGCTCCTGGTGTCGGCGTTGGGCGACTGGCCGCTGACCATCGCGAGGTAATCCGGTAGCTCGGTGTCGCCCAGGGTCCGATAGCCGCTGAGCAGCGTGCCGCGCGGGCGCAGAGTGTGGTTGAGGTAGTGCGCGACCGAGCTCGCGCCGAACGCGGCACGATAGCTGTCGGTGGTGAGCGCGATCACGAAAACGTGCTTGACCGGACTCGCTGTGCTCGACGGGGTGGTCGTGGTCGCCGGCGTGGTCGCCGGGTCACTCGTCTCGGTTGTTCCGTCGCTTCCGGTGTCTGCGCCGTCGTCGGTCGTGTCGGCGGTCGTGTCGGCGGTGCCGGTCGTGGCGCCTGTCTCAGCCGGCGAGCTCGGCGGGAGCGCGATGGTCGGGGATGCGGACCCGGACCCGGACGACGGAACGCCCGCCGTCGCCGTCGCCGCCGGCGCAGTCGCTGTCGGTGACGCGGACTTGTGCACGACCACGCCGCGTCTGAGCGCGGACAGCTCCGCGTAGGGCACGCGGTCCCGACGAGTCCCCACGTGAATCACGACCGCCGTCGCGACGGCTGACGCCACCGCGATCAGCGCGATCTGCGGCCACGTCAGCCGGACCGAGCGCAGGCGAGCGATCATGGCGCGGTCAGCGGGTGCGCGCACTGGGCGCAGAACGCGGCGCCGCGCGTGTATACAGCCCCACACGCTGGACACTCACCGCCGAGGTTCGAGCTCCCCGATTCGATGATCCGGTCGAGCTGGCTGAGCTCAGCGTCGACGCGTTGGAGCTCGGCCGCTTTTGGGATCAAGATGTCCATCCGGACGTGATCGCGGACCGCCATCTCGTAGAAGAGGCCGCCAAGCTCGGACTGCATGATCGCGAACCGTTCGACCAGCCGATCCCGCTGCGCGATCAGCTCGCCGTCGGTCGCCGGCGGGCTAACGGCGTCGGCAGACGTCGTCACCGTTCGCTTGCGACGAACCGCAATCACGGGACGGAGATCGAGTCGGGCAGCCCCTGCTGCGATTTCACGTAGTTCCCGTTGATCTCCTTGCTGACCTTCTGGACCTCTTGGGCGCCGGACGCCAGCTGACTGGCGGATGGCTTGAAACCCGACACCTGGTGGGCGGAGCCGTAACTCGTGGTGGAAAGCACCTTGCTGGAACTTCCGACCGGACTGACCGCGATCACCTTGGCGCCGGGGAATGCGTGCTTCAGCTTGGCCAGCGCAGCGGTGGCGTCCGCGCTCGAGTGGTACTGGCCCGAATAGATCACGTAGTCCCCTGCCGGGGGCTTCGGAGTGATCTGGTAGTCAGCTTGGCTCATCAACCCGACCGCACTGGCGCCGTGCGCTTGAGCATGTCGTTCGGCCGCGATGACCTGCGCCCCGGTGGTCCCGGAGCCAGGGAGCGTCTGCAGCTCGACCGCGTAACCATGCTGCAGCGCGAAGCTGCTGGTCAGCCGGGTCACCGGCGTCGCCGCGGCGGTGCCGGTCGTACTCGCCGTCGATGCGCCGCTGGCCGTCCCGCCGCCGGCCACGTTCACGACCGTCGGCTTCTGCGCGCGGAGCGCGGCCAGCAGCTTGCTGTTCGTGTTGTCTCCGCGATCACCGACGAGAACGCCGGCGGCGACCGCGAGCGGAATCGCGGCGAGCACGAGCGCGAGGGCGAGTCCCGGCGCTCGGCGCTTAGGCCCGACCGGGCCGCGCGCGGAGCGAGCAGCGGCACGCGACCGGCCGGTCGCGTCGGAGAGGAACCGGGCCGCCGGATCGTAGACGTGCCTGCGGTGGGTTCCGCACTCGACGCAATAGCGCTGGTAAACGTCGACAGGGGCGTGACACTGTTCGCACGTCTCGTACTCGGTCGAAGGCGGCGTTACCGCCGGCGCCTCGAGAGTCTGCTCACTGTCAGTCACGCTCATGCTCTCTGCTCCTAATTGAAGATCGTCGGTGGTGCGATCAGCCGCAACGTGGCCCTTTGGCTTACGCCCAGCAGAGTGATGCTCACGGTCGTCGTCGCCCGCGTTCCGAGATGTGTCACGTCCGCGCGTCCGGCGCCCACATAGCGGCCGGCGCGAACCGCGACCGCGTACACCGTGAGGTCGTACTGAGGGACCGCGGAACGGTTCGACACTGACACGGCAACGCTCCTCGGAGCCGACCGTCCCGCGCGTGTCGACACGTCGATCTGCGGCAGATGTGCGCCGGCGGACGGATGCAGCGCTGAGATGCCGACCGTCGCGAACGGCCGGCCGCTCGGCACGCGCCCACGGGTTGTGAACACCCACGTCGTGACGCCATGCGGCGCGATCGCCGCGACGTGGCTGTCGAAGTAGTCGAGGTTCGCCGAGCGGTTCAGATACACCCGGCGCCTGCCATGCGTTTGGATGCCGACGGAGATCGGTAGGTCCGTCAGCGTGCTCGACGCGTTGCTGCGGAGCGAGGCCACGATGGCGGTGCCGGTGTGTGTGCGGATGAGTGTCAGCCGGCCGATCGTGACATCGGGGTTGGCCTGGGTAACTTCGGTCGTGCTCTGGCTCGTCAGTTCACGCGCGCTCACGAGCCGGGCGCGCGCGGCGATGCGCTGCGTCGACACGCAGCCGGTGAGGACGAGCGCAACCGGCAGCGTGGCGATGCAGGCCGCGGACATGCGCCTAACCGAACGCTCCACCGACGTAATCCCGAGTTCGTTGCTCGCGGGGTGAGCCGAAGATCTTGCGGGCGCTTCCGTATTCGACGAGCTCCCCGAGGTACATGAAACCGACGTAGTCGGCAACGCGGTAGGCCTGCTGCAGATTGTGGGTGACGATGACGACCGCCACGTCGTCCCGCAGCTTGATGATGAGCTCCTCGATCAGCCGCGTCGACATCGGATCGAGTGCCGAGCAGGGCTCGTCGAGTAGCAGGACCTCCGGATGAGCGGCCAGAGCGCGGGCGATGCACAGACGCTGCTGCTGCCCGCCCGAGAGGCGAAGCGCGGGGTGGTCGAGGTTGTCCGCGACCTCGTCGAGCAACCCGGCACGCGCGAGCGCGTCGCGGACCTCACCGCGGACGGCCGCACGTCTCGGCCGTCGCTTGGCCTGTTCGCGCAGCACGTATGCGACGTTGTCGAACACGCTCATCGGAAACGGGTTCGGCTGCTGGAAGACCATCGTTACCCGGCGCCGCAGCGCGGTCGGGTCCATCCTCGCGATGTCGGCTCCGTCGAGGGTGACCCGCCCGGACAGCGATGCGCCGCGGGTCAGCTCGGTGAGCCGGTTGAGCGAACGCAGCAGCGTCGTCTTGCCACAGCCCGACGGTCCGATCAGCGCGAGCACCTCGCCCTGGCGGATCGGCAACGAGACCGATTTGACGGCCGGCTTCGATCCGTACGCGACCGACAGCTCGTCCACCTGCATTCGGTCGATCGCGATCGCGCTGTCGCGACTCACCAGCCGAGCCGGGGCTGCGAACGCCGACGCGGGCCCGTGCCCATTGCCGTTCCGTCCGGCGGCACGCGCACCGATTCCGGGCGGCGGGGGTGCGATATCGGGCCGCGGCGCGTAGCCCTCGTTCCCGTAGCCCTCGTTCCCGGTCAGGCGTCTGACCGGCGGCGGCTTTCTCATTTCCACGTGACGGCCTTCCGCGAGCGGTTCAGGACGAGATCGACGCCGAGGTTGAGGGCGAGCACGAACAACATCAACACGAACGCCGCCGCGTAGGCCTTGGACGGCTGGTTCCCGTCCCCGGTTGGAGCGTTGTAGTAGATGTAGCCCGTCAGCGTGTCGCCGGTGCCCCTGAGCAGACCGAGCACGGGGCTGGAGTTCGCACCTTGGAATGTGAGCGTCCCTCCGAGTAGGAGCAACACGATCGCGGTGTCACTGATCACGCGCCCGAGTCCGAGCATCGTGCCGGTGATCACCGACGGTCGTGCGGCCGGCAGCAGCACCCGCCGGGTAGTGGCGATCTTGGTCTTGCCGACCGCGTAGGACGCCTCGCGTACGTGGCTCGGAATCGCCTGGAGTCCCTCGCGGGTGCTCGCCACCACCAACGGCAGGCCGACCAGGGACAACAGCGCGGCCGCGGCGAAGAACGATTGTCCGAGCACGACCCCGTTTGTGGTCTGGCTGAGGAATCCCACCGCCGGCACCTCGAACAGGGCGAGCCCGAACAGCGCGAGCACGACCGCCGGCTCGCCGGCGAGCATCTCGATGGCCGATTCGGCCACCCGCGCCAACCCCGTCGGCCGTCCAAACTCGCTGAGCCACACCGCGATCCCGATTCCGACTGGCACCGCGATCGCCATCGCCATCGTCCCGATGATCAGCGTGCCGAGCAGCGGGTCGAGGAAGCCTCCGGTCTGGCCCTCGGTGGCGCTCGGCACTGGATTCGTGACGAGCAGGCTTGGGCGCAGGTAGCGGATCCCCTCGACGAGGAAGTACATGACGATCGCCGCCGCGATCGCGCAGAACAGCAGCCCGAGCAGCCAGGCCAAGCCGAGTCCGAGCCGGTCGGACAGGCGCCACGATGCGCGCGCTCGGTCCGGGTGGCGGACCGGCGCTGCCGCCGTCGTACTCACGGAACCACCCCGTAGCGGCGCATCGGCTGCTTCGCGGCCCACCCGATCACCGACAGCATCGCCGATGAGAACAGCAGCACGGCGGCGATCGCGTACAGCGTGTGCTTCAACGGTGGCGAGCTCAGCCCCTCGGTGGTGTTGCGGATGAGCGTCGCCGCCAGCGGCTGGGACGGCTCGAAGAAGAAGATCAGCCCGTCGATCGGATTGGGAGCGAACCCGACGCCGCCCGAGACCATGCTGATCATGATCGCCTCGCCGAGCGCACGGGCTGTCGCCAGCACCGTCCCGGCCACAAGGACGGGCCGGGCGGTTCGGACCGCGACCTTCCAGAACGTTCGCCACTCGTTGATCCCGAGCGCGAGCGAGCCCTCGAGCCACCCGCGCGGAACGGCCTGGAGCCCATCGGCGAACACCGCAATCATGATCGGGGCGATCATCACGGTCAGGATCAGCACCGCGGCGAGAAGGCTCGCGCCGCTCAACTGAATAGTCGGGGTGACGGACGCCTTCTCGGCCTGTGTGATCAGGTGGTTGCCGATCAAGGGCACGATCACGAGCACGCCGGCCAGGCCGTAGATCACCGACGGGACGCTTGCCAGCAGTCGCACGACCGGCTCGAGGATCCGCCGCAACCAGGCTGGCGCAAACTCGACCATGAACACCGCGACGAACAACGAGGTGACGAATGCGATCGTCACCGCGCCAAGCGTGACCAGAATCGTGCCCCAGATCAGCGGCCAGGCATGGAACGTGTAGACCGGTGCGGTTTTGTATTCCCCAGAGTTGAAGATCGCATCGATCTGGCGGTCGACGTCGCCCCCGCCTCCGAACCAGTTGAGCCCGTTGTGGGCGAACGACGGCCACGCCTCATGGAAGACGAACGCCAGCATCGCCACGAGCAACGCGACCACCACGAACACCAGCGCGCCGAGCCCAAGCTCGGCGCGCTGGTCCTGGCTGAGTCCCCGGTCTCCCTCGAGGAAGTCGGGGTCTCGATCCTGCTCGAGGAAGTCCTCGTTCATTACCGGCTGAGGGTCCTCCTCGCTACTTCTTGTTGAACGCGGCCACCGCGCCGCCGCGGTTGATGATCTGGCCCGCCTGCTTGCTCGTCCGGATCCAGTCGAAGAACTTCTCCACGGCCTTGCTCGGATGACCCGTGGGCAGAACGCCCCAGGCGTAGCGGAACAGGGGGTACTGCTCGCTCTTGATGTTCGCCTGGTTGCACGGCACCCCGTCGACGTCCAGGCTCTTGACGCCGCTTCCCTTGCCCGTATGGGCGATTCCGACATAGCCGATCGCGTTCGGGTCCTTCGAGACCGCGGTCGCGACCAACCCGTCCGAGGTCACCTGCTGCACGTTGGACGACTGCGTCGCGCCTCCGAGCACGGCCTGCTGGAAGAAGGTGTACAAGCCCGCGGTCGAGTTGCGTCCGATCGGATCGATCGTGGAGGTCAGGTTCGAGCTGAAGCCCTGGCTCCAATTTGTTGCGACCCCGGTGAAGATGTTCTTCGTCTGCGGGATCGTCAGGTTGCTGACGCTGTTGGACGGATTGACCGCGATGCACAGACCGTCGAGCCACAGCTTGAAGTACGTGGTACCGGCGTCGCTCGGGAGCGGCGGTCGCGTGTTGATCGAGAACAGGCGCCGGCCAGCCTGCACGTCCGTGACCCCGGCGTTACCGCCGTCCGGCAGGTAGTTGAAGCGGGTGGTCTTGTGGAGGCGGTTGTACGCCCTGAACAGCACATTCATGATCGGCTGCTCGGCGCTCGATCCCGACCCGAACAGCGTCGTCGCGCCGGCTGCCGCCGGTACCGCCAGCATCCCGACGGCTACCGCAAGCGCAGCGAGACTTCTAACCCTTGATCTCAATCTCATTCCTTTCCCATCGAAGGCCAATCCCCACAACTTCGATCGAAATTGCCGCGGTGAGATTACCAGGATTCTGAGTCATCTCGATCTACTTGCTTATGTTTGAGGCCCGGCGGGGTCGGCGAGCCCCAGTCGCCGGCGCCGTGGAGCCTCAGTCGACGGCTGCGAGGTACGGCTCGGTCGGCGAGATCCCAGCGGGATCGTTGACGAACGCTCCGTCCGGCACTGGCACCGGCCCGTCGAGCAGTGGATCCGCGGTCTCGGCCATCCAGCCGTGCAGGCGCCCCTCCAGCCGCTCACGTATGCCCACGAACTCAGGGAGCTCGGCGAGGTTGCGCATCTCGCCGGGGTCCATGACGAGGTCGTACAGCTCGACCCGCGGCCGCGGCTCGGTTCCCCACCCGGCCTCGACCAGCAACGATTTCGACGGCGAATCGTCAACGTTGGCCAGGACCGGCTCGAGGCGGTCGCCGAAGTGCCGGATCAGTTTGTGCCGGTCGGTGCGAATCGCCCGCTGGGGGTCGTAGGCGGCGTGGTAGGTCAGCTCTGCGAACAGCTCGTCGCGGACCGTCGTCGCCTGTTTGCGGACCAGCGGCAGCAGCGACCGGCCGTGGGTGTCGGGCGGGATTGCCGCCCCGGCGAGCTCGAGCAGCGTCGGGTAGATGTCGACGTGGGAGATCAGCGCGTCTGTGACGTGACCTCCGTAGAACCCGCCGGGTCCACGGATGATCAGCATCACCCCGAGCCCGCGGTCGCTGAGCGTTCCCTTCGCCCCGGGGAATGGAAGTCCGTGATCGGTCGTGAGGACCACGAGCGTGTCGTCCGCGAGCCCGGCCTCGTCGAGGCCGTGCAGCACGGCGCCGACGCCCTGATCGAGCGAGCGGGCGCTCGCCTTGAACGCCGCCATGTCCGCGCGGGTGGCGGCGGTGTCGGGGAGCTGCGACGGCGGCGCTCCGTAGAGCGCGTCGCGGACCGAGCTCGGCTCGAAGAACTCCCGGTGGGTCTCGAAGAAGCCGATCGAGAGAAAGAACGGGCGAGGAAGCCGGTTGCGTAGCAATTGCAGCGCTGCGGGCGCGATCGAATGGACCCTGGTGGTGCCGATCTCGACCACGTGGTCGTAGCCGAGCACGCTGGGGTCCGCCGAGACGTGCTGTTCGCCGATCAGCGCCGACCAGTACCCGACCTCGCCCAGGGGGTGCACGATGTGGCGACCGTAATCGCGCAGCTTCCAGCCGCGGTGGGCCAGGCCGGTCATCCCGTTCACGTGCGCCCACTGGCCGGTCAGCAGGCAGGCCCGGCTGCCCGAGCAGGTCGGCGCGGCGCAGAACGCCTGCCTGAACAGCAGCCCCTGGTCGGCGAGGCGCTGGATGTTCGGCGTCGGGATCTGATGCCCGTAGGGCTGCACGTAGCGGCCGGTGTCGTGCGAATGCAGATAGACGATGTTCGGCGGCGGCATCAAGTGTTATAACCTTTGTCGATCAATTTAGTGAAGTTAGACAGATCGGCGTCCTTTGCAGGGCGGCACTCAAGCTTGCCACGTCAGCCGGGCGAGTATTTCCGCGGTCCAGCGGAGACGGGCGAGGCCGCATGAGCGCCACCGCACCCCGCGTCTCGCAGCTTCGCGCGCTCGAGGCGGAGGCGGTGTTCGTCGTGCGCGAGGTCGTGGCCGAGCTCGCCAGGCCCGTGCTGCTGTTCAGCGGTGGCAAGGACTCGATCGCGCTGCTACGAGTCGCCGAGAAGGCCTTCCGCCCGCTGCCGTTGCCGTTCCCCGTGTTGCACGTCGACACCGGTCACAACTTTCCCGAGGTGATCGAGCTCCGCGACCGGCGCCTGCTCGAAGCGGGCCACCGGTTGATCGTGGCCTCGGTCCAGGCGTCGATCGACACCGGCCGCGTCAAGGAGGAGACGCCGGGGGGCTCGCGCAACCGCCTGCAGACGGTGACGCTGCTGGATGCGCTCGAGCAACACGGGTTCGATGCCGCGTTCGGCGGAGCCAGGCGCGACGAGGAGCGGGCGCGGGCCAAGGAGCGGGTGCTGTCGTTCCGCGACGAGTTCGGACAGTGGGAGCCGCGGGCGCAGCGGGCGGAGCCATGGACGCTCTACAACGCTCGGATTCGCCGCGGCGAGCACATCCGCGTATTTCCGCTGAGTAACTGGACCGAGCTCGACGTCTGGCGCTACATCGAGGCCGAGGAGCTCGAGCTGCCCTCGATCTACTTCGCTCACCGCCGGCGCGTGGTAGAGCGCGACGGCATGCTGCTGGCCGAGTCGGATTTGATCAGACCGCGAGCGAACGAACGGGTCGAGGAGGCGACGGTTCGCTATCGGACGGTCGGCGACCTGACCGTGACAGGCGCGGTGCGCTCGGAGGCGGCCGACATCCCGTCGGTGGTCGCCGAGACCGAGGCCGCGACCGTGTCCGAGCGCGGCGAGACAAGGGCCGACGATCGAACCTCGGAGGCGGCGATGGAGGACCGAAAGCGCGAGGGGTACTTCTGATGGCGGCGGTGGAGTTGACGGGCCAGCGCGAACTGCTGCGGCTCGCCACGGCGGGGTCGGTCGACGACGGCAAGAGCACCCTTATCGGGCGCCTGCTGCTGGACACGGGGTCGTTGCTCGCCGATCACCTCGACGACGTGTCAAGCGAGGGAGTGCTCGATCTCGCCGCGGTCACCGACGGTCTACGCGCCGAGCGCGAGCAGGGCATCACGATCGACGTCGCCTACCGGTTCTTCTCGACTGCGCGGCGATCGTTCATCCTTGCCGACACCCCGGGCCACGAGCGCTACACCCGCAACATGTTCACCGGCGCGTCGACCGCCGACGTCGCGCTCGTCCTGATCGACGCGCGCACAGGCGTCGTCACCCAGACCCGCAGGCATGCGCACATCGCCGCGCTGCTCGGGATCGAGCACATCGTGATGTGCGTCAACAAGATGGACCTGGTGGGCTGGGACCGGGAGCGTTTCGAGGAGATCGTCGATGAGGTCCACGACGTGGTCCGACGCCTCGGCGTACCAGACGTGACCGTGATCCCGATCAGTGCCCTGCACGGAGACAACATCGCGCTCGGCTCCGACCGAACGCCCTTCTACGACGGCCCGACGCTGCTCGAGTATCTCGAGGAGGTCGACATCCAGGCCGACCGCGATCTGTGGCGGCTGCGGGTTCCGATCCAGTGGGTGGGCCGGCCGGTGGACGGCGGATCCCGGCTGTACATGGGGCGGATCGACGCCGGCACGCTCGCGGTCGGCGACGAAGTGGTGGTGCTCCCCGCCGGCGTCTCGACCACGATCACCGAGCTCGACACACTCGATGGCGACACGCACGCCGGGGTGCCTCCGATGTCGGTCACGTTTGGACTCGCCGACCCCCTCGACATCGGTCGCGGCGATGTGCTGGTGGCGCCGGGCGACCAGCCGGTGAGCGCTCGCGAGCTCGACTGCACGCTCTGCTGGATGAGCGAGGAGCCGCTGCATCCCGGCCGGCGCTTCGCCCTGAAGCACACCACCCGCACCGTCCGCGCCACCGTGCAGGAGATCACCGAGCGGACCGACCCGGAGACGCTCGAGCGCCAGGTCGAGCCGACATCGCTCGTGGTCAACGACATCGGCCAGGTGAGGCTCCGCACGAATTCGCCCGTGGTCGCCGACCCATACGCGCTCAATCGGGTGGGCGGAGCGTTCATCCTGATCGACGAGGACAGCAACGAAACCGTCGCGGCGGGGGTGATCCGGACCGCGCGCGTGATCGAGCCTGGACGCGAGCGCCGTCGTGACATCACCTGGCACCCGTCGGCGCTCGACCGCGACGAACGCTGGCTGGCGATCGATCAACGCGGCGGCACGGTATTGCTCACCGGGCTGCCCGCGTCGGGTAAGTCCACGATCGCAGTCGAGCTCGAACGCCGTCTGGTCGACGCCGGCCAGTCTGCGTATCTGCTCGACGGCGACAACATCAGGCACGGGCTATCCGAGGATCTGGGATTCTCCGCCGGCGACCGCTCCGAGCACATCCGCCGCGTCGGACAGGTGGCCCGGCTGATGGCGGATTCCGGAACGATCGCGCTCGTGTCGCTGATCTCGCCGCTGGCTGCTGATCGCGCACACCTGCGCAAGGCGCACGAGCAGGCCAACCTGCCGTTCGTGGAGGTGTTCGTCGATACGCCCGTGGAGGAATGCGAGCGTCGAGATCCCAAGGGCCTTTACGCGCGCGCCCGCGCGAGAGAGATCACGGACTTCACCGGGATCGACGCTCCGTATGAGCGGCCTGACTCTCCCGAGCTTCGGGTCGACACCTCGACCACCGGCATCCAGGAAGCCGTTTCGCAGATCACCGAACTACTCAAAGCCCGGCCACGGGTCCTATCGAAGGGGGCCACAATGAGAATCTCCGCCAAGGCGGACTACGCGGTACGAGCCGCCATCGAGTTGGCGGCCGCGCCCGACAGCAAGGCGGTGCCGGCCGAACGGATCGCAACCTCGCAAGGGATCCCGCTCAACTTCCTCGAGCACATCCTCTCGGAGCTCCGGGTTGCGGGAGTGGTGCGCAGCCAGCGCGGCACCGACGGCGGTTACCGGCTGGCCAAGGAGCCGTGCCAAATCACGATCGCGGACATCATTCGCGCCGTCGAGGGCCCGCTCGCAACCGTTCGCGGCGGCAAGCCCGAAGAGGCCGAGTACCCCGGTGTCGCCAGCCAGCTGCCTCGGGTGTGGATCGCGGTCCGCAAGAACCTCCGCAACGTGGTAGAGCACGTGACCGTCGCCGACATCGCGAACGCCAGCCTGCCCGAGCCGATCAACGTGCTGGCCGACGACCCCGAGGCGTGGGTGACTCGGTAGGCCCGGCCGCCCCGAGCCCACCGACCATTTAGCATGCTCGGTCTCGATGGAGACCGCGCCGTCGTTCGCACCGGTCCGCGACTTCCTGGCCGACGAGGATCTCCTCCGGGAGGTCCTCAGCGACGTGATCCGCCACAGCGATGGCGAGGGCGTACTCGAACTCGTGCAGCGCACGGTGGCGCTGGCGAGCGCGACCCGGGCCGGTGACGCGGCCGCGCCGGGCGAGCTGGCGACGCTGATCGCCGGGCTGGAGCTCGCGGACATCGAGGTCCTGGTCCGCGCCCTGACGCGCTGGTTTCAGCTCCTGAACCTGGCCGAGGACAATGAGCGAGTCCGCCGGCTTCGCAGTCATGCCGCGCGCGAGGGTCCCGGACCGCGCTCGGGTTCGCTCGAGGCGGTCGTGTCGGACCTGGCCGAGGCCGGGCTCACGACCGGCGGGCTACAGGCCTTGCTCGATCGCATGGAGGTGCGGCCGGTCATGACCGCGCACCCGACCGAGGCTCGGCGCCGGACCACCATCGAGAAGCTCGCACGTGTCTTCCGTGTCCTGCGCGAGCTGGACGAGCGTGCCAGCATCGACCTCGACGACGCGCGCGAGCGGCTGAGGGCGACCGTCCAGGAGCTGTGGGGATCCGACGATCTGCGGGCGATCTCGCTGACCGTCATGGACGAGGTTCGTGGCGGGCTCGTGCCGTTCACGACCGCGCTTGCCGACACTATCCCGCGTATCTACCGCGATCTGGAACGAGCGATCCGGGAGTACTTCCCCGACGATGCGATCGACATTCCACCGCTCCTGACGTTCGGCACCTGGATCGGCGGTGATCGCGACGGGAATCCGAACGTGACTCCGGGGGCGACGGTGGCCGCGCTCGAGCTGATGCGCGAGCACTGCCTACGGTTCCTGGAGGCGAGGGTCGAGCTGCTGGCGGGGCGCCTGTCGCTCTCAGATCGGATCAGCGGTCCGGCGCACGGGCTCGAGCCGATTCTGCAGGCGGGCAGGGACCAGTTCGAAGAGCTGGCCGCGCAGCTGAGCGAGCTCAACCCCGAGGAGCCGTACCGGCGAGCGCTGACGTTCATCCGGGAGCGTGTCCGCGCCACCGCCCGCTACGAACTGCCCGAGGGATACGCCGAGCCGACCGAGCTGCTCACCGATCTTCGGCGGGTCGAACGGTCGCTGCTCCAGCACGCCGGCGACTTCACCGCCGCCGGGGACCTGCGCGATGTGATCCGGCAGGTCGAAGTGTTCGGGTTTCACTACGCCCAGCTCGAGATCCGCGAGCACGCGCGCATCCACCGGGACTCGCTCGCCGAGATCTACGGGGCACTCGGCATCTGCGCCGACTATGGATCACTCGCTCGCGCTGAGCGCATTGCGCTGCTGTGCCGGGACATCGCCGATAGGCGCCCTCTGGTTCCGGCCAACATCTCGCACTTCTCCGCGAGGACGCGGGAGACGATCGAGACGTTCCGGACAATTCACGACGCGCTGACCGGGCCCCACCGCGGGACCATCCAGTCGTACATCGTTTCCGGAACCGAGGGGCCGGACGACCTGCTCGAGGTGTTGCTGCTGATGAAGGAGACGAGCCTCGCCAGTGCCGGCGGCGAGCGGGCGATGCTGCGGATCGCGCCGCTGTTCGAGTCCGGGGCGAGCCTTGCCGCGGCCGCCGAGACGATCGACGAGCTTCTATCGATACCGGTCTACAGGGAAGCGGTCGCGGCTGTTGACGACGAGCAGGAGGTGATGATCGGCTACTCGGACTCCAACAAGGACGTCGGCTATGTCGCCTCGGCGTGGGCGGCATACCGGGCGCAGGTCAGGGTCGCGGCAGTGTTGCGCAGGCATGGCGTCAACTGGATCTTCTTCCATGGTCGCGGCGGCGCGGTCGGGCGTGGCGGCGGCCCGACGGCCGGTGCGATCCTCGCGCTGCCGCCAGGCACGGTCGCCGGCCGTCTCAAGATGACGGAGCAGGGGGAGGTGATGAACGCCAAGTACTCGGTTGGCGAGATCGCGCACCGCGAGCTCGAGCTGATGACGAACGCGACGCTCGCGGCGGGCATGCGATGACCGCCGAAGCCACCGGGCCAGCGGTCCACTTCCAACGTGTCGCCGAGGAGATGGCGGACGACTCCTCGCGGGTTTACCGCTCGTTGGTCCACGAGGACGAGGAGTTCGTGCGGTTCTTCACGGCGGCCACGCCCGTCGGGGAGATCTCGCGCCTCAGGCTCGGCTCGCGACCGGCGAGACGCAACCCCGCCGGCGGAATCGAATCGTTGCGCGCGATTCCGTGGGTCTTCTCCTGGACGCAGTCGCGGGTCATCCTTCCGGCGTGGCTCGGTCTCGGCTCAGCCCTGGCCGACGCCCGCGAGCGACACGGCCTCGAGTTGCTTCAGGCGATGCTCGCCGAATGGCCGTTCTTCGGCAGCCTCATCTCGAACGCCGAGATGGCCTGCGCGAAGGTCGACATGCAAATCGCCCAGCGATACGCCGAGCTGTGGGACGACGAGCAGGCTCGCAACCGAGTCTGGACGAGGCTCCGTGCCGAATTCGAGCTGGCCGAACGCGAGCTCAAGCTGATCCGAGGCAGCGACGTCCTGCTCGAGGCTGATCCGATCCTGCAGGCCTCGATCGATCGCCGCAACCCTTACGTCGACCCGCTCTCGTTCGTTCAGATCGAGCTGCTGCGCCGGCGCGCAGCGCTTGGCGATGCGGCCGATCCCGAGCTCGAACGGGTTGGCCTGCTGACGATCAACGGGATAGCGAGCGGGCTGCGCAACACCGGCTGAAGCCCGGCGGCCGTTCGATCCGATCGGCCTTTCAGACTCTATCGAAAATCCCATGGCCGGGCTTGGTTATGCTTAGCCTCTTGGCTATAACCGTGACTCAGCTGACGGCGTTCCTCGCGGTCGTCCGTGGTGGGTCGGTCACAGCGGCCGCTGATGAGCTGGTGGTGACGCAGCCGTCCGTTTCATCGGCGATCGCGGCGCTCGGTCGCGAGCTCGGATGCGAGCTGTTCGAGCGCGCCGGGCGGGGCATCCGCCTGACCGAAGCCGGTCACGTCGTTCCGGCCGTACGCGGAGGACGTCGTCGGGCTGCTCGAGGACGGGCGGCAGGCGGCGCGCGAGGCGGCCGACGTGGCGACTCGGAGGATGCGCATCGCCGCGGTGACGACCGCCGCCGAGTCGTTCGTGCCGCCGCTGATGCGGGTGTTCGCCGCGCGCCACCCGGACGTCGAGCTGACTCTCGACGTGGGCAACCGCGAGTACGTGTTCGAGCGGGTGCTGAGCCACCTCGCGGACGTCGCCATCTCCGGCAAGCCGCCGGCCGACGAGCGCCTCGTCGCGGAGCCGCTGCTCGAGAACCACATCGCGTGCATCACCGGCGCCCGATGATCCGCTGGCGGCGGCCGGAGCGGTCAGTGCGGGCGCGCTCGCGCATCGCGCCTGGTTGCTGCGCGAGCCCGGCTCCGGCACGCGCGCGCTGGGCGAGGAGTTCCTTCAGCGAGCGTGGCCTGAGTCCGAAGACCCTCACGCTCGGCTCCAACGGCGCGATCAAGCAGGCGGCCCGGGCCGGGCTCGGCATATCGCTGCTGTCGCGGGCGGCGGTCGAGGCCGAGCTGACGGCGGGCTGGTTGGGCGAGATCGCGCTCAGCGACGGCCCCGCGTCCCGGCGGTGGTTCGTACTGCGCTCAGCGGTCGGTCCTCTACGCCCGGCGGCCGTCGAGCCTTCATCGAGTTCGTCCGGGCCGAGTCTCCGCGACGCTCGGGGCGCTCGCGGTGGCCGACACATAGTCATAGCATCTATAGCTGCACGCGAAATTAGAACTTGATCTCTATGGCTTGGCGCGCGTACGCTGTCCGAGCTCGACCGAAAGGGATCAGCCGACACGATGGCAATCACCACCGCAGCAGCACCGCAGCACAAGAGGGATCGATGGGCGTCCGGGGTCACTCCGTACGCCGAGATGGGCTATTTCAATCCCGACTACGTCCCGAAGGACACCGACATCCTCGCCGCGTTCCGGATCACGCCGCAGCCCGGGGTCGATGCCGTGGAGGCGGCTGCCGCGGTCGCCGGCGAGTCGTCGACCGCCACCTGGACGGTCGTGTGGACCGACCGGCTGACCGCCCACGAGCACTACCAGGCGAAGGCCTACGACGTGTCCGCGGTGCCGGGGCGCGAAGGCGAGTACATCGCGAAGATCGCCTACGACCTCGACCTGTTCGAGGAGGGGTCGATCGCCAACATGACGAGCTCGATCATCGGCAACGTGTTCGGGTTCAAGGCGCTGAAGGCGCTGCGGCTCGAGGATCTGCGGATCCCGACCCAGTACGTCAAGACGTTCCAGGGCCCGCCGCACGGCATCGTGATGGAGCGCGAGTACCTGGACAAGTTCGGGCGACCGCTGCTCGGCGCGACGGTCAAGCCGAAGCTCGGCCTGTCGGCCAAGAACTACGGCCGCGTGGTGTTCGAGGCGCTGCGCGGCGGGCTCGACTTCACCAAGGACGACGAGAACATCAACTCCCAGCCGTTCATGCGCTGGCGCGACCGCTACCTCCACGCGATCGAGGGCGTCAACCGCGCGAGTGCCGCGACCGGCGAGGTCAAGGGCCACTACATGAACGTGACCGCCGCGACGATGGAGGACATGTACGAGCGCGCCGAGTTCGCGAAGGAGATCGGGAGCATCATCGTCATGATGGACCTGACCGTCGGCTACACCGCGATGCAGTCGATGTCGAAGTGGGCGCGCCGGAACGGCATGCTCCTCCACCTGCACCGGGCCGGCCATGGCACCTACACCCGCCAGAAGAGCCACGGCGTGTCGTTCCGCGTGATCGCGAAGTGGTGCCGCCTGCTCGGGGTCGACCACCTGCACGCCGGCACGGTCGTCGGAAAGCTCGAGGGCGATCCGTCGATGATCGAGGGCTACTACGACACGCTGCGCCTCGATCACGTGCCGGAGAACCTGCAGAACGGCATCTTCTTCGACCAGGACTGGGCGTTCGCTTCCGGCCGTGATGCCGGTGGCCTCCGGCGGGATCCACGCCGGACAGATGCATCAGCTGCTGCGCTACCTGGGCGAGGACGTGGTCCTCCAGTTCGGTGGCGGCACGATCGGGCATCCGATGGGCGTCGCCGCCGGCGCGACCGCCAACCGCGTCGCGGTCGAGGCGATGATCCAGGCGCGCAACGAGGGCCGCGACTACTTCCAGGAGGGGCCCGACATCCTCGAGAAGGCCGCCAAGGGGTGCCCGGAGCTGAACGCCGCGCTGCAGGTGTGGAAGGACGTGACGTTCGACTTCCAGTCCACCGATACCCCGGACTACGTCCTCACGCCGACGCCGGCGTGAGCAGGAGGAACACGATGCGAATCACGCAGGGCACGTTCTCGTTCCTTCCCGAGCTCACCGACGAGCAGATCGACGCACAGGTCCGGTACGCGCTCGAGCACGGGTGGGCGATCTCGGTCGAGTACACCGACGACCCCCATCCCCGCAATTCGTACTGGGAAATGTGGGGGCTGCCGATGTTCGACCTGCCGGTCGAGGACGGTCGAGCTTGTGTCACGCGAGGTGCGCGCGTGTCGCGAGGCCCACCCCCAGCACTACATCAAGGTGCATCGCCTACGACGCCTCGTACGGGCGGCAGACGACCGCGCTCAGCTTCATCGTCAACCGGCCCGCCCACGAGCCAGGCTTCCGCCTCGAGCGGACGGACGCCCACGACCGCGTTCAGCGGTATCGGTTGCATGCCTACGCGGCCGACAAGCCGGTCGGGCAGTCGCTACCTGAACGGGGCCGGACCGTGAGCGTTGCGGCGGGCGTCCAAGCCGATCGCGCAGATGCCGCGGCTCTTGTGCGGGAGGCGAACATCGAGGGAGTCCTCGATGAGCTCGACCGCGAGCTCGTCGCGCTGCGCCCGGTGAAGAGCCGGATCAGGGAGATCTCGGCACTGCTCGTGATCGACCAGCTGCGCCGCCAGGTCGGGCTGGCCGCGGGGCGTCCGAGCCTCCACATGTGCTTCACCGGCAACCCCGGGACCGGGAAGACGACCGTCGCGATGCGCATGGCCGACCTGCTGCATCGCCTCGGGTACATCGAACGCAACCGCGTCGTGGCGGTGACGCGCGACGACCTCGTCGGCCAGTACGTGGGCCACACGGCGCCCAAGACCAAGGAGGTCCTGAAGCGCGCGTTCGGCGGGGTGCTGTTCATCGACGAGGCGTACTACCTCTACCGTCCGGAGAACGAGCGCGACTACGGGGTTGAAGCGATCGAGATACTGCTACAGGTGATGGAGAACGAACGCGACCGGCTCGTGGTCATCCTGGCGGGCTACCAGGACCGGATGGACGAGTTCTTCCGGCTGAACCCGGGCATGTCCTCGCGCGTCGCCCACCACATCGACTTCCCCGACTACACCGCGGCGGAGCTGCTCAGCATCGGGCAGCTGATGCTCGCGGCCGAGAACTACGTCTTCTCCGAGGACGCCGAGCAGGCGTTCGGCGAGTACATCGCCCGGCGCAGGCGCCGGCCGCGGTTCGCGCATGCCCGGAGCGTGCGCAACGGGATCGAGCGCGCGCGGCTGCGGCACGCCAACCGCGTGTACGAGGCGGTGCGGACCGGGGCCGCGCCGACGGTCGAGATGCTCACGCGGATCGAGGCGCAGGACATCCTCAGGAGCAGCGTGTTCGACGAGGACGGGCAAACGGCGCCGGAGCGGCGAGCGGCGTGACGGCGTCGGCGAGCGAACGACGGACGGCGCGGCCTGTCATCCTCGGCGTCGTCGGCGACTCCGCCGCCGGCAAGACGACGATCACGCGCGGCCTCGTGCGCGTGCTCGGCGAGGAGCACGTCGCGCACATCTGCACCGACGACTACCACCGCTACGACCGCCGGCAGCGGGCCGAGCTCGGGATCACGCCGCTGCACCCGGACTGCAACTACGTCGACATCATCGCCCAGCACCTCGCGCATCTGCGGCGCGGCGAGGCGATCCTCAAGCCGGTCTACCGGCACAAGGACGGCACGTTCGGGCCGCCGGTGTACGTCGCGCCCGAGCGGTTCACGGTGATCGAGGGCCTGCTCGGCTATCACCTGCCCGAGATGCGCGACGTCTACGACGTGCGCGTGTTCCTCAACCCGCCCGAGGAGCTGCGGCGCAGGTGGAAGGTGCAGCGCGACTGCTCGCGCCGCGGATACACCACCGACGAGGTGCTCGCCGAGCTCGACCGGCGCGAGGCCGACTCGGAGGCGTTCATCCGCCCCCAGCGGCGCTACGCGGACATGCTCGTGTCGTTCAGGCCGTCCGAGGGCGAGCCGTCGGCGGACCAGACGCACCTCGAGGCCGAGCTGACCCTGTGCGACGGGCTGCCGCACCCCGATCTCTCGCCGTTCGTCAACGGCAAGCAGGACGGGTTGACGCTGGTCGAGCGGGAAGGCGAGCTGGTCCTGCGGATACCCGGGCGCATGGACCCGGATCATGCAGCCGCGATCGAGGAGACGATCTGGGAGCGCATGCACTTCGCCACGCACCTGCGCGCGCGGCGACTCGGCGAGTTCACGATCGGCACCGACCTGCACCGCTCGGAGTCGCTGGCGCTCGTGCAGCTGCTGATCCTCTACCACCTGGTGACGGCCAGGGCGGCGGTCGCGCTCGGTGGCGAGGGGACGCGCACCCTGTCCGCCGTTGCGATGCCGGCGTAGAGACGAGGCAGTTGACCAGCAGTGCTCCTGTTCGACATCGACGGAACCCTGCTGGCCGGCGTGACGCGAACCGCCGGCGAGGCGATGAGCCTCGCGCTCAAAGAAGTGCACGCCGTCGACACGGCCTCGATCCGAACGCACATCCCGACGGCCGGCCGGACCGACGGCGAGATCGCGCGTGCGATCCTGCTCGACGCCGGCGTCTGCGCCGAACGGATCGACGCGCTCGCCGGCGCAGTGCGCGACCGCTACTGCGAGTGGTGTGCGCGGCTATTCCCGGACGACCTCTCGGGCTACGTGCTACCGGGCGTGCGAGATTTGCTCGACTGGCTCGACCGAGCAGCGCGGCGTCAAGCTGGGGTCTGCTGACCGGAAACTACGAGCCGGTGGCGCGGCTGAAGGTCACGCGAGCGGGCCTTGGCCGGGCGTTCGCACCCGGGCAGGGCGCGTTCGGCTCGGACGCCGAGGATCGGGTTGCGTTGCCGGAGATCGCCCGTCGGCGCGCCGGTACACCCGGGTCACCGTGGCCGCGCGGGGACACGATCGTGATCGGCGACACGCCGCTGGACATCGCGTGCGCGCGAGTCGACGGCGTGCGGTGCGTGGCGGTCGCGACCGGCGAGTACACGGTGGCCGAACTCGCGGCCGCGGACCTCACGGTGTCTGACGCGTTCGAGCTGCGCACCGCGCTCGCGGAGCTCGGAGTCGGCGCCGCGAGCCAGCTAGCGTCCCGGGATCAGCTCCCGCCCGGGAGGGTGACCCCCAATCGCAGCAAGACTGCCATCGCGACGAACGCGATCCCAGTCAACAGGTCGGTGCGGATGCGGGGTATGAAGTGGGCCGCCGTGCGGCCGATCTGATGCCCGGCGACTGACATCAGAAACGTGATCATTCCGAACAGGATGGGCGCGAGCCAGGGGGAGTATCCAAGGAGGCCAAGGCTCGCGCCGGCGGCCACGTTGTCGACGCTCAACGGCAGGGGCAGCCCGCGCGTCGCGAACCGCAGGTCCGGATCCGCATGCTCGGCTGACAGCAACGCCCGTAGGACGATGAACAGGCCGTATCCAGCGAGGCCGATCGCCGCGATCGTGTCGGCGGTGGAGTCGATCTTGTTGCTCAGGTAGCGGCCGATGAGGATCCCGACCAGCGGTGCGATGCCATCCCACAGGCCGAAGATGAACGGAAGTCTTGACCGACTGCAGCAGGGTCGGCTTCAGCCCCCCCAGCACGATCGAGGTTCGGAAGTTGTCCAGGCTCAGCGTGAACCCGAGAGAGATCAGCGCGAACATTGGCCCTTTCGAAGGTCGGTGTCGAGGCCCGCGATCTGCCACGGCTCGGGCGCCGTGGCAGATCGCATATGGCTTCGGTCGCTGTGCTCTACTCCGGCAGCGCGAACGCGAACAGCGCGGATCCGCCCGCCTGCGCGAGCGCGCCCGGGGTAGAACCCCTCGGTCCAGGCGCCGTACCCGACCGGCACGGCGATGTACTGCCGTCCGTCGACGGTGTAGGTGCTCGGGCTCGAGTGGTGGCCGCTGCCGCACGTGAACTCCAAGAGGACCTCTCCGGTGGAGTCGTTGAACGCCCAGTACTTGCCCGCGGGCCCACCGGCGAACACGAGGCCGCCGCCCGTGGCCAGCACCGACGCGGTCATCGGGTGCTCCTGTGTGAAGCGCCACTTCTCCTGACCCGTGGCTGGATCGATCGCCGAGATGTAACCGGAGACGTCCTCCGTGTCCACGGCGACGCCCGCGCCCCAGTACGGGATGCTCTCCTTGAACTCCCGGCGACGCCGTGTGGCGGTCGCGCCGACGTCCTGCACCGGTGCGTAGAACAGTCCCGTCTTCGGGCTGTACGCCGCGTGCGTCCATTCCTTGGCGCCGGCCGGTCCGGGCCAGAAGTGGACCGGGTCCCCCTCCTTGTCGGGGTACACCCTCGGCGTCACCTTGCCGCTGGCGTCGATCTCACCCCAGGTGATGCGGTCGACGAACGGCACGACCCGGATCAGGCTGAGGTCCGTGCGATCGAGGACGAAGAAGTACCCGTTCTTGTCGAAATGCCCCGAGCACTTGCGCCCGTCCATCTCGAACAGGATGTTCTCCATCGTCGAGTCGTAGTCCCACAGGTCGTGCGGGGTGTACTGGTAGTGCGCCTTGATCTGGCCCGTGTCGGGGTCGACCGCCACGACGGAGTCCGTGTAGAGGTTGTCGCCCTCGCGCACGCCGCCGTCGAAGTCGGGGCACGGGTTGCCGGTGTTGAAGTACAGGAGGTTGAGCTCCGGGTCGAACGTGGGCGTGGTCCAGCAGTTCGCGCCGCCGCGCTGCCAGGCCTCGCCGTCGGCCGGCCAGGTCTCTGACCCCGGCTCCCCGGGGGCCGGAACCATGTAGCAGCGCCAGACGCGCTCACCGGTCTCGAGCTTGAACGCGTCGGCATGGCCGCGCACCCCGAACTCGCCGCCGGAGCTCCCGACGATCACCATGTCCTTGACGATCAGCGGGGCGACGGTTGCGCTCTCGCCGGCCCGCACGTCGCCGTACGGCTGGTCCCAGACCAGCTTGCCGGTCTCGGCGTCGAGCGCGATGACGTGGGCGTTCAGGGTCGTCATGAAGACCATCCCCTCGGCCACGGCGCACCCGCGGTTGACGTTGCCGCAGCACAGCGACACGTCGTACGGGGACGCGCGGTGGTAGCGCCACAGCTCCGCTCCCGTCTTGGCGTCGAGCGCCCAGACCCAGCCGTCCCAGCCGGTGACGTACATGACGCCGTCGACGACGAGCGGGGACGCCTCGAACGAGTACGTCGAGGCGCCGGAGTGCATGCCCACCGAGCCGCACTGGAACACCCACGCGGGCTTCAGGTTCTTGACGTTTCCGGCGTTGATCTGGTCGAGCGGGCTGTAGCGCTGCCCGTCGTAGGCGCCGTAGTAGGTGAGCCAGTTGTGGGGCTCCGCATCGCGGCCTTTGAGGATCCGGTCGTAGTTGACGCTCTTCGTCACTCGCGGGCGCGCTGCCGACGTAGCCGGGGCTCAGATTCCTGAAGTCGACGGCTGCCCCTGCGTCTACGTACTCAGTGTCGGTTGCCATTCAACTGCTCCTTTCTACGGTCGCGGCTGGGGTGGGCGGTCGAGCTTGGCTTCGTCTGGGACATCTCCGCCGACGACGATCGTCGCCGGTCAGGCCGCGGCCCTCGTCGTTTCCCGTCCGGGAGCCGTACCAGTAGTAGCCCGGGCCGTCGAGCTGGAGGCTCGCGGTTCCCTTCGAGAAGTTCACCAGCCAGATGAACTTGCTGTCGCCGTTGCTCGGCAGGACCGCGCAGTGCGAGTTGTTGTCGTCGTTGATGATCTCGAGCTCGAGGTCGCCCCCGTGAGGGAGGACCAGCACGCCGGGGTCGAAGACCAGCTCGTCCAGCGGGATCCGGACGGTGGCGTGCATCTTGCCGTCGGGTCCCTCCTCGGCGACGCCCACGTTTCCGCGGCCGAGCACACGACCCAGCGTCACCCCATTCTGCTTTGCAAGCCCCTCGATAATGCTCTTATCGACAGTGGCGCTCACGCGACTCTCTCCTTCCATCGAAAATGGGCCAAACGGAACCTAACAGGGGCGCGACCGCTGCACAACCTGACCGGCAGCGAGAAACCGCTCACTAACCGGTCAGAATCACACACTGACCGATCGGGCAGGTAGTAACACTGACCGGTCAGGCACAGTTCACTGATCGGTCAGCCAAAGACGTCACCAGAAGTCGGCGTCAGCCGAGCCGGATCGTCTCGGCGCCGCTCACACGGAGATAGTCGAGCGCCGTCCCGCTGGACTCGCGCAAGCCAAGCACCTCGACCAGGGCGGTGTTCCGGCCGCCGGCCAGGCCGTCGGCCAGCAGCGCGCCACCGCGCGCGGCGGCGCTCGCCCGACCCGGAACGAGCGACACCACGGGGGCGACGGATTCGAGCGATGACGCGAGCGTCGCGATCAGCGCGGGCAGGCGGGCCAGCCGGCCCGAGACGACGATCTCGTGCGGGGCCGGCACGCTGAGCACGAGCGCCCTCGCGGCCTTGGCTGCGGCCTCGAGCAGCGCCGTCCAGCCCTCAGCGTGTGCGGGTGCGGCCCACATCGCGTCCAGGTCGGTCATGTCGAGGGCGCCGGCGGGATCCAGCGCGCCGCCGCTGAACAGGGTGTCCTTGCGCAGCGCCGGGCCGAGCAGATAGGCGAGCTCGCCATCGAGGGCCCCGGCGGCACGCACGCCCAGCGGTCCTGAGGACCCACCCATGCCGTCGACGATCCGTCCCCGGTCGATCGCCAGCGCCGCGGTGAAGGCGCCTCCGAGCTCGAGCAGGACCATCGCCGTCTCGTGCGGCGCGACCCCGCGGCGCGCGGACTGGTCGACGATCGCGCACGCGGCCGCGCAGACCTTGTCGGCCGTTCCGATGTCGATCCGGTTGTACTTGCGGTGGCGCGGCACCGAAGGGAGGTGGATCACGCCCGGACCGAACACGACCGGCAGGCCGCTGCCCGCGAGCGCCCTGAGCAGCGATCGCATCCCACCGACGCCCGCTTCAGCCCGCGCCTCGTCCGGCCGCACCAGCACCATTTCGGCCAGCTCGCGCTCGCCGACCCTGGCGGCCGGCACCAGCGGCAGGCCATAGCCGCTCGGCCCGTACACCAGGTCATACGGACCGTGGCGGGCGAGCGCGTCGAGCAGCGGCCGGCTGTCATCGCTGAGCGCGCCGGTCTCGAATACCTGCTCTACGACCGGCTCGCCGTCTTGCAGCACGCACAGATCGAACGAGACCGTTCCCGGGTCGACGCCGGCTACCCGGGGCATATCATGAGGGGCATGAGCTCAACGAAGGAAAAACCGCGCACCTATAGCGAAGACGAGATCCCCGCCAAGTTCTCCGAGTACGGCCTCGACGGGTGGTACTACGAGGACAAGTGGATCCGGCGCAAGTACAACACCGACGGCTGGCCGACGACGCTGATGGCCGTCAATGCCGTCGGCTACCTGTGCGAGGCGGCCGGGCATCACGCCGACCTGAACGTCACCTGGGGCAAGCTCTGGGTGAAGCTGGCCACGCATTCGGCGGGTGGCATCACCGACAAGGACTTCACGCTCGCGCGCAAGATCGAAGACACGATCCTGTGGCGGCCCGAGGGCGAGAGCCCACTCGAAGGGCCGATGGGCAAGTTCGTCTTCTCCAAGTAAGCGGGCCGGGTCGGCCGATCACTCACAGCGCCTCGAGGGCCACGTCGTACACGCCCTCGAGGTCCATCACCGTGCCCTTGGTCTCGAACATCTTTCGTATGCAGGCCTTCTGGAGCTTCATCTTCGGGCCGCCGACGGCCAGCGCCCCGAGCTTCTTGACGCCATCCTCCTCGTCGAGGTTGTCGCCCCGGTCGACGCCTTCCACGCCCACGGGTTCGGCCGCCGAGTAGTCGACCACGACTTCGACCCCGTCCTGCGCCCAGCCGCTGCGGCGCAGGATCTGGGTGCCCGCCGGACCGGCCGCGAACACGACCGCGTGACCGGCCAGGGCCTTATCGAGATCGTCGCTCGAGTCCGGCTCGACGACCTCGAACCCGGCTTCCTCGGCGATCGGGATGCCAGACGCGCGCCGATACTTGCCCTCCATCGCATCCGGCGGGAACGTGAACAGCGTCACCTCGGCGCCCTCGCGCCGCAGCAGCTCCGCGGTGCGCAGGCCGACCGGCCCGACCCCGATCACCGCCGCGCGGCTGCCCTTCAGTTCGACCGCGCCGCGGACGCGGGCCACGGCGGCCGCCGCGGTCGTGTTGGAGCCGTCTGAATCGAGCATGATCGACGGCTTGAACGGCTTGAAGAACAGCTTCTGTGCCGCCTCGAACACCGCCTCGCCGTCGCGCACCTTGGACCCGCCGACCCAGAAGGCGGTGTTGGCGAGGCCGTCGGGGCCGCGCGGGAAGATCGCACCCTGGACGACGTCGGTCAGGTTGTCGGAGGTGATCTCGCCGTACCCCATCACGGCGTCCACATCGGCGTCGTAGGCGGCAATCGCGTCGAACGCGCTGGGGTGCGGATCGGTGTCGAGTTGAATCAGGATCTTCTTCATTGGATGTCCTCCCGTCGTGGTTCGGGAAAGCTCAGCAGGCCCCAGTCCAGCGGGCCCTCCTGCCGATAGCTCTTGTGCAGCCCGCGCGCGATCGTGGCCTTCATCAGCTCCTTGCCGAGATAGAAGGCGTGCGCGGCGTCGTCGACGTCGAGTTGATCGAACACCGCGTACATGTTGGATTCTCGGACGAACCGGTCGCCGTTGAACGCGTACAGCCAGTCGGCGTCGGCGAACAAGCGGTAGTTGGCGTCGGACACCTGAGCCTGCATCGCGCGGAGCTCGTCCTCGGTGGGCGCCCGCATCGACTCATCCTTGCTCGTCACGAGGCCGGAGTCGATGTGCTTGGGCGGTCGTGCCTGGCGCTGAGCGAGGTGCATGATCTGCGCCGCCAGCACCGTCTCGCGCACGACGCCGCGCGCCCACCCGATCACCTCGGTGGTCAACACCGCGCCGATACGCACCTCCTGGCAGAAGCCGATCAGGAGCGCCGTGACCCCCGGCGAGTCGGCCTCGGTGAGCTCGGTGAGGTTGCCGATGCCCATCAGGATCTCGGCGTCCGGCCGGCGGCGCCGGACCTCGACGTATCGAGCCAGCGACGCGGCAAAGCCCGAGTTGATCGGAGCCAGGATCGAGTCGAGCAGGTACGGCCGGCCCAGTTCCTCCATTCGCGCGGCCATCTGGTCGAGGGCGTCGAGATCTTCCGGGTCCTCGGTGATCAGCACCGGCGTGGCGCGAAGCGTCTGCGCCAGGTCGATCGTGTCCGGCGTGAGGCTGAGCACGTAGTCGACACCGGCGGCGTCGGCCATGCGGATGTGCTCCGGGTCGAGCGTGTCGATGCTGAGCGACAGCTCGCGCTCGCGCAGCGCCGCGATCGTCGGCGGGCCCTCGGTCAGCCAGGAGCGATCGAGCGACAGACCGAGGTCGATCACGTCGGCGCCCTCCGCGCGGTACGCGAGCGCCCGGTCGATCACCTGGTCGCGTGACAGCGACTGCACGTCGTTGATCTCTGCGAACACGCGCACGTCACGCGGCCCGAGCTCGGCCCGGATCGCCTCGCGCCCGTACCACTCCGGCAGCGCGCGGACGTCGGCCGGGCCCTTGCGGACCGGCACGCCCGTCGCCTGCTGAAGCGTTTCGACGTCTCCCTCGCACAGCCCCGGGATCACGATGTTGTCCACTCCCGGCGGCAGCTCAAGCCGACGGGCGATCCAGCGCGTCGTCATCAGCGCCGCGACGCTGATGTTCATCACGGCGATCTGATGATCGATCTCGAGCTCGGACGCGATGTTGCGCACCGCCGGCTCGGCCAGGCGACCGGTGACGAACAGCGTGTCAGCCAACGGTGCCGCCGTTGACGTTGACCGCCTGTCCGGTGACGAACGCGGCGGCCGGCGAGGCCAGCCACACGGCGGCGCCCGCGACGTCCTCTGGGCGGCCCCAGCGCCGGAGCGGCGTGTTCGCCGCGACCTCGTCGTGGAAGGCGCGGTCGGCGCCGGCGCCGTACGCGGTCTCGATCCAGCCAGGGCACAGCACGTTGACGCGGACGTCGGGGGCGACCGACCGCGCGAACGACTTCGAGAAGCCGAGCACCCCGGCCTTGACGGCGGCGAACAGCTCCGGGTTCTCACCGGCCATGCCGTCGGTCGTGGCGTGGTCCCAGCCCATGTTGAGGATGCAGCCGCCGGGCCGCATCCGGGCGGCGACTAGCCGCGAGCAGCGGATCGTGGCTTTCAGATCGAGCTCGAGCAGCGCCTCGAGCTTGCGCTCGGCCGGCCACCGAGCCGCCTCGCCGGTGAGCACGTCGGCGCCGGCGTTGTTGACCCAGACATCGACGTTCTCGAGCGCGTCGAACGCCTCTCGCACGATCGCGGCGCACCCGTCCGCGGTGCTGAGGTCCGCTCGCAACAGATGATGGCCGGCGCCGAGCTGGTCGGCCACGGCCCGGGCGGCCTCGGTCGAGCGCCAGAACCCGATGCCGACCCTGGCGCCGGCGGCGGCGAACGCGGTCGCGATCGCCCTCCCGATCCCGGAGCTGGCCCCGGTGACGACGGTGCGCAGACCGGCGAGCGGCAGCTCTCCGGTCTGCGCGGTCAACTGCTCCCCTTCGCGGGGGCGGACTCTAGTCCTCGGCGCCGCCGGCGAACGGGTGACGCGCCGCCGGCGTGTCGGCTAGCACCTTGTCGATGCTCGGCTCGCCGCCCAGGGCGCGGGCGATCGACAGCTTCACGGCCTCGTAGTTCCAGTCGTAGATCTTCTTGTCGTCCTCGGCCTCCCAGTGGATGAACACGCCGACGATGATGCACAGGTCGTCGACCTGGTCCTTGGGGATGACGCCTTCGGCGACCGAGTCCACGACAGCGCGGGCGACCGCGGCCTGAGCAGGGCCGAACAGCTGCACGGCCTGCTTCGCGCCCTTGATCGTCACCTTGTTGCTCATCACCGTGTCCGGCTTGGCCGGCAGGTTGGGAGTCACCACGGCGAGCAGGTTGGTGTGACCTTCGGATTCGTTGACAAAGGCGTGGGCGAATGCTTCACCGACCGGTCCGCTCTTTGACCCGAGCAGCAAATCGATGTGGGCGACCTCGTTACCTTCGCCGACGAGAGCCTCGCCGGTTGCCAGGGTGATGGCCATGAGGTGAGTCTCCTCTCTCCTATCGTATGGTGAGCGCAGTGGACGCAACCCTAGCTCACTCCAGACTGAGCCGGGATCTACTCGCACATCACGTCCAGCTCGCGTGCGTCCTCGAGGTGTCCGCACCGAAGGCCGGCAACATCACGCCGGCCCACGACTTCGCCGACACGACCTATGCCGACATGGTGCGCTCGGCGCTCGCGCTCGGGCCGGTGTTC
Organism: uncultured Solirubrobacterales bacterium; assembly: GCA_963843915.1. Classification (GTDB taxonomy): domain Bacteria; phylum Actinomycetota; class Thermoleophilia; order Solirubrobacterales; family Solirubrobacteraceae; genus Palsa-465. Next base: position 677,092 of record CAWJMH010000016.1, read on the forward strand.
ACGCGACGTCGTGCCCGCCGGCGCGGCGTCGGCGCGCTGATCGCGGACGGCGTGCGGGCGACCGGACGCGTCACCGACGCGAACACGAACCTCGGGATCGTGCTGCTGTTCGCGCCGCTCGTCCGGGCCGAGGCGACGCGGCAGACCGGGGAACCGCTGCGGTCGGCAACCGAGCGCGTGCTCGCGCAACTCGACGTCGAGGACGCCGCCGCCGCGTTCGCCGCGATCGTGCAGGCCCAGCCCGGCGGGCTCGGCGACGCGCCGGAGCACGACGTCAGAGCCCCGGCGCGCGTCACCCTGCGCGAGGCGATGGCGGCGGCCGCGCACCGCGACAGCATCGCGTCGGAGTACGCGACCGGCTACGCGATCGTGTTCGACACCGGGCTGCCGCTGCTCGCCGACGCGTTGCGCGACGGCGTGCCCACGCTCGAAGCGATCGCGTCGCTCCACGTCGGCCTGCTCGCCTCCCACCCCGACACCCTGATCGAGCGCAAGGCCGGCGCGGCCGCCGCGGAGGCCGTGAGCGCGGCGGCGCGCGAGGTGCGGGCCGGGACGCTGACGCTGGAGGAGTTCGACGCCTCGCTGCGCGGCGCCGACCATCGGCTGAACCCCGGTACGACCGCCGACCTCGTCGCCGCGACGCTGCTGGCCGCGCTGCTCACCGGAGTAACGCTCCGATGAGGGTGCTGGTGGTCGCCGTCAGCGCCCGGATGCTGGCCCAGCTCGCGGTCGCCGACGGCTACGAGGTGACGGCGCTCGACCGCTTCGGCGACGTCGACCTGCGCGCGATCGCCCCCGGCGCCACCGCGCCGAGCAACGACGCGCTGGTGGCGCTCGCTGCCGGCGCCGTCGACGGCGGTCGGACGCGGTTGTGTACGGCGCCGGGTTCGAGAACCGGCCCGATCTGGTGGCGCGGTTGGCCGAAGGGCGGGAGCTGCTGGGGACTCGGGCCGAGCTGCTGCCGGCGGTTCGCGACCCGTGGGCGGTCGGCGCGGCGGCACGGGCGGCCGGGGCGCGCGCCCCCGAGACCCGCTCGGCCGGCGAGCCCCCACAGTCTCCGGGACCGTGGCTGCGCAAGCCGCGACATGGCGGGGGCGGTCGCGGGGTCCGGAGGTGGGCCGGCGGCCGGCTGGCGCCGATCGAGATCCTGCAGCGCCGGGTCGACGGACTGTCGTGCTCGGCGGTCGCGATCGCCGACGGCCGCCGCGCCATCGTGCTCGGCCTGACCGAGCAGCTGCATCGCTCGCGGGGCTTCGGGTGGACCGGAAACGTCACGCCGCCGCGTCTGCCCGGGGGCGAACTGGCCGAGCTCGACGGCCGGCTGCGCGCCGTCTGCGACGAGGTGGCGGCGCGCTTCGGCGTCCGCGGCGCGTTCGGGGTCGACGCGATCTGGGACGGGCGCGACGCGTGGGTGCTCGAGGTCAACCCGCGCCCGCCGGCGTCGCTGGAGCTGTTCGGACCCGGCAGCTTCGCGGCGCACGTCCGGGGCGCGCGCGGTCTGGGCCTTCCGGCTGCCGGCGCGCCCCCGGCGACGAGGTGTGCAAAGGTGAAGCTCGTGCTGTTCGCAGACCGCGATCTTCGCGCTCCCGAGCCCGGCTGGTGGCCGGCGGGCCTCGTGCGCGACATCCCGCACGCCGGCGAGACGATCAGGCGAGGCGCGCCGGTCTGCACGCTGGTCTCGGCGACCGCCGACCCGGCGGAGCTCGCGGCTCGCGGTGCCCGCCTGCTGGCCGCGCTGCCCGAAGCGGTGCCGGCCCATGGCTGAGCTCGGCCGGTCACGTGCGCGGGCTGCGGTCTGCTGTGCGACGACGTCGTGTTCGATCCCTCCGCCGACGCGATCCGGCTCGAGCCGCGCTGCGATCTCGGCGCCGAGTGGTTCTCCGAGCGCGTCCACCGGCAGGCGAACGCACCGGCCGCGACGATCCGCGGTCAGCCGGTCGACGTCGACGCGGCGCTAGGCCGTGCCGGCGAGCTGCTGCGCGGGGCGCGGCGGCCGCTCATGCACGGGTTCGACGGGGCGACCGTGGAGGACGCGCGGGCCGCGGTCGCGCTCGCCGACCGGATCGGGGCGATCGTCGCGACCGAGGCGCTCGGCGGCCGCGTGGCCGGGCGCGCCGGCGGTGCCGCTGCGCGGCGCCTCGACGGCCACGCTCGGCGAGATCCGCGACCGCTCGCGCATCGTCGTGATCTGGCGCGAGGACCCGGAGACGACACATCCGCGGCTGCTCGAGCGGCTCGGGCTTCGGCGGCGAGTCTCCCGACCGCGTCTTGGCGGTCGTCGACGACCGCGACACCGCGACCGCGCGGCGCGCCGACGCGCAGCTCCGGTGGGCGCCCGGGCACGACCTCGACGCGCTGAGCAGCCTGCACGTGCTGCAGCGGGGACGCGCGCTGCGGACCGGCGATCTGACCGCCGAGCTGAATGGGCTGCTCGAGCGACTGGACGCCGTCCCGCACGCGGCGTTCGTGTACGGCGCCGGCCTGACCGGCGGCGCCGGCGGCCAGCGGCGCGCGCTCGCGCTGCACGAGCTCGTGCGGGCGCTGTGCCACGAGCGCCACGTGGTCACGCTCGAGCTGCCGCGCGCCGCCGGGACGCGAAGCGCCGACGACGCGCTGGCCTGGCAGACCGGGTACGGCGGGACCGTCGATCTCGCGGGCGGTCACCCGGAGCTGATCACGACCACGCGGCCGCTCGCTGCCGGCGGGGGGGTGGACGTGTCGCTGCGGATCGAAGCGGCGCCGGCGACGCTGCCCGACGGCGTGACCGAGATCGTGCTCGGCAGTCTGCCGCCTGGGGGCGAGGTCGAGGTGTCGATCCGCACCGCGGCGGCCGGCGTCGAGGCCAGCGGAACCGCGCACCGTCTGGACGGGGTGCCGCTGGCGCTGCAGGCGCCGCTCCCCGGTGACGCGCCGACGGCGGCGGCGGTGCTCGCGCGGCTGCTGGCGGAGGTGCAGGCGTGACCGAGATCCGGATCAGCGGCGGGGCCGTCCACGACCCGGCCAACGACGTCGACGGCGAGATCCGCGACGTGTGTGTACGGGACGGCAAGGTCGTCGACGACGTCGGCCCGGGCGCTCGGCGGATCGACGCTCGCGGGATGGTGGTGATGGCCGGAGGCGTCGACATCCACGCGCACATCGCGGGCCCGAAGGTGAACGCCGCGCGCAAGCTGTCGCCGGACGATCGGCGCGAGGACCCCATCGATCGAACCGAGGTGCTGCGTTCGGGCAGCGGCGGTCTGGTCCCGTCCACGTTCGCCACCGGGTATCGCTACTCGCTGCTCGGCTACACCACGGTCGTGGAGGCGGCGGCCCCGCCGCTGGCCGCGCGCCACGTGCTCTCCGAGCTGCGCGACACGCCGATGATCGACAAGGCGTTCCTGATCCTGATGGGCAACAACCAGGTGCTGTTCGAACTGATCCGGGAGTCGCGCGGGGCCGTATCGCAGCGGCTGCGAGACGCGATTGCGTGGTGGCTCGACGCCACCGGGGGCTACGGCGTCAAACTCGTCAACCCTGGCGGGGTCGAGCTTTGGAAGCAGAACAACGGCGTGATCGACTCGCTCGACGACGAGGTGGCGGGGTTCGGGGTCACTCCGCGCCAGGTGATCGAGGCGATCGGCGGGGCCGTCGACGAGCTCGGGCTGCCGCATCCCGTCCACGTCCACGCCAACAACCTCGGGGTGCCGGGCAATGCCGAGATGACGCTCGACACGATGCGGACGCTGTCGGGTCGCCAGGCGCACTTCGCCCACCTCCAGTTCCACAGCTACGGCGGCGACCCCGGCGGCCTGCCTCGCTCCCGCGCTCCCGATGTGCTCGAGTACCTCCGCACCCATCCCGAGCTCACCGCCGACGTCGGTCAGGTGATGTTCGGACCGGCGATGACGATGACGGCCGACGCGCACGTGTCGGCGGTGCTGCGCGACCTCGGCGCCGACAAGTGGCTCAACCACGACACCGAGGTCGAGACCGGCTGCGGGATCGTGCCGTACACCTACAAGGCCGGCAACTACGTGCACGCGCTGCAATGGGGGATCGGGCTGGAGCTGTTCCTGCTCGGGCAGAACCCCTGGCAGGTGATGCTGTCGACCGACCACCCCAACGGCGGCTCGTTCCTGTCGTACCCGAAGCTGATCCGCCTGCTGATGGACCGCGCCTTCCGCGAGGATCAGATCGGCCGCGCGAACCAGAAGGCGATCCGGCGCACCGCGCTGCTCGACGGGCTCGACCGCGAGTACACCCTCAACGAGATCGCGATCATCACCCGGGCCGCGCCGGCGCGACGGCTCGGCCTGCACGACAAGGGCCACCTGGGGATCGGCGCCGACGCCGACGTGACGATCTACCACGACCGCGCGGACCGCGAGGAGATGTTCGCCACGCCGCGCTACGTGATCAAGGGCGGTGAGGTGGTGGTCGAGGAAGGCGATCTGCGCCGCTCCGACCACGGCCTGCTGCTGTCGAGCCGCGCCGCGTTCGATCCCGAAGTGACCGGCGTGCTCGAGCCGCTGTTCGGCGAGCGCTACACGGTGGCGTTCGAGCACTACCCGGTCCGCGACCCGGCACTGCGCGACCCGGCACGCGTGGTGGAGGCAGGCGGATCATGAGCGGGTACCGGCTCGGCGGGGCGGAGGTCGCGGACACGTTCGCCGAGGCGTTCCCGATGCGGTTCGCGCGGGTCGTGATCACGGCCGCCACCGACGCATGGGCACAGGAGGCGGCTCGCTCGATGACCGGCTTTGCGACGTCTGTGATCGGCTGCAAGTGCGAGGCGGCGATCGAACGCCGGGTGGCCGCGGGGGAGACGCCCGACGGACGGCCGGGGATCGCGGTGCTGCTGTTCGCGATGGACCGCGAGGGTGTCGGCAAGCGCGTGCTCGAGCGCGTCGGGCAGAGCGTGATGACCTGCCCCACGACCGCGTGCTTCGACGGGCTTCCGGGCGCCGAGCGGACCGTGGCGCTCGGCGGGAGCCTGCGCTATTTCGGCGACGGCTTCCAGGCCAGCAAGGTGATCGCCGGACAGCGTTTCTGGCGGATCCCGGTGATGGAGGGCGAGTTCCTCATCTCCGAGTCGGTGGGGGTCGGCCGGGGAGTGGGAGGAGGGAATCTGGTGATCGGCGCCGGCGGCGATACGGCCGCGCTCAGGGCCGCCCAGGCGGCCGCCGACGCGATGCGGGGCGAGGGCATTGCGCTGCCGTTCCCAGGCGGGATCGTCCGCAGCGGCAGCAAGGTCGGCGCGCTCACCTCGAAGTCGATGCCCGCCTCGACCAACCATCAGATGGCCCCCACACTGCGCGCCCAGATCGATGACACGCTGGTTCCCGACGGAGTGGGCGCGATGTTCGAGGTCGTGATCGACGGCGTGTCCGAGGAGGCCGTGCGCGAGGCGATGCGCCGCGGGCTGCACGCCGCCGCCGGCGCCGGCGCGACGCACGTCACCGCCGCCAACTTCGGCGGCAAGCTCGGCGAATTCCACTTCCCGCTCACGGAGCTTTGCGACCCGCCGTGACGCTGACGCTAACCCTCCGGACGCAGGCGCCGGCGCGCGTCGATGGCGCTCCGCTGATCCCCGAGCGCCTGCGCGGGCTGCACGGCTCCGCGGTCGCCGACCTCCCGGTGCGCTGCGGTACCGAGACGGTGGCCGTGGGCGATCTGTTCGAGGTGTTCGGCGCCGGCGCCGAGGAGGAGAAAATCGTGCTCGCCGGCGACCTGCGCCGCATTGACGGGATCGGCGCGGGCATGTCACGCGGCCGGGTGCTCGTCGACGGCCCGTGCGGCGACTATGTCGGTGCCCGTATGAACGGTGGCGAGATCGAGGTGATCGGCGGCGCCGGCGACTGGGCGGGGGCGGACATGGCCGCCGGGCTGCTGCAGATCCGGGGTGACGCGGGCGCCCGGCTCGGGGCGGCTTATCCCGGCGCCCGGGTGGGGATGACCGGCGGCGAGATCGCCGTGTCGGGCGACGTGGGCGAGGAGGCCGGCGCCGGGATGCGGCGCGGTCTGGTCGCGATCGGCGGCCGCGCGGCTGCCGGCGCCGGATTGCGGATGCTCGCGGGGACGGTGATCGCGCTCGGCGGCATCGGCGCCGAGGCCGGGCTCGGCAACAAACGGGGCAGCCTCGTCTCCGGCCGGGCGGTGGAACCGCTGCCGGCGTACGCCTTCGCGACTCGCTTCGAGCCCCCGGCCCTGCGGTTGCAGCTGCTCCGGGTCCGTGAGCTCGGCCTGACCGTCCCCGACGCGATGTTGACCGGAACCTGGGCGCGGTGGTCCGGCGACGTCACCGAACTCGCCCGCGGGGAGATGCTGATCTTCGACGAGGAGGAGGAGGAGGGCGAGTGAGTCTGTCGATGAACGAACGCGCCGCGGCGCTCGTGGACGCGATGGCCGAGGATGCCGACGCGCTGGGGATCATGGTCCGCACGCTCGACTCCGGCGCGCGGGTGGTGGACTGCGGCGCGCAGGCGCGCGGCGGGCTCCAGGCCGGTCTGGGCTTCGCGGCCGCGTGCATGGGCGGCCTCGGCCGGCTCGACCCGGTGCCGGTGACCGTCGGCGACCGGACGTGGCCGGGTATCGGCGTCGCGGTGGATGAGCCCGCCGCGGCGTGCCTGGCCTCGCAGTACGCCGGCTGGAAGCTCGAGCACGACGACTTCTTCGCGATGGCCAGCGGCCCCGGGCGTGCGCTCGCGCGCGCCGAGGACCTGTTCGGGGAGCTGGCCTGGCGCGAGCAGGCCGACCGGGCTGTCCTGTGCCTGGAGACCGGGCAGGACCCGCCGGCGGAGATCGTCGGCAAGGTCGCGGAGCGCTGTGGCGTCGACGCGGCCGCGGTCACGTTCCTGATCGCGCCGACCGCGTCGATATGCGGCTCGGTCCAGATCAGCGCCCGCGTGGTGGAGACCGCGCTGCACAAGCTGCACGAGCTCGATCTCGACCCGGCTCGAGTGCGCCACGGCTGGGGCTGCTGTCCCATCGCGCCGGTCGCCAAGAACGACCCGGCGGCGATCGGGCGGACCAACGACGCGGTTCTGTACGGCGGGACCGTGCACCTGTGGATCGAGGGCGACGACGACGAGGTCGCCGGTCTCGCCGGTCGGCTGCCCTCGGCCGCCTCGGAGGCATTCGGCACGCCGTTCGGAGAGCTGCTCGAAGCCGCCGACTGGAACTTCTACGACATCGATCCGATGCTGTTCAGCCCCGCGGCAGTCACGCTGACCAGCACGGAGTCCGGGCGGGCTCACCACGGCGGCGCGCTCGCGCCCGACGTGCTCGAGCGCTCGTTCGCCTCGTGACCGGACCGCTCCGGGTCGCCGTCCTCGGCGCGTCCGGCTCGTGGCACACGCGTGGGCTGGTGGACGCCCTCGCCCGTCGTGGCCACGAGGTGACGGCGATCCCGGCCACGCGACTTCAGTCCGTGGTCGGCGAGGACGGGCATGTCCACGTGCTCGGGCCTGATGGCGCCGTTCTCGACGAGCTCGACCTGGTGATCGTTCGTGGCCTCCCGCGCGGCTCGCTCGAGCAGGTGATCTTTCGCATGAACGCGCTGCACGTCCTCGCCGAGCGGGGCGTCCGTTGCGTCAACAGTCCGCGCGCGATCGAACGGACGATCGACAAGTCGTGGGCGGGCGCGGTGCTCGCGCTCGCTGGGGTGCCGACGCCGCCGACGATCGTGTGCGAACGCTACGACGGCGCGATGCAGGCGTTCGAGCAACTCGGCGGCGACGTCGTCGTCAAGCCGCTGTTCGGCGCGATGGGCAATGGGATCGTTCGCGTCGAGGACCGCGACGTGGCCCACCGGGTGTTCCGCGCGCTGGAGCTCGAGCGGACTGTCTACTACGTGCAGCGTACGGTCGCGCCCGCCGGCCGCCGGAACCTGCGCGTGCTCGTCGTCGCCGGGGAGGTGGCCGGGGCGATGGAGCGGGTGAGCGACTCGTGGCGCGCCAACATCGCGCGCGGCGCCCGTGCGCGGGCGGTCGCGCTGGGCGAGGACGAGCGACGGCTGGCGCTCGCGGCGACGGCCGCCTTGGAGGCCGACGTCGCCGGGGTGGATCTGCTCGCCGTGCCCGGAGGCGAGGTCGTCGTGCTCGAGGTCAACGGGATCCCCGGCTGGCAGGCGCTTCAGTCGGTGTGCTCCGACGATCTGACGGAGCGAGTGGTTGGGGCGTGCGAAGCGCTTGTCACAGCGTGAGACGACCCTCGTGGAGCGCGGTCGCGACGAGCGCGCCGGCGGCTCCGGCGGACTCGAGCGCGCGCAGGTCCGCGTCGTCGCGCACGCCGCCGCCGGCGTAGATAGCCACGCCCGGCAGGGCTAGTGCGAGCTCGGCCACGGCATCTAGCGGTGGCCCCGAGCCGCTGCCGACGCGCGCGAGGTCGATCACGAGCAGTTCGCGCACGTTCAGCGCTCGTGCCTGCGACGCGGCGGCGGTGGGTTCACGGCCGGCGAGCTCCGGGTCGGGAGAGATCAGCCGTCCGTCGCGGAGGTCGACGCTGAGCACGAGCGGCGGCTTGGGATCCGCTCGCGGACGCGTGGTGAGTGCGTCCGGCCTGATCGACTCGGTGCCGACGACGTTCCGCGCGACGCCGGCGCGGTGGAGCGCTGCCGCTCGCTCGGCGGTCGTGGCGCCTGCGTCGACCCAGGTGTCGGCCACCTCCGAGACGGCCGTGAGCGTCGCCACGTTCATCGGCTCGCCGGCGAGCGCATCGAGGTCCGCCACGTACAGGCTGCGCGTCCGACACGCGGCGCACAGCGCCCGCGCGACCGCCACCGGCTCTGAGCCCTCGACGAGCGGACTGCGCAGCGGCGCGTACTCGGCGCGCTGGCCGCGGCGGGCGTGCACGACGACGCCGCCCTTCAGATCCAGGACCGGAATGACTCTCATTTGGCGGGTGGCTGGCACATCGGCTACCAGGATCGACTATTCCCTTGTCGGGTCATCGGGTACGTCACACACTCTGAACAAGCAAGCGACGAGGAGTTCGGGTTCAGCTTCGACCCGGACGATCCGTACGGCTCGCGGGGGCTGGACGGTAGCCCCGAGAACGTCAAGCGGGCGTGCGAGGGTTCGCTCGAGCGGCTGGGCACCGACCACATCGACCTCTTCTACCAGCACCGCGTCGACCCGTCGGTGCCGATCGAGGAGACGGTGGGCGCGATGGCCGAGCTCGTCCGGGCGGGCAAGGTGCGCTACATCGGCCTCTCGGAGGCGTCGGCCGACGTGATCCGGAGGGCTCACGCCACGCATCCGCTGACCGCGGTCCAGTCCGAATATTCGCTGTGGACCCGCGACCCGGAGGCTGAGGTGCTGCCCACGCTGCGCGAGCTCGGCATCGGCCTGGTCGCGTACTCGCCGCTCGGGCGCGGCTTCCTCACCGGTCAGATCCGTTCGGTCGACGATCTTCCGCAGGACGACTGGCGCCGGAACAACCCACGCTTCCAGGAAGAGGCGCTACGCCAGAACGTCGAGCTGGCCGACCGCGTGCGCGCGCTCGCCGACGAGCGCAAGCTAGGGCGCCGCCGTCAGGCGCCGCCGACCATCCCACTGACTCCGGCCCAGCTGGCGCTGGCGTGGGTGCTCGCCAAGGGCAAAGACATCGTTCCGATTCCCGGCACCAAGCGCCCGGAGCGGATCGAGGAGAACGCCGCCGCCTCCGAAGTGAACCTGAGCGACGAGGATGTGGCGACGCTCGATCAGGCCCTCCCGGTCGGGGCGGCCGTCGGGGGCCGCTACCGGGACGCCGAGATGGCGATGATCAACGGCTAGTCCCGGGTCGTCCGCGTCATGATGCCCCGATGGTTCCGGCCATCGGGCTCGACGTCGGCGGCGCGAACACCAAGGCGGCGGTGGTTGAGGGCGACGTACCCGTGCGCGTGGTGTCCGAGCCGTTCGAGGTGTGGCGCGAGCCGGACGCCCTGGCCGGCGTGATCGCCGACGTCGTCGCGCGACTCGGGGTCGACGGCGCGCCGGTCGCGCTGACCACGACCGCGGAGCTCGTCGACGTGTTCGCGAGCAAGCGCGAGGGCGTGCTGTCCGTGCTCGACGCCGCCCGGCGGGCGCTGCCCGGACGGCGGTTGCGCGTGATGACCACGGATGGCGAGCTGGTCTCGCTCGACGTCGCGCGAGCCGCGCCGCTGAAATGCGCGGCCGCCAATTGGCTCGCGACGGCGCTGCTGGTCGCGCGGTCGGTGCCCGACGCGATTCTGGTCGACTGCGGCGGCACGACCACCGACGTGATCCCGATCGCCGCCGGCGCGGTCGTCGCGGAGGGCCGCACAGACCTCGAGCGGCTGCTCGCGGGCGAGCTGGTCTACACCGGCGCGCTCCGGACCAATGTCGCCGCGGTGCTGTCGCACGTCCCGATCGCCGGCCGGCCGTGTCCGGTGGCCTCAGAGCTGTTCGCGATCACCGCCGACGCGCACCTGCTGCGGGGCAGCCTGACACCCGAGCAGTGCACCTGCGCGTTCCCGGACGATCGCGGCAGCTCGCCCGCCGAGGTCCGCTCGCGGCTGGCGCGCGTCGTGTGCGCCGACCCCGAGCAGCTCGCGGACGGCGATCTGGAAGCGATCGCGGCCGCGGTCGAGGACGCGCAGGTCGCCTCGATTGCCGCGGCGCTCGAGCGCGTCGCCGCGCGCGTGCCGCCGGGCACGGCGGCGGTCGCCGTCGGCGTCGGCGCGTTCCTGGCGCGGGCCGCGGCGGCGCGGTGCCGGATCGCGGTCCACGCAGACGCCGGCCTGCTCGCTGGCTCGATGGGAGATGTGGCCGCCGCGGTCGCGCTGTCGGTGCTCGGCCGTGAGTGAGCCGGGTCCGCTGGTCGTCAAGGTCGGCGGCGGGCTGCTGCGGGACGAGGGGCTCGAGGGACTGCGGCGGGCGTGCGCGGAGGTCAGCGCGCTGGCTGCCGCGCCGGCGCGTGCTGGTCGTGCCCGGCGGCGGTCCCTTCGCTGACGCCGTGCGCGCGGTCGACGTGCAGGTGGGGCTCGGCGACGACGTCGCACACCGGCTGGCGCTGCTGGCGATGGATCAGCTCGGCGTGTTGCTGGCGCCGATGCTGCCTGGCGCTGAGCTGCTGACCGATCTGGTCGCGCCTCGCGCGCTGGCCATGCTGGCGGTGGCGCCGGCGTTCGCCGGCCGCCCGGAGGTGCCCGCGTCCTGGGCGGTCACGAGCGACTCGATGGCGGTGCTGGCGGCGGCGGCGATCGGAGCCGACGAGGCGGTCCTGCTGAAGCCGGTGGCGGGGGTGGTGGCGCGGTGGCCGTCGGACGACCCGCCGCTGCCGGCGCTGACCGCCGGGGAGTTGCAGGCGTTGCAGGACGCCGGCGGCGGGCGGGCCGTCGACCCCTATCTCGCCGACGCCGTCCGGCGTACCGGGGTCGCGGTGACGGTCCGCGCACCCGGCGGTCTTGGGACCCGCATTACCCCCTGCTAGCGAAGGACTTTGGCGATGGCGTTGACATATACGCGACTTCATCGCCAAAGTCCGACCGTGGGCGCGGGGGACCGCACTTCCGAGACGGCGGTGGCGACGAGCTCCGCGTCGAGGTTCCCGTTGCGGTCGCCGCCGCGGCACACCGCGGACCGGACGCCGACGACGTCGGCGTCGACGCGGCGAAGTTCGCCCAGCCGCAACTGCCCGGCGAAACCGAAGGTGCCGCCGGCGGCGCGGGTGCGGGCCACCAGGTCGGCGAGCTCGGCCTCCGACAGCCAGGCGTACAGGCCACGGCCGTCCTTGACGAACGTGTCGACGAGCGCGCCGGCGATCCCCGTCCGCTCTACCAAAGCGGGCAGCCATGCCGCCGTGAAGGCCGGCGGGTCGAGCGCGCCGGCGTCCGCGTACGCGGCGGCGATCACCGAGACACGCGGTCCCACCGCGTCGAAGACCGCACGCATCATCGCCACCGCGCGGTCGACCTCGCGCACGCCGCGCAGCCCGACCTTGACGTAGTCCGCGCCGCACACCGCGGCCCCGCGGGCGGCGAGGGCGGCGGTGTGGGGGAGGTCAGGCAGGTCACCCAGCGCGACGCTGATCGGCGCGGCGCCACCGACGACGCGCACCACCTCCGACAGCAGGCGCGGCGCCGGCGCGCCGAGCGCCCCCTCGCTCGGATCCTTGACGTCGATGATGTCCGCGCCGCCGGCGAGGGCACCACGGGCCTCCTCGGCCGACACGACGCTGACCAGCAGCCTCACGCCGCCGCCCGCCCCGCGCCGTCGCGCGCCACCGACGCGCCGCGGCGGTCGAAGTCGACGACGCGGACGTCGGTGCCGGCGTCTACCTCGGCGCGGAGCCGATCGGCGACGTCGCCGGCGCGCTCGGGGCCGTCGACGATCCCGTACACCGACGGGCCCCACGAGCTCTGTCCGACCGCTCCGACTCCGAGCGCGAGCAGCGCCTCGACGACCGGAGCGGCGCGCGGATGGAACACGCCGCCCTGTCGCGCGGCGAACATCGATCCGATCTCGCGCTGGATCTCGGTGAGCGCGGCGCCGAACTCGTCGATGTCCTGGGTCACGAGCCCCGGAAGCAGGGCGGTAAGCACCAGCCGCGACACGCGAGGCTCGATGGCGGCCCGCTCCTGGTGCAGCAAACCGAAAAACCTCTCCTCAGCATTCCCGGACAGCCCCTCGGCCCCGACGGGCAGCGCGAGCACGCACCGCCAGCGCTCCGGCATCGGGTGGCGGGCGACCAGCGGGCTGATCGAGCCTTCCTCGCGCACGCCGGCCTCGACCACGAGGCCCGGAGCCGCGAACGTCCAGGAGCCCACGCTCGATCGCGCTCCCCGCCCGCTCGCGTCGGCCAGCTGCTCGGGTCCCGCTGGGACGCCGGCCAGCTCGGCCACCCCGCGGGCGATCGCGAGCCCGAGCTTGGTGCCCGATCCGAGCCCGACGTGTGGCGGAATCGCCTCTCGCACGTCGACCTCGACGCCTCCGCGGAGACCGAACGCGGCGCGGGCTCGTCGAGCGAACTCGAGCGCGCGCTCGTCCTGCGGTCCACGCGCAGTGACCTCGTCGCCGGACCGCGAGCCGACCGCGACGACCACCCGCGGTGACTCGACGCCGACGCCGAAGCCACCGAAGCGGCGCGAGCCGATCCCGGCCGGATCGAGCATCCCGAAGTGCAGCCGCGCCGGCGCGGTGACGACGACTTCGGTCACGTTCGCTCGGCGACGTAGCGTCGGACGTAATCCATCGCCTCGCGCTCGCGGGGTCCGGCCGTCTTGTCGACGAGCTCCTGGAGGCGGGCGAGCTCGGCGTGTACCCGCTCGGCGCCCAGCCACCGCAGCCGCGAGGCGAGGATCGACGCTTCGACCGCGGCGTGCCGGGCGCGGCACAGGCCGAGCGGCTGCCGGGAGCCGGTGCCCGAGGCGACCACCCGGGCTCGGACGCGAGAGCGGGGCAGCTCGCCGGCGCTCGGAGTGATCTCGGTCACCACGACCTCCCGCCAGGAGTTCGCCTCCTCGATCACCGAGCCGTCGATCGCGCGGGCGGGGCGCATCGCCGGACGCGGGTGGCCGAGCGCCGCCTGCACGAACAGGAGCACGTCGTCGGTGAGGTGGACGACCGCCTCGCCGTGAACGCGCAGGTTCCGCAGCGTGCGCGTCGCGTCGAACGGCCAGAACACGAGCTCGTCCTCGCCCCAGCGCACGCCCATCGCCGCGCAGTTGACGACGCCGTCGCTGCCGGTTGTGGTCACCACGGTCTCGATCAGCGGCGACGGATCACCAGCGTCAGCCGACAAGGCTGAAGAACTCCTGGCGCGTGCGCGCGTCGTCGCGCAGCGAGCCGCGCAGCGCGGAGGTGACCGTCCGCGCGCCCGGCTTGCGGACGCCGCGGATCGTCATGCACATGTGCTCGGCGCTGAGCACGACTCCGACGCCCCGCGGCGCGAGCTCGTGCTCCAGCCAGTCGGCGATCTGCACCGTCATCCGCTCCTGGAGCTGGAGATCGCGGGCGAAGAACTCGACCACGCGCGCGAGCTTCGACAGCCCGATGATGCTGTCGCCCGGCAGGTACGCGACGTGGGCCACGCCGTGGAACGGCAGCAGGTGGTGCATGCACAGCGTCTGGAACGAGATGTCCCGCACGAGCACGAGCTCGTCGTAGCCCTCGTTCGGAAACACGGTCGCGCCGAACTCGGCGGGCGTCACCAGCTCGGCGAACGAGGCGGCGACCCGGCGCGGGGTGTCGAGCAGACCGGGCAGGTCGGCGTCGGCGCCGATCGCTCGCAGCAGGTCGCGTGTGGCTCGCTCCGCGGCGGCGAGGTCGAGCTTCGAGCTGTCGACGATGCGCCCGGGCGTTGCGGGCGCCACGGCTCTCACGTCTCCGTCTTCGCGATTCATCGGGCCAGCGTAACGCGTGCGCCGCCGGCTACGCTCAGCCGCGTGGCAAGCTCGACGAGCATGCGGACGCCGTAGCCGGACGCGCCGGGGCCGAACGCGTCGCCGCGATCCTCGTCGAGCAGCGCCGGGCCGAGCATGTCGACATGCGCCCACGGCCCGTCGCCGGCGAACTGCTGAAGGAACGTCGCCGCGACGATCGGGAAGCCGAAGCTCTTGCCGGCGGTGTTGCGCAGGTCGGCCACGGTCGAGTCGATCAGCGAGCGGTAGCGCGGGTGAAGCGGCCACGGCCAGGCGAGATCGCCGCTGGCGTTGCCGGCCTGCACGACCGCGTCGCGCCACGACTCGTCCGGCGCGAACACGCCGGCGTAGAGGTCGCCCATGCCGGCGCGCATCGCGCCGGTCAGCGTGGCCAGGTCGACGATGTGCGTCGCGCCGTCCTGGCGTGCGTACCACAGCGCATCGGCCAGGATCAGGCGTCCCTCGGCGTCGGGATTGGTGACCTCGACGGTGAGGCCGGCCGCGGTCGTGATCACGTCGGTGGGCCGGATCGCGGTGCCGCTCAGCATGTTCTCGCACGCGGGCACGATGCCGGTGACCGACAGCGGGAGCCCGAGCTCGGCGATCGCGCCGAGCGCCGCCACGACGGCCGCGCCGCCCGCCATGTCGGCTTTCTGACGGACGATGTCACTCTGTGGCTTCAGGAAGTAACCGCCGGTGTCGAACGTGACGGCCTTGCCGACGAGCGCCAGCCGCGGCGCTGTCCGGCGCACCGCCAGGTGTGTGTCGGAGCACGATCAGCCGCGGCGGGATCGGGCTGCTCCCGCCGACGGCGGCCAGCGCGCCCAGCCCCGCCCTGACCGGGTCGACAATCTCGCTGTCCAGGTGGGCAAACTTCACTACCCGTTCGGCCAGTCCCGCCGGCGTGACAACGTTCGGCGGCGCGTCGACGAGCTCGCGGGCGATGTTCGTCCAGCGCGCGACGAGCGCCGCGCGGTCGGCGACCGGCGCGAGCGCCCTCGCCGCACCCGCAGATCACGAACCGCTCGACCTCGCGCGGCGGCTCGCCGCTGCGCCAGCGCCGCCCGTCGTAGCCGCCGATGACGGCGCCTTCGGCGAGCGCGCGCACCTGCTCCTCGACGGCGATGGGCAGCGATGGATCGAGCGCCCACGCGACTGTTCCGCCGCCCGCGGCAGGCGCGGACCGCCCGCGCCGCGCGCCGTCCGCAGGCCCTCGGCGTCCGGCTCGAGCGCGACCACGGCGAGCGGGGCGCGGCGAGACTCGCCGGTAGACGATCGCGACCGGATCGGCGTCCGCCACGGCGCGCTCCGGGGCACCGAGCTCGGCGGCCCGCGCGCCCGCCGCGACCGCGACGAGGTCAGCGCCGATCGCGTCCGGGTCGCCGGCGGTTACCGTCGATGACCATCGTCCGGAGGCTTTTTCAGCGACTTGCACTCGATGTGTAAGATGCGACGCGACCCGCTGAACTCTAAAGAGGGAGAGGCATCCTATGACCTGGACCAAGCCGACGTTTGAGTTCATCGAGATGTGCTCGGAGGTCACCTCCTACCTCTACCACCGGTAGAGGCGTGAAGCTGGCGTGGCCTCCGGCATCCGCCTGAGGCTGCGCACCGCTTCGCCTGCCGCGTGCGCGTTCGGATCCTCGGCTCGGCCGCCGGTGGGGGCTTTCCGCAGTGGAACTGCCGCTGTCCGACGTGTGAGGCCGCCCGCGAGGGCGTGCGCGCGCGGCCGCGGACGCAGTCGTCGCTGGCGATCCGTGGCGGCGAGGGTCCGTGGTTTCTCGTCAACGCCTCGCCGGACGCGCGCCAGCAGCTCGAGGCGCTGTCCGACCGGAACGTCGAGGCGGGTTCGCGCGCCGCCGATCGCGGGCGTGCTGCTGACCGACGCCGAGATCGACCACACCGCCGGGCTGCTGCTCCTGCGCGAGTCGGCGACGCCGGTGCGCGTGTACGGCGAGGCGGGCGTCGAGCGCGCGCTCAGGCAGGGTTACCCGGTGCTGTCGATGCTCGAGCGCTACTGCGGCGCGGAGTGGCACACGCTCGAGCCCGGACGCGCGCAGCCGCTCGACGGCTCGAGCCTCACCGTCGAGCCGTTCGCCGTCGGCGGCGACGCGCCGCGCTACCTCGACGGATCGGGCGTCGAGCTCGAGGCGAGCGGGTTCGTGTTCCGCGACCGCGCCGGCGGCGGGGTCCTCACCTACGTCCCGGGTCTGGCCCGCCTCGACGACGACGTGCTCGCCCGGTTCGCCGCCAGCGATCTCGTGCTCGTCGACGGCACCTTCTGGCGCGACGACGAGCTCGCCGAGCTCGGCATCTCGACTCGCAGCGCGCGCGACATGGGACACCTGCCGCTGTCGGGCCCGGGCGGGACGCTCGAGGCGCTGGCGCGGCTGCGAGCGACCGCGCAAGGCGCTCGTCCACATCAACAACACCAACCCGATCCTGCTCGAGGACTCTCCCGAGCGCGCGGCGGTCCTGCGGGCGGGGGTCGAAGTCGCTTACGATGGGCTCGAGGTCGAGCTGTGACCGAAGGAGTTCATCGCCGAGCTGCGCGCCCAGGGCACGCGCTACCACAATCTGCATCCCTTCCACCGGCGCATGGACGCCGGCGAGCTGACGCGCGACGGAGCTCCAGCGCTGGGTCGCCAACCGCTTCTACTACCAGAAGTGCATCCCGCTCAAGGACGCGGCGATCCTGTCCAACTGCCCCGAGGTCGAGGTCCGGCGCGAGTGGATCCAGCGGATCATCGACCACGACGGCACGACGGAGGGCACGGGCGGGATCGAGTCGTGGCTGCGGCTCGGCGAGGCGCTCGGCGTCTCCCGCGACGAGCTCGAGTCCGAGCGCGGCGTCCTCCCCGGCGTGCGCTACGCGGTCGACGCCTACGTGAACTTCGCGCGCCAGAAGCCGTGGATCGAGGCGGTCGCGTCGTCGCTCACCGAGCTGTTCGGGCCGGCCGCGATCCGGGTGCGGCTCGAGGCGCTGGAGCGCCACTACGCCTGGATCGATCCGGCCGGCCTCGAGTACTTCCGCACGCGGCTGGTGCAAGGCGCCGCGCGACGCGCAGTACGCGCTCGAGCTCGTCGTCGAGCGCTGCCGCACGCGCGAGCAGCAGGACGCTGCGGTGGCGGCGCTGCGCTTCAAGACCGAGATGCTGTGGGCGCAGCTCGACGCGATCGAGCGCGGCGACACGCAGAATTCGACCCGCCCGGCCGGATGGGATCGAGTCATGACTCGTCCCCGCCTCGTCACCGGCGCGCGGCTGCGCTACGACGAGGTGCGCGAGGAGCACCTGCTGCTGGTCCCCGAGGGCGCCGTGCGGCTCAACCCGACCGCCGCGGAGGTGCTCGAGCTGTGCGACGGGGAGCGCTCGGTGGACGAGATCGTCGGCGTCCTGGCCGCGCGCTACGACGGCGCCGACCTGGGCGACGACGTTCGCGAACTGGTCGACGGGATGGCCGAGAGAGGACTGGTGGTCGATGCCGGCGCCTAGGCCGTACACGCTGATCGCCGAGCTCTCCTACCAGTGCCCGCTGCACTGCCCGTACTGCTCGAACCCGGTGGACATCGGCGCCGGCAGTACCGCCACGAGCTCGAGACCGAGGACTGGATCCGCACGTTCGCCGAGGCGCGCGGGCTCGGCGTGCTCCAGCTCGCGCTGACCGGCGGCGAGCCGATGCTGCGCCGCGATCTGGTCGAGCTGTGCGCGGCGGCGCGCGACGCGGGCCTGTACTCGTCGCTGATCACCGCCGGCACCCTGTTCACGCCCGAACGCGCGCGGGAGCTGAAGGCGGCCGGGCTCGACCACGTCCAGATCTCGATCCAGAGCCCGGACGCCGGAGGAGAACGACCGGATCGCGGGCAACCGCTCGTTCGAGAAGAAGATCGCGGCCGCGCGCGCCGCCCGGGAGCTCGACTTCCCGCTGACGATCAACTGCGTCCTGCACCGGCAGAACCTCGATCGGATCGAGGAGCTGCTCGAGCTGACGCTCGAGCTCGGGGCGCAGCGGCTCGAGCTCGCCAACACCCAGTACTACGGCTGGGCGGTCGTCAACCAGGAGGCGCTGATGCCGACCTGGGAGCAGCTCCGGCGCGGGGAGGAGGCGGTCCAGCGCTTCCGCGAGCGCGTCGGTCCGAAGGTCGACGTGCTCTGGGTGCTTCCCGACTTCTACGAGGATCTGCCGAAGCCGTGCATGGGCGGCTGGGGCCGGACGGCGATGGTGGTCGCTCCCAACGGCGACGTGCTGCCCTGCCAGGCGGCGTCGACGATCCCGGGGCTCGAGTTCGCCAACGTCCGCGAGCACCGCTCGAGTGGATCTGGAACGAGTCCGACGCGTTCACGCGCTTCCGGGGCACCGACTGGATGCAGGAGCCGTGCCGCACGTGCCCGCTCGGGCGCCAGGAGGAGGATTGGGGCGGCTGCCGCTGCCAGGCGCTGCGGCTGACCGGCGACGCGGCCGCCACCGATCCGGTCTGCCGGCTCTCGCCGCACCACGAGCACGTCGTGTCGGTACGCGCGAAGTCTAGGCGCAGATCGCGACGACTTCGTAAGGCGCCGCCGTCAGGCGCCGCCGACCATCCTCAGTTCGTCTATCGCACGATGAAGCGGCCGGCGCGGGTCTGAGCCGTGGGCGCGGGCGGCGGATTCGGCAAACTATTTCTGATGGTGCAAGACCCGTACATCCCGGCCGGGGCAGGCGGGCTCAGCGTTCCCACCGCTGACCGCGCCGCGCTGTCGGTCTTCCCGCGGCTATCGACGTACTCCCAGATCGTGGCCAAGCTGCAGTGGGACCCGACGGCGATCGACCTCGCCCCCGACGCCCGCGCGTGGCCGGAGCTGCCGGACGAGCGGCGCCGCCGGCTGACGACGCTGCTCGCGGGCTTCCGCGTGGCCGAGGACGCCGTCGCCGAGCACCTCACGCCGTTCGCCGACGTGTCCGAGCACGTGGACTCGATGATGATGTGGATCTTCTTCCTGCAGCGCCGCGACGAGGACCGCCACACGCAGTTCTTCGACCGCGTCGCCGCCGAGGTGCTCGGGCTGCCGGGCGACACGCCGGCCGAGCGGCTCGCCGCCGCCCGCGAGCACGTCCCGGCGGCGCTGCTCGAGCTGTTCGAGGTGCGCCTGCCCGCGATGGCCGCCGAGCTGGCGGCGAGGCGCAGCCGGTCTGCTCGACGGCGTCCGCCTCTACCACATGGTGCTCGAGGGAGCCGTGTTCTCCGCCGGGCAGCGGGCCCTGCTCGACGACCTCGACGACGGCGTCCTGCCGGGCGTGCGCAGAGGCGTCGAGCGCGTCGAGCTCGACGAGCGCTGGCACGTCGGCTTCGGCGTGCGCTGCCTGACGGCGGCCAAGGATCCGGACAGCGTCGTCGACGACGTGCTGGGCCGCGCGACCGAGGCGGCGGCCGCCTGGGGCGACGCGGTTCCCGCCGCCACTCGTGAGTTCGCTGTGGACCTGTGCCGGCGCCGGCTGGCGATCGCCGGCTTCAAGGCAGCGCGGACCGCCGCCTAGCGACGCGCGCACCGCGGCTCGGCCACGCTTGCGAGCATTCCCGGTCCGCCCGGATCATCTGATGATCGCCAGCGCCACCTGAGTGAGCAGCGGAGCCAGGAGCGAGATAGCGACGACAAGCGCGGCAACCATTGCACTGGCAATCACCGCCCGCCGAGTTTGCGTCGTCGACGCTCTTCGCGTGAGCGGCCTCTCGCGCGGGGAGTCGAACCGCGCTCGCACACCGGCGGTCGACGGTTGTGCGAACGCGCGCTCCCGGTAGCGCACACGCCGACAGGCCAGCGGTGCCCGCACTAGAAGTCGAGCCCGGGCGACCGCTGACCAGAATGTCGGCAGAACCGTTTCCCGTCTTCGTTAGCCAACCGCGAGCAGAAGCGGTGCCGCGACGATCAAAGCAGCTCCCGCGAACCCGGCCGTGAAGACCCGGCTTCGCTGCTGCGCACCCGGGATTGCGCGCAGGACGGCGGCGCTCAGGGCAAGTCCGATCAAAGCGAGGAGCGCGCTGGACAACAACTGCTCGACGGCCTGGACAGCCACCGACGAAGACCACGCGTGGTCGATCAGACCATAGGTGATGTTGTCGATGCTCAGCGCGAACGGAAGAGCCCATACCCACCGGGTCTCGGCGACTCGCTGCGAGAACACCGCGATGGCGACCCAGTACACCCCCAAGCAGACCAGCACTGCTGTTTCCACGACCGTGGCCGTGGCATCCGGCATGCTCCAATGAAGCGCTGTCCCGAGTAGGAATCCACCCGCATCGCATACACCGAACAGTGCGGCGTAAGACAGCCACGACCGCCGGCTAACAAGCGCACCGACGGCAAAGCAAGCGATCAAGCTGTCGATCCCGAGAAGCAGAAAACCCATCTAAACCTCCCTCAGTCAGTTGACTTATAAGGCCGTTTAATTTGGCCGGTAGCTCTAACTGTGTATTCCCTAACACCACTGAGACGCCACGTCAACCCTGGACTGTCCATGCGGACAGTTAGAGACCTGACAGGTCAGACACTTGGCTCGTCCACCGAGTCGACGTCCAACGACGCTCGCGTTGCGCTCGGTATGAAACGCGTATTACGTATTGACAGTAACACGCGTATTGGGCCGTCTCACTGAGCGGGCGCATCACGCAACCCGCGTGCGTTACGCCCGGAATGCAACGCACAATACGTTGTGACGGTAACAGGAGCATCTGGTGTCGTGTCGCGGGGCGGCCGCGCATGCCGGACGAGCGCGTTGCGCTCGGCATAAAACGCGTGTCACGTCGCGATTGGAACACGGTGGCGAAGTATGGGATCATGGCGCCCCGTGGCCCGCGACTGGCTGCTGATCACCGTCTCCACCCCGCCCGGCGGGACCTCGACACTCCGCGTCTACGCGTGGCGCAATCTGCGAAGCCTGGGGGGTCACTACCTGCAGCAGTCTGTGTGCCTGCTCCCGGCGACGCCGAAGACCACCCGCGCCGCGGCACGGCTCGTGACCCGACTGCGCGCGGAGGGCGGCCACGGCGAGATGCTTCGGATCCGGATGACGGACGCCAAGCAGGAGGCTGCGGTGATCGACGCGATCCAGGGCGAGCGGACCGACGAGTACCGCGAGGTGGTCGAGAGCACGCGGCAGTTCCACGAGGAACTCGAGCTCGAGCGCCGTCGCGGCCGGACCACGTACACCGAGCTCGAGGAGTCCGACGCCGACCTCGCCCGCTATCAGAAGTGGCTCGCGGCCATCCGTGCGCGCGACTACTTCGATGCGCCCGGCGGTCAGGAGGCCGCGGCCGCGGTCGCCTCGTGCGAGGAGGCACTCGCCCGGTTCGAGAGCGATGCGCTGTCCGCGGAGCTCGACGAGTCCACGCCCCACAGCCGGCCGGGGCTGCGCGCGGTCGAAGGCGGCAACGACTGAATCAGGTCGAGACGGCGATCGCGGCCGCGACGTAGGCGACGTACAGGCCGGTCAGCGCGGCGCCCTCGGTTCGCCCAAGTCGCTTGCGGACGACGAGCAGTGCCGCCAGGATCGCCGGGCTGGCGACCGCTACGGGCAAATAGAAGTGAGTCGTCTGAGGTCCGAGCGTCAGTGGCTTGACGATGGCAATGATGCCGGCGTTCAGCGCCGCGAAGTGAACAATGGTTCCGGCGATGCTGCCGAGGCCGATCTCGGGTCGTCCACGCCGCGCCGGGACCGCGAAGCGCGCGAGCTCCTCGGCCTCGATCGTCGCCGCCAGCGCGGTGTTGCCGAGGAGCGTCTGCGGGATGCCCAGCTGGCGCACCGTGGTCCG
Source organism: uncultured Solirubrobacterales bacterium (assembly GCA_963843915.1). Classification (GTDB taxonomy): domain Bacteria; phylum Actinomycetota; class Thermoleophilia; order Solirubrobacterales; family Solirubrobacteraceae; genus Palsa-465. The sequence continues at coordinate 699,225 of CAWJMH010000016.1, forward strand.
GAGGCCCTGGCCGATCAGCCATCCCCCGCCGGTCAGCAGCGCAAGCCCAACCAGCAGCCGCAACCCGGGCCGCCGGACGCGGTCGTCGTCATCGTCCGCGGCGGCGAGCAGCTCGCGCCCTGAGAGTGCCAGCCCGGTCAGGGCCACGACCGACCAGACCACGAGCAGCCCACCTTCGATCCGTGAGATGTTCCCGTCGATCGCGCAGGCCAGCAGCGGCAACGGCGCGACTGCGGTCCATACCGCGAAGCGCACCGGGAGCTCGACCCTGATCGGCGCGATCAGGCCACCGAGACCGGCAACCCCGAAGGCCAGGAACGTGACACCCCCCAGGAACGTGCCGGCCGCGGCGCCGGGCAATCCCTTCGCGTTGGCGGCGATCCCCGTCGCCAGGTTCTCGGTCTCGAACCCGGACAGGGCAACTGACAGTACGAACGGCGCGATCCCGAGCGCCAGCGCGACACCGAGCAGCCCGTCGACGAACACGTCGGCGGCGAACACGACCACGCCGACTCCCGCGAGCAGGACGATGACACCGGCGACTCCGGACACTGTCAGTAGCTGCGAATGAGGCTGCGTCCGGGACCGTCGGGACGCAGGCTGCGAGCGACGTCCTCCCGCAGGTCGTGACCGAGGCCTGGTCGCTCGGAGGGAATGACGAACCCGTCGCGCCAGGTGAACGGCGGGTCGGTGAGCTCGTCATAGATGCCGTCGAGGCGCTCGATCCCCTCCATGATCAGGAAGTTCTGCGAGCTCAACGAGAGCTGGATCGACGCGGCAGTGATCATCGGGCCGCCGTACACGTGCGGTGCGACCTGGACGTAGTGCGACTCGGCCATGGTCGCGATCTTCCTCGCCTCGAGAATCCCTCCCACCGTGCCGACGTCGAAGTTGAAGATGGACGCGGCCCGGTGCTCGAGCAGTCGCGCGAACTCGTACTTCGAGACGATCCGCTCGCCGGTGGTGATCGGGATGCTGGTAGCGCGCGCGACCTGGGCGAGCGCCGCCATGTTCTCGGGCGGGACAGGCTCCTCGAACCACAGGGGGTCGTACTTCTCGACCCGTCTGGCGAAGCGGATCGCCGCGGCGGGGGTCATCTGGCCGTGGGTGCCGATCAGGATGTCGGCGGCGTCGCCGACCTCGGCGCGGATCGCGCCGGTCACGGCTTCCGCGGTGGCGAGCGCGGGCAACGTGAACTGGATCGGAACGGTCTGGCCGAGCGACTGATCGTCGCTGATGCTGAGCGCGAACGGATCGAGCTTCACGGCCGTGAACCCGAGGTCGACGTAGTGGCGCGCCCTCGCGGCGGCGTGCTCGGGGTCGAGCCACAGCTCGCGCAGGCTCCGGCCGAGGTCCTGCTCGCCGGGCGCCGCATACAGATATGTGTAGGTCCTGACGCTGTCGCGCACGCGGCCCCCGAGCAGGCGATGCACGGGCTGTCCGAGATGCTTGCCGACGATGTCCCAGCACGCGATGTCGAACGCGCTCAGAATCGCGAGCTTGGTCAGTTCGGGGACATGGCTGTAGCCGGCACGACCGTAGATCCGGTCGAACAGCGCCTCGGCGTTGTAAGGGTCGTGGCCCACGAGCGCCTGATCGACGAGATCGTCGATCATCGCGATGACGACCGGCCACCGGAACCCGATCGAGAGAAGCATCATCTCCCCGTAGCCGGAGATCCCCTCGTCGGTGTCGAGGCGCAGCAGCATCCAGTACGGCCCGCCGGGATGCGGGGATGGCACCGCGATCGGAAACGTCTCGACGCCGGTCACCTTCATGCGATCCTCGACCTCGAGCGAGCGTAGGGGTCGACGCTCACGCTATCGGATTCGGTCGCTTCTGCCGTCAGCGCCGAAGCGCTCGTCCGCCGCCGGCGGTGGCCGTCAGCTCCTCACCTCGTCACCGGTCGGGGCCGGGGCGGCCTCGGTGTCGCTCAGGTCGTCGCCGGCGTCCCGCTGGGGAGGTCGCCGGGTCGTCTGCCGGGGAAGGCGGCCGGCGCGGCGCGCCTGGTCGGTCAGCAGGTATTCGATCTGGGCGTTGATGCTGCGCAGGTCGTCGTTGGCCCAGCGGCGCAGGGCCTCGAACAGGCGTGGGTCGAGTCGGAGCAGGAACCGCTTGCTTTCGGGCATCCAGCGCAGCCTTACGTGTAGAGGGTGCCGGTATTGATCACCGGGGTGGGGGAGTGGTCGCCCGAGAGCACGACCATCAGGTTCGAGACCATCGTGGCCTTGCGCTCGGTGTCGAGCTCGACGAGGTCTGAGTCGGCCAGCTGCGCAAGCGCCATCTGCACGAGGCTGACCGCGCCCTGTACCATCGTCTTGCGAGCGGCGAGGATCGCTTCGGCCTGCTGGCGGCGGAGCATCACCTCGGCGATCTCGGGCGCGTACGCGAGGTGCGTCAGCCGGGTCTCGAGGATCTCGATGCCGGCAAGCTGGAGGCGAGCCTGGAGCTCGGCCTGAAGGGTGTTGCGGACCTCGTCGCCGTTGGCGCGCAGCGAGACCGTGTCCGGCTTGTAGTCGTCGTAGGTGTATTCGCTGGCGAGATGGCGGAGCGAAGTCTCGCTCTGCACGATCACGAACTGCTCGTAGTCGGCGACATCGAATGCCGCCTTGGCCGTGTCGGTGATCCGCCACACGACGACCGCCGCGATCTCGATCGGGTTGCCGCTGGCGTCGTTGACCTTGATCCGCTCGCTCTGGAAGTTGCGAACCCGCAGCGAGACCTTGTTGCTTCTTGGCGAATGGGTTGCACCACCACCAGCCGGCCTCGGTCGCCGACCCGATGTAGCGACCGAACAGGACCAGCACCCGCGATTCGTTCGGGCTGCACGACGAAGAATCCGCCAAAGCCGAAGCCGGCGATCACGATCACGACGATGCCGAGGGTGATCACCCCTCCGTTCTTGCCGGCCGTGACCGTCAGCGCGATCCCGAGCGCAAACGCCGCGAGCACCCCCACCATCGTCGGTAGGCCCGGTATGACCCACGCCCGTCGTTGCTCGTGCGACTGGTCCGACGCCGACATGGCCCGTTCGAGCGCCTGGTTGGCAACATCTCGATCCGATATCACATTTATATTGTATCACCATCAACGGCGTGATATCATGTCGGTATCGTCGAAATATATCGATAAGGATCGAACGCGTGATGAGCATCCAAGAACTGGTTCATGCAGAGGTCGGAACGTCTGAGTCGGTGCCGAGCGATCGTTCGGCGCCAGGAGTGATCGAGGTTGCGCACCTGCACAAGGCGTACGGGACGACGGTGGCGGTGGACGACGTGAGCTTCACGGTCCACGCCGGCGAGATCTTCGGGGTACTCGGTCGCAACGGTGCCGGCAAGACCACGACCGTGGAGTGCATCACCGGATTGCGAACCGCTGATCGGGGCGAGATCAGCGTGCTCGGTCTCGACCCGCGCAGGGACAGCCGGGAGTTGCACGAGCGCGTGGGAGTTCAGCTCCAGGAGAGCGCGGTGCCGGAGCTGATGAGGGTCGGCGAGGCGGTGGAGCTGTACGCCTCGTTCTACCGGGAGCCCGCCGACGGGCGCGAGCTGATCGCGACGCTCGGGCTCGAGGACGCGCAGCACACGTACTTCAAGCACCTTTCGGGAGGCCAGAAGCAGCGGCTGTCGATCGTGCTCGCACTGATCGGTCAGCCCGAGATCGCGGTGCTCGACGAGCTGACCACCGGCCTTGACCCGGAGGCTCGGCGCGACACCTGGAGGCTGATCGAAGGGGTCCGCGCCCGCGGAGTGACGATCGTGCTCGTGACCCACCTCATGGAGGAGGCCGAACGGCTGTGCGACCGCGTGGCGCTGATCGACCACGGACGGGTCGTCGCTCTCGATCGGCCGGGCGCGCTGGCGCTCGCCGCGACCACGAGCAAGCGGGTGCGCTTCACGCCCACGGAGCCGTTCCCCGACGCGCTGCTGTCGGCACTGCCGGAGGTCAGCGCCATCGAGCACCACGGCCCGGAGCTGGTGGTCGCCGGCTCCGGGGACCTCGTGACCGCGGTCGTGCTGGCCCTGCACCGAGCCGGGATACACGCCGAGGACGTGCAGACGGAAACGGCAAACCTCGAGGACGCGTTCCTGGCCCTCACCGATGAGACCCCACACGCCGACACGAACGGAGCGACGCGATGAGCACCTCGGCCATCACCCTCACCCCCCGGCAGCGACGGGCGTTCGGCCTGCTCGTAGCCAGCGAGATCAAGATCGCCGTCCGGCGCCCGGTCGGGCTGCTGGTAGCCGTCGGCATCCCGCTTGCGCTGCTGGTGGTCTTCGGCAGCATCCCGGCGACGACCCGCCCCGACAAGGCGCTCGGCGGCATTTCGTTCTTCAACCTGTACGTGCCGACGCTGCTGGTGTTCGTGCTCATTGCGGTCGGGTTGATGACGCTTCCCCAGCAGTTGTCGGCCTACCGCCGGCAGGGGGTCCTGCGCCGGATGTCGACCACGCCGGTACATCCGTCGTGGGTCCTGGCCGCCCAGACGACCGTCAGCGTGATCCTGGCCGTGATCGGAATCGCGATCCTGCTCGGCGCCGGCGCCGGCGCGTATGGACTGGCGCTTCCGCACGGCGCCGGCGGGTACCTCGTGTCTCTCGTCGCGCTGGTCCTCACCGGCGCGGCGACGCTCGGACTCGGCCTCCTCGTTGCCGCCGTGGCCGGCAGCCCGCAAATCGCCCAGGCCCTGACCGCGGTTTTGTTCTACCCGCTGGCGTTCTTCTCCGGTCTGTATGTCCCGCTCCAGGAGATCCACTCGCAGGTGATCCAGGACATCGCGAAGGCGTTGCCGACCGGCGCCGGCTTCAACGCGCTGCACGCTGCGTTCGGCGGACAGAGCCCGGGCGTCGAGCCGTTGCTCGTGCTCGCGGTCTGGGCGGTGGGCTCGTGGGTCATCGCCGCTCGCCTGTTCCGGTGGGAGTGAGGGCGAGCGCCGTCAGTCGGTCTCGCCGGCAGTCAGGTGTTGCTGCAGGCGCGTCAGCGCATCTTGGTCCGGGACGCCGATGATGCTCTCGGCGCCGTGCCAGGTGACGCGAAGCTTCTGCCTGCGCCGGCGTCCGAACACCTCGACGTTGCGTGCGGCGGACAGCAGGTGCTCCTGAACGACGCTGACTGCCCTGCCGGTGTGCGTGGCGAAGATGAAGCGCCGGCTCGTGATCGCGAGGAAGCCCGTGTCGCCGTCGATTTCGGCCAGGATGAAGTCGCTGATGAGCTCTTCTTCACCGAGCTCGACCCCCCAACCCTCGAGGATCGTGGGGACGTCCGGCGGCGTCCGGGGCGGACGCGTGAGCAGACCGGAGAACAACGAGGGGCCGGGGCTTGGCCGCCGCGACGGCGCCCGGGGCCGTCCGGAGGTGTCGGGGGCGACGATCAGCGATCCATCCGCACGCTCCTCGACGACCACGTAGTCGCCGGCGAGATCGCCCGTCAGGGTGACGTACCGCGGACGCCCGGAGCTCATGCAGCGGAGTTTCGCAGGACCCGTTCCGCTGTCGTTCGCTGTCATTCCGCTGCCGTTCCGCTGCCGTTCCGCTGCCCGGCGAACGCCGGTGGGCGTTAGGATCGGCCCGTGAGCGGTCGGCTCGTGGAGGCTGGTGACACTCGGCTGTTCGTGGTCGAGCGAGGCGACGGCCCGCTGCCGCTGTTCGTATTGCACGGCGGCCCCGGACTGGATCACACGATGTTCGGCGACCACCTCGATCGGTTCATCGGCGACTGTCGCCTGCTGTTCGTAGACCAGCGCGCGCAGGGACGTTCGGATCCGGCCCCTCCGGAGACCTGGACGCTCGGCGAGATGGCGGCCGACGTCGAACGGCTGGCGCAGACGCTCGAGCTCGAACGGTATGCGGTTCTCGGGCACTCGTACGGCGCGTTCGTGGCGTTGCTGCACGCCGTCGATTTCCCGGGCCGCCCGGCGGCGAGCATCATCTCGGCGGGCGTGCCGGCGGCCGCGTTCCTGGAGGCGGTCCAGGGGAACCTCGAAACGTTCGAACCGGTCGAGCTGCGCCAGCAGGTCACGGACTCCTGGGCGCGGGAGTCTGAGGCCCGGACGCAGGAAGACTGCCGGTCGCTGTTCTCAGACCAGCTGCCGTTTCACTTCCGCGATCCACACGACCCCCGGATCGACGCGATGCGCGCCGACCTCGCCGGCGCGGTTTACTCGCCGGACGTGATGCGGGCGGCGGCGACCTCGGACTACGGCACGATCGACGTCCAGCACCGCCTCGCGTCGGTTTCGCACCCGGTGCTGGTCCTCGCAGGCCGTTACGACCGGACCTGCTCGGTCGAGGCAGCACACGCGATCGCTGACGGGACTCCCGATTCTGAGCTCGTCATCTTCGAGGACAGCGGCCACATGATGTTCGTCGAGGAGCAGGACAAGTACACCGCCGCCGTCGCCGACTTCCTCGCGCGACGAGCGATGCTCACGGCAGCTCACTGAGCAGCTCACTGAGCAGCTCACCGAGCAGCTCACCGAGCGGCTCGCGGACGTGAGCGACGTCGTCTCCACCCGGGGGTGGAGACGGACACGAGTTCCACCCGCGAATCGACCCTGGCGCCGATGTGCTGAGCCCGCTGCGGGACGACGATGCAGCCATGACATTTACCGATTACCTCATAGATTCCGCTCTGGTGCTCCTCGTCCTGCTGCAGATCAAGGAGCGCAAACTGACCGCCAAGGCGCTGATACGCCCGGTGGTCATCGTGGCGATTGCGGCCGCCAACTACCTGCATGGCATCCCCACCGCCGGCAACGATCTGGTCCTGCTCGTGGTGCTCGCGCTCGTCGGACTGTTGATCGGCGTCGCCAGCGGCCAGGCCGTGATGATGCGGCGGGGCGCGGACGGCGACGTGCTCGCTCGCAGCGGCTGGTTGTCCGGGTTCTTCTGGGTGCTGGGGATGGGCTCGCGGTTCGCGTTCCTGGTCTGGGCCAACAACGGTGGCGCGGCCACGATCGGTCACTTCAGCACCGCTCATTCGATCACCGGTGGCGAGGCGTGGACGGTGGCGCTGCTGGCGATGGCGGCGTTCGAGGTGTGCGGCCGCTCGCTCGTCCAGGCGCTTCGCCGCGAGCAGCTCATGGGCCGGGTGACACCGAAGCTCGTCTGAAGCCCCGCCTCCGGACTGCGTACCTTCTCTGACGATGGTGCTCGCTCGCCTGAACCACCGGTCGGCCACGCTGATGCGGCTCGTCGCGTTGGTGCTGATCAGCTGGACGGTGGTCAACTCCCACCATCATCCGAGCGGCAGCGGACGCGGGCTCGTGGTGACGATCTCGTTCGTCGTGTGCGTCGTGGCGTGGCTGGTGTGGACGATCCGGCCGAACGCCGGTCCGAACGTGACGCCCGAGCTGTACGTGCTGGTGCTGGCGGGCGGGGTGCTCGCCGGCGCCTCGCCCGGCAGCGCCGCCAGCGCGTTCGTGTTCGTGGCCGTGGGGGCGGCGGGCGTGCGCGTGGAGCTGGCGCGGGTGTTCGTCGTGGTCGCCCTGGGGGTGCTGGCGCTCGGCGTGTCGATCCTCGCCTACAACGGCAGCGCGCTGGGCCTGCTGGCGTACGCGCTCGGTTTCATCGCAACGGCGCTCGCCGCCTCCAACGCTCGTCAGTCGCAGGTGCGCGCCGAGCAAGCGGAGCTGCTGCTCGCCCAGACCCAGCGCTCGCACGAGGAACAGGTGCGGTCGGCACGGCTGGAGGAGTCGACCCGCATCGCGCGCGAGATCCACGACGTGCTCGCGCACACGCTGGCCGGCCTGACGATCCAGCTCGAGGCGACGAGCTCGCTGGTCGAGCAGGGCGCTGACCGCGACACCGTGCTCGCGCGCCTGCACCGCGCCCATGCGCTGGCGCGCGAGGGACTCGAAGAGACCCGGCTCGCGGTCGGAGCGCTGCGCGGCGATTCGGTGTCGGTGTCAGCCGGAATCGAGGCGCTTGTCGCCGAGTACCGCGCGAGCGCCGATACGCCCACGGAGCTGACGGTCGACGGCGACCCGGCGCGCCTGACCGGCCAGACCGGCCAGGCGGTGCTCCGGGTCGTACAGGAGGCGCTCACGAACGTGCGCAAGCACGCGCCCGGCGCCGACGTGTCGGTCGCCGTCCACGCCGGCCGGAATCCTGGTGAAGAAGTGGTGCTGCTTGTCGATGATCGCCCGTCCGAGGGTTCGCCGACGCCCGTTCCCGCGGGGCTGGCCGCCACCGGTGGCGGCTACGGCCTGCAGGGGATGCGCGAGCGCGCGCAGTTGCTCGGTGGCACGCTCGACGCCGGCGCGGCAGGCGACGGATGGCGGGTAGAGCTGCGGCTTCCGCCTCCCGAGGCGCCGGCCGTCCCGGCGGAGGGCGGGCGGTGAGCGGTCCGATCCGCGTCCTCGTCGTCGACGACCAGGCGCTGGTGCGCGAGGGGCTGATGACGCTGCTCGAGGTCGCGCCCGACATCACGCCCGTCGCCGCGGCCGCCGACGGCGAGGAGGCGGTGGCGCTGGCGGCGCGCCACCGGCCGGACGTCGTGCTGATGGACCTGCGGATGCCCCGTCTGGACGGCGTCGAGGCCACCCGCCGGATTCGGGAGGCGCGGCCGGAGACCGAGATCGTCGTGCTCACCACCCACGCCGACGAGGCCTCGATCCTCGACGCTCTGCGCGCTGGGGCGCGCGGATACCTGACCAAGGACGCGGGGATCGCCGAGATCTCCCGCGCCGTCCACGCCGCCGCCGACCACCAGGGGCTGCTCGACCCGGTGGTCCAGAGTCGCTTGGTCGAGGCCGCCGGCGCCGGCCGGCGTCCCGCTCCGCCCGCGGCACTGCCGGACGACCTGACCCCGCGCGAGGCCGAGGTGCTGTCGCTGATCGCGCGCGGACTGTCGAACGCCGAGATCGCCCGCACCCTGGTGGTCAGCGAGGCCACCGTCAAGACCCACATCAATCACCTGTTCGCGAAGATCGGCGCGCGCGACCGCGCCCAGGCCGTGCATTACGCCTACACCCACGGGCTCGCCGACTGAACGCCGCGCCAGACCGCGTGAGTCAGGCGGCGGGTCGGCGGTTGTAGAGGTGTCTGGCCCAGAGGTAGGCGGCGGCGGTGATGGCCAGGCACCAGGCGATAGCCGTCGCTCCGGTGCTGCCGACGGGCTGGTTGGCGAGAAGGTCGCGGACGGTGTTCGTGATCGAGGTGAAGGGCTGGTTCTCAGCGAACCAACGCACGCCTGCGGGCATCGAGGCGACCGGTACGAACGCGCTGCTGAGGAACGGCAGCAGGATCAGGAACATCGGCATGTTGCTCGCGGTCTCGACGCTCTTGGCGACGAGGCCGAGGGCCACGGATAGCCAGATCAGTGCGATCGCCAGCAGCGTCAGCATCCCGAGGGCGGCCAGCCATCGCATCGGGCTGGCGGCGGAGTGATAGCCGATCAGCAGGGCGGCGGCGATGGTGACGGCGAGGCTGACGAGGGTGAGGAACAGACTCCCGAGGACGTGGCCGGCGAGCACCGCGGGTCGCCAGATGCGCATCGTCTTGAAGCGGGCGATGATGCCCTCGGTCATGTCCTTGGCCACGGAGATGGCGGTGATCTGGGCGGCGCCGGCGACGGTGAACAGAAGCACGCCGGGGGTGAGGAAGTTGATGTAGGCGCCGCGTCCCCCGCCGGTGGTGATGCCGTTGCCGAGGGTGTCGCCGAAGACGTAGACGAACAGCAGCAGGAACACGACGGGCATGAAGATCGGAAACAGCGACAGGCCGGGGTAGCGCTGCAGGTGGCGCAGGTTGCGCCGCAGCATCGTCGTCGAATCACGCAGGGCGTAAGCACCGGTCATCGGTTGGACTCCTCGTCGTTTCGGGACTGCGCTGAGCGATCTTCTCGGTCGTCTCGACCGGTGAGCGCGAGGAACACGTCGTCGAGATCGGGGGTGCGAATCGAGAGATCGACGACGTCGACGGCGGCGTCGTCGAGTTCGCGCAGCACGCGGCGCAGGGTGGTGACGTTGCCGTCCGTCGGGATCTGCAGGGTGACGGCCTGCTCGTCGGGCACCGGAATGTGCAGAACTCCGGCGGCCGCGAGCTGCGCGGCGGGGTCGGCGAAGCTCAGGTCGATGCGCCCACCGGGGATCCGCTGCTTGAGCTCCTGTGCCGTTCCCTGCGCGACGAGCTGTCCTCTGTCGAGAATCGCGACCTGGTCGGCGAGCTTGTCGGCTTCCTCGAGGTATTGGGTGGTGAGGAACACGGTGGTGCCGTCGGCCACGAGCCCGCGGACGATGTCCCACACGGTGCGGCGGCTGCGGGGATCAAGGCCGGTGGTCGGCTCGTCGAGGAAGATGATCTTCGGCGCGCCGATTAGCGTCATCGCCAGATCGAGCCGGCGGCGCATCCCGCCTGAGTAGGTGACCGCGATCCGGTCGGCGGCGTCGACCAGCTCAAAGCGCTCGAGCAGCTCGGCGATGCGTCGGCGCGCCGGGGTCGCGCCTGAGGTGATGCAGGTCGGCCATCAGCGCCAGGTTCTCGCGTCCGGTGAGCAACTCGTCGACGGCCGAGAACTGACCGGTCACGCCGATCGCATCCCGCACGGCGTCGGGTTCGCGCGTCACGTCATGCCCGGCGACTCGGATCTCACCACGGTCCGGCTCGAGCAGGGTGGCGAGGATCCGCACCATCGTCGTCTTGCCCGCTCCGTTCGGCCCGAGTAGCGCAAACACGCTGCCCGCTTCGACGGTGAACTCGATCCCGTCAAGCACGAGGTTGTCCCCGAACGACTTGTGCACATCGACGGCGGTAATGGCTGGTGCGGGGGAGTCGGTCATGTGCGTCCTTGTGATCGAGAGCGGTAATGGCGCGGTTGGCATCGACGCAGCCTCAGCCCGGCAACTCGCCAGAGGCGCGTAGCGCGTCACGGTGTGCCTCCCACTCCTGTTGCATTGCGCGCGTCCGATCGACCAGCCAGTCAGCGAACGCCGCCAGCTCCACCAGCGTCGCCCGCCGCTCGGGCGACGCCTGCGTGAGTACCTTGAGGCCTTCCCTGGCCAGGTCGCCCAACTCCTCGTACTCGGAGATGTCGAACCCCCGTGCCTGGGCGGAGGAGAAGTCCACGCGAACGCGGTCCATCCGCTCTCCCGCCGCTCGCGAGCGACGGATCGCGTGCAGGCGCTCCAACACGTCCAGCGCGCCGGTGATCGCGCTGCGGCTGGCGAGCAGCGCGTCGCTCAGCTCGGCGATCGTCTGGCCGGGCGGATCGCAGACCAGCAGGTAGCCGAGCACGCGGCCAACCATCGGCGGAAATCCGTAGCGGCGGGCATAGAAGCGGCCCAGGTGATCGGCGAAGGTGATCTCTTCATCGCGGGGCATGCGACAAGCATAGCACGCATCGTAGAGATGTCACAAATTTGTGTTATGTCAGTCGGGGCGATATGGATCAGGGGAGCCGGCCGGACCAGCGCGTCGAGGTCGCCGCCCCGAGCAGCAGGAACACGAATCCGCCGATCGCGAACCCGACCGTGATGTCTCGCTTGCGGGTCACGCTCCCGAGCTGCCTGCCGAGCTGCTTGTAGATCGAGCTGAGCTCGTCGGCGGTCTCGGCGTTGAACGAGCGGCCGCCCGACAACTGCGCGATCTCCTGCATGAGCTGCGGGTCGGGAGGGACGGCCACGGGCGGCCCGAACGGGTCGGGGCTCGGGAGGACGCCGTTCGGGGTGCCGAGCGCGACCGTGTCGATCGGGATCCGCTCCTGAGCGGCTTGGCGCGCGACCGTGGTGACGTCGATGCCGGCGTTCGCGGCGCCGTCGGAGAGGAGCACGATTGCGGACGGCGGGTGTTTCTTGTCGGCGCCGCGCAGGAGCTGGAGCGCGAGCTGGAGCGCATCGCCGGTCGCCGTCGAGCCGTTCGCGCTCTGCGCGTCGATGATCGCGCGCGCGGCGGTGTGGTTGGCTACCGGCCCCTGCACGGCGTCCGGCGAGCTCGAGAAGGCGACCGCGCCGACGAGCGCGCTCGCCGGCAGCTGATCGATGAAGGTATTGGCGGCGCGCTCGGCGGCGGCGAGTCTCGTCGGCTGAACGTCGGTGGCGGCCATCGACCCGGAGTGATCGGTGACGAGCATCAGCGATGCCCGGTCGACCGGCGCGCTGTAGCTCATGCGGGGCCGTGCGAGGGCGACGGCGAGCGCGGCGATTGCCGCCAGCGCGAACGCAGCCGGGATGTGACGCCGCCAGGACGCACCCGCGCCGGCCGCGAGCACCAACGTCGACACCGCCGGGAACCGGACCGCGTACCGCCTCGACCGCCGGCGCGCTGCGACCGCTGCCGCGATCGCGATCGGGATCAGCGCCAGCGCTGCCAGCCACAGTGGCGACGCAAAGCTCATCGGAGGTGGCGCCCGAGCGCGAGCAGCCAGTCCTGGTCGGTCGTCAGCTTGACGTGGTCGATGCGCAGTCGACGGAGCTCGCGCGTCAACTCCTCGCGGCGCCGGCGCTCGAGCTCGGCGAAGCGCTCGCGCACACGGCGGCTCGAGGTGTCGACGTCGACGCGGGCGCCCGTCTCGGGATCGACCAGCGCCAGATGTCCGACCGCCGGTAGCTCGGCCTCGCGCGGATCTACGATCTCGACGGCGAGCACCGAGTGGTGGAACCGCAGGGATGCCAGCGGGCGCTGCCAGCGATGCTGGTCGCGGAAGTCTCCGATCACGACGACCAGTCCCGGTTGGCGCGCCATCCGACCGACGCGTGTGAGCGCGTCCGCGAGGGCGTCGGCGTGATGCTGACCGTCGGGCGCGACGCCCTCGGCGAGCAGCCGCCGGAGCGCGACGATCCCGGGCTTGGAGCCTCGCGGCGGCACCACTCGCGGCGAGGCGGCGCCAAAGGCGACCGCGCCGACGCTGCCGGCTCGGCGCACGCCTAGCCGCCCGAACACGAGCGCCACCCCCTCAGCGACGTCCGCCTTCAGCCGGCGCGCGGTGCCGAATGCCATCGACGGCGACACGTCGAGCACGATCCAGGTCGTGAGCGCGCGCTCGGGCACGTGCAGGCGGACGTGGGCCTGTCCGGTGCGGGCGGTGGCGGCGGGGTCGATGTGACGCACGTCGTCGCCGATCACGTACGGACGGAGCTGCGCGAGCTCCATGCCGGCGCCGACTCCGGCGGCCCGCCGATCGCCCGGCATCATCCGCGCCACCAGCCGCGTGAGCGCGAGATCGAGCGCCTCGATCAGCGGCTGCGCCAGCGGCCCGGGGCCCTGCCGCGCCGCCGGCGGCTCGAGCAGGGTGGTGCTCACCGCGCCCTCACGACCGTCGGCGCCTCGCGGATCAGGTCCTCGGTGCCCGGCTCGGGCACGGCCTTCAGGACGCGCTCGAGCAAGTGGTCGGGGGTGACCCCCTCGCTGAGGGCGTCGTAGGACAGCACGATCCGGTGGCGGAGCACGTCGGCGGCCAGATCGCGAACGTCGTCGGGCGAGACGTGGCCGCGGCCTCGCAGCAGCGCGAGCACGCGCGCCGCCTGGACCAGGCCGATCGGTCCGCGCGGGCTCGCCCCGAACTCGATCATCGAGCGCGATCTCGTTCAGTCCGTGCGCCGCGGGATTGCGGGTCGCGTCCGCGAGCGCCACCGCGTAGCCGATCGTGTCGCGGTCGACGAGCACGGTCTCGGCCGCGGTCGCGTACCGCCGCAGGTCGACGAGCGCGAGCCGCTCCTGGACGGACGGCGGGCGCGCGGAGGCTCCGTCCGACGACGGCGGCCTCCTCGCCGGTGGTCGGGTAGTCGACGAGGATCTTCATCAGGAAGCGATCGACCTGGGCCTCGGGAAGCGGATACGTGCCCTCGGACTCGATCGGGTTCTGGGTCGCCATCACGATGAACGGCACCGGAACCTCGTAGGTGGTGCCGCCGATCGTCACCTGCTGCTCCTGCATGACCTCGAGCAGCGCCGACTGCACCTTGGCCGGGGCGCGGTTGATCTCGTCCGCCAGCAGGAAGTTGCAGAACACCGGGCCGAGCTCCGTTTCGAAGGCGGCGGTGTCGGGTCGATATACGCGCGTGCCGACCAGGTCAGCCGGGACCAGGTCGGGGGTGAACTGGATCCGGCTGTAGGAACCGCCGAGCACGGCCGCCAGCGTCTTGACGGTCAAGCGTCTTGGCGAGCCCGGGAACCCCTTCGAGCAGCACATGGCCGCCGGCGAGCAGGCTGACAAGCAGCCGCTCGAGCATTGCGTCCTGCCCGACGATCACGCGCTTGATCTCGTGCAGGGCTTCCGCCAGCGCCGCGCGCGCTTCGGCGCGCAGCTCGTCCGCATTTTCGATGTCAGTCATCTGTTCTCCTAAGTCGCCACGATCTAGATAAGTCGTCCGAACCATGCGAGCGAAACGGCGCCGCCGAGCAGCAGCAACACCAGCCCGCCGCCGGCGAAGCTCGCGGTGATCTCTTGCTTGACCTTCTTGTGTCCGAGCTCGGCGCCGAGGTGCTCGTAGATGGTGTCGAGGCCTTTCGCGCCCGTGGCGGTGAACGCCTGGCCGTGCGAGACGCGGGCGATCTCGGCGAGCTGCGCCGGGTTCGGCGGCACGGGGACGGTCACCGTCCGGTTGCCGCGCTTCTCCTTGACGGTTCCGTCCGGTGTCCCGAGCTCGACCGTGTAAATCGGGATGTGTTCCGACGCCGCCTTCTGCGCGACCGCGATCGGATCCGCGCCCACGTCCGAGGCCCCGTCGGACAGCAGCAGGATCGCGCCCGGCGGACGCTTGCCGCCCTCGCGCGGGACGGTCGCGAGCGTGCGCAGCGCGGTCTGGAGCGCGTCGCCGATCGCGGTGCCGCCGGTGACGCGCAACTGTGCGAGCGCAGAGCTGACGAGCGCGTGATCGGTGGTCGGGGACTGGAGCAGCGCGACCGTCGTGTTGAACTCGAGCAAGCCGACCCGCACGGACCCCGGAACCTTTGCCAGGAAGCGGTTGGCGGCCTTCTCGGCGGCCGCGAGGCGGGTGGGCGACACGTCGGTGGCCGCCATCGACCCGCTGGTGTCGTTGGCGAGCATGATCGACGCGGTATCGACCGGCTCCGCCACGGTGCGCTCCGGTCGCGCGGCCGCGAGGATCAACACCGCGAGCGCCAGCGCGAACGCGAGCATCGGGACGTGCCGGCGCCAGCGCGGACGGCGCGGCGTGACCGACGCTGTCAGCGCCGGCGCCGCGAACGCCGATGCGGCTCGGGCGCGGCGGCGCTGCTGGCCGACATACCAGACGATCAGCAAGGGGATCGCGATCAGCGCGACCAGGACCGCGGGGTGCAGGAAGCTCATGGGTAACCGGCGGGCGGGGTCGCGAGCGGCACGCTGGCCGAGTACGTCGTGCCGCTTCCCTGGAACTGGAGCTTGAGCCGATCGCCCGGGTGCCGGCCAGCGATGGCCGAGGTCACGTCGGACGGGGCAACCACGGGACGACCGTTGATGCGAGTGATGACGTCGCCGGGCTCCATGCCGGCCACCTGCGCGGGGCTGCCGGGGAACACGTCCACGACCATCACCCCGCCGTAGCGAGAGCTCGTGACGTCGATCCCGAGCCATGCCCGCGATGAGGCCGCGGTGGCCGACGCTTGGCCGCCGGATCCGCCGAGCACGGACGTCATCGCGACCGCTACGCCGGCGATCAGCAGGGTCAGCGCCGCTGCCACAAATGCGATCCGGAGCCGGCGCCGGTGGCGCGCGCGGAAGCTCCGCAGGCGCTCTCGCAGCGTGCGCCGCGGTGCCCGCCGCGCAGGGGCCGGACGCTCGGGCTCGGCGTCCTGCGCCGGCGCGCCACGTCCAGCCGCCAGCTCGTCCCGGCGGGCCGAGGACTCGAGCTGCCAGTCGCCAGACCAAAGGTGCCGAGGTCCGCTCATAACGCCCAGAGCAAGGTAAGCACCATTAGTGAGATCTTCTTAAGAACCTGTGCGCGACGACGCCGCGGCGGCGGGTTTGACGTCTGGTAGCGTCATGCCAGGGTCGACGAGGAGACGCCAGCGATGAACACGGGCAGCGCGACCGAGCAGGTGACGAGCGTTCCGGGTGAGCTGCAGTACCTGGACCCCGGATCGACCGTACTGCGCCGGTTCACGGCGCCCGGCGCGAGCATCAACACCGGCAGCTACGAATCGCAGACGGTCCCGATCCGGAATGGCCGGCCGGTGCAGGACTCGTTCCGGATGGATATCCACGGGTTCGAGATCGTCTCGCACCGCAGCGCGGTCGCCGATTTCACCGACAAGGCCGAGGTGGACGCGGTCTACCTCCCCGAGGCGATCGAGTTCATCAAGGAGCGCACCGGCGCCGACGAGGTCGTCACCCGCGGGGCGGTGCTCCGCCGCTCGGCCGCTCCCGCCGAACATGCCTCACAGCCGCAGGCGGCGCTCGTCCACATCGACTACGGCCCCGAGGGAGCTGCGATGACCGCGCCGCGCGTGTATGCCGAGCACTTTCCCGACGGTCCCGGCTACCGCCGTGCCCTGGCCGCCAGCTTCTGGCGGGTGTTCAGCCCGCCACCCCAGGATTGGCCGCTCGCGCTGTGCGACTTCCGCAGCCTGCGCGACGACGAGGGTCGGCCCAACCAGCTGTACTTCGTCGACCGGATCCCCGAGGACCCGTTCGTCGAGGTCGACGAGTCGCAGATGATCACCAGCGGGTCGGAGTTCGTCTACAGCCCCGACCACGAGTGGTGGTACTTCCCCGACATGACCCGCGACGAGGTGCTGTTCTTCGTCTTCCACGATTCCGACCACAGCCGCGCCTGGCGGGTCCTGCACTCGGCTTTCCGGGATCCGACCGTGGATACCCCGGTGGCGCGGCACAGCATCGAGGTCCGGACGTTCGCGTTCTTCCATTGATCGGCGAATGGCTCGAATGAGACATACCGGTCTGATGTCTAGAAATCCGGGGCTTTGGGTATCTCGCTCAGCGGGAGGCTCGCCTGATGCCTGGAATCGCTCGTCTGCGTATGAATTTGAGGAGCGCGATTGCGCTCGGAACCGGAGTTGCCTGCGTCGCGCTCGGCGCCGCGCCGGCCCTGGCGGTCTCGCCCTCGCCGCCGCCGGGCGCGCCGGCGGTGGAGTCGGCTCCGTCGAGCCTCGTCGGGCTTGATCCGGAGCTGCCGGCGAGCGTCGTCTCGGCGAGCGCTGCGTCGGGAAGTCACTGGACGCCGGAGAAGGCCGCGTACGGGACGGCGTCGACCAACGACATCAGGATCAAGGGCGCCGGCGGCACGACGATCAGGGTCAACGAGATCTATCCGACGACGGCGTCGGGCTCACCCGCCAAAGGCCCGTTCCCCGTGCTGCTGACGATGACGCCGTACGGCAAGGGCCAGGGCGGCTCGAGCAGCCCCGGCTCGGCGGCCTCGCCCGGGCGGCGCGAGTCGCCACCGGCGGCGCGGACGACTACCTGGCCGAGCGCGGGTACATCGAGGTCGTCGAGGACGTCCGCGGCACCGGCGACTCGAACGGCAGCTGGGGCCTGTTCGACCCGGTCCAGCAGCAGGACGCGATCAAGGTCGTCGAACTGGGCCGCGCATCTGCCCGCACTCGGACGGGCGCGTCGGCACCTACGGACCGTCGTATCTGGGGATCGACCAGTTGCTGCTCGCCGGCGCGGTCGGCCGGCACTCGCCGCTCAAGGCGATCTTCCCGATGGTCAGCGCCAACGACATCTACCGCGACACCTCGTTCATGGGCGGGCTGCTCGACTTCGAGTTCGCTGAGACCTACCTCGGGCTGACCGCCGCGCTGCAACACGAGCCAACCCGGTCACCGACACGGCGAGCGACCCGACGCTGCTGTCCGACCTCGCCGGCATCGAGGCCGACCACGCGAACGGCCTGGCGACGCTACCACGCCGCCCAGACCGAGGACATCCTGACCGGCGGCGACGAGGCCTACGACGGCTCCTACTGGCAGGCGCGCAACCCGCAGAACATCCTCGCGCGCGTCGTCGCCAACCACATCCCCGCCTACCTGGTCGGCGGGGAGTTCGACATCTTCCAGAACGGCGAGCCGCTCAACTACGCCGAGCTGCAGAACGCCTGGGACGGCCGCAGCGCCACCGCGCCGATGCAGTCCGGCCAGCGGACGACCGGGCGCTATCAGCTGATCGTCGGCCCATGGGAGCACCTCAACGGCTCCTCGGTCAACGTCGACCCGCTCGAGCTCGAGTGGTTCGACACCTGGCTCAAGCACGAGCGGACCGGGCATGGCGCGGACGCCGACGCCGCTGCACTACTACGACCTCGGCAGCGGGCAGTTCGACGAGACCTCGACCTATCCGTTCACCGGGGCGACGCCCACGCGTCTGTACTTCGGCCCCGGCGGCACGCTGACGACGTCTGCGCCGTCAGCCACTGCCGCGTCACCCACCGTGCCGGGCGGGACGCTCGCCGGGTCGGCGCCGTCGCCGGTCAGCGGCGTCCTCGGCACGGTCAGCGGCTCGGCTCCCCGCCGGTCAGTGGCGTGCTCGGGACGGTCACCGGCTCCACGCCGGTGCCGGTCCCGTCCCCGACTGCGATCGCAGCGACACCCTCGTCTGGAGCCCCATCGGCGCTGCCTGCGGACGCCCGATCGACCAGTGGTCGATGGGCGGCATCTCGGTCCCGGCGGGCACCGCGGGATTGCTCGCGCCGTGCGCCGACGACGACCAGCTCGACCCAGGCCGGGCCGTGGGCGATCACCTACACCTCGGCTCCGCTCGTCCCATCCCGAGACGGTCGCCGGACCGATCACCGCCACCGTATACGCGAGCTCGACCACCTCCGAGACCGAGCTCGTCGCCGAGCTCGAGGACGTCACCCCTAGCGGCGCCTCCTACCCGCTCACCGAGGGCGCGCTGCTCGGCTCGCTGCGCGCGGTGGACCAGAGCCGGTCCTGGACGGCCGGGCGGCATGACCGTGCTGCCGTACCACCCCTACACGCAGGCGTCGGCCAAGCCCGTCACGCCCGGCGCGGTGACCGAGTACCAGATCCAGATCTTCCCGACGCTCGCGACGATCGCCGCCGGCGACCGCCTGCGGCTCACCCTCTCCGACCGCCGACACGCCGCACCTGACGCCGCTGCCCCGGACAGCTCCCCGAGCTCGCCGGCGGCGTCTACACGATCGCCCGTTCGGCGGCCTCGCCCTCGTCGCTCACGGTCGAGCTGCTCAAGTAGCGTCGATCGAGCCGGGGTCGGCGGGCACGTCGACGGCGTACTGCTCGAGCAGGTCCAGGGGCACCGCGTCGAGGGCACGCTCGTGGGTCGCGGCAAGCACGACGAACGCGGCGACGCCCGCCTCGTGCGCGCGCGTCCAGGCGTAGGTCGTGACGCACCAGCGGTCGCCGGGCACGAGGCCGGGAAAGTCGTAGTCGGGAACCGGCGAGCTCAAGTCGTTGCCGATGGTCCGCTGGTACTCGAGGAACTCGCTGCTCACGACGGCGCAGATCGTGTGGCTGCCGGAGTCACCAGGGCCCGTGCGGCAGCATCCGTCGCGGTAGAAGCCGGTGAGCGGGTCGCCGCCGCAGGTCTCGAGCGGGCCGCCGAGCACGTTGCGCTCCATCCGGCGACAGTATCGCCCGGGACGGGTCAGATGGGGGGCGCCCGGGGCGGATCAGATGGGGATGCCGACGAGCTGCCGGCACGCCCTGGTCTCGGCGAGCGACAGCCCGAGATCGACGGAGACCACGTGGCGGAGCTCGCTCGTGACCTGCGTGCCGAGGTCCTTGTCGTTCTGAAGGTCGCCGAGCAGCGTCCCGATCGCGGCGAGGTTGCCGCCGGCGACGCTGCCGGCGGCGCCTTCGAGGTCGCGCAGGCGCGACTCGATGTCGGACCGCAGCTGGGTCAGCTCGGCTCGCGCCTGCGCTGTCTGCGCGCCCGGGGCAGGCCGGCCGTGTCAAGCTGGCTCGCGAGGCGAGTCGTCGCGGTGATCGCATCCTGGATCCGCGCCACTGCGCCGAAGCTCAGGCTGAGGCTCGTTCCGTCGCGCGCGATCTCCTTCTTCCAGTCGAGGACGTTCGTGCACGTTGCCGACGCCCACTGCTTGTCGGCGGCTGTCTGCTGGGCGGCGAGTGCCGCCTGGTCGCTCGCCTGGGCCTTGTGGGGGCCGTCCGTCAGGCCGGGAATCCTGACGGCCCCGGTGGCGAACGCGACCGTGACCGCGGCGGCGAAGCCGACCGCGACGATCAGCACTCGGGCCAGCCGCCAGAGGACCGAGGGGTCCGCGTCGTCGCCAACCGTTCGCATTGGCTCGTCAGACTGTTCGGCGCGGTGAAGAATCGCCGGAGAGAATCCCAATAGCACTGTAAGAACGACCTGCTTGGGGGTTACGGCGGGTCAAGGCAGGTGTACGTCGTCCGGATGCCGAACGTAGCGACCGGCTGAATCCCGGCGGCGGCACGCACCTCGGCGCTCGGAGAAATGGGACTACCCGTGGACGTGAGCAAGGACATCAGCAACATCTCGACCCGTAGGCGGGTTCTCGGCATCGGAGCGCTTGTCGCGATGGCGGCGGCCACCGTACTGATGATCGCGCCCGCCATCGCGTCCGCCCGCCGGCCTTCGTGGTTTGCGGTCAGCAGCGAGACCGCGTGCCTGGCGAACCGAAACGTCAATCCGTTCCTGCGCGCGAACCACGCCAACGTTCTGCGCCTGATCCTGTCGCCCCAGGACGCGGCGGCCGGCGCCGGCATCGGCTGCGTCGAGGATGCCCACGCGGCGGGCTTCCGGGTGTATATCTCGCTCCAGTTCAACAATCACCTGAACCCGACTCAGGTCGCGGCCTACGTACGGGGGGTGCTCCCGACGTACGCGCCGTTCGTGTGGGCCGTGGGGGTCGGTAACGAGCAGGATCTGTCGATGCCCAATGCCTACGGCCAGGGGACGGTCTCACTCAGCCGGGACGGGCGAACCGCGGGACAGAACTACCGCAAAGTGTGGAATGCGGTCGAGCCGGTCCTTGTGACGCTCGTCCCGCGCGCGATTCGCGTCTACGGTGAGTTCAGCCCGTGGGGATTCAGCGCGATCCAGCAGGGCTTCGCGCACGGGCGGCCGCCGGGCGTGCAGGCGATCGCTGCCCACTGCTACCACACCAAGGTGGACGGGCTGCTGCAGGTTCCCCAGACCGCGGCCTGGGCGGCTTCCAAGCGGCTGCCGCTGTGGTGCTCGGAGATGGGCCCCGGCTTGCCTCGCCGCACGACGCCCAAATGGATAGTGCCTGACTCGTGGGCGTCGTGGAACGCGGCGGTCAGCATGGTCGTGGCCAGGAGCCCCGATCTGCAGATGTGGGGCTACTACTACGACCCCGCCATGTAGGCCGAGGTCGCTCCGCGCCAAAGATCCGCCCGCGGCGTCGGCCTCTAGGTCAGAATGTCGCCATGACCACCTTTCCTGACTCTCACACCGACCTGCTGGACGGTCAGGTCGCGTCGTTGGCAACGATCGGCGGGGATGGATTCCCGCAGATGACCGAGGTCTGGTTCCTCCACGACGACGGTGAGCTGAAGTTCTCGCTCAACACCGCCCGGCTCAAGACTCGCAACCTCATGCAGCGACCCAAGTGCAGCGCGATGCTGCTCGACCTCGAGAACCCGTACCGCTATCTCGTGGTCCGGGGAAACGCGCGGGTCGAACCGGACGACGACCTCGCGTTCGCGAGCAAGCTCGGCGCGAAGTACTCCGCGGACCTCACCCAGCATGATCAGCCCGGGGACAAGCGCGTGGTCGTGACGATCGAACCGACCAAGGTCTACCCGGTGGACATGTCGGGGTAGCTACGACGCCGGCTCGGCGCGGTACTCCTCGTCGGTCACGTGTTCGCCCCAGGTCGCGGAGCTGCCCTGGTCGTCGACCTCCTGCATCGCGATGTGGGTCATGAAGCGATTGGGGGCGGCGCCGTGCCAATGGTGCTCGCCGGGCTCGAAGTGCACGCGGTCGCCGGGCCGGATGACCTCGACCGGCCCGCCGCGGTGCTGGCAGCGCCCGATGCCCTCGGTGACGAAGATCGTCTGTCCGAACGGGTGGGTGTGCCACGCGGTGCGGGCGCCGGGAGTGAAGTGGACGCTGTTGGCTGCCAGGCGGGAGGGCTCTGACGGCGCGGCGATCGGGTCGAGGTAGACGCTCCCGGTGAACCACTCGCTCGGCCCGGGGCTGGTGTCGAGGGAGTTTCGGGTGATCTGCACAGGGTTCTCCTTTGTGGTCGGCGGGACATCGTGCGCCGGCGGCCGGCCGGCGCTCGTCCGGAGATGGTGGCGCGCCTGGGCCGGTCGCGCTCGGCGGCTCGGTGGAGCGGGATCGGTGGCGGCCCTGGACGCCGCCCAGTCCCACGGCATACGATCGCCGGTTCTGGAGTCCACTATGAGGAGGGAGACCCTTGCAATACGGCAAGAAACGCGGCGGCATGTTCGTGCTGGCCGCGACGGCGGCGCTGACGGCGGGAGCGATCGCCGCCGGGACGAGCTCGGCCAAGCCGACTCGAGCTCACGTCGCCGGCACGACGGTTCACGTGATCGAGCACGCGAACACCGACCTCGAGAATCCCGGGGTCGGTGGCAAGGACGTTAAGGGCAACGTGCTGACTTTCAACAATCCGGTGTTCAACGTCGCAAATACCAAGCAGGTCGGGCACGACGAGGGTTTCTGTATCCGGGTTGCCCCGGCGCAGGGCATCTGGGAGTGCCTGTGGACGACGTTCCTGAAGGCCGGTCAGATAACGGTCCAGGGGCCGTATTACGACACGCGCAACAGCGTGCTGTCGATCACCGGCGGGACCGGCGCCTACCGCGACAAGCGCGGTGAGATGTCGCTCCTGTCGCGCGATGGCGGAAAGCAATACGACTTCATCTTCAAGCTGAGCTGAGTGTGAGAGGTGACGCTCCGCCTACCGCGCGGGGCGTCACCTTCACAGAGGTGAACTGACATTGGCGCAGTGAACTAGCACGACGCCGACGCCGGCGTCGCGCTGAACAGCTTGAAGGAGTCGGCGGCCGGTTTGGCAGCGTTGATTCTCCAGCTCAGGCGGAGACCGGCGATTTCGTTCTGGAGTTGGGGGACGCAGGCTGCGTAGTCGGCCACCTCGGTCCGCAGGCCGGCGAGCTGCGCTTCGCTCGGGAGGCTCTGGAGCTGCCAGGCCATTCGCTTGACCGACTGCTGCGCCGCGGCAGCTCGCGCGGCGACGCTGCGCGCGTGCCGCCGATCGCCGGCCGCTGCTCGCTCGTCGGCGCCGACGCGCTGCCCGAGGGCCTCCAGGTCCGCCTGCAGCGCCGCGACGCGACGTTGCGAGCGCTCGGCCCGCAGGTATGACTCGATTCCGAAGCCCGCGGTGACGAGCGCGATCATCAGCACGATCCCGCTGGCGAATCGAAGCTTGCCCTGAGTGTGGAGAGTGCGTCTGCGCCTTGCGCGCGGCGCGCGACGCGCCGCCGCGCGCGCCGGGTTGGAGTGTGTGTCAGTCACCATCTCGACCGTCCGTGGTGATGATGGAACGCACACCCGCGCCGTGATCTTGCGTCGGATCTACCGCCCCGACAGCTCGATGCGGCCGCGGCCGGCCGCCTTGGCGCGGTAGGTGGCCGCGTCGGCGCTGGCGAGCAGCGCGTCGGCGTCGCAGTGCCCGAGCGCGATTCCGATGCTGGCCGACAGCCGGTGGCGCACCTCTCCGGCGGTGAACGGCATGCCGATCGCCTCGAGCAGACGCCGGCCGACCGCGAGCGCCGACTCCTCGTCGACGTGCTCGCACAGCGCGACGAACTCATCGCCGCCGAGCCGCGCG
Source organism: uncultured Solirubrobacterales bacterium (assembly GCA_963843915.1). Taxonomy (GTDB): domain Bacteria; phylum Actinomycetota; class Thermoleophilia; order Solirubrobacterales; family Solirubrobacteraceae; genus Palsa-465. The sequence continues at coordinate 722,938 of CAWJMH010000016.1, forward strand.
ATCGTGTCACCCGGGCGGACCGCCGTCTGCAGTCGCCGGCCGAGCTCCACCAGCGCGACGTCGCCGGCGGCGTGGCCGTGGGCGTCGTTGACCTGCTTGAAGTTGTCGAGGTCGACGAACAGCACCGCGGTCGCGCCGCCGCTCGCGTTCGGAGCGCGCGAGCGCGTGCTCGAGGCGGTCGCGCAGCAGCGTGCGGTTCGCGAGCCCGGTCAGCGGATCGTGAACCGCCTCGTGGCGCATCCGCTCCTCGTCACGGAGCCGCGCCAGAGCAGTGGCGAGCGTGTGCGCGACCGCGCGCACGAAGCTCAGTTCCTCCTCCGCGCAGCGGCCCGTGTGGGCGCGACGAGCAGCTCGTCGCCGGTGCCGATCGCAAAGCGCACCCCCGCGTCCGGATTCGGTCCGTACGACGCGAGCGACGAGCCACCGGCGAGCCGCACCTCCGCGGCCGCGATCGGCAGCAGCGTGCGCAGCCGCTCGATCGCCTCGCCGGCGAGGTCGGCAGGATCGGCGCCCGCCAGCGCTCGCTCGCCCATCGCCGCGACCGCGCGCAGACGAGCCTCGGCGGCGCGCTGCTCGGAGATGTCGCGCCCGACCGCGAGCAGCAGCGAGCCCGGCGGTGGTCTCGACGATCCCCCAGCTCATCTCGCCGATGAACTCCGAGCCGTCGCGGCGCAATCCCCACGCCGCGATCGAGAACCGCATCGGGTGCTCGGTGGCGAAGTACAGCTCCATGTTGCGGCTGTAGCGCTCGCGGACGCGCTCGGGCCACAGCACTTGGACCGGTCGGCCCAGGAGCTCATGCCGGGGGTAGCCGAACAGCTCCTCGGCGATCGCGTTCACGAACACGATCCGCCCGTCGCGCGCCGCCGCGACGACCGCGTCCGGCAACCCCTCGAGGACCGCCGCCGGCGCGACCAGCAGCGGATCGAGCGCCTCTTCCTCCCCGGCGCGCTCCGTCGCTCCTTCGTCCGCCTGTTCGTCCATGACCCCACATCCAGATTACTGCGGTCTTGCCTGCGTGAAAAGATGCGGCGAATCATGACCGCAAGGCCCGAGGGCTCGTTGCTCGGCGATGCGCTGCGCCGCGACGGCCACCGCGTCCAGTTTCGCCGCGGTCAGGCTCTGTTCACCCAGGGCGACCGAGCCGAGCGCGTGTTCATGATCGAGAGCGGCTGGGTGGTGATCAGCTGTGTCGCGCCCGGTGCCCGTGAGATCGTGCTCGGGCTGCGGGGACCGGGTGACGTCATCGGCGAGCTGTCGACGCTCGACGGCGAGCCGCGCTCGGCGACGGCGCTCGCCGTCGACGAGGTCGGCGCGATCGTCGCCCCCGCCTCGGTGCTGACGCGCGCGCTCCGGGATGCGGACACGGCGAACGAGCTGATCCGGGTGCTCGCGGTCCGGCTGCGCGACGCCGATCGCAAGCGTCTGGAGTTCGCCGCGCTCGACACGCTCGGGCGGGTCGCCTGGCGAGTGCTCGAGCTCGGCGACCAGTTCGGCGAGCACACCGCCGACGGGATCACGGTCGAGCTGCCCCTGTCTCAGGAGCAGCTCGCGAGCTGGTGCGGCGCCTCCCGCGAGGCCACCGTCAAGGCGCTCGCGGCACTCCGCACGCTGGGCTGCGTCACGACCGGGCGCCGCACCCTGACGATCCTCGACGCCGAAGCGTTGCGCCGCCACGCCGGCGGCCTCGTCTGACGGCGGCTCTGGACCGGCGAGAACAGGTCAAAGGACTCACAGGGACTGCGTCAAGCGCCGTGGCCGCGGGGCGCCGCCGGCGGGAGAGTTCCCCCATCAGCCCGGAAGACCTGAACGAAGGTCCACCGGACACCGCCGCCCCCCTAGCCCCGGAGGATCGCTCATGTCGCCGCAGCTCAACTCCACCGTCGACCGTCCTCGTCGCCTGTCCGTCTCCCGCATGCGCGCCGCCGCCGTCGGCGTAGGCCTGGCGCTGGCCCTCGCGGGCACAGGGGTGGCCACCGCCGCCGGCGGTACGTCACATAGCTCCGCGGCGGGATCCGCGGTGGAGCGCAACCTCCGCTCGGCGGAGCGGCTCGAGCTCCGGATCCGCAAGCTCGAGAGCGAGGGCTATCAGCAGGCATCGTGCACGCTCACCGGAACCCGCCTTGTGAATCCGCACACGCATAGCTCGGTCACCGTCAGCGACTGATGACCTCCACGTTGCAACCTGGCGGGGCACTCACCCGATAACGTCGCGCAGCACGGCCGCCAGGCGCGCGATCGCGGCCGTGAACGCGTGCTCGGGCGGCTTGGCGTAACCGACGACGAGCGCCGGAGCATGGGTGTGCGCACCGTGGGCGTACCCGCCGAGCCCTTGGACCGAGACGCCGCGCTCAGCGGCGCGGGTGACGACATCCTGCTCGCGCAGGTCGCCCGGGAGCTCGAGGAGCGCGTGCAGGCCGGCGGCGATCCCGGAGATCCGAACCCGGGGCGCCCGCCGGCCCAACGCCGCCACCAGTCTGTCCCGCCGCCGCCGGTAGACGAGCCGGGACCGGCGAACGTGCCGGTCATACGCGCCGGACGCGATGAACTCCGCCAGCGTCAGCTGGTCGATCGCGCTGCTATTGCGGTCCGCGTGCGCCTTGGCGGCGACGAAGTCGTCGATCAGGTCGGTGGGGAGGACGAGCCACCCGAGTCTCAGACCGGGCGCGAGCGTCTTACTGGCAGTGCCCGCGTACACGACCCGGTCCGGCGCCAGCGCCTGGAGTGAGCCGAGCGGGTGGCGGTCGTAGCGGAACTCGCCGTCGTAGTCGTCCTCGACGATCACGGCGCCGGAGGCGAGCGCCCACTCCACCGCGATCGCCCGGCGCCGTGCCACGAGCGGCGCCCCGATCGGGAACTGGTGGGCGGGGGTCAGCAGCGCGACATCGGCCGCGCCCAGCTGCTCGACCGCCGCGCCTTCGTCATCGACGTCGATCGCCGCCAGCCTGAACCCGCACGCGGCGGCGACCTCGGCGGTGGCCGGCTGTATGTAGCGCTCGATCGCGAGTGTGCGCGCGCCGCGGGCGCGGAGCGCCTCGCACAACAGCCGGAACCCTTGCGTGAAGCCCGAGCAGATCACGACGCGGTCGGGGGTCGCCCTCACCCCCCGAGCGCGCGAAACGTAGTCGGCGAGCGCGGCCCGAAGCTCCGGCAACCCGCGTGGGTCGGCGTAGCCGAGCGACTCGTAGGAGGCGACGCCGAGCGCCCGCCGGGTGGCCGCGAGCCACGCCGAGCGCGGGAAGGCGGACAGGTCTGGCGAGCCCGGATTCAGGTCGTATCGGACCCGGGGTGCCGACGGCTCACTGGCCGGAGCTCCCGCGTGGGTCGCGGCGGGCCGCTCGGCGACGCGCGTCCCGGAGCCCTGCACCGCGGTCAGCCAGCCCTCGGCGACGAGTTGGCTGTACGCCTCGGCGACCGTGTTCCGCGCGATGGTCAGGTCGGCGGCGAGCGCACGCGAGGACGGCAGGCGGACGCCAGGACGCAGCCGGCCGGTCGAGACCGCGTCGCGCAGCGCGGACTCGAGCGCTGCCCTGACCCGGGTGCCGGTGAGGTCGAGGTGCAGGTCGACCCCAGAAATGGCCCATGTTCTTGCCATCAGATTGGATCTTAACCCTGGGCCGCATCACAGCTAGGTTGTGGGCATGACAACTACACAAGAACACCACCAGATCCCAGTCCGGCTGGACTTCGACGCGCACGCGGCCGACTTCGCTCGCGCGATGGCTCACCTCGACCACGCCGCGACCAAGCAGCTCGACAAGGTCGAGTTCGACCCGCCGCTGCGTGAGCTGGTGCGGATCCGAGCCTCGCAGCTCAACGGCTGCGCCTACTGCATCGACATGCACACCAAGGACGCGCGCGCGATCGGCGAGACCGAGCAGCGGCTGTACGCACTCAGCGCGTGGCGGGAGACGCCGTTCTTCACCGAGCGCGAGCGCGCTGCGCTTGCGTTCACCGAGTCGGTCACGCTCGTCGCCGACGACCATGTCCCGACCGAGGCCTACGAGGCGGTCGCCGAGCACTTCAGCGAGGACGAGCTCGCGGCGCTGGTCAGCCTGATCGTGACGATCAACGCCTGGAACGGGATCGCCGTCAGCACCCGCGCCTGGACGCCGGGTTCCTACGAACCGTGACGCTCCGACGAGTTACGAGCCGACGGCCAGTTACGAGCCGACGGCGAGCGCCCGGCCGCGGATCATGCCGGCGAGCCGGATGCGGTCGGCGTCCTGGATCTCGATGAACTTCAGCGCGACGTGCGTCGCGGTCGCGCGGACGATCCTCGCCCCGCAGCGAATCGGCTCGGGGTCGTGCTCGAGGACGAGCTCGAGCCGGAACGTCGCGCCGTCGGCGAGCCCGACCGGACGCTCGATCAGGACCCCGCCGGCGCTGACGTTCGTCGCCGGGGTCTCGATCGTGCCGGCGCCGTTGTCACTCTTCGGGCCGGAAATCCGCGCCAGGGCGCGCAGGCTCACGCGCTCGGCGGCGCGGCGCTCGGGCAGCTGGACCCCGTCGATCACGACGAACGCGAGCTCGGTCTCGTCGGTCGAGCTGGCGGTGGCGATCCCCTTGAGCGCGGTCATCGCCCCGCGGTGCTCGAACAGCATGTACCCGAGCACTCCGGGGGTGAACTTGGCGATCTCGTCGGCCGGAAGCTCGGTGATGCGAGTCAGAGTCGCGACGCTGCCCTGAACCGCGGCCACGCGACAGGCGACGACGTGGTCGTCGTTGTCGATGTGGATCTCTACTCGCTGTTGGTGCTTCAGTCGTCGCAAGGGCAGTGCAGGCAGGGTCGTAGGCGGTGGGCACGACCGTCCGGTGTCCCCGAACATTCCGATGATCGACCGCGCGGCGCGCTGACCTTTAGTGCGGACATAGGATGCGCCGCGTGGACCTGTTCGACGTCTCGGGCAAGACCGCGGTCGTCACCGGCGGTGGGCGCGGGATCGGGCTGATGATCGCTGGGGGCCTCGTGCAGGCGGGCGTTCGGGTCGTGATCGCGTCGCGCAAGGCCGACGACCTCGAGGCGGCGGCGGCCGAGTCTGCGCGAGCACGGCGACTGCGAGGCGATCCCGGCCGATCTCTCGACCCCCGAGGGCGCGAAGGCGCTGGCCGAGGCGGTCCGCGCAAGGTGGCCCGCGCTCCACATCCTCGTCAACAATTCAGGCGCGACCTGGGGTGCGCCGCTCGAGGAGTTCCCGGCGACCGGGTGGGACCGGGTGATCCACACGAACCTCGAGGGCATCTTCCACCTGACCGTGGCGCTACTGCCGGCGCTGAGGGCCGCCGCCGGCGCCGAGGACCCGGCGAGGGTGATCAACATCGGCTCGGTCGACGGGATCCGCGTCCCGCTCGTCGAGAACTACAGCTACAGCGCGAGCAAGGCCGCGGTGCACATGCTCACGCGCCACCTCGCCCGGCGGCTCGCCGGCGAGCACATCACGGTCAACGCAATCGCCCCGGGACCGTTCGAGAGCAAGATGATGGCGTTCATGCTCGACACCCCCGAGAAGCGGGCCGAGGTCGAGCGGATGGTCCCGCTCGGCCGGATCGGGCGGCCTGATGACGCCGCCGGCCTCGCCCTGTTCCTGGCCTCCCGAGCGGGGTCATACCTGACCGGCGCCGTGATCCCGCTCGACGGCGGCATCACGGGCTGCGGCTGAGGGTGGCGCCGGCGGGGGCGCCGGCGCGGCTTTCGCGCCGGCCCGATCTCCGCACCGGGCGGTGCGGGGCGGGCGGTTTGAACGGCGGGCATCTGGAGGGAGGGTTCGGTTCTCGGTGGCGCACGCAGGCCGAAGGTGGCCGGAAATAAGCTGCAAATCCTGACAATTGGCGCGCCCTAGCGAGACCGTGTCAGAGCATGCATGTGGGGCATGCGCGCCCTGACACGGTCCCGCTGTAACCGCTCGATTGTCAGGTTGTGCAGGTGGCGGAGTAGCGCCAGCGACCACCGCGGCGTGCCATCCTGAAGCCGTATGGGTCCGGATGGGCCGAGCGTCAAGGCGATCATCCTCCGGCACAAGCGCGCCACCGCCGGAGCGATCGTGATCGTGGTCGTGCTGGTCGGGGTGATGGCCGCTGCGGCGCTTCCGAGCGCCAGGGCCAGCGCGCTGGCCGACTCATCCTCGTGTTCGGCGTGGAGCTCCGCGAGCGCGGCCCAGCAGACGGCCTACGCCCACCTGTACATCACCGAGCACGTCAGCGCCGCGCCGGCCCCCGGGAGCGTCGAGTCCGCGATCAACAGCGCCTGCAACCACGCCGCCTACCTCGGCGAGGCCGACGAGGTCAGCATCGTGGCGGCGCTGAACCACGCGTTCTGAGGTCGATCACGCCTTGCGGTCAACCGTTCGAGGCGAGGCGGCGCACGGCGGACAGCAGACGCGTGCACGCCTCCCGCGCGCCGTAGCGGTCCGCGAGCGCCTGCATCGCGACGTCGTCGTCGGGATACGAGGTTCGCCGACCGGCGGGAAGGGCGATCGGCAGGTCCTCGACCGGCGGCACGACCCTGATCGCGCGCTCAAGGTATTCGCGGTCGGCGTCGCGCAGTTCGCGCTCGCGGAGCACGCCGGCGATGTCGCCGTGCCGGCGGATCATCCCGGCCGCGGTCACGGCGCCGACGCCCTTGAGGCCGGGAAGCCCGTCGGAGGGATCGCCGCGAAGGATCGCGAAGTCCGCGTAGCTCCGGCCCGGAACGCCGTAGCGCCGGGTCACCTCGGCTTCGTCGATCACGGTCGTGCCCGACTTCTCCGGATACAGGACGGACACGCGCTCGTCTTCGACGAGCGCGAACAGGTCGCGGTCGCCGCTCGCGATCTCGATCGTGCCGGGCGCCAGCCGGCACCAGGTCGCGATCACGTCCTCGGCCTCGTGGTCGGCCACGCCGACCATGTCGATGCCGATCGCCGCGAGCAGCTCACGGATCACCGGAAGCTGCGGCTCGAGCCCGGCCGGGACGGGCTCGGCCACCCGGTGGGACTTGTACGTCGGGATCAGCTCCACCCGCCAATCCGGGCGCCACGCCTCGTCGTCGGCCACCGCCAGATGGCGCGGCCGGCGCTGCGCGATCAGGCGACCGAGCCGCTCGAGGGACCCACGGATCGCGTTCGCGTGAAAGCCGTCGGGACCCGGCTCGCCGGCGGGCACGCCGTAATAGGCGCGGAAGATCAGGCTGGATCCATCGACCAGTAACCAGTCGCAGCTCATGTTCTGTCCATTGAACCGATCTGGGCCGTGTCATCATGTGCTCATGGCTGATGACGAACCGAGTGGCGAGGGCTTCGAGGAGACGCTCCGCGCGATCGCGCGGGAGTTGGGTCGCTCCGTCGAACGCGCAGTAGACAACATCGACGTCGACGAGTTCGCGCAGATGTTGGGCGTGGACGCCGGCGCCGCGCGCGAATGGGTCGAGGGCGCCGCGAGCTGGCTGCGATCCAACGCGGAGCGATTCGAGGACGAGTTCCCGATGCGGATGCCGAGCCCATGGCGGCCGCCGGCCGGCCGGGACCCGTCGCGGAACCAGGATCCGCCGGGGAGCCGCGACCCGCTGCGGAGCGATGACCCACTGAGGAGTGCGGGGCCGCATCCGCTGGACATGCCGACCGACGAGCAGGGCATCGCGCTGGCTGCGCTCGAATCCGGCCGCTGGATGGTGGAGCCGGGGACCGAGGCGCTGGCGGCGAGGGGCGGCGGTCCCGGGCCGAGCGACGCGCTCGGGATCGTGCGCGAGCTGCGCGTGCGGGACTGGTTGGGAGCCGACGGCGAGATCACGCTCGTGGGTCGCCGCGCGCTCAGCCGCTGGCTCGAGGCCGCCATTCCCAGCATGGGACCAAAGCCGGGCGACTCAACTCCGTAGCGGCTCGCGCGGGCACATAGGATCCGCGGGTGCTCGACGAAGACGTCGCATTCGCGGGTGTATCCGGCCAGGTCGAGCTGGTACGGCGGGGCGAGGTGTCGGCGCGCGAGCTGGTTGAGCTCGCACTAAGCCGGATCGCGCGCCTGGACCCCGAGCTGAACGCGTTCGTCGCGGTCTACGCAGAGCGCGCGTTGCTCGAGGCGACGCAGGCGGATGCCCGGCTGCGGGCAGGTGAGAGCCGGCCGCTGCTCGGCGTGCCGGTCGCGGTCAAGGACGAGATCGACATCGGCGGCGAGATCACGAGCCACGGCACCGGCGCGATGGTGACGCGCGCGGCGGCCGATGCCGAAGTCGTGCGCCGCGTCCGGGCCGCCGGCGGCATCGTGCTCGGCAAGACCAAGATGCCCGAGCTCGGGCTGTGGCCGTTCACCGAGTCGGTGACGTGGGGCGTGACGCGCAACCCATGGGATCCCGAGCGGACGCCAGGCGGCTCGAGCGGTGGGTCGGCCGCAGCCGTCGCCGCCGGAATGGTGCCGGTCGCATTGGGTGCCGACGGAGCCGGCTCGATCCGGATTCCGGCGGCGTGCTGCGGGCTGTTCGGACTGAAGCCGCAGCGCGATCGCGTGCCGCGCGCTCCCCACGACAGCGACGGCATGCACTGGGTCGTGTTCGGATCTCTGACGCGCTCGGTGCTCGATACCGGCGTGATGCTGGACGTGCTCGCCGGCGAGGATCGCCGGTTCGCGCAGGCCGCCCACACGCGGCCGGAACGCCTGCGGATCGCGCTCGCGAAGGGCTTCCCGACCGGCACGCGTGGCCGGCTGTCCGACGACGTGGACGCGGCGCTCGAGTCGACCGCGGATGTCCTGCGCTCGCTCGGGCACACGGTGGTCGAAGGCGCGGTCGACATGCGCCCGCGCGACGTCCCGGTGATCGTGGCGCTGCTGTTCCGGGCGGTCCGCGAAATCGTCGGCAGCGCGGAGCGACCCCAGCGGCTCGAGCGCCGGACGCGCGCGTTCGCTCGGCCGGGTGCACTCGTATCCGACCGTATGGTCGAGCGGTTGCTCGCGGCCGAGAGTGCGATGTCCGCGCGCATAGGCACGATGTTCGAGGGTTTCGATGTGCTGCTGACGCCCGTGATGGCAGCACCCGCGGTGCCGGCCGGCGCGATGGAAGGACGCGGAGCGACCGCGACCTACTTCTGGGAGACCGGCTGGGTCCCGTTCACGATCCTGTGGAACATCACCGGCCAGCCCGCCGCCTCGGTCCCGGCCGGCCGCAGCGCAGATGGACTGCCGATCGCGGTGCAGCTGGTCGGCCGCCACGACGACGAGAGCACCCTCCTGTCGCTGGCGGCCGAGCTCGAGGCGGAGCGGCCGTGGACCGACCTCCGGCCCCAGATCGCGTAGCGATGCTGTCGGACCTGAGCGCCGCTATCTACGGCACGATGACCGTCGCGGCGCTGCTCGCGGCCGAGTCGGCCGCCAGTGAGTCATACGCGGAAACCGTCATCGCGGTGCTGATCACGCTGGTGATCTACTGGTTCGCCCACTCGTATGCGGAGTTCGCGTCAGAGCGCCTGAAGGAGCGCGAGCCGCTCCGCCTCAAACCGCTCGGGCGGATCATGGTCCGCCAGGTGCCGATCCTGTTCGGCGCGGCGATCCCGCTCGTCGCAGTGCTGATCTTCTGGGCTGCCGGTGCGTCGCTGTCGACCGCGGTGACCGCCGGCGTGTGGACGTCGGCGATTACCGTCGTGCTCATCGAGATCCTGGCCGCGGTGCGCGCAAAGCGGACGGGCCGCGAGCTCGTGCTCCAGACCCTGTTCGGCGCGCTCCTCGGACTGCTGATCATCGTTCTCAGGCTCGTGCTGCATTAGGCTGCGCGAGTCGAGGGGCTTCGTCGAACCGGAGGTTTTCATGCGCACCGTCGTATCAATCCTTGTCGTGAGTGCCGTCGCGCTTGGCTCCGCCATCGCCGGCGTGTCGGTGGCCGCTGCCGCGGGGCCGCAGCAAACCGTCACCGCGACGCTCATAAGCCGGCCTTCTAACACGCTGGCGCCGGGCTCAACGGTGAGCGCGAGCAAGATCTTCGGACACCGGGTGTTCAACGATGCCAAGCGCGGGTTCGCGCTCGTGGACACCGGCCAGGCGCAGTACCCGGCGGCCACCGTCGACGGCGGCAAGACCTGGAAGACCGATGGACCGGCGCTGCATCTGAACGCCGCCCAGGCACCACTCGCGGTGATCTACATCGGCATCGCCGGCCCGAAGACGATCTTCGCCTGGGGGACGGGTCAGGTGATCGACAGCTCCAGCGACGGCGGCCAGCATTGGTATCGAGCCGTGTTCTTCGGGCTGCCGGTGGCGGTCATCAGGAACCCCCAGGGCCACCTGGTCGCGTTCGTCGACGGGGAGACGAGCGGGAGCAATTCGACCTTGCAGTACGTCTCCAAGAACGGCGGCAAGACCTGGCGCCTCGACAACACGATCGGCGGCTCTTAGAACCGGGATCTGACGCGTCGCCGGCGCACGGCATCGGCGCCGGCGAACGCCAACAGCGTCAGCGCGCACACGGCGAACAGCGGCGGGTAGCCGGAGAACCCCCGGTAGCGGAACTCGACGGTGTGCGTGCCGGCCGGGACGTGGGTGGCGACGAGCGCCGGCGAAACCATGCTCGTGGGTCGCGGGTGGCCGTCGACGGTCGCGGTCCAGCCGTCGTCGAACGACGCGCTGAGCACGACCACGCCCGCCCGGCGCATGGTGACGGTGGCGCTGACGACGCCGCCGGCGAGGTCGTCGCTCTCCGAGGTCACCTCACCGGCGCGTGGCCCGCGGGACGCCCGGGGCAATGGCGGGGGCGTGGCCTGGCGTCCACCGAAAACAATCTTCAAATAATCCCCCGACGCCGGCAGCGCGGATTGCAGCAGGGGAACGCTCCGCGCGCCAAGGTCGGTCCGGTCGGCCGTGAGCGTGCCGGCGATCGTGCCGACCCGGACATAGCCCGCGGTCGGCGTGATCCACAGCGCGTAGGGGCCGGCGAGCGCGATCAACTGTGCCGGAATCGGAGGCGACGACCCCGCGGGCAGGATCAGGTAGCGGATCCCGAACAGCTCGTAATCGGACGGGTCGTGCTCGTCGAAATGGTCCTCGGGGCCGGTCATGAGTGACGCGGTTCGGAGCGTGTAGCCGACCTCGTCGACGTCCCGGCTCTCGAGGTACTTGAACACGGGGACCGCGCCGACGGTGAAGTCCGTTCCCCAGTTCGACGGCAGGCCCGCGTACACGCGCGCCGCCGCCGTTCGCCTCGATGAGCGTTATCAGCTGGTCGACCTCGGTCCCCTGCATTCCGTCCGCGCTCCGCTGGGCTGCGATGCGGTCGGCGTTGCGGCGGTCGAATGATCGCTGCTCGAGCCATGCCGGCGCGAGAACCAGGATCGTCGCGGCGACCGCGGCCGCCGTCCGCGCGCGCCCCAGCCGCTCGAGCGCGCTCCAGACCCGGCCGGCGCACCACGCGGCGCCGCCGCCCGCGAGCAGCAGCGCCGCGAGCTGAACGCCCATCGTGAACCGGCGAAAGAAGATGTCGCCGCTGCCGGGAATCACCCCGACGAGCGCTCCGAACGTTGTCCGGCCGAACGACAGCAACAGGCATGCGGCGAGCGCGACGATGAGCGCGCGGGCGGCTGGATCCGTTCGCCGGCGCGCGACGGCGAGCGCCAGGCCGATCGTCGCGAACAGGGTCACGATCGGGATGCGCCCGTGGTCGAGCAGCTGACCCGAGGCGAGCCAGCCGAGCACGCGTGCGGCGCCGTACCCATTGACGAGCGGGGTGCCGTGGAGCGCTTCGTTGGTCGCCGCCCAGGGTCGTTGCTCGATCAGCGGGACGATCACCCAGGCGGTCGCGAGCAGGGCGCCCCCGGCGACGATCGCTGCGGGGCGCGCGCGTGTGGCGATCGGGCGGCCGGCGACGACCGGCCACAGCAACAGTGGCAGCAGCGCCAGGTAGCCCGGTCTCGAAGTGCAGAGCGATCGTCAGCGACACGAGCGCGACCGCGGCGAACCGGTGGCGTCCTTCGCGGATCGCGCACCAGCTGAACCCCCAGGCCAGCGGCAGCGTGAGCGACGCCCACAGCTGGGTCCAGACTCCGTACCCGATCCAGACGTACGCGTTCTGCTCGTAGCCGATCCCGGTCCTGCTCACGAGGAACGGGGACAGCACGGCCGCCGCGCTTGCCGCCGGCCGGCCCGCGCTGAGGAGCCTTGCGGCCAGATACACGCTGACCGGCCACAGCGACAGCAGCAGATAGAGCGACCACCGGAACGCCGCGTCAGGCCCGACGACGAGCCCGGCCAGCCCGGCCAGCATGGCCGGCAGGCTCTGGTAGTGGAGGAACTGCGGCGAGCCCAGACCCAGGAACGGGAACCACCTGTCGAGCGGAAGCTGGCCGGCGCGCAACTGCTGCGTCGCGAACCGCACCATCTGCTCGTGGAGGGAGCTGTCGTCGAGGTAGGAAACCCCGACCGTCTCCGCCCTCAGGCTCAGCAGGTTCCAGGCGACCGCCGCACCGACTAGCAGCCATGGGCCGCGGGAGGCCGGCCCATGGCTGCTCGGGAGGCCGGGGTCAGCTGTTGCCGCTGTTGCCGCTGTTCCCGCTGTTGCCGGAGTTGCCGCTGAGAGAAGTGACAGGGGTGTGCCCTGGAGTGGCATGCACGTAGCAGCCGACAAACATCGTCGTGACGGGGACCTGCGGCCGTGGGCCGCTCGAGACTGTCCCACTGTTGCCACTGTTGCCACTGTTGCCACTGTTGCCGCCGGCCCGCTTCTGACCCTCGGCCGGGGTGGTTCCGGCCGGGCGGACTATCCGTGGGTTGCCCGGATGGCACGGGGGCGGCGCCACGAAGCTCAAGCACACGGGCGCCCTCTCCGCGATCAGGTGGGCCTTCTCGACGTGGACTCGACCGGCTACTCGGTAGGTCGGGATCACCTGCCAATTGCCGGCGGGAATCTTGCTCGGATCGAGCCGGGTGATCGCCACCTGGTGAGGGGCGCGTCCGGCCACGTTCTGAGCCAGCTTCATCGCCGCCACCGCCCCGGGCGGAAGCGCTTTGACGGTGCAGCCGGGCATCACCTCGACCAGCCGCGCCCGGATCCCGAGCGCGGCGAGCTTCGCGTTCGCGCCGTGGATCGCATCGATGCGCTGGAGCGTGACCGTGACGGTCCCGTCGGCGTTGCGGCTGACCGCGAACGCCGGCGGGCTGCCGGCGGCGCTGACCAGCAGCACCACGGCGGCACCGATCCCGGCGAGGCTGAGGGTCGTGCCGGCCAGCAGGCGCGGCCGACCGCGCCGCGCACGCCTGGCCGGCGGCGTGGTCGTCTGGGCCAAGTCGGCCCCGTGCTTGCGCACGATCTCCCGCCATAGGCGGTCCTCGAACTTACTCATCGCGCTGATGCTCCTTTCTCAGCCGGGCCCTGGCCCGGGACAGCCGCTTACGCAGCACGACCCGGGAGACGCCGAGCGCCATTGCGGCCTCCTTCGGCGTCAACCCGGCGAGGTCGACAAGTTCGACAGCAGCACGCTCGAGGTCGGGGAGTTGCGAGCAGCGCTCGATCAGCTCCCGGCCGTCACGCTCGGCGTCGATCCGGGCGGCAAGCTCCTCGGTCTCGTCGACGTCGAGCGGCCGGCGCTGAGCAAGCCGGGCGACGGCGTCGCGCCCGTTGGCCGCCTGGGCGCAATGCCCGGCGAACACATGGGCGGCGATCCCGAACAGCCACGCGCGGGCGGAGCCCCGGCGCGGATCGAAGCTGGCGAATGCCCCGGCGGCACGCACGAACGTCTCCGAGGTCAGATCGGCCACGACCTGCGGCTCGGCGCAGCGCCGCGCGAAGTACGCCGTCACGACGTCGACGTTGCCGCGGTAGATCCGCTCGAACTCGGCGAGCGCCGAGCCCGACGGACGCCCGGTTCTCGCCGCCGCCTTTGTGGCGGCGGAGTCCCCGAGCATCATGACCTTGGCGCTCGCTGCTGTGCTCATATGGCGCTAGTTGCCGGGTTCGCGCCCATCTGTGACATCCGGTTTCGAGTTGTGATCCGGGCTCCGGGGTCTACGAATAGATCATCAGATGCGAGGCGGGGCGCGACGATCCTCGAAAAGGTGGCGACACGATGGCCGACGACGTTCTGGAGATGAAGCAGATGGGCCTCGTCTTGAGGTTCCTACGGACGGCCGCGTCGCGGTGGGAACGGCTTCCACCCAGCACTTCAAGGGCCGACTGCCCTACCACCTCCACACGCGTTCGGTGATCGCGGAGCTCGATGCTCCGCGCCGGGTGGGTTCAGGCCTTGACGCCGACCACGTAGCGGAAGACGTTGTGGATCGAGACCGCACCGGAGCGGTCTCGGAACGGCGCGATCGCGGCGACGAGCGCCTCTCGGACGCGTCGCTCGCCGGCGACACGGCACGCCCGCGCGCCGCCGGCGGACGCGAGCAGCGCGCGCACGGTCGTGTCGGTGTCGGGATAGGACCAGGCGAGCGCCACCTCGCCGGACCTTTCGAGCCGTAACCCGGCGGGTTCGAGCATGCGCTCGAGTCCGCCCGGTGAGGACAGCGCGTAGGGGGCGTATCCGTCCTCCTCGGGCTCCTCGACGAGTGCCTTCATCGCGAGGTGCAGCGCGGTGCCCTCGTTGCGCTCGGGCTCGGCGAACGTGGCCGCGGCGAGGCGCCCTGCGGGCACCAGGACGCGCGCCGCCTCGGCGAAGGCGCGGTCTGGGTCGAGCGCGAACTGGAAGCCGTTGACGGCCATCACGACGTCGAACCGGTCGTCGGCGAGCGGAAGCGCGTCCATCTCGCCCTCGATGAAGGTGCCGTCCGGGGTTCGCTCGCGCGCGATCTCGAGTAGCGCCGGCGCGATGTCGACGCCGGTGACCTCAGCGCCGCGGGCGGCCGCGAGCGCGGCGGCGTAGCCGGACCCGCAGGCGATGTCGAGCAACCGCGTTCCCGGGCCGACGCCGGTCACGTCGAGCAGCTCGTCGTACAGCCGGCGGTTCTCGGGCTCGGCGATCTCGGCCCAGTCGCGAGGGTTCGAGCTCCACAGCTCGCGCTGCTCGGCGATCACAGATCGGTTGCTCATCGTGCGGGCGGGGAGCCGGGCTCGATGTTCTGGTTCAGGCGGAACACGTTGTCGGGGTCGTAGATCGCCTTGATCTCTCGCAGGCGGGCGAGCGTCGATCCGTAAGCGACGCTGGCAGCCTGTCCGTCGTCGTCGCCCATGAAGTTGGAGTATGCGCCACCGCTCAGATGCGGCTCGAGCGCCGCGAACGTGTCCCGCACCCAGGAGATCTCGTTCTCGGTGGCGCCGGGCTCGCGCCACTGCCCGGCGATGTTGATCAGCCAGCTTGCGTCCCGGTGCGGGAACGCGGTGGCGTCGTGCGGAACATCGGCGATCGCGCCGCCGAGCGCGAGGACCTCGATGACCGAGACGCGCGAGCCGACGCGCGCGCCGCGGTCGATCAGGCAGTCGATCATCTCGTCGGTGAGTTCGGCGGCGAAGCCGGCCTTGAGGTACGCGTGGAGCGTGCCCGGGGCGAGCAGCTCGTCGGTGATCGACTGGATCGTGAGGTAGGGGACGGTCGCCAGCTCGCCCGCCGGCGGGTCGAGCTCGCTCTGGATCTCGCGGAGCAACTCGTGGCCTTCGTCGAGGTCGCCCGACCACTCGACCAGTGACATGACACCTGGTGTGCCTTCGAGCGCAGCGGTCATCCACGGGGCCTCCTCGGGGCCGCGGCGCATGAAGCTCGTCCACAGCAGCTCGTCGCGGGCGCCCCGCGCGCTCATGTGCCGTTCGCCCAAGCGAAGGACATCGGCCGCGCGATCGAGCGGGTGGAACATCGCCAGGATCGGCAGCTCGGTGAGCTCGTGCGCGCGAAACTCGAACTCGGTCACCACCCCGAAGTTGCCCCCGCCGCCGCGCAGCCCCCAGAACAGTTCGGCGTCCTCGTCCTCGGCTGCGCGGACGATCCGGCCGTCGGAAAGGACGACGGTCGCCGACAGGAGCGAGTCGATCGTGAGTCCGAAGCGACGCATCAACCGTCCGACGCCGCCGCCGAGCGTCAGGCCGCCGACACCAGTGTGCGACACGACGCCGGCGGGGACGACGAGGCCGTGGGCCTGGGCGCCGCGGTCGACGTCACCGAGCAGCGCCCCGCCGCCTACGCGGACGCGCTTGCTCGTGGGGTCGACGATCACGTTGTTGAGCGCCCGGAGGTCGATCACGATCCCGCCGCCGACGGTCGAGAACCCCGGCAGCGAGTGACCGCCGCCGCGGACCGCGATCGGGAGGCCGTGCTCGCGGCCGTACGCGATCGCGGCGGCGACATCCTCGGAGGACTCGCACCGGGCGATCAACGCCGGCCGGCGGTCGTGCATCGCGTTCCAGACCGCGCGCGCCGCGTCGAAGCCGGCCGCGTCCGGGCCGAGGACTCGACCCTTGAAGCCGGGGATGGCTTGTTGTTGCACCGCGCTCATGTCCTTTGCGATCTCCGTTGAGGGAATGACTATAAACCTATAGATATTGCTTTTCCGACCGTATCATGGGACGCGTCGCGATGGAAGCGCAAACGCCAACTGACCTGGCGGTCGTCCTGCACGACCTGGCATGGCTGCTCCCGCGCACGATCGGGCGCGAGGCGGATCCGGGGCAGACGCTGCCCGCCTCGGAGCTCGAGATCATGCGGCTGCTGGTTCGGCGGCCCGGCCTGAGCGTCAACGACACCGCGGCCGAGCTGCGCCTCGCGCCGGCAAACGTATCGACGGCGCTGCGGGCGCTCGAGGCGAGGGGGCTGCTCGAACGCCGGCGAGATCCCGCGGACGGTCGCGTGGTCCGGCTTCATCCGACCGAGGCGGCGCTCGCGCATCGAAGCGACCAGGAGCGCGCGTGGGGGAACGCGCTCGCCCAGGCGCTGGCCGCGCTGCCGAAGGCCGACGCGCGGCGGACGCTGGCCGCGACCGGATCGCTGCGCGCGCTCGCGTCGGTCCTCGGTCGCGAAGCGGTGCGGTAGCGCGATCCTCCGACCGACGCGGTTGATCGGCCCCCTTCGCTACGGTCGGGTGCGATCGAGCGTGCGGGCATGGATCCTTTTTCTCACCGTCACGGCGTGCATCCTGGTTTCGCCAGCGCGCGCGTTGGCGGTTGGGTGGGGAATCAATATGGACGGGACCGTCGATCCGGGAAACCCGCCGGCGTTCACCTATCAGAGCAATCCGTACTTCACCGGGTTGCTCGGCGAATCCTCGTGCGCTGACGGCACCTCGACCGCGCTCTGCTACGCACGCATCTACATTCCGTGGGATGCGGTGAACGACGGTAAGGGAAGCGTGTCGGCGCGGACGTGTCAGAAGTCGGCGGCCGGTCCCGGGACGATGGCCGCGGTGTTCGCCGGCGAGGTGTCGGCGGCGGCGCGTGCCGTGGGCGTCGGCCACGTGCTGGTCGCGCTGGCAACTTCTCTCAACACGTCCACGGACGACATCTGGCCGACCGACAGCGAGTACGAGTGTGGGCTGAGCGGCCTCGAGCAAGCCGCGCCCGGTGTCACCCAGTGGGAGATATTCAACGAGCCCGACTCCGCCTATGTCCCGGACTCCGCGCCGGGCGGTGGGCCGAACTGCACACAGCGAAACGGCATCTGGGTAGCGGCCCAGAATCAGTGCGTGTTCGGCAGCACCGCGGGCACCCCGCCGGGCGGTAACGGACACGGCGGCAGTGCTCAGGGGGCGGCGTATTGGTACCTCGATGCGAAGCAAGTGGATCCGAGCAAGAGTCACACGCTCGTCGCCGGCGGGTTCAACTTCAACACGTCGAGTTGTCTGGCCTCGGCGTGTTATTACCTGAACGGGTATTTCCGGGAGCTGTCCGCGGTCTATCCGACCGCCACCCGACGCGGTCGCGTTGCACCCCTACCTCGACGTCGACTACGCGGCGCTCAACGGTGGCGATCCGCTCCCGCCGGCGACTTCCGGCCTGCCGAGCGCGCAGGGCGCAATCGCCGACGTCGACCGGATATATCCCACCGATCCGCAGGTCTGGGTGACCGAGGCCGGGGTATGGCTGACGAACTCGGGGAACGCGGCGGTTACGAGCGTCTGCGGTGACGGCAATCCTGCGGACGACGGCACCTGGCTGGCATGCCTGAACGGCAATCCGTCCGCGCAGGCGCTCGCCGCGGAGGGTTACCTGCGGCTCCCGAGCGAGTCAGCTCAGATCACCCGCATGTACTACTACGACTTCGACAACCAGAACGTGGGGTGGGACTCGGGGCTGGTCAACCTCAACGCCCCAGTGCTCGGGTCAGACGGCTACGGCGCGCCTCGGATGGCGTGGTGCGTGCTTCGCAACTTCGCCGAGGGCGAGAGCCCAGGCGACGCGGAGACGAATGCGGCGCGAGCCGGGCTCTACCTGCGACGACCAGAATCGAACCGACGCGACGTACGCGCCGGTCGTGGCCCAGCACTACATCCCCGCCCCGCCGCCGGCGCCGGTCACGACCGAGGCGCCGGGTGAGGTGGGGCGGGAGTTCGTGCTGGCGGTGGCGGAGCGCGTGCAGACGCTGCTCGGCGCGCTCGTGCCCGGGACGACCGGCTAGGTCACGGATGCCGGCGCGGGGAGGTGGCGCGCGGCCTGCCGGTCGCCGCGGCGCGTGCTGGATTTTCCGCCACAGACGCGGAAAATCTAGCACGCGACCTCGACCGCTTGGGCGAGCGCGGGCCCGACCGCGCCCGCGCCGGCGCCGGCGCGGGCGATTACGTGAGCGCCACCGCGGCCTCCGGCGTCGCGACGTGGAAGCTGAAGCTCTCCTCGAGATACAGCCTCACGGTCTCGGCGTCGTGTCCCTCGTAGCCGATCGAGATGTCCTGGCCGGACTCGAACACGAAGTCGCCGCCACGGAGGCTGACGACGACCGCGCCACCGACGCCCGGGGCCCAGATGATCGGGCCCTCGAGGATCTTGCGCAGGTGCTCGAGAAGCGGGTAGCCGCCGTGCTCGGCGGTCTCGACCACGCGCTGGTACTCGTCGCCGCCGAGGGCGAGCCCGTAGGGACCGCTGATCCCGTTGTGCAGCAGCCGCTCGACCGCCGCCGCCACCGGCCGCGGATAGTGGTCGGGCTTGTCGCCGAGCTTGATTCCCTTGTGCGGCGAGACCTCGGCGATCCCCGCGAAAGCGCCCTTCCAGCCGTGGAACACGGCCTTGTTCTCGGCCACGGCGATCTGGTGCGCGGCCTTGTCGAGCGGCTCGAGGTCTTCGTCGTCGGCGCCGCGGTCGAAGTCGCGTAGCTCGGACAGGGAGAGCTCGAAGCTCGCCCTGACCTCGACCAGCGGCAGCACGCGCCGGCGGGCTCCGGTCACGCCGTCGCACGGAGCGTTTGCGAGCGGCTCGATCCGCCCGAGGTTGGTGGCCGAGTACCCCCAGCCACGGGGGCCCGAGAAGTCGACGAGCTTGCGGGCGGCGAGCGCGGGGGTGAGCCGCTCGCGCGCCTCGTCGTCGAGCTCCTTCCAGCCCGAGTCGCTGATCGGCGCCAGCGAGCGCAGAAGGTGGTTCATCGCAGTGCTCCTCTCAGGCTTCCGATTCCGAGCGAGCCGGCGGGGTACCCGCCCTCGCCCTCGACGCCGTTGCCCTCGAACGTCTCGGCTTCGGCTTCCTCTCCGTGCTCGACGATGTCGCCGGACCGAAACAGAACTCCCTGGGCGATCTCGCGCCACGCCGGCGAGCGCCGCAGCAGGAACTCGAGGTCCATGCTGAAGTGCTTGAACTCCTCGCCCTGGGCGTCGCGCATGACCGCGACCGCCTCGGGGTCGGTCTCGACCGCGATCCGCTGCTCGTACCAGCCGATCGCTTCGGCTTCCTCGGTGAGCGAGGCGCACAGGCGCGCGAACGTGCGAGTCGCGGGCGGCAGCTCCTCCGGGGGCTCGTGATACTGGTCGAAACCCATTGGCTCTCCTTGTCTGTCGCGGGCGGTGCTCCGTGAACTTTATGCGGGCGGCGGGTGGCGCGCGGCCATCTTTGCCGCACTGGTCCGCGTCAGCCAGTAGGATCGGAGCGTCACTGCGGCTCGGCCCGTGAGTCGAGCGGCGCCCGACGTCAGGTCGCTGGCAAGTGCAGGTGGCGCGCGAGGATCCGCCCCGGATGCCGACAACCTCACAGACAACGAAAGACATGGGAACAGTCCCCGCACCCGCACCGGCAACGGCGCCCGACGGGCTCGTGCGGCCCGTGACGATGCCCCTGGTGGATCGTGTGGCCAGCGGCGTGGTGACCGCGGTGCCGCCGATCATGGTCGGCGTCGGCATGTTTTTCGGCTGGGTCGGCAACCTCTTGAACTGGCAGGACATCCTGATCCTGGCCTTGTTCTACATGGCCGTCGGGTCCGGCATCACGGTCGGTTTTCACCGCCTGCTGACCCATCGCAGCTTCAAGTGCCACCGCCTGACCAGGGCCGCGTTCGCCGCCCTCGGATCGGCCGCGGCCGAAGGGCCGGTGATCGATTGGGTGGCGACGCATCGCAAGCATCATCAGTTCTCCGACGCCGAGGGCGATCCGCACAGCCCGCACGTCGGACACGGATCCGGTTGGCGGGGCGCGATCACTGGCCTTGCCCACGCGCATCTCGGCTGGGTGTTCAGCGACATGGAGGTGGCGGACGAGCGCCGCTACGCCAAGGACCTGCTCGCCGACCCATGGATCCGGTTCGTCGACAGCACGTTCGTGCTGTGGGTGGTCGCGGGGCTCGCTGCCGCGTTCGGGCTCGGCGTGGCACTCAGCGGCAACGTGGCCGGCGGGTTGACCGCGCTGCTCTGGGGCGGCGCGGCAAGGATCTTCTTCATGCACCACGCCACGTTCAGCATCAACTCGCTTTGTCACTTCTTCGGGCGGCAGGACTACGACACCCAGGACGAGTCGCGCAACCTCGCGTGGCTGGCGATCCCCACCTGGGGCGAGGCCTGGCACAACAACCATCACGCGTTTCCGAGCTCGTACCGCCACGGGCTGCGGCGCTGGCAGATCGACCCGTCCGCCGCGATCATCCGGCTGATGGAGATCAGCGGCCTGGCGTGGGATGTCGTGCGCGTCAGCCCGGGCCGCAAGGACAGCAAGGCTCTGGCCCAGGCCGCCTGAGCCCTCGAAGACCGTGGCGCTATCGCAGACGGCACCGCTCCGGCGCGCGCTGACGTCGACGTTGCCGCGCCGTCCGTTCGGCGTGCGCTTCTGGGACGGGACGGAGGTGCCGGCGACCGAGCCCGGCGCGCCCACGCTCACGCTGCTTACGCCCAGGGCGCTCGCCCATGCGCTGCGGGCCCCCGGCGAGCTGGGCCTCGGCCGGGCGTACGTCGCGGGGATGCTCGACGTCGACGACATGGACGCCGCGCTGCGCATGGTTGACGAGTTCGAGCCGCCGGACCTGTCGCTCGGCCAGCAGGCGACTCTCGCGGTGGCGGTGATCCGCGCCTGCGGCCTCGTGGTCCCGCCGCCGGTGCCCGCGACGGAGCTCCGGCTGCGCGGCCAGCGGCACACGGTCGGCCGGGACCGGGCCGCGGTCCGCCACCACTACGACGTCGGCAACGAGTTCTTCGCGCTGTTCCTCGACCGCTCGATGACCTACAGCTGCGCGTACTGGGCGGGCGGCGCCGAGACGCTCGAGGAGGCTCAGGAGGCGAAGCTCGAGCTGGTGTGCAAGAAGCTCGCACTGCGAGAGGGCGAGCGGGTGCTCGACGTTGGCTGCGGCTGGGGCAGCTTCGTGATCCACGCCGCGAGACGCCACGGTGTGCGAGCGGTCGGGATCACGCTCGCCGAGCGTCAGGCCGAGCTGGCTCGCGAACGGGTTCGCGAGGCCGGCGTCGCCGACCGGGTCGAGATCCGCGTGGCCGATTACCGAGAGATCTCCGACGGGCCGTTCGACGCGATTGCGAGCATCGGGATGGTCGAGCACGTTGGGGAGGAGCAGATCGACGTCTACGCCCGGCGGCTGTGGACGCTGCTGCGACCGGGAGGGAGGCTGCTCAACCACGGGATCGCGAAGCTCCAGGACTTCGACACCCCTGACGAGGGAGCGTTCTCGGAGCGGTTCGTGTTCCCCGACGGGGTCCCGCTGCCGCTCTCGCGCATCCTGCGCGCACTCGAACTGACCGAGTTCACGACCACCCACGTCGAGGGCCTCCAACCCGATTACGCGAGGACGATCGAACACTGGACCGAGCGGTTCGACGCGCACTGGGACGACGCCGTGCGGCTCGCGGGCATCGAGCGGGCCCGGATCTGGCGGCTGTACCTTCGCGCCGCCCGGCAGGGCTTCGAGACCGGCTGGGCATCGGTCTACCAGGTACTCGCGCACCGCTGACGCGCCCGCGGCGCGGCCTCTTCACAGCGGCACGCCGGTTGGAGTATGGTCGCGTCAGCCCAGCAAACCTGGAAGGGAGAGGCATGAGTAGAACGGTTCCCGTCCGCTTGACCGTGAACGGCGTCGAGCACAACCTCGAGGTGGAACCGCGCCTGTTGCTGGTCCACGCACTGCGCGATCACCTGGGGCTGACCGGGACGCACGTGGGCTGCGATACGTCCAACTGCGGAGCTTGCACGATTCACATGGACGGGCGGTCCGTCAAGTCATGCACCGTGCTCGCCGTGCAGGCCGACGGCGCGGCGCTGACCACGATCGAGGGCATGGCCACCGAGAACGAGCTGCATCCGCTGCAGGAGGCGTTCTGGAACGACCACGGCCTCCAGTGCGGCTACTGCACGCCGGGGATGATCATGGCGGCCGCCGGGCTGCTCGCCGAGAACCCGAATCCGACCGAGCAAGAGGTGCGCCACGGGCTCGAGGGCAACCTGTGCCGCTGCACTGGCTATCACAACATCGTCAAAGCCGTGCTCGATGCCGCCAAGGTCAAGGGCGCGACGGTCTCGGAGGTTTCGTCATGAGTGCGACGGCCGATGGGACCGCGACGAACGGCGGATCGCACGTCGGCCGCTCTCTGCGCCGCAAGGAGGATCCCCGCCTGATCACCGGCCGCGCCAGCTACGTCGACGACATCAACCTGGTCGGTCAGCTGTGGGCGGCGTGGGTCCGCTCGCCCGAGGCGCACGCGAAGATCGTCTCGATCGACACCTCCGCAGCGAAGGCGCGCGACGGGGTCGTCGCGGTCTACACCAACGAGGATCTCGACATGGAGGCGGGCCTGCCGATGGCGTGGGTGCCGCCCGGCGTCCAGGTCAACACCCCCGATCACTGGGTGCTGGCCAAGGGCGAGGTCAAGCACGTCGGCGATCCGGTGGCGCTGGTCATCGGCGAGGACCGCTACGCCGTGGTCGATGCGGCCGAGGACGTCGTCGTCGAGTACGAGTCGCTTCCGGTCGTCACCGATCCCGAGAAGGCGCTCGAGGAAGGCTCCCCGCTGGTTCACGAGCAGTTCGGGACCAACAAGGTGTGCGATTGGTCGCTCGGCGGTGGGGACCTCGAGGCGGGCTTTGCCGAGGCCGACGTCATCATCGAGCGTCGCGTCGTCAACCATCGCATGGCCGGGGGGGCGATCGAGCCGCGTGGGGTGCTCGCCGAGTATCGCGGCGACCGGCTGACGGTCTGGAGCTCCACCCAGGTTCCGCACTTTCTCCGTCTGTTCCTCGCGATCCTGCTCGGCGTCGGCGAGGACCGGGTCCGTGTGATCGCTCCGGAGGTCGGGGGCGGGTTCGGTTCCAAGCTCAATATCTACGCCGAGGAAATCGGCTGCGCTTGGGCGGCGCGCAAGCTCGGCCGCCCGCTGAAGTGGATCGAGACGCGCTCGGAGGGGATGATGGTCACCCACCACGGGCGTGACCAGATCGACTACGTCAAGGTTGGCGCCAAGCGTGACGGCACGCTCACGGCCTGGCACTCGAAGATCATCGCTGACGTCGGGGCCTACCAGTTGCTGCTGACGCCGCTGATCCCGCCGCTGAGCGCGTTCGTCATGTGCGGCGTCTACAAGACGCCGGCGGTGGTGACGGACGTGACCAGTGTGATGACGAACAAGTTCCCGACGGACGCGATCCGGGGAGCGGGCCGCCCCGAGGCGACCCACATGATCGAGGTCGTGATGGACCAACTCGCGCATGAGCTGGGGATGGACCCGCTCGAGTTGCGGCGGAAGAACTTCATCCCGCCGTTCGCAACCGGCCACGAGACCCCGATCGGAGTCGTATACGACTCCGGGAACTATGAAGCCGCGCTCGACAAGCTGCTCGAGCACATCGACCCGGCCGAGGTGCACCGTGAGGCCGAGGCGCTTCGCGAGCAGGGCATATACCGCGGCATCGGTTTCTCCACCTATACCGAGATCTGCGGCAACGCGCCGTCACGAGCCGTCGGTCCGGGCGGGTTCGGGCTCCAGGGCGGCGGCTGGGAGTCCGCCACGATACGTGTCCACGCGACCGGGTCGGCCACGCTGTACACCGGGACATCGCCTCACGGCCAAGGTCACGAGACGGGGTTCGCGCAGATCGTGGCCGACAAGCTGGGCATCGATCCGCAGCAGGTCGAGGTGATCCACGGCGACACGCAGACCGGCCCGTTCGGGCTCGACACCTACGGCTCGCGCTCGCTCGCCGTCGGCGGCGAGGCGGCTGTCCGCGCTGCGAACAAGGTCGCGGCCAAGGTCAAGGCGATCGTCGCCCACCAACTGGAGGCCGACCCCGAGGACATCGAGTTGCGCGACGGCAAGTTCTCGGTGCGCGGTTCGCCCGACAAGGGGCTGACGCTCGCCGAGGCCGCGGGCGCGGCGTATGTGACGATGGACATGCCCGAAGGCATGGAGCCGGGACTCGACGAGCAGTCGTTCTTCGACCCGGAGAACTTCGTATTCCCGTTCGGCGCGCACGCGTGCGTCGTCGACATCGATGCGGAGACCGGCAAAGTCCGGGTGGTTCGCTGGGTGGCGGTCGACGACTGCGGGCCCGCGATCAACCCGATGCTGATCGACGGTCAGGTGCACGGAGGGATCGTGCACGGAATCGGGCAGGCACTCTACGAGCGGATCCACTACGACGAGTCGGGCCAGCTTGTGACCGGCACGTTCGTCGACTACGCGCTGGCGACGGCGGCCGAGCTGCCGAACTTCGAGACCGACCGGACCGAGACGCCGAGCCCGGTCAACTCGCTCGCGGTGAAGGGGGTCGGCGAGGCCGGCACGATCGCCGCGACGCCGGCGGTCACGAACGCCGTGATCGACGCGCTGCGCCCGCTCGGCGTGAACTACATCAACATGCCGCTCTCCCCGATGCGCATATGGGAAGCGATTCAGGAAGCCAAGGGAGGTGTGCCGGCATGATTCCGGCCGAGTTCGACTACACAGTGCCGGACACGCTCGACGAGGCGATCAAGGCGCTCTCCGACGGCGGCGAGGATGCCAAGCTGCTCGCCGGCGGACATTCGCTGATTCCGCTGATGAAGCTCCGGCTGGCGGCGCCATCGCTGCTCGTGGACCTCCGCAAGGTGCAGGGGCTGCACGGGATCCAGCGCGAGGACGGTACCTGGCGGATCGGGGCCCTGACCACGCACTCTGCTCTCGAGCACACTCCCGACCTGGGAGTTGTCGCGCAGGTGGCGGGGACGATCGCCGATCCGCAGGTGCGCAACCGAGGCACGATCGGCGGGTCGCTGGCGCACGGTGATCCGGCGTCGGACCTGCCCGCGGTGATGCTGATCTGCGACGCCACCGTCACCCTCCAGGGCGCCGGCGGCCAACGGACGGTCGCCGCCAGTGACCTGTTCCAGAACTACATGGAGACCGCGGTCGAGCCGGCGGAGGTTCTCACCGAGGTGCGGATGCCGGCGTTCGACGGCTGGGGCTACAGCTACCAGAAGTTCAACCGCCGCAGTGAGGACTGGGCGATGGTTGCGGTCAGCGCGATCGTCAAGCAGAGCGGCGACGTGTGCGAGGACGTCCGCGTGGGGCTGACGAACATGTCCTCGGTGCCGCTCCGGGCCGGCGCGGTCGAGGAGGCGCTGCGGGGCCAGCCGCTCAACGCGGACACAATCGCGAAGGCGGCGGAGCAGGCCGCCGACGGAACCGACCCGCCCGCCGACCTGAACGCGAGCGCCGAGTACAAGCGCCATCTGGCGCGGGTCCTGTGCCGGCGCGCGCTCGAACAGGCAGCCGGGCTGGCATGATGGCTGTGTGACTTTCTCACACATTGGCTCCGTGGAGGCGGCCACCGAAGCGCTCGCCTCCCAGGGCTACCTAGCCGATCGGCCGCTCGCGCTGGCCGTACAACTAGCCGTCGTCCTCGAGCAGCCACTCCTGCTCGAGGGAGAGGCTGGCGTGGGCAAGACCGAGGTGGCGCGGGCACTGGCGGCGGCCACCGGCGCCCGTCTGATCCGACTGCAGTGCCACGAGGGGATCGACGTGCACCACGCGGTCTACGACTGGGACTATCCGCGCCAGCTTCTCGCGCTGCGGGCCGCCGAGGGCGGCGTCGACGAGGGCGAGCTGTTCTCACGACGCTTCCTGCTCCGGCGACCGTTGTTGGACGCTCTGGAGGCGGGAGCGGATGCGCCGGTGGTGCTACTGATCGACGAGATCGACCGGGCCGACGACGAGTTTGAGGCGTTCCTGCTCGAGTTTCTGGCGGATTTCGCCGTGACGATCCCGGAGCTCGGAACGATCGTCGCGGCACGGCGGCCGACGGTGTTGCTGACCTCGAACCGCACCCGCGAGCTGCACGACGCGCTCAAGCGGCGCTGCCTGTATCACTGGATCGACTACCCGAACGCCGAGCTCGAGCGGCGGATCGTGCATGCGCGCATTCCGGGCGTTCCCGAGGCGATCGCGAGCCGGGTGGTTACGGCCGTGGGGCGGCTCCGCGAACAGGGGGACCTGTACAAGCTGCCGGGCGTGGGGGAGACGATCGTGTGGGCGCGGGCGCTGCTCCAGCTCGGCGAGGATGCCGACCTCGGGGAGACGCTCGGCGTCGCGCTGAAGGTGCACGAAGACCTGGAACGCGTGATCTCGCGAGGTGTGCTCGACGGTGTCTGAGCGGCTGGCCGAGGAGCTTGCCGATGAGCTGGCCGAGGGTGTCACGAACGGGCTCGCGGAGCTGACAGCGACCCTGCGGGCGCAGGGATCCCGTGTCGGAGTCGGCGAGCTTCTGAACGCGCACCGGGCGCTCGAGGCGGTCGATTGCACGTCGCGCGAGGACGCGAGGCTCGCGCTGCGGGCCGTGCTCTGCTCCGCGCGAGGTGACCTCGCGAAGTTCGATCTCGCTTTCATGGCGGTTTACGGCAGCGGCCAGCCGATCGGGCAGTCTCCGTTCGACGAGCTCGGCGGAATCGAGCGCGAGGTACTGCCGCATGCCGGGCTCGCAACCGGCGGACCTCCACCGCCGTCCGCGGAGGGCGGGGAGCTGAGCCCGGTGCCGGCGGCATGGAGCGACGTCGAGCTGCTGCGGCATAAGGACTTCGCCACGTATACGGACGCCGAGATGGCGCTCGCCCGGGTGCTGATCGCGCAGCTTGCCCGCCGGGGGCCGACCAGGCTCTCGCGGCGGACGCGGCCGTCACGGCGCCGCGGCCACACACCCGATCTGCGGCGCGTCGTGCGCGCCTCGCTCCGCACCGCGGGAGAGCCGATCGACCGTCACTGGCGGGCGCCGTCGCGCCGGCCGCGACCGGTCGTGCTGGTGTGTGACGTGTCCGGCTCGATGACCCCGTACGCGCGGATGCTGCTCCAGTACCTGCACGCCTCGGTCGCCGCCCGCCGACGGGTGGAGGCGTTCGCGTTCGGCACGCGACTGACCCGGATCACTCACGAACTCGGCGGCCGCGACCACGACCGCGCGCTCGATCGGGCAGCCGAGGCGGTCACGGACTTCTCGGGTGGGACCCGGATCGGCGATGCCCTGGCCTCGCTGAATCGCGACCATGGTCGCCGGGTCGGACGCGGCGCGGTGGTCGTGATCCTGTCCGACGGGTGGGACCGCGGCGAGCCGGAGCAACTGCAGCTCGAGATGGCCCGGCTGCGCCGCAGCGCCCATCGCCTCGTGTGGCTGAACCCCCTGGCCGCCCACCCCGAATTCGCGCCACTGACCCGCGGCATGCGCGCGGCGATCCCGCACACGGACGAGCTGCTCGCGGGAAACTCGCTGGCCTCGCTCGAGCAGCTAGCTGTCATCCTTGAGGAGATCTGAATCATGAAAGAGGTCCTGTCTGAGATCGGGGTTTGGAAGGCACGGGGGGACCGGATCGCGCTGGCCACGGTGATCGACGTGCAGCGCTCGGCGCCGCGCCCGCCGGGGGCGAAGATGGCGGTCAACGAGCACGGTGAGATCGCGGGGTCGGTGTCCGGCGGGTGCGTCGAGGGAGCCGTGGCGGAGATCGCCGACGGGATCCTGCGGGGAGACCCGCCGCAGCTGGTGCACTTCGGGATCGCCGACTCGGACGCGTGGGACGTCGGGCTTCCGTGCGGTGGCGAGATCGACGTATGGGTAGAGGCGTACGAGCCCGGTCGGTTCGAGGAGGTCGCGCGCGCCGATGGACGGGCGGCGGAGGTCACCGTGCTCGAGGGTGCCCGGCCCGGCGCGAAGCTGCTCGTCGAGCCCGACGGCGCTCGGCAGGGCTCGCTCGGCGCTCCCGAGCTCGACGACGAGGCCGCTCGCGTGGCGATCGAGCAGCTGTGGGCCGAGACGTCCGAACGCCAGAACGGGCTGTTCATCGACGTGGTCGGCCCGTCGCCGCGGCTGATCATTTTCGGCGCCGTGGATATCGCGGCCTCGCTGTGCACGGTCGCCCGCGCCACCGGATGGCGGCCCTACGTAGTCGACCCGCGCGCGCGGTTCGCCACCCCGGATCGGTTCCCGGACGCCGAGGAGGTCATCGCCGCGTGGCCGGAGGAGGCGATCGCCCGCCTGGGCGGGGTCGATCCCGCGACCTCGATCGTGGTGCTGACGCACGACCCCAAGCTCGACGACGCGGCGCTCATGCTCGCGCTCAGCTCGCCGGCCCGGTTCATCGGCGCGATGGGGTCGCGCCGTGCGCAGGCCAAGCGGCGCGAGCGGCTGCTCGCCCTCGGATTGGGCGAGGAGGAGTTCGAACGGATCTCCGCGCCTGTCGGACTCGATCTCGGCGGGATCAGCCGGGAGGAGACAGCACTGTCGATTCTGGCCGAGATCGTCGCCGCCCGCCACGGGCGCGACGGAGGGCGCCTGGCCGAGCGCAAGGGCAGGATCCACGAGGTGCCCGCTTGATCTGTGGCCTGATCCTCGCCGCCGGCGCCGGGACTCGGTTTGGAGACAAGCCGAAGCAGCTGGTTGAGCTCGACGGTCGGCCACTGCTCGAGCACGCCATCGCGGCGCAGTGTGCGGTCGCCGAGTTGGAGAGGATCGTCGTCGTGCTCGGGGCGCGCGCGCAGCAGATCCGCGCCAAGGTCGACTTCATGCGCGCGGAGCCCGTCGTCTGCGAGCGCTGGGAGGATGGCCAGGCGTCGTCGTTGCGGCGAGGGATCGAGTGCCTGAGCGCCGAGGCGCACGTCACCAAGGTGATCGTCACGCTGGGCGACCAGCCCCGGATGACCCCCGAGCTGATCGCGCGGTTCGTGGACGAGCCACCCGCGACTCGAGCCGTCTACGACGGCCGTCCGGGACATCCGGTCGTGCTTGGCCCGGTGCAGATGCGCCTGATCGGCAACCTCCACGGCGACCGTGGTGCGCGAGGTCTCCTGCAGGGAGGCAAGACGATCGAATGCGGACAGTTGCGCTCGGCGCGCGATGTCGACACCCCCGAAGACCTGGAGGCGATACGTCATGAAGCTAGAGCAGTCGTTTGAGGTAGCTGCGCCGCTCGAGCAGGTGTGGCAGACGCTGATCGACGTCGAGCACGTCGCCCCCTGTCTCCCGGGCGCCGCGGTCACCGGCCGTAACGACGACGGGAGCTACAACGGGACGTTCACGGTGAAGATCGGGCCGACAACCGCCTCCTACACCGGCAAGCTCGAGATGGAGAACATCGACGAGGCATCCCACACCGCGACGATGCAGGCCCAGGGGACCGACAAGCGCGGTCAGGGCGGCGCCAAGGCGACGATCCTGTCTCGGCTGGCGCCGGCCGACGGGCACGGCACGCGGGTCGAGGTAGTGACCGACTACCACATCACCGGACGGCTGGCGCGGTTCGGCCGTGGCGGGATGATCGAGGACATCTCCGAGCGGCTGCTGAGGGAGTTCGCGAAGCGGCTCCAGACCTCGCTGGCGGGGCAGCCGGAGACGTTCGCCGCGCCGGTCGCCGATTCTGCGGCTGTCGCCGCCGAGCCCGCGGCCCCGGAGCCGGGGGTCCCCGAGACGGCGGCGGCCCGCGCGGCGGCGTCCGTTGAGGCTGCGGCTGCTGAGGCTGCGGCTGCTGAGGCTGCGGCTGCTGAGGCTGCGGCTGCTGAGGCTGCGGCCCCCGAGGCGCCTGCTGACACACCCGAGCGGACCGCGGATACGGTCGTCTCGCCGGTGCCCGAGACAGAGGACGTGCCGCCGCCGGTCGCGCCCCCGCCACCACCCACCGCGGCGCAGCCGCCGCCGCTCGAGAATCCGCCGATGCCGACCGAGCCCATGCAGGGCCTGTCGCTGATGGGTTCGGTCGTGTGGGGGCAGATCAAGCGCAACCCGGCTCCCGCCGCCGCGGCCGGGGTGGCGGTCGTGCTGCTGATCGCACGGCGCAGACGGCGCCGGCACTAGCCCCGGGCCAGCCGCAAAAATCAGGAGGGGTCCCGATGCGAGGGACCTCGTAGGCGCGCGATGATCGTGGAGTGTACGAGTCGGTGGGATCCGTTGGAGTCGCGCTGAGTGGGCTGCACGCTCCGGTGGCGGTTTTCGGTAAGCCGCCCGGGTTGCCGAGCCCGGATGACGCCGCCGGCTCCGAGCCCGATCTTGCCTGGCAGTCGAGCATCGGCCAGTTCATCTTTCTCCAGTCGCTTGTTCATGAACGAATTTGAAGTGGGGCGCGTTCATCCACCACGCGAGCCGCGTGGTGTCGGGGGAAACGCTCGACGGGGCTCGGCGACGCTAGCCGCGCTGAGCCCCGTCCAGCATGCGAGCCGGACGGAGGGCGGCCCGATCGGGGCTTAGCTCGTCTGGGGGCGGCGCCGGAACGGGGCGATCCGGCGCAAGGCTCGCGTCTGGCGGCCCCGGGCCGGTGTGGTCCGGGGCGCCGCCGGCGAGCGGTGGTGGTCCGGGATCGGAGATCGGAGGCGCGCGCCCGTTGAGCCGCGCCGCCAGCTGCTCGCGCGCCTGCGGTCCCTGGAGCTCGAGCTTCTCGTAGATGTGGCCGAGGTGCGTGCCGACGGTCTTGACGGACACGAACAGGGTCTGGCCAATCTCGCGGTTGGTCAGTCCGCCGGCGGCAAGCTCCGCGACGCGGCGCTCGGCCGGCGTGAGCGCCTCCGGCCCTGATGCGCGGTCACGGCGGAGATGGACGCCGGTGGCAGCGAGTTCCTCGTCGATCCGCGCGGCGAGCGACAGCGCGCCGCAGCGCTCCGCCAGGCCACCCGCCTCGCGCAGCGGCTCGCGAGCGGCGCTCCGCTTGCCGGCGCGGCGCTGAGCTGCGCCGAGGTCGAACAGCGTCCTCGCGAGCTCGAGGCGGGCCGGCGAGCGCCGGAGCCACTCGACCGACTCCGTCAGCATGTCGATGCCTTCCTCGCCCCCCGCGAGCAGGGCACAGACGCGAAGTGCGACCCCGACGCCGCGAGGCTGGGAGAACCAGCGCGCTCGGTCGAGCTCCTCGCGGGCGAGCGTGCGCGCCCCCTCGGGATCGCCGGCCGCGAGCGCCACGGCGAGCGTGGAGCGCCACGGGAGGAGGTTCGGGTTGTCGACGGTCGCGACCTCGCCCACCGTGCGGAGGTCGGCAATCGCCTCGGCGGTCCGACCTTGTGCCATCCGCACGCGGCCCCGCGCGATCAGCGCGTGGACGGCCGCGGTGGTATCGATCGCCTCGTCGATCGGCGCCTGCGCGAGCAGACCGTCGGCCTCATCGACCGCCTCGCGCTCGAGCAGCGCGTGGGCGAGGAACGCCGAGGACCAGATCCGCGCCCACGCGATCTGGTGGCGGTGGCCGACCTCGAGCGCCGCCCGCGCGTCCGTCTCGGCCAGAGCGAGCTCGCCACAGCGCAACGCGAGCAACGCACCCCAGGTCAGGCCGCTGAGATGGGCATCGATCGAGCCGCGTGACACCGTGTCGGCGCGCACCTCCGCGATCTGCGCCTTCGCGCGCGATACCTCATCGGCGAATACGAGCGCGCACGTGGCCGCCCTCGCCATCTGCGGCCCGGTCGGCTCCTCGGCGACGAGCCGACCGCGATCGAGGCCCGCGTCGAGCCGCTCGCGCCAGTCCCCGAAGTACGGTTCGCGTGCCGCCCGCCAGCAGCCGTCGAAGACCTGCAGCCCGCGCCCGGACTGCCCGGCTGCGGCCGCGAGCTCGCGCAGGAGGGGGAGGCGAGGCTCGATCTCAGTGACGAGGCGCCGGTCGACCGATGCCGTCACCGCCCGGAGCGTCTCCAGCATGGCCCGCAGCGGCGGCGCGGCCGTCGGGCCCAGCTCCTCGAGCATCCGCACGAGCACCGCATGTCCCTCGAGCGGGCGCCCGTCCCACACGAGCAGCTCGCTCAGGATCCGCGCCAGCCTGACCCGGATCGCCGGCGCGACGACGAGCTCGAGCGCCTCGCGCAGGTGATCGCCCGCCGCCGAATCGCGCGCGAGTGCCTCGGCCTCGCCGAGCTCCCCGAGCACGACGCCGCGCGCGTCGTTCCCTGGCGGCTCGTTCAGGGCCCGCCGCAGGAGCCGAACCGCTGTCTGCGGCGCGCCGTCGGCGAGCGCTGCCCGAGCGGCCTCGCGCAACAGCACCACGACCACGGGGTCGCCGGCAGGCTCCCCGCGCAGGAGATGGGCTCCGACCTGAGTGCTCCGCGCGCCCTCGCCGGCGAGCATCAGGCCGGCGCGCCGGTGACCGTCCGCGAGCGCGGCCGCCGGGATCCGCTCGTACACCGCGCTCTGCAGCAGCGGGTGGACGAACGCCAGCGTCGCCGACGGCGCGAGGATCTGGGCCGACATCAGGCGGTCGGCGGCGCGCCGCGCGCGGACGCTCGGGATCCCGGCCAGCGTCGCCGCCTGCCGGATCGAGGCGTTCTCGAGCACGGCGACCGACCGTGCCAGGTTCCGGGAATCGGCGCCGAGGCGGTTCAGGCGCGCCACCACCGCCCGGGACACGGACTCGGGGCGCACGCTCTCGACCCCGGGGGCGCTGGCCGCCACCGGCTCGACGCGCTCGGTCTCGAGCTCCGCGATGAGCTCCCTGACCAGGAACGGGTTGCCGGCGCTGGCCTGCGCGCAGGCGGCGCAGAAGTCGGCGTCGGCGTGCGCTCCGAGCGCGGAGCGCACCAGCGTCGCCACCGCGTCCGCGCTCAGCGACGCCGGCTCGATCAGGATCGCGCGCCGATCCGATCGCAGCGCCACCAGCAGCTCCTTGACCGTCGACGGCTCGCCGTCGCGAACGGTCAGGATCACGAGTACGCCGAGCTCGTCGCACCGCGCGCTGACATAGGCGAGGAACCGCAGCGACGGCGCGTCGGCCCAGTGGCAGTCGTCGACGACGAGCGCGATCGGGCCGGTCCTCGAGATGTTCGAGGTCAGCCAATACAGGCTGTGGACGAGTGTGAACCTCCGATCCGCCGGCGCCGCCGACCCGGCGGGCGCGCCGGGGTTCAGAGGCGGGACGTCCTCGGGTCGCGCGGCTCCGGCCGCTGCGTCCTCGGGTCGCGCGGCTCCGACCGGGCCGGACTCGAACAGCGGTCCCGCGAGCTGGGCAGCGCCCTTGAGGAGCGCCTCGCGCTGCTCCACTCCGGCCCGCGCCAGCGGTCCCTCGAACAGCTGTCGCACCACCCCGAAGGCGAACTCCTGCTCGATGTCGCTGCCACGTCCCCGCAGCACCCGTACGCCGGCCTGCTCGGCCATGCCGGCGGCGGCCTGCAGCAGCGCCGTCTTGCCGATCCCCGCCGGTCCGCCGATGACCACGAGCCCACCCGCGGCGCTGCCCGCGTGCCGAATCGCCTCTTGCATCCGGCGTAGCTCGGGCTCGCGCTCGAGCAGGATGTCAGTGCGGCGTCCCTCCACCAATCCAGTTTCTCCCCCGGGTTAGCGTCACGCGGCCCCGCTTTTCGTGAACAAGTCTACCGCGTGTTAACAAAACCAGGCCTACCCGTGGAACCGGTCCCAACAATGAAAATATCGTTACCCGACCGCGTCGCGTCCATGCGGCAGGTCAAAGTTCTCGGCTGGCTGCACCGCGACCAGCCCGCTGGGGTTGATCATCGGGTGAGTCAGGTAGTAGTGGCGACGTATCTCGTCGAAGTCGACGGTGTCCGAGACGCCGCGCCACTGGTACAGATCGCGGGTGTATGGCCACAGGTGCTCGTACTCGATCAGCTTGCGGAGTGAGCACTTGAAGTGAATCTGGTAGACGGCATCGAACCGGACCAGCGTGGTGAACAGGCGCCAGTCGGTTTCGAGCGGCGCCGAACCAAACAGGAAGCGACGGTCCGCAAGGCGCGCGTCAAGCTCGTCGAACGTCGCGAACAGCCCGGCCACCTCGCGCTCGTAGACCGCCTGGTTCCTCGAGAACCCCGCCTTGTACACGGCGTTGTTGACGCTCTCGTAGATCCGGTCGTTGAGCGAGTCGATCTCGTCGCGCAGCGGCTCGGGATACAGCTCCACCGGATGCGCGGCGAGCGGCGCGAACACGGTGTGCAGCATCCGCAGGATGTCCGCGGACTCGTTCGAGACGATCACCCCGGTCTGCCTGTCCCACAGCACCGGCACCGTGACACGGGCGTCGTAGGCCGGGTCGGTGGCGATGTACGCCTCACTCAAGTACTCGTAGCGGTTGACCGGGTCGACGAATTCACCTCCGCTGAACACCCAGCCGCGGTCGTCGCGGATCGGATCGACGTACGAGATTCCGATCGCATCCTCGAGACCCATCAGACGACGGGCGATCATCGTGCGGTGTGCCCACGGACACGCGCGAGCGACGTACAGGTGGTACCGACTCGCCTGTGGCGGAAACTCGCCGTCACCGCTGGTTGACACCCAGCGTCTGAATTGGCTCTCCTGCCGCCGGAACGAGCCGTCCTCGCCGGCTTCGCGGTCGCGCTTGGTCGTCACCGAGCTCACGCCCTCGACTTTACTCGGGGAGGTCGGGCGTTAGGCTGGCCCGATGACCAACACTCAGACCGACAAGGCGACGCGGTTCCTCGAGCTGCACAAGCCAGGCGAGCCGCTGCTGATGCCCAACGCGTGGGATCTCGGCTCGGCCGCGGTGCTCGCGTCGCTCGGGTTCCAGGCGCTCGCCACCACGAGCAGCGGGCACGCGGCGACGCTCGGCCGGCTCGACGGTGGAGTCAGCCGGGACGAGGCCCTCGCGCATGCCGCCGAGCTGGCCGCCGGCACCGACCTCCCGGTGTCGGCCGACCTCGAGAACGCGTTCGCCGACGATCCCGCCGGCGTCGCCGAGACGATCGGCCTGGCCATCGACGCCGGCCTGGCCGGCTGCTCGGTGGAGGACTACGCGGGTGGGGAGGACGCACGGATCTATGACCTCGACCTCGCGCGCGAGCGGGTCGCGGCCGCCGTCGAGGTCGCCCACGCCGGGCCCGTGAAGCTGGTGCTCACGGCCCGCGCCGAGAATCACATCCGCGGGCGTGACGATCTGGCCGACACGATCGCGCGTCTCGTCGCCTACCAGGAGGCCGGCGCCGACGTTCTGTTCGCGCCCGGGATCACGAGCCCCGAGGACGTCCGCCGGGTCGTCGAGGCGGTCGACCGACCCGTGAACGTGCTCGCGTTGCGCGGAGCGCCGAGCGTCGCCGAGCTTGCCTCCCTCGGAGTAGCCCGGATATCGGTCGGCGGAGCGTTTGCGTTCGCGGCGCTCGCCGCCCTGTCGGACGCCGCCGAGGAGCTGCGCGACCAGGGGACGTTCGGGTACCTCGAGCGCTCGGCGGCCGGCGTGCGCGTCGCTCGCAGCGCGTTCGCGCAGTAGCCGGGTGGGTCGGGGCCGATGCTCAGGCGGCGGCGCGCAGGCTCCGCAGCGGCGGGCGCTCCACGGGCTCGGTGATCGACGCGTCGTCGCCCACTGGGGCGAACGTGGCCGGCAGAGGGCCGTGGAGCCGGCCCTCGCGCTCGAGTCGCACGGCGACCGCACGCAGGACCTCGTACGCCATCGGACCGAGGTCCCGCAGCGGCTGGTGGGCGTTCTGGCGCACGTCGAGGTCGACCTGGGCAATGGCGTCGAGCCCGGCGAGTGCATACGCGTCGATCAGCAGCGCGATGTCCACTCCGTAGCCGGTGGCGAACGGTAGCTGCTCGAGCAGTTCGCGCCGCGCGGCGATCTCGCCGGCGAGCGGCTGTCGCAGCGCGGACAGGTCGGGGTAGAACAGGTTCAGCAGCGGGCGCGCGGTGAGCTCGGTGACGCGTCCCCCGCCGTCGGGCACCGTGAGCTCGCCGACCCGGAACGGCCGCCGGTAGAAGCCCTTGACGAACGAGATCCGCGGCTCGCACAGCAGCGGGCCAAGCACGCCGCACGCGAAATGGGCGCCGAACCGCTCAGAGTCGGCGTCGAGGAAGCAGATCACCTCTCCCTTCAAGACGGGCAGCGCGCGCCACATCGCGTCGCCCTTGCCGAGCGCCGGGCCGAGCTCGGGCATCAACTGATCCTGGTCGTGGACCTCGGCGCCGAGCCCACGCGCGATCTCGGCGGTGCCGTCACTCGAGCGATCGACGACCACGATCTGGTCGACGACGCCGCGTTCGCGCAGGGGAACGAGTTGCTCGAGGATCGCGCCGATCGTGCGGGCCTCGTTGCGCGCCGGCAGGCAGATCGACACCGTGCGCTCACGCCCGGCGGCGAGCCGGTCGGGCGAGAAAGCGCTGTGGGAATAAGTGTTCGCGCGCTCCCAGGACCGCGATCTGATCGTCATCCCTGGAGAGGATGACAGCCGCGACTCGCGGGCGCTCCCGAAAAAGGAGGATTGGCGATCGGGGTTCTGCGGGTAATGATCCGGCGGGGGACCCGACTTGAGTGGAGCGCAAGTAGATCGCCTCGGTACTAGGATCGCCGTGGAGGTATAACGGGTGAACCGGGTCCTGAAGATCGGTGCGTACCGGCGGCTCTTAGCTGCCTACACGTTGAACGAGCTGGCCTTCATGGTTGGCACGTTGGCGTTGGCGCTGCTTGTCTACCGCCGAACGGGCAGCGCCCTCGGGTCCGCTGCGTTCTTTCTGACCGCGCAGTTCGTGCCGGCGCTGATCTCGCCGATGGCGGTCGCGCGCCTCGAGCATCGCCCATCACGTCCTGTCCTGCCCGCGCTCTACTGGTTCGAGGCGCTCGTGTTCTTCGCGCTGGCGTGGGCGGCGAGCCATTTCGCGCTGGTCCCGGTGCTCGTGCTCGCGTTCGTGGACGGAGTCGCCGCGCTCACGGCGCGATCGCTGGCGCGCGCCGCCACGGTCAGCGTGACGTCCGCGGCGGGGCTGCTGCGGGAAGGTAACGCGGTCGCGAACGGGGCCTTCTCGGTGTGCTTCATGCTCGGCCCCGCGATCGGCGGGGCGGTCGTCGCCACAGGCGGCACGAGTGCGGCATTGATCGCTGACGGCTGTCTGTTCGGACTGATCGGGCTGACGCTCGCGACCGCGACCGGCCTGCCCGAGCCCGCGCGGACCCGAGCCTCGGCCAAGGGCCGGGTCCGAGCGGCGCTCGCCTACGCCCGCGAGCGGGTGGTCATCCGCCGGCTGCTGATCCTGCAGGTGTTCGGCGTGCTGTTCTTCACGATCTCGGTCCCGGTCGAGGTCGTGTTCGCCGAGCATTCGCTGCACGCGGGCTCGGCGGGTTACGGCGCACTGCTGTCGGCGTGGGGGGCGGGCGCCGTCGCCGGCGCCGCGATCTACGCGCGCTGGCGCGCCCGACCTTCCCGGGATCTGATCGTAATCGGCGCCGGCTGCCTTGGGGTCGGCTTCCTGGTGATGGCGATCGCGCCCACGTTGGCGGTCGCCGTCGTCGGCGCGGCGATCGCCGGGATCGGTAACGGCGTCGAAGCCGTGGCCGTCCGCACCGCACTCCAGGAGGAGACGGAGGAGCGATGGATGGCGCTGATGATGAGCCTCAACGAATCGATGTTCCAATCGGTGCCGGGCGTCGGGATCCTGCTCGGCGGTGCGATCACCGCGCTGGGAAGCCCTCGTAGCGCGCTCGCGGTCGCGGGCGCGGGCTCGCTAGCTGGTCACCGCGGTGGCGTGGTTCGCGTTGACGGGGCTGCGCATGGCCGGCACGCCGTCCTCCGGCCACTCCGAACCAGCCACATCGGTGCCGGTCTCGAACGGCGACGGATCGCCGTCGAACGGTGGATCGCATCGCGCGCCGGCGCCAGTCGGGCGACATCAGTAGAGTCCGCCCGCGAGCGACCGCCGCCGTCTGCGATCGGGCGTCGCCCGCCCATTGGATCGTGCGCCGTGCCTGCATCGACATCGGCTCGAACACGACGCGGCTGCTCGTCGCGGACTCGGATGGCGAACGGCTGCTCGAGGTCCACCAGGAGCGGTCGTTCACCCACGTCGAGGAGGGGCCTGACCGGGAGCGGGGAACTCGGCGAGGAGAAGATCGCCGAGGTCGCCAGGGTGGTCGCCGCCCAGCTCCACGCGGCGCTCGCGCTCGGCGCCGTCGACGTGCGCGGGGTCGCCACCGCGGCCGTCCGCCGGGCGGCGAACCGCGACGCGCTCCTGTCGGCGGTCCGCCGCTCCTGCGGGCTCGAGGTAGAGGTCCTGTCCGCCGAGGACGAGGCCCGGCTCGCGTTCGCGGGCGCCGCGCGAACGCTCGGCTACGATCCGGCCGGCCCGCTCGGCGTGGTGGATGCCGGCGGTGGATCATGCGAGTTGGTGGTGGGGACGTTGCCCGATCAGGTGAGCTGGTTTGCGTCGTTCGAGGTGGGCTCGGGCGTGGTCGCCGACGAGTGCCTGCCCTCGGATCCGCCATCGGCCGACGATCTCTCCCGGGCCCGCCTGCGGGTGCGCGAGGTGCTCGACGGGGTCCGCCCGCCGGCCACGGCTCGGGTGGTGGCGGTCGGTGGGAGCGCGACGTCGCTGCGCCGGATCGCCGGACCGGTGCTCGATGCTGACGCGCTGCACCGGACGCTGGCGCTGCTGACCGGGGCGCGAGCGGCTGACGTCGCGGCCCGGTTCGGCCTCGACGAGGATCGAGCCCGGCTCCTCCCGGCCGGACTGTTGATCCTCGAGGTGGCCGCCGAGCTATTCGGGGCGCCGCTCGAGGTCGCCAACGGCGGGTTGCGGGAGGGTCTGCTCTTGGAGGTGCCAAATGGATGAACTCGAAGACCCCGTCCCCGGCGATTCGCCGACCGGCGGCCGCGACATGCAACGCCTGGACCACCTCGACCCGCCGATCCCGCCGCGGGAGGCGATCGCCGAGGTGCGCGTGCGGGCGCCCACGCGAGGCAACCGGCGACTCGAGCGGTTCCTCGAGGCGGTCAACGCCGACACGCACGTGAAGGCTCTGTGGCACGTGTCCGCGGTGAACGCCTCCCGGCGCCTGGGGATGTCCGACCACTCGTGGGTTCACATCCAGATCGTGCTGAACATCGGCTTGCGCCTGGCTCGGATCCTGTTCCGTCGCGGCGTTACACCAAGCGTCACCGCCGATTACGCCATGAGCGACCACGACGCCGAGGTGGTGATCGCCGCCGCATGCCTGTTCCACTGCGTCGGCATGTCGATCCACCGCGACGACCACGAGCGCTACAGCCTGTTTCTGACCGCGGACAAGCTCGGGGAGTTGCTCTCGACCGCCTACGAGGAGCCCGAGCGGACGGTGATCGCCTCCGACGCGATGCACGCGATCATCGGCCACCGTCGGAACGGGGCTCCGTTCACGGTCGAGGCCGGGATCGTGCGCGTCGCCGACGCACTCGACATGGCGCGCGGCCGGTCGCGGGTGCCGTTCGAATCCGGGCGGCTCAACATCCACTCGCTGTCCGCGTACGCCATCGAGGACGTGAAGATCTCCCCGGGACGCGACCGGGCGGTCCGCGTCGAGATCGCGATGTCGAACAGCGCCGGCATCTACCAAGTCGACGAGCTGCTGGCGACCAAGCTGCGGGGTTCAGGCCTCGAGGAGCACATCGAGGTGATCGCGCGCATCGACGCCGAGCACGAGCAGCGCCTGATCCCGGTGTTCAGGATCTGAAGCCGTGCCTATAGCATGCCGCCGATGAGGCGCACGCTGTTGATCATCTGCGCGGTGACCGCGCTGTCGCTGCTCGCGGCGCCGGCCGCGCTCGCGACCACTCAGACCGCCTCCTCGGGGAATGTCACGGGCACGTTCACGTTCGGCGGGACGTACCCGAACTTCACCGGCCTGCAGCTGTCGATCGCCCAGGGGAGCACGGTCCTCTACGACGAGCCGGTCGTCTCCAAGCAGTGCGGGATGTTCTGCGCGCCGGGCTCTACGTCTGGCCCGGGAACGTCGGTGCACGTGCTCGACCTCGAGCATGACGGCCAGCCCGACGTCGTGCTCGATCTGTACAGCGGCGGCGCCCATTGCTGCTACATCGAGCAGATCTTCTCGTTCGATCCCGGCACGATGACCTACGTGAAGACGCAGCGCTACTTCGGCGACCCCGGGGAGCAGATCGTCGATCTCCATCACAACGGGCGGTTCGAGTTCCTCACCGCCGACGACTCGTTCGCGTACGAGTTCACCGACTTCGCGGCGTCGGGCCTGCCGATCGAGATCCTTAGGTTCTCGGACCGGCACTTCTTCAACGTCACCCGCCAGTACCCGAAGCTGATCGCCCGGGATGCCGCGCTCTGGATGAAGGCGTTCAAGAGCATGGCCAAGCAGCACTACCAGGACAGCGTCGGCGTGGTGGCGGCTTGGGCCGCCGACGAGGAACTGCTCGGGCACGCCAAGCTCGTGAACACGTTCCTGGCCAGCCAGCTGACGGCCGGGCACCTGAACAGCGCGCTCAGCCCGCAGGAGCCCGGTGGCGCAAGGTTCGTCGCCAAGCTCCGCAAGTTCCTGCGCACGCACGGCTACGTCGGCTGACCCGGCCGCACCGTGTGCGGACCGGGGTCCGTGG
This sequence comes from uncultured Solirubrobacterales bacterium, assembly GCA_963843915.1. Lineage (GTDB taxonomy): Bacteria > Actinomycetota > Thermoleophilia > Solirubrobacterales > Solirubrobacteraceae > Palsa-465. Next base: position 763,966 of record CAWJMH010000016.1, read on the forward strand.
CGCTCAGACCCCCGCTGCCGCGCGCGCGTCGGCTGGGTTCGGGTAGTGGACCATCTCGATCACCTTGCCGTCGCGAAACGTCGTCAGGTTCGCGATCAGTTCGGGCTCGCCGTTCTCGCCGGTCCTCCGCATGATCGCCACGACCTTGTCGCCGGCGTCGACGATCTCGATCAGCTCGGCAGGCGGGGTCCCTCTGCGTGTTAGTCCTTCACGCATCCAACGGAGCGTCTGCTTGCGATTCTGGCAACCGACCGACGGGTTGCCGCCGTGCCACTTGACGTCGGGATCGAGCAGCTCACTGATCGCGTCGAGGTCGCCGCGCATGATCGCCTCGTAACCGCGTCGAGCCAGCTCGACGTTCGTTTCGGTCATCGCCTTATGTTCGCACGCGGCGGGCGGCGCTAACCCGGTAGCCGGGCGACGACGGCGGTCACGTCGTCATAGCGCTGCCCGGGCGGCTCGAGCAGCTGCTCGAGGATGTGATCGCACATCGCCTGCGGATCCTCGGGTCCGGCCGCGGCGGCGCCGGCCAGCCGCTCGAGCCCCACGTCGAGTGACTCGCCTCTGCGTTCGATCAGGCCGTCGGTGTACAGCACGACCATGTCGTGGCCGCTGGTCGGCGCCTCGTGAGTGTCGTACGGGTTGTCCTCGACACCCACCAGCCCATTGCCGCCCTCGAGGTAGCGACAGCTCCTGTCGGCGCCTCGCAGCAGCGGCGGCGGATGACCGCCGTTGGCCCACGAGATCGTGCTCCGCTCGGGGTCGATGATCGCGTAGACGATCGTGAAGAGATGCTCGTCGTCGCCCTCCAGCTGGTGGCGGTTGAGCAGCGTGAGCGCGTCGCCGGGGGCCCGGCGACCGCCCTGGGCGAGCGCAAAGGCGCGCGTGAGGGTGCGCAGCTGCCCCATCGCGGAGGCGGCGCGGATGCCGCGGCCGGTGACGTCGCCGACGACGATCCCGAGGCGGCCGCCTGGCATCGCGAACGCGTCGTACCAGTCGCCGCCGACCTGCGCGGTGAGCCCCGCGACGTCGTACGCGGCGGCCAGAGCGATGCCGCTGACCTTGGGAAGGCTCTTCGGGACCAGGCCGCGCTGGAGCTCGACAGCGATCCGATGCTCCTCCTCGTGCAGCTGGGCCCGGCGGATCGCGAGCGCGGCGCGGTCGGCGGCATCCTGGAGCAGCGAGCGCTCGGTTGGGCTGAACGACCGGCCCGACGGCTCGAGCGAGGCGCAGGTAGCCGACGGTCGTCCGCTCGATCACGAGCGGCACCTGCCGCCAGCGGTCGCTGTCGGCGCCGGTCTCCTCGCGCGGGATCGAGCGCACCTGGCCGCCGGCGACGCGCACCACCCGCGGTTGGTCGTGCTCGCCGGAGATCTGCACCTCCGCCGCCTCGACCCCGAACAGCTCGGCCAGCCGTGCCGCCAGCTGCGGCAGGAGCTCGTCGAGCTCGAGCGCCTCGAGCGCCGCCGTGAGGTCCTGGAGCTTCGACAGCCGCTCGGCGACCGACTCGGCCTGCACGCGCGCGGCCTGTTCGAGCAACAGGTCGGCCCGGTCCTGCTCGGCGCGGCGGCGGACGGTCAGATCGACCCATTGCGCCAGCAGCAGCGGCTCGGAGAACTCGGTCGCCTCGATCGCGGACGCGACCATCGCGACCCACACCTCCGAGCCGGCGCTCGATCGCAGGCGCAGGTCGACGGTCGGCTGGTCGGCGCCGATAAGCCCCGGGCGGGCGCGGGCGACCTCCTCGAGCGCCGCCGACAGCGCCGGCCGGTCCTCGAGCCTCGCACAGCTCGACGACCGCGATCCCGTTCAGGTCGCCGAGCTCTCGGCCGACGAGCCGGGCGAACGCGGGGTTCAAGCGGACGATCCGGCCCTCAGCGTCGAGCACGGTCTTGCCGATCGGAGCGGCCTCGAACGCGCCGCTCAACAGCGCCTCGGAGCGCTTCAGCGCGCGCCGGCTCGCCTCGAGCTCGGCGAAGACCGCGACCTTGGAGCGGAGCAGCTCGGGGTCGAACGGCTTCAGCACATAGTCGACCGCGCCAACCCCGTACCCGCGGGCGATCTCCGACACCTCGTCGCGCGCGGCCGTCAGGAACACGATCGGGACGTCCCGGGTACGCGTCCGCTCCTTGATCAGCTGTGCGGTCTCGAATCCGTCGAGCCCCGGCATCCGCACGTCGAGCAGGATCATCGCGAAATCCTGCTCGAGCAACATTCGAAGCGCCCCGTGGCCCGAGGACGCGGTGCGGAGCGGGTAGCCGAGCGGTTCGAGCACCGCCTCGAGCGTCCGCAGGTTCTCGGGCTGATCGTCGACGAGCAGAATCGGCAGCGCCTGAAGCGCGGTCAGGTCCACCATCGCTTCGGGGTCGGCGAGCACGGTGGCGGCGGGTGGTGGCGGGGTGGCGGGCCCAAATTAATGTCTACGCGTCGAGCCACACCCGCATCATCGAGAGAAGCTGATCCACGTCGACGGGCTTGGTGATGTAGTCCGATGCGCCGGCCGCGATCGCCTTCTCGCGATCGCCCTTCATCGCCTTGGCGGTCAGCGAGATGATCGGCAGGTGCTCGAACCGCGGCATCGCGCGGATCGCGCGCGCCGTCTGGTAGCCGTCCATCTCGGGCATCATGATGTCGAGGAGCACGACGTCGGTGTTCGGGTGCTGGTGGAGCCGCTCGATGCCCTCGCGGCCGTTCTCGGCGAATACGACCTTCATCCCGCGCTGCTCGAGCGTCGAGGTCAGCGCGAACACGTTGCGGATGTCGTCGTCGATCACGAGCACCTTGCGACCGTGCAGCGGCGCGTCGCCGGTTCGCAGATGGCCGAGCAGCTCGCGCGTGTGCATCGGAAGCGTTGCCTCCGCGCGATGCAGGAACAGCGCCGCGCGATCGACCAGGCGCTCAGGCGAGTCGGCGATCGTGATCACGGCCGACTTCGCGGCCGCGTCCAGCCGCGCGCGGTCCGCCTTGGACAGGCCCTCGCCGACGAATGCGATCAGCGGCAGCTCCCGCAGAACCTCGTCGGTCGCGACCTCGCGGATCAGGGCGAAGCACGCGGACCGTGACCGGCCAACCGCCACGATTCCGAGGTCGAACTGCTCCTTGTGGAGCGCCTCGAGCGCAGCCCCCGGCTCGATCGTCCGGACGTCGATGTTCTCGTCGCCCGAGAGCAGCGTGCCGATCGGGTCGTCGAGCTCACCGCTCTCGGCGATCAGGGCGATCCGCCGGGTTGGGGCCCCGGCAATCCGCTCGAGCCTGCCGAGCGCGATTTCGAGGCCGGTGTCGTCGATCGGGTCGTCGATGAACGCCACCGCGCCGGCACGGAGACCGTCGAGGCGAACCGCGCCGTCCCCGACCAGCGCGACCGGGAGGTGACGCGTGTCCGGGTGCTTCTTGAGCTGCCCGAGCACCGATTCGAAACCCGGCACGTCGCCGGCGAGCACGACCGCGCTCGGGTGATGCTCCCGGGCCAGGCCGAGCGAGGCGCTGGCCCGCCGCGCGAGGATTGCCTTGGCGCCACGGGCGCGGACGGCCTCCACCATCGCCTTCGCCCGATCGGCGTTCGAATCGATCACGAGCACGACCCGGTCGCCGCGCTCGAGCGCGTCGATTTCGTCCGCGAGCTGATCCTCGATCGGCAGCGGCGGGACGCCGTTGTCGGAGAGCATTGCGACGGCCGCCGCGGGGCTGTCGGTGCGGGTGTCGATGGGGGCGTCGGCGGCGTGCTCGATCAACGGCAGGAACAGCGAGAAACGGCTGCCGCGGCCAACGCCGGAGTCGACCTGGATCTCGCCGCCGAGCAGCCGCGCGATCTCACGCGAGATCGACAATCCGAACCCCGTCCCGCCGTACTTACGCGACGTCGTCCCGTCCGCCTGCTGGAACGCCTCGAAGATCAAATTCAACTTGTCATCCGGAATCCCGACCCCGGTATCGATCACCGAGAACTCGATCACCCGCTCAGCCTCCCGCAACGCATCATTCCGCAACCCCGAACGATCCTGCAAATACCCGATCGCGAGCGTCACCCCGCCGTCATGCGTGAACTTGAACGCGTTCGAGAGCAAATTCTTCAACACCTGCCCAAGCCGCTGCTCATCGGAGATCACCGACCCCGGCATCGCCGGATCGATCTCCACCCCAAACGACAGACCCTTCTGCTCAGCGATATGCCGGAACGCCCGCTCGGCATCCTGGTAAACGTCCGACAGCGCCACCGGCGCCAGATCAAGCTCCATCCGGCCCGCCTCGACCTTCGACAAATCGAGAATGTCGTTGATCAGCGACAACAGATCATTACCGGCCGAGTGGATCGTCCGCGCGAACTCGACCTCCCGATCAGTCAACGAATTCTCCTCATTCTCAGCCAACAACCGGCTAAGGATCAGCATCGAATTCAACGGCGTCCGCAGCTCATGCGACATATTCGCCAAGAACTCCGACTTGTACTTCGAAGACAGCGCCAACTGCGCCGCCTTGTCCTCAAGCCCACGCCGCGCGAACTCGATCTCCTCGTTCTTGATCTCAATATCCCGATTCTGCTCGGACAACAACGTCGCCTTCTCCTGCAGCTCATCGTTCGTCTCACGCAACTCCTCAGACTGCTTCTGCAGCTCGGTCGTGAGGCTCTGGGACTGAGTCAGGAGCTCCTCGGTGCGCATGTTCGCCCGGATCGTGTTGAGCACCACGCCGATCGTTTCGCCGATTCGCGCGAGGAAGTCGCGGTGGACTACGGAGAACGGACGGATCGAGGCGAGCTCGATCACGCCGAGGACCTGATCCTCGAACAGCACCGGCATCACCAGGATGTCGGCCGGCGTGGCTTCGCCGAGGGCCGACCCGACCTTGATGTAGCCGGGAGGGGCGTCGCTGATCGCGATCGTCTTGCGGTCGAGCGCCGCCTGGCCCACGAGGCCTTCGCCGATCACGAATCGGCTTCGCATCTCGCTGCTCCGCGGCGTGTAGCCGTACGACGCGGCGAGCAGGAGCTCGTGGGTGCCCTCGTCGGCCGCCGGCTCGGCGAGGAAGAACGCCCCGTGCTGGGAGTTCACCATCGGCGCGACCTCGCTCATGATCAGCTGCGTCACCGCGGCCAGATCGCGCTGCCCCTGGAGCATTCCGGAGATGCTCGCGAGGTTGGTCTTCAGCCAGTCCTGCTCGGCGTTGAGCTGGGTGGTCTCGCGCAGGTTGGCGATCATCTGGTTGATGTTGTCCTTGAGCTCGGCAACCTCGCCCTGAGCCTCGACCGAGATCGACCGGGTCAGGTCGCCCTGCGTCACCGCGGTCGACACCTCCGCGATCGCCCGTAGCTGGGTCGTCAGCGTGACCGCCAGCTGGTTGACGTTCTCGGTCAGCCGCCGCCACGTCCCTGAGACGCCCTCGACCTCGGCCTGGCCGCCGAGCTTGCCCTCGGTGCCCACCTCGCGCGCGACGCGGGTGACCTCGGCGGCGAAGCTCGAGAGCTGGGCGACCATCCGGTTCAGCGTCTGCTTGAGCTCGAGGATCTCGCCGCGGGCGTCGACCGTGATCGTCTGGGTCATGTCGCCGTTCGCCACCGCGGTCGCCACCTGGGCGATGTTGCGGACCTGGTCGGTGAGGTTGCGGGCCATGAAGTTGACGTTGTCGGTGAGGTCCTTCCAGGTGCCGGCGACGCCGGGGACCTGGGCCTGGCCGCCGAGGATGCCCTCGGTGCCGACCTCGCGCGCCACGCGGGTCACCTCGGCCGCGAACGAGTTCAGCTGGTCGACCATCCGGTTGATCGTCTCGGCCAGCGCCGCGACCTCGCCCTTGGCGTCGACGGTGATCTTCTGGCTGAGGTCGCCGTGGGCGACGGCAGTGGTCACGCCGGCGATGTTGCGCACCTGGGTGGTCAGGTTCGACGCCATCAGGTTCACGTTCTCGGTCAGGCCCTTCCACGTCCCGGACACGCCCTCGACCTCGGCCTGGCCGCCGAGGATGCCCTCGGTGCCGACCTCGCGGGCCACGCGGGTCACCTCTGCGGCGAACGACCGCAGCTGGTCGACCATCGTGTTGATCGTGTCCTTGAGCTCGAGGATCTCGCCGCGGGCGTCGACGGTGATCTTCTTCGAGAGGTCGCCCTGCGCCACCGCCGTGGTCACCTGGGCGATGTTGCGGACCTGGTCGGTCAGGTTCGACGCCATGAAGTTGACGTTCTCGGTCAGTCCCTTCCAGGTACCGGACACGCCCTCGACCTTGGCCTGGCCGCCGAGCTTGCCGTCGGTGCCGACCTCGCGCGCGACGCGGGTCACCTCGTCCGCGAACGCGGACAGCTGGTCGACCATCGTGTTGACGGTTCGCTTGAGCTCGAGCACCTCGCCCTGCACGTCGACGGTGATCTTCTGGCTGAGGTCGCCGTTGGCGACCGCGGTGGTCACCTGGGCGATGTTGCGGACCTGGTCGGTGAGGTTGCGGGCCATGAAGTTGACGTTGTCGGTGAGGTCCTTCCAGGTGCCGGCGACGCCGGGGACCTGGGCCTGGCCGCCGAGGATGCCCTCGGTGCCGACCTCGCGCGCCACGCGGGTGACCTCGTCCGCGAACGAGCGCAGCTGGTCGACCATCGTGTTGATCGTGTCCTTGAGCTCGAGGATCTCGCCCTTGACGTCGACGGTGATCTTCTGGCTGAGGTCGCCGTTGGCGACCGCGGTGGTCACCTGGGCGATGTTGCGGACCTGGTCGGTCAGGTTCGACGCCATGAAGTTCACCGAGTCGGTGAGGTCCTTCCACGTGCCTGCGACGCCCGGGACCTGCGCCTGGCCGCCGAGCTTGCCGTCGGTGCCGACCTCGCGTGCGACGCGCGTCACCTCGGCGGCGAAGCTCGAGAGCTGCTCGACCATCGAGTTCACGGTCGTTCCGATCCGGGCGAACTCGCCCTTGACCGGGCGGCCCTCGATCTCGAGCGCCATCTTCTGGTTCAGGTCGCCCTCGGCCACGGCGACGATCACGCGCGCGACCTCGGTGGTGGGGCGGACGAGGTCGTCGATCAGCCCGTTGACCGAGTCGACCGCGGTGCTCCACGCGCCGCCGGCGCCGTGCAGGCGGGCGCGCTCGGTCATGCGACCCTCACGGCCGATGATCTCGGCGACGCGTACGAGCTCGGCCTCGAGCGCGGCGTTGCGCGCGGCCATCTGGTTGTAGGCGGCCTCGAGGCGTCCGATGTCGTCCTTGCGCCGCGCCGGCAGCCGAACTCCGAAGTCGCCGGCGGCGGCGGCCTGGAGGGCGTGCTCGAGGCGTGCGAGCGCCGGATCGTCGACGCGCGCCCGGCCGTTTGCGGTGGCGCCGTTGCCGTTCTTGCGGGCGGTCGTGGCGCCGTTGCCGCTCTTGCGCGCCGTGGTGGCGCCGTTGCCGCTCTTGCGCGCCGTGGTGGCGCCGTTGCCGCTCTTGCGCGCCGCGGTGGCGCCGTTCGCCGCCTTGCGCGCGGACCCCGTCCGGACAGTGCCTCTCTGCTCAACCGCCCCAGTCTTCGCCATACCTGCGCCTCCGATCAGTTGCTTCGCGAGCCGCCCCCTGCAAGGCGCGCGCATCAAGCCCGTTACCGACGCGACAGATTATCGCTGTACTGCGTCTAATTAAGGCCCAGCACACGTTGGTTAACACGTGTTCGAGGCCGAGAGTCCACGAAGTCTGGACGGTGGCCCGTCTGGCGGCGGGAGTCGAGGGGGTTCCGGAGCGGTCCGAAGGGTTCCGTGGAGCGGTCGCTCGGCCGGTTTACTACCAGCCGCCGCGCCAGTCGGCGTTCTGGGCGCGGGCCTTGGCGGCGTCCATCCGCGCGTGCTTGCGCTTGTCGAGCCGCCACTGGATCAGCGACAAGATGATGATCACCGTCGGGAAGAAGATGATCACCAAGAACATCGCGTTCGTGATCACCGTGTCGTTGGTTTCGCCGTACCAGCCCTCGCCACCGTGGGAGACGGCGAGCGCGGCCGGCGCGGTGGCGAGCAACAAGAGCGCGGCGGTGCTCAGCGCGGTGATGATTCGAGCGCGGCGCATCTAGTTTCAAGGGTACCGGACAGTCCGCCGGCACAGCGGCGCCGGCCTACGCCACCGCGGCGCTCTGCCGACCCCCGACCGCGGCCAGCGCCTCCAGCAGCACCGGGTTGTACGTCTCGGCGTTGGTCGTGATCTCGAGGTGCTTGATCGGCGCCTCGAACACCGCTGCCTCGACAGCGCCGGCGAGCTCGCGTTGCTTTGCCGGCGCCACCGCGTCATCGCGCGAGGTGAGCACGACCGCGGTCGGGATGGCCAGCGGCGCCAGCCACGGCCGCGAATCGAACCGCGCGAGCTCGCGTCCGGCCTCGACGAGGTCGGGCACCGAGTGGCGCATCATCTCCGACAGAAGCCAGGCGGTCTGGGGGGAGTCCTGCAGGCCGACGCGTCGGAGCCCGGCCCGCCACGTCGTCCGCGGCGCCAGTGACAGCATCAGCCCGACCAACCCGAGCGCCTTGAACGCACGGCGCGTCTCCGGGTCCTGCCAGTGCTGGGCGGTTCCGCTCAGGATCAGGCCGCTGACGACGTCCAGATGGTCCCGCGCCATCAGCTGGGCGATCGCGCCGCCCATCGAGTATCCGACGACGATCGCCGGCGCGACCTCCAGCACCCGCAGCGCGGCAGCCGCGTCGCCGGCGCAGTCGGTCAGGCGGAACGGCGTGAGCGGACGCAGGCCACGCCCGTGCCCGCGGTGATCGATCGCGAGCACGCGGTAGCCGGCGGCCGCCAGCGCGTTGTAGGCGCCCCACCAGTTGAGATCGGCGTTCGCGACCCAGCCATGGAGGAGCATCACGACCGGTACGTCGGGGTGGGCGGGGTGGGCGGGGGCCGAATCCCGCAGGAATAGCTCGCCGCGACCGGGCGCGATCACCGTCCGCGCCGGCGGCATCTCGATCGGAGGAACCGGTGGCCAGGCGGGTCGAGCCATCCCCTCGGATGCTAACCACGGTGACGCGGCCGCACGCCGGGGCTTCCTACCATTGCCGTGAGATGGCTGTCGTGATCGCATCAGACCTTGGCAAGGACATCGCCGGCGAGCCGCTGCTGCGCGGCATCTCGTTCAAGCTCGAGCGCCGCGACCGGATGACGCTGTCCGGGCGCAACGGCGCCGGCAAGACGACGCTGCTCCGGATGCTGTCGGGCGAGGCGTCGGTCGACGTCGGGGATCTTACGCTGGCCAAGGACACCAAGATTGCCCTTCACGACCAGCGGCCCCCGCGCGAGCGCGACATCAGCCTCCGCGACTACGTGCTGTCGGGAGCCCGCGAGCTGGTCGCGATCGAGCAACGGCTCGCCGAGCTCGAGCAGGCGATGGCGCAGGGCGCCCACGACGACGCGACGCTCGGCCGGTACGCCGACGCGCAGGCCCGGCTCGAGCACGCCGGCGGCTACGGCTGGCGCGATCGGGCGCTATCGGCCCTCCATGGCCTGGGGTTCCGAGGCGACGCCGACCTCGACCGCGCGCTCAGCACGTTCTCCGGAGGCGAGCTGACGCGGGCGTCGCTCGGGCGGGCGCTCGCCGGCGATCCCGATCTGCTGCTGCTCGACGAGCCGACGAACCACCTCGACATCGAGTCGCTCGAGTGGCTCGAGCAGCACCTGGCGAATCTCGACGCGGCGATCGTCCTGGTGGCGCACGACCGCTGGTTCCTGGAGGCGGTCGGCACGTCGGTGCTCGAGCTCGAGGCCGGCCGCGGACGGTTCTTCAAGGGCCCGTGGCACGCCTGGCGCAGGGAGAGGGCCGCGCGCGACCTGGCGCTCGGGCGCGCGATCGAGCGACAGCAGGCCGAGATCGAGCGGCTCGACCGGTTCGTGACCCGGTTCCGCGCCGGCACCCGGGCCCGCCAGGCGCAGTCCCGAGCCAAGAAGCTGGCGAAAATGGACCGTCTCCAGCGCGCGCCGGCGGACGGGGCCGCGCTCGAGTTCTCGTTCAAGCCGCCCGAGCGGAGCGGACGCGTCGTGTTCGAGTTCGAGGGCGGCCGGGTCGAAGTCGGAGAGCGGGTGCTGCTCGACGACGTCGAGCTGTGGCTCGAGCGCGGTGAGCACGTGTCGCTGGTCGGCCCCAACGGCGCCGGCAAGACCACGCTGATAGAGACGCTCGCGGGGCGCCGGGAGCTCGCAGATGCGGACGGCAGGGCGGTCGGGCCGGTCACGGTCACCGGGAAGCTCCGCACCGGCCACAACGTCAAGCTCGGGTTCCTTTCTCAGCACGCCGAGGAGCTGTCCGCCGGCAGTGCGCGGACCGTGCTCGAGGCGACCACGCACCTGACGAAGCTCACCCCGAACGGCGCGCGCGGGCTGCTCGGCCGGTTCCTGTTCTCCGGCGAGGACGCCGAGAAGCCGCTCGAGGTGCTCTCAGGTGGGGAACGCCGGCGCCTGTCGCTCGCGATCCTCGTCCAATCGGGCGCGAACGTGCTGATCCTCGACGAGCCGACCAACCACCTCGACCTCGAGAGCCGTGAGTCACTCGAGGCGGCGCTCAACGAGTTCAGCGGCTCGCTGCTGCTGGTCTCGCACGATCGCGCGCTCCTCGACGCCGTCGGCAAGCGAACGGTGTCGATCGAGGACGCGACGCTTCGCAGCTACGTCGGAGGTTGGCCCGAGTACGTCCGCGCCCGCGAGGAGCGTGCACAGAGGAAGACGGTCAAGCCCGACAAGCCGGCGAAGGAGGCCAAGCCGCGCTCGCGCTCGGCGCGCACCCCGCCCCAGTCCACCAACGCGTCCGAACAGCAGCGCCTGGAACGGGAGATAGAGGCCGCCGAAGCGTCGCTCAAAGCCGTCGAGGAGGAGCTGTCGGACCCGGGGGCGTGGTCGACGCCGCAGCGCACCGCGCGGGCGACCGCACGCCACGATCAGGCCAAGCGCGCGGTCGACGACCTGTACGAGCGCTGGGAGCGCCTCGCGGGCTAAAAGGTCGCGCTCAGTTTCGGGCGGGGGTCGCGGTCAGTCTTCCGCGGGCCGGTTGACGTAATCGCGGGCGGCTTCCGCCATCAGTCGCGGGCTGTCGAGGAGGATCCCGCGCCGGCGCAGGCCAGTCAGCAGCGACTCCTGATCGTCGAAGCTCACCTGCGTGACTGCCGCCGGCTTCCAGGTGATCGCCAACGCGCCCACGCCCTCGCCGGAGACCTGGCCGTCGATCTCGATCCTCGCGCCGGCGAAGCTGCCGACGACCTCGAGCGTAAGCTCCGACCCGGAGGGAATCACGAGCGGCGGGGCGAAACCGCCGTGCTTGGGCAGCGGCGTGAAAACGAAGGCGTCGACGTGAGTCAGCAGGAGCGGACCGCCGGCGGAGATCGCGTAGCCGCTCGTCCCGATCGGCGTGCTCACGATCGCACCGTCGCCCGCGATTCGTGCGAACAGCGACCCGTCGACCGATGCGGACAGCCGGACCTGCCCCCCGGTCGCGCGTACCAACGAAACGTCGTTCAGCGCGAACAGCGGTTCGCCGTTGTCACGCGCGACCGACAGGGCCGGGAACAGGCGGGGGCGCCACTGGCCTTGGCTATAGCGGTCGAGCGAGCGGATCAGATCGTCGACCGTGACGTTCGCCAGCGCTCCGAGGCTCCCACAGGAGACGCCGAGCACGGGACGACCGGAGACGGCGCCGGCGCGGAGAGCCGCGAGCGTTGTTCCGTCGCCGCCGATCGAGACGATCAGATCGACCTCGGTCACGTCGCCCTTCTTGGCGATCGGGCGCTGCGCATATGCGGTGGCGACTTGGACGACGTCGATGCCGTGCTGCTCTGTCCATTCCCGGATCAGGCGCACGGGCTCCTCGACGCTTCGGGTCGGGTGTACGAGGACCCCGATGCGCTCGGGGCGCTTGCTCGAGCGAATGGCTGTGCTGGCCTGTGGAAGAGACATCGACATTGTTCCCCGCAAACCATATTGGCGGGCCGTCGGGAGCACGCTCTAAACTCGAACGAACGATGGCACCGCTTAGCGATGCGTCGCCGATCCGGGTTGCGCTGATCGATGATGACAGCGGCCTGCTGACCGTTCTCGAGCGGAGGCTCGGCGCCCTTCGGTGGGAAGCGCAGGTACTGGCGTTCCCGCCGGACGCGGGCCATCTCGCCGCTCTCCGGCTGCACGCGCTGATCGTCAACCCCGCGCTGACCGGCCTCGACTACATCGAGCGGGTGGCGACGGCTCTGCCGGGACTTGCGCTGCTCGTCTGCAGCGGGCCCGTGACGGTTTCCGAGCGGGTCAAGGGCCTGCGGGCCGGCGCCGACGACTGGGTGACCAAGCCGTGCCACCCCGAGGAGCTGCTGGCGCGGATCCAGGCTGTGCTGCGTCGGCGTCGCGCCGGCGAGCTGCCGGTCGAGGAGGTCACGATCGCCGCCGGCGAGCTCGCGATTCGGCCCGACCGCTACGACGCCTACGCCGGCGAGCAGGGGGCGTCGCTGTCACGCAAGGAGTTCGAGTTGCTGCGCCAACTGGCGGCGGCTGACGGCCGCGTGCTCGAGCGCGAGGACATCTACCAGCGGGTGTGGGGCTACACGATGGCGCGCGGCGACCGATCGGTCGACGTGTTCGTCCGCAAGCTGCGCCAGAAGCTCGAGCAGGTCTCGCCCGGGTGGCGCTACGTCCATACGCATTTCGGCGTCGGCTACCGGTTCGCGGCCGAGCCGATCGGCGACGAGGCGAGGGCCGTCGAAGCGGCCCGGTCGGCGGAGTCCCCGCGCCGGGATTTCGCCGCGGTACCCTGAGCGAGTGAACACCACCGTCCGCAACGTCCTGATCGTGCTGGTGCTCGCCGCGATTGTGGGCACTCTGTCGGGCGGCGTGACCGCGGCCAACGTCGCGATCCAGGCGGTCACGCTCGCGTTCCTGGGGACGCTGTGCTGGTTCGTCTCGATCATGTACCGCCAGCACCGCAGCACGCTGTACTCGCTTGGCGACGGCCGGCGCGCGGTGCTGTACGTGGCCGTCGGCGTGGGGACGCTGACGCTGACCGCGACCTCGCGCATGTGGAACAGCGGCGGCGCGGCCTCGGTCGCGTGGTTACTGCTGCTCGGCGGGGCCGCCTACGCGGTGTTCGCCGTGCTCTGGTCCACGCGTAAGTACTGACCTTTTCGGGGTCGCGTCAGGACGCGACCGGGCGGGGACGCGGCGGCCCGGACTCGCTTTCAGCCCCGCCGGCGCACGCCGGGCACAGGCCTTCGAGCAGCACGTGAGCCCGTTCCACATGGAACCCCTCCTCGCGGAGCGTAAGGTCGACGTGCTCGGGCTCGATGTCGCGCAGCGTGCTGCACTCCCGGCAGCGGAAGTGGTGGTGGGCCGCGACGTTGGCGTCGAACTGCCGGGGTCCGGGCCCCTCGACCACACCGAGCAGGCCGGCGTCGGCCAGCTCGCCGAGCGCGTTGTAGACCGTCGCTCGCGACAGTTCGGGGAGCTGGATCCGCGCCCGCTGGAACACCTCCTCGGCGCTCAGATGACCGTTGGCCGTGCCCGCGAACAATCCGTAGATCGCGCGGCGCTGGGCGGTGGCGCGTAGGCCGTGGGCCCGCAGCAGCTGCGCGAGCGCGACGTCGGAGAGCGGGGTGGGGGAGGTGGAGGCGGAGGTCATCTGGACGCCGTCTGAGGTGGGATTCGATCCAGATCGGCTGCAACAGGAGGGTATCGCGGGGACCAGACCGCCGGCCGCGGCGGCCCTATCCTCGACTAGGTGTCAGTAGTCCCCGCCGACAAGCGCCGCGAGCTCCCGGACGAGCCCGGCGTTTACCTGTTCCGTGACCGACCGCGGCAAGGTGATCTACGTCGGCAAGGCGATCTCGATCCGCAAGCGGGTCGCGTCGCATTTCTCGGGGGGCGGGCGGGGATCCAATATCCGAGGAGGCCGGGATCTCGTCGAGATGATCGACCAGATCGAGGCGCTCGTGGTCCACACCGAGACCGAGGCGCTGCTCGCCGAGCAGAACTTCATCAAGCAGTACAAGCCGCGCTTCAACATCCGACTGCGCGACGACAAGTCATACCCGTACATCGCGATCTCGCTCGACGAGGACTTCCCGCGGGTCTACTTCACCCGCGAGCGCCACCGTCGCGACCGGGCGTACTTCGGTCCCTACAGCAACGCCAAGCGGGTCCGCTCGACGCTCGAGGTGCTCGGCAAGGTGTTCATGTTCCGCTCGTGCGAGGGACCCGAGCCGGGCCGTCGCAGCGGCTCGCCGTGCCTGGACTACTACATCAAGCGGTGCGAGGCCCCGTGCGTCGGCTACGTCAGCCGCGAGGATTACCGCCGGGGGATCGACGGCGTGATCGACTTCCTGTCCGGGCGCTACCGGGAGATCGAGCGCTCGCTCGAGCGCTCGATGCGCGAGGCGGCCGCCGAGCAGCGGTTCGAGGATGCCGCCCGGGAACGGAACCGGCTGCGGGCCGTCCACTCGCTGCTCGAGCGCCAGCGCGTTTCCAACGAGACCGTGCGGGACGCTCGACGCGATCGCGGTGGCGGTGCACGAGGACGAGGCCAACGCCCAGGTGTTCCAGGTCCGCGACGGCGTGCTGTCCGACCGCCAGAGCTTCTACCTCGACAACGAGCCCCGGGGCGGAATCGCGGAGGTCGCCGAGGCGTTCATCCTCCAGTACTACACGAGCGCGATGATGGTCCCGCCGTTGCTGGTCGTCCAGCGCGAGGTCTCCGCGTCGGCGCCGATCCTGGCGCAGGCGCTCAGCGCCCGGCGTGACGGCGCGGTCGAGATCCGCGCCGCCGAGCGCGGAGACAAGCGCCGGATCCTCGAGCTCGCGGAGCGCAACGCCCGGCTCGCGCTCGACCAGGAGCGGCTGCGCTCCGAGCGCCGGCGCCAGCAGCGGGTCGAGGCGCTCGACGGTCTCCAGCAGGCGCTCGGGCTGGACGCGCTGCCGCTGCGGATCGAGTGCTTCGACATCTCGACGCTGATGGGCACGAACACGGTGGCGTCGATGGTCGTGTTCGAGGGCGGCGCGCCGAAGAAGTCCGACTACCGCCGGTTCAAGGTCCGTCGGTGACGCGCGAGAGCGACGGCAACGGGCACGGGACGATCGGGCAACCGGACGACTTCGCCTCGATGGAGGAGGTCCTGTCGCGCCGGCTGGCCCGGTGGGAGGCCCAGCACGAGCTGTCCCCGCACGACAAGGACTACGACCCGAGCTTCGCCGCGCTCCCGAACCTGATCGTGATCGACGGTGGCAAGGGCCAGCTGTCGGCTGGGCTGCGCGCGCTCCAGGGTTCCGCGATCGCGGCGTGGTCGTGATCTCCCTGGCCAAGCGGATCGAGGAGGTGTTCACCGCCGGCGCCGGTGAGCCGCTCCGCCTGCCGCACGACGCGGTCGAGCTCCAGCTGCTCCAGCGGGTTCGGGACGAGGCGCACCGGTTCGCGATCACGCACCACCGGATCCGCCGCGACCGGGCGATGACCGCGTCGATCCTCGACGAGCTGCCGGGCGTCGGGCCGGCGCGCAAGCGCGCGCTGCTCAAGCACTTCGGGTCGCCCGACGCGATCCTGTCGGCGTCGCGCGAGGAGCTCGAGGCGGTGCCCGGGATGCCGGGCAAGCTCGCGCGCGATGTGCTACCGCGAGCTGCACAAGACGGGGGTCTGACCGTCGACGTGGTAACACCGCGGACGCCGCTCTGACCCGTCAACCTACCTACCATGGAAGGCTCAGGAGTGAGCCAGCTGGACGAGCAAACCGAGGCCGTGCCCGAAGAAGGCTCGGCGCTGATCGACCTGGTGATCATCACCGGGTTCTCGGGCGCGGGCAAGTCGACCGCGATGGCCGCCTTCGAGGACGAGGGCTACTTCTGCGTGGACAACCTGCCCTCGGAGATGATCCGCTCGCTCGTGGACCTGTTCATGCACGCGGGCTCGAAGGTGCAGCACGCGGCGGTCGTGTCCGACGTCCGCGGCGGCACCTACTTCGAGGGTCTGGCGGAGATGCTCGACGACCTCCGGGCCGCCGGCGTGACCCATCGGGTGCTGTTCCTCGACGCGGACGAGCAGTCGCTGCTGACCCGCTACAAGGAGACGCGCCGGCGCCACCCGCTCGCGCCGGAGGGCAGCGTCACCGACGGGATCGCCCGCGAACGCGAGCTGCTCGACCGCGCTGCGGGGACGCGCGGACGTCGTGATCAACACCTCCGGTCTGACCGCCGCGATGCTGCGCCGCAAGCTCGCCGACGAGTTGCTGCCGACGCGCACGCCGGGGCGCCTGGCGGTCACGTTCCAGAGCTTCGGGTTCAAGTACGGCCCGGCGCGCGACCCCGACCTCCTGCTCGACGTCCGGTTCCTTCCCAACCCCCATTACGAGCGGGACCTGCGGCCGCTGACCGGGGAGGATCCGCGAATCGTCGAGTTCATCAACCGGGACGGGGAGCTCGACACCTTCTACGAAAAGCTCTATCCGCTGTTCGACTACCTGCTCCCGCAGTACCTGGCCGAGGGTAAGGCGCACCTGGTGGTGGCGATCGGCTGCACCGGTGGACGCCACCGATCGGTCGCGATCGCCGCGCATCTCGCGAGCCGCTACAACCCCGACCCCGGGCTACCTCGTGCACGTCGTTCACCGAGACCTCAGCCGGCCGGCGTGATCGACCACATCGGCTTCGAGGTCAGCGATCTGGAGCGCTCGAGCCGGTTCTACGACGCGGTGCTGTACGCGCTTGGGGCGAGGCGGATGGTCCAGTCCGAGCGCGCGGTCGCTTACGGGGTCAACGGACCGCAGCTGTGGATCGTCGTCAGGGGACGCCCGCCGGGGCCGGGCTACGGCCACGTGGCGCTGCGGGCGAGCGGCAAGGCGGCGGTCGACGCGGCGTACGCGGCCGGACTGGCCAACGGCGGCAGCGACGATGGCCCTCCGGGGATGCGTCCCCAGTACGGCGAGCGGTACTACGCCGCGTATCTGCGCGACCCCGACGGGCTGCGGGTGGAAGTGGTCTCGCGGAGATGACTCGCTAGCCTTCGGCCTGCCGACCGAGCCGCGTTTGACGGTCGGCGTCTGTTGCTGCCACCGAACCTGAAACGAAAGAGGGGTCGAGCATGCCGGTACGCGTCGGGATAAACGGCTTCGGGCGCATCGGCCGAAACGTGTTCCGCGCCGCCTACGAGGCCGGGGCCGACATCGAGTGGGTCGGGGTCAACGACATCGGCGACCCGAAGACGTTCGCCCACCTGCTCAAGTACGACTCGAACTACGGGCCGTTCCCGGGCGAGGTCGAGGCGGGCAGACACCGGCTTCCGGGTCGACGGGAGCGAGATCCGCTTCCTGTCCGAGAAGGACCCCGCGGCGTTGCCGTGGGAGGAGCTCGGCGCGGACGTCGTGATCGAGTCGACCGGCCTGTTCACCGATCGCGAGAACGCTGCCAAGCACCTCGCGGCCGGGGCCAAGAAGGTCCTGATCTCCGCGCCGGCGACCGAGCCCGACGTTACCGTCGCGCTCGGGGTGAACTTCGAGCAGGTGTACGACCCCGCCAAGCACGACGTGATCTCGAACGCGTCGTGCACGACGAACTGCCTCGCGCCGATCGCCAAGGTGCTGCACGACACCGTGGGGATCAAGCACGGGCTGATGACCACGATCCACGCCTACACCGCCGATCAGCGCCTTCAGGACATGCCGCACCGCGACCTGCGGCGGGCGCGCGCGGCGGCGATCAACCTGATCCCGGCGTCGACGGGCGCCGCGAAGGCGATCGGACTCGTGATCCCCGAGCTGAACGGCAAGCTGAACGGGTTCGCGGTCCGGGCGCCGGTCCCGACCGGGAGCGTCGTCGACCTGACCGTCGAGGCCGATCGTGAGACGAGCGTCGAGGAGCTCAACGCCGCGATGAAGGCTGCCGCCGAAGGCCCGATGAGCGGCGTGCTCGTCTACACCGAGGACCCGATCGTGTCCTCGGACATCGTCAAGAACCCGGCGTCGTCGATCTTCGACTCGCTGCTGACCGTGGTGATGGACAAGACGATGGTCAAGCTCGTTGCCTGGTACGACAACGAGTGGGGTTACTCCAATCGCATCGTCGACGTAGCGCAGAAACTGTTGTGAAGACGCTCCGGGACCTGGGCGATCTGGACGGCAAGCGGGTGCTGGTCAGGGTTGACTTCAACGTGCCGCTCGACAATGGGGCGGTGGCCGACGACATGCGGATTCGCGCGGCGCTGCCGACGATCGAGGAGCTGCGCCGGCGGGGCGCGAGGATCGTGCTCGTCTCGCACCTCGGACGGCCCAAGGGCCGCGAGCCGTCGCTGTCGCTGGCGCCGGTGGGCGCGCGGCTCGGGGAGCTTCTTGCCACTCGGGTGACGGTCGCGCCGGCTGTCGTCGGCGACGAGGTGCGCGACGCGGTGGATGATCTCGGGGACGGTGAGCTACTGCTGCTCGAGAACGTCCGCTACGAGCCCGGCGAGACGAAGAACGACCCTGAGCTCGCGGGAGCGTTGGCGTCGCTCGCCGATGTGTATGTGGACGACGCCTTCGGGGCGGCCCACCGGGCGCACGCATCGACCGAGGGCGTCGCGCGGCTCGTGGACGAGCGGGCCGCCGGCCTGCTGCTCGAGCGCGAGGTGAGCACGCTGATGGGCGTGCTCGAGGATCCGGCCCGCCCGCTGGTGTCCGTGCTCGGCGGCGCGAAGGTCAGCGACAAGATCGGGGTGATCGACCGCTTCCGGGAACGCGCGGACACGATCCTGATCGGTGGCGCGATGTGCTTCCCGTTCCTGGCCGCTCAGGGCCACTCGATCGGGGATTCGCTGTGCGCCCAGGACGACGTGGAGCTGGCCCGGCGGATACTCGACTCGGGCGCGTCGGCGCGGGCCCGGTTGGAGCTGCCCGTGGACCTGGTGATAGCGCAGCGATTTGCCGAGGACGCGGAGGCGCTCGAGCTCGACGGGCTCGACGTCCCCGACGGGTGGATGGGGCTCGACATCGGCCCGCGCACGGCTGCCGCGTACGCTCGGGTGATCTCCTCGGCGGGGACGGTGTTCTGGAACGGCCCGATGGGGGCGTTCGAGCTCGCGCCCTTCGCCGCCGGCACTCGCGCGGTCGCCGAGGCGGTCGCGGCGGCGCCGGGGACCACGGTCGTCGGCGGCGGCGACTCGGCCGCCGCCCTTGAAAGCTTCGGCCTGGCGGACCGCGTGACCCATCTCTCCACCGGGGGTGGAGCGACGCTCGAGCTGATCGAGGGCAAGTCGCTTCCCGGGGTAGAGGCGCTGTCATGAGCGAGCGCACTCCCCTGATCGCCGGCAACTGGAAGATGAACAAGACGATCGCCGAGGCCGAGGAGTTCATCCAGGCGCTGCTGCCGCGGGTCTCGACCGCCGACGGCGTCGAGGTCGCGGTGTGCCCGCCGTTCACCGCGCTCCAGGCGATGGTCGACTCGGCGCGCGGGTCGCGGGTCGAGGTGTACGCGCAGAACATGCACCACGCCGATTCCGGGGCGTTCACGGGCGAGGTGGCGCCGCCGATGCTCGTCGAGGTCGGCGTTCACGGCGTGATCCTCGGCCACTCCGAGCGGCGCGAGCTGTTCGGCGAGACCGACCGGGCGCTCCAGCTGAAGGTGCCCGCGGCGATGGCGGCGGGACTGAAGCCGATCCTGTGCGTGGGCGAGACCGAGGACGAGCGCGAGGCCGGCGACACCGAGCGCAAGCTCCGCCACCAGGTCCAGGAGGCCCTGGCGAAGGTCGATACCTCGCGGTTGGGGGAGATCGTGATCGCCTACGAGCCGATCTGGG
Organism: uncultured Solirubrobacterales bacterium; assembly: GCA_963843915.1. GTDB lineage: Bacteria > Actinomycetota > Thermoleophilia > Solirubrobacterales > Solirubrobacteraceae > Palsa-465. Next base: position 783,665 of record CAWJMH010000016.1, read on the forward strand.
CGATCGGGACGGGACGGGTGGCGAGCTCCGAGCAGGCGCAGGACGCGATCGCATTCATTCGCGCGCTCGTGGCCGACCGGTCCCGGGAGCAGGCGCAGCTCACGCGAGTCCTCTACGGCGGCAGCGTGAAGAGCGAGAACTGCGACGAGCTGCTGACGCTGCCCGACGTGGACGGGGCGCTCGTCGGTGGCGGGAGCCTCGACGCGGAGTCGTTCGCCGGGATCGTCAACGCCGCCTGTCGCTGATGGCCGTCGCCCCGGGTCCGCGTGAGCTGCCCGCCGGTTCGGCGGTGCTGATCGTGCTCGACGGCTGGGGACTCGCGCCCGATGGTCCTGGGAACGCCGTGTCGCTGGCGCGCACGCCGGTGTTCGACGAGCTGTGGTCGACGTATCCGCACACGCAGCTGACCGCGTGCGGTCGTGCGGTCGGCCTGCCCGATGGCCAGATGGGCAACTCCGAGGTCGGGCACATGAACCTCGGCGCGGGCGCGGTCGTGATGCAGGACCTGACCCGGATCGACGAGGCGGTCGCGTCCGGGGATCTGTCGTCGAACTCCGTTCTCCGGGACGCGTTCACCGGCGCCGATCGCGTGCACCTGATCGGATTGGTGTCCGACGGGGGAGTCCACTCCGGGTTCGGGCACCTCGAGGCGCTGATCGGGCTCGGGGCGTCGCTCGAGGTTCCCGATCTGGTCTTGCACGCGTTCACCGACGGCCGCGACACGCTCCCCGAGTCGGGCGCCGGCTACCTCGAGACCGTGCAGGGGTGGATGGACGACGCCGGCGCGGGGCGGATCGGCTCGGTCGTCGGCCGGTACTGGGCGATGGATCGCGACCGGCGCTGGGACCGTATCCAGCGCGCTTACGACCTGCTCGTCCACGGGACCGCCGAGCACCGGGCCGCGTCGGGCGCGCGAGGCGGCGCGCGAGGCCTACGCGCGCGGCGAGACCGACGAGTTCATCACGCCCGTGGTCGTGGGGGAGGAGGGTTGCATCCGCCCCGGCGATTCGGTGTTCGCGTTCAACTTCCGGCCGGACCGGATGCGCGAGATCACGCGCGCGCTCGCCGAGCCGGGGTTTGACGAGATCGATCGGGGCGGTGCGGACGTTGTCGAGCGATACGCGACCATGACCCAGTACGAGGAGGACTGGGACTACCCGGTCGCGTTCGCCCCCTCGCACCCGGCGCTGACCCTGCCGCATGTCCTGGCCAACCGGGGCGTTCGCCAGCTGCACGTTGCCGAGACCGAGAAGTATGCGCACGTGACGTACTTCTTCAACGGCGGCGAGGAGACCGCGTACGACGGCGAGCGGCGCGAGCTCGTCGCCTCGCCCCGGGACGTCCCCACCTACGACAAGAAGCCCGAGATGAGCGCCCGCGGCGCCGCCGACGCGTTCGTCGGGGCGTGGCGCGAGGACTCGCCGACGTTCGGGATCATCAACTTCGCCAACCCGGACATGGTCGGGCACACCGGCGTGATCGAGGCCGCCGTCGCCGCGATCGAGACCGTGGATCGCTGCCTGGAGTCGGTCGTCGACGCCGTCCACGAGTCCGGTGGCGCCTGCATCATCACCGCCGATCACGGCAACGCCGACCACATGCTCGAGGACGACGGCAGCCCGAACACCGCGCATTCGCTGAACCCGGTGCCGCTGATCGTGACCGTGCCGGGGCTCGAGCTGCGGTCCGACGGCGGGGTCCTGGCCGACGTGGCGCCGACCGTGCTCCAGGTGCTCGGGATCGAGCAGCCGGCGGAGATGACCGGGGAGTCGCTGATCTCTTCGGAGTAGCCGCGGTCGGCGCCGGCGTCGCGGTCAGGCGCCGGGGTCGCGGTCAGGCGCCGGGGTCGCGGTCAGGCGCCGGCGAGGAAGCGCTTCATCGCCTCGTGGGTCTCGCGGGGCCGCTCGAGCTGGGGCACGTGGCCGCAGTCGAGCTCGAGGTGGGCGGCCTGCGGCACCTCCTCGCGGACGTGGCGCGCGAACCCGATCGGGACGATGTTGTCCTTGCGCCCCCACACGAACAGGGCCTCGGGCCGCAGTTGTGGGAGCCGCGTCCACAGGCCGTTCGGTCCGCGAGGCTCCTCGAGGTAGATGTTGCGGGCGGCGGCGTAGAAGGCGGCCCTTCCCGAAGGGGTGGTGTACGAGCGCAGGAACTCGTCGATGCCGGCTGCCGTCCATTCGGTGCTGGAGCCCGGGATGAACTGCTTGGCGATCCGCTCGACGATCGCACGCGGCGCCGGCTGGAACACGCCGAGCTGGGTCGGGATCAGGCGGAGGTACGGCGCCCAGGGGCGTGCTTTGAGCCACGGCATCGAGGGGGCGAGCAGCACCAACCGGTTGACGCGGTCGGCGTGGTCGAGGCCGAGTTCGAGCGCGACTCGGCCACCCATGCTGTTGCCGACGAGGTGGGCGGTGTCGAGGCCGAGCGCGTCCATCAGCGCGACGATCGCGGTGGCAAAGAACGGAGCGTCGTAGGCGCCCCGCACCGGCTTGTCCGAGTCGCCGAAGCCCGGGAGGTCCACCGCGATCGCGCGGTAATCGGGGGTCAGCGCGTTGATCGTGGGGAGGAACGACGCCTTGGTGGCGCCGAGGCCGTGGAGCATGATCACCGGGTCGCCGGTGCCGGCCTCGATCGTCGACAGGCCGCCGGCGCTCGTGTCGACGTGGCGGATTCGGAGGCGGCCGGGCCCTGTCTGCTCGGCGGTCGCGGCGAGGAACCCGACGCCGAGGTGGAGGTCGCGCCGGATCTTGAGGCGGCCCTTGCGGTACGCGGTCATCCCGCCGCGCACATCGTGCGCGATCGCGTCCCAGGTTGCCTCGTCGGCGGTCAGGATCGCGTCTGCCCGCCCGCGGCTGGTCGCGATGCGGGCGGTCCCGTCGTCGATCACGACGTCGCGGGCCCCGTCGTCTGCCGGCCCGGTCTGGATCCTGAGGCGGACTCGCCTGCGTCCGACGTCGAACACCGACGGGTCGAAGCGGCCGATCAGCCGCTCGAGTGCGGTGCCCGGCGCGCTCCCGGTCGGCTCGTTCGTGGCGTCGATCGCGTTCATGGCCTGCGTCGGTCCTCCCCGGGTGAGGGGCCCGGCAATCTAGTGTGCTTGGTCACAGATCGGCGCTCAGGCTCTGGGGGCGGTCCGCGCGATCTCTGCGCCGCTCGCCCACTATACTTGACATGTAGCGACTTAGATTTCATAATGATCGCAGACACCGATTCTCATCCTTACAAGGAGAGGTTTGATATGGCACTTATCCGCTGGGAGCCCGCTCGCGAGCTCCGCACGATGCAGAACGACATGAACCGTCTGTTCGGCACGTTCTTCGACTCGACCGCTCCGGGCAACGGCGCCGCTACCGCGCGCCGCTGGATTCCGGCGATGGACCTGGTCGAGAACGCCGACGAGTACGTCCTGAAGGCCGACCTGCCAGGTCTGAGCGAGGGCGACGTCAACGTCGAGCTGGACGACAACGTGCTCAAGATCTCGGGCGAGCGCAAGTCCGAGCACGAGGAGCGTAAGGACGGCTTCTACCGCGTCGAGCGCGCTTTCGGGCGCTTCTCCCGCTCGCTGACCCTCCCCGAGGGCGTCAGCGCCGACAGCATCCAGGCCACGTTTGACAACGGCGTGCTCGAGGTCCACATCCAGAAGCCCGAGCAGCGCAAGCCCCAGAAGGTCGCGATCTCGGTCGGCCACGAGGCCAAGACGATCGAGGGCGCCGAGGACACCGAGTCCTCGCAGGCGGCCTAGTTCCCCGCTGAGTTAGGGTCCGGGCCGTGTTCACGGTCCGGACCCAAGCCCCCGGCTCACGCGCTCGCACCGGCACGCTCCACCTGGCGCACGGCGACGTCGCCACGCCGGCGTTCGTGCCGTTGGCCACGCGCGGCTCGGTCAAGACGCTGTTGCCGGCTGACGTGGCAGCTCTCGGCTACGAGCTGATCCTCGGCAACACCTTCCACCTGCTGCTGGCCCCTGGGCCGGACCTCGTCCGCGGTTTCGGTGGCCTTCACGAGTTCATGCGCTGGGACCGCGCGATCATCACCGATTCCGGCGGCTTTCAGGTGTTCTCGATGGGCCACGGTGGCGTGGCCGACGAGATCAAGGGTCGCGGGCGGGGCGGTGGCGCCGGCGTCGCCGCGGGCGCCGGCGGGGCTGTCGGCCGGCGGTCGGACGGGACTAGCGGGGCGATCCTGTCGATCGCCGAGGAGGGCGTGCGCTTTCGCTCGTACGTCGACGGCGGGGAGCGGTTCCTGTCCCCCGAGACCTCGATGTCGGTCCAGGCCGCGCTCGGGTCCGACATCGCGCTCGTGTTCGACGAGTGCACGCCGTTCCACGTCTCCCGCGACTACACCGCGCGGTCGATGGAGCGGACCCACCGGTGGCTCGAGCGGTGCCTGCGCTGGCACGACGAGCACGGGCCGGCGGGGCAGGTCGTGTACGGCATCGTCCAGGGTGGGGTCGATCAGGATCTGCGGCTGGTGTCCTGTGCGGCCGTCGCGGGCAGCGGCTGCGACGGTGTCGCGATCGGCGGATCGCTCGGGCAGGACAAGGAGCAGATGCTCACGGTCGTGTCATGGACCACCGCCGAGCTCGAGCGCCTCGCGCCCGACCGGCCCCGTCACCTGCTCGGAATCGGCGATGTCGACGACCTGATCGCCGGCGTCGAGCTCGGGATCGACACGTTCGACTGCGCCCTGCCCACGCGGCTCGGGCGCCACGGGGTCGCACTCGTGCCCGACCCGGAGGCGCGGTGGCGGGTCGACCTCGTCAAGGGCCGCTGGCGCGAATCCCCCGACCCGATCCTCGACGGCTGTCCCTGTCCGGCGTGCTCGGGCGGGTTCACGCGGGCGTATCTCCACTATCTGCTCCGCGCCGGCGAGCTCACCGCGCTACGGCTCGTCACGCTCCACAACCTGTCGTTCATCGCCCGGCTGATGGCCGATCTGCGGGCCGGGATCGACGGCGGGCGGCTCCCCGAGGTGGCGGCAGCGTTGCGGGCCGGGGTGGCGCCAGGCGCGGTGGTCGGTGGCGCCGCCTCGCAGGGTGCATAACCCGGAGTCGGCGGGCGGTCGGGCGTCGGCGGTCGGCGCGCCGGTGGTCGGTGGTCCGCGGTCGCTGGTCGGTGGTCGGCGCGCCGGTGGTCGGCGGTCGGCGGTCGCGGCGCCGGTGGTCGGTGGTCGGCGATCCGGGGCGGGCCACGCTGTATAAGGCCCGAAATCACCCCCGCCGCCGCCGATTTCGGGACATAAGCATCCCCCGCATGCTTATGTCCCGCTTGCGGGCCGGGACGCCGCGTTTTCGGGCGTTACCCAGGTCGAACGGCCGCGGTCCCGACCGGATGGGGCAGACGGCCCCACGGACGCCGCCGAAGGCGGCCCACCAGACGCGCCCCGCTCGCAACGAGCTGCGTAGGTGCATGCCCCACCCGGGTGCCTCGCGCCCGATACGCACCGCCTACCAACCAAGATCGGAGGCGCACGGCACCCGGTGCGGGCATGTACCGGAGCCTTATTTGGTGTACTGGCTGATGATCTGCTGAAGCTGCTTGACCGCGTCGCTCGTGTCGTGGGCGACGACCTTGCGGTAGTGCACGACGTTGTTCGACGTGCTGGCGGCGATCGTGACCGCCACCGCCACCGCGGCCACGAACAGCACGACCACGGCGAGGAAGACGAAGAAGCGGCGCGCGGCGCGTGATCCGCGCGAACGCTGCGCCGGCGCGCGACGGCCCTCGTCGGGGCCGTAGCCGGACATCGGCGGCGGATAGGCCGGCCGGCGCGGCTCGAGCTGGCGGGGTCGCGGAGCGGTCGTCCTGCTCGTCGGTGGCGCGGTCCGCGGCGCCACTCGGGTCTGGGCGGTGGGCGTGCCGTGCCCCGACAGCACGCGCGTCGCGGCGGTTCCGGCACTCCGAGTCCGCGCCCCGTTCGGGCTCGGCTCGTCGCCGCGGGCGCCCCTCGTGATCGCCTCGGCGAACAGCTGGGCGGTCTCCGGGCGATCGTCCTGGTCGAGAGCGAGCGCGGTCGAGATCGCGTCGGCAAGCTCGGGCGTCACGCGCGGGATTGAGCTCGTCGACCGAGGCGGGCGGCTCGCGCTGCTGCTTCAGCGCGAGCTCGGACAGCGAGTTGGCCTCGTACGGCAGGCGCCCGGTCAGGAGCTGGTAGGCCACGACGCCGAGCGAGTACAGATCGGCCCGCGGCCCGGCCTCCTCGCCCCGCGCCTGCTCGGGCGCGAGGTAAGCGGCGGTGCCGAGCACCGAGCCGACCTGGGTGATGCTCGATTGGTCGGCGGCGCGGGCGATCCCGAAGTCGGCGAGCTTGACCACGTCGGAGTCGGACACGAGCAGGTTCCCCGGCTTGACGTCGCGGTGGACGACGCCGTTGCGGTGGGCGTAGTCGAGCCCGCGGCAGGCCTGCGTCACCACGTCGACCGCCTGCTCGACGCCCATCGGGCCGTGGTCGCGGAGCAGCTCGGCGCACGAGTGGCCGGCGACGTGCTCCATCACGATGAAGTGCTGGTGGGCGTGCTCGTCGAACCCGAAGTCGAACACCTGGACGATGTTGGGGTGCACCAGCCGGGCGGCCGACAGCGCCTCGCGGCGGAAGCGGGACACGAACGTCGGATCGTCCGCGAGATGCTCGGCGAGCAGCTTGATCGCGACGTAGCGCTCGAGTCGCTGGTCGAACGCCAGCTGCACCGTCGACATCCCACCGACGCCGAGGCGGCCCTCGATGCGGTACCGCCCGACGATCGCTGTTCCGTTAGTCACCCACCACCGCCGTTTCCGCCACCGTTCCCGTTGCCCGCGCCGGTTCCGCCGCTGTTGGCGGTTCCAGTCCCGGTGGTGGTTCCCACGCTGATCCCCGCGCCACCGGTTGTCGTGCTCGTACTAGAAGTACCCGTGTCCGTCGGCGTGGTTGCGGACGTCGACGTGGTCGTGGTCGTCGTCGAGGTCGTCGTGGTGCTCGACGTGGTCGGTGTGGTGGTCGACGACGTCGATGGGGTGGTGGTCGTCGAGGACGTCGTGGCTGGGGTCGAGGTGGTCGTCGCCGTGTGTTGACGGCAGTCCGTCGCCGCCAGCTGCGCGATCGTCAGCGCGCCCTGGTTCAGGTTGCTGCGGAGCGTGGGGTTGACCGTTACCGGCAGCGTCGCCACGTCCCGATTGAGGGCCGCGCTGGCGTTGACCGCGGCGCCGCAATCGCCCGACTGGACGGCCGAGCTGATCTCGTTGCCCTGGCCGCTCAGCGCGATCGACTGGTCGCCTGAGAGCAGGCCGGCGCCGCCACCGCAGGCGGCGACGCACGAGACGGCGAACCCGAGCCCGCCGGCGAGGATGGCGCGAGGCGCGTAGCGCATCCGCGGCGTGACTTTAGAGGGTCGGCCCGTTGCCATTGGGTTAGACGCCCCCGCGCCGGACCGGGTGCCCCAGGGTCTGAGAGCTCTCAGCCTCAGGGTAAGAGGGCCCTTACTGGCCGTACGCGAGGCGCTCGGCCAGCGAGTCAGGGAGCCGGGCGGCGCGGATCGCCGCCGCCGCCCCGGCGATGTCGTACTCGGTGCGCCGGTAGACCGCCTCCCACCCGTCGAGGTCGAGCTCGAGCCAGGCGGCGCGAGGGTCGCCGTCGCGCGGCTGGCCGACGCTGCCCGGGTTGATCAGCCACTCGCCCTGAGCGAGGTCGAGCTGCTCCTCCGGCCCGCGGGTCTGGCCGCTGGCCGATTCGCCCTCCCCGCGCGAGAACGACAGCGCCACGTGGGAGTGGCCGATCAGGCAGACCCGGTGCGCCTGGGCGTCGAGGCACAGCTCGGCCTGCAACGGCGACAGCACGTATTCCCACACCGGGTCCCGCGGGCTGGCGTGGAACAGGCCGACGTGCTCGTCGAGGTGGGCGGGCTCGAGCTTGTCGAGGTACTCGCGGGTCTCGGCGGTGATCACGCCCTGGGTCCATCTCGCCGCGAGCGCGGCGCCGCGCGAGAACTCCTCGAGCGGGAGCGCGCCGCGGACGCCGAGGTCGTGATTGCCCGCGAGGCAGATCGCGGCGTATCGCCGGGCCAGCTCGACGCAGGCGTCGGGCTCGGCGCCGTAGCCGACGAGGTCGCCGAGGCACCACATCTCCTGGCACTCGGAGGCCTCGATCGCGTCGAGCACCGCCTCGAAGGCATGCCGGTTGCCGTGGATGTCAGAAACGATTGCGACTCTCATTTTTGGTGCGACTTGGTGACGCGCGGCTACAGTCTTGCGGGTGAGGCACCCCTCGCGCCACCGACTGGTTGAATCGATGCTGCTGGCGCTCGCCGCCGCGGAGGGTGGCGTGCGGCTGCTGTCTCCGCGAGAGCGGCCAATCGAGCCTGCAGAGGTAGATCTTCACAGCTTTTTCAGCGACGCCGAGATTGAGCGCGGCGCGCGGTTCGCGCGGCCCCAGCTGGCGCTCGGTCTCGGCCGCGCCGCGATCGAGGTGCGGCGCGCTCGCGCTGGTCGTTCGCCGGCCGCCGCGATGGCTGTCCGGCGCGGTCCGAGCGCCCGGCGCTCCGCGGCGCGCTGGCCGGCGCCGGCCTGGCCGTGGGGCTGTCGCTGCCGGCGCTGCCGCTGTCGGCGATCGCGCGCCGGCGCGGCGATCGCGGTCGGGCTGGTCACCCAGTCCTGGCGCGGCTGGGCCGCCGATCTGGCCAAGGGCGCGGCGATCGAGTCGGCGCTCGCGGCCGCGGCCGGCAGCGCGGCGGTGGCCGTCACCAGGCGCTATCCGCGCCGCTGGTGGCTGCCCGCCTCGGCCGGGTCGGTGGTGTTCGGCGCCCTCCTGGCGGCGCTCGCGCCGGTCGTGCTCGACCCGATCTTCAACGACTTCACGCCGCTGCCCGAGGGCGAGACGCGCTCCGACGTGCTCGAGCTCGCGCGCGCCGCCGGCGTGAAGGTGGGGGAGGTGTACTCGGTCGACGCCAGCAAGCGCACCACCGCGGCCAACGCGTACGTGGCCGGACTCGGGCCGACCAAGCGGGTGGTGCTGTTCGACACGCTGCTCGACCGCTACAGCCGCGACGAGATTCGCGTCGTGGTCGCCCACGAGCTGGGCCACGTGCGCAACCGCGACGTGCCTCGTGGCGTGCTGTACGCCGCGCTGGTCGCCCCGGCCGCCGCGCTGGCGGTGCAGCGGCTGAGCTGGGAGCTGTCCCCCGAGCGCGGCAACGCCGGCGCGCTCCCCGCGCTCGCGCTGGCTGCGGCGGCGGTCGGAGCGCCGATGGGGTTGATCGGGAATCGCCTGTCGCGGGCGATCGAGCGCCGCTCCGATGCCTACTCGCTGGCGCTGACCGATGCGCCCGATGCGTTCATCTCGTTCGAGCGCGCGATCGCGGTGCAGAACGTCGCCGACCTCGAGCCGCCGCGCTGGCTCACCTCGCTGCTGGCCACGCACCCGCCGACGGCCGAGCGGATCGGGTCGGCGGTCAGCTTCGCGGAGCGGCGCGGTCAACGGCTCCGCGCCGGCTGCCGGCTAGTCACTCCTCCTCGGGTGCTCCGGCTCGATCTCCTGAGCGCCGCCGTAGCCGCCGTACTCGGGCAGGTTCTTGATCCCCTCGCGGGTCTGCCACTTCGAGTAGTTGTCCTCCATCGCGTCGATCAGCTCGCGCATGAACTTGGCGCTCAGGTTGATGCGCGAGACGACGACGCCGGGGATCTCGTCGTCCTCCACCTCGTGGTCCACGCGCGCAAACGTGATCGTGAACTCGTAGTCGGAGTGGCTTACGTTCGCGAAGTTCGCGTATACGCCGGCCATGATGTCCGGCGAGAAGTGGATGTTGATGTGCCGCTCCTGGCGGCCGGGATCGTCCATGGGAACGTAGTATCCCATCGTGAGGATCCTCGTCGTCGCCGTGGGGAGGCTGCGCCCCCCGTTCTCGGACGATGTCCAGCACTACCAGAAGCTGCTCGCGCGGCACGTCAAGCTCGAGCTGATCGAGGTGCGCGAGGACGAGCAGGTCGGCCGGCGGATTCCCGGAGCGGGCGTTCGTCTCGCTGCTCGATCGCGAGGGCGAGGAGCTCGACTCGATTGTCGTTCAGCGCGTTTCTCGAGGACGCGGCGCCAGAGCGCGCTGGATCTGTGCTTCGTGGTCGGCGGCCCGTTCGGGCTCGAGCTCGACGAGCGTCGACCACCGGATGTCGCTGGGCCGCGATCACGCTGCCCCACCAGCTCGCGCGAGTGGTGCTGCTCGAGCAGCTGTACCGCGGGCACAAGATCCTGGCCGGCGAGCCGTACCACTACTGATGCCCGATTGGACTCAAAGCGGCGCTTGGAATTTTCCGGGCGAGGACGACGGCAAAGACCGCGCTACCGCCTTACGGCAGCGAGAGCACGCCCGCCGCGAGGTGAGGCTGTTCATCCGGCGGCTGGGGATCCTGCTGTTCGCGCTCGGTGCGATGGTGATCGCCGGCACGATCGGCTTCGCGCTGATCGAGCACGTCTCCCCGGCCTACGGGTTCGAGTGGACGATCGACACGGTCACCACGCTCGGGTCGATCCCCGACCCGCCGGACGCCGGCGGCCGCGCGCTCAAGGTCGGCCTCGAGCTGCTCGGCATAGGTACGCTCTTCTACGCCCTCGCGACCGTCGCGGAGTTCTTCGTCTCGGGGCAGCTCAGTGGGGTCCTCGAGGAGCGCCGGATCGAGAAGATGATCAGTTCATTCACCGACCACTACATCGTCTGCGGCTTCGGGCGCGTCGGGCGCCAGGTCGCGCGCGACCTGCGTGTCGCCGGCGCCAGATACGTCGTGATCGACCCGAACCCGGCCAACCGCGAGTCCGCGCTGGCGACCGGCGCCCCCCTGATCGAGAGCCAGCCCTCGGACGACGAGATCCTCAAGCAGGCGGGGATCGAGCGGGCCCTGGGGGTGATCGCCTGCGTCGACTCCGACGCGGAGAACATCTTCATCGCGCTCACCGCGCGCGAGCTGCGGTCTGACATCTTCATCGTCGCAAGGGCATCGGCCGAGGACTCTGAGAAGAAGACTGCTCCGCGCCGGCGCCGACCGGGTGATCTCGCCGTACAAGACGTCCGGAGCGGCGATGGCGCGCGTGGCGCTGCGCCCGCAGGTCGGCGGAGCGTTCGAGGTGGCCGACTACCGGATGGAGGAGATCGAGGTCTCGCCCGTGTGCGAAGGGGTGGGAAAGACGATCGCCGACGTCGGCGGACCCGCGCTGATCGTTGCCATCCGGCACCCGGACGGCGAGCTCGAGACCCAGCCACCGCCGCACACGGTGTTCAATTCGGGCGACCTGATCATCGCGATGGGCGCGCCGGCCTCCGTCGAGCGGCTCGAGGGGCTGTTCCAGCCACCGCGTGTCCATTCCGGCATCCGGCCCACAATTACAGGCCCATGACGGACGGCAACGCAAACGGTCCGCTCCAGGAGCTCGCCGCCGCCATCAGCGGCGCCGCCGCGGCGGTGCGAGGGGACGCCAGGGAGCCGCCGGCGCCACCGACGCTCGACCGCCCGCGGCACAAGGGCCAGGGCGACTATTCGACGAACGCGGCGATGCTGCTGGCGCCCGTGCTGTCGGCCCCGCCGCGGGTGATCGCCGAGCGAATCGGGGCGGAGCTGTCGGCGAGGCTGGGCGATGAGCTCGAACGGGCCGAGGTCGCGGGGCCCGGGTTCGTCAACCTGTGGCTGTCCGACGCCTGGCACACGCCGTGCGCTGAGATCGGTGCTGGACGCCGGCGAGCGGTTCGGTGCGGGCGGCGCAGACCCCGCGCAGCGGATCTCGGTCGAGTTCGTGTCCGCGAACCCGACCGGCCCGCTGGTCGCCGCCAGTGGACGCCATGCCGCCTACGGGGATGCGCTCGCTCGGATCCTCGAGCATCACGGGCACGCGGTCACGCGGGAGTACTACTTCAACGACGCCGGCAACCAGATCCGGCTGCTGGGCGCGTCGGTTCGCGCCCGCGCCCGTGGCGAGGAGGTGCCGGCGGACGGCTACCAGGGCGACTACGTGGCCGACCTCGCGGCGGCCATCCCCGGGGCGGCCGGGGCCAGCGTCGAGGAAGTCGCGCGGAGCGCGGTGGCGCTGCTGCTCGACCAGATCAAGGCCACGCTCGACCGCTACGGCGTCCACTTCGACGTGTTCTTCAGCGAGCGCACGCTGCACGAGGGCTGGCCCAGCCCGTTGCAGCACGCCCTGACGGTGCTCGAGAAGGTCGGTCACGTCTATCACGCCGACGGCGCGGTGTGGCTGCGCACGACGAGCTTCGGCGACGACAAGGACCGGGTGGTGGTCCGTTCCAACGGCGAGCCGACGTACCTCGCGGCCGACATCGCCTACATGGAGAACAAGCGCGAGCGGGGATTCGACCGCCAGCTGGTGCCGGTCGGGTCCGACCACGCGGCCTACGTGCGGGCGATGAAGGCGGCGATGGCCGCGCTCGGAGGCGATCCGGACACCGTCGAGCTTCCGCTGCTTCAGTTCGTCCACCTGGTCGAGGGTGGCGAGGTGTTCGCGATGTCCAAGCGCCGCGGGGACTTCGTGACGCTCGACGACCTGCTCGACGAGATCGGCGTCGACGCGACCCGGTTCTTCATGCTCCAGCGATCGCACGACCGGACGATCGAGCTCGACGTCGAGCTCGCCCGCAAGCAGTCGCGGGAGAACCCCGTCTACTACATCCAGTACGCACACGCGAGGATCGCCTCGATGCTGCGGCGGTTTCCGCCGGCGCGGATCGAAGGCGCGCTGGGCGCGGAATGGGGCTCGGAGCCGCTCGAGGGCCCCGAGCGCGACCTGATCAAGAAGCTCGTGGCGTTTCCGGGCGAGATCGCAGAGGCGGACGAGCGGCGGGCGCCGCACCGGATCGCGGGCTACGCGCTCGAGCTCGCCCAGGACTTCACGGCGTTCTACGAGGCGTGTCGGGTGGTCGGTGCGACGCCGGAGGCGGTCGAGTCACAGAGGGTCGCGCTGTCGGTGGCGGCGCAGACGACGATCGCGCTTTCGCTGGCGCTGCTCGGGGTGAGCGCGCCGGACGCGATGTAGGGGAGCGGGGTCGGGTCGCCGGGGGCCGTTCAGGTCGGGAACGCGAGGCGGGGTCAGCCGCGGAACTGGCTGAGCTCTTGATCGAGCCGCTCAGCGTCGGCCGGGTCGAGCGTTCGGGGAGTCGCGGTCGGCTCGCGCGCGGCCGCTCGAGCACGGCGCCGCCAGCCCGGCAGCGTCACGAACAAGATCGCCGCGCCGATTGCCAGGATCGCCGGCGGGATGATGTAGACGGTCAGGTTGAACCCGTGCGCCGGCGGCTTGCCGAGGACGGCAGTGCCGTACTGGCTGACGAGGTTCTGCAGGATCTGCTGCTTGGTCTCGCCCCGGGCGATCAGCACGCGAATGTATGACCGCTCGGAGTTCGCCTCGGGCGATTGCGCGACCGCCAGCGGCTCGCGGCAGGCCGTGCACATCACGTCGCTCTCGATCTCGGTCAGTGACGCCCGGGGGGTGGGCGCGGTTGTCGCCGCTGTCGCCGTTGTCACCGCTGACGGCGCGAGTGCGAACGGCCCGGTCGCGAGCGCGATCACGAGCGCGATGGTTCCCGCGCGAAGCCTGGTCCTGCTCATGCCGACTGGGCCAGGATCCGGGTCATCGTCTGCTGGAGCCAGGTGCCGGCGAGCTGGTAGCGACGGAGCGCGACCACCCGCCCCTGGCGGTTGATCACGAACGTCTCCGGTACGCCGGACGTCCCGAACCCCTTCACGAAGTTCCCGCTGACGTCTCGGAGCACGGGATACGTGAGGTCGTGTTGGTGGACGAACTGCTCGGAGTCGCTCGAGTTGTCGAGGTAGGTGACCCCGAGCACGGTCGCGTTGTGCTTGACCAGTGTGCGCTCCTCCTGCTCGAGGATCGGCGCCTCGGCAACGCAGGGTTGGCACCAGGACGCGAACACGTTGAGCACGACGATCTTGCCACGCAGGTTCGCCAGGCTCTCAACGCCCGCAGACCCGAGGATCGGCAGTTTGGTGTGGGCGCCCGGCGCCATCGGGAAGTCCCCGCGGGCGACGGAGGCGTCGATCGACGAGTTCGTCCCCTGATGCGCGACCCCGAACGCGAGCAACGCCAGCAGCGCGGCCGCCACGGCGACGGCGACGGCTGGAATCGCAAAGCGGCGCATGTTCGGAGAGTAATACGCGGGTTTGCGCGCAGGCATCGCTCCGCGGTGCTCGTGCGGGGATTCCGTCGGAGCGCGGCCGGAATCGCCACCCGGGAGCCGGGCCGGAACCGCCCCGCCGGAACGCTGGGTGCGGCCAACGATCATGGTTGGTTTACAACACTCGTACGCGCAGATCCCCGTGGCGCGTGCTGGTCTGAGATGGTTGCACCGGACCGCGGGGGCAACCGGAAACGAACTTCGAGGTCAACTTTGCCTGCCCCTACAAACCCAGCCGGCCCCGAGTGGCCACCCCAGATCGGGGAGGAGAACCCCGTCACGCCGTTTGCGCTGCACCTCGAGCCGATGCAGGACGGCTGGGTGCGGGTTCGCGTCGAGGGTGAGCTTGCACTCGACAGCTCCTCGACGCTCGAGCGGGCTGTCGAGGCCGAGCTCATGTCGAACAGCAACGTGCTGCTCGACCTGTCCGGGATCGAGTTCATCGACTCGGCCGGCCTCAGAGCCATGACCGCCCTCGTCCGGATCGCCAAAGCGACGGACCGCAAGCTGAGGCTCAGCACCGACCTGCCGGCGCATGCCCGGCGGCTGATGGAGATCGTCGGCCTGCTGCCGTTCGTCCCGATCGGAATCGACGACCCCTGGACCGACGGCTCGGGCTCGCTGACGGACGCGCCGTCAGCCTGACGGCCAGCTCACGGGCTAGTGTGACCCTGGGCTCGAGACGCACGGCGGACGCCGGACGCAGGACGGGGTCCCGCGGCCAGCGTCCGCCGCTGAGAGGAGAGAGGTAATACGCCACCCGGCTTACCACAAACCGTGGCGTTGATCGAATCCCACAGCCCCGGACCGTTGCAAACCAACTAGATCTGGGAGCGGCCACGGCCGGCCGGGCCGCGCTCGGGTCGCGATCCGGATCGGAACTCCCCCTGATCGCTAGCATTTCCCGCGCACTTGCGGACGTAGCTCAGTTGGTAGAGCGTCGGCTTCCCAAGCCGAAGGTCGCGGGTCCGAGCCCCGTCGTCCGCTTCGCTCAGTACAGGGTCTGGATGGGCGCGCGAGCATGGCGTGGTTTCGGGGCTGGTCGCCTGCCTTAATCGGCCGGGTCGCGCCTATGGCAGCGCCTTGCCTACCGGCCCCCGGTTTCGCTGAATCGCCGCGCTTGCCTCGTCTGGATCCGGCAGCGGCCGCGGGCCAGACGCAAGCGGCGTGCGGGATGAGACCGGCGAGGTCGCGACGCGGAGGGCGTCCTCGAGCGGTGGGAACATCGCCGGAGGACGATCGCGGGCACGACCCAAGTGAAGGCGTGGCGTGAACTAGACGCGGCGTCAGGGATACCGGCCGGCTCGTGCGAGCCGGCCGGATGGGGCTTGCCGCGTCGGCCGTGGACTGCGGCACTCCATCCGCTGGCGGAGCCGCGGGGACATCGACTCGGTGGCGATCGCGCCGACCGGTGTTGCCGCGGCGATCGAGGCGAAGACCAGGGCCTACGAGGCGGGCCAGCTCGCTGGGGTGCGCGACCAGGCGGCGTGGTTGTCGCGACGCCAGCGAAGGTGGGCGAGCAGCGGCGCCCTGGCGTCATGTGTCTTGTCCGCGCGCGTGCCGTCGAGCGCATCGAAGATGACGTCCTGGTGGTCTCGATCGACCGCCTGACGCAGGTTCTGCGTGTCGCGGCTCGTGTGAGTTCAGATCGGCGTTTAAGCGGGTGAGCGCGAGTCCGCTTGGCATCTCTGTCGGCCTTCTACCCTGGTGATGAATGACCATCATCGGCTGCCCGACCTGTAACGTGCGCAACCGCGTCGGCGCGATCGCGCAGGGAGTCCCGCGCTGCCCCAGGTGCAGGTCGACGCTGCCTTGGGTTGTCGACGCTGACACCGACACGTTCACGGCCGAGACGACGGCGTCCGTGCCGGTGGTGGTCGATTTCTGAGCGGCGTGGTGCGGGCCGTGTCGGATGATCTCGCCCGTGCTTGAAGATCTTGCCAAGCGTCACGTTGGGCACCTGAAGGTCGTGAAGGTCGATGTCGACGCGAACCCAGGACTAGCGAGCCGGTTCGGCGCGCAGTCGATCCCGTTGCTCGTCGTGATCCAGGACGGGAGAGAGGTCGACCGAGTTGTTGGCGCGCTGCCTCGCGCCGCTCTCGAGCAGCGGTTGGGCCCCGTGCTCGCCCACTGATTTCGTCTCCGGCTCGAGCGGAGCAATACCAATCCGGCGGCGCGAGCAGCCGCCCCAAGAGTTGCTCGTCTGACGATCGTCGGCGCCTCATGCTGTCCGATTTCTAGCGTGGGCCAAGCGATATGTCGAGCGCGCACCGAGTCCGCGTACGTCGATTGGATCACCACGGACTCGATTCGGAGGGACGGCCTTCGCGTCTCGGGTCCCAAGCCCGACGTACGGTTGTCGTCGGCCCCGCTTGCGGCGACATGCGCGTTCCGGACGAAAGTTGGGACGCCTACTTCCACCACCGCATGTTCCGTTGGCCGGATGCCCGCTTTGGGACGCCGGCACCCCTCGAGGGCTGCGCGTCGACGCTTGCCGTGCCGCCCAATCCCAAGCGGGTGCGGGCCTGGGCTCGGGACGAGCGCTTTTGTTGTCGTGCCCGCTTGGGCCCGGGCTATCGGATGGGCGACGGAGCGCTCGCCCGTTAAGGCACGAGCTTCGGCACGGCGGATCATCCCGTTCGCCCACAATCGTCCGCTGCCGGCGCGTCGGCGTGGATGTCTTCGCCACCTTGGATGATGGCGTCGAGTCGCTCGATTTCTGGCACCGGCGATCCCGCAAGCTGTCGTGGTGGCGGATCCGCGCGCGACGGGAAGCGCTACGGATGACTATTCGACGGGAGCAGCGGGTCGGCGCGGCGCTCATCCCGCATTCTTGGACGCCACTTGAGGCCCGGACCTCGGCCGCTGTGCTCGTCGCGCGCACGCGGCTGGCCCGTTGGACCCGGCGGGCCGGGATCGCCGTGCTGGCGATGGTGATGACCGTCGTCGTGTTCGCGGCGGTTCAGATCGCAGCGGCTCTTGCATACCTGCTCCACGTGTTGTGATCGAAGATCCACGTATTCCCGCGCTACCGCGCTGACCCCGCACCCATCGACCAGACAAATCGCTCCCCGGACCTGGCGGCCGCACCTTGGGGTGGCGTGAGGCATCACTAGCCCGGGCACGCGTGCTCGTCTCCGATGCACTTGCTGGATCCGAGCTACACGCAAATTAAACGCGATGGCGCTGCGTCGCGCTGCGGTGACGGCCGACCAGGTGGCCGGCGGTCACGAACACCGGTGTGCGAAGCTGCGCGTCGTGGCCGTGATTGCTATCGCCGAGATGTTCGGGATCAGTGGACGGCGGGCTGAGCTAGCTGTAGTTCCTGATCACGTTGTTCCTGTCTGAGGGGTGAGCCATCCGGTGCTCCTTGGAGGCTGACAGGTGCTCAAGCCAGTCAGTCCCAAGGAGGACACCGGATGAAGATGCACGCTAACGCCAGGCTCAGTCTGAAGGGCCGCGAGTTGCTGATCGATCGTGTCGAGAACGCGGGGTGGTCGCTGAGCCGGGCTGCCGGCGCTACATCTTCGCCGCGACCCTGACGGATCCCAGCCGGTTCGTTCTGGTGAGCGAGTGGGAAACCCAGGAGGCGTTGGACGCCCACTATCGCTCTGAAGCGTTCGCCGACTTTCAGCTCAGCCTCGACGGCCTCCTCGCGAGGCCAAGCGAGTCGACCGTCTACTCAGCCGAGGCGTCCGTTCGGCCGTTGAACACGCGCTCGATGGACCCGCGAGACGCCGACTAGGCCCGAAGTTCGCTCGGCGGACGTGTCCGCTCCCTGGTGCGATCGCCTCCGCGGCTGGGGGCGGTGCTCCCCCCGGCGAGCTCTTGCTTTGCCAGGATCGCGAGAGCCGCCGTCATGTTGCCCCCGACCGAGTCGCCGGCGACCGCCACGCGGGAGGTGTCGAGGCGTTTGCCCGGGGCGCCGTCGGCCAGCCACCTCGCGACTCCGTAGCACTCCTCAAGCGCGACCGGGTACTTGAGCTCCGGGGAGAGGCTGTACTCGGGGAACATCGCCGCCGCGCCGGCGCGGACCGCTAGCTCGCGGACGAGACGGTCATTGGTGCCGGCGTTGCCGAACAGCCACCCGGCTCCATGGATGTACAGGATCACCGGCAGGATGCCCGTGGCTCCGGCCGGGCGGACGATCCGCACCGACACATCGCCGTCGGGCCGCCGGGCACCTTGATCCACTCGTCGGTGACCTCCGGCTTTGAGATCTCACCGGCCTGGGTCTGGTTGACGACCTCTCGGCCCTTCTCGGGGCCTAAGTCGTAGAGAAACGGGGGGTTGGCGGTCGCGTCGGCGAACTCCTGAGCGGCCTGCTCGAGCGGGATGCGATGGGTGGAGACTGGGCCTTCGTTGACGGCGGTATTCATTGTCCTTACGCCTTCTCGCGCGGTCTGGCGCGATTCTTGGATTGGTCTGCGCTGAATCGGGCTGGTTGGCGACCTGCGAGGTCAGGCGAGGGAGGCCGGCGGCTGAGCCGCCGGCCTCGGAGCGCCAGGTTGGCGGTCAGCCGGTCGCGACGGCGGCCCTTTCGATCAGCCGCGCGACTGTGTCGGGATGCGAGATCAACCCCAGGTGCGAGGCCTTGATCTTGACGACGGTCGCATGGGCGCGGGCCGCCATGAAGACCTGCTCGGCGGGCGGGAGGACCATGTCCTGGGTGCCGATCAACGCGAAGGACCGAATGGTCTTCCACGCTGGTGGGCCTGAGGTTTCCTGCAGCGCGCTGGCGGCCAACGGCTCCTGGGTGGCGGCGAGGATCGCGTCCTGCTGCACGCTGAGGTCGGCACCGAAGTCCTGGCGATATACGCTCGGTTTGACATAGAGGTCGGTGTCAGCTCCGGCCGCCCCCGTGAACGGCACGAAGTTGAACGCCGTGGTTGGGTCCGCGAGTGTCGACCCGGGCTTGGCGCCCGCGAGCTGCAGGAGGGTCTCGCCCTGGGCGGGTATGAATGCGTCGATGTAGACCAGTGCCTTGACGGCGGGGTTTCCGGTCGCCGCGTTGGTGATGACCATGCCGCCGTAGGAGTGGCCGGCGAGAATGATCGGTCCGGGCACGGTCTTGAGGTAGCTGGCCAGATATGCGGAATCGCTGGCCACGCCGCGCAACGGGTTGGAGGGGACATCGACGGTGTACCCGTCGCGCTGCAGCCGCGCGACGACGCCGTCCCAGCTGGAGCCATTGGCCCACGCCCCATGGACGAGCACGACGGTCGGTTTGGCCGCTGGTGTTCGGCTCTTGGCGGATGCTTGAGTGAACGAGCCGGACGCGAGCAGAAGAACGACGGCACTCAGGAATGTCACGAGCGCCGGGCGAACCGCGCGCATGGTGATCTTACGGTAGGTCATGGTGGAGCCTTTCTGAGACGGCAGGGTGGATGGGACGTTGATGAGGGGCGCCGCGATTGGGTACGACGTCGCGTGAGAGGGGGCGTAGCCGTGCCGGAGCGGCGGCGATCCGGCTCGGACGCGTAGGTCAGGCGATGGTCGCTTCGAGCGAGATCGATTGATCGGTCATCGCCTGGAGCCATTCGAGCGTCGCGTCGGCGACTTCGCGCCAGCCGCTGTCGATGGTGAGGGAGTGTCCGCGGCGTTCGAACTGCCTGAGCTCAGTGACTGCTGTCGAGTCCCGGTATTGCTTGAGCGTGGAGCGGGTCGTCACGTCCGGGACGGTGTGGTCCTGCTTGCCAGAGATCAGCAGCAGCGGGCCGCGGTGCTCGTTGGCGGTGTTGACCTTCGCTTCGGAGTGCAGCGCGAAGTTTGCGGCGGCCGCCTGGAACAGCGGACGGGCCGGTGCCGGTATCGACCATTGCTCATACAGGTCGTCTGACTCCTCCTCTGAGAGCTCGTTACCGAACCCGAAGCGAAACTGCTTCGCGGTCAGGGAGATCGCCCTGTGGAGGTTGGCCGGGTTGCCCAGGACCGGCAGTGCGGCACGGATCTGGGCCAGCGGTAGCGGCAGCACGCCCTTGATCTGGGCTGGGTCGATCGCCACGGCAGCGGCGGCGAGGTCCTGACCGAGGAGCTTCTCGGCCAGAAGACCACCGAACGAGTGCCCGATGATGATCGGCCTGGAATCAAGCGCGGCGATGATCTCGGCGAAATGCGCTACGGCGTCGTCGATACCGGTATCGGCGACAAGGTCGGGGTTCTCGCGAGCTGCATGGACGGTGTCGGGCTCCCCGGGCCAGCCCGGGGCGATTGGCTCATAGCCGGCATCTCGGTACAGATCGAGCCAGCGGTTCCAGCTGGTGGCGTGCAGCCACAGGCCGTGGATAAAGACGACGGGTGTGCGTGCTGTGGTCATGACGACCAGTCCTGTCTGCCTGATGAGCAGGCGATCGGTGATGTGCGAGGGTTGCTGTCCTCTGACCCGTCACACGACGGGAACTCGTTCTTGGGGCTTGTGACCCTCTGCTGCGCTGGATGGCGACCGAGGCTCGTGGCCTCCTTGGTTGCGGAGATCGACAGTCGCACCGACCGGCGGTGCCCGAATCACGCAACGCGTAGTCGCAACGCGTAGTCCGCGACCGAGAACCTCGTAGTTGAGGGGTCGGTACGGCTCGCCCAGGTGGCGTCGGCCCAATGCTCACGACCTTGGCCTGCAGAGCCGCCATCGGACGGGTTACTTGAAATCGGCGCCGTGCGGTTCACGGCCGCGTCCTCACGGCCGCGTCCTCACGGCCGACCGCCGCTCGGGATGCGATCCACGCGTCCGCACCTGCGGCGCCCCTGTCGAACCAGGCTCGGAGCGCGTGCTCGGATTCGGGTTGTTCACGGGCCGTTTGGCGAGCGCCGGAAGTGTGCTGGAGACCGCGCGGGCCGTCAGGGCAGCGCCTCCAGCGCCGCAGCCCCCGCGCGCGTCTGATCTCCTGCTGGATGGCCTGGCGCTGCTGATCACAGACGGATACGCCGCAGGAACGCCCAAGTTAAAAAGCGCGGTCAACGCCTTCCGCAGAGACGACCTCGCCGGTGGGGAGGGGCATCGGTGGCTGTGGCTCGCAGCCCATGTCGCTACATCCTTGTGGGACGACGAGGCCTTGGACGTGCTGTCTGCGCGCTTCGTCCAGTTTGCGCGTGATACCGGTGCGCTGAGCGTGCTCCCGTTGGCACTGACGACACGCTCGGGGCTGCACGTGTTGGCGGGGGACTTCGCCATAGCCTCTTCGCTGGCCGCCGAGGTGGCGGCGGTCAACGAAGCGACGGGTGCCAGCCTCGCGCCGTACGCCGCTCTGACACTGGCCGCCTTCCAGGGCCGCGAAGCCAAGGCCGCTCAGCTGATCGAGGCCGACACAAGGGAGCTGGTGCGTCGGGGCGAGGGGCAAGGGCTGACATTTATTCACTGGGTGACCGCTGTGCTCCATAACGGCCTGGGCCGCTATGAAGAGGCGCTCGCCGCGGCCCAGCGGGCCGCCGAGGACTGGCGTGAGGTCCGGGTCGCGGTGGTCGAGTTAGAGCTCATCGAGGCGGCAGCCCACAGAGGGGAGGGCGATCTCGCCGCCGACGCCCTCGCCCGGCTGTCGGAGATAGCGGCGGCGAGTCGCACCGACTGGGCGCTCGGCGTCGAGGCCCGCTCCCGGGCGTTGCTGACCGAAGGGAAGCCGCCGAGGCGGTCTATCGCGAGGCGATCGAGGCGCTCGGGCGGACCCGCGTTCGCGTGGATCTCGCCCGCGCCCATCTCCTGTACGGCGAATGGCTGCGCCGGGGGCGCCGCCGACTCGACGCACGCGAGCAGCTACGCACCGCCCACATGCTATTCACGGAGTTCGGCACGGAAGCGTTCGCCGAACGCGCCCGGCTCGAGCTCCACGCGACCGGCGAACATCCGCGCAAACGGACCGTCGAGACGCGCGACGACCTGACCCCCCAGGAAGCACAGATCTCCCGCCTCGCGGCCGACGGTGCCACCAACCAAAAAATTGCCGCTCAGCTGTTCATCAGCCCCAGCACCGTCGACTACCACCTACGCAAAGCATTCCGCAAGCTCGGAGTCAAATCCCGACACCAACTCAAACAACACCTGCGCCAGCCACGCACACACGCCGAACCCGCCGCTCGGGAGAACTGACCGTCCAAAACTGGGCCGGCCGTGTTTCCTCCCGCTGGAGCGGTTTGCGCGGATCGCGCTTTCGGCTTGGATCGTGCTTTACGCGCCAGGTAGACACGGATATGGACACGCTCGTCGTGCCGCGTGCACGAACTCGACTCCCCGGGGCTCGTCGGAGACCGTAGATGTGGGTGGGGCACCAGGGCCCGGGACCAGGTGCTCCGAGAACTCACGGTAGCTGAGCGCCACCATGCTGGCCGGCGTCATCGCGAGCCAACTCCCCACGCCGCTCCGCTAAATGGCTCGACACCGTCGTCCCGTCTCAAGACGAGCTCGCCGGCACGCCGAACGAGCCCGGCATAGACCTCAGCGGCTCGCTCCTCCTGTTCGAGCGCCGCCATGAAGCACCCGAATGCTGACCTGGCACCGGGGCCGGTCTCGCTCGTCCAGGAGTCATACGCGTCGCTCACACGAAGACACGCCTCGCGCCAGCTGACGTACGCATCAATCAGCATGTCCACGAGTCGCTTGTGGCTCAGGTTGTTCATCGGGGAGCTCCTTCTGGCTTGTGGTCTTGTTCGGTTTCCAAGGCCTGATCAACCCCGTGTCTCTGAAGGTGCTTCCGAGCGCGCGCAGACAAGAACAGCTGGCAGATCGAGGCGGCGCACCAGCCACCGCGGGGAGCGCCTGGCATCGGGAGGGAGGCTGACCGGGTGTCCCGGGAACGGCCGCGGGGAGGAAAGTGGCGCGGCCGGTCCCGGGGCTTAGCCCGAACTCGGGTTGGACCCGTGACTAGTAGCCGACGCCGGAGCTCGCACCGCCGCCCGAGCTCGAAGGCGTAGCGGAGATCTGGTTACCCGCGGAAGAGAGGACAAACCAGCCAGCGCCGAACGCCGTCACACCTTGCCCGGTGACGTCACCCGGCTTCTTGTCGCCGACGTAGAGGTACAGCGGATGGCCGTTGTAGGTGACCTGCTGGTTACCGCCGGAGCGGGTGATCGTTCCGATCTTGGAGGCGGTCAGTCCGCTGCCGGCGGTCGGCTTACTTGTTACGAGCAGCGGCGGCCACGCGTCCGCGCACGCACCCGCGCACGCGCTGCTGGTGCCCGAGTCGGCCTTGAATAGGTACAGGCTGCGGCCGGTGGAGTTGACCAGGATCGATCCGAGGCTGCTATTCGCAACGCCGACTGTCGCCGAGGCGCCGCTCGAAGTCTCCGGCGTCGCCGCGGTCGCGGCGCTGCCGCCGCCGCATGCCGCGATGGCCAGAGCCGCGAGCGGTATCACCGCTGCGCTGGCGAGGAAGGTGATGGGTCTGCTGCGTGTCATGTCTCTCCTTCGGTTGGGGAGATCGACAGTCGCAGCACTCGGCGGTGTTCGAATCACGCACCGCGTAGTCCGCGACCGGAAACCTCGTAGTCGAGGGTCGGAACGACTCGCGCTGGTAGCGTCGGCACAATGCTCACGACCTTCGCGCGCAGGGCAGCCACTGGACCGCCCGTTCGAACTCGGCGCTGCGCGGTCCACCGTCGGTGCCAACGTCGGTCGTTGTCTGCTGGGACCTGCTACCCGCCCCGCGCAAGCCGCTTCTGGGAGGGCTGGGTCAGCGCGTACAGCCGCTGCAGATCGCGGGCCGCCGCCTCCCCGCGGTCGACCGCTGCGCGGTATGCGAGGGACGCGCCCGCACATTGCCGCGGGTCCTTGCTGGGATGGCTATGTGACGTTCCTACGGCTCTGTTAACGGGTCGACGGGAGCGTAGGTGCGCACCGGGTTGCTCGAATCGCTAAACGCGTAGTCCGCAACCGATGGACCGCGTAGTCATGGCGTGTCGGCAACGGGCCGCGAGCGCGGTATGGTCGCTCGTGCATGGTCACCGACGGGCCGGCAAAGGTGTTGCAAGGCCGGCGCAGCGAGCGCGAGGCGCTGGATGGGCTGCTTGAGGCGGTGCGCGGTGGGCAGAGCCGGGTGTTGGTGGTGTGCGGCGAGGCGGGGGTCGGCAAGACGGCGCTGTTGGAGTCTGCGATCGGGTCGGCGTCGGGGTTCCGGGTCACGCGTGCTGTCGGTGTGGAGTCGGAGATGGAGCTTGCGTTCGCGGCGTTGCAGCAGTTGTGCGCGCCGATGCTGGATCGGCTGGACCGGCTCCCTGCCCCTCAGCAGGACGCATTGGGGGTCGCGTTCGGGCTACGCGCCGGGAATGCGCCGGATCGGTTTCTGGTCGGGTTGGCGGTGCTGAGCCTGTTGGCGGAGGTGGCCGAGGAGCAACCACTTGTGTGTGTGGTTGATGACGCGCAGTGGCTTGATCGCGCCTCGGCGCAGGCGCTCGTGTTCGTCGCGCGGCGGCTGTTGGCGGAGTCGGTTGCGTTGATATTGGTGACGCGTGACCCGGGTGATGAGCTCGAGGGATTGCCGAAGCTAGCCGTCGAGGGTCTGCGTAATGGTGACGCGCGCGCGCTGTTACGTTCGGCGGTCCGCGTTCCGTTGGACGAGCGGGTGCGGGAGCGGCTGGTCGCGGAGACGCGCGGGAATCCGCTGGCGTTGTTGGAGTTGCCGCGGGGGTTGACGTCGGCGGAGCTCGCGGGCGGGTTCGGGTTGCCGGACGCGCTTCCGCTGTCGGGGCGGATCGAGGACAGCTTTCGGAGGCGGTTTGCGGCGCTCCCGGCGGATACCCAGCGGCTGTTGCTGGTGGCGGCGGCGGAGCCGGTCGGCGATCCGGTGCTGGTGTGGCGGGCGGCCGGGCGGCTTGGGATCGGGGTCCAGGCGGCGAGCCGAGACCGACGGGCTGCTCGCGATCGGCACGCGCGTGACGTTTCGTCACCCGCTGGTCCGCTCGGCGGTGTATCGAGCTGCCTCGCCGGAGGAAAGGCAGGCCGTGCATCGCGCGCTGGCGGACGCAACCGACCCTGCGGATCGATCCCGATCGCCGTGCTTGGCATCTTGCCCAAGCGACGCTCGGGGTTCGATGAGGAGGTCGCCGTCCGAGCTGGAGCGCTCGGCGGGCCGCGCTCAGGCGCGCGGTGGATTGGCGGCAGCGGCGGCGTTCCTGGAGCGTGCCGCCGCGCTGACGCCCGAGCCCTCGCCCAGGGCGAGGCGAGCGCTCGCCGCGGCCCAGGCCAAGCACCAAGCCGGCGCGTTCGACGCGGCACTCCGACTGGTCGGCATCGCAGAGTCGGGACCGCTGAACGAGCTCCAGCGCGCCCAGGTCGCCCTGCTCCGCGGTCAGATCGAGTTCGCCGTCAACCGCGGCCGGGACGCTCCCCCGCTGCTGCTCAAAGCCGCCAAGCGGCTCGAACCACTCGACATCCGTCTTGCGCGCGTGACCTACCTGGAGGCGTTGTCCGCGGCGATCTCGGCCGGTCGCCTGGGCGCTGACGACGGTGTGCGCACGACGGCCGCTGCCGCACGCCGCGCGCCCCCGTCACCGGAGCCGCCGCGAGCGCCCGATCTCCTCCTCGATGGGCTGGCAGTGCTGCACACGGAGGGCTATGCCGCTGGGACGCCGATGCTCAAGCGTGCGCTCCGCGCGTTTCGCAGCGACGAACTCTCGAGCGAGGACGGGATCCGCTGGCTGTGGCTCGCGTGCCGCACCGCCATGGATCTATGGGAGGACGACAGCTGGTTCGTGCTCTCCGCCCGCCAGATCCAGCTCGCCCGCGATGCCGGCGCCCTAACCGTCCTGCCGCTGGCACTCAACCTGCGAGCCGGCATCCATCTGTTCGCCGGCGAGTTCGCCGCGGCTGAGACGCTGAGCGACGAGGCACGCGCGGTCAGCGACGCGATCGCAAACCCGCACGTGCCCCATGCCCGGCTGTTCCTCGCCGCCTGGCGCGGCCACCAGGCGGAGACGGCACGGCTGACCGCGGCCGGCGACCGGGACGCCACCGCCCGCGGCGAGGGCAGGACGATCGGCGTCGGCAGGTACGCGACCGCGGTGCTCTTCAACGGCCTCGCGCGGTACGACGATGCGCTGGACGCAGCGCGGCAGGCCACCGAGTACCCGCAGGATCTGACGTTCTTCACGTGGGGGCTGGTCGAGCTGATCGAGGCGGCCGCCCGGAGCGGGAAGGCGGAGCTCGCCGCCAGCGGGCTGCGCCGGCTGTCGGAGGTGACACGCACCAGTCGCACCGATTGGGGGTTGGGGGTCGAGGCCCGCTCCGAGGCGTTGCTGACCGAAGGCGAAGCGGCCGAGACGCTCTATCGCCGGGCGATCGAGGCGCTCGAGCGGACCCGCGTCCGCGTGGAGCTCGCCCGAGCCCACCTCCTCTACGGCGAATGGCTGCGCCGCGAGCGCCGCCGACTCGAGGCCCGCGAGCAGCTACGCCACGCTCACAAGCTATTCACGGACTTCGGCATGGAAGCATTCGCAGAACGCGCGCGGGTCGAGCTCGAGGCCACCGGCGAGCGCGCCCGCAAAAGGACCGTCGAGACGCGCGACGACCTGACCCCCCAGGAAGCACAGATCTCCCGCCTCGCGGCCGAGGGGGCCACCAACCCAGAAATCGCGGCACAGCTGTTCGTCAGCCCCAGCACCGTCGACTACCACCTACGCAAGGCGTTCCGCAAGCTCGGAGTGAAGTCCCGCCACCAGCTCAAGCAGCATCTACCCTAGTCAGGCGCGCTGACGCGCTGCCAGCTGCGGCGGCTGACCACGACAGATGCGCCTTGGTCGCGAACGCGTGACGATGGCTCGGCCGATCTTGCTGGTGGCGCCGGACGAGCCTGGTCTTGTCTCGGAGTCCTCTGCCCATGGTCGGGTCTCTTTCTGATCAAGTGCGCGGCTTGCGGCCACGTTGGAAGGAGACCTGCATTCGTCTGGCGGCGCAACTTCTGGGCGACTCGCCAAGAGACGCGGGGTGCGCGGAAAGCGCGCACAGCGCTCGCCGTTGGGTCGCGTCCGGTTCCAACCCACCGCCTGTTAGCTGGGCGAGCGGAAGCTGCAAGCAGGAGAGCAGCAGTCGACCCCGCGCGTGGGATCATGCCCGCGTGCTCACGAAATTCAACGTCGCAAGGTGCGGTACGCAGCTGCTGTACGAACGCGGCAAGTTTCAGACCACGTATCACGACCTGACAGAAGCGCTCGGCGCGCGGGTGATCGGCGCGACCGTGTTCGAGACCCGGGCTGGGTATACACGCGGCCCCTACCACTTTCACGACGGGATCGAGGAGTGGATGTACGTCGTCTCCGGCGAGCCGGTGCTGCGCGATCCAAGCGGCGAGCGCATTCTCGGGCCCGGGACCTTGGTCGCCTTCCAAGCCGGTCCCGACGGCGCCCACACTTTCGACGGGCCTGGCCGGGTCGTGATCTTCTCGGTCGGTGCGCGCGGGTGGGGCGAGGCGTTCACGAGCGTGTATCCGGAGGCGGACAAGATCGGTGGCAAGCCCGGCGTCCGGTTCCTGCGTACGGCTGCGCTAGAGACTTGGAGCGAGCCGGCCGCCGTCCCAGTCTCGCCGGCTCCCGCGGGGCCCTGCCCGCAGGTCGACCTGCTGTCACTCCCAGCCGACGGCTCACCTCTCACAGAGCGCCTGCACGCCCAGACTTGGGTCCCCGCCCTGTACGAGCTCGACTCAGGCGAAACGACCGGCCCCTACCACTATGACTGGTGCCGCGAGCACTGGGCGCTCGTGATCGGCGGCGTACCGACGCTCCGCCACGCCGGCGGCCAGGACGTCATGGCGCCTGGCGACATCGTGTGCTTTCCCGAGGGTGAGGCCGGCGCCCATCAGTTCCTCAACCACGCCGACGAGCCGGCGCGGGTGCTGGTCTGCTCGGCACCCGTCACTGGGCCATCGGCCGCGGTCTTCCCTGACGACAACACGTACGTGCTCCACGTTCCCGGACAGAACGGTTATCGGTTTCGCCTCACCGACCAGCTCCCTGACTACTGGGACGGCGAGCCGGGGGCCGGCAGCGCGTAGCGAGCTGCGTTGGTCCCGCAACAGGCTCGGCTGCCGCTCGCAGCCCGATCCAGCAGTCCCAATCGATGGCTCGGCATCGGTCGAAGCTCCCGCTGTTTCGTGATAGGAGCAGTCAGCCGGGGAGGCGTGCCGTGAGATTTGCGGGCCGTGGTCGATTTAGCTCGAGCGCCTTCTCGGCGATGTCAGGCGTGTCGCTCGTGTAGCCGCGGCGGCGTCGCGGAGCGCTTGCGCGACGTCCTGCGTTTCGGGCCGGGTGACTCCAGGCACACGGACTAGCAGCAGTCGTCGTCGCTCCGCGTCACCGTCGATGCTCACGTGTTGAACATCGGATGGCAGCGCGGGTATGAGCACGTCGGGAATGGTGGTGATCGCGACGCCGCTTGCGACGAGCCGTAGCTTGGTCAGCCAATCACGCACGACGTAGAGCACGTTCGGCCGCCCA
Organism: uncultured Solirubrobacterales bacterium; assembly: GCA_963843915.1. Classification (GTDB taxonomy): domain Bacteria; phylum Actinomycetota; class Thermoleophilia; order Solirubrobacterales; family Solirubrobacteraceae; genus Palsa-465. The sequence goes on from CAWJMH010000016.1 coordinate 812,226, forward strand.
GCCGAGCCAGGCCATACCCCGAGGAGCCGTTCCTGGCCCTCTGAACGTGCCACCACCCACCGCTCTCCTGTGAGCTCTGCGGCGTGTACGTGTGCCCGTCCGGCCAGTCGATGGCTGGCGCCGACGACGATGCACAGAGGTCCTTCCGCGAGGATCTCGATGTCGAGAACCGGCTCGCGGTCGTCGGGCGGCGTGTAGGGAGGCGCACTCGCAAGCAGCGCGATGTCGAGGTTCCCGGCTCGCAGAGCGCGTGTGAGAACCGCGCTTGTGCCTTCGCGCAACGCGACCACGACCTCGGGTCGATCGCGTGCGAGGCGGCCCAGCGCGCCGGGCACAACACCCGCGGCGGCGCTGGCAAACGCCCCGAGTCGAACGGGCCGAACCCGGACCGCGTCCGCGCCATCAAGCTCGCGCTGGGCATCCTCCATCGCCTCAAGCGCCGCGGCGGCGTGGCCGAGCAGCACTTCGCCAGCGCGGCTGAGCCGGACGCCCTTGCGCTCGCGGATCACGAGCCTATGCCCCGTCGTTCCCTCCAGTGCCGCGACTCGCTTAGAGATCGCCGACTGCGTGTAGCCAAGCTCCGCGGCGGCTGCCGTAAACGAACCGCGCGCCGCCACCGCGCGCAGCACGCGGAGATCTCCAAACGAGTAATCCACCATGAGCAACAGGAATCCTAGCTATTCCAAACAGTCGTCTCCGGCATGCAAACGGGCAACTACGGTTAACAGATGTCCACTCTCGATATCAGCGTCACAACGCTCGACGGGACTGCGATGCCAGCGTTTCTGGCCTGGCCGGAGGGCGACCAACGATGGCCAACCGCCGTGGTCCTCGGCGAGCTGTTCGGACTCACCGACGTCCAACGCGACGCGGCCGATCACGTCGCCGCGATGGGATATGTCGCGATCGCCCCCGACCTCCTTCATCGCCGCGCGCCCGGCGGCCCGCTCACGGAAAATGACGAAGGTCGCACCCAGGGTCTTGCCCTCATCGACCAACTCACCCGCCTTGAGCTCGTCAGCGACGTGCGCGACGCGCTCGATGCAGCCCGCGACCACCCCCACGCCGACCCGGGAGCTTCATCGGTCGCCGTCGGGATGTCGTTCGGCGGTCACGTCGCGATGCTTGCCGCGGCGCAGCTCGATCTCCGCGCCTGCGTCGCTATGTACGCCGGTTGGCTTGCGGGGACCGCCATCGCCGCGTCTCGACCTGAGCCGACTGGCAGCCTGCCGCTCGCGGGCCGCCTGCTGATCCTCGTCGGCGAAGCAGACCCGATGGTCCCGGCGTCTGACATCGTCGCCCTGCGCGCCTGGCAACCCGAAGCCAAGGTCACCACCTATCCCGGGGTAGCGCATCGCTTCTGCTCGGTAGGCCGCCCGGGGTACGACCCGCCCGCCGCCGCTGACGCGTGGGCACGGACAACGCAGTTCTTAGCCGAACAACATCAGCACTGAGCCGATCCGCGCGCCTGTCGCGGGCGACACGTCCGCGACACGCCTAAGCGCCGGCAAGCACGAGGCGACTGGTCGTTCGTGGAAGGGGTCGTCTCGATTGGGGTTCGGATACGAGACGCTCAATCTTCTCGGTCCGACTGCGCGGCGAGTCAGGAAGCGGCCAGCAGAGCGTCGAGGTCGGGGCTCGGCCGCCCCGTGCGATGAACTGCGATCACCAGCTCGGTGGCCAACGAGGCCATTTCCTCCGGAGCGGCCCGGCTGTGGGCGGCGAACCAGAGTTCACCGCGCGGACTTGCCAACACTCGGCGCCAGTAATGGACGGCGAAGACCTCCGGCAGCCCCAGGTACAGCGCTCGGAGGTTGCCAGGGATCTGTCGATTGCCAGTCGCGCGCAGCGCGTGGAACGCCTGCCGCGTGGCTCGCACCATCTGTCGCACGGTGACCGCGTCCTTGGACAGCTTCGCGGCGTCGGTGTCATCGCGGTACAGCGCGTACGCGATCGGCACCACGAACGCCGCGTGCGCCGTCAGCCAGCCCGGCACGTCGGCGCTCATCGTCGTGGGGAATCCGGCCGCAGAAAACACGGATTGCAGCTGCCGCAAACGCGGGGTCGCCGCCCCGCTAGCCTCGCCGAGCATCGTCTTCTGCTGACGGATCAACACGTACCGGATGGTCGCTCCGTCACGCACGCCACCAACGGCAGGAAAGCCGAATACGGCTCGCCCGCCGAGCGCTGCGGCTAGCTCGCTGACACGGCCGAGGGCGTTGCCGAAGAACAGCACGTCAGGTCCCCCGCTCAGTGCAGTCAGGAGCGGGAGGGTGTTGGGTAGCTGATCACGGCGGACCGGTGCCACAACCAGGTCGAATTGGTCTCCGGGCTCCGGAGCAGCGACGACCGTAACCGCGAGCGCGGTCCGGCGTCCGGTCTGCGCGTCCTGCAGGACGAGTCCCGACTCCCGTAGATCTCTGAGACGGCCACCGCGGGCCAAAAGCACAACGTCGTGTCCCGCCGCGAGCAGCCTTTCGCCGTACACGCTGCCGATCACGCCGGTGCCGAAGATGAGAATCCGCACCCAGCCATTCTGACCCGCTCCCGCCGCAGACTAGCTTTCAGGGGTCGGCGGGGGACCAGCTTGACCTCGAGCCCTCCGCTTGCCCCGGCCGAGAGCCTGTGGTGGGCCGGGCGCCCAAGCTCGGAGGAGATCGATTGCAACTCGGTTGCCTCGGTCGGAGACTGCCCCTTTGTCGCCGGACCAGCGGCGACGCCGGGACTGCCGCTTCAGCTGTCCGGGGCCCCAAAGCAGAACTCTCCGGCCCGGAGTTCGAGCCCGGCGACACAGCTGAGGCTTCGTGGGAGCGGCACTCTCGCCGGATCGGCCGTTGCGTCGGCTACACCTCCGCTCGCAGGGGCTCGCTCCTCTGCACGTGAATGGTGTGAGCCTAGACTCGGGGTCGTGGATACCGCCGCGCGCAGCCTGGCCCACTGGAGCGAAGAGAGTCGAGCCGAAATGGACGCCTTCTACGCGCTCGCGCGCCGGGACTATGAGCGTCTAGCTCGAGGCTTCGTCAACCATTCGGCGTGGCTACGGCGCGTTGCCGATGGGCGCCGAGGTATCACGTTGCTCGATGTCGCCTGCGGCTCGGGAAAGTTCCCGGAGGCGCTGCAAGACTTCGGCGGTGTCGGCGCCTTGGCCGGTGAGCTGCGGATCGATTACGACCTGCTCGACCCGTCTCCGTTCTCGCTGTTGGAGGCCGCGCGGGCGCTTCGCCCGCCGTTCGTCGCGGCCTCTCGCCACGAAACCCTTGTGGAGGAGCTCGACGACGCCGTCGGACCGTTCGACGTCGTCTGGGCCACCCACGCCCTTTACTCACTCACGCCTGGCGCGGTCCACGCGGCGGCCGCACGCATGCTCGCCGCACTCGCGCCCGGTGGCGCGCTGCTCATCGCGCAGGGCAGCCGCGAGGGCCACTACCTGCGCTTCTACCGCCACTTCCTCGACGACCTCCGCGACGGCCAGGGCACGTCGTACGCCGCGTCAGAGGATCTTGCCGAGGCGCTGCGCGCCTGCGGCGCCGACCCTCACGCGGTCCGCCTGTCCTACGATCACACCACCGCACTTGAGAACGCCGTCACCGTCGAGGGCTACCTTCAGCGATGCGCCTTCGACGATTCCGTCTCGCTGCAGGAGATGATGACGGCTCCGCACCTCGGTCCCTACCTGCGCGATTGTCGCGACGAGGCTGGGGGCCTGTGGCGGTTTCATCAGGAGGTCGACGTGCTCCTCCTTGGCCCCGCCTTCGACGGCTTGATCGAGTAGCCCACTCGTGCCGCCCCTGGCGCGCCAATCCGCCTAACACACGCCGTCGTTTATGACGGCTAGTCGGGACTACCTCGCTCTCATGGCCCCCACGAAGGCTCCTATGTCATCCATGAAGGGCCGGGTGTTGTCAAGACCCGAGGTGTGCAGGTTGAAGTGCGAATGCACGCTGGGAAGGGCGGTCGCAGATGACGCCCGTGATTGTTGGGGTTTCGGGGCGTTGCCCCGGATGGTCGCCTGGTTGCCGGGCGAGCCCGGTCGGGTCAAGCGCGATGCGTTGCGGGCGTGGGTGTCGGGCGCCGCCGGCTGGGGGCGCTTGACGCGGGCGGGTGAGTCTGGCAGAGAGCATGGTGGTGGTCATGGGGCTCTGGGGGTTGGGCGCCGGTTCGCGGGCTGCGTTCCGGCTTGGGAGGAGGCTCCAGTCATCCATTCGGTCGCGCTGGGCGGACCAGGGTGTCGTGCGGTGCCAGGGGGCTCAATCAAGACCGGCGGCCGTCCTGTTCACGGGTGAGCAGGAGACCAGACACAGGAGCGAGCTCGCCCTGGCATGCACCTCGCGCCCTGGTGTTGAGCGCAAGCTTGTGGTGGGCTGGCGTTGGTCATGCGGCTTCCGCCAGTTCGTCGTTGTCGGCGGGGTGGGTGGTGAGGCAGCGGATCTCGCCGTCCCTGAGCCCGTAGTAGCAGAGGGTGAGGATCTGGCGGGCGATGGCGACTCTGGCGATTTTGCTGCCGCGGCGTTTGGCGATCCGTTCGTATTGGGCGCGCAGCGGCCCGCCGCCGGTGGGTGTGTGCTGTGCGGCCTCGCACAGCGCCCAGCGCAGGATCGTGGAGCCCTGGCGGGAGATGTGCCCGAGACGTGCCTTGCCGTCGGAGCTGCGAACGGTCGGGGTGAGCCCCGCCCAGGCGCACAGGTGCTTGGCGGTCGGGAACCGTTTGACCTCGCCAACCTCGGCGATGATCAGCAGCGCGGTGTACCGGCCGATCCCGCGGATCTGGCACAGCAGCTTCACGCGCTCGTCGGCCTTCGCGCGCTGATCGATTTCCTTGGTGGTCGCGGTGATCTCACGGTCGAAGTCACCGATCAGCGACATCAGGCTGTCCAGCCGCCGGCGGGGACCGTCGGGCAGCTCCAGCGAGGCGAGGAACTCGCGGCCGGCCTGGCCGAACAGATCGGAGTGCTCAGGCAGGATGCCTTGGCGAGCGAGCAGCGCGTGCACGCGGTTCTTGATTGACGTGCGCAAGTGCACGAGCGTCGCGCGGTGCCGGAGCAGATCGCGCAGATCGCGCAGCTCCGGCGGAGCGATGTACGCCTCGGGCAGCAGCCCGGTGCGGAGCAGGTGCGCGAGCGTTCTAGCGTCGATCGCGTCGGTCTTCACCCGCGCGGAGGCGATCGCGCGAGTGCGGAGCGGGTGCGCGAGGTGCACATCAAAGCCGGCGTCCTCGAGCAGTTCCGCAAGCCATTCCCAGCCGTAGGTCGCCTCCAGCGCGACGTGCGTACTCCCGGGGTCGCCGAGCAGCTCGGTGATCGTCTCGCGCCCGGTCGCTACTCGCTTCTGCAACGTCAGCTCGCCGAGCTCATCGATAATCGCGATCTGCGACCGACGGCGGTGCAGGTCGATGCCGACCCACCGCGTAGGGTTGGACATAGTCGGTCCTCCTCTCGAATTGTCCGGCCGCGCGGCCGTAATCCGCGCGGTCTTCAGCCTTGCGGTTCGGGACGGAGGGCCGACTTCCTGCCGTTCGGACCGCCGCAGCCCCGGCCCTTCATGACATCAAGCGCCCTCCTTTAGCGAAAGGGTGGCGCACGGTCACCGGGTCGCCGTCAAGGATTCCGCTGCGCGGCTCGCTGCGCTCGGCCCTGTCGGGCAGTCCTTGACTGCGCGGTGGCCGCGCACGGTTATGCGGCCAGGAGGGGTTGATCGGTGAGCTGGCTCTCCAGGTCGCGGATCATGCGGCGGTAGATGACACCCGAGAGGTGGCGCTTGAGGATTCGGCGGGCTTCTTTGTGTGGTGTGCCCGCCGGCGCGCGCGTTGACGTAGATGCGCTGGGTGCGTGGCTCGCAGCGCAGCTGGGTGATCGCCATCCGGTACAGGATCGCGTTGATGCGCCGGTTGCCACCGGGGTTGTAGCGGTGGCGGATCGGCTCGCCGGGCCCTTCGGCGGTCGAGGCGGGCAGCGGCGCTGAGCCGTTGAAGCGCGCGAACCCGCCCTCAGTGAACCGGCGCACGTCGCCGACCTCGACCAGCAGCTCAGCGACCGAGCGGGTGCTCAGGCCGCACAGCTCACCAAGCGTCGATCCGCTCTGGTCAACGAGCCCCTGGAGTTGCGCGGTCACCTGGCGCTCCTGGCTGTCGAGCGACTTGATCTGCGCACAGTAATCGTCGAGCAGCTGCAGGCGCAGCCGGGTCGGCGCGTCGTAGCGGCGCCGGCGGTTGCGGCGGGCGAGCCCCGCCAGGCGCGGGCGGACCGCCTTGGCGTCCGGTAGCTGTTCGCGCAGCTCCAACGGGAGCTCGCACAGCAGATACTCGGCCTCGCCGACCAGGTGCTGACGGCCGGTCAGGATCGACCGGCGCCGGTTGTTCCACAAGGCCAGCAGCTGATGCTGCTCATCCGGGCCTTCCTCCTGGCCAGCGCGCTTGAACGCCTTGGGCAGCAGCGGGTGCGCCAATGTCTCGCGGGCGATCCGCTCTGAATCGAGCGCGTCGGACTTGCCGCGCTGGCGGGCTCGATCAGACCGCGGTGTGCGATTCGCGCACACATCACGCACGTCATGGCCGCGGCCGGTCAAGAACATCGCTGTGTGCCGACCCCAGCTCGCCGCGCCCTCGATCCCCCAGCGGGCGATCTGCCCAAACTGCCGCGCCCACGCCTCGAGCTCACGATGCCCCTCACCCGAGACGCGAAAGTGAGCCGAACCCAGGATCCCGCCGCGCGCATCGGCGACCGTCGCACTCAGCGTCCGCTTGTGCGGATCGATCCCAACCACATTGCCCGCATGATCGGGCGTCACTAACACGCTCGACGGTCCCGGACCACGCTTCTTGACTGTCCCCATCGACCTGACCTCCAGCGAGTATGTTGTTGGCGGGTCGGCCGACAACATCCCGGTGGACGCCCCCGCAGGGCGAACGCTCCTATCAGGTCAGGCCGATCCTCGAAGGCAAGAACCGAGGCCGACACTTCGTGCCCAAGACACTCTCGCCGAGGTCAATCGCATTCGGAGCCAACCTCGGTTCAGCCTTCGACCCTACGCGAACCGTCGCCCGCGCGGGCAACCAAAGTCAACACCGGAATCGCATTTCATGTTTTCGCCAGTGCCGAGCTTGCCTGCGTTTCGGCGACATCAGGAGCTGTGGGCCCCGATGGAAGGGGCTTCCGGTTCTACACGTGTGCTCGTCGCGGTCGACGTCATTGGGTGCTTGCCGCAAGCGCTGTGCAGGCCGATAGCCTCGACGTCCTTGCGACGATCTCGAGGCAAGACGAGCGGGGGCCCTGAGCGACCTAGGCGGCGAACCTGGTGGATCGGCGTGGCGCTAATCGCGGCCGGGTTGTGGCTGACCGCCATCAGCGCGGGGTTGAGCGCCGGCAGCGACGGGCCAAGCCCGCAAGGGAAAACGGGTTTGGGACGTCGCCTGTATGAATCCCGTCGCTCTGCGCGTGCCGCGGTGTCGATCGCGGCTGGGGTTCCTACGATCATGATCACCTCACCACGGGACGGCGGCGAGTACGAGCGCGGGGCGACGGTCTACGTGCGGTATCGATGCCGCTCCGGTGCGGTGAGCGAGCGGATCGTCGCGTGTCGGGGGACGGAGAGCTCCGGCCGCGCCCTGGACACGCGCTCGCCAGGCGCCAAGAGCTTCACGGTCACCGCCACCGACACAAGCGGCGCCACAATTGCCAAGACCGTTCACTACACGGTCTGGTGGTACGTGAACCCGCTCCGCGAGGTGGCCGACCTGCGGGCGAGCCGCATCGACATGGGCGTCGACTACTCCGGCTCCGGCCCGATCCTGGCCCTCGGTTGGGCACGGATCGTTCTCGCCAGCGACCGCCTCGCCGGTCCGGAGAGCTGCTGGGGCAAGACCTGTGTGCCGCCCCCGGGTGACTGGGTCATGTACCGGCTTCTCGACGGCCCGTTCGCCGGCAAGTACGTCTACATCGTGGAGAACCTCACCATCGCCGTCCATACCGGCCAGACCGTGGCGGCAGGCCAACCGATCGCGATCCTCCACAACGCATCCCCAAACCTCGAGATCGGGTGGGCAGCCGGGCGCGCCGCCTACACCCTCGCCGCCGCCCGGGGACATCAGTGCGCCTGCTCTGACCCGGGTGGCTGGTCCTCGATCGAGGGACGCAACTTCAACGCGCTCGTCACCTGGCTGGGCGCGCCATCGGGCTACATCACGTCGATTCCGGCCGGTCAGCGGATGCCCCGTGACTGGCCGGCGCTTCCCCACGGCCGCTCCTGGGCCGCGCGCCGGAGCGCCGCTAACGGACCCAGCGCGGCTTGGCGACGTTTCGTTCGTCCGCGGCCGGCCCGCCGGCTCGCGCCAGCGCCCTTCCGCCGATCGGCGTGAACCCCGAGGCCGTGGGCTGCCGCTCGTGTGGGGCTGGCGGAGCGTCCGTGTTTGGAAGGTTGAGCCGCGGGCGGCCGCGGGACGTGGTCGTCTGGTCGTCGATAGCGACGGGCGAGCGCCTGGCTCGACGGGGCGCCGATGACGGGCGGCCGGGGGGCGCGCCGGCGGGCGCACAGAACCGAATCGCGCGGTCTGGATCATCTGTCGGGGATCGACTTCGTCCGCCGCTAGACGAATTCCGACCGATCGTCAGCAGCGATGGGTAGTTCCCCGGGGGCAGCCGGTGGGCGACGGCGCGATCTCCGTAGCTGCTCGGTGGGGGACGGGCGCGGTCCTTCGCGGGCGTAACGGCCCGAAGTCGCGCTCTCCGGCATTGGGTCCGCCGGGCGCGCCGTTGTATTCCCCCGCGTGCGCTGGTGACGGGTATAGTCGTTCGGCCTGCTGGGACTGTGACCCGTTGGGGGGGTATGCATCGCGCTTTGGGAGTGACTGTTCGGGGGCCGACTCTGGGTCGCTGGTCGGCGGCTTCCGTTTCGGGGTTTGCGACTCTGCTGCTGGTCGTGTTGGCGATTCCGGTGAGTTCGGCGAACGCGACCCTCGCGACGGATCCGGTGCCGTACATGGGGTGGAATACCTATTACGGAGTCGGCGGGAATTTCGACGAGGCGACGATCAAGTCGGTGGCGCAGTCGCTGATTTCAAGCGGATTGGCGCAAGCCGGCTACAAGATCGTGTGGCTTGATTTCGGTTGGGCCACGGGGGCGCGGGACAGCAACGGCAACTTGGTCGTGGATTCGACCCAGTGGCCGGACGGAATGTCCGGGCTGACGGCCTGGCTTCACGCGCAGGGGCTTTATGCGGGGATTTACACCGACGCGGGCACCAGCGGCTGCGGTGGAAGGGGCGTTGGGTCGTACGGCCACTACGTGCAGGACGTCGACCAGTTCGCGAACTGGGGTTTTGACGCGATCAAGGTGGATTTCTGTGGCGCCGGGCAGGAGTGGCTAGACCAGCCTCCGAACGATCCTCGAACACTGTATGGCCAGTTTTCTCAGGCGGTGGCTGCGGCTCCGCGCTCGATGATCCTCAACGTCTGCAACTTCTGGTCGCCGGGGCAGATCAACGGGACGGCTCCTTCATACGCGGATTCTTCTTGGGACACCTTTTCGTGGGCGCCAGCGGTTGCGCAGAGCTCGCGGACCGATACAGACATTGGCTACAAAGGCAACATTCAGTTCCAGTGGGTTTTGAGGAACCTCGATCAGGACTCGACCCCATACCCGAACATCCAGAACGCGGCCGGCCCTCCCGGATCGTCCGGGATCGCATGGGGCCACTGGAACGATCCGGATTATCTCGGTCCTGGGCTCGGGATGACGAGCACGCAAGCGCAATCACAGTTCTCGATGTGGGCGATGGTCGCGGCGCCGCTGATCCTCGGTAGCGACCCACGGTCGCTGTCGTCGACCAGCATCAACATGCTCAACAACCCGCAGGTGATCGCGATCGATCAAGACTCTCTCGGCGCGCAGGGATGGCTGCGCTCGCAGACCAGCACAGGGCAGCAGGTGTGGGTCAAACCGCTGGCCGGCGGCCCCCGCGCGGTCGCGCTATTCAACCGCGGACCTAGCGCTGAGCAGATAACGACCAGCGCCAGCGCCGTCGGCCTACCACGGGCCGGCCGTTACACGCTCCTGAACGTCTGGACGAACCAAACCTCGACGTCAAAAGGCAAGATCAGCGCGTACGTACAACCGGACGCCGCCGTTCTCTACCGCGTTACGGCCGACCCCGGCTGCACGGTCCCGCGGCTCCTCGCCAAGACGCTCCCGGCGACACGCGCCAGCCTGAAGACCGCACAGTGCAGCCTCGGACGGGTCACGCGCAGGCCCGCCGGGCACGGCCGCCGCGGACGAGTCATCGCCCAGACCCCCCCGCCCGGATCGCATAGACGCCGGGGAGCGAAGGTCAAGGTCGCGCTAGCAAGCTGACCGTGCCGTCCGCTGCGGACCCCGAACGAGGCGTATCGGGCGTGAGCCCATTAGCCCTGCTTCAACCTCTTCTTGTCACGGAGACCGGCGCGACGCGGCACAGAGGAACGGCGATCGGGTCGCCGCGCGGTCGCCGATCCGATCGTCAGCTCCGGCCACCTCTGGATGACCAAAGGAGTCGTGAGCGGGGCCGCCACGGGGTGGGTGGTTCACGCCTTTTGCGGCAGCGCTGGCATCGATGCCGTCGTGACCGCTTTGGTGCTCGCGGCTCCTGAACCTTCAGCTAGCGCCCTGACCCCTGATCGACCCCGCTCGTCTGCGATGCACCGCGTGCGCGCTTGTGGCGACGAGCAGGTGTGTCGCGACGTACGGGTCGAGACCCGCATTCGTGTTCGTGCGGGTATGGAAGGCGAGCACGGCTCTGTGAGTGGGTGTTTCCGGGCGCGTGTGCGGGTGCGCGGACGGATACCTCAGTGCTGCTTCACGCGGTGCCGCGGAGGGCGTCGGTTGGTGGGAGGCTGGCGGCTCGGATTGCGGGGTAGAGGCCGGCGAGCAGGCCGAAGGTGAGGGCGGCTGCGAGTGCAGCGGCGAGCGTGGCTGGCGGGGTTGTGGTGCTCCAGTGGCGTGCGTGCGCGTAGCCGGCGGTGATGAGGATGCCGACAAGGATGCCGGCGGCTCCGCCGAGCGCTGAGAGGGTGAGCGCCTCGGCGGTGAATTGGATCGCGATGTGGCGGCGGGTGGCGCCGAGCGCGCGGCGTAGGCCGATCTCAGTGCGCCGCTGGATGATCGCCATGACCATGACGTTGGCGATGCCGACTGCGCCGACGAGGAGCGCGATCGCGCCGAGGCTGAGGAGGAGCGTGTTGTAGGCGCCCTTGGCGTCGATCTCCGCGCTGAGAGCGTCGGATGGCCGCGAGACGGTCACGTTCTCTGGGTTCTCTGGGTTGGCTGTTCGCGCGAGCACGTTGCGTACTGCCAGCGTTTGTTCGGGGTCGGTGCGGACGTAGATGGTGGTCGGGTGGATGTCGGTTGCGAGGTATCGGCGCGCGGCCGGGATTCCGATCACCGCCGCTTGATCGAGCTCGGGGGCGAGGGCGACGGGTCGGAGGATCCCGATGACGGTGAACCATCGCTGGCCGAGCCACACGGCAATCGGCGGATTGAGGTGCTCGATCCCGAGCGTCTGGGCGGCTCCGTGACCGAGCACGACGGTTGGATAGTTGGCGGTGGCGGTGTTGAGCCACGTGCCGTGGGCGAGTCCGATGTCAAGTGCGCTTGTGAGATGGGTGTCGGCTCCGAGTACGGTGATCCCCCCGGTGAGGTATGGGGGGATCTTGTCGCCGCGGTACACGGAGGCGGTCGTGTTGACCGTGTCTGCGACGGCGCGCACGGGCGGGATCAGGCCGATCGTCGCCGGCGACCGGAGGGGCAGGTCGTTTTGGCTCGGGTTGAGGAAGCCGGTACCTGGCTGGACGGTCAGGAGGTCGGTGCCGAGGCGGTTGAGCCTGGCGATCAGGTTGGCTTTGGAGGATTCGGAGACGCCGACGACGGCGACCATCGCGGAGATGCCGACGGCGATTCCTAGGATCGCGAGTGCCGATCGCAGGCGCGCGGTGGTGAGTCCGGTGACGCCCAGTCGAAGCGCGTCCGCCGGGCGCAGCCGGGAGCGCTCGGTGAGGCGGTCATTCATGGCGGGGCGGGGCGTTGAGCGTCGTCTGGTCGGCGAGGAGCGCGCCGTCGCGCAGTTCGATTAGGCGTGGCGCGGCGGCGGCGATGTCGCGGTCGTGGGTGATGACGGCGATCGTGACGCCGGTGGCGTTGAGCGCGAGTAGGAGGTTGAGGATCACGTCGCCGGTCTTGCTGTCGAGGTTTCCGGTCGGTTCGTCTGCGAGTACGAGCGCCGGGTCGCCGATGAGCGCTCGGGCGATCGCGACGCGCTGGCGCTCACCTCCGGACAGCTGTGAGGGGAACGTGTGTGGTTCGGGTCGCGAGACCGACGCGTTCGAGCGCTTCGCGCGCGCGTTGTAGGCGTTCGCGGCGCGGGATGCCTCGGTACATGAGCCCGTCGGCGACGTTGTCCAGTGCGTTCGCGCCGGCGATCAGGACGTAATCCTGGAAGACGAATCCGAGCCGGTGGGCGCGGAGCGCGGACAGCGCCGAGTCGCTGAGGGACGTCGTGCGGGTGCCGCCGATCCGGACGATGCCGGTGCTCGGACGCAGGAGCGCGCCCATGACGTGCAGCAGCGTTGTCTTCCCGGAGCCCGACGGGCCGACGACCGAGACGAGTTCGCCCTGCTCGATCGTGAGGCTGATGTCTCGCAGGGCTGCGACGACCGGGGCGGCCCCGAATTGCTTGTGTACGTGTTGGAGCTCGATCGCGCCGCTCATGTCGAGGGCACCTCGACGCGCATCCCGGGCCGAAGCTGGGGCGAGCTGACTTGGACGCGGTCGCCGTCGAAGATCCCTGGTGTGACCGCGATCAAGGTCCTCGCGCCGCGGGATTGGACCGCGACCGCGTCGCCGCCTTGCGCGAGGGCGAGCAGCGCCTGGACGGGGACGGCGAGCACGCGGCGTCGGACGGCATCGGTGATCTGCACCTCGACCGGGACGAGGTCAAGCCCGCGGGCTTCGCCGGGATGGTCGAGCGCGATCGTTACGGGCACCGTCGGCGCTCCGGTATTGCCCTGCGCCGAGGAGCTGCCGCCGGCCTGCCCTGATCCGCCCGGGCTTCCGCTGCCCGCCGATGCCTGACCGCCTGCAACGGCTGTCTCTGCGCCGATCTGGCTCACCGTCCCTGTCGTGATCTGCCCCTCGGGGAGCTGGATTCGTACCTGGTCGCCCACGTGCACGAGTTGCCGCAGCGACGGGTCAAGGGGGACGCTCACCACGAGGTCCGTCGAGTTCAGGTCGAGCACCGGTGTGCCGGGTTGGACTGGGCTGCCGGGAAGCGCCTGCTGTGCTGTCGTCTGAACGGGACCGGGCAGGAACGCAACCGACCCGAGCGGCAAGACTCCCGTCGCCGGCGCTCCCTGCGCCCGCTGCCACTGCTCGATCGCGACCGCCGTCGCCCAATCGAAGTGATCACTGACGGTGAGCGCTCCGCCGGCGGTGTAGCCGAGCGCGCGGAGGTTCGCGTCGAGCTCGCGAACATCTGCGCCGTCGGTCACGCCGAGCTCGAGCGTTCGCCACGCGGACTGGAGGCCGTACAGAAGCCACACCGGCTGTCCGTCGACTCGGTAGAGCACCCCGCCGCGACGAATCACGCTGCCGGGAGCCGGAAGCCAGCTGAGCGTGCCGATCAGCTGCTGGGAAACGACCGTGAACGAGCCCGCGGGTTCGAGCGTCCCAGCAACCTGCTGGCGAGAGGCCAGCGTCGTGCGGATCACGGCCGCTGTCACGGTCCCCGCCTGCCGCCCCGGGGCCGTCACCGGGCGCCCGGCCAGTTGTACCGCGAGGATGCCGATCGCTGCTGCGGCCGCGAGGACACCGGCGATCAGGGATGCTCGCCGCCTGGTCATTGGCCGCTCGGGGTCACCGTCAGGTGCCAACCGCTCGGCGGGAACAGCGAGTTGCACGCTGCTACGGCACTGTTGAACTGCGCCGTGGTGCCGGCATCGGCGCTGCGGACGTGAAACTCGCCACGTCCGTTCGGGTCAGGCCAGCGGGGATAGCCGTGTGTTCGCATGCAACTGGCGACCCGCAGCAGCGCCCTGATGTCGGAGGCGCTCTCGGGTACGTCCGTGGAAGCGGTCGACTGGATCGCGCCGATCTGCGCCCGGCATGCGGACTCCACCGCCGGCGTCGGTGTTGGGATCTGTGGCGAACCCGGAAGGGTCACCTTCCCGTCGGCGCCGATCACCGGGTCGGGCAGCCCGGGCATGCCGTGCCGCCGCGCGCACGCGACCGCGGCTCGCCAGGCGGTCAGGCTGCCGGATTGCACCCCGGCCCGGTGGTGTCCGGCGCCGGGCAGGCTCGGAACAGTCGCGGTCGGGGTGGATGATCCGCAGGCGGCGAGCGCGACCGCACACATCAGAGGGAGTGGAATTAGTCGGGGTGGAAGGCGCATGGGGTTCCTCTCGTAGCGGGTGAGACGAAGCTACGCGCGCACCCCGACCCTGTCGTCGGCACCGAGTCGGATTGCGCTACGACCCCCGACCGACCGTCATCCGCAAGATGTACTCCGGTCCCTCTCAGGACCGATACGTCTCGAACTGCAGGCCGATGAGCACCCGCTCGAATCGGCGTACATTCAGCGCATGCCGCCGCTGGATCCATTCCTGCGCCGAACCCGCTCCATCGATCCGCAAGCGATCGACACTGCGCTCGCGCTCGCGCTCAGCGCCTGGGCGATCGCCGAGCCGCGAGCGCTGGACAGCCCCTGGCGGACGATCGTGCTGCTGGCGATGACGTCCGCGGTCGCGTGGCGACGCCGTCGGCCATTGGCGGTGCTAACCGTCGCCGTCGTCGGAGTCGTTCTGCAGCCACGTGGACTGGCGCTCCCAGAGGTGCTCGCGCTGCTGATCGCCATCTACTCCGCCGCGCTCTACGGCGCGCACCGACTGCTCACGCCAGCTCTGCTGCTGGTGGCCGCGACCGCGCTGGCAGTGCTCGCCGGCAACCTGCAGGTCCCAAAGGGGGTACTGCCGTTCCTAGTGCTGGTCCCCGTCTGGCTGGCGGGGAGCGCGATGCGCCGCCGCGAGCTTCGCGCCGAAGCATCCACCGAGCGTGCCGATCGCCTGGAACGGGAACGCGAAGCGTCGCTGCGCGCCGAACGGGCGCGGATCGCCCGCGAGCTGCACGACGTCGTCACCCACTCCGTCAGCGTCATGGTGCTGCAAACCGGCGCGGCCCGGCAGATCATGAGCCGCGACGAGCAACGCTCCCGAGAACTACTCGAGTCAGTCGAAGCCAGCGGCCGCTCCGCCCTCGACGAGCTCCGCCGCCTGCTCGGACTGATCAGCGACGAAGACGGCTCTGCACCACTGCAGCCACAACCGGGCATTGCCGAAATCCCGTCGCTGATCGACCAAGTGCGCCACGCCGGCCTACCAGTCGAGCTGAGCGTCGAGGGTCCCGAACGCGCACTCGCGCCCGGCGTCGCGATCGCCGCCTACCGGATCGTCCAAGAGGCGCTGACCAACGTCCTCAAGCACGCCAACGGTGCCCCCACCCGGGTCGTTCTCCGTTACGACGCTGCGGCCCTCGAACTCGACATCGTCGATCACGGCACGCATGATGCAACGACCTCTGACGACGCGAACACGGGCCGAGGACTCGCCGGGATGCGCGAGCGGACCGAAATGTACGGCGGCACGCTCGTCGCGGCCGCCGAGCCGGAGAGCGGCTACGCCGTGCATGCTCGGATCCCGCTCGAGCCGTCCGGCGGATGAGCCCACGAGTTCTGATCGCGGACGACGACGCCCTCGCCCGCGCCGCGCTCCGGGCGATCTTCGACGCACACGACGACATCGAGCTGGTAGCCGAAGCCACCGACGGCCTACAGGCTGTGGAGCACGCCGCGCGGCTGCATCCCGACATCGTCCTGCTCGACATCCGGATGCCCAACCTTGACGGGCTCGAAGCCGCCCGGCAGATCCTCGCCTCGGTCTCGAACCGCGCCCGGGTCATCATGCTCACCACCTTCGGCCTCGACGAGTACGTCTACGCCGCACTGAAGGCCGGCGCCTGCGGGTTCCTGCTCAAGGACACCCCCCCAGAACGGCTACTGGCGTTCGTACGCTCGGCGCAGCACGGAGACGCACTGCTCGACCCGAGCATCACCCGCCGCCTGATCGAACGTTACGCCTGCCCGCACGCAATCACCGGCGGCACCGCCGACCGGCTGGCCGAGCTCACACCGCGCGAGCACGAAGTCCTCACCCTCATCGCACGCGGCCTCAGCAACGCCGAAATCGCCGCCGACATCCACCTCAGCGAAGCGACCGTAAAGACACACGTCAGCCGGATACTCGCCAAACTCGACCTACGAGACCGCGTACAAGCGGTCGTCCTCGCCTACGAGAGCGGCCTCATCGAGCCACGCACAACCGACCCCTGAGGCGCAGCACATCAACACGATTGACGGCCTTCGCTCAACACCACTTCGGTGCACGGCTCACTGTCAAGCCGAGGTGTCGGCGGCCTGGTCGCCCTTGATCGCCTCGAGCGTCAGGGCAAGATAATCCCCGGCGCTGGCTGACGGAAATGCCCAACCGATGATGCGGCGACGACCCACACCTGCTCCCGCGTTTCGCCGCGCATCCGCTCCACGACCTGACCGCACCCCGTCGCGCGGCGAGCAGGGCGGTCGACGGCTCGGTCGGTCGGCCCGGCGCCAGCGGTTGCGCTCATGCCGACACGCGCGGCTGACGGCGACAACCCGTCGTGGCCCTGCTTCGCTGTTGCGGCGGCATATGACGCCCGCTCCTAACAGTCCTCGGAGAAGCCTCGAGCGCATCGTGCGACGTCCGGGCGGCGAGGACGACTGGCGTGCCTACCTGAGCTCCCAGGTAGCGCTTGAGCACGACCTGCACGCGATGCGACTCCGATCCCAGGGCGATTCATCCCCGAGAGCAGGGCAAATGGGTGTAAACGACGCAGTTGTAAAGTGCCCTTGACAGTACGAGCCTGTCAAGCTACCTTTCCATTGTCAAGCAAGCTTTGCATGAGAAAGGTGAGTAGTTGCGATGCGGAAAAGGCTGGCGTGGATCGCGCTTCTGGCGCCCGCAGTGGCCGTCGTCGGAGCGGCCGCGGTCGCGCAATCGGTCACCGAGCAGAGCCTCCAGCCGATTTGCACGGTCGGCTGGATCCCCGCCGGGCCCGTCGTCTCGGTCGCCCAGCCGCAGACGGCAGCCCAGTGTCGTCGTCGCTTCCATCGGCGATCACGCTCGTAGCCACCGCCGCGCGACGGATGCGAAATACGGTGCGAGAGCTGCGAACCGAGCGAGGCCTATCGCAAGGACAACTCGGTTCGGCGATGGGTGTCTCGCGGCAGACGATCAACTCGATCGAGCAGGAGCGGTACACCCCGTCGCTACCCCTCGCATTAGCGCTCGCACGATTCTTCCAGACCACCGTGGAGGCCATGTTCGATGCGGGTGACTAGATCGAAGTGGTTTGTGCCGCTGTTCGCGGTCGCGCTCGGGATCGTCGTCTTCGTGGCGCAGTGGATCGGCGGAGATCCGGAGAGCGGACTCGAGTCGCTGGCGATCATCACCGCGTTCGGAGCCTTGCTCCTGCTCGGCGGACGCAGCGAGACGATCCGCGGACTGCGTGGTGACGGACGCGACGAGCGCTTCCGACAGATCGACATCCACGCGACCGCGCTCGGCGGCCTGGCGGTGATGATCGCGATCATCACCGCTTTCGTGATCGACCTCGCACGCGGACACAGCGGCTCTCCTTACACGTGGCTCGGAGCGATCTTCGGTTTCACCTACCTGGTCGCGATCGTTATCTTCAGGATCCGAGGCTGACCGAGCGCGGCGACAGAGTGCCGCAACCGGTCTGGCAGGCGCATCAGCGGTGTGTCACTCGGGAGACGCGCATTGCGCGGCGAGCAGGGGCTCGTGGGCCCGTACTGCACTAGCGATGGCGCCGGTCGTGCTCGTGGCGACGAGCAGGTGCGTCGCGACGCGGGGTCGACATTCGCATTCGTGCCAGTGCTGGTATCGCCGGCCGTCTGCTGCTAGCCCGTGGCGACGGTCAAAAGGGAGCTTCGGCGGCTCCCCCTTGTGGCGAGTGGTCGCAGGGGCGAGCGCGTTCAGCTGTAAAGCGTGCTCGACTCTGTCGGCGGCGAGACGGTCACCGAGGGTCGGGTCGACCTAGCCTGGTATCCGCTTGTGAGGCGTCGATGTGCAGGCGCCCGGATGTATCATTGGTGTGGATGCGGGCACATCAGCACTCGTACATCTAATCGGCTAGGCGATCGATCCTGCTGACGGCCAGTGACGGCCGTCGGCGCTGTCATGCCTGTCGAGAGGAGTGTTTTGTCGTCTGCTGTCCCGGCGTCGCTGGCGTGCATCGCCGAGCTGCTGCGTTGTCCCGCTTGCCTTAGCCCGCTTGCGGCGGCGCAGGGCTCACTGATATGCGCGCGTCGCCATGCCTACGATGTTGCGCGGCATGGCTATGTGACGCTGCTGCCAAGTGCTCGTCGCTGCTGCCCGGTCGGTGACGATGCGGGCATGATCAATGCGCGCGCAGCGATTATGGACGCTGGCCACTTCGAGCCGCTGACAACCGCTCTAGCGGAGAGGGCCTGTTCGCTTGCACTACCCGATTCGTCTGTCGTCTTGGACGCCGGTGCCGGGACCGGACACCATCTCGTCGGTGTGCTCGCTGAGCTGCAGGGAGCAGTCGGCGTAGCGGTGGACGTTTCGCGTGCCGCCTCGCGTAGAGCCGCACGAGCGCACCACAGAATCGCTCGAGTGCGCAGCGATATCTGGGAGGAGATCCCGTTGTGCGATGCGACCGTTGATCTGGCCATCAGCGTGTTCGCGCCACGCAACCCGGACGAGCTTGCCCGTGTCCTGCGACCAGGCGGAGCGGTCGTCGTGGCGACGCCCGCCCCGGACCATCTGCAAGAGCTCGCGACTCTCCACGCGATCAGTGTGCACCGGACCAAGGCGATGCGGCTGCAGCACCTGTTCACCGGATGGCCGAGTGCTGATCGCGTCCAGCGCGTCAGTTGGATCCTGCGACTGACGCACCAGGACGTGGCGCGAATCCTCACGATGGGGCCTGCGGCGCATCATCTCCGGCCGGACTTTCTAGGTCATCTGGCGGCACTGAACGAACCCGTGCGCGTCACCGCGGCGGTCGAGCTACGGACATTCCGAAGGCCGGAACACCGCCTGCCTTGAACGACAGCTCGAACCACTCCAGTCACACACGGCGCTGCGCTCAACATCCAGGTGAGCGACCAGCAAAGTGTCGGTTTGATCGGACCCCAGGACTCTCCGGCGTTGGACCTGCTTTAGGCGTCGCAGGCGGGCAGCCCACGGCCGTTGCCGTCGCATCCGATTTGCGCGGCAGGCGAGCACGTGCCGGCCCGCCTGCTCGCAGCTCCGCGGCAAACAATTGGGTCAAAGGGGAAGCCGCCGGCCTCGAGGCGTCGCTTCTCCTAAGTCGCCCGACACGCGCGATGACCTGACCCCCCCAGGAAGCGCACAGGTGTCGCCTCGCGACCGAGGGGGCCACGAACCAAGAGATCGCCGCCCAGCTGTTCATCAGTCCCAACACCGTCGACTAGCACCTACGCAAAGCGTTCCGCAAGCTCGGAGTCAAGTCCGGCCACCAACTCAAACAGCACCTGCTCCAGCCAGACGCACGCCTAACCCCCGCTCCGAGGAACTGACCGTACGAACGCGGCTTCGTCGCTGGCGAGATGCACGGCGACGGCTTTGCGATCGCGTCGGGCTCCGCTCGGCCGGGCATGCATGCCGCCCATCATTACGCCGCCGAGATGCTCCTCATCCCCTCCGGCATGGGGGGGTGAACAGTCCCTGCCACCGAGGTTCGCTGCGATTAAGTCGGCGCGCGCCCGCGGCCTCGCGGATCTGATCGACAACCTCGGTGCCGCGCTTCCAGCTGCGGCCGTCTTTCTATCAACCGCGCGGGTTGCGGCCAAACACCCGTCGGCAGGCGACCTGCATTCGCGTGGCGGCGCAACTTTTGGGTGGCTCCCCCAGAGACGCGGCTTGCGCGGATCGGAGGGCGCCAGCTCGAGCGTCGCGCCGAACATCGGCGTGGAACGCGAGTTTGGCGACGAGCAGGCGCGCGAACGACCGCGACGAGAGACGTGCTTCGGTCTAAGCGCGGTACTCGAGCGGTCCCTGGCCAGCCCGGTGTACGTCGCTCGGCGCGAGCGCCCCGCGAGCAGAGTTGATCGCCGACTCTTCCGCGTCGGTCCTGCAAAGGAGCCGTTGGCCGCAGCACCGACGCGGCTGATGCATCTCGTCCAATGCGCGACCTGGTGATTGCACTTACGCTCGCGCTCGGCGAGGCGCCGTTGTGGGGAGAGTCGTGGTGGGCCTATGCGAGCGGCCGGCTGGAGGGCTGCACATAACAGCGGCCTAACAGCGTTACGCCCTGGTTACTCGGCGTGCAGTACACACGGCTCGGTGGCGAAACGACTCTCAATCATTTTCGGCTGCGGGCTGCTGGTCGCCGCGTGCGGATCCTCGGGTAGGCAGCCCTTAAGCGAGAACACCGGCTACTCGCAGGCTCTCGCGTTCGCCAAGTGCATGCGCTCGCACGGCGCGTCGGGCTTCCCCGACCCAGGCGCGAGTGGCGGGATCTCGATGGCTCCCGGCTCGGGCATCAGCTCGGCCGCGCCGGCATTCCGGGCGGCTCAAAGGTCCTGCCGGCATCTGCTGCCCGGCGGCGGCTCACTGTCGGGACCCTCGAACCCTCAGGCGAAGGCACAGGTGCTCAAGCTGTCTAAGTGCATGAGGGGGCATGGGATCTCTAGCTTCCCCGACCCGCACAGCGGCCCGCCCCCGGGTCAGCCGGTCGGCTACCGGGACATCATCGCTACCAACGGGTTCTGGCTCGGGATCCCGGCCTCGATCGACACCCAGTCGCCCGGGTTCAAGCGGGCGGCGGCCGCGTGCAACTTTGGGCCCACGGGAGTCTAGGCGCGGCGCGGCGAAGGAAGGCTGCGGCTCGCAAGACGACGAGATGTGCCCACCGCTCAGCTTCATCAGCTTGCGCGGAACCGTTGGCCTTCCGTGCCACGGGATCCAGGCTGTCGCTTCGCTTGGCGGAGCAGGGGCCTCGTCGCCCCGACTCGAGCCTGCCGGAGTGAGGCCCCGTACGACCTGCTACAAGCGGCCACCAGCCCACTCCTCGGCCGCTGCATACCGTGATTGGAGAAGTCTCGCGCGACAGCAGAGCAGGTCTCGTCCGTGCGCCGGCGCCGCACCTCGACGAGCAGGGCAGTGCCAGATTCGAGCCCGTGAGACCCGCTTCCATCCTTTTGCCCGTTCGCGGCAGGGATCGCTTCCGTGGAGCGGCTACCGTTCCGACGTTGTGGTAGTGCTCGGCGACCCGTAGCGCCGCTGGCGTCGATGCCAACCACAGTTGCGTCGTGTGTTGTGATTGGAAGCGGGTACTCCAGTTGCGGTATTGACGGCTTGACGCGGGGGCGGGGATGATCGCGCTCGCCAGGACTGGCCAACGGTTTCACTATCCGTTCCAAGGAGGGGCTCGTTTCGGGGCCGAGACTCGTGGGGCACGCGCGGTTACGAAGATCTTCCCAGGGTTGGGGCATGGTTGCGGGGGCTCTCGTCGTTGTCCTGGTGCGGGCCGGGGTGGCGGGTGCTGCCACGGATTGGTCGAGTCCGGCGCTGCTGTCGTCGGGCACGCTGCGCTCGGCGCCGGTACTCGCGGTCGACTCCGCCGGTGACGCGTTCGCGGCGTGGACCGCGTACGACGGCTCGGGGGCGAATACCGACCGCACGGCGATCGAGGCGACGCAGCGCTCGGCATCCGGCGGGTTCGCGCAGCCCGAGACGCTCCAGCGCCAGGATCCCGATCCGGGCAACCCGGACGTCGGCGGCGGTGACTCGCCGAGCATCGGCGTCGCCGACAACGGTAAAGCCACGTTGGCGTGGCGGCCAATCGGCAACGACCGGCCGGTCTACGCAACGCGGACCCTGACCGCCGACTGGAGCGCCCCTGCTGCGCCTCTGGCGAAGGACGCCGGGGACGCCACCGGGCAGGTTTTCGTCGAGCCGGGCGGTCACGTTGCCGCGCTGGTCGCTGGCGGCTGCCTCTCGACGAATATTTCCGATCCGAGCAATCTCGTCTGCCTGCCCGACCCCAACGGCCAGGGCACAGCCGACGTGCTCGCGGACGGCAGCGCGGTGTTGGCCACGATCGACGCCGGACCGTCGGACACGACGCTCGTGGATGTGCGGACGCTCGCCGCTGGGTCGACGGACACTTCGACGTTTTCGGATCCCGTGACCGTCGCGACCGAACCGGACGCGTTCGATCCGCAGCTCCGCGTGACGGACGCAGGCGACGCGTACCTGGGGTTCCTTATCAGCGACGGGCCGGGAGCCACGTCGCTTGCGCTCGCCACTCTCCACGCCGGCGTCTGGTCGGGCCCGACAACGGTCGCCACGGACGTGGACGTGGACTACTCGCTTGCGGTCGACCGCGCCAGCGGCTCGATGATCCTTGCTTGGGGGCAGCAGACGATGACCGGGGACGCGGTCCAGGCGGCGACGATGGTGTCGCCGACCGCGTCGCCATCCTCGGCGGTGACGCTCGACGGCGACGCTTCCGGAGGGGTGTCCGCGGCGGCGAGCGGAGCCGGGACCGGGGTGGTGGCGTGGGTGCACTCGGACGGAAGCGTGCAGGCGTCGCTGCTCGGTGATGCCGGTTTCGGTGCCGCCGAAACGGTCTCCGGGCTGGGCGAGCAGGCGATGTCGGTCACGGCGGCGGCCCGGGGTGTTCCGGCGCTGTTGTGGACCGCGCAAGACGGGGATGTGGAGACGGTCGAGTCCGCCGAGGCGACCCCGCCCACCACCGGCCCGCCCCCTCCTCAGCCGCCTGTCTGTTTTGACACGACGGCCCAGGTGCTGCGTAACGGCTCTGGGTCGATCGGACTGGGGTGCAGCGACGCCTCCGGCCTGCCGATCACGATCACGATCGTCGCCGCGCCGGCCCACGGTTCGCTCGCCGCGGTCGATCAGGGATCCCGTTCAGTTCTGTACACCCCGACCGCGGGCTACACCGGCACCGACACGTTCAGCTATCGGGCATCCGACGGGACGCGGACCTCGACCGTCGCCCACGCCGCGATCAACGTCGTGTTCCACCCCCCGGCTTGTGGCACGGGCGCGACCACAGAGACCAACACGCCGGTGATGATTCCGCTGACGTGCACAAACCCCGACGGCTACTCGCTCACCTTGACGATCCTCACGCCGCCGCAGCACGGCACACTGTCGGCGATCACCGGGGGCTACGTCGTCTACACCCCAAACACCGGATACGTCGGGAGCGACAGCTTCGGGTACGCGGCCAGGATTCCGGACGGCACGAGCTACCCCGGAACCGCCTCCATTCAGGTCGTCGACAACACCACCGGCGCCGGCGGCAGCGGCACGACCGCCGGCGGCGGGCATCCGTCCGGCCCGGTGCAGATTCCCGTCTATGGGCCCAAGCTCCTCGTCGATCCGTACACAGGACAAGTGACGTTGACCTACTTCTGCACGTACGGGTTCTCCTACAACGCCCCGTGCATCATTGGCGTCACGGTGCCCGTCTACTGCAAAGTCCCCGGCAACTATCCGCCCACAACCGCGTGCTTCGACGCCCACCTGATCACGCTGCTCAGGCACCGGACCGTGGTGCGCTACCTCGCCCGCGCGGACGTCAAGGTGGCCGCCGGCAAGCACAGGAAGATCGCGCTCAAGCTCTCCAAACAAGCGATGAAGATCCTGCGCCGCAAGCACCGCCTCGCCGAGACGCTCATCATCACAGTTGCCCAAGGCACCCACCACCGCGTGCGCGAGGAGCACGTCGTGTTCACCCTCGCGCCAAACACCAGCAGCGGCACAAAACACCGACCCGGCAGGCCCAAAGGAAGATCGTCTGCCGAGCGATAAACCCGTCGCTGGACACGATGTCGGCGACCAGCGCAGCCACATCGACCGCAACCAGCCTCAACAGCCCGCTTGTCGAGCCCGACGGCACGTCCGCGACGGCGTGCCGCATCATTGTGAGTGTGCCGGAAGCGTCCTCGCACGCCCGGCCACAGACAAAGCACCGGCTCAAGAGCCCCTCGGGTGTTCCCCTGTAAGCCGCACCGACTGTTCCCGATAGATGATGAATGCTCGTTGCAGACCTCCTTTCGCGTCGCCGCGTGCCTTGTCGGCCTCGAGCTGACGAGACCCGCATCGCGCGGAAGGCGGGTGTGGCGCGGCTGCCTCGCGTACGCGGTCTCGCGGCGCGAGGCTTAGCCGGGGCCGGGGGACGAGCCCTCGCTGTTCAGCCGGGTAAGTGCGGCTCGGGCGAGGATCTCTGTGGTCAATCCGATTGCGCGTTCGTCGATGTCGAAGTCGGGGGCGTGGTGCATGCCGTATCCATCGCCGCCTGCTCCGACCATGATGAATCCGGTCGGGATCCGCTCCGCGACGTGTGCGAAGTCCTCGCTTGCTGGAATGAGACCTGGATCGATCACGCTGGCCCCGGCTGACTCTGCGGCCTCGGCAAGCAGCACGGTCGGTCGCTCGTGACAGCGCAGCACGGGCAATGTCGCCGGAACGCGCAGCTCATGTCTCACGCGCAGCGCGGCGCAGACGCCGGCCGCGATGTCGTCCATGCGCGCGAGTGCGCGGTCGCGAACGGACGGGTCAAGCCAGCGCAGAGTCCCCCGAAGCGTCACCGTGCTGGCGATGACGTTCGCGGCCGTCCCACCGTCGATCGATGCGACCGTGAGCGTCAGCATCTCGGCCGTTGACGTCTCGCGGCTGACGATCGATTGCAGCGCGCTGACGAGTTGCGCAGCGGCGAATATGGCGTCTCGGGCTTCGTGGGGTATCCCTGAGTGGCCACCACCGCCCATGACGACCAGCTCGAACATATCCGCGCCGACCAGAAAGTCACCAGCGCGCGTACCGACTACACCAAACGGAACCGGGCTGAACACGTGCGCGGCAACGGCTTCGTCGACACCGTCAAGCGCCCCGTCGGCGATCACCGCGAGTGCGCCGGCGCCGATCTCTTCCGCCGGCTGAAACAACAGTCGCGCCCGCCCCGCCAATGACGGCGCGCGTGGCGCGAGCAGCGCAGCGACGCCCAGCAGCGCGCTCGTGTGTGCATCGTGACCGCACCCGTGCATCCGGCCCGCTATCTGCGAGCCGTACGACCGCCCAGGCGTCTCCTCCAACGGCAACGCATCCATATCGGCGCGCAACAGCAGGGTCGGGCCCGGCCGTCCACCATCGATATCGGCGATCACGCCAGTGCCACCCACCCCCGTACGCGGCTCGAGCCCGATCTCCCGCAGCCTGAGGGCCACGAGCTCCGCGGTCCGGTGCTCAGCAAACGCCAGCTCGGGTTGCTCGTGCAGCGCCCGACGTGTCGCGACCAGCTCCGGCTCAAGCGCCACACGATCAGGGACCAGTTGCTCGAACACGTACGAAGCATATTGTCGACTGACGAGCGACCGCGGGGGCGATCGAGGTCGGCAAGGTCAACGTGGACGATGAGCCTCACCTCGCCCGCCACGGCGGTGTACAGGGCATCCCTTTCCTAGTGCTGTACCGCGACGGTCGGCCCGTGGCCCGGGCCGTCGGCCTTCAGCCCAAGCATGTGCTCGAGGAGGCGGCTCAGCTTGGCGGCGGCTGATGCTGCCGCCTGACGTTCGGGCGTCTCGGATGTTCGCCTGACGACTGTTGTGGATGGGCGGCGAACGCGGGTGGCACGCGGTGAGAGCGGTCGCTTGTTCACGTCCGGAGGTAAGGTCGCGCCGTAGGGGCACGCTGATAGCTAGAGATGCGGAGAGCACCCTCAAGCAGTCAGACCTGGGCGAAGCCGACCGGATGAGCAGCTGGTCACTGTCCGAGCCCGACCTGATCGAGCGCGCCCGTGTCGGCGATACCCGGGCGTTTGAGGCGATAGTGGAGGCTCATTCCAACCGTGTCTATGGCGCGCTGCGCAACTTCGGTCTCGCGGCCGAGGAGGCCGAGGAGGTCGCTCAGGAGGTTTTCGTCCGGGCCTGGCGCGGGCTGAAGGGCTTTGAGGGCCGGGCACAGCTGTCCACGTGGCTCTACAGGATCGCGTTCAACGAGGCCCAGCGCCGGCTCTCCCGGCGGCCGCCGGCGCCTGTGGCGCTCAATCTCACCGGACCGGATCCGGTCCTCGAACTCTCCGATCCGGTTGCCCGCGGGCCGGAGGCCACGTCCCTGGACCAGGAGTTCGTGGCCATGATGTGGCAGGCGCTCGCCCGGCTGCCGGAGGACTGGCGCACGGCGGTTGTCCTGCGGGACATCGACGGCCTCTCGACGGAGGAGGCGGCCGCACTGGTCGGCGTACGCGCCGCGGCGTTCAAGAGCCGGCTCCACCGGGGTCGGATGCGACTGCGGGCACTTCTAGAGCCCTACCTGAATCTCGAGTCGGTCTGATTATCGGCCGCACGGCATGCCGAACCGTTATGTCGTCCCCGGGGTCCACGTGCGAAACAGCGACCATCGGAGCCGAATGAACATCCCCAGCTTCCGCCGCGGTGCCCCACGACACGACCACGAGCATTCGGGCGTCCGCGTACGGGCGACGTGGCACGGGACCGTCTTGGCCGATAGCGACCGCACGATCATCGTCGAAGGCAACCACTACTTCCCGCCCGAGGACGTCTCCTCCGAGTACCTCACCGAGAGCGGCAAGCACACCACCTGTCCCTGGAAGGGCGAGGCCAGCTATTACGACATCGTCGTCGACTGGGATCGCCGCGAGGCGGCGGCCTGGTACTACGCGGACCCCTCCGAGGCGGCCGCCGAGATCCGTCACCACATTGCCTTCTGGAAGGGCGTCGAAACGGCGCGCGCCAGTGTCACTGTCGATAACTCGCACGAAAGGGGTCATCATGGCCGTTAGGTTCGGATTGCTGGTCACGCTCGAGGCCAGGGAAGGCCAGAGCCAGGCGCTGGCGGCGTTTCTGCAGCAAGGGCGGGCAATCGCAGCCGAGGAATCAGGGACGGTGACCTGGTATGCGTTCCAGGTCGACGAGGCGACGTTCGGCGTGTTCGACACGTTCGAGACCGTGGAGGGACGCCAGGAGCATCTGAGCGGCCGGATCCCCGTGGCGCTCGGGCAGGTCAGCGCCGACCTGCTGGCCCGGGAGCCGGAAATCCGGCCGGTCGACATCGTCGCCGCCCTCTGACCGGAACGCGTATGAGGAAACGGTACGCGCTGGGCGTTCTGGAGAGCTGGCTCGGCCCAGTGGGCCAGCCAGCGAAACGGTGTCACGCACGAGCCCGGCAACTCACCTCGGCAATGACCGGTCCCCCCGAGGCGGCAGCAGTTGAGATGGAAGAGTTGACGCTCACCGATTGGCGCCGGCACACGACTGCCGTCTACAGGGAGGTGCGTGAGGCATCCTCGCCGGAGGCCGCCCACGCAATCTGGCGGGCTCGGCGCGACGAGCTCTTTCGCGATCATCCGAGCAGTCCGCTGGCGGAGGACGATCCGCTGCGGGAGAGCGGCCTTCCATACTGGCCCTATGACCCTCTCTGGCGCTACGAGCTCGAGGTCATCCCAACGATCTCCGCGACGAGGCTGTCTGTCAACACGGGTCCGGAGGAGACCACGCACCTACGACGGCTTGGCTGGGTCGAGCTTCCGGCGCCGATTGAGACGACGGTGGATGTCTGGTGGCTCGGCCAGTACGGCGGGGGATTGTTTTTGCCACTGCGGGACGGAACGGCCGGCAGGGGGAGCTACGGGGGCGGTCGCTACCTCCTGGACACCGTGAAAGGGGCTGACCTCGGCGCGCAGGGTGGTCGGCTGATCGTCGATCTGAACTTCCTGTACCACCCGTCCTGCCGCTACGAGAGCTCCTGGCTGTGTCCGCTGGCTCCCCCGGGGAACACGGTCACCGTCCCCGTCGAGGCGGGAGAGCGACTGTGATCCGTCCTCTGGCCACGAGGCACCGAACTGGGCGCATCGCCTCCACAGCCGCGAGCCACAGTAAGAAAGCCACCGGTTGCGACGCTGACACGAGGAAAGGGCCGCTCGGCCACTTCAACCATGCATTTATTCATAGGAGTCCACGATGCTGCAGCCAAACGACCAGTTTCCTTCGATCACGATCACGCCGCCCGCTGGGGCTCCGCTTGAGCTCCCCGACGCGCTGGGGGGTGCTTTCGGCGTCGTGCTGTTCTTTCGGGGGGCTTGGTGCCCTTACTGCAACGCGCAGCTCCGGGCTTTCCAGCGAGCTCAGGACAAGCTCTCAGAGCTCGACATAAAGGTCGTCGCGTTGTCGGTCGACGACGAGGCGACGACGCGCGAGCTGATCGAGAAGCACGGTCTCACCTTCCCGGTCGGCCATAGCGCCGACGCACGCGCGGTGACGCAGGAGACCGGCGCGTTCGTCAACGAGGATCCGCTCTATCTGCAGTCGACGGGATTCGTGCTCGCGCCCGACGGCCGGGTAATCGTGAGCGTCTATTCCACCGGCGCGATCGGGCGACTCGTGCCCGAGGACATCGTCGGGATGGTCCGCTACGTCCGCGAGCACGCCGCGGCGACCAGCTGATCGATCGGGCACGGCGGTTGGCGGCTCGGGGGCCGCCCACCGGCGACCCCTGGGTCCCGGCGAGGCCAGAGCGTGCTGAGCGCCGCCGCGGGTCAGGTCTGCGGGGCGCCGCTCGCCTCCCAGAGCTGCCCGGTGGCGTCGGAGTCGAGGTGTGCCAGCCAGCGCGACCGCGGACTCTTGGGGTGTGAACAAGGTGCCCGCGGCGTGGGCCGCGGGCTTCTTCGCCGCGGGCCTGCTCGTGGCCGCGTTCGTGCTTCCCCGCCGGGACCGGGCGCGGGGGCTCGTTGACGCCGAGCCCCAACCACTTGCCCCCGGTCCGGTGGCAGGGGCGACCGCTCAGGCCGCGGAAACCAGCTAGCCCCCGAGTGGGAGTTCGGGTCTGTTCTCGCTTCCGCCTAGCCCGTTAACCCAGGGCTTGAAGAAGTGGGTTTCGGGCCGGGGCTGCTCGACGCTGTCGATGAACGTGTCGACCTGTTCGTCGTAGAAGGCCACGAGGCCGGCGATCGGCAGCAGCTGCCGCGTCGGGAAGTCGTAGGTCCAAGCCAGGTCAGCAATCGTGTCCTCGCCGGTCCGCAACGACCAGTATCCGCTCGTCCTGCCCTTGTACGGGCAGGCGGTGACCGTGGGGCTGGACACGAGCTGGTCGAAGTTGACCGCGGTCCGGTCGAAGTAGTAGCGGGTCGGCAGGCCCGTCTCGAAGACTAGGATCGGCGATGCCGACTCGGCGAGCAGGATGCCGTCGCGCTCGACTCGGATGTGGCGGGACGAGCGCAGCGCGTCGACGCGCACGTACGGGTTACGGGGATGCACGAACACCAGCTCGTCCTCCTCATACCAGGCGTCGAGCGCCTCCCAGTCAAAGCGCACGGTGCCGACCAGGTCAGGCACGACCGACTCGAGGTAGCGACGCCCGGCGGACGAGCGGACGAGCGGGCCAACACGGAGGCCTAGCGTGGCCACGTTACCCCGGCTGACCCGGTGGGTTCTCTGCTCGTCCAGCACTGCTGACGGGTCAATGTCCTCGAACGGGATGTGGTACTGCGGGTAGAACGGCGACTCCCACAGATACAGCCCTCTGGTCGTGTCGAGGACCACGTGGCCGCCGAGCTCGGCCCGGATTCGCCGAGGAACGGGCTCCACGTGGTCGACCGGCGTGATCGGCATGGGGTAGCCAGAAATCGTCGTTAGCTGATTGGACATGGTGCTCCTGTTCGGGTCGGGAGGATGGTCGGCCACCGCGATTGCGCCCGCTGCCAATGAGACCATTTCAAGGGTTTGCTGGCGGTTCACCGACGAGCATCGGAGTCGCGATGTCGGTTTGGACCCGGCTCGACCCCCAGTGGGTTCATCCGGAACCGTCGCGGGCCGATCTGAGGTCTAAGGTGGGAACCAAACCTGAGACGATGATCAATCTCATTTCCAGCGTGCGGTTCCGCCGCGATCATCAGTGGACAACCGCCCACCTGTCCGACTTCGTGGACGGCGATCTGTCTGCCCGCGGCCGAAGCCGCCTCCAGCGCCACGTCGACAAGTGCCCGGATTGCTACCGCGCGCTTGTGACGCTGCAGCGGATGCTCGACCGACTGCACCGTCTTCCCCCGCCGCATGCAGTCGCGCCAGACATCGCCGCGGCGGTCCGGCGGCGGTTGCGCGAGCAGCCTGAGGACTGAGCTGGCGATTCTTCCGCCCGAGTTGTCCGGACTAGAATCGGTGGCGTGGTGATCCCTGACCATTTGGTCTCTGGTCATCGGGGTCCTAGCGGTGCGTCAGACGCCGAGTCGGCCGAGTGGGTGCGCAGCCTGCGAACGAGCGGTGCCGTGGGGGACGCCGCCCTCCAACGACTCCACGCTCTGCTCCTGCGCGTCGCTCGAGCAGAGCTGCGGCGCCGCAACAAGCGCACCCTGATCGGCGGACCCGAGCTTGAAGATTTGGCTTACCACGCCTGCGCCGATGCGATGGTGGCAATCACCGCGAAGCTCGACCAGTTCCGCAACGAGAGCCGCTTCACCACCTGGGCCTACCGGTTCGTGATCCTCGAGGTGTCCAACAAGCTGAGCCGGCACTTCTGGAACGCACCACACGTATCGATCGACGAGGAGGACTGGGATCGACTACCGGGATCGTTCGGCTTGGACCCCCAGCAGCGGGCTGAGTGGCAGGAGCTGATCGACGCTTTGCGCCGGGCCATCGACGAGACGCTCACTCCCCGACAGCGGCGACTGTTTGTCGCCATCATCCTCAACGGCGTACCTGTCGATGCCCTGGCCGTCGAACTCGATTCCAACCGCAACGCGATATACAAGGCCCTCTTCGATGCCCGGCGTAAACTGCGCCAGACACTCGTCGCTAACGGTTACATGAGCTCCGAGTTACATGAGCTCCGAGAGGGGGACATCGCGATGAGCGACGGCTGGGCTCAGCTCGAGCGCTTCCTGGCGACCGATCCTCGCGATGTCGGATGCGAGGGTGCGCTAGAGGTCCTGCATGTGTATAGCGAGCTGTTCGTGTCTGGCGAGCACCCCGAACGCCGGTTCCCAGGCATCGCCGCGCATCTCGAGGCGTGCGGACCGTGCGGAGAGGACTTCGCCGGTCTCGTCGCCGCGATCGGCGGCGCGGAAAGCTGAACGTGCACACCGCGCCGGCAGCAGTCGGCCAAATCCATCGAACCGATGATGAAGGAAGACGGACCGGTTGCGGCCGAGCACGACCGGCGTCGAGACGGAGCCAGAGAACCGGACCAAGACCATCGCCGTGCACGGCGAAGCGCTGGCGGCTCGTGAGCTCGCGCAAGCCTCGCACGCGATGATGGCCCACCCGCTGGCGCTTGAGCCGCGCAACCTCCAGACCCCGGGTCGAGCTCCCAGTCAACAAGAACTCCACCGTCGTCTTCCCGGCGCATTGATGGGCACGATCGGCGAGCTCGGCGCTTCCTGACCCGCGAGAGCAAAGCCGCGGTCGAGCTCGCCGCGGTGCAAGCTCTGCCGCCTTCGCAAATGGTGATCACGCGCCGTCGCGGCCTTCGCCGAGCTCGTAGCTGCTGCTTTGTCGGCTTGGCTGGGTATTCAGAGACCCCTCCGCTTGGCGCTCCTCCCACCAAACGTCGCCTTTGCCCGTGTCGGCATGTCCCGTGCCATGAGCGCGGGGGGACGATTGACTGGCGCGACCTCACCTACTGGACGCTCCCTCTGGCGGCGTGGCGGGGCATCGACGCCGTCCGCGGCGGTCACAGCGCGCGCAGCCGCATTGCGGCAATGCCGCGCGACCGCAGACAGCACAAAGCCGGGGCGTGTCCGCCCCGGCTTCGCGCCGCTTTGTGATGTCGAACTACTCGGCTGTCAGTTGGATGCCGCTCCGGCGGCTGCGGTGATGCTCGCCGGCAGCGCGACCGGAGAGCCCGGCAGCTCCGTGAGGTTGCCGCCCTTGATGGTCATCTCGGCGAGACCGTGGGCCGCGGTCTCGTTGATGTACAGGTTCTGGCCATCGGGGCTGATGGTCGGATCCGTTCCGCCCACGCCGCCCTGGTCGTTGACCAGCGTGCTGCCGAGCAGCGTCAGATCCCCGCTGCGGTCGATCGAGAACCGGGAGACCGTTCCCGACCCGGTGTTGATGGCGAAGAGGAACTTTCCGTCGGGAGTGACCGCCACCCAGCATGGGGCGTTCTGCAGGTCAGCGAACGGCGAGGCACCGATCGAGAACAGCCGGCCGTTGTGAGCGACATCGTAGGCCGAGACCGTGCCGACGTCATTGCCGACGTTGTGCGGGTTGCTCACGAACAGCTGGTCGGGGTTGGTGGGGCGGAATGCGCTGCCGAAGGAGCCAAGGCCTTGGCCCGCGTAGGGGGAGCCCGGAGCGGTCTGCAGATATCCCAGGCCGTCGACGCGGAAGCTGTCGATCAGGGAGCTGGCGACCTCGGTCCCCACCAGCTTGGTGCCGGTGCTATTGAAAAGTACGTCGCCCAGATCATTAGCGGCTCCGGGCGCGTTCACGGTCGAGTTGGGCAGCGGAACGAGCTGGCCGAACGGGGTCAGGAAGAACCCGGTGTAGTTGGCGCTGTGGGTGGCGTCACCGTCGTTGGCGACATAGACCAAGTGGTCGTGCACCGCGATGCTGACCGGCTCCACGCCGCCCGAGGAGACCGGGCTGCCCGGCACCGGAGTCAGCGACCCGTCCCGGTTAGTCTGCAGAACCGAGATCTGGTTGCTGCCGGCGTCGACCGCGAGGACGTACCGCCCCTGGTCAGCGAGCTGAATGGAACCCTGGGAGCCGAGCCCCTTGCCGAGTCCCGCGCCGCCAACGGCGAACGGGGAGCCTGGCGTGGGGGTGAGCGAGCCGTCGCGGCCACGGTCATAGGCCGCGACGGTGTTGGCCCCGGCGGTGTTGCCGTCCAGATAGACATGGCCGATCACCCGTGTGCTGCTGGTGGTCGACGCAAGCGCCGATCCCGGGAGCGCGAAGACTCCCAAAGCTGCCAGGCCCAAGACGAGGGGACCCAGCACCAAACGCCCGAGAAGGCGTGTGCTAATGCGCATCACTTCTCCTTATGGATTGTGCGGTTCGCGAATCCCGACGTCCAGAAGCCACAGAGTCCCCGTGGGGTGACGCCTCGATGAGGTCACCACACGAGCGCTGCGGGGCTCTGCCAGGTCGCGATTCGCGATGTCGAGAGCTTCGACCGCGCTGCCTGTGAAACGGTTCGAGAACTTCTCGGAATAACGACGCGAGCACCAGCACCGGCTGATAGGGCTTCGTCCGTCGGTGGTAACGCTGTTCGTCGCAAACTCGGCTACGAGGAGCGGGCGGAGCGGCCTGCGCCTCCCAGAGCTGGTTCTAGGGATGGAAGTCGCCGTGGACGAACACCACCTCGGCCGGAGCGCGCAACTGGGCGTCCACCGAGCCGGCCGCGGACGATCCCCACGCAGCGCAAACCCAGGCGACATCGAGCGGGTCCACGCCCGGGCTTCCCGCAAAGACGTTTGGGCGTCGACGCGCCGAACGACGACACCCCGCTGATCGTCGATCCCAACCTGACCTACGGCGACTCATTCTGGCCCGCCTCTCGTCCCTGACGGCCAGCACCGGCCCCGAGCCTGCCCCAGCGTCGCAGGTCGTCCCTAACGGAAGCGGCTCGTTTGTTTGCAGAGGTGGGTCGAGTGGTCGATGAGCTAGCCCCCGCGACCGGCGACGGTCGACTTCCGCTCCCTCTGTCGAACGAGCAGCCACGCTGGCGCGGGCCAGGATTACTGGCCGGGAACCGTCCTCGCACTGAACTCGATGCGATGGATCGGGAAGACGCTGCCGTCCGCGACGGTCGGGCGCTGTCCGCCGGCTGCGGCGGGTTCGTGTGCTCGACGACGGGGCGAATCGCGAGTGACTGTGCGAGGAGGTCGGGCGCGGCGTGCGATCAGTGCCGAAAGGCTGGCCACATGGTGGTGTTTTCTGCTCGCCGGACGCGGGAGCCTGCGCCAGATATGCAGTCACGGGTCAGGCGCGGTGTCGGCACGGTTTCCCCATCGTGGTCACCGTTTCTGAGACGATCGTGGTCGACTATGGCTGGTGGGGGCCTACTGATTGGGCGCGAGCGCGAGCTTCTCGAAGTGGAGCGGAGGTTGGCGTCCGCGCGGTTGGTGACCGTGACTGGCGCGGGGGGGTGCGGGAAGACTCGGCTCTCGCTCGAGGTTGCTGAGCGGGCATCGGCACAGCACGCTCCGGTCGTCGTGATCGAGGTTGCGAGCGCCGCCAACGCCGAGCAGTTGGTCGACGCGGCGTTGCGCGCGGTCGGTGCTCGCGAGCGCGTCGGCCACCGTCCGTCGCAGGTCTTGCTGGAGTACCTCGCCGAGCGGCGCCGACTGCTCGTGTTCGACAACTGCGAGCATCTGGCGGCCGCGGTCGGGCATGTCGTGCGAGAGCTCCTCGACGGCGCTCGCGGACTGCGGGTGCTGGTGGCGAGCCGGGAGCCGTTGGGGATCTCCGGCGAGGAGGTGTTTCGGCTCGGGCCGCTCAGTCTGCCTGAGCCGGGGGGTGGGGTCGGGGCGGTGGTGCGCTCGGACGCGGGGCGGCTGTTCGTGGATCGGGCCGCCGCCGCAGACGCCGCGTTTGCCCTGACTCCCGCGGTGGCCAGAGCAGTGACGAGGATCTGCCGTGAGCTCGATGGCCTGCCGCTGGCGCTGTGCCTGGCGGCGGCCCGCGTCGGTGCCGTGAGCGTCAGCGAGGTGGCCGAGGGACTGACGCGACGCGGTCGCCTGGACACGATCGCGGCGGACGGCGGCTCGCCCCACCACCACTCGGTGCGTGCGTCCTTCGATTGGAGCTATCAACTGCTCGAGGCTGGTGAAAAGGAGCTGTTGCGGTGGCTGTCGGTGTTCGCCGGCGGGTTCACCGTCGCTAGCGCGCGCGCAGTCGCGGGGCCTCTGTTGGACGAGGGCGAAGTGCGCAGGCTGCTGGACTCGCTGGAGGCGAAGGGGCTGATCATGGCGGTCAACGCCATAGGGCCGGAGCGTTGGGCGTTCCTCGAGACAATCCGCGAACAGGCTTTCGAGCTGCTGTGTCTGGAGTCCGAGGAGGACGAGGCCGAGGATCGGCGGCTGGTGTTCTTCCGTGCGTTCGCGGCGACCGCGGATGAGCTGGTGTTGGAGACCGATGGGCACGAAGTGCTCGACGAGGAGACCGCCAATCTGCGTCGCGCGCTGGAGTGGGCGGTGGAGCGCGACATCGACGGCGCTACGGACATGGTGGCGGACCTGATGAACCACTGGTTGCTGGCCGAGCACTTCGAGGAGGGATGGGCGGCGTGCGCTGCGGTACGTGCTGCGACGCCGGGCGACGATCCAGGCGGGCGAGCGGTTGTCCAGTGTGGCGCCGGGATGATTGGGATGCTGTCCGGGGACTACGTCGGGGCGATCGCCAACACCCAGGCCGGGCTGGCTCTGTTGGAGGGTGTGGGGGATGTCGAGGCGCAGGCGCGTTGTCTACGGATGTCGGCGATGGTGCTCACGCTGACGGGCATCGACATGGAGCAGGGGCGGCGGAACGCATACCAGGCTGCCGAGATGGCCCGCTGCAATGGGGACTGGTTGGGGACCGCGTGGGCGCTGTCCAACCTGGCGGTGGTGGAGGCGACGAGTGATCGTTTCGATGCCGCCCGCACCGCGTATGAGGAGTTCCTGACGATTCCGAACGCCTCCGAGCATGTGCGGCTGCGTACGTTTGCCGAAGTCGCCGCGGCCTGGATTGAGGTGATCGCCGGGTCGCCGGAGCGAGCGCTGGCGCATGCCGATCTCGCGCTGGCCCTGGAGGGCGATTGGCCCTCGATGACCCATTTTCAGATCGCAGGCTTCCGGATCCACGCCCTTGCTCTGCTTGGTCGAGCCGAGGAGGCGCTCGGCGAAGGAGCACGCGAGATGAGGCGCGCGCAGGAGTCCGGGGCGCTCCAGGCGATTCCAGCGATCGATCTAGCCCTGCTGATCGCCGAGCTGGCCGCCGACGACCTAGACGGCGCCGAGGCCCGCGCGCTGCGGTTGCTCGAGGTACCACAGCAGCACACGCTCGCGTTGGCGCGCGAGGTGCTGGGGCGGATCGCGCTGGCCAGGGACGACGCCGCCGAGGCCGAGACCCAGGCACGCGAGCTGGAGGTCGTGTCCGACCGAACGAAAAGCGCGCGTCACGGTGCGATCGCCCGGTTTCTCTATGGCGGTGCCGCGATGTGCGCCGGGAACCTCGATCACGCCCGAGATCTGCTTCAGGCAGCGCTGGCGACCGACGCCGAGCTGGGCCTCGAGCGGGAGGCAGTGGACGCACTGCACTCGTTGGCCCTGCTTGCGGCGCGGACGGGTGACACAGCTCGGGCCGCTCGTCTCGCTGCGGCCGCGGAAGCCGAGCGGTCGCGACTAGGCTGCGTGCCGTTGAGGTCGACGCTGGACGGACTTGAGGCGGCCCGCGCGAGCTCGTTGGAGCGCGGCACCGAGGACTGGGATGTGGCGTGGGCGGAGGGTGAGCAGCTCTCGCTGGCCGAGGCGATCGCTTATGCCCGGCGACGCCGGGGGCGACGCGATCGCGCGCCGGCTGGGTGGGGAAGCTTGACGCCGGCCGAGCTCGACGTCGCCACCCTCGCAGCGGGCGGCCTCTCGAATCCACAGATCGCCGCGCGCCTGTTCGTTTCGCGCGCGACGGTGAAGATGCATCTCTCCAGCGTGTATCTGAAGCTACGTGTGGTCAACCGCACCGAGCTTGCCGCCGCGATGGCCACGCACGCGCCACCTTCACCTTCGCCAGGGACGAGCCAGCCGGTTCGGAGCTAAGCCGCCGGGCCCTGGGTGGGCTCGTGGGTCCGCTGGCTATCCCGAGACCGGCTGCCAGGCCGCCGAAGAATGGCCAGGTGGCCGTGGTTTTGGGCTGCCGCGAAGCAGACGATGGCTGCACGCCGCTCCACGAGCAGCGTTGACCATTTCAGCCGAAGGGAGACTCGCACCTCGGGCTGCCCATGTTCACGGGCAACAACAAGCTCTAGGCATTCACGCTGAACGGCAAGTAGGGCTGGCGCCAACAGCGGGGTCCCAGCCCGGGTGGCCGGGACCCCGCTAGGTCCTCCCGAGTGTCAGTGCGCCCCCTGCACTCGAACGTAGGGCGGATGGGCAGTGGCGGCTAAACAAGATCGAAAGGAGACTTGGTGGCGGCACAAGCAGAGACTTCGCTTCAGCAGATGGTCAGCCTGTTGCTCGAGCGCTTGGACGCGATGGATCTTGACGGGCTCGGTGGGATGGTCGACGATGAGGTTCAGGGCGTCGATGAGATCGCGCGCAAGTGGATGCGGGGGCGGCCGGCGGTCGAGGGATACTTCTCTCAGCTCAAAGACACCGTCTCAAACGTGCGCTCTCGGATGAGTGCTGTTCAGGAGGATGCGTGGGATGAGGCTGGCCTGGACACGTTCGTCCTGGATCAGACCTACACGTTGGACGGGTCGGAGCAGACGATCACCGCTCCGACATCGATCGTCTTTCGAGGCCGAGGGAGCGACTGGAGGATCGTTCTGATCCACACCGTGCCGCTCCCCCAGGAGGCCTAGGCATGGCGGCAAGGACGTCCGTTACGTGTCGTCGTGCGAGCGATCGGACGACTGCACTGGTAGTCGCGTCGCGCATCCCGCGGGTTCGAACTCCTGGATTGGCGCGGCCAGCAGAGGCGGTGCCGGGCCGAGAGCGCTCGGCCGAGACCGACGAAAATCGTCGCGGATGGGCTTTGCTCTTGGCCTGGCGGTGGCGTCGACTCGCGAGAGTTCGGGGACGGACGAGGGAAATCGGGAGGTATGCTCGTGGGGCGTGGGCGGTGCTGGTCATTACGGCGGTGATGTGTGCCGGATGTGGAAGCGGGTCGCAGAGCAGCACATCGATGCTGCCTTTGAGCGCGTACTTGGTCCGAGCGCATGAGGAGACGGGGATGCAGCGGACCGGGCCGGCGACCACCGACCGGACCCCCGCACAGTGGACCTCGGACGGTGTGCCGGACGCTGCCGCGGAGAACGAGCGCTTGGCTAAGGAGGGCTTCCGCGAGGTGATAAGCGTCCCGACCAGTGATGGCGTTTCCTGGGCGATGCAGCTGGGTTCGGCGGCCGCGGCAGCGCGAGAGGAAGCCACGGAGTTGAAGGAGTTCGCCTCCGGGCCGCAGGCGCCGGCGAACACGACGCGTTTCACGATCCCCGGCATCCCCAGCGCGGACGGGTGGGACTTTCCAAACGCCGACGCCAACGTCCTGTTCACTGAGGGCCGGTGCTTGATGCTCGTGGGCGATGACCTGACCACGAGCGACAACAAGCTCCCGGTGGTCGCCGCCGCGCATTCCATCTGGACGCGCACGCACGGCAAGCCCGGTCCTTGCGCGACCTGAGCGGGACATCGCAGGCCGTCAGGCGACAGGACGCCCCGGCGGCCCACGCGCCTGGAGGCCCAGCTACTGCTCATCGTCCCGAAGCAGAAGCAACCGCTGCGCCCAGTCGAGGCCCGACACCTGGGCGGGAGCTGGCCGCGGCCAACGCTTTCCCTGCGCAGTCGGAGCGGCGCGGGCGCTATCTGTGCAGGATGTAGACGCCGTTGTTCTTTCCGGGGATTGGGTCGATCCACCCGAGCCGCTGAAGCTCAGCTACGACGTCTTCCCGCATAGCACGGAGCCGCTGCTTCGGTGTGCGGTGATCGACCCGGAAGCCGTACATCCGTGCGAGGGTGTACTTGAGCCCGCTTGTATGGACGCGGTGGCCGCTCTCGACGCTGCTCTCAGCGAGCATCTCTCTGTACACGGCTTCCAGATCGACTGTCTGGCCTCTAACGGTGATGCAGTGGGACCCCATCCATTTCCGACCGTAGCCCGGCTCGGTCTTCGGTTCTCCGAGTTCCGTCCCTTGTCCCCGGGCGCAGTGCCTAGAGAACGGATGGGCTATGGCGCGATGCACGGCAAGGCATCCATTCACGGCCACTTCCGTGCCGTGGTGTTCGGCACCTTGAGGTCCCGGGTGATCCCGCCAAACCGGTCGGCTGCTCGAGGTCTGCGATCCGGTTGAGAACTCGACGTATTCGGCAGATGGCGTGAGCGGTGACGACTTCACGCTGCCCAGCGGCCTGGTCGGGATCCGACGGCCCGATGCGAGATCGATCGGTTGACGGATTCGCTAGGAACGAGCTACACGCTCGGCCTCTGAGGTGAAGGCGGGCCAATCGCCCTTCAAGCAGGATTCGGGGACGTCTACGTCGCCCGTGCGGCACACCCGGATGGTCCGAGCTCGGGCGTAACATCCGCGTTCGCATGGCATCTAAGCCGCTCTCGGTGTTCAAGGAGCCCGGGCGCAGGCGTCATCGGCAGCCCCCCACGTTCTACGGCATGGCCTTGTTCACCTTGGTGGTGCTTGCGCTCGTGGGCCTGGTGGCCGTCGTAGTCCTTGTCCTGGGCCTCCTGAACGTGCATTGGGTTACCCAGCACTTCAGCGTCCACTAGTCGCCCCGGAAGATACGGCGCTCGAATCAGCGCCCGCGGTGAGGTCTTGTCCGTCTCTCGATGGTGACGAAATCCGTCCGCGGTGGACGTCCACGACGGTACCCGGCGTTCCCCTGGTCCATGTAGCCACTTCCACAGTCTCCGCGTCACGGATCCAGCATCAGGTGCTTAGAGAAGAACATTGCTACGCGATGGTCCCCGTCGAGCACCGCGAACTCGGTGCTCAGCTGCTAGTCGACCGCGCTGACGAGAGGGTCGCCGCCGTTGTGGCCGACCGGGTCTTCTTCAAGCGCGACCACGCGAGGGAGGAGCTGACAGCCGACTCGAGCTCGACCGCTAACCCGCAGTGACCGTTGCGCAGCCCGACAGTCAGGGCGCCAGGCGCCGGGGCCTGCTTTTCCTCGCGCCGCGCGACTTCGGGGCGGGTTAGCTGCGTCCCGCTCACCGCCGCAACCGGGCGTCCTGTAGACGATCGCCGAGCCGAAGTCTCCGCACAAAACTGTCAAGCCAGGGAACGGCCCGATTCCGTAAGTTCCGGGGGTTCCGTCGACGGTGGGCACCGCCGACCGTGGTGCTTCAGGCGCTCCGACGCGGTCGGGTCGAGCCTTTCACTCGGTGGCTGCGGCCTCGACGTCTCCCGTCGACTTCTCCGCCGGCTGGACGTGGAGGAATGCGTACGCGGCAGCGGCGCCGCCGAGGAAATCAGCGAGCAGGTAGATCCAGATGTTGCCCCACTTGAACAGACCGGTGACCATCGCGCCCAGCGCGATCGCGGGATTGAACGCACCACCCGAGATGCCGCCGACCGCGAACGCACCGACCACCACGGTGAACCCGATCGCGAGCCCGTAGAACGAGTTCCCCTCGGTCCCCTTCGCGGTTGCCACGTTCAACACGACCCACGCTAGCGCGAACGTGTACAGGAACTCGGCGATCAGCATCCTGCCCGCGCCGGCGACGACCGCGTGCGCCTCGTGACCGCCAACCACACGCACCGTCAGACCAGCCAGGACCGCCGCCACGAACTGGGTGACCATATAGGCGCGGTACTCGTTGGACGCGATCCTCCCCCTCAAGAACACGGCGGTGCTCACGGCCGGGTTGAAATGACCACCGGAGATGTGGCCACCAGCGAAGACCATCACCATCAGCGCCGACCCGATCGCGAGCGGCGCCAGCGCGCCCGCGCCCGCCTTGTTGGTCGCCATCCCAACCGTGAACATGAACAGGAACATGCCGATGAACTCGACGACGAGCTTGCGGTTAAGCGGGTAGCTCATGCTGCCCCCTCCCTTCGATGAGGCGGT
This sequence comes from uncultured Solirubrobacterales bacterium, assembly GCA_963843915.1. GTDB lineage: Bacteria > Actinomycetota > Thermoleophilia > Solirubrobacterales > Solirubrobacteraceae > Palsa-465. The sequence goes on from CAWJMH010000016.1 coordinate 853,119, forward strand.
CACAGACTGCAGTTATGTTCGACCTACGCCAGGACACACCTCCCCCGACATCAAACGTTCGAAGATGCAGCATCCAGACCGTCGGCTGTGCCACTACCGCCTCACGAAGGGCAGGCTTGGAGCAGCGGCACTCCGAGAGTCGCGAGCTGAACGAAACGCAACCGGATAAGATGTCCCTTAGTTCAGGCGAGCAATTAGCGAGAAGAAGGGGACTGTGGTTCGGGCAACGCGCAAGCTTGGGACTGCGGCGGTCGTACCGTTCCTCTTCGATCCAGTCGAAGCCCGATCGGTCTGAGGGCCTCCGGATCGGCGAGCGTCAGCGTGGTGACCTCGAACGCGGTGGCGATGATGTCAGCGGGCCAGGGAGTCGATGTCGAGCATCGCGCAGGAGCGTGGGTTCTTCGTGTCAGCGCACACTCCTGCGGCTCACGCAAGGGTCAGCCAACGGCCCGCGCTTATGAATTGCGTAAGTCGTCGTCACCGCCGTAACTAGTTTTTGCTTTGCGGCCGATAAGTAGTGCAGCAACAGCAAACCGCCTCGCCGATCGCGTGAACGACCGAAAGCCCCGAACGAGACCGTGCCTCGATGAGCAGCACCAACCCCGATAACACCCTCACCAGCGCCGAGGTCGAGCACCTCGACACGCTGGAGGCGACTGTCCAACGCGGCCTCGACGCCGATCTCCAACTCGGGAGCGCCTTGGCCGAGATCAGCGACGCATCGCTCTACCGCGGTACCCATCAGACGTTCGAGGCCTACCTGCGCGATCGGTGGGGTATTAGCCGCGCGCCCGATAATCAGCTCATCCAGGCCGCTGAGTTAGCGGACCCATCGTCCACCGAGGTAGACCTCCCACCCCCTGCGACGGAGCCGGAGGAGCGCCCGCTTGCGCCGGTTCGTGGGGAAGGTCACGAGGCGGTCGCGAACCTGTGGGAGCAGGTTTTTCGGGAACTAAGCGACGACGACGTAACCGCCGTCGAGGTTCGCCTCACGGTCCATACGCGCGGGCACTCGGCCGACCTCAACTCTGCCCGGTGGCCGATTGCCTGGCGGCCGGGTGAGGCGGAGGTCGGGAAGCTCGTTTCGTGGTTGGGTTCGCTGCTGACCCATTCAAACGGCACGATCGCGGACGTTGCGCACCACCTCGAGACTCGCGCCGCCGACCTTGACGACGACGCTCGCCAGCAGCTGCATGAGGACGTTCTCGCCCTCGACGAGGAGCTCGCCACGGTGAAGGCGCTACTCGCACCGGTCGATTGGGATGCCGAGCACGCGCGCCTGCTCGCCGGCGAGATACCACCGTTCGAGGACGACGCCGACGACGAACAGAACGAGTGAGGGCGACCGCACCCCGCCACCGACACGCACCACGTTTACGCGGCGCCGCGGACTGCTCCTTTTCGGGGGCGAGCCTAAGCGTGTCCGTGAGCGCCGATGGTGCGTTTGCAACGGGATCGACACGCTCGGCAGCACCCGGCGCGCGCGTGCTCTGGCGATAAAGCATGCGTCCCCATGGACCCCCGGAGATGGCGGGCTGGCGTCTGACCGGCGGCAGCGATATGCGGTGCGTTTGAGCGCCAGACGCTCGCGCCGCGCGTGCCTCTGTGCCGACGTCCGCACCAACGATATAAAGGTGGGTCGAGTGGGGGGCTCGCCGTTCGCCAGCATGCGATCCGGCAGCAGCTCAAGGCGATGCTTTCTCCTCCCACGAAGGCTGAGCCAACTGGCCGGCGACGGCGACGGCGCCGCGCGGCTTCTCCTCTAGCCCGACGAAGCGCAGATGCAGAAGCCGCTGGATCATGGCCGGTTCGGGGACGAAGCGGAAGCACTCGTCGTCCCGCCGAGTGTTTTTCAGTTCGAGGCGGCTGGCTCGGGAGTTCTGAGATCGGGGCCTAGGGCGACTGGTGCTGCGTCTGTTGAGGCGCCGACTCCTCGTCGGAGCTCGACCTGGGGGATGAGCCAGGAGGCAATGAACGCGATGAGGCCGATCGGCGCGGCGATGATGAAGACCGTCTGGATCGACTCGGCGTAAGCGGCCGCGATGCCGTGGTGGACGACCTGCGGGAGCTTGTCCAGTATTGCGGGGGTGACACTGGAGCTCGAGAGGCCTCGGGGCAGCTTGGCGATCCCGAGATGCCTGACGAGATTGCCGATCAGCACATTGCTGAAGATGGCGCCGAAGATCGCCGTACCGAACGAACCTCCGATCGATCGAAAGAAGGTCTGGCCGGAGGTGGCGACCCCGAGCTCGGAGTAGGGGACGGCGTTTTGCACGATCAGGACAAGCACCTGCATCACGCAGCCCAGCCCGACGCCGAGCACGAACATGTACAGGGCGGAGACGATCAGACTCGTTCCAATTCCGACCTGGGCCAGCAACACGAGCCCGATAGTGATCAGAGCGGTCCCGGCAATCGGGAAGATCCGGTAGCGGCCGGTCTTGCTAATTACGATCCCCGATCCGGTCGAGCAGATGATTAGACCAGCCAGAAGCGGCAGCAGTTGCAGACCGGACTCCGTCGGCGACTGGCCGTGCACGATCTGGAAGAACAGGGGCAGGTAGGTGATCGCGCCGAACATCGCAAACCCGACGATGAATCCCACAACGCTCGTGACCGAGAAGCCCCGGTTGGAGAACAGATGCAGCGGCAGCACCGGCTCGGTCGCCCTGCGCTCGACGAATACGAACACGACCAGCAGGACGGCGCCGGCGACCCCAAGACCGACACTGGCCGACGACCCCCAAGCCAAGGTCGTGCCACCAAGACTGGTGAACAACACCAGACAGCTCGCTGACAAGGTGAGCACGACCGCGCCGAGATAGTCGATCACATGGTGCACTCGACGCAGGTTGCCCGGCACCTGAATCGCCACAACCACCAGCGCGACCGCGCCGATCGGGAGGTTGATGAAGAAGATCCAGTGCCAGGAGAGCTGCTCGACAAAGAAGCCGCCGAGCAGCGGCCCGATGATGCTCGCCACACCGAACACCGCTCCGAAGAGTCCCTGGTAGCGACCGCGCTCACGGGGGGAGACGATGTCTCCCACGATCGCCTGCGCGCCGACCATCAGCCCACCACCTCCGAGGCCCTGAACGGCCCGGAAGGCGATCAGCTCGGTCATGGTTCGGCTCAGCCCCGAGAGAGCCGAGCCACACAAGAAGATCACGATCGCCGCCTGAAAGAACACCTTGCGGCCGTACTGATCGCCGAGTTTGCCCCACAGCGGTGTCGAGACCGTCACCGCCAGCAGATACGCAACGACGATCCAGGCGAGGTGCGACGCGCCGTGCAAATCGGCGACGATCGTCGGCAACGCGGTCGACACGATCGTCTGATCGAGCGCCGCCAGGAACATCCCCAGCATCAACGCGCCGATGATGATCAGGACCCGCCGGTGGCTGAGGTCGAGGACCGGTCCCTGTTCCGGCGATGCGGTCGTCCCCTCGGTCGACGTCTGCGGCGGCGGTATCGCACTCATATCCGTGTTCCTATCGTCCGATCAGTCTTTCAGCGAACTACGCAGAACGGCAGGGCTACGCCGCGAGCTCCATATGGCTGGTCCAGGTTGCATACATGTCGGCGTAGAGGCCGCCCTCGGCGACCAGTTCGTCGTGCGAGCCGGACTCGAGCACCCGGCCGTCGTCGATCACGACGATCCGGTTGGCCTTCATCGCCGTGGTCAGGCGATGAGCGATCAGGACCGCGGTGCGCTGGGCCAGGAGCACGTCGAGGGCGGCCTCGATCTTGTTCTCCGACAGCAGGTCCAGGTTGGACGTCGCTTCGTCCAGCACGAGCACCCGCGGGTGGGCCAGGAACGCCCGGGCCAGGGCGATCAGCTGGCGCTCGCCCGAGGACAGCGACTGCCCGCGCTCGTGCACGACCGTGTCGAGGCCGTCGGGCATCCGCTCGACCACCTCGGCGAGCCCGACGGCGTTGACGGCTTCCCAGACCTCGTCGTCGGTGGAGTCGGGGCGGGCGAAAGCGATGTTGTAGCGCAGGCTGCCGGCGAACAGGAACGGCTCCTGGGGCACCACGCCGAGCTGGCGGCGCAGCGAATCGAGCGTCACCTCGCCGATGTCGTGGCCATCGATCAGGACTCGTCCTTCGGTCGGGTCGTAGAAGCGCGTGATCAGCTTGGCCAGCGTCGACTTGCCGGCGCCGGTCTGACCGACGAAGGCGACCGTCTCCCCGGCCCGGATCCGCAGGTCGATGTCGCGCACGACGGGCTTCGCGGGGTCGTAACCGAAGGTGACGTGGTCAAACACGATCTCACCGTCGATCGGAGGCAGCTCCTGGGCGGCGGGCGCCTCGGGCGTGCTCGGGTCGATGGCGAACAGCCCGCGGAGCTTGAACACCGCGGCCTGTCCCTGCTGGAAGCTGTTGTACTGCTGGACGAGCAGCTGGATCGGTGAGAGGAAGCGGTTCAGGTACAGGAAGAAGGCGACAAGCGCACCGATCGACAGCTGGTGGTGGATGACCATGTTCCCGCCGATGGCCAGCAGCCCGGCCTGGCTGAGGTAGCCGAGCATCTGGGTGCCCGGACCGTAGATCGCGTTGATCTGCGCCGTGTAGTTGTTGGCGTCGCGGTAGTCGCCGACGATGTTGCGGTGCTGAACGATGTTCCAGCGCTGGCGGCTATAGGCGGCGACCGTGCGAACGCCGTGGAGGCTTTCCGACAGGTCGCCCAGCACGTTGGCGATGCCGTCACGGACGCGGTTGTAGGCGACCTGGGAGGACTTACGGAACCACAGCGACGCGCTGGTCAGCACTGGGATCACGAGCGCGATCGTGATCAGCGCCAGCTTCACGTTCAGCGCGAACAGAATCACGGTGATCACGACCATCGTCAGGCCCTGAACGACGAGCTGGGCGAGCCCGTCCTGCAGCAACTGCTGGAGTTGCTCGATGTCGCTGGTCATCCGGGTCATGATCACGCCGGCCCGCTCGGCGGTGTAGTAGTCGAGGCCGAGGCGCTGAAGGTGGGTGAACACGCGAACGCGCAGGTCATCCATCACGCCCGCGGCGAGCCGGCCGGTGACCCTCGTCTGCGAACGCTGAGCTGCCGCGGTGATCGCGATCGCAAGCAGGAAGAGCCCGCCGACGGCGAGGATCACCGTGACGCTGTGGTGGCCCGGCAGCATCCCGTGATCGATCCCGTACTGGATCAGGAGCGGCCCGGCCTGATTCGTGACGCTGACGATCGTAACCAGCACCAGCGCGAGCACGCCGAGGTGCCAGTGGCGGAAGATCAACGCCCGCAGGGTCAGGTGTTTGCCGCTGTCGTCGTCGGTCCGGTAGCTGAACCGGGCCTTCGGCTCGCCGTGATCGGGTTCCTCGGAGAGCAGCTTGTCGACGCCTGCCTGGAGCTCGGAGGGAATCCCGGCGAAGGGCAGGCCGCCGCCGGGTGCGGCGGCTGAGCGCGACCCGCCGGCCGGACCGAACATCGGGGCGCCGCCACCCGGCATCCCACCGAAGCTCATCGCTCGCCCCCGGCCGAATCAGCGTCTACCTGAGCGAGTACCTCGACGTACTGCGGCGAGCTCTGCATTAGCTCGTTGTGCGTCCCGTCGGCGACGATCTTCCCCCCGTCGACCAGTACGACCCGATCGGCCAGGCCGATGGTGGACAACCGGTGGGCCACGATCAGCGTCGTCCGGCCCTCCATCAGCACCCGCAGGCCCTCGTGGATTGCCTGTTCGACCTGGACGTCGACCGCGCTGGTGGCGTCGTCGAGGACGAGGATCGGCGGATTGACCAGCAGTGTGCGGGCGATCGCGACGCGCTGGCGCTGGCCGCCTGACAGCGTGTAGCCCCGCTCGCCCACGATCGTGTCGTAGCCGTCCGGCAGCTGGAGGATGAACTCCTCGGCGCCAGCCGACCGGGCGGCCTCGCGAACCTCCTCGAGCGAGGCATCGGGACGGCCGTAGGCGATGTTGTCCCGGATCGAGATCGAGAACAGGAACGGCTCATCGAGGACCACGCCGATCTTGGACCGCAGGGACGCGATCGACAGCTCGCGCACGTCGTGCCCGTCGATCCGGACAGCGCCGGCGTCGACATCGTAGAAGCGCGGCAGCAGGCGCGACACCGTCGTCTTGCCGCTCGCCGTGCGCCCGACCATCGCGACTGTCTCCCCAGGGCGGAGGTGGAGGCTGAAGTCATCGAGCACGGGCGGACCGTCGGCGTAGGCGAAGTCGACCGCGTCGAACTCGACGTCGCCTTCGCAGCGGACCAGATCCAGCGCCTCGGGCGAGTCAAGGATCGTCGGCTGCTCGTCGAGCACCTCGTAGATCCGCTTCGCCGAAGCGGACGCCCGCTGGCCCAGCATGACCAGCATCCCCAGCAGTTGGAACGGCGCCTGGAGGATCACCAGGTAGGCGCTGAAGGCGAGGATCGCGCCGACGCCGAGCTCTCCTTGGATCACGAGCAGGCCCCCGAAGATCAGGATCAGGGCGAGGCCGATCTGCGGCAGGTTCTGGACCGCCGGGGTGAAGCGCGCCCGCAGGTCGGCGTCCTTGATGTAAGACCACTTGAGCCGGTCGGCCGCTTCGGCCAGGGTCTTCAGTTCCCGCGGCTCGGCCACAAACGACTTGACGACGCGGACGCCGTTGATGTTCTCATCGACGATCGTGGCGACCTCGGCCAGCCGCGACTGAATCAGCCAGGAGACCGGGAACATCGTCTTGCGCATCCGCACGCTGAGCACGAACACGAATGGGATCGTCGACATCGCGACGAGGGCGAGGGGCACGTTGATGGCCAGCATGTAGATGAACGCAACGACCGCGATCGCGCACTGCACGAGGATTGCCGGGCCGAACGTGAGGTACATCTGCACCGAGCGGATATCGGAGTTGGCCCGCGAGATCAGCTGGCCGGTCTGGACGCGGTCGTAGAAGCCGAACTCCATACGCGTCAGGTGCACGTAGAGCATGTTCCGCAGGTCGAACTCGATCGAATAGGCGGTCCGCATCAGGAACAGGCGCGAGACGTAGGCCGAGATCCCGGCCGCGAGCGCGAGACCGAAGATCAGCCAGGTGTAGTGCGAGAGAGGCACCGTGTGGCGCTCGAGCGAGTTGGTGACCGCGTTGTTGAGGAGGTTCGGGATCTGCACCTGGAGCAGCAGGGCGACGAACGAGAGGCCCAACGCGGTCACCAGTGTGCGCTTGTGCGAAAGCAAGATCGGCCGGGCACGACCAAGCCACGACTTGCTCTTGTCCGGGTCGATCCAGGCTCGCGGCGGGCGGTAGCGAGATTCGATCCCGCTCGGGACGAACTCCTCCTGTCGCTCCTGGAGGGCCGACGGCGGCGCCGCGGTCGTGACAGCGCTCACCCGGCCACCCCCGGCCGCCCGGCGGCCGGAGCGGCAACGCGCGCGCTGTGCCGCGCGATGCGATGCGCGTCGAGCGCCTCGAGCCACGGCCCGAGGCCGGCGAACGCTGGGCTGGCGTCCTCGAGGTGGGCGGCGATCTCATGCAGGCGCCGCTCGACCTCAGTATCGGCCTGCGCCAGCAGACGCCGGCCGTCGCTCGTCAACTCGATCCCGATCCGGCGACGATCGGCCGCGTCATGGTCACGCCGGGCGAGGCCGCGGACGACGAGGCCGTCGACGACGCCGGTCACGCTGGGGCGGCTGACGGCCAGCTTCTCGGCCAACACCGACGACGCCTCAGGGCCGCCGTCGAGGATTCCCAGGACGCGGTACTGAGGCAAGGTCAGATCTACCGAGGTGAGAGCGAGCTCGACCTGCCGGGCGAGCCTCGCCACCACCCGCCCTGGAGTCGCCGGTGCTTCGTGGTCCATATCATTAGGGTATCGAACCACTTCGGCGAGCCGAGTTGGACCCTGCCGCTGGCGCCGTCGAGGCGCACACGCCACGGCCGGGTCAAGCGCCAGGAGCTACCTGCACCGGTGCGATCGTGGTCCTAAAGGCGAAAGCGGTCGACGGGCTTGGCTACGGTTAGGGGCGTTCGTGCGACCGTTCAGCGAGAACCTGGAAGACCGACGTGAAGCCGCGTTCGAAACCGCGACGGGCGGCCCGCACATATAGACGCCAGATCCGCATGCGCTCCGCCCCGATCAGCGCCTCGGCCCGCTCGCAGTGCTCGTCGAGATTGCGCGCCCACTCGCGCAGGGTGCGGACATAGTCGAGTCGGAAGCCCTCGACGTGGGTCGGTTCGAGACCCGCGGCCTCGATCGCGGCGAGCACGCGGGAGAGGTGGATGGGTGCCGCGTCGGGAAACACGAAGCGCTCCGAGAACGGTCCGGCTTCCGGGTCGCCGTGGCGCAAGCGCGCGATGCCGTGGTTTAGGAGCCGCCCCCCGGGGCGCAGCACGGCGGCAAGCCGCCTCGCGTAGGCGTCGATGTTGGCGCTCCCGACATGCTCAACCATGCCGATCGAGGCGACCGCATCGAACTGCTCACCAGCGAGGTCACGGTAGTCGGCGACACGGATCTCGACCCGCTCCGCGAGCCCCGCCGCCGCCGCCCGCTCACGCGCGAGGACAGCCTGCGGCTCGGAAAGCGTGATCCCGGTGACGTGGACGCCGTGCTCACGGGCGGCATGCAGTGCGAAGCTGCCCCACCCGCACCCGACATCGAGCACTCGCTCGCCGGGCGTGAGGCCAAGCTTGGCGCAAACGAGCTCAAGCTTGGTGCGCTGCGCCTCCTCGAGCGTTGGCGCGCCCCGTGAGAAGATCGCGCACGAGTAGGTCATGGACTCCCCGAGTACCAGGGCGAAGAACTCGTTGGATACGTCGTAGTGGTGCCTGACCGCGCGCCGGTCACGCTCGCGGCTGTGGCGTCGCCCACGTGGGCGAAGCTCGGCCGTGGGCGTGCGGGGCAGCGAGCGCAGCGCTCCGGCCCGCACGGCGGCTGCCGCTAGGCGCGCCTTGCCGCGCGCGTCCAACGGCGGGACCTTGTAAGTGTCGAGCAGCTCGAGCACCGCGTCCATGTCGCTCACCTCGATCTCGCCGCTCACGTACGCGCGGCCGAGACCCAGCTGACCCGGGGCACGCAGCACGAGGGCGAGCGCGCGCGGCGAGCGTACGCTGAACGTTGGGCCGCCCCCGCCGTTGGTGGGCGGCAAGGTGCTGCCGTCCCACAGCTCAACGCCAAACGGCCGCTCCGGAAGCGCCTGCGCGAGGGTCTCGCGCAGCGACAGGGTGGCCCTGGGCGCGCTCACGTTGCCTGCATCGTCGGGAGTTTGGACGCCTGGCGCTCTGGGCTCACCCGCACCACGTCCCAGACCAATCCGACCCGTTCCAGCCCGCGGATCACGAGCGCCGACGGGTCGAGCTCCAAGCGGCGAAGGCCGTGCTCGGCGGAGGTCGGGAAAGCGTGGTGGTTGTTATGCCAGGCCTCGCCGAGCGAAAGCGGTGCCAGCCAGGCGAGGTTGCGCGACTCATCGCCGGTGTCAAACCGCCGGCGGCCGAAGAAGTGGCAAAGCGAATTGACGCTGTAAGTCACGTGATGGAGCAGGAGCATCCGCACGGCCCCTCCCCACAGAAGACCGGTCACTCCATCGCGCAGCCTTCCGCCGAACAGCCACCCCAGCCAGAACGCGGCGGCAAGACCGCCGAGCGCCCAAACCAGGAACGTCCGGTCCACCCAGCTCACCACCGGGTCGGCGAGCAGATCGGGCGCGTAGCGCGTGCGTTTCCCTCGATCGGCGTGCAGGAACAACCACCCGACATGCGCATGGAGCAGCCCGCGCACGCTACCGCCCCAGCCGTGGCCATAATCGACGTGCGGGCTGTGCGGGTCGCCCGCCCGATCGGAGAAGCGGTGGTGCTTGCGATGGTCGGCTACCCAAGAGATCACCGGGCCCTCGATCGCCGCCGACCCGAGGATCGCCAGCACCGCACGAATCACGCGCCCAGACTTGAAGGCCCGGTGCGTGAGCAGGCGGTGGAATCCGACCGTCACGCCGAGACCCGTGAGCACGTATAGGAGCAGCAAGTCGAAGATGTCGTTCCAGCCCAGCAGGCTTTCCCAGAGCTGCCAGGCGACTAAGAACAGGCTGAGAAACGGGACCGCGGTCACGATCCCAGTGACCATCCGGTCGCGACGCTCGTTCACAACCGGCTCAACGTCGTCGCGACCGATCTGGGCATCTGGCTTCGGGCGGCGCATCGTTGAACTCGGGTTATCGGTCGTCGTGTCGGGCGTCAGGTTAGAGCGGCCATCGTCCCGAACAAGCCAACCCGACGACCGCCAGCGAGTACGTCCCCGCCATGTAACGGCGCACCGGCAACTGCAGCAACAACGCCACAACGAAGCCGCAGAGCCCCAACATCACGGCAATCACGGATTGATCGCGTGGACGCCGCGATTGGACGTCGCCTCGCCCATCGCCGTGGTCAGCGCCTTGATCACCCACAAGTCGACCGTGATCCAGGGACCCTGAGGGCCCCATGACCGATCACCCAAGCAAGCAGCGTGCGATCTTGCACCGCAACAGTTTCCCACGCAGCCCAACGACCTGCCCAGCCGAACACGGCAAGCAGCGCCAACCGTCACGGCTGCCCGTCCGCCCCGGCGATGCAGCACTTGTGACGGCGGCGACCATGGCCGCGGTCGGCGCAGTTCTGCTTCCACGAAGCAGGGGCAGTCTCGGGGACCGCTATCGCCGCGCTCGAGACTCCCGCTCCCGGACACTCCGGGTCACACCCGGGCCTGTTCGCCAGCGTAGTCCTCCCGTCCTCGGGTGCCGCTCACGAGCAGACGACCGCTTTAGGGAGGCGCCCGTGAGCGAGTCGCGCGCCGCCTAAGCGGGCGCAAACTGCAGCTGTTCGCGGCGACGGAGGTCATCCCTAGACTCGTGATGGCATGACGCCGCGAGGCACCGACTGGAGCCTGGCCCTGCTGATCGTGCTGCTGTTCGCGACCGGCGTCTTTACGTTCTTTGCCGGCCAGCCCGGCGATGGTTGGGTGTTCGCGGTGCACGACGTGCTCGGCTTCGCGCTCGCGTTCGTGCTGGTTTGGAAGCTGCGCCGGGTACTGCCACGACTGATCGATCCCCGCGCTCGTGACCGGCACACGTATCTAGGTGCGGCCGCGGTCGGACTGGTCGCCGCCGCGCTGGTGTCGGGCTGGCTGTGGTCGAGCGTGGGTCGGCTCGAGCTCGCCGGCTACGAGCTGCTGGACTGGCACTACGTCCTCGGCTTTGTGCTTACGCTCGCCGTGGTCGCGCATCTGGTCGTGCGCGCCAAGCCGATCCGCCGCCGCGACGTATCGGGCCGTCGACAGTTCCTGAGCGCCGCCGGCGTCGCGGTCTTCGCGGCGGCCACCTGGCGGGTCCAGCCCCCGCTCGAGGCGCTCATCGGGCTGCCGAGCACGAAGCGGCGCTTCACCGGCTCCTACGAGGAGGCGTCGTTTGAGGGCAACGTCTTCCCGACGACCTCGTGGGTCGCCGACAACCCGAGTCCCCTCGACGTCGCACGCTGGCGGCTGAAGGTCAGCGGACTCGTCGAGCACCCGTTCCAGTTGGCGTTCGGCGACGTTGACGCCGGCGACGAGCTGACCGCGCTCCTCGACTGCACCGGCGGGTTCTACTCGACGCAGCGCTGGAGCGGGATCAAGCTCGCTCGGTTGCTCGAGCGGGCCAGCCCGCTCGAGTCCGCGGACCACGTCCGCATCGTCTCGAAGACCGGGTACCGCTGGAGCTTCGCGCTCGCCGACGCGCGCGAGTTCCTGCTCGCGACCACCGTCGAGGACGAAGCGCTCTCGCATATGCACGGCGCGCCCCTGCGACTCGTCGCACCCGGCCGCCGCGGTTTTCAATGGGTCAAATGGATCGTCGGGATCGAGCTCCATTCCGGGCCGGACCTCGGCGCCCCCGCCTCGACGGTATGGAGCAGCTTCACGACGGCGGGCGGCGGCGCGTTATAGGTTTCGCGGGCGAGGCTCGCGCGGTGAGGGGTAGATTGCGCTGACTCCGATCGCGCCCGTCCGACCTTGGTTGGTGACACGCTGACGCGCGCAAGCCCGGTATCGGCGGTTCCGTGGTGGGGTCAGCTCGCGGTGGCAAGCAGCGTCACGGATGGCGGCACCCCCGGCCGGCGATCGAGTACCTCCGTGGGCCCGAAGCAGTCACGCCGGCGACGTCGCCGGTTCCGTCTCACAGGCTGGGTCGGCGGCGAGGCGCCGGTGCCGGTCTTTCGGCCGGTGGTCTCCTCGCCGCCGCCCGCCGAACCGGACTTGCGACTTGTCGCCGCATCCGGCTCTCCATGGGCACACGGAGTGGTGGTCTGGTTCATGCGAGCGCCTGTTGGACGCGTTCGAGCGGCAGCTGTTCCTGGAGGCTCGCGGCTTCTGCCCGCGGGCCGGTCAGGTCGGCTGTCGTTGTCCACGGGGTGGGGATTCGTGCTCCCCGGTGCCGGTAGCGCGTGACGCGCGTGCGGGCCGGTTTGTAGAGCGTGATCCCTCGGTCCTGGTAGGTGTGGTCGTCGTTGAGGTAGCGTCGGTTGATCTGCTTCCAGGTCATCCGCGGGTGCTTCTTGCGAAGCCAGCGCCCGACCCGCCACCAGACGTAGTGGTCCAGGTAGCCGAACGTGCGCTTTGCCGCGGCGTGCCGGTAGTAGTTCACCCAGCCGCGAAGGACCGGGTTGACTGCTGCGATCAACTCGGACAACGCCAGGTTGGTCGTGGAGCGTCCCGTCAGGGTCTTCACCTTGCGTTTGATCGAGGCTAATGCCTCGTTCGTGACGAAGGTGTAGACGAGGTGCTTGCCGTGTTTGGTACGGCCGATGATCTTCTGGCCGAGGAACACGAATCCCTCGTCGAGGTGGGTGAGTCTGGTCTTCTCGGCTTTCAACTGCAGGCCGAGCGCCTCAACGCGCCGTGAGAGCTGTTCCAGCAGCGCCTTCGCCTGGTCGCGTGTTCCCATCACCATGAGAACAAGGTCATCGGCGTACCGGACGAGCCGGTAGGTCGCAAGACCTTTGCGGTGCAGGCGTTTGCGTTTGCCGTCGTAGCTGCTCATCTCCTGCCAGTCCGCCTGGTATTGACGGTCAAGCGCGGAGAGCGCGATGTTCGCGAGCAGTGGCGAGGCGATCCCGCCTTGCGGGGTGCCCGTCAACGTTCGCTCCAGGCGGCCCGTCTCCGTCATCACTCCTGCCCTCAAGAACGACCGCACCAGCGCCAGCAGTCGCTTATCGATGATCCTCCGCCTGACCTCATCAACGATGAGGCAGTGTGGAAGCTGATCGAAGCACGCCTCGATGTCCGTCTCCACGACCCACTCATACGAGTGGATCGCGAATAGGTAGATCTCGGCGATCGCGTCCTGGCACCGACGGCCGGGCCGGTAGGCGTAGCTCGACGGGTAGAAGCCCGATTCGAAGATCGGCTCCATGACGAGCTTGAGAGCCATCTGCACCACCCGGTCCTTGAGCGTTGGTATCCCAAGGCGACGCATCCGGCCGTCGCGTTTGGGTATCAACCGCTCCCGGACGGGCAGCGGCCGGAACGACCCCGACCCCAGCTCCTCGCGAATCTCGGTGAGGAGCTGCTCGACGCCACGCGCTTCGATGTGGCGGCGAGTGTCGGCATCAACGCCGGCTGTCCTGGACCCTCGGTTGCGACTCACCCGCGACCAGGCCACAACCAACGTGGCCGGATCGCAGACCAGGTTCCACAAGTCATGGAACCTGCGCTCGGCATCCGCAGATGCCCACTCGTGCAGCTTGCGCTGGAAGTGAAGTACCCGCTCCTGCGCCACCTCGACGCTCGGGAACGACGCGCCCGTATTCACAGGCGACCTCCTTCCGTCCAATCGTGCTGCGTGCTCACTGGACCCCTTCGCCCTGCAGGCGGCTTTCCCGCCCTCCCTGGTGGGGCGTTACTCCCACGACTACTACGGGTCCTCCGTCACGCCCCGACGGCAACAGCGGACGGTGCGCCTGCCCCAAACCCCGAAGGGTTCGGCGGGCACCGCCGGGACGCTTCCCACGTTCACTCACAGACCGGTTGGCAGGGTCGGCGCCCAGCTGTACCCCGGAGGCATCGTCGCGCGCTACCGCAACCCTGCGCGCGACCTCGACCGTCCGAACAGTCACCAGACGGGCGAGACGGTCCTGAACAGCAACCAGGACCGAGTACCCCAGCAGCCCACAGCCGCCAGTTTCCGGGCTGATTCCGCGTATCGGGGCTTCCAACACTGGTTCGTCTCCTACGCCTTTCTGCCTTGCTACCGCACCCGGCCCGCTGGCGGCGGACCGCTGCTCGATCGTCAGGGGCTGCTCCCGCCCTCCGTCCCACCTCGGACATCAGACTGCCCCTCAGCTTCACCCGACCGTTACGGCGGCCGGGGGCAGGGTCTCTCACCCCACCCGGTCATATGGCGCCTCGTGGCGCAGGACTGCTTGCGGACAGTTTGGGTCACGTGTGGGCCGGTGCGCGGCCTCGCCGGTGTCGTCCACGTCGTCCGCGGCCGCTTGCGCCTCAAGCGGTCACACCGTCACGGCTACTGGTCCGCGCGACGAGCGGCAGTCTGGTCGAGACTGCCGCGTGGGCGACGGAGCAGGTGTGCGGCTCGGCCTCCTAGCCGGGCCTCGCAAACGTCCTTCACTCAAAGTCGGCACTGCTCTTAGTTGAATTGCCGAGGGTTAGCGTTTCCGCGGCGTCGATCGTCGTTGCCGCTTCGGGCGTCGTTCGGCTCGGATGGCTTCGGTCGCGGGCGTGTAGATGCTCTTGTGGCCATCGTCCCAGCGGATGCGATACCGAGGCGAGGGGTCGCCGCGTAACACCTGCTCAACGACGCCGGCGCGGGGTCGGCGGCTCGTTCACTCAGACTCCGCTACGACGCGCTCACCGACTTCAAACGCCAGGCTCACTTCCGATCGTCCGTGCCTACTTTGGGAGCCTGTAGCCGCGCTCGGCCTTGACCACCTCGCCGGCCTTGGCAAATTTGCTCAGCGACGCGCCGACGGTGCCCGCCTTGACGCCTGTTTCGGTTGCGATCTCCGAGGCCGTCTTTGGGCCGCCCTCTAGCGCCGCGAGGATCTTCCTCTTGTTCTCACCCCGCCTCGCGCGGGCGTTGGTGTTCCTCGTGGGCGAGGCGTCCTTTGGCGCTGGCGCCGTCGTGCGCTGCGCGGCCGGCCGCTGGCGACGGCGCCTACCGTCGACGCGAGAACGCACTCCGCCTTCCAGCCGACTCAGCGCGCCCTTCAGACGCTCGAGCTCGTCACTTAGCGCCGTATGGTCTTTGAGCTGCTCCTCCACCTCCCGAATGCGCCCCTTGATGCTGCGCGCGATATCCGACACCTCGAGTTTGGCCATCTCTTTCTCCTGGTAAGGGATCGACGCGGGATCGTAGTGATGATCAGGACGCTCTGACCGACGGGGCCCGGCGTGCCAATAACGGCACGGCCGAGCTTCCCGCCCGCCAGTCGCCTAACGCTCAGATCTCAGACCGGCCGCCCAACGGCTTTGTCGCGGGTAAGTCAGTGGGCACGACTTCGCCGTCAGCGTTGCCGCTCCTCATTGGCCAGTAACTCGATCTCCCTGCCTAACCCCGTGCGTCACCGCGAAAACCGAACATCTGAGAGGACGGCGAGAGGAATCCCAACACGACTGGTGCAGGGCTTCGCGTCTGCGGCCCGGGTTTCGCCTCAGCTGATTTGAACGGGTGTGCCCGGTAGCCGGTTTGGGCCGATGGTCTGTACGAGCCAGTCGATCGCGTCGTTGGACACGCGGATGCAGCCGTGACTGAGCGCGGTGCCGAGCGGATCCTGGAGGCTCGCCCCTCCGCGGCCATGAATCGCGACTGTTCCGTCGCCGCCGTCGAACTGCCGCAGCACATCGCTGTGGGCGGTGAGCTCGAGGACCCAGCTGCCAAGGAAATCGTGGGGATGCCACGGTATCGCCCACCAGACCGCGAACAGACCGTCCGGCGTGGGCGTGCTCGGCTTACCGACCACCACCGACACGGTGCGGACGGCCTTTCCGGCTCGGAACAGCGTCAGCGTGTGCCGGGCGGTCGAGACGACGATACGCCACGGGGTCTGCGCCACTAAGACCTTGTCCGCGTTGACCCAGCCGGCCGATCCGTCGGGTCGCCACGGAAGCCGCACCGGCAGCCAGCATCGGCTATCGGCCGCTCGGGCGCGACCGACGACCAGCAACCAGGCGGCATCCGTGGGCGTGACCCAACCTATTAAGTGCATGCTCCTGCCGCTGATCGGTGAGAACACCGCTGTCGAGGCTCCGATGGCCGCGCGCCAGGCGACGGCGTTCGTCGGTCCGCCGACTGCCGTGCTGCCCAGCACCGACCCGCACGTGCTGTCGCCGGCGGTCGCAGCGTGGACCGGTACCACGCACGCGCACACGACGACAAGAGCCACACTAAGCGCGATTCGCCCCGGAGCCCGCATCCGCCGGAACGTTACCTGAGGGGGTCTGCGCCTCTCGAAGAGGGGTGCGCGCGCCCTCCGCGGGCTGGCCATCCCGGATATGCTCGACCCAAGAGAGGCTGACTGCCCGCGTGGAGCGGGTGGCCGAGATGGGAGGAGGGTGGCCGTGTCGCGTCGAGTCCATGACGGCGGTTGGTCAATGAGAAGCCTGAGCTCGTGGCTCCCGGGTCATGCGCTGCTGACCTCTCGCGGCGCGTGGCGCGTGCCAGTTCTACTCGTGCTCGCGCTGGGGGCGCTCCTGCTGCAAGCCGCTTCTGCCGGCGCCGTTTTTCGTCCCGGACCACCCCCAGGGGCACCACCGGCGATACGGAGCAACACCGATCTGGTGATGTCCGGCACCGGCAACGGCCAGTCCGTCAGCGGATTCATCGCTACCGCGACCAACACCTTCGACCCGGTCAAGGACGGCTATCCCAGCAGCGACCCGTCCACCGGAGGGAGCCCTCCCCTCTGGAACACCCTCAACGAGGGCTTCGCCGGCATCATCCGTGGCCAGCCGACCGACGGCAGCCCCGAACTGCGCCTCTACTGCATTGACATCTTAACCGAAACGTTCGGCGGAATCGGGTACTACCTGGGCACGTGGGACGCCTCCAACGTTCCCAACGTGGACTACGTGGGTCGGCTGCTCAACGAGTACTACCCGAACAAGAACGAGCCGGCCTCGCTGACCGATCTCAACCAGAGGGCCGCGGCCGTGCAGGCGGCGATCTGGTTCTTCACCGACCGCTATGTGCTGAACACTCTCTGACCCGCTGCACGGCGAAGTGGTCAAGATCGTTGATCACATCATCAAAGCGGGGCCGCTGGTCGAGCCGGTAGCGCCCAGCCTCACGATCACCCCCGCGTCGGTGAGCGGTCCCGCCGGCAGTGTGCTCGGACCGTTCACGGTCAACACCAACAGCGGCCGCCACCACCATTTCCGGAGTGGCCCGGACGCCACCGTGACCGCCACCGGCGGCGACATGTTCTCGAACTCGGCAGGGACGGTGCCGATCGCTCAGGGAGCCACGGTGCCGTCCGGCCAGATGATCTGGGTGCGCTCCACGGGTCCGTCGATCGTGGTGCTCCAGGCCACGGCGGAGGCTGTCGTCCCCAGCGGCAACGTTTACCTCTACGACGGCAACAGCGGGGTCCACGACGCCCAGCACCTGATCCTGGCCGAGACGGGCCGATTGAGCACCACCGTCAAGGCTGAAGCCGAGTTTCTGCCCCCCGGCTCGCTGCTCGTCGAGAAGACGATCGCCGGTCCCGCGGCCGGATCGCAGGCGCACGTCGTCATCCACGTGGCCTGCGACGACGGCGTCCGCAGGTTGCCCTTCATCATCCCCGCCGGTACGCCCGCGGGCACCAAATCGAAAACCTACGAACCCATCCCAGCCGGAACGATGTGTACCGTGACCGAGACCAACAACGGCAGCGTCGTTGGCACAGACGTGGTGGTGATCCATGGCGCGCAAGAGGCAACGATCCCGTCCGGCGGGACCGAGACGGTGAAAATCAAGGACATCTACTACCACGTCGGCTCGCTGCTCGTGAGGAAGACGATCGCCGGTCCGGCTGCGGGCCAGCAGGGGCAGGTCACGATCCATTCCGAGTGCGATGGCAAGGCCTTGACCCCGGACTTTGTGATCCCCGCCGGGACTCCCGCGAGTGACCACACCATGCAATACGACAACATCCGTCTCCCAGCCAAATGCACGGTTACCGAGACCGTCGACGGACACACCAGCACCGTGTCGGTCGACGTCGTCGGGAGCGGGGAGACCGTGTCCGTCCCGGCCGGTGACATCGCCGAGGCGGACATCAGCGACACCTACGGACTTGTCCCCGGCCAGCTCGAGGTGACGAAGTCGATTGCCGGCCCGCTTGCCGGGCAGCAGGGACAGATCGTTATCCACACGGTCTGCAACGGCACCGCCCTGTCGCCTGACCTGATCATCCCGGCAGGGGCCACAGGCGACCATTCGCAGATGTACTCGAATATCCCCACCCCCGCGAGCTGCGTGGTCACCGAGACTGTCGACGGGGCGACCAGCACCGTCTCGGCGATCGTCACCGGCAGCCCGGACACCGTCACGATCCCCCCGGGGGGCTCTGGGTCCGCTCAGATCACCGACACCTACGGATCGGCTCCCGGCTCCCTGCTCGTGACGAAGACCATCGCCGGTCCGTTCGCCGGCCACCAGGGGCCAGTCACGATCAACGTGGCCTGCGACGGCATCGCCCTATCGCCGGCCTTCGTGGTCGCGCCCGGGACTCACGCGGGCAACGTGTCCCAGAGTTTCGACGACATCCCAGCTGGCTCGGTATGCACCGTCACGGAGACCGCGGACGGCGCCAACGCGACCGTCACGGCGACCGTGTCCGGCAATAATCAGACGGTGACCGTACCCGCGGGCAAGGTGGTATCGGTGAACCTTATGGACGTCTACCAGCAGACCCCGGGCTCGCGCCAGACGTGCCGGGCCTGTCCGGCACGCTCAAAGTGACGAAGACCATCGCTGGACCGGCCGCCCACCGGCACGGTCCCATCTCGATCCTCGTGGTCTGTGGCGGCCCAATCCACACGTACGCCTTCCGCATCCGGGCCCACACCGGTCCCGGGTCCGTGTCGCGCTATTACCCCGATCTCCCGGCCGGGTCCCGCTGCACCGTCACCGAGACCACAGACGGCCACACCAGTACCGTCGCCGTGACAGCGACCGCCAAAGGCAAGAAGGTCACCATACACGCCAATCGCACAGCCACCGTTCATCTCACGGACACGTTCTTCGGCGTGCAGTCAGTGGCGGTCACGGGCTAATGGGAGCGCAGGCGAAGCTGGGCTCTCCGACAACGATGTGACGGCACCTTCTGCGGACCCAGGACGCCGTCTCGACGCGTTCTGACGGATGCCGACCGCGGCGTGATCGCTCCAGGCGTCGAGGAGGAGTCCCGTACGTCGACGCAGTCGACGACTGGGTGACGCGGCGCGTCGTGGCCCATATCGTCCGAGGCTGTCGGCATGACGGGTGCTGTCCGAGCCGTTTATGGGAGGACGGCGTCTACGAGCAGATGCGCGAAAAGCGCCAAACGGACCGGGGCCGCACTCTCTACGCCTACGCAAGATCACGATCGAGCCGGTCTTCGGGCAGATCAAATACAACCGGCGCGTCGATCAGTTCATGCGGAGAGGCAGAGCCGCCGTGCGGTCGGAGTTACGGTTGGTGGCAGCGACCCACAACATGCTCAAGCTCACAACCACTGGATCGCCAACACCGCCTGAGCGGGGAGACTCGCGGTCATCCCGCGGCGACACGTTCACACCCGCGGCGAGAACCGAATCCCGGTCATTCCGCATTTTCCGACGGCCTGGTGGCAAACCAGTAGTCCGACGCCATACAAAAGCAGCAGCGCGACCTCCTGTTGCCGCTCTTGGAGCACCTCGACGGAACGCCGGAAGGCGCTGGTCTAATAGGGGCCCTCTGCACGGGCAAGCCCAAACTGGCGCTCTTCCGACGTCCGCCGACCGTCGAAGGATGACCAGTAAGCCCAAAATCCAGCAGGCGCTACGTGAGCGCCTTGGCCTTGATGGCGTCGAACTCAGCTTGCGTGATCGTGCCACTGTCGAGCAGCTGCTTAGCCTTTTCGATCTCGACTGCCGCCCCGCCGGTGCCGCCGGCGGTCTTGCGCACATATTCGTTGAACTGCGCTTGGGACGCTTGGGCGTCCGACATCTTTCGCTCGGCCATCCCGTCGTGATTGACGATGAGGTAGACCAGCACGCCGATCCACGGAATGACCACCACGAAGATCACCCACGCGGCCTTGCCCCAGCCCGAGATGTCGCGACGGCGAAAGACGTCGATCAGAACGGTGATCGCGATCCAGATAAAAATCACCCAGGCAAAGAAAATGAGCGTCGTCCAGAGGATGCCCAGGAAGGGGTACGACGTGGCCGTGATGATCAATGTGATCGGCTCCAATCGGGTTCGTTGGTTAGCGCTCCTTCGCCGTCCTCGGTCCGGACTCCTTCTCCGCGCGCGCCCTGGGAGCGGCGCGGACCGCGAAGCGGAAACGCTCTGCCGCTCCTGTGTCGATCAAAGGGGGAGGCGACCTCATCGTCGCGGGCGAGCGTCTTCAAGACTGGGAGAGGATCGAGTCCCGCCCGCATGTGGACGACCGGCCAGACCCGCTCCGCCGCCGAATCCCCAATGGTGAGCGACCTTCCCATCTCGCGACGGAGTTCGTAGTTCCCCCGGGGCGAAGCGGACGGCGTTTGCAGTTGGACAGGCGGCGCCGCGTCTCTATACGCTAGGGACTCAGGAAACGAGACCAGCCGTGATGCCAGACACGCAATCTTCGCCCCCTCGCCGCCCCGAGCAGCTCAGCAGCGCCAGGCTGTTTGTGGGTGACGGTGTACTCGTCTTCCGCCTGCTGAACGAGGCACGTCACCGCATCATGTCTCGGGTTTTCGGAATGCCCAGGGAGCACTCGAACCTCATGACGCTGTTCGTGATCGCCGCGTTCGTACGAGCGCTCCAGCGCGCCGCGGCGGCGCCGGGAACCCAGGTGCGCAAAGCCCGATCCAGCCCGACCGCCGTCGGCGACACGCTGATCGGGGCCGCCGCGGCAAGGGAGACGGTGAATAGCATCGCGGGACGTCCGGCTAGGGACACTCCCTTCGCCGCCGGGCTGATCGCGTTCGCGCTGACGGCGTACGGACTCCGCGCCGTCCTTAAGCGGCTAGTCCACGAGGTGAGGCCGGCGTTCCGCCATCTCGCAGCCGCGGAGCACAGAGTGCGGGCAGTGATGCGCCGCTGGGGGATATCACCATCAGACGTCCAGGCATCGTCAGGGCCCGACGCCCATGTTGTCGGCGACGGCCGCGCGCACAGAGACGCTGCCGCCTCGAGGAGCAGGCAGCGGCGACCCGGCCGGCCGCCGCACCCCTTGGCGTTGCGAGCAACCTAGAGGCGGCTCGCCGCGCTGTCGCAAGGGACGGAGGCTGTTGCGCAAACCCGGGGGCTGGGCTGTGGGGTTCGCTGGTGGGTGGGCCGTTGGGAGCGGGCCGGGTGTGGGTGAGTGGTGTGATCGTCGTGAGGGCCGTTTCAGGCCGCCAGGGCGGCTAGTTGGTGGCGGTGAACCTTGGTTAGGTTCTCCGTCATCATCAATAACCGCCACTCGGTGCGTACCTTGATCCGTCCTCGGCGGTGAAAGCGGGTGACACCCTTGTTGTGTTTGGTGTTCCCGAACGTCGGCTCGGTGGTCTGTTTCCGTTTCTTGTATCGCTCATGGCCGTGCTCTGACTTGAGCACCGCTCTCATCCAGTCATACCGCCCGCCGGTCCAGGTCTTGCGTGGGGTCCCGCGGCTGCCCTTGTCTGGCGCGACAAGGACCGGGATGTGCTTGTCGGCCACGACCTCGTCAATGTGCTCCTCGTTCCAGTAGCCGGCGTCGGCCGCGACCGCCTCTGGCAGCTGCGCGATCCCCGCCCGCTCGAGCTCGGCCAGCACCGCGTCGACGACCGGGCC
Source organism: uncultured Solirubrobacterales bacterium (assembly GCA_963843915.1). Taxonomy (GTDB): domain Bacteria; phylum Actinomycetota; class Thermoleophilia; order Solirubrobacterales; family Solirubrobacteraceae; genus Palsa-465. The sequence goes on from CAWJMH010000016.1 coordinate 875,053, forward strand.
CAGCTGCGAGAAGTCGGTCGAGTTGTTGGTGATCTCGGCCGCCAGCACGATCTGCTGCTCATTCACGGCCGCCTGGGCGTTATAGCCCTGCACGAATCCGAACCCGATCGGGATCGGCCGCGAATCCGGGTCGGTCACATTCACCTTTCCGGCCGGAACGTCCGGCGGCGTGTACGGCTTGGGCGGACCACCGAACCGCCGTCCGTCCTTCATCCGCCCCTGCGCCCGATACCCCTCATAAGCCTCGTTCGCGCGGCGCTCAACATCCAAATCGACCTCCAGCCGCTCGGCCGCCAAGAGCAGCCGCTCATCCCGCGAGCGCGGGACCGAATCCGGATTCTCCCAACGATGCTGCTCGAGCTGGCGGCGGCTCTCCCGCAGCCACCCCTCCCGCCCCCGGTCGCGCGCGACGATCCGCTCAGCGTCCAGTTCAAGCGGCACCTCCTCGCCCGCCGCTGGCTCGCGCTCCTCGAGCCGCTCCGAGCGTTCCTCGGCCTGCTCCGGCGCGCGACGGTTGGCGCGCCCGGCGGAAGAACTCGCGCCGGCCCTCCGGGGTGCGCAGCTCCTCGGGCAGCTCATCCCCGCGCTCATCCCCATAGATCTCGTCCTCGGCCTCGTCCGTGGCCTTGGTCTGCGCGATGACCTCCCGCGCGATCTGCTCAAACTCACAGTTCACCTCCGGGCTCGGCGTTCCCCGCCATCCGCGTCCCATCGATCGACACCACCCCCGGCTTGACCAACCCCGCCTCGTCACACAACTTGAGCACCTGGCTGAACAACCCCGACAGCGCCTGCTCATGCCGACAAATGAACCTCGCGACCGTCACATGATCAGGAACCAGATTGCCCGTGATCACCCGATAGGCAACGTTCTCCCGACACTGCCGCTCGATCGCCCGCGACGACCGCACACCAGCCGCAAACGCGTACAAGATCAACCCCACCATCAGCGACGGCTCATACGCACCACGACCATGACCGTCCGCCCGATACGCGGCATAGAACGCCGACAGGTCCATCCGCCCAACGGCATCGATCACGAACCACGCCAAATGATCCGCCGCCAGCCAATCCCTCACATCCGGCGGCAACAAAAACCCCTGCTCACGACTGACCCTTCAATGAAGTTCTGCGGCATCACCGAATAGTCGCTCGTCGCCGCGGACGGAACCCCTTTACGAAACAGCCTCGACGACGAGAGACAGCTAAGAGCGGGCCATGGGGCGCGCCCGCCGCTGCCTGTTCGAGCCGGCGGAGCCGGAGCCGGCCCGAAGCTCGAGATCTCCATCACGCGTGGTGGGAGGTCGCCGAACGCGCTGCTCCTCTGACCAAAGGAGCCACGACGTCGACGCTCAGGCCGCCGGTCGGCGCGGACCGCTGTCGGACAATATGGGCCACGGCGCGCCGCCTCACCCATTCGTCGACTGCGTCGACGAATGGGACGGCTCCTCGACGCCTGGACCAGGAGTCAGCTGGACGGCTCGCTGGTGGCTGCATTGCTCGCCGAGCAGAAGACCGTCGAGCTTCTCCGATTTGTCCGGGCGGCGGTCGGCGTTTGCTTGAATCGAGCTAGCGCTGGCTCCTCCTTCCGCCGGAGAGAGCAGGGCTCGCAGGAGCGAGCGCTCTCGCAGATCGGCGCCGCGAGCGGGGCCGGTGGCGGAATTGGCGAGAGGCAGGTGCATGCCCACAAGGGGGCGGTCCGGCTTTCGTTCTGGGGCCGGCACCTGTGCGACGACTGTTCCAGCATCGGAGTCTCTCGCTGGCTTGACATCCTGTGCTACGTGAGCCGCGTGGTCGCAAGATCAGCCCACGAGATTCCTGACCGTCCTCCGATCCGCGTGGCGGTCGGCAACCGGGTGAGCGTCGGGGAGCGCGACAGTGAATGGCCGGCGTTCGTGTTCATAACCGGCGAGAACGGCTCGGGATGGGTTCCAGAGCGTCATCTGGATCGACGAGGCTTGAGCGCCGTCGTCACCGAGGAGTACGACACCACCGAACTGCCAACCGAGGAAGGCGAGGAACTCGAACTCATCCGCGAGGATCTGACCAGCGGCTGGGTTTGGTGCCGTGCGGAGAACGGTCGCGAGGGCTGGGTACCCGAGAGCACCCTCTCGCGCCTCGACTGATCAGCCGCACGCCCTCGCCCAGACCCGCTTTCACGGCGGCGCGCGGAGCAGCGGCATGCCCGCCGGCGGGCTCCTATGCGCGGCAAGGGCGTCTCCGCCGCGGTTTGCGGCCTCCCAGAGGCATTGGAAACCTGACGCTCTCGAGTTCCGCGCACTGCAACACGTTCCGCTGGCGCTGCCGGGATGCGCGTTCTGCCAGGAAAGCGGGAGTCGCGAGAGCCGCCGATCAGACCGCCTTTTGGTCCTGACGAGCAGGCGTCTCGACTTGTGTCGTCGAGACGGTCGCTCGGCGCGGAGACGAGAAGCGCCGCAAGCCTCGAGCATCCGACGGCGGAGCGGTGTCAGCGGCGGAGAGCGGCACTCCGTCGGGGTTCGGCCGCTGCTACGGGTCGTGTTGCTGGGCGAAGCCGCCGCTGGATGTGAGTGGTGTTCGCTCGGCGAGCTGGGGAAGGTAGTCGTCGAGGAATATGCGGGCGACTAGTTCCTGGCGTGACGACACGCCGGTCTTTTCGAACAGGTTCTTGATGTGATCCTGGACGGTGTAGAGCGAGAGCACGAGCCTGGTGGCGATCTCGGGGTTGGTGAGGCCGTGGGCGAGCAGGGTCGCGATCTCGCGCTCGCGCGCGGTGACGCCGTGCGTTTCGAGGCGGATGGCGGTCGTCTGGGGGCTGGCGGTGCGTTCGAGCACGATCGCGACGCGGCCGTCGGCGCTCCCCTCGGGCAGGGAGGCGTGTAGCGTGATCCAGCCGGACGGGGTCGGGACCGCGACGGTGTCGGGCTGCCGATCCGGGTCGTGTGAGCGGCTGCGGGTGAACCCGGCGAGCGCGAGTACTGGGGTGGGGACCGTTGCGAGTGCCGGACTGCGCATTGCGGCGAGGAGCTCTTGGGCCGGCGGGGTGAGCAGCTCGATGTCGTTGCTTGGGCTGAGCACGACGAGTCCCGGGGCGCTGCCGTCCGCTGGCTGGCGTGCGGCGTCGAACCGAATCGAGGTGCGAATCCCATCGGCGATCGCCGCGGTGATGCTGGCGAGCGCGGCTGCGTCGTCGGCGGTGAAGTCCAGACGGTGCTCGCGGCGGGCGATGTGGACCGCGCCCCAGCACCGTCCCCGGTTGACGAACGCTGCGCGCAGCTCGAATGGGATCCCCGCTGGCGCGAGCACGTCGCGGTAGCGGGCGCTGCGCTCGGGACGCTCCTTGGTCGCTTGGCTGAGGATCCCGACCGGAACGCGGCGCGCCGCGAGGCTCGCGAACGTGTTGAGGTCGGTCACGAAGTACTCGCTGGCGACGATGCCCGCGCCCGCACCCGCGGCCGCTTGTGGTGTGAACACGCCCTCGCTGATCAGCTCGTGCGGCGCGTCGCTGGTCATCAGTCCCGTTTGAGGGTCGAGCGTATGCCAGCACGTCGCGTCGCAGTCGATCACCCGCCGCAGCCGCGCCGCGACCTCGGCGAAGTACTGCTCGCGCGGCAACGCCCGGCGTCCGAGTAGCGCCACGTCGTCGATCAGCCGCTCCACGGCCCAGCGTCCTGCGGGCATCAACCGAGTATGACCCGTCCGCGGCCCGGGTGTCGACGTCGCGCACGAAATATCCCCGCAACCGAGGGATCGACAACCGAAGCGCCTCAGGGCACGCTACCTGCCGACAAGCAAACCGCCCCAGGAGGCACGCGATGACAACCGACACGACACACACGACAAACGGGACCGACTCGGTGAGCGAGCCCTCCGCGGTGGCACCGATCGCGCTTAGGGCCGGTGAGGGAGAGGCGCTGTGGTTCCTCGGCCAGCTCGTGACGATCAAGTCCTCGAGCGAATCGACCGCCGGGCGCGTCGGCGTCACGGAAACGCTGGCCCCGCGCGGCAGCGGCTCGCCGCTGCACGTCCACCACAACGAAGACGAGTGGTTCTACGTGATCGAGGGCGAGCTGACCTTCTGGGTCGGAGGGCAGGTCATCACCGCGCCCGCCGGATCGTTCGTGTACGGCCCCCGAGAGGTCCCTCACACGTTTATCGTCAGCTCCGAGCAGGCGCGGTTCCTGCTGGTGGTCGAGCCGGCGGGCTTTGAGGGCTTCGTCCGTGCGCTCGGCCAGCCCGCCCAGGAGCTCGTAGTCCCGCCGCCCGCGACCGAACCGCCCGACGTCGAGGGCATGGCCCGGCTCGCCGCCGAGTACGGCATCGAGATCCTCGGCCCCCCCGGCATCCCCGCCTGACGGTCGCCTCCCGCCACCCGCCTGATCGTTTGCAAGCAAAACCTGACATGGAGACCGGACCTGATGACCATACGAGCAGCCCAACTGGAAGACATCGACCGCACGCGCGATGCCCACGTCGCCGCGCTCAATACAAACGATGCGGACGCCTGGGTCGCGTGCTTCGCCCCCGACGCCGTGCAGATGCCACCGAACGAGCCGCCGAACATCGGCAGCGATCACATCGGGGCGTGGTCCAGCGGCATGCTTGCCGCCTTCCGCGCGGAGTTCTCCCTCGACATCGACGAGGTCGAGCCCGCGGGCGACGACTGGGCCTTCGAGCGTGGCACGTACACGATCGCCCTCACCCCGAAGGCCGGCGGCGCACCCATCCGCGACACCGGCAAGTACCTGACGATCTACCGGCGGCAGGCCGATCACTCGTGGCTGATGGCCCGCGACATCTGGAACAGCAACAACCCCCTACCCGGTCAAGCTTAGACGCGGGCTCTGCGAATTCACGACCCAGCGAGAAAGCTCCGGAACCGCGCTGCAAACCCTGCAATCTTCGGCCAAAACGGGACCCCTGACCCAGCCGCCCGCGACAGCACCGCGTCCGCGCCAAAGCAAGTGTGTGACCCCCAGGTTGTGGTGGCGTGCACGTGGATCACGCCACGAGGGCAACCAGCGAGGTCGTGGCCGACGGAGAATCCTACGCTCGCCGGCGGCCGGAGTAGTGTGCCGCTGGTGAAGAAGCACGTCCTGATCCTCGGCGCCGGCTTTGGTGGCCTGGAACTGGCGACGCGGCTCTCCGAGACGATCCCTGACGCGGTTCGAGTCACGCTTCTCGATCGCAACGACGCGTTCTTCTTCGGCTTCTCCAAGCTTGAGGTGATGCTCGGCCGCCAGTCGGCCGAGGAAGTGAAGCTCTACTACCGTGAGATCGCGAGCGACGGCATCGAGTTCCGCCAGGAGACGGTCACCGGCATCGACGCGGCAGCGCGGCGAGTTACTACCGATACAGGCTCCTATGACGCCGACTTCGTCGTCGTGGCGCTCGGCGCCGACTACGACATGGCCGCCACGCCGGGCTTCGAGGCCGGCGGGCACGACTACTACACGCTCGCCGGCGCCGAGCGGCTCCGCGACGCGCTGGCCGATTTCGATGGCGGGAGAGTGCTTGTCTCCATTCTCGGGCAGCCATTCAAGTGCCCGCCGGCTCCGTTCGAGGGGTCCTTCCTGCTGCATGAGTACTTCACACAGCGCGGCATCCGCGACCTGGTCCAGATGTCGACGACCTTCCCTATGCAGCGCCCCGTCCCCGTGACCGGCGCGGTCGCGCAGATGTTCCGCGACGGGCTCGCCGAGCGGGGCGTCGAGGAGTTGCCCCAGCGCCTCGTCACCGCCATCGATCCGACCACGCGCACGGCGCAACTCGCCAGCGGCGAGACGTTGCCCTACGACCTGTTCGTTGGCATCCCGGTGCACCGCGCGCCCGAGGTGCTTGCCGCCTCGGGCCTCACGGTCAACGGCTGGGTTCCGGTCGACCAGGACAACCTGAGGACCCAGTTTTCCGGCGTCTATGCCCTCGGCGACGTCTGCTCTGGCCCGAGGACCGTCCCCAAGGCCGGGATCTTCGCAGAGTCGGCAGCGCTCGTCGTCGCGGACGATATCGCTGCCGCCATATCGGGCGCGGACCCTCCGGCGCCGTTCGAAGGATCAGGCGTCTGTTACGCCGAGTTCGGCGCAGGACTCGTGAGCAAGGTCGAGGTCAACTTCCTCAAGGGCGAGAAGCCCGACGCACGGCGATACGACCCGTCGCGCGAGTACGCCCTCGAGAAGGAACAGTTCGGCGCGACCCGGCGAGCACGCTGGTTCGGTCACTGACGCGACCCCCGCGCAAACAGCTCGCGCGGGCACCGCGGACACGGAACGCGGAGAGCGCGTGATCGGACGCCGATACCGCGACGCGAAGACATCCAACCACGGTGCATCACCACCATGGTCACGCACGGACGATCGGCGGGACCGGGCAAGACTTGTCTGCCCGACGCCCAGCGAGCGTTTCATGTGACAAGTGTGATCGATGTGAGACGGAACAGGGAGGCTCGCGAGTCTGGTCAGCTGTGTCTTCGCCCGGAGTACGCGACCGTGAGCTATCGCTGGGGGAGGGGGGAGGGTGTGCAAACGGTCGGCTTCCCAAGCCGAAGGTCGCGGGTTCGAACCCCGTCGTCCGCTTTCAGGACGGGCCTGGAAATCGCTCACTTTGCGATTCGCGGCGATCTTCTTTCCGAGTGCGAGCAACCGCCTCGGGCAACGATTCTTTAGCGAAGCTCTCGTTCTCGCCTGGCGGCAGCCGCTCGCTGCGGTGGGTTCGTCTTTGGCCCGGTGGCCAACGACACGCGCCGCGCGCGGATGCAGAATTGGTCTCATGCAGCGGAGTGCTTTGTTGCCCGGGCTGTGCTCGCTGCAGCCTCTGGTCCTAGGCTGCGCCGTGTCGGATCGGCGCGTGCCGCTGACTGTCTACGGCACAGGAGCCGTTCGGTCTCGCTCGGACGGTTCAGGGCCGCTTGACGCGACCTTCGCAGCGGCGCTCTGGTCTGACTGATGCCACGCCTCGCGCGGCCACGACGGTTGAAGTCTCGCGCCTCGGTACAGCTTGAGCGCCGCCCCGCGTGCGCCGGCGAGGATTGGGTCTCGCATCTGCCGAAGCTCATCGATGCCGTGTGCGAGGAGTGGCACCTGTCACTCGATGATGAGCGGATGGCCGCAGGCGCGTGGGGAGTCGTGGCGTGGTGTCACACCGAGAGCGGCCTCGAGGCGGCGCTGAAGCTGTGCGCCAACGAGGAGCGCCTGTCTGCCGAGACGAACGCGATGCTCGGCTGGGGCGGGCATCCAGCGGTCCGCGTCCTCGCACATCGACCAGGCGCGCTGCTCCTGGAACGCGCCCGTCCGGGACGACCGTCGCGGCTCGCGCCCACGCGGTTAGCGCTCCTCCTCGACGCACTTCACCGACCCACGAGCGCCAGCCGGCGAGGACTCGGAGACTGGCGTACGAGCATCGACGCCGCCGTCACGCACGTACCTTCCTTGCAAGCACTCGGCCAGGCGCTGCTCAAACAAGGACAGGGCCGTCCGGTCGTCGCCCTGCACGGCGACCTTCAGCCGGCGAACATCCTTGAGCACCGCGGCACGATCGTGGTGATCGACCCAGTCGGGATCGCCGGCCCCCGGGAACTCGATGTCGCGAACGCAGCGCTTCAGAACAATTGGGGCGAGGACTCATCAGCGCGAATCAGGCGGCTGGCGGACCTGACCGGCACGGACCAGGCGTTCGCGATCGCCTTCGGCCAGTTCAGTGCCATGTACGCGGCCCTCGCGCCGAGGCACTGACCCGCACGCGGGTCGCAAGCCGCACCGAGACGCGCCATGCCGTCGGTGAAGACGCTTGATACCGATCGAGCACCGCCGCGGGAGCGAGAGCCTGGCGATTCCGGCGCAAACGGACGTCCCAGTAGGCCACGGAGACTCGAGCTAGGCGATGCGGAAGCAACCGCTCCCTGATTGCGAATTGGTGAATCACGCCTGGTTGATCAGTTGATTGGGAGCGCGAAGTCGCAGTCGGGACCTTTGGTCTCGAGCTCCGGTACGGTCGCGTCTGCGAGGTACGTGAGTCTTGCGCCCAGATCGCTCGGCTGAACCTTGTGCTCTCGGCTCCAGTCGAGCAGCGACTGGGTGATGAGCGGCCACTGCGCCGGTTCGATCTGGCCGAAGCGGCCGAGCTGGATGAACGCTTCACGGTGTGCCGGCTCAGTGCGGAGCACGAGCTCCGGGACGTCTAGGGCGAGCTGCTCGCCTTGGTCGGTGGGCACCGGTCGGCACCATTCCAGGGGGCCGTCGCTGTCGTCGTTGACCTCACCCCACCAGATGCAGTAGAAGGCTCCGGCGCGCCCATCCATCTTCGGTAGGTCGTGGTTGCGCAGGATCGAGATGAACTCTTTGCCGAACGCCCATGTTCCGTCAATTCCTTGCACGCTGCGTTTGACCGACAGAACGCTTCGGGCGGGGATGTCGCGTGTGGCGACTGCATACATGGCAGGCCTCTTTCCTTGCAGACGGTCGATGAGGTAGCGGGCGAGGTCTCGGCGAGCGGTGTGTTGGGTCTCGATGGCGTTCCAGTGCGCGCTGATCCGCTCGGCGGCAGCATCTGGATCGAGCGAGACGATCGACTTGATCTCGGCGAGCGGGATCTGCAGCTGCCGCAGGGCAGCTATCAGCCCGGCGCGTTCGAGCTGTGACGCCGAGTAGTAGCGATACCCGGAGTCTTCATCGACACGCGCCGGCTCTAACAGACCAAGCTCGTCGTAGAGCCGAAGCGCCTTGGGCGACAGCCGCGAATGTCTGGCGAACTCGCCGATGCTCATTTGATCCGATTGCACGCTGCCTCCTTGACAGGGTTACCGCATCAGTGTGCGGCCTCCCCTAGGGTCAAGGTCAAGCGTCACCGGCGGGACATGCGGTTTGGTCCGGCGCGGACCCCCGGTTGATGACAGCCGCGCACCCCAAAAGCGCGGGGTCGCTATTGCCGGGGGGCGGCGATGTGGTCCAGCTCGCCGCGGCTCGGGTCTCGGTAACCGACCTCAGCGCGCAGGCAGACGGCCAGCGCTACGACTTCGTCAGCGCAGATCATGATCAGCGCGTGATCCGCTACGAGGCGGTCGACGGAACCTTCACGGCTGACATCAGAGTGCAATCGTCGGCGCGGCCCGTCGTGCGCGTCTCGTCACCGGTAAAATCAGCGGTTTGCGCGGACCGCGGGGCGTGGCGTCTGGCCTGTCGATCGGTCGGTGTCGCGATGCGTTAGCGCGAGTGCGCAGGTCAGTTGATGTCGCGCCGGCCGGTTAGGCCGATGCCTATCAAGGCCAGCACGACCGCCCAGGCGATCAGGATGATCACGCCGACGCCTGGCGAGAGCAGATGCTGGGTCTTGAGGCCCATCAGCGCGTCCGACGCGTGTGTTGGCGTGTACCGGCCCACGGAGGGCACGAGGCCAAATAGAAGGTTGTCGATGACGAAGCCCCACGCGAGCAGGGTGATGACGGCGCCGACCTGGTTGTGGATGATCGTGCCGAGGGCGGTGCCTATCGCTCCCCACAAGCCCACGCCGACGAGGCCTCCGAACGCGAGCAGCAGGACGTCGCTGCTGCTGAGCACGATCGTGATGCCTCGCCCCTCGAGGATCGCATAGCCGATCGCCCAGCCGATCGCCTCGCCGAGGACCCCGAATACGGATCCGGCGAGCATGCCGGCGACGAGCTTGGCGGTCAGGACGTGCGAACGCGCCGGGTTGAACAGGATCGTTGGACGGATCGTGCCGTAGCGGTACTCGCTGGTGACAAGCAGCACCCCGGCGAGCGCCGAGAACACCCCTGCCAGGCTTCCCAGGCTCAGCAGCTGACGCTGGTTCTCCTTGCCCATGAGCCCGGATGGGTGGCTGAGCAATCCGGTCAGCAGCGTGAATAGCAGGATCAGGGCACTCATCCCAAGGAGCAGGCCGATCGTGGTCCGGGTCGAGCGGATCTTCAGCAGTTCAGCCCTGATCTGCGCGATCATGCCGACGCCTCGGAGGTCAATTCGAGGAAGATCTCCTCGAGCGAGCCACCGTCGGTCAGCAGCTCGTGAACAGGCACGCCGGCGGCGAATGCAATCTCGCCGACCCGCTCGCTCGACGCTCCGTGCACGAGCAGCGCGCGATCGGTGCCGGTCGTGACCTGCAGATCGTTGTCGTGAAGCGCGGCCGCGAGCCGCTCTGGATTAGCGCTACGGACTCGGACGGCGCCGCCGGCGCGCGCGGTCAGCTCCGCCAACGAGGACTCGATCACGAGCCGTCCGCGGCTGATGATCAGTACCTGATCCACGGTTTGCGCGACCTCCGCGAGCACATGGCTTGAGACGAGCACGGTGCGACCCTCGGACGCCAGTCGGCGCAGGAAGTCACGCAGCCAGCGAACCCCCTCCGGGTCAAGCCCGTTCGCGGGCTCATCGAGAATCAACAGCTCCGGGTCGCCAAGCAGGGCTGCAGCGAGCCCGAGCCGCTGGCGCATCCCCAGCGAATACCCCTTCACACGCCGGTGTGCCGCGTCGCCGAGCTCCACCAAGCGCAGCACCTCGTCCGCGCGTGAATCTGGAACCTCGACGGCGCGCCCGAGCATCCTCAGGTGATCACGGCCCGAGCGGCCAGGGTGAAAATCGGTCGCCTCCAGCACCGCGCCGATCCGCAGGGCGGGACGCTCAAGCTCCTTGTAAGGGCGGTCGAACACCAGTGCCCGCCCGCTCGTCGGTGCCGCCAGACCCAGAACCATCCGGAGCGTCGTCGTCTTGCCCGCGCCGTTCGGTCCAAGGAAGCCGGTGATCGTCCCGGCCTCCAGCACAAACGACAGCTCCGTAACCGCCGAAACCTCGCCAAAACGCTTCGTCAGCGACTCGGCCTGCACAACCGCCGTCACACGCACCCCCTCATCTCGCCACGCCGCGAAGTGCTTTCGCAGACAGCCGAGAGCGCTGCGCGAACTCCCCAATGCTCATCCAATCCACGTGCTCCGCCTCATCGACATGACAGTTACCGGGGCAAGTTTGCGGCTCCCCCAAGGTCAAGGTCAAGCCGCCAGGGCAAGGAATACTCCCCACGTGTAAGCCCGGGATCGGCTACACCCCTTTTGCGCGGCATCCAGGCCCGGAGGCACCGAGCCGGGTCGCCGGAACTGCCCGTCGTGCTTGTGGCGACCGGCGCTAGCCAGGAGCCCGGACGTTGCGAACATCAGAGCAGCAGCGAACCGCCGGTCGGTTAGCGACCGACAGCGAACTGCAACACGTCCGGGAAGACTCGGCCGAGCCCGAAGGTACCGACGCCCGGGACGACGGTTACCGGTGGATCGCCGCCCAGCAGTTCGGCCACGCGGCGGGCGTGAGCCGGCGGGTGCGCTTCGTCCAGTTCGCCCGTCCACAATGCGGTCGGTATCACGCCGGCTGGCGGTGGCGTGATGCCCCACGGTCTGGCTAGAAGGCGGATCTCCTCGATCGCCGCGTCGGGGTTGCCCAAGAACTCGCGCATCGTGCGGAGGTGGATGTCGCGAATCAACGGGTCGTCGAGAAACGGGCGATCGGCGGCGGGCACCTGCGCGATCGCGGAGTCCGGCAGCTTCTTGAAGGTCTGCCTCAGACCAGCTTTCAGCACGAACGGCGCCTTGCGCGCGAGAAAGACAGCAGTCCTCAGCTGCTTGCCGGCGTCCATTCGAGCCTCCCGGCTGGTCATCGGGGCAAGTCCGCCTAGCAACGCGAGCCCAGTCAACCGCTGCGGCGCCGAAGCCGCAACTGCGATGCCGTACCCCGTACCTCCTGATTGGGTCACGACCCCGGTGCGCTCGATGTCAAGTGCGTCGAGTAGCGCAAGCTGGTCAGCTGGCCAGTCAGCCATCATGCGCCCAGGGCTAGCGTCGCTGCCGTGGATTCCGGGACGGTCCGGGATCAGCAGACGGATGCCGAGCTCACGCGCCGTCGGCGCGAGAGCCAATCCGAGACCACGAGAGCAGGGACCGTCGAGAACGGTGACCACCGGTCCGGCGTCGGCGCCGGCCTGCACGTAGGAGAGAGTGCGGCCGTCTGGCAGCGCGATCTGAGAGCTCATCTCCGGTTGCGACATCATGTCGCAAGATAGTTGCATAGTCTGCGACAGAATGTCGCAACGAGCTCCGCGCGTCCCGACCAACGAAGCCCGGCATCGAATCCTGGCCGCGGCGCGTGAACTACTGCTGGACCGTCCGTTCGCGTCACTGACGGTTGGCGACGTGATGGCCCGAGCGGGGCTCACACGTACCGTCTTCTACCGACACTTCGAGGGCCTGCCGCAGCTAGCCCCCGAGTTGCTCCCCGATGCCGAGGACCCGCTCGTCGACCAAGTCCTCCGCGGCTCTCCCGAAGACCTAATAGACACCATGATCACCGGCTTAGTCGGGCTGTACGCGGACAACGGCAGGTGGCTCCGCGCACTCGACGCCGCCGCCGCAGCGGATCCAGACGTCGCTGCCGCGCTCGACCGCGCCCTCGTCGGTCCGCGCCAGCTATTAGAGACGCTCGTCGCCGACGCTCCGGACCCGCCGCGCAACCCACGCGAGTTCGCGCTCCTACTGATGGCAACCCACCGGGCATACCTACTCGACAAATTCGGCAGCGGCAACGACACGCCGGAAAACCGTCAGGACGCAATCGCCGCGCTCGCCGCCCTCTGGCGGCGGCTTCTCGCGAAGTGAACCTCGAGCCCGGACAAACCCTCGGCCCGGCCCCGCTCGCGCGGAAAGGAGCAACGTTCGGACCCACGCGACGCCCTCATCGCCTGGTGCTCGCGGACAGGACGAGCAGTGCTCGCAACAGCGGTCAAACGCGGAGTCGTCTGCGGGCGGACGGCCAGTCGCTGCGAAGCGAACAGGCGAGAATGCTGGTAGTGAAGAGCTTCGCGGACATCCCGGCGGAGGTCCGACGGCGCGTCGACGCCGGCGAGCGGGTCATTCTGATCCTGCTGGACGCATTCGGGCTGGACTTCCCCGAGCGCCATCGCGACCACCCGTTCATCCAGCGCCTGGACGTCACCCCGTTGACGTCGCAGTTCCCGTCCACGACGACCGCGCACGTGTCCTCGGTGCGTTTGGGCATGCCCGTGCGCTTATGGGCTTGCGGCTGGCCGCGTTCGAGTTAGCGCTCTCGAGCAACGTGCGTTTAAGCCAGGCGGCGGCGGAGCCAGTGCAGGAACGAGACTGGCGCGGCGGCGGCCGCGTGGCGGGGTGCGGGGACGGCGTGGCTGCTGGTGGCGGTGTGCACGAGGCGGTTGTGGTCGGCGGCTCGGTGCAGGTCGGCGATGTGCTGTTGGGCGATGATGAGGGTCAGTTGGGGATGCATGGCTGGACCTCGTTTCGGGGTGTGGTGCGGGCACTGTGATCTGCGCGGGTTGCAGCGGGCTTGCTGTCCGGTAAACGCCCCGGCCGGGGATCGCAACCGCGGGCGGGCGGTCTCGGCGGCGTACGGTGGGCGGCGTGCGGTGGGGATCGGTACCGTCGCCAAGGCGTATGCGTTTCGGGATCCTCGGACCGCTACAGGTGATCGCTGACGATGGGCGTGAGCTCGCGCTGGGCGGGCGGATGCCGCGAGCCGTGCTTGCTTTGCTGCTGCTGCGGGCGAACGAGGTCGTGTCGAGCGATCAGCTGGTTGAGGCGCTGTGGGCGGGTGCGCCGCCGGCGAGCGGCGCGAAGGGGCTGCACGTGCACGTATCGCGGCTGCGCCGGGCCCTTGCCGCCGGTCACTCAGACGCAGACAGGGAGCGGCTGGTCACGACTGCCGGTGGCTATGTCTTGAGAGTTGGGCCCGAGGAGCTCGATGTGCAGCGATGCGAGCGGCTGATCGGCGAGGGCCGATCGCTGCTGGCGGCGGGACGACCAGAGCAGGCACTCGCCGCGCTGAGCGGCGCAGTCGAGCTGTGGCGCGGCGACGTGTTGGCTGACTTTCAATACGACGCGTTCGCGCAGGGGGAAATCGCGCGGCTCGGCGAACTACGCGCCGCCGTGCTGGAGGAGCGGATCGCGGTCGAAATGCTGGTGGGCCGGGAGGCGCGGGTGCTGGGCGAGCTCGAGCGTCTCGTGCGCGACTACCCGTACCGCGAGCGTCTGCGGGGCCAGCTGATGCTGGCGCTGTACCGGACCGGACGGCAGGCGGAAGCGCTGGCCGCCTACCGTGCCGCACGGTCGGCGCTGGCCGACGAACTGGGGATTGAGCCTTCGGTCGAGCTTCGGCAACTGCACGAAGCGATCCTTGCTCAGGACGGGGCGCTGCTCCAAACCGACCCAGGCCAGCCGGCCCCGCCCGCTGGTGCCGGCGCCACGACGGACGAGCGAGCGCCGGGCCATGTCCATCTGCCCGTGCAGGCGACACCCCTGATCGGCCGCGAGCGCGAACTTGCCGAGCTGATGACGCTCGCTGATTCGCGCCGGCTGATCACCCTGACCGGAACCGGCGGGACGGGAAAGACCCGGCTCGGGATGGCGTTCGCGGCGGGCCTCGCCGACCGCTATCCGGACGGCGTGTGGTGGGTTCCGCTCGCCATGGTCAGCGAGGCGCGGCTGGTACCAGCTGCGATCGCGGCGGCGCTCGGCGACATCGCGGATCTGCCGATGTATCTGCGCGGGCGAGCGCTGTTGCTCGTGCTTGACAACTTCGAGCATGTGATCGAGGCGGCTCGCGCGGTCGCCGAGCTGCTCTCCGGCGCGCCGGGCTGCGGGGTGATCGTGACGAGCCGGGAGCGGCTCGGGGTGGCCGCCGAGCAGGAGTACCCGGTCGCGCCGCTGTCGCCCCACGCCGCCGTCGAGCTGTTCACCGCGCGGGCGCGGCAGGTGGAGCCGGGCTACGAGCCGGGTGCTGAGATCGACGCGATCTGCGAGCGACTCGATCGACTTCCGCTCGCGCTCGAGCTTGCGGCGACGCGGGTCAAGCTCCTCTCCGAGCAGCAGCTCCTCACCCGGCTGGAGCAGCGGCTCCCGCTCCTCGCCGGCGGGCGGCGCGACCTCCCCAAGCGCCACAGCACGATGCGGGCGACGATCGCCTGGAGCTACGACCTGCTCACCCGGCCCGAGCAGCGGCTGCTCACACGGCTGGCGGTGTTCGTCGGCAGCTTCGAGCTCGAGGCAGCCGAAGAGATCTGCGACGCCGATCTCGACGCCATGCGGTCACTGATCGACAAGAGCCTCGTGCGCCACGCCGACAACGGTCGGCTCTTCCTCTTGCACACTACGCGCGAATACGCACTCGAGCAGTTCGACTCAAGCGACGAGCGCGACGAGATTCGCGCCCGCCACGCACGCTGGTACTTCGCGCTCGGCGTCGCAGATGGTGACGGCCCCCGGGAGGGCACCGATGACCTGATTCGGCTGCGCCAGGACGCCGCCGATGTCGGACTCGCGCTCGCTTGGGCGCTCGACCACGACATCGCCGCCGCGCTCCCACTCGCCGATGCCCTCTTCGGGCCTTGGCTGGGAGACGGACGCCTGCGTGAATTACAGCGGTGGTATGAGCGGGCGCTGGCTGATCCGGCCGCACTGTCGCCGGGAGACCGCGCCAAGGCCCTCGCCGGCCTCGGCCACGCGCTTGTGTTCCTCGAGCGCCTCGAGCAGGCGCGGGCGGCACTGATAGAGGCGCTCGCGCTCTACCGGGACGCCGTCGATGAACGCGGCGAGACCGTCGTGCTGCTGAGCCTCAGCGCCGCCGAGTCAATCGCCGGCGCGCCCGAGCGCAGCCTCGCATGGGCGGAGCAGGCGCTTTTGATCTACGAGCGCCTCGACGACACGCTGGGGATCGCCCGCACCTTGCACCGCATCGCTGAGGCTCTCCGGGACCTCGGCGATTTCGAACGGTCCGCCGAGCTGTTCGCTCGTTCCATCGAGATTCGGCGCGCAAATGGACTCGGCAGTGGTACGTCCACGGTGCACAGCCTCGGCGACCTCTATCTCGACGCGGGCGATATGCCCACCGCCGAGCGCTACTACCGTGAGGCGCTCGCACTCGGCCTGCAAGAAGAAGACGTGCGGTTGCAGGCGTACTGCTTCGCGGGTCTCGCCTGCGTCGCCGCGCGAAACGAGGAGGCAACTGCGGCCGGCCGCCTCTGGACTCTCGCCGAGCGGCTCGAGCACGAGGTCGGCTTCCGGATGGTCGCGGCCGAGCGAGTCCGCTACGAGCGGAACCTGACCCCACGACTCACCAGCACCGACAAGTACCGCGCCGGGACCGCAGACGCAGCAAACATCGACCCGCTCACCGCAGCCGCCGAGATCGTCAACCGGTAGTGCGACAGACGCAGTCGAGAAACAAGTCGATCGCGCCGAGACCGCCACCAACCCGCTATCGGTCCGACTCGGCAACCGAATCCTGCAAGCACGACAGCAGCAGTCGCGCCGCTCCTCATCAATGCAGCAGGTGGCCGGCCACCCGATCCGACAGCCGGCGGTACTGGTCCGCGAGTCGCCCGCGATTGACGTCTTTCGGCCGCGGCACCACGTCCGCGCTGCCGATCACCTCGCCGTGCGTGAATTGAGCGCGAGTTAGGTCGACCTCTGCTCCACCCGCGAGTCGGTTCCAGTAATGAACTCCTCGGCGCGTGCAATCCGCATGGTGTACCTCTGCCACGAGTAGCTCGCCACCGAGGATGTCTTGAACGACCAGTGCGGTGACGGCGCACTGCCCTCGGGCCGGGTTGGCGTCGGACCAGTCTCCAAGGTCGACCGGATCGCATGTCTCCGGTGACCAGCAGGCGCGAATCGCCTCGTCGATATGCGCCAGCGACGCCACGACCATCGCTCGGAGCATGGCACGGCTCGGCGTTCGCCCGGCTCGATCCTTGCGGTAGTCCGCGGCGACTCCCTGCGGGCGGACACCCTGTTCAATTGCTGTGCGATGGCGTGCGGACGAACGGACCCGTGTTGGCGCTAGAGCCGCCCCGAAATGCGGAGCCACCTATGCCCGCGGGTACGCGCGACCAGGTAAAGCGACTTCTCGGAAGCCGTGTCACGGGGGCACGGGCGGTCCTCGGGGGTTATACGCCCGCTCTTCGCTGGGTCGCCCAACTCGCTGACGGTCGAAGCGTATTTGTCAAGCACGCGGTCGCCGAGCCCGTCGTGCCGCGCCTGCGTCGTGAGCACTTCGTCTACCGGCACATCGACGGGGCGTGGTGTCCGAAGCTGCTCGGATTCGATGACGGTGAGGAGCCGATGCTGGTCATCGAGGACCTCAGCGCGTGTGCGTGGCCCCCACCCTGGGACGCCGACCGTGTCGAGGCAGTTCGAGCCGCGCTGCGCGCGATCGGTACGCACGCACCGCCGCCCGGGCTTGCTCCTGCCACCTCGCGTGGTATTGCCGAGGATGGCTGGGAGGAGGTGGCCCGGGATCCCGAGCCGTTCCTCGGCCTTGGCCTGTGCTCGCGCGGTTGGCTGAGCGACGCGCTTCCCACGCTGCTTGACGCCGCAGACCGGCGCCTGCTGGAAGGGCGCGCTCTATGCCACCTCGATGTCCGCAGCGACAACCTCTGCTTCCGTGCCAGCGGCGACGCGGTCCTCGTCGATTGGGACTGTGCCGCGATCGGCAACCCAGAGTTCGACCTAGCTTTCTGGCTTCCGAGCCTGCACCTCGAGGGGGGCCCGCCCCCACAAGCCGTGGCGCTGTGCACCCCGGGCGTCGTCGCCATCGTGGCCGGGTTCTTTGCCTCCGAAGCCGGACTCCCTGACCTCCCACACGCGCCGCGAGTGCGAGGCATCCAACTCGCGCAGTTGAAGGTCGCGCTCGCGTGGGTCGCGGGCGCGCTCGGCCTACGCCCGCCCGACCCGCGAGCACACGCTCACTGAACGTGCGGGCCGGGTCGGCGGGCCGAAGCTCCCTTCCTCACTAGCCCGGAAGATCTCGGCGATGACGGCGTCGATCCACTCGGCCCAGATACGCCGCGCGGCGCTGACCCATCCATCACCAACGACACGCCCCCAGCCTCCCGGCGCCGCCCAACGCCGCGCGCGCCCCGCTGGCGAGCACGGATCAACTGCCACGATCGCGATCGCCCGGCCGCGCCGATGCGGTGGTCGTTCGTCGAGCGAAGCAGTCATCACGCGCGGTCCGAAATACCGGACTCGCGCCGCCTGGTTGAAGAAGGGAAGGCGCAGCCCAGCCGCCTTCCCGCGAAGCCGGCCGGCCGTGGCGGCGAGGCGATCAGGTGCCATCGATCAATGACCGCGCCTCCGCGGGGCCGACTACGAGATCGTGAAGGTCGCCGTCCACCTCGAGTCGACCGGACTGTTCGACGCCGCCGACCTTCACGGGCTCGAAGCCGGCCGTTCGGATCAGCCGTTCGACTTGCCAGCCGGCGCGCTCGTCGTCCGTCGCGTAAAAGAGAACGGCCAGCTCCGGTGACCGGTTCCTAGACGACTCGAGGAGATCGCCCGACATGCTGCCAAACGCCATGGCCAGACGCGCCCCCTCCGGCAGCCACCCAGCTACAACCTTGCCAGAGGATTGCCGCTGCGGCAGCAGACGCACGATTTTCCCTTGTGCATCGAGTCCGACCGGGTTGCTCGGAACGACCACAAGCTTGTCGGTTAGCGAGTCGGCGATCTCTTCTATGACGCCCTTCAGCACGCCAAACCGCAGCGCGAGGATGACGGCATCGGCGCCCTGCAACGCGTCGCGGTTGTCGCCGGCAGCGGCCGCACCTCGCCCGATCGCCGCAGCCAGCGTTCGTGCTGACTCTGGGTCGGCGCTCGAGAGACGCAGCGTCTCGCCGCCTGACGCGAGCTGGCGGGCGATGACCGACCCGAGCCCTCCAGTGCCGATGATCGCGGTGCTCATGACCCGAACCCGTCGCTCAAGTCGCCTGCTCGGATGGCCATTGAGCGGGCGTCCAGTCCCCTTGTGGGTCCGTCGTTTGTCCGACTTCGATGATGTGTCCGTCGGGATCGCGGATGTAGCAGCGGATCTCGTACTGGTGCTGTTTGGGAGGCGTTAGGAATTCAGCGCCGCGCGCGCTCCATTCGGCGTACACGGCCGCGATGTCTTTGACCCGGATATTCAGGAAGCTGCTGACCCGGTCGGGATCGCGTGGCGTCTGGAGGGTGACCGCAGGCTTGTCGTCCGTCGGTCCACCGCCAACGCTGATGACGATCCAGGCGTTCGATAATGCGACATTGGTCGGCTCGCCGGACGGCTGTCCGGAAAAGACGACCCTGCCGCCAAGTACTTCGGTGTAAAAGCGCCGAGAGCGCTCGACATCGTCTGAGACGATGAAGCGGGTCAGCACAAGCCCCTCTGGGGGCGTACCCGATGGCCAGCGAGCGGGCGTCCAGTCCCCTTGTGGGTCCGTCGTTTGTCCGACTTCGATGATGTGTCCGTCGGGGTCGCGGATGTAGCAGCGAGTCTCGTACTGGTGCTGTTTGGGAGGCGTTAGGAATTCAGCGCCGCGCGCGCTCCATTCGGCGTACACGGCCGCGATGTCTTTGACCCGGATATTCAGGAAGCTGCTGACCCGGTCGGGATCGCCTGGCGTCTCCAGGGTGACCGTAGGCTTGTCGTCGGTCGGGCCGCCCCCGACGTTGGTGATGATCCAGCTGTTGGATAGCGCGACGTAGGTCAGCCCTCCGGGGCCGGAGAAGGCCAGCCTGCCGCCGAGTACTTCGGTGTAGAAGCGCTGAGAGCGCTCGACATCGTCCGAGACGATGAAGTGGGTCAGCACAATCCCCTCCGGGGGCGGTGGGAGCTCGGCCATCTGGTACCTCCACTGGTTGGGCCTCACACCCCGCTCGCGACCGGGTCTGGAGCCGGTGTCCTATCGAACGCGCATTCCATCTCCTTCGACGGCACGGGTCAAGAAGCCGTTCGATTCGCGTCGGCGTCGGGGTGGGTGGAGGTCGCCGAGAGCCCAGTGTTTTCGGACTCTCAGCGCCGGTACCAGCATCGCCTGCCTCTGGTCTCCGACGGCAGCGGCCACCCACCCACCATGACTCCTGAGGCGTGGTTCAACAACCAGCAGTCGGCGACCGCTGCATTGAAGCGCCAACGGCGTCGGAGCTACGATCGCTTGCCGGCCCGCTCCCAGGCGTGTGATCGCAATGCGCGACGCAGACCCGCGACGTCGTCGCCTGAAGCCGTGATTGACGCCGATTCAGCAGGTAGGCGCGACGGTCGGCGACCGCGTAGCCAGCGTCACATGCCCGCAGGATGGAACGGTTGGTACTGGCCGCTGTTCAGGTACTCGTTGACTTCGCTCGGGTCCATTTGGTGGACCCCACCGCTGCCCGACGATTCGAAATATTGGCCGAGGACCTCGATCCAGACGTGGCCGGCATTGCCCGGGTTCGGGTTGTTCCAGATCGTCACGTAAGAGCCCTTGCCAGCCTCGATGCCCGGCGCCTTCGGGATTTCCGGAGTCGCATAGCTCTGCGACCAGTCGCCGATGCCGTTCGGCCCCATCAGGTACGAGACGAATCCGGAGCAGTCGGTTCCCTGCTGCTGGATCTGGCTGGCGCTGTCGGACACCGCATCGTGATTCCCCTGGTTGTAGGCGCCCCCGAGCGCCGCCTTCGCGGCCGCCAGCGTCCTGGCCGCTCCTGACAGTCCGGCGTTTCCGCCAACGTCCGCAACGTCGAAGGACGTGGGGAGAGCACCGCCGATAGATGGCGACAGCGCGCCCACGGACGTCGCACCGCTTCCGTCAAGCGTAGAGCCGGCGGATTGTGCGTCTTGCGCCGAGGCCAGCTGCGAGGCGAAGCCGGAGGATGTCGAAGTCGACGACGCAGCAGCAAGCGACCCAGGGTCTAGCAGGGCTTGTTGGTACTGGAGTATCTGGTCGACGCGTCCAACGACGGCCTCGAGGCTCATCTCTTGTGGAATCGGCTTTGCGGACCGGAACTTGACCTACCTCCCGGTCCCTTTCCTCCAGGTTTCGCCGTGCGGCGTCCGACTCCGATGGCGACAATCCGCATCCGTAGCCTTGGCGGCCTCGGCGCCACCGCCAGCCTGGGAGGTCGCACTGCGATCGCCCGGTCCCGTGTTCCCGTCATGCGTCGGGCACGGTGCTTTGAGGGCCAGGGTGCTTGCCGGTCGTCGGTCGGCGGATAACACCAAGAGGGCGACGGGCCCCCGCAGGGGCCTCGCGTCGCTGTCGCACGTGGCCCGAAGCAGCAGTCTGCGCTGGTCCCGTTTCCGCCGCCTTGCAGGTGAGTCGCTTGTTGTGCTCGAGATACGCGTCGTGTGGTCGAGGCAGGTCGTTGGGCGTCCAATCGCATCCGAATGATGAGTACGTTGCGGGGGCCGTGTCGTTGACGTGGTGCGCACCGGTAGGCCGCGTGGTCACCCGCGGCCGAACGGCGCTGTGCCGGGCGGTCGGTCGGTACGGGGGCACCGTTTCGCGGCGTGCCAGTAAGAGGTTCGGGTAGCAGCGGCGCAGATTTCCACGCTGAGCGCGAGATGCGGTTCACGGTGGGACGGTCGGCTGTTGCTTCGAGTGGGACAGCGCGGGCGGTGAGCCCTCGGCAGATCAGCATGTGGGACGACACCGAGATCTTGTGCGATTTCGCTCGGCGAGCCGGATCGGCTTTCGACTACCGTGCAGCGTTGTGCTGACTGGGGCCTACCGGGATCTGTTCGCGGCAATTGCGACCTCTGCGTCTGCGCTTACAGGCCTCTTGTTCGTCGTCATCACCGTTGCGGAGCGCCGCACCCCAAACTCCCTCCCAGACGTTCTCCAACAGGTCCGGGCTTCCGCTGCGCTCCTGGCGTTCGGCAATGCGTTGGCCGTCTCGCTGTTCAGCCTCGTGCCTGGAACCCACGTGGGGTATCCGGCGGTGGTGGTCGGCGTGATCGGCGTCTTCTTTAGCGCCGCGGCGACGCGGTCTCTTGTTGTTAGCCGTTCGACGGGACACTGGCGAGGGCTACACCTTCCGTTGACCGTCTGGCTGCTGGTGATCTTCACTGTGCAGCTCGGTGCGGGCATCGCTCTTCTCGTTCATCCTCGCACGGGCCCACTGGACCTGATCAGTGACGTCTTGGTGTTGTCGCTGATCATCGGGATCGCGCGGGCATGGGAACTCGTCGGCGGTAGAGGCACGGGCGTCATTGCCTCCCTGACATCGCTCATCGACGACCGTCGCACACCAGGCCCCGTCCGCTCTGAACCACCCGAGCCGACCGACAGCGAAGAAGGGGAAAGTTCCAGCCTTCGGCCTGAGGCTGACAAGAGCCAATAAGGCGCCGAGACGGTGCCAGCCTTCCGGATTCCAACGCCGCGCGAGCGGATGACCGCGAGCACGCCGACCGGCGATATGACGACACGTGCACCTCACGCCGCCACCCGCAGCCGCGCGTCTAAGGACGCTAACGGGAAGGCCCCACCGCCCACGAGGCGGTCTCGTGTGCTGCGGCTTTCGGCCGGCTGGGGAAATCGTGGCGTGGGCAAGAGCAGGATGCGCGCGCGGCACGAAAGCGGGTCCAGGATCCGTGGCCTGGAGTTTCGCTCCTGTTCGCCAGGAGCACAACACGTCCGGGCAAACGCTCGGCGCCAGTCCGATCGAAGGCGCCGGCTCCTCTGCACTGTGCGCGCAGGCCGGGAGGCCGGCGTGACGCCCGAGATGCTCGTGGCATCCGCAGAGCAGGTCTCTCGTGACCAAATCGCTCGCGTCCCAGCGCGACTGACCGCGCGGCTTCACGTCTGAACGGGGCCTGCCGGCGCCGACCGCTCCGCGCAAGGAAGCAGTCTGAGCAGACTGCGCTGTGGGCGACGAAGCGGGCGCGGGTGCCGAGGAGCGCCCCCTCGGCTTCCCGCGCTTCACGGGATGCTCATTATCGCGTCCGAGCTGGTGGCGCGATCGGCGCCGCACGAGCGCGCCGGCGATATTGGACGCGTCGGGCAAGTCCGAGCCAAGATTTCGGTGCTGAGGGAAGGGGTGGACGACCGATACGGGGTTAAGGGCTTGCGTGGCATCTGTGCAACGCATTTACGAACGCGGCGCCGTGTGCGTCGACGTCCTTCGGGATCCCGATCCAGTAATCGCCCTCCCCAAAGAGGGCGCTGTAGCGGTTGGCGTCGGGCGACCCGCCCTGTGGAGGGGGGTTGGGCTTCGGGTCGGGCATGCCCGGGTATCCATGTGCGCGCAGGCAATTCGAGAGCCGAAGCAGCTTCGCCTGCGTCTGCGCGGACGGCGCGGCCGGGGGAGGGCTCTTTACTGGGAGCAGGTGTTGGCAGGCTGTCTGGGCGTTCTTGAACGCGGGGGAGGATGGGTTGATTCCGGGGACGTTCTGGAAATTGAGATCGTCGGGGAAGTTCGATATCTCGTGCGAGCGCATGCAGCGCGCGAAGTTCAGTGTGTCCTGTTGGGCTTGGGCTCGGGCTTGAGCCTGGTTCAGGTTGGCCTGGCCGCCGGAGCTGGACGATCCGAGCGAGGT
This sequence comes from uncultured Solirubrobacterales bacterium, assembly GCA_963843915.1. GTDB lineage: Bacteria > Actinomycetota > Thermoleophilia > Solirubrobacterales > Solirubrobacteraceae > Palsa-465. Next base: position 898,374 of record CAWJMH010000016.1, read on the forward strand.
GGAGCCGCACGCGGCGATCGCCGTGGCGGCGGCGATCGCGGCTGCGATTCGCGCTATGGGCGGCGATGCCCGCCGTGGCCGGTGTGTGACGCTGGTGCTGTCGTTCATCATGCCTTCCTCAGGAGTTGGCTCGTGGCTCCGCCTGCTCGTCGATCGCCATCGGGACAGATCTGCTTTCCGATCGTCTGCCGTCTCGTACGTGCGCCGCTGCCTATCCGGTCTTAGCGGGTGGCCTATGACACGAGCCGAACGTTGTTAGGCGGATGTCATCTGCGTGAGTGCAGAATGTGCAGGTGCGCGTGTTGGTCGTGGAGGATCACGTTGTGCTGGCCAACCGGATCGGCGAGGGCCTCCGCGACGCCGGGTTCGCCGTCGACGTTGTCTACGATGGCGCTGCGGCCCTGCAGAGCACGTGGAGCACCGATTACGACGTGGTCGTGCTCGATCGCGACCTGCCGGTCGTGCACGGCGACCGGGTCTGTCGCCGGCTGGTCGGACACGGCTCGCCGACCCGCATCCTGATGCTCACCGCGGCCACGGACGTCAATGATCGAGTCGACGGGCTCGAGCTGGGCGCGGATGACTACCTCGGCAAGCCGTTCGCCTTTCACGAGCTCATCGCGCGGATCCGAGCCCTGGGGCGGCGCGGACCCGGCTCGCCCGCGGTCGTGCAGCGCGGTGACCTGGTGGTCGATCGCGCGCGGCATCGCGCTAGCCGCGCCGGTGTCCCGCTGACCCTGACGCGCAAGGAGTTCGGGGTGCTTGAGTGCCTGGCCGGCGCGGACGGCGCTGCCGTCAGCGCCGAAGAATTGCTCGAACACGTTTGGGACGCGCACGCCGACTCGTTCAGCAACACGGTCGCGGTCACCATCGGGCGGCTGCGGCGCAAGCTCGGCGACCCGCCGCTGATCGAGACCGTCGTCGGCGTCGGCTACCGGCTGTGAGACGGCATCTCAGCGCCCGGTCGCGGCTAACGCTGCTCTACACGTCGCTGTTCGCGCTGGGCGGGGCCGCGCTGGTATTGGTGACGTACCTGCTGGTCGCCCACAGTTTGCACAGCACGACGACTACCGGGATCCCAGCGTCGATCCAGCCAGCGCTCGGGAAGTGCGTCGCGGCGGCGCAGATCAGGGGCGGTGCCGGCGTCCTGGACAAGTGCGCCGCGCTGTATGCGAACGGTGTCCGGGCCGGCGCGTCTGCCCAGCGCAGCGCAACGCTGGCCCATCTGCTGGGGTACTCGCTGCTCGGCCTGGCCGGCGTCATCCTGCTCGCCGCGGTCGCCGGCTGGATCGTCGCCGGACGCATCCTGGCGCCGGTGCACCGGCTCACCGCAGCCGCCCGCGCGGCAAGTGAGCAGAACCTGTCGGAGCGCATCGCTCTGGAGGGCCCGCGCGACGAGCTGCGTGAACTCGCCGACACCTTCGACACGATGCTCGAACGGCTCGACCGCGCGTTTAGCAGCCAGCGCCAGTTCATCGCCAATGCAAGCCATGAGCTTCGCACGCCACTGACCGTCATGCGCACCGCGATCGACGTCGTCCTCGCCAAGCCAGAACCGACGCGCGGCGAGCTGGTGTCGATGGCCGCCGACATCCGCCAGGCCGTCGATCACGCCGAGCGGCTCATCGAGGCACTGCTGATCCTCGCGCGCAACGATCAAGCGCGCGTGCTCACCGACCCGCTCGATCTCGCCGCCGTCGCCGAAGATGCACTCGAGGGACGCACCACCGACGGGATTACGACGACCACCACGCTCGATCAAGCCCCCGTGACCGGCGACGGGGTGCTGCTCGAACGGCTCGTCGCCAACCTGCTCGACAACGCCGAGCGCTACAACATCGCGGGCGGCACCGTCGCGATCTCCACCACCACCGACAACGGCGCGTCGCTGGTACGAGTCGTCAACACCGGCCAAGTCGTACCACCCGACCAGGTCGACCGGCTGTTTCGCCCGTTCGCGCGCCTCGACGCCCGGACCCGCCACGACGGTTTCGGTCTGGGCCTCGCCCTCGTGTCGTCTATCGCCAACGTCCACAGCGGAACCGTCCACGCCGCCGCAATCTCCACCGGCGGTCTTGACATCACCGTTCGCCTACCCCGCCGCGACTCCCAGGAACAAGACGACCATGCACGAACTGAAAACACGTAGGTCTCCACGAACAGGGTCGGGTCCGAAACCACCGGCAGGACACCTAGCGCAGCGAACGCGATCAAGTGACCCCGGATCGCCGTGGTAGACGTACTCGCAACGGGCCGTCAGTAGTGCTGCATTGCAAGGGATTGCACAAGAACTCGTGACGCTCGACGGCGCTTCTGGTGCGGACGACCAGCAAGAGCTGCCGCATCGCGACCAGTGGCTGCTCTAGTCCGCGATTGCAGAAGTAACGCGTCAAGCGAAGAGCAGGGCTCTCGCCGCGGCGGTGTCGCAGTCCTGAGATTCGCCACGAGCACAACGCGTCCCGGCAGCGCTCCGATCGGGAGGCACCGTCACCCGCAGTGCGCGCCGAGCAGGTGAGTTTCTGGCGTCACGAGGAGCCACGCGCCGTGAGCAAAGCGGGGCTCTGCGGCACGCACGAGAGAATGCTGCATTGGATCGGCTGCGGAGGTCCTGCAAGACGTACCGGCGATGGAACTAGCGCGCTTCCCTAACCATCGAGATCACCGGCGGGCACCCGCCTGACTGAGATTCCGCCGTGGGGACAAACCCATGTCGCTCATAGAAGGCGACAGTTCGCGGATTTGGAGTCTCCAGGAAGGCGGGGAGATGAGTCCGGTCTACGATCGCCAGACCATGCTCGAGCAGCTGGCCTCCTAATCCTTGGCCCTGCGCGTCTGGGACGACGCCTAGCCACGGCAGATACCAGTGCTCAAAGGCCGGATGGGCTCGATCCATCTGCTCAAGCACCGAGAACATGTCCCCGTGCTGTTCCGCAGGGACGGCGTCCGTGAGCACGTCCGCGACCGCTGCCTCATCGACACCGGCGCCAGGGGCCAGCCACAGCGCGACCGCATCAAAATCACCGAGTGTCCAGACGCTGTGCTGGTCCAGCGCCTCGCCGGCGAAGGCCGCGACGAACTTCCCAAACCACGCCTGATATTTCGCAAGCTCGGGAAACAACCAGCGCTCCACTGGATCGCTGACAAACGCCGCCACAATCGTTGAGATCGCTCTCGCGCGGTCTCGCCGTGGCACCTGGATGATCGGCGTCGAGGTCACGGTCGCGATCCTATCCGTGCGGGAGATCACGCCTGACCAACGGCACGCAACCCCACCCGGCTCAGAGCAGAAGCGAGACCCGGGCGACTTGGAGCAGGCGAGAGTTCTGCCTGTTGGTGGATGCGGCATTCTCATTGAGCCGCTCTCTCTGACGCCTTGGTGTTCCTTCCGGCGACATGTCGGCCTCTCGCCCGGGCCGGCGTCCCGCCTTGCATGAGTGCTGGCCTTGGCCGCCGCGGGACGTCGTTGCCCCGAGGTCGGGGCTTTGCGAGCCCCGCGGGGCCCAAGACCCTCGCGACGATCATCCGTGCGTGCGGCCGGACGTCGGGTTCGGCCCTATGGCTATCCGGCCACAGCTTGCATCAAAGCGCACACCTATGATAAATGTATGCATGCATAGGAGGTGTGGGCACTCGGTGGGCCTCCGCACTAGGTCATCGACAGGAGGAGCAGCAGCGCATGTCCATGAGTTCTGCAGGAAGACGCGTGCGAAGCGCGGTTGGCTCACGATTGGTGCGCTCAGCGCTGCTCGTAGGGTGCGTGGTGCCTGTCCTGCTCTCGTGGGGTGTTGCGACGGCCTCCGCGACGACGAACCCGTGTACCTCTGCCCCGACGCCGGGAGCGAGCGTCCCGACGAATCCGTTCGGCGCGGATGTCACGATTTTCGACCCGTCGATGTCGGTCGCTTCGATCAACGCGGCGCTCAACGCGACCCCGCCGGCCGGTGGCGGCAAGCGGGAGTTCTTCTTCCTGCCGGGCACATACGGCGACCCCTCGGTCACGCCGGCGACGGCGACGAGCGGCGTCATTCAGGCGGAAGTCGCCCCAGGCACGGTGGTCGCGGGCCTTGGCAAGAGCCCATGTGACGTCGTGATTAACGGTGCTCTGAGCATCAACAACGGCTTCTTGGCGATCCGGGATAGCCAGATGTCCAACTTGACGATCAACCCGATCCAAGCTGGCGTCCCGGCCGGCGGAATGCTCTGGTACACGTCGCAGACCGCGACGCTGCGCCGCGTCAACATCCTGGGGGACCTGTACGTCTCGCCCGTCACGCAAACTCCGGGCGCGTGCGAGAACCCGTGCAACCCGGTGACCCAGGGCTTCCAGATCAACGTGATACCTGGCGTCGCCAACGGCTTCGCGATCACGAACTCGGTCATCACCGGCAAGGTCATCAATGGCGACGGGTTGAACCGCCCCGGCACTGAAGGCAACGGCGGGAACTCCGACATCTACTTTCAGCAGGACGACATCGGCGGATACTCGGGCTTCGGGTCCGACATGGTGTTCACCGGCACCCTTGGCGCTCCGTCTGACAACTTCGGCCCGGGCTCGATTTCGCCCTACGCTGCGCCCGGCGACATCACCAACGTGGCGTTTACTCCGGTGATCCGCGAGGCACCCTTCGTCTACTACGATGGGCGCCAGTTCCGGGTGTTCCGCCCGTCGGCGCAGTTCAACGTGCGTGGCCCGAACTGGAGCACCGCCGCGCGCCAGGGTGACTCCCTGCCGCTGAGCAGCTTCTACATCGCGACTGTTGCAGCGGGAGACAACGCGGAGACGATGAACGCGGCGCTGGCGAGCGGCAAGAACCTGCTCCTCGGCCCGGGCACGTACGTTCTGGACACGCCACTGACCATCGTCAAGCGCGACAAGGTGCTCATGGGTCTCGGCGACCCGATCCTGAGGGCCGACAACACCGCGACCCTCGTGGTCAAAAACTCGGCTCCGGGTACGGTGCTCTCCAAGTTCAACGCAGATGGCCGCGCGTTCGACCCGGCCGACATGGGACCGTTCGCCAACAATCAGGTCGTGATCGGCGACACGCCTCACGGCGCCGGCTCGTGGAACGATCCGACGGCGCTGACCGACGTGAGCTCGGTCAGCGGGTCCACCAACGGGTTCTTGCTCAATCAGAACTACACGATCCTGAACCAGGGCGAGATCCAGACCAACAACAACTCCGGCGACGGCTACACCACCACCAACTGGACGGCGTCGAGCGGGAACACCGGCGCCATCGTCAACGGGAACCACAACACCTGGCAGGGCATCTGGCTCGAGCACTTCAAGAAAACCGAGATCACATGGAACGGTGATTGGGGGAACGTCGAATTTCTCGAGAATGAGCGGCCGCTGACTGTGCCGTACGACAATCCCGGTGAGATCGGCGTCCAGCCCCACGTGTGGAAGATGAGCGCCCACTTCGACGGGTACCCGGCCCTGGCGATCGCGCCGACCGTCCATCGCTTCAGGCTGGACGGCTTTCAGTCTTGGAGCCGGCTCGGGAACGGGTGCTACTGCAACGTGACGAGCGTGATCACGACCCCGGTGAAGCCGGGCGTGACCTTCCACGCGCTGTTCACCGGCGAAATCCTCGGCTCAACGCCCCCAGGCACGACACCGACCGGAGCTACGGTCGGCGGCGCGTTCAACCTAGTCAACCTGGACGCGGTTTCGGCCTCGGTCCCGTTCTCCACGGGGCCGTGGGGCGGGACCTCAGCCTGGCCATACTCGGACCTCGCTGGCCATGGGGCCACGGCGCGGATCAGGGACTTCCCCACCGCTGCCGAGTACCCGCCCGCCCGACACCACGGCCCCGGAGGACGACACCGGTCCGGCAGGTCACGCCGGTAGCGAAGACGGCCGCTCCATGTCGCACACCCTCTACTACGTCACGAATCAGGAAGCGTCGGTGGGAAGGGGCCCGCGCGCCTGAGCGTCGGCGGGTGCGTCTGCCGGTAGTGCAGCTTGAGCCCGCGTTGGCTGGGGCGTGTGTTGGGTGATGAGCGGCTCGCCTCCCTTGATGCCGGTGACGATCCCCAAGTGGTCGATGTGGGCGAAGCTCGAGCTCGTCCAGTCGACGAAGATCACGCCGCCGGGCCGGGCATCGCGCCAGTAGCGCAGCCACGTGCCGCGGAGCAGGTTCAGGTGAGCCTGGTCCTACGATCGCCGTCTTGTCTGGCCCCATTGGCTCATCGTCGCGCGTGAGTCCAGCGTCGGCTGGTGTGGCGAGTGGATCGCTCATGGCGGTTCGTCACGTGCGCTAATCCGGGCATCAGGGACGTCCACGCTGGTTTCTTGGTTTCTCGCTGCTTGCAGGCCTTTCGTGCCGTTTCTGGGCGGCCGTGAACTCTTGTGACGCTATTTTCTTTCACTCTTAATGAGGGGCTGCCGGGCTGTGACGTGACGTCCCTTAGGGCGTCCACTAGCTCAGCGATGAGCCGTGAATGCTCCGCTCTGCGGGCATGATCTTTCGGATCTGTGGACTGAGCCGCGCTGGAGTCGCTCATATCGGTGCGGCCGGCGGCCGGCTGAGTAGCGCGTGCGGGTCGAAGGGAGATCTTGCCTTCGGGGCGATGCCCTTTGCTATCGCAGGACCCGCGGCAGCCCGAAGTGCGGGAACGCGCTGTTGCCGCCGAACCAGGTGATCGCAGCGATCTGCCGGCCTTCCAGGGTTAGGACGAGCATGCCGTACAGTCGGGCGATCTCGGTCTCGAGGATTGGGAAGTAAGCGCCGAATGCTGGCTGGGTGTTCGCGCGGGTAGGGACCAGTAGCGACGCGCCTCGCCTGATCGTGCGGTCGCTGAGGAACGCGCCGATCGCGGCGGGACCCTGGTATTCGTAGGGCTCGGGCGGCATCGTGAGCCAGGCGTCCTCGGTCAGCAGGGCGACCACGCCCTCGATGTCGCCTGTTTGGATCGCTTCGGCGAAGCGGCCGACGGTGTCGCGCTCGCGTTTGGAGTTGGGGAGCGGCGCCCGTTCGCGTCCGGCCGCGGGCAGCCGCGATTCGAATGCCGCGCGGGCGCGGCGCAGCAGGTTGTTGACCGATTGTGCGGTGGTCTCGAGCATCTCGGCGACCTCCTCGGCGCGGTACCCGAGCACGTCGCGGAGCACCAGCACCGCACGCTGCTGCGGAGGCAGGTGCTGCAGGCCGACGATGAACCCCAGCTCGATCGCCTCTTTGGTCTCGTAGCGAGCCTCCGGTCCGGGAGCCTGGTCCGGGATCCCCTCCAGCAGGGCGTCGGGGAAGGGCTCAAGCCAGATCGCCTCGCCGTAGCGGGTGGGCTCGGGCATCTCGGTCATCCGCTGCAGGTCCTCAGGGCGGCGCCGGGTCGCCCGGAGCGCATCGAGGGCGCGGTTGGTCGCGATCTGGTACAGCCAGGCACGGACCGACGCGCGGCCTTCGAAGCCTTCAAGGCCACGCCAAGCGGCGAGGACGGTCTCTTGGAGCAGGTCCTCCGCGTCGTGGACCGACCCGACGATCCGGTAGATGTGTATCTGGAGCTCACGCCGGTACGGGTCGGTCAGCTCGCGGAACGCATCCTTGTCGCCAGCGCGCGCACGCGCGAGTACCTGGTTGGTCACGCTCGCATCCTCGCACCGACTGTTCCTTTCAGCCGCATCACCGTAATGACGTAGGCGCGCCCCGAAATTCGCCGCTCAATTTCCATCGCCGCGAACGCCTCAACACACAGCAACACCGACAAGTCAAAGCAAGGAGATTCAAGATGGGAAAGATCGTGGTCAGCGAGAACGTCTCGCTCGACGGCGTCGTCGAGGACCCGAGCGGCGAGCAAGGGTTCAGGCACGGCGGCTGGTTTGTACAGTTCATTGGCCAGGACTGGGAGGCGTGGGCTGAGGCCGAGCTCGCAGAGGCACAAGGCGCCGAGGCGCTTCTGTTGGGTCGCCGGAGCGACGAGTACTTCGGCACACGGTCTACATCCCAGAGCGGCGAGTGGGTGGACAGGTTGAACAGCCTGCCGAAGTACGTCGTGTCCTCGACCCTCGAAGAGCCCAAATGGACGAATGCGACCGTCCTCAGCGGCGAGGTAGTCAGCGAGGTGTCGAAGCTGAAGCAGGAGATAGAGGGGGAGATCGTCGTGTACGCCAGCCGCCCGCTCGTGCGCACGCTGATGGAGCACGACCTGGTCGACGAGCTGCGGCTGACCGTATTCCCGGTTGCGCTGGGCGCGGGTGAGCGTCTGTTCGGCGAGACCAGCGACAAGCTACCCCTGCGCCTGATTGACGCGAAGACCGTCGGGAGCGGACTCGCCCACCTAACGTACGAGCGCGCCCGGGAGGCCTAAAACGAAGCTGTCAGGACGCACTCGCCTCGCTACACGCCCGGATGCCCGCCCGCCCGCGTTCGGGCGGGCGTCGGCCAGACGTCTCAATATCAACTCTGACCTCACCCCGACCGTTGATGCGGCCGGGACCATCTGGACACCCGGGCCGAGATTCGTCAGCCCGCTTGGGGATTGTTGATCGCCCATTGGGCGGCGAAAGCCCGTTTGTATGCGGGCCGCGCTTCGCCGCGGGCAACGTAGGCAGCGAGTTTCGGAAACTCGTCCAGGAGGCCCGATGGTCTGAGCCTGAGCAGCACCGACACCATTATGAGGTCGCCGGCGCTGAACGCTCCATCGAGCCAGTCGGCATCGCCCAAGCGGGCAGAAAGTTGGACGAGTCGATCGCGAATGCGCTCTTTGACCAGAGGCATGCGCTCGTCGGCCCAGGGCTTGTCGCCTTCGGCGAACTTGGCGGTTACGAGTTCGAGGATCGGAGGTTCCACGGTGTTGAGCGCGGCGAACATCCAGGCGATGGCCCGCGCCCGCGCATCGGGATCGCCCGGGAACAGGCCCGCATGGTGCTCGGCGATGTGGAAGACGATCGCGCCGGTCTCGAACAGCGCGAGGTCGCCTTCCTCATAGGTCGGGATCAGGCCGAAAGGATGAAGGCGCAGATGCGCGTGCTCGGTCTTCGCCCGGAGCGAGACGAGGCGAACCTCGTAGGGCTGGCCCACCTCTTCAAGCGCCCAGCGAACGCGCATGTCGCGCGCGAGGCCCATGCCACCATCGGGCGACCGGTCCCAGGCAGTGATGACGATGGTCATCGTGAGACGCCACTGACGAAGTCGTCCGGCTGCCGGGCGCCACCGTCGAGGGACAGGAACACGGAGGCCACGACTTCGCGCATCGGTCGATCTCCTCTAAGCGCGGTCAGGGTCATGCGCGTAGGACTCGGCCCAATCTGAGAACTCATCGCTGGCCGCAGCAAGCCGATGGTTGCCTACGGTCGCGGACGACGTGAACGACGTCGGCGACGCCGCGCAGGTCGCCCCGGCGTGGGCGAAAGTGTCCGATTCCGCTCGTCGTCGGGTGGCGAGTCAGTTCCGGCGGCCTGGCTCCGTTGCCCGCTGAGCAGGAGCGCGGTCGACCACGTACCGGACACCCGGGACTAAATCTCGAGCCGGAAGTTGGTTTCTGCTCCGTCGGCTCGAACCGGAAATGGGAGGCTGCGCGAGGTGACCTCCCGTTCGCCAAGGCTCCGCCGCAGCCATGGCCGTTTGTCGGTGTGTCTGTAAGCGTACGCATCCTCGTTCTCCGGTGCCGTTCGGCGTTAAATACTCGCTAACGGGTGCCAAACGTCCTCAACGCTGGGCTTGACAGGATCAAGCACGAGCGATAAGCCTCCCGATCGACACACTGTTCCTGCGCTGCACGACTTGCAGGCTCTTACTGCAAAAGTCGTCGACGCAGCGAACTCTGACCAGAGCTTGTGACCGCTGGCTCGTCATCGGCTCGGCGGGTAGCCTGCGATAGCGGGCTGTCGCGGGAGTGTTGTGTATAGCCTCATGAGGGAGGGAGTGTCGGTGCGTGCAACGAGTCGTTTAGTCCACGGGCATCCGCGCGTTTCGGTTTGGGCCTCGCTTGTTGTCACGGCGTTGGCTGCCGTGATGCTGGTGGGAGGTGTATCGGGCTCTGCGGCTCGTCCCGCCCAACACAAGGCGTCGGGCGCGACTGGCGGAGGTAGGTCCGGGGTGCTGAACCTTCACGAGGGGACGGCGTTGACGCTTGGGCTGTCTGGAGACGATCACTCGATCGTCATGAATTTCATGGGGAATTTGTGGACGATGCCGGCGACCGGCGGCACGGCAACGCGGATCTCGAGCTTGTCACAAGACACGGCTTATCCGACATGGTCGCCGGATGGGAAGACGATCGCGTTCCAGTCGTATAAGAGTGGGAATTTCCACGTTTGGACGATGAACTCGAACGGGTCGAACGTCCGTGAGCTGACGTTCGGCTACTACGACGATCGCGAGCCGGTGTTCTCTCCTGACGGGACACAGATTGCCTTTTCCTCCGATCGACCGCCGGCGGGATCGCCAGCCGGGGCTGCGAGCGGTAGCTACAACGTGTGGGTGCTCACGCTGGCGACCGGTCAGTTGACCGAGATCACGCATGACGCGGTGCTTAGCAATGCTTACTACCCGACGTGGACGCCGGACGGCTCGCATATCACGTATGTGGACTCGACTCACTCGATCGATTCGGTCGCTGCCAACGGACAGGGTTCGGTTCAGATGCTCTACACGAACTCCTCGATGACGCTGTACTCCCCGACGTATTCGCCGGATGGGAAGAACCTTGCGTACGTGGGGCAGGGCAGTGCAGGCGAGGGACCGACGAGCGTGAATGCTGGGCCCTTGACGCAGTTGTTTGTGAATGGCCAGGCGGTGTCGGGCGACGAGGATGTGTTCGCGTTCCCGGCGCCGTGGTCGTCGGATGACACGCTGGTCTATGCGGCGAATGGGAAGATCTGGCAGCGGAACGTGACGAACGGGGCCGTGACGAACATCCCGTTCTCGGCGCGGGTGTCGTTCGCGCGGGCTTCCTATCCGATGAAGAGCTACAACTTTTCGTCGACGGCGAAGCAGCAGGCTGTGGGGATTGTCGGCCCGGCGTTGTCGCCGGACGGAAAGCAGGTGGCGTTCGTCGCGCTGAATCAGTTGTGGTTGATGACGATCGGTCACAAGCCGCGCGCGTTGACTCACGGTCACTTCTATAAGGCGGATCCGACGTGGTCGCCGGACGGGCGGTCGTTGGCTTATTCGACGGACTCGGATGGATCGATGGCGATCGTTATCCGCAAAGTGCGGACGGGGAAGACGCGGAAGTTGACGGCGCCGTTCACGGGGCCGGAGGTGCAGTTGGCGTGGTCGCCTGACGGGAAGAAGATCGCGTTCCTGGACACGCTCGATCTGGAGGCTGGTGCCCGAGAGATGTATGTCGCGGATGTCGCGACGGGGCAGTTCCAGAAGGTTTGGGGGGCGGCGAACTCCGCGGGCCTCGCCATCAACTCCGACTTTGAGCCGGGCCGGCCGACGTGGGGGCCGGACAGCAACACGATCGCGCTGGCGGTGTTGCAGCAGTACTCGAACCGCTTCCGCGAAGGTGTGAGCAAGATCGAGACAGTCAACGCCACGACGGGTGCGACGAACGAGTATTTCGCGGATCCCGCGAAGCCGTATGAGACGCTCAGCAACCGGGTGGAGGACGACGGGCCGGTGTGGTCGCCGAACGGCAAGTTCATGGCCTACGTGATGGATAACGTCCTGCAGGTCGTGCCGGTCGATCCTGCGACCGGGGCACCGACCGGCGCGGCTAGGCGGCTAACGACGGAGGCGGCGGATCAGCTGAGCTGGTCGGGAGACTCGCGGCACATTCTGTATGACTCGGCCGGCACGCTGCGGCTGATCTCGATCAACGGGGGCGGGCCGAAGACGGTGCCGGTGGATCTAACGTGGCGGCCCCAGGCGCCCCCATCGGGCGAGACGGTGATCCACGCTGGAAGGCTGTGGGCGGGAACGAGCGGTTCCGAGCGGACCAACGTGGACATCGTGGTCCGCGGCAACAAGATCGTGAGCGTCGGGCCGGCTCAGCGGCGGTCAACGTACGGCGCACGCGTCCGCTACGTGGATGCGTCCCGGGACACCGTGATCCCGGGCTTGTGGGAGTCGCACGCGCACGAGGGGATGGATCAGCCGTTCGCGGGTGGCCGCGCGAATCGTCTCGAGCTCGCGATGGGGATCACGACCGAGATCTCGATGGGGGACGAGCCGTACCACTCGCTCGAGGAGGTCGAGTCCCAGCAGTCCGGCGCGGCCCCCGGCCCTCGATACTTCTGGTCTGCAGAGCCGATCGACGGGAGCAGGATCTTCTACGCGTGGATGCGGGCGGATCCGACCAAGTCGGCGCTGACCACGGATCTTGCGCGGCTCGCCAAGCTGAAGCCGGACATCCTCAAGACGTACGTGAGGCTCCCCAACAGCTACGAGCAGATTGCGATTCAGGCGGGTCACACCCTCGGGATACCGTCGTTCTCGCATTACTTCTGGCCGGCGCTGGCGTACGGCCAGGATGGCGGCTCGCACTGGGCGACGCAGCGTCTGGGCTACCAGATCGCGGTGTCCAACGACGTCGTCGCCTACCAGGACACGATCCAGCTGTACGCCCGCTCGGGAATGTCGATCACCACCACGCCGTACACGGGCGCGGCGAACTTCCTTCCCGACATCAACGGTAAGCCGTTCACAAGCGACCCGCGGATCAAGGCGCTGCAGAGCCCGTGGCAGTACGCGCTGGCACAGCAGGAGTTCGCGCAACCCCCGCTCACGGCCGCGGGGTTGTCAACCCAAGTCGGGACGACTAAAGCACTGAAGCAAATCGCCGCTGCGGGTGGCACGGTGCTCATCGGTACCGATAACCCGATCGGCTTTGGCAACTTCGGACAGGTGATCGCGATCAGCGAGGTCGCACAGACCGGCCTGGGCAACTATCAGGCGCTGCGCGCGGCGACCGTCGAGCCCGCGAAGGATATGGGGGTCTCTAACCAGCTCGGCACGATCCAGCCGGGGATGATCGCTGACATGGACGTCATCCACGGCAACCCGTTGCGGAACATCGAGACGATCGCGAACGATGTGTATGTGATGCAGAACGGGCATCTGTACACCCCGCGGGAGTTGATCGGGCCATACGCGGCGAGCAGCGCGGCGGTTGCTTCCGTCGCCAAGCGGGCACCTCGGGCGGCCCGCGGCGGAGTTCCCGCGTGGGAGACGCCGGGCGAGCTGGCTCGACGGGTGACCATGGATCTGTCGCAGCTGTGCTAGCAACGGGCCGGTTTGCATGCGCTCGGGCGAGCGTCGCATATTGCGTCGGTCGCTCGAGCGCCATACTGGCGCTGGCGGTCGCATTGGTTATGGTATGGGGCGGGGTCGCGCGCGCCGACACCGACCCTGCTAGCGATTATCTGGTCGATAATCAGGTCTTCCTGAACTCGCAGTCGACCGGCATGTCGTCTGCTCAGCGCCAGTTGGTTGCCGCGGTGACTGCGGCAAACCGCGCAGGCTTCGCGATCCGAGTCGCGGTCATCTCGAGCTCCTACGACCTGGGGTCGGTCCCTGAGCTTTGGGATAAGCCGCGCGCGTATGCGCGGTTCCTCGGCGTAGAGTTGTCGCGCGCTGACAGGCGGCAGCGGTTGCTGGTCGCTATGCCGAATGGGTTTGGTTTCAACTGGCCGGGTCACCCCACCGCACGCACCTATCGATTGCTCGCGACGGTGCCGTTCGACAGCCGCGCGGGGGCGGCCCTGGCTCCTGCGGCAGCGGTTGCCATACGCCGGCTGGCAGGCGCCTCGGGAGTTACGCTTCCGCCGAGCCAGCCCGCCGGGGGTAGCGGATCGGCGCGGGCAGGGAGCGCTGCGGCCCTTACGATTATCGGCGCCGTGGCTGGCGGAATCGTCGCAGTAGTTGCGTTCGCGATCGTCATCACGCGCGTGCGGCGTCGCGTCGCGCTGCGACGGGAACGACCAGAGGCCCCGAGGAGTTCCCGGCTGCCGCGAGAGCTGCAGTGGGTCATTCCCGCCCTGGTGCTGCTCGGCGCCGTCGCGGTCGCCGCGCCGATCCTTGCCTTCGGCCGCTCCCGCGGCACTAGCTCTCCGACCGCCTACTCGGCTGTCTCGCTGGTCTCGCCTCCGGCGTACAGCTGGGGTGCCGGCGATCGCCGCGCCCCTGATTTCTCACTCCGTGACGAGGACGGCCGACCTGTCTCGGTCGCGGCGAACCGAGGACACCCGGTGATCGTCACGTTTGTCGATCCGCTGTGTCGCAACTTTTGCCCCCTCGAAGCGCAGGTGCTCAACCAGATGGAACGTCAGATCCCGGCAGCTCATCGGCCGGTGATCATCGCGGTCAACGTCGACGTGTACGCGAACGCGCGGCGGTACCTCCGCCAAGACGATCGGGAGTGGCGTCTCGTCCCCCAGTGGCGTTGGGCCATCGGCCGTCCGGCGGACCTAGCTGCGGTGTGGAAGGACTACAGCATCGACGTCAAGGTGACGAAGTCCCGGATAAATGGCACCGTCATAGATGGGGTCGACCACACCGAGGCGGCGTACGTTCTCGACGCGACCGGACACGAACGTGCGTTGTTCGCATGGCCGTTCAACCCACAGGACCTCGAGCAGGTGCTTCGTAAGTTAACTTGAGCGCTCCATTCATCGCATCGTCGCTATGGAAGGTGTCATCCGCTTTCACCCCTCGGGCGAGTATGGGATGGCGGCGCGTTCGAGGCGCTCTGACTCCGGCGTCCAGCTCAAGCTAGTAGCGAAGGTACGATTCGCCTGGTGAGGGCGTTGATCGCGGCCGTCGTTGCGGTGCTGCTGCTGGCAGCCGTCGCCGCGGCGGTTGCCGTCGCCGGTGCCACGTCGTCGCGGCCGGTCATCGCCTACACCCAGGTCCGCGCGATCGCGAACAGCGAGCTCTATGTCACCGGTCCGGGTGGCACGCGCGACGTCGGGAAAGGACAGGACCCGTCGGTGGCGCCCGACGGGCGCATGGTCTCGAGCAGTGCTTTCGGGAGTGGTGGCCCAGCCCTAACCGTCTACGCGACGGCCGCGAGGCGCTCGCCCTCATTCTTCACCGACCGTGTGATCGCGACCCCGCTGGCCTGGTCGCCTGACTCCCGGTATCTGGCCGTGTTGCTGCAGACGAACCGGGCGCAGTTCATCAGCACCGGGCTGGCGGTGATCGACACCAGGACGATGACCGCAAGGACGGCCGCGATCGGGGACATCAGGGGCGCGAGCTTCGCCCCATCCGGACCCGACCGGCTCGTGTACGGCTACGACGCGCGCTCGGAACAGGTCGATGACACCGTGGCGAACCTCTACACGGTCAACCCTGACGGCTCTGACCTCACGCAGCTGACCACTGATGGGAACAGCCTCCGACCGCTGTGGACCGCCAAAGGGATCGTCTACGACCGGGAGACGCGTCCTGGCCCTGGCGCATTGCCCATCTACCAGCTATGGCTGCTGCGCGGCGGCCACAGCACACAGCTGACGCACGTGACGCCCCGGGCGCTCGTCTCGGGTCTCGTGCCGCTGGCGGCGTCGGCCGACGGCAACCGGCTGATCGCCGAGTACGAGGGACCGGGCGTCATCATCCCGTTAGCGGTTCAGCTGTCGCCGCGAAGGGTCCGCGCCCTCGCCACCGGCGGCACGAAGTTGCAGGCCGCCGGGATATCGCCTGACGGCCGGACCCTGCTGGTCGAGCGACGGTCGTCGGCGCTCCTGTTCCACGAGGGTGTCGTCGAGACGGTCCCGTTCGGCGGCGGCCAGCCGACGCGGATCGCCGCCGGCGACTCGGCTGCCTGGAACGGCTGACTCTGCTCGGGCCGGCGATCTGACCAGGGCCCCGTGCGCCGACGCGCGTCGACCGGCGAGCGAGCCGCGAGGCCGGCTCTTCTAATCTCCCTGGAGAACCAGCTCAAAGGAGAAACGATGCCGCTACAGGGCGAATATGAGCCGAGCTCTTCGAAGTGGGTCCGAGACCAGGTTGCCGAGTACGAGGGCTCCGGTGGAACCAAGGGGACGAAGCTGAGTGGCGTCCCGGTGGTCGTGATCACGTCGCTGGGCGCCAGCTCCGGCAAGTTGCGCAAGAACCCCGTTATGCGGGTCGAGCACGGTGGCGTGTATGCGGCCGTCGCATCCAAGGGTGGGGCACCCGAGCATCCGGCGTGGTATCGCAATTTCGTAGAGCATCCGCTCGTCGAGCTTCAGGACGAGGGCGCCAAGGGTGACTACACCGCGCGCGAGGTCTCCGGCGAGGAGCGCGCGACGTGGTGGGACCGAGCTGTGGAGGTCTGGCCGGACTACGCCGAGTATCAGACGAAGACCGACCGGAAGATCCCGGTGTTCGTGTTGGAACCTGCGGGCTGATGTAACCGCCGGGTCTCACCGGAGCGACGCAGCGAGCTTTCTCAATCGCACGCCGTACGAAACGGCGGGGCGCCACGCAGTGAAGCTACGCGGTGGCTTCGTCGAGCTCCTGCAGAAGTTCGTGGGCGGCGAGCTCGATCGCCTTGTGTCGCCACTCGGCGGCGCGATAGTGGCAGGCGATCAGCCCCGAGCGATGGATGCGCCGGAAATCCCCGAAAACGAACGCGTAGCGCGCCTTGGTGTCCTCGTTCGCACCGTCGGTGAGCCCGAGAAACCAGCGCCCGTACGCGTCCCAGTCGTGGGACTCCAGATAGGCGTTCTCGGCGTCAGCCGCGGGCTGGACTTCGCCCCACCGGCTGCGCAGCACGTACTGGCGAGCGCCGATCAACCGTCTCGCGTGCTCGACACCCGCCTCGTTGACCGAGTAAGAAGCCATCGCTGACTACGTCGACTCGTTGGCTGACAGAACCACGCCGCTCACGTCCCCGCTCTACCCGCGGCCGCGGGTAGAGAACCGTCGTCCTGCACTGGAATATCCGGTCAGGCGCAGGGACTTCAGGCGATCGCCGCCCCGCCGGTGGCGGCATCGGTGAGCCGTTCGTAGAGGCGCTGGCATTCGGATCCGATTGGTCGAGGCTCATCAACGGGTGCGACGAACGAGCGGACGTGTTCGACGAGGTCCCGCACGGGCTTTGGCGCCTCGCGCCGCTGCCGATAGAGCGCCTGCGACGCTAAGACGGCTAAGCCAGCCAGGGCTCCGTCCAAACATTGCGCGACCGTCGCGGCTTTGCGCCACGCCAGAAAGGCCAGCTCCGGTACATCGTTTTGTCCGAAGCCTCCGAGCGAGAGCAGCGTGGGCTGCGCGGCGGCCCGGGCCTCTTCAGCCCACCCGTTGATCGCCATGTGCAGCGGCTTGACTGACCATTCGTCTCCCCCGACCACTGTCGCGACCTTCGGATGCTGAAAGAGATGGTCGCTCAAGCGTTGGCTGAGCTGACACAGATCGGCGTGGGCAAAGGCCAGAGCATCGATTGCCGGCGCTGCCTGGGCGTTGTGGAAGCCCCCTGTGGAGTACACCGTTCCGTCCGGATGGCGCTCGCCGGGGGGAAGGAAGACGGGGTTGTCGGTCACCGAGGACAGCGACACGTTGGCCGCGTTTTCGGCGAAGGATTGAGCTCGGCGGCTCGCCCCCAAGATGCGCGGGAGGATGCGGAGCGACACCGAGGCCTGATGACTTTGCTGCGGCTGAGACCGGTCGCCGAGCAGCGCGCGTAGTGAACGAAGCGCGGCCGCTTCGTGTTCGTCGCCCCAGAGCTGTTCCAGATCCGGGGCGTAGTGCTCTTGCGGGGCGTCCGTGATGTCGGCCACCAGCGCAAAGACTTTCTCCGCGACGGTCAGACGGGCGCGCCCGGCCAGGGCTGTGTCAGCGATCAGCGCGGCGGCGCATGGGGAGCCGTTGATCAGCGCCATGCGTTCTTTCGCGAACAGTTCGATGCGGTCGCTGAGCGCGTAGAACAGGGTGCCGAGGGGCAGCACTTCGCCCGCGCCTCCGTTCGACTGCCCGGGGACGACAGGCAGCGGCCCGCCATTGACCATGTCTGCGACTGCGGTGGCGACGTCGGAGCGCACCGCCGCGTGTCCGCCCAGAAAATTCGCCAGGCGTGCCAGCACGATCGCCCTGGTCACCCGCGCCGGCAGCGGGTCGCCGTAGGACATAGCCGTCCACAGTCGGGACGGCCGGCTGGCCTGCGCTTCGGGACCGAGAGCCACCGTCGCCCGATCTCCAGGCGCCGATGTCACGCCGTAGATCAACGCCTGCGGATTCGCTCGCACCTTTGACGCCACGAAGGCATCAAAGGCCGCCGCGCAGCGATCCATCGTCTCCAGCGCCGTCTTAGACAGAGCAATTCGCTCGCCTCGCCAGGCCACGCGCGAGACCGCCTCGAGCGTGATGTCGAAGCGATCAGTCAGAACCAGGACGCCGGGGTCAGGCACAGCGCGACCACCGCGACGGATCTGGGAACGGCAGCTCACCCACTGCGGTGACCCTAGCTGGCCGCCACCGCCCATGGAGTGGGCTCGTCGAGAACAAGCCCGGCCTTTGCGCGTCGGGATTTCTTGCGCAATCGCGCCGATCGGATCGCCAAACATGCTCGAGGACACGCTGGGGGTACGGTACGGATGGTGGCATCCAATGATCTCGACCTCGACGCCGTGCGCGCTGAACTTGAAGCGCGTCGGGACCGTGACCGCCAGCGGTTGGGGGTGCTGGCAGAGCGCCCCGAGCTTGGCAGTGCCGTGAGCTTCGGCAAACGGATCGGCGATGGCACCTCTGAGGCGGTGACCCGCTTGACGGACATCGGTGTTGGCGAGGCGCTCGAGCGTGGTTTGGATCGCACCGAGCGAGCACTGGCGAAGCTGGACGAGGGGACCTACGGCATTTGCGATGCGTGCGGTGGACCAATCTCCAGCGGTCGGTTGAAAGCGATGCCCAACAGCGTGTTGTGCTTGGACTGCTCGGCGGCGGAGCGCCGGGTTCGGCCTCCGCGTCGTCGTTGAAGGCTCGGTCCGCCGCGCGAGTGTGGCGAGGAGCGGGTGAGCTGGCGGCCGCCGTGGAGGCACCTGCTGTGTTGTGAGGCGACGGCGGCCTTGGAGAGGACGGGAAGCGCATGTCGGTTGAGGAGAACAAGCTGTTGGTGCGCCGCCTGGTTGAGGAGGCGGTGGGCGAGAGGAATATCGATGTGCTTGATGAGCTTGCCGCCGGCGAGTTCGCGGAGTTCGCGAAGCGTTGGGTTCGTCCATTCCGGAGCGCGTTTCCGGATTTTGAGATGGAGATCGTCGAGCTGATCGCGGAGGAGGACCGGGTCGTCGCTCACTTCAGGTGCTCGGGGACGCATCTGGGCGATTGGCTGGGCGTGCCGGCGACCGGGAGGCGGTTCGAGGGCGTCGATGAGATCTACATCTTCCGGATCAGGGAGGGCAAGCTCGTTGGGGCAGCCGGGGTCGAGGACAACCTGAGTCGGCTGCGTCAGCTAGGGCTAGGCCTGCGACGCGACTAATCCGCATCAGTCGGCGGCTAGGGCATGTCGGTACGCTTGCTCTTGAAGTCGGGTTGAAGTCAAGCGAGCGCCGCGAGATGAGTGAGGCCGTCGGACAGCTGGCGATCGGCGAGGTGGCGGAGCGCGCCGGGATGAGCGCGTCGCGGATCCGTTTCTACGAAGCGCGCGGACTGCTGCCGTTGCCGGAGCGCCTCGCGGGGAAGCGCCGCTACGGCGAGGACGTGCTCCGGCGTCTGGCGATCATCGACGCGGCTCAGCGGGTCGGATTCACACTCGAGGAGATCCGCGACCTGCTCGGCTCCCGCGACCAGCCCGCGCACGAGCGGCTGCGTGAGCTAGCGACGCTGAAGGTGCCCGAGCTCGACGATCTGATCGCCCGGGCGACGTCCGTGCGCCGGGTGCTGAAGATCTGCAGCAAATGCAGTTGCGAATCGATCGACGTGTGCCGGATGTTCGACGATCGCGTCCTGCCACTTCGCAATCACACCGCCGCTACGGCCACGGGGCGGCGCCGCAGACCGTGTTTGTCATGGGATTTGTCTCCTTGGGGTGCCTGAGTGGTTGGACGCTTCGATCTCCTCAGCGGCTGGCGGGGATGACCGTCTGCACTAGGCCGGTGACGACGTCGTAGACGTGCCCGGAGACGGTGACGCGCGGGGAGATCGCGGGTGCGGAGCGGAGGCGCTCGACGTCGCGGGTGACGGTCGCCGCGGGGTCGAGGACGGCGTGCTCGCGCAGGGTCGACTCCTCGGCGCCGATCCGCTGCGCGTAGCGGCGGCGGAAGGTGTCGTCGGCGAGCGCGCCGGTTCCGCACTGGGTGTGGTGGATCACGGCGACCTCGAACAGCGGGCCGTCGGGCAGGACGTTCTCGGCGAGCTGGCCGATGAAGGCGACGTCGTTGATCACCTCTGGGGTGACCCGGCCGCCGACGTTGCGGACGACCATCGCGTCGCTGAGGCCGAGGCCGAGGAAGTGCGCGGGGTCGACGCGCGGATCGAGGCAGGTGATCACGAACAGGCGCAGGTTGGGGAAGACGACGGCGCCCTGGTGGCCGCCGGCGGCGGCGAAGGCGCGGTTGCGCTCCAGCGCGGCGTCGACGTTGGCGGCGCCCGGCTGGCCCGGGCTGGCCAGCTCAAACCCGCTCGCCCGGCCGATCCCGGAGCCGGCGGCGGTCACGCGCGGGGTCGAGTTGCTGGCTGCTCATGGTTTCTGTCTCCTGTCGCTTTGGGGTGGGGTCAGCTGTGCGCTGCGGCGGTGGCGGGCGTGCCAAGTGCCGGCACCTCTGGCGTGTCGTCGCGGCTGGTCGTCGGTTGGGCGGGCAGCAGCGCCAGCGCCATCACGGCGCCTGCGGCGGCGATGCCGGCGGCGACGTAGTTGGCCACGTGGAAGCCCTGGAAGAAGGCCGAGTTGGCGGCGTTGTGGATGGCTGACGCGAGCAGCGGATGGCCGGCGTGGGTCAGCTTGCCTGCGACCGTGAGCGCGGCACCGACGGATGCGTGCGCGGTCCGCACGACGCTGGCAGGCAATCCCGAGGGGAGCGCGCCGGTGAGCCGGCTGGCGTACAGCGACGCGTAAACGCTGCCGATCACGGCGACGCCGAGGGTGCCGCCGAGAAGGCGCGTGGCGTCGTTGACCGCCGACCCGACGCCGGCCTTCGCCTTCGGGACGACGCCCATGATCGCCTCGGTCGCGGGCGCGCTGGTGAGGCCCATCCCGGTCCCGAGCACGACCATCTGGGCGGCGATCGTCCCGTAGCCGGTCGTGACCGATGAAGTCGAAACCCACAGGTAGAACGCGGCCATCAAGAACAGCCCGGAGGCGACGATCAGCTTCGTGCCGAACCGGACGGCCAGCTTGGTGCCGAGGATCGAGGAGATCGCGACGAATGAGGCGACCGGCAGCAGGCGCACGCCGGTCGACAGCGGGCCGTAGCCCTTGACGAACTGGAACAGCTGGGTGGCCAGGAAGATGAACCCCGACAGCGCGAAGAACGAGATCGCGACCGAGGCGCTCGCGGCGGTGAACCGCGGGTTGCGGAACAGGCTCACGTCGAGCATCGGCTGCTCCGTGCGCCGCTCCCAGGCCACGAACGCCGCCGCCAGCACCGCGGTCAGCGCGAAGCTGCCGAGCGTCCGCGCGCTTCCCCAACCGTGGTTCGGGGCCTCGATGATCGTGTAGACGAGCAGCCCGATCGTCGCGGTCGACAGCGCGAACCCGGCGCGGTCGGTGCGGGGCGCGTGCGGGTCACGCGAGGTCGGGACGTAGCGGGCGGCCAGGACACCGGCGACGGCGGCGATCGGCACCATCGCGAAGAAGATGCTGCGCCAGTCGGAGAGCTGGAGCAGCCAGCCGCCGACGATCGGCCCGAGCGCGATCGCCACGCCCGTGATCGCGCCCCACAAGCCGATCGCCCGGGCGCGCTCGCCGCGCTCGGTGAACACGTTGGTGAGCAGCGACAGCGTCGACGGGAACACCATCGCCGCACCCGACGCCCATCACCGCACGCGCCGCGATCAGCGCGCCGGCGCTGTCCATCAGCCCGCCCGCCAGGCTCGCCAGACCGAAGACCGACAGGCCGGCGAGCAGCATCCCCTTGCGCCCGAACCGGTCAGACAGGCTGCCCGCGGCCAGCACCGATCCGGCGAACAGCAAGTTGAACGCGTCCACGACCCACTGCAGCTGCGAGTCCGACGCGTGCAGCTGGCGCACGAGCGACGGCAACGCGACGTTGACGATCGTCGTGTCGAGATTGATCACAAACGCCGCCAGCAGCAGCGAGACCAGGATCAGGGGCTTGCGTTTCATGACTCCTCCTCGGGTCGGCTAGCTTGCGTCACGCAAGGCAGACTACGCGGGACTCTGGCTTTTGTCAAGCAAGTCAGCTACGATTGGAGCGTGCTCCAACGCGACTATCCCGACCAGGTCTGCTCGATCGCCCGATCACTCGAGGTCGTCGGGGAGCGCTGGACGCTGCTGATCCTCCGCGACGCCGTCGTCGGCCTGACGCGGTTCGAGGAGTTCCAGGCGAAGCTCGGGATCGCCTCCAACGTCCTCACCAACCGGCTCAAGCGGCTGTGCGACGAGGAGCTGCTCGAACGCGTTCCGGACCCAGAGCGCCCCGGCCGGCCGAAGTACGTGCTCACCGACAAGGGACGCGAGCTCGCGCCCGCCCTGATCGTGCTCATGAAATGGGGCGACCGCCACTACCCGACCCCGGGCGGCCCACCCCGACTCACCCTCCACGCCGGCTGCGGAGGCAACATCGGCCCAGACCTCCGCTGCGACCGCTGCGGCAAACAGGCGGCGCGCGGGGAGATCGAGCTCCCTCCCGGCCCCGGGGCGCCACGCGGCGAGCACGCCGGACGATGAGCATCGGCGGCGGGCCGGTTGGGTGGCGTCGGCTCGGCCCGGTGGCGCCCGCCGACCCGATTGCTACCGACACTGAGTTCAGTCCTCGGAGTTCGCTGACGTAGCGCCTCGCTCCCGCAGCCAGGTGATCACGTTTTCGTGCCTGGTGCCGAGAGAGGTGGCCGAATCCAGCGGAGTGCCTTCGGCGTACTCCGGAATCCAGTTGAGGTCGGCTCCTCGAGCGAGTAGGTACTCCGCAGCGCGTCGTTGACCCCCACCGCAGGCGTGCCAGAACGCCTGGGACACCTCGCCGGATGCCTCGGGCCGCTCTCCGACGAGTTGCTCCAGCCGTTCGAGCATCCCGAGCGCGGCCGCGTGCCAAAGCTTGTCGACGCTGGCGCCACTGGCGACGAGGAGTCGGGCGACGTGCCAGCAGGCGTACCCGATGGCGTTGTCGAGCGGGGTGCCGATCGATCCACCCGGTGTCTCGAGATCGGCGCCGTTGTCGATGAGCACGACTGCCACGTCTACGTCATCGGTGCTGGCCGCCCAGTGCAACGGCGTCTCGGGGCGGTCGCCGCCGTTGTTGTCGTTGGGGTCCGCCCCCGCCTCGAGGAGCAGGGCGGCCGCGGCGGGTGCGGCGGGGAAGTAGCCGGGCCAGTCGGTGGCGACGTGCAGCGGCGTGCGCCAGCCGCCTTCGACGCCTTTGCGGCCGATCATGCGGGCCGAAGCGAGCTCCGGTCGGTCAGCGAGGATGCGTCGGAGCGTGTCCAGGTGGCCGCCGTAGATCGCGGAGGTCAACTCGACTGCGACAGGATCCCCATGAGTCAGGGTCAACTTGGGCCCGGAGCTTCCTGGTGAATCGGGGGTCGACATGTCAGAGCCTTCGCATCCGCACGCGCGGAAGCAGTGATCGGTCGTGCAGTCGCGCGGCGAGTTCGGGCGCCTCGGCGAGAAGCATCCGTGTGAGCTCGTCACGAACCCTGTCCGGTGTCGCGCCGCAGTCGGCAAGCAGGGTTGCCGCCGGGCTGTGAAGTTTGGGGGACGTGGCGGCGAGCAGGATGTGCTCGGTCTTCGGGCAGCGGTTGCCGAGTGATTTGGCGATCGCGCGCGAGCGCTCCAGCAGCCGCTTGGTCTCTGGCGAGACGCCCAACGATCCCGCCGGTCGGGGCGCTCCCTTGCCGAGCCGCTCAACAACGAGCTCGCGCGCCGCGATTGCGGTGACCCCGAGCTCGGCGAGCACCTCGGCAGCCAGCTCGTCGGGCTGGGCGAGGAGCCCTAGAACCAGGTGCTCGGGTTTGACGAAGTGATGCCCCAGGTCCTGTGCCTGGTCGGCTGCCGACGTGAGCACGTCGGCGGCGGTCCCGGTCAGCCCGAACGGTGCCTGTCCGGGTGGAGGATCGGCCAGGGCACCGAATCGCTCGTGGGCGGCTTGCTTGCTTGTCCCCAGCGTGCAACCGATCTCCGTCCAGCTCGACCCGCTCGCTCGCGCAGCCTCCACGTAGGAGTCGAGCAGCTCGTCGCCCCGAGCGCGCAGCCGGTCAGTCAGCTCGCTCGCGCCGGCCAGCTGCTCGAGCGATGTGCCCGCCGCGATCTCACGCCTCAGTTGCTCGACGCTCGGCACCGCGCTCACAGCGTCAAGGCTAGCCTGACGCAACCCGCCCGTCAAGGACGGCTTGACGATGACCTCCCGAACGAGTGCTGAGCGCGGCGGATGGAGGAGAATTTGGACATGGGTGACGAACGCCTACGTTCTGAGATCCGCGACGAACAAGAGCGGATCATCTTGGCCGTCAGATCCGCGGAGGATCACTGGGAGATGGCGAAGGCGCAAGCCTCTTTCGCCGATCTGCTCGAGCGCATGGCTGACGAGCTAGAGATGCGTTCGGCCCGTGATCGTGGACGATTTCTAGCCGCAGCGCACGCGCTCCGGCAGTCGGCGGCCGCCAACGAGCAGCGGTATGTCACCGGGCTTGGCCGCGCAGCCCACGATGCCTAGCGGTTCGGGCCTGGACATGGAGCCGGTCGGAGACGCAGCGTCCATCTAGACTTCTCGTGGCGATATGCCGCCGACTGCGTCCTCGCCCTCTGTGTCATGGCCGCTAGTCGCCCGTGACGCCGAGTTGGCCCGGATCGCCGACGCCCGGGCGCGGGCCGATTGCCCTGGGGTTGTCGTCGGCGCGCCGTCGGGTGTCGGGAAGTCGCGGCTGGCTCGTGTTGCGTGCGACGCGGCGCGGAGCGAGGGCGCGGTGGTCGCGTGGGTTCAGGCGACGAGCAGCGCCGCGACCGTTCCGTTGGGGGCCTTCGCCGGGCTTCTGCCCGAGGCGGTCCGCACGGACGACGCGCTGGAGCTGATGCGCCGCAGCGTCGACAGCCTGCGCCGGGCCGCCGACGGACGGCCGGTGGTTCTCGGGGTCGACGACGGGCAGCTGCTCGACCCGGTGTCGGCGGCGCTCGTTCTGCATCTGACCGTGACGGAGACCGCGTTCGTGATCGTGACCGTGCGCTCGGGGGAGCCGTGTCCCGACGCAATCATCTCGCTCTGGAAGGATGCGAGCGCGCAGCGACTGGAGCTCGAGCCCCTCAGCGACGATGCCGTCGGCGTGCTCGTCGAGGCGGCGCTCGGCGGGCCGGTCGAGCAGAGTGTGCTGCGCTGGGTGTATGAGACCAGCCAGGGCAACGTGCTGTACGTGCGCGAGCTCATCGCCGGTGCCGTGGATGCCGGCACGCTGACCCAGGACCGCGGCCTGTGGCACATGGCGGGTTCGCCGCCGATAAGCCGCTCGCTGGCTGAACTCGTCACCCGGCGCATAGCCGCGCTCACGAATGCCGAACGTACGCCCCTGGAGCTGCTGGCCCTCGGCGAGCCGCTACAGCTCGACGAGCTCGTCGAGCTCAGCGACTACGAATCGCTCATGACGATCGAGTCGCGTGGGCTCGTCCTCGTCGGACCGCCGGCCACGGGCAACCTGGTTCGCATCGCGCATCCGCTGTACGGCGAGGTGGTTCGTAACGAGCTGCCGATGCTGCGCCGGCGACAGCTCTTGTTGCGCCTCGCCGAGATCGTGCAGCGCCGCGATCCGCGCGTTCCCGACGACGCGATCCGCATCGCCCGCTGGCTGCTCGATGCGGGCGCCACGATGCCCACCCCGTTGCTCGTCGAGGCAGCTGAGGCCGCCACCCAGGCTGACGCCCCCGAGCTGGGAGCGCGGCTAGCCGAGCTCGCGGTCGACGCCGGCGCCGGCGCGAGTGCGGCGCTGATCCTTGCCCGGGCTTACAGCCTGCGCAAGCGATTCGCCGATGCCGAACGCGTCCTCGCCGACATCGAGGGTGCCCTGGAGACGCAGGACCAGGCCGTGGACTACCTCGAGCAGCGTGTATCGGCGGTCCTCTATTACGGGCTCAACCGTCCCACCGAGGCCAGGGCGCTGCTCGAGCGTGCTCAGACGTGGTGGCCGGGGGATGAATGGCGACGTCGGCTCGAGCCGACGCGGGTTTCACTGCAGTCGATGACCGACGGGCTGCGCGACAGCGTAGATGTCTTCGAGCGGGTGCTCGCCGACCCGACGCTCGGAACCGCGGCCCGCCGGCAACTCGAGCCGATGCACGCGCTCGCGTTGTTCTTCGCCGGACGGGCCAAGGAGGCCTACGCCGTGGTGCACCGCGTTCGCCCGTCGATCCCGTTGCGCGATCAAAGCGACATGCTCGCGCTCATCACGTTTGAGCTGATCTCGTGCCATACCGGAGAGGACTGGCCCGGGCTCGGCGAGTACATGAGACAGGCGATGCGCGACGCGGTGCGAGTCGGCGACCACGAAGCGGCAGGCCACGCCGCATTGACGCTCGGCTACACCCATTTCATGGCCGGTCGGTTCGACGACGCCACGCGCAGGCTCGCGGAGGCAGAACTGCACTTCGAGCGCCAAGACGCCTTCGGCACCATCGTCATGGTCCTATCGCACCGGTCTGGCGTCGCCAGTGTGACCGGCGATCGCGTGGGAGCCGTCGAGGCGCTGGAGCGCCTCGACGACGTGCTCGCCGGCCGCGATCCACTCCCGACCCAGCTGTCGACCGCCACGCGCGCCCGGGCTTGGGCTGTCTATTACGCGGGCGACCCCAAGCGCGCGCAGCGAATGATGCTGGACGCCGCCGAAGGTGTCTCGGACGTCCCCGCCTACGCCACGCTGCTCGCCTATGAAGCGATGCGGGCGGGGGCGTATCCAGCCAAGATCGTCGGCCCCCTGACCGGCTACGCCGATCGCTGCGACTCTCGTATGGCTGCTGCCCATGCCGCCCACACTCGCGCTGCGGCGGCTCGCGATGGCGACGGGCTGCTGGCGGCCTCAGACGAGCTCGCCGCGATCGGGACGCTGGTCTACGCGATGGAGGCCGCGGCCGAGGCGGCGACCGTCTTCCTGGCGGGTGGGCGAAACGATTCGGCACGCCGCGCCGCGGCGCGAGCGCGCGAGCTGCACGTGCCTGGTCACGGTACGGCCGCACCGGTAATCGACGGCCTCGACTCCGACGCGATCGGGCTGACCGTGCGGGAGGCGCAAATCGTCGAGAGGGTCCGCCGCGGCCTGAGCAACGCCGAGATCGCCGAGCAGTTGGTGCTGTCCGTTCGAACGGTCGAGACCTACGTCTATCGGGCGATGCAGAAGGGTGGCGTCAGCAACCGCCGCGACCTTTGATCACCCCTTCCGGAGCCAGGGTTGAACCTCAGGCGGCCGTAGACGGGCAGTAGACGCAGCTGGGCGAGCACCATCAACACGGGCAACGCGAACCCGGCGGCGCCATCGGCGGCGATCAAGCCGCCGGCGACGGTCGGGAGGTAGTAGCCGGGGTGGAGTTTGCTCTCGTCGAGCTCGCCGGCGATCCACTGCCCGGTGAGCCAGCCGCCGAACAGGACCGTCGCGACAAAGAAAACGATGAACATGACCTTCGCGGCGGCGGCCCCGTTGGCTGCAGGCCCACCGCGAGCTGCATCCCAACGATCAACGGGATCGCCCAGAACGGGGACAGAACGGGGTCTCGCAGCTCGGCGAAGAGAAGGCGCGGCTCGCGAGCCAGTCGCCCGAGCGCCCCGGCTCCGAGGAATAACCAGACCGCAGCAGACGCGATGAACAGTCCGTCAGAGATCGCGGCTGGAGTCCGGTGGAGAACCGCCATCAGGCGCCAGACGTCCGCGAGTCCGACGAGCCCGAGCGGGATCGCGAAAAAGTTCGGAGGGATGCGAGTCAGCCTTCTCATACCCGCGCGGAAGGAGCTTTCAATGCACTCGATCGTTTCAGTTGGGCAATATTCGCGCTCCGCAATCGCGCGTCCTGGAGCCTTCCTCGCGGCTCACCGGAGTCGTAAGGTTCAGGCCGATGTTTTTCGCGGTGCGGCTCGAGCGCGGTGGCCCGTGGGATTGGTCGCGCGACCTGCGCGAGCAGGACGGCTGGGACGAGCACGCGCGCTTCATGGACTCGCTTGTCGACGCCGGCTTCATCGTCCTAGGCGGACCGCTCGCCGGCGGGCGAGAAATCCTTCACGCGGTGTCTGCGGCTTCCGAGCACGCTGCTCGCGAGCGACTTGCCCAAGACAATTGGGCTCGGAACGGAATGCTCACCATCAAGTCGATCGAGCCCTGGACGATCTTGCTCGACAGCCGGGTACATAGCAGCCGGTGATGTCGACCGGGGTCCCTTGCGCGATGTGGGCGGCCATCCAAGCAATGTCGTCGTTGTCGATCCGGGGCAGCCGTGGGACGCCGCGGACCCGAGCGGGTTGTCGAGGCTCGCACCGCCGCGGCCGTGGATCGCGATCCGGCCCGGGCCACCCCGAAGTTGAACGGCACGTTGGACAGGGCTGGGGCTGAACGCGCCGGCGCCGCCGATCACGCCGACACTGTCGACGAATGCATCGTCGGCACAGGTGCATCCCGGTGACTCGATCAGCGATCCGCGTGCGGGCGCACGCGGATCGGCCGCTGGGCCGGCGCTACCCGGCTGGCGACGAGCAACCCTGCGGACGGTCTGGAGGCCGCGCGAGCGGCCACGGCCGCCCTCGCGGAGCACGGGGAGTCCTACACGGCGGCGCGCCTGCTGCTCGACTACGCGCTGATAGCCGGGGGCGTCAGGTCTGCAGGTCGAGGATGGCGTCGCCCAGCCACGCAGCCTCCTCCGCCCAGGAGACGACGGGGGCGAGCGGGCGGACGACGAACTTCGACAGGCCGGCGTCGACGTAGCTCTCGATGAGGCCGCGCAGGCCGGTCCGGCCAACCGGCACGAGTGCCAGCGGGTCGACGTCGGGTCGGCGGGCGGCGAGCGGGGCCAGCAGTTCGGCCGCGGGGACGGTGCGGGCGTAGGGGATGCTCATCCCGAAGTGCTCGGGGTCGACCTCGCGCCCGGCGCGACTCGCCGCCTCCTGGATGTGGCGGCGGGCGGGTCCGGACTCGGCCGGGGTCAGCTGAGCGCCCAGCCACCCATCGGCGATGCGCCCGACGCGGTCGAGCGCCTGGGGTCCGCGTCCACCCAGCCACACCTCCAGCGGATCCTGGACCGGACGGGCGGCGGGTGCCAACTGGTCGAATATCCAACGCTCGGATCGATGATCCACGGCCTCGCCCGCCCACCAGCTCCGCACCAGGCCGAGCATCTCCTCCAGCACGTCGCCCCGGCGCGCACCGTCGAGTCCGAGCGCCTGGCGCTCCCCGGGCTGCCCGAGGCCGGTGACGAAGCTGAGCAGCAGCCGGCCGCCGGAGATCTGATCGAGCTGGGCCAGGTCCTTGGCCAGCAGGAAGGGGTTGCGGCCCAGGGGGACGAGGTTCGCCCCCAGATGCAGCCGGTCGGTGCGCCCGGCGGCGAGCGCCAGCCCAAGGAGTGGGTCGAGCACCGGGGCGACGGGCAGGTCCGACAGCCATAGCCCGTCGAAGCCGGCGGCCTCGAGCGCCTCGGCGAACGCCACGATCCCCGGTCCGGAGAGGGAGCCGGCGTGGGGGCCGACGGCGAAGCGGATCTTCATGTCCCCACAGCCTAGATCCCTGGACATCCGGGCCGAGCTGAAACGGCGGCGCGGTTAGGATCGCGCCGGAATCCCGCGTACACCTCGCAGCAGAAAGAGAGACGCAGATCGTGGCTGACTACAACCCCTACGACCACCTGCCCGAAGTCCCGTCGTTCGAGCTGACCAGCGAAGACGTGCGAGATGGGGAGGAGCTCCATCAACCGCAGCTGAGCGGCCTGTTCGGCGCGGGCGGCGAGGACGTGTCACCGCAGCTTGAGTGGAGCGGGTTCCCGGAGGGGACCACGAGCTTCGCGGTGACGTGTTATGACCCGGAAGCGCCGACCGCGAGCGGCTTCTGGCACTGGGCGGTCGTCGACATCCCGGCGAGCGTGACCGAGCTTGCGCGCGGCGCGGGCGACGAGCAGGGAAGCGGTCTTCCGGCAGGGGCCTTCCAGCTGCGCAACGACGCCGGCGTCAGACAGCACGTCGGGGCCGCCCCGCCGCCGGGACACGGTCGCCACCACTACTACTACGTCGTCCATGCAGTCGACGTCGAGTCGCTGGGAATCGACAAGGACGCCACGCCGGCCTTCCTCGGTTTCAACCTGTTCTCGCACACGCTCGGCCGCGCGATGATCGTCGCGTGGTACGAGGCCCCCGACAGCTAGCCCTGGCCACCCCGCGCGCCGCCAGGATGAGCAAGGAGTGAATCGTCCGGTGGCCGGCCTGATAGCGCTGGCCCGTCGCTGTCAGGCGGGCCGGCGGCTCTCGGCGACCATCGCGGCCAGCGCCTCGGCTTCGTCGGCCAGCTGGCGGTACTCGGCCAGCGCCTCGGGTGAGTCGATTTGTGGAAGCTGCCGGCGGCAGGCAAGCACGTAGGCGTAGCCGGCGGTCGGAACGACATCCTTCACCGCCTCGTAGGCGGCCTTCACGCGTGCTTGCTCTTCTGTCAGGGCCATGAGGTCTCCTCGAGAAGATAGTCGGCCGTCGGTCAACGGCGCCACCCGTCACAGGCGGCGGCCCGGAGCGCACCTCGGTTCTAGTCGCTGGAACATCTGCGGGCGGCGCTCGCGAGCCGGCTTGTTATTACGGGGTCGAGCATTGCTCGGCCTGGTCTGGCCGGGTTTCTCGTGATCTTCGGTGTCGCAGTGATCCCTTTGATCGCTCGCGAACTCCGGCCCGCCGTCAGCCTGCTGTCGAGTTCAGAGCAGACCCGGTGGGTTCACGGCATCAATGACCGGAGTTGTGGTTGGCTCACAAGGTCGCGGTTGGCTACGGCTGAACGCATGGCCTGACGACGCGAACTTTGGCGATTCAGCCCCCATTTTTGTGGGCTAGATCGCCAAAGTTCGGACGGCGGCTCTCTGACGGGCCCGGTGCGTTGTGACCTCGACACAATGCATCGCCTGCTCGCCGGGTCTGTGCGACACCGTCCCGGGTCGGCCAGCCGCTCTGGAGAGTGGTTCGCCGAGTCCAACAAGCTTGCGCGCTGTGCGGGACGCAGATGTCCTACGAGGCGTGGGGGACCGACTCGCGGGCCGGTCCCGCGGCAACGGTGAAATCCGTCGGGTGGGCGGCGCCGGCGCCGGTCCGCAGCCCCTGATCCACACGGCCCGGGCCTTTCACGGGGGAGGAGGAAAGGACCCGGGGGTTGGCCGGGGCTTCCCCCGGACGCGACGCGCCGTCCGGGACGTGACGATCGGTCAAGTATCGGCCCGCAGCTGAAGCCGAACGTCACACCACTCGGCTGTCCGGATGTGGGCACGCTCCGACAGGAAGGAATTCGTATGCCTAAAGTCACCGTCGGTCGGGAGAACTCCGCCGACATCGAGATTCACTACGAGGACCACGGCGCGGGCCAGCCGGTGGTGCTGATCCACGGGTATCCGCTCAGCGGCCGGGCGTGGGATAGGCAGGTCCCGGTCCTGCTGGAGGCCGGGCACCGGGTCATCACCTACGATCGCCGCGGGTTCGGCCAGTCCGACCAGCCCGGCGTCGGCTACGACTACGACACTCTCGCCGCCGACCTCGTCGCCCTACTGGAGCACCTGGACCTGTGGGACGTCGTGCTGGTCGGACACTCGATGGGCACCGGGGAGGTCACCCGTTACCTGGGTGCCTATGGGTCGGGGCGTGTGGCCAAGGGGGTACTGGTGTCGCCGATCCCGCCGTTCCTCCTGCAGACGATCGACAACCCTGACGGGGTGCCGCAAAGCGTGTTCGATCGGTTCGTCCAGGCTGCGCAGTCTGACACCCCGGCGTGGATGAAGGGGTTCCTGGACAACTTCTACAACGCCGACATCCTGCGCGGCACCCTGGTCAGCGACGAGGCCTACCAGGCCAGCTTGAGCCTCGCCACCAGCGCCTCGGCGATCGCCGCGGTGGCGTGTATCTCGAGTTGGGCGACGGACTTCCGCGCTGACCTGCCCAGGATCGACGTACCCATGCTGGTGGTCCAAGGGGATGCGGACGGGGTCTTGCCGCTGGACAAGACCGGCAACCGGCTGCCCGGCCTGATCGACGACGTGCAACTGGTGGTGATCGAGGGTGGACCGCACGCGATCGCCTGGACTCACGCGGACCAGGTGAACACGGCACTGCTCGATTTCATGCGCAGTTACGACCGGCCCAACCCCAGCTTCCAGACGCAGACAATCACTCGCTAAGGAGTCATCATGTCGAATCACTTCAGCGCTGACAATCTCAAGTTTCCCGGCGACGACAGGCGCCTGGACTTCACCGATCTGTTCGTGTTCAAGTCACCAGAGGACCCTGACAAGACGGTATTGATCATCGATTCGAATCCGACGAGCGCCCCACCGCCGATACCGCCGGTGACGACCGGCCCGGAATTCCATCCGGACGCCGTCCATCGGATCAATATCGATACTGATGGCGACGCAAAGGCCGACGTCGCGTTCACGTTCACCTTCTCCGAGTATGAGAACGGGGTGCAGACCGCGTCGGTCTGGCTCGCGACCGGCAGCCAGGCCAGGGAGCCCGGGCCAGCTGGTGAGCTCCTCGCCGATTCCCTACCGATCAGCTTCGACGGTACCGCCCGGCCCGTTCAAGTCGGCCAGATCCGGATGTGCGCCGGACTGCGCAGCGATCCGTTCTTCGCCGATGTCGAGGGTGCCCTGCACGGATTGGTGTGGACCGGGCATGACGACTTCGCCGAGAACAACGTCGATTCGATCGCGCTGGAGGTGCCCAGTGAGATGCTCGGCGCCGGTCCGGTGATCGGAGTCTGGGCCTCAATCAGTCTGCGCCGCGATGGCGAGCTCGTGCAGATGGACCGCGGCGGACACCCGACGATCAACCCATTCATCAACCCCGACGGCGAGAAGAACCTCTACAACTCTCGCCAGCCGGCGGATGACGTCGCCAACTATCTGGGGCCGTGGTCCAAGATCCTGGAAAACGGCGGTTACCCGCCCGAGGAGGCCAGGGCGGCAGCGATGCAGGTGCTGCCCGACATCCTCCAATATGACCGCGCCAAGCCGGCTGCCTATCCCAACGGTCGCGTGCTCACCGATGACGTCTACAGCGTGCGCTTTGCCTGGCTGACGCATGGCAAGGTTCCCCCGAGCGGCCTGACGCCGCACGACGACCTGCAGGCGCGGTTCCCCTACCTCGGCGCGCCGCACCCCGTGCCGGTGATGAGTTCCTGACCACTCGTTCCTGATCCGAACGGATGCTCCGGCCGGCTGGCCGGGACAGCAGCGGAGGGCGTCCATGACCCCGAGTAACGCGGGATCCGGATGCCCTCCGGTCAGGAGTGCCACCATGCTCGATTCATCCGCCACCGGGTCCCCGCGCATCGCCGCAGTGATCCGCCAGTCGTTCGCCGCGATGACGCGCCAGGAGCGGACGCGGGTTACCGCGATGTTCGGCGTGATCGCGGGCCTGCACGTGCTCGGGTTCTTCGTCTTCTTCGCGTTCGTGGTCCCGTCGCATTACAAGGGGTTGGGGATCGGTGTCTCGATACTGGCCTACACCCTGGGCCTCCGGCACGCGTTCGACGCCGACCACATCTCGGCGATCGACAACACCATCCGCAAGGTGCTCAGCGAACGGCGGGACACTGGGCAACCGCGCCCGTTCGGGTTCGGCTTCTTCTTCTCGCTCGGGCACTCGACAGTCGTCGTCGCGATCGGGATTGGGATCGTCGTCGCGGAGAAGACGGTGTTTCACGCAGTCTCGGACAGCGGTTCGGGGCTGGAGCGGTTTGGGGGCGTGTTCGGCACCGTGGTGTCCGCGTCGTTCCTGCTGGTGATCGGGCTGCTGAACCTGATCATCCTGGCGGGGATCGCGCGTGTCTTCCGATCGATGCGTCGCGGCGAGTACGACGAAGCCGAGCTCGAGCGGCAACTGGAGAATCGCGGATTCTTCTACCGGTTCTTCGGCCGCTGGATGAAGGCCATCACCAAGGAGTGGCAGCTGTACCCGGTGGGTGTCGTGTTCGGCCTGGGCTTCGACACCGCCACCGAAGTTGCCCTTCTGGCCACCACCGCACTGCTGGCCTCCCAACACATCCCGTGGTATGCGATCTTGTGCCTGCCGATCCTGTTCACCGCCGGCATGACGCTGATGGACACGATCGACGGACTGTTCATGAACCTCGCCTACGGGTGGGCGTTCTTCAACCCGGTCCGCAAGGTGTATTACAACCTCGCCATCACCGGACTGTCCGTGGCCATCTGCTTCTTCATCGGCGGGGTCGAGGTCCTCGGCCTGTTCCCACACGAGACCAAGGGCCTCAGCCAGACCCACGGCTTCTGGGGCTTCATGGCCAACTTCAACGTCAACACCGCAGGGTTCGTCATCGTCGGCATGTTCATCCTGACCTGGCTCGCCGCGCTGCTCGTGTGGCGCTACGGCCAAATCGAGAAAAAGTGGAGCGCAAGGCTACAGCCGGCAACGGCTGGCGGCATCGTCCACGAACCCGCCGCCACCGTCGGCGGCGAACCGCCGGACAGGCCCGGCTAGCCCGGGGGTCTGGGCCGACCGGCCGTCGCCGCGCATACCAGCGACCCGAACATTCACTCGAATCGCCTTCCCGGCTAGACACGATCACAGCCGCGCGCACACACACCAGCGCTCATATACTTTTCCGGGAGTTGGCTGACCCGCCTGAGCTCGACCGTAGCCCGGTCATCATTGGTATGGATGGCTCGCCCGACGCGATCGCCGGTCTGGAACGGGGCTGGGCGTTGGCGGACGCGCTGAATGTCCCGCTGATCGTCGTGCACGTTCGTCATCCGTCGACGTTGATCGAGATGAGCAGCGCCGGCGCGGCTGAGGCGCCTGTCTTGTTGGATGAACTCGAACGCGATGCTCGCCAGAAGACCGAAGAGGTGCTGGATGGCGCGCGAGTGAGCTGGACCTTTGAGGTTCGTGACGGCGCGCCGGCGGACGAGCTCATCGCCGCGGCGCGCGACCACGACGCGAAGGCGATCATTATTGGCAGCCAGGGGCATAACGCCGTTGCGAGCGCCCTGCTCGGGTCGGTATCCAGCGCATTGGTGCATCGCGCGCCGCAGTCGGTGCTCGTCGTGCGGCCAGCGCTGAAGGACTCGTCAGACGCCGGCTGATCGCCGCGCGAGCACTAACGATCCGATTCAGCTCGCGCCTTCATGCGTTCGAGCCAGGCGGTCAACGAGTTGTCCAGGACGGCTTGCATTCCGGCCGTGTCCGCCTCGACCGGGTCCCCGGCGAAGGATTCGTTCGTCGTCACGCGCACTCGCTCTGCGGTCCGCTCCAACAGCCACGACGCAGGAAGCGAAGATGATCGCCCTGCGCCAACTCGCTGACGGAGGCGTCGAGGCGATCTCGCTCAAAGCCATCGCGCTTGAACTCGGGCTCACCGGTCCCGCGATCTACCGCTACTTCGCCAGCCGTAACGAGCTGCTGACCGAACTGATCATCGACGCCTATGACGATCTGGAGGCATCCCTCGAGGCCGCAGTCAAGGCGACGACGATTCGGTCTGGGCGAGCGCAGCTCCACGCTCTGGCGGATGCCTACCGCGTGGGTGCTGGCGGAGCCGCACCGCTACCGCCTCCTGTTCTCGGCCCCGGTCCCCGGCTACGACGCAACGCACCAAGGCTCGTGGACGCCGCCGATCGCTCGATGGCGACCCTACTCGACCTCTATCCGCGCACCGGATCGCGGGCCGCCGGCGACCGACTGATATGGCCCCCGGAGCTGCCAGAAGATGCTGGAGAACGCCTGCTAAGGGGCTGGTTTCGGTAAGAACCTCATAATTGCTCCTAAAGCTTCTCGATCAGATGCCGATACGAGTTCGGAAGGGGCACGGATGCGAGTAGTTGGGGGCATCATTGGGTGCGTTCACGGGAAGGGATGTCCCGTGAGCGCATCTTTTGATTTCCGGCGCCTTTCGGGCTGCGGCGGCCCCGGTGTAGGACGCGGTCGTCCGCGCGCGTAGCATCCTGCCATCGCACGGCCCGTCGTCAGGATTGCGAAATGAGTGAATCTCCGGAAGGCCGGCCGGTGCTCGTGACCGGCGCGACCGGCGTCCATGGGGGCGCGGTCGTACGGGCGTTGCTTGCCGATGGTCGGGCTGTGCGCGCGCTGACCCGCGACATGGGGAGCGCACGTGCCGCGGAGCTGAAGCCCCTGAATGCAGAATTGGTTAGAGGCGACCTTCTCGACGCCACTTCGCTGGCTGCGGCGATGAGCGACGTGTCCGCGGTCTACGCCGTCACGACTCCGTTCAGCGACGGTCCAGATGGCGAGATACAGCAAGGCGAGCGACTCATCGCGGCCGCCTCCCAGACAAACGTGCCGTGGCTGATCCTGGCCTCGGTCGCCAGCGCCGACCGCGCCACCGGCATCCCGCACTTCGAGAGCAAATGGCGGATCGAGCAGCAGCTACGCGCCTCACGGATCTCGCACACAGTCGTCGCGCCTACGTACTTCTACGAGAACCTGGGTGAGCCGGCGGACGTGATCGCAAGGGGCGAGCTTGCCCTACCTCTCAGCGATTCGCGCCCGCTCCAGCAGGTAGCGCTCGCAGATCTTGGAGCGGTCGTCGCGACTCTGCTAGGCCGTCGTCAAGCCTTTCTCGGCAGCCGGATCGAGGTGGCCGGCGACCAGCCCACGCCGCGGCAGATGGCTGACGCGCTATCGGCGGCCGGTGAACGCTTGGTCCGCTATCGGCGGACCGGACTGGAAGAGGTCGCGGCGCGCAGCACGGACCTGGCCGCTATGTACCGGTTCCTCGAGCAGACCGGCTATCGGGTCGACATCAGCGCACTGCGTGACCGCTTTCCCGAGATCCGATGGACGAGCTTCGCCGCGTGGGCAGATTCCTCGGTTCGCAAGCTCGTACCGGAGGGGACGTGAGCTCGGGGCCGGTCGTCGGGCGGGAGCTTTGGGCGCGGGCGCAGGCGCCGTGGGGTGCCGCGCATGGGCCGCTGCCGCCGCTCTTGATCCTGTTGACGGTCCTCACCGGAG
The DNA here is from genome assembly GCA_963843915.1 of uncultured Solirubrobacterales bacterium. Lineage (GTDB taxonomy): Bacteria > Actinomycetota > Thermoleophilia > Solirubrobacterales > Solirubrobacteraceae > Palsa-465. Next base: position 935,532 of record CAWJMH010000016.1, read on the forward strand.
TGGTGGACGGGGTGAGCTATGTCGGGCTTGGTCACGTGTTCGTCGCCAATATGACGGGCAACGTCGTGTTCCTCGGCTTCGCCCTTGCCGGTGCCCACGGGGTGTCAGCGGTCGCCTCGCTGATCGCGCTGGGCGCGTTTGTCCTCGGCGCCGGGTGCGGGGGCCGGATCGCGGCGCGGTCCGGTGAGCATCGGGCTCGGCATTTACGAGGCGCGACGGCCACCGCGCTCCCGCTGCTGCTGTTGGCCGTGTTGATCGCTGCAGTCGCGAGCCGGCCCGTGCCCGTCGGCGCCCGATACGCGATGATCGCCGTGTTGGCGCTGGCGATGGGTATTCAGAACGCAACCGCCCGCCGGCTGGCGGTGCCGGACCTCACGACCACCGTGCTAACGCTCACGTTGACCGGGATCGGGGCCGACTCGAGCCTCGCCGGCGGCGCGGGAGGGCATCTCGTTCGTCGCCTCATCGCCGTGACGGCCATGTTCGCCGGGGCGTTTGTCGGCGTGCTGCTGTTGGTCCAGGTGGGCCTCGTGCTCCCACTTGTGCTCGCGGCCACGCTCGCGGCCATCACCGCACTCGCGGCGCATAGATCCGCCTCCTCGACCGCCGGATGGTCACGACCGGGCGGTGCGGGTGGATGATGACCTCGCCGCATCGCCCTCCGTCGCGTGAAATCACATCGTGCCGAGGCGGGCGTACGCTTGCTGGTCGCATGCGCACTTGCGCGACGCTCGGAACGAGGTGAACAGATATGTCGACCGGTGAGAACGACAGTCGGGTCGGATTGCTGGGTGCCGGCCTGATGGGAACGGCGATGGCGCATCGGCTGCTGAGCCAGGGTGTGCCGGTCATAGCCTGGGACCGCACATCCGATCACGTGGAGGCCCTCGCTGAGCGCGGCGCCGAGGTCGCCGGCACACCCGGTGAGGTCGTGAGCGCCGCCGACGCGGTGATCACGATGCTGCCAAGCGCCGAGGTCGTCCTGGCGGTTGTCGAGCCGCTGCTCGGGCAGTGGCCCGAGGAGACGATATGGCTGCAGATGAGCAGCGTCGGTGCGGCCGAGGCCGACCAACTCGCGCAGGTCGCAGCGGCGCACGGTGTGACGCTGTTCGATGCGCCGGTCTCGGGTAGCACCCATCCCGCGGAGGAAGGCCAGCTGACGATCCTCGCCTCAGGGCCGGAGGCGGCGCGCGCGCAGGTCGAGCCGATCTTCGCGGCGCTCGGTTCGAGAATCCAATGGGTGGGGGAGGCCGGCACCAGCTCGCGCCTGAAGCTGGCGGCCAACCACTGGATGATCGCGATGGTGGCCGCGCTCGCCGAGACGATGCACTTGTGTGAGCTGATGGGACTGGACCAGCAGCAGTTCGTCACGCTTCTCGACGGGGGGCCGCTGGGGTCCTCGTACGGTCTGCAAAAACTCGGCGAGATGCAGCGCCACGAGTACCCGGCGGGTTTTCCAGTGCGCCTCGCGCTCAAGGACCTCAAGCTCGTCAGGGAGGTCGCGAACGGCTCGGAGGTCAAGCTGCCGGTGCTCGACGCCGTCTTCGAGCGGATCGGCGGCGTCGAAGCCACCCACGGCGACGACGATCTCGCCGCGGTCTACGAGCTAGCGCTCCCGAGCGTCGGCGCCGGCTGACGCCGCCAGCCGCGCCCGTGGACCCGAGGCCACCGGCCTACGTGGGCTCGCCCCACTGCCCATCGCCGTGGTCACGCGAGCGCTGATCAGCAGTCGCCGGGTCGCCCTCCGGCCCGAAGCCCGCCTGTCTGAGCATCCGCCTCAGATCGACGAGGGTCTGCTCGTCGATGTCCTTGCCGTGTGGCGGGCGCAGCACCTCGGTCTCGGGGCCAAGCGTGACCCTGACCTTGCCGTTGTGCTCCTCGGTCGTCGTGCCGACCGCGTTCAGGAGTGACAGCACCTGCCGCCATTCGATGTTTCCGCTCGACGCGTGGCTGAAGATCTTCTCGATCGTGTCGCGATGATGATCGTTGAGATGCACTGGGGTCATGGCTGCTCGTTGCCCTTCAGCTTGGGGTGCCGGCGTCGATCCATTCGCGGAAGCGCTGGACCTGGTCGGGTGGCCATGCCACGTCGCACGGCATGCTGCCGTTGGCGACGCGCTCGTAGATCGGCGCGGCGTTAGTCCGCACGTCCTCATAAGAGGACAGATCGAACGCAGAGGACATCGACTCGACGTCCTTCGGCCGGAATAGCGGCCTGATGTCCCGCTCAAAGCTGGGTGCCTCAGCGCTCATGGGTTATGCCTCCTCTGTGCGGTCAGCGGAGCCGCTTACGTTATAGCCTCGAGGCAGATGGCAGTCGAGTACAAGGACTATTACGACGTCCTCGGGGTTCCCCGAGATGCGAGCCAGGACGAGATCCGCCGGGCGTATCGAAAGCTGGCGCGTGAGTACCACCCCGACCTCAACGCAGATCCCGACGCTGAGGAGCGGTTCAAGGAGCTGGGGGAGGCCAACGAGGTGCTCTCCGATCCGGACAAACGCGGCCGTTACGACCGTCTCGGCGCGCAGTGGCGCGCGCAGGAGAACGCACCCGACCGCGGTGACTTCGAGGACTTCTTCGCCGGCCAGGGCTTCGACCGCGACAGCGGCCCTGAGTTCGGCGACGACGTGTTTTCGGAATTCTTCGAGCGGCTGTTCGGCGACGGCACCCAGCGCGCCTCCGGCCCGCTGCGCGGCCGCGACATCGAGGCGGTGCTCGAGCTGTCGCTCGAGGACGCGCTCGGCGGCGCCAGACAGCGGCTGTCGCTCGGGGACGGTCACAGCGTCTCCGTCAACATCCCGGCCGGTGTCAGGGAAGGCCAGCGCATCCGCGTGGCTGGCCACGGGGCGCCCGGACGCGACGGTGGACAGGCCGGCGACCTCTATCTGCTGGTGCGGTTCAAGCCCCACGCGCGGTTTCGCCGCCAGGGCGACGACCTGCAGATCGATCTGCGCGTGGCGCCGTGGGAGGCCGCGCTTGGGGCCACCGTCCCCGTGTCGACGCTCACCGGAACCGCGCAGGTGCGCGTACCGGCCGGATCCTCGAGCGGTCGCCGGCTGCGGCTGCGCGCGCGAGGCCTGCCGACGGGGGACGGTGAACGCGGCGACCTCTACGCCACCGTGCAGATTGCCGTTCCAAAGCAGCTCTCAGAAGAGGAGCGCGAACTGTTCGAGAAGCTCGCCGCAGGGTCGGAGTTCAACCCGCGTGAGGACCGAAAGTGAGCGCGCGCCGCGCCGCACCGCGGGGGCGGTCGTACGGCGAGGAAGCCGTCGAGCGGCCGATCGAGCTCACCGCCGTCGCTCGCGGAGCCGGGCTGAGAGTGTCGGTCGTTCGTCGCTACCTGGCGCTCGGGCTGTTCGAGCCGTGCGCGGGGACACGCGCGGCGCCCTTGTTTGCCCCCGCCTCGGCCGCCCGCGTCGCAAAGGCGGACCGGTTGCGACGTGACCTTGGACTGAACTCCGCCGGAGCCGTTCTCGTCTGCGAGTTGCTCGACCGCATCCGCGAGCTCGAGATCCGCGACTCGAGCACGCGCCGCGCTGCTCGCTGACGGTCCCGTACGAGCGAGAACCGTCATCCGCCGCCACGACGGCTTCTACTCGATCACCCGTTCATGCCCGCACCGAACCGACCAGCGCCTGCCGTTGGTCCGGGGAGAGCCAACCACCAAAGCCGGCCGCGGTGTTCGTGCGTGCGTGAGCCACGTTCGACGTCGCCGGAATCGCTACGTGAACGCGTTCGTCCGACAGCGTCCACTTCAACAGTTCGCTCGCGTCGAACTGCCTGGCCAGGTAGCCACCGCCGAGCGGTCGCATCGCGATCACGCCGAGGTCCAACTCGGCGGCGAGGGGCAGAATCCGTCGCTCCGCATCGCGCTCGAGCGGGTTGTATGGCACCTGGATCGCGTCGATGCGCCCCGTTCGCATGACGACCTCGAGCTCGTCGAATGCGCTGGGTGAGTAATGAGTCGCGCCGAGAAAACCAACTCTCCCCGCCGCCCGCTCATCCTCGAGCCAGTCGAGATGAGCGCGCCAGCCAACGAGGTTGTGCACCTGTTCCAAGTCGACCCGGCCACCGAAGTACCCGAGCTGACTCTCGAACTGCCGCTGCCCCTCTGGTATCGAAGCTGTCCAGATCTTGGTGGCGACCAGCGCTTCGACGCGTCGGTCGGCGAGCGCTCTGCCCAGAACGGCCTCCGCCCGTCCATACATCGGGGAGGAATCGAACAAGCGGGTGCCGCTCTCCCACACCGCAGCCACGACCTCGCGCGCTCCGCGCTCCTCGCCCGGATCCACGTCGAACGTCTGCCAGGTTCCGAGGCCGACGACGGGAACCTCCCACCCGGTTCGCCCGAATCGCCGAAGCTCCATCATGTGGCCGGACTCTACGCGCTCGGTTGGGGATCAATGCCCTTCGCACTGGTGATCCGGGCGCGCACCCGCTCCGCCGCCGGGCACAGACCGTCGGGGCGCCCGCACGCGTCGAAGTCGCACAGGCGGCACAGCCAGCCGCTCCGCTGTGCGTTCCCGCGAGCGCGCTCGTCGAGCTTCAGATCCACGAGCTGTCCGGTCAGCGCTTCGGCGAGTTGCATCAGCGAACGTCGCTCCTGCTCGGAGAGTCCTTCCAGCGGGCCTTGTAAGGCCTCGCGACGGGCTGCCAGGATCCTGCGCGCCGTTAGCCGGCCCGCGGCAGTCAGTGTCAACGCGACCGAGCGGCGGTCATCAGTGTGGTCGGTGCGGGTCACGTGGCCATCGGCGACGAGACCGTCGACCAGCCGGACCGTTGCCGAGTGACTGATTCCGAGGACCTGCCGGAGCTGGTCGATCGTGCTCCCGGCGGCGAACTCGTGCAGGGACACGAGCGCGGCGGGAGCCTGGCCGCCGCGGCCAGCCGCCGTGGCGGCTGCCGCGGTGACAGCGTCGGCCACCGCAAGCGTCCACGCCCCGACCACGTTCGTGAGCCGGGCGACGGACGCGTCACTGGTCCCGGAGTGTGACCTCGAGCTCATAGAAGGCCGTCGAGCCGTGCGGGGCCTCGAACTTGCCCGCGCCCTCGAGGTCGGTTAGTTCGCCGGTGGACGAGCGCGGGAGGACCGTCGCGTCCCATCGTGCCACCCGGCCGTCGAACTCGCCCGTGGTCTCGAGCACGAGCGTGCCGCGACGGCCGGCGATCTCGCCGTCGACGACCTGGAACCCCACGAAGCGTGCACGGCCGTCAGGTTGATAGGCCATCAGCCACTCCGCGGCGCCATCGCCGGCGATGTCACCCTCGAATCGCTGGGTGACCGACGCGCGGGTCAGCCGGCGCCCGTCGCGCTCCTCGTATGCGTCCTCGTTCCACGACGAGAGTTGAAAGCTGCCCTTCATCGATGGCATCGCAAACCACCTTTCATCCGTTTAAATGTGCATGCTACACACATATTTCCCGTTCGGAGGACCGGCGAAACCGGCTCCTGCTTCTGCCGCGGGACGTGCAGCTTGCTGCGGATCGGCTCGCGTTCCCCGACCGCGGTCGTCGCCAGCAGTGCGAGCGCCTGGGCGCTGGGGCTGCCGGGGGCGGCGTGGCTTCGACGACTGCAACGAGGCCGCCGTCGTCGCGGACATCAGCGCTCCGGACGCCGCGGGAGGCGTCGCCGCCTACGCGCTGGATCCTGAGAATGCCAACCGGCTCTGGGAGGTATCGCTCGGTGCGGACGCCGGTCATTGAGCCCCGCTCGCTGCCGAACCGACCCCGGGACCGCTGCCGCCGCTAGAGCGGGGCGGCGGGCGGCCCGACGTCGGAAAGCGCCGAGCGGAGCTGCTTGCGGGAGCTGATCCCGAGCTTTCCGAACATCTTGGTCAGGTGCCACTCAACCGTGCGCGGGCTCAGGAACAGCTGGGCGGCGATCTCAGGGTTGGTCTGCCCGTCGGCGGCCAGGCGCGCGACCTGCACCTCCTGCGGGGTCAGCTCGTCGAGCGTCTCGACGGTGCGCTTGCGCACCGTCTCGCCGGTGGCCTGCAGCTCGCGGCGGGCGCGCTCGGCGAACGCCTCCATGCCCATGTCCGAGAGCATCGTGTATGCGGCTCGTAGCTGCTCGCGGGCGTCGACGCGACGGTGCTCGCGCCGCAGCCATTCGCCATACAGGAGGTGCGCACGGGCGAGCGTCGCGCGGGTCTTGAGGTGCGACAGCCGTTCGATCGCCTCCCGGTAGAGCCGCTCGGCGGCTTCTCCTTCGGCAAGCATCGCCGCCGCGCGCGCATGAATCCCGAGCGCCCAGTCCGTACCCGCTGCTTGGGCAATCTCAGCCAGTTGAGCCAGCGGACCAGTCGCGCGCTCCGCCTGGCCGCTGCGCACGGCAGCCTCGGTCAGCTCCGCCAGCAGCAACATCGACGGTCCCAGCCCGCGCGCCGCCTCGGCGGCCCCCTCGGCCGCGGTCAGGGCATCCTCGTAGCGGCCGAGTCCGTTGTAACGGATCGCGCTGCCCCAGTCGGTGGCGGAGAGCCAGAGCCCCTCGCCGCGTCGCAACACGTCCTGCCGGCGCGCCTCGATGAGCGCCACTGCCTCGGCGTCCCGTCCCCGCCAGTTCGCCAGCACGATCGACGTGCGCAGCGTCACATGACTGCCGGTGGCCTCGACGACGGCGTCCGACTCGGCGGCCAGCGACATAGCCACTCCGATCCTGCCGGAGAACAGCTCGACCAGCGCGCGGTCGGTGAGTGCCACGGGCAGCGCGGAGAACGCGCCGGCGCGGCGCGCGAGTTCGAGATGGCGCGCGGTGAGCTCGTCCCATGCCTCGTCGTCGGCCACCGCTCGAGCAACACGGCACGCCAACCACAGCCAGCGCAGCTCGTCCTCCTCGGAGAGCTGCTCGTCGTCACGGAACGCGCGCAGAGCGACCTTCAATCTTGGCGCCCCCGCGGCGTAGCCCTGGAAGGTGAGGAGGGCGAGCCCGTCGAGCAGCAGGTCGCAAGCGCGAGTAGAGGGATCCCAGTCAGCCGCCAGAACCGCCGCCGCGACCTCACGCGGATCGCCTCCTCGCGCCAGGCGGTCGGCGGAGAGCGCGGCCGCGAATGCGTCGAGGTATGTCTCGCGGGCGAGCGTGGGATCCAGCCGCTCGAGCCGCTCGGCGGCCTCGAGCAGCAAGGGGGGAGCGTCGCGGCCCCGCGTCATCGCGAACGTGATCTGCGCGTGCAACAGTTGAGCGCGCGCTTGCTCGAGCTCGTCCAGGGGTCCTGCCTTGGCGATCGCCAGCAGCCGCAGCGCAGCGTCGTCCGCGCCGGCCTGGTACTTGCTCTTCGCGGCGATGAGCGCACGCTGTGCCCGGCGCCTCGGATCGGGCGTGAGTTCGACGGCGCGCTCGTGAAAGGTCGCCCCCGCCGCCAGGCCGCCTCGCGCGCGCGCTCGGCCGGCCGATCGCTCCAGCTCGGCGGCGACGTCCTCGTCGAGCCCGGCCGTGGCGTGCGCGCGGTGCCACGCGCGACGGTCGGGGTCGATGTCGGCGTCTGTGGCTTCGGCCAGCGCCCGGTGAACGCGCTGTCGCTCCTCGGGCGCCGCCCCGCGCTTGACCGCCGAGCGCACGAGCGGGTGGCCGAAGCGCACCTGTGCGCCGAAATCGATCAGTCCCGCCGCGGCGGCCGGCGCAGCCGCGTCCGGCCCGATGCCGAGGCCCGCGGCCGCCCGCCACACCAACACCGGATCCCCCACCGGCTCTTCCGCGGCGACCAGCAGCAAGAGCCGCGTTGAGGGCGGCAGCGGCGCCAGCCGCTCGGTGAAGCTCTGCTCGATCCGCCCCGACAACGCCGCCGGGGCGTCAGACAGACCGAATCCGCCCGCGAGCTCGGCGGGCGTCCAGCCACGTGGCAGCCAGAGCAGCGCCAGCGGATTGCCGCGCGTCTCGGCCACAATCCGATCACGCACCCGCTCGTCGAGTGGACCCGTGACGACGGTCGCGAGTAACTCGTGCGCATCGCGGTTATCCAGCCCGCCGACGACGAGCTCCGGCAGTCCCTCAAAATGTCGCTCGCCGCTCGGCTCGCGCGCGGCGAAGACCAGGCCGACCGACTCCGCACCGAGTCGGCGCGCGACGAACGCCAGCGCCTGTGCGGAGGCCGCGTCGAGCCACTGCGCGTCGTCCACGATGCAGACGACGGGTTGGTCTTCCGCGACTTCGGAGAGCAGGCTCAGGACCGCCAGGCCGACGAGGAACCGATCCGGCGGATCGCCGTCGCGCAGGCCGAACGCGATCCCGAGCGCATCGCGCTGCGGGCCGGGAAGGCGCTCGACGTGATCCAGGAACGGCGCGCATAGCTGTTGCAACCCTGCGTACGCGAGCTCCATCTCCGACTCCACACCGGCCGCTCGGGCGATGGCGCACCCCGACGAGTGCTGCGCCAGATATTCCAGCAACGCGCTCTTGCCAACTCCGGCATCCCCGCGCAGCACCAGCGCCCGGCTTTGACCCGCGCGCACACTCGCCACCAGCTGATCGAGCGCCGCGCACTCGCTGCGCCGGCCGAGCAGCCGCCCTGCCGAAACGGTGGTTGACATCGCGACGTCAGCGTAGGGGGTGGCTCCGTGCGTTGGCAACCCCCGCGCCGAGTGGCCCGCGAGCACGGAATCGGGCACCCCGGGGTGTTGACCGGGGTGTCCACCGGGCGCGAGGAACGGGTGCGGACGGGACGCTTTATGGCGTCAGCACTCCGAAGACCGGTTGAGGTCTTCCTACGCCCCTGGAGGCAGCCATGAGCGCCACTGAAGAAGGCACGACAAGCCGCGACGCGAGCGTCGGGCAAATCGACATGAAGCTCGAGATCCAGGTCATCCCGGTGTCCGACGTCGATCGAGCCAAGGCGTTCTATGAGCGCCTGGGTTGGAGGCTCGACGACGACGTCGCCCCGATGGACGGCCTTCGCATCGTCCAGTTCACACCCCCCGGCTCGGGCACGTCGATCACGTTCGGCGAGGGACTGACCACCGCCGCGCCCGGCTCGGCCGAGGCAGGCCTCGTCGTCTCCGACATCGAAGCGGCACACGACGAACTCGCCACCCGTGGGATCGACGTCAGTGACATCTGGCACGGCCCGCCGTTCCCGGTCCAGGCGCGGCAACCCGGCCCCGACCCCGACCGCAACAGCTACGGATCGTTCGCGTCCTTCACCGACCCCGACAACAACACCTGGCTGGTCCAGGAGGTCACCACCCGGCACCCCGGCCGGATGAACACCACCGAGACGGGCTACGTGTCCGCGACGGACCTCGCAGGCGCGCTTGGGCGAGCCGAGGCCGCCCACCGCGAGCACGAGAAGCACACCGGCCGGTCGCACCTGTTCCACCGCTCAGACCAAGACGAGAACTGGCTCACCTGGTACGCCGCCTACATGGTGGCCGAACAGGCCGGGACGGACTTGCCTTCGTGACGGCCATGCGCTCGTCCCGGCCCGCGCAGTTGCGGCGGCCGGGGCAACGCGGCACGCATCTAGGATTACGCGATGCTTTTCGTGAGCTGTCAACAGTCAATTTGAGAGGAGCACCATGCCATTTGTGAAGGTCGGGACCGAAAACAGCATGGATATTGAAATTCACTACAACGACCACGGCGACGGAAAGCCGATCATTCTCATTCACGGCTATCCGCTCGACGGCAACTCCTGGGAGCGCCAGGAGCGGGTGCTGCTCGAGCACGGATACCGTTGCGTCAGCTACGACCGTCGAGGCTTCGGCAAGTCCAGTCAGCCGACGAGCGGCTATGACTACGACACGTTCGCGCGCGATCTGAAGGCGCTGCTCGACCATCTCGCGCTCGACCAGGATGCCGTCCTCGCCGGCTTCTCGATGGGCACCGGCGAGGTAACTCGCTACCTCGGTACGTACGGGTCGGCCGGGGTCAGCAAGGCGATCCTGCTTGGCGTGATTCCACCGTTCTTGCTCCAGACCGACGACAACCCGAAGGGCGTGCCGGGTGACGTCTTCGACGGGATCAAGGCGACCGTCCTGGCCGACCGCTACGCGTGGTTCGACGGCTTCTTCGCGAACTTCTACAACACCGACGTACTCGCTCCGGAGCGCATCGGCGACGCAGCGCTTCGAGCGAGCTTCAACGTCGCCGCCGGAGCGTCCCCCTACGCATCCTACGCGTGCGTCGACACATGGCTGACTGACTTCCGCGGCGACCTGCCCAAGATCGACGTGCCGACACTGGTCATCCACGGAACCGCCGACCGAATCCTGCCCTTCGAGGCGACGGCCGCGCGACTCAGAGACGAGAACCTGATCGCCGACCTCAAAGTCGTCGAAGTCGAGAACGGCCCGCACAACATCGGCTGGACCTATCCCGAGGAGACAAACGCCGCCATCCTCGAGTTCCTCAGCGACGAAGCGTAAGCCGAAGCTTGACCACCTCTGGGCGAGGTGCGTCGCGGCTGTAAAGGCGGCCTTGACAGATGCCGATGTAAAGGCTACCTTGACGGCTATGGATGAACAGCGCTCTTCGGGCCACTGGGACCGCGAGGTGATGGCGGCATTGCTGCTGACGAACGTCCAGCTGGCCGCCGACGTGCTCCGCGCCGACGCGCTCCGCGCCGACGAGGGCGACGCTGACGGCCAGGTCATGCGCGCGATCGCCGCGACCCGCAGCCTCGACATGATCGTCCAGGACACCCTGCACGCTCTGGTCGGACAGGCGCGGGCGTCCGGTCACACGTGGGCCGAGATCGGCGAGCTGCTGCACGTCACCCGGCAAGCGGCGTTCCAACGCTTCGGCGGCGACCGGAGACCCGTCGCCGCGGACGGGGTCTCGCTGCCCGTGGACGGCGCGCTCGACGCCGCCATCCCGGTGCTTCAGGCGTTTCTCGACGGGCGCTTCGACGACGCGCGGGCGACGTTTGGCCAGCGGATGCTTGACGCCTGCTCGGTCGAACTCCTGGCCGACGTGCGCGAGAAGGTTCGCGAGTACGGCGGCGCGGTCCAGGCCTTGGGCACGCCGGTCATCTCGGTGCAAGACGGCTACACCGGTGTCGACATCCCGGTCGCGCTCGAGCGCGCCGACGGGGTCGGCCGCGTCGTGCTGGACGCCGACCGCCAGGTCGTCGGCTTCTTCGTGCGACCGGCGGAGGCGATGTCGTGAACGGGCGCCCGCCACATCTCTCCGCGCCTCGGCTCCTGGCTGGCCTCGTGCTCCCCTGGATCGCCTACCTGATCGTCCGCTCGCTGACCGGCTCGTCCGTCGGCGCGCTGGCGATCACCGACGCCGTTCCGTCGACCTGGCTGCTCGTCGTCGGAATCGCACGTCGCCGCGTCGACCCGATCGCGGTTCTATCGGCGGCGACGGTCCTGGTCGCCCTCGCCGCGTATGCCATCACGGGCGGCGATCCCGTGGCGATCAAGCTGCGCCGCGGCGCCGTCACCGGCACGATCGGTGTTGCGGCGCTGGCGTCGGTCGCACTCGGCCGTCCCCTCCTGCTGCTGGTGGCGGAGCACGTCGCCAAGCTCAACCGGGACCGCCCTGAGATCGCGGCCCGGCTGGCGGAGCCCGATCGGCGACGGGCTTGCACGATCCTGACCGCGATCATCGGCGCGACTTTTGCAATCGATGGCGCCAGCCAAATCGCACTCGCTCTGACGGTCCCGACAGGGATGTTCGTCGCCGACTCGACTGAGGCCCGGATTGCCGTTCTCGGGATCGGCCTGGTCATCACGGTCCAGTACCTCCGCAATCAGAGGAAGCGGCGAGACCGAGGGTCGCGTCGCCCCGCCCAGGCCGGGCGCGACTGAGCTCCCCGAGAAGATAAGCGGACTGGCTGGTCCGCTACGATCGCGGCATGGCCGAGCCATCAGCGCATGCAGCTGAGCCCGAGGGGCTTGACCGCGAGACGCTGATCGTCGCCGGCGTGGTGATGCTGGGGGCGGTCATGTCGATCCTCGACACGACGGTGGTCAATGTCGCCATCGATCACCTTGCGGTCGCGTTCCATTCCTCGCTGACGACGATCCAATGGGTCATCACCGGCTACACGCTGGCGCTCGCGGCGGTGATCCCGGTCAGCGGTTGGGCGGCGGACCGGTTCGGCACCAAGCGCATCTACATGTGGTCGTTGGTGCTGTTCACGCTCGGATCGATGCTGTCGGGTCTGGCATGGAGCGCCGGCTCGCTGATCTTCTTCCGCGTCCTGCAGGGCATGGGCGGCGGGCTGATCATGCCGGCGGTCATGACGATCCTGACCAGGAAGGCCGGTCCGCACAGGATGGGGCGTGTCATGGGCGTACTCGGCGTTCCGATGCTGATCGCGCCGATCCTCGGCCCGATCCTCGGCGGTTGGCTTGTGGACAATGCGTCCTGGCGCTGGATCTTCTTCATCAACCTTCCGATCGGGATCGTCGCGTTCATCCTCGCGCTGATCGTGCTGGAGCCTGATCAGCCGCAGCCGGCCCACAAGCTCGATTGGCTCGGGATGCTGCTGCTCTCGCCCGGCCTGGCGGTGTTCATCTTCGGCCTGGCCGAGTCCTCGACCTACGGGTTCGGCTCCGTGCGGTCGTGGGGCCCGACGCTCACCGGCGTCGTTTTGATCGCCGCCTGGTTCGTCCACACCTGGCGCACCCCGAACCCCCTCATCGACCTGCGGACGTTCGCGCACACGCGAGCGGGGGCGGCCGCGGGCACGTTCTTGCTGTTCGCGATCTCGGTGTTCGGCACGATGCTGCTCGTCCCCCTCTACTACCAGGCGGTGCGCGGCGCGTCGGCGCTCCAGGCGGGCCTGCTGCTGGCGCCGGGCGGCTTCGGCGCGATGCTGATGATGCCCCTGTCGGGTCGCTTGACCGACCGGTACGGACCCACCTGGCTCCCCGCGACCGGCCTGCCGCTCGTGGCCATCGGGCTGATCCCGTTCGTGTTCGTCGGCGCCCACACCTCCTACGTCTTGCTGTGCGCGGCCAACTTCGTCCAGGGGCTGGGGATGGGCCTGGCGATGATGCCGAACATGACCGCCGCCATGCAGGCGGTCCCGCTGGCCGCGATCGCGCGGACGAGCACAGCGATGAACATCATCCGCCAGACCGGTGCCTCGATCGGGACCGCCGTGCTGTCAGTGATCCTCGCCTCGGCGATCACGAGCAACCTCAGCGGGATCCTCGGCAGTCGCGCGACGGGCTCGCATTCAGGCGGGATTGCGCTCCTCCAGGACCTGCCGCCGAGGGCGCACGACGCGGTCGCGGTGCCACTGGCCAATGCCTTCGGGTCAACGTTCCTGTGGGCGTTCGTGCTCATCCTCGTGGCGCTCATCCCGGCCGTGGGAATGGCGTTCTCGGGCTGGCGCCGACCGCTCGCAGCGCCCGTCAGCGGTCGGCCGGTCGTGCTCGAGTAGTGCCTGACGCGCGCGCGAGTGCCTGACGCACTCGCGCGGGCGCGAGTGCGTCAGCCGATTGGGTTGGTGGCTGCCCAGACCGCTCCGCGGACGAATGCACTCGTCCGATGCTCCTGCAGCCTTCGTCCGCGAGCCGGGTCAGTCGACCAACGTCGCGAGGTCCTGGCGCGTGCGGCTGCTGCGAGCCGCGACGATCTCGAGCAGGTTGCGCAGTAACACCGCCCGCAGGCTGGCGTCGAGCTCGCGCAGGCCGGCGAGCGCATCCGCCGGCAGCGCATAGCACTTGACCTCGGTGTCGGCGCGCGCGTCTCCGACGCGGGGGCTGTCCGTGAGCAGGGCCAGCTCGCCGATCGTCATCCCAGCCGTGAGGGTGGCAACGCGGCGCTCGGCGCCGCCGGCCGGCACGACGGTCTCGCTGACCACGCCACTGGTTATCAGCAGCAGCTCGCTCACGGCTTCCCCGGCCCGCATGAGGTAGTCCCCGGCCGCGAAGAATCGGTGCTCGAGCCGGCCCTCGAGCAGCGTGAGATCGTCAGCCGAGACACCCCGCAGCACGGGGTGGTCACCCAAACTCGCCAGCGCCGGCGCGGCGGTGTCGCCCGTCAGCCTGTCCTCAAAGAATTCGAGCGCACGGTCCAGTTCGTCGAACGGCTGTACGTTCATCGCCTGGGCGAGGTTGTCAGGCGCGGCCGAAAGCGCGCTGATCTGATCGCCCAGCCCGACGAGGAGGGCAATCGCCGCCTCGTGGACGGTGCGTACATGCCGCAGATCGAGCACGATGAGCTCGGCCGGGCTGTCGAGTACGGCACGTGTGACCCGCTCGGCCTCGGTGAAGCCGAGATCGCCCTGAAGCTCGAACGCGCGTGCACGCGCCCCCTCGCGCTGGATCTCCGCCGCCACAACCGGGTCGCGCTGACGCTTGGACGTCATCTCGGCGAGCGTGAACGTCCGCCGCACAGGCGACGGACCACGGTGGGCATGGTTGAAGATGTGCAGGTCCAGCGAGCGCGAGAGCTCCTCACAGACACGTACGCCCCGGGCCGAGTTGCCTTGCTCGTCGAGCGGCGGGGAGAAGACGCCGATGCCGAGGCGGCCAGGGAGGACGGCGATCACGCCTCCGGCCACGCCGCTCTTGGCCGGTAGCCCCACGTCGTAGAGCCAGTCCCCGGCCGCGTCGTACATGCCCGCTGTCGCCATCACGCTGAGCACATCGCGGACGGTGTCCGGGGACGCTACGCGCTGAGCGGTGACCGGGTTGCGTCCGCCGGATGCCAGTGTCGCGGCGATCACCGCCAAATCGCGGCAGTCGACGAGCACCGAGCACTGGGCGATGTAGCTCTCGACGATCTCGTCGGGGTCGGCGTCGAAGCGCTCGGCGCCGCGTAGCAGCTGAGCGATCGCCCGGTTGCGATACGCCGTAAGGGATTCCGACTGGCACACGCGATCGTCGATCGAGAGTTCACGGCCGGCGAACGCACTGTAACCCTGCAACGGCGACGGATCGGGATTGTTCCCGAGTAACGAACGCGTGAGGATCGCGCCGGCGTTGACCAGCGGGTTGAGGGGGTCGAGCTGGATCGCGTTGAACGGTTCACCGGTGGGCTCGACGCCGACGCGCTCGCGAACCATCTCGCCGCGCGACTCCAACGCCATCGCGAATGTCAGCGGCTTGGAGATCGACTGGATCGTGAACGGCAGACGTGTATCACCCGCCTCGTAGATCGCCCCATCGACGGTCGCCAGCGCGATCCCGAATGACGAACGGTCCGCGAGCGCCAGCTCGGGGATGTAGTCCGCGACCGCGCCCGAGTCGTCCTGTACGAGGCGACTGTGCAGATCCTCCAGATAAGACTGCACGGGACTGGTCATCGTTTCGGCGATTGCTGCAACGTAGGATTCGGGACACGCGCGGACATCACCCCTTTGGGGTGAGACAGATCGCAGGACCGCGTCTGGGCGACGGAGTCGACGTCCGAGGCCGCTTGCAGCCTGGGCCACCGCTCCCGGCAGAGCACGGACGGGCCGGGTCGGCGATGATTGTCGGCATGCCCGAGAAACCCACCGCCCGAAGCGTCAAGATCTCCTCCGACGAGCGCACCGGCTGGTCATCGGAGCGGCCGCGCGCAAGCGGCGCCCCACCCCGCCCGGTCGACGTGTCGGTCCGGTGCCGCGTTCTCGCTCCCTCGCATCGGCTGCGCTACTCGCCGGGGAGCCTTGTCGTCATCGTCGGCGCCCAGGCGTCGGAGCCCGCCCGGTTCGCCGAGCGGGTCGTCGAGGAGCGCGGGGCGACACTCGCGCCGGCTCGGGTACGAGCACTGTTGGCCGGTCGGGTTCCTGAGAGCGAGATCGACGAACGGGCCGGCGAACTCCTCGCCGGCGCCGTTCGCAAGCGGCTGCAATCTGAGCAGAGCGTGGTTCTGCCGCTCGAGGGTTTCGACGCTCAGGAGCGCGAGCGGTACGTACGCATCGCGCACGAGCTCCGGCGCCCCCGACACCTGATCCTGCTGGACGCTTCGCGCGACAAGGTCCTCGGCGACGAGCGACCGGCGCTCGACGAACTCCGGCGGTCGCTCGACGCGGGCGAACTCGGACTCGAAGGCTTCCAGACCGCGCTTCGTCTCGGCGGCAACGCACTCGGCGAGCTCAAACGAATCGTGTTTCAGCCCCCGCCACGCGACGACTGATCCTCGGCTGGCGATCTGACTTGGTTGGTGGCGGCGGGCGATGAGGTGGCCGGGGCGGCAGGCCGGTACCCCCGGCCGCAAGGACTCGGCTCCCACTCCGCCGCCGGTCCCGGAAGAGGTTCGTCGCGTGCTCGTCGTCGGTGCCGGGACGATGGGTCAGCAGATCGGCTTTCAGTGCGCCGGGCACGGCCTGGACGTTGCGCTCTACGACGTCGCGCCGGGGGCACTCGAGTCCGCGCGGGGCAGGATCGACGCGTACGGGGAAGGACTTGTCGCCGCCGGTGTGATCGGTGCCGACGTGCGTGATTCTGCACTGGCGAGGATCACGATGACGACTGACGCGTCGGAGGCGGCTGCGGACGCCGATCTGCTGAGCGAGGCGGTTCCCGAGGATCCCGAGCTCAAGGGCCGGGTCCTCGCCGAGTTCGACGCGCTGTGCCCGCCGCGGACGATCTTCGCGACGAACACGTCGACCTTGCTGCCCTCGCAGTTTGCGAAGGTGACGGGGCGGCCGGACCGCGTGATCGCGCTGCACTTTCACTTGCCGGTATGGGTTACCAACCTTGCCGACGTGATGCCGCACGGTGGGACGCGGCGGGAGGTCACCGAGCGAGTGCTCGAATTCGCGCGGCAGATTGGTCAAGTCCCGATCGAGCTGCATCGAGAGCACCACGGTTATGTGTTCAATGCGATGTACACCGCGTTGAACCGTGAGGCGATCACGATGGCGGAGCAAGGCGTGGCGTCGATCGAGGACATCGACCGGGCCTGGATGCTTGTGAGCAAGTGGCCGCACGGGCCGTTTGGCGCGCTCGACACCGTCGGGCTGGACACCGCCTGGCAGATAACGGACTACTGGGCGCACGCACTTCCCGGCGACCTGCAGTTGCGGCGCAACGCCGATTTCCTGAAGGCCTACATCGACCGCGGGGAACTGGGCGTGAAGAGCGGCAAGGGTTTCTACAGCTATCCGAATCCGGCGTTCTCTCGTCCTGGATTCATCGAGACCGGATCGGGCTGAGCCGACGCATGCCTACTTTCGTCCTGCGACTCATCGCTCCGCGCCCGAACTTCGCCCAGACGTTGACCGATTCTGAGCGGGAGATCATGAGCCGCCACGCCGCCCACTGGCGCCCGTACCTCGAGCGCGGTGACATGGTCGTGTTGGGACCGGTCCTGACCGACGACGACTCCTACGGGCTCGCGGTTGTGGAGACGGACGACGAGCCGGCGCTGCGCGAGTTCGCGGCTCAGGACCCGGTCGTGACGACCGGGACCGCGGCCTTCGAGCTCGGGCGGATGGCCGCTGGGCACGTTCGCCCTCGCTGACGGGTTGCAAAGTCGCGCCGCTGGGTGGACGTCGGTCGCAACTCAACTTCAGGAGTCAATTCCGAGCCTGAGGGCTAGCTACGATCGGCGTCAGGTCCAACCCAACCCGGAGAGCTCGCTCACCATGCCTGAAACAACGCCCACACCCGAAGTCGTAGATTGGGACCAGCTCCCAGGCCTGAACGGCCAGCCGCTCGACAGTGACCAGCTCGCCGGCAAGGCGGTGCTGGTTGTCAACGTGGCGTCGAAGTGCGGCCTGACACCTCAATACGAGGGACTCGAGCGCCTCCAGCGCGCCTACGGCGATCGGGGCTTCACGGTGTTGGGCGTCCCCTGCAATCAGTTCGCCGGCCAGGAACCCGGAACGTCGGACGAGATCGAAGGGTTCTGCCGGACGACCTACGGGACGACGTTCCCGATGACCGCCAAGCTGGAGGTCAATGGTCGCCGCCGCCACCCGTTGTATCAGCGGCTGACCGCTGTTCCCGACGCGGCGGGCCAGGGCGGCGAGATCGAGTGGAACTTCGAGAAGTTCCTGGTCGGGTCGTCCGGTGAGGTGCTGGCCCGCTTCCGGCCGACGGTCTTACCGGAGGACGAACAGATCGTCGAACAGATCGAGCGCGCGCTGCCGTGACGACAACGGTCAAGGCAGTCGACGTGCGGATCGGCGACCGGTTGCGCACGCGCACCGGCCTGGAGCTCACCGTCACGCGAATCGATCACGGGCTGCTCGGCCGGCCCGAGTTCCTATCGTTCGTGGAGGACTCCGACGAGCAATGGCTGAAGATGCCGGCGCCGGGCGACGGGCACGTCGAGCTCGTCAGCCGCGGGAGGCAATAAGGGCCCGCGGCCGGCGTCCGGCCCGGTCCCTGTCTCGCTCGCGCCTTGCCTGACGCGCGCCGGGCTGATCCTGGGTTACGTGGTGGCCGAGCGGGCCGTCTGGTCCGCGAAGCGATGAATCGCCTCGAGGACCTGCTCGGGCTGCTCGAGGTGGGGGAGATGTCCTGCTTCCCGGATCGGCTCGAACCGGCCGTTCGGGAATGCAGCGGCGTACGCGCGACCGTAGGGCTCCGGCGCGATCTGGTCGCTCTCGCCCCAGATCACCGCGACCGGCGTCGGGACGAGGGCGAGGCGTCGCCGCAGCTTCGGATCGTGCATGTATGGCTCGCGGGCGTACACCGAGAGCGTCGCGGCGTTGGCGGCCTGGATGTCGCGTGCCGCCTGCGGAAGCTGCGTCGGGTCGGGTGCGGCGGCGGGGTCGTGGAACGAGTACGCGATCAACTGTTGGGGCGTGAGGGAGAAGAAGTCGGCAAGCTCGATTCCCTCGACGTTGATTCCGACTGCGTTGAGGAGCACCGTGCCGCTGATGCGCTCGTGTTCGCGTACCGCCATCTCGGAGGCGATCCAGCCGCCGATCGACGAGCCAACGACCAGGACGTCGCGCAGATCTCTTTGCTCGAGCAACTGAAGGTAGGTCAACGCGATGTCGTCGATCCCGTCGTACCACGCCGGTCGCGGGGTGCCGGCGAACCCGGGATGCACGGGCGCGATGACCTCGAAGTCCTCGGACAGAGCGGAGGGGAGCGGTCCCATCGATGGCGGCCCACCGCCTCCGTGAAGGAGCAGGACGGATCGGCCCTCACCCTGCTGATCGAGCGTTACCTCGAGGTCGTCGGCATACAAGCCGTCGATGATGTTCGTGGTCATGTTGTGCCTTTAGTCGGTGTGTGTCGTCGATCGCAAGTGATCACTTCGCCTCTGGCTCCTCGGGCGCGGGCATGCCCGCCGGGTAGGTCGCGTAGCGCGCCATGACCGCGAGGATCGCCTCGGGGCTCATCTCGCCCGTCGCCGCCAGCTTGCCGAGGTCCCGGAAGTAGCCGACGTATAGATCGGGGGTGAACGTGTTGAGGATGATCGCCGGTTCGTCGCCGGGGTTAGCAAAGGTGTGCTCGGCGCCGATGGGTACCGAGACGAACGTTCCGGCGGGTGCCTCGCGCTGGTTATCGCCGACGGTGAAGCGAGCGGCGCCCGCGATCACGTAGAACGTCTCGTCGTGCTTCTGGTGCCAGTGTGGCGGTGGCCCGTCAGTGCGTGGAGGGACCGTGAGAACCGCGACCGCGAGGCGGTGCGCGGTGCCGCTTCCGTCTTCGACCATGCGCACCTGGATGGGGCCGGGGAGAACGACTTCTCCATCCTGGGGTCCAACGATCGACGCCTCAGACACGTGCGGCTCCGTTCATGAGAGTTGACTATCAGGAAGGATCGTAGCGCACGAGCGCTGGTTATGCAAGATAACTATCATTACGAGAGCAAACTTTGACAAGCGATGAACGGCACGCCCCAACAGGAGCAACGATGAGCGAAAAGCCCGAGGACGGTGGCCGGGTCAACCAGAAGCGGCGCACGCGCACCGCAATCGTCGCGGCCTGTCAGGAGCTCATCCAGGCCGGCGCGGAGGTCAACATGCCGGCCGTCGCTCGCGCAGCGCTCGTCTCCGAACCGACCGCCTACCGTTACTTTCCGGATCTCGCCTCACTGCTCGAGGAAGCGCTGGCCGGCATTGAGCCCGATCCGGCCGCCGCACTGGCGGCAGGCGCCGATCCCGGCGATCCGGTCGAGCGAGTCGCCTACGCCGCCGAGCTTCTGGCGAAGCTGGTCATCGAACGACAGGGCGCGATCCGTGCGCTCATGTCCGTCTCGATCGCCCGTGGCACGGCTCGCGCGGTGCGGCCGGGCTATCGCTTCGCCCTCATCGACCAGGCGCTGGCTCCACTCTCCGGGCACAAAACGAGCATCGACGCGGCAACCCTCGAGCAGCTCCGGCGCGACCTCGCCGTCGTCATCAGCGCCGAGGCCGTCCTCACCCTCACCGATCTCTACGGCCTCGACTCCGAAGCGGCGGCGGCGAGCATCGTGCACACGGCGCGTCTCATCACCGAGGCGACGCTCGGCCGCGCGCAGACGTAGCGAGGTCGCTCAGTTCCCGGACCCGGTCGCGGTGGCGAGATAGTGCAGCGCCCTGCGCTTAGCGCAGATCCCCTGGAAGCGGACGAGCTCGCGACCGTCGCTGAGCGCCACCGCCCAGCCGTGATGGATCCGTTTGAGCATCAATGTGAGTGCGTACATGCTGAGCCTCCTCAGAGGCGAGAGTTTCTGGGGTCGGTTGAAGATCTCTGGGTGTCTGGGCGCGGGCTCGTATCAGCCGCGGCCGCAGTCGCAGGTACGCGACCACGCCGCCGATTCCTGGAACCCAGAATGCGATCGCGTGGTAGACGATCACGGCCGCGGCTGCGTGCACGGGCGAGACGCCGTAGAGCACTAGCGCGCCGGTGAGCCCGGCGTCGAGGACTCCGATGCCACCGGGGATCGGCAGCCAGTTGGCGGCGTAGCCGATCGAGTAAGCGAGAGTCACAGCCGCGAAGCTGGGAGCCGGGCCGACCGCCCTCAGAGTCACCCAGAGGACGGCAACGTCAAACCCGAGGTAACCGAACGCGCCCAACAGGCGCCAACTGGGGTGCCGGCGAAACGTCATCTGCTCGCCCTCGCGTACGCCGACCGCGATCGACGCAAGCCACCGGGGCGCGCGCGGCCACAAATGCAGGATTACCGGAAGCGCCGCGATCAGGAGCGTCCCGAGCGCCGCCAATGCCGTGGGCAGGATCACGGTTGCGAGACCATGGGGGCCCGGAGCTCCCGCGATCAGCGCCAGGCCCGCACCGACGAGCGCCGCGCTCGAGACTCCGCCGCCGAGCAGGAAGAGCGCGGCCGACCGTCGCGCGATCCACCGGACCGGCGCGCCCGTCAGGTGGACCAACCAGCCGCCGACCGCCAGGCCGCCGGCTCCACCTCCCGGAAGCAGCGCCCCGCTGGCCTGGGTGGTCCACGCCAGGGCCCGCGCGTCGCCGGCTTCCAAGTCGTCGAAGAACAGCCGGAACACCACCACGAAGCTGATGCTCGACGCAATCTCGAGCGCTATCGCGAGCACGATCCAGCCGGGGCCGATGTCGCGGATCTCCCGCAGCACTCCTCGCAGCCCCGGCACCGCGGCAAGCAGCGCAGCGCCCAGCACAACGAGCAGTCCGGTCGTCGCCACCCGCCTCCCGACTCGTGGCAGCCTAAGTCGGCGGCGAGACGCTTCCCGCCCACTCGAACCGTCCGGCCCGGACCGGGTGGCGAAAGGGCGAGCGGTTTGACGAAAGCGCAGACATTGGCTTACGGGGACGCCCGAATTTATATCGTAATCGGATAGTGTTGTCCAGTTACCGGGGATTGCAGGAGCTTCTGCGATTGCCGATTCGCGCTTGCGGACACCATCGTCCGCACTACACTGGTGTGCGTGGCGTCAGCTACCACTGCACCGCGGCGCAAGGACGCCCAACGCAACCGGGACGCGATCCTGGCGGCGGCGCGCGAGCTGTTCGCCGATAGCGCCGACGTTCCGATGTATGAGGTGGCGCGGCGCGCAGGGGTCGGGCAGGCGACGCTGTACCGGAACTTCCCAGACCGCCGAGACCTGGCTGCTGCGCTGCTGTTCGAGGAGATGGAGCACACCGAGCAGCTGGCGGCTGACCACGCCGGCGATCCCGACGCATTCTTCGTGCTGCTACGAAACGTCGTCGAGACGATCGCACGTTTCCACGCGCTGGGCGAGCTGGCGCGAGAGGACGCCTGCCTGGGGTCGGCGCTCCAGTCGCGCAGGCGGCGCCTGCGCGAGCTGCTGAAGGAGCCGCTCCGCGCCGCCAAGGCGGCCGGAACCGTGCGCTGCGACCTGACCATCGACGATGTGTTCCTGGTCGTGCTGATGGTCCGGGGCGCGATCGACGCGACGGACGGTCCGGCCGCACGCGCCGGCGCCGCCACTCGCGCCCTTGCCCTCCTGCTCGACGGCCTGACGCCCTCCCGAGCTACCTGACAAACGCCGGTGGCTCGCACCCGCCCGGACGGCCGGCGACGGCTCGTCCTCCGGATCGCTACCGGAGCCCGCTGTCCGGAGAAGTAGCATCTGGATAAGTGTGTCCAGTACTTATCCTTAGTTGGAGGTAGCAGCGCCGCTCTCAGCTCGCGTCGAGCGGGTCCGAACGGGCGTTCCGCGCCAAGCTCAGTCGCTTGACGGGTGACCGTTGGCCGGAGCGATTCTGCGCCGAAGCTGCTCCAGCTCCGCGTCGCTCAGCCCGTGGGCTGACAGCCAGCGAGCAGACCCCCCGAAGTGTTCGTCGAGGAGCTCGAACACGCGCTCCATCGTGCCGGGAACCGGGGCGTGCGTGCGCGGATCGTGCCCTTCGAGCTCTGACCGGTAGGTCGGAGAGCTCAGCAGCCGCGCCATGATCGCGTCGATGCGCTGGGCGGTGGCCAGGTAGTCGCCGACGATCGCGTTCCGGTCGATTGTGGCCGCGTCCAGGGCGAGCGCCACGATCACGCCGGTGCGATCCTTGCCGGCGGCGCAGTGGACCAGCACCGCTCCGCGAGCGTTCGCGATGGTGCGGATCGAGGCGACGATCGAGTCTGGACGGGCCGTCATGTAACTCAGGTAGGCCTGGACGACGCGCCGCTCATCCGGCCACCCGCTCGGGTCGGACGGTGGCCATAGGTTGACGGTGGCCGCATCGAGATCGGTGTTTCCTCCCGTGCGCGGATAGAGCGAGTGGTGCTCGATGTGCACGCGGGGCTCGCGCGTGATCGGCCCGGGTCCCTCGAGTTCCACTTCCAGGTCGGTGCGCAGGTCGAGCACCACCTCGAGCGTCTCCTGCTCGACGAGCAAGCGAACATCCCGCGCGGTGAGCGATTGCAGGTTGTCTGAGCGCAGCAGCACGCCGGGGACCACGACGCGGGCGTTGGCAGCGCCGTCGAGCGCGATCCAACGCGCGTCCGCATTCTCGGCCTTCATGACTTGATCGTGGCAGGTCGGATCGGCGCTCACGGGATGGCAACAAGTCCGCCGTGCACCTTGTCGAGCTGACCGCGCGCCAGTGTTAGCGCCCGGTGATCAGGTTCCGCGAGGGTGTAACGGCGCCTCGACGGCGGGTTGTATGTGGTGTGCGGCACCGATTCATCCCATTGGCTCGTCGACGGGTTCATGGCCATCTGTGGCCGATCCTGCAGACGGGTGTGGCCGCGGTCGCGGCGTGGTATTTCGCGGTGTTGTTGGGTGTCGAGCATCGGCCGGCGTTCGCTTCGATCGCGGCTGTGGTCTCGTTGGGCGCAGCGTTCGGAGAGCGCCGACAGCGAGCGGTGCAGTTGATCGTCGGGGTGATGCTGGGGATCGTGCTCGCCGACCTGCTGGTGCGGGCGATCGGAGCCGGGCTCCCGCAGATCGGACTGCTCGTGGTGCTGGCGATGCTGGCCGCCGTCATCCTCGGAGGAGGAGAGCTGCTGGTGACCGAGGCGGCGGTGTCGGCGATCCTCGTCGCGACGCTCTCCTCGACGCCCGAGGTCCGTCTGCTCGATGTGCTGATCGGTGGTGGCGTGGCGCTCGCGGTCCACACGCTCGTGTTCCCGCCCGATCCCGTCGTCGGTGTTGCGCGTGCCACAAACGCCGTCTTTGGCGAGCTGGGGGCTGTGCTGCGCGATGCGGCCGCGGCGCTGGCCGCCGGCGATGTGCTGCGCGGCGAGGCGGCGGCGCGGGGAGCCGAGAGTGTCGAGCTCCATGTCAGCGAGCTTAGACACGCAGTCGTGGTCGGCAGCGACACGGCTCGTTGGGCTCCGCTGCGCCGCGGTACGCGGATCGAGCTCGAGCGGTACGCGCGCACCGTGGACCACGCCGACCTCGCCGCTCGCAGCGCCCGGGTGCTCGTGCGAAACGTCCGGCAGTACGTCCGCGGCGGGGGTCAACCACAAGCCGAGCTCTCGACAGCGATCCGAGATCTCGGACTGGCGGCCTGGGAGCTGCCGGCCCAGTTCGAGGAGCCCTGGCGCAGCGGTGACGTGCTCCGCATCGCCCTTCAGGCCGCTGGCCGCGCGACCGCCGCCGCGGCGCGCGAACCAAACATCGCTCTCAACGACGTCGCCGGCCAGGTGCGCTCGATCGCGATCGACATCGCCAGGGCCTCAGAGGCCGGCGAGACGGCCCATGGCTCAGTTACCGAGGCCCCCACCGAGGAGCTGCTGGCCGCGCTCCCGCTTCCCGAGCCCGTGGCATCCTGACCCCGTTCAGGCGGCGATCGCCAGATCGGCGGCGTCGGCGGGGGCTCGCTGCCCGCCCCGGACTGATGCCCAGCGCGGTCAGGGCCGCCAGGACGGCGAAGGCGGCACACGCCCACAGGGCGGGCCCGCAGCCGGCGGTGACACCGGCGGGGCTGCCGAGGTGGCCGTTGACGGAGAAGACCGCGCTCGCGATCGCAATCGCGAAGACCGCGCCGAAGCGTTGGGCCATGTAGTTGATCCCGGACGCCTTGCCCATCTCCTGCGGGGCGACCGCGCTCAAGACGGCCGTCGGCACCGTCGGGAGGGCCATCGAGATGCCGATGCCGGCGATGAGCAACGCGATGTCCAGCTCGATCCAGCTGGTCCCGAGTGAAGCGTGGGCGGCGACCCAGACAAACCCGAGCGCCTGCAGCGCGAGGCCGGCGACCATGATCGGCCGCCGTCCGATCCGGTCGGAGAGGGCGCCGGCGATCGGCGAGACGACCATCGGAGTGGCGAAGAACGGCAGGAGGCGCAGCCCTGTGCCGACCGGGCTGTAGCCGCGGGCGAGCTGGAATTCCTGGGTGAGGAAGAAGGCGGCGGCGAACGTGGCGCCGGACATCGTGAAGGTGGTGAGGTTGCCGATCGCGAACTCGCGGCTCGCAAACAGCCGTGGTGGCACCATCGGCTCGGCGGCCCGGTGCTCCCACCACAGGAACGCAGCGAGCAGCAGGGCGCCGACGGCGAGCGTGCCGAGGATCTCGGCGCTGGCCCAGCCGACATCGTTGGCGCGAGTGAGCGCCCATACGAGCGCGACCACACCGGCGGTGACCAGCGACACGCCGATGAGGTCGAGACGCTCTGGGGCGCCATAGCTCTCCGGCAGGAGCCGCAGACCCAGGAGCACAGCAGCGAGCCCGATCGGAACGTTGATCCAGAAGATCCAGTGCCAGTCGATCGCTTCGGTGATCGCGCCGCCGACGATTGGCCCGAGCGCGACGGCGAGACCAGCGAGCCCACCATAGACGCCGATGATCATTCCCCGCCTCTCAGGCGGGAACGCCGTCGTCAGAATCGTGAGACTGAGCGGCAGCACGGCCGCCGCTCCGAGCCCCTGGACCGTGCGGGCGACGATCAGCTCGGCCATGTTGGGGGCGAGCGCGCACGCGGCCGAGGCGAGCGTGAACAGCGCCAGGCCGCTGTTGAAGACGAGGCGCCGGCCGAAGCGGTCGCCGAGCGCGGCGGCAGTGATGATGCCGGCGGCAAAGGCGATGCCGTACGCGTTGACCGTCCATTGCAGCGAAGCAACGCCGACGTGAAGGTCGCGCTGCATGCGCGGCAGCGCGGTAATCACGACCACCGAATCAAGGACGACCATGAAGTAGGCGGTCGAGGTCAACCCGACCACCCATCGGAGGGCTCGAGGCATTTCCGGTTTCCCTCTCATCTCTAATCCTTTCGTCGTGGCCGGCTCGTCGGCCGGTTCTGCCTCAGTGACGAACGGACGGACGCTGGACGGACAGGCATGCGTGACAAACGACCGGGCACGATGTCCGTCTCCGGTCGCGCTATTCGTCTAGAAGGAACAACCCACATCCATGCGGGAAGGAGACCTCGTGAGATATGACCTCGTCGGCGCTTGAGCAGGTCTTCCGCGACGCGTGGGGCCGCGTCCTGGCATCGCTCGTCGGGTTTGTCGGCGACATCGAGCTGGCCGAAGACGCCGCCCAGGAAGCGTTCGCGACCGCTGCCGAACGCTGGCCGCGCGACGGAGCCCCGCCGAACCCGACCGGTTGGCTGATCACGACCGCTCGCAATCGCGCGGTCGACCGCATCCGGCGCGAGCGGACACTCGCGGCGAAGACCGAGCAGCTAGAGCGCGAGCTGCAAGACAGACCGGAGGAAACGATGGACGAGACGGCGACCTTCCCGGACGAGCGGCTCGAGCTCATCTTCACCTGCTGCCATCCTTCGCTCTCGCTCGACGCCCAGGTCGGACTCACGCTGCGCACGCTCGGCGGCCTCTCGACCGAGGAGATCGCGCGCGCGTTCCTTGTCCCGTTCGAGACGATGAGCAAGCGCCTGACCCGCGCCAAGCACAAGATCCGCGACGCCGGCATACCGTTTGCCGTCCCGCCCGACCACCTCCTGCCCGAGCGGCTCGACGCAGTGCTCGCGGTCATCTATTTGATCTTCAACGAAGGTTGGGGCGGGGGCCGCGTCGATCTCTCGGCGGAGGCGATCCGCCTCGGCCGCTCCCTGGTCGAGCTCATGCCCGACGAAGCCGAGGCACACGCCCTGCTCGGGCTCGTGCTGATGGGCCACGCGCGCACCGCGGCACGCTTCCAAGGCGGCGAGCTCGTCCTGCTCGATGACCAGGACCGGTCACTGTGGGACCAGCACCTGATCGAGGAAGGCCGGGGACTGCTCGAACGCGCGCTCACCCTCCACGGGAGCGGGCCTTACATCATCCAGGCGGCGATCGCCGATCTCCACCTCCGGGAGCCACGCAACTGGGACGAGATCGCGCTTCTCTACCGGCGGCTCGAGGACATCACCGGCTCCCCGATCGTGACGATGAACCGCGCGATCGCCGTCGGCGAACTCGAAGGACCCCAAGCAGCACTCGCGTTACTCGACTGCCTCGAGCTCGACGATTACCGCTACTACCACTCGACGCGCGCCAGCCTGCTGCGACGGCTCGGCCACGACGATGAAGCGCGCGCCGCGTACGTCCGCGCCCTCGAGCTAACCCAGCCGGGGCCGGAGCATCGGTTCCTCGAGCGCCGCCTCGCCGACGTCTCCGAACGCTCGCAACAGGATCCCTGACCGTTCAGTTGGCGGCCGGACAACCTGGCATCTCAACCCAGATCTCAACCCGGAATCAACCCGGAATCAACCTCCGGGCCGATGTGCGCGGGGTCGCTCCCACGTAGCGTCCTGGAGCGTCAACCAACTCGCAGAGGAGCTTCGGAGAATGTCCCTTTTGACAGTCCTGGCAGTGATCGGAATCATCGTGTACGTGGTCGGGCAGCAGCTCGTCGGGAGTGCACTGAGCGGGAAGCGCCTGGTCGTGCTACCCGCCGTCCTGACCGTGGTCGGGATCGCCGACATCAGCGGTCACGGATCTCACCTGGGCGCGACGGACGTCGCGCTGCTGATCGTGAGCGCCGCGATGGCCATCGCGACCGGCGTCGGCCTCGGCGTGATGACGCGCCTCGAGCGCCGCGACGGACACCTGTGGGCGCAGCTTCCCATCCGGGGCCTGTGGCTGTGGGGCGGACTGATTGTGAGCCGGCTGGCAATCATCGGCGTCGCCCACGCGGCCGGTGTACACGTGGCCGCCAGCATCACCGCGATCCTGCTGATGCTCGGTCTGAACCGGGCCGCTCAGGCGCTGGTGGTCGTTCCCCGGGCGATCTCGGCCGGAATCCCGTTCGCTCCCGAGAAGGACGGCACCGTCTTCGGTGCCGCGTGGTTCTCCCGCTCGATCGGACGCGAGGGTTGAGCAACGGCGGTCAACAGGTGGAGGCGGTCGGCGAGCACAACTAACTAACTAGTTACTCACGCGCTCGTCCGGGCAACGCAGCGGAAACCGATATGGCTCATTCCGGTGTCGATCATCTGCGGACGGCGGGCGGCGGGCCGGTATCGCTTGCAGTAGCTGTCGGCGCACAGGTACGACCCGCCCTTGATCACCTTGCGGGGAATCCGGAACTGCGGCTGCGCCCGGTCGTAGCTGGACGCGACCGTGCTCCCGGAGGGATCCTGGGGCACGCGGCACGGTTTGTCTGGGTCCCCGGGGTGACGGTTGGTGTACCAATCGCTCGTCCATTCCCAGGCATTGCCGGTCATCTCGTGCAGGCCGAAGCCGTTCGGCGCGAACGAGCCGACCGGGGCGAGACCCCCGAAGCCGTCCAACGCCGTGTTCTCGACCGGGAAGCGCCCCTGCCACCAGTTGCCCGGGTACTCGCCGCCGGGGAGCTGCTCGTCTCCCCACGCGTACTCGGCACCGTCGATCCCACCTCGCGCAGCGCACTCCCACTCGGCCTCGGTCGGCAGCTCCTTGCCGGCCCAGGTTGCGTACGCGGCCGCGTCCTCGTAAGCGACGTGCACGACCGGATGTCGCTCGCGACCTTCGAGCGCGGAGCCTGAGCCGTCGGGACGGCGCCAGCACGCCCCCGGCGTCCATGTCCACCATTGGTTGATGTGGCGGAGGTCGACCGGTCCCGCGGTCCGCGTGAACACCAGCGATCCCGGCACCAAGTCCTCGGCCGGGGCACCCGGAAAGTCAGCGGGGTCGAGCGGGCGCTCGGCGACGGTGAGGTAACCGGTGTCGGTAACGAACCGCGCGAACTCCTCGTTGGTGACTTGAAAGCGGTCGATCCAGAACCCGCGGACGGTCACGATGCGAGCAGGCGCTTCCTCGCGATAGTGGACGTCCGAGCCCATCCGGAAGGCCGCGGGCGGCACCCACGCCATTCCGGGACCCGGCGGCGTCTGGCGCGGCGATTCGATGGTCGTCTCGGTCAAGCGGCTCTCCGGCTCCCGGACTTCAACCAGCCGGGCGAGCCGGGGCATCACCCGAAACAGGTGATTCACCGACGCGCTGGTTGTCTGGCAGACTGCTCGTTCGCGGCCCCGATCGTGGCCGGGGGACCTACGACTTCGAAGGAGTTTCCGGGGTAATGGCGCGTTTTGCTGGACGGACGGTGCTGGTCACGGGGGCTTCGAGGGGTATTGGCTTGGCGACCGCGACGCGCTTTCACGAGGAGGGCGCGCGCGTCGGTCTCGTCGCGCGGGACGGGGACCGGTTGGCGTCGGTCGTCGCCGACCTGGGTGACTCCTGCGCCGCGGTGGCGGCGGACTTATCCGAGCCGGGAGAGTGCGTGCGTGCCGTTGACGAAGTCGAGGCTGCGCTCGGCCCCGTGGATGTGCTCGTCAGCAACGCGGGCGTCCTTCGGCGCGACTTCGTCAAGGACGTCAGCGTCCAGGACTTCGAGGACAGCTACCGGGTGAACGTGGGGGCGGCGCTGTGGCTCACGCAGCGCGTACTCCCCGGAATGCGCGAGCGCGGATACGGGAGGATCGTGTTCGTAGCTTCGGAGCTTGGGCTGTTCGGGGGGCCGTCCTACGCCTCGTACTGCACGAGCAAGTTTGCGCTCGTGGGGCTCGCCGAGGTCCTCTGGCACGAACTGGCCGGCAGCGGCGTTCACGCCTGCGCGGTCTGTCCCGGTGATGTCCGTACCGATCAGCTCGACCAGGAACACCAGTGGGGCCCGACTGGTGGTGTCCCGCCGGAGAAGGCCATGTCGCCCGACCATGTGGCAAAGGCGATCGTCAAATCCCTCGACTCGGGAAACGCCGTCGCAATCGTCGACAAGCCGCACCTGCGGGCTGTCTTCAACTTGTGGGGCGGCCCGCGACGAGTACGCCTCATGGCGGTCCATGGTGCCTACAAGGACCTCCTGAAGACGTAGACACGCGATGGGACGGTTCGGCAAGCGCGACGATCTGGTGGTGCATCAGCAGGAGCCGTTCAACGCTGAGACCGGGTTGGATTCCCTGACCGATCCGGTGACCGACACGGACGCGTTCTACGTTCGTGGTCACGGCCAGGTGCCGGATATCGACGCGGCGGCGTGGCGTCTGCGGGTACACGGGATGGTCGAGCGCGAGCTGAGCCTGTCGTTGGAGACGTTACGCGAGGCGTTTCGAGAGCGGACGGTGACCGCGACGCTCCAGTGCGCCGGCAACCGGCGCGCGGGGCTGATCGCGATCCGCGACATTCCCGGAGAGGCGCCGTGGGGCCCGGGAGCCACCGGAACCGCAACCTGGACCGGCGTGGCGCTCGGTGATGTGCTGGAGCTCGCGGGCCCGCTCAGCGCCGCGACGGACGTGGGCTTCGAGGGTGCAGACACGTGTCTCGAGGCCAAGCCCGTGCAGCTCTTCGGAGGCTCGATCCCGCTCGACAAGGCCACGCGATCGGAGGTCCTGCTCGCTTGGGCGATGAACGGCGAACCGCTCTCGCCGGTACACGGCGCCCCGCTGCGAGTCGTGGTGCCCGGGTACATCGGCGCTCGCAGTGTCAAGTGGCTCGAGCGCATCGAGCTGCGCCCCGTGCCGTGGCCAGGTTACTTCCAGCACGTCGTCTACCGGCTGGTGCCCGCGGGGGGAACCCCGGGACCAGGGGTTGGGATGCCGCTCGGCCTGGTGGCGCTCAACTCCGATGTCCTGTCCCCACGCGACGGGGACACGGTTGCGGCCGGCTTGGTCGAGGTGCGCGGCTATGCGTTTGCGGGCGGGGATCGATACGTCGCCCGGGTCGATGTCTCCGTCGACGGCGGCGCGAGCTGGACGGAAGCCGACCTGTTGCAGGATCTAGGCCGGTGGGCCTGGCGGCAATGGCACATCACCCTGGACCTGGCACCCGGGGAGCACGAGCTGCTCGTGCGTGCCTGGGACTCCTCGGCCGCCACCCAACCAGAGGACGAGGCGGCGCTCTGGAACCCCAAGGGCTACGTCAACAATGCCCGCCCGAGGATCCGCGTCCGCGCGATCGCCGCGTGAGCGCCGTGGGACCTCACGGGTCCTGAGCCGAGGAGATGCCGCGTCGGGAGCAAGTCATCGGAGCGTGGCGCGCAGAATCGTCGCTCCAGGCCCGTCGTGCTGGCCGGGAGGTCGGGCCGCTACGACGATCTGACGTCCGCCGGCATCCGCCGGAAGATCGTAGGATCCCAATATCTCGTCGTGTTTGACGGTGACCGCGGCGACGGCGGTGACCTGACCGTGCGGGCCGAGCAGCCAGACGCCGTATTGGCCGGGGGTGAGTCCGAACGCGAACAGACTGATGCCGCGCCGGCCGTCGTGCGTGAGCTCCCACACGGTGCCTCTGGCGCGGGAGTGAGATTCGGGCGGCGCGCTCAGGCTCAGTTGCGCGGTGACCCTGGCCAGCGGAGCGTTGGGGGACCGACCCTGGGTCTGGCCGCGCTCGGAGATGGCGCTCACGAGGGCCTGCGGTCGGCAGTCGCCGAATCGCATCGTGGTCGTGAGGTGGATCGCGTTGTCATCGAGTGAGCGGCTGATATCGGGTGGCAGTCCGTTGACGGGCGTGGAAGTGGCCGTGACCGTGAGCGCGCGGTAGGCGCAGGCCTGACGCGGCAGCGCAGCGATGAAGAAGGACGTGTCGACGACGCTGCTCGAGAGCGGGGTGTCGCCTGCCGAGACCGTGATGCGGTAGCTGCCGCCGCCCGTGGCCACATAGCCGTAGACGATCCCGTGAGCGCCGGCGTTGACCAGGCCGAATGGCACCGGCACCGATTGCTGGCTGCATAGTCCGTACTGCCGGGCGCCGAGGAGCAGACGCCCGTGCTCGACTCCGCCGGGGAGCGCCGTACCCGGCTTTACCCGCAGCTGCCAGGCGAGCCCGGATACTCGCCCGCTGGCCGCGCGGATCATCCCGTCGGATCCAACCGTCATCGGTGGACTGTGCGAAGACGTTCTTGCCGGGATGAGGCAGTCGCCGCCGCTGAGAGCAAGTCCGTGGTGTGGGGCGGCGCTATTCGCGGGGTGTCGCCCGACGCCGCGCGACAGGCTGAGGACGGCGATCGCCACGATCGCAAGGGGGACGGCAAGCGCGAGCGCCATCGCGATCCGTCCGGTCAACTTCGCGGTCCGCGACCGAGAGCGTCGCTGCCCGGACTCGGCGGCGCCCGCTCGCTCGAGCCGGTCGAACTCGGCGCCCAACTCACGGACGAAGCGCAGGTCGCTCATTTGTACAGCTCCTCTCTGCGGTGCGGCGTTTCCAACACCGAGCGCAGGGCGCGCAGCCCGCGGGAGACACGGGCGCGAGCGGCCTGCTCAGAGATGCCGAGCGCGATCGCGACCTCCGGATAGGGACGGTCCTCTACCACCCGCAGCCGCAGCGCCTCTCGCTGCTCGGGGTTCAGGATCCGCAACTGTTCGTTCAGCTCGGCCCGCAGAGCACCCAGCCCCGCGCGCTGCTCGATCAAGTCGACGTCGTCCTCGTGGACGATCGGCACCTGGATGCCGAGTCGCCGGACCGCGCGCTGCTCGGCGCGAGCGCTTCGCAGGTACCGGCTGACCTGGCGTCGCGCCACGGTGAACAACCACGCCCGGATCTCCTCATCGGTGCGTCCCTGCAATCTCCTCCACCCGCGAAACGCGAGCGCAAACGTCTCCGCGGCCAGATCGGCCGCGATCGTGACGTCGAGCGTCCGCCGCGCGAGGAAGATCAGCACCCGCTCGATCTCCCGCGCGTACATCGCTGCGAACTCGGTCTCGGATCCCATCTAGGTTGAGAATGCCGCGAGCGCCGGAATCTGTGACGGTCCTGTCTTGGTCGGTTAGTTGAGGCGGGCTTGGAGCGCTCGAAGCTCGGTCCGGAGGGGCGTTTCGAGCGAGGGTTCGGCCGGGAGGGCCAGGCGCATCGTCGCCGCGCGGATCGCGGCCGTCAGGTTGGCGCGTCGCTCGTAGCTGCCAACTAGGTTGTTGAGCATTCGCATCGCGATCTCATGTGGTCGCCAAGGCCGCGGGACCTCGTGCGCGACCCCTGGGCTGACGACCGCGCCGCGCTCGAACGGATCCAGCAACAACGGTGGATCGGCTCCGAAGTGCGCGACGACGAAGTGGCCTGGCAATCCCACCCCTCGGATCGGGATGTCCGCCCGGCGGGCGACCTCGATGTAGACCACCGACAGCAGGATCGGGAGCCCCCGGCGCCTGCTGAGGACGACGTCGAGCATGGAATTGTCGGGATCGTCGTACTTCTCGCGTTCTCCTCGAAAGCCGTGCCGCTCGCCCAGCAGCTGGCTGCACGCTTGCGCGACTGCCTCGGGAGCACCGCTCGTCTCGCTCGCCCGCTGCGCCAGCTCCGCGCCCAAGGCGTCGAGTGTGGCGACCGCGCGGTCAGTTTCGACATCGCGGAACTCCCGCGCGATCGCCAACGCGAGCAGATCCATCGGAGGCTCTGGCGTCTGCGCTAGGTCGGCGAACGACGGCGAGTCGGGCACGGAGCTGAGCTGGCGCTACGCCGGTTCGCGCCGAGTGGCGAGGGCGTTGCGGATCGCCGCGGCGAGCTCATCGGGCGCTTCGAGGGGGACGAAATGGCCCACCCCCGGCAAGCGCGTGAGCGTCGCGTCGGCGAAGAACTCGTCGAGCCGGTCGGCCCACGCCGGGGGGAACAGCGGATCGAGCTCGGGCCACAGAACGGTCGTAGGCGCCGCTATCCGCTCATCCCGCTCGGGAGCCACCTCTTCAAGGCTCCTCGCGACCGTGCCCGACCCGGCGCGATACCACGCGATCGACGCCGTAAACGCCCCGGGCGCGCCGTATAGCGCAGCGAGACGGTCGAGCTCGTCCGCTTGCGGGACGAGCGACGGCCCCGACCAGTGCGACCAGAAATGCTCGAGATAGGCGCGGACGGCGTCAACGCGTCCGTCGATGATCTCCTCGACCAACCGCAACTGATGGAAGGCCTGGTACCAGAACTCTCGCTGCGCGTCGGGCGCAAGCACGCGGTCGCCGGCGCCCGGCAGCGGCGGCGAGACGACGAGCGCTCGCACCCGGTCGGGAAACGCGCGAGCGATGGTCTGAGCGACACGGCTGCCGACGTCATAGCCGGCCAGGACCGCCGGCCGCAGGCCGAGCTCGTCGATCAGTCCGACAACGCTCCGCGCCTGCGCGCCGGCCGAGTACGCATCCGCCGGCGTCTCCGGGTGCTTGTCCGACTCGCCGAAGCCGCGAAGGTCCGGAGCTACGACCGTGCAATCACCGAGCAACTCGGTGACACGCCGGTAGTCCATGTGATCGCCCGGCCAGCCGTGGATCAGAACCACGCCGTCGCCCGAACCGGCGCGGTCATAGGACAACCCGAAGCCGTCCACCGGCGAGGATCTCAGCATCTGTGACGACAGCCTAAGGCTTGGGACGCGGTCCTGAGGCGTCCGCGAGCGCGAGAAAGGCGGCGGCCGTTAGGCTCACGATGAGACCCAACCCCCAAGGAGGCCGTGGATGTCTGAGGTCGTCGTCGTCGGATCCTTCACTGCCAGGCCAGGGCGCGAGCCGCGCTACCTGTCTACCTGGAGGCAACTCAATGAGCAGCCGAATTAATCACGTCAGCATCAACGCGGTTGACTTGGAGAAGTCGGTTCAGTTCTACATCGACGTCCTCGGCGCGGAGCGGATCGCTACGCCGAACTTCGGCTTCCCCGTCCAGTGGCTGGCGCTCGGTCGCACACAGCTGCACCTGTTCGAGCGGGACATGCAGCCCACCAGCCATCACCACTTCGGCGTCACCGTCGACGATCTCGAGCCCGCCTACCGCGCCGCCGAACGTTGGAACGCGTTCGATTTCGCCGCGTTCGGCAACAACCTCGTCGAGCTGCCGGGCGATGTCGTCCAGCTGTATCTACGCGACCCGGCGGGCAACCTGGTCGAGATCGACCACGCGGGCGTCGAGCGGCTGCCCGACGACCTCCGCGCACAGCTCAAGGGACTGTGGGAGTTCAACGCCCAGGACGACGAGCAGATGAGTGCGGCACTGTTCGTGCCGGCGTAAGCCGACCTCCCGGGTGCTCTCGCTGTAACCGATTCACGCCGTGGTCCTCGTACAGCTCGCAGACCTGCACATCGGCGCCGACTGGGTCCGGACCGACCCGCTCGAGACGCTGTCTGCGACCGTCGACGCTGTCCGCCGGCTCGACGTCGGAGTCGATGCCGTGCTCGTGCTGGGCGATCTCGTAGAGCACGGGTCCGACGGGGAATACGCGCAGGCGCGGGCCGAGCTCGAGCGCCTCGAGGCCCCGCTGTACGTCGCGATGGGGAACCGCGACGACCGCGCGGCGCTGCGCTGGCAGTTCGGACTCGCGCCAGCGCCTGGTGAGCCGCTCGACTACGCGGCCGACCTCGGCCCGACGCGCCTGATCGTTCTCGACACCACGATTCCCGGCCAGGGTGGGGGCAGGCTCGATGCCGAGAGCCTGGCCTGGCTCGAGCGCGAACTCGCCGCGCGCCCTCGAGAGCCGACCCTGCTCGCGATGCACCACCCGCCGCTGCTGACCGGATCTCCCGCGTGGGATCGGATCGCGCTGACAGAGCCCTCACGAGCGGGTCTCGCAGACACGCTCGAGCGCCACCCCCAAGTCCGGCAGATCCTCGGTGCCCACGTGCACCGCCCGCTGTTCACCCAGTTCGGCGGCCGCCCGCTGGTCGTCGCGCCCAGCACCTACGTGCAGTTTCCCCTGCGGCTGCATGCCTCCGAGCTCGATCCGGCTGATGAGCCGCCCGGGTACGTCGTGCATGTGGTCCTCGACGGGGGCCAGACGACCTCTTACTTGCAGACCGTGACCGGACGCGACGCCGAAGCGCCGGGCTAGCGGCGCGTCGGCGCGCGCGGCCCATCGCAGGGCCAGCCGGAGTCGAGGGACTCGGCGTACCGCCACGCCTGCTCGTACAGCCGCGCGAAATCCGCCGGCTTGTAGTGGGCGTTGAGCCCACTCGTGTTCGGCAGCACCCACGTCGGGCGGCCACCCACCTGCTCCTCCTGCAGGCCGATGTCCGCGTTCGGCAGCCGAAACGCCGTGCGATAGGCGACCACGCCGACGATCGCCACCAGGCGCGGCGTCCAGGCGCGCACCGTCGCCTCGAGGGTTTGCGCCCCCGCGCGCAGCTCCGCGACGCTCAGCTCGGCCGCCGCGCGTGTGGGGCGCGGGACGATGTTGACCAGGCCGAGCCCGAACGACGAGAGCAGCCCGTCCTCCTGCGGTGCCAGCTGGCGTGGCGTGAAGCCGGCCGCGTGGAGCGTTGGCCAGAAACGGTTTCCCGGCCGGGCGAAGTTGTGCCCGACTTCCGCTGAACGCAGCGATGGGTTGATCCCCACGAACAGAACACGCAATCCCGGGCCGCCGATTGGTTGCAACAACAGGGGCAGGCTATCCGGGCCGCACGCGACGCCGGGTCCCGCGGGAGCGTGGGCGGGGGCGGGGCGGACCGCGCTCCCGGCGCGGGCCGCCCCGTCCCAGCGCGTCACTTCACGACGAACGAGCCGATGCCGCTGTAGTACACAGCCGTGTCGCCGGCGGTGTAGTAGTGCGCCTGCCAGTAGTACTTGCCGGGGGTCACAGCCCAGTAGCCCGGAAAGTTGAACGGGGCGACGTATCTGTACTTGTCGCCCTTCCAGTGCTTCGGGCCGACGAAGTCACAGCGTGAGCTGCCGCATACGTTCAGATGCCCGTTCTTGTCGAGCTTTCGCTTCGGCGAGATCGCGACGAACACGCCGTGGCTTGCCGCCGGCTGCGGCACGCCGACGACAAGTCGGATGTGGCCGGGGGCGACGTGCTTGTGGTTCGGCGAGAGCAACTGAGGCGCGACGCCTCCGGCCGCGATCGCGATGGCGGCCATCGCAAGCGCCACCGTGAGTGCAACAGCCACGACGCCGGCGCGGAACCCTGTCTTCCTGGACATACAGCCTCCCTTGGATCTATGTACCTGCGGTGGAATTCCGGCAGACCCGCGGGGCACTTTAGCTACGGCGATCAGCCTGTGCGCCGCATACGGCTGCTCGCTTGGGAGGTGACCGCGCTCGTCATGCCACTCGGCTCGAGACCTCGGCCTCATGGCGAAGCAGGTACCGCTTGCGGTCCAGTCCGCCGGCGTACCCGGTGAGACCACCTCCCGCGCCGATCACGCGGTGGCACGGGACGATGACCGAGATCGGGTTGCGACCGTTGGCCATGCCGACCGCGCGAGCGGCGGTCGGCCGCCCGAGCTGCCGGGCGAGCTCGCCGTAGGTGACCGTGGCGCCGAACGGAATCGCGAGCAGGCGCCGCCACACGCTCTCGAAGAACGCCGGCGCCCCCTCCAAGCTCAGCGGAACGTCGAAGTGCACGCGTTCGCCGTCGAAGTAGGACTCGAGCTGTTCGCGAACCCGTGCGAACGCGACGTTCGCACGTCGCCGGCCCCGGACGAGGTCCGAGCTCTCGGAAGCCAGCGGTGTGTAGAGGCCACTCAGACGCTCCTCGTCACCGCAGAGCAAGAGCCGGCCGATCGGGCTCGGCGTGTACGTGTAAAGGCGGGGTGATGTGTGGTTCAAATTTGTCATCGGGCATGGAACGGTGACCGCTCACGCCGCGTGAGATCGCGACGCGAGGTGGGCCCATAGGTGCTGCGTCGCGTACGCACGGTACGGACGCCAGCGGTCGGCGATGCGCTCGGCGCTCGGCGGTCGGCCGTCGCAGCCGAGTCGCTCGAGCCCGTGCCGGACACCGAGGTCTGTGGGCATGAACGCGTCCGGGTCGTGGAGCGCGCGCATCGCGATGTAGGCGACCGTCCACGGCCCAATTCCCGGCAGCGCGAGCAGCCGCCGCTCGATCTCATCCTGCGCCATGACACCGGTATCGAGGACGACGTCACCGTTGGCGAGCGCAGTCGCGAGGCCGATGAGCGCCCGCCGGCGCGCCCAGGGCATCGCCAGGCGGTCGGGATCAGCCTGTGCCAGAGCGGCGGCCGACGGGAACAGATGCGTCACCGACCCGACTGGCTGCTCGAGTGGCTCACCGTATGCGCTCACGAGCCGCGCCGCCAGCGTCGCGGCGCCTGCCAGCGATACCTGCTGGCCGAGCACGGCACGGATCGCAAGCTCATCGGGCTCGGCTACTCCCGGCACCCGGCGGCCGGGAGCCTCCCGAACGATCTCCCCGATCAGCTCGTCCGCGCCGAGCGCATCCACGATCGGCTTCGGCTCGGTGTCGAGATCGAGCAGGAGCCGGCACGCCGCCACCGCCGCGTCGAGGTCGCCCGCGTCCTTCAGCCAAAACTGTGCCTCCACACATTCACGGTCACCGGGGCGCAACGCGACGACCCCCGGCCCACTCGGAAGGCGGACGCTGCGGAGATAGACGTCGCAGTCAACCTGTTCGATGCCCGGAACAGCGCGGGCGGCGAAGAACTGCACGAGGGCCGCGACGTCGCACGGCGCTTGATAGGGAAGCCGCAGCGCGACCGCGCGTCCCGGTTCGGCCGCCACGAGTCAGAGCCGGACGATCAGGATGATCTCGTCGCGGTCGTCGCCGGGTGCGAGCCGGATCGCACCCGGGTGACGCCCGACGATGCTGTAGCCGAACCGCTCGTAGAACCCCTCTACTCCGGTCCCACCGCGCGTCGTCAGCATCAGCTGCTCTAGCCCGAGGCCGGCGGCTGTCGTGTGCAGCCCCTCGATCAGGATGCGCCCGGCGCCGCGGCCCTGGAGCTCCGGACGCACCATCAGGCGCAGGACCGTGCGCCAGTGCCGCCGGAGCGCCGATCCCGCGTCGACCAGGAACGCCATGCCGACCGCGGTCCCGTCCTGGCGCAGGATGCCCAGCAGATCGGTCCCCGCGGCCACCCGCTCGAGCGCGGCGTCGAGGGTACGCGCGACCGCGCAGACGTCGGCCGGCGCGGTGAAGCCGACGGCGCCGCCGGCGTTGGTCACGTCAACCCACATCTCCAGGAGCTGCTGGCGAAGCCGCGGGGAGTGGGCCTCGGCCGCCTCTACCACCGCGTATGCCGGCTCGGTTGAGGGGTCGGGCGACATTGGCGCTGCGGACACAGCGCCAATGTTCCCAATCGGCCATCCCAGGCGCCTCCCTGCGCCTGGGACCACCGTTCGCCTAGTGGAAGGCGAGCCCGACGGGACAGGGATTGCGGAGATCTCCGCTGTTGTTGTCCTCGAACGCGCTCGAGGTCGTCGGGGCGCCGTTCGCACCCACAACCGGGAAGTCCACTCGCAGCAGCTGTCCGTACTCGGCCTTCGCGCTGCCGCCGAAGTGATTGATCGTCCCCGGGATGAAATTGCCGCCCTCCTGCCACGTGCACGTACCGTCGCGGACCGTGGTCGTGAAGAACGGGTAGAACGCCGCGCCGTCCGGTGGGACGACGCACCCCGCGCCGGTGTCCTGGTTGCAGAACTGCCCACCCTCCTGGTTGATGTTGTTCTCGAGGTCTGGCAGGTCGGTCTCGAACGCGGTCGTCGAGTAGTTCCTGCCCAAACCGGTCACCGGGCTGGTGAACAGCACCGGCGTCGGGTGGAGCAGTCGGTCAAGGAACGGGTTCTTGAACGTCCCGGGCCAGTCGAGCTGATACGACTGGCCGTCGAAGTCCTCGTCGGGGCTGGTGCAAGCATCGATCATGACCAGGCTCGAGTCAGCTCCGGGGAGACAGCCGGTGTCGTCCTCATCGAGCCCATCGGCGTCCTGCGATCCGGGGTTGGTGCAGTTCCCGTTCGCGTCGATCGCGAGGCAGTTCTCGAAATGGCCGATCTCGTCGGACATCGCCACGTTGTAGGTGTGGATGCTCCAGGTGTTGCCGCGGACGTTCGCGGTGGAGTACTCGGGATGGAACGCATAAGGAGCTTCCTGACAGGTGCTCGAGCTCGGTGTGTACAGGATGTGGCCGAACCCGTTGGCAGTCGACGCCGTCATCGAACCGCTCTGGTGGGTCGTGAGGTCGACGAGAACGACCTGGAACCCGGCCGGTGTGTCGTGCATGTGGACGAGGATCTTGTCGCCCGGACTCATCAGAAGGTCCTTGGTCAAGTCCGGGTTGACGGCCGAGAAGTTCGGGTTGTCGAACGTCCCAGTGAACACCGGGTTCGCCGGCGCCTGGGAGTGGCCGTTCCTCGTGATCCACGCCCAGTTGATCGGCTCGGGACCGCCGAGGATGTAGTTGTTGCAGGCCGCGGTGTTCGAAGTTCCGTTCGACCCGGGGGCGCCATGGTTCTGGTCTTCGTTGAAGCTGTCGATCGTCAGCACCGCGCAGTACACGGTGGCGGCGCAGCCGAACCCTTCGAACTGCGGCACGGAGCCGGGCCCGTCGAACTGAAGCTCCATGAACGCGTTGCCCGGGTGCTTGCCGATGTAGTTCGGAGCGTTCGGATTGGTGCCGGTGAGGTTGTTCGAATCGGAGTCGGGCTTGCAGGTCTTCGTGAACTCGGGGGCTGACTCGCTGTCACACAGCGTCAGTCCGAACCAGAACGTCGGACGGAGCTGGAAGTTCCAGGTCGTGCTGCCCGGGCCCCCGGACGCGGTGGGCTGAGTCGTTGGGTCCTTCGGCAGCGTCATCAGATACGTCATGTCGTTGCCCGACCCGGGGATGTTCGACTTGAACTCGAGCGAGGGCTCGTCGTGGCCGACGTAGTAGCCGTTCAACTGGCCATGCACGTCGGCGCACGTTGACAGCTGGCTGGCACACAACGGGTCGTCGAGACCGAGCTTGCCCGCACCCGGGGTGACGGCAAGCGCCGGGACCGAGAGCGCGAGGTAGACCGCCACGGTCAGGGTGCCCCCGACCGCGAGCGTAAGAGCGCGACAACGCCTCATAGAGCGTCCTTTCCTGAATCGTCGCGACACCCCCCAGGGCCGTGCGAAAGATCCTCCCCGGTGGTGGTCTCCCACCGCACGTTGTCGCGCTTGACCGTTACCGGGCCTCCCTTTTCTCCGGGAGGCACCGAAGCGGACCCTAACGAGTCGGCCTCGGACCGCGGAAAAATGTTGGTCGGCTGGCTACCGGCCCGAGGGGCGGCACGCCGCGGCGATCAACGCCGCCAGCAGGCACAGCGCGCCGCAGACGACCACCGCGGTGTTCCACCCCGCCAGCAGCGCGGACGGTCCTGCGCCTCCACCGCCGGTCACCAGAGCGACCACAAGCGCGACACCGGCGGCGCCACCGAGATAGCGGGCGGTGTTATTGGCGCCGCTGCCCATCCCCGCCCGCTCGCGCGGCACCGACTCGAGCGCCAGGCGCCCGAGCGAGGCGTTCACCAGTCCGCTGCCGATCCCGAGGATCACGAGGCCCGGCAGCAGCCGCGTCCAGGACGAGCCGACGGTAAGGCCGGCGAGGGCGAACTCCGCGGCGGCGGAGATCGCGAAGCCGAGCACGACCACCGAGGCGGCGTTTCGGCGACCGAGCAGGCGCCGCGTCGCGAGCGCCACCGCCATGCTCGTGCCCGACCATGCGGCGAGCACTCCGGCGCTTCCGATCACGCTGACGTGGAGGCCGCGCTGGAGGAGCAGCGGGGTGAAGCTCATCAGACCGATCACCGCCAGGCCGGTGAACAGCGCGCCGCTCAGTGATGCCACAAACAGCGGGTTCGCGAACCGGCTCAGCTCGAGCATCGGCTCGCGCTTGCGCAGCTCGATCGCCACGAACGCGGCGAGGAAGACCGCCCCGGCGATGAGGGGAACGACCGACGCGGGCGCCGACCAGCTCTGGCGGCCCTCGATCAGCCCGGCGGTCAGGCCCGCCA
Source organism: uncultured Solirubrobacterales bacterium (assembly GCA_963843915.1). Classification (GTDB taxonomy): domain Bacteria; phylum Actinomycetota; class Thermoleophilia; order Solirubrobacterales; family Solirubrobacteraceae; genus Palsa-465. The sequence goes on from CAWJMH010000016.1 coordinate 977,295, forward strand.
TTGCGAGGGCCAGCGCGGCGGCACCAGAGAGGTCGAGCGAGCGCCGGGTGCCGCTGCGCGACTCCTCTATCCCCGCAGCCGCGGGGATCAATGCGGTGGCCGCGACGGCCTCGAGCCAGAAGCTGCTCCGCCACCCGAGCGACGCGGCGAGCGCGCCGCCGGCGAGCGGACCGATCGCGATGCCGGCGCCGACCGCTGATCCCCACACGCCGGTCGCGAGCGCCCGCCGGTGCCCCGCGGGGAACGCGTGCCCGATCGCGCCGAGGGCCGCCGCGAGGACGCCCGCGCCGGCGACGCCCTGGAGGATCCGGGCGGCGATCAGCGCGTTCATGCTCGGCGCGACGGCGCCCAGGATGCTCATCAGCGCGAGCAGCACGCTCGAGCACACCAGAACGCGGCGGCGGCCAAACGCGTCGGCCAGCGCACCAACGGTGAGCAGCGCGACGGCGAGCCCGAGGCTCATTCCGCTGAGGGTCCACGTCTGACTCGAGACGTCGCCGTGAAGCGTGCGCACGCTGTCGCCGACGGTCGTCACGACCGCGCTGAACACCGCGAGGACGAGCAGCGTCGCCGACGCCGCGACCAACAGGGTGCGGCTCGCCTCGGCGTGTTCGGTGCGGCTTCGGGTACGAGCTCTCTGGATCCGCAGGGCGGCGACCGTGGTCATCGATCCTCCTCGTGAGTTCAGTGATTGAACCATGGGTTGGTGCAGACTAGCACGACGAGTTCGATGACTGAACCTATATGCGCTAGGATTGCTTCATGCTCGGCAAGGACTACGTGGGCCAGGACTGCGGGATCGCTCGTGCGCTCGAGGTGATCGGCGAGCGATGGACGCTGCTGATCGTGCGCGACGCGCTGTACGGCGTCCGGCACTTCCGCGACTTCCAGGCGCACCTCGACGTGCCCAAGGCGGTGCTGTCAGACCGTCTGAGCGGGCTGGTCGAGCACGGGATCCTCGAGCGCCGGCCCGATCCCGACCACGCGGGCCGCTCGCTGTACGAGCTCACCGAGTCGCCGGCCGCGAGCTGTGGCCGGTGCTGCACGCGCTGGTCGTGTGGGGCGAGAACAACAACCTCCCGAACAGCCGCCTGTTCAGGCACGCCGCGTGCGGCACCGAGCTCGACGACGCTGCCGACTGTCCGACGTGCGGAACCACTCCCGTGGTCGGGGATATCGTCACCGAGCCTCGCCCGGGTCGCGGCCGGCACCGTGAAGATCCGGTCGCGGTGGCGCTGCGCGGGCCGCACCGCTTTCTCGAGCCGCTCGACGTTGAGTAGAGAGCTGTCGAGGCGGGAGGGAGGCCCGCCCGTCCGGCAATCACGAACGAGTCATGCCCCCCGGGCCGCGGATTGACAAACTCCCGGCGCAATGACCGAACCCACTGAAGCTCCGGCCGTCCGCCGGCCCACTCCGGACATGCTCGTGGACGTCGACGCGTTGATCGCGGCCTACTACGACGAGCACCCGGATCCATCCAACCCCGCCCAAGCGGTGTCGTTCGGGACCTCCGGTCACCGCGGCACCTCGTTCGCGGGGACCTTCACCGAGTCCCACATCCTCGCGATCAGCGAGGCGATCGCGCGGTACCGGAGAGCGCAGGGGATCGATGGACCGCTGTTCATCGGCCGCGACACGCACGCGCTGTCTGAACCGGCGTTTCGCACCGCGGTCGAGGTGCTGGTGGCCCGACGGCGTCGAGGTCGCGGTCGATTCAGAGGACGGTTTCACGCCGACGCCGGCGATCTCGCACGCGATCCTCACGCACAACGCGCGCGGCGGCGCTCGGGCCGACGGCGTCGTGATCACGCCCGTCGCACAACCCGCCCGAGGACGGCGGGTTCAAGTACAACCCGCCCCACGGGGGCCCGGCGGACACCGACGTCACGCGGCAGATCCAGGACGCGGCGAACGAGCTGCTGCGCGCGGACCTGCGCGGGGTCGAGCGGGTGACATTCGAGGAGGCGATCGGCCGCGCGCGGCGCTACGACTACCGCTCCGCGTACGTCGCGGAGCTGTCGGCGGTGGTCGACCTCGACGAGATCGCGGGCTCGGGAGTCCGGCTCGGCGTCGACCCGCTCGGCGGCGCGAGTCGTCGCCTACTGGGAGGCGATCGCCGACCGCCACCGGCTGGACCTCGAGGTCGTCAACGACCGGGTCGATCCGACGTTCTCGTTCATGCCGCTCGACCACGACGGCAAGATCCGCATGGACTGCTCCTCGCCGGACGCGATGGCGGGCCTGATCGCGCTCAAGGACCGGTTCGACGTCGCGTTCGCCAACGATCCGGACGCCGACCGCCACGGGATCGTCACCCACGCCGGCCTGGTGAACCCGAACCACTACCTCGCCGCGGCGATCGCCTATCTGCTCGGCGGCATGCGCCTCGACTGGCCACAGGACGCCGGCGTCGGCAAGACGATGGTTTCGAGCTCGATCATCGACCGGGTCGTCGCCGGCCTGGGTCGCCGGCTCGAGGAGGTGCCGGTCGGCTTCAAGTGGTTCGTCGGCGGCCTGCTCGACGGGACGCTGGCCTTCGGCGGCGAGGAGAGCGCCGGCGCGAGCTTCCTGCGCCGCAACGGCCACGCCTGGAGCACCGACAAGGACGGGCTGATCATGTGCCTGCTGGCGGCCGAGATGACCGCGCGCACCGGCAAGGACCCGGCGCGGCTGTACGCCGAGCTGACCGACCGCTACGGCGCGCCCGTCTACCGCCGCGTCGACGCCCCCGCGACGCCCGAGCAGAAGCGCATGCTCGGCGGCCTGTCCCCGGAGGGCCTGACCGCCACCGAGCTCGCCGGGCGAGCCGATCACCGAGGTGCTGACCGCGGCGCCGTCGGGCGCGCCGCTCGGCGGCGTCAAGGTCGTGACCGACGAGCGGCTGGTTCGCGGCGCGGCCGTCGGGGACCGAGGACGTGTACAAGCTCTACGCCGAGAGCTTCAAGGGGCGCTGAGCATCTCGAGCGGATCCTCGAGGAGGCCCAGGCGGTCGTCGACGCGGCGCTGGGGGGCTGACCATGACCGCAGATCTTCGCGATGGTGCTGGCGGGCGGCGAGGGCAAGCGGCTCGCGCCGCTGACCGCCGACCGGGCGAAGCCCGCGGTGCCGTTCGGCGGCGTCTACCGGCTGATCGACTTCGCGCTGTCGAACCTCGTCAACGCCGGGTACCTGCGGATCGCCGTGCTCACGCAGTACAAGAGCCACACCCTCGACCGCCACGTCTCGCAGACCTGGCGGCTGTCGCCGCTGCTCGGCAACTACGTCGCGCCGGTGCCGGCGCAGATGCGCCGCGGGCCGCACTGGTTCGTCGGCTCGGCCGACGCGATCTACCAGAACCTCAACCTGATCCACGACGAGCGGCCCGACCACATCATCGTGTTCGGCGCCGACCACATCTACCGGATGGACCCGCGCCAGATGGTCGACCAGCACATCGCAAGCGGCGCGGCCGTCACCGTCGCCGCGATCCGCGTGCCGATCGATCAGGCCGACCAGTTCGGCGTGATCGAGACCGCGGCGGACGGCCGCCAGATCGCGGCCTTCCGCGAGAAGCCGTCGGACGCCAAGCCGCTGCCCGACGCACCCGACCAGGTGTTCGCGTCGATGGGCAACTACGTGTTCACGACCGAGGCGCTGATCGACGCGGTCACCGCCGACGCGAAGGACGAGGCGTCGAGGCACGACATCGGCGGCGACATCATCCCGATGCTCGTCGACCGCGGCGAGGCGCAGGTGTACGACTTCGCGACCAACGAGGTGCCCGGGCGCGACCGAGCGCGACCGCGGCTACTGGCGCGACATCGGGACGCTCGACGCCTACTACGACGCCCACATGGACCTGATCTCGGTGACCCGATCTTCAACCTCTACAACCACGACTGGCCGATCCTGACGCGGCCCGACCCGCTGCCGCCGGCGAAGTTCGTGTTCGACGAGGACGGCCGGCGCGGCCAGGCGCTCGACTCGATGGTGTGCGCTGGCGTGGTCGTCTCGGGCGGCGTCGTGCGGCGCTCGGTGCTCTCGCCGGGAGTCCACGTCCACTCGTACGCCGAGGTCGAGGGCTCGGTGCTGATGCACGGCGTCGACGTCGGCCGGGACGCGGTCGTGCGGAACGCGATCGTCGACAAGGACGTCGTGATCGCGCCGGGCGCGCGGATCGGGGTCGATCCGGAGGCCGACCGCGAGCGCTTCGCGGTCTCCGCCGGCGGCGTCGTCGTGATCCGCAAGGGCGAGGTCGTCGAGTGAGGGTCGCGCTGCTCACCCGCGAGTACCCGCCGGACGTCTACGGCGGCGCGGGCGTGCACGTCGAGTACCTGGCGCGCGAGCTGTCGCAGCTCGAGGAGGTCACCGTGCATGCTGGGGCGCCGGCGACGTGCCGCACTACGCCTGGGACGCGCTCGCCGGCGACGAGCCGTCGCTCGCGGCGCTCCGGGCGCTGTCGATCGACCTCACGATGGCCGCCGCGTACGGCGGACGCCGAGCTCGTCCACAGCCACACCTGGTACGCGAACCTCGGCGGCCACCTCGCCAAGCTCGTCCACGCGATCCCGCACGTCGCGACCGTGCACAGCCTCGAGCCGCTGCGGCCGTGGAAGGCCGAGCAGCTCGGCGGCGGCTACGCGGTCTCGAGCTTCTCCGAGCGGACCGGGCTCGAGGGCGCCGACGCGATCATCGCCGTCTCGAAGGGGATGCGCGACGACATCCTGCGCGTGCTACCCGGCGATCGACCCCGAGCGCGTGTCACGTGATCGACAACGGCATCGACACCGAGCAGTACCGCCCGGACCGCGGCACCGACGTGCTCGACCGCTACGGGGTCGACCCGGAGCGGCCGTCGGTCGTCTTCGTCGGCCGGATCACGCGCCAGAAGGGGGTCGCGTATCTGCTCGACGCCGCCCGCGACTTCGACCCGGCGGCCCAGCTCGTGCTCTGCGCCGGCGCCGCCGACACACCCGAGCTCGGTGCCGAGGTCGAGCGCCGCGTCGACGAGCTCCGGGCCGAGCGCGACGGCGTCGTCTGGATCGAGCAGATGCTGCCCCAGGCCGAGCTGATCCAGCTCCTCAGCCACGCGACCGTGTTCGTCTGCCCGTCGGTCTACGAGCCGCTCGGGATCGTCAACCTCGAGGCGATGGCCTGCGAGGCGGCGGTCGTCGCGACCGCGACCGGCGGGATCCCCGAGGTCGTCGACGACGGCGTGACCGGTCTGCTCGTCCCGATCGAGCCCGGCGACGACGGCTCCGGCGCCCCGCGCGACCCGGCGCGGTTCGCCGCGCGAGTTCGCCGAGCGCGTCAACGCGCTGCTCGCGCGACCCCGACCGCGCCGACGCGATGGGCCGGGCCGGCCGCCGGCGCGCGATCGAGCAGTTCGGCTGGCCGACGATCGCCGAGCAGACGTCCGCGCTCTACCACAGCCTGGTCTGACGCCGTTTACAGATAGGGCATGCGTGTCTGTGCGCTTGACAGATTCGAACTGCGTGTAAAATACGCGGTCCGATGTCTGCCAAGCGACTCGAAGGAGGCGCGTGATGACCTCTGCTGCGGCACAGCCGCCGGTGTGGCGAGACGGCAAGCGGTACGCCTGGCTGCTGGGCGTGCTGGTCCCGACGCTCCCGTTCATCGTCTACGGCCTTGTCCATCTCACCGGGCTGGGGTTCTTCTGGTTCTCGGGCCCGATCCTGATCTTCGGCCTGTTCCCGCCGCTCGATCTGGTCATCGGGCTCGACTCGGAGAACCCTCCGGACAGCATTCTCAAGTGGCTCGAGCAGGACCGCTACTACCGCTGGTGCACCTACGCGTTCCTGCCGCTCCAGTACGCGGGTCTGGTGTTCGCGTGCGCGCTGTGGTCGAGCGGCGATCTGTCGACCCTGGACAAGGTGGGGCTGGCGCTGACCGAGGCGATGGTCAGCGGGATCGCGATCAACACCGCCCACGAGCTCGGCCACAAGCGCGACCGGCTCGAGCGCTGGCTGAGCAAGATCGCGCTGGCGCAGTGCGGCTACGGCCACTTCTTCGTCGAGCACAACCGCGGCCATCACGTGCGCGTGGCGACGCCCGAAGATCCGGCGAGCTCGCGACTCGGCGAGAGCTTCTGGGCGTTCCTGCCGCGAACGGTGTCCGGGAGCCTCGTGTCGGCGTGGGAGCTCGAGCGGGAATTCTTGGCGCGGGACGGGCGCCCGCCATGGAGTTGGCGCAACAACGTCCTGAACGCGTGGGCGATGTCCGTGCTGCTGTTCGGCGGCCTGACCGCCGTTTTCGGCATCGGCGTGCTGCCCTACCTGATTCTCCAGATGGTCATCGGGTTCCCGATGCTCGAGGTGGTCAACTACCTCGAGCACTACGGGCTGCTCCGACAGATGCGCCCGGACGGACGGTATGAGCGCACGCGGCCCGAGCACAGCTGGAACAGCAACAACGTCGCCTCGAACGTCCTGCTCTACCACCTCCAGCGACATTCGGACCACCACGCCAACCCGACCCGCCGCTTTCAGGCGCTGCGCCATTTCGACGAGGCTCCGCAGCTGCCGACGGGCTATGCCGGGATGATCCTGCTGGCGCTGGTGCCGCCGCTGTGGCGCCGGGTCATGGACCCGCGACTGGTGACGCATTACGGTGGGGACGTCACGCGTGCGAATATCCACCCCCGGGCCCGCGGCCGCGTGCTCGCGCGGCATCGACGCGCGAGCCCGAGCGTGGACCCCGCGGGATGAGGATGGCGCAGACGCCGGCAACGACCACCGATGAGCGCGTCGCGTATCGCGAGGCAGTCCGTCAGCTGCTCCGCGACAGGCTCCTCGACGCCGGCCGAGAGCAGCTGCGCGGTCGCGCGTGGGCGCAGGTGACGATGGCGGAGATCGCCACCGAGGCCGGAGTTAGCCGCCAGACCCTCTACAACGAGTTCGGCACGCGAGACGAATTCGGCCAGGCTCTCGTGATCCGCGAGGGCAGCCGCCTGCTGGACGCCGTGGAGCAGACGATCGCGGCACATGCCGAGGACCCGCTCGCCGCGCTGACGGCCGGACTCGAACGGTTCCTGACGATCGCGACGACCGACCCGTTCGTTCACTTGCTGCTCGGCGACGACGGCACAGGCGGGCTGCTGCCGCTCGTCACCACGCAGAGCCGGCCGGTCCTCGATTGGGCGAGCGACCGCGTCGCCGCCACGATCCGCGCGCAGTGGCCGCAAGCAGCCGGCGTGGACCTCGAGGCGCTCGCGGACACGCTCGTGCGGCTCGCGATCAGCCACGTGACCGCGCCGCGCTACCCGCCGGCGAAGACCGCGGCGGCGATCACCGCGCTGCTGGCGCCGTCGATCGAGCGCATGCTCGAGGCGGCGATTCCAAATTGACTTGCCGCGGTCCCGCCGACATACGTTTTGAGGCGGGAGTCGGCAGCTGGAACACCTGAGCAGACCAGATGCGGGAGTGGCGGCGTGGCAGATGAGCATCCAGCTCGGCAGGGGAAGGATGTCGAGCCGTTGGCGATCGGCCCGGGAGGACCGCAGGGTTGAAGCCCCCGACCGGTGATCCGAAGCGACCCGGTCGCGACTCCGCGAGTCCCGGCCGCCCCCCGGCGAACGGCCGCGCTCCGCACCTCCGCCCGCCTGCGCAAAGGCTCGAGCTGGCGGGTGTGCGCCGGTCCGTGCTCGTCGGCCTGGCCCTTGCCGTCCTCATCCCGGTGGCGATCGTCGTCTTCGTCGTCCTGGGCGTGGGGGGTCAAAGTCACAGGCGCCGGCCACGACCTCGGAGAGTGCGGTGGCGAAGCCCAGCGACGCGGCGGCGCCGCTGACCTCGAAGACGATCGCTCACGACAAGCTCGCGAAGGCGGTCGCCGGGATCAACGTGAGCGTGACGGCGAAGGGGATACTGCCGCCATCCGACTGCAAGCTGACCAACTCCACGACCGTCACGTGCATGCAACCGACGCCCGCCGTCGACATCGTGGTCTTCCGCCCTATTCATCGCTCAAGGCTCTGTACGCGGCGTATGAGGCGCGTGTCAGCGCGATCGCACAGGGTCCGTTCCGCTCGAACTTCGGCAACTGCACCGAGAACTCGACCAACGGCGAGGTCGGCTGGAACCACGATTTCCGGCACCCGAGCATGTATCCGATGAGCGAGTTCGTCTCGGGTCAGATAACCGACGACAAGGCCGCCGGCCGGGTGTACTGCACGTTCGAGGACTCGGACCTGTACCTGGTGTGGACTCAGGACGACGGGCGGATCCTCGGGGAGCTGAGTGGCGCGCCGCACGTCGACGCATACGTCTGGTGGCGGCAGGTCCACCACTCGGTCGTCGTGCCGGGGGCGCCGAACATGATGATGCAGATGACCGGCCCGACGAGCACACAGAGCACCGCCACGACCACGACGGGCATGCCCAGCTCCCAGAACATGCCCGGCGCCACCACGACCACGCCGAGCATGAAGTAGCGATTGCATCCTCGCCGGCTGTGTGTCGGTGGCTCCTATGTTCGGTCCGGGAGGTCCGGGAGTGGCGGCGGGCGTAGTCGCTGGTAGGCGAACGCTCCGGCCAGGAGCAGGCCGCCGAGCACGAAGAACGAAACCACCCGGTAGATCGACGTCAGCGTCGAGAGGTCGTACAGGAACACCTTCGCGACCGTGAGCAGCAGCAGGGTGAGCGCCGCGTTGCGCAGCGGGGCGACATCCCTGCGCAGGCCGGCGATTCCCGCGATCCCGACGAGTCCCCACAGCGCGCTTAGCAGCACCTGTCCCTGCTGGCGTAAGGAGAGGTCGAGGACGATCACCGCCTCGGTGCCGGCGGCCGGCGGGGTCAGGCGGTCGGCGACAGCCGGGCCTCGGCGATCGTCGGCTCGAACAGCTCGACTGGGTTGCCGCTCGGGTCCTCGACCAGGATCTGCTTGCCGCCGACGCCGGCGACGACGTCGTTGCGGAACCTGGCGCCGTGCTCGCGTAGCTCCGCGACGATCGCCTCGATGTCGGCCACCTCGAGCTGAAAGCGGTTCCAGCCGCCGGGAGTGGGGATCCTGCCGTCGGGCATCGCCTGACCACCGCCGGGACCGCCACCGGGCGCGGTCAGGACCAGGCGCAGGTCTCCGTGGGAGAGCATCGCGAACGTGGGCGCCGGGTGCATCACCTCCTGGAAGCCGAGCCGGCGGCAATAGAACTCGATCGCCGCGTCGACGTCGTCGACGATGTAGCGGACGCTGACTGTCGACATTTCGGAACTCCTCGGTTACTCGGCGGATGCTTGAATATGAAACGTACGCGTCTCGCAGCGATACGTCAACGTTCTACAAGAAGTTTCTTGGATCGGCACGCGAAGGGAAGATCAGGTGGACCCGAGGATCGAGCGGTCGCGGATGGTGATACTCGAGGCGGCCGTCGACGAGCTCGCGGAGGTGGGCTACGGGGGGGTGACGATCGAGTCCGTCGCTGCGCGCGCCGGCGTCGGCAAGTCGACGATCTACCGGCACTGGCCCGACAAGTTGGCGCTGATCGCCGACGCGTTCGAGACCTTCCACGTCCAGATGGTTCCGGACCTCTCGGACTGCTCGGCTCGCGAGTCGGTGGAGCTGCTCATTCGGCACGTCGCCGAGGTGGTCGTCGACTCGACGTTCTCGCGGTGCATCCCGGCAATGATCGAGGGCGCCGAGCGGGACCCGCGGGTGCGCGACTTCCATCACCGCTACTCCGCCGAGCGGCGTCAGGCGCTCGTCGAGCTCATAGCGCGTGGGATCGAGGAGGGCGAGCTGCGTACGGGGCTCGACCCCGAGCTTGCGACGGCGGCGCTGCTCGGGGTGATCTTCTACCGGCGACTGATGACCGGCGAGCCGTTCGATTCGGCGTCCGCCGGGGAGCTAGTCGATCTCGTGCTCGGGCAGGGACCGTGAGCGGCCCTCAACCCTGCCCGGCTCGATACCCGCACCCCGGTACTCCCACAGTGACCGGGCCTCTTCGAGGGTCAGCATCCGCCACCGTTCGGCCTCCGGTTGCCATACCCAGATCGTCACGTCAACGATGCTCCGGACACCCTCGAGCAGCTTGACCGTGGTCCGAGTGTCGACGTCCTCGGCCAGGACCTCCCGAGTCATGATGTCGACCACCTTGAACCGCCTGGGCTTCCTCGGCTCGGGCGGCTTGGCAGGCCGCGGCTTGGGCTGACGGAGAACGCGCACCGCGGGCGCCTCGGAACGCGGCTTCGTGACGACACGGTCGAGCGGCACCATGTTCGCTCCGGTGCCTTTCGTTTCGGTGTCGAGAACCCAGACTCTGCCCAATGCCAACCTTCCTGAAGAGATATGCGGACGGAAAATCCGCGCTAACTCAAGGTTAGCTGCGTTGCGCTTCGCACCTGGCGAGCGCGTCGGGCCGTCGGCAACGCGACGCGTTCAGCCCCGCGTGGGCAGGTTGACGACCTCGGAGGCGAGAGGCGCGCACACCGAGGCGGGCTTGTCCTCACGCATCAGCCGGCGCCGAAGCAGCACGAACGCCGGTGCGCCCAGCAGGGCCGGAATCGTCAGCTGGAACAGGCGGTAGAGCAACACCGCGGCGGTGGCATCGGAGACGTTCACCCCGTAGAGCGCGAATATCCCGACGAGCGCGCCCTCGGTGCCCCCGATCCCGCCCGGGAGCGGCACCAGGTTGCCGAGCTGGCCGATCAGATACCCGAGCACGAGCACACCGAACCTGGGGACGTGGCCGACCGCCGCGAAGGCGAACCCGAGCGCCGCGATGTCGAACGCCATGTAGAAGAACGAGCCCGAGAGCGCGCCGACGCTGTGCCCGCGCAGTAATGCGATCGCCTGCTCGACTCCATCGGCGCCCGCCACGAGCCACGATCGCAGGGTCGCGCGCACCTTCCCTCCCAACGTCTCGCGGTCGGCGTCCGCGCCGCGCTGACCGAGCGCGCGCAGCAGCCGGGGGCTGAACCCGGCTAGGAGCACGCCGAATGCGGTGATCACCGCCGGCACGAGCGTGAGGACAACCGATCCCCTGCCGGCGATGAGGCCGAGAAACACGCCGATGCCCACCACGATCAATGCGAAGAAGTTCGCGGCGCTGGTGATCACGAAGAAGGCGACCGTGCGTCGCGCGATGTGAGCCGTCGACATGCCGGCCTGTCGGAGCGCCCACACCCCGAGTGCGAGACCGCCGGCGCCGCCGGCGGGCAGGAGCGAGTTGGCCGCCTGCTCGGACATCGCGATGTCGTAGCTCAGTCCCCAGGACATCTGCGAGCAGAACGTCTCGCGAAACACGAGCAGGTAGCCGAGGCACGAGCCGACCTCGGCGAGGGCCACGGCAACGACCCAGACCGGCTCGGCGTTCTGCAGGCGCGCCTTCACGTCGTCGAGTCCGGGCAGCGCCGTGATCGCGATCGCGACCACCGCGATGATCGCGCCGACCTCGGCGACGCGCACCACGAGATGACGCGGGTGCAGCTCGTCCGGCATCCCGGCGTCGGGGAGCTGGGTGTTCGGACCGCCCTCGAGATCTGAACGTGTCGCCACTAAGAATCAGCTTAACCAGGTTGAGACCGCGCGCCGCGGTCGGGTTGACTCGGTCGTTCGGTCGGCCGGTGCTCCGAAGGTCAGGGCCCGGCGATGCGTTGCAGGAGATGGGCCGCGGTCGCGGCGTTCGCGGGGTAGAACGCCTCGATCATCAGCTCGGCGAGCGTGATCTCGACCGCGGTGCCGAACGTAGAGACCGTGCTGAAGAACGCGAGCTCTCGCTCGCCGTCGCGCATCCGCAGCGGAAGCACGATCTCATTGCCGGTGCGCCCGTCGTGCGGCGCCTCGAGGCTGACGTGGGGGTAGCTCGACAGCTCGTCGTAGAGCTGCTCGAGCTCGGGGTCGCCTGTGATCGCGACCTGCCGGCGCAGCCGCTGCAGGAGATGGGCGCTCCATTCGGGGAGGTTCAGGATCCGGGGTGCCATTCCCCGCGGGTGGAGGGTTGCCCGCAACGCGTTGGCCGGCGGCTCGACGAGCTCGGGCGCGATGCCCTCCGTCAGTACCGCCACCGCGTCATTGGCCGAGACCAGGTTGTAGTGGCGGTCGAGGATCACCGCCGGGTAGGGCTCATGCGCGCGAAGGAACCGATCGAGGGCCTCGTGGATCGGGGCCATCTCGGGCTCCTCGAGCGAGCGCTCGACGTACCGTGGCGCGTAGCCGGCGGCGAGCAGCAGCCCGTTGCGCTCGCGAAGCGGAATGTCCAGATGCTCAGCCAGCCGCAGGACCATCTCGCGGCTCGGCCGCGCCCGCCCGGTCTCGAGGAAGCTCACGTGACGCGAGGACACATCCGCCTCGAGCGCGAGCTCGAGCTGGCTCAGGCTGCGCCGCCGGCGCCACGCCCGGAGCAGCTCTCCGATCGGCGTGCGGGTGGCGCCTGGGTGTGTCAATGCGGTGTCGACGGACACGCGCCGAACGTAGCGCGCGTCACGCGGCCGCGCAATTACCTCCGAGGTAGGGCACAGGATGCATCCGGTGGCGACGCCGCGCTCGCGCAGCCCGGCCGCTTTGTGCTGTTGGTCACGTAGCGATCAGGCCCGATCGACCGCCTGCTAGGTTCGAATCGAGTCGAAATCGGAACCTACCTGCGAGGTCATGCCCGATGGGTGAGATCGTGAACCTGATGCCACGGCGAAAGCGCATCGCGCTGATCGCACATGACAACTGCAAGGCGGAGATGCTCGAATGGGCCCGGTTCAACCGTGGCACATTGGCGGGCCACGAGCTGCACGCGACCGGGACGACGGGGGCGCTGCTCGCAAACGAGCTCCGCCTCGAGGTGAACCGGTTCTTCAGCGGTCCGCTCGGCGGCGATCAACAGGTCGGCGCCGCGATTGCCGAGGGGCGGATCGACTTCCTGATCTTCTTCTGGGACCCGCTCCAACCGCAGCCGCACGACGTCGACGTGAAGGCGCTGTTGCGGATCGCGGTGGTCTGCAACGTTCCGACCGCGTGCAACCGCGCCACCGCCGACTTCGTCCTGTCGAGCCCGCTCACCGGCGAGGACTACCAGCGACCGGAGCCCGTGTACCCGGAGGCCGACACCACGCGAACGGGAGTCACGCTCAGGCGTGACACCGTCGGCGCCTCGTAACCGGCCCCGCCCACGCGGCCATGGGTCGGTCGTAGTGTTACGCCCTCGTGACCAGCGCCGATCTTCTTCTGCATCCGGTCCGATTGCGGATCGTCGAGGCGTTCCTCGGTGACCGGGCCTTGACGACCACCGAGCTGCGCGCGGAGCTCCCTGACGTACCCGCGGCGAGCCTGTATCGACACGTCGCGCGGCTGGTCGATGCCGGCGCGCTCGGCGTGGTGTCCGAGCGCCGCGTCCGAGGGGCGCTCGAGCGGACGTACATCCTCCGCGCCGCAGCGGCGCGCATCGGTGTCGGCGAGCTGGAGCAGATGAGCGTCGACGAGCACCGGCAGGCGTTCATCGCGTTCGTGGCCGGCCTGCTCGGCGACTTCGACCGTTACCTGGCGCGGGGGAACATCGATCTGCTCCGCGACGGCGTCAGCTACAACCTCGCCGGGATGTGGCTCGACGATGCCGAGCTCACCGAACTGCTGCGCGACATCGCGCGTATCTTCGAACCGCGATTGGCCAATCCGCCGAAGCCGGGTCGCAAGCGCCGGATCCTCGGAAGCGTCCTGCTTCCCGGCGACGACCCCAAAGCCGCCGCCGGGCCGAGCGCAGCAGAAGCGGACGAAGCCTGATGCGGAGCTTGATCTACTCGATGGGTGTCTCACTGGACGGCTTCATCGCCGGGCCGGGCGGCGAGATCGACTGGGGGGCGCCCGATGAGGAACTGCACCGGTTCCACAACAAGCAGACGCGCGAGCTCGGGGTGCACCTGTGCGGTCGCCGCTTGTACGAGACGATGGTCTACTGGGAAACCGCCGACCAGGACCCGTCGGCCGGCGGGATCACGATCGAGTTCGCGCGAATCTGGCAGGCGCTGCCGAAGATCGTGTTCTCGCAGACGCTCGAGCGGGTCGAGGGCAGCGCGACGCTCGAGCGGGACGGCCTCGCCGACGTCGCGGCGAGGCTGAAGGCGCAGGACGGGAACGACATCGCCGTCGGCGGTGCCGGTCTGGCGGGATCGCTGTCGAGGTTGGGCTTGATCGACGAGTACCGGCTGTTCGTGAGCCCGGTGGTGCTCGGGGGCGGTACCCCGTTCTTCCCGGGGCTGGACGAGCGAATCGACCTCGAGCTGGTCGAGACGAGGACTTTCGGTTCGCGGGTCGTCTACGTGCGCTACCGGCGGGCGTAGGGCGCCCGAGCGTCGTACAGTCGGGCGCGATGCGAACCGGTTCGCACGACAGCCAGGTCGTCGACCGCCCGGTGACGACCGCCTCGGGCCGGGAGCTGCTCGTACAAGAGGGCGGCGACGAGCGCGGGCGTGCCGTGCTGGTGCAGCTCGGGACGCCGAGCTCGCGCATGCTCTACCGGCGGCACCTGCTCGACGCGACCGAGCGGGGGATCCGGTTGATCGCGTACGACCGCCCGGGGTACGGCGGATCCCCCCAGACCCCGGCCGCTCGGTCGCGGACTGCGCGCAGGACGTGCGCACGATCCTCGACGCGCTCGAGATCGACCGGTTCGCCGTGTGGGGCATCTCGGGGGGAGGCCCGCACGCGCTCGCGTGTGCCGGCCTGCTGGTGATCGCGCGGTCGCGGCGGCGACGCTGGCCTCGCCGGCGCCCTTCGATGCCGAGGGCTCGACTGGTTCGCCGACACGGGTGAGGAGAACGTCGAGGACGACAAGCTGATCCTCAGCGATCCCGAAGCGGCGCGCGCCAAGCTCGCCCGGGACCGGCTCGAGTTCTTCGACGACCACCGACCGACCCGGCGAGTCGCACCGACGCTGTTCTCTGCGGTCGACGCCGCCGCGCTGACCGACGAGCTCGGCGACTACTTCGCCCGCCGCAACCGGGCCGGGCTTGCGCCGGGGATCGAAGGCTGGTGGGACGATAGCGTCGCGATGCTGAAGCCGTGGGGATTCTCAGTGGAGACGATCCGGGCTACCGGTCATGGTCCTGCACGGCCGTCCAGGATCTGATGGTGCCGTTCGGGCACGGCGAATGGCTGGCGCGCCGCGTGTCGAAGGCCGATCCGCACCTCACCGACGATGACGGCCACCTGACGCTGTTGCAGAATCGGGTTCCCGAAGTCCACGCCTGGCTGCTCGGCCATTTCTGAGCGTGGAGCCGTGTCGCGTCGTCGCCTCACCCCGCTGGTCGTACCGGTTGCGGTGCTCGTGGGATTGTCGCTCGGGATGACCACGCTCGGGGATTCGGCGCTCGCCGCTCGCGGCGGGTCGGGCGCGGCCCGCCCGGGCTCGAGCGGGGGCAGCGCGCCGACGGGAACTGCCAGGCCGGTGCTGGCCGCGGTCCCGTACATGGGCTGGAACACCTACTACGGAGTCGGGGGGATCTTCGACGAGCAGACGATCATCTCCGTGGCCAACTCGCTCCTGCACCGTGGGCTGGCCCGCGCCGGCTACCGGATCGTCTGGCTCGACTTCGGCTGGGCCAGTGGCAAGCGGAACCGCCGCGGCGAGCTCGTGGTCGACCGCCACCAGTGGCCGCACGGCCTGCAGTGGCTGACCGACTGGCTGCACGGGCACGGGCTGCTCGCCGGGATCTACACCGACGCGGGCACGAGCGGATGCCACGGTCAGGGCGTCGGATCGCGCGGCCACTACGAGCAGGACGCCGACCAGTTCGCGGCGTGGGGATTCGACGCCGTCAAGGTCGACTTCTGCGGCGCCGGCGAGGCCGGTCTGGTTCCCAAGCCGGCGTACGTACAGTTCGCGAAGGCGCTCGCAAACAACTCGAGCCACCGGAAGATGCTGCTGAACGTGTGCAACTTCTGGGTGCCGGGACAGATCAACGGAACGCTTCCGACGCTCGCCAACTCGGCCTACGCCAGCTACCGGTGGGCGCCCCGGATCGCGCAGAGCTGGCGTACCGACACCGACATCGGCTTCTCGCGGAAGGTTCAGTTCACGAACGTGCTCAGGAACCTCGACCACGACGCCGCCCATCCGACCGCGGCCGGGCCGGGGCACTGGAACGATCCCGACTATCTGGGGCCCGAGCTCGGGATGACGAGCTCGGAGGCACAGGCACAGTTCTCGATGTGGGCGATCGTCGCCGCGCCGCTGATCCTCGGGAGCGACCCCCGCGCGCTCTCCCCCGAGACGATCAAGATGCTTGAAAACCGGCAGGTGATCGCGGTCGACCAGGATCCACTCGGGATCCAGGGCACGGTCGTCGCGCAGGAGGGCTCCGGGCAGGTCTGGAGCAAGCCACTCACCGGCGGGCAGGCCGCGGTGGCGCTCCTCAATCGCAGCGCGCAGCCGCTCCAGATCACCACCACGGCCAGCACCGCCGGGCTCCGGTCGGCGGCGAGCTACACGGTTCACGATCTGTGGGCGGGCACGACCGAGCAGACAGCCGGCGCGATCAGCGCGACGGTCCCGCCAGACAGCGTCGTTCTGTACCGGGTGGCGCCGGCGCGGGGCTGACTACGCGGCGGCCTGTTCGGCCGGAACCGGGGCGGCCGTCCACTCGCCCCACACGACCTTCGAAGGCTTCACTTGGTATCGGTAAACCGTGCCCTCGTCGTTCACGAGGTAAGTGTCGACGTTGCCCGAGCGAGTGTGCAGGATCAACCGCTGGCCGCTTTCCGCAAGCCTGACCAGGGACTTGATGCTCGGCACGTCGACCGGCGGCCAGCCTAGGTCCTCGCCGGCGACGATCGGGACGATCATGTGGCCGTACTGGGACTGGATGCGGTAGCTCTCCTCGAACGGCTCGCCGCGCTTGCGCAGGTAGAAGAAGCCGGTGGCGCCGGCGGACAGCAGGAGGCCGACGAGCGAGAGCAGGCGCAGGAGGGAGACCGGCGCGGAGGCGCCGAGCGCCTTGATCGTCGCCGGCGCAGTGCCGGGGGTCCCGACGCCTCCGCCGCGAGTGGCGGTGAAGCTTTCCCCAGACCCGCCAGGGCCGACGGAGCCCGCTGCGGACGGCGCGCTCGCCGTGCTGGAGGCGCCCTGCGGAATCAGCTGCTGGGCATTCAGCGAGTAGTTGATCGTGGGCGCAAAGCTCAGGTTTAGCGGGTGGTCCGCCACCGTGCCGGTGATGTGCACCCGGGGCGCCACAGCGATCGTGTAGCCGGCGCCCGCCATGCCCGTCAGTGACGTGACCTTTCCAAGCAGACGCTGGAGCCGAGGCATGTCGAGGCTCACGACCGTACTCGTATGGTCGCCGGTGAAGCGCGTCGGCGGCGTCACCACGAGGCTCCGGCTCCACCCGCTCGAGGAGGTGAGTTCGAGGAGAATCTCCTCCGTCCCCGCGATGTTGTGCTGGGCGGTGCTGACGAAGTGGTAGTTGACGTGCACGCCGAGCTGGTGCACCAGCGACAGGAAGATCGGGTCCCCGGTGTGCACGGCTCCGTTCGGATAGACCGGGCCAACGGGTGCGGTGGCGCTGTACCCGAAGCTCACCGTTTGCGTGTACGACGTGGTCTGGGCGGTCGGCTTACTCGCCGGGCGGGTGAACGCGAACAGGCCGAGCACGGCGAAAACCGCGACGGCGACAGCCGACGCGGTGAGGAACGCACCGAAGTTGATGCGTGGTCCTACGTCGTGGTCTGGAGAGGTGTTCACGAGCCGGTTTCCTTGAAGGACTGATCTCTGTGCACCCTTGCGGCGTCCGCGGCGCCGGCGCTGCCGCTCGCCTGCGCCGAACAGCACCAAAGCTCCGAGAAGCGCACAGACGACGGCGACGCCGGCCGGAGAGTGGAGGCGCTTGAGCCACGCTCCACCGCCCGGCGCGTGCAGCCAGAGCTTGCCGAGCAGCTCGGCGCGCGTGGGGTGGACAGGATCGATGAAGTCGTTGTTATCTCCCTTGAAGAGATAGGTGTTGCCGTCGATCGCATGGATGCGGTGCAGCACGACGGTGTGGAGAAGAGTGCTCCAGTAGGCGACGATCTCGCCCACCTTGTACTGACTGGCGGGCCGGACGACAGCTAGGTCCCCGGTGTGGAACCGTGGCTCCATGCTGACCCCGCCGGTTACTACATATCGCGTCGAACCGCCGATGTCCGTCGGGGCGAAGTACCACCACGCGATCGCGACGACGACGAGAAACGCCGTCGCGGACAGGATGGAACGCAGTCGAGGTCGTTTCACGAGGGCGGTTCATTCCGGTGTTCGGGAAAACGCGGCTGGGGAGAGCCGGCAATGCGCCGTGCTCTCCCCGCCGCGTAGACCGATCGCTTACAGGCTGATCGTTACGAGCCGGAGCCGGTCCCGGTGTCGCTGGCCGAGACGTTGAACACCGTCGCACCCGCCACGGGCGCACCGTCAGTGTTGGTCGCGGTCGCCATGTCGCAGGTGAAGGCGGTCGTGGTGCCCGGGGTCGTGGTCGTGCACGGGGCCCAGTCGATCGCGCCGCTCGCGCCGACGTTGAATCCGACCTTGACAACCGAACGAGCCGGCAGCGGATCGCTGGTAGTCGTGCCGTTGGTGCCGTCGGCCGTGAGGTCGAGGTTCACCGTCGTGATGTACTGGCCGTCCTGGCTCAGGACCCAGTGCGTCGAGTTAACGGTGGCGCCGTTGATGGTCGTCTGGGCAAAGCCGGCGACCGCGTTGGCGGGTCCACCTGTGATGCTGGCCGTGAAGGCAGCGCCACCTGCAGCGAGAGCACAGATCGCAGCAACCGCAGCGATGAGGCTCTTCCTATTGCGCTTCATTAGTAGTGACCTCCTGGGTCTCCGTATTGGCCCGCTGACCTGTCGGTCATTACTAATCGCTTCGCTTCCGTGGACAGCGGTTATTGCTCAAGGTCATCGTCCATGTAGCGAACGGCCTTTATCCGTAGTTACTGCGGATCGAACGTTCGGCTTTACCGCCTAGTGCTCTGGCGCCGGCGGTGCTAAGCGCGCTTTAGTGAGCTATGGGCTGGTAACGCGGCGGCTGCGGGTGCGGGCGATTGCGACGCCGGCGAGGCACAGGGCGCCGCCGGGGAAGACGAGCGCCGGCGGGACCTCGCCGAGGAACGCCCACCCGAGCAGCAGCGCGAGGGGCGGCACGAGGTACGTGGTCGAGCCCATCCGACCGGCCGTGGTGCGGGCCAGCGCGTAGGCCCAGAGGACGAATCCGGCGGCGGTCGGGGCCAGGCCGAGGTAGATCATCCAGGCGATGGTCGAGCCGCTGGCGCGGCCGATCCCATGCACGAGCGAGCCGGCGTACGGCAGGCAGCTGATCGCCCCGACTGTGCACGCGAGCCACGTCACCGACAGCGGAGAGGCGTGGCGGAGGACCGGCTTCTGAGCGACGACCCCGCCGGCGTAGGCGACCGCCGCCACCAGGCACAGGAGGGCGCCGAGGCTTTCGTGCAGCCCATGCTGCGAGGTCGCCACGCCGATCACCACCGCGCCGGCGAACGAGACCAGGCAGCCGGTGAACAGTCGGGGCGGGAAGCCCTCGTGTAAGAGGGTTCCGGCGAGGATCGCGATCAGGATCGGCCCGACGTTGACCAGCATCGCCGCGGTGCCGGCATCGACGCGCCGCTCGGCGGCGTTGAGCGCGACGTTGTAGACGCCGAACCAGAGGACGCCGCAGACCACGATGCCCGTCAGCTCACGGCGGCCGGGGAGCGGCTCACGCCGCGCGAGCACGAAGATCCCGAGGGCCGCGCTGCCGACCAGCAGCCGCCCGAGGGCGAGGGCGCCGGGCGACAGCTCGCGGTCGGCGAACCGGATCGCCACGAACGCCGACGCCCACAGGCACACCATCACGGCGACCGCGCCGATCACGGTCGCGCGCTCGCGGGAAGCGCGAGGGGGCCCGGGGGCGACGAGCGTCACTATGAGCACAACGTTACGGGGCGGGGATCCGTGAGATGACTCGCACCGCGGCTCTCGGGGTCCGGCTCGGGCCTGCCGGCGGGCATACTGGGCGGGTGGCGGTCCTTTCCAGCCCCGAGACGATCGGCGAGGTCCTGACCCAGACTCGCACGTGGGCGGTGGTCGGCTGCTCCCCTGATCCGCGCCGGGACTCGTTTCGCATCGCCCATCTGCTCCAGACGCGCGGGTTCCGCGTGATCCCGGTGAATCCGAACGCGGACGAGGTGCTCGGCGAACGCTGCTACGCGACCCTCTCAGACATCCCCGAGAGCGAACACGTCGAGGTCGTCGACATCTTCCGCCGTGCCGACCGAGCCGGCGCCCACGTCGACGAGGCCATTGGCATCGGTGCGCGCGCCGTGTGGATGCAGCTCGGGGTGATCGACGAGGCGGCCGCGCAGCGTGCGCTCGACGCCGGCCTGCTCGTCGTGATGAACCGTTGCCCGGCGATCGAGCTGCCGAGGCTCGCCGCGTGAAACGGGAAACCGAACTCGTACGCGGCGGCACGCCCGGGCTCGATCGCGCGACGATCGTCCCGTACGTCGACGCCACCCCGGGCCCGTTCTTCTACCAGCGCACGGCCCATCCGGTCGGAGCGGAGGCCGAGCGGCTGCTCGGCGAGCTCGACGGCGGCCATGCGCTGCTGTTCTCGTCGGGCACAGGCGCCGACCACCGCGCTGCTGCTAGCGATGCTCGGGCCGGGCGCGACCGTGGCGGTCGCCGCCGGCGGCTACTACGGCACCGTTGGGCTTATGCGCGAGCTGGAGCGGTGGGGGCTCGAGGTGGAGGAGTTCGACCAGACGGGCGAGCCGCCGGTCGCGGACCTGGTGTGGTTCGAGCCGTGCGCGAACCCGATGATGACCTTTCCCGATCTCGACGTCGCGATCGGCCAGGCGCACGCGGCCGGGGCGGTGGTCGTCGTCGACAACACCGTGCTCAGCCCGATGCTGCTGCGCCCGCTCGAGCATGGTGCGGACTTCGTGCTGCACAGCGCGACCAAGATCCTCGCGGGGCATCACGACGCGCTGATCGGCGTGGTCACCTGCGCGCGGGCCGAGGACCACACGCGTCTGCATGCGTTCCGCACGACCTCGGGCATCGTCGCGGCGCCCGACCCGGCGTGGCTGATGTTGCGCGGGCTGAAGACGCTCGCGCTGCGCGTCCAGCGCCAATCCGCCACCGCGCTCGAGCTTGCGCACCGGCTGGCCGGCCATCCCGCGGTCGAGCGGGTGCGGTACCCCGGCCTCGGCGATCCGGTCGCGGCCCAGTACGTCGACGCGTTCGGACCGCTGCTGTCGTTCGACGTCGCTGACGAGGCCGCCGCCGCCCAGGTCGAGCGCTCGCTCCGGGTGATCGAGAACGCGACGAGCCTCGGTGGGGTGGCGTCAACGCTCGAGGCGCGCGCGCGCTGGGAGGCCGACCGCGTCCCCCCGGGCCTGCTTCGGCTGAGCGTCGGCCTCGAGGACGTCGAGGACCTGTGGGCGGATCTGGCGCAGGCCCTCGCCGCCTGATCACGTCAACCGACCGGGTAGGGTGCCGACCTCGATGAGGATCGTCTACACGCTGACCGACGAGGCGCCGGCGCTGGCCACGGTGTCGCTGCTGCCGATCATCCGCGCGTTCGCCTCCGCGGCCGGGATCGAGATCGAGGTACGGGACATCTCGCTCGCGGGCCGGATCCTCGCTCAGTTTCCCGACGCGCTCGACGAGGAGCAGCGGGTCGCGGACGCGCTCGCCGAGCTCGGCGCCCTGGCCGAAGAGCCCGAGGCCAACATCATCAAGCTGCCCAACATCAGCGCGTCGGTGCCCCAGCTGAAGGCGGCGATCGAGGAGCTCCAGGGCGAGGGATACGCGATCCCCGACTACCCGGAGGAGCCCGCCGACGACGAGCAGCGCGAGGTGCGCAAGCGCTACGACAGCGTGAAGGGGAGCGCGGTCAACCCGGTTCTCCGTCAGGGCAACTCCGACCGCCGCGCGCCGGCGTCGGTCAAGGAACACGCCCGCCAGCACCCGTACTCGGTCTCGAAGTGGTCCTCGGAGTCGAAGTCGCACGTCTCGACGATGGACGCCGACGATTTCCGCTCGACCGAGCGGTCGACGACCGTGGAGCGACGAGGGCAGCGTCCGGATCGAGCATGTCGATCCCGACGGCAACGTGACGGTCCTCAAGGAGGAGACGCCGGTCAAGGCCGGCGAGGTGCTCGACGCCGCGGTCATGCGCCGCGTGGCGCTCCAGGCCTTTCTGGCCGAGCAGATCGCCGACGCGCAGGAGCGGGGCGTTCTGTTCTCCGTCCACCTGAAGACGACGATGATGCGCGTGTCCGACCCGATCATCTTCGGACACGCAGTCCGGGCGTACTTCGCGGACGTGTTCGAACGCTACGGCGACGCGCTCAAATCCGCCGGCGTCAACCCGAACGACGGGGTCGGGGCGATGCTCAAGGCGATCGAGTCGCTGTCCGACGAGCAGCGTGCGGCGGTGCAGCAGGCGATCGAGGGCGCGTACGAGAACGGTCCGCCGCTCGCGATGGTCGACTCAGCCCGCGGCATCACGAACCTCCACGTCCCCGAGCGACGTGATCATCGACGCGTCGATGCCCGCCGCGATCCGCTCCTCGGGCCAGATGTGGAACGCCCAGGGAGAACACCAGGACGCGAAGTTCGTGATCCCCGATCACTCCTACGCGGCGCTGTACGCCGAGGCGGTCGAGGACTGCCGCCGGCACGGCGCGTTCGATCCGGCGACGATGGGCAGCACGCCCAACATCGGGCTGATGGCCCAGGCAGCCGAGGAATACGGGTCGCACGACAAGACGTTCGAGATTGCGGAAACCGGGCGTGTGAGGGTCGTACGCACCGGCGACAACGAAACGCTGTTGGAGCACGCGGTCTCCGTTGGTGATATCTGGCGGATGTGCCAGACCAAGGACGCCCCGATCCAGGACTGGGTGCGGCTCGCGGTCTCGCGTGCGCGTGAAACGGACACGCCCGCCGTGTTCTGGCTCGACGAGACGCGGGCCCACGACGCCGAGGTCCTGCGCAAGGTCCGGCCGGCGCTCGACGAGCTAGACACCGAAGGCGTCCAGATCGAGATCCTCGACGTCGCGCAGGCGGCGCGGTTCACGCTCGAGCGCGCCCGCGCCGGCAAGGACACGATCTCGGTCACCGGCAACGTGCTCCGCGACTACCTCACCGACCTGTTCCCGATCCTCGAGCTCGGCACGAGCGCGAAGATGCTGTCGATCGTGCCGCTGATGAAGGGCGGCGGCCTGTTCGAGACGGGCGCGGGGGGATCGGCGCCCCGGCACGTCCAGCAGTTCCTCGAGGAGAACCACCTGCGCTGGGACTCGCTCGGGGAGTTCCTCGCGCTCGGGCCGTCGCTCGAGCTGCTCGCCGCGCAGGACGACAACGCCGGCGCGAAGCTGCTGGCCGACACGCTCGACCGCGCGATCGGACGGCTGCTCGAGGAGGACCGCTCGCCGTCGCGGAAGGTGGGCGAGCTCGACAACCGCGGCACTCACTTCTACCTCGCGCTGTACTGGGCCAGGGAGCTGGCCGACCAGGACGACGACGCCGAGCTCGCGGACAGGTTCAAGCCGCTCGCCGACCGGCTCGCCGAGAGCGAGCAGACGATCATCGAGGAGCTCGATGCGGTGCAGGGCGCACCGGTCGAGATCGGCGGCTACTACCGCCCCGACATCGACAAGGTGACGGCGGCGATGCGCCCGAGCGCGACCTTGAACGACGCGCTCGACTCGCTCTGAGCAGCTTCAGTCGCCGCGACGCTGACGCTGACGGCTGCAGGCGAGCGCGCGAATGACAGATAGCGCCGGACGCCGGTGACCTCGAGCAGCCGTCGGACCTGCGGAGAGCCTTCCGTCACCGTCAATCGGCCGTTGATCTCACAGCCTCGGATTTCTCGCGCGCGCGAGGCGTCGGCTATGCGCGCGAGGCGTCGGCCTCGGGCGCGTCCAGTTCGGACATCGCGCGGGCCGTCTCGACCAGCTCCGTCACCAGCGGCGTTGCCCCTCCCTGTGGCCAGACGAGCACGAGAACGGCCGGCTCGGCATCGATCAGCGGGATCGCCTTGATTCCGAGGTGGGCGAACGGGACCGCCACGAGCTCGGGGACCGTCGTGATCGCCCGGCCCGAGGCGACGATCGACGCGACCTCCTCGGGCGTGATCGCGCCGTCGTCGGTGCGGCGAGCCGGCTCTCCCCGGTAGGCGTCGAGGCCCCAGTATCCGAGCCACACCGGGTCGCACCAGTCCACGACCCCGGGGAACGTCTCGTCGAGCACCTCGGCGACCGTCAGCTCGGGGCGAGCGGCCAGAGGATGGCTCTCGGCCATCGTCACGACGAGCGGGCTCGTGCGGATCGCCTGGCTGGCCAGGCTTGGCGCGCTCGGCGCGAACCAGATGAGCGCCGCGTCGGAGTCGCTCAGCCATGCGCGGGTGTCGAGCGTGGGGTAGCCGAGCTGGCGCCACTCGATCGTGACCTCGGGGTGCGTCGGCCATGAACCGCGACACCAGGTCGCCGGCCATCATCGGCGGGGTCATGGCCATGAACCCGGCGTGGAGCCGGCCCTCCTGCTCGCGCGCCCACGAGCGAGCCGTGGCGCTGACCTCGTCGACGGCGTCGAGCGTTGCCTGCGCCTTCTCCAGGAACGCCTCACCCGCCGGCGTGACGGTCACCCCGCGGGGATTGCGCTCGAGCAGCCTCAGGCCGACCTGCGACTCGAGTCGCGCGATCGCCTGCGAGAGCGCCGGCTGCGCCAGCTGGAGTCGCCGGGCCGCACGAGTCATCTGACCCTCGTGCACGACGGTCACGAAGTACCGCAGCTGCCTGAGATCGAGATCGTTCAGCTACCTCACCCGAGCGTCCGTCGCGGGCCTCGGACCTGCCATAAGCAGTCGTTATAGCAGGCGCTGATGAACGTATTTGACTACGCCCAGACCCTCTGGAACCATCGATTCACCCACACGTTCGGGGTATCGGGGGCGAACTATGGGACCGGCTCAGAGATGCGAGCCGGCTGCGTAAGCACCTGGGGCGGTGCGATCTCGGTCGGCTCGCGTTCTGGGTTCAGCACGGCGTCCGAGGTCGAATCGCTCGCGCGTTCGGGAGCGTGCCCGGGGCCGGATCGCCCGAGGTTCAGGAGCGCGTGCGGGGTCGGATCGCCCGCGCGCCGGTGCGCGCGGGCGTGGTACCGCCGGAGTTTGCCTCCTACCAGGCCTGCGTGCGCGTGCAGTTGGGGCAGCCGACCGAGGTCGTCACGAGCGCCTCGAATGCGTAGCCGCACTCGCAGGTGTAAAGCGCTCGGTCCTCGGAGCGGGCGCCCTGCCCGCGCTCGCGAGATGCCGCGTCATTTTGGGGCGCGGCGATCGGACGCGCGGCCGGCTTATGCGCGCCGCGCCCCCGCCGGCGCCACCGGACGCTGATTTCGCTTGTTTTGGATCTCACAACCATCTCTAGCTAATAACGCCTCTCAGGGCGATTCGTTTCTTCATTGACGCGAGAGCCGCTGCTCTCTAATACGACGTTAATCGGCAGGCACCCCCAAGCCGTGAGTGGGGGAGGGATCGACCGGCGGGGTGTGGGAGAATCACGCGAGGCATGGATCCCAGCCGCAAGCGCGCCATTCGCCTGACCGTTGCGCTGACCGCCGCCGTCCTGCTGGCGTCGGCGCTCGTATACGTCAGCTTTACCGCCGGAAACAAAGAGTTCACGGCGTCCCAGCTGCTTGCCCGCGGCAAGCTCGGGCAGACCTACGAGCTCGCCGGCACGGTCATGAACGGCTCCGTCCAGCGCGACGGCACGATGCTGCTGTTCAGGATCCGCGACCCCAAGCTGCCCGTATCGGTCCCGGTCCGCTACGACGGGATCGTCCCCGACCCGTTCGCGCCCGGCCGGGCGGTGATGGTGGCAGTGCAGAAGAGCGGCTCGGGCGCCGCCTACGTCGGCCAGGGAAACTCGCTCACGACCAAGTGCCCGTCGAAGTACCAGGCGGAAGCCGCGTCGTAGCGATGGCCTTCGGTTGGAATGAGGCTCTGAGATGGCGCTGATCGGCCGCGCGCTGCTGATCATGGCGCTCGGAACCGCCGCGTTCGGCATCGGCGCCTCGCTCCACGGCGCGCGCACGGGCCGCCGCGAGTGGGTCGACGTCGGGCGCCGCTGCGTGTACGCGCTGGCCGCGATGGCGACGCTCGCGTTCGCGATCCTCGAGGACGCCTTCTTCCGCTCCGATTTCTCGTTCAACGTCGTCGCCGGGCACTCCTCGACGACCACGCCGATGTTCTACAAGCTCGCCGCGGCCTGGTCCTCGCAGGAGGGCTCGCTGCTCCTGTGGGTGTTCCTGCTCTCGGTGTGGTCGAGCCTGATCCTGTTCCTGGTCCGCAACCGGGCGCGCGAGATCACCCCGTACGCCACCGCGGTTCTGCTCGGCTTCGCCGCGTTCTTCACCTCGCTGGCCACGTTCTGGGCCAACCCGTTCTACACCAGCGCCAACCCGCCGGCCGAGGGCGCCGGCCTGGACCCGCTGCTGCTTCACCCGAGCATGATGATCCACCCGCCGATGCTGTACTCGGGGTACACGCTGCTGACGATCCCGTTCGCGTTCGCGATCGGCGCGCTGATCACCGGGCGGCTCGGCGCGGAATGGATCTCGCTCACCCGCCGGTTTGCGCTGGCGGCGTGGCTGTTCCTGGGGATCGGCGTCCTGCTCGGGGCCCGGTGGTCCTATACCGAGCTCGGCTGGGGCGGCTATTGGGCGTGGGACCCGGTCGAGAACGCCGCCCTGATGCCGTGGCTGTGCATCACCGCGTTCATCCACTCGGTGATGATTCAGGAGAAGCGCGGGATGCTGAAGGTGTGGAACGTCTCGCTGGTCCTGGCCGCCGGCACGCTGTCGATTCTCGGGACGTTCCTCGTCCGCTCGGGGATTCTCGACTCGATCCACGCGTTCGGCGCCTCGACGCTCGGCGTTCCATTCGTGCTGTTGCTCGCGGTGATGGTGCTGGGGTCGATCGGGCTGATCGTATGGCGGCGGGACCTGCTCCGCTCCGACGCCCGGCTCGAGTCGCTGCTCTCGCGCGAGGCCGTGTTCCTGTTCCAGAACCTGGTGCTCGTCGGGATGGTGTTCGTGATCTTCTGGATCACGTTCTTCCCGCTGATCTCGCAGGCCCTCACCGGGACCAAGGTGTCGGTCGGGCCGCCGGCGTTCCGTCCGTTCATCGTTCCGCTGGCGCTGATCCTCGTGCTGCTGTCGGGTGTCGGGCCGATCATCGCCTGGCGCCGGGTGACGCTCGCGAACCTACGCCGGAACTTCGCGATTCCGGTCGCGGCCGGCCTGGTGACGTTCTTCGTGCTGCTGTTCTGGCCGGGCGGCCCGAGCTCGCGGCCGTTCGCGCTGATCATGTTCGCGCTCGCGGGGTTCGTGCTGACGTCGGTCGGACAGGAGCTGTGGCGCGGGGTGGCCGCGCGCCGGGCGATGACCCACGACCCGGTGCCGATCGCGTTCGTCGGGCTGATTCGCCGCAACCGCCGGCGCTACGGCGGCTACATCGTCCACGCCGGGCTGGCGATCCTGCTCGTGGGTGTGGCGGGCTCCTCGTCGTTCCAGCACTCCCAGGACGTGATCATGTCGCCCGGCCAGAAGGCGAGCGTCGACGGCTACACGATCCGCTACGTGCGGCCGACCGAGTCGGTATCGGACCAGAAGATCTCCTTCGGCGCCGTGCTGAACGTCTCCAAGAGCGGCAAGCACGTGACCACGATCACGACGACGCGCAGCTTCTACCCCTCGCAGAACCTTTCGGACGGCCTCGTGGGCAAGTTCTTCGACACGGCCAACTCCGACAGCCAGGTCGGCCTGGATGCGGGCCTGCGGCGCGACATCTGGACGGTGGTCAACGTCGACCCCACGCCGCTGGCGTCGCTGATCAACAAGGGCAACAGCCTGTTCGCCGCGTACGCGCCCCAGGTGATGACCCAGGCGGCGAAGCAGCCGCCGGCTCAGGCGCAGACCACGATGAACACGCTCTGGGCCGAGCGCGACCTGGCCGTGACCGAGATCGCCAAGCGGTTCGTCACCCATCCGTGGCCGACCGAGTTCCTGCTGATCGTCGACCCACTCGTGAGCTGGCTCTGGCTCGGCGCGCTGATCATGGGTGGCGGCGGGCTGATCGCGCTGTGGCCGGCGCCGTCGCTCGCCCGCCGGCGGGCCACCGCTCCGCGCAAGGCCCGGCCCGCGGCCTCGCCCGGGCCGGTCCGCGAGCCCGTCCGCGAGCCGGTCTGAGAACGAGGCGCGCGTGGAGTACCTGATCATCCTGGTGATCCTCTCGGCGGTCGTGGTATTCGTGACCGCGCCGCTGCGGCGGGTCGTCGGGTTCTCGCAAGCATCGAGTCCGGCGGACGCCGACGACCTCGCCGAGCTCGTGGCCGCGCGCGAGGCCAAGTACCGCGAGCTGAGCGACGCCGACCTCGACCACCGCACCGGCAAACTGTCCGATGCCGACTACGACGAGCTCGACAGCACGCTCCGCGGCGAGGCGATCGTGATCCTCCGGAACCTCGACGACGAGCAGGCGCGGCTGGAGGAGCCGAGCTGAGCTACCATCGCTGGCGATGAGCACCGTTCTCGGTTTAGTCCAGGTCATCATCTGCGTCGTGCTGGTGTTCCTGATCCTGATGCACTCGGGCAAGGACGCCGGCCTGTCGGGCGCGTTCGGCGTGGGGACCGGGGCGGGGCCCGTTCGGTGGCGGATCGCTCGTCGAGCGCAACTTGAACCGCTGGACGGTCGGGTTTGCGGTCGCGTTCGTCGTGAACACGATCATCCTGATCAAAATCGCCTAACAGCTCCGGTACGTGTCCGCATCGGGTGCCCGCGCGCCTGCATCCGGGGCTGCTCGGCCGCTGTACCGGGCGCGAGGCACCCGAGTGGGACACGCACCTACGCAGCTTGCGCGAGCGGGCGGTGGCGGAGGGGCCGCTTCGCGGCGTCCTTGGGGCCATCCACCCCGTCCGGACGGGGTTGCGCGGCCCCATGGAAGGCCCCGTTAGACGTCTGGGGTGGCGACCAGGTCGACGTGCTCGCGGAGCGGGCGCGCACGTCGCGGCGCACTCGCCACCAGCCGCGCGATCCCGGGCGGCAGCCGGCCGTCGGTCGCCAGCCACCCGCCGGCGAGGATCAGGAGCAGGCCCGCCACCGCGCCGGCGCCCGGTTGCTCGCCGAGCAGCAACACACCGAGCGCGACCGCTACCACCGGGTTGACGTACGTGATCACGGTGGCGCGGCTCGTCCCGGCCTCGCCGATCAGGATCGCGTACACGACGAACCCGGCGGCGGTGCACAGCAGCCCGAGCACGACCACCGCGCCGATCCCGCCCGCCGAGGGCACGTGGTGGGGCAGGTCGAGCGCGGCCCAGGGCAGCAATATCAACGACGCCATCGCGAGGCTCGCGCCCATCGTCGCGCGGGGGTCGAGCCCGGCGAGGCGGTGCTTGAGCAGCATCGGACCGATCGCGTAGCCGGTGGCGGTCACCATGATCGCCCCGATCCCGAGCAGCTCGCGCCCGTTGCCGGCGACGTCGATCCCGACCAGCGCGATCACACCGCCGAACCCGATCGCCAGGCCGAGGGCGCGAACCGGCGTGGGCCGCTCGGAGTGGTCGAAGCGCATCGCGAGCAGCGCTCCGATCAACGGCACAGCTGGCGACCATGATCGCCGCCAGCGACGAGGGGACCCGCTCCTCGCCGATCGCGAGCATCGGGAACGGAATCGCGATCTCGGCGACGGCGAACGCGAGCAGCCCGCGCCAGTGTCTGCGCACGCTCCCGAGCGTGCCCGCCGCTACCGGCGAGCGCCAGCGAGCACGACCGCGCCTAGCGTGACCCGGCCCCAGGCGAGCACCGGCGGAGTGACGCCGTGGTCGACCGCGATCTTGATGAACAGGTACGGGACACCCCAGATCAGCGAGGACGCCGCGAACGCCACCCAGGCGCGACGAGTCATGCTCAGGAGTGTTGCAGCCGCGAACGGTCAGCGAGCGCCGCGCTCGCCCAGCTGATCGACCAGGCGCAGCAGGTCGAGCGGGCTGAACGGCTTGGTGAGGAACAGGTCGGCGCCGGCCTCCTCGGCGTCCGACTCGATGCTGTCGCCCGAGGCCGCGGTCAGCATCACGATCGTGAGCTCGTTGCCGTTGTCGTCGGCCCGGAGCTTCCGGCACGCCTCGATCCCGTTCAGGCGCGGCATGTCCACATCCAGGAACACCAGGGTCGGCCGGGTCGCGCGGGCGACCTCGATCGCCTCGACTCCGTCGGCGGCCTCGTGCAGGTCGAACTCCGCGACGTCCTCGAGCGTCGTGGCGATCAGCTTGCGGATGAACTGGTCGTCATCGACGATCAGCACGCCGTGTCCGGGCGCCTTCGGCGAGTCCGCGGTCATCGAATCTCTGCCGCGATTCGCTCGAACACCTCGTCGTCGATCGAGTTGAACGCGACCACGACGCGCGGGTCGAACTGCGCCCCGCTCTCGCCGGTGATCATCGCGCGCGCGTAGCGGAGAGAGCACGCCTGACGGTAGGGGCGGTCGGTGGTGAGGGCATCGAGCACGTCGGCGACGGAGAAGACGCGCGCGGCCAGCGGGATCTGCTCGCCGGCGAGCCGGTCCGGGTAGCCGGTGCCGTCCCAGCGCTCGTGGTGCGAGCGTACGACCGCGGCGGCTTCGGTCAGGAACTCGATCCCCTGGACGATCTCGGCGCCGATCACGGGATGGCGCGACATCAGCGCGCGCTCACCCTCGTCGAGCGAGCTCGGCTTGTACAGGATCGCGTCGGGGATCGCGACCTTGCCGACGTCGTGCAGGAGGTAGCCGAACTCGAGCTCCGGTGTGATCTCGAGCTCGGGCGTGAACTTGCGCGCGATCACGAGCCCGTAGGCGGCGACGCGCTCGGCGTGCTTGCCGGTGTAGGCGTCGCGGGCCTCGACGGCGTTCGACAGCGCGCGGACCGTCGCCATGTACGAGCGGCGGAGCTCCTGGGCCCGCGCCCGTTCCTGCTTGAACGTCTCGCGCAGGTCGGCGGCGTAGCGCTGGAGCTGGAGCTCCTTCTCGGCGGACTCGCGCTCGCGCCGCCGGAGCTCGGCGCGCAACCGCACGAGCTCGTCGATCATCCCGATGTCGCTCTGGACGGCCATCGAACCAGCGTAGCTATGTCGATTCGTGCAGCGTCAAGCGGACCCGTCCTGCGGGCAAGGCTACCCCGGCGACCAGAAAACTACGACCGCTCGCCACGGAGAGCGGCGAGCACCGCCGAGGCCGCGTACTCGGCCGGGACGACCTCCATGCCGAGCTTGCCGACGCCCGGCGGCGTCGGCGTCTCGCCGTCCGACACCAGGATCACCGCCCGCCGGACCCGCCGGCCGCGCAGGTCGAGCGCCTGGATCACCATCTGCGGATTGCGGATGCCGACGTCGACGAGCGCGACCTCGAACCGGCGCTCCCGGCAGACGCGCGCCGCGGCCGCGCCGGTCACCTCCCATTGAAACTCGATGCCCAGGTCGTCGAGCGCCGGCTCGAGCGTCGTCTGGAGCTCCTCGCGGCCGACGACCAGCACTCGCGAGCGGCCCGCGCTGACCGCCGCGCCGAGCACCGACCGCAGCTCGTCGGCGTCGATCGGCTTGGCCACGACCCACTCGCCGGCGAGCTCCTGGCGGCCCGAGAACACCGACACGAACACGATCGGCGTCGTCGCCAGCTCGCGGTCGCCGCGGATCTGCCGCAGCACCTCGAACCCGTCCATGCCGGGCATCAGGATGTCGAGCGTGACCGCGTCGTAGTGCTCCTCGTGCAGTCGCTGCGAGCGCCTCCTCGCCGCTCGAGCGCGATCGTGGTCTGGACGTCGAGCGCGGCGAGCTGGCTCGGCGATCAGCTCGGCGATCTCGTGCTCGTCGTCGACGACGAGCACGCTGCGGCCGCGGATCGACTCGAGCGCGCGCCACGAATCGAGCCCCGGCACGGCCGCGGGCAGCCGCACCCGGAACACTGATCCCGCGTCCGACCTCGCTCTCGACGCTGATCTGCCCGAAGTGCAGGTCGACGAGCGACTTGACGATCGACAGCCCGAGGCCGGTTCCGGGGTTCGAGCCGCTCCGGTTCCCCGCCCGGTAAAAGCGATCGAACACGCGCGAAACCTCCTCTTCGGTCATCCCGACCCCGGAGTCGGCGACGACGATCTGCACCCACGCCCGGTCGGGCTCGACGCCGACGTGGAGGGTGCCTCCCTCGGGCGTGTACAGGTGCGCGTTGGTCAGCAGGTTGGCGACGATCTGGCGGACCCGCCCCGGATCGGCGAGCGCCGGCGGCAGCGTCGGCGCGACGTACGCGGTCAGGTGCTGGTCCTTCGCGACGACGCGCGGCTCCATCAGCTCGACCACCTCGTGCACGACCTCGCCGACATCGATCGGGCGCCGGTTGATCTCGACGTGGTCGGCCTCGATCCGCGCCACGTCGAGCAGGTCGTTGACGAGCTCGACGAGCCGGTCGGTCGACTTGAGGATGATGTCGACGAACTCGCGCTGGCGCTCGGACATGTCCTCGGGCGAGCGCTGGAGCAGCTCGACGAAGCCCTTGATCGAGGTCAGCGGACTGCGCAGCTCGTGCGAGGCGGTCGCGACGAACTCGCTCTTGGCCCGCTCGAGGCGAGCACGCTCGCTCATGTCCCGCACGGTCCACACGACTCCCGCGTCGTGGTTGCCGAGGTTGGCGGCGGTCACAGCGAGCGAGCGCCCGTGGAGATCGATCAACATCTCGCGCTGCAGCGCGGACTGCTCGGGGGGCAGCGGGCTGTCCTCTCCGTTTACGTCGCTTCCGACGGTGAGCTCCGGGACAAGCTCGGCTGCCCTCGGGTTCACGGCCGCGATCGTGCTCGATCCCGGCTCGGTGACGATCAGCGCGTCGCCGAGGCTCTCGATCGTGATCGCCAGGCGCTGGCGCTCCTCCTCGATCCGGCTCTGGGCGGTCGCGAGGTCCTGCCCCATCGCGTTGAAGGCGCCGGCGAGGTCCTGGAGCTCGCGGGGTCCGGACGGGTTCACCCGCTGCTCGAGCCGACCCTCGGCCAGGCTGTGGGTCGCCTTTACCAGCTCGTCGAGGGGCTGGCGCATCGACCGGACCAGCACCGTGATCAGCGCGAGCGCGCCGGCGAGCGCGAGCACGCCGGCGACGACGATCAGCAGCAGCGCCCGGCGGGAGTCCGAGCGCGCCTGCATGCGGGCTTGCGCCTGGCGGATCGCCTGGCGTTGCTGGAGCTGAGTGGCGAGGTTCCGGGCCCTTGCGAGCGGACCGTTGACGGCGGTGGCTGTGGGCAGTCCCCCGGTCAGGGCGAGTTGGCGGGCCTCGTTCTCGGCGGCGACCTGGGCGCTGACGAGTTTCTGGCTGGCGGGATCGCTCTTGCGCGAGCGTGGTCGCCATGGCCGCGGCGGTCTG
This sequence comes from uncultured Solirubrobacterales bacterium, assembly GCA_963843915.1. Classification (GTDB taxonomy): domain Bacteria; phylum Actinomycetota; class Thermoleophilia; order Solirubrobacterales; family Solirubrobacteraceae; genus Palsa-465. Next base: position 1,010,672 of record CAWJMH010000016.1, read on the forward strand.
GTAGGCCGTGGCGACCTGGGCGCGGGCGGCGGCGGCGCGGGGCCCGCGCGCGTCGCGGAGGACCTCCTCCTCGGCGATGCCGGCGCCGGCGAGGTTGGCCGCCGCGGTCGCGAGCGACGACGTCTGCTCGAGTCGGTTCTCGTAGCGTTGGCGCGAGTTGTAAAGGCTTGCGGTGCCCAGAGCGGCCACGACCGCGAGCGCAAGCGTCAGCGCGACGAGCGCCAGGCGCAGCGAGCGGGCGATGGAAAGGCGCTGCATACGAAGGAAGTCGGGGGCTGCGGGTACCCCCGGGCGTGATCGTACCCGCGGTGTCGGAAATCCAGGCACATCGAACCCGCGTCGAGGTGGGTTGTGGTGGGGTTGTGGCGGTTTTGTGGTGCGGTTGTGTTCGGCTTGTCGTCGAGGTCCTCGCCGGGCTTGCGGGCCGGGATGCGCGGGTACTCTGCGGGGCATGACCCTTGCCAGGGTGTGGCGGCGTCAGCTGCTCGGCGCCTCGACTGCCGCCTTGATCGTGCCGTCCGCGATGCTCGCCGCCCTCCTTGCGCTCGCTCTCGGTGGCGCGTTCGGCGGCGTCGGGGTGCTTGGCCAGCTTTTCGCCGGCCCGTCGCTGTCGCTGCCGCAGGGCGTCGCGGGCGCGCATGCGGGCGGGGGCGGGTCGCGCGGGTAGCGGTGCCCGTGGGTCGGCGACGGCCTCGCTGCCGGTGATTCCGGCGGTGGCGCCGGCGGTTAGGAGGTCCGTTGTGGGCGGGACTCGGCCGGGGCGGACGATTCTGACGGCGAGCCGCGGCACGACCGGCGCCGGCGGCGCGATCGGGAGTGGCGGCACGGTGCGCCCGGTGACGCTCGGTGGCGGCTCCGGCGGCTCCGGTGGCTCGGGTGGCGTCGGCGGATCCGGCGGGTCGGCCGGTGGCGGGTCCGGCGGATCTTCTGGGTCGGGGTCTGGGTCTGGTTCGGGGTCCGGGTCGGGGCCGGCTCCGCCGAATCCGGGTCCGCCGCCCAAGCCCGTCGATACCGTGGTCAAGGTCGTGACGTCGGTCACCCAGCAGGTCCCAGGTCCGGCAGGCCCGGCGGTCACGCAGGCTGTTCAGGAGGTCGGCTCGGCCGCCGACAACCTGCTCCCGTCGGGCGGGCAGCCGGCGCCACTCGTGCCCGGCGCTCCCGCGGGCTGACGGTCCCGTGAGGTCGGTCGCGAGTGTTTATGCCGCGGTCGCGTGCTGCTGCGCGGTGGTCGTGGCCGGATGCGGTGGCAGCGGGCCGGCGGTGGTCGATCCGGGCCCTGACTCCTCGAGCGACTATTCGAGCACGTCGGGCGCGTCGACCGCGCGGACGCGCGTCGTCCACGCCCCGGAGGCGGACTGGCTCAGGTTCGACTACAACGCCGAGCGCAGCGGGGTCGGGCCGGCGGCGACCGGCATCACCGCCGGCAATGTCAAGCGCCTGCGGCTTCGGACGGTGAGGTTGCCAGGGACGGTCGACTCGTCCGCGATCGAGCTGGCGGGCGTCACCGTGCGCGGGCGGAAGCGCGACGTGATCGTGATGACCACCACGTACGGACGGACGCTCGCGCTCGATCCGGGCAGCGGCACGCGGCTGTGGGAGTTCAGCCCCGCGGACATCCGCTCGTACGGGAGCAGCGCGCAGTTCACCACCGCGACGCCGATCGCCGACCCCGATCGGCGCTTTGTGTACGCCGCCTCGCCGGACGGTCGAATCCACAAGCTGGCGCTCGCCACCGGCCGCGAGGTCCGGTCCGGCGGTTGGCCGGCGAGCGTGACCTTCGACGCCACGCATGAGAAGATCGCGTCGGCGCTGAACGTCAGCGGCAATTCGGTGGTCGTCACGACCGGCGGATACATCGGCGACATCCCGCCGTACCAGGGTCATGTGGTGGAGATCAGTCGGGGGAGCGGGCGGATCACCGGCGAGTGGAACGCGCTGTGCTCCAACCACCGCGGACTGATCGATCCGCCGAAGTCGTGCCCGTCGAGCGACGCCGCGATCTGGGGACGGGCCGGCGCGGTGGTCGAGCCCGGAACCGGCCGGTTGCTGGTCGCGACCGGGAACGCGCCGTTCAACGGGTCGACCGACTGGGGCGACAGTGTGCTCGAGCTCAGCCCCGACGGCAGCACCCTGCTCCACAACTGGACCCCGAACGATCAGGCCCGGCTGAACTCCGACGACCTCGACCTCGGCAGTACCTCGCCGGCAGTACTGCCGGACTTCCACGGCGACCGTCTGGCGGTCCAGGGCGGCAAGGCTGGCGTGCTCGACCTGCTCGATCTCGATCGCCTCGACGGAACCACTGGCGGTCCGGGTTCGCGCACAGGCGGTCAGCTTCAGGAGCTCTCCGCGCCGGGCGGCACCCAGGTGTTCTCGGCGCCGGCGGTGTGGAGCGACAACGCCCGGATCTGGGTGTTCGTCGGCGACGGCGACGGCACGTGGGGGTACGTGCTCGGCGGCACGGCCGCCAGTCCGCGGCTGTCGGTGGTGTGGCGGTCCGGGAACGCCGGCACCAGCCCGGTGATCGCCGGCGGGCTTCTGTATGTATACGACCCGGGCGGAGCGCTCGACGTGTACGAGCCCACGACCGGCCGCCGGCTGGTGTCGTTGCCGGCGGGTGGCGGGCACTGGAACAGCCCGATCGTGGTCGGCGGCCGGGTGATCCTTCCGGTGGGCAACGCCAACGACCACTCGACGAGCGGGACGCTCGACATCTTCCATCTACCCGGGCGGTAGGCGGGGCGGGCCCCGGCGCAGCATCAGCGAGCCTGAAGCGCGAGCACGCGCGCGAGCAGGTTGCGAGTCATCGTCACCAGCACCGGATCGGGCGCCGGCGGGGCATCGGGAGAGGCGCTCCGCACCGGCTCGAGGCCAAGCTCCCAGCCGAGCGTGCCCGTGTTGAATACGAGCGCGCCGGAGGCAGCGGTGTAGAGCGTCGTCTGCGCGAGATTGTCCCCCCGGCCGGGGTGCGGCTCACCGGCCTCGACGCCCATGCATGGTGCGTGGCCGCCGCCGATCACCTGGATGCCGCGCGGACTCGCGGCCGTGCGCGTATCGAGCTCGTAGCCGACGATCCCGGGGATCGTCATCGCGGATCGCGTGCGGGCGCCGGCGTAGAGCCACGACGGGCGCAGGCCGCGCGCCGGGGTCCACGGGTAGTACAGGTACGCGGGCGGCCCGAGTCGCCTCACTCGGGGCGTGATGCAGCCGAGGTAGGCCGACCCCGTGAGCGCGGCGCCGCCGTCGGGAACGCGCCGGTGGGCGCCGCATGGTCGGGATCGAGCGGCCCGTACTGCTTGTAGGCGACGATCGTCTGGTCGGGTGCGGCCTCGATCGCCGGCGCCGCGCGACGCCCGCGTGTAGCGGACGCGCCACGCGAGCGTGTCCGAGCCGAGGAACAGCAGGCTTGTCCCAGAGTCGCGCGCCCGCGTGAACGCCGCGGCCTGCCGCTCTGACCAGTACTCGGAGTGGCCGAAGTCGATGATTGCGCGGCGGCCGGCGAGCTGGCCGGGGTCCTCGTCGACCGACTCGCTCGTCGTGTACGAGACCGGGTAGCCATAGCGCTCGAGGAAGCGGACCATCGCCACGTCGCGAGCGAAGAACTGGCCGGCGCCGGTGATGCTCTCGTACGGGCGCTGGTAGGAGACCTCGACGCCCTGCGTAGTGCCCGTGATCCCCACCCGGTCTGCACCGCCCGGGTACAGGCTGTCGCCGCCCCAGGCGTTATACGCCTCGTAGGTCGAGGTGGGCAGTTGCGCCAGCAGCGGTTGGCGACGCACCGCCAGGACCACGAACAGGCAGTCGCTGTCGCCCGTGCGCGTCGACAGCTTGGCGATGTACACGCCGGTCGGGAGGGACGACGGAACCACGAACGTCAGCGTCGGATGCCAGGCGCACTGGGTCAAACCGGTTAGGAAGCTGTGCGGGCAAGGCGGTTGTGTGGTGACACGGAGGCTGCGCGAGACCAGTACCTCGCGGCCGCCCCTGCCTCCGTACCAACCCATCCGGAAGATCCGGATCCGGACCGCTCGCGCCCCAGGCGCGCTCACGAAGATCCGCTCGGTCTGTCCGACCGCCACCGCCGGGTCGGAGACGTATCCGATCACGTCGCCCTGCGCGATCCCACCGACGTCCACGGCCGGACCAGACAGGCGCCACCCAGTGGTGCCGGCCTGGCGGTTCTCGACGGCGACTGTGGGCTGCGGGCCTTCGGTCTTGATCAACCAGCGGAAATCCCCGCCGGTCGAAACGAACATGCCGGCGACGACGACCGGGTGGCGCGGACGCTCGAGATGCCGGGGATGGCTCGATCCGCCACAGCCGCTTGCGAGCAGGCACCCGAATACTGCAGCGATGCCCAGCCTCCAGCGCACGGCGTGAGGGTAGCCCTCGCGCCGGGCGGCATCGGCAGTTCAGGCGGCCTGGGGAAGTGCGTAAACCGCGGCAGCGGGTGCTGTGACCGCCTCGGGGGCGAGCAGCCGGACGCTGAAGACCGAGCCGTCGCCGGGCGTCGACGCGACGTCGATCGTCCCGTCCATCGCCTCGATCAGCGCCCTCGAGACGGCCAGGCCGAGCCCGTTGCCGTCGATCCCGCGGAGGGGGGCGTCGAGGCGCTCGAACGGCTGGAACAGACGGTTGAGCTGCTGGAAGGTCATGCCGATGCCCGAGTCGATCACGTCGAGGCGGACGCCGTCGGCGCCGTCGGGCCGCGCGCGGACGGTGATCGAGCCGCCGGGACGGTTGTACTTGATCGCGTTCGAGATCAGGTTGAGCAGTACCTGCTTGAGGCGGCGCGAGTCGGCCTGCACCCGCAGCGGCTCCTCGCCGGCGTCGACGGTCACGGTCAGCGATTCTCCGGCTGCGAGCGGCGCGCACAGCGACACCGCTTCGTCGATCTGAGCGCCGACTCGACCGGCCCCACCGCCAGCCCCTTGGCGTCGAGGCGCGAGACGTCGAGCAGGTCCTCGATGAGCGCCAGCAGGTGGCGGCCGCCGGCCATGATCTGATCGACGCTGTGGCGCTGTGACTCGTTCAGCTCATCGAGCGCCAGCAGCTGGCCGAATCCGAGGATGGCATTCAGCGGGGTGCGAAGCTCGTGGCTGGCCCGGGAGACTGCCTGGCTGTCGGCGAACATATCCCCTTATCGTCGTAGTCGACCGAAAGCGTTAGCAGTAGTTCTCCCGAGGGGCTACGGCGAACTACGTGCCGCGGCGGTTGGGTGTGGCGCTTCGGCCTATGAGGGGTGCTGTCGCGGCCGCCGGCAGCGGCTCCGGTCCGGACAGAGACGAGCCTCAGGACCCGCCGAGCCCGCGATCCTCCGCCGCCTTGTAGGCGATCTGGAGGAAGTCCGACAGCGTCAGCGCGGTCAGCGTGGACGCGGCCACGCGGGTGACACGCGGCGCGAGCATCAGGCCGGCGTGGAAGGCGCCGGACGCCCACAACCCCAGGCAGTACGGACAGATCAGCAGCTCGCCGATGGCCCGGCGGGCGCCGTCGCCGCGCGCTCGCTCCTCGACCTCGGCGGGACCGCCGCGGCCCTGGTACGCGGTGAACGGGGCGCGGACGAAGCTCGTGACCTTGTCCTTGGCCAGCAGCCGCGACAGCTTGTGGCTGGCGGTGCCGATCAGCACGACGTCCTGCGCCGAGACGCTCTCCGGCAGCCGGTCGGAGCGCTTGGCGGCGACGAGGGCCCCGGCGAAGGCGGCGTTGAAGACCGCGGTCAGGGCCGCGTAGGTGCGGAACGGCGGGCGCTCCTCGGGCTTGGCGTAGCCCGCGAACGCGTCGCGGGCCTCGCTGGTCAGGCTGTCAACGCTCATCCCTCAAGCGCTACCCAGCGCCTCAGTCGGGAAACTTGTCCGGGTCCTCCCGGTCTGCGGCGGCGCTCGAGTGTGAGACGCGACACACGCCGACCCGCGCGGCGTCATCGCCGCGCTGAAACCAAATCGGCCGACAAGCGACCCGCCGGCGTCACGCTCGAATATCCGATGAGGCCCGCGCCGGCGCCTATCCCCGCCGGCGAAAACACTCGATCACAGGGGTGAGTGGCGACCCTCAACACCTGCTCTCCGCCTAAGAATGGGCGCTCGTTCGTTCGAGCGGCTGCGCCGGAGGTGCCGGATCCCAGGCGCGTAGACGGCCGCGTCGCCGCCCGCTCGCCCACCGCCGGCCCAAAAGGGGTTGCGGCAGCCGGGCCGAATCGAAGTATTCACGAAGACCCATGTGACATCTGGGCCGAAAAGAAGTATTCAAGAGGACCGCTTGAACGGGTAGAAGGAAGCCGGCGCGTTCGGCGTCTTCCAATTCAGCCGCAGTTTCCAGGCGGCTAAATACCTCGAAATGCATCGTTCGATGACCGTCGAACAATGCTATAATTCGATCTGTATCGAACTATGGATGATAAAGGGATTGCATTGGACAATTTTGAAGTAGATCGGACCGCTTCCCCCCGGTCCGGCAACCACGAAAACACTAGGCGCCTCCGCGCAGGAACTACTAAGCGTAGGCCGGCCGCCGCAAATCGACGGCAGGCCCGCCGGCGCAGCACCCATGGCGGCGCTCAGGGCGATACCGCGGTCGACGTGCGGACGACCGACACCGCAGGCTCGCTCGAGTCGCTCGAGCTGTTCATGCGGAAGGCCCGCGTACACCCGCTGCTGACCGCGGCGGAGGAGATCGAGCTCGCCAAGGGGATCGAGCGCGGTGACCTCGCCGCCAAGGAGCGGATGATCAACGCGAACCTCCGGCTCGTCGTCTCCCAGGCCCGGCGCTATCAGGGCCACGGTCTGGCGATGGAGGACCTGGTCCAAGAGGGAATGCTCGGACTGATCCGCGCGGTCGAGAAGTTCGACTGGCGGCGCGGGTTCAAGTTCTCGACATACGGCACGCTGTGGATCCGTCAGGCGATTCAGCGCGGCCTGCAGAACCACGGCCGGACGATTCGCGTCCCGGTACACGTCTCACAGCGCCAGGTCAAGGTGCGCAAGATCGAGAGCGATCTGAACACCAAGCTCGGGCGTGAGCCGACCGACGAGGAGATCGCGGCCGTCGCTGGGCTCGAACTCGACGAAGTGATCGAGCTGCGTGAGCTCAGCCGAGCCATGACCAGCCTCGATCAGCCCGGTCAGCGACGACGGCGAGACGGCGCTGGGCGATCTGCTCGCGAGCGATCGACCTGAGCCGATGGAGGAAGTGGCCGACCTCGAGCGCGACCAGCGCGTCAACGAGGCCGTGCGGCGACTGCCGGCGGCCGAGGCGAGCGTGATCCGGTTGCGGTTCGGCCTCGCGGGCGAGGAGCCCAGGACGCTGCGCCAGGCTGGATCGGAGCTCGGCATCACCGCCGAGCGCGCCCGCCAGCTCGAGGAGCAGGGCCTCCGGCGCCTGGCCGCGACAGCCGAGCTCGAAGGACTGAGCGCGGCCGCCTAAGCACGACGCGTCTAGTTTGGAGACGGGCCCGGGCGACTACGCCCGGGCCCTCTCTGCTTTAAGCGGCCTCGACGCGCGATCAGCACGTCACACGGCGCCCGCGCGCACACGCGAGCCGGCAAGCGAGTACGCGGACCACGGCGTGACCGCGCTGGCCGCGCGCGGGTCGATCACGATCAGCGCCGCGTCGGTCTCCTCGGCGACGTCGATCACCGCGTCGGCGGTGTCGCCACCGAGCAGGTGCGCCGTCACGCCGATCCCCTGCCGGCGCAGCTCGTCGGCGGCAGCGGACAGGCGCCGGTCGACCGCGTCGCGGTTGCTCAGCACCGGCCAGTAGCTCCCGACCAGGTGGACGTGGGCGTTGCGGGCCGCCGCCAGGCCCGCGGCGACCGTGATTGCCGGCGAGTCCTCGCCGACGCCATACGCATGGGCGACGATCACGTTGGCGGGCTCGGCCACGGCTGCCGCCCGCCCCCGGCGGTGCGCCAAATCGGCGACCTGCCGCCACATGCTGATCGCCGGGATCAGCAGCCCGCGCGCGACGCCGGCGAGGACGAGCCGCAGCTGCGGGCTCGATCCGGCGCGCGCGCGGCAGCTCGATCTCGAGCTCGAGTTGCGACCCGTCCCGATGGCGGACCGTCTCCCCGAGCCGCTCGAGCAGTCGCAGCGCGTCGTTGTTGTCGGCGAGCACGAGCGCGGTGAACCGCTCGACCCCCTCGTCGCGGGCGCGCGTCACCAGGCGCTCGAGCAATTGCGAGCCCAAGCCTCGGTTCTGCCAGTCGTCGGCGACGACGATCGCGCACTCGGCGACGTGCTCGCTCACGCGCACGAACCGGGCCACGCCGACAGCGTCGTCCCCGTCCTGGTCGAGCGCCACCAGCGCCTCGTGGTCGTGATGGTCGATCGCGGTCAGATACGACAGCTGCTCGTCGCTCAGCTCGGTCAACGGAGTCTGGAAGCGCAGGTAGCGCGACCGTTCGGACAGCCGAGCGAAGCCGGACCGCAGCAGCTCCCGATCGTCGGGCGTGAGCGGACGGATCACCACCGAGGAGCCGTCGCGCAGCCGGGCGCGCGAGGGCGCGGTCAAGGGGCGCTCCGAGCCAAGGGGCCGCTCAGGGCTGGGGGGCGCTCAGCGGCGCGCTCCGCGCCGGCCCGATCGGCGGCGTGGGCATGGTCTGCGATCGCCGGGATGATCTGGGGCCAGGCCGCCTCGGGGAGATCGTGACCCATCCCCTCGACGGTCATCAGCCGCGCGCCGGGGATCGCCGGGCTGTGGCCTTGCCGCCCGACGGGCTCACCATCGGGTCCTTGGATCCGTGGATCACGAGCGTCGGCGCTGTGATCGTGCGCACCTCTGCGGTGCGGTCGCCCGAGGCGATGATCGCTCCGAGCTGGCGACCCGAGGCCGCGGGGTCGTGACCGCGGTCATACGAGCGGGCGAGCATGTCGCGGATCCGTTCGGGGTCCTGCGGCAGGCCCGTGGAGCCGATCATCGCGAACATCCGCGACATGTGCGCGATGTATGCCTCGCGCTCGGTCGGCGCGTTTCGCAGCAGGTAGGGGTAGATCCGGAACGCCGGCTGGCCCGTCCAGCGGCTTCCGGTCATCGACATGATCGACACGAGCGAACGAACCGCCTGCGGATGCCGAGCGGCGAGCGTCTGGGCGATCATCCCGCCCATCGACGCGCCGACGATGTGGGCCGGCGCGAGATCGAGCTCGCGGAGCAGGCCCGCCGCGTCTCCGGCCATGTCGGACAGCTGGTACAGGACCGGGTCGATCTTCCGTCGCAGAAGCTGCGACGGAGTCGGCGGGCGGCCGTGGATCCGCGTCGAGCGCCCGATGTCGCGGTTGTCGAAGCGGACGACGTAGAAGCCACGCCCGGCGAGCTGCTCGCAGAAGTCCTCGGGCCATCCGATCATCTGCATCCCGAGCCCCATGATCAGCAGCATCGGCGGGTCGTCCTCGCTGCCGAAGGTCTCGTAGCAGAGCCTCATCGCCCCGCCGACGTCGCAGAACGATTCAGATGGGTCGGCGGCGCCTGACGGCGGCGCCTTGGGCTCAGCCATACAGCGCCTCGAACACGTCCGCGTACCGTTCGTTGACGACGTTGCGCTTGAGCTTCAGCGTCGGCGTCAGCTCGCCGCCCTCCTGCGTGAGGTCGTGGTCGAGCAGCGCGAACTTCTTGATCTGCTCGACCTGGGCGTACTTGGCGTTGGCGCGGTCGAGGACGTCCTGGATCAGCTCGCGGACCTCTTCGCGCTCGACGAGTTCGGCCATGTCCTCGGGCAGGTCATGCTCGCGAGCCCACGGCGCGATCTCCTCGGGGTCGAGCGTGATCAGCGCCACCGGGTACGGGCGGCGGTCGCCGTGCATCACCGCCTGGGAGATCCAGCGCGACTGCTTGAGGTCGTTCTCGAGATTCGCGGGGGTCAGGTTCTTGCCGCCGGCGGTGATGATGATGTCCTTCTTGCGGCCGGTGATCGTCAGGTAGCCGTCGTCGTCGATCGAGCCGAGGTCGCCGGTCAGCATCCACCCGTCCTCGGTGAACGTCTCGCGGGTCGCTTCGGGGTTGCGCCAGTACTCGCGGAACACGTTCGGGCCCTTGATCAGGACCTCGCCGTCGTCGGCGATCTTCAGCTCGACTCCGGGCAGCGGGCGCCCGACCGTCCCGAGCTTCACGTGCTCGAGCGTGTTGACCGTGCCGAGCGCGGTCGTCTCGGTCATGCCCCAGCCCTCGAGCACGGGCACCCCGCAGGCGTAGAAGAACTCGAGGATCTCGACCGAGATCGGGGCGGCGCCCGACACGGCCTTCTCGAGCTTGCCGCCGAACAGCGCGCGGACCTTGCCGTACAGGGCCTCCTCGGCCCGGTCGTAGCCGGCGCTCAGCTCGGCGGGCACGTCCTCGCCGCGCCGGCGCATCTCCAACACCTTCATGCCGAGCTCCACGGCGTCCCGGAGCTGCTCCTCGCTCTCGGCCATCGACAGCGCCAGCGTGTACAGCTTCTCGAAGATCCGCGGGACCGACGGGAAGTACGTCGGCGTGGTCTGCATCGTCTCGGCGATGATCTGCTGGGTGTCGCCGCCCCAGTAGACGATCCCGGTGCCGACGTCGAACGACGCGAGCTGCACGGTCAGCGCGAACACGTGCGCCAGCGGCAGGTACAGGTAGCTCAGGTCCTCCTCGGTGACGAACCCGATCTCCTGGCACATCACCCCGACCGAGGCGCAGTTGCCGTGGCTGAGCACGACGCCCTTGGGGGCTCCGGTCGTGCCCGAGGTGTAGATGATCGTGTACGGGTCGCCGGGCGCGACCGTCTCGCAGCGCCGGTCGAGCTCGGAGCGGTCGCCGCCGCGGCCCTGCTCGCGCAGTTGGTCCAGCCCGATCTGCCCGTCATCCTCGTCGAGCCGTCGCCGGAGGAGGGGTCGATCACGACCACGTGCTCGAGCTCGCTCGAGGCCGCTCCCGGACCTGCTCGATCTTGGCGGCCTGGCCGGCGTCCTCGCAGATCACGATCCGCGACTCGGAGTTGCCCGCCACCCACTCGCACTCCTCGGGCGAGTTCGTCGGGTAGATCGGCACGACCACGGCGCCGGCGCGGGAGATCGCGAGGCTCGAGAACGTCCACTCCGGCCGCGTGTTCGCCAGCAGCGCCACGCGATCGCCGGGCTCGATCCCGAGGCCGACCAGTCCGAGCGCGATCTCGTCGACGATCTCGGAGACCTCGGCGAACGTCAGCTCACGCCACTCGCCGTCGCCCTGGTACTTGACCGCGAGCCGGTCCCCGCGGCGCTCCGCCGCGTTCGCCGCCGCTCGCGCGATCGTCTTGTTGCCGGCGTCTACCGCCTCTGTCGCCATCAGTCGACCTCCTCGCGTCGTTGCTTCCCCGATGATAGGTCGAGGCCGAGCAGCCGCACTGCGTTGCCGAACGCGAGCTTCTCGCGGTCGGCCTCGCTGATCGGCGCCCCCAGGATGAAGTCGCGGCCTTCCTCGTTGCTGCTGTGGGGGTAATCGACCGAGAACATCACGCGGTCGGCGCCGACCACGTCGAGCAGGCAGGTCAGCGGCGGATTGGTGAACATGCCGCTGGTCGTGAAATGGAAGTTCTCGGCCATGTAGTCCCACCCCGCGGTCGACAGAGTCTGCCCGACTTGCGGCGGCAATCCGGCCCGCTAGAAGATCGGCCAGAACTCACGGTCGTCGAGGAAGCGTCCACGAACGTGGCCGTTGATCAGAGCGCCCTTGAAGCCCAGCTCGTTGATCGCCGACGTCGTCGAGCTTGGCCTGGATCCTGGCGATCGGGCTGTCGGGCGGAGGCTGTGCGGCGCCCGCGAGCCCCACTGAGCTCAGCATCGGCGCCCGGTAATGCTCCTCGAGGGTGATCGGTCGCATCAGTGGCGCGCGCTCCACTGGGCCATCCGCACGAACAGCTCGGGACGCGTGAGCGCCGGCAGCGAGGGGTCGAGCTCGCGATAGATCGTCGCCGACGTTGGCGGCGATCCGCTCGGGGTCGCCCCAGTCGCGGAAGTCGGTCAGGTCGATGTCGTCGGCGGCCGCGGTCTCGTCCATGCCGGCTTCGAACCGCTGCCGGGCCTCGTCGCGGACGTACGTGAGGTAGCGCTGGACGTCGCGAACGCCCGACTCGTCGGTCACCGGGCCGTGACCGGGGACGATCACGCGCGCGCCGAGCTCGATGATGCGGTCGCACGCCGTGAGCCAGTTCGCCACCGGGCCGTCCCACATGATCGGGGTGCCCTCGATGAACAGGAGGTCGCCGGTGAACACGACGCCCGCGTCGGGCACGTGGGCGATCGTGTCGCCGAGCGGTGTGCGCCGGCCCGAGCTCGATCAGGTGCGACGCCGCGGTCGCCGACCCGGAGCTCGTGACGCGCCCGAGAACGACTCGGTCGGCAGCCGCTCGGTGACCGACGCGAAGTCGAACCTGCGCATCGCGCGCTCGGCGAACGCGTCGAACTCCGGCCCCAGGTCGAGCTCGTTGAACAGCACGTTGACGGCGCGCGGCGCGGCGCCGCGCGCATGTCCTCGATCGCGGCGGCGCTGGCCACGATCGGGATGCCGTCGGGGAGCAGCGCGTTGCCGAACCAGTGGTCGCCGTTGCCGTGCGTGTTGAACGCCTGCGCGATCGGGTGGCGGTCGGTGACCGGCGCCATCGCGTCGAGCATGTCGCGCGTGAGGTTCAGGTCGAACAGCGTGTCGACGAGCAGCGACGTGCCTCCGCGCGGTGATCAGGCCGGCGTTGCTCCAGCCCCAGCCGCCGTCGGGCTGGAGGTAGGCGTACAGCCCGTCGCCGAGCTCGTGCAGCCCGCGTTCGTAGGCGATCTTCAGCGTTCACGTCTCAGAACTCCGGTTCGGCCGGGAGGCCCACGTAGTTCTCGGCGAGGCTCTTGCGCCGCCGCCTCGGAGCGCTCGATGTACTCGAGCCGGGCGAGCTGGAGCCGGCGCTCGAACGGCCCGCCGCCGAGGTCGTGGAGCATCTGCGTCATGTAGTTCGAGAAGTCCTGGGCGCGCCACACGCGGCGCAGGGCGGCGGTCGAGTAGCCGTCGAGCGCGTCGGTCCGGCCGTCGCGGACCAGCGTCGGTCAGACGCGGCGGCGAGCAGCCGCACGTCGTTGACCGCGAGGTTGAGGCCCTTGGCGCCGGTCGGCGGGACGATGTGCGCGGAGTCGCCGGCGAGGAACAGGCGGCCGTGCTGCATCGGCTCGGCCACGAACGAGCGCATCGGCGTGATGCCCTTCTCGAGGATCGGGCCCTCGTTGACGTTCCCCGAGCCGTCGTGCCGAGCTCGTCCCAGATCCGGTCGTCGGGCCAGCTCTCGATGTCCTCGTCGACGGGGACCTGGAGGTAGAGCCGGCTGATCTTCTGCGAGCGCATCGTGTAGAGCGCGAACCCCCGCTCGTGCCAGGCGTAGATCAGCTCGTCGGTGGCCGGCCGAGCCTCGGCGAGGATCCCGAGCCACCCGAACTGGTACACGTACTCGTACTCGGTCAGGTGCTCGGCGATCGTCGGGCGGCACACCCCGTGGAAGCCGTCGCATCCGGCGATCGCGTCGCACACGAGCTCGTCCTCGCGCGCCGTCGTGGGCGAACGTGATCCGGGGCGTGTCGGAGTCGAGGTCGTGGAGCGCGACGTCGGAGACCTCGAAGCGCACGTCGCCGCCGCGATCGAGCAGCGCGGCGATCAGGTCCTTGACGACCTCCTGCTGGCCGTAGATCGTGATGTGCCGGCCGGTGAGCGCGGTCATGTCGACGTAGTGGTTGCTGCCCGTCGTGGCGCAGGTAGATGCCGTCGTGCTCGAGGCCCTCGCGGTCGAGGCGGTCGCGCGACGCCGAGCTCGCGCAGCAGGTCGACGGTGTTCTGCTCGAGCAGCCCGGCCCGCACGCGCTTCTCGACGTACTCGCGCGTGCGCGCCTCGAGCACGACGCACTCGATGCCCTCGCGCTGGAGCAGCATCGCGAGCGTGAGCCCCGCGGGACCGGCCCCGACGATGCCTACCTGGGTTCGCACGGGCGCGAGTCTATTCGGGCGCTGCCACGAGGATGACGTCGAGCGTCCGGGGCCCGTGGACGCCCTTGACGCGGACCATCTCGATGTCGACGGTGGCCGACGGGCCCGAGATGAACGTCAGCGGGCGGACCGGGTCCAGGAGCGCCAGCGCCTCCGGGACCGAGCTCACGATCTGGTCGGTGCGGACCACGCACAGGTGGTAATCGGGGAGCAGCGTCAGCGCCCGGCGGCCCATGCCCGGCGCCGCCGTCGAGGACGATCGTCCCGGTCTGCGCGATCGCGAGCGCGCAGGTCGTGAGCACGCCGTCGGCGTCGTCGAGGGCCTGGTTGTCGAGCGGCGGGTCGTCTTTTAGAGGATTTGATTTTCGGTGACAGCCAGCCCTCGGGGACGCCATCGGGCGTGATCACGTTGCGGGCGCCGCGGTCCTCGAGCGTTGCGTGGACGGTGGCGTCGAGCTCGCCGGGGGTGGTGTGGATCGCGCGGGCCTCGTAGTGGGCGAGGCGGTCGAGGAACTGCGTCGAGCCCGTCGTCGGTCGCGGTCCGGTAGTCGCGGGGGATGTCTCGCGCCTTCCGGTTTCCCGCGTCCGGGGCGAGCGCGGACCGGACGCGCGCCAGCACGTCGCTCGCGGGCGCGTCATCGGCGCTTCGACCCACCAGTCGCGGAACGGCTCGGCCGGCGGATCGGGGAGGTCTCGGGTCCGGGTCCATGCCGACAGCGGCGGTGGCGCGCTGTGCCTGATGAACCGCATCAGCGGGGCGAGCTTGAGCGCGAGCGTCCAGCGCCGGCGCCCGCTCATCGCCTGGGCCGCCGCGGCGAACGTCGCGTCCTGGGCCTTGTGGCGCTCGGCCTTTACGACGTCGTGGCGGAGCTTGACGAGCACGGTCGGGATGTCGATCTCGACCGGGCAGACCTCGTAGCAGGCGCCGCACAGCGAGGACGCGAACGGCAGCTCGCGGAGCGTGCTCGACGCCGACCAGCAGCGGCGTGAGGATCGCGCCGATCGGGCCCGGGTAGGTGGCGCCGTACGCGTGGCCGCCGGTGCGCTCGTAGACGGGCAGACGTTCAGGCAGGCGGCGCAGCGGATGCAGCGGAGCGCCTGGCGCCCGATGTCGTCGGCGAGGGCTTTGGTCCGGCCGTTGTCGAGCAGGACGATGTGGACTGATCTGTGGACCGTCACCGGGGGTGACCCCGGTCCATACCGAGTTGTACGGGTTCATCCGCTCGCCGGTCGCCGAGCGCGGCAGCAGCTGGAGGAACACCTCGAGGTCGCTGAACGTGGGGATCAGCTTCTCGATCCCGACGACGCTGATCAGGGTCTCCGGCAGCGTCAGGCACATGCGCCCGTTGCCCTCGGACTCGGCGACCAGCAGCCCGCCGGTCTCGGCGATCGCGAAGTTCGCGCCGCTGACCGCGACCTTGGTCTTCAGGAACAGACGCCTGAGGTGCAGGCGCGCGGCCTCCGCAAGCGCGTGGGGGTCGTCGGAGAGGTCCCTCGGGGCGTCGCCCATGCCGTCGAGGAAGATCCGGCGGATCTCGGCGCGGTTGCGGTGGAGCGCCGGCACCACGATGTGGCTCGGCCGGTCGTTCGACAGCTGGATGATCAGCTCCGCGAGGTCGGTCTCGTGCGCGTCGATCCCGGCATGCTCGAGCGCTTTGACGAGGCCGATCTCCTGGGTCGCCATCGACTTGACCTTGATCACCTCGGTGTGACCGGTCGCCCGGACGAGACTGGTCGACGATCGTGTGTCGCCTCGTTGCGCGTCGCGGGCCCAGTGGACGTGCGCGCCACGCGCGGTCGCATTCCGTTCGAACTGCTCGAGGTAGTCGTCGAGGTGGTGCAGGACGTCGTCCTTGATCGCGGCGCCGGCGTGGCGCAGTTCCTGCCAGTCGGGCGTCTCCGCGACCAGTCCGGCTCGCCGCTCTCTGATCGTCGCCGTGGCCTTGCGGACGTTGCGGCGCAGCTGTGAGTCGTCGACCGCGCGCTTGGCGTTCCGCGGGAAATCCGGCCCCGGCCACCCGTCATCGCTCCAGATGAGCTCGCCGGTATTCACGCCTTGGCCTCCCCGTCCGTGCTGCGCCAGGATCTCGGCGAGGTGGAGCGTGCGGACGCCGGCGCGGATCCGGTCAAGGCCGCCACCGATGTGCATCAGGCACGAGCGGTCGCCGGCGCACAGCACCTCGGCGCCGGTCTCGATCACCGACTCCATCTTGTCGGCGAGCATCGCGGCGGACACGTCGGGGTTCTTGATCGAGAACGTGCCGCCGAACCCGCAGCACTCGTCCGATCGCTCGGCAGCTCGACGAGGTCGATCCCGCGGACGTTCCTCAGCAGTCGGAGCGGGCGGTCGCCGACGCCGAGCATCCGGAGCGAGTGACAGGTCGGGTGATACGTGACGCGGTGGGGAAAGTAGGCGCCGACGTCGTCGGTGTTCAGTACGTCGATCAGGAACTCGGACAGCTCGTAGGTCCTGCGCGCCGAGCTGGTCGGCCCGAGTCGGCGAGCGCCTCGTCGCCGGCGACGCGCGCGACCATCGCATGCTGGTGGCGGATCGCGCCGGCGCACGAGCCGGACGGGACGACGACCGCGTCGTACTCGTCGAACACGTCGACGTACCGGCGGACGAGCTTGGCCTCGAAGTAGCCGCTGTTCGCGTGCATCTGGCCGCAGCAGGTCTGCTCGAGCGGGAACTCGACCGGCTGCCCGAGCCGCTCGAGCAGCGTCACGGTCGCCTTGCCGGCGTCGGGGAACAGGGCGTCGACCAGGCAGGTGCTGAATAGCGCGACGCGCATACGCGGTGCATCGTAGAGGCGCCAACTTTGCAACGGATGTGCGTCTTTGTGGCCGGCGCGGGCGGTGGCGGGTGGACACTGCCAGCGTGTCCTCCGAACCTATCCCGGAGAACTTCTCACTCGCCCCGCCCCCCCGGGGTGAATGCCGGTCCACCCGGCTCTGGCGCGGACAACGGCTCACTGGGCGGCCACGAGCGCACGAGTGACCCGTTGACCGGAATACGGCGACGCGGCGGCGACCTCGCGGCGTCGCAGATCGCCGCTTGTCAGAAGACGCTTGTGACCACCGAGCAGCTGGTGGCCTGCGGCTTGAGCGACGACGCCGTGACGTATCGACTCGGGACGGGACGCCTCCACGTGGTCTTCCGTGGCGTCTACTCGATGGGCTGCGGCGAGCTCCCGCCGCTCGCGCTCGAGCTGGCGGCGTTGCTGGCGTGCGGCGGAACGGACCTTCATCAGCCATCGCTCGGCAGCCTTCGTCTGGGGGCTTCGCAAGACACCGCCGGCTGAAGTCGAGGTCTCGGTCGTCGGACGCTGCTGCAAGTCGCGCGCGGGGCTGCGGGTACACCGGATCCAGTCGATCGACCGAGTCCGAACGACAGCGCCACGAAGGCCTATGGATCAGCTCGCCGGCGCGTGCGGTCCTCGAGGTCGCCGCCACCGCCTCCCGCGACGAGGTCGCCGACGTCGTGAACGAGGGTCACGGGCTCCGGCTGTTCACGCCGCGCGACCTCGAGGCGGTGTTGCGGCGCAACCGCGGGCGCCGCGGCTCGGCGAGGCTGGCGGAGGTGCTCGGCGACGAGGACGCGATGACGATCACCCGTTCTCGGGCCGAGAGGGCATTCCTGAAGCTGATCCGCGATGCCCGCTTGCCGGCGCCCGCGGTGAATCAGAGGCTCGGTCGGTACAAGCCCGACTTCATGTGGCGCCAGGAGCGTCTGATCGTCGAGCTGGACAGCTATCAGTACCACGCCGGTCCGGCCGGCTTTCAGAACGACCGCGAGAAGGATCTCGTCTACCGGGACGCGGGCTTCGACGTGCTGCGCCCGACGCGCAACCACGTGGTCAAGCAGCCGGCGAGGGTGCTGGTCATGGTCGTTCGGGCCCTGGCGCGGCGGAGGCCGGATTAGCTCAGGCTGCCCGCGACTCTTCCGCCGCGGCCTCGCGGCGGTCGACCTCGGCCCGGACGACCGGAGCGACCTCCGTCCCGAACAGCTCGATCGACCGCATGACGTCTTTGTGCGCGACGGCCCCCACGCTCATCTGCCCGAGGTAGCGCTGATGGCCGAACAGCTCGTGCTCGAACAGGATCTTCTCGGCCACCTGCTCGGGCGAGCCGACCGCGAGCGCGCCGCGGGGCGAGCGGAGCGCGTCGTACTCGGGCCGGCCCGACGGCGGCCAGCCGCGTTCGCGGCCGATCCGGTTCATCATCGCCAGGTAGGAGTCGGCGAACGCGCCGTTGGCCTCCTGCTCGGTGGCGCCGACGAACGCGTGGGTGTTGATCCCGACCGTGGCCAGCGCCGGGTCGTGTCCGGCGGCGTCGAAGGCCCGCCGGTACAGATCGACGAGCGGCGCGAACCGCTCGGGCTCGCCGCCGATGATCGCGATCGTGAGCGGCAGGCCGAGCGCGCCGGCGCGGACCACCGATTGCGGCGTTCCGCCGACGGCGACCCACACCGGCAGCGGATCCTGCACGGGGCGCGGCCACACGCCGGCGTCGTTCAGTGGCGCGCGGTGCTCGCCGGACCAGGTCACGCGCGTGGACTCGCGGATCTTCAGCAGCAGCTCGAGCTTCTCGGCGAACAGCGCGTCGTAGTCGTCGAGGTCGTAGCCGAACAGCGGGAAGGACTCGATGAACGATCCGCGCCCGGCCATGATCTCGGCCCGGCCTCCGGAGATCAGGTCGAGCTCGGCGAACTGCTGAAACACCCGGACGGGGTCGTCCGAGCTGAGCACGGTGACCGCGCTCGAGAGGCGGATGCGCTCGGTCCTCGCGGCGATCGCGGCGAGCGCGACGGCGGGGGAGGAGACGACGAAATCGGGGCGGTGATGCTCGCCGACCGCGAACACGTCGAGGCCGAGCTGGTCGGCGAGCGTTGCCTCCTCGAGCAGGTCGCGCATCCGCTGCTCGGGGGTGACGCCCGAGGCGAGATCGGCGAAGGTGGCGAGTCCAAGTTCCATGATGACCTTGACGATAGCAGGTAGTTGTCCACACAACTATCTGCTGAACGGAGGGAGAACCGAGGACGCGGGGAGGCGATCAGCTCGGGGTCTCCTGCAGCGCCGCCGTCGCCGTCGACAGCTGGCGCGCTCTGGTCTTGGCGGCGCCGACCGCCTCGGTCAGCGTGTCGAGGTCGTACACGCCGTAGTGGCGCCGGCCGTTGATGAAGAAGGTCGGGGTGCCGGACACTCCGCTCTCGTCGGCGCTGGCGACGTCCTCGCTGACGCGCTGGGCGTATTCGCGGCGGCGAAGCTCGTCCCGGAACCGGTCGACGTCGAGGCCGAGCTCGCTCGCCGTAGCGCGTGAGATCGCGCGGCGTCAGCTCACCCTGGTGCGCGAGCAGGATGTCGTACATCTCCCAGAACTTGCCCTGGGCGGCGGCGGCTTCGGATGCCTCGGCCGCGAGTTGGGCGCTGGGGTGGACGTCGTTGAGCGGCAGGTGGCGCCACACGTACCGGACGTCGTCGCCGTGGGAGGCCAGCAGCTCGCGGATCGAGCTCTCGGCCTGACCGCAGTAGGGACATTCGAAGTCCCCGTACTCGACCAACGTCACCAGGGCGTCTTCGGGACCGCGGATGTGGTCGTACTCGGGGTCGACGTCGGCCACCAGGTCGAGGATGTCCTCGGCGGTACGGGCGACCTGTCGCGCGCGGAGCGCGTCGGGCAGCCGCCTCACCATCCGGGTCAGCACCCACGCCACCGCGGGCGCCACCACCACCGTGCAGAGCGTGCCCAGCCTGGCCTCGTCGAGCTCGATGCCGTGGAAGGCAAGGCGCGAGACGAGCAGCGACACCGTGAAGCCGATGCCGGCGCAGGCTCCCGCGGTGAGGAGCACCGGTTCGCTGATCGGCGAGCGCGGCCCGTGCAGCGCGGGCCGCGACGCGATCCAGGAGCCGGTGAACACGCCGATCGGCTTGCCGACGACGTATCCGAGCAGGATCCCCCACGTGATCGGCGACGAGACCGCAGAGCTCATGAGCTTCGACGTGATGTGAATGCCCGCATTGGCGAGCGCGAACAGCGGCACGATCACGTAGCTCGTCCACGGGTGCAGCTCGTACTGCACCCGTTCGTTGGGTGAGATCGCCGACTGCAGGCTCTGCTGCGCCGAGCGCGCGAGCTCCGGGGTCGGTTGCTCGCGAAACTCGCGCGTGAGCGCGGTCGCCCGCTCGAGGTCCTCGCGGGATGGGGGATACGCGCTGGTGGCGAGCCCGATGGCAAGGCCGGAGATCACGGGGTCGATGCCCGACTTGAACATCGCGACCCATATCGCGACCCCAACGCCGACCGAGATCGCGGCTCGTCCGAACGGGGCATAGCGCAACGCCACCAGCACCGCGAACAGCGCGACGGCGATGCTCAGCGCGAGCACCGACACATGGGTCGTGTACACGGTCGCGATCACCACCAGAGCCGCCAGGTCGTCGACCACTGCGAGCGTGAGCAGGAACACCCGGATCCGCGTCGCGGTCCGTGGGGTCACCAGCGCGACCGCCGCCAGCGCGAACGCCGTATCGGTCGACATCGCAGCTCCCCAACCGTGTCCGCCGGGGCGGCCGGCGTTGAACGCCAGGTAGATCAGGATCGGCACCGTGATCCCGCCGATCGCGGCGAACACCGGGATCGCCAGCCGGCGCCGCTCTCGCAGCTCTCCGAGGTCGAGCTGGCGCTTGGCCTCGAGGCCGACCACGAGGAAGAACAGCGTCATCAGGCCCTCGTTGACCCACG
The DNA here is from genome assembly GCA_963843915.1 of uncultured Solirubrobacterales bacterium. Lineage (GTDB taxonomy): Bacteria > Actinomycetota > Thermoleophilia > Solirubrobacterales > Solirubrobacteraceae > Palsa-465. Next base: position 1,031,361 of record CAWJMH010000016.1, read on the forward strand.
TGCGCAGGTCGGCCGCGATTCCGGTGGTCCCGAGGTGGATCGAGAGCTCGGTCGTCCACACCGACTCGTACGTGTGCCACCACGGCGAGTTCGCCCACAGCAGCGCGGCGATCGCGGCGCCGAGCATCACGAACGCCCCGCCCGCCTCGGTGCTCAGGAAGCTCCGCACGGGGGTGGCGAGGTTCCGCGCCCACGCGGTCCGGCCGCCGTAAGGTATGGCCTCTGTGCTTACGCTCATCGGGCGCGTTACTCGACGAGCGGCGGGTCGCGCAGGTTCGAGTTGATCTGGTGCGAGAGCGCCTCCGAGGCGGCGCGCTGCGCGAGGCGCCGTTGCTGCTCGTCGTCGTGGTCGAGCAGCACCGACTCGTAGGCGTCCGCGGCGATCTGGTAGCGCTCGCGCTCGCGCTCGGTGTCCTGCGCGGCCTGCCGGCGGAGCAGCTCGGCCCGTTCGGTGACCTCGGCCGCGGGCTCGTCGGGCGGATGAACCTCCTCGAAATCGATTTCGCGGTCGAACGTGAAGCGGCGCTCGCCGCTGGCGACCGGACGGTGGACCACGCGGTAGACCGTGATCGAGCCGTCGTCCTCGACGCGCGTATAGATCTCGAAGCGCGTGTACGGCTGGACCGTCGTCAGCCATTGCCGGCGCCGGTCCTCGACCTGGGCGTTGCCTCGGCCCTCGATCGAGTTGGCGGTGAGCTCGGCGACGTGGACCCAGCCCCAGTGGGTGACGACCAGGATCGCCCCGACGGCGATGATCGCGATGCTGAGCCCGTCGATTCCACTCGAGACGGCGTCGATCAGTCCGAGCAGCACGAGCAGGGACCCGAGAATCAGCGATGCCGCGGTCAGCGTCGCGCCGGTGCCGACGATCCGGCCGCGCGCCCGGCTCGGCACGATCTCTTCGGGCCGGCCTACGGCCTCGGGGAGGTTCGCGAGGTCGGTGGAAAGCAGGCGCTCGTCGGGCTCACGGTCGACGAACTCGGCGGGGCTCGATCGATCGGTCATATGCGGTCAAGGTACTCCTCGAGGACCCTCTGTTCGATGGTGTCGAAGAACGACACCCTGGTGGGTCTCCGGCGGCCCAATCGGGTGCCTAAACTTAGCTAAGGCAAATGTACGCGCCGGATGGATCGGCCAGCGCCTGAGATCCCAACCCTGGAAGGGGGGGAATGATGCCGGTATTTTTCTTCACAGTCGAACAGCAGGAGCGGGCGATCGTCGAGCGGTTCGGCAAGTTCGTACGCGTCGCGGGTCCGGGGCTCCAGACCAAGACGCCGTTCGTCGAGCGAGTCGCTGGACGGATGAGCCTGCAGGTCGAGCAGCTGAACTCGGAGATCGAGACCAAGACCAAGGACAACGTGTTCGTGCGCGTCAAGCTCGCGGTCCAGTACAAGGTCGGCCCGTCGGACCAGCAGGTCCAGGACGCCTACTTCAAACTCGACAGCCCCGAGGTGCAGATCCAGTCCTACGCGTTCGACGTGGTCCGCTCGCACATCCCGAGCATGGACCTCGACGAGGCCTACGCCGACGCCGACACGATCGCCATGCACATCCAGGAGACCCTTCACCGGCAGATGGCCGACTACGGGTACGAGATCGTCAAGGCGCTGATCACGAACATCGAGCCCGACCAGCGGGTCAAGGACGCGATGAACAACATCAACGCGTCGCAGCGTAACCAGATCGCGGCCGCGGCACAGGGCGATGCGCAGAAGACGCTCGCGGTCAAGAAGGCCGAGGGCGAGCGGGAGACGATGCGTCTTCAGGGCGAGGGCGTGGCTGCCGAGCGCAAGGCGATCGCCGAGGGATTGCACGAGTCGCTCGAGATCATCGCTCAGCATGGGCTCGACATGCGGGAGGCGATGGCGCTCGTCGCGCTCACCCAGTACACCGACATGATCCGAGCGCTCGGCGAAGGCGCGAAGACCAACACGATCCTGCTGCCGCACTCGCCGAGCGCCGTCGGGGACCTCATGTCTCAGATTCGCGACGGGATCCTCGTCGGCGATCTCGCGAGCGTCCCGTCGAATAACGCCGGCAACAATGCCGGCCTCCCGGCAGGCCGGCGCGCGGAACCGCCACAAAGCTGACCGAGCGACTCCCGGGGCGCTCGGCACGGGTTAAACTGACCGGGTGAGTGACCGCGGAGCGAGCGTCCCGACGCGTCTGGCGGTGTTGGTGGGGATCGTGCTGCTTCCGTTCGCGAGCCTCATCAGCGGCACGGTCATGTTCATTCCGTTGTTCGCGCTGCCGGCGCTGTTCGTGATTCCCGGGCTGCTGTTCCGCGACGGCGGCTCGCCGCCGGATCGCCCGGACAGCGACGACGGTGGCGGAGGAGGCCCGCGACGGCCCGACCCGCCACCGGAGCCGCCGGCCGCCGGGCCTTCGTTGCCGGACGCCGACCAGGGTCGCGCGCGAATGCGCGACCACAATCGGGCGCGTCGCCCGTCGCCGGCGCGACGAGGCTCGCCGCGGCACCCGGACCGGGCCCCGGCGCGCATCCGGCCGCGCCGCTAGCGCGGACACCTCCTTCATCGCGGACCTCGGTGGGTGCGGAATTCGACGCCGGGCGTTAGGTAAGCGGTTGACGCTCGAACACTAAGTGGGGTCCGGTCCGCATCCACTGCGAACTCCCGATGTGTGACGGTTCGGCTTAGACCACAGTGACAGTGTGATTTGCGTCGACCTCAAGGAGACAGATATGGGAACCGCAACTGAATCTCGTGGGCAACGGATCGCCGGCCGGATCAAGCGTCTCTGGAGGGAGCTCGACTACGTGCAGCGGCGCGTGCTCGAGAACCAGACCGGCGTGCCGTTTGTGACGGCCGAGGAGCGTCGCCAGAGCCGCGCCCGCATCGCCCAACTCGAGTACCTGTACCGAAGCTGATTTCGTTCTCGGCGGTCGCCTGGCGCGGCCGCCGAGCGCTCAGCCCTACCTTCCGCGTCAACAGCACTCTCTCGGAGGCCTATTAGACCTCCGCCGGTCCAGGGGATAAGATCGCCCCCTTCTTACCGAGGGTGTCTAAGGAGGGTAGATGGCTGATCTAGCGACCCCACCGGTCGAACAGACCGCCGTACTGGATGCCGACGGGCTTGACCGGGGAGTTTCGTTCCTGGGGCTTCTGTGGGCGTCCGAGGGCTCGATCATCGGGTCCGGCTGGCTGTTCGGAGCGCTGGTCGCAGCCACGTACGCCGGCCCGTCGGCGCTGATCGGGTGGATCATCGCGTCGTTCATCGTGATCCTGCTCGCGCTGGTGCACGCCGAGCTCGGGGGTTTGTTCCCGGTGAGCGGCGGCACGAGCCGGTTCCCGCACTACGCGTTCGGCAGCTTCGCCGGCGCGTCGTTCGGATGGGCGTCGTACCTGCAGGCCGCGACGGTCGCGCCGATCGAGGTGCTCGCCGCGATCCAGTACCTGTCGACGGCGCACTGGGCGCGCCACTTCTTCCACAGCCATGTCGTGAACGGGCTTCCCGCGAACACACTGTCGGGCAGCGGCATCATCGCCGCGGTCATCCTGATGGTGATCTTCGTCGTCCTCAACCTGATCGGCATTCGCTGGCTGGCGCGCGCGAACAACGGAATCACCTGGTGGAAGGTCGCCATCCCGGTGCTGACGATCGTGGTGCTGCTGGTGTCGAACTTCCACGGCTCCAACTTCACCAGCGGAGGTGGTTTCTTCGTCCATGGCGCCGCGATCAAGTCGATCCTGATCGCGATCCCGTCGGGCGGGATCGTGTTCGCCTTGCTCGGGTTCGAACAGGCCGTCCAGTTAGGCGGGGAGGCCAAGAACCCCAAACGCGACCTGCCGCGCGCGGTGATCCTGTCGATCCTGATCGGCGCGGGGATCTACCTCCTACTCGAGGTGGCGTTCATCGGCGCGCTCAAGCCGAGCTTCCTACACCAGCATGGTCCGTGGACGAACCTGGGTAGCGCCAACCAGAATCCCGCGGTGGTCCAGCTCAACGCCGGACCGTTCTACACGGTGTCCAAGATCGCCGGGCTGTCGTGGCTCGCCTTTCTGCTCAGACTCGACGCGGTGATCTCGCCCGCAGGGACGGGGTTGATCTACACCACGTCCTCGGCGCGGCTGAGCTTCGCGCTCAGCCGGAACGGCTTCGTCCCGACGGCGTTCGAGAAGACGGACTCGCGGACGAAGGTGCCCGTGTTCGGAGTCATCTTCGCGGCCGTGATCGGTCTGCTGTTCCTGCTGCCGTTCCCGAGCTGGAGCGCGCTCGTCGGCGTCGTCACGAGTGCGTCCGTGCTGATGTACTCCGCCGCGCCGCTGGCGCTGGCGGCGCTGCGCAAGCAGAAGCCGGACCTGGAGCGCGTGTACAGGTTGCCCGCAGCGGGAATCCTGGCGCCGCTGGCGTTCGTGTGCGCGAGCTGGATCATCTACTGGGCAGGCTGGGAGACCTACACCACGCTGATGTTGGCGATGCTGATCGGCTACGCCCTGATCGCCGCCTCCTACGCCTTCAACCTCAACCCCAAGGCCGCGCCGATGGACTGGGAGGCCGCGTGGTGGATCATCCCCTACCTGCTCGGCATGCTCGTGATCTCGTACTTCGGCGACTTCGGTGCCGGCGGGATCATCGGCGGCATCGGGTTCTTCAGGCACGTGCTCGACCAAGGCGGGAACGACGACCTCGGGTTGTGGGGCGGGCTGCTCGCGGTCGCGGTCTGGAGCCTGATCATCTACTTCATCGCGATCAACAAGCGTCTCCCGGGCCACAAGGTCGATGAGTACGTGGCCGAGGTTTACCCGCCCCCGGTGGCGGAGTAGGCGCGGGCCAGGTCTACCCGTCCCCGGTGGCGGAGTAGGCGCACGCCGCTAAGAGTTGTCCGGCTGCCCCGCCTGCTGAGGCGGGGCAGCCTGCATCTGTGCCGATCACGCGGGCCAGGGCCGCAGGTCGCTGGCGGCGCGAGCGGCGCGCGAGCCGAGGCTGATGCGACTGCACGCGTTGTACAGCGGCCCGGTCCCGTCGGTGAGCAGGAGCCACGCCTGAGCCACGCCCCTGGCTGCCACCGGTCCCGGTTCGGCCAACGTGTCGGCGAGAGCGTTCAGTTGTTCGCGGGCCGCCGCCACCCGCGACCGGTCGGGCCTGATCCGGCCGGATGGGCGATGCACGCCCTCGCGAGCCTCGCCTAGCACCCGGCGAAGCGCGACGGCGATCGACTGCCGGCGCTCTAGCTCGGTGAGCTCCCGGGCGCGGAGCGCGAGCGCCGCGCTCGCCTCGGGCGGAGTGCCGTCGGCCAGCGCGCGGTCGAGCGGCCGCGGATGCCAGCGCGCGGTCAGTCGATCGCGCAGGCTCGGGCGCCTGGCGAGGACCGGACCCCGCAGGGAGGGGTCGCCGACAAGCACCGTCGGGCCCTGGTGGTGTGCGTTCGTATGTGAGCTGATTGTTTTCATGACCACCAACCATCCTACGGCGGTCACGGTGACCTGTCAAGTGACTTTGCAGGTCACGCGGCTAGAATCGACTCGATGAACGACGATCAGCCTTCCTGGTATCCCGGTGGCCCCGAGAGCAAGCCGGCGCCGATGCCGCTTCTCAGGGTCCAGGCGTTTCTCAACACGCGCGACGTCGAAGAGGCGACCGACCTGCTGGCCGAGCCGGCGCCGGCGCGGGAGTGGCTGATCGACGCGGGCCTCATAGGCGGCCAGAGCGCGGTGACGGCTGCGGACCTGGTGGTTGCGCGCGAGGTTCGTGACTGCCTGCGCAGCCTGCTCGAGACCGACGGCGACGCTCCCGAGCAAACCGCCGAAGACCTCGAGGCCCTGCGGAAGCTGACGGCCGAGCACAGCGCGCGCCTGACCGTGGGCGACGGCGGGGCGCTCGGAATCGAAGGCGCCGGCGACGGCGAGCTCGGTGACGGTCTGTTCCAGCTGCTGCTGACCATCCGCGCCGCCCAGGTCGACGGCAGCTGGTCGCGGCTCAAGATGTGCGCGAATCCCGATTGCCAGTGGGTCTTCTACGACCGGTCGCGCAACCAGCAGGGCAACTGGTGCGACATGGCCGTCTGCGGCAACCGCCTGAAGAACCGCCAGCTGCGGGCGCGACGCCGGTGAACGACGGCGGCGCTTTGCGCTTCAGCAACCTGCTCGGACGGCAATATGTGCGGCGTCGAACGCGTCGTGGAGACTCTGGGCTGCGAGTCGGACTCTCTCGTCCGGCGGGATTGCGGCCAACGACGCGTCAAACGGCTCGACGGCGACCGGGCCGTCATAACCAATCCGATCCAGCGCTTGAAGAAATCCGACGAGGTCGATAACGCGTGTGACTCCGGGCAACCGTCGCACGTCGTCGAGCTGCTCGTCCACGTCGACTCCAGCGGCCGCGTCGTTGACATGGACGTACACGACCTGCTCCGGAGCTAGCCCCATCAGGTCGTCGACACCCGCGTGCGACGTGTACCAGTGAAAGCAGTCGACAAGCAGGCCGACGTTTGGGTGATCGACCGAGCTCAGCAGATCAAGCGCCATCGGAATCGAGTGGACGAACTCAAACCGGGCGCCGACGCGGAGTGTCTTCGGCCCGATCGGCTCGAGCCCGAGGCGGCAACCGTACTCGCCCAGCACATCGGCGATAGCGCTCACGCGCTCCACATGCATCGCGGTGTTTTCGGCGAACGTGAGCTCCTCCGAGGTGGGCTCGATCCAGTAGTAGCACCACGGGCTCGCGAGCGCGCCCGCTGTGCGGGCGCAAGCGCGCAGCCTTCGCAGGTCGGCTTTGAAGTCGGTGCGGTGTGCTTGATAGTCGAACGGCAAACGCCAACCGCCAGGGCGCAAGCCATGAGAGGCCCATCGTTCCCTGATCTCCGCCACCGGCTCGCCGCGGCCTGACCGTTGCAATGCGGAGAGCGGCAGGTCGAGCGCGTCGAACCCGTTCGCACGGGCCAACTGGAGCTGGCGGTCGAGCGGAACCCGGATCGGCACGGCGTCTGGCGCGAGCGTCGAGAACATCAGGCGGGCGCGATCACGACCTTGAACGAGTTCTCGAGGTCGTCCGCGCGCAGCGCGAACGCCTCCTCGATGCGACTCAACGGAAACGTGTGGGTCACGTAGCCGTCGAGCGAGAACCGTCCGGTCACGAGATGGTCGACCACCTCGGGCCACCAACGCTCGTCACAGCCCCAGCTGCCGCTGACCCACTTGCATACCTCCCCGCCGGCCGGGGGGTTGCCGGAGACGGTGACCATCCGACCGTCGAGCCGCAGCGTCTCGAACGCGGTTCGCACCGCGCCCTCGGCCGCCACCGAGCACAGCGCGACGTCCGGCCCGCGTCCGCCCGTGAGCTCGAGCAGTCGGTTGGCTATGCCGGCCGACGGATCGAGCGCCACCGCCCCGGTCCGCGCCGCGCGAGCGCGACGGGCACCGACCGGGTCGATCCCTGCGACCAGCGACGCACCCGCGATCAGGGACGCCTGGGCGAGGCCGAGACCGACGGGGCCGAGCCCCCAGACGGCTACGGACTCGCCAGCGGCAACAGCCGCACGCTTGACGGCACCCGTCGGAGTGCCGACCATGTCGGCGATCATGCTCGCGCGGGCGTAGTCGAGTCCGTGGGGGATCGGTCGGCACTGACGCGCCGGGCTGACGACGTATTCCGCGAACCCCTGACAGACGATCGACACGCGCGCGCAGAAGGTTTGGCGTCCGGCCCGGCAGTGCTCGCACTCGCCGCAGCCCGCGATCGGATCGATCCACACGGCCTCGCCGACGCGGCCGGGGTCCACGGCGCTCCCGACCGCAACGATGTCCCCGGCGACCTCGTGCCCGGTGATCCCGAGGTTGTCCGGGTCCCACTCGCCCGGCGTGCCGGAGCTGCGCACAGGCGCGCTCCAACCCCATAGGTCGGATGCGCAGATGGCGCACGCGCGGACCGCGACGAGGACATCGGATCTTCCCACCTCCGGGACCGGAGTCGAGACCACGCCGGCGGCGGCCGCGCCCGTCTTCTTCGCCGCGAGCATCGTCGCGCCGTCAGACATGCTCGGCGCGGAGCTCGACCACCGAGGTTCCGTCCGGCGCGGCCGCGATCGCCTCGATCATCCGCATCGCGGCGACGCCGTCGTCGATCGAGGGGGTCACGTCACGCCCCTCCCTGACCGCGTCGCAGAACGCGATCAGCTCGGTCGCGTAGCCCTGGACCACCTGGGCGTCGTTCTGCTTGTCGGGCAGCGACATCTCGGGTGCCCAGCCGCGCGTCACGCGCGTGTTTGTCTCCTCCGCCGACAACCCCTCCGCCTGCACCGAGTACGTGAGGCGTGCCGGCCCGTCGACCTGCACCGCGGCGCCTTCGCCGGTGACCGCCAGCAGCTCTCTGAGACCCGGCGCGAACGCCGACAGCTCGAGCCTCGAGACGATGCCCGACTCGTGCTCCACGGTGAGCGCGAGTACGTGGTTGTCGCCCTTGCCGCGCTTGAAGCACGCGATCCGAACCGGTTCGCCAGCGAGCCACCGGACCGTGTCGAGTGCGTGAATGCTCATATCGGTCAGGTGCAGTCGCAGCCCGGGGATCGGAAAGCTCGAATACGTCAACTCGACCGAGGTGACCTCGCCGAACTCAGGCGCCGCGATCAGCTGAGCGGCAAGCCGGTAGGCGCTCGCGCGACGCTTGTTGAAGCCGACCATCAGCTGCCGATCAGCGGCGCGCGCCGCCTCGCGCAGCCTGATCGCGTCCTCGAGCGATCCTCCCGGCGGCTTCTCGACGAACACGTGCCGCCCCGTGCCGAGCGCCGCGATCCCAGCCTGGACATGAAGGGCCGGAGGGCCGACGACGATGACCGCGTCCAGGTCCGTGCGCGCGAGCAGCTCGTCGAGTGAGCCGTACGCGTGCTCCGCCCCGAACCGCCTGCGCGCGAACTCGGCGCGTTCGCCGTCGAGGTCGCAGACCGCCACGAGGCGCCCCCGCGCGTGCCGAAGCGAGGGAAGGATCGCCGTCGTCGAGTGGACACCGCAGCCGACCACGCCGATCGCGACGTCGTCTGGCCCGTTACGGTCGGCGATCGCGACCGGCTCGGGCGCAGGCAGCTCGCTGCGGGACGGATTGCTCACTGGGACGCGAGCAGATCTTCGACGTACGCCTTCGTCAGCTCGATCTCGCGCCGCTGCCCAGCGACGTCTTCGATCCCCTCGGTCTCGAGCTCGATGACAAGATCGCCGTCATATCCGCGCCGCCGGAGGGCGGCAAGGACGCCACCGAAGTCGACCCGGCCGGTGCCGGGGCGGCAGAACTCACCGCCCGAGTCGATGTCCCGCAGCGCGACCTTCTCGAGCCGATCGCCGACGATCGCGAGGCTGTCCTCCGTGCTCGTGCCCGATCGTGCGACGTGGCTCGTGTCGTAATCGAGCCGGATCGCTGGGTTGTCCATCGCGTCCAGAAGCTCCTGTACCTGGTCGAACCGCTCGGCGAGCGTGCCCGTGTGAGGAGCCTCAACGGTCAGCGTCACGCCGGCAGCGGATGTCAGCGCAAACGCGTTGTCGATCATCGCCTTCCATCGCGCTATGTCCGCTTGGCGCTCGATGTGCCCGTCGGCGGGCGGGTTACCGGCATCGAGCACGAGGCGGCCGCAGCCGAGTCGTGTGCATGCCTGCACGGCCCACGCGACGCGGGCGTCGATCTCCTCAGCGTCCCAGTGCTCCAAGCCGTCGGTGGGAATCGCGACCACGGTCGAGACCTCGATCGCGGCTCGCGCGATCGCGTCCTCGAGCGCGTCGAGCGTCGCCGGGTCGCGGCCGGCGTAGTCGACGTGGGCGGGCGGAAGGGTTGGGATCCCGACCAGGTCGATCGCCGGAAATCCGAGCTCGGCGACGATCGCGATCGCCTCCTCGGGTGTCGCACTGAACAGGCTCAGGCTGGAGCATGTAAGCCTCATCGCTCGATCCCGACCAGGAGTTGCTGCACCGCTTCGAGGGTTCCGGCGGCGCTCCGGAAGTCCGACGGCGGTGATTCGCCGCTCCGTATGGCGGCCGCGAACGCCTGGAGCTCGCCGAGGAACCCGCACGTCGCCGCGGAAGAGTTCTCCTCTGAGGGGATCGTGTAATTCGGGCGCCACACGAGATCGGGCTGGCTACCGGTGCGGCTGATGCACGTGTCGACGTTATCGACCACGACACTCGCCCCTGCGCCCTGCAGCTCGACGCGCTCGTTGTGCTGCTCCCAGCTGCCGGTGGTCGAGAGCTGCATGCTCACGACGCCCCCGCCGGGCGTGCGGGCAGTGACCGCGACCGCGTAGTCGTCGCCGCTGTTGCGCGCCAGTTGCGCCTGCCAGGAGTCGAGCTCGTCGCAGTAGTACCGCGCGAGATCGATGTGATGGATCGGGTTCTCGAACAGCCAGCTCTCGAGCGAGTCGTGCTCTCCGACCACCGACCCCATCGCCCATTTGAAGCTCGCGATCGTCAAAGGGCCGAATTCGGGCGTGTGGATCAGCTCCCTGGCACGAGAAAAGGCGGTTCCGAACCGCTTCATGTACGCCACCATCGCGATCACGCCGGCTGCGTCGGCGGCGTCCGCGATCGACCGCGCTTCCGTGGCGGTCTCGGCGCCGGGCTTCTCGGCGAACACGTGGAGGCCTCGGTTGAGGGCCGCGTGGATCACCGGCGCGAATCCTTCTGGCGGGACGATCACGACCACCGCGTCGAGCTCGCATTCACCGAGCATCTGCCCGAGATCGGTGTACGCGCGGTCGATCCCGAACCGCGCAGTGGCGGCTTCGACCCGCTCACGGCTTCGCGACCACGCCGCGACGCACTGGAGGCCAGCGGACCCGAACAGCGGCCAGATCGCGGCGGTGGCATGCTCCCCGCAACCGATCGCGCCCACGCGGATCACGAGAGCATCACGGGCACCAGCTCCTCATAGTCGCGGAATCGAGGCGTCGCGCGCCCGGAGACGATCGAGAACCCATCCTCGAGCCGCAGGCCGCCCCACGGCCCGTGGAAGAGTGCGGCGTCGATCGACAGCGCCATCCCGTCGGCGATCGTCACCTCCGAGGAAGACAGGAAGATCGGCGGCTCGAACTCGATCATCCCAACGCTGTGGATCGGCACGTATGGGAGCCCGGCGCCGGTATCGGATCCCTCGAGCACGCTCCGGACCGCATCGGCGGCCACGCGGCCTTCGGTACCTACCGTGAGCCGCTCGATGCCCGCGCGCTGGCCCGCCCGAGCGACCTCGATCGCGTGCTCGACGGCGACGTTCGGCCCGAACAGGAAGGGCCGCGCGATCGCCGCGTGGTAGCCCTCATAGCGCGGAGCGAGCGTGACGCACACGAGATCGTCGGGGGCGATCGTGCGGAACGTCGAGCGCGCCAGGATCGGCGTGGTGTTGTCGAACCCGGATGCGACCATCGTGTCGATCCCGAAGCCCTCGGCTCCCGCCCGGCGCATCGCGGCCTCCGCCTCGGCCGCGACGTCGCGTTCGGTCACCCCCGGTCGTATCGCCCCGGCAGCGGCCTCCATCCCGACGCGAGCGATCCGGTAGGCCTCGCCGATCACGTCGAGCTCGGCGCTCGTCTTCACCGAGCGCAGCCTGTAGGAGACCGCGTCGCCCGAGGCGAGCTCACGGCCGTCCTGTGCCAGCGGCTCGATCAAGCGTCGCCAAACCGGGTGCGCGGCTGCGTCCGTCCCCACGACTGCGATCCGCCCGCAACCCGCCAGCAGATCGCGCAGTGCCTCGACGCCGCTGCGCAGCGAGATCGTCGGGTATTCCTCCTCGGGATGCGACAGCTCTTCCATCGCGACGATCTCCGAGACCGCGGCGCGGGCGGTGACGACGGCCGCATACCCGATCGTCTCGGGCCCGGTGAGCAGGATCGCCTGCGGCGAGTCGCTTCTTCCCGCGAGGAAGATCGGCTCGAAATGAGGCTCGATGTCGGCGAGATAGCGGATGTGGTCGGGCCCAAACACCGCGCGGTCGTCACCGAACGCGATCCACCCGTCGAATCCCTGCTCGGCGAGCGCGCGGCCGAGCGCCGCCGGGCGGCTCCGGACCTCGTCGTCCGGGATCGCCGGACGACCCGCGTTCATCGGGAGAGCTCCCCGCGCTGGATCGCCGCCGCGTACGCGGTGAGCACGTAGACGACCCACGTCGTGTCTAGGCGGGCGGTGATCGCGCTCGGGTCGAAGTTGGGCGACAGCTCCGCGATGTCGAGCATGGCGACACCGCGACGCCCTACGGCGAGGGCGATCGCGAGCAACTCGCGCGCCGTCAACCCGCCGGGCTCTGGCGCGGTCGTGCCGGGAGCGCAGCTCGGATCGATCGAGTCGTTGTCGAGCGAGACGTACACGGCATCGGTCCCGGACCAGATCGTGTCGAGTGCCTCCCCGATCGCGCGCTCCACGCCGAGCCGCTCGATCTCGCTCATCGGCATCACCCGAATGCCTAGCTCACGGGCCCGCTCCACGAGCGGCGGCGGGTTCCCGAGCCCGCGCGCGCCGAACACGACTACGTTCTCCGGCTCGACGCCGGGCATCTCGACGATTCGCGTGATCGGCGAGGCCATCGTATCGGCGAACCCGGCGAGTCCCTCGGCCGTGTCGAGATGCGCGTCGATGTGCAGGTACCCGAGTCGTCGGTGCTGCCCGCTGCCGGAGAGCGCTCGCATTCCCGGGATCGGGATCGAGTGATCGCCGCCGCACATGATCGGGATGGCGCCGGCGGCCAGGATCTGTCGCGGTGGTCGCCTCGATCATCGCGTGCATCTGCTGAACGCTTGCGCCGGCCATCGAGGCGTCGCCGCAGTCGACGAGGCCCCAGTACTCGCGGACGTCGATCCCGTGCTCGATCGTCGCCGCGCCCGCATACTGGGCCGAAGCCTCGCGGCACGCCTTCGGGCCGAGCGTCACCCCGGGCCGCTGCGGAAAGCCCATCCCGTCGACCGGCGCCCCGAAGAACGCGGCGCGCGCGCCCGCGCGCGTGAGCGCCTCTACGGTCGGCTCGCATCGCGCGGCGCCAAGGAAGCTGTAGGAGTCCGGCGCGGACCAGATGTCGCGCATGTCAGCGACCGATGGCACTCAAATCTCCTCCGGCTCCTCGTACCATCGGACTCGCTCGCCGATCCGGGCCCGCATCCGCCACGCGAAGGTCTTCGGTTGATCCTCGAGCGCCTCCGCCAATCGGCCCACGCGCTCGTCGACGAGGCGACGTTGCTCGGGCGACAGCGTGTAGCTCGGAGGGTCCTCCGCGAGCCTCTGAAGCGTGCGCGAGACCGTGTGCTGCAAGCCCCAGTCGGCGGCGCAGAGCCCTGCGATCCGTTGCGCGTTGATGTGGTCGCCATCAGCGCTGCCGATCTCGTGCGTGATCAGCAGGGAGTGCATGTCGCACAGGTCCTTCTCGTTCAACTCGACGATCTGGAGTTTTGTCAGCAGCAGCTCGGCGAGCGGGATCGTTTCGGCGTCGACGTCGAGGCGCTCGCTGAGCGGCAGCGAATGACACATCACGAAGATCCCGACGAACACCTCGAGCTTGCGGCCCCTGGCCTCGTCCCAGAAGATCAGCCGCCGGTCACCGTGGCGGGCGTTGAACTCCTTCTCGCCGGTGTACCCGAGCTCGGTTAGCAGCGCGGCAATGCGGCGCTCAGTTCGCGCCGGCGCGACCAGGTCGATGTCGACCGGCGCAGGCCGCGGTAGCCCGGCTCGGCCCGCTACGCGCAATTGGAACGCGACGCTGCCAGCGATCCGCAACAGCTCGCCCCGATCGGTCGCGTGCGCGACTACGCGCTGCGCCTCCTCGCCGATGCCAGGGAAGGTCTGCCCGCTCGTCATCGTTAACGAGGCCGATTCCGCGTCCGCACGGTCCGCGGTGGTATACCCGATCGGGCTCGCGGGGCTCGCGCGCTCGGCATCGTGGAGCGCGCTCATCCCGTCGTCAGTGTCCACGCCGACACGTCTCGTTCTGAGAGCTGCACGATCGCACCGCGCAGCGTCGCGGTCTGATAGTCGCTGCCGGGGTTGATGCAGGTCGACCGCCCGATCCGCTTCATCGCTCGGCAGTCGTGGATGTGCCCATGAAGGCCGAGCATCGGCTGGTAGCGCTCGATCGCGTCGCGCACGGCGGTACTCCCGACCGGCAGCAGCGTCAGCTGGCCGCCGCTCGTCATCGGCTTGAGATTCTCGTCGAGCGCGGGCGCGTCGTCGAGCCCGGACTGATATGGCGGGCAGTGGAGATTGAAGATCGCCGTCTCGGGGTCGCGCAGCTTCGACGCCATCTCGTTCAGATGCGCGCCGAGCTCGGGCTCGCTCTGCTCCCGCGGGGTGTCCCACGGAGTCGGGTTGGACCAGCCCCAGCTGATCATTTCGTGGCCGCCGACGTCGATGACCTCGCCTTCGGGGTTGGACACCCACGACGCCCGCTCGATCACTTCTGCGACCTCGCGGTCGTCGTCGTTGCCGGGGCTCACGAAGCACGGGATCCCGAGCGGCCGCAACCGCTCCTCGGCGAGGTCCATCCACGCTCGCACCCGCGCGAGTCGCTCCGCGGTGAAGCGCCGCTCGATGGCGGCCGGATCGGCTGCGAGCGCACGCGCCTCCTCTGGCGTGAGGACGATCGGGTACAGGCCCCCGGAGCTCAGCTGCCTTTCCGCGGCCTCGAGCGCCTCGGTGCTGTCGAGACGCTCGGCGCTTGGACCCTCGCCGATCCGCCACCCGCCGTTGTCGGCGACGACGAACACGAGCTGCTTGCCGGTGATGTCGCCGCCCAGGATGATCGCGTCGGCTTCGTATGCCTTCGCGGCATTCACGAACTTGCGAAAGCAGGTCTCCGAGCCGTGAACGTCGGTGGCGAAGAACAGCCTCGAGGTTGGGTGTTTGCGCCGTCTCAGCACCAGAGGATCTCGTTCCGCGCTACTCGGGCGGCAGCTGATTCTGGACTACGTCGAGATCAATCCCCCGCCGTCGTGCGGCGAACCAGGCTAGCCCCCAGATGGCCGCGAGCACGACGATCAGAATCCCCAGAACGGTAAGGCCCTTGTGATTGGTGGCCCCGGTGGCGGTGCCGTTCGTGAACAGCAGGATCAGGTACAGCGTCATCAGCGCCGCGTCGAGCGCGCCGACGAGCGCGAACATCGGCACCCCGCCGAGCTTCTTTTTCGGGATGGGGGAGTCGTCGTACATCGCCTTGCGGCGGTACGGGAACACCACCGCGGCAATGCCCACGATCGCGAACGTGCCGAACACGACGATCCCGCTCACGCCGAGGTACACGACGAACGACGACGACGAGTACACGAACCCGGCGAGGAAGCCGAGCATCAGCAGCATCACCAGCAGGGTCGCGTAGATCGGCGTGTGCGTGCGTTCGTTGACCTCGCTCAGCTTCGTCGGCAGGACGCGGTCGAAGGAGTAGGCGAGCATGTTCCGCGTTCCCATCAGATAGGTGGGGATCGCGATCGCCACCACCCCCGCGATCGTCGCCACGCCGAGCAGCACGGCGAGCCAGACGTGGGGAGCGGCGATACCGATGAAGAGGTTGACGAACGGTGACGCCGGCACCGACCACTTACCACTGTTCGACAGGAACTGCGCCGAGTTCAGGAACTCGCTGCCGAACGAATTGATCGCCAGGAACGCGATCGCCGCCAGGCCGATCGACGCGATCGCGACCGAGATCAGCATGCCACGGAAGATCGTCTTCCCGGGTTGTCTGATCTCGCCGGCGAAGTACGACGAGACCTGCCCGAGCCCGATCGCCCCGAACAGGATGGTGATCGAGGCGAACGTGACCGAGAGGCTGAACGCGGACGAACCGAATCCGGCCTTGTGTGCGTCGTCGATCACTTTGGTGACACCGCCGAACTGGCTGAAGTGGTGTGCGAAGTCGCTCTTGGAGATGAAGATCAGCGCGATCACGGTCACCAGGATCCCGACCAGCGAAAACACCATCAGCACGGTGAACAGCCGCAACGCAAACCGTTGCCAGAAGATCATGAGCACGCCCATGACGAGGATGATCCCGCCGGAGATCAGAAACTGACCGGTATGAGTCGAGACGTTGCTCGCCGTTGTTGCCCACGAGTGGTCGCCAGTGACGATCGCGAGCGTCTGGAACAGCGCCGGCAGCGCGAACAGCGGGAGGAAGTTGATGATGAACGCGGTCGAGAAGATCTGGAGAACGGTGAACGCGGAGTTCACCAGGAACCCGACGAATGGGTGCAACGAGCGGCTGATCGACAGGTAATCACCGCCCGAGCGCGGCATCGCGCCGGCGAAGTTCCCGTACGCGTAGAGGTGGGGGATCGCGATCAGCCCGGCGAGCAGGAACGCCAGCCCGAGGCTCGTGCCCGGGAACAGCCCGCCGATCTGGGTGATGTATACGAGCCCGAGCGGGATGCTGATCCAGCAGAGGTTCAACAACACCGAGTCGCGCAGCGATAGATCGCGCACCAACCCAGACGCCTTGCGGGCGTAGAACCCGCTGCCGGTCGTCTGGACGCTGTCAAGCGGGGCCGCGGACGGGTCGGAACTGACTGACATGCTCAATCTCCTCCTACTCCCAGGGCCCAGGAGCCCGTCGCTTGGCGCCCCGCCGCAGTGCACGAGGCGGCTGTTCGATCTGATGATCGATTTTGGGCGATCACGTTTGGAGAACGCTACAGAACTTATTGTTCGAACGCAAGACGACATTTGTACAAACCCAGTCCGCCAAAGGGACAGGAACGGATCCGCTCATGAGATCGATCGAATACGTTCGATTGTGATTGATTGCCGCGCCGTGTAGGCTTCGAACTGACTCTGATCGAACGCGGAATGGCGAAAAGAGAACATATGATTCCTGAGATCCGGCGGCGCGCGATCGCGGAACACCTCCAGGCCCGTGGCGGCAGCTCGGTAGCCGACCTCGAGCAGGAGTTCCAGGTGTCCTCGATGACGATTCGCCGCGATCTCCGCGAGCTCGATCGCCAGGGTCTCGCGAAGCGCACCCACGGCGGCGCCGTCGCCCCCGGGCTCGCGGCGCACGAGGACTCGTTCAATCAGCGGCTCGGCGTCGACGTCGAGGCGAAGGAGCGGCTGGCTGTCGCCGCGGCGGCGCTCGTGGAGTCCGGGGAGACCGTGTTCATCGATTGCTCATCGTCGGGCTATTACGCCGCGCGCGAGATCGTCGCCCGCGGCGTCGCCGCGTCGATCATCACCAACTCGGTTCCGGTAATGCAGTTGCTGAGCTCCTCGGACGCGAACATCGAGCTCAACGGGGTCGGCGGCAGGTTGCGCAAGTTGACCCTGTCGCTGGTCGGCCCGGCCGCGGTCCGAATGATCCGCGATCATTTCGCGGACAAGCTGTTCATGAGCGTCAAGGGCCTCGCGAGCGACGGTTCGCTGACCGATCCAGACCCGCTCGAGTGCGAGGTCAAGCGCGCGATGATCGAGCGAGCCGAGGAGTCGATCCTGCTGCTCGAGCCCGACAAGCTCAAGGCGCGAGGCTCGCACCGGATCGCAAGTTGCGAGGAGATCTCGCTCGTGCTGGCCGCCGACCTCACCGGCGACGAGGTCGCCCAGATCCAGCGGCGGGGGGTACGCGTCGAATGTGTGGAGTAGCGGCGACGTGAGTGGCTCGACGGCGTATGCGGCCGTCGATCTGGGCGCGGAGAGCGGCCGGGTCATAGTTGGGCGTCTGCACGGCTCACGCGTCGATCTGGAACCCTCATGCCGATTCCAGAACGCACCGGTCGCGCTTCCCGACGGGCTGCATTGGGACCCGGTCGGCCTGTTCGAACAGGTGCTCTCCGGGATCGGCGCGGCCGCGACGAGCGCGGGGGTGCTCCGAGGCGTCGGCGTCGATGCTTGGGGAGTCGACTATGCCCTGCTCGGCTCCGACCGGCGAATGCTCGGGGTCCCTTACCACTACCGCGACGCTCGCACCGACCGTGCGATCGCCCGGGCGCAAGAGCGGATCTCGCGGGCCGACCTGTACTCGGTCACCGGGATCCAGACGATTCCGATCAACACCGTCTTTCAGCTGATCGCCGAAGAATGCGGATCGGCGCTGGAGTCCGCGGCGCATATCGCGCTGATCCCCGACCTGATCTCGTACTGGCTGACCGGCGAGCTCGTCAACGAGGCCACCGTGGCATCGACGACCGGGCTGCTCGATGCCCGCAGTGGCTGCTGGGCGCGCGAGGTCATTTCACAGCTCCGCCTCCCGCTGCGTCCGTTCGCGATCGATCCGGTCGAGCCGGGCGCGACGCTCGGATCGGTCATGCGCGTCCACGCCGGGACCGCCGGTTCCGCGACCGGCGTCGACGTGCACCTGGTGGCCGGGCACGACACCGCCTCGGCGTTCGTAGCCGCCCCGGTGTATTGCGCGAATGCCGCGATCTTGTCCTCAGGTACTTGGTCGCTGCTCGGAATCGAGCTCGAGCAGCCCCTTCTGAGCGAGATGGCGTGCTCATACAACCTCAGCAACGAGCGCGGGGTCGACGGCACGACCCGCCTGCTGGCGAACGTCATGGGGCTGTGGCTCGTCCAGGAGTGCGTGCACCAGTGGGAGCGCGAGGGCCGTCACCACGAGTACGGGGAGCTCGCGCGTATCGC
This sequence comes from uncultured Solirubrobacterales bacterium, assembly GCA_963843915.1. Classification (GTDB taxonomy): domain Bacteria; phylum Actinomycetota; class Thermoleophilia; order Solirubrobacterales; family Solirubrobacteraceae; genus Palsa-465. The sequence goes on from CAWJMH010000016.1 coordinate 1,049,891, forward strand.
CGCCGCAAGCGACTGGCGTCACGTGCCGCTGTTCGATCCCGATCACAAGAGCTTGCTCGCTCGCGGGGACATGCCGACGCGAATCGCCACCGTCTGCCGCGCGAGCGGCCAGTCGCCGCCCGGCTCGCCCGGGGAACTGGTGCTGGCGATCCTCGTTTCGCTGGCATGCAAGTACCGGCTCGTGCTCGAGCGGCTCGAGCGAGCGACGGAGCGTGAGGTCTCGGTCGTGCACGTGATCGGAGGAGGCGCTCGCAACGAGCTGCTGTGCCGGCTGACCGCGGGGCTGCTCGGCCGCCCGGTGATCGCGGGGCCGGTCGAGGCGACCGCGCTCGGCAACGTGCTCGTGCAGGCGCGCGCGACCGGCGAGCTCGGGTCCTTGGCGGAGCTTCGCGCCGTCGCGGCGGAATCCGCGGTGCCGGTGACCTACGAGCCGGACGCGGACCTGTACGACACCTACGCTCGGTTCCTCGAAGTCAGCGGGTGCGCCGTCGAGCCGTTCGTCCACGAGGCGGCGTGAGGTGGGAGCGGGCGCCCAGTACGACGCTCTGTCACAGCGGCTGCGCGACGCCGGCCACGACCTCGACGCGATCGAGCTGGCGATGACGGAGCTTCACATCGAGACGCCGTCGTGGGGCTACGGCGATTCGGGAACGCGCTTTGCGACGTTCAGCCAGCCCGGCCGACCTCGCGACGTGTTCGAGCGCATTGACGATGCAGGCGAGGTGCACCGGCTGACAGGAACCGCGCCGGGGGTCGCGCTTCACTTCCCCTGGGACGCCGTTGACGACTACGGGGAGCTGCGCGCCCACATCACGGCGGCCGGGCTTCGGGTCGGGGCCGTCAACCCGAACCTCTTCCAGGACCCGGACTACAAGCTCGGCTCGGTCACGAACCCCGACGCGCGCGTCCGGTCCAAGGCGGTCGGGCACCTGATCGATTGCGTCGGCATCGCGCGTGAGCTCGGCTCGACCGGGCTGTCGCTGTGGTTCGCCGACGGCACCAGCTATCCCGGGCAGGACTCGCTGTCGTTGCGCCGCCGCCGGCTCGTCAACTCGCTGAAGGAAACGTACGCCGCGCTTCCGACGGGGCTCGATCTCCTGCTCGAATACAAGCTGTTCGAACCCGCGTTCTACGCCACCGACCTTGCCGACTGGGGGTCCGCGCTGCTGGTCTGCCAGCAGCTCGGGCCCGAGGCGCGCGTGCTCGTCGACCTCGGTCACCATGCCCAGGGCACGAACGTCGAGCAGATCGTGGCGATCCTGGCCGACGAGGACCGGCTCGGCGGCTTTCACTTCAACAACCGCAAGTACGCCGACGACGACCTGATCGTCGGTTCGGTCAACCCGTTCGAGCTGTTCCTGATCTTCTGCGAGCTGGTTGCGTTGGGCGGGCCGCTCCCACGACTCACTATCGACCAGGCGCACAACGTCGAGGCCAAGCTCGAGGCGATGGTGCTGAGCATCGTCAACCTGCAGGAGGCGCACGCCAAGGCGCTGCTGGTCGATCGGGAGCGATTGGCGGCGATGCAGCGCGCGGGCGATGTCCTCGGCGGCCACGAGGCGCTGCTCGATGCCTACCGGATCGATGTCAGCCCCCTGTGCGCCAAGGTTCGCTCCGTGCTCGGCGCGGCCGAGGACCCGATCGGAGCGCTACGGTCCTCGGGGTATCTTTCGCGCGCGGTTACAGACCGCGGGGGCGAAGACGTGGTCGCGGGAGGCTGGGGACGATGAGCACGTTACCCCGAATCGTCGCGACGGTCGACGATCGCTGGCCGAACGGAAACCAATCGGCGGAGGGTCCGCTCGCCCAGTTGGTACTCGCCTCCCGGCTGCTTGGTGGCGACCGCGCGATCGCGAACTTCGGCGGCGGGAACACGTCGGCCAAGGGGATCGCCGTCGACCACGCCGGTCGCGAGCTGAACGTGATGTGGGTCAAGGGCTCGGGCAGTGATCTCGCGACGATCGCCGAGCGGGATTTCACGCGCCTTCGCCTCGACGAGATCCTGCCGCTGTTCGCTCGGGCGCGGATGACCGATGCCGAGATGGTCGACTATCTCACGCGGTGCCAGCTCGACCCGAGCGCGCCGCGTCCGTCGATCGAGACGCTGCTCCACGCGTTCATCCCCGCCGCGCACGTTCATCACACCCACCCGGACGCGATCAATGCGCTCGCCGGAGCCCGCGACGGCGAGCTGCTCGTGGCCGAGTGCTTCGGCGGCACGGCCGCGTGGGTGCCGTATGTGCGCCCTGGTTTCGATCTCGCCCGGCAGGTGGGCGGGCTGGTCAGGGCGAATCGTGCGCTGCGTCTCGTCGTACTCGCCAAGCACGGCCTCGTTACGTGGGGAGACAGCGCCGAGGAGAGCTACCGGGCCACGATCGAGGTCACCAATCGCGCCGCCGAGTTCATCAACGCGCACGGCGCCGGGGAACGGTTCGGAGGTCCCGCGGCGAGTTCCGGGCGCCTCGAGGAGGCCGACCGCGCGGCGCTGCTCCGCGCGGTCCTTCCTGCCGTCCGCGGGGCGGTCTCGAGCGAGCGCTCGAAGATCTGTGGGCTGGACGAATCCGAGGAGGTTCTGCGGTTCCTCGACTCGCAGGACGCACAGACGGTCGCCTCGACCGGCGCCGCCTGCCCCGATCACCTCGTGCACACCAAGCGGGTTCCGCTGTGGGTGCCGTTCGATCCGGAGGTCGACGACGCGGCCGCGCTGTCGGCCCGGATTCGCGAGCTCGCGAACCAGTTCCGCGCCGACTACGCAAGCTACTTCGCGCGCCACGCCGCAGACGGCGACCAACCGGCCGACCCGGACCCGCGCGTCGTGGCGATCGAGCATCTAGGCATCGTCGGGGCCGGCACCTCGGCGCGCGCCGCGCACCTGTCGCGGGATCTGTACCGACGGGCGATCGAGGTGATGGGCGGTGCTCACGCCGCCGGCGGCTTCGTGTCACTGTCGGAGGCCGAGAGCTTCGCGGTCGAGTACTGGCCGCTGGAGCTGTACAAGCTGTCGCTCGCGCCGCCGCCGGGCGAGCTCCAGGGCAAGGTGGCGCTGGTCACTGGTGCGGCCGGCGGCATCGGACGCGCCGTGGTCGGAAAGCTGAGCGCGGCCGGGGCGTGCGTGGTCGCGTTCGACATCGACGGCGAGGGCGCCCTGGACACGGTCGCCGATCTCGGCGCGGCCGGAGTTGCGGTGCAGGGCGACGTCACCACCGAGGCCGGCGTCCGAGCGGCGTTCGCCGGCGGGGTGGAGGCGTTCGGCGGCGTCGACATCGTGGTGTCGAACGCCGGCGTCGCTTCGAGCGCACCGATCGAGGAGACCTCGCTCGCCGAATGGCACCGAATCCAGGCGGTGCTGATGACCGGCTACTTCCTCGTCTCGCGCTCGGCGATGTCGGTGCTTTACGAGCAGGGTCGCGGCGGGTCGATCATCATCGTCGCGTCCAAGAACTCGCTCAGCGCGGGGCGTAACAACGCCGCGTACTCGGCGGCCAAGGCGGGCGAGCTGCACCTTGCCCGATGCCTCGCCGAGGAGGGCGGCGACCGTGGCGTGCGCGTCAACACCGTCAACCCCGACGCGGTGATGGAGGGCTCGCGGATATGGAGCTCGAGCTGGCGCGAGGAGCGCGCTGCGGCGTACAGCATCATGCCCGAGGAGCTCGGCGAGTATTACCGCGCGCGGACGACGCTAGGCGTCAATGTATTGCCCGAGGATGTGGCCGAGGCGGTTCTGCATTTCGCCTCCGAGGCTCGATCGGGCAAGAGCACCGGAAACATCCTCAACGTCGACGGCGGCGTGGCAGCGGCATACCCCAGGTGAGCTGATGCACCTCTCTCCCAAAGAGACCGACCGCCTGTTGCTGTTCCTGGCGGCCGAGCTCGCCCGCAAGCGCCGGGCCCGGGGACTGAAGCTCAACTATCCGGAGGCGCGGGCCCTGATCGCCGACGAGATCGTCGAGGGCGCCCGAGATGGCCGGTCGGTCGCGGAGCTGATGGAGCTCGGAGCGTCGATCCTAACGACCGACGACGTCCTCCCAGGCGTCGATCGACTCGTCGGAGTGCTCCAGGTCGAGGGCTTCTTCGAGGACGGCCAGAAGCTCGTCACCGTGCACCAGCCGATCCGCACGGGCTCTCGAGCCGGTCGCCGCGGCCAGCGCGGCCGAGCCCGGCGAGGTCGTCGTCGCCGAGGGAGAGATCGAGCTGAGCCCCGGGCGCGAAACCGCGACGATCAGGGTCGACAACACGGGTGACCGTCCCATCCAGGTGGGCTCGCATTACCACTTCTTCGAGGTCAACCCCTCGCTGCGGTTCGATCGCGGGCGCGCGTTCGGAATGCATCTCGACATCCCGGCGGGTACCGCGGTCCGGTTTGAGCCCGGCGAGGATCGCGAGGTCGGGCTCGTGGCGTTCGGTGGCGACCGGGAGCTCTTCGGGCTCAACCGGCTGACGTCGGGCGCCGATCGGGACACGGCACTCGGGCGAGCGCGCGACCAGGGCTACAAGGGGGCATAGCAGTGGGGATCCGGATATCTCGCACGCGCTACGCCGAGCTGTTCGGCCCCACGACCGGCGACCGGGTGCGGCTCGGCGACACCGACCTTTGGGCGGAGGTCGAGCGCGACCTCCTCGTGCCCGGCGACGAGTGCGTGTTCGGCGGCGGCAAGACTCTTCGGGATGGGCTCGGCACGCACGGTGCCATCACCGCGGCGCAGGGCGCGCTCGATTTCGTGATCACGAACGTGCTCGTGATCGACGCCGTTCTCGGGATCGTCAAGTGCGACATAGGGATCAAGGACGGCCGGATCGCCGGGATCGGCAAGGCCGGCAACCCGCAGGTGATGGACGGCGTTCTGGACGGCATGGTCATCGGCGCGAACACTGATGTCCGGTCGGCCGAGGGGATGATCGCCACGGCGGGCGCAATCGACGTGCACGTTCACTTCGACTCCGCGGGTCTATGCGAAGAAGCGATCGCCTCGGGGATCACGACGATGTTAGGAGGTGGCCTCGGGCCCGTGACGGTGGGGATCACCTCGTCGGGGACGGTCAACCTCGGCCGCATGCTCCAGGCCTCGGAGGCGTGGCCGATCAACTTCGGGTTCCTCGGCAAGGGTAGTGCTTACGATGTCGAGCCGCTGCTCGAGCAGGGACGGGCCGGCGCGATCGGGCTGAAGATCCACGAGGACTGGGGGGCGATGCCTGCCGTGATCGACGCCTCGCTGCGAGCCGGCGACGAGCTCGACATGCAGGTTCAGATCCACACCGACACCCTCAACGAATCGGGCTTCTTCGAGCACACGATGGCGGCGATCGATGGACGAACGATCCACACCTACCACTCAGAGGGCGCGGGAGGCGGCCACGCGCCGGACATCATCAGGGTGGCAGGGGAGCCCAACTGCCTCCCCTCGTCGACCAATCCGACCAACCCCTTTACGGTCAACACATTCGACGAGCATCTCGACATGGTCATGGTCTGTCATCACCTCAACCCCGCGGTTCCCGAAGACGTCGCGTTCGCCGAGTCGCGAATCCGGCGAGAGACGATCGCGGCCGAAGACGTGCTGCACGACGTCGGCGCGATCAGCGCGCTGGGCTCCGACTCGCAAGGGATGGGACGCATCGGGGAGAGCATCGCCCGCACGTGGCAACTCGCGTCGAAGATGAAGAGCCAGCGCGGCTCACTCCCCGAGGACGCCGGCAGCGGCAACGACAACTATCGGATCAAGCGCTACATCGCGAAGTTGACGATCAACCCCGCCCGCATCTACGGGATCGACCACGAGATCGGCTCGCTCGATGTCGGCAAGCTCGCCGACATCGTCCTGTGGGAGCCGAAGTTCTTCGGCATCAAGCCGGAAGTGATCTTCAAGGGCGGCTTCCCGGTGTGGTCGGTGATGGGCGAGTCGAACGCCTCGCTGATGACGTGCGAGCCGCTTCTCTACCGCCCGCAGTGGGGCGCGTACGGTCCCGCGCGACAGGACCTGTCGGTTGTGTTCGCCACGCGGGCGGCCGCCGAGGGTGACATCGCCGGGCGGTGGTCCTTGCGCAAGCGAGTGGTGGCGACGCGTGACACTCGCAAGCTGACCAAACGCGACATGCTCCACAACGACGCGCTGCCTTCGGTCGAGGTCGATCCCGAGACCTACCGTGTGACCGTTGATGGTGAGGTGTGTACCTGCGACCCGGTGGACCGCGTCCCGCTGGGACGGCTGTACGTGCTGAAGTGACCATTGATCGAGCGATCCGGATCGGCGTCGGCGGACCGGTGGGATCGGGGAAGACGAGGCTGATCGAACGGCTGCTGCCGCTGATGAGCGCCGCTGGCCTCCGCGTCGCCGTGATCACCAACGACCTCGTTACGACCGAGGACGCCGAGCGAGTGCAGCGCAGCGGGCTCATCGACCCGGCGCTCGTAGTCGGGGTCGAGACCGGGGCCTGCCCACACACCGCGATCCGCGAGGACCCATCAGCGAACCTCGACGCCGCCGAACGCCTCGAGCACGAGCACGGGCCGCTGCACGTGATCGTGATCGAGTCAGGCGGAGACAATCTGGCGGCGACATTCACCAGTGAGCTCGTCGACTACTGGGCGTACGTGATCGACACGGCGGCCGGCGATGACATTCCCCGCAAGCAGGGCCTCGGCGTGCTCCGGGCGGATCTACTGATCGTCAACAAGATCGACCTCGCGCCATACGTCGGCGCCGACCTGACCCGTATGCGCAGGGACGTCGCAGTCGCGAGGCCGCGACGTCCGTCGCTGTTCACCGACCTCACGCGAACCGACGGCGCTGAAGCGGTGTTCGCCGAACTCGCCCGAGCGATCCTGTTCGACCGCGTCGCAGTGTCGTGAGCGCCGTTGCGGCCCCGGCGGGCGAGCTGCAGCTGACCTTCGGCCTGGACCATCGCGGCCGCACGGCGGTGCGAGCGCGGCGGCAGCGGTTTCCGCTGCGCACGACGATGCCGTTCTATATCGACCGCGTGGCCGCCGGAATGGCGTTTGTGTACATCCAGAACCCCACCGGCGGGGTGTTCGCCGGCGACCGCCTGATCGCGAGCATCGTCACCGAACCGGACGCCTTCGTCCACTTGACCACTCAGTCGGCGACGAAGCTGTATCGCACCGAGGGCGCGCCGGCGCATCAGGAGCTGCGGTTCGTGCTCGGCGCAGACTCGTACGTTGAGTACGTTCCGGATCCGCTGATTCCCCACGCTGGGTCGCATTACACGCAGAGCACGAGCGTGGAGCTGGCCACCGGGGCGAAGTTCTTGGCGTCCGAGATGGTCGCGCCCGGTCGGCGCGCTGGCGGGGAGCGGTTCGCCTACGACCTGCTCGAGTTGGACATCTCGGTCCAGCGCGAAGGGCGGGAGCTCTGCGCCGAACGGCTGCGGCTCGAGCCTGGCCTGGCGCGACCGGACCGGCCGGGCGTGCTCGGCGATGCCGAGTATCTGGCCTCCCTGATCGCGGTTGCGCCGGAGGCAGATAACGAAGCGCTCGCGCGCGCGATTGGCGACGCCCTGGCGGGGCACCTCCGAGCTGGAGTACGTGGGGCGGCGGGCGAGCTGCCGAACGGCGCCGGCGCGCTCGCTCGGATCCTGGCGGTCGATGCGGTCGCGGCCCACGACGCGCTGCGATCCGCGTGGGCGGCGGCGCGTCTGGCGCTGCTCGGCTTGCCGCTGCCGGAGCGGCGGAAATGACGGTCCACGTCCAACGGCTGCTCGGGTCGGTAGAGGAGCCGGAGTTCCGTGACCGGCGGCGCGTCGGCGTCGCGGTTGCATGGGATGAGGCAGCCCGCCGCCGGCTCCGTAGGGAGGCAACCGACGGAACCGATGTCGTGATCGACCTCGACGACGGCGCATACCTGTTCGACGGGGCGGTGCTGTCCGACGACGGCTCGCGCGTGCTCATGGTCTCGCGGACGCCCGAGCGCGCGCTCGTCGTCCGGCTCAACCTCGAGCTCCCGCCCGCACAGCTGGTAGGGCAGGCGCTGCTGATCGGTCACGCGTTCGGGAACCAGCACGCCCCCGCCGACATCGAAGGCGCCGAGATCCGCATTCCGCTGATCACCAGCGAGGCGACAGCGCGGGCGACGATCGATCGGCTGTCGCTCGAGGGCGTCTCCATGGCCATTGCAGACGTCGCGCTGGGGCGCCTTGCCCCGCTCTCAACCGGCCGAGCCCATCACCACGACTAGTCACGTGCCGACCCCCGAAGCGTTACTTGCGGCTGTGCAGCTCGCTGACAGCGCGCTTCCGATCGGGCGATTCGTGCATTCTCATGGGCTCGAGGCGTGGCTTCGCGATCACCCCGACGCCCACGAAGCCGCCCTTGCCGAGCTGGTCGAGGCCGTCGTCTGCGAGGGTGTGGCGCCACTTGACGGGGTCGTGGCCGCGCACGCGCACCGAGCGTGTTCCGTCGAGGAGCTTGCCGTTCTCGACCGGCGCCTCACCGCGCGCAAGCTGACCCCCTCATCCAGACTCGCGTCCCAGGCTTGCGGGCGCAAACTGGCGGCGATCGGACCAAGACTCGCTCCAAGGGACGTCTTGATCGCTCAGCTCCGAGGCCTCGTCGAGCAGCGAGAAACCGATGGCAATCTCGCTCTCGTCGGCGGCACGCTCGCTCGGGCGATGCAATTGACGACGCTCGACGCCACTGCCCTGGAGCTTCGGAGCTCAGCCGCATCGCTGCTGTCGGCGGCGGTGAGGCTCGGGTCGTTGTCACCTACCGGCGCCCAGACCATCCTCGCTCAGCTCACCCCGGCTCTCGCCGCCGCGGCTGAAGTTGCCGCGACGCTCGGCGTTGACGAGATGCGAAGCACGATGCCAGAGCTAGAGATGTATGGGCTGATCCACACGCGGGCTGAGGGGCGGTTGTTCTCGACATGACGGCCGCTTCCGGTCGGGGGTGTACGTAGCGGTCGGGCTGCGTCCGTATGCAGTTGGCGGAGCTACAACAGGGCGTTGAGACCGACGCGAAACTCGGGCCCGACCCTCGCCTGCTGGCCCTGCTGAGGACCGTGTTCTTCGTCGAAGCCGGTTTGTACTCGTCGATCACACCGTTGTTGCCTCACTACATGCGATCCCTCCATCTCTCCCAGCGCGCGCTTGGGTCGCTCCCTGCTGCGTATCCGGCAGGCGTGATCGCGGGCGCTGTGTGCGCAACAGCGGTCGCACGCCGCGCCGGCGTCCGCGCGACGTTGTGCCTCGGTCTCTGGATCCTCGCCGGATCCAGCCTCGCATTCGGTCTCGCGAGCAGTATTGAGCTGCTCGACGTGATGCGCTTCACCGCGGGCATCGGTGCAGGCTTGATCTGGGCTGCGGGGATCGCCTGGCTCGTTGCGGCCACACCGATCGAGCGCCGTGGCAGGTCGATCGGCGCGCTACTCGGAGCCGGCGTCGCCGGCACGCTACTGGGTCCTGCGATCGGGGTGCTCGCCGTCGGTATCGGCATCCAGGCGACTTTCGCCGGTGTCGCGGCCATTGCGGCGCTCGCAGCGGTCGCCACCGCGCGCCTCGCCATCGACGCGCCCACGCGAACACGCGAAGCACGGCTCGCCGCGAGGACTCTGTGCGACTTCCACGTCTGTGCTGCTTCGTGGCTGTTGTGTCTGCTCGGGCTGATCGTCGGAGCCCTCAACGTGATCGGGCCGCTCAGGCTGGCGCACCTCGGCGCCGGCCCAACCGCCGTCGGAGCCGTGTTTCTGATTGCGGCGGCCGTGGGCGGCGCAGTTGCCCCGTGGGTGGGTCGCATCGTCGACCGTTGCGGCGCAGGCCGCCCGATCCGTTGGGGCCTTGTGATGGCTGCGGTCGTGCTCTCGCTCACGCCACTCGCCGGCTCCGTGGTCGCTCTGGGCGTACTCACGATCCTCGCGCTCGGCGTCGTGATCGCCGGGGGGCTCAGCGCCGGCGGGACGTTGTTGACGGGCACCGTCGAAGACGTAGGTGGCAGCGTGGTAGCTGCCAGCGCAATGGTCTTGCTGTGTGTCTCAGTCGGTGAGGCGCTCGGCCCACTATTTGCGACGGCGCTCGCACACGTGAGCTCCGACGGCGCGCCGATGACGGCGCTCGTAGGTCTCAGCGTGGCCACCCTTGCGCTGTTTGCGATCCGACCTGCACGTTCCCCGACCGGACGACACGCAGCACCGTGATGGATCTCTCGCGCTTTCGGGTGGGCGTCGTCGTGTGGGCGAGACGGTCGGCTGGGCGCGCCGGCGTGGCCGGCGCGCCCCCGTGGCGCTCAGGCCCCCGGAATCAGTGCCACACCCACCGCGCCAAGTGAATCACCCATGACACGCTCTGGCCGCCCGTCGGGGTGGCGGTTATGGTCACCGGGAGCAGGTTGAACACGCCGTTGGACCCGAGGTCCGTCCGTCCGGTCGAGGTCAGCTCCATGTTCTGGAAGCCACCGCTATCGGCCGCGATCGAGTAGTCACGCTGTGCGATGACCGTCCCGTCGTGGGACATCGTGAGATGACCGGTGCATGCGCTGGTCCCATGGAAGCAGCCGACCTCGGCGCCCACGACCCAGCCGGGGGAGACGAAGCCCTCGTGCCCGAGCACGACCGTCTGGCTCGGTGTCGTCGATGTCGTGGTCAGCGTCTGATCGGTGCCGTTGACGGTGCCGGCGGAGCTCGTGGCCACCAGTTGGTAGTGGTAGGTGGTGTTGGGGCTCAGCCCGTCGAGGGCCGCGTGAACGGCGACCATGCCGGTGCCCGAGCCGGCGCCACCGGGACTGGTCTGCAGCCCGTAGGACGTGGTCGTGCCGTATTTGAAGTAGTAGGTGGTCGACTGCCCGTTCGGGGTCACCGTGCCGTTGACCGTTGCGCTCGACTGACCGACGCTCGATGGCGACCCCGTCGTGGCGGACGGAGGGGCCGCGGCGGCCGAAGCCGGCGCCGGGTGGCTCGCCGAGGTGATCGCGAGCACGAGTGAGCCGCAGCCAAGCAACACGATTGCCGCGGCGACACGCATTCTGCGCATACTGCCTCCTGTTTCGTGCGAGTTCAGTACACGAACTAACAGGGCACGCGCGTCAGAGTTGCGGGTGACCCGGCGTAGGTACGACTGCTGACACCGTGGCTGCGACCGCACTCACGGGGACGATCACCAGTGTCAATTCGGTGTAAGGCTCGTGGCCTGCGGAGGGGTGGCCGGAGGTTTGAGCGCCGGTTCGCCGAGCGGAATCCGCAGACGCGGGATCGTGACGTGCGCGATCGGCCCGATCCCGAGCGCGTACACGACGGTGCCCACCCCGACCGCGCCGCCGAGCAGCCAGCCGGTGAGGAGCACGGTGAGCTCGATCGACGTGCGCACGACGCGAATCGAGTATCCGCGGGCGGCGAGGCCCGTCATCAGCCCGTCCCGCGGGCCTGGGCCGAGGCCGGCGCCGATGTATGCGCCGGTGGCGATGCCGTTGAGGACTACGCCGGCGAGCATCACCACGACTCGGGCGGGGAGGCCGTGGACCGGGGGCACGACGGCGAGCATCAGGTCGATGACCAGGCCGACGACCAGCACGTTGCTGAGCGTGCCGAAGCCCGGGCGCTGGCGGAGCGGGATCCACAGCAGGAGGACCGCGACGCCGACGATGATCGCCCATGTGCCGACGCCGAGGCCGAGGCGGCGCGAGAGACCCTGGTGGAGCACGTCCCACGGATCGACGCCGAGGCCCGCGAGCAGCAGCATCGAGCTGCTGACGCCGAACAGCACGAGGCCGGCGTACAGCTGTACGAGGCGTCGCACGCGGGGCGGCCGCATCCGCATCATCACGCAATTTTCCCAGATAATGGCCTAGCCAACCACAGGCCAATTTGCTAAAAGTGGCTCGTGGCGATCACTCCCGCCGGCCGTCTGACGGAGCTGCTCGGTCCGTGGCAGCGCGACGGCACGAGCCGGGAGCGGCTCGCCGCGGCGCTGCGCGGGCTGATCCTCGACGGGCGGATCGCGGTCGAGAGCCGGCTACCCGCCGAGCGAACGCTCGCGACCGCCCTCGGCGTCAGCCGGGCCACCGTCACCGCCTCCTACGACCAGCTGCGCGAGCAGGGCTACGTCGCGAGCCGGCAGGGATCGGGGAGCTGGGTCACGCTCCCTGACGGGCACCGGGCGGCGCCCGACGCGATCGTCGGAGGTCCCGGCCTCGACATGCGAATCGCCGCGCTGCCGGCACCGGCTGCGCTCGAGGACCTGTTCAACGCGGCGGCGCGCGAACTTCCCCGCTGGCTCGACCACCACGGCTACGACCCGCTCGGGCTGCCGCCGCTCCGCCGCGCGATCGCGGCGCGGTTCGAGCGGCGAGGACTGCCCACCCGACCTGAGCAGATCCTGGTGACGAACGGCGCGCTGCACGCCCTGGACCTCGCGGCGCGCGCCGTGCTGCCCCGCGGCCGGCGCGCGCTCGTCGAGCTTCCGAGCTATCCCGCCGGACTCGACGCGCTCCGCCAGGCCGGCGCGCGTCTGGTGCCGTTCCCGCTGACCAGCGACGGGTGGGACGTCGATGCGATCGAAGCGGCGGCCCGCACCAGCCAGCCCTCGTTCGCGTTCCTGATGCCGGACTTCCACAACCCGAGCGGGGTGCTGATCGATGACGACGCTCCGCCGCCGGGCGATGCGGGCGCTCTCCAGCGCCGGCGCAGTCGTGGCGATCGACGAGTCGTTCGTCGAGCTCAACCTCGACGGGGTGCCGATGCCGGCCCCGGCGGCCGCCTTCGGTGACGAGCGCACGGTCACGATTGGATCACTGAGCAAGGCGGTGTGGGGCGGGCTGCGGATCGGGTGGGCTCGCGCCGCGCCGGCGCTGATCCACCGAATGGCGGCGGCGCGCGCGGCGTCCGACCTGGCGGGGCCACTGTTCGAGCAGATCGTCGCCACCCACACGTTCGAGCGCCTCGACGAGATCCTCGAGGAGCGGCTGCCGCTGATCAGGCTCCGGCGGTCGACGCTCGCGACCGCGCTCGATCAGCGGCTGCCGGCCTGGCGCTACCGGCAGCCTGCCGGCGGGTTGTACATCTGGGCCGAGCTGCCGCGGCCGATCAGCTCGAGCCTCTCGCTCGAGGCCCGCGAGCGCGACCTGCATCTCACCCCAGGCCCGCGCTACGCGGCCGCCGGCGTGCTCGAGCGCCACCTCCGGCTGCCGTTCACGCTCGCCCCCTGGCAGCTCGAACGCGCGGTCGAGATTCTGGCCGAGCTCACGCCGGGCACGGTCGCGGACGAGAGGCCGAGAACTTTGGCCTACGTCGCGTAGCGGTTGTCGATTTCCGGTCGACCCGTTCGTCTTTAACCGCGACCATCCCCAACAAGGAGGAAGCGATGAAGTACATGATGTTGATCAACCTCGGCAAGGCCCGCGACTGGCAGAGTCTCAGCGACGAGGATCGCAACGCGCTCCAGGAGGGCTTTCAGGCGCTCAACCAGACGCCCGGAGTCACGCCCGGGATCGGGCTGGCGCCGCCGGAGACCGCGACGACCGTACGGGTGCAGGACGGCAAGACCCTGACCACCGACGGACCGTACGTCGAGACCAAGGAGGCGCTCGACGGCTTCTTCACTTTCGAGGCCGACGACCTCGACGCGGCGATCGAGGTGGCGGCCAAGGTGCCCGCGGCGCGGATGGGCGGCGCGATCGAGATCCGGCCGACGATGGAGTGGTCGGGATCCTAGTGACGATGACGTTTGCCGACGAATAGGTCAGACGTTTGACGGGAGCGGCGCTTGAGAGGGTCTTCCGCGAGCAGTGGGCGTACGTACTCGCTGCGTTGATCGGCTTCCTCGGCGACTTCGACCTCGCCGAGGAAGCCACGCAGGAGGCGTTCGCAATCGCCGCTGCGCGCTGGCCGCAGGACGGCACGCCGGCGAGCGCCGGCGTGTGGCTGATCACGACCGCGCGCCGGCGCGCGATCGACCGCATCCGCCGGGATCGCGTGCTGGCCGCGAAGACCCGTCTGCTCGAGGAATTGAATTTGGCGGCGGCGCCTGACGGCGGCGCCTCAGTTCAAGCGGTGGAGGACACAGTGGACGAGACCGTATTTGCTGATGAGCGACTGGAGCTCGTCTTCACCTGCTGCCATCCGGCGCTCGCGACCGAGGCGCAGGTAGCGCTGACGTTGCGGACGCTGGGCGGCCTGAGCACCGAGGAGATCGCGCGTGCGTTCCTGGTGGGCGAGGCGACGATGGCGCAGCGCCTCGTCCGGGCCAAGCGCAAGATCAAGGCCGCCGGGATTCCGTTCCGGGTGCCGCCCGCCCACCTGCTCCCCGACCGGCTCGCCGCCGTGCTCGCGGTCGTGTACCTGATCTTCAACGAGGGATATTCGATCCCGCCCACCCGCGGCGACCTCGCGACCGAGGCGCTCGGACTGGGGCGGGCGCTGGCCGGGCTGATGCCCGACGAGGCCGAGGTGCACGGCCTGGTGGCTCTGATGCTGCTCCACGACTCGCGTCGGGACGCCCGCGTCCGCGACGGCGATCTGGTGCTGCTGGCCGACCAGGACCGCTCGCTGTGGAACCACGCGCAGATCGCTGAAGGGCGGGCGGTGCTCGACCGCGCGCTCGCGCTGCGCGGTCACGGGGGCGGGCCGTACATCCTCCAGGCGGCGATCGCGTCGCTGCACATCGACGGGCCGCGCGACTGGCCGCAGATCGCCGCGCTCTACGGCGAGCTCGCCCGGCTCACCGACTCGCCGGTGGTCGAGCTCAACCGCGCGGTCGCGATAAGCGAAGCCGACGGTCCACAGCGCGGCCTCGAGCTATTGGGTCGCCTGACCGGACTCGACGACTACCGCTACCTGCATTCGAGCCGCGGCGAGATGCTCCGGCGCCTCGGACGAACGCGCGAGGCCGGCCACGCCTACCGGCGCGCGATCGCGCTTGCCCACGACGACGCGGAGCGGCGCCTGCTCGAGCGCCGCCTCGCCGAGCTCGAATCTGTCCCGAGGTAGTGGCCGCCCCCGCAAATACGATCGCATTCGGGGACGACCACTGGCCGCGTTACCTCCCGGCGCCAGTGCGCCAGCCGTCCGCGTACTGCAAACGCGCCGGCTCGGAGTACGGCACGGGGCTGACGATCGCGCGGACCTCGATCTGCCTTTGCCCATGGTCGACGGTCGTCTTGCGCGTGCCGCCGTCCGGCTCGCCCCACACCACCGTGACCTCGCTGCCGATCTCGACCGACTGGTCGACCGTGGCCAGCGACAGCGCCCGCTTCTCGTTGTTGCTGTAGCCGGTGAACATCGAGTAGCCCACCTGGTTGCCGCCGGCGTCGAGTACCGAGTCGAAGTTCGACGAGCCGTAGTTGGCGATCGGGAGGTCGAAGAACTGATAGGGCTCCTCGTCGGTGTCGAGGATCGAGGAGAGGATCCTGGCGACGTCCTCGTCGGCCCACGCCATCGTCACCTTCTTGCGCTGGGTCTCGGCGTCGATCTGCTCGAGCGCGTCGCGGCCGATGAAATCGTGGTCGAACTTCACGAACGGGCCGTATCCGAGCTCCCACGGGTTGAGGTAGTAGTCCTCGATGTTGTCCGAGACGAAGCTGCCGGCGAGGGCGTTGTTGGCCTCGTAGCTGTCGGCGCCGAGCCACTCCCGGTACTTGCGCAGCACTCCGTCCCCGGTGTAGATCGCCGGCAGCGGTGACGGGATCCAGCCCGATTCGAGCGTGTTCGACGCGTACGCGCGCGCGCCACACGGCTCCATCCCTAACTCCTTGCCCGCCTCGAGGATCGTTCCGCGGACCTCGTCGTAGCTCTCATACGGTCCCCATAGCTCGAGTCCCGGCTCGCCCGCCATCCCGTGACGGAGGGTGCGGACGCGCGTGCCGCCCAGGTTCATCTCGGCCATGCGGAAGAACTTCAGCTGCTCGAGCGGGCCGCCGTTGAGCTTCTCGATCACCGGCCAGGCGTTAGGGCCCTGGATCTGGAAGCGCCAGAGCTTGCGGGTGACGGCCTTGCCGTACGGCCGCGACGGCGAGCGGTCGTCGTAATCGAACTCCAGGTTGTAACCGCCGGTCTCGGCGTGGAAGCGGAGCCAGTTCGCGGCCGGGTTGCGGCCGACCCAGACGAACTCCTCGTCGTCGAGGTGAAACAGGATGCCGTCACCGATCACGTGCCCCGCCGGCGTGGTCGGGACGAACTGCTTGGCCTGGTTGACGGGGAAGTTCGCGACGCTGTTGATGCCCGTGTCGGACACCAGCTTCAGCGCGTCGGGGCCCTTGAAGAAGAAGTTCACCATGTGGTGCGACTGATCGAACAGGACCGCGGTGTCGCGCCAGGCGCGCTGCTCACGGCGCCAGTTCGTGAACTCGTATGGGACGACCGGGTAGATGTACGCGCCGATCTGCGAGTTGCGCAGGCGCTCGACCACGTTTCCGGATTCGTCGAGGACTTCCTGGAGGTTGCTGGCAGTCATTTCTCTCTCTCCTTCGAGACTATTGTCTATCCACTGAACTCGCCGTCCTTGGCCTGGTGATCGCGGGCCAGCAGAGCGTTGGCCCACGCGCTGGTGTGCGCCAGCGCATTGTCTTTGACGACGACGGGATTTGTGAGCATCGCTTCCTCCTCGCCGTAGGCCTTCAGGCGCTCGTAGGCCTGTGACCAGATGCACTCGGTGTCGTAGACCTCGCACAGGCCGTCGCGGGTCCCGCCGCACGGACCGTTGCGCTGGTTCTTGGCGCAGGTCGACTCCGGGCAGACGTACGCGATCTCGGGCAGCGAGCAGTCCCCGCAGTCGCGGCAGTTGAACATCGGGACCTTCGCCGCCTGCTCGAGGACGTGGGCGGCGCGGCCGACGGGGGCCGGCGCCGCGTCGATCTTCGAGAACAGCGAGCGCGCAGCGTCGTGCAGCGGGCCCTCGGGATCGAACACCGCCTGATGCACGCGCCGGCTGAACCGGTAGCCGAGGGGCACGCGCAGGTCGGTGCGCCGGCCCCGCTTGGACTTAACGTACGCGGGATTGAGCTCGTCGGAGGACAGCCCCGTGTCGGGATCGGGCTCGAACAGATAGAACTCATCCGCGCGCCCGAACCGTAGCTCGCGAGAGAGCTCACGCCAGTCCGCGTCGGCGTAACCGTTCGCCTGATCGAGAATCTCGAAGAATGTCTCCGCGGTCGTGTGCCCGCCGAGGTACGCGCCGTCGAAGCCCAGCCCGCGCGCCACCGTCAGCTGCTTGGCCGCGAGGTCGACGAAGAACGAGCGGCCCTTGTCGGCGCTCGCCCCGTGGCGCGTTGCCAGGTCGAGCAGCTCGTCGGTGACGATGACTCCAGGGATCCTGCCCGCGTTGAACGCCCCGGCGGCTCCTCGGGAGAGCAGGAACACGTTCGCAAGCGCCCGCACCGGCAGACCCTCGCGCCGGATGTAGCGCAGCAGCTCATCGTCCTTGCGCGCGTTGTAGCCGATCTGGTTGATCACGAAGCGCGCGCCGGTCCTGACCTTCTTGGACAGCTTCTGGTACTGCGGGACGACCTCGCGCTCGTGCAGCTTGTGGTTGGTGACCACGCAGCCCAGGAAGAAGTCCGTCCGGTCGAGCCGCTCGCCGGTGCGCTCGATGTGCAGCCCGGCGTTCATGTCGCTGTAGAGCTTCAACAGGCCCACGGAGTCGATGTCGAACACGGGTGCCGCGGTGCCGCCGTAGCCGCCGAGCGGGTAGTCGCCCGAGAGGCACAGGACGTTGCCGAAGCCCTCCGAGGCCAGCTTCCAGCCACGGCTCTCGAGCGCGTTGCGGTTCCAGTCCTTGCAGGCGAGGTGAATGACCACCTCCTGCCCGCGCGAGACCAGGTCGGTGCCCAGCGTGTCGGGCGCGAGCATCGCGTTGCCGCCGGGGTTGTCGGTGATCGACAGGACGTCGATCCGGGGGTCGTCGGCGAGCGCGCGCGCCTTTTCGACCAGCGCGCGGCTGCGCTCGGTCGTGACCAGACCACGGGCGGTCACCAGCTCGACCGCGATTGCAAACGCGCCGGGCGCCTGCAGACAGTCGCGAAACGGCGTCGACGTCAACTCACGCGGCCTTTCTCAGCCCTATCGCTTATCCAAACGGCAAACCAGCCTAGGACCGTGGGCCACCCGAAGCAACGGCTTCTTCCGCTCAGCGGAAGAACCGGGGAGAATGTCTTGTCTTGGGAGGGATCCGGAATCGAGTAGACCGCCGGTCGGTCACCGCGCGCGGCTTCGCCGTGCTCGAGGCCTTCACGCCCGATTCGCCGGCGCTGACCCTGTCGGAGATCGCCCGTCGCGCCGCCCTCCCGCTGACGACGACCCATCGGCTCGTGGCCGAGCTGTGCGCGTCCGGGGCGCTGGAGCGAGTCGGCGACGGGACCTACCGGGTCGGCCTGCGCCTGTGGGAGATCGCCTCGCTGGCCCCGCGCGGGGTTCCGCTACGCGAGGCCGCGCTGCCATTCCTCGAGGATCTGTACGAGGTCACGCACGAGAACGTCCAGCTCGGCGTGCGCGAGGGTCGCGAGGTCGTGTACATCGAGCGCATCGCCGGTCGCCGCGCCGTCGGCGTGCTCACGCGCGTCGGCGGACGGTTCCCGCTCCACGCGTCCGGGATCGGGATGGTGCTGCTGGCCAATGCGCCCGCCGCCGTCCAGGTCGAGGTTCTATCCACGCCGCTGCAACGGTTCACCGATCACACGATCACCGATCCAGATCGTCTGCGCGGGGTGCTGGCGCAGATCCGCCGGGACGGGGTTGCGGTCAGCTTTCGTCAGGTGACCGACGACGCTGTCTCTGTGGCGGCGCCGATCTTCGACGCCGGCGGCGAGGTGCTCGCGGCGCTCTCGATCGTGAGCAAGGCCGACGGGACGGACCCAGCGCGGCTGGTACCCGCGATCCGGGCGGCCGCGTTGGGCACCTCTCGCGCCCTGCGCGTCCGCCGTGCACCGGTCTGACTCCCGGCACAGCGGCACTCAGTTCCACGAATTGCATACAGATTTATCTTCTGTCTATAATTCGGCGAATGCTTGAGCGACCGGCGGTGTCTGCAAAGGAGCGGCTATGAAGCTTGTGACGTTCGACGACGGCCTGGTGGGGAAGGTCGTCGATGGCAAGGTGCTCGAACTCGACGTCCCGGACATGCGCCGGTACTTCGAGCTCGGCGGCGAGGTGGGGGAGACGGGCCGGGAGTTCGCGCTCGACGACGTGCGGCTGCGGGCCCCGATCGTCCCGAAGAAGTTCTTCCACACGGCGGGCAACTTCCGCGAGCACGACGAGGAGTCCAAGAACGTCAACTGGTCGCACCCCGTCCTCCCCTGGATCGTGTTCTTCCAGAACGTCGACGCGATCATCGGACCCGATGACGCGATCGTCTACCCCGAGGCGCTCACGAACGAGCTCGACTACGAGCTCGAGCTGGCGGTCGTGATCGGGAAGGCGGGCAAGTTCTTCTCGCCCGAGGAGGCCGCTGACTACATCGCCGGGTACCTGATCTTCAACGACATCACGGCGCGCGACATTCAGCGCGAGGAGATGAAGTCGGGCGTCTTCTGCCTGTCGAAGAGCATCGACACGTTCTGCCCGATCGGACCGTGGATCGTCACGCCCGACGAGCTTCCGGATCCGCACGCGCTGTCGATGGAGTTGCGCGTCAACGGTGAGCGCCGGCAGAGCTCGCACATGAGCCGGATGTCGGTCACGGTGCCTGAGATCATCAGCCACTACTCGGCGATGGGCTACAGCGCGGGGGACATCATCTCCACCGGAACCGTTGCCGGCGTTGCCGGCTTCAGCGACGACGCCGCATCGCTGTATCTGAAGCCCGGCGACGTGGTCGAGGCCGAGATCGAGGGCGTCGGCGTGCTCCGCAACCGCGTGATCTCCTGGGACGAGGGCCATCCCGACCTGGTCGCTGATGCGTCGGAGGTCGCGGCCGCGCAGTAGCGCGCCGTGTCGGTGGTCGAGATCGCCGCCGGCCGCGTCCGCGGCCGGCGCGCCGGGGACGCGATCGCGTTCGAGGGGATCCCGTACGCGACCGCGCCTCGCTTCGCGACGCCCGGCGCGATCCCGGGCTGGACGGGCGTGCGCGACGCTTCTGCCCCCGGGCCTGCGGCGCCACAACCGCGCCGTCCGGCGGCCGCGTTCACGCACGGGGAGCTCCCCGGCACCGACGAGCAATGCCTCAGCCTCAACGTGTTCACGCCGGCGCTCGACGGTCGCCGTCCGGTGTTCGTATGGCTCCACGGCGGCGGGTTCGCAATCGGGCATGCCGGCGCCAGCCTGTACTCGGGCGAGCGGCTGGCGAGCAGCGCCGACGCCGTGGTCGTGACCGTGAACTACCGGTTGGGAAGCCTCGGCTGGCTCGGCCATCCGGACCTGGCCGCCGGCCCGGGCGCCCCGGCCGCGAACTGGGGCCTGCTCGACCAGATCGCCGCGCTCGGGTGGGTGCGCGAGAACATCGCCGCGTTCGGCGGAGACCCCGGCCAGGTCACCCTCGCCGGGCAGTCCGCCGGCGCGCTGTCAGCGATGGACCTGTTGGTCGCCCCGGCGGCGGCCGGCCTGCTGCACCGAGCGATCCTCGCCTCGCCGCCGCTCGGCGACGTCGCCCAGGCCCCCGCGGCCGCGGTCCGGTGGGCTGAGGCGCTCAGCGCTGCCGCCGGCGGGACCGGCGCCTTCGATGCGGAACGGCTGCGCGAGCTCGACGCCGAGCGGATCGTCGCGCTCCACGAGGCGCTGCTCGAGCAGCCCGCGTTCCGGGGAACGAGAGGAGGAGCGCTCCCGACTGTCGATCCGGGAAGCCTGCCCGTCTCGCCCGTGGAGGCCCCGGGTGCGAGCCCCGAGGTCGACGTGCTGATCGGACACACCGCTCAGGAGGGCACGTTCTTCTTCCGCGCGCCGTGGCGCCCGTCGCCGCCGGTGGACCGGATCCCCGACGTGGTCGCCCATCTCTGCCACACCGAGGACCCGGACGCGGTGATCGAGCGGTATCGCGCACGCGCGGCCGCGACCGGCGCGGCGGACGATCCGCTGTCGCTGCTGGTCGAGATCGCCACCGATGCGATGGTCGCCGAGCCGCTCGCCCGGTGGGCCTCAGCGCGCGCCGGCGCGGTCGGTCCTCGGAGCACCGTGCATCGGTATCGCGTCGACCATCCCGGTGGCGGTCCCGATCTCGGTGCCACGCACACCGTCGAGGTCCCGCTCGTGTTCGGCACCTGGCAGGACGGCGGAGCGGGGGAGCGGCTCGGTGGTAACGCGCCGGGTGCCGCGGCGGTCTCGGCCGATCTGATCTCGGTCTGGGGCCGGTTCGTCCACGGGGAGGCGCCGGACTGGCCGGCGGTGGCGCCGGAACCGTCCACGCCGGAGATCCGCGTCTTCGGAATCCCGAGTGGTCCGCGGCTCGAGCCCGCGGACGCTCGCTAACGAAACGCTTACACACACGCATGCCCTCACACTGGACACAACAGGCACAACTGTGTACAGTTTCCCGCGATGGGCGCAGATGAGCGCTCCCGAGGGAGAGACTTGAGCACATCGACCACACCACGACCGCTGCTTGACGTCGTCGGCTTGCGCGTCGCGTACGGCGGCGTCGTGGCCGTCTCCGACGTCGATGTCCAGATCGCCGAGGGCACGGTGTTCGGGCTGATCGGGCCTAACGGCGCCGGGAAGACCTCGATGGTCGACGCGCTGACCGGGTATACCAGGCCCGCGGCCGGGAAGATCACATTCGACGGCCGCGACATCAGCCGGCTGCGTCCCTACCGCCGGGCGCGCCTCGGCCTCGCCCGGACGTTCCAGTCGGTCGAATTGTTCGACGACCTCACGATCGACGAGAACCTGCTCGTCGCGAGCGAGCACGTGAGCGTCGGCTCCGCGCTGAGGGACCTGTTCCTGCCGCACCGGCCGCCGGACCGGACCGGGGTTGACTGGGCGATCTCGGTGTGCGGCCTGGAGGACGTCGTCGACCGCTACCCGTCGGAGGTGTCGCTGGGCAAGCGCAAGCTGGTAGGAGTCGGGCGGTCCCTGGCCCGCCAGCCGCGTCTGGTCCTGCTCGACGAACCCGCCGCCGGACTCGACACCGACGAGAGCCTCGAACTCGGCCGCCGTCTCCGCACGCTGCCCGAAGAGCACGGCGTCACGGTGTTCCTGATCGACCATGACATGGGGCTCGTCCTCACTGTTTGCGACCACCTGATGGTCCTCGACTTCGGACGACAGATCGCGATCGGATCGCCAGCGGAGATCCGCGAGGACCCTCGCGTGATCGAGGCCTACCTGGGAGCGGGACATGCCGCCACAAGCAACTGAAGCCACCGGTTCCGGCCACGCACTCGTCCTCGAGGACCTCTGCGCGGGCTACCAGCAGATTCCCGTCGTCCGCGACCTCAAGCTCGAAGTCCGTCCCGGTGAGGTCGTGGCGATGCTCGGGCCGAACGGCGCCGGCAAGACCACGACGCTCGAGACGATCGCCGGTCTGAACCGGCCGATATCGGGTCAGGTCAAGCTGTCGGGCGAGGACGTCGGCGGCGTGGCCGCGCATAACCTCGCCAAGCGGGGGCTCGCGCTCGTGCCCGAGGGCCGGGCGCTGTTCCCGGGCCTGACCGTGCGTGAGCACCTGCGGCTCGCCGGCGGACGGAGCGGCGCCCGTGAGCAGGAGCTGCTCGAGATGCTGCCGGAGCTCCAGAAGTGTCTTCACCGCAAGGCCGGTCTGCTGTCCGGGGGCGAGCAGCAGATGCTGGCCATCGGCCGGGCGCTCGTCACCCGTCCGCAGCTGCTGCTCGTCGACGAGATGAGCCTCGGCCTGGCGCCCGTGATCGTCGAGCGTCTGCTGCCGATCCTGCGCCGCGTCGCCGACGAGTTCGGCACCAGCGTGCTGTTCGTGGAGCAGCACGTCGCGCTGGCGCTCGAGATCTCGGACCGCGCGTATGTCCTTTCACACGGCCGGATCGCGCTCGAAGGCGCCGCCGCCCAACTCCGCGAGCGGCGCGAGCTGCTCGCCGCCAGTTACCTCGGGGAAGCGGCCGCGGCGTGACCCGACCGTGCCCTCGCACATCAACCAGGAGGAGTAATAGATGACACGTTCCAGATGGCTCGGCACGGCCGCCGCGGTGGCCGCCGCGGGGCTCCTGGCCGCCGGCTGCGGATCGAGTAGCTCGAGCAGTTCGAGCAGTAGCAGCAGTGGGTCGTCTGGCAGCGCGAGCGCCACGTCCGCGACCACTGCGGCCTCAACCGGGGCGAGCTCGTTCTCGTTCGGGGCGGCCAAGAAGGCGACCGGGACCCCGTATGTGTTCGGGATGATCAACGACGAGACCGGCGCGGTCACGTTCCCCGAGGCGCGGCAGGGAGCGATCGCCGCGATGCAGTACGTCAACAACTACCTCGGCGGCATCAACGGTCATCCGATCGCGATCGACAGCTGCATCGGGGACGGCACACCTGCCGGCGCCGCCCGCTGCGCGAATGAGCTCGTGGCCAAGCATCCGCTCGCGATCCTCGGTGCCGCCGACGTCGGCGCGCCGGCCTCGATCCCGATCTACGCGCACGCCAACCTCGCCTATATCGGCGGCATCCCGTTCACCCCGGTTCCGTTCATCTCGCCGAACTCGATCCAGTTCTGGTCGGTGAGCGTCGGCGACAACGCCGCGGCCGCCGTCTACGCAGGCACGCAGCTCAAGGTCAAGAGCGTCGCGCTGATGTACTTCTCGAACCCGCAGGGCGAGTCGATCCTGCCCCAGATCGTGCCGGTGTTCCATGCCGCCGGTGTGACCACCGTCAAGCAGATTCCGCTTTCGCCGACGTCGCCTGATCCGAGCCCGCAGGCCGCGCTGGTCCAGAGCAGCGGAGCCGATCTGGCGTACGTCGACGTCCCGAACGGCTGCGGCAACGTGCTGAAGTCGCTCAAGAGCGTCGGCTACACCGGCAAGCTGATGGGTATCGACCCGTGCAGCGCGCCGCCGGTGATCACGGCGGCCTCCGGCGGAGCCGAGGGCATGTACATCGCTTCTCCGTTCATCCTGCAGACCGGGACCAGCCAGCAGGCGCAGCTGTACCAGGCATCGCTGAAGAAGTGGGGCGCGCCCGGCACGCTGATCGACTCGATCTCCGCGGCCGGTTTCGCCACCGTGATGAACGTCCAGGCGGCACTGAGCAAGATCTCGGGAACGCCGACGACGAGTTCGATCCTGGCGGCGTTCAAGACCGGCAGCAACCACCCGAACTTCCTCTCGCACCCTTACACGTGTGACGGGAAGCAGATGACGGGCGCGCCCGCGATCTGCAACGACTACTACCTGATGAACCAGGTCAAGAACGGGCAGGTCACGCAGCCCGATCCGAACAACTGGGTCACCTCGAAGGGCTACTACAAGGGCCAGGGGCTCTGATCATCGCACTCAGGTCCGCCCGCCAAACGGCGGGCGGACCTGGCCGCACCTCATCCACGAACACGTAACCAACACCATGTCCAGCTACATCCTCTTTCTGATCCTTGGCCTCGGCGCCGGCGCGACGTACGCCATCCTCGGCCAGGGTCTCGTCCTCAAGTACCGCAGCGCGGGCGTGGTCGACTTCGCCCACGGCGCGGTGGCGATGTTCATCGCCTACGTGTTCGTCAATCTCCGCAGCTTCGGGGAGCTCGAGCTGCCCGTGGTGATCATCCCGCACCAGATCTCGCTGAACGGCGGGGTGGGCATCAACACCACGCTCGCGATCGTGATCTCGCTGGTCTACGCCGCGATCTTCGGGCTCGTGCTTCACCTGATCGTCTACCGGCCGCTGCGCAACGCCGCGCAGCTGACCCGCGTGTGTGCGTCGGTCGGAGTATTGCTCGCCATCCAGGCGATCGCCGTCCTCAACTACAGCACCGAGCCGGTCGCCACCAACCCGATCTTCCCGAGCGGGGCGCTGAAGATCTCCGGAGTCACGTTCCCGCGAGACCGGCTGTTCTTCGCCGGCCTGGTCGTGGTCATCTCGATCGCGCTCTGGCTGATCTACCGCTTCACCCGGTTCGGGCTCGCGACCCGGGCCGGGTCCGAGAACGCTCGCGGCGCCGCGCTGACCGGCATCTCGGCCAACCGCGTCGCCGCGCAGAACTGGGTGATCGCGACCGTCCTCGCGGGCGCGGCGGGCATCCTGATTGCGCCTGTAGCGAGCCTCGACCCGACCTCCTACACGCTGTTCATCGTCCCCGCGCTGGCTGCCGCCCTCGTCGGCCGGTTCGAGTCGTTCTGGATCACCGCGCTCGCCGGCCTGCTGATCGGCTGCTTCCAGTCCGAGATCAACAAGCTGATCACGGTGTGGACGTGGTTGCCGCAGCAGGGGCTGTCCGATGCGGTGCCGTTCATCGTGATCATCGTCGTGATGGCGTTCCGCTCGCGCTCGGTTCTGGCGCGAGGCGGAGAGGCCGCGCAGAAGAACCCGTCGGTCGGCCGCCCGGGCTCGCCGCTGCTGGCCGCCGGTGGGTGCTTCGTCGCCGGCCTGGTGCTGCTCCTGCTGTTGGACAACGTGCTGCGGTTCGCGTTCATCTCGTCGCTGACCGTGACGTGCGTCGCCCTGTCGGTCGTGGTCCTCACCGGCTACGTGGGTCAGGTGTCGCTGGCGCAGATGTCGCTGGCCGGCATCGGCGGCTTCATGCTCGGGCACATCTCGCACGGATGGGGAATCGGGTTCCCGTTTTCGCTGCTTCTCGCAGGTCTGTGCGCGGTCCCGGTCGGGCTGGTGATCGGACTGCCGGCGCTGCGGCTGCGCGGCGTCAACCTGGCGGTGGTGACGCTCGGGTTCGCCGCGGCGATGGACGCGCTGATCTTCTCGAGCGCGGGCTTCGCCGGCAGCACCGCCGGATTGCCGATCAAGTCACCGCACCTGCTCGGGCTGAACCTGGCGGCGAACGCCGGCAGGTCGACGAACCGCGTGATCTTCGGGGTGATGGTGCTCGTCGTGGTGATCCTGATCGGGCTGCTCGTGGCGCGGCTCAGGCGCGGGCCGGCCGGGCGGATGCTGCTCGCGATTCGCTCCAACGAGCGCGCCGCCGGCTCGGTCGGGATCAACGTCGCCCAGGGCAAGCTGATGGCGTTCGGGCTCGCCGCGTTCATCGCCGGGATCGGGGGCGCCCTCACCGGTTATTCGCAGGGCGAGCTGACCGCCGACAGCTTCGCGGCGTTCACTTCGATCAGCCTGCTCGCGATCGTGTTCGTCGCCGGCGTCGGGCGGATCGCCGGAGCGGTCGTGGCCGGGATCATGTTCTCGGCGGCCGGTCTGTTCGTGACGTTCCTCGATATCCACCTCAGCGTCGGCAAGTACCAGGCGATTGTCGCCGGCGTCGCCCTCGTGCTTACGGCGGTTCAGAACCCGGACGGCCTGACCAGCACCTCGACCGGAAAGGGTCCGGCGGTGGCGCTGATGAAGCTCCGAGACCGGTTCCTCGGGGCGCGCAAGACAAGCGCGCCCGATTCAGCCACGGCCGCGGTCTCAGGCGGCGACACCACGCCGGCCGCCGATCAGGCGCCCGACAAGCTCGACGTCCACCACCCGGTTGCCTGAGTTTCATCGGGGCCTGCCCACTCCCCCCGCCCGCGACCCGGTCGCCCGGCCGAGCCGGCTGCGCGTCGAGCACCTCGCCGGCGCATTCGGGATCGGCACGACCCGGCCACGGCTGTCGTGGTGGCTCCCCGACGGCGTGCGCCGCCAGCTCGCGTATCGGATCCGGACCGGCAACGGCTGGGACAGCGGTCGGGTCGAGAGCGCCGACAGCGTTCTCGTCGACTACGCCGGGCCTCCGCTGCGATCGGGGGAGCGGGTCGTGTGGCAGGTCAAGGTGTGGACGGATGCGGGTGAGAGCGACTGGTCTGACCCGGCCGGGTTCGAGCTCGGGCTGCTCGAGCCCGACGACTGGTCGGCGCTGTGGATCGCGCCGGTCGAGCCGGACCTCCCGCCGGCCGGGCGCCGGCCGGCGATGCTGGTTCGCGGCGAGTTCGAGCTGCCGGAGGCCGTGGTCGCCAGCGCCCGGCTCTACGCGACCGCGCACGGGATCTACGAGGTGTTCGTCAACGGCCGTCGGGCCGGCGACGCCGAGCTGACGCCAGGCTTCACCGAGTATCGCGACCGGCTCCAGGTCCAGGCCTACGACATCACCGACCTGTTGCGGGCGGGGCGAAACGCGATCGGCGCGATCGTGTCCGACGGCTGGTTCCGCGGCCAGGTCGGGCTGCCGCGCGCCCACGACCAGTGGGGGTCCGAGCTCGGTTTCCTCGCGCAGGCGCTCGTCGAGTTCGCCGACGGCTCGAGGGCCGTCGCCGGAACCGGGGAAGGCTGGCGCACAGCGCGTTCGCACATCGACGCCGCCGACCTGATCGCGGGGCAATCGATGGACCTCAGGCGCCGTCTGGACGGCTGGAGCGAGGCCGGGTTCGACGACTCGGGTTGGGACGGCGCGGCGCTCGCCGACCACGGCTACGCAAACCTCGTCGCTTCGCCGGCGCCGCCGGTCCGCGCGGTCCAGGAGCTCGTGCCGGTGGCGGTCCGGTCGGTGGCGCGCGGCCAGGTGTTCGACCTCGGCCAGAACATCAACGGGTGGGTTCGGGTGCGCAACCTCGGGCCGGCGGGGACGGCTGTGACGCTGACGCACGCGGAGGCGGTCGACGCCTCGGGTGACGTCACCACCGACCACCTGGACGTGACCCTCCCATTTCTTCCCGAGCCGCTCCCGGCGGGGCAGGTCGACCGGTTCGTCTCGGCCGGTCGGCCGGGGGAGACGTTCGAGCCGCGCCACACCGCGCACGGTTTTCAGTACGTGCGCGTCGAAGGGCATCCGGGCGAGCTCGGCGCCGGCGATCTCACCGGCGTTGCCGTCCACACCGACATGACCCGCACCGGCTGGTTCCGCTGTAGCGAGGAGCGCATCAACCGGTTGCACGAGGCGGCGGTTTGGAGCCTGCGCGGCAACGTGTGTGACATCCCCACCGACTGCCCGACGCGAGAGCGCGCCGGCTGGACCGCCGACTGGCAGATCTTCGTCCCGACCGCCGCCTTTCTGTACGACGTCGCCGGCTTCTCCACCAAGTGGCTGCGGGACCTCGCCGCCGAGCAGTGGTCGAGCGGGCTTGTCGCGAACCTGGCGCCGAGCCCGCCCTCGGAGTCCGAGGGCGGGTTCCTGGCCGCGCTGAACGGATCGGCCGGGTGGGGCGACGCCGCCGTGATCGTGCCTTGGGAGATCTACTGCGCCTACGGAGACGCCCGCCTGCTCGAGGAGCAGTGGCCGTCGATGGTGGCGTGGCTGTCCTACGTCGAACGCGCGGCCGCCGGCGCGCGGCATCCCGAGCGGGCCGCGCGCCGGCCCGAGCCGCTTCCCCACGAGCACTACCTGTGGGACTCGGGCTTTCACTGGGGCGAGTGGCTCGTGCCCGGGGAGGATCTGAAGGGCGCGGACGAGTTCGAAGCGTTTCGCCGCAGCGACAAGGCCGACGTGGCGACCGCCTACTTCGCTCACTCGGCGCGGCTGATGAGCCGGATCGCGGAGGTCATCGGTCGCGACGCCGACGCGACCCGGTACGGGATCCTGGCCGAACGCGCGCGCGCCGCCTGGCAGGCCGAGTTCGTCGGCCCCGATGGTCGGCAGCACCCCGACACCCAGGCCAACCACGTCCGCGCGCTCGCTTTCGAGCTCGTGCCGCCCGAGTGGCGCGCGGGCGCGTCGGAGCGCCTCGTGGAGCTGATCCGCGACGCCGGCACGAGGCTCGCCACCGGCTTCCTCGCCACCCCGTACCTGCTGCCGGTGCTCGCCGACGCCGGCCACGCGGACGTCGCCTACGAGCTGTTGTTCGCCGACGCGATGCCGTCGTGGCTGTACATGATCGACCGCGGCGCGACCACGGTGTGGGAGCGCTGGAACGGGATCGACGCCGACGGCGTGCCGTTCGAATCGCTCAACCACTACTCCAAGGGAGCGGTCGTCTCGTTCCTGCACCGCCACGTCGCCGGGATCCGGCTGCTCGACGGGGCCCCCGGCTACCGGCACTTCCGGATCGAACCGCAGCCCGGGGGGCCGATCGCCTGGGCGCAGGCCGAGCACGACAGCCCCTACGGCCGGATCGAGTCCTCGTGGCGAATCGACCGGGATGAACTGGAGCTCACCGCGACCGTTCCGCCCGGAACCACCGCGGAGATCGTGCTACCTGACGGGACCGCTGAGACCGTGACCGCCGGTCGGCACACGATCCGCGGGCGCCTGCCGGCAACGGGTCGATCAGCAGGCGATCCGGCCGGGTGGGACGCGGCCTGAGCTCGATGGGCAGGCGACCACGGGCGCCGGCGGCACCTGCACGGTCGTGGCGGCCCGGCTGGCGGCGAAATTCGCGCCGGTGAGCCTGGCGGCCACCGCGAGTGTCCTCACGGTCGGGCTGGGTTGCGAGACGATTCGGGCGGAGAAGCGGAAGGTCCGCGGCGACCCGTTGAGGAGCGCGTCCGCGTCCCAGCAAAGGCGCCCGCGAGTGGCGATAGCTCCCGGCGCGGCGGTGACGCGCAGCTGCTTCGGAAGCGTCACGCAAACGAGCGGCTTCACTCCCGGAATCGGCTTGATCACCCCGGCCGTGACCACGAACCCGACTACGTGCCCCGGGGAGGCGACCGGCTCGATCGGGACGATCCTCACCTTCGCCGCGGTGGCGCGCGGTTTGACCGTGGCGGTGGTCTTGGCCGAGTCGTTGGCGTAGTTCGGATCGAACTGGTCGTCGCTCGCGGTGACGTCGTCGATCAGCTGACCGGGGCGCAGCGGTCGCACGTGCAACTCGAGGGTCTCGCTCGCACCCGGCGCGAGCTCCGCCAGGCTGCACTGGACAGCCGCGCCCGAGCTGCAGGTGAACGCTCCCGGCTCGATCGCTATCACCTGCGCGGCGGCGTCCAGCGCGTCCGTCAGGTCGACGCCGGTCGCCTCGCCCGGACCGTTGTTGACGACCGTGATCGTGTCGGTCAGGGTCCCGCCAAGAGTGTCCTGCGACGAGCTCTCGTGGTCCTGGATGGCGAGATCCGCCATCGGAGCGCCGGGTGGCGGCATCGCAGCCGTCGTCTCGTCACTGTCGTTCGACGGGGTCGGGTCGAACTGCGACGCGCTGACGCTGGCCTCGCTGACCGAGCCGGCGAGCGCGTCGCCCTCCGGCTCGACCAACACGACGTCGATCTCGGCGGACCCGCCGGCGTCGAGGTGCGGGACCACGCAGGTAACATCGGTGCCGCTGATCGAGCAGGACCCCTGATCGATCGTGGCCGAATCGATCGTCGCCCCGCCGGGCGCGACGTCGTGCAGCACGACGTCGGTGGCATCGCCCGGCCCGTTGTTGTCAATCGTGACGTGGTCGTCGACCGCATCGTCGCCGAACGCGGCGGGCGCCACCGTCTCGCTCTGGGCGAGGCCGAGGTCGGCCGGCTCGGAGCTCATCGGCCCGGGCGTTGCGCTCACGATCGTCTCGGACGAGAGCGCGGTCAGCTCCTTGCCGAGCGTCGGCGCGATGAACGTTGCCTGGGCGACGTTTCTGATCTCGTGCTCGGCGGTCAGGTTGTCGTCGACGCGGACCTCGAAGCTGATCTGGGCGGTGTCGCCGGGCGCGCCGGCGACCGCCAGCGTGCCTCCCCGACCTGCGGCGGCGCCGCTCCCGAGGAAGAACCGCACGGTGTTCGACGCAGCGTCGAACTCGCCCTGGTCGTCGCCACCGAGGTCGGTTGGGCTCGATGCGCTCGCGGGTGCGCTCGGGATTCGCAGCGTGCCGGCCACGTACGTGGTGTTGGGCGGGACCTTATCTGTGGCCACGAAGTTGGTCGCCGCCTCGAGGCCCTGGTTGGCGAATGTGACCGTGTAACGAAGCCGGTCTCCGGCGCGGGTCGGCCCATCCGGGTGCGTCAGGTTCGCGACGGTCTTGGTCGCGCGAATCACCGGGGCGTACAGATCGGTGGCGAACGTGATCACGTGCGGCAGGTATTGATCGCTGCTGGTCTTCAACCCGATCGTCGCGCTGGTCGCGCCGTTGGCAAGGAGCCCGTCGATTCCGATCAGCTTCGCGTCGAATCCCAGCTGGTTGACGTAGTCGGGCGTCTTGTCGATGAAGTTCTGGCCGTTGATCGATATCGCGCTGTTGAAGAAGTTGTTCGCCGCGTTCACCTTGTCGCTCAGCGCCTTGCCGTCGAGGGTCGCGCTGTCCCCGGTCAGGCCGCGGTCGCCCTCGTAGGCGACGAAGCCGAGCTTCGTCCGAACAGGCCCGCTCAGCGGCGTCTGAAAGCCGCTCACCGGGATCGTGAGGGCCGACTTTCCCTGGGTGACCGACTGCAGGCCATCGAACACGGTCAGGTTTCGGGGTGGCTCGCCGGCGGCCTCGTAGGCGACGACCAGCGCCCAGCCGGCGTACCGGTCCTCG
This sequence comes from uncultured Solirubrobacterales bacterium, assembly GCA_963843915.1. GTDB lineage: Bacteria > Actinomycetota > Thermoleophilia > Solirubrobacterales > Solirubrobacteraceae > Palsa-465. The sequence goes on from CAWJMH010000016.1 coordinate 1,081,194, forward strand.
CCCGTCGCCGACTGCACGTTCGCGACCGTGTACACGCCGGATCCGGCACGCTGGACCTGGCCCGTGACGTCGACGAACGCGGCATAGGCGCCCGTGACCTCGGTGCTCAGATCGACGGCGGCCGTCAGGTGATCGAAACCGGAAGCGCCGGGCGTCTTGAGATCGACCTTGCTCAAGCCCGCCACCGACGAATCTGGTGCCGCTTTTCCACCGGTTCCTGCGGTCGTGCGCGAACCGTAGTAGAGGCCCGCGAACAGAACTCGAGCGCCGGCGGGCAACCCCAGCCGAGCCGACGATGAATCGAGCGTCGCGGAGTCGACGTTCACGCGCACCATCGAGAAGTTGTTGTTGTTCAGCACGGTGCCCAACCCGGCGCGCGCATTGGCGCAGTCAGCCACCGACGTCTGGCAGGTCTCGAGCGTGTTTCCGACGATCGCGATGTCGCCGTTCGCGTTCGTGCTGAACCTAGGCGTGAACGCGCGATCGGCGAGCGCGGGAGACACGAGCGCTATCACGAGCACGCCCGCTAACACGACCGCGCGCCGCAACGGGACCATTGCTCGTTTCACGGACCGCCTTCCCCTCGACAATCCCTCTACAGCGGATCAATCGTACTCCCCTGTTCGGCCGGGTCATCGCGGTCGAATGCCGTTCGGCGTCTAGAGCCCCGGCGCCCGTGCGGGCGGGGTCGGTGGCGGTGCGATAAAAGCGGGCACCTGGAGTGTGAGGGCGGTGGTCGCTCCGGTCGCGCGTGGTCGGCCGGCGACCTGCAAACCTGTCAACGGAGGCGTTGCGCGCCGACCGTGTCGTTCCGTGCATGCCCCCACATGCATGCTCTGGCACGGCTCAACTTCACAGCCGCTCGCGCAGCAACGCGAGCGTCCCCGCCCAGACCTCCTCGGCGCCGGCTTCGTCGTAGGCCGCCCTGTCCGGCATCGTGAAGCCGTGCTCGGCGCCGGCCAGGATCTCGATCTGGTAGGCGACGCCGGCGTGGTCGAGCTGCTCGCGGAGCGGGGGGATGGTCGAAAGCGGGGTGACCTGGTCGTTCTCGCCGAAGCCGAGGTACAGGGCCGCATCGACGCGATCGACGGCGAGGTGCGGGGAGTCGGGCTCGTCGGTGACCAGATTCGTGGGGTGCAGCAGCGACGCCGCGGCGACGTCGCCTCCGAACGCCTCGGCCGCCCGCATCCCGATCCGGCCGCCCATGCAGAAGCCGATGCACGCCCACGGGCGGTCGCCGCCTTCCGGCACAGCCTCGAGAAGCAAGCGCGTGTCCTCGAGGACGTCTTCGTCGCGGATCTGCTCGACGAGCTTCCGCATCCGGGCGAACTCCTCGGCATCCCCGGCCGCCATCCGCTCGGCGTTGGGCCGGTCGGCCGCATCGAACGGGTAGTACAGGTCGGGCAGGATCGCCGTGTAGCCGGCGCCGGCGAGTCGCTTGGCGTGCCCGAACAGTGCCGGCCGGATCCCGGGCGCGTCCATGAACAGGACGACCCGCGGAAACGGACCGTCGCCGTCAGGGCGGTGGACGTAGGTCGGCATGGTCCCGCGCGGGGTGGTGACGTCAACTGTCGTCTGGCTCATCGCATCTCCTTGTGTCACGCGTGGTTCTGGCTCGGTGAGAGCGCGCTCGCGCCCGCCGCGCCCGCGCCGGCGGTCGCGGTCGCGGTGGCGGTGGCGGTGGCGCAGTCTCTACCCGCGATCCTCCCAAACACGATCGCGTCGGTCAGCCCACCGCCGTGCTCGGTCAGATGTCCCCAGATCGAGCCGGCGGCGCCGGCGGCGAACAGTCCGGGGATCGGCGAGCCGCCGGCGCGCAACACCCGCGCCCGCGCGTCCCGTCTCGGACCGCCCGATGCGGTCGCGACTCCCGGCGTCATCCGAATCGCGTACAGGGGCGCCCTCAGCGGTGCGAGCGTCGACGCCGCGCGACCGAACTCGTCGTCTCGGCCTCGGTCGACCGCCTTCGCGTAGTCGCCCAACGTCGATTGAAGGACCGCGGGGTCGAGCCCGGTCGCGGCCGCGAGCTCCGCGGCGTCGCCGGCGCGCACGATCCATCCGGCCTCGACCTCGGCCGAGTTGTCCGCGCTCCAGCGGTAGCCGTTCGGGCTGCCGACGATTCCGTGGAGCGGTCCGGCACGGCGCGCGGCTTCGTCGAAGATGATCCAGCCGGGCATCCGGGGACGGTTGGCGCGGCGGGGCAGGTAGGCCGTCAGCGCGCGCACGCGGTCATGCACCTCCCAACCGGTCTCGTCCGCGAATCGCCGCCCGTCACCGTCGACGTAGACGAAGCTCGGGGCGTGGACGTCGAGGGTGAATGCGGCCGGGTAGCCGGGGTGCACGAACGACAGCCAGCCGAAGAACGCGCCCATGTGCCACAGCGACGCGCCGGCGGCTCGCGCGAGGTCGAGCGTGTCGCCGGTGTTTCCCTGGTGCCCGACCGAGGTGAGTGGGAGCGGGAGGTACGTGTCCCGGAGCTCGGGATCGGCCTCGAAGCTCCCGCTCGCGAGGATCACGCCGGCGCGCGCCCCGATGCGCCGGCGCTCGCCGTCGTGCTCGACGACCGCGCCGGCGACCCGTTCGCCGTCGAACACGAGGTCGATCACCGGGGTGTCGAGCGCGACCGGGATGTCCCGCGCGCGCACGGCGGCTTCGAGCACACGCCACAGGCCGGGGCCCGGGCGCTCTCCAGGCGAGGGAACGAACTGGCGGTAGCTGACGTGACCGGCGCCCGGGAAGTGCGGCCACGACGGCAGCATCCCGCCGAATGCGCCGATGTCGACCGGCGCCACCGTCCCCCCGAGCGACTCGAGGAACTCGGGGACGTCGGGCAGTCCGCGCGCGTACGCCTCGAGCACGCCCCGGTCGGTCTTGCCGAAGCACAGGGCGTCGAGGTGATCGATCGCTCGCGGACCGTCGACCTCGAACAGGAACCCGCCGGAGTGGACGCAGTTGCCGCCACCGGCCGCGGTCTTCTCGACGACGGCGACCGACGCGCCGGCGTCGTGGGCGGCGATCGCGGCGGTGGCGCCGGCGGCGCCGAAGCCGACGACGAGGACGTCGACCTCGTCCTGGAGGGTCACGCGGGCGCCTCGCCGGAGCTCGGCCGATCGCTCACGAGGGCGCGCCGGTCATGATCCGCAGCGGCTCGGACCCGTCCCATCCGACCGATGCCTCGCGGACCATCGCGTAGAAGCCGAGCAACTCGTCGCGGCGCTGGAGCACCTCGATCGGATGCCCGAACAGGCCGCCACCGTCGAGCCACACCGCGGACGCCGGGCCTGTCCGGCCGGCGTGAAACGGAGTGAGCCCGGCGGTCTCGAGTCGCGCGACCTCGTGTTCGAGCGAATCGGCCAGCCAGGCCACGTGCCCGACACCGGCGCCCGGGGCGACGAGCGAGTCGCGCAGGCCGGCGGGCTGTGCGTCGTGGACCTGGGTGAGCTCGACGATCAGCGGTCCCCACGCGCCGAACGCCGAAGAGTGGTCATAGACGGCCGGCTCGTCCCGGTAGGTGACCTCGTCGAACGGGATGTGCTCCATCGCGTAGAACGGCCCGGCGCCGGTGGCGGCCGCGAACCGCGGGACGTCTCGGTGCAGGTCCTCGACGACGTATCCGAGGTGATGGATCGGCGGGAGCATCGCCGGCGTAACTGTAGACGATTGAGCAATCTGTATGCAATACTCCCGATGGGATGCGAGTCGCGTTCGACCATGTCGGGCTGTCGGTGGCCGATCTCGAGGCCGCCGAGGCGTTCTACACGACCGCGTTCGGGTTTGCCCGCCAGCTCGCGTTCGAGCTGCCGCCGCACCCGATCCGCGGCGTGATGCTCACGCACCCATCCGGGTTCCGGATGGAGCTGTTCGAGCACGCCGCATCGACGCCGGGGATCGAGGCCGCCAACCCGATCGAGGCGCACGCGACTCGGGGCTACAACCACTTCGCGGTCAGGGCCGCGGACATCGACCTCCTGTGGGAGCAGTCGATCGAGGCGGGGGCGACCGCGGTCATGCCGCCGGCCGACTCCCCCGAGCCCGGTGTCCGGTTCGCGTTCCTGGCCGATCCGGAGGGCAACCTCGTGGAATTGGTGGAGCTCGGCTGATGGGCCGGCTCGACGGCAAGGTGGCACTGATCACCGGGACCGCCGGCGGCCAGGGTGCGGCCGCGGCGGCGCTGTTCGCATCCGAGGGCGCCACGGTCATCGGATGCGATCTCGACGCAGCGCGGGCGCAGGCGATCGCAGCGGAGATTCGGGCGGGCGGGGGCGACATGCACTGCACGGCCCCGGTCGATCTCGCCGATCCGGGGGCCGCCGCGGCGTGGGTCGAAGACGCTGCCGAGCGCGCCGGCGGGATCGACGTCGTCTACAACAACGCCTCGGCGCCGCGAGTGGGGCCGTTCGCCGAGTTGAGCTGGGACGACTGGCGGTTCACGCTCCACAACGAGCTCGACCTGATCTTCACGGTGACGAGCGCCGCCTGGCCGCACCTGATCGCGCGGGGCGGCGGCACCGTGATCAACACCGCGTCGGTGTCGGCCCACCGCGGCGCGACGTTCATCGAGCAGGCCGCGCACGGCGCCGCCAAGGGCGGCGTGCTGTCGATCACGCGGCACCTCGCCGCCGCCGGTGCTCGCCACAACATCCGCGCGAACTCGATCAGTCCCGGCCTGATCGTCACACCACAGATCGAGCCGTTCCTAGAACAGCCTGGGCATCCGGTCCACGAGATGCTGCGCGCTCACCCGCTCGGCCGGCTGGGGCAGCCCGACGACGTGGCGCGCGTGGCCCTGTTCCTCGCCAGCGATGACGCCGCGTACTTGAATGCGGTCGACATCGTCGTCGACGGCGGCCAGTCGCTGATCTCGTGACCCCGACGGGCGAAATCGTCTGGCGGGGCGACCCCGGCTATGAGGAGGCGCGGGTGGGCCGGGTGTTCAACGCCCGCAGGCCCGAGCGCTACCCGGCTGCCGTGCTGGTGGCCGACGGCGACGATGACGTCGTCGCCGGCGTCCGGCTCGCCCGCGAACGGGGCCTGCAGGTGTCGGTGCGCGCCGGCGGTCACAGCTGGGCCGCCTGGAGTGTGCGCGACGAGGCGCTGCTGATCGACCTCGGTCTGATGCGCGAGATGACATATGACCCGGACACTGGGATCGTCACCGCGAGCCCCGCGGTGAAGGGCGGCGCCGAGCTGGTGCCGTTCCTGACCTCGCACGGCCGCGCGTTTCCCGGTGGGCACTGCCCGAGCGTCGGGATCGGGGGCTTCCTGCTGCAGGGCGGCCAGGGGTGGAACGGCCGCAAGTGCGGCTGGGCGTGCGAGAACGTCGCCGCGATCGACGTCGTCACGGCCGACGGCGAGCTGGTCCGGGCCGACGAGGAGCAGAACTCGGATCTTCTGTGGGCCGCTCGCGGCGCCGGGCCGGGGTTCTTCGGCGTGATCACGCGCTTCCATCTGCGCACGTATCCGCTGCCGCGGGCGATGACCCACGACACGTGGATGTTCGAGCTCGCGGAGCTCGAGCCGCTGCTCGGCTGGGTCGACGAGCTGTTGCCGGCGCTCGACCGCGTCGTCGAGCCGGTGATCGCGGCGACGCGCCTGCCTCGCCCCGAGGGTCCGCCCGTGCTGCTGCTCCACACGACGGCGATGTGCGAGAGCGACGAGGAAGCCGAGCGCGTGCTGGCGCCCCTGCAAACCTGCCCGATCGCCGACCGCGCGATCGCGCACGAGCACGGCCCGACCACGGTCGAGCAGGAGAACGAGGCACAGGCGGCGCAGAACCCCGAGGACCATCGGTACGCCGTCGACTGCACCTGGACCGACGCCAGAGCCTCGGAGCTCGCGCCGCACCTCAGGGCGCTGTGGTCAGAGCTCCCGACCGAGCACTCGTTCTCGATCTGGTACGGCTGGGCTCCGAGCCGGCCGCTGCCCGATATGGCGTTCTCCGTCGAGGGCCGCGTCTACATCGCCACCTACGCGGTCTGGTCCGATCCGGTCGACGACGAGCGCCACCGCGACTGGGTGGTCGACCACACGACCCGGCTCGCGACGCTCGGAAAGGGCGTCTACCTCGGCGACACCGACTTCACGCGCCGACCGGACCGGTTCCTCACCGAGGAGAACTTCCGCCGCCTGGAGGAGATCCGGGCCCGGCGCGATCCGGAGGGCCGGTTCTGCTCCTACCTGATCGCCGACGGCGCGGAGCTCAACGCAGAACCAGAGCGCCGCCGGTAACGGCCGCGATCCGGGTCATTGCGCGAAATCACCGACTGCACGCATTTGGTATAACTGTATACAACACCGGAATCGAGTCGAGGCTGAGGAGACCCATGTCCCACCAGGTCCATTCGCCGGCCCCCGTGCGTGAGCTGCCGGGTGAGCCCGTGCCCTACTACCTCGCAGACGGCGACGGCCGTGCGCACTTGCTGCTGGGGCAGGTCGGCCGCGCGCTGGCCGGGACCGAGGAGACCGCCGGCGCGATGTCGGTGATGACCGCGGTCGGCCCGGCCGGAGGCCCGATCCCGATGCACCGCCACGAGCGCGAGCACGACTACTTCTTCTGCGTGCGCGGCGATGTCCAGGTGTGGGCCGACGGCGAGAGCCGGATTCTCCATCCCGGCGACGTCGCCAGCGTGCCCGCCGGCGTCCTTCACGCCTACCAGTTCCACGGGCACTACAGCCAGTTCATGGGGCCGATCGCGCCGGCCGGCTGGGACCGGTTCTTCGATTTCACCGGCTCTCCGTACGCGGGCCCGGCGTATCCGCAAGTCGACGACAGCCCGCCACCGTTCGCCAAGTTCGGCGCCGCCGAGGCGAAGTTCGGGATGAAGTACTTCCCCGAGGAGCCCTACGCCGAGGCGACCACGGGCCCCGACGATGCACTGCCGGGCGAATCCAAGCCGTACTTTCTGCGTGCCGGGGAGGGTCCGCGCCACGTGCTGTTCGGCCAGGTCGCCTACCAGCTCATGACCGGCGCCGAATCCGGCGGCCGGCTGGGTATGACCGTCACCGAGGGCCCGCGCGGCCCGGCGGTCCCGGCCCACGTGCACGAGCGCACCTACGAGGCGATCTACTGCATCGACGGAAGGCTGCTCGTGACCGTCGAGGGTGAGGAGCACCTCCTGACTCGAGGCGACTTCGTCAGTGTCCCGGCCGGCGCCGAGCACACCTACGCCATGGACGCGCATCTGACGCGGTTCGCGAGCATGTACGGCCCGGCCGGGGTGGAGCGCTTCTACGAGGTGGCGGGCGACGTCGCCGAGCAGCGGATATTCCCCGAGCAGCCGGGTCCGGTCGACCGCGACCGCCTGTCCGCCGCCGCGGCGGAACTCGACATCGCGTTCGCCGGCTGAGGCGTCGGACGATGGCGACGCTCAGGGTCCTCATCGCCGGCGGTGGCGTCGCCGGTCTCACCCTCGCCCATGGCCTGCGCCGTGCGGGCATCGACTGCGAGGTGTTCGAACGGGAGCCGCCGGACGGCCGACGTTCCGGTTACCGCCTCACCCTCGACGCCGACGGTGGCAACGCGCTCGAAGCCTGCCTGCCGGCCGAGCTGTACGAGCGCTATCTCGACGCCTCGCACCGGACCCCGGGCCGACCGGACGTCGCGGTCGTGATCGACAGCCAATGCCGGGAGCTGACGACCGCGCCCCACATCGGACCGCCGAACGGCGGCGAGCGGCCGCACACGGCGATCGACCGGGGGACGTTCCGCCAGATCCTGTCGAGTGATCTCGCGGGCGTCGTGCACTACGAGGCGGCGGTCGCTGGATTTGCCGCCGGCGAGGATGGGGTCGAGCTCCGCCTCGCGGACGGCCGCACGGCCGCGGGAGACGTGCTTGTCGCCGCCGACGGGGTCGGCTCGGCGATCCGCCGCCAGCTGATGCCGGAGGTGGCGATCGTTCCCGCGCCGGTCGGCGCGCTCGGCTTGTTCGGCCGCTCGCCGCTCACCGACGAGATCCTGGCCGAGCTTCCCGAGGTCCTGTCGGCCGCGTTCGTGATCGCGCGCGACGACCGGGGCGTGATGCTGTCACTCGGTCAATGCGTTCCCCGGCGGCCCGGGGCCGGCGTCGCGCCGCCGTACATGCAGCTCTCGGGCGGGATCGCACCGGGGACGGTCGTGCCGGCGCCGCCGGAGTGGACCGCCGACACCGCCCTGGAGATGCACGCGGCGATGGGGGAGGCGGTGGCCGCATGGCATCCGGCGATCCGGGGGCTGGTCGACCGGATCGAGCTCGAGTCGCTGTTCTCGCACCCATTCCGGCGGCTTGATCCGACGCCGCCGTGGCCGGCCTCCCGGGTCACGCTCGTCGGCGACGCGATCCACGCGATGCTCCCGACGCTCGGCAAGGGAGCGAACATGGCGATGCGCAACGCAGCCGTGCTACGAGACCAGCTCGCGGCCGCGGATCGTGGCGAGCGGCCGCTGCTCGAGGCGATCGGCGCCTACGAGGCCGACATGCGCGACGCCACGTACCCGCTGATGGAGCTGGCCTCAGATCACGGCCGGTTCGGCGGCGGCGGCCTGCGCCGCCCCGAGGAAGCGGAGGTGCACGCATGAGGGTGCTGGGTCTGAGCGCGGGCAACCCGGACGGCAGCGCCGAGATCCTGATCAAGATCGCGCTCGGCGCCGCGGCCGAGGCGGGGGCCGACGTCGCCCTCGTCCGGCTCGACGACGTGAGCCTGCCGACGCGGCCGGTGGGTCCGGCCGACGCTCACGGGAGAGGACGACGGCGGCTGGCTGTGGGATCAGCTGATGGACAGCGACGGCCTGATCGTCTCGGCGCCGATCTACTCGCGGACCGTGCCCGGGAAGCTGAAGCTCGTGGCCGACAGGCTGTCCGGCCCGGCCGCGGACGTCGCCTTCGCCGAGAACTACCGGCGCATGCTCGAGGGGGGCGAGACCCCGCCGGTTGCGTTCCCCTACGACGAGCGGGTGTTCCGCCCCCGCGTGGCGGGCTTCATCGCCGTCGGTGGCGCGCTCACGAGCCAGTGGAAGTCGCTGGCGCTGCCGCTCATGCACCAGATGACGTTCTCGGCTCACATGGCGGTCGCCGACCAGCTGCTCGTCGGCGGCGCGGGGATGCCGCGGTCGGTGGTGCTCGACGCGACCGCGCTGGTGGCGGCCGCGCGCGTCGGCCGCAGCGTCGGCGAGCAGCTCGGACTGCCGTTCGACGAGGTGCAGTATCGCGGGGATCCCGGCCTGTGCCCCCTCTGCCACCTGTCGATCGTCTCGGTTCGCGGCGACGCCGTCGAGTGCGCCACGTGTGGGGCTGCCGGGCGCCTGGCTGTCGAGGACGGGGTCGCCGCCGTGCGCTTCGACGATCCGGAGGGCCTCGAGCGGTCGGTGATCGCGCTCGCCGAGAAGCGCGCGCACTTCCGCGAGGTGCAGGAGACGGCCGGCGCCCAGGGGGCGCTCGCGGACGAGATCTCAGAGCGCGCGTCGATCTACGAGCGGTTCGACTGCCTGATCACCCCGCGGTCCGGACCGCGCGCGCTTGCCTAGGCGGGCGGCGGCCGCAACGACGACGACCATGGGGCACGCGATCGACATCCCGCTGACGCAGGCTCGGCAGCTGATCGCCCGCGCGATCGACAAGGCCGCCCACATCGGCGTGCGCGGCGCGTTCGCGGTCGTGGGGGCCAGCGGCGTGCTCGTGTCGGCGTCGCGCATGGACCGTGGCGGCGCCGGCGGGATGGCGCGCGCGCGGTCCAAAGCGTGGATCTCGGCCACCCAGCAGATCCCGAGCACCGAGCATCACCTGCGGATGGCGACGCTGCCGCCGCCGATCGCCGCCGGGTTCGTGGCGTGCTCGCCGGAGGCGATCTTCCCGGGCGCGGGCGGGATGCCGATCTGGACGTCGCGCGACGTCGTCGTCGGCGGCTTCAGCGCGTCGGGCGCGACCGTCGGCCCGTTCGTCGACATCCCCGGGATCGACCGGCGCATGCTGATCGCCGACGGCAAGCCCGCCAACTCCGAGGACCTGATCGTGCTATGGCGCTGGGACTGCCGTATCGAGGGCCAGCACGGCGACGACGAGAAGCGCTGGCTCGACGCGTTCGGGGAGCTGCCCGACGAGCCGGGGCTCGGCTACAGCGACCCGCCGCCGGCGCGTCAGCCCGAGCACGAGTGGGCGCTCGGGCTCGCCGACCGGGCGATCGCCGAGGCGGGCCGGCGCGGCGCGCTGATCGCCGTGGCGATCGTCGACTCGCGTGGCGATCCGATCCAGCAGGACACGATGGACGGCGCGCCCACCGCGGCGCCGTTCGTGGCCGAGGCGGTCGCCGCCGGCGCCGCCAGCTTCCAGCGTCCGAGCGCGGAGATCGATCCGGCGATGACGTCCGTGCTCCCGTACCGCGTGCTGACGGTGGCCGGCGGCATCCCGCTTCGCGAAGGCGGTCGAGTCGTCGGCGGCCTCGGGATCGCCGGCCCGGACACCGCCGTCTGCGAGGAGATCGCGGCGGCGGTCGCGGCGGGGTAGTGGCCGAGCGGATCTGCATCGTCGGTGCCGGCGCGATCGGCGGGCTGTTCGCGGCCCACCTCGCGCAGCTCCCAGAGCTCGAGGTGTGGGCATTCGATCCGTCGGCCGAGCACGTCGCGGCGATCAACGCCGACGGGCTGCGCGTCACGGGACACGTCGAGCTGACTGGGCGCGTTCACGCCCGGACGGACGCCGCGGAGATCCCGGGCTGCCCGCTCGGCATCGTCGCGACCAAGGGCACCGTCACCGAGGCGGCGATCGCGGCCACGGCGCGGATCTTCGCCGACGGCGCCGTCTGCAGCGTGCAGAATGGCATCGGCAACGAGGAGGTGATCGCCGAGCACGTCCCGCGCGTGATCCGGGGGGTGACGCTCCCCGCCGGCCACGTCGTGGCGCCGGGGGTGATCCACATGGTCGGTCCGGGGCCGACCTGGATCGGGCCGTTCGAGCCGCAGCCGGCGAGGCCCGAGGAGATCGAGCGGCTGGCCGCCTGGCTCAACGAGAGCGGGATGGAGACGCGCGTCCGCGCCGACGCCCGCGGCGCCCAGTGGACCAAGCTGCTGTTCAACGCCAGCACGAACCCGCTGTGCGCGCTGACCGGGCTGACCCACGGCGAGCTGTGCGACTACGCCCCGACGATCCGCCTCGTCGACGAGCTGCTCCGCGAGGGCGTCGCTGTCGCCGGCGCGCTCGGCATCGAGCTCGACGACGATCCGGCGGAGCTCGTGTACAGCGCGGCGAAGGCCAACTACGGCCACCGCCCGAGCATGCTCCAGGACGTCACGGCCAAGCGTCGCACCGAGATCGCCACGCTCAACGGCGGGATCGTCCGCGCCGGCGGCGAGGCCGGCGTCGCGGTCCCGCTTCACCGCGCCATGGTCGACCTCATTCGCGGCCTCGAGTGGAGTTGGAACGAGTAGGAGCACCCGGACTTTGGCGATCGCGTTGACATATACGGGACATCAGCGCCAAAGTCCACCCGAACAGTTCGGCGTACTGTGGACGGATGCTCAAACTGTATGCAATAATCCACCGACGATGGATTCGCCGCAGAAGATCGACTGGAGCGAGCAGGAGTTCGCCGAGGTGCGCCCCGGGATCTTCGGCGCGACCGTCCACACGCCGCAGCTGACCGCGACGCTTTACCGATACGGCGCGGGCTCGAGCTGGGAGGAGCACCAACACCCTCAAGACCAGATCACGACGGTGCTCGAGGGCGCGATCGACTTCGTGGTCGCGGGCGAGCCAGTTCACCTCGGCGCCGGTCAGGTCGCGACGCTCCCAGGGGGCACGCCGCACTCGGCGACCGTCCCGGGCGCCGGTGACGGGGCGGTCACGCTGAACGTATTCACGCACCGGGAGTCGACGCCGAGTGTCTGACTGGCTGGGGCTAACCGGCCAGCGCGTGCTGATCGCGGGCGGCGGGGGGACGATCGGACGGGCGCTGGTGGACGGATTCGCGACCGCCGGCGCCACCATCGCGGTCGTCGACGTCAACGATGACGCGATGGCGGGGTTGAACGATCAAACGGTCGCGCGCCACGCCGCGGACCTGAGCGATGCCGGCGCCGCCCGCGCCGCCGTGGCGAGCGCGCGCGAGCGGCTCGGCGGCCTCGACGTGTTCGTCCACTGCGTGGGCATCAACGACCGCAGGCCGATCGAGGAGTACAGCGCGAGCGACTGGGACCGGATCGTCGGCGTGAACCTGACGAGCGCGTTCCACACCGCAACCGAAGCCGCGGTCGGCATGCGCGACCAACAAAGCGGCCGGATTCTGTTCTTCTCCTCGGTCGCCGGACGCAGCGGCCACAAGCACCACGGCCCGTACGCCGCCACCAAGGGCGCGATCAACCAGTTGATGCGGGTGATCGCGCACGAGTACGCCGGGGACGGCGTCACCGCCAACGCGGTGGCGCCGGGGTACATGGACACGACCCTGACTCGGAGCTACCTGGCAGCGAATCCGGACAAGCGCGCGGCGCTCGTTGAGCTGATTCCGGCGGGGCGGTTCGGGACGCTGCCCGAGGTGGTCGATCCCGTGCTGTTCCTGTGCTCGCCGCACGCGAGCTTCATCACGGGGCAGGTTCTGTACATCGACGGCGGTCGGACGATCGTCTAGTGGCCCCTCACGCAAATACGATCGCATTCGAGGCACGCCTGGCGGCGCCAGGCTTTGTCCTCGGACCCTCGTGTAGCGCCGCTACACGTCGGGGTCCTGCGTCCTTGCCTGGCATCCACCAGTCGCGCCTCTCGGTGCGACCGTACTTACGTGAGAGACCACTATGACCGCGGGGAGCGACATGCAACGCAGATTCGAGGGCAAGACGTTCTTGGTCACCGGCGCCGGCACCGGGTTCGGCTCCGCGCTGGCGACGCGCGCGGCCAACGAGGGAGCGGGCAAGGTGCTGATCCATTACCGCAGCTCGGCGGAGGGCGCGGAGCAGACCGCCGCCCGCGTGCGCGACGCCGGCGCGGAGGCGGAGATCGTGCAGGGCGACATCACCTCCTGGGCGGACATCCAGCGGATGGCCGCGTGGGCGTTCGAGGAGCACGACGGGATCGACGTGCTGGTCAACAACGTCGGCGACATGGCGTCCGGCCAGGCGTCGTGGAAGGAGGTGACCGAGGAGGCGATCGACCACGTGCTCGCGGTCGACATCAAGGGGACGATGCTGATGGTGCACGAATTCGGCCAGCGGATGGTCGAGAGAGGCGGCGGGGCGATCGTCAACGTCGGCTCGACCGTGATCGTCCGCGGGAGCCCTCGGGCCCCGCAGTACGCGGCGGGCAAGTACGGGCTGCTCGGGATCACCAAGTCCTACGCCAAGGCGCTGGCCCCGACGGTGCGGGTGAACACGTTCGCGCCCGGGTTCATGGAGACCGAGGCGCTGCTGGCTCGCCCCGAGTGGAAGGCGGGACGACGCGAGGATGTGCTTTCCGGGACGCCCGCTGGGAAGATTCCCAAGCCGGAGGATATGACCGGCGCGGCGCTGTTCCTCGCCAGCGACGACGCACATCACATCACCGGCTCCTACATGGTCGCCGACGGCGGCTACAGCATGCTCGGCGCCTGACGCCAGGAGGCACGCGATGGCAGACAACGGTCAGAACACCGAAGACGTGTACGAGCGGGTTCGCACCGCGATCCTCGACGGCCAGCTCGCGCCCGGGGCCGTGATGTCGCAGGTGGCGCTGGCTCAGGACCTCGGGATCAGCCGGACGCCGCTGCGCGAGGCGCTCCGAATGCTCCAGAGCGAGGGGCTCGTCGAGGGCGAGCCCAACCGCCGTGTCCGGGTCGCTCCGATGACCGCGCCCGACCTCGAGCAGCTGTACCTGATGCGCGTGACGCTCGAGGCGGAGGCGCTCCGGCTGTCGGTCCCGCGCATGACCTCCGAGGATCTCGCGCGACTAGAGGGACACATGGCCGAGATGGCGCACTTCGCGGCCGAGAAGGATTACCGGCGCTGGAACCTCCCGCACGAGCAGTTCCACCGCGGCTTGACCGCGCACGCCGGCGAGCGGGTCAACTTCGTGCTCGGGCAGATGTTCGACCACGCCGAGCGGTACCGGCGCTTGCACATCGGGCAGGGCCCGACCGCGTGGGCGACCGGCGGATCACCGCGAGATCCTCGATGCCTGCAAGGCGGGGGACCGCGACGGGAGCGCCGGCCTGCTGGCCTCTCATCTGGCGAGGACCGGGTTCGAGGTGTCGAAGCTGCTCGAGCCCGACTATCGCCCGGAGTTGCTCGAGCTGGCGCTGGCCGACACCGGCGGCGCCCCGCCGAGTAAGAGTCGGCGCCGCAAGGCGCGCTGACTCTGTCAGGATCCGCGGCAGACACCGATCGGCGGCGGGCGCCCGACCGCGCGCCGTGCCGCAGCGACTCCCGGAGGCCCGATGAGCACGCGTGTAATGCCGAGCATTCGCACCCTTAGAGAGCGGCCCGCGTGGAGGGCACTCGAGAAGCACTACGACGAGCTGCACGGCAAGCACCTCCGCGAGCTGTTCGCGACGGACGAGACCCGCGGCGAGCGGCTCGTGGCCGAGGCTGCGGGCCTGTACCTGGACTACTCGAAGAACAGGATCACCGAGGAGACCGTCGGGCTGCTGGTGGCGCTGGCCGAGCAATCGGGACTGGCGGACCGGATCGAGGCGATGTTCACCGGCGAGCGGATCAACGTATCCGAGAACCGTTCGGTCCTCCACGTCGCGCTGCGGATGCCGAGGACCGCGTCGCTGATCGTCGACGGGGTCGACGTGGTCAAGCAGGTGCACGAGGTGCTCGACCGGATGGCGGCATTCTCTGAGCGCGTGCGCTCCGGCGAGTGGAGGGGTTACACCGACCGGCCGATCCGGAACGTGATCAACATCGGCATCGGTGGGTCGGACCTCGGTCCGGTGATGGCGTACGAGGCGCTGCGCCACTACACCGACCGCGACATGACCTTCCGGTTCGTCTCGAACGTCGACTCGACCGACATCGTCGAGGCGACCCGCGACCTCGACCCGGCGGAGACGCTGTTCATCATCTCCTCGAAGACGTTCACGACGCTCGAGACGATGACCAACGCGCGGTCCGCCCGCGACTGGGCGCTCGCCGCGCTGAACGACGAGAAGGCGATCGCCAAGCACTTCGTCGCGGTCTCGACCAACGCCGAGAAGGTGACCGAGTTCGGCATCGACACCGACAACATGTTCGGGTTCTGGGAGTGGGTCGGCGGGCGCTACTCGATGGACTCGGCGATCGGCCTGTCGACGATGCTGGCGGTCGGCCCCGACGGCTTCGGCGAGATGCTGGCGGGCTTCCACGAGCTCGACGAGCACTTCCGCACCACCCCGTTCGCGCAGAACCTGCCCGTGCTGATGGGGATGCTCGCGGTCTGGTACGGCGACTTCTTCGGCGCCCAGACCGCCGGTGTGATGCCCTACAGCCAGTACCTCAAGCGGTTTCCGGCGTATCTGCAGCAGCTGACGATGGAGTCGAACGGCAAGCACGTCACGCTCGACGGACGCCATGTCGACTACGAGACCGGGGCGGTCTACTGGGGCGAGCCCGGAACCAACGGGCAGCACAGCTTCTACCAGCTGATCCACCAGGGGACCAAGTTGATCCCGGTCGACCTGATCGGGTTCGCCAAGGACCTGAACCCGTTGCGCGACCACCACGATCTGCTGATGTCGAATGTGTTCGCGCAGGCCGAGGCGCTTGCGTTCGGGAAGACCGAGGAAGAGGTGCGGGCCGAAGGCACGCCGGAGAACGTCGCCCCGCACAAGGTGATGGAGGGCAACCGCCCGACCAACACGATCCTTGTCGAGCAGCTCACACCCCGCACGCTCGGCAGCCTGGTGGCGCTGTACGAGCACAGCGTGTTCACGCAGGGAGTCGTGTGGGAGATCGACTCGTTCGACCAGTGGGGCGTCGAGCTCGGCAAGGTCCTGGCGGCGCGGATCATCCCCGAGCTCGAGAGCGACACCGACCCCGCCCTGGAGCACGACAGCTCTACCAACGCGCTGATTCGCCGCTACCGGGCGATGCGCTGAATCTGACAAGCACCGACAGCCAGGAGAGCGATCACATGCCTACCGACAAGCCGATGCAACTGGGAATGGTCGGACTGGGGCGGATGGGTTCCGGCCTCGTGCGGCGTTTGACGCGCGACGGACACCACTGCGTCGGGTACGACCGCAATGCGGACGTGGTCAAGGCGCTCGAGGGCGAGGGGATCACCGGGGCGAACTCACTCGAGGAATTCGCGTCCAAGCTGGAGAAGCCCCGCACGGCCTGGGTGATGGTGCCCGCGGGCGAGATCACCTCGCAGACGATCCGCGCCGTCGCCGAGGTGTTCGAGCCCGGCGACGCGATCATCGACGGGGGAAACACCCACTATCACGACGACATCCGTCACGCCAAGGAGCTGGCCGAGAAGGGCATCCACCACATCGACGTCGGCACCAGCGGCGGTGTGTACGGCCTCGAGCGCGGGTTCTGCCTGATGATTGGCGGCGAGGACGACGTGGTCCAGCGGCTCTACCCGCTGTTCGGTTCGATCGCGCCGGGGGTCGGCGCCGCCGAGCGTACGCCCGGCCGCACCGGCGACCCGAGCCCGTCGGAGACCGGCTTCCTGCACTGTGGGCCCAACGGCGCCGGCCACTTCGTGAAGATGGTCCACAACGGGATCGAGTACGGGATGATGGCCGCGTACGCGGAGGGGCTGAACATCATCAAGAACGCGAACGCCGGCAAGCTCGCCCAGGATTCGGATGCGGAGACCGCGCCGATGGAGCACCCCGAGTACTACCAGTACGACATCGACACGTCGGAGGTCACCGAGGTGTGGCGCCGCGGGAGTGTCATCGCGTCGTGGCTGCTCGACCTGACGGCGGAGGCACTGGTCGAGTCCCCGTCGCTGGACGGCTACTCCGGCCGGGTGTCGGACTCGGGCGAGGGGCGCTGGACATCGCTCGCGGCGATCGACGAAGGCGTTCCCGCGCCGGTGCTGACTACCGCGCTGTACTCGCGCTTCGCCTCCCGCGGGCTCGACGACTACGCGAACAAGGTGCTTTCGGCGATGCGCATGATGTTCGGCGGCCACCATGAGAAGGCCGCAAACTGACCGGGACCGACCAGATCGAGCGCGAGAAGCAGCTCGCCGCCGAAGCGGCGGCGCAGCTCGTGCAGGACGGGATGATGGTGGGGCTCGGCACGGGGTCGACCGCCGCGCAGCTGCTGCCGCCGCTCGCCGCCCGGGGGCTCGACATCACGTGCGTGGCGACGTCGCCGGCCACGTCGCAGGCGGCGCGGGCGCTCGGCATCAAGGTCATGTCGTTCGCCGGGCTGGAGGCGCCGTCCCGGCTTGATCTCACGATCGACGGCGCCGACCAGGTCGACCCGGCGGGCTGGCTCGTCAAGGGCGGAGGGGCCGCCCACACCCGGGAGAAGGCGGTGGCCGCCGCGGCGGACCGGTTCATCGTGATCGTGTCGTCGAACAAGGTGGTCGACCGGCTGTCGCCACCGATCCCGCTGGAGCTAGCCGAGTTCGGCCTCGCTTCGACGCTTGCGCGCTTGGGTGCGGTGCGCCTGCGCGAGGTCTCCCACAGTCCCGACGGGGGCGTGATCGCGGACTACCTGGCGGAGTTCGACGATCCGGCCGAGCTCGCGACGTGGCTCTCGACTCAGCCCGGGGTGGTCGAGCACGGGCTGTTTCCCGCCTCGATGGTCGCCGAGGTCCTGATCGGCCGCGGTCAGGTGGTCGAGCGCCGGACGCCGGCGGTCGGCTGAGCCGGGCCGCGCCGGCGGTCAGCCGAGGCGGGCTGCGCCGGCGGGCACGAGCTGCTCGCCCCCGTCGGCGAAGTTGTACGGCGGGCACGGGCCGGTGCAGACCAGATCGACGCCGTCCAGGCAACCGCCGAGCTCCTCCACGAGCGCGACGAACTCGCCCACCCGCCCGCGGTCGACGAGGTACGCGTGGAGCACCGGAAGATCGGGGTGGGGGACCAGCGCGCGACGGCTGCTGCGCGCGAGTGCGGTGAGCGGATCGAGCTCGTGTGCGAGCAGGCGCGCGCTCTGGCGCGTCTCGAGGCGGTCCCGCAGGTACGCCACGCACGTCTCCGATCGCGGGTCGGGCGTGGGATCCGCGCCGCCCTGCCAGTGCGCGCGGAGACCCAGCTCGACGGCCCCACGCACCCCCTCGAGCTTCGCCAGCAACGCCCGCCGGCGCCGGCGCAGCATCTCGCGGACGTCGTCTTCGTCGGCCATCACACGCCCGAAATGCATCGGCAGAATCGCACGGCAATCCATCAGGCTCTGGAGCGTGCGCTCGTACGCCTGGAGCGTCGCGGGCTCCGGGTCGGGGCCGGGATCGTCGTGATCGGTGACGATCGCCGTCAGGGCGCCGTCGGTGACGCTGCGCAGCGGGCGGTCGTCGAGCCCCGTGCCGGCCACCGCGATGCCGTCCGCTTCGACGATGCCGTAGACCAACAGGCTCATCGGGTGGCGTCCCGCGCGGTCGCCGCGATCGGCGGCGAGGCGATCGGCGGCGATGCGATCGGCGGCGAGGCGAGCAGCGCGACGTCGTGCCTGACGTCGCGCGCTCGCTCACCTGGGCGCGCACATGCCGCGCGGCCGTGGCCCGGGCCCTGGCCGGTGCACCCTCCCTCAGCTCGAGCTTCGACGGGCATGTGCAACCTCTCCGCCGTTTTCGCTACCCAAAGCTTGAGCGGCTGCATCCGAAAGTGGACGAATGTTCGATACGCCGGGCGAGGTTTTCGTCCACGGATGATCGATACCAGCCATCATCCAGCGATCGTGGACAGATCTTGGCGGGAGCCGTGTTGATCGGGGATTCCGTCCGTGCTGCCCCGGACAGGGCGCTGGCGCGCGTCCGGCTGTCCGTATCGGGTTGGGACGCGCGGCGCAGCTACGGCGTCCAACTCGCGCTCCTCGTCGCCGCGTACTACGCCGCCGCGCACCTTGGCTTTGCGTTCCGGTTCGCCGGGCCGGTGGCGTCGATCGTCTGGCTTCCGGTCGGAGTCGGTATCGCCGCTCTGTACCTCCAGGGGCTTCGACTGTGGCCGGCGGTCGTGATCGGGGATCTGCTCGTCAACAACTACTCGGCGCTGCCGGTCGGTGCGGCCGCCGGCCAGAGCTTCGGCAACCTGCTCGAGGTCCTGATCGGCGCCTGGCTGCTGCGCCGGTACGTGTCGCCGAGGGCGCCGCTCGCGACCGCCACCGGCGTGGTCGGGGTGTTCGCGGCGCTCACCGTCGCGACAGCGGTCAGCGCGATCATCGGACCACTGGCGCTCGCGCTCCATCACGTGATCCCGGCCGGTTCGCTGCTCCGGGTATCGCGCACGTGGTGGCTCGGCGATTTCTGCGGGGCGGCGATCGTGCTCCCGCTTGCGCTCGCCTTCAGCACTCCGTCTCCGCATCCCTGGCTCCGCGGGCACGTCGTCGAGGCGCTGTTGCTGCTGGCGACGCTGATCGCTCTCAGCACGGTCGCCGCGCAGGTCGGCGGGGCTTCGACCTATCTCGCGTTCCCGGTGCTGATCTGGGCCGGGTTCCGGTTCGGCCCGCGGGGCGCAACGATCGCGATCGCGATCAGCGCCGCGTTCACGATCTGGGGAGCGACGGACTTCCGGGGGCAGTTCATGGTCAACGGAAGCGAAAGCATCCCCTCCACCCAGATCTACATCGCGGTTGCGGCCCTGGCCACGCTCGCGGTGGCGGCGCTGGCGTCAGAGCGCGAGGAGCTCGCCAGAAGCGTCCGCGCGTCTCGAACCCGGATCGTGCTCGCCGCGGACGACGAGCGGCGCCGGCTCGAGCGCAACCTTCACGACGGCGCCCAGGGCCGCCTCGTCGCGCTCGCCGTTCGGCTTGGCCTGGCCGCGCGTGACGCGCGGGAGTCGCCCGAGAGCGCCGCGACGTCGTTCGAGACCGCGCACGAGGAGCTGCTCGTCGCGATCGACGAGCTCCGCGAGCTGGTTCAGGGGATCCAGCCGGCGGCGCTCCGGCAGTTCGGACTGGCGAGCGCCGTCCAGGACGTCGCCGCGAGGTCCGTGACGTCGATCGAGCTGGTCGAGCTCCCCGGCGTCCGCCTGGACGAGACCACCGAGGCCACCGCGTTCTATGTGATCCGCGAGGCGGTCACGAACGCGGAGCGGCACTCGGGCGCTTCGGTGATCCGCGTCAGCGCCCATCTGAGCTCGGCGAGCCTGACAGTCGAGGTGCAGGACGACGGCGTCGGCGGCGCGTACGAGCGCAACGATCGCGGGCTGCAGGGGCTGCGTGACCGGGTCGAGGCCACCGGTGGCACGTTCGAGCTCGACAGCGAGCCCGGCCGCGGCACCCGGATCACGGCCGAGATCCCGCGGAGCGTTTCCCGCTAGCCCGAGTTATCGGACGACCACTCTTCAGAACCCGGGCGCTTGCCGCTCGCCAGGAACATCAGCGTGGCCTTGACACGCCGGCTGATGTCGTCGGGGCTCTCGAGGTCGAGCTTGGTGAAGATCGCGTTGATGTGCTTCTCGACCGCTCGCTTGGTGAGCACCAGCGACTTGGCGATCGCCGCGTTGCTCTTGCCCTGGGCCAGCTCGGCGAGCACGTCGTGCTCGCGCCGGGTGAGCGACGACAGTGGGGACTTGGCGCCGGCGCTGCGGGCGTTCACCAGCACCTCGACCACCTTCGGGTCTATCACCGACCCGCCGGCGACAACCGCCTCGATCGCGGCGACGAGCTGCTGCGGATCGCTCACCCGTTCCTTGAGCAGGTAGGCACGGCGGGCGCTTCCGCCGTCGAGGAATGCGAGCACGTAGCTCGGGTCGGCGAACTGACTGAGGACGACCACGCCGATGTCCGGATCGCTGACGCGCAGCTCGCGCGCGACCTGGATCCCCTCGTCGGTGCCGGTCGGCGGCATGCGGATGTCGGTGACGACGGCGTCCGGCCGCTCCCGTGCGATCGCGGCGGTCAGCGAAGCGCGATCGCCGCAGAAGGCGACGGCCTCGATGTAGTCCAAACCGGACATGATCCGTTCGAGCGCCTCGCGCATCAGGAACGTGTCCTCGCCGATCACGACCCGAATGTGCTTGGAGAGTTGATCGCCTTCTTTCGAAGGCTGGACCGACGACTGCGTCAAGGCGCACCTCGCATCCGAGGCTGGACTCCTTCGAGGAGCTGAGGCAAAGCTAGCGCGTCTAGCTGTCGGCTTCTTCGGAGAGGAAGATGAGCGTCGCCTTCACGCGGCGGCTCACGTCCTGGGTCTCGGGCAGGTTGAGCTTCGAGAAGATCGCGTTGATGTGCTTCTCGACCGCTCGCTTGGTGAGCACCAGCGACTTGGCGATCGCCGCGTTGCTCTTGCCCGCGGCGATCTCGGCGAGCAACTCGCGCTCGCGCGAGGTCAGCTGGGAGAGCTGGGACTTCGCCGCCCGGGAACGGGCCTCGATCAGGACGTCGACGATGATCGGGTCGATCACCGACCCGCCCCGCGCGACCGCCTTGATCGCGTCTAGCAGCTGCTCCTTGTTGCGTATCCGCTCCTTGAGCAGATATGCGCGCCCACCGGTTCCGTGCTCGAGCAGGCTGAGGGCGTATGCGGGCTCCGCGTACTGACTGAGCACGACGACGCCGACGTCGGGGTGCGTGTCGCGCAGCGACGCCGCGATCCGAACGCCCTCCTCGGCGCCGGACGGTGGCATCCGGATATCGGTGACGACCACCTCCGGATCCCAGGCGGCGATCGCGGTCCGCAGCTCTTTGCCGTTGGTGCAGACGGCGACGAGCTCCACCTCCGATTCCGCGCTCAGCGTCGCGGTGAGGAACTCGCGGATCACGTAGGAGTCCTCGGCTATCACGACTCGGATCCGCTTGTTCGCCCCCTCGCTCGCACGGCGAGGGCCTTGCTCCACGGTTGTGCTCATCAGTTCCGCCACGGCCCCTTTCCTGCCAATAGTGCTCGACTGAGGGGATTTTCACAAGGACATCATCCCGATCGGACGATGACTAGCCCCGCCGGCAGCGATGCGATTGCGGGGCGATGAGTTCCTCGGCCCCGCGCGCGTCAGAACCGGATGCCACGTCGACTGCCCTGGCGATCACGTGGCTGGGGCACGCCACCGTGCTCGTCGAGATCGACGGGGTGCGGACGATCACGGACCCCGTGCTGCGCGACCGGATCGGTCCGCTGGTGCGGATCGCTCGACGCGTCCACCTCGCCGGGCCCGTCGACTGCGTCTTGCTCTCACACCTGCATGCGGACCACACCGACGTTCGGACGCTGCGAGCGCTCGACCGGTCGGGCCCGGTGATCGCTCCGCATCCGTCACGGGAGTGGCTCACCCGACGCGGGCTCCGCGACGTGCGCGAGCTGCGTCCCGGCGGGGAGATCGGAGTCGGAGGGCTGCGGATCGACGCCACTGCGGCGGTACACGATCCAAGGCGCGGACCGTTCGGGCCGGCGGCCGAGCCGGTCGGTTACGTGATCCGCGGGTCGAGCACCGTGTACTTCGCCGGGGACACCGATCTGTTTCCGGGAATGGCGGAGCTGCGGGGCGCTATCGACGTCGCGCTGCTGCCGGTGTGGGGGTGGGGGGCGAGCGTGGGCGCCGGCCACCTGGACCCGCAGAGCGCCGCCGAGGCCGCGGCGCTGATCGCCCCCGCGGTGGCGATCCCGATCCACTGGGGAACGTACGCGCTGGCCCGGCCCGCCCGGCGCGCGGCCGATCCCGAGCGGCCGGCGCGCGAGTTCGCGGAGCTCACCAAGCGATACGCCCCCGGTGTGGACGTGCGCGTGCTCGCGCCGGGCGAGCGCACGACTCTGTAGCAGGGTGGTTAGACCCGCGAATTGCAGGGTAAAAGATCGCGCGTCCCGCCAGTCGGAGGCCTATCGACGTGATCCAGATTTCGGAGGACGCGCTGCGCGACGGATGCGAGCGCGCACACGACTTGTTCCTGCTCAACCGGATGCGCGCGCACGACGAGGCGGCGGCGAGCTTTGATGCCGTCTACGAGGCGCTCGGACTGGACACCGAGATGCGCGGAGGGCTTCAGCGGGCGCTCCGGGAGCTCGTGCCGGTCAGGGGCGTTCCGATAATCGAGGCCACGACCGTCGTGTCGATGCTGGCCGGCGTTCTCGTCGGTCTGCTGATCGCCGACAGCGCCTTGCCCGCCGACAAGCTCGACCTGCCGGTCGTCGGCGACGCCTCCTGAGTCGGGCGGCTGACCGGGTCTCGGCGTCCGATCCAGGCTTCGTCACCCGATCCGGACGATGCGCTGCGCGCGCGTCGATCGGATAGTGCGGGAGTGTCCTGGCTGCAAGAGGCCGAACGGGTGGATGTTGCCGTTTATGGTGCGATCGCGGGTACGCCGACGCCCACGCTGGACCGGGCGCTGCGGCGGCTGTCGAACGCCGCCGACTATTCGCGGTTGTCGATCGCGTCGGGGGTGCTGATGGCGGTGGCCGGCGGGCCGCGGGGGCGCCGCGCCGCGGCCACGGGGCTGGCGTCGGTGGCCGCGACGTCCGCGTTCGTGAACGTCGTGGTCAAGCCGCTCGGACGCCGTCCGCGTCCGGACCGGGAGGGCGAGGAGGTCCCCGTCGCACGCCACGTCCGGATGCCGAAATCGCGGTCGTTCCCGTCCGGCCACACCGCCGCCGCGGTGGCGTTCGCCGGCGGAGTCGGGAACGTGCTCCCCGTGGTTGGCGTTCCGCTACACCTGCTGGCGGCGCTGGTCGCCTATTCGCGCATCCACACCGGCGTCCATTACCCCGGCGACGTGCTCGCGGGCGCTCTGATCGGCGCGACGATCGCCGACGTCACCGCCGGGGCCCTGTCCGCCGGGCGCTGCCGCACCGCCGGCCGTCACTCGTCGGCTTCGAGGTCGTAGCCGATCGCCAGCGCCAGCCGGGGCGCCGCCGAGACGACCCGCGCGAGCCCGACCGCCGGCGCCACCGCGACCAGCACCCCGACGATCTCGGCTTCGGTGGCGCCCGCCTGGACCGCGCGGTCGACTGTCGCCCGGAGCGAACTGGTGGCGGCGCCGAGCGCGAGCAGCGCGCCCAGCTGGACGAGCACGTCGACCTTCGGTCGCAGGGCGGCGCTGACCGTGGCATCCGAGCCGCTGCCGAGCACCATCCCGACGGACTCCTCGTCGTTGAGCGCCAGGCGACGGAGGAGGCGTTCGGTTTCGTCCACGGACGCCAACTTAGTGGCGGGCGATGCGCGTTCATCGCCCGATCCGGGTGATGCGGACGCACCGGCCGTTCACGCGACGGGCCTGCCCACGTGAATTGCGACCGTGGTGCGCCCCTCCATGAACATGGGGGTGGGCCACCTTGCCCCGGGTCCACCACTCGGAGAGTTTCTTCCTGGGAGCAGCAGGCCCCTGCTGCTCAGCCAACCATCGTCCCATGCCTCCCGCCGCAGCAGCCACAGCTCTTCGCGAACGGCCGTCGCGCAAGCCCGCGGCTGCGCGCGCGAAAGCTGCGACCGTTCCCGGACGGAGCGCCGGCACGACCCGCAACGGACTCGTCCGCCGGGCATCGCTCGTCCGCCGCCTCGCGCGGGCTCGGGACGCGACGCTGGCGGTGATCGTCGCGCCGCCCGGGTACGGTAAGTCGAGCCTGCTCGCGGAATGGGCTGAGCACGACAAGCGTCAGTTCGTATGGCTGACGCCCGCGATGCTCGAGCCTGAGGAGCTCGAACCGATCACGGGGTCGATCCTCACCGGCGAGGAGCCGGGCGTCGTGCTTGTCCTCGACGACGCCCACCTGGCTCCGCCCGAGCTCGTGCAGCACGTGCTCGGGCCCTTGCTCGAGGAGCTGCCGACCGGATCGATGGTCGCGCTCGCCTCACGGACCGAACCGCCGCTTCCGCTCGGGCGGCTGCGCGCCCGCCGTGCTCTGATCGAGGTCCGCGTCCCGGACCTCGCGATGATGCCCGCAGAAGCGTCGATCCTGCTCCACGAGGCCGGGCTCGAGCTCGACTTCGGCGCGGTCCAGGCCCTGGTCATGAGGACCGAAGGGTGGCCGGTCGGACTGTACCTCGCGGCGTTGTCGGTCCACGACGAGGTCGATGCGGACGCCGCGCTCAGCCGGGTGCGCGGAGACGATCATCGGCTAGCGGAATATTTCCGCGACGAGGTGCTGTCGCTATTGTCGCCGGACCTCCTCGACTTCGCGGTCCGGACGTCCGTGCTCGAGGAGCTGTCGGGGCCGCTCTGCGACGCGGTGCTCGACGGCCCCGGGTCCGCGCTCACCCTCACCCGGCTCGAACGGGCGACACCGCTCCTGCGCCCGCTCGACCCGGCGCACGAGCGGTACCGGTGGCACGGGCTGTTCCGGGATGCGCTTTCGGGGGAGCTCCGCCGCACCGCTCCCGAGCTCGTGCGGGCGCTTCACGATCGGGCGAGTTCGTGGTGCGAGGCGCATGGAGATGCCGACCGGGCGATCGCCCATGCCGTTTGCGCGCACGATCCGGTGCGGACCGGAGACCTTCTGTGGGCCGGCATCGTCGGCTACCTGACGCAGGGACGCAACGAGATCGTTCAGGGCTGGCTGGCCAGTTTCAGCCGCGAGGAGCTTGCGGGCTATGCGCCGCTGGCGCTCGCGGCCGCGCACAGCTTCCTGGCCGCCGGGAACTCGGCGGAGGCCCGCCACCTCGCGGTCGCGGCGGCCGCCGCCGTGGACCGCAGCCAGAGCGCCGGAGCCACCGGCTCGCTGGCCGCCGGCCTCGCCGGGATCGAGGCGATGATGGGCCGGGGTGGGGTCGGCGGCATGGCGGAGGCGGCCGGACGGGCCTGCCGGCTCGAGCCCGAGGACGGCTCGTGGCGTCCGATCTATCTGCTTCTGCACGGCACCGCTCTGCACCTGACCGGGGATCGAGCCGGCGCCGTCGGACTGCTCGACGAGGGCGCCGATCTGAGCGCGGCGACCGCGCCGAGCGTGATGTCGCTGTGCCTGGCGCAGGCCGCGATGATCGCTATCGAGCAGCAGGACTGGGACACCGCCGCCGAGTTGACGGACCGCGCCGGGAGGGTGATCGAGGAGCGGGGCCTGGCGGGTTACCCGCTCTGCGCTCTGGCGTTCGCGGCGTCGGCCGCCACTCGGGCGCATCACGGGCGAGCCGACGAAGCCAAGCGCGATCTGCGCACGGGGATCGAGCTGCTGACGGTGCTCGGCGACTTCATCCCGTGGTACGGCGCCGAGACGAGGATCCTGCTCGCACACGCGTCGCTGTGGCTGGCGGACGTCGTGGGCGCCCGGACGCTGCTCGCGGAGGCCTCGCGCCTCGCCCGCAGGACATCCGGGGAGGCGATCTTCAAGCGTTGGTTCGACGATGCGTGGTCGTACATGGATGCGCTCGCCGAGACCAGCCTCGCGGGGCCCTCGTCGCTCACGATCGCCGAGCTCCGGATCCTGCGGTTCCTACCGAGCCATCGCTCGTTTCGCGAGATCGCGGCTCAGCTCGGGGTGTCCGCGAACACCGTGAAGACCCAGGCCCACGCCGTCTACCGCAAGCTCGGAGCGGCCTCCCGGTCGGAGGCCGTCATGCGGGCGTCGGACGCGGGTCTGCTCGGTCAGTAGGCCTCAGGCGGACTGCCAGCAGGCTCGAACCCGAGCGCGAGCGCCAGGCGGGGGGCGGTTTCGACGAGCTGCGCCGAGCCCGCCGCGGACCCGGTGGTGAATAGGACGGCCGCCAACGTGTCGTCGTCGGCGCCGCTGGTCGACGCGAGCTCGACGGCCCAGCGAAGCGATTCGGTGCAGGCGCCGACCGCGATCAAGGCCGCGAGGCGCACGAGCACGCGGGTCCTGCGGTCAAGCGCCACCGCGGTGAGTGCGTAGTCGTCCTCGAACTCCGGTGTGGGCGACATCGCCGTCCGCAGCGAGCGTTCATCGTGTGCCGCCAGGCGGCGTAGTAGATCGCGGGGTTCGCTCACGACGTCGTTTCTCTCGAATCGACCGCTGGCGTTGGATCATCACGACATCGCCGCGCGTGGCATCCTCCGAATGGGATGAGATGCGATCGACTAGACGGTCTCGGGCCAGTACATGCACTCGGCCAGCGACATCGCGACGAGCTGCGCCCGCGAACGCGCGCCCACCTTGGTCATCGCGTTGCGGGTGTGGGTGCGAACCGTGTTGTGGGCGATCCGGAGCTCCTCGGCGACCTGAGGCCCGTTGAACCCCATCGCGAGCAGCTTCACCACCTCGAGCTCCCGCCCCGACAGGTCCGGCCGCGCGCTTGCCGGTGCGGTGTCTTCGCGCGGGCGGGCTCCACGGGCGGCTCGCAACCCCACGAACAGCACGAGCTGGCGGCCGGTGACTATTTCCGGGTGACCCGCGAACTCGACGGTCACCCGCCCGCCGTCGGCGCGCATCAGCTCGCCACGCCCTGAACTGCTTCTGGCGGAGCGCCGCATGCCATCGCTCCTCGGACACGGCCGACCCGTCGGCGCGGAGCTCGTAGATCGGCCGGCCGATGCAGCTCGCTGGGGCGGTATCCGAGGAGCTGGACGTAGGCGCCGTTGACCTCGACGTGCCGGCGGTCGTCATCGAGCAGCACCATCGCGTTCCGGGACTGATTGAACGCGTCACGGAAACAGCGCCGACCAACCCGATCGAATGTCCGCGGTCTCGGTGCTCATCAGTGTCTCCGAACTCTTGCACCGATCGCGGCGCGCAGTCCACTCGACCGCCGAAACGGTGGTGCAGGCTTCCCGGCGCGAGGCATGTTCGCCGGGTTGCCTCCGCGGCCGCGGAGTGCGAGGCTCGCATTGGTGAAGCCGGCCATCAAGCTCTCGGTGCGCGCGCCTGTCGCGCTCCTTGCCGGGGCGCTGGTGGCCTGGGCGCTCGTGTCCTGGACGGGGTCCGCCATGGCTCAGGGGACGAGCACGTCCTCGACCACCGAGACGACGTCACCACGACGGTTTCGACGACGATCACCGCGCCGCCGAAGACAACGACCGAGACCTCGACGACGACGGTCACCGGGCCGGGACAGACGACCACGATCAAGAACAACACGACCAGTGTCGTGACCGGGACCACGCCGGCGCATCGAGCAAATCGAGCAGCGGAGTTGCGTGGTGGGTGTGGGTCCTGATCGGGCTCGGAGCCGTGGGCGTCGCGGTCGCGGTCTACCAGCTCGGGCGCGGCAGCGGCGAGAAGGCGGCAGGCCGCGAGGGCTACGGATCCGCGCGGCCGACCAGGCGACGGGTGGGACGACCCGACCTATCGCGATCGCCCTCCGCCGCCGCCTCCGCCGGCACGTTAGCGCACCACGATCACGTCAGCTGCACGATTCCGTAGGTCGTGATCGCGGCGCCCGTCACGCCGGCGATCGGGGCGACGACCGCCGGCCAGTGCGCCTGGATCCAGTCGCTGACCGGGACCAGCAGCTCCGCGCCCCGCTCGCCCATGATCGCGCGGACGACTGCGATCGCGATCAGCGGCAGGACATAGATGAGGTTGTAGAGAACGAGCAGCGACACCTTGCCGGCGGCCGATACCGACGAGCCGAGGACCATCGCAATCGCGGCGAAGTATGGGAACGCGGTGAGCAGTTCGACGCCGGCGATCCCCGCGCCGATCAGCACCGCCGAGCCACCCTGGGTCGGGCTTGGCGTCGGGATTCGCCGGGCGCGGCCGGCGAGCGCGTCGCGCCGCCACCAGATCACGGCGCCGCCGCACATCATGAGTACCCCGACCGCCGTGATCACGTCCCATTTGACGGTGTGCGACAGCTTCGGCACCAGCGACGCGGATCAGGTCGCCCAGCCCGAGCGCGATCGCCAGCCCGCCCGCGAGCGTCACGACGAACGCCGCGATCGTGAACTCGAGCCGTCCGCCGGAGCGGGTGCGTGCCAAGCGCGAGGTAGACGGCGGCGACGATCAGCGACGGGTTGAGCGAGTCGGGCAACGCGATCGCGACGACGGCGAGCGCGAGGGCAAACACCCGGTCCGGTCCTCCGCCTCGCCCGCAATGCTGCGCGGCTCAGTGTTTGAACGACGCCTTCTGGTCCTTGGACCGGGGCGGTAGCGGCGTGTCGAGCAGGTGCAGCGCGGCGGTCTGCTTGCGCAGCGCGCCGAGGAACAGGTCGGCCATGTCGTGCGACATGCCGGCGCGCACCACGACCCGCAGCACCGCGAGGTCCTCGCGGTTCTCGGGGAAGGTGTAGGCCGGCACGAGCCAGCCGTGCTCGCGCAGGCGCGCCGAGACGTCAAACACCGTGTAGTTGCGTGACCTCGGGTGCGAGCGTGAACGCGAACACCGGCAGCTCGCTGCCGTCGGTGATCAGGCGGTATGGGCCGATCTCCGCGATCTCCGCGCGACGATGTGCTGGGCGACCGCGCTCGAGCCCTGCTGGACCGCGCGGTAGCCCTCTGCGCCGAGCGCCAGCGAACATGAAGTACTGCGCGATCACCTCGCTGCCCGGGCGCGAGAAGTTCAGCGCGAACGTCGGCATGTGGCCGCCGAGGTAGTTGACGTCGAACACCAGGTCCTGCGGGAGCGCGTCCTGGTCGCGCCAGATCGCCCAGCCGACGCCGGGGTAGACCAGCCCGTACTTGTGCCCCGAGGCGTTGATCGACTGCACGCGCGGCAGGCGGAAGTCCCACTCGAGCTCGGGCTGCACGAACGGTGCGATGAACCCGCCGGAGGCGCCGTCGACGTGGACCGGGACGTCGGGCCCGCCGGCGGCCGCCAGCCCGTCGAGCGCGGCGCAGATCTCGGCGACCGGCTCGTAGCTCCCGTCGAACGTCGAGCCGAGCACCGCGACGACGCCGATCGTGTTCTCGTCGCACAGCGCGGCCGCCTCCTCGGCGCCGAGGTGGAAGCGGTCGCCCTCCATCGGCACCAGCCGCGGCTCGACATCCCAGTAGCGGCAGAACTTCTCCCAGCAGACCTGGACGTTCACGCCGGTCACCAGGTTGGGACGATCGGTCGGCTTGCCCGGCCGCGCGCATCCGCTCGCGCCAGCGCCACTTCAGCGCCAACCCGCCGAGCATCGCGGCCTCGCTCGAGCCGGTCGTCGAGGTGCCGGTCACGTCTCCCTCGCCCGGCGCGTGCCACATCCGACCGATGATGTTGACGCAGCGCCGTTCGATCTCCGCCGTCTGCGGATACTCGTCCTTGTCGATCATGTTCTTGTCGGCCGTCTCGGCCATCAGCGCACACGCGCGCGGCGGCATCCAGGTGGTCACGAACGTCGCCAGATTCAGCCGGGCGCTGCCGTCGAGCAGCAGTTCGTTAGCGAGCAGGTCGTAGGCGACCTCGGTGCCGGTCCCGTCGTGATTGAGCGCGTCGCGCGGGAGATCCAGCACGCGCTGCTCGAGTACGAGCGCCGAACTGCCGGCGTCGTTCGTCGTGTTCAAGCTCATCTGGCCCTCGGTTTCTCAGCGGGCATTGGGATGCCAACCTTCGGGCGCGTTCAGGGTGCGTGCATCACCCGGATCAGGTGATGGGCGATGAGAGCCCGAGCGGGTGCTCGGTCTCCGGCAGTTCGGCGAGCGTCCGGCGAAGTCTGGCGAGGGCCCGGCCCGCGCGCTCTGACCGGAGTGCGGCGATCGCGTGCGGGACCTGCCAGCCGGCGAACAGCGGGCAGCCGATGCAGACCGCGAGCACCAGCGGTATCGCCGGTGGAGGGGCCGGGGCCAGGATCGCGCCGGTGCAGATGGCGGCGCTGATCAGCGCGGTGACCGCGGCGACGAGCAGCACGAGTCCGGGAGGCGCCGACATCGCCGGCGGCCGCACCGCGAACGTGTAATCGTCGAATGTCGCTTCGTCTCGCATCGCCGTTCGAACCTACCCCGCTGGTCCTCCACAGAATCGGCAGCTACGGCGTCTGAGTCAAGGTCCTCGGGTCCTCGCTCTCGTGCGGCTGCATGACGGCCGCGCGCTCCTCATTTGCGGCCTCGGGCATCAACAGCAGTGCGCCGATCAGGAAGCAGATCGCGCCGAACGATGTGCCGGCGTTCGCGATCCGTGCGCTCACGGGCTCACCCGAGGCGGGCTCCAGGAGCGAGGCAACCGCCGAGGCGCCGAAGGCGATCGAGCCGAGCATGTTGAGGGCCACGATCTTCCAGGTCAGCGTGCGATGCTTGAAGCAGATCCAGCGATGACACACCTCCGCAAAGGCCAGCTCGCTCGCGATCAGGAAGGCGATCGAGCCGAACGCGTCGGGTGCCCACACGCGAGCGTTGGTCTGCCGCGTCGTCAGGTTGTGGTGCATCGCGGCGAACGTCGAGAGGTTGAACAGGAGCGTGCCGATCAGCTGTACGAGCGTCGCCAGCCAGTCGATCCGCCGGGGCTCCCAGGAAGCCGGCCGCCAGTGCACGCCGTGCCGGCGGGGTCCGATCCCGCGCTCGACGTTGACCGCTTCGGAGTACTGCAGGTACGCGGCCGAGGTGAAGAACAGCGACCCGACGAAAAACGCGACGCCGATCCACGGGCGCGGTGACGCGGCCCATTGTGAGGCGATGCCGCCCGCGGCGAAGCACAGCGCCCCGACAGCGAACAGGACCGCCATCCACCAGTTGCGGCGATGCGGTCGCCACCACACCGACTCCGTGCCGGCGCGGTCCGCCTCGCCGGTGGCGCGTTGCCGAGCCGGGGATCGCTTGCGGTGCCGTCGCGACTCCCACCGATGCTCGGTGCCGTCGGGCGCCCGCACCACCTCGCTGGTGATGAACGGCCAGGGTCCGGATGCGGATACCCGTGTCCAGCCCTCGGGCAGCTCCATGTAGCCGCTCACGGCGGTGACCTCACAACTCGAGGATTCCCTTGACGACGAGCCACACCCCGACGGTCGTGGCGAGGACGATCGCGATATTACGCGAGTGGGTGTGGCCCCAGGCGGAGAATCGCTCGACGGTCTGGGCCGCCCGCTCCGGGCTGACGATATACGCGACGGCCGGGAACTCCACCAGCGCGAACATGATCACGTTGAACACCAGGATCTGCAGCAGAGCCGAGGCGGTGGAGGGGTCGGCCTTGGCGATCTCCGTGAGGGCCTCCAGGTACCACACGCCCGGCAGGTTGAGCAAGAGTCCCGCGGCGAACGCCATCGCGATCGATCCCCGTGACAGCGCGCGGGTCGTGACCGACGGCTTGCGCACGGCGGTCTGCTCTGGCTTCGCGCGCTTGTGCTTGCGCAGGCCACGGCTGATCCGGCCGCTCGCGATCCCCCACGCGACCAGCAGCGATACGGCTCCGAGAACGATCGACACGATCGGCTTGGTCGAGCGGTGGGTCGTGTCGAACGCGCCCGATGACTCGAGTGCCCTGATGATCGCGATGCCGGCGACCAGGCTGATCGTCAGGCCGCCGGCGAGGAAGCCGAGCAGCATCCGCAGGGGCTTCGGCTGGCCGAGGATCAGGACCACGCCGGCGAGCAGCGTCGGGTACACGGCTGCCGCGAGCGCGAGCAGCACCAGGGTCACCGGGTCCACGGCGGTAGCGGTCCCCTACCCGAGCTTGCCCGACCCAGCCGCGCGCGATAGTGGGTCGCCCCCGCGGCCGCGCAGGATCACCGCGAACCCCACCGCGATCAGCGCGCCGGCCAGCGGACCGACGACGTACACCCAGTAGCTGCTCCAATCGCCGCTGACGAGCGCGGGACCGAACGAGCGGGCCGGGTTCATCGAGGTGCCGCTGACGGGGGCCGCCCAAAGGCCCGCGAGCGCGATGTAGCCGCCGACCCCCAGCGCGCCGATCGTGCCGACGTTCTGCGCGGCCGAGGCGGTGCCGAGGATCACGCTCACGAGCCCGCCGGTCAGCGCGATCTCCATCAGCAGCGCCTGCCAGCCGTGGTAGCCGGGACCGGGGAGCGTTGCGCCGAGGTGCTCGACGTTGCCGAACACCGCGAGCAGGAACAGGCACGCGAGCGTGGCGCCGATCAGCTGGGCGACGACGTATCCGAGCAGCCGGCGCGGAGGGAAGTCGCGGCGCAACGCGAACGCGAGCGAAACCACGGGGTTGAGGTGGGCGCCCGACACCGCCCCCATGAACAGGATGATCGCCATCACCGTCAGGCCGGGGGCGACGACCGCGGCGGCCAGGCTGATCTGGCCCTTGGCATGGAGGATCCCGCCGCCGGCGGCCGCCAGCACCAGCAGGAACGTCCCCAGCACCTCTGAGAACAGCCGCCGGTAGGCGAGCCGCGGATCCTCGAAGTCCTCCCGCGAGCCGAACTCGAGCGCGAGCAGGTGCAGCGCCCGCGCGCGATCGTGATCCCCCAGCTGTGTCGAGGATGAAGGCGTCGCCATCAGGCGACGATTGTCGGACCTCGGGCGGACGCCGCGTACTCCGAAGCGGCCGACGGGGCGCCGGCCCGGCGCGGGCTCACCCGCGCCGAGCCGGCGGCGACAGGTCCGTCGCGGCGAATCAGCGCGGGCCGATTCGCTTGCCGTAGGCGACCAGCCCGTACATCGCCAGGACATCGAGGGTGAATACTGCGAGCGACCAGAACGGGTACGCGGGGATCATCAGCAGCTGCACGACCGCGTTGCCTGCGAGTACGACGACGCCGGCCCAGCGCGCGAGCTGGTTCTTTACGAACACGCCAAGGCCTACCGCGAGCTGAAGCACACCGAGGCACAGCACGAACCAGCCCCACGTCTTCAGGCTGCCGATGATGTAGTGCTGATCGCCCGCGAAGAAGTGCGAGTTGCCGATCGCGGCGATGCCCTCGATCACGTTGAGGGTCCCGACCAGCAGCAACAGCACACCCGCGAAGCTGACCCAGCCATAACCGCGGTCGTCGTCCGCGTAGGCTTCGTACCCGGCGGCATCCGTGGTCGCCGGGGGTGTTGCGCGAACAGACATTGCAGTCCTCCGGTTGTTGTCCCTGACGGGCACGAACCGCCCGCCCTTTGGACAGCACGATCCCACCCGCCGCGAAAGTGGACAATGGTGCGCCCTTGCCTGTCGCCGGAGGGTCGGCACCCCGCCCGCCTCATACCAATCAGGTGATGAACGGGCCGGGACGAGCAAGCAGCATTCGGCTGTGACCACGGCCCAAGACAGGTTGTCCGTCGAGTCGAGTCGAGTGGGAGGCTGATCATGCGCAGAGTCTGGGCTGCCGCCGCGCTTGCGTCAGCAGTGGTAGCGATCGTGCTGGCGATCGCGGCGGCGATCGCGCATTTCCCGGACGGCCTCACAGTGCTGGCCTGCGTCGTGCTTGCGCTGTGCTCGGCGTGGTACGGGATCCGCCGGCGTGGCGCGGCTCGCGCAATTGGGATCGGCCGCGGCTGTCCTGCTCCTCGCCGGCGCGGTCGTGCTCGTGATAGTCGAGAACCGGGTGCTCGAGGACGTGCTGGTCGTGGCGTTCGTCGCCGCTGCGCTGGCGGCGGCCCGCGAGGCGTTCAAAGTCCACGCGGAGTTGCCGCCAGCGGAGCGACCGTCCAAGCCCGTCCTCTTCTACAACCCGCTGTCGGGCGGGGGAAAGGCCGAGCGATTCAAGCTCGCCGAGGAGGCCCGCCGGCGCGGGATCGAGCCGATCGAGCTTCATCGTGGCGACGACCTCGAGCAGCTCGTCCGTGGCGCGGTGGCGCAGGGAGCGGATGCGATCGCGATGGCGGGCGGCGACGGGTCACAGGCCGTGGTCGCGATGATCGCCGCCGAGCTCGACCTGCCGTACGCGTGCATACCGGCTGGGACCCGAAACCATTTCGCGCTCGACCTCGGTGTCGATCGAGACGACGTCGTCGGCGCGCTCGACGCGTTCGTCAACGGCGGCGAGCGGCGCGTCGACCTGGCCGAGATCAACGAGCGCGTGTTCGTCAACAACGTCTCGCTCGGGCTGTACGCCGACGCGGTGCAGCGTCCGGGATATCGAGAGGCGAAGCTGCACACGTTGCTCGACACCGTTCCCGAAGCGCTCGGACCGGACGCAAAGGCACCGGACCTGCTGTGGCGCGGTCCCGCCGGGCAGGAATCCGCCGTCGCCATCCTCGTGTCGAACAACGCGTATCGCCTGGGGCGGGCGCTGGGGTCGGGTACCCGGCCAAGCCTCGATCGTGCGGTGCTCGGCATCACTGTGCTCGCGCCGACCACGCCGAAGAGCGACGGCGCGGTCGCGCGCAAGATGGCGATGCAGCAGTGGATCGCCCCCACGTTCGAGATCGAGTCCGATGGCCCGGTGCCGGCCGGAATCGACGGCGAGGCCACGCAACTCGACCCGCCGCTGCGCTTCCGGGTCCTCCCCGGGGCATTGCGCGTCCGGATCGCCCCTCACCACCCCGGTGCGTCTCCGTCCGCGCTCGAGCCCGACAAGGCGTGGCAGACGATCGAGGCGCTGGCAAAGTTCGTTCTGCACGGCGGACCGACCGAGCTGGGACGATGACGGCCTAGACCTCGAATCGGTCATCCGTTTGGGGTGATGACGGACGTTGCGCGATTTCGTCATGCTTGGCTCGCGCGCTAATCGCGCGCCCGGCTCGGCCACGGTTCGGGAACCGGCGGCAGGGCAGGAACATTCATTCGAAAGGAGCTGTACACATGGCAACACTTGTCGCGATCGGCTACCCGGATCAGACGACCGCCGAGCAAGCCAGGCAGACGGTCTTCGAGCTGGAATCGGAGCTGATCATCCAGGCCGACCAGGTCGCCTCGATCTCGCGTGACCTGGAGGGCAAGTACCACGTGCAGACCTCGCACGGCGGCGCCTCGGCCGGTGGCGGTGCGTGGTGGGGCGGGTTCTGGGGATTCCTGTTCGGGCTGCTGTTCTTCATCCCGTTCGCCGGGCTCGCGCTGGGCGCGGGACTGGGCGCGCTGTTCGGCCACTTCGGCAAGCAGGGCATCGACAAGGCGTTCCAGCAGCAGGTGCGCGACTACGTGAAGCCGGGCACCTCGGCGCTGTTCCTGGTGATCGAGCAGGTCACGCCCGACAAGGCGACCGCGGCGCTGTCGCAGTACGGCGGCACCGTGATCAAGACCTCGCTGTCCGACGAGGACACCAAGCGGCTTGAAGAGGCCCTGCAGCCGCCCACGCCCGAGAGCGTCGCCTGACGAGCGGCGACACCGAACAGCGACACAAGGAGATCCAGATGGCTGTAGTCGGAGCAGATACACACCAGACCCTGTCGGGGATCTCGGCCGGCAACCTCGACATCCTCGAGCAGGCGGTGGGTCTGCGCGAGCTCAACCGCGAGGGCAGCGGGCTCGACGCGCGAACGTTCGCGCTCGTGAAGATCGCCGTCCTGATCGCGCTCGATGCCCCGCCGGCCTCGTATGCGTGGCAGGTTGGCAATGCGCTAGCGGACGGGGTCACGCCGGAGGACATCCTCGGCGTGCTGCGTGCGGTGGCGCCGCAGGTCGGCGGGCCCAAGGTGGTCGCGGCTGCGCCCGAGATTATGGTCGCCCTGGGGCTCGACGTCGACGGCGACGGCTAGTTCGATGCCGTTGCTCAGACGTCGCCGCCCGCTGTTGCGCGCCGCCGCCGTCGGCGGCGGAGCGTATATGTACGGCAAGCATCGTGAGCGCGCTCAGGAGGAGCAGCAAGACGAGGCCTACGCCGCCGGTCAGCAGTCGATGGCTCAGGCGCCGCCGGCAGCGCCTGCGCCCGCAGCCGCCCCGGCCCGCTCGGGCGGGATCACCGCGGAGGACACAGCCCGTCTACAGGAGCTGGGAAAGCTCCACGAGCAGGGCATCCTCACCGACGAGGAGTTCTCCCAGCAGAAGGCCCGGATCCTGGGGATATAGCCGCGTGCGCGTCGCGTGGGAGACCGCCGGGCGGTTTCCCACGCGCCGGCTCGCCTTGTAGCGACCGTCTCCATCCGAGGAGGACGTCGTGCACCGCGGCGGCGCCGACGATCGGTCGGCCGGGCATCGGCAACGCCAAGGGATGCAGGATGAACGGCTGGGTCTGCGGGCCCCCGAGGCCGCCGTGGAACGAGATCAGCTCCTCGAACGCGCAGCCCTGCTCGAGGTCGGCGTCATAGAAGCTGTTGACCATGATGTCGGCGACGTGCTCGAATCCGTCCGTCCGGCGTAGATGGGCCGCCGCGCCAGGCGAGAACGGTGCCAGGGGGTCCTCGCCGACCACCGCGTCGTCCGCCAGGTAGCGAGTGCCGCGGGGCCCGAGGGCGACCGGTCCTCGGTCACGCGAGCGGACGAGCAGGAAGCCGATATGCGGATGGTTGCGCAGGGCCCCCAGCAGCCGCGGGTGGCGCTCGTCGATCTCTTCCAGGGTGAGGCGGCGGGGTGCGTCCATGAGGTAGATCAGCCCGAGATTGCCCGACGCGAGCACGATCACGTCGCGATCCCCGACGCCGTCACCGCCCGCGGTAGCGGTACGACCCGTGGCCTCGGCAACGGCGTGGCCGACGGCGGCGTCGTTCTCGTCGCCGGTCGACAATCGCGCGACCTTTCCGTCCGTGATCGAGCGCTCGACGAACTCGTTCAGGTCGTAGCCGTTTCTTTGCTTGAAGGTCGCGCCCTGGGTCTGTCCGTGGTCGGAGAGGACGACAAGCTCGTAGGGGCGCGGCGCGAACCGCCGGGCGCGCTCGATCCGACCGAACTGCTCGTCGAGCTTCCGCAGCGCTTCGAGCGTGTCCGGACGCTCGAGTCCCGAATGATGGGCTACCTCGTCGTAGCTCGAGAACGTCGCGTACACGGCGGGGCGTCCGCGCATCATGTCGGTCAGCACGCCGAACACGATCAGGTCCCGCACGCCGACACACAGCGCCGCCCGCAGGAACGGATACTTCCCGCCGCGGTAACCCCGCGGCCAGACCTTGCGTCGCCGCTGGCGGATGGCGTAGAACTTCTCGAGCACCGCCTCGTAGAAGAACAGAACCAGCAGGCGGGTCACGTTGAAGCCGTTGGCCAGAAACGCGCGGTAGCCGGGGTTGGCCTTCTTCTCGGCGTTCATCCGGCTGACCGTCAGAATGACCGCATCGGCCTCGCCTGAGAACAGGTTCCCGCGGCTGGCGCCGTCGTCGGTGAGCAGCCCCCGGCCGTTCGCCAGCCGGCGCTCGATCTCGGCGCAGTCGGCGGGCGAGGAACACGTCATCACCTTCCCGGTCTCCTTCTCGACCCAGCGGAACGCCGGAATGTCCTCGTTGGATCCGAGCAGGATCCCGGCCTGACTGGCTCCGGTCTGAGAGCTCAGGTCCGGCTCCCATTCGTCGAGGTGATGCGTGCCGCGCTCGAGCCAGCTCGCCATCTGTGGCGCGTTGCCGTCGCGGATCGCCCGCTGGAGGACGGGCCGGGCCAGCCCGTCGATCTCCAGGAAGATGATCCCGGGGGTGTCGGTGTGGACGGTCCCGCCCTGCCGGCGCGCGATCCGGCGGATCACGCGCAGCGAGTAGGTGTCGTCGTCGTTGACGCCGAATATCACCTCCAGCACGATCATCGACGCAGAGATCAGTACCGACGCGACCAGCGCCCAGCCGAACGAGTCGACCCTGATCGTTCTCGTGGAGATGTGCGACGCGAGCACCAGCATCAGGGCGTCGAGGACCAGCACGAGCACGAAGCCGAGCGCAAGCGTGAAAGGCAGCCGGAGCGCTGCGATCACCGGCGGGAGCACGGCGTTCAGCGCCGCGATAAGCACTGCAGCCGCCAGCGCGTCGGAGAAGCTGCCGACGCTCACGTGCGGGACGATCGCGGCGGCGATGAACACGGACACGCCGGCCACGAGCCACGACACCAGCAGCGGCAGCAGCCGGAACCGTGGCGCCTGCGGGCTCCACGTCACGCCCTGACCATATGAACCGTCTGGCTCCATCGACCGGGCGCGACTATCACGCCTAGTGCGGGGATCGGCATCACCCCGAACGGAGGACGCCCGGCGTTTCACCCTCATCGGATGATGGACGGCGCAGATCGTTGTGGCACGATCACCGGTCATGCCTACCACTGCACGGACACCAAGAGCGAAGGTTGTCGTTCATCTCACCGTCGACGAGCGGATCGCACGCGGCAAGGCGTCGCGCGCCGAAGTTCCGCGATCTCGCCATGCCGAATACGAGGCGCCGCATGACCGCGCCGATCCGGTTGATCTGCTCGAGGACCAGGCGCGCACGCGTGTGCAGGAGCTAGTCCCGATCCGCTACGGGCGGATGCTCGTCTCGCCGTTCACTTTCTATCGCGGCGCAGCCAAGATCATGGCCCACGACCTCGCCGGGACGCCGCGCTCGGGCCTGACCGTCCAGTGCTGCGGGGACGCTCATCTGTCGAACTTCGGCGTGTTCGCGTCGCCCGAGCGCAGGCTCGTGTTCGACATCAACGACTTCGACGAAACGGTTCCCGGACCCTGGGAGTGGGACGTCAAACGCCTGGCCGCGAGCATGATCATCGCCGCGCGCGACAACAACTACGGCGCCAAGGACCAGGACCGGATCGTGCTTGACACGGTCAACGAGTACCGGACGGCGATGCGCACGTTCGCGGCGATGCCGAACCTCGAGGTCTGGTACGCGCACCTCGAGATCGAGTCGGTCCTCCAGCAGTTCGCGTCTCAGGTCAAGCGCGGGCAGGTCAAGCGGGCCGAGGCGACGCTGGCAAAGGCGCACACCCGCGACAGCATGGCCGCGTTCTCGAAGCTGACCCAGCGGGTCAACGGAAACGCCGAGATCGTCGACCAGTCGCCGTTGATCGTGCCGCTCCGGGTCCTCCTTCCCGGTGAGGAGGGCAAGGACGCGCTCGAGTGGCTGCACCAGCTGACTCGCCTGTACCGCCAATCGCTCGAGCACGACCGCCGCAAGCTCCTCGAGGAGTTCCAGCTCGCCGACTTCGCGCGGAAGGTCGTCGGCGTCGGCAGCGTCGGCACCCGGGCGTGGATCGGGCTGTTCTTCGGTCGAGACCTCAGCGACCCGCTGTTCATCCAGATGAAGGAGGCCGAGGAGTCGGTGCTTGAAGAGCACGTCGGCAGAAGCGTGTACAAGAACCACGCCCAGCGTGTGGTCGTGGGTCAGCGCATGATGCAGGCGGCGAGCGACATCTTCCTCGGTTGGGTGCATGTCAAGGCCGGCCTCGACGGCGTCGCCCGGGACTTCTACGGCCGCCAGCTCAAGGACTGGAAGGGTTCGGCGGAGATCGAGCTCATGGTCCCGTCGGGCATGGCGGCGTACGGACGGCTGTGCGGCTGGACGCTGGCGCGCGCGCATGCCCGCAGCGGCGACCGGATCGCGATCGCGACCTACCTCGGCGGCGGCAACGTGTTCGATCAGGCGATCCTCGACTTCTCGAAGGCGTACGCGGACCAGAACGATCTTGACTATGCGGCGCTGGACGAGGCAGTCAAGTCCGGGCGGATCAAAGCCCAGACGGGACTCTGATCGTCAGCTGCACTTCGACTTCGTCGCGCTCTGGAAGTTCTTGGCGGCGGTCACCACGGCCGAGACCTGGGCGGGCAGCTGAACCAGCGTGGCCGGGCTCGGCGAGCTCGCAGCCTGTTTGGCGGTCGCCGAGAGGGTGTCGACCGAGCTCTTCAGGGCGCTGGTCTCGCTGGGGAAGTCGCTCTTGGCAGCGTTCACCGCGGTCTGGGCGTCGCTCTGTACCTTGGACACGGCAGTCTCGAGCGCGCTCACCCCGTTCTGAATCACGTTCGTGCTGGGTAGTGCCTTGATCGAGCTCTCGAGGCTTGAGACCGAGGAGCAGTACGACGGCTTGCTGCTGCCGCCGCAGGCGGCGATCAGACCCGCGAAGAGAGCGAGGGAGACCAGGAGTCCAGCCGATCTGCGGGCGCCGCTAGCCACGGAGCAGCCGCTCCTTGGCGGTGTCGTACTCGTCGGTGGTGATCGAGCCGCTGTCGCGCAGGTCGGCCAGCTGTCTGAGCTGGTCGGCGAGCGTCGCCGGGGCGGGCGTTGCTGCGCCGCCGCCACCAGAGTGCTGACGTCTTTCGCGAATGGTCGCGACGCGTGTGCGAATCGCGTGTGTCGCCGCCCCCGAAGTTGTCTCGGGGAATTCGTCGGCGGTTTGCTGGATCAGGACGTAGGTGCCGAGTAGCGCGAGCAGCGTGAACACGAGAATTCCGAGCGGCTTGCCGGTGGCCGGGATCGGGTTCCAGATGAACACGAGGACCAAGATACCGAGCACGATCCCGTACGTGGCGACCGCCTGTTCGCGCAGGAACGGAGAGATCGCCTGCCTGGTCGCGTACGCGGGACGTGCGGGGCCCGCGAACCAGGCGGCGGCGACGAGGACGATCCCGATGAACACGACCGCGCCTGCGACGTCCTTCAGGATCGCCGTGCTGATGTTGTAGACGTGCCTGATGGTCACCTGCAGCGACGCGTCGCTGGTGAGCGAGTTCACGACCTGTCCCTGCAGGACCGACCGGGCCAGGATGATCACAACCCCCGCGAAGATTCCGGCGAAGCCGATCGTCATCAAAGTGCGCCGCCGGTGACCCCTGGCGAGGAGCAGCGCGAGCGCATACAGGATCGGAACGAGGATCGTCAGCCACAGGGCGAGGCCCTTGATCGCCTTGCCGCCGTTCTGGACGTACTTGAGCTGGTCGGACTTGAAGATGACCAGGTTGGCGACGCTCGGCGGTAGCTTTTGGGCGAGGCCCGCCGGCAACCCGAGACGAGCGGCGATGTTGTCGAGGATCGAGGCAAGGTCGAGCGACACCACCCCTTGGTTGACCGCGACTGCGCCCTTCCGGCCATTGACGATGTCGATGAACGTCTGGTCCGCGGCGCGGTTGGCCTGTGCCCACAGCTGCTGGACACGCGGGCGGGCGAGCGCGAGCTCGGCGCCCTGGACGGCGGCGTTGCGCAACGCGCCGGCGGCGGGTGCGGCCAGCGCTTGCAGCTGGGTCGGTAGGCCCTGCTTGATCAGCCCGGTGACGTCGACGTTCGCGTACAGCTGATCGACGAGATAGTTGGCGGTGCTGGTCCGGACGTTCGAGTCCTGGAGCAGCTGAGTGCTCGTCTTCGACCAGTTGTCGGCGCTGAACAGGAGGCGATTGGCCCACGTGGCGAAGATGCCGACGATCAGGAGCAGGGTGGTCACGCCGATCAGGACGTCGACCCCGATCAGCCGCCCGCGCGA
This sequence comes from uncultured Solirubrobacterales bacterium, assembly GCA_963843915.1. GTDB lineage: Bacteria > Actinomycetota > Thermoleophilia > Solirubrobacterales > Solirubrobacteraceae > Palsa-465. The sequence continues at coordinate 1,123,161 of CAWJMH010000016.1, forward strand.
GATCCTCTCCGGCGCGGCGTCCGCCGCTAAACCAGTCGGAGGCGCCGCCGCCGGGTCCAGAGGCTCGGTCGGGGCCGAGCCGGCCTCAGACATCTTCTCGCGGCCGTCACCCTCGTCAGCTCCCATAGGACTTCTCAATCTCCGGTCTCATCGGTGCCCGATCATCGTCACGGCACCGCGCCGAAGACGCATCGCCTGATTTGGGTGATGCCCGCGAGCATCGCGTGGTCGAATATCGTCCTGGCATACGATGTCGGAGGAGCGGAGAGGAACTTTCAGACTGGGCCCGCTGGGGCCGCTCGTGGGCTTCGGGACCCGCGCTGCCACCGCCACCCTGAGGCCGATCGCGGGCGTCGTGGAAGCCGCCGCGGATGCGGGCGTCAGCCTCGAGCGTCGAGTCGTGAACCGCGTGCTCGAGAGCGACGAGATCGAGCGGGTCGTCGTGGTGGCGGTCAACAGCGTGCACATCCAGGCGGCGCTGAAGCAGGCGCTCGAGAGCGACGGCGTGTCGCAACTGATCGACAGCCTGTTCGAGAGCGGGCTGATCGACCGGTTCCTCGCCGGCCTGGTCGACAGCGGGACGCTCGACCGGTTCTTCGACCGGCTGCTGGCGAGCGACGGCCTCTGGCACCTGATTGACGAGGTCGCTGCGAGCCCCGCGGTGACCGCCGCGGTCTCGCAGCAGGGCCTTGGCTTTGCCGATCAGGTCGGCGACGAGGTGCGAAATCGATCCCGCAAGGCCGACGACTGGATGGAGCGCGCCGCCCGGCGGCTCATCGGTCGGCAGCCGAAGGTGCTCCCGGCGGAACCTGACGCGAGCACCTGATGAGCGGACTGCCGGCAGCGCCCGCGGGCGAGCCGCTCACCGGGACCGCGCTCGTCGATGATCTGCGCTACGTCGGCCTCGCCACCCGGGTCGTCTCGTTCTTGGTGGACGCAGCCTTGATCACGGTCGTGGACGTCATCGTGGGCGCGGCCGCTTGGCTGATCCTGTCGGTGCTCCACATCCCGCACGAACTGAGGACGATCCTGGCCGTGATCGGTGCGGTGGCGTTCGTCCTCGGGTCGATCCTGTACTTCGTGATCTTCTGGTCGACCACCGGGCAGACGCCAGGTGCGCGCGTGATGCAGATCCGCGTGGTGAGCGTCGGCGGAGCCCGCGTCAAGCCGCGGCGGGCGGTGGTGCGGTGCGTCGGCGTGGTGTTGGCGGCGCTGCCGCTGTTCGCGGGGTTCGTGCCGATCCTGTTCGACCGCCGGCGCCGCGGGTTTCAGGACTGGTTTGCCCACACGGCGGTGGTGGAGGCGCCGGGGCCGTCGATCGCCGACGTCAGCCGGGCGAAGAAGCGGGCGATCCGCGAGGCCTCCCGGCAATCGCCGTAGGCGGCGGTGCTGGGATCGACAATTCGTTCCGCGGTCCAGCTGGCGGCGGCCCTGGCCGGGTCCGGTCGTCCGTTCGGCTGAAATGCGCGCGCGCCGGCGGTCGTCCTCAGAAGACGGCCAGCGGGTTCAACGGCGATCCGGTCCCGCCGACGATCAGCAGCGGCGCCGCGACGAACAGGAACTCCCAGCGCCGCTTTCGCTCGCACGTCGAGCAGACATCCTCGAACTGGAGATAGTCGAGCAGGTGGATTCCCATCGCGGTGATCGCGAGCACGTGAATCGGGAAGTCGACGCCTTCGGTGCTGCTGGGCGCGGTGTCGCTGTTCCCGTCGGACCCGAGCGCGGCGACACCCCGCTCGGCGAGGAACGGCATCGCGGTGGGGTGCAAACCCGCTTTGGCCTCCGCCGTGTTCCATGGCCCCAGTTCGGCGAGCCGACGCGCATGCCCTGTGCGAACGAGCAGGATGTCCCCTTCCTGAACGCTGACCTCCTGCGTCAGCTCGGCGGCCTCGAGGTCGGCCCGGAAGACGTGCTCGCCGGGCTCGAGCCACCGCACCCCGCGGACGCGCGGGATGTCGAGGAGCACGCCACGCCCGACCAATCCGTCCTTCAGCGTCTCGATCGAGTTGACCGGTGCTCCGCGCTCGGTCACGGCACCCTCGGGCCGGCCGTTGTAGAGCTTGCCCTCGTAGGCGACGTGGCACAGCGCGTCGATGTGCGTGTGCCCGTCGTTGTGATAGTCGGCGCCGACGTAGTCCTTGATGAAGTGGACCGAGTTGCTCGCCGGCGCCTCGGATCCGAGGGCCGTCATGTGGTGATCGGCGGGCATCGGATTGTGTGCCCCCAGTTGGGTGTTGAGGGGCAGGCTGAGCGTCACCGTGTCGCCGTCGCGGACCAGCCCGACGGCGGCGGCGACGCGCGCTGGGGTGAGGAGGTGGAGCGCGCCGCGCTCGTCGTCCTGCCCCCACCTGCCCCATGAGCTGAGGTCTTTGAACAGGGCGTCGAACTGCTGCCCGCTGACGTCGTCGGAGTCCGGCACTAGGCGGGCTCGGGCGGGGCGGCCGCCGCGGCGGGGCGAGCCGGGCTGGCGGTCTGCTCCGGGCCGGCCGGCGCCGCGGATCCCGACGGCTTGGGCGAGAGAAGAAGCGTGATCAGGTACGCGACGACGACGCCGACGATGATCAGCGGCTCGTCGCCGGTCCCGGACTTGACGGTCAGCAACGTGGCGAGCACGACCGCCGACAACGGCAGCCGGAGCACCGCCACAGTCCCGGCCCCGATCCCGACCCCGACCGCCGGCTCGAGTGCGAAGCCGGGGAGGTGCGAGGCCGCGACTCCCGCGGCGGCTCCCAGAAATATGGCCGGGAATGTCGGGCCGCCGCGAAAACTGCCCAGGGACAGGCTATACGCGATGCCCTTAATCAAGATCAGCAGCAGGAGCGCGCCTACTGACCATGTTCCGGCCTGCTCGACGAGCCCGGGAAGGGCGTCCTGGCCTGAGAACAGGACCTCGTTGACGTTCTTGCCCGTGGCGCCGTGGAATGCGATCGCCAGCCCCGCGATGATCAGGCCGACGATCGGCAGCAACAGCAGCAGCCGCCGCGCCACGACGCCGTAGGTGCTGAGCCCGCCCAGCATGATCGCTCTGGTCACGGCCGCGATCGCGATCGCGAGCGCGATCGTCCACCCGAACTGGCCGACGGTCGGGTGAGCGAAGTGGGGAAGGGTCAAAGGACCGAGCGCGTAGGCGCTGCTGCTCAACCCCGTGAACGACCCCATCCCAATCGAGACGAGCGTGCCGATGCCGGCGGCGAGCAGTCCGGGGAGCAGGAGCAGGGGCAGCCGCGGCCCGCCGATCCCGGTCGCCTCGATCAGGATCACGGCCGCGATCAGCGGCGAGTCGAAGATGAACGACAGTGCCGCGAAGCTGCCGGCAGCGGCAACGAGCACGAGCACCTGCGGTTCCATTTCCCTTCGCGTCGCTTTGATCGACAGCAAGGCCACGCCCGCGCCGATCGCGATCAACGGGGCCTCGGGACCGATGACGAGCCCGGAACTGATTGCAGCAAGCCCGGCGAGGACCACTCCCGGGAGGTCGATCGGGCTCATGGGCTTGCCTCCAATGGCGAGGCCCCTGGCCGGCAGGTGTCCGCCTTCGCCCGGCAGCCGCATGATCGCCAGCGCGACGAGCCCGCCGGCCACCGCCAGCACAGGTAGCCCCCACCACAGAGGCGGGCCGTTGTTGTAGCCGAGAGCGTGCGGCAGATGCGTCCAAAGCTCGCGCTGAAGCTGATAGATCAGCTCCAGGAAGCACCACGCGGCGAGCGAAACGATGACCCCAACGATCGCGACGATCACGAGCAGGACGACGAACCGCTTGCTCCGCATCGTCGCGTACGCCTGCTCAGCGGTCGGCTCCGCCGGCGGGGCGGTGGCGGCGGCAGGGGTCGCGCTCACGCTACGCGATGCTCGCAGCGGACAGCGTCCGAGTCGTCATCCCTTCCGGGTGATCGCTCTTTGGCGTTCTAGCCTCGCGTAGGTCAGGTGGAGCGCCAAAGTCCGTCCTGGGCGGGCTCAATCCGGATGGCCGGAATGGAGCGGGTGAACGTCGACGCTGTCGACGTTCACGCCGGCGCCCTGGAGCGTGGCGAACAGCTGATCGCGGTGGGCGTCGAAGTCCTCCTGGGAGCGCCAGACCTCGAACATCTGCACCTGGTCCTCGCCGTAGGCGGCGTGGTACAGGCGGCCTTCGGGCTCGTGGACGCCTTCCTTCTCGAGGTCTCCGATGACCTGCTGGTAGTCGTCCTTCGACATGTTGGTCGGGCATATGTGAATGGCGACAGGCATGTTGCTCGGAGGCTACGGGACCGACGCGGCCGCGCATAACCCCGATCAGGTGATCACGGTCCGCGGGTCAGGCGCGGCGGCGGGCTCGTCTGGCGAGGTCCGGCCCAAGGCCCGCTGGACGAGGAGCGTGAGGCACCCCGCCAGCAGCAGCATCGACACATTGATGGCCAGCACCAGCAGCGCCCCCCACGCCTTATCGATCTGTCCGACGCCGGCGGCCACCCCCAGATACGCCGAGGCCGGGATCGTCGTCACCGAGATCGCGACCCCGACCGCCGAGCTGGCCCTTGTCTCGAGCGCCAGCATGCCGACGACGCCGGCGGCGAAGGCCACGATCGGCGTCGAGATGTTGACCGTCGAGAGGCCGGCCAGGAAGCTGCTGTTGATGTTGGTGCCGTTGGGGAGGAGATCCAAGGCGTTCAACACCCCGGTCATCGCCCCCCCGACGACGCAGACGACGGCCAGCCCGAGGACGAGCGCGACCACCGCGCGTCCCGCCAGGCGCCACCGCAGAAGCACGAGCGCGGTGGCGGCAGCGGTGATCGGGAGCGTGTCGGGACTGATCGCCATCGCGCCGACGACGAGCGTTACGTTCTGGTAGATGACACCGAACGCCGCGATCACCCCCGCCGCGGCCATGAACACGAGGTAGCGCGGGATCGGTCGCGCGTTCGCTCCGGCCTGGCTCACCAGGTCGGCCCAGACGACGCTCGCCAGCGGGCGCTGGGCGACCGAGGCGCCGATCGATTCGAGGCGGACCAGCACGACGTCCTCGGCCGGAACGCCCAGTCGCGTCACCTGCTCGAGCGCTCGGTCGACCGCGTCGTCGACGAGGTCGGCGCTCACGAGCGCGCCCCCGAACTCCCCGTTGCCCATCTGGATCACGTGCCGAGCCCCCGGTATGCGGTGCAGACTGTCGGCGACGACGTCGATCACCGGGGGCGTTCCGAACACCCGCAACTGAAGCAACGGTCACAGTCCCAGACGGCGGGCCCGGTCGTCCACGGCGGCGACTGCGCCGATGTAGGCGGCGTGGGTGCCCAGGCAGGTGGCCATCACGTCGGGCGGCCACTTCCACGGCGGAGGAGTGCGTCCGAGCAGCGGGAACAGCGTGAACGTCGCGGTCATCAGCGTGGCGCCGAAGATCGCGCTCGCCCACGGCTCGCCGACCTTGCGGCGCAGGATGCCGTGCCACAGGCCGAACACGGAGCCGTAGCTCCAGCGCAAGGTCCATCCGATGTCCCGGTCTTCACGCGCCGTCACGTGCGGCAGGTGCATGATCGACGCGACGATCTGCCCGGGCACGAGCGAGTCGTCGTAGTCAAGCTGTCCATGGTGGCGCGGTCGTAGCTTTCGCTCGACCACATACGCGAGCGACAGGGCGGCGGTGCCGGCGGTTCCCGCCAGCACGCTCCGGATTGGCCAGCGAGCGTTCATGTTCTTCTCCTTCCGGCGAAGTTGCCAATGAGGATTCCGATGACGGTCACGAGGTAGATCTGACCGATCAGCATTTCGAGCACGGCGAGGGCGTGACCGGCGGGTGTGGCCGTCGTGTAATCGCCAAACCCCGTCGTCGTCAACACGGTGAACGAGTAGTACACGCGGTCGCCGTTCGTGACGTGTCCGGCGTCAGCGAAGAAACCGCTCTGGACAGTGGCCGCGAACGAGATCGCGGATGCGAACAGCAGGCCAACCAACAGATACACCGCCAGTGCCCCCGCGACAGCCTGGATCGTGACGCCCTCGTCGCGGATCAGCCGCAGCAGCCCGCCGCCCAGGGCGATCGGGATGAACGCGACCACCAGCGTCCCCACCAGGAACGCCCCCCACGCATGAACGAGGCCGGTGGCTATGCCGACTACGACCACGAATGCGATGCCACCGACGATGAACGTGCGGGCGCGGCGTACCTGGGCGCCCGCCCGCGAGGTGGCGACGGCCACCGTGAGCGCGCTGCCCACCAACGCGATCGCGACTGCGCGGGCCCAGTCGGCGTCCGGGGCCAGCACCTCGAACACGACCGTGACGAGGACGATTGCGAGGACCACGCCGTAGCGGAACCCCGCTGGACGGTCCGCGATCGCGGCGCCGGGTCTGTCTGCGGCTACGGTCGTCACAGTGTCACCACCCGGTCGACGAGGTCGAGCCCCTCGGTGCGGTGCGTGATCAGGAGCACCGTGCGGTCGCCGGCGGCCGCGAACACGTCGTCGACCAGTTCACTCGCGGTCTGCGGATCCAGGTGGGCGGTCGGCTCGTCGAGCACCAGCACCGGCCCGCCGGCGAGCAGCGCCCGCGCCAGGACGATTCGTTGCCTCTGGCCTCCCGAGAGCTCGCGTCCCTCCTCGCCCACGAACGTGTCGAGCCCGTCGGGGAGGCGGCAGATCCAGTCCCAAATCCGTGCGCGGCGGAGTGCATCCGCGACTTCGGCATCGGTCGCGTCCGGGCGCGGGAGTCGTACGTTGTCGCGTATCGACGCCGAGAACAGATGCGACTCCTGGCCGGCGACCGAGACCAGGTGACGGACGTCGTCCTGGCGGTACTCGCGAACATCCCGTCCCGCCACGGTCACCCGTCCGCGCTCCGGGTCCAGGAAGCGCAGCAACAGGTTCGCGACCGTCGTCTTGCCCGCGCCGCTCGGGCCCAGCAGCGCGACCCGCTCGCCGGGCTCGAGCCGGAGGCTGACGCCGTCGAGCGCGGGGCGCTCCTCGCGCGGGTACCGCGCCCGGACGTCCTCGAGAGCCATCGCGAAAGGCCAAGCGGGCGCCGGAACCGGGTCCGACGGATCGCGAACGGCGGCGCTGCGATCGGTCAGCTCGAGCACCCTCCGGCCGGCGGCGAGCGTCGCCGACAGCTCGCGGGCGGCCGCGCCGAGCGGCGTGACGGCCTCGAATGCGGCGAGCGCGAGCAGCGCCAGCATTGCGATCAGCACCCGGTTCAACTCGCCGTTGCCCGACGCGGTGACAGCGACGGCGAGCACGCCGGCGACGGTCAAGCCCGGTCACGACGAGCCCGAGGCCATCGGCCACGCCGGCGGCGAGCGCGTCGCGGCGGGCCAGCTTGACCAGCGCGCGGTCGGCGGCGCGGACCCGGTCCAGCGCCGGCTCCTCGGCGCCGAACGCGACGAGCTCGGGCGCGCCGCGGAGCAGTTCGACGAGCTCGGCCGAGAGCTGTCCGCGCGCGGACGCCTGACGGCGGCCCGCCCGGGCCCCGAGCGCTCCCGCCAGCGCGGGCACCGCCACGCCGGCCGCGAGCAGACCGGCGGCGAGTACGAGACCGGCAGCGGGCAGGAACACGGCCGCGGCGAGGACCGAGACGCTACCGGCCAGGAGCGCGACGAGTGGAGGCTCGAGACCGCGAAGGTACAGGTTCTGGAGCGCGTCGACGTCCGCGACCATCCGGGACAGCAGGTCGCCCTTGCGGTAGCCCTCGAGCTCTGCCGGCGCTAGCGGCTCGATCCGTTCGAAGAAGCGCGCGCGCAGCCTGCCGAGCACGCGTAGCGTCATGTCGTGCGAGGCGAGCCGCTCGAGATAGCGCAACACGGGGCGGCCGATGCCGAAGAACTGGACGGCGACGATCGCCACCGTCAGCGACAGGATCTCTGGACGTTCGGCCGCGCGCGAGATCAGATAGCCCGCCGTCGCCATCAACCCGACCCCGAACAGGATCGTCAGCGCGCCCAGCACCGTGGCCCCGGCCAACCGCCTCCGCGGCACGGGCACGAGTCTCAGCAGCGACCTCAGCGTCCTGGTCACGCCGCGGTTCTCCGTTCCTCGGGCACTGCCACCCCGTCGACGAGACGGACCACCCGATCCGCGCTACGGACGAGCTCGAGCCGGTGCGCGATCACGAGCATCGTCCGCCCGGCTCGCAGGCGACGCACGGCGTCGGCCACGATCGACGACGCTGCGCGGATCGAGATCGGCCGTCGGCTCGTCGAGGATCACGAGCGGCGCGTCTC
>CAWJMH010000017.1:0-84688 GCA_963843915.1 uncultured Solirubrobacterales bacterium
TTGGGTGAAGGTCCAGTGATGACCTGCCGGGTCACGCACGCTGTACTGCCGCTCGCCGTATGCGTAGTCGGCGGGCTCGCTCGTCACCTGCGCGCCGGCGGCGACCGCCGCACGGTAATGCGCATCGACGTCGTCGACGCGAACCATGACTGACTGCGTGACACCATCCGCGGCGGCCGGTGATCGTCGTCCATGCGTGGCATCGGCGACGATCACGCCGCCGCCGCCGGCGCTGAGCTGAGCACGGTGGTCACCGATCTGGAGACGCTCGGCGAACCCGAAGACCTGGGTCAGATACTCGACGGCCGCGCGGACATCGTCATAGGCAAGGACCGGCAGGACCGAGTACGGCGGAATGCTGGCATTGCGCATAGCCACGACAACCATAGTCTTCCACCGCGTCCCTGAACGCAACATCCGCGTCTCGGTCGCCGAACGGTCAGCGAATCAGCGCGGTCGAGACGCCGATCACACGGCTGCTTGGGATGAGGAGCAGCCCGACGCCAACGGTCGGCTCAGTGCTGTTCGCCGTGCGAGCACAAGCGCCGGCATGCTCGTCGCGCCGCGAAAGCAGGGCCGCTTCGGCCGCTGGCGCCAGTCTCGGAATTCGCGACGAGCGCGCATCAGGTGCTTGCAGATTCCTGGCTAACTCTCTGGTCGAAGCAGAAGTCAGCGCCAGGAGCCGATCTCGCTCCCAACGCTGCGCCGATCATCGACAACGTGACCAGACCTCCGCTGCTGCTATCGCCCAAGAGGAGGCGTCCGGATCGAGGCCTGCGACGGCGTGCGATGGCCGAGGCTCACGGCGTCCGGCGACGGTGACGCGCTTCTGCTTCGTCGCCGCAGCGGCAGTCTGAATCACACTGCCGCTCTTCGCAGGGAGCAGTCGCCGCGCCGGTGTGGCTGCTTCAGGCGTCAACCACCCACGCCGTGGCGCCGCCGCTCACGGCTGCTTTTATCATCCAGAGCTTGCCGAGGCTGCCGATCGCCGGGCGACCAAGCGCAACCTCAGGACGGCACGGTGCTGCCGCCGACGAGCGAGCCGTACGCCGCGATCAATGCTCGGGCGGCGCGACGGGCGCGGCGTCGCCTGCACGCGAGCGCGGGGGTCGGGTTGTTTGGTCGGTTCAGAACTCGGCGTCGAGTTCTTCGATTTGCTCGGATTCGGCTTGTGCCTGGGCGGTCCAGTCGATCATCGCGGGGTGCGTGAGCATGGTGTCGCGGTAGCGCGCGCAGCCGGCGTCCAGGGATACGTCGTAGGTTTGAAAGCGTGTGCAGATGGGCGCGTATATCGCGTCGGCGGCGGTCGGGGTCGAGCCGAATAGGTAGGGACCGCCGTAGCGCTCGAGGCAGTCGCGCCAGATCGTGGTGATGCGGTCGATGTCAGTCTGTGCACCCGCCCAGACGGTGAAGCCGGTGTGGCGCGCGCGAATGTTCATTGGGAGCGCGGTGCGAAGGTTGGCGAAGCCGGACAGGACCTCGCCGCAGACCGATCGGCAATGGCCGCGATGGGTGAGCCCGGCCGGGAAGATCGGGTGCGGGGGGTCGATTTCGTTGAGATGTTCTGCGATCGCCCAGGCGCCCCACGCGGTGGTGTCGCCGTCGTCGAGTCGGGGAACGAGGTAGGAGGGGGACAGGAGCAGCAGTTCGGCTCGCGCCGCCTCGTCGTCGACCGCGGCGGTCAAGACGTCAACTTCGAAGCCTGCGAGCTCGCACAGCAGCCAGCCGCGGAGCGACCATGACCCGTAGTTGCGGCTGATGATCGTGAGAGTGGCGGCGGGCATGGCTCCACGGCGCGGACTGGCAGGGGCGGGCGCCTGCGATACTACCGACGTGCCGGGGCGCCGATGACCATGCTCTACGAGTCCTATCAAGCGCAGGAGGACCTCTTAGGGCCATGGCGATCCCTCGCGATCGCCGGTGGCGAGGTCCTGCGGGAGCTCCCGGCTTGGATGCTCGAGTGGCCGGTGACGCGGGTGGCACTTGCGGGCTCAGGCATGGCGCCGCTCACGGCGCTGCGTCACACGCGCCGGCCGTTCGCGATCGAGTCCGTGCCCGTCGGCGGCCGCCGCGTGGCGGTCCATGAGGAAGTGGTCAGCGGTTCTCCGTTCGGCACGCTGTTGCGATTTGCCAAGACGCCGCACATCGATCAGCCGCGGGTGCTGCTGCTCGCGCCGCTCTCAGGTCACTTCGCCACGCTGTTGCGCGAGACCGTTCGTACGATGCTGCCCGACCACGATGTGTTCATCTCGGACTGGCATAACTGTCGTGACGTTCCGCTGTCAGCGGGTGCGTTCGGGGTTGACGAGTATGTGCAGCATGTGATCGACTTTCTTCGTGCGATGGGGCCTGGCGGGCATCTCGTTGCGGTGTGCCAGCCGGTCGTGCAGGCGCTCGCGGCGACCGCGGTGATGGCCGCGGCCGACGATCCGTGCCAGCCGTCCAGTCTGACGCTGATGGCGGGCCCGATCGACGCGCGCGTGAACCCCACTGCCGTGAACGAGGCCGCGACCAAACACTCGATCGAGTGGTTCGAGCGCAACCTGATCGCGCGGGTCCCCGCGCGCTACCCGGGGGCCGGGCGATGTGTCTACCCGGGATTTCTCCAGCTCACGGCATTTATGACGATGAACGGCAGCCGCCATGCCACAGCGTTCGCCAACCTGTTCACCGACCTCATCGCGCAGAAGCACGCTGAAGCGGCCAAGACCGAGGAGTTCTACCGCGAGTACTTCGCCGTGCTCGATCTCGCCGCCGAGTTCTACCTTGAGACCGTGCAGCAGATCTTCCAGGAGCACCGGCTCGCCCGCGGCGAGCTGTATTGGCGAGGAGAGCTCGTCGACCCCGCCGCGATCCGGCGCACCGTGCTGCTCACCGTCGAGGGTGAGCGTGATGACATCTGCGGCATCGGTCAGACCGCGGCGGCGCAAGACCTCTGCACCAAGATCCCTCTCGCTTGCCGAAGCCATCACCTCCAAGCCGGCGCCGGCCACTATGGCGTGTTCAGCGGACGCCGGTGGGAACGCGACGTCTACCCCGTCGTGCGCAACACCATCCTCACCGGCGAACGTCGCCCCCGCGCGGTCGCGACGCAACCTGCGCGGACCGACGTGCACCAGCGTGCTACGTCTCCCCGGACCAGCCGCGTCGGCTGACCGCGGCGGAACTCGTCGATAGCCGGGTAACGTGATTCACCGCGGGTGATGACACACCGGGAGTGCGAGGTCCGGTCGTTCGTGTGACGTCGTGCTGTTCACCATGCGGGGGTCGGCAACCGTGGTCGGGTGGTCTACCCACCCATCACAAGCACGCTCGGGAATTGTGGGTCCTTCGGTTCTGGCGGAGGCGGATTCCTCGGCTCCGCTTTCATCCTGCGTGATCGCAAGCAGCCGCTACGCACGCTGCTGGATGACGTCGTGTTGAACGCCGAGCGCGACGTCTTGAGGCACGTCCGGCGTAGGCCGTCTCCCGGTTCCGCTCGGCCAACCTTCGACAGGGATCTTGGGACAGCGGGCCGATGTCAGCGACGGTGGTTGGTGGCAAAAATGACGTCCGCGGTGCCTGTCGTCCATCAAGCAGCTACCTGAGGAGATCGATCTGGCCGTCGTCACGAGTTCGCCGCCGGACGTCGCTAACGGTGCGGAAGTGCCCGGACCTGAGTTCGCTGCGCCGGAGCCGTCGCGCGAGCACGCGCGCGGCGAGCTCGAACCACCGGTTGACAGGTGGGCGGCTGGTCGCGCGCCCAGTCGTGGGCTGGCAGAGCGGCGCTATCGGACAGTTGCATCCGGCTATGACGCGTGGACGGCAGCCGGGCAGCCGTACCGTGAAAGGGCGGTTGAGATGCTCGCGCCGGCCTCGGGCAGCGTCGTGCTCGACGTGGGCTGCGGGACGGGACTGAACTTCGCCGGACTGCAGCAGGCGATCGGCCCGCGCGGCCGCGTGATCGGGATCGACATCAGCTCCGACATGCTCGAGCGCGCACACGAGCGGGTGCAGCGTCATGGCTGGCAGAACGTGACGCTGCTCGACGCCGCAGGCCAGGACGCCGCAGTCGCAGTCGCGGCCGATTGCGCCCTGCTGTGCGCGGTCCACGACATCCTGCGTTCCCCCGACGCGCTCGCCAACGTGGTCAGACACGTACGGCCCGCCGGCCGGGTCGTCGCTGCCGGACCGAAGTGGGTGCCGTGGTGGCGACCGGCGAGCCTCGCGCTCAACAGCTACGCGTGGCTGCTGAACCAGTACTACGTCACGACCTTCGAGGGCTTTGACGCGCCGTGGAGCCACCTAGACCGCCTCCTTCCCGACCTTGCCGTCGAGGAACTCTTCTTCGGCGCCGGCTTCATCGCCGTGGGAACGCGACCCGTCCCCTCAAGTCGGCCGCTGCCCGCCCAGTCAGCCAACGGCGGGGGACCTCTGCCGCCATCGGGCAACGCCAGCGCGAGCGACACGGCGCCGCGCGGGCGCCGAACCAAGATCCCTTGAGCCGCTCAGCTATCGCCAGCGACGACGTCACTAGCGACGCCGTTTGACGACCACGCGGACGGACACGCTGTCCCGGCCGATCAAGACACCGACGCCGTGAACCGTTTCCGCGGACGAGCCGTACCGGCATAAAACATCGGTGGTTGAAGCCCCCAACGGGCTGCGAGACAGGAGAGTTGAGATGAAACGGATTGCAAGCAAAGGGATCGTCCTGGCGGTACTCGCGATTCTCGCGATGAGCGGGCCGGCGGGAGCATTCACCCCCGTGCCCATCCCGACGCCGCGCACCGGCAGTGCCGCAGTGGCGCAGGTCGCACACGATCAAGCTCACGCGATCACCCGGCTTGAAGAGTGACTGGCATGGGACAATCGATGAACCGCTCCGACGGTGGTCCCTCCGAGCCGGACGCCACCATGACCATGCTGGGCACGCTGCTCGACGGGTCGCTCCGCGGGCTTGCGACCTACCACCTGCTCAAGGCGGACCTGCTCATGATTCGCGGGCTTCCCGAAGCGCCGAGCCACCCGATCAGCAACCACCGCTGAAAGGAACCGCCCGCCACGCCACAATCAGCCGGCGGTCGTTCCTGTCGCGAAGGGCTCGCACAGCGCACGGCCGGCGCTCCGGGTCGCCCGCATCATCCATTCTCGCCTTGCATCATCGCCCCGCCCCGAACCGACCGGTCGGGCAAGTCCAGGAGGAAGGGATACGAAACCTCGACGGACCGAAAACTGGCCCATTCCGGCCTCGAGACCCACGCCGTCCGCGAGCGCCGGAGCAAGGCGACCGCGACAGTTGTCGCGTCCAAACCGGAGGTCGGGGAAGCCATGAGCACCAAAGCGGCCGCGGCGGCGTCGAAGCCAGGACTGCCATTCCAGACGTCGAGCGGTCGCGGACGACGCGGACGTCGCCAGCGACGCCGCGCAGGGGCTCCGGCGTGGCCCAAAGTGTCCGATACCGCCGGCGAGAGCGCCGGCGCCGCAGTTGCTGCTCTGCTGCTTGCGGGATTCGGTCGCCTGGCTAGCGCCAGGCGTATTGGGCTTCGCCGTGGAGCGCTCGCAGTCGCCTTGCGCGCTTCCCGCGCGTTGGAGGTCGCTTGCCGCCAGCATCGAGATGCTCGTCCCGCGAGAAAAGCGGGCTTGACTCTTCCCCAAGGGCAGATACGAGAATCTGAATGTGACCGATGACGCTGCAGCACCCTTCATCTCGATCGGCGAGTTCGCGCGCCGCACCCGCCTGACGGCGAAGGCGCTCCGGATCTATGACCGAGTCGGTCTTCTCCGCCCGGCAAGCATCGACGAAGCCAGCGGGTACCGGCGCTATGACGCCGGCCAGGTCCGAACTGGCCAGCTCATCGGGCTGTTGCGTGGGGCCAACCTGAGTCTGGCCGATATCGGCCTGATCCTCCAAGACCTCGCCGTTGGCGGCGACCTTGCCGTCGAACGGCTCACGCGGCTCCTGACCGACATCGACCGCCGGCACGCGGACCGCAAGCTGCTCATCCGCCACATCCAAGCCACCCTCCAGGGAGGAGACGATCCTATGTTCCCAATCGCGACCCGTCACATCCCCTCCCGGCGCGTGATGTCCATCCAACGCCGTCTCCATGGGTCGCAGACCGATAGCTTCGTGCAGGAGGCCAAGGCGGCCTTCACCGCCCATCTGGACGGAGCCCAGGCGACCGGACCGTTCACGCTCATCTTCCACGGCCCAGTCAACGACGATGACGACGGTCCGCTCGAGGCTGTGCTCGGCTGTCCCAATCACGTCCAGCCGACCGCCGTCATCGGCATTCGTACCGAGCCAGCCCATGACGAGGCCTACACGACCATCACCAAGGCGCAGTGGGCTTACCCAGCCATCCTGGCGGCCTACGATGCGGTTGCTTGCAGTCCAGAGGTCGCGACTCGTCCCGGAGCCCGACTGTCGTGTCGGGAGGTCTACCTTGCCGAGCCGAACGAGATCGACGAAGACGATCTCGTCTGCGATGTGGCGTACCCCTTAGCCGAGCAGTAGGAAGGCGATCAAAGCCGCGACCGACGCCACCGTTTCGCTCCTGGCCATAGTGAGCACGGCAGCCACGATGAGGGGCCGCTCAAAGCGTCTGGCGCTCTGGTCACTTCGTTCGTCCATCACCGCGATGAGTTCCACCACGGTCGCGTCGGTCCTGCTAGCGGCGCGTTCGCGCGTTGTACCTACTCGGTCCGGCGGCAGAGCTATTGACCACGGCAAGGCGCAGGCGAAGTTCGCGCCTGACCTCGCCGGCGCAATCCGGCCCATCAGTGCCGAAGGGTGCGTCTGAGACCGTCGTTACCCTCGCGCCATGAGCGTGCCCGAGGCCGTGGCGTACGTCGCCACGGGGGCCGTGGCGTACGTCGCCACGGGGGCCGTGGCGATCTCAGCGGCAGCCGGCGCTGTCTCTGCTGGGACGAAGTTGCGCTCGGTCCGTCGAGCGAATCAGCCTCTCGTGTACGGCGGAATGACGTACGGCCGAGCACCTGGCGCCTACCGCGATCACGCAGCGGCCGACAACGCAGCGCTCACTGGCGTCTTCGTTCGGTGTTCAACGACGGCCCGGAACCGCTCTGGAGGTGCGCTGTTGCCTGCGCTGAACGTCCGGCGCGTGGAAGCTCGACACGACAAGTGGTTCTGGATGCGGTAGCGATTGCGACGGCGGTCCTTTTGCTTAACTACGTAGCCGGCTTTGGTCAGGTCGTTGATGATCCCGAACGCTCGACGCTCGGTGACTCCGAGCACATAAGCGATCTCGCGCAGGCGGACGCCGGGATCGCGCGCGATGCAAACCAGCACTCGGGCGTGGTTCGTCAAAAAGCTCCACTCACCCATCGCTTGCTAGTTTGATCCGACGGGAGTAGTGTCGGAGCGCACGCGTCTCGGGACCGAGGTGCGGAGAAAGGCGACGTTTTCTCCGGCCTGAGACCGACAGAGAGGGGCAGCGATGACCGCGAGGTCTGACGTGACCAGCGTGGGCGCGACACCTGTGGCGGAGCGCCACGAGACGACGTCTCGGGCGGCGAGAGACTGGGAGCGGTATGCCTGGGCGGCGGGCATTATTTACGTCATCGCCCTCGTCGCGGAATCCGTGGTCGCGATTGGAGTCGGACTGACCCAGAACGACTCAGCCGGGAAGATGGCCAACGCGTTGTATGAACACCGCACGCGGCTAGTGGTGATCGCATGCCTGTCGGTTGTCTATGCCGCCAGCTTTCTGATCTACCTGTGGAGTCTGTACAACCAGCTGCGCGGCACTCCCGACCGGCCGCGGCTCCTCGCCCCCTTGGTGCTGGCCGGCGGAGTGCTCTTCGTGGCGCTGCACGCCATCAGCGACATCGGCATCACCGGTTTGGTCGGCGCCAAGCTCGCGGCATACGGCGCTCACCACGACCACGGCGTGTCCTACTCGCTGTACCTAATGACATATGCATTCGACAGCGTCGCCGACGTCTTCGGCAGCCTCTTTGCTCTATCAACAGGCTTGATCGTGTTGAAGAGCGGCGTCCTGCCACGCTGGCTCGGATGGATCTCGATCGTTGCTGGACTCATGTTCTTCCTTCAAGCCTTCGGCCTCGGCGGCGTGATCGCCTCGTTCGGGCTAGTTCTCGACATCATCGGCTTCGTGCTGTTCCTGATCTTCGTTCTCGCGAGCAGTGTCATCTTCCTAAGGCGAGAAACCGTGGCCTCCAACACCACGGCGGATGCGAACATCTAAGTCCGGAGCAGATGGACTAAACGGCTAGGACGGGCACGCCGTGCTCGTGGACAACTCGTGGCCTGCAGACCAGCGCTGATTGGAAACCAGGACCGCGCCGCGAGCCGGCCGTGTCCTGCAGCTCGCCACAAACGCGTCTGGCGGTGAAGGTTGCCTGGGTGGCACGCGAGCGGCCTCGTATTAGCGCCTTTCGCACCTCCGGGATGTGTCCTCTGGATGTAGGTGCCGACGTGAAAGCGGATCACGCCTGATCGCCGCGAGCGGATTCATGCTGTCCGTGCGGGTAGTTCTCCGGCGAGACCTTGCCACCTTTTCCCGATGACACCGATATTGGGGGGTCCCATCATTGCTTCAACGCTAAGACTTTCCTAATGTCTGGATAGAGGTGGAGCCGTGAAAGCCGTTCGCATAAATCACAACCGACAGGTCGGGGAGAATGCTCGTGTCCCAACGTGGCCAAAGAGCGCGGTTCGGATCGGCTTCGGGCTGATCTGGCTGGTCGACGCCGCGTTCAAGTTCAGCCCTGACTTCCGCACAGGGATCCTCGGCATGGTCAAGGGAGCGGCGGCCGGACAGCCGAGTTGGCTGCACGGATGGTTTCACTTCTGGATCAGCGCCGTCCAAGCGCACCCTAACTTCTGGGCGTATGGAATAGCGGGCCTGGAGCTGGTGATCGCGCTGGCGCTGATCTTCGGCTTCGCACGGAAGGTCACCTACATCGTGACGATCTTCTCGGCGCTGTTTATCTGGGGAATCGCGGAGGGTTTCGGTGGTCCGTACAGCGCAACATCGACCGACATCGGTGCGGCCGTCATGTACGCGGTCGTGGCACTCTCATTGCTGGTTCTAAGCCTGCAGTGCGGCCCGAGTCGGTACAGCGTCGATTACTGGATCGAGCAGCGTGTGAGCTGGTGGCACTGGGTCGCCGAGTTCGGCGCGCACTGGCACCCCGCGCCAGGCGAGCAGGAGGCAGCTCCGCTCGCCCCGCCGCCGCTCGCTCCGCCGGTAATGCCGGTGGCGAGCGCATCGCCGGACACCGCCGCGGGCCGGAACGGGTCCGCTCCGCTCGCTCCTTCGGAGGAGCTGGTGGCGAGCTCACACTGAGCAATCGCCGCGAGAGTTCAAGACATCGGTGGGCCGGGCCTAACGCCCGGCCCACTCCGCGCTCGACCCCAGGTAGCTCCTGGGGAGTCAGCGCGCTGAGGCGGCGTCGTGGCTGCCTGATGTGAGTCGCCGGCGCGGCGCTGGCTGCGGCTGGGGAGAGCTACCTGAACCCAGCCGCACCGCCCGACAAGCTCTCCGTCAACTGCCTGCTTTGGGGCAGAGCCCATCGCGCCGGCGACGAACGCCTGCCGGGCAAGCGCTGGCTCCGGCTGCATCGTCAGCACGACGATCTGCGTCTCGGGAAATTCGCTGCGCATCGCCGGGATCGCGTCGGGCCGCAGGACCGGATGATCGTCGGCGAGGACGATCCGAATCGTCGTCACAGCTTCGGCGGTGAGTAATTTCCAACCGTTGGCTGCGTAATACCGCGCAACGCACCTGCGAACGATTCCCGATGCCCCGAGCTCCGCGTGGGCCTACCGTCAGTAACACAAGCAGGCGTCCTCGAACAAGTGCGGCACGGCCGCAGCGCAGAGCACCGGTCCAAGCCGAGATAGGAGACCGACATGACGGCACGAGTCACCGCATTGGTCACACGCCAACGCCCGAGAGCAACGACGATGAGCAGACAACATCTCCGGCTCCGGCGCGCCGCGCTCGCGCCGCGCGTGATCGCCGTTGCTGTGGTGTCGATCGCACTCCTCTCACTCAGTGCCGCGCCGGCATCGTCCGCGGTCAGCGCGCAGCAACAGGGCGCGGCGCTGCTCGCTCAGATCCAGACTGGTCAGACGAGTTGCAGCAAGCTCAGCTCGAGCAACCTCGAGCTGATGGGCGAGTACGACATGGGACGGATCATGGGCTCGACCGCGGCGCAAAGCGCGATGAACGCGCAGATGCTCGCGAGCACGGGCGCCAATGGCGAGCAGCTCGCCTACCGGTTCATGGGCCAGCGACTAGGCGGCTGCGCAACCGGCAACGGCCCCGTCGCGTTCGGGACGATGATGGGCATGATGGGCACCTCTGAGATGGGCGCCAGCTACGGCTCCGCCTACCCAGCCGGCGGCTACGGCTCGTCCATGATGGGCGGCTACGGATCCGGCAGCAGCGGTACGAGCACGGGCGTGATCGCCGCGATCGTGCTAGGCGCGCTTGCCCTACTCGCCCTGATCGCGCTGATCGTCGTACTGGTGACGCGGAGAACCCCGCGCCTCCCGACCCAACCCAGACCCGTTTGACGGACGCCAACTACCCACAAGAAAGACGAAAACCATGGCCACGACATTCATCCCTGAGCCCCAGATTTCAGAGGCCCCATCCACTACCTACCGTGCCGCGGTCGTCCACGACTTCGCCAGCCCGCTGACCGTTGAGCGGGTCTCGATGCCGGAACTCCTGCCGGGGCAGGTGCGCGTGAAGGTCGAGGGGTGCGGCCTGTGCCATACCGACATCCATGCCGCGAACGGCGACTGGCCGGTCAAGCCCTCACCGCCGTTCATCCCCGGCCACGAGGGCGTCGGCATCGTCACCGAGCTCGCCGCGGGCGAGCACGCTGTCGGCGACCGCACTCATAAGGTCCGGGTCGGTGACCGTGTCGCGATGCCGTGGCTCGGGTATGCGTGCGGATGCTGTAACTACTGCGTCTCAGGCTGGGAGACTCTGTGCCACGAGCAGGAGATGATGGGGTACACGATCAACGGTGCTTTTGGCGAGTACGCCACCGCCTACGCCCGCTACGTCGTGAAGGTCCCCGAAGGCATCGACGCGTTAGACGCCGCGCCGCTGACCTGCGCCGGCGTGACGACCTACAAGGCGGTCAAGGTCGCGGGCACCCGCTCCTCCGATTTCGTCGCCGTGTTCGGCGTCGGCGGCCTGGGGCACCTCGCGATCCAGTACGCGGCGATCGCGGGAGGACGGGTCGTGGCGGTCGACGTGGTCGATGAGAAGCTCGAGCTCGCGCGCGAGCTCGGCGCCGAGTTCACCATCAATGCCAAGAAGGAGGACCCGGTCGAGGTCATCCAGAAGCTCGGCGGCGTCGATCAGGCAATCGCGCTCGCGGTCTCTCCCCGAGCGTTCGAGCAGGCCTACCAGTCCCTGCGACGCGGCGGCAAACTCGTATTCGTCGCGCTGCCGGCGGACAACGAGATCAAGCTCCCGATCTTCGAGACCGTGCTGAACGGAATCACGATCGTCGGCTCGATCGTCGGGACTCGAAAAGATCTGCGCGAGGTTTTCGAGCTGCACCGCGCTGGCAAGACTCGCGTGATCCGCGAAACGCGACCGCTCGACCAAGTCAACGAGGCCATCGCCGACGTCGAAGCCGGCCGAGTCGCCGCACGGATCGTGCTCGAGCCCTAGAGATCGCCGCAACCAGCCGAGCAGCAGCTCCACCGCCGCCTCCTCGATGCGACCGCCGCTCTCACGCCCGAGAGCGGCGGCCGCCACATCAGCTCGTTGTGACACCGCCCAGCCAAGACGGGCGCACTGATGCCGGATATCTCGGCCGTCCCGCGATGCCCATGGAGGCAGCCCAGTCACCTCCGCCACCGATAACCGCTTACCCGTGCCACGACGGAAGCGGGGCTAACCCGCGCCGGCCGTGGAGTCCCCCAGTTCGCCAATTGCGCGCCCCCGGAGGTGCGCAGTCCTTGCAAAATCGCTGCTAAAGATTCGGCTGGAGTAGAAGTGTGCGCCGGCGTCGGGCTGGCTCCTTCCACGGACGAGACGCAAAGCGCTGCGCGCTTCAAGGTCGGCTACCGAACGCCCGCGAAGATACGGGGAGCCGCATCGTGCCGGATCTGCGTTGTTTCCGCCGGGGTGCTCGCGGCCGCGGTATCCGGAGTCGCAGCAGGTGCGGAATCCGCGGCGTCGGTTAGCGGGACGACGTCGACGTTCGCAAGACCTAGGGACGTGGCCTCCAGTCGACCTTCGTCGGCGTATGACCGTGTGGTCGAGCGACGCCGAGGCCTGTCGATCGCGCAGATCGCCGATCGGCTCGGTCGCTCTCCAGCGACGGTCAAGGCCTACTTTTACGACCCGACAGGAGCGAAGGCCCGGGCGGTGAAGGCCCGTTACGTGGGTGTGTGCCGCGGCTGCGGCGCCTACACGCAGCCTCGCAACGGCAAGGGAGACGCGTATGCGTACTGCAAACGCTGCCATCCCGGCGCCATCCAACGGCTCTGGACGCGGGAGCGGGTGCTTGAGGCGATGGGGGAGTGGCTCGATCGGTATGGCCGCCTGCCGACGTCCTACGACTGGTCGCGCATGGACGCAGGACGGCGAGGGGGAGAGGCGCTACGCCGTCTCGAGGCGGGCGAGTGGCCGCCGGCGAGCGTGGTCACCTCCGCGTTCGGGAGCTGGGCGGCGGCGCGTGAGGCTGTCTGGCCGCTGCTGTTACAACGCCCGAACTCGGCGAACGTGATGTGCACGGGAGTCGAGCGGTCGGCCACGAGCCGGAACCGGATCGGTTATGCACCGGGTGCTCCTTCGGTCGCGGGTTCTGCCAGTGCTGGCCACGCTGCTGAGCGACCACCGTCGACGTCGTGCTGCATACGTACGTGCCCGCGGCCGCGCATGGAACCCGATGCCCGCGGCTGTCGCTTCGCCGGGTTCCAAGCGCCATCCCAGCGTCGAGCTCGCGGCCGACCTCGCCGGCGGGCGGAGTGGCCAGGCGACGATGCTACGGGTCGTTGTCTGGCACTTTCAGCCAATCCCCTCCTGAGGTTCTCAGCGCAACGGTGGGGCTTTCGGAACCCGTCCGAAGCGGGTCCGCGGACTGGCGGTGGCTTTGAAGGGGGCGCTGGCGATCAGACCCTCCCGAAGCGTGTCGACGGCGCGGACGCTGACGCGTCCGGCGGTCCACCCGGCGACGCCGCGCAACGTGACCGCCGTGCCGCGGACGCGTATGCGTCGCTGGCTCGAGCCGTCGGTTGTGAGCACCATCTCGTACCCGGATGCTTCGGGCACAACGTGCCATTTCGCCAGGATGGTCGTGCCGCGGCGCTCGACTCGTAACGCCCGGATGCGCCCGAGACGCGGCGACGGCGGCTGGAAGTGCGCGATGGTGATGCGTTCCGCGGGGAGGCGAGCCAGCTCGAACTGCGCGACGATCGATCGTATTCCCGTGCCGGGAGCGGCCGTGAACGGCAGGCTCCGCCGGCCGGCGCGGGTGACCGTTGCGATCGTCCGTGCGGCGCCGCTCGCGGTGACCTCGAGGAATCGCACCTCCTGTCCTGAGCGGGCCGCGATGTTGTATGAGAGCACTCGATGGGTTCCTCGGCCGTGTACCGCCGCGGTGATCCCGGCGTCCGGCAACGGGGTGGCTGTCGCGATCTGGCTGACCGGTGGCGAGCCCGGGAGGGCCACGATCCGGTAGGTCCCTGGGACGCCGTGCCGCATCCCCACCGACGTGATCTGCATGCGGTCGAAGCGGACGATCATCAGCCGCTGAGTGCCGACCACGCCATCGCCGGCTGGGCTGTCAATGGTTCGGCCTCCGGGGGCGATCACCCGCACGCGAGGCGCGCCACCCGTGCCGGCGAGTTGAATGCTCAGACCTGGGTCGCGGCGGTGGACGGTGAATGTATAGGGGAGCGAGGCGGCGATTGCTCGCGCGCGGGGACCGTCGGCGTTGCCGTGCACGTTCTTGTCGGCGTACGGGGACCACCGGCAACCTGGCCCCTGGAGATGCCAGTCTGTAGGGAAGCGTCCGGGCCAGTAGATGCCGATCCCGAAGTCGGGAAACAACGACGGGCGAACACACACGGACATGCCGACGTCGGAGAAATTCACATCGCCCCCGTAGGACACCGTAAGGAGGCCATTGGGGCAGTCGATGCCAGTGCAGACGTTGATGTTGCCGAAGATGTCGTAGCGGCCGTTGGTGAAGTTCACCTCCCCGCTCACTCCTCCGCTCACCTGCCCGAGTCCGAGCAGGCTCTGTCCCGGGATCCCCCCGCCGAACGCGATGTAGCCCGGGTACTCGTAGATGAAGTAAGCGTTGCCGACCGGCACATCGCCGACGACGGGGAGCGTGAGCGCGGCCTGCACGCTCGCGGCAAGCGTGAAGGCGCTGTGCGGGATCGTGTACTGCTGAGGAGAGAACGGCGACGGAGTTCCCGGGGGATCAAGGAATGCCGCGTCGCGCCCGAGCGTGTATGGGGGATCGCCAGCGGCCGGAAAGGCCACGACGATGCGGCCATCCAAGCGGAGGATGTCGGACGCGAACACCTCCGCGGTGGTGACCAGGAACCGGGTAGGGTTCTGGCCGAAGGCGAAGCCGATCTCGCTCAGATCGATACCTGGAAAGAGCGTGAGGTGCGGGTTGAACTGAAGCGAGGCCCCGATGAAGTCGGGTTGTCCGTCGACGATTCGAACGCCGCCGTGCGGCGGTGCCATGTCGATGCACCCGCCGAACGGTACGCATGCCACCCCCTGACCCTCCCAGCGGTCGCCGGGCAAACCGTTGCCGGGCGCGCGCGTGTACTTGATCTGGAAGCTCCTTATCTGGACGGGCCCGATGTTGAGATTCTGCACCCGCGTCTGCATCGAGTCGAGCATGAGGCTCGAGTCAGTCGTGGCGCGCAGGTCTACGTTGGCATCGGCGGTCACGCCCCCGACGCTCAGCCACGATGGAAGCTGAAGCTTGGCCGTGATCGCCGTGCCGGCTGGTTCGTTGCCGGATGGCGGGACCGCGGTGACCGAGACGTCGCCGACCACGGCGAAACCGGGCACGAGGTCGCTCCCGGGGAGCGAATGGAACGTCCCGAGCGGGATCCTCCCGAACCGCGGCGACGTGTCGATCTGAAATGGCCCCGACATGGGGTTGGCGAGGTTGACGGCGCCGATCGACAGCTTCGCGTTGGCTGCTGCGATCACGTGGACCTGCGGGAAGATCACCATCCCGTCGAGCCCGGCGTTGATCGTCATGCCATTGACCACAACCTGGCCGATCGCCCTGTATGCGTCGCTCAGCCTGAGACCGAGGTTGGCGTCGGCGGTGTTGAGCGGGATGTGGTAGCTGTTGGCCATGTCGACGACGATGCCCTTCAGCGACGGTGGCAGCTGCCCGAGGCTCTGAAGCGGCAGCGCGCAGCCCTTGATGTCGAGCAGACCGCCCTCGGCCGAGATCCGCGACGGTCCGGTGTACGCGCAGATCTCGGCGCTGAGGCCATTCCGCAGAAGGGACGCCGAGTTTGAGGTGGCAAAGAACACCGGACCGCCGGCGTGGACGCCAGCGCCGATCTGCTTCGCGATCGAGCCAGCCGGTAGCGGGAGAGCAGGCACTCGCATCTGAACGATCGGGCTTGCTCCACCCGGCCCGATCGCGCGCACCCCGACGATCGAGCCGGTCGGGGACTGATGGAAGCGCAGCGTGCTGAGCCCCGCGCTCGTCGTCAGCACCGGGCGGCGGCTCCCGGCCACGTACCACTCCAGCTGGCTGGCCTGCCCGGCGAATTGCGCGGTGACGAGCGCCCGACTGGCGGCGCCTGCGCCGCTGCTGCCGCCGAGCCGCAGCGAGGTGACCTGCGGCGGTGGCGGTGGTGGTGGACTTCCCCCGGCGCCCCCACTCGGCGGCGTCGTGGGTGGCGGTGGTGGCGGGGGCGAGGCCCCGATCTGGAGGTACACGCCGTCGAGCGGATAGGCCGTGGTGGCGGAAAACGAGATCGACTGGAACGTGCCGTTGAGCTGGATCGTGCCGTTGGAGTCGTTCAGGCCCACGGGGTCGACGGTCGTGTTGGCGGCGCCGCTGACGACGTTGCCGGCCACCGTCAGTCCGGGGTCGCCGCTGATGCGGGTGATGCTCGTCCCGGCCGGAAACGTCAGTGTTGACCCATCGGAGCCCAGATCGATGACCGGGTCGGTCGTCGGGGCGCCGAAATCGAGCGTGTATGACGTCGAGGGGGCGAATACCCTGAATGACAGGTGGTCACCGAGCGTGATCGGAGGCGTGAACAGCGACTCCGAGAGCAGGTTGCTCGTCCCATCGATCGTCGATCCGGGGGGATCGTCGACCGCCGTGCCCGAAAACGTGACCGTGTGACCCAATAGCGTCCCGGTCGCGACGTTGTTGCTCACCGCCGTCCAGTCCGCGAAGTCGGCCGCGGTAGGGAACACCGCGAGCGCGGACCCGGCGCTCGAGCCGACCGCCCCAAGACACACTAGGCCGACCGCCAATGCCACGACCCAACGCTTGCCGATGCGCTCGCTCCCTTCGGTGCGATGTGATGCATGGATCCTGTCCCGCTTGAGCGGGCGTCCGCTAGGGGGAGCGTCCCTACACATCCGCCACCTTCCCAGGTTGATTGGATTGGTTCTCGCGAGCGGTCGGTGTCGGCTGCGCGACCGTCACGCGGGTCCTGTCAGCGATCGCGGGTGCCAGCGCCGGAGCCACCGCACCGGCCGCAGACGGCAACCCGGCGATCACCCGGTGAGGCCCTGATCGTTCGGGCGGCGTCTGCCGTGTGTCGCGACCGCCGGGATGCGTTCGCACCTCGTGGTGTTCTGCTACGGCGGTCGGTGAACATTCTCTGCTAATTCCAGACTCCTCGCTCGATGCGCACAAGCATCGACTACCGTCGCTGCCGCGTCGTCACCCCGGCGAGTGATTGATCGGAGCGGGACGTCATCCTGGGGAGGTACGTTGTTTTTGTGACGAGCGTTCGGCATTATCGGAGTGGCGTCAGCGTCACCGAAGTCGTGGTGACTTGACCCGCGACGGTCGCCTTAACAGTGAGATCGACGGGGCGATGCTGCTTGAGCAGTTTCTTGCCGACGGCGTTGAGCCTGACCTTAACGCGCACCGTGTGATGCGCCGGAACTGAGAAGCGCGACGTTCCGTAGACGATCGCCTTGTTGGGTCTCCTCGCGGCGCTCATTCGGTGGAGGAGCTGCAGCAGCCCAGAGCACGTGGTGTCCCCCGCACAAGTCACCGGAATGGTCGCAGTGTCGCCCGCGACCCGCCCGCCGCGGATGGTGACGTGGTTGGCGGGCTGCGGCGCCGGGATGGAGGTCGGTGCCGGCACCGGCGTGGGGGCCGGATTCGGGTTGCCGCCGTTGTTCCCGCCGCCGGTGCCGCTGCTGGTCGGATCGGGCGTCTGGATGGAGACGTCGTCGATGTCGTAGCTATCGGAGTGGGCGGTGGAGCCCAGCGCGGCCGCCGGGAAGATGCTGTAGCCGTCGAACTCGAGAGTCTGCGGGGTTGGCGCGGCGACGGAGCTCAGGTCGATGCTGACCGGCTCCCACGTGCTGTAGCCCACGAACTGGTCGTCGACGAAGAAGACGTTCTGACCCCCAACGGTGACGTTGAACTCACCGCTGCTCTCCGGCCGATCGATGATTCGAAGGAAGAAGCTAAGGGTCGGAGACTTCCCCGGGATGGCAGAAGGCGGAATCGTGACGTCCTGCTTGACGAAGTCCTCAACGAACTGGTCGGTGATCGAACCAGGACCCTCGCCTGCTCCGAGACGCGCCCAATCGCTGCCGCCATAGGGCGCGTCGGCCGGCGCCCCGCATTCGGTCCCCGTGGCCTGCTCACCACAGAACGGACCGATCAGCGTCGTGTCAGGGTCGACCAGGCCGCCGAAGGTCCAACTGCTGTTCGTGCAGCCCGTCGTATCGGACGAATCGCAGAACGACTTCTCGAAGGAGCCATCGGTCACCCGTTCGGTCGCCGACGCCGAAGCGGGAACCAGCCCGATCGCAGAGACCACGCACGCGATGACCGCGATCAACTCGAAGCTTCTCCAGCTTCCCGTTCTCATCATCCCTTCCATTGGGCCGTGTCCCCAGGGAATTGCTCGGCTACCGCCGGAAGCGGCGGTGAGCGCCTGCGCCGTTGCGGGGAGCCGGCCCCCTTTTCCCTCCTCGCCGCGCGCACGCAAACCTACGCTGAGTCGGGTCCTGTTACATCGGGTGGTTCCCTACTCCTGTAGCAGTTCCGCCACCCGCGCACCAAGCTCCGCACGCGAGCGAATGCCGAGCTTCCGGTACACGCGAGACAGGTTTGCCTCGACCGTTTTCGGACTGAGGAAGAGCTCGGCGGCGACCTGGCGGTTGGTCATCCCCTGCGCGGCGAGCTCGGCGACGCGCCGCTCAGCGGCCGTGAGCTCCCCGGAAGAAGAACGGCGCAGGCCGAGCCGCGCCTGCTCTTGGCGTGTCCTGTCTGCCCACAACCCGGCGCCAACGCGCTCAAAGATCTCGAGCGCCCGCTCGAAGGACTGCTTGGCTAGCCCGCGCCTGCGCACCCGCCGCTCGATGACGCCGCTGACGAGCAGCGTGCGAGCGAGCTCGAGCGGCATCTCGAGCCGCTCGTGCGCGACCAATGCCCGGCCAACCGCCGCTTGCGCACCGGCGATGTCGCCGCGCGCGGCGAGTAGCAGCGCGCGGCACCGCGCTCCGGTCGCAATCGCCCACACGCGATCGAGCTCCTGCCCGCGGCGCTCGAAGTCATCGAGCAACCTCTGCGATCGGTCCAGCCGGCCTGTCGCGACGAGTGCCTCAACGGCATCGGGCAGAAAGAACGCGGGCACCGGCTCGCCGATGCCGTCCTCCTCGAGCCTCTCGGTTGCCGCCTCGCAGGCATCCCATGCCGCTGCGGGATTCCCAAGCGAGATCTCCAGCAGAGCGAGCGCCGCCGCAATCCAGACTGTCACCCACCCGTTACCGATGCGCTCGAGCACGAGCCCGGCTTCGGCGCAGTCGCGTCGCGTCTGCGCGACTTCCCCCAGGTTGGCCTTGACCAGCGCTCGCTGCGCGAGCACGAGCGCCCGCGTCGACTCGCTCCCAGTCAGGGCTGCGACCGAGACCGCTTCATCGGCGAGCACCGCCGCGGCCGCGAAGTTCGCGCTCCTGGTCTCCAGCCAGCCAAGCCACAGCAGGATGAAGCCGAGATCGCTCTCGTCCCCACGCTCGCGTGCCGCGGTCAAGACGGCGGTCAGCCGCTCGCGAGCCTCGGCATGCCGACCGACGTAGAGGGCCAATACCCCCGCGATCGTGCTCGGCCGCCAGAGGACCGGCATGAAACCGTCGGTGTCCTCGAGGGCGAGCGCCTGTTTGACCTTTTCCCATTGGACTCCTCGACCGCACAGATATTCGAATATCGCGCATAGTCCAAGTGCGGCACCGACCAGCGACCGGTCGCCGATCGCTCGGGCCAGGACGAGCGCGCGACCGGCGTGGCCCAGGCCGCCAACGGGGTCCGCAAACTGGCCGGATAGATAGCCGAGGCCCAACTCGATCGTGGCCGCCATCCGCGGCTCATCGGCGTAGCTGAGTGCCTCGGTGAAAAGGCGCACCGTGTCAGCGGAGTTCTCATCGTTGAAGCTGATCTCCGCGAGAAGGCGCAGCGCATCCGCCCGCAGCAGTCGTGGCAGGCGCTGCCCAAGGATCCGCTCCAGCAGCTGTCGGGCGCGAATGCGATCTCCCGCGTGGATGTGGTGCTCGGCCGCCGCGATGCTTCGGCGCCGGGCCTCGTCGAGGCCGTCGGCCGGTGTCAGCTCATACGCTCGCTCCAAGAGCTCCGCGGCAGATTCCCAGGCGCCCCGCCAGCGCGCCACCGCCGCGCCACGTTCAAGCGCGCGAGCAACCCCTTCGTCAGGCCCGGTGGTGGCAGCGGCAAGATGGCGCGCCTGTTCCTCCGGATCACTCACAACCTGCGCGAGACGTCGGTGGACGATGCCCCGACGCGCCCGCGAGGCGGACTCGTAGACGGCCGACGCGTACAGCGGGTGGGCGAAGGCGATCCGGTTGCCATCAACGCGAACCAGGCCGCTCTCCTCGGCAGCCGCCAATCCACTCGGGGAAGACGCCTGCTCGACGAGCCCGACCGTGGGGCGCGAGAGCGCCGCCGCAGCGAGCAGGGCCTCACTCGCCTCTGCAGGAAGCCTCGGCATACGGTCGGCAAGGAGCTCGCGCAGGCCCGCCGGAACCGGGAGCGGGGCTGCCGGTCCGACCGGGGGAAGCTGGTTGAGCTCGCGAGCGATCTCGAGCGCGAACAATGGATTGCCTCTGGCCGCCGCGTGGATGCGGACCAGAGCGGGGCGCGATATCCGCGGCAGAGCTCTGTCCGCGAGAAGCGGACCGAGCGCGGCGGGTGCGAGCGGACCCAGCGCGACGCGGGTTACGGACTCGAGTGGGACGAGGCTGGCATCGGCGAGGCCTTCTGGCCCGGACCCCCGGATCGCGAACAACACCGCGAGCGAGCTTTCCGCCAGGCGCCGCAGTGCAAACGCGAGCACCATTGAAGACGTTGGGTCGAGCCATTGCACATCATCGATGGCAACGAGCAGCGGCCCCGCGACACTCATATGGGCCAGTAGCGACCGCACGGCCGTGGCGAGTGTGCGGAAATCCGGCGCTACGTTTTCTGGCTCAGATCGGAGCAACGCGATCTCCAGCGCTCGTCGCTGCGGCGGCGGCATCAGCGCGAACGCCTTGCTCGGGACGGGCTCGAGCAGGTCGGATAGAGCCGACAGCGCGAGCTTCGCTTCGGTCTCGGCAGGCCGGCATGAGAGGACCCGAAAGCCGAGCTGCTCGGCCCGCCGCGCCAGCTCACGCCAGACCGTCGTCTTGCCGATTCCGGCCTCGCCTTCGAGTCGCAGCAGCCTAATCCCGTCGCCTATGGATCGAAGGAATCCGTCGCCAATATCGAGCTCGCGCTCACGCCCATATATAGCGGCCAACTCCACGATCCCGCGGCCATTGTCCCGCGCGAGTAAGGCCGGCGCAACCACACCGGGGGATCGTCGCGGTCGTGTATCTAACGGCTCGACATGGTCGGAAGCCACCGGCGCAGCACGCCACAGACTTCTTGTGAATTCCGGACCGGTCCGAGCGGCGGCACGGTCAGGGGATCTGGACCGCCGCGGATGCGGTCGACGGAGGTCCGGTGCCGACGCCGTTGATCGCGGCCACCATGAAGGTGTAGGTTTTGCCGGCGGTGAGGCCGGTGACGACGAACGGGCTTCCGGTCGCGGGCACCGTGCGATTCGTGCCGCCGTTCGACGACGTTGCGGTAACCGTGTAGCCGGTGATGGTGGCGCCGCCATCCGATGCGGGCGCCGTGAAGCTCACGCTCGCCTCGTCGGGGAAGTTGGGGTTGACGGTCGCGACGACCCCGGTTGGAGCGGTGGGGACCGTGACCGGTGTGACGGCGCTCGACGGCGCCGATGGCAGGCTCGTGCCGAGCGCGTTCGTCGCGGTCACGGTGAACGTGTACGCGGTCCCGTTGACCAGGCCGGCCACGGCGATCGGGGAACTCGTGCCGGTGGCCGTCGCGCCGCCCGGCTCGGCGGTCACCGTGTAGCTCGTGATTGGTGACCCGTTCGCGAACGGAGCGAGGAAGCCGACGATCGCGGTCGCGTTGCCGGCGAGCGCGACCGGACCCGTGGGCGGATTCGGCGGCCCGGCGGGGACGACCACGTTCGAGGACGTGGATTTGGGGCCGGTGCCGATCCCGTTGGTCGCGGTGACCGTGAACGTGTACTTGGTTCCGTCGGTCAGGCCATGCATCGTCGCCGGACTAGAGGCGACGATGACGTTCCGCCCCGACGATGCGGTGACCGTGTACGAGCTGATCGTTGAGCCGGGCGAGCGCGGGGCCGTGAATGCGATCACGGCTACCGCGTTCCCGGCGACGGCGCTCACCTTGGTTGGGGCGCTTGGAGGCGGCTCGGGCGTGACTGGATTCGATGGCTTCGATTCGGGGCCCGTACCGAGCAGGTTGGTGGCGGTCACGGTGAATGTGTACTTGGTGCCGTTCTTGAGGCCCTTGACCGTGATTGGGCTTCCGCGGCCGGTCGCGTGTCCGTGGCCCGGGGAGGCGGTCACCTCGTAACCGGTCAGCGGCGGCCAGTGTTCGGGCGGGGCGAACGCAACCTTCGCGGAGTGGTCGCCGCCGGCCGCGTTGACGCCGGTCGGGGCGCCCGGAATGCCGCGCACACAGATTGCGCCTGACGAGCAGTTCGGCGTGTACGTGACGGTCACGTTGCCGTTGCCGCGCTGCACGCCGGAACGGAGCTTCGTCCCGGACGGTCCGAAGCTGCTGCCTCCGGCGCCGCCGCCGCCGCCCCATGCGGCGCACGCGCCTGACGGTGGCGGCCCCTGGCCGTAATAGGAGCTGTACTCGGCGACCGCGTTGCCGCCCACGCCGCCCCCGCCGCCGTAGTAGCCGCCGCCCGCCGCCGCCGCCGCCGCCGGGTAGGCCGGGGACGTTCGCGTTACTGCCGTTACCGCAGTAGATCGCACCGATGCCTCCGCCGCGGCCGCCGTCGCCGCGACCGCCGCTGTTGCCGTTGTCATACCCTGAGCGGCACGATGCGCCGGCCCCGCCGCCCCGCTGGCTGCCGCCGCTAGCGGAGACGTTCTCGGTACCAATCGGCGCGCCGATGATGTCGCCGTAGACGTTCTCGAAAAAGACCGTGTTGCATGCGTCCAAGCCACCGGCCGCACCGGTCCGGCCACCGCCGGCACCGCCCGCGCCGCAGACGCCAACCTCGCAGTAATAGCCCCCGCCACCACCACCGCCGCCGGCGACCAGCAATCGGTCGCCGAGCTTGAACGGAGCCTTACGGATATCCGAGGCACCGCCACCCCCGCCGCCGTCCTGCGCCGGGCCTTTGCCACCAGCGCCGCCGCCGCCGTACCCACCGGAACTTCCGAACACGGCTCCTTTGGGCATTCCGCCGACGTTTATCTCAAGCAGCTCGCCCGGCTTGACCGCGAGTGTGTCGCTGACCTCGCCGCCGCGTCCGCCGGCTTCCTCGCCGCGGCCGCCCTGGGCACCGTAGAGGCGGAAAGTCGCACTGAAGACGCGCCGGGGCACGACCCAGAACAGCGGGACGCCGATGTTGCCGAAGATCCCGTCATACGGGAAGGTGATCGCCGTCGTTGTCGCGCTCGCCGGCGGCGTCGCGAGCGGCCCCACCGTGACCACCATCGAGCATGCGAATACGAGCACCGAAGCACCCAGCACGGCAAAAGCCGATCGCACCGAGCGGCCGAGGAAACCGGCGTTCCGGCCCATTCGACAGTGGAAGGTAACAGGCCCCCCGTAGCCAAATCAACGTCCACGGCGATAGGAGCGAAGGCCGCCGAGGCCGGTCAAGCAGCCACGCCCGGCCCGGCACATTAGGACCAGCCTAGACCCCATTCGTGTTCGGACGCGCATCTCGTCGCCGGCGTCGCGCGTCCTGCGTTGCGTGGAAACCGCGCACGCGCGGGTCAGCAGCGCCGGCAAAGTCTCTGCTGACGACCCGGCCGGAGCAGAAGCGTGCGCCGGCGTCGAGCTGGCTCGTCCCACGGACGAGTGGCGAGAAGAGGCGGCCATCCGTCGCGACCGTCTGAATGCTCGGAGCGACACAGAACCCAGGCAAGGAGAAGACCCCGTTTCGTCGCGCGGCGGTACTCCCAGCGGTCGCGACCCGTGATCCGCCGCGAGCGGTTCCGGGGACCCTGCAGCGACCCGGCCGTAGGCCACTTCCCGACCTGCCCGAGTAGGCCCGGACCGTCAGACGTGCGATTTATCCCTCGGGGAGCTTTAACGCCGTGATTAACGCCACGGCTGATTTCGAGGGTTCGGGAAGGGTCTTCCGGGATCACCCTGCGCCGAGATTCTAAGATTCTACGGTATTAGCAGGGATTTTCTCATGGGCACGGCTGGGCTCGAACCAGCGACCTCTCGCGTGTGAAGCGAGCGCTCTCCCACTGAGCTACGCGCCCTCGATGAGAGCGATCCTACTCATCTGGCTGTCGGATGCGGTGCGATCGGGGACTCAGCCGCCGCCGCTCACCGTCCCCGTGCCGCCCGGGTGCGGGCCGCTGCCGGACTTG
This sequence comes from uncultured Solirubrobacterales bacterium, assembly GCA_963843915.1. Taxonomy (GTDB): domain Bacteria; phylum Actinomycetota; class Thermoleophilia; order Solirubrobacterales; family Solirubrobacteraceae; genus Palsa-465. Next base: position 24,144 of record CAWJMH010000017.1, read on the forward strand.
GAGCCGCCGCCGTGCGATCCGGCGCCGTGGGAGCCGCCGGCGATCGGGCTCGTACCGGCCCCTGGTGTTCCACCGGTGCTGCCGGCGGGGGACGACGGCCTGGTGGCGCCGACGGGACTGACGCTACGCGAGGTACCGGTGGAACGGCTCGGGACGTTCGGCGTGGCCGCCGGCGTGGTGCTGTGGACCGGAGTCTGGCTCCCGCTGTCGATCGTGACGTGGTGGGCGCTGGTGGCTGGCTTCTTCCCGGCGGGTCCGGGTGTCGCCGGCGTATGTACGGTCGAGGCCTTGGCCTTCTTCGGAGAGTGACTGGTCGTAGCCCTCCGCCTCGACGCTTTGACAGGAGTCGTTTCACGCGCGGCACCGGTCTTCGTGTGGACTGCAGTTCTAGAGTCGAGGCGTGAGGCGGCGGGGGTCGCCGGAATTGTCGCCGCGTCGGCCGCCGGCGTCGGTCGCCCAGATCCGGTCGCGCCGGAGTTGAGGGCAATCACGATTGCGAGGACCATGCCGCAGAGCCCAAGCGCCATGCCGGCGCGAAGCCAGCCGCCGCGAAGCCGTCGGGCGTGCAGCGTTGGAGCGAGGGAGCCGATCCGAGCTCGCTTGCCGCGATCGCCGGCCACCTCCTGGTCGCCGCGATCGCGATCATCGATCGCCGCGGCGGCTGCTTCGACCGGCTCTCCCTGCTCATTGTCGTAGGCGTCCGTCCGAATCGACTGGGGAGCGTCGATGAACCGGCGCCGTTCGAGTAGCTCGGCGAGGTTGTGAGTGGCCGCAGGGTGGCCCAGCTCCTCGGCGCGGGCAAGGGCGCCTTCGGCTTCGGCGGCTCTGTCGTGGGCGGCAAGCAGCATCGCGAGCTGGTACGCGGAATCGGCGATGCCGCGTTCGTCAGCCCGGTGGTAAGCGGCCGCGGCGCCCGCGATGTCGCCGCGTTGTTCGAGCAGCAGCCCGAGGTTGTGGGCGGCGGCGCCATGGCCGCGCTGGTCCGCGCGCGCTAACCACGACTCGGCTTCGGTGAGCCTGTCCTCACCAGCGAGCAGCATCGCGAGCTTGAACGGCGCGTCGGGATGCCCGCGCTCGTCGGCGCGGTGATAGGCAGCCGCGGCCTCGGCGATCTGGCCGCGTTGCTCGAGCATCGCGCCGAGGTCGACGCCGGCGGCGGGGTGGCCGCGCTGGTCCGCGCGGGCAAGCGCGCTCTCGGCTTCATCCAGCCGGTGCTGCTCAGCCAGCAGGATCGCGAGCTGGAATGCGCCATCCGCGTCGCCGCGATCGTCGGCGCGACCATATGCGGCGGCGGCGCGGGCCACATCGCCGCGCTGTTGGAGCAACATCCCGAGGTTGTGAGCCGCGACCGGGTGGCCGCGCTGGTCCGCGCGCGCTAACCATTCTTCGGCTTCGGCCAGTCTGTCGTGGTCCGCGAGCAGCATTGCGAGCTCGAATGCGGCGTCGACAACGCCACGGTCGTCAGCGCGGCGATAGGCAGCCGCCGCCCCGGCGATGTCGCCGCGTTGTTCGAGCAGCAGGCCGAGGTTGTGAGCGGCGGCGCGGCATGGCCGCGCTGGTCCGCGCGCGCTAACCATTCTTCGGCTTCGGCCAGTCTGTCGTGGTCCGCGAGCAGCATTGCGAGCTCGAACGCGGCGTCGACAACGCCACGGTCGTCAGCGCGGCGATAGGCAGCCGCCGCCCCGGCGATGTCGCCGCGTTGTTCGAGCAGCAGGCCGAGATTGTGAGCGGCGGCGCCATGGCCGCGCTGGTCCGCGCGCGCGAACCATTCTTCGGCCTCCGCAAGCCGCTGCTGCTCGGCGAGCTGGATGGCGAGCTCAAACGCACTGTCCGCATCGTCCCGCTCGACGGGACCATACGCGGCCACGGAATCAGTCAAGTGGCCTCACCGATCGTCCTCGCTAGGCCAACCGCAATGCGGCGCACTCTCTGCCGAGCGGCAGACTCGGCACGCGCCGAATATCGAGTTTTGGTGCGGATGGTTCCCAAGTGCCGCGAAAATCCGTCCGCGCAAACGCAGAAATCCTTCGAAGTCCGCGAACCGCACACACGCCCCCAATGCAATCGCGAGGTGCTTGAGCGCGACACGATACCGGTTGAGCGACCGGTCGCGAGAAGCCGAGCCCAACGAAACCTAGGTAGCTGGGTGGTTCTGTGATTGAGGGCAAGACGATCGCTCATGCCGAAAGAAACGTTGGCCCTCGCGTCGTTTATCTGCGGCAAGCAGTTAAGGCGATCTTGCGTGGGTTCGATATTGCGTGGAACGAAATAGGCGGCGCTGTATACGACCGGGCGGTGGTGCCCGGCGTCTGATATCCGGGATCTTTCTCGCGACCGCGGTCGCTTGGTCGTGTGCTGCTGGGACTGCGTACGCCGACACGCCGTCGAACAGCACGGCGCCGGAGATCACTGGGACGGCGCAGCAGGGCGACACGCTGAGCGTGAGCAACGGCGATTGGACCGGCGATCCGAGCTTCGCTTATGTGTGGGAGGACTGCGACAGCACGGGGACGGTGTGTTCGCCGATCGATGGCGCGACGTCGAGCAGTTATACGCTGCAGGCGTCGGATGTCGGGAGCACGATCGTCGCCCTCGTGACGGCGTCGAACCCCGATGGGCAGAACTCGGCGATGAGCGCGGCGGTCGGTCCGGTGTTGCCGGCGGCTCCGGTGAACAGCACGTTGCCGGAGATCACTGGGACGGCGCAGCAGGGCGACACGCTGAGCGTGAGCAACGGCGATTGGAGCGGCGATCCGAGCTACGCGTACGTGTGGGAGGACTGCGACAGCACGGGGACGGTGTGTTCGCCGATCGATGGTGCCGCGTCGAGCAGTTATACGCTGCAGGCGTCGGATGTCGGGAGCACGATAGTTGCCCTCGTGACGGCGTCGAACCCCGGTGGCCAGAACTCGGCGATGGGCGCGGCGGTCGGGCCGGTGTTGCCGGCAGCTCCCGTCGAGACCAGCCCGCCGGTGATCAGCGGGACTGTGCAGCAGGGGGACGCGTTAAGTGTGAGCACTGGCGCGTGGAGCAACGATCCCGCCAATTACACGTATTCGTGGGAGGACTGCGACAGCACGGGGACGGTTTGCGCGCCGATCGGTGGTGCGACGTCGAGCAGCTACACGCTGCAACCATCCGACGTCGGCGAGTACGTCAGCGCGACGGTGACCGCGTCGAACTCGGGCGGTCAGGCGTCCGCGACGAGCGCGATCGTTGGTGCGGTTCTCCCCACGGCTCCTGCGGACAACACGGCGCCGGGAATCAGCGGGACCGCGCAGCAGGGGGACACGCTGACCGCGAGCCACGGGGACTGGAGCAACAATCCGACTGGGTACAGCTATGCGTGGCAAGACTGCGACAACACGGGTAACAACTGCGCGACGATTGCCGGGGCCACTTCGAGCAGCTACACGCTGCAGGCGTCCGACGTTGGTTTCTATGTGAGCGCGACGGTGACCGCGTCGAACGCGGGCGGGCAGACGTCCGCGACGATTGGAACGGCTGATCCGGTGCTGCCCGCGGCTCCGGTCGACGGCAGCGCGCCGTTGATCAGCGGCGCCGCGCAGCAGGCGGATGCGCTGAGCGTAAGCAAGGGGTCCTGGAGCAACAATCCGACCGGGTACAGCTACGCGTGGCAAGACTGCGACGACACGGGTAACAACTGCGCGACGATTGCCGGGGCCACTTCGAGCAGCTACACGCTGCGGGCGTCGGATGTCGGCAGCACGATCGTTGCTGTCGTGACGGCGTCGAACTCGGGCGGGCAGAACTCGGCGATGACCGCGGCGGTTGGCCCCGTGCTGCCGGCGGCTCCCGTCGACCGTACCGCTCCGGTGATCAGTGGGACGGCCCAGCAGGGGAAGACGGTAAGTGTGAGCACCGGGGGGTGGAGCAACAGTCCGACCGGATACGGCTACGCGTGGCAGGACTGCAACAGCTCGGGGACAGCGTGCTCGCCGATCAGCGGCGCCACTTCGAGCAGCTACACGCTGCAACCATCCGACGTCGGCGCGTACGTCAGCGCGACGGTGACCGCGTCGAACTCGGGCGGTCAGGCGTCCGCGACGAGCGCGATCGTTGGTGCGGTCCTCCCCGCGGCGCCTGCGGACAGCACGGCGCCGGGAATCAGCGGGACCGCGCAGCAGGGGGACACGCTGACCGCGAGCCACGGAGTCTGGAGCAACAGTCCGACCGCCTACAGCTACGCGTGGAAGGACTGCGACGGCTCGGGTAACAACTGCGCGCCGATTGCCGGCGCCACGTCGAATACCTACAGGCTCACCGCGGCGGACGTCGGGAGCTACGTAAGCGTGACCGTGACCGCGATGAACTCCGGTGGCCAGGCATCAGTGACGAGCGCGCCTAGTGGTCTCGTGTTGCCGCCGGCCCCGGTGAACACCAAAGCGCCCGCGATCACCGGCTCGCCTCAGCAAGGGGACACGCTGAGTGTGAATAACGGGACGTGGAGCAACAGCCCGACCGGGTTCAGCTACGCCTGGGAAGGGTGCAGCTCGGGGAACTGCTCACCGATCCCGGGCGCCACTTCGAGCAGCTATACGCTCTCGGCCGCGGACATCGGCACCACGATTGTCTGCGTGGTCACCGCGAACGGACCTGGTGGGAGCGCCTCGGCGAGCAGCAAGAACACTGGAGCCGTGGCCGCGGCTCCCACGCCCCCGGCTTCGCAGCCGACAACAACGGCGTTGCTGTCTTCGCCGACGGCGCCGGTCACGAACCAGGGCGTGACGCTGATCGCCACAGTGACCTCCGTCACCAGTGGCAGCACGGCCCTGTGGGGGGCTGTGACGTTCGAAGACAGTGGGAGAGCGATCGGCGGGTGCGTGAACATGCCGGTCACGCCGAGCGGCCAGAGCGCAACCGTGGCGTGCTCGACTTCGTTTGCGGCGTCGGCGGCGCAACTCACGGCCGTCTTCACGCCGGCCACTGGCTCAGTCCTCAAAGGGTCGGTAAGCCCGGCCGACGCCATCACAGTCGGGGCAGACTCAAGCGCAACACTCCTAGACGTGTCGCCTTCGGTCAACGTCGGGTCGAGCACGACTTACACCGCTTCCGTCGCGCCACCGGCGGCGCGCCCAGGGCCGGTCGAGCCGACCGGGTCGGTCGAGTTTCTCGACGGTGGGCAACCGATCGGTTCGTGTGCGGGCCAGCCCCTGACGAACGGTCAAGCGACTTGCACGGTTACGTACACGGCCTCCGGCCAGCACCAGGTAACCGCCCGCTACGCCGGCGACGCCAACTTCACCGGATCGAGCTCGCCGACGGAGCCGCTGAGCGCCGTCCCCGTTCCGGTGGGGGTGGCCGGCACGATCACGTCCACGATGCAGTGGGCCTTCTATTACACCCCGTCGTACACTCGGGTGCGCAATCTCGTCGTCAACGGGGTGTTCACGGGCTCAACCGTCCTCGTGAAGTGCCATGGGCTGGGTTGTCCGTTCCTCCACCACGCGACGGTTCTCACTAAGCGTGCGCGGTGCGGGAAGAAGACGCAGGGGATGTGCCTTACGTACGGCAGCTTCGTGATCACGCCCGGTTTCGCACGGCAGCGGCTGGGGCTCGGCTCGCGGGTCACAGTCGAGATCATCCGCCAGAACTGGGTCGGCAAGTACTACAGCTTCACGGTCCGGGCCCGACGTGGGCCGCGGATCCAGATCGGCTGCCTGGCACCGGGTGGGAGCGTGCCCGGCCAGGGCTGCTGAGACGGGTGAGTGGCATGTCGCAGTCCTATCCGCTCCGGCGCGAGGCCGGCGGAGCGCCAGGGCTGACCTCGTCCAGGCGTCTGGCCAGGTAGCGACGCTCGGCGTCGGTGCGGGCCAGGTTCAGCGCCTCGCGATAGGCGGCGCCGGCGTCGGCGTAGCGCCCGAGCCGACGGAGGAAGTCCGCCTGCGTCGCGTACAGCAGGTGGTAGTCGCGCAGTTCGCCGGACGCGAGCAGCCGATCGGTCAGCGCGAGCCCGTCTTCGAAGCTCGTGGCCATGCCGACGGCGATCGCGTGGTTGAGCTTGACGAGCGGGTTGGGTGCGACCTCGACCAGCCGCCCGTACAGTGCGGCGATCCGCGCCCAGTCGGTCAGGTCAGGATGAGGGGAGTTGGCGTGGCAGGCGGCGATCAGCGCCTGCAGCAGGTAGGGGCCGACGTCATCCACGCCAACCGCCGCTTCGAGCATCGTGTTCGCCTGCTCTATCTCGGGCTGATCCCAGCGAGCGCGATCCTGTTCCTCCAGCGTGACCACGTCGCCGGCGTCGTCGGTGCGGGCCGAGCGCCGCGAGTGCTGGAACAGCATCAACGCGACCAGGCCGCTCGCTTCGGGCTCGCCGGGCATCAGCGTCGTAACCAGGCGCGCGAGCCGGATCGCCTCGAGGCACACGTCGACCTTGATCAGCTCTGACCCGCTCGAGGCGGAATAGCCCTCGCTGAACATCAGGTAGAGCACAGCCAGCACGCCGCTCACGCGCTCCGCGAGCAGATGGGCCGGAGGCACGCGGTACGGGATCCCAGCGTTCGCGATCTTGTGCTTGGCACGCACCAGCCGCTTCGCCATCGTCGGCTCGGGAACGAGGAACGCGTGCGCGATCTCCGCTGTCGTCAGGCCGGCGAGCGCACGGAGGGTCAGCGCGACTCGACCCTCCAGGGCAAGCGCCGGATGGCAGCAGGTGAAGATCAAACGCAGGCGGTCGTCGTCGATCCCGCTTTGATCGTATGTGTCGCTCGCTGTCACAGCGTCGTCCTCGAGTCGCGTCGCGATCAACGTGGCTGACTCTTGCAGCCGGGCAGCGCGCATCCGCTCGTGCCGCAGCCGGTCGATCGCTCGATTGCGCGCGACCGTCGTCAGCCACGCCCCCGGCTGGCCGGGCACGCCCTCGCCCGGCCAGCGTCGCGCGGCCTCGGCGAACGCCTGCTGAGCGCAATCCTCGGCCAGGTCCCAATTGCCGGTCCGGCGGATCAGCCCAGCCACGATGCGGCCCCACTCCTCGGTGAAGGCCGCCTCGATCGCGAGCGACGCCTCGTCTGTCATTCCTCCACGAACGGCCGCAGCTCGAGCGAGCCGAAGCGAGCGACCGGATGCTTACCGGCCACCTCGATCGCCTCATCGAGATCGGCGCAATCGAGGATGTCGAAGCCCGCGATCTGCTCCTTGGCCTCCGCGAACGGCCCATCCGCGATCACGACCTCCCCTCCGCGGACGCGAATCGTGGTCGCGTCCGCGGTCCCGCCCAGGCGCTCGCCCAGGACGCGCACGCCCCGGCCATCCATCTCGTCGACCCACGACTGCGTCCTAGGACCGATCGTCGCGACCTCTTCGGCGGGAAGCTCGATCGTCGCGTCAACGCATACCAGCATCATGTACCTCATCTCGAATCCCCTTTCGTAGGGCTTGCGATTGATTCAACACCCCTACGACGAACGAGAACCGCGATATGGACACCGCGCCGGCAGATGCCATTCGCGCAAGTGCTGCCGCCACCGGCCGCCCCGGTCGCCCGGGGCGAGCTGGTCGCTAAAGACGAACGAGGTTCTTGACCTGCATACCGCGGGTCACACCTCGAAGGTCCACGAACAGCGCGCTCCGGGCGGCGATGGACATGTGATCGATCCGGGGATGAGCCGTGACGAGGACGACGGCGTCCGCCGCTGAGACGGCGTCGTCCAGTGGCACGCTCTCGAGCCCGAGCATGGGGAGCGACGGCACGTAATCGTCGTGGTAGCTGACGATCCCGCCGCGGCCGGCCAGGACCTCGATGATCCTGAGTGCAGGTGACTCGCGGATGTCGCCGACGCCGCCCTTGTAGCTCGCTCCCAGGATCAGGATCCGCGAGCCTTTGACCGGCTTGGACACATCGTTGAGCGCCTGCTCGACCCGCTCGGCGCAGTGGTAGGGCATGTACTGGTTGATCTTGCCGGCGAGTTCGATGAACTCGGTGGACATGTGGAACTCGCGGGCACGCCACGTGAGGTAGAAGGGATCAACCGGGAGGCAGTGGCCGCCCATGCCCGGGCCCGGTTCGAAACGCATGAACCCGTAGGGCTTGGTCGCCGCGGCGTCGACGACCTCCCAGATGTCGATTCCCATGCGCTCGGCGAGCACCGCGAGCTCGTTGACGAGCGCGATGTTGACCGAGCGGAAGATGTTCTCGAGGAGCTTGGTCAGCTCCGCGGCCTCCGGGGTCGACACTCTGACGATCTCATTGCACACCCGGCTGTAGAGCTCGTCGGCGCGGTCCAGGCACGCCGGCGTGATCCCGCCGATCACCTTGGGGGTGGTGCGGAGCGTGTAGTCGGTGCGGCCGGGATCGACTCGCTCGGGCGAGAATGCGAGGTTGAAGTCGGCGCCGACTCGGAGGCCGGAGGCCTCGAGCAGGGGCATCAGCCGCTCGCGCGTCGTGCCCGGATACGTCGTCGATTCGAGCACGACCAGCTGGCCGGGCTGTAGCACCTGCGCCAGCGACTTCGCCGCGGCATCGAGCGGACCGAGGTCGGGCTCGCGGTTGTCGGTCAACGGGGTGGGGACGCAGATGATCACGGCATCAGCCTGCGCCAGGTCCGCGTAGCGGTAGGTGGCGCGGATCTTCGGCAGCACGGCGCGAAGCTCCTCCGACCGGATGTCTTCGATGTAGGAGTCGCCGGCCGCAACGGCCGAGACCTTGAGCGGATCAACGTCGAGTGCGACGACTCCGCAACCCGCTCGCGCGAATGCGACCGCGAGCGGCAAGCCGACGTAGCCGAGTCCGATGATTCCGACTTTCATTTCCTTTTGCCCGTCCGGAGTGTTCGTTGTTCCCATGCGCGAGCAAGATAGCGGCCGCCGGGGGCGTGCCCCGCACCGGCGGCGCCATCCCCGACGCCGTCACCACAACAACGGCCGGGACCGGAGCGATCTACCGGTTCTCGCTCAGGAGCGATACGATGTTTCTCGGACCGTGCTAGGCGGGGTGCTAGCGGTGCCCTGTACCCGCAATCCGCTCTAGCGGGGCTGAATCCCCTCCCGAGGGGCACAGGCCCCGGGGTCAGCGCCTTGTGCGCGACGTCGATCGTTCGGTCCCTAGGCGATGAAGGCCCGTGAACCAGGTCAGGTCCGGAAGGAAGCAGCCTTAAGCGGTCACCTCCAGGCGCTGCGGGAAAACCGAGCAGGAGTCGCGATATGGCGGCCGCGCCCCGGGTACCGGCTTCGACGGGGGGTGCACGGTCCGCTTTTATAGGCCCGTGTCGTTCTCGGACCGCGGGTGGCGAAGGATTCATGAGATCCTTCGCCGACGTAGCTATGTCGACCGGCGCTCAAGCACTGATCCGCACGTTGGTCGACGCAGGCGTCACGACGTGCTTCGCGAATCCGGGCACATCGGAGATCCACCTCGTCGCCGCGCTCGATTCCGTGCCCGAGATGCGAGCGGTGCTGACGCTGTTCGAGGGTGTCGCGACCGGGGCCGCCGACGGCTTTGCGCGGATGGCCGACGCTCCCGCAGCGACCCTGCTGCACTTGGGGCCGGGTCTCGGGAACGGCTTGGCGAACCTGCACAACGCCCGCCGCGCCAAGGTCCCCGTGGTCAACATCGTGGGCGACCATGCGACCTACCACGTGCAGTACGACGTCCCGCTGCAGTCCGACATCGAGACCGTCGCGCGCAACGTTTCCACGTGGGTGCGGACATCGAAGAGCACCGAAGGGCTCGCCCGCGATGCAGTCGAGGCGATCACCGCTGCCGTCGGACCCCCCGGCCAGGTGGCGACGCTGATCGTGCCGGCTGACGTGTCCTGGCAGGACGGCGCCGACCCCGCAGGCCCACCGCGACCGACTGTTCCATCCGCGGCCCCGGACGAGGTAATCGAGCGGATCGCGAGCAACGTGCGCGGCAGCCGGCAGGTGGGCATTCTGCTCGGTGGTAGGGCCGCGCGTGAGCGTGGCGTCGTTGCAGCCGGGCGCGTCGCCGCGACCAACGGCGCAAAGCTGTTCGCTGAGCGGACCGCGGCGCGCCTGGAACGGGGCGCGGGGCTGCCCGTCGTGGAGCGGCTCGAGTACTGGCCTGAGCTCATCTCACGTCAGCTCGACGGCCTGGAGCATCTGATCCTGGCCGACGCGAGAGCACCCGTTTCGTCGTTCGCCGCTCCCGGCAGGGACAGCTCGCTCGTGCCCCGCGGTTGTCAGGTGCACGACTTGTCGCCGCCCGGCTCCGACGTTCTCGCGAGCCTCGAGGAGCTCGTGGTGGCGCTGGATGCCGCTGACGCCAAGGCCGTGCTGCAACAGGAGGCCCGGCCGCCACGGCCTGAAGGTCATCTCACCGCGGAGAAGGCGTGCCAGGCCGTGGGCGCGATCCTGCCCGAGGGAGCGATTCTCTCCGACGAAGCGATTACATCGGCGGCGGCGTTGCAGGCCAATATCGCGGGAGCTCCGCGGCACGATTGGCTCACGCTGGCCGGCGGGTCGATCGGTCAAGGACTGCCGGTCGCCGTGGGAGCGGCGATCGCGTGTCCGGATCGCCCGGTCATCGCACTCGAGGCTGACGGCTCGGCCATGTACACGATCCAGTCCCTCTGGACGATGGCGCGCGAACAGCTGGACGTGACCGTTCTGATCTTCAACAATCGGTCCTACAGGATCCTCGGCGTCGAGCTCGCGCGCATGGACGGGGAACCCGCAGGCGCGAAGGCCCGGGAGCTGCTCGACCTGGGGCATCCGGACCTCGACTTCGCCGAGCTCGGCGCGGGGCTCGGTGTCGAGTCACGACGCGTTGACACCGCCGAGGACCTCACGGCCGCGCTCGAGCAGGCGATCGCCGAACCCGGCCCGCACCTCATCGATGCGGTTCTCGCCGGCGTCTCGAGATCCTGATCGACCGCTCTAGGCGGCGCGGCGCATCGCGCCGCTCGCAGCGTGATGCGACGAGCGTGATTTCGCGACCCGCCTCAGGCCGTATTCGATCCCCTGAGCGATCATCTCGAAGTGCTCCACTCGCGCTGTGAGCGGCGGCGACACCGCGACACAGGTGCTCCCGGGACGGATGAACACGCCGGCGGCGCGCGCGCCCAGCGCGAGTGCGGCAGTGACGCGAGGCTGCCGGTCGCAGACCTCGGGGGTCAGCTCGATCGCGGCCATCATGCCGACGCCGGCTCTGACCTCCGACACCAGCGGGTGGTCGGCCAGCGGCGCGAGCGCATCGGCCAGTGCCTGCTCCTGTTCGCGACCGCGGTCGATCAGACCCTCGCGTTCGAGGATGGCGATATTCGCCAGCCCGGCGGCGCAGCACGTCGGGTGGCCGGAGTACGTGGACCCGTGCCGGAAGATCGGTCCTCCCGGCTCGCTCCAGAACGGCTCGGCGATCCGCTCGGAGATCATCACGCCGCCAAGCGGGAGATAGCCGCTGGTCACGCCCTTGGCGAACACGATCATGTCCGGCGCAACATTCCAGCGCTCGATTCCGAACCACGTGCCGAGGCGGCCGAACGCGCAGATCACCGCGTCGATCACGAGCAGGACCCCGGTTCGCTGGCACAGCTCCGCGAGGCCTTCGATGTAGCCGGGGGCGGGCGGGTAGACACCGCCGGCGCCGATCACCGGCTCCATGAACACGGCCGCCACTCGCTCCGGGCCGATCCGCGCGAAGGTCTCCTCCATCTCCTGGAGCGAGTTGTGGCGCACCTGGACCGTCTCGCCCAACGGCCCCATGCCTTGCCGGTTACTCGGGATGCCGCCCAGCGCGGTCCCGAACCCATGCGTGCCGTGATACGCGGCGGTGCGGCTGATCAGGACGGTGCGGTCGGGCTGGCCGAGCTCCCACCAGTACCGTCGGGCCAGCTTGGCCGCGGTGTCGATCCCGTCGCTGCCGCCGGAGTTGAAGAAGACCTTGGACGGCATCGGCGCTCGCTCCGCGAGCGCCTCCGCCAGTTCGAGCACCGGCGGGTTGGCGAGGTCGAAGAACGCCGAACATGCCTCGAGGCGCTCCATCTGGGCGGCGACCGCGGCACGGATTTCGGGCCGCCCGTGACCCACGTTCGAGTACCACAGGCCGCCGGTCGCGTCCAGGTACCGGTTGCCGTCCGTGTCCCACACCCATACGTCCTCTGCGCGTTCCATGACGTGCTCGGACTGTCGGACCGACCCCATATCCGCGTATGGGTGCCAGAAGTAAGTCTCCTTACTCAAGACCTCACCTTCTTCTGATTCGGAGGCGAATACATTTGACTGGGAGAGCGCTCTCGATGCTCAGTTCTCACTCGAACAGCGGTAGCGCCGCGGGAAGTTCGTATCCGGTCGCGGCGGCGTCCCGCATACCGATCGGCTTGGCCGGCACGCCGGTCACGATCGTGAGCGGGGGAACGTCCTTGGTGACGACGGCTCCCGCCGCGACGACGGCCCCGCGGCCCAAGGTCACCCCCGGCATGATCACGGCTCGCGCCCCGATCCACACGTAATCCTCGATCTCGACGCGATAGGGCCCGACTGGGGAAGAGGCGAAACCCGGGTCATTGACGTCGTGCATTCCCGCCAGGAGCATGACCTCGGGCGAGAAGACGACGTTGTCGCCAATGGTCAGGCCGCTACGGACGTCGATCGTGCAGTCGCGATCGATCCGCGAGTTTCGCCCGATGCGCACCCCGCAACGACGGATCTCGCGTGGACCGAAGAACCAGATGTATGTGCCCAGGTGGATACGACTGTGCTGATCGAGCTCGATTCCGAGTACGCGGCCGTACCAGAGATGGCGGAGCTTGAAGCTCGGCACGCGATTCACGACGTGGTTCGTCAGGTAGTTGAGTACCCGCACGGCGAGCAGTCGCAGCGGCATCGCCCGGGTGTAGAGCCGCGACAAGGTGGTCGTGGACTGGGCCGGCCGGGCGACGAACTCGGGGGTCGGCACAGAGGTGGCATCGACCGGCGTCTCCTGGGGCTGAGTTCCTGTGGCGGCGTTCGGAGTCATGTCTGTCGCTCATTGAACGTGCGGCCCCGTCCTCCACTTTTGCGACTTTTGGATCGTTTTGGCTCACGGCTCGCCCGCCCGCGCGAGGGATGTTGGGCGGAGGCACAAAGATGTGGACGCCGGCGGCGTTGATCGGGCATGAGCTCTACTGCCCTTCGCGTCATGCCGGACCCGGAAGACGATTACGCGGCCGATGTGGCCCCGCTCCGGACCGCCCCGCGTATCCCTCGTGACGCCGAAAACGATTACACGACCGACATGGCGGCCCGGCGCCGTACGTTCCTCAACGACCAGACCGGGGCGAACCTCGAGCACGTCGGACGATTCTCGTTCGACCCCGGTGTGCTCCCCGGGAACATCGAGAACTTCACCGGAGTGGCCCAGGTGCCGATCGGCGTGGCCGGTCCACTACGCATCAACGGCGAGCACGCCCGAGGGGACTTCTACGTGCCGCTCGCGACCGCCGAGGGCACGCTTGTGGCGAGCTACAACCGCGGGATGCGCGTGCTCAGCGAGTGCGGGGGCGTCAAGACGACTGTCGTCGAGGACAGCATGCAACGCGCCCCAGTGTTCATCTTCGACGACGCTCTACAGGCCCGCGAGTTCGGCGACTGGATCGAGCAGCACGAGGACGATATTCGGGCCGCCGCGGAGGCGACCACGCGGTCCGGCAAGCTCACCTACATCGGCCAGTATCAGGTTGGTCCGCTGCTCTACCTGCGCGTCAACTTCACCACCGGCGACGCCGCCGGGCAGAACATGACCGCGAAGGCGACACATGCCGCCTGCGAGTGGATGAAGGCCAACTATCCAGGCGGCGGCGAGTACCGGCTGACCGGGGCGATCGACACCGACAAGAAGCACTCGCACATCAACATGCTCCTGACCCGCGGCAAGCGCGTCGTCGCCGAGGCCGTGATCAAGAACGACGTGCTCGAGCGCCTGATGGGCGTCGACACCAAGACCGTTTACGACTACCGGCAGGTTCACATGCTCGGCGCCTTCCTCGCCGGCTCAGCGTCGAACAGCGCGCACGCCGCCAACGGCGTCACCGCGATGTTCATCGCCACCGGTCAGGATGCCGCCAACATCGCCGAATCACAGGCCGCCATCACGTACGCGCGGCTGCTCGACAATGGCGACTACTACTGGTCGATCACCCTGACCAGCCTGATCGTGGGCACCCACGGCGGCGGCACCGGCCTGCCCACGCAGCGCGAATGCCTGGAGCTGCTCGGCTGCTACGGCAAGGGCAAGGTGCACAAGCTGGCCGAGATCTGCGCCGGCACGGTGCTCGCCGGCGAGGTCTCGCTCACCTCCGCGGTCCTCGCGGACAATTGGGTGACGAGCCACGAGCGCCTCGGGCGCAACCGCTAGAGGCGATCTCCCCCCGCCGTTCGTTGTGGGCGTAACAACGAACGGACCGTGAAACGGAGCCTGGTCGAGAAACGTACCCTCCACGGTCGGTTTTTCGACCAGCCTCGCCTGAATCGGGCTCGGCGACGCCGAGGCGCCGCGTCGCGGCGCCCTTGGTCGGAGACCGAATCGGTCGCTACGCCGCGACGGCGGCCGGCACGAACTGGTCGCGCAGGGCGGTCTTCTTGAACTTGCCCGTCGCGGTGCGCGGAATCGCCTCGATGAACTCGATCCGGTCCGGCAGCTGCCACTTGGCAAACTCGCCGCCGAGGTGCTCCCGGAGCTCCTCGGGGCTCGCCTGCATACCGTCTCGAAGCACGACCGCGGCCAGCGGCCGCTCACCCCACTTCTCGTCCGGAATCGCGATCACCGCAGCTTCGGCGACCGCGCTATGCGCCATCAGTTCGTTCTCGAGGTCGACCGAGGAGATCCACTCGCCACCGGATTTGACGAGATCCTTGGCCCGATCGCAGATGCGCATGCAGCCGCGCTCATTGATGCGGACGACGTCGCCGGTGCGGAACCAGCCGTCCTCGGTGAACTTGTCGGCGCCCGTCCCGCCGTGATAGGCGGCCGCGACCCACGGGCCGCGGATCTCGAGCTCTCCCATCGCCCGGTCGTCCCAGGGGATCAGCGCTCCATCGTCGTCCCGCGCACGGATCTCGATCAGCGGGATCGGAGTGCCCTGGCGAGCGCGATATTCGTACTGATCTGCCGGCGCGAGGCTCTCCAGCTCCGCGGGCAGTCTCGACAGCGTGCCGAGCGGCGAGGTCTCAGTCATGCCCCAGCCCTGGATGATCGTCAGGTCATGGCGCTCGAAGCCCGCGATCAGGCTGGCTGGAACCGCTGCACCGCCGAGGTTTACCTGCTCGAGGGAGCCAAGGTCCCACCTGTCAGGCTCTGCATCGACCGCCTGCAGGACCCCCATCCACACCGTCGGGACCCCGGCCGTGAACGTCACGCGCTCGCCCTCGAGCAGGTCCAGCAGACTCACGGGATCCAGGCGAGGGCCGGGCAGCACCAACGTCGCGCCCGTCAAGGCGGCCGTGAACGGCAGATTCCAGCCGTTGACGTGGAACATCGGGACTGCCGGCAGGATCACGTCGCGCGAGCTGATCCCGAGCGCGTCCGGAAGCGCGAAGACGAGCGAGTGCAGGACCAGCGCCCGATGCGAGTAGATCACGCCCTTGGGGCGCCCGGTCGTCCCCGACGTGTAACACATCGCGGCGGCCTGACGCTCGTCGATCGCCGGCCAGCTCATGGGCTCGGCGTCGGCGACGAGCGACTCATACTCGATCGCTCCCGCCGGCAAGGAGCCGGAGTCCGAGACCACGATCACCCGCTCGAACTCGTAGTCGATCGACTCGAGTACGTGGATCAGAGACTCGTCGACGACGACGACACGATCCTCGGCGTCGGCTGCGATGTAGCTCAGGTCGTCTGGGCTCAAACGCGGGTTGAGCGTATGGATGACGGCTCCCATCAGCGGAACCGCGAAGTAGAGCTCGAGATGCTCGGTCTGGTTCCACAGCAGCGTCGCCACCCGATCGCCATCCCCGACGCCGAGGTCGGCGAGCCCGCCTGCAAGCCGCCGGGCACGCTGGGCGCATTCGCCGAGGGCCGTGCGACGCACGGATCCGTCAGAACGACGAGACACGACCGCGGAGCCCGAATTCAGTCGCTCGGCACGCTCGACCAAGACCGTCAGCGACAGCTGAAAGTCGTCCATCATCAGGCCGTTCATCATCGCTTTCTCGCTTTCGTCATATACGTCATCCGTACGGATCAACGACCAGCCGATCGATCATCTTGCAACCAGCATTCGGCCGTCGCGGCAGCAGCGCCTGCGCCGGACCGTTGATCGGGCGTGGGACACCAACGGGATCCACTTGTCGGCTACTGCTCGCGGGTGGCAAGCGGCCTGGTCGCCGTCGCCGTTATAGCCGTTTCGCTGCGGGCCGATGTGGCGGCGGTTGCGCTCCTCGCCGGCGTGATGCTCGTGCTCGCGGCGGTCACCTCCGTGCTGCTCCGCAACGGCAATCTCTAGGCCCCTCCGGCGGCACCTCTCGGTCCGACCGTACCCGCGGGGACGACCACTAGACTCGACTTCTCCGTGTCCACCGGTCCCTCGCTCTACCGCCGTCACCGCCCCCGGTCATTCGCCGACGTCGTCGGCCAGGAACACGTTGTCCGGACGCTCCGAAACGCCGTCGAGCAGGGGCAGGTGCACCACGCCTACCTGTTCGTGGGCTCGCGAGGGACGGGGAAGACGAGCATGGCGAAGATCCTCGCCGCTTGCCTGAACTGCGATGGGGCCCCCACCCAGCCGACCACGGTGCCGTGCGGGAAATGTGAGTCGTGCGTCGCGATCGCCAGCGCCACGTCGCTGGACGTGATTGAGATGGACGCGGCATCGAACAATTCCGTCGACGACATCCGCGATCTGCGGGAGAAGGTGGCCTACGCCCCGGTCTCCGGCCGGCACAAGGTCTACATCCTCGACGAGGCCCACATGCTCTCGCCCCAGGCCTGGAACGCGTTCCTGAAGACGCTTGAGGAGCCGCCGCCGCGGACGATCTTCGTGCTGGCGACGACCGAGGCCCAGAAGGTGCTGCCGACTGTCGTCGATCGCTGCCATCGCTTCGACTTCGGCCGGCCCTCGGTCGAGCAGGTGGCGACGGTGCTCGAGCGGGTTGCCGGCGAAGAGGGGATCGGCGTCGAGAAGGGCGCGCTGGCGTTGATCGCGCGCCACGCGACCGGAAGCTTCCGCGACGCGCTCGGGACGCTCGAGCAGCTCGTCACCTATGCCGGCGGCCGGGCGATCGAGCCCGCCGACGTGCTCGCGGTGCTCGGGGTCGCCGACGCCGAGCAGCTGTTCGACGCGGTCGATGCGGTCATCGCGCGCGACCCGGCGCGAGCGCTGAGGGCGGCGGCGAGGCTCGCGGACTCGGGCCGGGATGCCGGCCAGCTGCTCCGGGACCTCGAGGTGCACGGCCGCGAGCTGCTCGCGGTTCAGGTGCTCGGCGACGTCCCTCCCGAGTTCCAGGTCACTCCCGAGCGCGACATTCGCCTCGCCGAGCAGGCCACCGCGCTAGCCGACACCGACGCGGTGCGGCTGCTCGACCTGGTTTCGGCCGCGCTCGACGCCACCGCGAACGGCGCTCAGGCCCGGATCCAGCTCGAGCTCGTGCTGGTGAAGGCGGCCGCCCCCGAGCTCGATCCGTCGATGGCGGCGTTGCTCGCTCGGATCGAGCGGCTCGAGCGTGGCGGTGGCGTCGGCGTCCGCGCCGCGCCCCCCGTCAAGGCCGGGCCGCCCAAAGCCGCGCCGCCCGCTGACGTGGCCGCCGTGTCGTCGACGCCAGTACCGCAACCGCACAACGGGTCCTCGGTCGAAGCTGTCGAGCCGGTACCCGAACCCGGCCCGGCCCCCGAACCTGCCGGCGCACTCGGGCTCGACGACGCCGCCGCCTGCTGGCCGGCGGTGGTCGACCTTGTGCGCGCGGAGAACGCGATGCTGGCCGCGCTGCTCTCGGACGCCCGCCCAGTGGCGGTCAAGGAGCGGGAGCTGACGTTGGCGTTCCCGGGGGGTGCCGCGTTCCTCAAGCGCAAGGCGGAACAGGAGGACTACCGGCGCGTGGCTGGCGAGGCGCTGAAGGCCGTGACCGGCCGGCGGCTCGCCCTCCGCTACGAGCTCCGCGACGACGAGGAACAGCCGAAGGGCGAGGCGGTGCTATCCGGCGAGGAGCTCGTGCGACGCTTCATGGAGGAGTTCGACGCCGAGGAGGTCCTCGAAGACGACCCGAACGAAGGTGAGGCCAAAGGCTGATGCCCCAACCGAACATGCAGCAGATCCTCAAGCAGGCGCAGAAGATGCAGCAGGACATGCTCGCCGCCCAGGAGGCGCTCAAGGACGAGGTCGTGGAAGCCTCGGCCGGTGGCGGGATGGTCACCGCGAAGGTCACCGGCGACCTCGTGGTCAAGTCGATCACGATCGACCCCGAGGCGGTCGACCCCGAGGACGTCGAGCTGCTTCAGGACATGGTCCTGGCCGCGATCAATGAGGCGCTACGGTCGGCCCAGGAACTCGCCTCGGCGAAGCTCGGCGGAATCACCGGTGGCCTGGGCGGGGGTCTCGGCGACCTCGGCCTCGGTGGCCTCGGCCTGTAGAGAGCCGTTCGCCGAGCGTGTACGCACCGCCCGTACAGCGGTTGATCACCGAGCTGTCAAAGCTGCCCGGCGTCGGCGGCCGTACGGCCCAGCGGCTGACCTTCCACCTGCTCCGTGCGAGCGACGAGGAGGCGCTGGCGCTGGCGCGCGCGATCACCGAGGTCAAGGAGCGGATCGGGCTGTGCGAGACCTGCTTCAACCTTGCGGACGGACCGAGCTGCCGGATCTGTGCCGACGAGCGCCGCGACCCCGAGGTTATATGCGTCGTCGAGGAGCCTTCGGACGTGATGTCGATCGAGCGCACGCAGGAGTTCCGGGGCCGCTATCACGTCCTCGGCGGAGCGCTCTCGCCGATCGACGGGGTCGATCCGGAGGACCTCAAGATCGCTCAGCTGTACGAGCGGGTCAGGGGCGGCGAGATCCGGGAGGTCGTGATCGCGACGAACCCGACGACGACCGGGGAGGCGACCGCGCTCCACATCGCGGCCGGTCTGCGCGAGCTCGACGGCGAGGTCGCGGTCACGCGGCTCGCCAGTGGCCTGCCCGTGGGCGCCGACCTCGAGTACGCCGACGAGCTGACGCTCGGGCGGGCGCTGGTCGGACGGCGGGCGGTGTAACCGCCCGGTGCTCGATCTGACTGCCGCGAGCTGATCCACGATGCGCTCTCGCCTTCCTCTGTTTCTGACATACGCCGTGTTGACGGCGGTCGTGACTGCCGGCGCAGCCTCGGCGGCCGCATCATCCGTCACCACCGCACGCCGCGCGCCGACTCTCCGGAAGACGCCAACGATCTCCGGAAAGTCCGAGGTTGGCGACGTCCTTCACGCCCACGCGGGCCGTTGGACGGCGGCGGGGAGATTCAGCTTCCGCTGGCAAAGGTGCAGCCGCAAGGGCTCCCGCTGCCGGGTGATCGGACCCTCGAAGCGGGGCGCAGCGGATTCGGGACGGACCTACAAGCTCTCGAGCGCCGACGTCGGTCATCGCATCAGGGTGATCGTGGTGGCGCGAAACGCCTGGGGACACACCGCCGCCCGGTCGCGCGGCACGCGCGTAATCACGCGGGCGCCGGGGGGAGGCAACCCGCCAGTCGCAGGAAATCCGCCCGGGGGCCCAAACCCGCCTGGGGGCCCCAATCCGCCCGGCGGGTCGACGAACTACTTTGCGACGGTTCCGTCGTCAGGGACGGGCTCGGCGCCGGCTGGGATCCCGCGGTCGGACGCGCAGTGCGCTTCGGTGGTGCAGCCGGCGGCCGAGGTTCGGCCGCAGAACACGGCAGCCAACAACAGCGAGCCCTCCAATCCGTCCGCGGTGTCGTGGAGCACGGGCCTCGACGGCTGGCCCCACTTTGTGGCCGACCGGAACGACGTCATCGGCCACTACACCGGCACGACCGACGAGATCCTGCAATGGGTCTCGTGCAAGTGGGGAATCGACGCGACCCTGGTCCGCGCCGACGCCTGGACGGAATCGAGCTGGATTCAGTCCACGGTCGGCGACACCTGCAGTCCCAACACCCCCGGCGAGGGCTCATACGGGATCCTTCAGGTCACGAACGACGGCTGTAACGGGCAAGCGGTCCACGGTGGGTGGCCCTACACCCAGAACGACACCGCGTTGGATGCCGACTACTGGGGTGCCCGTCTGCGGGCGTGTTTCGACGGCGCGTTCTATAACGGCGGGTCTTGGCTGTATGACGGCCAGACCATGGCTCAGGTGCTCGCGCAGCACGGGCAGGACTACGCGCTGTGGGGCTGCGTCGGCTCCTGGTTTTCCGGGAGCTGGTACGACTCGGGCGCTCAAGGCTACATCGCCAAGGTTCAGAGCTACGAATCGTCGCAGCCGTGGCGCAGCCTCGGCTAGCACGCGCCGACCAGCCCGCCTCCGTACCCTTCGGTCTCGTGCCCGAGACGGTCGTCATGAAGTTCGGCGGGACCTCCGTGGCCGACGCTGACCGGATCAAGCGGGCGGCCGCCCGGATCGTCGAGAAGCGCGACGCCGGCAAGCGCGTCGTCGCGGTTCTGTCCGCGCGTGGGCAGACGACCGACGAGCTGATCGCGATGGCCGAGGAGGTGTCGCCGGCTCCCGACCCTCGTGAGATGGACATGCTGCTCTCGACCGGCGAGCGGATCTCGTGCGCTCTGTGCGCGATGGCGATCAACGACCTCGGGCACCGCGCGATCTCGTTCACCGGCTCGCAGGCCGGCATCGTCACCGACACCTCGCACACCAAGGCCCGGATCCTGGAGGTCCGCGCCGACCGGATCCGCGAGGCTTTGAACGACGATCTGATCGTGCTCGTTGCCGGGTTTCAGGGGGTCTCCACGAGCCGGGATGTGACCACGCTCGGCCGCGGCGGCTCGGACACCACCGCGGTGGCGCTGGCCGCCGCGATCGGCGCCGAGGTGTGCGAGATCTACACCGACGTGGCGGGAGTGTTCACGGCGGATCCGCGCCTCGTGCCGAGCGCCCGCAAGCTGCCGCAGGTCAGCTTCGAGGAAATGCTCGAGATGGCGGCGTCCGGGGCCAAGGTCCTTCAGCTCAGGTCGGTCGAGTACGCTCGAACCCACGGCGTGCGGATCCACTGCCGCTCGAGCTTCCATGAGATCTCCGGTACCTTCGTGATCGGAGAAGACGAGACGATGGAGCACCCACTCATCACCGCCGTGACCCACTCGACCGAAGAGGCGAGGATCACACTGACGGGGGTTCCCGATCGCCCCGGCGTGGCAGCGGCGATCTTCAGGGCGCTCGCCGACGCCAATTGCAACGTCGACACGATCATCCAGAACGAGCCGCGCGAAGAGGGTCGCGACGCCGAGGTGTCGTTCACGATCTCGAGCGAGGACGTCCGCGCCGCCGAGCGCGCGCTCGAGCCGATCCGGTCTGAGCTCGGGATCGCCGCGATCGCCACCGACCCGGAGATAGGCAAGGTCTCGATCATCGGCGCCGGCATGCGCTCGCATCCGGGCGTGGCCGCTCAGGTGTTCGAGACGCTCGCCGCCGAGGGCATCAACATCGAGATGATCACGACCTCGCCGATCAAGATCGCGTGCGTGATCCGCTCCGAGGCGGTGCCGCGCGCGGTCCAGGCGCTCCACTCGACGTTTCAGCTGAGCCTCGCCGAGGTTCAGCGCGAGCGTCCGATCGGACAGGAGGCGCGATGAGCCGTGGACTCCGCGTTGCCGTCGTCGGCGCCACCGGCGTCGTAGGAACCACGATGCGCGCGCTGCTGCGCGAGCGGGAGTTCCCGGCGAGCGAGATCGTCCCGTTCGCGTCGCCGCGCTCCGCCGGCCGCGAGCTCGACGGCCAGCCGGTGCGGCCGCTGGGCGACGGCGTCGACATCGACGGCTTCGATCTCGCGCTGTTCTCCGCCGGCGCCGGCGTCTCCCGCGAATGGGGACCGCGGTTCGTGCAGGCCGGCGCCACCGTGGTCGATAACTCCTCCGCGTTCCGCCGCGACCCCGAGATCCCGCTGGTCGTGTCCGAAGTCAACCCGCACGCGCTCCAACGCCACCGTGGGCTGATCGCCAACCCCAACTGCTCGACGATGCAGTTGGTGGTCGCGCTCGCGCCGATCCACCGCAAGGTCGGGATCGAGCGGCTGGTAGTGGCCACCTACCAGTCGGTGTCGGGCACCGGCAAGAAGGCTATCGACGAGCTCGACGAGCAGGCCGATGCATCGTTGCGCGGAGTCGAGATGCCAGCGCCTCACGTGTACCCCGAACCGATCGCGTTCAACGTGATCGGCGCAGCGGGCTCGTTCGCCAACGGGGACGACCACACCGACGAGGAGCGCAAGATGATGTTCGAGACGCGCAAGATCCTCGAGGACGAGTCGATCGGGGTTGCGGTCACGTGCGTGCGCGTGCCGGTCCGGGTATGCCACTCCGAAGCGGTCAACGTCCAGACCCGCGAGCCGCTGTCGGCCGAGGAAGCGCGTGAGCTGCTCAGCGCGATGCCCGGGGTCGTGCTCGAGGACGTGCCGACGCCGCTCCGCGCCGCCGGCCGGGACGAGGTGTTCGTCGGCCGCATCCGTCGTGACGAGTCCCATCCGCGTGCGCTCAGCATGTGGATCGTCAGCGACAACCTCCGCAAGGGCGCCGCCACCAACGCGGTCCAGATCGCGGAGGTGCTGGTTCAGCGGGGCCTGCTGCGCGGCCGCAATTCCGTCGCCGCGTAGAGGTCGCGCCCGCACGACCCACTCGTTGTCAGCACGCTGACGTCACATTCCTGTTCGAGAACGCTCGGATGTGGGTATACCCCTGGCCGAACTGAGAGCCTCGGGGCTCCACGACACTTCCAACGGGCGGACATAGGGGTATGACGAGGGCGAGGCGCGTGAGCCTCGCTCTTCGTCGTTAAGGGTTCGTCAGGCCGCCCGTGCCTGCCGCGCGAGCTCACAGACTTCCGCCAGCAACTGCGCGGCGGCGGCCCGGAGCTCTCGTGCTCGGGCGTTGAGCTCCGAGCGCTCGCCCGAATCGCTCGATGACCGGCTCGCGCGCTTCTCGAGGTGAGCGGCGCGGCTGATGAGCCGGCGTGCAGCGCGCTCAGATTCCCGCGCGACGGTGCGAACCTCGCCAGGGTCAAGCGGCCGCTCAGTAAGCAAGGCCTGATCCGATCGCGGTGCTGACCACGGTGCCGTTCATGCCGAGAAAACGCTTGCGTGCGCTGGGAACTTCCGGGGGCGCTGCCGGCGGCTTGGCGGCAGCCCGAGCGCGAGGGTAGGCTGCAGGCTATGCCAAATCGCGTGCGATGGGCGCTCGGGTTCGCGGGCATGTGCGCAGCGATGGTTGGCCTTCTGTGGGTTGCCGCCTTCCACGTCGGGTTCGTCGAGCGGGCCGACCACAAGGTGTTGTTCGCGTTTTACAACTTCACCTTCCTCTACGAGCAACACGGCAACGCGGCCAGGTTCGTGGTGTGGCTGTGCGATCCGTCCCGGGTCGTTTTCCTGGCAGCGGTGCCGCTGGTGGTCGCGCTGGCGCGACGGCGGGGCCACGACGCGTGCGCGGTCCTTGTGCTGCTCGGCGGAGCGGGCGTTACGACGTTGGTGCTGAAGCATGCGCTTCCAGAGCCGTTCCTGGGCGTTCCCTCGCCGGTTCCACACCCCCGCTTTCCCAGTGGTCACTCGACCGCCGCGATGTCACTGGTGCTCGCTTTGACTCTGGTCGCCCCGGCTCGCCTCCGACCGCTGATCGCGGGGCTGGGCGCCGTGTTCGCGGCTGCTGTCGGCTACGCGCTGCTCACGCTCGGTTCGCATTATCCGACCGACGTGTTCGGAGGGTTTCTCGTCGCCGCGACGTGGTCGCTCCTGACGGTCGCCGGGCTGGCCGTGTTCGAGAGCCGCTTCGGGACGTCGACCTCCGCCTCGGCGGAGCCGAGCCTTCCTATCTCCGTCCGGGAGGCCCTCACCTCGCCGGTCGCCGCCCTGCTCACAGCGGTGACGCTCGCCGCGATCGTCGTACTCAGCGACCCGCAGTCGGTCGTCTCGTACGTGCGCGCGCACAACGACTTCATCGTGGGAGTGGGGGTGATCGCGGTGCTCAGCACGGCGCTGTCGACCGGGATCGTGCTCAGCGTCCGCGCAGACGCGCGGCGCTGACGGCCCGTCAGGCCGCGCTCGCCACCACCGACGTCGACCAGTCGATTACCTTCGTCGGCCTGACGATGTGCTTGCTCATGCCGAGCTCCTTGGGCGACAGCCCGAGCGCGAGCCCGACGAGTTGGGGCAGGTGCAGGACCGGCATCCCGAGCTCGCGGCCGACGACCTTCGACGCTACCGGCTGCTGGAGATCGAGGTTGAGGTGGCACAGCGGGCACGGAACCACGAGGCAGTCGGCGTCGGCGTCGATCGCGTCGCCGAGGTGGCGGCCGGCCTGCTTGAGCGACGCCTCCTTGTTCATCGTGATGATCGGGAAGCCGCAGCACTTGTAGACGCCGGCGTAGTCGATCACGGTGCCGCCGAGCGCGTCGATCACCCAGTGCAGATAGCGATCGCGCGGGTGCTCCTCGTCGACCCCGAGGCGCTCGGCCGGGCGGATGATGTAGCACCCGTAGAACGGGCCGACGCGCAGGTCGGTGAGCGGTCGCTTGACGTTCGCCTTGAGCGCATCGAGGCCGATCTCCTCGACCAACAGCCAGAGGAAGTTCTTGTTCGTGAGGCCTTTCTCGTAGCGCAGGCCTTCGTCGGAGAGGTTCGCGTTGACGTGCTCGCGGTATTCGGTGTTGGCGTCGAGGCGCTCCTGGCACTCCGACTGCGCGCCCTGGCACGTCGAGCAGATGTTCATCATCAGCTCGCCGTCGGTGCGCTGGGCGAGCGCGAACGTCCGGGCGTTCAGCGTGTCGGCGAGCTCCTGGTTGTGCTCGGCGATCACGCCGGCGCCGCAGCACGCGGCGCGGTCGAGTTCGATCAGCTCGATGTCGAGTAGCGGGGCGACCAGGGCCATCGATCCGTGCAGCTCCGGCGTGAACCCGCGGCTCACGCATCCGGGCCAATACGCAACCTTCATGCCTGCTCCTCGGACGCCGCCGCCGCCGACGCCGCCTCGGCGGCCTCGGTCTCGGCCTCGTTCTCGTATCCGGACACGTACAGATTGAGCTCGTAGCGCTTGGGCTTTCCGTCGATCGTGTCGAACAGCTTCTTGACCTCAGGCGGGGCCTTGTGGGGATGCCCGAGCGCTGTCCTCGGCGTCATCTTGCCGCGCGCGAGACCCTTCACCGCCGTCGGCAGCCCGCTCAGCAGCTCCTTGCCCGCGGCTGGGTGGAGCTTGCCACCGTACGAGTCCGCGAGCAGATCCGGCTCGTGCAGGATGCCGTTCTTGCGGATGTTCTTGACGAACGCGTGCTCGTGGTTGTAGCCGTTGTTGCCGTCCTTGATCTCATAGTCCGAGCCGGCGATCCGGCGCAGGCGCATGATCTGGCTCATCGGGGCAACGCCCTTCGGGCAGGCGTCGATGCAGCTGAAGCAGTGGGTGCAGTCGTACATCCCGTGCGGATCCTCGGATAGGTCGCTGAGGCGCTCGCGGTGCTGCGCGTCGCGGGGGTCGCCGACGAACCGATAGGCCTTGGCGAGCGCCGCCGGGCCGACGAACAGAGGATCGACCTCCATCGACAGGCAGTCCGACACGCACGCTCCGCACTGGATGCAGGCCATCGTCTGGGTGACGTCGACCATGTTCTCGTGGGGCACGATGTACTCGCGCTCGGGCACCGGCTGCTTGTTGATCAACCACGGGGTGACGCGCTGGATCTTCTTCCAATGGACCGCGTCCATGTCGACGATCAGATCCCGGATTACGGGCATGTTGCCCATCGGCTCGACGGTGATCACCTGCGCCTCTTGGCCCTCGTCGGACGGGTTCCAGCCGGTCCCGTGGCCGCGCTCGGCGGCTTCCCGGAGGTGTGTGTTACACGCGAGCCCCGGTTTGCCGTTCATCCGCACGCCGCACGAGCCGCAGATCGCCTGCTGGCAGGAGCAGCGGATCCCGATCGAGCCGTCGGTGTCGTCCTTGATCTTGAGGATCGCGTCGAGCACCGACTGCACCGGCGAGAGGTCGACGACGTGGGTGTCCCAGCGCGGGGCGTCGCCGGATTGCGGGTCATAGCGCCGGATCCTCAGCGTGTACTCGGGCATCAGTAGGTCCTTTCCTCTGGCTGCCAGCGGGTGATCGTAACCGGCGAGAAGCTGACCAGCGGGACGTCGGCGCCGTTCATCGAGATGTCGATGTGCTTGAGCCACTCGTCGTCGCGGCGGCCCGGATAGTCGATCCGCCATTGTGCCCCGCGGCATTCCTTACGCTCGAGCGCGCCGACTACGATCGTCTCGGCCACATCGAGCATGTACCCGAGCTCGATCGCCGCGATCACGTCCTGGTTGAAGACCGACCCGCGGTCGTCGACCGCCGCCCGGGTCGCCTCGTCCTTGAGCCCGCGGATGATCTCGTGGGCCTTCGTAAGCCCGGCCTCGTCGCGGAACACCGCGACGTATTCGTTCATGGTCTCGCCGAGCTCGTTCTTGATCGCCCCGATGCGCCGGCCGCCCTGCGGCCGGTCCATGATCGCGGCGATGTGCTTCTCGGTGTCGGAGATGCGCGCGGTCGGGGTGGACGGCATCGGCATCTGCAGCGCGCGGGCGGCGGCATGGGCGCCCGAGCGGCGGCCGAACACGAGCGTGTCGAGCAGCGAGTTCGCGCCGAGGCGGTTGCCGCCGTGGACCGAGACGCACGCGACCTCACCGGCGGCGTACAGGTACGGGACCGTGGTCTCCCCGTCGGAGTCGGTCTTGATGCCTCCCATGATGTAGTGCATCCCCGGCAGGATGTGGATCGGCTCGCGGGTGATGTCGACGCCGGCGAAATCGCGTCCGATGTTGACGATCTCCCGCAGCGCCTCGAGCGTGCGGCGGCGGGGAACCTTCGTGATGTCGAGCGCGACCGTGCCGTCAGGGAACCCTCGGCCCTCGTTGATCTCGGTCTGCTCGGCCCGCGAGACCACATCGCGCGATGCCAGCTCGAACTTGTTCGGCGCGTACTTCTCCATAAACCGGTCGCCCTCGGCGTTGAGCAGCCAGGCGCCCTCGCCGCGGGCGCCCTCGGTGATCAGCAGCCCGTTGCCGGCGAGCGTCGTCGGGTGGTACTGGACCATCTCCATGTCCATCAGCTTGGCCCCGATCCGGTATGCCTGGGCAATGCCGTCGCCGGTGACGATCAGCCCGTTGGTCGTCGGCTTGTAGACCTGGCCAGCTCCGCCAGAGGCGAGGATCGTGGCCTTCGCGTTGAACACCTCGATCGCGCCGTCGCGCAGGTCGCGGCAGATCGCGCCGGTGCAGCGGCCCTCCTCGTCCTGGAGGAGGTCGGTCGTAAACCATTCCTCGTAGCGGTCGATCTGCCCTGAGCGCTTCATCAGCTGCTCGTAGAGCACGTGGAGGATCGCGTGGCCGGTGATGTCCGCGACGTAGTAGGTGCGGGCGGCGGACGCGCCACCGAACGCGCGCGTCCCGAGGTGGCCGGTCTCGTTGCGGTGGAAGGTGACGCCGAGGTGCTCGAGATAGAGGATCTGGTCGGGCGCCTCGCGGCACATGATCTCGATCGCGTCCTGGTCGCCAAGGTAGTCCGAGCCCTTGACGGTGTCGAACGCGTGCGACTCCCAGCTGTCCTCCGGGTTCAGCGCCGCGTTGATTCCGCCGGCCGCCGCCACCGAGTGCGAGCGGACGGGGTGGACCTTCGACACGATCGCCACGGTCGCGCCGGCCTCGGCTGCGGAGAGAGCCGCTCGTTGGCCAGCCAGGCCGGCACCGATGATCAGCACGTCGTGGGAGGGCACGGCGGCGAATTCTAGGTGGGCGGCCGGTCCGGCGCGTCTCGGCTCGATCGGCCCATGTGCGCTCGCGGGTCTCGCGGCGACGGCCCCGGAGCGCCGACCAGGGGCCTACAAGTTGCTCGCCCGCACGTCCGTTAAGTCTTCGCCTGATTCTCTACAAGGACTCGAAATGGCCGCATATGACTGGGTGGGGGCGAGCGCGGCGCGTGTGGAGCGCGTCAGCGATTCTCCGCCTGAGACCCTTGCCTCGGACGGCAAGCTCCTGAGCTGGCTCGCCGGGATGTTGGCGCAGGACCGCCATTACCACACGGTCATGGCCACGCTGACGGCGAGCGAGAACTACCCGAGCACGGTCGTGCGCGCGGCGGCGGCTTTCGTCGGGGGCGAGCACTACTTCTTCGACGCCCCGGCCCCGGGCCACTGCGGCGAATGGTCGTTTCCGCGATCCGGGACGTTGCCGGCCCTGCAAACGAAGTTCCTCGCCCAGATGAAGCGATTGTTCGCCGCCGACATCGCCGACTGGCGACCGAACGGAGGGTCGATGTGTGAGCAGGCGGTCGTGATGGCTGCCTGCAAAGCCGGAGATGCGTTCGTCGAGTTGGCGCCCGAGGACGGCGGGCACTTCGGCGCCGCGGTCCTCGCGGAGAGGCTCGGGATCGACTCGTTCGCGTTTCCGATGCGCGGCGATCTGATCGACGTCGAGGCGACTATCAGCCTCGTCGAGCAGCATCCGAGCATCCGGCTCCTGCTCGTTCAGCCGTCGCATTGCCGCCGGCCGCAACCGATCGACGAGCTCGCGAGCGCGCTCACCGAACGGGTCACGCTCGCCGTTGATGTCAGCCATACCGCCGGCTTGATCGCGGCCGGGCTGCTGCCCCAGCCACTCCTCCAAGGGGCGGACATCCTCACCTTCAACACCCACAAGACCGTGCCGGGTCCGAACAAGGGCGTCATTGCCTTTGCCGACCGCAACCATCCGCTCGCCGAGACGGTGTGGGACACCATCTGCCCGCAGCTGCAGTCGAATAGCCACGCCGAGTGTCTTCCGGGGCTCGTCATCGCACTCGAAGAGGTCGCGATCTTCGGTCGCGCCTACGCCGAGCAGGTGATCGCAAACGCACGGACGCTTGCTCAGGTGCTCGACAGCAACGGCCTAGACGTACCCGGCATGGAGTACGGAGGTACGGAGACGCACCAGGTACACGTGAAAATCGGTGCGGCCGGGGCCGCGAACCGGCTCGCGAACGAACTGCTGCCGACCTGTGGCATCCGCACGAACTCGGTGAGTATCCCGGGAACGGGTGGTCAATTCGGCCTTCGGCTAGGCACGCAGGCCTTGACGCGCCGGGGACTGACAGAAGTCGAGTTTTCCGAGCTGGGCCGTCTGCTCGCCCAAGCGACGCGATGGACCGCGGATGCCAAGCGGATCCGGCAGGACGTGGCCGACCTGCTCGGCAACTACCCGCTGTTTCCGTTGCGTTTCAGCTTCGACCAGCTCGACCACGGGGAGCATGTCGGGAGGTTGCTCCGCGAGGTGCTGCGGTAGTCCGCCCGCGATTGGGCACAAGCCGGTGTCCGCGGCGAACCCGCTGCACGAAAGGGCGGTTGTTCGAGTACCCAGAAGAAGTGGCTCGATCCCTCCGTTGCATTAGAACAGTCCTAAGTTCGGTTGTACTCGGGGGTCCCCGACATCACGGTGCCCTCCTGAGGTGAAGCGGGGGATAACAGCTCGAAATGTCGACTTTTTTGGGTCCGCGAGGTCTGTTGGTACGGCCTGACGCCGGATACAGTGGAGGCGCAATGGAGGCAGGGGCATTTTCCGTCGGTAATCCGGCTAGTTTGACGTCGCTCGACGTCGCCTGCGGGATGCCGCTGGGGTGCCACAGCATTCCCCCGCCGGCACCGCATCGCTCGTCATTCGACGAATTCACAACGCGACTCTTCTCGTCTTCTTTTGGACGGGGGCCGTGCTACATGCCGTTCTCGGGAGGCAGCGAGTCTTCGACATGGCTCGCTGTGGCAACTCGCTATGCGAGGAGCCACGGCCACGACGACCCGATCCCGATGACACTGCGCCATACCGGCCTGGCGTCTAAGGAGCAGCTGGGAGTTCAGGAACGTGTGATCGCTCAGCTGGGACTGGCGGATTGGGAGCGGGTCGAGCCCGGGGAGGACCTCGACCTGATCGGACCGGTCGCCAGCGAGGCGCTCCGGCAGACGGGCCCGTTGTGGCCCCCGCATGCTTATGTGATGGTTCCGCTGCTCGAGGCGGCGCACGATGGCGTGTTCCTGCTTCTGACCGCGCTAGAAGATTTCTTCTCCTGGTGGCGCTGGGCGCCTCTTGCGAGCGTCGTCACGTGTAACCGGCGGCCGACGACCCGCGATGCCGAATTGCTCGGCACGATCCTCATGCCTGTGGCCTTGCGCGTGCGCGCTGCGGGTCGACGAGGCACGCCGCCGCCGATGCCGTGGCTGCGACCCGGGGCAGAACGACGTGCGTTGGCACTTCTCCGAACCAGGCAGGCAACTGTCCCCGTGCGATGCAACCGCGCGATGACGGCGCAAAGCACGCATCGCTGCTTCAGCGGCGCAGCAGGCACGTTTCGTGCGCTCGGCGAGGCGCTTGGGACGACCATCGACCAGCCTCAGTGCCGATCCGGAGTGGTTGAGTCGCTTGCCGGCGCTTGTGGGTGGCGCGGATTCGCCGACCTGCGCGGAATTCTGCAGCGGCTGGCCGGCGACCTTCTGCCCGCGGACCTACTCGTCGAGCGGCCAGGTCCAGACGCGATCCGCGTGTTCTTTGGCGAGCGGAGCCGAGAGTTCGCGACGAGCTGGAGCGGAGGAGGCCTCGACGAGTCGATCGTTGACGTTGACGCGCTGCGCCAGACCTGGCTCAGCGAACGCCCGGATCCCCGTACCGCATGTCTTCTTCAGTACGCGTGGCTCACCGAAGAGCTCGCGGGTGTGAGTTGGCCGTCTACCACAAGCAATGAACTCATCCTCACCCATCAACACAACTAGGGAGTCAGCATGATCCAACAAGGGACGCAACCCAGACCCAAGCCCATCTACGAGAAGCCGACGATCGCAGTGCTGGGAGGCTTTGCTCAGTTGACTCTGGGGAGCAAGACTTCCGGTTTCGGCGATTTGCTGCACGGGCACTCCGCCAGCACCGGCCCCGGCTCCTAGGAACCGAAGGTTGCGCATCCCGCCAGAGCTCACCGCTCTCGAAGCGGTCGCCGGTTGTCCTCTCGGCGGGAGTGCGCGCTCAGCACCACGGCTTGGTCGCCGCGGCCTTGAACCGCTCGCGGCACTTGCCTCGGCGATCGAGCGCACGCTGGACAACGGCCCGCCGGCCGTCGCCTTTTCTGGAGGGCGAGACTCGTCGTTGCTGCTTGCAGTGGCCGCGCTCGTCTGCAGGCGTGCGGGTCTCGAACCGCCGCTGCCGATCACGCTCTACACGCCTAGCCCCCTCGCGGAAGCCGACGAGCACGCGTGGCAGGAGCTGGTCCTCGATCATCTTGAGATCCCCGACCGGGTTCGCATTCCAATTGACGGCGAGCTCGACTTGATCGGACCGTACGCGCGCCGGCACCTGCTTCGGGATGGTTTGCTGTTCCCAGCCAACGCTCACTCCATCGTGCCGCTGCTCGAGGCGGCGGACCAGCGTTGCCTGATCGTGGGCGTCGGTGGCGACGAACTGTTGAGCCCGCAGCAGTGGCGATCCGTCCATGACCTGCTCGGCGGCAGGCGTCGGCCAGAGCACCGCGACCTCGTCAGACTTGCTGCCGGCGTGCTCCCGAGGACAATCCGGGGGATGGCTCGCCCCGCGTTCGCGGAGAGTTTCGAGGAGATGAAGTGGCTGCGCCCCGCGACCAGATCCCGTCTTGCCCGCGCCGCGACGAGAGGATTCGAGGAACCCGTTCTGTGGCGGACTGCCGTCAGGGATGCTGCCGCCAGCCGTGGCGTCGTCCTTCCATCGATGGCGTGGGAGCGCCTCGCGCAGGCGAGCGGCCAGAAAGTCCTGGCTCCGTTGCTCGATCCCGGCTTCGTGGGCTCGCTTGCTCGGGCTGGTGGGCGATGCGGATGGGGCACGCGGACGGCCACCATGAACGCAGTGGCCCGTGATCTACTGCCCGCGGACGTGGTCCGGCGTGAGAGCAAGGCGTACTTCAATCGCGTGTTCTTCGCCGGAGAAAGCCGTGCGTTCGCCGCCGCGTGGTCGGGGAGGGGGATCGATGAAAAGCTGGTCGATCCGGAGATGCTGAGGCGGGAGTGGCTGTCGGATGTTCCTGACATCCGCACGGCGCTACTCCTGCAGAGCGCATGGCTGTCCGACCGAGACACCGACCCTTCGCCGGGAGGACGGAAGTTCGACGGCATGGCAATGACATGCATGTGACGGTGAGGGGCGCATACGGCTTTCGCCTGTCCGGCTTGGAGGCAGGCACGTGGCTCGGCGTGAGCGATGCGTTGCATTGGCCCGAGATCTCTTGCGAGACGGACAGCCGCCCTGACGCTCCGGAACTGTTGCTCGACGTACACGCGCTCGAGTTGCGCGTGCGTGCCGACATCGTTCATAGCGACCTCGTCCACCCCCTACTGGGACGGGTCGGTTCCCAGCTCGCGCTGGCCCACGGAGCCGACGCGATGCACGCCGGCGCTGTCGCTGGAAGTGAGGGGGCGTGGGCGGTGATCGGGCCAAAAGGTGCGGGCAAGAGCACCCTCCTTGCGAGCTTGAACGCCATCGGCGTGCCGATAGTTACCGATGACGTCCTCGTGTTTCGCGACGAGGTTGTGATGGCGGGTCCACGGTGCATCGACTTGCGTCCCGACGCGCCGCGATTCGGGCTCGGAGTGGCAGTCCGCCCCAGCGACCCCCGCAACCGCGTCGCGCTCCCCCCCATCGCCGCGGAGCATCGCCTTGCCGGCGTGATCCATCTTGAGTGGTCGTCGGCCGCGACGACGATCGAGCCGCTCGATCACCGAGAAGCAATCCGGCGGCTCCTGGTCTTGCGCAGCGAGAAGGGCTATCCGCGCCGCCCGCAGGCGCTGCTCAATCTTGCGATGCTCCCAACCTTGCTGCTGAAGCGCCCCCGGTCGATCGACAAGTTGGATGCGGCCGTGGCGCAGGTGGAGTGTCTGCTGTCCGAATCGCGTGGCCGCGCGGCCGCTTCGTAGCTGGGAGCGCTACGCCGGCAGGCGCGTGAGCTCGTGCCACGTTTTCGGAGCCGCGGAATCGTTCGGACGAGTCGACGACCCACTAGGGTCCTCGAGCCAGGCATGCGCCCTGAACCCGTCGCTGGGCGCCGTCACGCCCACGACGACGTCACTCAGCACTCCTTGCGCTCGAAGCCAACGTTGACGCACGAGCGCAGCCTCCAGGCAGGTCGGTCGGGTTCGCCTCAAGACCGCATCGACACCGCGAATCGATGTGGCGGCAAGAGTCGGCGGCGCGACGCAGACGTCGGTGTGCCCCGCCGCCAGGCGGCGGCGCACGCTGCGGAGGCAGCGATACGCCCACCAGGCAGCCCGGAGCTCGGTGATGCTGGGCCGGCGCGTCACGACGCGAGCAGCCCTCGGTCACTCAGCGTCGCTAGGAACTCGTCGACGTCGCCGCCGGCGGTTGCCGGGTCGATGTCATATGTCTCGACGAGCGTCTCGACCAGGCTCTCTCGCGTAGTGGAGCTGGCAAGCAGACGCCAGAGAACGGCTCCCGACCCCTGAACCGCAAGGTACGCGGCGCCCTGCACGTCCAGCGCCACGATCTCGTGGTCGATGTCCCGCCAATCGAGGTCTTGCTCGCGCAAACTAAGTGTCATGCCGTCATCTCCCCTTAATGGTCATGTTCGTATTTCGAGACAGGTTTGGCACGTCAATACAGTCCGAGGGTTCCGAGCCGACGCTCGCGGCGAAGGAAAAACCGGAAGGCGAGGATTCCGATCGCCACGCTCGCGACGGCAAGCGGCAACATCTCAAGCATCGGGGAAAGGAGCGCGTGCCATCCAGCCCCGCCGATCAGCGCATCGCGCAAGCCGTTCAGCACAATCGCCAGCGGGTTGTAGGCATCCAGGCGAGCCAGCCAAGTCGGCAGAACAGACAGCGGGAAGAACACGCCGGAACCAAGACCCACCACCGCGACTCCAGCGGCGA
The DNA here is from genome assembly GCA_963843915.1 of uncultured Solirubrobacterales bacterium. GTDB lineage: Bacteria > Actinomycetota > Thermoleophilia > Solirubrobacterales > Solirubrobacteraceae > Palsa-465. The sequence goes on from CAWJMH010000017.1 coordinate 58,126, forward strand.
TCATGCCCGCTCCACGCCGGAACGCAAGGACGGTGCTGGCAGCGATCAGCCCAATCCCCCAGAGGAACGGTAGGAACTCGAGCGTCAGAACAGTCGCCGGCAAGATCCCGCCGACATGCAGATCGAGCCCGAAGACGATCGCAATTACCGCTAAGAAGAGGCCGAGGCGAAGCGGCACATACAGCAGGTTGAAGAGAGTGGAGCCCACCTGCATTGTTCCGACACTCGTCGGGGTGACGAGGAGGGACTCGAGCGTTCCCGTCAACTGCTCGTTGCGGAGTGCACGCGAGAGCTCGTGCAAAAGCAGGAGGACAGCCACGTTCACGCAGACGCCGATGACGACGAACTCGACGTAGGTCGCGCGGGTGCCATCGAATACGGGCAGGCGTGACTGGTCGACCAGCTTCCCAAGAAACGAGAGCGCGATCACCTGCACAACGATCCCGAGCAGACCGGCAAGGGCGCCGACTCGGTAGCTCAGTGCGATCTTGAAATCTCGGCGAACGAACGCAGCAAGCTTGGGTGCCTCGGCGATCAAGCTCATGCTGCCGCTCCGGTCAGCGCCAGGAAGGCCTCCTCCATCTCTGACTGTGCCTGGCGGCATGTGATGACGTCGAACCCGCCGTTGACGAGACGCGCGACGGCAAGCCCGACGCCATGCGGATCGCGCGGAGCCAGTAAGAAGTAGCCAAGGTCGTTCGTGGATGTGATCGTTGCGTCGGGCCCGGCCGCCAGTTGGAGTGCGGCCAGCGGCGGCGGCGTTCCGGTGCCTCGTGTGCGTGCCTGGATCAGGTAGCGGTCCGTCGGAGCTCTGGCAGCCAGCTGCGCCGGGGAGCCCGTGAAGACGACGCCGCCGTGGAGAAGCAGCGTCACCGAATCGGCAAAGTCCGGCACCTCGTCCACCCTCTGAGTCGTCCACAGCACGGCGCTGCCTTGATCGGCGAGCCGACGCACGAGGGCTCTGATCGTCCGGGCGCCTTCGGGGTCCAGGTCGTGGGTGGCTTCGTCGACCAGCAACACGTCCGGATTGACAAGGAGCGCGCGGGCCACCGATAGTCGCTTCTGCATCCCGTGCGAGCAGCGCCCGACGGGGCGGTTGGCCACGTCGGCGAGGCCCACCGCGTCGAGCGCCTCCCGAGCGCGGGCGCGGGCTTGACGCAGCCTCAGACCGTGCATGCGGGCGAAGAAGATCAGGTTCTCCAAGTTGCTGATCCGCAGGTAGAACGAACGGTCTCCGGACGGGACGAGTCCAACCCGGCCGTTCGTGAACACCGTCCCCTGCTCAGGGTTCATCAATCCGCTGAGGACTCGGATGAGCGTCGTCTTGCCGGCGCCGTTCGGACCGAGCAACGCATGGACCTCTCCGGGCGCGATCGCCAAATCGACGCCGTTCAGAGCCACCTTGTCCCCGAAACGGCAGAACACCTCCCGCATGAGCACGGTGCGCCTGCCTGGATCCACGTCCAAACAACGTTTGGCCGTCCGCGGCCCTTGCGACGCGCCAGAGACCCGCCGACCGGAAGAAACCGACCTCGGTAGCCGTTGAGTTGGGAACGGTCGCCGGGCCGGCCGAGGGTTTGCCAGACGCCTGGCCCGATCACAGACGAATCAAGCGCGGATCAGGGGTCAACCTTGTCGGTCAGCAAGCCCCCAAAACCGGACCCGACAGCGACCGAGTCGGCGAGCAGACGAGCACGGGAGCCGGCTTTCCGCCGCTCGAGCCGGACGTTGGTCCCGCCCTCTCGCCCTGAGTTCTGGCGAAGTCCGATCCGTGGACCCTGGCTGACCTCGGTCCTGGGGATGCTGCTCATCCCGGCGATCACTGTCATCGCGTTCACCGGGTTCATCGATCACTGGGCCCACTACCCGGAGTTCGCGGGGAACGGCACCGTCGGCCCGGCCGGCGACATACCCGTCCTGTTCCACTTCCCGGCGTCGTGGCCGACGTGGAGCTACGCGGTGACCCAGGGCACCCACGTGACGCTCGGGCTAATGGTCTTGCCGCTCGTGCTGGCCAAGCTGTGGTCGGTGATGCCGAAGCTGTTCCAGCGGCCGGTGGTCAGGAACGTCGCCGGCGCGCTCGAGCGCATCTCGCTGCTCGCGCTCGTCGCGAGCGTGCTCCTGGAGTTCGCCACAGGCATCCTCAGCATCGACAGCTACACCCCGTGGAGCTTCGACTTCAACACCATCCACTACTACGGCGCGTGGCTGTTCGGGGCATTGTTCGTCTTGCACGCGTGCATCAAGCTCCCGGTGGTGCGCCGCGCATATCGGGAGCGTGGCGTACTGAAGCCGTTGCTGCAGGACGTTGCTCACACCAAGCCCGAGCCGCCGGACAGCGGAGGGCTAGTTCCGGTCAACCCGGCGGCTCCCACGATCAGTCGCCGCGGCTTGCTCGCGATGGTGGGAGGCGCGTCGCTCACGATCTTCGCCGTGCAAGTCGGCTCGTCGATCGGCGGGCCGTTCCGGAGGCTGGCGTTGCTGGCGCCGCGCGGCCGAGTGCTGGGAACCGGCCCCAACGACTTCCCGGTCACGCACACGGCGGAGTCGGCCGAGATCACCGAGGCGATGACCGGCGCGGATTGGCGCCTTGCGGTCGTCGGCACGCGAACTCTGTCGTTCAGCCGCGACCAGTTACTCACGATGGCGCAGTCCACGCGCACGCTCACGATCACGTGCGTCGAGGGCTGGTCGACAACGCAACACTGGACCGGCGTGCGGCTCGCCGAGCTGGCCCGACTGGCGGGTGCGTCTGACGCGGCGGTCCTACGCGCGGTATCGCTCCAGGCGCCGGGTGAAGCGTGCGCCGAGGCCACTGTCAGCTCTTCGCTGTACAGCGACGATGAGGCGCTCCTGGCCCTGCGGGTCAACGGCGTCGACATCTCGCTCGACCACGGCTACCCGGCCCGCGTGATCATGCCCAATGTCGTCGGTGAGCTCAACACCAAGTGGGTGCGCGAGCTCAGATTCGAGGGAGCATGAAACGATCAATGATGGACGGTTTCCGGCGCCGCTATGGCGCGAGCCCGCTGCACCTGTTCGCCCACCTTGCCGGCTTCGCGATCGCCGCGCTGGCGCTCGACCGGATCTTCGGCGGCGGCGACATCAAAGAGCTCCTCGTGTGGTATCTCGGGCTTGTGATCGCGCACGACCTGTTCTTTGTGCCGGCATACACGGGCATCGACCGTCTGTTCCGGGCGACCATCGCTCGGCTGCCGCTGCCGAGACCCAGCGGCGTCGCAGCGATCAATCACGTGCGCGCGCCGGCGATGATCTCGGCCCTATTGCTGATCATCTACTTCCCGCTGATCTCCGGCCACTCTGACGGCGAGTACTACGCACTGAGCGGTCACCACCTCACGACGCACTACCTGCGCAACTGGGGGCTGATCACGGTCGTGCTATTCCTCGGCTCCGGGCTCGTATACGCGCTGCGTCTCGCCCGCACCCGGGGGCGCGCGGTGCAGTGACATCCGTCCGATCGACTTGCCGGCGAGCTCACCGATACGACGGATTTGGCCTCAGAACCTGCGCGCGCGTGTGTATGGGCGGATCGCGCGACGCGCCGGCCGTGTTCACGGCGACGGGCCACTGCTGCTCGCCATCGGCGACAGCCACACCGACCCGTGCACCGGCTACACGCTGCCCTGGCAGGTGTGGGTGCGGATCGTGGGTCGCGCGGGTTACAGGACCTTCAATCTGGGCGTTTCGGGCGACACCACCGCCGATATGCGCCGGCGCATCGTCGAAGTAACACACGAAGCGACACCGGAGATCGGTGTGGTGTTCGCCGGCTCGAATGACCCGGCCCGTGGTATCGACCCCGCGGAAACCGGGGAGAACGTGACGTTCATCGTCGAGTGGTTCAAGGACCGTGGCGTCCAGAGGATTGTTCTGATCGGTCCCGGGTCGCGGAACGCGACAACGAGTGCCGACAGCCTCGAGGCGCCGCTCGACGACGTGCAGCGCGTGCTCGAGGGCGTCGCGGGACGTCAAGGCGTGGTCTTCGTCGACCTCGCCGGCTTCCTCCGCGGTCGCCTCGACCGGGGCGAGGATCCCGACTTCGCGCGCACGCCATATCGGCAATCGCGCTCGTGGCACGTCAAGGACGGCGATCCGCACTTCAACGCCTACGGTCAGCGACTGATTGCGGAAGCCTTCCTAGCTGCGACGGCCGACTGGCGGCCCTATCGTTGCACCGGCGACACCCGGCGTCAGGCCTAAACCAGCTCGGGCGCCTCCCGCCGACCCGACCGGGACCTAACTAACCCCTTGGAGTGGCCGATTACTCGAACAGCGGTAGCGGCTCGTCCAGCTCGTATGCGGTCGCGTCGGGATCCCGTACCCCGACCTGCTTCGCCGGAACCCCGGCAACGATCGTCATCGGGGGCACATCCTTCGTGACAACCGCTCCAGCGGCGATAACGGCCCCGCGCCCCACGGTCACCCCGCCGACGATCATCGCACGGGACCCGATGAACACATGATCCCGAATCGAGACCGGCCCCGGATCCACGGTCGGAAACGTTGGGTCGTTGACGTCGTGTGATCCCGCCACGATCATGACCTCAGGGGAGATGCTCACGTTCTCGCCAATCGTGAGTCCGCCACGGACATCGAGCGTACAGTCGCGATTGATCCGCGAGTTCTCGCCGATGGCTACCCCCTGCCGGCGGATCTCGCGTGGACCGCCGTGAAACCACATGTAGACACCCATGAACACGCTTGCGTGCCGACCGAAATCGATCCCCAGCGCATGCTGATACCAAAGGCGGCGGACCGTGAAGCTGGGCACGTGAGCCACCACGTGGTTAGTCACGTAATTGAACGCCCGAATGCAGAACAGCCGGAGCGGCTGCCCGCGATCGTAGAGTGCCTGAGGTCCGCCGGTGGGCAGCGCCTTTACAGCAGCGAGCTGCAGGTCGTCGAGCGAGTCGGCCTGAGAGGGAGTTGAAAGTAGACCCGTTGATGGCATCCTTAAGCTGATCCTTAGTTGTAGACGGAAAGTCTTCGGCTGTCGTGATTTGCGCCGCGAGGCGTCGGCAGGCGTGGCCATGCCGGCGACGGGCGGGTCCGGCTAACTCCTCCCCACTCACCAACGCGCGACCGCCGCATTGGCTTTCGCGACGCTGGACTCAGGCTGCCGACGAGGAATGCATGTGGCGGCGTAGCCTCGCCTTGCGAGGCCTAACGAGTAGGGACGGTGGCCGCTTGACGCTCAGCCGCAACGCTTCCCGCGCCTTCAGCCTCGCCGGGGGGTACGGAGATCGCATTACGCGCGCGAACGCAAATCCCCAAGAGATCTCGCCCGCCGCCAGCCTTAAGAGTTGATAGTCGAGGTGGTCGTCCAGGAGTGGTGGCCGCGATTCGCCGAACTTCTCTCGCATCACCGTGCTCAGCATGTCCGCCTCTGCCCTGTAGCGCAGCAGCTGCATGTCCGGCTTGGCCCACTGCGTCCCACCGATTGCAAAGCTTATGTTGCTGGCGTGAACCCGGTAGCGCGTCAACGGGGCCTGGATGGCAGCCACGGGCGCGCGCAGCGCGGCGGGCCCCACCAGATAGGTGTCGACGAAGACGGGTAGGACGTGCAACTGCTCGCGTTCAACGAACTGCTGCTCCTCGGGCACCGGGAAAAGCTGTTCCGCGTAGGCGCGCGTAAACGTCAGTCCGCTCATTACGGCGTGGGGGAACCACCCGCCGGTACGTGCAACCAGAGCGCGAATGTCTCCATCCGGAACGCGCGCCGGGAAGGGCCCGTGCATTGCCTTCCCGCTCTCATCAACCGTCTGCATTTGATGATGAATCAGGTGCGCCTCTGGGAGACGACGTGCCGCAGCAACAACGCGGTCGACTTTGGCCGGCTCGAAGGCATCGTCGGCATCCAAAAGGCAAATGAGGTCACCGCTGCTTCGTTCAAACGCTGCGTTCAACGCTGAGGTCTGGCCACCATTCGCTTTATGAACTGAGATCAGACGGGCGCCATAAGACGCGATCACTTCCCGCGAGTTGTCGGTCGAGCCATCGTCAACGACAATGATCTCAACGCACGGATACGTCTGCGAAAGGACGCTGTCGATTGCGTCGGGTAGAAACCGTGCGTAATTGTAGTTTGGGATCAGAACGCTGACGAGCATAAAAGTGGACCCTGCGCCGCGGAAGAAGGCGTCTCAACTCGGGTCGCTGCCGGATCGGCGCTGCGAATGGCCGAGTTTGTGAAACGTCTAATGAAACGCTCGAACCATCGAAGTGCTTCCGCGCGGTCGCGTGATCGCAACCGCATCGCGAAAGAACGCGATCTGAGCACTCCAAACGCTCGCGCGGCCTGATGCAACTCAGGCCCCGCTAAGTCGACGTCTCATGACGCGGGCTCGCGCGCGAGCGATTCCTGATCGCGCGAGCGCCCATTCCTCTGGACGTATGACACGCAGCAGAATCACGAGAACCCCCAGCGTCGCAAAACCGGCCAGCACCGATGTCACGGCCCCCAATGGCCGTGCAACCTGTGCAACGACGACCATGAGCGCCGATAACAGACAGATCAAAGCGCACCGTTTGACGATACGCGACTCGAACACATGTCGGCCGACGACGATTAGTCCAACAACACACAGCGAAAGCTCGGTCAGTACCAGGCTGATCGCCGCTCCGATGGCCCCGTTATGGTACCGCTGCTCCGTCAGCGGGATCAGCACCAGGTTTAGCAGCGGGTTCAGCACCGCAGCGCCGATCATTACGATTGTCCACAGCGACTGCCGCTTCTCCGCGACGAGCACCGAGGCTAGGGCGATGTTCAAGTAGAGCGGAGGGATGCAGAGGCCGAGCACGATCAGGACGGGAACAGCCTGTGCGAATCCAGGCCCATACACCGCATGAATCAAAGGATCTGCGATGACGACGGTACCGGCGGCGATGGGCAGACTCACCATCAGGACCAACTCGACTGGAACTCGCGCCGCGTCGTGCAGATGTCGCCGGCTTGTGCCGAACGCAGTCACCAAGCGCGGCAGCCAGGCGGTCTGGACGAAGACGGGCACGAACAAAAGGGTCTGGAACAGCACGGTGCTAGCCCCATACCACCCGACCACAGTCGATCGCGTCATCAGCGTAAGCATGATCGTGTCGATCCAGAGGTAGATCGACCCAAATACCGCGTAGACACCGTAGGAAGCGCTTTCCTTGGTCACGCGAGCCATCAGGGTGCCGTTGGTCCTTATGTCGATCCGGAAGTGCGGCCTCAGCCACCAGCAAGACAGTAGGAACACGAGACCTGCGATGATCGCCATGTCCCACGCGATCCCGACGACCTTAAACCCGACGAGAACCAACGCGATGCCGATGAGGCTCTGGGCGACTTTGTTGATCACGTTGGCATACGCGATGTACTTCATCCGCTCGACCGCCTGAAACGCTGCTTGGAGAGGTTCCGCCAGGAGCGTGAAGACAGTCATCGCGGTGATCAGGTAGAGAACGGCTGTCGCGCTGTGTCCGTAATGGGCCAACCGAGCCCACATCAGTGCCGCCAAAGCGACGACTGGAACGAGCGCAGTACGCAGCACAAGGGCAGTCCCGACGAGGCTTGGTCCGGCGGACCGGTCGACGACCGTTTCCCTCACGAGATAGTTTTGCGCGCCGATCCCCAGAGCGAGGCCGAGCACGCCGCTCACCGACTGAGCGGAGACGAGGATGCCGAAGTCCACCGGACCGAGGGCCCTGGGGACGATCAACGTCCAGACGAGGGTCATCGTCCAGGTGACGAGCTGGCCGCCGACCAGCGCGCCGAGATTGCGCGCAACACGCTGACCGGCGTCGGAGGACTTGCCTGCCCGTTCCTCGGTCGTCGCCGGGGGGACGACCTTTCGTACCTGGAACGGCGATTCAAGGTCCGACGTCGGTGGCTGGCCCGCGGCGGCCGGGACGACCATAATCGCCGGCGGTCGGGACTCTTGCTCCCGATCGTCAGCCTCCGCGGAGTTGTCGATGTTCGGCTGAGATGCTGTGGTTGCCATTACTCAAACAGCGCGGAGGGGCTGTCCGGGCGCTGAACCGCTTTCTTACCTAGGAGAACGGGGGCCGGACGCCGATCCTTCTGCGGACGCGGCGGCTCGGTCGGTGCCGCCCCCCGGTTGGTGTCGCCCTAGATGTAGTCGACGCATGCGCAAGCGCAGCAATGCGAGCGCCGTTGATGGGCAGGATGTCAGTTGCCCTCGCCCCACCTGAAAATGCCCCGTCGACCGTCCCGTTGATGGGCCTCGATGTCGCCGCGGTCTCAGAGCGCGAGACCATCAATTATGTGCTCGACGGCGTTGCCCGAGGCCGAGGGGGCTGGGTATGCCCAGCGAATCTCGACGTCCTCAGGCAGTGGCGCCGATCGGCGGAAGTGCGTGAGCTCGTCGCGGCGGCCGACCTGGTGGTGGCCGATGGGATGCCGCTCGTCTGGGCAGGCGAACTACAAGGCTCGCCGCTTCCTGAGCGAGTCGCCGGCTCCTCGCTGATCCTCTCGCTGACGGCGGCGGCGGCAGAAACCGGCGCTTCGGTCTTCCTCCTCGGCGGCAACCCGGGAACGGCCGAAACCGCTGTAACGAAACTGACCAGCCTGAGCCCGCAACTGCGGATCGCCGGAACGTTCTGCCCGCCTTTCGGCTTCGAGCGTGACCCAGCGTCGGTCGACGGCATAGAGGCCCTACTGCGTGAGACGGCTCCAGATATCGTCTACGTAGGCCTTGGCTTCCCGAAGCAGGAGCGCCTCATCTTCGAGCTCCGCCGGCGTCTGCCGAGCACGTGGTTCGTCTCATGCGGTGTCTCGTTCAGCTTCGTGGCGGGCGAGATTCCGCGAGCTCCCGCGAGAATGCAGCGGCTTGGCCTCGAGTGGCTCTACCGCATGGCCCAGGAGCCGAAGCGTCTCTTCCGGCGCTACTTGTTCCAAGGCATTCCGTTCCTGGCGCACCTGCTGAGCTCCGCTCTGGCCTTCCGCGTCCGTCACGCTGCCCGCGGGATGCGTTGAACCGATGCGGGCCATCCACGCAAAAGCCCCTCTCCGGGTCAGCTTTGCCGGCGGTGGAACGGACGTCCCCCCGTTCCCCGAGCGAGAGGGCGGGCTCGTGCTGAGCGCCACCATCAACCGGTACGCATACGGCGCACTCGCGCCGCGCTCAGACAACCACATAAGCCTCGAGAGCGTCGACTTCGGGCTTTCCCTCAACTACCCGGCAGACGAGGAGATCGTTTTCGACGGCCGACTCGATCTCGCCAAGGCAGCGATTCGGAAACTGGGGCGGGGTGGCTACGACCTCTTCTTGCACTCAAATGCACCGCCGGGATCCGGTCTCGGGTCCTCCTCTGCGGTGATGGTGGCTCTCATCGGGCTCCTGAAGGAATTCCACGGGCGACCCCTCACCGACTATGACGTCGCCCAGATGGCGTTTGAGCTCGAACGGAATGAGTTGAAAATCCAGGGCGGCCTGCAGGATCAATACGCGTCGACTTTCGGGGGATTTAATTTCATTGAGTTCGAGGGTGATCGCGTGATCGTCAATCCGCTTCGGATTTCGCCTGACGTGGTCCATGAGCTCGAACACAACATGCTGCTCTGCTTCACGGGGAAGACCCGCGCGTCCGATCACATCATCGAGCATCAGACCGAGCGCTGGACAGGAGGAGACGAGCAAGCCCTCGCGGGACTCAGGGCTGGCAAGCAGCTGGCCGTCGCCATGAAGAACGCTTTGCTCCAACGTCGCCTCACCGAGTTTGGTGAGCTACTGGGCGCCGCGTGGGAGCAAAAGAAGAAGCTCTCCTCGAAGATCACAAACGAGTTCATCGACTCCGCGTATGAGGCAGCTATCAAGGAGGGTGCGCTCGGTGGCAAGGTCACCGGCGCCGGAGGCGGAGGATACATGCTTTTTTACTGTCCGTTCCAGAGGAAGCACCGAGTCGCTAACGCGCTGACTAGCCTGGGCGGCGAAGTGACGGAATTTGAGTTCACCTCTAGCGGTTTGACGACCTGGAGTGTACATGAGTGACAATAGAGCCGCACTAGCCGTCGACGCACCTTTTGACGTCGTCGATTCGCACCTACACTTTGTCCACGGCGTGATTACTCGCCGCGTGCAAGAGAGCATCGCGGTCAAGCAGAGGCTGCTTGGCCCCGCGTTGGTCGACGCGATCGCACGCCTCTGCGACGAGGTTGTCGACAGCGTGCGCGCCGGCGGGAAGGTGATCCTCTTTGGAAATGGAGGAAGCGCTGCTGACGCAACGCACATCGCCGCCGAGTTCGTCGGCCGGTTCGCCTTCGACCGCGATCCGATGCCGGCCCTGTCGCTCTCGGACAACGTCTCCGCGGTCACCGCGATCGGCAACGACTACGCGTACGACCTCACGTTTGCCCGCCAGCTCCGCGCCTTCGGGTCTGCGGGAGACATCGCGATCGGACTATCGACGAGCGGCTCCTCGCCCAACGTGCTCAACGCGCTGCGTGTGGCACGCGAGAAGCAGATGTTCACTGCCGCGTTCACAGGGGCGAAGGGTTCGGAGATGGCTGCACTGGCCGACCTCGCCGTGGTGATTCCGTCGACAGCGACAGCGCGTATCCAGGAGGCGTACATGCTCAGCGCCCACATCGTCTGCGAGGTTGTTGAGCAGACCCTGTTTGGCCTTCGCGTAGTTAGCTAGAACTCGATGGCCGGCGGGTTGCACGCCGTCTTCCTCGATCGCGACGGCACTATCAACGTGAAGGCGCCCGAAGGCGACTACATAACGCGACCCGAGCAGCTGCAGTTGCTAGGCGGCGCTGCCGAAGGCATACGAATGCTCAATCGCGCTCGCGTGCCCGTGGTGGTCATCACCAACCAGCGCGGAATCGCGCTTGGGCGGATGAACGAGACGGATCTGATGGCCGTTCACTCGCGTCTACGTCAACTGCTCTTGCAGCACGATGCATCGATCGACGCAATTTTGTACTGCCCTCACGACAAGGGCGTATGCGCCTGTCGCAAGCCCGGCACGCTTTTGTTGCGCCGCGCCCGATGCTTGTTGGGACTGTCGACGCTGGGCGAGACCGTCATGATCGGCGACTCTCCCAGCGACGTCGAGGCAGGGCGGCGGGCGGGCGCCCGCACCGTGCTCCTTGGACCATGGGAGGACGAGCCGCAGCGGCTCGATTTGGCGCCAACCCTGCTACATGCGGTGCAGCGCGAACTGACCCACTGACCGGGATGGACTCCACCGGCGGCGGTGAGGGTCGAGTTGCCGGCGCTGATGTCACGGTGGCCGGTGCCCGCACGGTGAAGGGTTGCGTCTCTCATGGGTGCAGGTCGAGCGCTGCGCCGTAGTAGGGCTCGTCGCCGCTCGCGTTGACGGAAGGGTCGATCCGCGCGGCCACGCTGCCAGTCGACGACGGCTGCGTCCAATCCCACGCCGCGCCGGAGCACTGGCCTGTAGCGACCTGCATGCTGGGATGGGTGTTCCAGCCCGCAGGTACGGTATAAGTCTCGCCCGTGGAGTAGAAGCCCCACAGCCCGAGCACGACATCGTTGGCGGGGACGGACCGGAGCGTCGGCCCGGTGAACGTCGCGTTGTAGGCGTTGGGCCGGGTCTGGAGAGACCTGGCGCTAACCGAGGCCACACCCCTAGCGTCAAACGCCACCCCAGACACATCGGGCGACTGGCCTCCCGCGCCGGTAACGGTTAGCGTCAGCCCGCCCGGCGCTGCTTTCGAGTCGGCCAGCTCGAACACCGAATATGCAACATAGAACTTGGTGCCAAAGATAGTGATCGATTGCGACGGTGACGACTCAAGCTCGGTCCACGCCCCGTTCACGTTGTCGGAGACGCCGGCAATCGTCGATCCCGTGCTCGTGTAGCCCTGACCACCAAAGACCGCGAACAGATGGTCGCCAGCCTTGATCGTCTGCGGAACGGTCATAGTCCCGCTCGGAAGGGCTATGCAGTCCGCCGCTGTGGACTGGAAGGTGATTCCGTCGGTGGGTTGCGGCAGCGACGGTCGCGTGATGCCGTTGATGTGATCGTAGTAGTCGACGCCCCAGATCGTCACGGGCGTTCTGTTGCCCGTGTAGCTGGGAATCAGATGCGCCCACGGATCCCACGCGTAGGGGAAGTAGCCGTTGCCGTTGGAGTCCAGCCAGCTCATGAGAGTGTCGACGTCGGTCGTCGGCTCGTAGCCGTTGGCGGGGTTCTCGCCCGCCTCGCCAGCCACGAACGGCATCGTCTCCGCGACGGGCTTGTACGTGTCGGTGTAACAGGAGACGCTACCGCAGGCGTTCCCTTCCGGGTAGACGTCGGCCTCGGCCATGAGGTCGCTGTCCGGATCGGTGACGCGCGGCGTCAAGGAGTCGAGCATCCCACAAATGGACGGCGACTCGGTGGTCGAGCAGCTCACCATGTTCGCAAAGGCGAGTCCGGGGAGCATGATGACGTTTGTCGCACCGGTCCCTCTCACGATGTTGACCAGTGATTGCATCCCAACGGCGCTGTATGCGGAGCCGTTGAAGGTCACGAGTCCGATGCACTTACCCGGCGTGCCGGTCGAGGTCGGCGCGCTCGGCGGCGTGTTATCCGAACCGGTGGTGTACGACACGTCGCCCTGCGCCCAGCACTGCCAGTCGGACTCCGTCCCGTTGTATAGCGTGGGCTCTTGCTCGAGCCTGAAGATGACGTCGGGGTCGCTCTTGAAGAAGTCGGCGACCTCCTCCCAGAACAGCGGCGCGTGAGAGTTGTCTGCCAAGGGAATGTGCGCGGCGTATGACCCCGCCTCCGGCAGCGCCCTCCCTGGCGCGAGCGCGAACAGGCTGATGACAGGGTAGATGTGCTTCGCCTCGTCGGTCTGTACGAGGTTCTCGATCGCGTGCGCGTAAGGGCACTGCGATGCGGAGCATCCCGGCTTCGGCGGGCTGGAGCTCGGGTCCGAGTAGGCGGACGGCGACCCGTTGATCCCGAGCCAGCAGTCCTCATTCAAGCCGATGATCTCCGCGTTGATCCCCCACGACGCCATCGCCTTGATCTGCCCGTCTTCCTGCGTGAAGTTGGAATGGGTGCCGTCGAAGAACCCATTGTTCTGGGAGCAGGAGTACTCGGTCCCCGAGCGGTTCACGCCGTGCAGGAAGACGGGCTGATTGCTCGTATTGTCAAGCTCGTTCCCGGAGACGTGCAGGGCGGCGAAGGCAGCCCGCGTGACGACGCCGTTTAGCGCGCTCGTTTGCGACGCGGATCCTTGCGCGTTCGATGCGGTGACGATCACGTCGATCGTGTCGCCGACGTCGGAGCTCTGGATCGTGAATGAGCGCGAGGTGGCACCGGTGATATCCGTGCAGGTGCCCCTCGGGCAGTCCTGCCACTGGTAGGTGTAGCTCGTGGGCGCGTTCGTCCACGTCCCGTTCGTGGTCGTGAGGACTTGGCCGACGGTGGGCGCTGCGGCTGCCTTGTATTTGAGCGAGGCGAATCGGACGCGCGGATGCAGTTGGATCACAGGCCGCTGTGCGCGGTGGCCGCTGCCGCATGCGGCGAGCAGTAGCGCGAGGAGCGGGATGACGAGCGTGAGGCGCTTCATGAGATGACAGATGGCGTGACCGGGCCGGGGTTGCTGCCGGCCTGTTGTTGGATCACGATCGCGCTGAGCGAGCCGCCGCGGATTGCGAAGCCGCGGCGTCTAGTTGCCTGGGCTGCGGTCGCGGGCGGGCGTAGTGAGAACGGATCGACGCGCCGAGCGAGATTGTCCTGGGCGCGAGCATAGTCGTTCTCAGATCAACGGCTGTCGGTCTTCCGTCCTTGCGCGTCTGGATTGAGTGCGGGCTTCTCGCCTTGCGGCCCCCGGGTTTACGGAAGTTTTGACGGCTGGATCAGCGTTGATTCCACATGACCGTTGCGAATAGACCTCGCGCTGCTGTGATCGGCTGTGGAGCGATCTCGGCAAGCCATCTGCGCTTCCTGAGTACGAGTACCGACGTTGACCTAGTGGCCGTCTGCGATGTCTCGCCGTCGGTCGGGCGGTACGCCGTCGAGGCGTTCGGTGCGCCTGAGTCGTTTACCGACGCCGGGGAGATGCTGGCGACGGTTTCGCCCGAGGTCGTCCACGTCCTCACGCCGCCGGCGAGTCATCGGCCGTTGATCGAGCTCGCGCTCAATGCCGGAGCGCACGTGTACTGCGAGAAGCCCATCACCTTCACCGTCACGGACCTCGAGCATGTGCAGGCGCTGGCTCGTGAGCGGACGCTCAGATGTATCGAAGGGCACAACTATCGATTCAATAACCAGGTCCGCAAGCTGGACTCGCTCATCGCGTCGGGGGCTCTCGGAGAAATCCACTGGGTCGGGTTGGATCTCGCCGTCCCGATGGCCGGGTCAGATCTCGGCGCGCCTGCGGGGGCGCTGCACGATTACATCACGCATGCGACATACCTTGCCTTGCACTTCCTCGGGGATCGCGGCTTCGACGACGTCCGCGCACGCTGGGCCTTGGTCGGCGATGATTCACGCGCTCGCTACGACGACCTTACTGCCGTTGTCGGCGCGGGCAAGGCTTGCGCTTCGATCAGGATTTCGGGGAGACCGCGGCCGTTCTGCTTCCGTATCAACGTCCGCGGGACCGCAGGCGCGGCTGAGACCGATCTCTTCCAGCCGTATCTGCGGATCGACGGGGAGGATCCAGGCGCTCCGCTACGCGCACTGACCGACCAGGCGGCCAACGGGGCGCGGCTGATCGCCGGCACGGCGCGCAACTTCTGTGAGAAGGTCCTCCAGCAGTCGCCGCTCCACGGGCTCGAGCGGCTCCTGGGCTTGTTCTACGAGTCAGTCGTGACCGGGGCGCCTTCGCCGGTCACCGACGAGCAGGTCATGGCCACCTCTCGCCTGATCGACGCCATCATCGCGGAGGCGTCGTCGTGAGACTTTTCATTACCGGCGCCGGCGGCTTCGTCGGCAGTCATGTCGCCCGCGTCGCTTCCGATCGGGGTCACGCGGTGGTGGGCTTGGTTCGATCGCGTCGTTCGGCCTCCGGACTGCGGCAGGCTGCCCCGGGCGTCGAGCCGATCGTGGGAGACCTGCGCCGGCCCGACGGCTGGTGTGAGGCACTCGAGAGCGCGGACGCAGTCATCCACCTTGCCGCGACCAAAGCGGGCGATATCTACGAACAGTTCCCGGGCACGGTCGTCGCCACTGAGGCATTGCTGGCCGAGATGAGGCGCGCCAGCGTGCGGCGGCTCGTGCACGTCAGCACGTTCTCGGTCTACGACTACGAGGCGCCGGCCAGCGAACAGGTTCTTGCCGAGGATGCTCCTCTGGTGCAAAGGCCGCTGGGTCTCTCCGCCTATACACAGACGAAACTCCAGCAGGAAAGCCTGGTCCGCGAGGCCGGGGCCGCCGGTCTTGCCGCCACCATCATCCGGCCCGGAGCGGTCTGGGGCGGCGACGACTTGTGGGATGCCGGCCTCGGCCATGTCCTCGGTCCTCTGTGGCTGGCCGTCGGCGATGGTGTGACGAGGAAGTTCACGTACGTCGAAAACTGCGCTGAGGCGATCGTCCTGGCCGCCGAGCGGGATGAAGCGATCGGTCAGACGCTCAACATCGTCGACGACGACGTCCCTACGCAACGGGAGTACGCGCGCATGCTGAAACAGCACGGCATCGGAGTGCCGACCGGCCTGCGCGTTCCCTTCGGTTTCCTGCGTGCGTTGGTCCGCGGGCTCGATCGCTTGAACGCCATGGCATTCGCCGGCCGGGCTCGTGTACCGGACATGCTCAACCCGACCAGCCTCGACGCTCGCTTCAAGCGCTTGGTCTACCCGAATACGCGGGCCAAGGCCGTGCTCGACTGGGCCCCGCGATACGGGCTGGAAGAGGGCCTGAAGCGGGCCATCGCGCAAAGAGCCTGATCGCGACCGGACGACCATGGGGGACGAGGCGTCTCGCGCCGTGGTTGACCAATCCTCCCGGCCGGACCGTAACCCGTCACGCCACGGTCAGCCGCCCGTGAACGGCTACGCTGTATGTATGCCGGCGTCGGGACCTCGCGCGTCACCCTACATGATCACGATGGCACTTCGCGCGCCTCGCGTACCGCGTCTCCGCGAAGATGCCCGGGTTCGCATCGAACGCGGCCCGGTCCCGGAGGTAAGGGGCAAGCTTTGAAGGTCGTGGTCGTCTCGACGCAGTTTCCGTACCCGCCTCGGTCCGGCTACCCGACTCGCGTGTATCACCTGGTCAGGCAGCTGGCGGCCCGGCACGACGTTACGTTGCTGAGCTTTGCCCGGCCGGATCAACGAGAGCAGGCGCGTGAGCTCCAGAACGAGCTACCCGTGCGTGTCGTTGAGCATGAGCTGTCGGTGAGCGCCAGGCGGCGCGCGCAAGTCGTGTCGCTCGCCTCCTTGCGACCTTTCAGCTGCCGTGAGGTGTACTCCCGAGAAATGCAGCGGGCGATCGACGACCTGTGCACAGCGGGGAGAGCCGACGCCGTCCAGCTCGAGTCAAGCCAATTGTGCACATACACGTTCCCGCGCGACGTGCGCATCGTGCTCGATGAGCATGACATTGTGTACGAACTGCTGCAGAGGTTGTTCGAAGGCGAGCGTGCGGCGCTCCGACGGGGATTCAACCGGATCGAGCACGCACGCTTCCGCCGCTTTGAGCAGCGATGCTGGGAGCAGGTCGATGGTTGCGTCGTTACGTCTGACCGGGAGCTACCGACCGTGCAGCCATATCGGGCCGGGAAGCCGCTGGCGGTGGTCCCGAACGGCGTCGATGTCGAGTACTTTCGTCCCGCCGACGCCCCAGTCGAGCCGCTCACCGTGCTCTTCAACGGGATCTTGACCTCTCGGCCGAACATCGATGCCGCCCACCATCTGGTCGAGGAGATCTGGCCACTCGTTCAGCAGCGCTGTCCTGACGCGCGGTTGACTTTGGTCGGCCGGGCGAGCCCGGCGAGCGTTCGGCGCCTGAGTCGGCCGGGGGTTGTGTTGACGGGCGAGGTGCCTGACGTTCGTCCGTATCTCGAGCGGGCGGCTGTGGTGACGGTGCCGATCCGGATGGGTGGTGGTACGCGGTTGAAGGTGGTCGAAGGGCTGGCGATGGGGAAGGCGCTGGTGTCTACCGCGGTTGGTTGCGAGGGGATCGCTGTTCGGGACAACGAGCAGCTGCTGATCCGCGACGGCGCTCAGGCGTTTGCGTCCGGGATTCTCACGCTGTTCGAGGATCCCGGCCTGGCGACCGCGCTCGGGCGGGCGGGCCGTGGCGTTATCGAGCGGGAGTACTCATGGGACCTCGCCGGCGAACGCCTGGAGTCGCTCTACCGCCAGCTCATGCCCGCATAACCAGCCCGACTCGCCCCGCATCAACGTCGCGTCGCGAGCACGTGGTTGCCAGGAAGGTGCGACGACGCTCGCCACCGGCGGTGCGTGGCCGGACCAACTGAAGAAGCCACGGCGGGGTCCGGCTTGTGCGCCAGCCGGAGAGCAGCTTCCGCCAGTCCCAGCAAGGTGCCGGTGATGAAAGCTATTCGATAGAAGAAGAAACCGACATCCTCGGCTCCGATCAGGGCATAAGCGACGAGCGAGCAGGCAACCAACATCCCCACGACCGCGAGCTCGCGATCGCGGACCGTGGCCAAGCGGGCGGCGGCGATTATGCCCGTTCCGATGAGGGACCAGAGCGCGACACCGCCGAGAAGACCCATTGTCATCAGCACATAGAGCACTTCGTCGTGCGGGATATAGATGATGGCCGGATCCTGGCTGCTGATGTCCGTGATCGGGAGCGCATAGTTGATCTTGATCCCGAAGCCCTTGCCGAAGGGGGCGCTCTGCATGATGTTGAGTTCCAGGTTCTCGTTCTCCTGAACGCGATAGACGTCTGAGGAGGCGTCACGCTCACTCGGGTGGACCTGGGACTTGACCGCGCGGGCCGGCAACGCCGCGCTGCTGGTGCTGTTCCACATCACCGGGAAGTAAACGGCCGACAGGAGCACGAGGCCAACGACAGCCTTTCCGAGCAGGTTCCTGCGGATGGGCATCGCTTTGTAGGCGAGCACGCCAAAGCAGAGGAATCCGCCGCCGAGCATCTCCCACGCTACGCGCCGATCGTTCACGAGAATCGCAAAGCACACCACGGGGAGAAGCCAGGTCGCCCAGGTGCGTAGTCGGCCTTTCTGATCGAACAGCCACAGTGCCGCCACGAGCATCACGAAGATCACGAAGAAGTACGACGCCTCGTGGCTGATGTAAGACTGCGGCTTGGGCTGCAGGTGCCGACTGGTCAACCAGACAAAGATGCCCTGCGTAGCCTTGAACCCAACGGTCCCCACAATGGTCCACAGGACCGCGCGAATCGCCCTGCGATCCCGAACGAAGGCCGATGTCAGAAAGTACGTCGAGGCGAGATACACCCATGGCCGGGCCTGCATGAGAGCCTCCCGCAGGCTCCCGTGGTGGAGGTGTCCGATGACGACGGCGATTACGACGCTGGCCAGGATGGCCCGAACGGACAAGCTCACGTGCGACCGTGAAAGCAAGGAAGCTCTCCAGGCCTTGCGTTTCATCACGTAGATGAACAGCACCATGATGAGCAGAACGTCGGCGCCCTCGAGATGACCAGGGCCGAGTCCTTGAAATAGGGGAATCCTTTCCGTTATCGGGATATGGGGGATCGACGTCCCCTGCTCGACCAAGATGGCGGCACCCAGCAGGACCGCCGGCGCGATGTATGGCCGCTTCCAAAGAAACACCGGCAGCAGCAGGACACTGAGGCCGAAAACGTAGGTAAAGCTGCCGCTCGCGCTGAGGTAGCCCGCGAGAGCACCGACCACTAGTCCTCCGCAGATGAGCCCATTGCGGAGCTTCCGCGTCGCCGCTTTTGGATCTGCCGCGCCGGCGGGAGCGGGTGCGGCGATGGCACTCAACCCCCGCCTCCGTCTGTGATGGCGCCGTGACTCGTCGTGAACCAATTCGCGGGCTTCACCCCGGTTACATCCTCGGTCGGAGTTGAGGATGGGACGCCCTGTTGTGTCTGACCCGTGAGGTACACCGGCGCGTCGGCCGATGGGATGTATTTATCTGTCGGCGCAGTGCGCGAGTACGTGATCATGGCCCCTGCGACCACGATGACGCTCACAGCGACTGCCGCGCGTCCTGCCTGACGCCGTGTGAGCCGACCCGTTGCCCCGAGCGCGATGTACGCACAGAGCAACAGCATTCCCCATTCGGTCATCGCTCGTCAGTAGGAACGGGCGGGGTGTGGAAGCGCCGGTCACCCAAGGAGAGCCTGCGCTGCCCGAAAGCAGGTGTCCCAGGCGTCGGGTGCGTGGAACCCGTCGCCACACCGGGCGACTTTGCCCGGAATGGGTCAGCGGGCGCCATATCTGCACTGAGCGGGTTGCCGATCGGGAGCTCGTCCTCCCACGCCTCCTTCTTGGCCGGGGTGAGGGCAACCACGGCCAGGAAGCTGACGAACATGCCGCCCAGGACTCCGGCGAGGATCACTTCGAGCATCTTCGACTTACCCGGCGTCGCTGAGGTCCCGGGACTGGGCGGGTCGAGCACGGTTATCAGCCAACCGTTCGCGTCGCTCGTGCCGGCAACCCCGCTAAGCGCGGTGTTCGCCTGCGCGAGCTGCGTCGCTGCGCTGTCCTCGGCCGAGACGAGCGACGAGTAGTTCGGGTCGGATTGGGTGACCCCTGGATGCTGCGCCTGATAGGCGGTGACCTGGCTACGCGCTGCTGTCAGTGCCGTCTCGTCGTCCTTAACCTGCGCCTTGTCGTACACGAGGGCAGTCTGATTATGCTGAGCGGTCAACCGATCGGCGTACTGACGCAGCTGGGTGACGACGGCAGCGAGCACGCTTTGAGCCACGGCCGGCGACTTTGCCGAATAGCTGATCGTCAAGATCTGGTTGCCCGGGGTGGTCTGCAGGATCTGCCCGGCCCCCAGCTGACCCTCGGCTTTCGCTTGAATCGCGGCCGCGCCACCGATGGACTTCCCGAGCAACGAGGTCTCTGCGACCGTGGAAGCGAAGGATCTCGTCATCAGAAGCTCGCTGAGGATCCCCTGCACGGAGGCCGACGGGGGTTCGGTCAGCGGCGCGCCGGTGTTAGCGCCGACAGATGACGATACGGGCGGAGCCGTGTCGACCCAGAGACTGGCGGTCGACGTATAGCTCTTTGAGATGCCGAAGAGGAAGAAGCCGGCGGCCAAGGCCCCGAGCACGACCGGAATGCAGAATAGCTTGCGGTGGCGGCGGAACGTCCCCCGGTAGGACGGCGACACCGGTGTGCTGTTGTCGAGACCTTGATTCATGGCAACCTGCCTTCTGGACGGTGAAACTCGAGATCCTCAAAGACAACGCCCCCGGCGTGCCAAGACTTTCGTCTCGGCCGCACCAGAGGCGTTTCGCGTCTGCGGCTAGGCAGGAAGCGGACGCTGAGGATCGGGGACGGGCTCTCGCCGATTGCATCCGGCGCAGAGGAGCTGAATGTTCTGGGGCTCGTTGCGCCCGCCCATCGACCAGGGAACGGCACGGTTGTATTGGATGAGCTCGTCCGATCCGCAAGCGAGACATCGCCCTCCGTCGCGCTCGTACACGAACTGCTTCACATCCTCCGGGATTGGCTCGGCGAGGCGGGCATCAAGTTCCCACTCGATGCCCTGCTCATCATCGCGTTCCAGCATTACGAGCAGCGCCGCGACATCCTCGGGTCCGCAGTCACCCGACTCCCAATAGAACGCGTCCCCCCACCACCACCACTGGCGCTGGCGCGCGCGTCCCACGAACACGGGGACGTCGCCCCGCTCGTGGCGGGCGCGAACCCGCAGGTACGTGTCCGGGCGGAGCTGATGCGGTGGACATCCCGTGCCTGCGAACCAGATTCGGGGGCCCCACAGGAACCCCCGACCATCTCTCCAGAATCCCGCGTTTGGGTCCGGTTGAAGCTCGACATAGCCGTCATCCGAATGGCCGGTCCGGGAAAAGGCCGCGGCGCGGGGCACGGTCCGCGACTCCCAAAGCCGCGCAGCGAGCGATACGAGGATGATCGCGAACGCGGCACCCAGCAACCCGGCAAGGAGCGGCGCGCCCAGGCCGGCCGAGAGTATGCAAAACACCAGGAGGGAGACGCTCGCGGCCGCGATGCCCTCGCGCGTCCTAAGCCATGGGCTGACGCGATTGTGAATCTCGGCGGCCAGGGGCGCGATCACGGCGTCCAGGGCCGTTGTACTCATGCGTTTGGCGGTGGTCACGGTCGTGGTCACCCAAGCGAAAGCGACGTGGTTGGGGCTTCGAACTCAAAAGCAACGCTTTGGGGAGCTGACTTCTTACGAGAATCTTCATGATCCCCCAGGTCTCTAGCGCAGGACCTGGTGGATCAGCGTGAGATGCCGGAATCTTCCGTGTGCTCTGCTTTCGGAGACGATTCAGAATCGGTTACCGCCGACGGGGAAACCTGATCCGGCTGAGCCCCGGAATCGGTGCCATCCATCCAGAAAGCGGGCCCACCGCCGCTGAGCGGCGGAGTGAGGGATGGCGCGCGAGTACCCCTGAGCAGAGCCCGCATACGGGTACGCTGCTCTTCACGCAACACGGCACGGGCTTCGGAATCGGGCACCTGCGGTCTCCGGGTCAGGCGAGCCCAGAGGAAGCCGGCCAGAAGCACCAGGCCGCCTAGCACCGGCGGTGGCTCGACCAGCCCGCGGTAGGTCGCACGGAGCATCAGGAACTCAGGCCGGTATCCCATGAACGCATTGCCGACGCCCTCCTCCCAGCGGGCCTGCCACCAGTTCTCCGCGGAGCCTCGGTGCTTGAAATGAAGCACCGACAGCTCAGAGAGAACGTGGACGCTCCACCCGCGCGCGCGAGCACCGTACTCGTCGATCCCGTCCCACCCCATGGAGGATTGCAGGCCGCCGATGTCTTCCAGGCAAGCCGTCCGGTAGGCCTTGAAGGCGCCGTGGACGGTGTGGCTCGCCATCTTCTCCGGGGCCCACGCCGCACCTTCCCACACGTAGCCTATGCCGCCCACCACGCCCGCCGTGGGTGTTCGCGCGAAGACCTCGGCGACCCAAGCGAAGTACTGGGGCGGGAGGTACAGATCTCCATCGAGCTTGACGGTTACGTCCGCCGGCGCGCGCAGCTCCGAGCGCCCTCGGTTGAAGCCCTCGACTATTCGGGAGCCGCGCTCGCGACGACCCTGGAGACCTGAGTCGATCAGACGGATCCAGGGGTACTCCGCCACATACTCTGAGACGATCTCGCGCGTCGCGTCCGTCGAGCCGTCGTCAACGATCACCCACTCTGACGGCCGGTGCGTCTGGGCCACGATTGCCTCCAGCGTGCGTCGGACGTGAGACGCCTCATCGCGGATCGGGGAGATGATTGCGTAGGAGGGTAGAGAGGGGTCTGGCACCGTTTGGCTCACCTTGCGCTGTCGTTGAGGAGGCGTCGCTTGCGATTGCGGTTCGTGGTGCCGCTATTGTGCCAGCCCATGTGCGGCATCGCAGGCCAGGCTCGCTCCGGAGGCGAGCCCGTGGCTCCGGCGCTCCTCGACGAGATGTGCGGAGCGATTGAGCATCGCGGGCCGGACTCCCGAGGTATTCACAGCGCTCCCGGCGTCGGCCTAGGCATCCAGCGTCTGCGCGTCATCGACCTCGTCACGGGAGACCAGCCGATCTCGAACGAGGACGGGACGGTGACGGTGGTACTCAACGGGGAGATCTATAACTACCGCGAGCTGCGAGAGCGCCTCGAACGCCGTGGGCACAAGTTCTCCACCCGCACGGACACCGAAGTGATTGTCCACCTGTACGAGGAGAAGGGGCCTGGACTCGTTCACGACCTGCATGGGATGTTCGGCTTTGCCGTATGGGACAGTCACCGTCGGCGGCTGATCTTGGCACGTGACCGCCTCGGCAAGAAGCCGCTGTTCTATGCGATACGAGATCGTACGCTCACCTTCGCTTCAGAGTTGAACGCGGTCATGCGGGATCCCGATGTCCCAGACGACGTAGATCCCCAGGCAATCGACGCCTTCCTCGCCCTGCGGTACATCCCACATCCCTTGAGCATCTATCGCGCTGTTCGCAAGCTGCCGCCGGCCGGGCGCCTGATATGGGATGACGGCTCGGTCCAGATCGATAGGTGGTGGCGCCTTTCCTACCGCCGAAACCCAGCGATGACGAACGTCGTCGAGTTCGGGGAAGCGATCCGCGAGGCTGTCCGCCGTGCGACCCGTCGGCGCCTCATCTCCGATGTTCCGCTCGGTGCCTTCCTGTCCGGAGGGGTTGACTCGTCCGCGGTCGTTGCTGCAATGGCTGAGTCCTCCTCTGAACCGGTCAAGACGTTCTCGATCGGCTTCGCCACCAGCCGTCCGGAGTTCAATGAGCTCCCGTATGCCCGACTCGTGGCTAAGACTTTCGGCACTGATCACCACGAGGAGATCGTCGAGCCAGACGTCGTAGCGACGCTCCCCCGTGTGGTGCGCGCGTTCGGCGAGCCGTTCGCGGATCCAACCGCTTTGCCAACGTTCCGCCTGTCTGAGATGACCCGTAGTCACGTGACCGTTGCGCTCAGCGGCGACGGCGGCGATGAGGCGTTCGCCGGCTACGATCGGTACGCCGCCAACTTACTGCTCGCTCGGTTCGACCAGCTGCCGAAATCCGTCCGACGCAACGTGGCTCGGCTCGCGGCTCGCATCCCGCCTGACCCCGTCATCAACTCGACTCGAAGCCGTCTGCGGCGGCTTGCTGGTGGTCTACCGCTCGATCCCTCCGACCGCTACCTCGCCTATGCCAGTCGCCTCGGTGCGGGAGTGGACCGCACGCAGGTCTACACGCCCGAGGCTCGCTCGCAGCTGGGAGAGCCGTGGCTCGACGGCGCCTTCCGGTCCGTGTGGGAGAACGCGGACGCCAGCGAACTGATCGACCACATGCTTGCTACGGATGTCGAGCTGTATCTGCCCGGCGATCTCCTCGCAAAGGTAGACATCGCCTCGATGCACTATTCGCTCGAGGCTCGTTGTCCTCTGCTGGACCACGAGCTGATGGAGCTCGCGGCGACGGCGCCGCCAGAGCTGAAGCTACATGGGAGAGAGAAGAAGGTGGCCTTCCGCGCCGCACTGCGTGGATGGGTGCCCGACGAGATTCTCGATCGTCCAAAGCGAGGCTTTGAGTTGCCGATTGCCGAGTGGCTACGCGGCGACCTCGGCAGTTTTGCCCAGGAGGTCCTACTGGACCCGCGCACGCGGGAGTGTGACGTGATCAACCCAGCCTACGCTCGCGATCTCCTCACGCGTCATATCGACGGCCACGAGGATCACTCGGGGCAGCTCTGGACTCTGCTTGTCCTTGAGCTCTGGCAGCGAGAGGCGAAGGAATCACGTCGTCATCACTGAGGTGATGGTGTAGTTCCACGCACGCGGCGTGGAATTCCTCGACACGGATGTTGAGCGCGCCCATCTGCTCGTCAGTGGGATGAGGCCGAGCGTTGCCGTGATTGAGCCGAGCTGAGCGGTCGCAGCGGTCCGAGAGCACCGGCAGGCTCTGGACGATGCTCGCAAGCGTGTCGACGCCCACCTCCTCGACAGTACGCCGATACCCCCCGTGGATTCGAGGAAGCCGAGGCCCCTTCCGCTTCCCAAGCACGTCGCCGCTGACCTCGAAAATCTCCTCAGAGCAGCGGGAAAGTCCGAAACTCGCGTCAAAGTTGCGGGCCTAAGTTATCCGTCTCTCGCCTGCCTTCCTTCAGGCCCGAACGCTCCGGCCACGCCTGGACGGATGTTCTAGGCCCCCCGACGTTTGACCGCGGGCGCCGTCGGATAGGACGCTCGCCGCCAGGATCGACACTTCGCTCGAGGAATCAGGCAGGAGGGACCGGATGCGACGTAGTCTCGCTTGGTGTGCGCTTTTCTTGTTGACGGCGGCCGGAGCAGCATGGGCGGGGCCGATCCGCACCAGGCCATCTGGCGCCCGCTTGACCAGGGCGAAGCTGACCACCGGGCCGAAGCTTGTCAAGGCCGGTCGAAAAGTGCCCCACTCGCGCCGGTTGAAAAGTGTCCCACCCCCGGGGGTTGGTGCCGGTCGAAATCTAGGCCACGGACTGTCTGGAGGTGCGCCGGCTTTTCGTGGAGCGAGCCGGAGGCGGTGTGCCAGGTATGACGTTTGAGATCGGAGGTGGAAGTCCTGACCCGGGGCCCTGACAGGGGGAACCCGACATCGACGAGGCAAGGGCGCGGCCCGGAGTTCACCGGGCGGTCCCCAGTGCGGCTTGGTCATGCGCTGCGGGGGCTTCCGTGAGGGCGGGTCTGAAGAAAGCCATAGGTGTGTCGTGGTCGCGAACGAGAGTGAAGCGCCGTAAGGCGTCCTTCGGGTGGGTGAGCTGGCCGCCAGCAGCGATGCCCGGTTCCTGTCGGTCCCGAGGGCGTATTGGCGACGTGATCGCGGCGAAATCTCAGCGTCTTACCCTGGGAGATCTGCCGGGTTCCGGCCGTGAGGTCGGTAGGCCGACGAACGAAAGAACAAGGGCTGACGGCCCGGCAGAAGTCGGAGGATCGCGTAGTACCCGAAGGCGGGGTAATGCCTGCTGAGCGGGCCGGGTCGAGTCCCGGCGTGCAAGGGAAGGCGATCCCGGTTGAGCAAACGGCGGGGCAGCTTCGCCTGCCGATCGTGACAGCAGAAAACCCGAAAGGGGCCGCTCGCCGAGCGTCCGTGGACCTGTCCACGGTCAGCGACGCGTGGGTGCCGGAGGCGATCGGCAACGTGGAGAGCGTCACGCCGGTGACGATGGAGGAGGTTGTCAGCCGCTTGACGGCGGCGCTGGTGAAGGTGGTGTCGAACCAGGGAGCGCCCGGCCCGGACGGGCAGACGGTCGAAGAGCTGCTTTTTGCAGTGGCCGACCGCTGGCCCGGCGTTGGCCGCCAGGCTGCTGGATGGGAGCTATCGTCCCGGCGCGATCCGCCGGGCGAACATCCCGAAGGCGGGCGGCGGTGTGCGCGGGTTGGGGATCCCGAACGTGACCGATAGGGTGGTTTGTGAGGCCGTGCGCCAGGTACTCGAGCCGGTGTTCGAGCCGACGTTTCACCCATCGAGTCACGGGTTCGGTGTTGCCAGTTATCACCGAGATCGAAGACGTATTCGAAGGTGTCCCCGGGCTTCGTTTCGCGCGTGACTTTGAGTTTGGCGTGGTCGTGCCAGACGAGATCGGGTTCGTATTCGTCGTCGGGGTAGCCGATCAGCCGGCCGTCGGCGAGCTCGAACTGGTGCAGGTGTGAGAGGTCCCAGCGCGCGAACGCCGCGTTGATCGCGTTGGCGAGCTGCTCGAAGGTATGGGCTGGGCCGACGATGAACACGCGGCCTGGTGGCGGGTCGCACTCGATCCCGCCACCTCCGAGCAGCTCGACCGTGATCTGCAGCCAGGTCCGGGCCATTGCGGGCGGAGCCTAGCCGCGGATCCTGTTGCTTTCTCTGAGAGAGCGACTCCGGCTATAGCTTTGACGTCGAAGCGCTAGCCGAGCTCGGCGGGGCGGGCAGGACGGGGGTCGAGGTCTTTGCCTCTGAGCCGGTAGCTGTCGCCCTTCAAGGAGAGG
>CAWJMH010000018.1:0-36523 GCA_963843915.1 uncultured Solirubrobacterales bacterium
CGCTGTGGATTCGGAGCGAAAGTGGTTTCGCTACCACCACCTGTTTGGGGACCTGCTCGCGCTCGAGCTGCAGCGGACCGCCCCGCAGGAAGTGTCCGGCCTGCATACGATCGCCGCCGAGTGGTGGGCCGAACACGGGCATCCGGTCGAGGCGATTCGCCACGCGCAGGCGGCGGAGAACTGGGGCTTGGCGGCGCGGGTGCTCGCCGACAACTGGTTCGGGTTGTACTTCGATGGACGGCTCGCCACCCGCCACGAGCTTCTGTCTGGGATTCCCGCCGGCGTGGTCGCAGCGGATCCCGAGCTGGTGGTGCTCGCCGCCGCCGACAAACGGGCGGCGGGGTCACTGAAGGAGACGGAGCGGTATCTGGGCTTGGCGGCACGGATGTCGGCGTCGGTGCTCGAACACCGTCGCGGGCGCTTCAGGATCGCGCTTAGTTTCGAACGATTCGAGCTCGCTCGGGCCCGGAACGACCTGCAGGCCGTTGCCGAAGAGGCGCAGCGACTGCTCGCCCCTACCGAGGCCACGGAATTTGACCTCGGCGAGGAGGTGCGCACCAGGGTGTTGACCGATCTCGGGATCGCCGAGATGTGGGCCGGTCGACTCGAGGACTCCGAGCGCCACCTCGAGCAGGGGTTGGAGGAGGCCCAGCGGATCTCCATACCGATGCTCGAGCTGCACGCGCTGGCACACCGGGCGCTCCTGAGCGTGTTTCGCTCTCTGGAGCCGGTGGAGCAGCGCGCCATGCAGGCGATCGAGCTCGCCCGCAAGCACGGTTGGGACGAGGCCGCACCGGCGGCTGCCGCCGCGGCCGTGGCGCTCGGCGGGGCGACGGTCTGGCGGGGGCAGCTAGAAGAGGCCGAGTCGTGGCTCGACCTAGCCGAACGCGTCCTCGGGCACGACACCCAACCGACCGGGTCAATGCTGCACGCGACACGCGGGTTGTTGGCGTTCGCGCGCGGCCAGCACACGGAGGCGGCGGCAGCCTATCGGGAAGCCGAGCGGATGGAGAGGCTGCTCGTCATGCCGCACATGTTCACGGCGCGCGCGCAAGCGCTCAAGCTCCGAATGCTCGTCCGCATGGGCGAAACCGAACAGGTGGAGCGAGCCCTTGCCGAGATGGACGAAGAGGTTCGCGAAACGAGCCAGATGCAGGTCGTACTCGCGGCTCTGAGACTAGCCCGCGACGATCCCGAGACCGCCGTGGACATCCTCGCACCCCTCCTCGACGACTCGACCCCAGTCATGGCGCCGGTGTGGGAAATCGAGGCGTTGCTGCTGCAGGCGATCGCGCGCGACGCACTTCGCGATCCCGGAGCGGCGTCGCGCGCGCTCGAGCGCGCGCTCGACGTCGCCGAGCCCGGCGGCCTGCTGCTTCCATTCCTGCTCTACCCGACCGCGGAGCTGCTGCAGAACCAGGCGCGACTTCGGACCACTCACGCCTCGCTGATCGCCGAGATCCTGAACCTGCTCTCCGGACACACCGCGGCGGCCCGGCCCAAGGACGCCGCCCCCCTCCAGGAACCCCTCTCCGCGAGCGAACTGCGCGTGCTGCGCTACCTGCCGACCAACCTCCCGGCGCCGGAAATCGCGGCCGAGCTGTTCGTGTCGCTGAACACGATCAGGACCCACTTGCGAAACGTGTACACCAAGCTCGGCGTGCACAGCCGCGCAGACGCGGTGACGCGAGCGCGCGAACTCGGCCTGCTCTCGCCGTCCTCGCACAAGCGCTGACCCGGGTCACCGTCAGTCGGACCTCGCAACGGCAACCAGAGCCCGGCCCCCGAGTGCCACCAGGGCCCCGGCAATCGTCAGCGCTGCCGGGACTAGGGCAGCAGTCCGTCAGTCGGTGGCCGGCGGCTCGGGGGGATCGACCACGGTCCCCGCCGATGGCGCGTGCAGGCCGGAGGTGCTGAACGCCCGGCTGAAGCCGCGCGCGCCACTGCTGCCGAGGCCCGCCGTCGACCACGCAAATCGAGTGGCGTCCGAGGCCGGCGCGAGCGCGCCGGGTCGCTCGCCGCGCCTGACGAACACGATCGGGGCGGGGGCCGCTTTCGCGATCGCGCGCCGGGTCTCCCCCAGGCCCTCCTTGCGCCAGCGCTCGGACAGCCCGATCAGGAGCAGGTCGGCTCGGGAGGCCGCCGCGACGATCCCGGCTCGCCCAGGGCTCGGCCATCGCTGTGGTCGTGGCCACGCCGGCGAATTGCTGAACGAGCAGCGCCGCGTCGGCCAGCATGCGCCCGGCGTGCTTGCCCTCGGCGGTCTGGCCGCCGGCCCCGAGCAGCTCGAGCGAGGCGCCGGTCGCCGCGCACAGCCACGATGCGAGCTCGAGCGCGGCCCAGTCGTGCTCGGCCCCGCCGAACGGGACGATCACGCGCGTCCCGGGTGCGGGCGCGACCGGCTGTCCCTCGCGGGCCACCAGCACGGCCACGTCGCACGGCGCCTCGTGGAGGACCTCGCCGACGTCGCCCCGGGGGATGCCGTCTCCCAGCAGCGGGCGCCGGCCGTCCAGCAGCACCAGGTCGACCTCGTCGCCACGCGAAAGCCTCACCAGGTCGCTGCCCGGGTGGCTGGAGGGGAAGGCCACGGCGCGCGTGGCGATCCCCTCGTCGAGCAGCCCGAGCCGAGCCCGCTGGATGTGATCTGACGCTTCGCGGACCTCGAACTGCTCGGTCTGGATCCCTCCACGAACGGCTGATCCGCGCGGCGGCGGGACCAGCCGCAGGAGGATTAGTTCACGGGGCGGCTCCCAGCGGGCGAGCGGCGCGGCGATCGCGAGCAGCGGCTCTAGCGACGCCTCGGTCTGCGGCGCGACCAGGATCGAGTGCGACGGAGCGGCGGTGTCCCCGATGGTCAGGCGGGTGGCCGTGGCGAGCTCTTCTTCCGGAGGCTCTCCGAACCGGTTCTTTGGATCGATCAGTCGCAGCAACGGGCCTGTCATCAGCGTGGTGACGAGCGCCATCACCACCAGCGCGGTGAACAGCGCAGGCGAGATAACCCCCTCGTCGAGGGCGATGTTGAGCACGATCAGCTCGGTCAGGCCGCGCGTGTTCATCAGGGCTCCGAGCGCGGAGGACTGTCGCAGGGGAAGGTTCATCGTGCGCGCCGCGATGAACGTCCCCCCGAACTTGCCGATGATTGCGATCGCGATCAGTCCGAGCGTGATCAGGATGAGTTCCGTCTGGCCGAGCGCGCCGATGTTGGTCCGCAACCCCGTGTAAGCGAAGAACAGCGGGAGCAGGAGCGTCAGCACGAAGTCCTCTAGTCGCTTGGTGACCTCGTTGCTGAGCCCGGCGTGGCGAGGCATAACAAGCCCCATCAGGAACGCTCCCAGGATCACCGCCACTCCGATCTTGTCGGTGATGACGGCGGACAGCAGCACTCCGGAGAGGATGACCGTGAACCAGGTGCCCGGGAGCCGCCCCTGCTCGTCGTAGGCCACCGCCGCGCGGGCCAGAATCCGTCGAACAACCGTGAACATGATCACGCCGAACAGACCGGCCTCGCCGATCGTCTTGAGCACGTCGAGGCCCGTGCCCGCGCCCGCGAGCGCGGTGGCCAGCGCGATCAGGAACCAGGCCGAGACGTCGTTCAGGGCCGCCGCCGACAGGGCGAGCGTGCCGAGCGGGCGCTTGACCATCCGGCGCTCGGAGATGATCCGGGCCAGGACCGGAAAGGCCGTGATTGACATCGAGACGGCGATGAACAGGGCGAAGGCCAGGAAGCGTGTCGGAGGCGCGAGCAGGGCATAGAGCGGCAGCGCCGCGAGCAGGCCCAGCATCAGCGGGAACAGCAGGCTCGTGTTCGAGATCGCGAGCGTCATACCGACGCGGCCGCGAAGCTGGCTGAGGTCGACCTCGAGCCCGATCAGGAACATGTAGAAGACCAGTCCGAGGTTCGCCGCGACGCCGATGTAAGGCACGATGTCGGTGGGAAAGACGTCGCCCTGGAGCGTGGGCAGGATCGCGCCGAACACGGTCGGCCCGAGGATGATGCCGCCGAGCACCTCGCCCATGACCCGAGGTTGCTTGATCTTCGGCATCAGGCTCCCGCACAGGCGGGCGAACAGCATCACGACCAGCGTGGCGATGAAGAACGCGACCACGGTCTGGTCGGCAGTCCGCTGCTTGGTGCCGGTCACGTGCTCGCTCAGCGTGGGCGAGGCCCCGGCCGCGACGGGAGTGAGCATCACGTCGAGCGCGCGCCCGGCGGCGGTGCCGAACATCCGCCTTGACCCGCCGAGGTTGCAGGCCACGGTCCCGGCGAAGCTCCCCTCGCGGTAGACGATCGTTCCCCGCCGGATGCTCTTGGTCACGACCTCGGCCCGCGCGCCGGACTCGGTCAGGGTCACCTTCGTGCCCAGACAGTTCGAGGTCGGGCTCAGCGTGTAAACGCCGGAGATCGAGCCGGGGGCCCGCGGCAGCGCCACGCCCGGCGTGGGTGGATCGCCCTTGAGCTGAGCCGCGAGCGGCCGGCCGCCGATCGTCCCGAGCAACAGCCCATTGACGACATGGGCGTCGATCGGGGCCTGCACGTGGCCGATGCAGTCGGCGGTGCCGGTCAGCTGGCCGTGCTTGAACGTGAGCTCGCCGCTCAGCGTGCCCTGGGTGTTCGACAGCGAGACGAACTGGCCCGACTGGACCACGAAAGCCTTCGTGCCCAGGCACGCGGCGCCCGAGGAGACGTTGTAGCTTCCCGCGATCGTCGGCTGGGCGTGCTTGCCGCTCCCGGCCACGATCACCCCGACGACGACCGCGGCCGTCGCCAGGATGAGGGCCACGTAATAAACCGCCACGCGCGTCGGCGGCGGGGGTGGCGGCTGATCCTCGCCGGAAGCCACTCCCGCTTCGCTTACGACCGGGGTCGACACTATCCCATGCGCGCAGCGCGCGGGCTTAGGACGGCGTCGAGCCGGTCGGAACCTGGAAGACGCCCGACGGGCTCAGAGCGCGTGCGCCAGAGCGGCTTCGGCGACTTGTGCGGGTAGCCGTCCAGCTGCGCGAACGCCGGCCAGTCGGGGGCCAGGACGTGCGACTCAAGCTCCGATCGCGGGAAGCCCTCGCCGACGAGGGCGAGAACCGCATCCCCTGAATATGAAGCAGTCATTTAGCGCGAGCCTACCGGCGAGGCATTGCTGCTAGCAAGAGGCCCTGAGGCCCCGACCACGTTCGACGGCTCGTGCGACGACGAGCACGCTCGCCTGGCGCACATCGGCAACGCGACGGCGGCGGTCGCCTCCCACGCCGCGCGGACCTCGGCGAATGTCAGGCCGCAGTCCGGCGCTATTCGTCGGAAGAGGTCCTGGAGGTCCTCCCACTTCCCGAACCGCCACGGGGCGCACGTACCGCGATGCGCTTCGCAGGCTGCTTGAGCAGGAGCGGTTCGACAGGGTCATCGTGTCAGCGAACGACAGTCGGCGCACGGGTCTGAGCCGCGGGGACTTGGAGTGGTTGCTGGAGCGTGTCCCCGCCGAGGTCCTGATTCTGCGCCCGGCCCCCGATGACTTCGAGCTTGTCTCCGCTGCGGGTCCAACCCGCCACTCTGATCTAGCCGAGGCTGACGCTGGCGACGGGCGCGCGACTGCTCGTGGTGAGCCCGGAACTCTGGTAGCCGCTCCGTCTTAGTTGCCGCGTTGACGGGTCGGTGGCGTCGGGCCCTCCGCGCGGAGAACTGGGGCGATCCGTCGCTCGACAACTTGGTTGGCCGGAGATACGATCGTGGCGGCGAGCCGGGAAGTCTGGTCGGCCTTTGGTGGGTGTGCCATGACCAGACTGCTGCTCCCCGGATCGAAGCTCCGTAAGCGACCGACTCGTGAGTATGAGGCGGCGGTCACTTAGCACGTCGCGTGCCCACGGCGTTGCCGGGGTTGCCGAGCGTACGGTTCTGCGCTCGGATCATCGGCTGCTGCGCGCGACCGAGGCCGTCCATTACACGGGCCGGCAATGGGTTGATGTTGCGGCAGTCTTGGCCGGCGGCGTGGTCGCGCGGATCGAGGGTCGGGAGTGGGCTGGGCCGCTGGCGGGCAGCGCCGCGAGTGTGCTGCTGATACTCACGGTCCTGGTTGCCGTGCACAAGCAGCGCGAGCGGGACTGCGCGGTCGAGCTAGTTCTGGAAGGGGGCGAAAGGGTTCCGATTGCGGCTGTCCAGCGTCAGCGCCGGCGGCTCCTGTTGGAGCAGACTCGTAACGGCCTTGCGGGCAATCTCGAGGATCTGATCCGACAGGCGGCCAGCCGTTCGAGGCGTCAGATGCGGGTCACGCCGCTGCCGTTCGAGCCGATGGTGGTGAGAATGGTTGCGGGGGAGCTTCGCGGCGTGATCGGGTTGCTGCGGGCCGAGGGGGTGTCGGCCCGTGGTGTCGCTCGAGCCGAGCGGTTGGTCGAGCGCACGGTGTCGCCCTTGTACGGGCAAGACGTCGGTGCGCTGCGCGAGGAGCTGTGCCGGGTGCGCGACCTGCTGGGGAACGGAGGGATGTGATCGCGAGCCGTCTTGCGTGAGCGGATCTGTCCGTCTGTGACGCCTATCGGATCAGTGCCCCAAATGGAGGCAATCATGCGAACCACAACCAGACCCCGTGTCAGCCGGATCATCGCTTGGCTTCGAGACACGTGGGCCGAGCTCGATTACGCGCAGCGCCGCATGATCGAGCTGAACCTGGCGATCCCGGCGCTGCGACCACCGCCCGACCGTGCGGACGTCGATGAGCTGGAGGCTCTGTACGCACTGCCGTCCCGAGATCCAGAGGATGAATTTTGAGTAGCTGAGTAGTGTTCGCGGCGCCAGCGCGACGCGACGGTTAGGGGTGGTTCGTATGCATGGGATCGAGCTGATCGTTGCGTTGTTGCTGGCATCGACCGTGCTGGCGGGGGTGGCGCGGGCGATCCACGTTCATTACGCGATCGTGCTCGTGCTCGGCGGTCTGGCGGTCGGGCTGGTGTCGGGAACCTCCGCGCCACAGGTGGACCCCCACACCGTGCTGTTCGTGTTTCTGCCGCCGCTGATCTACGCCGCGTCGTTCAGCTCCTCCACCCAGGATCTTCGAGCTCACGCCCGCGCGATCGGGCTGCTCGCGGTCGGCCTCGTGCTGCTGTCGATGGCCGCGGTGGCGGCGGTGGCTCACGCGGTTGCGGGTATCGGGTGGGGACCAGCACTGGTGCTGGGCGCGATCCTCGGACCCACCGATCCGATCGCGGCGACATCCGTGCTCCGGCGCCTGGGCGCACCCGATCGCATCTCCACGATCCTCGAGGGTGAGGCGCTGATCAACGACGGCACCGGCCTGACCGTCTACCAGCTCGCGGTCGCCGCGGTGGTATCGGGACACTTCTCACCTGGCGCGGGGATCGTCAAGTTCATCGCCGTCGCGGCCGGCGGGGTGGCGGTCGGGTTGGCCGCGGGCTGGGTCTCGGTAGAGATCCGCAAGCGCATCGACGAGCCGCAGATCGAGATCAGCATCTCCCTGCTAACCGCGTACCTGGCCTACATCCCGGCCGACCGCATAGGCGCCTCAGGGGTACTGGCCGCGGTGGCCGCCGGGCTGTACACCGGAGGCCGAGCCGGATCGATGCTCTCACCCACCTCCCGGCTTCGCACCTTGGGATTCTGGGAAGCGCTCACGTTCCTGCTCGAGTCGGTCCTGTTCCTGCTCATCGGACTAGAGCTCCCGCACATCACGCGCGGTCTGTCGGTGGAAAAGCCGCTTCTATATTCGGCCGCGGTCCTCGTCACGCTGATCGCGGTCAGGATGGCCTGGATGTTCACGGTTCCGCTGGTGGCACAGCTCGTCCGTCCGAGCGGCCCCCGAACGTCGCAGCAATCGCGCCACGCGGAACAGATCGTTCTCGGCTGGAGCGCGATGCGCGGCGGCGTATCGCTCGCAGCCGCGCTCGCGCTACCCCTGACCGCGGCCGGGCGTCCGTTCCCGGACCGCGCGAACGTCATCTTCATCAGCTACATCGCCATCGCCGCAACACTCGTGATCCCGGGACTGACGCTGTCCCCCCTGGTTCGCCGGCTCGGGCTCGGCGAAGACGAAGCGGTCGCCCGCGAGGAGGCGCGAGCGCGCGTGCAGCTCGCCCACGCCGCGCTCAAGCACATCGACGATCTAGCGGACCGGGACGTGGTAGCGGAGCCAGTCCTGGATCAGCTCCGAATGACCTACGAGCTACGAATCCAGCGCCTGGAGCCGCACGCCGACGGGAACGCCGCCGACGGTGACGAGGCCGCGGCCGCCCGCCGGATCCGCGAGCTGCGCAGGGAGCTGATCGGTGTGGAGCGCCGCCGACTCGCGGACCTGCGCCGTCGAAGCCAGATCTCAGCTCACACGCTCCGGCGGATCGAGCACGAGCTTGACCTCGAGGAATCTCGACTGGCGCAATGAAAGCTCGGGGAGGCCAAAGATGACGGAGACCGGTCGCATGGGTACGTCCTCGCTCGCGCATCGCTACTCGCTGATCCGACGAAGCTCGCCGAGCATCCCACCCCGGGCGATTGCTCGAGCCAACGGGATCGCGCGCCACCGCGAAGCCGGGGGTAGACGATGCGATCGCCGCTGCGCGTCGAGGTTTCGGGGGGCAGGACGGTATTCCGCCGCGTCGTGACCTGAGCGATCGGCGGTAAGTACCGGAGCGCGCCGAGACGCCGCCGGCGGCTGTATGAGGGCCGTCGGGCACTGTTGTCTGAGTGTGCTCAAGACGATCAGTGTCGGGCTGACCGGCGATGGTGGCGGGTCCAGGGCCAACGATGCGCGCTCGAACGAGTTCTGGGTGTTGGTTGATAGGCACTTGAGTCTCGGCCGAAACGGGCGCCAGCTGTCCGCGACACCAAGATGTGTACGCCTCGCGCGGCGAGGAACAGTTCTACGTACCGTCGGTCGTCGGTCGGCGACTCTCCAGATCGCCGCGGGGGCAGTAGGCTCGGTGTCGGTGGAGCGCGATCATCGGCAGTTCGCTCATGAGCTGCGGACGCTTGGGATCGGTTCGGTCGTGGTGCCAGCCGACGAGCCAGCTGAGCATTCGCCTGATGACCGGTGTGATGTGCCGGTGGCGCCGCTTGTATTGGGCCAGTACGGCTGCTGCCTCAGGGGGATCCAGCTCGCGGTGCGGGGAAGCGAAGCGCTCACGGCCGATCGCAAACCTCGGCGGCGTTGTCTGCGACGAGGTTGCGATACCACTGCGCCGTATGTCCGAGTCCGGCGAGGACGATCACCTCGTGAGCGAGCGGGGTTCTCGCCAATGACCTCGAGCATCGTCTGATTGCTGGCGCCGGGTTGTGCGGCCGGTATGGGTCAGGCGCAGGAATCTTCGACCGAAGATCCGGCCGAGCTGCCAGTCGTAGAGTTGTGTCGGGGCGCGGCGAATTCTCGTCAGCATTGGTCCGGGGCGGCGTGGACTCACGAACGCGGCTTGGGTCGGGCACCGTCAAGCGTCTCATCCGCGCCATTCTGAGAGGCATCGGCGGAGCCGCTCAGAGCGTGGCGTCGGTGGGTCGGCCGCTCGCGTTGTTTGTGTGCGCGAGTGGGTGCGAGGACTATCAGTCGTTCGCCCGGGTGCAGTCGAATGTCCGGGCGGGCAGCTTGTATCTCGCGGCCCTGGGTCACCGCTACCGCGATGCTGCCGGTCGGCCAGTCGATGTCGGCAACGCGCCGCCCGCGCGCCGGCGAGTTCGGGGGGATCTGCAGCTCGAGGACCTCGTAGCCGGGCAGCGGCGTGGTTGGCGTGTGGATCGCCGTGGCTGGGTCTGCGACGGCGTACTCGGCGGCCGCCGCGCCGTGCATGTTCTGTCTCAGATGAGCGCAGCGTGGTTGCCAGAGCTCGCAGCACGTCGGCGCGGGTTAGCCAGCCGAGTAGCTCGCCGTTTCTGGAGATCACGGGCAGCCCGTCGCGGCCGTAGAGGACGAGCTGTCGTCGCGCGTCCTCGAGGTCCTCTTCGGCGAACAGCGTCTGCGGCCGGCGCGTCAGCGTCACGGGGCCGACGAGCTGCTCCCACCGCGGCTCCTCGGTGGCAGGCGCCTCGAAGGGACCCGGGGCTGCTAGGAGCCGAGGCTGTCCGTCGAGCGTCTCGAGCGGTTGCATGGCCTCCTCGACGGTCAGGGCCTGTAGCGCGCCGAGGGCTTTGGGGCGTTCGATGTCGATCCCGCGCCGCAGCAGCTTGGTGGTGTAGATGCTTCCGTAGGTGATCCGCTTGGCCAGCTGTGCCGCGATCCCGCAGGCGAGCATGATCGGCAGAGTGAGGGTGAAGTTGCCGGTCATCTCCGCGACGCTCGCGATCGCGGTCAGGGGTGCTTGCGCGGCGCCGGCGAACACGCCCCCCATCGCTACCACCCCGTAGAGAGCGGGCGGGCCGACCGCCGGGCCGAACAGGTGGTTGACGGTGATCCCGAACGCCATGCCCGCCGCCGCGCCGGTGAACAGTGACGGAGCGAATACCCCGCCGGATCCGCCGATCCACAGGGTGAGGCTGGCGGCCAGGATCTTGCCCACCATCAGGACGACCACGAACCACAACACGTAATGGTTTGCCAGCACCCGGTCCATCACCGGGTAGCCGACGCCATACATCTGCGGCAGCGTCAGGAGCAGAAGTCCGAGGAGCAGCCCGCCGGCGACTGGCCGCAGCCACTCCGGCCGCCCCCGCCACAGCGCGTCGGCCGCGTCCTCGCCCCTGTAGAGAGTCTTCTGAAACACGACGCCGATCAGGCCGGCGGCGATCCCGAGCACCGCGATCAGCAGGTACGTGAAGTCATTGCCGACGCCCATGTCGTGCGGAATGGCGGCGAAGAACGGCGCTCCGCCGAAGAACGCACGGCTGACCACATCCGCCGTCACCGAGGAGACGATCGTGGCCGATAGCGCGTCAAGCGAGAACTCCTTCAAGACGATCTCGAACCCGAAGAACAAACCGGTGAGCGGCGCGTTGAACGTGGCTGAGATCCCGCCCGCGGCGCCGCACGCGACGATCACCCGCAGCCGGCCCTCGCTCATCCGAACCAGCTGCCCGAGCGTGGAAGCGAACGCAGAGCCGATCTGGACGATCGGCCCCTCGCGGCCGACGGACCCGCCGCCGCCGATACACAGCGCGGACGCCAGCGCCTTGACCACGGTCACAGGCAGGGCGTATCCGTCCGCCGTTCTCGGCGACCGCGAGCATGACCTCGGGGACGCCGTGCCCCCGCGCCTCGCGCGCGAAGCGCTGGATCAGCGGGCCGTAGACGGCACCGGCGATCGGCGGGACGATCAGCACGAAGAAGATGCCGAGGAAGGCAAGATGGGCGCTCGGGGCGTGTCCCTGCTGGCCGAACGTCTCATGGCCGGTGAACAGCCACGTGAAGAAGTAGATCAACTCGCGAAAAGCGGCTGCTGCCAACCCCGATCCAACGCCCACGACGAGCGCCATCGCGAGCAGGCCCAGCTTCGACGCCGCGAGCCACGCCGATACGCGCCGAATCGACGTGTCGCTCTGGGTTCGTTGTGCAGGTGCCGGTCCCCTGACGAGCGGTCACCCGGGGCGGTCAGGTGGTCGAGAT
Source organism: uncultured Solirubrobacterales bacterium (assembly GCA_963843915.1). GTDB lineage: Bacteria > Actinomycetota > Thermoleophilia > Solirubrobacterales > Solirubrobacteraceae > Palsa-465. The sequence continues at coordinate 11,523 of CAWJMH010000018.1, forward strand.
GCGCTCCCGCTTCCCTCGGCCCCCGTGTAACGATTGGCGAACCCCGTGAGGAGGGCTTCCAGCCCCAGCTCATAGCCGCCGTCAGCGTCGAGCGCCGCCAGTTCCCGAGCCCGGCCGGCGAGGATCGGAAACTCTGCGCGAGGCAGGGCAGCCAGCCGCCGGCGGCCGTCCGGCTTCGCCGCGTCCACGGTGAAACCGGTCGCCTCAGCCAAGGCATATCCACGGGCGTAGCTGACCGTAGCGCGGTACACCGCGAGCGCGGCCGCTGGCGTGAATCCGCCGCCGACCAGCACCCCCAACAACCGCTCCACAGGAGCGAGCGAACTCGGGGTGTCAAACGGCTGCAGCCCCAGCAGCTGAAAAGTCGCTGGTCGTGCGACCGCGACATCGCGCAGAGCGGTCGCGAACCGCCGGCATGCCTCGCGCCAGTTATCACCGAACTCGAGGACGTGGAGGGGCTCGAGCAGCCGATCACCGATCGCGCTGAGCAGCTCGTCGCGGCCAGCGAAGTGGTGGTAAATGGCCATCGCCTCGACCCCGAGGCTCGAGCCAAGGCGGCGCATGCTCAACGCGCCGGGTCCCTCGGCCTCGATCAGCGCCACCGCGCGATCGAGGATCAGACCTCGGCTCAGCGGGCGCGGTGGCTTTCGCTTTGGAACGGTTGGTGTGGCGGCGCGAGGCATCGTCGGGCAACGTTACTTTACACTGTAAGGTCGAGTTGATGGATCACACCGAACTGGTTGCGCGAGTGCTGAGGGAGGCAGCCAGCGCCCGGGCATCGATCGCGGCCAGCTACCAGCGCCTGTGGCGCCCACCGAACCCGGGTCTGGCTGATCGCCCGGATCCCGGGCCGAGCAACCAAACCCCGAGCCAGTCTCCGTCGCCCTCGGAGGAATGAGCGCCATCGCCGCCGACTCCCGCGCACACCAGACGCGATGAGGACACGTCGACCCGGACCTCTGCTGCGCCGCCTGCTCCGGGCCCCCGCGTTCTTGTACGACTGGCGTCTCGGCTGGCTTCTGGCCGCCGGTTCTTACGGCTGACCCATGTCGGTCGTCTTTCGGGCCGCACCTACCGCACGATGTTGGAGGTCGTCAGAGAGAACCGAGCCGAGAACGAACTGATTGTCATCGCCGGACTTGGCCGCAAGGCCCAGTGGTACCGGAACCTCCGGGCGCACGAGCCGCTCGAGGTCGCGATCGCCAGCGACCGGTTCGTTCAATCCATCGAAAGCTTTCGATCCTCGAAGCCGAAGCAGCCCTCGCCGACTACGAGCAGCGGAACAGGCACCTCGCCCCGTTGATTCACCGTGTCCTTAGCTGGCTGGTCGGCTGGCAATACGACGGCACAAGATTGGCGCGACAGCGACTCGTAGCCGAGCTTCCACTCGTCGGTCTGCGCCCTACGGCGAATGTCAAGAAGCCGGAGTGAGTCGAGTGACGCACTCTCCATCCGCCACAGGTGCTCCGTCGGCCGCGGAGTCAATCTGTCAGATCCTGCGCGAGGACCCCGATCTCGGCGATGGACTCGCAGCCGCTCGAACGCGCGCGGGCGACCGAGGAGTGCATCGCCCCCACGATGCGCATCCCGCCGGGCGGCTGGGGCGGGGATGTCCCCGATAACTTGGCGGGCGGTATCGGCCTCCTGGTACTCAACGGGTTGCTGCTACGCCGCGTCGGCGTGAACGGGCGGTTTGGTGGCGAGTTGCTCGGTAACGGCGATTTGCTTCGCCCGTGGCAGGGCGCGGATGTACAGTCCGCGATTCGACGCACGATCGGCTGGCGCGTTCTAGAGCCAACCCGTCTCGCGGTTCTCGATCGCGCCGCCGCTCGCCGCATCGCGCGGTTTCCAGAGCTAACCGGCCGCTTGGTTGAGCGCGCGCTGGAACGCTCGCGAAACCTGTCGGTGGGCATCGCGATCATCCACCATCCGCGGGTTGAACTCCGCCTCCAGATGCTGCTCTGGCAACTGGCCGACCGCTGGGGTCACGTCCGCCCAGACGGCATCGCGATACCCATACAGATCCCCCACACCCTCCTCGCCGATCTGATAGCCGCGCAGCGTCCCACCGTAACTACCGCGATGTCCGAGCTGACACGCCGAGGACTGATCGTTCCGATGCACCGCGGATGGCTCCTGCGCGGACAGCCACCAGCCGAACTGCTCGAGCTTCGCGACGCCGAGACCAGCCCCGCCGGGTGAGCTCACCAATGTAAACCAGCGTCGCGGACCAATGCACATCGAGCGCTATTGCCCGCGAGCCTGCCGCGCCGGGGAACGCTCTCAAGCGATCTTGTGCCCCGCCTCGGGTCCAGCGGAGCGCGCTCCGCGACGCGCGTCGAGGGGCTGAACCAACCCCCTCAGCTCGGGCTGGATCACCGCATCCTCGTGCCGTCTCACTCGTGAACGAGCGCGGGACGACGGCGACAGGTTCGGCTCGCCGCGACCTTCGCTTCGGACTGGGCGCGTGAGAGGAGGCCCTTTCATCGTTCCCCGATTCTGGGGCCAGCGAATTTCAAGACAAGACCGATTGTTCGAATCCTGACGCTCCGGACACACACGAACGCCTCGCATGCTGAGCCGATTGCCACACCTCGAGTAACGGGCGGTCAGTTAGCAGCAAAACGGCCAACGTGCGCTCTGCCCATTGTCACCGCAACTCGCCCTTACGCATGGCCCCCAAAGCCGATCTGACTTCTCAATTCCCCCGCTCGCGCGTAAGCGCTCAGGGCCATCACGAGATCCCGCGCGTCCGGTTGATTCGACAGAGCCGTTCCTTCAGGGTGGTCTCAGCCGCTCATGCGGCGCTCGAGCTTGAGTTCGCACATGTCGACGGAGACGCGGGTGCCGGGCGTCTCGGACGGGTCCATCGCGCTGAATGTTTCGGCTCCCTTGCGCAGATCCTCGGCCGTATCGAACAGTTGCAGCACGACAGCCGTTCCCTGCGCTTCGTCAAATAGGAGTTGAAGGCCGGTTATGGGAGCGCCCGGCGGCGGTCCGCCGGCTTCCTCGATGGCGGCGATGAGTTGCGCTACGCGTTCTGCAGTCACATCAGTGAACCGGACGACTCGAACGTGCACTGCGGCTCTCCTCTCAATTCGGATGGTGAGATAAGGCTGGCCGATCCCCGTCGGGCCTGGAGGGCGCTCATGCGGGCGCGGGCTCGACGGCAGGGTGGCTGGGTCGGAGTGTTGTTGGCCTAGCCGGAACGTTCTGGCTAGGGCCGGGCCTCGAGGATCAGGTTCAGCGGCGTCTCCGCCGCGCGGCGGAACCCACTGAAGCCGGCCTCCTCGAACACCGCCCTCAGGCGCGCCTCTCCGGCCTGCGCGCCCAGCCCGAGCCCGACCTCCTGCGAGAGCGAGTTCGGGGTGCACACCGCGGTCGATGCCGTGTACAGGAGCGCCGCCATCGGGTTGCCCTGAAGGTTCGCGCCGCGCCCGTCGAGCGCGAACGGCTCGACCAACAGCACGGTGCCGTCCTGCTCGAGGTGCTCACGCGCGTACGCCGCGATCCCGACCGGGTCGCCCATGTCGTGCAGGCAGTCGAAGAAGCAGATCAGATCGTACGTTCCCGGATACTCCTTCGCGCCGGCGACCTCGAACGTGGCGCGGTCCTCCACACCAGCCTCACGCGCCCGGTCGCGCGCCGTCTCGATCGACGGAGCGTGGAAGTCAAACCCCCAGAAACGCGCGGCCGGGTACGCGTTTGCCATCGCGACCACGGAGGCACCGTGGCCGCAGCCGACATCCGCGACCCGCGCGCCCGCCCTGAGCTTGTCCTCGACCCCGTCGAGCGCCGGGATCCACTCCCCGGGCAGATGCGCGCGATAGCCGGTGCGGAAGAACCACTCGGTGCCCTTGAACAGGCACGGGTGATGATCGCCCCACGCCAGCGCGCCGTCGCCCGTGAACGCGGCCTTGAACTTCTCCACATCCATGAACATCGACCCAAGCGCATTCATCCCCGCGCCACGAACACCGGCGAGGTGTCGTCCGCCAGCGCCATCGCCGCCTCCGCGCTCAGCGAATACCGATCCGCGTCGGGGTCGTACTCGACAAGCCCGGCCGCAGCCTGACCGTCCAGCCACTCGCGCACCAGCCGCGGATGACAGCCAGCCTCCTCGGCCAGCTCGTCCGCGCTGCGCGCGGACTCCCGCGGCAAGCGCCCCGTACAGCCCCAGCTCATCGCCCAGCCAGATCGAAAAACACGCCGTCGCGCCCGTCATGTGCCCGACCATCCGGCCCATGAACTGCTCGAGCCTCGCCTCGTCAATCGCCCCGGTACTCATACGTCATCCCTCGATTCGGATGCGTGGCGCCCCCAAGCCCGGCCGTTAGGTATGGAAGCTACCAGACGCAATCTTAACGGCCGATGAAAAGCGATGGCCACAGCCCGGCGGCGACCATCAGGCAGCACGCTGGCTGCTGGCAGCGAGGGTCGCGGGTCGCGCGGTGGCGGCCGGTGTGGCGCTAGCTCAGGCTGAGTCCGGGCGGCGCCGAGCCGGGGCGTTGGCTTGGAACTGGGCGATCGCCCCGGCGAGGGTGGTGCGCAACGGATCGGCGTCGCGCGAGGCCTTGGCGAGCAGCAACCCTCCCTCGATCGCCGAGAGCATGATCGTGGTCAGGCGGTCGAGGTCGGTCTCGGCGGCGATCAGTTCGTTATCGCGCAGCCGCCCGAGCGCCGCCCGGATCGCGTCGCTCCAGGCCCGGAATGCCTCGTTCAGGCTGACTCTGAGCGCGTCGTCGGTATCGGCGAGGGCCGCGGCAAGCGTTCCGATCGGACACCCACCGCGCCCGCCGCGCTGCTCGACGCCGGTGACCATTAGCTCTGCCCATCGCTCGAGGCTCTCCCAATCTGAGACGGCGCCCAGGACCCGCGCCTGGAAGCCGAGTACGTTGGCGCACTGGTGCTCGACGACTGCTTCGACCAAGCCATGCTTGTCGCCGAAGTAGTGATAGAGCTGACTTTTGCTGGCGGCGGTTGCAGCTCTGACGTCGTCGAGACTGGTGCCGGTGGCGCCTCGCTCGGCGATCAGCTCCGCGGCGGCCCGCACGATCCGCTCGCGGGTGGCGCGTCCTTGCTTCGTGGTCGTACTGGCGCTCATATTCCGATGCGTTCGTGAGTGGACGGGGCGGTCCAACGACTGATTACGAAAACCTTACAGAAGTTTTAACGGCACGGTGTTCATACATCTAACGATTTTGTGTCGCTCGCGGACCAGGGGTTGAAAGCGCGGAGGGAGGGTGGTCCAATCGGTTGGACTAATTAGTCCAAGTGATGGACGGCGCGGGATGCAACGCCCTCACTGACCGCTCCCCAAACCCCCAAGGAGAACCCCTCATGCATTACCAGCCGAGGAACTGGCGTCGAACCGTCGCGGCCGTATTGCTGGCGTTCGGCGCGGCATTCGCCGCGCCCGCCGTCGCCAGCGCGCATCCAAGCCACGGCGGCTTCGTGTACGTGAACGACAACACCGCGGGCACGAACACCGTGGCTGCCTTCGTTCGTCACGCAAACGGCGGGCTGACCCCCGTGCCGGGATCGCCGTTCACCGCCGGCGGCGCCGGCTCGGGCGCAGGACTCGCGTCGCAGGGAGCCATCCAGGTCTCGAGCGACGGCCGGTACGTAATCGCCGTCGACGCCGGCAGCAACCAGATCTCGGTACTCCGGATCGACCGCGACGGAGCGTTGGAGCCCATGCCCGGAGGCGTCGTCTCCTCAGGCGGCGCGCAGCCGGTCAGCGTGGCCGAGCACGACGGTCTCGTGTACGTGGCCAACGCCGGCGCTACCAATTCGAACTACACGGGATTCGCCCTGACCGACGGCGGTCATCTCCGGCCGCTGGCCGGTTCGACGGTTCCGCTGCCCGCGTCCGCCCAGCCCGGGGACGTGCTGTTCAACCCGACAGGAACCAGCCTGATCGGAACGAGAGTCGGAACCTCGCAGATCGACAGCTTCAGGGTCGCCTCCGACGGCCGGCTGATCGCCGCGCCTGGATCTCCGTTCGCCGCGCAGGGCCTAGGCCCGTTCGGCAGCGAATTCCGTCCGACCAACCCCGACCAGCTGTTCGTCTCCAACGCCCACAACGCGTCGGGCGACGGCACCATCTCCGCCTTCCGCGTCGCCCGCGCCGGCACGCTGTCATCGATCGGGAACTCACCCTTCGCCGATCAGCAGACAGCGCCGTGCTGGATCGAGATCAGCCACAGCGGCCAGTTCCTGTTCACCGTCAACACCGGATCGGGCAGCATCTCACGCTACTCGATCGCGCATGACGGGACGTTGACGCTCCTGGGCTCCACCCAGGTGAGCTCGCAGGCGGGCGTCGGCGCGGTCGACGCCCGCCTGAGCACGAACGGTCGGACGCTGTACGTCGATGAGAGCCGGGTCGACGCGCTCGGCGTGTTCGCGGTCGACGGCGGTCAGCTCACCGAGCACGGCACAGTGGCGCTTCCCGCGGGCGCCGCCCCGGCCGGCGTCGCGGTCTCCTAGCCGGTCTCCGCAGGGCCAGGGTCGGGAGCAGAGCGCCTCCCGACCCCGGCACTCGCGTCCACGGACGCTCTCGGCGCCGCCCGGCGACCTGTTCGCGGCAGAGCGAAACGCAGTCGCGACGGCGCCGGGCAATCGGCGATGGCCCGCCTACTCTCGAAGCGGGAGCGCGACGAAGCTCGCAGGAGGACCATCGCGCTAGCCGCGTGCTGCATCGATGTTGGCGGCGGTGTCGAGCATGCGGCGCAGCCTGGCGACCTTGCCGTCGGGGCCGAAGGTCCAGAGGTGGATGACCTCCTCGTCGATCCGCTTCCCGTTGGGTAGCTCTGCGGTCAGGCGGATCTCGACGGCGACTTGGGTGTCGGAGACGAGCAGGTCGAGCACCTCGAAGCGCTCGTAGTTCCAGGCGCTGACGATTGCGAAGAAGTCTGCGACCTCGTCGTGTCCGTGTCGAGGCAGCAGCCACGGGACGTTGGCAGCGTGGGGCGTCCAGGGCTCGTCGGTGACGTCCCATGTGATCTCTTCGGAGAGGTGGGAGAGGATGCCGTCGACGTCGCCGCGGGCGAAGGCGTCGTACATCGCGTTAACTGACTGCGTGTGGGTTTGGATGGTGTCGGTCATGAGCAGATCATCGAGCGTGGCGGTGCTGGAGGGAATGAGTCATTTGGCCTCAACATCACAGGAGTCCGTGCTCGATGGCGAACACCGCCGCACCCGCCCGCGTCCGGCGGTCGATCTTGTCGTAGACGGCCGCGAGGTGGTTGCCGACGGTGCGCGGCGAGATCACTAATGAGGAGGCGATTTCCTTGTTGGTCATCCCGCGAGCTGTGAACCGGAGGATCTCGATCTCGCGGTCGGTGAGGCCGTTCGGCCATGCCACATGGGGCCGCTCGGCCCCGGCGGCCTCGATCACCGCGGCGGCCATCTCAGGATCAAGCCGGCCAGCGACGGCTTCCTCCTGAAGGGTGCGGGCCGCCTCGTCCAGCGAGCGCGCCGGGCGATACGGACGCGCCTCGGTCAGCGCGGCGAGCGCGTCGGCGGCGGCGAGTAGCCGCGCCTCGCGCGATATTTCTCCTGCACGAGCCCCGCGGTGGTATCCGGTCCCGTCCAGGCGCTCGTGGTGGGCAGCCGCGAACGACCCGAATGACGCCAGCACCGGGCTTCGGGAGAGCACCCGCTCGGTCCAGTGCGGATGCAGGCGCACCCGCTCCCGGTCTGCCGCACCGAGTGGGCCGGGCCGATCCCAGATCGAACTCACCACCCCCGCCCGACCGATGTCGTGGACCAACGCCGCCAGCCGCAGACTCTCCTGCCCAGCGAGTCCGATCAGCCGTGCCGCGTCCTCAGCGATCTGGGCCATGTGTGGTGAATGTCCGACAAGGTATAAGCCCTTCAGATCCGCGAACGTCGCGAGCGCTAGACACGGCCCGTCGATCTCGCTGATCGGCACCGACAGGACCGGAGCCGGCTCGGCGGCGCACACCGCCTCGACGAGGTCCTCACACGATTCGATCTGCGCGAGCATCTCCTCGGCAGCGCCCACGAACGCTTCGCAGATCGATGGGTCCAAGTCGCCGCCGGACCGACGAGCAATCTCAGCTCGAGCGCCGGCCACACCGCCAGTTGCATGCGCGATCGCGGCCTGATCGGCCACACACAGGACTCGCGCGATTGGGTGCAGGTCCTCGCGTGACCGCCCGGACGGTAGACCATGCCCGTCCCAGCGCTCGAACACGTCGGCAAATGCCGCCAGGACCTCGGCGGGCAAGCCTAGCTGGCTCCCGAGCGCGATCGCGACCTCGCACGACGCCCGTACGGCTACCGGGCCGACGGTGGGCGCCACTTCGGCAAACCGATGTACCGCCGCCGGACCTACCGCAGCCTCGAGTGCGGCCAGCTGTGCGCCCATGACCCCTTCATCCCCCGGGTCGAACGTCACGAGGAACCGCTCGAACGCGATGTCGTCGCCGAACAGCGCCGCGTTTTCGCTGGCATGCCCGCATCCAATCCCGCGCAGCAGCGCGCCCAGGAAGGCTGCGCGGTGATCAGCCGGGTCAAGTTCGAGCGTCTGCGCCAAGGCGTTGGCAATCAGGCACGCGCGCAGACCGCGCTCGAACTCAAACCCGGCGGCGAGATCAGTGGTCAGCGATAGCGCCGCCAGCACGTCGACCAGCCGCACTCGTTCGTGAAGCATGAGCGGGCATCAAACCACGGCTACGCGACTGGCGTCTCGCGTTCCGAAGGCATCTCCACGGCAACCAGCTGGCTGCGCGCTAACGAGCGTTGGCCCGGCTCAGCTGACCCATCGGGCTGAGCAGGCAATTTTCCGGCTCGACATGCCTCGCGGACGACGCCGCCCTCCGGACCCGATCGCGTGCGAGCCCGCGGAGCGTTGCTCCGTGCGCGGGCTCGCAGCATCGCGACGACGGCGGAGCGACCGTTAGTCACCGCCGCCGGCCGCCCCGGTGGTCCATGCCGGCGGTTCGTAGGGACGGCCGGGGACGGCTCCGATGCACAGGACGCGCAGGCCGTCGGGGCCGCTGGTGAGGACTCGGCCGGTCCCGGCGTCGACCCGCACCAGGTGCTCGGGATCGAGCGGCAGCCGCTCGTCGCCGACACGACGACGGCGCCGCCGAGCGCGACGTACAGCTCCTGTGGCCGGTGTCGGCTTCGTCATGGGACTCGGTCGCGTAGTCGCGCGGAAGTTCCATGATCTGCGCCCCGAAGGCGGTGATGTCGAGCCCGGCGCGCACGAGCCGGGCGAAGCCGTCCCAGAGTTCGGGGAGCTCATCGATCGACTTCGCGGAGTAGCCGGTGAAGACGCTGGTCATGACGCGACCAGACCCACGTTTCTGGTGACGGTCGCCATCGTCCGGTCGTGCTCCTCGACTGGGCTGAGCTCGATCAGCTCGACCGGTTCGAGGGTCTGGACGAAATGGCCCGGTCGCAGGTGGTATGCGTCGCCGGCGCGGACGATCTCGTCGGGACCGTCGGCGTAGGTGACGCGGAACGACCCTTTGAACAGGTAGCCCCAGTGGTCGGATTGGCAGCGATCGTCGGGGAGCCCTTTGAACGGGGATTCGTCTGGCGGGAATTGCGCCGGCATCGATTCGAACGCGATTCGCATCTCTCCGGCGTCGACCCGGCGGCCGGTGTACTCGCCGAGGACCATCGGTTCCAGCTCATCCTTGGATGTGTGCATCGAGAACTCTCCTTTCATTCGTGATGACCGCCGCCACGGAGTGGCGGCGCTTGGTGAGAAGCAGTAGGCAGGCGGCGCCGATCGCGGCTGGTCCGAGGCCCGCGAGGAGCAGTGCAGGGCGGGCGCCGAGAGCTCCGACGAAGATCCCGCCGATCACGAGCGCGCCGAGCTCGGCGCCGTTGCGTGCCCCGTTGTAGGCGGCGAACGCGCGGCCGCGCAGCGCCTCGGGAGCGCGCTCGTGGATCAGCGTGCGGAGCAGCACGTTCTTGACTCCGTGCGCGACGCCGCCGAGTGAGAAGCCGATCATGGCGAGCCACACCGTCGTTGCGAGCGCCCCGCCGGCGATACCGAGCCCCTGGAGAACGACAGCGGCGAGGCCGCCGGCTGCCAGATACGTTGTCCGACGCGGTGTGCGATCCCGGCCGAGCCTGCCGCCATCCCGACGGTCCATGAGCTCAGGAGGACCCCGTACGCGAGGCTGCCGCCGCCGAGCACGCGGGTGACAAAGAACGGCTCGGCGGTCGCGGAGATCGAGAAGAGCGCGAGCGCGACGACGGCACCGCCGAGAGTGATCTTGAGGTCGCGCTCACGCTTGAGGAACGCGAACCCGTCGCGGGCACGCACCCGGTTGTCGGCGTCCGGGGGCTCCGGCGGCGGCGAGCGCGCAGTAGCAGCGCCGCGGCGGCCACGACGAGGAACGACAGCGCGTTGAGCGCGAGGGCGAGCCACAGCAGACCGGCCGCGCCGAGCGCGCCGCCGACGAGCGGGCCGGCGGTGAAACCGAGCGAGCGGACGGTCTCCATCAGCCCGTTGGCCCGCGCCGCGTCGATGCCCGCGCCGGCTGCAGCCGGGATGAGGGCGAACTCGGCCGGCTGGCTCACGGCGACGCCGAGGCCGAGGACGGTCATCAGCGGCAGCAGCGCCCAGAGGCTGTCCAGGCCGGCGAGCATCGCGGTCACGGTCGCTGCCTGGACGAGCGAGACGACGATCAGGATCCGTCGGTTCTCGAAGCGGTCGACGATCGCCCCTGCCACCCCTGCGGCGAGGACGACTGGCCCCCAGAGGGCGAAGATCAGCGCCGAGACGGCGAAAGCCGAGCCGGTGCGCTGTTGGACGCGCAGGATCAAGGGGAAGATCGCCATGAAGTCGCCGAGGGCGGAGAGCCCGGCTGCCCCGGCGAGGAGGCGAAGGTCGCGGCTGCGTGGAATTGACATGGCGCCGATCCTCGCGAGCGACCGTCCGGGCACCGTTCGGCGCGCGCAAATCATGGGCTCGGAGCTTGCGCCGGCGCGGTTCGATGCAGCACAGTTGGCTCGATGTTGGATGTCGGACTAGCCGGCGGTCTTCAGTTGCGGGTGGACGGCGCGCAGATCGGCCTACCCGCATCGCGGCGGGCGCGTGCGGTCCTGGCCTTTCTCGCGTTGAACCCCGGCCCACAGCCGAGGGCCCGCGTCGCGGGGCGGTTCTGGCCGGACGTGCTTGACGAGTCGGCGCGCGCGAGCCTGCGGGTCGCCGTGCGCTCGAGCGACTCGCCTACGAAGACGCCGCGGAGCGCTTCGACCGAGCGGTCCAAGCGCTCGAACTCGCAGACGCGGACGAGGAGTCAGGTCCCGCGTTGCTCGCCCGCGGGGATGCGCTCCTGCGCGCGGGCGAGCCCGAAGCGGCGCGAGCGACCTTCACGCGGGCCCGTGCGCTGGCCCTCAGGCGCGGCGACCTCACCCTGCTTGGAGAGGCAGCGCTTGGGTTCGCCGGGCTCGGCATCGCGATCGTCGACCTCGACGCCGAGGCGATCGCACGGCTCGAGGAGGCGCTCGAGCGAGTTGCGGACCCCGCGCTGCGCTCGCGGGTTCAAGCGCGCCTCGCCGTCGAGCTCTATTACGCACCCGACCGCACTCGGTCAGACCGCCACAGCACGGACGCCGTCGGCACCGCCCGCGAGTCGGCGGACGCCGCCGCGCTTGCCGCCGCGCTCAGCGCACGACATGTAGCGCTGTGGCGGCCCGACCGCATCAATGAGCGCCTTGCCGTCGCCGGCGAGATGATCACTGCCGCGCGCGAGTCAGGTGACCGCCATGCCGAACTGCAGGCCCACAACTGGCGCGTCGCCGACCTGTTCGAGCTCGGGGAGATGGCGGCCTGGCGTGAGGAGACGGCACGACACGCGCGCCTCGCCGCCGAGCTGCACCTGCCCAGCTTCGAGTGGTACACCCCGCTGTGGGCGGCGGTCGACGCGATGCTCGCCGGGCGATTGGAGGACGCCGAGGCCCTGCGGCTGGAAGCAGAGGAGGCGGGGCTGCGCGCCGGCGACCGAAACGCCGTCGGGTCCGCCGCCATGGTGCGCTTCTGCGAACAGCTCCAACGCGAGGCATACGACGAGGGCGACATCGCGTTCGTCGCGGACAAGATCGCCAACTCGCCGGCCGGCATCGCATACCGCGGTGGGTACTCGTGGATCCTCGCCGGCCTCGGCGAATCCGAGCGCGCGCGCGAGCAGCTCCACGCAACGATGGCGTTCACGCATGCGTTCGACGCGAACTGGCTCTCACTCCAAGCCGAGCTGGCCGAGGCGAGCGTCCTCATCGGCGACGCCACGTTCGCAGCAACGCTGTACGACCGGCTCGCGCCGTACGCGGGCAGACCGGTCACCGCCGGCCGTGCCGTCTGCAGCTACGGAGCGGTCGACCGCTCGCTCGGCCGTCTAGCCGCCCTGCTCGGCCGCAAGGTCCACGCCGTACGCCACCTCGAGGATGCGATCCGGCTGAACGACACCTTCGGCTGCGTTGTCTGGCGGACGCGCGCGGAACGGGACCTATCCCAGCTCGTCCGCAACGGGCCACTCATCAGCTGAGCCCGCCAACCTGGCCGCACGCCCGCCGGCGCGACCGGCTGGCGGATCCAAAGATGGGTCAAACGCCTCATGCGGGCACCTCGCGCCGCACCTACCTTCCAACGCACGTATTCACAACTTCCCTCAGGAGGGTGACGATATGAGCCTTTGGGGCCGAATCTTCGCCGGTATCTACGACCACGTGATGGCAAAGACCGAGAACGCCGGGCTGGGCGCGCACCGGCAGGCCCTCCTCGCCGCCGCCGCCGGTGATGTCCTGGAGATCGGTGCCGGCACCGGGACGAATCTGCTCCATTACGGCGAAGGTGTCCGGACGCTCACGGTCACCGAGCCGGAGAAGCCGATGGCTCGGCGTCTGCAGAAGCGGATCCTTGAACAGCGGCCGGACGCAAAGCTGCTGCGCGCCCCGGCTGAGGATCTGCCGTTCAACGCTGACAGCTTCGACACGGTGGTCGCGACGCTCGTGCTCTGCACCGTGGACGACCAGCCTCGCGCCCTGCGCGAACTGCGGCGTGTTCTGCGCCCAGGCGGGCGGCTGCTGTTCATCGAGCACGTCCGCTCCGACGACGAGAGGCTCGCGCGCCTCCAGGATCGCATGATGCCTGTCAACGTCCGCATCGCGCACGGCTGCCACTGCAACCGCCCCACCCTCGACGGCATTCGCAACGCCGGCTTTGACGTGACCCAGCTCGAGCAGGACACACTGAAGCACGCGCCGCCGTTCGTCCGGCCGCTGATCGTCGGCGCCGCCGAGGTCTCGACGCCGGGCTCGGGACCGTCGACCGATCAGACTGTCAACTCGTCCACGATCTCGTAGAGGCCGTCGGTCGGGCCAGAATCCCGCGGCTATCCCGCCCCTTCCGTCAAGCTCAGCGGTAGTCGGGTTGGCGAAGTCGAAGCGACAGCCGGCGTCCCACAGGCTCTTCTGGTTGCCATGGGCCGGAATCCCGCCCGCGTCCTTGATCATCCGCGCGAGATGCATGAGGTTCCACGCCAGGAAGGTCGTGTTGCGGTTGATGAAGTCGTTCTCGGGACCGCCGGAGCCGGGATCGAGGTAGCTCGGACCGGGACCAGCCTCGCCCAGCCACCCGGACGTTTGAATCGGTCACCGTCGCTGTGACCGCTCCGGGCTCGGACCAGTCGTAACGGCTTCGCTCCCAGAACAGTCCGGTGATCCAGATTCCCTCCGTCACGTCGGCGAATTCCTCGCCCTCGTTGTGCACGACGAAATGCTTTGCCTTCACGTTCGGCCACAGCTTGGGGCGTCGCTCGGAGAAGTCGCGGGCAGCTGCAAGCACCTGCTCGGGGGAGGCTGAGGTGTAAGCCGAGGCGGCGATATCGAGGGGTCGGGTTGGCACAATCGCTCCACTCCTGTCGCTGGTGTAGTCGATCGAGCCGAGACTAGGCGCGGGACGAATCCAGCACATGAGGCGTACGCCTCATCTTCGGTGCTCGGCGGGTCGGCTAGTCTCGGCCGGTGGCCGAGGGGACCGATCGTGCGCACATCAGGCTGGCGGAGCTCGTCGCGTCGTTGTCGCTCGGTGTGGATCTCGGCTTTGGACAGCCGATGGAGCACATGCTGCGGCAGTGTTTGATCGCGCTGAGGCTGGCTGAGCGGGTCGGGCTCGACGAGCAGCGTCGAGCGGATGTGTATTACACCGCGTTGCTTGTCGGCGTCGGTTGTCATACCGACGCTCATGAGCAGGCGAAGTGGTTCGGGGATGACATCGCGCTGAAGTCCGGCAAGTACGACTACGAGTTCCGTAGCCTGCGCGGGGCGGCCGCGGGGATGCGGCGACTGGGGTCCGGGCACGCTGGGTCGCATCGCTTTCGAGTCGCGCTCGAGTTCGCCCTGTCCGGTCACAAGGAGGTCGCCGACATGATCGCCCAGCATGCGGCGATGACGCGACTCTTGGGCGAGCACCTCGGACTGCAGGGCGAGGTGCTCGACGCGCTCGGCGCGGCGTACGAGACTTGGGACGGGCGCGGTTGGCCGGGAGAGCTGAAGGGTGCGGAGGTTCCGCTCGCGGCGCGCATTGCGCAGCTCGCGGAGTTCGTTGAGGTCGCGTATCGAGTCGGTGGGGTCGAGGCCGCCAAGGGAATCGCGCGCGACCGCGCCGACAGCCAGTTCGATCCCGACCTGGCGGAGCTGATCTGCGCCGATGGCGAGATGATCCTCCATGGCATCGACGAGCTCGAGACCTGGGACGCGGTGATCGACGCTGAGCCGGCGCTTGCGGTCGTTCTTTCATCGGATCGCTTCGATGCGGCGTTGGTGGCGATCGCGAACTTTGTCGATCTGAAGTCGCCATACACCCTTGGCCATTCGCGCGCGGTCGCCGATCTCACCGCCGCGGCCGGCGCGGAGCTCGGCCTCTCCGAGGCGGATCTGCTGACGCTGCGGCGGGCCGGGCTCGTGCACGACTTTGGCCGGCTGGGGGTCTCAAACGCGATCTGGGACAAGCGAGGACCGCTCGGCGCTGGCGAATGGGAGCGCGTGCGGCTGCACCCGTATCTGACTGAGCGGATGCTCCAACAGTCGGCTGCGCTCGCACCGCTGGGCGCGATCGCGGTGCAGCATCGGGAACGCATCGACGGCTCTGGCTACCCGCGGGGTCTCACCGGCGCCGCCATCTCACGCGCGGCTCGGATTCTTGGCGCCGCGGATGCCTACCAGGCGATGCGCGAGCCGCGCCCGCACCGACCCGAGCGCTTGGCGGACGAGGCGGCCGCCGAGCTCCGCGCCGATGTCAGGACGGGTCGCCTCGACGGTGACGCCGCGGAGGCCGTTCTCGGCGCCGCCGGCCATCGCGTCTCACGCCGGCGCGAGGGTCCCGCGGGTCTTACTGCCCGGGAGGTCGACGTGCTCAGACTGGTCGCCCGGGGGCTGTCGAACAAGGAGATCGCCAAACAGCTCGTGATCTCGCCCAAGACTGCCGGCAACCACATCGAGCACATCTACTCGAAAATCGGCGCCTCGACACGCGCTAGGGCGAGCCTGTTTGCGATGCAACACGGGCTACTCCCGGAGGAGGAGTTCCTGCCGGAACCCGCGGGCTGAGTCGCGACTTCGCCAGCAGCTCAGCTGCCCTGCATCATCGCCTGCATGTTCTTGGCCATCACGGCGTCGACTGCCCGCAGCTCCTCGCTGGGGCTGAACTGCACCAGCTCGCTGCCGGCATCGGCCAGCGGGACGTGGCCGGCCGGCAGGTAGAACGCGTCCCCGGCCTCGAACACCTCTTCGTGATCGGCGAAGCGATATGTGAGCCGACCCTTCAGCACGTAGCCCCAGTGCGGGCACGGGCAGGCGTCGCCCGGCAGGCCCTTGAGCAGCGGTGTCCCATCGATGTCGACGCCGAAGGACACGAAGTTGACCGTGTAGCCGTCGAGGTCCTCGTGGCGGTCCTCGACCGGACCATGCTGCTCCACTTGTGCTGCGCTTTCCTTCGATACCTTCGGCACCTTCAACTCCCTCACTCGGATTTCGCCCCAGGTTATGGGCGTGCGCGTGTTGCCTCATGAGGCGTTCGCCTCATCTTTCGCGCCACAACCTCGAGCGAGAGCAGCTCGCCCGCCGGCCGTGGTGAACCCGAACACGCGAATGCGGAAGGTCAGCGGCGCGCCTCGCACCGCGCCCATATGGAAGCAGGACTCACCAACTGCGAGGCTGGGAGACTCGCTCGTCGCCAAAGGTGCGCATCTCCACGCCCTCGACGGTCCGGCGTCGTGATCGGCTACGCCGGCTGCGCTCCTTTGCGGCGACTGCGAGAGTCGCCAGTGTGCTTGCTGCCGGCCTGACCGCGACGACCTGCAAGCGCACCTGGCTCTCGCTCGCGTGGGCGAGCAGCCACCCTCGTCAGCGCCGACCTCGCCCCCGGTAAGGACGACAAAGGGCTCTGTGTTCCGGACTTCTCGTTTGTGATCTGCAAGGGGTTGCGTCTGCGGTGCGGGAGCGCCGGAGCGCTCCCGCACCATTACCCGCAGTCAGAGCTCGAGCCCGGCGCTTGCGTGCATCATCGGTGCCTTCCGGCCGTGGATCGCGCCGATGATCTCCTCCGAGGAGATCCCTTCCAAGTACGTGCCGGTGGTCGACAGGTAGGCGTGCCCGAGCTGGCGCTGGATCAGCGGCAGCGGGATGCCCTCATGCAGCAGCTCGACGGCGTGCGCCTGGCGGAGCTGGTGCGGCGCGAACCGGCGCCGCACCGCAGCCTCGATGGCGAGATGGCGGAGCTCGGCGCGGACCGCAGTGGCCGACCAGGCGCGGCCGCGAGTCGGCCCGCCGATCACGCAGAACAGCGGCTCCGCCGGCAGCGCGATCCGGTCCGCCGTCCACTCGGCCAGTATCGACCACGCCCAGGGATCCATCCCCACCTCGCGACGGCGATCGCCCTTGCCGTGGCGGATGAGGAGACTGCCTCGCCGCCCGTTGAGGTCGGTCTCGGTGAGCGTGAGCGCCTCGTGGATCCGAACGCCCGCTCGCCAGAGCACCACGATCAGCCCGCGCATCCGCCGGCCGTGACGACCGTCGCCGGCCTGACGCATGACCGCAACAATCTCATCGACCGTGGGCGGATCCGCGGATACCGACGGCCCTTGTTCGGCGGGATCCGGCCGACGTGATGACCGGGCATCGTTGCCGGCGAGCGCGGGCGGCCGGCGGCGTCCAACAACTGCTGAGCACACATGGCTCCCTCCTTTGGAGAGCGGACTGGTTTGCCGCCTGCTCTAGCCGACGCGGCCGTCCGAAACCAGGGGCCGGTCCCATGCTCCCACGCTCGCGCATCCTCGGTGTGTTACGGAAGCGAGGCGATCAGCACTCCTCGTCGTCCAGAGCAGGCACTTCACTGTCGACGATCAAGACGCTCGCTCTCGTGGAGAGCAGGAGCGCATCGGGCCTCGCCCAATAGTTTTGAGATTCCCCAGGAGGAGGAGCGCTGAGCTCGATCTCCGGCTCCCCTGCTTCGACCCGACCTGCTTGCAAGGAGTCCGCAAGCAGGTCGGCCTGCACAGACTCCCTCGCCGCGCTGCGCAGGACGCTCGACGGCGACACTGAGATGCTCGCGTAGCGCGAGTGCAGGTGTGATCGGTCAAGGCGGATGGGTTCGCGCCGCGGTGACCACCACCGCGATCTATCTGATCGTGGAGTTGCCCACGACCGGGTCGATGGCGGCGCCGATGCCGGCTAGCACCTCGTCCAGAATGGCCGGGAGCCGGACGAGGACGCTGGAGGTGGGCAGCTGATCTAGCCACTCCTCGCGGGTGTAGGAGGGCTCCCCGTCGAACTTCCATTGCTCAGGGTTGCCGAACACGCCCACCTGGCATATCCCGACGGCTGCCTTGTGGCACAACATCGCGTACCCGTCTGAGAGCCGCCGTCGATCGGCGGGCGGCAGGCGAGTCGGGCATCACCCGGCGGTAGACCGCGGCGAAGTCTTCCGCCAGTTCGGGCGGCGGCTGGTCCACGTTCCAGAAACGCGGCCAGCCGGCCACCCGGTGCGAGCGACTCGGCCGCTTGGCCGCGCCGGCGACCGGGTCCATCCAGTGCCAGGTCTGCCCGGAGACGACGGCGTCGCACGTCTGGCCGGTGGGGGCCCAAGGCCTCGAATGTCGTCACCTCGACCTCGAGTCCGGTTTGGCGCGCGAAATCGATCAGGGGCTCTGAACCCTGCGTTAATCGCTAGCTGTGAATCTTGATCGTGAAGTCGTTGTTGTTGGTTTTGGCGATCGCGGCCGCCGTCAGCGTCCCGCGCGCGCCATAGAACACGCCGGTGCCGGCATTCAGCGCGTACGTGGCGGGATTGCTGCCGAGGTCGGGATGGATCCCGTTTGCGAGCAGCATCGAGCCGCCGACCGCGATCTCAGCGTCGCACGTGGCGCTGTTCGCGTTCTCGAACACACACCGCAGATGATCGGTCGCAGTCCAGTGCTTAGCGTGGTGCTTGTGGTTTCCGAGGTAGTCACGATCGATTGCGTCGAACACGTCCCCCGCCGCCGGCGGATTGCTCGCACTCGGATTGACCGGGTTCCCGGCCGCATCGGTGAACTTGACACTGACCGACTTGGAAAAGTAATGCAGCGTGGTCGTCTTGGCGCTCGCCGACGCCGCGACCAACGCCATTGTTGCGAGCGCGGCGGCCACCGCAATCGCCTGTCTCACGAGGTCTCCCTTGGTTGGATGAATTCGAACACTGTTGTTGCGCATGTCGTTCTCCTTCTGCTTGCGATGATGTACGTGATAAGTCCGGTTGGAGCGCTTGTGCGATGCAGCCGTCGTCCGACCTGTCCGCCCGGCCGGAGGGCACGGGGTCACGATGTCGGCGGTGCTTTCTCGAGCCGCCGTTTGAGCGTTGCGCAGCAGGTGGCCGTCCGTCGGCATTGCACTCCTGCGTGAACAGGACACGTGACGGCTCACCTCCGCGTGCCGAAGGCAGCGGCGAGTCGCACATAACTCATGGCCGCGATCGCTTGCACGTAGCGCCGGTCTTGTGGTGTGAGCGAGGCCAGCGTCGAGTCGGCGCCACTGACCCTGCCTGTGCCGAACGCGGCACTGAGTTGCGCGGAGCTCAGCGACGCGATAGCGGTCACGTATTGCCGCTCCTGCGGCGCCAGCGACTGCAGTACCGGCGCCTCGCTCTGAGCGCTTGGCTGCGGCGGCTTACGCGCGGGATCGGTCACGTGTGATGTGATCGCCCAGGTTGAGGCCATGATGATCACGGCAACCGCGGCGATCACGACAAACGGGTGGGACCTTCCGAGCCTGACGGTCCTCGGGATCGATGTAGAGATTGACATCTGACTGCTCCTGATTGAGTTGAATGAGCACCGCCGGGGCGCCCGCCCCGCGTCGGCAGATCCACGCGCCAGCCTCAGAGTCGTTTGTGACCCGGGGACCTTTCGTGCTCAGGACGCGACCGGCGGCTCTCTGGTAGGTCCCGGTTCGTTCTCGGTTCCGGACATCACACCCTCTCCGCCGACCTCACGCTCGGCGGGATGTTCGGGTTGAGTACGAAGACGTTGTCCGGGTCGTATTCGTCCTTCAGTGCCACTAAACGCTCGAACTTTTGGTCGCCGTATGACGCCCGCAGTCGTCCGTGGCGATCGTCGTTGTGGATGAAGTTGGCCGGCGCTTTGCCGGTCGCCCACTGTCGCATCGTCTCGGCGAACGCTCGGGCTAACTTCTGCTCATGGTCGCTTAGGTCGCGATCCAACGTCATCGCGAGGTAGAAGTAGAGCCAGTTGGCGTCCGGCAGCGCGAGCGCCATCGAGTTCCGGTCCGTGCGCGCGAGCGCCCCCCCGAGGGGCGCGAAGATGATTTGCGTGAAGGGCGATCTCACCCCGGCCGCCGCGTCTATTGCCGCGTCGATCGCGTCGTCGGGTAGCTCCGGCAGATAGTCGACCTTGTAGTAGTCCGTGATGCCCCAGGGGTTAGCCGCATCAATCAGCTGTTGCACGGCCACGTAGGGCATCGGCTGAACGAGCGTGACCAGCGGCTCGCCCCAATCGAGCAGCGGTCGCATGATCTCCTCGCCCCGTTGCGGGTCGCCGACATAGACGAGTATCAAGGCAGCAGCGGGCTTGCCTCTCGCGTTCTCGGGCACGAAAGTGTCCGGGGGTGCCGTCAGCAGAGCAAACCCACCACCAACCTCGTCTGGCGCGTGCTCCATGAAGTCGCGGTAGACCCGCAGCAGCTGTTTGGCGGCTCCCCGCGGGTGCAGGATCAGCCCGGCAAACACGATCGGCCCGACCGGATGCAGCTGAAACTCGAACTCGGTCACGACCCCGAAGTTGCCGCCACCCCCCTTGAGGCCCCAGAGCAGGTCGGAGTTCTCATCCGCACTGGCACGCACGACGCGGCCGTCGGCGGTCACGACCTCGGCCGATAGGAGGCTCTCACATGTGGGTCCGAGCTTGCGGTCGATCCACCCCGAGCCGCTTCCCAACGTGAGGCCGGCGACGCCCGTGTGCGTAACACGCCCGCCGGTGACCGCAAGACCGTGCCGCTGAGTCGCCGCGTCCAGTTCGCCCCATGTCAGCCCGGCGCCGAAGCGGCCCGTGCACGCGTCGACGTCAATGTCCACGTTCTTCATCGGCCCGGTGTCGATAACGATGCCGTCATCGCAGCTCGAGTACCCGATCGCGGAGTGACCGCCGCCGCGTACCGCGACCGTGAGGCCGTGCTCGCGCGCATGCGCCAACGCAGCTTGTACGTCCGCGGGGCCGGCGCAGCGGGCGATCAGCGCGGGTCGCTTGTCGATCGCCCCGTTAAACAGCTGCCGTGCCGTGTCATAGCCCGGATCATCGGGACGAATCAGCTCACCCGTGAAGTGCGAGTCGAACGTAACTGTGGTGCTCATCATTTCCTCCGGACCATCGCCAGTGGCCGACGGCGTCTGGTAGCCGCTTCGGGACCGAACGTACGCTGGAGGCTCCCCGCCTACATCTGCCAGGTGGCATATTTCGCCTGGCGGGTGGCCAGGATCCGTCAGTGCACGCGAGGCTGCGTCCGGCGGCTGGCCTCAGCGGCGAGCTCGGCGCGAGTGGACGTCCCGAGCTTGGCGAAGATGTGGGAGAGGTGGACCTTCACGGTCCCGCGGGAGATGAACATGCGCTCGCCGATCTGGGGGTTGGTGAGCCCCTCTGCAACGAGCTCGATGACCTTGAGCTCGGTGGGGGTGAGGCTCTCCCACCCGCGGGCAGGGCGCTTGCGCTCCCCGCGGGCGCGTCGGATCCAGGCGACCGCCTCCCCGAGCGCGAGGCCCTCCCCCTCGTCCCGCGCGGCCGCGAACTCAGCGTCGCCGAGCGCGGCTCGCAGCGCTCGCTCCAGCCGGGCGCG
Organism: uncultured Solirubrobacterales bacterium; assembly: GCA_963843915.1. Taxonomy (GTDB): domain Bacteria; phylum Actinomycetota; class Thermoleophilia; order Solirubrobacterales; family Solirubrobacteraceae; genus Palsa-465. Next base: position 32,895 of record CAWJMH010000018.1, read on the forward strand.
GCGCTGCTCGTCCGGAACCCGGGGCACCGTTCCCATATCGGTTCTCGCGCGATTCGCGGCGCCGATGATCCGCGCCGCCTCCTTGCGGCTGTCAAGCCCGGCCGCGAGTTCAGCGAGGGAGTCGAGCGTCCGCGGCAGATCCTGGAATAACTCCCACTGCAGCCGCAGCGCGAGGGCATCGTGTAGAAGCGTCTCAGCCTCGCCGTACTCCCCGCGCTCCATGCACATGAGGGCGAGGACCTCCTTGCTCAAGGCGATGAGTTGCCGTGAGCTGATGCGCTCACCGATCGCGAGCGCCTCGTGCGCACGCTTCTCGGCGAGGGTCTGCTCGCCCGCGATCCACAGGACCTCGGCGAGCGCGAACGTCGTCCACCCCAAGCCCCAACCAGAATCCATGCCACTGGCCACCAGCGGCTCGAGCACGACCCGCGCTCGATCGAGCTCGCCGAGCGCCACACGCGCCCGGGCGATCGAGGCCTCGAGGTAGGGGAGCACGAGACCGGCGCCGGCCGCGACCATTCGTTCGCGAGCGCCCTCCACCCGCTCGAGCGCGGCCTCCGCGCGGCCCTCCTCGATTTCCCGCCATGCGATCCACATCTCGCCGGTCGCCTCCGTCATCGGCTCGCCGATCTCCCGGGCAGCGACCAGCGCTCGCTCGACGAGCTCGCGAAAGCGATCGGCCTCACCGCGCACCAGCGGTCGCCAGCACTCCATCAGCCAATACCAGGAGACGTAGTCGCGATAGCCGTTGCGCTCGGAGAGCTTCAACACGTCTCTCCGCAACCGCTCACCCTCCTCGTGCTCATCGCAGATCTGCTGGTGGGTCCACGACAGATTCAGAGATGCATCGACGAAGCACCAATCGTCGCCGCTCGCCCGCGCCAGCTCGCACGCACGCTCGAGCCGAGGCCGGCAGCCGACCGGGTCAGGAAAGCTCTCAATCAGGCCCAGCACGTTGAGCGCCCGCGCCTGCGCGGACAGATCGTCGACCTCGCGCGCCATCGCAAGCGCCCGCTGCTCAATCTCGACCGCCAGCCCGGACTTGCCGCAGCTCACCAACAAATAGCCGTAGGCGGCCAGGACCTCAGCCCGCAGCGGCGAGGCAGACCGGTCGCCAACACCGAGCGCCCGCTCACAAGCACGCTCCGCCGCCCCGAACAGCCCGCGCAAGCGCCACCAATGAAAGACGGCCGCACAGAAACGCAGCGCTCGCTCGCCGCCCGCCAGGAGTGCCCGCTCGAACGCAGCGTCGAGGTTGGCGGCCTCTACGTCGAGCACGTCGAGCCAGTCGCGATGACCAGCCAAGTAGAACGCGGCCTCCTCAACCAGCGCGAGATACGCGTCGCCGTGGCGATCACGCAGCACCTCCTGCTCCCCAGCCTCGAGCAGCCGCTCCGACGCGTACTGGCGGATCGTCTCGAGCAGCCGATAGCGGACCGCGGGACCGCGCTCCTCGGCCACAACCAGCGACCGGTCAACGAGCGAGCTGAGCAAGTCGAGGATCGCGACGCGCTCCAACCCGTCACCCTGGCACACATCCTCGACCACATCGAGCGTGAAACCGCCGGCGAACACCGCGAGCCGTCGTAGCAGGATGCGCTCCCGGTCGGAGAGCAGCTCGTGGCTCCAATCCACACAGGCACGCAAGGTCTGGTGACGGGGCAGCGCCGTGCGGGCGCCCCGAGTCAACAAGTGGAAGCGATCGCCCAGACCGGCGGCGATCTGCTCAACAGACAGCATCCGCACCCGCGCCGCCGCAAGCTCGATCGCCAACGGCAAGCCATCAAGCGCGTAACAGATCTCGGCCACCCCGGCGGCGTTCTCGTTGTTAACGGCGAAGTTCGGTCGCGCCTTACGCGCGCGCTCGATGAACAACCGCACCGCGTCTGACTGGCCGAGCGCCTCAATCGGCTCTCGCGCCGGCTCCGGGGACGGCAACGACAGCGACGGCACGCGCCACTCAGTCTCGCCCGCCACCCCCAGCGGCGTGCGACTCGTCGCAAGCACGCTCAACCGCGGGCAGCCACGCAGCAACCGCTCAGCCGCCTCGGCGCACGCGCTCAGCAGATGCTCGCAATTATCGAGCACCACCAGCGCCTGGCGCTCGGCAAGGTGTGCGCAGCTAGCTTCGATCGCCGACATCCCCGGGAGCGGGCGGATTCCGATCGCCGCGACCAGCTCCTCGCCAACCAGCTCCGGATCTGTGAGCGCGGCAAGCTCGACCCACCAGGCGCCGTCCCCGAAGCGCTCAAGCGCATCGGCGACGCTCTGCAGCGCCAATCGCGTCTTGCCGGCACCGCCTGCCCCGGTCAGTGTGAGCAGCCGGGTCTCCTCGATCGCATGGGCGATCTCCCGCAGCTCGCCGTCACGCCCGACGAAGCTCGTCAGCTGATCGGGCAGGTTGTTCGGGAAGGCGTCCAATGAGCGCAGCGGCTCCCGCACAACCGGAAGGCCCGCGTGCGCGAGCTCAAAGACATGCTCCGGTCGGCCCAGGTCGCGCAGCCGATGCACCCCGCGATCGAGGAGCTCCGCGCCCTCGGGCAGCCGATCGACGACCAAGTCGTGCGTGGCGCGCGACAGCAGCGTCTGACCCCCGTTGGCGATCGCGCGCAGACGCGCACAACGCGACAGCGCGACACCAAAGTAGCTGCCGTCATCTCGCAGCTGAGCATCCGCCGTATGCAACGCCAACCTGACCCGCACCACAACCCCACCCGGCCAGCCGTGTACGCGCAACTCGCCCTGAGCCTCCAGAGCCGCACCGACCGCGTCCGACGCACGCGAAAAAGCCGCCACCACGGTATCGCCCTCGCCCCGCTCCAACGGCCGAACCCCGCCATGACGCGCGATCGCCCCATCGAGGATCGCGTACGTGTCGGCCACCGGCACCCCCTCCGGCGGTTGCTCGCACAAGCGCGTACCTTCGATATCCGAAAGCAGGAACGTCACCGTCCCCGCCGGAAGCAGAAACCGGCCCTCCCAACCCAAGCGCTCCGAACCCACGGACTGCCCCCACATCAACGGCTTACCAAGATCCGCCACACCGCCAAACTACGTCCGACACCACGACAATACATCTGCCATCTGGCATATCCAACTTCGACAGCACATCGCTAACCGTACCCGGGAAACCAGCCCCCGGCGAACCAGCCGGACGCCCGCATTCACGTCCCGGATCCACACCGCGCGCGCCAATCGGATTCCGCCCTCGCAATCGCGTAAGGCTGGCCTGTGAATCTGCGCGGCTCACGAGCTGACAACGTGCACGCGAACTCTGGCCCGGCCGTCGACTGGGCCTAGGTGAGCGCATTCAGTTGTCAGCTGGTGCTGGCGAGCTCCTCGGTCGCTGGGGCAGTATTTGCCGCCGGGAGGAGCCTCCCAGCTATGAAGCTGGCCTTCGCGCTCATGGCAGCAATCAACGCTGGATTCACGAAGACCGAGGCGCGCCGAGCTTCATGGCGCCCGCGATCTGACTCCCGCTTCAGCCTGGCGGACAGCGAGAGCGGCACCGCCGCGATCAGACCCGCGTGGGCGACGATGGGGAAGCCAGGCCGCAGCACCACGGACAGCCGCTTCGACCCAATCGTTTGCAGCCAAGCTGCTAGCAACCGGTCGGATGCGTGCTCGGA
>CAWJMH010000019.1:0-56967 GCA_963843915.1 uncultured Solirubrobacterales bacterium
TGACACGTACTCGCCGATCTGGTGAGTGCCGTTGGCGTCGCAGACCCGCCCGCCCTCGTTGCGGATGACGCCGCGGCGCTCGTCGAGAGACAAATGTAAAGGATTTACGGCTGTCCGGTGTACCCGATTGAGCGGAACACGAGCTGTGCCGGGGACCTCCTCGAACGTTCCGGTCCCACGCGCGGCCAGCGAACCGTCCTCGCGGGCGACGATCGCGTTGTTCTCGATCCTCACGGCGCGGACGTGGGCCGTCAGTGATCGCCGAGCAGCTCGACCGGGGAGGCGAGGAAGAAGGAAGCGGAAGCGGACGGTGATGGGCTTGCCCGACCTCGGGGCGCGCGGCGTAGTCCTGCAGGATCTCGAGCATTTCCGACGGCGCGTCTTGTCCGCGCCCCCGGAGAGCGACCGCGGAAAGCTCGTCCAGCTCGCCGCCGACGACCTCGACGTCGCCGCGCTCGAGCTCACCCATCTCGAGCAGCTCGGGGTTGGTGGAACGCCGCCTGGAGCGGGCCGCGGCGGGCGAGGATCGTGATCTCCTCGATCCCGCTTGGCGCTGAGTACGTCGATCGCGTGATCGGCCGTATCCGTCACCTCGAGCTCGGACGGAGCCAGCGCCAGCATCCGCGCGACATCGATCGCGACGTTGCCAGCGCCGACGACGACGACCTGCTTGGCGCGTAGGTCGACCTCCACGCCCGAGTGATCGGGGTGGCCGTCCCGGCGACGAATCTCGTCGCGGGGTCGACCCCGGAGGTCCTCGCCCAGGATGCCGAGTCGCTTGTCGGTCGAGGTGCCGAACGTGTAGCAGACCACGTGGTAGTGCTCGAGCAGTTGCTCGCGACTGATGTCACCGCCAGCTCGACGTGGCCGAAGAAACGGAACCGCTCGTGCTCGGTCGTCTTGTCGTAGGCCAGGGTGACCGACTTGATCTTCGGATGGTCCGGCGCCACGCCGGTCCGGACAAGCCCGTACAGCGGGTGGGGAATCGGTCGTCGAGATCGACGGCGAACTGCGGCTCGTCGACGGCACCAGTTGACCGGCGGCGTAGAACCCGCTGGGGCCGGCACCGATGATCGCGACACGGAGGGCTCCACCATTCATGTCACGTTTGACAGTAGCCAAAACCTCGTGGCTCGGGTCAGCGTATTCCGGCTTCTCTGGGTCGCTCAGCGGGCGGTGGCCACCTTCGCCAAGCGCCCGAAGCTCGCGCCGGCTGCCGATCGAGAGCTTCGTGTACGCCGCCGAGAGCTGTGCCTCGACCGTCTTGGCCGAGACGAACAGCGCCTGGGCGATCTCGCGGTTGGTGAGACCGTCGGCTGCCATGCGCGCGGCCCGCAGCTCGGCCGGTGTGAGCGAGCCCGGGCCGGTCAGCAGCTCTCGCCGTGGCCGAGCGCCGGTGGCGATCAGCTCGGCTGCGCCTGGTCGGCCAGCGTGGTCGCGCTGCATCGCGCGGCGACGTCGAGGGCCGCGAGAGCGCCGCCGTGACGGCTCGCGCTCGGCCCCGGACGCGCAGTGCCACGCCAAGGTTCAGCAGCGCCCGCGCGCATTCCAGCGGGCCGGGGAGCGTTCGAGGATCGAGACCGCCTCGCGCAACCGGGCGAGCCCGGCCGGTCCGGACTCGAGGCTGCCGCATACCGAGAGTGCGATCCCGACCATGCGCGTCGCGCCGAACGCGGACGCCTCGGCAAGCTCGCGGCTCGCGATCGACCGGCCTGTTCGCGGCGGCCGAGCGAAACCAGCGCGCATGCGGCCGACGGGACCCAGTTGGTCCCGATGCTCAGCCTCTGGCCGGCGGTGCGATGCCGGGCGTCGGCGTCGAGCAGATCCGACAGACCCGATTCGTGCGCCCCGGCAGCGATCCGCACGAGTCCACGAATTGCCAGCATGGTCGCCGCATTCGTCCCCGTGTCCCGGCAGAATCACCGGTTCGACCATGGCTGCGGCCTCGTCGATTCGACCGCGCTCGATGAAGATCAGAGCGCGGAACATCGTTCCGTACAGCTCGGCTCCGAGATCTCGACCGAGCTCGAGGGCACGCTCGGAGAACTCATCGGCATCGTCCAGATCGCCCGCGTGGAGCGCGACATCGGTTCGCACCAGCGCCAGCTGGAGGAACATCGGCGCCGATCCCCCGACGCTGGGCTTCGGCAAGGCCCCGGTCGGCCGCCTCTGTGGCCTCGGATAGTCGATCGACCATGAACAACACCAGGCATGCGGGGACGAAGCCGTCATCGAGCCAGGGTCACAGCAGGCGCTCGTCCGCAAGTGCCCGGTCGCGAGCTCGGCGGCCTCGGCCGCGGATCTGCCCGTGTAGCCAGCGACCGCGGCGAGCGCCGCGAGCATCCTGCAGTCACGAACCTCGCCGCGTCGCGCCCGTTCGAAGTGGCGCTCGGCGCGAGCGAGAATGTCCGGCACCGCGTCTGGGTCGTCCATGCCGCCGCCGATCAGGGCCTGCTCCATTCTCTCCACCATCTGGGGATCGAGGTCGGGCTCGCGCCCGAGCGCCTCAGCCAGCACGAGTCGCGCCTCGAAGTTTCGAAAGACTCCGAACAGCGCAAGCGCAAGCTCGAGCGCTAGCTCGGCACGCTGGCCGGGGTCGCTCGCGAGCTCCAGTGCGTCGCGCAGCGCCGAGAACTCCTGAGCCATCGGCAGCATCGCCTCGGCGCGCCCGAGCTCCAACAGGACCGTCAGGCGATCATGCTGCGGGGCGGCTCGGCGAGCGCGCGGCGCAGGTAGGAGCTCGCCGCCTCGGGCGCGCCACGTGCCAGCGCGTCGCGGCCGCGGCGCGCAGCGCCTCCACGACCCAGAGCTCGCCGAACGGTACGGCGGAAAGCAGGTGGGCGGCCACTCTGTCCGCCGGAGCGCCGTCCGCCGCGAGCAGCCGCGCCGCCGCGCCGTGCAGATCGCCGCGCCGCGCCGCCGGCAGCTGGGAGGCGATCGTCTCGTTGACGATCGGATGAACGAACGACAGGGTGGCCCGATCCGACAGTCAGGTCTGCCGCCCGCATCGCGTCCGCTGCGGAGCCGGCTCGCTCTGCGGTCCAGTGTGGCCAGGGTCGCGGCGTGGCGTAACGACGCGCCCGGTCCCAGGATCGCCACCGCTTGCGCCAGGCGCTCGCAGTCGCTGCCCAGCCGCGCCAAGCGAAGCAGGACATTGGTGGCGATCGCGGTGACTCCGAGTGCCCGTACGCGCCGGGCCAAGTCGATACTCGGGCGTTCGCCCTCGGCCGTAGCGCGGTGGCCAATTCGCGCAGGTAGAAGGGGTTTCCGTGCGTCGCCTCATGGCACGACGGCACAGCGCCTCGTCGGCCCGAGGGCCGAGCGCCCGACGGACCACGGTCGCACTCGCCTCACAGCTCAACGGCGCGAGCGGCAAGACTCGCTCGGCGAGCTGTGAAGAGCCGGCCAGACTGACGGGGTCCGCGGGCCGACGCGACCACCAACAGGACGGGAAGCGAGATGATCCGGCGCGCCATGTAGACCAGGAAGCGAGCCGACGCTGGGATCGAGCAGATGGGCATCGTCGACGACGAGCGCGAGCCCCGCGGTCCGCCAGGCCGGCCACCAACCAGTACAGCCCGTGGAGCACCGCGCCCGCCGACTCTGGCTCTCCCTCCGCTCGCGCGCGTCCCTCGAACACGGGGCGGCGAGGCCGGCCGCGCCGTCGAATGCGGTGGTGCCACTTCGGCGAGCGGCGGCCAGAACAGCTCGCGCACGATCGCGAAGGATGAGTCCATCACCAGTTCGTCGCCGCTGGCTCACAATACGTCGACCCCCTCGTCCGCGCGCCCGCCACCCACGCATCGAGCAGGCCTGACTTCCCGATGCCGGCGGGGCCCAGCACCAGCGCGACACTGCCGCTCCCGTCGATCGCGCGGTCGAGTAGCTCGCTCAGCGTTCCAAGCTCCTCCTCGCGCTCGAGCAACTCGTCGTGAGCTTCTCGTCCGCGCGCATCGCCCCGCGATCATACGCGCGGGTCGGCCGATGCCCCGCCGAATCATCGGGACGGCGCTCACAGAACTTCAGGGGCACCCTGATGCGCCCGGCCGCTCCGGGGTCACGCTCATCGCCATGAGCCTCAGCGAGCCACTCCAGGTCGTGGTGGACCTCGAACAGACCGACGAGACGGTCAAGGGGCAGATCACGGTTGCCGGCGCGGCGACGACCGCATTCTTCGGTTGGCTGGAACTAATTGATCGGCTCGATCGCGCCGTCAAAACCACTGCGGCTCTGAGCAGGCCGGATCGACGACTGGAGAAGCGATGCCGCGAGCTATGAGGACAAAATCAAGGAGCAGGCCAAGCCGTATCTGGGACCGGGCGAGCGGGTCCTTGCGGCCTTCATCACCCAGCCGCGGGGCGCGGACGTCGCATGGCCGGGGGCCTCGCACGGGGCCGCGATCGGTGGCCGCAAGATAAAGGAAGCGCGGACGCGCCGCAGAAGTCGCGGCGGCTGGAGCTCACCAGCCCGATGGCGCTCGCGCTGACGGAGAGCCGGCTCGTCGTGCTCAAGGTCAGCGCCCCGATCGCGATGGGCAAGGGAGGCGACGTCAAAGAGCTCGTCAGTGCGGTGCCGCTCAGCGAGGTCGACTCGATCGAGGTCAAACGTCTGCTCGTCGGAAAGGTGGTGATCGTCACCGTCGGAGGGGCGGCGATCAAGTTGGAGGCCGGCGCGGGAGCGAACGCGAAGGGACTCGCGGAGGAGTTCGCTCGTGCCCGAGCGCTCTTCTGATCGGCGCGGGGGAAGCATGACGCGCACGCGCATGGTCGCGGCCCTGGCGGCCCTGGCGGCGCTCGCCTCGGCGTCGGTGATCGCCCCGCCGGCGCATGCGGCGGCCGACGAGTTCCTCCAGGCGGCGACGCTGACGAACGCGAGCGGCGCCGCCGGCGACTACACCGGTGGTTCGGTGGCGGTGTCCGCCGACGGATCGACGATGGTCGTCGGGGCACCCGAGGCCCAAAGTGGTCAGGGGGTCGCGTACGTATATAGGCGCGGGGCGAACGGCTGGCAGACGGCAAATCAGCCCGCGGTGCTGGCGGCATCGAACGGCGCCGCCGGCGACGGGTTCGGGAGCTCGGTCGCGGTCTCGCAGGATGGCTCGGTGATCGCCGTCGGCGCGCCGTCGGCGGGCGGCGGCGGCAGCAATCGTGGCCAGGTCTACGTGTTCAACCGCCCGGCTACTGGCTGGGCGCCGCAGACCACGCTGAACCAGATCACCAGCGCGTCCGGCCCAGCTGACTTTGACCGGCTCGGTCACGGAGTCGCGCTCTCGCCGGACGGCACGTACATGGCGGCGGGAGCGACCGGGTACTCGTCCTCGGTCTCGCTGACCGGCCAGGGTGGCGTGTACGTCTGGAGCTACAGCGGCGCCGCGCTTGCGAGCGCCGGTAGCGGGCTATTGACGGCCGGCGACGCCGGCAACGAGGACGGACTCGGTTGGTCGGTGGCGATGCCGAGCGACGGCCTGATCTACGCGGGGGCGCCTTACACCCGGGCAATGACAGGCCCGGAGCCGTGTACGGGTTCTCGTCCGAGACGAGTATCGAGGTTGGCTATTCGCCCTGGGTGCACGTATCGCAGACCGAGCTGAGCGCCAGCGGGAGCAGCCTGTTCGGCTCCTCAGTGGCGGCCGGCGGTGCCGTCGTCGCCGGGGGCGCGCCGGAGACCGCCTCGAACCGGGGCGCCGTGTTCCTGTTCGAGCCCGCGTTCGGATGCGTGACTCAGCTGATCCATGGCTGCTTCAGATCGACGAGCAACACCACGCCGGCCGCGACCCTGACCGACCCCTCGGGAAATGCCCAGTTTGGTTACGGGGTGGCGCTGACCAGCGACGGCAACGCTTTGCTGGCGGGCGCCCCCGGTGAGCCGGTGCCACCGCACGCGCCCCCCCGGAGACGCATACGTGTTCCAGGCGCCGAGTGGCGGCTGGGCCGATGCCACGACCCCAAATGCGACGCTGAGGCCGGCCGAGAGCACGTCGAACGACAGCTTCGGCACGTCGGTGGCGCTGTCCTCCGACGGCGGCGCGCTGGCGGTCGGCGACCCCACCGGCAATGCCGCTACGCCCGGCGAGGCGGACGTGTTCGAGGCGCGGAGCGTCACCACGCCCAGCTGTGAGCCGGGCGCGGTCGGCGTCGGGCAGCCGGCGACCTGCACGGCGACGGTCGCGGACCTTGGGATCGGCGACGCGACGCCGACGGGAACGGTCGGCTTCGCCACGGATTCCTCAGGAAGCTTCGGTGGCGCCGCGAGCTGCACCGTGTCCGAGGACACGACTGGGACGAGCTCGTGCCAGGTGACCTACACGCCGACCGCCGCCGACTCGGGCAGCCACGTTCTGACGTCGTCCTACTCGGGCGACGACGCACATGCTTCCGGGATCGGCCAGACCACGGTCGCGATCAATCGGGTGACGACGAGCACGTCGGTGTCGTGTTCGCCGGCGTCGGTGGCCGTCGGCGAGACCGCCGCCTGCACCGCGACCGTGGCCGCCTCGAATCCGAGCGCCGGGCCGCCGACGGGTACCGCCAACTTCACCACCAACGGCCCCGGCGCGTTCTCGGCGACCAGCTGCCGGCTGCCCACCGGCTCGGGCGCGACCGCGAGCTGCACGTTCAGCTACACACCCTGGCGATCGGGCCGGGGACCCACCAGCTGACCGCTGCCTATGGCGGCGATGGCGGCCACGCCGCCGCCAGGGATCCGATCCTCTCGGGGTCGCGGAGGCCTCGACCAGTACGTCGATCAACTGCTCGCCGCTGGCGGTCCTGCATCGGGAAAGCCACTCACTGCGCGATCACCGTCACTGACCCTGGCGGGCTGACACCGACCGGCGGCGTGACGCTCAAGAGCACCGGAGCCGGCAGCTCCAGTACGTGCACGCTGGCGGCGCACGGCCTCGGTACCGCCACCTGCACGCTCAGCTACAAGCCCGCGAACGCCGACGTCGGCTCGCCGCGGCTGACCGCGACCTACGGCGGCGATGGCGACCACTTCGGCTCTTCGGCGAGCGCGCTGCTGCGGGTCCCAGCGACCGGGATCCCGACGGTGGCGCCGTCGCGGCCGAGGCTCAGCCGCGGCCGGATCGCATCTCGCTCCGCTGCCCGAAGACCGAGGCGTACTGCCGGGTCACGATCACCTTGACCGTTCGACCCGGGGACGCTGGCCGCCGGCACCACCCGGATCGCCGGCGGTCGGCGCGCAACGCTCGTGCTGGCCCTCATGCCCGCAACGCTAGGGAGGCTGCGCCCGGGCAGCTACGCGGTCGCGGTGACCGTCGTGGCGGTCGACCAGAGCCGGCGCAGCAAGCGCACACGCCTGTTGGGTTACTGCGTGGTCGGCGCCCACATCAAGCTCGTCAAGGTTGTCGTCACGTAACAGGGGGTTTCGGACATGAGGGGAATTACACACATGAGACGGCTGTTGATCGTGCTCGTCACAAGTTTCTGCCTGTCGCCGGCGCTGCTCGCGGGTGTCGCCCGCGCCGACTCGACCGTCACCGTCGGCTTCGACGACCTGGCGAACGGGTCGACCGTCACCACCCAGTACGAGGCGAGCGACGGCCTCTACTTCGAGGGCTCAGGGAACGGCGGGCAGGACGGTGTCACTCCGACCGTCGTCGCCAATCACGCCGCCCACTCGGCCCCCAACGCGGCGCTGATCAACTGCATTGGCTGCGGCGAGCTCGCGGGACCGTCCGACGCGCGTGGGTTCCTCGACGAGTACGCCACCGGGATCAGCGTGTACGTCGGCGAGCTCGACAACGCGCCGGATTGGGAGCCGCCCGCGGGCGACACCGCGGAGGTTGAGCTGAAGGCCTACGACGCGGGCGGCAACCAGATCGGACAGACCGCCACGGCAACCGTCACGGTTGGGCAGCCGTTCGTACAGCTGAGCGTTACCGACCCTTCCGATCAGGGGGACATTGCCTACTTCGACGTCACTCAGGTGTACGTGAACGCGAGCGACCATCCGAAGCCGATCGGGATCGACGCCATCGCGCTGACCCGCCCCTCGACGCCGCCGCCCCCGAGTTTCACGCTCGACTCCGACGGCAACGGGGTCGACGTGACTCAGGGTCTGACGTCTGGGACGGTCGGGCTGACGCTGCACCGCGCGAACGGCTCGAACGGTTCGGTAGGACTCAGCGTCAGCGGGATGCCCGCCGGGATGACCTCGAGCTTCTCGGAGGACCCGGTGATCGCGACCGACACCAGCACGACGCTGTCCTTGACCGCAGCCAGCACCACCGCCGCGGGTTATTACAACCTGACCGTCACTGCCACCCCGCTCGACACCGGCGCGGGCTCGGCTGCCCGCACGGTGACGATCCCGATGCCGGTGATCGCAAACTGCACCACATTCCTGGACACGAGCTACATCGCGGTCCAGAGCCAGACGTGCATGACCCAGCTGTCAGACGGGACCTACGAGGTCTACAACCAGCCTGTGGACGTCAACGGGCTCGAGCTGCAGCCGCTGACCACGACCGGCGCCGGAAGCAACCTTTAACTTCGACCTCACCAACCAGAAGATAACCGGAGTTGGGCAGTGGAAGGTGACGATTCCGGGCGGCCCAAGCGACACCGAGAACTTCGGGCTGTGGGTGGGGACGATCAACTGGAGCCTCACGCCGCCGAGCCAGTCGGTCCAGCCGAACTGGACCTCGGGCGACCCGATCACCGTCGTCGACGCCGATAACTCGGTCAAGAATTTGCTGGTCGAGGGGCTGCCGGTCGGACACACCAAGATCGACTTCACCGCCGCCGGCGGCGCCAACGTGACCCCGACGTTGACCCTCGGCTTCTGGCCCTTCAGCTACCTCGGTGGCCTGACCGCAGCGCCGACGATTGCCACCAGCAACTCGGCCGGGCCGCAGTGGTCCTCGGCCGAGATCAAGCTCGGCAACGTGCAGGCGTTCGGGTTCGGTCTGAAGAACGTCGACCTCAAGGTCGTCTCCGACGACACGTGGCAGGGAACCGCGACGCTGGTGCTGCCGACCCCAACCAGTTCGGGTTCACGATCGGGGTTGGGCTGAAGAACGGCGGCCTCGATTACCTGGCCGGCGGGGTCACCGGCCTGAACATCTCGATCGCCGACGGCGTCTTCCTGCAGTCGATCTCGCTGTCGGGCGGCGGGAGCGGGCTCCCCTGGACCGGCAACGTCGGGCTCACCGCCGGACCCCAGGTGGCCGGTCACGCGGCGATCACGATCAACGGATCGGCGGAGCTACACGCCGGGCAACCTTTGGGTGCTCGAAGCCATGGGCAACGCCAAGCTCGGCGGTCGCTTCGACCTGGGCAACGCCGACGTCAAGTACATCTCGAACGGCACTTTCATGCTCAAGGGCGGCGTCGATTGGGACGCGGTCCTGGCGAAGCTGACCGGCACGATCTCCGGCTGGGTAGAGGGCACCAAGGCGTTCGACTTCGAGGGCGGGCTGCAGGCGTGCGTCGACGTCTGGGTCGGCTCGCTGTGCGGCGGCGCAAACGGGCTTGTCTCGAACCTGGGGATCGCCGCCTGTGTCGACCTCGACGTGATCAGCGGCGGTATCGGCTACTACTGGGGCGGCAGCTTCAGCGCCTTCAGCGGCTGCGATCTCTCGCCGTGGCGGCCGACCCTGAGCGCGGCCACCTCGCTGCCCTCCGGGCGCTCGCGGAGGCTGACGCTGCCGGCCGGATTGCCGTCGGTCGTGTTCCAGTTGGACGGCGCCTCCGGCCCGTCCGGCGTGCTCGTTCGCGCCCCCGGCGCCCTATCGATCACCGGCACTCGGGCGCACCCTTACGTCCACCGCGGGAACGCACTGGTACTGGTCACCAAGACGGGCGCCACCTACGTGGTCGTCAAGGACCCGGCGGCGGGCAGTTGGACGCTGACCAACGCCGGGCCGGTGCCGATCCGCCAGATCCGGGAGGCCTACGGCTTGCCGAAGCCGGTCGTGCACGCGCATGTCAGCGGCCGCGGGCAGGCGCAGACGCTCAGGTGGCAACTACACCCGCTACCGGGTCAGAAGGTGGAGTTCGCCGAGTACGGGACCGACGTCCGTCACCTGATCACGACCACCGCCAAGGCGACCGGCAAGATCCGCTTCACGCCGCTAACCGGACCCGCCGGGCGTCGCCGGATCGTGGCGATCGTCGAGCAGAACGGGCTCCCGCGCGCGACGATCACAGTCGCATCGTTCCGGGCGCCCGGGCCACCGCGGCCCGCCAAGGTCACGCATCTGAAGCTGACCCGCCGCGGCGTGTCCCTGCGGGTCAGCTGGAAGAAGCCGAAGCAGCCCTTCCGCCACGCGGTCTACGCCGATCTCGGCGACGGCCGGGAGCTACTGATGATCGTCGGACCGACGATGAGCTCGGCCACGTTCACCGACGTGCCCACGGCGGTCGCCGCAACCGTCCGGGTAACCGGGTTGACCACGTCCGGCGGAAAGGGTCCCACGGTCACCGCAAAGCTCGGCTGAGTCGGTGGCGACCGCCCGTCGCTGCCGCGTAGCCTACGTCGCCGACGCCCGTGGTGGAGCGCGGGGGCTCGGGCCCATGTGATCGACAAAAGCGTTCGCAACATCGCGCTGCTGGTCGCCGCATGCTTCTTCATGGAGCTGCTCGACGGCACGATCGTCATCACCGCGATTCCGCGGATCAGCAGCTCGCTGGGGGTCTCGCCCGGCACGGCCGGGCTGGTCGTCACCGCGTATCTCGTGACGGTGGCGGTGTTGATCCCGTTGAGCGGCTGGATGACGCTTCGCTATGGATACCGGTGGGTGCTGCTGTCGGCGATCGCGGTGTTCACACTCGCCTCGCTGGGTTGTGCGGCGAGCGAGAGCTTCGGCGTGCTGGTGGCGATGCGTGTGCTCCAGGGCGTCGGCGGGGCGATGATGGTGCCGGTCGGTCGGATGGTCGTGTTCGAGCGGGCCGGAAAGTCGCAGGTGATGCGGCTGATGTCGTTCATCGTCTGGCCGGCGCTGCTCGCGCCCGTGATCGCGCCGCTGGCCGGTGGTGTGATCACCACGTACGCGAGCTGGCGGTGGCTGTTCGTGATCAACATTCCGCTGGGCGTCGTCGGTCTGATCTGCACGTGGCGGCTGATCGACGGACGGCCCGCGGAAACCCCGCCGCGCCTGGACGTCGGCGGCGTGCTGCTCACCTGCGGTGGCCTGGCCGCCCTGACCTATGCCGCACACCTCGCGTCCGAGGCGCAGCCGCACTGGCTGCCAGCGGCGGCGCTGGGGCTCGCCTCGATCGTTCTCCTGGTGGTGGCCACGTGGCATCTCCTGCGTGCCGAGGCGCCCCTCGTCGACCTGCGGACGCTGAGGATCCCGACGTTCGGCAACGCGATGGTCGGCAGCAGCCTGATCTGGCTGGTGATCGGGGCGATTCCGTTCCTGCTGCCGCTGCTGTTCCAGACGGTGTTCGGCTGGAGCCCGATCAAGTCAGGCGCCCTCGTGCTGTTCGTGTTCGTCGGCAACATCGCGATAAAGCCGTTCACCACACCGATGTACAGCAACTACGGGTTTCGGCGCGTGCTGGTGGCCGCGTCTGTGACCCTGACCCTGACGACCCTCGGGTGCGCGCTTTTGACCCGCGATACGCCGCTCGTCGTGATCGCGCTGCTGTCGCTGGTCAGCGGCGCCGCTCGCTCGGTCTCGATGACCGGCTACACCACGCTCGCGCTCAGCGACGTGCCGCCGGCGCAGATGCGAGCCGCCAACGCGCTTGCCAGCACCGCCCAGCAGCTGTTCACGGGCCTGGCGGTGGTGCTGGCCACGATCGCGCTGCGTCTCGGTGACGCGGTTGGCAAGCTCGGCGCGACAGCGCACGACGCCAGGTTTGCGTACGTGATCGCGTTCCTCGCGATCAGCGTCGTGGGCGCGATCGCCACCGCGGCCGCACTCCGACTCCATCCCTCAGCCGGCGAAGTGCTCACGGCTGAGGTCACCGTCGGGCGCTCGCGCACCGCCGATCGCGTCACCCGCTGAGGAAGCTCCCGATCCGATCGAGCGCGAGCTCGAGCTGCGGCCGCGAGTTCGCGTAGGAGATCCGCAGATTCCGCTCGCCCTGGTCGCCGAACCCGGCGCCGGCGAGCAGCGCGACGCCGGCCTCCTCGAGCAGCCGATCGGCGAGCTCCTGCGGGGGGATCGGCACCTGCGAGACGTCCGGGAACACGTAGAACGCGCCGCGCGGAACCCGGCAGGAGACCCCCGGTAATGCGTTCAGTCCGGCGACGACGAGGTCGCGCCGGTGACGGAACTCCTCGACCATCGTGGTCACGCAGTCCTGCGGGCCGGTGAGCGCCGCGATGCCGGCGGCCTGGACGAACGCGGGAACGCACGAGACCGAGTTCGTGATCAACCTTGTCAGCGGGTCGACGAGCGGCTCTGGCACGGCCGCGTACCCGCAGCGCCAGCCCGTCATCGAGTAGGTCTTCGACAGGCCGTCGAGCAGTACGGTCCGGTCGAGCATCCCGGGCACGGTCGCGATCGAGGCGACCTCGCCTTCGTACGTGATCCGCCGGTAGACCTCGTCGCTCAGCACCCAGGCGGGGCTGGCGAGGATCATGTCGGCGGCTCTCCGGACGTCGTCAGCCGGCACCACCCCGCCGGTCGGGTTGTTCGGCGAGTTCAGGATCAGGAGCTTCGTGCGGGCGCCGAGCCGATCGCTCAGATCGTCCAACGAGAAGCTGAAGTCGAGCTCCTGGCGAAGCGGCAGCGGCACCGGCACGCCGCCGGCCCACCGGATCGCGGACTCGTAGATCGGGAATCCCGGATCCGGATAGATGATCTCGTCGCCCGGCTCGCAGACCGCGAGGATCGTCATGAACAGGAACAGCTTGGCGCCGTTGCCGACGAGCACCCGCTCGGCCGCCACCTCGACCTGCCTGCTCCGCGACAGCTCGGCGGCGATCGCCTCGCGAAACTCGCCGAGGCCGGCGCTCGGCGTGTAGCCCGTCTCGCCGCGCTCAATTGCGGCGATGCCAGCGGCGGCGACGTGCTCGGGCGTGCGGAAGTCCGGCTGCCCGATCTCAAGGTGCACGATCGATCGGCCGTGCCGCTCGAGCTCCCGCGCCCGCGCCAGCACCGCGAACGCGGACTCGGTCCCGAGCCGTCCAACTGCCGCCGCCAGCCGTGGCGCCGTACTCAACGCGGTCTCGTTTGGCACGACCGCGAATTAGAACAGACAGCCTTAGCTCGGGACCTGCGTCAGACGGTTGTAGGCGGACTTCGTCGTCGCCAGCGCCGAGCCGGCGACCCCGATCGTGGTCCGATGATCGTCGGGCACCGCGTCGGCCTGCTTGCTCGTGTCCGGGTAGTAGTCGCTCGCCGGCTGGCTGCCGCCGCCCTGCGTGGGCATCGTCTGCTTGGTCGGTACGCCGGCGCCGCGCCGCCTGACTCGGTGTCCTGGCTGGTCTCCGAGCAGGTCCCGGTCAGCGGCATCACCACCGACGTCGCCGGGAGCTTGGGCACCGTGGTGTTCGCCGGGCTCTGGAACATCGTCGAGGTCAGGTCGCCGACCGTCGCGCGGCGCCAGGCGGACACGTTCGGGACCTCGACCCCGAACCGCTCGACTGACCAGTTGCAACTGCGACGTGTGGTCGAACACCTCGGAGGCGATGTGACCTCCCCGGCTGAACGGCGAGATCACGAGCATCGGCACCCTGACGCCGAGGCCGAGCGGGCCGGCGATGTCGAGCGTGCCGGGATCGGGGTCGCCGATCGTCGGCGGCGAGGCCGTGAGGTACTCGCCGGCCGTGCCCGCCGGCGCCGTCGGCGGGGGCACGTGGTCGAACCACCCGTCGTTCTCGTCGTACATGAGGAAGAACGCGGTCTTCGACCAGACGTTCGGGTTGGCGGTCAGCGCGTCGAGCACCAGCGAGGTGAACCACATGCCGTTGGCCGGTGCTGAGGACGGATGCTCGTCGAAGCCGAGCGGCGGGATGATCCACGAAACGCTCGGCAGCGACCCCGAGTTGACGTCGGCCACGAAATCGTTCGGGAACGTCGGCGTGAACGCCTTCTGGTAGAGCGGCGACACCGGGTTGCGGAACGCCGTGAAGTAGGGCAGCACGTGGTCGCTCGCGCCCATGATCTCGGGGTTCGCGATCGGGTTGTAGAGCGCGGGGCTCCACGTCGGGTACTGCGTGAGTGACGCGTACTTACCGCTGACACCGGCGTTGCTCGGGCTGTACACCTTCCAGGACACGCCGGCGTCCTCGAGTAGCTCCTGCATCGTCGTCCACGTGCAGTTCCACACGCCATCGGGGGTCGCATTGGTGTCGGTGACCGGGCCGCCCTGCGTGCCGGCCGGGTCGATCGTGCCGCTGTTGGCCATCAGCCGGTTGGGGTGCGTGGGCCCGAGAATCGAGCAGTGGTACGCGTCGCACAGGGTGAAGGCGTCCGCGAGCGCGTAGTAGAACGGCAGGTCCTCGCGCATGTAGTAGCCCATCGTCATCGCGCCGTGCGCGCCCTCGTAGGTCGAGGAGGTGTGGACCTTGACCCAGGAGTCCATCTTGCCGTCGTTCCAGCACAGGTGCATCGGGCCCCAGTCGTGGGTGAGGTCGTCGGTGCACTCCATGCCCTGTGTGCTGTCGAGGTGGAACGGCAGCAGCACGTTCGGTGGGACGAGCTCGGTGGCGCCCGGGTAGTCCTGCGCGAACACGCCGAGCGAGTGCGCCGGATGATCGTCGAAGCCGCGACCGCGGGCAAAGTCGCCGAAGTAGTGGTCGTAGGAGCGGTTCTCCATCATCAGGAACACGATGTGGTCGATCGCGCCCAGATCCGAGCCGGCCGCCTTGGTCGAGGCCGCGCGGCCGACCAGCCGGGCGCCGCTCCCGCTGGCGGCCCACGCCGCGGCGGACCTGCTCACCACCGCGCTCGCTCCGAGCATGCCGAAGTAGCTGAGGAGCTGCCGCCGGCTGAGACTCCGCCCTTGCAGCTCGTCGGGTAGGTCCATATCGCTCCTGTCCAGAGGTCTCCACGTCGCTGGTCGCGTGCGCACGCGCGCGCGGCCATCCGTCGATGTACCCCCGCCTCGTGATCAGAAAACGCCGGCCGCCGCGGTGATCACTGAACAACAACATCTTGGGCCCGGCCCGGTTAGGATCGCATCGTGAGCACTGGAGCGGGAGCGTCGACGATCCCGGAGGTCATCGCCCAGATGGATGCGATCGACGCCGTGTTGCCGCGCAAGGACGGGGTTGCGATCTTCAACCGCCTCTACCTCCAGGTCACGCTCGCGGTCGATTCGGCGAGCGCGGGGACCGAGTTCGAGAACAAGGCCTTCGTCGACCGGCTGGACGTCGTGTTCGCCGGTCTGTACTTCGCCGCCGAGGCGACGATCGCCTCGGGCGCGGACTGCCCGGTCGCCTGGCGCCCGCTGGTCGAGACTCGCTCGCAGGCTCGGGAGCCGATCCAGTTCGCCCTCGCCGGCATGGCCGCGCACATCAACCATGATCTGCCGATCGCCGTCGTCGCCACCTGCGAGGAGCTCGGGCTCGCCCCCGACGACGACAGCGCGGTTCACCGTGACTACCAGCGGGTGGACGGCCTGCTGGCGGCCGTCGAGACCCATATCGCCGGCTGGTTCGACACCGGGCTGATCGCCGACATCGAGGACGTGACGCCGCAGAAGACCGACGAGGCGATCGCGATGTGGTCGCTCGCCGCCGCCCGCGACGTGGCCTGGCTTCACGCGCAGGTGCTGTGGTCGCTCCGTGACTCCGGGCTGATCCGGGACGCGTACCTGGACGCTCTGGCCTGCACGACCGAGCTCGCCGCCCGCGCGATGCTCGTCTAGCGGCGACTCAGCCTTCGCGGACTCACTCACGCGGGTCCGCGCTGTGGGCCACCCGGGGGCAGTCGCGCTCAAGTCTCACCGCTCCTCGCCGATTACCCGTGCTGCGATCACAACGAGGCAGGCCAAAAGGTAGAGACGATGCGCGCGTTCCGAAATCTTGCGTTGAAATGGAAGTTCTGCCTGCTCGCAGGCGGGTCCGTGGGAGTGATGGTGTTGCAGGGAGCCCTGGTCGTTGCCGGAGGCTCAAGCAAGAGCGTCTCGCTGATCGTGGCCGGTCTCGGCGTCATCTTCTGCGTCGTGGTGACATTCGCCACGGTCGGCCCCCTGCACCGCGATGCCAAGCTGGCCCATCAGCACATGACCGGCGCCGCCAAGGCGGTGAGGCTGCAGCTGATGATGGGGCTGCAGGCCCTCGCCGATGGTGACCTGACGGTGGAGCTACGCCCGGGCAGCGGCGGAACCGGCGCACCACCCAAGGGCGCCAAGGACGAAATCGGGGTGATGCTCAATCTCACCGGCGATCTCCGGGAGACGATGATCGCCGCCTACGACGCGTACAACCGCGCCACGGCGCATCTCCGCGATCTGGTTGGCAGCGTCGGGCACGCCGCGGGTAACGTCCACCAGGCCTCGCAGCAGATGAACTCGACGTCTGAGGAGTCCAGTCGCACCTCTGGAGAGATCGCCCGCGCGGTGGAAGGCGTCGCCCATGGCGCCCAGCTCCAAGTCCAGAGGGTCGATGCCGCCAAATCAGCCGCGTTGCAAGTGGTGAGCGTCGCCGGAGAGGCGAGTGACCGCGTGCGACACACCGTGGCTATGGCCGGTGAGGCGCGGAGTCTGGCTCAGAACGGAGTCCAGGATGCCGAGCGCGCCGGAGAGACGATGCATTTGGTCCGGGAGTCTTCGGAGGGCGTGACCGCGGCCATCGAAGAGCTGGCGACCCACTCCGAGCAGATCGGCGTGATCGTAAAGACGATCACCGGTATCGCCGAGCAGACCAACCTTCTCGCCCTCAACGCCGCGATCGAGGCGGCTCGTGCCGGCGAGCAGGGCCGCGGTTTCGCCGTCGTGGCCGAAGAAGTCCGCAAGCTGGCCGAGGGATCGCAGAATGCAGCTGAGGAGATCTCGCGGCTAATCGGAACGATCCAGAGCAAGACCGCGCGGGCCGTAGACGTCGTGACCGACAGCGCGCAGCAAACCGCCACCGGCGCGACGGCCGTCGATCAGACACGCGAGTCCTTCCAATCCATCGATGCCGCGGTGCGCGAGATGACGATCGAGATCGAGCAACTTGCCGTCGCCGCCGATCACATGGCAGACAGCGCCCACAGCATGCTGGGCAACATCGACGAGGTCGCGGCCGTCGCCGATCAGTCGTCGGCGACCACCCAGGAGCTCTCGGCGTCGACCGAAGAGACCGCCGCGTCGGCTCAACAGATCGCGACATCCTCCGGGAACCTGGCCGCCAACGCAACACACCTCACCGAGCTGGTCACCCGGTTCAAGACGACCAACGCTTAGACCTTCGGTCCCACAATAAACGCCCGCTTGGGCTGCGTCGAAGGCGGCCGATGGGGTTACGCGGTCTCGGTGAGCGGTGGCGGTGTCCAGGCGCCGTCGAGGATCGCGGGCTCCGGGATGTAGGTGCGGAGGATCAGGCGGAAGGCGCCGGCCGGGGCGGGCAGCCAGTTGACCGCGGAAGAGCTCGGCTGGCCGTGCTGGACGGCGATCGTCAGCGAGCCGTCGGCGCCGTAGACGAGACCGTCGGTGTGGCTCGCAATCTCGTACCGGTTGATTGGATTGGCGACCAGCCAGAAGGTCGTTGCGTCGTAGAGGATCAGCGACCAGAACGCCCCCACCGGCGGCTGCTGTCCCTTGGCGAAGGTGAGTGTGTAGTCATGAGCACCGGTCAGCGGCAGGCCGTCACGCTGGGCGACACCGAAGTACAGCGCCTCCTTGGCGACGTGCGTGCCCGGTCCGTAGATCGTCAGCGCGGCGCGGCGGAGCGGATCATGGGTGATGTTGGGGACGTGGAGATTGACGCTCCATCCGTCGGTTTGAGTCTGCAGGGTCGGGAGGTCGGCGAGAACCTGGCCGATCGCCGGTTTGATCGCCGCCTGCAGCACGGCCGCGAGTGTCGCGCTCGGCTTTACGAAGTGCCTGACGTCGACGCCGACGGGCCTCAAGGTCTTGGCGTACCTCGCGTCGGCCGGCAGCGGGGGGTACTCGTTGATGAGCGAGTTGGTCTCCTCGTACAGCGAGATGTTCGAGCCCGTCAGGTCGATCGGCGCGAACACGTTCAACGCGGCGGCGTCGGGGACGATCCGCGACTTGATCCGCCCGTTGGGGTACCTGGACAGCGGCCCGGTGGTGTAACTGGTGTGGATCTTCTGTGCCGCCTTCAGATCCTTCGGGTCCTTGACGAAGGTGCGCACCAGTGCGAGGAGCCGTTTGGTTGGTGACTTGATCTGCTTGACCCGGGAGGGCGCCTTGCCGGACCAGCCGGGAGGCGTGATCGCGTACGCGCCGGCTCGGTCGCCGGTCGCACGCAGGCCGATATACGCGAACGAGTTCGACCACATGTCGATCAGCTGGATCGAGTAGTAGCGGCCGTGGGTCGCGGGCACCTCGATCACCTGCGGCCCGTCGGTCAGGTCGAGCCATGTGAGTCCGTAGAGCGTGTCGTCGTTGGGTCCGGCCACGTGGGTCGCGGGCGTCGACAGCGTGAGGTTCACCGAGAACTGGTTGCGGTTGATGCCAGCGGTGTCGGAGGCCTTCAGATAACGTGACTGCAGAACCGCGGGCAGCCCGAAGATCACGGCGTTCTGCGCGGTCTGCTGGAGAGACGGGACCGCATGCCGCCCATCGGCGGTCGAGGTCGGGGCGGTCTGCGTGGTTGCCGGGGTCGCGCCGTCCGCGACCCCAGCGAGTAGTCCACCGGTCGCGAGGCTCGTCACGCTGGCCGCGGCGACCGCGCCGGACCCACGCAGGAAGTTCCTTCGCGTCGGCAACCCGCTCCGGCCGTCGGTCGTCTGAAGCGCTTCCGAACCTTCTCCCATATCTGCGACCTCGCTTCCCGTGGCCGTTGCGCTCGGCGCACACCGAGCAACGTCCAAGTCTATATAAGTAAGTCGATCGACTTTCCATAGATTACATGGTCCGGATCCCGATCTCACGACTCGGCGTCCCCGGTCGTTTCTATGCTCGATGGCGATGCTCACATTCGAGACCACGATCGGAAGGTGCGGCGTCCGGTGGACGGATGTCGGGATCGCTGAGGTGGTCATGCCCGGCACGCGCGGCCCGGGTGGCAAGTGGCTCGAGGGCTCGAGCGAAGTGCCCGAGATGGTCCGGGAAGCGATCGCCGGGATGGTGGCGCTGCTCGACGGTGATCGACGAGACCTCCGCTGGGTCGAACTCGACTACCGCCACCTCGACGCATTCCGTCGCCGCGTGTACGCCGCTACCCGCGATATCGCGCCGGGCTCGACCGCCAGCTATGGCGAGATCGCCCGAACGGTCGGCGAGCCGCGGGCCGCGCGCGAGGTTGGCGTCGCGCTCGCGCAGAACCCGTTCCCGATCATCGTGCCCTGTCATCGCGTGCTCGCGGCCACCGGAGCGCTGCACGGATTCTCCGCGCCGGGCGGAATCGTGACTAAGCGCCGGATGCTCGAGATCGAGCGCGCCCCCGGGTTCACGCAGCAAGCGCTGTTCGCGTAGCCAAAGCCCGCGATCCATGAGGTGGGGGCAGTAGCATTCGCGGCCGGTGTTCGACTTCATGTTGAAGCCTGTCCGGTCTGTGGTCAGGACGCTGAACGCGGACGCGCTCAAGCCGCTCGAGGAGACCGAGCACGAGACCCTCGACGCGGTAAGAGCACTGGAGCGCGCGACCGATTCGATCGAGCACCACGTCGAGGTGATCGAGACGCTGGCGACATCTGTCGGCCCGCTGACCGAGTCGGTCGACCGGCTCACCGACACCATGCAGGACCTGGTGAAGATGCTCGCGCCCATCGCGGGGGCCGAACACGAGGTCCAGCGTGCCGGGCAGGAGCTGGAGAACGCCGAGCACTTCTTCGGGTTCCGCCGCCAGCGAAAGCGGTCCGAGCCGGAGGTCCGTCCGACCGACCCCGAAGCGGGCGCGTCCGAGACTTAGCGCGGCCTCACGTCGTAGGATCCGCGCTCGTCATGTCTTCGACCGCGGCAGAACGCACGAGGGGACTGGCGCGACTCGCCGTGCACATCGGCGCGAACGTCGCCCCTGGCCAGGACGTCGTCGTGCTTGCGTTCGACGTCGAGCACGCCGGGCTCGCTCGCGAGGTCGCCGACGTCGCCTACCGCGCCGGCGCCCACTACGTGACGGTGTTGTATTGGGACCAGCACGTGAAGCGATCGCGGCTGCTGCACGCCGACGCGGAGTCGCTCGACTACACGCCGTCGTGGTGGGATCGCTACGTCGAGGAGCTGGGCGAACGGCGCGGCGCGAGCATCATCCTGTGGGGCGATCCCAGCCTCGGCCTGCTCGACGACATCGACCCCGCACGGGCGGGGCAGGACACGATGCCCTTGACCGGCGCGCTGCATGCGGCGCACAGCAACGGCGAGGTGAACTGGACGTTCGTGCCGGCGCCGTCGAGCGGAGCCGCGCAGCGGATCCTTGGCACTGCCGACGTCGACGCGCTCTGGGATGTGCTGGCACCGATCCTCAGGCTCGACGCCGAGGACCCGGTGCAAGCCTGGCGCGAGCACATGGATCGTTTGGAGCGGCGTGCCGCTGTGCTGAATGAGCGCGGCTTTCAATCGCTGCGGTTCCACGGACCGGGGACCGACCTCACGCTCGGCCTGATGCCGGGCGCGCTATGGATGTGTCCGCGCTTTGCCACCAATTGGGGCCGCCAGATGATCGTGAACATGCCGACCGAAGAGGTGTTCACGACGCCCGACAACCGGATCGCGGACGGCACCGTGGCAGCGACCCGGCCGATCTCGTTGATTGGCGGCGCCACCGTGGAAGGGCTGCGGCTCCGCTTCGAAGACGGCCGGGTCGTCGACGTCCAGGCCGACCGTAACGCTGACGCGGCGCGCGCCCGGTTCGAGACCGACCCCGGCGCGGTGCGACTCGGCGAGGTGGCGCTCGTCGACGGGACCTCGCCGGTTGGGCGGAGCGGGCGCGTGTTCAGCGACATCCTGCTCGACGAGAACGCCACCTGCCACATCGCGCTCGGCGCCGCCTATCCGTTCACGGTTCCGGACCTTCCCGGCGATGCGGACGAGCGCGCGCGGCGTGGGTTCAACGTCTCCGCCGTCCACCAGGACATCATGATCGGCGGGCCCGAGATCGCCGTCGACGGGATCGACGCCGCCGGCAAGGCGACGCCGATCCTCCGCGACGACGTCTGGACCCTCTGACCGACACCGCTTAGCGGCGCGGGGTCGCCGGCAGGAGGCGCGTCAGCACCGCTACACCGAGCAACAGGGCACCCAGCTCGATCAGGCTCAGCTCGAGCGCGTGCGCATAGCCGCCGTGCAGCGCGCCGAAGAAGATCACGCCGGTGATCGCGACTCCGAGCGCGCCGCCCACGTTCTGCACGGTGGTGACCGCGCCGGAGGCGCCGCCGGCATGCTGGGTGTCGACGCTCGACAGGATCGTCGTCGTCAGCGGCACCAGCAGCAGGCCCATCCCCGCGCCGATCAGCGCGAGCCCCGGGAACAGCGGAACGATCGAGCCCCCGACGCCGACGTCGGCGACCGCGGCGAGCAGCAGGCCGTGGCCGCTGGCGAGCACGAGCGCCCCGATCGCGAGCAGACGCCGGCCGAAGCGAACGACGAGCGCCGGCGCCTGCGCGGACGTCGCGACGTACGCGACCGCCATGATCGTGAACACGAGCCCGGCATCGAGCGCGCTCAGGCCGCGCCCCTGTTGCAGGTACAGCGCGAGCACGAGGAAGAACGACGCCTGTCCGCACCAGAACACGAGTTGCGTGAGCAGCCCGGCGGTGAACGAGCGGGCGCGGAACATCGCCGGCGCCAGCAGCGGCTCGCCGCCGCGGCGCGCCAGCCGGCGCTGATGCGAGACGAAGCCGAGCAGCAGCAACGGAGCGACGGCGAGCGAGATCCAGGTCCAGGCCGGCCAACCATGCTGCCGGCCCTCGACGAGCGGGAGCACGACCGCGGCTAGCCCGGCGGTCAGCAGCACGGTCCCCACCAGGTCGAGCGGCGTCCGCCTCTCAGAGCGGGACTCCGGGACGAATCGTGGCGCCAGCGCGAGCGCGGCGATGCCGACGGGCACGTTGATCAGGAAGCAGAGGCGCCACCCGAGCCCGGCGACGTCGGCCTGGATCAGCCCGCCGCCGATCAGCTGGCCACACGCCGCGGCCAGCCCCATCACGAGGCCGTAGATCCCGAGTGCGCGGGGAAGCTCGGGGCCGGCGTATGTCACGTTGATGATCGACAGCACGTTCGGCATCACCAGCGCCGCGCCGACGCCCTGCGCCAGGCGCGCCGCCACGAGCACCGTCGGACCGCCGGCGGCGCCGCACGCGGCGGAGGCAAGCGTGAACACCCCAAGGCCGATCGAGAACGTGCGCCGCCGGCCGATCCGGTCGCCGACCCGCGCCGCGGTGATCAGGAACACCGCCGAGGTCAGCGCGAAGCCGGCCACGACCCACTCGATCGCGCCGGTGCCGGCGTTGAGGTCGTGCTGCATCGAGGGCAGCGCGACGTTGACGATGAAGAAGTCGAGCACGACCATGAACGTGCCGACCAGCAGCACGGGAAGGGCCGCCAGGTCACCGGTCTTGGCCGGTAGAGAACCGACACTCGCCGGGACCGCCAGCGTGGATGAGTTCGTTTGTGTAGTCATGCCGGTCACGGTGACGACCGGCACCCGGGCTGTCGATTACCCCGTGGGTAATGACCGCTCCGCGCGGTTACCTCGGAGGTAACACCTTCCCAGAGCCGCTACGGTGCACAGGGTGACCGTCTACGTCGACAACGCGTTCGCGGTCGGCGATTGGGGGCGCTGGAGCGGCGGTGGGCACCTCCAGGCCGACACGCTCTGGGAGCTGCACGAGTTCGCCGAGCAACTGGGCCTGCGGCGGCAGTGGTTTCAGTCAAAGCCCGGGCGTCCGGAGAATGATCACTACGACCTGGGCGCGGTGGGGCGCCGTCGCGCGCTCGAGCTTGGGGCGATCGACGAGGACCGCGCCGCCGGGACGCGGCGGCGCCAGGCGATCCGCCGCGCCCGCCGGGCGAGCGCGACTCAGTCGGCGACGCCGAGTCCCCAGCCGCCGTCGATCACGATCTCCTGACCGGTGATGTACTCCGACGCCGGCGCGGCGAGGAACAGGGCCAGCGCCTTGATGTCAGCCGGGAAGCCGACGCGATGCATCGGTATGTCCTTGGCGAGCGCCGCCTGCACGTCGGGGTGGTGCGCGTGGCCGCCGCCGATGTTCGTGACGAAGAACCCGGGCGCGATCGCGTTGACGGTGATGCCGTCCGCGGCCAACTCGAGCGCGAGCATGTGCATGAGGTGCCTGGCGCCGGCCTTCGCCGCCATGTAGGCAGACCCGATCGCCGGCTCGGTCTTGGTCGCGGCGAGCGATGTCGTCACGATGATCCTCCCGGACCGGCGCGGGCGCATGTGGCGCGCGGCGGCGCGCGTGGTGGCGAAGATCCCGTTGAGATTGATGTCGATCACGCGGTTCCAGCGCTCGTCGGTGTAGCGCTCGATCGCGCCTTCCTCGACGCGTGGCCGCTGCCCTCCGGCCCAGGCACCGACGAACCCGGCGCCGGGATCAATGCCGGCGTTGGCGAACGCGACGTCGAGCCGGCCGTACGTCTCCGCCGCGTCGTCGATCGCGCGATCGAGACGGGCGTGGTCGGTGACGTCGGCGGCCGCGCCTCGCACGTCGAGGCCCTCGGCCGCGAGACGTGAGGCCTGCGCGGCGACCGCGTCGCCGTCGACGTCGATCAACGTGACTCGCGCGCCGTGCGCCGCGAGCACCTCTCCGTAGGCGAGCCCCAGGCCGCTGGCACCGCCCGTGACGATCACGCCGAACCCGGACACGTCGAACCTCGAGGAAACGTTCACGCTCATTGCTCCTGTGATCTCGTTTGGCCGCGTCAGCCTACTCGCGGCCCTCGCGATCCGGTGTAAGGTCGCGACGTGGCCCGGCTCCCGTATCTCGACCCGGACGACGCGGAACCGCACGTTGCCGCCGTGCTCGGCAAGGCGCCCGACCTGGGCATCTTCCGCATGGTTGCGAACGCCCAAGGCGCGTTCCCGGCGTGGATGCGGTTCGGCGGCCGTCTGTTCGACGGCGACGAACTCGACAGCCTGCTGCGAGAGTTCGCGATCACCCGGGTCGCGGCGATGACGCCAGGTGCCGAGTACGAGTGGATTCAGCACGCCGCGATCACGCTCGCCGTGGGCGGGACGCAGGAGCAGCTGGATGCGATCGAGCGGGGTGACCTCGACGCCGCCGTGCTCGGGGCCGACGGCCGGCTCGTGGTGGCCTTC
The DNA here is from genome assembly GCA_963843915.1 of uncultured Solirubrobacterales bacterium. Lineage (GTDB taxonomy): Bacteria > Actinomycetota > Thermoleophilia > Solirubrobacterales > Solirubrobacteraceae > Palsa-465. Next base: position 24,313 of record CAWJMH010000019.1, read on the forward strand.
ACCACCCAGGTGGTGCGCGACGCCGCCCCCGACGACGGGACCTTCGCCGCGATGACCGCGCGCTTCACCCCGCGCGAGATCATGCACCTGCTGCTGGTGATCGGTCAGTACATGATGATCGGCCGCATCATGGCCACGAGCCAGATCGACCTCGAGCCGGCCCTGGCCGCCGAGGTCCTCAAGAGTGTCGGAGAGTGAGGATCGAGTGGTTCGAGGGGTCGCGCGAAGAGCTCGCTGACCTGTTCGCGCTGGCCGACGAGTCGCCGGCCGCGGTGGCGAGCTACCGCGATCTCGGGCGCGTGCTCGTCGCCGGCGACGGGCCGGCGCTCGTCGGCCACGTCCAGCTCATCGACGGCGAGCGTGCCGGCGAAGTCGAGCTGAAGAGCGTGGCGGTGCGCCACGATCGCCAGGGGCAGGGTGTCGGCCGGATGCTTGTCAACCGTGCCATTGCCGTGTGCCGCGACGAGGATGTTGCGACGCTGATCCTGTCGACCTCGCCCGCCGACGCCCGGGTTCTGCACTTCTACCAGCGGCTCGGGTTCCGGCTGGAGCGCGTCGTGCGAGATGTGTTCACGCCCGAGGCGGGCTATCCGTACGTCGAGATCGACGGGGTTCCGCTCCGGGACCAGGTGTGGCTGTCACTCGATCTGTCCGGGTGACCCGTCAGACCACGGTCATGCCTCGGCGATCATGACCGTGGCGCCACCGGTGGCGAACGTCTCCACGTCGGCGCCCGCCGCCTGGCCCTCCGGGCTCCCGAACGACGCCTGGAGCTCGGCAGCGTCTTCGAAATACAGCTCGGCGAGGTAGTAGAACGGCGGCGCGCTGCCGTCGGGCGTGCCGAGCACCTTTCCGGCCTCGAACCGCCGGAGATTCGGGATTTTCTCCACAAGCGGGACGTGCGTGCTGGCGTAATGCTCGTCGAACGCTGCCGGGTCCTCGGGCTGGCCGTACATGACCACGAACTTCACCATCGGTTCCTCCTTGTTGGCTGCCGACGGGCGAGCCTACCTGCTGCTCGCGTTCGCGAGATTCCCGGCCGTCGCGGCCGGATCTGGCTCATGCACCGCCTTTCGGGGCACACCGCCGCAATCTTGAGGGAGACGCGGCACGGCGGGCCACGGCTCGGACCGGGTCCTCGTGGGCGAATATCCCATAGCTCCGGTACGCCCCGAGCATCTCCTCCGCCAGGTTCTCGCCTGTCACGGCTGACTGCTCGCCGGGCTGTAGGTAGAGATCCGACGGGAACACGCTGCTGGTCGTCTCCTCGACCACCATCATCGAATCCGAGTGGTGTACGTGCGGGGTCTCCATGAAGCGAAGCTTGTGCTCACCGAGGTCGAGCGTCTCGCCGTCCTGGAACCCACGGGTGCGGGATTGCAGCCCGAACCCCGATGCGTTGAGCGCGATCGACAACGCCGAGCCGACGAGTTCGGAGTCCTTGGCGTGCGACATGAACCGATCCATGCCGCCGTTCTCGTCGCCTTCCCAGTGCAGCAGCACGATATTGGCGAGCCGCGCCGGATCGAGAACCTCCCCGATCGCGGCGGCGACGGCCTCGTAGTGCTCATACCGTCCCGTGTGCAAGAGCGTCGGCGCCTCGTCGTCGATCAGAAACTGGTTGAACGTGATGCCGGTCCGCAGAGACCACAGCGCGATCCTGTAGATCCCGCCCACTATCTGATCGACCTAAGCGCGGTCCACGGGGCGGAGGTTACGCGTCCGCCAGCGCCGGCTTGCGCGACGGGGCGCCGGCGTGTTCCCGGGCGCCGTCGCGGGCGGGGGCAATCGCGCCGGCGCGGAGCAACCGCGCGCTTCCGGCGGCGGCCAGCGCGGCGAACGCGGCGCCGATGACGAACGCGACCCGGTAGCCGCCCACGAGCGCCTCCAGGTGAGGGCTTCCGGCGGCGACCAGGTGGTGGGTGCGCGACGCCGCGACGCTCGCGAGGATCGCCAGCCCGAGCGCGCCTCCCATCATGAACGAGGTGTTGACGATCCCGGAGGCCAGGCCGGCCTCGTTCTGCTCGACATCACCCATCGCCGCCATCAGCATCGGATTGAAGGCAGCCCCCGCGCCGAACCCGAGCAGGATCATGCTCGGCAGCAGGTTGGCCACGTAATGACCGTGTACCGGTGCACGCGCCAGCAGCTCGAGCCCGATCGACGCGAGGGTCAGCCCGCCCACCAGCGGGCGCTTGATCCCGAAGCGCATCACGAGCTTCGCCGACAGGCCGAGGGACAACGCGGCCATGATCAGGTTCGCAGGCAGGAACGCCAGGCCGACCTGCAGCGGGGTGTACCCGAGCACGAGTTGGAGGTACAGCGCCGACAGGAAGAACCACGCGAACATCGACGCCGCCCACAGCACGCCGACCACGTTGGCGGTCGCGAGGTTGCGGCGCCGGAACAGACCGAGCGGCACTAGCGGCGCGCGCACACGCGACTCGACCACGAGGAACGCCGCGAGCAGCACAATCGAGCCCGCGAGCAGGCCGACCGTCCGGCCCGACAGCCACCCGACCTGGTTCCCGTTGACGATCGCGTACACCGCGGTCATCAGGCCCGCGGTCACGATCACCGCGCCTGCGGCATCGAGACGGCCGCCGGCATGCGACGCCCGGTTCGCCGGGAGCACTCGGGCGGACAGGATGCAGACCGCGATTCCGATCGGAACGTTGACGAGGAAGATCCAGTGCCAGGTGAGCAGATCGGTGAGCACGCCGCCGAGCAGCACGCCGAGCGTGCCGCCGCCGGCGGCCACGAACCCGAAGACTCCCATCGCCTTCACGCGGTCGGCGGGCTCGACGAAGAGCGACACGATCAGTGACAGCGACACCGCGGAGACGATCGCGCCGCCGAATCCCTGAACCGCGCGCGCCGCGACCAGCATGCCCTCGGCGCTCGACAGCCCGCAGGCGAGCGATGCCACCGTGAACAGCGTGATCCCGCCGACGAGCAGGCGCCGGTGACCGAAGTGATCGCCCAGCCGCCCGCCCAGCAGCAGGAAGCCGCCGAACGTGAGCATGTAGGCGTTGACCACCCATGCGAGCGACGTCTGGGAGAAGTGGAGGCTGGCGCGGATCGACGGCAGGGCGACGTTCACGATCGTCGTATCGAGCACGATCATCAGCGAGCCCATGCACAGCAGCACGAGCGCGATCCAGCGGTGGCGGTTATCGGCGGTCACGGTCCGCTCCTTTCGGCGAGTCGGCGTCGGTCTGATGCGGGTTAGACGTCGCCGGACAGCAAGACTCATCGCCGAGCACGGTCTTTCAGGCCTGGCCGGCCGCCTTTGGCGCGGACGCCAGGCGCCACGCCGAAAGCTGGTTCGGGGCCCCGACTAAGCGTACGCTGTCCAGTGTGGAAGGGGATCGAATCCACGCGGAGCACGACGGGCGGCGCGACCTGGTTGTGATTGGCGCCTCGGCCGGTGGCGTCGAGGTTCTCACGCGTGTCGTGCAGGGGTTGCCGGCCGATCTGCGGGCGGCGATTTGCATCGTGCTACACATCGCGCCCGGTAGTCCGAGCATGCTCGCGCACATCCTGGGGAGGGCGGGGCGGCTGCCGTGCCGGTCGGCGCGGGACGGTGAGCGGCTGCGTCAGGGGCTCATCCTCGTCGCGCCGCCAGACCACCACCTCGTAATCGAGCATGGGCACGTTCGAGTCACCGCTGACCCCCGCGAGAACGGTCACCGGCCGTCGATCGACGTCCTGTTCCGTTCAGCGGCGGCGGCGCTCGACCGCCGCGTCGTCGGCGTGGTGCTGTCCGGGACCCGTGACGACGGGTCGGCCGGTTTGGCGCTGATCAAGGCGAACGGCGGCGCGACGATCGTGCAGGATCCGAACGAGGCGATGTACCCCGGCATGCCGGCGAGTGCGATCGCCCACGTGGACGTGGATGCGATCGTCCCATCGCGGCTGGTCGCGAGCACGATCGCGGCAATGGTCAACGGAGAGGGTCCGCCGTGGGGCACCTCGTCCGACGATTCTGACCCGCCCGCGGGCGAGCAGGTCAACGCCGTGTGCCCCGAATGCGGAGAGGTGCTCAGCCAGCGCGTCGAGGCCGGCGTGGCGCGGTGGGAGTGCCCGGCCGGGCATCGTTACTCTCCCGACGCGCTGATAGACGCACAGGCCGACAGCGTCGACGGCGCCTTGCGGGCGGCGGTCCGTGCCCCCGCCGACCGCGCCGCCCTGCTCGGGCGTATGGCTCTGCAGGCCGAGTTGCGTGGGCCTCGCATCGCTGAGCAGGAGCGCGCCAGATGAGCGCCGCGCGGGCGGACGCCACCCTCGACGCGCTGCTCGAGTTCATCAAGGAGACCCGAGGCTTCGATTTCACGGGCTACAAGCGCTCGACGATCCAGCGCCGCGTCGCCAAGCGAATGGCGGCGGTCGGCGCCGAGCGCTATGACGACTATGTCGACTACCTCGAGCTGCAGGGCAACGAGTTCGCCGAGCTGTTCAACACGCTTCTGATCAACACCACAGGTTTCTTCCGGGATCCCGAGACCTGGGAGTACCTCGCGACCGAGATCGCCCCGCAACTGCTGGCCGCACGCAAGCCCGACTCGCCGCTTCGGGTCTGGTGCGCCGGCTGTGCGTCGGGCGAGGAGCCCTACACCGTCGCAATGGTGCTCGCGCGGGTGCTGGGCGATGCCAGCTTCCGGGAGCGAGTGAAGATCTATGCCACCGACATCGACGAGGAGGCTCTCGACCAAGCCCGCCACGGGGCCTACATGCCGCGGCAGATCGAGGACGTGCCACACGACGCGCTCGAGCGCTTCTTCGAGCGGACCGACCAACGCTATGTGTTCCGCGCGGATCTGCGGCGGTGCGTGATCTTCGGTCGCAACGACCTGATCCAGGACGCGCCGATCTCGCGCATCGATCTGCTCGTGTGCCGCAACACCCTCATGTACTTCACCGCGGAGACGCAGACGCAGATCCTCCGGCGCTTCCACTTCGGGCTCGACAACGACGGATATCTCCTGCTCGGCAAGTCCGAGATGCTGATCACGCACACCGATCTGTTCGCATCGGTCGAACTCAAGCGGCGGGTGTTCCGGAAGGTGGTCAGGCCGACGCTCCGCGATCGCGCTCGCGTGATGGTCGCTGATGGCGTTCGTGGCCACATGCCGACCGAGGCCGACCACCTCCGCGAAGCGGCGTTCGACATCGTCGGCGCCGCGCAGATCGTGCTCGACCACAACCGCGCGATGATCATGGCCAATGACACGGCTCGCAGGCTGTTCGGCTTGGGGCTGAACGACTTCGGACGGCCGATTCAGGATCTCGAGCTCTCCTACCGCCCGCTCGAGCTCCGCGGCCACCTCGACTCGCTCGATCGTGACATGCGTCCGTCCGACATCAGGACGGTTCACTGGCGCACGGGCGATAGCGAGCGGGTCTTCGATATTCGCCTCGTGCCACTCGCGAGCGACGGGGTGGCGATGGGGACGAGCATCGCCTATATCGACGTCACCGAGGCCCACCGCCTCCAGGATCAGCTGACGAGCTCCAAACAGGAGCTCGAGCAGGCCTACGAGGAACTGCAGTCGACGGTTGAGGAGCTCGAGACGACCAACGAGGAGCTCCAGTCGACCAACGAGGAGCTCGAGACGACCAACGAGGAGCTCCAGTCGACCAACGAGGAGCTCGAGACGATGAACGAGGAGCTCCACTCGTCCAACGAGGAGCTCGAGACGATGAACGACGAGCTCCGGCACCGCACACAGGAGGTCAACGACGTCAATGCGTTCCTTGAGACGATCCTGACGACGATCGGCACGGCCGTCGCGGTGCTCGACCGCAGTCTGCGAGTGCAGATCTGGAACGGCAGGGCCCGCGAGCTATGGGGGCTGACGTCCGGGGAAGCCGAGGACGAGCATCTGATGTCACTCGACATCGGACTTCCGGTCGAGAAGCTGCGTCACCAGATCCGCGACACCCTGACCGGGGGATCGGCCCGCGAGGAAGCGGTGCTCGAGGCGACCAACCGGCGGGGCAAGCCGTTCCAATGCCGCGTCACGTTCGTTCCGCTCGGGGGCGACGGCGACGGAGAGGTCTCCGGCGTGATCATGATGATGGAGGACGCCGCCTCCTGAGGGCATCCTCGGAGATCTGCTTGCGCGTCGCGAGCATGCGCACTCGCGCGGTCCGGATCCGCTTCAGCTGCTCGCGGGTCTGCTGCCGGTCCTGGCGGTGCTGCTCGCGCAGCTGACGGACCGTTTCCTTCAGTCCCGCATAGCGGACGCTCGGATCGGGCGCCGGCTCGAGCGGTGGCGCCCACCGCGAAATCGAGACGCCCGCTATCTCCGGCGGAAGTATCTTCGCCGGAACGCTCGGCCCGGGTTCGGGCGGGGGCTCCAGCAACAGCCAGCCTGAATCCTGGTGGATGATCGCGCCCTGCTGGCTCAGCTTTCGCAGCGCCAGCGTCACCGTTGGCCGGCGGGCCCCGACCATCGCACCGAGCGTCTCGTGCGTCAGCGCCAGCGGCAGGCGGATGCCGCCGGGAGTCACCTGTCCCCAGGACTCGGCCAGCAGCCACATGATCGCGAGCACGCGCTGGTCCACGCGCGGGAGCTGGCAGATGACGAGCTGCCCGGTCAACCGATGCATCTGGTCGGCTACGCACTCATACAGGGCTGGAATGACCTGGGGCGCCCGCCGCGCCGCGCCGATGAATTCGGCGCCGAGCACGGCCAGGCGCGCCGGAGCGGCCGTCCGGAACGCGACATCCTCGAGCCATGGAGGGGGCATGTCGCTGCCGCGAAGGAGGAGGTCTCCCGGCCCGAGCAGATGGATTCCGGACTGATCGCCGATCGTCAACGAGTGCACCAGCATCCCTTCGAGGACCGTCGCGGCAAACCCGCCGTGGGCTCGGAGCAGTGCGTCAAGCTGGAGCGGCCCCCGAGCTACATTGACAACCGGCAGCGTGACCGCCGCGACGTCGGCGCGCTCATCTGGCGCCAGGTGACGCGTGAACTCGAGCTTGGTGTCGAGCAGGCGGACTCGGTCTGGGGCGGCCATTGCGCTCGGACCAACGCGGTCTACGATCTACGTTCCGATCTGCTGAGAGCTAGCGAGTATGAACCATCACGCGTCCGCCGCGTCCCCGGCGGGCTCCAGCGTGAAGACCTCGATCGCGACGTCGCGGTGGGTGTCGATCCCGCCCACGAACGCCACCGTACGCCGGCCGAGGGCCTCCTCGACGACCGCGCGGAACTTGTCCTCGAGCGCCTGCTGGAAGAACAGCCGGGACTCGCGCAGCCGCTGGTGCTCGCCCATCGCCGCGAGGTTGCGTTCGGCCACGGTCAGGCTGGCCTCGAGGATCACCACGAGCGTGTCCGGTCCCGCAAACGCCGCCCGAGCCTTTGTCGGGCCGCGGCCGAACGCCTCCTTGTAGACACGGACCATCGCGTTCGAGATCTCGAGCATCGGGCTTCGATCCGTTGCCGTTGGGGTTGCCGTGCAGCCGCAGCCGCAGCCGCGGTTGCAGTCGCGGTCGCCGCGCTCCGCTGCGGCTCGGCGCCGTTCCCCGAGATGTTTTCTTCGATTCTCATGTCGCGCGGGTTTCGTTCATCGGCGGTCCGGACGGGGCCCCCGCCACCCGACGGAAATGTAATCAACTGACGTCTGGCCGACAAGGCAAGCAGGTTGGAAACCAACCTGGCCGTAGGGCTCGGGCTCGACACCGCGCGAGCACTCTCCGCGCAGACCTCGGTGCGTCGGATCTTGTGGTTTCCGACTCGCCTCCTTTGGGGAGCTTCACATGTGTCCTGAGGCTTCCTGGGAGGTGGGCGGTTATGCGTCATCGAGGAATTGCAACTTTCGTCTCGGTGCTGTGCGCCGTCGCCTGCGTCGTGGTGCCGGCCGGCGCGTCCGCCGCGGGCCCGGGCCCCCGGTATCCGAACGAGCCGCTCGCCGTCGGGACGGGCGGCGCCGTCGCCTCGATGGACGTCGGGGCCAGCCGGGCCGGCATCGATGTGCTCCGCCGGGGCGGCGACGCCGTTGACGCGGCCGTCGCAACGGCGAGCGCCCTCGGGGTGACCGTTCCGTTCGTCGCCGGGCCGGGTGGCGGCGGCTTCATGGTCATCTACAACGCGCGTACGCACACGGTCACGACGATCGACGGCCGCGAGAGCTGCCCGGCGGCCTGCACGACGAGCCTGTTCATCGACCCGACGACGGGTCAGCCGATGAACTACACGGCGGCGTCCGATCAGCCGCTGTCGACGGGTGTGCCGTCGAACGTCGCGACGTGGGCGACGGCCGTGCGCAAGTTCGGCCGGCTCTCGCTCGACTCCGACCTGCAGCCGGCGATCGGCCTCGCCAAGCGCGGTTTCGCGGTCAACTTCGACTTCAACCAGCTCGAGCAATCCGGCCTGTCGACGCTGCAGGCGTACCCGGCGAGCCGGTCCCTCCTGCTCACGCCGTCGGGTGATCCGCTGCCGGTCGGGACGCGGCTGCGCAACCCGGACCTCGCGCACACCTACGAGCTGCTCGCGCGCCGAGGGCCATCGGCGTTGTACGACGGGCCGATCGGACAAGCGGTCGTCCAGGCGGACGATCACCCCGTGCTGACGCCGGGACAGACGATCGTCACGAACCCGGGCATCATGGCGATGAACGATCTGCGGTCCTACCGCACGCGAATCCTGGCGCCGACGCAGGTGACCTACCGGGGCCTGAAGGTCTACGGGATGGCCCCGCCGTCGAGCGGCGGCTCGACCGAGGGCGAGATCCTGAACATCCTCAACGGCTACCCGCTCGGCTCCGAGCCGCGCGCCGAGGCCCTGTTCCACTACCTCGAGGCGTCCCGGCTCGCCTACGCCGACCGCAACGCCTACGTCGGCGATCCCGACTACGTCCAGGTACCGCTCTCCGGCCTGCTCAATCCGTCGTTTGCGGCGACGCGCCGCTGCCTGATCGGCAGCACCGCGCTGACCTCGCCGGTCGCGGCCGGCTCGCCGTTCGCCCCGTTCGCGGGCTGCAGCGGCACCGCTGGGTCGACCCAGGCGTCGTCGGCGTCACCCGAGGCCCATCACACGAACAACATCGTCACCGAGGACAAGTGGGGCGACATCGTCGCCTACACGAACACGATCAACTTCTTCGGCGGCAGCGGCCAGGTCGTGCCCGGCTACGGCTTCCTGCTCAACGACGAGCTGACCGACTTCGATTTCGCCCCGCCCTCGTCGGGCGCCCCTGACCCGAATCTGCCCGCGGCCGGCAAGGAGCCGCGCTCGAGCATGGGCCCCGTCATCGCGCTTCGGAACGGGCGGCCCGTGTTCGCGATCGGCGCCGCCGGCGGCTCGACGATCATCACGACCGTCGTCCAGACCCTCATCAACCACGTCGACTTCGGCATGGGCCTGCCGGCCGCGCTCGCCGCGCCCCGCGTCAGCCAGACGAACTCGTCGTCGAACACCTCACTGGCCGAGCCGGACTTCTACAACAGCGCGCTGGCCCAGCAGCTCACGAGCCAGTACGGCGAGAAGTTCTCCCTCGCCACCGGCTCGATCCTGCCGCTCGACAACTATCCGGGCGACGCGACCGCACTGCAGATGTTCGGCAACGGCCGGGCCGAGGCGATCGCCGAGCCGGTCCGTCTCGGCGGCGGGAGCGCGCTCGTGGTGCAACCGAGTCGCAAGTGACGATCGCCGCGCCGGTGCGCGTCCGTTAGTACCATCGAGCGCCCCCGGGGCGGTTAGCTCAGCTGGTAGAGCGCCTGCCTTACAAGCAGGAGGTCACTGGTTCGAGCCCAGTACCGCCCATCGGCGAAATGCCTGCTATTGCGGCGGAGCTTGCGCTCGCTCTCGGGCTTAGCGGCGATCCAGTCCCAGGCCAGCGCCGGTGCGTTGACGCGACCGTCAACGGGACGGCAATGACCGGCGACGGTCGCCGTCGAAAAAAAATTGAAACTGGCGCCCTCGCGAAGGAGGGCTCGGTCCGGCGGTCAGCTTGGGTCAGATCACGGCGAGGTGGCCGCGGCCGGCGCGCAGATCGCGTAGATCGTGCCGGTGGTGAGCCCTTCGAAGTCGGCCGTCCAGCCCGTATTTCCGACCGGGTAGCTCTCGTCGACGCGTCCGTCGGTAATCGACGGAACGCTGGCGCCGCCTCCGGTGACGATCGTCCCCGCCGGGCACGAGACCGTACCTATGTAGGAAAATGGGAGCCCAGCTGTGTCGACCGGAACCGTCGACGAGACGTACGTGACCCTCGAGATCGACGCCGAGGTCGCCGTGTCCGCGGTGGTGGCATGCTGGGCGCTCGGCACGGTGCCGAGCGAGCTCACCTTGATCTGCTGTCCGGTGACCGTGTGGTTGCGCAAGCGGTTCCCCGACAGCGAGCGCTTGGCGATCAGCGAGTCGCCGGTGGTCAGGTTGGTCGCCGCCACCGCGGTACCCGATGCGGCCACGACCAGCGCGACGATCGCGACCACCATCGCCGCCGACGGCCTGCGCCGTGCGAGATACCCCATTATCGGTCTCCCTCCGTCGTGGACCTCCGCGTGAGGTCCGTGTGGCCCGACGCTATCTCAGACAGCCCCCTGGTTAGGAAACTCGGCCGCGGACACGCACGACGCCGGGTAAGGGACGCAGCTCTCTGCCACGGACTGTTGCGCCCCTCGGGTCCCTTGCCGCCCCTAGGGGACCAAAGTTTGCCATTCGTATTGACGCGCGAGGAGCTCCTGCGCGGCGTGTAAGGGTTCCGGGCCATGGCAGCCAGCCGCACCCTGGACTCGAACGTCCTCCGCCTGCGCGAGGTGGCCGGCACGCTCGTCGCCGCGTACCCGGCGCCGTTGCTCGTCGAGGAGCTTGGCGCGGACCTCCCGCCGTGCGCATCCGTCAGCCCAGAAGCGCCGCCTACACAGTTAGGCGGACACCCTCGCGACAAACCAGAAGCGCGGTCCAGCGCGTCATTGACGACGGATGCCCTCGAGTCCCGACAGTCAGCGGGGGCACGTCATCGATATGCGGTCTTAGCTGAGAGCGTCGGCGCAGGCGGCCAAATCGGCGTAGAGCCGTCGTCGCTGTTCGGAGTCAAAGGTGGCGAGCATCCGCTCCTGCACGGCGGCGACGGCCGCGGAGGCGCCGACGAGGCGCTTGGCGCCGGTGTCGGTGAGCCTGAAGTGCTCGTGGCGGCCGGCGCCATCGCTTTGGACAAGGTCGACGCTTCGCAGCGTGCCTAGGAGCTGGTGCATTGCCTGACGGGAGACGAACGTGCCACGTGCGAGTGTGGCGTTGGTGAGCCCGGGTCTGTGGGCGAGCTGTTCCAGACACGAGTATTGGGGGACGGTCAGATCGTGGTCTCGCAGGGCTGCGTCCATCGCGGTCCGCAGGGCGACCGTGGTTCGTTTGAGCACATAGCCAACGGCGGTATCGAGATCGACTTGACTCACGTCAACATCTTGACATATCCTAGTCGTCAAGACGTTGACAAGCGAATAGGAGTGTTCCGATGCCCGTTGGTCCCGACTTCATCTCTCTGCAGGTCCGCGATCTCGACACCGCCGCCGCGTTTTACGAGGACCGTGTCGGCCTGCGCCGTGCGCCTGCCTCACCGCCTGGCGCCGTGGTGTTCGCCAGCGAACCGATCCCGTTCGCCGTCCGCGAGCCGCTGCCCGACACCGATCTTGACTCCGGTCAGCCCGGCCTCGGCATCGCGCTCTGGCTCAAGGTCGATGACGCCCAGACGTTGCATGACCAGCTCGCCGGGCGCGGGGTCACGATCTTGACCGACCCGTTTGACGGCCCGTTCGGCCGCACCTTCGCTCTCCGGGATCCCGATGGGTACGCGGTGACGATCCACGATGCCGCCTAATGGCGATCACCTTTCATCCGCTCGGCCAGTTCTCGCTGACCGCGGCGGCCGCGTTTGCCGAAGACTTTCCCGGCACCCGGGCTGAGGGACCACCGAAGGCGCTGCGCTACGCCTGGGCGGTCGACGGCGACTGGCGCACCGTGCAGGTCACGGTGCGCCAGGACCATGAGGCGATCCATGCCGAGCTCGGCGATCAGCCACCAGCGGAGCTCGCCCGTCAGGCAGCACGCGACCTCGAGCGGATGCTCTCACTCGACGTTGATGGGACCGACTTCGCTGCCCTCGGCGAACGCGACGATGTTGTCAGAGCGCTGCAGCGACGGTTTCCCGGACTGCGACCGGTTTTGTTCTACACCCCGTATGAGGCCGCAGCCTGGGCGATCATCGGGCAACGGATCCGGATGACGCAGGCCGCCACAATCAAGGAGCGTCTGAGTGATGAGCTCGGCAAATCCGGGGCGTTTCCCGCGCCGGCACTGCTCGCTCAGCTCTCCGCACCCCAGCCGGGGCTGACCGACCGCAAGATCGGTCAGCTCCGCGCGCTTGCGACCACTGCCGAGGACGGCGCGCTCACGCGTGACCGACTTCGGGGCATGACCTACGAGGAAGGGCTTGAGCACCTTCAACAGCTGCCGGGCATAGGACCGTTCTCCGCCGAACTCATCCTCATCCGCGGTGCCGGCAACCCCGACGCATTGCCTGCCCATGACACACGGCTCGATGACGCCATCCGCTCCGCCTACAGCACATCCAACGACTCTGCGATCCACCAGATCACCGAATCTTGGCGCCCCTACCGTGCCTGGGTGGCGCTCCTCCTGCGAGCGTGGCGCGAAGCCGAGACGGGCGAGATCGCCCGGGGCCGGCGCAGCACAACGCGCTTGCGACCCCCCGACGCAACATGAGCGAAGGCACCCAGCCCGACTTCTGTTCGCACGAACTAGCAGCAGTCTCGCGACGGTCCTACGGAGCTCGCGAGACTGCCCCTTCCGGACACTTTGGGCCACGCCGGGGCCAGCGGGCGGTGTCGCCTTCGGACAGGTCTCCCGAGTCTCCCCGCGGTATTGCCTGCGTGGCGGCGCCATCGCCTCCGGCGCCGAGTGCTCCAGATCGGGGTGGACGTGCGGTTGTTCTCGGCCGCGATGTGCCAGCGCGGCTTCGTCCTCGAAGGGTTAGGCCTGTTCGCGCTTCTTGACGGCTTCTCGGGCGCAGTGCCACACGACGCGAGGGTTGTCGCGGTCGGGATGCAGCGCCAGCATCGCTTTGACGATGTCCTCAACGGTCTCCTCGGTCTCGACGACGCGGGAGAAGTCGCGGAGGTATTGCTGGGACTCGCCGATCGACTTGGGGTCGTTCGGCGCTCCTCCCCGGTGGTGACCAGAGACGACGATCTGCGGGTCCAGCGCTGCGATCTGGTTGAGATTGTCGATCCAGTCCTGCCTGGACCGAGTGTCGGTCTCGGCGGTCATCATGTGGACTTCGTTGTAGACGACGTCGCCGCCCACGACTCCACGGATCGAGGGCACGTGCACGATCGTGGAGTGCTCGGTGTCGCCTTGGCCGATGTCGATGATCGTGATCTCGGAGCCCTCGAGTTCGATCGAGGTTGTCTCGAGCCGGTCCGGTGTCTCGGGCTTCTCCGGGATCTCGCCCGGGAAGACGCCCTGCCAGTAACCGGCGAGGCCGGGGTTGGTCGCCTCGAAGGCGGCGCGCTCGAACACTTTGGGCCTCGCCCATGCGGGCACGTCGCCGAACCGCTCCCGCAGCCGGCTGAGGCCGATCCAATGGTCTGAGTGCCCGTGGGTGATGTAAATGCCGACCAGGCGCTTGCCGAAACCGTCGATCCAGTCGGCGAGCGCGTCGACCTGATCGAACGTCACGAGCGTGTCGACGAGCACCGCCTCTTCCTGCCCGTGGATCAGCGTTGCGCTCATCGGAGACCACATCGGCTCATCGCCGGGCCCCTGCGGTGGCGCTCCCTTCATCGGCCTCATCGGCGCGATGTGGACATCGAGATTCAGGTTAGACATGGGCTGGTCCCTTCCGGTCGGAGCTCTGACGCGAGACAATGTAGATGATGTGCATCATCCATATTGAGGATGACGTGTGTCATCCTCAATGTCAAGACCAAACGCCGAAAGAGGGGAAAGATGGCTCGCTCGCAGGCCGAGAAGGAAGCAAGCCACGCACGGATCGTTAAGGCCGCCGCGGCCCAGATCCGGCGCGACGGCGTCGACGCCGTAAGGGTCTCCGAGCTGATGCGAGAAGCAGGACTGACCCACGGGGGCTTCTACCGTCACTTCGGCTCCCGCGAGGACCTCATCGACGAGGCCATCGACGCGGCGCTCACCGACGGATCGCGACAAGCCGACACCGGGGAAGGCATGGACCCCGGCGCCGAGCTCGCACAGATCATCGACGGCTACGTCAGCAAGGCTCACCGGGACAACCCGCAGGTCGGTTGCGCGGTGGCGGCGCTCCCGGCCGACGTCTCGCGATCCGGTTCCCGAGCGCGCCACGCCTACAGCCGGCAGGTACGACGGTACATCGACCGGCTCGCTGGCCTGATCCGATCAGCCGAGCCCGATACCAAGCGAGACGAAGCGATCCTGACCCTCTCCGCTGTGGTCGGGGCGGTCGCGATGGCACGCGCCGTCGACGACCCCGAACTCTCCGACGAGATCCTCGCCCGCACGGCAACCGCCCTTCACCGCCGCGCACACGAAGCCGCTGGCTGAGAACCGCGGCGTCCGCCGATGTGGATCGCTCCCACCATCAGAGGGCGGCGACGACGGCGATCGCCATCACACTCTTGAGCGTCAACTCGCGCGTCCAGTCGCTCCTCGTCCAGCGCCAGGGCCAAGCGGATATTCCTAGCGCTGGATTGACGATTCCGACGAAGGCGAGGGGTGCCAGCGCGGCCGCACCGAATCGCTGCGTCACCCGCTGGCCGGCCAGTACCGCCGCGACTGCCGCCAACGGGGCGAGAGACGATTGCACGGCGTACCCCACCGCAGCCCGCGCCACAGTGCCTCGGACACGACGGCGGGTCAGCGCCTCAAAACCGCGAATGGGTGTGTCACTTCCTTGCCTGCCGGTGACGCGCATGTCGACCATCTGCGCCGCAGCGAGTGCGAGCGCGCCGCCAACGGACGCACGAGGGAGCTTCGTCAGCGACCACGTGCGGGTAGAGACTGGAGCCCGGGATCTGGTGAGTGTGCCGGGACGGCCTATCGCCGGCGGGTAAGGCGAACTGCAGCATCTGTTGGGACCTCCTTCGGTATTCATGTGCTCGATCACCAGCGGACGAGAGCCCTTTATCAGCGCTCCCGGTAGAAGCGCGTGCGGGCGGCGCGCGCTGAACGAGCGCGGCCGCCGATGGGCCGCGCCGGAGCATGGAGATCTGATACCCGCGCAAGGCTCTCTAGCTGGGCGAGGTGCTCGGTCAGCACCTCGGTGACCTGCTTGTGGGCGGTGTCGACCATGTGCTGGACCTCCTGGTCGACGAACCACTGGGTTTGCGGCCTCTGAGGCGGCTGAGGTCAGCGCCGACCATGCCGGGCGTCGAGGACGCCAGCGCGTCCAGGTCGATGTCGTTGTCGAGGGCATCGTCCGGTTTGCACCTCCAGGATTTTGCGCCGCCCGCTGCGGTCCGGCGCCTGGACGGCCCGGCGGTCGAACCGTCCCGGGTGCCATGTGCGATTCGACCAGCAAGCATTGGGAGTGGATGAGGGCAGGGCGGACTGTCAGGCGGGGCAGAGGGCCGCCCCGCCTGACAGCGGAACCCTGTCGGAGAGGACTGATCGTGGTTGCGCCGTCGTAGAGGACGGAGCGAATTACGCCATCGCCGGGGTTCGTTGGAGGGTTGCCGCGAGGTTGCGGATTGCGGTGAGCACGACGTCGGGCTGGGAGAGCATCGGCACGTGGCTGCTGTCGACCGCGTAGGTCGTGGCGCCCATGCGCTTGGCCGAGGCGCGCTCCAGATCTGGGTGAACGGCGTGGTCGTTATTGGCCACGATGTAGGCGCTCGGCTTCGTCCTCCACGCGGTGCCTTTGGGCTTCTCGTTGAACAGTTCGACGGCGGGGGGCGTCGCGGTCGCCCACACGACCTGCTGCTCCTCTTCAGACAGGTCTCCGCAGAAGTACCCGATGCCGGAGGGGAGCATCCAGATCCGGCCGTCCGCGACCTCGATCTCCCCAAACACTCGGTGGTCGGGTACTTGGCCTGCTGTTCTGCTGCGGTCTCGTCCTCATCGGGCGCGACCGCGGAGATGTAGACGAGTCCGACGACGCGGTCGTCGATTCCAGCGCCGGTGATGACAGCGCCGCCGTAGGAGTGGCCGACGAGGATCGAAGGACTCGAAACACGGTCGAGCGTGCGGATCACGGCATCGATGTCGCTCTGGGCTGAGTCGAGGTTGTACTGGGCGGAGATCACCTCGTACCCGTCCGCCACAAGCGGCGGGATCAGCTTGCTGAAACACGAACCGTCCGCCCAGATCCCGTGACAGAACACGATGCTGGGTTTACCTGACATGTGGTCCACTCCTTTGTGGTTGCGGTGGTGAATCAGGTCGTCAAGTCTGTGTGGCATCTCTGCTCTCCTCTGTGGCGGTAGCTAGCTCGCTTGACTTGGGATGGATCGTGACGACCAGCGTCTCGGTTCTCTTGAGTCACCCGACTGGTCGTTTGTAGTCGTTAGCGGTGGTTGGCGAGTAAGGCGACTGCGACCGTAGAGCACGGCGCGCAAGGTCAGTCATTGAAGAACGCAGTGTCGCCGGGCGCGTTGATCCGTCCGGGCGCCGGCCGCTGTCGGCCAGGGGCACGGGTTGCCGCCTCGACGAAGCCGGTGGTCCGCACACGTAGATGCGCGGCTGCTCTCGCGGCGGCCAAGTCGCCTCCTTTATGGTCGGGTCGCCGAGCTTGTGTAACATCGATGATCTTCTCGGTGGCTGGGAGATTGCGCCGGGAGCCCAGGCTAGAAGGACTTGCTGCGTATCGCGTCTGTCACTGACCTGTCATGACGACCTGTCAAGGGAAGGTCACAGCAGTACGCCGGGAACCGGTACCGACAGCGCCTCGAGCAGTGCCGCCACCTTGTGATCGAGCTCGACGCCCACGTCGCCGACCTCGGGGATGCCGAAGCTCTGGAATTGCGCGCTGGGTTGGTCGATCGTGAACCACGCGTTGCCTTCGTGGTCCTCCCAGATGACGGTGTGCAAGGGTGCGTACATCATCGCGCGTGGGTCGTAGCGAAACATCCGCTCGGCGATCAAGTGATTGCCCATCAGATAGGCTGTGCACCGCGACGTATTCCCGGCCAACTCCATAACGGGGCCGACCTCGTTGCGGAAGTAGATGAGAAATCCGAACGGCGCTGCGTCGCCGATCAGTCGCTCCATCTCAGACCAGGACGCCCGACGAGCGATGAGCTTCCTCACGGCGTCAAGGGGCAGATCGGGTACCGCAGCCTCGTAGTGTCGTGTGAACTCAAGCCAGTCGGGCACCGGTACCGTGAGGCGAGGCACGGTGTAGTCGAGCCGCTCGACGACCCGGCCGTTAACGCCTGGGACAGCTTGGTTGGTGTCCACTGAAATCCTTCCCAAAGTTCTTATCGCCGGTTGCTCACCGCGGCGGCTACGGCGGGCCCGGTCGGTTGTGAACGGCTGACGGGCGCCCGATCCTGACCCGCGAGCTCCAGCGTTCTCTTGAGTCACGCGACTGATTCTGGCTCCGTTGCGACCTAAGTCGCATCACTGAAGCCACGTCGCGAAGACCTATTGCTCAAACTCGAGAGCCGGCAGATGCACGTGGCATTCATCGCCGATCGTGACCAGCACCATCACGACCGCGTGACAGCTGGGGCAGCGGACGACCGTGCCCGGCGCGCGGGGGTAGACGCATAGCTCGGCGACCGCGGATGCAGTACCGCAGTGGCGGCAGCGAGCCACGACGGCGGTCATCTCCCGGCCGTATACGGCGAACAGGTCGCCGGCGATCGCATTGCCATCGAGCACGTAGGTCACGTCAACCCCCGGTCGGTCCAAACCGCTCAGTCTTGATCGTGTTGGGCTGCTGGCCGCTCTCGACCAGGGCCGCGGCTGCCGCCTCGACAAAGGCGGTGGGTCCGCAGACATAGATGCGCGGGTGGTCCTGCGGCGGCCATGCCGCGCTCTCCAAGAAGTCGCGGTCGACCCGTCCGCGGTGCCCGCGCCAGTTGTCCGGCCACGCCCGCGTCAGCGCGATGCGCAGGTCGACCTCCTCAAAGGCCACCAAGCGCATGAGCTCGTCACGGTAGATCACGTCATCGAGCGACCGCGCCGAGTGCACCATCCGCACCGCGACCGGCGCCCTTGCTGCGGCCCAGTGGCGCAGCATCGCCCGGAGCGGCACGATGCCGGAGCCCCCCGAGATCAGCAGGAGCGGACCGGGCAGCGATGCTTCCCACACGAAGTAGCCGCCGATCGGGCCGCGCAGCTCGAGCTCGTCGCCGGGCTCGACAACATCGGTGAGATAGGGCGAGACCTCCCCGCCCTCGAGCCGATCGACCGTGAGGGTGACGCCATCGTCCTCAGGTGCCGACGCGATGGAGTAGCCGCGCTGTGCCTGGTAGCCGTCGTCCGCAGTGAGGCGGATGTCGACGTGCTGTCCGGCGCGGTGACCGGGCCAGTTCGGCAGGTCGAGCACGAGGCTCTTCGCACGCTGGGTCTCCTCGATCGTGTCCACGACCCGACCGAGCTGCCAGCTTAGTCGCCCTGATAGCGCTGCTCCAGCCATGGGTCGCCGTGGTTGTGGTAGCCGTAGTTCTCCCAGAACCCGGGTTCGTCCGTCGGCGTGAGCCTCAGACCGCGAACCCACTTTGCGCTCTTCCAGAAGTACAGGTGAGGGACCAGCAGCCGTGCCGGACCGCCGTGCTCTGGGTGTATCGGTCCGCCGTCGTACTCGTACGCGACCCACGCCTTGCCATCGACGACATCGTCGAGCGCCAGATTCGTCGTATAGCCGCCGTCGCACCATGCCGTCAGGTATCTCGCCTCGGTCTCGACGGTCTTCAGGAGCGTCTCGACCGGCACCCCCCGCCACGACGTATCCAGCTTGGACCACTTCGTGACACAGTGGATGTCAACGGTGATCTGCTCTGCAGCCAGCCCGAGGAACTCCTCCCACCTCCACAAAGCCGGATTCTCCACGGCGCCATCGATCGCGAAGCTCCAATCAGGCAGCGGCGTGTGCGGGGTCGGCCCAGCCGACAGCACCGGGAAGCCGTTGGTCAAGTGCTGGCCCGGCGGCACGCGTGACGGATCCCCGCCAGACCGTCGGTGGCCGAAGAACCCGCGACTGATCGGAGACATCAGCGTTGTCTCCGATCACCGAACTGCGTCTGCGTCATCCCAGTCTGCTCTCTCGAGTGCACGGGAAAACCTCGATCCCGACGTCGTTCGCCGACGACGACGACGCGGTGACTGCCATCTGCCCCTCCGTTCGAAGTCGCGCAATCATGATCGCGCCGGTCGCTGCCGTTAGCAGCGCCGGCGCTCAGCGCGCGATCGTGGCTCATCAGCTCCGGGTTTCTCTTGAGTCAAGCGACTGTTCCGTCGGCTATCGCGCGTGTCAGTCGCAAGCGCGTCGCGCAGCTGTACTCGCGAGGTGATCTCGAGCTTGGGGAAGATCCGGTACAGATGCGAGCCGATAGTGCGGTGAGAGAGGAACAGCCGCTCGCCGATCTCGCGGTTTGAGAGGCCCTGGGCGGCGAGTTCGGCGATCTGGAGCTCCTGAGCCGTAAGCCGGTCACGCGCGTCCGGTGTCCGCTGCCCGATCGTTTCGCCGGTTGCTCGCAGCTCCTGTCGCGCGCGCATACTCCAACGTGTCGCGTCCAGAGCGTCGAAAAGATCGATCGCGTCGCGCAACGGTTTGCGCGACTCAACACCTCGGCGGTGTCTGCGTAGCCAGCAACCGAAGGAGAACAGCGACCTGGCACGCAGGAACGGATATCCACCCGAGTCCTGGCCGATCGCCTCCCGAAACAACCGCTCCGCCTCATCGCCGGCGGCGACGAGAGGCCGAGCGCAAGTCAGGCCCGCGCACAGAATCGGGGGCGAACTATGTCTCGCGATCTCCTCGAGCTCGCTGACCACCTGTTTGACGAGTGCGACGTTCTCGCCGTGACACCCAGCCTCGACCAGGTCAAGGACCGCCGGCCAGCGCATGAACCGATGAAACGCCGGGTCGCTCTCGTCAAAGACGCGCCACAGATGACGGAACGCATCATCCTGGCGACCGTCGCCGAGAGCCGCGGCGCCCCGAGCGAGATGCACGGGTGCGAGCATCGGCCCCCCGTTCATCGCCAGCAGTCTGCGCTCAGGCTCGGCAAGCATCGCCTCAACATCCGACTCCACGCCGCGCAGCGCCGTGGCGAGCGCGGCTACGAGCTCGCCCGTGAGACCGTACTGCGGCTGGCGACTGTCGCGCGCCAGGCGTCCCCCGTCGATACCGGCCGCCGCCGCGCTCGCCCAATTGCCCAGGTAGGTCGCGGTCCACGCGAGGTGAACGAGGGCCTGCGTGAGCACTGCGACCCTCCCCTGCTCACGAAGGCGCTCGACCGCACGAGACAGAAATCGCTCACCGCTAACGAAGTCGCCCGCCTTCTCCGCCGCGATCCCGAGGTACATCTCAAGGACCGGATCAGCAACCTCGCCCAGCCTCATGCGCGAGACATGCTCCAGAACCTTAGGCCCCGTCAGTTCCGGATGGGCGAGCGCGATCACGGCCAGCAGACGCGGATCGTCATCGGGCACGCCACAGCTCTGCGCGGCGTCGACCACATACTCTCGCGTCCGGGCACGCGGGCGCGTCCACCAACAGCGGTGCGCGATCGGCACCAAGGACCGCAGCGCCATGTCCGCATCGCCGCCGCTCACCATTTGGGTCGCGATCGCGACGAACGTCTTGGCCGCGCCCGACTGCACCCAGACATCGCCGCTGATCATGTGCTGAAGCCAGGCTGAGCGAGCCACCTCCAGCGAGCCCACCTCCACCGGGTTCACTCGCTGAAGCAGGCCCCTGGCGGTCTCGACCAGACCTAGCTCGTAGGCGACCTCAGCCGCCCGGACCAGCCGCTCGCCCTTTCGCGCCGGCTCAGGAGTGAGCGCGGCGGCCCGTTCCAGCGCGGCAGCCGCGACGGCCACAGCTCCTCGACGTCGGGCGACCGCAGCGTGACCGTCCAGTGCTGCGGCGAGCTCCTCATCGCAACCGACGGCGGCCATCGCGCGGTGCCAGAGCCGACGCTCGGGATCAGCGACAACCTCGGCGAGCGCGCCGTACATCTCCAGGACTAGTACCGGGGGCGCGGCCTGCCTGATTGCAGAGCGGATGAGTGGGTGCCGGAACCGGAGCTCGGCGTCGACGATCGAGATCAGGTCGGCCTCAACCGCTGGATCAAGCGCGGAAAATGGCGTGGGCTCACCGCGAAGCTGCGAGGCGGCCGCTGCGACTTCGTCTAACGGGGCGCGGCCATCGAGCGCCGCGGCGAGCAGCATCACGCAGGTCTCCTCGGAAAGACCGTCGAGTCTGGTCGCGAACGCCTCCTCCAGACGAGCGGTGAGCGTCGCCGGCGTCGACGAGAGCCGCTCGCGGGCACCGGCCGACGACGGCAGGGCGCGCGCCAACTCGACGAGCGCAAGCGGGTTACCGGCGGCCTGCGCCAACAGGCGAGCCCGGACGACCGGGTGCAGATCCGGCGCGCTGTGATCCAACACCTCGGCTGCGGCCGCCGTGCCTCAGCCGCTCCAATCGTACGCTCGGTAAACGGGCATTTCTGAACGGGTTCACGTAACCGTCGCGGACCGCGACGATGAGGACCACCGACTCGCCCTCGAGCCGGCGGGCGATGAACGACAGCACCCCGAGACTCGATCGATCCAGCCAGTGCGCGTCGTCCACGATCAGCGCAATCGGGCGCGTCTCGGCCGCACCGCAGACAAGTTGATGGGCGGCGAGCGCCACCAGAAATGGGTCGGGCTCGAGGTCACCTCTGACACCGAGCGCCGCGTCGAGCGCGCTGCGCTGCGGGGGTGGCAACAGCTCGGCGTGCGCGATGATCGGTTGGAGCAACTGATGCAACCCGGCGAAGGAAAGCTCCGCCTCTGACTCCACGCCGACCGTGACCAGCGTCTGCGCCCCGACTTCGCTCGCGCGTGCGCGGGCCTGCTCTAGCAGCGCCGACTTCCCAATGCCGGCCTCGCCGCAGACCGCAAGTGCCCCACCCCGATCGTGGACACGATCGAGCAGAGCACAGACGTGATCCGTCTCGGCGTCACGCCCGACCAGCGGGGCGCTCAAGCGTGATAGGCCTGGCCCGCACGAGATCTCAAGCTGTGGGCCTTGGTACGGCGCCGTCGGTTTATGCAAACGCGCTGATCTGGAACTCGGCGAGACGATCCCAAGGTGAGGCGACGACTCTGCTGCCTGATCCGTCTGCAAAATGCGCATCTGACAAAACCAAGTGGTAGATCGCGCGCCCAGCCGTGTCCTGCATGATTTCCCGCAACCACGAGCGTTGCTGAGCAGAGCGCCTCCGGCAATGCACATTCGTGCAATCTGTAAACCGCAGCACCCGCTGCGGATGGCTCAGAACGCTGGGTAGAGTCCCGGCCTTCGTAGCGCAGCCAAATCGTTCGCGGGAGCTTCGACGCTTGTGGGACTGACCTGATGCATGCCGAACAAGGACCTTTTTTCTCGGTTTCGACCCGACTCAGGGGACGAGAGGACGAGCTCGGCCTCATCCGCTCGCAGCTATTGGTCCTAGGTGGGGGAAGGGGCTCGGTGACGGTGATCGAGGGCTCGCCGGGTTCCGGCAAGACGCGGTTGCTCGCCGAGGCGCTCGAGATTGCGCGGGGACTTGGGATGCTTGTTGGCTCGGGAGGAGCAGCCCGTGGCGACCGCGTGGTTCCGATGGGCGCTCTGCTCGACGCGCTGATCGGAGGGGCAGAGCGTCTTATGGAGCCGGCGTCGTTCCGCGATCTGAGAACGGTGCCCGAGCTGCGGTACTGGCTGATTCAGGAGATCGAGGAGATGCTCGAGCGACTGGCGAGCGAGCACGCGGTGATCGTCGCGGTGGACGATCTCCAGTGGGCAGACGCCAGCTCGGTGGCGGCTATCGAGGCGCTGGCCCTCCGTCTGGCATCGCTACCGATTGGGTGGCTCGGGGCCGTGCGGACCACCGAGGCGTCGCCGGACCTCCGCGCGATGCTGGCGAGGCTTTATGGTGCCGGCGGTGTGCGGGTGGAGCTTGGGCCGCTGCCCGAGCCGGCCGTCGCTCAGCTGATCGCCGATCTCGCCGGCGCAACGCCGGACGGGTCGCTGCTCAAGCTCGCGGCTAGCGCCGGCGGAGCACCGTTCTGGCTGACCGAACTGCTGCTCGGCCTCCGCGAGGATGGGTTGCTCGAGGTCCGGGACGGTCAGGCGATGACCCGAGCGACCAGGTTGCCGACACGGATGCGTGTGACGATGCGCGATCGCCTGGCGCGAATGTCCGGGCCGGCGCGGAACGTCGCGACAGTGGCTGCCGCTCTTGGTCGCCGATTCACGTTCGCCGCGCTCGGCGACATGTTGGGTGCTGCCCCGTCGGATCTGCTTGAACCGGTCGCGGAGCTGAGCCGCGCTGACTTCTTCGTGGAGGACGGGGAGGCGCTCACCTTTCGCCACGACATCCTCCGTGAGGCGGTCCTGGAGAGCGTGCCGACCTCCGCGCGGCGGGCACTCGAGCGACAGGCGGTCAACGAGCTGCTGCGCTCTGGTGCGCCTGCGGTCGAGGTCGCCGAACAGCTCGCCGCGAGCGCTCAGCCCGGCGACTCCGAGGCGATCGACATCCTCACTCGCGCCGTGAAGGCGCTAGGTGCATCCGACCCTCCCGCGGCGGCCGAGCTAGCCCAGCGCACGCTCGAGCTCATCCCGCGCGAGGACCCGCGACGAGGCCCGCTCGTCGCCGACGCGGCAGTCCTGCTACACGCCGCCGGGCGTCCGGAGGAGGCCACATCATTCGCCGACGTCGCGCTGAGCGCGCTGCTGCCACCCGAGCAGGAATCCGAAGTGCGGTACGGCATCGCCGGGATGTTCAGTCTGTCACCGGACGTGCGAGCGGAGGCTGGCCGCAAGGCGCTCGCGCTGTCCGGCCTGGCGTCCGCCGACCGCGCGCGGCATCTCGCCCGGCTCGTTCACAACACCCTCGCTGCCGGCCGCCGCACCGAGGCCGAGCAGCTGCTCGGCGAGGCGAAGGACGAGATCGAAGCGCACGGCGACGAAGCGTCGGTCTTCTCGCTCGGGCTCGCGAGCGGAGGACTGCTTTACACGGAGGGCGACTTTGGTCGCGCCCTCGAGCGGATCGAAGCAGCCGTGCGCGCCGGTTCGGTCGAGGGCGAGGAGGCGCGGGCGCGGCTCGCGCAGCAGTGGCGAACAGAGGTACTCGCCACCGTCGACCGCTTCGATGAGGCGATCCCGTTGGCGATCGCCGGGCTCGAATCGGCGCAGCGCGACTCACAGGCTTGGGCCGTCCATCTGTGGGAGCAATGGCGAGGTCGCCAGCACTTCCAGCTCGGCGAGTTCTCGGACGCGATCGCGGCGCTCGAAGGGATGCTTCGACCCGAGGAAGCGCAACCGAGCTTTGGCTCGAACGATGCCGCGGCGATCAGCGCCCTCGCTGGCTCGGCGATCCGCGTGGGCGACCGGGTGATTAGTCGGGGATGTGCCGAGTTCGCGGTGGTGGTCCGGGCGAACGGAACTCCGGAGCTCAAGCGCCACGCAGCGTGGATTCTGGCGCAGCAGGCCACGGCGTCAGGCGACCCAGGAGCCGGCCTGCAGATCATGGCCGAGCTGGAGCGCGAGCTGCCGCCCGAGGAGCCGCTACTGCCTCTATTCCCGCTCGACGTCATCGATCAGCCGCACCTCGTTCGGATCGCCCTGGCCGCAGGTGGCCGAGCGCTCGCCGAACGCACGTCGGCGCTCGCCGGAGACCGTGCCGAGCAAAATCCATCTCTTGACACCGTCAATGGGGCAGCCTTGCACGCCGAGGGCTTGCTTCATCTCGACCGGGAGGCGCTGCGTGGCGCGATCGAGCATTTCGAGCGCTCGCCGCGCCGGCCGGCCCTCGCCTCCGCGCTTGAGGACCTGGGCGTGCTCTCGCCCCGAGAAGAGGCGATCGAGCTGCTCGGGCGCGCCCTGGAGCTAGCCAGCAAGATGGGGGCGACCTGGGACGCTACCCGTCTGCGTCGCCGCCTGCGTGATCTCGGCGTCCGCCGGCGCCTAACCAGGCAGGAGCGGCCCGACCGGGGTTGGGGCGCCTTGACCGAAAGCGAGGTGGCCGTCGTCGAGGTGATCACAAGCGGAATGACGAATCGGGAGGCGGCAGCGCACCTGTTCATCTCGCCGCACACGGTGAGCATGCACCTGCGACACGCGTTTGAGAAGCTGGGCATCAACTCGCGCGTGGAACTCGCGCGCATCGCCGCCGACCACCCACGCAGCACGTAGAACATGAATGTGTTGTGTCGTCTGCGGGCGCTGCGTCAGCGTTGCGGGATGCGGCGCCTACCTTCGCGACAGCATTCCTTCCAGGCGCGACGACTGCTTGTCACATGACGAGGCGCACGCTGGAGTGTCTTGATGTTCTGAAGTGGGAGGCGGTCCGGCCTCACCCGAGTTCATCTCGCGCGTTGGTGGCCGCGAGCGTCTCGGCCTCGAGGAGTCGTGTGTCGATGAGCTCGAGGCCGGAGTTCCAGAAGCCGGGGTCGTTGAGGTCGATGCCCAGCATCGCCGCGAGTTGGTGCGGGCTGCGCGACCGGCCCGCGGCGAGCATCGTCAGGTAGTTCTCGACGAACGGCTCGCCGATCTCTTGGTACCGGGCATACGCGGCGAGGGCGAGCAGCTGACCGAACGCGTAGGCGTAGACATAGCCGGGGACGTCGAAGAAGAAGTGGGGCACGATCGACCACTCGCGCTCGAGCCCGGGAGTCGGCTCGACCGCGTCGCCGTACCAGTCGCGCATAGCCTCGGCGTACAGCTCGTTCAGAACGTCAGGCGCCAGCTCTCCGTCCGAGCGCCGTCTGGTGTGGGCGGCGTCCTCGAAGCGGTTGAAGGCGGTCTGCCAGTGCACTGCCTTCATCGCCCCGTCGATGCCTAGGGCGATGATCGCCAGGCGTTCGCGATCGTCGCGTGCGTCCGCGAGCATCCGATCGGCCAACAGGGTCTCGCCAAAGGTCGACGCGGTCTCGGCGACGATCGTGGGCGCCTGCACGTGGAAGATCCCGCGTGGCGCGGCGAGCACGCCGTGCAGTCCGTGCCCGAGCTCGTGGGCCATCGTCATGACGTCGCCGAAGCGGCCGTTGTAGTTGAGCAGGACGAACGGGTGGACCGCCGGGGCCTCGGACTCGCAGAACGCTCCGAAGTACTTCGTCGGCCGCGGCGGCGCGTCGATCCAGCCCTCCTCGAAGAAGCGCGCCACGATCCCTCGCGCCCGCGGCGAGAACGACCCGTAGCTATCGAGCACGAGCTCCCGCGCCTCGGCGTAGCTGTAGCGACGCTCGACAGATCCCACCGGAGCGAACACGTCGTAATCAGCCAGCCGGTTGAGCCCCAGCAGCCTCGCCTTCAGCCGGAACCAACGATGCGAGATGTCGTAGCGGCCGACGACCGCGTCGATCAGCGCCTGCACCTCGGCGCCGGAGATCTCGTCCTCCCGGTTCTTAGCGTCGAGCCAGTGGCCGCGCCCGCGCAACCGATCAAGCGTCGCGTGCCCATGCAGTAGCGCGTTGTACGCGAACGCTTGGGTCCGCAGACCCGGCTCAAGCGCCACCGCGAACGCCTCCTGAGCACGCCGGCGCAGCCCGCGGTCCGGATCCTCGCGCAGGCTGAGGATCTCGCCAACGCCGACCTCTTCGCCGTCGACCTCGAACCTGATGGCCGATGAGAGCTCCCCAGCCAGCCGGGTCCACGCGAGCCGGCTCGTCGCGGCGGTCTCCGACAGAACTCGCTCCTCCGCGGCGCTCAGCAGCTCGCTCCCGGCGTCGTGGACCCTGCGGAGATGGTGGGCCGCAGTCTCAAGCCCCGTGCCCGCACAGTCGAGTAGCCGCTCCATCTCGGTCTGCGACAGCGCGGCCCACTCGAGCTCGAAGAACCGCACCGTCTGCTCGATCTCCAAACGCCGCTCCGCGACCGCCTGATAAAGCGCGCTCGCGGCCTCGTCGTCCAGATGGCTCTCGTGCGAAAGCTGGGCATAGATGAACGCCCGCGTCACCATCTCCCGGATCACCGACAGCTCAACCATCGCCCTGGTCAGCCCGCCAGCGTCGAGCTCCGCGACCCGTCCCAAGTGGCGGGCAGCGAAATCAGCGCTTCGCGCCGCCGCATCGTCCAGGAACCGGCGCGCACCGCCAGACCCACCACCGTCGACGAGCGGTTCGAGATCCCAAACCGCAGCGGCCAATTCCCGATCGTAGAGCTGCTCCGCATCCGCACTCATCCCCAACCGACCCTAATGACCGGCCGTTCCTCTGTCTAGCGATCCTCGCCGCGAAGAGATCCAGAGGCGCCATTGACGTTATCCAGCGTGGCCGGCGTCAGCGCCCGACCGACCTGCACGGCGATTCCGTTGTCGACGGGGACATCCGCAACCCGCCCCGAGCCCGCGAGTCGTTTCGTGCGGCAAACCACTCGTCAGGAATCGCCGGCGCGCCTGACCGCGGAACGTAGTTGGAAGCGACTGCTCGCAGGGTGCGCCGTCCCAGCGGACCCGGAGAGAATTACGCTGTCGCCAGGGTTCCCTGGAGGGAGGTCAGGAGGTCGTGGATCGCGTCGAGCACGACGTCAGGATGGGAGAGCATCGGGACGTGGCTGCTCTCAACTTCGTAGGTCGTCGCGCCCATGCGCTCGGCGGAGAACCGCTCCAGCTCCGGGTTCACCGTGCGGTCATGCGAGGCCACGACGTACGCGCTCGGCTTCGTTCGCCAGGCAACGCCTTCGACCTTCTGATTGAAGAGATCCGCGACGGGCGCCATTGCAGTCGCCCAGACGAGTTCCTTCTCTTCGCTGGTGAGATCTCCCGCGAAGCAGTCGATCCCGGATCGAAGCAGCCAGACGCGTCCGTCCGCGACCTCGATGTGCTGGAAGACGTCGGTGACTGGGAACTTGTCCTGCTGGCCCTGCGATGTCTCGGTCTCGTCCGGCGCAAGCGCCGCGATGTAGACGAGCCCGACGACGCGGTCGTCGGTCCCGGCCGCGGTGATCAGGCTGCCGCCGTAGGAGTGGCCGACGAGGATGGCCGGGCTCGACACCCGTCCGAGCGAGCGAAGCACGCAGTCGACATCGCCGGCGTGGCTGTCGAGGCCGTGCTCGCTGGCGATGACCTCGTAGCCCTCCGCCCTCAAGGGGCCCATGACCTTGTTGAAGCACGAACCGTCGGCCCACAGTCCGTGAGCAAAGACGATGCTTGGTTTGCGCGACATGCGATCCCTCCTGTGTGGTTGAAATGCTTGGTTGAACGCTGTGATCGTGGCCCGCACGGGTGCGACGGTGGACGGCGTCCTAGGAGCGCGCTCATGCCGTGCCGAACCGGGCCGCGATGTTGCGTGCGAACAGCGGCGTCTCCTCCGCGTTGTGTGCAGCAGCGTTCTGCTGCATCGAGTCGCGAACCATCTCGACCGTGACGCCGGCGCCGTCGAGCAACGCCTCCAGAGCGTCCGTGGTGTGTGCGATGACCCGATTGGTGAACCAGACGCCGCCACGGTCAGCGGGCTCGACGGCAAGTTCCCAGGTGACGTTGATCGTCGTCTGACCGAGTTGATCGTTGAGGAGGTCCGACACGGACACGACCCGGCAGTGATGGGCCTCGGAGATGTCCTCCACGTAGTGCTCGAAGAGCAACGACTCACCGATCCGCTCTAGGCTGAGCGGGATCGGGGCGGTGCGGTGGCTGTCGACCAGGAGCGTCCCGCTCATCAGCGCTCGATTCCCGTGCTGAGTGCTCGGACGAGCGCAGCGGTCAGTATGCGGATGCGCGCGTAGGACGGGGCGTTCAACTGAACGGTCGCGTCGATCTCCGCTTGGCTGAACGCCGCGATTGCGTCGGTGACGAGCGTGACGTCGTAGCCGAGCTCTGCTGCCGAACGGACGGTCGAGTCGATGCAGGTGTTCGCGCGTAGCCCGATCACGATCACGCGCTCGATTCCGTGGCGCTTGAGGATCAGATCAAGGTCAGTGTTGGCAAAGCCGCTCGAGAGCCAATGCTCCTGAGCGACGAGCTCGGCCGGCGCGGGTTGGAAATCGGGGTGGAAGGTGCCGCCCCACGTGTCGGCCGCGAACACCTGGTTCTTGGCGACAGCCGACTGGGAAGGTGCCGTGTAATGCCAGGTCTCGTAGTCACCGGGACGCCAACGATGGTGCGGCGCGTAACACACGAGCAGGCCGGCCGCACGTGCGGCGGCGAGCACCTCGCGCATGTGCGTCACGCAATCCTGGGAGATGATCGTGTCCCGGGAGAGCTCGTACAGCTTCCCGCCCTCTGAGATGAAATCGTTGTAGGGATCGACGACGAGCAGCGCGGTGCGTGTCCGGTCGTAGGTCAGATCGCTCACGGCAGGGTCCTTTATCGGTGGTGCGGCCGTCCGATCGATCCGACGAGCAGCGGGCGCAGCGCCTGGACGGCGATCAGCACTGGTCCGGTCCCGGAAGCATGCACGTCCGCACCCGGGCTGTGGTTGTGTCCGCCAACACGGTTGCTGCTGTGGCGTTGTCGCTCGAACCAACTGTCCCCGCGGGTTATGCTCCTCCGCGTGGCCGTCTCACCGCGACAGGCTTCCCGGGAGGCTCTGATCGGAGTGGCCGAGGAATTGCTCGCCAGGCGCGACGAGCTCGCCGAGGAGATCACCGAGGCGGTGGTGGCACGCGTTCCCTACTACGCGGCCCTCGGGAGCGCCGGCGCGGCCCGGGTCCGCGAGTCCGTGCTGCCGGACATCACTCACATGTACGAGCGGGTGCGAGAAGGACGCGAGGGCACGCTGCCCGATGTATCCGGATCGCTCGTCCGGGGTCGTGTCTGCGCCGCCCATGGTGTGCCGCTCGCCGAGCTGCTCAAGGCACACCGCACCGGCGGGCGAATGATGTGGCAGGCGTTCGCCCAGCAGGCCGACTCCGCCGCGCTCGAGGCCAGCGATATCAGCGAGGCCGCGACCCTCATGTGGGAGGTACACGACCTTTGCACCCAGGCGACGGCCGAGGGGTTCGCGCAGGAAGCATCAGAGCGGCTCCTCGCTGATCACGAACGCCGCTCGGCGCTGCTGGAACTTCTCCTACGAGGCTCGCTCGCCGACCGCCACACCCTCTCCCTCCTTGCCATCGGTCTCCGTCTCCCCGCCGAAGGCCCCTACCTCGCGATCGTCACAGAAACCGCCGACGCCGGCGTGAACCCGATGCCAGACATCGAAATGCAGCTGCGCGCCCACGGTCACGCCTGTGCCTGGCAACTGCTGCCCGATGCGCTCGTCGGCATCGTCCACCTCCCAAACGGCCACGCCGACTCTGTGCACGCCCGCCTATCCCGCTACCCCAACCAGCACCACGGGCTCAGCCCGGCGTTCGCCGATCTCGCGCTGGCCAGCTCCGCAGTACGCATGGCCCGGATCGCACTCGCCAGCACCCGCGCCACGCACGAGCACATCGGCGTCTTCGACGAGCAGCCCGTGATCATGGCCGCGGTCAGCGACCCCGACGTCATGCGCCACATCCGACAGAGCGTGCTCGGCGGCCTCGACTCCCTGCCCGAGGACGACCGAGCCGTTCTGCTCGAGACCCTCGAGACGTGGCTCGATGCCGGGGGCTCCACTGAGGCAGCGGCCACCACGCTCTTCTGCCATCCCAACACAGTCCGCCACCGCCTCCGGCGGCTCGAAGCCGCGACCGGCCGCCGACTACGCGCCCCACGGGATATCGCGGACTTCTGTCTCGCGCTCGCGGCCGAGCGCGTCTCGCACTGACCGCCGCACCCTTTTGCCGCGACCCGCGCGATCCTGACCGCGACCAGAGTTTGCCAAGACAGGACGAAGCCGTCCACCCTCAGGCTCATCGCAGGTAGGCATACCCGGCCAGGAACTCGCGCTCGCGTCCGGCGAGCAGCATCTCGGGGATGCCGGGAGCAGCCAGAACGCCGATGTGCCAGGTACCGCTGTGGGTCACGTCGGCCAGCATCTCCAGCCCGAAACCCGACTTGGTTGGAGCCCTTGACTTCAAGCGCTTGAGGTATGTCATGGTGCCCTCATGACAGCTCTCACGATCCAGGATGTATCTCGGCGCAGTGGGCTGAGTGAGCCGACGCTGCGCTATTACGAAGAGGTCGGGCTGATCGGCCCGGTCGAGCGCGATCCGAGTAGCCGG
Source organism: uncultured Solirubrobacterales bacterium (assembly GCA_963843915.1). GTDB lineage: Bacteria > Actinomycetota > Thermoleophilia > Solirubrobacterales > Solirubrobacteraceae > Palsa-465. The sequence continues at coordinate 55,552 of CAWJMH010000019.1, forward strand.
CACCGCCGGTACCGCGAGCGGGACCTCGACACATTGCAGGCGCTCGCCTGCCTGCGCGCAATGGGTGTCGGGATCCAGGACATGCGCACCTACCAGGCCAACCGCGCGGTTGGACACGCAAAGGCGGGGGCGCAGCGCGATCTGTTGCTGCGGCACGCCGAGCGGGTCGATGCTGAGATCAAGACGCTGCGCATCCACCTCGACTACCTGCGAGCGAAGGCCGCGTTGTGGGACGCCCGCGACCGCGGTGACGCCGACGCAGAGGCCGACGCGGACCTGCGGGTCCATGACATGTATCCCCGGCTGGAAGAGGTGGTGTCGCGATGAGAAAGGTATTGGTGACGGGTGGATCGGGCTATGTGGGTACGCAACTGATCGCTGCGCTGCTGCGTGCTGGGCGTGAGGTGCGCGCGACGGTGCGCTCCGTGGATGGTGCGACAGATGTGCGTGCCGCCGTGCGCCGTGGTGGTGTGGACGATGCTGGCCTTCAGTTGGTGGCAGCAGATCTGACCTCTGATGACGGCTGGCCGGCCGCGCTTGACGGCGTGGAGGAAGTCCACCACGTCGCCTCGCCGATCCCGTCCGTCCAGCCCAAGGATCCGGACGAGCTGATCGTGCCCGCCCGCGAGGGCACAGTGCGTGTGCTGAAGGCAGCGCGGGACGCCGGCGCGCGCAGGGTGGTGCTGACCTCCTCGTTCGCGGCGGTGGGTTATTCACCTAAGGCCGTCCGCGACTACACCGAGGCGGACTGGACCGATCCGGATACGCCAGGGCTGCCGCCCTACCCCCGCTCCAAGGCGATCGCCGAGCGTGCCGCCTGGGACTTCATCGGGACCGAAGGAGGAGACACCCAACTGGTGGTGATGAACCCGACATTCATCGCCGGCCCGTCGCTGGTGGCGGCACTGCGCTCGACGCTGACAGGCTTCAAGGCGATCATCGAGGGCACGATGCCGGCGCTGCCACGCCAGCGCTTCGGCGTCGTCGACGTACGCGACGTCGCCGACGCGCACATCGCGGCGATGGCCACTCCTGCCGCCGCCGGGAAGCGCTACCTGCTGTTGGCGGACGGCCCAACGATCACCTGGCTGGGGCTGGCACAGATCCTCAGCGACCACCTCGGGCCCGCAGGCGAGCACGTCACAACCAACGAGGCACCCGGCGAAGACCCGTCGCCGCTGACGATCCACAACGACCGCGCCAAACGGGAACTCGGCTGGCAACCACGCCCGGCCGAGACCACGATCGTCGAGACCGCCGAGAGCCTGCGCGACCTGGGCCTGCTCGAGAAACGATGATGACCAGCGGTGACAGGGAACCCTCTGACCACTGGCCGACCCCGTGTGGCCGACGTTGGCCGTCACGGCGGATCTGGCAGCTCGCGCCAGTGCCGACCATCCCCGAGTCTGCTGGCGT
>CAWJMH010000020.1:0-376388 GCA_963843915.1 uncultured Solirubrobacterales bacterium
CTCGGACGGTGGGCTGTGAGCATCCGGGTGCTGCTGGCCGATGACCAGGCGATGGTTCGCGCCGGCTTCCGGATGATCCTCGAGTCCGATCCCGAGATCGAGGTTGTCGGGGAGGCGGCGAACGGCGAGCAGGCCACGGCCAGCACCCGGCGCCTGCGGCCCGACATCGTGTTGATGGACATCCAGATGCCCGACGGTGACGGACTCGAGGCCACGCGGCGGATTACCGAAGACGGCGAGCTGCACAGTCGTGTGGTGATCCTCACCACGTTCGAGCGTGACGAGTACGTGTTCGAGGCGCTGCGGTCGGGCGCCAGCGGCTTTTTGATCAAGAACGCCCCACCCGAGGAGCTCCTGCACGCGGTGCACGTCGTGACTGCCGGCGAGGCGCTGCTCGCCCCGTCGGTCACGCGGCGCATCATCGAGCAGTTCGCACGCCGGCCGGCCAGGCCGGAGCTCGGCACGCGGCTGGACGCCTTGACGCAGCGCGAGCGCGAGGTGCTGAGGATGCTGGCGCACGGTAAGAGCAACGCCGAGCTCGCCGCCGAGCTGTTCGTCACCGAGGGCACGATCAAGACCCACGTCTCCAGCCTGCTCGCCAAGCTCGGACTACGCGACCCAGTTCAGGCCGTCGTCCTCGCGTACGAGAGCGGGCTGGTCACGCCCGGCGCATAGACGCGCCTCTGTCCTTCGACAGAGGCGCGAGCCGCAAAGATCTGCGCTGAGGAGGAGCGCAGACGCACCCTGCGGGCGATGACACGCACAGCCGGCGGTCCCAGACTGATCCCCAGGCAACTTGCACCAACCTGAGGAGCAATGATGACCGCACCACACGCCGTACTGAAGAAGTTCGCCCCGCTCGGAAAGCCGAAGAGCCCGGGCCGGGCCCCCGTCGAGATCCGCGATCTCTCCAAGCGCTTCCCTGGCGCCTGCGTAGCCGCGACCTCATCTGACGCGACCATCCGGACAAACAACCAACGGACCGCGCAGCGGCCACCACCATCCGCTCGGGCACAGGCCGGAGCTGCCGACCGAGCAAGTCGGCAGCTCCAGCCGCGCCTCGCCGGACGCTACTTACAACGTCAGGCTCGATCATCGGAGCAGCGCAGTCTAGGCCGAACCTCTATCCATAACCCATACCCCCTAAGGGTATACTGTTCGAGCCGAGCACATCAGGCTCAGCAGGCCCACGTACACAGCCGACCAACAGACGGAGCAAACCCCCCATGAGCGAACGAGCCGAGCAGCTCCAAGCCACTGCCACGACCCAGATTGGCGAGCTCATCGACCTCGTCTCAACGGCGAACGACGCAACGCTGCACCGCCCCTGCCCGGGCCGAGAGAAGCTCGGCGACGGAACGATCGGAGCGAGCGCCTCGCACACCGCCGATAACTACCAAAGAATTGGCACCTTCGTCGCCAACAGCCAACGTTTGGCAAACCGCCACGACAGCCGCAAACCCGACCGGCACCGAATCCCAAGCGTCCTCCGCGCAATCGGGCACACGCGGTCGGGCCAGAACCAGCACCAAACCGATAGTCACGGCCACCAGTCCGGGTACACCGCCGAGACCGTCCGACCCACGGAGATCGCGAGTCGGCTGACAGCCGCACGCCAAGACCTCGCCCGGATCGCTCGGCTTACCGACCGACAGCTCGACGCCATCCCGCCCAAGGACAGCTTCCGGTTCTGCGATGGCCAGCGCACGCTTGAGCAGGTCCTCGCGGCTCTCCTCAAGCATCAAGACCACCAGGTCCAGACGCTCAAAACGGCCCTCGCCTGAACTCCGCTGCCGACGCAGAAGACGGTCCCGAGCAGAAGCGCAACGACCCGAAGCTTGGAGACCGCCCCTTTGAGCCTTGTAGCGTCTGGATCGTGGACCTGGGTTCTGTTGCGGTCGACTTGCTCGACCGTCTGCCGGCAAATCGCACGCTGGGGCTCAGGATCACCGAGGTTGGCGACGGGATTGCTCGCGCGGAGCTCCCCGTCAGCGACCCGGTAACCAACGTCATCGGCGCTCTGCACTCAAGCGGCGTTGTCGCTCTAGCCGACGCCGCTGGCCTCGCTGCCGCCCTCTCCGTGTCGCCCGACGAGGCAACGGCACGGCGGCTTCAGCCGCTTGGCGTCGAGGCACGTGTGACGTTCCATCGGCCGGTGCGCGGGATCGCAATCGCGACCTGCATTCTCGACGCAATGAGCCGGGCGGCGCTCGCGAACCTGTTCTCCGGCGCTGAAGAGCGAGCGAGGCTCACGACCCTCACGACGATCGATGGGGACCGAGCGCTTGGAGCAGCCGAAGGGGAATTCGACTGGGTCGTACGTCTTGGGCCATGCTGAGCACACAGCCGCTTTGATCGCTAGAAGGAGAAGCCGGCAGCGGCACGTAAACGCGGGCGTTTGGTACGACGCTCGCGCATTGCGTCCTTTCTGATGAGCAGTCACGATCCCAGTCCCGGGGCGGCGCCCACGCGCTAAAAGGAACAGCGGACGCAGCGGGTGAAAGCCGCGTTGCGTCACTGCCATACACTCGTTGCGCATTGGTTGGTGCCGTTCTCCGCACGACGGCCCATCCGCCAAGCTAGGCCGATGCGCCGCCCATCCGTCCTGTGGCCCATGGCCGGGGTCGCCGCCGGCTCGATGGCGGTGTTCGTCGCACTCACCATCGTCGTGACCTCAAACCCGTCGCTCGCGGCGGATTCGCGCGCCTTCCACATCGCCAACGACCTACGCACGCCAGCACTCGACCACGCGGCACGCGTCGTCACCCACCTCGGCCTGCTCGCGATCGTCGGCCCGGTCCTGCTCGTCGGCGCCGCGCTGCTGATCCACCATCGGCGCCGTGCCCGCGCCGCTTCCCTCCTGGTCGGAACGGCGCTGGCGTGGATCAGCGTCTGGATCACCAAAGCCGCGGTCGACCGCGCGCGCCCACCAGCGCCGCTCGTGCACACCTCCGGGCAGAGCTACCCCTCCGCCCACGCCGCCAACTCCGTTGGGTACCTGGCGCTCGCGATCGCGCTCACCATCGCGATCCCGAACCGGATCGGGCGCATCGTAGCCGTCGCCGCCGGCGCGCTGCTCACGGTGCTGGTCGGCCTCAGCCGGATCTACCTACGCGCCCACTACGCCTCGGACGTCCTCGCCGGCGAAGCGCTCGCGACCGCGATGTACGCGCTCGCCGCAATCGGCACGCTCGCTTGGCAAAACCGCGGTCACTCAGCCCGCAATGTGAGCGTTTCCCCACCAGCCGGCGGCACATGAGGCACGCACGAAACACGACGGCTCGCGATCAACCGACGCCCGCTGCGCTGCATCCGTGTCGCGTCCCGTAGCACCAAGTGTTGCTGGAGCAGCGCCTAAGGGCTCGAGGACGGCGACCGCGATCTCCGCCCTGTCACGTCGTTCGTGATCCCGGTCGTCGACTTCGGTCAGGTAACGGAGCTCGGCGCGGTTAGCCGCCCATGCGCGTTCAGGAAACGGCGCCACCAAGGAACGCGTCAACGTCGGCGGCGAACTCGGCGTGGTGTTGGAAGAGGAAGCCGTGCGCCGCGTCGGGGTAGATCTTCAGGCGTGCTCCCGGGATGAGGCCGGCCAGCAGATAGGAGTAGCGCGGGAGGATCATCGGGTCGCTGTCGCCGTTGGCCACGAACACGGGCTTGTCGATCGCCGAGACCCGCTCAAGCAGGGAGTGGTTTGGCTGTCCCCACGCGCATACGGCGTCGTACTGCGCCAGCCGGGTCTGCCAGCTGGTCGTCGCGTCGCGGTCGTTCGTGCGCGCCCCGTATATCCGGCCGAGGACCGCTTGTCCGGCCGCGCGGCTCGCGTCCGTGCCGGTGAAGAAGACGCTCAAGTACTCCTCGCCCGAAGTCTCGGGCTTGCCGACGGCGCCGATGACATCCGCGGCCCAGCCGTGCATTCCGCTGGCTCCCTGCGGAGCCGAAGACGCGAGCACCACCCTGCGTACGGCCGCGGGGCGAACGAGCGCGATCTCCTGGGCGACGAAGCTGCCAATCGAGAATCCGAGCAGATCGACCTGTCCGACGTCCAGCGCATCGACGAAGTCGATCGCGTCGAGCGCCATCTGCGCGATCGTTTTCGGTGTCGTCCCAGTCGAGGCGGCGACACCGTGGTTGTCAAACGTGATCACTCGACGCCCGCGGGCGAGCGCGTCGATAAGCGCGGGATCCCAGTTGTCGAGGTTGCCGCGAAAGTGCTGCAACGCCACGAGCGGAGTCGCGTCGGAGTCGCCCGCGGTGCGGTAGGCGTAATCGACCCCTTGGAGGCAGTGACCACATGGGTTTCAGCGTCGACGTACTTCGCGACCGTCGCGGTCTCGGACATTTGTTCCTCCATTCGGGTGATTACGGGCGCGCGAGTCGGATCCCCACCTGCCCGTGTGCTCCTGCGATTGCAACTCGCATCGGCCCAGGCTATCCCCGCGACGTGGTCGATCGAGCGCGGATCTGTTCGACGATCCAGGAAGCCGCGAGCGTCGTCCACGCCGCGGCGTCGCCATCGCCATCACCGCGGGCCAGGCCGAGGCTGTGGGGGCCGTGGGCGAAAACGTGGACGGCGTGCGGAACCCGGTGGGCGGCGAGAGACGCGGCGAGGCGGTAGGTGTGCTCGGGTCGGGACGTAGGCGTCCTCGGCCGTGTGCCACAGAAAGAACGGTGGCGACGAGTCGGCTCACCAGTGCGTCCAGGGAGGTCGCGCGACGAAGCTCGGGCGTCGCATCCTCCCCAACAGGATCAGGCGTGCCGGTCGATAGGTCTCTGTCTCCATCGACGTGATCGCGTAGCCGAGCACGGCGAACTCGACCGTCTCGCCCGGATCGGCGCCGGGGGCGAGCGCCGCCAGGCCGGCAAGGTGTCCCCCGGCGGAGAAGCCGATCAACCCGATCCGCTCGGCGCCGCCATCCCTGACGCGCCGGATCTCAGCGCGAACCGCGTTCAGCGGCACAGGGTGTGGCACCGACAGCGGGTAGTCGAAGACGCTGGCTGTGACATCCAGCCCGTTCAGCCAGCTCGCGATCGGCTCGCCCTCGTGGGCTGCATGTGTGGCGTAGCCCCCGCCGGGCAGCACGATCATGTGTGTCCCGGAAACGCCCGGCACGCGGTGCAGGCCGTTGGCGTCGCTCCGGGAGCTCACCCGCTGGACCGGGCGGTGCGGTGGCCTTCGATCCAGGATCTCGTCAGCCGCACGTAGTCATCAGCGCCGTCCTCCCAGGTGAAATGGCCTGTCTCGAGGATGTCGAGCTTGCTGTGGGCCAGTCGCGCGTGCAGGAACTCGGCGTTGCTCGGCGGAACGAGCGCGTCGTGGCGACCGGCGATGATCTGAACCGGGGTCCTGATGTCACCCAGTCGTTCGGCGAGGATGGGCAGGTCGGACGGATAGCTGCGGACATAGGCCGCTGACTCGACAAATCGATCGCCCGCGTAGGAGGTGAGGTAGTCCTCGCGCACCGCGTCGGGGAGGTTGTGACATTGGATGCCTTCAAGAGCTCCGGCGACGATGTCGCGCCCATCAACGCCCTGGAACCCGGTCAAGTCCGGGGCGTTGATGATGTCTTTGAGCGCGCCGGCCACTTCAAGCGGGAACGAAGCGCCGCCACTGCCCACGACCGCGCTGGGGAACCGGTCAAGGTCCTCGGATGCGGCGAACAGCACGGCACCGGTACCGACGTCCGGTCCAACGAGATGCGGGCTGGCCGAGTCCCCATTCGTCGACGAGGCGTAGCAGGAACATTCCCATGGCCCGGGGGGACAGCAGCTCAGCCCTGCGTTCGGACTGGCCGAAGCCCGGTAGATCAATAGCGACAAGTCGCGCAGTCTGGGCCAGACGGGTCCAGATCGTGTCCCATGCAAAGAGGCTCTCGGGCCACGGATTCAGAAGCAGGACCGTTTCATCTCCAGCCCCATCGGTCTCGGCATACCTGATGACGAGACCATCGGCCGTGCGCTCGTGTGTATTCATGTCGGTCATGCGGCTGCACTCTGCATCGCACAGGGCCGGGCGACATCACCTGATCGCGTGATGTCTCCCGCGTCGATCGGCGCCGAGCAGGCGCACTTCCAAACGCGTGTCAGGGCCTGGCCGTCGTGTCGTGCTCGGCCGCGATCCGGGCAAGCGCGAGGCGCGAGTTGATGTCGAGCTTGGCGAAGATGCTCCGGAGGTGGCTCGAGACGGTATGCGGGGAGACGAACAGCTGCTCGGCGACCTCGCGATTGGTGAGACCTTGGGCGACGAGGCGCGCGACGGCGAGCTCGGAATCGGTCATCGCCCCCCAGCCGGTCTCGGCGCGCTCGCGCGGGACGAGACGCCGGCGGACGCCATGGTCGCGGAGGCGGCCTCGCACGCGACCCGCGTCCCAGGTGGCGCCGGCCTCCACATACAGCAGAAGCGCGCCGTCGAGCGCTTGTATGGCCGCGTCGACCTCACCGGCGCGGGCGCGTGCGACGCCCAGGTCCTCGAGTGCGTAGCCCCGCGTGAGCGGTCGCGGCGCGGTCGCGAAGAGGTCGACCGCGCGCTCGAGGTCGTCGATGTTCGACGTGAGCAGCCCGCGGACGTGGGCTGCGGTCGCGACGATCGTCGCGACCCGCGGGTTCTGCTGTGCCCGCCGGTCCGCCTGGGCCGCCGCGACCTCCGCCAGTTCGTCGTCGCCGGCGGCGAGCGCGATCCGGACGAGCGGAATCTCGTCGGTCACGTCGACCGGGAACAGCGGCACGATCGCGCTGCGCTGGTCCTCGCCGAGTGCGCACAGCGATGCGTGCGCGGCCGCAGGATCGCCGGTGGCCATCGCCTGCAGGGCGAGGAGCCATGCCGCCTGGCGGCGGAAGTTGGGCGTGCTGTTCTCGAGAAGAGCCCTTGCGAGTCGAGCCGTTCGTTGCTGCAGGCGCGCGTTGCCCTGGTGCAGCGCGACTCGCCCCAGGGCGACGATGCCCGCGGCGTCAAGGGCGCCGAAGAAGCGATCGCCGGTCTCCGGGCTGAATTGCCCTTCGAGGATCGCGCCGGCGTCGGCGAGCCGGCCCAACTGATGCAGCTGCCGGCCGCGCCAGATGTCGAAGATGCGGATCGCCCAGCCGTTTCGGTCACGCTGGGCCGCCGCGAAGCTGTCGGCGGCCAGGCGCAGCGAGTCATCCACTTTGTCCAGCACCGTGCGCGTCTCGCAGCGCCACTCCCGGGCGAGGCGCTCGCGCGCCCAGTCGGTCGTGCCGATGCCGGCGCGCGCGGCCTGTTCAGTCATCTCGAGCGCTTCGTCGTAGCGCCCGTCGACATAGGCGGTAACGCTCTGGGCGAGAGCGAAGGCAAACGCCGAGTTGGAATCTCCGCTCGCCCGCACGGCCTCGGCCGTCTCGGCGTGGATCGCCTTTGCCTCTTCGGTCCGGCCGCCGACGAGCAGGTTGTGGAAGAGCGCGGCGAGGTGGTGGGCGCGCAGGTGTGCGGGCAGCTCGGGGAGCGCGAGCGCCTGTCGGCCCGCCGCGACCCGCGCGTCGGGCGGGACGCGGAAGATGCCCGCGATGCCGAGGAGCACCTCGGCCTCCTGCTCTGCCGACAGCGCATCGCGCAGGTGCGTGTCGGCGAACGCGCGCGCCTCATCGTCACGGCCCGCGGAATGGAGCAGGAAGGCGCTCTGGGCGAGGAGCGGCCCGCGCAGGTTATGGTCGCGAGGCGCCAACTCCAGCGCACGGCGACTGAAATCGGCGCCGGCGCCGGGATCCGTCGTCGCGAGCGCCTCGCCGGCGCGCAAGAGAATCGAGATAGCTTGGTCGTCGCCTGGCTCCGCGCTCGCCGCGATCTGCGCGGCGACCTCGACCGGTGCGGCGCCGGCTGCCAGGAGCACATCGGCGGCCTGGCGGTCGAGCGCTCGCCGCGCCGACACCGGGACGCTCTCACGGACGGCCTCGCGGGTGACGTCGTGCCGGAAGGCGAGGCGGTCGCCGCTCTCGACAAGCATCCCGGATTCGATGAGCTCCTCCACCGGCCCGAGCAGTGCCGCCGGGGGCCGCTCGAGCATGTTGGCCAAGTCGGCGAAGGAGAACCGGCGGCCGAGCGACGCGGCGACCGTGGCGGCCTCGCGAGCCGGCGCGGAGACCCCACGCAGACGCTCGCGCATCGAGAAGCTGACGCGGCGAGGGAGACGCGCTTCGACCAGCTCGGCCCGACCGGCGACGACGCGGATCAGATCCTCGTCCCGCAGGCCGGACAGCAGCTCCGTGAGCACGAACGGGCTGCCCCGCGCGTCCTTGACGAGGCGCAGGAGCGCATCGTCGGGCTCGGCGTCCATGACGTCCTCGGCCACCTGGGCCACGGCTGTGTCGTCGAGCGGGCCGAGGACGATCCGCTCGGCGGCGCCGTGGTCCAGATGCTCGATCGCACTGATGAGCTGCGGCGAGCCCTGCCCGGGGCGGAACGCGAGGATCCAGGCGACCGGGAGGTCAGCGAGGCCGACGGGCAGCGCGCGCAGCGCCGCCGCGGTCCCACTGTCGGCCCACTGCAGGTCGTCGAGCGAGATCAGCAGCGGGCCGCCGAGTGCGGCGCGCTCGAGCATCGCCTGCAGGTCCTGCAGCAGCCAGTACCGCTGCTCGGGCAGCGAGTGAAGTTCCCGCAACCCGAACCGCTCGAGTAGCGGGCCGGGGCCATCGAAGAGCGCGGTCATCAGCGAAGCGAGCTCGACGACCCCCGCGCCGGGCTCCGCCGCGCCGGCGCCGACCCGTAACCCGAGCCGCCGCGCGACCCGGCCCGCCTCCGCCAGCAGGCGCGTCTTGCCCATGCCCGGCTCCCCTTCGACGAGCACCACCGCGCCGACGCCCGAGCGCACGCGGTCGAGCTGAATACCGATCGACGCGAGTTCAACGTCCCGACCGCGAACAACGGGAGCGGAGGAGGTCGCCTGGTCCAGATGCGCGAGTCTACGGCGCTCGCCATCCCACGATCATGTGGTCTCTTCCGCCCGGCGGCCCGACGGCTTCACTCCGAGAAACATCGCATGATCATGCGATGCCGGACGAGGATCAAGAGTGAACGATTTGACGTATGCCGATGATCGACGTCTACTCCACTACGGGAACCTTCAACGACAAGAACCGGCTGGCGCAGGACCTCGCGAGCGCGGTGATGCGCTGGGAGGCGGTCCCCGAGATCCCGCTGTTCGCCGACAACACCGCGGCCTTCATCCATGACCTGCCGGCCGGGGCTATCTCGACCGCGTCCGGGCGCAGCGAATATGTACGCGTGCAGGTTCTCACGCCCGCGGGCGTCCTGGACCGCGACAAGCAGCTCGGGGTCGTGAAGGAGCTGACCGAGATCGTCGCCCAAGCCGCCGGCGACCCGACGCTCGCGCAACGGACGTGGGTACTGCTCACCGAGTCGCCGGAGGGTGGGTGGGGCATCGCGGGACACGCCAACACGCAGGCCGACATCGCCGCGGAGGCCCGCGCAGCGCTATCGACCAGCGAGTAGGGCATGCGGCGTCCCGGCCGATCGACGCTGCTGACGCCCGACCGACGCGGCCGGATCCTCGCCGACGAGACGGTGATGCCATTGCTCGGGCTCGGCGTGTGGCAGGTGCCGGACGGACCAGCGTGCGTGCAGGCCGTCAGGGGGGCACTAGAACTCGGATACCGCCACATCGACACCGCGCAGGCATACGGAAACGAGTCGAGCGTCGGCCGCGCCCTGCGCGAGAGCGGCATCGCGCGCGACGAGGTGTTCATCACAACCAAGTTCCACCCCGGCCGGCGCGACCCCCTCAGAGAGGCCGCGTACAGCATCGACCAACTCGGCATCGACTACGTCGACCTGTACCTCGTCCACTGGCCGGGAGGCGGCCCCACCTGGGCCTGGCCCGGGATGGAGGCTGCCCGCGCGCGCAGCTACACCCGCGCGATCGGCGTCTCCAACTTCGATCCCGACGAACTCGATCTCGTCCTCGGCCGCGCGACCGTCGCTCCGGTGGTCGACCAGGTGCAGTTCAATCCGTCGGCCTATCGCAAGGCGCTCCTTGACGCCTGCGACGAACGGGGCGTCGGGTTGGAGGCCTACAGCCCGCTGGGCACCGGCGCGCTGCTGGGCGACCCGGTGGTCGCGGGTATCGCAGACCGTATCGGGCGAAGACCGGCCCAGGTTCTTCTGCGCTGGTGTGTCCAGCGCGGCATCCCGGTCATCACCAAGTCAACCCATCGCGACCGCATCGCCGAGAACGCGCAGGTCTTCGACTTCGAGCTGTCCGACGATGACATGGAGCGGCTCGACGCGCTCGATCGATCGCGAGGGACCCGAGCAGCACTCGAGCGCAAGTGGTGGTGACCCTTCAAGAATCGTTCCGGGTGTGCCCGGTCACGCACTGAGCATAAGACCCAGCATCGAGCTACGGAAGCGATGGATTCCGCAGGCTTCGGGTCTCTACACGAGCACCACCCCGACCACAGGAGACGTGCTCATGAGCCCTACAGCCGACCTATCTGAGCGGACCACGATCGTCGTCGGAGCGAGCCGTGGGCTCGGACGTGGAATCGCGCTGGCGTTCGCGGACGCGGGCGCCCCGGTCATCGCCATGGCCCGGAACGCGACCCCGTTTCCACCGACTGCCGGCACCGCCACCACGATCGAGCCGGTAAGCGCCGATGCCGGCGACTCCGTGGTCGCCGGCAGCCTGCTGGACCGCTACGAGCCCGGTGCCGTCATCCTCGTCGCCGGCGCGACGCCGCTGCTAGCACCGCTCCAGCACCAGACATGGGAGTCGTTCTCGGCCAACTGGCACGCCGACGTGCGGATCACGTTCCACTGGTTGCGAGAGGCGCTGCTCAAGCCGCTCCGACCCGGCAGCAGGGTCGTCGTGATCAGCAGCGGCGCCGCGCTCGCCGGCTCCCCGCTGAGCGGCGGCTACGCCGGCGCGAAGGCAACGCAGCGATTCATCACCGCCTACGCGCAGGACGAGGCCGCGCGCGGCGGCCTCGACATCACATTCACCGCCGTGCTGCCGCGACTCACGCCGATGACCGACCTCGGCCGGCTGGCGGTCCAGGCATACGCGGCTCGGAGCGACCAGTCCGAGGAGGAGTACGTCAAGCGGATGGGCGCGCCGCTCACCCCTGAGACCGCAGGCTCGGCGGTTGTCGAGCTCGTCCGCGCAGAAGTGACGAGCCTCGACCCCGCCTATCTGCTGACCGGCGGCGGCCTGCAGAAGCTTCCCTGAGAGCGAACCCATGAGTCAGACTCGAGCTATCGACCATGCGATGACCGAACAGCAGCTGCTCACGGCAGCCCGAGAGGGCGGGGAGGAAGCTTTCTCCCGCCTCATCGACCCGTACCGGCGCCAACTGCACGCCCACTGCTACCGGATGCTCGGCTCGACGGCGGATGCCGAGGACGCGCTCCAGGACACCCTCCTGGCAGCGTGGCGTGGGCTGCCGCGGTTCGAGGGGCGTAGCTCGCTTCGCTCGTGGCTGTACACGATCGCGACGAACGCCTGTCTGCGCGCGATCGAGCGCCGGCCGGGGCGCGTGCTCCCGATCGACTACGGCCCGTCGTCCGACCCACATGATCAGCGCGCCAATCCGCTCGTCGAGTCGGTCTGGATCGAGCCGTTCGCCGACGTGATGCTCGGGGACTCGGCGACGCCCGCCGCCCGCTACGAGCAACGCGAGGCCGTCGAGCTCGCGTTCATCGCCGCCCTCCAGCACTTGCCCGCGCGTCAGCGGGCCGTGCTCATCCTCCGGGACGTGCTCGGTTTCTCGGCTCGCGAGACTGCCGATGCGCTCGACACGACGCCCGTCGCCATCGACAGCGCCCTGCAGCGCGCACACAAGGCCGTGGACGGGCGGCTCCCTGAGCACACCCAACAGGAGACGCTGCGGTCGATCGGCGACGACAACCTCAGACACGTCGTCGAGGGGTTCGTCGCGGCGTGGGAGCGCGCCGACGTCGATTCGATCGTCTCGATGCTGGCGCAGGATGCCGTGTTCGCCATGCCCCCGGAGCCGACCTGGTTCGCCGGACCAGTCGCCATCGGCGCGTTCTTCGCCGCGGTTCCACTCGCCCCGGAGATGCCCCGCCACCGGCTTGTGCCGACCTGGGCCAACGGCCAGGTCGCATTCGGCCACTACAGCTGGGATGAGGAGCGGAACGAGTTCGCGCGGCACGGGGTCACGGTGCTGACGCTCCGCGGCACCCAGATAGCCGCGATCACGACGTTCAGGCGTCCCGAGGCATTCGCCGGATTCGAGCTGCCCGAGGCGATCGCCCGAGCTGCGCGCTAGCCGGCGAGCACTTCGGGGGAGCTGGCGTCGTACGCCGGGATCCACCCGGCGCCACGACCATCCGGGTCACGTCCGAAGCGTCGCCGTACCGCGATCGACAGATCTCGCCTCCACGCCGCCAACGGAGACGCGAGATGGTTGCTGACCCCCCGTGCGCGCGAGGCAAGCACGACCTGGCTCGCGCGCGGACGCCGCGAGCGCTCGTACAGGGCAAGGGCCGCGACCGGGTCACCGGGTTCCGCGGCGAGCGCCGCCGCGAGCACGCAGCCGTCCTCGATCGCCTGACACGCCCCCTGCCCCAGGTAAGGGAGCATCGGATGCGCGGCATCGCCGAGCACGGTCACTCGACCGCGCGTCCATTCCGGGATCGGGTCCCGGTCGTAGAGGGCCCACTTGTACCAGACGTCTCCCGCCGAGAAAATCCGCAGCAGCGACTCGTGCCAGCCGCTGTAGCGCTCGAGCACCTCGCTGCGATCGCACTCGGTCACCCACGACTCGTGCCGGTACCCCTCGTCGTCGTAGTGGCAGACGACGTTGATCAGCTCGTCTCGCCGTACCGGGTACAGCACGATCGTTCCGTGAGGCCCCAGCCATTGCACGTTCTCGCTCGGCGGCGGCTCGCCGGCCACCGCGTCGACCGGAACCACGCTGCGGTAGCAGATCTTGCCGGTGAACCGCGGGGCATCGGGGCCGAACAGCGACCCTCGCACGACCGAGTGGATCCCGTCGGCGCCGATGATCACGTCGGCCTCGATCTCGCTGCCATCCTGGAACCTCGCAACCGCGACGTCGGCGTCCGGCTCGACCCCCGTGCATCGCGCTCCGAGCGAGACGATGTCGGTCGGCAACGACCGTGCCAGCACGTCGAGCAGATCGGCGCGATGGGCCGTCGCGCCGGCGCTGCCGAACAACGCGGCCTGCTGGTCCCGGCTCGTCTTCGAGATCGCCCGGCCGGTCTTCCAGTTGCGCGTGACCGCCCAATCCCAGCTCCCGGCGATCCCGCGAACATCGTCCTCGAGACCGAGCGATCGCAGCACGTTCATCGCGTTCGGGCCGAGAGCGACTCCGGCGCCGATCTCGCGCAACTCGGGAGCCGCTTCGTAGATGGCCACCTCGATGCCGCGGCGCGACAGCGCACGCGCCGCCAGCAGCCCACCGATCCCACCGCCGACGATCGCGACACGCGTCATCTGCCGCTCATTCTATGTCCCGCGTCGTGCCAGTCACTCAAGACGGCGCTCTCCCGGCGGGCTTCGATCCCCAGGGCGGGTAGATCCGGTCGGACCGGCACATTGATGTCGAGCGTGGAAAACCACCGCCACGTGTCGCGGACGGTGTCGGTCACCGGCCGGCAAACCAGGCCCGCACGATGGGCACGCTCGACGTTGGCGTCGTGCATTCCGGCGAACTCGTGGCCGGGAGGGATCCAGACTGGAAGCTCCTGCCATGGTTCGATCCCGGCCGCCGCGATCACGTCCGGATCGACCCAGGTCATGACGGCACCCGGAGCGCCCGCGGACGCGCAGCAGGCCTCGAGCAGGGCCCTCATCGTGGCGTGACCGCGGCGACACACGACGTTGAACGCGCCAGTGTGCCCCGACGACGCGGCGGCGATGACAAAGCGCGCCAGATCGCGCGCGTCGATGTACTGAATCGGCTCCTCCGCAGGGCCCGGGCACAGGATCTCTCCGCCTCGGGCCATGCGAGAGAGCCACCACGTGAGGCGCCCCACGTTCTCGTGCGGACCGAGGATGAGTCCAGCTCGAGCGAGCAGCGACCGCTCGGGGAATGCCTCCTCGAGCGCGACCTCCGCGCCGCGCTTGAGCTCGGGGTAGCTGCCGTCCTCGGCGTCCGGGCTCGCCGCCACCGTGAGTGCCGACTCGGTCGCGCCCAGTGGCGGAGGTGCCGCGTAGACCGACTCGGTCGAGATGTACGCGTAGCGTCCCGCGCGGTCGCGCAGCGCGCGGGCGCTGTCGCGGACGGCTCGCGGCGCTCCCGACCACGTGTCGACCACGAGATCCCAGTCGCGATCGGTCAGCTGATCCAGCGACTGGGGGTCCAGTCGGTCGCCGATCACCGCCCGCGCGCCGGCATCCGATACGCCGGAGACGCCGCGATTGAACGTAGTGACCTCCCACCCGCCTTCGAGTCCCTCCGAGACGAGCGCACGGCCGACGAACGCAGAACCCCCGAGGACGAGTAGTGACCGAGCCACCGCCGGCCTTAGAAGTGCTCGACGAGCCAGTCGTGCACGTCGCCGAGTCGCTGCGTCACCAGCGTCAGATGGCCATCGGTGTTACTGAGCGCCGCCTCGGCACCATCGACGTTGTCGGCGAGCCACTGACCGTGCTGGAAGGGCACGAACCGGTCGTGACGCCCGTGCCAGACCTTCACCGGAACACTGATCGAAGCGATGTCAAAGCCCCAAGGTAAGAAGTGCGCTGCGCCGTCGTCCCACCACCCCTGATCGCCCGGAGCGAGGCCTCCCTGCTCGGTGCTTAGCAGCCACTCTGCGAAGTCGCCGGTGAGGGCCGCGGCGTCCGTCGGCGACAGCACGCTCGCGAGCATCTCGGTCTGCTGGTCGAGCGTCGTGGCCAGAACGTCGTCGCGATCCTGTTTGTTTCTCGCTCGCGATGCGACGGGGTCGGAGAGATACAGCTTGATCTCATCGACGTTGTCCTGACCCATGCCGGCGAAGAAGTCCAGCCCCGGGGCATCCCACGGCGCCAAGCCCGCAAGGACGGCCGCAGCGACGACCAGGTCGGGCAGCAACGCCGCGCACGCAAGCGCGTACGGTCCTCCGCCCGACCAGCCCCAGACGCCCATCCGATCGATCCCCAGGTCGTCGGCGATCGCCTTGACGTCCGCGGCACCATCGGCAATCGAGCGCCCCGGAAAGTCCTCCGATCCGCCATACCCGGGCCGGTCGTAGCTGATCAGCCGGATCCCCCGGGCCACCGCGTCCTCGATCCACGGGCCGTACAGCAGGCCGGATCCCGGCGTCCCATGCAGCATGACCACCGAGCGCTCCGGGTCGCCCTCCGCGACCCGGACAAACAGCTCCCGGCCGCCTCGCACCTGAACGCTCCGGGTCTCGGCTTCCCTCATCGCGCAGCCAAGTGTAGGCCTCGCGCGGAACCGTTTTTGGCGAGCCGCGGGTCTGAATCGGCGTGAAGAAAGAAGAAAGGACAAGACTTATGAATCTCACGCATCGCAACCCGGAGAGCCCGGGCGCCGAGGCGCCTGCCAATCGCCCCGAGGTCGAGGGCCTGGAGCGGGCTACCTTCGCTGCCGGCTGTTTCTGGGGTATTGAGGCCTCGTTCCGCGAGATCGAGGGCGTTGTGAGCACGAAGGTCGGATACACCGGCGGGACCACGGCCGACGCGACCTACGAGCAGGTCTGCTCGGGCTCTACCGGCCATGCCGAGGCGGTCGAGGTGTGGTTTGACCCGGCGCTGGTCAGCTACGACCACCTGCTGAACGTGTTCTGGTCGATCCACGATCCGACCACTCGGAACCGGCAGGGCTGGGACGTCGGCAGTCAGTACCGCTCGGCGATCTTCTTCGACGATGCCGACCAGGAGCGACTGGCGATCGCGTCGCGCGACGGCCATCAGACGGGCCGGAGGCGGCAGATCGTGACCCAGATCGTTCCGGCCTCGCCGTTCTATGACGCCGAGGACTACCACCAGCGCTACTTCGAGAAGCACGGCGGCGCGGCCTGCGCCACGACGCTGCGCTAGCCGCCGAGACCTAAAGGAGAACCCATGACAGACGTGATCACACTGACTGAAGCCAACTTCGACGAGCAAGTGCGCGCCTCCGAGGTGCCCGTGCTCGTCGACTACTGGGCCCCGTGGTGCGGACCGTGCCGGATGCTGGGTCCGGTGATCGAGCGGATCGCCGCCGAGCGCGCGGGCACGATAAAGGTCGGGAAGGTCAACGTGGACGAGGAGCCCGCACTGGCCGACCGGGCCGGCGTGCGCGGCATCCCGTACGTCGTGCTCTACCGGAACGGCGAGCCGACCGCGGAGGCGGTCGGCGCTCAGCCCAAGGACGCGCTCGAGCGAGCGCTGGGCCTCGAGCCATCCGCAGCCGCGCACGCTGCCGGCTAGACGCAGACGGATCAGCCCTCCTCGAGCCGCAGGTATGGCTCGAGGAGGGCTCGCAGTTGCATGCGGCCGCGACGCAGGCGGCTCTTGAACGCAGCCTCGCCAACGCCGACGATCTCCGCCGCCTCCTGCGTGGAGAGACCCTCGATGTCCCTCAAGACAATCGCTGCGCGCCACTCGATGGGCAGCTGTCCGAGCGCCCGCTCGAGCGTCCGCTCGAATTCGTGATCGAGGGTCTGTGCCTCGGGGCCGAGATTCGGCGACTCGGGCAGGGCGGCGATCAGGTCGTCGCGACCCGGGCCTGCTTCGACTCGGGGAGGCGGCCGGCGCGACAGCCGGCGCTGGGCCTCGTTGAACGCGATCCGGTACAGCCAGGTTGAGAACTGCGCGCGCCCCTCGAATCGCGCCAGTCCACGCCACGCGCGCAGGAACACCTCCTGCGCCACCTCGTCGGCCTCGGTCGCGTCGAGTCCAAACCGACGCAACGCGCCATACACGCGGTTGGCGTGAAGCGTGACCAGCTCCGCGAATGCGTCCTCGTCGCCCCCGCGGGCTCTCCGAATCAGCTCGTTCTCGGAGGTCGGCCCGCCGGTCACGGGCGGGTTATACAGCCCGCCCGGCCGGCGGCACGCGAACGTGCCGCCGCCGAACCTGCGCTGCTAGCTCTCGTCGAACTCGAGCGAGCAGGAGTTGATGCAGTAGCGCTCGCCCGTCTGGCCGGGGCCGTCGGGGAACACGTGACCGAGATGGCCGCCGCACGCCGCGCAGTTCACCTCGATCCGATGCATGCCGTAGCTGTGATCGTCTACCAGCTCGACGTTCGCCCGGTCGGCGGGCTCGGTGAAGCTCGGCCAGCCGGTGCCCGACTCGAACTTCGTCTGTGAGGAGAACAGCTTCGCGCCGCAGCCGGCGCAGCGGTAGCTCCCGTCACGCTTCTCGTGCACGTAGGTCCCGGTGAATGGGCGCTCGGTGCCCTTCTGACGCAGCACCTCGTACTGAGCCGGCGTCAGCTGCTCGCGCCACTCGGCGTCGGTCCTCTCGACGCGAGGCTCGACAGTCTCGTTGTGGGTATTGATGTTGTTGTTCATGCCAGGTTTGACCCGCCGACCTTGTGGAACGGTTCAGGAACGCGGAGGCTCGTTCAGCCGCACCCGCACCGCCGCGGCGATCTGAACGGCGTCAGCTCCGCCGCTCGGCGCTCGGAGGCGATGCAACCCTTCGACGACCACGCGCAGGCCCGCCAGCAGGCGACGGCAGTCATGGCACTCGCCGAGGTGACGCTCCATCCGCGCTCGCCCATCAAGCAAGACGCTCGATGCCCGCGGCGTGACCACCCTCAGGCCCAGCCGCCGGCGTCGCGCGCGGTGAACGGGCCGCCCTGGAACTGGTAGCGCTCGCCACCGACGTCGCCGGCGTACCGTTCGGAATCGTCCTGCGGCGCATACCCGAGCTCGCGTGCGGACGTCAGGTCCCAGAACAGCCGCGTGTTGGCCGAGGCGCCGTAAACGATGCGGAAGCCGGACGCCGGCGCCGACAGGCAGGCGGCGAACAGCCGGACCGCGTCCCCATGGCTCAACCACGTCGAGAGATCGCGCAGTTGGTCCGGCCGCTCGCGGAATCCGCCGATGCGCACGCAGATCACGTCGACTCCGAACTTGTCCGCGTACAGGCGCCCGAGCGCCTCGCCGTACACCTTGGTGACGCCGTACAGCGAGTCCGGCCGCGTCGGCTCGTCGCCGCGGAGCCGCTGCTCGACGGGATAGAAGCCGGTGGCGTGGTTGGAGCTCGCGAACACCACGCGGGCGACTCCGCCGAGCCGCGCAGCCTCGAACACGTTGAAGGTGCCGACGAGGTTCGGGCCGACGAGCTCGCCGAACGGCGCCTCGGTCGGCATCGCGCCCAGGTGAACGACCGCATTGACTCCCTCGGCGGCCGCCACGACCGCGTCGCGATCGGCGAGGTCGGCCGGGACGAACCGCTCGCCGGCCGTCGGCGCGACCGCGCGCACGTCCGTGAGCACGAGCTCGTCGACGAGCGGGCGCAGCCCCTCGCGCAGGCACGAGCCGATCGCGCCGGCAGCCCCCGTGATCAGCACACGCCGCGGCATCCGCAGCATCCTATTGGCCGTCGGCCTAAGCTCGCGCTCGCCCTTCGAGCCAGACGCGCATCATCGCCACGAGCTGGTCGACGTCGACGGGCTTGGCGATGTAGTCGGACGCGCCGGCCGCGATCGCCTTCTCGCGATCGCGCTTCATCGCCTTGGCGGTGAGCGAGATGATCGGCAGGTGCCTGAAGCGGGGAATCGCACGGATCGCCTGTGCGGTCTCGTAGCCATCCATCCCCGGCATCATGATGTCGAGCAGCACGAGGTCGGTGTTCGCGTGCTGGTTCAGGCGCTCGATCCCCTCCAGGCCGTTCTCCGCGTACACGACCTTCATCCCGCACCGCTCGAGCATCGCGGTCAGCGCGAACCCGGTGCGGACGTCGTCGTCGATCACGAGCACCTTCCGGCCCTGGAGCGTGGCCTCGCCTATGCCGGCCGGTCGCGGTCCGGCATCGGCGTACTCGAGCGTCGGTTCGGTGACGCTCCCGTGGAGCGGGAGCTGGAGTGAGAACGTGGCGCCTTCGCCGAGCTCGGACTGCACCTGAAGATCGCCGCCGAGCAGGCGCGCGAGCTCCCTGGAGATCGACAGACCGAGCCCGGTTCCGCCGTACCTGCGCGACGTCGTCCCGTCGGCCTGCTGGAACGCCTCGAAGATCAGCTTCAGCTTGTCGGCCGGGATCCCGACGCCCGAGTCACTGACTGTGAAGGTGATCACGGCCGCCGGACCGCGACCGATCGACAGCGACACGCCGCCTTGGTCGGTGAATTTGAACGCGTTCGACAAGAGGTTCCTCACCACCTGACGGAGGCGCTGCTCGTCGGAGACGATCGACGCCGGCAACGCGGGATCGATCTCGATCTCATAGCTCAGACCCTGCTGCTCGGCGACGTGCCGGAACGCCCGTTCGGCATCCCGACACACGTCCGCCAGCGCGACCGGGGCGAGGTCGAGCTCCATCCTCCCCGCCTCGACCTTCGACAGATCCAGGATGTCGTTGATCAGCGACAGCAGATCACCACCGGCCGAGTGGATCGTCCGCGCGAACTCGACCTCGCGCTCGGCGAGCGCACCGCTGTCGTTCTCTGCGAGCAGACGCGACAGGATCAGCATCGAATTCAGCGGCGTGCGCAGTTCGTGTGACATGTTCGCCAGGAACTCCGACTTGTACTTCGAGGACAGCGCGAGCTGGGCGGCCTTCTCCTCCAGGCCGCGGCGGGCGAACTCGATCTCCTCGTTCTTGATCTCGATGTCGCGGTTCTGCTCGATCAGCAACCGTGCCTTGTGCTCGAGCTTCTCGTTCGTCACACCCAACGCCTCGGACTGCTTCTCGAGCTTCTGGGTCAGCGTCTGTGATTCCGCGAGCAACGTGGACGTCTCGCGGTAAGCGGTGCTCAGCGCCAACGAATACTCGAGACGCTGCCGGCGCTCGCGGGCGAGCATCCCCAGCAGGCCGACTAGCGGCAGCGCCAGCAGCACCAGACCCGGTCGTTCGACGGCCGCCGCCGCGACCAGCAACCCGACGCACGACAAGCATCCGTCGGTGACGTACAACCACAGCATCGGCGACTGCGCCGCGGGAGGCACGCGCTCGGCGAACCACGTACGGCCGAGGCCGGCGCCCGCGTCGAACGCCACCTGGGCGCCGAACGCGAGCGCCAGCACCGGCCAGCGGCCCCACTCGAAGTTCTCCGCGTGAAAAAGCACGAGCACGAGCGCCGGCCCGAGCGCATAGAAGCTGTCTCCCACGCGCGCGACCAGCCGCGTCAACGCCAGACGCCCGTCCAGGACCGCCGGCATCCGATCTGCCACCGAGCACGCCGCGACGATCAGCGGCACCCACGGCGTCGGCAACACGAACAGCATCGGCACGAACGCGAGTTGGGTCGGTGCCGTCCACGAGCTCCCGACCGGATATTGCACGCGCCCGGCGATCATGTACGTGACGACCGTGGCCGCGAGCGCTGACAGCGAGAGCGTCCGCGACGAGTGGGCGAACGTCGCGAGCGCGCCCGCGGACACGATGAACAGCGCGGCCGTGCCCGCCTCCGTCCACAGCAGCCGCCGGGTCTGATTGACGTCGGAGTGCCGCGCCCGACCCAGACGCAGCAGGCTCTCCGCGCCCGGCGTCTGGTAGGAGTCGATCAGCAACTTGCCGGCGACGAGCCGTCCGCCGTCCGGTTCATCCGCGGTTCCATGGGTCGACGAACACGTCGTCGATCTGTGGATCGCCGAGCACCGTGGTCAGCCGCAGCGACACCTTGGCGCTGCCGCCAGAGAGCAAACCGAGCAACGGGGACTCGGTCAGCATCACCGGCGTGGGCTGCCAACCGCCCGGGGCGATGGCGACGCCGGCCGGGATCGCAAGCCCACCGTCGACAACGCTCAGCGCGACCACGCCACTGCCGGCGATGAAGAAGCGCGCCGTCGGATAGCTGGCATCGACACAGGCCGACGGGGACTGCGCCGACGAGCCGGCCGGCAGCGACAACGACCAGGATCCAAGCGAGCCCGTCACGCCATAGGGTTCGCTGCCGGCGACGCGCTGCGCGCCGCCCTGAAGCGTCCACGACGCGCTCTCGAAGTCGCCGCCGGGCACGAGCTCGTACGACGCCGAATCGCCCCAGGGGGTGAATGGCTGGCTGAGCCCCGATGGGGTGCAGGAGCCGAGGTTCAAGAGATCGGCCTGCGCCGCCGCCGGGGGAAGTGCGACAACGCCGACAACGCCGAGGGCAAAAAGGGTGGACAAGCCGCCAAGCACGCGTCGGACTGGGCTGGTCACTGTGACTCCTAAGTAAGTCGAGGGGTTATGTAGACCCACCGGTGCACGCGCCTGACGCAGTCGGTTACTGCGCGTGTCACGTCGCCCCTCGGCAGGCCTCGTATGCCGTTACGGTTATCTGGCGCAGGTCCGGCCCCTAACCCAAACCTGCGATGACACATAACGCACCGCAATATCGGTGCGCGTCGCAACCATAAACCTTCGCTCGAGCGATGCCAAGGGCCGTCAACAGATGTTCGACCGGCCCCACCCGTGGCCTATCCTTGGCCGCGACCTCGAGGAAAGGCCCGCACGTGCCCGCGCAGTCCAACGCAGTTCTGATCACCGGATGCTCGTCGGGCATCGGCCGCGCCACCGCGGAGCTCATGGCCTCGGGCGGCCACCGCGTGTACGCGACGGCGCGCAAGCTGGAGGCGATCGCGGACCTGGCCGAGCGTGGCTGCCGCACGCTCGCGCTCGACGTGACCAACGAGCAATCGATGCGCTCGGCGGTCGCCGCGGTCGAGGAGGCAGAGGGCGCCGTCGGAGCGCTCATCAACAACGCCGGCTACAGCCAGTCGGGCGCCGTCGAGACGCTCGACCTAGGCGACGTGCGACGGCAATTCGAGACGAACGTGTTCGGGCTGATCCGCATGTGCCAGCTCGTCCTGCCCGGCATGCGCCGCCAGCGCAGCGGCCGGATTGTCAACCTCAGTTCGATGGGCGGCAAGCTCACGTTCCCGGGCGGAGGCGCCTACCACGCGACCAAGCATGCGGTCGAAGCGATCAGCGACGCACTGCGGTTCGAGGTGAAGGGCTTCGGCGTCGACGTCGTGGTAATCGAGCCCGGTCTGATCAAGACCCAGTTTGCGCAGACCGCGCGGGCCACGGTCGGCGAAGACGGTCGTGACGGTCCGTACGCCAAATTCAACGAGGCGGTCGCGGCCGCCACCGTCGACGCGTACGAGGGTCCGCTGTCGCGACTCGGTGGCGGCCCGGAGGCGGTGGCGCGGACGATCGAGAAGGCGGTGACCGCCAAACGGCCGCGCACCCGCTACCCGGTCACTCCGTCGGCCTGGTTGTTCCTGGGCCAGCACGCGGTGCTGACCGATCGCATGTGGGACGCGGTCGCCGGCACGCAGTTCCCGCACCCGGAGTAGCGCTCTGACGCCGTGGGCGGCGCGTCATCCGGTCTCGAGCCAGCGCGCGAGCGCCTCGACCGGGTAGTGCCGGGCCGCCTCGGCCAGGATGTAGAACGTGTCGGGCGGCACGATCGCCTGGAGCCAATCGCCGTGTGGCCAGGTGCCGTCGGCGCGCTGATGGTCGAGCAGGTAGGCGATCCCGCGCGCGACCGCGTCTGACGGACGCCTCGCCCGCGTCGATCAGTCCGGTCAGCACGAGGCCGGTGAGCGGCGCCATGCTCGGACCGCGCCCGGCGAGCGCGGGGTCGCTGTAGGAGTCGGGCAGCTCACCCCAACCGCCGTCGCCGTTCTGGCGCTCGAGCACGAATCCCACGGCGCGCCGGACCCAGGGCTCGGACATGTCGGCGCCAACGCGCGCGAGCCCCTGGAGCACGCACGCCGTCGAGGCCAGGTAGTTGACGGTCCAGCGTCCCCAGAACCCGCCGTGGTCGAACTGCTGAACGCGGAGGAACTCGATCGCGCGCGCGACCGCCGGCGACGCGGTGGTCAGCCCGACGCGACCAAGGCCGTCGAGCACACGGCCCGTCAGGTCCTCGGTGGAAGGGTCACCGAGCTCGCGCGGCGGGTCGAGCAGCGTGCGCACCGCCCCAATCGGGTCCTCGAGCGACACCTCCACGGGTCGGAGAACAGCGGTCCCGGCCGCTTGGCGGGCAGCCCGTGGACGAACGCCGACCAGCCGCCGTCGGGGTTCTGCATGCCGAGCAGCCAATCACGGCCGAGGTCGCGCGACGCGCTCACGCGGCGGCCGGCGTCGCGGTCGAGCGCGGCCGCTGCGAGCGCGTCACCGTAGGCGGCGAGCACGGCGCCGGTGTCGTCGTTGTCGACCATCGTCTCGTTTCCCGGCTGGAAGGCCCAGCCGCCGATCCGCGGGGCTCCCGGGTTGCGGTTGTCGACCTCCGGCTGCTCGATCCGCGACTGGGCTCCGATCAGCCAATCGAGCGCGCGGATCATGCGGGCGTCGGCGGGCGACTCGCCGGCGGCGATCAACGCGCGCACGTTCGCCGCCGTGCACCACACGGGGCTGCCGAACGCCTCGAAGTGCAGGCCGTCGCCGTCGCGCACCCGCTGGGCCTCGAGCCAGGCCACCGTGCTCGCGACCATCGGATGGTCCGCCGCGAGGCCGGCGGCGCGCAGCGCGGGCAGGATCAGCGCCGTCTGGACCGTGTTGGCGTTCCAGCTGCCGTCGACGGTTCTGGAAGGTGGCGAGCAGCGTCAGCGTGCGGGTGGCGAACCGGCGCGCGATCGGGCCGGGCGGTGGGCCGTCCGCGTCTCCAATCCCCGCGCAGGCGATGCGCGATCAGCGTCAGCGCCCCGCTCACCATCAGGATCCCCGAGTGAAAGCGCCGCTCCATGAACGTGACGAGCGGCCGAATCAGGCCCGGCACCATCGGCGGGCAGGGCAGCTCGGACGGCTCGATCAGTCCGGCCAGCGCCAGGTACACGACCGCCGGGTCGCCGCGCCCGAACGCGTCGAGCGACCGCGGTCGTCCCGCCGTAGCGCGTCGAGGTACGCCCGCGCTCGAGCGATCGCCTCGCGCTCTCGCCCGCCGCGCAGACGTGGAGCGCGGCCCAGGCCGAAGCCGTCGCGCCCGAGGTCGCCCTCGGTCGCAGTCGGGTGCGACCGGTAGGAGCCGTCGGCGCCCTGGCGGGCGCGCAGCCAGCGCGCGCCGTCGGCGGCGTCCGCCGGCGCCAAGGACCCGGCACCGTGGAGCGCGACGAGTACCTGGGCGGTCGGGATCACCCCCATGTCGCACAGCGACTCCCACGAACCGTCGGATCGCTGGGTGCGCCACAGGACCTCGCGCGCGCGTGCGAGTGCGTCGCGCGCCGCCGCGTGGTCGATCGACGCCCCGCCGGCGACGGTCACGCCCGTTCGGCCTGCGCGATCTCGATGAGCTCCGGGTCGATGCGCGGGAACACTCCGCTCGCGGTCCAGCGCCGCTCGAGCTCGGGGGGCACGGGGATCGAGAAGCTGGCGCTGTGCCGGCCGGCCAACCCCACGACGCGCTGGGTGAGGATCCCGGCACCCACCATCTTCGTCAGCGAGCCGACGGGGCCACGCGCCGACTGGGCGCGGTCGAGCACGCGTCCGACGCCGGCCTGCCAGGTTATGGCCCTGTCCCAGCGGCTGCGCGGCAACCCGACGAGCGCGCAAACCTCGTCGCCGAGCAAGTAGCGGGTCAGAGCGGGAGCGGCGCCCTCGAAGCCCGCCGGCAGCGAGTTGGCGTGCAGCGCGAACAGCGCGCGGGTCATCAGCACACCCTCGTCCGAGGACCGGTGGTTGCGCCGGGCGATCGTCCTCGTCAGCTCGCGCGGCCTGCGCCAGGTCGACCGGGATCGCCGCCGGGTCGACGCCGAGCAACTGCCCGATGACCCGCCAGCGGTAGTGGTTGTCCTCGGCCTCCGGGTCGTCGATCCGAACGCCGAGCTTGCGCAGCGCGTCGACGACGATCCAGGAGAACGAGAGCAGCGTCCCGGCCAGGTCCTCCTGGCAGATCGGGACCCCGTCCGCCTCCACGTCCCACCGACCGCTGGTCGAGACGAGGTGGCGGATCGCCGCATGCAGCAGGCGAACCTTCTGGATCTTGCGGATCCCGCGCCCGCACGGGTCGAGCGAGCCGGGGCCATCACCGCCAGCACGAACTGCGCGGTCTCGCCGACGCGCCGGTCGGCGTCCTGGCCGAGGCGGCGGTTGAACGTCAGCGCCTTGACACCTGGATAGCCCGCGTAGCAGTAGACGAGTGACGCGGTGGCGAGCGCCACACACACCTGCGGGCCGTGCTCGACGACAACCGTGCAGCCGCGCTCGAGCCGGTCGCGGTCGACCCAGTCGGGCAGCTCGCAGTGTTGCTCGAGCCAGCGACCGATCGATTCAGGCAGCTCGGCCGGCACCGGCTGGTCGTTGTAGGTGAGGTTCCGCAGGACGTCGCTGACCGCGCGAACCTGCCCCGTGCAGCGCCAGTTCGTCGATGACGGCGTCGGCGCTCGGATCCCCGGCCTGCCGCAGGGCATCGAGAAAGCCATCCGTGTAGCCCACGTCTAAAAATTAGGGACCCGAGCTCCGTTTGGCAAACGGTGAACTGCTCCCGGTGACGCCGCCTGTTATCGAGGCAACGGGCCTAGGGGCGTCCGGTCCCCGACCGACCATCGATGTCCAAACGGGTCGGTGAACCCGCCCTGGCGATGCGTCCCCCACGGGACTTCGTGATCGGTCAGCGGCTCGACGTCAGTCGCGCCGGCGGCCGCCGCACGATCGATCAACGCGCCGGCGTCGTCGGCGAACAACTCGATGCGCGTCGTCGTCATCCCGATGTCACTCGGGCTCGGCTCGGCGCTCTTGCCTGGGACCGCCTCGTGCACGAAGAACGGCGCGCCGCGGAGATGAAGCCCCGCGACGCCGCCGAGGTCCCAGAGCACCTCCGCACCGAGCGCTGCCTCGTACCATTGCACTGCCTGATCGGCGCGTGAAACGATCAGCATCACTGACAGCGACGTGTTGCGTTCGTGTTCGTTCACGGAGCCAGCATGGTTGCACGATCGATTGGAGAGGCGATGGGCACCGCGCCGCGAACCACAACGTTGGGAGAGGCGTTCGCGCAGGCGTTGGCGCGCAAGGACTTCGACGAGGTGACGCGGCTGCTGCACCCGCAAGTCGACTTTCGCGGGCTCACCCCGGGGCGGATGTGGGAAGCATCGGACGCCCGCTCGGTCGTGCAGGACGTGCTGATGTCCTGGTTCGACTCATCAGACGAGCTCGAGCGCCTCGTGTCGACCCAGACCGACGAATTCGCCGATCGAGCGCGGGTCGGGTACCGGCTCGAGGGTCACAATCCGGACGGCCCGTTCGTGGTCGAGCAACAGGCCTACTACGAGGAGCGCGACGGCCGGATCGGCTGGATGCGCGTGGTCTGCTCGGGATTCCGCCCGCGGCACTAGGCGCCGTCGGGGTGACCGCTCTGACGTGCCATCGGGAAGTCGGGTAGCACGTCCGGCGCCGCCACCCGGCTGCGCCAGCTCTCGGGCGGCGGCTCGAGGCCCCGCCACATCGGCGCTCGCTCGCCCGGCGGAGCGGTGACGATCCCCTCGAGCGCGGCGCGCAGCCGCTGGAGCGTCGCGTCGCCGGCACGCCGGCGCCAGCCGTCCTCGAGTCCAGCGGGGCGCTCCCGGTAGAGCCCCTGCGCCGCCTGTCCTCGCCCGAGCAGCCGCGCGACCTTCAGCCGTCCCCCGCTCGGGTCGGAGCCGACCGCGATGAACCTCCGCTTGGCCAGGATCTGCACCGCGACGCGCAACGCCTCGACCGCGACCCCGGATCGGCGCGGCAACTCGGCGACCCTGACCCCGTCCTCGTCGAGGAGCCGCAGCACATTCGCGCTGTAGCTGAGCGGCGCGTCGGACTCGGCCTCGTACTCGAGCGCGTACGCCTGGAGGACCTGACACAGCAGAGCGGACAGCGGCAGCGGCCACTCATCGGCGGCCGCCGCCGGCGCCCGACGGTTGAACTCGAGCGCCTGCCCGGCGTAACCCCCGTAGTGTCCGGTCAACCATTGCGGGAGGTCGGCGAGCCCCAGCTCGCCGTCGAGCTGCTCGAGGTCCCCCCGCAACCCGGCGACCGCGCCGTCGCCGAACCGCCCGACCCATCGCTCGAGCTCGGCGATCGACACGCCGTCCGCGGGAACCGCCCGCATGAAGTTCGACCACATCGCGAGCGAGGTGCCGTACACCGCGCCGCGCGGCCCCCCGAAGCGAGTGGTCCGGTGCGCCACCCTCGACTCCCAGGTGTTGTCGAGCTCGATCGTGAACGCCACCAGCGCACGGGACAGCAGGGCGCTCAGCGGCAACGACTCGGTCATCGCACTCGGCACGGTACCGCGCGGGACTCAGTGGAAGTTACACGCGGCAGCGGCCTGCTGGTACGCCGGGGACCGGACGTTGATCGTGCTCGGGATCGCGAGCACTACTCCGTCGCGATCGGTCACCTGGCCGTAGCCGGCCGGGCTGGACGGGAGCTTCGTCGTCGGATCGGGAAAGTCCGTCACCCCGTGGCTTCGCATGCACTCGGAGATCTTGAGCATCGCGAGCTTCGCCTGTGCGGACGGCGGCCCGGTGGGCGGTCCGCCGCGCGGCAGCAGCTTGCTGCACTTGGCCCGCGCGGCCTGGAAGGCCGGCGATTGCGGATCGATCCCCGAGTTCGACGGGATCTGGATGCCGCCGCCCCCGGTCGGGTCCGGGAGGTTCGGAACGCCGTTCGAGCGCATGCACTCCGCGAACTTGACGAACGCGGAGTTGTTGGCAGACGAGCCCGCCGAGCCCGACGCGCTGTAGCTGCTGGCGCCCGCGCCACAGGCCGCAACCGCCACCGAGCAGACCAGCACTGCAACCAAGATCGCAACCCGATGACGACACGACATGCACGGGGTTCTACGACGCGGCCTATAACACGGTCGTAACGGCGTTATGCCGCGGTTATCCTCGCCCGCCGCGGCGAGCGACGGGCTGCACGCCTAGCGGGCGGCGTTCGCAGACAGCCACTCGAGCACCTGCGCGGCGTGCTCGTCGGGCGGGAAGATCGGATAGAAGACGTGTTCGATCCGGCCGTCGGCGACGATCATCGTCAGCCGCTTGTACAGCCGCTCGCCGTCGGCGGCGAACGTCGGGAGATCGAGAGCCTGCGCGAGCTCTAGCCCGGTGTCGGACAGGATCTCGAACTGAAGGCCCAGCCGCTCGGCGAGCTCGGCCTGGTAGGCGGTGCTCTGCGACGACAGTCCGTACACGGTGGCGGCACCGGTGGCTCTGAGCTCGGCGTGGTGATCGCGAAAGCCACACGCCTCGGGCGTGCACCCGCGCGCGCCCGGGATGTCATTCCAGCCATCGGGTAGGTCGACGCCGGGCTGCCCGGTCATCGGATAGATGTAGAGCACGGCCCGACCGGGGCCGAGCCGATCGAGCGCGACGTTGCGGCCGGCGGTGCTCGCCAGCTCGATGTGAGGTAGCGGCGTTCCCGGGAGGTGATCGGCCGCGCCGTCGTCCTCGGGAACGGGCAGGTCAGTCGGCAGGCTCATGTAGTCGGACACGGACTCCGGTCAGCCTACCTAAGCATTCAATCCTGCACAGATCCTGCGCTTCTGCGCGGGATCTGCTGGCTTGTACTGGCGGATACTTAGGTGTGCACCATTTGCAGGGGAAAAGCGATACTCGAACCGTCGTTCGTGCTCGCCGGTTCTGGCCCGTCCGGCTGCGTTCGTTGACATCGCGTGGACAAGCGCCGCGTTGCTCGTCGTCCTCGCCGTGCTCGCCCTCGCCGCGCCGGCGCAGGCCGTCACGCTCGTCACCCCGACCGGCACGCCCGTCGGCGGCCAATGGCAGCAATGGGCGGACGAGGCTCACGCCCCGGCGCTGAGCGGCGACCTGATCGTCGTCGTCAACGACGCCGTGTCGATGTGTGCTGGAGCCGACTACGGCTGCTCGATCAGCCCGAACGACCAGCTCAACTATCAGGGGTCGGCGATGACCTTCGTCGACTCGTATCCCGACGGCACCGGCACCAACCAGGACCAGTTCTGCGAGGAGCTCGGGCACCAGTTCGACTGGGCGTACCTGACAGCTGCTGAACGCGAAGCGTTTGCAGCCGTCTGGAGCAGCGACCTCCCGTGGTGGGACAGCGCCTCGAGCTTGGCTCGCGGCCAAGAGGACGGTCTCGAGTTCGAATTCGCTCTCAACTACGCGGACTGCGCGATCGACCAGAACTGGCAAATCAGCTGGGTCCCGCAGATCAGCACGACCCAGCTCGACAAGACGTGCGCCCTGGTCAGTCAGATCGGCGAAGAGGTTGGGGCGACCCCGGCGAGCACGCCCACCGTCTACCAGATCGCCACACCGAAGCGATCACGGAAGCATCACAAGACGCACAGACGTCCACGTAAACGGCACACTGGAACGCGGCGATGGCGGGTTGGGATGTTTCCCAATGGCGGACAAGGGACCGGGTTCGTTAGGTAGGACCGCCATCGCCACTTAGTTCGGCTCTCAACTCTGCCCCCGGTTGGACAGAAGCGAAAGGATTGTCCGAATCGTTACGGTTGCGTTAGCTTCGGCGTTTACCCTGCGGAGCGTGCCGGACGTTGAAGCCGCCTACCTGCGGGCGGCCGCAACTCACGATCGCGCTGCCCTGCGCCATCAAGAGGCTGCGGAGCTGTTCGAGATGGTGGGTTTGCCCTCGCTCGCGAGAGGCGAGCGCGCCCGCGCGCGTCTGGATCGGGAGGGCGCGGCGGCCGAACTTGAGAGCGCGCAGCTACGCCGCGACCTCGCTTCGCAGCCGTAACCACTTTCCGCGCATGCACAATGGCCTCGTGGCCGTGTGCACGGCATCACTCGCAGTCGGAGCCCGGCAAGTTGCGCGGCTAGCCGGTCCGAGTTCGGGCGTAACATCGGCGTGCGCATGGCGTCAAAACCGCTCTCGGTGTTCAAGGAGCCCGGGCGCCGGCGTCATCGGCAGCCCCCCACGCTTTTCGGCATGGCTTCGTTCACCCTGATCTTGCTTGCGCTCGTCGGCCTAGCGGCCGTCGTGCTGCTTGTCCTCGGCCTCCTGAACGTGCATTGGGTTACCCAGCACTTCAGCATCCACTAGATGAAACGGTGCTCATTCGAGCGACCGTCTGGTTTCGGCTTCACGATCACCGAGCACGATCCCGCTCGTTGCGCAACTTTTTGGTTCTAGGCTCGTTCGGGTTATGGGGCCGCCCGAAGGTCAGCGTAGGAGGCGCCCCGCCGTGGGGGTGAGGCGGGGCGCCGGTTGCCGCCGCGGCGGCTGGGGTGCTAGCGCCGCGGCCAGTGGGGCATCCGTTCCCCCAACACAATTCTCGCAAAACGGCTAATCCCCTACGGATCCTTGCCCCAGTGGGCGCGCGCGCAGTGGCCTGGCGCCGCGGTGGACCGTCGAGCTTGATCCGTGGCAGCTCACCCTGAAGTGGCCGCGGTGATGTAGGTCGTCGCCGGGCTACCGACAATCGTGCCTGTGGATCGTTGCTTTGCTGAAGCTTGCGGCGTTGCCGCTTCTAGCCCGAAGGAAAAGTCATGGCGGTTCTGCCGGTTCGGCGAAAGCAGCCGTCTGGCCACTCCGCCGGGCGACCGCCCGTTATCGATCACATCGTCAGGGTGTCGGTCGCGCCTACTAGCATGCGCGCTGTCGCTGGTGATAGCATCGGCGCTAGCAAGCTACCCGTGAGGAGTATCTCTGCCATGCCCATGCCCATGCCCATGACACGCACCACGATCAGCTTCACCCGGGAGGGAATGAAGCAGATCCAAAAAGCCGCTAGACGCCAAGGCTCTAGCGTTTCGCAGTTTGTCCGCGAAGCCGCGCTGATGCGCGCAAGGATGGCCACCGACAACAACCCCTACCCGATGCGCGCCCTCGCCGAGGAACTCCGCGCGATCGGCGACATGGGATACGCGCTGGCCGAGAAGGCGCTCAAGGTCGCCGAGGACGAGGCCGAGCGCAAACGCTGAGCCCACCCCGGGAACCGCGATCGGCTCCACGCCACGCCTCGATAGAGCTGATCTGAGTACTTCGCCGACCGCGACCCACTCACACGGGCCGTGATCGACCGGACGCAGCGCCGACCACGCTGCCAACCGACGCGCTCGTCGCGTTCGTGAGAGCGGGACTTGACGGCCATGCGAACATACGTTCGCCCGTGCCCGAGTTCAGCTACACCGTGACGGAGTACGACCCAGACCAGCCGTGGATCGTCATAGGCACCGGCCACGGCACGGTCAGGCTTCCCGACAACGAGAGCTTCTTTCGCTGGGCACACGAGAACTGGCCGTCGCCGCGCTGGGGCGTGCAACTGAAGCCCTGGCAGCTCTCGCCGTCGAGGTCGGAGCCTTAAGTTCGATTGGTTCCCCCTAGATGATCTGGTAGCCCGCGCCGTCGAGCTGCACGAATTGGTTGGTTGCTGCTGATGCTGGCGGTGCAGTTGAACACGCTCGACTGCGTATAGACGAGGCACCCCGTCCCGTTGCTCAACTCACAAGACATGCCGATCGACTCGCCTGGTGTGAATCCCGACGGGATGCCGGTCGTGAGCGCCGGCGACGTCAGCGTGGTCCCGCTGGTGTTCTTCGCTGCCCCGCGAGCCAGAACCGTGTCACCGCGTAGCCTGAGCGCCGGCACATACCAGCCGCTCGCGGCCGTGAAGTTCCCGGTGAGTGGAAGCGTCATCCAACCGGTGTCCTGCTGGCCGGCGATCAGATTCCAGTTCCGTGCCGTCGTCGAGTAGCACGGCCGCGGCGCCCACAACGCCCAGCGGGAAGGTCGACGCAGCCGACAAGCCGAGGCCGTAGGTGTTCGATCCCGATACCGTCGTACCACCCGTCGACCGGTTCATCACCGCGACGATCTGGCCGGCCGCATGCGAGGGCAGCGTGACCGTGAGTGCCCCTGAGCCCGTCGTGATCAGTGCTTGACCCGACACGACGGACGCGCTCGTGCTTGACGTCGCGGGGATCAGTCCGAGCGGCAACCACAGCGACCCGTCCGTCCACGAGAGCGTTTCGGCTCCCGAGTCGGTCGTCCGGTAGAGGTTCCCCGCCGGCGTACTGCTGGCGGATGGTCGGCTGACGAGCGTGCCCGCGCTGTACAGGACCGCGGTGTCGAGGATCCCCTTCGACTGAGCATCGACCGTTGGCGTGGTATTGGCCCCATCGCTAGCGTCGAGAACGTCCAGGCCGAGTCGAGTTGTCGTGTGCATCGTCAGCGTCTCCTATGGCTGCTGGCTGGCGGTCGCGTCATAGGACATGGTGTCCGCCGAGAATGTGTGAATGGCCTGGCTGTAGATAAAGGCGTCGCTATACACGAAGTTTGCGACGATGCCGGCGGGTTTGACCGCTGCAACCGCGTTCTGAAGCGACGTCCGATCCGGTGCTTCTTCTGGCCGCATCACGAGGGTGAACGAGTAGGCGGTCGGCGTGCGCTCGAGGAGAGTGAGCGACTGAGTTCCAGTCAGAAACCGTTTCGCGGCGGCGAGGATGGCGCCGGGAGTGCCTCGTTGGAATGACTGCTCGCTCCTGATGATCGAACGCGCAGTGGCGTCGTCGGTGCCAGGCGGAACGGTTGCGCCGCAAAACATCGCCAGGAAGGGGAGGAACTGCGTCGGGCAGGTCGTCGGGTTCAGGAGCATGCTCCACCCCGCCGCGTACGACGCAGGCTGATCCGGGGAGCCCTGGTCCGCCACGATGGAGTAGGTCTGCTCGACCATCGCCGCTTTGGCGGCGACGAGAGCGGCGGCCACAGAGCCCGCTGGCGCCCAAGAAGTTCGGGACGCCAGCGCCTGCTGAGTGAAGGTGGTAGTCACTCGCCGCCCCCGTTCTCCAGCTCGTCGATCGTTGCGGCGGACGCCTCAAGCTCGTCGATCGAGTCGAAGCTCGCCTCGAGCTCGTCGAGATCCGCCCAGGTCGTGTCGCCGAGGTCGTCCCAGCTGGGGCCGGCGCTCGGGTGGGGATCAGTCACTGGTCTCCTCGCTTCGTCGGCGTCAAGAATGGGGCGCGCCGCAGGCGGAAAGGAAGTTGCCTGCGGCGTGCCCGTGAGCCGCGGCGCTCGGGGGCGGCGAGCGTTCCAGGAATGCGGCTCAGCTTGAAAAGCCATCAATACCCGGCCTGTGTAATCGTGCCGGTGCCGCTCACGATGCTGACGGCCGTCGGCTGGCGGACAACGAAGGCGGCATACCCGCGAAGGACCAGACGGGCTTGGAGCGTGCCGGACAGGACTTCGGTGCCGATCTGCAAGAACGGCGAGGATTCCCAAAGCATCATGTCCGCGGGCCTTACCGCAAGAATCGCGTCCTGATTACCGCCGGTACCGAGCGTCGTCGAGATCGCGTCGGACTTCGACACCCAATAGGTCAAGATGTTGAACGCGCCCGACGGTCCAGCGTCGGTCAATGCCAGCGGTCGGTGTGAGGTGTCCTCTTGGGATCCGATCCACGCCGCGCGAGACGTCGTCATAAGCCACGTCACACCGTCCGAGCGTTTCCGATTGTCGCCGATCTTCGCGATCGCTTGGCCGAGGTACGGATACATCGCCGTAGCGGTCGGCGACGCGTCGGTGTATGTCACCGAGTTCGTCCCGGAGAGGTTGAGCAGCCCCGTGAACGACGTGGTCGGCTGGGTGTTCGGACCCGAGCCTGAGAAAAGCATCGCCTCCAACTGGGCGTCGTAGGCTTCCGTCAAATCCTGGAAGAAGCACACGTCCAGGTGAGCTCCAGGCGGCGACTGCTCAAGCAGCTGGAGCGCGACGTCCGCGCGGCCGCTGATGCTCGCGGCCGGGGAGGTGGCATTCGCGTCGACAACGTCCGTTTCGGGATCCACTGAGTCGTCAGCGGTGCCGGCCTCCGCATTCCCGGTCGTGAGCCGCGGCACGTTGACGCTCTGCGCGCCCTCCGGGAGCGGAAACCGCCGACCCGCCTTGTCGATCAAGTTCGCGAGCACCCGCGTGGCGCGTGGAGCGGTCGCGAACTGATCCACCAGCCACGCCGGCGGGGCGAAAGTAACCGCCCTGGCCTTGAACCCGGTTCGGGTTCGTCCGTCGCTCGACAGCTGTCTCGCGGCCGTGCCGGTCGAGGCGCTCCCGGGCGCGGTCGTCATGGTCGCGCATGACCCGGTCCTGGAAGTAGCTCACGCGGGCGTCAGGGTGATACGTCACCGGCTCGCTCGTCACGGTCACCCGGCCGGGGGCCGTGGCGTTGCCGTTCGGGCTGTTTGAAGTTTCAGCCATATCAGCCTCCCGCCGCCTCGGCGTTGATCTGCTTCCACAACGCACCGAGCGCGCGCTCCGGCGCCTGCCGCTTCTCCTCGAGCTGCTGGAGTGCCTCAAGGTGCCGGCGGTTCTCCTCAACCTGAGCGGCCACGTTCCCGGCAACCGCGCGAGCATGCCCCTCCAATTGCTCGATTCGAGGGCGGTGGCGCTCCACTATCCCGTCGCGATGCCTGGCCGCCCGCAGCGCAGCCTCCCGGCGTGCCACGTTAGCCTCCTCGACCGCCGCGACGACCTGCTTCAAGCTTGGGCGCGCCAGGAAATCCTTGGGCCGCGCGAGATTCTCGACGGACCGCTCCAGCGCGGCGATCCGATCAGTTTCAGTCTTGCTCATCGGTCCCACCCTTTTTTGCGGAGCGCCATAACTCGGACGGCTTGCTCTTGGTGACGGATACGGAGCCTCGCCACATGCTCGGCGTGCGTCTCGACCCGAGGCGGGGTGCGCGAGCGAAGCGAGCTCGAGGTGTTCGAGTTGGCGCCGTACGTGACGATTGAGACGTCGCCTTTCGCGATGCTGACCTCGAGCAGCTCGCGGGTTCGTGTCTCCTCGTCGAACTTGTCCTGCCCGCAGCGGAAGGCGTAGCTCATCTGACCGTCCAAGCTGCCGTTCCGCATCTTGACCGACACAAGCTGCACATCTGGGTCTTCCGGGTCCAGGTCGGCCTCGCATAACAGCCCGGTCGCGTCCTCCCGAAGCCTCAGCGTTCCGGCGCTGACCCGTGCAATCGGGAGCCCAGACGCGCTATCGCCGTGCCCGACATTCAGGATGCAGTCGAAGCCTTGACCCTTCAAACAACGTTTGAATGCGCCGGGCCGCAGGATCTCATAAAACCCATTCCGCTCGCCGTCGCCGATCTCAATTCGGTCGTCAAACAGGGCGGCATATCCGTTGAAGCGCAGCTTCCCGGTACTCGTCATCTCACGCACCTCGAACGGGAGCGTTGAGACCTGTCGGCGCTCAAGCGTGCCCTTCAGGGCGCTCACCACCGCCCGACGACGCTCAGAATCGACGCCGTCGCGCTTTTCCCCACCCAGCGCAGCCACATGTGCCGCGACAGTCCTGCGCTGCCGCTCCGCCGTGATCTTCCAACTCGTATTCATCAGCTCACCACCTCCCGCGCGAAAGCCTCAATCACATCAGCCGGATCGACCCCGCGGCCCGCAGCGACCATCATCTGGATAACGACGTGGTCGTACATCGTGCGGCCCAGCGGCAGCCGCAGGTTCGTGGTTGCGGCCTCCACCTCGCGAGCCTCGCCGATCAGATCAACGCCCTCGCGGTACCACCGGCACAAGTCAACAGCCACGTCCTCGAGGAGGTCGGCGTCTGGGTACATGTCCTCGTCGTCGGAGAGGCGCTCGAAGTCATCGTCCATTGCGCGCCACCTCCCGGAGCTGGGCGTCCACATCCGCATTGAAGGTCGGCCTGTACCGATCCGCGTTCCGCGGCGCGGGTGCCGGCGGAGTCGGATTCTGCGCCGAGCGCGCCACCTCCGCATCCATTCCCGCGTTCGTCGTGAACCCCGCACCAAACCTCTTCTCGTTCGGTCCGAGCGTCGGCGCGGACTCCGCGGCATGCGCCCGCCAATGATCCATCGGGCCGCGAAGCTCAAACGGGGCGCGATGAGGATTGACCGCGAACAGCCGATCGCCCAGATAACCCACAGCAAGCGTGAGTCGCTGGACCTCCGGCACCATGAGCGTGAGCCGCTGTACCTCGGCCCGCAGCTTCTGCAGCTCGGACGTCTCTTCCTTCGTCATGAGTCCCTCCCGTTCATCAAGATCCGCAGCATCGTGCTGAACGGCTGGTCGCGCTCATCGGTCCGTACCGCCCTCGGCCGCGAGCTGATAGTGCTCCGGACCGAAGGTCGCGGCCAGCCGGCGGCGACGTCGCTCCTGCAACTCCGTCAGCGCGTCCTTCGGTTGGATCTGGAGAAGCGACACGCATTCCTCGAGCCGGCGCGAAACGGAAGCCAGCGCCAAGCCAGCCGCCCCGCCCCGGCTGGCCGTGAGACCGTCGACCGTTCTGGCAAGCGCGCGCTTGCGCGGCATGCACATGACCGTCCCCGTCGAGCTTCCGGGTCGAGATCAACGCTTCAACCTCAGACTCGACGGGACCGACGTCTCGATCGTCGTCCTCACCGTCCTCATCACTCCCGTTAACCGACCTAGCAGCCTCCAGGGCGGTCACAAAAGGCCCATACGGTCCGGCTGGATCCCTCCGGCCATTGGTGACCCAATTTCGGGCCGTGTTCACCGACACGCCGAGTTGCCCGCACGCCTCCGTCAGCGTGAGACCCTCCGAGACGGCGTTCACGATCTCGTCGGCCAGCTGCTCAAACTTGACGCTCCGCTGGTCGCTTGGTCGGTCGGTCGGAAGGTTTGACCGGAGAGGGGGGGCACTGACTGGCCGGTCAGTAACCGGATGGATCGAAGATTTCGACCGTACGCCAGGGGGTGCCCTGTGAGCGGCCCTGTGGCGTGTCCTGCGCCGTTCTGCGTGGTTGCGGGCATCTCCTACGCCTCTCCCCTCAGGGTTGCGAGGATCTGGTTCGTGAGCGCGTCGCTGTCTGCGCGTCGCTGGGCGTTGTGGGCGATCTGCTCGCCGATCCAGTTCTCGTGCTCGTCGACTTCGCGCTGCTCGATCAGTTCGCTTACTTGGCGCTCTGCTTGAGTGGCGCGCGATTGCCAGTGATCGACTTGGCGTGCGATGTCCACATCGGTGTTGCGTCCGAAGCTACGCAGCATCGTGTTCGTCCTGAAGTCTGAGCGTGTCGGCCAATTTCCGACGGATCCATCCGACGGGTTCGTGGCCGGCGCGGATCCGGAGTAGCGCGAACTGTGGGACGCCGGCCCGTTCGGCCAAGTTCCGTAGTTGCTTTTCGTTCATGTCTGCAAGGTGGTCTGCGATCAGTGGTGTGAGCGACGTCGTTCTAGTCATGCCGTTTCCCGATGCGATCGGTACCGTTTCGCGTCGAGTCCGTCGACGAACTCTGGCTGCTCGAGTTGACCGTTGGCGCAGAGCCGACTGATCGTTCTGCTGATCACGCTTGCGCTGACGCCGAGCTCGCCGGCGATTGCACGCTGCGAGAATCCGAGACGCCGCATCAGAGCAACCCAGCCGCAGGCTGCTTCGTCGAGACATGGCTGCGGCGGCATCACGCCGACTCCGGTTGCTCTGTCGCGCCCGCGCGGTTAGGGTCCGCACGATGGGACCGCTTGAGAACGAAATCCGAGAGCGCCTCTCGAAGTCGCCCTTCAATGCGGAGCATGGGGACAAAACGCGCGCCGCAGGAGGGACAGGTAACGGCGGGCTTGAGATCGGCGTCGAGGAGATCCTTTCCATGGTGCTTCGTGCGCTCACCGACCTCGAGAACGTCGCGGTGAGGCTCGCTGCGGAGATCGATCGGCTCGCCAATCACTGATCGCCTCCGCCGAGCGCTTGCTCGCCTGCGCTTGGCCAGGTACGGTCGCGGCCATGAGCGAGGCAAGCGGCGAGGATTGGCCTTGGGGATTGCCTTGGATGAGGCACGAGCTGAAATGTCCCGTCTGCGGCAAGACGGACTTCATCCGTCAGCCGGCCACATTTCTTGGCGAATCGGTGGATCCTGGAAGTCCCCGCTTGGCCGTGGTGCCGTTCATCTGCCGCCAGTGCCGCGCGGTAACGCTCGCGCAGTCGCCCGACCAGCCTGAACTGGACCGGGACTCGGGTGATTGACCGAGCGAGCACTACCGATCGTCTCCGCTCAACACGGCTTCGGCTTGCCGGATCTGGCCCATGAGACGGTCAGCTCCGAAGCCACGTGTGCGTCGTCTCGGTCGACCCAGAGTGACTTGGCAACTGCACGTAGTTCCTCGAGCCGCCGCTCGGCGTCGTCGCGGATCGCTTGCTGTTGAGTGGCGTTCATCGGTGCTGTCCTAGTAGCTGATCGAGTTCGCCCCGCTCGAGTGCACGGTCGATCTGTCCTGGCGTCGCCTGCTGCAGCCAGGGGATGTCACGTTGCACCGCCGACGAACCGATCGAGGTCCGAGCGCCTGATTCGCCGGATCCGTCCGTGTCGCGCTGACGGCAGCCGCTCGGTATTGATCCAGCGGTCAACGGTTGCGACTGAGACGCCTGCAAGTTGGGAGACATCGCTGCGGCTGAGGTATTCACGGCTGTCATGCGAGTCATGTTGATCGTCGGTTGCGACAGTGACGCCTTGTGACGCTCCCTGAGTGCTGGTGACGACTTCAACGGCGAACGCTTCAAGGTCGG
The DNA here is from genome assembly GCA_963843915.1 of uncultured Solirubrobacterales bacterium. Lineage (GTDB taxonomy): Bacteria > Actinomycetota > Thermoleophilia > Solirubrobacterales > Solirubrobacteraceae > Palsa-465. The sequence goes on from CAWJMH010000020.1 coordinate 38,500, forward strand.
CGAGGCCATCAGGTTCGCCGCGGCCGGCCAAGCGAAGCGCCTTGCGGTGACGTCGGAGCGCAACAGCGACGTGGCCGGCGAGAGCGGGATCAATCGCGATGGCGAGGAGCTTCGTCACAAGCTCCGCCGGGAGGGCTCGACGTCGCCAGACTGGACGCTGCACTCGGTTTCAGGAAGACTTCCTGCCGACCAACCTGAGGCCGTGCCGCGATGAGTTCGGCAGAAAATAAAGAATCCGTCGTATCGCGTTCGGACGACTGGGACAGATCGACCCTCGTCCTTTACGTCGTGATAACCCTGCTCATGATCGGGGGTTGGGCGATCTTCTTGACTGGACTGCTCAAGGGAGTCTTCTTCACAACGTCCTCGTACGACCTCGTGGGCGACATCATCGTCCTGATGCTGGCTTTCTGGGGGTTGATCCACTACATCAAGAAGGGCCTGCCGGTTCTCTTCATCTTTTACCTCCTGGGCTTTTGCTTGTCGCTGATCGTTTTGGCCTTTTCGAGCTTCTACTGGGCACACAGACATGGCTTTTCCCACCCGCTTACGCACCTCGACGCTGCATACGTCGCCCTGGGGACGTTGTCGGGTGGTACTGGCAACATCCTCGCGACGCAGGAGGGGACACGGGCGATCCAGATGACTCAGGAATTCGTCGATCTCGTGTTCTTGCTGGTGGTTGTCGGTGTTGCGTTGGTCCCCATTGCAACGATCGTCAGTTCCAAGAAAGCGCCGACGCCGCCGGCCGGCGGCGAGAAGGCAGTCGGACCCGGTACTACTCAGAGCGCTGGCAATGGCGGGCATAGTCCCACGGCTTGATCGGCTCACCGCCGTGCCATGCCGGCACAGATCGCCCCCTTGCCGATGCGGACTCCCGTCGTGTCCGGACGGACGCTTACGGTCCCGGGCATGCTCGCCGCAGCGATCATCACGGCCGCCGCTACCGCCGCGCTGGCGGTTCTGGCCTGTGTCCAGATACGGGCTAGTCAGAAGCTGGCGAGCGAGGCAGCGGGCGCCGCGATGCTGCAAGCGACGATCGCCCTTCAAGTTGCCCGTGAAACTCGCGAAGCGGCCGAGCGCCAGTGGCAACCGCGAGTGTTCGCGCATCCCTGGCCCGGGCAAATCCCAGGGACCGGCGAGAAGGCGCCGTTGGTGGCGGACGACGAGGTGCCCGTGGCGTACTACCTGGCAAATGCCGGGACGGGGCCGGGGTTCAACATCCGGCACGGCATCAACGTGAACGGAAGGCTTCACGAGGAGTACGGGCCGTTCCCGACGATGGGCGCGGGCGTGGAGGTCCCGCCGGTGCATGACACGGTCGGGCTTCCGGTGGGTGTCCGTCCGATCGTCGTCGCGGTGAAACGCGCCGAATGGGTCGGCGCCGACATCGTGTATTGGACCCAGTTCGAGAACCTGTTGGGCGAGCGGTTCGAGGTCCGAAACCATCGCGTCCGACCAGCAGAGTTCCGGCGCCTGTCGTAAGCTCGCCGTCACGCTGGCCTGCACAAGTCGCTGGCACTGTTGGCCCCGTTGGCATCCTTGGCCCCCTTACCTAGAGTGCCAAGAGGGCCAACAGTGCCAAGAGGGCCAGGGGTCTCCGAGCGCGAGGAGTCCGCGCTCGGGCAGCTCAAGAGGCGTCCGGACACGCGCCACGTGCCAGTCGTCGTGCTCGGGGATCGCGCCGCGCGGCTGAGTGCGCTGCGGGCGGGCGCCGCGGTATTCCTCGGTGAGCCCGCCGGCGCGATCGAGCTCGACCGGGCGCTCGCAGCGGTGGCGCGGCTGACCGAAAGCAAGGCCCGACGAATCGCCGTGGTGGCGGATGACGTCGACCTCGTCGATCAGGTGACGGGCGTGCTCGGCGGCGGAGACGAGATCGAACTGACATGGATCGAGTCGGCCGACGCGGTCGTCGCACTCGGTGTCGGTTGTACGACCTCGGGGTAGTGGCCATCGACCGCCGCCAGATCGACAGGCTCGCGTTCCTGCACGACCTGCGGGCCGACGAGGCCCTTCGCGGGCTACCGATTATCGCGTTCATCCAGCGGGAGCTCCCCAAGGCACAGCGCGCGCGGCTCGACGCTCTATCCAAGTCGGCGGTGATCGCGGTCGCCGACTCGCCCGAGCGGCTGGCCGACCGGGCGGCGCTGTTCCTGCACCGCGCCGAAGCGACGCTGCCGCCGCCGATGCGAAGCCTGCTGGCTCGCCTGCATGCCGGCGACACGCCGCTGCAGGGGCGCAAGGCACTCGTCATCGACGACGACATCCGCAACGTGTTCGCCCTCACCTCGATGCTCGAGCGCTACGGGATGAAGGTCGTGTATGCCGAGAACGGCCGCGAGGGCATCGAGCGGCTGCATCAGCACGCCAACACCGACCTCGTGCTGCTCGACATCATGATGCCCTAGATGGACGGCTACGAGACCGCGCGGACGATCCGATCGCTGCCGCGCTTCGAGCGCCTGCCGATCATCTCACTGACCGCGAAGGCGATGAAGGGCGATCGCGAGAAGGCGATCGCCGCAGGGGTCTCCGACTACATCACCAAGCCGGTCGACGTCGACGAGCTGATGTCGATGATGCGGGCCTGGCTCGACGATTAACTGCCCGGGGTCCCGCCCCCCAACCTCGGGATCGGGACCCCGGACCGGTCCCCTGTCAGTGGCGCCCGTGCCTGTGACTGTGGGTCTTGAACGTGACGGTCTGTGTCGCCACCGTCACCGACTGCCCGTTGCCGAGAGCTTCGGTGACCACCAGCGTGACCTTGAGCTGGTGACGGGCTGCGAGCAGCTTGGAGCCGGCGCGGTTCAGCGAGATTCGCACGACTTCACTGCCGCCTGCCGTCAGCGTCACCCGAGCGGAGCCGACACCGACGACCTTGTGGCGCACCCGAGCCGCAACCGCGATCAGCCTGTGCCCTCGGAGCGTCTCGGTCACGCGCATGTTCAGTGATACGTTGCACTGCGCGCCCGGCGCCCCGGTGCACGTGATGCGCACGGCCGCGGTCCTGCCGGTGACCTTCGCGTGTCCGACGATCGCGGTGCCCACGGCCGGCGGCGGCGTTGGTCCCGGGCTCGTGGTCAGCGTCTGATCGGCGCCGACGAACGTCCCGAAGTCGCTCGTGGCCACGGCCCGGTAGTGGACAGTGGTCCCGGCCGTCAGGCCGGTGAGCTGCGCGGTGAACGGCGTCGCGACGTTACCCGGCGTCAGCGCCTGGGCCGCGGTGGTCTGGCCGTAGGCCGCGGTCGTCCCGAACTGGAACGACACCTTGGCCGCGGCGCCCTCGGGGTTGACCGTCCCGGTGAGGGTCCCCGCTGAAACGGAGACACCGCTTGCCGCCCCCGTCACCGGCGAGCCCGGCTGGTAGGCGTCGGCGAACAGCCCGCGGGGGTTCGTCCCGTTCGTGAACAGGAAGAACGGCGTTCCGACCGCTCCGCCCTGGCACGCCGCTCCGTCGGCGTTGAACGGATTCGCGGTGCACGACGACGAGATCGGCTCGCGGACGTCGGCCTGACCGGCTCCGTCACCGGTCGGCGTCAGCGGGATGTTGCTCTGGTCGAGCACGAACGTCGGGTTGGCCGCGTTCACGAAGTGACCGGCGAAGCCCATCGTCCCCGACGGGGTCTCCTCGCGCCAGGTCACATACGGCGTGTTGCCGGAGAACGTGATGTCTGGGCGGGTCGAGTCGATACCAGGTGTCGAGATCGGGTTTCCGCCGTTGACGATCTGGAAATGCGGCGTCGGCGTCGCGACGAACCGCGACACGAATATCTGCTTGCCCGTGCCCATCGTCTCGCTCCAGGTAACCCACGGAGCGGTCGGGTTGGCCGGGTTCATCGTGCCGGCGGCCACGCGCGGATCCTCGGCATTGGCAGTCGAACCGCTGTTGAGCGAGCACGCCTGCTCTGCCGCCGCGTTGGTCGCGCACGTGGTGCTCGCGTTGAGGATCGCGTTGCCGTTGTTGCCGATCACGTGCCAGTGGAAGCCGCCAAGGCCCGTGGCGTCCGGCTCGGCCTTGGCCGCGAACACCAGGTCGTTGCCAGCGAGCCCGCCCGCGCCGGTCTCGTACCACACGACCCACGGCACCGAGTCGTTGGTGCCGGTGAACGCGATGTCCGGCTCGATCCCGTTGCGGTTGATGTCGACGTTCAGGCTCGGATCGGTGCCGCCATGCCCGGCGCGCGGAAGGCCCACGTCCTGGAAGCAGAAGCCGCCGATCGCGGGGACGTTCCCGGTCGCGTCCGGCTGGCCCAGCGGGGTGACCCCGTTGCAGTTGGCCATTCCCGGCCCCTCCGGCTTGTCAACGAAGATCTGGTCCTGGCCGCCTGAATTCGACGTCTCCTGCCAGGTGACCCACGGACCCGGCTTGGTCGGATCGACGGCTGAGCCTCCCGCCACGACGGGGTTCTCCGCGTCCTGATCGGTGTGGATGTTCAACGACGGGACGTCGGGACCGGCGCCGCCGTTGCCGCGGCTCTGGCCGGCGAAGATCCACTTGCCCTGGTTCGCGTCGCCGGTGTTGTCGAAGCGGCTTGCGAACACATTGTTGGTGTCAAACCCGGCGCCGGACGTATCCTCGTACCACGTCGCCCACGGAACGGTCCGCCCCCCGCCGGCGAAGTCGATCGACGGCGCCTCGCCGTCCTGACGCTGGTCGAAATTCAGCGATCCCGGGAACTCCGGGCTCGCACTCGACCGGCCGCCGACGGTGCCGTTGCCGCGGGTCGTCCACTCGCCGTTCGCAAACGATCGCGAGAACACCTGGTCGGCGGATCCCGGCGCCTCCTGCTGGCGGAAGACCGCCCACGGAACAGCCGGCTTGCCGGCGGTGAGCGCGCCCCCTACGACGTCGGCGTTGGTCGGGTCCTCTCCACTCACGCTGATCGCCTTGTTGATCCCGGCGGCGGGATCGTCATTCACCTGGCTGCCTGGCGGCAGCGCCTGAAACGCCGCGGCGGAGCCGGCGCTCGCGAGCGCGGCCACCGTCACAGCGAGCGCGATGCGCGCTCGCCGAGATTGCCCCCGGTGCATCCTCATGTCGTCTCCTTCGGTTCGAGTTGTGTCTCGGACCGGAGTACGGGCCCCGACGCCAGTCGGTTCGCGCGGATTCCTTACCGGCGGCTTACGCCGCCGGGCGTCAATGAACCGGGTGCGCCGTGCCCACGAGGACGCGGCGGCCCGACGACACCGGGTTGCCGTTGGCCGGTTGAACGGTGACGCTGAAGCTTCGGAACTTCGTCACCGGCGCGCCGGACCACAGGACCACGTGCTCGGCATCGTTGAATGTGCCCACCGGCACCAGGATCCCATCGGCGTTCTTGAGCCACGCCTGGTAGTAATGGCTGCCCGAGAGATGCGGCAGGCCGGTCGCGGACAGCTGGATCTCCCAGCCGGAGCTCATCTTGGTCAGCGTCGCGGAGCCGTGCGCGCCGGGGGCGAGCGACGTCCCCGACACGATCATCGCGAAGCGCAGCGGCGCCGGTGAGCTGCTCCCGACCGCGAGCACGATCGCCACGACGATCGCAGCCGCCGCCGTCGCGAGCCCGCCGAGCACGACCGCCGGGCGCCGGGGCGGCCAGTGGAACCGCCGTCGGCGCGCAGTCTCCGGCCGGGACGGCACCGGGGGCGAGCTCTCGACCGGCCGCGGGCGGCGGGCCTCGTCGGCGATCGCGCTGACGATGCGCTCCTCGAGTGCGGCGTCGGGCTCCTCCCAGGTGGCCGGGGTCTCGAGCAGCGTGCGCAGCTCGTCCAGCTCCGCCCGCTCGTGCGGCGTGAGCGAGTCGACAGCCTCACCCGACAGGTACGCGATCCGATCGTCGTCGCTCGTGCTCACTTCCGTGCCTTTCTAGGTTGCATACGGTAGACGACCTCGTTTCGGTTCATTCGCGCAGATGCCCCAACATCGCCGCCAGGCGCTTGTGGGCTCTGAACGATCTCGACTTGACCGTGCCCACGGCGACTCCGAGTCGCTCGGCGATCTGCGCGTGGGTGAACCCGTCGAGATGTTGCAGACGGACGACCTGCTCCTCGTCCGACGGAAGCTGTGCCACCGCTTCCCGGACTTCCCACACGTCGTAGATCGCCTCGGCCGACTGCGGGCTCGAGATCAGCGCCGGATCGCCGGGCGCCGCCGACTCGAGCGGGTCGGCGGCGCGAGCCGACTCACGCCGGTACAGGTCGATCGCGACGCGGCGCGCGATCGCCGCCAGCCAAGGCCCGAGCTCCCGCTCCGCTTCGAAGCTCTGCGCCGCCCGCCACGCCTTCACGAACGCCTGCTGCGTCGCCTCCTCGGCCAATCCGCGGTCGCCGAGCACCTTGTACGCGACCGCGTACACGAGCCGCCCGTGAGAGCGATAGACCTCCCGCACGGCGTCCGGATCGCCTTGGCGAAAGCGTGCGCGGAGGTCCCGTTCCTGCACGTGGCGGACGATATGAGCAACCTGATTGGCAGTACCGCGACCGCGCCAAATCGCGCGCTGCGCGAGCCCTACGCGGGTACGGGACCGAGCGTCCGCCAGGCCTGCTCGACGCTGCCGTAGCGCCGTTTGAGCGTGCTCGCGGTCGGTCCATGCCATTCGGATGCGTCGAGGTCCTCGGCCGCGAGCGGGCGGCCGGTGCGGGTCCAGTAGGCGGCGAGCGTGGAGCGGATCGCGTCGTCGCTCCAGCGCCGGAACCGGACGGCGACACCGGCATCGGCGAGCGCGGCGTTCCATGGGTCGTCGCGGTCGCGATACAGGTCGCAGACCACCGCCGCGCTGGGCCAGCGGGGGCTCTCGGCCTCCCACCGGCCCGGCCGCACGCGCGACGGGGTCCATTCGTGGTATCTGGGCGGGCGGCCATGCTCCTCTTTCCACGCACAGACGGCGTCTCGGACGGCCTCGCGCGTCCACGGTCGCTGAACGGTCGGCAGATGCGCCGTGCAGGCGATGCAACGCGCCGCGCGCGGGCTCGGAACCGGGCCGCCGCAATCAGGGCAGGTCCGCGCACGCAAGTAGTTGTGGACGCTCGACACCGACACGCCGAGCTGATCGGCGATCGCTCGTATCGAGGATCCCGCGGAGGCGAGCCTCCAGGCAGCCTCGACGCGGTCCGCGACGGGCTCTTCGAAGGTCAGAGAGCGATCCGAGAGGCCGGCAGCCTGGAGCGCCTTGCCCCACGAGCCGAGGTGCGCCGCCACGCACGAACTGCTCGGCCACCGGGGGTGCTCGTCCATCCACTTGCGCTGAGCCGGGGCGGCGGCGCCCGGGGTCGCTCGCCCGACCAGTCCTGGCGCCGCGGGGGACGCCCGGTCTGCTGCGCCCACTCACGCAGCGCGTCGAGAATCGATTCCCCGTCCCAGCGGCGCGGCCGGCCCGGGTGCCGCATCGGGACGTAGCCCGCGGCGGCGCGGCAAGCGCCGTCCGGCCCGCTGCAGACGTGCGGGCCGGACGGACGGTTGCCATCGATTCGCGGGTCCGGCTCAGAGCGCCGTTACGACCGACTTCGTCTCGAGGTAGTTGTTGAGTACCGCGTGACCCATCTCGCGGCCCCAACCCGACTCCTTGTAGCCGCCGAACGGCATCGCGGCGTCGAACACGTGATACGTATTGATCCAAACTGTGCCCGCGCGCAGTCGCTTGGCGGTCCGGTGAGCCTTCGAGATGTCGCGGGTGAATACACCCGCGGCCAGCCCGTAGTTGGTGTCGTTGGCGGGCGGCGATGATCTCGTCGGGGGAGTCGAACGGGATCGCACACACGACCGGTCCGAAGATCTCCTCGCGCTCCACCTTCATGTCGGGCGAGGTATTCGTGAGCACGGTCGGCTGCACGAAATAGCCACGATCGCCGAACCGATCGCCACCGATGGCCGCCTGGGCGCCCTCGTCCTTCCCGGACTGCAGGTAGCCGAGCACCTTCTCGAACTGCTCGTCGGAGATCAGCGGACCCATCTGCGAGTCGGGGTCGGTCCCCGGAGCGACCTTGATCGACTTCGCCGCGTCGGAGATGCCCGAGACGACATCGTCGAAGACCTTGCTTCTGCACGTACAGCCGCGAACCCGCATTGCAGCACTGGCCGTGGTTGAAGAAGATCGCGTTCGCCGCGCCGGGAATTGCGGCTTCGAGGTCGGCATCCGCGTACACGACGTTCGGCGACTTGCCGCCGAGCTCGAGGCTGACCTTCTTCAGGTTGCCGGCGGCGGCCTTGACGATCAGCTTGCCGACCTCGGTCGAGCCGGTGAACGCGACCTTGTCGACGTCGTCGTGAGCCGACAGCGCGGCGCCGGCATCGCCGAAGCCGGTGACGATGTTGACGACGCCGGCGGGGAGCCCAGCCTCCTGGAGCAGCTCGCCGAGCCGGAGCGCGGACAGCGGCGTCTGCTCGGCCGGCTTCAGCACGACCGTGCACGCGCACGCCAGCACCGGGCCGAGCTTCCACGCCGCCATCAGCAGCGGGAAGTTCCACGGGATGATCTGCCCGACCACGCCGACCGGCTCGCGTAGGGTGTATGCGAGGTACTCGCCCGGCGCCGGGAGCGCCGAGATCGGAACGGTCGTGCCCTCGATCTTCGTCGGCCACCCCGCCATGTACCGGAACAGGTCAGCCGCCAGCGCCACGTCGGCGGCGCGGGCGATCACATACGGCTTCCCGTTGTCGAGCGACTCGAGCATCGCGAGCTCGTCGCCGTGCTCCTCGATCAGGTCGGCGATCCGCCAGATCAGCCGTCCGCGGTCCGACGCGTTCATCCGCCGCCACGGCGAATCGTCGTCGAAGGCCCTCCGCGCGGCGCGCACCGCGCGATCGATGTCCTCGGCCTCGCCGTGGGCGACCTCGGCGAGCGTCTCCTCGGTGGCGGGGTTGATCGTCGGGAAAGTCTTGCCGGAGGCGGCCTCGACCCATTCGCCATCGATCAAGAGCTTGTGCGTGGAACGAACGAAGCTGTCCGCTTGCTGTTCGCTCGATACGGCAACTGCCATCAGCTTCTCCTCTCTGAGCGCAAGCCCAAGCTCACGCTTCGCGCTGGTCAAATACCACGGTAGTCCATTCTTGACTACCGAGCAACCTGGATTCACGCCGGCGACACAATCGGAATCCGGCGTTAGCGTTCCGCCCAACATGCCGCGAGCTCGTGAGGCACTTTCGGCCGGCGAATGGGCCGTACTCGCGCTACTCAGCGAGGAGCCGGCTCACGGATTCGCGCTCGCCCGGGCGATGGCGCCCGGAGGTGAGGTCGGGCAGGTGTGGGCCATGCGCAGGCCGCTCGTGTACCGCGCGCTCGAGACGCTCGAGCAGCTCGGGCTGATCCGGCCGGCGGGGACGGTCCCGAGCCAATCGGGGCCTCAGCGGACGATCCTTCAGGTGACGCCGGCCGGCGCGCAGGCGGTCACCGGCTGGCTGGCCGAGCCGGTCAGCCACGTCCGCGACGCGCGCTCGCTGCTGATGCTGAAGCTCCTGTTCCTCGCGCGGCGCGGAGCCGATCCGACGCCGCTCCTGACCGCGCAGCGCGAGCAGTTCTCGTCACACGCCGAGAGCCTGACCGAGGCCCTCGAGCAGACACTGGGGTTCGATCGAACCCTCCTGCTCTGGCGGCTTCACAACACCACCGCCGCACTCGAGTTCACCGAGACGCTGCTGGCCGAGCACGCGCGCGAGCTGACCCCCGGCTCCCGCATCCGCAAACCGTCGCAGGGCGACTAGCGATGCCCCAGGATCGCGCCTACGATGTGCGGTGCAACGTAGACCTCCCACGCCGAGCACACGATCAGCGTTGGCACGGCAATCGACACCGTGACGATCGTCGCCGCCAGCAGGCGCTCCCATTCACCTCGTCTGCTGGCCACGATCCAAGCAGCCAGCGGTAGGAACAGCGCGACCAGCTCCGGCACGGCATGGGGCAGAAGACCGAGCAGCAAGACCGCCGGCGACGCGTGGAGCGCGGCGCCGTCGTGGGCGGCGGCCATCCCGATCGTGTACGCCTGCAAGCTCAGCGAGAACCCGGTGGCGCAAACCACGAACGCCATCGCGACCGATTGGCCGCGCTCGTGGACGAACCGCACCCAACCCGTGTGGTACTCGGCCTGCAACGGCAGCGAGCTGCCCGCGATGAACCCGGCGACGCATGCCATCGCGTGGAGCGCAAGCACGAGCATGTTGGCCCGGAAGATCTGAACGACGTCGGCGACGCTGCCCACGGCAAACGGCGGCTGGCCGAGCCCGGCCGAGCCGGGCGAGGCGGGAGCAATCAGCGCGATCGCGAGGACGGCGGCGAGTAGCAGGCTCGCCGCGGCCAAGGAGCCGAGAAGCCACGTTCGCAGCACCGGCCAAGGGCGCCCGCGCCACGCCTCGAGCGTCGCTCGGGTGCGACGCACCCCGTGTACGAGCGCATATGACGACGCGTCCACCGGTCGCTCATCGGCACTCGCCGTCGATCGATTGAGCCTGCGACGGGTGCGCCGGCATCCGAACGAGGACGGGCGGCCGCCGCCCCCGGGTTACCAGCCGGGATGCGGCGCCGGCGACTGCCCCACGACGAGGTCCACCAGGAGGGAGACGTAGCGGCCCCCTTTGACGTCGCCGTCGACGACGAGGCGGGGCTGCGCCAGCGGCTGGCCGTCCTCGTTCAATGACACGAGCAAGGGTCGACCGCCGACGAACGCCTCGGCCGGGGTCACGGTGGCGACATAGCCGTCGGATCCGACGGCGGCAACCCAGGTGTTGAGGTTGAACGGCAGCCGGGCCGCGCGCAGCACGTCGGCCAGCGTCGGGCCGACCTCGGTGTGGGTCTGGGTCCCGCCGGGGCCCATGAACGCCACGCTCACCGTCTCCGCCGGCAGCGCCGCCAGGCGGGCGGAGCTCAGCGTCTTCGAGAACGGGCCGTCCTCGATCGTCACTCCGCCGGCAGGGGGCGCGGTCGGCGTCGGGTTCTGCACGCCGACCGTGATCCGGTCGACGGCGAACACGGTCCGGGCGCCGTTGACGTCTCCGGGCACGACGAGCTCGGGCGCTTGCAGCCATCGTCCGTCTTGCTCGAGCGCGAGGTAAGCGGGGTGATCTCCGAAGCCCATGTCGAGCTCGCCGACTGCGAACGTGACGGGCCGCTCCCACTGGCCCGAGACGGTCGCGGTGACTCGGAGCAACGAGTTCTTGGTGGCGGGCGGCTCGGTCGGCCCGGACGCGAGGACCAGGGCCTCGAGCGACACGCCGCTATCCATGTGGGTGCGGGACCCGAACCACGAGCGCCGGGTGAGCGTGAAGTTCGTCTGCGGGAGCGCCTTGAGCTGGGTGACCGAGTAGGTCTCCGGGGTCGTGACCGCGCCGGCGACCGTCAGCGTCGGCTGGTGGGGACGCGGGAAGGCCGCGGCCCCGCTCGCGGCAACCGCCGCGAAGATCGCGGCCAGCACGATCGAGAGCAGGAACCGCCGGATCACCTGAGCACCCCCATCTTCGTTGGTCGAACGCGGCACTACACCGCTGCCTAGGTAGATCCTATGCAGATTCGCCCGGCCCGATCCGAAAAGATCAGTCCGACACGCCCCGCTCGATCATCACCGACGTCGCCTTGACGAACGCGGTCGCGTTCACGCCGGCGGCAAGCCCGAGCTCCTCGACCGAATCGCGCGTGATCGCGGCGGTGACGAGGAACGGCCCGGCCTCGATCTCGACCAGCGCCATCACGCCGTCGCACTCGACCGACCGGACTACCCCTGCGAAGCGGTTGCGAGCCGACCGCTCGGTCCCGGTCAGATGGCGCGCCGGGCGCGTGGTCAGGCGCTCCACCTCCGACACGGGCACGAGCCGGCGGTTGCGCGCGTCACGGGCGGTCTTGATCTGACCCTTGCGGTCCCAGCGCCGCAGCGTGTCGACGCTCACGCCGAGCGCCGCGGCGGCCTCGCCGAGCGAAAGGTCTCCGGGCATCTGGACGCAGACGCTACAGGGCGCGGGGGTCCGGCGCATGCTCCGCAGTTGTGCGGGTGCCGGTCCCGCCGATCAGGCCGACGGTCGATCCCGGCGTGCCGCAGGACCGCAGTCCATAGCTGGCGGCGAGTCCGGAGACGGGACTCGCCCGGAGCGTCGCTTCGACGTTCGCCACCGTCTGCGCGTCGCCGCGCCTCGCCGCCGCCTCTAGCTGGCGATACGCCGCCGCCACCTGCCCCAGCGCCGTCAAGTATGCGGTCAGCGTGGCGCGGTCGTGAGCGCTGCCGCCCGGACGCTTGAGCGCGCGCAGCTGGTCGGTCTCGGACTGCACGAGCGGCACGACCTCGGCCAGGTACGCCGCCAGCGCGCCCCCGGGCTGCGATGTCGACGCCGGCGGGACGAGCGCGCGCGTCTGGCGGAGCGTACTGGTGCAAATCGCGTCGGCGCGAGAGATGAAGTCGCTCTTGCTGTAGCCACCGCCACCACATCGCCGCCAGCACCGCGACCAGGGCGAGCAGGGCCGGGAAGACGAGCGTGCCGTGCGCCCCACACTGCTCCACAGACTAACGCGCACCCTCGCGCAGCAGGAGTACCTAACCGGACGTGCATATGCATTGCCTATATGCTGGCGCCATGCGCAAAACCTCTATTTCCCTTCGTCATCTCGCACGGCCGGGTGCGTTCGATGGCAAGTCCGGCGCCAGGCGCCGGCTCCTCGCCGTCCCCTTGGTCGGTTTTTGACTGCCATCGCTCTGCTAGTGGCGCCCGTCGCTCGCGAGCGCCGACACCTCATCGACGCCTCACGGTCGTCGGCACCAGCGACGTGAACGATTCGGGCCTGATTCCCAACGTGATCCAGCCGCAGTTCAAAGCGGACTTCCCGCAGTTCACGTTCAAGTACCTGCCCTCGGCCACCGGCGCTGCGATCCAGGCCGCTGAGAACGGAACCGGGGGCCCCAGCGCCTTGATCGTCCACGCGGCGTCGCTCGAGAACCAGTTCGTCGCGAACGGCTTCTCGTACAACAACCAGTACGGCAACGCGATCTTCACCAACGACTTCGTCGTCGTCGGACCGACCGGCGACCCCGCCGGCGTCGGCGCGAACGCCGCCAACAACGCCGCCCAGGCGTTCGCGGACATCGCGTCCGCCGGTGGCCAAAACCCAAGCAAGGCGACGTTCTTCAGCCGAGGCGGCGGCGTCACCGCGTCGGGCACGACCGTCGAGGAACATGGGATCTGGTCGCTGGTGGCAAGCTCCGGCCTGCAGCCCGCGAGCCTGGTCCTTTGCACGGTCAGTGCCGCCGACGGCGGCGGCATGTCGCCGATCAAGTCGACCGTCCAGGCGACGTCGGGGCAGCCCTGCCCTGACGCCGGAACGGTCAACAGCTCGGATGCCCCGGCCTGGTACCAGATCACAGGGACCAGTCAGGCCTCGACCGTCCAGACCACCAACAGCTGCAACGGATTCACCGGCTGCTACACGATCACCGACCGCGGCACGTTCGACTACCTGTCCTCGGGGACCGACGGCGGCATCACGATCCCGAACGTGAAGATCGTCACCCGTGACAACAGCGCGTCTGCTCCCGGCGGCGCCAACGAGCTGATCAACTACTTCCACGTCTACATCATCAACCCGTCGAAGACCGGCGAGACGGTGAACTTGCCTGCCGCCCAGGACTTCGTCAGCTTCCTCACCTCGCCGGCGTTCCAGTCGCAGCTGAAGACGTACCTGCCGACGACCGATCCGGGCGGCCCACCGTTCGTGGCGGACGCCTCGCCGAACCTGACGGTGTCCTCGGGGCTTCCGAAGAACTACCACGCCGGCAAGCCGCTGACGGTGAAGGGAACGCTGGTCAACGCCGAGCCTGGCTATCCGGCGCTATCGGGTCAGACCGTGAACGTCGATCAGGTCGTCGGCGGCGTTCCGCTGACCGTCGCCAGCGGCAAGACGAACTCCACCGGCGGCTACAGCATCAAGTTCACTCCCACGTCGACCGGCTCATACCAGGTGTCGACCGGTCAGATCTCGATGATCGAGAACGCGACGCTCAACCCGGTCTACGGCGATGTCCTGTCACCCGCGGCGACCTCGCCCACCAAGGTGACAGTGCACGGTTCGACCTCGAACTTCCGAGTTCAGTCCCAAGGCGGCAAGGCGCTCGTGTTCGGCACGGTCGCTCCGGGCAACGGGCACGTCAAGGGTACGGTGACCGTGTTCGCTCGCGCCGTCGGCAAGCAGGGAGCGTTCAGGAAGGTCGCGACCGATCACCTGGCAACGAGCCAGGGCAACTACGCGATCTCGGTTCCGCTCGCAGCGGGCAACTGGAACGTCAAGGTCAAGTTCCAGGACCCGAAGCAGGGAGTCGTGGCCGCGACGTCGCGGACGACCAAGGTCGCGATCGCGGCCAAGCCGGCCTCGAGCATCCGCCTCGCCTCGGTCAAGACCCGGAAGGGAGGGTTCACCCTGACCGGGGCCGCAAGCCCGTCCGGAGAGTCCGGGGCGACGATCGTGCTGCTCAAGCTGGGCACGGCACCCGGCGCGCCGGCCCGGTTCACGAAGTTCGGGACCGCGAGCTTCGGCGCTGGCAAGGACAAGGTCACGTTCCACGCCAAGGTCAAGAGCGGCACGCGTTGGGTGGTGCAGCTCGAGTACATCCGGCCCGGCGAGGCGCCGAGCTTCTCGGGGTTGAGAACAGTCGCCATACACTAGGGCCGTGACGCGCCTGAGCATCCGCTCGGACAGACATCGACGGCCGGCCAACCGCCGCCCCGGGCTCATCCTGGGGCGGCGGTTCGCGTTGACGCTCGTGCTCACGGGAGGCCTGCTTGGTTACTCCGGTCAGGTCGCGCAGGCGGACAGCTCCGGGCCGACCGTGTCTGCGACCGTATACTCGGCGAGCGGCACGAGCACGGAGTCGGTGTCCGTGGATCAACTCGAGGCGAGCTCGCAGTGTCCCGAGTACTCAGGACCGAACGTCATGGACGAGATGGGCCGGCAAGGTCCAGTCGATGTGACGCTGTCGCAAACTGACACCTGGGCGCTATCGACGATCCTCGGCTGCCTACAACCCGACCCGGTTCCCGTCTCATCCGTCCAGGGGGTCACCGTGATGAACGCGGACGGCACCCCCCAGACGGACTCCGGGTCACAGATCACGCCGGCCGATCTCAAACCTCTGGGCCAGACCGACTTCAACAACCAGGACGAAGGACCCGTCGTGACCGCGCTCGGCTCGTCCGTCCGATACGACCGGCCGTGGCGCGGCTCTACGCAGGGCCAGCCCGACTATGACTTCTCCGACGAGGTCACGACGGACTCGTCGAACGGCCAAGCTGAGCCGGTGGATATCGAGGTGTTCGAAGGACCGCTGCTCACCGTCAACGCGTCCGCGTCGCAGACGACGGTGGCCGTCGGAGAGACCATCACTTTCGACGCGACGGTCACGGGCCAGGACGGCAGTGCCCTTTCCTACAGCTGGAACTTCGACGGCGGTGCACTGAACTCAACGGCGGCGGCTCCGCAGGTGACCTTCGGCAACACCGGGGCGTATGACGTCACTGTTCAGGTCACCGATAGCGCCGGCGGCGGTGGTGGCGCAGAGATCCCGATCACCGTCGGCACGCCGCCTCCGGCGGCGACCGGAACCCACCACCAAAAGGGGGCGGGCAAGTCGAAGAAGTCTCATTCCCCGACCGGGCCGCAGAAAAGCCGCGGTAACCACGCCGGCGGTCGCGCGGGCAACTCGAGCCCCGGCACGTCGACGACGACTGGCAGTGGCAGCGCGGCGAACACGGGCAAGAGCACGTCGACCACGAGCACGACCACGCCAACGTCGACCACGCCAACGTCGACCACCCCTGACTCAACCCCAGGCAGCTCGAGTAAAACGTCCTCTGCGCCACACCGCACCGCGATCTCGACGAGCGCGGCCCGCCACGCGACCGCGCCCCTGGCACGACCGTCCCGGCCACCTGCGTCAGGACCGGTCGTCGTCGGGCTGCTGGTCAGCGACGTTACGCCGCTGGCAGCGGACGTCAGTCCGCTCGTCCACATCGTGCCCGCGGCGGTGGCGACGGCCCCGCCCGCGCGCCAGGCGATCCGGGCCTCGGTGCTGACGCCGATCGCCGCGGGCGTTGCCGTCCTCGTCCTCCTGGGCCTCGGGGCCGGACGCGAGCTGCAGGGACGCCGCGGTCGGCGGACGCGGCGCGCTCACAGCTGAGATCCTGGTCCTCATCGCCGCCTCGCCCGTGATCTTCGCGCTCAGCAGCAACGGTATCGACCAGGCGATTTTCCACGTCGCGAACGCCCTCGAGGTGCCGGTGCTGATCCTGGCGCTGGCGGCGCTCGCGCTCGTGATCTACGAGCTGGGCAGCTACGTGGTCGAGCTGGTGAGCCGCCGGCACCGCCGGTTCGCGACGCTCCAGGTCGGGGCCGAGCAGGCCCGTAATGCACTGCTGGCGGGCGATCGGCCGGCGGCGGCAGCCGCCGTGCGAGGGATCCCACGCAGCGCCGCGATGACGGCCACACTCGATTTCATCCTGGAGCAAGCGGGAACCGCCGGGAGCGACCACCAGATCAACAAGGCGCTCGCCGACTTCGACTTCGACGCCCAGCGTCGCCTGGCCCGCACACGGCTGCTCGTTCGCGCTGGTCCCGCCCTCGGGCTGATGGGTACTCTGATCCCGCTCTCGCCTGCGCTCACCGGCCTCGCCGCCGGAAACACCGCCGAGCTCAGCCATGACCTGCGGGTAGCGTTCAGCGTCACGGTCGTCGGGCTGCTCATCGGCGCGGTCGCGTTCGGGTTGTCGCTTTCACGCGACCGCATGTACAGCCAGGATCTGTCAGACCTCCAATACCTCGCGGCGGTCATCACCGATCCACGATCCACAGGAGGCGCACCATCATCTCCGTCACCCCTCACGCCCGAACCCGCGAGGACCGCGCCGGCGACCCACTCGACGGGCTAGTGAACCTATTCGACCTCGGGATCGTGCTGTCGGTGGCGTTCCTGCTGGCGGCATTGTCGTCGCTGCACCTGGCCGGTGCGATCACCAGCCAGGGCCTGAGGGCCAAGGCCGCCAAGCCCATCTACATCCAGCCTGGGCAGACTGTGGCGCCGCTCCCGAAGCCGGGCCGCCGAACGATCGGCCAGGGCACACAGGCGGGGGTGGTGTACCGGCTGAGCAACGGGCAGCTCGTGTACGTACAGCAGGCCCCGACGAAGTAGGGCGCCCGCAGTGACGTACGTCTGGGATCAGATACGCGGCGCGGTCCCGTTGATCGTGCACGGGGACCCGTACATCATGGGTCTGCTGTGGCTCACGATCCGGGTCGCGTTGGTCTCGACCCTGGCCGCGCTCGTGATCGGCCTGCCGATCGGGGTGGCGCTCGGGATCGGCCGGTTTCGCGGTCGGCGCACACTGCAGGTCCTCGCGAACGCGAGCCTCGCGCTTCCGTCCGTCGTGGTCGGGGTGGTAATGCTGCTGCTCCTCATCCGGCCGGGTGCGTTCGGCTCTCTACACCTCGCGTTCACCCTGCGCGGGGTGTACATCGTCCAGACGGTGCTCGCGCTGCCCTATGTCATCGCGCTCACTCCGGCGGCGATCCAGGGGCTCGCGCCCGGGCTGCTCGATCAGGCCCGCGCCCTCGGCGCCGGGCGCCTCCAGGTCGCCGTGTTCGCACTCCGCGAGGCGAAGATCGGCGTGCTGGCGGCGGTGATCGCAGCGCTGGCCGCGACGATCTCGGAGGTGGGCGCGGTCGTCATCGTCGGCGGCAACATCCAGGGCCATGACGAGACGCTCGCAAGCGCGATGCTCGAGCAGTTCAACTTCAACAACACCGGGGATCAGTACGCGGTCGCCATCGGGCTCGTGCTGCTGGCACTGATCCTCGCGCTGATCGGGACGCTCACCGTGATTCAGCAGCGCACAGGCGGACTCCAGCTGCGCTTCCGAGCGACCTGAGATGGGACTCCTGTGGTCAGAGCTGCGCGCCGCCGTCCCCATGATCCTGCACGGAAACCCGACGCTTTTCACCGTGATCGGCTTCACCCTCCAGGTGGCCGTGGTCGCGACGTTGGTCGCCACCGTCATCGGCTTGCCGATCGGGCTCGCGATCGGCCTCGGTCGGTTCCGGGGCGTGCAGGTGGCCCGGGTCCTCGCGAACGCCAGCCTCGCGCTGCCCCCTGTGCTCGTCGGCGCCTTTCTGTTCGTCCTGTTCCTGCCGCAGGCGCCGCTCGGGTCGCTGCACTTGATCTGGACGAAGCGAGTGGTCTTCATCGGACAGACGATCCTCGCGCTGCCGTATATCGTCGCGTTGACTGCTGCCGCGGTCCAGGGGCTCCCGCCCGGACTCTTGACCCAGGCGCGCCTGCTCGGCGCACGCCGACGGCAACTGTGGACGCTCGCGCTCCGGGAGGCACGGATCGGCGTGATGGCGGCGCTGATCGCCGCGCTCGGGACGTCGCTGTCCGAGGTCGCCGCGGTCGCGATCCTCGGCGGCAACATTTACGGCTACAACCAGACGCTCGCGAGCGCGACCCTGTACGAGGTGAACGGCGGCTACTACGCCGACGCCCTCGCAATCGCGATCGTGCTGACCGGTCTGATACTGGTCTTGATGTGCGGGCTCGCCATCCTCCAGCACCAGGGCAACGGGATCCGCCTGCGGTTCCGGTCGGCGACGTGACCGACGCGGACCCCCCCGGCCGGGTGTTGCTCCGTTGCGAGCACCTGACCGTCCGCCGCGGTAAGCGCGACGTCGTCAGCGACGTGAGCGCCGAGCTCCGCGCCGGCGAGATCGTCGCGTTGCTCGGCCCCAACGGCGCCGGCAAGAGCACGTTGCTCGACGCGCTCGCCGGGGCGCTGGCGCCAGCGGAAGGCCGGATCGAGCGCCATGGCCGGGTAGGTATCGCCCTGCAGTCGCCCGATCTGGCCCGCCGGACCGTGCTCGCGAACGTGATCCTCGCGCTGGCGTGGTGGGGCGTGCCGCGATCCGAGCGGTCCGCGCGCGCCGGCGAAGCGCTCCGCGCGATCGGCGCCGACCACCTGGCGCAGCGCCGGGCCGCGACACTGTCGGGGGGCGAGCGTCGCCGGGTCCACCTCGCCCGCGCGATCGCGGTCCGTCCCGACGTGCTGATGCTCGACGAGCCGTTCGCTGGCCTCGACGCCGAGGTCCGAGCGAACCTGCTCGAGGACGCGCTGTCGGCGCTCCGCTCGAGCGCCCGCGCCACGCTCGTCGTCGTCCACGACCGGGCCGAGGCGTGGGCGCTGGCCGACCGCCTGCTGATCCTGCTCGATGGCCGACTGGTGGCGTCGGGTCCGCCTCGAGACCTGCTCGACCGGCCGCCGAGCCTCGCGGTGGCGCACTTCCTCGGCTACGACGGCAGCCTCGAGGACGGTCATGAACTGTTGCTGACGCGGCCGGCGCACGTCGCACTCGACCCCGCCGGCCCGCTCGAGGCGCGCGTCACCCGCGCGGTCCCGCTCGAGGACGGCGTCCGCCTGGAGCTCGAGCTCGATCGCGGCCGGCTGTACGCGGTCTCCCCGCTCCCAGCTCCCCGGCCGGGAGACACAGCCCGCGTCCGGGTCGACGGTGGCGCGCGGTTCCCGCTCACGGAAATCAGCGCGCCCGTCGAAACCCCCACCTCTGGGGCGTCGACGTAGACGCATCCCGACGGTGACGACGCCGCGAGTGTCGCACTTATTACCCACGCCGGCGGCAGCATCGGTACACCTCGTAGCATCGAGCCATGGACCTGCCGCCCGGCCCGCGCGCGCCTGCCGTCTGGCAGACGCTCGCGTGGATGACGCGGCCGGGCGCGTTCCTGCGCCGCGTCCACGGCCGCTTCGGCGACCCGGCCACGATCCGCACGTACTGGACCGAGGAGCCGATGGTGCTGTTCTCGAGCCCGGATTCGGTCCGCGCGGTGTTCCGGCTCGACCCGGCGATCGCGCCGGCGGGCCAGAGCTGGGAGTTCCTGCGGCCGTTCGCCGGACCGCACTCGATCCTGCTGCTCGACGGCGATGAGCACATCCGCGAGCGCCGGTTGATTCAGGGCCCGTTCCACGGCGAGCGAATGCGCGCGTTCGCGCCGATGATCGGCGAGCTCGCGCGGCGAGAGCTAGGTGGGTGGCACGGACGGGTGGTCGCACTCGACCGCATGCGCGAGCTGACGCTCGACATCATCCTGCGCGTCGTGTTCGGGGCGCGCGACGAGGAGCTCGTGCACGTCCGCGCCGTGATCGAGGAATCGCTGACGACGGTACGGTCGCTGCCGTGGGTGCTGGCGATGGCGGTGGTGCGCCGCGACCTCGGACCGCGCAGCCCGTGGGGCCGCTTCCGGGTCGCCGTCGAGCGGTTCGACGCGGAGCTGTACGCGCTGCTGGCGCGCCGGCGAGGCGAGTCCGAGCGCCGCCGCAACGGCGGGGGCGCGAGCGAGGGCGACTCGATGCTGGCGATGCTGCTCGAGGCGCGCGACGAGCACGGTAATCCGCCGAGCGACCAGCACCTCCGCGACCAGCTTGTCGCGCTGCTGGTCGGCGGCCATGACAGCTCGGCGGCGTCGCTGGCGTGGGCGTTCGAGCTCCTGGCCCGCAGTCCGCGGGTGCAGGCGCGCCTGCGTGAGGGCGATCCGGCCTACCTCGACGCGGTCGTCAAGGAGGTGCTGAGGGCGCGGCCGGCGCTGACGATCGCGCCACGGCTGCTGCTCGAGCCGGCGCAGATCGCGGGACGGACGGTGCCGGCCGGGGTCCAGGTCGCGGCCTGCCTGTGGCTCGCCTGCCGGCGCGAGGATCTGTGGCCGCGGGCGAGCGAATTCCGGCCCGAGCGCTGGCTCGAAGGCTCCCCGCCAAACCCGCTGTCGTGGATTCCGTTCGGTGGCGGCGTCCGCCGCTGCGCGGGCGCACCGTTCGCGGAGATGGAGATGCGAGAGGTGCTCCGCGCCGCGGCGGACCTGCGGCTCCGGCCGGCCCGTCCGGAGCCCGAGCACGCCCGGCGGAGCATGCTCGTGCTGACGCCCCACCGCGGCGGCGAGGTGCTCGCCGACTGAGCCTCGGCCGCGGCCAAGGCGATAGCGTGCACGCGCGCGATGCCTCGGACACTCGGGAACACCGGCTTGGAGGTCACACCGATCGGGCTCGGGCTGGCCGCGCTCGGCCGGCCGGGCTACATCAACCTCGGTCACTCCTCGGACCTCGCCGGCCACACCGATGTCGGCTCGATGGAGCGGGCCGCGCACGCGGTGCTCGACGCCGCGTACACCGGGGGCGTGCGGTACTTCGACGCGGCGCGCTCGTACGGACGCGCCGAGGCGTTCCTGGGCAGCTGGCTCGAGCAGCGCGGATTCGGGCCCGACGACGTCACGGTCGGCTCGAAGTGGGGCTACACGTACACCGCCGACTGGCACGTGGACGCGAAGGTGCACGAGGTCAAGGACCTGTCGGCGGCGCATCTGCGGCGACAGATCGACGAGAGTCGGGAGCTGCTCGGGAATCACCTGCGCCTCTACCAGATCCACTCGGCGACGCTCGACAGCGGCGTGCTCGACGACCCCGAGGTTCTGTTCGAGCTCGGGAAGCTGCGGGCGAGCGGCATGGCGATCGGGTTCACGGCGACCGGACCGCATCAGGCGCAGACGATCGAGCGCGCGCTCGAGGTCGGCGAGTTCGACGCGGTGCAGGCGACGTGGAACCTGCTCGAGCGATCGGCCGGTCCCGCGCTGGCGGCGGCCCACGCCGAAGGCCTGGGGGTGATCGTCAAGGAGGCGCTCGCGAACGGCCGGCTGACCGCCCGCGGCGACGTGCCCGAGCTGGCCGCGGCGGCGCGCGTCACCGGAAGGACGGAGGACGCGCTCGCGCTGGCGGCGGTGCTCGCGCAGCCGTGGGTGGACGTCGCGCTCAGCGGTGCCGCCACTGTTGACCAACTTCAGAGCAACCTGGTGGCGCTAGGGCTCGACCTCGGTCCCGATGTCCTGAAACGTCTCGACGCGATCGGGGAGGATCCCGAAACGTACTGGGAAGAGCGCAGCGAGCTCGCCTGGAACTGAATGACGGGAAGCTACACTCCTTGTGAGATCAACTTTCTTTGAGGAGCGTTTCTGTGGACGTCGAAATCTGGTCTGACATCGCCTGCCCGTGGTGCTACATCGGCAAGCGGCGCTTTGAAGCGGCGCTCGCCGACTTCGAGCATCGTGACGACGTCCGTGTGACCTGGCGGAGCTTCGAGCTAGATCCTTCGGCGCCGGCCGAGCGCGAGGGCGACCGCGCCACGCGCCTGGCCGAGAAGTACGGCATCACGGTCGAGCGCGCCAAGGAGATGGAGCACTCCGTCACCGACGCGGCCGCCGGCGAGGGGCTCGACTTCCGCTTCGACATCCAGCGCAGCGGCGCGACCTTCGACGGACACCGCGTCATCCACCTCGCCGCCGAGCACGGCCTCCAGGGCGCGATGAAGGAGCGCCTGCTCCACGCCTACTTCACCGAGGGACAGCTGATGTCCGACCACGACGCGCTCGTCCACCTCGCCGTCGAGGTCGGTCTCGACGAGGACGAGGTTCGCCAGATGCTCGCAAGCGACCGGTTCGCCCAGGAGGTCCGTGGCGACGAGCGCCTCGCCGGCCAGTTCGGGATCAGCGCGGTGCCGACGTTCGTCGTCGATCGCGCGATCGGCGCATCCGGCGCCCATCCGCCCGAGGCGCTGATGGACCTGCTGCGCCAGGGGTGGGAGCGCCGCGAGCCGGTGGCGGTGGTCGCCGGTGGCGAGAGCTGCGGCGTCGACGGCGAAGGCTGCTAGGACGGCTTCGCGGCATCTGGGGAATCCGCCTCGACGCGCTACGCGTTGCGAGCGCACCGCGAGACCGGGATCCCGCGGTGCGCTTGCAGGGAACTGCGTCAGGCCTTGACCAGCCCGTGCGGGTCGAGCACGAACTTCTTGGCCGCCCCCTTGTCGAAGTCCTGGTAGCCCTTCGGGGCTTCGTCGAGCGTGATCACGGTGGCGTTGACCGCCTTGGCGATCTGCGCCTTGTCGTTGAGGATCATCTGCATCAGGCCGTGGTGGTACTTCATGACCGGGCACTGCCCCGTCGTGAAGCTCTGTGACTTCGCCCAGCCGAGGCCGATGCGGATCGACAGCGAGCCCTGCTTGGCGGCGTCGTCGGCCGCGCCCGGATCGCCGGTCACGTACAGGCCCGGAATACCGAGCTTGCCGGCCGCCCGGGTCACGTCCATGATCGAGTTGAGGACCGTTGCCGGCGCCTCGTGCTCGGAATCGGCGCCGTGGCCGCGCGCCTCGAAGCCGACCGCGTCGACGGCGGCATCGACCTCGGGGACGCCGAGGATCTGCTCGATCTGATCCTTCGGATCGCCCTTGGAGATGTCGACGGTCTCGCACCCGAAGCTCTTGGCCTGCTTCAGCCGCTCCGGGATCATGTCGCCGACGATCACGACCGCCGCACCGAGCAACTGCGCCGAGTGCGCGGCGGCGAGGCCGACCGGGCCGGCGCCGGCGACGTAAACGGTCGAGCCCGACGTGACGCCGGCGGTGTAGGCGCCGTGATAGCCGGTAGGGAAGATGTCCGACAGCATCGTCAGGTCGAGGATCTTCTCCATCGCCTTGTCCTTGTCCGGGAACGGCAGCAGGTTCCAGTCGGCGTACGGGACCAGCACGTACTCGGCCTGGCCGCCGACCCATCCGCCCATGTCGACGTAGCCGTACGCCGAGCCCGGACGGTCGGGGTTGACGTTCAGGCACACGCCGGTGTTGCCGGTCTTGCACATCCGGCAGCGGCCGCAGGCGATGTTGAACGGCACCGAGCAGAGATCGCCCTTCTTGATGAACTCCACGCCGGGTCCGGTCTCGATCACCTCGCCCGTGATCTCGTGTCCGAGGATCAAGCCCTCGGGCGCGGTGGTGCGTCCACGCACCATGTGCTGATCCGAGCCACAGATATTGGTCGAGACGCACTTGAGGATCGCCGCGTGAGGCAGCTTGCGACCCACGTTGTCCGGGTTCACCCCCGGCCCATCCTTCAGCTCGAACGTCGGGAAGTCGATGTCGTGGACCTCGACCTTCCCCGTCCCCATGTAGGCAACGCCACGGTTATCTGCCATACCTCGTCCTCCTTTCGAGTGCTTCTGCAGCGGCCGATCGCGGACGCTGACGACCGCTGCACCTGTGGCCGCGCCCGCAAGGGGCGACCACTGGTAGAGCTACCCCCGCGAGCAGCGCTGAACCCAACCGCCGGGCGGGCGGCGTCGACTAACGCGAGTTCTGGTCGAGCACGCCGCGCTTGCCGGCGGCGTAGGCGACCTCGGCCCGGCTGTGGACGCCGAGCTTGCGCATCACGTTGCGGACGTGGAACTTCGCCGTGCTCTCGCTCACGAAGATGCGGCGCCCGATCTCGGCGTTGGTCAGCCCGCTCGCGATCAGCTCGGTGACCTCGCGCTCCCGGTCGGTGAACCCCGCTTCGGCGGGGGCATGCTCCCCGGCCACGAGCGCCCGCACCATCTCGGCGCTGCGTCCGTCGAAGCCGGACTCCCCGCGGGAGACGCGTCGGATGATCCGGACCAGCTCGACGACGTCGACCTCTTTGAGCACGTACGCCTTGGCCCCACGCCGAAGCGACTGGTTCAGCAGGCGCTCGTTGAGGAACGTCGAGAGGATCACGACGTTCGACTGGGGCCGGCGCCGGACGATCTCGCTGCACAGGTCGAGCCCTTCGGTGTCGTGCTCGGAGCTCAGCTTGAGATCGAGCACGATCACGTCAGGCTTGGCGCGATCGAGAGCCTGGAGCGCATCGGTCCAGCCGC
Source organism: uncultured Solirubrobacterales bacterium (assembly GCA_963843915.1). GTDB lineage: Bacteria > Actinomycetota > Thermoleophilia > Solirubrobacterales > Solirubrobacteraceae > Palsa-465. The sequence goes on from CAWJMH010000020.1 coordinate 63,203, forward strand.
CGGCCTCGGCGACGACGGAGATGTCGGGCTCGAGCTCGAGGATCGAGCGCAGCCCGCGGCGGACGATCGCGTGGTCGTCGACCAGCAGCACGCGGGCCGGGGCCGGGGCCGGGGCCGACGCCTCAGGCGGGGCCAACCGACCCTCCGAGCGGCACTTCGACCCTCAGCTTCACGCCTCCACCGCGCCGACGCTCGAACCAGGCGGCGCCGCCGAGCCCGCGCACCCGCTCGGCGATTCCGGTCAGCCCGAGGTGATCGCCGTTCGGCTGCGAGATGAACAGGTGGTGCTGGAGCTTGCGGTGGTTCCCCGAGCCGTCATCGCCGACGGCCAGCGACACCACCTGGGGCCGCCACCGCAGGGTGACCCACGCATGGTCAGCCTCGGCGTGTCGGACGACGTTGAAGAGCGCCTCGCGCGCGATCTGGACCACCGCATGCTGGGTGGCGGCGGGCACCGGCTGGGTCTGGCCGTAGACACGCAGCCCGACCTCGAGGCGAGTGCCGGCCTCGACGTCCTCGATCACGTCGCGCAACGCCTCAGTCAGCTCGATCTGCCCGTCGCTGGACAGCTCGAAGATCACTTCGCGGATCTCGTCCATCGCCGAGCGCGCCAGCGACTGGGCGGCCAACATCCGCTCGCCCACGATCGGCGGACTCATGGGATGCCGCCGGCACCACTCGAGATTCATGCCGATCGTCACGAGCTGCTGCGCGACGCTGTCGTGGAGTTCGCGCGCGATCCGGTTGCGCTCCTCGCTAAGGAGCTGGCGCCGGCCTGCCTGCTCCAGGCGCCGCAGGGTCCCCTCGAGCTCTGAGCCCCGGCGCTCGAGCTCCGCCGCGCGGCGCTCGTTCTCCTGGAACAGCGAAGCGTTGTGCAGGGCGACGCCGGCGTGGTTGGCGAGCGTGACCAGGATCGAGACGTCGCTCGGCGCAACCTCGACACCGTCGGGAAGTCCCACCACGAGCATCCCCGCCAGCTTGCCGTGCACGGGCATCGGAGCGGCCGCTGCGGCGCACGGCTCGCCGCCCAACTCGATCCCTTCCTCCTTGGGGACGAGCACTGGCCTCTGCGCGGTAACCGTCTGCTCGGCGAGCGCCGCGAGCATCGGTGGCGGCACGTCCCAGCGTTGGATGACGGCGTGGCTCGCGTGGACAATGACGCGAGGCATCCTCGCGCCGATGTCAGGGCCTGAGAACACCATCGCCGCCCACAGCGCGTCGAAGTGGTAGGCGGCCGCCTCGACGACGGCGTCGCATACCGCAACAGGCCCCGCCGGCGCCGCGCACAACGCGGAGGAGATTCGCTCAAGCGTCTCGATCGTATGGTTGAGACGGTCCGAGTTGTCGCGCCAAGCGGCGTAGAAGCTCGGCTTGGACGAGCGGACGCCGATCAGGCGCTCGAGCGCCAGCCGGTCGACGGCGGCGCGTTGTTCAGTAGGCGGCGACGCAGATCCGGCGGACATCGTCCTCACCGACTGGCCTGGGGTTGGTGGCGATGTAGGCGTCGCGCAGCGCTCCTGACGCGAACAGATCGAAGTCCTCCGGGTTGACGCCGATGTCGTGAAGCCCACCCACGATCCCCAGGGTCCGGCTGAGCTCCTCGACCTGCTCGATCGCCCGCTCGGCGGCGGTGCCCGCGTCGAGGCCGTCGGTCGCAACGCCGAGCGCGGCGGCGACGTCGACATAGCGGTCGGCGTGGGTCTCGGCGTTGAAGCGCATGACGTGCGGCATCAGGATCGCGTTGAGCAATCCGTGCGGGAGGTCGAGCGCGCCGCCGATCTGGTGGGCGATCGCGTGGGTCGCCCCGAGCAGCGCGTTGGTGAACGCCATGCCCGCCTGGAGGCTGGCCCGGGCCATCCCCTCGCGGGCGGTGAGATCGAACGGATCTTCGACCGCCGCCGGGAGGTGCTCGACGATCGCCTCGATCGCCGCGACCGCGAGCCTCTTGCTGAGGAAGTCGCAGGCCTCGGACACACACGATTCGATCGCGTGGCTGAGCGCGTCAAGCCCGGTGTGCGCGGTGAGCTCCGCGGACATCGTCGTGAGCAACTCGGGGTCGGTCACGGAGATGTCGGGAACGAGCGCCTGGCCGCCGATCGTCGCCTTGAAGCGGCGTTGGTGTCGGTGACCACGCAGAACTGCGACACGTCGGAGCCCGAGCCTGCGGTCGTCGGGACCATCACCATCGGCGGGATCGGGCTGGTGGCGTGGTCGATGCCTTCGTAGTCGAGGATGTAGCCGCCGTTGCCGCTGAGGATCGCCACCGCCTTGGCGAGGTCGATGCAACTGCCGCCACCGATCGCCAGGAGCGCGTCGCAGCCGCTCTCAAGGTAGGCCTCGAACGCCGACTGGACCTCGAAGTCCTTCGGGTTCGGCGTCAGATCGTGCCACAGCCGCCACTGCACGCGCACGTCATCGAGGTGCGGCGTCGCGCGCTCGACCCAGCCGGCCGCGAGCACGCCCGGGTCGCTGACGAGCATCGGCCGTCGGCCGCCGACGCGCCGCACGGCGCCACCGACCTCGGCGAGCGTACCGACGCCGAAGATCACCTCGGGGATCACGAACTTGCTGACGCGCCCGCGTGGTGGTGCGGACGCTGGGACCGTGCCCTGGGTCACCGCCGTGGGTGTCGGGGTGACTTGCTCCATCCCTCCTCCTACTCAGACGGATTGGCAAGTCCGATCCTACACCGATATGACTGTGCACCTGTAAAAGCCCTGCTTCCAGCGCGGAAGCGCGGGACCCTGCTCGGGCAGCCGCCGGCGCTAGAGCTCGAGCTCGTGCTCGGCGAGGCGGGCGCGCAGATCGCGGCAGCGGATGGCGAGTTGCTCGGTGCGCTCGCGGGTCTCGCGGTGCTTCGGATGGTCGCGACCGCCGTCGGCGCTACTCCCCATGGCGAACGCGTACTCCCAGCTCGCCATGTGCGCGCGTAGCTCACCCTCCGCGGTGGCGAGCTCGCTTTTGAGGCGCTCTAGCGAATGTGTCCCTCGGCCTTCGCCCACTCGACCGTCTTTCGCAGGGTCTCGCGCGGGTCGGTGTAGCGCAGCCCGAGCTCGCGCTCGGCGCGCGAGCCGTCGTAGCGGTGGCCGTGGAGCAGCGTGCGGACCATCTCGCGGCACACCGGCGGCCGGCGATGGGCCAGCTTGAAGCCGCGCTCGACCGCCGCGGCGGCGACGGTCGCGACGCGGCGGGGCAGCAGCCGGGGCTTCCGCTCGACGCCGGCGACATCGGCCGCGAGCGCGAGCGCCTGGGTGATCTCGAGCGTCATCCCGTTGAACAGGTAGCGCTCGCCGGCGACGCCGTGCTCGGCCGCGAGCAGGTGACCGGCGACGCAGTCGTCGATGTCGACGAGGCTGACGCTACGTGCGGACGAACACCCGCAGGCGGCCGTCGAGGAACGCGAGCAGGATCCGGCCGGTGCCGCCGGCGCGGCCGGGGCCCTGGACCGAGGACGGGTTGACGCAGCACCAGGTCCTGGCCGACCTCGCGCGAGGTGGCGAGCGCGGCGCGCTCGCCCTCGGTCTTGGTCCGCTCGTACGTCGACAGGTACCAGCCGCGGTGTGGCGTGCGCTCGGTGCCGACCATGCCCGGCGGCTCGCCGATCGTCGCGGCCGAGGACGTGTGCACGAGCCGGGCGACGCCGGCGCGGGCCGCGGCGCGTACCGCGGCGACGGCGCCGCCGACGTTCATCCGCTCCATCGGGCGCGGGTCCTCGACGCACAGCGTGTTGATCCCGGCGACGTTGAACACGAGCGCGCAGCCCTCCATCCCCCGCGTAAGGTCGTCCTCGTCGTAGCCCTCGCCGCGGACCACCGTGGCGCCGCGGGCCTCGAGCGTGCGTCGACGCGGCGTCCGAGCGCGCGAGCGCGACGACCTCGTCCCCGCGCTCGAGCAGGCGGCCCACGAGCGCAGTGCCGATCACGCCGGTCCCCCCGGTGACGAACACGCGCATCACTCGGCTGCGAGCGGAGCGCCGCGGAGAACTGGACGATGTAGTCGATCCCGGACCACGCGGTGACGAGCGCGGCGATCACCATCGCCCACTGATCGAGGTAGGCGCCCGCGATGATCACGTCCGGGCGCAGGATCGCCAGCGTGATCGCGACGAACTGGACCGTCGCCTTCCACTTGCCGAGCATCGACGTCTCGAACCGGCGCCCGCCGGACTCGACCGCGGCGCGCAGGCCGAGGATCGTGAACTCGCGCCCGACGATGACCAGCGCCACCCACGGCGACGCGCGGTGCACGGACACGAGCGCGATCAGCGCCGAGGTGACGAGCAGCTTGTCGGCGGTCGTGTCGAGGAACGCACCGAGCCGCGTGGTGACTCCCCAGCGGCGGGCCAGCCGGCCGTCGAACCAGTCGGTCGCCGCGGCGACCACGAACACGACCGCGGCGGCGTCGTATGAGCCGACCGAGCACGAGCGCCATCACCACAGGGCAGAGCAGAACCCTCAGCCCGGTGCCAGCGGCGAGCATCCTGGATGAGCGCAACGTGCTCAACGTACCGGCTTCCACGGGGGCATGAGGTTACCGAAGGGTCGGCGACTGAAGTCGGGGGCCCCTAGAGCAAAGCGGCCCCGAGCGCGCGGGCTGCGGCCGCGCTGTCCGTCTCGAGTGCCGCCTGCGCGGCTCCTCGCGCCTGCTCGAGGTCGACTCCCCGCAAGGCGGCCTTGGCCTCCGGCACGAGCGCCGGCGCCATGCTCAGCTCGGTCACGCCGAGGCCGGCGAACAGGACCGCGGCCGCCGGGTCGCCGGCGAGCTCGCCGCATACCCCGACCCAGCGGCCGTGCTCGACCGCCGCGCGGACGGTCGTCTGCACGAGGCGCAGCACCGCCGGCTGGGGTCCGGTGAGCAGCGGCGCGAGCCGTTCGTCGCCGCGCTCGGCGGCCATCGTGTACTGGGTCAGGTCGTTCGTCCCGAGCGAGAAGAAGTCGACGTGCTCGGCCAGCCGCGCCGCGGTTAGCGCGGCCGCGGGGACCTCGACCATGATCCCGAACTCGAGCGGCGCGTCGATCCCGGTGTCGGCTCGGGCCTGATCGAGGGCGCTCCGGGCCGCCAGGATCTCGTCGAGCGTCGCGACCATCGGCAGCATCACCTTGAGCGGGAACTCGGCGGCGACGCGGACGATCGCGCGCAGCTGCGTAGCGAGCACGTCCGGGCGCTCGAGCCCCAGCCGGATCCCGCGCACGCCGAGGAACGGGTTCGCCTCGGGCGCCATCGGCAGCGCCGGCAGCGGCTTGTCGGCGCCGGCGTCGAGCGTTCGCACAACGAGCGGGCGGCCGTCGAGCGCGACCGCGATCTCGCGCAGGGTCGCCGCCTGCTCATCCTCGTCGGGCAGCTCCGAGCGGTTGAGGAACAGGAACTCGGTGCGGAGCAGGCCGACGCCCTCGGCGCCGAGGTCGACGGCCTTGGCAGCCTCGGCGGCGGCGCCCAGATTCGCGAACACCTCGATCCGGGTGCCGTCGCGGGTGGCGCCGGGCTCGTGCGCGCGCTCGCGGGCCGTTGCCCGCCTTTGGTCGGCGCGCTCGCGCCGCTCGGCCGCGTCGCGCTGGACATCGGGCGGTGGATCGACCAGGACCGTGCCTGCCTCGCCGTCGAGCAGCACGGTCGTGCCGTCCTCGATCCCGAGCACGCGCTCGCCGAGACCGACGACCGCCGGGAGCCCGAGCGCGCGCGCGAGGATCGCGGCGTGGGCGGTGGCGGTGCCGTGCGCGGTCACAATCCCAGTCACGATCGCGGGGTCGAGCGTGGCGGCGTCGCCGGGGGTGAGCTCGCCCGCGATCACGATCCCCTCGCGCGCGGGCGACGCGCTGCCGGACTCGCCCGTCAGCGCGTCAACGACCCGCCGGCCGACGTCGAGCACATCGGCCGCGCGCTCTTGGAGCAGCGGCTCATCCAGCGCGCGGTACCGCTCAGCGACGCCGGCAGCCGCGTCGTACCACGCTCGTTCCGCGGTGGCGCCCGCGTCGATCGCCTCGTGCGCCGGCTCGAGCATCGCTTCGTCGTCGAGCAGCACGAGGTGGGCGTCGAAGATCTCGGCCTCGCTCTTGCCGGCACGACCCGCAACCGTGTCGCGGTCGCGCTCGATCGCGGTGCGGGCGCCGGCAATGCCGTGTTCGAGTCGCTCACGTTCGCTGGCGGGATCGTCCGCGGCGCGATCGGGTGGCGGGGCGGTGGCGCCGTGCAGATGGTGGACCGGACCGACCGCGAGCCCGGTCGAGGCGGGGACGCCCGTGAGAACATCGCCTGACGCGGGCGCCGGCACTACCCCCAACCCAGCCTGGCTGGCTGGCCAGCCAGGCCCGTGTGAGGAGGAGGCGGGTGCCGCGGTGGCGAAGGCGGGTGCCGCGGTGGCGAGGGCGGAGCGCGCCGGCGGCGCGGCCGTGGATGCGGTCCGTGGCAGGGGCGCGCTGTCGGCCACGCCGTCGCCAAACCCCTCGTCGGCCAGCTGCGCCAGCGCCAGCACCACGTCGTCCGCCTGTGGCCCGGACGCGCTCACCTGCAGCGTGTCGCCGAACCGCGCTCCCAGCGCGACGACGTTCGTGAGGCTGGTGGCGCGGACCGGATCGCCGCCGCCGGCCTTGGCAACGCGGACGTCGGCGTCGAACCGCCGGACGGTCTCGACGAACCGCGCCGCGGGCCGCGCGTGCAGACCGATCGCGTTCCGAACCAGCAGCGACGTCTCGGCATCCGCGGGCGCCGGCGCGGGCTCGGTAACGGCGCCGGCACCGTCGTCCGCCACCCCGAGCTGCGAGCTCTTCATCGCCAGCGCCCCCCGCGCCTCGGCCGCCACCTCGTCGAGCGACGCGCCACCGCTCGCCGCCGCAGCCGCCGCAACCGTACCCTCGACCAGCGGCGCTTCGCTCAAAAGCACTCGCCCAGCAGCATCGCCGAGCAGCTCGACGGCGAACTCGGCGCTCATCAGCGCGCTCCCGAGGTCCATCAGCACAAGCACCCCGTCGGCGGACATCGCCCGCTCGATCGCCGCCCGCACGCGCTCGGCGTCGGTGCCGAGCACCCCGGGCTCATCGGTCCCTCCGGCGGCCTCGAGCGCCAGCTCCTGGCCACCCATCTCGCGCGCCAGCGCGACCACGCCCTCCGCGAGCGCGTCGCTGTGCGACACGACCACGATCCCGACCACGCTCAGCCCTCAGAGCCCGTAGGCGCGGTGCAGGTAGTCGATCGGATGGACCGACTTCTCCCCGGTGGCGTGGGTGATCTGCCAGCGGCAGGTCTCGCTGTCGCAAGCGACCTCGCCGGCACCCGACGCCTTCACCTGCGCGAACAGGTCCGCCCCGACCGCCATCGCGATGTCGTACTTCTCGACCTTGAGCCCGTAAGTCCCGGCGATCCCGCAGCAGCGCGCGTTCCCCTCGGTGACCTCGAGACCCGGGATCAGCGCGAACAGCTCGAGCGCGGGCTTGCCGATCCAGTGGCCCTGCTGCTGGCACGGCGCGTGGTAGAAGATGTGCTCGTTGACCGGCTGGAAGTCTGTCTTGAGCTCGCCGCGGTCGTGGAGCTCGAGCAGCAGCTCGCAGATGTCGTAGGTGCGCTCGGACAGCAGCTTGAGGTCGGGATCGTCCTCGAGCGAGAGGATCTCGCGCGCCTCGCGCTTGAGCATCAGCGTGCAGCTCGTCGCGTTGCCGACGACGAGCATGTCCGGGTCGGCCCGCAGGTACGGAGCGAACTCGCGGCCCCGGCGCAGCACCACCTTGCGCGCGTCGTCGAACAGGCCACTTGACTGCAGCGGGAGGCCGCAGCAATCCTGCTTGGGGACGATGACCTCGAACCCGTTGTGCTCGAGGATCTGAACCACCTTCTCGCCTTCCCACGGCTCGTAGTACTCGGTGCCGCAGCCGTGGAAGTAGAGGATCTTGCGGCCGGTCGGAGGGCTGGGGTGCTGTCGAGCCCAGCGTGAGAAGCGCCGGCCGGCGAAGTCCGGCGCGGCCGCATCGCGGTGAATCTTGAGCAGCTTCTCCCCGAGAATCCGGGCCGGCCGAAAATCGATCGTGAAGTTGGCGAGTGGCGCCACCGGCGTCCCTGCGCGGCCCAGCCACGTCGGGCGCGTGATGATCCGGTCGCGAAGCGGGATGCCCTTCTGCTGCTTGAGCTTGTTGCGAGCCTGGGAGTTGATCTCGGCGATCTTCACTCCCTGCGGGCAGGACTGCGAGCAGATCCCGCACCCCGAGCAGTAGTCGACCGACGAGTCGACCGACGGCTCGCCGGCGATCCGGTAGCGCTCGGCTTGTGGGCCGGCGTACTTCGGACCCGGGAACAGCGGTGACACGTTCGAGACCGGGCACTGGGTCTCGCAGATCGTGCACTTGACGCAGTGGTCGAGCGACCCGCGCATCAGCTCCTCGAGCACGTTCGTGCTCGCTCATGCCGCCGCTCCCGCCGGCGCCCCGGACCGCGCGAGCACAAGCTGCGCGGCGTGCGATCCGCTCGCGAGCGCGATCCCTTCGCCCGATCCCTCGCGCCATGGCACCGCTCCCGGCAACGCGGCGCCGGCCACGATCACGTTCTCCGTACCCTCGGCCCGCAATTCACCATCGACCGCCACCCCGACCCGTGCCATCGGCTGGTCGGCCAGGTAATCCCCAACGAACCGAGGCTCCTCCGGCGCCGGCAAGCCGCGCAGCGGCAGCCCGAGCACGCGCTCGTGCGTGGCCCAGTGCGAGTCGAGCTCGATCGCCCCCGAGCCGAACCCACCGGAGGCGAGCACGAACCACGGCGCCGCGTACCAGGCGTCGTGGCCGGCCGCGCGCGTCGCCACCGACACCACGCGCGAGCCGTCGCGGTCGAACGCGACGACCTCGGCGCCGAGCACGAGCCTCCCGCCGGCGCGGCGCAGCGTCGAGCGCAGGATCTCGTACAGGCGCATCCCCGGGACCGACGGCGGCAGCCTCGGGATCTCGAACACCGCGCGTCCGAGGCGTCGCTCGAGCATCCGACCATGCGCCGTGCGGGTCGCGGAGCCCGAGCATCGCCGGCAGCCCGACGCTCTCGTGCGCCTGGAGCTTCAGCGCGAGCCGTCCGGCGAACGCCGCGCGCCAGGCGGGGTCGTCGAACTGCCGCGCGAGCCCGAGCGTGTTCTGGTCCGCGCGATCGACCTCGATCTCGATCTCGACCGAGCGCGCATCGATCCCGGCGCGGCGGAGGTTCGCCGCGCACAGCGCCGGGTGGAAGTCGCGCAGCGACCGTGTCCCGACAATGCAGACGCGCTCGTGCGCCTCCGCGTCGCCTGCGGCCATCGTCTCGGGCACGAGCGCCGACGGGCGCAGCGCGCCGACCGCGGTCGGCAGCAGGATGTTGCGCTCGAGCTCGCCGACGTACCGGTAGTCCGGGAGCGGACCAGCGTCGACGGTCGCCCGGAACCACCGGGCGGCCTCGGCGATCGCGTCGACGCCGAGCAGCGCGTACGGGTGATCGGGACGAGCGGAGACGAGCTCCTCGACCGCAGCGCCCGGCGCGGCGACCCGCTCCGGGGTGTACCCGAGCACGTCGATCGTTCCCGGCGCGAGATGTGTCGAGCCAACCCCCTTGGCCAGCACGCATACGCGCGCGCCGCCCTCGGCGAGTCGGGCGCCGGCGACCAGGCCCGCCGTGCCCGCGCCGATCACGATCGCGTCGTAATGGAGCTCGCTCCTCACGACGCCGGCACCTCGGCAAGCGGCGCGGGAATGGGCCCCGGCAGGTGCTCCACGTCGAGCACGCCATGGAAGATCCAGTCGTCGAAGCGCGCCTGCCGGAGCTGGTCGCCGTACAGGATCGGCCACACGCCCTTCCACCGTTCCTGGAGGAAGTGCAGCAGCGACTCGTCGGCCTGCTCGGCGGTCAACCCGTCGAGCCCGTGCAGGATCCCGGTGGCGCGATAGATGCAGAACCCGCCCTGGCACGGCCCCATCCCCAGGCGCAGTAGCCGGCGGATGTCGTCGAGGTTGGTGCTCGCGCGACGCTGCATCGCCTGCTCGAGCCTCGAGCGCGGCACCATCTCGCACTCGCAGACCATCTGCTCGTCGGCGAGATGCTTCTCCTTCCAGCCAAGTCGCTCACCCAGGTGGTAGGTCTCGCCCTCCTCGGAGCCGGGCAGCAGCTCGGTCTTGGTCGTGCACGGACGCTCGTCGCCGAGGTGCTTGGAGACGGCGGTCATCGTCTCCTCGGCCATCAGGCGGAACGTCGTGAGCTTGCCGCCGGTGATCGTCACGAAGCCCTTGACGCCGTCGCGCTCGGCGTGGTCGAGCAGCGCGTGCGCGCGCGTGACGTCGCGCGTGTCGGTGTCGGACGCCTTGGCGTCCTCGAACAGCGGACGGACGCCGGTCCATACCCGCATCGCGCGCGCCTCACGGAAGCCGGGAACGAGCTTCTCGCCGTCGTCGAGCATCGCGTCGACCTCCGACTGGGCGACCGTGTGGTCGTCGGGATCGTCGGTGTGCACGTCGGTCGTGCCGATCACGCACACGGTCCGGATCGGCACGATGATGTCTCCGTCGGCCGGCATCTGGCATCGGTTGACGCACGTGTTCACGAGGCGGTGGTTCATCGCGATCATGATCCCCCGGCCCGGCAGCACCCGGACGCCTTCGATGCCGGCCATATCCGCGACCGTCCCGGCCCAGGCCCCGGAAGCGTTGACGGTCACCCGAGCCTCGACGTCGATCTCCTCGCCGGTGGCGGCGCCGCGCAGCCGCGCGCCCGTGACCTGATCGCCGCTCCGATGGATGCCGACGACCGCGTGGTAGGGCAGCACGCGCCCGCCGCGCGCCTGGATCCCCCGGGCCATCGCCCATACGGTCTTCCACACGTCGATGTTGGCGTCGGGGACACGGAACACTCGCGACACGGCCGGGTTGAGCAACGGCTCCTCGCGCAGCGCCTGCGCCGGATCGATCTCCTCGCAGTCGACGCCGGTGTCGCGGCACCCTTTCGCGAACACGTCGGCGTAGTCGGGGTCATCGAACGGGGTGGTGACGAAGAACCCGCCGATGTCCTCGATCGAGTCCGGCGAGATCTTCTTGAGGATGCGGTTCTCGGCTATGCACTCCTCGGCGGCTCGGGGATCCTTGACCGCGTAGCGGCCGCCGGAATGCAGCAGCCCGTGGAACCGCCCGCTCGTTCCCTCGGCGAGATCGGCGCGATCGACGAGCACTACGTCAAAGCCGCGCAGCGCGGCATCCCAGGCCACGCCGGCGCCAGTGGCGCCACCACCGATGACGAGTACGTCGGCGCTGAGCGAAGCCATTTCGTGAGCCTATCCCGTTGAAGGCGGCCCGGGTGGGCCGCCTCTCAACGTTACTCGCCCCTCGCCGGTCTAATCGACCCAGTCGAAGGTCCGCGTGACGGCCTTCTTCCACTCCTTGTAGTACGCGTCCCGCTTGGCGTCGTCCATCTTCGGCTCCCACCGCTTGTCCTCGGCCCAGTTGTCGCGGACCTCCTGCGTGCTGCTCCAGAACCCGACGGCCATCCCGGCCGCGTACGACGCACCCAGCGCGGTCGTCTCGGGAACCTCTGGGCGGATCACGGGCACCCCGAGGATGTCGGCCTGGAACTGCATCAGCAGGTCGTTCTGAACCATGCCGCCGTCGACCTTGAGCTCGTTCAGCGTGACGCCCGAGTCCGACTCCATCGCGTCCATCACCTCGCGGGTCTGGAACGCGGTCGCCTCCAGCGTCGCGCGGGCGATGTGGCCGGCGTTGACGTAGCGGGTCAGGCCGGCGAACACGCCGCGGGCGCTCGACTTCCAATACGGCGCGAACAGGCCGCTGAACGCGGGCACGATGTACAGGCCGCCGTTGTCATCCACCGACTTGGCCAGTTCCTCGACCTGCGGAGCGGCGTTGATCATGTGGAGGTTGTCGCGCAACCACTGCACGAGCGCGCCCGTGATCGCGATCGACCCCTCGAGCGCGTACACCGCGGCCTCGTCGCCGATCTTGTAACAGACCGTCGTCAGCAGGCCTGCCTTGGACTGGACGGCATCGGTGCTCGTGTTGAGCAGCATGAAGTTGCCCGTGCCGTACGTGTTCTTGGCATCGCCCGCGTCGAAGCACGCCTGGCCGAACGTCGCGGCCTGCTGATCGCCGAGGTCGCCGGCGACCTGAACGCCGGTCAGGTTGCCGGTCGCGACCTCGCCGTACACCTCGCTCGAGGCCCTGATCTCGGGCAGCATCGACATCGGCACGCCGATCGTCGAGGCGATGTCCTCGTCCCAGGCCAGCGTCGTGAGGTCCATCAGCATCGTCCGGCTCGCGTTCGTCACGTCGGTGATGTGCAGACCGCCCTTGGTGCCGCCGGTCAGGTTCCAGATGCACCACGTGTCCATGTTCCCGAAGATGAGATCGCCGGCCTCGGCCCGCTCGCGTGCGCCGTCGACGTTGTCGAGGATCCAGCGGACCTTCGGACCCGAGAAGTACGTCGCGAGCGGCAGGCCGACCTTCGAGCGGAACCGGTCCTGACCGCCGTCGGCCGACAGTTCGTCGACGAGTTTGTCGGTGCGCGTGTCCTGCCAGACGATCGCGTTCATCACCGGCTCGCCGGTGTTGCGATCCCACACGACCGCGGTCTCGCGCTGGTTGGTGATGCCGAGCGCGGCGACGTCGTCCCGGCTCGCGCCGGCCTTCTCGACGGCCTCGTCGATCACCTCCTGGCAGCGCGCCCAGATCTCCATCGGGTCGTGCTCGACCCAGCCCGGCTTGGGATAGATCTGCTCGTGCTCCTTCTGCGACACCGCGACGACGTGCCCCGAGTGGTCGAAGACCATCGCCCGCGAGCTCGTCGTCCCCTGATCCAGTGCAACTGAGTACTTCGGCATATGTGTTCTCCTTGTCAGCCCGCGAACGCCTCGGCGGCGCTCTTGAAGAGGTAGTAGGTGGAGGTCGCGCCTGGGTCCTGGTGGCCCTCTGACCGTTCGCCCAGATAGCTGGCGCGTCCCTTGCGCGCGAGGAGCGGCGTCGTTGCCTTCATGCCTTCCTCGGCGGCCTGCGCAGCCGCGCGCAGACCGCCGTCGAGATCGGACGCCGACTCGAGGGCCTCAACGGCCGGGATCAGCGCGTCCACCATCGTCTTGTCCCCCGGCTGGGCCTTGCCCCTGGCCTGGACGCCCTCGAGGGCCTTGCGCCAGGCTCCCGCGTACGCCGGCAGATCGACCTCGGACTGATCCGCCAGGGCGTTGCCCATCTGCAGGAACAGGGTCCCGTACAACGGCCCCGCCGCTCCGCCGACGCTCGACACGAGCGCCATCGCGACGGTCTTGAGCACCGCGCCGGGGTCGGCCTGCTCGGAGGCGCCGAGCTTCTCGAGCGCCTTCGTCATGCCGCGGTTCATATTCGTCCCGTGGTCGCCGTCGCCGATCGCCGTGTCGAGGGCGACGAGCTCTGCGCGGTGCTCGGCCATCTCGGCCCCGAACCGGTTCATCCAGTCGACGGTGGCGTCGCGTGTGATCGCCACTGTGCGGTCGCCCCAGCTAGACGCCCCAGCGCAAGGCCGGAGTGTTCACTGGCGCATCCCAGTAGCGGACCATCTCGTCGTCGAGCTTGACCAGCGTGATCGAGCACCCCTGCATCTCGAGCGACGTGATGAAGTTGCCGATGAGGTTGCGCTCGATCTTCAGCCCATGCTCCTGGGCGATCTTCGCGACCTCGTTGTACATCACGTAGAGCTCGATCAGCGGCGTGCCGCCCATGCCGTTGACGAACGCGAGCACCCGGTCACCTGACGCGAACGGCAGGTCCTCGAGGATCGGGGTCATGAGCCGCTCGGCGATCTGGGATGCCGGTCCGATCTTCTCGCGGAAGCGTCCCGGCTCGCCGTGGATGCCGATCCCGATCTCGACCTCGTCCTCGGCGAGCTCGAAGCTCGGGTTTCCCGAGGCCGGGGTGATGCACGGGGTGAGCGCCATGCCCATCGAGCGCCCGTTGGCGTTGACCCGCCGGCCGAGCTCGGCGACCTCCCGGAGGTTGCGGCCGTCGTCGGCCGCGCCGCCGCAGATCTTCTCGACCAGCACGGTCACGCCGACGCCGCGCCGACCGGCGGTGTAGAGCGAGTCTTCCACCGCCACGTCGTCGTTCGTGAGCACGGTCTCGACCTCGATGTCGTCGCCCTTGCCCATGTCGGCGGCCATGTCGAAGTTCATGACGTCGCCGGTGTAGTTCTTGACGATGTGGACGACGCCGGCGCCTCCGTCGACGGCCTTCGTCGCCTCCAGCATCTGGTCGGGCGTGGGGGAGGTGAACACCTCCCCCGGGCAGGCAGCGTCGAGCATGCCGGGCCCGACGTAGCCCCCGTGCATCGGCTCGTGACCCGAGCCGCCCCCGGAGATCAGCCCGACCTTGCCCTTGACCGGCGCATCAATGCGCACGATCACGGCTGGCTCGTAGATGACCCGCACGCGGTCGCCGTGGGCCGCTTCGACGCCGTGGAGCGCGTCCTGCAGGACGGCGTCTGGTGAATTGATGAGCTTCTTCATCGCTCTCGCCTCAGAACGGAGCGCTGCCGAAGACGGCGTCGAAGAAGATCGCGGCGAGCGCGCCGCCGATGAGCGGCCCGAGGACCGGGACCCAGGCGTACGACCAATCGGACCCGCCCTTACCCGGGATCGGCAGGATCGCGTGCATGATCCGTGGTCCCAGGTCACGTGCCGGGTTGATCGCGTAACCCGTCGGGCCGCCGAGCGACAGGCCGATGGAGAACACCAGCAGGCCGATCAGCAGCGGCTGGAGGTCGACCGAGTTGAAGGCGTTCCACGGAGCGGTGATTGCGAGAACTCCGAACACCAATACGAACGTGCCGATGACCTCGGTGACCAGGTTCCACGCGTAGTTGCGGATCGCCGGGCCGGTCGAGAACACCGCCAGCTTCAACCCTGGATCCTCGGTGTCCCGCCAGTGGAGGTAGTAGGCGATGTAGACGAGGAAGGCGCCGATCATCGCGCCGATGATCTCCCCGAGGAAGTACTTCCACGCCATGGAGCCGGTGATGCCCCCGTGGATCCAGACACCCAGCGTGACCGCCGGGTTCAGTTGGGCGCCGGAGAAGTGGCCGACGGCGTAGACGGCGACCATGACCGCCATGCCCCACCCGAAGGTGATCACGATCCATCCAGAGTTCTCCGCCTTCGACTTGGCCAGCAGCACTGCTGCCACGACCCCGTCGCCGAGCAGGATCAGGATCGCCGTCCCGATGACCTCGGCCGGAAAGATTCCCAGGTGCGGGAAATGTATTGCCACCACGGTCACAGCCGCTAAAACGCTCAACTCCGGTCTCCTCTCCTCAAGTGGACTTGTTGGCCGGGAGGATCCTATGCGACGTGGTTCGACAATGTCAAACTACGTTGAGATTGGTAATAGTCATTCGACGATGTCGGTCAAGGTGCGCACATCAGCCGAGATCCCACCCCTTCGCCGGCCGGCTCTCCGGACCTGACCGAACGCGATGCCGGGCAACATTCAGTCGATCGAGCGGGCCGCGACGATCCTCCGGCTCCTTTCGGGGCGCAACCGTCGACTCGGGGTGGTGGACATCGCGGGCGAGATGGGGCTGCCGAAGGGGACCGTCCACGGGCTGCTCCGAACGCTCCAGAGCGTCGGGTTCGTCGAACAGGACACAGACAGCGGGAAGTACCAGCTTGGCGCCGCCCTGCTCCACATGGGCTCCAGCTATCTCGACGGCAACGAACTGCGTACCCGCGCACTGAACTGGTCCGATTCGTTGGCGACGCGCACGCGCGAGGCGGTCCGGATCGGCACGCTCCACGAAGAGCAGGTCCTGGTCGTGCATCACGTGTTCCGGCCCGACGACACGTTGCAGACGCTCGACGTGGGCTCGCTGCTGCCCGCACACGCGACGGCGCTGGGCAAGGTGTTGCTCGCGCATCACCCGTATGTCGCGTCGGCGCTGGGAGCGAACGGGCTCGAGGCTTACACGGACGCGACGATCACAGACTCCGCTCGGCTCGAGCGAGAGCTGGTCCGCATCCGGTCACAGGGCTGGGCCGCGGACATCGGGGAGCTGGTTCCAGGTCAGGTCTCGTACGCCGCGCCGATCGTCGATCGCCGTGGCATGACCGTCGGCGCAATGGGCATCTTCGGTCCGCCCGAGCGGCTACTGGCGGCGCGGCAGCCACGCGGCGATCTGTTGGGGTACGTTCGAGAGGGCGCGCGCGCCGTCTCCCGCGAGCTCGGCGCGATCCCGTGGTAGTGACAGCAGTTAGCCACGCGCTTACGATGTCGCGAACAGGTACGAAAGAGACGAAGGAGGGTGCAGATGTCCGCAGATCGTCCCGACCACACGGCGGATCCTGAGCAGCCGCCCCCGGCGGAGGGCTTCGCGGAGGGTCAGGCGGATCCGGAGGAGTTCCCGCAAGACGAGAAGGTCGGTCGGTTCAGCAAGGGGCAGGAAGACCTCGGCGCCGAAGATCCCGAGAAACACCACAAGGGCCGCTTCAGCGAAGGTCAGGAGGAGCTCGGCGAGGAGGATCCCGAGAAGCACATCCAGGGCCGGTTCGACGAGGGCCAGGAAGGCGAATAAAACGCCGGTTTCGCCGGTTACCAGCGTCCCCGAAGCCGCTCACGCACGGTTCCGTCGGCGAGTGCGGACTCGCCGAGCGGAGTGATGCGCCATAGGGGCGTTCGCTGAACCGATATCGGGGAGACGAGCCTGGCCGCCTCAAGCATGTCGAGCGCCCTGCTCACCGGCGCGATCAGATCCAGCGTGTCCCCCTTCCCTGCTCCGGGATGGTCCGTGAGGAGATAGATGCAAAGTTGCTGGGGCCACACGCTGGTCCCGTGAGTAGGGCCGTCGGGTCCTAATCCGGGTAGCACCTTCACGGCCAGATCATCGACGCTCAGCGCCCGGAGTCGCTGGATCTCCTGCTTGGCTGCGGCCTTCCGTGCGGCCTTCTCCTCGCTCGGGCGGAACAGTGGCGACATGCTGGTCAGGGGTTTGCGCGCGGGTTACGCTTTGTTACGTGCACCCGCACAACGTATCCACTCGGCTCGTCGGTTCGCTGGACGGCCCGTCGAAAACGATCATCGTCGAACCGCTCCGTGTTCCGGCCACGCAGCCGGTGCAACCGGTCGTCGCCCCCGACCGCGATCCCAAGCGCTCGGAGCCGCCGGAACGGGAACCGGCCCCGATGCCGTAGCCACGCGGGCGGGCAAGATGACATCCCTAGAGTATGGGGACAGCGTCGCGCCGGACCTGGTTGTCCCGCTCGTCGGCTTTCGCCAGTGGCGGATGGCGGACGGGGCGCTCGTGTCCATGTACGACGGAGCGCCCTGGCCGGACGGTCGCTTGACCGCTCGCTGCGACCGGGGGCACGCCCCCGATGAGGTGCCGGCCAAGGACTGCAGCTGCGGCGCGTACGCCTACTACGACCCATGCCCGAGAACGGCGTCGGCGATGACGCCGGATCTAATCGGTGGGGCCGTGGTCGTCTGGGGCCGGATCGAGGCGCACATATACGGAATGCGTGGCGAGCACGCGCGGATCGTCGCGCTCGAACTGCCGTTGTCGCGGGGGCGCAAGCGCCGCGCCGTGATCGAGATCGCCGATCGGCTCGGGGTGCCGGCGGTGCCGCACCGGTCGCTGAAGGCAGTCGCGCTTGAGCACGGAGAGGTGCTCGCGAAGTCGCTGCGCCCGAAGAAGACGCTGACTCGGAGGGCCAATGTGTGGGATAGGACCGGGCCGGCCTGATCGAGCCGACCGGCCGCCGGGTAGTAGGGCACGATGCCCGGCCACATCCAATCGATCGAGCGCGCAGCCGCGATTCTGCGGCTGCTTTCGGGGCGGTCGCTTCGGCTGGGGGTGGGCGAACTCGCGTGCGAGCTGAGACTTCCGAAAGGGACCGTGTTCGGAATCCTGAAGACGCTCCGAGAGGTCGGCTTCGTCGAGCAGGACAGGGACTCGGGCAAGTACCAGCTCGGCCCCGCGCTGCTTCACATGGGCTCGAGCTACCTCGACGGCAACGAACTGCGGACGCGAGCGCTCAACTGGGCCGACGGGCTCGCGACCCGAAGCGGCGAGAGCGTCCGCATCGGCACCCTGCACGAGAACCAGGTGCTGATCGTCCACCACGTGTTCCGGCCCGACGATACCCGCCAGGCGCTCGAGGTCGGCAGCCTGCTGCCGGCGCACGCGACCGCGCTCGGCAAGGTGCTGCTCGCCAACCACGACTACATCGCGGAAACGCTCACCGATCACGCGCTCACGAGCTTCACGCAGGCCACGGTGACGGACGTCTACCGGTTCCGTCAGGAGCTCGAGGAGACCGCCGAGCGCGGCTGGGCCAGCGAGGTCGGCGAGCTGTTCCAAGGCTTCGCGTCGATCGCCGCGCCGATCGAGGATCGCCGGCGGGTGACGGTCGGCGCGATCGGGATCGCAGCCCCGACCGAGCGGCTGTGCGACGACCGCCGGCCTCGCGCCGAGCTCATCGACCACGTCATGGAGGCGGCCCGGGCCGTCTCTCGCGAGCTCGGCGCCATTCCTTGGTAATTCGCTAGGTCGAGAGGCCCACGCACGCTTAGACTTGCCGGGACGTGAGCACCACCGGGCGATACGTGGCCTCGATTGACCAGGGGACGGCGTCGTCGAGGTGCTTCGTCTTCGACGACCGAGCGCGGATCGTGTCGGTCGCTCAGCAGGAGCATCGTCAGCACTTTCCGCGACCCGGCTGGGTCGAGCACGACCCGCAGGAGATCATGCGGAACGTCCTGCTGGTGGTGCGCGTGGCGCTCGACAAGGCCGACCTGTCGCCGTCGGACCTATGCGCGCTCGGCATCGCCAACCAGCGCGAGACGACCGTGCTGTGGGATCGCCGCACCGGGGCGCCGGTGCACAACGCGATCAACTGGCAGGACACGCGCACCGATCGTCTATGCCGCGAACTGGCCGGCGAGTACGGGCAGGAGATGTTCCGCGAGAAGACCGGGCTGCCCGTGAGCACGTATTTCTCGGGCCCCAAGATCCGCTGGCTGCTCGACCGGATTCCGGGTCTGCGCGAGCGGGCGGAGGCGGGCGAGGTGCTGTTCGGGACGGTCGACTCGTGGCTGATCTGGAACATGTGCGGGCGGCACATCACCGACGTCACGAACGCCAGCCGGACGCTCCTGATGAACCTCCAGACGCTCGACTGGGATCCGGAGCTGCTCGACGCGATTGGGGTGCCCGCGGCGATGCTTCCCGAGATCCGCGCGTCCTCGGAGGCCTACGGCGAGGCCGGCCCACCGATCGCGGGGGTTCCGGTCGCCTCGGCGCTCGGCGACCAGCACGCGGCGCTCGTCGGTCAGACCTGCTTCACCCCCGGCGATGCGAAGTGCACGTTCGGGACCGGAAGCTTCTTCGTGCTGAACACGGGCGCCCGTCCGGTCACTTCCACCAGCGGACTGCTGACCACGCTCGGATACAAGCTCGGCGATCAGCCCGCCGTGTACGCGCTGGAGGGATCGATCGCGATCACCGGCGCGCTCGTGCAGTGGGTCCGGGACAACATCGGGCTGATCGGCAGCGCCCCCGAGATCGAGACGCTCGCCTTGACCGTCGAGGACAACGGCGGCTGCTACTTCGTGCCCGCTTTCTCGGGGCTGTTCGCGCCCCACTGGCGCAGTGACGCCCGCGGCGTGATCGCCGGGCTGACCGGCTACATCAACCGGGGGCACCTTGCACGCGCGGTACTCGAGGCGACCGCGTGGCAGACGCGCGAGGTGGTCGAGGCGATGAACAGCGACTACGGCGGCAAGCTCTCGGAATTGCGCGTCGACGGCGGCATGACCGCCAACAACCTCCTGATGCAGACGCTCGCGGACGTGCTCGACGCGCCCGTGACGCGACCGATCGTCGCCGAGACCGTGTCGCTTGGCGCCGCCTACACCGCCGGCCTGGCGGTTGGCTTCTGGTCCGACACCGACGTCCTGAAGAAGAACTGGCACAAGGCGGCCGAGTGGCTGCCGACCATGGACAGCGCCGTCCGCGAGCGCGGGTACCGGAAGTGGAAGAAGGCCGTCGCGCGGGCCGTCGACTGGGTCGACGACGACGAGTAGACGCGAAAGGCGGCGGCACCGTGCCGGCGCCGCCGCCCACGCTCAGATACTTGCTTCGGCTAGGGCTCGAGCGTCCCGGGGGGCCGGTCCGTAACGGTCTGGCCTTCGGGGAACACCCCGGGCTCCGGCGGCCTTCGTGCCTTCAGGATGTCCTGGATGAACACGTCGTAGAACACCGACGCGATCGCCCCTCCGATCAGGGGCCCGACGATCGGGATCCAGAAGTAACCGCTGATGTTCGCGTAGTCGCCGGGCATCGCCACCTTCCCCCAGCCGGCGATCCACGCGAAGATGCGCGGGCCGAAGTCACGGGCCGGATTGATCGCATATCCGGCGTTGGCTCCGAACGAGATGCCGACCGCCATCACGATCATGCCGACGATCCACGGGGCCATGTTGGACCCAACCGGCATGTTCCACTCATCGGTCACGGCCCACACGAACAGGACGAGGAAGAACGTACCCACGATCTGGTCGACGAGCGGACCTAAGACGCTGTGGAAATACGGCGCCGGGAAGGTGGCGAACGTACTGTAGGTCGCAACGGAGTTCGGCTGCCCCTTGATGATGTGGTTCACCTGGTCGTAGTGGTTGATCGCGTTGTTGTAGACCAGGAACACGAGCGCGGCGCCGACGAAGCACCCGAGCACCTGCGCGATCCAGTAGGGCGCGACCTTGTTCCACGGCAACGCGCGACGGATCGCGGCGCCAAACGTGACCGCCGGATTGATGTGCGCACCGGTGACACCGCCGACGGTGTAGATCGCGAACACGACCGCCAAAGCCCATCCCCAGGTGATCAGCAGCCAGTCGCCGCTGCCCAGGAGTGCGGTGCTTTGAAGCTGGGTGCGCCCCGACCCGATCAAGGCCCACAGCATCGCCACCACCCCGTCGCCGAAGCTGATCAGGATGAAGCACCCGAAGAACTCGGCCCAAAGCTCCCCGATCAAGCCCTGGCGCCAATGGAGCGGCAGTGGCCGGACCGCTCTTGACTCAGCTACTGCTGACACACAACCTCCTCCGAGACGTAAGTTCAGGAACGGCGTCTCGCGCACGCAAATTCGCTCGCGTGATCGTCTGAGGGCGACATTCCCCTCTCCAATCGCATTTCCTTCTGATGGCGAGCGACGTGCGACGGCGGTCCGCGTCCGGCCGCGCTCACGATGTTTCGCGCAAACCGGGCCCCGAACGGGGCGTTCCGGCGACGGTTGTCAGCGCTCGGACTTAGCCGTCGTGCGCTGCCGGTAGGGCGAGCGGTACGGGCTCGGTGCGCCACCGTTCTCGAAGAACCCGCGCACGGAGTCCATCAACTCGTTGGCGTCGCCCGACGCTTTGATCGGCTCGCCGAACGAGACCTCGATCCGGTGGCGCTTGGGCACCGGCTTGTCGCGCAAACGCTTCGGCCACAGGCGGCCCGGTGGCATCGCCTGCGCGGTCCCCGTCACCCGGATCGGCACGATCGTCAGGTGGTGGGCAGCGGCCATCACCGCGGCGCCGCGGCGGAGCGTACCCGGCACGCCGCCCCGCGATCGCGTGCCCTCAGGGTAGAGCAGCACGCTCCACCCCTGGTCGAGCAGCTTGTCGAGGTGGCTGCCGCTCTTGGAGACCCCCCCGCCACCGTTGCGCTCGATCGGCACCGTGTTGAAGATCAGCGACACCAGCGAGGCGACGATCCGGTTCTTGTAGAAGTAATCCGCCGCCGCGGCCACCACCGTCCGCTTGCGCAGCTTGCGCGGGAGCGCTGAGAGGATCACAGGCGTGTCCATGTGGCTCGCGTGGTTGGCGACCAGGATCAGCGGGCCCTTGACCCCCTCGAGCTTCTCCTTGCCGGTGGCGCGGCGAGCGGTGTAGTAATCCATCGTCGGATTGAGCACGAATCGCAGGAAGTTCTCGCGGACCACGCCGGCCAGCCGCGACCGCGCCCAGGGTATGTCAAGCTGGGCGGCGGCTTTGCGCAGCTCGCGACCACGGGCGGGAGCGGCGCGCGCCGCCTCGAGGAACCGTTGCTTGCGCGAGGTCTGACGACGGAACGGGAACACCGGGGATTAATACCCACTGTGTGACGTTCGTTACAGGTCGTTCACGCGCTGTTCGCCGGCCACGACCAACCCGGTTATCGACAACTACGATTAGCCGGGCTCGTGCTCCTGCGACGCTTCTCTCCGGATCCGTTTCGGCCGACCCCGCTCGTCACCGAAGACCTGCGCGACCACCGCGTCGTGCAGACCATTCTGCGCCGGCGCTCAGAAGGTTCGCGCCCGGGGGCAAGGACCGATGGACGCCGGGTCGCGCTGGTGATCGAGGGCGGCGGGATGCGGGGCGTCGTGTCGGCCGGGATGACCGCCGCGATCGAGCAACTCGGCCTGCGCGACGCGTTCGACGAGGTGCACGGCGCCTCCGCCGGCGCGTTCAACGCCGCCTTCCTGCTCGCCGGCCAGGCCGCCTACCTGGCCACGCTCTACCAGTACGGGTTCGGCGATCCGCGCTTCGTCAGCGCCGTGCGGGCGCTCCGCGGCGGCCCCGCGTTCGACATGGACCACGTGATCAACCACGTATGGAAGCACGAGCGCCCGCTTCGCTTCGACGCGATCCTGTCGAGCGGGATCGACCTGCACTGCACCGCCACCGACGCCGACCGGGCGAGCATCGTCGACCTGACCGGGTTGCGCGACGAGGACGAGATCCGCTGCGCGATGCGGGCCTCGGGCCGGCTGCCGTGGCTGGCTGGCGCCCCCGTCAGCTTCCGCGGCATGCGGCTGCTCGACGCCACCCTGGCCGAGGCGATCCCGGTGCACATGGCGTGCGCGTCTGACGTGACGGACGTGCTCGTGCTGATGACGCGGCCGGAGGGCGTGGCCCACGCCGGGCTGTCGCCGGTGGTGGCGCGGTTGACCGACCGGTACCTGCGCGCGATCAACCCCGCGCTCGTCGAGCTGCGCCTTTCCCGGTCGCCGCGCTACGACGCGCTCACGGCCGAGCTCGCCGCGCTGGCGAACGACGCGCAGTGCGCCCCGGCCGTGTGCGTGATCCGCCCGGCCGCCGGGTCGCTCCTGATCTCCCAGCTCGAGAGCCGCGTGTCGGCGCTCGGGACCGCCGGCGCCGACGGACTGCGCTCGGCGTGGATGGCGCTCGCCGGCGAGGACCCGGAGCTGATCGGGACGTTGCGCGCGTACCCACGCGGGACGGCTGACGGGCGGGTGGTCGTTGTCGGTGGCGCGGACCCCGGCGCCGGCGAGGCCAACGGGCGGCCGGACGCGCTGCGGACGACTCCGTAGCGCCGTCGCGACCGGTTACACCTGCGCCGGCTCGCGCTCCACGGCCTCTTCCGGCCCGGCCGGAGGGACGAACTGCTCAGCGCGCGCGCTCGTGCCCTCGATGTTGATGTGCGGAAGGCGGGCGTCGAGCCAGTGCGGCAGCCACCATGTCCTAGGTCCGAGCAGTTCGAGGACCGCCGGCAGGAGCACGCAACGCACGACCAGGGCGTCGAGGAGCACCGCCACGGCGAGCCCGAACCCGAATTCCTTCAGCACCCGCTCGTTGCCGAGCATGAACGACAGGAACACGCAGATCATGATCGCGGCCGCCGCGGTGATCACCCGGCCGGTGAACGAGATCCCGTCCGCGACGGCCTCGGATGCGTCGTGGCGGCGAATCCACTGCTCGCGCACGCGTGAGATCAGGAACACCTCGTAATCCATCGACAGGCCGAACACCACCGCGAACATCAGGACCGGTATCCACGGCTCGACGGGCCCCTTCTCAACGCCGATCACGCTCGCGAACCACCCGTGCTGGAACACGAGCACGGTGACGCCGAGCGCGCCGCCGATGCTGAGCAGGTTCATCAGCGCGGCCTGGATCGGGATCACGATCGAGCGGAAGATCACGAACAGGAGCAGTGCCGAGAGGACCACGACGATCCCGATGAACAGCGGCAGCTTGTTCGCGAGCACGTGGGAGAAGTCGATCGAACCCGCGGTGAACCCACCGACGAGGACGGTCGAGCCGGTTTGATGCTCGACCGGCGGGGCGACGTCGTCGCGCAGATGGTTGACCAGATCGGTGGTCGCGACCGCCTGCGGTGCCGAGCCTGGATAGGCCTCGAATACCGCGACGTTGCCCGACGGCGACGTCCGCGGCGGAGTCACCGCGACGACGTTCGGCGTCTTCGCGACCGCGGCGCTCACCGCCGCCTGGGCGGCGGCCTTGTTCTGCGCCGGGAGCTCGGTCACGATCAGCAGCGGGCCGTTGAATCCGCCACCGAAGCCCTGCCCGAGCAGGTCGAACGCCTGCCGCGAGCTCGTGCCGGAGGGATCGTTCCCGGCGTCGCTGCTCTCGAGCCGCAACGCGACGACCGGCAGCAGGAGCGCGACCATCAGGCCAGTCGAGACGATCGCGAGTGGCCACGGCCGCCGCTGGACCGTCCGGCTCCATTCCCGCCAGCGCGAGCGGTGCGGCACGGTGTCCTCGACGACAGCGACGCCGGCGCCGGCCGTCGCGGGCTCGGCACCCCCGCCCCCGAACGGGTGGCGGCGGGTTCGTGTGCGGGTGCGCACGATCCGGTCGCCGTACTTCGAGAGCATCGCGGGGAGCACCGTCAGCGATGCGATCATCGTCATCAGCACTGCGAATACGGAGGCGATAGCCAGCCCGTACAGGAAGCTGACGCCGGTGGCGAACATCCCGAGCAGGGCGATCGTCACCGTGGTGCCGGCCAGCAGGATCGCCCGTCCCGAGGTATCCATCGCCTCGAGCACCGATTGCTCCACATCGCCGAGCCGAAGGTAGTTCTCGCGGAAGCGCGTGACGATGAACAGCGCGTAGTCGATCCCGACGCCGAGACCGATCATCAGCGCGAGATCTGTCGAGACGTTGGGGATGCTCGTGACGTGCGTGGCCAGCCCGATCAGGCGCGACCCCACTGATCAGCCCGAAGCCGGCGGTGATCAGCGGCATCCCGGCGGCGACGAGCGAGCCGAACGTGAACAGCAGGATGATCAGTGCCGCGATCGCCCCGATCAAGGTCGCCGGACCGACGGTGAAGCCCTCGGCGTTCTCGATCACCTGGCCGCCCGCGGCGAGTTTCAGGCCCGGGACTTGCACCGCCCCGACCTGATCGAGTACGGGCTTGCCGGCGTCGTTCGGCACCGCGTTGGCCGGCTTGTCGTAGTTGATCGTCGCGAATGCGGTCTTGCGGTCGCGCGAGACCTGGACCGCCCCGTCGGGCCCGTAGGGACTGCGAACCGAGACGACATGCGGGTCGTCGGTCACCTGTCCCAGCAGCTTCGTCATCGCCGCGCGAACCTGCGGGTCGTCGACGGTGCCGTTCGCGTTGTGGAACACGACCGTGTCGACGTCGCCGCTCTGGGCCGGGAACTCCTTCTTGAGCAGGTCGAGCGCCCGCTGGGACTCCGTTCCGGGCAGGCTGAAGTTGGTGGCGTAGTCGCGCCCGGCCGCGCCCGCGAGGACCGTCGTGACGACCGCCACGAGGATCCAGGCCACGAACACGCGACCGCGATGAGCGATGCACCAGCGTGTGAGTTTCAGCACTATGTGACTCCTGATCCGGTCTCGGCGAGTGGCCACGCTGCGCCCCTGCGCTCGCGGAGTGACCCGGTCTTCGCTTAACTGTTTAGCACGGACGGTCCGTGGGCTTGTGACGTTCCCACGGCGAGTTGGCGTCCTCGAATTACTTGACGCGCGTAACTTCGAAAATGTGACAGCGCGGGGCTACGCGAGCGCGTTGGCGGGCGACCGGCCGACCTCGAGGTCGGCGGCCCGCTCGGGCGGCGCGGCCGCGACGTGCGCGGGCTGGCGTCCGCGGCGGCGTGGGCGCCACACGCGCAGGTACTGAGCCGCGACGTACGAGCCGATCACGAGCGCGAGCGCGATGAACTGCCCGACGAACGTCTCCCAGTTCGGGAAGATCGAGAACCACGTCCCCATCCATCCCGGAACGCTCAACCCCCCAACCGGTGTCGTGCCGATCCAGCCGGCCAACTGCATCTCGTTGACCTCCTCGCCGACGGACACAACAGCACGACCAGCAGCATCACCCCGGTGATGATCAACAGCCGCCGGTACGGCAACCGTGCGTGCAACCCGAACGTCAGCACGCCCGCGGCGGCGGTGAACAGGCAGCCGATCACGACGCCCTCCAACACCACGCTCGCGCCGTAAAGCTCTCTGAGGTTCTGCAGGAAGATCACGACCTCGAAGCACTCCCGATACACCGACGTGAACCCCAACAACGCCAGCCCGAGCAGCATCCGCCGCTTGTTCGTCTCCGGGTCCGCGGACAGCAGTCCCCGCCGGCGCTTGTGATGACTGCGAGATCCAACCCGTCCAGTAGACCTTGTGGAAGAACCAATTCATCACGAGCAGCAGCACGATCAACGACGGGATCCCGGTCGCCGCCTGCACATCGAACTCGCCGCCATGGAAGCGGCCGATCAACCACACCACGAACAACCAGGTCAGGATCCCCGAATCCGATCGCGCCGGCGCCACCGACCGCCACCGGACGCCGATAGACGCGATTCCCGCCCAGGAAGCTCGCCATCACCGCGGCGAGCACCAGAATCGTCTCGAGCCCCTCCCGGAAGACCAGAATCGCGCTATCGACCACGACGGAGGTATGACTCAGCCGATCACCCGCGGGCAAATCCGTCGGATCCGTCGTCCCACCCCGCGCGTGCCAGCTGATCACGACAACCACCACCGCCGCCACGAGGACCACCGCCGTCCACACATAGAAACCGACGCGGTCGCCGAGACGCGGACGGGTCGGGGTACGGGAGGATTTCTCGCGGTTCTGGGGCGGGACTCGATGCGGTTCGGCGGCTGCTCGGCTCATGCGCGCCGTTAGGGTACCCTAATACCGCGAGCGCTGCACCTGGACCGCCGCCGGGCCTGCGGGCCGATCCAACTTTCGGGGCATCGTATAAGGGTCCAGGTGGGCATCGCAATCGCTACAGGTTTTGCCTGAACTTGCCGATAGGAAACGGGGGCTGTCTAGCCTCGTACTGAGACGTATGAGACGCATTCGCTCCAGCCCTCCGAAAGCCTCCGTCCGTTCGCCGTCGCAGCGGATGAGCCGGGGGCTCCCCAGCGGGCTGTTCGCGTCGCTGATGTTGCTGCTCGTGGCCGCGCTCACGCCGGCCGTCAGCGCCGCCGCGGCGCAGGCGTCGGCGAGCATCACTGACGCGACGACGGGACTCTCGGACGCCGCCACGGTCGCTCCGGTCGGCGCGTGCGGCGCGCCCAGCCCGTTTCGCGCGACCTGCCTTGCCCAGGTCCTCGGCGTGCGCGGGAGCGCGCGCGCTCGTCCATCCGAGGCTCCGCCGGCCGGCCTCACCGTTACCGGGTCCAGCGGCCGCGAGCGCGGGGCAGCCACGCCGCCGCGCCGGCCATCGCAGCCGCCGGTGCGCCCCAGCCCGGAACGCCGGCGTACCTCCAGGAGGCCTACGACCTCGCCTATCTGTCGCAGGCCGAGGGGACTGGCGAGACGTCGCGATCGTCGATGCGTTCGACGATCCCAATGCCGAGTCCGACCTCGCAACCTACCGCGCCGAGTTCGGGTTGTCGCCTTGCACCACCGCCAGTGGGTGCTTCACCAAGGTCGACGAGAACGGCGGGACCAACTACCCGTCGACGGTCGACTCCGGCTGGGAGCTCGAGATCTCGCTCGATCTCGACGCGGTGTCCGCGCTCTGCCCGAACTGCCACATCACCCTCGTGGAAGCCAACAGCGCCGGACTGGTCGGACCTGGCGACGGCACAGGCCACGGCAGCCGGCGAGCCCGGAGTCGACGTGATCTCCGACAGCTGGAACGTGGCCCTGAGCGGCCACCAGGCGGCCCAGTTCATGAAATCGGGCCGCTACACGTTCCCGGGGATCGAGACCGTCGCCGCGTCGGGCGACCTCGGCTATCCCGGTACCGCCACGAACGACTTCCCGGCGGCGCTCCCGGGCGTCACCGCGGCCGGCGGCACGACGCTCGAGCCGGCGAGCACCAGCGGCGTTCAGAGCACCCGCGGGTTCACCGAGTCGGCGTGGTCCGGCGCCGGATCCGGCTGTAATACGGGGACGCCCCAGCCGAGCTGGCAGAGCGGCCTCGCGTGCAATGGTCGGGCTTACGCGGACATCTCGGCCGACGCCGATCCCGATACCGGGATGCAGGTCTACGACTCGGACGACAACGGCTGGGTCGTCGTCGGCGGGACGAGCGAGGCCTCGCCGCTGATCGCGGCCTACTACGCGCTGCTGGGATCGGCCGCCCAGGCATCCCCGCCGCTGCTGGCGTCGGCCCCCAGGGGCCGTCGTGGGCGTACGCGAACGCATCGCTGCTCAACGATCCCTCGACCGGCGCGAACGGCTCCTGCGCGGCGTCGATGTCCTTCATCTGCAGCGCCGGTCCCGGCTACGACGGCCCGACCGGCGCCGGCAGCATCTCCGGCGCCGTCGCGGACGGAGCGCCCGGCATCGCGGGCCCCGGAACCAACGGCACCTATACGCCGACCGTGACCGCCCAGTCGGCCCAGCTCCAGGGCGGGGTGTATCCCAACGGCGAGGAGACCGAGTACTTCTGGGAGTACGGCACGACCACCGGCTATGGCCAGCAGACCCCGATGACCGACCTCGGCTTTGGCACCGATCCGGTACCCGTCACCGACTCGCTCACCGGCCTGTCGGCCGGGATGACCTACCACTACCGGCTGGTCGCGATGAACGTCCTCGGCACCTCGTACGGCTATGACTACACCCTGACCACACCGGCCACGACGGCGACTTCACCGGGGCAGACAACGACGACCACCCCGTCCCCGCCGACGACGACCACGCCGAGCAACCCGACCGGCACCGGGAACGGCGGCTCCGGCGGCGCTGGGACGTCGAACTCGCCGGCCAGCCCCCCGCTCGTGACCAACGTCGAGTTGTCCCCGGCCGCGAGCACCGGGACGGTCAGCGCCACGATCGCCGGTAGCGGCGCCGCGACCGCGTACACACTGCAGTACGGGACGACCGCGGCACTCGGCCACAGCACCTCATCAGGTTCGCTCGCGTCTTCGCAGGCAACCGCGAACGTCAGTTGGACGCTTCGCAATCTGACCGCGGGCAAGACGTATTACGTCCGGGTGGTGGCCACCAACGCGGGGGGCACGACCCGTGGCGCCGTGGTCCGCTTCAGGACCTCGCCGGTGACGATCGCGAGCGTCACGATCAGGGGCAACAAGCTCCGGGTGGTGCTTCGGTGCCACGGCTCGGCTCCGTGCCGGTTCCGCCTGCAGGGCCGCTACGGGACCCGCGTGATGCTCTCGAGCCAGGCCAACATCCGGGGTAACCGGAGCGCGACCGTCACGCTGACGCTGACGCAGAGGTTCGAGACGCTCGCCACTCACCGTCGCACCGCCAAGCTTCTGGTGCTGAGTACCTGGAGCGGCGTGACCGCGACGGTCAGCACGACGATCTAAGCAACGGCCGCCGCCGTTCTATCGTCAGTGGTCTGATGGCTTCCCGCCAGGACATCCGCAACCTCGCGATCGTCGCCCATGTCGACCACGGCAAGACGACGCTCGTCGACGCCCTGCTGTGGCAATCGGGGGCGTTCCGCGCCGGCCAGGAAGTGGCCGACCGCGTGATGGACTCGATGGACCTGGAGCGCGAGAAGGGGATCACGATCCTCGCCAAGAACACCGCGGTCCGGTACGGCGATGTCAAGCTCAACATCGTCGACACGCCCGGGCACGCTGACTTCGGTGGCGAGGTCGAGCGCGGGCTGACGATGGTCGACGGCGTGCTGCTGCTCGTCGACGCGAGCGAAGGCCCGCTCCCGCAGACGCGGTTCGTGCTGCGCAAGGCGCTCGAGGCGCGATTGCCGGTGATCCTCGTGGTCAACAAGGTCGACCGGCCCGATGCCCGCATCGACGAGGTGGTCGACGAGGTCTACGAGCTGTTCCTCGACCTCGACGCCGACGAGTCGCAGATCGAGTTCCCGATCGTCTATACGAACGCGAAGGCCGGCTGGGCATCGCTCGACCCCGAAAATTTGGGCCCCAGCCACCCCACCGACCTGGCCCCGCTTGTAGAGGTTCTGGTGAGGCACATCCCGGCGCCGGAGTACGACCCCGATCACCCCCTGCAGGCGCACGTCACCAACCTCGACGCCTCCCTCTACGTCGGGCGGCTGGCGATCTGCCGCGTGCGCCACGGCACGATCCGCCGCGGCGAGACCGTCGCTTGGTGCCGCGCCGACGGACGGATCGAGCTCGTCAAGGTGTCCGAGCTGTACGTCACCGATGCTCTCGACCGCGTCGAGGCTGACGAGGCGGCCGCCGGCGAGATCATCTCAGTGGCGGGGATCCCGGAGATCACGATCGGCGAGACGCTCGCATCCGCCGCGGACCCGCGGCCGCTCCCGGTTATCACGGTCGACGAGCCGTCGCTGTCGGTCACGATCGGGATCAACACCTCCCCGCTCGCTGGGCAGGACGGTCAGAGGCTGACCGCGAGCCAGCTCAAGGCCCGGCTCGACCGCGAGCTCGTTGGGAACGTGTCGTTGCGGGTGCTCGACACCGAGCGCCCGGACGTGTGGGAGGTCCAGGGCCGGGGCGAGCTCGCGCTCGCGGTGCTGGTCGAGCTGATGCGCCGGGAGGGCTACGAGCTCACGGTTGGCAAGCCACAGGTGGTGACGCGTGAGATCGACGGCCGGAGCCACGAGCCGGTCGAGCGGATGAGCGTCGACGCCCCTGAGGATTACGTCGGCGTGATCACGCAGCTGCTGGCGATGCGCAAGGGCCGGCTCGAGCAGATGGTCAACCACGGCACGGGCTGGGTGCGGATGGAGTATCTCGTCCCGGCACGGGGCCTGATCGGCTTTCGGACCGAGTTCCTCACCGAGACGCGCGGCACCGGGCTCGTCCACCACGTGTTCGACCGCTGGGAACCGTGGCACGGGGAGCTCAGAACCCGACCATCCGGGTCGCTCGTCGCGGATAGGCGCGGCACCGTCGCGGCGTTTGCACTGTTCAACCTCCAGGAGCGCGGCACGCTGTTCGTGGCGCCGGGCGAGGAGGTGTACGAGGGAATGATCGTGGGCGAGAATTCACGCGCCGAGGACCTCGACGTCAACGCCGTCAAGGAGAAGCATCTGACCAACATTCGCTCCTCCACCGCCGACGAGCTGGTGCGGCTCGTCCCCAAGCGCGAGCTGTCGCTCGACCAGGCGCTCGAGTTCCTGCGCGCCGACGAATGCGTCGAGGTCACCCCGAACGCGGTCCGGCTGCGCAAGGCCGTGCTCGACGCGACCGCGCGCCGCAAGCTGACACGGGTGGCGAAGCAGTGACGCAGGTGCTCGCCCAGCTGTCGGTCCGGCGCGGGCGTGCGGCAGTCGAGTTCTACAAGGCAGCGTTCGGGGCGGTCGAGGTGTACCGCGTCGGCGGCACCGACGCGCACGAGGCGGTCGTCTGCCAGTTGCAGATCGACGATGCGTCGTTCTGGGTCGCCGACGAGTCGCCGGAGCACTTCAACTTCAGTCCCGAGACCGTCGGCGGCAGCACGACGCGGATGCTGTTGATGGTCGAGGACCCGGACGCGGCGATCGAGCGGGCGCTGGCGGCCGGCGCGACGCTCGTGCGGCCGGCGGCGAACGAGCACGGCTGGCGCCTCGGGCGGATCGCCGACCCCTTCGGGCACCACTGGGAGATCGGCAACCCGCTGCGTCCGTGGCCGCCGGACCCAGACGCCTGAGGGCGCTTACTGACCGGGCTTACGTGATCGGCGCGTCGTCGTCCCCGTCGGACGACTCGAGTCCGGCCAGCGCCGCGAGCCCGTTGACAGCGTCGACGATCTCATCGAGGTCGAGCAGCAGCGCCTCGCCGTCGGCGTCGTGCGGGGCGGCGCGCTCGAGCGCGGCATAGCTCGCACGCAAATCGGGCACCGCCGGCGGCGGCATTGGCGCCGGCCGCGGCCCACCAGCCGACGGTGCGTCCGCCCCGGCGCGGACGGTAGTGTCGACGCTCCCCAGAAGCTCGTCGAGATCGCCGGCGAGCGGCGCGAGCGCCGGCACAGGCCGCCGGGCGTCCTCCTCCTCCTGGGCGTCGAGCCGCAGCACGTGAGCCGCCTGGATCAGCCGGCGCGTCGCGGCCAGCATCCCCTGGCTCTGCTCGGCATCGATCCGGCGCGTCGCCGGCTCGGACAGCGACCGCGCGACGGTCGCCTCGGCGGCGGTACGTGTGACCCGGGCCTGCCGGCTGAGCACGCGTATCTCGCCGTCGTCGGGCCGGCGGCCCTCGACGATCGCCTTGAGAGTCACCCGCACGTACGCTCGCTGGGCCTCGACCAGCGCAGCCAAGGACTTACGCGCGGATGTCTCGGACCAGGTTGGCCACAGCGCGTACGCGAGCAGGCCGAGCGTGCCGCCGACCAGCGTGTCCAGCAGGCGGGCCCACGCCGTCGCGAGGGTGTCCGGGCTGATCGCGTTCAGCAGGAACACCACCACCGCGGTGATGAACGCGAAGCCGACCGCGAAGTTCGCGGGAAACAGCGCGTAGCCGGCCCACGCGAGCACGCCGACCAGCACTACGGTCACGCTCCCGGCCGGATGCAGCGCGACCGCGATCGCTCCCGCCAGGCCGACGCCGAGCGCAGTCCCGCCGGCGCGCTCGGCACCGCGCGTGAACGTGGCGCCGAACTCGGGACGGAGCGTGGTCGCGGCGGCGACGACCATCCAGTAGCTGCGGCTCAGCGGCAGATGGCGCGAGATCAGCTCCGCGAGCAGCACCACGACCGCCAGCCGGAGCGCGTGACGACCCGCCGGCGACTGCAGGCTGGCGTTGTCGCGCAGCACCCCGAGGCCGGCCTTGAACCGCTCGATCGGGCGGTTGGTACGCGCATGGGGGCGGCGATCGCGCAGCCCGCTGGCCTCGCCGGCGCTCACCGCCAGCGCACCGATCGCGCGGAGCTGCCCGGCCAGGGCGGCCAGCCGCCGCGACAGCGCCAGCCCTGAGGCATCCGGCGTGAGCGCATGCTCGGCGGTGTCCGAGCTCAGCTTCTCCATGTGCGCCGGCAGGCCCGCGGCGGCGGCGCGGTCGCCCTCGATCGCCCGCGAGGCCAGATCGAGCCCCTCGGCGGTGAGGACGAGGATCCGCTCGGCGCCCCGACCGGGCGGATCGGGACGGTCGTCCCCGTCAGCCTGAGCGTCGGCCTGCCGGCGCCTGAGCAGCGAGTGGATGGCGCTCAGCCCGACTCGCATCCGCTGCCCTTCGTTGACCAGGCTGCGCAGGTTCAGCACCGCCGGATCCCCAAACAGCGTCGGCGACGAAAGCGTCGACTGGGCCTCGTCGAGCGCGGTGGCGGCCGGCAGGGTCGAGCTGTCCACCGAAGCGGTGGCCAGGGCCGACAGCGCCCGGTAGGCGTCGGCGGTCGCTTTCCGCTGTACGCGCAACGGCGTCGGCCAGCGGGCGATGCTCTGGAACAGGACCTGGGCGAAGCCTCCGGCGAGCACCAGCGACGCGAGCCCGAACGCGGGCCCCGCGGGCTGGCTGAAGCGCCCGAACACCACGAACGCGATGATCGACTGGGTCCCAACGGCACCGCCGCGGTTGCCGAGTGCGACCAGCAGGCCGCCCGCCAGCGACCACACGCACAGCACGCAGAAGTGAAGCCACGGCACCGATCCCGTCACGCACCCCACGAACGTCGACAGCGACATCAGCGACGCGTCGATCGCGAGCACCGCGATCGGCGGCCGCCCGCCGCCGACCCGCCAGGCGACCCCGACGAGCATCGCGCCGGCGCCCATCGTGACGCCCGCCACTGCGCTCCACGCGACGGTGCCGATCGCGAGCACCGCCGCGACCGGAATCGCAGCGAGCAGCCCGCCCTGAACCGAGATCGCGCGACGGTCGAACTGGAACGCGTCGCGCACGGCGACGGTCAGCGCCCCGCCCGGTGGCGAGGATCCGGTGTCCGGGCGCTCAGGCACCGGCCCGCGCCCGGCTAGCCCGAGCGGCCTTCGAGCCAGCCGTCGCGGTAGCCGATATCGACGTCGGGCTTGACGCCGGCGTAAGCCTCCCGTGGCTCGCGCGTCTCCTGCTCGGCGCCGGCCTGGTGACGGAGCGCGACCTCGGACCGGGGATAGATCACGGCGTGCCCCGATCGGGTCCCGACGGCGAGGAGCACGCTCGGTCCCTCGCCGGCGCCGACGAACACGTGCTCGGTCCAGGGCGGGCAGTGGACGAAGTCCCACTGGCGCAGGAGTCGCTCCTCGCCCTCGATCAGCAGCAGGCACTCGCCGGCGAGCACGAGGAAGTCCTCCTGCTCATCCTCGCCGTGGTACATGGCGGAGGGCTGACCGGGAGCCAGCACGCCGATGTTGACGCCGAGCCCCGGGAAGCGCGCCTCGCCCTCGAACCGGGTGTAGGCGCCGAACTCCCCGTCGAGCCACTTCGCCTCGCGCGCGTTTACGACGAACCAGCCCTCGCCTTCGGGCACCAGTCCGCCGTCGGTCGACTTGAGCTTGGACTCCGGAACCACGGCAGCCATTATGGACGCCATCGTTAACCTGCGCTGAGTGAGTAGGGGAGCCGTCCCGAGCGACCGAGGGGACGCGCCCGCGGTCGAAGTCGACGGGCTGGTCAAGCGCTATCCCAAATCGCCGGTCAACGCGGTTGACGGGATCGAGTTCGCCGTCCGGCCGGGCGAGGTGTTCGGCCTGCTCGGCCCGAACGGTGCCGGCAAGACGACCACCGTCGGAATGCTGACCACGCGGGTGCGGCCCACGAGCGGCCGGGCGATGGTCGGTGGCGTCGACGTCGCCGCCGACCCGGTCCGCGCCCGCGGCATGCTCGCGGTCGTGCCCCAGCGCAGCAACCTCGACCGTTCGCTCTCGATCCGGCGGAACCTGACCTTCCACGCCGCCTACCACGGCGTGCCCGCCGCCGATGCCGCCGCTCGGGCCGACGAGCTGCTCGAGCAGTTCGGGCTGGGCGACCGCGGCAACGTCAAGCCCGACCTGTTCTCGGGCGGGCAGTCACAGCGCGTGATGATCGCGCGGGCGCTCATGCACGAGCCGCAGGTGCTGTTCCTGGACGAGCCGACGACCGGGCTGGACCCGGCCGCGCGGCTGTTCGTCTGGGACCGCCTGCGGGAGCTTCGCGAGCGTGGTGTGACGTTGATGCTGACGACTCACGACATGCACGAGGCGGCGCTGCTCGCCGACCGCGTCGGGGTCATGGACCACGGCAAGCTGCTCGCACTCGACACTCCCGAGGCGCTGATGCGCGGGCTGCCGGGAAGCTCCACGCTCGAGCTGAGCGTCCACGCCGGCGACAACGGGCGCTCGGCTGAGACGCTGATCGATGCGTTCGAGGCGCTGGACGGCGTCGAGCGGGTCGAGCCGCTCCCCGAGGTCGAGCAGGAACCTGACGATCCGCAATGGCGCGTGCGGCTGTACGTCTCGGGTGAGGCGTCGCAGCTGGTCGCGCCGACCGCGACGCTGCTCGCCGACCGCGGGCTGAGCTTGAGCGGCGTCGAGCTCGCGGAGCCGACGCTCGAGGACGTGTTCATCCACCTCACCGGGCGGACACTGCGATGACCGCCGCCGCCGTCCGCGCGCCGGCCGTCAGCCAGAGGCGCGCGTTCAACGCGGTGCTACGCCGCGACCTGCTCGTGACCTGGTCGGAGCTGCCCGTATTCCTCGCGCAGGTGATCCTCCAGCCGCTGTTCCTGCTGTTCGTGTTCGGCAAGGTGCTCGGCTCACTCGGCTACACGCAGCACGGTTACGCGGACCTGCTGTTCCCCGGCCTGCTCGCCCTGACCGCGGTGATCACCGGCATGCAGACGCTGGCGTTCCCGCTGGTGATCGAGTTCGGCTGGACCAAGGAGATCGAGGACCGGCTGCTCGCGCCGATGTCGACCGCCCTGGTCGCGGCCGAGAAGGTCCTGTTCGCGACGCTGCGCGCGCTCACCGCGACCACCGTGATGATCCCGGTCGGGATCATCGTGCTCGGGTCGATCCCGTGGCGGTGGAGCGGCGTGCCACTGATGGTGCTCGCGATGGTGCTCGGCAGCCTGCTCGGCGCCGGCCTCGGGCTGGTGCTGGGCACGCTGGTCTCCCCGCAGCGGATCAACATCGTGTTCTCGCTCGTGTTCACGCCGCTGCTGTTCACCGGCTGCAGCCAGTACCCCTGGCCCTCGCTGTCACGTCTGCGCTGGTTCCAGATCGTGACCGCGTGCAACCCGATGACGTACGTGAGCGAGTTGATGCGCGCCGCGCTCGTCCCCGAGGTTCCGCACATCGCGCCCTGGGTCTGCATCGTCGTGCTGGTCGGCGCACTCACCGCGCTGATGACGATCGGCGTGCGCGGCTTCTATCGGCGCGCGATCGACTGACACATCGTGTGAACACCCCGAATCCGTCGCTTGGGGAGTGGTGGGAGGGGTAGGCAAAGGGGCAATGAAGACATGTGTGACCGGA
Organism: uncultured Solirubrobacterales bacterium; assembly: GCA_963843915.1. Lineage (GTDB taxonomy): Bacteria > Actinomycetota > Thermoleophilia > Solirubrobacterales > Solirubrobacteraceae > Palsa-465. The sequence continues at coordinate 99,717 of CAWJMH010000020.1, forward strand.
GCAACCGGATTTGTCGGCGCCCACGTCGTGCGGGCGCTGGCGGAACGCGGCGACGACGTGCGCGTTGTCTACCGGAACCCTGACCGCCTGAAGGCGCTGACCGGGATCCGCTTCCGGCGGACCAAAGCCGACGTGCTCGACTACAAGGCGATGCGCCGCGCGCTGCGCGGTATCGACGTGCTGTTCCACGTCGCCGGGTTTGTCGCGTCGAGTCCCGTGCAGCGCGTGTGGGAGCTCAACGCCGACGGCCCGGTGGTCGCGGTCGAGGCCGCGGCGGCCGAGGGCGTCCGGCGCGTCGTGCTGACCTCGACGATCTCCGCGATCGGGACCGCCAACGGAAACGGGCCGGCGGACGAATCGACCAGCTATCCCAAGGACTGGCTCGGCCTTGCCTACCCGGACTCCAAACACGCCGGCGAGCGCGCCGCGCTCGAGGCCGCCGAGCGGCACGGCGTCGAGCTGGTGGTCGTCAATCCCGCCTACGTCCTCGGCGTGCCCGTCGACCGCTCCCAGCCGGGCGAAACCTCGACGCGGACGATCGGCAACTACCTGCGCGGCCGCCTCCCGGGCGTCCTCGACGCGCCGATGAACTTCGTCGACGTCGCGGACGTCGCCGCCGGCGAGCTGCTCGCCGCCGAGCACGGCAAGCCCGGCGAGCGCTACATCCTCGGTGGCGTCAACCTCGGCTGGCCGCAGCTGATAGACCGCGTCGCCGAGCTGTCGGGCGTCCGGTACCCGATCATGGTGCTGCCGACGGGCATCAAGCGCCTCGCGCGGATCCGTGAGGCGATCGGCCTCCCGGGCGCACTGTCGGCCGAGGCCTCGAACCTGATGGGCCAGGACTGGCGCTTCACCTCGCGCAAGGCACGCGACGAGCTCGGCTACGAGGCCCGCCCGCTCGACGACACGCTCGATGCGACGATCGAGTGGTACCTCGAGCTGATCGAGACCGGGGCGTTCGCGGATTCCAACGTGTCGGGCCTGTCGCGGTGGGCCGACTCGATGCGGATCGCCTCGCGCCTCGGGCTGCTCACCCCGCTGCGGGTCGGGCAGCGCGTGACCGGCCGGCGGATCGTCGCCGGCGGGTAACCGCCGGCGCGTCGCAGCTACGGTTGTGGACGGAATGTCCGCGACCAGACCAACACTGCTGCTCAGCGTCGACTACGAGGACTGGCATCAGCTCGTCCGCCGGCGCGTCGGCGCGTCGAACTGGCGCGAGGCGGGCCCCGCGCTCGCGCGCCAGACCGATGCGCTGCTCGCGCTGCTCGACGAGCTCCACGCGCGCGCGACGTTCTTCGTGCTCGGGATGGCAGCCCGCGCCCACCCCGATCTGCTGCACCGGATCGTCGAAGCCGGCCACGAGATCGGCTGTCACGGCGACGCTCATCTCCCGGTGCACACGCAAACCCCCGAGGAGTTCGCCGCCGACCTGCGCGCCGCCCGCGCCACGATCGAGCAGCTCACCGGCCGCACTCCGACCGGCTACCGCGCCCCTGCATTCTCGATCACGACCGCGTCGGACTGGGCCTACGGGGTGCTGGCGCGGGAGGGGTTCGACTACGACGCGAGCCAGCACGACTCGCCGGCGCTCCGCGACCGCGCCTTGGCGGCGACCGCCGCCCCGCACCGCCTCGAGGTCAGCGGCGCCAACGGCCTGTGGGAGTTCCCGGTCGCGGTGTGGCGCACCGGCCGGGCGGGCGGTATTCGAATCCCGGTCGGCGGCGCGTCGTACTGGCAGGCGCTGCCGACCTCGCTGATCCTGCGCGGGCTGGGCGAAGCCGGTCCGCTCGCGGGGCTGTACCTGCATCCGAACGAGCTCGACCCCGAGCCCCTCCGCGCGCATCTTCCAAAAACCGCGACCACCGAGCAGAAAGCCCACGCCAGGCTCCGCGAGGCGCAGCGCAACGGCGCGCGCCGGCGCGCCCCCGGCGTGCTGCGCGCGGTCGCGCGGCGGTTCGAGCTGATCCCCTATGGTGAGGCGCATGCACGACTCGACGGCCGCGCCTGAGCGGGTTCGCAGCAGGTTCCGCGACAAGGCGAAGCAGTTCGACGACCTCTACGAGGACGAGCGGTGGCTCGTGCGCACGCTCCGCCCGGGGCTGTTCCGCCGGCGCAAGCTCGCGGTGGACTCGGTCCGCGCCTACGACGCCCCGCGCGTCCTCGACGTCGGCTGCGGCTCGGGCCGGATCGGCGAGTTCGTCCTCGAGGCGGGCGCATCGCATTACGTCGGCGTCGACTTTTCCGAGCCGATGATCGCCCTCTCGCGCGAGCGACTGGAACGTTTCGCCGCTCAGACGCAGCTGATCGTCGACGACTTCCTGACCGCGCCGCTCGAGGGCCCGTTCGAGGTGATCCTCGCGGTCGGGCTGTTCGACTACCTGCCCGAGCCGCACCTGTTCAGCCGGCGCATGTTCGAGCTGTGCGCGCCGGGGGGCTGCGTGGTCGGTTCGTTCCCGACCTGGTCGCTGGTCAAGGGGCCGGTTCGCAAGGTCCGCTACGAGTGGATCGGGAACTGCCCGATCTTCAACTACAGCCACCGCGAGCTCGAGCTGATGTTCGGGGCCAGCGGCTTTACGCGGGTTGAGATCGCGAGCCCCGGCCGCAGCGGCTACCTCGTGCGCGCGTACCGTACGTAGCCCCCCGACCGAGCCGGCCCGAGCTCGATGCCCCCGCTCCACGCCCTGGCCATCTTCGCCGCGGGCATCGCCGCCGGGGCGATCAACACGCTCGTCGGCAGCGGCACGCTGATCACGTTTCCCGTGCTCCTTGGGTTCGGCTACGCCCCGGTGACGGCGAACGTCTCGAACACCATCGGTCTCGTCCCGGGCTCGGTCGCGGGCGCGATCGGCTACCGCCGCGAGCTTGCGGGCCAGCGCGCGCGGGCGATGCGGTTCGCGATCGCCTCGACCGCCGGCGGGATCCTCGGCGCGGTACTGCTGCTTAGCCTTCCGGCGTCGGCGTTCAAGGACATCGTGCCCGCGTTCATCGTGGTCGCGCTCGTGCTGATCGTGCTCCAGCCACGGATCGCGCGTGCGCTCGAGTCCCGCCGATCGCGGTCGGACCGGCGCCCCGGACCGCTGGCGATGCTCGCGGTGTTCGGAACCGGCATTTACGGCGGCTACTTCGGCGCCGCCCAGGGGATCATGCTGCTCGCGATCCTCGGACTGTCCCTCCCGGACGAGGACCTGCAGCGCACCAACGCGCTGAAGGTCGTGCTCGCCGGCCTCGTCAACCTGGTCGCCGGCGTGATCTTCATCTTTGCCGCACACGTCGCCTGGTTGCCGGCGATCCTGATCGCGGCCGGGTCGATCATCGGCGGGGTCGCCGGCGCCCGCTGGGGCCGCGGGCTGCCCCCGTCGGTGCTGCGCGCGGTGATCGTGGTGGTGGGGGTCACCGCGATCGTCCGCCTCCTCTAACTAACGGGAACGGCGAACTCCTTGCGCGCTCGGGTCGCCTGTGCGCGGGCCGCGCAGCCGGTCATGTGGTCGTTGACGAGGCCCATGGCCTGCATGAACGCGTACACGGTCGTGGGTCCGACGAACCGCCACCCGCGCCGCTTGAGGTCCTTGGCGAGCGCGCGCGACTCCGCTGTCTCGGCTGCCACGTCCCCGCGGTCGACCCGCCGCGGCCGGCGCGCCGGCTCGAACCGCCACACGTACGCCGCGAGCGAGCCCTCGCTCTCGACCAGATCGACCGCCCGCCCCGCGTTGTTGATCACGGCCTCGATCTTGCCCCGGTGGCGGATGATCGACGCATCCGTTAATAACCGCGCGACGTCGGCCTCACCGAACCGCGAGACCACGGCGAAGTCGAAGCCCTCGAAAGCCCGCCGGAAGTTCTCGCGCTTTCGGAGGATCGTCAGCCACGACAGCCCGGCCTGGAATCCCTCGAGGCTGAGCTTCTCGAACAGGCGGATGTCGTCGGCGACCGGGAACCCCCACTCGCGATCGTGATAGGCGCGGTATTCCGGCGCGGAGTCGGCCCAGTAGCACCGCCGCACACCGTCCTCGCCGCGCACAATCCCGTCGGTCATGCCGCCCGCGCCAGGCACAGCCAGGACACGTAAGCCATCCGGAAGGTGCCGCCCCGGCCGTCGATCGCGGCGGCGATGTCGGATAGCAGCCGCTCGCGGTCGGGCGGATCTAGCACGAGGCAGGCGGAGTGGGTGCCGAGCAGGTCGAGATACTCGCCGGTGGTGTAGTCCCGGTGCCACCGGTAGCCGCGCACCTCGGCGGAGTCGAAGCCGGACGCACCGGCCATCTCGGCCGCCCAGTCGTCGTCCCCAGGGCCCGTCCGCGGGTTCATCGGGTCACCCATCTCGCCGCCGTGGTCGTTCCGCCGGTAGGCCTCGGCGATCTCGTCGCGCAGGTCGCAGGCGCCCCAGTCGGGCCTGTTCCAGAACGCGGCCAGCGCGCCGCCGCCCGCGAGCGCCGCCCGGGCGGCGACGTACCGCACCTCCGGTGAGATCCAGTGCCACGCCTGCCCCGAGTACACGAGCCGGAACGCGTGCTCCGGCGCCTGCCACCGCTCGAACTCGGTCTGCTCGATCCTCACGTTCTCGTACCCCGCGCAGTTCCGCCGCGCGAGCGCGGCCATGTCCGCGCTCGGCTCGATCGCGACGATGTCCAGCCCCCGGGCCGCGAACAGCACGGTCGCCTTGCCCGTGCCGGCGCCGACCTCGACCGCTCGGTCGGACTCACCCGCGCCGGCAAACTCGAGCACGCCGTCGACGAGCGCCTCGGGGTACGACGGCCGGCTCCGGTCGTACAGGTCGGCCACGCTTCCGAAGCTCAGCCTCCGCCGCTCGTCCATGACCCACAGTCAACCAGGCGATGCCGCGTGGCAGGATCGAAACGGGGTAGGAGGGCACTACGGAACGTCGTCTAGCGGCACGGTTCCGCGTCCGAGCCGCTAGCCTCGATCGGCAGGTATGGGACCACTGTGGAGAGCCGGGGCGTGCATCTCGGCGTGCGCGCTCGCGGCGATGTTGTGGATCGCGTCGCCCGCGGCCGCCGCTGTCAGACTCGGTTCGGCGCCGGCGGTGCCTGCCACCGCGCACACGGTCGGCGCGCTGGCAGCGTCCACGCCGATGCGCCTCACGGTCACGCTCGAGTCGCAGGACCCCGCCGGCCTGGCGGCGTTCGCGAACGAGGTGTCGACGCCAGGCTCACCCCTCTATCGCGACTACATCACTCCGGCGGAGTTCGCGCAGCGATTCGGCGCGACGCCCGGCGAGGTCCAGGCCGTCGAGTCCTCGCTCGAGGCCCACGGCCTCGTGCCCGGCCCGGTCAGCCCCAACTCACTGTCGATCCCCGTGACCGCCACGGCCGGCGCGCTGTCGCAGGCGTTCTCGACTTCGTTCTCGCGGGTCGCGCTCGCGAGCGGCGCGACCGCGATCGTCAACCAGCAGGCGCCGTCGCTCGACGCCGGGATCGCGCCGGACGTGCAGGCCGTGATCGGGCTCAACACGCTGTCGACGGCAAAGCCGCTGCTCATCCATCCGCATGCCGTTGCCGCACCGCTTGCCCCCGCGGCCAGGCCCCACGTCGTCACCGGCGGACCCCAGCCGTGCCCCGCGGCCACGTCGGCGACCAGCCAGGGCGGGTTCACCGCCGATCAGATCGCTGCGACCTATGGGTTTTCCGGGCTGTATCAGTCCGGCGACGAGGGGGCCGGAGAGACCGTCGCGATCCTCGAGCTCGAGCCGTATGACCTCAGCGACATCCAGGCCTACGGGGCGTGCTACGGGATCAATCCGCTGATCGACCCCAACATTCCGGTCGACGGCGGAGCCGGCAGCAGCGGGCCCGGCTCCGGGGAGGCCGCGCTCGACATCGAGAACGTGATCGGTCTGGCGCCCAAGGCCAACATCGCCGTCTACGAGGGTCCGAACTCTGGGACCGGCCCCTACGACACGATGAGCGCGATCATCAGCCAGCGTCTGGCGCAGGTGGTCACTACGTCGTGGGGCCAGTGTGAGCCGGCCGAGGGGTCCGGCCAGGTCGCCGCCGAGAACCTCCTGTTCCAACAGGCGGCCACTGAGGGGATGTCTGTCGTCTCGGCGTCGGGCGACGACGGATCAGAGGACTGCTTCGGGACGCCGGGAGCGTCAGGGACGGCGCTCGAGGTCGACGACCCGGCGAGCCAGCCGGACGTGACCGGCGTCGGCGGTACGAGCCTCAGTGCGAATCCATCGACCGGCGCCCGCCTGGGCGAGACCGTGTGGAACGACGGGCCGGCGACCGGAGCGAGCGGCGGCGGCGTCTCGAGCATGTGGCCGATGCCCGGCTATCAAGCGCAGGCGCCGGCGTCTCTGCACGTGATCAACGGCAACTCGTCGGGCTCGCCGTGTAACGCACCGTCAGGCGACTGTCGCGAGGTGCCCGACGTGTCCGCGGACGGCGACCCGGACACCGGTTACGTGATCTATTGGAACGGGAACGGCGCGGCCGGACCGCTCGACCCCGCGGGATGGCAGGACGTCGGCGGCACGAGTGCGGCGGCGCCGGTGTGGGCGGCGCTGCTCGCGCTCGCGAATGCCACGGGTCGCTGCGCCGGCACGCCGCTCGGCTTCGCCAACCCGGCCTTGTACAACGCCGCCGCGACCGCCTACTCCGCCGACTTCAACGACGTCACGTCGAGCGACAACGACATGACCGGGGTCAACGGCGGGCTGTTCCCCGCCGGCCCGGGATACGACATGGCGACCGGGCTCGGCTCCCCGAACGCGACGGCACTCGCCCAGACGCTGTGCACTGACGCGATCACGCTGGCCAACCCCGGGGAGCAGCGCACGACAGTGAAGACCCCGGTGAGCCTGCAGATCAAGGCCGCCGCCACGCGCAGCCAGCCCGTCACCATAACGACCTCCGGTTTGCCGATCGGCCTCACCATGAACAGCTCGGGCAAGATCACCGGGCAACCGAGGCGGATCGGGAACTCCACCGTGACGGTCACCGTCTCCGATGCGGCCGGCACAACCACGAAGGCCACGTTCGAGTGGATCGTCCAGGGCGCCCCCACGATCTCGCACCTGTCGCTCTCACAGGTCGGCGCGTCGCATCCGAAGCTGTCGTTCATCGTGGCGGCGGGGCGAGATGAACCCTCGATCAAGTCAGTCAACATCGCACTCCCGCGCGGCTTGCACTTCACGAACTCCCGCGCGACGGTCACGGTCACGGGCCGTAAGGGCAGGCACCTGAAGTTCACGGCCCGGCTCGTGCGCGGCGCGCTCGTGCTCACAGTGAAGACGGCCTCGCCACAGGTGCACGTGACGATCTCCTCCCCGCGCCTCGCCGCCAGCAGCAGCCTGACCGCGGCGCTGGCGGGTCACCACACCGAACGAGTGACGGTCACCGTGCGCGTGACCGACGCCGGCAAGGTGACGACGCGCCTGTCGAAGAAACTAAAGCCGAGCTGATCGCTCGACGCTACGCGGCCGCCGACTGGGCCGGCCGCTCGGTGTACCGCTCGGCCACGTCCGCCAGCACCTTGATCATCGTGCGGGCCGCCGGAGACACGTCGGCGGCGCCGATCGTGGCCGCGACCACCCGCCGCGCCGGGCTGCGCGGCGCCAGCGCGCGCACGACGATGCCGGGGTGAACGTGCGTGAGCGCGAGCCGCGGGATCAGCGCCACTCCGACCCCGGCCGCCACGAGTCCTTGCACGGTCTCGTAGTCGTCTGACTCGAACGTGACCTTCGGCTCGTAGCCGGCCGCCACGCACGATCGGACCACGTGCCGCGCGCACGGGCTCGTCGCTGACGTCTGCACCCAGTCCTGATCACGCAGATCGGCGAGCGCCAGCGCGGGCTTGCCGGCGAGTCCGTGCTCGGCGGGTAGCGCCACCAGCATCGGGTCCTCGAGCAGCAGTTGCGTCCTCAGCCGGGCGCCATGCCGCTCGCGCGTCCCCGGAAACTCGAACAGCAGCGCGAGATCGAACTCGCCGGCGCGCAGGCGCGGCGCGATCTCCTCGGGCTCGCCCTCGGCGAGAGTCAGCGCGACGTCCGGATGGCGTTCGCGGAAGGTGGCGATCGCGAGCGGCATCAGCGTGGCCCCCGCGGACGGGAACGACGCCATCCGCAGACGGCCGGCGCGCACGCCGAGCACCGCCGCCAGCTCCATCTCGGCGGCCTCGATCCGCGCGAAGATTCCCTCGGCGTTCTCCACCAGGCTCGCGCCGGCGGCGGTCGGCCGCACGCCGCTCCGATCCCGGACGATCAGGATCGCTCCGGTCTCTGCCTCGAGCCGCGCGATCGCCTGCGAGACCGCGGATTGCGTGTACGAGAGCGCCTCAGCGGCGGCGGAGAACGACCCCCGGCGAACGACCTCGCAAAGCACCCTCACGCGGCCGATGTGCAGCATTAGCGGAGCTTATCAACGGCATGACCAACTTCATTAGCGCTGATAGTAGGTAGCTGCGATCCTCGCGCCGAACAGGACGGCGACGACTTCTTCCGAGGATTGGAGACCCCCCGCAATGGCCCCCCGAGCGATCATCTCCTACGACGACACTCCCGGCGATCACGACGCGCTGATGCTCGGGCGCATCCTCGCCGATGCCGGCGCGGATCTGACGCTCGTATACGTCCGCCACTGCACCCACGGCGACTGCACCCAGGAGGAGCGCGAGGAGCACGACGCCGAGATGCTCCTCGAGCGCGGCGCCGATTGGTTCTCGGGCCTCCAAGTCGATACCCGCGTCGTGGTGAGCCCGTCCACCGCGGAAGGACTCCGCCGACTGGCCGAGCAGGAGCAGGCGGACATCGTCGTGTTCGGGTCGGACTACCGGACCGCGCCGGGACACGTGGCCCCGCAGCGCTCGACCCAGGCGTTGCTCGAGGGCGGGACGACCGCGGTCGCGATCGCGCCGGCCGGCTACCACGGCAAGTGGGCGCCCAGGGTTCATCGCATTGGCCTTCTCGCGATCCCCGGAGACGACGCGACGCTCGACACGGCGCGCGCGCTCGCCGACAGCTTCGGCGCGACGCTCACGCGCGATGAGCCCCACGTCGACCTGCTCGTGGTCGGCTCTCGCTTGGAGGCCACGCCCGGCCGCGTACTGATCAGCGCTCACGCCCAGAACGAGATCGAGAACGCCACCTGCCCGGTCCTGGTGGTGCCCCACGGCGTCACGCTCGACTTCCCGGCCGTGCTCGCGCACGCGGCATAGGACCCGAATGCCCCGCTTAGGGCAAGATCAGGTGGCTGTCGCCGAACTCGTGCCATAGGTAGCCGGCGTCGACCGCGGCTTCGTAGGACCGCGCCAGCAACTCGGGGCCCATCAACGCCTCGAGCAGCTGAAGGTGCGATGCCTCCGGCTCGTGCCAGCCGGTGATCAGGCCGTCGACGACCGCCACCCCGCACTCCGGCGTCACGACCAGCCCGGTCCACCCCGACCGCGCGCAGCTGCACCCGTCGGGTCCTCCGGCCGACTCGAGCGCGCGGACCACGGTCGTGCCGACGGCGATCACGCGGCCGCCTCGGTTGCGTGCGGCCGCGATGTGCCCCGCGGTGCGTTCGGGCACCTCGTACCACTCGGGGAACGGCGGCTCGTGGCTCTCGGGCGAGGACACGCCGCAATGGAGCGTGATCGGAGCGACCACGATCTCCCGCGCGACCAGCCGGGAGACCAGCTCGCGCGTGATCGGCCGGCCCGCGCTCGGCATCTCGGCGCTGCCGGGGCTGATCGCGTAGACGTTCTGGTAGGCCTCGAGCGGCCACGGGCTCGGGACGTGGGAGTAGCGGATCGGCTCGCCGTGGCGCTCGAGGTACTCGTCGACGAGCAGCGCGCAGCGCAAGCGCGCGAGCATCAGCCGCTCACCGGATGCGTACGGCGCGACCAGCTCGAGCGTGGCGCCGCCGCGCAGCGTCAGAGCCTCGCCGGCGGGGAGGAGGAGCGGCCGGCTGCCGTCGGCGCTGCGAATCTCGACCACGCGCCAGTCGTCCTCGAGGTGCGGCGCGCGAGTCGAGTAGTGCACGCGCACCTGTTCGCCGTCGCGGCGCTGCGCCGGCACGGCTGCCGGGATCGTGGCCGACACGTTGATCACGAGGACGTCACCGGGCTCGAGCAGCTCTGGCAGGTCGCTGAACGTGCGGTGCTCGATCGAGCCATCGGATCGGCGGGCGACGAGCATCCTGACCCCGTCGCGCGCGAGGCCCCGCGCCTCCGGAGGCTCGTGGGCCTCGAGGTCGGACTCGAGCTCGAACGCGAGCGCGCTCATCGCGCGACGCTCGCGGTCGCGGTCGCGGTCGCGGTCGCGGCCAGCTCGCGGGCTCGGTAACGGCCGCTCGCCAGATCGCCCTCGATCAACGCGAGCAGGCCGGGCACGCTGTCCTCGGGCGGCGGGCGGTCCGAGATGTCCTCACCCGGGAATGCGTCCTGGTGCATCTGCGTGCGCATGTCACCGGGATCAACCGAGTAGATCCGCAGCGTCGGGTGCTCCTCGGCGAGGATCGCCGAGGCCTGATCGAGCGCCGCCTTCGAGGACCCGTAGCCGCCCCAGCCGGCGTACGGCTCGACGGCGGCGTCGGAGCTAACGTTGACGATTGCGCCGCCGTCCGGCATCCGCGGCAGTACGAGTTGCGCGAGCGCGATCGGCGCCAGCGTGTTGACCCGGTAGACCCGTTCGAGTACATCGAGCGGGTAGCTGCCGAGCGGCGGCTGCGGGCTCGGCCCGAGCATGGACGCGTTGTTGACGAGCAGGTCGACACGCTCGCCGGCGGCATCGACGAGCGCTCCGCGGTGCCAGCCGTCGGCGACGTCGCCCGCCAGCGCGACGACCTCGGTGAGCGTCCCGAGCTCGCGCGCGGCGCGCTCCAGCTCCGCGCCGCCCCGAGCGTCGATCACGAGCGCCCACCGCTTTTCGGCGAGCGTGCGCGCCAGTGCGAGGCCGAGGCCTCGGGAACCTCCGGTGATGATTGCTAGTGGCATGGCCGCCACGGTAGGACGGCGGCGGTCCCGGTTACCAGCGGTAATTGGTCTTAGGACCTGGCGACGAGGCCGTGCCTGACGGCGAGAACAGCGGCCTGAGTGCGGTCCGTCACGTCGAGCTTGGCGAGGACGTGGCCGACATGAGTCTTGACCGTCTTCTCGGAGATGCCGAGCTCGAGTGCGATCCGCTTGTTCGAGCGACCCTCCGCGATCAGCGCCAGTACGTCCCGCTCGCGTGTGGTCAGGCCGTCGAGGGCGCCGGCGCGCGGCCGATCGGCGAGCGCGTGGACGAGGTGTGCGGCGACGGTCGGATCGATCACGGCGTCGCCGGCGTGCGCGGCCCGCACCGCTCGGGCGAGCTCCGCGGGCTGGGAGTTCTTGAGCAGGTAGCCGGCCGCCCCGGCCTCGAGCGCAGGCAGAAGCCGGTCGTCCTCGAGGAAGCTCGTCAACACGATCACGCGGGACTTGGATCCCCGCCCGCCCCGCTCGCGCAGCTGGCGCATCGCGCTTACCCCGTCGAGCTTCGGCATCACGAGGTCCATCAGGATGACGTCAGGCTCGAGTTCGCTCGCGAGTTCGACAGCCTGGTCACCGTCCTCAGCCTCGCCGACGATCTCGAATCCGTCCTGGAGGGACAGGAACGCGCGCAGGCCCTCGCGGACCACCGCGTGATCGTCGACGACGAGGATCGTGATCGTGTCAGCCACCGGCCGTGAGCTCTACCCGAACGGTCGTCCCCTTGCCGGGCGCGGATCGGATGTTCAACCGTCCGCGGAGCTCGCGGGCACGCTCCTCCATCGAGGTCAGCCCGAGGTGCCGCGAGCGGAGCTCGGGCCGGTCGGGGTCGAACCCGACCCCGTCGTCGGTGACCTCGACGACGACGGCGCCGTCCGTACCGCCGACGCGCACGGTCACATGCTCGGCGTGGGCGTGGCGGACCGCGTTGTGCAGCGCCTCATGGGCGATCCGCAACAGTGCCAGCTCGCGGTCGCCGGTTTCCAACTCGAACCCCGGGTCAACCCGGAGCTCGATGTTCGTGCCGTGCGCGCGGCCGAGCATCTCGACCTCCTTGCGGAGCGCGCCGTCGAGGCCGTCGCGCTCCAGCTCGGGCGGGCGCAGACCTAGGATCAGAGACCGGAGCTCGTCGAGCGCCTCCCGAGCGAGCTCGCGTACGCGTTCGATCTGCGCCCGAGCCGCCACCGGGTCGCGGTCCATCTGCGTGGCGGCGGCCTCGGCGGTCAGCATCACGCTGAACAGCTTCTGGCTGACGACGTCGTGGAGCTCAAGCGCCAGGCGATTGCGCTCGGACAGGATCGACAGTTCGCGGCTCTGCTCGTACAGGCGGGCGTTGGTGATCGCGATCGAGGCGTGCGCCGCCAGCAGCTTGATCAGCTCCTGATCCTCGGCGTCGAAAGTGTCGGCGCCCTCCTTCTCGGTCAGGTAGAACGCACCGATGATCGCGCCCTGGGCCGACACGATCGGGACTCCCAGGAAGCTGCGCATGTCCGGATGCCGGCGCGGCCACCAGCCCCGGAACCGGGGATCCTCATGGATGTCGTCGGTCCGGTAGGCGTCGTGCGCGGAGAGCATCGCGCCGAGCATCCCGTGGGTCCGCGGCAGCGGACCCATCGACGCGATCAGCTCGTCGCTCATCCCGGCGACGAGGAAGCGGCGGAACCCTCCCTCCCCGTCGGGGATGCCGAGCGCGGCGTAGCGGGCGCCGGCAAGCTCGCGAGCCGCGTCGACCAGCCTTTGCAGCACCTCGTCCACGGACAGGTTCGCGGCCACGGCCAGGACCGCGTCGCTGACCGCCTTCAGCGCAGGATTGAGCTGCTGGGCCATCGTCACGGACGATAGACGGGTGGACCGCTAGCTTTAGTGGCCGTGCCACGCCATTGGATCTGGATGCAGGTAGCGATCCTGGTGTTCGTGCTCGCCGGCATGGTGATCGCGATCACCAAGCTCGCCTAGGCCGCCCGTGTTCACGTCAATCCTTGTCGGTACCGACGGATCCGAGACAGCTCACACCGCTCTGCGGCGCGCGGTCGACCTGGCCGCGAGCCTGGGCGCGCGGTTGCAGATCGTCAGCGCGTACGAGCCGGTCTCCGATCAACGGCTGCGCGGCGAGGAGGTGAAGGTGCCGGCGGACCTGCAGTGGATGATCAACCCCCACGACGACGTGATGGCCCTTCTGAAGGAGGCGGAGACGGAGGCGCGCGACGCCGGGGTGACGACGGTCGAGACGTTCGCGCGTCAGGGCGACGCCGCCGACGCGATCGTCGACGTCGCCGAGGAGCAGCACTCGGACCTGATCGTCGTCGGCAACAAGGGGATGACCGGCGCGAAGCGCTTCCTGCTCGGGTCGGTGCCGAACAAGGTCTCGCACCACGCGCCCTGTTCGGTGCTGATCGTGCGGACTACCTAGGCGGTAGGGCCTCGCCCCAGCGCCTCGCCCTAGCGCCGAGCCGGGGCGGCTCCGGCAAGCGGCGCGGTCGCCGCGCCCGCGTTGACCAGGCCGTAGCCGTACTCCTCGTTGGGCTGCGAGCCGCCGAGCGGCGTCGCCGTCTGCTCGAGGTGGGCGAGGATCTGGTCGGGCGAGGGGTGGGGTCCGAGTACTCGACTCGCGATCACGAGCGCGGCGGTCGCCGACACCTCGGGCGCCGCCATCGACGTGCCGTAGCTGCCGGGAACGCCGAACCGGTCCGGATTGGCGCCAGGGTCGAGCGAGTTGAAGTCGAGGAACGTCGTCTGATGCACGGGCGGCAGGTTGCGGAACGGATGGCAGTCGGGGTCGTCGGAGAGCGTGGCGTCGTCGCCACCGCCGGGCGCCACCAGATCGAGCTTCGCGCCGACGTTCGAGTAACCGGCCAGGCAGCGGTCGAGGGTCGTCGCGCCGACCGAGATCACGGACGGCGCGGCCGCCGGATACGCGAGCTCGCGCGAGCTGTCGTTGCCGGCCGCGGCCACCACGACGACCCCGTGGCGGTGCGCGAAGTTGATCGCGCTGATGATGTCGGGGATCTGCGCCGCTCTGACCGAGATGTCGAACTCGAGGCTGAGGTTGATCACCTGGGCGCCGTGGTTGACTGCATAGCGGATCCCGCGCGCGATCGTCACCGAGTCGCCGTTCCCGTCGGCGTCGAGCACGCGCACCGGCATGATCTGCGCGCCGTAGGCGAGGCCGGTCAGCCCGCGGCCGTTGTTTGTCGACTCGGCGAGCATCCCGGCGACGAACGTCCCGTGGCCCTCGCGATCGAGCGGAAACGCGTTGCCGGCGACGAAGTCGTGCGGGTCGATGAAGTGGGTGCTGCCGAAGTCGGGCGACTTGAGGAACCCGTCCCAGTTTCGGTAGGCGACGCCCGTGTCGAGCACCGCGATCACCACGCCGCGGCCACCGGGACGATGGACGGCGAACATGTGCCCCCAAGCGTCCGGGGCGTCGACGCCGGCGGCGGCGAGGAAGTTCCACTGAAGCTGCTGCCACCCCCGAGGGTCGTGGGAGATACCCGGATCGTCGGGGATCCAGCCGGCCGTGTGGGCGAGGTAGTTGGGCACGGCGTATCGCACGCCACGCTGGCGACGGAGCTTCGCGATCACCGGCCAGACGCTCCGGCCAGCGGGTACGTGGATGACCTGCTCAGCCGCGCCCGACGCGAGAGCGTCGCCCGGCGTCGCGGATGCAGCAACCGCGCGAACTCCCATCTCCCGCGCCGCATGGGCCACTTCCGAGGCCGCCGGACCGGACACCGATGCGTACCCGACCAGGACCTGGCCGGGGACGTAGGCGGGCGGCGCGGCCGCCCGCGCCGGCGCGGCAGCGCGCGAGGGCGCCGTCCACCCGCTTGCGCCGGCGCACAGCACCGCCGCGGTGGCGAGCACCGCTAGCGACAGACGCGAATTGAGCTTGGCCGAGAACAATGAAGCTGGACGTGGAAATCGGCCCCAAGCGCTAAGACAACTACCGAAGCGCCAAAGTTTCCCTACTGCACGGTAGCGTCGCGCGAGCGTGAGCACCCACTTTTTCCCCCGAGAGGAGTACTTCATGCGCCTCGCCCTGCGCGAGGCCACGCGGGCGCCCGAGCACGACGACGTCCCGATCGGCGCCGTGATCGTCCACGGCGGCGAGGTGATCGGCTCCGGTCACAACGAGCGCGAGCTACGCGCGGACCCCACCGCCCACGCCGAGATGATCGCCCTGCGCGAGGCCGCCCGCGTGCTCGGAAGCTGGCGCGTGCTCGAAGCGGTCATGTACGTCACGCTCGAGCCGTGCGCGATGTGCGCCGGCGCGATCGTGCTCGCGCGCCTCCCCCGGCTGGTGTACGGCGCCACCGACCCCAAGGCCGGCGCCGCCGGCAGCGTGCTCGACGTACTCGACGAGCCGCGCCTTAACCACCGGCCCCAGGTCGAGAGCGGGCTGCTCGCCGAGGAGTGCGCGGACCTGCTGCGCGCATTCTTCGCGTCCAGGCGTTAGGCGACGCGGGGCAGACGTCCCGCGGACGCCCGGACCTCTCAGGTCGCGGCCGCGCCCGGTTATGGATACCAGCCACTTCCAGGCCCGCGTACGCGTCAGTTCGTCTAACTTGTCCTACGCCCCACCGGAGAGGTGGCAGAGCGGTTGAATGCGCCGGTCTCGAAAACCGGTATGGGCCTTTCGGTCCATCGGGGGTTCGAATCCCCCCCTCTCCGCTGTTGGGTCGCCACGCCCGACCATCTCGCACGCATTCAGGCCAATGGCACGTGCTGGCGCTCAGCCAAAAGCAGGATATGTCCGGAAGCGTACGTTCGCCCCGGACCGCGCACCGTCAACAGACGCTTCCGACGGGGTTAATCCGCGAACAACCCCCTATCAAGGAGGCGACATGCTTCTCATCCTGGCTGCGGTCCTTCTCATCATCGCGATCGCTGGCGGCGTGATCATTCACCCGCTTCTGTTCGCGCTCGCGATCGTTGCGATCCTCGTCTTTTTCATGGATCGCCGCGGGGCTGTTCGCTGACGGCAGGGCGCGCGCTCGGCTCCTCTCAAGCTGGAGCCGAGTGTCGCGATCTAGCTCAGCGTTGCCACGAGACGATGATGGCGCAGCTCCTGAGGCGGAGAGCCATGCAAAATCCACGTTCGATCGCTCCGGCGGCTGATTCTCTCCTCTCGGGTCAGCGCGCCCATCGCGCTGGTCACTGCGGGGCGATGAGCGCCGACGAGATCCGCCAGCCGCTGATGAGAGAGGGGCAACGGCACGGCGATGCCCTCGGGCAGAACCCGTCCCCAGCGCTCGGCCAAGTGCCAGAGCGTGAGCAGCACCCGATCATCCACTCGTTGATGGTGAGCGATCGCAAGAGAGACCGCGAGCGCGTGAGCGCGGCGCGTCCCTCGGTTGAAGAGCTCCAGCCCGAGTTGTGGCCATGGGGTCATCCGTACGACCAGGTGATTATTCAGCACGGCCAGCCGTGCCGGCTCCAACACGATCCAGCCGACCTCCGCGTGAACGTGCGATCCCTCCTCGTCCCAGCTCCACGGCCGGATCACGTCGCCGGCGCCGAGCAGTTCCACGCATCGACGTCCTAGCACTTCGACTTCTCGGCTGATCAGTCCGTCGACGATGAGGAAACCTCGATGATGGGAGTCGAGCTCCTCTGCCGCCGCGACGTCCCAATCGCCCTTTGACAGGTGCCGGACCCGGGTCCGCGTTTCGCGACGAGCGCGTTCACGGTCGCTGGACGGCACCAGATCTTCGAGCTCCGGATCAGCATCAATGATGCTGATCGAATCGACGGCAACGTTCAAATGATCCGCTCGCCTCCGCAGCGAGGATGATCGAGTCGCTGTTTCGTCGAGGAACTCACGTCGAGGCAGCATATCCGCCGCCAGAGGGCCGAGAACGCGGCACCACCGTATCGCGACGCTGAGCTTCGGTCGTCATGCAACGAGTGGTGCACCTTGGACGGTCGTGTTGCTGGGGTCAGTCGGCGTCGGCGACGATCGAGCCGACCCGCTCGCCGAGCGTTCGGTCGCGTAAGAAGGCGACCGCCGCCCAGATCAGCGCGACCACGACGACGCCCGCGGCGATCAACGGGTAGCGATTAAACGGCGCGGGCTGTCCTGGCTTGACGAGCTCATAGAGCGGATAGCCAATCGCCGCGGCTCCCAGCAGCGGCAGCAGCAGGTGCTTGACGTTAGAGAAGCGCTCCCGCTCATACCGGCGGTAGTAGACGGGCAGCGCGAGGTTGGCCACCAGGTAGGTGAGCGCGATCAGGATCGTGCCCATGGTCGCAATCTCGCCGAAGAACGTCACCGGATCGGTGTTCCAGCCGAACACGTATGAGAGGCCCAGAGCGAGCGCGAGATACACCGAGAAGGCGACCCACGGCGTCTTGCCGCGCTCGGTCAGACGGGCGGTGACCGACGGCAGCAGCCCCTCCCGCCCGGAGTTGAAGATGATCCTCGCCTGGGAGTTGGTGGCCGAGATCAGGCACGAGCAGATCGAGGTGAAACCCGCGATGTAGGCGACGAAGACGAGTCCGCTGGCGACCGTGCCCGCCGCTGCAATGAACGGGATTTGAGCGTTGGTCAACGCGGTGGCATTGTCATTGAAGCCGACGACGGTGGCGTAGGACAGGAACACGTACAACACCCCCACCACGAGGATGCTGGAGAACACCGCGCGCGTGACACCCGCGCGCGGGTCGTGGTGTTCCTCGGCCAACGCGGCCGAGTTCTCCCACCCCACGAACAGGTATACCGCGAGCGGGAACCCCAGCGATAGGCCGGCGAAGCCGTGGTGCAGGTGTGAAGGATTGAACGGCTGCGCGTTGATGTAGCCGGAGTGCTCGATGAGCAGCGCGATCGCGACCACGAGCAGCAACAGGACCTGGAACACGAACAGGACGGCCGCAACCTTTGTCGACGGCTTAGCGCCGGTCACGATCAGCGCCAGCGCTCCCAGCGCTAGCACCGCGCTGATCGCCTGCCATGGGATTGTGATTGACAGATACTGCTTGAGGATTATCTCCGCCAGGCCACCGGAGATCGTCACCACCGAGGCCACCGCGATGATGTACCCCGTGCATAGCACGACCGCCGTCACCACCGCGCTGTATCCACCGAACGCACTACCGATGAAGGTCACAAACGAGCCCGTCGACGGTCGCGAGCGCGAGAACTGACTCAGGGTGTTACCCAGCAAGCCGATCGCGATCGCAGCGGCGATCACCGTCAGCGGCGCCGCGATCCCGGCTGCGGTCACGATCGTCGCGAACCCGAAGAAAAAGCTCATCGCCGGCGCCATGTCCGCCAGCGTCGCCGCCGCGATGTCGACATCACTCAGAACCCCGCGTGCCAGGCGCCCGTCGGCGTCCGCGCCAGATCGGTGCTGCTTCAACGAGGTGTCGGCGGTCACCATCTCAGGGTCCTCCCTACCCCGTCAGGCGGCCCGAACAACAGGACGCCCCTGTCTCGCCGATGCTGTTCCTGCGGGCGCCTGCCGCGGCCCGCCGCCATTCGCCAACGCCTCGGTTGACGCTTGCGCCCCACGTCGCGGTGATGGGATTGCTTTTACGCCCGGCGAGCCGGGGTAGGGTCGAGATGGGAGGTCGTCGATCGTCGACGGTCCGGGGAACGGACCAAAAAGGAGAGTGGACCCATGACCTGGGTGCTGCTGGCAGTTGTCGTCATTCTGTTGGTGATCATCGGAGTTCTCGTTGCGCGTCAGCAACGGTCTCGGAGATTGAAGGATGAGTTCGGTCCGGAGTACGGCCGTGTCGTGGCGGAGCGGGGCGACCAGCGCGCCGCCGAGAAGGAGTTGGCCGATCGCCGTCAGCGAGTCGGTAAGTTCGAGATTCGGCCGCTCGATCCCGCCGCCCGCGAGCGCTATCTGGAGCAATGGGAGGCGGCTCAGCGCTACTTCGTGGATGAGCCGGTGGGTGCCGTTGGCCAAGCCCATGAGCTCGTGCAGCGAGTGATGCACGACCGCGGCTATCCGGTCGATGAGGACTTCGAGCAGCGGACGGCCGACATATCCGTTGAGCATCCGGCGGTGGTCGAGAACTATCGAGCGGCCCACGGGATCTCGGTCCGCGCTCGCAACGGACAGGCCAGCACCGAGCAGTTGCGTCAGGCGATGGTCCACTTCCGAGCGCTGTTCGACGACTTGCTCGCCCCCGGTGACGCCGGGCCGGCAGATGATGCCTCCGCCACCGGGCCGCGCGCGCGATAACGGTCGGGGGCGCAGTTCCACAGCAAACGACGCCGAGGGGATGACCGATGGAACGCAATGCAGAAACACTGAGCACTCGCGACCTGGCCTCGCCAAACGAGCCGGCTGGTGGCGTCACGACGTCGGAGGGCGATGTGCGGGACGCAGCGGCCCCTGAAGGACAGCCCGAGGTGTACGACCAGGCCGCGAGGGCGCGCTGCCGCCGAGGGGGCACGTCTCCCCGGCGACGAGCAGCGGGCAGCGACTCCCGGGCGAGGCTCCGGACAGGCGCCTCCGCCACGGATCAGAACGTCGAGGCGACCCAGCCGGGTACGGCCCCTGTCAGCAGACGAGCGGCGCGGCCGGCAATGCGGCCGAGGCCAGGCCGGCGGAGTCCGCGCAGGCGGTTTCGACGCAGGATCAGGTCAGCGAGACCGCGCCGCAGTCGACGGCCGCGGCGGCGCTCCGCCTCGAACGCGGCGGGTCGCTGCTGCCGGCCGACATGGACGCCACTTTCCAACAAAGGTGGAAGGAGATCCAGACCCGGTTCGTCGACGAGCCCCGCGGGGCGGTCGAGGACGCCGACAGCTTGGTCGCGAACCTCATGCAGCAACTCGCAGAGGGCTTCGCCAAGGAACGGGAACTGCTCGAAGCGCAATGGGGCCGTGGCGAGGACATCTCCACCGAGGACCTGCGGGTCGCGCTGCAGCGCTACCGGACCTTCTTCCAGCGCCTGCTGTCGACCTGACAGTTAGGGCAGGATCGGCTTCCTCGAGGCCCCGCGGGCGCCGCGGGGCCTCGATGCGTTGGGGTGAGACGATTGCTCGCACTTCCGCTCTCAGGTGGACAGGGCTACGCGGAGCTCCGCGCTGCTGGTCGCGCTCGTGGCGACGAGCAGGTCGGGCGGCCGCGGGAGGCGGCTCCTGATCTGGTGACGACGCGTGTCCGGCACCGCGTCGCGGTACGACCGCGGTATTCCTAAAGGCCACATCACACACCTCCCACGTCGTCAGTAAATACCCGGCAGATCGGTCCTATGCAGCGGGGCGGGGGAGGGTTCAGTTCGTGACGTGTCGACGTCGCGCCCGGACGCTGGTCGCTGCGGCGCTTCCATTAGCACCGGCTCTCGCCTGCGTGCGATGCACCGCGGGCAATACTGCAGTGTGAGCACTGGGAAGCGCTGGTGAACGGTGAGGCTGCAGCGGGGACATCTCCGGTAGCTCATCGCTTTTCCGATCCGCATTGCGTGCAACGGCGCGTCGGACCGACCGCTTGTGAATCGCCGGCGTCCAGATCAGATGAGATATCCGAGATCCCCGCAGCAGCAGGCAGAAGGGCCCCTAGCACCCGAGTCGCGCTCGAGCGACGGGTGCGGAGCGTTTCGTTGTTTCGCTGCTTTCGGGAGCCTCGCGCCGTCCGGCGCGCGACGGCGGACGCGATTCGGAGTGCCTCGACCGTTCGAGTCGCCAAGGGGGCTTTTCGCTCGCGGTGCGTCCGGCTGGCTAGCTCTGCGAGGGCGTATGCGACCTCGTCGCCGATATCGTCACCTCGCCTCGGTCTCACGGGGTCGGTGGGCGTATCTCGGTTCCATTGGAGGCCTTTGCTTCGAGAGTGGTTTGCCACTGGGGGCCTCACTCCGGCTCGGGCTTCTCGTCTCCGGGCCACGCCCCGGTCATGCGGGTGAAGGCGTGTCGTGACCCGTGGTCGACCAACCCCTTGATCACGGAGAACAGAGCTCCTTCGATCAGCAGCGCTACCGCGAGTTTCAGCAGGCTGATGTTTCGGTGCTCGGGCTTAGGTGCTTCTTGATCGTCGATGACTCCCCAGATGGCAGCGAACAGTTTCTTGCCGATCAAGCCGGCAAGCAGCCCGCCGCCGACACTGACCGGCAGAAAGATCATCTTCGACATGGCTCACCTTCGTTGTGGTTTGGAGGGCCCATCAGCTATCGGCGTTTCGGCTCGTTCCGCAGCGGCAGGTATGGCTCCCGGTCGGCGGGATGGCCTGCCTCGATCTGGCGTCCGCGCTCGATCTCGGCGTTGAGCTCGGCGCCGAGCAGGATCACCGTGTTGGTGATCCACAGCCAGACCAGGAACACGATCACCGAGGCGATGGCGCCATATGTCTTGTTGTAGGAAGAGAAGTTGGCCACGTAAAGCGCGAACGCCCCGGACGCGAGCACCCACAGGACGACGGCGATCAAGCCACCGGGGGTTACCCATCGAAATCCTGGCTGGCGGACATTCGGGCCGGCCCAATAGAGAATCGACAGGATCACCGCGACGACGAGTAGCAGCACCGGCCACTTTGCGATATCCCAGATCGTGACGGCTGAGCTGCCGACCCCGATCACGTTCCCAAGCTGCCGGGCCAAACCGCCGGTGAACACGACCGCCACGGCCGTGAGCGTTAGCAGCACGACCGTGATAACCGTGACCGCGAGACGCACCGGAATCGTCTTCCAGATCGGTCGCCCCTCGGGGACGTCCCACACCACGTTGGAGGCGCGCATGAACGCGGCTACGTAGCTCGATGCCGACCACAGCGCGACCGCGAGCCCAACTATGAACAGGATCCCGGCCGTGCCCTTGTTGGCCTGGATGTTCCGAATCGCGCTGGTGAATATCTGCCGGGCCGCGCCGGGCGCAGCCTTCCCGAGGTTCTGGATCAGCGACTGGGTTACAGAGTGGCCGAGCAGGCCAAGCACCGATACCAGCACGATCAGCATCGGAAAGATCGCCAGCACGCCGTAATACGTCAGGGCAGCCGCCAGGTCCCCCAGGTTGTCCGCCTTGTACTCCCTGAGCGTGCGCTTCAGGACTCCCGACCACGCACGACGGGGAAGATCGGTCGGCTGCTCGAGCTCTCGATCCTCCGGCTTTCGATCCTCCGGCTCTCGATCCTCGGGCTCTTCTCCGACCGACCACATGCGTCGTTCTCCGCTCATAGTGATCGCTACCGGCGCCCGATAAGCCGGCCGGCAAGCACCCCGGCGACGAACGCGCCGGCGACGGCGAACGGAACAGGCTGGCGTCTGATCGTCGACGTGACCTGCTGCGCGCCCGCGGCGGCTGAGTCGGGGGTCGCGTCCCGGGCGCGCGAGGCGAACTCGGCCCTCTTGTCCTGCGCGGTGTCTTTGATCGAAGCGATGCGGTCCTTCGCCTGCGCCTTTACGTCTGTCTTCCCGGCCAGCGCCTCGACGGTGTCACCGAGGTCCTCTCGCGTGTGCTCGATCTCCGCGCGAATCTCCTCGGGCGACTTCTGCTGGCTCTCCTCCGACGCGGCGCTCATCGTCGGCCGTCCTTCGCTCGCTCTTTCGTCCATTCGACGTCCTCCTTCACGCTCTCGACTGTCTGCTCGGGCACCGGGGGTACGCCCTCCTGAACCTTGCGCTTCCCGGCCAGCGCCAGAACTGCGGCGATCGCGCCATAAACCGCTGCGACGATCAGCGCAGCGAGCCACCCGGTCACTGCCGTGGCCAACGCCAGAATCAGGCAAGCGGTCAGTGCGCCGGCGCCGTAAAGGCCGAACATCCCGGCACCCCCGAACATGCCCGCGCCCAATCCGGCTTGTTTGCCCTTCACCGTGAGCTCGGCCTTGGCCAAGTCGAGCTCCTGGTGCACAAGCGTCGTGGTCTGATCAGAGAGCTCCTTGAGCAGATCGGCGATCGAGCGATCGCTCATTTCCGAATCCTGTATTTCCGGCATCGTGTCCCTCCCTTCGCTATTGATGCGAGCCTGCACTCCGCGGGCCGCGGCTACCGATCAGACCCGCAGCCGCTGTACGGGCCTCGGGGTTAGACGCCACATACGCACCTGCGGCCACCACGGTCACAAGCACCAGGCGTCGGCCCCAGTGCGGCCGTCGGTGCGTCTCCGGCGCGCTCACCGCCGCCCAGAGGTCCCACGTTGCCGCAACGGCTTGCTGAGCCCGGTACCGCAGCCGCTTGTCCCTGACGGCTTCGGCGGGGCTCTTGCCCCTCCCTCGTTCGTAGATCTCCCGGCTCGCCCTCGCCGCCCGTCCGATGGCAGCCTGGACCTCTCGGTCCTCCAACAGCGTCTCTATGTACGGCGCGAGTGCTGCCGCCCGATCGCTCACGGACATCTCGCCTCGTCGCGCTCGATGCACTCATAGGTCCCCGTCGACACATCGCTGCCCGGTGGAACTGCTTCCGCCATTGCGCCTCCTTGATACCGCCGCGATCAATTCGTCCCATTTAAGTGGGGCATCACTTCCACATGTACCCTGCAAGAGAGGCTTGAACCTGGATCGCAAGGAAAAATTTGGGACAACCGGGACGCTGAGCGAGACAAAAACTCGGCCGACCTGCGCCAGATGCGGTCGGAGGTGGTAAAAGTGGGACGTGGCAGAGCCCGCCGAAGCAGACGATCCGGCCGGCGGAGGCACCGCGGGCCCGAGTCGCGCCGATGCGCTCGCGAGCCGACAGCGGATCCTCGCCGCCGCGCGCGCACTCGGCGAAGACCGACGCGTGACCATGGCCGAACTCGCGGCCGCCGCGAACGTCGGCCGCTCCACGCTTTACCGCCACTTCCCCACGCGCGACGCGCTCGAGCGGGCACTCGAGGACACAGATCTCCAAGGTCGCACGACGCGCACCGTGCCGACGATCAGCGAGCGCGTGGCGACGATGCCGTTTCGCACCCCCGGCCAGCTGGGCCGTGAGAGACCACTCGCGTTGGAGGTAACGCGCGTCCTGGACGAGGTCCCGGCGCACCTCGTCCCCGATCAGCTCGTCGCCGAGGCCCGCCGCGTCGCCGGCGTTGCCGCCGCGCTGTACGTCGTCGACATCGACGGCTCACACCTGCTCAGGCTCGCGGGCTCAGAGGAATTCCCCGACCGGCTCGAAGACCCGCCGGCGCTCGGACCCGAAATAGTTCCCGAAGGCCTACCCGAGTTCTACAAGCGACTGCAGCGGCAGCTCCCCGGGTGCGTCCCCGAGCCGCTCTGGCTTCGCGGTCGCGTGACGGGCCTGCTGTTATGCGTCGGTACCCCCGTCGCCTCCCTCGCCGACATCGCCAAACAGGGTGCCGCGGCCCTGGAGCTCGCCACCGACTACACCGACTACATCGAGGCTGCGCGACGCCGCAAGCCCACTACGCCGGCCGCCGAGGTTCAGCAGCACCTGCTGCCGCCCCGCATCGCGCGGATCGCTGGCGCGCAACTGGCAGGCTCCCTGCTTCCCACGTACGAGGTCGGCGGCGACTGGTTCGATTTCGTCGAGAACCGCGACGGGGCGTGGCTTGCGATCGCGGACGCGCCCGGCACCGGTCCTACTGCCGCCGGGCTGGGGGCCGCCGCGCTGGGAGCCCTCCGGGCCGCGCGACGCAGCGGACAGGACCTTGAGTCCGCGCTCGCGAGCGTTCATCAAACCGTGCGGCAGCTAGGCAACCGAGACTTCCGCATCACCGCGATCGTCGCACGGTGGCGCGCCGCTACAGCGACGCTCACCTGGGTCAACTGCGGCCGCTCCCCCGCGTACCTGATCGACACCGACGGCAACCTGAACGAGCTCGAAGGGCCCGAATATCCTCCGCTCGGCGCAGAAGAGACCGACCCCCGCTTCAAGCCAGCCAACCGCCAGCTGCACTCCGGAGAACGCCTCATTCTCGTAACTAACGGAATCATCAAACGGCGAACCGAGAACGGCGGCCTCTTCGGCGTCGAGGGACTCAAGCGGGCGCTCGAACGCGCCGAGAGCCCCACCGCCGCATCGACCGCGATGGCCATCCAGCGGGCAGTCACCGACTGCTGGCGTGAGCCACTCGAAGACGACGCTACTGTCGTCGTTATGGCAGTCGAATGACCCGCACGGGCGTCGCGTGCCAGGTCACCTTCGTCGGACTCTCTGCGCCACGGCCTCGCGCGCGGCATCGGCCCGATGCATCCGTCGCGCTGTGACGGCAGCGGCTGCGTCCCGGATCGTGCGGCCCGGATTCTCGTCGGTTAGGGCTAGCTCGGTGAAGGTACGCATCCGGCGTTTAGTGCTGTCCAGGAAGACGGCGCGTTCGCGGTCACGCAGCAGGTGGAACCCAAGCCGAACGATCGGGTTCGGAATTCGAGCCGGGCGCGAGACGGCGTGAACGCGGAATTCCACGTGTCCGTCGTCGAGCCACTTCCACACCTCCCAGTCCATCTGGCCAATCTCGACATGTCCCTCGAGTGTCCGATAGTTCCAGCCCCAGACTCGCGCATGCTTGCCGCTGAGCTCCCGCGTCCGCTCGTAGACCTCGCCGACCCGCACACCGACAAATAAGTGCGCACCTAACGCCTGAAGCCGCAGCAGCATGTTCCGCTGCTCGAGCGGAACATTGGCGTCGTAGTAGGCGCGTACGATCGAGGGGTCGGCGAATTCATAACCGCTCATCAGCCTCCGGGCGATTTGCCAGCTGCCCATCGCCAGCGGCATCCCCGGTGGTTCGCCGGGAAGGGGCTGGCAGAGTTCGGTGGCCGTCCATCCGTTGCGAGGGGAGGCATCCGCGAGTTCGGCGGGGTCGAAGTTCAGTGGCTTTCGCGTGAGCTCAGCCAGCCTGCGCTGGATCCTCGCGGTGCCCGATGGGCTCGAATCGTTCAAGATCATGCTGTCGGCATCTCGACTCGCTCAGTCGCGAGGTCGATGCCTCCCGTCATGCGGCCGCCGGCAAGCTGCACGACCCGCTCGAGGAACGAGATCCACATGTGTGCCTGGACCTCCTTCGCCATCCGCAAGCGGTGGTAGAGGAGATTCACCAGCGGACTCCCGCTGCGTGCCCAGGACTCGATCTCGAATACCAGCTCACTCTCGGTCGAGCTTGCTCGGAACTCGATCTGCCCGGCCTCCAGGTGCCCGGCGAGCGTAGCGAGTCGGAACGAGCATCGGCCCACGTCAATCACGCGAACCGGGCCGTCCCACGGGCCCGGCATGCGGACGACGTACTCGTCTCCCACGGCAAGCCGGCCCTGCTCGCCGAGGACAATTTGAAAGCGAGCGAACTTCGTCGGCGAGGCCACGTTGAGGTCAGCCTGAAGCCTCTCCATCAGCTCGGGTCCATCCAGGCGGCTCTCGCGGATCCGCGTCCTGTAAAGGCGATGAAAGAGCGGTCCGCGGCCGTCCTCCTGACCCTGCACCTCTGCGGAGCTCAGCGCTGCCGGATAGCTCAGCAGCGCCGGTAGGGGAGGCTCGAGCGCGACCGAGACCTCTCGCCGGTGCATTGGTGTGGTCCGCCACATGTAGTCCCATGACGTGAGCGCGATCCCGAGGGGCCACGACGCGGCGGTCAACCAGCGGCGGGTCGCTCTTGGTCGCTTGGGCACGGTTACGACCTATCGGTTGGGGACGCTGCGCAGAGTGTTCGGACTCATTCGAGCCATGGTAGGGTCGACCGAACGAAGCAGCGAGACTGCCGAGGCAGCCACGATAAGCAAGCTCGTGCCATGTTGACAAAACGCCTCTACCGCCTCGGATTGCGAGCCGGCTACATGCAGTACCTCTCGCTCGGTTCCGTTGGGCTCTGCATCGCGTTGTGGATCCGCGCCAAGACGGTCGACGAGGACGAGCGCGGCAACGCGGAGCGCCGGGCCCTGTTCGTCGGCTTGTGGCCACCGTTGATCTGGCTGATCGGCGACTCCCTCGAGAGGCACGCATAGCGCAACGGCCGGCATTACACCGACTGACCGCGCCGTGGCAGGTCGCGCCCTTGGCAACGTCGGAGGATCACCATCGCGCGGCTTCGGGCGTCGGGTAACCGCTAACCGCTCACCGTCTCCTGAAGGTTCGTCGTCTTGAGGTGCTCGCGGAGGTGCTCAACGGAGTCAAACACGATCGTCGCGCCCGCCTCTTTCAGTTCTTGCTCCGAGAAGCCGCCGGTGAGGACGCCGATGCTAGGGATCTGGGCACGGGTGGCGGCCTTGCAGTCCCAGGTACTGTCGCCGATCATGACCGCGGCTCCCCCGCCCGCCTTCTCGATAGCGGCAAGGACGATGTCGGGCTCGGGCTTACTCTGTTTGACGTCGGCAGATGTGGTGTAACCGTCCACGAACTCTGCGGCGTCGAGCAGCTTGATATAGCGCTCGGCCTCCTTCTCTTCAGCCGAGCTGGCGAGGATCACGGCATGACCGGCCCGTTTGAGGTCGTGCAGCAGTTCGTGTGCGCCCTTCATCGGCTCGACTTCGTCGATCATCTCCTGATAGAGCGGGCCCTCGGCGGCGCGTAGCGTCTCGCCGAGCTCGTGCTCGATCTGCGCGCCAGCGAGCATCTCCACAACGCGGTCGCTCCCGATGCCGATCGCGCGGTGGATCTGCCAGATCGGCATGACCACGCCGTGCTGGCGAAAGGCTCGATACCACGCTAGGGCGTGTTGATAGTTGGTGTCGACAAGCGTTCCGTCGATGTCAAAGATGGCCGTGAGAGGCATACGGTCCCATCGTTGATAGCAGGGTGGCTGTTATGGGGCGAGAAGACGTGCGTGTCTCCGCCGAACCCGCCGCATCGCCATCGACTTCACGAGAACGCCTCTGCGACCGCTGGGCTGGCGAGCGCTCCCGCCCTCCCGTGGCAGCGGGCGGGTGGGCCGGGGCAGCGTGATCGGCCAGCCAGCGTGTTCCTGCGTTCAGATGACGTGCAGGTGGGTAGCGTCTCCCCAATGACGACGCTGCCGCATGCACTAGACGTACGGCGCCAGGCCGGATGGCTGCCGGAAAGCCACGAGGATTTGGAAGTATGGCTCGATGGCCACCGGCAACGGGTGGAGGGCAGAGGCGAGCAGATCGTCCTTCATCCTGTGATCGTTGAGTTCCAGGAGCTGATTGACAGCGAGCCGCTGGTGCGCATGTACGTCAACCAGATGATCGCGCAGGTGCCCGCCACTAAGCCGTACCGTGAGCGGCATCTGGAGAGCGTCGATCAGTTGTTGCGGCTGATCAACGAGGTGCTGACGATGGCGCCCGAGTTCGGCCCGGCGATGGTGGCGACCCCACTAGGCGCGGTTCTCGACTGGACGATGGGGACACCGGCCGGTTTCGCCGCCTATCGGGACCCGCGGATCAACGCGATGCTCAAGAAGATCCTGACCGCCTGGTCCGAGTTCCTCGGCAGCAGCGACTCGCTCTACGTGCTCAACGACTCGCCGTCAGGCTGGCGGTCCGCCGAGGCCCAGCTCGCGGTGGGCATAGAGCAGTTCGAGTATGACCCGCAGGACGAGCATTGGGGCTTTGCCTCCTGGAACGATTTCTTCACCCGACGCTTCAAGGACGGCGCACGTCCGGTGGCGTCCCCGGACGACGACAAGGTGATCGTGAGTGCCTGCGAGTCGATGCCCTACGGCATCAGCACCGACGTAAAACGGCAAGATCGCTTCTGGATCAAGAGTCAACCGTATTCGCTTCAGGACATGCTGGCCAACGATGATTCGGTCGATGAGTTCGTCGGCGGAACGGTCTATCAGGCCTTTCTGAGCGCGACCAACTACCACCGCTGGCACAGCCCGGTGGCGGGCACGATCGTCCGGGCGTTCGTCCAACAGGGCACGTACTACTCCGAGGCCGACTCGGAAGGCAAGGACGCGGTCGAGCCGATGAACTCGCAGTCCTA
Organism: uncultured Solirubrobacterales bacterium; assembly: GCA_963843915.1. Taxonomy (GTDB): domain Bacteria; phylum Actinomycetota; class Thermoleophilia; order Solirubrobacterales; family Solirubrobacteraceae; genus Palsa-465. The sequence continues at coordinate 128,421 of CAWJMH010000020.1, forward strand.
CCTGGCCCACGTCGCGGCGCGGGCGATCATCCTGATCGAAGCCGATGATCCCGTCATCGGACTGATGGCGTTCGTGCCGGTCGGCATGTCAGAGGTCTCCTCGTGTCTCATCGACTCGAAGGTGACGCCGGGATATCACGTCGGGAAGGGTGAGGAACTGGGTTACTTCCAGTTCGGCGGCTCCACCCACTGCCTCGTGTTTCGGCCGGGTGCGATTGCCGAGTTCACGCTGGCAGCGGTTCCTCAGCCGCATGATCCCGACGCGCCGTTGGTGCTGGTCCGCGCGAAACTCGCGACCGCCAACCAGACAGCCTGACGCTCCCACATCGGGGAGCCAGGCTGCTCGCGTTCACGTTGGGGTCGCCCGGCCTGACGCTCGCTTCGACGGGCACGCGCCCACGCTGGCAGGTCAGGTCGTACCAGCGCATCCGCCCCAGGCGCTAGCGTGCTCTGACAGCGTCGGCGCCGGAGAGGAGGATGCTGCGGACTGGATCCGATGCCGAGGTGAGTGCGTCCGCGGTCACTTCCGCGGCTATTTCGAGGTCGCGAGCGAGCCGTTGGACGGGGTAGCCGCGGGTTTGGAGTATGCCCGCGAGCCAGCGGAGCTGAGCGTGGAAGTCGCCCCATCCGCCGGCGGCCATGATCGACCACGAGAGGATCCACTGGTTGTCGTACACGCACCACTCGAGTCCTCTGTCGCCGTAGCGATCGACCTCGTCGGGGAACTCGAGGCGGTGTCGACGCGCAATCTCCCGGGCGAGCGGTACGAGCTCGAGTGACGAGCCGTCGGGCAGTGTCGCCGATTCGGGTGGTGCGCCACCGCTGGGCGCGCGGGGTGCTCGGCTCACTCGGCCACGACCTCGTAGGTGTGGAGGTGCTCGAGCCGCTGGAGCTTGATCAGCGCTTGCAGGCTCGGGTCGATCCGGCGGTGCGAAGACGCGTGCGCCTCGCTTTTCATGTACGCGGTGAACGCGCCGCGGTCTCGCCAGCGGCTCACCATCACGATCTCACCGGCGTCGTGGTCGGATTGCCAGACCTGCAGGTCGACGAAGCCGTCGGCGTCTTCGACGAGGTGCGCGCGCGCCCGGAAGGCGATGATGAGCTCTGGCGCGCCGTGCTCCGGGACGCGCAGGCGAGATAGCGACACGTACATCGGACCGCGAAGGATCGCACGGAGCGCTCAGGGCGTGAGAGCCGCTGCCGCCTCCAGGAGCTCGCCTGCGAGTGACTCAGCGCCCAGCCGGTTAGCGAGAGCGGCCGAGGCGCCCGCGCCGCCGATCCCGACTCGCACCTGAGCTGCGAGCGCCGCCAGCTCGTCTGCGCTGTCGAGAAACCGCTGCGGGGTCAGCGCAGCGAGCACGACGATTGCTGGGGAGAGCTCATCAAGCGTCTCGGCGATGTCGCCGATTGGGGTGTCAGCGCCTAGGTACGTGATTCGCCAGCCCTGATCTCGGAGCACCAGGCCGAAGCAGAGGAGCCCGAGGTCGTGCAGTTCGCCCGGCGGGCAGGCGAGGATCGCGCGCGGTCCGACGCCCTGTCCCCAGCCCCGAGCCAGGCCTCGAAGCCTCCCAGCGATGACGTTGCTCGCGAAGTGCTCCTGAGCGACGCTCGTCTGCCCGGCCGCCCAGCGCACTCCCAACCGTTGCAGGAAGGGCAGGATCACCTCCGAGAGCACCGCTCGCAGCCCGAAGGCCATCAGGACGCGGTCCAGCGCGGCCTGCGCGGCCGGCTCGTCGAGCGCGTCGAAGCTGCGCTCGAGGGCGGCTTCGACGTCGGCCAGACTCGCCGTTGCGGCCTTGGACTGCGGATAATCGGCGAGCTTCGCCAGGCGCGCGGCTTCCGACGCGGAAAGCCCCATGTTGATGTGGTGGCGCATCACGCGCACTCGTCGTTCGTCCTTCTCGGAATACAGACGAAGGCCGCCAGGGGACCGCTCAGGTGCGACCAGCCCGTAGCGCAACTCCCAGGCGCGTAACAGCTCCGGGCTCTCACCGACTCGTCGGCTGAGCTCTCCTATTCGCAGACGTCCGATCTCGGACATAGCCGCGATCCTAACCTATCTGGACAGCAGCTAGACATAATCTATACGGATACTCTACAGTGGGCTCATGACCCGAGTCGAGTCCGACAGCCAGGACGACCGCGACCACGACTTCATCGCTCCGCGTCGCCGCCGGCGACGTCCGGGCCTTCGAAGCGCCCTATGACCGCTACAGCTCCCAGGCGTTCGCACTCCCGGTGCGCATCACGGACCGCCGGGATGCGTGCGCAGATTGATCCGCCCACTGAGCCGGCGCCGTCGCCGCCGAGCCCTCTGCTCGAGGCTGGAGGTCCGATGGCCGCCACGATCATGCAGACGCGCGATCTCGCGCGCCAGACTGACGAAGAGCTTCTCGACACGCACTACCGCGAGCGCGATCTCGCCGCTCGCGACGAACTCGTGGACCGCTTCATGCCCTTCGCCCGAAAGCTCGCGGTCCGCTACATCCACACCCGCGAACCGATGGACGACCTCATGCAAGTCGCGTCCATCGGCCTCCTGAACGCGATCGACAGATTCGATCCCGAGCACGGCAAGAATTTCACGGCGTTCGCCGCCCCGACCATCCTCGGCGAACTCAAGCGTTACTTTCGCGACAAGGGATGGGCGATCCACGTCCCGCGCGACCTCCAGGAGCGCGCGCTGGCGGTCAGCCGCCACGCCGAGCGGCTCTCAACTGAACTGAGTCGTTCCCCGACCCTCGACGAGCTCGCCCAGGCGCTCGACTGCACGATCGAACAAACAGTCGAGGCGATCGACGCCGGCGAGAACTACCAGCTGACCTCACTCGACGCGCCCGTCGCCCAAGACGACGACGACGGATGCGCACTCACCGAAACGCTCGGGAGCGAAGACGACGGGTTCGAACTCGCCGACGACCGACAGGCGCTCGCGACCAACTGGGCCGACCTACCCGACCTCGAACGCCAAATCCTCGGCCTGCGCCTATCGCATGGTCTCACGCAGCGCGAGATCAGCCAGCGGATCGGATACTCGCAAATGCACGTCTCCCGCCTACTGCGTAGATCGATGCTGTCCCTCGACGCCGCTGAGGTACCGGCGACATGCGCCTGAACGCCCGATATATATGTGATGTCTCGCGGCTGGTACATCCGGTTCACGGTCACCGGTCCCCACGCCCCCAGCTAGCCGAGCCCGCGGATAGGTGGCCCGCCGCCAGTCTCGACGTCGAGTGCGTTCGAAACCTCTTGGAGGGCGACCGTCAGCGCATCTGGCCGACTGGGTTCGTAACACGGTCCGTTGACGTCGCGGAGAAGTGTCTTGAGGCGCGCGATCCCCTGGGGGTCCAGCGGCTCATCGGAGCGCAGCCGGGACGCTGTCGAGCGGATCAGCGCCGTCGCGTCACGCACCTGCGCGGTGCACGGCCGGATCGTCCAGTTTGAGAACCGCGACCGACGATCGTCCGCACGTTCGATCAGCCGGTCAAGTGAACGCGCCAGCGCGTGGCGCGTGCGCTCCCTGGACAGCTGCGCCACCCGAGCGGCGTGAGCCGCTGACAGCGAAGCCGCCATGCCGCCTGCGAGCTCCCGGTCGAGCCATGGCGCGAGTATGCGCGCGATGGCTCGATCCTCCAGCGTCGCGGGCCGGCGTTTAGGGTCCACGACCACATCGTGCCCGGGCCCACGTGCAGAGCCCGTGCAGGAATGCCCGCTGTGCGTCCAGATTTCGTCAAGATTGCGTCGGCCGACGAACCTGGGGCGGCGAGTGCAACTCCCCTACGGCGTCTCGGCGTCGGCGCCGGTCACGCCGCCGGCCCGTTTCAGCGCGGCTAGCACTTGCTCGTGTTCGCGCTGCACGCGAGCCCGGTCCGCCGGTTCGGGGACGGACTCGTCGCTGGCCCGGACTATCATCGTCGCCTGCTCGAGCAGCAGACGTCGCTGATGCTCGGTGGTGGTGTGCTCGACGATCCTGGTGATCGCGTCGAGCTGGCGGATCAGCACTGCGGGCATTCCCCGGCCTGCCTGGCGGATCTTCTCGAAGGCCCGCTCGATCATCCTCGTGTAGGTGATGTGAGCAGTGATCACGCGGACATAGCCATGACCATCACGATGTACGCGATGCGGATGCCACTGAGCCGTGACCTTGCACATGCTGGCGCCGAGCCAGTCGATGCAGGTAAGCGCAGTGAAGGTGTCATTGACCGCAGGCGATAGTGCCCTGATCGCGATCTCAACGAGCTGATCGACCGCGAACGGCAGGTCTTGGGCGAGCGTTCGATTCGGGCCGGTGATGTGCGCTCGGCGCAACGCCGCGCTGATCGATTCGGCCGCCCCAGGGGGCCACACCCTCGCCATCGGGTGTCCTTCGACCACGAAGTGGCCCGGACGCAGCAGCAGCTGGATCACAGCCCCCTTTTCCGCCGCCAATCCGACAAACGTCTCATATCGGACGAACTGGAGGTAACCACTGGTCGGAGCCGGGACCACCCCGCCGGAGTCCTCCATCCGCCTCACCAGTTCGGTTACCGACGGTCCAGCCTCGACGAACCTGCCGCCGCCGGTCGACTCGGCGTCGATCGCGTGCGAGAGATCCTTGGCGATGCTCGCGATCACTTGCGGAAGTTGGATCGAGGTCGCGATGTGGTGGATGAAGTAGATGAGAACGGCCATCGAGAGCGTGACGAGCGCGACCGAGATCGTGATCGACAGGTGCGGGACGAAGTCGTGCCCGCGAGTCCCGGGGCCGATCGAGATCAAGACGAGCGTGGCGTAGACGAAGGTCGCGACGAACGTCCCGAGCGTGAACTGCGTCCCGCGATCGCGGATGAAGTTCCGCAGCATCCGCGGTCCGAACTGCGTCGAGGCCAGCGTCAGCGTCACGATCGTGATCGAGAACACGATCCCGACGACGGTGATGACGGCCGCCGCGAGAGCGGTCAGGATCTGGCGGGCGGCGTCGGCCGAACCGAAGACCATCCATGACGGCAGCGTCAGGCTACCGTCGTACGCAGCCTTGTCGACGGCGTGCGTGCCGGCGTACAAGGCGACCGCGGCGAGTATCTCGAGACTCGGTACGAGCCACAGGTTCGTGCGCAGGGCTTCGCGTCGCCACTCCCAGCGCAGTGGAAGCGGAAACATCACGCTAGCTCAAGGTCGGCGGACATGAAAGAGGCACGGGCACAGCGGCGCCGACCAGACTTCCCAGCTCACCCGATGGGATCGTAACGACCCAAGGCGCGAGCGGGGCACTTGACTTGGCGTCCGGCTGCGTGAAAATCCGAGGAGCAACCAGCTTCACCCCAGGAGGAACGATGAGCACCGACTATATGCTCGCCTACGGGACGCACGCCACCCCCGACGACGGACGGTGCGCGATGGAGTGGGTCAGCTACCTGGCGGGAGAGCCTCATAGCGACCAGCCCGCCTGTGTGAGCCCGGTGTTGCGAGCCTTCTGCACGACGCTCAACGACAATCTCGACGACGGTCCGCGCCAGCGGCTGCGTCCGTATCTGACCCGCACGATCGGAACCGCCGACGACGGGCTCGACGAAATGCGTGCCTGGATGGCCATGGATTGGCTGGTCCGCACCTACGCGCCGCGATGGCTGACGATTGCGGGCCTTCGCCGGTCTGCCCACCTGCTCCAGGAGCTACCGGCGATCGTGGATGTCCCGGCGCTGCAATCCGGGCTCGTCGCGCTCGGACTCGCGCGACGCGACACTCGCGCGGCCTGGTCCGCGGCGCTCGGCCCCGCGCGACCCGCGGCGTGGACCCCGTGGGCAGCCGGGCGGGCGGCCGCTCGGGAGGCCGCCTGGGCCTCAGCGGGCGCTGCCGCGTGGGCTGCCGCACGGCTGGAAGTTGGTGACATCACAGGAGATCGCGCACGAGCCGTGGCGCGTGAGATCGCCGGTGACGCCGCCGCCACGGTCGCACGGACGGCACGAGCGGGGGCCGACCGCGCTGCCGCGCGCGACGCCGCGCGGGCCGCTCTCGTCCCGACCCTGGAGGGCCTGCAGCGCTCGGCGTTCGCGCTGCTTGACCGGATGCTGCCGACGGTTGCGCTCACGCCCGCGGTCGTCGACGGTGCCGGCCGTGGCCGGCGCAGCGAGCCGTGCGTGGCCGCGGTCTGAATCCGCAGTCGCGAGCCTCTCGGGAGGGGTGAGGCGGTCGATCAGTCCGGAAGCGAGACGTGGACCTCGTGAGCTGGTGCGTTCCAGATCGACGGGGGAGAAGCTTCCCACGGCATGCGGATCACGCCGGACGCTTCCCACCTGATCCGGATGCGAAGCGTGGTCGCTGCCGGGGGAGGTAGCGGGACCTTGAGCCTCCCCTGGCCGCGCTTGCTGCCCCGGCCGGCGCTGTCGATCCTCCCGGTGATCCCGAAATGGCCGCCGAGACCAACGTAGTCGTTGCCAAGATCGTCCTTGGCCTCGCCTCGAGCTTGGTGAGAACCGAGGTCGGGCGGCGGGACGACGTCGTAGTTGACGTGGATGACCGAGCCGTCGCGCTCGACGGACGTGATCGTGACCCGGTTCGCCGCCGAGGGACCGCCACGAGTCTCGGTGACTTCGAAGCTCAGCGCGATGGGATGTGATTCGGGCACGGGCGCGCGAAGCGCCGCCAGCGCCTCGTCCACAGTCCCCGGGCCGCTCAGAGTGTGGAACGCGTGCGCGATCGCGCGCGGGCTGTAGCCCAACTCGCTCAACCGCTTCTCGAAGGCGGGCCACTGCTGCTGGGCGGCCTTCCCTCGGTCCGCGGCCTTCGCGGCCAAGCGCAAGTCTCCAAGTTGACGCTCCCGGGGCTTCACCCAGCCGAGTCTATTGCTCCTCATCGGGTTTCATCGAGGCCGGGCGCATCTACGTCTTGGCATCGGTCCGTGGTTTTGCCACCATCTGTGAATGACCGAATTGCGCGAGGCGGAGGGCCTCACAGCCGCCGACGTAATGCATCGACACATCTCGACCCTGCCCGCATCAGTGACCGTGGGCGAGGTCCGGGAGTACTTCGCCGCGAGCACCTCGCGCCGGGTCGCGCTGCTCGTCGAAGGGGAGCGTTACCTCGGCTCGATTCCCGCGACTGATCTGCCCGCTGATATCGATCCCGGCGGCCCGGCCGCCGTCCATGCGGCTCAGGGACCGGCGGTACGTCCGCAGGCGCCCGCCGTGGACGCGCGGGAACTGGCGCTCGCGCATCCGACCCGTCGCGTGCCTGTGGTCGACGACAGCGGCGCACTGGTCGGGATCGTCGCGATCACCAACGATCGGTTGCGGTTCTGCGGCACCTGAGGGCGCCGCCGCGTCACGGGCTGGGCCGGCGGTGCCGCGCGTTCATGCCACCGGCTCGCGGGCGTGGATCGGACCGCGCGTCTCCCGCAGCGGCGCCGCTGCGCGTCGTGCCCGCATCGAGATGATCTCCGCCAGCACCGAGATCGCCGTCTCCTCTGCCGTTCGGCTGCCGATGTCGAGCCCGCAGGGAGCGTGGATCCGGGACAGGTCGTCGTCGCTGGCGCCCGCCAGGCGCAAGCGTCGCTCGCGGTCGGCGGTGGTCTTGCGGCTACCCAGCGCGCCGATGTAGCCCGCGCCAGTCTCCAGCGCGGCGAGCAGCGCCGGCTCGTCGAACTTCGGATCGTGGGTGAAGATCAGCACCACGTCCCGCGGGCCGAGTGGCACCTCACCGATCACCTCCTGAGGCCAGCCGACCCTCACCGTCGCGACCGACGAGAACCGGCTCGAACGGGCGAAGCGGTCGCGGGCGTCGCAGATCGTCACCTCAAAACCGATCTGCGAAGCGAACGGGGCGATCGCGGCCGAGAAGTCGATCGCGCCGACGATCATCATCTTCGGTGGCGGAGCGTAAGCCCGTATGTGGATGGGGCGCTCGTCGCCGAGAGTCGCGCCGTCAGCGCCGAAGCGCCTCACCGTCGTCCTGCCCTCCTCGAGCAGCCCTCGCGCCTCGCGGGCGGCGTTGCGATCGAGGAGCTCCGGGCCGTGCAGCGATCCCACGACGCGATCGTCGATGATCGCGAGTCGCGCGCCCGCGTTGTCGCCGTCGAGCGCGGTCGCGATTGCCACCGGCCTCCCCTGCGCGTGCGCCCGGAGCGCGGCCAGCTCGGTTCGCCCGGCGTCGGCATCGAGCTCGTCAACGAAGATGTGCACGGTCCCGCCGCACATCAGGCCGACGGTCCCCGCAAGCTCGTCGGAGATCCCGTAGGTGAGCACTCCCGGACCGCGCTTCCCGGCCAGGAGCGCCTCCGACTCCTGGACGACCGAGCTCTCCACGCACCCGCCGGTGATCGAGCCTTCGATCGCGCCGTGCTCGTCGACGACGAGCATCGCCCCGACGGGCAGCGGGGCCGACCCCTCGACGGCCACCAGCAGCGCCTGGACGATCCGCCGGCCGTCCTGTAGCCAGTTGATCAGCACGTCCTGTGTCGCGTCGACGACGCCGGAATCGATCATCTAATCAGCTCACCGGATCCGGGCTCTCATTCCACCTCCGCGATCCGATCGTCACTCCTCCCGAGGAACTCTCGCGTTCGACCACCCCGGGCGTCAAGCACACTTAAGGAAACGCTTAGCTCACCCTGTGGCGGCTGGGCCGCGCCTCCCGCGATACGCAGGCCGACCGAGCCACTCGCCGGGTTGCCCTTCAGCCGACGAGCTGCTGGCCGCCGTCGATGTCGTATGTCGCCCCGGTCAGTGCGGTGTTCGTCATGAGATGAACGGCAAGCGCGGCGACGTCCCGGGGTCCGACGACTCGGCCGATCGGGAGGGTGGCGCGGAGCTCGCTGCGCCGCTGTTCGAGCTGATCGCCGAGGAGCGACGCCGACAGGGGAGTGTCGACGAAGCCGGCTGCGATCAGGTTGACCCGAACCGGCGCGATCTCGAGCGCCAGATTGGCCGCCAGGGCGGGAAGGGCCGCGGACATCGCCGAGATGATCCCGAGGCCGATGCCGGGGCGGCCCCCGGTGCCGGACATGAACAGAAGTGTGCCGCCGGGTCGGACCTTCGGGCCGGCGTAGCGCGCGACGCCGAGCATCAGCATCGGATGCTCGGTGATCCCGCGGCGCGCCTCATCGAAGTCCATGTCGGCGAGTGGCGAGTAGTACGGCCGCCCGGCCGTCGCCATGACATGGTCGATCGGTGCCGGGAGATCCTCGAAGAAGCCTTCGAGGGCACCCGGATCGTTGGCATCGAACGTCGCCGAGCTCGTTGCCCCGAGCTCGGTTACGGCGTGCTGCAGCCGATCGGGATCGCGGCCGGTCAGGATCACGCTGGCTCCCTTGGCTCGTGCAAGCCGTGCCGTCTCCAGACCGATTCCGGCGCTGCCGCCGATCACGACGACGGTTTGCCCGACGAGCTCCTCGCGCCCGGTCGGCGGGTCGATCGTTGCGGCGGTCATCGTCTCTCCTTCCGTCAGCTCGGCATCGGCGGCCCGGCGCCGATTGGCTTCTGCGCGGCGGCGATCTCGCGTCGGAGGACTTTCAGCGCGGCGACGTAGATCTCCGAGAACGTGGGGAACGGCTGGATCGTGTCGGCCAGGACGTCGATTGGGACGTGAGCCCGGATCGCCAGCGTGGCCTGCTGCAGCCATTCGCCTGCCTCGGGGCCGAGCGCGTAAGCCCCGGTCAGCCGCTGGCCGTCGCTCAGCAGCGTCAGGAAGCCGTTCTCGTCGGCGTACGCCCGTGTGTAGGTGGCGGTCTTCGCGACCTCCGATACGGGGACCATCGCGCTGAAGCGCCCGGCGCCAGCGCCCACGGCCGCGGCTTGCGGGTCCGTGTAGACCACTCGCGGCACGGCCTCGTAGTTGGCCTTTCGCGGCTCCCCGAGGATGTTCGCGGCGACCACTTCGCCCTCGTACTTGCCAACGTGGGTCAGCGGCCACACGCCGTTCACGTCCCCGATCGCCCAGAGACGATCCGCTGCGCGCAGGTGCATGTCGACCGGGACTCCGTGAGCGTCCGGCTCGACACCGACGGTCTCGAGCCCGATTCCGCGCACGCGCGGCCGCCGGCCGGTGGCGACCAGCAGCCGGTCGCCGCGCAGCTCACGCCCGTCGTCGATCTCGAGCACGTAGTCATCGCCATCGCGACGCGCGGCCGTCGCGTTCGCCGACAGGACGAGCTCGATGCCCTCGCCACGGAGAACCTCGCCGAGCGCCTCACCCAGCGGCGCCGGCTCGCGCCCGAGCACGTGCTCAGCCATGTCGGTGAGCACAGCCTCGCCGCCGAGCCGCCGCACCGCCTGCGCCATCTCCACCCCGACGGGCCCAGCCCCCAGGATGAGCAGCCGACGCGGAACGGCCTTCATCGAGGTCACCTCGCGATTAGTCCATACGCCCTCGAGCTCACGAAGGCCCGGGACGGGCGGCATCACCGGATCGGCGCCGTTCGCGAGGACGACGTGGTCGGCGGTGTGGCTTACGCCATCGACCTCGACGACTCCCGGGCCGGCCAGCCGACCGGTGCCGCGCAATAGCTCGATGCCGTTATCAGTCAGCCACCGCGCCGCTCCGGTGTCGGAGTAGTCCGAGACCATGAAGTCACGCCAAGCAAGCGCCGCCTCGACGTCAACGTCGGCGGTCGCCGCCGCCTCGCGCGCCCCGTGGACCGCTTCGCCCGGCCGCAGCAGGGTCTTCGATGGGATGCACGCCCAATACGAGCACTCCCCTCCGACGAGCTCGCGCTCGACGACGGCCACCCGCAGGCCGCCCTCGGCCAAAGCGCCCGCACAGTGCTCACCCGGCGACCCCGCCCCGAGCACGATCACGTCGTAGTCGCTGCTCATTCCGGCAGCTCCTCGCCCGCGCGCTCTCGCACCATGTAGAGCGCGTACCAGTCCGGCCAGTCCGGGTCGGCCTTGCCCGTTCGCTCCTCGTGCTTGCCATGTGCTTCCTCCGCTCTTCTGAGCGCTTGCGCGAGATCCATCACGGACTCATACGTCGTGGCCATCGAGGCTCTCCTTTCTCAGCGGCCCGGAAGCCGCGTGGTGATCTCCGGTTGGGGACACGGTGGGACTCGCCGTAGCTCGCCGCAACGACGACGCGTCTGCCGACCGTACGGGGCCTCCCTCCTTGGACCCCGCCACGGGCATTCCGTCCGGTCGTCCCGCGGCCTTTCTGAGACCGAGGACGCTTCCGTCAGGGTCTCGTTTATTACCTCTCGGTCGAGCGGAAGTCAAGGGTCAAATCCCGGCAAGGGCTCGAGCGACCGGTTACCGGCCCTGGGCGCTTGGTGTGCGCACGCTCTTGGCGTCGTCGCCGAATCGTGTGGCGGGAACGGTCGTGCCCAGGCGCGCTGCCCACCACTCCATGGGAACGATGCGCATGGCGATCTCGAGCGTGAGGCGGTCGAGCTCCTCGGCGAGCTGGGTGATCGTCACGATCCTGTCGGTCAGGTGCTCGTCGTCGACCTCGCCTCCGAGCCGGATCGCGGGGGCACTTGCGTTCCGACGTCGCTTGACGATGTCGTCGGTCGGCTCGAGGCTGTCGAGCAGGCTGCCAAGCCAGGCGACGTCGGTCGCGAGCTCGACGTGTCGGTCGATGATCTCGGCGTATGCATCGGCATTGAGCATCACCCCGGCCCACCGCCCGAGCACGTCGTCACCGTCGGCGACGAACGCTGTGATCCCGTCGTGCAACCGCCGGCGCCGGGCGCCGTCGGCCAGCGCTTTGGCGATCGCATCCTTCAACCGCGGCGAGTCCTGCACCGCGTGAGCAGCGGCATCGATCGACGCGGCGTCGGTCGCGTCCGCCGGCATCAAACCAGCAATCTCCATCACGCTGGTCCAGACCAGTCGGGCTTGGCGGACGAGCTCGAGCATGACGTATTGGGCGAGCACGCTCCACCGCCGGCGCTTGCGACGCTCGACCAACTCGTTGACGACCGCGACCGACAGGACCACCACGATCAGGCTTGACAGAAGCCCGGCGAGCAGGCTGTTGCGAGCCCAGAAACTGCGTGTGACCACGTCCAGCACGACCCCGCCGGCGAGCGCGAGCAGCGCAACGGCCGCCAGCGCTCGGGTCTGCACCAGATAGGAATCGGGCGAGCTCGAGCGGTACGGGCCCTCGTCGTGGTGCGCCATGTCGCGAGCTTACGCCGGCACGGTCGGAGCTATAGGTTCACGTTCCTCGCTGATGAAGCGGAGCACGACGCGAATCCTGACGACGCACGCCGGCAGCCTGCCGTGGCTGTACGAGGCCGCCCCGGCGACCGACGCGGAGCTCCGCGAGGCGGTCGCGAACGCCGTCCACCGCCAGCGCGAGCTCGGCCTCGACCTGATCAACGAGGGCGAGTACACCAAGGGCGGCGACTGGCTGTCGTTCGCCGACGACCGCTTCGCCGGATTCGAGACCCGCGCGGGCGACGAGAAGCCCCTGATCGCGCAGGGACGCGACCGCGAGGAGTTCGACGCGTTCTACCGTTATGCCACCGACCGCGGGACGCTGTTCTACACCCCCGGCGGGCAGGTCAGCGCGCGCCGGCTGCGGTGGGTCTGCGCCGGTCCGATCTCATATGCCGGACACGAGCAGGTGCGGCGCGAGATCGAGATCCTCCGCGCCTGCGAGCCGGGCGAGGACGCGTTCTTGACCTCGACCGCGCCGGCCAGCCTCGAGGTCTATCGCGCGAACGCGTACTACGCCGACGACGTCGAGTACCTGTACGCGCTCGCCGACGCGCTGCGCGTCGAGTACGAGCTGATCGTCGACGCCGGGTTCGTGTTGCCCACGACCTCGAGCTCGTGCACCTCGTCGACATCCTGCTCGAGGTCAAGGCCCAGGCGTATCTGATCGAGGGCGCCAACGCGCGTCACGAGCACGAGTGGGCACTGTGGCGGGACGTGCAGCTGCCCGAGGGCAAGATCCTCGTGCCGGGCGTCGTCACCCACTCGACCGACGTCGTCGAGCACCCGGACCTGGTCGCGCAGCGGATCGAACGGTTCACACGGGATCGGCGTGGACGATTCCGCCGCTCGCGAGCGAGGCCCGTCGACGGGTGACGCCCGTCGCCACGATCAGCGCCACCGCTCCGGCCGCGCTGGCCGCCACCCCGAGCGGAAGCGCGGAGTCGAACACGCGAAACACGCTCGGGCCGCCGGGGAGCGGTATCTCACCCAGCCGGCTACTCGGTAGCGATCGCGGCCAGCACGTCGAGGTTCGCGGCCCGGCGCGCCGGCCAGGTGGCGGCGATCAGCCCGAGCAGCGCGGACAGGATCAGGAACGCGATCAGGCTCGGGATCGGAACCGCAATGTCCGTGACGCCGTTCTGCCGCAGCGACGAGGCCAGCGCGATTCCGAGTCCCGCCCCGATCACGATCCCGACGACGGCGCCGAACAGCGCGACGATCACCGCCTCCGAGCGGATCATCGCCCGCACCTGCCGGCGCTTCATTCCCACCGCTCGGAGCAGCCCGATTTCGCGCGTGCGCTCGAACACGGACAGCATCAGCGTGTTGACGATCCCGATCAGCGCGACGAGCACGGCCAGCGCGAGCAGCACGTAGACCAGCCCGAGTTCCTGGTTGATCTTGTCCTGCTGTGACTGCTCGAACTGCGCTCGGGTCTTGTAGCCGACGTTCGCGTACGGCGTCAGCGCGCGGTTCAGCGCCGGGCCGAGGTCGGGAGCGCCGGGCGCAGTGCTGAGCAGCACGCCGATCGGGAGTGGATTGTCGAAGTGCGTCGCGAAGAAACCGTCGCCGACCACGAAGCTGCCGACGAGCGGGTTCGGCTTGTAGATCCCGCCGATGGTCATCGTCGAGGCTCCGGTCTGGGCGAACTTGACCGCTACCACCGAACCGACATGGAGGTCGTCGGCGGTAGCGGTCGTGGTGTCGATCAGCAGCTTTCCCGCGGCCATCGCGGGGGCGCCGCTGCCGGCCGTGACGTGCAGGGTGACCGTCCGTGAGAGATTGGCGGGCGTCGCGGCCACGAGCGTCGAGAGCGAGCTCCTGAACTCGAACTGACCCTGGTAGATCGTGGTCGCGGTGGTGACTCCCGGCAGCCGCGAAACCGCGGGCGCCACCGATTTGCTGAAGCCGCCCGAGCCGGTGACGATGTAGTCGGCGCTGACCGCCCTGTCGACGCTGTCCTTGGCCGACGCGCTGAGTGAGGCGCCGAGGACGGCGATCGTCGATACCAGCGCGAGTCCGATCATGAGCGCGCCCGCGGTCTGCGCGGTCCGGCGCGGGTTGCGCATCGAGTTCTCGCGCCCGAGCCTCCCAGGAGTGCCGAGCAGCGAGGCGAGCGGCCGTCCGAGCGCGCTCGACAGCGGCCGCGCCGCGGCCGGCACGAGCATGCCCGTCGCGACGAACACCAGCGCCGCGCCGAGGCCGACCAGCCCAACCGTCGGCTTGGCCAGCCCGGCCACCACCGCCGCGAGTCCGAGGATCGCCACGGCGACGCCGGCGGTCACGCGCCGCCGCCGCACCGTGTCGCCCTCGTCGCCGCTGTCCTCCACCAGCGCGGCGACCGGCGCGATTCGCACCGCGCGCCGAGCGGGGAGGATCGCCGAGGTCACTGTCACCCCGACGCCGACGGCAATCGCGACCACCACGGTCCGCGCCTCGAACACCAGCGGCGAGGACGGCAGCTCGATGCCGAACGCCTTGAGCAGCGCCTTCAGGCCGAGCGCGGCGAGGACGCCGAGCGCGAGGCCGATCAGGGAGGCGACAAGCCCGGTCAGCGCGGCTTCGCCGAGCACCGAGCGGAACACCTGCCGGCGGCTCGCGCCGACGATGCGCAGCAGCGCGAGCTCGCGCGTCCGTTGACCGACGGTGATCGAGAACGTGTTGAAAATCGTGAACCCGCCGACGAACAGCGAGATCGCGGCGAAGATCAGCAGCGCGGTCGAGATGAACGACAGCTCGTTGTCGACCGCGTTCGACAGCTCGTTCGCGACCGTCTGGCCGCTAACCACCTCGACGCCCGGCGGAAGGACCTTGTCGATCGCGTGGGTAAGGTTGACGCTGTCCGCCCCCGGCGCTGCCAGCACGCTGATCGTGTCGTAGTAACCCTCGGAGGAGAACACCTTCTGCGCGGTCTGCAGGTCGAACCCCGCGAGTGTCACCCCGGCGAGGTTGTTGTCGGTGCCGAAGGTGACGATCCCGGTGATCGTGAACGTCTGCGCGCGGTCGGGCAGGTTCATCAGCACCCTGTCGCCGACCGAGTAGTGGTGCTTGGTCGCCGTCGCCTTGTCCATCACCACGTCATCGGCGGTGGTGGGTGCCTTGCCCTCGACGAGCCGGTACGGAGACAGTTGCTGGTTGGGGTCGAACGAGAATCCGAGCGTCGAGCCGCCACCGCCCCCGATCGCGTTTCCATCGCGGTCGAGGAACTGGGCGTAGCCCTCGACCGAGCCGTGCACGAACGCGACTCCCGGCAGGCGGCTGACGACGCTCGCGATCGACTCCGGGACCGGCTTGCGGTCGACTGTGCCCTGGACGGCGGCGGCGCCGGTTTCGTTGAGGACCGCCTTGCCCCGGATCTCGAAGTTGACGTGCTGATACGCGGTCCCGATCAGGTTGTTGAACGTGCTGTTGAGCGTGTCGCCGAGGATCAGCGTGCCGGTGACGAACGTCACCCCGAGGACGATCGCGAGCGCAGTGAGCGCGAGGCGCAGTTTGCGGGCTAGGAGGCCACTGACGGTTACCTTTCGCATGTCAGCTCCCGAGTCGCTTCATCTGCTCGAGAATGCTGTCGGCGGTTGGAGAGGCGAGCTCTCCAACCACGGTGCCGTCGGCGAGGAACACGACTCGGTCGGCGTACGCGGCCGCGTATGCGTCGTGGGTGACCATCACGATCGACTGACCATCGTCTGTGACCGCGTGGCGAAGGAACTCGAGCACTTCCGCCGCGGCATTCGAGTCCAGGTTGCCGGTTGGCTCGTCGGCGAAGATCAGCTCCGGCCGCCCGATCAGCGCTCGTGCGCAGGCGACGCGCTGCTGCTGGCCACCGGACAGCTGGCTCGGACGGTGTGACAGCCGCTCCGCGACGCCAAGCCGGCCGACCAGGTACTCGAACCAAGCCCGGTCCACCTCTGTGCCGGCGAGGTCGCCGGGGAGAGTGATGTTGTCCGCGGCCGTGAGGGTCGGAACGAGGTTGAACGACTGGAACACGAACCCGATCCGGTCCCGCCGCAACTGCGTCAGCCCGGCGTCGTCGAGCAGCCCGATGTCGTCGTCACCGATGAAGGAGTGACCCGACGTCGGTACGTCGAGCCCGGCCATGCAGTGCATCAGCGTCGACTTGCCCGACCCAGACGGTCCCATGACCGCTGTGAAGCGGCCGCGCTCGAACTCGACGTCGACCCCATCCAGGGCGCGGACGGCCACGTCGCCGCTCCCGTATGTCTTGGTGAGATCGACGGCGCGGGCTGCCGGTGGGGTTCCGTTCGACATGACGGAAAGCGTGAAGGCCGCCCACCACTCTGAACAGCCGGACAGCCGGAGTCGTGCGGGGTGGGGCTAGCGCCACCCGCCGTCGGTGAGCCGATCGTATTCGTGGAGCGGCAGCGGCGAGGGACGCGTGAGCGAGCGGCGCAATCAGGGACGCGAGCGTTGGGCGAACTCGTATGCGCGCCGCAGATGCCCGTCGACGAGGACCACCGCCTGTTCGGCGTCTCGCCGCTCGATCGCGCCGGCGATCTTGCGGTGCTCGGCGATGAATTGGGCCATGCGAGCCGGATCACGCGCCACCAGCGCCGCGGTCATCCGCTGCTGGCGGTCGCGCAGGGCGTCGTATTGGCGGACCAGGATCGCGTTGCGGTTGGCGGCGACGATCGCGCGGTGGAACTCGCGGTCGGTCACCGTGAAGCCCGCGCCACCGTCGGGGAGCGCGCGCTTCTGGTCGGCGATCGCGTCGAACAGCGTCGCCGCCAGCGCAGGGCCCTGCGCGGCGACGCGCCGGACGCAGTGCGTCTCGATCAGCAGCCGCGCCTCGAGCACGTCCTCGGCCTCGGACATCGAGACCGGCCGGATGAGCGCGCCGCGCCGCGGATACAGGTCGAGCAGCTCCTCGGCCTCGAGCTGCACGAACGCCTCGCGGACCGGCGTCCGGGAGATGCCGAGCTCGCGGGCCAGCGCGTTCTCGCTGAGGAGCACCCCGCCCGAGTAGCGGCCGTCGAGCAGCCGCTCCTTCACGTACCGATACGCCCGCGCCCCCGCCGACCTCGCCGGGCCTTCAGCGAGCGAGTGAGGGTCCGCGCTCACGCCGCCGATACACTTGGGAAGCAGCTGGTATGCAAGATGCGTTCAAGTCTAGCTTGTGCGGGGCATACGGCTCCGGCACGTCCAACGAGCACAAGGAGAAAGCATGACTTTCCGAATCGCAGCTTCCGTCAATCGAGCCCTGCGCCGCTCGGTCCCGGCTACGGTGCAGCACGACGTTCATTTCCACGTCGACTCGGTCGGTCGGCCGTACGTGTGCGACTACGCGCGGTGCGACTCGCCCGGTCTGACCGCCGAAGAGACGGAGCTGGTCGACCTCTAGCGGGCGGCGCGCCGCGTCGGGCCTCATCGGCCATAACATGCCGCACGTGTGCGGCGTAGCGGACCGGGTTGACATCCAGCGGCCCACGGAGCGGCCGTAATCATGATCACGGTCGCCGGCGAGGCGTTGATCGACATCGTCATCGACCCGTCGGGGTCGGTGACGGCGCTGCCCGGTGGGGCTCCGTTCAACGTCGCGCGGACGATCGCTCGGCTCGGCGGCGACTGCCAGTTTCTCGGCAAGCTCTCCGACGACGGCTTCGGCAAGCAGCTGCGGTCCACGCTCGAAGAAGCCGGCGTCCGGGTCGCGGTCGGCGACACCACGCCGGCCCCGACAACGCTCGCGATCGCAAGGCTCGACGAGACCGGCACGGCCGAGTACCGGTTCTACCTGCAGGGCACGTCTGCAGCGCAACTGAGCGCCGCAGACGTTCCGCCAGAGATCCTCGAGGGGTCGACCGCGATCGCACTCGGCGGCCTCGGACTCCTGATCGAGCCGACCGCGACGAGCCAGACCGCGCTCATCCAGCCAGAAGCCGCCGGGCGCGACGATCCTGCTGGACCCGAACTGCCGTCCTGGGGTGGTGACGGAGCTGACGGCGTATCGCGAGATGGTCGACACGGTCCTGCGCCAGGTCGACATCGTCAAGGTCTCCACCGACGATCTGCGGCTCCTGCGCCCGGACGCGACGTGGCTCGACGCCGCGCGGAGCCTGCTCGAGCTCGGACCCGCGGCGGTGCTCGTCACCGATGGGCCGGCGCCGGTCAGCATTCACACCGCCACCGGCGAGCGATCGGTCCGGGTGCCGGTGGTCGAGGTCGTCGACACGATCGGAGCCGGAGACGCATTCGTCGCGGGCTTCCTCACCTGGTGGACCGCCCACGCGCTCCTCCAGCACGACGCCGCCAACGCGGACGCGCTCGAGCGCGCCGCCACCGCCGCGATCGCAGTGGCCGCGGCCAACTGCACCACGCAAGGAGCCAACCTCCCGGCCGGCTTCGAGTGGTCGACCCAACCCGCGGCTTCACCGAAGCTCGCGCACGGCTGAACGCAAGCCCGGGCGGAGGGGTCGAGTGCGGACTTATGACCCATTGTCGGGTTGTTCGCGTTCGCCCCGGGCGCCCACTGACCGCAGCGGCGCCCGCCGACGGCGGCTAGCGGTCCGGACGGGTCGAGTCGGCGGCGAGGCGGGCCAGGACCGCGGTGGCGGCGCCGGCCAGCCCGAACGCGAGCGCGCCGGCAACGATCACCGAGCCGTGCCCCGCGGCGCCGTGGCCGAGGATCACGAGCGCTCCCCCGATCACGACGACCGCGCCGATCAGCCAGGGGATCAGCCATAGCACGGCGACGGCCGCGATCCCCGGATTGGATGCGTCGAGGGTTAGGAGCCGCCCGAGCAGGTTCTCATCGACCCTCCCGCCCCGGCGCGTCGCGAGCGCCGCGGACAGCACCGCGGTGGCGATGATCGGCACGAGCACCGTGGGGATGAGAGCGAGCGCGGCGACGCCGGCAGCACCCGCCAGCACCGTGCCGAGGATCGCGGTCGCGGCGATCGCGCTCAGGACGAGGACAGGGAGCGCGCAGTGGGCGATGAGCAGGCGAGCGAACGGCCACGACAACAGCAGCGCGCCGGTGTCGGGAGCGTCGACGTCGATCCGCAGCGGCTCACACAGCAGGCCCGCGGCGAAGTACAGGGCCACCGCGGCGACCCCGGCCGGCAGCGGTCGTCCCGGATGGGTGACCGCCTCGACGACCGCGGCGGCCGCGAACAGAGTCGCCCAGCCGAGCCGCGCCGGCTCCCGGATCATCGCGAGCGCGTCGCGCCACAGGATCACCCGACGGGCTTGCCGGGGTCGACGGATCCGCCACAGCCGCATCGCTCGAGCCGGAAGCCCCGAGCGATATGTGAGTTGGGCGCTCCGGTAGTCAAGCGTGAACGCCGAGGCGGTGAGGCCAGATCGAGTCTGTGCCCGGGCCAAGAACACCTCGGCGCCGGCCGCGGCTGCGCGGTGCCTCGCGAGGGTCGTCGCGGCCGTGGCCGTGATCAGGATCGCGGCGACGGCCACCGGCCAGCCGGAGGTCCCGGCGAGCGGGGCGACCGCCCAGCCCCAGGGTCCCGACCAGATACCGATCGAGCGGCCGACCGAGGTGGCGCTGACCGCGAGCAGGGCGGCGCCGGCCACGAGCACGCCGGGGCTCGCGCGGCGCACGAGCCCGGACGCTCTTCGCGAGGACTCGACGAGCCAGCTCGCGGCGACCGCGAACGCTGCGAACGCTGCGAGCCCCGCGACGGCGCCGAGCGCCCGGCCGAGGCTGATGCTTGCGCCGCCTCCGGCCGTCAGCAGGATCGCGACTCCGGCGACGACCGCGCCGGCGGCCGCGCCGAGCCACAAACCGTGATCGAGCTTGGGTCTGACGAGCGCCGCGATCGCGATCGGGGCGGTGAGCAGGAAGCTGACATCGGCCGACGAGAAGCCGACCGGGCCTTGCCACGTGCCGAACCGCAGCGCGGTCAGCAGCACGAGCATGAGCGCGACCGGCCCGAACACGAGCAGCCTGTGGGCGTCGAGGCTGCCGCCGATCAGCGTCGAGACGGCGTGGCCGGCGAGCGCTCCGGCGATCGCGCCGACCACCAGGGTCGTATAGATCTGGTAAGCGGTCGGCCGGAACCTCGTCCGCCGCGACCGCAGGAAGGCGCGGGTCGCCCGAGCGCGGTCGCGCGAATCCGCTAGAGCGCCGGCAGTCACGGGGGCCCGAGCCGGTCGATCGCTTCGCCGTCGATGACCTCGTCATACGGACCGTCGGCAACGACGACTCCTTCGCTGAGCACCACCGCCCGGTCGGCGATCCCGCGTGCGAACTCCAGCTGATGCGTGGTCAGCATCACGGCGACGCCGGCGTGCTTGGCCTCGAGCAGCAGCTCTCTAAGCGTCCTCTGCGAGGAGGGATCGAGACCCACCACCGGCTCGTCGAGCACCAGCAGCCGGTGCGGGCGGACCAGCGCACATGCGAGCTGGACCTTCTGTCGCATCCCTCGCGACAGCTCGCCGGGCCGCGCCTGGCTCTTGTCCTCGAGCCCGAGGCGCCCCAGCAACGAGTCGATCCGCCCGTCGAGGTCATCCCCAGTCACGCCGTGCGCGACCGCGACCAACTCGAGGTGCTCGCGGACCGTCAGATCCGGATATAGCGACGGGGTGTCGGGGACGACCGCCATCGCGGCCCGAGCCTCGATGCTGGCCGGCTCGTCGTGGACGGGCGAGCCCGCCACCTCCACGATCCCGGCCGTCGGCTCGAGCAGCCCGGCGATCGTCCGGACCGCGGTGGTCTTGCCCGAGCCGTTGTGACCGACGATCGCCACGCACTCCCCCGGGCGGATCTCAAGGTCGAGGTCCGCCAGCGCCTCGAAGCCGCCATAACTCCGGCCGAGGCCACGAACGGTCAGCCCCGGTGTCGTCTCCATTTACCCAACGTACCGCGCTCCGCGCTTGGTCGATGTCAGCTGCCGGACCCGCTCACTTCTCGCCGCGCGCCGAGGGATCGTTGGCCACGCGGTACTTCACGTGGGTCACCGCGGGCGAGGCGACGACCTCGACGGGCTGCAGCTTGGGATCGCCGACGTTGTCGAGCAGGCGCTCGCCGGCGCCGAGGACGACCGGGACGATGTGCAGGTAGAGCTCGTCGAGCAGTCCGGCGGCCAGATACTGCTGCACCGCGCTCGCGCCACCCGCGATCATCACGTCGTTGTCGCCGGCGGCCGCGCGGGCCTGATCGAGAGCCGCCTCGATCCCCTCGGTGACGAACGTGAACGTGGTCCCGCCCTGCATCGGCAGCGGCTCCCGCGGGTGGTGGGTAAGCACGAACACCGGCACGTTGAAGGGCGGGTCCTCGCCCCACCAGCCTGTCCACTCGTCATCCCATGTCCCGGCGCCGCCGAACATCTTGCGGCCCATGATGTAGGCGCCGACGCCGGCGTTGACCTCGTCGATGACATCCGAGTCCGCACCGCCGTCGCCGCCCTCGAGCCCGTGACGCCGGCGCCAGCCGGCGGCGTCGAACAGCCACTGGTGCAGCCGCATCCCGCCCTCGCCGAGCGGGTTCTCGACGCTCTGGTTCGGCCCGGCGACGAAGCCGTCGAGCGATATCGATATTTGGCAACTAACAGAGTTCATGCCCGGTACGACTCCGCTCAGCAGCAACAGTCATCGGTCCGCTTGCGAGCCGGCGATCAGTTCGCCGAGGCTGTGGCGCTGCCGCCCGCTGTCGTCGAGGTTGGCCGGGTCGAGCCATGCGCGGAAGCCGGCGCGCACCGCCGGCCACTCGTCGTCGGTGATCGCGAACCAGGCCGAGTCGCGGTTGCGCCCCTTGACGACCATGTGATGGCGGAACACGCCCTCGAAGCGAAACCCGAAGCGATCGGCCGCCCGGCGCGAGGCCTGGTTGAGCGAGTCGCACTTCCATTCGAGCCGGCGATAGCCGAGCTCGTCGAACGCGTGCGCGGCGAGCAGGTAGATCGCCTCGGTCGCGGCCGTCGTCCGCCGCAGCGACGCGCCGAACCAGATGTGCCCGATCTCGATCACGCCGTGCTCGGGCGTCATCCGGAGGTATGACGCGACCCCGGCGGGCTGGCCTCCCGGCAGCGGCAGCAGCGTGAAGAACAGCGGATCCTCGGACGCCTGGAAGCGCCGGAGCGCGTCCCGAAGGTCGCCCGGATCGCGGTATGGGCCGTACGGGAGATAGGTCCACATGCCCGGATCCGCCGCCGGCGGATGCGACTGCGCGTGCAGCGACCCGGCGTCACGGTCCGCATCGAGCGGCCGCAGTACGACGTGCGTGCCCGCGAGCTCGGTCCGCGCGGGCCGCGCCGCCGGGCGCCAGTCGAGATCGGCGCCGACCGGCCGCGGGATCGCGATCGACCGCTCACTTGCCATCCGCTGATCCAACCACACCCACCGTTAGCCAAGCGCAGCAAGACCTTCTTGACGTAACTCATAAGCTGCCCTTCATGCTCGAGCTCCGTCGCCTGCCGCTCAGGCGTAGACGCTCCCGGGGCGATCGGCCAGAGTTCACGCCGTGGCGTTCCTCCACGCGGTCAGCGTGGGTTTGTCTGCCTGGTGCCGTTCGTCCCGAAGAGCGTTTGCTTGTGGGAAGTCTCGCGCGCACGTCGGTCGGAACCAAGACCCCCTAGGGGTGGCCGCACACACCTCGCGGCTGTAGGCTCGCGCCACCGCCGGACCGAAGTCGACGACCACCATCAATCGAGGGGAGCCTTCAATGGCAGACAGCGTCTACCGCGTCACCGAAGTGATTGGCGTCAGCAGCGACTCGTGGGAAGCCGCGGCGCGCAACGCGGTCGAGACCGCCGCCAAGACGGTCCGTGATCTCCGCGTCGCCGAGGTCGTGCGCCAGGACGTGACGATCGAGAACGGGTCGCTCGTCAACTACCGGGTACGCCTCGGAATCTCGTTCAAGTACAACTCCGGCGACTGACGCCGGCGCCGCCATCGGGCGGGCAGCCGCCACCACTCCGCCGGCACGCCTCCCACCACTCCTTGCCCGCCCGCGCCGGCGGTGGGATTCTGTTGCCCTGTTCGAGCGGTTCACAGAGCGAGCCCGTCAGGTCGTGGTCCTGGCTCACGAAGAAGCGAACGGGTTCAGGCACGACCACATCGGAACCGAGCACATCCTGCTCGGCCTCGTCCGCGATCGCGAAGGGGTGGCCGCGCGTGTCATCGGTTCGTTGGGCATCACGGTCGACCGAGTGCGGGGCGAGGTCGTGCGCACGGTCGGCGTCGGTCAGGAGTCGGTCGCCGGCCAGGTCCCGTTCACCCCGAGGGCGAAGCGGGTGCTCGAGCTCGCGTCGCGCGAGGCGATCGGTCTCGGCCACAACTACATCGGCACCGAGCACATCCTGCTCGGCCTGGCGGCGCTCGACGACGGCGCGGCTGCACGGATCCTTCACGATTTGGGCGTTACCTCGGACCAGATCCGCATCGAGGTGATCCGGACGCTGTCTGCCGCAGGCGCGCCGCGCCGGCCGCCTGGCGACCTGCCGCACCCGCCGGATGAGACGCAGTCGGGCTTCGAGGAATGGATCCGGGTCGGCCCCGGCGCCGGCGTGCGCCGGCTGCTGACCCTCGCGGCCGGGCGAGCGCTCGACGACGGACGCTCGGAGATCGAGCCCCGCGACGTCCTGCTCGCGCTCACCCGCGATGAGAAGATCGCACCGGTGCTCGCCGATCTGAGGGTCGACGAGGCCGCCGTGTTGGAGGCGCTCGCGCGCCGGCGCCACACCCCGCCGGCGCCACCGCAGGCCTCGCCCGAGCGGTGACCGCGCGCGCGACGACCGAAGGCGACGACCACTGGCGACGACCGCGAGCGACAACCCGCGGTGCCGGCGCCCCCGATCCGCCACGGCAGCCGACACGGGCGCTCGGCAACCGCCGTCACCCAACCACCGACCGGCCCTCGATCCGTGCGGGGCCATATATTCCCCTGCTCTGGTGGGGAATCTACGCATCGACGGCCGCGACGCTCGTGCCGAAGCGCCTCCCTGGCCCGGAGCGACCGTCGAGCTCGTGGAGATGCCGGGAGCGCCGGCGCTGCGGGTCGCACGCAGCGGTCACGGCTCGCCGCTGCTGCTGATCAACGGGCTCGGAGCGAACCTCGAGATGTGGCAGCCGTTCGCCGGCGAGCTCGGCGGCGAGCGTGAGCTGATCGCGTTCGATCTACCCGGCACGGGCGGATCGGCGCGGCCGGGCTGGCCGATGCGGATGCCGCAGCTGGCCCGGCTGGTGGCGCAGCTGCTCGACCACTTCGGATACGCCCGGATCGACGTGCTTGGCTATTCGCTCGGTGGCGTCGTCGCGCAGGAGCTGGCCCATCGCGCGCCCGACCGGGTCGGGCGGCTGGTGCTTTGCGCCACCTCGCCGGGCCTGCCGAGCATTCCTCCGAACCCGATCGTGGCGATGCTGATGCTCACGCCGGCGCGCTACTGGAACCGGCAGCTCGCCGAGCTGATCCTGCCGATCATCGCCGGCGGACGGACCGCCCGGGACCGAGCCACGCTCGACGCCGGCATCGAGGAGCGCCTGGCCCGGCCGCCGACAGCGCTCGGATACGTCTACCAGCTGTACGCGCTGTCGGGCTGGAGCAGCCACGCCTGGCTCGGAGACGTGCGCCATCACACACTGGTCGTGCACGGCGACCGCGATCCGGTCGTGCCGCTCGCCAACGGCCGGTACCTCGCCGGCGCGCTCCCGCACGGCCGCCTGGAGGTGGTCAAGGGCGCGGGCCATCTGTTCCTGCTCGACGAGCCCGCGAGCGCGACGCCGGCGATCCAGAGCTTCCTCGCGTCCCCGGCCGGCGCATAGCCGCGCCGGCGAAGCATCCCCAGCCGGCGTCTAGCCGCGCCGGCGCAGGGCGACGTCGATCTCGCCCGTCTGCACCAGGTGGCCGGCGGCGCACCGCACCTCGACGCCGACGGTCTCGCCGCAGTCGCGGTGGAGCAGCTCGATCGGACCACCGCGGTCGTCGAGCCAGCGGTCGCCCCACTGCATCAGCGCGACCAGCACCGGGAACAGATCGGCGCCCTTTTCGGTGAGGCGGTACTGCTGGCGGGTCCGCTTGCCGGGCTCGCGGTAGTCCTCTCGCTCGAGCAGCCCATCGTCGACGAGCTCGCGCAGCCGCGCGGCGGTCGCGGGCTCGCTGATCCCGACGCGCTCGGCGAAGTCGTCGAAGCGTGTGGTGCCGTAGAACGCCTCGCGCAGGATCAGCACCGCCGAGCGGGTGCTCAGCACCTCGAGCGACTTGGCGATCGTGCAGCGCTCGGCCTTCCACCCCTCGCGGGGGTCGAGCGCTCCGGTCAGTCGGACGGGGGTCTGTGCCGGTGCGGATCCGGGTGCGGGTGCTAGTGCGGACATACGAGCATCATAGCTGACTAGCGCCTTGTTTAGCCAGCGTGGTAGGATGCTGGCTATGCCCTCGCTAAGCCAGCCTTCCCGAGCGCGGATCCCGGTCCTTTCCGCCTCACGCATCTCTGCCCGTCGCGGCAGGCCCGTGGCCTCTCCCAACCTCGTCCTGGTGATCGTGTGCGCCGGCGTCGTGATGGCGAGCCTCGACCTGTTCATCGTCAACGTGGCCCTGCCGCAGATGGCCGGAAGCTTCGGCGTCACCGGCCTCGGCGGCCTGTCGTGGGTACTGAACGCCTACGCGATCGTGTACGCGTCGCTGCTCGTGCTGTTTGGCCGCCTCGCGGACCGCTACCGGCGCGAACGGGGCTTCTTGCTCGGCGTCGCGATCTTCGTCGCGGCTTCGGCGGCGTGCGCGGCGGCGACCAGCCTGCCGATGCTGATCGGCTTCCGCGTGCTCCAGGCCGCCGGCGCAGCGCTGCTCACGCCGACCTCGCTCGGGCTGATCCTGGCCACGTTCCCCCCCGAGCGGCGCCATAGCGCGGTTCGGACCTGGACGGCGGTCGGAGGAATCGCCGCCGCGCTCGGCCCCGCCGTCGGGGGCCTGCTCGTGGCCGCGAGCTGGCGCTGGGTGTTCCTGGTGAACGTTCCGGTCGGCGTGGCGGCGCTGATCGCGGGCTGGCGCCTGCTGCCCAATGTCCCCGGACATCCGATCCCTTGGCCCGACTGGCTCAGCGCACTACTGATCACCGGCGGCGTCGGCGCGCTGACGCTCGGACTTGTCGAGGGCGGGACGTGGGGATGGGGAGACCCGCGCACGATCGGAGTGCTCACGCTCGCGGTCGTGCTGCTGGGCCTGTTCGCGCTCCGCAGTGCCCGCCACGACAACCCGCTGGTCGACCGCGCGCTGTTCGCGGTGCGGCCGTTCACCGGCGCGTCTGCGGTGGCCCTGCTGTTCTCGGTGGCGTTCGGCGGGATGCTGCTGTCGCGGGTCCTGTGGGCCCAGGACGTGTGGCACTGGTCAGCGCTGACGACAGGGCTGTCAATCGTGCCGGGCCCGATCATGGTCCCGCTGTTCTCGTTCCTCGTCGCCGGACGCCTGATCACACGGTTCGGCTCCGGCGTCGTGATCGCAGCCGGATCGACGATCTTCGCCGCCGGGATGGCCTGGATGGCGCTCGCGGCCGGCCTACGCCCCGACTACGTCGGCGACGTGCTCGGCGGCCTGCTGCTGACCGGAATCGGCGTCGGCCTCACGCTCCCGACGATGATGGCCACGGCCGCCGCCTCGCTCCCGCCGACCTCGTTCGCGACCGGTTCCGCGGTCGTGAACATGCTCCGCCAGGTCGGCCTCGCGAT
Source organism: uncultured Solirubrobacterales bacterium (assembly GCA_963843915.1). Lineage (GTDB taxonomy): Bacteria > Actinomycetota > Thermoleophilia > Solirubrobacterales > Solirubrobacteraceae > Palsa-465. Next base: position 155,174 of record CAWJMH010000020.1, read on the forward strand.
TGGCGTGGCCGTGCTGATCGCGGTTCTGGGGACGCCCGATTCGCCGGCGCAGGTGCTCGCGGCCTACCAGCGCGGATGGACCGTGATCGCCGTGATCGCGTTCGCCGGTGGCGTGGTCGGCTTCCTGCTCCTCGTGCGGCGCCGCCCGGCGCCGGCAACCGCGACCGACGCGCCCGCTTCCGCAACCGACGCGCCACCGACCGCGACGCCCGGGCTCGTCGGCGCCAGCAGCCAGAATGCGTGATCCCTCGGCGACCACGATGACCGACCACCTGACCAGCGCGAGTGACTTGCTGCGCCTCCTCGAGATCGAGTTCGACGAGCAGAGCCCGACGCGCGTCGTCGGTTCGGTCGCCGCCGACGAGCGCCACCACCAACCGTGGGGCCTCGTCCACGGCGGTCTGTACACGACGGTCGTCGAGACGTTCGCGACCGTCGGCGCGTTCGAAGCGATACGAGACCGGGGAATGCAGGCAGTCGGCGTCTCGAACCAAACCGACTTCGTGCGTCCGCACAAGAGCGGGCGGCTGTCGGTCGAGGCGACCCCGATTCACCAGGGGCGCACGCAGCAGCTATGGCAGGTCGAGATCCGCCGCCCCGACGACGGCAAGCTGATCGCTCGCGGTCAGGTGAGGCTCCAGAACATCGACGCCACCGCATGAGCAGCGCGACCGAGCACACAACCGACGGCTGGGGAGTGCCGCGGAGCAAGACCATCAGCTGGTATGACCCGGCGATCTCGGCCACCGCCGGCGCTCGCGCGACCGGACGTGAGCATCTTCAGGCGATCATCGACGGCGAGCTGCCCGTGCCGCCGTTCGCCGCCCTGGTCGGCGCGCGGTTGCATTCGGTCGGTGACGGCGAGGCGGTGTTCCGGTGCACCCCCGACGAGTCGACCTACAACCCGGGCGGGCTCGTCCACGGGGGCCTGCTGTGCATGCTGCTCGACTCGGCGTGCGGTTGTGCGGTCCAGTCACGGCTCCCTGCCAGCGTCGCCATCAGCTCGATCGAGATCAAGGTGAGTTTCCTGAGTCCGGTCCGGGCCGACACCGGCGAGCTTGAGGTGACCGGCAAGGCGCTCCGAGTCGGTCGGCAGGTTGCGTTCTCAGAGGCCCACGCCCGTAACAAAGACGGCAAGCTCGTCGGCCACGGGACCTCGTCGATCGCCCTCATCCGGCCGGCGTAACGGGGCCGGAACTCCGCTACTCGTACGAGAGCGCCTCGAGCACGTTGAGCCGACCGGCGCGCCTGGCGGGCCAGATCGCGGCGATCAGCCCGGCGATCACCGCGGCGATCACGAACACGATCAACGTTCCGACGGGGACCGTGAACGTTCCGAAGTCGATCGCGGCGCCGATCAGCGCCGCGAGCAGGATGCCCAACGGGATCCCGAAGGCCGCGCCAATCAACGCGGTGATGACGCTCTCGTGACGGATCATCCGCCGCACCTGACGCCGGCTCATGCCGACGGCCCGGAGCATGCCGAGCTCGCGCGTCCGCTCGAACACGGTCAGCACGAGGGTGTTGACGATTCCGAACAGGCTGACCACGATCGACAGCGACAACAGCACGTAGAGCAGGTTGAGCAACGTGTTCAGCCCCTGCAGCTGATTATCGATGAACTGGGACTTCGTCTGGAGCTTGGCGTCGGGGAATCCCGCGAGGGCCGCATTCAGCTGATTCGTATTCGCCTGGGTGACGCCGCCGTGCATGTTGACGAACGTGAACAGGTTCTGCGGGTTCTGATACTCGCGGTCGAACAACGCCTGGGAGACCGAGATGTCGCCATACGGATCGCCACCCTTGGGCGGGTTGGTGATCCCGATGAGCTTCAGCTGCAGGAACCGGCCGGTCGGAGTCTCCACCGATAGCGGCGATCCGACTTGCAGGTGTTGCGCCTTGGCGTAGTCCTTGTTGACGAATGCGCCGTTGTTCCCGAGCTGCGCCGGAATGCCGGGGCCGCCCACCTGCCAATCGACGTTAATCGCTTCGCTGGCGTTGGGGGGAACGCCCGTGAGGTTGATGTGGGACCCGAACGCCTTCCCGTCCCCGGCGCGCACGCCCACCACCCCAGTCACTCCGGGGACGGTGCGCACCGCCCGCTCGGAGGAGAGGCTGATCGGCGAGAAGTTGTTCGTGGCGGTGATTGCGTAATTTGCGACGAATGCCTTGTTGACCGAGCTCTTGAATCCGGTCCGCAGCCCCGCGGCGAGGACTGCGACGAGCGTCACCAGCGCCAGCCCGATCATCAGAGCCGACGCGGTCGAGGCGGTCCGCGCCGGATTGCGCGCCGAGTTGCCCTCGGCGAGCTCGCCCGCCGAACCGCCGATCTTGGTCGCGGGCCAGCCCAGGACCTTGACGAGCGGCGGCACCAGCTTCGGCGCCAGCATCGAGATTCCGATGAACAGCGCTACGGCCCCCACACCCACCGCGAGCAGCCGCAGCCCGGTCGACAATCCGCTCGCCAACAAGCCGACCAGCATCAGCACGACGGCGACGATGACGGTCGCCGCGGCTGCGTACGGGCCGAACTTCGCCCACCGCGACGGAGGCAGCAGCGCGCCCTCGCGGGCCGCGGCGATCGGAGGGACGCGTGTCGCACGCAGCGCCGGCCTCACGGCCGCGATCAGCGTGATGATGATCCCGACGAGCAAGGAGATGATGATCGTCCGCGTCTTGAACACGGTGGCCGCCTGCGGCAGGTTGATCCCGAACGACACGAGCAGCGAGTTGAGTGCCTTGGCGAGCAGCAGACCGAGGAACAGCCCGACGATCGAGGCGAGCGTTCCGATCAGGAACGCCTCGACGAGGACCGAGCGGAGAACCTGGCGGCGGGTCGCGCCGAGCGTGCGGAGCGTCGCCAACTCGCGGGTGCGCTGGGCGATCGTGATCGAAAGCGTGTTGGCGATCACGAAGCTCCCGACGAACAGGGCGATGCCGCCGAACGCGAGCAGGAAGTCCTGGAAGATGTTGAGGAACCCGCTGGTGTCCTTGGTCGCCTGCTGGGCCTGCGCCTGGCCGGTCTTGACCTGCGCACTCGGCCCGAGCAGCGGCTTGACCTGATTCACCACCTGCTGGGGCGAATACCCCTGCTTGGCCGCGAGGCTGATCGAGTCGTACTTCCCGACTTTGTTGAAGAGCTGCTGAGCCCTCGGCAGCGTGAAGACCGAGATCGTGGCACCCCCGAGAGAGGAGACGCCGCCGATCTGGACCGTTCCCGCGATCCGGAACCGCTCCACAGGGCCACGTGCGACGACCCCGATCTCATCGCCGACCTTGTAGTCGTGCTTGCTGGCGGTCGACGCGTCGATGTCGATCTCGTCCGGGCCAGTCGGGAAGCTGCCGCTGGTGAGCGTCAGCGGGTTGAAATGCTTGCCGGCCGGCGAGTAACTGAAGGCGAGGCCGGGGGCGCCACCGCTCGAGATCACCTTGCCGTTCTTGCCGACCAGCTGGGCGGTATCCGAGATGCCTCCCGATGCGACGCCGACGGACGGGAGCGCCCGCACCTGGGTCAACAGCGAAGCAGGCAGGGACGGCGTCGTCGGCGCGTTGCCGTTGTTGCTCGACGAGATCGCGCTCTTGCCCGTGATCACCGCGTCGGTGTTCTGGTAGACCGTGGTGAACACCGTGGTGAATGCCGACTTGATCGTGTCGGTCAACACGAATGTCCCGCTCACCATCGCGACGCCGATCACGATCGCGAACGCGGTCAGCGCGGCGCGGAGCTTGCGTCCGAGAAGACCGCGGATCGCGACCCTGGTCACGACTGCAGCGTGCTCATCACTTCGAGCACCTGGGCCGCATCCGTGTCGGTGAGCTCCTTCACGATCAGTCCGTCCGCAAGGAACAGGACGCGATCGGCGATCGCGGCGGCACGCGCCTCGTGGGTCACCATCACGATCGTCTGGTTGTAGTCACGCGCGGAATCGCGAAGCAGATCGAGGATCTCGCCGCCGGTCTTCGAGTCGAGGTTTCCAGTCGGCTCGTCGGCGAACAGGATCGTCGGCTTCGTCACCAGCGCCCGCGCGATGGCGACGCGCTGCTGCTGACCGCCTGAGAGCTCCGAGGGCCGGTGGCGCCGCCGGTCGGTGAGCCCGGTCTTAGCGAGCAACTGATCGAGCCACTCCTGATCGGGCTTCTCGCCGGCGATCGACAGCGGCAGCAGTACGTTCTCCTCGGCGCTCAGCATCGGCAGCAGGTTGAAGAACTGGAAGACGAAGCCGATGTGATCCCGGCGTAGGTGAGTCATGTCAGCGTCGTCGAGGTGAGTGATCTCGGTGCCGGCGATCGTCACCGTTCCGCTGGTCGGCTTGTCGAGGCCAGCGAGGATGTGCATCAGCGTCGACTTGCCCGAGCCCGAAGGACCCATCACGGCCACAAGCTGGCCGCGTTCGACGCTGAGTGAAACGCCACGCAACGCGTGCACGGCGGTCGCGCCCTCGCCGTACTGGCGTTCAAGGTCGCGCGCCTCGACGACCGCCCCGCCGACGGCGGTGGCCACCGAAGTAGCTGCTCCGGTTTCCTCTGCCGGCACGTCTTCGTGTATAGCAGTCCTAAGTGGTCTCAGTTGTGACCGAGCAGGACCAATATTGATCTTCTCACCAGGACCAATTCTCGATCCTCAAACTGCCGTCTTTACGAATTGCTCACGCAATGAGGTCTTCTTGAACTTGCCGGTCGCCGTGCGCGGGATCTCGTCGATGAACTCGACCCGCTCTGGAAGCTGCCATTTTGCGAATCCCTTCGCGAGGTGTTCGCGCAGTTCCTCAGCGGTGGCCTCCGTGCCGTCCTTCAGCACGACGATCGCCATCGGCCGCTCTCCCCACTGGTCGTCGGGGATCGCGATCACCGCCGCTTCCGCGACCGCCGAGTGCCCCATAAGCAGGTTCTCCATGTCGACCGAGGAGATCCATTCGCCGCCGGACTTGACCAGGTCCTTGGTGCGATCGGTAATGCGCAGGCAGCCCTGACCGTTGATCCGGACCACGTCGCCGGTCTGGAACCAGCCGTCGTCGGTGAACTTCTCGGCGCCGCTCCCCTGGAAGTACGCGGCCGCGACCCACGGACCGCGCACCTCGAGCTCGCCGATCGCCTCGTCGTCCCACGGGATCAGCTCGCCATCGTCGCCGCGGGCGCGGATGTCGACGAACGGAGCCGGCGTGCCCTGCCGCGCGCGGTACTCGAACTTCTCGTCGTCCGGCGCGTCATCCATCTCCGGGGGCACGATCGCCGTGCTCGCGAGCGGGGAGGTCTCGGTCATGCCCCATCCCTGGACGATGAATAGACCCAGCCGCTGGTAGCCCTCGATCATGCTCTTGGGCACGGCGGAGCCGCCCACCAGCAGGCGATTCAGCGAACTCAGATCCCAGCGATCCGGCTCGGTCTCGATCGCCTTCAGCATCGCCATCCACACCGTCGGCACACCCGCGGTGAGCGTGACGCGCTCCTCAGCGAGCAGGTCAAGCACGCTCTCGGCATCCAGATGCGGACCCGGCAGCACCAGCGATGCCCCGACCATGCTCGCGGTGTACGGGATTCCCCAGGCGTTCGCGTGGAACATCGGGACGACCGGCAGGACGGTGTCTCGAGTCGAGACGTTCATCGCGTCGGGCAGCGCCGCGGCCATCGAGTGCATGACGAGCGCGCGGTGCGAGTACAGGACGCCCTTGGGCCGGCCGGTCGTGCCCGACGTGTAGCAGATGGCCGCGGCTCGGCGCTCGTGAGGCGCCGGCCAGTCCATCGGCTCCGCCGCGTCGATCAGCAACTCGTAGTCGATCGCACCGTCGGGGACCTCACCGCCCTGCGAGACGACGATCACGTGCTCGAACTCGTGAGCCGAGCGGAACGCGTCGAATGCCGGCAGCAGGCACTCGTCGACGACGATCGCGCGGTCCGCGGCGTCGCCCGCGATGAACGCGAGCTCGTCGGGATGTAGCCGCGGATTGAGCGTGTGGATGACCGCCCCCATCGACGGCACGCCGTAATACAGCTCGAGATGCTCGGGCTGGTTCCACAGCAGCGTCCCGACGCGGTCGCCTTCGCCGATGCCAAGCTCGGCGAGCGCTGACGCGATCCGCCGCGCGCGCGTCGCGCACTGCCCCATCGTCGTGCGGTGGATCGACCCGTCGGGTCTTCTGGAAACCACCTTGCGGTCGGCGGTGAGCTGCTCTGAGCGCTCGACGACCGTGGTCAGCGACAGCGGATATTCGTCCATCATCAGCCCGCTAAGAATCGGCTCGCTCATGCTCTCCCTCCGTGTTGTGTGACGCCCGACAGCATGACGCTGATGGGCGCCGTCACGCAAGCCGCTACCCGCTAGGCGCTATCGGCGACCAGTGCGCTGAAGAACTCGATGTCGTCGGGCTGAAGCTGGCAGATCTCGAGCCAGTGCCCGAGCTCGGCGGTCGTGTCGACGTAGCCGGCGCGCACGCGGTCCGGGATCAGCACGGTGTAGTCGACCTTCAGCCCGGACGCGGCGAGCAGCCCGCCGAGCCGCTCCCACTCGTCCTCGCCGCTTTCGATGAACGTCGCCAGGTGGTGCAGGCGAACCGCGAACGATCCGTCGGGCGGCAGGACTCGCGTGTAGAAATCGATGCAGCCGGCGACCGGCTCGATCAGCTCGACGATCTTGCCCCCGCGGGCGCCCATCGCGAACTTCGCGTCCCACTCCGCGGGCTCGTCGCCGACCAGGAATGTGGCGCCGCCGGCGGGGAGCTTCACGCAATGCTCGAGCCCGAAGCGCTCGGACATGAACTCAACCGCGCGGTTCAGATCCGTCGTCACGTAGCCGAACTGCCACACGTTGGCGAGCAGGTCGGCGATCGCGTCGACCCGCCGCGGGGGCGCAAACAGGCCCTCGGCGGGGCGTATCGCCTGCCCCCCACTCATCGCCAACCGGTCATGCCACGAGCTGCTCGCGGCCGGCCGTGAGCTGGCCGCCGGCGCCCGAGTCCAGGTAGTCAGCCAGGCGGGCGGCGAGCGCCATGATCGTCAGCGAGGGGTTGACCGAGAGTGTGCACGGGTGCGCCGAGCTGTCGCCAACGTACAGGCGCGTGACCTCGTGCGACTGACCATGGGTGTCGACCACGGAGGTGGCGGGATCGTCACCCATCCGGCAGCTGCCCTGCATGTGCGTGGTGGCGAGACCGGACCACAGGATCTGCGTGGCGCCGGCCGCCTCGAGCACGCGCGTCGAGAACGCGCGGGCCTGGTCGATCCGCTCGAGCTCGTTCGGCTGAAAGTCGGACAGGAACAGCTCGTTCCCGTGCTCGTCGAGCGAGACGCTGGCGTTGCTGTCGTCGTTGGACATGTTGAGCAGCCCGATCCAGCGGCGGTACTTCCTGGCCGCGTCGACCAGCGGCTGGCCCCACATCGGCCCGTTCTCATCGCACAGCCCGGCCGCGAACCCGATCGGGTCCTGGACGGTCGCCGCCTCGACCGCGAACCCGCCGTCCTCGTCGGCGGCGAAGTCGTAGCAGTGCCCGGTGATCGGGGCCACCATGTGGGCGTCCTGGGGCTCGTCGAACAGGCCGAACACGAACTGGGCCGGATGCAAGCCGAGGTGCTTGCCGAGGTTCGGGTTCGGAACCTCCGAGCGCATCAGGACCTGCGGCGTGCGAAGCGATCCGGCTGCCACCACGACGACGTCCGCCTCGACGGTGTGCGTCTCGCCCGATGCGTCGACGTACTCCACGCCGGTCGCCTTGGGTCCGTCGCCGCGGTCGTCGATCAGCACCCGCCGGACGAACGAGTTCGGCCGAACCGCGAGGGCGCCCGCGAGCCAGTTGCGCTGGATGTAGGTGTTCATCGTCGACTTGCCGGCGTTCGTGGGGCACCCCTGCAAGCACGAGCCGCACTGCTCGCAGTTCTCGTCGACGTAGGCGCGCACCGGCTCGAGCGTCGCACCGACGGCTTCGAACCCGCGCTTGGCGGTCTGCACGCACCGCTTGCGATCCCAATCGGTCGAGCGGTCACGCACGCCGAGGTATGCCTCGACGCGGTCGTAGTAGGGGTCGAGATCGGCGCACGAGATCGGCTCGCCGCGCTCGTTGCGAACGCCGGTCGCCGCGTGCCACTTGTCGAGCTCACGCTGCGTCGCGCGGAGCGCCACCTTCGTGTTGATCGTCGTGCTGCCCCCGATGCACCGCCCGCTGATCATCACGACGGGGCCGACGCTGGGATCGCCCGCCGGGAATGCGAAGCTCAGCGGCCACCAGTAGTCATGCGCTGCCCGGCTCTCCCAGCGCGTGAAGTCCGCCGCGACCCAGTGACCACCGGCCTCGAGCAGCAGCACCGAGCGGCCGCGCTCTGCGAGCTCGCCGGCGACGACGCCGCCGCCGGCGCCCGAGCCGACGATCACCACTTCGAACCGCTCGCTCATGACCCGACCAATCCGAGGTATGACCAGTCCTTCTTGATCCGCATCGCGAGCGGCGAGTGGAAGTCGATCTCCTCGTACGCGCTCGGGCCGCTCGCCCCGGGGGCGACGAAGTCGCTGTAAAACGCCTCGATCGCGAGCGCCCTGATCATCTGGAAGGCGGGCGTGAGCGCGTGCGGCCCCAGCGCCTCGGCTCCCCCGAGCGCCGCGTCCGCAAGCGCGTCGATCGACTGCTCGACCGCCTCGCGCTGAGGCGCCGGCATCTCCGACATGATCGCGTCGATGTAGACGATCGGGCCGACGCGGCCCGATCCGGGCACGATCGCCTCGCACAGAGACTCGAGCACGGCCGCACGCTGCTCGTCGAGATTGCGCAACGCTCTCGCCACCGGATCGACTCTACGCTTCGCGGGGGGCCAGCTGCATGCCGGTACGGGCGCGGATGGTTGTCAATGCGTGCACGGCGGACGGGTGCCATCCTCCCCGGTCATGGGTGCCGGCACCACGACAAGATCCACGCGCTCGCCGAGCTGATCGTCCGCTTCGGCGCGAACGTCCAACCTGGTCAGATCGTCAGCGCTCAGCTCCGAACCCGGAAAGGAGCCGCTCACCCGCGCGGTCGCGCAGGCCGCCTACGAGGCCGGCGCCAAGTTCGTCGACCTGAACGTGTTCGACATCCATCTCAAGCGCGATCCGCGCGCTGCACGCCGGACCCGAGACGCTCGGGTTCGTGCCCCCCTGGTACGGCGAGCGGATGCGCGCGCTCGGCGAGCACCGCTGCGCGCTGATCGCGCTGACGGGCCCGGTGGCGCCGCACATCATGGACGGGGTCGACCCGGCGCGTGCTCGGCAAGGACCTGCTGCCGCGGCTCCGGGAGTCGATCGAGATCGTCAACCAGCGGACTACAAACTGGACGGCGATGCCCTGCCCAACCGAGGCGTGGGCCGAGCTCGTCCACCCGGAGCTTCGAGCGCCGACGCGCTCGAGCGGCTGTGGAACGAGGTCGCGCACGTCTGCCGGGTCGACGAGGACGATCCGGTCGCCGCGTGGGAGCAGCGGATGGACCGCCTGACGACGGTCGCCCACAAGCTCGACGAGCATGCGCCTGGAAGCGGTGCGCTTCGAAGGCCCCGGGACCGACCTGACCGTCGGCCTGCTGCCTTCGAGCCGGTGGCACTGCGCGCGCATCACGACCGTCGACGGCATCGTTCACGCACCGAACCTTCCCGACCGAGGAGGTGTTCACCACGCCCGATCCCGCGCGGGTCGACGGCTACGTCCGTTCGACCAAGCCGCTGTTCGTGTCCGGGGTGATGATCACCGGCTTGCGCGTGCGGTTCGAGGGCGGCGTCGCCGTCGAGATCGACGCCGACCAGCGGGGCGGACACGCTGCGCACGCTGTCCCAGCGCGATCCGGGCGCCGCCCGCCTCGGCGAGGTCGCGCTCGTCGATCGCGACAGCCGGATCGGCAACCTCGACACGGTGTTCTTCGACACGCTGCTCGACGAGAACGCCGCCAGCCACATCGCGCTCGGCGAGGGGCTCGACTTCACGGTGGTCGATAGCGACGATCATGAGCGGATCAACCGCAGCGAGATCCACATCGACTTCATGATCGGAGCGAACGAGGTCGCGGTCACGGGGATCGAGCCCGGTGGCGCCGAGGTGCCGCTGCTGCGGGACGGCGCGTGGCAGATCTGAGAGCGTCGGCGAGCCTCGAACCCCGCGGCGCCGCGCCACCGTGCGCGGTACGCTTCGCGCGCCGAACGGAGAGGTGCCGGAGCGGTTGAACGGGCGCGACTGGAAATCGCGTAACGGGGGTGACCTCGTTCGGGGGTTCGAATCCCCCCCTCTCCGCTTCCGAGGCCCCGCCACCGCCACCCCGAACGAGCGGGCGGACCCACGCGGACCGGCGGTTCACATCGTGCGACACCCCCCACCCGGGGGGTTTGGCGACAATAGCTGCGCTATCGTGGGTAATGGTCGAGGAAAGCAGTCGATGGCGCATTCCTGCGTCAATGCGCAATTTGCACGGTTCGATTCGCGGCTGGACGCGCGTCGAGACCAGTCATTTGTCGAGACGAGCGGGCTTAAGTTCAGCCGCGTCCCAAACCGGTCGATGGGATCTAACAACTTGCACAATTCTTCGGTGGAAGCTTCCGAAACGCCGATCTAAGAGTTAGCATCCTTACAGGGGCAATGAGGGGAACACCAGACCTACGTCCAGCACTGAGACTCGTACAGCCGGCGGCTAACCGAACCCGTCGAGTGCTCGTGGTTCTGCGGCCATTGCGCCGCGCCCTCAACCGGCGAACAGCCGCCCGGCGCCGCTGGCGCGCGTGTGCCGGTCGTGCGGCCTCGGGGTGATGCTCGAGACGCGTGCGGACATCGCTCCCAGCCACCGGGACGCGTTCCTCGTGATCGACAGCTCTCTGCTCGTCCAGGCGATGTCGTGGCGCGCTGAGACGCTGCTCGGGGTCACCGAGGACAGCGCCGTCAACCGCCCCGTGGTCCAGCTGCTGATTCCCGCCGACGCCGAGGCGGGCCGGCCCGCCCGGTTCGCCGCCGCCCTCGCGGAGGCGGCCGCCGGCGCCGACGAGCCGTTGAGCGCGTTCGTGCGGCCCTGGAACACGTTCGGCGTGCGCCTGCGCGCGCGGGTCGCGTCGTGCGGGCCTCCGCGCGCCGCGCTGGTGGTCCTCGAGGACCAGTCGGCGCGCGCGCTCGCGTCGTCAGCTAGCCGGCGAGCGAGCCGGCCTCGCGCGCCCGGACCGGGGCGAGTCCTCACGCCGCCGGCGGCAGCACCTCGGGCGCGCCGTAGGCGACGAGCGGCGCCGGCAGCCGCACCGAGCCGTCGTCCTGCTGGCCGTTCTCGAGCAGCGCGATGATCGTGCGCCCGACCGCGACCGCGGTGCCGTTCAGCGTCTGCACGTGCTCGGGCCGGCCGTCCGTCGGCCGGTAGCGGATGTCGAGCCGCCGGGCCTGGTAGTCGGTCGTGTTCGAGCACGAGGTCAGCTCGCGGTAGCGGCCCTGGCCCGGCAGCCACGCCTCGCAGTCGTACTTCTTCGCCGCCGAGGCGCCGAGCTCGTCGACCGCGATCGCGACCACGCGATACGGGATCTCGAGCTCGTCGAGGATCGACTCCTCGATCGCCAGCAGCCGCTCGTGCTCGGCTGGCCGCCTCGGCCGGCGCGACGAAGCAGAACATCTCGACCTTGTCGAACTGGTGCACGCGGAAGATCCCGCGCGTGTCCTTGCCGGCGGCTCCGGCCTCGCGCCGGAAGCAGGTCGAGAAGCCGGCGTAGCGGAGCGGCAGGTCCGCCTCGCGCGAGGATCTCGTCGTCGTGCAGCGACGCCAGCGCGACCTCCGAGGTGCCGACCAGGTACAGGTCGTCGTCGGGCAGCCGGTAGATCTGCTGCTCGGTGTCGGGCAGGAAGCCGGTTCCGTACAGCGCGCGCTCGCGGACCAGCACCGGCGGGACGACCGGCTCGAACCCCTCGCCCCGCAGCTTCTCGAGCGCGAATCGGACGAGCGCGAACTCGAGCATCACCAGGTCGCCGCGCAGGTACGCGAACCGCGACCCGGACAGCCGCGCCCCGCGCTCCATGTCGATCCGGTCGCCGGCGAGCTCGAGGTGGTCCTTGCCGGTGGCGCCGGCTTCCCCGACCTCGTGCAGGACCGTGTCCTCGTCGGGGGCGTCCTCGGCGGGCAGGTTCGGCAGCGCCGCGAGCACGCCGTCGCGCTCGGCGCGCACCGCGTTCTCCTCGTCGCTCAGCTGCCGGCCGCGCGCGGCGAGCGCGGCGAGCTGCTCGCGCTCCTCGGGCGTCGGCGGGCCCTTGCGGCCCTTGCTCGCGCGGTTCTGCTCGGCGCGCAGCTCCTCGAGCTCGGTCGTGATCGCGCGCCAGCGCCGATCGAGCTCGAGCAACCGGTCGACCGCGGCCGCCGCCGCCTCGCCGCGGCGGCGAGCGCCGCGCGGACGGCGTCCGGATCGCGTCGGATCAGCTGGATGTCGAGCATGCGCGGCCGGGCGCGTGCGGTCGCTAGGGGGACACCGGGGTGGTCGCAGTGCTGTTCCCGGTAACGGTCCCAGGCGACCCGGTCGGCGCGGAGGACCCGGCGAGCGCCGTCTCGATCGACCCGATCGAGACCTGCTCGCACGGCACGACGCCGGGTATCTTGGGCGCCGATCGGCCTGCGTAGGTCGCGACGAACTGCGCCACCGCCAGCGCCTGCGCGCCGACGACGATGTTCTGCGGCATGATCGCCCCCGAGAACCCGCCGTTCTGAATCGCGTACAGGACCCGCGCCACCGGCCGCTCGCAGCGGACGTCGAAGTTCGGGCCGTTGTTCTCCTGGGCCGTGCGGACGTTCTGGGCGGAGCCGTGCGTGGCCGCGTAGGACAGCGTGTGGCATCCGGAGCAGCGCTGGTTGAACAGCACCGCGCCCTCGTGGAGCACCGGCTCGCGACTTCGGAACGGAGATCGTCTCCGTCCCGCACGCGGTCGACAGAGCCGCTGACGCGAGCAACGCGCCCAACAGGAGGACCTTGGCGGGTCGGCTCATTCGGGGCGGATCATACGAAAGGAGCAGGAGCCACGACCCCTGCGCCGAAGCTCTGCCCATCCCGGCGCCGGCCTGACGACGTTCGCTCAGACCAACCCCCAAAGTCGCGATCGTCTCCACGGCGGCAACCAAGAAGGCCGGCGCCGGGCCACGCGAACGATCGCTATAACGGATCGGCGATGGCGGTCGAGCCGGATCGGGAGCTGTTTCGCGAGGTCTTCGGACGATTCGCGACCGGCGTCGCGGTCGTGACGAGCGCCACGCCGGCGGCCTCGGGCGGCATGACCGCCAACGCGCTGTGCTCGCTTTCGCTCGACCCCCTGCTCGCGCTCGTGTGCTTCAAGAACAACGCCCGCACGCTCCCAATCGTCCGCGAGGCCGGCCGCTTCGGCGTCAACGTGCTCAGCTCCCGCCAGGAGGAGCTGGCCGAGGTGTTCGCCTCCAAGGTGCCCGAATCGGAGAAGCTCGACGGCGTCGCGCATCGTTTCCAGGACGACGTCCCGATCATCGTGGGCGCGCTGTCGTGGGTCGTGTGCTCGTTGCGCGAGCTGATCGCCGGCGGCGACCACACGATCGCGATCGGCGAGGTGCTGTCGATGGGCCTCGGCGACGGCGACCCGTTGCTGTGGTACGGCGGCCGCTACCACGACGTGGGGCTCGTCGCCGAGCACTAAGGGGCCGCTAATGCGTCATCGCCGCCCGCGCCAGCAGCAGCGTGTTCACGAGCGCCGCGAGCGCCATCACCCCGAGCTCGCGGCGGAGGATCGTGACCACGACCTCCCGCTGCTCGGCCTCGGGCAGCTCGCCGACGGCCTGCGCGGACTCGAACCCGGCCTTGTCGAGCACGATCTGGGCGGTCGAGACCCGCAGCTGCTCGGCGACGAACGAGACGAACAACGGCAGCACGCCGTACAGCGTGTGGAGACCAGGGGACTTGTGGCCGAGCAGCAGCAGCACGCCCCCCAGCGCCGCCTCGACGACGATCGCCGCCTGGGAGGCCCGCAGCAGCCACCAGAACCAGCGGCTGTTTTGCATCCGCCACCAGCACCACCCGCCCCACACGGCTGCGGCGCCCGACAACAGGATCGTCACAACTCCGAGGACGAGATGAATCTGCTTCATTGCTACCGATCAGCTAGCCGCAATCATCACTAAGTAACACAGTGTTACAAGCTACGCGCAAGCAGTGATATAACGGGCAGCCGTGCTTCGCGACTATCTGCCGGCGATCGTCTTCCTGATCCTAGGATCGGCGGTCGGGCTGCTGTTCGGCACGCTCAACATGCTGGTCTCCCGGCGGGTACCGAATCGCTCCAAGATCGAGCCATACGAATGCGGGCTTCCCTCCGAGGTCCAGCGCGGCTTCCGCTTCGGGATCAGCTTCTACCTCGTGGCGATGCTGTTCATCCTGTTCGACATCGAGGTCATCTTCCTGTACCCGATCGCGGTCCAGCTGCGCGCGTTCGGGAGCTTCGCGATGTTCGAGACCGTGACGTTCGTGGTGCTGCTGATGATCGCGTTCGTCTACGTCTGGCGCCGGGGAGCGCTCGAATGGAAATAAAGCGCGAGCCGATCAGCGACTTCCGAGTCCGCCAGCTCAAGTCCCGCGACATGCTGCGCGGCATGGACGACGAGCAGCTCGAGCGGTACGTCGAGGAGCGGGTGCTCACGACGACCGTCGACAAGGCCGTAGCCTGGGCCCAGGGGAACTCGATGTACCCGCTCACGTTCGGGCTCGCCTGCTGCGCGATCGAGCAGATCCACATCGTCGCCGCGCGGGTCGACATCGCGCGCTTCGGCTTCGAGGCGTTCCGCGCCTCTCCCCGCCAGGCGGACCTGATCATCCTGTCCGGACGGGTGTCGATCAAGATGGCGCCGGTGATCCGGCGCATCTGGGACCAGATGCTCGAGCCCAAGTGGGCGATCTCGATGGGCGCGTGCTGCTCCTCGATGGGCGTGTTCAACAACTACGCGCTCGTGCCGTCGGACAAGTTCATGCCGATCGACGTGCACGTGCCGGGATGCCCGCCGCGACCCGAGGCGCTGATGCACGGGATCCTCAGGCTCCGCGACAAGATCCACGGGCACAGCCCGCACGGGTGGCGCGAGCGGTACGAGGCCGAGGGCACCGAGGAGCTGCTTCCGGACGCGGCGGCGCTCGACAGCGCCGACATCAGCGTGTTCAAGCCGGGAGACACCTCAGGTGCCTGACGCCACGGAGCTCGAGCTGACGGCCCAGGAGCTCCGCGACGTGCACAGCGACTCGATCCTCGACACCGAGTTCCACCGCGGCCGGGCCGTGCTCGTGGCGAACCCGCTCCGCATCAAGGCCGTGCTCGAGCATCTGCGCGGCAAGGGCTACTTGATGCTCGCGAGCCTCCACGGCGTCGACTACTACCCGCACGAGCCGCGCCTCGGCGTGCTCTACGAGATGCTCGACCGCAAGCGCGTCGACCGGATCTCGGTGAAGGCGAGGGTGTCGACCGAGGATCCGCGTATCGACTCGGTCGTCGAGCTGTTCCCGGGCGCGGACTTTCCCGAGCGCGAGGTGTACGACATGTTCGGGGTGGTGTTCGAGGGCCATCCCGACCTGCGCCGGATCCTGATGCCCGAGGACTACGAGGGCTACCCGCAGCGGCGCGACTTTCCGATCGGCGGCGAGCCGGTGCTGTTCACGTACAACGAAGAGCAGAACTACGGGAAGTACCAGTGACCGTGACCGGCTCAGGCACGGGCGGCGGGCAGATCGCGCTCAGCCCCGAGGACTACCGCAAGCGCGAGGAGTCGATCACGCTGTCGAGCTCCCCGGCTGGAATGGGTGAGACCCACGAGCTGTTGACGCTCAACATCGGGCCGCATCATCCGTCGACCCACGGCGTCCTGCGGCTGTTGACGACGCTCGAGGGCGAGGTCGTTCGCGACATCAAGCCGATCATCGGCTACGTCCACACCGGGATCGAGAAGACGGCCGAGGACAAGGCCTACTGGAAGGTGATCCCGGTCGTCGAGCGGATGGACTACCTCAGCTACTACTTCAACGCGATGGCGTACTGCGGCGCCGTCGAGACGCTGCTCGACATCGAGGTGCCACCGCGTGCTCAGTATCTGCGGGTGATCCACCTCGAGCTCAATCGGATCGCGTCTCATCTGGTCTGGCTCGGTACGAGCGCGCTCGACCTCGGGGCGATCTCGATGTTCTGGTACGCGTTCCGAGAGCGGGAACTCGCGCTCGACCTGTTCGAGATGTCGTCCGGGCAGCGGATGCACACACGCTATTTCCAGGTCGGCGGCGTGTTCGAGGACATCCCACTCGGCTTCGAGCGGAAGGTGCGCGAGTTCATCAAGATCATGCCCGGGCGTGCGGACCAATACGCCGACATGCTCGAGAAGAACCAGATCGTCCTCGAGCGGCTGCTCGGCACCTGCCCGGTCGACAAGGAGACCCTGCTGGCGCTCGGCGTGACCGGCCCGCTGCTGCGCGCGGCCGGCGAGCCCTGGGATCTGCGCAAGGCGCACCCGTACTCGAGCTACGACCACTTCGACTTCAAGATCCCGGTCGGCACCGTCGGCGACAACTACGACCGCTATCGGGTCCGTCAGGCCGAGTTCTACGAGTCGTGCAAGATCATCGAGCAGGCGCTCGACGGACTGCCCGAGGGCCCTCACATCACGACCGACCGCAAGGTCGCGCTCCCGCCCCGTCACGAGCTCGCGACCTCGATGGAGGCGCTGATCCACCACTTCAAGCTCGTCACCGAGGGCTTCCGGGTTCCGCCCGGCGAGGCCTACTACCCGATCGAGAGCCCCCGCGGCGAGCTCGGCTGCTTCGTGCGGTCCGACGGGTCGGCGAAGCCGGCGCGCGTGCACATGCGCGACCCGAGCTTCGTAAACCTCCAGGCGCTCGCGCCGATGGTCAAGGACAGCTACATCGCCGACCTGATCGCGACGCTGGCGATGCTCGACCCGATCCTCGGGGGTATCGACCGGTGAGTGCGACCGGAAGGCGGTCGGTACCGCGGTTCGGCCACGGGTCGCGCGTCCCCGGCTGGGACGACGCGGTCGATCTCACCAAAGACCCAGCGACGATTCCCGACCCGGCGACGACTCCGATCGCGCCGGGGCTCAAGGCGACGATCGAGGCGGCGATGGCCAAGTACCCGGACCGCCGCTCGGCCGCGATCCCGGCGCTCCACGCCGCGCAGGAGGTCCACGGCTACTGCTCTCCCCAGGCGATCGACGAGGTCGCCTCGGTGATGCAGTTGACCCCGGCCTATCTGACCGCGGTGGCGACGTTCTACGACATGTTCTCGACCGTCCCCAAGCCGCGCAACGACGTGTGGGTGTGCACGAACATCTCCTGCTCGCTGCTCGGCGCGGACGAGTTCTTCGAGGCGATGCTCGCGGCCGCGGAGGGCGACCCCGACGTCGGCGTCCGCTCGTTCGAGTGCCTGGGGGCGTGCGACATCGCGCCGATGGCGTCGGTCAACGGCGAGTACGTCGGGCCGCTCACGCTCGACGACGCCGCGCGGATCGTCGAGGACCTTCACGCCGGGCGGGCCGTGCTCGAGCACAAGCAGCTCCGCTACCGGCGGAGCGCTGATCCCGGGGTGGCCGAGGAGGAGACGGACTTCGGGCCGCCTGATCCCGAGACCACCGAGATGGCCGATACTGCCGGGCTCGGCCCCGAGGGCGACGTCGAGGACCGCCCGGGACCGACCGCCGCGATCGAGATGACCGCTGAACAACTCGAGGAGCATCCCGAGCCCGAGAAGGCAGTCGACGACGACGAGCACGCCGCCGGCCAGGGCCCCGAGGAGGCGCAGTGAAGATCCTGTTCGACCGCATCGACGAGCCCGGGCTGAACACGCTGCCGGTATACGAGCGGCGTGGCGGCTACGACGCGCTCCGCAAGGCGCTGCTCGAGATGACACCCGAGGAGGTCTTGGGCAGCCTGATGGACTCGGGCATCCGCGGGCGCGGCGGCGCCGGTTTCCAGATGGGTCGCAAGATCTCGTTCCTGCCCCACGGGGACATGGACAAGTACCTCGTGTGCAACGCCGACGAGTCCGAGCCCGGGACGTTCAAGGATCGCGAGATCATGCAGAAGAGCCCGCACATGCTGATCGAGGGCATCCTGATCGCGTCGTACGCCGGCGAGATCAGCCGCACGTTCATCTACATCCGCGGCGAATACGCCCACCAGGCCGACATCCTCGAGGCGGCGATCGCCGAGGCCGCCGACGCCGGCTACATCGGCGAGCGGATCCTCGGGTCCGACCACTCGGTTTCACTCGTGCTCCACCGCGGCGCCGGCGCCTACATCTGCGGCGAGGAGACCGGCCTGCTCGACTCGCTCGAGGGCAAGCGCGGCAACCCGCGGCTCAAGCCGCCGTTCCCGGCGATCGAGGGCCTCTACCACGGGCCGACGCTGATCAACAACGTCGAGACGCTCGCGACCGCGCCGGCGATCATCCGGATGGGCGGCAAGGAATACGCGAAGCTCGGAACCGAGACCTCGACCGGGACCAAGGTCGTGTCGGTCTCGGGCGACGTGCAGCGGCCCGGCAACTACGAGATCGAGCTCGGGCTCCCGTCGCGTGAGCTCATCTACGGACTCGCCGGCGGCCCGCCGGAGGGCCGCGAGATCAAGTTCTGGTTCCCCGGCGGCTCGAGCTCGCCGGTGCTCACCAAGGACGACCTCGACCTCCCGTACGACTTCGACTCGATGGCCAAGGCGGGATCGATGCTCGGCTCGGGCGCGGTGATCATCATCGACGACTCGCACACGGTGCTCGAGGTCGCGCTGAAGGTCGCCAAGTTCTACGCGCACGAGTCGTGCGGCAAGTGCGTGCCGTGCCGTGAGGGCACCAACTGGACGGTCAAGATGCTCGAGCGGATCCAGTCGGGCGAGGCAACCCCGATGGATCTCGACATCATGGCGTCCGTGCAGGAGCAGATCATCGGCAACTGCCTGTGCGTTTTGGGCGACGCAATGGCGATGCCGATCGGTTCGATGGTCGAGAAGTTCAGGAGCGAGCTCGAGGACGAGATCGAGGCAGCGCGTGCGCGTGCCGAGGGGGCGGAGTTGGTGGACGTGATCCCGATCGGGGTCGCCGACGAGCACGCCGGTCCCTACCCGGTGCACTGACCTCTCGCTGAATGCCCCGTCCCGAAGAGCACATCATCCAGCTGACGATCGACGGCCGCGAGGTGCGCGCGCCGGACGGGATGATGCTCGTCGACGCCGCCAAGCAGGGCAACATCGAGATCCCCTACTTCTGCTACGAGCCGGCGCTCGGGGCCCCGGTCGGGGCGTGCCGGATGTGCCTCGTCGAGATCGAAGGGATCCCCAAGCTCCAGACATCGTGCTCGACGCCGGTCAAGGACGGGATGGTCGTCCACACCCAGACCGATCGCGTCCATCACGCCCAGAACGCGATCGTCGAGTTCCTGCTCGTGAACCACCCGCTCGACTGCCCGGTGTGCGACAAGGGCGGTGAGTGCCCGCTCCAGGACATCACGTTCGGCTGGGGGCTCGGGCGCTCGCGGTTCATCGAGCCCAAGCGCCACTTCGAGAAGCCGCTCGCCCTGTCGCCGCTGATCGCGATCGACCGCGAGCGATGCATCCTCTGCTACCGGTGCGTGCGCTTCTCGCAGGAGATCTCCGAGGACTACCAGCTGATCTTCACCGAGCGCGGCGCCCACACGTTCGTGGGGACGTTCGACGGCCATCCGTACGTGGCGCCGTTCAGCGGGAACATCGTCGAGCTGTGCCCGGTCGGCGCGTTGACGTCCCAGGCGTACCGCTTCCGGGCGCGGCCGTGGGATATCGAGGGCGCCGGCGGGATCTGCATGCTCTGCCCATCGCAGTGCAACGTCGAGTTCACGGTCCGCGACGAGAAGGTCGTGCGGGTGCGGAGCCGCGACGCCACGGGCGCAGCCACCGGTGGCGGTCCAGGGGGCAACCCCGATGTGGACGACGGCTGGTTGTGCGACAAGGGCCGCTTCGCCTACCAGGCGATCCACGTCGACGAGCGGCTCACGCAGCCGCTGGTTCGGGACGGCGGCAGCCTGCGACCGGTGTCCTGGGACCGAGCGCTCGAGGTGGCGGCCGGCCTCGCGCGCCATAAGGGCGCGGTCGGCGCGCTCATTGGCGGTCAGGCGACGAACGAGGAGGGGTTCCTGATCGCGCGGCTGATGCGCGAGGGGCTCGGGTCATCGGACGTCGACTCGCGGGAGGGCGACCCGCTGTCGGCTGAGTTGCTGCGAGCGCTTGCGGCACCGTCGTTGCAGGCGACGGTGGTCGACCTGGAGTTCGCCCACACGGTCGTGATGATCGGGTGCGAGCCGCTCGACGACGCCCCGATCTTCGACCTGCGGATCCGCAAGGGGGTCCGGCGCCACGGCGTGAAACTGGCGATCGCAACCTCGCGTCCGAGTGCGCTCGACCCGAACGCGACGCTCACCGTGCGCATCCCGCCGGGCGGCGAGGCCGAGTTCCTGGCCGCGGTCGATGTGGCGCTCGCCGGCTCCGATGAGCGGGCCGGCTCAGAGTCCGATTCGGAAGGCGAGCGTATCGCGGAACTGCTGCGCGACGGCGGCGAGGACGTCGTGATCCTGTGGGGCGAGCGGTCGCTCTCTGAGGAGGCGCTCGGAACGCTGTTGAGCATCGCCGAGCGGCTCGGCCTCGCCGGCCGCGCCGGCGCCGGCCTGCTCGAGATCCCCGCCGGCGCGAACGGGCGCGGACTCCGCGAAGCCGGGGCGGTCCCCGGCACCGGCCCGGGTTACGCGCCGGTCGACGCGCCGGGGCGCGGCGGCGCGGAGATGGCTCGGGCGACGGTCGACGGCCAGGTCACGGCACTGTGGCTGTTCCAGACCGATCCGATCCGGGATCGTCCCGACCGGGCCCTGTGGGAGCAGGCGCTCCAACGGGCGGGGCTGGTCGTCGCGCACGCCTCGGTCCTGACCGAGGGGCTCGCGGAGCACGCCAACGTGATCTTCCCGGCCGAGTCCTACGCCGAGAAGGAGGGGACGGTGGTGCACCCCGACGGCCGCATCCAGCGGCTGCGCACCGCGATCGCCCACCCCGGCTCGGTGCGCGCCGGCTGGTCGGTGATCGCCGAGATCGCCAGGCGCGCCGGGCTGGACACGGGCGTGCTGACCGCGCCGATGGCGTTCGCGGAGTTGGTGGAGGCTGTCCCGTTCTACCGCGGGATCTCGCTCGAGGCGATCGCGGGGCGAGGCGTTCGCTGGCCCGAGCTCGAGGTGGCCTCAGAGTTGCCGGCGCCGGCAGCCGACCAGGCGCGGCCGGCCTCGGCCTCGAGTGCCGCTTCGAACGGCTCGCTCTCGAACGGCTCGCTCTCGAACGGGGCGCTGTGGCTCGGGACCTACCGCTCGATCTGGGCCGCACCCGAGGTCGAGATCTCGCCGGCGCTCAAGTTCACCGTGGCTCGCCAGCAGGTAGAGCTCTCGCCCGAGGATGCGTCGCGGCTCGGAATCGGGAACGGGGAGGCTGTGGGGATCTCGCAGAACGGGACGACGTTGCATGGCACTGCTCACGTCCGGTCCGGCGTCCCCGCCGGCACCGCGTTCCTCGCCGACGGGATCGCCGAGGGGTCGGCGAACGCGTTCACCGAACACGTCGTGGAGGTGAGCAAGCGGTGACGATGCTGCTCGCGGACGTCAACTACTTCGAGCCCTGGTGGGTCCAGATCGTCAAGGCGCTCGTGATCTTCGCGATCGTGTTCGCGGTCCTCCCGATAATCACGGTGTACGAGCGCAAGCTGCTCGGCCGCTTCCAGGCCCGCTACGGCCCGAACCGCGTCGGCCCGTTCGGCCTCGCGCAGCCGCTGGCGGAGATCGTCAAGTTCGCGATGAAGGAGCCGTTCCGCCCGAGCACGTCGGTCGGCTACCTGTTCCGGATCGCGCCGATGATCGCGATCATCACCGCGGTCACCGCGCTGGCGATCATCCCGTGGGGCGGCGTTCAGCACATCTTCGGACAGCCGGTGGGTCTATACGGGATCGACGTGTCGATCGGGCCGCTGTACGTGTTCGCACTCGGCGGCATCTCCTTCTACGGGATCATGCTCGGCGGCTGGGCGTCGGGCTCGAAGTACTCGTTCCTCGGCGCGATGCGCGGCGCCGCCCAGTTGATCTCCTACGAGGTCTCGCAGGGACTGTCGCTGCTGGGCGTCGTGATCACCGCCCAGACGCTGTCGCTGACCGGGATCGTCCACGCCCAGGAGGGGATGTGGTACATCGTCCCGCAATTCGTCGGATTCCTGATCTTCATGACGGCGTCGTTCGCCGAGACCAATCGCGCCCCGTTCGACCTCGTCGAGGCTGACGCCGAGCTCGTCGGCGGCTACTTCACCGAGTACGGCGGAACGCCGTTCGTTGCCTACCTGTTCTCCGAGTACATGAACATGATCGTGGTCGCCGGCATCGCGACCACGGTCTTCCTAGGCGGTTGGCTGCTTCCGGGCAACCCCTCGATACCGGGCTGGATCGACCCGTTCATCGTCGCCGCCAAGATGCTGATCTTCATCACGATCTTCATCTGGATCCGGGCGACGCTGCCGCGCCTGCGGTACGACCAGTTGATGTCGTTCGGGTGGAAGATCCTGCTCCCGCTGGCAACCCTCAATCTGCTGGTTACCGCGATCATCGTGGCCTCATGACCCCGTACGACATCAGCGACGATGTGATCGAGGTGGTGCGCTCACCCGCGCGCGGCGCGGCGGCCGGCGCCTACCGGGTGTTCGGCGAGACGCTCAGGGGCCTGAAGACGACGTTCGCGCGCGTCGTCGAGGGCCCGGTCACGATCCAGTATCCGGAGGAGAAGACGCCCGTCTACCCGCGCTTCCGAGGCCGTCACAAGCTCCATCGGTTCGAAGACACCGGCCTCGAAAAGTGCGTCGGCTGCTCGCTATGCGCCGCCGCGTGCCCGGCGGACTGCATTCGCGTCGTCGCGGCCGAGAACACGCCCGAGCACCGCATCTCCGCCGGCGAGCGGTACGCCGCGGTTTACGAGATCAACCTCAGCCGCTGCATCTTCTGCGGCTATTGCGAGGTCGCTTGCCCGTTCGACGCGATCACGATGGGCCACGACTACGAGATGTCCGACTACACGCGGTCGGACCTGATCTTCACCAAGGAGATGCTGCTGGCCGAGCCGATCGAGCGCACGCCTCTGCGCCGGGAGGGCGAATGAGCGCCGTCCTGTTCTTCATCGCCGCGATCGGTGCGATCACCGGCGCGTTCGGCGTCGTGCTGCTGCGCAACCCGTTCTACAGCGTGCTCGCGCTCGCCTTCCACCTGGTGTCGCTCGCTGCCCTGTTCCTGCTCCTTCGCGCCGAGTTCGTCGCCGCCGCACAGGTGATCGTGTACGCGGGCGCGGTGATGGTCCTGTACGTGTTCGTCGTGGCGTACGTCGGCGGCGGTGAAGGGCTCGAGAGTCGCGGGGCGCTGCGGGTCCTCGGCCCGCTGTTTGCGCTGGCGCTGGCGATCGAGCTGTGCATCGCGATGCTCGGCGCCGGTCTGAAAGGCGTCTCCTCGCGCGGGGCCGCGTACGTGCCCGGCTTCGGCAGCCCCGGCTCGATCGGCCGGCTGTTCCTGACCAAGTTCCTGTTCCCGTTCGAGATCGCGTCGATCCTGCTGCTGGTGGCGGCGGTCGGCGCGGTCGTGCTCGCGCGGCGCCGGCGTGGGCTCGAGCCCGACGAGCAGACCGAGGCCCGGATCCACGCGCCCCGCCCGGCGTACACCGGAACGATGGCCGAGGCCGCGGGCGTCCGTGAGGTCGTCCACGGCCAAGCGGTCACGCCCGATGCCGAGCCGGTCGGAACGGCCGCCGGCGACTCGTCCTCCGACGAGGAGGGCGGCTGGTGAACATCGGCTGGTTCCTGGCCGTCTCGGCGATCATCTTCTGCATCGGCGCCGGCGGCGTGATGGTGCGCCGCAACCCGCTGGTGATCCTGCTGTGTCTCGAGCTGATGCTGAACGCCGCGAACCTCGCGCTGGTGGCGTTCGCGCGGATGTGGGGCAACGAGGACGGTCAGGTGTTCGCGCTGATCGTGATGGTCGTGGCCGCCGCCGAGGTCACGGTCGGGCTCGGGCTGGTGGTCGCGATCTACCGCCGCCAGCTGCCGATCGACGTCGATGAGCTCAACGAGCTCCAGGGATGAGCGCGACCACCTTCGGCTGGCTGGTCTTGGCGTGCCCGCTTGTCGGCACGATGCTGATCGGCTTCGGCTACGCCCGGTGGCCTGGCCGGATGGCCGGCTGGGTCGCCACGTTTGCGATCGCGCTGTCGTTCGTGTTCTCGGTGCTGGTGTTGATCAAGCTGCTGGGCGCCTCTCCCGA
Source organism: uncultured Solirubrobacterales bacterium (assembly GCA_963843915.1). Lineage (GTDB taxonomy): Bacteria > Actinomycetota > Thermoleophilia > Solirubrobacterales > Solirubrobacteraceae > Palsa-465. The sequence goes on from CAWJMH010000020.1 coordinate 179,477, forward strand.
CCACCGGCAGCTGACCTCGACGCTGTGGGATTACGACGTCTCGGCCGGCGTCGACGCCAAGCTCCAGATCCTCGTCGACCCGCTGTCGGTGTTCATGATCCTCGTGGTCTCGGGCGTCTCGACGCTGATCCACCTGTACTCGATCTCGTACATGACCCTCGACAAGGGCTACACGCGTTTCTTCAGCTTCCTGAACTTCTTCGTGTTCTCGATGCTGCTGCTGGTGCTGGCCGGCAACTTCGTGCTGCTGATCGTCGGCTGGGCGTTCGTCGGCGCCGCGTCCTACCTGCTGATCTCGTTCTGGTACCGCCGCACGACCGCGACTCGCGCCGGGATCAAGGCGTTCGTGATCAACGTGGTCGGCGACGTGGGCCTGGTGATCGCCACGTTCATCATCTTCGACCACACCGGGTCGGTGCAGTTCCTGCCGGTGTTCCACGCCGTGCCGCACACGTTCACGCACAACGGGGCGCCAATCGTCGTCGCCTGCCTGCTGCTGCTCGTGGGCGCGTTCGCGAAGTCCGCCCAGGTGCCGTTGCACACGTGGCTCCCCGACGCGATGGAGGGCCCGACGCCGGTGTCCGCGCTGATCCACGCCGCCACCATGGTCACCGCCGGTGTGTACCTGATCGCGCGCATGCACGTGCTGTTCGAGTGGGCGCCGACTGCCGCCGACGTGGGCGCGATCGGCGGCTGCTTGACGCTCGTGGTCGCGGCCACGATCGCGGTCGTGATGACCGACATCAAGCGCGTGATCGCGTACTCGACGATGTCCCAGATCGGCTACATGATCATGGCCGTCTGCGTCGGGGCGTACTCGGCGGGCCTGTTCCACCTGATGACGCACGCGTTCTTCAAGGCGCTGCTGTTCATGGCGGCGGGCTCGATCATCGGCGCGATGGCCGGCGACCAGTCGCTGGATCACATGAGCGGTTTCCGCAAAGCGCTGCCGTTCACGTTCATCTGCTTCATCGTGGGCGGACTGGCCCTATCGGGCTTCCCCCCGTTCAGCGGCTGGCTGTCCAAGGACGACATCATCGGGTTCCTCGACCATCGCGGCGGCGGCTTCGAGATCCTCGGGATCGTCGGCTACTTCGGCGCGCTGATGACCGGCATCTACACGTTCCGGATGATCTTCCGCGCGTTCTTCAACGAGCCCTGCGAGGAGGCACGCGAGCTGGAGCACGGACACCTCGCGCACGCCGAGGTCCCGCGTAACCCGATGACCGGCGAGGTCGAGGACACCGACGTCGGCTTCCCCGGACCCGGGCACTTCATCGCCGAGCGCGAGCTGCCCATGAAGATCGCGATGAGCGCACTCGCCGTGCTGGCGGTGATCGGCGGCGTCGTCCAGATCCCCGGCGTCGACGACGCGGTCACGAAGTTCCTCGAGCCGACGTTCGCCGACTCCAAGTACGCGCATGTCGAGGTCAGCGCCGGTCCGGCGTGGCTGGGTCTGGTGATCGGCGCGCTGATCGCAGTCACGGGCATCGCGATCGCCTACCGCATCTACGTCGCGAAGCGCGGCACGTCGAGGAGGCTGCAGGAGCGCTTCTCGGGTGCGTACGTGTTCCTGTCGCACAAGTGGTACTTCGACGAGATCATCGACTTCGCGATCGTCCGGCCCGTGCTGTGGACGGGACGGGTGGTCGCCACGGCGTTCGAACGCGAGGTGATCTCGGGCGTGATCACTGACGGCACCACCAGCTTCGTGCGCGCAGGCTCGGCCGCCGTGCGCCGCGCTCAGACCGGCTTCCTGCGGTACTACGCGGCGCTGATGATCGTGTGCCTCGGTGGCGTAGCCCTCTACTTCCTGATCTCGAGTACGTGACGCTCTCGATCCTGATCTGGCTGCCGCTCGCGATCTCGGTGATCGCCGCGATCGTCCCGCGCGCCGCGACGGGGCGCGTGGCGGCTGTCGGCAGCCTGGTCACGCTCGGCGTCGCGATCTCGTTCCTCGCGCGGTTCAAGCTCCACCACGCGGGGCTTCAGTTCGTCACCGACGACGTCTGGATCGCCGCGCTCGGGATCCACTACAAGCTCGGCCTAGACGGCCTGAACGTCGTGCTGGTCGTCCTCACGACCGTGCTGTTCAGCGCATCGATGTGGTGGTCCTCGTTCCGCGAGTGGGATCGTGCCGGCAGCTACTACTTCCACTTCGGGCTGGCGGAGAGCGCCGTGCTCGGCGCCTTCTGCGCCCAGGATCTGGCGCTGTTCGTCGCGTTCTTCGACCTGATGCTGATCCCGTTCTACTTCATGGTCGGGATGTGGGGCTCGGGCGAACGGGTGCGGGCGACGACCAAGCTCGTGATCTACACGCTCGTCGGGTCGTTCTTCATGCTCGCGGCCGCGGTCGCGACCGGCGTGCTCACCGCGAATCAGACCGGGGGGTCGTTGAACTTCGCGCTCTCGGCGCTCCAGCAGGTGCATCTCTCGCACAGCTCGCAGGACTGGATCTTCCTGTGCTTCGCGTTCGCGTTCCTGGTCAAGATGCCGCTGGTCCCGTTCCACGGATGGCTGGCCGACGGCTACAAGTCGATGCCGATCCCGGCGGTCGCGGTGTTCTCCGGCATCGTCTCGAAGGTCGCCGCCTACGGGTTCCTGCGGATCGTGCTGCCGCTGTTCCCGTACGCCTCGGTGCACTTCCAGATGCCGATGCTGGTCCTCTGCCTGATCTCGATCATGTGGGGGACGCTGGTCGCGTTCACCACGACCGACGCGCGGATGGTCGTCGCGTACTCCAGCATCGCGCAGCTGAGCTTCATCACACTCGGGATCTTCTCGCTGAAGCCCGCGGGCGGACAGGGCGCGCTGCTGCAGATGGTCAACCACGGCCTCGTGACCGCGCCGATGTTCTTCATCGTCGCGGCGCTGGCCGCGCGCGCCGGCGGGTCCGAGGACCTGCGCGACATGGGCGGGATCGCGTTCCGGGCGCCGGTGCTCGCCGTGCTGGCGCTGATCGTCGCGCTCGCGACGCTCGCGATGCCCGGCTCCTCGAACTTCATCGGTGAGTTCATGATCCTGCTGGGCGTGTTCCAGGCCAAGAGCGCGGTGTCGGTGATCGCGTTCATCGGCGTCGTCGGCGCCGCCGTGTACGCGCTGCGGCTGTTCATAACCGCGCTCCACAACCGGACGGGGCCCAAGGTGCGTCTCGTGAGATCGGGTTCGCGGACGGCGCTGGCGATCGTCCCGATCGTGCTCGTGATCCTGGTGCTGGCGGTGTATCCCCAGTTCGGCCTGAAGCGCTCGGAGCCGTCGCTGCGCGCGACGATCGCCCCGGCGCAGATCCAGGCGGCGAGCGGTCACGCGTTGAAGGCGGCGAGCGGCCACGCGTTGAGGGTGGCGAGCCGATGACACCGTTGGTGCTGGCTGCCACCGCCCACATCAAGGGCCCACACATCGACTGGAAGGCGTTCTCGCCTCTGCTCGTGCTCGGGGCCGGCGGCCTGGTCGTCCTGCTGGTTGGGCTGTTCCGGCCCGCGGTGATCCGCGAGAAGGTCGTGCCGGCGCTGACGCTCGTGGCGTTCGCGCTCACGATCGCGGCTTGCATCTGGAACTTCCACCACCCGACATCGATCATCTCCGGCGCGCTCCGCATGGACGACCTCGCGCTCGAGCTCGACATGCTGTTCGCGGCGGCGGGGATCGCAACCGTGCTGATGTCGTGGCGCGCGATCGCTCCGCGCGAGTCCGGTCACGGCGAGTACTTCGCCCTGCTGCTGTTCAGCGTGCTCGGGATGGCCGTGTTCGTATCGGCGCAGAACCTGATCTCGCTGTTCCTCGGAATCGAGCTGCTGTCGATCCCGCTGTACATCCTGTGCGCCTCGGAGACCCGGCGCGAGAGCTCGCTCGAGTCGGGGCTCAAGTACCTGGTGGTGGGGTCGGTCGGCTCGGCCACGCTCGTCTACGGGCTCGCGCTCGTCTACGGCGCCACCGGCTCGACCGACTTCGCCGCGATCGGTCAGGCGCTGTCGCTCAACAAGTTCTCCGGCGGCGTGCTCGGGAACGCGATGGTGCTGACCGGCCTCGGGCTGACGATCGTCGGGTTCGCGTTCAAGGCGTCGGTGGCGCCGTTCCACCAATGGACCCCGGACGTCTACGAGGGCGCCCCCACCCCGATCACCGCGTTCATGGCCACCGCAACAAAGGCGGCGGCGATGGGCGCGTTCCTGCGCTTCTTCGACTTCGCCGCACTCGGGGCCCAGGACACCTGGGCGCCGCTGCTGGCGACGATCGCCGCGATCACGATCATCGTCGGCAACTCCGGCGCGCTGGGGCAGTCGTCTTTGAAGCGGATGCTGGGGTATTCAGGCGTCGGGCAGGCGGGGTACATGCTCGCCGGCGTGGTCGTCGGCACGCGCCTCGGAGTGCAGGCGACGGTGTTCTACCTCATGGCCTACCTGTTCATGAACATGGCGGCGTTCGCGGTGGTGGTTGCCGAGGAGCACGAGCGGCCCGACGGCGATTACCTGAGCGCTCTCGCCGGCCTGGGGAGGCGCAACCCCTGGCTCGCCTGGCCGATGACGATCGGCATGCTCGGCCTCGCCGGCATCCCCGGCACGATCGGCTTCGTCGGCAAGTTCCAGCTGATCGACGCCCTGGTGTCGGGCGACTACACCTGGCTCGCGATCGTGCTCGTGATCGGCTCGATGATCTCGTTGGGCTACTACTTGCGCGTCGTCGCCACCGTGTGGATGCAACCGGCGGTGGCCGCACCGGTGCCGGCGCCTCCGGTGGCCCCCGGGCTGGGAGAGCTCGCCCCGATCGCCGGCGGCTCGCTCGAGGCCGACGAATGGGACGAAGGCCCCGGTGCCGCCGGAGCCGGGCTTCGCTACTTCGAGGTCCTGCTGGTGGCGGTCGTGTTCGCCGGCGCGACGATCGTGTTCGGGATCTTCCCGACGCCGCTGTTCCACCTGGCGGCGCACGCGGCGAACGCGCTCGGCGGGCTCATGTAGCTCCCCCAAGCGGACCGTAAGGCGCTAGTCAGTCAGCGAGAACTGCTGAGAGGCTTCGAGCAGCCGGTCGGCAGTCGTCGCGAGCTCGGTGAGCGAGATGCTGAGCTCCTGGGACTGGGCGCTGGTCTGCTGGGTCGCCGAGGACATCTCCTGCGCCGAGGCGGACGATTGCTCGGCGACGGTGGCGATCTCGGTCGAGGTCTCGGTCATGCCGCCGACGCTCTCGGAGATGGCGGCGATCGCGTCGCCGATCTCGGCGAACGCCTGCTGGGCCAGCTCTGAGCGCTCGACGCCGTGGTCGGCGAGTTGGGCGGCCTGTTGGACGAGGTTGACCACGCGGTCGATCTCCTGCTGTATCTCCTTGACGAGCCCGCCGATGGTGGTCGCCGATCCGCCGGACTCCTCGGCCAGCTTGCGGACCTCCTCGGCCACGACCGCGAAGCCGCGACCGTGCTCGCCGGCGCGGGCGGCCTCGATCGCGGCGTTGAGCGCCAGCAGATTCGTCTGGTTGGCGATGCCGGTGATCGTCTGGAGGATGCCGCCGATCTGGGTCGACTTGCGGGCGAGCTCGTCGATCCCGGCCTGCGCCTCCTGGCCCGAGACCCGGACGCGCTGCATCACCGCGTTCGCCTCGCCGGCCGCCTCGACGCCCTGGCCGCTCAGCTCCTGGGCGCGGACCGTGGCCGCCGAAACCTCGTCGGCCAGCTCGCGGCTGCGCTGAAGCATCGTCGCCTGGCGCTCGGCGCCCTGTGCGACCTCGCCGCTCGCGGCGGCGATCCCGTTCATCGCGTGCGTCGTCCGCTCGACGTTGTCCCGGACGTGGGCGAACAGCTCGTGCATGTTGTGCGAGGAGTCGATGAACAGGCGCAGCGACTCGTGGACGGTCGACTTCAGCTCGGACCCGCGGTCTGACAGATCGTGCCGGGCGTCACGGCCGTGGATGCCCGAGAGATCGACGCCCATGGTCGTGAACGTGTCGAAGTAGAAGGCGTCCGTGATCGCCTGGAGGTCGTAGTTGAAGACGATCCCGACCGCGCGCTCGACATCGGCCAGGACTGCGCGATCTACGTCGGCAGCGTCGCGGCGGAGCAGACCCCGGCGTCGACCCGGCTCGAGCGCGATGCGCGGCGGGTTGTCGTGCAGCTGTCGGCGCACGGCGTCGAGGTAGGCCGGATATCTCCCGAGGTACCACTTCATCGGCAGGTCGATCTGGTTGTACGCCGCTCCGGCTTCGAGCAGCGTCGAGAAGTACTCGATCCCGAACGGCTGCGGCTGCTCGGGCTCGGCGAAGATCCTCCGCCAGTGAGCTGCGCGCGCCGCCTGCCATTCGCCACGGAGAGCCTCGAGCTCGATGCCCCTCTCCGCGGCGTAGGCGCGGAAGAACTCGGCGGTGGCCGCGACTCCGAAGTGATGGTCGGTCACGTCCGCCGCGATGGCCTCCGAAACCTCCATGGCCCACGTCGAGAGCTCAGCCAGCAGCTCCACCACCTCCGCGTCGAGGCCGATGAACTGGCGGCGGAGCGCCAGGTTCTCAGGCGTGATGTGGTAGAGGCTGGAACGCGATCCCATGTATGAAGGTCCCCTCGTGCTCGTCTCAATCGGGGGCACGCTGCGGCCGCGCGCCTGGTCAGAGTTCTGCCCACCTAAATCGTCGCTTTGCAAATGAACCTTTAGCCGGACCGTTGGCGACGCGCCGCGTGCGCCGAGCTGGTCGCTACTGTGCGGCGTCCGTGGACTATCCGATCGAGAGCTTCACGGAGGCCGAGCGCGAGCGGCTCCGCCCCCACTTCACGAACCTCGACCGGCCCGTGTTCGCGCTCGTCAACCTGCCCGAGACGGTCAAGGCGGCGCTGTTCGCCCGCTACTCGCGCTATCCCGGGACGCTCAGGCGGCTGTTCCTCGACGAGTTCGCCGACGATCTCCCGAGCGACGCGGCCGCGCTGATCGATCACGGCGAGGGTAAGCGTGCGGCCCAGCTCTACGAGCGCATCTTCCTCGGCTACGGCGACGACTCGGTGGCGCAGCTGGGCGGCGCTCACGTCGCCTGCGAGTGGGTCTCGAACGTCCTCACGAAGATCCTCCAGCGCCCGCGGCTGGCGGCCTACCTCGAGCAGTCGACGCGCTACATCGCCTACGACGCGCCGATGCCCGGATCGGATCCCGCCCACCCCAGGTACCGCTACTACCGCGACCCGTCACTGGGCCCCGCCTACGAGCGCGCGATGGACGAGCTCTTCGGGATCTACTCGGACGCGCTGCCGCGGGTGTGCGCCTGGGCCGAGCAGGAGTTCCCGCGCGCCGGCGACGAGCCGGCGGCCGCGCATAGCCGGGCGATCAAGGCCAAGGCGCTCGATCTGCTGCGGGGCCTGCTGCCGGCGAGCTCGCTCTCGCACATGGGCATCTTCGCGACCGGCCAGAGCTACGAGCAGCTGGTCCTGCACCTGCTGGCACACCCGCTCGAGGAGGCGCGCGGCTACGGCCGCATGATCCTCGACGAACTCAACACCGTCATGCCGAGCTTCCTCACGCGCGTCGAGCGCCCCGACCGGGGCGGGCAGTGGATCGGTTACCTCGAGTCACGCGCGCGCGCCGGCGAGCGCTGGGCGAGGCGACTCGGTGTCGACGCCGCCGAGGGCCCGGCGGGTCCGTCGGTCACGCTGGTGCGGGTCGAGGGAGACGAGGACGACCTGCTGGCGGCGCTGCTGTTCGAGGCCGGCGCCACCTCCGAGGAGCAGCTACGCGAGGCGATCGGCACGCTCGATTCCGGCACGCGCGCCGAGCTGATCGCCGACCTCGCCGGCGAGCGCGCGAACCGTCGCTACCGCCCGGGGCGCGGCCTCGAGGCGCTCCGATACCGGTTCGAGATCGTCGCGGACTACGGCGCCTTTCGCGACCTCCAGCGCCACCGGATGCTGACCGTGCAGTGGCAGCCGCTGACCCCGGATCTCGGCGCGGACATTCCCGAGCAGGTCGAGCTCGCCGGCGCCGGCGAGGACTACCGGCGCGCGCTGGAGGTCTCGCAGCGCGAATACGAACGCCTCGCCGGGCGCGGCCTCGTCACCGCCGCGCCCTACGCGCTATGCCTCGGCTATCGGATCCGCTTCGTGCTCGACCTCAACGCCCGCGAGGCGATGCAGCTGATCGAGCTGCGCTCGGGGCGTGAGGGCCACCCGAGCTACCGCGCGGTGGCCCACGAGATGCACGCGCAGATCAGCGCGGTCCACCCCGCCGTCGGCGCGATGATGACCCACGTCGACCGGGAGACCGAGCCCCGCCTCGAGCGGATCCTGGGCGAGATCCGTAGCCACGCCCGCGTCGGCGCCGGCAAGTAGCTGGCCCGCAGCTCCGGCGGGGGATTTCAGCCCGCGGATTGACGTGAGACTGTTATAACCCCTGGGGCAGTTCGAGAGGTAAGGGGCGTAACCAGGGGATGTATTCGGTGAGATGGATTCGTGCGCGGGGGATGGCCGTCGTCGTGTGCTGCCTCGCTCTGCTGGCCGTGCCGGCCGCCGCCCACGCGAGCTTGTCGTGGTCCCCGGCAGCCGCGGTCGACACGCATGCCGCCGGAACTGCCCTCGACGGCGTCTCGTGCCCCACAACCGATCAGTGCACCGCGGTCGATGGGCGCGGTCGGGAGGTCACATTCGACCCGCAATCACCCGCCGGCGCGACCGAGTCGGCGGTCGCGAGCTCGGCGTTGACCGGGATCGATTGCCCGGCGGTCACGCAATGCACCGCGGTAGATATCCAGGGGCAGCAGGTCACGTTCGATCCCCAGTCGCCGGGCGACCCGACACCTACGTCGGTCGATTCGTCCGGAAAGCTGCTGTCCGTCGCCTGCCCGTCGGCGACGCAGTGCACCGCAGTCGACGCGAGCGGCGGCGAGGTTACATTCGATCCGCAGTCGCCGGGGATGCCGTCGCCGGTCACGATCGACTCGACCAGTGACGACGTGCTGGCCGGTGTGAGCTGCGCGAGTCCCACCTCGTGCTCGGCGGTCGATACCGGGGGATACGAGGTGACGTTCAACCCCCAGGCCGGACAGTTGTCGACTCTCAGCCCGGTTGGCAGCAGCAGCAGTCCGGTGGCGATCTCGTGCCCCACCGACCAGTGCGTCGTCATCGATTCCGGCGGTGGCGCGGAGACTTTCGGCCCCAATGGCGCGTCCAACACGACCATCGACGGCTCGGTGCCGCTGACCAGCGTCTCGTGCTTTGCGGTCACGAGCGGCACGGAATGCGTGGCGGTCGACGTGCACGGCAACGAGGTCGCCGCCGTTGTGATCGCGCTCGGCTCGTCGTCATCGATCCTCGCCGCGAACCCGGTGGGGATCGACAGCGACGGGATTCCGACCGCCGTGTCATGCCCGGCGGCAAGTCAATGCACGGCCGTCGACACGAGCGGTAACGCGGTCACGTTCGGCCCCGGTGCACCGGCCGGCGGCACTCCCGTCGCGATCGACGGGACGACCACGCTGACCGGTCTCGCCTGCCCGACCGAGACGCAGTGCACGGCCGTTGACGTCCACGGCATCGCGGTCACGTTCGCTCCAGGATCGTCGACGCCGCCCACCGTCGGGGCGATCGACACAGAAGCCGCAGGCGTTTACGGGGTTGCGTGCCCGGAGACCACGCAATGCACGGCCGTCGACATCGGTGGCGGCGAGGTCACTTTCGACCCCAACGCGCCCGGCAACCCCGACCCCGTGTCAGTCGATCCGGGCCGCTCGCTCTACGGCTTGGCCTGTCCGGCGGCCACGCAGTGCACGGCCGTGGACGACCTCGGCGACGAGGTGACGTTCAACCCACAATCGCCGGGCACTCCGACCGCAAGGGCCGTCGAGAGCGGCCTCGGCCTGTCCGCGGTTGCGTGCCCGACGGCAGCGCAGTGCACGGCGGTCGACGTCGCCGGAGACGAGACCACGTTTGACCCCCAGTCGCCGGGAAGACCGGAGATCGCGCGGGTCGACTCAAACCCGGCGGTGTCGGTCATCTGTCCCAACGTAACCGAGTGCAGCGCCGTCGACACGGCCGGGCGGGAGGTGCTGTTCAACCCCCAGTCGCCAAACAGCGAGTCGCCGAACACGCTCGACCCGTCGAACCAACTGAACGCGATCGCCTGCCGCACGCCGACCGACTGTGTCGCGGTCGACGGTGCCGGGCGGGCGCTCGAGGGTGATCCCAGGGGCGTGGCGCACTGGTCGGTCCAGCAGATCGTCGGTGGAAGCTCCGTGGCCGCAGTAGCCTGCCCATCGGCGCTCAAGTGCGTGGCGGTCGACACCGGTGGCTACCAGTTCGTGGGGTCGAGCGGCTCGCTGCCGCCAGTTCCTCGCCGCGTTTCGCGGCCGAAGATATCCGGCACGGCGCGAGCAGGCCACGTACTTCGCGAATCGCACGGAAGGTGGTCGGGCGGTGCGACGTCGTTCCGCTATCAGTGGGAGCGGTGCAACAAACGGGGCCGAGCGTGTTCGTCGATCCGCGGCGCCACCGGGCAGACGTACCTGCTTGTCGCCAGAGACGCGGGTCATAAGATCCGCGTGCTCGAGTCGGCATTCAACATCACCGGCGCAGGCCCGCCGGTGGCGTCGGCGGCGACCGCGTTCGTCCGGCCGCGGGTCGCGGTGGCGGCCACTCGGCTGTCGCTCTCCGGGGTTGCCGAGCGCAAGCCGAAGCTCGCGTTCACGGTGACCGCCGGGCCCGGGGAGCCGCCGCTCGAAGCGATCGTGGTCCAGCTGGCGGGCTTCCTCGACGTCTCCCGGGGGGTTTCCGCGCTCCAGCACGGAGTCGTCGTTGACGCGCGTGGGAGGAAACTTGCGTTCTCAGTAGCGGTGAGCGGTCGGACGCTCGCGCTCAAGTTGCGCAAATCCTCCATCAGCGTTCGGGTCACGATCGGCCCCGACTTGATCGCGACGAGCACGGCGGTAGCAACGCGGGCGAGGTCGCGCAAGCTCACCAGCGTGACCATGCCCATCGTGGTCACCGAGACCCCTGGGACCAAGACTGAGCTACGCCCGAAGGTCCCGGTCAGCTGATAAATCCCGATCTCTGGAACCGGTCTTTGCCCTGCAAGGTGCCAGGTTCACGCCGGATGCGAGACGGGTGCGAGAGGTCTGTGGCTCAAGTAAAGCTTGAGCGCGCGAGGTCGCGGTTAACGCGAGTGCGGGGCGCCCGCCGCGGCCCGCCGGGCGCGGGGACAATTGGACCCAGTTCTCCGTAAGGCCGGCCGGCGAACCGAGGCGGCGTGGCGGGCCGGCGCGACCATCGTTCACCACTCGATCACCTATTATTCTGCAGCACGCGGGAACTTTTCGTCGGCCTCGGTATTGACTTCGGACATGACGATCTGGGACCGTGAACAAGGAACTTGGAGCCCCATGACGGGGCTATCGACGAGAGCGCTTTGGGGGCGCCCGGTGTGGGGGGGATTTACGCCACAGTGAAGGTCAGCCGGATGTCTATACGTGGCTAAGCGGTTGATTCCTGCACTCTCGGGGGCGCACAGCTTCGGGACCGCGGGCACTTTTGGCCTGAATGGCCTCGGCAGCCGCCGTATGCGGTTCTGGTTCGCCGTGGCGTGCGCGATCTCGCTAGCGCTGCCGTACGCGGTGCTGATCGCCGAAGCGATCCGCACCGAGGTTGACGCACGGCCCGCGCCGGTCGCGATTCCGGAGCTGTCGCTGCCGGCGGCGCACTTTCCGCAGGTCACGGCGCCGACCCTCCGGACGCCCACGGTCCCGGCGTCGGCTCCGGCGGCGACTCCAGCGAACGCCGCGGGCGGCGGCCCCACACGCGCGGTTCGCACCGCGCGCGGCTCGAGAGTGGTTCGAACCCGGACCGTCGGACGTCCCGGCAGCCGGACCGTGCAGATCCCGGTCACCAACAGCTCCTACTCGCTCGTCCCCGGATCCCCGTCGGGCAACACCCGAATCAACCTGCCGAGCTCGCCCGTCGTTCAGGGGCTCGCGACCGCGTTGGCCGCGGCACCGGTGGTCGTGAACACCGAACCGCCGCCACCTCCGATGCCTGCGCCGGCGCCGGTGGTTGCCGCACCCCCGGTGCCCGAGCCGCTCCCCGCCGCGGCTCCCGCGACCGCGCCCGTCCCTGTGAGCGTTCCGACCGCCAGCCAGTCGCCGGCGAGCACGTCCGCGGCGAAGTCGGGGCACGCAGAAAGGAGGACGGCGACCCCAGACGCGCACGCACCAGACACGTCAGGGGCAACCGCTCAGCCGGGAAGCGCCCCCACCGCACCGACACCCGCGGCACCCGCGGCACCCGCGGCACCCGCGACCATGGCAACGGCCCCCACGACCGCGGCGGCGGCAGCGCCGGCGGCTGTGAGCGACTCGTCATCGGCGACCGCTTCCCCGCCACCGTCTTCGACTTCCCCCACCCCCGCCCCCAGCTCCACCGCGACGTCGGCGGCTCCGACCCCGACCCCCGCCGCCCCGACGGCGCCGGCGACTCCAGCCTCGACCCCCGCCTCGGCCGGTTCCGATCCTGAGGCTTCGACTCCGGACTCTGGCGCGACGGCATCAAACGTCACCGACCAGGCGGCCGCGAGCACCGGACCCAGCTCACCCTCAACCGACGCGGTGTCCACGGACACTCCCGCGCCCGCCACGACGGCGACAGTGAGCAGCCCCGCTCCGCAGGCGACGACCTCCGACACGTCTTCGAGCTCGGTCTCCTCGGACCCGGCGGCGTCCTCGACCGAGTCCCCGCAGGCCGCGACCTCTTCATCGGCCTCGAACCCGCAGCCGGCTGACACCTCGAGCTCCGCCCCAACGACAACCGCGCCGTCCCCGAGCACGGCCGCAACCCCGACGGTGACGCCGGCTGACGGCTCGCCGGCGCCGGCGAGCTCGGTGTCGATCAGCAGCGCCAACCCCGCCGACCCAAGCGCCGGCGAAGGTGCGGGCGGGGATATCGCCGCACCGGCGGCGGGGAGCGTGCAGTCGACCGACGCCACGAACAGCGGGGATCTGATCACGCTCTCGTCGACGGCTCAGACCAGTGGCACGAGCAATCAGACGAGCTCGGCAATCTCAGACTCGATCTCCGCGGGCACGGTCGTGACGTCGTCTGCCGGATCGTCGAGCGCCGGGGCCAACACGGTGCTCGTCGTCGCGGCTGACCCGGCACCGGATGCGACGACGTCGACCATGCCGGCGGACCTTGGCTCGGTCGTGGCGACGTCGGGTTCGGACCAGGCGCCGATCCTGGCGACGGCTCCGGGATCGGTCGCCGCGAGCGGAACGTCACGAGTCGGGATCGACCCGGCGAGTACGACAAGCTCTGACTCGATCACCCCTCCGCCGACCGACGGGGCCACGACGCTTACAGGCGCCACTCTCGCGCCGCTCGACGCGGCCGCGGTACCCGGGAGCGGGCGTGGCCCTCCCGCGTCGTCGCTGAATCCGTTGACGCTTCCGGTGTTGGACGCGGCGGTCACGGCGGCTGAGGCCGAGTGGCAGTCGGTGTTCCCGGAAGCGAGCTTTGCGGAGGTTTCGGTTTCGATTGGCAACCTGCCCAGCTCGGAGCTGGGGGTGACCGTCGGCACGGCGGTGACGATCGATCCGTACGCCGGCGGGTATGGATGGGCGCAGGTCAACCCGGGCGATCCGCAGGGAATGGACCTGGTCACGGTCGTCGCGCATGAGCTTGGGCATGTGCTCGGTTATGGCGAGTCGACCGACCCGTCGAACCTGATGTATGAGTGGCTGTCGGCCGGGCAGACACGCATGGTCACGAGCGCAGCGCAGCTGTCGGGGGTACCGGCGTACGCGTCCAGCTCGACCGTTCCGATCTTCCAGCAGGCCGCACCGATCAGCTTCGCGATCGGCGGTCTGCCCGTGACGACGCTCGACGTGGGCAGCGTTGTGATCGGAACCACCGGCTCCGTGTCGGTCACGCTGACGAACGCGGGCTCTTCGGCGGTTAGCGGGTTCGTGTTCTCGTTCGCGTCGGGGTCGTCGTCGCCGTTCACGGTGTCGGGTCCGACTTCGATCGCGGCCGGCGGCACGGCGACGCTGACGCTTTCGTTCCTGGCCCCGAACGTTCAGCAGACGTGCAGCGACACGCTCGTGATCACGGGTACGGTCGGCGGGCAGGCGTTCTCACAGGACGCGCCCGTCACCGCGACGCCCGGGCCGGTCGGACTCAGCGGCACATCAGGGTCCTCGCTCGCGTTCGCGGCCACCAACGTCGGGACCCCGGGCATGCTGACCGTCACGCTCTCCGACGTCGCCGGCAGCGACCTCAGTGGCCTCTCGTTCTCGCTGGCGTCCGGCACCTCGTCGCCTTTTACGATCACCACGACCTCGCCGCCGACCAGCCTGACGACCAGCGGCACGGCGACCCTGGCGCTGTCGTTCCCAGCGCCGAGCCCGAGCGTGGTGCAGACGTACACCGACACGCTCGACATCGATGGAACATGGAACGGCGCCCCGTTCACCGAGGCGATCCCGGTGTCCGAGACCGTGACGCCGCCCGTCACGCTCGCGGTCAACAGCACGACCACCACGTCGCTGCCGTTCGGCAACACCGCGATCGGCGCGACGACCCCGCTGAGCGTGACGCTGTCGAATGGAGCCAGCGCGGCGATCAGCAATCTCACGTTCACGATCGCGTCGGGTCCGTCGTCATCCCAGTTCCTGATCACGACGACATCGCTGCCGACAAGCCTGGCGACGACGGACACGCCGACGCTGTCGCTCTCATTCACAGGCCCGGGTGTGCCGGCGTCCTACAGCGGCACGCTCGACATCGCCGGAACGGTGAACGGCGTCTCATTCACGGAGGCCGTCCCGCTGTCCGCGGTCGTGCCGGCGCCGATCACGGTGAGCTCGCTGCAGTTGGGCAACGTCCTGATCGGAACGACCGGGACCGTGACGGCGACGATCACGAACACCGCCGCTTCCGCAATCTCGAGCCTCACGCTCTCGTTCGCAGGCTCTACGACGTTCTCCGCCGCCGCACCGTCCTCCACCTCGATTGCGGCAAACAACGGCACCGTCACAGCCGTGTTGTCGTTCGCGGCCCCGCTGACGCCACAGAGCTACGCGGGCATGCTGACCGTGGCCGGGACGCTCAACGGGGTGGCTTTCACGCAGACGTTCTCGGCGTTCGCTCAAGCCACGCCACCGCTGACGTTCTCGGTCAACAGCAACCCGGTCACGACGCTCACATTCCCCATCGTCACGATCGGCACGGCGGGGAGCCTGAGCGTCAGCATCGCGGACCCGACGAGCGGTGCGATCTCCGGTCTTCAGTTCGCGTTTGTATCGGGCTCCGGATCGCAGTTCACCGTGGTAAACACCGCCCCAACGAGCGTCGCAGCGAACGGGTCGGCGTCGCTGAACCTCTCATTCGCCGCGCAGACAGCCCTGGGCACCTACAGCGACACGCTCGTCATCTCTGGCGTGCTGACGATTCCGGGGTCGGGCAATACGCCGACGAAGACCGTCCCGTTCACCCAGAGCGTGCCCGTATCGGCAGTCGTGCCCGCACCGGTGGGGCTGAGCGTGTCGTCGACCTCGGTGACGACGCTCGACTTCGGACTGGTCACTATTGGCGCGTCGGGTCCGGGTGGGACGGTGAGCGTCACGTTCACCAACGAGAGCGGCGCGGCGATCACCGGGCTCGGGCTCGCGTTTGTCGCAGCCTCCTCCCCGTTCACCGCCGCCGCGCCGTCGCCGACGACCCTGGCCAGCGGGGCGAGCGAGACCGTGCAGCTGACGTTCGCTGCGACTGGTGATTCGCCGAGCTATCTCGACACGCTCCAGATCACGGGAACGATCGGCACCACCCCGTTCACCCAAGCCGTCGCGGTGTCCGCCGAGGTCCCGTCGTTCCTGGCCGCTATCGAGAACGAACTGCTGGCGTATGAGAGCGGCGGCGCGGTCGGAATGAAGACGCTCACGCCCGGCACGTCGATCCCGATCGGGAACGTGCTCGTGCTGGCGATGCCGACGTTCACGTTCCAGGGGTTCACGGTCAGCGGCGGCCTGTTTACCGGCACGATCGGCGTCACGTCCGCCGGCGCGACGATCGCCGCTGGTGGCCTGACCGCGACCTTCGGCGCGGCATCCGGCAGCTACGTCCTGAACGGACAAGCCGCCGGCGCGGGCACGTTCACCCTCACGCTCGCCGCGCCATCCACGACGACCCCGAGCTCGATCACGACCCCGAGCATCCTGGCTGGTTCCTCGGGTGCGGTCACGGTCGTCTCGACCGATGACGGTACCCGCTCCCAGACGACCTTCGGCGCGACCGGAGCGCAGGCAAGTTTGACCGCCGGCGGGAGCGGCGGCCCGACGGTCACGATCTCGGGCGCGTCGCTCGCGCTCGTCTCAAGCACGCTCGATGTCAGCGGAGTCCCGGGGTTCGCGGTGCAGGTCACCGGCACGGTCGCGCTCACCGCGGTCACCGGCGCGACGCTCGCCGGCTCCGGCTGGTCGGCCGACTACGACACCGCCGGGAACATCGGCCCGGTGGTCGTCAGCACCGGCTCGGGCGAGTCGGTCATCCTCACGCTCACCCAGCCCGCCGGAACCACCGGCGCCTGGACGTCCATGTCCGGCGCCGCGACCCTCACGGTCGGTTCGCTTGGTTCGCTCCAGGGGACGTTCGCGGTCAGCGCGGGCATGTCGTCGCTGACGATTGCCGCGACCGGGGTGTCGGCCGCGATCACCGGTGGCACAAGCGGCGGTGCTGCGGTCCAGGTCTCCGGCGCGTCGGGCTCGATCACGCTCACCACCGCGGGCGCGTCGGGCAGCGCGGCTGGGCAGGTCCTGCTGACCGGCGCCTCGCCGCTGACGTTCTCCGCGGCCGGGTCGGTGAGCTTCTCGACGACGACGCCGTCGTTCACGATCGCCGCGACCGGCACGCTTCAGATCGGCGGGCTCGTGGGACTGAGCGGCGCGATGGCGTTCACGGCCGGCACCGGGTCGATCGGACTGTCGATCACGAGCACCCCCGCGGGCGGCTCTCAGATCTCGCTGGCCGTGCAGGTCAACCCTGACGGAACGTTCGCGGCGAACGGCCAGGTCGCGCTGGCGCTGCCGTCGCTGATGTCGGGCGTGTCCCTCGGCGGCCCGGTCACGCTCCAGGTCAACACATCCAGCGTGCCGGTGATGGTCGGCGGGACGACGATCCCGGCCGCGACTGGCGGCGCCGTCCAGCTTTCGATTACGAGCGGGCCGTCCGGCTCGGCGGTCGCGCTGGCCTTGCTGATCACCCCGACCGGGAAGTTTGCCGCCGCCGGTCAGATCGCGGCCGCGACACCCTCGGCGGTCGGCCTGTCGCTGAGCGGGCAGCTCTCGATCCAGGTCAACACCAGTAGCACCGCTGTGTCGCTGACGGTGCCCGGGGCGAGCTCGCCGACGACCGTCAACCCCGGCACTCTGACCGCGAGTGCAAACGGCGCCTCGCTGTCGACCCCGCTCGGGGTCGTGAGTGGCAACTTCGCGTTCGGTACGGACTCGATGACGAACGGGACGAAGATCGACGTCACCGGCGCCTCGCTGCAACTCGGCTCCGCGACCGGCGCCGGCTTCGCCGTGACCGGATCGGCGTATGCGCTCGTGCTGCCGAGTGGTCTATTCGCGCTGAGAGCATCGGGCGGCGGGGCGCTTTCGGGGATCTCGAGCGTCACGTTCACCGGCTCATCGTTCAACGGCGAGTTCAACAACACCGGCCAGAACGTCACGCTCGCCGACGACACGACGGACGCCGCCGCCATCATGGCCGGCGTCGACGACGTCCACGGCAACGGCGTGACTCTCGCCGTCGGCTCCGCCGTCAGCCTCACAGGCAACTTCGGCGTGCAGGTCAGCACCGCCGGGCCGACGTCGGGGGAGGTCGTGATCGGTGCGAGCGGGCTGAGCGCGAGCGTCGGGTCATCCCCGGGACCGCAGGTCGAGGTGACGAACGCGACGTTCGTGGCGGCGGTCGCGCCCGATCAAACGTACGCGCTGCAGGCCGCCGGCACGGCGTCCGTGACTGGGCTGAGCGGCGTAACGGTCAGCGGCACGATCGGCGTCGAATACAACACGAGCACGAACGCGGTGATGGAGCAGATCACGGTCGCCGGGATCACTCAGGCGCTCAACGTGCCGGGAGCCACGTCGTCGACCAATCCGTTCTCGCAGTTTGGTGGCGCCAACGTGATGGTCGCGGTTCCCGGCGCCCAACTGAGCGGCGCGCTGTCTTTCGCCTCCGCAGCCGGAGGGTTCACGATCTCGTTGACGGGCGGGACCATCAACATCGGCGGGGCGCTCGCGGTCGCGACCGGTGTGAACGGCAGCGTCGCCGTGGCATCGGGCAGCCTGACGCCGACCCTGAGTGCTTCATCGCTGGCGCTGAACGTGCCTGGTCTCGGCGTCACGGCCATGGGCGCAGTCACTTTCAGCGGCGCCGGCGACTCGATCACCGTCACGCTCGGCGCGGCCGGGTCCCCCGCGACCGTGACGGTGGCGGGCCAGTCGGTGTCGGGCGTGTTCGCGGTGCAGGCGAGCGGTTCGCAGCTGGCCGTGTCCGCGAGCGATGTCGCACTGCAGATCGGGTCCTACCTGACGATCGGCGCCTCCGGCGGCGCGAGCGGTGAGCTGCTGCTGAGCAGCGCCGGTGTCGCCGCGGACATCACCGTGCCGTCGATAACGCTGAGCGTGCCGACGCTCCAGGCGACTTCGGCATCGGGTCAGATCGAGATCAACTCGCAGCCCATCCCGGTCAGCCAGACGTTCGCGGGCTCGAGCTCGCCGCTGGTGTTGCCCGCGGGCCCGTATGTCGAGGTGTCGGTGACGCTGCCCGAAACGCCGATCGGCACGAGCACCACGACGGTCGGCCAGCTCGCCGGTTCTTTCCTGTTCCAGCAGCAGGTCGTGAACGGCGCGACGCTCACGGTGGTGGGCCTCAGCGGCGTCTCGGTCTGGGTTGGCTCGGCGACGACCGCGTCGTTCACGAACGGGCAGGGCGTCCTCGTGATCACCTCAGGCGGAGTCGCCGGCTACGTGTCGGGCTCGGTGTCGGGCGGACCTCAGGTGCTGGTCTCGATCAACACGACCGGTCAGGCGATCGACGACATGGTCACGATCGGCGGTCAGCAGCTCACGGTCGACTTCGGCTCGGGCGAGGGGAACGTTTTCGCTGTCTCGCTCAGCAATCTCTCCTACAACCTCGGCAACTACGCGACGATCGAGGGCAACATCACGCTGTCTGCGTTCACGACCTCGGCGGCTGACGGCGGCATGACCGGCGCGGCGTTTGCCGGGACCGGGCTGACCGTGTTCTTCGGGAACGGCCCGGCGCAGCTCGCGAACGGCGACCCGAACCCGCTCGCGGTTGGGTTGCTGCTGACGAACGCGAGCGTCGCGCTGTTCAGCTCGGGCTCCAACTACGCGTTCGAAGCGCAGGGCACGGTCCAGCTCGTTGGCGTCCCGAACGTGTCGATCTCGGGGCAGGCTCATGTCCAGCTGAACACGTTCGCCCAGGCGTTCAATGAGAGCATTCCCGCGGGGCCGTCGAACGTTCCGCTGGTGTTCTCGGCGGGCTCGGTCACGTCCGTCGGTGGGCTCGGGTTGAGCGTGAACATGTTCGGGGAGTCGCTGACGACCGATTTGTCGGTCAGCGACAACGGCGGTTCGATCGCTCTGACGGCTTCGAACACGCAGTTGACGCTGTCGGCTCCGGGTGGGAACGTGAACTCGCGCGGGCCACCGCTGGTCCAGTTGTCTAACGGCGCCGGCCAACTGTCAATCTCGAGCTCCGGCGTCTCGGGCGCGCTGAGCGGATCGGTCTCGATCTCGCTCCCGGGCATCGCCCTCACCGGCACCTTCGATGTGCTCGTCAACACGACAGCACAGCAACTGACGGTGACCGACGGTGCTAGCAACAGCGTCATCCTCCCGGCCGGTCCGTACGTCCAGATCGCGACCGTGGGAAGCACCCCGGCGTCCCTGACCGTCGGCGGTCAGACGCTCTCAGGGCAGTTCTCGTTCACGCAGTCGACCGTCGCGGGCGTCGCGACGACGACGCTGACCGTCGCGAACGGCACCGCCGGTGTGTTCGCGGGTGGGTCGACGCCGCTGCTGTCGGTTCAGAACGGGCAGGGCACGCTGACGGTCACCTCCGCCGGAATCGTCGGCACCCTGACCGCGACGGTCAACGCGAACACGACGGGGTTCAGCCTCAGCGTCTCGACCCTCTCGATCGCGGTCAACACGACCTCGACCGCCACGGCCGGGCTGCCTGCCGGTCCGTTCCTCGCGATCGACGCGACCGGCGCGACCCTGACTGTCGCGGGGGAGACGGTGTCGGGGAACTTCAGCTTCCAGACGAGCACCGATAACGGCGGGAACCCGGTGGTGCTGATCGCCGCGAGCGGCCTGTCGCTCACGCTCGGGCCTGCATCGCTGACGAACGGGAGCGGCGAGGCCCTGCTGACCTCGTCGGGGATCGCGGGTCAGTTCTCCGGGCAGATCTCGCTGAGCGTGCCGGGCGTGTCGGTCAGCGGCGGGCTGTCGGTGCGGGTCAACACGACGGGCGGCCCGGTCAACGAGGTGTTCAGCGTGGGCGGTCAGACGAACACGCTGACACTCCCGGGCGGCACCTCCTATCTGCAGATCGCGGGCAGCAACGTGTCGGTAACGGTCGCGGGTCAGACGGTGACGGGGAGCGTGACGCTGACGATTGCGTCGGGAACGACGACGCTCGGGTTGTCGAATGTGTCGCTATCGCTCGCGGGCGGCGTCGTGACCGTGACCGGCGGGAGCGGCGGCCTCATGCTCGACCCGGTGGCGGGCGCGTCGGGAAGCTTCACCGGCACGATCGCGCTGAACGTCCCCGGCGTCTCGCTGAGCGGCACCGTCACCGTGAACTTCGCCGATAGCCCGAGCCCGTCGGTCGATGTCACGTTCGATAACGCGTCGGTGACGATCGCGGGTCAGACGCTGGCGGGCGATCTGACGTTCACGCAGACGGTCGGGACCGGCGGCACCCCGGTCGTGACGGTCGCGTTCCAGAGCACCGGAACGACGCTGTTGGCGTTCGGCCCGTCCGGCTGCAAGGCCACGAGCACCTGCTTCGTGTCGGTCGCGTCGGGTGCGGGCGAGTTCGTGGTCTCGAGCCTGGGCGTCGCCGGGAACTTGCAGCTGACCGGCGTGACGTTCGACCTACCCGGCGGAATCACCCTCTCCGGCAGCTACAGCCTTGAGATCAGCACCTTGCCGACGGCGGTCAACCAGGCGTTCACGATCGCCGGGACGACGTCCACGCTCGCGCTCCCCGCCGGACCCTACGTCGCGGTCAGCGCGACCGGCACCACCCCGGGGACGGGCGCGACCCTGACCGTCAGCAGCGGCAACTCGCTATCCGGGAGCTTCCTGTTCGAGGACCAGGGGGGCACGATCGTGATCGCCGCGACCGGCCTGACCGCGCAGGCGGGCGGCACCCAGGTCCTGTCGGGCGGGCAGGGCGCGCTCGTCATCGAGAACAGCGGGGTCGCGGGGGTCTTCACCGGCCAGTCGCTCAGTGACACGAGCGTGGCGCTTCAAGTCAATACGACCGGCGGCGCGGTGGATCAGACGGTCACGGTCGGCGGGCAGCAGATCGAGATCCAGTACGGCGCGAACGAGGGGAACGTGTTCGCGATCGCGGTCTCGACCGTCCTTGACTACAACCTCGGGAACTTCGTCACCGTGTCCGGGACGATCACGTTCACGAGCACGACCGTGAACGGCGCGACCGCGAACGCATTCGCCGGGACCGGCGTGACGATCTTCATTGGACAAGGCCCCGCCTACCTGTCAAGCGGCGGGATCAACCCGCTCGCGACCGGGCTCCTGATCTCCAACGCGCAGGTCGGGTTCGTCGAAGAAGGCACCGGCACCTCGGCGACGTTCGCGCTCAGCGCAACCGGGACCGTGACCGTGCTCGGCGTCCCGGCCATCACCCTGTCCGGGACCGTCAGCGTGGCGTTCAACAACACCGGCCAAGACGTCAACCAGACGATCACGAACCCGGCCAGCCCCAGCGCCGGCGTGCTCGTTGATGTCGGCAACGGCACCCAATCGTTCTCGATCACCAACGGCCAGCTGACCGTCCTCGGGCAGACGTTGAGCGGCAGCTTCGCGTTCGCGCCGCAGCCCGCGGGCGGCGTCGTCGTGACGGTGTCAGGCGCGTCGCTGTCGCTCGGTGGCGGCGCGGTCTCGCTCACCAACGCGAACGGAACGCTGATACTCGGCTCGGGCGGGTTCGCCGGCGACGTTTCCGGGACGCTGAGCACCACGATCCCGGACGTGTCGTTCACCGGCACGTTCAGCGTCCAGTTCAACACCTCCACCGCGCCCATCGCCACGACGGCAGGAACAACGGCGATCGACCTGCCCGCCGGACCATTCCTCTCGGTCGCGGCGACCGGCGCGACGCTGACCGTGCTCGGACAGACCGTCAGCGGCAACTTCACGGTCACGCCCGTCCAACTCCCGGACGGCACGCCGGCGACCGCGATCGCCACCTCCGATGTGAGCATCACGCTCGGCGCTTCCGGATCGGGCGTTTCCGTCACGGACGGCCAGGGACTCCTGCTCCTGACCTCGGCGGGGATCGCCGGACAACTGTCCGGCACGGTCGCGGTGAACCTCCCCACCAGCGCGTCGCTGACCGGCACGTTCGGCGTGATCGTGAACACGACGTCCAACGCCGTGACCACGAGCGTCACCGTCGCCGGATCGGCAGTCGCGATCGACGCGCCGGCCGGCCCGTACTTCGAGATCACCGCGACCGGAGCGACGCTGACCATCGCCGGGCAGACGCTGAGCGCCAACGTCACGATCATCGATGCCGGCTCCCCGACCAACGGCTCGCTCCTCGAGGTCGGGATCACCAACGGGTCGCTGTCGCTCGCCGGCGGCGTCGTGTCCGTGAGCGCGATCAACGGCGCGCTGTTCCTCGAGCCCACCGTGCTTGCCGGCTCGCTCCAAGCCACGGTCGCCGTGAACGTCCCGGGGATCACGCTATCGGGCACGTTCACCGCCCAGTTCAACACCAGCACTCAACCGGTGACCGGCAACATCACCGTCGCAGGCACGACGATCGCGCTCAACGTCCCCGGCAGCCCGGGCGGCCCGACCGTCGAACTGACCGGGACGAACGTCTCGCTCACCGCACTCGGGCAGACCGTCAGCGGCAACTTCACGATCGCTGACTCGCCCTCGGGCCTCACAGTCACGATCACGAACCTCGTCGCGGACCTCGGCGGAACCAGCGCATCGCCACTGATCGCCGTTACGGGCGGCGGGAGCATCACGCTGACGAGCGGCGGAGCTTTCGGCTCGATCGCGGTCTCGGTGGCGATCAATGGCTCGTCCGGCGTGTCGTTTGGCTCGGGCGACACGTTCTCGCTCGACTTCAACACGACCTCGACGCCGCAGGACACGCTTCCGGCCGGCCCGTACGTCCGCATCGACGCCTCGCCCCTGCACCTCACCGTCGCCGGCCAGACGGTGATCGGCAACGTGTTCATCCAGCTGACGACCAGCGCCGGCGGCTCGCCGTCCGTGGTTGTCGGGATCAGCGGCGGGACGCTCTCGCTCCTGGGTGGCGACGTTACCGCCCAGGACGTCACCGGCGTTCTCGTGCTCTCTCCGAGCGCGATCGCGGGAACCCTGAGCGCGACGGTCTCGGTCTCGGTCACGGGCCTGTCGGTGAGCGGCACGTTCACCGTGTCGATGAACACCGGCGTCGCAGCCATCGCCAACAGCTACCAGGTCGGCGGCACGATGGTCTCGATCAACGTCCCGGCCGGCCCCACGTTCGCCGTCCAGGCCACGAACGCCTCGGTGACTGTCGCCGGGGTGACGCTCACCGGCTCGGTGGCGTTCGAGCAGACCGAGATCGGAACCGCGCCGACACAGTCTTCCGGGCTACTGCTGGCGATCTCGAACGCCAGCCTCGCCTTCGGTGACGGCACGGAGAACTTCCTCAACGTCACCAACATCAACGGCGCGATGCTGGTGATCACCTCAGGCGCGAACACCGGCGTCGCCGGTGAGCTCAGCGCAAACGTCGCGATCAATCTCCCCGGCGTCTCTGTCTCGGGCAGCTTGGCGGTCGAGCTCAACACGACCCCCAACCCCGTTGACGACACCTTCCAGCTGAACGGCCTCGCCGCCACCGTCAACGTGCCCGGAGGCAATCCGTCCTACCTCGAGCTGAGCGGTACCGGGATCACGGTGACGGTCGGCGGTCTCTCGATCGCGGGCGACTTCACGTTCTCGGAAGGCACGGCCGGAGTGGCCGTCACTCTCTCGAACGCCTCGTTCTCGCTCGGAGGGGGCCTGATCTCGGTCGCACGGGGCGCCGGCACGATCGACTTCGTGAGCGGGGGCGTGTACGGCGCGTTCACCGCAGCGCTCGGGTTCAACGTCAGCGCCGTCAGTGCGGCCGGGACCTTCGAGGTCGAGCTGAACACCACCGGCTCTATGCAGCAGGTCACGGATCCCTTGAATTCGAGTAACACGCTGTCGATCGACGCGAAAACGACCTCGGTCTCCGGAACGAACGTCAGCCTCAGCGTTGCCGGCGAAGAGATCGGCGCCGGGACGCTCATCATCACCTCGGGCTCTACGTCCGATGGCACCAAGTACGTCGCGTTCGCGATCGAAAACCTCACCCTGAAGATCTCGAGCGGCGGACAGACGTTCGTGAACATCACCGCGGCCGACGGCGTCAGCGCCGATCTGTTCGTGAGCTCTGCGGGCGTTGCCGGTCAGCTCACCGCGACCGTTGTAGCGAATGGCCCGAATCAGACGTTCAACCTCCCGAGCGGGATTTCGCTTGGCGCGACCTCGCTCAAGCTCTCGTTCAACACGGGCGCGGCCCCGGTCGATGAGCAATTCTCGGCTGGAAGCGCATCGGCGACGATCAACGTGCCTGCCGGACCGTTCCTGAACGTCGAGGTCGATGGCGCCACGCTTTCGTTCACGTCGGCGAACCTGACGATCTCGGGCAGTTTCGTGTTCGCACAGAACACCGAGCCGAGCTTCGGCTCGGGCTCGGCGGTCGGAACGGCCCCCAGCACCGGAACCGTCTCCTCCGTCGCGGCGGCGGACGTGAACGGCGACGGTCTTCCGGACATCGTCGTCGGCGTCAACGGCGGCGCGAGTCTGCTGTTCCTCAACTCGAAGACCTCGCCGGGCACGTACACCGCGGCGCCCGCGGGCGAGTTCCCGGCGTTGACCAACGCCGACACCGTCGCCGTCGCGCTCGCCGACGTCAACAACGACGGCCTGCCCGACCTGATCGTCGCCACCGGCGGCGCGAACGGCCAGACACAGGTGTTCCTCAACCAGGGAACCAGCAACGGCCATTGGCAGGGCTTCGCATCAACCCCGACGCAGACTCTGATGACGCCCGGCGCGACGTCGCTCGCGCTCGGTCAGCTGTACAGCTCGGGATTCAACGACCTCGTCGTCGGCGCGAACGGCAACGGTGGCACCACCGAGGTATTCCAGAACCAGGGGAACAGCAGCACCGGCACCTGGCAGAAGTTCGCCGCGGGCACCCCGCTCTCCACCCCAATCACGAATGCCACCGCGGTCGCGATCGGCGACGTCAACGGCGACAAACTGCCCGACCTCGTGGTCGCCACAGCGGGCAACGTCTACTTCTATCTGCAGACGCCGCCGGCCTCGGCGTCGGGGACGCCGACGCTCGTCCAGAACACGACGGCGACCCTGACCACGAACGGCGGCACGGATGCAGTCGCGGTCGGCGACCTCAACGGAGACGGGTTCGCGGACATCGTCGTCGCGAACAAGGGCACCGCCAGCCAGTACTTCCTGAACAAGGGCAACAACACCGCCACGCCTCCCGTCTGGCAGGGCTTCGCCGCGGGCGTCAACCTGTCGTCGACGACCTACAACGCGACCTCGGTCGCGCTCGCGGACGTGACCGGCAACGGCCTGCTCGACGTCATCCTCGGTGTCTCGAACGGGCCCGCTGAGGAGTTCCTCAACGCCGGCTCGAGCGGCACTCCGGCAACATGGCAGGGCCTCGGCTCGCCGACCGCGATCAGCGGAACCATGGACGCGACGGCGCTCCTACTCGCCGACGTTCACAACGGCACCCTGCCCGACATCGTGTCCGTCGGAACGGGGAGCGGGGCCGCCACGGTCAACGAGGACACCGCGCAGAACGTCACGAGCATCGCGCTTGTGGGCGTGACGCTCACGGCGGGGAGCAGCCAGGTACTGACGGGTGGCCAGGGTGCGGTCGTGCTGCTGTCAGGCGGTGTCGCAGGCACGTTCACCGGCACCGACCAGCAGAGCGGCAACGTTGGGGTGAGCGCCGAGGTCCAGTTCAACTCGACCACCGGGGCCGTCGACCAGACGATCGTCGTCAACGGCGTCTCAATCGCGGTCACGTTCACGTCAGCGCAGTGCAACGGATGCACCGACAGCCCCAGTGGCCCGTATTACGCGGTCTCAGTCTCGGCCGCGTTCAATGTCCCTCCGATCGAGATCACGGGGACCGTCAGCTTCAACTCCTCGGGCCAGGCGTTCGGCAGCGGCATCACGATCTTCGTCGGCAACGGGCCGGCGTTCGTAGGTCAGAACACCACGACTCCGAACAACCCGAACGCCGAAGGTGTCTACCTGAGCAACGCGAGCTTCGGGCTCTACAAGGACCCGTCCGGCGGGTACGCCCTGTTCGCGACCGGCACGGTCGGGGTCGTCGGCATCCCGGGCGTCACGTTCTCGGGCCAGGTGACGATCGAGTGGAACAGCACGAGCGCCACCTACACCGGATTCTCCGGGGACATGGCCGGCACTGTCACGTTGCCGGCGTCGATCCCGGTGCAGAGCCTCCAGGTCAGTTCGTCGAACATCTCGCTGGGCCTCCCCGGAGGTGTCCAACTGAGCGGCCTGATCGACTTCACTCCGAGCCAGGGCGGCGGGTTCGAGTTCGACGTCGGTACGGCCGCGACGCCCGCAACGCTGACGATCCCGGGGTTCAACCTCAATGTGAACGGCTCGGTGACGGTCACCGGCAGTGGCGTGTACGGATCGCTGACGGTCACTAACCCGGGCTTCAGCTTCTCGAGCGTGACGCTCTCCGGCGGAAGCGTCTCGCTCGGCGTCAACACGACGAACTCGGCGCAGACCGCAGGCTCATTCATGCTCCCCGCCAACTCGGTTCAGGTCGTCGCCAGCGGGGTGATGCTGGCGGCGTTCGGGCAGACGCTCTCGGGCACATTCGTGTTCCAGCAGGTGCAAGGCCAGGTGAGCCCCGGAGCCGCTCCCGGCACGACCCCACCGGCGTCCACCCTGATCAGCGCGTCCGGCGTCGACATGACGCTCGGCAGCGGAGCCTCGTGCACGAGCGGCGGCGGCAGCACAGGAATCGGCGTCGCCGTCTGCGGCGCGTCCGGAACGCTGCTGATGACGTCCGGCGGCCTCGCCGGCCAGCTGACCGGCGGGATCAGCATCAACCTGCCGGGCAACGCGACGATGAGCGGAACGTTCACCGTCGAGGTCAACACCATGACGTCGGCGGTCGCCCAGCAATTCACGGTGCTCGGGACGACCGTCGCGATCAACGTCCCCGCCGGTCCGTACCTGGAGGTCGCGGGACAGGGTGTCCAGCTTTCGTTCGACGGGCAGTCGATCAGCGGCAACTTCCAGTTCACACAGGCCACCAACGGCTCCGGTCCGTCGGCGACGACCGTCACCGAGATCGCCGCCAGTAACGTGAGCGCCACGTTCGGCGACGGCGGTTCTGGCGGCTTGACGCTCGCCAACGGAAGCGGCGTGTTCGTCCTTACCAGTGGCGGGCTGGCCGGCCAGCTCGGCGGCAGCGTGACCGTGTCCGTGCCGGGCGTGCAGATCCAGGGCACGTTGACCCTGCAGCTCAACACGGCGACTACTGCGGTCACCGACGCGATCTCGTTCGGCAGCCTCTCGGGCCCGACCGGGGCGCAATCGATCGTGATCGGCGACGTCAACGGCGACGGCAAGCCGGACCTGATCGTGGCCGCGCAGAACGGCGAGGTCCTCGAGTACCTGAACAACGGGCAGCTCGGCGCGTTCACCGGCGTGACGTCGACCGTGATCGCGCAGGCCGGCAGCTCTGGCAACACCGCGACGCTCGCGCTCACGGCGCTCCAGAAGGGCGGCCCGCTCGACCTGATCGTCGCCAACAGCGCCGGTTCCAATGGCGTTTACCTGAACGACGGCAAGGGCGGCTTCACGCTCGACAGCCAGACCGACTCGTCGCTCGGAACCGACGGGACGGCCGTCGCTGCCGGCGACGTCAGCGGCGATGGGCAACCGGACGTCGTGATCACGAGCGGCGACCAGGTTGAGCTCTATCTCAACGCCGGTTCGAGCGGCGGCAGCTGGAATGGATTCGGCACCACGCCGACGCCGATCGGCGCAAGCACGTCTCAGGTCAACGCGCTCGCGCTCGTGGCGCTGTCGAGCGGCGGCCCGCTCGACCTGATCGTCGCCACGAACGGCACTAACGGTGTCTACCTCAACAACGGCTCCGGAACGTTCACGCTGAACTCGGCATCGCTCGGATCTGACGGCACCGCGCTTGCCGTTGGCGACGTCAACGGCGACGGCACGCCCGATGTCGTGATCGACGACGGCGGCACCGTCGACGTGTACATCAGCACGGTGACCGGCGGGACCTGGCAGGGCTTCGGTACCCCGACGGCGATCTCGGGCCTCACGGGCGCGACGGCGCTCGCGCTTGCCGGCGTCACCGGCAGCGGGGCGCTCGATCTGGTCGTCGCCAGCGCGTCAGGCACAAACGCCGTCTACGCAAACAACGGCTCGGGAGTGTTTACGCTCGACGGCGGGATCTCGCTCGGCAGCGACAGCACCGCGGTCGCCGTCGGCGATCTCAGCGGCGACGGGAATCAGGACATCTTGCTCGGGGGCGCCGGCGGCACGGTCGGCGTCGCGGAGTCGCTCGCGCTGCCCGCGGGCCAGTACGTACAGGTGCAGGGCTCGAACTTGGCGATCAGCGTGCTCGGCGTCCAGATCAAGGGCAACTTCACGTTCACCGAGCAGCCCGGCACTACCAACAGGCCGGTGGTCTCCGCGTCGCTCACGGACGGCTCGCTTACGTTCGGCGGGTTCTCGTTCACGAACATCACGGGCGCGCTCCGGCTGACGAACGGCGGCGTCGCCGCGGACATCTCGATGGGCACGTCGCTGGCGATCGGTTCGCTGACGATCACCGGCAACATCGGGTTCGAGCTGAACACAACGAACGCGCCACAGCAGCTCACGAGCACCATCGAGGTTCCGGCAGGGCCGTTCACCGCGTTCACCGGCACCAACCTCTCGATCACGGTCGGTGGGTTCACGCTGGCCGGCAGCTTCACGCTCGAGTCCGAGACCGACAGCACCGGCGCCAACGTGATCGTGGTGGCGGTCGCCGGCGCATCGGTCACGCTCAACTCAGACATGGTGCTGAGCGGCGTGCAGGGCGCGGTCGTGATCGAGCCCGGTGGCGTCGCCGGTCAGCTCCAGGGCACGGTCGACCTCTCGGGCTTGCTGCCAAGCGGCATCACGCTCAGCGGGACCGCCGGTCTCGTCATCAACCAGACCGGGAAAGAGGCGGCCGAGTCACTCACGGTCGGCGGCCAGACGATCTCGTTCGATCTGTCCGGCACCGCGCCGGGTCAGACGACCGCGGGGGCATACGTGATCGTGTCCGGGACCGGGATGAAGTTGACCGTTCTCGGCCAGACGCTGAGCGGCAACTTCTCGTTCGAACACTCGGCCTCGGGCGACGTGCTGAGCGCGAGCGACGTGTCCTTCAGCCTGGCCGGCGCCGTCTCGCTGACCAACGGAGCAGGGAACCTCGACATCGCCACAACCGGGTCCTCGCCCGGGGTGACGGGCACGATCAGCGGCGACGTCAGCGTGACGATTCCCGGCGTCTCGGTCTCGGGCCAGATCAGTGTCGCCATCAGCCCGAGCGGGGTCTCCGTGAGCGGCAACAACCTCTCGATCGACATCGCGGGGCAGACGATCACGGGCGGGATCTCGTTCGCATCGCAGAGTGGCGGCGGGATGCAGATCACGTTCACCAACGTGACCACGTTCCTAGGAGCCCCTGGCTCGTTCGGAGTGTCGCTTTCGGCCGGGAACGGTTCGATCACGGTTGCTAACGGCGCCGTCAGCGGCTTCATCATGGCGACCGCGACGTTCATGGGCCTGCCGCCCTCGATCAGCATCGGCGGCACGACCGGCGTCGCGGTGACCGTCGATTTCGCTCCGGGGTCACTGTTCGTCCAGCTCGGCACGACGCAGAACCCGGTATCGATCTCGGTGCTCAGCCAGTCGATCTCGGGCGTGTTCAGCTTCCAGCAGACGACCTCGGGCGGCAGCTCGGTCGTACTGGTCACCGCGAGCGACGTTGGCATCTGCCTCGGCAGCGGGAACTGCTCCGGCAGCTGGATCGGCGCGCAGGTGACCAACGGTTCGGCGACGGTGCTCATCACGCAGGCCGGCGTCTCCGGCCAGATCTCCGGCGGCGTGACGATCAAGCTCGGCGGGACCGCCACCGTTCAGGCGACGACGGCCAGCGTATCGTTCAACACGGCGCCGACCGCGGTCAATCAGCAGTTCACGGTATCCGGCCAGAGCCGGGCGCTGTCGCTCCCGGCGGGTCCCTTCCTGCAGCTCTCGGTGCAGGGCCTGCACGTCACGCTGGGCCCGCTGACGCTGACGACCGACGCGACGTTCGTCGACAACCAGGGAGCGATCACGGTCACGGTCGCGAACGCCGGACTGACCTTCTCGGCCGGCGGCGCGAACGTCGTCGTCGTCAGCAACGGCGCTGGCACCTTCGGCACCGCCACGGACGCAAGCGGGTTCTACGGGACGATCATGGCGAACGTCGCGGTCAACGTGCCGGGAGTCATGGTCAGCGGCACGTTCGGCCTCACCATCAACACCTCGGCGACGACACAGGGAGGCATCGCTCCGAACACGCTTGAGGTCACCGGAACCGGCGTCACGCTCGGGCTCCTCGGCCAGACGCTGACCGGGAACATCGGGTTCGAGAAGACGGGCGACACGGTTGCGATCACGATCAGCCAGCTGACGCTGTCGCTCGGCACCGGCAGCTCGGCGCTGCTGAGCGCGACCATCAACAACGGCGTGCTCGTGATCACGCCGGGAGGTATCGCAGCACAGCTGACAGCGTCGGTGAGCACGGGTGCGGCGCTGTCTTCGTTCCTGTCGTTCAGCGGAATGTTCTCGCTGTCGGTCAACGAGAGCGCGTGCGAGGTCACGAGCTCGACCGCGACGTTTGGCGACAGCTGCACGACGACCGTTTCGCTGCCGTCCGGAAGCATCGATGTCCCGGCCGGACCGTTCCTCGAGTTCGCCCTCGGGAGCCCAACCAATCCGGCGATGGTGACCGTGTTCGGAACCCAGATCAGTGGCGCGTTCGTGTTCCAGCAGCTGACGACCCAGTCGGGCACGAAGGTGATCTCACTCGGGTTCAGCAACGTGTCGATTTCACTCGGAAGCATCATCTCCGTCACAGGCGGGAGCGGCGCCGTGGAGATAACGCCGGCGGGCGTTGCCGGCACCGTGACGGGAACGATCCAGCTCGGATCGACGCTGTCGAGCATCTTCAACATCAGCGGCCAGGTCAGCGTGCTGTTCAACAGCGAGTCGCAGGCCGTCAACGACAGCTTCACCTACAACCCGCCGAGCGGGTCGGCGGTTACCGAGACGATCAACGTTCCGGCCGGGCCATACGTCGAGGTCGTCGCGGGGACCACCGCGAGTCCGTTCCACGCGACGTTCGCCGGCCAGACCCTTTCAGGCGTGTTCGCGTTCCGGACGGCGACGACCCCGAGCGGGTCGGTCACCGAGATCGGCGTCACCGACGGCAGCTTCGACGGCGAGGGGAACCTCACGGGCGCCCTTATCGTCCAAACCGGCACCAACGCGGGCATCGCCGGGATCCTGCTGGTGGCGGCGAGCGTGGGAAGCGGCAGCCTGCAGGCGGGCGCGCAACTCGGTATCGAGTTCAACAACACGGGTGTTGCCGTCAATCAGCAGATCGACGTCGCCGGAACCGAGGTCACCGTCGACGTGCCGGCGCTTGCGAGCCCGTACTTCCTGGCCGTCGCCCAGGGGGTCACGATCAACCTCGACAACCTCGTCGAGATCTACGGGAACTTCAGCGTCGACCCGACGACCAAGGCGTTCGCGGGCAGCGGCCTGACGCTGTTCGTCGGCAGCGGCCCGTACGAGACGAACGGCACGGCCAACCCGAACGCGATCGGCGTCCTGGTCAACAACGCGTCGCTTGACTTCCAGCAGGAGTCAGGCGGCTACGCGCTGTATGCGACCGGGACGTTCGCGCTCGCCGGGCTGAGCGGCCTGAACGTGTCGGCGACCGTCACGCTCGAGATCAACACGACCGGCCAGACCGTGATGTTCACACCATGCTCGACGACGGTCTGCTCCGTGGCCGGCACCACGAACTTCTCGCTGACCGCCCAGAACGTCGACATCAACGTCGCCAACGTGCTCGACATCAGCGGGTCGCTGTCGATCTCGCGGACGGCGGGCGGGACGCTGACGCTCGCGGTGGGCGGCCCATGCTCGGGCAGCTTTGCCGGGAGCAGCGGGTGCATGAACAGCAACTGCTCTGGCACCGCGTGCAACGACGCGGCGCTTACGGTGACGGTGTCGAGCACGCAGGTGTTCGCGCTGAAGGGGAACGCGACGTTCACGATCGATCCGGTGAACGGGTTCCAGATGCAGAGCTTCTCGATCGACGACGTTGGCGTGCTCGGGTTCGACATCTGCACGGTCGTGCCCGGCGGCTGCCCGTCGCAGTCCTCGACGCCGTCGGTGCTCCCGATCGCCTCACTCGCGTCGCCGATCAACAACGCCACGGTCCTGGCCGGTTCACTGACATCGCTCGAGTTCACGCTCACCGATCCAAGCGGCGGCACGTTCGGCTCGAATCCGTTTGCGGCCGGCGCACCCGTGCTGGTGGATCTCGCCGGTCAGCCGCTGTCGGCCCTGACGTTCGGTACTCCGACCGCGGTCAGCGGCCTCGCGAATACGTACACCATGACCGTCTCCGGGTTCCCGGGGTCCTGCCCGTCGGGTGCGAGCAGTTGTGTGGTCACGGTCGAGTTCCTGCCCGGCGCCTTCCAGGACTCGGGCGGCAGCAAGAACCTCGGGTCGATTCAGCAGTTCTTCCTGGTCACGGGTTCAACGGTGACGCCCGCGCCCGTCGCGCAGATCGCGAACCCGGCGCCGGGCGAGCCGGTGGCCTCCGAGGCGCTCAACGCTGCCGGGTATATCGACGTGACTTACGAGACGTTCGGGAGTTCGCCGCTCAACATCGCGGCGCTCGAGACTCCGGTCAGCGGACCGAGTCCGGGCTCGTATCTGGCGCCGTTTACGCTCACCGGCAGCGGTCTGGGGAACATCATGTTGCAGGGCGGGTCGCCGGTGCTGTCGAGTGCTCCGGAGGAGGTCGGGAGCACGGCGACGACGGCGACGTTCCGGTACACGTTCACCGCGGCGAGCGCGGCAAGCTCGGACGGCCTGTTCCAGGCGGGCACGGTGACCATCGCATTCGCCGCCAACGCCTTCGGCACCACCGACGGCACGATGAACGGCGCCGGTCTGCAGCAGATCCTCACGATCCAGGACCCGCCGATGTTCACCTCCTCGGCGTCGGTCAAGCTCGGTCCGCTGACACTCCAGGGCCCGAGCTTCGGCCTCGAGGACGTCGGCTTCAAGGGTGGCCAGCTTGTGTTGACGATCGGCATCGGCCTGGGTCAGGCGAGCCTCGGCTTCGACGGCGGCAGCGGCTCGCAGTCGAGCAGCGGTGTCACCGCGAACCTCACCGGCATCCTGGGGACGTTCCAGCTGAAGGTCAACGTGCTCGGTCTGCTCAGCGGCAACTTCAGTGTGAACCCGGGCACGTTCACGCTCAGCGTCAAGAGCCTGACCGTCAACGTCCCGAACGTCGTCAACGTCGCCGCGAACGGAATCAAGATCTCGTATGACCCGAACGGCGGCTCGACTCAGCAGATGCTCATCGTGCAGAGCGCCTCGATCTACTTCCCGTCGCTCAACGTCAGCGGCCAGATCTGCCCGTACAACACGACCACACAGGCGCCGGTGTGCGCGACGCAGACCGGCACCATCGGAACTACCCCGTCGACGACCACGACCCCGCCGAGCTGCCCCACCGGCAACACTTGCATTCCCGGCCTGGCCGTGTACGGGGACGGGTTCGTGCTCGGCGCCGCGTCGATCACCCTCAACAGCTCCCTCTCGCTCGGCTCGATCCTGACGGTGAACGGCCTCACGCTCGGGGTCCAGGACTTCTCGGTCATGTTCGGCGGACCGACCTGCACGAGCAGCTCGGTCTGCGTCAGCGGCGCGATCTCGATCGGCGCCACCGGTGCTTCGTTCCTCTCGGGCGAGCCGATCTCCGGAACGATCACGCCGGCCCCCGGGTCGAAAACGGGCCTCGCGCTGTCGCTGACGCTCAGCTTCAGCAGCAGCGGCGGCGTCAACGCGTTCAAATTCAACGTCGGGCAGCTGACGATCAAGCTCGGAAGCTTCGTCTCGCTCACCGCGACCAACTTCCAACTCAACACGAGCAATATCGGGACCTCGGCGCCGCTCGCGTCGTTCACCTCGGTCGGGGCGACCGTCAACATCGGCTCGCTGCAGCTGACCGGCACGGCGTCGAACTTCGCGATCAGTGGCAACGGTCAGTTCTCGGCCGGGCAGGGCTTTGGCATCTCGGTGACGATCGGCGGGGCGAACGGCTCGAGTTTCCAGTGGCCGAGTTGGATGCCGATCTCGATCCAGTCGATCGGGATCCAATGGCCGGATATCACGGATCATCCGGACAACTTCACGCTCGACCTGTCGGCGAGCATCAACTCGATCTCCGGGCTGTCGAGCCTGCAGATCTCCGGCGCCGTCAACAACATCCAGATCGATCCGTCGCTGCTGGCGCAGGGGAAGTTCCCGATTGTCGGGATCAGCGGGTTCGCGGTGACGATCCAGGGCGATCTGTTCGGCGGTCAGTTGGACGCGGGTCTGGTCGGCGGGATTCTCGATCTGGACGCGAACAACAACATCGTTCAGCCGACGGATACCACGACCGTGATCGCGCAGCGGATTCCGTATTTCGCGATTGAGGGTGGGTTCTCGTTCGCGGGGCTGGCCGGGTTCACGATCCGGTTCGGGCTGAGCGCCGACGGTCCGTTGCAGGCGTTCATCGATGTCGAGGTTCCGGGCGGGATTCTGCTCGACCCGGACACGGGTCTGACGATCAACAATTTCGAGGCGGGGATCGAGTTCAACACGACGGTGACGAGTGCTGATGGTCCATGTGCGCAGGGGATCAATAAGCCGCAGGATTTGTCCTCGTGCACGATCCCGTCGGCGTCGTCCGGCACGGCCGCACAATGGCTCGCGCAGCTACAGCAGGAGATCGTCGCCCAGGCGAAGTCGGGCACGACGTGGGCTACGGCGTTCAGCCAGCCGATGCTGATCATCGGCTCCGCCGAGATCTACTCGATCTATACCTCCCAGCAGCTGTTCAACGCCAAGGTCACGCTCGCCTTCTCCACCGACGGGCAGATCCTGATCAACGGCGATCTGAACTTCGCGGATAACCAGCTGAGCCTGGGGGCGTACCTGTACGCGAACCTGACGCAGATCTCGAGCGGCGCGCTGAACATCATGTTCCTCGCGAACGTCCCGCAGCCGCCGCTGCCGCAGATCCTGCAGGTGTACGGGCAGCTGCAGATGGGGTTCGAGAACGACGCTGGGCAGCCGATCACCTACAACGTGACGGGTTCGACGCCGGCGGGGTCGGCGAATCCGCCGACGAACCCGACTGCCAGCTTGGCCGCGCCGGTGTCTGGGCAGTCGTTGAGTCAGGCGGATCTGAACGGCGAGGGCTGGGTTGATGTGACCTATGGGGCGTTCGGGGGGCAGCCGGTCGATCCGACGTCGGTGATGAACGACAGTAAGCCGTTCCTGCTCACCGATTCCAACAACGACACGCTCACGCTCGTCGGGCAGCCGGTGCTGATCAACCCGTCCACGAACACGTACCGATACTTCTTCGGCGGCTACACCCAGCCGCTGTCCGGCCATACGAACCCGATCAACGTGACGTTCGAGGGCGGCTGGGACAACCAGGCGGGGATCGCGTGGACCTCCTGCCCGGCGGGGTCCCCGGCCGGATGCACCCCGGACACGGCGCCGACGTTCACCACGCCGGTGCTCGGCACCTGGATCGACGCCACCCTCGCCTCCCCCGCCGGCGCGTCCGTCGGGGCGACCCCGTCGTCGAGCATGGTGACGCTGAGCGGAGCCGGGGCCGGGTCCTTGACCGCGTACACGGGGACCGACCCGGTCGTGCAGGTCGGGTCGGATACGTATCGGTTCTTGTACACGGGCGCGTTCGGGACCGGGCAGGTGAACGTGAGCTTCGCCGCCGGCGGCTTTGACTCGGTGGCCGTCGACAACAACGGGAACACCGTCACCACCCCGAGCGTCGCGTCGAGCGGGAGCTTCACGCTGATCGCGCCGGCGCAGAACTTCTACATCCAGCTGTCCGGCGGGCTGAACGTGTTCATCCCCGGACTCAGCCAGCCCGCGCTGCAGGTGACCGCGGTCGTCAAGCTGACCGTGGACCCGAGTACCGACCTGATCTCGCTGACGTTCTCCGGCCAGATGTCGGTCATCTACCTCGGGACGCTCGGATTCACGGCCGGGTCGTTCGTACTCGACCTCGGGTCCGGCGGCCCCAACCTCTGGGGCGTCGCGACCGTCTCCGCCACGTACCCTGGGCTCGCTGCCGTCGGCGTCGATCTGACCGCCACCGGGACGCTCGAGGTCAACACGAGCTCCCAGACCAAGAACGTCACGCTGCAACTCCCGACCGGACCGAACGGCGCGGAGCAGGCCGCCCCGTACACGCTGCAACCGACCAGCCTCGAGATCGCCGTCACCGGGCAGGCCGCACTGCGGCCACCCGGAACGTCGACCGACCTGCTCGACCTGAGCGGCGGGTTCTACATCGGCCTGAACCCCCAGGGCGTCCAGATCTACGCCACCGCGGCACTGTCGATCGGCGGCGTCCAACTCGGTCAGGCGACCGGCCTGGTCATCATCTCCACCGGGGTTGGAACTAACGGCATCCCGGGCGTCGCCGGGCTCCTGACCGTCGGCGGCACCGCATCGCTCGGACTTCCCGGCGTCGGCAGCCTCGTCAGCATCACCGGCAGCGCGACGGTGATGTTCAACACCACGCTCGAGAACCAGACGTTCCAGATCCCCGCCGAATTCATCGCGCTCCAGGCACCCGGCGACCCGACGTCGATCACCGTCTACGGCGCACCGCCCGGGTTGAGCGGTCAGCCGAACCCGGGCGCGGCTCCGGCGGTGTACGCATCGGTCTCGATCAACGCGCAGATCACGATCGGCGGAGTGATCACCCTCACCGGCTTCGTCCAGATCGAGGCGATCGCCGGGTCGCAGGGCGCTGAGCTCACGATCAACGGCGCCG
Organism: uncultured Solirubrobacterales bacterium; assembly: GCA_963843915.1. Lineage (GTDB taxonomy): Bacteria > Actinomycetota > Thermoleophilia > Solirubrobacterales > Solirubrobacteraceae > Palsa-465. The sequence goes on from CAWJMH010000020.1 coordinate 217,041, forward strand.
TCAGCACCAACATCTCGTTCCTGGGCTCGCTGAGCGGTCAGATCAACTTGACGGTGTTCGTGGCGCCTACCCCGGGCATCGTCGGCCGCGTCTTCTTGACCCTGAACTCGAGCTCGATTCCGGGCGTCCAGCTCGATGGGCAGTTCCTGCTGGAGATCAACACGTTCACCGCATCGGATTGGGCCGCCGTTGATCCATCCGGAACGATCCAGACGTACGCGCTGTTCGACACCAACGGCACCGAGTGCACCGACGCGAGCTCGGCGAGCCCGTGCGGGACCGCGACCCCGGCCGGGTTCAAGCTCAACGCCGCGGGCGATCCGATCGTCACGAGCGTCGCGATCCCGGCGGGGCCGTACTTCTCGCTGTACATGTTCGGCGATCTGACGATCGCGAACGTCGTCACGGTTACGGGCACCGTCTCGTTCACGATCGATCTGGGCGGCAGTGACCCGAGCATCAGCCTGCTCGTAAACGGCAGCGTGTCGCTCGGCCCGCTCGGGAGCCTGCAGTTGATCGACAGCGGCTTTGAGATCAACAACCAGGGGCTGGTCGCGAATCTCGACCTGTCGCTCAACGGCGGCTTCGGCGGCAGTCTCGGTTTGTCGTTCAGCGGGATGGCGCTGATGTCGATCAACACGACGGGGCGGACGCAGACGCTCGGGACGACCCAGATCGCAACCGGGTTCAACCTCGACATCAGCGGCTCGGTCACATTCGCCGGCTTCGCGACCGCCAGCGGATCGATCGACATCACGATCCAGTCCAACGAGTTCCAGCTCACCTTCGCCGTGATGTTCGCGATCGGGCCGCTCGACTTCGCGGCCAACGGCGGCGCGGGCATCTACAACAACGGCCCCAACGACACCGGGATCGCGCTCGCGCTGAACGTCAGCCTCTCGCTCAAGGCGACCGTGTTCAGCATCACCGCATCGGGGATGCTCGAGATCAACACCACCGGGACGACCGAACTCGGCATCCCCGGCAAGAGCTTCCTGCTCGCCCTCAACGGCCAGATCTCGCTCCTCGACGTCCTCAACTTCAACGCGTCGATCACGATCGCCGTCTCCCCCACGACGCTGACGTCGCTGCAAGTCGGCCCCGTCGCGATCGCGGCCGGAACGCCAACCGGCGGCTGGTACTTCGAGGCCAACGCAAACGTGAGCTTCTTCGGGATCGCCACGCTCTCCGGGGCGATCTTCCTCGACGCCGACGGTGACTTCACGGTCGCGCTCAACGGCGGCATCACGATCGGCTCGAGCAGCTTCGGCCTATCGGGCAACTTCAGCTTCCTCATCTCCTCCCAGCACGACACGTACGGCGGGTACCGGCTCGAGCTGAGCGGGAGCGCGAGCGTGTCCGTGAACGCGTTCGGAATCTCGCTCGCGGGCGTCGGGCTGAGCTTCACCGTGTGCGCGTCGACGTCGAGCATCTACCAGTGCCCCGACGGCTACACGTCTAACGGCGCGAGCACCCCGCTCACGCTCACCCTCCACATCCACGTCCACATCCTGTTCATCACGATCTCCGGAACCGCCCACTTCACGCTCGGCTACATCCAACTCCCGACGCCCGTCTACCTCGGCGGGTCTCAAGGCGACGGGCAGCAGAGCGACGGCAACGCGGGCGGTCCACAGGACTGGTCTCCGAACGGCCCACAGACACTCACCCTGAACGTCGGCTCAAATCAGCAGTACCGCAACATCGCGAGCGACGGCACCGATGACTCGTACAACATCACGCAAGTTGGCGGCACGTCCGGCGACGCGACGATTCAGGTCACCGCGTTCGGCCGCACCGAGCAGTTCACGCACGTCAGCTCGATCGTCGCCAACTGGACCGGCCAGGGCTGCACCGGAGGGTGCCAGACCTTCGTCGACGTCGGACCGAGCGTCACCGTGCCGGTGACCATCACCGGCGGTCCGGGAACGAACATCATCGACTACGAGGGCAGCGGCACCTCGGGCAACACCAGGCTCAACGGCGGGACGGGGTTGAACATCATCACCGACTCGGGCACCGGTATCGCCACGATCGACGACAGCAATACGACTCAGTCCGGGACGATCGATCACTCGGGCACCGCCGTGGCCACGATCATCAGCGGCGACTTTGGCGACACCATCTTCGGCGGGCCGTCCGGCACGGACGTCATCAGTGGCGGCAACGGGAACGACGTGGTGTTCGGCCCCGCGGCGACCATCTCCCTCAACGGCAACAACAACCAGATCTTCCTCAACGCCGGCCAGACCGCGACGATCGCCGGTCAGTCAAACACCACCGGCAATGTCCTGACGATCACCGGCGCCCCCGGCGGCGACAGCGTCTCCGGCACGACTCTCTCAGGCGGGTTCACCGCCAGCCTCGACGGCGAGACGGTCAAGGTGACGAGCGGGATTCAGGAGCTCGTGTTCCAGGGCACGTCGGGAACCGAGTCCTTCAACAGTTTCAACGTCAACGGGAGCAACGGGCTCTCGTCGATCGACCTGACGGCGCCCGGCACCGTAGTGATCCAGAGCTCCAACTTCGGGGCGCCGACGCTCACGATCGCGAGCACCGGATCATCGATCACGATCATCGGCTCGACGCTGTCGGGCTCGTCGTCGCTGACTGCGACCGCCGCGACCGCCGTCACGGTCCAGACATCCTCGACGGTCAGCGGCGGGGCCGTCACGCTCACGGCGAACGGCGGCGCGGCGACGGTCTCCGCCTCGACGATCAGCGCGACGTCCGGCGGTGTGACGGTAAGCGCCACCGGCGGCCCCGTGACGGTCTCCGGCTCGACCGTCAGCGCGACGGGCGGCGGCGTGGCCCTGACCGACACCGCCGGCGGAAGCGTGACCGTGAACTGCATCTCCAGCCAGGGTTCCTCGACCGTGACCTGCTCGTCGCTGAGCGCGTCCGGCACGGTATCCGTGAGCTCGCCCACGGGGTCCGTCCTGATCACCGGGTCGACGCTCACCTCGAGTGGCGGCGCGGTGACCGTGACCGCCAACCCGAATCCCGGATCGAGCCCGGCCGTGACGATCGCCGGAGCGACGCTGACGTCGGCGACATCGGTGACGGTGACGGCCGGTGGCATCACCGTCAGCGCCGGCCAATCGCCGTCGAAGCTGAAGGTGACGGCCAGCGGCGGCGCGATCAACCTCACGGCCCAAGCCGGCTCCCTGATCCTCACGAGCGCGATCCTGGACGCGTCGGTCAGCTCCGGGACGGTTGATCTGCAGGCGAGCGGCGGCAACGTGGTCCTCGACACACCGACGCTCACGGCGGGCGGCAACGTTACGATCTCGGCCACCAACGGTGGCAGCGTGTCGGTCCGGAGCGGCACGATCACCGCGACGGGCACCGGCACGATTGCCCTGACCGGCGCCCAGAACGTCTCGGTCGGCGGCTCGACATTGACCGCGGCCGGCGCGGACACGTTCACCGCGACCTCAGGAACGACCGCGATCGAGGCCGCCACCGTGTCGGGCGGTTCGATCAGCGCCATTGCTAACTCGAGTGTGACGATCCTGTCGAGCTCCCTCTCCGCGCCCAGCGGCGCTATAACGCTGACAGCCTCAGGCGCGGCGTTGCCTGCCGGGGCTCCGAGCGTCCATATCACGAGCGCGGCCGTCCACGGAAACACGGTCACCGGCCAGGCGACAGGAATTCTCCTGGTCGACGGCGGGACCAAGGTGACCGCGGGACAGGACATCACGCTCACGGCGACGACCAGCGAGACGGTCTTCCAGTCCTCACTCACCGCCACCGCCGACGACGTCACCCTCACCGCGAACGGCGGAACTCTCACCTTGCAGGTCGCGACGATTAGCGCCGGCAACTCCATCACCGGCACCGCCTCCGCCAGCGTGATAGTGGAGTCGACCTCGGTCCTGACCGCGACCAGCGGGTCGGTGAGCCTGACCGCCGATGGCGGCGATCTGACGATCAGCGCCACCCATGTCTCCGCCGGAACCTCGGTGACCGGGCAAGCCTCCCAGGACGTGGCCGTGACCGGTTCGACGGCCACCGCCGGAACCACGGTCTCATTCACCGGCGCCAGGAACGTGACCATCGACCCCTCCACGGTGCAGGCGACCAGCACGATCACCCTGACCGCGACGAACGGAGTGCTAACCCTGACCGGGGCCACCGTCTCGGGCAGCGCGATCACCGGCACCGCCGGGACGAACCTGCTGATCGACGCCACCAGCTCACTCGCCGCGACCACGATCACCGCGCTTCAGGGCGGCTGGCTGAACCAGCCCGGCAGCCTGCTCACGCTGCTCGGGACGTTCACCTCACCGCTGATCGAGATCTACGGCGGCAACGGCGGCGACACCTTTTTGCTCAAGCCGGTGGCGATCGTCGGCTACACGCAGGTCTGGGGCGGGACCGGCAACGACACGTTCACGCTGCAGCTGCCGACGATCGACCTGGCCGACAAGTTCGACAACAGCGTTTGCCCGACCGGGCAGAGCACCTGTCCGGCTGCACTGGTCAACGGGACCGCCGAAGAGACGGCGCTGCCGGGTTATGGACGGACGATCGCGGGTCAGGACAGCGGCTTCGACGGTCAGACCCTGTTCCCGGTGCGCAACATGGTCGACGTCGACGGCCTCGGCGGCAGCGACAACTACATCGTGAACCTGGCCGGCGGCGGCACCGACTACATCGTCAACATCCACGACAGCGGCGCTCCCACCGACTTCAACAACCTGACGATCAACGGCCCGGCGCAGAGCAACGCCTTCCTGCTGCGTCAGGGATTCGTCGCGCTCCTCACCGCCGATCCGAACAACCCCGGCAATTACCTGCCCGACTACGAACGGATCAACTACGACAACACGATCAACCTGCTCCACGTCGTCGGCGGCCCGGACAACAACAACTTCTTCGTCGACGACAACAGCGCGATCACCGTGCTGGACGGCGGCGGCGGACAGGCCAATTTCCAGTTCGGGCAGCTGTACGGCGCCGACCGCACCGTCACCTACCAGGCGACCGCGGGCGTGCAGCAGACGGTAGAGCCGGGCGACGTGGTACAGAAGAACGGCCAGAGCTACGAGTACACCGGCGAGCTCGCCTTGACCGCCGACCTCAGCACGGTCGACTACAGCAACGCGATGCAATGGGCACCGGTCCCCGCCAACGGCGTGGCGGCTGCGAACGACGTAGCGCCGGGTGATGAGATTGTCACCGTCGACACCACGGTCGGCTGGCTGAGCCGCGGGATCAGCTACGCGACCACCGCCTACGGCGGCCAGGGCGACTCCACCTTCACCGTCTACAGCAACCACGCATCGCTGAAACTGTTGGGCGAGGGCGGCAACGACACCTTCGTGGTGCGGGCGTTCCAGTTGGTCAGTGGCACCGGGGTGTCGACCTCCAACACGACGATTCAGGGCGGCAGCGGGACCAACGACATCGAGTACAACGTCAACGCTCCCGTTGCGATCCAGGGCGGCCGGGGCTACAACTCGGTGGTCGTCGTCGGGACCGGGACGCTCGACAACTTCGTAATCACCAAGGACGGCGTGATGGGCGACGGCCTGTTCGTGGAGTACACGAACGTGCAGAAGGTCGAGGTCGACGCCGGAGGTGGCACCGCGAACTTCTGGGTCCTCAGCACCGATCCCGACGTGATCACGGTTCTCACCGGCGCCAACGGCCACAGCACGTTCAACGTGGCCGGCGATGTCACCGGTCAGGTGATTGCGCTGAACCCCGATGGCACGAGCACGGCGATCAACCAGTCGGTGGCCAGCAACGATCCGCTGTATCAGGGCGTGTTCGCCCCCGGCCTACCGTTCAGCGTGGCCGGGGCGAGCAGCGGACAGGTCCAGCTGGGGGTCCCGAGCGGCGGGCTTAGCCTGCTACAGCCCGCCAACGGCGGTGCTCCGGCGGCGACCTCGTACACGCTGAACCTCGGCGTCGCGCCGCCGGCGCCCGGAGCGATCTGGTACATCTCGGTTGCCGCGGCGCCCGACTTCACGGGCGGAGCCGCGGGTTGCCAGCCGCCGAACGCCAACCCCAGCACCTGCGGCTCGTCCCTCCTCCTGTCCGACGACGGCGGCAGAACCTGGTCATCGGATCTCGTCTTGACCTTCGACTCGAGCGCCGCGTCGGGGTCGCCCACCGACTGGCACCGGACTCAGACCATCGAGGTGGAGGCGCCTGCGGGTGCGGTCGTGGGCGGCGACGCGACGGTCGAGATCATGCAGTCGGTCCTCAGCACGGTCCCGGTCACGAGCACCCTGACGGGCTACGACACGATCCCGATCTCGAACGTGGACGTGCACGTGATCGACGGCAACCTGCCAGGGACCGTTGTCTCTGCGCCCAGCGTCGGTCTGAACGTGGTCGAGGGTGGGCTCGCCGAGAGCTACACCGTGACGCTCACGCGTGCCCCTGCCGCGGACGAGCAGGTGCTGGTGATGCTTTCCTCCGACGACCCGCGGGTGCAGTTCTCCTCGCCGACCCTCACCTTCACCGCGGCCAACTGGGACGTGTCCCAGACGGTGACGGTGAGCGCGAGCGACGACGGGCTCGTCGAGGGTGTGCGGCTGTCGCGGATCTTCTCCGCCGTCACCTCGCAGAAGCTGGGCGGCGGTGCCGCACCCGCCGATGCGATCTACTCGGCCGGCGTCGTCGATAACCCGACCGTCCTCGTCAACCTGTACGACGCCGACTCGGGTGGTGTGGTCGTGCTGGCCACCGGCCCGACGATCGTCTCTGCCAACAACCCGACGAGCTACACGATCCAGCTCACGCGCGCGCCCGCGGCGCCGGCCGGCTCAGGCCAAGCGGCCTACGTTCACGTGAGCATCCTGACCGACGGGATGACACTGGTCTCCTCGAGCGACCCGCGGTTCCACGCGACCGGCGGAGTGAACAACTCGCCGTACGTGGAGTTCAACTCGACCAACTGGAACCAGCCGGTCACGATCGGCGTCTCGGTGAATCCCAACCCGCCCGCGGCGCCGCCGAGCAGCTCGGGCCAGCCGGTGCAGGTCTTCCCGGCGCAACCGCACGTGACCAACGCGATCTACGGCCCGCTGATCATCGACGGCTCCACCACCGCCTCCCGTCCGCTCGTAGAAGGGGTCGGCCTGCCCAGCGAAACCGACCTGCCGCTCCCGCCACCGCCGGCTCCGACGTTGACCGGCCCGGCTGGAAGCGCTCGAGTGGCCACGCTCAACATCTTCGACGACGGCGAGCCCACCGGCGACGTGGGCACCATGGGTGCGATCTCGGCCACCGAGTTCGCCGCGCTCCAGACGCTCTATTCCGGCGGATCCGCGGTCGGTCTGAACCTCTCGCAGTTCACCGAGATCGAGGGGCTGAACATGGGCGGCTCGCTCAGCCAGCAGCCCGCCGGCGAACCGCTGCTGACCTTCGACGGCGGGATCGTCTACCGCAACATTGACGTTGTCAACGTGATGTTGGGCAACCGCTCCACGAGCGTTGCCACCGAGGGCCACTTCACGGTCAGCCACACGCCGCTGAACACGATCACCGTGATTCAGGGCGGCGGTGGCTACAAGGAGATCGATGCCACCGGTGGCGGCGGCCCCAACTCACCGCTGATCCTGCTCGGCAACACGACCCAGGACGGCAGCTTCTACAACTCCACCACGGCCGACATCACCGGCGAAGCCCGCCAGTACCTGAATCCGGGCAAGAGCGTGATCAACGCCAGCCTCGATCCCAACGGCGTGATCATCTACGGCGGCGTCGGCGACTCGACGATTACCGGCGGCGGCGGTGGCGACCAGATCTTCGGCGGCTCCGGCGACGACATCATCACCGCGGGCACCGGCAACGACCTGATCCACGCCGATGACGGGATCAACCTGTATCTCAGCCAACCGCTGGCGCAGATCGTCGCCCGGACCCTCGCTGCGCTGATCGTCGTCAACGGCGCCACCAACAGCTCGTCGCCGACCGCCGATCCGCTGACCCCGGTCTCGGACCAGATCACAGCCGGCGTCGGGCACGACATCATCATCATGGACCACGGCGTCGTCGATCAGCTCAACGACCCGATCACGGGCACCGGCGGTGTAATCGACGCCTACACGGTGAACCCAACCACGTTCGGCCTCAGCACGGTGACCGGGGCCAGCAATGGGTCGGCGATCGTGCTCGCCGGCACGGGCCAGCAGACGATCAACCTTGGGCACACGTCGCAGCCCAACGTGATCCTCAAGAACGGCTACGTCTACTTCACCGGCCCCGACGGCTGGATCCAGCACCTGTTCAAGGTCGGCAGCACCAACCCGGGCGCCGGGGGCAACGACACGATCATCACCGGCGACGGCAACGACGTGATTGTGGCCGGGACGGGCTTCGACAAGATCACCGGCGGCAACGGCAACAAGATCGTCCTCGCTGATGACGGAGAGATCACCTGGGCCGGCGGCGTCCTCGCCGAGATCGTCAGCCAGGACCCGACGCTGTCGCTCAATAGCGCCGCCGCCAACACGATCACGCTGGGCAACGGCAACGACATCGTGTTCGGCGGCTCCGGCGCGAACACCATCAGCCTCGGGAATGGCAAGGACATCGTCGCCGGCGCCAACGCCGAGCTGGACTACGTCGCCGGCGTCCCGAGCACGTTCGAGTCGATCTTCCCGGCCGACGGCGGCGCCAACAAGCTCAGCCTGGGCTCCGGCGCGGGCGTCGTGATCGACGGCCCCGGCGGAGCCACGATCACCGGCGCCGCCAACGACCTGGTGCTTCCGAGCCTCGGCGAGGCGGTCTACAACGCCGCCACGGGAACCTGGGCGCTCTACGCACCGCCGCCGCCCCCGCCGCCTCCGGTGTCACGCCTCCGGTCGTCGTCACGCCTCCGGTCGTCACGCCTCCGGTGGTCACGCCTCCGACCCCGACTCCGACTCCCACCCCAACTCCCACTCCGCCCAAGCACAAGCCCAAGCACAAGCCCAAGCACAAGCCCAAGCACAAGCCCAAGCATGAGCCGAAGCCGAAGCCGAAGCCGAAGCCGAAGCCGAAACCGAAACCGAAACCGAAACCGAAACCGAAACCGAAGCACAAGCACAAGCACAAGCACAAGGCCTAGCGCCGAAGAAGACCACGTCTAAGCCAAACCTGATCAGTCCACGGGGCGGCCGGCCCTGTCCCTCACACGGAGGTTCCATGAAGTTCAAACGTCTCACCAGCATCGTCGGCCTCTGCGCTCTCTGCGCGGTGGCGGGGGCCCTGATCGGGCTGCCCTGGGCCAGTGCCAATCCGAAGGCGCCTTCCGCCGCCCTCGCCGCGTCGGACACGGGCAAGCCGCTGGTCCAGTGCCTCGCGTTCGACGCTGACGACCCGATGGTGTGCGGGATCCTGCGCCAGGGCCCACGTGGTCCACACGGCAAGGTGGGCAAGACCGGCCCGCAGGGCCTCACCGGCCCGCAGGGGGCGACCGGCCCCCAGGGAATCCAGGGCCCCACCGGTCCGCTCGGGGCGACCGGCCCCCAGGGAATCCAGGGCAACCAGGGCATCCAGGGCGTTCAGGGGGCGGGTGGCCCGACGGTGGTCGTGGCCGGCACGCCAGAAGTGGAGACCGGCGCGCAGGCGCTGGCAGCGGCACCGATAACCGGCGGGGAGGGCGCGACGGTCACGCCCAGCGTCGCCAAGTGCCCTGCGCCTCCGACCACTGCCTCGCAGCCGGACTACCCGGAGGCGTATGGCGGCGGGGTGACAATCCAGAAGACCGGAACCGAGGCTACCGGCGACGTCGTCACGCTCGAGCAGCACTATCTCGGCAGCTACAACAGCGGGGCAGGGACAGTCGACCCCGTCCCGGCGCTGGGCAGCGCCGCCGGAACCGTCTCCCCCACAACGTCACCTCCCAACCCTCCCGCCAACAACGCCTACGAGGGCCAGGCCGTGGTTACCGAGCTGGCCGTCGGCGACTCGGTCACCGTGCAGGCGTTCGTCGTCTGCGGGCCGTAGGCGGCGAGCATGAGATCAAAGCGTCTTATGCGCTTCGCCACGCCGCTCGGCGCGTGTCTGGCCGTGGCGGCGTTCGCCGGGCTGTCGCTGGCGCAGGCCAGCTCCGAGCCCAAAGCCAACGGGGCGTCGTCACACTCGCGACGGATGTGTCTTCGCTACGACAGCGACGACACCCCGCAGTGCCTTACCCGCGTGGGGCCGCGCGGCAAGCAGGGCAAGCGAGGCCTGACCGGCCGTAGCGGGCCGCAAGGAGTGGTCGGTACCGTGGGCGCGACCGGGCCCGTGGGCGCAGTCGGTCCCAACGGAGCCACGGGTGCCCAGGGGATCCAGGGCATCCAGGGGATCCAGGGCATCCAGGGAGGGCCCGCGGTGTTCGCCCCCGGAGGCTACGATCCGGGATGTTGGCCGCCCCCAGGGTCGCCGTCACCGTCATTGCCCTGCGGCCAAGTCGTCACCGCGATCGGCACTCAGATCACGGCTTCGTTCCCAAGTGGACCGGCTACCGGAACCGAACTGCCCCCGAGCGTCGCGCGCTGCCCTAACTCCGGCGTCGATCGGGAGGCCTTCGACGGCGGCGCGATCATCACCACCAAGAACCAGCAGAACCAGCCGAGCACCGGCGACGTGGTGGGGCTCGAGAGCAGCTTCCCAGGCCTCTACGTCGGCCAGACGGAGGTGGACCCGCTGCCGATCGGCGCCCAGGCCGGTGCGTTGTCGATCCAGGCCGCCAACGCCTACGAGGCCCAAGCGGTCGTCTCCGAGATGCAGAGCGGTGACAACGTCACCGTCCAGGCCTACGTAATTTGCGGTCCTTAGCGGGACTGCAGACCGAGCTCGAGGGATCTCCGAGCTGCCGCCCTCGCCTGGGGGCGGCGGCTCGTCTTCCCTGGCGCGGGGCGCCGGACCTGTATAACCGCACGTAGCTTGTCTTCGCTTCGTCTCACCGGCAGGACCGTCGTCGTCGCGCTCGTGCTCGCGGCGCTGGTCGCCGGCACCGCCGTCGGCGCGGTCACGACCCATCCGACGGCGGCAGGTAAGGCACTCGCCCGTGCGACGCTGCTGCGCGCCTCCGACTTAGGCCGGAGCTGGACGAACACACCGGCGCCGACGACTGTTCCCGGGCTCACGTGCTCGGGGTTCAGCCCGTCCCTCTCGGGCGTCGTGCAGACCGGCTCGGCGATCTCACCCACGTTTCAGGCCAGCTCGGCCGGCCCGTTCGCGTCCCAGACGGCCTACGCATACGCCAGCGCCTCGGAGGAGGAGACCGTCTGGCGCGAGGTCGCGCGCAAACATCTGCTGACCTGCGTCGCCGCCAGCCTTGTCCACAGCACCGGCGGCGGCGTTCACTTCAAGGTCAAGAGCAAGCGGGTTGTGTCGTTGCCGAGCCTGCCCGTGCACGCGATGGGCTACCGGGTCGTTGGCACCGCCTCCGTGCCCAATCAGACCGTGAGCGTGTACCTCGACGTGGTCCTCCTCGGCGGTGGCACGGCGGTGACCGAGCTGAGCTTCTCGAGCTTCCTAGGACCGATGGCGCGGGCCACCGAGCTGCGGCTGGCGAGGATCGTGGCGAGGCGCGTCGTGGCCGGTTGAGCGCCTTACGCGGGAGCCTTATCCAGCTTTTGTGAGCGATTCGCGGGCCGCCCTGCACCGCGCGGGTCCCACCAATCCGGCGCGTGTATGCTTCATCCAGTCTTGGGGGGTAACAGTTGAAGGTTGGGGTGCTGTGTGTCCTGGTGTGCGCGGTGGCGCTGTGCGCACCGGCGGCCGCGACGGCGGACGAGTGGTTCCCCGATCCCGCCAACGCGCAATGGCAATACCTGTGGAGCGACAGCGTCTACAACCCCTCGGGGACCGTCGAGAACGTCGTCGTCCAACAGCAGCAGGGCCCCAGCTTTACGCTCGCCTGGGCTGACCCGGAGGACCAGCCGCCCGCAGCCGGCGCCACAAACATCCCCTGTTCGACGACGTCCGACGTCGGCACGATGTCGTTCGAGAACACCAACTCGGGTCTTATCAACACCGACTGGAACAGCTGCCCGGCACCCCCGAACATGCCGATCCTCTGCGCCAGCCCGAGTCCGTGCGCGAACAGTCTCTCGAGCACGCTCTACCAGCTGATCTGGGGTAACCGCGTGCCGGTGCTGTCAGAGCCGGTGCTCCAGGGCACGACCTGGAACGCAACCGGCGGCGGCGATAACACCGTTGAGAGCTCCTCCCGGTACCTCGGGGTGCAGCTCGTCAAGGTGCCGGCGTTCCCGAACGGCGTGCGCGCGGCGGTCGTACGCACCAATATCGCGCAGTCGGGAGCTCTGGGCGATCCGTACGGCAGTGGCGTGCGCACGACCTGGTGGGTGTACGGAGTTGGCCCGGTACGGATCGTGTTCGACCACAGCGGCGGCAGTGGCGCACCGGTCACAACCGACAGTCTCCTGTCCACGAACCTAACGCCGATGCCGCCGCCGCCGGACGCCGACTACTTCCCCCTCGTCCAGGGGATGACCAACCAGTACAAGTGGACCAACACGAAGTACCTGCCTCAGCCGGAGGTCGAGTCCGTGACGGTCAGCGCGGTCGCGGACGGTTCTGCTCGGCTCTCGGTCAAGAGCGTCTCGGGCCCGATCCGGGTCGTCGCCCAGTACGGGTTCGACGCACGCGTCGACGGGGTGACAAACCTGTGGGGCTCGGCCTCCGTCGCGACCCTCGCGAAGCTGCCGCCACTTGGGCACAAGCGCCACTTCTTCACCCCGCTCGATCTGATGGTGTACGGCTATAACCCTGTCCTGCCCGGATATCCCAAGGCGGGCAACAGCTGGGGTAGCGGGAACCCGGCCGACTTCCAGACCTTCGGCGTGACTGGGAGGACCCGGATCATCGGCATCCGCAAGGTCCACGTCCCCGCCGGCACCTTCTCTGCCCTCGAGGTGCGGAGCACGCTCACACAACACGGGTTCCCGTTCGGCAGCGGCGTCCGTACCTCCTGGTTCGCTGCCGGTCGTGGACTTGTCAAGCTCGTCTTCAAGCACCGGGACGGCTCCGTCTCCGTGGTGCAGCTGATGAAGTGAGCACTCGCCGGCGCTTGGCGTTTGCCATCGTCCTCCTGGCGTTGCTCGCCGGCGGGTGCGGGCAGCAGCAGTCGAGTCAGCGCCCGGCCGTCGCCGACTACGTCAAACACGTCAACACGATCGAGGCGGCGCTCGCGACACCGCTTGCCTCCGTCGCCGCGGCCGGGAACGCGTTCTCCCAAGAGCAGCGGTCCGCGGGCAAGACGATCCCCACCGTTGGCCCTCCACCCGAGCAGACATTGCAAAAGGCGTGGGTCGAGATCCGAGCGCTCAGGACACAACTCGCCGCAATCAGGACTCCTCCTCCGGCCCAGCACCTGCGGGTGTTGCTACTCGAGCTGATCGACGATCAAGCCGCGCTGACCCGCCAGGTAGCGGAGCTCGTGGCGTTCCTCCCGCGCTACACCGCCACGCTCCGCTCGCTCGGGCCCGCGACTAAGCAACTCGAGACCGTCCTGGGTCAACGGTCGGCCTATGGCGCCGTCGCGGTGAGCGCGGTGTTCGCGAGCAAGGCGGCCGCGCTGCGTCGGTTCCAGGCCACGACGCGCGCGCTGCTGGTGCAGTTGCGCCGGCTCCGGCCGCCCGCCGTCTCGCAGCCCGGATACGAGGCGCAGGTGGCCGCGCTCCAGGCGATGGGCGCGAGCGCGGGGCGCCTGGCCGCCATGCTCGCCTCGGGCTCGCCGTCAAATGTCGGACCCGTGCTCACGCAGTTCGATCGCGCCGCCGCGAGCACCAACTCGGTGGCGGTACAGAAGGCGGAGATAGCCGCCGCCCGCGGCTACGACTCGAGAGTCTCCGCGCTCGACGCGCTGTCGCAGAAGGTCGCGCTCGAGCGGCTGCGGCTTTCCGACACGTCGAACTGACCGCCGCGTCCAAGCCGCTGCACGGCCCGCCGAGGCCGGCGGCGTCCAGCTAATCGCTACCGCCCGACACGCTCTCCTGCTCGCGCTGGCGAAGCTCGATCCGCCGGATCTTTCCCGTGAGGGTCTTGGGGAGATCGGGCACGAACTCGATCAGCCGGGGGTAGGCGTAGGCCGAGTGGCGATCGCGCACGAACAGCTTGATCTCCTCGGCGAGCTCGTCGGAGGGATCGTGTCCCGACGCGAGCACGACGAACGCCTTGACGACGTTGCCGCGCCGCTCGTCAGGTGAGGCGACCGCCGCGGCCTCGGCCACCGCCGGGTGCTCGAGACACGCCGACTCGACCTCGAACGGGCCGATCCGGTAGCCGGCGGCGATGATCACGTCGTCGGCGCGCCCCTCGTACCAGAAGTAGCCGTCCTCGTCCGTGCGGGCGGCGTCCTTGCTGTGGAACCAGTCGCCGCCGAACGCCTCGGCCGTGTCCTCCTCCGGCCGGTTCCAGTACCCGAGCGGGTAGTGCGGGTTGGACCGCGCCTTCAGGCAGATCTCGCCGCGCTCGCCGGCGGCAACGGGCCGCTCGTCCTCGTCGAGGATCGACACCTCCCAGCCCGGCATCGGCCGACCCATCGAGCCCTCTCGGACCTCCATGAACGGGTAGTTGGCACACAACGGATAGGACTCGGTGAGCCCGTAGTAGTCGAGAACGGTGATTCCGTACTGCTCGCGGAACCAGCGGATCGCCTCGGGGTTGAGCGGTTCGCCGGCCGAGCACACGATCCGGAACTTCTGCGGATAGCGGGTGCCGGCGTCCGGGATCGACATCATCGACCGGATCGCGGTCGGCGTGCCGAACACGTTGCTGACCCCGTGGCGCGAGAGGAAATCGAGTTGCTTGTGCGGATCGAACCCGCCCTCGCGCTGGTAGACGGCCTGGACCGCGCCGAGGCGCCACGGACCGAGCAGCGGGCAGATCCCCGCCGCCCAGGCCCACTCGCCCATACCGTGGAACAGCTCGCCGTCCTGGAGGTCGTGACAGTAGGTGAACTCCTCGTGGGCGAGGATGTACCGGTGGGCGTGGAGGATGCCCTTTGCGAGCCCCGTGGTGCCCGAGGAGTAGTACAGCTGGGCCGCGTCGTCGGCGGCGGTGTCGACGACTTCGAACGCCGTCGAGCCGCGCCCGAGCAACTCGTCGTCGAGGATCAGCAGGTGCTCGACCATCGAGCGGTCGATCCGACCGGCGTTCTCAGCGTTGGTGAGGAGCACCTTCGGCCTCGAGTCGCTCACCCGGTGGCGGATGCCCTCGTCGCCGTAGAGCACGGACATCGACAGGAGGATCGCGCCCGCCTTCCACACCCCGAAGAACGCGGCGGCGGTCTCAGGCGTCGGCGGCAGCAGCATCGCGACCCGGTCCCCGAGCTCCACACCGTGGGCCCGGAGGACGTTCGCAAACCGGTTGGAGTCGTCCTGGAGCTCGCCCCAGCTGACCTCCTGGATCCTGCCTCGGAAGTCCTCATGGATCATCGCGAGCTTCTCGCGCGGGTGGCGGTCGCAGACGTCGACCGCGATGTTGTAGTGCTCGGGCACGTCCCAGCTGTGCTGATCGCGTGCTTGCTCGTAGGAGGAAAACGTGGTGGTCGAACTCATGCCCCCATCATCCCGCCCGCAGGCAAACGACACAAGCCGGGGCCCACCCCGGCCCACCGGCTGAGGGCCCGCGGTCAGCGAGCGGACAGCGCCCCTCATAACAACCGTCACAAGCGTCGGTAACCTGTTGGAGGCTCACCATGGATACGGCTCTGGGCGTAGTACTGGGCATCGGGATCGCCGCAGCGTTCGCAGCGGTGTGGCGGGCCGTGCGTGGTCCCCGTGCGACGGGAAGCCCGGAGGACGCGATGCAGGCCGCCCTCCACGCCGCCACCGCCACGCTTCCGCACCTGCGCCGGGGCCTTAACAGCCGCACCGCCGAGCGGGCCGTGCCGAACCTCCGGGCGCTCACCGGCGCGGCCGCGATCGCTCTGGCCGACACTCGGGCCGTGCTCGCGATCGAGGGCGAGGGGCGCGAACAGGTGAGGCCGGGAGATCTGCTGTCGCGGCTGCTCGACCGGGCCGGCGACAACCGCCTGCACATCGTCCCGAGGCTCGTGTCCTCGGACCCCAGCTGCCCGCTGCGGTCGGCCGTGCTCGCTCCGCTGATCGCCCAGGACAAGCGGATCGGCACGCTGATCATGTTCTACCGGTCGATCGGTCGCCCGAGCCACCACGAGCTGCGGGTCGTCCAGGAAGCGGCCAGCCTCGTGTCCGCCCAGGTCGAGCTGTCGCTGGTGGCCGCCCAGGAGGAGCGGCTGGCGCAGGCCGAGCTGCGCGCGCTCCGGGCACAGATCTCGCCGCACTTCATCTACAACGCGCTGGCCGCCGTCGCCGGCGACATCCACGCCCGTCCCGGAGGAGGCGCGCGACCTGCTGATCGACTTCGCCGAGTTCACGCGCTACCTGTTCCGCGACGGCCGCTCCTATGTGACGCTGGGCGAGGAGATCGACCACGTGGAGCGCTATCTCCGCCTCGAGCAGGCGCGGTTTCGCGGAAGCCTGCACGTCACGGTCGACGTCCCCGACTCCACACGCGGCACCGTGGTGCCGGCGATGTCCGTCCAGCCGCTGGTCGAAAACGCGGTACGCCACGGGGTCGAGCGGGGCGCCGGAACGGGGCGGGTGACGATCGCGGCCCAGATCGTCGGCGGGGACGTCGAGCTGAGCGTCTCCGACGACGGCGCCGGGATCGAGCCCGAGCGCCTCGGGGCGGTGCTGGCGGGCGCGGGTGGCGGCATCGGCGTGTCCAACGTCGATGCGCGGTTGCGCGCGACGTTCGGGGAGCGGTACGCACTTCGGATCGAATCCGATCTCGGCGAGGGCACCACCGCGGTGATGACGGTGCCCAACCTGCGCGGGGAGATCCCGGATCCCGAGCTCGTCGGCTCGGCATGAGCGCGGACCAGTTGACGATCCTCGCCGTCGACGACGAGCACACCCAGCTCCAGGACCTGGCGCGGCTGCTGCGGAGCTTCTCAGGCGTGCACGAGGTCGAATGCGCGTTCGGCGGTCACGACGCGCTGCTCAAGGCCTCGAGCCAGGCGTACGACGCGATCTTCCTCGACGTCCGGATGCCCGATCTCGACGGCGTCGAGTTGGGACGCGTGCTCAGGCGGTTCGCAGCGCCACCTCAGCTCGTGTTCGTGAGCGCGCACGACGCGGCCGCGGTCGACGCGTTCGAGCTCCGGGCTGTCGACTATCTGCGCAAGCCGGTCAGCCGGCGCCGGCTCGAGGAGGCGCTCGAGCGCGTCGCTGCCGCGGTCGAGTCCACCGAGGCTCAGCCCGACCGGAACGGGCGCCGGCCACGCCCGCAAACCACGGCCGAGAGCGAGATGATCGCGGTCTCAGGCGCGCGCGCCGGCTCGACGCGGTTGATCAACCGCGCCTCGATCCTGTACGTCCAGTCGCACGGCGATTTCGTGCGGATCGTGACCGAGGACGGGCGCTACCTGCTGCGCACGACGCTCAACGAGCTCGAGCACCGCTGGGAGGAGTTCGACTTCGTGCGCGTCCATCGCCAGTACGTCGCCAACCTGTCCCGGGCGGTCGAGCTCCGTCCGCTGTTCGGCGGCACGGCGGAGCTGGGCTTCCCGGGCGGCCAGTCGATCCCGGTGGCGCGCCGGCACGTCGCCGACCTCAGCCGGCGGCTCGGCGTCTAGGAGCGCCCACCGGGAGTCAGTCGCGAAAGCGGCTGGGCGCCTAGGCGCTGTTAAGGATGCGTGAGACCTCGCTCGGGGGCTCCTCGCGTCCGAATGCGGCCGAACCTCGACCGCAGTCGGAAGCGCGCGGGGCCCCCGAGTGATGGTTCACGCTTCCTCTTGTTTCTGCTCGTCCTGGACCTTGCCCTCGAGCTGCTTCATCACGTCGGGGTCGCGCAGCGTGGTGACGTCGCCGAGCGCGCGGCCCTCGGCGATGTCCCGGAGCAGCCGGCGCATGATCTTGCCCGAGCGTGTCTTGGGCAGATCGTCGGCCCAGATGATCCGCTTGGGCCGCGCCAGCTTGCCGATCCGCTTGGCCACGGTCTCGTTGATTTCCTTGACGAGCGCATCCGACCCTTCGGTGTTGTCGCCCTCGAGCGTCACGAACGCGCAGATCGACTGGCCGGAGTCCTCGTCGGCCTGACCGATGACGGCCGCCTCGGCGACCTTCGGATGGGCGACGATCGCGGACTCCACCTCGGCCGTGGACATCCGGTGCCCTGAGACGTTCACGACGTCGTCGATGCGCCCGATGATCCAGAAGTAGCCGTCCTTGTCCTTGCGCGCGGCGTCGCCGACCAGGTAGGTCTCCTTCCCGAACTTCTCGAAGTACGTCTCGACGAACCGGTCGTCCTCCTTGTACAGCGTTCGCAGCATCGACGGCCACGGACGCGTGAGAACGAGCAGTCCCTGACCGTCGTCCACGGGCTTGCCGTCGCGCTCATCGACGACCTCCGCCGCGATGCCGGGGAACGGCCGGGTGGCCGAGCCGGGCTTGGTGGCCACGATCGCCGGGAGCGGCGTGATCATGATCGCACCGGTCTCGGTCTGCCACCACGTGTCGACGATCGGGCAGCGCTCGCCGCCGATGACCATGTAGTACCACAGCCAGGCCTTCGGGTTGATCGGCTCGCCGACCGTTCCGAGCAGCTTCAGCTTTGACAGGTCGAACTTCTCGACGTGCTCCACGCCCCACTTCATGCAGGCCCGGATCGCCGTGGGCGCGGTGTAGAACTTGGTCACGCCGTAGCGCTCGCACAGCTCCCACCAGATGCCCTTGTGCGGGTAGTCCGGCGCGCCCTCGTACATCACGCTGGTTGCGCCGTTGACCAGCGGCCCGTACACGATGTACGAGTGACCCGTCACCCAGCCCACGTCGGCTGAGCACCAGTAGACGTCCTCGTCCGGGTGCAGGTCGAACACGTAGCGGTGCGTCGCGGCGACGCCGGTCAGGTAACCGCCGGTCGTGTGCAGCACGCCCTTGGGCTTGGCGGTCGACCCGCTGGTGTACAGCACGTACAGCGGATGCTCGGCATCGAGCTCCTCGGCCGGACACTCGTCGTCGGCCTTTTCGAGGATCTCGTGGTACCAGACGTCGCGGCCATCCTTCATCTCACAGTCGGCGTCGGTCCGCTTGACCACGACGATGTGCTCGAGCGAGTCGAGGTCGCCCATCTCCTCGTCGACGGTCTGCTTGATGTTCGCGGTCTTGCCCTTGCGCCGGGCGCCGTCGACGGTGATCAGCGCCTTGGCCTCGGAGAACTCCATCCGCTCCCGGACCGAGCCGGCCGAGAAGCCGCCGAACACGACGTTGTGCGGCGCGCCGATCCGGGCGCACGCCAGCATCGCCACCACGACCTCGGGAATCATCGGCAGGAAGATCCCGACGATGTCGCCCTTCTCGATGCCGAGGTCCTTCAGCGCGTTGGCGAACTTCTGCACATCGCGGTGCAGGTCGGCGTAGGTGATGTCTTCCTCCTCACCTTCCTCGCCGCGCCAGTGGAACGCGACCCGCTCGCCGTTTCCCGCCTCGACGTGGCGGTCGACGCAGTTGTAGGAGGCGTTGATCTTGCCGTCCGCAAACCACTTGAAGAACGGCGGGTTGGAATCATCGACGTCCTGGCTGGGCTCCTTGAACCAGTGGAGCTCTTTCGCCTGCTTCATCCACCAGCCCTTCCAGTCCTTCTCGGCCTCCTCGTAGATCGCCGGATCGTCAAGCAGCGCGTGCTTGACGAACTCCTCGGGCGGGTCGAACTTCTCGATGTCGAGCATCTCCTCGAGCTTGGACTCGAGGGTCTGATCCGACTCGTGCGTTGCCGTGTCTGCCATAGGAACTCTCTCTCCTTCCGGGTGCTCTCGTAGGTCTACTACCCAACGGACGTAGACCACTACCGCGAGACTACTCGCGTGGGCCCGGCATCCACGGTGGCGCAGGCGCGATGAGGCCCGCGCCCGGTCTTGGAACCGGGCGCGGGGTCAGCATCGGCTGTGGCAGGGGGCGGCCTGCGGCTACTCCGCGTGTCCGTACGCGGCGATTTCCGCCTTCTCCTGCTCGGATAGCTCGCGCGGGACGTCCCCCCTGGCCGACTTCTCGGCCTGGACGTGGTGGCGGATCTCGTCGACGATCTCGGGGTTGGCGAGCGTCATCACGTCGCCGACGTCGGTGAAGTTCGAGATGCTCGCGATCACGCGCCGCATGATCTTCCCCGAACGGGTCTTCGGCATGTCCTTGACGACCCACACGTTCTTGGGCCGGGCGATGGCCCCGATCTCCGTGACGATCGCGTCGGACACCTTACGGTCAATCCCCGCATCGGCAGCGACACCTGGCTTCAGCGAGATGTACATCTCGACGATCTTCCCGCGCACCTCGTCGACGACCGGCACCGCGGCCGCCTCGGCCACCTCGTCGACGGTCATCGCAGCCGACTCGAGCTCCTTGGTCCCGAGCCGGTGCCCGGCGACATTGATCACGTCGTCGATCCGGCCGAGGATCCGGTAGTAGCCGTCCTCCGATTCCGTCGCGCCGTCGCCGCACATGAACGGCCAGTCGCGCCAGTCCTTGCTGTTCGGGTCTCGGTTGAACTTGGCGTAGTACGTGTCGATGAACCGCTGGTCCTGCCCCCACACGGTGAGCATCCTGCCTGGCCACGGATTGCGCACGCAGATGTAGCCCGCCTTGCCGGAACCCCGCGGAATCTCCTGGCCGTTCTCGTCGAAGATGACGAGCTGGATTCCGAGCGCCTCCGGTCCGCAGCTGCCGGGCTTCATCGGCTGCAGTCCCGGCAGGGTGCTCCCGAGGAAGCCGCCGGTCTCGGTCATCCACCACGTGTCGGTGATCGCCGCCTGATCTTTGCCGACGAAGTGGTAGTACCAGCGCCATACGTCGGGCTCGATCGGCTCGCCGACCGTTGTCATCGTCTTGAAGTGGTAGTCGTACTTGGCCGGCTCGTCCGGTCCCACCTTCCGGAGCATTCGGATCGTCGTGGGGGCGGTGTGGAAGATGTCCACGCCGAGCTTCTCCGCGATCCGCCAGGGGCGGCCTGGGTCGGGATAGGTCGGCACCCCTTCGTACATGACGCTGGTCGTGCCGAGCGCCAGCGGCCCGTACACGATGTAGGAGTGCCCGGTGATCCAGCCGATGTCCGCGAAGCACCAGTAGATGTCGTCCGGATGGATGTCCTGGTAGTACTTCGACGTGCCGGTGACGTAGCTGAGGTAACCGCCGATCGAGTGCTGCGCCCCCTTCGGGCGCCCGGTGGTCCCGCTTGTGTACATCAGGAACAGCGTGTCGTCGGCGGCCAGCGACTCGGGCTCGACCTGCATCTCACGGTAGTCCCCGAGGAGGTCGTCGACGAAGTAGTCACGCCCCTCGACCATCGGGCTCTCAGAGTGGAACTCGCCGGGGATCCTCCTCCACACCAGCACCTTCTCGACTTCGATCCCCTCCTTGCGCGCCTCCTCGATCGCCTGATCGGCCTTCACCTTGTGATCGATTAGATCGCCATTGCGGTAGTAGCTGTCCATCGTGACGAGGACCGTGCTCTTCGCGTCGGCCATGCGCTGACCGCAGGCGGCGCCGCTGAAGCCACCGAACACCTCAGAGTGGATCACGCCGAGCCGCGCGCAGGCGAGCATCGCCACCGGCAGCTCCGGCACCATCGGCATGTGGAAGGTGACGCGGTCGCCCGCCTTCACTCCGGCGAAGTCACGTAGGAGCGCCGCGAACTCGTTGACGCGCCGATGGAGCTCGGCGTATGTGATCTCGACCGGCTCCAGGTCCTCGGGCTCGGGCACCCAGATCAGCGCGTTTTTATCGCCGCGGGTTTCGAGGTGCCGGTCGACGCAGTTGACACACGCGTTCAGCCGCCCGCCTACGAACCACTTGAAGAACGGCGGATTGCTCGTCTCGAGCAGCGTGTCCCACTTGCGATCCCACGTGAGCATGTCGGCGTACTCGATGAAGCTATCCGGGAAGCGCTCCTCGCTGAAGCGCTCGAGGATCGCCGGATCGTTCGCGTTCGCCTGAGCGGCGAACGCGGCCGGGGGCTCGAAGTACTCCTCCTCCCGCCAGTGAACTGCGATCTGCGCCTCGGAGACCTCGTCTTCGGCGCTCTCGTTCTGAGCGGTCGCGGGATCGGTGTTGGTGCTGTCAGCCATATCTCAGTCTCTCCTTCGGACCCGGCGGCAACCGGCTTCCTGACAGCCGAGAGCGCCGGCGTTGCCGCCGGCGCTCCACGGTTCTGCGATGTTTCGATGCTCTGCGCTAGTTCTACTCGAGAGCAGGGTGTTGATGGGCTTTTCTCGCCCGCTAGCGGTTCAGCGGAACGACTGGCGCTATCACCCGACCGTAGGTCGAGTTGATCACCCCTGCGAACGACGCGTACCACGCGGCGATCGCGGTGATGATCCCGACCCAGCCGCCCAGCTTGATCGTGCCGTTGGTGGCGCTGGCGGTGCCGGCGAGCGCGGAGTTGCCGATCCCGAGGATGAGGAACGTGATGGCCAGCAGCAGGAATACGAGTGCAACTGCTCCAGTCGTCCGCAGCGACGCGATGAACATGTAGGCCGTGAAGAGCCCCCACATCCACAGATACAGCCCGAGTCCGCTGAACACCTCGGTCGGGGCGTTCTTGCCGACGGATTGGACGATGAAGAAGAACGAGATCCAGAACGCACCGTACGAGCAGAACGCCACGGCGCCGAACGTGTTCCCGGTCCGGAACTCCCAGAGTCCCGCGATTAGCTGAGCGATCCCGCCATAGGCGAGCGCCAGTGCGGCCACCATCGGCAGCAAACCGCCGCCAGGCAGCTTCTGCGTGCCGACCAGGCCGCTGTTGATCAGGCTCAGCATGAACGTCGTGCCGGCGAACGCGGCCAAGCCCAGCGGCCCCGGATCAGCCGGCGTCCATCCCGCCATCCGACCAGCGGCCGGATCGGCCGGCGCGACGTCTGCTTCACGCCCGCCGATGTTTGCGGCTTCCATCTAGTCCTCCTCTGAGGGATTGATAGTCGGCGCGAACCTTGCCCCGGCGCGCGGCGCTTCTCAAGAGCGGATCGGTGAGCGGTGGTCGTGTGGCCGCGAGCGGTCGCCCGAGCACGATGAACGGTGACCGCCGGACGGCGTTTGGCCGCCCGGCGGTCACCAACTCGAGCCCGTACGGCTCCGGATCCGGTTCCCGACGCCCCAGGCGAGGATGCCCCAGGACCAGACCAGAGCCGAGTTTGTCTTCGCTCTTCCAGATACAGCTGGTGAAGCGAACCTGTCCCGGCCCCCGGCGTGGACGGGAGCCGGGACAGCTAGACCCATGATCGGCCCGTCAGCCGAGCCGACGTGGCACGGATGACCGTTCCGGACGGATGTCGTACCAGCTGCGGAGCTACTTACGGCGCTTGCGCTTGCGCTTGGAGGTCGTCGAACGCGTGCTCGCCGGCGCCGGCGCCCCCACGGGCTCCGGCGCGGGCTGCGGAGCCGGCTTGGCCCGCCCCCGGCCGAGCAGCGGCTCGCGCGCCGGGCGCCCGCGCGGCGTGCTCGGCCAACGCTCGGCGCGACCGGTGGCCCAGGCCGGCGGCACGCCGTTCGGCCAGCGGCCACTCAGCAGGTACGCGAGCGCGAGCAGCCAGTACGCCTCGACGATCGGAATCGGGACCAGCGGGATGATCGTGAACACGCCCGCGACGATCCCGACGTAGCCGAGGAAGCGGGTGAGCAAGCCGACCCGCATCGCGGTCAGCGAGATCATCACGAGTCCGACCGCGATCAGCAGGGCGCTCAGGTCGATCAGGATCTGCGGGATCACGATCGAGGTCTTCGTCAGCAGCGCGTGGGCCTCCGGATACGTCTGGATCCCGTTGTGCACGAAGTCGTGCGCCTGGATGCCGTAGGTGATCACGAACGCGACCACGCTGACCGCCGACAGCCCCGCGCCCGCCACCGCGAGCGGCCCGATGAAGCTCGGCTTGACGTTCGGGTCGCGGAAGCGCGTGCACCCCCACAGGTACCAGAGCGTCCAGGCGAGCGCGAGCAGGCCGACGGCGCTGACGATCGAGGCGATCAGATCCCGCGTGAAACGCTGATTCTCGATCACGAGCTTCAGCGTGTCCTCCGTGACCTTGGGCTGAGGCCCTCCGATCTGGATGAGAACCGCGACCATCACGCAAATTCCGGCGAGCGCGGCCAGCACGACCTGCCGCGTGCGTACGCGCTGCTCGTATGCGACTCGCTCCTCGGGCGTCATCAGACGCCAGTCTAAGAGGTGTTCGGCGCGATCGAGTCCTCCCGACTGCCCGCGCCGGGTACCATTGACTCATGGAAGGAAGTGGATTCGGAGGCCTGTTCGGCGATCCTGACGAGCTGCAGCGCCGGCTGGGCGAGTTCGCCGAGCAAATGCAGGGCGCTCAGCGTCTCGCGTGGGCCGACAACGCAATCAAGCTCGCGGTCGATCTGACCGTCGCGGCGATGAACCGCATCAACATCCAGGGGACGACCGAGCAGCAGGCCGAGCAGCTGCGGACCGTGATGGCTCACATCTTCCCCGAGGCCGTGACGCTCGTGCGCGAGGCGCGCGAGGGCCTTCAGTAGACCGCGGCGAACCGCGACGCTACGAGCCGGCCAGCGCGCCCAGCACGAGCTCGTCGTGCTCGGCGGGCTTGACGCTGCGGAACACGTCGCGGATCGTGCCGTCTTCGGCAATCACGAACGTGGTGCGCTCGTTGCCCATGTACGTGCGGCCATAGCGGTTCTTCTCCACCCACACCCCGTAGGCCTCGGCCACCGAATGGTCCTCGTCTGAGAGGAGCGGGAAGCCGAGGCTGTACTTCTCGTCGAACTTCGCGATCGGCTTGACCGAGTCGGGCGAGACGCCGAGGACAACGGTGTTGGCGTTGGCGTAGTCCGCGCGGTGGTCGCGCACGCCGCACGCCTGGGTCGTGCAGCCGGGCGTGTCGGCCTTCGGGTAGAAGTACAGAACGACGGTCTTGCCTTTGAGGTCCGAAAGCTGACCGGGTTGCCGTGCTGGTCCGGGAGGGTGAAGTCGGGGGCCTTGTTGCCGGGCTCGAGCGCCATGAACGAGAGGATCGTACCTGTGGCCGCTACTTGAGTAGGCGCGACAGGCGCCGGTCCTTGAGCTGCTTGCCCTCCGTCTGGCACGTCGGGCAGTAGCACATCACGTAGTCCTCGTAGAACACGGCCTCGAGCTGATCGCCGCAGCGCGGGCAGGGCTCGCCGTTGCGGCGGTGGACGGTGAGCGGCATCGGCAGCTTGTCGGGGACCGGGACGGACAGCGTCGCCTCGTAGTGCGCGATCGCGTCGCCCAGGACGCGCACGGTCGTGTCCCGCAGCCGCTCCGCCTCGTCCTCGTCGAGGTCGGAGCCGCGCTTGAACGGCGAGATCATCGCGGCGTGGAGGATCTCGTCGACCCACGAGCGGCCGATTCCGGCGATCACGTGCTGATCGCGGAGCAGCGCGTACAGCGGCCGGGGCTGGTCGAGCAGGTCGGCGAACGGCGGCGGATCCGGCCACGCCTCGGGCCCAAGCGCCGCAATCGTCTCCTCGTCGTCGACCTCGGACGCGCGCAGGACCTTGACCCACGCGCGCTGGCGGGTGCCGAACTCGCGCAGGCGGAGCTCGCGGCCGTCCGCGAGGCGCACGAGGAACCGCGACGTCCGGTCGCGCAACGAGGCGCGCGTGTCGAACAGCTGCAGGCGGCCGGCGGACATCAGGTGGATCTCGATCGCCAGGTCGCCGTCGAGCTCGATCACGAACAGCTTGCCGCGGCGCCCGACGCGCTCGAACCGGCGTCCCTCGAGCGCCGCGAGCGGCGGGTCGAACGTCTTCAGTGCGTTGATCCCGGGCGCCAGCGCAGATTCGATCTCCGCGCCGGCCACGGCGGCGCCGATCAGACGTGCGGTGATCTCGACTTCGGGTAGCTCGGGCATGACGGTGATGGAGAATCGTCGGCGGCGCCTGACGGCGGCGCCTCGGTCGATTTGTCGGCGGCGCTTGACCGCGGCGCCTCAGTCGAGAGTAGCTGGCACCCGAACGCCCGCCGGGTACCCTGCCTCGCCATGACCATCACGCTCGCTCCGGACGACATCGTGCGCACGCACGCCGACGCCGCGGACAACGCGCGCGAGCCGCTGCTCGTGCTCGAACCGCTGATCGAGTTCCTCGGCGTGCACGGCCTCGATGCGCCGACGGACCTGGCCGCGACTCCGATCGGGGAGGGTCACTCGAACGTGACGTTCGCGCTGTCGACCGGCGTGGTGCTCCGGCGTCCGCCGCGCGGACCGCTGCCGCCGAGCGCACACGACGTGCTCCGTGAGGCGCGGCTGCTGCAGCGCGCTCGCTTCGACTCCGGTCCGTGCACCGAAGGTGCTCGCGGTGTGCGAGGACGCCGGCACGATTGGCGCTCCGTTCTACGTGATGGAGCGGATCGCGGGCGAGGTCATCACGGACTCGGTCCCCGGGCAGCTCGATACGCCCGAGCAGCACAGCCGGATCGCCGACGAGCTGATCGACGCCCTGGTCGAGCTGCACGGAACCGACTGGCGCGGCGCGGGACTCGAAGGCTTCGGCAAGCCGACCGGGCTATCTCGACCGCCAGCTCCGGCGCTTCACCGGCCTGTGGGAGCACAACCGCACGCGCGAGCTGCCGCAGGTCGACGAGGTCGGCGCGTGGCTTGCATCGAGCGTTCCCGAGTCGCCGGCGGCGACGATCGTGCACGGCGATTACCGGCTCGGGAACACGATGTTCGCCGCCCTCACCCCGGCGCGGCTGATCGCGATCTTCGACTGGGAGATGGCGACGATCGGCGACCCGCTCGCCGACATCGGCTACATGCTCATGCACTGGACCGAGCCGGGCGACGCGCTGGGCAAGTTCAACGCCCACAACGTCACGTTGCGCCCGGGCTTTCCGACCCGTGCGGAGCTGACCGCGCGCTATGAGGAGCGGTCAGGCCGGTCCGTGCACTCGCTCGACTGGTACGTGACACTCGCGCTGTGGAAGGCCGTCGTGTTCATGGAGGGGAACTACAAGCGCGCGCTGGCGGGCTCCACCGACGATCCGTACCTGAAGTCGTTCGGTGAGGGCGTGATCGAGATCGCCGACCGGGCGCTGGCGGTGTCGCAGCATGGCCTCTGAGAGCCTGCCCGTTGCACGGCGTGCATTGCCCAACATGCAAGCGGGCCCGGTCGCATCCGCGACCGGGCCCGCGAGGACATCGTTGTGTCAGTCGGTCAGTTGATCGAGTTCAGAGTGTTCTCGTCCGCGTTGACGATGTTCTGCGGAAGCGGCGAGAAATCGAGCGACGGTCCGAACGACTGTCCGCCGGTGATCGCGTATCCGATGAAGGACTTGATCAGGGCTCCCTGCGGGGCGTTGGTCGGGACGAACGCGTAGGTGAACGTCGAGATCGGGTACGCCTTCTTCTTGCGCTTGCCAGGATCGACGATCGTGACCTCATTGTTCGACGGCACTCCGACCCCTGACGCCGCGGCCGCGATGTTAGCCAGGTTCGGAACCTCGTAGTTGCCGGCGGCATTCTTGATCGCCGCGGGCTGCAGGCGGTTCGCGATCAGGTACGAGGCTGCGATGTAGGCGATCCCGCCGTTCGTGCCGATTAGCGCCTGCGCCATGCCCTCGTTGCCCTTCGCGCCTACGCCGACCGGGAAGGTCACCGTGGTGGACGCGCCGACTTTGCTACCGAACGTGCCGGATACATCTGACAGGTACCGGGTGAACGCGTAGGTGTCTCCGGATCCGTCCGAACGCCAGAACACCGTGATCCGCTTGTTGGGGATCTTCACACCCTTGTTCAGGGCCTTGATCGCCTTACTGTTCCAGTTGGTGATGTTTCCGAGGTAAATGTTGGCCAGCACCGACCCGGTGAGGTGAAGCACCGAACCCTTCGGCTTCAGGCCGCTGAGGTGATAGCTCACGCCGGTGGCGGTCAGCGCCCACGGGATCTGGACGACGTTGCTAGGAACGCCCGTGTACACGGACAGCGGCGCGTCGGAGGCGCCGAAGTCCACGAGGCCGGCGGCGATGTCCTTCTCGCCGCTCCCGGACCCGACCGGGGAGTAGTTGACCAGGCTGCTGGTGGACGTGTCCCACACCGCGGCCCATTCGGCCTCGATCGGGGCCACCAGCGTCGAGCCGGCGCCGCTGAGAGTGGGCGTCGCTGCGGACGCGGCAACTGCGCTCAGGCCTAAGACGCAGCCTGTCAGCAACCCCGCGCACGTAACGCTCACGATCCTCTTGAAGAGCAAAGCAGTATTCCTTTCCTTTTGGGAATTCCTGAGAACCTCCCGACGTGGCCCGGCCGCCCCTCGCGAGATGGCGATAAGCATCTCCGTGAAGATTTGGCCACTTGTTGCCAGCTTGTGACCACGTTGTTGAAAATCTGTAAGCGATGGAGGACCCTCGAGGTCCGCGATCGAGCTTTTCCGTACGCTTCCGCGCGGTGTCCTCGAGGGCAAGGTTCACGCTGGCGCGGGGCGGTTCCCGCGGCCGTGCAGGGAGGCGGACAGCGCAGCGTCGCGCTGGACGACTAGGCGACCGCGTTTTGTTCGGTCTGTGCGTGCTGGCCGGCGTGCTCGTCGTCGTGACCCTGGTCGACCTCGTCTACCAGCTGGTCATCAACGGCCGGCCGGCGATCTCGAAGTTCGGACTCGGGTTCGTGACGCGCACGAACTGGCAGCCGAACTTCCACATCGAAGGCGCGGCGGCGCTGCTCTACGGGACCGCGGTGAGCTCGTTAATGGCGGTCGTGCTGGCCACGCCCCTGGGGATCGCGATCGGCCTTTACCTGAGCATGATCGCGCCGCGCCGTGTGCGGGCGGTCGTCGGGCCACTGGTCGAGCTGCTGGCGGCGGTTCCGAGCATCATCTACGGCTTCTGGGGGCTGGTCGTGCTCGTCCCATTCGTCGACAAACTCGAGCCCGGGCTCCACAGTGCGCTTGGCTTCATCCCGCTGTTCGGACCGGCGTCGCCGATCGGGATCGGCGTGTTCACCGCCGGGCTGGTCCTGACCGTGATGATCCTTCCGATCATCTCGGCGCTCAGCCGCGACCTGTTCCTGACGGTCCCCACCGAGCTGAAGGACGGCGCGGCGGCGCTCGGCGCGACGCCCTGGGAGGTCATTCGGGGAGTCGTCCTTCCCACCACGGTGTCAGGTGTCACGTCCGCCGTGGTTCTGGGTCTCGGACGGGCGCTCGGTGAGGCGATCGCCGTCTCGTTCGTGATCGGCGACGCCACCGCGATCCACCCATCGCTGTTCGAGCCCGGCGCGACGGTCGCCGCGGAGATCGCCAATCAGTTCACGTCTCCGGTCAATTCTCTGCACACGGCTGCGATGTTCTACGCGGGCCTTGTCCTCGTCGTGATCTGCGTCCTCACCAGCGTGGCGTCGCGCACGATCGCCGGGCGGTTCGACGTCACCCGGAGGGTCATTTGAGCGCGGTGTCGGACACGGCCCTGTACGAGGGGATGCCGTTCGACCCGACTGCGCCCCTCACTCCGTCTGGCAACCTGCGCCGGCGCGCCGCGGTGAGCCGCTTCGTCCAGATCAGCGCGACGGCAGCAGCCGTGTTCGCCGTCGCGGTGCTCGTGATCGTGTGCTACGGAGTGGCGTCCCGCGGCGCGGCGGCTCTGAGCTTCAGCTTCGTGACCCAGGACCCGTCCGGGCTGGCCGGCGGCGGAATCTTCAACGCTCTTCTCGGCACGCTCGAGATCGTCGCTTTCGGAGCGCTGATCGCGCTTCCGATCGGAATCCTCACCGGGCTGTACCTGACCGAGTTCGCGGGGCCTCGATCAAGGACCGCGAGTGCACTCCGGCTCGCGCTCGACGTGATGGCGGGCTTGCCGACGATCATCGTCGGGCTGTTCGTTTACGGCCTGATCGTCATTCCCCAGCATCGACAGTCAGGTTTCGCCGGCGGGATCGCGCTCGCGATCGTGATGCTCCCGCTGATGGCGCGCTCCAGCCAGGAGGTCCTCCTGCTCGTCCCAGGCAGCCTTCGCGAGGCGGCCGACGCCCTCGGCGTGAACCGCTGGCGCGCCGTCGTCAGCGTGATCCTGCCGGCTGCGTTCGGAGGGATCCTCACGGGGGCGATCCTCGCAACGGCCCGAGCGGCGGGCGAGACCGCGCCGCTGCTGATCTGCGACTCGATTGGCTTCAACCCCTACAGCACATCGCTGAACCTGTTCCATGGTCTCCCGAGCGTGTCGATGTTCATCTACACGTCGTACGACCTGCCTCTGGCTCAGGCCGTCACCCGTGCGTGGGGGGCGGCCTTCGTGCTGATGATTCTGATTCTCATCGCCAACGTCCTGGCTCGGCTGATCCTCGCCCGCACCCGTGCAAAGATGGGGCAATGACCGACTGGGACCGGACAGCCAGCCAGATCCGACGCGCCGAGGAGGCGCGACGGCGCATCCGGATCCGGACCGAGCCGGTGCTCCCGGTCATCACTCCAGCGCCGGGCGGCAACGGTGCGGCGGCGCCCAGAACACGCAGTGGTGTTCGACATACGTGACGTAACGATCTACTACGGCGAGAGCCGGGCCTTGGCGGGGGCGTCGCTGAAGATCTACCGCAACCAGGTGACCGCGGTGATCGGTCCGTCCGGGTGCGGCAAGTCCACGTTCATCCGCAGCCTCAACCGCATGAATGACCCGATACCGGGTTTCCGCATCACCGGCCAGGTTCTCTACCACGGTCACGACCTGTACGACGGCCGGGCCAACCGCGTGGAGGTCCGTCGGCGGATCGGGATGGTGTTCCAGAAGCCGAACCCGTTCCCCAAGTCGATCTACGACAACGTCGCCTGGGCACCCAGGAACCTGGGGATGAAGGACCACCTGGACGATCGCGTGGAGCGGGCGCTCCACCAGGCAGCGCTGTGGGACGAAGTCAAGGACCGTCTCAAGAGCAGCGCGCTCGGCCTCTCGGGCGGACAGCAGCAGCGCCTGTGCATCGCCCGCGCGATCGCGATCGAGCCCGACGTGTTGCTCCTTGACGAGCCGGCCTCGGCACTCGACCCGGTCGCGACCGCCTCGATCGAGGATCTGATGCACAACCTCAAGCATCGGTTCACGATCGTGATAGTCACCCACAACATGCAACAGGCAGCGCGGGTCGCCGACCGGACGGCGTTCTTCAGCCTCGACACCACCGGCCCAGCCCGGGTCGGGACGCTGATCGAATACGGCGACACCGAGACGATCTTCCGCAGTCCGGCCGACCCGCGCACGCGCGACTACGTCGCTGGAAAGTTCGGCTAACGAAGCGAGGCCCCGGCCGCCGCCCGCCCTCAGCGGAAGATCGAGTCGCTCGAGACCTGTTGCAGGATCGGCTGGCCGCACTGCCAGCAGAATGAGGCGCCGGTACTGTGCGGCGCCCCGCAGGAGACACACGCTCCGGCGGTGGCACTTTGCTCGAGTCGCAGGATGCGTTCGACCTCCGAAAGCTCGGAGTCCGCGTCCTGTAGCAGCGCCGCTCGCTTGACAAGTACGTCGATGTGAATCCGATCGCGGATCGCCATCTCGTAAACGAGGCCACCGAGATCCCATTGCATCTCAGCGACCCGCGCTTTCAGCGTATCCCGACGGCGCTCGAGGTCGATGACTTGACTCTCGGTCGGGCTCGCGTCCGTCGCCGCCCCGGGTGGCGCCGGCGCGACGGGCACGCCTGCGGCCGGGGCCGTCGTCGGGCTTGCGGTGGCCTGGGGCGCCGGCGAACCCGCGCCCGGCCCGCGTCTACGCAGTAGTGCCATCAACCCGTCCTTTCATTGGCCGAAGAAATTGCCGCTGAAGTGACCTCCCGAGCACCCGGCCTGTCCGCTGCTACACGAACCGCCGACCTTGACCGTCGGCGCTGCCAGGTGGTTGGAGCCGCCGAGCACCTTGGTGGCGGCCTGGGTGGCCTTCTGCTGTACCGCCTTGGGCGGTGGTGCCGTGGATTGCGCGGCTGCCTTCAGTTTGCCGCTCAAGCCTTTGGGCGCCTTGTGCCCGGTGGTGGTCGTGGTCGTAGCGGCGGCGGCACTGGTTCCGGTTCCGGTTCCGCCTCCTCCTTCCTGCACCGTGATGACCTGGGAGGCCGGGGCCTGCGCCTTCGTGGTCGCGGTGTTGTTGGCGTTGTGCCCGATCAGGAAGCCGAGTCCGACCGCCAGCAGCAGCACGCCGACCCCGGCGACGAGTGTGGCGCCGGCCGAAGCGCGCGGCGTCCGCGGCGCGCGGGCCGTGCGAACGCGACGCGACTGCACCTCGGTCGCGGGTTGCGCTGCGGGAAGTCTCGATTGGCCCCGGCGCTCGCCGCACTCGACGCAGTAGTGCTGGTCGTGCGCGAGCGGCGCCCCGCAGGCGCCACACCGGTCCTCCGAGGGGGTCGCAGGAGCAGCGGGCAGCTCGCGGGTCGTGTCATCCCGCGCCCCGTGATCCCGGGCCCCGAACTCGCTCTCGTCGACCGTCTTTTCTGGCTCGTACGCCAGTGGTTCGTCTCCGTATTTGCCGTTTCTGGGTGGTCGCGGGCGCCCCGAGCGCTCCCCCGCTCCGTAGTATCAGCGGAGGTCCCGCCATATTTGTGAACGAGTCGTGACCGAGATCGGCGGACTGGACGAGCGTCAAGGACGACGGGCCGATCTCAGGATGTTCACATCTAGCCAAGTTATGCGAACGACACTGGCGGATCGGCGATGAGCACCACGGAATCCACGGCCACCGAGCCGCGCAACGCATCGCGATGCTCCGATTGCGAAGCGCCGCTGGCTCACGACCAGCGCTATTGCGTGGAATGCGGGGCTCGCCGTGGGCCGCTGCCCGCGCAGATCGCGGGGCTGATCGGCGCGATCCGCGAGCAGGGACCCTCGCCGGCTCTCCCTCCGGGAACTCCGCTCGCCGACTCACTCTCAGAGGCGGATCGCCGGCCGCAGGCGGGCGGGTTCGCGATGCCCGGGCCGCTCGCCGCCGCCGTGGCGGTGATGGGAATGCTCGCGTTCGGAGTGATCGTCGGCTCGCTCGTGGGCGGAACCAGCGTCGAGAGTTTGGCGAGCGCGCCGTTGATCGTGGTCGGACTCAGCCACCCGGCGACCACGCCGGCGGTGCACACCGTCGTGGTATCGCAGGCCGGCGGATCGGCCGGCGGCGGCGCGAGCGCCGTCGCGGGCGGCGCTGTCAGCGCGGCCGCGGTGCAGCAGGACGGCCAGGCGTCGGCTTCGCCCAGCACGTCGCCGACGTCGACCGCGGGCACCGACACCACCTCGGCAGGTCTGAATGGCCTTCCACCGGTCAAGCACATGTTCCTGATCGTCCTGTCGGACCGTGGCTTCACGCGGTCCTTCCTCGCCTCGAACGGCTATCTGAGCGGCGCGCTCCGCCGGCAGGGAGAGCTCGTCCAGAACTACTACGCGGTCGCGGGCGCACCACTCGCGAACGAGATTGGACTGGTCAGCGGCCAGGGGCCGACCGTGCAGACCGCCACCGATTGCCCGGTGTTCTCGCACATCAAGCCCGCGACGAAGGGGGCCCGCGGGCAGGTGCTCGGCAGCGGGTGCGCGTATCCGGCCGCCACCAAGACGCTCGCGAGCCAGCTGTCGAGCGCCGGCGACACCTGGAAGGCCTACGTGCAAGGAGTGCCCTCGACCGCGAAGTCGGCCTGCCGGGTGCCGAAGGTCGGCAGCAAGGTGCCTCAGACGGCGGGCTCGAAGAACGCGTACCTGGCCTGGCGCAACCCGTTCCTCTACTTCCGCGCAATCACGGACGGCGCCGCGTGCCACGACAACGAGGTCGGCCTCGGCCGGCTGGGCAAGGATCTGAAGAGCGAGGGCACGACACCAACGCTCGCGTATGTCATCCCGGCCCCGTGTAACGACGGAAGCGAAGTCCCCTGCCGCCCCCACGCCGCGACCGGGCTCGCCGCCGCCAACCGTTTCCTGAAGTCGGTGGTGCCTGAGATCAAGCACTCGCCGGGCTACAAGGACGGCGGGATGATCGCGATCACGTTCGACCAGGCGCCGCAGACCGGCCAGTACGCGGACCCGAGCGCCTGCTGCGCGAGCCCCGCGTCGTATCCGAACCTGCGCGGCCTCCCGGCCGGGACGCCCGTCGCCCCACCGGGGGCGATGGGAACGACCACGCCCGGCACGACGACCACCGATACCACGACCACCGCGCCGGCGACGACCACCACCGACACGACCACCACACCGGCAACGACGACCACCACCGACACGACCACCACGCCGGCAACGACCACCACCACCGACACGACCACCACGCCGGCAACCACCACCACCGCGCCCATCTCGCTTGGCAGCGGCGAGACGACCCCGACGGGCGGTGGCGGACAGGTCGGACTGCTGCTGATCTCACCCTACGTCAAGGCGAACAGCACCGATGTCGTCGACTACTTCAACCACTTCTCGCTATTGGCGACGATCGAGAACATGTTCGGGCTGCTCCGGTTGGGCTACGCCGGTGCTCCCGGACTCCCGATATTCAGCACCGGCGTGTTCAACAACTACGCCGGGTAACGCGGTCGACCTGGCGGCGCCGAGACGCCGCCCCTGCACTAGCTGAGATCGATCGAGTTGATCACCGGCGGGTCGACCGGACGGTCGCCGGCGCCGGTGGGCAGTCCCTCGATCGCGTCGACCGTGTCCATCCCGCCGGCGACTTCGCCGAACACGGTGTGCTTGCCGTCGAGCCACGGCGCGCTGTCGGCGGTGACGATGAAGAACTGCGACCCGTTCGTGTTCGGGCCGGCGTTGGCCATCGCGAGCGCGCCGCGCACGACCTTGTGGCTGTTGAACTCGTCCCCGAACGTGTAACCGGGGCCGCCGGTGCCCGTGCCCTCGGGACAGCCTCCCTGGATCATGAAGCCGGAGATGATCCGGTGGAAGATGATGCCGTCGTAGAAGTTCTCGCCGGCGAGCTTGCGGAAGTTGGCAACGGTCTCGGGCGCGTCCTCGTCGAACAGTTCGAGCGAGATCGTGCCAAGGCTTGTATTCATTTGAGCGTTTGACATGGCCCGCAGCCTAGCTGTTGCTCGCGGTCTGGATCGCGTTGAGCGTCGCGTTGACCGTGACGGTCGGGGCCGGGCTGGCGGGCGATCCCAAGGCCGAGCAGCTGACGGTCACGGTGGACAGGCCGCTCGATGTGACGGCCGGCATCGTCAGCGGGATCGTGCCGGACGACATGCCGGAATCCGCGGCGTCGAGCTCCGTCGTGAAGTCGCTCGCGGTAGTCGAGCCGGACGAAGGAGGGGCGGACCCGGGGGAGCCGCCGGCGAGCGCGATCGTGCACTGGACGAGCACCGACTGCGTCCCTGACCCGTTTTGACGGAGGTGGGCGTTGGCGTTGGCGAGCACCAGGTAGGACGAACCCGCCGGCAGCGACTCGCTGAGGACCAGCGTCGACCCGCTCCCGAGAGGCACCGACTGCGCGCTTCTTCCGTACTGGTTCGGGAGCACGGGCGTGCAGGTCACGTCCCCCGACGCCGAGATCGACTGCATCGCGCCGTCGGTGCACGGACCGGCCACCCGCAGCTGCACCTGACTCGAGTTCACCTGCGCCGCGCCGACCGCCCCCGGGATGAGCTTGCCGGCGCCGACCGAGAACGGCCTGAGCTTGGCGTTGCCCACCGAGAAGTTCTGAAGCTGGACGTTCCCCACGCTGTGTGGCGGCAGATGAATCGCGGCCCAGCTAATCCCGCCGAGCGCGACGAACAGGGCCAGGAACGACACGACAAGCGGCGCCGAAGGACGGGGTGGGCGCATCGCATTACCTCCGATATGTCCGAATCCCAGCCTCGGGCGGCCGGGGGTTCAGCGGACGCTATCGCGCCCCCGGCCGGTCCCGCCCGCCCCGGCGGGACCGGCCCTTCCCTCAGGCGTCAGTTGTTGCTGGCGTCAGTTGTTGCTGGCGGTCTGGAGCGCGCTGATCGTCGTGTCGACCGTGACCGTCGGCGCCGGCGTGGCTGGATTCGCCGACGTGTCGGTGCAGTTGACGGTCGCCGGCTGGATGCTCGTAGACGACGCCACCGGCAGCACGAGCGGGATCGTCCCGGCCGCGGGGTGGGCGACGGACCCGACGTCGACCGCGAGCGTCTTGGTCGTGGTCGTCGGGTTCGCCGGCGGCGGCGTCCGGGACCCGGCCGGGATCGACAACGTGCAGGCGACCTCGACGTGCTGACCCGCGGCCCCGCCGGTGATCACCGCGTGCGGGTAGGCCAGCACGAGGTACGACGATCCGGCGGCCAGGGACTGCGTGGCGACCTGCGTCGAGCTCGCCCCGAGCGTCGTGGCCGCGGTGTTCGATCCGTACTCATTCGGCATCGCCGGTGTGCAGATGACGCTCCCGGACAGCCCGACGGCCGAGATCGCGCCGGTCGAGCACGAGCTGGCCACCCGCAACTGCACCTGGCTCGAGTTCACCTGCTTGGCTCCGACCGATCCGCTGATGATCTTCTTTGCCCCGACCGCGTTCGACTTCAGCTTGAAGTTGCCGACGCTGCCGTTCTGGAGCTGGGCGTTTCCGACGCTGTTTCTCGGCAGGCTCACCGCCGCGTAACCGACCCCGCCGAGCGACACGAACAGGGCCACGAACGAGACCACCAAAGGCGCCGAGGGGCGCCGCCGGACGAGCGATTTCAGACGCAAGATCCGTACCTCCATGCGTTAGGTTCCCGGCCTAACAGCCGGCCTATAGAACGCAACACAGCGGCGCGACCCGAAGTCGCGCCGGCGTGTCCGGCGGCTGACGGAGACCTGACACCGCGCCGTCACCGCGCGCGGGCCCGGACCAACGAACGTCGCGTCTACGTGGCGGCGGGCTCGAGCTGTACGAGCTGGCCGAGCAGCTCGGTGCCGCTGACACGATCGACCACGCGGTCGACGTCCTGCTCGGGCACGTCGAGCAGCGTGAAGCGCTCGAGCACGCGGACGTTGCGCACGCGCTCGCCGTCCAGACCGGTCGCGGCCGTGATCGCGT
Organism: uncultured Solirubrobacterales bacterium; assembly: GCA_963843915.1. Classification (GTDB taxonomy): domain Bacteria; phylum Actinomycetota; class Thermoleophilia; order Solirubrobacterales; family Solirubrobacteraceae; genus Palsa-465. The sequence goes on from CAWJMH010000020.1 coordinate 253,971, forward strand.
GGATGATGTCGGAGGGCTCGAGCCCGGCGGATCGCCCCATCGACACGATTACCTTCCGCGCGCGCCCGTCGCCGTCGGAGGAGTCGTGCGGCTTGGAGTGACGGCGAGGCTTGGCCTTCGCCGGGGTCGGGGCGACGTGCGCGTCCTCGACCCAGGGGGCGAGCGTGACGCCGGCGTTCTTCTCGAGCGCGAGGAGCTCTCGCCGCTGCTGGGGCTCGACGAACGTGATCGCCCGGCCGCTGCGGCCGACGCGACCGGTGCGGCCGATCCGATGGACGTAAACGTCCGGCGAGGTCGGAACGTCGTAGTTGATCACGTGCGAGATGCCCGAGATGTCGAGCCCGCGCGCGGCTACGTCGGTCGCGACCAGGAGCGGCAGGCGGCCATCCTTGAACGAGATCATCACGCCGTCGCGGGCCCCTTGAGTCATGTCGCCGTGGATCGCCTTCACGTTCATCCCGCGGTCGCGCAGCGTGCGGTAGAGCTGGTCGGTGCGCACCTTGGTCCGCACGAACACGAGCGCCTGGTCCGGTCGCTCGGCGGTGAGCACCTCGACGAGCTTGTCGGCCTTCTCCCGCGGACGAACTTCGAGAGCAAACTGCTCGACGGTGTCGACCGTCAGCGTCGCGGCCTGCACCTTGACCGTCACCGGGTCATACAGGTACTGGTCGGCCAGCCGCCTGATCTCGGGCGGCATCGTCGCCGAGAACAGCGCCGTCTGGCGGCTCGACGGGGTCAGCGCCAGAATCTTCTCGACGTCCTCGAGGAAGCCGAGGTCGAGCATCTCGTCGGCCTCGTCGAGCACGATGAAGCGGCACGAGTGGAGCATCAGCGAGTGGCGCGAGATCAGGTCCTTGACCCGTCCGACCGTCCCCACGACCACGTGACCGCCGGCACGCAGCTGCGCCTGCTGGGAGCGGATCGGCGCGCCACCGAACACGGCCACGACGTCGATCCCCTTGCGCCGGCCGTACGCCCGCAGCGCCTGCGTCACCTGGATGCACAGCTCGCGGGTCGGGGTCAGCACGAGGCCCTGGACCTCGTGCTCGCCCGGATTGACGTACTGGAGCATCGGGAGCCCGAACGCCGCCGTCTTGCCGGATCCGGTCTGGGCCTGGCCGATCACGTCGTGGCCCTCGAGCAGGGGCGGAATCGCCTGCTCCTGGATCGGGCTCGGCGACTCGTAGCCGACATCGTGGACGGCCTCGAGTATCTCGGGCGCTAGTCCAAGGTCGGCAAAAGTAGTCATTAGTAAATGAAGATAGACGGAGAGCGCCGATCAGCAGTGTCCTGCCGCGTTTCCAGACCACTTGACCGGGATCGTTCGGAGCCTAACGTTTGGCACTCCGATGGAGTTCCGGCGGCAACGGGAACGCGAGCACGATCAGCCGGCAGGAAAACGCCGGCGACCCGATCAGCGCACACGTCTGGCGCATCAGCGCGGTCGTGATCGTTGGATCGGTCATGTCGATCCTGGACACGACGATCGTCAACGTCGCGCTGGCCACGCTGAGCCACGAGCTGCACTCGACGATCGCTCAGATCCAGTGGGTCGTGACCGGGTACATGCTGGCGCTTGCCGCGGTGATCCCGGTCACCGGATGGGCCGCCCGGCGTTTCGGTGCCAAGCAGGTGTATGTGGTCTCGCTCGTGCTGTTCACGGCTGGATCCGCGCTGTGCGGCCTGGCCACGTCGACGACCGAGCTGATCGTTTTCCGCGTCCTGCAGGGCGTGGGCGGCGGCATGATCCTGCCGATCGGCCAGCTGATGATGGCCGAGGCCGCCGGACCGAAGCGGATGGGAAGAGTCATGAGCGTCGTCGCGGTGCCGGCGATGCTGGCGCCGATCCTCGGCCCGACGATCGGCGGTCTGATCATTCAGAACGCAAGCTGGCGGTGGATCTTCTACGTGAACGTCCCGATCGGCGCGATCGCCGTGTTCGCGGCACTCCGCTATCTGCCGTGGATCAAGCGGGACCACGTCGAAAAGCTCGATACGCGCGGGCTGCTCCTGATGGCCACAGGCCTCCCGCTGCTGACCTACGGTCTCGCCGAGATCGGCGTTACCGGCGGCTTCACCTCGCTGAAGGTCATCATCCCGTGCATCCTCGGACCCGCGCTGGTCGCGGCGTTCGTCGTCCACGCGCTGCGGGTGCCCAAGCCGTTGCTCGACATGCGCCTGTACCGAAAAGCGACGTTCTCCTCGGCCTCGTTCGCGATGTTCTGCCTCGGCGCCGCGCTGTTCGGCGGGATGATCCTGCTGCCGCTGTACTGGCAGGAGGTCCGCCTCGAGAGCGTCGTCGACACCGGGCTGCTGACGGCGCCGCAGGGTCTGGGCGCGGCGATCGCGATGCCGATCGCCGGCAAGCTGACCGACCGCTGGGGCGGGGGCGGGCTGGCGCTGTTCGGCGTGATCCTATGACGGTCGCGACGATCCCGTTCGGCCTGATCAGCGCCCACTCGTCGATCTTCGGGTTGTCGGTGGCGATGTTCGTGCGCGGGATCGGGATCGGCTTTGGCTTCCTGCCCGCGATGGCGGCGGCGTTCGCCGCGCTCGACCGCTCGGAGCTCTCGAGCGCGACACCGCAGCTGAACGTGATCCAGCGCGTGGGCGGTTCGATCGGCACTGCCCTGCTCGCGGTCGTGCTCCAACGCGCCCTCGTCGGCGCCCACGGCCTCAGCGGAGCCGCCGCCGCCTACGGCACGGCGTTCTGGGTGTCGGCCGGGCTGACGGCGGCCGCGATCATCCCATGCGTCATCCTGCTGCGGGCCGAGCGGGCCGCGCGCGCGGCCAAGGGCAGCGACGAGTCCGGGACGTCCGCCGAGTCGATCGCGGAGGCGATCGCGGCATGACCCCGGCCGCCGCTGAACGGCTATCGGCGCTTGGAGACGTGGTAGGCGAGCGCGACCAGGGCGACCCCGCCGAGGAGGTTGCGCGATCGTTCAAGCGAGCGCTGGCCGCCCTGCGACGGATGCGCGGGCGCGAGTCCCACTGCCCGGGCGAGCTCACCGACGCGCAGTACAGCCTGCTGTTCTGCCTTCGCGACCAGAGTCAGGTGTCGCTCCGCGATCTCGCGTATGCCGCCGACCTGAGCCCGGCGAGTGTCACCGAGATGCTGGAAGGGCTCGCGGCGGCCGGACTCGTTGAGCGTGAGCGTTCGGACCGCGACCGGCGCGTCGTGCTCACCTCGCTCACCGACGGCGGGCTCGCGCTGGTCGAGGAGCGCCGTGCGCGCTTCGAGCCGCGCCTGCGTGCCGCACTCGAGCGATTCAGCGAACACGACCTGCTGACCGCCGCCGCCGTGCTCGACCGGCTGCGCGACATGTTCGAGGAGGTCGCCGATGAGCGGCGCCTCGGCCCCGAGACACTGCTCGGCGAGGACAAGCTCGAAGGCGGCCTCGTGGACGAGCGGCTCGTCGATCAGGGCCTTTAGCGCCGGCTGGGCCACCAGCGGGCCCGTGACGAGTGGCGCGAGGAACGGCTCGCGATCCATCTCGATCAGCTCCTCCAGCAGGCCTACCATCGCGCCGTGCTCGTCGTCTGACCACCGACCACGGCGGGTTCCGCCCCCGCACAGCGCACCGACCACGTAGTACGCGATCTCGTCGCGGCGCCCCTCGGGGTCTGGCGCGGTCGGTAGCTCGACCGCGCGGCTCTCGTAGCGAGCCCGGGCCCAGTCGAGCGCCGCATCGGCGCGGCGACGCTGGACGCGGTAGTCGCGGCGGGTGTCGACCGCATCGGCGGCGAAGCGGTAGAGGTCCTGCCGGCGGCGGTCGTCGACGTTGTCGTTGTAGGTGCGCAGAATCGCCCCGATCACCGGGCAGACGGACAGCGGGCGGTCGCCGAACCGCTCGCCGGCGAGCATCGACGCGAGCTCCATCACGCATACGACCTTGCCGGGGCGGGGATGCCGGCCCGGTCCGAGGCGGACGTTCTGGTGCGAGATCGCGTGCGGGCACGGCGAGGGAGCCATTGCCCCCGGTTATCGGCCGCCCGCGCGAGTCTTTAGGCGAAGCTCACGCGCCCGTCCAGGTGCGACTTGCCCTTCCGCGGGTCCCGGACCCCGAAGCTCGACGCCGCCCGGCGCCCCGGCTTCGCAGAACTCGACCTTCCCGGGCAGCAGGATCGGCTTCTTGAACGCGACTTCGACCGTGAACGCGTCCGGGAGCCGCGGCGCGAGCGCCGCCAGGCACCGCGCCTTGGTCCACATCCCGTGCGCGATCGCCGACGGAAATCCGAACAGGCGCGCGCTCAGCGGGTGGACGTGGATCGGGTTCAGGTCGCCCGAGACCGAGCCGTACCGGCGGCCGAGGTCGCCGGCAGCGTCCAGGTCGCGGTCGCCGGCAGATCACCGGCCGACGGCAGATCGGCGCCCGGGCGCGATCGGCCGCCGCACGTCGCGCATCGCCATCCAGGCTACGCTATCGCCACCGCCGCCGCCGCGCTTCAGATTCGTCGAGACCTCCTCCCAGACGAGCTCCTCGCCGACCCGCACCTCGGTCCGCAGCGAGAACTGCTTGCCGCGCGGGTGGTCCTCGAGCGGCGTCGCCCACACCTTGATGTCGAGCCTCTCGCTCGCGCGGACCGGCCGGTGCTGGGTGATCCGGTTGGCGATGTGGACGAGCCCGATCGCCCCAAACGGGAAGCTCGAGTCGGTCATCAGCGACAGCTGGAGGGGAAACGCGAGGATGTGCGGGTAGGTCGCCGGCACGGCGTCGCGGAGCCCGAACCCGCACACGCGGTCGTACGACGCCACCCGGTCGCCGTCGACCTCGACGTCGGTGAGACGCAGTGTCAGGTCCGGGATCTCACGGCCGCTGCCGCCGACGAACGGCAGCATCGACGCGCCCGGGATCATCGCCGCGCCGGCGCGCGCGAACAGCGTCGTCATCGACGGCGAGCTGGTCAGTTCACGAGTCGCCATTCACGCCCCCACGAGGCTCTGGCCGCAGACCCGGACCACGTTCCCGTTGACGCCACCGGTCGCCGGGCTCGCGAACCACGCGATCGTCTCGGCGACGTCGACCGGCAGCCCGCCCTGCGCGAGGCTGTTCATCCGCCGGCCCGCCTCGCGCGTGGCGATCGGCATCGCCGCGGTCATCTGCGTCTCGATAAACCCGGGCGCCACCGCATTGATGGTCAAGCGCTTCTTGCCGACCGTCGCCGCCATCGACTCGACCATCCCGATCACGCCGGCCTTCGACGCGGCGTAGTTGGTCTGGCCGGCGTTGCCGGCGATGCCGCTCATCGAGGACACGCACACGATCCGCCCGTTCTCGCGGATCGCATCGCGCGCCAGCAGCTCGTCGTCGATCCGCTCCTGCGCGGTCAGATTGATCTGAATCACCATGTCCCACCGGTCCTCGTCCATCCGCCCGAGCGTCTTGTCGCGGGTAACGCCGGCGTTGTGTACGACCACGTCGACGCCGCCGTGAGCCTCGAGCAGGTGGGTGGCGATCCGCGCCGGCGCGTCGTCGTCGGTGATGTCGAGCACCAGGGTCGACCCGCCGAGCTCGCCGATCGTCGCCTCGAGCTCTGACTGGAGCCCCGGCACGTCGAGGCCGATCACGTGCGCGCCGTCGCGCGCGAGCACCTTCGCGATCGCCTTGCCGATCCCCCGCGACGCTCCCGTGACCAGCGCGAACTTGCCGGCGAGCGGCAGCTCCCAGTCGATCCCGTCGGCCGTCAGCGCCGACGCCCCGATCCGCACGACCTGGCCGGACACGTACGCCGACTTCGGCGAGAGCACGAACCGCAGCGTCGACTCGAGCTGCGGCTCGGCCTTCGCGCCGACGTAGATCAGCTGCGCGGTTGCGCCCTTGCGGACCTCCTTGCCGACCGAGCGCACGAACCCCTCGAGCGCCCGCTGGGCGGTCGCCTGGCGCGGGCGCTTGCAGTCCTCGGGCGTCGTACCGAGCACGATCACCCGCCCGGACCTGCGCACCCGGCGGATCGTCGGGTGAAAGAACGCCCACACCTCGCGCAGCTGCTCGCTGCTCTCGATCCCGCTGGCGTCGAACACGAGCGCCTTGAACGTCTGGTCCTCGGGCGCCGCGTCGGGGTTGAAGACCTTCGCCTCGAGGCTCGCGTCGGCGGCGGCGGTCCGCACGTGCTCGTCGAGCGGCGTGTGGACATCGGCTTCGATCGCCGCGAGCACCTTCGCGATCGCGCCGGCGAGCCGTCCTCCCGGCGCCGCCCCGAGCAGGACCGGACCGCTGATCACCGGCTGACCGCGCTCGTAGCGGTCGAGCTTCACCGGGCTGGGGAGCCCGATCTGCTTGGAGACGATCTTCCCGATCGGGGTGTTGACCAGTTGCGAGTAGCGGTCGCTCATGCTGCTGCCTCCATGATCGCGGTGACGCCGAGGCCGCCGGCCGCGCAGATCGAGATGAGTCCCCGGCCGGAGCGCGTGCTCGTTCAAAGTCTTCGCCAGGCCCGCGACGATCCGGCCGCCGGTGGCGCCGAACGGGTGGCCGGCCGCGAGCGACCCGCCGCGGGTGTTGAGCTTGTCGATGTCGATCGAGCCGAGCGGCCCCTCGAGCCCGAGCCGCTCGCGGCAGTAGACCGGGTCCTCCCAGGCCTTCAGCGTGCACAGCACCTGCGACGCGAACGCCTCGTGGATCTCGTAGAAGTCGAAGTCGCCGAGGCCGAGGCCGTCCCGGGCGAGCAGCGTCGGCACCGCGTAGGTCGGCGCCATCAGCAGCCCCTCGCGCTTGTGCACGTGGTCGACGGCGGCCGTCTGCGCGTCGATGATGTACGCCTGCACCGGCAGGTTGTGCGCCGCCGCCCACTCCTCGGAGGCGAGCAGCACCGCCGAGGCGCCGTCGCTGAGCGGCGTCGAGTTGCCGGCGGTCATCGTCCCGTCGGCGCCGCCGAACACGGGCTTCAGCTTCGCGAGCTTCTCGACGGTGGTGTCGGGGCGCAGGTTCTGGTCGCGCTCGAGCCCGAGGAACGGCACGACCAGGTCGTCGAGGAACCCGGTGTCGTACGCCGCGGCCAGATTGCGATGGCTGCGGACCGTGAGCTCGTCCTGCTCCTCGCGCGAGACGCCCCATTCGGTGGCCATGATCGCGGCGTGCTCGCCCATCGACAGCCCGGTGCGGGGCTCGGCGTTGCGCGGGAGCTGCGGGACGATCTGCTGCGGGCGGACCTTGGTCAGCGCCTTCAGCCGGGCCGCGTTGCTCTTGGCCCGGTTGAGCTCGAGCAGCACGCCGCGCAGGTCCTCGTTGATCGCGATCGGCGCGTCCGAGGTCGTGTCGAACCCGCCGGCGATCCCCGAGTCGATCTGACCGAGCGCGATCTTGTTCGCGACCAGGATCGCGGCCTCGAGCCCGGTGCCGCACGCCTGCTGGACGTCGTACGCCGGCGTGTGCGGATCAAGGCGCGTGCCGAGCACGCACTCGCGCGTGAGGTTGAAGTCGCGGCTGTGCTTGAGCACGCCGCCCGCGGCGACCTCGCCGAGGACCTCGTCCTCGAGCGCGAACTTGCCGACGAGCGCCTCGAGCGTGGCGGTCAGCATGTCCTGGTTCGAGGCCCTCGCGTAGGGCCCGTTCTGGCGCGCGAAAGGGATTCGGATGCCGCCGAGCACTGCCACCCGGCGGGCGTTTGCATTCATGTTCTAGAGACTCCTAAGGGTCGTAGCTACAGTTATGTAGCTTAGTCCGACGCGTCTTTGGCGGTCGCGGTCGTGAACGTCCCGCTGGACGTGCCACGGCGGAGCAGCCCAGGCGCCAGGATCCGCGCCGCCGCCGCGAACCAGTAGTAACGGGGGACGTAGCGCTCGCGCTTCCCGCGCAGGCCGCACTCGACGATCGCCTCGGCGACCTTGTCGGGCTTGGAGACGATCAGCCGGAGCACCGGATGGCGGCGCAGCTCGGTTGCCGGGAAGCCCTCGGTCGCGACGAACCCGGGCAGCACGAGCCCGACGTGCACCCCGTGGGCGCTCTCCTCGGCGGCGAGCGAGTCGCTCCAGCCGGCGAGCGCGAACTTGCTCGCCGAGTACGCGCCGGCGCGCGGCCTGCCGACGCGCCCTGAGGTGCTCGACACGTTCACGATCGCCGCCGGCGCTCGCTTCGCCGCGGTCGCTCTGAGCAGCGGGAGCAGCGCCTCGGTCAGCCTTACGGGCGCCTCGAAGTTGAGCTTCATGTGGCGCTCGACGTTCTCCCAGCCGGTCTCGGCGAAGCCGCCGCGCCACGACGCGCCGGCGTTGTTGACGAGCACGTGCAGCTCCCCGTGGGCGCGCGCCACCGCCGCCAGCACCTCCGCCGGCGCCCCCGGCGCGGTCAGGTCGACCGCCACCACGGTGGCGCCGCCGATCTCACGGGCGAGCGCGTCGAGCCGCTCCTGCCGGCGCGCGACCAGCACGAGCCGCGCACCCGGCTCGCGCGCCAGCCTGCGCGCGGTCGCCGCGCCGATGCCGCTGGACGCGCCGGTGACGAGCGCTACGAATGGGTCTGCCAAAGCGCCGGCAAGGCTACCCGGACGGGCCGTCCTGGAACGCCACCGCCGGGCGGCGGCGCGGGTTCTCGATCCCCACCAGCGCCACCACGCCGCCGAGGATCGCCAGCAGCCCGGCGATCGCGATCCCGATCCGGAACGCATGCACGGAGGCGTCGACGAGCGCGGCGTCCACCACCGGTCTGTCGGCCGCCGGCACGCCACTCGCGCTGGTCACGAGCGGCCGCGTCCGCGCGGTGTGCAGCGCTGTCTGCGTCTGCGGGCTGAGCGGGCGGTGGGCGACGTCTGCTCGAGCCTCGCGGCGAAGCTCGTCGAGACGACCGCGCCGACGCCGGCGATCGCGAGCAGGCCCGCGACCCGGGCGACGGCGTTGTTGGCGCCGCTGGCGAGTCCGGCATGGCTCGGATCGACCGACCCGAGGACGGTCGCGGTCAGCGGCGCGACCGTGGCCGCCAGGCCCAGCGCGAATACCAGCACCGCGGGCAGGATCGTCGTCACGTAGTCGGGGTGAGCGGTCACGCGGGTCAGCAGCAGCAGCCCGATCCCGGCCAGGACCGGGCCGCCCGCCATGAACAGGCGCGGCCCGAGGCGGTCGGCCAGCGCGCCGGACCGCCGCGACAGCGCGAACATGACGATCGTGATCGGAAGCAGCGCGAGCCCCGCCTCGAGCGGCGTGTAACCCGCGACCTGCTGGAGGAACACGACCAGGAAGAACGTCGCGACGCCGAGACCGCCGTATGTCGACAGCGTCGTGAGGTTCCCCACTGCGAAGTTGCGCACGGCGAACAGCTCCAGCGGCATCATCGGCGCGGGCGCGCGCTGCTCCCACGCCAGGAACGCGGCCAGGAGGACCAGGCCCGCGATCAGCGGCACGAACACCCGGGGGTCGCCCCAGCCGTAGACCGAGTGCTCGATCAGCCCGAACACCGTGCCGCCGAGGCCGAGCACGCACAGCAGACCCCCGAGCCAGTCGACGCGGCCCGGCGCGCGTCGATCGGCGGGCAGCCGGCGGAGCAGCATCACGGTGACCGCGACCGGGATCGGGTTGATCAGGAAGATCCAGCGCCACGACGCCAACTGCACGAGCAGGCCGCCGCCGAGCGGGCCGATCACGGTGGCGACTCCCGTCCACGCCGTCCAGGACCCGATCGCGGCCGCCCGCTCCCCCTCTCCGAACGTATCGATGATCAGCGCCAGCGAGCTCGGGACCAGCAGGGCGCCGGCGATGCCCTGCACGCCACGCGCCGCGATCAGCACCCCGCTGGTCGGAGCGGCCGCACACACCAGCGAGCACGCCCCGAACCCGATCAGGCCGGCCTGGAACACGCGCCGGCGTCCGAGCACGTCGCCGAGCGACCCGCCGAGCAGCAGCAGCGAGGACAGCGTCAGCAGGTAAGCCTCGACGACCCACTGCTGGTCGGCGAGGCTGCCGTTCAGGCTCGAGCGGATTGCCGGCAGCGCGACGTTGACGATCGTGCCGTCGAGAAGCACGATCCCCGACCCGAGGATGCTCGCGACCAGGACGGTGCGCTTGGTGGAAGGGTCGGCGGCGCGTGGCGGCGGCGCCTTAGTCGCCCGGTCGCTAACCGGCCCCGGCATCCAGGACCGAGTTCGGCTCGTACCCCGAGAACTTGACGCTGCTCTGGAAAGGCAGATCCCGGTTGACGATCACGCAGTAGCTCCGGTCGCCGCGGACGCTGGGTACGCACGCCCGATAGATGGCTCCCGGCTCGATCGCCAGCAAGCTGACGAACTGGAGGTTGCGGCGAAACTCGTCAGGCGCTCGGTCGCCGATCCACGCCTGGGCGCGCGCGATCGCGTCGGCGGTGGCGCGCTGGCGAGCCCGTATCACCGGCCGGTGCAGCAGCCCCGCGGTGAGCAGGGCCGCCGCCACCGCAAACACGACGACCGTGCCGCCGTAGTCGCGTGCGACCACCGTCGGCATGTCCCCTCTCACGCGACGGACGAGCATGCCCGAGCGGACGCGACAACAGGATTACCGCGATCACGTTGATGACCAGTCCGAGCAGCGCGGCGGCGACGAGGGTCTCGGTCGTCCCGGCCGGGGGGAGCAGGTGCCCGACGACGCCGTCGACCACGGTCAGCGCCACGAACGTCGGCCACAGCCAGGCGCCGGTCCGTCGCCAGCGCATGCGGACGTATCGGTCGCGCGTGCGCGTCAGCCAGCCAGGCCGGGCGCCGTCCATCGCGCAAGAGTAGTCGCCGCCGTCGGTCGTGCACGGCGGAACCCGGAGGCCGCTCGGCGATTCGTCGAATAAACTCGAACATGCCCGAACACAAAGCCTGAACCGGAGATCCCGGAGGGCTGGTGAACCGGGGTCTGGATGCGGAGATCCCGGTCCGGCCCACGGAGAAAGGGAAATCGGATAGATGGCCACTGACATGGCTGAGCCCGCGGCCGGCGGAGCCGACGCCGCGGTCGAGCACCTTACGGCCGAGGACCGGATCTGGCTCCTGCGCGCGATGCTGATGATGCGCGGCCTCGAGGAACGCGCGATGAGCCTCTACCGGCAGGGCACGGGTGCCCGGCTCGTTCTACGACGGCTACGGCCAGGAGGCCGTGTCCGCCGGCGCCGCGTTCGCGATGGGGCCGAAGGATGGGCTCTGCATCCTCCACCGCGACCTCGCCGCCCACCTGATCCGCGGCGTCACGCCGGCGCGGATCCTGTCGCAGTACATGGGGCGCGCCGCCGGCATCACTCAGGGACGCGACGGCAACGTGCACTTCGGAGACCGCAACCTCGGCTGCGTCGGGATGGTCTCGATGCTGCCCGACATGATGCTGGTCGCGACCGGGATGGCGATGGCGTTCAAGCTCCGCGGCGAGCAGCGCTGCGCGCTGACCTGGTTCGGCGACGGCTCGACCTCGCGCGGGGACTTCCACGAGGCGATGAACTGGGCGGGCGTGCAGAGGCTGCCGGTCGTGTTCGTGCTCGAGAACAACCAGTACGCATACTCGACGCCGGTCGACAAGCAGTACGCGGTCGACCCCGTGGAGCGCGCCGCCGCCTACGGGTTCGTCGGGGTGACCGTCGACGGCAACGACGCCGAGGCGATGTTCGAAGCCACCCGCGCCGCGCGCGAGCGGGCCCTCGCCGGCGAGGGGCCGACGCTGATCGAGGCCGTCACGATGCGGATGCACGGCCACGCGGCCCACGACGACATGAAGTACGTGCCCAAGGAGCAGGTCGAGGAGTGGCGCAAGCGCGACCCGATCGAGCGCCAGGAGGCCAGGCTGACCGCGCTCGGCGTCGACATCGACGCGCTGCGCGCTTCGGTGAAGGCCGAGATCGACGCGGCAGCCGAAGAGGCGCTCGCCGGCCCGATGCCCGATCCGTCGACCGCGACCGAGGGCGTGTTCTGCACCGGCGAGGCCGAGCCGCTCGGTGAGGGCCAGGCGCCCTGGAGCGGGTTTGCGTCCTCGGCGGAGGCGGCGGCCTGATGCCCACGCTCACTTATCTGCAGGCGATCTCCTCCGCGCTGCGCGACGAGCTCCGCGCCGACGATCGCGTGCTGTTGATGGGCGAGGACATCGGCGTGTTCGGCGGCGCGTTCAAGGTCACCGACGGGTTCGTCGACGAGTTCGGCACCGACCGCGTGATGGACACGCCGCTCGCGGAGTCGGGGATCATCGGTTGCGCGATCGGCGCTGCCGTGGTCGGGATGCGGCCGGTGTGCGAGATGCAGTTCTCGGACTTCATCTCGTGCGGCTTCGACCAGCTCGTGAACGTCGCCGGCAAGATGCACTACCGCCAGGGCCTCGCCGTGCCGATCACGGTGCGTTTGCCTTCAGGGGGCGGGTTCTCCGGGGGCCCGTTCCACTCGCAGAATCCCGAGGCGTGGTTCATGCACTCGCCCGGCATCAAGGTCGTGGCGCCGTCGACGGCGGAGGACGCCAAGGGACTGTTGCACGCGGCCATTCGCGACCCCAACCCGGTCTGTTACATGGAGCACAAGCACCTGTACCGCCGGGTCAAGGGCGAGGTGCCATCGGGCGTGTTCGAGACGCCGTTCACGGCGCGCGTCGCGCGTCCGGGGTCCGATCTGGTCGTGATCGCCTACGGCGCGATGGTGTCGGTCGCGTTGGAGGCGACAGAAGATGTGGACGGTGCCTCGATCGAGGTGCTCGACCTGCGGTCGCTGGTCCCGTTGGACGAGGAGGCGATCCTCGACGCGGTCGAGCGCTGCTCGAAGGTCGTGATCATCGACGAGGCCAACGCCACCTGTGCCGCCGGCGCCCAGGTCGCAGCGCTGATCGCCGAGAAGGGATTCGAGTCGCTCGACGGGCCGGTCGTGCGGGTGGCGACGCCCGACGTTCCGATTCCGTTCTCGCCACCGCTAGAGCAGGCGGTGCTACCAGGCGTCGATCGAGTGAGGGAGGCTTGCCGTGAGCTCCTCGCCTACTGACGTCCTGGTCGATGTGACGATGCCCCAGATGGGGGTGTCGGTCGCCGAGGGCACCGTCGTCGCCTGGCGCGTCGAGCCCGGCGACCAGATCGAAGCCGAGGCGACGATCTGCGAGATCTCGACCGACAAGATCGACACCGAGGTGCCGGCGCCGGCGACCGGCGTCGTAACCGAGATCCTCGTCCCGATCGGCGAGACCGTCGACGTCGGGACCGTGATGGCGCGAATCTCTGTTGGGGGGAACGGCACGGCGCCGGTCTCGACACCAGCGCCCACGCCCGATGGCGGCACGGCCGCGCCCTCGACCACCGAAACCAAATCTCCCTCTCAGACGCCCACGCCCGCCGCTCGTAACGGCGATCGGCGCTACTCCCCTGTCGTCCAGCGGATCGCCGCTGAGCACGACATCGACCTCTCGCAGGTCCCGGGTACCGGTCGCGGCGGTCGCGTCCGCAAGCAGGACGTACTCGCCTTTGTGGACACGGACGAGCCGCCGCTGCACATCGAGAGCCCGTACCGGCCTGATCCGGTCGCCCCACCTGAACGGACACCGCCGGCAGAACCGACCCCGCCGGCGCCTTCCACGGCGGCGCCCGTCCCGGGAACCGGTGGCGAGTTGTCGCGCATGCGCCGGCAGATCGGCGAGCACATGAAGCGGTCTCTGGACACCGCGGCGACGTGCACGACCTGGATCGAGGTCGACATGAGCCGGGTCGAGGCCGCTCGGGCGCGGCTGGGCGTGACCGCGCTGGCGTTCGTCGCCCGCGCGTCGATCGACGCGATCCGCGAGCACCCCGCGCTGAACGCGTGGCTCGAGGGCGAGCGCTACACCCAGCCGAGCGAGGTCAACCTCGGGATAGCGGTGTCGCTCGGCGACGAGGGCCTGATCGTGCCGGTTGTGGCTCGCGCCCACGAGCTGTCGGTTGAGGGCCTCGCCGCACGGATCCGGGACCTGGCGCGGCGCGCGCGGTCGCGGCAGCTCACCCCCGACGACGTCCACGGCGGCACGTTCACGATCACGAACCCCGGCCAATACGGGTCGATCATGGCCACGCCGATCATCAACCAGCCCCAGGTCGCGATCCTCGACCTCGAGGCGGTGGTCAAACGACCGGTGGTAGTGACGGACGCCGAAGGCAACGACTCGATCGCGATCCGGCCGATGACGATCCTCGGCCTGAGCTGGGATCACCGTGCGCTCGACGGCGCCCAGTCCGCACAGTTCCTGGCCACGATCAAGCGGAACCTCGAGAGCGTGTCGTGACTCCGGAGATCTGGGTCTGCCATCTCGGCATGGTCGACTACCGCGAGGCGCTCGAGCTCCAGGAGCGCCTGCGGACCGCGCGCCAGGAGGATGAGCTCCCGGACGTGCTGCTGACGCTCGAGCACCCGCCGGTGTACACCCGCGGGCGCCGGTCGGGGCCGGAGGAGCTGCCGATGGGCGAGGATTGGTACCTCGCGCAGGGAATCGAGATCGTCGACACCGACCGCGGCGGCAAGGTCACCTACCACGGCCCCGGCCAGCTCGTCGGGTATCCGATCGTCCGCGTCGACGACGTGGTGGCCTACGTTCGGACGCTCGAGGGCGCGCTGGTGTCCGCGCTCGCCGGCGAGGGCGTGACCGCGCGAACCCGGCCGCATGAGGGGCACCGGTTCGCCGGCGTATGGGTCGGCGAGCGGAAGATCGCGTCGGTCGGGGTCCATCTGTCGCGAGGCGTGAGCAAGCACGGGTTCGCGATCAACATCGACAACGACCTCGAGCCGTTCAGCTGGATCGTGCCGTGCGGGCTCGACGGCGTGCAGATGACCTCGTTGGCTGCGGAGGCGGGTCGGGTGTCGGGCGGGATGAAGTGCTTCCGCCGGCGCGCGGCGCACGAGTTGGCGCACGCGCTCGGGCGCCGGCAACGGCTGGTCAGCCGGGCGCGCCTCGAGACCCGGGCGCCGGCCACAGTAGCTTGAGGAGCAGCGGCCGCAGCTCATGCGGCCGCTCGGTCATCTGCTTCCAGGTCGTGCGGATGGGCGGGCCGCCGTCGTCGAGGATCACGAACTGGTTGGTGTCCGGGTCGGGGATGCCGAGCGGCCGGGTGATCGCGAGGAGAGCCTCCTCGTTCTCGCTCCAGGTGGGTGTCTTGCCGATGTAGTGGGTCTCGAGGGACGTCCTTGGCGGTGAGCGTGGTCGAGCGGTGGACCGCGATGCCTTCGTGCCGGCGGGCGGAGCGCCGCGGGACCGTCACCTCGATCTTGGTCCACCCCCAGTCGCGAAGCTCTTGCAGCGCCGCTGCCGAGCGGTGTGAGAGGACTGCGTCCGGACCGCAGGCGAGCACCGCGGCCATCCACAGGCCTTCGCGCTTGAGGAGCGCTCGCGGGACCATCGAGTAGACGCCGGCATGCTGGCGGTGGAGGAGGCCCGCACCGGCTCGTTTTTGAACCGCGCGGGGAGAGAGCGCAACCTGATCCACGCGAAAAACGGCGTGCTGCCGGGCCGCGAGCACGGCCGGGTCGAATAAGCGTCCTCCTGGTTCGCTTTTTCGACCAGGCCCGGGAGGCATGTCGTGAGCGTGCAGGAAAAAACGTGACAGGTGTGCGACGCCGAGTGCCAATCCGGCGCAACCGACCCCCTAGACTTGGGGTATGGCGACGCGGTCGAGAGCTAACCCCGGTGGGAACCAGAACGTGCTCGAGATCCTCGGGCCGGACGTGCTGCCCCTCCGCTCCCGCAAGCCGCCGTGGTTCAAGGTGCCGGCGCCGGGCAGCTCCCGGTACCGCCAGCTGAAGCAACTGATCGAGTCCGAGAACCTTCACACGGTCTGCCAGGAAGCGGCGTGCCCGAACATCGGCGAGTGCTGGCAGCGCGGCACCGCCACGTTCATGATCCTCGGCGACACGTGCACCCGGCGCTGCGGATTCTGCAACGTCAAGACCGGCAAGCCGACGTGGAACGACCCGCTCGAGCCCGCCCGGGTGGCGCGAAGCGTCGCCAGGATGGGCCTGAGACACGCCGTGATCACGAGCGTCGATCGCGACGACCTCCCGGACCTCGGAGCCGGCGCGTTCGTAGGTGTCATCAGGCAGATACGCAGGCAGGCCCCGAAGTGCCGCGTAGAAGTCCTAACCCCCGACTTCCGTGGCGAGGAGATGCCGCTCGCCAGGGTCATCGCGGAACGCCCCGACGTGTTCAACCACAACGTCGAGGTCGTCCCCCGGCTGTACCCGCTGGCGCGACGCGGCTCGAAGTTCGACCGATCGTGTCGCGTCCTCAGAAACGCCAAGGAGATCGCCGGCGACGAGGTAACGACAAAGTCCGGCCTGATGGTGGGCCTGGGCGAAAGCTTTGAGGAGATGGTCGACGCGCTCGGGACGCTCCGCGACAACCACGTCCAGGTCCTGACCGTGGGCCAGTACCTACGACCCACCGAGAACCACCTGCCGATCGTGCGCTACTGGCACCCCGACGAGTTCAAGCAGCTCGAGACCGCTGCCTACGCGCTCGGGTTCGAGCACGTGGCCGCCGGCCCCCTCGTAAGAAGCAGCTACCACGCCGACCAGCACGTGCCCCAGCACGAGCCTGGGATCGGCCCGCTCGCGGAGGTGTCGGGGTGAGTCGCCGGCGCGTGATCCTGCTGGTTTTGGTGGCGGTGGCGCTCGCCGCGTTCGCGCTCGCGCCGGTCGCGCTGGCGTCCGCCGGCGGCGGCTCCGCAGGCTTCGGAGGAGGAGGCGGCGGTGGCGAAGGCGGCGGTGGCGGCGGTGGCGGCTTCGGGTTCTTCATCCTGATCCAGATCCTGTTCCGGATCGCGGTGCTCGGCCATGGCCTCGGCGCGCTCGTCTTGATCGCCCTGGGCATCGCCTACCTGATCATCACCCGCGTCATGCCCAACGCCCAGCGGTCGTGGTCGGCCCGCAGCAGCTCGGGACCAAAAGCTCGCCGGAGCGTCGCCCAGAGAACCCGTCGCGTCGAGGCGGCCGCGGCCGAGGCCGCCGAGGACGACGCCGCGTTCGCGCCCGACGCCGTGAAGGCGAACGCCGCCGCGCTGTTCAAGCAGATCCAGGCCGCCTGGGACCGTGGCGACCGCGCCCGCCTCGCGAACCTCATCGGCCCCGACCTGTTCACCGAGTGGGACCGGCGCCTCGACGATCTCGACCGCCGCGGCTGGCGCAACCGGGTTCAGGTCATCGGCGAGCCGACCGTCGAATACGTGGGCCTCAACCACCGCGGCGACGCGCAGACCGACAGCGTCACGGTCCGGATCGAGGCGAAGCTCCGCGACTACGTCGAGGACCGGTCCGGCCACCACATCAAGCGCGCCGGCCGCCCCAGCGAGACCATCCGACTTCGCGAGTTCTGGACCCTCAAGCGCCAGCAGACCAACGGCCGCTGGGTGCTCGCGTCGATCGAGCAGGGGGCCGAGGGCAGCCACGCGATCGACGAGGCGATCATCGCCAACACATGGTCGGACGAGACCGGCATGCGCGACGAGGCGTTGATCGAGGGCGCAGTCCAGGACGCGGTGCCCACCGGCACGAACATCGCGGACGTCGCCGACCTCGACTTCCGCGGCGACGCCCACGCCGCCGCGCTCGACCTGAGCCTCGCCGACGGCCGGTTCGCTCCGGACGTGCTCGAGGTGACCGCGCGCCGGGCGGTCACCGCATGGGCCGAGGCGGTCGACGGCGACGACGCGCGGCTGCGCTCGGTCGCGCACGGCCAGGCCGTCAGAGAACTCCTCCATCCCGGCGATCCGTCGCAAAGGACCCGCGTCGTCGTCCGCGGACCAAAGGTCCGTCAGATCCGCATCATCGGACTCGACGCCGGCGCCCATCCGCCGACGATGTCGGTGGAGGTCGAGATCGAAGGCCGCCGCTACATCGAGGATCGCGACACCACCGCGGTGCTCGCGGGGAGCCAGTCACACGCCACGAAGTTCACCGAGCGCTGGACGTTCGCGCTCGACGGAGACGCGCGGCAGCCGTGGTTGATCGCCGGCGTCGGCGCGCCGGTCCCGCAGGCATAGAACCCGAACCGGCCGGCTCGTCACGACGCCTGACGGGCGTAGGCTCAGCAGCCCGTGATCCCGCTGAAGGACAACATCCCGACGGGTCGGTTCCCGTATCGTCACGTTCGCGCTGATCGTCATCAACGTGATCGCGTACGTGCTGGCGATCCGTCACGGCGGTTCGCTGTTCAGCGGCCCGACGCCCGCAGCAGGAGATCAAGTTCGGCGCGATCCCGTTCGCGCTCACGCACCCCGGCGATCAGTGCGGCGTGGTCCCGACCGCAGCGGGCCAGGCGATCGGCTGCGTGAAGGGCACGCTGCCGGGCGCGATCCCCACGTGGCAGACCGTGTTCACGAGCATGTTCATGCACGCCTCGATCATCCACATCGGCGGCAACATGATCTTCCTGTGGATCTTCGGCAACAACGTCGAGGACTCGATGGGGCCGGTCAAGTTCTTGCTGTTCTACATCGTCGGGGGGATCGCGGCGCTGGCGCTGCAGGTCGCGATCTCACCGAACTCGCTGACTCCGACGCTCGGCGCCTCGGGCGCGATCGCCGCGGTGCTCGGCGGCTACATCGTGCTGTATCCGCGGGCGCGCGTGCTGACGCTCGTGATCATCATCCTGTTCTTCACCGTGATCGAGTTGCCGGCGGTCGTGATGCTCGGCATCTGGTTCGCCGAGCAGGCGGCGTTCGCTGCGGTCGGCCTCACGACGGCGACCGGAAGTGGCGGTGGCGTGGCGTACTTCGCGCACATCGGCGGGTTCGTGTTCGGCGCGCTGACGATCAAGCTGCTCGCGACCCGGCGCCGGCAGATCCCTACGAGCTCCCCGGTCTACTGACCGCTTGCGCCTGCTCGTCGTCACGATCGCCCTGCTGTTCACCGCGGCGCTCGGCGCGCTGACGGTCAGAGACATTTACACGTACGGCCTGACGCCCGTCGGCGTGCTCGCGGTGATCATCGTGGTGGTGTTCTCGATCGGAATCATCGGGGCCTTGCTTCATCCTCCACGACGATGAGCGTCCTGCAAGGAGGGCGAACGCGTCGGAGGCCCCGGCCCCGGCGCCGGCCGGGGTCGCCCCGCCGGCGCCCGCAGCGGGCTGGGCACGCGCGCCACTGGATCGCGCTGGCGCTCGGCGTGGTCGTGCTCACCGCCGGCGCGTTGCTCGGCTTGATGGCCGCGCGGGCCGCCGGACCCGCGACGATCGCCTTCCCGGCCGAGCACGTGGCGACCGCGAAGCAGCCCGTCCGCCCGCCGGCGCCCGTCCGCGGCGACTACGGGCTCGCGCTCGCCCCGCCGGCGCAGCGCGTCTCGGTCAAGCTCAAGCTCCCCTTGAAGAGCGGCGTGCTGTTCGACGTGAGCACCGGCCGCGTCCTGTGGGAGCGGAATCCCACACAAGTCGTGCCGATCGCGAGCCTCACGAAGATGATGACCGCACTCGTGGTGGTGGCCCACGCGCCACCGAGCGCCAAGGTCATGATCACGCAGGACGCGCTGAACTACAGCGGCTCGGGCGTCGGACTGCTCCCGAAGGGCAAGCGCGTGCTGCTGTCAGCGCTGCTCTACGGACTGCTGCTGCCGTCCGGCAACGACGCGGCGATCGCGCTCGCCGATCACGTCGCCGGCACCCAGTCGCACTTCATCACGCTCATGAACAGGCGCGCGCACGACCTGGGCCTGACCTGCACGCATTACACGACGGTCTCCGGGATCGTCGACCAGGGCAACCACTCGTGCGCGTCCGATCTCGCGCTGATTGCCCACAAGATCCTCGAGCAGCCGCTGCTGTCCCAGATCGTCGGCTCGCGCAGCGCGATCGTGCCGTTCCCGATCAAAGGCGGCAAGCTGTATCTCTACAACAACAACCCGCTGCTCGTGCTCCGGTATCCCGGGGCCGACGGCGTCAAGACCGGGTTCACCGACGCCGCCGGCGAGTGCCTGGTGGCGGCCGCGCGCCGCGGGAATCGGTGGCTCGGCGTGGTTCTGCTGCATTCGGGGAACACCTATGCGCAGGCGATCGCGCTGCTGAACGCCGGATTCGCGAAACCCGCCGGCGCCTGACCCCGCCGGCGCCCGTGCCCCGCCGGCGCCTAACCCCGTTGTGTGACGGTTCCCATGCGTGAATTCGGGCCGTGCTGGGTAATCCAACGCGCACCAGGTTAGAGCGCGCAGAAGGAAGGCAGATGTCCCCGGTCAGCTACCAGACGATCAGGCTCAGCAAGGGCAAGCACACCGATCCTGACGACGGAGCGTGTGTGATGGAGCTCGCTTCGATGCTCGCGGGCGAAGCGTTCACGGATCACCCCGCGTCCGTATGCCCCGTGATCGGCTCATTCCTGCGGTCCTACAACGATTCGATCGACTCTCGGCGCCGCCAGTCGCTGTACGAGTACGCGTCGAAGGTGGTGGGCAGCCGCGGTTCGGTGAAGACCCAGCACACGCGCGCCGCTCGCCTGGCGGAATGGGCCGAGGACATGCAGCGGAGCCGGCGCACCTGGTTGCTGGTCGCGCCGCCGCTACGGGCGATCGGCCGCCTCCGCCGGCCCCCGATCGACGCCATCGGCACCTACGCGGTCCGCTCGATCCGCAAGCACACCGATCAGACCCACGCCTCGGTGCTGGCGCTGATCGACGAGCTGCTCGGGATCCCGGCCCGCGACGAGCGAGTATCCGCTCGCGTCCTCGCCGCAGCCCGCACGCGCGAGCTTGACGCGGCTGCGTGATCTGATCAAACGACGACCGCACGACGGCCTGGTTGGGACGTAGGCTGATGTACGAGACGGGACGGCGCTAGACATGAGCAGTATCAGGCGGATCCTCGCGGATGACCCGGAGCTGACTGACGGTCTCACCGGCGAGCGGCTCAACGCCGCGATCCACGACTGCGTGGCCGGGACGTGTGAATGTCCCGCCGGCCCGTGGTCGCCGCCGGAGGAGGTCGGCGACATGAGCGTCGGGCTCGGGCTTCTGATCCTGGAAGGGCTGGTCGCCCGCCGGGTCGGCGTGGCCGGGCGCTTCGGAGCGGAGCTGCTCGGAGACGGCGACCTGATGAACCCGTACCACCGCGCGGATATGGGGACCTCGCTGCCCCGAACCGGAAAGTGGCGCGTGCTGCGCCCGAGCCGCATGGCGATCCTCGACAGCGAGTTCGCGATGCGCGCCACCCGCTACCCCGAGGTCGTCTCGGCGCTGGTCACGCGCGCGCTCCGGCGCTCGCGCCACATCGCGACGAACATGGCGATCGTCCAGCAGCCCCGCATCGACCTGCGGCTTCACATGCTGTTCTGGGAGCTCGCCGACCGGTGGGGCACCGTGCACCAGGACGGCGTCCACGTGCAGCTGCACCTGACCCACTCGATGCTGTCGGACCTCGTCGCGGCCCGCCGGCCGACGGTCACCAAGGCGCTCGGCGAGCTCGCGGCGCGCTCGGCCGTGGTGTGGACGGGGACCGACTGGCTCCTCCCCGGTGACCCGCCGGCCGAGTTCGACGAGTTCGGTTCGCTGACGATCGCCGGCGCCGCCTAGGGGCCATTCGCGCGCCCGGCACCCGGGTGTGCAAAGCTTCTGCGCGCTTTGGCCAACGTCGTCGGACAGCGCATTCGCCGCCGCGAGGATCCTCGCTTCCTGAGAGGCGAGGGCCATTACGTCGATGACATGGCGCTGCCGGGCGCGCTGCACCTGACGTTCGTGCGCTCGTACTTCGCGCACGCCAAGATCAACGGCATCGACAAGTCGGCGGCGGAGGCCGCGGGCGCGCAGGTGTTCGTCGCCGCCGACACCGACCTGACCGTCAACCCGGTCCCGCCGTTCATCCCGATCGACCCGCAGATGTTCCGGCCGCTGCTGTGCACCGACACGGTCCGGTTCGTCGGCGACATCGTCGCGGTCGTGCTCGCCGACAGCCGTGAGGCGAGCGTCGACGCCGCCGAGCTCGTCGACGTCGACTACGAGCCGCTGCCGTCCGTGACCGACCCGGAAGAGGCGGTGCGCGACGAGATCGTGATCTACCCCGGCGTGGGCACGAACGTGTGCATCCACGTGCCGCCGCAGAAGCGCCGACCCGGACCTGTTCGCGTCCTCCGAGGTCGTCGTCAAGGGCAAGGTCATCAGCCAGCGGCTGGCCGCGTGCCCGATCGAGCCGCGCTCGAGCGCCGCGCAGTGGGGCGAGGACGGCCGGCTGACGTTGTGGATCAGCTCGCAGACGCCGCACCAGGACAAGATGGTGCTCGGCGGACTGCTCGGCCTCGAGCCCGAGAACGTCCGCGTCGTCGCGCCCGACGTCGGCGGCGGCTTCGGCGCCAAGGGCATCGCCGTCGAGGACGTGCTCGTCGGCTGGGTCGCGCGCGCCACCGGCAAGCCGGTCCGCTGGACCGAGACGCGCAGCGAGAACATGGTCGCGATGCACCACGGCCGGGCGTCGCACATGGAGTTCGAGCTCGGCGCGAGCCGCGACGGCAAGGTCAACGCGCTGCGGCTGAACATCGTCGCGGACGCCGGCGCGTATCCCGGGATCGGCGCGTTCCTGCCGAACCTGACCGCGATGATGGCCAGCGGCGTCTACGAGATCCCGAAGATCGAGATCGACGTCAAGGCGGTCGTCACGAACACGACGCCGATCGGACCGGTGCGCGGCGCGGGGCGCCCCGAGGCGACGCAGATGCTCGAGCGCGCGATCGACCTGCTCGCCGCCGAGCTGTCGCTCGACCCCGCCGACGTCCGGCGGCGGAACTTCATCCCCAACGACGCGTTCCCGTTCATGACCGCGTCCGGGGCCAACTACGACATCGGGGACTACGGTGGCGCGCTCGAGCTGGCGCTCGAAAGCGTCGGCTACGAGGACCTACGGCGGGAGCAGGCCCGCCGGCGCGAGAACGGCGGCACGCGCCTGCTCGGGATCGGCATGAGCGCGTACGTCGAGGTGACCAACGGGATCTCCGAGAGCGAGTTCGGCGGCGTCGAGATCACCGCCACCGGCGAGGCGATCGTCCGCACCGGCTCGTTCTCCCAGGGACAGGGCCACGAGACGACGTTCGCGCAGATCGCCTCCGAGCGCCTCGGGATACCGGTCGAGAAGATCACGGTGAGCAAGGGAGACACGGACATCGTCCCGCGCGGCACCGGC
The DNA here is from genome assembly GCA_963843915.1 of uncultured Solirubrobacterales bacterium. Lineage (GTDB taxonomy): Bacteria > Actinomycetota > Thermoleophilia > Solirubrobacterales > Solirubrobacteraceae > Palsa-465. The sequence continues at coordinate 276,974 of CAWJMH010000020.1, forward strand.
ACGTACGGATCGAAGTCGACCCAGATCGGTGGCGTGGCCGCCGGCCAGGCGTCCGAGGAGGTCGTCGAGATCGGCAAGCGCCTCGCGGCCGCCGAGCTCGAGGCCGCCCCCGAGGACATGGTGCTCGACGTCGACCAGGGCCGCTTCCACGTGACCGGCGCTCCCGAGCCCGCGCTCAGCTGGGTCGATCTGGCCTCGAGGCTGGACGCGCGAGGACAACTCGGCGAGCTCAGCGCCGAGGTCGACTTCCAGGCCTCGCAGCCGACGTTCCCGTTCGGCGCGCACGTGGCCGTGGTCGAGGTCGACACCGAGACGGGCGCGGTCGAGCTGCAGCGAATGCTCGCGGTCGACGACGCCGGCCGGATCATCAACCCGCTCGTCGCCGACGGACAGGTCCACGGCGGCGTCGCCGCCGGCATCGCCCAGGCTCTGTACGAGGAGCTCACCTACGACTCCGACGGCAACCCGCAGAACGCCAACCTGGTCACTTACGGGATTCCCGCCGCCACCGAGCTGCCGGCGATCGAGGTCGTGGACATGGAGACCCCGACGCCGATCAACCCGCTCGGCGTGAAGGGGATCGGCGAGTCGGGCACGATCGGCGCGACGCCGGCTGTCCATAACGCCGTGATCGACGCGCTTTCGCCCTACGGGGTGCGCCACATCGACATGCCGGTCAACGGCGAGACGGTGTGGCGCGCGATTCAGAACGCCGGCTAGGAACTCCCGATCAGCACACCGATCGCGACCACGATCGCGCCGCCGCAGGTCACCATCAACAGCGAGTTGCGCAGCGACACGTGGAGGAACCGGGAGCGGACAAAGGCGATCGCGAACAGCTCGATCGCGACGACGATCCCGGCGACGGCGAGCGCCGTGTGGACGTCGTGGATGAGGAACGGCAGCGAATGGAACACGCCTCCGAGCGCGGTGGCGAACCCGGTGATGGCGCCGCGGACGACGGCCGAGCCGCGGCCGGTCTCCTCGCCGGTGTCCGACATCGCCTCGGAGAAGCCCATGCTCACGCCGGCGCCGAGCGCGGTGGCGATCCCGACCACGAGCGCGACATGCGAGCTGCCCGAGATCGCGGCGGCGAAGATCGGCGCCAGCGTCGAGACCGTCCCGTCGATCATGCCGACGAGCGCCGGTTGGACGACGCGGAGCACGAACGTCCGGTCGTCGAAGCCGGTCAGGTTGGCGATCGCGTGGGCGACGCGCGACTTCGGGCCGCCCTGAGCTGGTGTCGCCACGTTCGCACTCATCGTCCGTTGCGTCACTATAGCAAGTGAGTTAGAATAAGGATGCCCTAACACGAGCTATGATGTGAAGTCATGGTTGTCTCAGACATAGACGAGCTGCTCGTCGGCAAGCTCCGAGAGCGCGGCATGCGGGTAACGCCCCAACGGCTCGTGATCCACCGCGCGCTGTGCGGCCATTCCCAGCACATGACCGCCGAGCAGCTGCTCACGTCGGTGTCCGACGTGCTGCCCGGCACGTCGCTTCCGACCGTGTACGCGACGCTCGAGCTGCTCGAGGGCCTGGAGCTCGTTAGGCGCGTGGGCACCGGCAACGGCGCGGTCATGTTCGACTCGCGCGTGGAGCCGCATGCGCACACGGTGTGCCGGCAGTGCGGCGCGATCACCGACCTCGAAGGTATGGCCGCGCCCGACGACGTGCTCGTCCGCGCCGGCGCGGACGGGTTCGTCCCCGACCACGCTCAACTCGTGGTCTGGGGCCTGTGCCGGACCTGCGCATCCGCTGACGGTTAGGCCTCGGTGAAGGCCGCTCGCCGGCCACACGCGGTCTGAGACGATCCCGGCGAACCGGCCGCGGCCAAGGGCGCCATCGTTTGAAACAGTTCTCGGATCCGCATCTGGCGGCGCTACTGACGATGGTCATCGGCGTCGCCGCGAGCGTGTGGGGCGCTCGCCGGCATCCCGGCCGGTGGATGCGATGGTTCTCGATCGCCCTGGCGGCGCTGATCTTCGCCGGCTGGATCGGGGAGTACGTCGCCGACGTGATCCTCGGAACCTGGAGCGTCCAGTACACGCTCCCGCTCCAGCTCACCGACGTGGTCTCGGCGGTGTCGATCGCGGCGCTGCTGACGCGCCGGCAGATGCTCGTCGAGCTCGCCTACTTCTGGTCCTACACCGCCTCACTCCAGGCGGTGCTCACGCCCGACCTGGGCCAGACCTTCCCGAGCATCTTCTACTTCACGTACTTCATCTACCACGTCGGCGCGATCGTGGCGGCGAGCTTCCTGGTGTTCGGGTGCCGGCTCTACCCCCGTCCCGGCGCGGTCTGGCGGGTGTTCGGGATCACGCTCGCGTGGGCTCTGGTCGCCGGCGCCGGCGACCTGATCACGGGCGGCAACTACATGTACTTGCGGTCAAAGCCCGTCCACCACTCGCTGCTGAACCTGATGGGCCCGTGGCCTTGGTACGTCGCCGGCGGCGATCGTGCTCGGGCTCGCGCTGCTGTTGCTGGTGGCGGGACTGACGCGGGCGTTCGGTGGCGTGAGCGATCCGAGGAGCGTCCGAGGACCCGCGCTCCGGTAGCGTTCGGCAGCGCGATGCGCGCGATCTATTTCGAGCGGAACGGTGGCCCGGAGGTCCTCGAGTTGCAGGACCGGCCGGCACCCGACCCCGGGCGACGGCGAGGTGCTCGTGAAGGTCGAGGCGGTCGGCGTCAACTACCGCGACGTCTACGAGCGCAACGGTGTCGGCTATGGATCGCCCGCACCGGCGATCATCGGCGTCGAGGGCGCCGGCAGGATCGCCGGCAGCGGCGAGCGGGTGGCCTGGGCGCATGTCGACGGCAGCTACGCCGAGCAGATCGCCGCGCCGCGCGCGAAGCTCGTGCCGGTACCGGACGGCGTGTCCTGCGAGGTTGCGGCCGCCGCGCTGCTCCAGGGCATGACCGCCCACTACCTGGCCTTCGACTCCTATCCGGTCGGTGAGGGGGACTGGGTGCTCGTCCACGCTGCCGCCGGCGGGGTCGGGCTGCTGCTCACCCAGATCGCCAAGTCGTGCGGCGGCCGCGTGATCGCGACGACCTCGACCGCCGAGAAGGCTGAGCTGGCGCGCGGCGCGGGCGCTGAGGAGGTGATCGGGTACGAGGGGTTCGCCGAGCGCACGCGGGAGATCACCGGCGGTGAGGGCGTCAAGGCCGTGTACGACGGCGTCGGCAAGACGACGTTCCTCGACGGCCTGAAGGCGCTCGCGCCGACCGGGCGGATGATCCTGTACGGCGCGGCCAGCGGGCAACCCGATCCGCTCCCGGTGTCGGTTCTCGCGCCCGCCGGCTCGTTGTACGTCCAGCGGCCGACGCTCATGACGTACACGCGCACGCCCGAGCTGCTCGAGGAGCGCGCCCCGCCCTGTTCGAGTCTGATCGACTCCGGAGCGCTCGACGTCCGGATCGGCGCTCGGTACCCGCTCGAGCAGGCACGCCACGCGCACGAGGACCTCGAGGCGCGCAAGACGACCGGCAAGCTGCTGCTGATCCCTTGAGGTCCGGTTGAAGCAGCTGCAGGGAAGCGCGATCGCCGAGATCGAGTTGCCGGTCGAGGATTGCTTCGCACTGCTCGCGTCGATCGACCGCTACCCGGCGTGGTTCGACGTCGTGCGCGATGCGGAGATCCTCGAGCGCGAGGCCGATGGGCGGCCGCGGTTGGTACGCGTGGCGCTGCACGTCCCGCAGAGCCCGTTCGGCACGGATTTCTCGTTCACGGTCGCGGTGCAGGCGGACCGTCCCGGCGCGATGCAGTTCACCAAACTGCCCGACGGGCCGACCGACCAGGACCGCCTCGAGCTCACGTGGCGGCTGCAGCGAGAACGGTTCGACCGAGATCGAGTTCCAGTTCGACGCGACGGTGTCGTTCGTGCCGGCGTACCTGCCGGTGGGTGGCGCGGGCAACGTGATCGCCGAGGCGATTCTCGACGCGGCCACGACCGCGTTCGCCGGCGACCGGAGGGTCGGTCGTGAGCACAGGATCGGGACCGGGATCGGCCGGCGCCGAGGCGAAGCCCGCTGGATCCGCGGGCGCGGGGTCGCCTTCAGACGCGCTCACCGCGTTCGCCGACACGGCGCTCGCCGACGCAAAGGCAGCGGCGCGCGGTCGCGCCTGACTGGCGCGTCTCGGAGGCGTTCGGGCTCGGCTGGCAGATGGCCGAGATCTACTCGCCGGATGCGCCGGCCCAGCCGCCGGCGGTGCAGGCCGGCGATCTCCCGGACCTGTCGCAGCTCGGCGCCGGCGACTGGGACGAGATCGGCCTGTTCCAGCTCCAGGCGGGGATCACCAAGCTCAGCCGATCGATCGCCGCCGCCGGCCTCGAGGTCCCGGACGCGCAGGCGTTCGCGACGCAGCTTCGACGGACCGCCGACAGCGAGCGCGCCGGCGCCCTGCGCGAGTTCCACATCGACCTGCTGGCGACGCTCACCGCCACCGACTACCGCCTCGGCAAGGCCTACAGCCTCGGATGCGCGCTGGCCGACGCCACCCGCGACCCGTCGAACTACCGCGTCGAGTTGCAGAGCGACCGGGTCGCGGCCATGGCCGGCTGGATCAGGGACCTGGCAACGGCGCTCCCCCCACACGCCTCGCATCCGGTCGCGAACTCGCTCGAGCGCTGGGGCGAGTGGGCGGCGACCCGCCCCAGTCGGGCGACGCGGCGGAGGCGGAGATCCTCCCCCAGCTCGAGCCCCAGGGCCGGCTGTGGCGGAGCCTGCTGTCGGGCGAGAAGCGCGCGACGGACCTGCTCGGGCAGAGCGACTACCTCGCGGCCGGCGAGCGCGTGCTCGACGAACGCCGGCGAGCTCGCGCGGCGCTTCCTGCGCCACTACCTTGGCGGTGCATCGGCGTGGCGCGCTGGTGATCGCCGGGATCGTCGATCATGTTCGTCGCCACCAACGCCGCCGGGGTCGTCAGCGGCGCGGCCGCGATCATCACCGCGCTCGGCTTCGGCTGGAAGACGATCGGGAGCTCGATGGGCGCCGCCGCGGCGCGAGTCGAGGCGCCGTTGTGGGGGGCCGCGCTCGACGAGGTGATCTACCAGCGAATCACGCCGAGCCAGCTGATCCCGCCGCGTGCCCACCGGTAGCAACCTCGCCGCCCTGGCCGAGGACGCGTTCGAGCGCCGCGGCGACTACGAGTCGCTGCTGTTCGAGGGCCGCTGGCATCGCTCGGCCGAGCTGTTCGAGCGCTCGCGCCGGATCGCCGGCGGGCTGGCCGCGCTCGGGGTCGCAGCCGGGCGAGCGCGTCGTGGTCAGCATGGCCAACCGCCCCGAGGTGAGCGTCGTCTACCAGGCGGTGTGGCGCGCCGGCGCCGTGGTCACGCCGGCCACGTTCCTGCTCGCCGCCGAGGACCTGCGGCACGTGATCGCGGACTCCGAGGCGTGCGCGGTGATCACCACGCCCGAGTTCGTCGACAAGGTCCGCGAGGCGGTGGACGGGCCTGGACAGCGTGCGGCACGTGATCTGCACGGATGCCGCCGCGGACGGGGTCCGTCGCGCTGGGCGAGCTCGAGCAGGCCGAGCCGGCGGCGATCGTGCGCGCGCGACGACGGCGACCTGGCGGCGCTGCTCTACACGGGCGGGACCACCGGGCGCGCCAAGGGCGTGATGCTGTCCCACGCCAACCTGACTTCTCGGGCAGGCCGGTCCAGAAGGCCTCCTACGTCGCCGGCGTCAACCGCTCGCTGATGACGCTGCCGCTGTCTCACGCGTACGGGCTGCTGGTGACGGTGTCGGCGATGCACTCGCCCGAGCGGCCGGTCGCCGTGCTGCTGCGCTGGTTTGACCCGACCGCGTTCCTGGAGCTGATCGCCGAGCACCGCCTGCAGCCGAGCGCGGTCGTGCCGTCGATGATCCACGTGCTGCTGGGCGAGCCGCTCGAGGGCCACGACCTGTCCTCGCTCGTGTATCTGGGCTGCGGGGCTGCGCCGCTGGCCCCGAGGCGGCCGAGGAGTTCGAGCGCCGGATGCCGTCGGTCACCGTCCGGCAGGGCTACGGGCTGACCGAGACCGCCGCGCTGATCGCGACCAACCCGGCCGGGCGCGAGAAGCCCGGCTCGGTCGGCCTGCCGGTTCCCGGGGCGACCGTCAGGATCCTCGACGACTACGGGCGCGAGCTGCCCGCCGGCGAGGCCGGCGAGATCTGCTGCCGCTCGCCGGCGGTGATGGGCGGCTACTGGCGCGCGGGTGGGCGGGATCCAGAGCTGACCGCGGAGGCGGTGCGCGACGGCTGGCTGCACACCGGCGACATCGGCTACCTCGACGAGGACGGCTACCTGTTCATCGTCGACCGCAAGAAGGACCTGATCATCCGCGGCGGCTTCAACGTCTACCCGCGCGACGTCGAGGACGCGCTGCTCGAGCACCCGGCAGTGGCGGCGGCCGGCGTGGTCGGGCGCCCGGACGAGCGCCACGGCGAGGAGGTCGTCGCGTTCGTGTCGCTCCGGACGCCGGGCGAGCTGACCGAGGACGAGTTGGTCGCGTGGGCGCGGCGAGCGGATCGGCGGCTACAAGTATCCGCGCGAGGTCCACATCGTCGACGCGATCCCGCTCACGCCGGTCGGCAAGCTCGACCGCAAGGCGCTTCGCGGTCGTCTGCTATAGACAGTCTCGATGGCCGACCTCGCCAAACGCTCGCTCGGCGTGCTCGGACCCGAGGTCTCGATCATCGGCCTCGGGTGCAACAACTTCGGCCGGCGCGTCGACGTCGCCGGGACCCGGTCGGTGGTCGACGCCGCCTTGGACGAGGGCGTCACATTCCTCGACACGGCCGACATCTACGGCGATCCACACGGTCGCAGCGAGGAGTTCCTCGGCGAGGTCCTCCAGGGCCGCCGCGATCGGGTCGTGCTCGCAACCAAGTTCGGGATGAACATGGACGACGGTCGCGGTCCGCGTGGCTCGCGCGACTACATCCGCCATGCCGTCGAGGCGTCGCTGCGCCGCCTGCAAACCGACGTGATCGACTACTACTGGTACCACCAGCCGGATGGCGTGACTCCGATCTCCGAGACGCTCGAGACCCTCGACGGGCTCGTGCGGGCCGGTACGGTGCGGTGGATCGGGGCCTCGAACTTCAGCGCCGAGCAGATCGAGGAGGCGGACGCGGTCGCGCGCGACCGCGGCTTCGCGCGGTTCACCGCGGTCCAGAACAACTACAGCCTGCTGAACCGCGCGGCCGAGCGCGAGGTGCTGCCGACGTGCGAGCGGCTCGGGCTCGGCTTCGTCCCGTTCTTCCCGCTGGCCTCGGGACTGCTCACGGGCAAGTACCGGCGCGGCGAGGCGGCGCCGGCGGGCACACGGCTCGCTAGCCGCGACCGGGTTGGCACCGACGAGCAGTTCGACGTCGTCGAGGCGCTCGAGCGCTACGCGGCGGACCGGGGAGTTTCGGTGATCGACGTCGCGATCGGCGCGCTGCTGCGGGGCGGCCGGCTGTCAGCACGGTCATCGCCGGCGCCACCAGGCCCGAGCAGGTTCGCCAGAACGTCGGCGCCGCGCGCTGGGAGCCGAGCGAGACCGACCTTGCCGAGCTCGAGGAGGTGCTGAACCGATGAGCGATTACGACATCCATCTCGACGACAAGTTCGGGAGCCTCACGCTGATCGACCTGCCCGCCGAGATGGCCGCCCACGAGCCCTGGTTCAACCAGACGCTGACGACGGTCAACGACGCCGTCGTCCGCCTCGGCGTGATCGAGGGCGACTTCCACTGGCACCACCACGATGACACCGACGAGTTCTTCCTCGTGCTCGAGGGGCAGCTGCTGATCGACATCGACGGCCAGGACACGGTCGTGCTCGAGCCGCACCAGGGCTACACCGTGCCGAAGCGGGTCGAGCACCGGACCCGCGCCCCGGTGCGGACCTCGATCCTGATGGTCGAGGCGGCCGGGAGTCCAGCCGACCGGGGACTGAGCCGTTCGCATGGCCGGGTTGTTGGGGTCACCGAATGGTCGTCCGCCGACGCTGCGCGAGTTGTTCGAAGCCGGCGAGATGGTGCTGGCGCCGGGCTGCTACGACGCGCTCGGGGCGCGGCTGGTCGAGGAGGCCGGGTTCACGGCCGCGTACATGACCGGCTTCGGCAGCGCGGCGTCGCGGCTCGGCCGGCCCGACGTCGGGCTGATGACGCTTCCGGAGATGGTCGACAACGCGCGGCGGATCGCGCAGGCGGTCGACATCCCGGTGATCGCCGACGCCGACACCGGCTACGGCAACGCGATCAACGTGATCCGGACCGTCCACGAGTACGAGGCCGCCGGGGTCGGCGCGATCCACCTCGAGGACCAGGTGATGCCCAAGAAATGCGGCCACATGGAGGGCAAGCAGGTCGTGCCCGCGGCCGAGATGGCGGCCAAGGTGGCGGCCGCGGTCGCCGCGCGGCGCTCGCCCGAGTTCCTGATCATCGCGCGGACCGACGCGCGCGCGGTCGAGGGTCTTGACGGCGCTTTGCAACGCGCGCGGATCTACCGCGAGGCGGGTGCCGACGTGCTGTTCGTCGAGGCGCCGCAGTCCGAGGCGGAGATCGAGGCGATGGCGCGGGCGTTCCCGGACGTGCCGCTGTTGTTCAACTACGCCGAGGGCGGCAAGACGCCGGCCGTCACGCACGCGTTCCTGCGCGAGCTCGGGTTCGGGCTCGTGATCTTCCCGCTCACGATCCTGCTCGCGGCGACGGCCGCGATCCGGTCGGCGCTGGCGCGGATCAAGGCCGACGGCACCCCGATCGAGCTGCTGCCGTCGCTGCTGCCGTTCGGCGACTTCCTCGACTTCATCGGGATGGCCGAGATCCGCGAGCTCGAGCGGCGGTTCGCGGAGGGCTGAGCGGTGCGGCCGTACCGGGTGGCGCTGGAGTCGGACCTCGCGCCCGAGGAGGCGGTCGGATGGCTGCGCGGCGAGGAGCGCCCGTTCGCGCTGGTCGGCGAGTGGCTGGGCGGCCTCACCGTGATGGGGTCTTGTCCCGCTCGAGGTGGCGGCTCCGGACCGGGACCCGTTCGCGGTGATCGAAGAGCAGCCGGAGCTCGATGCCGGCGAGGTGGGCGAGGTGGGCGAGGTGGCGAGCGCGCGAGGCGGTCGTCGGCGGCGGCTGGGTCGGGTGGCTCGGCTACGGCCTCGGCGCGCGGATCGAGCAGCTGCCCCCGAGCCCGCCGGCGCCGATTCCCTGCCCGCCGTTCTCGCTCGCCTTCTACGACCACGTCGTGGTCCACGACGGCGAGCGGTGGTGGTTCGAGGGGCTGTGGAGCGACGCACGGGCCGCGTTCCTGGAGCGAGCGGCTGCGCGTGTGGTCCGAGCGGGTGCGCCACCCGCCGGCGCACGCCCCGACGCCCGAGCGCGCGCCGGCGCCGTTCGTGCTCGCCTCCAACGGCGGCACCGGACACCTGGCGGCGGTGGCGGATTGCCGGCACCGGATCGAGGCCGGCGAGCTGTACCAGGCGAACCTGTGCGTGCGCCTGGAGTCGCGGTACGAGGGCGATCCGCTCGACCTGTTCGCGCGGGCGGTCCCGCGAGCTCGGCCGCGGTTCGGAGCGTTCGTCGGCGGGGTCGTGAGCCTCTCGCCCGAGCGGTTCCTCCGGCGCGACGGACGCGAGGTGTGGACCGAGCCGATCAAGGGCACCCGTCCGCGCACCGGCTCCGAGGAGGAGCGCGCGGTCGCCCGCGAGGCGCTGCTCGGATCGACCAAGGACGCCGCCGAGCACGTGATGATCGTCGACCTGATGCGCAACGACCTCGGCCGGGTGTGCGAGTACGGAACCGTGCAGGCGCTCGCGCCCCGGATCGAGGGCCACGCCGGCGTATGGCACCTGGTCTCGACCGTGACCGGCCGGCTGCGCGAGCGCGTGCGCGACGGCGAGCTGCTGCGCGCGACGTTCCCGCCCGGCTCGGTGACCGGGGCGCCGAAGGTCCAGGCGATGAAGGTGATCGCCACGCTCGAGGCGACCCGCCGGGAGGTCTACACCGGCGCGATCGGGATCGCCAGCCCGATCGCCGGGCTCGACACGAGCGTCGTGATCCGCACGTTCGAGACCGCCGGCGACGCGATCTGGATGGGCGCGGGCGGGGCGATCGTGGCCGACTCCGACCCCGAGCAGGAGCTCGCCGAGGCGCTCGTCAAGGCCGCGGGTCCGATCGCCGCGATCGGCGGGTCGGTCGGCAGCCCGTCTTGCCTCGCGGCTCCGACCCGGGCCCGCGGTCTCCCGGAGCCCGCGCTGCGCCACGGACGACGGCCGGACCCGGCGCTCGGCGTGTTCGACACGCTGCTTGTCGAGGACGGCCGGCCGGTCGCGCTCGAACGGCATCTGGCGCGGCTCGCCGCCTCGGTCGACGAGCTGTACGGCGGGACGCTGCCACCGTCCCTCGCCGTCGGCGCGGCGGCCGCCGCGGCATCGGCGGTGACGCCGGGCGGACGGGCTCGGCTGCGAATCGACGCCGACCGCGACGGAAGGGTCACGATCACGGTGTCGCCGGCGAGGGCGCGTCCCGAGCGCCCGCTGTTGCTCGAGCCGTTCGCGCTGCCCGGGGGTCTCGGCGACCACAAGTGGCGCGATCGCCGGCTGCTCGACGCGCTCACCGCGCTGCGGCCGGGGGCGGTGCCGCTGCTCGTCGACACCGACGGCCTCGTGCTCGAGGCCGCGTTACGCGAACGTGTGGATCGTCGAGGGCGACGCGCTGATCACGCCGCCGGCCGACGGGCGGATCCTGCCGGGGACGACGCGCGCCGTGCTGCTGGCCGAGGAGCCCGCCGCCCGCGAGGAGCCGATCGACCTCGAGCGCCTCGCGAGCGCGGACTCGGTGTTCCTGAGCTCGTCGATCAACGACCGGCTGCCTGCACGCGTCCGCCCGCGGGCTCGCTCGACCGTCCCTGCAGCGGCACCTCTCTGAGCAGGAGCACGACGATCAGCGCGATCGCGGCGATCGGCGCCGCGGTGAGGAATACCGCCTGGACGCCGTGGATCACGTCGGCACGGGCGCCGGCGCTCAGGTGACCGAGGGCGGCGGTCGTCGTGTTCGCGCCGGTCCGAGCGGTGAAGATCGCGCCGAGCGCGGCCGCGCCGACCGCGCCGCCGAGACCACGGAAGAACGTGGTGGTGGCCATCGCGATCCCGAGCTGGGCTCGGGGGACGCTGTTCTGGACGGCGGCGACCAGCACCTGCCCGACCATCCCGAACCCCAGCCCGAACAAAACCAATCCGGTTCCCGTGGCCGTGCGGCTCGGGTGCGGCACCAGTGCCGCGAGCAGCACCAGCGCCACCGTCATCAGCGCCAGCCCGGCAACCGGGTAGCGCTTGTAGCGCCCGGTCTTCGACATCGCGAACCCGACGAGGTTGGTCGACACGGTGATCCCGACCATCATCGGGACGAGCAGCAGCCCGGCCTCCGTGGGGGTGGCGTGCGTCGTGATCTGGAGGTACAGCGGCACGAACACCGTGATCGAGAACAGCGCGGCGGTGGTTAGGAACAGCGCCACGCTCGAGACCGCCACCGCGCGCGTGCGCAGCAGGTCGAACGGCACGATCGGATCGGCGGCGCGCCGCTCGCGCGCGACCAGCGCGACCGCCAGCATGGCGCCGCCGGCGATCAGCACGACGATCGTCGGCGAGCCCCACGCGTAGCGGTCTCCGCCCCAGATGCAGGCGAGCATCAGCGTGATCGTCGAGCCGACGAGCAGGACCGCGCCGGCGACGTCGAGCGGGGCCGGGTTCTCGGCGGCCTGCGGGGCGGGGAGCTTGAGATGAAGCCCGGCGAGCGCCGCAACGCCGACCGGAAGGTTCACGTAGAACACCCACCGCCAGCTCGCGTGCTCGACGAGGACACCGCCGATCAGCGGGCCGACCACGGTGGCCAGCGCGAACGCGACGGCGATGTAGCCCTGGTAGCGGCCCCGTTCGCGCGGTGAGACGAGATCGCCGACCGCGGCCATCGCGAGCGTCATCAGGCCGCCGGCAGCGACCCCCTGCACGGCCCGCGAGACGATCAGCCAGGTCATGTCCTGGGCTGCGCCGCACACCGCCGAGGCGGCCAGGAACAGCACCAGCGAGAGCTCGAGCAGCCGCTTGCGCCCGAGCCGGTCGCCCAGCTTGCCCCACAGCGGCGTGCTCGCGGCGGCGGTGACCACGTACGCCGCGACCACCCACGAGACGTCGGTGAGGCGCCCGAGGTCGTGGGCGATTGTCGGGAGCGCGGTGGCGAGGATCGTCTGGTCGAGCACCGCCGGCAGCATCGCCAGCACGATCGCGGCGAACGCGATCCGGCTCTCTCGTGTGGATGTGGGCGATTGGTTCATATCTAAAGCTTAGATATCTAATTCTTTGATGTCAAGCGATGCTGTTATGATCGTCTACCCGATGAGCTCACGCCCCGCATCTGTCCCGATCGGCTTACGGCTCACGCGCACGTCGCGCGCGGTCACGCAGGCGTTCGAGCGGGCGATGGCGGAGGCCGGCGGCTCGGTGTCGACCTGGCAGGTGCTGCTGCTGGTCCGTTCAACGAAGTGGGACACGCAGTCGGAGCTGGCCGACGAGCTCGGGATCACCGGCGCGACGCTCACCCACCACCTGAACGCGCTCGAGCGCAAGGGGCTCGTGCGGCGCTGGCGTGAGGACAGCAACCGGCGCGTGCAGCGGGTGGAGCTGACCGAGGCGGGGGTCGAGATGTTCGACCGCCTGCGCGGGGTCGCCGTCCGCCACGACAAGCTGTTGCGCTCGCAGCTCAGCGACGACGAGGTCGAGCAGCTCGGGGCGCTGCTCGAACGGCTCGAGGCCGGCGTCCGGGCGGGGGCGCGCTGACCCGTACTCTGTGGCGATGGCCAAGACCGTCGCAGTGCTCGGCGCCCGCAACCTCGGCGGCGCGATCATCGATCACTTCATCGAGCTCGGGTGGAACGCCGCCGGCGTGGCCCGGAGCGAGGACACGCTCGCGCGCCTTCGTGAGCGCGGCGCGCTCGCGCTGTCCGCCGACGCCGCGAGCCCCGAATCGCTTGGCAAGGCGCTCGCGGACGTTCGCAGTCACTTCGGCTCGCTCGATGCCGTCGTCAACGCGGTGACCGCGAGCCGCGCCACCGGGGGCCCGTTCGGAGGCGGCGAGCTGGCCGACGCGGATCTCAATGCATTCGACGCCTGGACCGTGGCCGTCGCGCAGCAGGCGTTCGTGTTCCTGTCGGCCGGCATCGCTGCGCTCGTGCAGAACGACGGCGGCGGGGCGCTCGTGCAGATCACCGGCGGCTCTTCGCGGCGCGCGCTGCCCGGCCGCGGTTTGTGGGCCGCGGGCGCGTTCGCGACCCGCGCGCTGGTTCAGGCCGCCGCGCAGGAGATGCGCGCCGCGGGCATCCACGTAGCGCTGCTGGCCGTCGACGCCACGATCGCGTCGGCGAAGACGGAGGCGTTCACGGAGGGGACGCCGACGAATGCGCTCGCCGAGATGGGCGAGATCGCCAGGGCGGTGGCGTACCTGGTGGAGCAGAGCCCCCGCGCGTACACGCACGAGCTGGTGGTCACCCCCGCCGGCGAGCGCTGGGTCCCCTAGTGGACCCGTCCGCCAGGCCCCGCCGGTTTTAGGCCAGTTGGCGAACGCGACTGCGGAACCCGACCGCGATCACCGCCGCCAGCAAGGAGGCCAGGCACGACAGCACGAACGGGGCACCGACCCCGCCCGGCACGATCACCGCGCCACCGACCGCCGACCCGGCGGCGATCCCGCCGATCAACGCCGCTGACACCCACGTGAACGCCTCGGTCTCGCTGCCCGGCGTGACCGAACGTCCGACGAGCGCGTACTGGCACGAGAACACCGGCGCGATCGCGAGGCCGGCGAGCAGGCTGCATACGACGCCGGCGCCGATCGAACGCGCCGCGATCAGCGGAGCCGTGCAGACCAGGAGCACGACGAGCAACAGCTGGTAGCGGGTCGACAGCGACGAGCGCCACACGTGCGCGCCGTACCACAGCCCGCCGACCATGCTCCCGAGGCTCCACAGCGCGAGCAGGAGGCCCGACGCCGGCCGGGACCCGGCATGGAGGGCCAGCGACGGCAGTCCGACCTCGACCGCCCCGAGCGCCACGCCCGTCAGCGCCACCGGACCGAGCAGGGCGCGCAGCTCCGGGCTGGCGAGCGCGGACACGCGCTCGTGGCCGGCGCCGAAGGACGTCGAGGACGAGCGCACCAGTGGCGAGCGCAGGAACAGCAGGGTCCCGACGATGCATACGGCGCCGAGCATCGCCACCGCCGCCTCGGGCGAGGTGACTGCGATGACCAGCGCCACGACCAGCGGTCCGACGATCCAAACCGTCTCCTGGAGGATCGACTCGAGCGCGTAGGCGGTGTCCAGCACCGCCTGATCGTCGAACACCTCGCGCAGCAGCGCTCTGACCGCCGGCGCGATCGGTGGCAGCAGCGCCCCGCACAGCGCCGACAGCACGACGAGCGCGACCACGCCGGCGCCGGCCTGCGCGCCCACCACGAGCAGCACGTACACGCACGCTTGGCCGCACGCGAACGGAAGCAGCACGCGCGAGCGCCCAAAGTGGTCGACGAGGCGGCCGAGCACCGGCGCACACGCCGCGGTCGCGAGCGCGAAGCCGCCGACGGCGACGCCGGCGGCGGCGTACGAGTGCGTCGCGGAGCGGACGAGCAGCAGGATCGCCAGCGACGACATCCCCTGCGGGAGCCGGGCCACGAGCGCGCTCGCGAATAGGCGCGAGGCACCGCGCACCGACAGCACCGAGCGGTACTTCGAGACCATGAATTCGAGCCTACAACGCCGTGCGCAAGCCCACGATTACGATAAGTCGGCATGAGCCGCGAAGTGATCAGCGATCTGGCGATGCTCGAGCGGCTCGTGCCGCCTGACGCAAAGGACGTCGTCGACATCGGCTGCGGCAGCGGCGCTCTGGTGCGCGCGCTGACCGGACTCGGCGCGCGCGTGACCGGTGTGGAGATCTCGGAGTCTCAGCTGGCCGCGGCGATCGACCAGGACAATGGCAGCGGCGCCCGCTACCTCGTAGGCCGTGCCGAACGGCTGCCGCTCGATGACTCCTCCGTGGACATCGTGGTGTTCATGCGCTCGCTCCACCACGTCGCTGCGGACCAGCTCGGGGCGGCGCTGGCGGAGGCTCGCCGGGTGATCCGCCCCGGCGGCGCGGTGTACGTCGCCGAGCCGCTGGCCGAGGGAAGCTTCTTCGAGCTCACGCGGATGGTCGACGATGAGACCGTCGTGCGGGCCGCGGCGCAGGCTGCGCTCACCCACGCACCGGACGACGGCCTGCAGCGTTCGACCACGGTCGAATATGACGCGCCGCTCGCGGTCGCCGGTCTCGCAGGGCTGCGCGCACGGATCGTCGCCGCCGATCCGGAGCGGGCGGACCGCTTCGATGAGCTGGCCGCCGAGCTCACCGAGGGCCTCGAGCGCCTCGGGGCGCCCGGCGACCGCCCCGGCGAGTGGCGGTTTCTACATCCGATGCGCTCCGACGTGCTCCGCCCGGCCCTCAGCTGATCCCGCTACTCCTCCGGGAAACGGCGTCCGCCGACCTCTAGCTCGCCCACCTTCAGCGACCCGATCTCGATCTCCTCCGCCTTGAGCTTGCGGATCACGGCTTCGGCGATCACGAGCCGCCCGATCGCGATCGCCCCGACCGCGGAGACCGCGATCGCTAACGGGCCCATAGCTGACGGACCGAGCAGCCGCGCGCCTACGGCGTGCGCGCCCGTGAGGTGGGCGCCGGTGACTTCGGCGGCTGCGACTTTTTCGCGCCGTTTCCTGATGCTGACGGCCATGTGCGGGACCTCCCTTGTGGTTGTGGGTGCCGTGTGGTCTACACGGCACCCGGGGCGCGGGTCAAGGCGCGCCGGCTTCCCACAGGCGTTCTTCGGCCCAGCCGCCGCGGATCACCGTGTCGGGGTCGACCCCGCGCTGGTCGGCCAGGTCGGACGCGAGCTTCTGGAGGCGAGCGGTCAGCGGGAGCTGCGCGAGCACCGGATGAAGGCCGCCGGGCTCTTCCACGGTTCTCAACTCGAGTCCCTCGCTCGCAGCGGCCGCGCCGAGCAGCTCGAGCATCCCGAAGGGATCGTCGGCCGGCTGGATCGCCAGGAACGCGTCGCCGGCCCCGAGCGGGACCGCGGAGCCGTGGAGGAGGTACTCCGCCTCGTACCCCTCGGCCGTCAGTCCGGCGGCCTCGCGGAGCTTGAGCGCGCCTTCGCGCGCGGTCACCGCGGCGGGGCCGGCGCCGGCGAGCACGATCAGCCGCTCGGGGGGCGCGTCGAGTACGACCGGCGCCCCCGCGGCGGCGCGCACCCTCGCCGGGAGCTCGGACAGCTGACGCTCGTCGAACCCGGGCTGCCCGACGGCGACACTCAGGCGGGCGAGGACGAGCAGCGCGGCGAGGTAGCTCGCGGTGTACGTCTCGGCGCGCTCGAGCGGCGCCGCCTCGACGGCCTCCGGCCACCCTCGGCCCTGGGCCGTGATCGATACGACCGTGGCCGCGGACTCGAGCGCCTGGGCCCGAGCTCGTCGCGCTAACGCCGTACTGGTCGTATGGGAGATGATCACGACCGCGTCCTGCGCCGTCAGCGTGGGCGGATCTCCGCAGAACGCCGCCGAGGAACTCCAGCGGGCGTCTCGCTCTCCTGGGGCGAACATGAGCGCGCCGAGCTCAGCCGCGTGCTGGCTGGTGCCCGTGCCGACGAGCCAGATGCGCCGCGAGCGCTCGATCCGCTCCGCCGCGTCGTCGAGGTTCAGGCCGAGGACCGACTCGAGCACGTCGCCCTGCGCCGCGATTGTCTCCGACAGTGCAGTCACCGAGACGGATTGTGACGAGCCGTCTCAGGCGGCGCGGCGCAACAGCGTCGGCAGGTTTCGGCGCGGGCCCGGCTCCGGCCCAGAGATGTGCTCCGCCCGGAGACGGAGCAGGTCCACCAGTTCCCGGGTGAACAGGAACGGGTTGGCGACGACCCGCCTGTCGAGCAACGAAATCGCCGCCACCGGCTCGCCGTCGACGAGCGCGAGCAGCACCGGTCCGGCGAGCGCGGGCGCGTCGTCGAGCGCGGCGAGCCGCCGCACCAGGTGCGCCTCGTCGCTCCCGGCGAGGCGCAGCGCCACCGTCGGCGCCGGCGAGCCGACTGACTGCCTGCCAACTATCGATATAGCCATGATCGGGTCCTCCTGTTGGGTACCGATCATGGTGGACTGAGGACCGCACGCGCACATCGGGCAAACGGAGCGAGCTGACCGAGCCGACCCCTTACGCCCACGACGGGAATGCCTTAGTCCCCAGGTGTGAGAGTCTGTGGCCGTGGACGAAGAGTCTGTGGCCGTCGACGACGGCCTCGACATCGAGAGCATCCGCTCGCGCTTCTCGGCGCTCAGCCGGCGCGTGAACGGCTCACCGGTCGTCTACCTCGACGGCCCCGGCGGCTCGCAGACGCCGGACTCAGTCGCCCGCGCGGTAGCCGACTACCTGGTGGGCGCCAACGCGAACGTCGGCGGCCCGTTCGTGACATCGCGCGACACCGAGCGGCTTCTGCACGACGCCCATGCCGCCGCGGCCGACTTCCTCGGCTGCACCGAGGACGAGGTCGTATTCGGCGCGAACACGACCACGATCAACTTCCTGCTCGCGCACGCGGTGGCGCGGACGCTCGAGCCCGGCGACGAGATCATCGTCACCGAGCTCGACCACGACGCCAATGTGTCGCCGTGGCTGCTCGTCGCCGGCGACCGAGGGCTCATCGTCCGCACCGCGCGACTCGATCCGCGCGACGGCACGCTCGGCCTGGATGCGGTGCAGGCGCTCCTCACAGCGCGCACGCGCGTGGTCGCGTTCACGCTCGCCTCGAACGCGCTGGGCTCGATCCCCGATGCCGCGCTCCTGTCGGCGGCCGCGCACGAGGCGGGCGCGCTCGCATGGGTCGACGGCGTGCACCTCGCCCCCCACCGCCGCGTCGACCGCGCCGGGATCGACGCCGACGTGCTCCTCACCTCCCCGTACAAGTTCTTCGGACCGCACCTCGGCGTCGCCGCCGTGCGAGGCGAGCTGGCGCGGTCTCTGCCGGCCGACCGGGTCCGCCCCGCGCTGGAGGTGCCGGCGGGCCATCGATTCGAGACCGGCACGCTCTCGCACGAAGCGCTCGCCGGCTTCTTGGCCGCGATCGAGTACCTCGAGTCGCTCGGGTCCGGCGCCGCCGACCGGACCGCCCGCCTGGACCTCGCCTACGCGCGGATCGAGGCCCACGAGCGGGAGCTGACCAGGCGGACGTTGGAGCGGCTGAACGAGATTCCGGGCCTGCGCCTGTACGGCATCGGCGATCCCGCTCGCGCACCAGAGCGGACGCCGACGTTCTGCTTCAACCTCGACGGCCGCACGCCGCAGGCGCTCAGCGCCGCGCTCGCCGAGCGCGGGCTGTTCACCTACCCCGGGAACTACTACGCGCTCGGCGTGATGACCGCGCTCGGCCTCGAGGAGTCAGGCGGCGCCGTCCGCGCCGGCTATCTGCACTACACGACCGCGGAGGAGTCCGACCAGCTCTGCGACGCGGTGGCGTCGCTGGCCTGAGTCGTTCATTTCTTTCGCTCGTGGCCGGCGCACGCGTCACCGAGGCCGCCGCCGTGGGACCACGAGCCATCAGGGCAGTGGACCACGTGGCCGCCAAGCGCGATGTCCCGTTTCCAGTTCCCGACGCACGCGTGCCCGTCGCATTCCTCGTTCCCGGCGCATCCGGCGAGGACGACTGCCGCCAGCACCACTGTCGTTAGTTTGCGCCACCGCAACGGCACCAGCACCCGCACGCACGTATCGTCGCACTCGTCAGGCCGCGCGGAGCAGGACCTCGGGTCGCTCGGGCGCGCGGTCGGCGTCGTCGGGAAGGAGCGATCCGAGGATGTCCGGGAGGTGGCGGCTGTAGAAGAAGTGGCCACCGGTACGGTGGACGCGGGCCTCGGAGCCCGGGATCGCGGCGGCGAGGGCGAGCGTGTGGGAGAGCGGGACGAGGCGGTCGCCGCGCCCATGCCAGAGCGTCACCGGTATTCGGAGCGCGGCCGGATCGAATCCCCACGGGCTCCGGCACACGAGGTAGTCGTCGATCATCGCCCGCGGGCAGGTCTGGCGCCTGAGGCCGAGCGCCCGCAGGCCGAGATGGGCGAGGACCGGTCCGACGTGGGGAGATCCGAACGGCACCAGGGGAGCCTTGTATCTGAGGCTCGAGCTCGCGCCCGGTCCGTCCGGCGGTCCGAGCGGACTCAGGGCGGCGAGCGCAACCAGCCGCCCGGCCAGCGCCCAGCCGCACGCGAGCGCGTAGGGGCGCGCCGGCGGACACCCCGACCACCGAGAAGCGGCGATGTCCGAGGACGGTCATCAGCTCTCCGAGGTCGTGGGCGTGACCGGCGACCGTGCGCCCCGGGCTCGGGTCTGATCCGCCGAACCCCGGGCGGTTGACGACGACGTAGCGGACCCGGAGCCGCTCCAGGGCCGCGTCGAGGCCGGGTGTGTGCCACCTGGGCGAGCCGATCGCGCCGTGGCAGTAGACCACGGGAAAGCCGTCCTCGGGCCCGGCGGCCACGAACGTGACCGAGCGACCACCGCGCAGGCGGACGACACCAGCACTCCCGATCGTTGCGGTTGGCAGCTGGGTCAATGTCCCTGCAAATCAGCGTAGGCCAGGCGCGCGGCGGAGTTGTGATGAAACGGTTTCCGTGTGTGCGAGGTGGAGCAGGCGGCGCACGGCCGCGACGAACTCCTGCGGCCGTTCCACCTGCGGGACGTGCGCGGCCCCGGGAATCGTCGCCACGCTCACGTCCGGGCGGACCGCCCGTATGTAGCGAAGTGTCGAGATCGGGACGATCCGGTCGCGCCAACCCCAGATCACGCCGACCGGCGCCTCCACCGAGCGGAGCTCTGACCGAAGGTCGGCCGCGAGCACCGCCGCGACCGCCGCGCCCATTCGCGTCGAGCCGCGAGAGGCGCGCAGCATCATGCGCGCATCATCGGCCGACAGCCGCCCCGGCTCGGCGACAGCGCCCCACAGCAGCGCCCGGCGGGCGGTCGCGCTGCGCGCGGCCGGCGTTCCCACGATGCGCCTGGCGGTCACCGCCGGGGTCGGTGAGCATGCCGGCGGCGGTCCGGAGCGGCCACGACCGGGGGGCGAAGCCGGCCGGAGCCGCCAACACGAGGCGCCGCACCAGGTCCGGGCGCGAGGCCGCGAGCTTCACCGCGACCGCGCCGCCGAGAGAGTTGCCGAGCAGGTCGAACGGCTCGCCGGCGCGCTCGGCCAGCCGGTCCGCGAGCGCCGCGGCCGTCGTCTCGAGATCGAACCCATCGGCCGCCGACGGCGACAGGCTGGTGGTGTGTGACGTTGCCCTCTTCTACGCCGAGCGAAGCGGCGGGATCCGCACCTATCTGAACGAGAAGCCCCGGTTCGCGCGGATCACGGGCGCGTTCGAGCACCACCTCGTGATCCCCGGCAAGCGCCGGCTCCACGCCGGAGGACGCCACGAGCTGCCCTCGCTCCAGCTCGCCGCCTCTAACGGATACCGGCTTCCGCTCGGCGGTCGCGCGCTCCGCGAAACGCTGCGCGCGGTGAGACCCGACGTCGTGATCCTGCACGATCCGTTCTGGCGGCCGCTCAGCGTCACACGAGAGGCACATCGACTCGGAGCGGCGGTGGTGGCGGTGCATCACGCCTCGCCGGCGCTGCACGCGGCCGGCATCCCGGGCCCCGACGCGATCTACCTGCCGGCGCTGCGGCGCATCTACCAGCATGCGTATGAGCACGTCGACGCGGTGATGTCGATCGTCGACCCCGAACCGGATTCGGGCCGCTCGTGCGGCGATCAAGCTCCAGTTCGGGCTGCATCCGGCCTTCCGTCCCGGCCCCGCGATGCGCGGAGACCATCTGCTCTACGTCGGGCGGGTGTCGCTCGAGAAGCGGATCGGCGACATCCTCGAGGCGATGGCGATCGCGGGGTCGCGGCGGCCGCTGTGGATCGTTGGCGACGGCCCGGCCCGGCCGGTGCTCGAGGCGCGGGCGCGCCGGCTCGGGATCGCCGATCTCGTCCAGATGCGGCCGTTCGTGGCCGAACGCCGCGCGCTGGCCCGGATGTACCGGGAGGCGGCATGCGTGGTCGCGCCCGGGTCCGCACGAGACCTTCTGCCTCGCCGTGCTCGAGGCGGCCGCGAGCGGCGCGAGGGTGGTGGCATGCTCGTGCACCCCGGCCGCGACGGTGGCGGGTCCGCTCGTGCAGACGTTCGTCCCCAAGGACCCGGTCGACCTCGCGGGCGCGATCGAGCGGGCGCTGGCCGCGCCGCTTGACCCGGTGGCGGCGGCCGCGCTGGGAACGTCGATGAGCTGGGAGCGGGTGTTCGATGCCGAACTGGTCGATCTGAAGCGGCTTTGCCGGTAGCCGCTCGGATCGACACGGCCTGGGCTCCGATCGACCCCGGCCGGCTCGCGAGGTTGCGGGAGCAGGCCCATCGGGTGCTCGCGGGGAACTGGCGCCACGGGAACCTCGCCGACGGCACGCCATACGGATTTACCTGCCCCGCGCCACCGCGCTACCGGCACCAGTGGTATTGGGATTCGTGTTTTCACGCGATCGTCTGGCGCCACTTCCACCCGGCGCGGGCGCGCGAAGAGCTGCGCACGCTGATGCGCGGCGGCCGGCTCGACGGCTTCATCCCCCACACGATCTTCTGGCACGATCGCGCGGGCTGGCGGCGAGCGCCGTTCTACGCCACCCACTCGCTCCACGGCAACCGCGGGACCGCGCACATCCAGACTCCGTTGCTCGCGCTCGCGTGGGAGATGGTGGCGGCCCGATCGCCCGACGATCCCGGGTTCCGCACGGAGGCGCTCGACGCGCTGCGCCTGCACTACGACTGGCTCGGGCGCCACCGCGATCCCGACGGCGACGGCCTGATCTCGATCATCCATCCCGACGAATCCGGCCTTGACGACTCGCCCAAGTACGACCCCGTATACGGCTGGATGAGCCACTACCTCCCGGGCTACTTCTGGCTGGTCGAGCGCTCGCGCCGGCTGCGCTACGACTCGCGCGCGATCATCGCCCGCTACTCGGAGCACGTCGAGGACGTGATGGTCAACGTGCTTCTACGCGCTGTCGCTGCGCGCCCTGGCCCGCTTGACCGGCGACGACGGGTACCGCGCGCGCGCGCTGAGGGTCGAGCGCGCGCTGATCGAGCACTGCTGGGACGAGGAGCGCGGCCTGTTCTGGGACCTCGCGGGCGCCGAACACACCCCGTTGCGGGTTTCGACCTGGTCCTCGCTCGCGCCGCTGGCGCTGCCCTCGCTGCCCGAGCCGATCGCGCGGCGGTTGATCGAGGAGCATCTGCTGCACCCGCGCCGGTACCGCGCACCGTACGGAATCCCGTCGGTGTCGATGGAGGAGCCGAGCTTCCAGGCCGGCTGGCACCTGTTCCGCTGCTGGCGCGGGCCGTCCTGGATCAACACCGTATGGCTGCTGGTGCCGGCGCTCCGCCGGTTCGGCTATGAGGCCGAGGCCGATCGGATCGCCGCCTCCTGCGTCGAGCTGGTCGAGCGCCACGGGTTCCGCGAGTACTACAACCCGTTGAACGGAGAGGGGCTGGCCGCGCGCCGGTTCGGATGGTCGACGCTGCTCGTCGACCTGTTCGGCGGTGACGCCGGCGCGCCCGCTCCGGCAGACGGTCCGTTCGTCGGGAGCGTCCGCGACGAGCTCCGCTCGATGAGCGCCGAGGCCGCCGGCGAGGCCGCGCGCAGGCTGAACCGCCGGGCGGCCGCGGCAGCCGCGGCGGCGCGACGGCTGCGAGCCGGCTAGGCGCCGGCGATCCCTAGAACCCGCTCAGTCAGACGTCGCGGCTCGCTCCACGCCGGCCCGGTGGTTCCCGCCGACGATCTTCCCCGGGTTCAGGTGCTGCCCCGGGTCGGTCCCGGAGAACAGCGCCTCGAGCATCGCCACCCCCGGCGCGGAGATGTCCTGCTCGAGCCACTGCGCGTGCTCGGTGCCGACCGCGTGATGGTGCGAGAGCGTGCCGCCGTTGTCCACGAACGCCTGCTGGATCGCCGACTTCACGACCTCGTACTCGGCGGCCATGGCGGCCGGGGTCGTCGCCTTGAACGCAAACGTGAAGTACATGCAGGCGCCCGAGTGGTAGCTATGCGACAGGTGACACATCAAGTAGCCCTGAACGCCCACCCGTGCGAACGCGCCGTTCGCCGCCGAGGTCACCGCGTCGTAGAGCGGCATCATCCCGCTCCACGTGGTGGCGGTCTCGGACACGTCGCCGGCGGCGCCCCGGTCGAGCAGGAAGTCGCGGATATAGGGGATGTCGAACTTCTTCTGGTCGTACAGCGCGCCCGGCCCGGAGCCGACGCACAGCCCGCCGTGTCGCTTTACGAGCTTGCCGACGGCGCGTCGCTGCGCGGCGACATGCCGCCCGCTGCCCTCGTAGCCGATGAACGAGAGGCACATCTGGGCTGTGTCGAATCCGAGCCGGCGGCGCAGGAATATCTTGAGCGCGTGCGACTGGAGCTTGTCCACCAGCGTCGGCCGGACGCGCATTGCGAACGAGAACTCGGTCTCGTTCGCGTCCGAGACCCGCGTGACCGACACCGAGTACTCGCCGGCGGCGATCTCCTGCATCGCGGCGAGCCCGGCGCGGAAGTTCGGGAACAGGTAACCGAGGATCACGCGCTCCTCAGGGATCCGGCGGACCTGGACCGTCGCCTCGGTGATGATCCCGAGGCGGCCCTCGCTGCCGAGCACCATCTCGCGGATACTCGGTCCGGTCGAGGTCGCGGGCACCGACCGGGTGACGAGCGTTCCCGACGGCGTCACCATGCGCAGGCCCTTGGCCATGTCGGCGATGTCTCCGTAGCGGTCGGATTGCATCCCCGAGGACCGCGTCGCGATCCAACCTCCGAGCGTCGAGTGGGTGAACGAGTCCGGGAAGTGGCCGAACGTGTACCCGCGCGCCGCAAGCTGCTCCTCGAGGTGGGGACCGAAGATGCCGGCCTGGACGCGCGCCAGGCGCGATTCGGCGTCGATCTCGAGCACCTGGTCAAGCCGCTCGAGGTCGACCGAGATCACCGCCCTGGTCTCGGTCGCCGGCGCCTCGAGCGAGCCCGAGATCGACGAGCCGCCGCCGAACGGAATAACGACCGCGTCGAACCGCATTGCCGCTTCGAGGACCGCGGCCACCTCGTCCTCGCTGCCGGGGCGAACCACCGCGTCGGGAACGCGTTGGAGCTCGCCGGCGCGCTGCCACACCAGGTCGCGCAGCGACTTCCCGCGCGCGTGGACGACGCGGTCGAGCGGGTCCAGCGACACGAACTTCCGGGAGACGGCCTCCTCAAGCGCTTCCCACAGTTCATCCGGGAGCGCCGGATCCGGAATCTGGAGCTGATCGAACCTCAGCGGCGCGGCCACCTTGTTCCGGACGTCGACGCCGATCGCCTCGCGGATGAACGGTGCGAGGGCGGGCTTGTCCTCGTGCGTGAACTCAACCCCCTCGTGTCCCCATCCCCACCACTTCATCGCAGCCATGAATCACCTTCACTTCCCATGTCGGCGGCCGGCTTGGTGCCCGGCGCGCCAGGCAGCGTAGTAGTTCCGTGCCGCCGGGGGCCGACGAGCGGTTCGCGCACGAGACAGAAATCGCAACACCACGGCCGGGCGGATCTGGTAGGCCACGCACATGACCATTGAAACCGTGCCAAGCCCAAGCCCACTGTCCGCCGACGAGCTCGAGCGGATGCACGCCTGGTGGCGAGCCGCGAACTACCTGTCGGTCGGGCAGATCTACCTGCTTGCTAACCCCCTCCTCCGTGAGCCGCTACGTCCAGACCACGTCAAGCCCCGGTTGCTCGGCCATTGGGGCACGACCCCCGGCCTGAACTTCCTCTACGTACACATGAACCGGGCGATCCGGGCGCGCGCGCTGAACGCGATCTACGTGACCGGTCCCGGCCACGGCGGTCCCGGCCTGGTCGCGAGCGCGTACCTGGACGGCACCTACACCGAGGTCTATCCGCACATCGGGCTCGACGAGGAGGGCTTGAGGCGGCTGTTTCGACAGTTCTCGTTTCCAGGCGGGATCCCGAGCCACGTGGCGCCCGAGACCCCGGGCTCGATCCACGAGGGCGGCGAGCTCGGGTACTCGCTGCTGCACGCCTATGGCGCGGTGCTCGACAACCCGGACCTGCTGGCGCTATGCGTGGTCGGAGACGGGGAGGCCGAGACCGGCCCGCTGGCCGCCAGCTGGCACTCGAACAAGTTCCTGAACCCGGCGCGCGACGGAGCAGTGCTCCCGGTGCTGCACCTGAACGGCTACAAGATCGCCAACCCGACGGTGCTCGCCCGGATCTCCGGCGACGAGCTACGGGCGCTGCTCGAGGGCTACGGCTACGCGCCGCGATTCGTCGAGGGCTCCGATCCGGAGGAGATGCACGGACTGATGGCGGCAACGCTCGACGATGTGCTCGACGAGATCGCCGGCATCCAGCGGAGAGCGCGCGACGACCACGACCTGACCCGACCACGCTGGCCGATGATCGTGCTGAAGACGCCCAAGGGGTGGACCGGGCCGAAGGTGGTCGACGGGCTGCCGGTCGAGGGCACATGGCGCGCCCACCAGGTGCCGCTGGCCGAGGTGCGGACCAACCCCGAGCATCTCGCCCAGCTCGAGGAATGGCTTCGCTCGTACCGGCCCGAGGAGCTGTTCGACGAGGCGGGCACCGTCGATCCCGACATCACGGCGCTGGCGCCGAAAGGCGAGCTGCGGATGAGCGCGAACCCGCATACCAACGGCGGGCTGCTGACCCGCGAGCTCGAGCTGCCGGACTTCCGCGACTACGCGGTCCAGGTCGACGCGCCGGCGGCCACCACCAGCGAGGCGACGCGGGTGCTCGGCGGATGGTTGAGGGACGTGATGGCAGCGAACTCCGATCGGTTCCGGATTATGGGCCCGGACGAGACCGCGTCGAACCGGCTCTCAGCGGTTTTCGACGTCACCGGCCGAGTGTGGGAGGCCGAACTGCTCCCGACCGACGACCACCTCTCGCGCGACGGGCGGGTGATGGAGGTTCTGTCCGAGCATCTCTGCCAGGGATGGCTCGAGGGGTACGTGCTGACCGGCCGCCACGGGCTGTTCAACTGCTACGAGGCGTTCATCCACATCATCGACTCGATGTTCAACCAGCACGCGAAGTGGCTGAAGGTCACCCGTCACATACCGTGGCGCCGGCCGCTCCCGTCGCTCAACTACCTGCTGTCTTCGCACGTCTGGCGCCAGGACCACAACGGCTTCTCCCACCAGGATCCGGGCTTCATCGACCACGTCGTGAACAAGAAGGCCGAGATCATCCGCGTATACCTGCCGCCCGACGCCAACTGCCTGCTGTCGGTCGCCGACCACTGCCTGCGCAGCCGCCACTACGTGAACGTCATCGTCGCCGGCAAGCAGCCGGCGCTCGACTACCTCACGATGGATCAGGCGATCGCGCACTGCACGCGCGGGATCGGCATCTGGGAATGGGCGTCGAACGACCAGGGTCACGAGCCGGACGTCGTGATGGCCTGCGCCGGGGACATTCCGACGCTCGAGACGCTGGCGGCGGCGTCGATCCTGCGTGAGCGGGTGCCCGACCTGAAGGTCCGGGTCGTCAACGTCGTCGACCTGATGCGCCTCGAGCCCGAGTCCGAACATCCCCATGGCATGTCCGACCACGAGTTCGACGCGCTGTTCACGGCGGCGCGGCCGGTGATCTTCGCCTACCACGGCTATCCCGCGCTGATCCACCGCCTCACCTACAGCCGCCACAACCACGACAACATCCACGTCCGGGGCTACAACGAGGAGGGCACGACCACGACGCCGTTCGACATGGTGATGCTCAACGACCTCGATCGCTTCCACCTCGTCATGGACGTGGTCGACCGCGTGCCCGCTCTGGCCGAGCGTTGCGCGCATCTCCGGCAGGACATGGTCGACGCGCGCATGAGCGCCCGCGCCTACACGCGGGAGGTCGGCGACGACTCGCCCGACGTGCGTAACTGGACCTGGCCGAGCGGCTCAGCCGGCTAGAACGTCGACCGGGTGCGGGTGCTCGTCGTCAACGCCGGCTCGAGCAGCCTCAAGCTGTCGCTGCTCGGACCCGGCGATGAGCCGGTCGCGGCGCAGGAGCTTGCCGCGCCGCGGGCGGAGGTCGACCCGGACGAATTGCGGGCGGCCCTGGGGGGCGCCCTCGGCGACGCCGACGCGGTCGGTCACCGGATCGTGCACGGAGGCTCGCGGTTCCGCGAGGCGGTCGTGGTCGACGACAGCGTGCGGCGCGCGCTCGGGGAGCTTGTCGACCTGGCGCCGCTGCACCAGCCGAAATCGCTGGCGGCGCTCGACGCGGTGTCCGGCGTGCTACCGGGGGTGCCGGCGGTCGCGTGCTTCGACACCGCGTTCCACGCGTCCCTGCCGGACGCGGCCGCGACCTACGCGCTGCCCTCGGACTGGACCCGCCGCTGGGGAGTGCGTCGCTACGGCTTCCACGGCCTCTCGCACGCGTGGATCGCGCGGCGGGTACCGGTCGTGCTCGATGCGCCGGCGCGGGACCTGCGGATCGTGAGCTGCCACCTCGGCTCCGGTGCGTCGCTATGCGCGATCGCCGGCGGGCGCTCGGTCGATACGACGATGGGCTTCACGCCACTCGAGGGCCTGGTGATGGCCACGCGCTCGGGCAACGTCGACCCGGGACTGCTGCTGTGGCTGCTCGAGCGGGGAGAGATGTCCGCGGCCGACATGGGCCACGCGCTCGAGCACGAATCGGGCCTGCTCGGCCTGTCCGGTACGGGGGACATGCGTGAGGTCCAGACCCGGGCCGGAGCCGGCGACGCCGCAGCCGGGCTCGCGCTCGACGTCTATCTCCACCGCCTGCGGGGCTGCATCGCCTCGATGGCCGCGGCACTCGGCGGGATCGACGCGCTCGCGTTCACCGGTGGCGTCGGCGAGCACAGCGGCGAGATCCGGGAAGCGACTGCCGCCGGCCTGAGCTTTCTAGGGGTGGTCGTCGATCGGGCGCGCAACGAGGACGCGTCCGGAGACGGTGAGATCTCCGGCGAGGGCGCGGCCGTCAGAACAGTTGTGATTCGTGCGCGCGAGGACCTCGAGATCGCCGGCCAGGTTCGTTCGCTGTTGGCCTAGCCGACGATCACCCCCGCCTGGCCGCGTCGGCCTGCCGCGCAAGCGTGGTCAGCGCCGCGAAGAACGCCGGCGGCTGTCCGATGAACAGTCCCATCGCGGTCAGGAACTTCACGACACTCATCGCGACCCCCTTGGTCTCGGTCGGTCGTACGATCGAGACAACCGGGAACTTGCGACTCAGGAAATTCGTCGGTTCCGGCATGATCAGGTTGGTCTGAAAATCCTGGCCGCCGAACGGCTTCTTGTTGAGATCCGGGAACACCAGGCCATTCGTCGGGTCGGTCAACGGTGGGGCGTTACCGGCCTTGTCGCTCCAGGTCTGGAAGTGCATCGCCTCGGTCGGCCCGATGCTGAGCACAACCCGCAGCACCTCCGGATCGCTGACTCGCTGAGCCAGCGACGGATACAGGCTGGTGCCGCCCTGCTCGATCGTGGCGAAGTGAAAACCGGCGGTGTTGGCGATCGCCTGCAGGTGCTTGGCCGGCTTCAGGTCGGCATCGGTTCGCGGAATCGCCGGAAACATCTGGCCCTTCACGAGCCCCGGCACAGCTTGCCGGAACGAGCTGCCCAGGTCGGGGTTACCGTGCCGCGAGCGGTACCGCGTCCACCACGTGGTGTCAACGCTCAACTGCATCAGGTTCGTTAGCCGCTTGCGGTTTGCGGCGCCCGTGGCCGTGCTACCCGGAAGCGTCTTGAACTGATCCAGGTTCACCGGCTGTCCCCCGCGCGACTTCAAGTACGCGTTGAGGAACGTGAAGTGGGTGAACTCGTCCTCTGTGTTGTCGTGGACGTACTGCGCCATGTCCGAATCGAGCACGGACAACGCCTTGGTGAACGCCTTGTTCCCGCTGCCTCCGGGAACTTCGCTGTCCTGGATTCCACACAGCTCGTTGTACTGCTGCCACAGATCGGTCTCGAGGATCTCGGCCGCGGACAGAAAGCGCAGGATCGCCGCATCCCCGGCTGTGAGACCTCCCTTCCCGAACGCCTCGGGCGCGCTCGAGAGCATCGTGGCTCCGAGCGCTCCGAGCCCTGCCCCCTTGATGAACGATCGCCGGCTGCTCGCGCCTTCCTTCGAATGCGTGGTCACTACTCTCTCCTATGTGTTGTGCGCCGTCACTGAGCCCGCCCTGACAAGCGGGTCAGCGCATGGGTCATCTACACGCGCGTGAACGGTCGCGCGTGTTCTGTCTGCTTAAGACGCCGCTACGGGCCGGGACTTCCCCGAGCCGCTAAAAATTCTCCAATCCCGAACCTGCGCGCGAACCCGGGACCGTCGATCAGCGCCCGATAGCCTGCGGGAAGTTGAAGTAGTGATGGGGGTCGAACTCGCGCCGAACCTTGAGCAGCCGGGGATAGTTCGACCCGTAGTACGCGGTCTGCCAACCCTTCAGGCCCGGATCGGTGTAGTTGAGGTACGCGCCACCGGTCACGTACGGGCGCATCTGCGCGGCCGTCGAGGTCAACCACGCCGCGTCGCCGTCGTAGCTGAGGTACTGGATGCAGAACAGGGCGTTCCGGTGCACGAAAGCGGTCGCCGCCGGCTTGACCTGGTTGATCGCACCGCCGTAGCAGTCGAGCAGGATCGCGCCGTGCCCGGCGCTCGCCAGCCGCGCCTGGGCGGCGCGGACGAGCGTCTGGAGCCCGGCCGCGGGCAGCGGCTTGGCCACGTACGTGGACTTGGCCTGGAAGTTGTCGCGTTGCAGGGTCCCTCCGGCCCGCGTCCCCGTCGTGTGGCAGGCCGTCAGGGAGATCCGCGAGCAGCCCGCCCACATCTGCTGGGCCTGCAGATAGCCGAAATTGGCCGCTGACACGCTGGCGCCGCCCACGTTCGTCAACGGTCCGAGCAGCCCACCGAGGTCGCTGGCGGGTCCGAAATACTGTCCGCTCACGTTCACGAGGTTCACTCCTCCGCCGGCGGTCAGATGGAAGATCGAGGTGACCTGCGAGCGTGCGTGCGGATTCCAGGCCTGCCAGGCGGCGAGTGCCGCGGCGGCCTGCGACCACGGCCAGCTGACCGTGAAGCATGCGACGGTCCTCGGGACCGGGTGGACGCGGACCGTGAAGCTCGTCACCACGCCGAAGTTCCCACCCCCACCGCCGCGCAGCGCCCAGTAGAGATCAGGATTGCTCTGCGCGTTCGCGGTCCGCAGCCGGCCGTCGGCAGTGACGATCTGAGCACTCAAGATGTTGTCCGCGGTCAGCCCGAACTGGCGACCGGCGAGACCCATCCCGCCGCCGAGCGCATGGCCGGCGATGCCAACGGACGGACACGACCCGGCGGGGATCGTCACCCCGCGAGCCGCCAGAGCCGCGTACACGTCGATCAGCTGCGACCCGGCGCCGATCGTCGCCGTGCGCTTCTGGGTGTTGATGCTGATGGCGCGCATGTTCCGCAGGTCGAGCACCATTCCACCCGACACCGTCGAGTA
Organism: uncultured Solirubrobacterales bacterium; assembly: GCA_963843915.1. Classification (GTDB taxonomy): domain Bacteria; phylum Actinomycetota; class Thermoleophilia; order Solirubrobacterales; family Solirubrobacteraceae; genus Palsa-465. Next base: position 307,584 of record CAWJMH010000020.1, read on the forward strand.
GCCGGCGTAGCTGTGTCCCCCTGACCGAGCCCTCAGCGGGACGCCGCGCGCGACGCCCCAGTTCACCGCCGCCTGCACGTCGGCGGCGTCGAGTGGACGCGCCACGAGGTTGGGCAGCACGCCGTCGAACCGCTCGTTGTAGACGTGTGCAGCCTGGAGGAACCCGGACGCACCGCGCCGGATCACCTGCCCGCGGATCGGCGGCCCGGACGCTCCAGCCGCCGCGCGCGCCACCCTGCTCGCGCCCGCCCCGTATGCCCGCCCCACCCGAGTGACGCCGGATCCGTACGCGAGTGACAAGCCAACCGCCCCGGCGCCGGCGAGAAAACCACGTCGATCGATCGGGCCGTCCAAAGCGTTACTGCACCTTCACCGGGCCCGAAGGTCCCGTATCGGACGGCCCGGCGATCGTCGGTGGCTGCTCGAACGCGGCGGTGGCGGGATCGAGGAAATCCATCACGGTGTTCGCGTTCGCGTCCCGATTGGTCAACGCGGGAAGATTCCACTTGTGCTCGATCGTCGCGAGCACCGACGTGTGATCGTGCGGCTCATCGGTGACGCCGGCCGGACGCGAGTAGGGCGAGACGACGACGGCCGGAACCCGAGGGCCATACATGTCATAGCCACCCGGAGGGTCGCCGGGCGCCAGCCGCGGCGGGATGTCGTCCGGCGGGATCGCCGCCGGTGGCGGAACGTGGTCGTAATACCCACCATGCTCGTCATAGGTGTAGACGAGCAGGGTCCGGTCCCACCGCGGTGACTCGAGCACCGCCTCGACGACCTTGTGCGCCCACGCCTCCCCGTAGTACATGTCCTGCGGGTCTTCCTCGGTCTCAGCCGGAGGCGCTTCGGGAAAGTTCGCTCCGATCAGCTTCAGAGAATCCTTGAGAACCGTGGGGAGCGACCCGAGGTGGGACGCGATCGAGGAGAGCACACCTATACCCGCATCGACGAAGCTCACCTGCGGGAGCGTACCGGCCTGACAATCGTGGAAGAACCGGCTGAGCCGGTGGAGATGGTCGAGGTGCTTGAGGATGATCGTCGGGATGATCAGTGTCATCGGCACGTCGGTGAAGTAGTCACACCAGCTGATGCCCTGGTCGGAGAGCCGATCGCAGATCGTGCCGTTTGGAGGTGGATGATCGAACAGCGTGTCGAGCCCGGTCGTGGTGCCACCGTAAGCGGTCCCGGCGAGCAGGAATCGACGGTTGGGGTAGGTCGGGCCCGGCAGCGAGCAGAACCACTTGTTCGCGAGCGTGAACGTGCCCGCGAGTGAGTAGGCGAACGGCAGCACGTCCTCTGGGTAGTAACCCATCGGCTCGCGCGCGCCCGAGGCTGCTCTGACGAATCCATCCATCGCGCCGCCGTTGATCTGCTCGTGCGTCGCCCTCCAGCTCTGCGTCACGTTCGACGCCTGAGCGGTGTTCGGGCACGGGAACGCAGTCACCTCCGCTGCGGGGGTGCCGTCGCTCGGGTTCGCGTTCGTCGCCGCTCCGTTGTCGAACGTCAGGCCGTCCACGTCCCCACGGCTCAGCGACAGACCGCCGAGCAGATTGTCGAACGAGTGATTCTCCATCATCACGACCACGAGGTGATCGAACGGCATGTCCTCGTTGACCGTGCCGACGGGCTTGTCGGGGAAGGGCAGGCTGCCGGCCTCGCGCGCAGGAGTCGATACGGGCGTGAGGTCCGTCATCGACTTGCCGCGCTCCTCGACATCGCCGAGATACTAAGGCGCGGCGGGAGCCGCGTGGGATTGACCGCGAGTCGAACGCGGGATACGGCCCTGATTCCTATCGGGACGCCGCGATTCTGGGCGCCGGCGCGACGTGCATGGCCGCCCAGCACCGCTTCCCTCCGTGGCAGCGCTTGAGCCGGGAGAGCTCCGCGTGGAGTCGCGCGAGCTGAGGCCGCGTCAACTCCCCGGCGATGTTGTGGAGCTCGAACGGGTCGTTCCGCAGGTCGTAGAACTCGCGCTCTCCGTCGGCGTACTCGACGTACAGGAAATGCGGAGTCCGCATCGCCTCGTACGTCGTCGGGTTGCCGCTCGCCGACTGTTGGTAGTCGGGATCGCGCACGGACATGAGACCACCGTCGTGCTCGATCAGGACCGCATTTCGCCAGTCCGCCAGCCCCTGACCGTGCATCACCCCCAGCAGGCTGTGGCCGTCGGAGCGGATCGTCGTACCGCCGATCGCGGCGAACGTCTTGGCCAGATCGATGTTCTCGGCCATCGCCGGGGTGGCCTGGCCCGAGGGCACACCGGGACCGACGACCACCAGCGGGACGTGGATGTCGGTGTCGAACGCGGTCAGCTTGCCGGGCATCAGACGGTATTCGCCGGTGTGCAGCCCGTTGTCGGAGCTGAAGATCAGGTAGGTGTCGCGGGCGATGCCGTCGGCGGCCAGCGTCTGCTCGATCGTGCCGATCATGCGATCGACGGCCTGAACCGCCTGCGCGCGCCGGCGGAACGCAGCGTTGATCTTGGCGATCTGCCTCCGGGTCAGCCGGGGGTGGCCGGCGAGCCAGAGCGGCGCGTGCGTCGGCAGGACGTCGAAGCTGGGCGGGCGTGGCGCCTTCAGGCCCGGAAAGTCCTTGGCGTCCTGAGGAGCGGGGGTGTACGGGGAGTGGGGCGCGAACGTCGCCAGCTCGAGGAAGAACGGCTTGTCGCTCTTGGCGGCGCGGTTGATGAACTGCACGCCGTCGCGCGCGATGACATCGGTTAGGTAGTCGGCCGGCTTGTGGCCGTAGCGCTGCAGCGCCCCGTTCTGATTGAGCGTGTAGTTGAACTCGGGATAGCCCCAGCCGGCCACGTCCCAGCTGCTGAAGCCGGGAGGGATATAGCTCGCCGGAAGCGACGTGATCGCGCCGTCGGCGGAGTGCCCGCGGGTCTCGAGATAACCGTTGAGGAACTTGCCCATCAGCGCGGTCACGTAGCCGACGCGCTTCAGGGCGATCGTAAACGTGTGCCGCTCGTCTCCGCGTTCGTAGAACGCCTTGAACCCGCCCCCGGGGCCGAAATTGCTGAACACGCCGGTGTCGTGTGGGAAATCGCCAGTGAAGATCGATGCCCGCGACGGACAGCACAGCGAGTCCGATACGAAGTAGTTCTCGAACGTCAGGCCTTCGTCTTCCATCGCCTGCACGTGGGGCATGTACCGCAGCAGGTTCATCGACAGGTCGTCGGTGAGCACGAACACGATGTCCGGCCGCGCTGGCGTCGCCGCCAGGGCGGGCGCGCCGCCATGCGACGGTCCGCTCGACCGCGTCACCGCGACGATCACGCCGGCGACGATCAAGACCGCGACCAACCCAAGCAGTGCGAACAGCCGGCGACCACTCAGCACTGGGCATCCCGTCCAGGCGCAGACATCGGGGGCCAATACAAGCAGCTCATCGGCAGGCAGCGTGCCGCGATCGCCGCCGCTATCATCCCGGACAGGCGATGAGGCCCGCCTGAACTGCCGCTGCGGCTGATGGCTTCTACCGAGATGGAAACCGGTGGAGGCTCGTTGAGATCAGTCCCGTCGTTTCACAGCATCCTGTTCGGCCGCACTGCGGACGGGGTCTACACCGCACTGAAGCCCGAATTCTTCAACGGCAGCTGACGGTGCCGGGCCGAGACACGCGTGAGCTGGGCGCGATCTTCGCCGGGGGCGCGGTCGGCGCGCTGTTGCGTGTTGCGCTCCTCCAGACGCACGCCGGCTCGGCTCCGGGCTGGCCGTGGGTGACGTTCACGGTCAACATTCTCGGGACCTCCCTGCTCGGCTATTTCGCGACCCGCCTCCAGGAGCGCCTGCCGCTCTCGGCCTACCGCCGGCCCCTGCTCGGAACCGGATTCTGCGGGGCCTTCACCACATTCTCGACGATGCAGGTCGAGCTGCTGACAATGTTGGATGGCCATCGTTACGGGCTCGCGGTCGCGTACGCGGCATCGAGCGTCATCTTCGGCTACGCCAGCGTCCACCTGGCGACGGTGTTCGTCCGCCGAGCGAGGACCGTGACGTGAGCGTGGTCGTCTGGGTGGCGGTCGGTCTCCTCGGTGGGATCGGCGCGCTCGGTCGCTTCTTCGTCGACGGAGTGATCGCGGCGCGCGTCGGCGGCGACTACCCGATTGGCACGCTCGTCGTCAACCTCACCGGGGCAGCCGCGCTCGGATTCCTCGTCGGACTCGGCTTCAAGGGAGACCGCCTGCTGCTCGCCGGCACAGCGACGCTTGGTTCCTACACGACGTTCTCGACCTGGATGCTCGAGACACAGCGCCTGGTCGAAGACGGTGAGATGCTCGCCGCCACCGGCAATGTGGTGATCAGCCTCGTCGCCGGTGTCGGCGCGGCGACGCTCGGCCGTCTCCTCGGAGCTCACCTGTGAACAACGACTGCCTGAAGCTCACCACGTACTTCGGGGAGCGTCACCGAACCGGGGATCAGTTCGTCGCCGACGCGCTGCTCGATCTGTACGGGCGCAAGGAGGTCGAGGTGAGCGTGATGCTTCGGGGCGCCGAGGGGTTCGGGCTCAAGCATCGTCTGCGGTCCGACCGGTCACTGACCCTGTCGGAGGACCTCCCGCTGGTGTCGGTCGCGGTTGACACTCGCCCACGGATCGAGCAGTTGCTCGACGAGGTCATCGCGATCAAGCGGCACGGCCTCGTCACCCTGGAGCGAGCCCGCATGCTGACGGGCGAGGTCGGCGCAATCGCGCTGCCCGAGGAGTTGCACGAGGCGACGAAGCTCACGATCTACGTCGGGCGCCAAGAGCAGGTCTCCGGGTCGCCGGCGTTCGTTGCCGTGTGCGACCTGCTGCACCGCCGGGGGATCGCCGGCGCGACCGTGCTGCTCGGCGTGGACGGCACGGCCCATGGAGTGCGACAGCGAGCGCGCTTCTTCGGTCGTAACGCGGAGGTTCCGCTGATGATCATCGCGGTCGGATCGGGCGAGCAGATCGCCCGCACGCTGCCGGAGGTCGGCGTGCTGCTGCCGCGCCCGCTGCTCACGCTCGAGCGCGTGCGCGTGTGCAAGCGCGACGGTCAACTACTGGCACCACCGACGTCGATGCCGGCAGCCGACGAGCAGGGTCTGGCCGTGTGGCAAAAGCTGATGGTGTACGCCTCTGAGCAGGCACGCCACGGCCGCACCCCGTTGCACGTGGCGCTCATGCGCCGCCTTCGTGAGAGCGGTGCGAGCGGGGCGACGTGCCTGCGCGGAACCTGGGGCTTTCACGGCGACCATTCCCCACATGGCGATCGCCTGCTCCAGCTCCGACGCCACGTCCCGGTGGTCACGATCATCGTCGACACCCCCGAGCGAATCGCCAAATCGTTCGAGATCGTCGACGAGCTCACCGGCGAGGCGGGACTGGTCACGAGCGAAATGGTGCCCGCGATGGCGTCGCTGTCCGACGGGCGTAGCCAGCGCGGCGGGCTACGCCTGGCCCGGCACCGCTTCTGACCCAGGGAACGGCGCGATCCGGAATGTTGGGCGGCTCAGCACCCTGCGCATGGCGCAGACGCGCTAAACGGTCGCCGTTTGCCGCCGCGCGGTCGGCTGGATGGTCGAAATGGGAATCCCGCGGCTGATGACGACCGCGGCGAGGTCATCTGTGCAGTCGTCGGCGTCGGTCTGAATCCGCTCGAGCAGCGCCGGCGCCGTCAGCCCCTCCTCGACGAGCGACCTCAGGTGCGCGCGTCCGAGTTGCTGGCCACGCCGCCGAGCTTCGGTGAGGCCGTCGGTGAACAGGCACACTCGCTCACCCGGCGCCAGCGACCGGGAGAACTGCGGCCACGTGTCGCCAAGCCCGAGGCCGAGCGGGGTCGCCGCCTTCTCGTCGGAGTCGGCCTCGCCGGCGATGATCGGCGGCTCGTGCCCGGCCTTGGCCCACGTGAGCTCGCCGGTCGAGTGCTCGTAGCAGCAGACGATCACCGTGGCGAAGCCGGTGCCGAGCTCCCCGATCAGATATCGGTCGGCGCGGGCGAGAACCTCGGGCAGCGGATGCCCCTCGCCCATCAACGTTCGCAGCGTGTAGCGCACGAGCGCGGCATGGATGAGCGACTCGCGCCCGTGCCCCGACACGTCGCCGATGATGATGCCCGTCCTCCCGCTCGAGAGCGAGAACACGTCGAAGAAGTCGCCGCCGGCCGCAAGCCCCTGCGCCGGCCGGTAGGCCACCGACACGTCGAGGTCGCCGATGTTCCCGGGCACGGTGGGCAGAAGCGCGTCCTGGAGCACGCCCACGTCCGAGAGGAGCGCGGCCCTCTGACCGGCCAACGACCTTGCGCGCCGGCTCTGCAGGTATGCGTTCAGCGCCATCCCCGCGGCAATGACCGCGAACGCGAGCAGCGCGAACAGCACCGCGGACGGAAGCTCCTTGACGACGCGGCCGAGCGCACCGACCGAAGTCGTGTGACGCGGGGCCGTGGCCGCCGCCGTCCCGGTCGGCGACCGCGAGCCCGAGCGCGTCGTGCCCGAGCCGGCGAGAGGTACGGCCGTGCCGGCGGCGCCGGCGGCGGCGGCGGTCACGGTGAGCGGGCCTGTGCTGTGCGTGCCGTTCGCGGTGTGCGTCGCCTGGCTGGTCGCGGGCCGGCCGGCACGGCCGGTGCTGGTGCTGGCACGCCCGCGCTTGGTCGGCGCCGCTCCGGCCGTGGAGCCGCTCGGCGCCGTGGACGCCGTGGTTCCGTTGGCGTTCGTCGCGTTGTCCGGCGTGCCGCTCGTAGCGACCGGATGAGTCCCTGTCGTCGGCGCGCTCACGGGCGGGGTGTGGACCGGCGGGACGGTAACGGTCGGCGTGCTGATCGTCGGCGTCGTGATGCTCGGGATACTGACCGTCGGGGTCGTGATGCTCGGCGTGCTCACCGTCCCGACGCCCACAGAGGGCACGGTGATCGTGCGGACGGTGACCGTCGGCACGGAGATCGTCGGCACCGAGATAGTCGGTACGGAGACCGTCGGCACGGAGGCCTGGGCGGACGGAGCGGCCGAGGCGGCCAATGCGCCACACGCGCCGAGGACGATCAGCGCCCGCCGGCTCATGAGCGCGGCTCGCGTCCCAGGGGCGATGCGCCGCTCGGCGGTAAATGTCGTTTCGACGAACAAGGCCGTCGAAATTGCAGAACAACTCGGCACCCGGCCCTCTGTAATCGCCTGGAAGAACGGAAACTTGAGCTTACCGCAGGGATGTCGCCCCGATAGCGAAGCCGACTCGATCATCCGTCCAGCTCGAAGGCCGCCGCGGCAGTCGGTGGGTAGCCCTGCAGTGACCGGAAGTCACACACGTTCGTTTTGAGTAGCTCAGGGGCTCGGGATGACGTTCGCGCCGCGCGCGACGCCGGTACGAGGCTGACACCTGGTGACCGGCTGGAGGCATCGATGCGGTTGGAAGTCATTGCTTTGGCAGCGTTCGGAATCTGGGTAGCGGTCGCGCTGGTGGCGGTGTCTGCGTGCCGCGCGGCGAAGCGGAGCGACGACGCCATGCGCACGGACCTGGCTAGAGCGGCGGCCGCGAGTCGCGACGGCGAGATCACGCCTTCGCCGGCGCCGGCGCCGCAGAGGCCGCTGCGAGCCCTCGATCTCGACCACGCGGCAAGCCTGCTCGGGGTCAGCCCCGAGACGTTGCTCGCCTGGGAGATGCGCTACGGCTTCCCCACCGCGAGTCCACTCGAGCAGCGCTACAGCCCGTCGGAGGTGCTTGCCCTTCGCGACAGCATCGAGGACGGGCTCTCGATCGCATCAGCCGTGACACGCGCGCGAGAGAAGGCCAGGCGCCGCCGTCCGACGGCCGGCGCCCGGCTGGGCGACCATCGCGACGGCGGACTGGCCTCCTAGGAGAGGTAAGTCACGACGTCCCCGGTCGGCAGTCGCGCCGGCGGCTCCTTCTCTTGCCGCGGCCAGCCGAGATGGATCAGCGCGACGAATCGCTCGTCGGCAGGGATGCCGAGGGCCTCCCTGCCCTCCGGGGTCCGCAGCACGCCCGGGGTACGCCAGTAGCCGGCGAGTCCGCGCCCGTGGGCCGCGAGCAAGACCGCGTACACCGCGCACGCGGTCGCACACAGGTCCTCCTGCTCCTCGACAGGGTCCTCAGAGCCGACGACGGTCGCCGCGACCAGCGTCGGCGCGCGGTCGAGCTTTGCCGCCGCCTCTGGACCAGCAGCGTCCTTCAACCGCGCGAGCGCGACCGACCCGAGCACTCGAAACCGCCACGGGTTCGTGAGATGGTGGTTCGGCGCCCAGCGCCCGAGCTCGAGCAGTTCGTCCAGTACGCGCGCGCGGCACTGGTTCAGGCCCGAACGCCTTGTGGGTGCGCCTGCTCCGGATCGCGTCTTCGACATCCATCTCGTCTCACGGTAGCGACGGTCGCCGCCAGCCAGGCTCTCCGTCAGCCGATTCGTTAGCTCTCGCGCCAGGTGACGAGCCCGACGTGAGCCCCCGCCGCGGCGAACAACACCTTCGGAACCAACCCCGGCCGGCGCGCTCTCCCGCGCATCTCGATCCTAATCCTTATGCGGTAAGGCTCAGGTCCCGCCGGCCCAGTTTACCGTGTAGATTGCACTCCCCTGCGAGCCGTGAGGGCCGAGCAGCGCGCGGCCGGGTCAGCATCATTTTCGAGAGGTTGAGAGGTGGTTTTCCGATGAACAAGAGAAGCGGGCTGCTAGCGGTCGCCGCGGCTGTGACACTGGCCTGCACGTTCGCCCCCGTGGCCCAAGCTGCCGGCGCGTACCGAGTGAGCAAACAGACCGCGTCGAACTGGATGCAGGGATACCTGAGCGCTTGGGAGACTCGGGATGCCAACGCCGTCGTGAAGCTGTTCACGCCGAACGGTGTGTATCAGTCGATTCCCGGCGTCTCTAATCAGACGTTCGTCGGACGCAAAGCGATTCACAAGTATTGGTTTGGCGTCACGCGGCCGCAGTCGATGATTCACGGCATCCAGGGAGCTCCGATCGTCAGCGGTGACCGTGCCGCTATCGAGATCTGGGTGACGTTCCGCGACCCCGTTTACAACCCGAAGGGCCAGCACATGATCACGCTGCTCGAGACCAACGTCGTTACGTTCGTCAAGGGCGGTGTCGCTTCCAAGAACGTCGAGTACTGGAACATCGTTCCAGGAGTGCACGCACCGCCGCCTGGCTGGGGCAAGTAGATAACGGCGGCTTAGTCGGGGATCGCGGCGGCGTCGGGTACGACAATCCCGAACAGGTCCGCGATCCCGGCGAGGCTGGCCGCTTGCAAAGCGTCAGACGACACAACGCCGGCCGGACCGGGAAGCGCGCGAGTCGCCGTCGCGCTGGCGACAACCGTGGCCGCGTACCCGAGGTTGAAAGCGCCTCTGGTCGTCGAGTTGACGCACATGTGCGTCATGAACCCGGCGATGAGCAGATTCCGGGGCGACGCGGCCTTGAGCCGATCGTCGAGTTCGGTTTGCACAAACGCGTTCGGGAACCGTTTGACGATCACGACCTCATCGCCCTCCGGCGCGACCCGCTCGACGATCTGGCCGATCTCGGCTCGGATGTCGTAAAGCGACCCCTCGCCATCGTCGTGCTGGATGTGGACAATCGGGATGCCCGCCGACCTCGCCCGCCCAAGCAGCACGGCCGCCTCGTCGAGAGCCGCCGCCACCCCATCCAGCGCCATCACACCTTCGGTGTACGTGTTCTGGCAGTCGATCATGACGAGCGTCGAGTCCGCCAGGCCGGCCGGGGTCGCCGGCAGGCCGGCGAGAGCGCGCAATGTCTTAGGTTCGGGCATCGTCGGTGCACTGTAGTCGTGATGTACGCCGCGATCAAACCGCGCACACCGACGAGCTCGTCCGTGCTGATCGACGGCCGGCGCCGCGTGGCGTTAAGGTCAAGTGGATGTGCTTTTCACCGCAGGCCGATTTTGTCGCCGGCGCGGTCATTGCCGGCGTAGGGGTCGAGACCCTGCGCCACGTGCGGGCGCGGCGCGAACTGATCGTCGGCGCGCTCCCGCTGCTGTTTGGCATCCATCAGCTCGTCGAGGGCTTTGTCTGGCTGGGGCTCCGGGGCCAGGTCTCGAGTGGCCTGGGTGACGCTGCGAAAGAGACCTACATCCTCTACGCGCACGCCGTCTTACCGGCGATCGTCCCCCTCGGGTTCATGCTGCTCGAGCCAGACCGCCGACGCTCGCGCGGGATGCTTGCGCTGGCATTCCTGGGGGCCCTCTTGGGCGTCTACCTGCTGTGGCAAGTCACCGCGTATCCGGTCGGCGCACACGAGGAAGCTCGCTGCATCGATTACACAACGCATACCCCCAACGACGCCCTGATCGGGCTGCTGTACGTCACCGCGACGTGCGGCCCGGCGCTGATATCGAGCCGTCGCTACTTGCGATGGTTCGGGATGGTCAGCCTCGTCGGGGTGATCGTGACGGCGGTGGTTCGCGTCGACGAGCTCACCTCGCTCTGGTGCCTGTACGTCGCGGTCGTCAGCGTTCTCATCCTCGAGCATTTCCGGCGCCAACGAGCGTCCGAGGTACGCGCGGTCGCAGGCCCGGCATGGTCCTCCTCGGCAGCAGCACCTCAGCGATCCAGGCGCTGAGGTGCTGGTCAGGAACACCGGCGTCGTCTCCGGTGAGAGTTGAGACACTCATCGTGTTCCCCGTTTCTCTAGTCAGATAGACGTACGCGAGCCCGCGGGACTACGCGGCGACGGCCGGCTTCAACACGGCTGGTTTGAGCACCTCTTCGCACCACTCCCGGAAGCTCGTCGGTGTCGAGTTCTCCGGCGTGCGTGTGACGGCGTTGTCGAGGCCCTCGTTCTTCGCCCACGCCATGTCGGTCATGCCCTGAGCCATCGCTTCGGACATGCCCAGCTCGACGAACCTGGCCTTATACGCCTCGAACGTGGTCTGCTGGAAGCGGACCTCCTTACCGAGAACCTCCGAGATGATCTCGGCCATGTCGTTGAAGGACAGATCCTCGGGGCCGAGCCGCGGAACTTCTGCGACGCCGCTCCAGCTTTCGTCGAGCAGGAGACGCGACGCGGCGGCAGCGATGTCGCGAGTGGCGACGGTCGGCAGCTTGCGGTCGCCCGCGATCGGCGAGAAGAACATGCCTTGGTTCTTGATCGCCGCGGCCTGTCGGGCGATGTTGTCCATGAACGACGGGTTGGTCAGCGCCCGGTACGCAACGCCCGAACTTGCGATCAGGTCGTCCATCGCGAGCGAGCCTTTGACGTAGCCGGCGCGGGCAGCCCACGGTGTGCCACGGCCGAGCGCCGAGACACCGACGACCCGTCTCACACCCTGCTTCTTGAATGCTTCGGCGGCGGGCCGGGCGAAGCCGACGAACGCGGCTTCAACAGAAGCCGCCCGTGGATCCGGCGGCGCCAGCCAGAAGACGGCATCGGCACCGGCGAATGCCTCCTCCACGACGGTGGCATCACCGTGTGACCCTTCCACGACCTCGACGCGATCGCTTACGTCGGCTCGGAGAGCGGACGGGTCTCGCGCGATGACGCGGACGGGTTCTCCGGTGTCGAGCAGGTTGCCGAGGACCTGGCTGCCGATCTGGCCGGTCGGGGTGGTGATGACGATCATGTCGGTCTCCTTAGGTGCTGGTGTTGGCGGGCGGCAGTTGGACGCTGTCGCCGAAGAACGAGGGCGCTGAGGGCGCCCGCGAGCGTGACGAATGCCAGTCCGAGCGCTCCGCCGAGCTGGCGGCTCGTGTTGATCAGGCCTGAGGCCAGCCCGGCCTCGTCGGGCGGCACCCCCGTCGTCGCGGCCATCGTCATCGGCACGAACGTCAGCCCGATGCCGAGGCCGGCGACCGCGAGCGGGGCCAAGAGCGCCCTCATCCAGCGTGGTCACTTTTGCGCCAAACACGATCGTGTCTGCTGTGACGGTGGTCGTCTCGGGCCTCCCTTAGTCGCCTTGATCTGACGTCCAACACGCTCGCACCGGCGCCATCGACCGGCAAGCGTGGCGGCGTGATCGCGCGATCAGGTTTCGTGAACGCCGCTGAGGGGCTCGAACAAGCCCTCGCGCCGCAGGGCACTCACGACAGACACCAGCGCGCGGGCTACCGGGCCCGTGTCGAGGCTCCGCCACGCGAGACTGACCCGCCCCACCGCCGTCGGGTCGGTCAGAGGAACCGCGACGAGCAACGGCGACCGCTCCTGCGTAGCGACCGATCCGCGCACGACCATCCATGCCTGCGAGCCCGCGATCATCGCCACCGCCTCGCGCAGCGACTCGTAAGCCGGTCCCAGCACGAACTCGGCACCGGCGGCCGCGAACATCCCCTCGACCTGGTCAGCCGCCCACGGATTGCGCTCGCGCGGATTCATGATGATCGGATATGGGGCGAGCTCGGCGACCGACACCTGCTCCCGCGTCGCCAACGGATGCCGTCGCGAGAGCACCGCCACAAGCCGCTCGCGCCATAACTCGAGAACGTCGAGGCCGTCGACTGCGCTTGCAGCCCGCACCAAAGCCGCGTCCAACTCGCCGTCCAGCAGACCGCGGACCTTCTCGGTCATTCGCAGCGTGAGCAACCGCACCTCAACGTCCGGGTGGCGTTCACGAAAGCGTTCAAGAATCAGATGCAGCTGATCGCGCACCCCCTCAGTCGTGCCCAAGCGCAGCGTCCCCGACGCCCCCGCCGCGATCTCAACCGCGACGTCGTCCACACGTCCCAGCGCGGCGAGCGCATCACGGGCGACCACGAGCATTCGCTCGCCCTCCACCGTCAGCCGCACGTGATGGCTGGAACGATCGAACAACGGGAACCCAACCTGCTCCTCGAGACGACGCACGAGCTGACTCAGCGCCGACTGCTGCATCCCGAGCCGCTCCGCGGCGCGGCCGAAGTGGAGCTCCTCACCAACAGCGACGAGCGCTGTCAGCTGCCGGCGCTCAAGTAGACCAGGCACTCACGCCGCCCTACGACAACCAACCTGAACAAGGCCCGCCGACGCATCGGACGACACCTTACCGTCCCTAACGCCGTCAACCCGCGGCAGCGGTGGAGGCGCGGTGGCCGAGGCGTGCCTAGCGCGACGAGATCAGAACGCTCCGCCGCGTGCCCGGCGCCACGGGTCGCAGACGGGCTCACCGACGCGGAGCGTTCTGTACTCCCAAGGTCAGCGCATGGCCAGCGCGATAGGACCGGTGCCGGCCGACTGGATGACACTCGGGTTGGTGAAGCACGTGGTGCTTCCGGGTGAGCACGGCGTGGCGGCGCCGGCCGATGCTGTCTCAGTGAATACGGCTTTGCCGCGGTGGAAGGGTGGACCTGCCGGGTCGGCGTAGATGGTGATCGGAACGGTGTTCTGAGTGCCGTCACACGGGAACAACAACGTCGGCAAGAAACTGCTACTGGAGGCAGTCCCGTGAGCGATGGCTTTACCGGCGGCTTGCTCGACCTGTACGTTGATGCTCTCGGAGTCAAGCGTGAGCGTCGGGTCAAATGGCGAGCACGTGACCGTCACTGGCTCTGTGATCGCTACGCGGGCCGTGAGGCTCGGCTTTCCAGGGCTTATCGTGAGTGCGTCTGCCGCCGACGCTGTCGCTGCGAAAGCAGCGATGATTGCAGCAGCTGCAGGCAGGAGCCGACCGACTGTGATCTGTTTGTCGAACATCATCTCTTTCCTGTTGTCGCTTGGAACGGCGTGCAAGGATGGACATCGGGCGGACCGCGCCGGCCGATCGTCACAACGAGCTGTTTCAGCCGAATGACACCTCCCCCCCGGTTGCCGGTGGCGCCTGGACGGGCTACGTTGGTAGTTCGGTTACACCTCTGCGGTGCCGGCAATGATCGCTCGGCCGGAGATGGGAGCGATCGCACCATGGGGGAGGTATTGACACCATCGCGCTCGCCGAATTGCGCCGCGACCTTGACGTCACCCGGCCGAGCGTCCGCCACCCAGATCGTGGGCCGGCTATCACGCAACGAGCGTTGAGTTGTGCTTTCGCCGCGGGCATCGGTGATGACGAGCGGGCTGACGAGCGGTGTCGACCGACACGGAGGCGCTGGCGGCTACGCTGCCAGGCGCGGTGGTGCCGGCGGGTTTAAGGTCGGTCGACGGTCATTGGTGGGAGGGTGCCCCGCGAGCAGCAGCCGGGTGCGCCTGCAGTTGCCGGGGATCAGCGCGGGGAACAAGCACCGCGGGCGACTCCCGCAACGGTGGGATGTGGCCCGGTAACGCCAGGGGCGAACTTGACCCGGTGGGCGGGTTGTGGTTGCCTGCTCCGGAGGGACGGGGCGACGGGGCGACGGGCCGACGGGCCGACGGGGAGCGCCGTGAGCGAGGGAGGGAACAGTTGGACGAGTTCGATACCGGGCCTGCTTGGGCCGCAAACGAGTCGTGGCCTAGCCATGAAGAGGAGTAGCTGAAATGAAGCTTCTGAGTAGGGGTCGCGGCATCGCCGCGCTGACCGTGTCGATGCTCGCGGTCGCTGGCGCCGCTGCCGGAACCGCGAGCGCGAACACCGCGCACGCGACCGTCAAGACGACCGTTCACCGCGCGATCGTCAAGGGGACCGCCGGACCGGTGACGCGAACGTTCTCGTTCATCGGCGCTCCCGGATCTAAGACCACCAACGTTGTCAGCATCGACGGGCTGACGATCAACGCCCGCTGTGGCACAGCCGGGCAGCCCGTGATCTTCGCGTTCTCGAGCGTGGCCAAGTCGGACATCTTGGGTCGCATCTTCGACGGCCTTGGTCGCTTGCACATCGTCCACAACACGTCGTTCGGGCCCAACGTGAGCGTTGCTCTGTCGACCACCAGCGGCGACTTCGATGCGAGCGGTAGCGTCCTGTTCGAAACGCCGGCGGGAAAGGTAGTCACCGTCAACTACGGATTCGACAACGCGACGACGCTCGGCCAGCAGAAGGTCTGCACCGTCTTCGGCTCAGCTATCGCCTCCTGAGGCCCGGCTCGGCTCTGGCGGTCCACCGGCTCGACGGACCGCCAGAGCCAGCGCGCAGAGTCAAAGCTCGCGCAACGACCGTCAACCCAGCCTTGATTAGCAGGCACTTCGCGAGTGGAGCCAACGGGATTCGAACCCGTGACCTCCTGCTTGCAAAGCAGGCGCTCTCCCAACTGAGCTATGGCCCCGATTCTGGGGCGAGTCTAGGGACTCAGCCGTCGAAGTCGAAGTCTCGCGGCGGGCGCTGCTCGAACCACAGGCGGTCGTGGTCCGGGGTGTCCTGGAGGAACTCCGGGGTGCTTTCGAGCACGTCATCGCCGTCCTCTTCTTCAGGCTCAAGCTCGTACTCCTCGGTCTCCTGGTCCAGGTGCGGCGGGACTTCGAGCAGCGGAGGGTCGGCCGGATGGGGCGCCAGGCTCGGCTCGGCTTCGGGTGCCGGGGAGGCGTCGGCGGGATGCGGCGGAGCCGGCTCGACTCCCGCGTCAAACGGGCGATTCGACTCAAGCGGCTGGTCTTCGAACTGCTCCTCCGGCTCGTATGCGGGCAACAGGACGTCGTCTTCCACCGCCGCCGGCTCGGGCTCTTGCAACTCCGCCTCCGCGTCGAACGGCTCCCACTGCTCCGCCGGCGCTGACGGGACCGCCGCCTCCGGCTCGACGGCCGACTCCGCAGCTGGAGCGTCCTCGCCGCCGACCTCAGGCCCGCGGCGGACCGGCCCGAGTGCCTCGCGTTCAGCTCGTTCGATCTCGGTGGGATCGGCGCCACGCCGGCGCTTCAGGTCGAGGTGCTCGCGGATCGCATCGTCGAGTAAACCCATGCTGCTTAAGCCTACCCGGCCCCCGACGCGTCCGCCGTTCGAGCCGCGGCGCTGACCGTTCGATTCTTGCCGCTGCGCTTGGCTTCGTAGAGCGCGCCGTCGGCGTCCGCGATCAGGGCTTGCCTATCTCCATCCGACGAGGCCGCGACGCCGAGACTGGCGGTGATCCGCAGTGCGCCCTGCCCATCCGTCCTGGCCACGCGCAGGCCTTCGGCGGCCGACCGGATGCGCTCGGCGATCGCGTGGGCCCCCTCGAGATCCGTGTGGGGAAGAATCAGCGACAACTCCTCGCCACCGTAGCGCGCCGGGGTGTCAGCATCACGGGAATTCTCTTGCAGCACGCGGGCTACATGGCGAAGGACCGCGTCGCCCTGGGGATGCCCGTAGGTGTCGTTGACGGCCTTGAAGTCGTCGATGTCGAGCATGATCAGGCCGATTGGATGGTGGTAGCGGCGGACCTGTTCGACCTCGGCGCTCAACAACGCCTGGAAGCGCCCATGATTTGCCAGACCGGTGAGCTCGTCCGTGACCGCCTGCCGTCGCACCTGATAGTGGAGCTCGATGTTCTCCAGCGCGAGCGCCGCCTCGGCTCCGAGGGACCGGAGGACCTCGAGATCGTCCTCGGTGAACGGATGCCCATGACGCGCCACCGTGATTACGCCGTGCGCCCGAGCGTGCGGCTCAAGCGGGCCGAGCGTCACCGCCGCCACGCTAACGGCGGCGGTGTGCGCCTCGCCCACTCCACCGGTCGCCAGCGCGGCACGCTCCGCCTCGCGCACGACCTCCTCTAGAGCGGCAAGCGATCCCTCGCGCCTGGCCTCGGCGAGCGGCTCCGTGTCGGTCAAGCGCACGCTGATCCGCCCCCCGCTCGCCTGCACTGCGTCGACGGCCGTCGTCAGCGCGAGCTCGAGCAGCGCCGGGCGATCGAGGCTCGACGCGAACGTCTGTCCGATGCGGCGGATCGCCTCCCTGAGCCGTACCCGTTCCCGGGAGAGCTCGTCGAGGCGCTGAGACAGCTCGGTCGACATGCTGTTGAACTCCGTCCCGAGCGCCGCGAACTCATCGTGGCCCTCGACTCTGATCGGCGACGAGAAGTCGCCGCTCCCGAGCCGCCGCGCGGCCGCGAGAAAACCGCTCAGCCGGCCCTGGAGCGCGCGCGACGCGAGCAGCGAGAAACCGAGTGCGAGCGCCAGGAAGGCGACGATCAGGACCGCGGCGACCCCACGACTGCCTGCGAGCGACGCGGCGGTCGCGGACAGTGCGGACAGAACGATGACTGTCACGCGCATACCACCGAAGCCCGTGAACGTCTGGCTGACCGCGCGATAGCCCTTGCCGCCGACCGTGACGTCTCCGTCCGCTCCCAGCGATGAGGAGCTCCGTAGCGCGGCCGTCGAGGCGAGGGCCGTGGTTCCGTCGCGCACCACGACGGCGACTCCCGATGCGGACAGCTCTCGCGCGTATTGGGAGGCGGTCAGCTCGGAGACTGTCACGGTCATCGCGCTGCCCGCACCAGGATTCCTGACGATCACCGATCCGGGCGCGATCGCGGTCCGGTCGCCGACGTCCGCGATCGTCCTCGACCCGTTGCTCAGCGTCGCCCTGGCCAGTCCCGCGTGCGTCGCCAGTGTCGCGAACCGGACCGCGAGCGCCTTGCCATGCAGGGACCCAACCGCGCGCCCGAGCGCCGCGGCATCCGCGCGCGCCGACGCCGCCTCGCTGTTATAGAGGCTGCCCGCCGTGGCCGCCACACCCCCGGCCCGGGCGTCGGCCTTCCCTTGCTGGCTGTCGTTGATCAGGCTGAACATGAGCACCCCGATCGCCACCATCGGCACGACGACGATCCCGACGAAGAAGATGGTTAGGCGCGCACGAAAGCTCATCAGGAGGCCCGTCCGCCGATGAGGCTATCGGCGATCGCCGCCAAATTCGCCACCTGCCGGTGCGCCCCCAGGCCCGCGCCGAGGCAGCTGCAAGCCTGCCCTCCAGGGCTACACTGTCCCGCAACCGCGCGGCATCTGCCGCCGCCCGGGGCTATAGCTCAGTTGGGAGAGCGCCTGGATCGCACCCAGGAGGTCGCCGGTTCGAGTCCGGCTAGCTCCATTCAAAAAGTCCTGCTAATGCGTGTCGATTAGATGGTCGGCCAGCAGAGCTGAGTCCGACAACTGGTCACAGAATGCGAAACACAGTGCTTCGTGTGACCAGATCGACGGGGAACGGACCGGAATGGCCGGATTCTTTCGGCAACCTGGGTCCGTGGATCAGAACCGCTTCAGCTGTCTAGGGTGACCTGCGCGTCTAGCCAGCGAGCGGTGTGGGTCGCCGAGGCAGTCGAGCGTGCGCTCGAGCATCATTCGAGCAGCTATACGAGACTTTCCCCGCTTCCGCCGCGCCTACAACACCGACCGGATGACGCCGGAGGAGTTCGACAGCCTCGGCGCCACCGTGCGCACGCTGCGTGGTTGCATCGTATCCTAGCCTGACCTAATGGCGATGATTCGCGATTTATGCTGCCTGATCCTGATCGGAAGTAGCCGCGGGGCCCTGGATCTCACTCGCCGGCGCCTTGTCGTTCGCGGGCTCGCTTCCGTTCGGCGCGATCGCGATTGCGGCCATCGCATTCGCCGGAGGCGTGGAAGACTGCGGTGAGGCCGGAGCCTGACCCGCTGCGCCGTCACTCCCGTACGCGGCGGTGATCAGCGCGAGAACGTAGCCGGCGAACGCGACGGCGAGAGCCTTGATCATCGCGGGCGTCTGATTCTGGTTCAGCCCGTAGGTGATTGCGACCGCCGCTGCGACGATCGCGTACACCCAGATGCCGAGGGTCTTCGGCCAGCTGGCGGCGTCCGTGCTCGCGGCCTCGAACGAGAGGCCCTTCCGAACGCGCAACATGGCGCCCGGCGGTTTGGGTGCGGCGTCAGCTAGAGCCTGCCCCAGTGGCGCATTCGTCCGCTGGCAGACGTGGGGAGCCCAACCTCGAGGGCAAACGCAGAGCCCAGGACGCCCGCGAGCGCCGCGGCGGCTGTCACGAGAACCGAGTCGAGGTGCGGCGCGGGACCTTGCGCGGCGCTGATCTTCACGATGAAGAAGACGTAGAGGCCGGCGAAGCTCAGGGTCGCGGCGTACAACACCAGACCCTTGAGCGCCGGCAGCCCGGCGATCCTTGGTGCGGAGACGTCGATCTTGCCGTCGGTCTCGTCGGCCATGGGGATCTCCTCCTGGTCTCTGTTACGGGCAAACGAGCCGCGCGACTCGGCTGGCCGCTCTGGCCGGCCGGAACAGCGCGGTCACGTTGTCTTCACAGAGCGACGACCAGGAGCGGTGATACGTGACGATCCGTGTGCGGCTTTCCCGGTCAGCCGACACGCCGGCGGGCGCCGCCGAACGAGCGTGGACGCCGCGGCGGCGAGCTGGACTGATCGGGTCGGCTGAACGAAGCATCGAGGTCGGCACGTGCGATCCGCCCGGTCCGCACTCCGAGCCTGAGCAGCTCCAAACGTAGGGCAGGAGAGAGTCGCCTCGATCGCTCCCGATCGTCGCGACCCCGCGGGTCGTTTACCTTGCGCTGCGCCGCCCGGACGCCAGCGTCGATCAGCGCCTGCGGCAGACGCTTCTTGAGCGTTGGTGCCTGCTCGATCCAATCGAGCATGCTCCAGTAGCCGGCGGCAAAATGGTCCTCGCGCTGGCGCCGTGCGAGGAACGCGATGGTGCTCCCAAGCGCTTGGGGGCTCATCAAGCTCCGGTCTGCATTTACGACGGCGACTTCCACGGACTGCTTGTCGATCAGGCCGGAGGCTGACAGCAACAAGGTCTCGACCAGCCCCGGCAGATCTCCGTCCGTCGGAGCGCCCGGGTCCCCCGTCACCTGCGCCAACGGACGCCGCTCGTCCTCGACACGGTCGAGCATGCTCTGGAGCCGGCCACGGGTCGCCTCGTCGTCGTCGAGCAGTTCGACGAGCCTCGCTGCAACCTCCTTGGTCGCGCGCAAGCGCTGATTTGCCTGTTCCACCTGGAGCAGATCGTGCCCAGCCGCACTGCTGACGATGAGATCGAGTACACGAGCCAGCGTTTGTGTCCAGCGCGGACGCCGTTGCCCCGACCATGCCGGGTTATCGGCCGGCGCGGGCCAACGGGTGCGCGAACGGACCAGCATGACAAGCCGGGAAGGAAGCTGGGCGCCGTCCCGCTTGGCCACGCGGCGCACGCAGCGGCCGAGCGGCTCGTTGTCTACCAGACCGCCGTCGGTGTACCAAAGGTTCAGGTCCTCGTCACCAACCGGGAGATTGACCACGCCCCGTCTCTCGTAGCTCGACCGGAGAAACTCGCGGTCCAGGCGCCGCGCTTGGAAGGCCAGCGGGTGCGACGCGGATGCGATCACCGAGTCCATCGCGCGAGTCCATTGCTGTTCGGCGGTCGCGGACTCACCGGCAAGGTCGCGCAGTTCAAGCGAAGTCCAGTCGAGGTAGGTCGCCGCGAGCAGCTCCTGCTCGGGATCTCCCACGCCACCGTAGGAGGGGATGCGGCGAGAAAAGCCGCGCAAACACCCCAGCGCGAGGTCCACGTTGACAGGATCGCTCTGGCGCCATCGGGCTCCCGACGCTGCTGGAGCAAAAAGGATCCGGCGCGCGACATCCCGTGCCGCACGAAGTGACAACGGCGCCCACGGTCCAGTCCCTCGTAACGCTCGAAGTGACGGGGCCGCTACCCACGCTTCACGGTATACGCCGACTGGATCGTCGCCGCCCAACAGCACACGCGCGGCAAGCAATCCAGTGAGCGCGCCAGCCGAAGCGCCGCTGATCGCGTCGATCAGCACCGCGTCAGCCGCGAGGGCGTTGACCTCCTGAATCCAAGCTAGAAGACCGCACGTCGCACCGGCTTCGAACGTTCCGGGAGCGATTCCGCCAGGGAGCGCGAGGGCCAGACGCAGCGCGCCGCCGAGCGCTGCCCGATCGCGGCGTCCTGGTTCGTCGCCCGGGCCCGCGCGCGCCATCGGGTGGATTGCGAGGACCTCAGCGCCACCGGACATGTGCAAGGCGTACCACAAAACCTCGGCCTTGACGAGAGGGGGCGCGATCGCCTAGCGTCCCGTGGGGGCACCGTTCCCCTGAGGTGGGAAGACGAACAATGGACCAGCTGGGCACGACGCGGGCGCTGACGACGCTGTCTCCAATTCTGGCGGCGCGCATGCGCGAGTTGACGGGCAGGCTGAGGGTGGTGCGGTACACGCCCGGCATGGGACGGCCGCTGATCCAGCTCGCGTTCATCCATTACGCGCGGTGGCTCATCCTCGATGGGGTTCCTCCCGCGCGAGGGTGCGGCGGTTGGCGCGGACTGCGTTGGAAGTATCTGCTGTTTGAGAGCAATTACGACGGGACTCAAGAGGACTACCTCCGGACCTTCGCGGACATCGTTCCGGCGCGCCTGGCCAAGCTGTGGGGCGCCTGCTACGGATTTGACGTCGAGACGGGCGCCAGCCAGCGCGCTGGGGCTGACACCCTCGCTCCTTTCGGGTTTCGAAAGTTCGTCCAACGAAACCAACTGGAAGTCCTCGACTTCTATGGCGCGTACCCCTGGTCTACGGCGATTGACGTGCGCCAGGCCATCTCCTTGCACGAGCTGCTTGCCGAGGCTTCGAGCCAGCCTGAGGATGCTGAGTGGGCGCGCCAGTGGCTCGCGGAAACCTCGTCGGCCGCTCTGGGCCCGATCTCGCCGCAGATTTCGGTCAGGCGGCAGGTCCAAGCCGTTTTCGATCCGTGGACGCGCGCCCTTCGAGGTCAGTATGGGGTCAACCCGATCTCGATCATCACCCCGCTGGGTGCGGATCGAGCGGAGATGATCAGGACCGCACGCGACGGCGGAAGGGGCCTGCTCACCGATCTGGATCAGACCGAGACACATTTTGCTCGCCTCGTACTCGTCCCGCAGTGCCTGACTGACCTCGGGCAACCGGCCCCCGATGTGCTCGAGACGTCGTACCTCCTGTACACGAGTGACACCTGGGGATCGACGTACGACCACATAGAGGCACTCCGTACCAGGCTGGGCGAAACTGCTGACCTGATCTGGGGTGGATGCGACGGCTATCCGGGTCACAACGACAGCCCCAGCAAGTTCCACGCGTGGGTGGACGGCCGGACTCTGCCGACCCGGTACTACATTGCGGGATACCCACCCCATTCGGTGTCGGCGATCAAGCGGCGCCTGGCCGAGCGAGATCGAGTCGCCGACATGTTTGCCGCGGAGCAACACCCGACGACGACTGCACTTCTAGGAGCGCTGGACCCCCACCGTGATTGAGACCGGCGAAGTGCAGGGAAATGTGCTGTATGCCTACGGCGACTGCTTCCCGTTCGCGAGGTACGTGCTGTTGCGGATCACCCATCCGGCTTCAGCCAGGACGGTCATCCGTGGATGGGTCAACGAGACCACGTTCGGGCGCAGACCCTGGGACGACGCGGCGAGCCGCGGCCTGAACGGCGGGACGGCCGGAACCGTCCCCCGGGCAGCAAGGGACCGTCCGCATGTGAATCTCGGCTTCACATTCGAGGGACTCCAAGCGCTCGGGGTCGCGGACCAGATCCTGTACGCCTTCCCCCAGGACTTCCGCGAGGGCGCACACACGCGGGCCACCGCCAACGGGGACATCGGCGACAGCTCGGCAGACCACTGGATTCCTGGATACGGACGCGGACACGTTCTCCTCGTCGTGCACGCGACTTCGGGAAGCGACCGCGACGAGCTCGTCGACCGTCTGATCGCCGCCTCGACCCGATCGATGGAGGTGCTGCACGATCTTCCGGCAGCGCGCCTCCAATCAGGCCGACCCCTGACCACGTCCGAAGACGACCGCATCAAGACCCACCCGCTGGCTTGCAACTCCTCGCTCGCGCGAGAGCATTTCGGGTTCTCGGACGGCTGCTCCCAGCCGGCCATCGAGGACGTTCACCGTGACCCCGTCGGGGGCGGCGTCTACGTCCAGGCCCCACTGCGCTGGTGGCGCCCGTTCCAATCTCTCGAGCTGTTCCTGCAGGACCTGGGGCTCAAAAGCATCAAGAGGGATTGGCGCCTGATCCGGGCGGGCGAGTTCATCCTCGGCTATACCAACGAAGACGGAGTCCTTCCGACTGGACCGGCCGCCCCCCTCGGGCCAAACGGAACGTACATGGTCTACCGGCCGATGAGCCAGGACGTCACGACGTTCGACGATTACGTTGAGGACGAGGCCGCGCGGTTGGACTTTCCCCCTGACCTCGTCCGGGCAAAGATCGTGGGACGGTGGCGCGATGGGACACCGCTGACGCTTTCTCCGGAGCGACCCGATGCCGTGATTGCCGACAATCGCCATCGCGCCAACGACTTCCTGTATCGGGACAACCGGATCGGTTCCGCGAACGATGCCGAGGGGTACGCGTGTCCTATAGGCGCACATGTCCGGCGCAGTAATCCTCGTGACATGCTGCCCGGCGGCGGCGAGCGGACGATGCGCCACCGGATCATCCGTCGGGGCATGCCCTACGGCCCGCTTGACGGCGATGGCGAACGGGGACTCGCGTTCGTCTGCTATAGCGCGAGTATCAGCGATGGCTTCGAGTTCATCCAACGCAGCTGGTGCAATAGCGGCGCTGAGTTCGGTCTCGGCAACGAGCGTGATCCTCTGCTGCAGCAGGGCGACCGAGAGCAACTCTCCGGCATGGTCCTGCCCGCACCCAACGGACAGACGGTCACGTTGGACCGACCACCTAAGCCATTTGTCACTGTCCGCGGTTGTGAATACCTGTTCCTGCCCTCCAGACGCGGGTGTGAATGGCTGATGAGCCTGTCCTGATCACGGTCGGGCCTGATCCCGACACTCTCACGGCATCATCGGATGACGTGCTGAAGCGATCCATCGGCGGCCGTTACGAGCTGATACGTTCGCTCGGCAGAGGGGCCAGCAAGGAAGTGTTCCTCGCTCGCGACCCCGTCCTCGAGCGGGACATCGCGATCGCCCGGGTCAAGCGAGCACCGAGCACTGAGGACTTGCCCAAGCGTGTCCTCCAGGAGATCCGCATCACGGCCCGGCTCGACGAGCACCCCCACATCCTCGCCGTGTACGACGTGATCGAGGAGAAGGACGCGACCTGGATCGTCTCGCAGTTGGTGCGCGGGGGCACGGTGGAGGACCTGCTCGAGGACCATCCGGAGGGCCTTCCGATCGGTGATGCGATCCGCATCGCCAATGAAGTCGCGAGCGCGCTCCATTTCGCCCATGAGCACGGCGTGATCCACCGAGATGTCAAGCCGAGCAACGTTCTGCTGGTGCCGCCCGACAACATCGCCCTCCTGGCCGATTTCGGGGTCGCGTTTCTACCGGATCAACCTCGCCTCACCGTCAACGGCATGCCGGTCGGCACGCCGATCTACATGTCCCCCGAACAAGCGTTCGGCGAGGTGCCCGACCGGCGCTCGGATCTGTACACGCTCGGGGCGATGCTGTTCGAGCTCGTCTGTGGCCGCCCGCCGTTTTCCGCCAAGAGCGTCCCGCTTCTGTTGCGCAAGCACACTGATTACCCCGCGCCAGACCCATCGTCGATCAACCCCGACGTCCCGCCGACGCTTGCCCGCCTCATTCTGCAGCTCCTGAGCAAGCGTCCTGAGGATCGCCCATCCTCGGCATCGGCCGTGTGCGACGCACTCGAAGCGGTCCTCGTCGCGGCGCCCGTCGCCGATCGGCACCCTGCGCCCGAGTCGCTACCTTTGCCGGACCCGCTGATCACCGACCCCGACCGGGCCTTCGCCGGTCGCAGGACTGTGATCACGAAGCTCGGCGAGGCCTGGCAACGGGCGCAGGGCGGACGACCGCAACTGGTCGTTATCACCGGTAACGCCGGAATCGGGAAGACCAGTTTGGCGGCGGCGTTCGCCGGAGATGCCCATCGCGACGGCGCGACGGTCCTATACGGCCGGTGCGACGAGGATGCGCTGGTCAGTTACCAACCGTTCGTCGAAGCGCTGCGCCACCTCATTCGCTTCCGGCCTCGAGTGGTGGCCGAGCTCGAGACTGGCTGGACGGCAGAGCTCGGTGAGCTTGCCAAGCTGATCCCGGAGTTGCGCCGGCACGCGACGGTGGCGGGCGCGCCGCGTGACCAAACGCAAGGCCTCGAGCGCTACCAACTGTTCGAGACGGTGCTCGCCTTGTTGTCGCCTGAGGGGACAACGCAGCGTCTGCTCCTCGTGCTCGATGACATGCAATGGGCCGATGAGCCGACCGAGTTGCTCCTGCGACACGTGATGCGAGCGCCGCTGTCGGGCGTGATGGTGCTCGTCACGCGCCGTCCTCCGAAGGCCAACGAACGGGATTCGCTGGCGAGGGTGACTGAGGATCTGAAGCGCGATCCGTCCGGCCATCGGCGGTTCGTCGCGTTGACTATCAGTGGCCTTGACCGCGAGGAAACCTACGAGCTGGTGAGCGCGCGCCTTGACCAACGGATCGACAGGCACTTCGGCGATCTCCTACGCGCCGAGACCGCCGGTCACCCGTTCTTCATCGAACAGGTGCTTCGGAGGCTGAGGGACGACGATCTGTCCACCGGCGCGCGTGCGGCCAAGGCTCTGCACGATCTCGACGTCCCGGAGGAGGTACAGGAGTTCATCGAGTATCGCCTCGAGTCATTTCACCAGGACACCGCGGAGCTGCTCAAGCAGGCGGCGGTATGCGGTCTGGAATTCCGCCTCGACGTGCTGACGGAACTGTGGCGGGGTCAAGTCGAAACGAGCGCGGACAGCAAGAAGAGCGCTCGCATCGAGACGAGCGCTCACATCGAGACTGTGATCAAGCTGCTTGGCGATCCGATCACCGCAGGCCTTGTGGTGGAATTGAACGCCGGGCGCTACGCGTTCTCGCACGCACTGGTGCGCGAGACTCTCTACGAGCGCGGCCTGCGGAAGACCGAGCGGGCAAATCTGCACCTCCGACTCGGCGAGATACTCGAGGGCATGGGATCCGGAACGGCCGCCCCGGCCGAGCTCGCACTGCACTTTCACGCGGCGCGCGACGTCGGAGGCGCGGACAGAGCTGTCAAATATGCGCTGGTGGCGGCCGAGGTCGCCGCCAATGCGCTCGCCTACGAGGAGGCGGCAGAGTTCACGCGCGAAGCGTGCGACGCGCTCGAGTCGCTCGGGCAGGCCGGCGACGCAGAACGCTGCGACCTCCTCCAGTCCGCCGGGAGACTGCGCTGGCAGGCGGGTGACCAGCGCGGAGCCCAGAACGAGTACCTCGCGGCGGCTAAGCTGGCGCGTGCGCTGGGCGACACGACGCGGCTTGCCGGCGCGACGCTCGGATACGCCGGCCGTTCCTATGACGCCGAGGCCATCGACCCGGTTCTCCGCCGCCTGTTCGAGGAAGCCCTCAGGACGGTCCCCGCGCAAGAAACGTCGCTACGCGCCAAGCTGCTGGCACGACTCGCCGAAGCGCTTTCTCCGGTCGAGGGCGACCGCGCGATCGCGCTCACGGAGGAGGCATTTCACATCCTCCGAGACGCCCCCGATGACAATGCCTTCACCACAGCCATCGCTGCTCGTCATATGGCGTTGCTTCACATCGACCATCACAGCGAGCGCGTAGACGTGGGACGGCGATGGGTCGAGCTGGCCGGCGCGCGTCGCCGGCAAACCGTCGGCGTTGCCATGATCTGGCGCGTCTACGACCTCATCGAACACGGCGATCAAGCCGACATGGAGGCCGCCCAGCAGGTGAGGGACCAACTCACGAGCCTCGCCGACGAGCTGAAGCAGCCCCTCTTCTCGCACTTCGCCGCCGGCCTCGAGGCCAAATGGCTGCTGATGGAGGGCCACTCCGCCGAGGCTGAGTCGAAGGCCCAGGAAGCCTACGACCACGGCGTGCGCGCGCAGGGCAGTCATGTCGCGCTACTGCTGGCCGGGCAACGGTTCGGTCTGCGCCGGGATCAGGGGAGATTGGGCGAACTGCCGCGCGATGTCAGGCCGTTCCTGGATCCGGAAAACGCCACGCTCCCAGCCTGGCACGCGACGCGGATCCTCATGCATCACGCCGACGGCGAGATCGATAGGGCCCGTTCCGAGTTGCGTGACATGGTCGCGAACGACTTTGCCGCTGTGCACCGCGACATGTTCTGGCTCGGAATCATGTGCCTGCTGGCCGAGTCCGCGGCCGAGCTCGAGGACGCGGAGACCGCCGCTGCTGTCCTTCCCCGACTCGAGCGGCATGCCGACTACAACGCCCAGATTGGACTGTCGTTCGTCCTCGGGCCGGTGCCCGCATTCCTGGCTCGGCTCGCGGTGCTTCTCCACGACGACACCGCGGCGCAGCGCTATTTCGAGCTCGCTCTCGGCCATGCCTCGGTTCTCGGCGCGCGGCCCGCGCTGGCGCGCCTCCAGTGTCACTACGGTGAGTTCCTCCTGTCCACCGGAGGCGATTCGGCGCGCTCGGAAGCGCTGGATCTGCTGCGGCGTTCCCGTTCGTCAGCCCGTCAGCTCGGTATGGGAGGCATCGAAGTCCGAGCCCGCGAAGCGCTCGAACGGGCGCTGCCGGGCGCCGCCTTCGGCGAGACGACCGGTTCTCCGTCGTGCTGACCGATCGCTCCCGGCCCGACTACCTCTCGCCAGACCCGCTGGATGAGCTGCTTGAGGCCTTACACGAGCTGGGCACGCCCTGCGAGCTGATGCTGCCCGACGAGCGGGTTTGGCGAATCGGCGATCCCAAGCCTCCCGAGTTTCGCTTCGTATTTTGCAATGACATACCACTGCGACAGCCGGTCACGGATCTGTCGCTCGCGCGTGCGTATGTCAACGGGGACATCGACCTCGAAGGCGACGTCATGGCGGCCCTCGGCCTGCGCGAACTGCTTCCGAGCCCGGTTCCGGTAGGTCAACTCGTTCGACTCGCGGGAGAGATGGCTCTCCCCGCAACCGTCGCGAACACAAGAGCAATCGACTTCCACTACTCGCTCGGCGACGATTTCTACCTCACGTTCCTGGACCGGAAATATCACTTCTACTCCCAATGCCTGTTCCATTCCGACGATGAGACGCTCGAGCAGGCGGCTGAGCACAAGCTGGAAAGCATGTGGAACGCCCTCGGCCTGCAGCCAGGCATGCGCCTCCTGGACATCGGAGGCGGCTGGGGTGGCCTCGCGGAATACGCGGGAGACCGTGGCGTCCATGTGACGTCTCTGACGCTCACCCACGACTCGGCCGACTACATCCGCCGGCGGACAGGCGGTGGACACCTTCCCGGGGACGTCCTCGTCGAAGACATCCTTGATCACTTTCCGAGCGAACCGTACGACCACGCCGTGATTTTCGGCGTGATCGAGCACATACCGAACTACCGCCGATTCTGCCAGCGCGTCTGGGGGTCGCTCGTCCCGGGGGGGCGGCTCTACGTGGACGCTTCCGCCACTCGCGAGAAGTACGCGATCACCGCGTTCACGCGCGAATACACCTGGCGCGGTCCCCATTCTTGCCTCGCGCTCCAGGATCTCGTCGAGGAGTTGCTGTTCCACGGGTTCGAGGTACTGAACGTCCGTCAGGAATCGCACGACTATGAGCTGACCATGACGCATTGGGCCAGGCGTCTCGACGGCGCCCATCGCGTCGTCGCTGATCGGTGGTCGGAGGAGGTCTACCGTTCTTTTCGCGTGTTCCTGTGGGGCGGGGCGTACGGCTTCAGGACGAGCCGGCTCCAGGCCTACAGCCTCGTCGCAGAACGACGCTCCGACCCCGGCCCCCGGCCTGGCCAGCTCCGCCGCCTAGGGCATTTTCTCGGCTCCGTCGTCAGCCGCTGAACCCTGAGCCCGCGCGGAACCTTCACCACTCGTCCCAGGGGCTGTCGGCCTCAGCGGACCCGTGTGCCTCGCGCAACCGCCGGCGCTCCGCCCGCCGCATCTCGACCCTTCTGGCCATCGGGAACACCAAGCTGCGCTGCAGCCCCCTGGACAGCCAGGGCAAGAACGTCTGCTGATCCCTGCCGGCGAAGACCGCCGCCGCAACCGCCGGCGGGAGATCCCCGTGCACATCGCGTCCCTCCTTGATGTACTCCGTCAGAGTGATCACGTAGCGCTGCAGCGCGTCCGTGCGGGCGGCTTCGAGCGTCTGTAGGAGCACGACATCGCTCGTCGATCGGTTGATCGGATTCACGTGCACCTCGAAGCTCGGCACCCGAAGCTGCTGCTTTGGTCCGAGCCTGCCTCCCCGGTGCCCAATCCGGAAGTCGGCGATGCCGTACTCGACGTAGAAGGTCTCGTCGATGAACAGATGAAGATGGGGAACACGTAACCCCATCCCCGGCCGCAAGAGACGGCGAATCTCGACCTTTCCAGGCGCCCCGATCTGAGGCCATGCAGTCACCTCGATCATCGCCCCCGTGCGCGGGTTCGCGAACACATCGCCGACGTTCAGCACGCGAGGATGCTACCGGAACGCTGAATGCTCGCGCGGGGGATTGACCCGGGCACGGGCCGCGCATTAGCCTACCTCCGTGGGCTTGCGAATGTGTCTCGCCCGCAGGGGCGAGAACCGACCTTTTACCCGCGTAGCGCCACTTCCGCCGGGAGTCTTCGCGGTGCCATTCCGTGCGGTGACTCCCGCGCACCACCTACCACCAGTAGGAATGGATAGACATGAGTAACTATGGACGTGATGTGCTATGGGACGCAGCAACCTGGGCTGACCTAGATCAGGCCGTCTCTGACGAGGTCAACAGGGTGAGGGTCGCGCGGAAGATCTTTCGCACCGAAGACGTTTCGAGCGCAACCGGCGCTGCGCCATTCTGGGTGTCGGTGGCGGAGATAACGCAGCTATCGATGCCAGAAACTAAGGCGCGGCCGTTCGTGGACATCTCAGTGCCGTTCTGGCTGACGGTCGGGCAGGCCGAAGCGGAAGACACGCTGCATACGGGTCGCACTCTGGCGCGGGCGGCGGCAAAGCTTCTCGCGATGGCCGAGGACCACACGATCTTTCGTGGCGGCACGCCCATGCCCAACGCTGCCGTTCGAACGAGTAACCAGAATGGCTTGATCGGTCTGGCGCAACAGAGCGGGATGCAGCCGCGCGCCGTGCTGCCGATCGCCGCTGACAACCCGGCCGACCTGCACGCTCGGCCGAGGTCCCTGCTCGCCAAGGTGAACCGAGGAATTACCGACCAGACGGCGGCCGGGTGGCCGGGCCCGTACGCGTTGATTCTGGGCGCAGGGCTGTACACGGCTGCGTCAGCGCGGCTGGATCCCGGTTCCGCGGAGACGCCGGCGGACCGGCTCGCACCGACGCTTCGCCACTGCCTCCTGAGCGGCGCGCTGGAGCCGGAGACCGGGGTACTCGTGTCGCTCGCCGGCGATGCGACGACGATCTACACGGCGAGCGAGGCGTCAGTGACGTTCTCGGCAGAGGAACTGCACGACCGCCAGGGCGCCCGCTACCGCTTTCGTGTCTCCGAACGTTTCCAGTTTGCGGTTACAGATCGGGCGAGCATTACGCGTTTCCAAGGTTGAGCGAGTGGATCACGCCCAGTCCAGTCCAGCCGAGCCACCGCCGCCACCGGGCCCCCGCATCGTGTGGTCCGGCGAGGACGGAACCGAGCACTGCCTCGACCTAGTGGCGCGGGAGACCCCGGTGACGATCGGCCGGCGCGAGGCGAACACGATCTCGCTCTCCTGGGACCCACAGGTTTCGCGCGTTCACGCTCAGCTGGAGCGTGTCGGCACGGCGTGGACCGTCCGCGACGACGGCCTTTCGAGAAACGGCACGTGGGTCAACGGCGAGCGACTACGCGGCAGCCACCGACTCCTCGACGGCGACATCGTGAGGGTGGGCCGGACGCTGCTGGTGGTGCACGGACGTCCGCGGCTTGACTCGCTGCTCACGGTCGGCGCCACGAGTGACGACGGCGAGGCACGGATCGACAGGGCACGCGTCGTCGTCAATCTGTGTGGTCCGCTGCTGTTGGAGGTCGATGGACGTCGGCAGGAAGGAGATCTCTCGGGCCGGAAGGGCCGTCGGCTGTTCGCTTATCTGGTCGCCAACCGGCGCCGCGTGATCCGCCGAGAGCAGCTGACCGAGCTGCTGTGGCCGCGTAACCCACCGGCATCACCGGAAGAAGGCCTCAACGTCCATATGACCCGGCTACGGACGGTGCTGGGCAAGGACGCGATCGTGGGTCGCAGCGATGTCCGGCTCGAACTCGGCGACGATGTCGTCGTCGACGTCGAAGCGGCGCAGGCGCGGCACGAGGAAGCCACGCGGCATCTTGCCGAGGACGATCCCACTGCCGCGATTCGCGCCGCGCGCGCGGCGCTGGCCGTGCTCCAACAAGACTTCCTGCCCGAGTTCGACGACGATGAGTGGGTCCGCGAGCGGAGGATCGAGCTCCAGGGCGCAATCCCTGAGCTGCTCGAGATCGAGGCCCGGGCCGCGCTCGTGCTCGGTGGCAGCGAGCTGGCCCTCGCGGAGACGGCAGCCAAGGTCCTGCTGGAGCTGCGACCATACCGCGAGTCGGACTATCGGCTGCTCATGCGAGCATACGCAGCAAGCGGCAACGCTGTCGAGGCACTGCTCGTGTACGAGCGTCTGCGACAGCGCCTGATCGACGATCTCGGCATCCCACCGACCGCCGAGACGCGGGCGCTATATGAGCGCCTGCTCGCCGAGGAGTCTGCCGGCGTCAGCTGAACGCCGGGCACCATTCGGGCGCCACCCTCCTCCGGCCCACCGCAACGTGGGCGCAACTGTCCCGAAATAGTCGCCCTCCACGCTGGCCGGGTCAAATCCCCAAGCCAAGTGGAGAGCGTAACCATGAGTGATTTTTCCCACGCGCGCGGGCGTTCCGAAGGAGCGGCCCGACAAGCCTCGGATCTCGCGCAAACCGTGATCGACGACCGGGTGCGGGAAGCCGATGTGTTCCGGACGGCCAGGGCCGCGAAGCAGGCGGACTCCGGCCGTGACCGATCGAAGCCGACTGCCCAGTCGATCCCGGTGACGATCCGTCCGCGCCGGCGCCCCCATATTCCGATCATCCATCGTGGGATCGCCGGACTCGATCCGTCCACGTCGGGGAGTGATCGATGATGGCCGTGACCGTGAGTTCGAGCGCTCGGGAGCGTCTCGATCCCGACAGTCTGGCCGCGCTCGTCCGTGGGGCGGCCGCCGGCGACCAGTCGAGTTGGGCCACGCTCGTACGCGAGTTCGATGGTCTGCTGTGGGCGGTGGCTCGTGCACACCGCCTCCGCGAAGCGGATGCAGCCGACGTGGTGCAGTCGACCTGGACGAAGCTGCTCGAGCATATGGCACGCCTGAATGAACCGGCACACGTCGGAGGGTGGCTCGCCACGACGGCCCGGCGGGAATGCCTCGCGATCCTGCGCCGTGCTCAACGGGACGTGCTCTATAGCGACGATTCCCCCGAGCAGGAGTCACCGGATGCCAAGCCCGACGAGATGCTGATTCTGTCGGAGCGCGATGAGGCGCTCTGGCGTGGGTTCTCACGGCTGCGTCCGAGCGACCAGACGCTGCTCCGGCTGCTGCTGGCCGAGCCCCGTCCGTCGTACGAGGAGATCTCGGCGGCGCTCGACATGCCGATTGGAAGCATTGGTCCGACCCGGGCGCGGGCGCTTGAGCGTCTGCGGCGGGAGATCGTCAGGGAAGACGCGTTCGCCGGAATCGAATACTGATCGGAGAGAAGCGATGACGAACGAGTCCGAACACGAGATCGCCGAGATCGGGGTGCGTCTCCTCGACGACGCGTACACGGCATGGCGGGCGGCCGCGATGGACGCTGGGGCCGCCCTCCGAGCCTGGTTGGAGGGATCGTCCCGCAACCGGGACATAGGCTGGTTCGCGTATCTGGCCGCGCTCGACCGCGAGGAGGCCGCTGCGCACGACCTCGAACGGCTGTCGCAGCTAACCCATCCCTGTGTCGCGCAGATCACCTCGCCGATGATTGGAGAGTCCACCGCACATCCGACGGCGTGACTGACTTGCATGAGTCGAACAGCTCGAGCGCGTTTTGCTCGACGCCTGGAGGCACCGGGTCGATCGCCGACCAGAGCTCGCTGAGCTGTTCGATCATGAACTCGTCACGCTGATCGACGAGGTCTGAATGGGCGAGTTCGCGCCATTCCACGTGAAGTAGAGGCGCCTCCAGCGCCGCTGATACGTATCACCGCGTGTGGCCGCTGGCTCTGCTCCCGTACAAGCCAACCGCAGCCAGGTCCTGTCGGCGAACGAGGACGGCAACCGGGCAAACGACTCGATCAATGGAGCCGCATGAATCCCCTTCAGCAACCTATCGACGAGACGCTCACGATCGCCCAGGACGCATGTGTCGTCCCGGTCGACAACGTCCCCCCTCGCGAGCGGCGACTGACGCCGATGAAGCGCCTTGGCCTGCTGTGTGACGAGGGGTCGCTCCAGGTGCTCCGGTCTGCCGTGGTCTCCTCCTCGCTCGGCGCGCGCGCGCGCGCAGGCGATGGAGTCGTCGGGGCGGCGGGCCGGATCCGGGGGCGGCTGGTGTTCTGCTATGCCCAGGACGGCAGCTTTGCCGGCGGCTCGCTGGGGGCCGCCCACGCCGAGACGATCGTCCAGATCCAGCGTCTTGCCGGCGAAGCCGGGGCACCGGTGATCGGCTTCATCGAATCCGGCGGGGCCCGTCTACAGGAGGGGGTCGCCGCCCTCAACGGCTACGCAAACATCTTCGCTCAGACTGTCGTGCTCTCCGGCAAGGTGCCGCAGATCTCCGTGGTCACGGGGGCCTCAGCGGGCGGCGGCAGCTATTCGCCGGCGCTCACGGACTTCGTCGTGATGACGGACGCGGCGAGCATGTTCCTGACCGGTCCCGCGGTGATTCAGCAGGTGACCGGCGAGGTCACCACAGCACGAGAGCTCGGCGGGCCGCCGGTCCAGCAGGCCAATGGCGTCTGCCATCTGGTCGTGCCCACCGATGTCGACGCGATCTTCCTGGTCCGCGAGCTACTTGGGTACCTGCCGCAGAACTCCTCCGCGCCTCCACCCAAGCACGTCAGCGTCGCGCCGGACGGGCCGCAGCCGGCAGGCATCGTGCCGGTCGATCCGCGGCGGCCCTACGACATGCGTCGCGTGATCGCAAGCGTGTTCGATAAAGACTCCGGGCTCGAGATCTCGCCGCGTTGGGCGCCGAACATGCTCACGGCGTTCGCGCGCCTGGAGGGTTCGCCGGTGGGCGTCATCGCCAATCAGCCGGCCCACCTGGGCGGAGTCATCGACGTAGCCGGATCCCAGAAGGCGAGCCGCTTCGTCCGCCTGTGCGATTCGTTTGGGCTTCCCATCATCGTGCTCGTCGATACGCCCGGATTCCTACCGGGGACCGAGCAGGAGTCGGCCGGGGTGATCCGCCACGGCGCCGACCTGGTCCGAGCGTTCGCCGCGGCGACGGTGCCGCGCCTCACGCTCGTCCTGCGCAAGTCCTTCGGCGGCGCATATATCACCATGAACTCGAGGGGCCTTGGGGCGCACCTGTACCTGGCCTGGTCCGGGTCCGAGCTGGGCATCATGGGACCGGAAGCGGCGGTGGACATCATCAATCGCCGCGAGCTCGCAAACCACTCAGACCCGAGCGGCATGCGGGCCGAGCTCGTGCACCAGTACCGCAGCAATCACCTCGCAGCGGACGCGGCGGCGCGCGCCGGCCATGTCGACGAGGTGATATCGCCCAACGAGAGCCGATCGCGCCTGGCCTTGGCCCTCGCCATGTTCGCCGGCTGAGCTACCGGGGTCGGCCGACGGCTGCGATCCCCGTAGCCGCGACCGAACTCAGACTTCGAAGCACAGGACTACGTTGTGACCGCCAAACCCGAACGAGTTGCTTAGCCCGATCAAGGTCGGCCGATCGGCCTCGAGAGTGCGGGCTCGGCCGGGCACGTAGTCAAGATCGAGCCCCTCGTCTGGCTCCTCGTAGCCGAGCGTGGGAGGAGCGACTCGGTCTCGCAAGGCGAGGATGGTGGCCACAGCCTCGACGGCACCTGCTGCACCAAGAAGGTGCCCGATCGCGGACTTCGTCGAGGAGACAGCGACGGCTCGGGCGTGCTCACCGAGGGCCAGCTTGATCGCCATGGTCTCCATCCGGTCGTTCAGCGGGGTCGACGTCCCGTGTGCGTTCATGTACGAGACCTCTTCCGGACCGAGGCCGGCACTCGTCAGAGCATTGCGAATGGCGGCAGCAGCCATCGCCCCGCTCGGGGCAGGCGCGGTCAGGTGGTACGCGTCCGAGGTGGCTCCGATCCCGCGGATCGTCGCCAGCGGACCGGCACCGCGGCGATGTGCGGCTTCCCGGGACTCCAGGATCAGGATTCCGGCGCCCTCGCCCATCACGAAGCCGTCGCGCCGGCGATCGAACGGCCGGGAGATCCCGGTTGGGGAGAGGGCCTCGAGCGCCGCGAACCCGGCGATCGTCAGGGGGGTCAGAGCCGCCTCCGATCCGCCGGTAATCACCGCATCAGCATCGCCGCATCTGATCAGCCGCGTGGCCTCGACGATGGCCTGGGCGCTCGCGGCGCAAGCGGCCCCGGTGGCGTAGGACACGCCGTGAACCCCGTAGCGCATGGTCAAGGCCGCGGCCGCGGCGTTGCTCATCATCAGGGGAACCGCAAGCGCCGGCACGCGTCGAGGTCCATGCGTGAGCAACGCCTCCTCGCTGCGCTCGAGCGTGGCGATGCCACCGATGCCCGTGCCCAGCACGCACGCCACCCGGACCGGATCGTAGGGGATGCCCTCTTCCCATCCGGCCTGTCGGGTCGCCTCTTGCGCGGCAACCAGGGCGAGCTGGGTGAACCGGTCGGCACGGCGCGCTGCTTTGACCGACATGTGGTCGGCGGGGTCGAATCCACCGGCGGCGCCGACGCCGGCCTCCAAGCCGGAGTCGCCGGCGCACCAGCGGTCGTGGAGCGTCTCGGCGCCGACGCCCAACGGAGTGACGGCGCCGACGCCCGTTACAACAACGTCATCGCTCATCCGGACTGCTTGGCCAGGATGAGATCGATGGCGTCGCCGACGCTCTCGATCTGCCTCACGTCGTCGGTCGTCAAATGGATGCCCTGGGTCTCCTCCAGCATCTGCGACAGCTCGACCAGGTCAAGCGAGTCGAGGTCGAGTTGCTTGAAAGTGGCACTCCGCGAAATCTGGCTGGGCTCCGCGCCCAGCTGTCCGAGTGCCTCGGTCAGATATTGCTCGATGCTTTCGGCGATGGGGGTCGATGACACTGGTTATCCCTCTCAGTTGCTTGCTGGATACGGATCTGTGGTCAAGATCAATGCGTCCCCTCCCCTTCCCACTCCAGGATTCCGGCTCCGCATACAAAACCGGCGCCGGTGGCTGCCATCAGGACACGCTGTCCTGGGCGCAGATGGCCGTCTCGCGCAAGGCGGGTGAGCGCCAGTGGAATCGAGGCGGCCGCCGTGTTCCCAAGGCTCTCGATGTAGTCAGCGACCTTGCCCGCCGGGAGGTTGAGCCGGTCACGGACGGCGCGAAGGATCCGTCCGTTCGCCTGGTGAAGAACGAAGTGGTCGATGTCTTCGAGGCCAAGCCCGGCTCGGGAGAGACAGGCAAGGCTGATCTCCGCCAGAGCGGTAACTGCGTGTCGAAACGTCGCCGGACCATCCATCCGGATAAGGCGATCCGCGTGCGAGGCCACGATCAGGTCGGCGAGGGCGCCCTTGGTCGACAGGCTGATCGGGCCGACACGGCCGAACGCATTCGGGCCCCCTGCCCCCAATACAACCGCAGCGGCCCCGTCACCGAACAGAGCCGCCGTCGAGCGATCATCTGGATCGGTCAGACGCGAGAGCGCATCGGCTCCGATCACGAGCACGCGCTCCGCCCGCCCGGACTCGATCTGCCCGCTGCCGACGCCGAGCGCTGCGATCCAGCCGACGCAGGCGGCCCCGATGTCCATCGACCCGGCCCGACCCGCGCCTAGCGCATGGGCTACGAGCGGCGCCGTGTTCGGAGTGACCTCGTCCTGGCTCATCGTGGCCACGAGGACCAGGTCGAGATCGGCGGCGTCGACGCGAGCCTCACGCAGCGCCTCGCGCGCAGCCAGCACTGCCAGATCGCTCACCCGTTGATCGGGCCCGATCCACCGACGTGACCTGATCCCGGTCCGCTTGACGATCCAAGCGTCGTCCACCCCGATCCGGTCTGCAATCGAAGCATTGGTGACCACCCTGCTCGGCGCGTAGCCACCCAGCCCCAACACGGTGGGGACCCGCAGCGCCGATCTGTCGGCCGAACGCGGCGACACCATGACACTCGAGTTCACCGAGGAGATGCCGGCCGCGGCGGTCACGCCGAGCTCGCCTCGGGGAGCCAGGTGGTGATGGCGCGCCGTATATGTCGGCGGGCGCCCGCGTCGCGCCTATGGGCGGCCGCCTGATTGGAGGTCCCAGCGACCGACCGATCGGGGCCTGCGAGCGATCCGTGCATAACCGCCTCGCCCGCGGAGGTGTGTTGCACACGTTCCCGCCAGCGCGCGGACCGCAGCGGAGCGTGCACCGCCCGCACGAGTGCCTCAAGGCGGTCGGGCCTCTCACGCTGAGGGTGATGGCCCATGCCCGGCCAAAGCTCAACCTCGGCCTGCGGCAGAGCGCTGCGCAGGCCGGCGGCGTGCGTAGGTGAGACTAGGCCGTCCCGCTCTCCCCAGACCGCAACCACACGGCCGCCGAAGCCGATCGGGCGGCGGTAGAACGCGCCGCTCGAGCGCCCAGCGGCCGCCAGCGCCTCTAGGGCGGCTTGGAGGCCAGGGCCGACGCGTCTGGCATCCGCCGCCAGCCGGCGGCGCAGCTCCCCGGTCGGGCCGACACCCGTCGTCACGAACCTCGCATACACGCGGTCGATCACTGACGAGCGGGTGACCAGGTGCGGCAGAGCGGCGACCGCAAGCGCGGAAACCGGCGGCAGCGCCGCCAACTCGGCGAGAGGAATGCGACCGAACCCGGCGGGCGCACAGACCGAGCAGTGCGCCGACGTCGTGCGGGATGCGCTCGGCCACCGCCGTGGCGACGCCTCCACCGAGCGAGTGGCCGACGAGGGTCAACGAGCTCACGCCGATCGCGCCGAGGCCTTCGACGATTGCGTCAGCGTACGCGCTGAACCGTGGTCGGAGCGGCGGGTCCGAATCGCCGAACCCAGGAAGGTCGATCGCCAGGCATCGATATGGGACGGCGCGTGCCAACTTATCCCAGCCCGCACCGGAGTCGAGCAGCCCGTGGAGGAGGACGAGTGGCCGTCCGCGCCCAGGCCAATCACGGACCTTAAGCGCCCGGCCGTCCCGGAGAGTGAGGTTATGCTCCACAGGCTTTCGGTCCACGCGATATAGGAGCGTGATCCGCCGCTGTTGATACGTCGCCCGCCGCGTTCAGACGCGTGTATTTCTCTACCGGCACCGCCGGTACCGGGTTGCCGGCGCTGGCGTGATTGTCAAACTCAAAAACGAGAGAATTTCACACGTGTGAAATCATCATTGACGTAACAGTCAAGGTTAAGCGAGCCCGCGCCGTGCGGGCCGGGAGCCCGCCGCCGCCTCACGCCGACGGCTGCCCCGAGCGCCCGGCCCACACGTCGGCTACAGCTCTTGTAGCTGCAGCGGCCCCCCCGGCCCGGTGACCACCGCCTCATCCTCGACAGGCACGCTCGAGGCGTCGGGCTGGTCCCAGGCGGGTTCGAGTGGGAGTCCGTAGTCGCCGGCGTCCACGTACGTCGCGTGCCCTAGCCGCGCATGCAGTCGGCGTAGCGGCCCCGGCGCCCACCAGTTCGCTTCGCCGGCTATGCGCATGAACGCCGGCAGCAGCAGGCCGCGGACGATCGTTGCGTCGACGATCACGGCGAGCGCCAAGCCCGTGCCGAGAAGCTTGACGGTCGTCACTGTCGAGGTCGCGAATGCGGCGAACACGAACGCCATCAGAGCCGCGGCCGCCGTGATGATCGGCCCGCTGCGCTGGAGGCCGATGGACACGGCCCGCGTGTTGTCACGGACGCGGTCCCACTCCTCGCGAATACGCGAGAGCATGAACACCTCGTAGTCCATCGACAGCCCGAAGGCGACACAGAACATGAGGACGACGAGCGTCACGTCGACCATGTGCGTGACCGCAAAGTTGCCGAACAGCCCGCGGAGGTGGCCATCCTGAAACACCCAGACCATCGCGCCGAAAGTTGCGGTCAGGCTCAGGAGGTTCAGCACCAGCGCCTTGATCGGCAGGATCACGCTGCCGGTGAACACGAACAGGAGAATGAGGACGGCGCCCGCCATCACTCCGAACGCCAGCGGCAAGCGGCTCTGGATCGCGCTCAGCGTGTCCGTAAGCTCCGCCGCCTCGCCGCCGACCAGCACGGGCGCCGGCGCGTGCAGTGCACGCACCCTCTTGGTGAGGCTCACTCCTTGTGCCGAGTAGGGCTCGGCGCTCGAAACGACAGTCAGCCGGGTGCCATCGTGCCCGGCCAGCCGCATCCGCACCGCTGTCGGCACCGAAACCGTGTGACCGTCGCTGAACGACCCAACCGCACTGTCGACGCGAGTGACGTACCGCAGTTCGGACAGCCGCTGCGCGTAGACCGACAGGGGACCACTCGGAATCCGCTCTGCGGATACGACCAGTAGCGGAGTCGCTTCCCGGGCGGGGAAGTCGTTGCGCAGTGCATCGCCGA
Source organism: uncultured Solirubrobacterales bacterium (assembly GCA_963843915.1). Classification (GTDB taxonomy): domain Bacteria; phylum Actinomycetota; class Thermoleophilia; order Solirubrobacterales; family Solirubrobacteraceae; genus Palsa-465. Next base: position 346,970 of record CAWJMH010000020.1, read on the forward strand.
CCCGACGGCTGGTGGCGGTGGCCGGCAACGCACGATCGTCGGTGAGGCCGAAGCGGACCCCCAAGAACGGGCTGCCGAGAATCACCAGCACCGCCAGCGCGACTGTCATCACCGGCAGCGGCCGGCGCATCACCATACGCGCGAGCCGACCCCAGCGCACTCCAGGATCATGACGAGGACGGCCGCGCATGAAGAGCCACGGGAACGGCGGTAGCGTCCACGCGTTCACCCGCCTTCCGAGCGTCGCCAGGATCGCCGGCAGCACGACGACCGCGACGGACGCGCTCATCGCCACGACCGCGATGCTGGCGAAGCCCAGCGACCGCAGGATCGGGATCGGGAATACGAGGAGCGCCGAGAGAGCCGCGATCACTGTTAGCGCGGAGTACACGACGGTGCGGCCCGCCGTCCTCACCGTCCGCCGCACAGCGTCGTGCGGCTCGGCGCCCCCCTCCAGCTCCTCACGGTAGCGGTTGATGATCAGGAGGCTGTAGTCGATCGCCAGGCCGAGGCCAAGCGCCGTCGTGAGGTTCAGCGCGAATATCGAGACGTCGGTCACGCCCGTCAGGAGGCGCAGGATGCCCATCGTTGCGATCACGGCGATCCCTCCGACGGCGAGCGGCAGCAGCGACGCCGCCACGCTTCCGAACACGATCAGCAGCCGCAGCAGCGTGAGCGGCACTGCAATCGCCTCGGCATGACGAAGGTCCTGCTCCATCGTGTTGTTCATTTGGCGGTACGCCTCCGCGGACCCACCGGCGAGCACGGTCACGCCGTCGTGGGTGCCCGTCAGGCGCGGCGTGAGACGGGCGGCGACCTGTTTGACCTGGCTGTCGTTGCCGCGCAGCAGGGCGAGCACCACCGCCGAGTGACCGTCGCGGCTGCGCAGCGTGGCCGGATGGCCGAGGCTCCAGTAGGACAGCACCTGGCGCACGCCGCGGTCGGCCGACAGCAGGCGGGACAAACGCGCTCCGACTGCCGCGACACTCGGATCGTTGACGGTTTGGCTGCGCGGCGATGTGACCAGCAGCGTGTAGTTGGGCTCACCCTGGCCGAAGCGATTGCTCAACAGACGTGCCGCGCGCTCCGAGGGGGCGTTGGGGTCGGTGAAGCCACCGCCCGACAGGCGTGAGGCGAGCCCGCTCGTTGCCGGGACGGTCACGATCGTGGCCAGCACGGCGACGATCAGCACACGCCGGCGGTGGCGAACGATGGTTCTCGCGAGACGTTCGAACATTGCTCTCCTTCGAGGGTCGACGTAGGGACGCCGTCGCGTGCCCCACTCGATCGGGGGAGAGAGGGCGCAGCCGGTTCGGTGATACGGCGACCACCGACCCGCATTGACACACACCGCAGGACCCACCCCACTCGAACAGAGCATCGGTATCACACCGCCCTTTCGAGGCTCTGTAGCGGCATCCGGCAAGCGGGCCACCCGCCCCGGACCTTCACAGCGGCCAACCGATGGCCGTCACCTACCGCGGCGAGGAACTTCTTGATGACCGGGTTTCACAGCTTCACCGAGATCGTGCGCCAGCGGGTGCAGGCGCGCAGCGAACACCGGGCCTACACCTTCTTGCCCGACGACATTCAGGAGGGGACGGAGACCGTCACCTACTCAGAGCTCGACCGCAGCGCGCGGTCGATCGCCGCATACCTCCAGCAGCGCGGGCTCGAGGGCAAACGGGTATTGATGCTCTACCCATCGAGCGTGCGCTTCATCGAGGCGTTCGTGGGTTGTCTGTACGCAGGCGCGACGGCCGTGCCGGCGCCGCTGCCGGCCGGGCAGCAGCACCACCTCGAACGGCTGGCATCGATCGTCCGCGACGCCGACGTCGGCCTGGTGCTGACGATCGCCGAGGCCGCACCGCTCGTCCGCGGGCTGCTCGACCAGGCCGGGCTCCAGTCGATGGCGCTACAGGCGACAGATGGATCGCCGCTGGCGGATCCCGACGACTGGTCGATGCCCGACATCTGCTCGGACACGCTCGCCTTCCTTCAGTACACGTCGGGGTCGACGCGCGCGCCGCGGGGCGTGATGGTCAGCCACCGCAACCTCGTGCACAACGAAACCCTGATCGAGCGCGCGTTCTCGGCGACGCCCGAGAGCGTCAGCGGCGGGTGGCTCCCCTTCTACCATGACATGGGGCTGATCGGGCAGGTGCTCGGCCCGCTGTTCACCGGCAGCTCGGCCGTGCTGATGTCGCCGAGCGCATTCCTGCGGAGCCCGTACCGGTGGCTGGAAATGATCGACCGTTTCGGCTTGGAGGTGAGCGGCGGGCCCAACTTCTGCTACGACCTGTGCGTCCGCCGGGTAAATGACGAGCAGCTCGCCCGGCTCGATCTGTCGCGCTGGCGGGTCGCCTATAACGGCGCCGAGCCGATCCGCGCGGCCACCCTGCGGAGCTTCGCGCAGCGCTTCGAGCCGGCTGGATTTGCGTTCGGCCGCTACGCCCCGTGCTACGGCATGGCTGAGACGACTCTGTTCGTCGCGGCTCGTCCCGCCGCGATCGCCCCGAAGCTCCTGACCGCGAGCGCCGATGCGCTCGAGGCCGGCCGCCTCGTCGAGGCGCAGGCGTCGGAGCGCGCGACCGAGATCGTCTCCAGCGGCCGCACGCCCGGGATGGATGTGCGCATCGTCGATCCGGAGAGCGCGACCGAGGTTCCAGACGGATCGGTCGGGGAGATCTGGATCAGGGGTGACAGCGTCGCCAGCGGCTACTGGCGTGATCCCCAGGCCAGCGCCGAGACCTTCTGCGCCCGCACCAGCGACGGAACCGGCGGGTTCGTCCGCTCGGGCGACCTCGGCGCCCAACTCGACGGCGAGCTGTACGTGACCGGCCGCCGCAAGGAGGTCGTGATCGTCAACGGCCGGAACTTGTATCCCCAGGACATCGAACACGAGGCGCGCGAGGCGCATCCCGCGCTGGAGGGCCGGGTCGGCGCGGCGTTTGGAATCGATGCCGACGGCGAACGACTGGTAGTTGTGCATGAGCTGCGCTTGACAGCGATCGACGCCAAGGTCGCCGCCGAGGCCGCCGCTGCGGTCAGGGCCAGGGTGACCCGCAATGTCGGGGTGCGCCCGGGAGCCGTCGTCCTCCTGGCGCCGCGTTCGGTGCTGCGCACCACCAGCGGCAAGATTCAGCGCGACATGATGCGCCGGGCGTTCCTCGCGGGGACGCTCCTGCCGATCCATGCCGACGTCGAGCCCGCCGTTCGCTGCGCGATCCAGCCCGAGCGCAAGGCGGCCTGACGTGTCAGCCATCGAGAGACCGACGGATCGCCACTCGACTGGCGCGGCCGCCACGCCGGCGCCCGAACGGACTCGGGCGCTTGACACCGCCCAGGCGCTCGAGCGCCACCTCGGCAACCCACACGATCCGGCGAACGCGTTCTCGTTTGCGTCGACACTCGAGTACGACCGGCGGGAGGCGTTTCCCACCGGCGCCTGCCGGACGATCGAGGACTGGGGCATCGAGCGCCACTACGTCCCGGCGGCGCATGGCGGGGCGCTTCACCATTACGACGACATCCTGCATCTGATGCGCGTGATCGCCCGCCGTGACCTGACGGTGGCGATCGGCCACGGGAAGACCTACCTCGGCGCGGTATGTGTATGGATGGGGGGCGCGCGCGAGCAGGCCGACTCGCTCGCGGAGCGGATCCTCGACGGCGCGATCGTCTCGCTGGCGCTCACGGAGCGCCACCACGGCAGCGATCTGCTGGCCGGTGAGGTCGTCGGGAGAAGTTGCGACCGTGGCTGGGCGCTGACCGGCGAGAAGTGGCTGATCAACAACGCCACCCGCGGCGACGCGTTATGCGTGCTGACCCGCACCGGCCGCGACGGGGGGCCGCGTGGCTTCACGCTGCTGCTCGTCGACAAGCGCCGGTTGGGGGCCGATTCATTTCGCCATCTCCCGAAGGTGCCGACGCACGGCATCCGCGGCGCCGACATCAGCGGCATCGCGTTCAGCGACGCTGTGGTGCCGCAGGACGCCGTGGTCGGCGAGGAAGGCCACGGCCTGGAGATCCTGCTGCGCTCATTGCAGGTCACGCGCACGATGTGCGCGTCGCTGTCGCTGGGCGCCGCCGACACGGCACTGCGGGCGGCGGCGACGTTTGCGCTCCAGCGGAGGCTGTACGGCCGGCAGCTGATCGATATGCCAACTGTGCGCCGGTCGCTGGCCGACATCTACGCCGATGTGCTGATCGCGGAGATCGTCTCCACGGTCGCCGCGCGCTCGCTCGACGTCCTGCCCGCCGAGGCCAGCGTATCGAGCGCGATCGCCAAGTACCTGGTGCCAACGACCGTTGACGGGCTCGTCGCGCGCGCGGGACACCTGCTCGGAGCGCGCGCGTTTCTCGAGGACTTCCACTCGCACGGTCTGTTTCAGAAGATCGAGCGTGACCAGCGGATCGTCGGGATGTTCGACGGCAACACGCTGGTCAATCTCCAGAGCGTCATCAACCAGGGCCCCTCGCTGGCCCGGTCCTATGCACGCCGACAGGCGGCGCTGGGCGCGCCGGGCGCGTTGGACACGCTGTTCGATATGTCCGTCGAGCGCCCGCGGCTCGACCCGGGGTGCCTGCGCATGGTCTCGCGGCACGGGTGCGCCCCACTCCAGGCGCTGGACTCGCTCGTCGACCGCCTCGAGGCGGCTGCGGGCGGCGACGTCTGGCTCGCCGAGGCGGCGGCGTTCGGCCGAGACATCGTCCTAGCGACCGATCAGGTGCACGCCCAACTGCGGGCCCAGCCCGGACCGGTGGGGGCGATTCCGGCGGCCAGCTTCGCCACCGCCGAGCGCTACGCGGTGTGCTACGCCGCCGCGAGCGCCATCGGCGTCTGGCTGCACAACCGCTCCGCCGAGGAGGCGCGCGACGACGCCGGCCTGTGGGCGGACGGCCGTTGGTTGAGCGGCGTCCTCGGATCGCTGCTGCGTCGGCTCGCCGGCCCCAGCGAGCGATGCGCCCGCGCCACCGACGCACTGATCGATCCGCTGCTTGCCCAGACGCGCAGGCCCCGGCTGTACTCGCTGTTCGGACTCGAGCTCTCGGAGGAGGAGATCTCATGCTGACCGCGCCAGACACCGCACTCGCACTCGAGGCCGAGTTTGGTGACCCCTTCGAGCGCAACAACCCGCTCGGGTTCGCGGCGGTCATGCAGGCTGACGAACGCGGAGAGATGCTGGCCGCCGGCGAGTCCGCACTCGACCGCCACGGACTCAACGCCGAGTTCGTGCCCGTGGCGCTCGGGGGGCGGCTGAGCACGATCGACGGGCTGGTTCGCGCTCTGCGCCCGGTGATGCGGCGGGACCCGACGCTCGGGCTCGGGTACGGCCTCACGTCGTTCATGGCAGCGGTCAACGTCTGGACGACGGGAAGCAACGAGCAGCGCGAGCGCCTGGCCGGAACGCTGCTGTCGGGAGGGAAGGTGGCGGTGGCCTATCACGAGCTCGAGCACGGCAACGATTTCACGCGTAACGAGCTTCACGGCGTGCTTGACGGCGACGTGATCGAGCTGCATGGGGCAAAGCAGGTCATCAACAACGTTGAGCGGGCCGCGTCGCTGCTCGTGTTCGCCAGAACCGACTCGCGCCCGGGCAGCCGCAGTCACTCGGTGATCCTCCTGGATAAGGACGAAATCGACCCCGACCGCCTGCGCTACCTGGCGCGCTACCGGACCGTCGGCGTGCGCGGCTGCCAGATCGGCGGAGTCGAGCTGACGGGAGCGGCCGTGCCGATCGATCGCGTCGTCGGCGAGCTGGGACACGGAGCGGAGATCGCGCTGCGCTCGTTCCAGCTCACCCGGGCGGCGATCCCCGGCATCGCGCTCGGAGTGCTCGACACTGCGCTACGCACCGTGCTGCGGTTCGCGCGGGGGCGACGGCTGTACGGCATGACGGTCGCGGACCTGCCCCATGCCCAGGCCACGCTTGCCGGCGTCTTCGCCGACTTGCTGACCTGTGACGCGATGGCCAGCGCCGCCGCGCGGGCGCTGCACGTGGTTCCCGAGCAGGCCGGGGTCCTCGCCGCCGCCACCAAGTACCTGGTGCCTCGGATCCTCGGCGAGGCGCTGTACGAGCTATCGATCATCCTTGGCGCGCGTTTCTATGTCCGGGAGGGCGAGCACGCGATCTTCCAGAAGCTCACGCGCGACGCTCCGGTCCTGGCTCTCGGGCACGCCGGCGCCGGCGCGTGCCTGGCGACGCTGCTGCCCCAGCTCAGCGGGCTGGCCCGGCGGGCCTGGACCAAGGATGTGGCGGATCCCGACGCGCTGTTCTCGGCCGACACCGAGCTCCCCGGGCTGGCGCCCGAGCGCCTGACGCTCGGGACCCCGCGCGGTGACAGCGTGATATGCGCGCTGGAGCCCGCGCTTGGGGAGCTGCAGTCGGGCTGCCCCGGCTCGCCTCTGGTACAGGAACTGGCGAGCAGCCTCCTCGCAGCGCGGCGGCAGCTCGCCCGCGACTGCGTGGGGCTGCGGCCCGAGGACCGGACCTCGTTCGGAGACCCCCAGGGCTTCGAGCTCGCCCACCGTTACGCCGTCCTGACCGCCGCATCGGCCGCGGTGAACACCTGGCTGGCCCGGACGGTGATGGACACCCGTTTCTCGGCGACCCCGGGTGGGTCCTCGCCGGGCTCTTCCGGCTCACGCGCCGGTTGACGGGCGCCTGCCCGCAGCCCGACGGGCGGGTGCAGGAGCGGCTGTGGCGCGAGCTCATCGGCCGCGACGACCGCTTGACCAGCTTCGACCTCGACCAAATACCTCTCTACGGCTCACAACCCGCTCAATGAAGGAGACCACCATGCAGAACGACGGTGTGCTGACCCCGCCCGCGATCCCCGAGATCGCGAACTGGCTGACTCACCAAATCGCCGACTACCTCTCGATGAAGCCGGCCGATGTCGAGCCCGATGTGCCATTGGCCGAGTACGGTCTGGACTCGGTCTTCGCGCTCGGCATCTGCGGAACATCGAGGACCGCTTCGACATCCAGGTCGAGCCGACTGGCCTGGGACTACCCCACGGTCGGCCTGATCGCCGAGTTCGTCCACGGCGAGATCGCCGCGGCGGGCTGATCGAGACGCCTGCCATGCCGATCGCGATCACCGGGATCGACTGTCGCTTCCCGGGCGCCCCGAACCGGGAGGCGTTCTGGGAGCTGCTCCTCGCCGGCGGCGACGGCGTCAGCCCGATCCCGGCACAGCGCTGGGACGCCGACTCCCACTACTCGAGCACGGCCGCACCCGGGTGCACCAACACCCGCGAGGCCGGCTTCGTCGCCGACCCGGACGCGTTCGACAACGAGTTCTTCGGGATCACACCCGCGGAGGCAGCCGCGATGGACCCGCAGCAGCGAATGCTGCTCGAGTGCGCCTGGCGCGCGCTCGAGGACTCGGATACCGATCCTGGCTCGCTGCAGCGCTCCTCGACCGGCGTCTACGTCGGGGTCATGGGCAATGAGTGGGCGCACGTGCAGCTGGCGGACTACGCCGCGATCACGCCTTACGTCGGAGCCGGAAACGGCTACTGCATGACGGCCAATCGGATCTCGTACCACCTCGGGCTGCGCGGCCCGAGCCTGGCCGTCGACACCGCCTGCTCGTCGTCGCTGGTCGCGGTGCAGCTCGCCTGTGCCGCGCTTCGTGGCGGCGAGTGCGACCGCGCGCTCGCGGGCGGGGTGAATCTGATCGTCACCCCGGCCCTCCACATCTTCTATGCGCAGGCCGGGCTTTCGGCGCCCGATGGCCGATGCAAGCCCTTCAGCGCCGACTGCGGCGGGATCGGCCGAGGGGAGGGCGTCGGAGTAGTGGTGCTCATGCGCCTCGAGGACGCCGTCGCGCAGGAGGTTCCGGTGTACGCGGTAATCCGCGGCGGAGCGGTCAACCACGATGGGCGAAGCAACGGCCTGACCGCGCCAAGCAGGACCGCGCAGGTCGACGTGATCCGCCGCGCCCACGCGGCGGCAGGCGTCAGCCCGGCGAGCGTCCGCTTCGTCGAGGGTCACGGGACCGGCACGGTCCTCGGCGACATGATCGAGGCCAAGGCGCTCGGCGAGGCCTACGGCCAGGACCGTGATGAGGCGCTCCTGATCGGTTCGGTGAAGGGCAACATCGGCCACGCCGAGGGGGCGGCGGGCATCGCCGGCCTGATCAAGACAGCGCTGGCGCTCCACCATCGCGTCGTTCCCCCGACCCGTTCCGCGCGCGAGAACCCACAGCTGCGGCTATCGCGCCTAAAGCTCGGGCTCCGCCACGAGTGAGGCACCGCTCGGGTCCGACAAGGCGCTCGCCGGCGTCAGCAGCTTCGGCCTGGGCGGAACCAACGCCCACCTGCTGCTGTCGACGGCCCCGCCCGCGCCCGACGGGGAGAGGTCGGTCGCGCGTCCGGGGGTGTTCACGGTCTCGGGCTCCAACCTGGACGCGATCCAGCGCAACGCCGCGGCCAGCGCGACGCTCGTCCGTGGCTGCGGCGACTCGTCGCTGACCGACGTCTGCGCCGCCAGTAACCGCGTCAAGGGCTCGCTCCGCTACCGCCTGGGCATTGGCGCGATCCATGCGCAGGAGCTCGCCGCGGTGCTCGAAGCCGTGGCCTCTGACCGCGCGCTGGCCGAGCGCCTCGCCCGTCGTCCCGATCGCGTCCCGCGGATCGCGTTCGCGTTCACAGGGCAGGGATCCCAGCATCCAGGAATGACGCGCGCGCTGATCGAGAGCTCCGATCTCTACCGCAGGCGGCTGGACAAGGCGGACCGGGCCGTCGCCGAGCACCTCGGCGGCTCGATTGTCGAGGCGATGATGGCTGGCGGCACGGGGATCGGCCGGACGCGGCTTGCGCAGCCGGCGATCTTCGCCGTCGGATACGCGCTCGCCCGGACGCTCGTCGATCTCGGAATCGAACCCGACGTGGTCGTTGGGCACAGCGTCGGCGAGCTGGCCGCGGCGGTGATCGCCGGCGTCCTGCCGCTGGCACAGGCCGCCGCACTTGTGACCACCCGCGGAGCGTTGATGGACCGGCTCCCGGAGGGTGGGGGATGCTCAGCGTGCGCTGCGGCGCATCGGGAGCTCGAGGCGTTGGTGACCGCTCGCCGCTCGCTCGCCGTCGCCGCCCATAACGGTCCGCGTAGCGCGGTCATCTCCGGCGGCCTCGCGGCGCTCGCCGAGGTCGAGGCCGAGCTGGCGCGGCGGGGCATTCCGGCCCTGGCGCTTGACGTGTCGCACGCATTCCATTCCCCGTTGATGGAGCCGATGCTGGCGGAGTTCCGGGAGCGAACGCGGGAGCTTTCGTGCTCGCCCGCCACCACGCAGGTCGTCTCGACGGTCACCGGCGAGCCGATCGCGGGCGAGACGATGGACGGCGACTACTGGGCACGCCACATCCAGCTACCCGTCCGCTTCGTCGAGGCAATCGGGTCCGTGGCTCAGCTTGGCGTCACGCACGTGGTCGAGGTCGGCGCGCGGCCGGTGCTGACGCGGCTGATGGCCGACATCCGTGCCGCCGACGGCCTGAGCTGCCTGTCCGCGACCTCGCCCGCGGCCTCGGCGAGGGACCTGGTCGACGTGGTTGCCGCGCTCTACCGCGACGGGGCCTCGCCGCGGTGGGAACTCCTCTACGAAGAGGACGCAGGACGGCCGACGGCGCGTTTGTGGCCGTACGAGTTCAGCCGCGCCAACCGATTCTGGAGCGACCCGGTGCCAAGCGATCCCCGAGCTCCCGATCCGACGCCGTCGCTCGACCTCGACACGCCCGCGTCCCACGGGGACATGCCGGTAACCCTCGACGACGCTGAGCAGGGGACCGCCGCCGGCTCCGCCGAGTCGACGACGTATCAGCTTGTCGTCGACGCGCTCTGCAAGGTGTCGGGCAACGAAGCGTCGCGGGTGGGACACGCGAGCCGGCTCTCGGAGGACCTGGGGCTCGACTCGATGATGCTCATGACCCTCAAGCGTGAGCTCGAAACGAGCCTGTCAGCCGTGGCCGAGCTAGACGTGCGGCGGCTGCTCCCGCACCTCGAGACGGTCGGAACCTTGGTGGCTCACCTCGACGACGTGTTGCAACTGCCGGCCACGAATCACTGACCGACCTGGAGCGAATCATGGATCCCGTCTACATCACATCCGTCGGCGAGGCGCTGCCCGGCGCCCCAATCGACAACGACACGCTCGCCCGGCGCCTCGGTCTCAACCCGGATTGGATTGAGATGTTCATCGGGACCAGGTCAAGACACTTCGCCGTCGACCTCGATACAGGCGAGACACGGTGGTCGCTAGCCGATCTGTGCACGGTCGCAGGGCAGCAGGCGCTGGAGCGAGCCGATGCCGGACCGGATTGCGTCGACTTCGTCGTGCTGGCCACGGCGACGCCCGACAACCTCATGCCCGCGACTGTCAACCTGATCGCCGACCGGCTGGGCTGCAACCATCTTCCCACCTATCAGGTGCAGTCAGGCTGCGCCGGCGCAGTGCAGGCGATCGACCTGGCCCGGATGCTGCTGCAGAACGGTGAGCACCAGACCGGCCTCGTTCTGGCTGGAGACGTGTGCCGCAAGCACATGCTGCTCGACCGCGACTTCGCCAAGCTCGGACCCGACGAGCTGGTCAATTACGTCCTGTTCGGCGACGGCGCGGGAGCCGTGCTGATGAGCACCACGCCCACGCCGCAGTCGATGAGCGTGGCGTTCGTCCTCAACCGCTTCACCGGACAAGGCCGCGAGCCTGGCCAGACAATCAACTGGTTCGGCCAAGCCGAGGACCCGTCCGCGACGCGCGCGTTCAGCGAGGACTACCGCGCGATCGAGCAGTCGGTGCCGGTGATGGCCGCCGAGATCACCTGGGAGGTGCTTGACCAGTGCGGCTGGGAGGTCTCCGATCTCGACTGGATTTTGCCCCCGCAGCTGTCCGGGCGGATGACGGCCGAGATCGTTCAGCGGCTCGGGTTTCCCAACGCGCGCGAGATCAGCCGCGTGGCACAGACCGGCAACAACGGCAACGCGCTGCCGTTCCTGCAGCTCAACGAGCTGATCGATCTGATCAGGCCCAAGGAGCGGGCGCTGGTGGTGGCCGTCGAATCGAGCAAGTGGATCAAGGCGGCGATCGCGCTCGAGGCCGCGGAGCCCGCTCGATGACGCCGCGCGAGGAGAGCACCGGTCTGGTGGCCGCGCGAGAGCTCGAGCGCGAGGGCAGGCTGCTCGCCGAGTACGAGCGCCTTCCCCGCCTGCTGGCGGCGATGCCATGGTCCGAGCGAGCACGGGTCGGGGATGGCTGGCGCGAACGGCCGCCCGCGGAGGGATCGACGCGCCGGTGTGCCGCGGGTCGCTGCGCGTCGCCGTTACGGGCAACGCCACCGTCGCCGGCCTTGTCTCGCATCTGCTCGGGCAGGCCGCAGCGCACGCGGTGTGGCTCGATGTCGACGTCTCGGACTACGGGCGCTATCGGCAGGATCTCATCGAGGGCGACAGCGACGTGTACGCCCCGCTCGCCACAGATCGCGCGCGGCGCGCCTGGCCTGGATCGCCCACGCGGGCGGCCGATGTACTCCGCGGCCGTGGCAGGTGGGCGGACGCCCTGAGGCGACGCTCGAGCGTAGGCGGGCGGAGATAGAGACGCTTGTCGGGCGATTCAGCAACAGTCCAGCAACGGAGTTCTCATCCTCAACACGATCCCGCTCGAGCGGACGCTCGCCAACCAGCTGGTTGACCTACGTTCGCGTAGCCGCCTCGGCGCGGCCTGGAGGCGGTTCAACGCATGGCTGCTGGAGCTCGGCGCCGAGCGCGACCGGATCGTGACGATCGACCTCGAGACGGCAGCGTCGGATGTGACGCTATCCGCCGACGCCCGGATGGAGACGTATCGCGCACCAGCACTTTCCGGAGGGTGCCCTGGCGTGCTACGCGCGTGAGGTCGTCGATTTGGCCCGCAACCTGCTGGGACTGACGCGCAAGTGCATCGTGCTGGACCTCGACAACACGCTGTGGGGCGGTGTCCTGTCCGAGACGGGCGCCGAGGGGATCGTGCTCGGCGATGACCTCGAGGGCGAAGCCTTCCCGGCGCTTCCGAAACGGTGCTCGCCCAGCTCGCCGCACAGGGCGTGCTGTTGGCGATCGCCAGCAAGAACGGCATCGATGACGTCAAGGCAGTGCTGGCACGGCACCCGGACATGGTGCTGCGGGAGGACGCGTTCGTTGCGATCAGCGCCAACTGGCGCCCGAAGAGCGACAACATCTCCGAGATCGCCGGCGCGCTGAACCTCGGCGCCGACAGCTTCGTGTTCGTCGACGACAGCCCATTCGAATGCGAAGCCTCGTGGCCGAGTCCCATCGCAACACGGCGGTGGTCCGGGTGGAGAGCGATCCGGCGTTGCACGTGCACTCGCTGCTGCGCGAAGGCTGGTTCAGCACGCGTGAGCTGACGCGCGAGGACCGGGCGCGCGTGGCCACCTACCGCAGCCAGGCCGAGCGCCGGGGCTTTCTCGACAACTGCGACTCGCTCGAGCAGTACCTACGCGGGCTTGATATTCGGGTCACCGTCGGTCCGCCAAGCGACTTGGAGTGCAACGCGCGTGTCGCAGCTGACGCTGCGCACCAACCAGTTCAATCTGGCTACGGCCCGGATGGACCTCGGCGAGGTGCGCCGCGCCGTCGCCGACCCGCAATCGTGGGTGTGGGCGATCCTGATCCTCCGACCGCTTCGGCGAGGACGGGCTCGTCGGCTGCGCGTTCGCCCGAGAGCGTGGGGAGACGTTGTCGCTCGAAAACTTCCTGTTGAGCTGCCGCGTGTTCTCGCGCGGGATCGAGACCGCCGCGCTCGCGGAGGTGTTGCAGGAGGCCCGTCGCCGAGGCTTCCGTGAGGTGACGGCCCGGTACCGCCCCAGCCCGAAGAACTCGAAGGTGCGCGACTTCTACCCGCGCCACGGCTTTCGTCGTGTGCTCGGCGATAAGGACACCGAGTGCTTCGTCCACGACCTGACGGCTATCCCGGCCCGGCCGGACCACATAGCCATGGAGACCACCGCCGAAAGCGAGGCAGCATGAACGACATCGCCGCATACGCGGACCTGATCCGCGATGAGTTGGGCATCACGCTCTCTCCCGACGAGCTGGACCACCATCTCGACGAGCTCGAGTCCTGGGACTCGCTGTACCTCCTGCGGCTCGTCACCGCGATCGAGGCCGCAACCGGCGAGCGGGTGTCGATCGCCAACGTCCTGCGGGCGACGTCGTTGCGCGAGGTGTTCGAGGCGGTGAGCGCATGAGCGTCCGCCGTCCCGAGCCCGAGCGTCGGCATACGCTCCTGTTTCTCGCGCTGGCGCGGCAGCAGAGTCCGATCCTGCTCGACGCCGACGTCGACATGGCCGGCGTACGCGCGCACCGCGCCGCCTCCCCGGCCGACCGCCGGCCGAGCTATGCGGCGTACGTCGTGCACGACGCCGCACGTGAGCTGGCGCGCCATCCCGAGGCGAATGCCGCCATCCACGGCCGGCTCGCGCCACGCCTCGCCCGCTTCGGCCAGGTCAGCGCCAAGGTAGCGTTCGACAAGGCGATCGGCGACGTGCGCGCAGTGGTGTCCGGGCTGCTACCTGATGCCGACCGGGCCACCCTGCAGGAGATCGAGCAGCGGATCCGCTACTACAAGGGCGCCGACCCCCAGCGGGCGCCGGAGCTGAAGGGCGTTCGCACACTCCAGCGGCTCCCTCGGCCGTTGGCGGCCGCCGCGTTTCGTCTGGCGACGGCTCGGCTGGGGCGCAGGCCGGAGTTATTGGGAACGTTCTCCGTCAGCTCGCTCGGCCACCGGTCCGTTGGTGGGTTCTACCCGCTCGGCGGGACCGCGATCAGCCTGGGCATGGGCCGCGTGCGCGAGGTGCCAGTGGTCCGCGACGGAGGCGTCGTCGTCGGACATGTGATGCGGCTCTGCGCTGGTCTTCGACCACCGTGTTCTCGACGGGGCCATGGCGGCGGACATCCTGCACGACATCAAGGCGCGACTGGAGGCGTGGAATGGCTGCGACGCAGCGACGCCCTCCGCTGATCATCGTGTCCCCGCGGCGGCCGCCGCGGCAGCGACGGTTAGCGGAGTTGCTTGAACAGAACCGGTCGATCCTCGTGTTGCTGGCTGACAGCGGGGCAATCCCCGAGCGTCAGCTGCATGACCCGCCCGTGCTGCTGGGCGCCGATCTCGAGCGCTTTCACGCACTGCGGACCGACAAGGCGCGCCGGCGTTTGCTGGTCTCGCGGTGGCTCGTGCGCTGGAGCCTGAGCGCAGCACTGCCACATGCGCCGACGGGCGTCGAGCTGACCCGAGACGCGCAGGGGAGGCCGATGCTCCCGGCGGAGTTGGGGATGGATCTGAATCTCAGCCACACACGGGACGCGGTTCTGCTCGGACTCAGCGCGCACGGCCGCATCGGCGTCGACATCGAGCCAGCGGACCGCGACCTCGTGAGGCTCGGGATCGCCAGGTCGATGTTCACACCGGTGGAGAGCAGTCGCGCTTCCAGCCTGCCACCAGGGCGACGCAACGACTACATGCTGCGCACGTGGACGCTGAAGGAGGCACACGGGAAGCTGCTCGGCACCGGCATTGGCGCCGGCTTTACCACGTTCGGCTTCAGTTTCGAGAAAGAAGTGCCGCGCCTGGTCGACCTCGCCGGCCACGAAGCGGCGCCGGTGGAATGGACCTACCACTCCTGGCGGGCGCAGGGGCTATGGATCGCGGCCGTCCTCGGCGATGTCGCGAGCGCAGCCGAGCCTCGTCTTACCCACCGCACACAGCCCTTCGCCGGGCCGCCGGCGCAGACCCACACCAACGGAGGTTGGACCCTATGACCGTCACCGATCCTGGCACCGTCCCGTCCATCGACACTCAGGTCTGCATCGTCGGTGCGGGGCCGGCAGGCCTCACCATGGCATTGATGTTGGCCAGGTCCGGCTGTGACGTCACGGTGCTCGAGCAGAGCACGAGCTTCGAGCGCAGCTTCCGCGGTGAGTCGATCTCGCCGGACTCCGTGTTGCTCCTGCGGCGCCTGGGAGTTCTCGAGGCACTCACAGACCAGCCGCTCGAGGTGCACAGGATGCGCGTTCACGACGGTGGCCGGCAAGTCCTCAGCGTTGACTTCGCCGAGTTTCCATATCCGGAGCGATTTCCGATCGAACTGGCACAGCCATCGTTGCTCTCAGCGCTTGCCACGGCCGCGGCAGCCCACCCCAACTTCCGCCTGGTGCGCGGGGCTCGGGTTCTACGGATCCTTGACGAGGATGACGGAAGGGTCCGGCTCGCCGCGCGCATGCCGACCGGCGAGCTCGTGGTGGGCGCGCGGGTGGTGGTCGGCGCGGACGGGCGCAACAGCCGGATGCGAAGGCTGGCGGAGATCGAGCACGAGAAGCTGCCGCTCAGGCGGGACTTCATGTGGTTCAAGATCCCGAGCCCGCCGAGCTGGGACCGCGGCAGTTACAGCGTCCACCTGCGCGGCGACCACCACGCGATGGTCATCCCCACCTATCCAGACATGCTCCGCGTCGGATTCAACATCCCCAAGGGCGGGCTGCGCGAGCTACGCGAGCAGGGGATTGACGCGCTGCATGAGCGGTTCGATCAGCTGGTGCCTGAACTGGGTCCGACGGTGCGCGAGCACATCACGTGGGCCGATACATCAGTCCTGGACATCTTCACGACTGTGACCCGGACGTGGCACCGCGGACGTGTTGTGCTGATCGGCGATGCCGCACATACGCTGTCTCCCGTCCTCGCCCAGGGGGTGAACCACGCGATCATCGACGCGGCCACGCTCGCGCCTGGCCTGGCCGACGCGGTGGCGGCGGGAGCCGCTGAGGATCGGCTGGAGGCGCTGTTCGCAGAGTTCCAGCGCCTGCGTGATCGTGAAGTCTCCCGGGCGCGGGCGCTGCAGTTGCGACAGGAGCGCGCATTTGCGGTCTCGGGTCGGGTGCGCGAAGCGATACGGCGAAGCTTGTATCGGCTGATCGACCGCAACCGGCGGATGAAGGCGTCGTTGTGGCGCACGGTGTACTACAGCCTCCAGTCGGCCGGGGAAGGTGTGCACGCGGCGACGACGGGGGCGGCGACGACTGGAGCAGCGACCACGGGAGCACCGCGATGAGCTACCTGGATGAGCTCAAGGAGTCCGCTCAGCTACACGCCCGGGCCCAAGGCATCCGCGGGCAGACGGTGCGGTCGATCCTGGCGCGCATCGACAGCGACGAGGCCGGTCGGCCGGGCTCGTGGACGTACGAGTGGGTGGCGGCCGCCCGGCGTCGGGAGGCGCGCTCGCGCCATCTGGAGGCTGCCGCTCTATACGGGCTGGCGCGGTTTCCGTACGTCGACTCCTCCCCCCGCGCCGAGGCGCATGACGGGTTGGTGCGCTGCTTCGAGCGCTGGCGTGACCGGCGGACCGACAGCGTGCGCCGCACGGTGACCACTGCCGATGGAACGTTTGCTTACTACGCCACCGGGGTGGCGAGGGGGGTCACCGGGCCCGTGCTCGTGGTTCTCGGCGGGATCATCAGCCCCAAGGAGCAGTGGGCACCGCTGATGCGGATGAGCGGGCGGCTCCAGATGCCGGTGGTCGTCACGGAGATGCCCGGAGTGGGCGAGAACCGGACGCGCTACACGCCCGCCAGCGCCGCTCAGCTGTCGGCGCTGCTCGACGACTTACGTGCCGAGCACGGAGCCTACGTCCTCGGCATGAGCTTCGGCGGGCATCTCGCGCTGCGCTGCGCGGCGGTCGATCCACGGATCCACGGAATCGCCACCGTCGGCGCGCCGATAGATGGCTTTTTCCGCGCGCCGGCCTGGGCCGAGCGTGTCCCGCTGGTTACGCAGCGTGTGCTCGCTCACCTCACCGGGTTGAGCAGGGCCGAGCTGCCGGAGGCCATGACGCAGTTCGCGCTCGACCCCGACGCGCTCGGCGCATTGTCGATTCCCGTCCACTACATCGCGAGCCGCCACGACGAGGTGGTACCGAGCTCCGATGTGGCGGCGATCGCACACCACATGCGGCGCGCCACGGTAGTCGAGTTCGACGACGTCCACGGGTCACCGCACCACCTGCGGGAGATGCGGGCATCGCTCGCGCTGGCGATGATGGATATGCGAGGGATAAAAGGTGTGCGCCCGCGCCTGCTTGAGGCGTTCCTGCGCCTGCGCGGCGTCACGGCGCTGGGGTCGGCCGTGTCGTGACCCGTGCGCTGGCCTATACCCCGTCGCCGGACGGGCGCCGCGGGCTTGTCTGTTTTCACCACGCCGGTGGCGGGGCATCGGCGTTCGCCCGATGGCGCGAGCTGCTGCCGGAACTTCACGTGTGTCCGGTCCAGCTGCCGGGCCGGGAGGGCCGGGCCGCCGAGCCCCGCCACACCGAGTTCGCCCCCCTTGTCGACGAGCTCGCCGGCGAGTTGGCCTCGGTCGTCGACCGGCGGACGATCTTCTACGGACATAGCATGGGGGCGCTCGTGGCCTTCGGTGTGGCGCGTGAGCTGATCGCGCGTGGAGAGGACGCGCCGGCGGCACTCGCTGTCGGCGCCTACCCCGCGCCCCACCTGCCCGCGCCGCTAGCCGACACAAAGGCGCCGGACAACGACCGGCTGATGTCGGTACTGGCGGCGATCGGCGCCATGCCGCCGGCGCTGCTCGAGCACCCCGAATGGCTGCAGGCCCTCCTGCCAACCATCCGAGACGACGTCCGACTCTGTCGCAGCTACCGGCACCGTGCCGACAGCATGGTCCCGTGTCCGATCCACGCGATCGCGGCGACCGAAGACCGCCTTGTGGCCGCCGAGCACATGGCCGCCTGGCGGTTGAACACCACCGCGGAATTTCAGCTCCACACCATTTCCGGCGGCCACATGTTCGTCAAGGAATCACCAGCGACCACGGCGGCGATCGTTCGGCAGGTCGCGATGAGCTGCCCCGCATAAGCCGAGCGTGCGCTCCAGGCCCGCACCAGATCCTCGTGACGGTTCACGAGCTGCTTCCTGGCGGGTCGCGACGTCGAGGCGGTGCGGGCACACGGGCGCCGAGCGCGTGTCCCGCGCGGGCAATCGGTTTACCGGTATCAGGCAGCTGACTCGTGACTCTTCACGTACGCGACTTCGCATGGACCGCGGTCCTCGCGCGTTCACCACGTCGGGGACGGTCGCCGGATCAAACATTGCCCGGGCATTCGGCAAGGCGGCAGGCAAACCCGTCTACCGCGAAGGAGGGCCACGGCTCGAACTCGCTTGCTGGTGCCCGACTCGACTATGCGGTCCCGAACTCCGCTGCGCGCGACATGCCATGCCGGCCGCCTCGACCGCGATCGTGGTGGACGTCTTCGGACGCCGAGCGGCCCCGATTGGGCATCAGATTTGGGCATCAAATTGGGCTCACACACCGACAATTACTGGGTTTCCGCGATACAGAATCGCCGCCGTTTCCGCGTTCTGCAGCCTCAGCGCCTGGATCGCACCCAGGAGGTCGGGGGTTCGAGTCCCCCTAGCTCCATCAGTAAAAGGTCCTGCAAAGCAGGACCTTTTAGTAAGCGTTCAGTCCCCGGGGCCTGCTTAGGTGAGCGCGGGGAATGGGTCGCCGCGATTGTGTGCGGTGAGGAGTTCGCTGAGGTAGGTGAACAGCGAGCGGTGTTGCATGCGGCAGGTGGTGGCTGCGGAGAGCGCGCGCTCGGCGAACCGTTCGCCGGTTTCGCTTTGGGTGCCGAGCGAGAGTTTTCGGTGGATCACGGGTCCGCGGAGCGCGCGCTCGGCGGGGTTGTTGGTCGGTTCGATCCCATCGATCCGGGTGAAGGTCCAGAGCGCGGGCCGGACCTTGAGCAGGTTGTTGGCGAACTGGCGGTGCCAGCGATTGCGTTGGCGCTTTGGGCTGGCGTCTTGGAGCAGTTGTCGTAGCTCGGCTTGGATCGGTGCGATCTCGGCCTGGAGGCGGTCGCGGTCGTGGTGCTCGTGCTGGTAGGCGCGCCAGGCGGCGAACACCTGCTTGGTGAGCGGGAATCCCTTCTCGCCGAAGGCCTTCTGCTCGGCCAGGCCGTCGGCGTGGCGGCGGAAGTCGCGTTGGAGGTGCGACCAGCACACTTGGCGCTGGTTGGGGTCGAGATGGCTGTAGCCGTTCCAGCGATCGGAGATCACGATTCCTGGGTAGGGGCCGATCAGCGCGTTGAACTGCTCGCGGTTGCAGTGCTCGGCGATCACAAAGAACGCCGCATCCAGCGTGGTCGCGGTCCACAACGCGCGGCCCGCACCGCGGGTTCGCCAGCCGGTCTCATCGACATGCACAGCGCTCTGATCCAGTACCCAGTCCTGCAACTGCAGGTGCGGGCCGGCCAAAGCGTCTGAGGCGCGCTGGCAGATCGCATCCGCGCTGCCGGTCGAGAGCGTCACGCCGAACAGGTCACGCGCGAGTTCACAGATCCCGCGGCGCGAGACACGGTGCCGGGCAGTCAAAGTCACGACCGCGGCCTGCAATCTCGGCCCGAACGCGCAGCCACCGATCCCGTCAGGCAACCCGGCGCTGGTCCGCGAGCGACACTCCGGACAACGCAGCTGGTGCGTGCGATGCTCGGTCCAGATCACGCTGATCGGCGGCAACTCCGCGACCTGGTGGCGACCGAACTGCCGCCTGGGCAGCCGCTCGCTGTCAGCAAACGCGCGACCGCACCCGCCACACGCGTCCGGGTAGTGATCGACGATCTCATCGATCTGATCCTCCGGACGTAGCTCCCGGCCCGCACCGCAATGGCTCGGCTGACCGCCCGCCTTGCGCTGCTCGCCCTCCCCGCGCATGAACTCCTTCGCCTTCGCGCGCGCCTCCGCCCGCCGCTGCGCCCGCGTCTTCGGTGGATCCAACGATGGCGGCCTCGAACTCGTGCGCGAATCCTGACGCGCCCGGGCCTCCAACCGACTCAACCGCTCCTCCAGCGCCTCCACGCGCGCAGCGAGATCGAGAATGAACTGCACGCACACCTCGCGGCCGGCGTCATAAATCGCCTCCGCCTCGGCACGCTCCATGCTCGCAAGATTCGCTGCAACAAGCAGGAATCCCTGCCCAAGGCCCCGACGACTGAACGGTTACACCTTTTTACCTTTTTACCTTTTTGTTTGCCCGAAAGCACTCCGGGCTGCGGCGGCGGCTGTCGCGGGTACCAAACGGGTACATGCGAGATCGCTGCGGATCGCGCTGCCGGTCAGCCGGATGCAAGCGTCTCGAGCTCGACGCCTGGGGCACCGCGGAAGATTCCGTCGTTCGATACGAGCGGAATCCCCAGCCGGATCGCGGTGGCGGCGATCCAGCGATCGGCTGTGTGCTCCTTCTGGCCGAGCGCGTGCCCGGCGGCGACGCAGTCAGCTCGAAGCCGCGCGTAGACCGCCACGAGTTCAGGGCCGCTGTGAACAACCTCGACCCGCTCGATCTTCGCCTCCATCCTGAGCGTCCGCGGCGGGCCCCAGCCGCGGCGTATCGCCCCATACCGGAGCTCCGCAGCCGCCTGGAACGAGATGAATGCCAGCCGGCCAGTGATCAGCGGCGCGTAGCGCTCGGCGAGCCGCGAGCCCGGGACGGATCCGCGCTGAAAACGTCCGTGTCGATGACGATCGGCCCCCGCGACCGGACCGAGCTCACGACTCGACGGCCGCCAAGAAGGCGGCGCCTTCGTCCTCGCTGAGGTCCTCGATCACCATCTCATCGTGCGGGGGTAACGGGCGAGCGCGGCGGAGCAACTCCTCGACTGGCAGCTCGAGATGCTCATCGCGGTTGTCCGGCGCGTGCGTCGACACGCGCCCAAATATAAGCCGCGACCCGGCAAATCGGCGATCCACCCCGTCCCGTCGGTCGTCGGTCGCCGATCAAGTTCTTCTCTGTCACGAGCCGAATTCCCGCACGGCCGCAGCGCCACCCCCGCGGACCGCAAGCCGCGCATTGGCGATCGCAGTTTCGGCCTCGATCCGGGGCTGGTCCTCAAGCTCGTCGATCACGTGCCCGTATCGGGTCAACGTCAAGTGTGCGTCGTGACCGAGCTGCCGCGCCACGTAGATGACGCTCCGTCCCTCGTAGAGCAGCAGCGACGCGAAGCTGTGGCGCAAGTCGTACGGGCGGTCATGCCCCAAGCCAGTCGCCTGAATACCCCTGTTGAACGCTCGGCGGCGCCACGACTGGTACGCCGCCTGTGTCCACGGCTGGCCCTCCTTGCCAGGGAACACAAGCTCAGAATCGCCGGGGCGACCGGCGGCCATCCGCCAGGACCGCAGATCCGCAGCGAGCGGCGCTAATAGCCGGACCGTCCGGTGCTGGCGCGTCTTGGGTGTCGGACTCCTCGCCAAGCGAGATCGCCCGCTGGATGAGCAGGGTCTGCTCTCGGACGTCTCCCCACCGCAGACCCAGCGCCTCACCCGGACGAAGACCTGCGTACGCAAGGACAGAGATGAGCGTCGCGTCGCGCGCGTCGAGCGCTTTCCGCATCGCCTCGATCGTTCCGGGCGAAAGCGGTTGAACCTCCTCCCGCCTAGGCGATCTTGCCTTCTTCACGCGCCGGGCAGGATTCGCCGAGACGTGCCCGCCGACGAACGCGTGCTCCAGGATCGAGCCGAGCAGATCCATCGCATGCCGAATCGCAATGGGACCCGCCCCCGATGCCAGGCGGTCTGCCTGCCAACGCCCGATGACCTCCGGCGTGATCTCGCGGAGAGCGATCGACCCGAGGTACGGACGGAGGTGGTAGTCGTAGAGGCTCGCGTAGTGGAGCCGCGTCTTCGCGGCGAGCGTCGCGGCATGCGACGCGGCCCACGTTTCGGTCACGTATTCGCCGAGGGTCTCGGTGCCGGCGTCAAGCGTTGGGAGGCTTCCGGCCCGACGTTGCCGCCGGACCTCTGCGTCAAAGTCGCGGGCGTCGCGGCGAGTGCTGAACGTTCGCGCACGGTTTCTGCCGTGCTGCCGCCACCGCACACGCCACACGACTTCGCGACCCGCCCGCGTCACCTTCTCGACGCTCATCGGGAGCCTCCGCGAACCCCGTGGCGTGCCGCTGGGCTCTCTCCGCATAAGACCGACCGGAGCGAGGGACCGGCCGCCCTGGGAGCGGCGGGGAGCGGAGCACGCCGCCGGCGGCCCGTCGCATGATCCGCCTCGGCCGCCGCCCACTCGCTAACGGCATCTGCCGAAATGATCCAGCGCGATCCGCGCTTGACGGCCTGCAACTCGTGCCGGGATATCGCGCAACGAACCGCCTTGGCCGACACGCCGAGTTCTGCAGCGAGCGACGCCACGGTGTAGACGGAATGCGCTCGCGCGCGGTCGGCTCGCCCTTCCTGCAGATGGGGCAGCAGGCGCCGGGCGAAGACGGCGAGGTCCTGATCGCTCAGTCCCTCGAGCAGCAACGACGCCAGGGCCTGTGCTGCGCATAGAGCATTGAGGGGTCGCTCACTTGACCCCCATGCCAAGGCACCGTGGTCGCCGCTCACGCGTGACGAAACCGACGATACGGGAGGCGCCGCTGTCACGGGATCTAGCGCCCCCAAGGAGTAGGCTTGCATTGTCGGGACCTCCTATACAGGTCTCGGCCAGACCCCGGGGTGTTGCAAGCACCGCCGGGGTCACCTTTTGATCATGTTAGTAAATAGCGTACACCACGGGTCGGACGAGTTGGGTCGACGTCGAGTTACTAAGTCAATGTCATTTGCATGTTTCACCTCTCACGACGCGCTTGACCTCATGCCGTGACATGGCTTAACTACTTGCCGCGGAAAAACCCTTGAGAAACGAAACGGCCGCGGAGGGGTTCTCGCGCGGCCGTTCGCGGTGAATGGGTTTGCTCTTGTCGAAGGAGCGGTTGGGAGTGTTTCACCGCTCCCGGACGGCGAGCGTGTCCGAGTTGTAGGCCAGGATCGCCCATTCAGTCCAGATCTGCCGGCCCTCGTCGCCTTTCAGCCGGGATCGGTCCAGCCCGTAGCGGCGCTTGAGGTGGCTGATCCGGCCCTCCGCGCCGGTGCGGTAGCGCCGCAACCGGCGCTGGGTGCGCTTCGAGCCCGGTTGCTGGCGGCCAGCGATGAACACGTTCTTCGGCTGAAGGTCCTCGAGCGCGGTGTTCGTCGGCCCGACGTTGAACCCACCATCGAGCGCGACCTCTCGCACCCTGATCCCGAGTCGCTCGAGCTCGGCGACCGTGCCCGGTAGCAGCGTGTCCTCGGCCGGGTTGCCGATCTCGGTCGAGGCCGGCAGGATCAGCCCGCTGGCGCCGCGCTTGGTGTTCTCGGTCACCTCCGCCAACTGCGACACGAACCCGAATTCGTTGGGCTTGCCCAGCTTCCCCTTGCGGATCGGCCTGGCGTCCGGATCGAACAGTGACACGATCCGGTTCTTGATCGCCTCGCCCGCCACGCGCTGCTTGATCTGCCGGACGACCTTCTCGCAGCGATCGGCCATCTCCTCCAAAGTGGCGGCCGCCTTGAGCTTCGCGTCCGCGCCCCGCCCACGCGCGTTGCGCCTGGCGACCTGCGCCAGCCGGCGTGCCTCGCGGATCGAGCGCTCCAGCAACTCTCCCGTTTCTCCCGTCAGCTTCAGGACTTCCTGCTTCGCCTCGCCGGAGCGACGGCGGATCGTGCGGGTGATTGCTCTGAGCTTGTGACCCATCGCCCGCGAGCGATCCCGCACCCGTGCCTGCTTCTCCTTGATCAACGTCGCGAGCTTGCGCCCCTCCCTGGCCAGGACGTGCACGCCGCCGGATGCCAACCCCGCGTCGGTCGGGTACTTCACATCCGCCTCGATCACGGTCGAGTCGATCCGGACCGCCCGCGGCCGGAACCGCTTCTCCCGCGTCGCCCTCACGATCAGCACGCGCGTGAGCTCCGACACCGTCTCCGGCCCGATCCGCCGCGTGAGCTTGCGGACCGTCGACTCGTCCGGCACCCGCTCGGCCAGGCTGATCCGGCAGAACCGGCGTAGATGAATCGAGTCCGACACCTCCGCGACCAGCGTCCGGTACCCCCACCGGTAGCGCTGCTTGAGCACCATCAACCTGACGTAGGTCTCCAGCGCGATCGTCGGGCGTCCCTCGGTCAGCACCAGCCGCCCGGTCTCCCGGAACTCCTGGCGCCAGCGCTCCACCAACGGCCACAGCAACTCTTGATCGGCCAACAACGCGTCCAGTGCCGCAAGATCCTCGGGCAACTCCTTCACCTCGATCGGCAAAGCGTCGTCCCACAGGCACTCCGGCTGCTCGGCCAAGAGCGTCAGCATCAACTCCCCTTTCAACGAGAAAACCCATCACCAGCAGGGAATTCTCACCGTCACACCGGACGGAAAAGCCCTCTCTCACACCCCTGACTTCTTCCGCGGGAAGTAACTAGTCGTCCTTGTCAACCGGGCCAAATCATCACGGAAGATCCCTTCGCCACTCTTACTTTTCGTCCTCGGCCTGGTTGCTTGGCTGTCGAAGCTGTACGGCTCAACCTTGTTGGCGGTCGACGTTCAGGAAGTTGGCTATGTTTATTGAGCGAGTCCCCCGACCGGCCCACCATCGACGCCCGATCCGGCGACGGCCCGGACGGCCGTCGCCGGATCGGGCGTAATCCCGCGGAAGGCGACGTTGGAAGCGCCGGTACTCCCCGCGAATCCCTGCAGCCGTCGCCAACCCTCTGGCCGGACGAGGGACTCAATACCGCTCTCGGAGAACGACACTCCGATCCCATCACCGGACTCCGGCGCCAGGCCCGCTTGCGAGAGGCGACCCCCCGAACCGTGCTCGTGCCGGCCGCTGCTTCGTCGTCGAACGCGCTCCCTGCGGCGCTCCAACCGACCCCCCTCCTCAGATGCGCAAGTCCGCCACGCGACACCGGCCGGCGCTGGCGATCGCCACTGGCCAATGCAGTCATCCCCGCGGGCGACTCCGCGCGACTGGATCCGTTGCGAACCAGTCGTCAGAAGCCCTAAAAAGCAATAGCGCGGCGTCCGACGGCGACCTCACGTGGTTCGACTTGCGCATCATCCGGGCCATGCAGTCGTCCGCCCGCCCGCGGCACGACGGCTGAGTGCGTGGCATTGCCATAGCGCGAGCCGAGCGGGCGACAGAGGAAAGCAGTCGCGCGGAGCCCACGCCCCGCATGCTTAGATCTGGGCGATAGCGAGTGCTGCGATCCAACGCGTCTCTGAGGGCGCGCGCTGCCTGCGTCGCAAATCAGTCGTCGAGCTTCGACCAGCAGCAGCTCGTTCCGCGGATGAAAGCGAGCGCCAGCAGTCCGTTGCTTAGCACTGGCGGAATCGCATTAGGGAGCCGCAGGAACTCCATTGTGGTTAGGACCGACGGGAGCCAAGTCGCGCGTCGAGGTTCTTGGGTCGGTCCTCCGCGTCGGTGCCGGTCCTTGCTTCCTGTCCCGCGGAAACATGACCCAGAGGTGAGGCAGATTGCCGCCTGATGGAATTTGTCGAGCCGTCCTCGGCGCCAACAATGAACCCAATCGCCCCGAAAGTCGATTGATTGATGCCGGCTGTCGGAAGAGCATCTGCGGCTCTCCGCTCTCCCGTTCGCGCCATGAGTCGGTCGACGCTGTTGCTAAGACGGATATATCAGCGTTAGACTCGGTGGAAGTGGCGTACGTAACAAGGGGAGCTGCAAATGGCCAGCGATGACGAAGATCGAGACGATGGCTCACCGGTGAGCGAGCAGGCTGGTGGGAAGGCATCCGATCCCGCTGAGGGTGGACTTAAGGGCAAGGGGATCAATCCGGTTCCGACAGGGACAGGCGGGTCGACTGGACACAAGACTCCAACTAACGCGTCCTCGGGTTCTGACGTCTCCAACTAAACCAAGAGGTCGCCGAGCTGCTTCTCGGCATTGAGGGCGTGTGACCGGACAGGCGCCACCGGAAGCCGCCAGTCAAGTTTGGCCTTTTGAGGGCCATCCGGGGTTTCGTCGCTCAATCGACGTGGCCTGCACGGTCGCGGCACCACTCTTGGCAGGTTTCTCGTTTACCTTGCTCGTCTTGCTTCTCCCGACATTTGCGGATGAGACGACGACGGTGGAAGTGGGTCGCGACGTGCGCGTCATTCGAGACTCGCATCCCTTCTCGGCCGTTCCGGAGCTTGCTGCAATTCTGCTGCTTCTGGCGGGCCTGCTGCTCATAGGGACGGTTCAGGCGGGTATTGCCGCTCGCTACCACTCGCACAGCCCTGCCGACCTAGCAGACTGGTATCCGCAGTTCTTTCCCGAGGGCGACAATGCTGCCGGAACCGGCCCGGACGGTGCTGCACTCCCCGGATGGAGCGACACGGACGGCTGGCAAGCGGTCCACGTGGGCTCGAAATGGTTCGGCGCCTGGCCCCGAAAGTATCTCCACGACGAAATTGTGACGGCGAACAAGTGGGCATCGACCGCCCGAAACTTGTATCACCTAGGAATTATGGCCCTGCTGAGCGGAATCGTTGCACTAGTAATTCCACCGCCAGGCCAGGGAACTGCCTGGCGCGTGGCTCTCGCAATCGTTGCTGGAGTCGGGGTAGTGCTTGAAGCGATCTGGATTGGCTGGACGATGGTCTCGCGCTGATCGGTTAAAGCGCAGTCAAGTCGGATTTAGTGATTAACGCGGTTGGGCTCATTGGTGAGGTGGCGGCGGCTCGATGAGGTGCGAAAAGTAGGACTCGAATCTGTAGCCGCCGGTCTCGATGCGCGTCGAACTGGGGGGCTGCACCGTCGTCCGGAGCGGCCGCGCGAGGTACGAGCCAGTCGGAGGCCGAACCTGCGGTCTAGGGGTTTGTCGAGCTACAAGATAGATGCGACACTGGCGCTCGATCAACGAAATGGGGGACGCAACGATGCCAATCGCAAGATCCGTGGAGGAGCTCATCGCGGACGTGCCGGGCATTCGGTTCAGCACCGACGCGCGACCAGGAACCCCGGAGGAGGGCACGCTCCAAGAGATCCAGAGTGCGCTTTCCGGGGGGATTTTCAACTTGCCCCTCGGTACGACCTCGCCGCACCTGAACTACTACTACGTTGCGATAGGCGACGGCCCGTCGTACTCGGCTATTTCCCTATGGGTCCCGAAGCAGCAGCGGTCTCAGGCACTCGAGCTTCTCCAATCGGCCGGTTACACAGTCTCGTAGAACACCTCGGCATCGCGCCGTGTCAGCCGGCATGCGGTCTCTCGACTGCGCTTACCGTTCGGTGCCGGAGGTTGCCCGTGAGTCCGACGCTTTCAGCTCGGGAAGCTGTGTTGTTACAAGGTCCCGCTCGGGCTCGGCATTGCCGCCGTCGCTTGCACCTGAAACCGTAGTGGCACCGAGGTGGCTGCTCCAGGCGCGCAATCCAGCAGCGCCTGGTTGCTCGCGTCGGGAAGGCGGACAAACGTCGCGACAGCCCCGCTCTGGTCCGCCACGAGCTTCTCGAACGTGAGGCCGACTTCGATGAGTTGCGCGGGAACCGCGCAGCTCCCGGGGGTGCGGCTTCTGGAGGGACCGGGACGGCCAGGACGGAAGCGGGCAGATCTCCCTTAACCACGGGGCTTCCGGGTCGCCGTCGGTCGCTGTCGTCGTCGAGGAGGTCAGTCAATCGTGCGCGGCGTGGGCTCCGCGCGATTGCTTATCTGTGCTCGGGTTCGGGTGTCAAGGCCGTGGTTTGTGCGTGCTTGTGGTGGCGGGGGGTGTCTGCGTGAGGGGGTCGCCCGCTGGTCATGGATGAGCCGGCGGAACGGGCAGGATGAGGGTTTGGGCTTGCTCCGTGGACGCCCTTGCTTATCTGGGCCCGCGGCCGCGAGCGTTGGCGGCCGGTGACTTGATGGTTGATCGGTCGTTCCGGTGGAGCGACTGCGGCCGCTCTGTCTTTCGTGGGCCGCCACGCGGGCGTGGGTGCCTCGATCGCTGCTGGAGCTGGCCGCACGCTTGGAGCGCATCGGTGATGGGTGGGCTTGGTCGGAGCGCTGGTCTGGGTGGGTGGGTCGAGCGCGGCGGGGCCGAGCGCCCGGAGGATGTGGTAGGAGCGGCGGGCGAGTTTGCGCGCGATGGTCAGGACGCGCGGGTGTGGGAGAGCCCGCGGTCCTTCAGCGCGTGATAGTCGTGGTAGTCGGGGCTGGCTTGATGGCGACGCGATTGCGCGGCTTCATAGAGCGCCCAGCGCAAGGGCGCGGAGCCTTGCCGGGTGAGTTTGCCCAGCTGCGCGTGGCGGTCGGAGCGGTGCACGCCGATATCGATCCCGGCCATCCGGACCGCTTGGCGGGAGGCGTGCAGCCGGGTGACGTCCCCGAGCTCGCACAGGGTGACCAGGGAGGAGATCTCGCCCATGCCGTACTGGGTCATCAGCGCCTGGCAGCCGGTCTGGCGGCGCGCGAGCGCGCGCAGGTCCCGCTCGAGTCTCGGCGAGCTGCGCGTCGAGCAGGTCGATGATTTCCAGCGCGGTCGTGATCCGTTCGCGCGCGTCGAGCGGGAGTTCGAGACCGGCGAGGAACCGGCGGCCGGCCAGGGTGCGCAGCTCATCCGGGGCGCCGGCGACACCGTGGTGATACAGCGTCGCGCGGATCCGCTGGGTCCAGCTGGTGCGCTCGGCGACGAGCGTGTTCCGCAGCCGGGCGCGCGAGCGCCACTGGCGCACATGCTCAGGCGGTAGCCACGCCTCCGGCAGCCGACCCTGGACACAACAACTCCCGCAGCCATTTGGCGTCGGTGCGGTCGGTCTTCGCGCGCCGTTTGCGACCCCGCAGCGCGCTGGTCTCCACCGGCTCGGCCAAGTGCGCGATCGCGCCGCAGCGCTCGAGCGCCCGGCACACGAACAGCCAGCCCGTGCACGCCTCAACAGCGACATGAACCACCCGGCCAGGGAACCCGGCGACCCACTCCTCGACCGCCGCCGGCGTGGACTCGATCTGCCCCCGCGATACCTCGCCGGTCGCGGTATCCAGCGCGTCGACGGTGATCTGCCGGCGGTGCACGTCAAACCCAGCCACGATCGCCCCCGGCTCCTCGCCCATCACAAACGGCGCGCCCGT
The DNA here is from genome assembly GCA_963843915.1 of uncultured Solirubrobacterales bacterium. GTDB lineage: Bacteria > Actinomycetota > Thermoleophilia > Solirubrobacterales > Solirubrobacteraceae > Palsa-465. The sequence continues at coordinate 375,921 of CAWJMH010000020.1, forward strand.
GACCGCGCCGGCGTCACGCCCGCCCGATGCCATACCGTCACTCACGGTCGGTCCTCCTATTCGAATGACCGGCGGCGCGGGCTGCAACCGCGCACGCCTTCAACCCACGTCGTTCGACACGGAGGGCCGACCACCTGCCGCCGGCTCAACCGCGACGCCACGAACCCCGGGCCTGCTCATGTCATCTTTTCCTCTGTCGCCCGCTCGGCTCGCGCTATCGCAATGCCACGCCAGGGCTAGTGGCGGCTGGCTGCCGCTTACGCGCGAAGCGATCGTCGGCCCTGGACCGGCGGGTGGCGAGTCGCGGGAGCGCGTCATGCGCTCCCGCATGGTTGTGCTCTAAAGGGCCAGTCCGGCGCTGGCGTGCATCATCGGCGCGCGCCGGGCGTGGACGGGCGAGACGATCTCCTCTGAGGAGATGCCTTGCAGGTAGGTGCCGGTCGTGGACAGGTGCGAGTGCCCCAGCTG
>CAWJMH010000021.1:0-14762 GCA_963843915.1 uncultured Solirubrobacterales bacterium
TCGTGGGTGGATGGGTTGCCGTACGCGACCAGCGGTGCGGCGTTGCGCACGAGGTCCGCGTCGAGTCGTGCGTAGGCCAGGTAGCGCTCGGGCCCGGTGCGCCGTGCCGCGGCGGCTAGTCGCCTGCGGTATGTCGGATCATCGAGCGTGGGGCCGCTGCTGCTTGCCTCAAGCAGCGGGTCGAGAACCCCTGTGGGATCGGGGTAGTCGGCAACCCAGCTGGCCTCCCCGAAGATGTCAAACGGTTCACCGGGCGTGCCGATCCTGCGGGCTAACGCACGATCCTCGAACGTCTTGACGACGACGTGCAGGTCGATCGCGGCGAGATCGTTCGTGACGATCTGGGCCTGCTGGATGCACGTCGGCCGGTTGCACGTGTAAAGGACGGCGGTTGCGCCGGCGTGTCCTTTGGCGAGCTGTCTTGCTTTGGTCAGGTCCGGGGTGAACGGGTAGATCTGCCCGGCGGGAGGCCGGGGATCCCTGGCGGCAGGTAGTGATCGGTGGGGTGCTCGGGCACCGACGCAAAGGCGTCGCCGAGGCGGGCCAGCGCGGCGCGGTTGATCGCGTAATTGACGGCTTGGCGGAGCCGCGCGTCGGCGAACAGCGGACGGTGGGTGTTCAGTGCGAAATAGTCGAGCACGGATTCGGTATTTGCGAAGTACTGCTGGTGCCCGCTTCTCGCGGCCGCGCTGCGTGGGCCGTAGCGAGCGGCGAGCGTGGCGGCGTTGGTGCTGTCGACCTCGCCGTCCATGGCGTAGTCGGCGATGCCCGCCTGAACTTGAGCAACGGCACGAGGGCCGGGAATCCTGACCGCGAGCTCGATCCGCGCGAGCCGGTGCGGGCGACTGCCGTGATAGTTGGGGTTGCGCGTCAGTACCACACCTTGACCGGGCGTATTGGACGCGACCCGGTAGGGGCCGGCGGACGGGATCACTCCATCGCCGTGCGGGTCGAGCGGGGTGTTGGATGGCACCGCGCAGAAGAAGGGCTGCGCGGGCCGCGCGGGCAGGTTCGGCGCAGGTTTGGTCAGCCGGATCGTCAACGTGTTTGCTCGCGCGGTCACTCCCGCGATGTGAGCCGTCTTGCCGGCCATGTAGGCGCCCGCGCCGACAATGTCGGCGAACTCGTAGGCGATCGGGCTCTTCATTGCCGGGCTGAGGGTGCGCTCGATCGTGGCCTTGAACGTCTGCGCGGTGACCCGCTCGGTCGACGGCGGCGAGAACCGGAAGCCGGTGCGGATCGTGAACGTGTAGCTCTTGCCGTCGGCCGAGCGTGCCGGCAGCGACTGCGCGACCTCGGGCACGAGCTGGGACCCCGCCAGCCCCGCGCGGTCGGGGTAGTTGAGCAGGTTCGCGCAGGTCGCGTACAGCAGCTGCCACGCCTCGGTCTCGTACGCGACTGCCGGGTCCATGGAGCCAATGTCGTAGAAGGTGTCGAGTCGTGCGGTGCCACCCTCGCTGGCGCGGCCGCCGTCCCCGCGCGTCTGCGCGTCGACCGTTACCCAGGCGCGACCGCCGACGACGGTGATTGCTTGTGGACTGCCGCCGACCGCGATCGTCGCGATCGTCTTGTTGGTCGCAGGATCGATCCGCGTCACGGTCCCGTCGCCGCTGTTGGCGACCCATACCGAGCCGGCGCCGACGGACACACCGGTCGGGGACCGCCCGACTCCGATCGTCGCCGTCACCGCTCTGGTGTTCGGATCGATCCGGACGAGCTTGTCGGCGCCGCTGTCGGCGACCCAGACGCCACCGACGCCGACCGCGATCCCGCTCGGCCCAGGACCGACCGCAAGCGGGGTCACCAGGCCCGTGGGGTTGTCGACCCGAATCACGTTGCCGGCGAAGCTGTCAGTCATCCACACCACACCGGCGCCGACAGCGATGCCCCCGGGCGCCGCGTTGGGGTCAACGTGCGTGACGACACGTCCTGTCTGCGGGTCCAGGCGCGTCAGCTCACCCGAATACGGCGCCACCCAAAGCGCGTCTCCTTCCGCCGCGACGGCTCCCGGGCTTCCCGGGAGGACGTTGCCGATCGGGGCCTTCTCGTCGATCCGGTCAAACTCCGGATCGATGCGACGGACCGACACGGAGGTCGCGGTCGCACTGGAAACCACGACCCACACCCGGCCGCCAGCCGCGGCGATCCCGGTCGGAGGCCCGCCGACGGTGATCGCGCCCAGCCGGTCAAGCGTCTCGGGGTCCACACGCGAGATCGTCTGATCGTCGAGGTTGGCGACCCACAGTGACCCGGACCCGAACGCGATCCCGCCCGGTCGCGTGCCGACCGCGACCTGTCCCACGACGCGGTTGGAGTCGGTGTCGATCGCGGCCAGCGAGTTGGGCGCCACCCGCACGGTGCTGCTCGTGCCAGAGCCCGCCAGTCTGACCGCCGCTGCGATCAGCACAGCAAGCAGCACCGCCCCCCCAGCAGCGATCACCACCCCGGCGCGCCGCCCCCGCCGAGCGGTCGTGCGCAGCTCGCGGCGGGCATCCCGGGCGGGCGACTCCAGCGCCGGATCCTGAGCCAAGATCGCTTTCTCGAGCTCCTGAAGCTCGCGTCCGGGCTCGAGCCCGAGTTCGTCGACCAGCTGACGCCGGGTGACGCGGTAGCTCTCAAGCGCCTCGGCCTGGCGCCCCGATCGGTACAGCGCGAGCATCAGCTGACCGACCAAGCGCTCGCGCGATCGGATGTTCGCGCACCAGCGCCTCGAGCTCCCCCACCAGCCGTGCGTGCTCGCCGAGCGCCAGCCGCGCGTCGATTCGATCCTCCAAAGCGCCAAGCCGCGCCTGCCCAAGCCGGGCGATCTCGCCCTGCGCGAAGCGCTCGTAGGCGAAATCGGCCAACGGCTCGCCGCGCCACAGCGCGAGCGCCTCGCTCAGGCCCTGGTCGGCGGCCGCCGCGTCCCCGGCGGCGAGGGCGCTTTGGCCGTCGGCCACCAGCGCCTCAAAGCGGTCCACATCGACGCTCCCGCTCGTTGACCGCGAGCAGGTAGCCGTGTCCCCGCGTCAAGATGACATCGTCGCCGAGCGCTTTGCGCAGGTGCGAGATGTAGCCGTGAACGACCTTGATCGCGCTCGAGGGAGCGTGCTCGCCCCACAGCTCGTCGATCAGCCGATCAGTCGAGAGCACCTCGCCGCGGTGAATCAGCAGCACAACCAGCAGCGCACGCTGCTGCGCGCCTGCCCAACCCAAGCGAGCGACCGTCCTGCGCGACCTCAAGCGGCCCAGGTATTCGAAAGTCCACACCCGATCCAACTGTTGGCGCCCAACCGCGACTGTATACGCAAAAGGCCCGTAGCTCCGGACTTCTTACCGTCCTCTGACCGCCACTGGCCGGCCTCATACCACCGACCGGCACGGTTCCGGGAGATCCGATCGCAGCCCGCGATCAGCGAACCCAAAGGGGTAACCATGTTCCGCCACCACCACATCAGCACCAGCATCGCCCTCGTCCTCGTGCTCGCGCTCGCCGCCGCTGCCCCGTCCGCCGCGTTGGCCCCGCCCAACCCGGACCCGCCCGCGGCGACCGCGGCGAACATATGGCCCATTCTGGACCCGCCCGCGCCGACCGCGGCGAACATATGGCCCATTCTGGACCCGCCCGCAGCGACCAGTCAGACCCAGGCGCCACCCGCAGTCAATCCGCACTCACGCGGCGCCGCGAATCCCGCCGTTCGCGCGATCCAGGCCCAACGAGCTCGAGTCGCCCAGGAAATCGCAGCACGAGACTCCCTCGCCGGCAGCGCACCCCTGAGCCCGCCGCCGCCCTCGATCATCAAGGTCTCCGAGCCCGACGGATTCGGCTGGGGCGACGCCGGCATCGGCGCCGGAGCCACCATCGCACTGATCCTCGTTCTCCTGGGCTCAGCGCTCTACGTGACCCACCGGCGCACCGCTCGCCTCAGCCAACCAAGCTGATTGAACAGTAGCCAGACTCCAAACAAGCATGGGGCCGGGGCTCAACCCGGCCCCTGTCCCGCGCCACCGGCCTCGCACACGGCAGCTCACAGGCGCTCAGGCTTCTGTCACGGTCCGGTCGAACGGTGACACTCCAGGCCGCCAGGAGCGCAGCGATCAGCGAAAAGAAGCGCCCTGGCCCGGCCAAATCGAGCACCGTCAGATGAATACCTCCTAACCCCGGCGGGCCGTCCGGAGAGAGCGAGGGGCACCGTGTCGCAATGATCGAGGACCAGAAGCTAGCGCGGGTCGCGAGATTGGGAGTCCACGCGGCTACCGAAATCTGGACAGGCGGTGATTTCGGCGGCACACTTCGAGGATGCTCGTCCCGGGAGCATCACGGAGGCATATCGCGCGGGTGCTGAACACCGCCTACGCCGATGGGCTGTTGAGCGAGGAGACTTTCGCGCATCGCTTGGATCGCGTGTTCGCCGACCGGCTGATCGATCCACGGGCTCTGATCGGAGACCTGAGCCTCCGAACCGCGCCTAGCCGATGGCACGAGAGGCTTCGCGGCGCGGCGGCCGCCGCGCTGGGCACGGTCAGATTGACCGGGTCGGAGCCGCCCGAGCCGTCCGCGGTGCTGCTTGCGCTCGATTGGAACGGCGGCAAGAGCGAGCTGGTCGTGGGACGAAGCCGGGCTTGCGACGTCGTGCTCTCAAGCGAGGCGGTGTCCCGTCGGCATGCGCAGCTCTTCTTTCGTGACGGCAACTGGGTGATCCGTGATCTTGGATCGACGAACGGCACCACGGTGAACGGCGTTCGTGTCGGCCGATGCCGTCTACGACCGGGCGACCGGGTTGCCCTCGGGGACGCGCTCCTAAGAATCGACTAACGCCGCTCCTGCCGCTCATCGATCAAGGGGGCAGTGTCTCTGGGCGCGGAGCCGTATGCGGACGACAATCCCTGTCGTGGACGGGAACGAGGAGCATCCGCCAGATAGCGGGTCAGTCCATCCGCTGCTGACAGCGCATTTCTCCGTGTTCAGGCGTGCTCAGAACGAAGGCGACGTCGAGGATCCGCCCCGGCTCGTTCCTCCGGTGATCGAGCGCTACGGCCTGCTGCCCGAACAGGTCAGGTTTGTCAGCTGGTCGAGTACCGCGAGCGTGTGGCTAACCCCTGGATCGGACGGATTGGCCCTCTCTCAGGAGAATGTGCCCGCCAACGGTCGGGGGACGCATTTCGTGTCGGCAGAATCGGCATGCTCACGCGGTGCGTGGGGCATGGCCGAGGACCTCGAAGGGCGCCGCTGGCTCGTGAGGCTTGTCCCCGACTCCAACCACGTCCTGGAGTTGGAGTTGCGCGACGGCGCGAGCAAGACCGTCCGCACGGTGGAGGGTGTAGTGGTCATCCGAGAGCTCGACCGCATCCTGGCAGTCCGGTTCCGAGATGCGGTTGGAGATCTCAAGCACCATCAGCCTTGAAATATCGCCCGCGGACCGGCCACACAACCGTGACCGCTCCTTTGGGCTTTGGGGGGAAGCTACGGGTGGAGACTAAGACGGCGGTCGGAGCGGATGCCGGTGTCGTCCTTCTCCAACCGAAGCGGTAGCCAGGCTCGCGTGGCTCCTATAGGCGTCAGGCAGCAGGAACGGCCAGCCGCCTCCCGTGGCTGCATTCGACGGACGGCGGCCGTCCTGGCGGACGATCGCTTCGATCGCGGTGACGGTCCCGAGCCGGCTTGCGCTTAGGCGACGAAGCACCCCGGGCCGACGATCTCACCTCCCGGGCGCACGGCGTCACCCCCCGCTGCGACGGGGAGCGTGACGGCAGGCGGTCGGGGAAAACGGGGTCGCGGCACAGCACGATCGCGATGTTGCGGTTCGCTTGATCAGTCTCTGAGCATCCGCTCGGGTTCGCGCTCGGGGACGGTGGTCGTGGCCAGCAAGGCGAGCGCCCGCTCGCTGGGGCTGCCCGGCGCGGCGTGGTAGATCGAGAGGGTCTGGCGGTCGGTGTCCGGGATCGGAAGCTTGGTGTACGACAGTTCGAGGCGGCCGACCTGCGGGTGGTGCATCACCGACGTGCCGTTGCCCTTGGGCCGAGCGTCGTGGCGCGCCCACAACCGCCGGAACTCGTCGCTGCGCAGTGAGAGCTCGCCGACGAGCGTGGTCAGCCGCGGATCGTCGATGTCGCGGCCGACGTTGGCTCGCAGGGCAGCGACCGTGCCGGTGAGTGATCGCTCCCAGTCGGGCCTAAGCTCGCGCCGCCGCGGATCGAGGAACGCGCCCTTGACAAGGTTCTCGCCGACGGTGAACCACGGTGCGAGCGCGGTCGCAAGCGGGTTGGCCGCGAGCACGTCGAGGTAGCGACCGAAAACATAAGCCGGAATGGTTGGCCACGACATGATCAGCTGCGTGATCGCAGCCGGAGCGCGCTCTGGGCGGCTGCTCCGCCGTCGTCGCGGCGCAGGCGGCTGTACGAGACCGTGGAGATGGGCGGTGCCGTTCACGTCCAACAGCAGGGCGCGCGCGAGCGCATCGAGCACCTGCGGCGAGGGATGCTGATCACGGCCCTGCTCGAGACGGATGTAGTAGTCGGCGCTGACGCCCGCGAGCATCGCCACCTCTTCGCGCCGCAGACCGGGCGTGCGGCGGCGCCCGAGGTCCCGAAAGCCGACGTCCTCGGGCCGGACGAGTTCGCGGCGTGCCCGGAGATACTCGCCGATCACGTTCCTGGCTGGCATCCGGTACCAAACGATACGACGCCTGAGCCCGGCCAGCCTGGGGGTGTCAGTACCAGGATCAGGAGATCTATGGTGGGCGCTGTCGGTCCGTTTCACACTACCCGCATGACTCAGAACACCATGATTCACACAGGCTTCGGCGCCGAGTCGACGATCTGCGACGTCGCGGAGGGCGTCGATCTCTCCGGCCGGCGCGCGATCGTGACCGGCGCGTCATCGGGCATCGGCATCGAGACCGCGCGAGCGCTCGCCGCCACAGGCGCAAAGGTGATGCTCGCCGTGCGAGTCACGGCCGCCGGCGAGCGGACCGCTGGCGATATCCGCGGCACGACCGGCAACCAGGCCGTCTGCGTCGGCAAACTCGACCTCGCCGACCTCGACTCCGTGCGCGAGTTCGTCGCCGCCTGGGACGGGCCGCTGCACCTGCTAATCAACAACGCTGGCGTGATGGCGCTCCATCCCGTGAGCTGACCGACCGCGACTGGGAGCTCCAGTTCGCAACCAACTACGTCGGGCACTTCGCCCTTACCAGCGGGCTCCACGACGCGCTCGCCGCCGGCGCACACAGCGACGCCGAGGCGCGGATCGTGTCGCTGAGCTCGCGCGGTCATCTGCGCTCGCCGATCGTGTTCGACGACCCCCACTTCGCCGAACGACCCTACGACCCCTGGCTCGCGTACGGACAGTCAAAGACAGCCAACATTCTGCTCGCGGTCGAGGCACACCGGCGATGGTCCCCCGAAGGCATCACGGCCAACGCGGTGCATCCCGGCGCGATCTTCGAGACGAACCTCAGCAGGCACATGAGCCCCGACGTGCTCAAGCGGGTGTGGTCCCAGGTTCGCGAACGTCAGGAGCAGTCCGGCGCGTTCGGCTTCAAGACTCGTGAACAGGGCGCCGCGACATCGGTGCTCATCGCCACGTCGCACCAACTCGACGGCATCGGCGGCCGCTACTTCGAAGACTGCAACCAGGCCCAGGTGCTGCTGGCCGACTTCTCGCCCGAAACGCCGAGCGGGGTAGCGCCCTACGCGCTCGCCCCGGAGAACGCTGCCCGCCTGTGGGAACTCTCAGAGCGCCTAATCGCGAACACCAGCTAACCACCACTGCACGCGCCGTCGCTCGGTGCGCTCGCGAGCTGACGAGGGCTTTCGATCCGCCGACAGCGCACAGGCCCACGATCGCAATGGCGGCGACAGGCAGGTGCCCGGTCGGAGCGCGGCTCCTGGTCCCACGTCGGCACCGACGAACAGGCGGACAGCGGGCACCTCGGTACCCGACGAAGGCCGTCCGACTCGCGGTCGACTAACGCGTCCGAGTCTGGAGACTTCTACCTCCGCGGCGCGCAGCGGGTTCCGCACGGGTTCTCGTCGGACTACAGAGTCCCCGCGCACTTGGCCTGAGGGACCGGCGGTTCTGTTCCTAGGCGCGACGGGGGGCGAACCGGCGGGCACCTGCTGTTCGCGCGCAGCGGTTCTGCGCGCGCTGCCCACGGCCGCCCCCCCCGGGGCAGATCGTGGGTGTATCGTGAGTGGTGAGGTCATGCCCTGGCTCGTGGACTCCGACGTGGGCGCGGCGCGCGAGTTCGCCCGGGCGCTGTTTGGAGCCCGTACGGTGGCCGAGCTGCGACGCCGGGCGCTGTCGGGCCTCGCTGAGCTCGTGCCAGCGGATGTGTTGATGTGGGATCGCGTCGAGCTCGCCACGGGCGTCGTGCGACATGAGGCGATCCCTGCCGATGCCGAGCCGCCGCGGTGCGTTCGCGGCAATCGTGGGCGACGTGGCGGGTCATCCGCTGCTGTCGGCGCATACCGCCCGAAGGCGTCCGGCGCTGCGCTTGTCCGAGGCAGTTGACCCCCGCCGTTTGTCCCACAGCGAGCTGTACGGCGATCTGCTCCACCCGTCGGGCGTCGAGTACGCGATCACGATCGGCGTTCGCGCGGAGCGTCGCGAGATGGTCGTCGCGGGGCTCGGTCGCAGCGAGCGCCAGTTCTCAGAGCGCGATCGCGACGTGCTTGACCTCGTGCGCCCTGTCCTCGAGGCCGCACAGCGGGATGCGCAGGCGCGCGAGCGGCTCGACCGCGCGCTGGCCACCACCCCGCCGCCGGGCACCGCGGTTGTGCTGCTCGACCGCTACGGGGAGATCGAGCACTCGAGCCTCGACGCCGAGCGCTGGCTCGCTGAGCACTTCGGGGCGCCGGAGCACCCTGGCTGGCTGCCCGAGGCCGTCTCTGCGTGGCTCGCTCTCCCGCCGCTCCCGCCGCTCGTCAGCGTCCGAGACGGACGTAGCCTCACCGTAAGCCTGCTGCCCGGCGATCCGCACGCGCTGCTGCTCGAGGAGGAGGTCGCAAGCTTCCGCCGCGAAGCACTCGATCACCTCGGCCTGACGGCGCGCGAGACCGAGGTGCTGTGTGCCGCCGCCGCGATCGAGGAAGAGGAGGACATCGCGTGGGAGCTGTGCCTCAGCCTGCACGCCGTCCGAGGCCGGCTCGCGCACCTGGAAGCCAAACTCGGCGTGCACACGGCCGCCGACGCCGTCACCCTGGCGCTCCGCGAGAGCACCTAGACAGCCGGCCGGCAGGACACACGCTCGCAGCCTGGTCGCCGATTGCAAGCGGTGCGGGCGTGCCTGTACTGCCGGCGCGAGATCAGCGTACGCGTCGCCGGCTTGCAGCATCTGACTGCGTCCTCGAGCTGGCCGCCGTGATCGCGCCGGAATGTCGTCGAGGGTTCTATTCGAAGGCAGATCGGTCACGGCGTCCCGACCACGCTACGCGCAGGTCTGGGTGGTCTGGGCGTCGATCGTCCGCTCGTCGGCGCCTTCGGTGATTTGCACCTTGCGGGGCTTCGCTGACTCGGCCCCCCGGGATTCGCAGCGTGAGGACCCGGTCTCTCGATCTGACTGGCGCTCGCCGCCGGGACCAGAAGCGGACATGAGCGCCGGACCAACGGATAAGCAACGCGGCGCGCCTCTGCGGCGCCTGCCGAGCTGTCGCCGAACTTGGTGGTTTGCATATGCACGGACGGGAGTCTGGCGGCGGCCGCGTGCGCCCTGCATCCGGCGATCGGCGAGCGTGGGGGGCGAGGGATCCGTGGCTGATCCCCAATGGCGGGCGCGCCGTGGTCGTGCGGGCGCGCTGCTGGGTATGGGGGACAAGCCTGGACCTGTTGTCGAGGTGGCCAACGAGGCGTGGGACTCATCGCGGCTGGCGCAGCGCGCTGCGGCATGTCCTTCACGGAACGTTCATGCGGATCGCCGTCTTTGCACGCGGTCTGGAGGCCGGGTGTGCGATCGTGATGGGCGGGATGTGATCAACGGCGAGCGGAGCGGCGCATGAGTGCGGGCAAGATTGGGCAGGTGGAGCAGCGATCGGGCGGCAGGGCCGACGGGTTGGCGAGCCGGAGCACGCTGACCGTGATCGACAACCGCACGGGGGAGCGGTTCGAGTTGCTGATCGACGACGGCGCGGTCCGCAGCTCGGAGCTCGGACGGCAGGCGGGTGGGCTGGCGCTATACGACCCGGGCCTTTCGAGCACGGCTGTGTGTCGCAGCGCGATCACGCATATCGATGGGGAGGCCGGGATCCTCCAGCACCGCGGCTACCGGATCGAGGCGCTGTGCGAGCGCTCGAACTTCCTCGAGCTTGCGTATCTGCTGATCAACGGGGAGTTGCCCACCGCCGGGCAGTACGAGTCGTGGCTGCACGAGATCGGCACCCGCAACTTCGTCCACGAGAACGTCAAGGGCTTCATCGAGGGATTCAGGTATGACGCGCACCCGATCGCGATGGTGGCCGCGTCGGTCGGTGCACTCTCGAGCTTCTATACCGACGCCGACCAGGTGTACGACGAGGATGCCCGGGAGCTGCAGGTGGTCCGCCTGCTGGCGAAGTTGCCGACCCTGGCGGCCTTCTCCTACCGCCACCTGCAGGGGCTGCCGTACGTGCACCCCGAGGACCACCTCAGCTACACGGGGAACCTGCTGTCGATGATGTTCCGGATGAGCGAGCTTCGCTACACCCCGAACCCGGTGGTCGAGCGCGCGCTGGACGTGCTGCTGATGTTGCACGCCGACCACGAACAAAACGCTTCCACGACCGCCGTGCGCGCGGTCGGGTCCACGCATGTGAATCCATACGCAGCCGTCGCCGCCGGTGTGACCGCGCTGTCGGGGCCGATGCGCGGGGGAGCCGCCCAGGACGTGCTGACGATGCTGAGGCGGATCGGATCCCCCAGCCAGGTGCCCGAGTTCCTCGCGCGCGTTAAGTCAGCGCACGAACGGCTGCTGGGCTTCGGCCATTGGGTCTACAAGACCTACGACCCGAGGGCGCGTGTGCTGCGCCGGCAGCTCGAGCAGCTCCACGAGCACCGCCGGCCCGTCCCGTTGTTCGCGATCGCCGACGAACTCGAACAGCAAGTGCTGGACGACGAGTACTTCACCTCCCGCCAGCTCTACCCGAACCTCGATCTCTACTCCGGCCTCACATACGAGGCCCTCGGCATAGCGCCGCCGATGTTCCCGGTGATGTTCGCGCTCGCCCGCAGCGCCGGATGGATCGCGCAGTGGGTCGAGATGGTCAAGGACCCCGAGCAGACGACGTTCAGGCCGCTTCAGCTGTACACAGGCGCGCTCGACCGCGAGTACGTGGACGTCGGCGAGCGCGGCTGAGCGCCGGCCGCGCCCGGCCGGAGCTACCTGGCGGTGGCACCACGAGCCTCGCGGCGGCAGCGACACTGACGCAATCACACGAGGACGCGGGTGTCTGCATAGGTAGCGCGCCCTTTCCGCAAGCCTTCTTGTGAGCCCCGCTATCGGCGAGAGAAGCGGTTCCGGGGCTGGATCTCGCACGAGTGCTTTGCTCTCCCGGCGTCTTCCGGGGGGGCGGACGACTCCATGGCCCGGATGATGCGCAAGTCGAACCACGTGAGGTCGCCGTCGGACGCCGCGCTATTGCTTTTTGTAGGGCTTCTGACTACTGGTTCGCCACGGTTCCGATCACGCGGACGAACTCGACGGGATCGCATTCGCGCCTCGCGGCCTCGACGCTCCGGTCATTGTGCTGGCGACGTTCCGATGCTCGACGTCCTCCTGGCCGGGACCTCTCCTTTCAACCACGCGTTCTCCGACCTGTTTGTCTCGGACCTCGTCCGGCCAGTGGGTCGGCGGCGGCTTCGGTAGTTCGCGGGAGCAGCGGCGGTTCCAACGTCGCCTTCCGCGGGATTACTCCCGATCGGCCGTCGTCGGATCGGCAGTCGAAGCTGGGCCGGACGGGGACCGCTCGCTCAAACATCATCTCCCCGTTGGGAGCTCGCCGGCCTGAGGTCGTGCCCGAAGGCACACGGCCGGTCAGCCGCCGACGCGACGGTCGGGACGCCAATGACCGGGCGGTACTTGCGCCGACGATGGCTTCCAGGACGCTTCCACACCGTCGTCGTCCCTCAGCCAAGCGATGGGCGCGCCAAACACGAACCCGGCATTTCCAGGCGATTCGCGATGGGCGGTACTGGGCTCGAACCAGTGACCTCCTGCTTGTAAGGGCGGAACTGCTGGTACCCCCAAGGCCCCGATTTCCCGGGCTTTCCAGTCGTCGCAGGCTCCGGCGCAGCGGTCGACGTACATCCCGATCGAAGCGGATGCGTCTCGATGTGCTCGGATGTGGGCACCAAGATCAGGCTGGTGCCCAATGGAATCTCAAGACCACGGGGCAGCCGCAGTCGATCACGCTCCTATGAGGATGCGATCTACGGCGTCTGCGCCTCCGCGGCGGCGCAAGTCGCGGCTGACGCAGATCGACGCGATGCTGGACGACAGCATCCGGGACGCGCTGGCGCTGGTGAACACCGGCAACGGGAGCGCTCCCCACAGCGAGTAGAGGCCCGACAAGCGGGCCTCTAGGTTTACTGCGCTTCGATTGGCAGCGTCAGCCCTACGATGACGAGGTCGGGACGTAGGCGACGATGCTGGGGTTGTTGCCGGTGCAGTCCGACCCGATGCCGAGCACGAACGACTTGGCGTTGTTGGGGTTGGGGATGACGCAGATCTTGGTCGGCGTCGTGCCCGTGATGTCGCCAGCAGGTCCCTGCGGACCCTGAGCGCCAGTGTCACCTTTCTGACCCTTCGGACCCTGCTGTCCCGGATCGCCCTTGAGCGACTGAAGCCAATCGTGCTGGCTCAGGACCGGATTGTCCGTGGTGTTGGCGGCGTACACGTCATAGGCCGACATGCCGGTGGGGCCTTTCCCACCCTGCTGACCCTGCGGGCCAGCCGGACCCGTGTCGCCCTTGAGCGACTTGATCCAGTCGTGCTGGCTCAGCACCGGGTTGTCGTCGGTGGTGGAGAGATAGACGTCGTAAGCGGACATGCCGGGATCGCCCTTGGCACCCTTCGGTCCAGTCGGGCCGACGTCGCCCTGAAGCGATTGCAGCCAATCGTGCTGGCTGAGCACGGGGTTGTCGATGGTGTTCGCGGCGTAGATGTCGTAAGCGCTGTCGCCCTTCGGTCCCTTCCCACCAGCCGGACCCGTGTTGCCGTCCTTGCCCGCCGCGCCCTTGAGCGACTGAAGCCAATCGTGTTGACTCAGCACGGGGCTGTCGGTGGTCGTGGAGGCGTAGACGTCGTAAGCCGATATGCCGGTCGGACCTTTCTTGCCGGTGTTTCCGGTGACGCCCTGAATTCCTTGTGCGCCCTGAGCGCCGTCCGCGCCATCGAGGCCGTCCGCGCCATCGGCACCATCAGCGCCGTCTGATCCGTCGAGCCCATCGGCCCCGTCCTGTCCAGCGGCCCCGGTGAAGCCGCGATAGCCGCGCGGGCCTTGCAGGGTTTGCGTCTTGATGACGTTGTGCGCCTTGCGAGTGGGAGCGTGGTGTGTGTTGGCGGCGGCTGCGATGCCGGTGCCTCCGAGCACGGTGCAGACGGTTCCGACCGCCACGTACTTATGAAGATTCATAGGTGATCCTTTCGTCGAGGAAATGACAAGCGGGCCGGAATCTTTCGACTCCGACCCGCCTGGTCACTGCCGGTGCTGCTGGTACTACGAGCCGAGCGGGTACAGCGCGACGGCGGTGAAGCCGGTGCCCTTGGCGTTGATCTGAACCTGCATCGACGTCGCCGAAGCGCCGTTGAAGTCGGAGTTCCAACCAGTCGGCCAAGCGATCGACTGACCGGCCTGGTTGGCGAACTCAGCGGCGGGCTTGCCCGTAACCGGGTCCGTGATCCTGACCGTGAACTTGTCCTCCACGAAGCTGTTGGACGCCAGCTTGGCGACCTTGACGATGTGGTTGCCGACGATGCTGAACTGGTCAGCGGCGGGGCCGTATGTGTCGGTGTACTGCGCCGTGTACGGTGAGACGGTACGGCTGGGGACGACGGTGCTCTTGGCTGCCATCGAGACGGCGGGTGCGACGAGTGCGGCGACCGTGGTCGCGGCAGCAATGATCTTACGCATGGGTAAGTTTCCTCTGGTTCTTGGTTGGCTTGCAGGCGGGTAGTCCGCCCGGAGACATCGCGTCCCGTTCCAAGCCTCCAACCAGATGCTCCGAAGCCTTGGGGGATGGCCATTCCCTGGCTTCACGCGCCGATAGCATCTGTGCTACCGCTGGTGCTAGCATCGGCGCTAGCGGACGAAGCCTTGAGGACTTCTTCGCTAACTCTTCGCCCATGCCGATGACCCGCACCACGATCAGCTTCACCCGCGACGGAATGCAGCTGATCCAAGAAGCCGCCAAACGCCAAGGCTCCAGCGTCTCGCAGTTCGTCCGCGAAGCCGCACTGATGCGCGCGACGATGGCCGCCGACGACAACCCATACCCGATGCGCGCTCTCGCCGCGCAACTGCGCGCGATCGGCGACCAGGGGTACGCTCTGGCCGAGAAGGCGCTGAAGGTTGCCGAGGAGGAGGCCGATCGGAAGGGTTGATGCCTGAGAAGCCGGTCACGAGGTTTACGACAGGCTTCGACGGAGCGGATCTCATCTACCCAGCGGCTGCCGGTGGGGCATCGGCGTCGGGTAATTCCTCCAGAAGGCAGGCTGATGACGTCGACAATGCTGCTGTCGTCGGTACCGCCACCCTCCTTGAGTACGCGCGCCCCAGCAACTCGAACTCGCTTGAGCGGCGGGAATTTC
>CAWJMH010000022.1:0-299660 GCA_963843915.1 uncultured Solirubrobacterales bacterium
CATATTCGGAACGGATATCGCATCTCAAATTGAAGACCGCCTAAACTTCCAAACGGAGCTCTACAATTCAGGCTTAGATCGCGTTTGGACTCGGTTTTCAGACTCAAGTATATTCGAACAGATGACTCGAGCAAGAAAAATCAAGTTGATGTTCAACAGCGGAAAGGGATTCATCACCTATCAAGGCCCGCGAATCAAAGACGCACTCCTTCACAATTGCAGCATACGCGTCGCCGTGGCCGATCCGGCGAATCTTGCTTATGCAGACTCGGACCTAACGGACGCATTGTGCCCAGGGACTGACGTGCCTCAAGAAATACGTGAAACCGTCGCTTCTTTAACAGGTAATTTCCGAACTACAGTCGACTAGCCGTGGCTTAGCGCTCGGATCTCTGGAAGTTCGCCTCTTTCGGTGCTTTCCGACGATGACGCTTGTCATTGTCGACCAAGTTATCGCTCAGTTCACAGGTTATCTGCCGATGTCCACAGTGCGGAGTCACCCGTCTACCAGGTCAGGGCAAGTTCGCACGGGGACTCACTGCTATACCAGTACCAACAGGCGTTCGAACGCGTGTGGAGTAGCTCGACTACTGTCGTTAAGTTCCAGGGGAAGACGACGAGATCCGGACGATCCAGCGGATCCAGCTCGCCGTGACATTGACATCCAGATCGGGCCAGCGCTGAAGACTAATGAAAATCTTGGTTACTGGAGCCGCAGGCTTCGTTGGTTCGCAGTTCGTCCGGTATCTGCTCGGTAATGATGTCCATCAAATCAAAGCCGATCAAGTCATATCAATTGATAAGTTGACATATGCGGGCAGCATGACGCGATTGGACCATGCGCTGCCCGACGCATGCCACTCGTTCTTCCGAGGTGACGTACGCGATACTGACTTCGTCGTCAGGCATTCGAAGGGGACAGCATCTTCGTTCACTTCGCTGCCGAGACGCACGTTGACCGATCCATACGAGATTCTAGGATCTTTTTCGAGACCAATGTGCCAAGTACCAGAGTATCTTGGAGGCCGCTCGGGCGGTTAATGTTCAAACGGTAATACTCATCTCTACGGACGAAGTCTACGGCCCTGCAACAGGGGCGAGATGTGACGAAACCTCTGCGCTCGCTCCCTCGTCGCCCTATGCGGCGTCAAAGGTGGCCGCAGATCTCTGCGCCCTGGCGTATTCTCGCACGTACGATATGGACATTCGAGTTATCCGCAGTTCAAACATCTACGGCCCCTTTCAGCATCCGGAGAAAGCGATCCCGACGTTCGTGCTGAGCGCGCTGTCTGGGAAGCCTATTCCAGTGTACTGCGATGGAACACAGACAAGGAACTGGATGCACGTGCACGACTATTGCGGGGCTCTTGGGCTGGTCGTGCGGCGCGGGAGACACGGTGAGATATACAACGTCGCAGGCAAGACGCAAGTATCCAATAACGCGCTGGCCCAACTCATTCTGGAAACCTTGGATCTACCGTTCCATCCTGTGAGTCACGTCGCAGACAGGGCTGCTCATGACCGCGGCTAATCGATCGATGGGCGAAAAATGAAAGATGAACTTGGGTTCTCGGAGTCGGTCGACTTCCTCAAAGGAATCCGGGGGACCGTGGCTTGGCTTGCAGATCATGCGGATAAATGGCGAGACGAATTCGAATCAGACATTACATCGGATGGCGCTGCGTTCTTCGGCCTAAACCGAACCGGCGAGTCCGGGGACTCAAATTCGTGAGGAGAAGATGGAGTCGTGACACGTCGATCTATCAACTACCTTCGGAGCCGCGGGAGCGGGCGATCCGCGAGCGAGCGAGTTAGGGTGTCGACGATGAGGCGAGGAGTCGTCGGACACCAGCACAGGCCCGTAGGCTCGGGCGGTGGCAACTGCGGCGCCGTGGGATGTGACCACCGCTGTCGGCACCCTGGCACTCGCCGTCGTGACTGCAGCAGCGGTCATCGTGACGCCAGTTCTCACTTACCAAGACCGCAGACGTGCGGAACGACGGATCAGTGAATAACGCGGCCACAGTCGCCGACTGGACCAGGACCAGCGAGCTTCCGACTTGTATGTGACCCGCACCATTGTCAGGTCGCATATCAAGACCACCAAGCGAACCGCGGTCGCAGCGAGATTTCACGAAGGAGCGATTGCTCGCAAGCAGTTCACTTGTCTTTGGACACAATAACGAAAAATCTTCTCTACGTTCCGCTCTGCGCCCCGAGCAGGACTCGAACCTGCGGCCTACTGCTCAGGAGGCAAACCCAGAACCAGGTCGGACCAGCGCTCACCACGGCCCTACGTGGCGCTGACCTGCGCACGACGATCGCCTGATGCCGCCTGACGAGCGCTAGGCTCCGGCTGACTTTGGTTCCCAGTTTGGCTCTCACACGTCTTGTTACGGCAGGAGCATCATCACTCCCGCATCCGCCGCAATCGCCCGTCTTCAGGCGGCGAGCTGTAAGCCGCGGATCACGTCGATGTCAACATCGGTGCCGTTACCGGCGAGGAGATCGGGGCGGTGCTCCTCATGCCCGTGCGTCAGGCTGGCGAGGTCTGCGCAGCGCGTCGCCCCGGCTCGCCTCTGGCCAATCGATGCGGCCGGTGCCCTCGTCGCCGTCGGAAAGCACGTGGCTGAGCTGCAGGTCGCCGTGCGCGAACGCCGGCTTCCAGGGCCGGAGCATCGCGGACTGAGTCCAAACAACGTATGTTCCCGAACATGCACGTAGGGATTGTCACTGCTCTTAACGACACCACGCCGTCGATCACCGAGGTTTCTGTCCTCGCCGAGGAAAGGGGGTTGAATTGATTTGCCAAGGCGAGCATAGCCACATCCCTGTAAACACTGTGTTCGCAGGATCCGGCGAGCTCGGTCCAGAGTTCTACGTACGTTTCCCGGACCTGTTCGTGTCGTTTGCGGCCGCCGCCGCCGTCACACGCACCATCCGGTTCGGCACCGGGATCATCCTGGTAGCTGAACACAACTCGTTCCATCTTGCCAAGGCCGCCGCCACCCTTGACATGGTCTCAGGAGGCCGTCTCGAGTTCGGAGTCGGTTACGGCTGGAACAAGCCCGAAGCTCAGAACAACGGTGTGCAGTGGGACTCGCGCCGAGAGGCCTTCGCAGAGAAGTTGGCTGTGCTAAAGCGACTGTGGACCGAAGAAACAGTTGCTCACGAAGGCAAATTCGGGTCGTTCAGCGAGTCATGGGTATGGCCCAAGCCGGTTCAAAAGCCGCACCCTCCGATCCTGCTGGGCGCGGCTGGCTTCGAATGGCAACTCCGCCAACTCGTGGACCTAGCCGACGGCTGGTACCCGCTCGACAACCCGGAGCTCCCCACAAGGCTGCGGAAGTTGCGAGCGATGGCAGCCGAATCGGGACGACCTGAGCCACTCCTGACGGTAAGCCTCGGAGTATCCAGGACACCTAGGGAACCCCTGGTACTTCGAGGACAACGGAGCGATGGACGTCCTCCTCGAGAAGGCGGAGCTATACCAGAGCATGGGAGCACAACGGCTCGTCGTAGGAATCCCGATGGCCGACCTGGGCACCATCACTCGCTCCCTTGACAGTCTCGCGAGCGTGGCTGATCGATTTCGCGTGACGGACATCGAGACGGCGATCTGAGCCATCCTGAAGCCCGACGCACCCTCGACGGCGGCCGCGGGTCCTGGTGGTCATCCTCGTCCGGCGCGAGGACAGGCCAGGATCATGGTGGGGCGCCAACGGCTGGCGCGCGAATAGCGCCGACCGCCGGATCTACGGTGAAGGGACTTCCCTTTGCCGGCGACACGCCGAACAACGCGATCTTCCTTGACCCAGCTCGCTGATCCTTAACTACGGGGCGTTGCGCGGGCCGTAGCGCGGGCCGAAAAGGGCGATTGCAAAGGCGGCCACCCCTATCTATCATGAATGGGACGATTGACCCACCACGGTCAGAGGAGTACATTGACGCGGGCGAAACGGTGATTGTGTTCGGCCCGTACTTGCCGCCCTTATCAAGCAACAGACGGAGCAGGCGGCACGCCCGAGATGCGCTCGCCCAGGCCCACCGACCCAAGCGGACGTGGGCTGAAGATCATCGACATGCTCTCGGCGGAGTGGGGCGTCGACCACCGGGCCGCCACGGGCAAGACCGTCTGGTTCGTCGTGCCGGACACCGCGCCGGCGTCGGCGCGGCACGCCTCGCCCGCCTAGCGGGGGCTTAATTCATCGCCGGCGAGGGGGTGAACTCTCGCCGCCTCGAGGCTCTTGAAGGCATGGACCACCATGCCGCCACCATCCTCGTCGTCGAAGACCACCACACCACCCGCACGTTCCTCGCGGACAACCTGTCGGCGGACGGCTTCGACGTGCTGGAAGCCGAGAGCCTGTCGGACGCCCGGCACCTGCTCGACAGCGCGTTCCCCGACCTCGCGATCATCGACCTCGGCCTCCCCGATGGAGATGGTCTCGAGCTGCTCGAGAACGTCCGTGACGCCGATCGCATCGCCGGCCGCCTCGATCCGGACCTGCCGCTGCTCGTGTTGTCCGGCCGCGTGACCGAGCTCGAACGGCTACGCGGCTTCAGTCGTGGTTGCGACGACTACATCGTGAAACCATTTTCCTATTACGAGCTGAGTGCCCGGGTCCGGGCGCTGTTGCGGCGCACCAGGCGCCGGCCCGGTACCGGCCGGCTGCGCATCGGATCGCTCGAGCTCGACCCGATGAGCCGCCAGGTGTGGGTGCGAGGCGAGTCGGTGCCGCTGTCCAAGAAGGAGTACGCACTGCTGCGGGCGCTCGCCGGCGATCCGACACGGGTGTTCACGCGCGAGGAACTGTTACGGGGAGTCTGGGGGTTCCGCGCGATGGGGACCACGCGTACGCTCGACTCGCACGCCTTCCGCCTGCGCCAGAAGCTGAACCGCGCCGGCGACCGGTTCATCGTCAACGTGTGGGGCGTCGGCTACCGCCTGGTTGACGGGAGCATCGACTGATGATCGCGGTCGAGGTCGGGGGCTGGCTGACGGCGAGCGCCGCCGGACTCGCGGCCGCCGGCGTGTGGCGGGCGCTCGCCTCGCGGATGGAGAGCGTCGCGCGAGCCTGCCACGAGCTGCGCGGACCGTTGACCGCTGTCAGGCTCGGCCTCGACTACGGCGCCGGCAACGGTGAGCTCACGCCGGCGCGGCTGCGCGCGATCGACCTGGAGCTCGGCCGCGCAGCGCTCGTGCTCGACGACCTCGAGGCCGTGCGGACGCGGCGCGCGTGGTCGCGCCCGCCCGAGGCGATCGACCTCGAGCAGCTCGTGTCCGACTCGGTCGAAGCGTGGCGGCCGACCGCGACGGCGAACGGGGTCGAGCTGCATGCCACGTGGTCGGGGTGCGGGGCGACGACCTGGGGCGACCGGCTCCGGCTCGCGCAGGTCACCGGGAACCTGATCGCGAACGCCATCGAGCATGGGGGAGGGGTGGTCGAGGTTCATGGCCGCGCCGACCGCGGAGGCGCACGGATCGAGGTGACCGACACCGGGCCCGGCCTGCCGGCGCCCATAGCCGAGCTCGTACGTGGGGCGCGGTGGGGCCGGGGCCGGCGGGGTCGCGGCCTGGCGATCGCGTCCGCGATCGCCGCCGGGCACCATGGCCGGCTCGCGGCGGCGCCGGCGGTTCGGGGCGCGAGGCTGGTGTTGGAGCTGCCGGCGGTGGTGGCGCCGACCGGGTCCGGCGGGGCGTCGCGCGCGCCCGAGTCGCCGGCTTAGGCATCGATTGCCGCACCGGGGGCTGGCTCGCGGGCGGGAGTGGGTTGCCGGCGGGGTGGTTTGCCGGCGGGGTGGTTGCCGGCGGGGTGTGGCGCGGGCGGGGGCGGTGGCTCTTCGGCGTGCGGGCGAGTATGGACCGTCCCCGGTCAACGCACCGGAATTCAGGGCGGATAACGCCTCACTCGACCACCCCGCGGCGCCGAGTGCGCCGAAACCCTACGTATATCGGGGCTTTCGGCGATCTCGGCTAATGCTCGTCGTCGAGTGTGCACTTGTCCGCCCTGTTCGCGCTTCGGGCCCGCGGATACCGATCGCAGCCGCGGCTCGGTCACCTACCCGCCCCGCACTTCGCTTGCGAACCGCCACCGACCCGCGAGCCGAGCCGCGCTTCCGTGCACCCTAAGCAACCGCCACCAGCATCCCCACAAGCCAAAAATGCCCGCGCGAGCGTCGCACACCGTCCGGACGGAACTGAGGCGAAAGTGCAACCGGCCGCCCAGGACCGCCGGCTGCAAGCCGGCTTGCAGTCAGCCGCGGCCGAACCTCATCGTCGTTGCCCATATCTGGCGGGGGTTTGCGCCGAAATCGGTCTCTCGGCGGTCGAAGTGGGAGATAGCGTGGGAACTAGGTTGCACTGTGGGGGGATGTGGGGTAGAGTGGGGCAAGAGCATGGTCATGCATCGCGGAACCCGGGTGGCAGGGCTCCTCCCACCCAGCCACCCGGGTTCAGATTTCGCCCGTCCGCATGAGAACCCTTGATCTTCCGCGGAACCTTCGAACACGCGCTGGACGCGAAGCACCGGCTGACGGTGCCGGCGAAGTTCCGCGCCGCGCTCGCCGCCGGCGTGGTGCTGGCGGCGTCACCGGAGACGACCGCCGCGGCGCCCCGATCGATCGCGATCTGGACGGCCGAGGCGTACGAGGCCTACGCGGCCGCCGCGCTGCAGGGCCTGAGTCCGCTCTCGCCCGAGGCGCGCGACATGAAGCGCTTCTTCTTCAACTACTCGCATGACACCGAACTCGACTCAGCCAACCGCGTGATGATCCCGCCGATGCTCATGGAGTACGCGGGCCTCGACAAGGACGTCGTGGTCACCGGCTCGGGCGAGTGCCTGGAGGTGTTCGACCGGTCCAAGTACACCGGCTACAGCGAGGACGTCCTGATCCGTGTTCCCGACATCGCAGCGAAGCTTGGCCACACTCCTTGACATGACCCAGACGCACATCCCGGTCCTCGCCGGGGAGTTGATCGACCTGCTCGATCCGCATCCCGGGGAGACGGCCGTGGACTGCACCTTCGGTGGCGGCGGCCACGCGAGGCTCATCGCGGACCGCCTAGGTCCCGAGGGCACGCTGATCGGGATCGATCGCGACCCGGTCGCGGAGGAGCGCTTCAGCGAGATGGCGGCGGAGTTGCCATGCCGTACCCGCTTCATCCGCGCCGACTTTGTGAGCGCGCTGGAGCAACTCGACGACGAGGGCGTGAAGGCCGACCTGGCGTACCTCGACTTGGGCATGTCCTCGATGCAGGTGGACACTTGGGAGCGCGGCTTCTCCTACGCGTACGACGCCCCGCTGGATATGCGAATGGGACCCGACCAGGAGCTCACCGCGCGCGAGATCGTCAACGAGTGGGAAGAGCGCCGGCTGGCCCGGCTGCTGCGCGAGTACGGCGAGGAGCGCTACGCGAATCGGATCGCGCGAGGCATGGTGCGCGCTCGCGCGCGCGAGGAGCTCGTATCGACGCAGCAGTTGGTGGATGTGATCAAGGCGGCTGTGCCCGTGCCGGCGCAGTTCGCCGGCGGCCACCCGGCTCGCCGGACCTTCCAGGCGCTGCGGATTGCGGTCAACGACGAGCTGTTCCAGCTCGACGCAGGCACTGCCGGCAGCGTGGAAGGTGCTGAGGACGGGTGGGCGGCTCGGGGCGATCTCGTTCCATTCGCTCGAGGACCGTCGTGTCAAGCGGTTCCTCGTCGCGCGCGCCCGTGGCTGCGTGTGCCCGCCGGAGCTGCCGATATGCGTGTGCGGCCACGATCCCGAAGCGGAACTGCTGACGCGGCGTGCAGTTGGGCCGACCCAGGGCGAGATCGAGGCCAATCCGAGATCGAAGTCAGCGCACCTGCGCGCGGCGCGCAAGCTGGAGCACGACGGGGAATGAGGCCCGGAGCGCTCACCCAGGCGGCTCGGAGCGCGGCAGCCGGCAAGGACGTCGCCGGCGCGCGCGCGGCGGACCGCCGGCGCACCCCGAGCACGGCGCGCATCGCAGCGGACGCACCTGCTGAGCGCCGCGCGTCGCGGCCGGCGCGGGTGCCTCGCCGAGTTTCAGGTCCGGTGAAGGGAAAGGAATACGCGAGCCGGACGCAGCGCGCCGCCCGCACGACGCGAGCGCGGAGCACAGCTAGTGCCGCGAGTCGGCCGGCGCGGATGCCGATCGTCGCCCGCGCGAGCGGATCGGCCGCGGGCGTGGTCGCGGCCGCTGTCGCCATCCCGCTACGCCCGTTTGTCGGGCGCGAGCCCGCCCCGCGGACGGCGCCGGCGCGTCGGCCGAGGCCAGTCCCGAAGCCGGCGCCGGCCGCGAAGCCGGCCAGGAGCCTTAGGGGTCGCGTCGGCGCGCTCGTGCTGGCGCTCCCGGACCACGCGCTTCTCGACCGCGTCGTCCGCGGCCGCGCGTGGATTCCGCTCCTCGGCGTGCTGCTGGCGGGGATCGTGGCGGCCCAGGTCGAGATCTTGAAGCTGGGGGCGAGCATGGGCCGCTCGCTCGAGCAGACCACCTCGCTCACCAGTCAGAACGAGCAGCTACGCGGCAGCGTCGCCGCGCTGTCGGACGATCAGCGGCTCGAGCACCTGGCGACCAACATGGGATTGGTCCTACCGCCGCCGGGCGCGGTCGGCTACCTCACTGCCAGGCCCGGTGGCGAGGCGGCTGCAGCGCTCACGAACCTCCACACGCCCGACGCCACGGCGTTCATGGCACTGGCGCCTGCGAACGGCGCGCTCGTGACCGGTGCGGGGACGTCGATGCTGCCCACGAGCTCAGGCAGTTCTGGCGCAGGCCGGGACGCCGTGGAGCGCCACACCCGACGACCACGCCGAGCGCCACCGCGACCGTCCCGTCCGCTGGATCGTCGACCACCACCACCGCCACGAGCGGCGCCCCGACCGGCACCGCCACCACCCAGGCTCCGCCGGCCGAGCAGCCACCGCCGGCGCCGGCGACGACGACGGGCTCCCCGACCGAGACGAGTACCTCGCCGGCGGCGACGACCGGCACACAGACCGGCACACAGACCGACTCGCAGACCCCCACACAGACCGACACGCAGACCGGGTCGCAGACGCCAGAGACCGGGGCCGCGGCGATCGCGCCCCCAAGCTCACCTCAACAGGGCACCGGGGGATAGCGCGCGGTGGGCGTCATCGACCGCCGCATCGGGATCCTCTTCATCGTCTTCGTCGCACTTCTGGGCATCGCGCTCGCCCGCGCGACGTACCTGGGCTCGGTCCGGGCCGGATCGCTCGAACGGGCGGCGGCAACCCAGCAGGTGAGCAACGTGGTCGTCCCGGCTCCGCGCGGCGCGATCACCGACCACGACGGCGCCGAGCTAGCCATCAGCGAGTCCGCCGACGACATCATCGCCGACCCGTTCCTGATCAAGAACGCAGTCTCGGCCTCCGCGGAGCTATCGTCGCTGCTCGGCACCCCGCAGCTGACGGTGCTGAGGCTGCTGACCAAGCCGCACACGGGGTTCGTGTACCTCGCGCATCTCGTGCCGGCGTCCCGGGCCGCGGCGATCTCGAACCTCCGCATCCCCGGAATCTCGCTGGCTCCGCAGACTCGCCGCGTGTATCCGCGCGGGGACGAAGCCGCGCAGGTCGTCGGATCGGTCCACCTCGACGGCGACGGGTCGAGCGGGATCGAATACCGATACGACAACGCGCTGGAGGGAAAGAACGGGCTACGCCGGATCGTCAGCGATGCGATCGGCCAGCCGATCTCGATCGACGACCTGCGCGCGACCGTGCCCGGTAAGACCGTCGCGCTGACGATCGACTCCGGGCTCCAGCAGGAAGTCGAGCGGGTCCTCGCCGAGGTCGGCGCCGAGTACTCGCCGCAGGGCGCGACCGCGATCGCGGTCAACCCGAGCACGGGCGCGATCCTGGCGCTGGCGAACTGGCCGGCATCGGCGAGCGACAGCCCGACCGGCACCACGACGCAGGACCAGGCGATCGGATTGAACTACGAGCCCGGTTCGACTTTCAAGGCGATCACGGTCGCCGGCGCGCTCCAGAACGGCGTGGTCTCGCCGACCACTCAGTTCGACATCCCGCCGGTGCTCCAGTTCGCCGACAGGCAGATCCACGACGCCGAGGACCACGGGTACGAGACGCTGACGGTCGCGCAGATCCTCAAGTACTCGAGCAACATCGGCGCCGTCCTGATCGGGCAGAAGCTCGGCGCCAAGCAGTTCGATTACTGGGTCCACCGGTTCGGCTTCGGCCAGCCCACCGGCGTCGACCTTCCCGGCGAGCAGAGCGGCATCGTCCGCCGCTGGTGGCAATACTCGGGCTCGTCGATGGCCAACCTACCGTTCGGGCAGGGCGAATCGGTCACGCCGATGCAGATGGTCACGGCCTACTCGGCGATCGCCAACGGCGGCATCCTGCGGGCGCCCCACGTCGTGCAGTCGGTCGGCGGCAAGGCGACGCCGCTCCCGCCGGGACACCAGGTCATCTCGGCGACGACCGCGTCCTCGCTGCGCGACATGCTCCGCGGCGTGCTCGCCGATGGCGGCACGGCCTCGGGCGCGGCCATCAGCGGCTACGACATGGCCGGCAAGACGGGCACCGCGAACATCGCAATCGGCGGCCATTACTCCGACAGCGCATACGTCGCGTCGTTCATCGGGATGGTCCCGACCGACCACCCGCGGCTCGTGGTGGCGGTGGTCGTCAACCAGCCGCATGGCTCGATCTTCGGCGGCTCGGTGGCGGCGCCGGCGTTCCAGCAGATCGTCGGCTGGGCCGTGCCATATCTCGGCATCCCGCCAAGATGACGTGGTCTCATCGCCACGTGTTTCGCAGCCTCTGCCAATAGCGGGCTCCGGCGGGACGCCCTTGACGCCCGCTCACGCGGGTGGGCATAAAAACCGGCTAAAGCCACCAATCTTGCTGATGTTCTAAAATTCCGTGCTATATGTGTTGCCAGGCATGAACAGATCTCCCGCATACGGTTGTCCCTCGCCCCGATGTGTGCTAGACGTTGTCGACTGCGGCACATCGTGGAACGACTTGGTGTCGTTCGGGGAAAGCCGCGAGTTCTGAAGTCAATTTACGTCTGATCGTTGGGCGAGTAGCTGCAACATGGAAGCGTCGTCAGGCAGCTGGCGAAGCGCGCCATGGTGTAACTGAAGTTCACCCTGAAAATGGTCCGCCCAAGTCGTGGGCGGACCCGGGTTTACCTGTGCCTTGACGTACGTGGCTTGAGGTAAGAACACTGACAATCCACAGAGTGGTCACACCGCAACCTCTAGCGACGGTACCTGTTGCGATATACGTCGGCCTGGGCTCGGTCCAC
The DNA here is from genome assembly GCA_963843915.1 of uncultured Solirubrobacterales bacterium. GTDB lineage: Bacteria > Actinomycetota > Thermoleophilia > Solirubrobacterales > Solirubrobacteraceae > Palsa-465. The sequence continues at coordinate 11,306 of CAWJMH010000022.1, forward strand.
CCGTCAGGTGACTGCCGTCCGAGCTTGCTGGATTACTGCATGCGACCGAGAACGACGACGAGTGGAGCTGAAGGCGCTTGACCTCGGAAGCGGTACAAGACGCATTGGAGCCGGGGTCGGCTGATCATTGACGAGTTCCGCTGAGGGGTATCGACGAGGATGACAAAGCCCGAGGACGTGAAGAGCGCGCCGCCAAAACGCGCCGACCGCATATCCCGCTCGCGCCAGGCCCGCGGCAGCGTGGGCGCGTCGCGACGCGCGGCGCTGCGCGCGGACGTCTCCCCTGTATGGGAGTCAGTCCGCGGGCGCGAGCGCCCTGGCGACTCCCCAGGGTTCAGGGCGCTGTCAAAGCGCGATGCGTTGCAGCGACGGGCGCTAGGTGTCGTCGACGTTCTTGGTGCGTACGTGGCACTGCTGGTAGCCGTCTACGCCGTCAAGGGAGATTCGGTCATCCCCGTGATGCTCTCGCCGTGGGCGATCCTGGTAGCGCCGTTTGTGGTGTTGGCGAGCAAGGTGATCGGACTCTACGACCGAGATCAGCACCTGCTGCGCAAGACGACGTTGGACGAGATGCCCGCGATCCTCTACTTGTCCGTCGTGTACGCGCTCGCCACCTGGCTCGCGGAAAACATCGTGCTTGATGGTTACCTGACGCGACCGCAGGTGTTTACGTTGACTCTCTGCACGTTCGTGCTGATCGCGGTTGGCCGCCTCTCGGTGCGCGCGGTGGTAGCGGCGGTGACGACCGAAGAGCGGTGCATCGTGCTCGGCAGCGCGGCCAATGCACGGCGGATCACCGCCAAATTGCACGATGCCCGTTCGACGAACGCGGTGGTTGTGGGGCGCGTCGCGATTGATTCCACCGAGCCCGAGGACGGCCACGACCGGCGCTCGCCCACCAAGCTGGGTGATTTCCGGTCACTCGTTCGGATCGTCGACGCGAATGCCGTGGAGCGTGTGATCATCGCTCCCGGCGCCGACGGCGAGGATGAGATCCTTGACGCGATTCGGGTGATCAAGGCGCTCGGCGTCAAGGTCAGCGTGCTGCCACGACTCCTCGAGGTCGTGGGCTCCTCGTCGAGCTTCGACGACGTCAACGGCATCTGGCTGCTCGGTGTTCGTCATTTCGGCCTGTCCCGGTCCTCGGAGGCTCTCAAGCGCACGACCGACGTGATCGGCGCGACCGTCGCTCTGGTCCTGCTGCTCCCGCTGCTGCTCATCCTGGCCACCGCCGTGAAGGTCTCAAGCCGGGGTCCGGTGCTCTTCCAGCAGAAGCGCATCGGCCGCGCAGGCGAAGTGTTCACGATGTTCAAGTTCCGATCGATGGTCGTCGGTGCCGACTCCAACAAGGAGGCGCTGCGCGGCCGGAACGAGGCGGAGGGAGGCCTCTTCAAGATCGATCACGATCCGCGGGTCACGCGGATCGGCCGACTCATGCGTCGCATCTCTCTGGACGAGCTCCCGCAGCTGCTGAACGTCCTCCGCGGCGAGATGAGCCTCGTTGGTCCCCGTCCGCTCGTGCCGGACGAGGACGCGCTCATCGAGGGCTGGCAGCGGCGCCGGCTGGCCGTGAAGCCCGGGATGACCGGCCTCTGGCAGATCTTCGGTTCGGCCCGCATTCCCATGCAGGAGATGGTCAAGATCGATTACCTGTACGGCGCGAACTGGTCCATCTGGCTCGACATGAAGATCCTGATTCGGACGGTCCCGTACATGCTGGCCCGACGCGGGCAGTGACTGAGCCGCGCGCCGACGCGCACGGACGTCGTCACGCCGAGCGCGGTGCGCCTTCGGGGGGAAGGCGCATGAGAACGTAATAGGACCTGGAGTCCTCGTGATCGAGCCAGGCATGGGCGATCGTCGTCTCACGGGGCGATCGCACGCCGATCAGGACATCGTGCGGCTGGCCGTTTGCCATCAGCCAGCGCTGCATGATGAGCGAGCGCTCCAGGCACGTGGCGCGCTGCATGGAGAGCCTCGCCGCCACGAGGAGCGTGAGCCACCGCGTGGCGTAAGGGGGGTCCGGCAGCCGGGAGCGTGCATGGTCGAGGCCTTCCGTCTGCAGGCTCGCTCGTACGTCGGCCAGGCCTCGATCCAGCCACGCGAACACGACCGGCCGGTGGCGGCGCCATGCTGGAGCGATGACCGGTCGAAGCGTCCGCCAGACCCGCCGTCTGCCCATGAGGAACCATGCGCGTAGCCGCGATCTCATACTTCCGTGCATGGCACCGCGATCCGGATCCTCATCCGAGGCATGCTAGACGCGACCGAATCAAGCGCGACGGATAAGCCGCCCCGCGGCGAATTTCGCCTCGACGAGGCGCTTGCGTCCCCCAGGCAACGGCGTTTGCGGGATCTCCCCAGGCTCATTCTGGGGGCGGTCGCGCTCGTCTGGCGCGCGGCGCCGCGCGAGCTGCTGATCACGTCCGGGCTCGAGCTCGTCTCAAGCGTCGGCCTCGGCGCGCAGGTGCTCGTCTCCCGCAGCCTGCTCGAGCACATTCTCGCGGGCCAGCAGGACGGCTATGGCGCCGCCGCCCCGGACATCGCGATCCTCGCCGGGATCATCGGCATCGTCGCCATCAGCAATGCGGCCCGCAGCGAGATCCAGCGCACGCTCGGCGAGCTCGTGGCGCGCTACGCGACCAGCCGGGTGATCGAGATCTCGACGGCGGTGGATCTGCTCTCCTTCGAGGTGCCGGCGTTTCACGACCGCCAGCAGCGCGCGGTCGTCAACGCCACTTTTCGGCCGGTGCAGATGACCAACGGCTTGCTGGGCGTGCTGGGCGGGCTGCTCGCGACGATCGGCGTCGGGCTGGCACTGCTCGCCATCCAGCCCCTGTTACTGCTTCTGATGCTCGTTTCGTTCGTGCCCATCTGGGTGGCCACCGTCGCTGCCAGCAAGGGGATGTACCGATACGCCTTCGAGCAGACCGAACGCGACCGACGCCGGTTGTATCTGCAGGTGGTCCTTACCAACAAGGATCACGCCAAGGAGGTCCGTGCCTACGACGCAGCGGGTTTCCTCTCACAGCGCTTCGCCGATCTGTATGAGCAGCGCATCTCGGCACTGCGCCAAGTTGTGCGTCGCCGCACCCGTCAGGCAGTCGTCGGCGCTGCGCTGACCGCTCTGCTGATCGGTGGCGCTCTGGCGCTGATCATCTTGTTCGTCGCCGACGGACGGCTCTCGCTGGCGGGCGCCGGCGCGGCCGCAGGTGGGATCCTGCTGCTCAGCTCCCAGCTTCAGGGTCTCGCGCTGTCGGCCGGCTCGTTGTATGAGAGCTCCCTGTTCATCACGGATTTCACGAGCTTCGTCTCGTTGCTGCCCCGAGTGACCTCGGCGCGAGGCGAGCTGCCGGTGCCGGAGCGCTTCGACGAGATCCGCGCCCTTCAGGTCAGCTTCACCTATCCCAGCCGGAGCGAGCCGTCACTGCGAGGCGTCTCGCTCGAGCTTCCGGAGGGGGAGGTGATCGCATTGGTCGGCGAGAACGGCTCCGGCAAGACGACGCTGGCCAAGATCCTGGCCGGCCTGTATTCGCCCTCCGCGGGGTCGGTCCTGTGGGACGGGACCGACAGCTCGCAGTTCGATCCCAGCGCGCTACGCGCCCGGATCGCGATCCTGTTTCAGGATTTCATGCGCTACCAGCTGTCGGCATGGGAGAACATCGGCTTCGGCAACGGACGGCTGGTCGATGATCACGCGGCGATCGTCGCCGCGGCAAAGTCCGCCGGGGCGCACGAGTTCCTGTCCGAGTTGCCCGAAGGTTATGCCACCATGCTCGGTCCTGAGTTCTACGGCGGGGTCGATCTGTCCGGCGGGCAATGGCAGCGAGTGGCGCTGGCGCGGGCGTTCCTGCGCGACGCCCGCTTGATCATCCTCGACGAGCCCACGGCGTCGCTGGACCCCCGGGCCGAGTTCGAGCTGTTCGCGCGAGTTCGCGAGCTGTTCGCGGGCCGCACGGTTGTGCTCATCTCCCACCGGTTCGCAAGCGTGCGGATGGCGGACCACATCTACGTCCTCGACGGCGGGCGCATCGTGGAGCACGGTTCCCATCCGGAGTTGATGGCCGCCGAGGGTACGTACGCTCAGCTGTTCACACTTCAGGCGTCCGCGTACGGCCTAAGCCCGTCGGCAACGACGCTGGGCCGTGCTCAGCGATAGTCCCGGGACAATGCCGCGAGGATCAAGCGTGCCCCGGTTTCCCGATGGGCCGGTGCCGGAGTACCCGAGCGCGCCGTACATGATGCAGGGGATCGAGCTCGCCACGGGCCTCGTGATCGGCGTCGACCGGACCCGGGCACCGCTTCGGCCCACACCCGTCGCCCCGGCCGAGCTCCCCGGCGTCCTGGAGCAGGCGCTGGTTCCGGCGCTCCGGCGCGCCCCGTGTGTCGTCGCCTTCTCCGGGGGGAGGGACTCGGCGGGCGTGCTAGCGGCTGCGACGAGGGCCGCGCGCCGTCACGGGCTCCCCCTGCCCATCCCGGCGAGCTACCGGTTTACCGGGATCGAGGACGTGGACGAGACCGTCTGGCAGGACTCCGTGGTGCGTCACCTGGATCTCGAGGACTGGGTTCGCGTCGAGGTGACCGATGAACTGGACGTCGTCGGTCCGGTCGCCGGTCCGCTGCTGCGCCGGTTCGGGCCACTGTGGCCGCCGAACAGCCATTTCGGCGGGCTGCTCGTTCCGCACGCGCGCGGCGGAACCTTCCTCACGGGGGTGGGGGGGGACGAGCTGCTCGAGCCGGGAGCCCACGTCGTGGCGCGACTGCTGGCCCGCCGGCGGACGCCACGGCGGCGGGAGCTTCGCTCCGTGGCGGCGGCCATGGCGCCACGCCCGTTACGTGTCTGGCGAGCACGCCGGCATGTCAAGCCGCTGCCCTGGCTGACGCCTGACGCCGTCGCGGCGCATGAGCGCGCGCTGGCACAGGAATCGCTCGAGCCGCTGTGGTGGGGGCGAAGCGTGACCGACGACTGGTGGCGGTCGCGCCAGCGCCTGGCTATGTGCGCATCTATCGCGGCCGCCTGTGGCGACGACGTGACGGTCGAGCATCCCTTCATGGACCCGGCCTTTCTCAGCGCGGTGGCAGGGGCGCTATGGCGCGTCGGGTTCCCCACCCGCGCCTCCGCCATGGATCTGCTCTTCGGAGAGGCGCTCCCCCAGGATGTTCGTCACCGCTCGGACAAGGCCGCATTCTACGCGCCGTTCGTAAATCATTACAGCCGCGCTTTCATCGACTCCTGGGACGGGACCGGGGTCGAGGACAGGCTGGTGAACGCGAGCGCCTTGCGCGAGTGCTGGAACCAGGATCGGGTCGACGCGCGCTCGTACCCGCTGCTACAAGCGGCCTGGCTGGCCACGAACGATTGCGCGCGGGACACACCGCACCAGGCCCCGGTTTGAAGTATTGTCGAGATGCACGCTAGATTTGTGGCGGGAAGTCCACAAGGGAGGTTGGATCGATGTCTAACAAGCCGTATGAGGCACCGGCAATCCGGGTCGTGGGGTCGCTCCAGGAGCTGACGCTGCTGATCCAGAAGCACAACAACAACACGCCCGACGGGTTCGCGTACAACGGGACTATCCTGACCTCGTAGCCGTCGCGGGGCTTGCTAGCCCGTCTGGTCGGTGGGTCCGGCGTCTGCCAGCAGGTCGTTCTGCTTGCAGCCGGCGATGAACGCCTCAACATCGTGGCGAGCCGTCGGCTCGTCGACGTCGAACTCCTCGGTCAGTCGGTCGACGAGTTGCGGCTCTGTGGCCCCGTCCGCCAGCATCAGCCAGATTGCAGAGCCGGTGGGGTTCAGATTGAGGTAGTGGGACCGCGAAACGTCGAGCACGACTACCTCTCCGTCGATCTCGCGCCAGTGGAGGCCGTCCTTGCGAAGCTGCAGCGTTGCGTCGTCCTGTTCCACTGAGCGGGCCTCCGAAGTCGATTGTCTCCAGGCATCGGACCTGGCGGTGTCGTATGAAGGTCCCTGTCGCCTACTCGCCGGCGATTCGAGCGAGAAGCGTAGCGATAGCGCGGTTGACACTGCGCCACCCCTTCGGGCGATACCAGGCGAACGCAGGCCGTGCTGCGAGGTCGAGCAGCGTCCTCGGGTCCCAGGGGACGGCGATCGCGCGGTGCTCGGCTAGGCGCGACATGCGCTCGACAGGGCTGAGTCGTTGCGTTGCGATCTCAGGCCCCCACTCCAAGAAGATCCAGCCCCGCAGCGGAACGCTTGGCGGACAGGCGGGAACGTCGACACGCCAGCGCTCGCGTGTTCCCACCACCCCAAGGTCACGGCCCGCGTCGAGCTGCCGCGCCGGCTCGGCGCGCAGATCAACGCAGCGCGGGCCGGCGAGCACCCGGTCCCCGGCGCACACGACGAGATCGTCGCTGACGATCGGCACGCCGGCCTTGGCCAGCCATCCGAGCGTAGTGCTCTTGCCGAGCCCCTTGCCGCCGAGCAGCACCCAGGCGCCGCCCTCGTGCAGAAACGCGCCTCCGTGGATCGCGGGCCGGCCCATCCAGATCGCGATCGTCGATGCCGCCGAGGTGAGATGGGGCGCGATCACGCACTCGGGCAGCGTGGGACGGGCGAGCACGAGGTCGACCGCGAGCGGTTCGCGCCTGATTTCGATCTGGTGGCCGCCGAGCAGCGGGTGGCGCGCGCGCTCAGCGCCCCACTCGCGCTGCGGCGCCGGGTCTGATTGCACGCGAACGCCGACCGCCACGGATGGCCAGTCCGGCGGCGAGTCGATCAGCGGCAGGCTGGGCCCGACTAGGCTGGGGAACCGAAGCCCCCAGGCGCCGTCGGGGGCTGATGGTCTATACCGTTGCTCGACCTCGAGATGGCTCGGCATCGTGTGCTCATGTTCGCGTACTACTTCCCGCCGCTCGGCGGCGGCGGCGTGCAGCGCACGCTCAAATACGTCAAGTATCTGCCGGACGAGGGCTTCGACTCGGTCGTGATTTCCGGCGGCGCCCGCGGATACGCTCTGCGCGACCGCGGCCTCCTGCGCGACGTGCCACCAGGGACGGTTGTGATTCGGGCCCGCGCCGTGCCCCTCCAGCAGGTGCAATGGAAGCTCGGCGCCGTGCTGCGGCGGGTGGGCCTGTCGAGAACCCTGGTTGACAACGCGCTGTGGCCGGACGGGTTGGTGGGCTGGCTCCCATCGGCGGTGTGGCACGGCCTGCGCGCCGCGCGCATCCACCGGCCCGACGTGCTGTACAGCACCTCCAAGCCCGAGACGGCCCATCTCGTCGCACTCATCGTTCACCGGCTGACCGGGCTCCCCTGGGTCGCCGACTTCCGCGATGCCTGGACGTTGAACCCGTTCGGGCCGGTGTCGGGCGTCAGCGGGCCGATGGCGGATGCAAGCGAGCGCCTGGAGCGTGCGGTCGTCGCTAACGCGTCCTTCATGACCGTCGTGGACGAAAGCATCGATCTGCTCGGCGTTGGCGACGGCGACGCGCGCCGCGTGGTAATCCGGAACGGCGTCGACCCCGATGACCTTCCCGAGCCTGGTGCGCGGCCCGGCCGGTCCCGAGCGGTTTAGGCTCTCGCACGTCGGCACGCTCTACGGGTCCCGTGACGCCGCACCGCGTGTTCGCCGCGATTCGTGAGCTGCTGGCACGCGGAACGATCGACCGCGATCGCTTCGAATTGCGGATAGTGGGTCACGTGGACCTTCCGCGCGGAGGCCTGGACTCCCTGCCGGTCACATTCGTGGACTACGTGAACCACGAGCGAGCAATTGCCGAGATGACCGGGGCGTCGGCCCTGCTCTTTTACCAGCCGCCGCAGCTCCCGGGGGTCGTCGGCAAGATCTACGAATACCTCGGCGCGGGACGTCCCGTGCTGTGCGTCGCCGATCCGCAGAACCTCGCGTACCGCCTAGTCGATGAGCTCGGTGCCGGCGTATGCGCCGACGCCGGGGATCTCCCGGCAATCTCCCGCGCGATCGAGAGGCTCGTCGGCGACTGGGCGGACGGCCGGGAGACGATTGACCCGGGCGCCCGTCGAAGAGGCCCTACGGCGCTTCTCACGCCGGACGCTGACCGGCGAGCTCGCCGCAGTCCTGCGCGCGGCGATCTCGGCGCCTTAGCCGCGAGGCCTAACCGTCGTGCCGCGGCTCGTGAGGCGAGAACGTTGGTATAAACCATGGTGGGTGTCGCGGAGCCGGGGGGAGGTCGCGTTGCCCGGCCGCGTGAGACGAGCGACGGGGTGCGGGCACCGAGGGCTCATCCCCGCATGGGCATCCGAGCACGTTCAGGATTCTCATCCCGAAATGCCATCAAAAGATGATGAGGAATGACGCAAGGCATCCGCAAGCTTTTCCGCGGTGAACGGCCGACGGCCAGTGGCGAGCGCTCTGCCGGCTGGTATGACGGCAGCTACGAGGCGAGCGATGAGTACGCGCGCCCGTATTACGCGTCCCGGTACTACCCCGTCTGGGCGGTCATCGTCGATCGGGTGAGGCACGCGGGTATTCGCGACATCCTCGAGCTCGGGTGCGGTTCCGGCCAGCTTGCTGGCTATCTCACCGAAGAACTGGACCTGTCGAGCCTAACGGGCGTGGATTTCAGTCCGAAGGCGATCGAGATCGCCGCCCAGATAGCGCCGGCGGCGAACTTCGTCGTGGCCGACGCGCTGGACCCGACGACCTACCAGCGCGACTGCGACCTCATCATATGTACCGAGATGCTCGAGCACATCGAGGATGACCTCAAGGTCGTTGATCTGTTTCCTTCCGGAACCCGGTGTCTCTGTACGGTTCCTGATTTCCCGTACCCCAGCCACGTGCGACATTTCACCTCGGCCGGCGACGTTCACGCACGGTACAGCTCTGCGTTCGACGGCTTCGATGTGGTCACGTTCAAATCACAGGGCCCCCCGAACAATCCCCTCCTCCGCTACTTCTTGATGGATGGAATCAAGAGGTGATGTGCTGCGCCCGCCGCCCCCACCCCCGAGGGCAGGGCTGAAGCCCGGGTGACGCCGGGCCACCAGCGGCCGTGCCAGGGTCGCTGGGACCAATCGGAATGCGTGTGTTGGATCCCCCGTTCACACCCAACCGCCGCTCTTCACAGCCTGCCCCACCGGTGACCGACGGGCTGACGCCTCCGGCAACCACGAGCGCTGCGCCAGACCCGAGGCGGCGTAGCCTCACCAAGGACGCTGCTGGTCTCGCGCTTGGCTCGATGGTGGCCCAGGGCGCACTCGTCATCAACCTGAGCGTCCTGGCGCGGATCGTCCCCAAGACCCAGATCGCGACCTATCAGCAGCTCACCCTCCTGTACAGCATCGTGTCGCCGCTGTTCCTGGGGGGTATTCCGGCCGCACTCCTCTACTTCATTCCCCGCGCCCGCGATGCCGAGGAACGGGGTCGTTGGATCGTCCGCGCGTATCTCATTCTGGGCGCGATGGGTGTGATGGCGGTCGTCGGCGCGCTCGCGCTCCGCGGTGTTCTGGCGACAGCTTTCACAAATCCGGGGCTCAAGGGAGCACTAACGCTCTACGCCCCGTTCCTGTTCTGCGCGTTCGTCTTCGCGGTTGGCCCGCCCGCGCTCGTCGCCGGTGGGCGTCCCAGGCCCGCCGCCATCCTCAACGCCACACTCGGAGTCTGCATCTTCGTAGCCTCCGTGATCGCGGCCGTGATCAGTCCGACGGGAAGTTCGATCGCGCTGGGGCTGACGATCGCCGGGGCGGTTGCCGCTGGAGCCTCATTCGCGGTCGTCTCGAGGGTCATGAGCCTGCGCCTCCACGACCCAGTTCGCTTTGCCAGCATGCATGCGCTCCTCGGCTATGGGCTTCCGCTCGCGCTGACTGGACTTGCCGGTACCGTGGGGTTTCAGCTCGATCGTGTAGTGGTGGGCAGCACCTTTTCGCCCGCGACGTTTGCGATCTACGCGCTCGGTGCCGTCGAGATTCCGATAGGACTCCTGATTGGGCAGGCAGTGACCAATGTGCTCATTCCTCCCCTGACACTGCGGTGGCGTGACGGCGACCGAGCCGGAATGGTTGCGCTTTGGCAATCGGCAATGTGCAAGACGAGTCTGGTGCTATTCCCACTGTTCACGTTCTTTTTGGCGATGTCCGCGGATGTCGTCCGCACCCTGTACGGCAGCGGCTACTCCGCAAGCCTTCCCGTCTTTCGCATCTATCTGTTCCTGGTGCCAATGAGGATCGCGACGTGGGGATTGATCCCGCAGGCCATCGGACGAACGCGCATCAACCTGGCTGCATCCGTCGTGATCCTCGTCGGCAACGCGGTGGTGGCTATCAGTCTCGTGCATCCACTTGGCATCGAGGGCGCGGCACTTGCCGCGCCGATCTCCGTCGTGATCGCGGCTGTCTATTACCTAGTGCGGCTTCGCTCGGTCATGGGATTCGACCTGCGCCAGTTCGTGCCGGTTGTTGCATTAGCGAAAACAATGCTGGTCGCCCTGATCTGTGCAATCCCGCTCGTGCTGCTCGAACGGGTCGGCAGTCCGTCGGCAGCTCGCCTCGTCGTCGGCGCCGCCGTGTTTGGCATCTTGGTCATACCAGCACTGCGGCTGGCCGGTCAGATCTCGGATAGCGACTGGGCGGACGGCAAACGGTTGGTGCGAACCGCCGGTCGCCGGCTCAATCCCGTGCGGTAATCCCCGTATGATGAAGACCGTGAGACGGCCAGGTCACGTCATTTCAGTCGTCGGGGCGCGGCCGAATTTCATGAAGACGGTACCCGTGATCGCCGCGCTGCAGCGCCGCTCGGACTCGGTACGCCACACGTTAGTGCACACCGGCCAGCACTACGACGACGCGATGTCACGGATCTTTTTGGAGGAGCTCGGCGTCGGCGCCCCTGATGTGATGTTGTCGGTCGGCTCCGCGACGCACGCGGTACAGACCGCGCGGGTGATGGAGCGCATCGAGCCCGTCCTGAAAGAGATCCAGCCGGATGTGGTCCTCGTTCCCGGTGACGTGAACTCAACCTTGGCCGCTGCGCTGGTGGCGTCCAAGCTCGGCATCCGTATCGGTCATATTGAGGCCGGTCTGAGGTCGTTTGATCGCACGATGCCAGAGGAGATCAATCGAGTCCTCACCGACCAGATCTCGGATCTCCTGTTCATCCACTCTCCGGAGGCGCGCGAAACCTCGTCGCCGAAGGGGTGTCACCGGAGCGCGTACACGCGGTAGGAAACACGATGATCGACACGCTGGTGGCAATGCGCTCACGGATCGCCGAGGCACAGGCGGCGCAGCAGCACCGGCTGAGCCCTGGTTCATATCTGGTCGTGACGTTGCACCGGCCGGCATTGGTCGACGGGCCACTGCTCGCGAGTGCGGTGAGCGCTCTCGACGAGGTCGCCGAAGACATGCCGGTCGTGTTCCCGATCCACCCGCGTACGGAGGCCTCGATGCGGCGTCAGCGGCTGTCGTTCAAATCGCCGGGCGTGCGCGTCCTCGAGCCGCTCGGATACCTCGAGTTCCTCAGCCTCGTGCAGGATTCAGCTGGGGTTTTGACGGACTCGGGCGGCATGCAGGAGGAGACGACGTATCTGGGGATCCCCTGCTTCACCCTCCGCGACAACACCGAGCGCCCGATCACCTGCGAGCTTGGGACGAATGTCCTGCTCGGCATGGCCCCGGAACGCATCACGGAGGTGCCGGGCCTGATCGCGCAGACACGAGGGCGGGACGGCGAGGTGCCGCCTGGCTGGGACGGCGCGGCGGCTGAGCGACTGGTCGATGTCTTGCTCGAGACCAACTTCGGAAGCGCTCCGGAGCTAGCAGCCAACGACGCGCTTCGTGACAGGCCCGCGCTTCGCTCGTGACACCGCCCGCCACCTCAAGCGTTTCGGGCCTCGCCGCCGAGGCCGCGAGCGCGTCCGCTATGCTCCTGGCGCAGGCGGTACGACAGGATTGGACGGGCCCGGACCCTTACGACGGGTTGTTCTTTCCGTGGCCTGCCTGGATGACGAGCGGCCGTCGACGGCGCCAGGCCATCGTCCAGGCTCACGCCCGCGCTCCGGTCGACATGTCGTTTCTACCGGCGGGCGCACCCGAGGATCGCCAAGGCATTGGCGGTGTTCGGCTCGGTCGGGATGCGACTGGGTCAGGTCGGTGATCGCGACGCGGCGACGCACGGCCTGGCCGCGCTTGCGCTCCTCGATGCCGATCGGACTGCGGGCGACGTGGCCTGGGGATATCCGTTCGACGTGCAGACACGATGGAGCTTCTATCCCGCCGGCAGCCCGAACGTGGTGGTTACGTCATTCGCCGTCCAGGGGCTCCTCGACGGCGCGGCCGGCGCGGACCAGGAACACCTGCGGACGCGGGCTGTCGCCGCCGCCGAATGGGTGGTGGATGACCTGTGGGTCAAGCCGGGTGGGTTTTTCGCCTATCACCCGACCGCGGATGTCAACATCCACAACGCGAACCTCCTAGGTGCGCTGTGCGTTCATCTTGCGCTTGGTGACGACCCGATGGCGCGCGATCGTGTGCAGCGGGCGGTCGAGCACACCGTCGCGGCCCAGGCTGTCGATGGAGGCTTTCCCTACGGTGACGGTCCTGCTCTGCAGTGGCGCGACTCGTTTCACACCGGCTTCGTGCTGCGGTGCCTGATGAAGCTGGACTCGGTTGACCCTGCCATCGACGACGCGGTCCGTCGAGGCGCCGAGTCCTATCTGCGATTCTTCGACGCCGGCGGGCGAGCAAAGCTCTGGGCTGACAACGAGTTCCCCGAGGATGCGCATTCCGCCGGGACAGGACTCTCAACTCTCGCGCTGCTCTGCCGCCGGGGCGTGGTTGATCGCACCGTCCTCGCCCGGGTGACCCGGCGGACGCTCACCGCCGGCCTGCGCAACGGCCATGCCGTGGCACGCCGGTACCGGTGGGGCAGAACCACGACTCACTACCTGCGCTGGTGCGACGCCCATCTGGCGCTGGGACTGGCGGACGCCGCGCTGGCGATCAGCGATTGATCCCGGTCACGTGGTGCCCTCTACGCTGCACCCGATTGATCAAGGCTCTCGTGCGGCATCGGCGCGTGTCGGTTACCCGACCGGCGGGTTCGCATCCGCACGTCCCACGAGCAACATCACATCACTCCATTGCGGATCGAGGCGGCCGCCCGTCAGGAACGCGACGACGGCCTTGGCGCATTTCCATGGCCGGCCCACCAGGCGCAGCTTCCCTCGGGCGCGTCGCTGCATCGAGGACTCGTACTTAACGACCTCAACAGGCACAACGCCGCGGCTCTTAACGTGCGACAAGACTCGGTCGAGCCGCAGCGAGTCGTCGAGGACAGTCGGAAACGGACTGTTGTCCGCATCGCCACGTGCGTAAGGATAAATCCAGCTGAAAACCGCCTCGTGCGCACCGTGCGGCAGTCGCCGCGCCAAGGCGGCCTTTACGGACACGAAGTTGGGCCATGCGAGCAACAGCATGCCTCCGGGCCGAAGGGCGTCAATCATGCGGTCGATGGTGCCAACCGGTGTGCGCAGGTGCTCAAGGACGTCCCAGCAGACGATGAGGTCGTAGCTCTCAAGTCCGAAATCGACTTCGTCGATGTCGCCGACGATACGCTGGTCGAGGCCAGGATTGCGCGCGATGTGCGTCTCTGACGCATCGACGCCGGTCGTCCGAGTCGGGGAGGTCAGTCGCACCCGACAAGTGTCACCACATCCCACATCAAGCACCAACACACAAGAGCGCGCCGCGAAGCGACTCTCAATTGCCGACATGATCCAAGCAGGCGGGACGCCGCCTTCGGTGGTCGGATCGAGTGTGACCGTATCTGCAGTGTCAAAACGTGCCATCTGTGGTGCGCGCTCCGGATGGTCGTGTTAAGAGCTCGTCGCCAAGGTCGATCGCGTAACCGTCAGGCGCGCGCTCCGAACGCCAAATCGTGGTTATACGACCCAGACCAAATTACCCCCGCCCACAGCCAGAATAGCAGGTTCTGGAACAGCGTCGGAGGAACGAAGTTTGCAACGATGAGAAAGCAGACGGCGAGCCCGACGAAGGCGTCGCGCCATGGATCTAACTCAGGCGGACCGCGGCTGAACACGGCGCCGAATCCTGCCATGAGTAGGCCTGCCGTCCAGATGATCGCGCCCGGGAGGCCCAGTGCAACAGCATATGACAGGAAGTAGTTGGCGATACCCGCCTGCGTCGCAGTTAGGGGATAGTTGGGGTTCTGCTGAAAGTAGGGACCGCTGGCCTGTTGAAACCTCGCCCAACCGAACCCGGTCAGGGGACGGGCGTCGATCATGTTCACCGCAGCGGTTGTCAGATTCTGGCGGTCCCAGATCGAACCCTGCGCGCTGGCTCGGTCGCTCACCTTCGCGTGCAACCCGGGGATGAGCACGATTGCAAGGAGCGTCGCGACGCCCCCGCCGAGTACGACGGGGAGGGCGAAGCGCCTCAGGCGGGGGGAGATGACGAGCACGACGACACTCCCGACGCTTGCCCCGATCCAGACCGAACGCTCCAGCGTCATCATCGTGCCGACCAGGCAGAGTATCCCGACGGCGGCGGCGGCAAGCCTGGCGCGACCGCGCCAGATGGTCATCGCAACGAGGGACGCGAGGGCGCACGCATAAAGACCGAACCCGTTCGCCACGGCGTCGGCGAACGGCCCCCGGCCGCGCCCCTCATGAATGCCGTACGTTGGCGACAGGATGTACCTCGGCCACACGAGCGCGTGCGGACCGACTATCTCGAATACGACCGTCAGCCCGAGATAGGCGCCGAGGATCACGAGTGAGGTGAGGAGCAGGTTACGATGTCGGGGTGTGGTGAGGATGACCGGGACTAGGTAGAAGATTGCGAATGGCAACACTCCGTAGCTCTCGAAGATCTCCAACACAGCTGTGCGTTGAAACAGGGTGTGGGCGGCCAGCGCCGAGCCGACCGCGTAAACCACGGCGAGCGCGAGCACGTAATGCACCGGGCGCGGGCGAGGCAGGGGCTCGCCGCGACCAGTCGCGGCCCGCAGCAGGACGAGCAAGATAGTCACCACCAGCAACAGACGGTCGGGCGAAGCGGCGCCCGGGATCCCGAGCTGCTGCCAATTGCCGGAAAGCGGCGACAGGACGACTCCAAGGATGAGTGTGATGGCGGGGTCGATCGCCAGCGCTATGTAGATTGCTGCTGCCACCACGACGACGCCCAGCGGCGCCAAAGCGATCGGGTTGTGCGTGTGGACGCTAAGTACCACCGACGCGGCGGCGAGGCAGAACACGGCCGCAATGACCGCGACCGGCGTCTGCAGCCAGCTCAGTCGACCTGCCACGCCTGACCTCAGGCTGAGCCCGTGTTCCGCGCGCCGAGTGACATGGCGGCAGCAATGCCGACGACGGCGCCGATCAAGAGCCCTAAAAGGATTGCGATCTGCGCGACCTGTTTGCGGTCGCTGGTCGCGATCAGCGCCGAGCTGGTTGCGATGGCCTGTCGCGTGCTGGCTTGAGTCGCGACCTGCTGCGTGTACGCCGACGCCGCGCCGTCCAGTCTGGTCTGCGCTGCCGAGACGTTTGCGGTCGCGTCATTGATCTGGTTCTGCAGGCCTGGGCTGGCGGTTACACCCAGCGCCCGACTCTTGAGGTGCCCCAGCTCAGACTGGGCGTGACCGAGCTTGAGTGCATCCGCTCGGACCGTGGCCAGCAACGGGGCGCCGGAGGGAAGCTGGGTCAGCTTGCGCGCATACGGGATCAGGGCCTTGAGAGCCGCGTTAGCGGCGGTTATCGCGGTGGCCGGCGTCGAAGCGTTCGCATCGATCCTCACGAACGGGCTGTTCGGGATTGGCGTCCCGGTGACATGTTGGAAGGCCCACGCGGGCGTCGTGCGCAGCGCGGACGCCACCGCTTGGGTGACCTGGGAGGTCTGGACCACGCGGGCGTATGTGCTTGCCAGCTCCACAGCGGACTCGAGCGAGCCCGCAGTCCCGGCCGAATTAGCCGTGTTCACATTCAGCGCCGACAGGCGGGCACTCGCCGTGTAGACCGGCGCTCGTTTGAACGCGTACACCGCCCCACCGCACGCGCCCAGGATGACGCACACGAGCACCACGTACCAATAGCGCCTGATCGCTCGGCTCGGCGCCGGGCGCTCTGTCGTGGTCGCGGGCATCGAGTCTTGTCGTTCGAGGGTCTGTTCAATCATGATCGATGGAGGAGCCAGGGGCGTGAGGTGCAGGTTAGGGGCACGCTAAGGGTGCGTCGCGACGCCAATCTGAGAACGACTTCGCGACAAAGCATCTTAGGCGGGACCGGCCTTCACGCTCGAATGCACTGCTTGGAGATACTTCCACGGGAAGCTTTTGAGCAGGACACCGGGGGTCTTTCCGCCGAACAGGCGGACATAGGGATTCGTCCCCAGGGGGGTGGGGTCCTCGGCGTAGAAGGCGATCGCGTCCAGAGTCTTGTCGCGGACGATGATTCCGTAACGCTGGGCCGCCTCCGCCATGATCGACACGACCCGGGGGAGATGCAGGGACGGGATGTTGACTTTTGGGTCAAGACGAAAGATTGAGCCCTCGGGAATCGCCACCGACGCCGTCAACGTGCCGTCGGTGCGCTGCGCAGGAAACGCGAAGACGCCTCTGCGGGCATTGGGGATGGAGATCGCGAGCGCATGGTCGATGTGTCCCTGTTCGAGCTCTCCGATCGTTATCGTGCCGGCGACGACCGGCAGGCTGGTGGCGGTCGCTCCCCAGTAGGGATGGGCGCCCGGCCAAGAGATCGAGGTGTAGTAGCCGGGGCTGGCCGAAACGTCGTGGATTGCTCCTCCCCACCCAGCATGCCACTCATCGCGTTCTCGCCGCAGCTTGAAGAATTCCCACATTGAGTTCGTCGACGGCTGGATGAGCGTCAAGTGTGCATCGGACCCGGCCGCCGGGTGGGCATCCGCTGGCAACGGAACGCGCGCGAATGCGGCGCGCAATGTCTTGCCGTAGGCCTGAGTTACATCGAGATGCACCCGTACGCAGCGTTGGTGCAGACCGACGACGTAAATCGGAGTGCTGTCGTTGCTTGTTTCGATCCACGGTCCGATGCCCTCCTTGATCTCGCTCTCGGCCTGTTGCGTGAGCTCCTGCGCGAGCCGTTGATCGCCTAGCGGCTGCGAGCCCGCGTCGGGGCGGTTCCAGACCGAGTCCGTGGCGAACAGGCCCGCCACGTTGGTTGGCTCGAAGCCAGGGGCATTCTTCGTACCACACGACACAAGCTTGGTGGAGCGGGTCGGGCCGGATACGTGAGTCGGGCCGGATCCGTTCGTCGTCGATGTCGTCGATGTCGTCGATGACGTCGACGTGCTCGTGGCGGGCGGCGGCGTGGAGCCACCGCACCCTCCCAGACATGTCGCAACCAGCGCGCCGGCGATCAGGCCGAGGCGGAGCACCCCGCGACCCACCGGTCGTACCATGCGCTGACGCTGTATAGATTCCACAAGTGGTAGCTCCAGTCTCCGCGACCTGCTCGGTGGGCGGCGAACAGACGAACAACCTGATCCATGTCGAGTAACCCACGTTCGCGAAGCGCTGACGACATTATCGTGCGCTCTGCGAGTTCTCCGAACCGGCCTCGTAGCCATTCGGGCATCGGCGTCCCGAAGCCCTGTTTGCGTCGATCAAGGATTTCATCGGGGAGAGTTCCCCGCATGGCTTTCTTGAGAACGTACTTACCGCTCCCCTCCCGAAACTTCATCGTCGGGGGGAGGGCGACCACGAACTCCACAAGCCTGTGGTCCAAAAATGGATCGCGACCCTCGACCGAACTCGCCATCGTGACCCTGTCGAGCCTCATCAATAGCAGCTCAGATAGGCGTTGCCTAAGTTCTACATAAGTCATCTTCTGAAAAAGGTCGGCTTCGGGGCGCTCAGCCTCGGCTTCACGCCACACCGCTTCCGGGATCCGCCGCGAATCGGGCCGGCCCGCGCGGCTGCGCACGATGCGGTCCTTGAGCGGTCCACGGAAGCAGAGCGCGCCGCCCCAGTAAGGGATCGGCGAGGCGGCCGCATCGTAGATGGCCTCGCCGTGGCGGATGCCGCGGCCCAGTCGCTGCGTCAACCACACGGCCGCGTCGCCGATCGGCTGTTGCGCCCAGTCCGGCACGCGTCGCTGGAATGGGACCACAAAGCGGCGATGGTCGACATAGCCCTTGTAGCCGTGGAAGATCTCGTCGGCACCCTCACCCACCTGGACCACCGGCGTGCCGGTGTCGCGGGCGAGCCTGGTGACGAAGTGCTGCGGTATCGCAGTCCAATCCGACGTCGGTTCGTCCTGATGTTCGATGAGCTGCGGGATATAGGCGGCGAGGTCGTCGTCGTCGATGACGACCTCGTGGTGGTCGGTCGAGAACCGCTGGACCACCATTCGGGCATACGAAAGCTCGTCGTAGCGGGGATGATCCTTCGGCGCGGTCGAGAAGGTGCGTATCGGCTGGGATGAGCGCTCGGCCATCAGTGCGACGTTGGTAGACGAGTCGACACCCCCGGACAAGAAGACCCCGAACGGGACGTCGGACATCATCCGCTTCTGGATCGAGTCGGCGAGCAACTCCCGCGTCCGGCTCACCATCTCCGTCTCGCCCATATCGCGGACTGCGCCAGCGGCCTCCTCAGACAACGGTGACCAGTAACGCTCGCGCCGGACCTGACCGTCGGCGCCCACCACCATGTATTCGGCTGCGGCCAGCTTGTGGATGCCTTGGAACAGGGTCCGCGGGGGCGGCGCGAAGGCGAAGGTCAGGTAGTCGTAGAACGCGTCCTCGTCAAGCTCCGGATGGACCGCGGGATGTTGGAGGATCGCGCGCACCTCCGAGCCGAACACGAGACCATGGGGCAGCAGCGCGTAGAGCAGCGGCTTGACGCCCAGCCGGTCGCGAGCGAGCAGCAGCGACCGGCGCCGCGCGTCCCAGATCGCGAACGCGAACATGCCGTCAAGCCGCGACACGCAATCGGGTCCTTGCTCCTCGTAGAGGTGCAAGATCGTCTCGGTGTCGGTCCGCGACCGGTAAGTGTGCCCTTTGCCCTCGAGTTCGGAGCGCAGCGCCTCGTGGTTGTAGACCTCGCCGTTGTAGGTGATCCATACGGTCCCATCTTCATTGCACATGGGCTGGTGGCCGTTGGCGGACAGGTCGATGATCGACAGCCGGCGGTGGCTCAACGCAACGAGATGAGCGGGATCCGCCCAAGCGCCGTCGTCGTCGGGGCCCCGATGGCTCTGAGTGGCCGCCATCTCACGGGCGATTGCCTCGCTGACGGCGAACGAATCGGAAAAGCCGAGGATTCCGCTGATGCCGCACACGTCAGCCAGCCATCCGCCGTAGACACGCGGCGTGAGCGGGCGTCACGTCCAGCCGTGCTCGACGGCGTAGTCCACAGCGTTCTGGAACGCGTCGGCCATGCGGTCGTAGTTGAACTCCGCGGCGTCGAGGCGAGCCTGGCGCCCCATGTCGGCCGCTCGATCCCGGTCGGCGAGCAGGCGCTGTATCGCATCGCCGAGGCGGTCGGGGTTGCGCTCGGGCACGACGTAGCCGTTTTCCCCGTCGCGAACCAGGCCGCCGACCGCCGCGCCCACCGCATTGGTCGCGACCACCGGCAGCCCGGCGTGCATAGCTTCGTTGACCACGAGGCCCCAGGGCTCGTTCGTCTCGCGAGTGGTCACCGATGGCAGCACGAGGCAGGTCGCGCGTTCGAGCTCAGCTGGAAGGTCGTTTTGGGGCACGTGGCCAACGATCGTCACCCGCGGGCTGCCGTTGATGCGCCGGCGGATCTGCTCCTCGAGCGAGCCGTTACCCACTAGCCGGAGTTCGGCGACGGGGTCGGTCACCCGGTCAAACGCCGCCAGGAGGTCGTCGATGCCCTTGCGCTCTTCGAACTGCCCGACGAACAGCACGACAGGCCGGCCGTTGCGCGCTGGCTGGACGCCGGCAAAGCGTGACGCATCCACCGCCTGGCCGGCCACGAAGACCTTCTCGGCCCGGACGCCCGGGACCTCGAGCAGTGCGCGCTTGACGTGCTCGCCGTAGACGACGATCGCGGGCACGTCGCGGTACAGCGCCTCGGTGATCGGACGCGTGAGCCGGTGGAATTTGGTTTGCGGGTGAAACCACATACCCGTCCACAGCACGAACGGCACCCGCCGTGCACGCGCGGCGCCGTACAGCGACGGGAACATGAGCCGGCCGTTGAGGTTCTTGATGACCGCGTCGTAGCGGTCGGGTCCCAAGCGCAGAGGAAGTGCCGGTACGAACGGCTCGCCGGCGATTCGATAGCGCCGGAGCGCGATTCGCCGGAAGTCTCCGTCCTCGATCGTGGGGAGACGGCTGTTCCACCACTTGTCGCGTGCATCGGAGAAGAAGTAGAAGTCCATCTCCATCCGCCGCGCGAGTTCCTCGAACAACGGACGACGGTAATGTGGACAGAAATAGTCCACGAAGGCGACCCGTCTTCGCACGCAGCCGCAGTATAGCCGCGGTCCTGCGCACGGCTTGGGGGAGGTCAGCTGGCGGGGTGAAGGGACATCGTCAACACCTCGAGCGACCGCCACGGGAAGAACCTGAAGAAGGTCGACGGCCACATCCCATCGAACAGCGCGTTCGGGTCCGGCATGCCGCGCACGGGGTCCGGCGCGCCGTTGGCGTCACGCTTGATGCCGTAGTAGGGATCCGAAGCAGTGCCGACCGTGTCGCCATACGGCGACGGGTCCTCGGCGAAGAAGCCGATGTCCTCGTGGCTCTGATCGCGAACGATGATGCCGTACCGCTGCGCCGCAAGCGCGATCGTCTCAACGATCTTGGGCAGGTGCATCGTTGGGATGTCGAGCCGCGGGTTGAGCCGCAGATGCGCTCCCTCCGGCAGTTCCGCCGCGGTGCCGGTGCCGTCGGTGCGCTGGGCGGGCCAGGCCACGACTCCCGCGCGCGGATACGGCATCGTGATCGCGAGGGCGTGATCGATGTGGCCGGACCGCAGTTCGGCCAGCGTCATCGTTCCGGCGGCCAGCGGCAGGCTCGTGGCGCTCGCGCCCCAGATAGAAAGCGCGTCGTTCCACGACGACGGCGTGTAGTAGCCGGGGCTAGTCGAAACGTCATCGATCGCGCCTCCCCAGCGAGCATGCCAGCCGTCGGGTTCGCGGCGGAAGTGCCAGTACTCCCATAGCCGGTCGGTTGAGGGCTGGTAGATCGTGATCTGGCTGTCGGTACCGGTCGCCGGCTGGGCGTTGGCTGGAATCGGGACTGCGTCCGAAGCGCCCTGCAGCGAATTGACCCAGGTGCTGTTCTGATCGGTGTCGATCGCCACGCGGACCGTGCGCTGGAACGGCCCGACCACGTAGATCGGCGTTGAGTAGTCGTATGTCTCCACCCACGGGCCGGTTCCGGCACGTCCCTCGGCCTCGGCCTCGCTCGCGAAATGGGCGGCGAGCCTGCTCGACGCCGGATCGAGGGGCGCGTTGGCGGCAAGCGGCCGGTTCCAGACGCTGTTGGCGGCAAACAAGCGACCAATGACCGGCTGCCCAGGGACGGAGAGGATCCGAGCTGCGCGGGTACTCAGGTACGCCGGACGGGGGCCTGATACGTAGGTCGCTCGGGCGCCCGCGGACGCGAAAGCAAGCACTATGAGTGAGAGCAGGCCACCGCATACGCCGACCACGGCGTGGCGGCGGCCACTCCGGCGGGTTGGGACAGCGGGCAATGTCGGTTCGATTCGGGGCATGGGCTCGCTATCCCTGCCATCGACTGGCGACCTTGGGCTACCCAAGCCCGGTGACTGAGAACCGGACTGGTGTTGCAATGAGCTCAGATAGTGGTGGCGTCTGCTGAGGTATCGAGCGACCGAGTGAGGATTGAGTCAAGATGGCGCGCACAGGTAGCGATCTCGAACTGGTCGGAGACGCTGGCTCGTCCGGCTTGGCCCATGGCGGGCCACTCCTCACTCCGGGCGGCGAGCGTCGCGATCGCGTCTGCGAGCGCATCCGAGCGCCCCGGGGTCACCAGAAGTCCGGACACGCCATCATCGACCAGTTCCGGGATGCCCATGATCCGAGGAGCGATCACCGGCAGGCGCATTGCCATCGCCTCCATGAGCACGACGGGAATGCCCTCCCCAAGACTCGACAGGCAGAAAGCGTCGGCGCGCGCGTAGTGCGTGCGGATCTCATCCTGGCCGACTCGACCCAGGAAATGCACCCGATCGGCGATCGCCAGGCGCTCCGCCTGTTCGCGGAGCGATGCCATCTCGGAGCCGTCCCCGATGACCGTGAGCCCCACGCGTATGTCCCGGCCTCTCTCGAGGGCCGCCAGAGCGTCGAGCAACAGGGCGTGGCCCTTCTCCCGCTCCAGTCTGCCGACGGTGATCAATCGCATTCCCTGCGCGCCGGCGGACGCCTGCGGCGCCGGGTCATACTCGCTCATGTCGAGACCACAGTGCACGACGTGGATCTTCGGCCAGTGCTCCTGGCCTACGAGCACCATGAGCTGGCTGCGGCCGAAATCGCTGGACACCGTGACAAAGCGCGCAGAGCGGACCTTGCCCGCCAGGCTCGCCAGCGATATCTGGAGCATGTCGGTTCCATGCGCCGCGAGGCTCCAGCTCCAGCCGTCGCCGCCGAGCCGGGCCGCGAGCATCGCGGCATCCGCCGCTGGACCCGCGAACACGCCGTGGATGTGGCGAGCGCCGGAGCGGCGGCTGTGCCACCAGGTGACGACCGCCTCGCAGAAATACAGGAGGCCTCTCGCTTTGACCGCTGGTTCGATCGGGCCGGATCGCAGCGACGCCGCGAGCGTTGAGAAGTAGGCGCCGGGACGCAAGCGCAGGGCCTGCCAGTGCGCCGCGAGGTGGTCTCGAATTCGGGGTGGGGACAGGGCGTAGGTCGTGGCATACGCCTCTCGGTCGGCATGTGTCAGCAGGTCCTCCGGGCGAGCGCTGTGGATGGAAGCCGTCACCACCCTTCGACCGAGCCGACGCAACGCATCGACCTCGCGCAGAACGAACGTGAGGGAGATCGCCGGGTACCACGGCATCAGGTAAACGACCGCCGCTCGCTCGTGCTCATCACGACCGTGGAGTTCGAATGACGAGCTGCTCTGCGACGTGGAGTGCACCGAGGGAGGGTCATGCTAGCCGTTCACAGCGACGAGTCGGCGGTACCCGGATGCGGCGTCTAGGATCAGGCGTGCCTGCTCGCCGTCAAGCGTTGGTGTCAGGCCACTCCTAACCCATGTGCGGAATTACCGGACAAGTTCGGCGCGACGGACGCGCCGTCAATCGCTCGACCATCGAGAGCATGTGCGCCGCGATGGAGCACCGGGGACCCGACTCGCGCGGGTTACATCTCGAGCCCCAGGTCGCGCTCGGCATTCAGCGCCTGCGCGTGATCGACTTGGAGGGGGGCGACCAACCGATCTACAACGAGGACGGCTCGGTCGTGGTGGTACTAAACGGTGAGATCTACAACTACCGGGAGCTTCGTGAGCAGCTCCGGCGGCGCGGCCACCGTCTCGCGACCGCAGGGGACACCGAGGTGATCGTCCATCTCTACGAGGAGATGGGCCCTCGCTGCGTGAAGGCGCTGCACGGCATGTTCGCCTTCGCGCTCTGGGATCGGAGTGAGCGCCGTCTGGTTGTGGCGCGCGACCGGGTGGGCAAGAAACCCCTCTACTACTCCGACGGACCCGCCGCGTTCAGCTTCGCGTCCGAGCTGACTGCGCTGATGCAGGATCCCGAGATCCCGCGCGATCAGGACCCGGCCGCCCTGGACGCGTATCTTGCGTATCGCTGGATCCCGGCGCCGGCTTCGGCCTTCGCCGCCGTGCGCAAGCTGCCCGCCGCCACGTACACGGTGCTCGACGAGGCTGGGATGCGCAGCGAGCGCTACTGGCACCTCGACTTCTCGGCCAAACGGCGGTTCTCCAGCGTCGCCGAACGCAACGAGGAAATCCGCAGCCAGATCAGGCGCGCGGTCCGGCGGCGGATGATCGCCGACGTGCCCCTGGGCGCGTTCCTGTCCGGAGGAGTCGACTCCTCGATCGTCGTGGGGGCGATGGCCGAGCATTCGACCGAGCCGGTGCGGACATTCTCGATCGGCTTCACCAGCGACGAGTACAACGAGCTCCCGCAGGCGCGGCTCGTCGCCAGGCGCTTCGGAACCGACCATCACGAGCACGTCGTGGACCCGAACGCGATCGAGATCCTCCCTCGAATCGTCCGCCACTACGGTGAGCCGTTCGCCGACGCATCCGCGGTCCCAAGCTTCTACGTCGCGGAGATGGCGCGCCGAGAGGTCACCGTCGCGCTCAACGGCGACGGCGGCGATGAGACGTTCGCAGGGTACGCTCGGTATGCGGCAAACGCGCTGCTGGCTCGTGCGGACTCGATACCGGCGTCCGCGCGAGGACTTCTCAGTCGGGCAGTGGCGATGCTGCCGCCGAGTGGCCGGATCGAGAGCCCCGTAAACCGGCTGCGCCGCGTGATGTCCGTGCTCGACCTCGACGGGCCGGACCGGTATGCCGCGTACCATACGCAGCTGATCGGACTCGACCGGGACCAGCTCTACACCCCCGAGTACCGCCGGACACTCTCGGACGCCGCTGTCCTCGAAGTCGTCCGCGCGCCCTGGCGGGAGTCGACGGCCACGGACATCGTCGACCGCATGCTCGACGTCGACACGCGCACGTATCTCACCGACGACCTCCTGGCGAAGATCGACATCGCCACGATGGCGCACTCGCTCGAGGGGCGGTCACCGTTGCTTGACCACGAGTTCATGGAGTTCGCCGCCTCGCTGCCGTCCAGTGACAAACTCAGCGGCCGCGCGTACAAGGTCGGGCTCAAGGGCGCAGCGCGCGGCTGGGTGCCCGACGAGATCCTCGACGCGCCGAAACGTGGCTTCCGGCTGCCGATTCACGATTGGTTTCGTAATGATTTGCGCGATTACGCCAGGGATGTCCTGCTCGATCCGGGAGCAATCGATCGCGGGCATTTCAACCGCGGCTACATCGAGCGACTGCTCGCTGAGCATGCCGATCGACACGCCGACCATTCACAGGGCATCTGGACGCTGCTCATGTACGAGCTGTGGCAAGATCACGTCTCACGGGGAACCGCGCAGGATCTCAAGGCCGCGTCCTGACCTTGACAACTATTCAATCTGACACCAGAACTGTGGCACCGCCGCGGCGCTCTGCGCCGACCGGCATCGATGCCGAGCAGTCATCCTCGCGCGCGGTCGTGCTTGGCTGTCATGTCGACCGTTTGGACATGACGCAGACCCTCGCGCGCTGTGAAGACCGCATCGAGCGGCGCGAGTTCGCCCAACACGTGGCCATCAACGCCGCGAAACTCGTCGCCATCCAGCAGGATCCGGAGCTTCGGCGGATAGTCGAAGCGTGCGAGCTGGTCAC
This sequence comes from uncultured Solirubrobacterales bacterium, assembly GCA_963843915.1. Taxonomy (GTDB): domain Bacteria; phylum Actinomycetota; class Thermoleophilia; order Solirubrobacterales; family Solirubrobacteraceae; genus Palsa-465. The sequence goes on from CAWJMH010000022.1 coordinate 36,672, forward strand.
GGCCGACGGTCAGCCGGTTGTCTGGGCCTCGCGGCTGCTAGGCGATCCGCTGCCCGAACGCGTTGCCGGGATCGACCTGATGTACGAGCTACTCGCCCTGGCCGAGCGGCGGGGCTTTCGCGTGTTCATCCTGGGCGCCAAAGCCGACGTGCTCCACCAAGCCCGCATCAAGCTCCTCGCTCGGCATCCGCGGCTGCGACTCGTCGGCACACGTGACGGCTACTTCTCAGATGAGCAGGGGGCTGAGGTGGCCGAAGAGGTGCGGACCGCCCGTCCGGACATCCTGTTTGTCGCTATCTCGTCCCCACGCAAGGAGTATTGGCTGGGCAGATACGCCCGAACGATCGACGTGCCGTTCGTGATGGGAGTCGGGGGCGCGATCGACGTCGTCGCGGGGATTACCCGGCGGGCGCCCGCCCCGTTTCAGCGCCTCGGCCTCGAGTGGGCCTATCGGCTCGCTCAGGAGCCGCGACGCCTCTGGCGCCGATACGCCGTGACCAACCTCCAGTTCACGCGGCTTCTTGCGGGGGCCGTGCTGCGCCAGCGTGGGGGACGAGGCAAGCCGTAGCGCAGAAGTTGACCGCGGAGCACCCGCCGGAAGAGCCCATGGCCTCGGGCACCGTGACCCACGACGACGCGAGCGAACGCCGGCTCGTCCAGCTGCTCTGCGGGACGGCGGCCGGGCAGCGGGTGCGTCGGGACGAGATTGCCTCACTGGCGGAGACGGTCGACGTGCGTCGACTGGTGGGGCTGCTCAACCAGACGGGGCTGCTCGTGCTCATCGGTCGAAGACTGCTCGCGGTGGGGATCCGCGATGCGCCGGAGCTCGAGCGCGAGCTCGAGTGGCGAGCCGGACAGGCGCGCAAATGGGGGACGACGACAGAGCTGGCCACTCTCCAGATTCTCCACCAACTGGAGGTCGCCGGGATCCGAGCGCTTCCCCTGAAGGGCAGCCTTCTTACACGCCAGCTCTACGGTGACGTCGCTGCGCGAAGCTCCATCGACATCGACGTCCTTGTCGCTCCCGACGATCTCAGTGACGCCGTGACCGCGGTTGCGGAGCTGGGCTGGCGGTGGCAGCCCAGCGTGTGGCGGGTTGGGGGCCTGCCGACGCTGCATGAGACGCTGCTTCACCCATTGCTGCCCCGCGTCGAGCTTCACTGGCGTGTGCATTGGTATGAGCGGCGCTTCGCCACCGACGCCCTCTCGCGAGCCGAACCCTCCGCCCCCGGTGAGCCGCTGCAGATGCAGCCGATGGACGGGCTCGTCGCGCTGATGCTGTTCTACGCACGCGACGGATTCGCTGGTCTCCGGTATCCGACGGATGCGGCCACGTGGTGGGATGTCCGCTGCTCGGAATCCGACACGTCACCACCGATAGATGCGATCTTGCGACGGTACCCGGACCTCACGGGCCCGGTGCGTGCCGCTTCGGTGCTGCTGTGCGATCTGGTGGCTCTCCCGACGCGCCTGCCGACCGAGCTCCCGTTCAGATGGCGACTCGCGGCGGCACTGGCAACCCCGTTCGTCGAGGCTGGGCCCGAGCAGACCGTGGCCAACGCGGCGCTCGCGGACTTGCTCCTCGCGCCGGGCGGTGCCGCCGCAGACGCGCTGCGGCGGCTCAAGCACAACGCTCCGACGAGTTCCCACCGCACCCAGGCTCGCGGACCAACACCGCAGGTCGCCTCCGTGGGCCACCTGCTGCGCGTATTTGGCCGGTGGATCCGCGCTGTCGTCCCGGCGATCGCGCGGATCTTGGCTTCAGGCCGCCGGACTGGTCGATAGCTCCGGTGGGAGCTCAGGCGCCCAGGCTCGATCGCAGCGCGGCCAGGCGCCCGTCCCACTGGCCGCCGACCTCGGCGATCCACGTGACGGCATCGGACAGCGGCTCGGGCGTCACTCGGTAGCGCACGTCGCGCCCGTCGCGCTTGCGCTCCAGCAGGCCGGCCTGCGCAAGCGTGTTGAGATGCTTGACCACGGCCTGGCGCGAGATCGGGAGTTCACCGGCGAGTTCGGTCGCGGTCGCGGGATGAGCGGCGATAGTCGATAGCAGGCGGCGTCTCGTCGGATCCCCAAGCGCGCTGAACACCATGTCCGACGAATGGTCGGACATCGTCAGGCGGCGACCAGCGCAGGTCCGTACGTCGTCGCCCCGCCATAGCCGGGCAACGGGGTCCCCACCAGCTCCAACACATCCAGCGGTCGGGACTCGACCACTCGCAACAGGGTCCGGTCAGAGTCGGCGGCCGTCAGGGTCAGCTCCACGCGCGAGGCCGGTTCCTCGTCCACAGCCCACCAAAACGCCAGGCGGCCGCCTTTGCCGTCGTCGGGCGGGCAGACCTCCTCGACCCAGCCTCGCCGGGTCTCGGTGCCGATCCGGAACTGCGCCTCGCCACCGGGGTGCAGATCGATCTGAATCTCGTCGGCAAGCCACAGCGCCAACCCATCGGGGTCGGTGACCGCCTGCCACGCCAGCTCGAGCGAAGCCGGAAGCTCGATCTGTCGTTCGATCCTGTCAGTCATGTTCGCGTTCCTCCGAGCCGTGCCGCCCTCGAGCCGCCTTGGCGGGGCCGGCGTTCTCGCAACTTGCAGGTTGCACAGTAGCACCGTCGCGGCGCAGGACATGTGCAACGGGAAGGTTGCGTGTCCTGCTACGGTACGTGCAACCGCGCAGTTGCACCACATCGTACGAAGGAGACGACATGCCACTGGTCCCGATGGTCGTCGAGCAGACCGCCCGCGGCGAGCGCTCGTTTGACATCTACTCCCGCTTGCTCAACGACCGCGTGATCTTTCTCGGCGGCCAGGTCGACGAGGAGACGGCGAACCTCGTCGTCGCCCAGCTCGTCCATCTGGAGTCCGACGACCCTGACAAGGACATCCACCTCTACATCAACTCGCCGGGCGGCTCGATCTACGCCGGTCTGGCCATCTACGACACCATGCAGTTCATCCGCCCCGACGTGCAGACCATCTGCTACGGGATCGCGATGTCGATGGGCTCCCTGCTTCTTGCCGGCGGCGCTGAGGGCAAGCGCATGACCCTTCCCAACAGCCGGATCCTCATCCACCAGCCGTCGGGAGGGTTCGAGGGACAGTCAACCGACGTGGAGATCCACGCTCGCGAGATCCTGGCGTTGCGTGCGCGCGTGGACGAGATCTACGCCAAGCACACCAGCCAGCCCGTGGAGCGGGTCCACGCCGACATGGAACGCGACCGCTACTTCACCGGTGAGGAGGCCCTGGCCTACGGGCTGGTGGACCGCGTTCTGGAGCGGCGCGAGCTGGCAAGCCGCGGTCACGGCTTCAGCGGACGTTAGGCCGAGGCGCGGCGATGCCGTACGTCGCCCGCGAGCTCCGGGCACACGCGTCGCGCGGTGGCGCCGCCGAGGCGCGCGGCCCGGCGCGGGCCACGCCAGGGGGCCGGGGCCGGATGCTTGCCGGGACTCACCGAGTAGTTGGTCTGTGCCGTGCCGGCCTCGGGTCGATCGGGGGCCTGCCAGCTGATAGCGAGAACCGCGACAGGGATGACGACCGCCCAGATGGCGACCATGACCACAAGCATGTTCACAGAACCTCGTTTCCAGTCTCGCCGTAAATCACTAGCTTCAATCCCTCTCGGCTTTCGCGCCTCCGAGCTTTAGAGGGCTCGACGTTCGTCCGTCCGACTGCACATAGCCATGCCATGTACCGTGAGACAGGCTGTGAACCCGGAATCCGTCCAGATAGGGGTCGTCGGCCTCGGCTATTGGGGTCCGAACCTGGCTCGCAATTTCGACGCGCTACCTGGCGCCAAGCTCAGTTGGTGCTGCGACGGGGAGCCAGCGGCGCGGGAGCGATTCAAGACCGTGTTCCGTGGCGCACAGTTCACGGACCGGCTCGACGATTTGCTGGCGGATCCGAGCCTCGATGCGGTGGTGGTGGCGACGCCCGTTCCGACCCATTCCGAGTTGGCTGTCCGCGTCCTCGAGGCCGGCAAGCACTGCTTCGTCGAGAAACCGATCGCCCTGACGGTCGCCGAAGCCGAACGTGTGGTGGCAGCGCAGCGCGGAACTGGACGGGTTCTCATGGTCGGCCACCTGCTCGAGTATCACCCTGGGGTGCGGCAGCTGAAGCAGATCGTGGACACGGGCGAGCTCGGCGACGTGCACTACATCTACTCAAATCGCCTGAACCTGGGGAAGCTGCGAACCGACGAGAACGCGCTGTGGAGCTTGGGCGCCCACGATGTTTCAGTTCTGCTTCATCTCGCCGGCGAAGAGCCGTACGAGCTCGCTGCACACGGCGAGTCCTACGTCCAGCCCGGCATCGACGATGTGGTGTTTTGCTTCATGCGGTTCCCTTCGGGCCTGAGTGCGCACATGCATTTGTCCTGGCTCGATCCGCACAAGGAACGGCGTTTCACAGTCGTCGGCTCGAAGCGGATGGCCACGTTCGATGACATGGATCTCGAGCGGAAGCTGACGATTTACGACAAGGGCTTCGACGGAAAGACCGGCAGTTGGGGCGAGTACATCACCCGCTCGGGTGACATCTACAGTCCCCGAGTCACCAACGCCGAGCCGCTGCGGCTCGAATGCGAGCATTTCCTCGAGTGCGTGCGCTCAGGCGCGACTCCCCTTTCCGACGGGGAGAGCGGGCTGCGCGTGGTGCGGGTGCTCGAGGGTCTGCAGTCGGAACTCGACGCTTCTGCGCGCCAGTCCTCCGCGGAAGTCGTGTCGTCCGCTCGAGAGTGACCGGCTCGGGCGGTTTCGTCGCAAGGGGGTCGAGGACGGACGACGCCACCCGGGCGGTCTCGGACCAGTCGCCTGGCTACGCTCCGGCCATGCGCCTCAGCCAGCTCCTGCCCGCCGCGCCGCCCGCCGCCGGCGACGTCGAGGTCACGAGCCTGGCCTACGACAACCGGGCCGTGCAACCCGGAGCGCTGTTCTTCTGCGTCCCGGGGTTCACGCGCGACGGTCACGAGTTCGCGACGGACGCAATCGCCCGGGGCGCCGCGGCCCTGGTGGTCGAGCGCACCCTGAACCTGGGCGTCCCGGAAATCAAGGTGCCGAGCGTCCGGGCGGCGATGGCGCCCGCGGCGGCGGCGTTCTATGGCGACCCCACCGCACGCCTTCAGACGATCGGCGTGACCGGCACGAACGGCAAGACGACCACGGCCTTTCTGATCCACGCTCTGCTCGAGGCCGACGGGCGCCGCACCGGCCTGCTGGGCACGGTCAAGAGCGTGATCGGCGGCGCCGAGCGCCCCGTTGAGCGGACCACGCCCGAGGCGATCGATCTTCAGAGCACGTTCCGGGAAATGCTCGATTCGGGCGACGTCGCGTGCGCGATGGAGGTCTCCTCGCACGCGCTCGAGCTCGGCCGGGCCGACGCGATCCACTTCTCGGCGGCGGTCTTCACAAACCTCACCCAGGACCATCTCGATTTCCACGGGACGATGGAGGAGTACTTCCAGGCCAAGCGGCAGCTGTTCGCGGACGGTCGCCCAGGCCAGGCCGTCATCAACGTCGACGACCCCTACGGCGCTCGTCTGGCCGGCGAGGTCCGGGGAGCGGTGACGTTCGCCGTCGACCACGACGCCACCTACCGGGCAAGCGAGCTGCAGACGGGCCTCGGGGGGTCGCGCTTGACCGTGCACGGCCCCGATGGCGTCATCCGGCTCCATTCGCCGCTGCCTGGGCGGTTCAACCTGTACAACGTGCTCGGGGCGTTCGCCGCCGTCCGCGCCGTCGGGGTCCCGGTCGACGTCGCGGCGGGCGCGATCGAGACGGCCGGGCACGTCCCGGGGCGCTTTCAGCCGGTCGACGCCGGTCAGGAGTTCGCCGTGCTCGTCGACTACGCGCACACGCCCGATTCGCTCGAGAACGTACTGCGCGCGGCCCGTGGTCTCGTCGACGGTGCCGCCCCCGGGCCCGGCTCCGGCTCGGGCGGCAACGGGCGGGTGCACGTGGTGTTCGGATGCGGCGGCGATCGCGATCGGGGCAAGCGGCCGCTGATGGGCGAGATCGCGACGCGGCTGGCCGACCGGGTGATCGTCACGTCGGACAACCCGCGCTCCGAGGACCCCGAGGCGATCATCGGCGAGATCCTCGTCGGCACCGGACCGGCCGTGGAGCACGATGCCGATCGCCGGACGGCCATCAACGCGGCGATCGGCGGCGCCCGCCGGGGCGACGTGGTCGTGATCGCCGGCAAGGGCCACGAGCAGGGCCAGGAGTTCGAAGGCGGCCGCAAGATCCCGTTCGACGACATCACGGTCGCCCGCGAGGCGCTCGAAGGCGGCCTCGGCGCGCGCCGGGCGTCCTGACTCGACCACTAACCGCCCGACCCGGCAAGTACTCTCCGATCAGAGCATGAGGACCTGGACACCCGAGCAGGTCGCGCGGGCTGCAGGCGCCCGGCTCGTCGCCCCGGCCCCTACGACGACGGGCCCGGAGCGCGTGGTCATCGACTCGCGCGAAGCCGGGCCTGGCGCGCTGTTCGTCGGGCTTCGAGGCGAGAACGTCGACGGCGGCCGGTTCGCCCCGCAGGCGCTGGCCGCCGGCGCATGGGGCGTGCTGACGACGCCCGATCACGCCGAGGCTGCCAAGTGCGCGGTGCCCGGGGCGTTGATCGCCGCCGAGGATCCGCTCGCGGCGATGCAGCGGCTGGCGACGAGCTGGCGCCGCGAGCTTGGCGCGCACGTGATCGGCGTCACCGGGTCCACCGGCAAGACCTCGACCAAGGACCTGCTGCTCGCGCTGCTTTCGCCCCAGCGCCGCACGCTCGCCTCGCGCGCCAACTTCAACACCGAGATCGGGCTTCCGCTGGAGATCCTCTCGGCGCCGGCCGGCACCGAGGTGCTTGTGCTCGAGATGGCGATGCGGGGAGCGGGTCAGATCGCCGAGCTGGCCGCGATCGCCGCGCCCGACGTCGGCGTGATCGTCAGCATCGGCCCGGTGCACCTCGAGCTGCTCGGCACGATCGAGGCGATCGCCGCCGCGAAGGCCGAGCTGATCGCGTCGCTCGCGCCCGGACGGACCGCGGTCGTGCCCGCGCGCGAGCGGCTGCTCGAGCCGCACCTGCGCGCCGACCTGGAGACGATCACGTTCGGGGAGGGGGGAGACGTCCAGTTGCGCCGCTCGGAGGACGAGCTCGTCGAGATCGACCTCGCGGGCCGCGCGATAGTGCTCGAGGTGCCGTTCACGCAGGCCCATCTGCGCCGGAACCTGCTCCCGGCCGTGGCGGCCGCGAGCGCGATCGGCGTGATCCCGCGCGGACGCGTCGCGCTCGAGCTGTCGCCCGGGCGCGGACAGCGCATGTCGCTACCCGACGGGGTGACGTTGATCGATGACTGCTACAACGCCAACCCGATGTCGATGCGCGCCGCGCTCGAGGACCTGGCCCTGACCGCCGCCCAGGCCGACCATGCCCGCCCCGTCGCGGTGCTCGGCGACATGCTCGAGCTCGGGCCGCGCGAGCGCGACTACCACGTCGAGCTCGGCGAGCAGGTCGCCCGCGCCGGCGTCGATCTGCTCGTTACCGTCGGACCGCTGGCCGCCGCAGTCGGTGAGCGTTTCGACGGCGAGCGGCACGCGGTACCCGACGCGGCCACGGCCGCGCAGGCCGTTCCCGAGCTGCTCCGCGCCGGCGACGTCGTGCTGATCAAGGGGTCGCGGGGGGTCGGGCTCGAGCTCGTGTGCCGAGCACTCCGCGACCGTGCGCCGGCGTCGTCCGCGAACGGCGACCGGGCCGGCGCGTGATGGGGTCGATTTCCGGACGTGTCCTGATCGCCGGGACGGCGTCGCTGCTGCTGTGCCTGTTCCTCAGCCCCAAGTTCATCGACTTCCTGCGCCGGCGGGAGTTCGGACAGAACATTCGCGAGGAGGGGCCCGCCGGTCACAAGATCAAGGCCGGGACGCCGACGATGGGCGGGATCATCATCATGATCGCGTTCGCGGTCCCGTACCTGATCCTGTCGACGCGCGACTGGCCGTCGATCGGGGTGTTCGGAGGCGCGGTGGCGTGCGCCCTGCTCGGGTTCGCCGACGACTGGACGAAGATCGTCAAGCGCCGCTCGCTCGGGTTGCGGGCCCGGACGAAGCTCGTGGTCACGATCGCGATCTCGCTCGGCCTGTGGTACATCGCGACCCAGAAAGCGGGGGTGTCCGAGTCGATCAGCGTCCGGTTCGTCGACGTCAGCGTCGACCTGGGGCCCCTGTACCCGGTGCTGATCTACCTCGTCGTGGCCGGCACGACCAGCGCGGTGAACCTGACCGACGGGCTCGACGGGCTCGCCGCCGGCTGCTCCGCGATCGTCCTCCTCGCCTACATCGGGATCACGTTCATCACCACCGGGGAGAGCGACCTGACGCTGCTCGCCGCGTGCATGGTCGGCGCGTGCATCGGCTTCCTGTGGTTCAACAGCTTCCCGGCCAGCATCTTCATGGGCGACACCGGGTCGCTGGGGATCGGGGGCGCGATCGCCGGCCTGGCTGTGATGACCAATACCGAGGTGCTGCTGATCCTGCTCGGCGGGATCTTCGTGATCGAGGCGCTGTCCGTGCTGATCCAGGTGTTCTCGTTTCAGCTGTTCCGCAAGCGCGTATTCCTGATGGCGCCGATCCACCACCACTTCGAGCTTCAGGCCTGGTCGGAGACCAAGATCATCCTGCGGTTCTGGATCGTGGCCGCGGCCTGCGCTGCGATCGCGTTCACGGTGTACCGCCTCAGCATTCGTGGACGAGTAAGCCACGGCCCCCGCTTCCGCCGGGGCCGTATCTCGTCGTCGGGCTGGCCCGTTCGGGCGTGGCCGCCGCGCTCGCGCTCCGCGCCCGCGGGCGAGGTTGTGATCGGCTGCGACGCCGGCGGGAGCGACGTGCCGGCGCTCGCGCAGGCCGCGGGAAGGCTTCGCGAGGCGGGCGTCGAAGTACGACTCGATGCGTCAGGCGTCGACTTTGCCGCCCGCGCCAGGACGCTCATCAAGAGCCCCGGCGTACCCCAGGACGCGCCCGCGATCCGTGAGGCGCGGGCTCGCGGCGCCGTGGTCCTCGGTGAGCTCGAGCTCGCCTGGCGCCTGCTCCCCAACGAGTTCGTGGCCGTGACCGGCACGAACGGCAAGACCACCACGACCGAATGGATCGGCCACGTCCACCGCGAGGCCGGGCTGCCGGTGGCGGTCGCCGGCAACGTCGGGACCGCGGCGACTTCGCTGGTCGACCGGCTCGCTCCCGATGTCACGGTCGTGTGCGAGGCGTCCTCATTCCAGCTCGAGGACACCGTGGCCTTCTCGCCGGAGATCGCGGTGCTGCTGAATCTCTCTCCAGATCACCTCGACCGCCACCCGAGCTACGACGACTACGTGGCGGCGAAGCTGCGGATCTTCGCCAACCAGGGCAACTACGACGTGGCCGTGGCGCCGTCCGACCTCGGCGTCGAGGACCTCGGCGGGTGCGCACGGCGGGTGCTGTTCGGCGAAGGCCCCGGTCCCGAGCTCTCAGACCGCGCCGGCTACCTGTGGTGGGACGAGCAGCCGATCGTTCGCGTCGAGGAGATCGCGCTCCCGGGGGCGCACAACCGCCAGAACGCGATGGCGACCGCCGCGACATGCCTGGCCCGCGGCATCGACTCCGAGGCGGTCGCGACCGGCCTGCGGACGTTCGCCGGCGTCCGCCACCGGCTCGAGCAGATCGCGGTCAAGGACGGCGTCGCCTGGGTCAACGACTCCAAGGCGACGAACGTCGCCAGCACGATCGTCGCGCTCCGGGCATTCGCCGGCGGGATCCACCTGATCGCCGGTGGGCGGGGCAAGCAGCAGGACTTCTCGCCGCTGGCGCCGCTCGTGGCCGAGCGCTGTCGGGCGGTGTACCTGATCGGCGAGGCGGCAGCCGATCTGGCGGACGCGCTTTCTCTGACCGGTGTGCCGCTGCACCAGGCCGGCGATCTGGAACACGCGGTCGCGCTGGCCGGCGCGGAGGCTGTCGCCGGCGAGGTCGTGCTGCTGTCGCCGGCGTGCGCGAGCTACGACCAGTACGCGGACTTCGAGGCGCGCGGCGACCATTTCCGGGCGCTCGTGGAGCGCCGCTGATGGCGCGCGCGGCCACCGCCGCCGGCGGCGTCCGCGAACAGCGCCGCGATGGCGCGGCCGTCGGGACCTCGAAGCGCTCGCGGACGGCGGCTCGCCGGGTGCCGCCACCGCTCGAGCATCGGATCCTGATGACCGCGACGCTGTGCCTGCTCGCGTTCGGGGCGGTCATGGTCTACAGCGCGTCCTCGCCGCTCGGCGTGCTCTCGCGCGGGGGCAGCGGCGCCGGGGACTTCGTGCGCTACCTGGTGTTCGGCGCCTTAGGTCTGGCGGCGATGCACGTGCTCGCGCGCCGCGGCCTTCGAGATCTTCACCCCGCAGCTCGTGAACGGGCTGCTGGCGGTCTCGTTCGTGCTGCTGCTGCTCGTGCTGGTCCCTGGGTTCGGCGTGGTCGTCAACGGCGCTCGCCGCTGGTTCTCCGCCGGCCCGATCCAGTTCCAGCCTTCTGAGCTGATGAAGCTCGCGCTCGTGCTGTACGCGGCGCGTTATCTCGCCGAGCACCCCAAGCGCATGCGGAGCTTCCGTCAGGCGGTCGCGCCGATCGCGATTCTCGCCGGCCCAGCGTGCCTGCTGATCGTCGTCGAGCCCGACCTGGGGACGACGATCGTGGTCGCGCTCACGCTCGCCGCGCTACTCGTGGCCGCGGGAATGCCAATGCGCTACATCGCGCTGCTCGCGGGGATCGTCGTGGTGTGCGTGATCCTCCTCGCGACCGCGCAGCCGTACGAGCGCGCGCGCCTGACCTCGTTCCTGCACCCGTGGGCGTCGGCGACCAAGTCCGGCGCCGGCTACCAGGCCGTCCAGGGTCAGATCGCCCTCGGGTCGGGTGGCCTGTTCGGGGTGGGGCTCGGCCGCTCGGTGCAGAAGATCTTCTTCCTCCCCGAGCCGCAGACCGACTTCATCCTCGCGGTCATAGGCGACGAGCTCGGCGTGATGGGCATCCTCGGCGTGGCCTGCCTGTACGGGATGATCGCCTACGCCGGCCTGCGGACCGCGCGCCGCGCCGCGGACCGGTATGCCAAGCTGCTGGCGACCGGGCTCACCTCGCTGATTCTTTGCCAGGGGATCGTCAACATCTTCGTCGTCCTTGGTCTGGCCCCGCTGACCGGCGTGCCCCTGCCGTTCATCTCCTACGCGCCGACCAACCTGTGCGTGCTGCTCGCGGGCGTCGGTCTCCTGCTGAACATCGCCCGCCCCGGCGCGCGGCTGCAAGTCGTCCGGACACCGAAAGTTGACAGCGCCGCGGATCGTGATCGGCGCCGGCGGGACCGCCGGGCACGTCGTTCCGGCGCTGGCGGTAGCCGACGCGCTGCGAGCTGACGGCGCCGAGGTCACGTTCGTCGGAGGCGACCGCGCGGAGCTAGGGCTCGTCCCCGCCGCCGGTTACGAACTGCGCACCCTGCGCGTGATGCCGATGCCGCGCGGGCGACCACTGAAGGCGGCCCGGGCCGCGCTGGTCGCGGCCGCCGCCGTCCGGGAGGCCCGGCGGATCTTCAAGGAACTGCGCCCCGCGGCGGCCCTCGCCGGCGGCGGGTACGTGGCGGGACCCGTGGGACTGTCAGCGGTCCTCTCGCGGGTTCCGCTGGTACTGACCGAGGCCGACAGTCATCTCGGGCTGACCAACCGTCTGCTGGCTCCGTTCGCGCGGCGGGTGTGCCTGGCGTTTCCGATCGAGGGCCGAGACGGCCCGCGCTACGTCCTCACCGGGCGGCCGGTTCCGGCGCCGGCGACCGACTGGCAGGCAGCGCGGGAGCGCTTCGGGATCGGCCTGCGCGAGTCGTGCGTGCTCGTATTCGGCGGGTCCCAGGGCGCGCGCTCGATCAATCGCGCGGCGATCGACGCCTTCGCCGGAGCGCGCTTCCGGGTCCTCCACGCCGCCGGCGAGCGGGATCTGCGCGACCTGGACGACATGGTCGCGCCGGGGAGGCACTACGACCTGCGCGGCTATATCCCGCGCTTCGGCGAGGCGCTGCTCGCGAGCGACCTCGTGGTGGCACGGGCCGGGGGCTCGATCTTCGAGATCGCCGCCCAAGGCAAGCCCGCGGTGCTCGTGCCGTACCCGTACGCGACCGCCGATCATCAGACCGCCAACGCGCAGTTCATGGAACGTGCCGGCGCCGCCGTCGTGATCCCCGACAACGAGCTGACCGGCGCGCGGCTGGCGAACGAGGTCGGCCGGCTGCTGGCCGACCGCGGGCGGCTGGCGGCGATGGCCCGGGCGTCGGCGGCGGTAGCCCGACCGGACGCCGCTCGAGTCATCGCGCACGAGGTGCTCGCGGCGGCCCGAAACGGCTGACGGTGCTATCCAACGTCTGGGACCGCGCTAGGGAGGAGGAACCCGTGACGACAATCGTCTCGACCGTCGAGATCGCCCGCTCGCCCGAGGAGGTGTTTGCCTACGTGACCGACCCCGCCCGGTTCTCCGAGTGGCAGAAGGGAGTCATCCGGGGAGGGGCCGAGGACGCCGGCCCTCCGGCCGTCGGTTCGAAGTGCACGACGACCCGGAAGATCGGGGGCAGGGAGCGGACCGCGACCCAAGAGATCACCGAGATCGATCCCCCGCGGCGCTGGGCGGTGCGCGGGGTGGACGGACCGGTCCGGGCGGACGTCAGAGTCACCGTCGATCCGCTCGCCGGCGGCGCTTCGTCGCGTGTGACGATCGCACTCGACTTCCACGGAAATGGCATCGGCAAGGTGCTCGTACCCCTGTTCGTGCAGCGCGACGCCGAGAAGGAAGTGCCGATCAGCTGCGGCAAGCTGAAGCGGCTGCTCGAGAACGACTCCTAGATCTCAGTGCGCGCTGGGCACGGTTTGTATAGCCTCGCCCCCGAAAACCCCCGAATCGAGGTGTAGGGATGCTGTTCGGCCAGGAGCACGTCAAGCGCTATCTGCAAACGGATGGCGCCGAGGGGCACGAGTGGCAGGGCACCACGGTGTTGATCTTGACGACCACCGGCCGGCGCTCGGGTGATCAGCGCAGCACGCCGCTGATCTACGGACAGCACGGCGACGACTACGTCGTGGTCGCGTCGAAGGGAGGCGCCGAGGAACATCCGGCGTGGTATCTGAACCTGTCGGCGGAGCCCGAGCTGACCGTGCAGGTGCGCGGGGATCGCTTCCGGGCGCGTGCGCGCACCGCCACGGCGGATGAGAAGCCCGAGTTGTGGAAGCTGATGACCGACCGCTGGCCTGCCTACGACGATTATCAGGTCAAGACGAAACGCGACATTCCGGTCGTCGTGCTCGAGCGCGAGGGGTGAGCCGGTCGGGCGAGGATTGGTCCGCCCGGAGGCTCCACTTCGTCGGCATCGGCGGGGCGGGAATGAGCGGGCTGGCGATCATCGCCCGCGAGCTCGGCGCGAGCGTCACCGGCTCTGACCGGGCCCGCTCGAGCTACACCGAGCGCCTGCTCGAGCACGGGATCGAGCCCGACGCTCGGGCACCGCGCGGACAACGTCCCCGCTGGGGCCGAGGTCGTGTTCTCGACCGCCGTGCCGCCGGACAACCCGGAGCGCCGGGCCGCGGAGGGGCGCGAGCTGCACCGCTCCGATCTGCTCGCGCAGATCGCCGCGCTGCGCCGCTGCCTGGCGGTGACGGGAACCCACGGCAAGACGACGACCGCGGCGATGATCGTGCACATCCTGCGGGGTTGCGGGCTCGATCCCGCGTACGTGGTCGGCGGCGAGCTCGGCGACACGGGGGTGAACGCCGGCTGGGGCCGCGGTGAGTGGATCGTCGTCGAGGCCGACGAATCGGACCGCTCGTTGCTGGCGCTGTGGCCCGAGATCGCGGTGCTCACCACCGCCGAGCTCGACCATCACTCGACGTACGGCTCGCGACTGGACCTCGAGCAGACGCTCAGCGAGTTCATGGGCCGTGCGGAGCTGGGCGCGGTCGTGTGGGACCGCCCGCAGATCCGGGCGCTGGCCCCGGGCGGCGCCCTCGCCTACGACGCCGCCGACGCCGCACTGTCTCCGCGAGGCTCGAGGTTCCACTGGCGCGGGACTCGAGGTCTCGCTGTCGGTGCCGGGTCTCCACAACGCGGTGAACGCCGCCGGCGCGCTGACCGCCTCGGCTCTGGCGGGGGCCGATCCGGCCCGGGCGGCCGCTGCGATGGCCGACTTCCGAGGTGCTCGACGGCGGTTCGAGCTGCTCGGGTCCACCGAAAAACAAATCCCCATATATGACGACTACGCCCACCACCCGACCGAGGTTGCGGCCACGATCGCCGCGGCCCGGACGCTCGCGCCGGCGCGGCTCGTCGCGGTGTTCCAGCCGCACCTTTTCTCGCGCACGCGCGCGCTCGCACGCGAGTTCGGCCGCGCCCTGGCGGGCGCCGACATCGCGGTCGTGCTCGCCGTCTACCCGGCCCGGGAGCGCGCCGAGGACTTCCCCGGCGTCGACGGGCACCTGATCGCCGCGGCCACGGCCGATGCCGCCGGCGGGCGGGCCGTCGCCTGGATGCCGTCGTTCGACGATGCCCGCCGCTTCCTCTCGTCGACGCTGCGGGACGGCGATCTGTGCCTGGCGATGGGGGCGGGCGACGTCGACGTCCTGGCCCGGTCGCTGGTCGCGTAGCCGCGGACCGCGGTGGCGCCCGGACTGCCGACCGCCGGACCGCAATCTACGCTGCTCCGAGATGGTCGAAATGCCTTCCGGGGTCACTCGCGACTACCCGCTGGCCCGTCTGACGACGATCCGAACCGGCGGACCGGCCGAGCTGTTCGCCCGCCCCGAGTCGCTGTCCGAGCTCGAGCGGTTGCTGGCCTGGGCGGCGGACGGAGCGGGTCGAGGTAGGGGTCGTGGGGTCGGGGTCGAACCTGCTGGTGGCGGACAGCGGCGTCCGCGGACTCGTCCTGAAGCTGGACAAGGAGCTGAGCACGATCGAACTCGACGGAACGCAGATTCGCTGCGGGGGCGGGGCGCGCCTGCCGGCGGTGTCGGCTCGGGCCGCCCAGGCCGGGCTGACCGGCATCGAGTTCGGCGTCAACATCCCCGGGACCGTCGGCGGCGCGGTTCGCATGAACGCCAACGCGTACGGCGGCGAGCTGGCCCAGGTGCTCGAATGGGTCGACGTCGCCGGACCCGCGGGCACCGAGCGCCGGACCCCGGACCAGCTCGGCTTCGCCTACCGCCGCTCGAGCCTGCGCGCCGGCGAGATCGTCGCGCGGGCCTCGTTCGCGCTCGCCGAGGCCGCCAGCGACGAGGTCAAGGCGACGCTGGCGGACATGCGAGCGCGCCGCAAGGCCGCCCAGCCGTCCGGCATCAAGACGTTCGGCTCGACGTTCAAGAACCCCGATGACCCGCGCGCCGGAGAACCGCACCGCGGGCCAGCTGCTCGACGCGGCCGGCTGCCGGGGGCTGCGGATCGGCGGCGCCGGGTTCTCCGCCAAGCACGCCAACTTCGTCGAGAACCACGGCGACGCCACGACCGCCGACGTCGTCGCGGTCATGGCCGAGGGGCGCCGGCGGGTCAAGGAGCGAGTTCGGCATCGACGCTCGAGCCCGAGGTACAGGCGCTCGGGCCGGTCGAGTTTCCCGCGGATTGGAGCCGCCGGTGATCGTCGCCCGGGGACGCGTGCGGCTGCGGGTGTGGCTGATCGTGGGCGCGGTGGCGGTGGTCGCGGTGCTCGGTGGGGCGTGGGTATGGCTGCGCGACTCCTCGCTCGTCTCGGTCGAGCGCGTCACCGTGACCGGCGTGTCGGGGCCCGACGCCGGCCAGATCCGACACGGCGCTCGGACCTCGTCGGCGCGCAACATGACCACGCTCGACGTGCGCGTCGGCCAGCTCCGGACCGCGGTGGCTCCGTATCCGGTGGTCAAGGATCTGCGGGTCAGCACCCAGTTCCCGCACGGGATGCGGATCCACGTGATCGAGCAGCTTCCGGTCGGCGCGATCCTCGCCGCGGGGCGGACGATCGCCGCCAGCCGCCGACGGCACGCTGCTCCACGACGTGCCGACGGGGTCGCTGCCGACGGTTCCGCTCACGTCGCTTCCGGGCGGATCGCACGTCACCGACCCGACCGCCCTGGACGCGCTGACGCTGCTCGCCGCGACGCCCCAGCGGTTCGAGGCGAGGATCAGCCAGGTCACGACGACCCCGCCGCACGGGCTGGTCGTACAGCTTCGCTCCGGCCCGGCCATCTACTTCGGCGCACCGACGGACCTCGGCGCGAAGTGGGTGGCGGCGACGGAGGTGCTCGCCGCTCCGAGCTCGGCGGGCGCTGCGTACATCGACGTGACCGATCCGGCGCGGCCGGCCGCCGGGCGTCGCCGCCGAGGCGCTCTCCGCTGCCGGGCTCGCGACGACCACCTCGCAGGCATCCGTGAGCGGGACCCAGGGCGCGTCCGCCAGCCAGGCGCCGACGGCGGAGTCCGGGAGGCTAACCCTCGGGAGATAACCCTAACCCTCGAGTCAAGCCTGAGCGTTCGAATTTCCCAACTCTTTGCCGCTCGTCGAGAGTTGGGCGTTCTGCAACGGAGCTTGCGTTCAGGCCAGATTCGTTGACTTCCGGCAAGTCCAGGGAATAACGTGCGAAAACTCCCGCTAAGAGCGACTGACCACAAAACGCTCAACGCTAACTCAAGGGTCGGACGGTCACCATGGAAAGCGGCAGTTATCTCGCAGTCATCAAAGTCGTAGGCGTCGGCGGCGGCGGCACCAACGCGGTCAACCGCATGGTCGACGCCGGTCTCCGCGGCGTCGAGTTCATCGCGTGCAACACCGATGCCCAGGCGCTCGCGATGTGCGACGCCGACATCAAGCTGAACATCGGCCACGAGCTCACCAAGGGCCTCGGCGCCGGCGCCAACCCGGAGATCGGCCAGGGCGCGGCGGCCGAGTCGCGCGACGAGATCAAGGAGGCGCTGAAGGGCGCCGACATGGTGTTCGTCACCGCGGGCGAAGGCGGCGGCACCGGTACCGGCGCGGCCCCCGTGATCGCCGAGATCGCCAAGAACGAGATCGGCGCGCTGACCGTCGGGTGCGTGACGCGGCCGTTCGCGTTCGAGGGCACGCAGCGCGCCCGCCAGGCCCAGGACGGCATCCAGAAGCTGCGCGAGCACGTCGACACGCTGATCGTGATCCCGAACGAGAAGCTGCTGGCGATCGTCGAGCGCCGCACGACGATCCTCGACGCGTTCCGCGAGGCCGACAACGTCCTGCGCCAGGGCGTCCAGGGGATCACCGACCTGATCACGATCCCCGGCCTGATCAACCTCGACTTCGCCGACGTGCGCACGATCATGCACGACGCCGGCACCGCGCTGATGGGGATCGGCAACGCCGGCGGTGAGAACCGCGCGGCCGAGGCCGCCAAGGCGGCGATCTCCTCGCCGCTGCTCGAGGAGTCCGTCGAGGGCGCCACCGGGATCCTGCTCAACATCACCGGCGGCCACGACCTCGGGCTGTTCGAGGTCAACGAGGCCGCGGAGATCGTCCAGAGCGCCGCCGACCAGAACTCGAACATCATCTTCGGGGCCGTGATCGACGACAGCATGGGCGACGAGGTGCGGGTCACGGTGATCGCCACCGGCTTCGACCACCGCTACGCCCGTCCGGGCCAGGCCCGCGAGACGCACTCGCCGGCCCGGCGCGACCGGCGACGTGACGATGGACGACGACCAGCGCTCCTCGCTCGAGATCCGCGACGACGAGATCGACATCCCGTCGTTCCTCAGGGATCGCTGAGCCGTCTCTTAACGATCCTTCATCCGGTGCGGCGCAACCCTGCGCGGTCCCGAGTTGTTGTAGTCCCGTCAGACGTTACGGCCGACAACTGATGCTGGGCTGCTGACGCGCTGCTCGCTGCGCGCGTCCGCGACGCTCGCCCTGCTCGGGGCGGTCCTCGCCTTCGCGCCCCCGGCGCTGGCCCAGCCGTCGCCGGCGCCGCCGGCGTGATCGATGGCCCGACCGCCGCGATCGCCAGCCTGGATGGGCTATCGATCGCCCGGGACGGCACCGGTGGCCTCGTCTATCTGAAGGCCGTCTCGGGGGTCCAGCACGTGTTCGTCTCGGCGCTGATCGGCGGGCAGTTTCAGACGCCGGTCCAGGTCGATGCCGCGCTGGCCGGCGCTTCGTCGCAGCCGGTAATCGCGGCCGGGAACGGGGGAGTGCTGCTGATCGGGTTCATCAACGGCGGACAGCTGTACGTGGTCGACCGCGCGAGCAACACCGCCGCGTTCGGCTCCCCGGACGCGCTCGCCGGCGGGGCCACGAACCCATCGCTCGAGATGACGCAACTTCGGCAAGGGCTATCTGGCCTTCACGGTCGCGGACGGCGCGGGCCACGACGTCAGGACCGCCTACTACGTCGGCGGGTCGTGGGCGCTCGAATCCGCGCCGCTCAACGTGACCCCCGCCGACGACGCCGGGACCGGCACGGGGGCGCCGCAGGTCGCGGCCGCCGGCGACGGAGTGGCGATCGTGGCCTGGGGCGAGAGCGGCCACGTCTACTCGAGGCGCGTGTGGGGTACCGCGCCGAGCGTGGTCGACGAGCAGGCCGACGTCTCCTCGGTCTCGGGCTGCGGCGAGGTGTCGGCCGGCGCGCCGTCGGTGGCGGCCGGCGGCGACTCCTCCTATGCGGACGTGGCCTTCCAGGAGCTCGTGTCGTGCGGGGGAGTCCAGCAGACGCGGGTGCTGATGAACCGGCTCCAGGCCTCGCAGTACGACGGCGTGGTCGCGGCCGACGGGCTCTCCAGCCCCGCCGCGGCCGGCGCTGGGGACCCCCAGGTGGCGATGACCGAGTACGGCCAGGGGTTCGTGACCTCGACTGGGCAGACCTCGAACGACGTCGTCGCGATGCAGCTCGGCAACAACGGCGCGCCCGGAACCGTGCTGCAGGTCAACAGCCTCCAGGGCAGCGCGCCCCCGTATCCGGTTCCCGCGATCGCCGGGCTGTTCTCCGACCTGATCGCCTGGCAGCAGAATCCCGGCACCGCGGGTCCCGCGGAGATCCGAGTCCGGTACGAGCCACGGGCCTCGACCGTCGGGCCAGAGCTCGTCCTGTCCTCCCCGTCCGCGGGGCCGACCGACGCGGCGCTCGGGCTCGCGGCCGCCGGCGACGGCGGCGGGGAAGCGGCGGTCGCGTGGGTCCAGGGGACGGGCGCCTCGACCGAGATCGTCGTCGACCAGCTCTTCCAGCCGCCGGGGTCCGCAGCCGTGCCGAAGGCGCTCGCTTACTCGAGGAGCTCCGAGCCCTTGTTCGACTGGTCCCCGGCCAGCGGACGGTGGGGACCGATCACCTATACGGTGAGCGTCGACGGGACCCAGGTCGGGCAGACCGGCGCGAGCTCGTTCCGGATGCCGGCAGCGCTCAGCGACGGCGCGCACCGCTGGCAGGTCACCTCGAGCAACCCGGCGGGGTTGACCACCGCCTCGAAGGTCTCGCGGGTGTTCGTGGACACGGTCGCGCCGCTGCTCAGCGTGAGCGAGTCGGGTCCGCGCAAGGCCGGCGCCGACGAGGTGCTCCGGCTTCGGTACCGCGACGCGCCGCCGCGCGGGCTACGTCAGTCGGCCGCCTCCGGGGTGGCGAAGCTGACCGTCGGGTGGGGCGACGGCTCGGTGACGCATCTGAAGCCCGGCGAGCACCGCTTCGCGCACACCTATCGCCGGCCGGGCCGGTACACGATCACGGTCACGGTCTACGACCGTGCCGGAAACAGGCGCACGGTGGTGCGGCACGTGAAGATTGCGTCGGTCGGGTCGGCGAAGGCGGGGCGGGGCAAGTGATCCGGCGCAGGGTGATCGTCTCGATCGCGCTCGCGGTCGGGTTCGGGATCGGGTTCGCTCCTGGGTTCGGGTTCGGGTTCGGCTTCGGCTTCGGGTCGACCGGGGTTGCGTACGCCCAGGGACCCGCCTACAGCGCCCAGCCGCCCACCAACGGCGCGCTCTACAGCGACGGCCAGAGCGGGCGCTACCTGCTCGGCGGAACCTGGCTGTACCGCGCCGACACGTCCGACGTCGGCCTCGCCCAGGGGTGGTGGCGGAACGCCGCCTCGACCAACGGCTGGTCCACGACCACGATCCCGAACGCCTACAACGCCGGCGATTTCTCGCAGGCGAGCATGAACGGCTACGTCGGCTGGTACCGCCGCGACTTCACGCTCCCCGCCGGCGCGTTCGCGAGCTACGTCCCGAAGTCGGGCCGGCACTGGATCATTCGCTTCGAGTCGGTGAACTACCGCGCCACCGTGTGGCTCAATGGCCGCGAGATCGGCAGCCACGCCGGCGCCTACGTGCCCTGGGAGCTCGACCTGACCGGTGTTCGCGCCGGCGTCAACCGCCTGATCGTCCGGGTCGACAACCGGCGAACCGCCGCCGACCTGCCACCCGGTCCAGGCGGACAGTGGTGGAACTACGGCGGGATCCTGCGCGAGGTCTACCTGCGGGCGGTGCAGACCGCCGACCTCCAGCAGGTGGGGATCCGCACGCTGCACGCGTGTCCTCGCTGCGACGCCGAAATCCAGGAGCAGGCGCTCGTCCGGAACGTCACCGGCGCCAGGCAGAAGGTCAAGCTGACCGGGGTGTACGGCGGTAAGCGGTTGAGCTTCGGGTCCGCGACGATCGCGCCGCATGCGACCTGGACCGCTCGGTCGTCCGTGCGGATCCCGCACCCCTCGTTGTGGGCGCCGGGGCACCCGAAGCTGTACACCGCGACGCTGACGCTGTCCGACTCCCACGGCCGGCGCCTTGGCGGCTACTTCACCTACAGCGGGATCCGCACGATCAAGGTCGTCGGCGGACGGCTCGAGCTCAACGGCCGGCTGCTGAACCTCCGGGGCGTCGACCTGCACGAGCAGACGCTCCAGACCGGCGCGGCGATGACGCCGGCCCAGCAGGCCGAGATGATGTCGTGGGTCCAGCAACTCGGCGCCACCGTGATCCGGGCCCACTACCCGGTCGGCCCGGAGATGGAGGAGATGGCCGATCGCGACGGGATCCTGATCTGGTCGGAGATCCCCGTCTACCAGGTCCAGTCGGTGTACCTCGATCAGCCGGGTTGGCTGGCCCAGGCGCACGCGATGCTCGAGGACAACATCCTCTCCAACGAGAACCACCCATCGATCCTCCTGTGGTCGATCGGGAACGAGCTGCCCTCGCCGGCGTCGGGAGCCGAGGCGCGCTACATCGCCGGCGCGGCCGCGCTCGCGAAGAAGCTCGACCCCACCCGTCCGGTCGGGATGGCAATCAGCAACTGGCCCGGCCTCGGCTGCCAGAGCGCGTACGGCCCGCTCGACGTGATCGGCGACAACGAGTACTTCGGCTGGTTCGACGCCGGCGGCGGCGGTGACGACGACCGCGACGCGCTCGGTCCGTTCCTCGACACCGTCCGCGCCTGCTACCCGACCAAGGCGATCATGATCACCGAGTTCGGGTTCGACGCCAACCGCGACGGGCCGGTCGAGGAGCGCGGCACGTACGCCTTCCAGTCCAACTCGGTGGCGTTCCACCTGGGGGTCTTCGCGACCAAGCCGTGGCTGTCGGGGGCGATGTACTTCGCGCTCCAGGACTACGTGGCGTTCCCGACCTACTCCGGTGGCGACCCCCGCCCGATTGCGCCCTTCAACCAGAAGGGACTGGTCGACTTCTCAGGGAACCAGAAGCCGGCGTTCCCGGTGGTGTCGCAGATCTACCACTCCACGCAGCAGATCGCCCCCTAGCTCCGGTGCGGGGCCGCGCGGGCCGCGCGGGCCACGCGGGGCGGACGGTTTGAACGGCGGGCGTCTGGATGGGGCCGCGGCGTGCTCGGTGACAGACGCCCGCCGGATTGGCCGGAAACGACCTGCAAATCCCGACAATCGCCACACAGGCTCGAGACCGTGTCGCAGGAGGCATGTGGGGCATGCGCGAGACGGCACGGCCCCGCCGGACTCGCTCCACTGTCGTGTTGTGCAGGTGCGCCCGCCCCGCTCGCCAAAGCTACGTAGGTGGATGTCCGCCCTCGGGTGACTCGCGCTCGATCCAGCGGTGGAGCGATTTCGGTACGGAGCGCACGTCACCGGAGGCGGACGCCACCGGAGTTGGCTAGCCTCCAGTCTCGGTGTCGTCCACCACCGAACTGCGCCGCACGCCCCTGTATGACCGCCACGCCGCGGCCGGCGCGAAGCTGGTTCCGTTCGCCGGCTGGGAGATGCCGGTCCAGTACGCCGGCATCCGCGAGGAGCACCTGGCGGTCCGGACGGGCGCCGGCGTGTTCGACGTGTCGCACATGGGCCAGGTCGAGACCACCGGTCCGCAGGCGTTCGAGTTTCTGCAGCACCTCCTCTCCAACGACGTGCGCAGGCTCCCCGAGGGCGGCGCCCAGTACAGCGTGATGTGCAACCCCGACGGCGGTGTGCTCGACGACCTGTTCAGCTACCGGCTGTCCGACAACACGTTCCTGACCGTGACCAACGCGGCCAACCACGAGACGGACCTCGCCTGGATGCAGGGTCACGCCGGCGAATTCGACGTCGACGTGGTCGACCGCCACGCCGACTTCGCGATGCTGGCCGTGCAGGGCCCCAAGGCGTGCGCGCTCGTGCGCGGGCTGACCGACGGCAACCTGCCGGCGCGCTTCCACGTGTGCGAGCGGACGGTGGCGGGGGCGGCGATGCTCGTGTGCGGCACCGGCTACACGGGCGAGGATGGGGTCGAGCTGCTGCTCGGACCCGACGATGCGCCGAGCGTGTGGGATGCGCTCACGCACGCCGGCGCTACCCCCGTCGGCCTCGGCGCGCGCGACACGCTGCGCCTCGAGGTCTGCTTTCACCTGTACGGCAACGACCTCAGCGAGGATCGGGGGCCGATCGAGGCGGGCCTCGGGTGGGCGTGCCGGGAGGCGACGGGGTTCATCGGCTCAGAGGCGGTCGCGACTGCCCGCAAGGAGGGCACCGAGGAGAAGCTCGTCCCGTTCATGATCGAGGGGCAGGGCATCGCGCGTCAGGGAAACGCGGTGGTCGGTGGCGGCGAGGTCACCAGCGGCACCTTCTCGCCCTCTCTGGAGCGCGGAATCGGGATGGCGTACGTTTCCAGCGCGCGTGCGGCCGAGGGCACGCAGATCGAGATCGACGTGCGCGGCCGGGTCCGTCCCGCCGTGATCGAGCGCAAGCCTCTTTACAGAAAGGAAGCGTGAGTGACGTGGCCGACCCCAGCTATCCGGACGACCTGAGCTACCACCCCGAGCACGACTGGGCACGAATCGACGGGGATACCAACACAGCGACCTTCGGGATCACCTGGTACGCGCAGGATGCGCTCGGTGAGGTCGTGTTCTACGACGCGCCGGACATCGGCGCGGAGATCACCAAGGACCAGCCGTATACGGAGGTCGAATCGGTCAAGGCGGTCTCCGACGTGTTCGCGCCGCTGTCGGGCGAGGTGACCGCGATCAACGAGGCGCTCGCCGACAAGCCGGAGATGATCAACGAGGATCCGTACGGGGAAGGCTGGCTGGTGAAGGTGAGGCTGTCCGATCCGTCCGAAGTGGATGCGCTGATGAACTCTGCGGAGTACCAGGCGAGCCTCGACTGAACCGTGAAGCGAAGGTGGGAGTGATCCGCGAATGACCAGGTACACCTCGGTAACAGACGCCGACCTGAGCGAGATGCTGGGGACGATCGGCGTCGACGCGATCGATGAGCTGTTCGCGGACATCCCCGCCGGTCTGCGGATGAAGCGCCCGCTGTCGCTCGGCCCCGGGCTGTCCGAGCACGAGGTGTACGAGGAGTTCCGCGCCCTGGCCGCCCGGAACACGTCCGCCGAGGACGAGACCAGCTTCCTGGGCGCGGGGATGTACGACCACTATGTGCCCGCGCTGATCGACTCGATCATCCAGCGCTCGGAGTTCCTCACCCCGTACACGCCCTACCAGCCCGAGATCTCGCAGGGCGGGCTACAGGCGATGTTCGAGTACCAGACCGCGATCTCCGAGCTGACCGGCCTGCCGGTATCGAACGCATCGGTGTACGAGGGCCCGAGCGCGGTGGCGGCAGCCGGATACGTGGCGAAGCACACAAACCACCGAACCCGGTTCGTGATATCCCGGGGCGTCCATCCGCATTCGCGCGAGTGCGTGCGCACGCTCGCGCACGCCTGGGACATGGAGGTCGTCGAGGCTCCGCTCCGAGACGGCGCCACCGATCTGCCGGAGCTCGGCGACGACGTCAGCGCGGTGATCGTCCAGCAGCCGAACTTCCTCGGCGCGGTCGAGGACCTGACTGCGCTGGCGGCTGCGGCCAAGCAGGCCGGAGCGCTCACGATCGCCGCATGCGACCCGCTGCCGCTCGCGCTGCTCAAGACGCCCGGCGAGTGCGGCGTCGACATCGCGGTCGGCGAGGGCCAGTCGCTCGGCAACCGCCTCGACTTCGGCGGCCCCTCGTTCGGGTTCTTCGCCGTGACCGAGGCGCTTACGCGCCGCGTGCCCGGCCGGATCGCCGGGGAGACCAAGGACATCGACGGCAAGCGCGGGTTCGTGCTCACGCTCCAGACCCGCGAGCAGCACATCCGCCGCGAGAAGGCGACCTCGAACATCTGCACCGCGCAGGCGCTGAACGCGCTCGCCGGCGTGATCTACCTGAGCTGGCTGGGCCGGCGCGGAATCGTCGAGCTGGTCGAGCTGATGCTCCGGCGGACCGCGTACGCACGCGACCGCCTAAAAGCGATCGACGGGGTATCCGAGATCCACGACCGCCCCGTCGTGCGCGAGTTCGCGATTGAGCTCGAGGCGCCGGCGGAGCGGGTGATCGCGCGCTGCCGCGAGCAGGGCCTCAATCCCGGCTACCCGCTCGCCCGCGACTATCCGGAGCACCCGAACGGGCTGCTGGTGGCGATCACCGAGCGCCGGTCCCGCGCCGACATCGACCGGCTCGCCGACGCTCTCGGCGCCGCGATCGCCGCCGAACGCCAGGACGCACGAGCCGGGGCCAAGGCATGATCCGCGAGGCCGACGACACCCTGACGATCTACGAGCGCGCCCGCGCCGGCCGCCGCGCGTTCACCCCGCCGGAGACCGACGTCCCCGAGTACGAGCTCGACGAGCTCCTCCCGCCGTCCTTGAGACGCGCCGAGCCGCCGCGCCTGCCCGAGGTCGCCGAGCCCGAGATCGTGCGCCATTACAACCGCCTGTCCAAGCGGAACTTCGACCTCGACACCGGCTTTTACCCGCTCGGCTCGTGCACGATGAAGCACAACCCCAAGCTGCACGAGCGGGTCGCCGCCATGGCTGGCCACGCCCGCATGCACCCGCTCCAGGATCCCCGCTACGCCCAGGGCGCGCTCGAGTTGATGTGGCGCCTGCAGGACGCGCTCGGCGAGGTCGCCGGCCTGCCGCACGTGTCGCTCCAGCCCTCGGCCGGATCCCAGGGGGAACTCGCCGGCGTACTGCTCACGCGCGCACTCCACGAGGACCGCGGCGAGCACCGGACCAAGGTGCTGACTCCCGACACCGCCCACGGGACCAACCCGGCGACGGTGACGATGGCCGGTTACGAGGTGGTCAAGGTGGTCAGCGACGCGAACGGGAACGTCGATCTCGACGACCTACGCGCCAAGGCCGACGAGAATGTCGCGTGCCTGATGCTCACCAACCCCTCGACGCTCGGGCTGTTCGAGACCGGGATCGAGGAGATCGAGCGGATCGTGCACGGGGTGGGGGCGACGCTCTACTACGACGGCGCGAACCTGAACGCGATCATGGGCATCTGCCGCCCGGGCGATATGGGCTTCGACATCGTCCACTTCAACCTGCACAAGTCGTTCACCCAGCCCCACGGCGGCGGCGGTCCGGGCGCGGGACCGGTGGCGGTGTCGGACCAGATCGAGCCGTACCTGCCCCGGCCCCAGGTCGTCCGGCGCGAGTCGACGACGAACGGGAAGGAGCCGTTCTACGACCTCGACTACGACCGGCCGAAGTCGATTGGGCGTCTGCGCGGCTTCCAGGGCAACTACGGCGTGTTCGTCCGCTCGTACGCCTACATCCGCTCGCTCGGCGCGCCGGGGCTGCGCGAGGCCTCCGAGACGGCCGTGCTCAACGCCAACTACCTGCTCGCCCTGCTCCGCCGCGCCGGCGTGGCCGAGTACCTGCCGGCCGCGTATGACCGGCTGTGCATGCACGAGTTCGTGCTCTCGGGCGAACCGATGCGACGCGAGTTGCACATCAAGACGCTCGACCTGGCCAAGCGGCTGCTCGATCACGGCGTCCACCCGCCCACGGTCTACTTCCCGCTGATCGTGGACGAGGCGCTGATGGTCGAGCCGACCGAGACCGAGACCAAGGAGACGCTTGACCACTTCGCCGAGATCGTGGCCGACATCCTCAAAGAGGCCGCCGAGGACCCGGAGATCGCCCGAGCAGCGCCGTACACCACGCCGGTCAGGCGGCTGGACGAGGCCACGGCGGCCCGCCATCCGGTGGTCCGCCAGGCGATGCCGGGTTAGAACGCCCGCATGCGTTTCGTGATCCTCGGCGCGGGCGCGATCGGCGGGGTCGTCGGCGCCAAGCTGCACCAGGCCGGCTTCGACGTGGCCCTGATCGCCCGCGGCGCCCACTACCGCGCGATCCGCGACCACGGCCTCACGCTCGAGCAGCCGCACGCGAGTGCCGTGCTCGAGATTCAGGTCGCCGACTCGCCGGCGGCGCGCGAGTGGAGCGGCGAGGAGATCGTGATGATCGCCACCAAGAGCCAGGACACGATGGAGGCGCTCACAGACCTCAGGGCCGCCGCGCCCACGAGCACGCCGGTGGTATGCCTGCAGAACGGCGTCGAGAACGAACGGATCGCGTTGCGCCTGTTCACGAACGTCTACGGCGCGGTCGTGATGTCGCCGACCGCGCACCTCGAGCCCGGGGTCGTCCAGGCGTACGGGACCCAGGCCACCGGCGTGATCGACGTCGGCCGCTATCCGGCAGGGGTCGACCCGCTCTCCGAGGAGATCGTGCAGGCTCTCGAGCACTCCGGCTTCAGCTCGGTGGCGCGCCCGGACATCATGCGCTTCAAGCACGCCAAGCTGCTCTCGAACCTGGCCAACGCCGTCGATGCGATCTGCGAGCCCGGGGCGGATGCGACGGACGCGATCGAGCTCGCGCAAGAGGAGGGCCGCGCGGTCCTGACCGCCGCCGGGATCGAGTTCGTGGCCGACGAGGTCAATGACGTCGAAGGCTCGTTGGGAGCGGCTCGACCTGCAGCCGATCGCCGGCCGCGAGCGCGCCGGGTCGTCGACCCGCCAGAGCCTCACCCGGGGCATGCCGTCGGTCGAGACCGACTATCTGAACGGCGAGATCGCGTTGCTCGGCCGCTTGCATGGGGTGGCGACGCCGGTCAACGACGCCCTATGCGAGCTGTCGGCGCGGCATGTCCGCGAACGCCGCCCGCCGCAGACGGTGCCCGCCGGCGAGGTACTGGCGCTGGCCCGCTCGGCAGAGTACGCGGATGGATCAGTTCGTCGCTGACGGCGCCGCCGAGATCGCCTCTCGAGCCCCGCGGGAGCTCGAGGCGCTCGTCGCGGTCTCCTCGCCCTCGGGCGACGTCGAGGGCGCGGAGGAGGCGGTCGCGCTGTGCGCGGCGTTCCTGCCGCCGCAGGCCGAGATCGAGCGGGTGCCGTGCTCGACGCCGGGGAGCGCCGAGGACATGGTGGCGCGGATCGCCGGCCGGGGCTCCGGGCGGATGCTGCTGCTCGGCCACCTCGACACGGTCATCGAGCACTCCTCGCACGCGCCGCTGCGGCGCGACGGCGACCGGCTCTACGGCCCCGGGACCGTCGACATGAAAGGCGGCGTGGTGCTGGCGCTGGGGGTGGCACGAGCGTTGGCGGCGCGCCCCGAGACGTTCGGCGAGGTGACGGTGCTGCTCGTCACCGACGAGGAGTGGCGCCGGCACGAGTTCCGGCACATAGAGCGGTTCGGGTCCTACGACGCCTGTCTGTGCTTCGAGGGCGGGCAGCTCACGTCCGACGGGGACGAGGCCGTGATCGTCCGGCGCAAGGCGGCAGGAACGATGCGCGTGGTCGCGACCGGCCGCGCGTCGCATTCGGGCAGCGCCCCCGACCGGGGCCGGAACGCGCTGCTGGCGCTCGCGGCGACCGCGATCGATATCTCCGGGCTCCACGACCCGGGCGGCGCCGAGCGGCTCAGCGTGGTTCCGACCGTCGTGCGCTCCGGCGACGCGTTCAACGTCGTTCCCGCCGAGGGCGAGCTCCTGTGCGACATGCGTGCGGACCGCAGCGAGGCGTTCGATGCGGTGTGCGCGGCCGTGCCCGCAGATCTCGACGGCGTCGGTCTCGAGACGAGCATGCTGCGGATCTGGCCCGGGATGGACTCGCGCGAGGCGACCCACGGGCTGCTCGAGCGCGCAGGCGCGAGGCTCGAGCGTCCGATCATCGGCGCTCCCCGCGGCGGGGCCAGCGACGCCAGCCACTTCGCGCCCCACATCCCGCTGACTGTCGACGGCCTCGGCCCACGAGGCGGCGGCGCCCACACTCCTGAGGAGTTCGTACACGCCCCCTCGCTGCGCCCGCGCGCGGAGGTGGCGCTCGCGGTCGCGGTTGCGGTACTCGATGCTTAGAGCCTGTCTCAAGACGCTTAGCCCGATTCTTAGCCGGACCTTCACCGCAGGCGAGATCCACCTGCGATCCTTAATCGTGTGAGCACGACGGCTCCCACCCCACGGACCCCGTCCCGCGCACCGCGCCTGCGCGCGGGTCAGAGGCAGCTCGAGGGCGTCGCGCTGCTGGCGGGGGTGGTCCTCCTGATGTGGGTGATCGAGGGAATCAACACGCTCGACTCCAACAACCTCGACAGCGACGGAATCCTGCCCCGGAGCATCGATCACATCTGGGGCATCTTCACCGCGCCGTTCATCCACGCGAGCTGGCAGCACCTGATCGCGAACACGGTCCCGTTCGTGTTCATGGGGCTGATCATCGCGCTCCAGGGAGCCAAGCGATTCGCGTTGGTGACGCTGATCGTGATCGTCGTCGGCGGGATCGGGACCTGGCTGGTCTCACCGGCCGCGACATCGACCGGGGTACCGGAGTACACGATCGGCGCCAGCGGGGTCGTGTTCGGCTACGCCACCTACCTGTTCACGCGGGGGTTCTTCAACCGCAACATCCTCGAGTTGCTGATCGGCCTCGTCGTCGGGGTGATCTGGGGCGGGGCGCTGTGGTCGAGCGTCGTGCCGCACACCGGCATCTCCTGGCAGGGGCACGTGTGCGGCGCGATCGGCGGCGTGATCGCCGCCTACCTGCTCCGGAACGAGCGGACTCCGGCGCCGGCCCCGGGCAAGCCGCAGACGCCGCTCGACCGCCTGCTCGCGGATCAGTAGTCGCCTCAGGCCCGCTCTGGGTAGCCTGACGAGGCGATGCGGATCTTCTCGGGCATTCAGCCGACGGGGCGCAAGCACCTCGGCAACTACATCGGCGCGATCACGCAATACGTCGCCGGCCAGGACCGCGGCGACGCGATCTACTGCGTCGTCGACCTGCACGCGATCACGGTCCCGTATGAGCCCGACGCGCTGCGCGACGCGGTCTACGACACCGCAGCGACACTGCTCGCGGCCGGCCTCGATCCGGCTCGGTGCATCTTCTTCCGCCAGGGCGACGTACAGGAGCACAGTGAGCTGTGCTGGCTGCTCTCGAGCGTGACGTCGTTCGGGGAGCTCAACCGGATGACGCAGTTCAAGGACAAGGCCGGCTCGCAGCGCGACCTCGTGTCCGGCGGCCTGTTCTTCTATCCGGTCCTCCAGGCCGCCGACGTGCTCGCCTACCGGGCGAACGAGGTGCCCGTCGGGGAGGACCAGCGTCAGCACGTCGAGCTGATGCGCGACGTCGCCGAGCGGTTCAACGCGCGCTTCGGCGAGACGCTCGTCGTGCCCGAGCTTCGCGTCCCCGCGGTCGGCGCCCGGATCATGGACCTCCAGTTCCCGGACAAGAAGATGTCGACGACCGGCGGCAGCCCTCAGGGCACCGTGCTCGTACTCGACGAGCCCGACGTGATCGTCAAGAAGGTTCGCTCGGCGGTGACCGACTCGGGGAGCGAGGTCGTGCGCGGCCCCGACAAGGCCGGTATCTCCAACCTGATCGACATTCTCGCCGCGGTCCGCGGCATCGCGCCCGAGCAGGTCGAACAGACGTTCGATGGGTCGGGCTACGGCGCGTTCAAGCAGGCCGTCGCCGACGCGGTCGTCGAGTACCTCGCGCCGGTGCGCGAGCGCTACCAGGAGCTTCGCGGCGACGAGCCGGCGCTCGAACGGATCCTCGCCGACGGGCGCCGAGAAGGCCCACGCGATCGCGTCCGACACCCTCCTCGACGTCCGTCAGGCGATGGGCGTCGGACCGGTCCGGGCCCGACACTAAGGCGCCGCCGTCAGGCGCCGCCGACCATCCCAGTAGCCTGCCGCAGCGATGCGGATCGCAGACCTCGAACTCGACCTGGACGTGTTCGCCGGGCCCTTCGACCTGTTGCTCACGCTGATCCTCCGCGAGGAGATCGACCTGCTCGAGGTGGACCTGGCCGATGTCGTGATCGCGTACATCGACCATCTCGACAGCCGGGGCGAGCTCGATCTCGAGGCCGCCACCGAGTTCCTGGTCCTGATCGCGGCGCTGCTCGAGCTGAAGTCGCGGCTGCTGTTGCCCGGCGAGGACATGCAGGAGCTGATCGAGCTCGATCCGGGAGAGGCCGCCGAGGAGCTGCTCGCGCGCCTGCTCGACGCCCACCGCTACCGGGCCGCGTCAGCTCACCTGCGCGAGCGCCTCGCCGCCCAGGAGGGTTACCGGTTTCGCTCGGCGCCGCTGCCGCCTGCGCTCCGTCGCGCATCGCTGTCGGAGGCCAGCGCGGCGTACGACCCGGCCACGCTGGCGGCGGCGATCGGCGGGCTGCTCGAGATGCCCGAGCGCGTCGACATCCGTCACATGGTCGGATCGCGCGTCACCGTGGCCGAGCGCCTCGCGCACCTGCGCGCACTGGTGCGGCGCGGCAGCTTCTCGTTCGACGACGCGGTGCTCCAGGCCGACCGGGTGACGATCGCCGTGACCCTGTACGCGCTGCTCGAGCTCCACAAGCAGGGCGAGCTGACCTGGACCCAGGACGAGCCGTTCGGCGAGATCACGATCGCCGCGAACGGGGCCGGTCACGGACACGGTGCGATCCGGCACGAGGAGCGGCTGACCGCGTGAATCCGCCGCTCGAGAGCACGGTCGAGGCGCTGCTGTTCCTGAGCCCCGACCCGGTCGACGCCGAAGCCCTGGCCGACGCCACCGGCGCCGAGCTACACGAGGTCGTCTCGGCGCTCGAGCGGCTGCGCGAGTACTACGAATTCGAACGGCGGGGGCTCGTGCTCCGAGAGCTCGCCGGCGGCTGGGTGCTCTCGACCCACCCGGACACCGATGCGGCGGCGAGGCGGCTACTGGCGCGTCCGCGGACGCCGACGCTCACGCCGGCGCAGGCCGAGACGCTCGCGATCATCGCCTACCTGCAGCCCGTGTCGCGACCCGAGATCGCGCGGATCCGGGGGGTCAATGCCGAGTCGGCCGCGTCCACGCTGCTCGAACGCGGGCTCGTCGAGGAGTCCGGCCGCTCGCAGTTCGGGGCGGTCCTCTACCGGACCACGGAGCTGTTCTTGGCGCTGTTCGGTCTGGATGCGCTCGACGAGCTTCCGGGGATCGACGCGTTCGACCCCTCGCCCGAGCTCGAGGCCGAGCTGCGCGAGCGGTTGCTTCAGGCCGGCGAGGCCCGCGCCGCGAGCTGAGTCTGAAAAAACTCTCATACCGCCGGTCGCGGTGGTAGGTTGTCGCGCGAGGTGGGAACGAGATCCTTGGCGGCCGTGGCTCGCGCACTCACGCGCAGGTGTGCGGGAGCGCTTGCGACTGGCACTGGCGATGTCGCTGGTTTGCGTCGCCTGGCTGGCGTTCGGCGCAAGTCCGGTGCTGGCGCACGGTCACGGACCGAGCTACGAGGTGACATTCGTCGCGCGCTGGTGCCCGGCGTACACGGACATCTTTGCCAACGAGCAGCGCAACGACATCGTCGAGAGCCTCCAGGACCTGGGCCCGAACACACAGTACGGCGACACCGGCATCCTGATCAATCCAGCGTACGAGAAAGAGCCTCCGCAGGACCGGTGTCAGTCCATCCCGCAGTGGGAGTTCACGCTCGGCACCGGCTATCAGAGCCGCGCCGTGACCGGAGTCTGGGGGTCGCTGTCGAAGGTCACCAACCCCTACAGCACGCGGATCGTCACGAAGGTTCTGACGCCACTCCTGAACGACGACGGGTCACCGGTGCCGTTCAGGTTTCTCGCCGGCGCGGTGACGATCCGGTTGACCCCGGAACAAGCGGAAGAGGCCGGTGAGCCGGACCGGTTGTGGGCGCAGGGTGGAACGCCGGACGATCCCGTGCTTGCGCAGAAGTTCGGCACGGTCGACGCGCCGGAGTATGCATTCGGCACGCTCCGCTGTGCCACCGACAACCTGAACGGCGACAACGTCGAGTTCATCTACTTCCCGGTCGGCGTGACCCACGTGTTCTGCTACGCGTTCTACGTCAAGCCGCCGCCACCGAGCGGGACGATCACGATCACGAAGCACGTCGTCGGCGCCCCGGCGGGAACACAGCCGGCGTTCAATTTCCCCGGCGGTTGCATCGGGTGCCTATCGTTCGATCCAGGTGGGTTCACGCTCGCCGACACACAGTCCGCCACCTTCTACCGTGCCGCCGGCAACCCCGGGACGACGCTGCCAACTTGGACCTTGACAGAGACCCCGGTGGACGGCTACACCACCTCGGTGAGCTGCCCGCCGACGGGCCAGAGCGTATCCGTCGTGAACGGAGCGAGTGTGACGATCCACCTGGCGGCGGGCGAGCACGTGACATGTACGTACACGAACACGTACGTGCCGCCGACCGGCGGTCTCAGGATCACCAAGATCACCCAGGGCGGGGTCGGGACGTTCGCCTACGAGGTGACCCCCGCGTCGGGTCCCGGAGCTACACAGCGAGTGTCCATCACGACTACCGAACCCGGCGAGCCCGCGAACGCCGACCTGACGGGGCTGGCGCCCGGCGACTACCGGATCCTCGAGCAAGTACCCAAACCACCCGGCGGGACATGGCGGCGTGTGAGCGTGGTCTGCGACGGCCAGCGCCGCTCGACCACGACTCCCGTGACTGTGACGATCCCGATCGGGGAGCCAGTCATCTGCACATTCACGAACGCGCTGATTCAGAAAGGCTCGATCTCGCTCGCGAAGATCACCAAGGGCGCCACCGGCACCGCGAGCTTCCAGGTCGAGCCAACATCGGGAACGCCGGCGCAGTACCTGCAAACCGCAACGACGACGGCGCCTGGGGTCGCGGCCGACGCCGTGCCCGATACGCCCGCGGACAAGACCAATCGGCTGCGCCTCGCCACCTACCGGATCATCGAGCAGCCACCCTTCAGCACTCCCGCCAACGCTTGGACGCTGACCCAGGTCGAATGTAACGGCGTGCTCGTGCCGTTCGCCCAGGGCACCGCCGAGGTCACGCTGACGAAGGCCGATCCGAACGAGCGCTGCGTGTTCACCGACGTGTTCTCCTCGACGCCACCGCCGGAGCCCGGACCGCAGCCTCCTGAGCCGCTCCCGCCCGAACCCCCCCATCCGCCGGGGCCAAACCCCGACGAGCCGAGCGCGCCCTGGGCTGACCTCTCGGTTACGAAGACCGCCTCGCCCCCGGTCGTCGTGGCCGGTGACGTCGTCACCTACCGCATCACGGTGACCAACCACGGCCCCAACGACGCCGCTCGCGTGGTGCTCGACGACAAACCGGCTTCCTCCGCGGCGGCTGTCGTCTCCGTCCGCCCAAGCGCCGGGAAGTGTCAGGTCGGACTCCCCGTGGTGTGTCAGCTCGGGACGCTGAAGCCCGGCGCCAAGGTCACGATCATGCTTAGCGTGCGGGCGGGGGCGCCGACGCACGGCTTCACCAACCGCGCGGTCGTCGGCACGGCGACCTTTGACCCGGATCTAGCGAACAACGCCGCCCACGCGACTGTCAAGGTGGTCGCGCCGCCGCCCCCGGTCGGGTTCGGCTGACCCGACCGCAGCGACGGGCGACCGCGCCGCGAGCTGGCCGCACGCGGCGTCGATGTCGCGGCCGCGGGTGAGGCGGACGGTGGCGGCGAGGCCGCGCCGCTCGAGCTCGTCGCGGAACGCGGCGATCGCCTTGGGGCTCGAGCCGGAGAACGCCGAATCCGTCGGGTTGTACGGGATCAGGTTGACCTTGAACATCCGCGGGTCGAGGATGTCCGCCAGCTGCGCCGCCTGCGCGAACGAGTCGTTGACCCCGGCGAGCATCACGTACTCGACGAACACCATGCGGCGCTTGCGCGCGTAGTACGCCTCGCACGCCGCGATCACGGCCGGGAGCGGGTAGCGCTCGTTGACCGGCATCAGCTCGGTCCGGAGCGCCTCGTCGGCGGCGTGCAGCGACAGCGCCATCCGGATCGGCATCGGGTTCTCGGCCAGCCGCTCGATCCCGGGGATCCAGCCGATCGTCGAGATCGCGGTGTGGCGGTGGCTGATCCCGATGTCGGGCAGTCGCTCGCAGGCCGCGAGCACGTTGTCGAGGTTCATCATCGGCTCGCCCATGCCCATGAACACGACGTGGTCGACCGCCCCGACGCGGCGGAAGTGGAGCGCCTGGTCGAGGATCTCCGACGCGGTCAGGTTGCGCCCGAACTTCATCTGGCCGGTGGCACAGAAGGTGCACGTCAACGGGCAGCCCGACTGGGAGGACAGGC
This sequence comes from uncultured Solirubrobacterales bacterium, assembly GCA_963843915.1. Classification (GTDB taxonomy): domain Bacteria; phylum Actinomycetota; class Thermoleophilia; order Solirubrobacterales; family Solirubrobacteraceae; genus Palsa-465. The sequence continues at coordinate 71,498 of CAWJMH010000022.1, forward strand.
AGATCGAGCGCCGGCCGTCCCGATAGCTCATCAGCACGGCCTCGATAGGGCGGCCGTCTGCGGTCGCGAACAGCGCCTTGATCGTCCCGTCGGAGGCGTGGGCCTCGCGCTGCACCGTGAGGCTCGAGAACGGGACCGCGTCGGCGAGTGTCTCGCGCAGGCCGAGCGGCAGATCGGACATGTCGGCGAAGCCGCGCGCGCCCCGCGCCGCCCACCGCCACACCTGGCCGGCGCGGTACCGGGGCTCGCCGAGCTCGTCGAGCTTTCCTTCGAGCAGCTTCAGATCCACGCTGACTATGGTGGCAGCTAAGGCGCCGCCGTCAGGCGCCGCCGACAATCGTCAACTAAGGCGCCGCCGTCAGGCGCCGCCGACAATCATCCGACATGCGACTCGTCAAGTACCTCGCGACCGCGGGCGTTGCCTCGCGCCGTGCCTGCGGAGGAGATCATCCGCGCCGGCCGGGTCACCGTGGGAGGTGTGACGGTCACCGATCCGGCCCGCGCCGTCGAGCCCGGCGACGCGGTGGCGGTCGACGGCGCCCCGGTGAACCCCGCCGTGCACGAGCGGGTCGTGTACGCGCTCAACAAGCCGGTGGGCGTGGTGTCGACCGCGCGCGATCCGCAGGGGCGCCCGACCGTGGTCACGATGGTGCCGCAGACCGAGCGTCTGTACCCGGTGGGGCGGCTCGACATCGACACCACCGGGCTGATCCTGCTCACGAACGAGGGCGAGCTCGCGCACCGGCTGACGCACCCGAGCTTCGAGGTCGAGAAGACCTACCGCGCGGTCGTGGGCGGGCCTCCGGTGCGCGAGGCGGAGCTTCAGGCGCTCCGCGACGGGATCGACCTCGACGACGGCCGGACCGAGCCGGCGCGGGTCCGCCGGATCGCCGCCGACATGATCGAGATCACGATCCACGAGGGCCGCAAGCGCCAGGTCAAGCGCATGTGCGAGGCGGTCGGGCACCCGGTCAAGCGGCTCGAGCGCGTCGCGTTCGGACCGCTGCAGCTCGGGGACCTGTCGCGCGGGCGGTGGCGGAAGCTGAACGGCGAGGAGATCGAGGCCCTGATGGGGGCTACTTCTGGATGATCAGACGGTCGCTCCGGAGCCGCGTCGCGGTAAGCGCCCGCGACACCTCAGCCGGCGTGATGTGCACCGGACGCGACGCCACCATCCGCACGATCGTGAACTGCAGCACGTGCAGGCGCGACGCCGGGCGAAAGCCGGCGATCGGATACGTGGACTGCGCGCGCGACGGCCACAGGTTGCACGCCGAGCCCCACCAGCAGAAGCCGGTGCTCCGCGGCCCCGTGAACGACACGACGTCGAACTCGGACACGGTGGCGCCGCGCCCGCCGATGAAGTGCATGCCCGGGAGATACAGCGACAGCGGCAGCAGGTACCGGTAGTGCTGGATCAGGATCGCGCGGCCGTCGGGCGCGACCGGGTGCGTCCCGAGCGCCCGCGCCACCACGCGCCAATCGGGCCGCTCGAAGTTCCGGTCGAACGCGACGCCCATCGCCGTAGCCACACCGATCGCGCATAACACGCCGGCGGCCGCGAGCCCGAGACGCGCCGCCCGCGCCGCCGCCAGGCCGCCCGCGACGAACAGCGCTGCCGGCATCCAGATAGCGAGCAGGTTGCGCGTGATCAGGTCGTCGACGCCGCCGGCGATCAGCAGCAGGTTCAGCACGAGGCCGGCGAGCGCGATCCCCCCGGCGGTCAGCGCGCCCCGGCGCGCCGGCCCGTCCGACCGCACGACAACCAGGACCGCGGCCAGCGCCAACATCGGCAACCGCCAGCGGCTCCAGCACTGAATGCGCCGGCCCCTCGAACCCGCTCGCGAACTGCGGCACGACCTGGCCGAGCCGGCGCCCGAGCGGCGCGCTGGCGATCCAGATCGCATTGTCGGTCCCGTTCTGCCCGATCGCGAGCGGGAATCAGCGCGAGCCCGCACAGCCCGACGGTGCCGACCGCGATCTGCACCGGGCGCCGCGCACGGTACATCCACAGCAACAGCACGGCCTCGGGTACCACCGCCAGGATCGCGTAGTAGTGCGTGGCAAAAGCCAGCGCGGACGCGATCACCCAGGCGGCGAGCAACCGCGGCGTCGGCGAGGCGCGCGCGTACGCGAACGCGAGCAGCGACACGCTCGAGAGCAACACGAGCAGCTCGTACGAGCGGGCCTCCTGCGAGTACCAGATCAGCATCGGGCTGCAGGCGGTCAGCGCAGCCGCGATCACGCCGGCGCGTCGTGAGATCAACTTGGCGCCGGCGCCGTACGCGACCGGAACCACCAGCACGCCGCACAGCGCCGAAAGCGAGCGCAGGCCGGCCTCGCCGAAGCCGAACACCCGCGCCCATACCCACGCGAGGCAGTAGTAGAGCGGGGGAGTGGACTCGCTCTGGGGGATCAGTCCGAGCATCTTCCCCGGCGAGAAATGCACGAGCAGCGCAGTGTTGCCCTCGTCGAACCAGAAGCCCTGATGGCCGAGGCGGTAGAAGCGAAGGACGGCCGCGAGCAGGGTGATAGCCGCCACCGCGAGCACTGTCGGCTCTGCCACCAGAGCGCGCGCCCGCGACGCTTGCGTGCGCGCCACCGGGCGGCCACTGTCGACTGGCGCCGTGCCGACGCTCACGCGCGGGATGTTAGGGTCAGTTGCGGCCGCGGTCCCGTACGGTCAGCGCTTAACACGATTTCAACCGCCCAGCGAGCATTGCGGCCCGCCCACCGGGCAACATTCCTTAAACCAATGCGTCACGAGTCAGGCCCCATCGACGGCCCGCCGGTGCTCGCCTCGAGCGCGGGCGCCCAGCCGGTGCTCGCTCCGAGCGCCGGCGCGGGAGCGTCCGCCGGCGCCCCGCCGGCGGACGGCGCGGTCGGCCTGTCCGGGATCGCGCGGCTGCCGAGGCCGCGCGCGCTGCGCGTGCCGCGGGCGCTGCAGGAGGCACGGGCGGGAAAGATCGCGCTCGGCACGATCGTCGCCGGCGTGCTCGTGATGGTGCTGTTCTCGACCCACGGCCCGACGATCCTCGTCCCGCGGTCGAGCGAGATCTTCGCGCGCTGGGAGGCCGGTCCGCTGTACGGGCTCCTCGGCGGGATCAAGGTCGGCCCGACCGCGACCAACTACTCGCTCAGCGCGCTGATCCTGATCATGCTGGCGGCGTACGGAGTGGCGCTCGCCGCGCTGCGGACGCTGTCGATGCGGATGATCGTCGCGACGATCGTCGCGGCGAACGTGCTGCTGATGCTGGGACCGCCGTTCCAGCTAACCGACCTGGGCAACTACCTCGGCTACGCGCGGCTCGGGGGCCTGCACGGGATGAACCCGTACACGCACGTGATCGGCCAGGAGATGCACGATCCGATCTACCACTTCGCGACGTGGGACAACCTGCACAGCCCGTACGGCGAGCTGTTCACCGCGCTCAGCTATCCGCTCGCGTTCCTGCCGATCCCGGTCGCGTACTGGATCGTCAAGGTGGTCACGGTCCTGCTGAGCCTCACGTTCATCGGGATCGTGTGCTGGTGCGCGAAGCGACTGGGCCGCGATCCCCGCTACGCCGCGGTGCTCGTCGGGCTCAACCCGATCTACCTCGTCTACGCGGTCGGCGGGTTCCACAACGACTTCTTCATGCTCGTGCCCCTCGATGGGGTCGATCGCGTTCCTGCTGGCGGGGCGCGACAAGTCGGCGGGCGCGATGCTGGTGATCGCGGTCGCGGTCAAGTTCAGCGCGGTGCTGCTGCTGCCGTTCCTGCTGGTGGCGGCGCGCCCGGCGCGGCGGCGGCTCCAGGTGCTCTACGGATGCGTGCTCGCGGGGATTCCGCTGCTCGTGATGAGCGTGATCCTGTTCGGGTTCTCGATCCCGAACCTGTCCCAGCAGGGCTCGCTGCTGACCCCGTTCAGCTTCCCGAACCTGTTCGGCTACTTCATCGGCGTCGGCGGCGGCACCTCGGGCGTCCTGCGACTCGCCGACGTCGCGCTCGTGGCGGTGGTCGTGCTGCTGCTCCGCCAGCGCGGCGATTGGCTGACGCGCGCCGGCTGGGCGACGTTCGCGCTGATCGCGAGCCTCGGGTGGGTGATGCCGTGGTACGTGATCTGGCTGCTGCCGCTGGCCGCGCTCGGGTCGAGCCAGCGGCTGCGGCGGACGGCGGTCGCGCTGACGGTGTTCCTCGTGCTCGTGTTCCTCCCGTCGTCGGCGAAGTTCTGGAACCTCATCAACTTCAACCCGCTGAGCGGGTCCGCGGGCCAGGCGTCGTCGTCGCTCCAGGCGAAGCTGTCGGCATATTCGCCCGACACGATGCCGGCGGTTCAGGCCAAGCAGTAGCCGTTCACGCCGGCTCGAGGCGCTCGCCGCGGGGCGATCCTCCAACCGTAGGAGGCCTCCGGACCGGTCGCGACGATAAAGTAAGGACGTTCATACCGCGGGTTGGCCGAGCCTGCGGGTCCCGTGGCAGTAGTTAGCCGGTACGCCAACGCACCGCGTCCGGTGTCAGCCGAGAGCCCCCAACATCCTTCGCCGGGTTTATGCCGTGATTATTAGCATCGTGTTAGCGTCGCGCGCCAATGCGTCTTGAAATCGAGCTGGCCGACGGCGGCGGGAGCCGTCCGGCGGCCGATCTCCCGCCGGCTCGCATAACGCCACACCGTCGCCGGCTCGACCGGTTCGAGCTGTGGGTGCTGTTCGCGTTCGCGGCGATCTCGATGTGGGTCGTGGCGCTTGACCTGTGGCGGGTCGTGTTCCACGGCGGCGTCTGGACCGGCACGGACGGCGTGTACATCGTCGACCAGATGCAGTACCTCGCGTGGATCAAGGACGCCTCGAAGCACGTGCTGGCGTCGAACCTGTTCGTGCTGCGCGACACCCCGGCCGACTACTTCAATCCGGCAGTCGTCGTCTCCGGCGGGCTGACCGCGCTCGGGATGGCGCCGTGGCTGTCATTGCTGCTGTGGAAGCCCGTCGCGGTGATCGCGTTCTTCTTCGCGGTCCGGGCGTTCGCTTGGCGCCTACTCACCGGCCTGTGGCCACGCCGCGCGGCGCTCGTGCTCGCCCTGTTCTTCGGGTCGTTCACGAACGTCTACGGGCAGTTCAGCGTCCTCGGGGATCTGTTTCCGGGCTTCCTGACGTGGGGATACGTGTTCGGGGTGATGGCGCTCGCCGCGATGGTGTGGTCGCTGGTCGCGCACCATGACTCGCGATCTGAATGGCCGCCGGCTGTGGCTGGCTGGCCTGCTCGGCGGTCTGGCCAGCCTCCTCCACCCATGGAACGGCGAGCTTTTGATCGCGGTGGTGGTGGCGGCGGAGCTCGTGATGGCGCTCAGCCGCCGCTACGAGCGCGCCCACCTCAAGCTGACGATCGCCACGGTCGGCGGCACGGCGATCCCGCTTCTCTACTACGCGATCCTGGGCAAGAGCGACCTGAGCTGGAAGCTGGCCCAGGTCGCGAGCAAGCACGTCTTCTCGTTCTGGTCGATCACGATCGCGATCGTGCCCCTGCTCGTGCCCGCGGCGGTCGCGTACTCGCGGCGCCCGACGACATTCCTGGCCGCCGCCGGCCGAACCTGGCCGTTGGCGGCGTTCGCGATCTTCGTGCTGTCCGGGACGAGCCTCGGCGCGACGCCCCTGCACTCCTTCCAGGGAATCACGATCCCGCTCGCGGTCCTGGCCGTCGAAGGGTTCCAGATCATCGGCTGGAGCCGGATGCAGCGGCCGGTTCTGGCCGGTGCGGTCCTGGTCGCGCTGTTCACGATCCCGACCACGTACGAGGAGCTGACATCGCCCAGGGTCTCGCGGCGCCGACGCCGAACAACGCGAACTTCATCAAGAGCGACGAGAGCGACGCGCTCGATTACCTGGACGACCTGAAAGAGCCGGGGAGCGTGATGACGCGCAGTTATCTTGGCGCCGCCGTGCCCGGTAAAACCGGGCGGCGCACGTATGTCGGCGATTGCCTGTGGTCCGAACCCGGCTGTCTACGTCATGACCAACAACGCGAACTCACTGTTCGAGGGCTCGATGACCCCCGCGGCGGCCCAAAGCTTCGTGCTGGGCAGCGGCGCGCGGTTCGTGCTCGCCGATTGCCAGACCACCGCCGACCTGCGCAAGCTGCTCGGCCCGATCATCCGCTCGGCGCACGGATTCGGATGCGCGGCGGTGTATGAGGTCGAGTAGCGGCCGCTCGACCAGGCACGGACGCCGGCAGCGGGGAGTGAATCGGAGCGCCGTCGCCGGCCGGCCGGGGTCGCCGCGCCTCGCCGATCGCGGTCGTGCTCGCTCGGACGGTGATCGGCCTGTTGCGGCGGGGTGCGGCGGCATCCGACGCCAACGGCGGGGCGTCCGCCCACGCCGACGGTCAGCCGTGTTCCCGATACCGGGCGCCCGCGTCGCGTCGCCGCAGACGCAGATCGCGTTCCGCGGCCTGCCGATCGGCCAGGTGGGCAAGGTGGTCGTGACCGGGCTCCCGGAGCGGCGTCCACACCGGCCGGTTCGAATCGGACTCCGACCGGGACGGCGGGAGCTTCCTGCCGGCGAAGCCGTTCGTGCCCGGCGAGGTGGTCACGGTCCAGGACCAGCCTGCAACATCCTCGGCGCGGCGACGCCGGGAACGTTCCACTTCACGGTCGCGACGCCGTCGGGATCGATTCCGGCGACCCCGCTGCCGCCGGCGGGCCGGGCGCCGGGCGACGTGCTCACGTTCCACTCGCGGCCCGACCTGACGCCGGCGTCGGTGGAGATCACCAAGGAGGATCCTGATCCCGGGCCCGGACGGCGACGACATCTTCCTCACCCCGCAGCAGGGGCCGACCCAGAACGGCGCGATGATCCTCAACAAGGATGGCGCCCTGCTGTGGTTCCAGCCGGTGCCGCAGGGACGACATGGCGGCGGACCTCCAGGTTCAGAGCTACGACGGCCAGCACGTGCTGACCTGGTGGCAGGGCTACTCGGGGGCGGGCGTTCGGCGCCGGCGAGGACGTGATCGAGGACTCCTCATACCGCCAGATCGCCGTGGTGCACGCCGCCAACGGGCTGAGCGCCGACCTGCACGAGTTCCGGCTGACGCCGCAGGGCACCGCGCTGATCACCGCGTACTACCCGGTGTACTGGAACGCGACCGACGACCACCTGTCCTCGCGCCAGGTCGTGCTCGACTCGGTGGTCCAGGAGATCGACGTCAAGACCGGCTTGCTGCTGTTCCAGTGGGACAGCCTCGACCACGTCCCGCTGACCGACACCTACGAGCCGGCCGTGGAGTCGGCGGGCGCGCCGTACGACTACTTCCACATCAACTCGGTCCAGCTGCAGCAGGACGGCAATCTGCTGATCTCCGCGCGCAACACCTGGGCCGCCTACGAGGTCGACCACCAGACCGGGCAGGTCGTGTGGACGCTCGGCGGCAAGAACTCGAGCTACAAGCTCGCGTCGGGAGCCCAGTTCGCGTTCCAGCACGATGTGCGTCTCCACACCGACACCGACCCAACCGTCACGTTGTTCGACGACGGCGGAGGCCCGCCGCGGACCCACACCGAGTCGCGCGGGATCACGGTCCACCTGGACAGCGACACCAAGACCGCGACGCTCGTGACCCAGGACCTGCATTCGCCGGCGCTCGCCGCCGCCTTCGAGGGAAACTTGCAGGAGCTGCCGGGCGGCGACGACTTCGTCGGCTGGGGGCAGCAGCCGTACTTCACCGAGTACAACACGAATGGCGAGATCGACTTCGACGGCCGGTTCGTGGGCAACAACTCGAGCTATCGCGCCTACCGCTTCCCGTGGATCGGGACGCCGCGGACGTTGCCCTCGGTGAGCGCGTCGACCACCGGCGCCAGCACCAACGTGTATGCGAGCTGGAACGGCGCCACGCAGGTGAGCGCGTGGCGGGTGCTCGCCGGCGCCAGCGCGGATGCGCTGCAGGCGGTGGCGACCGCCACCAAGCAGGGGTTCGAGAGCCAGGTGACGATCCCGGCGCAGCCGTACGTCGCAGGTTCAGGCGCTCGACAGCTCCGGGCGCGCGCTCGCGACCTCGAGCGTCGTCCACGCGACGTAGTGGTCGGCCACGCGCCGCCTCTGGCACACTGCCGCTCCCATGCGGCTCTTCGCGCTCCGGGGCGCCAACACCGTCAACGCCAACGAGCCGGACGCGATCCTCGGCGCCACCGATGAGCTGATGCGCGAGCTGATGGCGCGAAACGAGCTCGAAGCCGACGCGATGGTCAGCTGCATCTTCACGCTGACCGACGACCTCGACGCTGAGTTCCCGGCGGTGGCGGCGCGCGAGCTCGGACTGAGCCGCGTCCCGCTGCTGTGCGCGCGCGAGGTGCCGGTGCCGGGCTCGCTGCCGCGCGTGATCCGCGTGATGGTCCACTACTACGCATCCGACGAGCCACGAGCCGCGCCACGTGTACCTGGGGGAGTCGCGCGTGCTCCGGGCGGATCTCGAGTCCGCGCAGTAAGGGGACCGATGCCGATCGAATTCGCAGAGCGCACGCGCCGGATCCCCGTGTATCCGCTCGCCGCCGGCTACGACCTCGGAGCGGACGTCGCGATGCTTGCCTCCAACGAATCGTGCTTCGCGCCGCACCCGGCGGTGGTGGAGGCCGCCGCCGGCGTGCTCGCCGGCGCCAATCGATATCCGGATCCGTCGTATGCGGCGCTCCGCCGGGCGCTGGCCGACCGCTACGGGATCCCGCCGCAGCGGATCGCGCTCGGCAACGGGTCGTGCGACATCCTGCTGGCCGCCGGCGAGGCGCTGCTCGAGCCGGGCGCCGAGGTCGTCTATGCCTGGCCGGCGTTCAGCGTGTACCCGCACCTCGCTGCGGCGTCGGGCGCGCGCGCGATCCAGGTGCCGCTCGACTCGGACGACCGCCACGACCTCGACGCGATCGCCACCGAGGTCACCGTGGCGACGCGGCTCGTGCTGATCTGCAACCCGAACAATCCGACGTCCACCGCGATCGCGCTCGATGGGATCGACACGTTCATGCGGCGCATCCCAGCGCACGTGGCGGTGATCCTCGACGAGGCCTACTGCGAGTTCGCGCTGACGCTCGGCGACACGTACGCGTCGCTCGAGTTGCTGCGCAAGTACCCGAACCTGGTGCTGCTGCGGACGTTCTCGAAGGTCTACGGGCTGGCTTCGCTCCGGGTCGGGTACGCGCTGTGCGGGTCCGAGGACTTCCGCGTCGCGGTCGACCAGGTCCGCCAGCCGTTCTACCTGAACGCCGCCGCCCAGGCCGCCGCGGTCGAGGCGCTGGGGCACCAGGACGAGGTCGAGCGGCGCGTGACCGAGACGATCGCGGGCCGGCTCGATCTCGAGGATCGCGGGCGGGCGCTCGGTCTGTGGGTGGCGCAGTCCGACGCGAACTTCATCTGGCTGCACCTGCCCGAGACGGTCGAGGAGGCCGACGGTGATCGAGGGCCTTCGTGAGCGAGGCGTCCTAGTCCGCGCCGGCGCCGCCCTCGGGCGTGACGGCTCTCTGCGCGTGACTGTGGGCACCGCCGAGGAGAACGAGCGCTTCGGCGACGCCCTGGCCGAGGTGCTCGCCTAGGGGCGCTTGCTGGATTTTCCGCCCATATGGCGGGAAAGTGAGCACGCTTGGAAATCGGCGCGCCGTCTGGTACAACCCGCCACGATGAGCGACTGCAGCCGCATCTCCTATTACCGCGGCTGCACCTACGCCTGGCGATTTAGCTAGGCGCCCGGCCCGCTCCCGTTGTTGCCCGCCCACGCCGGCGGGCCCACCCAGAGGCCGAGCGCCGAAAAACCCCCCGGACGGGTGAAACCCGTCCCGCTCGCTTTCGTACAGTTCCCCAGGCACCAGAGAGGACCGACAGATGATGATCGTGATGAAACCGACGGCCACTGAACAGGAGGTGCAGGCCGTCGTCGAGCGAGTCCGAAGCGTCGGCGCGCGCGCCCACCTCAGCCGTGGCGACGAGCTGACCGTGATCGGCGCGATCGGCGACCGCGAGCACGTGGCGCGGCTCGAGCTCCAGGGGGCGCCCGGCGTCGACCGGGTGGTTCCGATCTCCAAGCCGTACAAGCTCTCCTCGACGCAGTTCAAGCACGGCGAGCGAACCGTGCTCGACATCGCCGGGCGCAAGGTCGGCGGGTCGAGCTTCGCGATGATCGCGGGGCCGTGCACGGTCGAGTCGCGCGAGCAGACGCTCGAGACCGCGCGGATCGTGCGCGACGCCGGCGCCACGCTGTTCCGCGGTGGCGCCTACAAGCCGCGCACGTCGCCGTACGCGTTCCAGGGGCTCGGCCAGGAGGGCCTGCGGCTGCTCGCCGAGGCCAAGGCCGAGACCGGGCTGCCGATCGTCACCGAGCTGATGGACCAGCGCGACCTCGACCAGGTGCTCGAGGTGGCCGACGTGATCCAGATCGGCGCGCGCAACATGCAGAACTACACGCTGCTGGCCGAGGTCGGGCGCTCGGGGCGGCCGGTGCTGCTCAAGCGCGGCCTGTCGGCCACGCTCGAGGAGCTGCTGATGGCCGCCGAGTACGTGCTCAAGGAGGGCAACGAGTCCGTGATGCTGTGCGAGCGCGGGATCCGCACGTTCGAGACCGCGTACCGGTTCACGCTTGACCTGATGGCCGTCCCGGTGCTCAAGCAGCTCAGCCACCTGCCGGTGATCGTCGACCCGAGCCACGCCGCCGGCCGGCGCGACCTCGTGCTGCCGCTGTCGCTGGCGGCCGCCGCAGCCGGCGCCGACGGGATCATCGTCGAGGTCCACCCGAACCCGGACCAGGCGATCTGCGACGGCCCCCAGCAGCTGGTAGCCGATGAGTTCGCCGAGTACATGGAGCGCGTGCAGGCCGTCGCGGAGGTCGCGGGGAAGGCGTTCGCTGCAGCTTGAGGGTCGCGGTCGTCGGCGTCGGGCTGATCGGCGGCTCGATCGGACTCGCCGCGCGCGAGCGGCTCGACGCTTCGGTCGCGGCGTACGACCCTAGCGGGGAGGCGCTCGAGATCGCGCTCGAACGGGGCGCGATCGACCGCGCGTGCGCCACGATCGCGGACGCGGTGGGGGACGCCGAGGCGGTGTTCGTCGCGGCCCCGGTCGGAACGCTGCCCGAGGCGACGCGCGACGCGCTCGCCGCGACGCCGCACGAGTGTGTGGTGACCGACGTCGGCTCGACCAAGCGCGCGATCGTCGCGGCGGTCGACGATTCTCGGTTCGTGGGCGGCCATCCGCTCGCCGGCGCCGAGACGTCGGGCGTCAGGCACGCGCGCGGGGACCTGTTCGACGGCGCCACCTGGTACCTGACGCCGACCTCGAGCACGTCGGGGATCCTGTACGAGCGCCTGCACCGGCTGCTGCACGGGATCGGCGCCCGGCCCACCGCGATCGACGCCGATACCCACGACACGCTGCTCGCGACGGTCTCGCATCTGCCGCACGTGCTCGCCAACGTGCTCGTCTCGCAGGCCGCCCGGACACTCTCCGCCGGCAGCGAGCGTCTGCCGGCGACCGGCCCGAGCTTCCGCGACGCCACCCGCGTCGCCGGCGCGCCGAGCGCGATCTGGACCGACATCTACGTGTCCAACCGCGACGCGATCGCGGCGCGGATCGACGACACGATCGCGCGCCTTGAGGACGTGCGCGACGCGCTCGTGACGGCGGACGTCGCGAGGATCGCGGGGTGGAACGACGGCGCCGCCGAGGACCGGCGCCGGCTGCTCGAGGCGCAGCTCGCGGGCGGCCCGCTGTTCGAGTTGCGCGCGTCGGTGCCGAACCGGCCGGGCGTAGTCGCGGAGCTGGCGCTCGAGCTCGGCCGCGCGGGCGTCAACATCACCGACATGGCGCTGTACCCGGCACCCGACATGAGCGAAGGCGTCGTCGCGCTGTGGATCGCCGGCGAGGACGAGGCGCGCCGTACCGAGGAGCTCGTGGGCAAGCTCGGATTCCCGGTGGCGCGCGCGTGAACGTCAGGTTCGATCCGTCCGGACCGTTGCGGGGGAGGCTGGTCGTTCCGGCCGACAAGTCGATCTCCCACCGCGCCGCGATCATCGGGGCGATGGCGTCCGAGCCGGTGAGGATCAGCAACTATCTCGACGCCGCCGACACCCGTTCGACGCTCGCGGCCGTGCAGCAGCTCGGCGCGATCGTGCAGTCGCGCGATGGGGAGATCGTGATCCGCGGCTGCGGATTGCGGAACGCGATGGCGCCCGCCGAGCGGATCGACGTCGGAAACGCCGGCACTTTGATGCGGCTGCTGCCGGGCTGGTTGTCGTTCCAGCAGGGCTCGAGCTTCGAGCTCGACGGCGACGACTCGATTCGCCGGCGACCGGTCGACCGGATCGCCGAGCCGCTGTCGCTGATGGGGGCGCGGATCGAGGCGCGCGAAGGCCGCTTCCCGCCGTTCACCGTCCACGGTTCGCCGCTGACCGGGATCGCGTACGAGCTGCCGGTCGCGAGCGCCCAGGTCAAGTCGTGCGTGCTGCTCGCGGGGCTGGTCACCGACGCGACGACCGTGGCCGAGCCCGTCCCGAGCCGCGACCACACCGAGCGGATGCTGGCGGCTGCCGGCGCCCCTGTCGTGCGCGAGGGCGATGTCGAGGGCGGGGGGTTCCGCACGACCGTCCGCAACACCGACGAGCTCGAGCTCGGGCTCGTCGAGGTTCCGGGCGATCCGTCCTCGGCGGCGTTCCTGATCGCGGCCGGCGTGCTCGTGCGCGACTCCCGGCTGGTGCTCGAGCGGGTCGGCGTCAACTGGACCCGCGCGGGATTTCTGCGCATCCTCGAGCGGATGGGCGCGATCGTGCTCGCCGACCTCGAGCCGCCGGGCACGTTTCGGGCGGACGAGCCGATCGCGGACATCGACGTCCGCAACGCCCCGATCGAGGCGACGACGGTCGGGGCCGAGGAGGTGCCGCTCGCGATCGACGAGCTGCCGCTGGTGGCGCTGCTCGGGTGCTTCGCCGACGGCGACACGGTCGTGCGCGGCGCCGGCGAGCTGCGAGTCAAGGAGTCGGACCGGATCGCCACCGTGGTCGACGGGCTGCGCGGCCTCGGCGCCCAGATCGAGGCGCTCCCCGACGGCTTCGTCGTGACCGGAACCGGCCGGCTCCGGGGTGGACGGATCGACGCTCACGGCGACCACCGCCTCGCGCTGCTCGGCGCGGTCGCCGGCCTCGCGTCGGAGGAGGGCGTGGAGGTGGTCGGGATGGAGGCCGCCGAGGTGTCGTACCCGGGGTTCGTCGATGACGTGGCGGGACTGATCGCGCCGTGAGCGCGGCGGGGGTGGTCGCGTGAGCGTCGTCGCGATCGACGGGCCGGCGGGCGCCGGCAAGTCGACGGTCGCGCGCGCGGTCGCCGGCGAGCTCGGGTTCACCTACCTCGACACGGGCGCGATGTACCGCGCGGTGGCGCTGGCGGCCGGTGAGCGGGGGGTGGCAGCCGCTGGGATCGCCGCGTCTTTGAAGATCGAGCCGGGCGAGCGGATCCTGTTGGACGGCCGCGACGTGACCGACGAGATCCGCACGCCGGCGGTGTCCGAGGCCGCCTCGCGAGTGGCGGCGGACCCCGAGGTGCGCCGCGCCGTCGTGGCGGAACAGCGGCGGCTGCTGTCCGCCGGCGACTGGGTGGCCGAGGGACGCGACATCGGCACGGTGGTCGCGCCCGGGGCCGAGGTCAAGGTGTTCCTGACCGCCGACCCGGAGGAGCGGGCCCGCCGGCGCGCGGCCGAGCTCGGCGTCGACGAGGCGACGGTGCTCGCCGAGCAGACGATCCGCGACGAGCGCGACCGGACGCGGGAGCACTCGCCGCTCGAGCCCGCGGACGGCGCGGTCGTGATCGACACGACCCGCATGACGCTCGACGAGGTCGTCGGCGAGATCGCCGCTCTCGCTCGTCGCGCGGGCCGCCGGCACGGCGCACGCTAGCCTCGGTCGGTCATGAAGGTCGCAATCGTCGGGTACCCGAACGTCGGCAAGTCCTCGCTCGTCAACCGCCTCACAGAGTCGCGCGAGGCGGTCGTGCACGAGCGGCCCGGCGTGACGCGCGACCGCAAGGAGCTCCACACCGACTGGAACGGGCGGTCGCTGACGCTGGTCGACACCGGCGGGGTCGATCTCGAGGACCGCGCGGAGCTCGCCGCTTCTGTGCACGAGCAGGTGCGGGCGGCGCTCGCGGACGCCGACGCGGCGGTGCTCGTCGTCGACGCGCGGGCCGGTTCACGGCCCGGGGACCACGAGATCGCGGATCTGCTCCGGCGCTCGCCGCTGCCGGTGCTCGTCGCCGCGAACAAGATCGACTCGGTGCGCGACGTCCCGCTCGCCGCCGAGTTCCATTCGCTGGGCCTCGGCGAGCCGATCGCGGTGTCGGCGGCGCAGGGACTCGGTACCGGCGATCTGCTCGACCGGATCGTCGAGCTGGTCCCGGCGTCGGAGGAATCGGACGACGGCGAGGCGGAGGATGGCGTCGTGCGGCTGGCCGTGATCGGTCGGCCGAACGTGGGGAAGTCGTCGCTGGTCAACCGGTTTGCCGGTGCCGAGCGCGTGATCGTCTCGCCGGTCGCCGGCACTACCCGCGACGCGATCGATCTGCCGATCGAGTTCGAGGGTCGCCAGCTGGTGCTGATCGACACTGCCGGCCTGCGCCGCCAGGCCAAGGTCGGGGAGTCGATCGAGTACTACACGTCGCTGCGCTCGCGTCGCGCGGCCGAGCGGGCGGACGTGGCGCTCGTCGTGTGCGATGCGACCGACGGCATCACCGCGCAGGACCTGCGCATCGCCGAGCTCGCGATGCGCAGCCAATGCGCGACAGCGCTCGTGCTCAACAAGTGGGACATCACCGAGGACTTCGACCTCGATCACGAGCGTGCCCGCGCCCACCAGAAGCTCCGGCTGCGCCCGCGCGTGCTGACCGCGAGCGCCAAGACCGGGCGCAACGTCGAAAGGCTGCTGGTCGAGGCCGTCGCGCTCGCCGACCGCAGCGCCACCCGGATCCCGACCCCGCAGCTCAACCGCTTCCTGTCCGACGTCATCGCCAAGCGTCAGCCGCCCGCCGGCGGCCCGCAGCACAGCGGGCACCGGCTGAAGCTCATTTTCATGAGCCAGACGAGCGAGCGGCCGCCGCGGTTCTCGATCCAGGTCAACTCGCGGGCGAGGGTGACGCGCGACTACGCGTACTTCATCGAGAACCGACTGCGCGAGCGCTACCGGCTCGAGGGGGTTCCGGTGATCATCGACTTCGTCGAGCGCAACGAGCGTCGCGCTCGGGGCCCGCGCGCGGCCGCCTGACGCCCCCAGGGATCGCCCGCGTTTGTGAGATTTGCGAACCGGGAAGGTTGTCAGCGCCGCTCGGTTCCATAACCCGTGGTTCGAGTGGCGCAAAGGGCGCCAGGAAATGCTTCAGTGATCGAGCCGATGTCGATCGTCACGCGGCCAAGAACCCCGGTACCGGCCGTACCCGAGCCGGGCTCGTCGCCGGCGAAGGCCCCGGGTTTGCCCCCGGCTCCGGGCGGGCAACCGGTCGGCGAGGAGCGCCGCCGCCGGGTGCGGCGCCGGCGCGCGACGCTCGCGGGAGCGGTGCTGTCGGCGCTGATCGCGATCTTCGCCGCGCTCAACCTGACCGGCTCGGCCGAGGTCCCGCCGGCCACCGGAGCCGCCCGGGTCGTTCCCGCCGACGTGCTCGCGTACGTGCACCTGTCGACCGACGCGTCCCGCCCGGCGGTCGGGCGGGCGCGGGCGCTGGCCGCGCATTTCCCTGACTATCCGATCGCGTATGCCGACGCGATCAACCGGCTGAGCGCGATCGTCGGCGGCTCGAGCTCGGTCGACTTCACGACCGGGATACGTCCGTGGCTCGGCAAGGAGGCGGCGCTGGCGTTGCTCGACACACAAGGCGCGTCGGCTCCATCACTGCTCGTGCTCGACGTCTCCAGTCGCCCGCGGGCGCAGCGGTTCCTGACCCGCGCGGGCGCGGTGCCGGTCGCGGCCGACGACGGCGTCCGGATTCTCGGCTACCCCTCGGGAACCGAGCTCGCGTTCGTCGGCCATTACCTCGCGGTCGGTCCCGCCGCGGCGGTCCGCGTCGCGATCGCCACCGGCACGGGCCACGCGCGGTCACTCGCGGCCGATCCGGCGTATCAGCGGGCGGCCGCCGGCGAGCCGGCCGGCCGGGTGCTCGACGCCTACCTGCCGGCCGCCGGGGTGCGCCGCCTGCTCGAGCCGCGCGGCGGCGTCACCGGCGCGATCGCGACGATGCTCGATCGCCCGTCGCTCGCCGGCACGGCCATCTCGCTGTCCGCTGTCACCGGTGGGGCGCAGGTGCAGATCCACAGTGCGCTGAGCGCGACAGGCGCGCGGGCGAGCAAGTCGCGTCCGATCGCGTTCGCGCCGACGCTCCAGTCAGTCCTGCCGGCGGGCTCGACGCTGATGCTCGACGTCGACGGGCTCGACCGAGCCGCGCCGCAGCTGCTGAGCGCGGCGGCGACGGCCGGTTTCGCGGGCAACGTCGCGCCGCTCCTGGCGCGCCTCGGGGCCGCGCTCACCGCGCAGGGCGTGAACGTGCACGCGATCACGTCGATCTTCCACGGAGAGACGGCGGTCGCGCTGTCGCCCGGACCGGCGCCGTCGCTCCTGATCGTCGCCCGGACCGCTAATGAGGCTGCGACCCGAACCGAGCTGGCCGGGCTCGAGGCTCCGCTGACCGCGCTGTTCCCGGCGCCGAGCTCGGGGCCGGGACAGATCCCGGGGCTGGCCGACCAGCAGGTGGGCGGCGCCACGGTGCACGAGCTCGGCCTCGGCCCCGGGCTCCAGATCGACTACGCCGTGTTCAACGGCCTCGTAGTCGTGTCGACGAGCATCCGTGCGATCGACGAGGTCGCTAGCCGGAGCCGTGAGCTCGTCGGCGACAACGCGTACAAAACCGTGCTCTCCGACCAGCCGGAGCAGGTGTCATCGATAGTCTTTACGCACTTCAGCCAGCTTGTGCGGCTCGGCGAGCAGGCCGGACTTGCGAGCGGCGCGCGCATCCGCGAGCTGCTCCCCGACCTGGCCAAGATCCGCGCGATCGGTTTGAGCTCGGCGAACGGCAAGAGCGACACGACAACGGAGCTACGCCTCGAGATCCCATGAAGACGCTCTCCGACAACGAGTACCTGTTCACGTCGGAATCTGTGACCGAGGGGCATCCGGACAAGGTCGCTGACCAGATCTCCGACGGCGTCCTCGACGCGGTGCTGCGCGACGATCCGGACGGCCGGGTGGCATGCGAGACGCTGGTCAACACCGGGTTGGTCATCGTCTCCGGGGAAATCACGACCTCGACGTACGTGGACATTCCGGACGTCGCGCGGGAGACGATCAGGCGGATCGGCTACACGAACGCCGAGTTCGGGTTCGATTGCCACACGTGTGCGGTGATCAACGCGATCGACAAGCAGTCGCCGGACATCGCCCAGGGCGTGGACCGCGCGTGGGAGTCGCGAGTCGATCCGGGTGACGACGACGAGCTCGACCTCGCCGGCGCCGGTGATCAGGGGATGATGTTCGGGTACGCGTCGAACGAGACCGAGGAGCTGATGCCGCTGCCGATCTCGCTCGCGCACAAGCTGGCCAAGCGGCTGGCGGACGTGCGGCGCGCGGAGATCCTGCCGTATCTGCGTCCCGACGGGAAGACGCAGGTCACGGTGCGGTATGTCGACGGCCGCCCGGTCGAGGTCGAGAAGGTCCTGATCTCGACCCAGCACCGCGACGGCGCCGAGTCGCTGCTCAAGGACGACCTGTGGGAGCACGTGATCGAGCCGGTCGTCCCCGAGGAGCTGTACGACGCGCGCAAGCTGCACCGGACGCTGCTGGTCAATCCGACGGGCCGGTTCGTGATCGGTGGGCCGATGGGCGATTGTGGGCTGACGGGCCGGAAGATCATCGTCGATACGTACGGCGGGATGGCCCGTCACGGCGGTGGCGCGTTCAGCGGTAAGGATCCGTCGAAGGTCGATCGCAGCGCTGCGTACGCGGCTCGGTACGTCGCGAAGAACGTGGTGGCGGCTGGTCTGGCTGACCGGGCGGAGCTGCAGGTGGCGTACGCGATCGGCGTCGCCCACCCCGTATCCACGATGATCGAGACGTTCGGCACCGAGAAGATCCCCCGGTCGAGAATCCTCGAGCTGATCAACGAGTATTTCGATCTGCGTCCGGGCGCGTTCCGGCAGTATCTGCGGCTGCATCGGCCGATCTATCAGAAGACCGCGGCGTACGGACACTTCGGCCGCGAGGATCACGACTTCACGTGGGAGCGGACCGACAAGGCGGCCGCACTCCGCGCCGCCGCGGGACTCGCCGGCGCCGCAGTGAACGCGTAGACGCCGGCCTACACCTGCGGGTGCGTCAGCCGCAGATCGTGCAGCGCCTTGTCGACCGTGCGGACGATCCGCGCCGGGTCATCGACTCCCCGGAACTTGAAGTCATACGACCCGCTGGCTGCGGTGTCGAAGTCGACCGTTCCGACCCTGAGCAGCCGCTCGAGCAGCCGTTGGTGCGAGTTGACGTTCTGGACGCGCTCAAGGCGCGTCTCGTGCATCTCGCGTGAGAGCAGCCCGGACCTGATCGTGAGCCGTCGGTTCGTGATCGTGTAGGTCGTGCTGATCCGCCTGATCAGCCCCCACATCAGCATGATCAAGAAGATCACGAGCACGGCGGCGCCGACCCAGCCGGCCTGCACGCCGCCATTGGCGATCCGGGTGACGATGCCGGCGATCACGCCGGCGACGATCGCCACCAGCAGCCCCCGCGCGTAGAACGCGAGCATCGAGCGCCACGACGGGTGGCCGTGGAAGAAGACCTCTTCTCCTGGCTCGGGATTCACGGCGCCTGAGGGTAGCGGTCGGTCCTCAGCTCCCGATAACGAAGCCGACGATCGCGACCGCGCCGGCGAGCAGCGCGAGCAGCCCGGCCAGCGGCGCGGGCTCGACGTCGATGCGATCGCGCCGCCGCAGGAGCGCCACCCAGGCCACGACCACGGCCCCGCCGATCGCGCAGGCGCATGCCCAGCCACGCTGGCCGGCGCGCTCCGCCGCCACCGTCCCCAACGTGCGTGACAACGCCTCGAGCAGGATCGCGAGCCCGAGCACGAGCCGACCGGCGCCGAACGCGACGACGATCACGCCGAGGTACACCTCGACGATCAGGAGCGCGGCGAACGCCAGCCCGGCGATCACGCCGAAACCCTGCACGAACCCTCGGGGAACGGGCGTGCGCTCGACCTTGACGGGCGTCCACGCGGGCGCGGGGGCGTCGGCGGCGTCCGTTCGTGCGCGAGGCGTCGCGGCGCGGGGAGGTTCGCGACGCGGATGTGGGGGGAATCGCGGCGCCCGCGCTCGCGAGGCAGATGCTCGAGGTCGAAGAACTTGCCCGCCAGCGTCTCCTGGACGGCCTGGCGGTCGTTGCCGAGCACGGCGGGGTCGAGCGTCAACAGTCCGAGCCCGTGCGCCGGGACGAGCTCGCGGTAGAGCGAGTCGTGCGGCCCCGGCCGAGAGCGGCACATGACGACGAGCCGAGCGCGCGGGTAGTAGGCGTCGACAGCTAGCCATTCGTCCGCGCCGGCGCCGGGAGCGCGGAGCCAGGCGAACATGTGGTCGCGCCGGCCGGCCTCGCCGAGCAGCTGATCGCAAATCGACAGGATGGTCGGGGCGGGCAGGCCTGGCTCGGCGCGGTCGCTACGGCCTCGAACCGGCTCCCGCGTGCCGTTGGCGGGACTATCGGCCGTCATCCTCGTCGGACTTTACCCTCAGGTCCACCGATGCACGCCCAGTTCGCCAGCCCACTGATCGCCCGGGTCGAGCCGCTCACGCTCACGCGCGCCGTCCGGGGCCCGTTCGACTACCGGTTGCGCGCCGACCAGGCCGACGTCGGCGTCGGCGCGCTGCTGCGGGTCCCGTTCGGCGGGCGGACGACGCTCGGGGTCGTGCTCGCACTCGCCACCGAGTCCGACCTCGCGCCCGACCGCCTGGCCGAGCCCGATGCGGTCCTGCCTCCCGGCGTCCCGCCCGACCTCGTCGAGCTGGCGGGCTGGATCGCCGCCGAGTACTGCTCGACCCCGGCCAGGGCGCTGACGCTCGTGCTGCCCCCAGGAACCGCCGGCGGGGTGCGGCGGAAGCTCGCGCTCGTGGCCGAGCTCACCGAGGCGGGCGCCCAGGCACTCGGCGGCGACGCGCGCTTGACCGACGGCCAGCGGAACGCGCTCGAGGCGCTGCGACGCGACGGTCCGGCGGTGGCGGCCGCGCTCGGGACGACGACGCTCCGCCGGCTCGAGGGGCGCGGACTCGTGACGCTGAACTCGCGCGCCCAGCCGCGCCGGCCGGCGTCGGTGGCGATCGGGCGGCGGCTCGACGGCCCGCCGGCGCTGACGGACGAGCAGTCCGTGGCGCTGGACGCCGTTCTCGGGGGACTGCACGCTCGGGCGCACGGCCGGTTCCTGCTCCACGGCGTCACCGGGTCGGGCAAGACCGAGGTGTACCTGCGGGCCGTGCAGGCGACACTCGCGGCCGGCCGTGGCGCGATCGTGCTCGTGCCCGAGATCGGCCTCACTCCCCAGACCGTCGGGCGGTTCCAGGCGCGCTTCGGCGACGTCGTGGCGCTGCTGCACTCGGGACTCGGTCAGGGCGAGCGCCACGACGAGTGGCTCCGGCTGCGCTCAGGCGAGGCGCGCGTGTGTGTCGGGCCTCGCTCGGCGGTGTTCGCGCCGCTCGCCGACATCGGTCTGATCGTCGTCGACGAGGAGCACGACGCGTCCTACAAGCACGAGGGAGACCCCCGCTACGACGCGCGCACGGTCGCGATCCACCGGGCCGAGCAGCACGGCGCGGTGGTGCTCGCCGGGAGCGCCACCCCGCGCCCCGAGAGCGCCGTCGCGCTGACCCGGCTGCGGCTGCGCGACCGGATCGATCAGCGCCCGCTGCCGCCGGTCGAGGTACTCGACATGCGCGGCGTCCACCACCCGCTCCACCCCCAGGCCCGGATGGCGCTGGCCGACGTGCGGAGCGCGGGCGGCAAGGCGATCGTGCTGCTCAACCGGCGCGGGTGGTCGAACTTCCTCTCCTGCCGCGGCTGCGGGCACGTGTGGATGTGCCCGAACTGCGAGGTCGCGCTCGTGCTCCATCGCGCCGCCGGCCAGCTCGCGTGCCATCACTGCGGCCACCGCCGGCGGGCGCCGAGCCGGTGCGAGGAGTGCGGGTCGATGGCGGTCGCCCGGCACGGCGCGGGGACCGAGAGCGTCGAGGAGGAGCTACGCGATGCGTTCGGCTCCGAGCTCCCGGTGTTCCGGCTCGACGCCGACGCCGCCGCCGGCAAGGACCGTCTGACCCGCACGCTCGCGGCATTCGAGGCTGCGCCGGCGGGCGTGCTCGTCGGGACCCAGATGGTCGCCAAGGGTCACGACTTCGCCGACGTCGCGCTCGGCGTCGTCCTCGACGCCGACCAGACCCTCCGGTTTCCGGACTTCCGGGCCGAGGAGCGGACGTTCGCGCTCGTCACGCAGCTCGCCGGCCGGGTCGGCCGCGGGGAGGATTTGGACCGACCCGCCCGCGTTCTCGTGCAGACGCTGGCGCCGTCCGCCTCCTCGCTCGCGTTCGCCGCCCGCCACGACTCCGAGGGATTCCTCGAGCAGGAGCTCGGTCGGCGCAGCGTGCTCGGCTATCCCCCGTACGGGTCGCTGATCCGGATCGTGTGCTCGGCCACCGAGGCTTCGGAGGCGCTCGCTGTGGCGACCCGCCTGCACGACCTGATCGCCCCCGCGGGCGCGACCGTGCTCGGGCCGGCGCCGCTGTTCAGGCTGCGCGGCCGGTCGCGCAGCCAGCTCGTGATCAAGTGCTCAGACCGCGCTGCTGCGGTGCGCGCCGTCGGGGCCGCGGTCGACGAGTGCGTCGCCGGTGCCGGGCGGCGCGGGGTCAGCGTCAGCGTCGACGTCGACCCGCAGTGACCGCCGCTCACGCGGCATTTTGCTCGACAGCACTAAGCTGATTTCGTGTCCGATTCGACGACTGAGACGACTGCCGAAGAGGCTCTGGAAGAGGACCTCGAGGCCGGCGCCGACGCCGAACCCAGAGAGGCCGAGCTCGATCCCGAGACCGCGGCGCGCCGCAAGGCGGCGCTCGCCCGGATCCGCCAGTTCGGCGACCCCGTGCTGCGCACGAAGGCGCGCCCGATCGAGCGGTTCGACGACGCGTTGCGCGAGGAGATCGAGCAGATGGGCCACCTGATGGACGACGCGATCGGCGTTGGGCTGGCGGCGACCCAGGTCGGGGTCGTGCACCGCCTGCTCGTCTACCGCGTGCAGCAGGACGCGCAGCTCGCGGCGCTGATCAACCCAGAGATCGAGTGGTCGGGCCGCGAGTCCGAGTCGATGGAGGAGGGATGCCTCAGCCTCCCGCGCGTGCTCGTCGACGTCGACAGGCCGGTCCACGTGCGCGTGCGCGCCCTCAACGAGTACGGCGAACCGATCCTGATCGAGGCGTCCGGGCTCGAGGCGCGCGTGATCCAGCACGAGATGGATCATCTCGACGGCGTGCTGATCCTCGATCGGACCAGCCGCGAGCAGCGCAAGGAGGCGATGCGCGTCCTGCGCGAGGCCGAGCAGGCTGCGTAGCCGCTCGCCTCGCCGCCGGGAGCGCTGATCCGGCGCGTGCGCACCGTCTACCTCGGCACCTCGGAGTTCGCGGCCGTCGTCCTGCGGCGGCTGGCGGAGTCCCCGCACCGCCCGACGCTGGTCGTGACCCGGCCCGACCGGCCTCGCGGCCGCGGCCGCAAGCTGTCGCCGCCGCCGGTCGCCGACGCCGCCCGCGAGCTCGGGATCGAGCTCGACCAGCCGGAATCGGTCAATAGCGAGAGCGCGCTCGAGACGATCGCCGCGGCGCGCCCCGAGGCCGTGTGCGTGTGCGCGTTCGGCGCGCTGATCACCGAACCGCTGCTGTCCCGCTGGGAGATGCTGAACGTGCACCCCTCGCTGCTACCTCGCTGGCGCGGCGCCGCTCCGATCGAGCGGGCGATCATGAGCGGCGACGAGCTCACGGGCGTGTCGATCATGCGCGTCGGAGAGGGGTTCGACGACGGTCCGGTGTGCGCCCAGGTGACCGAGCCGATCGGGCCGCGGGACACCTACGGGACGCTTTCCGAGCGGCTCGAGGAGGTGGGGGCCGAGCTGCTCGTGCAGGCCCTCGACGAGCGGCCGCCGTGCACGCCACAGGACGAGGCGCTCGCCACTTATGCGCACAAGATCAGCCCGCAGGATCGCGATCTCATGCCGGCGCGGACGGCGGTCGAGCTCGAGCGAATCGTGCGCGGGCTGACGCCGCACATCGGAGCGTACGTGTCGCTCGGTGACGGCACGTCGCTCGGAGTGATTGAGGCGCGGGCGCTCCCCGGCGGCGGTCCGCCCGAGGGTGAGGTCTCGTTCGATGGCCCGGTTCCGGTGCTCGGCTGTGCGTCAGGCGCGCTCGAGCTGCTCACGGTGCAGCCTCCGGGGCGCCGCCCGATGAGCGGCGAGGACTACCTGCGCGGGCGCCGGAGGTAGCGGCTTGGCGGCCACCAAGAGCCATAGTCGGGTCTCGCCGGCGCGTGCCTGCGCGCTGCGCGTGATCCGGCGCGTGTTCGAGCATGGCGCCTACGCCGACCGCGCGTTCACGGCCGAGGCGGCCGAGCTCGACCCGCGCGACCGGTCGCTCGCGATGGCGCTCGCCTACGGGACCGTCCAGCGGCGGGCGACGCTCGATCACGTCGCCGCGCAGTTGACCGGCCGCCCGCTCGAGCGGCTCGACGCGCCCGTGCTGGCGGCGCTCCGGCTGGGACTGTTCGAGCTCCTGTACCTCGGCGGAGTCGCCGAGCACGCCGCCGTCAACGAAACCGTCGAGCTCGCCAAGCAGGCTCGGCCCCACGCCGCCGGGCTCGTCAACGCCGTCCTGCGGCGCGCCACCCGCGAGGGTCGAGCGATTCTCGACGCGCTCGACGACGAGACGCCCGCGGCGGCCGCCGTGATGCATTCGGTGCCCGGCTGGCTGGCCAGCCAGTGGTGGGATGAGCTCGGCGCCGACGAGGCTCGGGCGCTGCTGCGGGTGGTCAACTCGCCCGCGGAGTCGGCGCTGCGGGTCAACTCGCTCGTCGCCGACGTCGGCGGAGGTCGCGGCCGGGTTGCCGGTCGCGTCCCGGCCGGCCCCGGCGCTCCCCGAGGGGCTCTTGCTCGACGGCCCGTTCGACGTCCAGGGGTCAGAGCAGTGGCGTGCCGGCGCGGTCCAGCCGCAGTCGCGGGCGTCGATGCTCGTGTCGCGGATTCTCGACCCGGCGCCGGGCCAGCGCGTGCTCGATCTGTGCGCGGCTCCCGGCGGCAAGACCACACACCTGGCCGCGCTGATCGAGGACAACGGCGAGGTCGTGGCCGTCGAGCGTCATCCGGGCCGGGCGCAGGCGCTCGCGCGCACGGTGGCGCGGATGCGCACCTCGTGCGTTCGGGTCGAGGTCGGCGACGCCGCGATCCCGAGGGGCGAGGAGCCGTTCGACCGGGTGCTCGTCGATCCGCCGTGCAGCGGTTTGGGCACGCTGCAATCGCGGCCCGATCTGCGCTGGCGCGCGCGACCGGAGGCGATCGGCGAGCTCGCCGCGCTGCAGGCTCGGATCCTCGCCGCGGGCGCGCAGGCGCTGGCCCCGGGCGGGTCGCTCGTCTACTCGGTGTGCACGATCTCGCGCGCGGAGAGCGAGGACGTGGTCGATGGCTTCCTGCGCGATCGCGGCGATTTCGCCCTCGAGCGCCGTCTCCAGCTGCTGCCGCACCGCGACGGGACCGACGGGTTCTTCATCGCCCGGCTCCGCCGGGGGTGATCCGCCGCGGCGGCCGTCGGGGTTGAGCTGCCCGAGCGGCCCGTTAACCTGTGTGCTTAACGTGACCGATCCGATGCCAAAGCTCGGTCCGGAGTGCCCGGGGTGCGGTGAGCCCTGGCTTCGCCCGACCGCGTCACCCGGCCGCTACCGATGCGTCTATTGCCTGCAGCGCTACGAGCTCGTCTCGGTGTGCCCCAATTGCGGCGAGCACTCGACGATCGTGCGAATGTCGAGCACGGCCGTCGTGGCCTGCAACCACTGCCACGGCAGCATGCTCCGGGCGGTCTGATTTGACTGCAACCGCCCGCGAGCCATCCGACGCGACCCTGCGTCTGCTGCGCGAGCGCCGCGTCGCCCCCTCGATCCTGTCCGCGGACTTCGCCCGCCTCGGCGAGCAGGTGGACGAGGTGCTCGCCGCCGGGGCGCGGGTGATCCACGTCGACGTCATGGACGGGCACTTCGTGCCTCCGATCACGTTCGGCGCGCTGATCGTGGACGCGATCGCCGAGCGGGTCCACGCCGCGGGCGGGATCCTCGACGTGCACCTGATGATCGAGCGCCCGGAGCGCTATGTCGCCGACATCGCCAGAGCGGGGGCGGACAGCATCACGGTCCACTACGAGGCAACGCCGCACCTCCACTACGCGCTGAGCACGATCCACGAGTTGGGATGCGCGGCCTCCGTCGCGATCAACCCCGGCACGCCGGCCGGAAGCCTCGGCGAGATCGCGCATGAGCTGCTCGACATGGCGCTGTGCATGAGCGTCAACCCGGGATGGGGCAACCAGAAGTTCATCCCCTGGTCGCTCGACAAGCTCGCGCGACTGCGCAGCGCGCTCCCCGACCACGTGGCGCTCGAGGTCGACGGAGGCGTGCACGAGGGCACCGCCGGGCCCTGCGTCGAGGCCGGCGCAAACCTGCTCGTGACCGGCTCCGCGGTGTTCGGCTCGGCCGATCCGGCCGGCGCCTACGCCGCGATCGTCGCCGTCGCCGGCGCCGTCTGACCGCCCGGTGCCGGTGGAGCGCTGAGTCCGATCCGCCGCTAGCCTGACCACGATGCGCTTTGGGAGTCTTCGGTCAGCTCCGGCAATGCTCGTAGCGGTGGCGGTTTGCGTAGGGTGTGGATCGAGCAGCTCCTCGCACACGAGCGGCTCGAAGGTCAGCGCGAGCACCTACGTGAGCGCGGTGTGCTCGGCGATCTCGCCGCTCGAGCAGGACGTCGTGACCCGGAGCGCCGCGCTCAAGAAGACGACCGCAAAGAGCGCCGCTGAGGCCAAGAAGAACCTTCGAGGGTTCTTGGCGGTCGTCGAGCAGGACTCGAGCAACGCGCTGTCCAGGATCCAGTCCGCCGGCACGCCCGACATCTCCGGCGGCAAGGCGGTTGCGGGCAAGATCGTCGGGACGTTCACGGAGCTTCGGGACGCGATGCGCAGCGCGGTGGCCAAGTCGGCTTCGCTGCCGACGAACTCGCCGTCGTCGTTCCAGACAGCCGCGCAATCGCTTCTGGCCAGCGTCGGAACGGCGCTCAACAAGATCGACTCCAGCGGGCTCAATAATCCCGACGTGGAGAAGGCCGAGGCGGGCCAGCCCGCCTGCAAGCAGCTGTCGAGCGGCTGAGGGCCACTGGCGCGCGGCGCGCCGGCCCGTGGCGGCGGGTGTCCGGACCCGGGGCGCGGTCAGCGAACCGCCGCGTTCAACCCGCTCGTCGGCGCCGGCCCGCGCCGGTAGACGGCCCACAACAGGCCGCACAGGATCAGCGCGGCGGTGAAGTAGGAGACCTCGACTCGCGTCACCTGATTGCTGATCGTCTCGGACAGCATGAACGCGACGAACAGCGCCGCCGAGGTCAGCCAGGCGACGGCGGCGAGCGGGGCGCGGCCGCGGGCGAGAGCGGCCTGGTTGAGCGTGCCCGCGGTCAGGTGGAAACCCATCCCGAGGCCGACCAGGGCCAGGCCCACGCGTCCGTAGTGAAAGCCCTTGTCGCCGAGCAGCGCGGTCATCACGAACGGGCCGATCGCGAGCAGCCCGATCGCCACAGCGCCGGCGAACGCCGCGATCACCTTGATTGTGGTGCGGATCGCGTGGTGGAACTCCGCCGCCGATTCGCGCGCCTCGAGGCCCGCGAGGTGGGGGAGGATCGACGTCTGGACCGCCTGGAACAGCTGGAGCGGCGCGCGCACGATCAGCAGCACGTTGAACACGAAGCCGGTGATCCCGACGGTCAGCCCGGCCTTGCTGCCGGCGTTCGCGGCGACGATCAGCACGCCCGCGTTCATCAGCGTCTGCTCGGCGAGCATGATCCCGACGACCGAGACCGCAAACCCGGTTCCACGCTTGAGGCTGAGGTCGGCCGCGGCTTCCTCGATCTCGGCGTGGGCGGGCCCTTCGCTCGCCGCATCGGCCACCGGCACGCCGGACGGGGCGTCGACTCGCAGGCGTGAGAACGCGAACGGGATCACGCACAGCGACGCGAACGGCGCCACCGCCATACCGAGCCCGACCGCGGCCTGACCCGACGCGATCCCGACCGCGACCGCGAGGGCGAACAGGAATCGCGAGGTCGATTCGAGGAACACGAGTCCGCCGTACAGCGCGAACCGCTGGTGACCGGCGAGCCAGCCACGCGCGAAGTAGCTGGCGGCGTACGCGAGCACGCCGACCACGAGGATCCAGTAGAGCGCGCTCGAGCCGTCGAAGACCCCCTGCTCGATCTCGGGCCGCATCGCCAGTGCGAAGATCAGGAACAGCGTCGCGAAGCTGAACTGGATCAGGGCCGGGATCCGCAGCGAGTGGTCGTGCAATCCCCGCGCGCGGCGGTCGGCGATCGTCCGCGAGAGCAGCTGCTCGATCGGGCGATAGATCACCGACAGGATCACGAACATGATCGCCCAGCACAGCGAGATCCGGCTGTACGAAGCCGGGTCGAGCGCGTGGCTGGCGGTCGCGAGGTAGAGGAAGGTGAAGATGCCGGTCGAGGCGATCCCGATCGAGAGCACCCGGGCGCCCGAGCCGTACGAACGCTGCCCGGCGGCCGGGTCGCCGCCGTTGGCGTGGCTCGGGGGGGCCTGCGGCGGTGGCGGCGGCGAGACCGTCGCGCTCGCGGGTGGCCTCGAGCCTTCGCTCACCCGACCCTCACCAGCAGCATCGTCCACGGGAACGGGGAGCGCGCCTCGAGCACCTCTCCGTGCCGCGCGGCCATCCGCACAAAGCTTTGCTTGGACCAGTGGTTGACGTGCCCGGGGGTGTTGCCGAGATCCCGCACGTAAGCGCCCCGGGTGACGTTCAGCATCCGCCACAGTGGCTCGCGCGGGACGGAGATGAGCAGGTGCCGCGCCGCCACCCGCGCCATCTCGGCAACGGTTCGCTCGGGATCGGGGACGTGCTCGAGTACCTCGATCGCGGCCGCGAGGTCGAACGACCGGTCCGGGAACGGAAGCTCGCCAGCGGCGATCGCCCGGAACTCGAGGTTCGGGCGCCGGCGCGTGCTCCACTCGGCCTCGAGCTTGGGGTCGGGCAGATCGATGCCGAGGACCGGACGCGTCCCGAGCTGCTCGGCCCAGCGGTAAGTGAGCACGCCCTCACCGCAGCCCACGTCGAGGACGGATTCCGGCGCCGCGCGTTCGAATAGCTCCGCCAGGGTGCCCTCGAATCCCGCCATCAGCCGGCGCACCGCAGGATTGGTGGAGCCGTACTTGTCGAACGTGTTGCCGGTCGGGACCGCGACCTGACCGCCGCCGACGGGCGCGGCCTCCGGGCTCCGGCTCATACCTCGAGCGCCTCGCGGTCAGGGGCGCCAGGAGTAACGGGGCCGTTCTTTCCCTGGGCGCCGGCCGGGCCGTTCTGCCCCTGGGTGTTGGTCGGACCGTGCTTCGCGCGCGCCGGGCTCGTAGTGCGACGGCTGCACGCCGAGCTGGAGCTCGATCCGCCGGACCCGCTCGAACGTCCGCTGCGACAGCGTGCGCTGGGCGTCGAGCAGATCGCCAATGACCCCGAGCGCGCCGAGCAGCATCGCCGCGTTGAACAGGACTCCGCCGGCGATCAGCTCCTGGATATGGCGCGCCCCGGCGTCCGGATGCTGGACGAAGAAGACCAGGAAGTGGAGGAAGATCGCCACCGCGGCGATGCCGAGAACCAGCGCGCCGGTCCAGAACACCTTGAGCGGCTGGTACTGGGAGTACACGCGGAAGATCGACAGCGCGTTGCGGCGGACGTACGCGGCCGTCGAGGGGAACAGGCGCGACTCCCGGGTCTTCGGATTGGTCCGGACCGGGACGTGGTCGACCGCGACCAGCAGCTTTCCGGCCTGGATCAGCGTCTCGAGCGTGTAGGTGAACTTCGACACCGCCTGCATCTGGAGGGCGGCCTCGCGGTTGTACGCGCGGAAGCCCGAGGTGGTGTCGGGGATCTCGGTCGAGGACGCGTGGCGCACGACCCATGAGCCGAGCCGCTGGAGCAGCTTCTTCGGCGCCGAGAAGTGCTCGATCGTCTCCACCTGCCGGTCGCCGATGACCATGTCGGCTTCGCCGCGCAGGATCGGCGCGACCAGCTTCGGGATGTCGGAACCTTCGTACTGGTTGTCGGCGTCGGTGTTGACGATCACGTCGGCGCCGAGCTTCAGGCCCGCGTCGAGGCCCGCCTGGAACGCCGCGGCCAGGCCCTTGTGGTTGGTCAGCCTGACGACGTGATCGACCCCGTGCTCGCGCGCCACCTCGATCGTCCGGTCGGACGACCCGTCGTCGATGATCAGCCACTCGACGACGTCGATTCCCGGGACCTCGCGCGGCAGGTGGGCCAGCGTGTTCGGAAGCTGGTCCTCCTCGTTGAAACAGGGAGCTTGGATGATGAGCTTCATAGGCAAGAGCCGGACTGCGGTTTAAACGAGCGTTCCGGCAGGATGGAGCGCGATAGGCCCCGGGACAGGTACCACACGGTAGCGATCCAGGCCCCGGACGAACGCCGCCGCAAGCTCGCGTGCGATCGGACGGGGGCGGGCGCCGATCGCACGCGGACCCGCCCCGGTATAGGGTCCTATCCTCCAGGGCGCCACCATGTCCAGCCCCACCGACACCGATCGCCGCCACCTCGCTCGCGCGATCGATCTGGCCGAGGGCGGCCGCGGGCGCGTGAGTCCGAACCCGCTCGTCGGTGCGGTCATCGGCCGCCACGACGAGGTGCTCGGCGAGGGCTTTCACCAGGCGGTGGGAGAACCGCACGCCGAGATCGAGGCGATCCGCGCCGCCGAGGGACGCGATCTGGGCGGCGCCACCCTGTACGTGTCGCTCGAGCCGTGCTGCCACCACGGCCGGACGCCGCCGTGCACCGACGCGATCCGGGAGGCCGGCATCGAGCGGCTCGTGGTCGCCTCGGACGACCCGAGCGAGCACGCCTCCGGCCGCGGTCTCGGCATCCTGCGCGACGAGGGCATCGAGGTCGTGGTCGCCGACGGCGAGCTCGCGGTTCGGGCCCGCCTGCTCAACCAGTCGTTCCGCAAGCACGCCCGCACGGGGCGGCCGTGGGTGCTGTTCAAGTCCGCGATGACGCTCGACGGAAAGGTCGCCACGCGCGGCGGCGACTCGAAGTGGATCTCGGGCGAGCAGAGCCGCCAGCTCGCCCACCGCTGGCGGTCCCAGTGCGACGCGGTCGCGGTCGGGATCGGCACCGCGCTCGCCGACGATCCCCAGCTGACCGCACGAATATCGGATCCCGCCCGGGCGGGCGAGATCGAATCTGTTCGCCAGCCGCGCCGGGTCGTGTTCGACTCGCTGGCGCGGCTCCCGCTGGACTCGAAGCTCGTCCACGGCGCCCGTGAGGTGCAGCTCACCGTGGTCGTGTCGCGCGCCGCTCCGCGGGCCGCCACCGACGCGCTCGCCACCCACGGCGCGGAGGTGGTCGTGGCGACCGGGCAGAACGAGCCCGCCCGAGTGCGCTCGGCGCTCGACCAGCTCGGCGCCGACGGGGTCGGCTCGATCCTGCTCGAGGGCGGCCCGCACCTCGCCGGCGCGTTCATGGACGCCGGCGAGGTCGACGAGATGCGGCTGTTCCTGGCGCCGATGGTGCTCGGCGGCCGTACCGCGCGCGACCCGCTCGAAGGGCGAGGGCGTCGACGCGATCGCCGACGCCGCCCGGGCGCTGACGCTCGAGTGCGAGCGCGTCGGCGAGGATCTGCTCGTGTCCGCGCGCATTAGAGAGTGGTAGGAAGGCTGACGAGGGCGGATTCGCCGTGTTTACCGGACTCGTGCAGGGGATCGGCTCGGTAGCGGGCGTCGAGCGCTCGCCGGATGGCACACGGATCACGATCGCGACGCCGCTCGTCGCCGAGCTCAGCGCCGGCGACTCGATCGCGATCAACGGCGTGTGCCTGACCGCGGTCACGCTCGAGGACGGCTCATTCGCGGCCGACGCGATGAACGAGACGCTCGGGCGCTCCTCGCTCCGCGATCTGGCGCCCGGCTCGGAGGTGAACCTCGAGCTTCCGCTGCGGGCCACCGACCGCCTCGGTGGTCATATCGTGCAGGGCCACGTCGACGGCCTCGGCGAGGTGATCGAGCAGGCCGACGACGGATTCGCGCGGCGGATTCGGATCGGGGCCGGGCCCGAGGTGCTGCGCTACGTGGTCGAGAAGGGGTCGATCGCCGTCGACGGAGTTTCGCTGACGGTCACAGCGGTGGACGACCGATCGTTTACCGTTTCTCTGATCCCCGAGACGTTGCAGCGCACGAATCTCGGGCAACTCGATGCGGGCAGCAGAGTGAATCTGGAGGTCGACGTGTTGGCGAAATACGTGGAGAAACTGATGGTCGTGGGTCGATGAGCTCGGTGCAGACGCCGTTCGCGACGATCGAGGAGGCGATCGAGGACATCCGCCAGGGCAAGATGGTGGTCGTCGTCGACGACGAGAATCGCGAGAACGAGGGCGATCTGACGATGGCCGCCCAGTTCATCACGCCCGAGGCGATCAACTTCATGGCCAAGGAGGGACGGGGGCTGATCTGCCTGTCGCTCACGCCGGAGCGGTGCGACGAGCTCGGCCTCGACCTGATGGCGGCCAAGAACGAATCGGCGTTCGAGACCGCGTTCACGATCTCGATCGAGGCCCGTTCGGGCGTCAGCACGGGCATCTCGGCGGCCGACCGGGCGCGCACGATCCAGGTCGCGATCGACTCCAAGACCAGCCCGCGCGAGCTCGTCCAGCCCGGTCACGTGTTTCCGCTCAAGGCCAAGCCCGGCGGCGTGCTCGAGCGCGTCGGCCAGACCGAGGCCGCGGTCGATCTCGCCCGCCTGGCCGGGCTGATCCCGGCCGGCGTGATCTGCGAGATCATGAACGACGACGGCACGATGGCGCGGGTGCGCGACCTCGAGCCCTACTGCGAGCGCCACGACCTGAAGATGGTCACCGTGGCGGACCTCGTCGCCTATCGCCGCCGGCACGAGAAGCTCGTCGAGCGAGTCGTCTCGACCAGGCTGCCGACCGGATTCGGCGACTTCGTGGCGGTCGGGTACCGCTCGCTGGTCGACAACAAGCACCACGTCGCACTGGTCAAGGGCGACGTGGCCGGCCAAGACGAGGTACTCGTCCGCGTCCACTCCGAGTGCCTCACCGGAGACGTGTTCCACTCGCTGCGCTGCGATTGCGGCGAGCAGCTCGAGTCGGCGCTGTCGATGATCGAGTCCGAGGGCACCGGGGTGCTGCTGTACCTCAGCCAGGAAGGTCGTGGGATCGGACTGCTCAACAAGCTGCGTGCGTACAAACTCCAGGAGGAGGGCCTCGACACGGTCGACGCCAACCTCAAGCTCGGCCTCCCGGCGGACCTCCGCGATTACGGGATCGGCGCGCAGATCCTCGTCGACCTCGGGCTCACGAGCATCCGGATCCTCACCAACAACCCCAAGAAGATCTCCGGGCTGGCCGGCTACGGGCTTTCGGTCACCGACCAGATTCCGATCCAGCCCGTGCCGAACCCGCACAACGAGGCCTACCTACGGGCCAAGCGCGACCGGCTCGGCCACACCCTGCACCACCAGGGGCTCGCGCTCGACGAGGAGATGCTGCGCGACGAGCACGAGCACGACCTCCTTCGCCAGCAGTCGGAGGAATGAGCGAGCGCACGGACGGCGGCGGCCGCGTGGCGCTGTGCGTGGCGCGGTTTTACGTTGAGCTGGCCGACAAGCTCGAACGTGGCGCTCGCGAGGCCCTCGAGGAGGCCGGCGTGGCCGGCGTCGATCGGTTCGAGGTTCCCGGCGCGTTCGAGCTGCCGCTGATCGCCAAGTACGCCGCCCAGTCGGGCCGCTACCAGGCGATCGTGTGCCTTGGCGCGGTCATCCGCGGAGAGACCGATCACTACGACCACGTCTGCCGCGAGACCGCCCGCGGGATTCAGACCGTGCAGCTCGAGACCGGCGTGCCCTGCGGGTTCGGCGTGCTCACCGTCGACACGATGGCGCAGGCGCTGGACCGCGTCACCGGCGGATCAAAGCGCGACACCGGTCGTCAGGCGGCCGAGGCCGCGCTGGCCGCACTGGCGGTGCAGGGCAAGCTCACGAGCGCCTTCGGGGCGGGCGACCGCTTGCGGTCGCCGGCGCCGTAGACCGCAAGCGGTCCACGCCGGCGTCGTAGACCGCAGGCGGTCCCGGGCACCTCGGGCCGCGGCGAGCGCTTGCGCCTCAGTCGTCCTGGGAGTCGCCGCCCGCACCGGGCGGCCCCTGCCCCGGAGCGCCAGGCGGTCCGCCGGGGGATCCGCCCCGGGGCCCTCCGTGGTGGTGATCGTGCCCCGGCGGAACCGCGCCGGCGCCGCCGCTCTGAGCGTTCTGCCCGAGCGCGAGCAGCGCGAGCTGAAGCTCCTGCCTGACCGCGCCGGTCTGATTGGGGATCTGCAGGCGCTGGTAGAGCACGGTGACCGCGTCCTTTGGATCGCCGGCCAGCAGCAGCGCGCGGCCGTAGTCGTACAGCGCGTATGCGTACGTCAGGCTGCTCGGGCTGGCGGCGCTGACGGCTTGCCGGAGAGCCGGGACCGCGGCGCTGTAGTCGCCGTCGTCCATCAGTTGGTGGCCGCGCGCCTCGAGAGTGTCGGCGGTCGGCGGAGGCGTCGTCGCCGCGGCGGGGGTGGCGGTGACGGTTTGGGTTTGCGTCGTCCGCGGCTTCGGGGCGGGCGGCTTCGCCGGCGCCGGCGCGTGGGTGTGGGTCGCCGCCGACGCCTGGCGCTCGACGCTCGACGAGGATTGCGCGGAGTGTCCACCGCTCCCGATCGTGCCGGCGATCGCCACCGCCGCGGCTGCTCCCGCGATCAGCGCGGCGAGCGCGGGGATCCGGTTGCGGTTGCGACGACTCTCCGGCTCGGGCTCCGGCCGTGCCGAGCGCGGCGCCGCCGCCCGGTGCGCCGCGGTTCGCGGCGCTGGGCGCCGCGCGGCGGTCGTTTGGGCTCCGGACCCACTGGGGGGTCTCGCCGGCGACACGGCGGCGAACCGGTGGTGAGACGCAGTCGGCGCGTCGGTGAGCGCGGTCTCTAGCGCCTGGGCGAAATCTTGCGCGGTCGGCCACCGTTGCTCCGGCCGCTTGGCCATACCGCGAGCGAGGATCGCGTCGACCGACGCCGGGAGCGTGCGGTTGAGCAGGCTGGCAGCCGGCGGCTCCTCCTCGATGTGCTGGCGCGCCTGCGCGGCGAAATGCCGGGCGGCGAAGGGACGCTCGCCGACCAGCAACTCGAACGCCGCCACCGCGAGTGAGTACCGGTCGCTCGCGGCGGTGGCGGGTTCGCCCATCGCCCGCTCGGGAGCGAGATAGGAGGCGGTGCCGAGGACCTGGCCGGTACCCGTGATCGTGTCCTCGGTGCCGAGCCGGGCGATTCCGAAGTCGGCCACGTGCAGGGTTCGGTCGCGGTCGAGGAGCAGGTTGGCGGGCTTGATGTCTCGGTGGAGCACGCCGCGGCTGTGGGCGAAGTCGATCGCGGAAGCGGCTTCCTGGAGCCACTTGACGGCGTGGACGCGCCGGACCGAGTCGACCCGGAGCGCGTCGGCCACGGTGCCGCCGGCGAGGAACTCCATGACGATGAACGCCCGCCCGTCCGCCTCGGTCGCGCCGACGTCGTAGATCATCACCACATTCGGATGGCCCGACAGCCGGGCCGCCGCGCGCGCCTCCCGCAGGAATCGCTCGTTGGCGTCCTGATCGTCGGCGAACCGCTCCGCGATCAGCTTGATCGCGACGTTGCGGCTGAGCGCGCGATCACGGGCGCACCACACCGAAGCCATGCCTCCGCTGGCTATGTGGCGGAGCGCCGCGTAGCGATCCGGAAGCCCCAAGTCCTTCCGAACGCGCGCGCCCGGGTGGGATTGATTACCCATCGAAACGCCTCATTACCCGTCTGGAAGAATACGAACCTTCGCGGAGATTGTCTGGAAAAGGGCCCGCCCGCCCGGAAGCTATACTCGCCCGCCATGGCCAAGGTATGTCACGTGTGCAGCAAGGGACCGGCTTTCGGTAACAACCGAAGCCACTCGATGGTCGCCACCAGGCGGCGGTTCGATCCGAACCTGCAGCGCGTGCGGATCGACGACAACGGGACGCCGCGGCGGGTCTACGTGTGCACCCGCTGCCTCAAGGCCGGCAAGGTCGCCAAGGCCAAGTGACTGACACGGCTCGGGCGTCCGGGCGAATCGGAGCCCGACCGCGCCCGATTGAGCCCGAACCGCATCTAGGAGAGTCGCCCGGGCCTCGCACCGACCGGGATCCGACGCGAGCTTGCTGCGCTTCCGGGCCGTGCTCGAGGCCGGTCTGGCGGCGCTCGAGGCGCGCCGAGAGCAGATCAACGAGATCAACGTGTTCCCGGTCGCCGACGGCGACACCGGCGACAACATGGTGCTGACGTTGCGCGCGGTTCTCGGGGAGCTCGACCGCCTCGCGACGGCGCCGCCCGAGGGGACGATCGAGCGCGTCGGCCGCGACGAGATCGTCGCCTCGGTTGCGCGCGCCGCACTCCTCGGCGCTCGCGGGAGCTCGGGGGTGATCCTCTCCCAGCTGATCCGCGGCGCTGCCGAGGAGCTGGCGAGCCGGCCCGGCGAGCTCGTCGACCCGGTTCTGATCAGCGCGGCTCTAGCCCGTGCCGCGGACCAGGCGTACGGATCGGTGCGCGAGCCGGTCGAGGGCACGATCCTGACCGTCGTGCGCGAGATGGCGGTGCAGGTCGCCTCGGAGACCGCCCGGATGCCCGATGCCCGGCTGGGCGCGGACGCGACCGCCGAGGAGCAGAACGCGGCGATCGCGCGGGTGATCGTGCGCGCGCTCCAGGCCGGCGAGAGCTCCGTGCAGCGCGGCCCCGACCTGTTGCCGGCGCTTCGCGAAGCCGGCGTCGTCGATGCCGGCGGCTACGCGCTGACGGCGTTCATCGCGGGCATCGTCGGCGGACTGGCGGGAGCGCAGCCGCCGACGCTCGAGCACCGCGCCGCAGCGCGAGCCACTCATCCCCAGCACTCCTCCACGACCTTTCGCTACTGCGCGAGCTTCGCGGTCACCGGTACCGACCTCGAGCAGCGACGGTTCACGCCGGCGCTTGAGCTGCTCGGCGACTCGCTGCTGATCGTCGGCGACCAGGCGACGCTCAAGGTCCACGTGCACACCGACGATCCCGACGCGGTCACCGCGGTGTTCGCGTCGCACGGAGCCGTCTCGCATCTCGACGTCGCCGACATGCGCGCGCAGGTCTCAGAGCGTGACGGGCGGCTCGCGACCGGCCGAGCTGGTCGTGTGCGGCGCGGTTGCGGTCGCCACCGGCGCCGGGATGCGGTCGCTGTTCGAGAACCTCGGCGTACGCGCGCTCGACGGCGGTCCGTCGCTCGCGCCCTCGAGCTACGAGCTGCTCGCGGCGATCCACACGATCGCCGCCGAAGAGGTGGTCGTGCTGCCGAACAGCCCGAACGCTCTGGCGGCAGCGCGGCTCGCGGCCCAGCTCTCGGACAAGGCGGTGTGCGTCGTCCCGTCGCTGTCGCCCCAGGCAGGACTCGCGGCCGCGGTGACGCTCGACCCGACGCGCAATGCCGGCCAGAACGCGGCGTCGATGACGAGCGCGCTCGAGCACGTCCGCACCGGCGCGGTCGCGCCGGCGGTGCTGGACGACGCTCAGGGTCGGTTCCGCGCCGGCGACGCGGTCGGGTTCGTCGAGGAGGAGATCGTCGCCTGGGGCCGGCCGCGCGAAGCGCTCAGGGAGGTGCTCGTGCAGCTCGCGCACGATGCCGAGCTGATCACCTGCCTGCGGGGAGCCGAAGCACCGCTGGACGACGGGACGGTCCAGGCACTCGCTCATGGGGATGTCGAGTTCGAGCTGTCTGACGGGGGTCAGCAGGACCAATGGTGGCTGTTGGCCGCTGAATAGGCACGACGTTGTCGGCGGCCAGCAGCGCCTCGAGCTCCGGCGCCGGCAGGGGACGTGCAAGCAGGAACCCCTGAGCGCGCTCGCAGTCGAGCTCGCGGAGCGCGGCGAGCTGCTCCTCGGTCTCGACCCCCTCCGCGGTGACCGTGCAGCCGAGCGCGCACGACATTCCGATCAGCGAGGACACGATCGCCTGGTCACGGATATCGTCGGCGACCCCGCTGATGAAGCTGCGATCGATCTTGATCGCGCCCACCGGGTGCTCCTTCAGCCATGACAGCGACGACACGCCGGTGCCGAAATCGTCGAGCACGATGCGGATGCCGTGCGACTCGAGCTCGTGCAGCGTCTCGCGCGGTGACCGCGTCGGCGCGGATCAGCGCGGCCTCGGCGACCTCGAGCGTCAGCTGAGCGGCGGGGAACTCGGCGTGGGAGAGGATCAGCTGGACCGTCCGCGCGAAGCCCGGCTGCGCGAGCTGGCGCGCGGACACGTTCACCGACAGCTCCACCTCTCGCCCGGCTGCGCGGGCGATCCGCTGGACGGTCTCGCAGCTCTCGCGCAGCACCCAGGCGCCGATCGGCACGATCGAACCCGTGTCCTCCGCCACCGGGATGAACTCGGCGGGCGGCACCTGGCCCAGCGTGGGGCTGTCCCAGCGCAGGAGCGCCTCGACGGCCGCGATCTCGCCCGTCTCGAGGTCGAACACAGGCTGGAACACGACCCCGAGCTCGCCGCGGGTATCCGCCCCCCGGAGCTCGCGGGCGAGCGCAAGCCGGCGGCCCTCATGGCTGCGCCGGCTGCCGCTGAAGAACACGATCCGGTCACCGCCGGCGCGCTTGGCCTCGTACATCGCGCTGTCCGCGCGGCGGATCGCCTCGCGGGCGTCGGCGCCGCAGCCGCCGAGCAGGGCGATCCCGATGCTGGCGGTGAGCGCCGTCCCGTCGATGCCGGGCAGCGGCTCGGAGATCGCTTCGAGCAGCCGGGAACCGAGCTTCGGCTGCCTCCTCCTCGGTCGCGACCTCCTCGGCGACCACGATGAACTCGTCGCCGCCGAAGCGCCCGACGAAGTCGGTGCTCCGCACGGCCGTGGACAAACGCTCACCGACCTCGCGGATCATCTCGTCGGCGCGGTCGTGGCCCAGCGTGTCGTTCAACGTCTTGAGCCCATCGAGGTCGACGAACAGGACGGCGACCGACGAGCGCGGCGCGATCCGGACGAGCGCGTCGTCGAGCGACTCGAAGATCGCGGCGCGGTTCGGAAGGCCGCTGAGCCCGTCGTGACGGGCGTCGTGAATCAGCTTCTCGAGCGCGCGGTGGCGCTCGATCGCAATGCCGGCGAGGCGTGCGCCGTCCTCCATCAGCGTGAGGTGCTCGGGTAGCGGCTGGCGCGGGCGCGGCCCGTACAGCGCGAGCGTGCCGAGCACCTCGCCCGCGGTGGACTTGATCGGCATCGACCAGCAGTGGCGGAGTCCGGCGCCGAGGGCGAAATCGCGGATCGGAGCCCATTTCGGGTCCTCGGCGATGTCCTGCGCGATCGTCAGCTGACCGGACCAGGCCGCCGAGCCGCACGAGCCGACGTTCGGCCCGATCACGACCCCGTCGATCGCAGCGAAATAGTGGGGGGGAAGCGACGGTGCCGCGAGGGGGCGGAGCGCGCTCGCCTCGCGATCGAGCAGGACCACGGAGGCGATCACCGACGGGTCGTGGCGCTCGATGCCCTCGACCAGTTCGACCAGGACCTCGCGGAGCGGAGCGCCGACCGCGATCAGCTCGTGGACGCGATTGTGCGAGGCCACGAGCTCGTGGAAGCGGAGCGCGTCGTGGTTGGCCAGGCGCAGCCGCATCTCGAGGACCATCGCCGATGTCGCGTTCGCGAGCGTCTGCAGCTCGCGCGCGCCCCAGCTGTGCGGCGCCGGGTTCGCGATACAGAGGGTGCAGAGGTGGTGCCCGTCGACGACGACCGGCGACTCGAGGTACGCGTGCGGCGCGGGGACGTCGCAGCCCAACTGCGGCGTGTGCGCGTCGCCGAGTCGGGCGGTCACGAACGCCTCCACGGACTCCGAGGCGGGAAGCTCGGTCGTCTCGGCCTCGCTCGCGTCGCCCGACCACAGCCCCTTGATGAGCGTGCACGACTCGACTCCGACCGCGAGCGCGACCACCGATGCGCTCGACGCCTCGCGGAGCACAGCGGTCCAGCGGTCGATCTCGTGATCCGCGCCGGCGCCGAGCAGGCCGCTGCGCGCGAGCAGACCCGCGCGCGCTTCCTCCTCAGCGGTAGGTGCCGTGGTGGGTGCGTCTGGGTTCCACATATCCGCTTTAGGTCGTGCATCTGCGTGAGATGCTTGATCACCGTCGCGCACGGATCGACGCATGGGCTTGTCCGAAAACTGACCCCGGAGTGGCAGGTCTTCCTGACACGGAGGCTGAGCTCCGACCGCGGGTCCGAGGCGACCGCGGCTGCGGTCATCATCTGGCGCTGATGGGCGCCACCGCGTTTGCGACCTCAGAACAGCTTGAGCCGTCCGAGCTCGAGGCGGCCCCGGTTCGCTACCCCCGGCCGTCGATGCTGGGCGCCGCCCTGTCGCTCGAGGGGGCGAAGACGCGCAAGGCCGCCGAGTCGCTGGGGCTCGCGACGGTCGCGGACCTGCTGCTGCACCTCCCGCGCGACCGGCGCGAGGCTCGCGCGGTCGCCGAGCTGGTCCCCGGCGACAGCGCCACCGTCGTCGTCGAGGTCAGGAGCATCTCGTCCCGGTCGGTGCGCCGGCGCGGGATGCGCCCACTCGTCGAGGCGACGGTCGCCGACGCCAGCGGCGCGATGAAGGCCACGTTCTTCAACCAGCCGTGGCTCGAGCAGCGATATCCGGTCGGCACGCGGCTGGCGCTGCACGGCAAGTTCGAAGGGGGCAGAGGAAGCGGGGTGCGGGGCCGATTCCGGGTTCAGGCCCACGCCCGGACCGGCGAGGCGGTGTCGGGCGGCGACGGCGGCGCGGGCGGCTTGGTGGCGCATTACCCGGCCACGGAAGGGCTGTCCTCGACCCAGATCCTGGCGTTGGTCACCGAGCACCGGGCGGCGTTTGCCGAGGTCGTCGAGCCGCTGCCGGCCGTGGTGCTGGCGCGCGAGCGGCTGCCCGCCCGGGCGGCTGCTTTGGCCGAGGTCCACTTCCCCGGCGGGTCGGATTCGGGCTTCGACGTCGCGCGGCGCCGGCTGGCGTTCGACGAGCTGCTGCTCGTGCAGCTGGCGCTGCTCCGCCGGCGACTGCGCCGCAGCGCGTCGAGCACCGCGCCCGTGCTCGACGCCGAGCGCACGCTGACCGCGAGGTGGCTGTCGGAGATGCTCCCGTTCTCGCTGACCGGTGATCAGTCCCACGCGCTCGACGCGGTCGATCGCGACCTGGCGCAGGCCGTGCCGATGCAGCGGCTGCTGATGGGCGAGGTCGGGTCGGGGAAGACAGTCGTCGCCATGTATGCGTTGCTGCGGGCGGTCGAGCACGGCTACCAGGGCGCGCTGATGGCGCCGACCGAGACGCTCGCCGAGCAGCACTTCGCGACGATCCAGAGGCTGATGCCGGGGTCGGTGGTGCCGCTCGGGCTGCTGACCGGATCGACGCCCGGGCGCCGGCGCGCGGACCTGCTCGGCAAGCTCGGCTCCGGTGAGCTGCCGCTGATCGTCGGGACCCACGCGCTGATCGAGGACCCGGTGCAGTTCGCGCGGCTCGGCGTGGCGGTCGTCGATGAGCAGCACCGCTTCGGCGTCCGCCAGCGGGCGGCACTGGATGGGAAGGCGGCCGCGAATTCGGACCCGGCAGGGAGTTCGGCCCCCGCCCACCCTGCGCGCCCGCACATCCTGCACATGACCGCGACCCCGATCCCGCGGACGCTCGCGCTGGCCGGGTACGGCGATCTCGATTTCACGCTGCTGCGCGAGCTGCCCGCGGGGCGCCGGCCGATCAAGACTTTCGTGTGCTCTAGTGCCGGCGAGCGCGAGCGGGCCTATGACCGGATCCGGGAGGAGCTCCGGGTGGGCCGCCAGGCGTTCGTGGTGTGCCCGCTGGTGGAGGAGTCCGAGGTGCTGCAGGCGCGGGCGGCCACGGCCGAGTTCGAGCGGCTGCGTTCCGGGGAGCTCCGGGATTTCGAGGTCGTGCTCGTGCACGGCCAGCTGCGTTCGGCCGCCAAGCAGGCGGCGATGGCCGCGTTCGCCTCCGGCGCGGCGGATGTGTTGGTGGCGACGTCCGTGATCGAGGTCGGGATCGACGTGCCGAACGCGACCGTGATGCTCGTCGAGGACGCTGACCGCTACGGGATCTCGCAGCTGCACCAGCTCCGGGGCCGGATCGGACGCGGGTCGCACGATTCGGTCTGCCTGCTGTTCGGCTCCAAGGACTCCTTGCGGCTGCGGGCGTTGGCCAATCACACCGACGGGTTCAAGCTCGCGGAGGTCGACCTCGAGCTACGCGGCGAGGGAGAGCTCGTCGGCACGCGACAGCACGGGCTCGCGCAGTTCCGGGTGGCCGAGCTGCCCCGCGACGCGGTACTGCTCGAGCGGGCACGACGCTACGCCGAGGAGGTCGTGTCCGACGATCCCGAGCTGGCCGAGCCCGAGCACGCGCTGCTCGCCGACGCGCTCGTGCAGGCCTACGGCGCCGAGGCGCAGGCACCGATCCGGGCGTGAGGGTCGTCGCCGGCGCGTTTCGCGGGCACCGGCTGGTCGCTCCCCGTGGCGTCTCGACGCGGCCGACATCCGACCGGGTCCGCGAGGCGCTGTTCTCGATCCTGGTCTCGGTGGAGGGCGCGCGGGTGCTCGACCTGTTCGCGGGCTCGGGTGCGCTGGCGATCGAGGCGCTCTCCCGCGGGGCGGCCGAGGCGGTGCTCGTGGACTCCTCCGCGGCCGCGGTGGCGGCGATCCGGCGGAACCTGTCGGCGGTCGGTGTCGACGCGGAGGTTCGTCGTCAGGATGCGTTGACGTACCTCGAAAGCGCACGGCGGGACGCTCGTCAATACGATCTGGTGTTCCTCGATCCTCCATATCGGCACGCGAGCACGCTCGGGCAGGAGCTTTCGGCAGCGCTGGGACCGGTTCTGGCGCCCCGAGCCCGGGTAGTGGCCGAGAGCGATCGGCGCGCGCCCCTCGAACTCGACTTGACGCTGCTCGACGAGCGCCGCTACGGCGACACTTTGATCCGAATCCATGGCACCTGACAACCGCATCGCCATCTGTCCCGGCACATTCGACCCGGTCACGAACGGGCACCTCGACGTCATCGCCCGCTCGTCGAAGATGTACGACAGGGTGATCGTGGCCGTCGTGAACCTGCCGTGGCGCAAGGGCAGCACGGTGTTCAGCACCGAGGAGCGAGTCGGGTTCCTGAAGGGCGCGACGGGGTCGTTTGCGAACGTCGAGGTAGAGCCGTTCAGCACGCTGCTCGTCGATTTCGCGCGCGAGCGCGGCGCGATGGCGATCGTCAAGGGCCTGCGCGCGATCTCCGACTTCGAGTACGAGCTCGAGATGAACCAGCTCAACCGCCGGCAGGACCCGGAGATCGAGTCCGTTTACCTGATGGCGTCCGCCAAGTACAGTTTCCTGAAGCTCGAGCGGCATCAAGGAACTTGCCACGTTCGGCGGGGAGATCGATGATCTTGTTCCCGCAGAGGTCGCCAGCGCCTTGAAGGAACGGCTAAGCCGCTAACGAAACAGAGGTTGCTGAGATGGATGTCCTGGTACTCATCGACAAGCTTGACGATCTGGTGCACAACGCCCGAGCGGTGCCGCTGACCGATCAGGTGCGGGTCGACAAGGAGGAGATCTACGACATCCTCGACCAGATGCGCGCCACGATCCCCGAGGAGATCAAGCAGGCGCGGTGGATCGTCAAGGAGCGCCAGGAGATGCTGGCCGAGGCCAAGCGCGAGGCCGAGCGGATCGTCAAGGAGGCCCGCGAGCGCCAGGAGCGGATGGTCTCCGAGGAGGAGATCACCAAGCAGGCCGAGCGCGGCGCCGAGGACATCATCGAGGACGCGCGCGCCCGTGAGCGCGAGATCAGGCTCGGGGCGGAGGACTACGCCGACGAGATCCTGAACACGCTCGAGGTGAATCTGTCGAAGTTCATCGCCGCGGTCCGTCGGGGCCGCGAGCGTCTGGCGGGCAAGGAAGAGCCCGCCGAGGTTTCCTAGCCTCCTGGAGGCGCGCGGGTCTCGCCTGACCGCAGCCACGTCGCCAATGTCGGACTTTGGCGATCAAGCCTCGTATATGTCAACTTCAGCGCCAAAGTCTTCCGGCATCAGTGATTCGGACCGTCCGGTCATCGGCATCTGCGCCGTGCGCGAGCGCGCCCGCTGGGCGTTCTGGAACCAGGACGCCCACCTCGTCGCCGACTCGTACGTGGCCCCGGTTCAGCGCGCCGGCGGGGTAGCGGTGCTGCTGGCGGTCGACACTCACGCGCCGGTCGAGCTGTTCGACTGGCTCGACGGGCTGATGCTGATCGGTGGCGCCGATCTCGACCCCGCTTCCTACGGCGCCGCCCGCGACCCGGCGACCGAGTCCTTCTATCCCGAGCGCGACGAGTTCGAGCTCGCGATGGTGCGCGCCGCGATCGAGCGCGACGTGCCCGTGCTGGCGATCTGCCGCGGCATGCAGATCCTGAACGTCGCATTCGGCGGCACGCTCGAGCAGAACCTGGTCGCGGCCGACGGCAGCACCCCTCACCGCAAGGTGGTCGGGACGTTCGAGGGCAACGAGCACACGGTCAAGCTCGCGCCCGGGTCGCTGGCGGCGGACGCGGTCGGCGAGCAGGTCCACATCGCCCGCTGCCACCACCACCAGGCCATCCTCGACCTCGGCGAGGGCCTCGTCGTCACCGGCCGGGCGGAGTCAGACGGCGTGACCGAGGCGATCGAGTTCGCCGACGGGCGATGGGCGCTCGGCGTGCAATGGCATCCGGAGGCCGACGACCGCAGCCGGCTGTTCGGTGCGCTGCTCGACGCGGCGCGTTCGGCCCGTCCGGCCCGTTCGGCGCGCGGTGTCGTCACCGGACCCGCCGCCTAGCGGATCTCGAACCCGCTGAGCCCCTCGGGGTCCTCTTCGGTGACCTCGATCCGCTCGACCGAGGCCTGGCGAGGACCCGTCCGGCAGAACCTGACCACGCGCTCGACGTCGTCGGTCCGGCCTTCGAGCACGGCCTCGACCGCGCCGTCCGAGCGGTTGCAGATCCACCCCGAGACGCCGTGTGCCCGAGCCCGCTCGCGCACCGAGTCGCGGAAGAACACGCCCTGCACGCGTCCGTGCACGATCACGCGGCGGCGGATCCGATCAGCGGGCACGACGGGGTGTGCGATCGGCTGGCACGACGGGCGATTCTCG
Organism: uncultured Solirubrobacterales bacterium; assembly: GCA_963843915.1. Taxonomy (GTDB): domain Bacteria; phylum Actinomycetota; class Thermoleophilia; order Solirubrobacterales; family Solirubrobacteraceae; genus Palsa-465. Next base: position 116,030 of record CAWJMH010000022.1, read on the forward strand.
CAGACCCCGTCTCGAATCTCCGTTTTGCAGGGATAATCTTTCCGTCCGAGGCTCGCGCGATCCTGAGCGGTCACATGAACACGCTGTGGTTGCTCATCGGTCTGGTGGCCGGCGCCGGCGCCGTCCTCCTGGCGGTCCGTCCCCGGTTGCGCTCGCTGTCGGGCGAAGCGGCGCGCGCCGGCGAGCTCGAGCGCGAGCTCGTGCGGGCTCGCTCGGCCCTCGAACATGAGCGCGCGCTCGCCCAGGAGCGTCTGGCGACGCTCACCGAGGCCCAGGAACGACTGTCGGATTCGTTCAAGGCACTGAGCGCCGACGCGCTCAAGTCGAGCGTCGACCAGCTGACCGAGCTCAACCGCGCCCAGCTGAACGCCGCACGGGCTGAGGCCAGGGGAGACCTCGACACGCGCCGCCAGGCGGTCGAGCAGCTCGTCGCGCCGCTCAAGGAGCAGCTCGGCCGGGTCGACGCCCAGCTGCTGCACGCTCGACCAGGAGCGGCGGGAGTCGCGCGGGCGGCTCGAGGCGCAGCTGAAGACGCTTGCCGAGACCGGCGAGCGGCTCCGAACCGAGACGGGCGCGCTCGTGACCGCGCTGCGCAAGCCCAACGCCCGCGGGCAGTGGGGCCAGATGCAGCTCCGCAACGTGGTCGAGCTCGCCGGCATGGTCAGGTACTGCGACTTCGCCGAGCAGTCCCCGGTCGCCGGCGACGAGACGACGCTGCGCCCCGACCTGATCGTCAACCTGCCCGGCGGCAAGCACGTCGTCGTCGACGCCAAGGCGCCGCTGCAGGGCGTGCTCGACGCCTACCAGGCCCGGGACGAGGAGGAGCGCCAGCGGCACCTGCGCGACCACGCGCGGCTGCTGCGCCGGCACGTGAAGGCGCTCGCCGACAAGGCCTACTGGGCGGGTCTCGACTCCGCCCCCGACCTCGTCGTGATGTTCCTGCCCGGCGAGCACCTGTACGGCGCGGCGCTCGAGGCCGATCCCGGCGCTGATCGAGGACGCGATGGCGCGGCGGGTGCTGATCGCCACGCCGACGACGCTGCTCGCGATGCTTCGCGCGGTCGCCTACGGCTGGCAGCAGGAGCGCGTGGCCGAGTCCGCCCAGGCGATCTCGGAGCTCGGGCGGGAGCTGCACGGCCGCCTGGTGAAGCTCTCGAGCCTGCTCGCCACGCTCGGCACTCGCCTCAACAGCACCGTCCGCGCCTACAACGACGCCGTCGGCTCCTACGAGGCCCGCGTGCTGCCGGCGGCGCGCCGGTTCGAGGATCACGGGTCGGTGGCGGCCGGCCGTGAGCTGCCTGAGCTCGAGCCGGTGACCGTCAGCGCCCGCAGCGTCCGCGCCGCCGAGCTCGATGCCGGCGCCGGCGAGGACCGCAGGAGCGACGACGTGCCGGAGCAGCTCACGATGCGCCGCCTCCGCGCCGCGGACTAGCTACCGCGCGATTTCAGCGGCCGCGGCTCCCACCGCGTTCGCGCCACGAACTTCGGGCATCTGGGGGAGGGTGCGGGCGGTTCGCGCGCGCCGTGACCCTGCGGGTCAATAATCACCTGCAAAGAGCGATATTTGGTATTTGACCCGCGCGGACCGGACCGCCGTGGGCAGCAGGTCGGGGTCGGCGAGCATCGTGGCCCTCCCGGTCGATGGTGACTTGACCGGCGTCCGGATGAGTATTCGGGGGCCCGGAGCGCGAGCAAGGCGGATAAGTGCGCACTCGACGACGAGCATTTGCCGAGATGGCCGAAAGCCGCGCTATACGCGAGTTTCGGCGCATTCGGCGGCGCGGGTTGGTCGAGTGAGACGTTATCCGCCCTGAATTCCGGTGCATCGTCCCGGGCGCCCCGCCCTCGCCGGCACGCCGAAACGCCGCCACACCCCAGGTGGCCGCCGTTCACCCCGCCACCGACCCGCCAGCGCCCCGCCCGGCCAGCGCCACCCCCCGCCAGCCCCACGCCCCGCCACCGCCACGCCCCGCCACCGCCCCGCCGGCGCCCCGCCCCGCCGGCGCGGGGGAAGCGGAACCCGGACGGTCGCGCAGCCTCAGACCGTGGAATCACCCATCTCTAGTGGCCCGCCTCCTGCCCGGCCCCGCCGGGGTCGTGTCCGGGTTCAACCGCGTCCTGCCCGGTTCCGCCGGCCTCCGCCCGGCCGCCGCCGGCCTCGCGCCGGCCTCGCCGGCCCCGCCGGCGTCCACCCGCCCTTCCCACCACCGCCGCAGATCCGCCCGCTGGTGCGGGAGCGGATCGGCCGACGGCTTGCGCTGGCGGACGAACTGCAGCGCCTCGTCGATGTCGAGCCGGGAACGCACCGCGACCACGCCGGCGGCCACCGCCGCGGACCGCTGCCAGCCGGCCCGGCAGTGGAGATAGGTGCGCTCGCCGGCGTCCAGCCATCGGCCGACCTCCCGGACCGCGGCTTCGATCTGTTCGGGGGGAAGGTCGCCGTAGTCGGTCAGGCGCAGGCGCTCCTCGGCGATGCCGGCGTCGGCGAGCGCGTTCTCCACCTCCTCGCGCCGCCCCGGCGGGTACTCCTTGTCCTCGCTCAGGTTGAGCACGCGCTGTATCCCCAGCCGGGCGAGCGCGTCCACGTCGTCCTCGTCGAGCGGATACGCGCCGACGATCAGGTCGTCGAACACGTCGGCGAACCCGTACGTGCGAAACCAGCGAGACATGGGATGGATGATCGCGGCTCACCGGCGGCGGCGCCGCCGTGACCTCGCCGGCGCCGCGCCTCCGCCGGGGCGACCTCGCCGCCGCCGCGACCTCGCCGGCGCCGGCGAGGCCCCCGAGCTCGGCGATAAGCTCGATGTGGGATGTCGCCGCTTCGCACCGACACGTTCGACCTCGGTGGGTTGCGCCTTACCACGGGCGAGGGGCGCCGGCTGGACCTGTTCGTGTCGATCGAGCCGTTGACGCTCGCCGGCGAGAGCTATCCGGTCGAGCCCGAGCTGGTGCCCGTCCGCCTCGACATCTCGCGGACGACCGGCGACGGGTATGCGCTGCGCCTTCGATTCGACGCGTCTCTTGCTGGTCCGTGCATGCGCTGCCTTGGGCCGGCGACCCCGACGTTCACGGTCGACGCCCGCGAGGTCTCGCAGCCGAACGAGGCCCGAGCCCTCCAAGAGGAGGCCGCGGCGGGACGTGGGCGCTCAAAGCAGCGGGTCGAGATCGACGACCTGGTCTCGCCCTACGTCGATGACGGGGTGCTCGATCTGCGTGGCTGGGCGCGCGACGCCCTCGCGCTGGTCGTGCCCGCCAACCTCCTGTGCCGGGAAGGGTGCGCCGGGATGTGCCCGGTGTGCGGGGCCAATCTGAACGACGCCGGACCCGACCACCAGCACGAGCGCCAGCCGGATCCGCGCTGGGCGGCACTGTCGGAGCTCCACTTCGAGTAACCCTCGCGGCGCGGTTCGCCTGGCCCCGGTGGCTCGGTTCGGCGAGCCACGGTGGGGCGGTTCGACTAGCCCCGGTGGCGCGGTTCGAGTGGCCCCCGCGACGCGCTGGGAGTAGCGGCGGTGGCGCGGTTCGAGCATGGAGCGCGGCGTTCGCCGGGCCTATGACGGCTACACTGCCCGGATGGCCGTCCCCAAGCAGAAGCAGTCCCACGCGCGGACCACGCAGCGCCGCTCGCAGCACAAGATCAGCGCGCCGACCTATAACGCGTGCCCGACGTGCCACAGCCCGCGACTGCCGCACCGGGTCTGCCCGGTGTGCGGCAGTTACAAGGGTCGCGAGGTCATCGTCCCGGATCGGGACGATCGGATCGCCTGAGAGCCCCGGGCGTGGTCACCGTCGCCGTGGATGCGGGCGGGGCCGATCTCGGCCCGCGCGAGGTCGCAGCGGGCGCTGCCCTCGCGGCGGCTAACGGCATCCACGTTCTTCTGTTCGGCCCCGCCGGCGAGATCGGAGCGGTGGCGGACGGCGTCGAAGTCGTCGACGCCCCGGTTTCGATTGCCAAGAAGGCCGACCCCGCGAACGCGGTGCGGACGACGCCGGAGGCCTCGATCGTCCAGGCGACTCGCGCGGTCGCCGACGGCCGCGCCCAGGCGTTTGTGTCCGGCGGCTCGACGGGTCCCGCCCTCGCGGCGGCGCTCTTCAACCTGCGGCGCGACCGGGGCGTGTACCGGCCGGCGCTCGCGCTGCCGCTGCCGAACCCCGGCCGCGGGCCGATCCTGTTGCTCGACGTCGGCGCCAACGTGACCTGCCGTCCCGAACATCTCGTCCAGTTCGCGCACATGGGATCGGCCTTCACCCAGGCCGTGCTGGGGATCGACTCCCCGCGGGTCGCGCTGCTTTCCAACGGCGAGGAGCCGGGCAAGGGGACCCCGGATCTCGTCTCCGTGCACGAGCAGCTCGCGGGCGCGCGCGGCGCCGGCCTGAACTTCGTCGGCAACATCGAGGGGACGCAGATCCCCGAGGGCGTGGCCGACGTGGTGGTGATGGACGGCTTCACGGGCAACATCACGCTGAAGCTGATCGAAGGGGTCTCTGGCCGGGCGCTGCGGCTCGTCACCGAGACCGCGAACACCAACCTGCGGGGGCGGCTCGGGAGCTGGCTGATCGGGCCGACGATGCAGCAGCTGCGAGATGCGATCGATCCCGAAGGCCCGGGCGGCGCGTACATGCTCGGGCTCCGGCAGCTTGGCGTGGTCGCCCATGGCCGCTTCAGCGCGCGAGGCTTCGCCCAGGCGATCGACGTGGCCGCGCGCGGGGTCCAGCACGACGTGATCGGCCGAACGCGGGCGGCGCTCCAGCAGGCGGGAGCGCTGCGGCCCGCTCCGGGACGCGACGGGCCCGAGCACGAGCGAGCGGGTGGCCCGTCCGAAGCGACGGCTACGGTTTCAGGATGACCCGCGACGAGATCTTCCAGGTGATCCGCGGCCACCTCGCCGACGAGCTCGAGGTGGATCCCGAGGTGATCTCCGAGTCGACCCGCTTCAAAGAAGACCTCGAGGCTGACTCGCTGGACCTCTACACGCTGGTGCAGGAGCTCGAGGATTCCTACGGCGTGCGGATCTCCGACGAGCAGGCGGCGAAGATCCGGACCGTCGGCGAGGCCGTCGAGTTCGTGCTGGGCGCTAGCGGTGGCGGGACGCGTGCATCAGCGTCGGCGAGCGCAGGTCCCGATGCTGAGTGAGCGCGAAGCGACGTCCACTCGAGATTGACTCGCCGGCGCTCCTTCGGGAGCTACTCGACGGGCTGCCCGACGAGCTCGCCACCTCGGTGTTCACCCATGCCTCGTGGACGGCGAGACGATCGGACTCCTACGAGCGCCTGGCGTTCCTCGGCGACAGCGTGCTCGCGCTCGCGGTGACCTCGCATCTCTTTCCGCGGCTCGAGGCCGAGCGGTTCGGCCCGGGGAGGCTGACCAAGATCCGGGCCCAGGCGGTCTCGGGTCGCTCGTGCCGGGAGGTCGCCGAACGGCTCGGGGTGCCCGAACGCCTGACCGCGGCGGCGCCGCCTGGCGTGTCCTCGACGGTGCCGGCCCTGGTCGGGACCGAGCGCGTACTGGCCTCGGTGATCGAGGCGGTGATCGGCGCCTGCTTCCTGACCTATGGCTACGAGCGCACCACCGCGGCTGTCGTGGCGGCTTTCGCGCCGGAGATCGAGGACGCCCTCGAGCATCCTGTCGATTTCAAGTCGGCGCTCCAGGAACGGCTCGCGCGCAAGGGCGCGCTTGTGACCTACGACGTCGTCGACGAGCAGGGGCCCCCTCACGACCGGGTGTTCTCGGTCAGCGCCACGATCGCCGGCGTCGAGGTCAGCCGGGGGACGGGCCGGAGCAAGAAGGACGCCGAGCAGGAGGCCGCACAGGTGGCGCTCGAGGCGCTCGAATGAATATCCCAGAGCTATCCCCGATGAATCCGCCATGTACCTGAAGTCGCTCGTGCTCAAGGGCTTCAAGTCGTTCCCGGATCGGACCAAGCTCGAGTTCGGCCCCGGCGTCAGCGTGATCGTGGGGCCGAACGGCTCGGGCAAGTCGAACATCACCGACGCGGTGCTGTGGGCGCTAGGCGAGCAGTCGCCGCTGGCCGTCCGCGGGCAGTCGATGCAGGACGTGATCTTCGGTGGGGCGCCGGGCCGCCAGGGCGCCCGCGGCGCCGAGGTCGAACTGGTGCTCGACGACAGCGAGGGGATGCTCGGGCTGGGCGCTCCCGAGGTCTCGATCCTGCGGCGCCTCGACCGCGGTGGTGAAGGCGAGTACCGGCTCGCCGGCGCGCGCTGCCGGCTCGTCGACGTGATCGAGGTGCTGTCCGACACCGGGCTCGGCAAGGAGATGCACTCGGTCATCTCGCAGGGCCGGGTCGAGTCGATCGTCACCTCCAAGCCGCGTGACCGCCGGATGCTGATCGAAGAGGCTGCCGGGCTCGGCAAGCACCGCAAGCGCCGGCGCCGCGCGCAGCTGAAGCTCGCCCGCACCCAGGACAACCTCGACCGCGCGCTCGACGTCGAGCGCGAGGCCCGTTCGCGCCTGCGGCCATTGAAGCGCCAGGCGGACGCCGCCGAGTTGCATGCCCGCCTCGAGCGCCAGACGCTCGAGGCCCGGTGGGAGCTCGCCCGCGACGATCTGCGCCGCCACCAGGCCGAGCTCGCCGCCGCCGAGCACGCCACCGCGCAGGCGCGCGCCGAGCGCGAGCGGGTCGAGCGCGAGCTCACCGAGGTCGCCGGGCGCCGAGAGGCGGCCGAGGAGGCCCTGGCCCAGCGCAGCGCCCATCGCGAGGAGCTGTCCAGACGATGCTTCCTCGCCCAGTCCGCCGGCGATCGCGTGTCCTACCGCGCCGAGGCGGTGCGCTCGGCGCAGCGGAACCTGGAGGGCCGCCTGAGCAGCGGCCGCGAGCATCTCGCGAGGTTGCGAGCCGCCGCGCAGGCCGACGTTCCGGATCCGCAGATCGACGCGCGGATCGCCGAGCTCGAGCAGGCGCTCGCCCGCCTCGATCGCGACCGCGAAGCCGAGCTCGCGCGCCAGCTTGCCGAGCTCGAGGGGCAGCTGCGGGACGCCGCCGCGGCCGTCGGCGAGCGTGCGCAGACGGTCGAGCACGCGCGCGTTGCGCGCGAGCAGGCCCGGGAGCGGCTCGAGCAGGTCCGAGGCGAGCTCCGCGAGGGCGAGCGGGCGGTCGAGGCCGCGCGCCGCGAGGCCGCGCGGGTCGGCGGCGAACTCGCGGCCTGCAACCAGTTCCTGCGCAGCCAGACCGCCGCCCCGGGCGGCGCGACCGTCCTCGCCGATCAGCTCGAGGTCGATCCCGGTTACGAGCTCGCGGTGGCGGCCGCGCTCGACGGGCGGTTGCGCGCGGCCGTCCTCGGCGACCGGGCGGCCGCCGGCGCCCTGCTCGATCGCGCCGGCGCCGACGGAGGCCGTGCGCTCGTCGCGCCGCCCGACGGCCCGCCTCAGGCGGCGGCGAGCACCGCGCCGCCGCCTCACGACGGAGCCGAACAAATCGCCGGGCATGTCCACGGCCCGGCGCAGGCCGCGGCGCTCGCGCGAGCGCTGCTGCACGACGTGTGGGTGGTCGAGAGGCTCGAGCGCGTATCCGATCGGTTTGACGGAGTCGCGGTCACGCTGTCCGGGCGGGTGTGGTCATCGCGCACTCACGAGCTGCGCCAGGCGCCGGCGGTGGGAGAGGAACGCGTCCTGGCCGAGCGCAACCGCCGGGACGCGCTGGTCCGGGCAAGCGAGGCCGCGGTGCAGGCCGAGCACGCAGCCGGCGTCGCGCTGGAGCGCCGTGGCGAGGCGGTGGCGCGCGCCGAGGCGGAGTCCGAGGACGCGATCGCGGTGCACCGCGCGGCGGTGACCCAGCGCGACGAGGCCGGCGAGGAGCAGCGCCGGATCGCGGCGGCGATCGAGCGCCGGCGGTCGGCGCCCGACGACGGCCCCGACGCAGGGCGCCGCATGCAGGTGTCCGCCGAGCTCGGTACGGCCCGCGCCGGGCGCGAGCGTGAGCAGCGCGAGCGCGCCGACCGCCACGCGCGGATCGAGCGCCTGCACGACGCGACGTTGCGGGACGAGGCGCTGGTGCCCACCGTCCGCGCGGTGATCGACGCCCTCGAGCACGTCGCGAGCGCGATTGCCGGCCGCCGCGAGCAGTTCGAGCTCGAGCTGCGCTCAGACCGGGAGGCCGGCGACCACGTTGCCGCGGAGCTAAAGGAGTGCGCCCAGCGCGAGGCGGCGCTCCACGCGCAGCTGCGCCAGGGCAACGAGCGCCTCACCGAGTGCCAGATTCGTCTCCAGCGGGTTCGGGACCGAGTCGACGAATCCACGCACGATCTCGGCGAGCTCGCCCGCAAGCTGGAGCTCGCCGCCGAGCCCGCCGCCACCGAGCTCGCCGCCGACCAGCGCGAGGCGTTGTCCTCGCGGCTCGAGCGGCTGGCCCGCCGGCGCGAGCAGCTCGGACCGGTGAACCCGCTCGCACAGACCGAGTACGAGGAGGCGGTCGCCCACGTCGAGGAGCTCGAGCGCCAGCGCGAGGATCTCGAGACCGCGCTACGCGAGCTGAACAAGCTGATCGCCGACACCGACCGCCAGATCCGCGAGAGCTTCGAGCAGATGTTCGAGGCGGCCGCGCGCAATTTCGAGCAGGTCGCCGCCCGACTGTTTCCCGGCGGCCGCGGCCGGTTGCGGCTCGTGACCGAGCGCGAGGGGCCGGCCCGGGTGCTCGGCGGCGCGCCGGCGCCGGCGGACGAGAAGCCCGAGTCAGACGACGGCGACGGCGGCGATGGCGACGAGGCCGGTAGATCCCCCGACGAGCAGGAGGAGGACCTGCTGGGCGTCGAGATCGAGATCACCCCGGCCGGCAAGGACATGAAGCGTCTGTCGCTGCTGTCCGGTGGCGAGAAGTCGATGACCGCCCTGGCGTTCCTGTTCGCGGTGTTCCTCGCGCGGCCGTGTCCGTTCTACATCCTCGACGAGGTTGAGGCCGCGCTCGACGACCTCAACATCGATCGGTTCCTCGAGCTGCTGCGGACCTACTCGGGGCATGCTCAGTTCATCGTCGTCACGCACCAGAAGCGCACGATGGAGGCGGCCGACTCGCTGTACGGCGTATCGATGGGTGCCGACGGCATCTCGAAGGTGATCTCGCGCCGGCTGCCCCCACAGGAGGAAGCAGCGTAATCTCGCGGCCCCATGGCCCGCGAGTGGAGAGACCTGTTCATCGTCGACCTCGCGCAGGGTGGGCCGGACGCCTCACCCGAGGAGGCGCCTGAGACCCAGGAGCGCCGGCGGGGCATGTTTCGCCGGCTGCGCGAGAACCTCCGCAAGACCCGCCAGGCGCTCGCCACCGAGATCCAGGCGACGCTGTTCGAGGATCTGAGCGACGAGACGTGGGAGCGGCTTGAGGAGGCGTTGATCTACGCGGACGTCGGAGCCAAGACGACCGCCGAGGTCGTGGAGGAGCTCGAGCGCGAGGCGACCGAGGGCGGGATCTCCGGGGGAGAGGCGCTGACCAACCGCCTGATCGAGCTCCTCGCCGAGATCGCGCGCGTGGGCGACGACCGGATCGATCTGACGCCGCAGCCCACCGTGATCCTCGTCGCCGGCGTCAACGGCACCGGCAAGACGACCACGGTCGGCAAGCTGGCGTGGCACCTCAGCAAGGAGCTCGGGCAGACGGTCGTGGTGGGCGCGGCCGACACGTTCCGCGCGGCGGCAGTCGAGCAGCTCGAGGTGTGGGCCCAGCGAGCGGGCGCCGGGTTCGTCAAGGGCCCCCCGGATGCGGACCCCGGCGCGGTCGCCTTCGACACGATCGCCGCGGCGCGCCGAGACGGCGCCGACGTCGTGATCATCGACACTGCGGGGCGGCTCCACACCCAGGACGATCTGATGGCCGAGCTGGCGAAGGTCAAGCGGGTGATCTCCAAGCAGATCCCCGAGGCGCCGCACGAGACGCTGCTCACCGTCGACGCCACCACAGGTCAGAACGGACTTCGCCAGGCGCGCCTGTTCTCGGAGGCCGTCGACGTCACCGGGCTCGTGCTGACCAAGCTCGACGGCACGGCCAAGGGGGGAATCGCGCTCGCGATCGCCAACGAGCTCGGGATCCCCGTCAAGCTGATCGGGATCGGCGAGCAGCTCGAGGACCTGCGCCCGTTCGACTCGAGCGACTTCGCCAGGGCGCTCGTGACGCAGTAGCGAACGCGCAGTACGCTGAGAGCGCCATGTTCGATTCGCTCGCAGAGAAGCTCCAGGCGACGCTCTCAGACGTCCGCGGGCGCGGCACGCTGACCGAGGACGACATCAACGCGGCGATGCGCGAGATCCGCCTGGCGCTGCTCGAAGCCGACGTCAACTTCAAGGTGGTCAAGAGCTTCACGAACGCGGTCAAGGAGCGTGCGCTCGGGGCCGACGTGATCGGCAAGCTCAACCCCGGCCAGCAGGTCGTAAAGATCGTCTCCGACGAGCTGACCGAGCTGATGGGCGGCGCCGCCCGCGAGCTGTCGTTCTCGCCGCGGCCCCCGACGATCGTGGTGATGGCCGGCCTGCAGGGGTCGGGCAAGACGACCGCGACGGCCAAGCTCGCCCGCTATCTGAAGGAGCAGTACGGCTCCTCGGTCGCAGTGGCGGCGTGTGACGTGTACCGCCCCGCGGCGGTCGATCAGCTGATCAAGGTGGGAGCCCAGGCCGGGGCTGCGGTGTACGAGCAGGGCACCGACCGCGACCCGGTCAAGATCGCCGCCTGGGCGCGCGACCGGGCGCAGTCCGAGGGCAAGGACGTGCTGATCATCGACACCAGCGGTCGCCTCCACGTCGACCAGGAGCTCATGGCCGAGCTCGCGAACATCAAGAAGGCGGTCAAGCCCCACGACGTACTGCTCGTGGTCGACGCGATGACCGGCCAGGACGCGGTCAACGTCGCCGAGCAGTTCGCCGAGGTGGTCCAGTTCGACGGCGTCGTCATGACCAAGCTCGACGGCGACGCCCGCGGCGGCGCCGCGCTGTCGGTCAAGGCGATCACCGGCAAGCCGATCCTGTTCGCGTCGACGGGCGAGAAGCTCGACCAGTTCGAGCGCTTCCACCCCGACCGCATGGCTCAGCGGATCCTCGGGATGGGCGACGTGATGACGCTGATCGAGAAGGCCGAGACCGCGTATGACCAGGATCAGGCAGCCGAGCTCGAACGCAAGCTGCGAAAGTCGGAGTTCGGGCTCGACGATTTCCTCGAGCAGATGCGCCAGGTACGCCGGCTCGGTCCGCTCCAGTCGCTGATCGGGATGATCCCGGGGATGGGCAAGGAGCTGCGCGGCGCCAAGATCGACGAGCGCGAGTTCGACCGGATCCAGGCGATCATCCTGTCGATGACCCCGCAGGAGCGCCGGCACCCGGAGCTGATCAAGGGCTCGCGCCGGCTAAGGATCGCGAAGGGCTCGGGCACCAACGTCCAGGCCGTCAAGGCGCTGATCAAGCAGTTCGAGCAGATGAGAAAGGTGATGCGCCAGGTCGCCCAGGGGCGCATGCCCGACCTCGGCGCGCTTATGCGCCAGGCGCGTTGAGCGGCTCCGCGGCGAGCCCTGCCGTCGAACTTGTGCCGTGACCCGCTAACCTCGTCGCTCGTATGTCGGTACGACTTAGGCTGACGCGCATCGGTGGGCGCAAGAACCCGGTCTGGCGGGTGGTCGTCGCGGACCAACGCGCCAAGCGCGACGGGCGCGTGATCGAGATCGTCGGGCATTACAACGCGCAGACGGATCCCTCCACGATCACTCTTGACGAGGAGCGGGTCCGCGACTGGCTCGCCCGCGGCGCCCAACCCACGGACACCGTCCGCAAGCTTCTGCGCATCCAGGGCATTCAGTAACGCCCACGGCGATGAAGGAGCTGCTCGAGTACCTGGCGCGCGGTCTGGTCGAAAATCCCGACGCCGTGCGCGTGAACGAGGTCGAGGAGGACGACGGCGCGATCGTGCTCGAGCTGTCGGTAGCCGACGACGACTACGGCAACGTGATCGGCCGGGGCGGCCGGACCGCGGCCGCGCTCCGCACGGTGATCAAGACCGCCGCGGTTCCGAGCAAGCGCCGCGTGTTCGTCGACATCGTCGACGGGTGAACCCCCCGGCGGCGTGAGCCCTTCGCCTGAGTGGCTTCTCGCCGGCCGCGTCGGGCGTCCGCACGGACTCGACGGCAGCTTTCACGTCACGCAGCCGAACGCCCCGCTGCTGGCCTCGGCGGCAACCGTGCTCGTCGACGACCGCGAGCTCGACATCACCCGACGCGCCGGGACCGAGCGGCGCATGATCCTGCGCCTGCAGGAACACGACGATCGCGAGGCGGCTGAGTCGTTGCGCGGGAAGGACATGATGGTCGCCCGCGCCGAGGTGCCCGAGCTCGGTCCCGAGGAATGGTGGGCCGACGACCTCGCGGGCTGTGCAGTGCACGACGGCGACCGTGAGGTTGGGACGGTGAGGCGGATGATCGAGCTCCCCTCGTGCGAGGTGCTCGAGGTGCAGCGGCCGGGCGCCGGCGATCTGCTCGTGCCGCTGGTCACCGACGCGGTCCGCGAGGTCGACCTCGACCGGCGCACGATCGACATCGACCTCGCGTTCCTCGGCGAGGCCTAAAGCGCTCGTTCGCGTGCAGATCGACATCTTCACGCTGTTCCCGGAAGCGTTCGCATGGTTCGAGCGCCAGCGGCACGTCGCCAACGCGCTGGCGGGCGGTCATCGCCTCGAGTACGTGAACTACCGCGATCACACGCCGCTGAGCGCCGGGCAGGTCGACGACACCCCGTTCGGCGGGGGCGCGGGAATGGTTTTGCGGGTCGACGTCGTCGAGGCGGCGCTGCGGGCGCGCTACGACCGCGATCCGGTGGAGCTGCGCCGCGAGCGGCGGGTGATCGTCCTGGCGCCGGGGGGCACGTTGCTAGACGACGCGCTCGTCGACGAGCTGGCGCGCGAGGAGGCCCTGACGCTGCTCTCCGGACGCTACGAGGGCTTCGACCAGCGCGTGGTCGATCACTTCGCCAACGACGAAGTGTCGATCGGCCGCTACGTGCTCGCCGGAGGCGAGTTGCCGGCGATGGTCGTGTGCGACGCGGTGCTGCGCAAGCTCCCGGGCGCGCTCGGGCATCCCGACTCCGCGCTCGAGGAGTCATTCAGCGAGGCGCTCGCCGGCGCGCCCGAGTATCCGCACTACACGCGCCCGGCCGAGTACCGCGGCTGGCGGGTTCCCGACGTGCTCCTGTCCGGACATCACGCCCGGATCAAGGAGTGGCGCCTCGAGCAGAGCGCGGCGAGGGGACCCGGCTCCACAGGCGGTCCGCTACCATAGGCGGCCCGCGCAGGCGCAGGTTGCGCTGTGTATAGGCCTCACCGACGAGCACCACCGAGTGTGGCAGGGATCTACACCGCCATGAGCACCGTCATCGACAGCCTGGAGCGCGCCCAGCTCCGCCGTGTACCGAGGTTCGACGCCGGCGACCGGCTGCGCGTCCACTTTCAGGTGATCGAGGGCACCAGGCGCCGTACCCAGGTGTTCGAGGGGGTTGTCATAAAGCGTCAGGGTCACGGCGCCCGCGAGACCTTCACGGTCCGCAAGCAGTCGTTCGGCGTCGGGGTCGAGCGAACGTTCCCACTCCACTCGCCGAAGATCGAGCGCATCGAGGTCGCGGCACGCGGCGACGTCCGACGCGCGAAGCTCTATTACCTACGTGGTCGGGTGGGCAAGCGGGCGCGCGTCCGCGAGCGTCGCAGCGCGGCGCCCGAGGTCGCGGTCGAGCGCGAGCTACTGCACGCGGCGGTCCCGGAGGAGGCAGTGGCGCAGGAGTCGGACGGGCAACCGGATGGCGACGGCGCCGAGCCCGTCGCCGCGGCGGTGCAGGCGGAATCGAGCGCGGAAAGTGCCGGCGCCGAGGGGTCTGAGGATTCCGTCCCCCCGACGGCGCCGCAGGACGCCAGTCCGGCCGCCCCGGAGGCATCCGCCGGCGAACCGCAGGAGTGACGAAGGCCCACAAGTCGCCGGCGAGCACGCTGTTCGAGCTTGTGGTGATCGTCGTGACCGCCCTTGCCCTCGCGCTCGGGATCCAGGCTTTCCTCGTAAAGCCGTACCGCATTCCGAGCGGGTCGATGCTTCCCACCGTTCGGATCGATCAGCGCGTGCTCGTGGACCGGATCGGCGATGGACTTCTCCTCGCCGCACGTCGGCGACATCGTCGTGTTCCATCCACCCAAGAACTACGGCGAGGGTTGCGCGAACCCGAACCAGGGCCAGGACGGCGGCGGGCCGGCCACCCCGCAGCCCTGCGCGGTGCCGTGGCGGCAACCGTCATCGCAGACGTTCATCAAGCGCGTCGTGGGGCTCCCGGGCGACCGCATCTCGATCGTCAACGGCCACGTGATCCGCAACGGCAAGCGCGAGTCCGACAGCTACATCGTCCAGTGCGACGGCGATTCGGCCTGCAACTTCCCGCAGACGATCACGATTCCCCGGGGCTACTACTACATGATGGGAGACAACCGGCCCGATTCCGAGGACAGCCGTTTCTGGGGACCAGTTCCGAGATCGTGGGTCATCGGCAAGGCATTCCTGACCTACTGGCCGCCCGACCGGATCGGGTTCCTGTAGGGGCGTCTCACGTGGCCAGGACAGTGGTGAGTGGAGCCCGCGGGTGAGGGGCCTGATCGAGCTCGTGATCACGGTCGCGATCGCGGTGGCGCTCGCGCTGTTGATCCAGGCGTTCATCGTCAAGCCCTACCGCATCCCCAGCCCGTCGATGGTGCCGACCCTGGCCGTCGGTCAGCGCGTGCTCACCAATCGCCTGGCCGGCAATCCGAGCGTCGGCGACATCGAAGTGTTCCACCCGCCCCACGGGGCCGACTTCGACAACCCGGTGTGCGGCAATCCCGATCAGGGCGGGACGGGCGGGACGGGCGCGCAGGCTTGCGACAAGCCGACGCCACAGGAGTCCACGCAGACGTTCATCAAGCGCGTGGTCGGCGTTCCCGGCGACACGATCCAGATCGTCAACGGCCACGTGATCCGCAACGGCGTCCGGGAGAAGGACTCCTACATCATCCCGTGCGGCGACACGCCTTCCTGCAATTTCGGCAAACCGATCAAGATTCCGCCCGGCTACTACTTCATGATGGGTGACAACCGTGGCGAGTCGGACGACAGTCGTTTCTGGGGGCCGGTCCCGAGCAAATGGCTCATCGGGAACGCGTTCTTCACGTACTGGCCCCCTGACCGAATCGGCTTCCTCTAGCCGGATTAACGGGTCGGCCGCCGTACCGACACCGCGGCGCAAGCGCTCAACCAGACCGGCC
Source organism: uncultured Solirubrobacterales bacterium (assembly GCA_963843915.1). Lineage (GTDB taxonomy): Bacteria > Actinomycetota > Thermoleophilia > Solirubrobacterales > Solirubrobacteraceae > Palsa-465. The sequence continues at coordinate 131,278 of CAWJMH010000022.1, forward strand.
GGGCGGCTGTTCCGGTTCGATCGCTCCCTCGGGGCGCGGTTCGTCGCCGGCGCCGACGAGGCCGGCCGCGGATGTCTCGCCGGCCCGCTCGTGGCCGCCGCGGTGCTGTTCGACCTCGACGCAATCGGTCCCGGCGAGGTCCGGGCGCTCGGGTCGCTCAACGACTCAAAGCAGCAGACGCCTGAAGTGCGCGCGGAGCTGTTCCCGGTGATCCTGCGCCTCGCCACGAAGGTCGCAATCGTGTCACGGTGCGCGCCCGGGATCGACGCCCGCGGCCTCCACAAGACGAACCTCGCGGCGCTCCACGACGCGCTGGCGAAGGTCGCGTGCGCGGGCTGCATCTGCCTGAGCGACGGCTTCCGGGTGCGGGCGACCGGCCACGACCAGCGTGCGGTCGTCGACGGCGACGCCAAGAGCGCAGCGATCGCCGCCGCCTCGGTCATCGCCAAGGAGACGCGCGACCGGTACATGCGCCGCGCCGACGCCACGCATCCGGGCTGGGAGTTCGCCCAGCACGTCGGCTACTCGACCCCTGAGCATCGGGACGCGATCGAGCGCCTCGGCGTGTCGCCGCTGCACCGGATGTCGTTTCAGTCGATGGCATATCAGCAGCTGACGATGTAGGGGCTCAGAAAGCACCCTCGAGGTGCTCGAGGCTCAGCAGCCGCCCGGCCGGATCGACGATCACCCCGATCGCGTCGAACCGCAGCGTGTCCGCCCGCGGTCGATTGGTCCGCTCGATCAGCCAGCGCCCGGCCATCTTGCGCACCTGCGCGCGCTTGAGCGCCCTGACCGCGTCGAGTGGGTTTCCGCCCGCCGGGCTCGCCCTCCGCGTCTTCACCTCGCAGAACGCGAGCGTCCGGCCGTCGAACGCGATGATGTCGAGCTCGCCCCAGCGGGTGCGGTAGTTGCGCTCGACGATCTCGAAGCCGCGCCTAACCAGGTGTTCGGCCGCGAGCTGCTCACCGAGCGCTCCGAGCCGGGGACGGGGGTCAATCGTCATGCCGGCGACGCTACGCCGGCGCGCGTGACACGTGGGTCACGCCGTGTTCCGATTCTGCTCAGGCCGGGGGTGGCGGGCCGCGCCCAATTGGAACACCGCGTGCACCACCTGTGACGCGGCTGTGCGTACGTTGACCTGGTGCTCGCGCGGCTCGCCACATTCGCGATCGACGGGATCGATCCCCGCCAGGTCTGGGTCGAGGTCGACATCCGCAGCGGCCTGCCGGCGTTCACGATCGTCGGACTCGGGGACGCGGCGGTGCGGGAGTCGCGCGACCGGATCCGGTCGGCGATCGCCAACTCGGGGTTCGAGTTCCCCCAGACGCGGATCACCGCCAATCTGGCGCCGGCGTTCCTGCGCAAGGTCGGTCCCGGCTTCGACGCCGCGCTCGCGCTCGGCGTGCTCGCCGCGAGCGGGCAGGTACCGGTAGAAGCGCTCGCTGCCTACGCGGTTTTCGGCGAGCTGTCGCTGGGCGGCGAGCTGCGCGACTCGCCCGGGGCGCTGGTCGTCGCCGAGGGAGCGCGCCGGGCCGGGCTCGCGCGCCTGATCGTCCCGCGCGAGCGTGCCCGTGAGGCGGCGCTCGTCGAAGGGCTCGAGATCGCCGGCGTGTCGACCCTCCGGGCCGCCGCGGACGTGCTGACCGGCGCCCCACTGCCCCCGCTGCCGGCGGAGGGACGCGCCGCGGACTCGCCGCCGGCCGAGCCCGACCTGGCCGACATCAGGGGGCACGCCGCGCCGTTGCTGGCGCTTGAGATCGCCGCCGCCGGCGGCCACAACCTGCTGCTCGAGGGGGCGCCGGGAACCGGCAAGACGATGCTCGCGCGCCGGATCCCGTCGATCCTGCCGGCGATGAGCCGGGCCGAGGCGATCGAGGTGACGAGGATCCACAGCATCGCCGGGCTGCACGCCTCAGGCCTCGTGGCAGGCCCGGCCGTTCCGGGCCCCGCACCACACGATCTCGGCGTCCGGGCTGGTCGGCGGAGGAGCGCCGCCGCGGCCGGGCGAGGCGACGCTGGCGCATCACGGGGTCCTGTTCCTCGACGAGCTCGCCGAGTTCCAGCGCCCGAGCCTCGACGCGCTCCGCCAGCCGCTCGAGGACGGCTGCGTGACGATCGTCCGCGCTCAGCACGCGCTCGTGTTCCCGACGCGGTTCATGCTCGTCGCCGCCACCAACCCGTGCCCGTGCGGATTCGCCGGCGTGGGCGACCGGTGCCGGTGCGGCGACGCCGATCTGCGCCGGCACAGCCGCCGGCTGAGCGGGCCGCTGCTCGACCGGATGGATCTGCTGATCAACGTCGAGCGGCCCACCGAGCAGGAGCTGCGGGCCCCGCCCCAGACGTCCTCGGCGCTGGCGCGCGAGCGCGTCGCGCGGGCCCGCGAGCGCCAGCGGTTCCGCCTCGTGGGCTACGACGCGCGCTGCAACGGGGAGATGGACGCACGGCTCGCCCGGCGCCATGTCCGGCTCGAGGAAGCCGCCGAGCAGGCGCTGGCGCAGGCGTATGCGGTCGGCGCGCTCAGCGCGCGCGGCCGCCACCGGGTCGTCCGGGTGGCGCAGACGATCGCCGACCTCGAGGCCCACGACCGGGTCACGCACGCCGACCTGCTGACCGCGCTCAGCCTGCGGCAACGCGGAGAGGCCGAAACGACGCTGGCGGCATGAACGAGTGGGCTTGCGATCACTGCATCGCGCGCTCGTGGCTGATCGGCAGGCTGGCCGGACATCTCGAAAACGCGCGCTCCCGGATCGAGCAGGTGCTCGCGCTGTGCGACGACGATCTGATCACGGCGGTCGGAGGGCGGGAGAAGGCGCGCCTGCGGCAGGAGCTCGGGACGCTGGACCTCGACGGCGTGCGCTCGCGAGCGCGCGCCGCTGGGCTGGACACCGTCTGCGGTTGCGACCCGGCGTACCCGCCCGGGCTCCGGGCGCTGGCCGCGCCGCCGGCGGTGCTCCACGTCGCGGGCGGACGCGAGCGGGTGATCGACCTGCTGTTCGGAGAACCGGTCGCGATCGTCGGCTCGCGGGGGGCGTCGGCGTACGGCCTGGACGTCGCCCGCTCGCTCGGGCGGGGGCTCGCCGCCGCGGGGCTGACGGTCGTCAGCGGCATGGCGCTCGGGGTCGACTCGGCAGCCCACACCGGCGCGCTCGAGGCGGGCGGCCCGACGGTCGCAGTGCTGCCGACCGCGGCCAACCGGCCCTACCCCGCCGGCCGGCGTGCGCTGCACCGGAGGATCGTCGCCGGCGGCGCGGCCGTGTCCGAGCTCGGCCCGGGGGCGGGACTGCGGCGCTGGATGTTCCCGGCGCGCAACCGCATCATCGCCGCGCTCGCGGCGATGACCGTGGTCGTGGAGGCCGGCGAGCGCTCGGGCGCGCTCGTGACGGCGCGGCTGGCGCGCGGTATCGGCCGCCCGGTGGGCGCGGTGCCCGGCCGCGTGACCACGCCGCAGGCGGCGGGACCGAACGGCCTGCTCGCCGCCGGCGCGGGCGTCGTCCGCGGGCCACAGGACGTGCTCGATCACCTGTTCGGCGCCGGCGAGCGCACCGTTCGCGACCCGCGCGGGCAACCGCCCGCCGAGCTCGCACCGGTGCTGGCGGCGATCGCCGAGGGCCACGAGACCGCGGCGGCGCTGGCCCGGGCCGGGTTCGCCCCCGACGAGGGGCTGGCGGCTCTCGCGGCCCTCGAACTCGGGGGCTTTGTCCGCCGCGGCGCCGGCGGCCGCTTCCGGGTGGCGCCCTGACGCGACTGCGATTTTCAATGATGGTCAATGAAAAACTCAGTCGCATCCGGGCTACGCTCGTGATCGTGGGCCCCGCGACACGCATTCCCCGCGTCCTGAGCATCGCCGGCTCTGATTCGGGCGCCGGCGCCGGCATCCAGGCCGATCTGAAGGCATTTGCCGCCTGCGGCGTCCACGGCATGACGGCGATCACCGCGATCACCGCCCAGAACACGGTCGGCGTGACCGCGGTCCACGCGATCCCCCCGGACGTGATCCTCGCCCAGGTGCGCGCCGTGGCGAGCGACATCGGCGTCGACGCCGTGAAGATCGGGATGCTGGGCGACCGGCCGACGATCGAGGCGGTGGCGCGCGCCCTCAGCGAGCTCCCGGAGGAAACCCCGGTGGTGCTCGACCCGGTGATGGTGGCGGAGTCCGGTGCGCAGCTGCTCGAGCCCGAGGCCCGCTCGGCGCTGACGGAGCTGCTGCTGCCGAGGGCGACGGTGCTGACGCCGAACGTCCCGGAGGCGCGGACGCTGCTCGGGGATGCCGAAGGCGACCTCGATATCGAAAGCCTCGCCAAACGCGTCCAGGCGCTCGGCCCGCGCGCCGTCGTCGTCACCGGCGGCCACCGGGAGGACGTCACCGACGTGTTCTTCGACGGCAGCCGGCTCGTCGAGCTCCACGGGGAGCGCCACGAGGACGGCGCAGCGCACGGTTCGGGGTGCACCCATGCCTCCGTGCTCGCGGCCCGGCTGGCGTGGGGCGACGAGCCGCTCGAGGCCGCACGCGTCGCCCGCGAGCTCGCCTCTCGCGCCGTGGCGCAGGGCCTGCGCGAGATCGGCGCCGGTCCTGGTCCCGTCGACATCCTGGGGATTGCCTGCAAACCACACCTTTGGGCAGGGTTGGGCGACTCAGAGCCCTCGGCGGAGGGCACAGTTTTGGCATAATCCCTCCGTGCGTTTTCTTAGGATGAAGCCAGGCCATGGAGAGGTTCTGATCGCCGAGGGAGACGTCGAGCGCGCTGAGGACGAACAGCGCCTGATCGAGGAGTTCCGTCGCCAGTTGGACGCCGGGCTGTGGGCGGCGGTGCCGGTCTCCGGCCGGCAGGGACGGCGCGAGTCGATCATGGTCCGTTCGTTCGAGGACATTCCGTGGGACGCCGACCGCGTGATCTTCTTTCCGCGGGCGGCGGGCGGCAGGTAGGCGAGCGCCGCCATGGTGCTGGCGCTCGCAGCGACCGCGCTTGTCGCTCTTGCGCTTTTGTCTGACCTGATCGTCCCCCGGATCGACGAACTGTGGAGCCGGTGGAAGGCAGGCCGCCACCGGGCGCCGACATGGTCATATGACCCGGGACGCGAGCGCCGCGCAGAGGCCCGCGCGCGGGCGCTGTTGCGCTCTTGCGTCAACGAGGAGGAGTGGTCGATGTACCGCGACCTCGGGTTCCTCCGGGTGTGGGGAACGCTCGCCGACGGCCCCGACGACGCCGGCGGCACCGGTGGCGCCCCGTACGCCTACCTGATCTACCCGCACCGGCCGATCCTCGCCTACCTCGCCCAGACCCACCGCCTGCTCAACGAGTACTGCGTCACGTTCCCGGACGAGACCCGGCCGTACGGCAGCTCACGCCTGCCCGACTCCGACGACGTGCTCGCCAAGTGGATGGCGCTGACCGGCGACGAGCGGCGGCTGATCGCGACGGCCAACATGCACCTGCCGGGCCGGCAGCTCGACCCCGCGCAGGTGCGGCGCGACCTGTGGCGGCTGTCGCAGTGGGAGCGTGCGCGGATGCGCGACGCGACCGGCACCGGTGGCTCGATATCGCCGGATCCGGGCGACCGTCAGAGCGCCGCGTAACAGCCTGCCTGCCCCCGCCGGCGGCACGGCGCGCTTCCCGCCGTTTCCGTCAGCCGCCGTGACTGGGCGCGAGTGCCGCCGGCGCGGACACCGCATGGCCCTGCTCAAGCCAAGTCACTAACGTTTCCGCGCCATGGACCTGAAGCACAAGAGCCGCGCCCTCACCGAAGGGCCCGAGCGCGCCGCGGCCCGCGCCCAGCTGAAGGGCATCGGCTACGACGACGAAGCGCTGGCGAAGCCCTTGATCGGCGTCGCCAACACCTGGATCGAGACGATGCCCTGCAACTTTCACCTGCGCGCGCTCGCGGCCAGGATCAAGGAGGGGATCCGGGAGGCCGGCGGGACGCCGATGGAGTTCAACACGGTCGCGATCTCGGACGGCATCACGATGGGCACCGAGGGAATGAAGGCGTCGCTCGCGAGCCGCGAGGTGATCGCCGACTCGATCGAGCTCGTCGCGTCCGCCCACGCGTTCGACGCCGTGATCGCGATCAGCGGCTGCGACAAGACGATCCCGGGCACGGTCATGGCGCTGTGCCGCCTGAACGTCCCGAGCGTGATGCTGTACGGCGGCTCGATCTACCCGGGGCAGTACAAGGGTGAGCGGATCACGATTCAGGAGGTGTTCGAGGCGATCGGCGCGCACGCCGCCGGCCGGATCACCGACGACGAGCTGACCGCGATCGAGGAGGCCGCGTCTCCCGGCGCCGGCGCCTGCGGCGGGCAGTTCACCGCCAACACGATGGCGATGGCGTTCGAGGTGCTCGGGATCTCTCCGAGCTCGTCCGGGGTCCCGGCGACCGATCCGCACAAGGTCGACGTCGCCAAGGAGGCCGGCGGGCTTGTCATGGACGTCCTGCGGCGCGGTCAGAGGCCGAGCGACATCATCACCCGCGACAGCCTCGAGAACGCGATCGCCGCGGTCGCGTGCAGCGGCGGCTCGACCAACGGCGTGCTCCACCTGCTCGCGGTGGCCAAGGAGATCGGCGTCGAACTGTCGATCGACGACTTCGACCGGATCAGCGAGCGCACCCCGCTGCTGTGCGACCTGAAGCCGAGCGGTCAGTACGTCGCCCCGGACCTGTACGCCGCCGGCGGCGTCTCGCTCGTCCTCAAGCGACTGAAGGAGGCCGGGCTGCTCCACCAGAACGCACAGACGGTCACCGGCAAGACGGTCGGGCAGCACGCGGACGAGGCGCACGAGACCGAGGGCCAGCGGGTGGTCAGGCCGCTGAACGACCCGCTGAAGGCGACCGGAGGGCTGGTCATCCTGCACGGCAACCTCGCGCCCGAGGGGTGCGTGGTCAAGGTCGCCGGCTACGAGCGGCGCAAGCAAACCGGGCCGGCGCGGGTGTTCGAGTCCGAAGAGGACGCGATGGCGGCCGTCCGCACGCAGGGCATCAAGGCCGGCGATGTCGTCGTGATCCGCAACGAGGGTCCCGCCGGGGGCCCCGGGATGCGCGAGATGCTGGCGGTCACGGCCGCGCTCGTGGGGGAGGGGCTCGGCGAGGACGTCGCGCTCCTCACCGACGGTCGCTTCTCGGGCGCCACCCACGGCCTGATGGCCGGGCATGTGGCGCCGGAATCGGTCCGCGGCGGCCCGATCGGGATCGTCCGTGACGGTGACGAGATCACGCTCGACATCGACGCCCGCCGGCTTGACGTCAAGCTCTCAGACGACGAGATCGCGGCCCGCGCGCGGGACTACCGGCCGCCGGATCGTCCCGCGCCGCCCACCGCGCTGGCGAAGTATGCGCGGCTGGTCTCGAGCGCCTCGCTGGGCGCCGTGACGAGCTGAGGAGCGCGGCGGCGGCTACCGTCGCCGAGCCCGCCCGCGACTTTGCACCTGGCTCTCTCATCGTCCCGTGCAATGTTGCGCAGGAATGAAAATCTCATTGCAGAACTCTGAAATGAGACCGGGCGCCGCAAAGATCCGGGGTGGCGGTCGGTACGATTGGATTAGAGGTGGTCTGAGCTGGCACGAGCAAGAGTTTCCTACCTACGTCCTGAACGCAGCCCGGCGAGGCCTGCCGCGAGATCCCGCCGGGCGACCGAGGCGGCGCATCGCGGACGCCGGCGTGGGCCATACATTGCCCTGGGCGTGTTCCTGTTGGTGGTGGCCGGAGCCGGCGCGGCCGTGATCGCGCTGAAGAGCTCGAAGGCGAGCCTGACCACCGACCCGGTCGCGCTGGCGAGGGTGAGCATGCCGCTCGGCGGCGGCACCATCCAGAGCGTGAGGGCCTACGGCGGTTCGACCAACTCGGCGATTCCCGTGCACGTGTCGGGCGAGCAGATCTGGCCAAACGGGCGGATCCGTGCCCATGAGACGCTGTCGGTCCAGGTCGTGGTCAAGCGGTCGAGCAGCGTCGCGTGGGTCACCGGCGAGACCGAGCACCTGAATCTGACGTTGACCACGCCGAGCGCGCACCTGAAGGCACACTTCCTGACGGTCCCGTCGGGCCAACCGCTCCAGCTGCAGTTCGCCGAGCCCGTGTCCACGGTCTCCTCAGGCCCGTCGGCGGCGCGCCTGAATCGGCGAGTGCTGTCCGCGCCGCAGTCGACGGTGACGCTCGCGCGCACCGCGGAGGCCGGGACCGTCTACGTGGCGGCCGCGCCGCGCTCCTGGGAGACCTCGTCCGCCGCCCTCATCAGCTGGTTCCCCACCGGCTCGGCGACGAGCGCGATCGCGAACCCGCAGCCCGGTACCACGATCAGGGCGAACACGCCGATCACGCTGACGTTCAACAAGACCGTGTCGCAGGCGCTCGGCGGGTCGATGCCACCCGTTCTGCCGCGGACACCGGGCGTCTGGCACAAGGTCACCAGCCATTCGATCGAGTTCCAGCCAACTGGGTTCGGCTACGGGCTCGGTGCGAACGTCAGCATCGGGCTGCCGAACGGGGTCCGCCTGGTCGGCGGCAAGCAGAATGGCGATTCCTGGAGCGGCTGGACCGTGCCGCAGGGGTCGCCGCTCCGCCTCCAGCAGCTGCTGGCGGTGCTGGGCTACCTCCCGCTCCGCTTCCACTATGTGGGCGGCGGCCCCGGGCGGAGCACGCCGGCCCAGCTGAACGCTGCGATCAAGCCGCCCGCCGGCGACTTCAGCTGGCGCTATCCGAACACCCCGAGCGCGCTGCGGACCATGTGGGCGCCCGGCACGTTCGGCGAGATGACCAAGGGCGCGATCATGGCGTTCGAGAACACCGAGGGGATGACCGCCGACGGGATCCCCGGCCCCCAGGTGTGGAACGCGCTGATCACCGCGGCCGTGGAGGGCAAGACCAACGCGTTCGGCTACACGTTCGTGCAGGTGAGTGAAAGCAGTCCCGAGAGCCAGTCGACCTGGCACAACGGCAACACGGTCGCGTCCGGGCCCGTCAACACCGGGATCCCGCAGGCCCCGACCGCGCAGGGCGTGTTCGCCGTGTTCGAGCACGCACCGTCGGTGACGATGAGCGGCACGAACCCGGACGGAAGTCACTACAACGATCCCGGCGTGCCGTGGGTGAGCTACTTCAACGGAGGAGACGCCCTGCACGGCTTCCTCCGGGCCTCCTACGGCTCCGCCCAGAGCCTCGGCTGCGTCGAGATGCCGTACTCCGAGGCACACGACGTCTACCAGTACACCCCGATCGGGACGCTCGTAGACGTCGCGTAGCCGGTCGCCGGCCGCGCCCGCCAGCAGGCACCCGAGCGGAAGCGGCGAATACGGTGCGTCGATGCCGCCGCTCGCTCAAACCTCCGCGTGGCCGGCGGCGCTCGAGGCGTTCGACCAGGACCTCGCACGCCGCGCCGTCGCTGCGAAGACGCGACTGGCGTACAGCAGCGACTGCCGCCAGTTCGCGGCCTGGGCAGAGAAATTGGACCCCGCCCACCCTGCCGAGCCGGCCCGCGTCGACATCCGGACGCTGCGTCGCTACGCGGCCGGGCTATCCGAGCAGGGGATCGCACCGGCGACGATCGCGCGCCGGCTGGCCGCGCTGCGAGGGCTGTTCCGGATCCAGATGGAGCTCGGCGCGCGCGCAGACAACCCAGCCGAGCTGCTGAGCTCTCCCAAGAAGGCCCAGCGTCTGCCGCGGGTCCTGAAGGCCGGCGAGGTCGCCGCGCTGCTCGACTCGATTCCGGCCAATACGCCGCTCGAGCTGCGCGACCGGGCGCTGTTCGAGCTCGCCTATGCGTGCGGGCTGCGCGCCGAGGAGCTCGTCTCGCTCGACCTCGATGCGCTCGACTTCGATGCCGAATCGGTTCGCGTCGAGGGGAAGGGGGGAAAGACCCGGCTGGTTCCGGTCGGAGAGCACGCCCGCGGCGCGCTCGAGCGTTATCTGGCGCGCGCTCGCCCGGCGCTCACGGCCGAGGGCGAGGGCCCGCGCGACCGCGCGCTGTTCGTCTCGAAGTCGGGCCGGCGGTTGTCGACCTCCGACGTCAGACGGCGCCTCGGCGGCTGGGCGAGACGCGCGGTAGGCCGCTCGCCGGGGCTCGCGCAGGCCCATCCGCACGCCCTCCGGCACTCGTTCGCGACCCATCTGCTCGACGGCGGCGCGGATCTGCGGGCGATCCAGGAACTCCTCGGCCATGCGACCATATCGACCACTCAGGTTTACACTCGCGTTGAATCGGCGCGCCTGCGGTCCACGTATTCACGAGCTCATCCCCGCGCATAGCGGGCCAAAACGTCCTCGGGGGAAATTGGAAACCAACGTCAAAGCGATCGAGTTACAGGATCTGTGGAGGCGGTTCAAGACGACCGGCGACGAGCGTGCGCGCGAACGCCTCGTGGTCGCCTATTCGCCCCTAGTCAAGTACGTTGCGGGCCGGATGAGCTCGGGCCTGCCGGCCCACGTCGAGGAGTCCGATCTGATCTCGTACGGGCTCGGAGGCCTGATCTCGGCGATCCAGCGGTTCGACCTCACGCGAGAGATCAAGTTCGAGACGTACGCGATCACCCGCATCCGCGGCGCGATCATCGACGAGCTGCGGACGCTCGACTGGGTGCCGCGCTCGGTCCGCGCCCGCGCCCGGGAGATCGAGCGGGCCAACATGAAGCTCGAGGCTCGTTTCCAGCGCGCCCCTACAGACGAGGAGATGTCGACCGAGCTTTCGCTGACCGTCGAGGCCTTCCAGGAGGCTCTCGTCCAGATCTCGAACTCGACGATCGTCGCGCTCGACGAGCTGTGGAGCGTGTCGGACTCAACCGGCGACGCGATCTCGCTGCTCGACACGCTGCCCGACCGCGGGGCGCCCGATCCCGAGCAGCTGATGGACCAGTCAGAGCTTCGCGACCGGATCGCCGACGCGATCGCGGCGCTCCCCGAGCGCGAGAAGCTGGTCGTCGCTCTGTATTACTACGAGAACCTGACCCTGCGCGAGATCGGCGAGGTGCTCGGGGTCACCGAGTCGCGCGTGTCGCAGCTGCACACCAAGGCCGTGCTGCGCCTTCGGTCGAAGCTGGCCGGCGAGTTGGATTAGGGCCCGGGGAATTCGGCGTCGGGTCGGGGCAGCGCGGAGCCACGTATCTGGCCGAATTCCCTTAAGGGAATCCGGCTTCATCGCATATCGCACCCCCGGCGTCGCCGAGCCGGATTCCCCGGTATCGTCGAGCTTCAGGACCCTTTAGAGGAAGGAGACAGGCATGCACAAGCCGGCGGATCGCATCCGCAACGTGGCTCTCGTCGGCCACCGCGGTAGTGGCAAGACCTCGCTGCACGAGGCGCTGCTGTTCGAGTCCGGGACGGTCAACCGGATGGGCTCGGTCGTCGATGGGACCACGGTCTCGGATGCCGACCCGGACGAGAAGGCCCGGCAGATGTCGATCACGGCTTCGATGGCCTCGTTCGAGTGGCAGGACCGCAAGGTCAACCTGATCGACACTCCGGGCGACTCCAGCTTCGTCGCCGACGCGCTCGGCGCCCTGCGCGTGTGTGAGTCGGCGGTGTTCGTAATCAACGCGGTGATGGGCGTCGAGGTCCACACCAACAGGCTTTGGCAGCGCGCGGCCGAGCTGGATCTGGCGCGCCTGCTGTTCGTCAACATGCTCGACCGCGAGCGCGCAGACTTCTTCCGGACGCTCGAGTCGCTCAAGTCCGCGTTCGGCCAGCACGTCGTCGCCACCGAGATCCCGATCGGCATCGAGCACGAGGTCCGAGGCGTGATCGACCTCGTCGACATGAAGGCCTACGAGTACGGCAGCGCCGGCCGCGAGAACTGCCAGGAAATCCCGATCCCGGACGAGCTCCAGGCCCAGGCGCAGGAGTACCGCGAGAAGCTGATGGACGAGGTCGCCGAGAACTCGGACGCGCTGATGGAGCGCTACCTCGAGGGCGAGGAGATCTCCCACGAGGAGCTCGTCACCGCGCTCAAGGACGGCACGAACCACGGCGCGATGTTCCCGGTGACCTGCGGCGTGGCGACGCGCAACCTCGCCACCAACCGACTGCTCGACGCGATCGTCGACGACCTTCCCTCCCCGGTCAAGCACGGCGGCCTCGAGGTCGGCGAGGTGACCCTCGAGCCGGTCGAGGACAAGGAGATGTTCGCCTACGTGTTCAAGACCCGCGCAGACCCGTTCGCCGGCCGCATCAACATGTTCCGGGTCTATCAGGGCGTGGTCAAGCAGGACTCGCAGGTGCTGAACACGCGCACCCACACCAAGGAGAGAATCGGCCAGCTCTTGACCTTCGAGGGCAGTCAGACCGGCCACGCGACCGAGTTCGGCCCGGGCGACATCGGCGCCGTCGCCAAGCTCAAGGAAACCAAGGCGGGCGACTGGCTGGCCTCGCGCGACGAGCCAATCGAGATGCCGAGCATCAAGCTCCCGGCGCCGGTGATGGCGTTCGCGGTCGAGCCGAAGAGCAAGGGCGACGAGGAGAAGGTGTTCACAGCGCTGCGCCGTCTCCAGGAGGAGGACCCGACGATCGACCTCCACCGCGACGAGCAGACCGGCGAGCAGATCGTGGCCGGTCTGTCCCAGGTCCACGTCGAGGTGATCGTCGAACGGCTGAAGTCGCGCTTCGGCGCCGAGGTCAACCTGAACCAGCCGCACGTGCCCTACCAGGAAACCATCAGAAAGGGTGCCAAGGCCCACGGGCGCCACAAGAAGCAGACCGGCGGCCGCGGTCAGTTCGGCGATTGCCACATCGAGATCGAGCCCCTCGAGTCCGGAACCGGCTTCGAGTTCGTCAACGCGATCAAGGGTGGTGTGATCCCAACGGGTTTCATCCCGGCGGTCGAGAAGGGAGTCCACGACGCGATGCAGGCAGGCGTGGTCGCGGGCTTTCCGGTCAAGGACGTGCGGGTGCGCCTGTACGACGGCTCCTACCACACGGTGGATTCATCCGAGATGGCGTTCAGGCTGGCCGGCTCACTCGCGATGAAGCAGGCGATGGAGCAGGCCGGGCCGGTGCTGCTCGAGCCGATCATGCTGGTCACGGTCGCCGCGCCCGAGGACGCCGTCGGCGACGTGATCGGCGACCTGAACTCCAGGCGCGGCCGACCACTCGGGATGGAGCCGGTGGGCGCCGGCATGACCGACGTCAAGGCCGAGGTGCCGATGGCGGAGATGCTCTCCTACGCGCCGGATCTGCGCTCGATCACCGGCGGCCAGGGCGAGTTCACGATGGAGTTCCTGCGCTACGAGGAGGTCCCGGCGCACCTGGCCGGCAAGGTGGTCGAGGAGGCCCGCGCCGAGAAGGAGGCAGTGAAGGCGTAAGCCGGGCATAAGCTCCCGGCTCCGCGCTGCCGTTATATTCGTCTGCCAGCCCCATGGCGATCACCAAGGACATCAGGCCGTCGACCGCGCACACCATCTGCGACGTATGCGGGCGGACGCTGCTGCGGGGCGAGCGCTCGGAGGTGTACATCGACGGCGGTGCCCGCCGCTCGGTGTGCGAGCTCTGCAAGCCGCGCGCGCTCCACGAGGGGTGGCTGCGCGAGGGGACCGTGCCGACCTACGACGACAACGCGGCGTCCTCGGCACGGCGCGGGTCGTTCCTGAGCCGGCTGCGCCGGCGGCGCGAGCGCACCCCGGAGCCACCCGACCCGTCGGACCTCGAGCCCGAGTTCGAGCCCGAGCCTCGCGCCGAGCCACGTCCGGCTCCGGCCGAGCCCCGCCAGGCTCCGCGCCGGCGCGAACGCGCGCCCACCCGCGAGCCGCGCCACGTGCGCGCGGTGCCGATGGGGGCCGAGCAGAAGATCGCCTCGGCGATCGCGGTGTTCAACGGCTCCGAGCACCGCCGGACTGTCGCCGGCGTGGCCAGGTCGCTCGGCGCCCCCGACGTATCGATTCACCCGAACATGGAGCATTCGAGCCTGGTCGACATCGTCGCGTCCTGGGAGCTGTGCTGGTACCGCTACGAGGTCGACCTGTCCGACGAGGTCCCGGTCGTCCGGGTCGCGGCCCAGGGGTACGAGCTCGACGAGCTCACGCCCCAGGAGCGCCAGTCCAACGCGTCCTACGACGAGCACGGGGCCCTCGGACCCGCCTGAGGCTCCGGGCCGTAAACGCCCGTTGACGCAGGGCGGCGCACAGGGCGACGGAGCGCTTCTGAGGCCCGTCGCGCTGGACAAAGGTTCGATGGGAAGCTCGGGATGTGTCCTCTAGCATCAGAGACGTGATCTATTGCGTAGTCCCAGAGGTGCTGGCCGACGAGCTGCTGGACAAGCTCGAGAGCTACTACGCCGGCGACCCCAACGTCGAAGTGATCGTCGACCGCCGCAAGACCTCGCGGCGGGGACGAAGCTCGTCGGGAGGGGGCAGTCGCGAGGTCCGCGACCGCCGGCGCCCGCGCGTCACCGGCGAGCTTCCCGAGCTGGCCAAGGATTGAGCTTCCCCGTCAGGGGTGATCGTTGAGGGTCGTCGTCCACGTCGACGGCGGCGCCCGCGGTAACCCGGGGCCGGCCGCGATCGGGGTCGTCGTCTCGAGTCCTGACGGCGACGTGCTCGACGAGGTCGCCGAGCGGATCGGCGTCGCCAGCAACAACGTGGCCGAGTATCAGGCGGTGTTGCGGGGCATCGAGCGCGCTCGCGTGCTCGGGGCGAGCGAGATCGAGATCGTCAACGACTCAGAGCTCGTCGCCAAGCAGCTCACGGGCGCTTACAAGGTCAAGCATCCAGCGATGAAGCCGCTGCACGCCGAGGCGATGGCGGCGCTGCGCGGGTTCGATGGCTGGGGGATCCGCAGCGTGCCGCGGGCCCAGAACGCCCGCGCCGACGAGCTCGTCAACGAGGCGCTCGACGCCGAGGGCTGACCGGGACGCCGGCGCGGCGGCGGGGGAGCATCCGGTCGCCCTTTACAGCCGCTACCCTAGCGACCGTGGACGATCCCCTGACCGAGCTCAGCGAGCGGCTCGAAGAGGCCGCCGAGCAGCTTCGCGCCTCCGACGTCGACTTGGACGCGGTGCTCGCCTTGATCGAGGAGTGCGCGCGCCTGGCCAGCGAGGCCAGCTCTCAAGTCGACGAGCGGACCCGGGCGGCGCTCGAGCCGCTGCCGGATCTCCCCGGTCAGCTGCCGCTGCCCGCGTCCGCGCCCTAGTGCTCCCCGCAACGAGCGGCCGGGACCTGGTGTCACCCTCGGCTCCCGCGCATGCCTATCCCGAGCACCTGCAGGCGCGGGTGGAGAGCGCCCTGGAGTCGCTGCGATTCGCGACTGAGCCGGCGTCCGCCGGGCTCGAGCAGGCGATGCGGTACTCGCTGCTCGCCGGCGGCAAGCGGATCCGGCCGGTGCTCGCGCTCGCGACCGCGTCGGCGATCGGACGGGACCCCGAGTGGGTGCTGCCGCTGGCGCTCGCGATCGAGCTGATCCACACGTATTCGCTGATCCACGACGACCTGCCCGCGATGGACGACGACGACCTGCGCCGCGGCCGGCCCACCTGCCACGTGGCATTCGGCGAGGACGTCGCGATCCTGGCCGGCGACGGGCTCTACGCCGAGGCGTTCGTGCTGCTGCTGTCGCGCCAGGAGGCGCCGGCGGAGCGCCTGCTCGGCGCCGCGGCGGAGCTTGCTCGCGCTACCGGCGCCCAGGGCATGGTCGGGGGTCAGTACATCGACGTCGCCGGGACCGCCCCGGCCGGCCCCGCCGGGCTGCGCCGGCTGCACGAGCTCAAGACCGGGCGGCTGATCGCCGCGAGCATCGAATGCGTGCTTCTCCTGGGCGGACTCGATCAACCTGAGAGAATTAAGAGCTTCCACGGCTTTGCAAGGGAGCTGGGGATACTTTTCCAAATCGTGGATGACATTCTCGACGTGACCGGGTCCGAGGAAACGCTCGGCAAGCACCAGGGCAGCGACGAGCGGCTGGGTAAGCGCACGTACGTGAGCGAGTTCGGACTCGAGCAGGCTCGCGAGCTGGCGGCCGAGTCCCACGGCCGAGCGCTCGCGGCCCTGGCCGAGGCGGGGCGAGCCGGATCCGACACGAGCGAACTCGGACAGATCACCAATTTCATCGCGACCCGATCCTTCTGATGAACCGACTACTCGACGGCATCGACAAGCCCCAGGACCTGCACGGCCTCAGCGACGACGAGCTTCAGCAGGTCGCGCAGGAGGTGCGCGAGCACATCATCAACACCGTCGGCGAGATCGGCGGGCACTTCGGCGCGAACCTCGGGGCGTGCGAGATCGCGGTCGCGCTCCACTCGATGCTCGACTCGCCGCGCGACAAGATCCTGTGGGACGTCGGGCACCAGGCCTACCCGCACAAGATCCTGACCGGCCGTCGCGACCGTCTGCAGACGATTCGCAAGTACGGCGGGCTGGCGCCATTCTGCTCGATCGCCGAGTCCGAGCACGACATCATGGGTGCCGGCCACGCGTCGACCGCGATCGGCTACGCGGTCGGGATCAAGGAGGCGATGCGGCACGGCGCCGGCGAGGACGGGCACGTCGTCGCGGTCGTCGGCGACGGCGCGCTGACCGGCGGGGTGGCGTTCGAGGCGGTCCACCAGGCCGGCGGTGAGGGCACTCCGATCGTGGTCTTGCTCAACGACAACGGCATGTCGATCGCGCCCAACGTCGGCGCCCTGTCGCGCCACTTCAACCGCGTTCGGCTGAACCCGAAGTTGTGGCGGGCCCGCGAGGAGTTCGAGGAGGGGCTGACGAAGCTCCCGGCCGGGATCGGCGCCGCGTTCGAGCGGTTGGGGCCGCACGTCAAGGAGTCGATCAAGGCGTTTTGGGCGCCCGGCCTGTGGTGGGAGGAGCTCGACTTCGTCTACATCGGCGTGATTGACGGACACGACGTGCGCGCGGTCAGGCGCGCCCTGCGCGAGGCGCTGATCGCCCAGCGGCCGGTCGTGATCCATTGCGCGACGGTCAAGGGCAAGGGGTTCGCGCCGTCCGAGGAGGGCGGGCTCGAGGGCATGGAGAAGTGGCATGCCGCCAAGCCGAAGTCGATCGCCAACGGCATCCCCGCGACCGCGAGCAAGCCCGCCGCCGGCAGGCCGGCGCCACCCCAATACACCCAGGTGTTCGGGAACGCGCTCGTCGAGGAGTGCCGGCGCGATGATCGGGTGATCGGGATCACCGCCGCGATGAACTCGGGGACCGGCCTGAACATCCTTCAACGGGAGCTGCCCGATCGTTACTTCGACGTCGGCATCGCCGAGCAACAGGCGATCCTGTTCGCCGCCGGCCTCGCGCTCCAGGGATGTAAGCCCGTCGCGGCGATCTACTCGACGTTCCTGCAGCGCGCGTATGACCAGATCGTCCACGACGTCTGCCTGCAGAAGCTGAACGTGACCTTCGCGATGGACCGTGCCGGCCTCGTCGGCGACGACGGCCCCACCCATCACGGCATGTTCGACATCGCCTACCTGCGGTGCCTGCCGCACATCGTGCTGATGGCCCCGCGCGACGAGGCGATGCTGGTCCACATGCTGCACACCGCGCTCGTCTACGACGACGGTCCGATCGCGCTCCGCTATCCGCGGGGCGAGGGCGAGGGGGTGCCGCTGCCCGAGCGCCCGGAGCCGATCGAGATCGGGACCGGCGAGATCCTCCGCGAGGGTGAGCGCGTCGCGCTGCTCGGCTACGGCGCGGGCGTCGGCAAGGCGCTCGAGGCGGCCGACATCCTCGCCGAGCACGGGCTGTCGGTGACGGTCGCCGACGCGCGCTTCGCCAAGCCGATCGACGTCGGACTGGCGGCGCAGTTGGCCGCCGAGCACGATCTGCTGGTCACGGTCGAGGAGGGGGTCCTCGCCGGCGGGTTCGGATCGGCGGTGTGGGAGAGCCTTTCGGACGCTGGATTAGGAGGGGCGGGCGGGATCCGAATCCTCCGCGTCGGTCTGCCGGACCGGTACGTGACCCACGGCGCGCCCAAGCTGCTGCACGAAGAGGTCGGGTTCACCGGCGCGCGGATCGCCGAGCGGATCGAGACCGCCGTCGCGGAGTACAGCGGGGTGTCAACGGTCTGAGGCATCGGTGGGCGGTCCACGTCCATCAACCGTCGATCTGAGCTCGTCATGGCTCCGGGCGCGCGATCGCGCGGCCGACAATGGGGTGATGGCAACGCAGGAGATCGACCACTCACCCGAGCGTGGATTGGGTCCCCACCCGCCCAGCCGATCTGTTCGTCTCGCGCCAGCCCGTCGTCGACGGCGGGATGCGCGTCACCGGCTACCGCGTGGCCTACGCGAACGCGGACGGCGCCGAGCGCGGCGAGACCTCGGCCGCGCGGCTGCTCGGCGACGTGCTGAGCGGCGTCGGTCTCGACGAGTTGGTCGGCCAATCGCCCGCGCATCTGCCGCTGTCGCGTGAGCTGCTGCTCGCGCTCGGCGTCCCGCCGGTCCGCCCCGACCGGGTGCTGCTGCGGATCGCCTACGACGCCGCCCGGGACCCGGAGCTGGCCAAGGTCCTCGACGCGCTCGTCGGACGCGGGTATGCGCTGTCGCTATACGCGCTCCCGGGCGCCGACTTCGACGTCGCGCTGCTCGATCTGTTCGGCACCGTCGAGATTGAGCTCACGGCATGGTCACAGGACGACGCGGCGCCCGCGGTCGAGCGGATTCGCGCGGCGAGGGCAATGCCACTCGCATCGGGCCTGCCCGACTACAACGGGTTCGAGCTCGCGAAGGGACTCGGGTTCGAGCTGTTCGCCGGACCGTTCTACGCCAGCCGGCACAAGGCGGCGGTCCGCAACATCCCGATCGGCGAGATGGGCACGCTCGTCTCGCTGGCCGCGCTCCAGGGACAGTCGGCGACGATCGAGGACCTCGAGGAGGTGATCGACCGGGACGTCGGACTGAGCGTGAAGCTGCTGCGGTACATCAACTCGGCCTACATCGGAATGCGCGGGAGCATCGGCTCGATTCGCCAGGCGGTGATGATGCTCGGCTCGCGCGGCGTGTCGCGGTGGGCGCTGCTGGTCGCACTCACCGGCGGCCCGAGCACGCCCCGCGAGCTGTCGGTGGTCGGGCTGACCCGCGCGCGGATGTGCGAGCTGCTCGGCGCCGATCTGGGCGATGTCGCCGGCGATCAGCTGTTCACGATCGGCCTGTTGTCGATCGCCGATGCGCTGCTCGAGGTCCCGATCGAGACGATCGTCGAGGAGCTCCCGCTCGCAGCCGAGGTCAGCGCGGCGCTGCTCAAGCGCGACGGGCCGGCCGGCGCGATCCTCAAGGCCGTCGTCAGCTACGAACAGGGCGATTTTGACGTCGCGACGCTCCAGTCGAACGCTCCCCGGATCGCGAGCTCCTATCGCGACGCGCTCGGGTGGGCGGTCGGGACGATGGCGTCGATCGCGGCCTGAGGCGGGCCGGGCTCAGTGCTGGCCGATCACGTACCGTTTCGCGTTCAGTGACGCGCGTTCGGATTGACACGCTGCTTTCAGAGCGGGGAATGTTCCCGTCGCGCTCGCAGGCTGCCGCGTCGGTGCTTGCCGGCGACGTGCTGCTGCTCCCTGGCCGCCGGCGCGCCCAGAAGCCC
This sequence comes from uncultured Solirubrobacterales bacterium, assembly GCA_963843915.1. Taxonomy (GTDB): domain Bacteria; phylum Actinomycetota; class Thermoleophilia; order Solirubrobacterales; family Solirubrobacteraceae; genus Palsa-465. The sequence goes on from CAWJMH010000022.1 coordinate 150,765, forward strand.
GGTGAGCTGGTGTCCGACGACGTCGAGGTCGAGGTCGTCCAGGCGCCCCCGTTCGTCTCGCGTGGGGGGATCAAGCTGCGCAACGCGCTTGATCGGTTGGGGGTCTCGGTGGACGGGCGCGACGCGCTCGACGTCGGCGCGTCGACCGGCGGGTTCACCGACTGCCTGCTGCAGGCCGGCGCCGCCCACGTGACGTGCGTCGACGTCGCCTATGGCGAGCTCGACTGGAAGCTTCGGTCCGATCCGCGGGTCACGGTGATCGAGCGGTGCAACGCGCGCTCGCTGCGTCCCGAGCAGCTTCCGTCTGCGCCCGATCTGATCGCGATCGACGTGTCGTTCATCTCGCTCGCGAAGGTCCTGCCCGCGGTGCTCGCGTGCGCCGCGGCCTCGTTCGACTGCCTGGCGCTGATCAAGCCCCAGTTCGAGGTCGGTCGCGAGCTCGTCGGCAAGGGCGGCGTGGTGCGCAACGTCGCGGATCGCCGGCGCGTGCTGGTCGAGGTGGGGGAGTCCGCGCTGGGGCTGGGCGTGTCCGTGCTCGGCTACGCGAGCTCCGGACTGCCGGGACCGAAGGGGAACCTCGAGACGTTCGTGTGGCTGGCCGAGGCGGCCCGGGACCGGGGACTCGACGTCGAGCAGGCCGCGCGCGAGGTCGAGCCTTGAATCCGATCCGGACGGCCACCGTGCTGACCCACCGTCGACCGTCAGAGACGCGTCCGGCGGTCGCGGCGTTGCTCGAGCTCGCCCGGAGCGCCGGCGCGGTCCTGTACGTCGACCCCGAGGAGACGCGCAAGCACCGGCTCGAGCACGCGACCGGCCTCGAGGTCGACGTCGAGGGCCCGCTTGACGTCGACATCTGCTTCGCGCTCGGGGGCGACGGGACGATCCTGACCGCGCTGCGCAAGTACGCCGGGACCGGCGTCGCGGTGTTCGCGGTCAACTTCGGCGAGATCGGGTTCCTCGCCACCGTCGATCGCGACGAGGCGCGCCTCGGTTTCGAGCTCGCGTTCCGCGGTGACTACGAGGTCCTGTCGCTGCCGGGGATAGCGCTGTCCGGAGCGAGCGGCGAGTGGCTGGCGATCAACGACGTCTCGATGCACCGCCAGCCCGGCAACCGCGTCGCCGACCTCGCCTACGCGGTCGGCGCGGACGAGATCGGGCGCGTGCGCTGCGACGGCCTGGCGGTGGCCACGCCGGCCGGCTCGACCGGCTACAACCTCGCCAACGGCGGTCCGGTCATGGCCTGGGGAGTCGCCGGCTTCGTGGTGTCGTTCATCGCGCCGCATTCGCTGACCGCGCGGGCGCTGGTGGTGGCGCCGAGCGACGTGCTGAGGGTGCTCAACCGCTCGCGCGAGGAATCGGTCGACGTCACCGTCGACGGCCGGCCGGTGTGCACGCTGCCGCCCGGCGAGGAGATCGAGGCGAGCTTCGTCGACGGTCAGGGGAACCTCGCGCAGATCGCCGGCGCGAACTTCTACCACCGCCTCCGAGAGAAGTTCGGCCGCTTGTCCTCGGTTCGGTAAGGGGCCCGCGACATAGCTGCAAGCGAGGCTGCGCCGCCCGACCCGCGGCACTCGCGCCCGATCCCGTGCGCCCAGTGAGGGCAGAGGGTGTGCGCCGTGCCGCGGGGTGGGTGGGTAGCTGAAGCGCGCTACGGGACCATGAACGACAACGCTCCCGACTGGAGCAGCGCGAGTACGCCCATCAGCAGCACGAACACGACGCTGTAACCGATCACCTTCCGGAAGATGTCGCCTTCCTTGCCGGCGAGCCCGACGGCGGCAGCGCCGATCGCCAGGTTCTGCGGCGAGATCATCTTGGCCAGGACCCCGCCGGAGCTGTTCGCGCCGGCGAGCAGCGTTGCCGACAGGTTCGCCTTGTGCGCCGCAGCGACCTGCAGGGCGCCGAACAGCGAGTTCGACGAGGTGTCCGAGCCAGTCACGGCGGTGCCGAACCACCCGATCATCGGCGATAGGAACGCGAAGAACCCGCCGGCGCCGGCGGCCCAGGTTCCGAGCGTGATCGTCTGGCCGGACAGGTTCATCACGTAGGCGACCCCGAGCACTGCCATCACGGTCACGATCGCCCACTTGAGCTGGACGAATGTCTGCCCGTAGATCTTGATCGCGCGTCCCGGACGGACGCGCAGCACGATCGCGGTGAGGATGCCGGACACGAACAGCCAGGTCCCCGCGGCGGTCAGGTAGTTGAGCTTGAACGTCTCGCTCGTGGGCGCCTTCCCCTTGCCGGTCAGCACATGCAGCCCGGGCCAGCTGAACGCGCTCGTGGCCTTGTCGAGCTCCTTGGTGATCGGGCTGATGCTGGTGACCCCCAGCACGACAATGATGATCAGGTAGGGCGCGAACGCCTTGAGCGTCTCACCGCGGCTCGGAGGCGGCGTGGCTGGACCTGATTCCCCGCGTGCGCGCCGCTCGAGCGCGGCGTCGGCGACCGCGCCACCGGCGATCGCCGGCCGCTGACCGATCCTGGTCGCGGGCGCGCCAGGGGCATGCGGGGTCCAGATCTGGAGCAGCGCCACCACGGCGGCGGCGGAGCCGAGCGAAGCGACGATGTCAGTGAGCTGGATCGAGATGTAGTTCGAGGTGGCGAACTGGAGGATCGCGAACACAAGGCCCGCGGTCAGCGCCGCCGGCCACGCCTCGCGCACGCCGCGGCGTCCGTCGGCCATGAACACCAGCGCGAACGGGACGATCAGGGCGAAGAACGGTGTCTGGCGGCCGACCATCGCGCCCAGGTCGTGCACGGGGAGCCCCGACACCTGCCCGAGCGTGGTGATCGGGATCGCGATCGCACCGAACGCGACCGGGGCGGTGTCGGCGACGAGCGCCAGCGACGCGGCCCTGATCGGGGAGAACCCGAGGCCGACCAGCATCACGCCGCAGATCGCCACCGGGGTCCCGAACCCGGCCAGTGCCTCGAGGAGCGCCCCGAAGCAGAACGCGATCACCACGACCTGCACGCGCGGGTCTTCAGAGACGCTCGAGAATGCTCGTCGCAGCACCGCGAAGTACCCCGTGGCATCGGTCATGTTGAAGATCCACAGAGCGTTGATGACGATCCACATGATCGGCCAGAACCCGAAAACGGCGCCCTCGAGCGCGGCGTCGCCGGCCTGTCCGATCGGCATCGAGTAGACCGTGACAGCGATCACGATCGATACCGCGAGCGTGATCAGCGACGCCCACTGGGCCTTCATCCTGAAGCCGCCCAGCAGCACGAACAGCACCACCAACGGCAGTACGGCGAAGATCGCGGTCAGTCCCAGCGAATGGGACACCGGATCGAGAACCTGCTTATACACGGAGACCTCCCTCCACCTCCCGGACGCGCCGGGAAGGTCGCGTTCAGGAGTTACTTACCCAGGGGGCCTCTCCGTTATTCGAACGCTTGCAGCCCCATCTGCAGGACCTCGGCGGTGTGGAGCGCGCGCCGGCCGGTCCCGGCGGCGATCTGGGTCCGGCACGAGAACCCGTCGGCGACCAGCAGCGTGTCGGGGGCCGCGGACCTGACCTGGGGCAGCAGGAACTGCTCTCCGATCCGCATCGAGACCTCGTACTGCTCGCCGGCGAGGTAGCCGAACGAGCCGGCCTGACCGCAGCAGCCCGCCTTGGTCATGTCGGCGTCGACGCCGGCGCGCCTGAGCAGGTCCGGCCGGGCCCCGATCACCGCCTTCTGGTGGCAGTGGCCGTGGACCAGCGCCCGGCGCTCGACTCGGGCGGCCCTGGGGGGCTCCCAATCCGGGGCGTACCGGTCGAGCAGCTCGTCGAGCACGACGGTCTGAGCGACGAGCCGCCGGGCGTGCTCGTCGTGGGGAAGCAGCTTGCGCAGCTCGTCGCGGAACACCGACGCGCAGCTCGGTTCGAGCACGACCACGGGGACGCCGGCCTCGATCGGCTCGGACAGCGTCTGGAGCGTGTCCCGGAGCGTGCGCCGGGCCATGCTCGAGCATCCCGAAGTCGTACAGGGGCCGCCCGCAGCAAACCCGCTTGCGCGGTAGCTCGACGGCGAACCCGGCGGCCTCGAGCACGTCGACCGCCGCCTTGCCGACGTCGGGGTCGAACAGGTCGGTGAACGTGTCGGGCCACAGCACCACCCGGCCTCGGCCGTGAGTCGCCGCCGGCGTCGGCACCCCCGCCGGCACCGGCGGCGGCGCGGGCGCTGTCGCCGGTCGCGACGCGAACCAGTCGCGGAACGTCTGGCGCGCGAACCGCGGCGCGTCGCGCTCCTCGGCGATCCCGAGCATCCGCTTGCCGGCGCCCGAGAGCCACGGCGCGTGGCTCAGCGCGTTGGCCAGCCGCGGCGTCCGGGCGGCCACCGGTCCCCACCACGGCAGCAGCCCGAGCACGTAGTGATTCAGTGGTCGCCGGCGCCGCGAGTAGTAGTGCGACAGGAATTCGGCCTTGTAGGTGGGGATGTCGACCTGCACCGGGCAGTCGCCGGTGCATCCCTTGCACGAGAGGCACAGGTCGAGCGATTCCTTGACCGCCTCGTCGCGCCAGCCGTCGGACACCGGATCGCCCTTCAGCATCTCGAACAGCAGCCGGCTGCGGCCGCGCGTCGAGTGGCGCTCCTCGCGGGTGACGTGGAAGCTCGGGCACATCGTGACGCTGCCGAGGTTGCGGCACTTCGCCATCCCGAAGCACCGTTCGATCGCGGTCGCGAACGAGCCACCGTCGTCGGGGTAGGCGAAGTGGGTCTTGAGCTCGGGCGGCCGGTAGTCCGGGCCGAGCCGGAGGCCCTCGTCGAGCTTGACGTCGCCGATCAGACGGTTCGGGTTCATCTTCGTGTCGGGATCCCAGATCTTCTTGAAGTCGACGAATGCCGCCATGAGCTCGGGCCCGAACATCTTCGGCAGCAGCTCGGCGCGGCCGTGACCCTCGCCATATTCGCCAGCCAGTGAGCCCCCGTACGCAACGACGAGGTCGGCGCACTTCTCCATGAACGACCGGAACGTCTTGACGCCGGCGGCGCTCTTGAGGTCGAAGTCCATCCGGGTATGCACGCAGCCCTGGCCGAAGTGGCCGTAGTAGACGCACGCGGTAGCCGTGGTCGTCGAGGATCTGCTGGAAGTCCCGCAGGTAAGCCCCGAGCTTGTCGGGATGGACCGCGGCGTCCTCCCAGTTGCCCTCGGCGTCCATGTAGCCTGGGGCGCGGCTGTCGCCGACCGCGCTCTCGCGGACCTTCCAGACGCTCACCTGGTCGAGCTTGTCGGCGATCACCCGGGCGTCGATCTGCGGCCCGTCGGTCAGGTCCTCGAGCGCCTGGCGCGCCTCGGCCATCGCCGCATCGGGGTCGTCCTGGCCGAACTCGATGTACAGCCATGCCCGCCCGTCGGGGAGCAGCTTGCGCTCGGTGGCGAGCCGGCTCTTGGCGATCATGTTCTTGATCAGCTGGTCGTCGAACCCCTCAAGGCCGATCGGCTTGCACCGCTGGAGGATCACCGGCACGTGATCGGCCGCCGTGAACACGTCGGGGTAGCCGAGCAGCACCGTCCGCCGGTGCTGGGGGCTCGGGACCAGGCGGACCGTCGCGTGCAGCACGTTCGCGCACGTGCCCTCCGAGCCGACGAGCGCGCGGGCGACGTTGAAGCCGTTCTCGGGGAGCAGCTCGTCGAGGTTGTACCCGGAAACGCGGCGGGGGATGTCGGGGAACTCCTGCCTGACCCGGTCTGCCACTCGGTCTCGCAGGTCTCGGAGGTCGGAGTAGATCTGGCCCTTGCGACCGCCGGCTCTGATGATCTGCTCGAGCTCTTCGTCGGAGGTCGGCCCGACGGTGAGCCGCGTGCCGTCGTAGAGGACGACGTCGAGCTCGATCACGTTGTCGCTCGTCTTGCCCGCCATCAGCGAGTGGGTGCCGCACGAGTTGTTGCCGAGCATGCCGCCGAACGTGCAGTACTCGTGCGTCGCCGGGTCCGGGCCGTAGGTGAGGTTGAACTCCTCGGCGGCGTTGCGGAGCTGGTCGCAGATGACGCCGGGCTCGACGATCGCGCGTCGCGAGTCCGGATCGAGCTCGACGATCTGGTTGTAGTACTTCGAGTAGTCGAACACGACCGCTACGTTGGTCGTCTGACCGCTCGGGGCGGTGCCGGTCCCGCGCGGGAGCACCGGCGCGTTGTACTCCCGGCAGATCGCGACGGCCGCGATCACGTCGTCCGGGCCTTTCGGGATGACAACGCCGATCGGCACCGCCCGGTAGATCGAGAAGTCGTTGGCGTACATCGCGCGCGTGCCCGCGTCGAAGCGGACCTCGCCGGAGACGGCCTGCGCCAAGGCGCGCTTCAGTCCGGAGACGTCGACGTCGGTCGGGCCGGTGGTGACGTGGCGCTGTTCGAGCCCGGACGCGCTGGTGGCCATCGCTCTCCTCTCCTAGATGTTGCGGGCCGTTACCGTATCTCAGCCGCTCAGGTCGAGCTGGATCCGCGGGTCGGCCTCCTGGGCCGACAGCAGCGCGCCGACGAACGCGGCGACCAGCAGGTCGCGGAGGTCCTCACGCGGGAGATCGCCGTGCTCGGTCCAGTCGAGGATCGCGGCGTCCATGTAGCCAAGCCAGCCCCTGAGCACCGTGCGGAGCGCCGGGCGGGCGGTCTCGCTGTGGGTGAGCCGCGCGAGCGCCATGTCCATGGTCTGCTGCCTGAAGCCCTCGACGAGGTCTCGGGCCTCAGGGAGAGCTGCAGCGCGCGTGCTCGAGATCCTACCTGACCGCTGGTCAACAACGGAGGGTGCGCTCAGTATGCGCGCGCCACGAGCGCGTCGACCCCGTCCGCGTCGGGATCGTCGACCGGTTCGCCGTCCTCGCGCAGCAGGCAGCGCACCGACACGCCCGCCTGCGCCAGGCGGGCCTCTCCGTCCTCGCCGCAGGCTCGCCAGGGGAGGCGGGCGAGACCATCGCCGGCCAGCTCCCGCGCCTCCTCGAGCGATCGGGCAGGCCGCGTGCGCGTGTCACGCAGCGCGGTTGCCTGCGCGAGCAGCTCGCTCTGATCATCAACGAGCATCCGCGGAATGTCGGCGAGCGCTCGCAGCGGAAGCGTCTCCTTGTCGGCGCGGGCGCGGCGGGCGACCACGGCCTGCTCAGCGGCCACATCCCGGGGACCGAGCTCCACGCGAACCGGGACGCCGCGGAGCTCGTGGTCGATGATCCGTCGCCCGAGCGAGACGTCGACCCGATCGTCGAGCTCAACGCGCACGCCGGCTCGCTCGAGCTCGTCCACGACCGAGGTCGCGGCCTCGATCACGCCCTCGCCGGCGCGCGCGACCAGGACGACAACCTGGATCGGGGCAAGGCGGGGCGGCACCCGCAACCCGTGATCGTCGCCGTGAACCATGATCATCGCGCCCAGCAGGCGCGTCGACACGCCCCACGAGGTCTGCCAGACGTGACGGAGCTGACCGTCGCGATCGCTGAACTGGATGCCGAACGCCCGCGCGAAGTTCTGTCCGAGCTCGTGCGAAGTGCCCATCTGCAACGCCTTCCCGTCGCGCATCACGCCCTCGCACGCCCATGAGATGTCCGCGCCCGCGAACTTCTCCCGCTCGGTCTTACGGCCGCGGAACACAGGGATCGCGAGCTCCTGAACCATCGCGTCGGTGTAGACGTCCTCGAGGATCCGCAGGGCGTAGGCGTGCGCCTCCTCGCTGGTGGCGTGGGCGGTGTGCCCCTCCTGCCAGAGAAACTCCGAACTGCGGAGGAACAGCCGCGGCCGCAGCTCCCACCGGACCACGTTCGCCCACTGGTTGATCAGCAGCGGCAGGTCGCGGTAGCTCGAGATCCATCGAGCGAACGAGGAATTGACTATCGTCTCGCTCGTCGGGCGGACCACCGCCGGCTCCTCGAGCTCCTTGCCGCCGCCGTGGGTCACCACCGCCAGCTCGGGACTGAACCCTTCGACGTGCTCCGCCTCCCGCCGCATGAACGCCTCCGGGATCAGCAACGGGAAGTACGCGTTTCGAGCGCCCGTGGCCTTGATCCGCTCGTCGATCGACGCCTGGAGACGCTCCCAGATCGCATAGCCCCACGGGCGGATCACCATCGTGCCGCGCACCGGACCGTTCTCGGCCAGCTGCGCCTTGGCGACCACATCCTGATACCAGCGCGGAAAATCCTGCTCCTGCGGTACGAGCACGGTCGACATCCGCGCGGACTTTAGAACGACCTTCGATCATCCGGATTCGATGGGGATGCGATCGTCCGGATTCCGTCGGGGCGCGGTGGTACACCCCTCGGATGCTGCAAGAGCTGCGAGTCGAGAACCTGCTGCTGATCGATCGCGCCGAGCTGACGCTCGCTCCGGGCCTCAACGTCGTCACCGGCGAGACCGGCGCCGGCAAGACCCTGCTCGCGCAGGCGCTCGACCTTTTATTGGGAGCCCGCCCACCCCGCGCCGGCGGCGGCGTCGTGCGCGCCGGCGCGGCCGAGGCCTACGTCGAGGGCGTGTTCTCGCTGCCGGCCTCGCTCGCGGGCGCCGAGGTTCTGCCCACAGGAGCCGAGGAGATCGTGCTCGCGCGGCGCGTATGGCCGGACGGCCGGACGCGGGCGTACGTCTGCGGCCGCTCGGCGACCGTGGCCGACCTGCGCGAGCTCGGAAGCGCGCTGCTGTCGTTCTACGGTCAGCACGAGCATCGCAAGCTGATGCTCGCGGCCGTCCAGCTCGACGTGCTCGACGGGTATTGCGGGCTTACGCACGGCAAGCTCCGGATGGGGGTCGCCGACGCGCATGCCCGGGTGCGGGCGCTGGAGGAGCGGTTCGCCGGCGTGAGCGAGCTCGCCGCCGGCCGCGAGCGCGAGCTCGACCTGCTCGCGTTCGAGCTCGACGAGATCGAAAGCGTGTCGCCTGGAGAGGCCGAGGCTGCGCAGCTGACGGTAGAGCGTGACCGGCTGCGGCACCTGGAGACGCTACGGGGCGCCGCGGGCGGTGGAGCCGAGGCGATCTCACCCGAGGACGGAGGCGGTGGTGCGGCGGAGCTGCTCGCCTCCGCGGCGGCGCAGTTGGCCGCTGCGGCGGGGATCGACCCGGAGCTCGCCGCCCTGTCCGAGCGCGCCGAGGCGCTCGGCCACGAGGCCTCGGAGCTGAGCGCCGCGCTCCGTTCGTACGTGTTCGGGCTGGAGACGTCGCCGGGCCGGCTCGAGGAGGTCGAGGAGCGGCTCGCGCTGTTCGCCCGGCTGGAGCGCAAGCACGGGGGTTCGATCGCCGACGTGCTCGCCCACGCCGAGCGTTGCCGGGCGCGGCGCGAGGAGCTCGAGCGGGTCGAGATCGCGCTGTCCGAGGTCGAGGCGTCGCTCGTCGAGGCCCGGGCGGAGCTCGATCGGCTCGCCGGCGAGCTGTCTGCGCGACGGCGGGAGGGGGCGCCGGCGCTCGCCGCCGCGGTGCGCGAGCGCCTCGCCGAGCTGGCGATGTCCGATGCCGAGTTCGAGGTCGAGGTCCGCCCGCGTGAGGACGGGTGCGGGCCGCGCGGCGCGGACGAGGTGTCGCTGGTGATCGCCCCGAACCCGGGTATGCCGGCCGGGCCGCTGCGCGAGATCGCCTCGGGCGGCGAGCTGTCGCGGGTGATGCTGGCGATCCTGAGCGTGGCGCACTCCGGTGGCGCACCCGGGGGTGGCGCCGGCGAGGACGGGGGCGTTCCCGGGGGGGCGGCGACCGGCGGGCCATTGCTCGTGTTCGACGAGATCGACGCCGGCATCGGCGGTCACACCGCCCGGGCGGTCGGCGAGCACCTGCGCGCGCTCGCCGAGGGCCGGCAGATCCTCTGCATCACCCATCTGCCACAGGTCGCGGCGATGGCCGCGCGCCACTTCACGATCGTCAAGGACTCGAGCGCGATGCCGGCGCGGACGACGGTGTCCACGCTCGGCGGCAACGACGTCGTCGGCGAGCTCGTCCGGATGCTGGGCGCGGCCGAGGGCGACCGCGCGGCGAGCCGCCACGCCCGCCAGCTCTTGCGCGCCGCGTGAGAGCCTGCACGAAAAGCGTCCCACGAGTTCGCTTTTTCGTGCAGCCCTCCCGGCGTCCGGACCGGTCGCTACCTTCAGATCGTCGAGACCCCACTACACTCGGGAAACGAACTGATGCCTTCAGGCGAAACGCGATTCATCTTCATCACCGGCGGGGTCGTGTCCTCGCTCGGCAAGGGAATCGCCGCCGCATCGATCGGCCGGCTGCTGGTTTCCCGCGGGCTGGATGTCCAGCTCCAGAAGTTTGACCCGTACATCAACGTCGACCCCGGCACGATGTCGCCCTACCAGCACGGCGAGGTGTTCGTGACCGAGGACGGCGCCGAGACCGACCTCGACCTCGGCCACTACGAGCGCTTCACCGACGCGAACACCAGCCGGGCGTCGAACGTCACCGCCGGCGGCATCTACAACACGGTGATCCGGCGCGAGCGCCGCGGCGATTACCTCGGCGCCACCGTCCAGGTCGTGCCGCACATCACCGACGAGATCAAGCAGCGGATCAAGCTGATGGCGGAGGCGACCGACGTCGACTTCGTGATCACCGAGATCGGCGGGACCGTCGGCGACATCGAGTCGCTCCCGTTCCTCGAGGCGATCCGCCAATTCCCGGTCGACGTCGGCCGGCGGCGCTGCATGTTCATCCACCTCACGCTGGTCCCGTACATCGGACACGCCGGCGAGCTCAAGACAAAGCCGACCCAGCACTCGGTCAACGAGTTGCGACGCATCGGGATCGCGCCCGACATGGTCATCGCCCGCTCGGAGTCGATGCTCGGGGACGAGATCCGGCGCAAGATCGCGCTGTTCGCGAGCCTGCCGGTCGAGGCCGTCGTGTCCGCATTCGACGTGCCCGATACCTACCGGGTGCCGCTCGTGTTCCGTGAAGAGGGCGTCGACGACTACGTGCTCAGAGAGCACTTCGGGATCGAGGCGCCGGAGCCCGATCTGAGCGGCTGGGAGGACATCACGCGGCGGTCGAGCGAGGCCACACAGAGCGTGCGGATCGCGCTCGTCGGCAAGTACGTCCGCCTCGAGGACGCCTACCTGTCGGTCGTCGAGGCGCTCCGCCACGCCGGCACTCACCACGGCGCGAAGGTCGAGGTCGACTGGATCGACTCCGAGGAGGTCGGCGACCCCGACGTGGCGGCGCGGTTGGACAAGGCGAGCGGGATCCTGATCCCCGGCGGATTCGGGGGCCGCGGGATCGAGGGCATGATCCGCGCCGCCCAGCTCGCCCGCGAGAAGAAGATCCCGTACCTCGGCATCTGCCTGGGCATGCAGCTCGCGGTGTGCGAGTTCGCGCGCCACGTCGCCGGGATGGAGGGCGCGAACTCGACCGAGTTCGACCTCGAGACGCCGTTCCCGGTGATCGACCTCCTGCCCGAGCAGAAGGAGATCGCCGACATGGGCGGGACGATGCGCCTCGGTGCCGACCCGGTCAAGCTCCATGCCGGCACCCGCATCCGCGAGCTCTACGACGAGCCGGTCGTGTACGAGCGCCACCGCCACCGTTACGAGGTCAACAACCACCTGCGCCGGCGCCTCGAGGCGGTCGGGCTGGTGTGCTCGGGTACCTCGCCCGACGAACGGCTCGTCGAGGCGATCGAGCTGCCCGTCGATCAGCACCCGTTCTTCGTCGCCTCGCAGTACCACCCCGAGTTCAAGTCCCGTCCCGAGCGGCCGGCGCCGCTGTTCCGCGAGTTCGTCGGCGCGGCGCTCGAGCACGCCGGGCAGACGGTGGCCGTCGTCCACGGCGGCAACGGCGCCGCGCAGCACGGCGAGGGCGCCGCCACCTCCGCCACCGCGCGGTGAGGCGCACCACCGACGCCGAGCGCGAACGACTCAACGAGACGTTCGCGACGCTGTGCCGGATCGAGAGCCCCTCAGGTCACGAACGCGCGTGCGCGGACTGGATCATCGGCCAGCTGCGCGCGATGGGGCTCGAGGTGCAGGAGGACGACGCGGGGGCGCGCGCCGGCTCGGACGCCGGCAACCTGCTCGCGCGCATTCCCGGTCCCCGCCCGGGCGCCGACAGCATCCTGCTGTGCGCGCACATGGACACGGTGCCGCTCACCGCTCCGGTCGAGCCGGTCCAGGTCGACGGCGGCTGGGAGAACGCGGGGGATGGGATTCTCGGCGCTGACAACAAGTCCGCGGTGGCGGTCATCCTCGAGCTCGCGCGCCGCGCCACCAGCGCGCGCCGGCCGCCCGAGGTCGGGCTCGAGCTGCTGTTCACGATCTGTGAGGAGGTGTCGCTGCGCGGCTCGGAGGCGTTCGACGCCAGCCGCCTCGACAGTCGGTTCGGGTACGTGTTCGACCACGCGACGCCGATCGGCGAGATCGTGCTGGCGTCGCCCACCCACCATCGGATCGACGCCGAGCTCCGGGGACACGCCGCGCATGCGGGCGTCCGCCCCGAGGTGGGCCGCAGCGCGATCGCGGCCGCGGCGAGCGCAATCGCCGCGATGCGGCTCGGCCGGCTCGATGCGGAGACCACCGCGAACGTCGGCATGATCGAGGGCGGGACCGCGATCAACGTGATCCCCGAGCGCTGCCGGATCGTCGCCGAGGTGCGAAGCCTCGACCGGGAGCGCGCCGAGACGGTCGCGACCGAGATGATCGATCACCTCCAGGAGGCGGCCGATGCCGCCGAGTGCGACCTCGACGTCACCATGCAGCGCGGGTTCGAGGGCTACCGGATCCGCCCGCGCGCGGTCGAGGTCGCGGTCGCCGAGCAGGCGCTGCGCGCCTGTGGGTACGAGCCCAAGCACATCGTCACCGGCGGCGCGTCCGACGCGAACACCCTCCGGGTCGCGGGCTTTCCGTGCCTGTGCCTGGCCGACGGGACCGAGCACAACCACGAGCCCACCGAGCGGATCAGCATCGACGCGCTCGAAGGGATGCTGGAGGTCGCGATCGCGGTGGTCGAGGAGGCAGGCCGCGCACTGAGCGCCGACGAGGAGGCGACGGCGTGAGCCACGCCGCGGAGCTCCTGGGCGCCGAGGTCAAGTGGGAGGGTGCGATCGTCCGCGCTGGGGTCGAGCGCTTCCGCCACTCCGACGGGACCGAGGTCACGCGCGACAAGGTGTGGCATCCGGGCGCAGTCGGGATCATCGCGCTCGACGACGAGCACGTGTGGCTGACCCGCCAGCCGCGCGAGGTGATCGGGGCGTCAGCGTCACTCGAGATCCCCGCCGGCAAGCTCGACGTCCCCGGCGAGGCGCCGCTCGAGACCGCCAAGCGCGAGCTCGCCGAGGAGATCGGGAAGCTTGCCTCTGGCTGGCAGGAGCTGTTCGTGTTCTACACCAGCCCCGGGTTCAGCGACGAGCGCGTCTGGCTGTACCTCGCGACAGGACTCTCAGACAGCCCAGAGGTCGAGGGCGACGAGGACGAGCGCATCGAGATCGTGCCGTGGCCACTCGCGCGACTCGACGACGCGATCACGCAGTGCGAAGACTCCAAGACGCTGATCGCGCTGCTGTGGTTGGTGGCGCGGCGGGCAGGCGCCACTGCCCGGACGGGCGACGAGTCGTGAGCGTCCACGACCAGGCGGCACGCGGCTTCCAGCAGGGAGCGGAGGCGTACGAGCGCGGCCGTCCCGGCTATCCGCGCGAGGCGGTGCAGTGGCTCTGCACCGAGCTCGGACTCGAGCCCGGGCGGACGGTCCTCGACGTCGGCGCCGGGACCGGGAAGCTGACTCGTGAGCTGGTCCCGAGCGGCGCGACGGTGCTCGCCCTCGAGCCGGTCGCCGGGATGCGGGCCGTGCTCGAGCAGGTTGTGCCCGAGGCCCGGGCGCTCGCCGGCACGGCGGAGGCGCTGCCGGTCGATGACGAGAGCGTCGACGCGGTCGTCGTCGCCCAGGCGTTTCACTGGTTCGACGGCCCGGTGGCGGTCGCGGAGTTTCATCGCGTGCTTCGGCCGGCCGGACGGTTCGGCCTGATCTGGAACCGCCGGCGCATGGAGGAGCCGCTCCACGCGGCGGTCAGGGCGATCATCGAGCCCTACCACCGCGACTCGCCCAGCCACTACCGCGGCGAGTGGCGCCACCCGGTCGAGGACAGCGGCCTGTTCGCGGCGGCGGGTGAGATCGAGGTGCAGTTCGAGCAGGTACTCGACTGCGACGCGTTCGTCGACCGCTTCAGCTCGATCAGCTACATCGCCGCCCTGCCCGAGCCGGAGCGAGCATCGGTGTTCGAGCGGTTGCGGACGCTCGCGGCCGGCGTCCCCGAGCAACCGATACGTCTCGGGTACACCACCGAGGCGTACGTGTACCGACGCGCGTAGCCCTCCGGCGGGAGGAGCCCCGGAGGCGGTCCCGAATACCCGGGGCATGGCAACCGCGCACACGGTGGCCGGCGCTAGCCGGATCGTCGAGCTGACGTTCGACTTCCTCGGCTACCTCGAGCTCGAGCGGGGCTTGTCGCGCAACACGCTCGAGGCCTACCGCTCGGACCTCCAGCAGTTCGCCGAGTTCCTCGAGCGCCACGCGCTCGACCCGCTCGAGGTGCAGACCGTCGACCTGATGGAGTTCATCTCGGAGCTGGCGACGGGTAGCTCCGGGCGGCCCGCCGCGGCGCCGGCGACCCTCCAGCGCAAGATCGCCTGCCTGCGCTCTTTCTACCGCCACCTGCGTCGCGAGCAGATCATCGACGGCGACCCCGCCTCCGAGCTGCGCGCCCCTCGCGCACGGGCGCGCCTGCCCAAGGTCCTCAGCCGCGACGAGGTCGGTCGGCTGCTCGAGCAGCCCACCGGGACGAGTCCGGCGGCGCTCCGCGATCGCGCGCTGCTCGAGACGATGTACGCGTGCGGGCTCCGGGCGTCCGAGGCGATCGGACTCGAGCTGTCCGAGCTGGATCTCGAAGCTGGGATCCTCCGCGCGCACGGTAAGGGCTCCAAGGAGCGGATCGTCCCGGTCGGCGGCAAGGCGATCGAGGCGCTGGCGGCGTACCTCGACAGGGGCCGCCCCCAGCTCGTTGGCGTGCGGCCGGAGCCGCGCGTGTTCGTGAATCTCCGTGGCGGCGGCCTCACGCGTCAGGGTCTCTACAAGATCGTCCGCCGCCACGCCCGGACCGCCGGACTCGAGCACCGGATGAGCCCGCACACGCTCCGCCACACGTTCGCCACTCACCTGTTGACCGGCGGCTGCGACCTGCGCTCGCTCCAGGAGATGCTCGGCCACGCGGACATCGGCACGACGCAGATCTACACCCACCTGTCGACCGAACGGCTGCGCGACGTGTACTTCGACGCGCACCCCCGGGCGCAGATCGCGCCGGGAGAGTCCTAGTCGTACATTCCCCCTGTGGGGATCGCACACCTCGAAGAAGTGCCGGCGCGGGAACGCACCGCCGGACATCTGCGCGGCCGCTGGACGATGGTCGGGGTCGCGGCCGGCTGCGTGAACGTCGGCGTTCGCCGGATCGAGGTACCGGCGGGCTGCTGGTCGACGCCGGCGCACGAGCACGGGCGCGAGGAGGAGATCTTCTACGTGCTCGGCGGACGCGGGCTCTCGTGGCAATCAGGCGAGGCCGCCGAGGTCCGCGCCGGCGACTGCATCGTGTACCTGCCGGGGCGCGGCGCGCACACGCTCCACGCGCTCGAGCCGCTCGACGTGCTCGCGTTCGGCGAGCGCAGCGAGGACGAGAGCGTCGCCTTCCCCCGGTTGGGGATGTCGTACGTCGGCAGCCGCCTGGTCGGCTCGCTTCCGGGCGCGATCGACGGCCTCGCGACCCAGTTCGTCCTCGAGTCCGAGCTCGGCCCGCCGCCGCTCCCCCGGGAACCCGCGCCACGGCCACCCACGATCGTCAATGTAGAGGACGTCGAGGCGGTCACGGTCGAGCGCCCGCGCGTGGTCCGGACCCGCCGCAACCTGGGCCGCGCCGCCGGCTCGGTCACGACGGGGATTCAGCACGTCGTGGTCGCGCCGGGCAAGGAGTCGGCGCCGGCGCACTGCCACTCGCTCGAGGAGGAGATCTTCGTGATCCTCGACGGCGACGGCGTGCGTCGTGCTCGCCGAGGAGGAGGTGCCGGTCCGGCCGGGCCACGTCATCTCGCGGCCGGCGGGGACCGGGGTTGCGCACATGTTCCGTGCCGGCGACTCCGGACTCACGTATCTCGCCTACGGGATGCGCCACTCCGGCGATGTCTGCTACTACCCCCGCTCGAACAAGATCGCGTTCAAGGGGATCGGCGTGATCGGTCGGTTGGAGCGACTCGATTATTGGGACGGGGAAGGTTGATCGCGTCGCGTCCCGCGGACGACCAAGGTCGGTGAGGCGAGCGTTCGCGCTGCTAGCGGCGTTCGCGGGGCATCGCGCGCGCCGGCACGACGGGTCGCTGGCCGACGTTGGCGCGAGCGTGCTCGCGTGGCTCACGGGCCGCGAGGCCGCTCCCGCTCCGGCTACCGCTTCAACCGGGCTCCCCGGGGAATCGTTCGTCTAGGGCGGAGGCGTACCGAGGACCATGCCCGAGCTGCCCGAAGTCGAGACGATCCGCCGCCAGCTGGCGCCGCACCTGGAGGGGAGGACGATCGTCGACGCCCAGATCCTCGATCCGAGGTGGACGCGCCCCGACCCGCCGGCGGCGGTCGAGGCCGAGTTGCAAGGAGCGGTCGTCGAGCGGATCGGCCGCGCCGGCAAGTACCTGGTCTGGTCGCTGTCCGACGAGCGGTTCCTCCTGCAGCACCTGCGCATGACGGGGACGCTGTTGTACGACCCCGCGATCCCGCCGATCCACACGCGCGTGATGTTCGAGCTCGACGGCGGACATCGCCTCGTGTACGTCGACCCGCGCCGGTTCGGCACCGGTCATCTGGTCCACTGTGCGGCCGCCCGCGACGAGTATCTGTCCGCCCGGATCGGGATCGAGCCGCTCACGCCCGAGTTCACCGGCGCCCACCTGCGCGAGCTCGCACGGGGGCGCACCGCTCCGGTGAAGGCGTTCGTGCTCGATCAGCGCCACATCGCCGGCGTCGGCAACATCTATGCCGACGAGGCTCTGTTCCGCGCGCGGATCCATCCGCTGCGCCCGGCCGGGCGGTTGAGCGCCGCGGATTGGGAGCGGGTGCGGGAGGGAATCGAGGAGGCGTTGAGCGCCGGCATCGAGGCGAAGGGGGCGTCGATCGACGACTTCCGCCACGTCGACGGAGCCCGGGGCTCGTTCCAGGATCGCTTCATGGTCCACCGACGCGCCGGCGAGCCATGCCCGCGGTGCGGTCACACGATCCGCAAGATCGTCGTCGGTGGGCGCGGTACGTACGTGTGTGAGCGCTGCCAGCCGAAGCCCCGGGCCCGTCGCGCCGGCGCGGATCGGCGCTAGGCCGCGAGCAATTCGGCGAGCCGTCCCGCGCGGTCCGCAGCGACGAGTTCGTTGAACCCGCCGATCGTCTCGCCGCCGATCAAGATCTGCGGGAAGGTGAACATCCCGGTCCGCTCGACGAGCTCGGCACGGCCGTCCGGGTCGCGTGCCAGATTGATCTCCTCGTACTCGATTCCGCGCTTGGCGAGGAGACTCTTGGCCCTGATGCAGAACGGACACGCATCGGTTGTGTACATCATGACGGGCGGCATAGCTTCATTAAGTATAGCGGACGAGTGGCGATGCCCGGTTCGCTGAGAACCGAGGCGATCGTGCTCCGCTCGATCAGATACGGCGAGGCGGATCGGGTCCTGCATCTGTACACGCCGGGGTACGGTCGGGTGGCGGCGATCGCCAAGGGAGTGCGGCGCGCCCGCAGCCGGTTCGGCGCGAGGCTCGAGCCGTTCTTCCACATCGGCCTGATCCTGTACCAGGGCCGCAGCGACCTGCATACGGTCACGAGCGTCGACACGATCGCCACGCACGGGTCGCTGCGCGATCACGCCGCGACGCTCGACTCCGCCGCGCGGGCGTGCGACGCGGTCGGCCGCCTGTTCGAGACCCCCGATCCGCATCCCGAGGTGTTCCGCCTGCTCGCCAACGAGCTCGCGCTGCTGGACCTCGACGCCGGCAACGCGCGTCCGGCGAACGGGCTCGCGTTTCGGCTGAAGCTGCTGCTGGCCGCCGGCATCCTGCCCCAGCTGGGGTCTTGCGCCAGCTGCGGAGAATCGTCCCATTTGCGGGGTTTTTCCGCCGCCGCCGGAGGCGTCGTGTGCAACTCCTGCGAGGCGGCCGCGTTCCCGTTTGCCGAGGAGTCCCACAGCTTCCTGGTCGGTGCGCTCGGCCGCCCGCTCGCGCAGGCGCCCGACGCGTCCGAGCTGGCGCTGGCCCAGGCCGAGCGCGCGATCAACGAAACTGCCGAGCACCACGCGCACGTCCGGTTGCGCCCGCTCCTGAGCACGGCCAGGGGCCGGCCGTCGGTCGTGGGGTTCGCACCCGGGCCTGTGTGAGGCGCCGGCGGTCGGTTCCCGTCGCATCGCGTTGCCGTTCGACCCGCCACCGACCGCCCGCTCCACAGTTCGGTCGGCGAATGGCTTTTAACGGCGGGCACCTGAGGGAGGGTTCGGGTGCTCGATGGCGGACGCAGCCCGGATGGGCCGGAAAACCCTGCAAAACCTGACAATCGGCGCGCTCGACAATGACCGTGTCATTCCGCGCATGTGGTGCATGCCGGATCTGACACGGTCCCGGCCTGACGCCTCCGTTGTCAGGTTATGCAGGTCGCCAGCCGACCACGTGCGAACGAAGGGACCGCCGCCGCTGCCCGCCGGCAACAACCGACGACCAACGACCGCCCGCTACCGCGCGGCGCCCAGTACCCCTCGTGGCCGCAATCCCACGCGCGCACCGGCAACGGCTTTGTCACAACTCGGCCCGCCGGCGCTGGGCGCTGTCAGAATCGAGAGGTGATGAGTGGTCAGGTCATCAGCTCCGAATCCGGACATCCCGCCGGCGCGGTCGCAGCGGCGTTCGCCGAGCGGATTCAGGCGCGAGAGGCGCGGGATCTGGCGCCGCTCGCCACCGCGTCGTACCCCGCGAGCCGGCAACGGCCTGAGCCGGACTGCGGACTACGCACCCCGTTTCAGCGCGACCGCGACCGGATCGTCCATTGCAAGGCGTTCCGGCGGCTCAAGTACAAGACGCAGGTGTTCGTGGCGCCGGCGGGCGACCACTACCGCACGCGGCTCACCCACACGCTCGAGGTCACGCAGATCTCCCGGACGGTGGCGCGGGCGCTGCAACTCAACGAGGATCTCGTCGAGGCAATCGGGCTCGGACACGACCTGGGCCATCCGCCATTCGGGCACGTCGGCGAAGACGCGCTCGACCAGTGCCTGACCGAGCGCTTCGGTCTGCGGTTCCTGCACCACGAGCACTCGCTGCGGGTGGTCGACACGCTCGAGCGCGACGGCCACGGCCTGAACCTGACCGAGCCGGTCCGCGACGGGATCGTGAGCCACTCCGGCCGGGCCCCGGAGCCCGCCACGCTCGAGGGCAAGATCGTCCGCGTGATGGATCGGGTCGCGTACATCAACCACGACATCGACGATGCCCTGCGCGCCGGCGTCCTCGTGCCGGACGACCTCCCGCAAGGACCGCTCGAGACCCTCGGCGACACCGGATCGAAGCGGATCGACATGCTCGTGCATGACCTGGTCGAGCATTCCGAGCGCAGCGGCGACATCGTGCAGGGCGAGACGGTCGGCGGGGCGATGGCCGAGCTCCGCGCGTTCATGTTCGAGCGCGTGTACCTGGGGTCCGCCGCGACGCACGAGCACGCCAAGATCAGGGTGGTCGTGCGCTCGCTGTTCGATTATTACTGCGCCCATTCGGAGGAGATCCCCGCCTCGACCCCGCCCGGCGATCTCCCTCGCAGGGTGACCGACTACCTCGCCGGCATGACCGACCGGTTCTGCATCCGCACGTTCGAGGAGCTGAACGTGCCGGTGGCGTTCGCGCCGTGAGGGCGGGTGGGGTGCGCTTCACGGCCGACTCGCGCGACCGCGTGCGCGACGCCGCCGACATGCTCGCGGTGGTCTCGGACCACACCGAGCTGCGCCGCGCCGGCGTCACCGAATACGTCGGCCGCTGCCCGTTCCACGACGAGCGGACGCCGTCGTTCGGCGTCAACCCGATCGACAAGGTCTATTACTGCTTCGGGTGCCAGGCCTCCGGCGACGTGTTCAGGTTCGTGATGGAGACCGAGGGGCTCGACTTCCCGGGCGCGCTCCAGACGCTCGCCGACCGCTTCGGCGTCGAGCTCCAAACCGAGGACGAGGACCCGAAGGCGTCGCAGCGGCGCCAGCGCCGCGAGCGGCTGCAGTCGCTGCTCGGCCGTGCCGCGGCGTACTACGCCCGTTATCTGTGGGAGGCGCGCGAGGCGTTGCCGGCTCGCGAGTACCTGCGAGACCGCGGGCTGCGCGAGGAGACGCTCCGCGAGTTCCGGGTCGGCTACGCACCGAGTGCCTGGGACCGGATTCTCACCGCCTCGCGCCGGGCGGGCTTCAGCGACGAGGAGCTGCTCGCCGTGGGTCTCGCGCAGCGCTCCCAGAACCGCCCGGGCCAGATCTATGACCGGTTCCGCGAGCGCATCATGTTCCCCTCGACCGACGCCCGGGGCAACGTCATCGGGTTCGGCGCGCGGGCGATGCGCGACAACCAGCGGCCGAAGTACCTCAACACCGCCGAGGGCGAGCTGTACCAGAAGCGCAAGGTGCTGTTCGGGCTCGACCGCGCGCGAGCGTCGGCGACCCGCGCCGGCAGCGTGATCCTGGTCGAGGGCTACACCGACGTGCTCGCGCTCCACCAGGCCGACCTGCGAAACGCCGTCGGGATCATGGGCACCGCGCTCACCGACCAGCAGATCGACGAGCTCCAGCGCATCGCCACCACCCTCGTGCTGTGCCTCGACGCCGACGGCGCCGGCCAGGACGCGATGCTCCGTGCCGCCCAGGTCACCGACCAGCGCAAGCTCGAGCTCCGCGTGGTCGCGCTGCCGGACGGAACCGACCCGGCGGAGCTGATCGAGCGCGCCGGCGCGGACGCGCTACGCGAACGGGTGGCGGCGTCGGTGCCGTTCGTCGCGTTCCACGTCGACCGGATCCTCGAGCGGACCGACACGCGCAGCGCCGAGGGCCGCGACCGCGCGTTCCGCGAGCTGCTGCCGGCGCTCAAGGGTCTGGCGCGGGGTGCGTTCAGCGAAGAGCTCCTGCGTCGCGTCGCCGGCAGGCTCGAGCTGAGCGAGGCTCGGCTCGGCTCGCTGATCGAGGGCGCCGCGCGGCAGAACGGCGCCGGCGCGAGCGGTGGCGGCGCGGACGGGACCGCCGCCACGGCGGCGCCACCGGTCCTCGACCACGGCCTACGCGCCGAGCGGACGTTCCTCGCGCTGTGCATCGCGCTGCCGCCGGCGGGTGCGCGAACCCTGTTCGAGATCGATACCGAGCAGCTGATCACCAGTGACCTGCTGCGTCGCGCCGCGCGCCATCTCGCCGGCCGGACGCAGTCCCCGCTCGCCGATCTGCCCGCGGGCGACGAGCCGCTCGCGAGGACCGTCGCCGGCCTCGTCGAGGAAGCCGGGCTGGCAGGCCAGGTCAGCGACGATCAGCTCGAGCACGCCCGCCTGGTGCTCGAGCAGGCCAGGCTCGACCGCGCGATCCGCCGCGCCAAGACCGAGGGCGGGCCCGGAATCGGCGAGCTGGCCCGCGAACGCGAGTCCGTGATGGCGGCGCGCCGGACCGTCTACGCGCGGCTCGAAAAGGCCGTCTGATGTCCGCGCGTGGGCTCAACCGATCGCCCCGATCGCGCTGAACCTCCGCACCGGCGGCCTACCGCAGCGTCTTCGGCAGCTCTGTCTGAACGGCGGCCAGCACTACCTGGCGGACCTGCGCCGCCGTGCGCCCGTGCGCACGGGCGACCTTCCCGAGCGTCTTGGTAGCGAGCTGCTTGCGCAGTTCGGCGGGCGTCATCCCCAGGTACTTCGCCGCGACCGCGATTTCGAACGGCCTGAGCCCCTTGACGCCGGGGAGCGTCGACGAGCGCGTCCGCGCGCCCTGCCCGGCGGCGTGTCCCGGCAGAACCAGGTCGGTGTGCGGCGTCACGGACAGGATCACCGGAGGCAGCGGCGTCTGGTTGAAATCGAAGTCGTTCTGGAGATCTCCGAGGATGGGCTCGTCCTCGCGGACGTCGGGCCGGGAGTCGGGACGGCCGTCTGTGTTCGGGTTGAGCCGCTGACCGCCCAAGAAGTCGTCCTCGATGAACTTCGCGTACGCGTCGAAGCTCAGCGTCTGGTGGTCGATGTAGCCCGGCTTCGCATACGGGCTGATGACCAACCCGGGGACGCGCAGCCCGTAGCCGAGGCTGTCGACCTTCGGCGGAACCACATGGTCGTAGAAGCCGCCCCAGTCATCCCAGGCGAGGAAGATCGCGGTGCTGCTCCATTCGGGGCTTCGCATGATCGCGTTGATCAGCCCCGTCACGTACGTCTGACCGGCCGTGATCAGCCCGGGAGGGTGCTCGGACACGGTCCCGTTCGGCGTAATCCACGACACCGCCGGCAGTTGGTCGTCCTTCACCGCCGTGAAGAACTCGGGCAGCGCCTTGATGTCGCCGAGCTGGTTGTCCTGCTGGACGTCGGTGAAGTAGGGGAGCGGGTTCCAGATACCGGGGGTCCGAGCGGTCTGCGAGACCGGGGCGCATGACATCGCCGCGTTGTCGTCGCAGTCGGGCTGGCTTCCCTTGTCGACGTAGTAAGCCCAGCTGACGTGGTCCTTGTGCAGGAGCCAGGTCAGGTCGGTCCAGGCGTAGTTCGGATTGGTCGGCAGCGGGTTGCCAAGCCGGTGAGCGAAATCGGGCGGGTTCTGCGGGTGATCGATCGCGCTCCGGCAGCTCTCCGGGTCGTCCTGGAGCGTGCAGTAGGCCGACCACTCGGAGACCAGGTACAGGTGGGCGGGGAGGCTCCAGGAATCGACCGATTCGAACATGTGGTCCTGGAGCACGTAATCTCGCGCGTAGGTCCAGTAGTTCGGGATCTCCGCGCCCGTTTGGTAGCCCATTACGTCCGGTGTTCCGCCACCGTTGCCGCAGGCCGGGTTGAACGTCTGGGCGCAGCCGGCCATGCCGCTCTCCTGCTCGCGCACGAAGCCGTCCATTTTCCCGCCGTTGATGTCGGCCACCGCGGAGGTTGAGGCGTGCGGGCCCCCGAGGCTGCGGTCGTCGCGGTCGTGGAACGGGCGCACGCATCCGCCGCTGGCCGGATCCGGGTCGCACGGCACGCTACCGGGGTTCCCGGCCAGCCCGGGGATGCCGTCGGCGCCCGGATAGGTGCCGAAGTAGGTATCGAACGAGCGGTTCTCCTGCATGATGATCACCACGTGGCGGATCTTGTGGATCCCGACGCCCGGAGGGTTGGGCGTCAGCACCGACGTGGTGGTGCTCTCCGTGCTCCCCGTGCTCGACGTGGTGCTCGACCCGCTAGTGGCCGATCCCGCGCCCCCGCCGCAGCCCGCCGCGAGCAGGGCAACCGCCACCAGCAGGGCAGCCGCGATCGACCAACCCCCGGGCCGCCGGCCCCGGCGCCCACCCGTCAAGATCTAAGCCTCATGCCGTCGCTTGAGCAATCGATCGGACAACCGGGTCCCGATGCTATGCGGCCCGGGACAGGGTATGCGTCAACGCGACGTGAAACCGGGGCCAGATTCGTTGCGTACCGTTGCTCGCACGTTGGCGCAGCCGAGCATCGTGTTGGGTCTCGGTTAGAGCCGGCGACTGCCTGCGCTGGCCGCGGTTACCGCTAGAGTTCGGCGTCCTCGTCCCCGGGACGAGCCCCACGTCGATCCGGGGTAGCTCAATCGGCAGAGCGTTCGGCTGTTAACCGAAATGTTGTGGGTTCGAGTCCCACCCCCGGAGCTAAGTTAGGTGCCCAGGACAACGACGATTTGTGTGACATGAGGGCGGGGCTGACGATCGCGGAGCTCGAGGACTGGGAGCTTCACGGCGCGATCTGGCGAGCGCTCGAGGTCACCGACGCGCGCGCGGTTGTCGAGTTATGCAGCTGCGCGGGCGAGCCGATGGACGTCGTTGAGGGGGACGCACCGGAGCTGATCGAGTTCATCCGCGCGCGTCCGCCCGAACCGCTCGAGCACGGCGGCTGACCGCCCTCAAGAGCGAGCCGCTCGACGAGGTCCGCCGCCGCCGACGCCCCGTCATTCGCGGCCGCCCACCCGGCCAGCTCGCGAGCTCGTGCGGTCAGCGCCGGCTCGGACAGCGCCCGCCGCACCGCGAGCCGCAACGACGCCGGCCCGAGCAACCGCCACGGCAGCCGCACCCCGACGCCGGCCCAGTCCGCGCGGGCGGCGTTCTCGGCCATGTCCCCGATGTGCGGGACGGCCAACACCGGACAGCCGCACGCCAGCGCCCGCGCCATCGTCCCGTGTCCTGCGTGGCAGATGACGAGCGCGCACGCCGGCATCGTCCTCGTGTACGAGATCCACTCGACCAGCCTCGCGTTCGCCGGGACCGCGGCCGGCTCACCCAACGGCCGGCGGTTCCAGGTCGCGAGCACGCGCACGGGCTCGTCGCGTAAGCCGGGCAGCGCGGCTCGTAGCAGCCGATGTGAGGGATCCTGGGCGGTCGACGGCGCCACGAGCACGAGCGGAGCGGTCCCGGGTGGCGGCTGCACGTCGCCGAACGGCGGCTCCCACATCAGCGGCCCGACGACGTGAACGCCGGCCGGCCAGCGGCGCGGGTACTCGAGCTGGGGGAACGTTCCGACCATGCACAGCCGCTCGCTCAACCCTCCGTGAAGCCGGGATGCCGGCGGCAGCCCCAACCGCACGCGGGCGTCGTTCAGCTCGGCGCGACCGCGCCGCAGTCCCGCCTCGAGCGGCCGGTCGAGCGCGTCCCACAGACCGCGGCCGAGCGCCGTTCGCGGCAGCCGGGCGCCGACCGCGTACGGCGGGAACCCCCGGGCGCCGGCCGGGTACAAGTGCGGGATCAGCGTCGCCACCGGCACGCCCTCGAGCTCGCCGGCCATCGCCGGCGCGAGTGTGAGGATGTCGTGCACGACGGCGTGAGGGCGCGTCTCTGCGACCGCACGTCTCGTAACCCCGGTGGCGTGCACGACCGCCTCGTACATCTTGAACGGCTGGCCCTGCTCCGGGAACAGCGGATACTCGGGCGCGGGCACGAACCGCATCCCCGCGGCCTCGACGTCCTCGCGCCACCGCGACCAGGTCTCGTAAGTCACTTCGTGGCCGCGCGCGGCGAGGCGAGCGCCGAGCGCGAGCATCGGGAAGGCGTGCCCGGGCTCGCCGAACGCGCCCAGGAAGAAGCGCAGTCGATCGGCCGGCGCGCTCAAGCTGCCAGCTCGGCCACCGCGCGCAGCTGCTCGATCCGCTCGGGCCCGGTGAACGCCATCGGGGCGATCATCAGCGTCCCGACGCCGGCCTCGCGGAACGCGGCCAGCCGATCGCGAACGTGATCCCTCGGGCCGCACAACGTGACCAGATCGATCAGCTCGTCGGGGAGCGCCGCAGCGGCCTCGTCCTTCTTGCCGTCGAGGTACAGGTCCTGGACCTGGCGCGCGGCGTCCTCGAACCCGTAGCGCTGCACGAGCTGGTTGTAGAAGTTCTGCTTGCGCGAGCCCATGCCGCCCACATACAACGCGAGTACCGGGCGCATCAGGTTCCTCGCCGCCTCGCGGTCGTCCGACACGTACGTGTTGACCGTCGGCGCCATCTCGAAGTCGTCAAGCGAGCGTCCCGACCGCCGCGCGCCCGCCTCGAGCAGCTCCCGGACCCCGGACACGTGCTCGGGCGAGAAGAAGACGGGGATCCACCCGTCGGCGACCTCGCCGGCGAGCTCCGTGTTTTTCGGGCCGATCGCGGCCAGATAGATCGGGATCCGCCCCTGCACGGGAGAGATCATCAGCTTGAGCGGCTTGCCGGGGCCGTCGGGCAGCGGCAGGTCGAGCGTCTCGCCGTGGTACTCGACCCGCTCGCGGGCGAGCGCGAGCCGCAGCACCGCGACGTACTCGCGGGTCCGCTGTAGCTGGCGTCCGAAGCGCTGCCCGTGCCAGCCCTCGGCCACCTGCGGCCCGGAGGAGCCGATCCCGAGCACCATCCGGCCGCCCGAGATGTTGTCGATCGTCGCCGCGGTCATCGCGGTCATCGCCGCACTGCGCGCGGGCATCTGGAAGATCGCCGACCCGAGCTTGATCTTGCTCGTGCCGCCGGCCAGCCACGCGAGCACCGTCGCGGCGTCCGAGCCGTACGCCTCAGCCGCCCACACCGAGTCGTAGCCGAGGCGCTCGGCCTCGACGGCGAACGCCAGTTGGTCGGCCGGCTGCTGACCAGGGACCCAATAGCCGAGATACGCACCGAGCTTCATCGAGCGGACAAGGCTATGCGAACCGAGTCTGCGTCGGGCCACCGCAATACTGCTCGCGTGGACGAAGTCGAGCCAGCCCCGGCCCCGGAGCCGCTCGAGGAACGCCGGTCGAGCCCGGTCGAGCTGCTGTGGGACCTCGTGTTCGTGTTCGCGATCACGCAGGTGACCACGCTGCTGTGGCGGGATCTGAGCTGGCGGGGGTTCGGGCGGGCGATGCTCGTGCTCGCGCTTGTGTGGTGGGCGTGGTCGGCGTACGTGTGGGCCGCGAACGCGCAGGCCGCCGACTCGCCGACGCTCCGCGCCTGCCAAGGTTCTCACCCGCGATTCGGTGTCGGCGCCGCTGCCCGACGCGGCTCGGCTCGCGCTGTGCGGCGGCGTGGCGGCGTATCTGCTCGGACACGCCGGCTTCGCGCTGCGGATGGTCGGCGAGCTCGAGCGCGAGAAGCTCGCGGTGGCCGCTGCGCTGATCGTGCTGTACGCGGTCGCCGGCGGCTTGTCCGCGTGGGCCCTCGCGGTCGCGGTCGCCGCCCTGATGGGCGCGTTGTGCGTCGCCGAGACAGAGTGGATGCAGCGTGTTTTATCCAAGGGCGGTCGGGAAGCCTCATCCGTGAGGTAGCTGAGAGGATGCGGCGATGACCAACCACAACATCGAGCTCCAGGGCGCCATGCCGGCGGGCTTCGACGAGGTCATCACCCCCGACGCGCTCGAGTTCGTGTCAGAGCTCCAACACCGGTTCGGCCCCCGGCGCGAGCAGCTGCTCGAGGCGCGCGGCCGCCGCCGGGCCCGGCTGGCCGACGGCGAGCTGCTCGACTTCCTACCCGGTACGCAGGAGATCCGCGACGGCGACTGGAGCGTCGCGCCCGTCCCGCCGGACATGCAGCAGCGCTGGGTCGAGATCACCGGTCCGACCGACCGCAAGATGACGATCAACGCCCTGAACTCGGGCGCCGACGGGTTCATGGCGGACTTCGAGGACGCGAACGCCCCGACCTGGCACAACATGATCGACGGCCAGCGGAACTTGCGGGATGCGATCGACGGGACGATCACCTACCACGACTCCGAGGGCAAGGACTACGAGCTATCGGACGACCCGGCGACGCTGCTCGTTCGCCCGCGCGGCTGGCATCTCCCCGAGCGCCACCTGCTGGTCGACGGAGAGCCGGTGTCCGGATCGCTGTTCGACTTCGGGCTGTACGTATTCCACTGCGCGCGGAGGCTGCTGCGAGCGGGCACGGCGCCGTACTTCTACCTGCCGAAGTTGGAGTCGCACCTCGAGGCGCGGTTGTGGAACGACGTGTTCGTGTTCGCCCAGGACGCGCTCGGGATCCCGCCGGGGACGATCAAGGCGACGGTGCTGATCGAGACGCTGCCGGCGGCGTTCGAGATGGACGAGATCCTGTATGAGCTGCGCGAGCACTCGGCGGGGCTGAACGCCGGCCGCTGGGACTACATCTTCTCGTCGATCAAGTGCTTCCCGGACCGCCCCGAGATGGTCCTCCCGGACCGCGTCGACGTGACCATGTCCGTGCCGTTCATGCGCGCCTACACCGAGTTGCTGGCGGCGACCTGTCACAAGCGCGGGGCACACGCGATGGGCGGCATGTCGGCTCTGATCCCGAGCCGCAAGGGCGACGAGGAGGCCAACGAGAAGGCGCTCGACGGGGTCCGCAAGGACAAGGAGCGCGAGGTCTCCCAAGGCTACGACGGGACTTGGGTCGCGCATCCCGACCTCGTGCCGGTGGCGCGCGAGGTGTTCGAGCAGGGACTCGGCGGCGCGCCCAACCAGCTCGGGCGCCGGCGCGACGACGTGCACGTCAGCGCGCAGGAGCTGCTCGATCTGGCGGCGACGCCCGGTCAGGTCACCGAGAACGGCCTGCGGACCGATGTCAGCGTCGGATTCCAGTACATCTCGTTCTGGCTGACCGGCCGCGGCGCGGCCGCGATCAACTCGATGATGGAGGACGCCGCGACCGCCGAGATCTCGCGCACGCAGATCTGGCAGTGGGTGCACCACGGAGTGAAGCTCGACGATGGGCGTCCGGTGACCGCCGAGCTCGTCCTCGAGGTCCTCGACGAGGAGACGGCCAAGATCCGCGAACGGGTCGGCGACGAGACCTGGCAGGCCGGTCGCCCCGACGAGACGCGCGAGATCTTCGAGCGGGTGGCGCTGTCGCCGGACCTGATCGAGTTCCTGACGCTCCCCGCGTACCGGTACCTGGACTAGGAGGAGGGGTCCGGAACCGCGCGGCCTGCGGTGCGCGGGAGGAGGCGCGATCGGCACGCGTGGTGCAGCAGGATCAACGCGCCGACGAAGATGATCAGGTCGCCGACGCTGAGCACGTTGCCGATCGGCCACGGCCCGGGGACCGGGATCACGTCGCCGAGGAACGCCAGATGCGCGTGGGCCATGTGCGCCGAGTTGTCGAATCCGGCCCGGGTCGCGATCCCCGAGATCCGCAGCGCCGACGCGCTCGCGGGCATCACGCCACCGTTGGTCGTGATCGCCAGGACGTTGAGCCCGGCGCCGAGCGCGACGATCGGAACGCCCGCCAGCCGGCGGTTCGCGAACAGGAAGTAGGCGTCGAGGACGTAGGAGAAGATGTGCAGCGCCGCGTGCACCCAGTGGCTCCCGCCGGGGATCTGCGTGATCCCGACCTGGATCGCCGCGGCCAGCAGCACGGCCCACACGGCGCGGACGCGGATGTCGGCCAGCCGGGTCAGGTTCCCGCCGGCGAGCGGGACCGTCACGAGCAGCGCGAGCGCGGTGACGACGAGCAGCATCAGGCCACGCTCAGCCGGGTGAGCGGACGCGGCGCGGTGCCATGTGCGGGCGCGGGCGCCGGCTTGGGTGCGGAGTCGGCGAGGGTCGTGGTGTGGAGGTCCCACCAGGTCACGAGGCTCTCGGCCGGAAGTGGCCTGCTCATGTGGAAGCCCTGCGCGAGCTCGCAACCGAGCGCGCGTAGGCGCTCGAACGTGAATGCGTCCTCGATCCCCTCGGCGACCGTGCGCAGGCCGAGGTTGTGGGCGAGCTCGATCGTCGAGCGGACGACGATCGCGTTGCGGGCATCAGACCCCATCGCCCGCACGAACGACTTGTCGATCTTGAGCTCCCCGATCGGCAGATCGGTCAGGTAGGCGAGAGACGAGTAGCCGGTGCCGAAGTCGTCGATAGCGACCGACACCCCGACCTCGGCGAGGTGGCGCATGGTCTTCTTCGCGACCTCGGGATCGACCATCAGCGAGCTCTCGGTCAACTCGAGCGTGAGCGCCTTGCCGTCGACGCCGTGGAGGGCGAGCAGCTTCTCGACCTCCTCGGGGAAGCGCCGGTCGAGCAGGCTGCGAACCGAGACGTTCAGCGACAGCGACAGTTTGCGCCCGGCGTCGGTCCAGCGGCGCAGGTCGCCGAGGCCGACGTCGAGCACGCGGTAGGTGAGGTCCTTGATCAGTCCGGTCCGCTCGGCGACCTCGATGAATTCGAATGGGCCGAGCAGGCCGCGCTGGGGATGCTGCCAGCGCACGAGCCCCTCGGCGGCGACGGGGCGGCCGAGGCCGAGCTCCACCTGCGGCTGGTAGTGGAGCACGAGCTGGTCGCTCGCGAGCGCCCGGCGCAGATCGGCGGCGATGACCAGCCGCTCGGGGCTGTGGTAGTCGTCCTCGGAGCGGTAGGTGACCAGCGAGTGGTGGCTGGCCTTGGCCCGGTACATCGCGACGTCGGCGCGCTGGAGCAGGGTGTCGACGTCTCCGCCGTGATCGGGATACCAGGCCAGGCCGATGCTGGCGTCGAGCTCCAGGCTGATCCCGTCGACGTCGACCGGCGTGTGTAGGGCGTCCTGGAGTCGCTGGACGGCCGTCTGGGCAGCGTCGGCGTCGGCACCGGGCATGAAAACGGCGAACTCGTCGCCGCCGAGGCGCGCGACGAGGTCTTCGCTGCGGAAGGCGGCCCGCAGGCGTGGGCCTAGCTCTTGCAGCACAAGGTCACCGTGATGGTGACCGAGTGTGTCGTTGACCTCCTTGAATCCGTTCAGGTCGACCAGTAGCAGGCCGCCGTTACTCAGTGACGGGTTCTTCAGCGCTTGCCCGACCGCCTCCAGGAACCATCGCCGGTTCGGGAGCTCGGTCAGGCTGTCGTGCCGGGCGAGGTGCTCGGCGGTCACGGTGCGGACGGTTTGCCGACCGCTGAAATACACGCCGACTAGCGGAACGAGGAGAAGCGGGTAGAGGATCGGGCTGAACTGGAGCACGGTGACCACGACCGGCGCGAGGCACAGCAGTACCGCGCTGACCGAGAGGCCGAACATCAGATCGCTGCGCAGCGCGTGCGAGAACGGCGTGCCCATATACAGTGTGGTGGCCCGCGTGACCAGAAGCAGGTTCACGACGAAATAGCCCGCGGCGCCACCGATCACGACCAGCAGATCGAACGCCTGGAACCCGCCCGTCCGGAACGCGGCATAGCCGCCGAGGAGTGACAGCACGCCGCCGGCAGCGGCCAGCGAGAGGGTGTACTGCCCGATGTTGAACCCGATCTGCCACCACGCCTTGCGCGCGATCAAATCCTGTATGACCGACGCGATCAGCTGCGCCGCCAGGGCCGGTATCAAACCCACCCCGAGCAGCAGCGCGAACGAGAACATCACCGAGACGGTGATCTCGCCATCTCCGGAACGACGCGGTGCCTCGATCGGGAACAGCTCCCCGATCATCACGCTGCCGGCGAGCGCCAGGAATTCGATCGTCCGGTAGTGGCCGTCGAAGTCGACGGAGGTCGTGGCGCACAGCGCCACGAGCAGCCCCACTCCCACGAGCGCAATGGCGATGCAGTACAGACGGACTGGCTCGAGGGCGCGAGGTTTCATCAGCTCGGTCTGGGCGCCCGGGAACGCCGGAGCGCCCGACCGGTGCCTTTCTGACTAGAACTTCCAGCTGGCTCCCGAGACCACGACGAGCGCGACCAGGGCCATGATCGACAGCATGAGCTGAGCGTGACGGAACTTAAACCTGGACATCCTTGTCCTCCTTGATTTGTAATGCGTGGCGTCGAACACGCTGAGCAGGCGGCCGAGCTATCTCATCTGAGACCTCTAGCTTTGCGTCCCCGCCTCGCGACGGGTTTGCCTTGGACAACTCAGGTCCCGCTCTGTATCGAACGGAATCACTGGGACCTTTAGCGCTCTAGACAACCGTTGCCGCAGGTACGATCGCCGGGTGTCCGAGGCGCTGCTCGTGGCGGTCCGAGCGGGTGATGTACCCGAGGCAGAGCGTCTGCTCGACGCCGGCACGAGTCCACTGGGGGCGTTGCCCGTCGCGGCCGAGCGCGGGCCGCTCGCGCTCGTCGAGCTGCTGATCCGCCACGGCGCGATCGAGTGGCTGCCCGACGAGGCGGGCCGGACGCCGCTCGAGGCCGCCCGCTCGGGCGCCGGCCCCGATCGCGACGCGATCGTCGAGCTGCTCGACCGGCCGGTGATCCGCGACCCGGCGTTCCGCGCCGCGGTCGCCGCGATCCACGCCGGGAACGTGCCGGCGCTCGAGCGCATCGTCGACGGCGAGCCGCGGCTTATGCAAGAGCGGATCCGCGAGCCGAGCTGCTACCGCGACGCGCCGCGCGAGCAGTATTTCCTCGACCCGCAGCTGCTGTGGTTCGTCGCCGACAACCCGATCCTGGTCGAGGTGATGCCCGCCAACATCGTCGAGGTCACGCGTGCTCTGCTCGCGCGCGGCGCCGGCGGCCTCGACGTCACGCTCGGGCTGGTCATGACCAGCGAGCCGGCGCGCGTGCAGGGGCACCAGGTCGCGTTGATCCGGACGCTGATGGCGGCCGGCGCGGTGGCGACGTCGGAGGCGATCGACGGTGCGCTCGCCCATCGCGAGCTCGACGCGGTGCGCGCGCTCGGTCATCCGCTGACGGCGTCGATCGCCGCGGCGATGGGGCTAGCCGACGATCTGCGCCGGCTGCTGGCGACCGCCACGCACGCCGAGCTGCAGACCGCGTTCGCGCTCGCGGTCATCAACGACCGGACCGAGGCGACGCGCGTCGCGCTCGACGCCGGCGCGGACCCAAACGCGTTCCTGGCCTTGCACTCGCACAGCGAAGCGCTCCATCAGGCGGCCCTCCACGACGACGTCGAGCTGCTCGAGCTGCTCGTCGGGCGTGGCGCCCGCACCGACGTGCGCGACACGTTGTGGAACGGGACCCCGCGCGAATGGGCCGTCCACGCGCGACGGCCGCGCGCCGCCGCCTACCTCGAGAGCGTCGAGCTCAGCGAGGCGGAGAACTAAGCTCGCCGTGGCGGCCAAAACATCGGATTAGCAGGCAGTTCGCGATGGCCCTGCCAGGACTCGAACCTGGGCGCCACGGATTATGAGTCCGGTGCTCTACCAACTGAGCTACAGGGCCGCGATCGGTGCCATGCGGCGATCCGGCGCGACGCTAGCAGTCGGGCGATGCTCGCAGGGGCTGTTCCGGCCGGCGGTGAGGTAGGCTCCGGGAGCGATGTGGATGATCGCCGGCTTCCTTGGCCAGAGCCCGAGCTCGCTCGGCCAGACGATTGCGCTCCTGCTCACGTTCCTCGGGATCGGCGTGATCGTGAACGTGGTGATCATCTATATCGTCGCCCAGGTACTCGCCGAGCGCAAGCAGAATCACGAGCGGATCGAGAGCGGCGAGTAGGGGCTGAGCCGGGCGGGGCGACGTACGCGTCCTGGCGGA
The DNA here is from genome assembly GCA_963843915.1 of uncultured Solirubrobacterales bacterium. Classification (GTDB taxonomy): domain Bacteria; phylum Actinomycetota; class Thermoleophilia; order Solirubrobacterales; family Solirubrobacteraceae; genus Palsa-465. The sequence goes on from CAWJMH010000022.1 coordinate 183,743, forward strand.
GCTGAGGGGCGCCGCCTGACGGGTCCAGTGCGGGTGCGCTGCACCCGGGCCGAAATCAAGAACGTGAAGGACGCCGGGCGACGGCGTCGAATCACACGGCTGCCGATGAAGCCGTCAGCCGCTCCCACCGCGACCGCACCGCCTACCGGCCATCAGGCCCTGTCCGCCTACATCCGGGCCCGCTTCGACGAGTTCTCACGCTCGCAGAAGGATGTGGCCCAGTACATCGTCGACCATCTCGACGAAGCGGCGTTCCAGACCGCGGAGGAGCTCGCGCGCCGCGCCAGCACATCCTCGAGCACGGTCGTCCGGTTCTCGCAGGCGCTCGGCTTCGAGGGCTTCCCCGAGCTTCAGCAGGCGGCGCGGGACGAATACCGACGCCGGCCGCCGGGCATGCCGAACGGCGCCTCGGCCGGGGCGACGCCGCTGTTCTCGCTCGATCACACCGAGTTCGAGGCGGCGCTGGCGGCCGACCACGTGAACGTCGAGGACACGGCCCACAAGCTTTCCCGGGGCGACGTCGAGGCCGCGATCGACGCGATCGTGTCCGCCGGCAAGGTGCTGATCGCCGGCACCGACCAGATGGCGTTCTTCGCCAGCTATCTGCGCCACCTGCTGATGCTGCTCGATCTCCGCGCGGAGATCGTCGCCAGCCCATCCCAGGAGGCGCTCGGGCGTCTCAGCCGGATCGACGACCAGACGCTCGTGATCGGGCTGTCGGCGGGCCGGCCGCATCCTCTGATCACGCGGACGATGAAGCTCGCGCGGCACCGCAAGGCGCCGACGATGGCGATCACCGACGCGACGCTGTCCGAGGTGGCGCGGCTGGCGCGGATTCGCCTGTACTACTCGTCGAACACGCCGGCGTTCGTCCGCTCGCACACCGCGCTCCTGTCGCTGATCCAGGCGCTCGCCTATGGCGTGTACTCGCGCGACGCCCAGCAGTACGACGTACGGATCAAGGCATTTCGCCTGAAGTAGCGGGAGGCGCGCACGTGTCGCTGCGCCACCACGAGCTGTGCTTCGGGTGCGGGCGCACCAACCTTTTCGGACTGCTGCTGGAGGTCGAGGAAGTCGCCCCGGGCGCGGTCGCCGGCCGCTGCTTCATCAAGCAGGACCATCAGGGGGCCGACGGCGGCCGCGCCCACGAGGGGGTCGTGGCGGCGGCGCTGGCCGATGCGATGGCGCTGGCATGCGGGGTCGACGCCCGGGCGGTCTCGTTCGAGGTCTCGCTGGAGGCGCCGGCGCCGGTCGGGGCTTACGTGGAGGTGGCGGCGCGCGTCGAGTCGCGCGACGGTCAGGTTGCTAACGCCCGTGCGACCGCGTCTGCCGACCGGCGCGTAGTGGCGAGGGCGCGGGGTAGGTTCCGATCGTGACGTCGTCGCGAGAGGAGCCGACCCGATGCCCGAAAACCTGACCCGACAGATCCTGCGAGAACATCTGGTCGACGGCGACCTGAAGCCGGGGTCGCCGATCTCGATCCGGATGGATCAGGCCTTGCTCCAGGACGCCACCGGGACGATGGCGCTGATGCAATTCGAGGAGCTCGGCGAGCCGCGCATCAAGATCGAGCGCGCGGTCCAGTACGTCGATCACAACGTCGTCCAGCTCGACTACAAGAACCCCGACGACCACCGCATGCTGCAGGCGCTCGCGCGCAAGTACGGGCTGCACTTCTCGCGGCCCGGCAACGGGATCAGCCACTACATCCACATGGAGCGGTTCGGCAAGCCGGGGCAGACGATGCTCGGCGCCGACTCGCACACCACGCAGGCCGGGTGCATGGGCATGATCGCGATCGGCGCCGGCGGGCTCGACGTGGCCGTCGTGCTCGGCGGGCACCCGTACGAGATCGCCTGCCCGGAGGTCGTCGAGGTGCGCCTCGAGGGCAAGCTGGCCCGGCCCTGGGTTCAGGCCAAGGACATCATCCTCGAGCTGCTCCGGCGGCTCACCGCGAGCGGCGGCAAGAACAAGGTGCTCGAGTTCACCGGCCCGGGGACGGCCGATCTGTCGATTCCGGAGCGAGCGACGATCGCGAACATGATCGCGGACCTCGGCGGGACCGCGGGCGTGTTCCCGCCGGACGAGACGACCCGGGAGTGGCTCGATCGGCAGGAGCGTTCGGAAGATTTCGTGGAGGTTGGCCCGGACGACGGCGCCGAGTACGACGACCGGGTCGAGATCGACCTCGGCGAGCTCGGTCCGCTGGTCGCGAAGCCGCACAACCCCGACAACGTGGTGCCGGTCGAGGAGGTCGTGGGTACGCCGATCGCCCAGGTCTGTATCGGGTCGTCGGTCAACTCCGGCTACAACGACCTCGCGCTCCCGGGCGCCGTGCTGGCCGATCGTGGCGGGCAGATCGTGCACCCGTCGATTGCCGCGACCGCGACGCCCGGGTCACGTCAGATCCTGGCGGCGATCGCCGAATCCGGCGTGTACCGCCAGCTCTCGGACGGGGGTGTGCGGATGCTCGAGCCGGTGTGCGGCCCGTGCGTCGGCATGGGCCAGGCGCCACCCTCGGACTCGAACTCGCTGCGCACGTTCAACCGGAACTTCCCGGGGCGCTCGGGGACGCCCGAGGATTCGGTGTTCCTGTGCTCGCCGGCGGTCGCGGCCGCGTCGCTCCTCACCGGCAAGATCGAGGATCCGCGCTCGTACGGGGAACCGCCCGAGCTGCTGCCGATGCCCGACCTGCGCCCGTACGTCGAGGACGTGCACATCTTCGCGCCGGCCTCGCCCGAGGATGCGGAAGCGATCGAGATCCCGCGCGGCCCGAACATCAAGCGTCCGCCCGAGCACACGCCGCTCGGCGACTCGCTCGAGGCCTGTGTCGCGACCGTTCAGCCCGACGACATCTCGACCGGCGACCTCGCGCCCGACGGTGTCGAGGTGATGGCCTATCGCTCGAACGTGCCGGCGATAGCGGAGTTCACGCTGCGCCAGCGCGATCCCGAGTTTCGCAAGCGCCTGAAGGAGTGGGGGAGCGGGTTCATCGTCGCCGGCGACAACTACGGCCAGGGCTCCTCGCGCGAGCACGCGGCGCTCGCGCCCCTGCACCTGGGGGTCAAGGCGGTGATCGCGAAGTCGTTCGCGCGGATCCACCGCCGCAACCTGATCGCGCAGGGGATCGTGGCGCTGACGTTCTCTGAGGAGTCCGACTACGACAAGGCCGAGGTGGGGCAGAAGTGGTCGCTGCCAGCGTTGCGGGAGGAGCTGGAATCCGGCTCCGAGTCGATCACCGCTCGGATCGAGGACACGGGCGATGAGCTGACGTTGACCCACGACTTCTCAGAGCACGAGCGCGAGATCCTGGTCGCCGGCGGCCTCCTGTCGTACCTGCGCGATGGCGATTCATCGAACGGCTCCGCCAACGAAGGAGGCGGTTGAGTCTTTGGGCAATAGTTGCCTGAAAACGCAACCGCGTCGTCAGCGGCGAGGTGCGACCAGCAGGGCCTGGGTCGCCCGGCCGATGCGACCGCGCTCGTCGTAGAGCACGCTCTCGGCGACGCCGATGCCGCCGCGCACGATCCGGGTCTGCGACTCGAGACAGATCCACTCCCCGGTCGGCTCGCGCTCGATGTACACGGTCAGGTCGGCGTTGACGAACAGGTACTCCTCCCGTGGGAGCGTCCCGCTGAGGCCGGCGCCGAAGTCGCTGGCGGCGGCGAGGCTCTGCAGCGCCGACGGTGTCTCGTTCCCGACGAGCGGCCTCGTGAGGCGAAACCAGGCTGTGGCGGGGCCGCGGCCGAAGCCGCCGGCTACGAAGCGGATCTCGACCGCATCGGTCGCGAACCTCGGCCGATGTAACCCGGGAAGCTCACCGGAACGTCCCTGTTCGGGGCCGGGTGGCGGCGCGACCTCCTCGGAGTGCGCGTGCGCCGCGTCCGCGGTGAGGACTCGGAGCGCGCGCGCTCGCACGACCTCGACGCCGCCGGCGAGCATCGACCCGTCGAGCAGCTGCACGCGCCGTCCCGGGCGGACGACCTCGGCACGGACCTCGAGCGGCCCGATCGGCGCCGGCCGGATGAAGTCGTAGGTCAAGCGAGCGACAGTCAGCCCTGCGGCCGTCGGGACGCGCTCGAACGCCCGCGCCAGCAGCGCCGCAGGCGCGCCCCCGATCTGGGCGCTCGGATCCCACGGGCCGCTGGCCAGTGCTGTCGCTACGAATCCTCCGTCGAGGACCTCGAACACCGGTTGGACGGACACCGCGGTTATCGCGGAGCGACCAGCAGGGCCTGCGTGGCCCGGCCGACGCGGCCGCGCTCGTCGTAGAGGATGCTCTCCGCCACCCCGATGCCGCCGCGCACGATCCGGGTCTGCGACTCGAGGCAGATCCACTCACCGGTCGGCTCGCGCTCGATGTAGAGCGTCAGGTCGGGGTTGATGTACAGGTAGTCGTCCCAGGACAGCGTGGCGCTGATGCCGTTGCCGAAATCGCCGGCCGCCGCCAGACGCTGGAGCGGCGACGGGGTCTCGCCGGCGACGATCGGGCTCCGAAGCCGGAACCACGCCGTGCACGGACCATTTCCCCACCGGCCGACCACGAACACGATCTCTATCGCGTCGAACGCGAACATCGGGTGGTGAGGGACAGGTAGCTCTGACGGTCGCCCATGCTCGGGCCCCGGGGGCGGCGGGGTGCTCTCGCCGGCGCCGGCGCCGGCATCGGCCGCCTGGACCTGGAGCGCACGAGCACGCACGACCTCGACATCGTCCACGACGATCGAGGCCTCGAGTAGCTGCACCCGGCGGCCGGGACGGGCGACCTCGGCGTGGACCTCGAGCGGCCCGACCGGTATCGAGCGCATGAACTCGTAGGTCACGCGAGCGAGGCCAAGACCCTCCGCGGCGGGTAGCTGCTCGAACGCGCGGACGAGCAGAGCGGCGGGCGCGCCGCCGTGCAGCGCGTTCGGGTCCCACGGCCCGCGGGCGTGCTGGGTGGAGACAAAACGGCCATCTGAGCCTTCGAACACTGGCGGGGTGGACATCGCGGGGAAAGCTACAGCCCGGCTAAACTCAGGGCCCGCATGGACGAAAATTCCCAGACCTCTCGGGACGAAGCGACGTTCACGGTCAAGGCGGGCCTGGCGGAGATGCTCAAGGGCGGCGTGATCATGGACGTCGTCACGGCTGAGCAGGCCAAGATCGCCGAGGACGCCGGCGCTGCCGCGGTGATGGCGCTCGAGCGGGTTCCAGCGGATATCCGCCGTGACGGCGGCGTGGCGCGAATGTCGGACCCTGTGATGATCCAGGGCATCCAGGACGCGGTCACGATTCCGGTCATGGCCAAGGCGCGGATCGGCCACTTCGTCGAGGCGCAGGTGCTCGAGGCCCTCGAGGTCGACTACATCGATGAATCCGAGGTGCTCACGCCCGCCGACGAGGCGAATCACATCGACAAGTGGGCGTTCAGCGTCCCGTTCGTGTGCGGCGCCACCAATCTCGGCGAAGCGCTCAGGCGGATCGGCGAGGGCGCGGCGATGATTCGCTCCAAGGGCGAGGCCGGCACGGGCGACATCGTCGAGGCCGTGCGTCATCTGCGCAAGATCCGCGGCGAGATCGGGCGCCTGGGTACGCTCGACGACGCCGAGCTCGCGACCGCGGCCAAGGAGCTCCAGTCCCCGCTGCACCTGGTGCGTCAGATCGCCGCCGATGGGCGCCTACCGGTGGTTTTGTTCTGCGCCGGCGGGATCGCCACCCCGGCGGACGCGGCGCTGGTGATGCAGCTCGGCGCGGAGGGCGTGTTCGTCGGCTCCGGGATCTTCAAGTCCGAGGACCCCGAGCGCCGGGCGCGCGCGATCGTCGAGGCGACGACCCACTATCAGGATCCCGCCCGGATCGCCGCGGCCTCGACCGGCCTCGGTCAGGCGATGGTGAGCCTCGAGTCGTCAAAGCTCGAGTCCGAGCAGCTGCTGGCCCCCCGCGGCTGGTAGTGCTGACTTCGTCAGCAGTGCGAGTTTCGCCTGGCGGCGAAACATCGCGGGACCGCGACGCTCACGTGGTTGGGATCCTGGCGCTGCAGGGCGACTTCGAGGCCCACGCCAAGCTCGTCCGCTCGCTCGGGGCGCAGGCGCGCGAGGTCCGGGTGCCGGCGGATCTCGACGGACTGGACGCCCTGATCATCCCGGGTGGCGAGTCCACGGTGATGACGCTGGGAATCGAGCGGGAGGGGCTGGCCGAGCCGCTGCGCGCGCTCGTCGGCGCCGGCACGCCCGTCCTCGGCACCTGCGCCGGCATGATCATGCTCGACCGTGACCACCTCGGCGTGCTCGACATCAGCACTCGCCGCAACGCGTTCGGGCGCCAGGTCAGGTCGTTCGAGGCCGACATCGAGCTCGATGGGGTGGGGGGCGGACCGATGCACGCCGTGTTCATCCGCGCCCCCTGGGTGGCCGAGCACGGCCCGGACGTTCGCGTCCTGGGCAGCGTCGGCGAGCATCCGGTGGCGATCCGGCAGGGCAACGTGCTCGCGGTCTCATTCCATCCCGAGCTGGCCGGAGACGGCCGCCTGCACGAAATGTTGCTCGGGATGAACGGCGGGAGCTAGCGCCGGCCCGTCGGCTGGCGCCGCGAGCGCTCGGAGTAGTCGCGGAAGTCGCGCTCGAACGCGCGCCAGTCGAACCGGGGCACGCCGTCCGGCTCGGGTGGCGGCTGCTCGTCGATCGGCTCGTCGCCGCCGCGGGGCGGATCCTCGGAATCGCCGCCGCGGGACAGCCACGCCGCCAGCGCGCACGCCGCGATCCCGGCCACGTAGACGACGCCGGCGAGCAGCGCGTGATGCGTCATCGAGGCGAAGACGCCGACGCCGTACAGGATCAGCGCGGCGAGCACCAGCCGGTGTAGCTCGCGACGGGGAAGGGGTTGGGACGGAGCCCGCGAGCACGCGCTCAGCACGATCGCGCCCACGAGCACCAGCGCCAGCAACAGCTTCCACGCAACAGAAGGCGGCAACGGCATGTTCACTGCGATCATCGACCGCGCGGGCGCTCAAATCAACCCCTGTTAGGAGATTTCTTGCCGTGTGAGGGGGGCGGGCGCCCGACTGACGGCGTGGTCCGCCGGCGGAATGCCTACACGACCAACCCGTGGCGCATTGTGTTCTCGGTGACCACGTGCGGCTCGACGAACTGGCGCAGGTAGTCGGGCCCGCCGGCCTTGCTGCCGGTCCCGGACAGCCGGTTGCCCCCGAACGGCTGGCGCCCGACCATCGCGCCGGTGATCCCGCGGTTGACGTACAGGTTTCCGACCGGCGTCCGCTGGCGCACGTACCGCACGGTGGCGGGATCGCGGGCGAACAGGCCGCCGGTGAGCGCGAACGGCAGGCCGTCGACGACGTCGCAGGCGTGGGCGACGTCCTTGACCTGGTCGATCGCGAGCAGCGGCCCGAAGATCTCCTCGTTCAGCACCGGCGAATCGGGGGGCAGGTCGGTGGCGACGGTCGGGGTGCAGAACCACCCATGCTCGGGGACCTCCGCCCACCTCGCGCGGCGATCCGTCCCTCGGCCCGAGCGATCGACGCGTACCGGTCGACCCGCTCCTTGGCGGCACGCTCGATCACCGGCGGTACGTCGGTCCCGAGCCGGCCCGCCTGGCCCACGACGAGCACGCTCACCGCGCCGGCGACCCGCTCGGTCAGCTGCTCGGCGATCGCCTCGTGAACGAGCACCCGCGCCGCGGCCGAGCACTTCTGGCCGGCGTAGACGAACGCCGAGGACACGATCGCCGGGACCGCCTCGTCGAGGTCGGCGTCGGAGTCGACGATCACGCAGTTCTTGCCGCCGAGCTCGGCCACCACGCGCTTCAAATGGCGCTGTCCGGGCACGACTTCCGCGGCCGCCCGGGCAATCTCGACCCCGACCGGCATCGAGCCGGTGAACGCGATCGTGTGCACACCCGGGTGCGCCACCAGCGCGGCGCCGGCGTCGCCCTCGCCGGGCAGCAGCGAGATCGCCGGCGCCGGCACCCCGCCGGCGCGGAGCGCCTGGACGAGCATGAACGCGCACCCTGGCGACTGCTCGGCCGGCTTGAGCACGACCGCGTTGCCGGTGGCGAGCGCCGCCGCGGTCATCCCGCACGGGATCGCCAGCGGGAAGTTCCAGGGCGCGATCACCGCCACCACGCCACGCGGGTCGTAGCGCATCTCGTTGCGCTCGCCGGGGACCTGGAGCAGCGGCGGCCCGGCGTCGAGCTCGATCGCCCCGCGGGCGTAGTACTCGAGGAAGTCGATCGCCTCGCACACGTCGCCGTCGGCCTCGGGCCAGGGCTTCGCGCACTCGCGGACCTCGAGTGCCGCGATTTCGAGCCGGCGCTCGCGCAGCCACGCCGCCGCGCGGATCAGCGCCGCCGCCCGGCCCTCGGCGCCGACCGCGCGCCAGGCACGGAATCCGTGCTCGGCCTCCGCGACCGCGCTCGACACCTCTGCCTCGGTGGCGCGGGCCGCGATGGCCACGACGTCGTCGGGCGCGCCGGGATCGGTCGAGAGCAGCTCAGAGCCGGCGCGTTCGCCGGCGCCGATCATCACCGGAACGCGCAGCGGCAGCGTCCGGGTCAGGCGGCCGAGGGCGTCGTCGAGCTGCGCGCGTACGGGCGCTCGCCGCAACTCGAGCACCGGTTCGTTGGCGAACGGAGGAAGCATGGTTGGCATACGACAGCGACGTTAACAGGCGCGGCGCAAGCGCAAAACGGACTCAGCCGTCTGTGGGATCGCCGGGACCGTTCTCGTGGTCCGGCGGCCACCGCAGCGGCGGCTGCGGTCCCGGCTCGCGCTCAGGATCGGCCTCGCCGGCCGCGAGGCCGGGGGGCGGCTCCTCGGGCTCCTGGGTCCAGTCGCCCTGCGCCGGCTGCGGACGCTCGGCGGCCTCGGGCGGCCACTCCGCGAGTGCCTGGGGCGGCCCATTCTCGGGCTCGTGCGGCACCCGGCTGAGCGCCTCGGGCCACGTTCTCGCGACCGCGCCCTGTCCGGCGACGTCGAATCCCGCCGGCCAGATCGTCGACGCGTCGTAGAGCGCGTTCATCAGCACGGCGCCCTTGAGGTTCGCGCCGTCGAGGTTCGCGCCCTCGAGGTTCGCGCCGTCGAGACCGGCGCCCTCGAGGTTCGCGCCGGTCAGGTCGGCGCCGGTGAGGACCGCGCTGTGGAGGCCGGCGTCCTTGAGGTTCGCGCCGGTGAGGCCGGCGCCCTTTAGATTGGCCCCCTTGAGCGCGGCGCCCTCGAGGTTCGCGCCGTACAGTCGCGCTCCCTCCACGTTGGCTCCCCACAGGACCGTGTCGTTGAGGTTCGCGAGCAGCAGGCCGGCGCCCCGCAGGTTCGCTCCTTCGAGGTCCGCCGCCCGGAGGTTGGCCTTGAACAGGTCGGCGCCCTCGAAGTTCGCCCCGCTGAGGAGGGCGCCCTCGAAGTGGGCTCCGGTCAGCATCGCCCCCGACAGGGCGGTGTGCGGGAGCCCGATCGGGGCGTCGCTGTCGTAGGCGAGCGTGCGCCGGCCGAGGATCGTCACCGCGGCCTGGACGTCGGTCGCCGGGCGCGCGCGATGGTCGCCGTGGGCGCCGGCCGCCGACACGCGGGCGTGACCGTCGCCGTTGCCGGGTCGCGCGCCCACCCGAGCGGGCCAGGGCGCGTGCTCGCGGATGAACGCCGCCAGGATCTCGATGATCGGGCCGTGATCCTCGGCCGATTCCTGCGCGAGCCGCTCGAGCGAATAGATGCCGCCAAGGCGGACGTCGAGCGCCGGGTGCCCGAGCTGGTCGATCGCGCGCATGAACCGCTCGGACAGCTGGCGTTCGGTGTGCTCGCGCCGGCGGTCGCGCGAGGACGTCCTGAACGCGTAGATCGCCACGGCGGCGGCGAGCGCCGCGACCACCACCAGCACGAGCGCGACCCGGATCCGGTTCAGCTCGTCGAGCCGCGCGGCGCCGGTGAGGCCCTTGGTCGACACCAGCCACGGCGGGGCGAACCTGATCACGAGCGCGCACAAGCCGGCCACGGCCACGACAGCCAGGACCACCAGCAGGAAGCCGGCGAGCCTCCCCCTCCAGCGTGACGAACGCTTCATCGCTGGGCTGGAACTATGGCTGATGATCGGCGATTCGCCCGGCGCTGCATCAGCTATTGCACGGGGAATGCCGCGCCTGGAGGCCTGGCTGTTCTCCGCGCCAGCGACTAGTATCGCCCCGACATGGATGGAGGGAGCTCACGCGTCCCGCCTGAATACGAGCAGCTGCTGGATAGGCTCGAGGCGGCGCAGGAGACCGAGGTCGTGGAGCAGGCCCTGGCCGCCGCCCAGGAGCATCTCGCCATGGACGCGTCGTACATCACGACGATCGACTCGCGGGCCCAGACCATCCACGCGGTCATGAGCGATCCGGACACGGTGCAGCGCTATCAAGCAGCCATCCTTCCGGTCGAGCAGACGTATTGCATGCGAATGCTGAGCGGCGAAATCCCGAACGCGGTCCCGGATACCCGTGCTGAGGCGTCGATCAGCGAGCTCGACGTTACCCGCGAGTTTCACGCGTACATCGGCGTGCCCGTGAGGCTCAGCGATGGTCGCGTGCACGGAACCCTTTGCTGCGTCAGCCGAGAGACGAGGCCCGGTCTGGGTCCTGACGACGTTCGCTTTATGAAGGTGCTGGCCGGCATCGTCGCCGCCCGCGTCGAGCAGGTCCACGGCGACATCGCGCGGCTGACCGAGCGGTTCAGCGCCCGAGAGACCTGAGCGGCGGCCTCAGGGCGCCGCCAGCAGCACGTCGAGCGCGGTTCCCTTCGCCTGCTCGTTCAGGAACGACTCGTTGCTCGTGTTCTCGAGCAGGCGCCGGACGAGGTAGGCCATCCCGGCCACGAGGTCGCCCACCGGACAGTAGGTGCGCACCCGGAACCCGCGCGCGGCAAGCGCGTCCTGGAGCTGATCGCCGAGCCCTCGGAGCACCTGGAGCTCGAGGTCGCGATCCGCACCGCCCAGCAGGCGGTTGTAGGCGATCGCGTGTGACACCGAGCGCAGGTTGTGGGAGGCGACGGCGACGCGGACCGCGGGCCGGGCGTCGAGCAGCCGCGCGGTGAGCGCCTCGAAGTTCCGGTCGCACTCGGCCTTGACCTGAAAAACGGGCGTCGGCCACCCGTGCTGGCTGGCCTGGACCAGCTCGTGATCCCAGTAGGCGCCCTTGACCAGGCGCACCGTCAGCGGCGGCGTCCGGCTTGTCGCCCGCGCCCATTCGAGGATCCGGTCGAGCTGCTCGGGCGAGTCCTGAAGGTAGGCCTGGAGCACCATGCCCGCCGATGGGCCACGGGCGAACTCGTCCTCGGACAGCACCTCGAGCACGAGGTCGAGCACCGCCTCGCGCGAGTCGAGCGACTCCATGTCGATGTGGATGTGGGCGCCGAGCTCGTGCGCGCGGCGGAGCAGCGGCCGCAGGCGCGCGGTCGCGTCACGCCGTCCGAGCTCGGGCGCGTCGGGGCGCAGCAGGGGCGTGAGCGCCGAGATCTTCACCGATACGTTCGTACGCGGGATCGGCCCGGCGCTGTCGCGCTCGAGGACGTCGCGCGCGGGCCAGCCCCTCTGGGCGCCGGCGAGCTCAGTCAGCGCGTCCTCGCAGCGCGCCGCGTACCGGTCGGCCTCGGGCTGGGTGACGGTCGCCTCGCCGAGCAGGTCGACCGAGCTGGCCACGCCGCGGTTCCACAAGTCGCGTAGCACGCCGAGCGCCGATGCCGGCGTCTCGCCGACGATGAACCGGTGGGCCATGTGCTTGACCCCGGCCGCGGCGGCGGCGCCGATCGCGGTGCGCGCGGCGCGGTTGTCGGCCATCCGCATCGCCGCGGCGAGCGGCGGCGGCGCGTCGGGGACCTCGCGCAGGAACTCCCGCAGGTGGCGGGCGAGGTCGTCGAGCGACCGGCAGGCAGGCGTGACGTCGACGAACCGGAACAGGGCGGCCTTCAGCTCCTGGTCGGCCGACGCGAAGTCCATCGCCCGCTGGTCGAGCGCTCTGAGCGGATGCCGCGCGCTTGACGGGAACGCGGACGCGAGGTCGGTGCCGATCTCGTGGATCGAGCGCTCGAGCGGTGGGCCCCCGGCCGCCGATGTCTCCTGGCTCGCCATCGATCTGGGACAGGATGTTGACCGCGCGGGCGACGACCAAGCCAACCGTGACCAGCGCGGCGAGTGCCTGCCCGCTCATCATCCATTTAGCGGTCGGCGTCAGCGGCATCGTGTCGGTGGGGCTGAACGCGGTCGCGTTCGTGAACGAAACATAGAGATAGTCGATCGAGCCTGGGCCGCCAATCCTCCGGCGCCCATTTCGGGGCGGTCATCTGCGGGAACAGGAAGTCGGGGTGGCCATGCCTGGCCGCACGACCGCGCCACCGGACCGCCGCGATCGACCTCCCAGTACCACAGCCCGAACAGCAGCACGTTCGTGACCCATAGCACGATCCCCGACAGGATCAGCTCGCGTGTCCGTTCTCCTTGGCGTCCCGCGGAGCAGGTAGTGGCACAGGAGGAGAAGCGACGCGATGTTGGCGGCGCTGACGAGGCCGACCATCGCCGATCGCCAGCTTGCGCCGCAGCGGCGAGTGGCGGCACGTTGGGGTGCGGGGAGACGATGATCAGGCCGATCAGCAGCGCGCCTTCGAGGGTCGGGAGCAGCCAGGTCGGGCCGACCGTGACCTGCGTCAGTGAGCGTGAGCTGGAGGATGATCGTGCACGCGACGACGCAGCTGCGGGCTCCCAGAACGGCAGCCACCGCTCGACCATGGCGACGAAGCCGCTCTTGGGTGGGGGGTGAGTCTGTCGGAGCTCCTCGCTACGGTCCATGTCTGCGTCCCTGATAGTGGCACGCACCGGGGTCGGGGGAATGGCGTGGCCCATCCACCATGCCCACCCGCCACCCACGCCGGAAGGAGCTGACCCCGCAATGCCCGAACACCGCCGCATGAAACGGATCCGCGCGATGCTTGCCGTCGCTGCGCTCGGCGCCGTCGCGCTCGCCGCGTGCGGGACCGCGGGCGGGACGCCCGCGGCTTCGATCGCGACGACCACCGCGAGCTCGCAGCCGGCAAGCACCGCCACCAGCACCACGGATCCGACCACCACCACGACGACCACCGCGCCGGCGAGCACGACCTCGACGACGACGTCCACGGCATCGGCCTCGGGCGAGCCGCCGTGCACGGCGGCGTCGCTGTCGCTCGGGTTCCTCGGCCAGCAGGGCGGGATGGGTCACGGCGAGATCGGCTTCGTGCTCCACAACACGGGCAACGTCAGCTGCCGCACCTACGGCTATCCCGGAATCCTGTTCCTCGACCAGGGCGGCCACCCGCTCCCGACGACTCCCCACCACGTCACCAGCGACTTCTTCGGCTCGAGCCCGGCCATGGCGCTGGTGATCGCGCCGGGCGCCAGTGCATCCTTCCGGCTCGACGTAGGCCACGGCGTGGCGACCTCCAACGGGTGCGCGACCGCCTACGGCCTGCAGGTGATCCCGCCCAACGACACCGCGACGCTCCGGACGACGATCCCGAACGGCGCCTACGAGTGCAAGGACGCGAACGTGTCGCCGCTGCGGTCCGGCGAGTCGGCGTACCCGTAAGCCGTCACGTGACGGCGCGCGCGGCTTCGGAGCCGGATTCCCCCGGCAGCCACAGCGGACCGTTCTCCAGCGCGCTCGTGATCTCGGGCGCTGGAACCGCCCCGGAGAAGTGGAAGCCCTGAGCGAGCGTGCAGCCGAGCCGGGTGAGCTCGTTGACCTGTTCGGCGGTCTCGACGCCCTCGGCAACGACGTCCAGTGACAGGGCTCGGGACATCGCGATGATCGCCTCGGTGATCGCGGTGTCGCGCGGCTCATTGCCGAGCCCGTCGACGAACGAGCGATCGACCTTGAGCACGTCTAGCGGCAGTCGGGTCAGGTAGCTGAGCGACGAGTAGCCGGTGCCGAAGTCGTCGAGCACCAGCCGCACGCCGAGGGCCTTGAGCGCGCGGAGGATGTCCTTTAGGCCGTCGGCGTCACGGACCATCACGGTCTCGGTGAGCTCGAGGCTCAGACAGGCGGGGTCGAGCCCGGTGCTGGCGAGCACGGCGCGGACGACCTCGGGCAGCGTCCGCCTCGCCACCTGGACAGCCGACAGGTTCACCGACATCGCGATCGGCGCGGCGTCCGGTCTCGCGGAGTACCACTGGGCGGCCTGGCGGCACGCGCTCTCGAGCACCCACCGGCCGATCGGCTCGATCAGCCCGTTTTCCTCCGCGATCGGGATGAACTCCGCGGGCGATATCTCGCCTCGCTCGGGGTGGCGCCAGCGAATCAGCGCCTCGACTCCGACGATCTGAAAGTTCGTGAGCGAGACGACCGGCTGGTACTCGAGCCGCAGCTGATCGCGCTCGAGCGCGCGACGCAGGTCGTTCTCCATCCGCAGCCGCGCGATCGCCCGGCCTCGCATGCCCTCGTCGAACACCTCGTAGCGCGCGCGCCCCCGGTCCTTGGCGCGGTACATCGCGGCGTCGGCGTCACGGATCAGCTCGTCCGCGCGCTCGCCGCCGGTGGCGAGCGCGATCCCGATGCTGGTCGTGACGAAATGCTCGCTTCCCGACAGCACGAACGGACGCGCGAACGTGGCCGCGATCCGCTCGGCGGTGTCGATCGCATCACGCTCGGAGGCGATGTCCTCGAGCAGGATGCCGAACTCGTCGCCGCCGAAGCGCGCGACGGTGTCGCTTCCACGCAGCGCGTGCTTGAGGCGCGGCGCCGCGGCCGCCAGCAACTCGTCGCCGATGTGATGGCCGAGACTGTCGTTGACGAGCTTGAAGTGGTCGAGGTCGAGGAACAGGATCGCCGCGAGTGATTGCTGGCGCCCCAGCCGCGCGAGCACATGCTCGAGACGGTCGACGAACAGCACCCGGTTGGGAAGCCCGGTCAGCGGGTCGTGCACCGCCCGCTCGCGGATCGCGTCCTCGACCGCCTGGCGCTCGAGCGCGTCGGCCATCACGTTGGCCAGCGACTGGAGGAAGTCGATGTCGCCGGGTGCGAACTTCCGCGGGCGCATCGACTGGATCACGAGAACCCCGAACGGCCCGCGCGACCCGCCCTCGATCTTCACCGACAGCCCAGCGCCGGTCCGCCGGCCGCGGAAGTTGGGCTGCTCGAAGCGGCGCTCGGCGTCCCAGTCCTCGACCACCACCGGCGCACCGCTCAGCAGCGTGTAGCCCGCCTGGGATCCTTCGCCGGCCGGGTAGCGCAGCGTTCCGAGCTCGGTATCCGGCCACCCGATTCCGCTTCTCAGCACGAGGCTGTGCTCGTCGGGGAGGAACTGCCACACCGCCGCGATCTCGGCGTCGAGCATGCGCGCGGCGCCGCTCACCGCCTCCTGCATCAGATCGGTGGTACTGGCGCCCTCCAGCGCGTGCTCGCCGAGCAGCGCCACCGCCGCCTGCTGCGCGGCGCGCCGCTCGAGCTCGGCCTCGACCGCCTTGCGGCCGGTGATGTCGTGGAGCATTCCGTGCCAGCGGATCTCGCCGTCCTCGCCCCGCGCGAGCACCGCGTCGTCGCGGATCCAGACCGTGTGTCCGTCGCGATGGAGCATCCGGTACTCGACCGCCGTGTCGTCGGGCCTGACGCCGTTCATCCCGTCCTCGCGCGCCAGCACCCAGCCGCGATCATCGGGGTGCAGCCGCTCGGCCCACAGGGCGGGATTGGCGCACCATTCGCCGGCTGAGTAGCCGAGGATCTGCTCGATCCGGGGGCTCACGTAGTGCCAGCGCCCGTCGCCGCCCGTGTCGGCGACGTAGATGATCGCCGGCACGCGTTCGAGCAGCTTCGGGTACTCCGAAGCGGCGATGCCGGATCCCTCCGTCTTGCTCCCGGGCTCCCCGGGCAGCGTGTCGGTGTCGCTGTCGCCGACCATGTCTCCTGCTAATCGGCCGTTCCGGGCACCAGCGAT
Organism: uncultured Solirubrobacterales bacterium; assembly: GCA_963843915.1. GTDB lineage: Bacteria > Actinomycetota > Thermoleophilia > Solirubrobacterales > Solirubrobacteraceae > Palsa-465. The sequence continues at coordinate 199,659 of CAWJMH010000022.1, forward strand.
AGCCGGACTGGACGCCTCGTTCCGCGGGGCGACAGGGGTAAGTGGCCGCGCCCGCCGGCGCGGGACGACCACTACAACGCTTCGAACACCGAGACGCCACCCCGGTCGCGCTCGGCCGCCTGGTCCGCCTCCACGAGCACATCGAGGTGTCCGAGCACTTCGGAGAGCGTCAGGTAGGCCTGCGTGACCGCCACGTTCCCCCACATCCGGATCGCGATCTCGTGCGCGGTGAGCGGCCGGGCGTCGAGGATCTGCAGGATTCGCGCCGCCCGGCGGCGGTGCATCCGCAGTCGTTCGTCGATCAACTCGGCGTGCTCGAGGATCGGGTCTCCGTGGCCGGACAGGATCAGGCGGGCCGGGAGCTCGCGGGTGCTTCGCATCGAGTCCATGTACTGGAGAAGCGCATGCGGACGCGGCTGATCGGCGTCGCCCGACAGGGGGCGCGAGACGAGCGGATTGGACGAGATGTGCGCGAGCAGGTGGTCGCCGGCGATCAGCATCCCGCGTTCCTCATCCCACAGGATCGTGTCCGAGGGGCTGTGCCCCGGCCGGTGGTAGACGCGCAGCGTGCGGTCCCGAAACTCGATCTCGTCGCCGTCGCGGAGCTCTCGCGTCACGTGACCGCTCGACCCGAACGCCCGGAACGCCGCCGCCAGCGACCCGAGCACCGTCGCGAGATCGTCGGGCACGCCGTGCCGGCGCATGATCGCCCTGGGCGAACTCGTCGTCGGCCGCGGCGCTGCCGGAGAAGCTCTCCAGATACGGCCCGAGCAGGTAAAGCGCCGCGACATCGGCCCCGGAGCGGCGGGCCAGTATCTCGAGCAGGCCGAGATGGTCCATGTGCTGGTGGGTGACCAGGATCAGCTCGAGGTCCTCGATCCGGTGTCCGTGGGCGGCGAGCTCGCGCTCGAGATCGTCGAGCGACTTGCCCGAGTTCGGGCCGGTGTCGATCAGCGTCAGCGGCTCATCCTCGATCAGATAGCAGTTGACCCTGCCGACCAGGAACGGGGTGGGCAGCGCGATGCGGTGGATTCCGGCCCGCTGCGCCAGCGCCAGGGCGTCCTCTGCGCTGGTGGCGCGCCGGTCGGGCGTGGTCACGAACGGATCACTGCCAGCACCTCGTCACGACGACGCTCCATGTCCTCGGGTGAGCGCAGTCGACTCCAGGCAAAGGCGCAGCAGCGGCTCGGTGTTCGACGAGCGGACGTTGAAGTGCCAGTCGTCGTACTCGACCGAGATACCGTCCAGGCGGTACTGCCTGCCGTCTGCGTAGCGCGACGCGAGCTCTTCCATCTTGGCGTCCGCATCGGCGACCTCGGAGTTGATCTCGCCGGAGATGAAGTAATGAGACCTGAACGGCGCCAGCAGCTCTGACATCCGCGCACCACGCTGTGAGAGCAGCTCGAGGATCAGCAGCGCCGGGATCGTGCCCGAGTCCGCGCAGTAGAAGTCGCGGAAGTAGTAGTGGCCGGAGACCTCGCCGCCGAACGTGGCGTCCTCCTCTCGCATCCGAGTCTTGAAGAACGCGTGGCCGACGCGATTCATGAGGGCTCGTCCGCCGGCCCGTTCGGTGACGTCGGCCACCACCCGGCTGGCGCGGACGTCGTACAGGATCGTCGGGGTGAGGTGGGCGGGCGGGGTGGGCGGGCCCAATTTTTTGGCGAGCATCGACTCGGCCAGCAGCGCGGTCAGGAAGTCGCCGTCGACGAAAGATCCCCGGTCGTCGATGAAGAAGCAGCGGTCCGCGTCGCCGTCCCAGGCGATGCCGAGGTCAGCTTCCTGGCGGACGACCTCGCGCATGATGAACTCGCGATTCTCCGGCAGCAGCGGGTTCGGCTCATGATCGGGAAAGCGGCCGTCGGGCTCCCAGTAGGCCTCGACCAGATCGAGTCCGAGGCGGCGCAGCAGCGGGCCGACCATAGGTCCCGCCATCCCGTTGCCGCCGTCGACGACCACCCGGATCGGCTTGACCACGTCGGGCTCGATGAACCCGAGCGCTGCTTCCTGGAACTCCTCGTACACGTCGACGTGCTCGACCGAGCCGCCGCCGGGAGCGCCGTCGAGCCCGGCCTCGATCTTCGCTCTCAGCTCGCCGATCCCGGCGTCGCCCGACAGCGCCACAGCGCCCCGCCTGACGAGCTTGGCGCCGGTGTAGCGCTTTGGGTTGTGCGAGGCGGTGCACATCAGGCCGCCGTCCAGGTCCCGCGAGCCGACGAGGTAATACAGCATCTCGGTCCCGACCTCGCCGGCGTCGAGCACGGTCGCGCCCTCGGCGCACATCCCCTGGCAGTAGGCGCTCGCGAGCTCGGGAGCGGTCAGGCGCATGTCCCGGCCCAGCCCAAGGCGCAGATCGGCTGTGGCCTTGCCCTCGAGCTCGCCGATCACCCGCGCGAACGCCCGGCCGATCAGCTCGGCCGCGGCGGCGTCGATGTCGGTCCCGTACAGCCCGCGAATGTCGTACGCCTTGAAAATCCCCGGGTTGGCGGCCGCGCTCATCGCGGCGGATGCTACCCACGGGAGGCTCCGTGAATAATGGCTGCGCTGTGCACGCGGACATGCCACCCGTCGTGATTCTGTGCGGCGGACGCGGGACTCGCCTGCAGGAGCGCGCCTCGTCGCTGCCCAAGCCGCTCGTCGAGATCGGCGGTCGGCCGATCCTGTGGCACGTGATCAACATCTACCTGGCGCACGGCTTTCGGCGCTTTGAGCTGCTGACCGGTTTCCGCGGCGAGGCGGTCGAGGCGTTCGTCGCCGGCGAGCGCTGGCCGTCCGGCGCGCAGATCCGGTGCCTGGAGACGGGCGTCGACACGCCGACCGGGGGGCGACTGCACCGCGCGGCGCCGGAGCTCGGCGGCGAGCGGTTCTGCCTCGCGTACGCCGACGGGGTCGCCGACATCGACCTCGGGGCGCTGCTGTCGTTCCACGGCGCCCACGGCGCCGGCGTGACGATGGCCGTGGTCCAGCCTCGGCTCCCATTCGGCGTGGCGCGCCTCGACGGCGACGGCTCGGTCCTCGGATTCACCGAGAAGCCCCGCAGCGAGGAGTGGGTGAACGCCGGGTTCTTCTGCTTCGAGCGGTCGGCGCTCGACGTGCTCGACCCCGACAGCGTGCTCGAGCGCGAGCCGCTCGAGCGCCTGGCGGCCACGGGAGAGTTGCGCGCCTTCCGCCACGACGGGTTCTGGGAGTGCATGGACACCTACAAGGACGCGATCACGCTCAACGACCTGTGGGCCGAAGGCTCGGCGCCGTGGAAGGTGTGGGAGTGATCTCGTCGGTGCTCGTGACCGGCGTTCAACGCCCGATCGAGTCCTACCGCTGAACACTCGGCGGCGCGAGTGGGCGGGGGTCCGCTACTAAACTGAGGGTGTATGTCTGGACACTCCAAATGGGCTTCGATCAAACACAAGAAGGCGGTCGTCGACGCGCGGCGCGGGCAGCACTTCACCAAGCTGGCGCGGGCGATCACCGTCGCGGCGCGCGAGGGCGGCGGGGACCCGACCGGGAACTCGGGGCTCGCGCTGGCGATCCAGAAGGCCCGCGACGCCTCGATGCCCAAGGACAACATCGAGCGCGCGATCGCCAAGGGGACCGGTGAGGGCGCCGACGGCGAGCAGATCGAGACCGTCCTGTACGAGGGTTACGGCCCGGGCGGCGTCGCGCTGCTGATCGAGGCGCTGACCGACAACCGCAACCGGACCGGCGCTGAGATGCGTCACGTGCTCGCAAAGCACGGCGGGACCCTCGGCGAGCCCGGCTCGGTCGCCTACCTGTTCGACAAACGTGGAGTGATCGTCGTCGACGCGAACCGTTACGGCGAGGACGACCTGATCCCGGCGATCGACGCCGGCGCCGAGGACATCTCGCTCGACGAGGACGTGTACGAGGTGATCACCGAGCCCGCGGATCTCGCGGCGGCCCGTGACGCGCTTGCCGAGGCCGGCGTGGAGCTCGAAAGCGCCGACGTCACGCAACGGCCGCGGGCGCGGGTGCCCGTCGACGAAAACGACGCCGGGAAGCTGCTGAAACTGATCGACGCGCTCGAGGAAAACGACGACGTCAACGCCGTCCACGCGAACTTCGACGTCGACAGCGCCGTGCTCGAGCGCGTCGCCCAGTAACCGCGGCTCCCCCGGACGGTTCTCCGCACGCGAACCACACCCCGGAGCCGTGCGGTTGCGCGCATGTCGTCCGGGTGGTTGACCGCACGGGTTTGAACGACGGGCACTCGGAGGAGGTGTTCGGGCGACCGGCGGCGGCCGCGGGCCGCACAGATCCGGAAACAACCTGCAAAAGATGACACTCGGCACGTCCGGCCCGGGCATTGTCACATTCCGCCTGTGGCGCATGCGCGAAACGACACGGTCAGCCCGAACCGCCTCGAATGACAGGTTTTGCAGGTCGCGGGCCGACCCCGGGCGATCGAAGAAACCACCGCCCACACTCCAGGGCTCGGCTGCGTTATTAGCCGCTTCTTCGAAAAGACTCGCTAGCCTCACTCGCCGATGTCGAAACGAGCACTTGTCATACCAGCGCTCGCGCTGGTCGCCGCCGGCCTCGCGGGGTGCGGCGGCAGCTCCAAGGCCGCCGGGGTCCAGCTGGCTCCGTCCGCCGGGCTGACGCAGGCCGCCGTCACGACTACGCCGAAGCCGCCGCCGGCGCTCTCCAAGAAGCCGGTGGTGGTCGTGCCGACCGGGGCGGCGCCGACCCATCTGGTCACCAAGGATCTCGTCGTCGGCACCGGTCAGACGGCCAAGGCCGGCGACACGGTCACCGTCAACTACGTGGGTGATTTGTACAAGACCGGCAAGGAGTTCGACTCCTCCTGGAGCCGCAACCAGCCGTTCACGACGGCGCTCTCGAACGGCAGCGTGATTCCAGGCTGGGTGCAGGGAATTCCCGGTATGAAGGTCGGCGGTCGCCGCGAGCTGATCATCCCGGCGAGCCTCGCCTACGGCAAGACGGGCAGTCCCCCGACGATCCCGCCTAACTCGCCGCTCGTGTTCGTCGTCGATCTGCTTTCGACTTCTTCTTAGGCTTGTCCTCGGCGGCCGGCCGGCGGCCCTCGGCCTCGTCGTCAGCGTCGTCCGCGTCGTCGCCGCCGAGCCGCCGCGCGCGGTACAGCGGGACCGGGTCGGACATGCCCTTGAGCTTCTGCCTGCGCGCGAACGACCAGTCGAACTGGTCAGGGGCCGCGTCGTGGACCTCCTCCGTGCACAGGACGCTCCCGGGACGCGCCACCCCCGTCACGCGGCTCGCGAGATTGACGGCGTGGCCGTAGTAGTCACCGGCGCGCTGCAACGCCGCCCCGCTTGCGACGCCGGCGCGGAGGCTCGGCAGGTCGGCGGCCTGGACGGCCTCGAGCAAGGACAACGCGACCGAGACGAGCGCGGCCGGGTCGGGGCTGACGAACATCGCGGCGTCGCCGATCGTCTTCACCAGGCGCACCGGCGGCTGCGTCACGTCCATCGCGAGCTCGGCGAGCCTGCCCGCGAGGGTTCCCAGCTCGTTGGCGTCGATCTCGGCACCCAGGCGCGTGAACCCGACCATGTCGACGAAGCACACGGTGATCTCCTGGGCGCCGCCGGCCTCACCGGACTCGCGCTCGGCGCGGCTGAGCATCCCGCGCCGGACGCTCTCGGCGAGATGCTGCTTGTAGGCAGCGCGCAGCACCGGATCGATCGCGGGGACGAGCTGCTCGGCGAGCGTCGCGAACCGCTCGGCCACCTCGTCCTCGCCGTCCCCCGCCTCGAGGAACGCCTCGACGAACGCTGACGCGGTGGTCGCGGCCAGGCGGGCCATTCCCTCGCCGAGCACCCGCGTGATCTCGGCGATCGAGTCCTCGCCGAGCCCCGACTCGAGGAACAGGCCGATCGACTTGGCGGCGTCGATCTCGTCGTCGCCGTACACGCGGTCCTCCGCGGTGGGCTCGGGCAAGCCCATCAGGCGCCGGATCCGCAGCATCTGGGCCGCCGGAAGGCCGGTTCGCTCCTCGAGCTCGCTGGCGGTGTAGCGCCCGCCGAGCACTCGCTCGACGAGCAGCAGGGCGAGCCGGTCCTCGTCGATGGCCGCGTTCATGTCCTCGGCCGTGTAGCCGGCGCCGGCGAGCCGCTCGAGCAGCCGTTCGCGGGCGGCGCGTTCGTCGCCCTCGAGTCCGTCGAGCAGGCCGGCTTTCTCGAAATCCACGTCTGGATCCTTGCGCAAATCGCGCTATAGCTCTACCGCCCGGCCGATCGGCTAGCATCGTCGGCCCTCGTGGGTGCGGTTCCGGTCGGTGCTGCATATCGCCGTCGCCGGCGCGCCCGCTTAAGCTCGCCCCAGACGACCCGAACGCCAACATGCTTTCGATCCTGATGCCGGTTTACAACGAGCGCGAACGCGTCGAGCGTGCGATCGCCGAGGTACTCGACACGCCGCTGCCGACCGACTTCGAGCTGATCGTCGTCGACGACGGCTCGACCGACGGGACGCGCGAGATCCTCCGCCGCGTGATATCGGACATCGACCCACCCAACCGGGTCCGCCTGTTCGAGCACCCTGAGAACCGGGGAAAGGGGGCCGCGATCCAGACCGCGCTGACGCACGCCGAGGGCGAGTTCTCCGCGATCTTCGACGCCGACCTCGAATACGACCCGACCGATCTCGGGCTGCTGATGCCCCCGCTGCTCGACGGGCGCACCAACGCCTCCTTCGGCGTGCGAGCATTCGACGGCTACACCAGCCACTCTTTCCTGTTCGTGCTCGGCAACAAGGGCGTCACGTTCGCCTGCAACGTGCTGTTCAACGTGTACCTGCACGACATCATGACCTGCCACAAGATGATCCGGACCGAGATCTTCCGCAGCCTGCCCCTGCACTCGCCCGGGTTCGCGATCGAGCCCGAGATCACCGCGAGGCTGGTCCAGCGCGGGGAGCGGATCTTCGAGGTACCGGTGCACTACCGGGCCCGCGCCACTAACGAGGGCAAGAAGCTGACCGCGCTCGACGGCTTTCGAGTACTCGGCACGCTGCTGCGCTGCCGCTTCACCGGAAGGTGAGGTCCCGATCGGTTGGAGGGTCAGGTCCTCACGCAGACGCCCGCAAAGCCCGGACGCTCGGAGTCGACGTCCGCGCGCGAGCGTCGCCTTCCTGACTGGCGCCGGCTCGGCTACGCGCCGTTTCTGTGGTCCGCGCTGGCGTGCCTCGTGCTCGCTGCGATCTCCGCGGCGATCCTGCCGACGGTCCCGAGCTATGACCCGTGGGCGTGGATCTCGTGGGGCCGCGAGGTCACCGATCCACATCTGAGCTTCGCGATCAGCGGCGGTCCGTCGTGGAAGCCGCTGCCGGTGATGTTCACGACGGTATGGGCGCTGTTTGGGAGCGCGGCGGCGCCGACGCTGTGGGTGATCACCGCTCGCGCCGGCGGCCTGCTCGGGATCGTGGCGGCGTATCTGCTCGCGTCGCGGCTGGTCCGGGGACCGCGCTGGGCCAAGGTGGCGGCGGGCCTGATCGCCGGCGCCGGGATCGTGGTCACCCAGGCGTGGTGGGACGAGATGTTCCGCGGGACATCCGAGCCGATGCTAATCGCGACGGCGCTGTGGGCGGTGCTGGCCCATCTCGACGGCAGACGCGGCTGGGCCTTCGGGCTCGGCGTCGCGACGTCGCTGATCCGTCCCGAGGCGTGGCCTCTGATCATCGTGTACGCCGGGTGGCTGTGGTTCAAGGAACCGCGGCTCCGGGTGTTCGTGGTCCTTGGCCTGTTCTCGATCCCGGTTTTCTGGTTCGCGCCGCCGTGGATCGGCTCGGGGCAGCCGTTCCTGGCCGCGGTCCACGCCGAGGAATACAACGGCGACCTCGGCAAGCACCCGCTGTTCACCGTACTCGGACGCGGAGTGGACATCCAGCTGCTGCCCGTGCTGCTCGCCGGACTGGTGGCGGTGGCGTTCGCCTGGTTCGACAAGCCCCGCGACCGCCTGCTGCTGGCGCTCGCCGGCGCGACCGTGGTGTGGTGGGTGATCGTCGTCGGGATGACCCTCGACGGCTATCCGGGGCTCGAGCGCTTCTATCTGCCCGCCGCCGGCATGACCTGCGTGCTCGCCGGCGTGGGCATCGTGCGGCTGGCGCAGCTGGGCGCCCGCCTGCTTCCCGCCGGCCGCGCCGCGACCGCGGTGGCGATCGGACTGACGGCGGTGCTCGTCGCGATCACGCTCCCGTTCGTCGGCGGCCGGATCAATCAGGCGAGCGCGGAGGACAAGATCGCCTCGCAGGCCGTCACCCGTTTGAACCAGATGACCGCCGCCGTCGCCGCCGTCGGTGGGCACAAGGGAGTGTTCCCGTGCAAGTCGAGCTTCGCGGCGGTCAACCACAGCGTCCAGACGGCGCTCGCGTGGAAGCTCCACGTGACGCTCGGGCGCGTCGGGACGTCGATGCGCCACCAGGGCGTGTTGTTCGTCGGTCCGCATGACTCGATCGACGGAATCGCGCCACGGATCGACCACCGCCTCACCCAGCAGCAGCTCATCGCGCAGGTCGGCGCCTGGAAGATGTACCGGGTGACCGCCCCTAACTCCGATTACCGCTGCGTGGGCTCGTGACGGGGAATCCGGCCCCGAAACGTGTGCGCTCGGTGACGCGCCTGAGCCGGATTCGCTTAAGGGAATCCGCCCCATCGACGTCCGCGGCAGATAGAGCGTCGTGGCGGATTCCCCTGGGCCTTCGGTCGCGCCATGCATGACGAGCCATTAGGCCCGAGGCGGTCCGTCGACTCGACACGGTGCTCGTTCTGCGGGAAGCCCCGGAGCGAGGTCGCGTCGATCGTGGCGGGGCCGACGCCGGCGATCGCGATCTGCAACGAGTGCGTCGAGCGGTGTGGCGAGATCATCGCCGAGCACCCCTCGCCGCCTCCCGCTGACGGGCACGCGGCTTAGCCGCCCGGAATCCGTCGGGGGAGGCGTCCGGCTCCCGACGCAGAATGGTGATCCAATGATCGTCGTCGGAATCGATCCGGGCACTGCGAGCACCGGCTACGGCGTGGTCGAGGGCTCCGGATCGACGCTGAGAATGCTCGGCGCCGGCGTCATAGAGACCCCCGCCGGCGTCCGGCTCGAGCGCCGGCTGGCCGAGATCCACGGCCACGTCGTCGAGCTGCTCGAGGGCTATCGTCCGGACGCGGTCGCGATCGAGGAGCTGTACTTCGGCGCCAACGCCAGGACCGCGTTCGCGGTCGGCCAGGCCCGTGGGGTCGTGCTGCTGGCCGCCGGCCAGCGCGGCATCCCGTCGCGCTCGTACACCCCGCAGCAGGTCAAGGGCGCGGTCTGCGGGCACGGACGCGCCGGCAAGGATCAGGTCGGGCGCATGGTCGCTCGGCTGCTGGGGCTGTCCGAGATCCCGTCGCCCGACCACGCCGCCGATGCGCTGGCGGTGGCGATCTGCGAGTGCAATCGCGCTCCGCTCGATCGGGCGCTCGGCCGCACGGCAGCCAGAGCGGGAGCGCGCACGTGATCGCGATGGTGTCGGGCGCGGTGGCGGTGCGACGCGCCGACCACGTCGTCGTCGACTGCGGCGGCGTCGGCTACCGGCTGGCGGTCTCGTCCGAGACGCTCAGGCACGTGCCGGCGGTCGGCAAGCAGGTGCTGCTTCATAGCCATCTCGTCGTCCGCGAGGACGCGCTCGCGCTGTACGGGTTCGCCACCGAGGAAGAGCGCGAGCTGTTCCTGATGCTGATCGCCGTCCAGTCGGTCGGCCCGAAGGTCGCGCTCGCGGTCCTGTCGGGCGGCGCGCCGCGGGAGCTGCTCGCAGCGGTCGCGGCGGGCGACACCGCCCGGCTGCAGGCCGCGCCCGGCGTCGGGAAGCGGACCGCGGAGCGGATCATCGTCGAGCTGCGCGAGAAGGTGGGCGCCACCGCCGCCGCTCCGACCGCGCTCACCGCGATCCGCAGCCAGGATCCGCGCGGACTCGCCCGCGACGGCTTGCTCGGTCTCGGCTACACCCCGCTCGAGGTCGACGAGCTGCTCGACGGCGCCGAGGGCGATCGGCCCGAGGACCTGATCGCCCACGCGCTGAGGACGGCCCGCCGATGAGCCCGGTCCGAGAGATACACGATCCCGCCCAGCCCGACCGGCGCGACGGGCGGGATCGAATCCAGGATCCGCAGGAGCTGCCCGAGGAGGACCTCGACCGCTCGCTCCGCCCCCGCCGGCTGGAGGACTTCGTCGGCCAGGCGGCGGTCAAGGACCAGCTCGCAGTCTCGATCCAGGCGGCCGCCAGCCGCGGCGAGGCGCTCGACCACGTCCTGTTCGCCGGCCCGCCGGGGCTTGGCAAGACCTCGCTCGCGCAGATCGTGGCCGCCGAGCTCGGCGTCCCGTTCGTGCAGACCGCCGGCCCGGCGCTAGAGCGCAAGGGCGACGTCGCGGCGTTCCTGACCGCGCTCGAGCCCCGCGCGGTGTTCTTCGTCGACGAGATCCACCGCCTGCCCCGCGCGCTCGAGGAGACCTTCTACCCGGCGATGGAGGACGGCTGCCTGCCGATCACGATCGGCCAGGGAGCGGGAGCCAGCGTGGTCACCATCCCGCTGCCGCCGTTCACGCTGATCGGCGCGACGACCCGCACCGGGCTGCTCACCACGCCGCTGCGCGACCGCTTCGGGATCCAGCATCGCCTCGAGCACTACGGCCCCGAGGATCTGGCGACAATCGTCCGCCGGTCCGCGCGCCTGCTCGACGTCGTGATCGAGGACAGCGGCGCCGTCGCGATCGCCGAACGCAGCCGTGGCACCCCGCGCGTGGCCAATCGGCTGCTCAAGCGCGTCCGCGACTACGCCGAGGTGCGCGGCAACGGGGTGGTCACGGGGGACGTGGCAATGGAGGCGCTCGACCTGCTCGGAGTCGACCACGTCGGCCTGGACCGGCTCGATCGCGAGATCCTCCGCGCGATCTGCGAGAAGTTCGGCGGGGGACCGGTCGGGCTGTCAACGCTCGCGGTGGCCGTCGGCGAGGAACAGGACACGATCGAGGACGTGTACGAGCCTTATCTGCTTCAGCGCGGCCTGCTCGAGCGAACGCCGCGCGGACGGGCGGCCACCCGCCGGGCGTTCGAGCACATCGGGATGGAGCCGCCGGGCCCTCTGTCGCTCCTCTAGGTCCGCGACTTGCTCAGTCGCGGACCTATAAATGTTCGTGAAGAGCTGGGGGTTGGCGGCGGGACGTGCGGCTATCCTCAGGGCGCCGATGAGTCACGAGCACTATTTCATCTGCCCCCACTGCGGAAACCGGTCGATGGGGACCGATCGCAACGCGGGCTTCCGGCGCGAGGCCCGGGGCTGCGAGAAGTGCGGGTTCGCGTACCTCTACGAGCTGCTGGACGACTACTACCCGGCGCCGAACGCGGCGTTCTTCGCCTGCGACGGCGACGGCAGGATCGTCGACTGCGGCCGCGGCTCCTTCGAGTTGACCGGGCTCAAGACCGAGCAGGTGATCGGACGTCCGGTGCACGACGTCCTTGGTCTGCGGTTCGAGGATGGCACCGACCACGTGAACACCGCGCTCGAGTGGGAGGTCCGGGTCAAGAGCAAGCCGGTCGAGGTCCACGCCGAGCGCGACCTGCCGGCGAAGGCGGTCGCCGACATCTTCCCGGCCTACGACGATGACGAGGGCGGGGTGCTGGTCGTGCTCACGCCAACCAACCACCGGTGAGCGCCGATCGCACTTCGTGGCCACCGTCCACGCGCAAGTACCTCTAGCATCCACCAGGACCGATGACTGATCGCCGGCGAAATGGCTTCATCCTGCTTCTCGTCATCGGGCTGGTAATCGGCTCGCTGATCGTGATCGCGGGAGTGCCGGGCGCGGTCAAGTCCAAGAAGACCGTTCTCGGGCTCGACCTCAAGGGCGGCGTCGAGCTCGTCTACCAGGGCCTGCCGAGCGCGCAGACGCCGAAGGTCACGCAGGACGCCCTCCAGCGGGCGGTCGACATCATGCGCAACCGCGTCGACCAGCTGGGCGTCGCCGAGCCCGAGATCCAAACCTCGGGTGGCAATCAGATCACGGTCGGGCTTCCGAACGTCAGCGACACCGCGCGGGCCGAGGCCGAGGTCGGCACGACCGCACAGCTCGCGCTCTACGACTGGGAGGCAAACGCGCTCACGCCGAACGGCAAGACGGTCGCCGAGCAGCTTCAGACCCAGGATCCGACCGCGACCGCGATCAGCCAGGGAAGCGGAACGACCGGAGCCCCGGGCGAGCCGGGCGAGGGGAGCATGAACCTCTACGACGCGGTCACGCTCGCGTCCAAGCAGCCGTATAGCGCGAGCACGTCGAACTCGCGCATCACCTCCGAGTACTACATGTTCGGGGCGCCCGGAAGCGCCGCGTGCGAGGCGGCGGCGAAGGCCACCAACACCGTCCCCACCGCCGGGCAGCACTGCCTGCTGAACGGGCCCGACGACAGCAGGGAGGCCCTCATCTCCGGGCTCCCGGCGGGCGTCAGCGCGTCCGACGGCGAGATCCTCGTCGTGCCGCGCGGAACGGTTGTGCTCCAGGCGATCCCCGCGGACTTCTCCAAGCCGACGCCGATCGGCGATCCGAGCGCCCAATTCTTCGTGCTCAAGGACAACGTCGCGCTTAGCGGCAGCGACATCACCAATCCGACGCAGAGCACCGACTCGAACTACGGGCCAGCCCGACGTCACGTTCGGGTTCAGCGGCAAGGGCAAGAACGCGTTCCAGAACACCACGTCCAACATCGCCCACCGCGGCGACCTCGTCAGCGGCCTCGGACAGACGCTCAATCAGCACTTCGCGATCGCGCTCGACAACCAGCTGATCACGGTCCCGTTCATCAGCTTCAAGCAGTACCCCGACGGGATCAACGGCGACCAGGGCGCGGACATCAGCGGGAGCTTCACGATAGGCACCGCTCAGGACCTCGCGAACGAGCTTCGGCTCGGCGCGCTGCCGATCAAGCTCAAGCTGATCTCGGAGTCGCAGGTGTCGGCGACGCTCGGCAAGCAGGCGCTGCACTCGGGCCTGGAGGCGGGCCTCGTCGGGCTGCTGATCGTGATCGTGTTCCTGGTCGCCTACTACCGGGTCCTCGGAGTGATCGCGACCTTCGGTCTGCTCGTCTACGCGATCTACTTCTACGCGCTGATCAAGCTGATCCCGATCACGCTCACGCTTCCAGGGATCGCGGGCCTGATCTTGACGATCGGCGTCGCCGCCGACGCGAACATCGTGATCTTCGAACGCGTCAAGGAGGAGATTCGCAACGGCAGATCGATCCGCCAGGGGATCGCGACCGGCTACAAGAAGGGTCTGACCGCGATCATCGACGCGAACGTGGTGACGATCATGACCGCGTTCATCCTGTTCGTGCTCGCCACCTCCGACGTCCAGGGCTTCGCGTTCACACTCGGGATCGGCACGTTCGTGTCGCTGTTCACCGCGGTGATGGCGACGCAGGCGATCCTGTCCACAATGGGCAACTCGCGGGTGATCTCGAGCCCGGCGATGCTCGGTGCGGGAGGGGAGAAACGCACCTGGAAGTTCGACTTCATGGGAGCGTCGAAGTACTTCTTCTCGATGTCCGGCGTGATCCTGCTGATAGGCGCGCTGGCGATCGGCGGCAAGGGCCTGAACCTCGGCATCGACTTCACCTCGGGGACGCGGATCACGGTAGGGCTCGAGCAGGCCGCCACCCAGCAGCAGGTGACGAACTTGCTGACCTCCGAGGGCGTGTCGAGCCCGACCGTCCAGAAGGTGACCGGCGACAAGTCGGTCGGCCCCAACGCGTATCAGATCTCGTTCAAGACGCTGCCCTCCGGCGGGCGGGACAAGCTCGAGACTGCACTCCAGAACAAGTTCGGGATTTCCCAAAACGGCAAGAACTTCAACTACACATCGGTCGGCCCAACGTTCGGAAGGACAGTCGCCAACAGCGCGGTGATCGCCATCATCGCCTCGCTGCTCGTGATCTCGGGGTACGTCGCGCTGCGGTTCGAGTGGAAGTTCGCGGTGCCGGTGCTGATCGCCCTCGCGCACGACCTGCTGATCACGGCCGGCGTGTACGCGCTGACCGGCCGCCAGGTGACGACTGCGACGGTCGCCGCGCTGCTGACGATCCTCGGTTATTCGATGTACGACACGATCATCGTGTTCGACCGGGTACGAGAAAACATCCCGCGGATGCCGCGGGCCGCGTTCTCACAGATCGTCAACCGATCGATGTCCGAGGTGCTGACCCGGTCGATTGCGACGACGTCGTGCACCCTGATGCCGATCGTCGCGCTACTCCTGTTCGGCGGCACATCCGGCTCGACCGAGCTGACCGACTTCGCGTTCGCGCTGCTGGTCGGGGTCGCGTCCGGGGCGTACTCGTCGATCTTCATCGCCTCTCCCGTGCTCACGCATTGGAAGGAGCGCGAGTCCCAGTACCGGCATCGCCGCCAGCGGATCGAGACCGAATTCGGCTACGTCCCGGCCTACGCCACGACCGCCGCCGACGTCGAGCCGACCCCGCGCCGCGTCCGGCGCGCAGGACGCGTGACCGAGCCCTCGCCCGAGGGAGTGTCCGCGGCCGAATTCGAGCAGATGAAGCGCGATCTCGACCTCGATCTCGCCGACACCGATCGTGGGGGCCACCGCACATCGACGCTGACCAAGCGCCTTGCCCATAGCACTGAGGACGATGGCCCGGCGTCCCCGGCGCAGAAGCCGCGCCCACAGTCGGCGGTCACCCGCCGCTCGAGACGGTCCGATGGCGGCACCCGCGACGGATCGGAGCGCGCCGGCAACGGCGCCCCGCCGCCGCGCGCCGGCGCCCCCGCGGCAGCCCGAGGGCGAGGCGCCGCCCGCCGACGACGTCACGCCGGCGCCGGATGTCGCCGAGAACGAGGGCGTCGCCCAGTCGCCGAAGCGGCCGTCCAAGCCTCGCAACCGCCGCCACGGGAGACGTCGCTGATGGCCGTGCTCGCGTGGTGCATGATGGGACTCGCGATCTGGCACTTCACGATCTGGCTGCCGGACCGGTTCTGGGGCGGCATCGTCGGAGCCTTGATCGGAGCACTGATCGGCTCCGTGCTGATCGCGTGGGCAATCCACGGTTTTTCGGTTCCGGCGCGTCACGACACCGATCTGGCCACGGCGCTCGAGGCGATTCCGGGGACGCTGATCGGCCTTGCGGCGATCTGGTTCGAGGGCGTACGTCGCGAGCGGATCACGGGCGTCGGCCCCGAGATGGCCTGACCGGGCTCTCCAGGTCACGACTGTCGCGAACTCGCCCCGGATCGTTCCAATTGTGGAACGCCGCGTGACGATCTAGCCGCGGTTCGGGGCGTTATCGCCCGGTTCCGTCGGGGCCGGCTCATACGCTGCCGCCATGCCCGAGGCAGCAGCGGCCCTCCGCCCAGCACCCGTAGAGCCTTCTCGCGCGGACGTCGCGCTCCGCGCGCGTGGTCCGGCGATCCGGACCCCGGCCGGCGCCGGCGCTCGAGATCCCGCCGTATGACCTGCCGGCCGCGCTCGCGCTCGAACGCGACCTCGGCGTGAGCCACGTGCTGGCGCAGGTGCTCGTCCGCCGCGGACTTCCGAGGTCTGCGCCGCACGCGCGTTCCTGGACCCGACCGAGGCTCACGATCCGAGTGCGTTCGCCGGGATCGACCGCGCGGTCGCGATGATCGAGCGCCACATCCGCGACGGCGGCCGGATCGTCGTGCACGGCGACTACGACGTCGACGGCGTGTGCGCCACCGCGACGATGGTCCGGGCGCTTCGCGCGCTCGGGGCGGACGTCGGCTGGTATCTGCCCGACCGGCTGACCGACGGTTACGGCCTGTCGCTCGACACCGTGCGTCGCCTCGCCGGTCGCGACACGGCGCTGCTGATCACGGTCGACTGCGCGATCACCGCGGTCGACGAGGTCGCGGCCGCGCGCGAAGCCGGAATCGACGTCGTCGTCTGCGACCATCACGCGCCGCGGGCGGACGGGCGGCTGCCCGACTGCGAGATCGTCCATCCCGCCGTTTGCGGGTATCCGTGCGCCGAGTTGTGCGGGACCGCGGTCGCCTACAAGCTCGCCCAGGCGCTCGGCGCGCCTGGCGTCGAGGACGACGTTGAGCTCGTGGCGCTCGCGACGGTCGCCGACCTGATGCCGCTGGTGGGCGAGAACCGCCGGCTCGTCCGCGAAGGGCCTGCTGGCGCTGTCGCGCACGTCGAGACCGGGTCTGCGCGCGCTGATGACCGTCGCGAAAGCGGATCCGAGCGCGCTCGACACGGGCTCGCTCGGGTTCCGGCTCGCGCCGCGAATCAACGCCGCCGGCAGGCTCCGCCACGCCGACGCCGGCCTCGAGCTGCTGCTGACCGGCGACGAGCGGCGCGCCGCCGAGATCGCGTCCGAGCTCGACCGGGTCAATACCGAGCGCCGGACGGTCGAGCAGCGGATCGTGTGGGAGGCCGAGGCGCAGGTCGCCGAGCTGGGCGAGCGGTTCTCGTACGTGCTCGCCGGCGAGGGATGGCATCCCGGGGTGGTCGGGATCGTCGCCTCGCGGATCGTCGAGCGCCATCACCGCCCGGTGGTCGTCGTCGCGCTCGAGGGAGACGTCGGCTCGGGCTCGGCACGGAGCATCCCGGGCTTCGACCTGCTCGGCGCGCTGCACGCGAGCGCCGAGCATCTCGACCGCTACGGCGGCCACCGCGCCGCCGCCGGCATGTCGATCCGCCGCGACCGGCTCGAAGGATTCCGCAGCGCGCTCGAGCGCCACGCCGAGGAGGTTCTGCTCCCGGAGATGCTGGTCCCGCGCGAGCGGGTCGACGCGATCGCGTCGGGCTGCGAGCTCGGCCTCGAGCTGGCCGAGGAGCTCGAGCTGCCTCGAGCCGTGCGGCATGGGCAATCCGCGCAGCCGGCTGCTCGTGCCCGGGCGCGCGGCTGCGCGACCTACGGCCGATGGGGGAGGGGCGCCATCTGCGCTTCGTCGTCGGGTCGGGCGGGACAGCGCACGCGCGGTCGCGTTCGGGTGCGGCGGGCAGCTGGGCGTCGAGAGCCGACGAGCCGGCCGACGCGACGTTCCGCCTCGAGCGCAACTTCTGGAACGGCGCGGTCGAGCCGCGCCTCGTGCTCGGGCACGCGCGACCGTGCTCCCCGGATCGCGATCGAGATGCTGGGGGAGCCCGAGGACTATCTCGCGGCGGCGCTGGCGGAGATCGACCTTGTTCTGGACGGCCGGACGGACGGCCGGACCGACGGCCGGACGGGCGGCACCGGAGCGTCATCGCCGGTGCCGGCGACGGGCGCGCGGACCGTGCTCGACCGCCGCGGCCACAGCCCGCTGGCGGTGCTCCGCGACGCGGTTTCGGCCGGCGGCGAGGTGCTCGCCGTGTGCGCCGACGCGCCGCGCCGGCGGAGCGGTCTCGCACTCAGGACCGGCGGGTTCGCGCTGATCTCCTACCACGCGCTCGCGCGCGACCCGTGCGATCGGCGAGCGGTTCGTCCAGCTCGTCGCGCTCGACCCGCCTGCGGACCCGGAAAGCAAGGCGGCGCTCCGAGCGCGGCTGCGGATTCATCCACTTGGCGTGGGGCGAGCCTGAGCTACGCTTTGCACAGCAGATGCACGAGCTGGAGTACGGTCTCCGTGCTTCGCTCGTGGCCCTTTATCGCAGCCTGAGGCTGCGGGGGAGGGCGACCGGCGAGGAGCTCGAGCACCTGCTTCGCGGAGACGGTCCGCACGGTCGCCCGGCACGCCTGGCGGCGCGGCTGATCAAGGTCCTCGCGGAGCTCGAGCTCGTCAGCCTCGACCGGGACCTGCCGGCCCTCGCGATCGCGGGCGCCGCCCCGACTGCGTTGGAGCGGTCCGCCGGCGTACAGGGTCTACGCTCAGCGGTACGAGGAAGGTCGACGATTCCTGAGCAGCGCAAATCATCTCCCAGGAGGTTGAGCCGGGACCGTCAGAAGGACGGGACGGGTTCGAACGGCCGGGACGGCGGCGGGCTCGCCGCTGGTCCCGAGCTCGCGGTCGCCGATCGATCGCCTCGCCGACCCGGACGCGCGCGAGGAGGTGGCCGAGCGCTCCGAGCTGACGCCGGACGAGCGCCGGCTGCTCGGCGACCTGTTCGCGATCGTCGAGGAGCACGCGCACCAGGCGGCCGCCACGATCGACCGCGATCGCGTCGAGGAGGCGTTCGTGTACGCGTGCGTGCACCACGCCGACCAGCGCCGGCAGTCCGGCGAGGACTTCATCGTCCATCCGGTCGGCGTGGCCAAGATCTGCGCGGGGATGCGGCTCGACACCGACACCCTGTGCGCCGCGCTCCTGCACGACACCGTCGAGGACACCTCGGCTTCGCTCGAGGAGGTCCGCGAAGCGTTCGGCGAGGAGATCGCCGGCCTCGTCGACGGCGTCACGAAGCTGACCGGCCTGACCTTCCAGTCGCGCGACGAGGCCCAGGCCGAGAACTACCGCAAGATGATGGTCGCGATGGCCACGGACATCCGGGTCATCCTGATCAAGCTCGCCGACCGCCTGCACAACATGCGCACGATCGGCGCCATGGCCAAGCAGAAGCAGATCGAGAAGGCCCGGGAGACGCTCGACATCTACGCGCCGATCGCGCACCGGCTCGGCATCCACGCGATCAAGTGGGAGCTCGAGGACCTCGCTTTCCAGACGCTGCACCCGCGCAAGTACAACGAGATCAAGGGGCTGGTCGCCCAGCAGCGCGTCGAGCGCGAGCGGTACGTCAACCAGGCCGCCACGTACGTCAACAAGGAGCTGGAGGAGCTCGGCATCCACGCCGAGATCTCCGGCCGCGCCAAGCACTTCTACTCGATCTACGCCAAGATGACCAAGAAGGGGCGCGAGTTCAACGAGATCTACGACCTGACCGCGATGCGCGTGATCGTCGGGTCGGTCAAGGACTGCTACGGCGCGGTCGGCGTGATCCACTCGCTGTGGAAGCCGCTGCCAGGGCGCTTCAAGGACTTCGTGGCGATGCCCAAGTTCAACATGTACCAGCTCGCTGCACACGACCGTGATCGGGCCCGAGGGCCGGCCGCTCGAGATCCAGATCCGCACCCGCGAGATGCACGACCTCGCGGAGTTCGGGATCGCCGCGCACTGGATGTACAAGGAAATGGACCCCGCCCACCCCCGTGACGCCAATGCCACGGCGGGGCCGCCGGCTCGGACACCAAGCTCAAATGGCTGCGCTCGCTGCTCGACTGGCAGCAGGAGGAGGCGGATCCGCGCGAGTTCATGGAGACGCTCAAGGTCGACCTGTTCGAGGACGAGGTGTTCGTGTTCACGCCGAAGGGCGAGGTCAAGTCACTCGCCTCGGGCGCGACCCCGCTCGATTTCGCCTACGAGATCCACACCGACGTCGGGCACCGCTGCGTCGGG
Source organism: uncultured Solirubrobacterales bacterium (assembly GCA_963843915.1). Taxonomy (GTDB): domain Bacteria; phylum Actinomycetota; class Thermoleophilia; order Solirubrobacterales; family Solirubrobacteraceae; genus Palsa-465. Next base: position 219,016 of record CAWJMH010000022.1, read on the forward strand.
GCGAAGGTCAACGGCAAGATCGTCCCGCTCTCCTACCAGCTCCGCTCGGGCGACATCGTCGAGGTGCTGACCTCCAAGCGCGAGCGCGGTCCCTCGCGCGACTGGCTGGCGCTGGTCAAGACGACGCGGGCGCGCAACAAGATCAAGGCCTGGTTCAAGGCGGAGTCGCGCAAGGACTCCGAGCACACCGGCCGCGAGCAGCTGCAGGACGCGCTCCGAAAGCAGGGGCTGCCGGCGCAGAAGATCGTCGGCTCACCGCTGCTCGCCGACGTGATCCGCGAGATGGGCTTCCGCAAGGCCGACGACTTCTACATCGCGCTCGGCGGCGCCAAGGTCTCGGCCAAGGTCGTCGTCAACAAGATCATGCAGCGCCTCAAGCAGGGCGAGACCGCGGAGTCAGAGCCGACCGCCGCCGACGACCTGCTGAAGACGCGCCGGCGCCGGTCGCGCGCCACCACCACATCGTCGCGTTTCGGCATCTCGGTCGAGGGCATCGACGAGGTCATGCTGCGGCTGGCGAAGTGCTGCCGGCCGGTCCCCGGCGACCCGATCGTCGGCTACATCTCGCTCGGGCGCGGGATCACGATCCACCGCGAGGACTGCCCGAACGTCGCCGTCCTCAAGAAGGATCCCGAGCGATTCACACCCGTGTCGTGGGACGGGGATCCCGAGACGTCGTTCCGCGTCGAGATCGAGGTCGACGGCTGGGACCGCCATCGGCTGCTCGAGGACATGTCGAGGACGTTCGCCGAGGCCGGCATCAACATCCTCGAGGCCCGTTGCACCGTCAACCACCCGATGGTCAAGAACCGGTTCGTGGTCGAGGTCGGGGACACGCGGTCGCTCGACCAGGCGATCAACCGGCTGCGCAACATCGACGCGGTGTTCGACGCCTACCGGGTGACGCCCGCCGCGGCGTAGAGTCGGGGGGGCGCGCCGTGGGCGTGATCCATCGCCGCTCCGGCTCGGTTGGCGCCGGCGGGGCGGACGGTGCGGCCGGCTGGGAGGGCGTCGAGCCGCAGGCCTACGACGACCCGTCGCTCGCCGGCGTGCGCAAGCACGAGCTGATCGGCGAGGCCGAGGGCGCGAGCCAGTACCGGATGCGCTACTTCGAGGTTCCGCCCGGCGGCCGGACCGCGCGCGAGCGCCATCCCCACGACCACGGCGTGATGATCGTCGCGGGCCGGGCGCGGGTCACGCTCGGCGACGAGGCCCACGAGGTCGGCGAGGGCGACGTGGTCTACGTCGCCGGCGACGAACTCCACTGCTTCGAGGCGCTCGGCGACGACGCCGCTCGGGTTCGTGTGCGTAGTCGGTCCCCGCCCAACCCCACCGCAGTCCTCATCGCCCCGCGGCCGCGCCGCCGCGCGGTTGCCGACTCCTCGCGCGGCAGCGGCCTAGCTCGGGCGGCGGTCGCGCGGCGGCGGCGGTGACCCTCACGGTCCGCGGCCTCGCGCCCCGGATCTTCGAGATCACCACCGCCTCGCCGGTCCGCAGGCGTTTGATCTCGTTCGGGTGGACGATGAACTGCTCGACCTCGCGCCGGGTGCCGCGAGCCGGTCGGATCCGCCGAGCAGCCGCGCCGCCGAGCTGGCGGGTCACTTCCCAGACCTTCTCCGTGCCCGCGATCTGCGCGATCGTCTGGGCCGAGCCCGGCACCTCCTGGCGGTGGGCGATCTTGACCGCGGTGACGCCGAGCACCTGGTCCTCGAGGCCGCGCGCGGCCCGCTCGAGGTCGGCGAGCTCCTGGGTGGCGACCAGCACGCGGCATGCCCGGATTCGCGTCCGCGCGCCAACAGCGCGATCACGTGATCGGCGCCGATCGCCGAGAACTCGTCGATTCCGATCATCGCCTGCGTCGAGCGAGCGGCCATGGGCGCGCTCGATGCAGCCGATCGCCGGAGGCCGCGACGAGATCCTGCACGACGAGCGTCCCGATCTGGGCCGCGAGCTTTCCGTACTTGCTCGAGTTGAGGCTGAACAGCACCACCTCGGGGCCCGGAAGCGCCTCGCGCAGGTCGATCGTGCCGCGCCCGGGAGCCGTGCTCGGCGGACCGACAGGTAGGGGCCGGTGTGCGACTCGGTCAGCACCGCGAGTCGCGTCTGCAGCCCGCGGACCGCGCTCAGCTGGTCGTGGGTAAGGCCGGCCAGGTAGTCCTGCACCCGTTCGCGCGTGCGGTCGGTCGAGGTGCCTGAGCGCGGTCGCGAGCCGGCGCGGATCCATCAGATCGACGACCTCGGCCAGCGTCGGCGGCCGGCCGGGCTGGACGCTTCGGCGAGGACCTGGAGCACGGTCTGCACGTAGCGCTCGGCGGCGCGCTGGTAGTGAGGCTCGGTGAAGCGCTCGGTCCCGATCAGCTTGTCCTTGAGCTCGGTGGCGTTGCCGTGGGCGAGCGGGTTCCAGTGCGCCCCGCCGTCGAGCGTCCAGACCTTGATCGGGCGCCCGGCGGCGGCGGCGGCCTCGGCCAGGACGCGCGCGAACGCCGGCGATCCCTTCATGTCGATCGCGACCACCGGCCGGCCGCGGCGGATCTGGTCGGTCAGGATCGTGAGCAGCGTCGTGGTCTTGCCGGCGCCGCTGGCGCCGAGGATCAGGCCGTGCGCCGACAGCTCGTCGTCGGCGAGCCGAACGAGACGCCCGCCGCCCGTCGACGCCGAGGAGGATCTCGCCGCCCCGGCGGCGGCCGGGCCGAAGGCCGGCGACGAAGCGCGCCCCGCGGACCGCCGAGACCGCGAGCATCGCTCCGAGCGCTGGCAACGCCACGGCGGTGGGCAGCAGCGACGAGTGCGACGAACGCCGCGAGCACGAGGTACCGGCGCAGGGCCGGGATGCGCTCGCGCGGGCTCAGCGGACCGCCTCCTGGGGCGCGGGGTGCCGCGCCGGCCTCGTCGCGCGGCGCGCTCGGTCGCGTGACGGCGGCCGCGGTGGCGTTCGTCGACACGGTCGAGCGAACGCGCTGGACGTGGACGAGCGGCGCGATGCCGAGCCGGCGCGCCGCCGCCTCGACCGACCGCGCGACCGACGGGCGTCTCGACCAGGTAGACGACGCCGGCGAAGCGCGGATCGGCGCCGTAGCCGGCGAGGATCGTCTCGAGGCGGGTCGCGGCTCTTCGGGGTCAGCTCGAGCTCGAGCGCGACCCGCCGGCCGTCGGCCGTGCGCAGCACGAGGTCCGGATAGTGGAGCCGCTCGCGGCCGTGCGGACCGAATCCGCCGAGCCTGACCGCGAGCGGCTCGGCGCCCGGCTCGCGCGAGCCGTCGTGCGAGCGTAGCCGGCGCTCGCCGACGATCTCCTGAAGGGGGCCGAACGTTCCGCCTCGGGCGGCGAGCCAGAGCCAGGCGACGCCGACGTCGTGCGCGTAGGTCGCGCAGGTCGACCCGAGGCGTACCGAGCGAGCTGCCGATGACCGCGAGGCCGCGTGCGCTGATCTGGTACGCAGCGCGGCTGCGCCCGGGAATGCGGAGTCGGCGCTTGACCAGGCCGGCGTTCGCCAGCTTGTTCAGCCGGCCGTCGCCGCCGACGCGGAGGTGTCGAGCAGCACCGCGACGTGCGCCGGGAGCGCCAGCCGGTGCTCGGCGAGGAACGCGAGGACCTGTACGTCGCGGTCGGTGAGGCGATAACCACCCACGAGCCTTAAGAGCTCTGAGCCGGGCCGGGTTCACCCCCCCGACTCGCATCCGCCGTCTACAGCGCCTACAGCCCGGGGTGCGGCAGCGAGCTCGTGTCGACGACCTGGAAGTCCTTGCCGGTGAGCCGGTCGAGCAGGTGCAGGGCGTCGTTGTTCCAGCCCTTGCTGGGGGCGCCCGAGATGAACCACGGCGAGCCGTTGTCGGCGAGGATCATCCCGTAGCGCTTGAGCGCCTGCGCGACCACCCGGGCCTGGTAGGGCAGCCCGGAGATGTTGACGCTCGCCTTCAGGCGAACGCGGAGGCCCATCGGCGGCAGGTTCGATCCGTGGCACGTAGACGCCTCGTGGCGCGCCGGGTACACGTAGCGGGGCGCCGTGCACGGCGCGGTGAAGCGGAGCGCGTGGTCGATCGACCCGGCGCGCGACCTCGTCGTAGCGCGCGAGGCCGGGGAGGATCGGCAGGCCGGCGGCGTCGGCCGACGTCCAGCCGGCGGGCCGGAGGTGATTCGAGCGCAGGTTGAAGATCGCGCCCGAGCCGGCGCGTCCAACGCTTTCCGCCGTCGTGGGGGTAGGCGGCGAACAGCTCGTAGTCCGTGCACGTGTTGCGGTCGACGACGATCACGTGCCGGTCGCCGGTCGAGCCGTATCCGCCCTCGATCGGGACCCCGCGCGGCAGCGGGTACGGGCCCTTGTCGGACTCCGACGCGTACTGGAACGTGACCGGCGACCTTCCGCGTCGATGACGACACGACCGTGTACGGGATCCCGATCGGCTCTCCGTTGTACAGCCCGGAGCCGAAGTCGGGGTGGACCGGATCGTTCAGGCCGATGCTGGCGATCAGCGCGGCCGAGTTATTCGCCACGGGCAGCCGATCGACCCGCTGGTTCCAGGGGTTGTTCGCGGGGAATATCGGGCAGCCGGGTGCGGCGGGCAGTGGGTGCGCGGATACCAGCGCCGGCACTGCGATCGCTGCGATCAGCAAAAGGGGCGCGATGGCAAGCGCGAAGCGGCGCACGGTTCAGGAGACGACGGCGATCCCGCTCGGCGTTACGCCGAACACGGCCTCGTCGGCCTCGCCGAGGTAGTCGCCGTCGACCTGGAGCGGCAGCGGCCGCTCGTCCCGCGAGCGCACGCAGAGCCCCTGCACGCCGGAGAACGAGCGCACGTGACGATGGCCGCTGACCTTCAGGTGGCTCGAGAGGGCGCGTCCGATGATCGTCGGCACGTCGATCGGGCGGGCGCGGTCGAGCACGACGCCGGCGAGGTCGCCGCTCGTCAGCGTCGCGCCCTCGGCCATCTCCACCGGGCGGTCGCCGAAATAGGTGTAGGGCGTCGAGTTCTGGACGAGCACGGTCACGCCCGGCGATCGTCTCGTCGCCGACCTGCGCCTCCAGGCGCGGCGGATGGACCAGGTAGCGCCGCGTGAATGTGCTGACGCCCGTCAGCGTGTAGTACCACTCGCCGTACTTCGTCTTGAGCGTCGGGTGCGCATCCACTCGCTCGACGACGCTGGCGTCGAGCCCGACGCCCGCCGAGAACAGGAACATCCGTCCGTTCACCGAGCCGACGTCCACACGCTCGGGGTGCCAGTCATCGGCCATCAGCAGCAAGTGCTCGGTCGCGTCGACGACGTCGGTCGGGATCCCGAGCATCCGGCAGTAGACGTTCGCACGACCACCGGGCAGACAGCACAGGGGCGTATCCGAGCCGGCGAGGCCATTCGCGGCCTCGTTCACCGTGCCGTCCCCGCCGAACGCGACGACCACGTCGTAGCCCTCGCCCGCCGCCTCGCGCGACAGCTCGGTGGCGTGGTCGCGCGCGGCGGTGTCGATCGCCTCGACTTCGTAGCGGCCCCGCAGCGCGTACACGACGAGGTTCTTCAGCCGGTCGGAGACCGTCGTCGCGTACGGGTTGACGATGATCAGCATCCGCCGGCTGGGCGCGTCCGTCCCGAGCGCAAGCGTCGCCTCCAGGCGCTCGAGCGGATCAACTGAGGTGGCTGTCATGCCGACGCTTCAACACCGGGCGGGGAGGATCGTTACGCGCCGGCGACACGGTCGGATGCCTTCCCCGTTCAAGAGGCCTCGAACTCGGGCGATTGTCTGCATATAATTCGCTGCACATAGCTGTACGCATCAAGAGGGGTGGAGGGACTGGCCCGACGAAGCCCCGGCAACCTCCCGCAAGGGAAAGGTGCCAATTCCATCAGGCTCCAACAACAAGCCTGGGAGATGTGGATAGGGCAGGTCTCTCAGACCTCCGACCCGGACCACAGACCCCGGCGGAGGTTTTTCATATATGCCGCCAGAGTCTCTTCGTTGCAAAGAATGCAAGACGACTTACCCGCTCGACGCGCAATACGTTTGCGAGCGGTGCTTCGGTCCGCTCGAGGTCGCGTATGCGCCCCGGCCGGACGCCGACCCCGCCGCGCTTCGGCGCCGCATCCAGGCGGGACCGCACTCGCTGTGGCGCTACAGCGACTTCCTCCCGGTGCAGGCGCCGTCGCGCAACACCTTGCCGGCGGGCTGGACGCCGCTGCTGAGGGCCGACCGGCTCGCGGAGCAGCTCGGCCTGCGTGAGGTGTGGGTCAAGAACGATGCGGCCAACCCCACGCATTCGTTCAAGGATCGCGTTGTGTCGGTGGCGCTCGCCCGCGCCCGGGAGCTCGGCTTCCAGACCATCGCCTGCGCGTCGACCGGCAATCTCGCCAACGCGGTGGCGGCGCATGCCTCCGCCGCCGGGATCGAGTCCTACGTGTTCGTCCCGTTCGATCTCGAGGAGCAGAAGGTGCTCGCGACCGGCGTGTACGGCACCAACCTCGTGTCGGTCCGCGGGAACTACGACGACGTCAACCGGCTGTGCACCGAGCTCGCTGGCGAACGCGAGTGGGCGTTCGTCAACATCAACATGCGGCCGTACTACTCCGAGGGCTCGAAGACGCTCGCGTTCGAGACCGCCGAGCAACTCGGCTTCGAGCTGCCCGACCGGGTGGTGTGCCCGATCGCCTCGGGGTCGCTGTTCACCAAGATCGCGCGCGGGTTCGAGGAGTGGCTCGAGGTCGGCCTGCTCGAGGGTGAGCTCCCGACGTTCCACGGCGCGCAGGCCACCGGGTGCTCGCCGGTCGCGACGGCGTACGAGGCCGGACACGACTTCTGCCGGCCGGTCAAGCCGGACACGATCGCGAAGTCGCTGGCGATCGGCAATCCGGCGGACGGTCCCTACGCGCTCGACCTGGCCCGGCGGACCGGAGGCTCGATCGAGGCCGTGACCGATGACGAGATCCGCGAGGGGATCAAGCTGCTCGCGCGCACGACCGGGATCTTCACCGAGACCGCCGGCGGCGTCACGGTCGCGGTGCTGGCGAAGCTGGCGGCGCGGGGCGAGATCGACCCGGGCGACCGCGTCGTCGCGTACATCACCGGCGAGGGACTCAAGACCCTCGATGTCGTCCGCGGAATGTTCGAGGCGTGGGAGATCGAGCCGACGCTCGACTCGTTCGAGCGGGCGGCGGAGCGCGTCGCCGCGGTGGCGTGATAAGACTGCGGAACATGGCAGTCACGGTCAAGATCCCAACCCAGCTGCGGTCCGCGACCGACGGCGAGGCGACGGCGAAAGTCTCCGGCTCGACCGTCGGCGAGGTGCTCGATGCGCTGTATGACCGCTTCGGCGAGTTGCGTCATCGGATCGCGGAGGACGGCGGCCTACGCCGGTTCGTCAACGTCTACGTCGGCAGCGAGGACATCCGCTTCCTCGACGGGCTCGAGACGCCCGTGGCCGACGGGGATGAGGTGACGATCCTGCCGGCGGTAGCCGGCGGCTGAGCGCCGGCGCCGTTCGCTGTTCGGCCGCGCGCGCCGGTCAGGTGGCCGGCGTCGCTGACGCGGCGGTCGGTGGCGTCGTTGCCGCGGCGGTCGCCGGCGTGGCGGCGCCGAGCGTCGGGAGTCGGGGTCACCCGAACATGCAGCCTTCGATCGCGTTCAACCTGTCGTCAAGACCTGACCCGCCGGGCGTGCCACCGGCGGCGGAGCTCTGTCAGCACGATCGCCGACAGAGGCCGGCTGCTCGACAGCTGGTAGCGCCTGGGCGCGCCCGGGTTCTTCTGCGCCCACCCATACCAGGCATCCTCGTCGATGAACCGGGTGAATGAGGGGTGCTGCTTGACCACCAGCTCGAACACCGGGCGGATCTGCGGCGCGTCGCGCTCCTCGTCGGTCAGCGGCGCAAACGGCGCCGCGGTACCGCCCGGGCCGGGCCGCGGCTCAAACCACGGGTTCTCGCGGTAGCGCCAGTCCAGATCGTCCATCAGCAACCACGAGTTCGGCCGCATGAGCTTCTCGAGCAGCACGACCGCAAGGCCATCGACAGCGAAGTTGTGCGCGCCGTCGAGATATACGAAGTCGTAGACGGGCTCGACGTTTCCGTGCTCGTCGCTGGCGGCCTCGACCTGCCGCTTGAGCCACCAATCGTAGGAACTGTACTTTCGGACGATTGTGACCCTGTGCGCCAACCCGACGCGCTCCAGTGTCTGCTCCGGGGACGGGTCGAACGCGGCGGCGCCGTGGTCGACAGTGGTCAGGTGCCCGTGGCCGTTGGCCTCAAGCGCGGCGGCGATATACGCGGCCGACACGCCGTGCGCGGTGCCGACCTCGAGCGCTTGATCGATCCGCTGCTGGCGAAGGTGGTCGTAGACCCGGCGGCCGAGCGCTGGCTCCATGAACGGGATGCCTCGGAGATGCTCTGAGATCTCATCGAAACGCATAGGCGCGGCATCTTGTCAACGCTTAGGCAGATCCCGCAGGAGCTTCCTGTGCCACCGGCACGCCCACGCCAACTGGGCACGCCACCCCTAGGCCGGAGTGACAATCGTACCCCGAGGGATTCTTCTCGAGGTACTGCTGGTGGTAGTCCTCGGCGTAGTAGAACGGTCCGGCCTTGGCGATCTCGGTCGTGATCTCGCCGTAGCCGGCCTGGCGCAGGCGCTCCTGGAACGAGTCGCGCGTGGACTCGGCGATCACGCGCTGCTCCTCGGTCGTCCAGTAGATCGCCGAGCGGTACTGCGTGCCGACGTCGTTGCCCTGGCGCATGCCTTGGGTGGGATCGTGGTTCTCCCAGAACAGCGTCAGGATCACCGCGTAGCTCGTCTTGGCCGGGTCGAACACGACCAGCACGGCCTCGGCGTGACCGGTCCGCGCCGAGCAGACTTCCTTGTAAGTGGGGTTGGGTGTGATTCCGCCCGCGTAGCCGACCGCAGTCGTGTAAACACCGGGCGCCTGCCAGAACACGCGCTCGGCGCCCCAGAAGCAGCCCATCCCGACGATCGCCTGCTCGAAGCCTTCCGGGAACGGGGGCTTCAGCGGCGTCCCCAGTACCACGTGGCGGGCGGAGACGGGGATCTCGATGGCGCGTCCGGGCAGCGCTCGGTCCGGCTCGATCATCGTCCTCTTGCTTCGTAATCCGAACATGCTCAGAGCGTACTCGGAGCTCGCCGCCGAACCGGTGAACGCCAGCGGAACGCTGCGCTAACGTTGCCCCACATGGCGGGCGAACACGACGGGCGCCGACGACCTGGGCGACGGAGGGCATTTCTCGCGAGCCTCGCGGTGTTGCCGGCGATCCCGATCGCGATCGGGATCGTGATCGGTTTGCAGCAGCCCGCCACCGGCGCCGCCGCAACCACCACCGAGGGGTTCACGCCAGTCGGGCAGACCGCCGCCCCGGCGTCCCCGCCCAAGCGGGCACGTCCCACCCTCCCGGCGATCCCCGGCGGCGCGGGCTCGCTCGTCGCACTCGTCGTGCATCCGACGGCGCTGCGCGCATCGCCGGGCGGCCAATCGATCGCCCATCTCGCCACGCGCACCGAGTTCGGTTCGCCCGAGATGCTGTGGGTCGTCAAGCACGTTCCCGGGTGGCTCGGGGTGATCACGCCCCAGGCCGGCAATGGGCGCGTGGCGTGGGTCGCGCAGCGCGCGACGTCGCTCAGCCGCGTCTCGTGGGAGCTCAAGGTGTCGCTGTCGGCTCGCCGGCTGACCGTGCTCAACCACGGCAACGTAGTCGAGCGCTACACGGTGGCGATCGGGACGCCCGATGCGCCCACACCGACCGGCCGTTTCGCGGTCACCGACCGTCTCGCCACCGACGATCCGGGCGGTCCGTACGGCTGCTGCATCATCGCTCTCTCGGCCAACGCGCCACACGCGATCCAGGGATGGACGGGGGGCACGCGGATCGCCATCCACTCCACCCCCGAGACCGGGACGATCGGCGAAGCCGCCAGCCACGGCTGCGTCCGGTTGACGCTCCCCGAGGGGCGGTGGCTGCTCGGCCACATCCCGCTCGGGACGCCGACGCTGATCAGCGCCTGAGCGCGACGAGGGCTGTTTCGCGGTCGCAACCCGTTGGGTAGCGGCTCCGAACAACCGACGTACGAAACGAGAGGAGCCAAGCATGGCCGATGAGCTCAAGGGCAAGCGTGTCGCGTTCCTGTTCACCGAAGGCGCCGAGCAGATCGAAGTCACCGCGCCACTCGAGGCGGTGCGCAAGGCCGGCGCCGACACCGAGATCATCTCGCTCGAGAAGGGCGAGGTCGAGATGTGGAAGCACTTCGACAAGGGCGACAAGATCACCGCGGATAAGGCGGTCGCGGACGCTGACCCGTCCGATTACGACGGCCTGGTGCTGCCGGGCGGCGTGGCCAACCCCGACCAGCTCCGCGCCGACAAGGACGCGGTGCAGTTCGTCCGGACATTCTTCGAGCAGGACAAGCCGGTCGGCGTGATCTGCCACGGACCGTGGATGCTCGTCGAGACCGGCGTCGCCAAGGGCCGCAAGGTCACGTCGTGGCCGAGCCTCCAGACCGATCTGCGCAACGCCGGCGCGGAGTGGGTCGACGAGGAGGTAGTCGTCGACAACGGTCTGGTCACGAGCCGCAAGCCCGACGACCTGCCGGCGTTCTGCGCAAAGGTCGTACACGAGATCGCCGAACGCAACCAGAAGCAGCAGACGGCGGCCTAACAGGACCAGCAAGCTGCGGGTCTGGCGAATCGCCAGGCCCGCTACAGCTGCGCAGGTGCGTGTCCCACCCGGGTGCCTCGCGCCCGACACTGCGGAGCCGCGATCCTGATCGGGGGCGCACGGCACCCGGTGCGGACACGTACCGGAGCTGCTAGCCGAGTAGCGGGAAGCGTCGGCGACGGGCGAGGGTGTCCATGCCGGCCTGGATCGAGTCGCGCACCTCGCGGTACTTTGCCTTGACGTAGCGCTCGTCCTCGGCGCGCTCGGGATCGTGGTCGACCTCGATGGGCTCCTGGAACTCGGTCCGGATCTTCGTCGGCAACGGAATCTCGGGCAGCAGCGCCGGCGACACGCCCCACGGCGCCTGGATCGCGATCGGGAACATCTTCAGCCGCGCCACCCGGTCGAGCGCCAGCAGTTTGGCGAGCCGGCGACCGGTGGCGAGCACGGGCATCGAATCGGGTCCGCCGACCGTCGCGATCGGCACGATCGGGACGGCGCTCCTGATCGCGAGCTTGACGAAGCCCATGCGCCCCGCGAGTACCGCCTGGTCGCGCTGGCGCCAGGTCCGCAGCGAATCGCGCTCGCCGCCCGGCCACAGCGCGACGTCCCGGCCGGCCGCGAGCGCCCCGGCGATGCTGTCCGGCGCCGCCGGCAGGGCGCCCATCTTGCGGAAGTAGCCGCCAAGAACGGGCATCGCCATCAGCGCATCGTGAGCGGTTCCGTGAAGCGGGCGCTCGTCGCCGAACCGGCGCCACCACTGCACTCCGACGGTCCACGCGTCCCACACGAACGGAGCGCCCGAGTGGATCCCGACCAGCAGCGCCGGCGGGTCCGGGAGGTTGTCCCAGCCGTCGATCTCCATCCGGAACCAGTAGTCCATCAACGGGTTCCACAGGTACTTCTGGCGCTCCACGAAGCCCCAATCAGGGCCGTCGAGCGACCACTCCGAGGCGCGGTCGGCCACCCAGCCGGCGGCCCCCGATTGCCGCTCGTGGCGATTGGCGACCTTGCGCTTGGCCTCAGCGGCGTGGCGCGCGGCCTGGCTCGCTCGCGATCGTGACCGAGGCTCGGGGCTCTCGTGCGGCCGTCCGTTCTCGTGCGCGGGGCCGGAGCGCCGTTGCCGTTTCACCTGAAGCTCATCCACGTCTGATCGTCCTCCCTCCAGAGTTCTCTCAAATCTCGTCTACCCACGGGGTGGGATCGCAACCGACGTGAGACCTGGGTCGTTACTTAAGTATTTACTTGTGCTATGCTTGCACTCGTAAGCAACCAAAGGAGTAAGAACATGGAGTCGAATATCACTCCCAACTCCCAGTACAAGCAGGTCACGGTCGACGTGCCGGAGGATCGGGTGGCCGAGTTCCACGCGTTCTTCGCGCGCTTCCTGGCCGGCCCGGGTGGCCGCCGCGGCGGACGCCGCCGGCACGGCCACGGCCATCACGGCCATCACGAGGGCGGCTGCGGTCGCCGGGGCGAGCGAGCAGAGCAGCGCGAGCCGGGCACCGAGGCCACCCAGATCTAATGGCCGACAAGCAGGTCACGGTGGCCGTCCCCGAGGAGCGGGTGCCGGAGTTCTATGCGTGGTTCGCGTCGTTCCTGACGTCCGAGCCCGGAACTCCGCCCCCGTTCGGCGGGCGCGGCCGCCATGGCCGGCGAGGCGCTCGCCGGCACGAGACTGCCGCGGCGTGGACCCCGGCCGACGCCGACGAGGCCGCCTGGCTGTATCGCAAACTGGCGCCGCCGGCGCGCGAGCTGTTCGACCTGCTCGCCGACAGCCCGGGAGCCCGGGTCGCCGGCGAGCAGGTGGCCAGGCAGCTGGCGCTCGACAAGGGCTCGCACGGCGTGGCCGGCATCCTCGCCTGGCCGGGCCGATATTCGCGGCATCTCGGGCGCGTGCTGCCGATCGCGACCGAGGGTCGCGCCGACGGCGGCACCGACTACTACATGGATCCTGAGGTCGCGGAGCTGTTCAGGGCCGCGCGCGATCGCTCTCGGCGGTAGCGCTCTCGAAGAACTCCGTCAGCTCCCGCGCGACTTCCTCGGGGCGGTCCTCGACGAGAAAGTGCGACGCCTCGACCCCGCGACCGCGCACGTCGCGCGCCCACGCGCGCCAGACCGCGAGGACGTCGCCGTAGAACGGCTCCAGTGCTCCGCGTGACCCCCACAAGGCCAGCACGGGGCAGTCGATCGGCCGTCCCCTGTCGGCCTCGTCGAGCTGACGGTCGATGGTGGCGCCGGCGCGGTAGTCCTCGCAGATCGCCTGTACCGCCGTCTTATCCTCGAGCTGGGCGCGGTACGCCGCGACCACCGACTCGGGATAGCGGCCGGGCTCGCCGTTCAGCCCGATCGCGCGCAGGTGGTAGGTGAAGTAGGCGTCGGGGTCGCCGGCGATCAGCCGCTCGGGAAGCGGAGCCGGCTGGGCGAGGAAGCCCCAGTGCCAGTACACGAGCGCGAGCCGATCATCAGCCCGCGCCCACACCTCCGCGGTCGGCACGATGTCGAGCACCGCGAGCGCGCTGACCCGATCGGGATGATCGAGCGCCATGCGGTAGGCGACGCGGCCCCCGCGGTCGTGACCAGCCACCGCGAACTGCTCGTGGCCGAGCGACGCCATCGCCTGAAGCTGGTCGAGCGCGAGCGCGCGCTTTGAGTGCGGCGCGTGGTCCGCGGCCGGGATCGGTCGCATCGACTCGCCGTACCCCGACAGGTCGCTCGCGACGACCGTGAAACGCTCGGCCAGCAGCGGCGCCGCCGCGTGCCACATCAGGTGGGTCTCGGGATACCCGTGCAGTAGCAGGAGCGGCGGACCGCTACCGCCCACCCGCGCGTGGATCGGGCCGCGCTCGGTGTCGAGCTTGCGGGTGGCGAATCCTTCGAACATTCAGGTCCCTCCGCTCTCGCTTTCGCGCGGTGAGGTCATGGTCGGGGAGGGTAGGTCGTGGTCGTGCGGCGGCGCCGTCCCGGCGAGCCGGAGCGCCATCGCGTCCGGCGCCGTCAGCCGGGCCGGGGAGGGGTCGGCGGCGGCCTGGGCGGCGATCGGCCCAGGTCCAGCTCGGTCGCCGCGCCGGCGAGCACCGTGTTGCCGGCGCGGTCTCCGAGCGCCCACACGAGCGGGTAGGCCGTGGCCATCGCCGCGCCGATCGCGCGGACGTCGCGGGCCGAGCGGTTGTCCACCACATTGACGAGCCCGAGCGGCGCCACGCGGGCGACGTCGGCGAGCGCCTCGACGGTGATCAGCCGCCGCGGCACGGTCGCGCCCACGAACGCGTCGATCACGACCGCGTCCCAGGCGGCGCTGGGCTCGCCGGCGAGGAATGTGCGGCCGTCCGCCAGGCGCACGTGGAGCCCCGGGGCGCGGCGCAGGCCCAGGTGCTCGCGGGCGATCGCGAGCACGCCGGCGTCGACCTCGCAGACCTCCTGCCGCCCGGCTGGATCCTCGGCGGCCAGCGCCCGCGCGAGCGCGCACGCTCCGCCGCCGACGTGCACCACGCGGCGCGCGCGGGCCGTGCGCAGCACGATCCGAATCCAGCGCATGTAGTCGAACTCGAGGTGCGCCGGATCGGCCAGATCGACGTACGAGGCGTCCATGTCGCCCTGGCGCAGCAGCCGTCCGGTCGGGCGCAGCGGGTCGCGCTCGGCGACGAGATCGCCGGACCGGGCGACGGTCGTTGGCCGGCTGCGGGCGCGGGACACCCGACACAGGCTGCCATGCGAGACGGTGAGGCATGGTAGGCGCGGGCCGATCCGGGGCAGCCTTGCGTCTGGATGGCCGATTCCAAGATCACTCCCGGGGTTATCTACAAGGCTGTACTGCTCGCGTTCGGGCTGGTGATCGGCGCGATGATCTTCCAGGCGCTCATCAGCCTGGTCCTCGGCGTGCTGATCGTCGTGATCATCGCCACGCCGCTGTCGGCGTTCGCCGACTTTCTCCAGCGGCGGCACGTACCGCGCGCACTCGGTGCCGTCCTGGGGCTGCTACTCGGGTTGGCCGCGGTCGGGGGCCTGATCGCGCTGATCGTGCCCGTGTTCACACGCGAGGTCGACCATTTCGCGGCGGCGCTGCCGACGATCGGCGATTCGCTCAGTCGCCGGCTCGGACACCTGACGGGCTCGTCGCCCGGTCACATCACCGCCCAGGTCCAGCATTTCGTCACCACGTACACGCACAACCCGTCGAAGCTGCTCGGCCCGGTGGCCTCGTTCGGGGCGAGCGTCGCCTCCGCGGTCGCAGCGATCATCGTCGTGCTGCTGACCGCTCTGTACACGGCGATCCACCCCGAGCCGCTCGTCAACGGATTCGTTCGCTTGTTTCCGATCCCACGGAGGCCGCAGGTCAGCCACATCCTGGGACGGCTGCGCACGGCCTACATCGCCTGGCTGCGCGGGCTGGGCGTGGGAATGGTCGTGCTCGGCGGGCTGACGTACATCGGCCTCGAGCTGGTCGGCTTGCCGTTTGCGGCGTTCTTCGCGGTGTTCACCGCGTTCGCGATGATCGTCCCGTACTTCGGGGCGCTCGCGAGCTCGATCCCGCCGATCGCTTTCGCGCTCACGGTCTCGACCAAGGAGGCGGTGCTGGTGGCGATCATCTACGTCCTCGCCCACCAGGTCGAGAGCAACGTGATCCAGCCGCTCGTGGTGGCGCGGACGGTCAAGCTCCACCCGGCGCTGGTGGCGATCGGCGTGGTCGCGGTCGACCAGCTGTTCGGCTTCATCGGGCTGCTGATCGCGGTGCCGCTGATCGCCACCGTCAGCGTCCTCGTCGACGAGCTGTGGGTCAGGCCGCTCGAGCGAGGCAGCGGCCGCGCGCCGCTCGAGCAGGTCCGGCGGTCGGCGGCCGAGGGGCTCACGGTCAGAGTGCGCCGCTGAGCGGACGCCGCGGGGTTCGGCCAGTCCGGGCAGGTGTGCGAGGCGCCCGGCTTGGGTAGCCCGACTCCATGAGGGATACAGATGCCAGCGAAGTTGCAGATCGCCTCGACGAAGAGGCCGACGAGCTCGAGCAGCGCAGCGAGGAGCTCGAGCAGCGCACCAAGGACGTCGCCCAGGATTGGCAGAACAAGCGCTCTGACCCAGGCGTGCCGGGCGCGCCGCCCGACGACGACGAAGAGTCCGACGACGACGAGGACGACGGGTGGGACGACCCGGACGAGGACGACGAGGACGAGGACGAGGAGGACGACGAGTAGTAAGCGGTAGCGCGCGCTCGCCGGGGCTTCGGCTCGCCGACGCCCGCCAGCCGAGCTAGGGCTGGCCGGGCGCTCCGCTCCGGTCCCGCTGCTGGTCGATCAGCACGACGCGCAGCAGTTCGGAGCGGTCGATGGCCTCGATCCCGAGCTCGTCGGCGAGATCGGCCACCGACGCCTGGTCGCCCCCGGCGGGATCGATGATCTGCAGCAGCTCGCTCGTGCCTGGCTTCAGCGGCCCGATCGTCAACTCGAGCCGCTGGTCTCGTGCGGTCAGCGAGAAGCTGACCCGAGTGCTGCTGGACGCTGCGCGCACGTGCTTGGCGAGCGCGCGCGTGACGATGAAGACGTCGGAGAAGCGCTCGAGCGAGAATCGCGACCTCGCGGCGAGCGCGCTCGTCAGCGGCTCGAGCACACAGGGGAGCAGGTCGAGCGCCAGCAGGGTCACGACGACGTCGCCGGTCAGCCCGCGGCGCCAGGGCGTCCAAGCCTCGAGATCCTCGCCGTCCTCGAGCCGCATGAGCGTCTCCGTCCGGCGCGGGTCATGGCGCAGTCGAAGCCCATCCGGACTTCGGTGCCGCTTCCGGGGGCGGTCAGGAATTCCGCCCGGTCGGCGAGCGCGTTGATCAGCGGCAAGCCGACCCGCAGGCGGTCCTCGTCGGGCACGAGCTGCTGAAACCCGCCGCCCCAATCGCGGACCGTCGCCTCGATCTCCTCGAGCTGGACGTCGACGCGGACGGCGATCGCCCCGCTCTCGCCACGGTAGGCGTGGTCGACGGCGTTGTTGCAGGCCTCGCTGACGACGGTCTTCAGGTCGTTCAGCAGCTCCGGACGGAGCGCGAACGGCGTCGCGATGCCGCCAAGCACCGCCCGAACCAGCCCGGCAGTATCGGGCCGGCTGTTCAGCCGCAGGTTCAGGACGCTCGGTCTTCCGCTCACCACGACCAGATGGCTTCCCCAGAGCGGCGCCGCGAAAACAGCGCAACGAAATGGGCGAGATCGAGCGAGCTACGTGACCTGCGTCTGCCGTGCGACGCCGCCGCTGGGCGTCCCGAGGCGCGTCGACGCGGGAATTCCGACGGCGACGCAGAGGATGCACGCGAGCAGCATCGCGTCGTGCACCGTGGACGCATCGATGCCGCCCGAGAGGACGACGCCGCCCAGTCCCGCGCCGAGGCCGGCACCGACGAGCCGGCCAACCGACAGGACCGCCGACGTGCGCCCGTGCGAGGCCAGCGGCGTCGCGTTCAGCGCCGCGCGCGAGGTCGGGACGAACAGCATGCCGAGCCCGAAGCCGACGGGGATCAGCGGCAGGATCGTGACCAGGCTGGAGAGCGGCATGCCCGGGATCGCGAGCACCGCCAGCCCGCCGGCGGCGAGCGCGAACCCGAGGATCGCCGGAAGCCGCTCCCCGTGCTCGTCGACGAGGCGGCCCGCGATCGGAGCGGCCGCGCCCACCAGCAGGGCGACGATCACAAGCGCGCTGGAGGCGCCGAGCGCCGAGTAGCCGGCCGCGCGCTGGAGATATTGCGACGCCAGGTAGAAGCAACCGATCATCACCGCGAACGTGAGTGCCGCGACGAGCGTGGCGGCGAGCACGACGCGGTTGACCGTGTACCCCTCGATCCCGGCTTCCTCACTGTTGACGACCGCGGGGACCCACCGGGCGATTCCGGCCGCCGCGATCAGAGCCAGCGGGACGAGCGCCCACCAGTTTGCCCGCCACCCCAGCGTGACTGTGAGCAGCCCTCCGAGCAGCGGTCCGAGCAGATTCGAGATGCCGGCCGACGCGCCCCAGATCCCGAGCGCGCTTCCGCGGCGCTCGGGCGGGAAGCCGCTGACCGCGCCGGCGAGGGCCGCTGGGCTGACCAGCCCGGCGCCGGCGCCCTGGACGACGCGGGTGGCGATCAGCGCGCTCATGCTCGACACCAGCGCCCCGGCGCCCGCGCCGACGGCGAACACCGCCAGGCCGCACAACGCCAAGCGGCGCGCGCCGAACCGGTCGACGAGCGCTCCGGCCGGCAACAGCACAATCGCGTAGGCGCCGAAATACGCGCTGAGGATCGCGGCGGTCGACGCGCTCGAGACCTTGAGCCCGTGCGCCACCGTCGGCAGCGCGACCGTGATCAGGGTCCCGTCGAGCTGCAACAACGCGGCCGCGCCGGTGCAAGCCGCCAGCCGCATCCACGCCTCTCGGGAAACCGGCGCGCCCTGGGAAGAGCGGTCTGTTCGGGGGCGGCGACGCGGCAAGGCCCCGCCCACAATAGCGTCGAGCTGGGAAGCAAACGTCTCGGGACGCCAGCCCGTCAAGAGGGGTGCGAGCCCGCACCGGCGTCCCTCGCGCCCAGCCCGGTACAGACTTCGGCTACCGGGACAGGCGCACGGGACGCCGGAGGCGGTCCGCGCCGCTCTTACGCGGTTTTACGCTCCAGGTTCGCGACCTCTTCGGCCTTGCGGTCGGCGCGCTCCTGGTCGCGGGCCAGCTCGTCCTTGGCCTCGCCTTTGCGCTCCTCCTGCCGTCCCTCGCGCTTGAGGGAGGCGTCGTCGGCGAGATCGCCGGCCGCCTGCTTGATCCTGCCTGTGACCTTGTCAGTGATGCCCATGTCAGGACTCCTCTCGTTCTTGGTCCACGCATTAGCCCTACCCGTCAGTAGGTCGCGAAAACAAGCGCGTTGGCGTGGGGGACGCGGTTCGGGGGTAGTCCCCTTCCGTGCCCGACACCGACCCATATCCCCCGATCGGCGACTACGCGCTGATCGGCGACTGCCACACCGCCGCGCTCGTCTCCCGGGACGGGTCGATCGATTGGTGCTGCCTGCCCCGCTTCGACTCAGGCAGCGCGTTCGGCCGCCTGCTCGACTGGGAGCGCGGCGGTCACTGCCAGGTCCGCCCAACCGCCGACGGGCCGTGGGAGTACGCGCGGTCGTACGCCGATGACACGCTCGTGCTTGAGACCACGGTGAGCGGATCGGCGGGCGAGGCGAAGCTCATCGATTGCTTCGTCATCCGCGACGGCGACGGCGACACCGACGAGCGGCGGATCCTCCGGGTGATCGAGGGCGTGCGGGGCTCACTCGAGTTCGAGGTCCGGGTCGCGCCGCGGTTCGATTACGGCCAGGTCCGCCCCTGGATCCGCCGCCACGGACACCGGCTGCACAGCACGATCGGTGGCAACGACGCGCTGCTGGTGTGGTGCGACCAGGAGCTCGCCGAGGATCCCGCACACGAGCTCATCGGGCGCTTCGCGGTCGGTCCCGGAGACCGGGTCCGGCTCGCGCTGACCTACTGCGCCCCCCAGCACGTCGACGCCGGCCCGCCCGCGGAGCCCGAACCGCAAGCGCTCGACGAGTTGCTCGACGGCACGCTCGAGTGGTGGCGCGAGTGGGCCTCCCCATTGCGCCTCGGCACGCGCGACGAGCCGGCGGCGCGTCGCTCGGGGATCGTGCTCAAGGCGCTGACCTACGCGCCCACGGGGGCGGTCGTCGCCGCGCCGACGACGTCGCTGCCCGAGGCGGTCGCCGGACCCCGCAATTGGGATTACCGCTACGCCTGGGTGCGGGACTCGAGCTTCAGCTCCCGCGCGCTGGCCGAGCTCGGCGCGGTCGCGGAGGCCGACGCGTTCCGGGCGTTCATCATGCGCTCGGCCGCGGGCCACGCCGAGGATCTCCAGATCGTCTACGGCGTCGGCGGGGAGCGCCGGCTCCGGGGAGATGTGGTCGAGAGGCTCGAGGGATATCGCAAGTCGTCGCCGGTCCGGCTCGGGAATGACGCGGCCGGCCAGCTCCAGCTCGACGCCTACGGCGAGCTCGTGAACCTGACCTGGCGCTGGCACCGTCGCGGCCATTCGCCGAGCGACGACGATTGGCGGTTCCTGGTCTCGCTGATCGATCACGCCGCCGAGCGGTGGCGCGAGCCCGATTGCGGGATCTGGGAATGGGCGGGGGAGCCCGAGCACTTCGTGCATTCCAAGGTGCTGTGCTGGTCCGCGCTCGATCGCGGCATCCGCCTCGCCGACGAATGCATGCGGCGGGCTCCGGTGCGGCGCTGGAAGCAGGCGCGCGACGAGCTACGCGACACGATCGAGCGCCGCGGATACGACTCGGACCGCGGCGTCTACGTGCAGGCGTTCGACCGCACCGACATGGATGCCTCGCTGCTGCTGCTGCCGACCGTGGAGTACGTCCCCTGGGACGACGAGCGCATGGTGCGAACGGTGGCGGCCGTGCGCGACGAGCTCGATGCCGGAGACGGCCTGATCTATCGCTACCGCCGCGACGACGGGCTCGAGGGCGACGAGGGCGCGTTCCTGTGCTGCTCGTTCTGGCTGGCCGAGTGCCTGGCGCGGGCCGGCGATCCGGACGACGCGCGGGAGATCTTCGACCAGGCGGTCGCCCGCAGCAACGACCTCGGGCTGTTCTCAGAGGAGGTCGACCCCGGGACCGGCGAGCTCCTGGGGAACTTCCCCCAGGGCCTGACGCACCTCGCACACATCGACGCCGCGGTCGCGCTTGCGGGCGGTCAGTACGACGTGTAGCCGCTCGGACGGCCCGTAAGAGGTGTGTAGGGACCCGGACGGCGTCCGTTATTCGGCGTCGGGTCTGGGTAGGGAAGCCTACGGGGAAGCTTTCGCGAGGAAAGGATCGAGAACGGCATGAGTGACACAGTCGGTGACTATCTCCTGGAACGCCTGCGGACGTGGGGGATCAAACGCATCTACGGGTACCCGGGTGACGGGATCAACGGCATCATCGGCGCCTTCAGCCGCTTGAGCGACGGCGAGGGGCCGGAGTTCACTCAGGTTCGTCACGAGGAGATGGCCGCGTTCATGGCCTGCGCCCATGCCAAGTTCACGGGTGAGGTCGGCGTGTGTCTCGCCACCTCGGGACCCGGGGCGATCCACCTGCTCAACGGTCTCTACGACGCGAAGCTCGATCACCAGCCTGTGGTGGCGATCGTCGGACAACAGGCCCGCTCCGGGCTCGGCGGGAACTACCAGCAGGAAGTTGACCTGAACAGTCTGTTCAAGGACGTCGCGCACGAGTTCGTCGAGGTCGCGATGGCCCCGACCCAGATTCGACACCTGGTGGACCGCGCGATTCGGATCGCGCTGTCCGAGCGCACGGTGACCGCGATTATCATTCCCAACGACGTGCAGGAGGCGGACGCCGTCCCGGAGCCGCCGCGCAAGCACGGCACGGTCCACTCGGGCCCCGGCTACCAGCCGCCGCGGATCCTCCCGCACGATGAGGACCTCGACCGCGCCGCCGAGATCCTCAACGCCGGTGAGAGGGTCGCGATGCTCGTCGGGCAGGGCGCGCTGCACGCCTCCGAGGAGGTGGCGCAGGTCGCAGACCTGCTCGGCGCGGGCGTGGCGAAGGCGTTGCTGGGCAAGGCCGTGCTCCCCGACGACCTTCCGTTCGTCACGGGCTCGATCGGCCTGCTCGGCACCAAGCCGAGCTGGACGCTCATGGAGGAGTGCGACACGTTGCTGATGGTCGGCTCGAGCTTCCCTTACTCGGAGTTTCTTCCCGAGGAGGGCAACGCCCGCGGCGTGCAGATCGATATCGACGGCAAGATGATCGGCATCCGCTATCCGATGGAGGTCAACCTCGTCGGCGACAGCGCCGAGACGCTGCGTGCGTTGATGACCCGGCTCGAGCGCAAGCAGGACCGTTCTTGGCGCGAGAAGATCGAAGGCGAGGTGAGCGAGTGGTGGAACCTGATGGAGCACCGCGCCCAGCTCACCGCGGAGCCGGTCAATCCACAGCTCGTCTTCCACGAGCTCTCCACGCGCTTGCCGGACCGCGCCATCGTCTGCTCGGACTCGGGCTCGTCCGCGAACTGGTACGCGCGAGACGTCAAGCTGCGGAAAGGGATGATGGCCTCGCTGTCGGGAACGCTCGCGACCATGGGCCCCGGCGTGCCGTATGCGATCGCCGCCAAGTTCGCCCATCCCGATCGCCCGGTGTTCGCCCTGGTCGGGGACGGCGCGATGCAGATGAACGGCATCAACGAGCTGATCACGATCGCGAAGTACCGCGATCAGTGGGTCGACCAGCGGCTGATCGTGCTCGTCCTCAACAACCGTGACCTCAACCAGGTCACCTGGGAGCAGCGTGCGATGGAGGGGGACGCGAAATTCGAGGGCTCGCAGGATCTCCCAGACTTCCCCTACGCGCGTTACGCGGAGCTGCTCGGGCTGAAGGGCATCCGCGTGGACACGGCGGAGGGGGTAGGGCCCGCCTGGGACGCGGCCCTGAGCTCGGACCGGCCAGTCGTGCTCGAGGCGGTGACGGATCCGTCGGTCCCGCCCCTGCCACCGCACATCACGATCGAGCAGGCCAAAGCGCTCACCTCCGCCCTGCTCGCCGGCGATCCCGACGCCAAGGACATCGTCAAGCAGTCGTTCAAGCAAAAGGTCGAAGAATTCCTTCCCGGACGATGACCGCGACCGCTGTCCGAGCGGAGGCTCCCGTCGACGAGCTCGAGGTCGGCGCCTACACGATCCCGACCGACGAGCCGGAGGCGGACGGGACGCTCGCGTGGGACGCGACCACGATCGTCGTCGTGCACGCCCACGGCGCCGGCGAGCGCGGTCTCGGCTATACGTACGCCGACGTCTCGACCGCGACGCTGATCGCCTCGAAGCTCGCCGATGTCGTCCGTGGCCGCGACGCGATGGCCCCGCAGGCGGCGTGGGCGGCGATGGTCGAGCAGACTCGCAACCTCGGCCGGCCGGGGATCACCTCGATGGCGATCGCCGCCGTCGACCTCGCGCTGTGGGACCTCAAGGCGCGCGTGTTGGGCCTGCCGCTGTGCAAGCTGCTCGGGATGGCACGCGATCGCGTTCCCGTCTACGGCTCGGGCGGGTTCACCGCGTACTCGAACGATCGTCTCGCGGCCCAGCTGAGCGGCTGGGTCGAGCAAGGGATTCCACGAG
Organism: uncultured Solirubrobacterales bacterium; assembly: GCA_963843915.1. GTDB lineage: Bacteria > Actinomycetota > Thermoleophilia > Solirubrobacterales > Solirubrobacteraceae > Palsa-465. The sequence continues at coordinate 241,779 of CAWJMH010000022.1, forward strand.
TCAAGATGAAGGTCGGTTCGGAGCCCGATCGGGATCCCGAGCGCGTGCAGGCAGCACGCAGGGCGATCGGCCCGGATGCGCGCCTGTTCGTCGACGCCAACGGCGCCTACTCGCGCAAGCAGGCGCTCGACCTCGCGGGGCGCTTCGCGGACGACGCTCGCGTGAGCTGGTTCGAGGAGCCTGTGTCCTCCGACGATCTCGAGGGGCTGCGGCTGCTTCGCGATCGCGCGCCGGCCGGCATGCCGATCGCCGCCGGCGAATACGGCTACGACGCGGTCTACTTCAAGCGGATGCTCGACGCCGGAGCGGTCGACGTTCTCCAGGCCGACGTCACCCGCTGCGCCGGCATCACCGAGCTGCTCCGCGTGGGCGGGTTGTGCCGCGCCCACGGGGTGCCGCTGTCACTCCACTGCGGCCCGTCGATCCACGTGCACCCGGCGACCGCGCTCGAGAGCTTCGTCCACCTCGAGTATTTCCACGACCACGTACGAATCGAGCACATGCTGTTCGACGGCGTCCTGACCCCGGTCGACGGCGCGATCGCGCCCGACCTCGACCGTCCCGGGATCGGACTCGAGCTCAAGCGCGGGGAGGCGGAGCGGTATGCGGCTTAGTCGCTGGTGGGACAACGTCCGAAGCGGCCGGATGCAGCGGACGCTGGCGGGCGTGACCGCGTTCAGCGCGCTCCCGCTCGGGCTCGAGATCTACTTCGAGCATTTCAAGGGGTCCTTCGGCGACAAGTGGATGTGGACGCCGGTAGTCCTTTCGCCCGCCCTGACCGCCGCCGGCCTCGCGGGGGTCGGGTCAGAGCGCGCGGCCCGGACCTGGCTGCCCGCCGTGTCGGCGCTGTACTGCCTCGACGGCGTGATCGGCGTGGTCACCCACGTGCGGGGCGTCGCGCGCAAGCCCGGGGGGTTCGACGAGCCGCTGTTCAACCTGGTGATGGGACCGCCGCTGCTCGCGCCGGGCTCGCTCGCGCTGGTCGGCGGCCTCGGGCTGGCCGCAGCGGCATTCGGCCGCGAGCGCTGAATGTCGTCCGACGCTCCCCGCCAACGCACTGGGGTCACGCCGCAGATGCACGGCCGCTATCCCGACTACAACGTCCTCGACGAGGCCGATCACTGGGACGACGTCACTCGGCGCCTCGTGCTCGATCGCGTCGAGAACGTCCCGCCGATCCGGTTCTTCACCGCCCCCGAGGCGTTGACGCTCGGAGCGTTCTGCGATCTCGTGCTCGCGCAGGACCGAGAGCCCCGGATCCCGGTGCTGAACATGGTCGACGCCAAGCTGTTCGCCCGCGAGCTCGACGGCTTTCGCTACGAGGACCTCCCCGACGACCCCGAGACGTGGCGCCGGGTCGCGCTGGGGCTCGACGCCGCGTCGCGCCAGCACGGAGCCGCCGACTTCGTCAATGCGTCCTCCGAGGTTCAGGAACGCGTGGTCGCGGCGTTCGCCGGCGGTGAGCTGCACGGCGAGGTGTGGGACGACCTTCCGCCGGCGCGTGCCTGGAAGGTCGTGACGCGCGCGATGCTGGCCGCGTTCTATTCCCACCCGTGGGCGTGGAGCGAGATCGGCTTCGGCGGGCCGGCATACCCGCGCGGCTACGCCCGCATCGGCGCCGGTCAGCGCGAGAGCTGGGAGAAATGAGCCGCCGGCATGAGCTGCGGACGCTGCTGCGCGGCGCGCTGCGGCCGCCAGAAAACGATTCGGCGTTCCTGCTCGACGTGCACCGGCGCGCGGTTCCGCAGGAGCGGATGGCCCACTACGACGACGGGTTGTCCGTCGACCTGGTGATCGTCGGCGCCGGCGCAGGCGGAGGCACGCTCGCCCAGCGGCTCGCGCGCCGCGGCTGGAAGGTGGTCGTGCTCGAGTCCGGGCCGTTCTGGGACCCGGACGCGGACTGGGTGTCCGACGAGGCGGGCTCGCACCGGCTGTATTGGACCGAGGATCGGATCATCGGCGGATCCGACCCGGTCGAGCTCGGCAAGAACAACTGCGGGCACGGCGTCGGCGGCTCGATGGTCCACTACGCCGGCTACTGCCCGCGCTTTCACCCGTCCGACTTCGAGGTACGCACGCGCGACGGGGTGGGGGCGGACTGGCCGATCTCCTACGAGGATCTGAAGCCGCACTACGAGCGCCTCGAGCTCGAGCTACCGGTGGCGGGCGAGGACTGGCCGTGGGGAGATCCGCACCGGTACCCGCACACCGCCCACCCGATCGCCGGCGGTGCCGAGGTCGTGCTCGGTGGCGCCCGCAAGCTCGGGATCGAGATGCGGGTGGGGCCGGTCGGGATCACGAACGGATCGTTCGGCAACCGCCCGCACTGCATCTACCGCGGCTTCTGCCTGCAGGGGTGCAAGGTCAACGCCAAGGCGTCGCCGCTCGTCACCCACATCCCCGACGCGATCGAGCACGGCGCCGAGATCCGGGCCGACTGCATGGCGATCGAGGTCGAGGTCGACGACTCGAGCGGGCGGGTGACCGGCGTCCGATATATGCACGACGGGCGCGAGCGCTTCCAGCGCGCCGACGCGGTCGCGGTCGCGGGCTATTCGATCGAGACCCCGCGTCTGCTCCTGAACTCAACGAGCCGCCGCTTCCCGCACGGCCTGGCGAACGGCAACGACCAGGTCGGGCGCTACGTGATGGTGCAGGGCGCGCCGCAGGTCGCCGGGCGCTTCCCGGAAGAGATGCGGATGTACAAGGCGCCGCCGCCCGAGATCTCCTCCGAGCAGTTCTATGAGACCGACCCGACGCGCGGGTTTGCGCGCGGCTTCTCGATCCAGACCGTCGGTCCGCTCCCGATCGAGCACGCCCAGCACGTCCTCGCCCACGGCCACTGGGGCCACGCGCTGCGCGAATACATGCGCGACTACAACCACTGGTACACGATCGGGATGCTGTCCGAGCTGCTGCCGCTGCCGGACAACCGGGTCACGGTGGTCCCGGGCGTCACCGACCGCCACGGGATCCCGGTGGCGCGGATGGACTACTCCCAGTGCGACAACGATCGCAAGAACATCGCGTTCGCCAAGCAGAAGCTGCACGACATCTTCGAAGCCGCAGGCGCCGAGGACGTGCTCGTGACCGACCGCTACGCCCACCTTGTCGGCGGCTGCCGGATGGGCTTCGGACCCCGAGCACAGCGTGGTCGACGCCGACCATCGGGCGTGGGAGGTACCGAACCTGTTCGTCGCCGACGGCAGCGTGATGCCGACGCAGGGATCGGCGAACCCGGCGATCACGATCATGGCACTCGCCTCGCGGCTCGCCGACCGCCTGGATGTCAAGCGCGCCGGCGAGTCAGGAACGCGGCAGCGGCGCCGCCGGCAACGGCCGCCGCGGCCAGCCCCGACGGGAGCCGGTGCCGGCTGAGCCACGCCTGCTCGCTGCGGTGGTGGGCCTTGTCGTCGAAGATCCCGCGCGAGCCCTCGTCGTGGTCGCCGTCGACGGGCTCGAACAGGTTCGCGGCCGCGGTGCCGTCGAACGGCTCGTCGGTCTGCTGGCCGTCGACGGCGGTCTTCGCCAGGTAACGCTCGGCCAGCCACGGCGCGAGCTTGTTGCCGATGATCGTGTAGACCGTCGGGAAGCCGACGTACAGCTCACGCCGGCGATGGTGCGCGGCCCAATAGATCGCCCGCGCCGCGACCTCGGGCTCGTAGATCGGCGGAACCGGCATCGGGTGGTGCGGCATCTTGCTCAGGCAGTGATCGAACTGGGGCGTGTTCATCCCGGGCAGCTGGACCATCGTCGCGTGCACGCTTGCTGCCGCGGTGGCGGAGCTCGCACCGCAGCGACTCGAACATGCCCTTCATCGCGTGCTTGGCGCCGCAATAGGGGGCCTGGAGCGGGATCCCGCGGTAGGCGAGCGCCGAGCCGACCTGGACGATCGTGCCGCGGTCGCGGGGCAGCATCCGCGCGAGCGCCGCCTTGGTTCCCCACACCGCTCCCAGGTAGGTGACGCGGGTGGCCCGCTCGAACTCCTTCGGTTCGATGTCGTCGAGGAACGCGAACACGGTGGTCATCGCGTTGTTGATCCACACGTCGATCGGGTCCGAGGTGCTCCTCGATCGCGGTTGCGGCCGCGCTCACGGCGTCGAAGTCGGCGACATCGGCCTGGTAGGCAAACGGGGTGCCGCCGAGCTCCGAGACGTCACGTGCGGCGGCGTCGAGGCCGGCGCGTCCCGCGGCGATCAGCCCGACCGCCGCGCCGTGCCGGGCGAACTCGCGGGCGACCGCGCGCCCCACGCCGCCGGAGGCGCCGGTGACGACGACTACCTCGCGTTCAGCCACCTTGCCACCTCGCGTGAGGTCGGTGACGAACTGCGCCATCGCCTGGTCGCGCTCCTCGTCGGGCTTCCGCAGGATCGCGGATGGGTGCGTGGTCAGCGTGACCAGCTCGGCCAGGTCGGACTCGAACGGCTTGCCCCGGTCGCGACCGATCCGGATCTGCGAGCCGAGCAGCGCCTGGCCCGCGACGACGCCGAGGCACACGAGCGCCCGTGGGCGAACGACCTTGATCTCGGCCTCGAGCCACGGCAGGCACGCCGCCGCCTGCCATCGGTCAGGCTTCTGATGGATCCGCCGCTTCCCACGGAGCCTGTAGCGGAAATGCTTGACCGCGTTGGTGATGTAGACGTCGTCGCGATCGATCCCGGCCCGATCGAAGGCCGCGGTCGAGCACGCCGCCGGCGGGGCCGACGAACGGGTGACCCTCGATGTCCTCGCGGTCACCGGGCGTCTCGCCGACGAGCATCAGCTCGGCGCGTCTGGGCCCCTCGCCCATGACCGGTTGCGTGGCGGCTTCCCACAGGTCGCAGGCGCGGCAGTCGCGGATCGCCTTGCGAAGCGCCGTCAGCGACGGGCGCGGCGGGACCGGTGCGGCGGGGAGGTCGGCATGGGGGTTCACGCGGGTTGCGGGCATCATCCACTACGGCCCCTACCCTCGCGATGAAGCCCGTACGCATCGGCTGCTCGGGGTGGATGTACGACGACTGGCGTGGCGGGCTGTATCCCGAGCGCCTCGCCAAGCGCCGCTGGCTCGAGGCGTACGCGTCGGCATTCGACACCGTCGAGGTCAACTCCACGTTCTACCGGCTGGCACGCCGCGAGGCGGTCGCCGGCTGGGTGCGAGCAGACGCCGGCGGGGTTCCTGTTCGCGGTCAAGGCGAGCCGCTACCTGACGCACGTAAAGCGGCTGCTCGACGTCCGCGACGGGATCGCGCGGTTCTACGAGCCGCTCGAGCCGATGCGCAGGCCGGCCGGCTCGGCCCGGTGCTGTGGCAGCTGCCCGAGAACTTCCACCGCGACGATCAGCGGCTCGCACGGCTGGCTCGAACTGCTCCCGGACGGACGACACACGATCGAGTTTCGCCATCCGAGCTGGTTCGCGCCGGAGGTGCTCGACGCGCTGCGCTCCCGCGGCGTCGCGTTGACGATCGGTGATCATCCCGAGCGGCCGTTCCAGACGCTCGACGCGACGGCCGACTGGAGGTTCGTCCGGTTCCACTACGGCTCGCGGGGACGCGCCGGCAACTACTCGGCCGACGGAGATCGAGACGTGGGCGCGGCGGATCGCGCAGTGGCGCCGGCGAGAGCAGGTGTTCGCGTACTTCAACAACGACTGGCGCGGGTTCGCGCCGGCCAACGCCAAGGCGCTGCTCGCTCGGCTCGGCGATGACTAGCCGACCGCGGCGTCGACGGGGCGGCCGAAGCGCTCGGCAAGCTAGCGTTCGCTACGTTCGCTCTCGAAGCGGCGTCCGACGAAGGGGGACGGGTCATGTCGATAGGCACTTACCAAGACACAGGCAGGGCGACCGGTCCGCGTTCGGGGTTCTGGCGCCGGTTCGGTGCCACCTTCTTCGACGGACTCATGCTCGGCCTCGTCACCGGCGTGCTCGTCGACCTTCTCAAGGGTGGCGGCTACGCGCTCGGGTTCATCTTGGCCATCTCGTATTACACGTACTTCGAGGGCGGCCCGAGGGGTCAAACGCTCGGCAAGCGCCTGCTCGGCATCAGGGTGATCGACTTCGACGGCGGTGGCAGCATTGGCTACGGGCGCGCCGCGATCCGCTACGTCACGAGCATCGTCTCCGCGATCGTGATCTACATCGGCTACCTGTGGATGCTGTGGGACAGGGAGAAGCAGTGCTGGCACGACAAGACCTCCAACGCAGTGGTCGTTCCGGAATCCGTCTATCCCGTCTCCTAGCCGGCGGCCAGGGCCCTCGATCGTGACGCGCGCGTGAAGCCCAACAGGTCGATCCCCAGGGCGCCGGTCGTGCCGGTGCTGACATATCCGGACGTGCGCGCGGCGGTGGCGTGGCTCACGGGGGCGTTCGGGTTCGTCGAGCGCCTGCAGATCGGGGACGACCACCGCTCGCAGGTGCACGCCGGCGAGGGAGCGGTGATCATCGCCGACGTGCGCGGCGAACGGCGGCCGCCGCGCCCGGGCGAGGTCACGGCGTCGGTGATGGTCCGCGTCGAGGACGTCGACGCCCACTGCGAGCGGGCGCGCGCGTACGGCGCGCGCATCCTGATGGAGCCGACCGACTTCATGTTCGGCGAGCGGCAGTACACGGCCGAGGACCTCGCCGGACATCACTGGACGTTCTCCGAGACCCGCGCCGACATCCACCCCGATGAGTGGGGTGGGACGCTCGTGACGCCCGACTGACGCCGCGCTCGGGGCGATCGCTTGCCGGAGGAGCGAGTTCCGCCCCGCTTCGGCCCCGGAACCTCTCTCTTAGCTGATCCCATGACCGCCGGGCGCTCAATCCCGGGCAGGGCTGGGCGAGGTATCGATGATGGGCAGGGTCATCACAGCCGCGGCGGTCCTCGTCGCGCTCATGTTCACTGCGTCCGCTTCCGCGGTGTCCACGCGTGTGCGCGACGCGTCGGGGTCGGCGGCGTCGAACGTGGTGCCGGCGTCAGCGGCCTGTCCCGCCGGCGTACCCACCCAGACGCTCACGATCGTCGATCAAGCGCGAGTCAAATGGTCGGTGCTCGCCCGGGTCACCCGCGCGGTCTCCGCCCAGTCGATGCAGCTGCGTCGCGCGTGGGGCACGCCCTGCGTGACGTTCGGGCCGGGCGCTTGGCACGTATATCTCAAGATCGGAGCCCAGCCTCGTGGCGTCCACCTCTGGTACGGCGCGCCGTACGCCCTCGTATGGACCGGTGGCGGCACCGTCGAGTCCTGGTCTCGCGACTTCTCCCACGAGATCCTCGAGATGCTCGTCGACCCCGAGACGAATCGGTCCGTGTTCGACGACGGCGTCGGGCGGATCGTCGAGGTGGCCGATCCGGTCGAGTGGCACGGCTACCGGTTGGACGGCGTGTACGTCAGCGACTTCGTACTGCCGGCATGGTTCGCCGGCGCGACCACCGGCGAGCCCACCTGCGTCGGCAGCTCGTGCTCCTTCCCGGGTCCCCCGCTCGCGTCAGCCGACGCCGCCGGGCCGTACGATCAGATGCACCTGCTCACATCCCCGTGGCAGGGTTCGAGCTCGTCCTGAGCTCTCCCGGTCGTTCAGCGCGCCCGGCAGGATTTGAACCTGCGACCTCTCGCTCCGGAGGCGGTACCGCCGCACCCCCGAGAGGCCGCGTTTTGGCTGCAAATCAGGGCAATCCGGTAACCGTTCAGTCGTCGGGGCCTTGGGCAGGGATTCCTGCTTGTTGCAGCGAATCTTGCGAGCATGGAGCGTGCCGAGGCGGAGGCGATTTATGACGCCGGCCGCGAGGTGTGCGTGCAGTTCATTCTCGATCTCGCTGCGCGCGTGGAGGCGCTGGAGGAGCGGTTGAGTCGGTTGGAGGCCCGGGCGCGTCAGGATTCGCGCACGAGTTCGAGGCCGCCATCGTTGGATCCACCGAAGACGCGGGCGCAGCGGCGGGCGGAGGCGCGCGCGAAGGCGAAGGAGTTCATGCGCGGGGAGGGCGAGCAGCGCAAGGCGGGCGGTCAGCCGAGCCATTGCGGTGCGGGCCGGGAGCTACGTCCGGAGGATCAGATCGATGAGATCGTCGATCACTACCCGGACGCGTGTGGCGGGTGCGGTCGCGCGTTTGCTGACAGCGAGCGGCTGCCCAGGCGGCAGTTCGGTCGCCACCAGGTCGCGGAGTTGCCGCCGATCAGCGTGATCTGGACCGAGCATCGCACGCACCAGCTGCGTTGTCCGGAGTGTCGCTCGCGGACCAGCGCCGGGTTGCCTGACGGGATCGGTGGCTGCGCGTTCGGGCCGAGATTGCAGGCCGCGGTCGTGACTTTGACTGCCCGGCACCGTGTCTCGCGCCGCGGGATCTGTGAACTCGCGCGTGACCTGTTCGGCGTGACGCTCTCGACCGGCAGCGCGGATGCGATCTGCCAGCGCGCCTCAGACGCTTTGGCCGGCCCGCACCTGCAGTTGCAGGACTGGGTACTGGATCAGAGCGCTGTGCATGTCGATGAGACCGGCTGGCGAACCCGCGGTGCGGGCCGCGCGTTGTGGACCGCGACCACGCTGGATGCGGCGTTCTTTGTGATCGCCGAGCACTGCAACCGCGAGCAGTTCAACGCGCTGATCGGCCCCTACCCAGGAATCGTGATCTCCGATCGCTGGAACGGCTACAGCCATCTCGACCCCAACCAGCGCCAAGTGTGCTGGTCGCACCTCCAACGCGACTTCCGCCGCCACGCCGACGGCCTGGCCGAGCAGAAGGCCTTCGGCGAGAAGGGATTCCCGCTCACCAAGCAGGTGTTCGCCGCCTGGCGCGCCTACCAGCACGAGCACCACGACCGCGACCGCCTCCAGGCCGAGATCGCACCGATCCAAGCCGAGCTACGACAACTGCTCCAAGACGCCAGCCCAAAGCGCCAACGCAATCGCTGGCACCGCCAGTTCGCCAACAACCTGCTCAAGGTCTGGCCCGCGCTCTGGACCTTCACCCGGATCGATGGGATCGAACCGACCAACAACCCCGCCGAGCGCGCGCTCCGCGGACCCGTGATCCACCGAAAACTCTCGCTCGGCACCCAAAGCGAAACCGGCGAACGGTTCGCCGAGCGCGCGCTCTCCGCAGCCACCACCTGCCGCATGCAACACCGCTCGCTGTTCACCTACCTCAGCGAACTCCTCACCGCACACAATCGCGGCGACCCATTCCCCGCGCTCACCTAAGCAGGCCCCGGGGACTGAACGCTTACGCAATCCGAGACGGTTGGTCCAGCGAGCGTTTTCGGCCAAATTGCGGCCTTTTCGGCTGCGTTTAGGCCCGTGAGTGCCCTCGGGGGCCCATTCACAGACGCCCGGACCGGGGAGAGTCGACCCATGTTTCGAGTCGACGCAGAAGTTGGGGGCCTCGGGTCCTTGGATCGCTCCCAGTCGGTGGCTAGCATCACAGCAGGGGGAGCTACGCCGCCGCTCCACCGCGGGATTACGACTGTGTCGCCGACCTGCCTCGGCCGACTCCGGCTCCTGAGACTCGTCATGGCGAGCGCATCGCCGGCGCGATTCCGAATCCTGCCCAACGGCGAGGGCACAGATCTGTCTGACCATCCTGTAGAGCGTCTGCTTGCTCGTCGGCGCCAGCACCGCGTGTTCGCGGGTTGCGCTTATAGGTCGCCCAGGCGATCGCCGGCTCGGTGACGCGCTGGATGACATAGCAATCGTGCGCGAGATGCACGCTTGCCGCGCAACTCAGGTGCCTCGCCGGCGCGTGGATAAGGCACGCCTCAAGCGGCAAAGGAGGTCTCCGCGGGAGCGGCTGGTCGCGAGCGCTCCCGCATCGTCACGGCGACCGAGCAGCCGTGGATCGGCCAGGCGGCGCTTCTGGGTCTCGTCGTCCATCTCGGCAGTCTCGTCACGGCACGCGGACGTGCTCGAGTTCTTGGCGAAGCAGACGCGCGGCTGTTGGCGCGTCGCCATCGAACGAGTGAGCGCTGACGTCGCTATATATGCGCAGCCTCGAGCTGGCGACGAACACGTGCTGACCCCCGGCCGTTCCCGGTCCACCTGGCCGAGGGGACTCGGGGACGCCACCGGTCGCTCGGCTGTTGCAGATCGGCCATCTCGACGTTGACGCCGCCGCCGGCGCGGACGCCTCCATCCGCAGGCGCGCGACAGGGGGCGCGTTTGCTGCAGATCGGGTTGACGCCAACCGAGCAAGCAGAGCGCCGCTTCCTCACCGCCGAACTGGTATCAGCGAGGTGCCGCGATGTGGCGTGGCTCGTTCACGTAAGGGGGTCGCGTCGATGCGGTCACCGCTTCCACCGAGCACCAGCGGCGTCCTGTCGCGACGGCGGAGAGCGCCTCGCGCTTGCAGAGGTCGGCAGCCGATTGTGGCGAAACGCTCCGACCCCCGAGCAGGCTTGCGGGCTAAAGCCCAGTCTGTGCTTTGACGCGTCCGGTCTTGACGGCGGTGCTGAGCGCGGCGTAGTCGAGTTCGTTCTGGTCGGCGTAGAGCTCCGCGAAGTCCGCGAGTGCCTGGTCCATGGCGTCACTGGATCCGAGGTAGGCGCTGATCGTGACCGGGTCGCCAGAGCGCGCGTGCCCGCGGGCCAGTGTGCGGCCGCACATATCTCCGTATGCGGCGAGCTCGTTGGGCTTCATCCCTTCGATGATCGCGGAACCCTTCTGATCCCAGAGCTGGCGGAAGTAGAAGTCGCGTTTGACGTCGTCGAGTCCGGTCACGCGGTGCCAGCCGAGCATGATGTCGCTGGCGGCCTGCATCAGCCGCTGGCCCTCGACAACGCGCTGGCCGTGGTTTTCGTACTGGCTCTTGCCGAGGAACGGTTCGAGTACCGAGGGCTGGGCCTCCTTGAGCTGCAGGAACAGCGGATCGTCGGTGTCGCGGCCAACCATCAGCATGATCCACGCGCGGGTCCCGACGCTGCCAACACCGACGACTTTGCGTGCGGCATGCACGTAGCGGAACCGCTCCAGCAGGTGTTTGCGATCGCCGTCTAGCGTGCGTCGGTAGCCGCGGTTCACGCCTCGTGCGAACTCCTCGACATCGTGGCCTTCGGCGAGATCCTCGACCGGCACGATCAGCGGCGGGTCGCTGACGATCCGCGGCTCACCATCCACGATCGTCGTCAGCTTTGAGAACGCCCGCAGGCTGTCCTTCGCCCGTGTCTTGGCGAGGTTCTTCTCCATCAGCTTGCGGCGCTTCGCGCTTGCCGCGCTCTGAAATTGGGCGATCAGCGCCTCGGCATCGACCCTCGAGTACCACAGATCGAGCGTCTTCATCGCAGCGAGACCCTGTATCCCCTCGCGATACGCGCGCGTCACCGCCACATTTACCGTGCGCCGCTGCTTTACCGGGAAGCCGAGGTCGCGTCCTGCCACCGCGAAGCTCGCGACCAGCCGCTTGAGATCCCACTCGAACGGCCCGGGCAGCGTCTCGTCGAAGTCGTTGATGTCGAACACCAACCGTCGGTCGGGCGCGGCGAAACCGCCGAAGTTCGACAGATGGGCGTCACCGCATAGCTGCACGCGCAGGCCGGTTCTCTGCGCGCCGGCGAGGTCCGCGGCCATCAGGTACGCCGCACCGCGGTAGAACGTGAACGGCGAGACGAGCATCCGCCCGTAGCGGATCGGCACTAGCTCCGGCACGCGCGACGCGGCCTGCTCCTCCAGGAGCTCAACCGGATCGCGACGACCCGGCGGCGCCGACCACTCGCCATGCACGCTGCGCGGCACCTCCGCCCGCTCAGCCTTGCCCCGCGCTGCACGCTCCCGGGCCGACAGATGCGAGACCTTGCCCTTACCCCTGAACCCCCCCGCGGTTGCAGGGGTTGCAGCCTCCCCGTCGCCCGCGGTGGTCGACTCGGTGCTCCTGATGCTCATCTCTGCGGCTCCTTGTGGACCGGCCCGGGTGGCTGTTGGCTGCGATCCAGATCCGGGGCGACCGGACCGACGCTCACAATCGTGTAAGCGACTTGCAGGCGCCGCATCACCCGGATGGGACGACGCGTAGCGATCGGTCGAACCAACGCCTGGGTCAGCCGACATGCACGCGAGTTCGCGGTGCGCGGATTTGCGGCGGTCGCCGCACTCCTGATCCTCAAGGCTTGATCGGGCTGGTGGCTGAACCGCGGCTCGACCTCATCAGCGCTCGAGCGGCACGCCGCCGCGCTGCGGGTGCAGCGCGCGGGCCAGGAGCCGCGCAAACACAAACCCAGTGGAGCCGACACCGCGGCGTTCCACCGGAGCGCGCGCCTGCTTCTGCTCCAGGATCAGCCAGACGGCCGACGGACGCCTGCTTACGTGAGCTGGCCTGGCCAGAGAGCGTTGCGATACATGTCAGCCCTCGTCGCGGGCGTGCCCGTGCGCAGGGGTGCGGTGGCCGTGGTGGCCGTGCACATGGCGGGGCCTCGACTCGGCAAACTCGCGTTTCGTTGGGCGGTCCGGTGCCGCGCGGCCGACAAATCCGAGGTGCGGGCGGCGGCGGTGGTCGTGTGGCGCTCCAGAGGGTCAGTGACCGGTTAGGTGTATGACGCCGACGCTGTCGAGGCCGTCGAGCACGAGTTGGACGGCGAGCGCCGCCAGCAGGATGCCGAAGAGCTTCTCGGTGACGAGCATGCGGCTCTCGTCCAGATGGTCACTCACCCGGTTGGCCCATCGGAACACTCCGACATCGAGGGCGAGCACTAGGGCGAGGACGCCGAGGACCATCGCGAAGACGGCGACTGAGTCCGCCTCGGCTGAGAGGGTGACGAGTGCGACGATCCCAGCGGGATTCAAGAGGTAGGGGATCGCGAGCGGGAACACGGCGATCCGCATCGGATCGCGTCCTCGGACGGCTGCGTTGCCGTCGGGTTCCGCGCTCCCGCGGACCATCGTGATCGCGATGATGAAGAGGATGATCCCCCCGGCGATCGAGAGCGAACCGGTCGAGAAGTGAAGCAGCCTGGACAGGAACTCGCCGAGGCCGACGAGGATCAGGGCAACGACGGCAGCGGTGGTCAGCATCTTGCGGACGATCAGGGCCTTGGTTGCCCCGTCGAGCGGGGCGGTGATCTCAACGAACGGCACCAGGGCGATCTTCGGCCCGATCCCGATCAGCAGCAGAAGGAAGGTGTCGATCACCAGATAGATATCGACCGACGTGTGCTTCATCGCACTGGCCTACCGGTTCTCACTGAGCGGGCCCGGCCTTCTCTGGTCTGTCGCCAGGCGCGCCGGCGCCGACCTCCGGAGTCGGCGTCCGCGTCGCGACCGCTCCGTCTCGGGCCGGGGACGCAGCGGGCGATGGCGCGGAGATCAGCAAGGTGACCAGATAGGCGACGACGACGCCGACGATGATCAGCGGCTCGTCGCCGGTTCCGGAATGGGCGGTGAGCAGCGTGGCGAGCACGACCGCCGCGAGCGGCAAGCGCAGTATCGCGACGATCGCGGCGCCCATCCCAACGCCGACCGCCGGCGTCAAAGTGAATCCGGGCAGGCGCGGGGCCATGATCGCGCCGGCCGCGGCGAGGTACAGCGCCGGGAAGCTCGGGCCTCCGCGGAAGCTCCCGAGCGACAGCATGTAAGCAAAGCGCTGGGACACGGTCTCGGCGGCTTGCGTCGCAGTCGGTTCTGCAGGAGCGGGAGCCTCGGCCATCGACGTAATCGCCAGGCGGGAGACTGCCGGTTTTTCGAGGGCCTGCCATCACCCATTCCAGGTGATGGCGAGCTGGCGTGAACCGACAAGCATTCTCGTTTCCCTGTACCTAGCGCGTTGACGAGGACGAGATCGGTGTCGTCGCTTCGTTCCCGCCGACGTCGCCGGTCAGTCGCGTCGGCCGCACCGTGCAGAAGTCGGCTTGCCCGGAGCGTGTGACGCCGCGTCGGCTGTCAGATGGTGCTCCGAACACTCTGATCGTGATGAGCGATGACGGCGGCTCGGGTCAGCCGTCCACGTTTGGCGGTGAGATCAACACCCCGATGATGGATCGCATCGTCAATGAGCGCGTGGCGTACCACCGGTTTCACACCACCGCCATATGCTCGCCGAGCTCGCGCGTCGCTGTTGACGGGGCGTAATCACCACCGCGTGTCGATCGGGATCATCAGCGAATGTGCGAGTGATTGGCCTGGTTACACCGGGCGCATTCCCGAGCGCTGTGCGCTGACGCCGGAGGTCCTGAATCAATATGGCTACGCGACGGGCGCCTGGGACAAGTCGCACAACACGCGCGCCGAGGAGCCCGGCTAACACCGCAAGAGCGCAGTCTTGCGGTTATGGGTCGCCGCAGTGGTTGCCGCCGCGCGTCCGGCGGGAGCGCGAATGCGGCCGTCCGCGAGAGTCGGGGTTTCCGGGATGGCCGCGATTTGCTCGTGAAGCCGTCTGGCGTGCGCGGTGCGAGATCAGGCCTCCGCCCCGCGGAATTCGCGTGAAACGAGATCTGGGCGGTCGGGTTGGCGAACGCTCGGTTGTCCGCTCGCCGATGCGTCATCCGCTTCGGGTGATCTGCGGCCCGCGGCCGCTGGTAGGTTGCGGGTGTGGTGGCGACGACGGATCGCGCTCGCGGCGCCTCAGGGCTGGTGTTGTTGACGCTGGCGGCGGGCCAGTTCTTGATGACGCTTGACAGCTCGGATCCCGGCGGTACATGGACAAGGAAGAGAGAGATCGGCAGGCCGCCATGGTCTGCGCCGACGAAGGAAACGCCCTCGGGCGGGCCCGCGAGTTCGCTGGGTCTGATGAGCATCGTCGTGACTCCTTCTGTGGATGCTGGGCTGGTGATGTGCGCGGCCTGGGTGTTCTCCACGTCGACCAGGCGACAGTCTGGGTGACGCTGCCTCAGCTGTCCAACAGATAGTTGCGTTGCGAGCAAGCGATACGATCGATGAATGGAACTGCGCCAGCTGACTCACTTCCTGGCCGTGGCCGAAGCCAACCACTTCACGCGAGCTGCGACGCGAGTGCACCTGACGCAATCGAGCCTGTCGAGCTCGATCCGCGCGCTCGAACGAGAGCTGGCCACCGACCTGTTCGTGCGCAGTACCCGCCGGGTCGAGCTGACGGACGCGGGCCGGGCTCTCCTACCAGCTGCATGGCGCGCCGTCTCGGCGGCCGAGGACGGACTTGACGCCGTTGCCGGAGTCCGCGGGCTGGTGCGCGGGCAACTGGCAATCGGCGTCATCCAGACCGTCGGCCCCGTCAACGTCCCAGCATTACTGGCCCGCTATCACCGCAGGCATCCCGCCGTCACGCTGCGATTGCGCCACGCCGGCGTGGCCTCGCTCGTTCATCAGACGGCCGACGGGGAACTCGAGCTGGCGATCGTGGACCTACCGCTCGGACCGCAAGCCAGCCGAGTGACGGCCCGGCCAATCGGCACAGAATCGCTGCTGCTCGCCGTCGCCGAGCACGACCCGCTCGCCAGTCGACACCGCGTGCGACTGATCGACCTTGCCGACCGTGACTTCGTCGAATACCGCTCGGACTCCTCGCTGCGTGCGAGCATCGACCAAGCGTGCCAAGCCGCCGGACTACAGCGGCGGGTCGCGTGCGAGGTCGACACGATCGCGGACCTCGTCGAGCTCGTCGCTCTCGGTCTCGGCGTCTCGCTGCTGCCCCCAGGCGCGATCCGGATGGCCGGCGGCCGGGCGATCGGGCTCGCCACCGACCCACCCATACCACGCGAGCTGATGCTCGTCACGCCGCTTGAACGCGAACCGTCGCCGGCTGGCAACGCATTCCTCGGCCTACTCGATTCCGAACCGCAGAACAACCCCTGAGCCGCACGCTCGGACCGCCCAGGATTGTTCAGGGCGATTGCGGGAGCGTGGTGGCCCCTGGTTTCGGATTCATCGGCTTCGGGTTCGCCGACCAGGCGACCGCGGACGGGGCTGCCTCGCAATGCGTTCCGCACCCATCAGTCTCCGCCTGGGCAGGGGAGGAAGCCGTCGCGGCGGCGAAACGAGGGGCGACAGCGTCGAGATGTAGGTTCGCGTCGCCAAGCGGACGTGACCCGATGGGTCATCGCTCCATTGGCAAGTCGCCGCTGCCGGCGAGGCGTGTCAGAGAAGCACCGTGTCGTGCCATTGCGTTCGTCAGAGCTCGATCGTCGTTCCGACCGCGCACTGCACGAACGCTTGGGGAAAGCGCCGGGCGAGCTGATGAACAGCTTTCCAGCCCGTGCAGTGCGCGGGGACCAGAAGTGACGGGGAGAGCGCGCCCAACGCCTGGACCGTCGGCTCGATGATCCGCTCGAACATGGGTCCGCTCAGGTGAAAGCCGCCGATGATCGCCGCGATCCTGGGCTCACCGGTCAGCCTCCGGGCGTAGCGCACGGTGTTGACGATGCCAGCGTGGCCACATCCGCTCAGGATCAGCAACCCCTCGTCGCGCACGCGGACGACGAGCGCCTGATCGTCGAGGATCAGCGGATCGGCCGCCCACTCGCCGCCCCGAAGCGCCTCGTGTCCCTGGAAACCAGTCTCGAACTCGGTACTGCGATCGACCTCCCCGGTCACCAGCGCGGCGTGGTCCAGCAGAAAGGAGGGCTGGCGCTCCTCGACGATCTGGAATCCCATTCCTTCGAGCGCTTGACGGCTGGTCGCGGGCAGCTCGGTCGGCTCGAGGCCCGGGAAGCGGATCCGGCGCCGGCTCCAGAACTCGGGGTGGATCATCACCGGCAGCTGCGTCCGCCCGAGACTCCGCACCAGCCCCTCCATCCCGGTGACATGGTCCCAGTGGCCGTGACTCAGGACGATTACCTCGATCTCGCTCGGGGATATCCCGAGACGCTGCATGTTCTCGACTACGCCGCCGGGAGACACGCCGGTGTCGAACAACAACGTGCGCTCGCGTTCGCCCCTCCAGAGCCGCACCAGCGCCGAGAAGCCGGGCTCGGCGACCAGGGCATCCGGCACTCCGCCGTCCGGGCTGGTGCGCGAGGCAGCCCGCGGAACCGCGCCCAACAGCGCTTTTGGCCAGTTCAATCGCGTGACCCGATCCTGGTCCACGAGCAGCGGATCGGTCACGTTGTCCATCAGAATTGTCAGCTGGATGCGATCGACGGGCTCGAGCTCGATCATGATCAGAGGACGCTACCGCTCGCGACGGCCAGCCGTGTGACCGCCGCCGGCGTCGACCATCGTCCGCTGCCCAGTAGGTCAGAAGGAGCCTGTGGCAACTCCGGGCGACGCGACTGCTCCACGACGGATAGGAGTCCGCCGACCGGGATATCGGATGGCCGCAACCCGCCGTTTGCGACTAAGTCGCCGCCGCGTAGGTCGGCTCGTCCCCGGCGGAAAGGAAGACACGATGCCGACCGCGACCACAACGAATGCTGGATCACCGCGCGGCTAGCATCGCGTCATCGCGTTATCGCGAAGTTGCGTGTGGTCGCCGAGGCGCTTGTCCAGTGCGGCGTGACGGCCGGGCAAAGATGACATGAGCAAGTCCCGCGGTTCGCGGCGTCGCGGTTGAGCCGGCGGCAGGTGGTCGGTCCTCCGTGTCGAACGACGTGGGTTGAAGGCGTGCGCGGTTGCAGCCCGCGCCGCCGGTCATTCGAATAGGAGGACCGACCGTGAGTGACGGTATGGCATCGGGCGGGCGTGACGCCGGCGTGGTCGCGGGCGCGCCGTTTGTGCTGGGTGAGGAGCCAGGGGCGATCGTGGCTGGGTTTGACGTGCACCGGCGGCAGATCACCGTCGACGCGCTGGACACCGCGACGGGGGAGGTATCGCGTGGGCAGATCGAGTCCTCGCCGGCGGCGGTCGAGGAGTGGGCCGCCGGGTTTCCTGGCCGGGTGATTCATGTCGCTGTTGAGGCGTGCACCGGCTGGCTGTTCGTGTCCCGGGCGCTCGAGCGCTTGGGCGCGATCGCGCACTTGGCCGAGCCGGTGGAGACGAGCGCGCTGCGTGGCCGCAAACGGCGCGCCAAGACCGACCGCACCGACGCTAAATGGCTTAGGGAGTTGTTGTTCCAGGGGCGGCTGCCGGAGGCGTGGCTACCGCCTGAGCATGTCCGCCAGTGGCGCTCGCGCGCCCGCCTGCGGAACACGCTCGTCGCCGAGCGCACCAGCTGGACCCAGCGCATCCGCGCGACGCTCTATCACCATGGTGTCGCCGGCGCCCCGGACGAGCTGCGCACCCTCGCCGGCCGCCGGTTCCTCGCCGGCCTCGAACTCCCCCTCGACGCGCACGAGCGGATCACGACCGCGCTTGAGATCATCGACCTGCTCGACGCACAGCTCGCCGAACTCGAGCGGGACCTGCGCGCACTCGCGCGCCGCCAGGCCGGCTGCCAGGCGCTGATGACCCAATACGGCATGGGCGAGATCTCCTCGCTGGTCACCCTGTGCGAGCTCGGGGACGTCAGACGCCTTCACGCCTCCCGTCAAGCGGTCCGGATGGCCGGGATCGACATCGGCGTGCACCGCTCCGACCGACACGCGCAGCTGGGCAAACTCACCCGGCAAGGCTCCGCGCCCCTGCGCTGGGCGCTATTTGAAGCCGCGCAGAGCGCGTCCCATAAAACCAGTCCCGACTACCACGACTATCACGCACTCAAGGACCGCGGGCTCTCCCACACCCGCGCGTGCCTGACCATCGCGCGAACGCTCGCCCGCCGCTCCTACCACATCCTCAGAGCGCTCGGCCCCGCCGCGCTCGACCCTCCTGACCAGCGCTCCGACCAAGCCCACCCATCACCGATGCGCTCAAAGCGTGCGGCCAGCTCCAGCAGCGATCGAGGTACCCACGCCCCGCGTGGCGGCCCACCAAAGACAGAGCGGCCGCAGTCGCTCCAACGGAACGACCGATCAACCATCAAGTCACCGGCCGCCAACGCTCGCGGCCGCGGGCCCAGATAAGCAAGGGCGTCCACGGAGCAAAACCCCAAACCCTCATCCCGCCCGCTTCCGCCGGATCATCCATGACCCGCGGGCGACCCCCTCACGCAAACACACAACCTCCACCACAAGCACGCACAAAACCACGACCTTGACACAGAGGCCCGAGCACAGATAAGCGATCGCGCTGGCCGGGAGCCGGAGTCTCGGGACAGGTCAGGCTCTTGTCCGGGCCTCGTCGACGGCGATCGTCCGGTTGCTCGAGGCGCGGGCGACGTAGGCTGTGTGGCATGTTCGTCTCGGTGGAAACCACTGGCGAGGTCACACTGATCCGTGTCGACCGCCCGCCGGCGAACGCGATCAACCTCGAACTGCTCGATGAGCTTGTGGTCGCGCTCGAGGGGCTGGCGGCGGACGTGCCAGCCGCCGTAGTGATCGCCGGGCGCGATCGGTTCTTTTCGGCTGGCGTGGGCCTGAAGGCAGGGCCGGGGTACGGACGCGACGAGCACCGGCGGATGGTCAGCGGCATCAACCGGATGGTGCTCGCGACCTATGGAACGTCGTGTCCTGTGATCGCGGCGGTGACGGGACACGCGATCGCAGGCGGCCTGGTGCTGGCGCTGTGCGCAGATCTGCGGGTCGCGTCGCTGGAGGGCCGCTACGGACTGACCGAGGTCAAGGTTGGGGTGCCGTATCCGCAGGCGGCGATCGGTGTCGTGCGGGCCGAGCTAGCAACGCACGCGGCCCGCAGCCTAGTGCTCAGCAACCGGCTGATCGATGGACGCGAGGCGATGCGACTGGGGCTGTTTGACGAGGCACTCGCGCGGGACGCAGTGTTAGCGCGGGCGGTCGAGCTTGCGACCGAGATGGTGGCGTTCCCGGTGGATGTGTATGCCGCCACTAAGTGCGAACTGCGCAACGGGACGTTGGGCGCACTCAAAGCTGCCGTCGAGTCCGAACCACTGCTTGAAGGCTGGCTGACCGGCAATCCAAGTACTCGTTGATCTCGCCGCTGTGCGAGCGCTGGCGTTCAGCGGCGCCGGCGTCGGCGCATCGCTTCACGCGATAGCCGGGGCGAGCCCGACGCTTCGGCGGACGACGGAAGCACAACGGTCGTCCATCGCGCGACTAACCCGCCGACGCTTTGCTTCGCGGTGCACCGCAGCGCGTTGGGTGAGAGGACGTTGGCGGCGAGCCTCCGAGCGACAACAGGGTCGTCGCGCCTGTTTAGGCCATCGCTGCGGATCCGATCTCAGGGTGGTCTCGCATGAATTCGACGAGGCGGTCGACGTAACTGGCGAAGGGGGGTACGTGGATCCCGCTGCCGGCGAGATCGGCTTGCGTGTGGTCGGTGAGGTAGTGGGTGGGGTGGGCGTAGTAGTCCACCGCCTCGGGTGGGATCTGCAGCAGCTTGTAGGCACCAGGGACGTGCGCGATCACTCCCTTGGCAACCTCCCTTGGCAGCCCTACTTTGATGACCTTGCGGCCGGTGGCGTGGGCCAGCGTGTCGACCATGTCCGCGACGGTCAGTGGGTGCGGGTCGGCGAGCTGATATGTGCGCCCTGCGGACTGGGGGTGGGCGCTGAGGTAGCCGACAGCGTCGATGATGAAGTCGCGCGGCACGACGTTGATGCGCGTCACGGTTGGGTCGCCGGCCAGAGGGAGAACGGCGAGCTTCGGAAGAACGGCGACCGTGGGTTGGCGCAGCAGCCACTGCATGACGAAGTACGGTCCGTCGAACTTTTGTGTCTCGCCGGTGCGGCTGTCGCCGACGACGATCGAGGGACGGTAGATCGTCGCCGGCAAGCCGGCGGCCATCCGCCGGCGGACGTCGGCCTCGGCGTCGTGCTTGGTCTCTTCGTAGTAGTTGTTGAACGGCGCTCCGACCTCGAGATCGTCCTCGCCGAACGGACCGGCGTAGCGCCCGCTGACGTAGCAGGTGCTGAAATAGTGAAGTCGCTCAAGGCCGGGGCATCGTGCAATCGCGTCCAGCACGTTGCGGGTTCCCTCGACGTTTACCCGTACCGCAAGCTCGCACTCCACCGCCAAGTCATAAACGGCAGCAAGATGCCAGACCTCGGTCACGTCGTCCAGGCCGCGCCCGTTGAGGCCAAGCCCTGGCTGGGTGATGTCCCCTTCCACCAGGTGCACGCGACCGGCCAGAGACGCGTCGGCGGCAGCGAGCTCCTCGGCGCGTCGCGCAGCCAGATCAGCGTATTGCGGCTGCACAAGGCAGGTCGCGTCGCCGGCGGATCGGCGCAGGATTCCGGGCATCAACGCACTGGCCAGAAATCCGGGAAACCCCGTCATCAGCACCGTCATATCGTCACCTCTCGAGCGTTCACGAGGAGCTCACGCGGGTTCAAGTTCACGACCACGACCTGCCCTCTCATCGAACAGCCTCCGGATCACGTCCCGGAACCACAGCTCGTGAGACATCCTTACACAGGCGCATGACCTGCCCAAGCCCCTCACCGAAATAAGCACTCACCACTCCGATCTTGTCAACAACTGCTCCCGCACGAACCATCAGACCTACCGACTCGCGGCCGGATCGCACCCAATCACGGGCTGATTCGTGCCGAAGCACGAACAAGTACCGCAAGATCACCACACGCCGGGCGGGCCGACACGAGCCAGCAGCATCGGGCGAGCACCAGCGCGTGGCGGCCGCTCCCGCCCACGCGACGGCGCAAGCGCGCGGTGACGGGCGAGCTCGCGTAAAGCACAAGCGACGGGCGAACGGCGGGACGGGCTCGTGCCCGCTGATCGGGACGATAGCTCTTGGGGCGAAAGATGGCGTGTCCCGGTTGGCGTGTGAGCGGCTGGTGGTGAAGGTGGCCGGTCCTCCGCGTCGAGCGGCGTAGTAGGCGCGCGCGGCTGGACCCGCGCGGCCGGCCATTCGAATAGGGAGGTACCGGCCGTGGCTCACGGTATGCGATGGGTCGGGTTGAGTCCGGTTCGCCAGCGGGCGTGCGGGACGGTCTTGGGCACCTGGGGGGAGGTGGCGGGATGTCGTTGGTGATGGGGATGGATCAGCATCGCGCGCAGATCTCAGCCGAATGGATCGAGACCGTCACCGCGGAGGTGTTCCGCGCGCGGGTCGCACCGGCCGACCGAGCAGGTGTGCGCAAGTTCCTAAAGCGCTTTGCCGGTGAGGGTTTGGAGGTCGCGCTGGAGGCCACGACCGGTTGGCGGTTCGTGGCCGAGGAACTCGAGCGGGTCGGTGCCGAGGTTCATCTCGCCGAGCCGACGGAGACCAGCGGGCTGAAGAGCAAGAAGAAGCGCGCCAAGACCGACTGGGCCGACGCGCGGCACCTGCGCGAGCTGCTGCTGCTGGGTCGGCTGCCGGAGTCGTGGATCCCGCCCGCGCACATCCTGGACTTGCGCGGCCGGGTGCGGTTGCGTCATACCCTCTCGCACCAGCGCACTGAGTGGCAGCAGCGCATCCAGGCCGTGCTCTATCACCACGGCATCCCGCAGCGACGGGATCTGCTGACGTTGGAGAAGCGCCAGTGGCTCGCCCGCCAAAAGCTGCCGGCAGCGGCGCGCGAGCAGGTCACGATCTCGCTGGAGGTCATCGACGCGCTGGACATCCAACTCGCGCCGTTCGATATGGCGTTGCGCGCGTATGCGCGCAAGCAGCCGGGATGCCGGGCGCTGATCGATCAGATTCTATGGCGTCGGGGAGCTGACCTCGATCACGATCCTTGCCGAACTCGGCGACGCCCGCCGGTTCCCCAGCTCTCGCGACACCGTCCGCTACTCCGGGCTGGACATCACCGTCTACCAATCCGACCAGCACCGCGCCCCCGGTCACCTCTCCCGCCAAGGACCACCCGCGCTGCGCTGGGCGCTGTATGAAGCCGCGCAACGAGCCCGGTTCCCAGCCAGCCCCGACCGCGCCTATTACCTCCAGCTGGCCGAGCGGATCGGCGGCAACCGCGCCTGCCTCGCGCTCGCGCGCAAACTGCTCAAACGCAGCTACCACATCCTCAAAGCCCTCGGCGACGACGCGCTAAAACCCGCCGCCGCCTGACAGCCGTGCCTTCCGGGACGCCCCGAATCAACCGATGAACCGCGGCCAGCTCCCCGCGATCGCGCCGACCCGTCACGGGACAGGCCTAGAAAGAATGAGCGGCCGCAACCCATCTGCAGAGACACCCAACGACCATCATGTCGCCGGCCCCGAACCAATCCGGGCCGAGCTCCAAAGTAAGCATGGGCGCCCGCGCACACATCACGCCCCGACGCACGCACGCTCTCCCTGACCAAACACCCGCGTCGACCGACGACCACTATTGACAAACCCCGCGAGACAAGTAAGCGATCCCGGTGCGTGAGACGCAAACCCGCGCCACGCGCCCCGGGGTTTCGCGTGTCCCGTTTTGTCGAACCCACGGTCGTTTAGACGCCGACCGCTCGCCGGCGCGCGGGCGCGTCACGAAGGGCTCCGTCGCTCGGGCGCCGACCACCGCTACGGACCGATTCTCCATTCCGCGCCAAGCGCGCCTGAGCTCTGTCGCTGCATTTCATCACGGCCCGCCGAACGCGTGTTGGTCCGCCAGTGTCGGTACCCCGGCGTTCGCAATCGGGCTGACGTGGTGCTGTCGCCAACGTCAGACCCGGTACGGAAACGGCCCTCCATGGAGACCGTTCCGTGGAGGGCCGAAGCAGCGCGCTGGATTCCAGGGGCATGGACCAGCGCGCGGTCGTGAGAGGTTCGACGTCGTCGGGCTTTTGTCCTGCCCCCGACGCCCCTCCGTGGTCGTGGCGCAAGATCGAATCCGCATTACGCGGCTGACAGGCAAGACTCCGGCGGCCGTCGGTGCGCACGGCGCGCCCACGGCTCCCTGAGCGGTAGGTGTGGCGCTCAGCGGGTTGTGGAGAACGTCCGGGCGGACTGCGTAGCAGTCACGACGGTCACGGGAACGCCCAGCTGGCCGACGCGGCTGGGTAGATCGCGGCGCAACCAATGCGACACTCGCGCCGGGAGCGTCGAGATGATGATCTCGTCGAACCCGAGGCGCTCCACCGCGTCCCGCACCGCGACGAGCGGGTCCGTGTCGCCGATCATTCCCTCGACGTGACCGCCGGCGGCCTCTTCGAGCAGCGGGATCGCCAGCTCGAGCGTGGCCACAGCCTCCTCCGTGTCCGGATCCCAATACGGCCGCGGGACGACCAGCACGAATGAGCAGGCAGAACGACGCGCACGCTCACGGACCTCAGCCAGCAATAGCGGCGTTGCCGCCGTGCGGTACGCCACGATCAGAACGCGTGTAGGCGCTGAGGACACAGTCAATCTCGCCGGCGAAGCGATCCTACTACGACCCGCCCGCCTCCCCAGGCGGCTGGATCGTCATCATCTGGGCGAAAGCGACCCGCGCGGCCTGCCCGGCCGCGCTTGCAGGGCACGCTCGCGCACAGCAATCCGCCGCCGCGTGGCTGTCTCGGAGCAAAAGAAGAACGGCGATCCGTCGCGGGAGTGGGGTGCCTCGAACCGATCGCTCAGTTTCGCCCGACGCGCACCACGATTCCGAGCACCCACCTCGATAGAAGGAGCGGGCACCGCCAAGCGCGGTGGCGCGAGTCGGCGCCGTCCTCACAAGCGCCGATTCGCGGATGCTCCCATCAGTACAGCGTAGAGTAGGTGGTGATCAAGAGCCGCGTGAGCGCAGCCGGTCGCCGCTCTAACTTGACCGCCGAATAGGAGTCAATGACGATGGACCAGGAGCCAGTACGTGAAGTACCTGAGACGCACCCGGCCAGTCGGGTGTATCGAATATTTACCGGGCTGTTTGTGTTCGGTCCGCCGGCCCTGCTGGTAGCGACATTCCGGAAGCGGTGGCTTCTGGCAACTCCCATCAACCGTCGCATCTTCGGTGTGTTCTACCTCCTGAGTGGGTTCGGCATAACGGCGGGCTACCATCGGCTATTCACTCACCGTAGCTTCACGACCTACCCGCTAATCCGCGGTATCTTTGCTGTTCTCGGCTCGACGGCGGTCCAGGGGTCAGTCCCAGACTGGGTGGCGGACCATCGCAAGCACCATGCCTACGCCGATGAGGCGGGCGATCCACATAGCCCCCATGTCGGCCACAAGGGTGGCCGGATCAGAGGCTTTGTCCACTCCCACTTCGGCTGGCTGTTTGCCGACGAGAGAGCATCTCGGCAGCGCTATGTCCCGGACTTGCTGGATGACCCCGTGGTGATGGCGGTACACCGGCGCTTCGCCGTTGTCGTCGTACTGAGCTATTTTGTGGCCCCATTCACAGCTGGGCTGATCGTTACTAGGAAGCTTCGTGGTGGCCTGGGAGCTTTCGTGTGGGGTGGCGCACTACGTGTGTTCTTCGTGCACCATGCCACCTGGAGCGTGAACTCGGTCTGCCATCTCTGGGGCAAGCGCCCGTTCGAAACCCGAGATCAGAGTCGAAACAATCCGTTTGTTGCACTAGTAGGACTTGGCGAGGGTAATCATCACAACCATCACGCCTTTCCGAGGTCAGCTAAGCACGGCTTGCAGCGGTGGCAGTTCGATCCAACGTGGTGGCTCATCTGGATCATGGAGAAGCTGGGCTTGGCGTGGGATGTACAGCGCGTCACCCCTGAGGCAATGGAGCGCAAGCGGGTCGGTGCACAAGTAAAGCTCTCGCATCCGCTCCCATCGCCGGAGGAATTGGAACGTGGGCTCGAGACCATCGATGTTGCGCAGGCGCGAGCGGGCTGACTTCACCAAAGCAGTCCATTAGGCCGAGTCATGTCGACCTCGGCGTGAGCGCCGTGGAACGAACCGGGAGGAACACGAGCTTTCGGCCCACGGCCGCATTCGCCGTTTCGAGCGTCCGCGTGGACGCTCGTCGTCAGCCGAGAGGCAAGGGCCGACGGTGAGTTGCCCGATGGGCCCGAGGACGCGAACACCGCGACCAGCTCCGACCCTCGAGCAACCGGCCAAGGTCCTGACGACCGCTTCGCCCAGCAGCAGTCGCCACCCCCGCCCCAGCGGGACGCAAGAGCGACCGCGCCAGACGGCCGACTGGTGTGCCCGCTCGTGTCGGGCGGCCACGTGGTGGCACCGTGGCGTGGTGGAGGGGCGTTTGTCGGCTGGCGCCGCTTGGACATCGACCGCCGCTCTACGTCTCAGGTTGCCGCTAGGTCGTCGGGAAGCGCGGCCAGCCGAGGTTTGATCTTGGCAGCAGGCTCGATGACGCGATGCCTCGACCGACACTCGAAGGGCGAGGAGCGTGATCAGGGCCGGTCGAAGACCGAACTCACGGAAGCTGACGCAGACCGTCGTCCTTCGTGGCTCACATCGGCGAAGCTTGTTCGCGCACGAAGCTCACCATCTCGCCGGTTGCCTTGGAGAACTCACGGGCCGTGCTTTGCAGCGATGGGATGTCGTTGAACTCGTCGACCGGGATCCCGCCCAGGTCGTAGCCTCGGTTGAAATACGACAGGCTCCGCAACTTGGTCATCACCTCGAAGGGGATCTGATCCCAGATCCGCGAGTCGAAGCTCGGCGTCCGGCATCGCTGAATGAACTCGGTGAGGAAGGCGGGGGGGAGCGTGAAGACAGCGTCGGCGCCGGCTGTGCGCTCGAGATGCCAGCAGTGGTCAACTCCGTCGAGGACCGGACCCATCCGCAGCGAGCACATCAGCATCTTGCTGGGATACGCGCGCCGTCGGAAGATGCGCTGCGCTTCCTTGAACACCGCAATGCCAGCCCACCGTCGATCCGCGGCGGATAGCTCGACTCCGCTCTCCAATGCCTGTGCGGTGAATTCGGGCGCGTCTTCCCATCTGGCGCTCATGTGGGTCACGACAGACCTCCAGCCAGTGAGATCGACGTCATCCACGCGCGCTTCCCCCAGCCCGGCTTGAACCTGTTCGGCCACGGCGACGAATTGAGAGACGGTGTATGCGAGCGTGCAGTTCGTGGAGATGCCGCGCCGCGTGAGTTCGCGCAGGACGGGCATCCCCTCGCGGGTGCCAGGGACCTTGACCATGACATTCGGGCTCAGCGCGGCAAGGTCTAAGGCCTGGCGAAGCATGGCGTTGGTGTCGAATGCCGAGCGGGGATCGACCTGCGCGGAAATGTGGCCGTACCGGTAACCGGATGACTCGTACAGCGGCGTGAGCGCTGTCGCGCCAAGAAGGACGATCTCCTTGTACAGAGCCCAGAACATGTCCTCCAAGCTCGCGTCTGGCTGAGCGGCACGGTAGGAGCCAATCCAGGCCGCCCAGCGAGTCGGGTCGTCGCGCATCGCTGCCAGCGAGAGCGGCGGATTGGTGGTGACGCCACGGAACAGTGTCGCTTCAGGATGCTCTGGGTCCCACAGACGCAGTAGCTCCTCAGCCAGCTCCCAGCGATCCTCGAGGGCTGCCGCTTCCAGCATCTTCGTGCGCCACGTTTCGAACACGAGTGGGGACGAATCCCACCAGATCTCGGTGCCGGCATTCGTTGCGGCGAAACGCTCTAACGGGGAGCCGCTGAACGTCCGGTTGTCTGCGAGGATCATGCTTGCGCTACCTCCTCGATCTCTCAATGCGTTCACAAACACTCCTCCGATCACAAATCGGTGCTCAAGCTGTGGACGGATCGATGTTGATCGCCCAAGGTCCGGTCCGCATCCGAATTGTTTACCCGCGGGGCTGCGGACTTGCCGCGGATTCCGACGCCTTAGTTGATTTGAGGCGGCCGGGATGCATCTCGTCGATCGGCTGCGCGCCGCGCGCGTAGTTCATGTCGCCCCGGTCTTGCATCGTCACTGACCCCGCTGGGTCCTCGACTCTCCGCACCGATGACCGCTCAGTTCGAGGCGCTGCCGGCAGGACCAAGCACTGAATGCGGTTGCCAGCAAGCGGCTTCAGCCCGAGCGCAGCAGTCGCGCGATGCCGACGAACGCTCTCCTGGTGTCCGACGATCTCAGGAGGGTCGATCCGCGCCTCGCAGACACCTTCCGTCGCCTCAAGGCAGAAGCGTCAGCCATCCCGACCGCCGACCTAGGCGGAGACCCCGGGGCCGCGTGCGAGCGAACGAGTGACCGCAACGGCTCGGTCGCGACCGTCGGACGAGCTCCTCACGTAGCCCGCTGGCCGTGGCGTTCGCACATCGGGCTCTACAGAGAGCCCGCACGATCAGCGGCTGCTTTGGACAGGACGAGCTACACGACCTGGTCCCTCAGCGCGGGCAACGATCGCGATCCCGCCGCCCGCGCTGACGACTACCGGTAGCACATCGAGCTGCGACTCCCGCGCACAATCGGCAATGTCGGCGGTCAGGCCCGCCGCCCTGAGTGCGGCGGCGTCGGCGCTGGCGGCGAGCGCGTCCAACGGCGTGGGAAATGCCCGTGCCACCGCTTGCGCTACGAGCGCGGCGTCGGTACGAGCTCCAGGCAGCCGAGCGATCAGCCGGCCGGCGACGTAGACATCTTCGAGTGCTACCGCTCCGTCGGTCCCCGAGCAGACGATTTGCAGATCCGGGTCGTGCAGATCCTGGCGCCCCAGCAGCTCCATGACCACGGCCTCGAGGTTGAGTAGACAGGCCAGCAGTACCGTCGGCGCGCACGCCACCGCAGCGACGATCGTCGGAGCGCCGTTAGTCGTCGCCAGCACGAGCTCTTCACCCTGGCGGTCCCGCGCCTCCCTCGGGGAGTTGCCCTGGTCAAAACCCGGCGGCTTGACACAGTGGCGCTCACCCGCCAAGACACGACCCGGCGAGCGCAATCCCCTCGCAGCCTCGACGCTCCCGACGCACAACACCCGCCCGTAACCAGCGGCCAGAGCCTGCGTCGCGGTCGAGGTGGCACGCAGCACGTCGATCACGACCGCGACATCCGCTGCCCGCAGGCCGTCCGCGGTGAACGCAACGTCAATCACGCCGCCACTCTAGCCTGGGCCGGCTACAGGCTCGCTACGCCTGTTGGCCGTCCCAGCCCGTAGCCGCTCCGCCCCCAATCGCCGCCTCTCCATCCTGAGGAATCTGAGTAGGCGGACCACGTGAAACCAGACTGCTGCTAACCACGAAAGCTCAGAACTCTCGGCCGCTCCGAATCCCGCGCAGCAGACTCATCCGACGCGTAGGGCGCTTGTGGACCGAGGTGCCGTCGTGCAGCTCGCGGGCCTTCCCCATCACGACATGCAGCCTTGGAGCACTGTAACATCCGACGCTGGCTTCGCCCCAAATCTCGGCGAGCCACCGGTGTTCCGGCTCCAAAGACTCGGCCGGTGTGTGCGTGACCTTCAGCGGTCATCGCGTAACCCCCGTTAGGAGCCGAGTCCATGCATCTTGCACCGCAAGTGCCCGATCAGGTCCGATCGCGAAACGGACTGGCGAGCGCCCGACTGAGCTGGGGCGACATCAACCCTTCGAGCGCAACGAGGCATTCGCCGCGATGGCACCCAAACAGGCCCGCGATTCGACTGGCAGGTACGAACTGGAGCTGCCGATGGCTATTGCTATTGACGATAGGACCGCCGAGATCGGCGGGACCGCCGTGAACGGCGGAGAGTCGAGCATGCGCACCAACCCGCGGATCCCGCTGATAAGCGAGATCGTCGAGCTGCTTCAGATCGGCTTCGCCGGCTGACGGCGTTGCCACCGACGTCAATGACCGACCCCGCAACACAAGGATGGTTCACATGGTTCTGGGATACAACGACAACCTCTACATCCTCGCGTTTGACCATCGCGGGTCGTTCCAGAAGAAGATGTTCGGAATCGAGGGCGACCCCACGCCCGAAGAGTCTGAGACGATCGTCGACGCCAAGTGTTTGATCTTCGAGGGCGTCCTCGAGGCCGTAAAGCGAGGCGCCGAGCCGGGCGCGGCCGGCGTGCTCGTCGATGAGCAGTTCGGCTCGGATATCCCTCGACGCTCGCGCGAGCACGGGCTCACGTTGGCGTTGCCGGTCGAGAAGTCTGGTCAGAATGAGTTCGACTTCGACTACGGCGAGGACTTCGGCGCGCACATCGAGAAGTTCGACCCGGACTTCTCCAAGGTGCTCGTCCGCTACAACTCCGAGGACGACCCGGTGCTGAATGAGCGCCAGCTGGGACGCCTCAAGCGGCTTGCCGACTGGCTGCACGAACACGACCGTAAGTTCCTGTTCGAGCTGCTCGTGCCGGCCACCGACGAGCAGCTCGCGAAGCTCGGTGGCGACGCCGACCGTTATGACGCGGAGCTGCGACCGGAGCTGATGCGACGCGCGATCGAGGACATCCAGAACGCCGGGATCGAGGTCGACGTCTGGAAGATCGAGGGCGTCGACGAGAGCGAGGATGCCGCGATGCTCGCCCGCCAGACGCGGTTGGGCGAGGGTCGCGAGGGCGTGGCCTGTGTGCTGCTCGGGCGAGGCGCCTCGGCTGCGAAGGTCGAGCAGTGGCTCGAGGCGGCGGCGCCGATTGACGGATTCATCGGCTTCGCGATCGGCCGCTCGATCTGGTGGGACGCGCTGAAGGCGTTCCTCTCAGGCGACCTCGAGCGGGGCGCGGCCGCCTCACAGATCGCCGAGAACTACCTGCACTTCGTTCACGTGTACGACGGGCAGAAGGTTCACTGACAGTCATGCGCGTCGGTCTGCTCACTGGACGCGGGGACTGTCCCGGATTGAATGCCGTGATTCGTGCCGTCGTGCGTAAGGCGCCGGAGCAAAGGAGCTATTGATGAGCGTGTCGGTGTTGGGTGTCGTCGGCGCCGGGTTCATGGGTTCGGGGATCGCGGAGTCCGCTGCGCGGGCGGGCAAGCAGGTGATCGTCTACGAGTCGGAGCAGGCTCCGCTGGAGCGCTCGCGCGAGCGGATAGCCGCGTCCGTGAGCAAGGCTGTCGCGCGCGGCAAGGCCAGTCAGGAGGACGCCACCGCGCTCACGGACCGCGTGATCCACACTACGCGTCTGGAAGATCTGTGTGGCGCCGATGCGGTGATCGAGGCGGTGTTCGAGGATCGTCGGGTCAAGGGTGACCTCTTCGCGCTCATGGACGAGACTTTCCCCGACGCGCTGTTCCTCGCGTCGAACACGTCGTCGATTGCGATCGCTGAGCTCGCGGCGCGCACCGAACGTCCCGAGCGGGTGGTTGGCATGCACTTCTTCTCGCCCGTGCCGGTAATGAAGCTCGTCGAGTTGGTCGCCGCGATCGACACGGCGCCCGAAACCGTCGCTACCGCCGAGGCGTTCGTGCAGGAGATCGGCAAGCACGCGATCCACACGAAGGACCGCTCGGGCTTCATCGTCAACGTGATGCTCTTTCCGTACCTGATCTCGGCGGTGCGGCTGTACGAGGACGGGTTCGCGAGCCGCGAGGACATCGACGAGGGGATGACGCTCGGTTGCGGGCATCCGATGGGGCCGCTGACGCTGTGCGATTTCATCGGCCTGGATGTTATGGACGCTATTTGCGAGTCGCTCTATATGGAGTTCAAACAGCCCGAGTACGCGCCGCCGCCTCTGCTCAAGCGGATGGTCATCTCCGGCCACCTCGGCCGCAAGACCGGCCGCGGTTTCTACGACTACACGGCCTCAGCGACAACGGCGACGCCCGAAGCTCGCTCGTGAGCCTATCCACTCACCCAGCTCGACGCCGATCAGACTCGCAATTGGAACGCCACAACCTGCTCCACACCGAATTGACCACCGGCCCCAATGTGTAACCATCCACCAAGGACCGCCGCCCCCGCCAAATTCCACGACGGATGGGGCAACCTCCAACACCTTGCTGCTCATATGCTGAACCTGATCACCGCCGCGGGAGTGGCTCGCCATCACCTATGAGGGCACAGGCTGCGCAGCGGGTCGGTCTCGCGCTCGTAATCTCGAGACCGCGACCGCAGACGCGCGCCTTTATGCAATCGCCCCACGCTGCAGCCGTCGCGTCCCCCTGCTGTCGGCGACTGGCGCGAATCCGGTGGCCCTGAGGAACGGGCCAGGCGTGGCCGGGTTTGTCCGGGAAGGCGTCGCGCCGTCGCCGCTCGACGCGCCCGGATCGTGGCGGTAGAAGCTGCGGACAGATCGGCCTGCAACTCGCGACCCCCGTGGCGGCGCCGTGGCCCTCGGGTGTCCGAACGGATTCGGATTTTTGTTTTTTTGCGGTGTGCGCACACAAGCGCCCGCGATCGGAGTAGAGTCGAATATGAGCTGGCCCTGCGGCCAGGACACTCACCCAAGGTCCGGATGCCACCAACGGCGCTATTTGCGCCGCGGCACGGAGCATGGATTACTGGTTTTGACTGCGGGGCGGGTGTCGTATGTCTTAGGCGTTATCCCGCCGGCCCGGTGGACGCGTCTGAACGTCTGAACGTGATTGACCGCGCGAGGGTTCTAGCCCTTTGTAGCGCGGGCGAGTCTGCGGTTCCGACTAAGGAGTCCAAGGTGTCGATTATCGAGTCAACTACTTACGACGCGCCGGGCGCGTCGGGCAGCCCCGTGGTGCTCAGGGAGCGCTACGACAATTTCATCGGTGGTGAGTGGATCCCTCCGACGACAGGGGAGTATCGAGGGAACGTGACTCCGTCGACGGGCGAGGTGTTCTGCGAGGTCGCGCACTCCGGTGCTCAGGACATCGAACTTGCCCTCGACGCGGCGCATGCGGCCAAGGAGGAATGGGGGCAACGCTCCCCGGCCGAGCGTGCGGCTGTCCTGAATGATGTTGCGGATGCGATCGATGAGAACGCCGAGATGCTTGCCGTAGCGGAGAGTTACGAGAACGGCAAGCCGGTGCGCGAGACGCTCGCGGCCGACATCCCGCTTGCGGCCGATCATTTCCGGTACTTCGCCGCGGCCGTACGTGCCGAGGAGGGCCGGATCTCCGAGATCGACGACCAGACTTACGCCTACCACTTTCAGGAGCCACTAGGCGTCGTAGGTCAGATCATTCCGTTCAACTTTCCGTTGCTGATGGCAGCATGGAAGATCGCTCCCGCGCTGGCGGCCGGCAACTGCACGGTTCTCAAGCCTGCGAGTCCGACGCCGTGGTCGATTCTGAAGCTCGCCGAGGTTATCGGCGGGATCGTCCCGCCCGGCGTCCTGAACATCGTGAACGGTCCGGGCGCGGAAATCGGTAAGGCGCTGGCGTCGAACAAGCGGATCGCGAAGGTCTCGTTTACCGGCGAGACGGTGACGGGACGGCTGATCATGAGCTACGCCGCTCAGAATCTGATCCCGTCGACGACCGAGCTCGGTGGCAAGTCGCCGAACATCTTCTTCGAGGATGTGATGGCGTCCGACGACGCATTCCTGGACAAGGCGATCGAGGGCCTCGTACTGTTCGCATTCAACAAGGGCGAGGTGTGCACGTGCCCATCGCGCGCGCTGATCCAGGAATCCATCTACGACAAGTTCATGGAGCGCTGCCTGGAG
Source organism: uncultured Solirubrobacterales bacterium (assembly GCA_963843915.1). GTDB lineage: Bacteria > Actinomycetota > Thermoleophilia > Solirubrobacterales > Solirubrobacteraceae > Palsa-465. Next base: position 274,886 of record CAWJMH010000022.1, read on the forward strand.
CGGATCGCCGCGATCAAGCAGGGCGACCCGCTCGATCGCGAAACGATGATCGGCCCGCAGGTCTCGGCCGCGCAGCTCGAGAAGATCGAAAGCTACGTCAAGATCGGTCTCGATGAAGGCGCCGAATTGCTGATCGGCGGACATCGCCCTGAGCTGAACGGCAGCTTGGACGGTGGTTACTACTTCGAGCCGACGGTACTGAAGGGGCACAACAAGATGCGGGTGTTCCAGGAGGAGATCTTCGGCCCGGTGCTCGCCGTGACGACGTTCAAGGACGAGGCCGAGGCTCTGGAGATCGCCAACGACACGCTGTACGGCCTCGGCGCCGGCGTGTGGACCCGCGACGGAAGCCGCGCATTCCGGATGGGCCGCGCGATCAAAGCTGGACGCGTCTGGACCAACTGTTACCACCACTACCCCGCGCACGCCGCATTCGGCGGCTACAAGAGTTCCGGGGTGGGGCGTGAGAACCACCGGATGATGCTCGACCACTACTCGCAGACCAAGTGCCTGTTGGTCAGCTACGACCCGAACCCCATGGGGTTCTTCTGATAATGGACGCACCCTCTCAAGCGGCTGAAGAGACGGCCGCGGCAGTAGTGGCAACCCCGGCGGCCCTCGAGGTGATTCATCGTCTCGAGGCCGCCCACGGGCCGCTCATGTTCTTCCAATCCGGGGGATGCTGCGATGGCACCTCCCCGATCTGCCTGAAGGACGGCGAGCTTCCGGCAGGGCCGCACGACGTACGCTTGGGGAACATTGGCGGAGCTCCGTTCTATATCGACTCCGACCAGTACCAGCGCTGGGGTAGCCCGCGCTTCCTGATCGACGTCTCATCGGGCGCCGCCGAGGGCTTCTCGCTCGAGGGCCTCGAGGGTGTGCATTTCGTCTCTCGCGCACCCTGAAGGTCGGCAGCGCAGAACTTCGGGCCGCCCAACCCAACCTAAGCCGACCCGATAGGGGCCGGCTGCCTAGAAAGAAGGACACACCATGGCCACTACATACGTTCGGGAACCCCGCACGTCAGAGGCTGCACCCACTACCTATCGTGCCGCGGTCGTCCATGACTTCGGCAGCCCGCTGACCGTCGAGCAGGTCCCAATGCCGAAGCTCGGTCCGGGACAAGTACGCGTGAAGGTCGAGGCGTGCGGCCTGTGCCACACCGACATCCACGCCGCGAACGGCGACTGGCCGATCAAGCCCTCACCACCGTTCACCCCCGGTCACGAAGGGGTCGGCATCGTCACCGAGCTCGCGCCTGGCGAGCACGCTGTCGGTGACCGCACTCACAAGGTTGCGGTCGGTGACCGTGTCGCGATGCCCTGGCTCGGCTACGCGTGCGGATGCTGCAACTACTGCGTGGACGGCTGGGAGACTCTCTGCCACGAGCAGGAGATGATGGGCTACACGATCAATGGCGCGTTCGGCGAGTACGCCACCGCCTACGCCCGCTACGTCGTCAAGGTCCCTGAAAGCATCGACCCGTTCGACGCCGCGCCGCTGACCTGCGCGGGCGTGACGACCTACAAGGCGGTCAAGGTCGCGGGCACCCGCTCGTCTGATTTCGTAGCCGTATTCGGCGTCGGCGGCCTGGGGCATCTCGCGATCCAGTACGCGGCGATCGCGGGGGGACGGGTGGTGGCGGTGGACGTGGTCGATGAGAAGCTCGAGCTCGCGCGCGAGCTCGGCGCGGAGTTCACCATCAATGCCAAGAAGGAGGACCCGGTCGAGGCGATCCAGCGGCTCGGCGGCGTCGACCAGGCAATCGCGCTCGCCGTCTCTCCCCGAGCCTTCGAGCAGGCCTACCAGTCACTGCGACGCGGCGGCAAGCTGGTGTTCGTCGCGCTACCGGCCGACAACGAGATCACGCTTCCGATCTTCGAGACCGTGCTCAACGGGATCACGATCGTCGGCTCGATCGTCGGCACACGAAAGGATCTGCGCGAGGTGTTCGAGCTGCACGCGGCCGGCAGGACACGCGTGATCCGCGAAACCCGACCGCTCGACCAAGTAAACGAGGCCATAGCCGACGTCGAGGCCGGCCGAGTCGCCGCACGGATCGTGCTCGAGCCATAGACAACGACGGCCACGGAGGGATCCGACATGCCCGATCGATCCGCCACCCCGGTCGCCGTCGGGATCTCTCCATCGGTACCCACGGGATCCCCGAATCGCTCACCCTGGGGCGAACTACCCCCGGCTCTGCCTGGCGATCCAGGCGGGTGGAGCGGCGCTGCGCTTTCAGGTCCACGGCGAGCGCCTTCCATCCGCCTGCGGGCCCGGTCCAAGCCTTCGGTCTCACGCTTCCCTGCTGGTGCTGGCGACGAGCAGTACCCACCAGCGCCGACCTCCGCGCCCTGCTTTGCGTCAGCGCAGGCATCCAGAGCTTCGCGATCAGGGCGAGGGTGGGCTGCCCCGTCATGCCACGCCACCCATCGGGCTCGACGACCCCTGAATAGGGCGAAACCGGAAGCAGTGGTACTTTGCGAGCGCCGAATCAGCGGCGAAGCGAACCGGGGTCGTTGTCGGGTTGCTCGATCACGCTCGAGCACACCCGGCGTTATCCGCGACGGTTGACGGCCGGAAAGGCGATGGCCGGAGCCTCTCGACCGTTTGCGGCTTTCCCGGTGTCGGAATCCGTGGTGACTGCGGATTCTCGGGCGGGCAGGAGCGAGGATCGTTGGGGCACGGGAACATCCCGGGACACGACTTATACAGTGCGTGCCGAGCATTGTCTGAGCGGGCTCGATCTGCTGGACGTTACGGCGGGCTGGCACGGATGTTCGCTCGCGCGATGCTTGTCACGAGACGCCTGCGTTGAGGTTCGACGCGCGCGCCGCGACCGCGTGCGCCTTGCATCTCGCCTTGGCGGAGCTGTGCGAGTCGGTCCTCGTACGGCCGAGCCTCGTTCGCGATCTGGCTTCCCGCCGAGCGCTGAGGCTAGCCAAACCCACCACAAGAAGAGGATGCGAAGGCATGGCGAACCAAATCTCCTACGTGCATGGAAGCTCGCCGACCCCCTTGATCGGCGAAACGATTGGCGCGCACTTCGATCGGATCGCCGCGACGTATCCCGAGCGCGATGCGGTGGTCGTACGCCATCAAGACGTGCGCTGGACCTACGCAGAGTTCGCCGACCGGGTTGAGCGCCTCGCCCGCGGGCTTATCGGAAGTGGATTGCAGCCGGGAGATCGGATGGGGATCTGGTCGCCCAACTGTGCGGAGTGGCTGCTGGTTCAGTATGCCTCGGCCAAGGCAGGTGTCGTTCTAGTCAACGTGAACCCGGCGTACCGTACGTCCGAGCTCGAGTACGTTCTCCACCAGTCCGGCTGTCGGATCCTGGTGTCGGCCCCCGCATTCAAGAGCTCAGATTACGCTGGCATGGTCGATGAGGTTGCCCCGCGGTGTCCGGAGCTCGAGCGGGTGGTGTTCCTTGAATCGCCCGAGTGGGAGCAACTCTCGGCGGGCGACGAGGACGTTTCGCTGCCCGTGGGGCTGCAGTTCGACGATCCCATCAACATCCAGTACACAAGCGGCACGACTGGGTTTCCGAAGGGCGCCACGCTCACTCACCACAACGTTCTCAACAACGGCTTCTTCATCGGCGAAACCTGCCGGTACACCCCGGAGGACCGGGTCTGTATCCCGGTGCCGTTCTACCACTGCTTCGGGATGGTGCTCGGGAACCTCGCGTGCACGACCCACGGTGCGTGCATAGTCATACCGGCCCCGTCGTTCGAGGCACCCGCGACGCTTGCCGCCGTCCAGGAGGAGCGGTGCACATCGCTCTACGGCGTACCGACGATGTTCATCGCCGAGCTGGACCTGCCCGAGTTCGGCGACTTCGATCTCACGTCACTACGAACCGGGATCATGGCTGGCTCCCCGTGCCCGATCGAGGTGATGCGCCGAGTGATCGATCACATGCACATGACCGAGGTGACGATCTGCTACGGCATGACCGAGACCTCACCCGTATCGACACAAACGACTGCCGATGACGACATCGATCGCCGCACTTCCACGGTCGGACGGGTCCACCCCCATATCGAAATAAAGATCATCGACCCCGTCACCGGCGAGTGCGTTGAGCGCAACACACCCGGTGAGCTGTGCACCCGAGGCTACAGCGTCATGCTCGGTTACTGGAACGACGCCGAGCAGACCGCTGAAGCGATCGACCAGGCAGGATGGATGCATACCGGCGACCTCGCGACCATCGACCAGGATGGGTACGTCAACATTGTCGGCCGCTCCAAGGACATGATCATCCGTGGCGGGGAGAACATCTACCCGCGGGAAATCGAGGAGTTCCTTTACAGCCACCCGCTGATCAAGGACGTACAGATCGTCGGGGTCCCTGACGCGCGCTACGGCGAGGAGATCGCCGCCTTCGTAATCGCGCGCACACGTGACCCGATCGACACCGAGGCGGTACGCGAATTCTGTCGCGGCAAGATCGCGCACTACAAAATACCGCGGTACGTCATCGCGGTAGACGAGTTCCCGATGACCATCAGCGGCAAGGTCCAGAAATTCCAACTCCGCGAGCACGCAGTCGAATTGCTTGACGGGCACAGCGCGACCGTCCAAACGGCGTAGACGCCTCTTCTGCCGCCTCCAAGCCGCGGTCGCACGGGCTCTCGGGCGCAAGTCTTGAGTCAACGTGAAGGCGAGCTCGCGATGCCCGTACCACGAGACTGCCGAACCGGCACTTTTAACGTTGGGGCCGGTCCTGGAGCTCCGCTCGATCGCACCCGAGGACAAGTCGCTGCTCCTCGCGGTCTTCCAACGGCTAAGCACGAAGTCTCGCTACCGGTGCTTCTCGAGGAGTTTGGGCGGGCTCTCCCGCCATGCTCGAGTAGTACTTCACGGAGGTCGACCGCTCAGACCGCGAGGCGATCAGCGCGCTCGAGCCCAGCTCAGGCCAGGCGCGTGGCGTGACGCGATATAAGTGCGAGCGCCGACCCCCAGGCTGTAACACGCGCGCGTTCCTTGCCCGTCGCTTTAGTGCGGCATGCCAAACTCCTTGGCTCCCAGGCGGAGTCGACCATCCGCAACGATGAGGGGAAGCAGAGCTGTCCGAAGCTCGAGAAGAATCGTCAGATGGTGCGGCCGTGCGCCAGTCGGTCGCTGGCGGCGAGCGTGGGGCGGGTGTGAGTGATTCGCCCCGCGACCCCGTCCGCCTCGTTCGCGACGTGTTGCTTCGCGATGGTTCGACGCTGCGGCTGCAGGCGCCAGGGCCCGCGGACTATGAGGACATAAGGGCGTTCTATGAACAGCTCTCCCCGCAGAGCAGGTATTTCCGCTTCCACGGGATGGGACGCACTGACATCGTCGCCCGAGCGGCCGTGGAGTCGAGCGGCGTCGACCGCGTTTCCCTGATCGCCCGTCGTACCGGGCGTGTGATCGCGGCGTGCAGCTACCAGGGGCTGCGCGAGCCAGGTGTGGCCGAGATCGCGTTGGCGGTGGGGGATGACGAGCAGCGGCGCGGGATCGGAACGCGGATGCTCGAGCAGCTGGCGGCGATCGGGGCGGAGCGCGGAGTGCGCCGCTTTGATGCGTCGGTGCTGTCGATGAACCGTGTGATGCTCAGGGTGTTTCGGAACGCCGGCTTCGCGGTCAACCGTGCGGGCCTCGTCGAGCTCAACGTGTCGGTTGACATCACCCCGGTCGAGGCGGTAGTGCAGCGGATCGACGAGCGTGACCATTTCGCTGCGCTTGCTTCGCTGCGGGCGATCCTCGCGCCGTCGTCGGTCGCGGTCATCGGGGCCGCGGACGCGCCGGGAAACGTCGGGCGTGCGTTGGTTGAGAACATCCGCAACGGCGGCTTCGGAGGTGTCGTCGAATGGGTTGACCCCGGGGATGCACTCGTGCCCGCCGGGCGGTCTCTGCGGAGCCTGGCTGAGCTTGAGGCCGCTCCGGATCTGGTCATCCTCGCGATCGAGGGCGCTGCCGTGTTGGATTTCGCGGCCGCGGCTGCCGCCCGCGGAGCGAAAGCGTTGCTAGTTGTCCCGGCTGGCTCAGCGCAGGACATCGAGGCATCGTCCCGGCTTGAATCCAGCCTGCTGCAGATCGTCCGGGATGCCGGGCTGCGGCTGGTCGGCCCCAACTCTCTGGGGGTGATCAACAACGCGCCCGAGGTTCGCCTGAACGCGACGTTCACCGGCGCCTCCGTGAGCTCGGGGGGGCTGGCGATCTGCTCACCCTCCGGCGCGGTGGGGATCGGACTGCTTTCTCATGCGGCGGCCCTCGGCCTCGGCGTCTCGCTGTTCGCCTCGCTCGGTAACGGGGCCGATGTGTCGACCAACGACCTGCTCGAGTGGTGCGAACAGGATCGGCGGACGGTGGCCGTGATGCTCTATGTCGACACATTCGGCAATCCTGAGCATTTCACGCGAATCGCGCGGCGGGTGTCGCGGAACAAGCCCATACTTGCCATCAAGGGCCGACTGAGTGCCGCGCGGGTCCTGGCCGAGGCTCGCTCCCACACCGCCGCGGCGCTGCGCGGCGACGAGGTGGTCGATGCGCTGCTGCATCAGGCTGGCCTTCTCCGGTTCCGCAGCGGCGAGGAGCTGTTCAACGCGGCCGAGTTCTTCGAGCGCCAACCGCTCCCCGCCGGTCGGCGCATCGGAATTGTCAGCAACTCCGTTGGTGTGGCGACGATCGCCGCCGACGCGGCCGCTGCGCGGGGGCTCGAGGTGAGGGAAACGGGCGACGTGCCAAACCCGCTAACCATGCCAATCGGCGCGGGACCGGACGATTACGGAGCCGGAGTCACCAGACTGCTTGGCGAGCCCTCGATCGACGCGCTGATGGTGTTCTACGTGGACGTTCACGAGGGAGACCCAGACGCGGTGCTGCAAACGATCTCGGCGGCCTGTGCCGGGCAGGCCAAGCCGGCTGTCGCGTGCGTGGTGCGCTCCGACGGACGCCGGCGACCGCGCACCGTCGCCGGAGTCCCCAACTTCTTGTTCCCGGACTCCTGCGCGAACGTGCTCGCCAGCGCGGTCGAGCGTCGCGAATGGCTATCGCGGCCGCTGGGCGAGCTCCCAGACTATCCCGATCTTGACGGACCCGCGGCGCGAGCGGTGGTCGAAGCATTCCTCGAGCGGAACCCCGCGGGTGGGTGGATCTCGCTTGGCGAAGCCGAAACCCTGCTGGCCACGCACGGGATTCCGATCGTTGCGTCGCATCGGTGTCGGGATCTCGAGCGCGCGGTCGCGGTCGCGGCGCAGATCGGCAAACCGATCGCCCTGAAGGCGGACTTCGAGGCGCCTGGTCCCTCGGGCGACATCGACGCTGTGCTACGTGGGCTGCTCGGTGAGGCGGCAATCAGAGCCGGCTGGCGCGAGCTGCAGCAGCGGATGCGAGTCGCCGGGTACCCATGGATCGGCGCGATCGTTCAACCGCTCTACGACCAAGGACTCAGCGTGCTGGTAGGCGCCGTAGCCGATCCCGATTTGGGGGCCGTGCTGGCAATAGGCCTCGGCGGACGCCAGGCAGGCCTCGGCCGCAGCGCTGCGTTCCGGCTGCTGCCGCTCACTGACGCCGACGCCGACGAACTGATCGATGCCTCGCGGAGCGTGGCTGCCGAGCTGGATGGATTTCGAGGCAGCGAACCGCTCGATCGCCAATCGTTGCGCGATCTGATCCTCCGTCTAGCGCTCCTGTTACGACGCGTTCCAGAGGTGGTCGAAGCCGATCTCAATCCGACCCGCTGCACGACGACTGGCTGCGTAGTGCTCGACACCCGAATGCGGATCGAACGCCGAGGCCCGATCGAACGGGTCAAGACGTGGTGAGCTGCTGGGGCGCAACGATCGTATGACTCCGACCTCGCCGAGACCCAAGACGAGAGTGGGGCAATGCAATCAGCCAACGGGGCCGCTCACGCCGAACTCCTTCCGTGCGGCTTTCTCGAGCGAGCGACCACGGTGTTTTCAGATCAGGTCGCGTCAGCTCAGGTGCCGTCGGGACCACCGGCCGTCTGCTCGAGTTCGGCCTCGTGATCGCGGGCGCAGCGCTCGCGCCCGCAGCGCTGCGCGCCACCCCGGTGATCATGCGCAGCAAGCGGCACCACCGGTCGACGCGGAAGTCTCGAGAATGTTCCCCTCTCGGGGTCCTTGACCCGCGCCAGCGGCGGCTCGACGACATTGGCGACGTGCTGCCAGACGCGCAAAAAGGGTTGGAGCGGTGAGCCCGCTCCAACCCTCTCGACGCTGTGTGCGCGTGGTGCGCTAGGACTTGGCGAAGCGGCCGAGTGGGACGATCGCGCGTCCGTAGGAGTCCTCGGAGATCTCCGCGGCGGCCATGTACAGCGCCTGCCCCGCGAGGACGATGCCGGTGATGCCGGCGATGTGAAGCATGCCGGTGTGGGCGCCGTAGTTGCCCGCAGCGAGGAAGGTGAGCGTGAACGTCAGGTTGATGAGTGCCAGCACGCTAGCCACCGAGGTGCGCAGCGATACGAGGAGGAACATCGCCGCGACGATCGCGAACGTGTAAAGCAGCAGCCCGGAGGCGTGGCCGGCCTGGGCGGCTGGCACATTCTTGGAGAACCACTGCAGGTAGGCGGCGAGGACGATCCAGAAGCCGCCGAACGTAGAGAACAGTGCGCCGTTGAGCGTGTTGCCGGTGCGCAACTGGAGCAGGCCGCCGACGAGCTGGACGGCGCCGCCGAAGATCAGGCCGCAGCTGAGGATCACGGGAACGACGCCGGCGTTGATGCCTTGGGCGTTGACCAGGCTGATCATGAACGTGGTGACCGCGAACGCGATCAGGCACAGCGGCCCGGAATTGCCCCAGCCGACGGCTGGCTCGGTAACGACTTGGCGTTCGACGATTGTTGAAACGACGCGGTGGCCATTGCCATTGCCATTGCCATTGGCGACCCGGGCGTCTGGTGTGGTAGCAGACATCTCTGATCCCCCTTAAGGAATCGTCGGGTGCGAGGCGCCCAGTGCGGCTCGCGATGTGTCAGTGAAACTACGAGCTGGCGCCTCGGCGGCCATCGTGCGGACACCGCACGCGTGCGATGCATTCCCGCGCCTGCTGCGGGGTTTCCCGGAGATGACTGAGGAAGTCTAAGCGAGGACCTCGCCGAAGCTCGCGTCCCGCCGGCGCCGGCTGGATGTGCTCAAACTGGTCGACCGCGGCGAGCGCGGGGAAGAACCGGCCCACAAGAGCGCCGGGAGGGTCGTGATGGCGCCGCCGCCGACCACGGCGGGAACGGTGCCGACGACCAGGAGGGCGGCCAGCCCCGACTCGAACGCCCCGAGCTGATGGGAGCGTTGATGGACACCATCTCGAGCGCGTTGACCGCCCGCGCAGCCGGTCGAGCCCGGGGACGGTGACTACGAGGCGGTCATTGGCGCTCGTGGGCGAGGGTGACGAGGCACTCGCTCGGTGCGTGGAAACCGCCGTCCGGGGCATCGTCATCTCGGTGTGGAGGGCGATAGGCAGCCCTCCGAGCGCCCGTCGGCGGAGAGCTTGTTGCGTGCGCTCGGGGCAAGGAAGTCTCTCGTCGACGACCATGCCGACGCCCCCGGCGGTCCCCGGTGGCTCCCGCAGACGCTCCAGGTACGGCGCCAGATACTGCCCGAAGACCTACCCTTCAAGTCGCCAGATCGGGCGCTGGGCCTCGGCCGCGGCGGGTCGGCTCCGTCGTCCCGAGCGGACGGAAAGTCGACCCGCGTAGCTGGCAAAACCGGCTGTGTCCCATCTCGCTGCGACACTTCCCCCTCGGAACAGCAAGCCGGCATGCCAGCTCGTCGGTATCGCTCGGGACGTGACCGAGAGACACACTTCGGGTCTAAGCTCTAACAAACGGGGATTGCGGAAGAGTCCGCTTCGGGGATACGGACGGTTGCCATGGCGCGTGGTGGTCAGGTCGAGCGTGAGGTTCCGGGACTTATCGAGCGCTCTGAATGCTCTACCCGGCCATGCCCGACTCTCGTCGCCCGGCGCGCCAACATGCAGGAACGTCATCTCGGGCAGCCGAGGCATCGTCCCCGCCCAAGGGCGGCTGGGCGGCGCTGCAAGGCGTTCGACCGCGCGGCCGGGGCACCGCCAGCAGACCACTCGGTTTGGGTGACGAATGTGACAACTCTGCAACAAGTGAGGTAATAGCGGCCAAGTTCGCGTGACGCGGCGGTATGTTCGCGGCAGCCATGAGCCATGCGCGTCGTCAGCAATACCGACACATCGCTCGAGCCGCCGTCTGTGCGCTCGCTGCAACGGTGCCCCTGGTGGCTGCTCTGAGCGCGTCGCGCAGCGGCGGAGAGGCGCTCATGGTCTTCACGCTCCTGCTCGCCGTCGGCCTGACGGGGGCGGCGTGCCGTTCGCAGCGTCTCGCCAGACGATGGCGCGTCGGCGCGGACTCAGAGCGAGTGGTGCAGCGTGCCTTGAAAGGCCTCGCCCGCGGCGGATGGGCGGTGCGGAACGGGGTGCCCTGGCCGGGAGGGGGCGACGTCGACCATCTCGTGCGCTCGCCGAATGGACTGGGATTTGCGATCGAGACAAAGACGGTGACGTTCAGCCAAGAGCACCTACGGCGAACGGCGGCAACCGCGCGCTGGGCCGCGCGGTCCCGGCGACGCTATCCGTATGGGGCGGTTCCGATCCTCTGCGTCGTGCGGGCGCGGCGGGTGGAGTCGCGCTGCGGCGACGTCGTGGTCGTGTCGCTTGATCGCCTGCTCGCGGTGCTTGAGCACCTCGCTCTCAGCATCAAATACCGGCCGCATGGAGTCGCTGGGATGACGCGTGCCGGAGCCGGCCACGGCAGCTTCCAAGGCTCGCATGCCGAGCGCGACCATCCCGCCGGGTCCGGGCTGGCTGTGCGATGACGTCGGTCGACGACAGCCGAGGCGGGGATTTGCGGAGCGCGCCTCCGGGCCACCGAGACCCCGAACGGCCTAACGACGACAACCCCTACATCAAGCTTGACGGGCCCACCCGGAGGCTGTTCAACGACTCCGAGCTCGAGCCGCTCAGCGGCATGCTTCGGCACAGTCTGGCCAACGAGGTCGTCAACGGTTACATCAACGAAGCACTGCGAGCGCTCCCGGAGCACTGGATACGGAAGGCGGGCGTGTATCTGCCCGAGCTGGGATCTCCGCTCCGCTACCTGGCGATCGGGCCGACGGGTGCGTACATCATCACGCCGACCAACGGCCATTGGACCCGGGCCGGGCTGCTCGAGCTCGAGCACGCCGCGCAGGTCGTCGACCGGCTGCTTCCCCGACACGACTTCTCGCCGACGCGGGTCCGGCTCGTGTTCGCACCCGCCCACCCGAGACTGCGCCCGCAGGTGTTCGGGGATCCCCGGCGCCCGACGCATCTGGCTGATCAGAGCCGACGAGCTGCATGCGCACCTGCTGACCCACGGCGGCGCGGGCCCGTCCCGCGGAGACCTAAATCGGCTGTGCACGGCGCTGGCTGCGAAGCTGCCGGCGACCAGCTGTGGCATGCGACCGTGGCCGGCGACCAGCGGCACGGATAGTCCCGACGTCGGCCGGCCGCCGTTCGACGATTGAGCTTGCCGTGGGGATTCAGACCGATCGCGAGGCCGCAATTGCCGTCTGCGCCCGGTGGCTGGTCCTGCTAGCCGGCCCGCCGCTGACGCAACGACTCTTCGGGCCGGTTCGCGTAGGAGAGCTCGCGCAGACACTCCGACAGCCTGGCGAACACCTGCGCGATCCTCACGCTGCTCACGTCCTCCAGCGCGAGACCGAGCTCGCGGACGGTCTGGTCGAATCGGGCCCAGAGCTCGGGCGGGCCCGTTCGGTTGAAATCCGGCCGGAGTTCGGGTGGAGGCTGAAGGCTCGCGGACGCGTTGGGCAGGGGCCGCCACGCGAGACCCTCGCGATCGGCAAAGCGGAACGCACTTGCCTGCTCCTCCGCGGCGTCAGCGAGCTGGAAGAGACGCTCGTCGTACCCAGGGGCCGGAGGGGCAGACCAGTGGGCTTCGAGGGCGACGGTCCAGCTCATCTGCGCCGAGTCCAAGCGCGCGATCGCGTCGTCTGCCGTCATCGACTGAATCCGATGTCAATCCGGTCCCGAGGGCCCATCGCGTTGACGGTGGCGAGCGCGGGCTCGGAGGGGCCGCCAGCGGGCGAGGGGGTCGCGGCGAGCATGCGCTCGAGGTCCGAGCGGCGGACGCGATACATGCGACCGGCCTTCACATGGGGCAGCCGACCGGAGATGATCCACTGGCGCACGGTTTCGTGCGAGACGTGGAGTTCTGCCTTGATGTCGTTGATCGTCAGGTACGGGTCGTCGATAGCCACCGAGGTCCTCGGGTCGGATCGGCCCAAATTGCGTCCAATTTGCGCAAGCTAGTGGTATCTTAGCCAGGTATTCAAATGGAGTCGCCGGACGGAAACGGCAGCAGTACGGGCGAAGGGCGCAAGGGAGCCCTCCTAGTTCTGCGCGGCGGCTCCAACGATGCTGTCGACCCCGAGAGCCATACCTCGACGCTGCCGTCCGCGAACGCGCTGAGGCCGGACAGCAACCTGAACCTCGGCTGGTACCGCCCGGCGGCGCGAGACGACGGCGGGCAAGAGTCGCGACGACGCGACCATTGGTCGGGGGACCAGGAATCCGGCCAGACCGACGAGCACACGCGAGAGGCAGAGCTCTACGGCGCGTCTTGACCTCGACCCGCGTCCGGCGTCAGGCAATGTGCCCGATTCTGCCCTCGGGGCGCGGCGTCCGAGAAGAGCGCCGGCAAGTAGCTCGGGGGCCGGGCGAGCTCGAGAAGCCGGGCTCGGACGTGACGGAGTGGCGAAGCTGCAGCGCTGGGCAGCAGCCCGGTCGGCCCGCGCGCTCGCGAGGTCCGTAAGCGCCAGCTGGCGGCGGTCGTTGGCGCATTGCTCTTGGCAACGCTCGCATCCGCCGTGGTGATGCGCTTGGCCAGCGCGGCGGCCCGCAGCGCCATGGGGAAGCGCAGATCGGGTCGGCGTTCAAGGCGAGTCAACCTCCTGGCCAGTTCCTGTCGGAAATGACCAGAGGCTTGACGCGCGCCGCGAACTCAGGGCTCTCGCCGTGAAACCGGTGCGGCCGCAGTCGGCGAGCCACACACGTCGCACACTCGGAACGGCGCGAGCGCCCGCCAGCAAGAGCCACCGCACAAACGGCGTGCGGACCTCGAGGAGCTCGGGCGGCTCAACGCGAGCGAGCCACGCCGTCGCGATGACTCAGTCTGTCTCGCAGGGAATACCCGGTGCCGGCGGCGGCTCCAGGACGACCGTGGCTCCCGAGACGCCCGCGCAAACCACGCCGGTTCAGCAGGCGCCGGTGCAACACACGTCCACTCAGGAACCAGTCCACTACGAGCCGCCGGTCCAGTCGGCCGGGCCTGCAGGCCTCGGCAGCCAGGTCGGCGGCAATTGCAATCCCAAGTGCAGCTAAGGCCGAAGCGCACGGACTAGAGAAAGGCCATGATGCTCACCCGTCCACTGCATCACTTTCGCCGGAACGTCGTCGCGTACCTCGCAGTCTTCCTCGCGCTCGGCGCGGGCGGCGGCTACGCGATGGCCGCAACCAAGACCAAGACGATCACGGTCTGCTCCGACAAGAAGACCGGCGTCTTGCGCCTCAAGGCCCACGGCCGGTGCTCGCGGACGCAGACGCGCGTCACGTGGAATCAAAAGGGTCCGCAAGGCCCGCAAGGACTCCAGGGTCCCGCCGGGCAGCCCGGGGCACCTGCAGCTGCAGCCTGGGCGCACGTACTTGCGTCCGGCGCCATATTCGCCGGTCAGGGAGTCTCCATCCAGCATTTGTCTGCTGGCGCCTATCAGCTGACGATCACAGGCTCGGCGTGCGCGCAGGGACTGAACGCGCCCGTCGTCACGGTCGATGACGTCCCGCCTGGGAGTCAAGGCGCGGGCGCTTTCCCGACCGCTTGGGTCGCCGCGGTTAACAGCTCCAATCAGTTTGAGGTGTTCACTGGAAGCGTGGCAGGCGGATCGTTCAGCGCGACGGATCATGAGTTCTACGTGGTGGATGAGTGCTCGTAGCGGCCTGATACGCCGCTGGGCGTTAGCCTCGAGCTGCGCGGCAGCTTTGATCGTCGCTGCGTACCTCACCACCCCATCCCTCGCATGGGCTGGCACGCTGACCGTGAATGTTAACAGCTACGTGAACGGGTGCGGGATGTTCACATTCAGCGATCCGTCTCATTTTCTCGCTCCGTGCAGCGGCATAAACCCGATGGGAGTTTTCGGCGGGACGCCGTGGGGAGCAACTCCTGGCGGCGGGGCCTACTGGACTGAGGCCGTCGCTCCGCCCAATGTGACGATCGAGTACGCCAGCGTCACCGGCGCGAACGTTGTGAACGTCAACAACGGCCAAGGCTGGGGCGGGGGATCTTTCTATGCCGGCGGGGGGAGCCAGTGGTACAACGGGCAGACCAGCGAGTACGACGGGCCCTTCAACAGCACCTACTGGGGGTTCCAAATCGTGTGCGGGTGGTCGAGCTGCAGCGGCCCCGCGAACATCTACGCGGGCGGGATTCAGCTCACTGCAGTTGAGAACCAAGGGCCCAACATCGTGGCCATTGGGAGCACCAACCTGTGGTATCAGACCCATGCAGGTGAGTACGTGTGGAACCCATCCGGGGACAGTTGGCCGATCACATTCCAGGCCAACGATAGCTCTGGGGTGTGCACCATGTGGGCCACTGTTGCTGGCATCACGCGGGAAGGTCCGTCGGCCGCACCTGACACCTCCGAATGGCACCAGTGCCCCGATCAGGTGTGGGAGCGGCAACAAGGGGCAAGTGTGGACACGCGCGATTACATCGGGGGGTCCGGCAGCTTCCTTCTGACACTCAACGCCCAGAACGCCGCCGGGGTCGAGAGCGCCTACGCGCCGGAGCAGATCAGTGTTGACAACGACCCAGTGGGAGTCTCGTTCAGCACGCCGAGCGATCCGAATCCTGGGGCCTGGGTGGGTCATGCAGTAACCGTGGATGCGACGGCGAGTGCCGGGCCGTCGGGTATCGGAGGGATAACGTGCAGCACCGATGGGGGAGCGGCGAGCGCATATCCTGCAGCTGGCGTCGCGGTCAACGGCGATGGGGTCCGCACCGTGTCGTGCACAGCGTGGAACCGGGCCGTGGACCCGCAAGGCGCGGCGAACACCGATACGAGCTCGATGACCGTGCATATCGACGAGGCACCGCCCTCGATTAGCTTCGAGCCCCCGAGCCCGAGCGATCCTACTGGGCTGGTCGTCGACACGAGCGACAGCGAATCCGGCGTCGCAGGCGGGTCCCTGCAGATCGCGCCGGCCGGGAGCAGCGCTTGGTCGAGCATGCCGACCAGCTTCGACGGGGCCCACCTACTCGGACATTTCGACGACGCCGGTCTCCGCGGCCCCTACGCCATACGGGCGACATCGTGCGACAACGTCGGCAACTGCGCCAGCACCACCGAGACGCTAACGATGCCGCTCCGGTTGGGGGCAGCGTCCGACGTCGGCTTTGCCAAGATCGGCAGCCCTGCGAAGGTCGTACGCAAGCGCGTGCTGGTCGACTTCCACTACAAGCGTGAGCGGCGCCACGGCCGGATCGTCAAGGTCAGGATTGGCGGGCGCTACAGGCGCATCCGTCTGGTGATACGTGCCAACACGCGCTGCGCGCGCAAGCTGGTGAAGACCGGACTGCAACGTTGGCGGGAGATCACCGTGTGCCGGCAGCTTGGGCTCCACGTCGTTACGAGAACGCGAGTGGCATACGGCAAGCCGTTCACGGTGCACGGGCTGCTCATCACGACCCAGGGCGTACCGGTCGCCGGCGTCCCGGTGTCGATCCTGACGGCGCCCGCCAACGGCCTGAATCAATTCAGCCAGGCCACGAGCGCAACAACCGACAGCAGCGGCACGTGGACCGCGACGCTTCCGCCGGGTTCCTCTCGGATCATTCAGGCCGTCTACGGAGGGTCGGCCACGGTCCTTCCCGCCGCCGGGCAGGCGAGTGTGAGCGTGCCCGCCAAGATCACGCTGTCCGCCAACTCACGCACCGTCCCCTGGAATGGCGTGCTTGTCTTGCGCGGGCACCTGAACGGCGGCTACGTCCCGCAGGACGGCGTAGCGCTCAGGCTTCTGATCCGGCTATCGGGCCGGCGTCAACCCTACGAGCCGGTGCCCTTCAGAACGAACCCGGCCGGCAACTTCACGATTAGATGGACGTGGGGGAGAGGCTTCGGGGTTATCACCTACCCCTTTGCGATCGCGACGACCGCGACAGAGAGCGATTTCCCGTTCGCGGCATCGCGAAGTCGGTGGATCCCGGTCACCTTCGGGCTTCCCGCCCAGCGGCCGCAGAAGCACCACCACCACGGGCATCGTGGTTCGTCCTGACCGCGTCTGGCTCTACGGTTGCGGGCGTGCCGGCAGAGGGAAGCTACAGAGCGTTACGGAGGCTGGGTGACCTGGGCCGGCAAGTTGAGCGTGAGCGGTCCGCTTATCCGTACCCGCGTCCGACCGGACCGGCGCCCAGCCTCGATGAGCTGCGCCGTCGCCGAGACGAGATTGAGAAGCTCGCGGCGCGTCATGGCGCGGGCAACGTGCGCGTGTTTGGGTCAGTCGCCCGCGGCGAAGCAGGATCAGGCAGCGACTTGGATCTGCTCGTGGAGATGGGCGATCGGCGGAGTCTGCTCGAGCAGGCTGCCCTGCAAGGCGAGTTGGAGGATCTCCTCGGATGTCCGGTCCATGTCGTAACCACCGGCGGATTGAGCTACGCGCGGGAGGAGACGCGCGAGCGGATCGAACGCGAGGTAGTGTCGCTTTGACCCCGCCCGCAGACTTTGAGTGGGTCGCGAGGCTGCTGGGATCCGAGCGAGGCGCACAGTCGCTGGTCGTTCTCGTCCCCGATGACTTGCTGGGGCCTCAGCAGTGAGCACAGGCAGGAATGAGCGACAGATCGGGCGCCTCGCAAGCGGCGAGCTGTACTACGCCCCGATAGGGCAGATGCGCTACGACGGTGACCGGGTTCAGTGCCATCTCTGTGGACGCTGGTTCAAGATGGTGGGCGGTTCCCACCTGATCGCTAAGCATGGCATCACTGTCGCGGAGTACCGGGAGCTGTTTCGGCTTCACGGCAACATGTCGACGGTGGCGCCCGAGACGGGCGAGCGCAAGCGGCGCACGATGCTCGACCAGATCGCCAGCGGCGAACGCGACCAGTCGGTGCTCGGTGTTCCGTCGCCGCCCACGGTTCAGCGGTGGCGCTCGCTGGCGGTGCTTCACCCCGAGCTGATGGACGAGTGGCATCCAAATCGCAACGGCGACCTCGATCCTGAACGGGTCGGGCAGTATTCGCGTCTGAAGATCTGGTGGCGCTGTCGCGACTGCGTGCACGAGTGGCAAGCGACGGCGCACGACCGCGCCTTCTCCGGCCGGGGATGCCCGGCACGCGGGCGGCGGCGGTCGATCGCGGCCACGATTGAGCGCAACCGCCGCGCCGAGGTTCGTCATGAACGGACGCTCGCGGTCTTGCATCCGGACTTGCTGACGGAGTGGCACCCCAAGCGCAACGGCGAGCTCGACCCGCTCAGGGTCGCGGCGGCCTCGGAGCGCACCGTATGGTGGCGCTGCAGCATCGGAACCTGCCGGAGGGAGTGGCGGGCGATGGTGGGGAACCGGACCAAGTACGGCACGCTCGGCTGCCCGCGCTGCGCCAATCGCCTCGCCGGCGAGCGCCGGGCCCGCGCAGATCGTGACCAATCGTTCGGGGCGCTCTACCCCCACCTGCTCGACGAATGGCACCCAACCAGGAACGCTTACGTCGACCCGTACGCGATCAAGCCGGGATCGGAGCGACGTCTGTGGTGGCGGTGCGCGTACTGCGGACGGGATTGGCAGGCCCCGCCGATGTCGCGTCGACACAGCGTGCGCGGAGGCTGTCCCACATGCGCAATCCGGATGGCGCGCGGGATGGAGCTTGAGCGCACGGCGGGGTCACCTCCCCAGGAGGGTGCGAAACACTCAGAAGTCCGCGCCGTCTTCGGTCTCGGAGAGGGCAACGAGCCGCAGACGAAGAGGGAGATCCCCTCGCATGCAGCCCGTGGGTCACGAGCTCGCACCAGAGCGACGCGGTAACTCAAGGCGCTCGTCGGAGTGCATGGCGTGCCTGTGTTGCGACGAACGCCGGAGTGGGACCGCTAACGCCATCCGCACCGGCGTTCCCGATGCCAACCGGTCCGGCGTCCTGGCCCTCCCGCTTTGTCGATTTTCGACAGTCCCAACCACGAGTGCCCCGTTTCGGGGCATGAAAATTCTCAACGGCAGGGATCCTCGGTCCGGCCGCGTACTAGCGCTCACCGGGCACAGGGGATTCTTGTTGTGGAGAACGCAGTCGGGCACGCCGGTTTGGACGATGGGCTTCGAGCCCGTGCTGTTTCGGTGGCGGCCCCTGCGACTTGCCCGGGTGCGCTGCGAGCGCGAATCGGTCTGTGTCGTTCGCCCACTCGTTCTCCATCCCCACCGTAGGTACTACATGGTATAGGAGGTGAGCGGTGAACAAGCGGGTGTTGTCACGGCCGCTGGGCCGGTGCGTCGGGCTGGATGTGCACCTTGACTTCATCGAGATCGCGATCTGCGAGGAGGGCAAGGTGTGGTCGGCCGGCCGGGTGCCCTCGACGCCCGAGGGGATCAAGACGCTGGCCGACAGCCTGCTGGCGACCGACCGGGTCGCGCTCGAGGTGACTGGCAGCTCGTGGGAGATCGTGAGGCTGCTTGAGCCGCACGTGAGCAAGATCATCGTGGTCTCCCCGGGCGATACCGGCATTTCGCAGGCGCGGGCAAAGACCGACCGCCTCGACGCGCGCACGCTGGCCAGGCTGTTGTGGACCGGGGAGCTCGAGGCGGTGTGGGTGCCGCCGGAGTGGACCTGGAGGATGCGCCGGCGTCTGTCTCGCCGGGGCCAGCTGGTCCGGGCTCGCTCCCGAGCCAAGAACGAGATTCACGCCGTGCTGATGCGCCGCTTGAAGGGCCGCCCGCCCGTGTCTGACCTGTTCGGGGTCAAGGGACGCGAGTGGCTGCGGGGGCTTCAGCTGCCGCTCGTGGAGGCTGAGACCGTGCAGGCCGGCCTGCGCCACATCGAGTTCCTCGACTCAGAGATCGAGCAGGTGGAGCGGCTCATCTGTCAGGAGGCGCTCAAGTCCCGACAGGTCAGGCGGCTGTTGACCGTCCCGGGCGTCAACGTCATCTGCGCCGCGGTGTTCCTGGCCGCGGTCGGCGACATCAAGCGGTTCAAGGGCTCACGCCAGGTCGTCGCCTATCTCGGCCTTGACCCGCGCGTCTACCAGTCAGGCTCAGCACCCGCGCGCGGCGGGCGGATCTCAAAACAGGGCTCGCCCCAAGCGCGCTGGGCGCTGGTCGAGGCCGCCCGCTCGGTCGCCCGGCAGCCCGGCCCGCTGCACGCCTTCTACGAGCGCATCAGAGCCCGCAAAGGCCACAACGCCGCGGTCGTCGCCGTCGCGCGCAAACTCGCCGCGCTGTTCTGGTGCATGCTCACCCGCGAACAGGACTACGCCCACCAGCAGCCCTCACTCACCGCCCAGAAGCTCCGGCGGCTCGAAGTCCGCGCCGGCGCCCCCACCGTCGAGGGCAAGCCCACCGGCGTGTGGGCCACCCGCGAGCGGATGCGCCAGGCCGAGAAGCAGCTCGCCGCGCAAGCCGAGGCCTCCTACAAGCGCTCGATCGCCGACTGGCAGGCGGCGTCGCCCAAGAAGGAGAAGGCGGGCGCGAGCGTGACAGCGGGGCGCGCATAACCAAGGCCCTCGAAGGGCAAGTCGCGCGGCAGGCCACGGTCTAGCCCCGGACGCCTGCTCTTCGACACGTCATCGGGCTCGCGCCCGCAACACAACCTAACGCCACGGGCAGACGTCGAGAACCTCGACGAACAACGACCCACGCGCACGATCGGGGGTCACGACCCGCCCACCGAGCTCACACGAGGCGATCCAACACCTCACGACCCCCCTCCGCGACATACCTCGCCCGAAATCCGACGCAAATACCGTCAAACACTCGGCAGGCCACCCTTGATTTTCATCGGTCGTCCGATCCAGGAGGCAGCCCGAGACCGGCGTGCACTTCTGCTCCGACCGGATCGTTAGCAGTGATCTTGCAAGCAGTCGGCGGTTCGGCGTGCGCGCAATTGGCGATTTGCGAGAGCGGGTCCGTTGGGGTGGCTGTGCCCTCCTTTGGGTGCGCGACGATCATGTCGCGACTTCCGCTCGCGTTGCGATGAGCGTTGATCGGTTCGCCGGATCGCCGCTCCCTGCTCGTCGAACGCCTGCAGCGGCGTAACCGTTCAGTCGTCGGGGCCTTGGGCAGGGATTCCTGCTTGTTGCAGCGAATCTTGCGGGCATGGAGCGCGCGGAGGCGGAGGCGATCTATGACGCGGGCCGTGAGGCGTGTGTCGCAGTTCATTCTTGATCTCGCTGGCGCGGCGTGGAGGCAGCTGAGGAGCGGCTGAGTCGGCTGGAGGCGCAGGCGCGTCAGGATTCGCGCACGAGTTCGAGGCCGCCATCATCCGATCCGCCGAAGACGCGGGCGCAGCGGCGGGCGGAGGCGCGCGCGAAGGCGAAGGAGTTCATGCGCGCGGGAGGGCGAGCAGCGCAAGCCGGGTGGGCAGCCGGGGCATCGAGGCGCGGGTCGGGAGCTACGCCGGAGGATCAGATCGATGAGATCGTCGATCACTACCCGGACGCGTGCGGCGGGTGCGGTCGCGCGTTCGCTGCCGAGCAGCAGCGCCCAGGCGGCGGTTCGGTCGCCATCAGGTCGCGGAGTTGCCGCCGATCAGCGTGATCTGGACCGAGCATCGCACGCACCAGCTGCGCTGCCGGAGTGTCGCGCGCGGACCAGCGCCCGGTTGCCTGACGGGATCGGTGGCTCGCGCGTTCGGGCCGCGGTTGCAGGCGGCGGTCGTGACGTTGACCGCCGCGTACCGTGTCTCGCGCCGCGGGATCACCGAGCTCGCGCGTGATCTGTTCGGCGTGACGCTCTCGACCGGCAGCGCGGACGCGATCTGCCAGCGCGCCTCAGAGGCTTTGGCCGGCCCGCACCTGCAGCTGCAGGACTGGGTGCTGGATCAGAGCGCGGTGCATGTCGATGAGACCGGCTGGCGCACCAGCGGTGCGGGCGCGCGCTGTGGACCGCGACCACGCCGGACGCGGTGTTCTTGCTGATCGCCGAGCACTGCAACCGCGAGCAGTTCAACGCGCTGATCGGCACCGCTATCCCGGGATCGTGATCTCCGATCGCTGGAACGGCTACAGCCATCTGGACCCCAACCAGCGCCAAGTGTGCTGGTCGCACATCCAACGTGACTTCCGCCGCCACGCCGACGGGCTGGGCGAGCAGAAGACCTTCGGCGAGACAGGGCTTCCCGCTCACCAAGCAGGTGTTCGCCGCCTGGCGCGCCTACCAGCACGAGCACCACGACCGCGACCGCCTCCAGGCCGAGATCGCACCGATCCAGACCGAACTCCGGCAACTGCTCGAAGACGCCAGCCCAAGAAGGCCACGCAATCGCTGGCACCGCCAGTTCGCCAACAACCTGCTCAAGGTCTGGCCCGCGCTCTGGACGTTCACCCGATCGACGGCGTCGAGCCGACAAACAACCCCGCCGAGCGCGCGCTCCGCGGACCCGTGATCCACCGAAAATCTCGCACGGCACCCGAAGCGACAACGGCGAGCGATTCGCCGAACGCGCGCTATCCGCCGCCGCCACCTGCCGCCTGCAACACCGCTCGCTGTTCACCTACCTCAGCGAACTGCTCACCGCCCACAACCGCGGCGACCC
The DNA here is from genome assembly GCA_963843915.1 of uncultured Solirubrobacterales bacterium. GTDB lineage: Bacteria > Actinomycetota > Thermoleophilia > Solirubrobacterales > Solirubrobacteraceae > Palsa-465. The sequence goes on from CAWJMH010000022.1 coordinate 296,700, forward strand.
ATTCCCCGCGCTCACCTAAGCAGGCCCCAGGGACTGAACGCTTACGCAGCGGCCCTCGTTTGCAGAAGCTCCGCGGATCGTGTTGGCTGCATGGGCGACAATCGGGGCGTGACTGGCGCATGCTCCGCTCTTCGCGAGTCCGGCTTCGTCTTGATCCGGTCGGCGTTGGCTACTCCTGCCGCGGCGTTCGCTAAGTCGCAGGACCTCATCGCGGAGTGCACCGGGTCCAACGGTCACGACGCGCTGAGCGTGATCGGCGACTTCATCCTCCCACCGCCCGATGGCGAGCAACCCGCGACTTCCAGACGCTCCACTTCGACTTCGGCGTCCCCCTGAACCCGCTGCGCGACTAGGACGTGGCGCGCTATACAGCGCTCTTTATCCCGCGCTCCGCGGCCAGCGTCACGGCCATGACTCGGCTGGTGCCGCTGGACGCGCCTCTCGGCCAGCGGCGTTGGCCGGACCGGGCGACGCTGCTCGAGAACCTGATGGCGTACGGCGAGTCGCACGGCGCCTGGGATGACGCGGACGGCTATATAGCGAGGGCAGCTTGGCACGCGTCGTCGAAGCTGCGGCCGGGGCGCCGCGGCTCCCGAGCGTGAAGTCCACGCTCGGCTTCCTGCGTGGGATGGAGTTCGACACTCTGGCCGCCGAGCTGAGCTTCATCAAGTGCCTCGGCCTGGATGTCGACGCCGTCCAGGTCGAGGTTCCCCTGCGACCGGGCGACCTGCTCGTCCTCAACAACCTCGCCCTAGCCCACGGGCGCCGCGGCAGCCGGAGGCCCGGCGAGCTCTACCAGCGGGTCTACGGGCACCGCTTCCTCCCCCCGGCGACTCAGCGGGCACTTCGCGACCGCTTCCCCGCGGTGTTCGAAGAGCGTCAATTGGCTCCGCCGCGATCGGCCGTCTCCACGCCGTAGGCGGCGATGAAGTGGTTTAGCAGGCCGGGGAGCCAGGCGGAGGGGCGTCGGGTGGCGGGGGGATGGTCGTGAGCTCGGGCACGTTGTCGGGCCAGATGAGTAGCACTCGGCAAGGGGCGTGGTCGATGACGAAACGCGTCGTGGGGCCGAGGCTGCGCGGTCCGAGTCGTTCGCGGTCGCCGTCGCGGGCTACGACGAGGATGTCCATGCCGTCAGCCGCGGCCACGACCTCGCGTTCGACCCGTCCGCGTCGGGCCTGGAGCGCGGCTGGCCGACCGAGGCGCGTGCGCGCGTCGGTGAGCAGCTCGTTGGCGGCCTGCTCGGAGATCGCCGGGAGCGACTGCGGTTGCGCTTCGCGCGGTGGGTGGCGGCCCAGCAGCCCGCGGCGCGCCGCGAAGGCGACCGTTTCGGGCTCGGTGCTCGCCACGTGCAGCAGCGTGATCTCCGCGTCGGCGGGCAACCACCGCGCGGCGTCGTCGATGGTGGCCTGCCAGGTGTCCTCGATGATCCAGACGAGCGCGCGCATACCGGTCTAGGTCTTGAGAGCTAACCACAGCAGCAAGGTCGCCGCGACCAGGCCGGCCGGCATGGTCAGCGCGCCGAGACGAAGGAACTCGCCCAGCTCGACGTCGGTATCCTCGGCGCGCAGGACGCGGCGCCACAGCAGCGTGGCCAGCGATCCGACATAGGTCAGGTTGGGGCCGACGTTGACGCCGATCAGCACCGCCAGCACCGGCCCAGGGCCCGCGGCGGCCGCCGCGACGGGGATGAGCATCAGCGTTGCGGGGAGGTTGTTGACGAGGTTGGCGAAGATGGCGCTCAGCGCGGCGATCGCGAGCAGGTCGGGCAGCGAACCGCCCGTCGGGAGCACGGCGCGGACAGCGGTGTCCAGCCCGTTGACGCTCGCGGCCTGCACGATCACCCCGAGCCCGAGGACGAAGATCAGAAACCCGGGCTCGGCCGCCCGCGCGAGCGCCACCGGGGTCGCGGTCTTGCGGACGAGCGCCGGGAGGGTGATCGCGGCGGCGCCCGCGGCGGCAAACCACACCGGCGCGATCCCCACAACCGAGCTCAGCGCGAACCCCGCCAGCGTCAACGCCAGCACCGCGACCGCGAACCGCGGCAACTCGGGGCGCGCCGGGCGCACACCGGCGTGGCGGGGGCGTTTGAGATCAACCGCGAAAAAGCGCGTGAACACCACCCACTCCACCCCGACCGCCGCGATCGTCGGCAGCACCATCAACTCCGCGAACCGCACGAACGACAGCCCGCTGGCATGGAACGCCAACAGGTTGGTGAGGTTGGACACCGGCAACAGCAACGACGCCGAGTTGGCCAGGTGCGCGCACGCATACACCTGTGGCTTGGCGCTGGTGCGCATCCGCGCCGCCGTCGCGAACACCACCGGGGTGAGCAGCACGATCGTCGCGTCGAGGCTGAGCACCGCGGTGATCGCCGCGGCGATCACGAACACGAACGCCAGCAGCCGTTGCGGGTTGCCCGCCGAGCCGCGGGCCATCACCGCGCCCATCGCATCAAACAACCCCTCACGCCGGCAGCCGTCCGCGATCAACAGCATCGCTGCCAGAAAACCCACCGTCGGCCCCAGAGCCCGAAGCGCGTCACCCGCCCCTGAGAGCCCGATCGCACCAGCCACCACGAGCAGGACCGCTCCCGCGCCGGCGGCCACTGCCTCCGACACATACGGCGGACGGGTCACCGCGACCGCGAGCGTCGCCGCCAACACCAGCAGCGCCAGCGCGAGCGCGAGACCGTCAGTCACGCCCGCTGCTCACGATCAGACCGCTGAGGAACCGCCGAGCGTCTCGACGTGCGATCGCACCGGTCACGGGCGCCCCCCGCGGTGAGGAGGGGGCGGCGGTCCGGCGTGGCCCCGCGCAGGACCGCTAGGACCGGGCGGCGGCGCGGGCCGTGAGCCGGATGGACGCGGCGGAGGTAGCGGCGGCCCGCCGGGAGCCGGCCGGCGGGGCCGCCGGTAGCCCAAAGCCGCCTGAACGCTCGAGGGCCTCCACTCCGCCCCG
>CAWJMH010000023.1:0-40549 GCA_963843915.1 uncultured Solirubrobacterales bacterium
CGGACTGCTGCCCCCCCGCAACCGCTGCGGGAGGCGCCGCTGGTCGTCTGAACCGCCAGCGCCTGGTTAGGTGTCCTGCCTCACGGAGGCCTAACCATGAGCGGCGCCAACAGCTAGTTCGAGATCTCGCGCGCGCTAACACAGGACAGCCACGGGAAACCCTTGAGCGGAGTATGCTCGACCCCAGCTTCGTCCTTACCCTCGGCGGGCTTGTCTTTCCGGCTTCAGCCATTCGGCCGGCGTGTTCGACATCTCGAAGGTGCTCGCTCTAACCAACGGCTCTACCTGCCAGAGATCCGCAACTGGAAATGCGACCAGACCAGACGGCATCAGCCGCGGTCCTCGATCGGGTCAGACGCGAGACCCCGCCCGGTCTGGCGCCACCGCTCGTCGATCGGGGTGCGCGTCTCGCTCGCGACAGCGGGCGGTGAGGTGGTCGTGGTGGTAGAGCCGGCGCCGCCGCGCCGAGATCGCGACGATCGTGGTGCGGATGCCCAACGCGCACCGGCGGCCGGTGCTAAACGCTCGGGGGTTTGGCTGAGGCGGCCGGCGAGGTCCCCGAGCAGGACTGGTCGCTGGGCTGGGAGCTTGATCGGTGACTGATAACGGGAAGCTCAACGGATCCGGCCACGCTGCAGCTGAGTCCGCGGCTGCCGCGGTGCCGGTTCTGTCCCGTGCCTCGTTGATCCGGTCGGTGTCGGCGTGGCTGGGGGGTAACCGGCTTGGGCTGGCGGTGATCGCGCTGATCGTCGGCGCGGGCGCGGGCTTGGGCGCGGCCGTGTTCCGGGAGCTGATTTACGCGGTCACGTGGCTCGCGACCGGCTATACGCAGTTCGGTCAGCAGGGTCATGCGCCGAGCCTGCATTTGCCGGCGCTCGGGATCTTGTTCGTGCTCGTGATCCCGGTCGTGGGCGGGCTGCTTTACGGGCCGCTGATCCAGCGGTTCGCGAAGGAGGCCCGGGGCCACGGGGTGCCTGAGGTGATGCTCGCGGTTGCCGAGAACGGCGGGCGGATCCGTCCCCAGGTGTCGATCGTCAAAGCGCTCGCGTCGGCGATCTGCATCGGCACTGGTGGATCGGTCGGACGCGAAGGACCGATCGTCCAGATCGGAGCGGCGTTCGCCTCGACGCTCGGGCAGCGCGTGCGGATGTCAGAGAATCGGTTGCGGATCATCGTCGCGTGCGGCGCCGCGGGTGGGATCGCCGCTACGTTCAACGCGCCGGTCACAGGACTGTTCTTCGGGTTTGAGATCGTGCTGCGCGAGTTCTCACTCGACGCTCTGTTCGCGACCAGCCTCGCGGCGGTCACCGGCGATGTCATCAGCCGCGCGTTCTTCGGCTCCGCTCCGTTCTTCACCCAGGTGCCGCACGGCCTCGCGGTCCCGATCGACAGCGCCTACCTGCTCGTGGCCGTGCTCGCGCTCGCTGCCGGGCTGATCGGCGTTGGCTTCAAGACGTTCCTGTACTGGCTTGAGGACTTCGTCGACGAACTCTGGAAGGGCCGCCCGGAATGGGCGCGCCCCGCGGTCGGCGGCGTCGCGCTCGGCGTGGTGCTGCTCGCGCTCCCGCAGATGTACGGCGTCGGCTACCCGGTGATGGGCAAGGCGCTGGCCGGCCAGTACGCGCTGTGGTTCATCGTCATCCTCATGCTCGGGAAAGTCCTCGCCTCCAGCCTGACGCTCTCGATCGGTGGCTCCGGCGGGGTGTTCGCCCCCTCGCTGTTCATCGGCGCGATGCTCGGGATGGCGTTCGGCACGGTGGCGCACAACCTGTTCGGGCCCGCGATCGGCCCGCCGGCGATGTACGCAGTGGTGGCCATGGGCGGAGTGTTCGCGGCGGCCGCGCAAGCGCCGCTGACAGCGATCGCCAGCGTCGCCGAGATGACCGGCAACTTCGGTCTCACCCTCCCGATAATGCTCGCCTCGCGGGATCGCGGCCGCGGTCTCAAAGCAGCTCAGCTACGGCAACATCTACACCACCAAGCTCCTGCGCCGCGGGATCGACATCGAGCGGCCAACAACCACCAGCGTGCTGCAGAAGCTGACCGTCGCGGATGTCATGCAACCCATCCCACAGCCCGAAGGTCACCCGCCGCTTCTACGATCGCAGGAGCCCCGGGCCGAACGCGACGCGATTCGCGACGAGCTATGGGCGCGCCTTGCCGGCCCGGTAACCGACACCCGCCAACCCCAAGAACTGTTCGGCGACGAGACACTTGAACAGGCGCTACGGCAGCTCACCGTCTACGACCACGACGGGCTGCCCGTGGTCTCCCACGACCGGCAGCACCTCACAGGCTGGATCACCCGCGCGGACGTACTGCAAACGCTCGCCAACAGCGTCGAGCTCATCCGCCGCCGAGATCGAGCACGGCGCCATCGCAGCTGACTTCGCTGTCGAGGACCCCAAAGCCCTTGCCCACACCCCCAGCACACCGCTCAGCGGCTACGAGATCATCGAGATCACGATCACCCGCAACTCGCCCGCGCTCGGCCGGCAGGCCGGCAGCATCGCCTGGCCACCCGGAAGCCTGATCGTCGCCATCGGCGAAGGCCACGAGATCACTCCCGTTCGCAACGACACCGAACTCCACGCCGGCGAACGGATCATCCTCCTCGCGCCAGCCGCCACCCACCTCAATCCAAACTGACACCAGCCAGCAAACGACCGCCGGCGAGGCCCGAGTTGGTCGGTTGTGACCAGCCAACGAACCGGCCCGAGAACCTCCTGTACAACGGACTACCCTCCAGCAGCGCTCCGCGCACGGCGGCGCGCTCCTGCTCGCCCAGCAAAAGCAATCGCAGTCACGCCGAATGGTTGATGACCCGCTCGCTGTGGCGCTGATCGTGCGCGGGCGACTGGGCGGGCGCGCCGGGGGTGACCGGCGCGCCCGTTGCGTGGCTGCTTCGCGGACCGCTAGTCGAGCGCTAGTTGACGGCGATGCCGGCACTCGCTGCGCCCACTGGGAGCGCGGTCGGCGAGCCGGGTAGCTCCGCTAGGTCGCCGTCATCGACGATGAACGTCCCGACCGCGCGGGCCGCGCTCTCATCGACGAACAGCCAGCGACCGTTGGGGCTCAGGCGAGCGTCGACTGCTCCCACGCCGCCGGAGCCGCTGACCGGGGTGCTACCAAGCAGCGTTAATGTCCCACCGCTTGCGATCGCGTAGCGGGTGATCGTGCCGGACGCGGTATTCACGGTAAATAGGAACCGTCCGTCGGGACTGATCTCGACCCAGCACGGTGCGGTTTGGAGGTCCGGGAACGGCGAGGTTCCGATCGGTGTCAGCGTCCCGAGGGCGCCGTCGCGGAACGCGGACACGGTGCCAGCCCCTCCGCCGTTGTGGGCGTTGGAGACGAACAGTTGATCGGGCTCGGTGGGGCGGAACTCGCTCCCGAATGGTCCGAGCCCCTGCGCCGGGAACGGGGAGTCCGGGGCGGCAGTTACGCGTCCATGAGAGTCGACGGTGAAGCTGTCGATCTCAGACGTTCCGACGCGCGTCCCAACGAGTCTCGTGCCGTCTCCGTTGAACAGGACGTCGCCAGGCTGCGATCCCGCCGGTAGCGCGACCGTCGCGCCAGGGATCGGGCGCAGTCGCCCGTCGGGGCTGAGGCGGAATCCGCTGTAGCTCGTGGCACCCGCGCCGGCGTTCGCGACATACACGAGGTCGCCGTGAACCGCGATGCTCACCGGGAGCGCGCCACCCGAGGACACGACTCCGTCGCGGACGAGGCTCAGCGCGCCGTTCGGCTCGATCCAAAGGACCGAGATCTGATTGCTACCCGCATCGACGGCGATAACGAACCGGCCGTCGGGAGAGATCTGGATAGCGCCCTGGGACGCGAGCCCGGAGCCGGTTCCGGCCCCGCCCGCGGCGAAAGGGGATCCGGGTTCGGCCGTGAGCGATCCGTCCGCGTGACGGTCAAAGCCGGCGACCGTATTCTCGCTGGCCGTGTTGTCGTCCAGATATACATGGCCAACCATCGGCGATCGGTGCCCGGTCGAGCCGGAGGCGTACGCCGGGGTTATCGCGGCGACGGCCAGGAGTCCGGGCAGCACTAGACACAGCCACTTCGGTGTCAGAAGTCGCATTGCTTCTCCTTGGTGCTGGGGGCGAATGGTCCCAGGGTTCGTTCCGGGGAGAATCCCATGAGGCACAACCGACTCTTCTCCTCGTGAACGGCGAGTCCTGACCAGTAGAGCACGCTGACAACGGAGATTCGATTAACAGTCCACTCTCACCCGGCACTCGTAAGACTCCCGCAAGCTCCCGTTAAGAAAGTACGTAAATGCCAGTCGTACACTCGTGGCAAGCACATGAGCCCCCAAGCCGGGCCAACCGCCCTTGAGACTTGGCGATGCTCAATGTGTATCGAGCAGGCTTCGCCCGCTGGGGGCATCTCCAGCCGCGCAACCCACGGATTTGTGCGCCACGCGACCAATGCGACAGGGCGAGAAGCCTCGAGGGCTCCACAACCCCGATCGCCCCCAACCGTTAGCGAACCGACGATAGACACTGATTCAAACAGACGACAGAGGCCCAGGGCCGGGACACAATTCGGTATCGGCCGGCTACGAGATCACCGACCTTTGCATCTAGGAGGAGATAGCCAGTGGCGAATCTGACCGAACAACACGAGCAGCTGGCAGCACTGTCGAAGTGGGATTTCTCGGACTTTGAGCGCGCTGTTCATCAATTGCACGCTGAAGCGGTCCCCAGAAGTGTCGAACACGCGCGGGCTCGCGGATCTCGCGGTAGCGATCATGGAGCGCAACGGTGTCTCGGTCGAGGTCATTCGGGCGGTCGATCACAAGATCGCGACCGGCGCGTACCCGGACATGACCGAGCATGGCTGGGAGAGAGACGACTGGAGACGCCGCTAAACCTGATCCTCGAGGCCCGCGCCTAACCACAAAGTCCCGCTCAACCAGACCATCGGACTGAGCCACCTTCCGACGAGCTCCCGCTGCACCACGCGATGCCCCGCGTTGCAGATCGGGCGGGACTGTCTCAGCCGACCCCAGTCGAGAGGAGAACCGCATGTATGTTCGAGCCGTCCGCTTCACTGACGTCACTCCCGACCGCGTCCAGCAACTCGTCGCCCGGATCGACTAAGCTAAATCGGCTATGCCGCCGCCCGCGATCCGCGCGCAGCCCATCTCGCCCTGGTCATCCTCGCCGGAGCGTCGCTGTCGCGCTGGGCTCGTCTCGCCTGGCGGGCGAAGGCGCCGCCAGGCCCATTCGGGCTCGCGGTCACCGGACCGTTCACAGAGCCGTCACCGCCGTGGGGACGTTCTTCGCGATCGCGCTGTGGGCGAGGTATGCGCCCGATGCTTCGGCTTCATTCTCGAAGACGCTGGTGCTCGCACTATGTGGATCCGGGCTCATCGGTGGCTTACTCCTGGCTGTCCGAAACCTGTTCGCTGGCCCCGTCCGTCGCCGCCACTAGCGCGGACGGGGGAACGACCGTATGGCCTCCCTCCGCGCTCCGGCATGGACGAATCATCGGGCGAGTTCATCGGGCCGCCATCCGGGGCTTCCCACGTGGCTCGCGTTCGCGGTCCGGCCGGGGCCATCGCTAAGCGTTGCCGGCGCGGAGCGGCCTTCCAATGACGAGATCGGGCTGACCAGCGAGCGATCGCGAATGCCCTCCGCAGAGCCCCCGGTTCAGGTTGGCCGCAGTCACTTAGACGGCTGACGCAGACCATCGTACGTCGCCCCGAACGCCTGCCAGATGTACCGCGGGTCGGCGCGGGGGCCGGGCGCGGTGGAGGGAGCTGGACGTAATAGGCCAGCGATCTCGCGGCGATAACGGGAGGTATCCGACGGTCGCCCCCGTGGAAGAGAGCCGCGGCTTGATCTCGGCGAACGCTCCACCGGTGACGACCCGGAGCGATGACGGCGGACCTCAGATTCGGCGGTAACAGTCATAAGGCGAGCCTAGGCGGTGGCTCGGGTGACGGCATCCGGGCTAGCTGGTCGTCCTGATCCGTAGAAACCGCGTACGGCACGCGACGCCGTGCGGAACGACTAAGGCCGCCCCGCTCTAAGGCCATCCGTTCGAACCGGATCGCGTCGACGCGCGGCGCGTCGGGCATATTCCTTACCCGCACAGAGGGCGTCGACGCGCCGGGTACGGACGTGCTTCAACCGGTGCCGTTCGCGCGTTCATACACCGATCAAGTGTCGATCCAGCGCGAAGCGAACGAGCTCGGCCCGGGTCCTTAACTCGAGCTTTTGGAAGATCCGAGCGCGGTGCGTCTCAACCGTGCGGCGGGAGAGATGCAGCTTGGCCGCGATCTCCACGCTTGTATATCCGAGCGCGACCAGACGGACGATCTCGACCTCGCGCGGGCTGAGCACCCCACCGTCGTCAGCCCGTCGCAGTACCTCCAATCCGTCGGCGACGCGCGGACTGACGAACTCCTCACCGTGGGCGGCGCAACGGACGGCTTCGATCAACTCGGTCTCCGCCCGGTCCTTGAACACGAACGCGACCGCGCCGGCGGCGAGCAGTTGCTGCGCGGCCGGCGCGCTCTCCTCGGTCGTCAACACGACGATCTCGGTCCTAGGCATCTCCGTCCGGAGATGCCTGATCGCCTCGAGCGTCGAGTCGTTCGGCATATCCAGGTCCAGCACGAGCACACGCGGCCGACGGCGCTGGACGTAATCGATCGCCGAGGGTAGATCCGATGCTTCGTCGACCACGCTGATCGTCTCCTCGACGTCGAGCAGGCCCCGCAGGTTCCGCCTGAACATCGTGTGGTCGTCCGCCAGCAGAACCGTGATCGGAAGTCTCTCCCCGTTCGGTTCGCCGTCTGACGCGGCGAGGTGCAGGCGCGACGTCATGAGCGTGAAGCTACCGCCGCAGCCGACCAGCGACATCGTGAGAAAGCTGCTGGTCGGTTACGGGAAAGCACGGAGCCGCTCACGACCGGCTGGGGTATTCATTGCCCGGCGCTTGGCCGGGGCGGGAGCGCTCAGTGAACACGTCGGAGTACTTGTCCTAGACGAGCGCGCCTGAGCGTCGTGGTCGGCGTGAGCTCGCCGACGGCCTGACTGAGATCGTGGCCACGGATGGCGAACGGCTTGACCTGCCCGGTCCGCGCGAAGGTCCGATTGCCTCGGTCGACGTCCTTCTGGGCCTTCGCATGGAACCCGTGGATCGGCGGGGATCATGATGGGGCCCGAAGCGACCCGAACCGCTCAGCCGGTTTCACCGACTCGTCGCGGTCGGGGGTGAGCATCGCCGCGAGGCCCCCGGCGATTGTGGCCGTAAACGACCGCCTCGGTGACCTAGCGGTTCTCGGGGAGCTCGAGCTGGAGGCCCTAGCTCCTCTGCCCCGGGGGTGCTTCCGAAGGCCGCCCGCCGCTGTCGATCGCTGGTGCCGTTTCGGAGAATTCTGTCGATTGGTATTCGACCGCGCAACGGGCGACGCCCTCGCCGGGCGAACCGGCGAGGGCGTCGTGTTGTGGGTCCGGTTATCGTCAGATCAACCGTCAGGAGGCCGGCACCGCCGTCGGGGCGAGCACCCGCTCATCGACCTCGGTGCGGCGAGCGTGCCAGAAGCCCAGACCGACTAGCACCGACATCAAGATCGCTCCGATGAACGCGGCGATCGCGCCAAACAGCATGACCGTGCCGATCACCGAAAAGCCATACGCCTCGAGCAGAAGCCCGCGGAGGGTCGTGCCCTGGAATGAGGTCTGCTCGAGTGTCTTCAGCGGGACGCTGGTCTTGTTCTTCTGTGCGGCCGAGCTGATCTTCGAATAGACGCCGCCATACGGCATCTCCGACAGATGGACCGCGATGAAGTCGTTCGCGTACACCTTGGCCTGTTGCCCAGTGAGCAACGGCTGCCCGGCGTACTGTGAAACCGACGGGATCATCGACGGCGTGATCTCAGTGCCCGCCTTGGGGTGGGCGAATGCCGCCTGGGGCGGGAAGTAGATCTGCTGCTGTGCCAGCTGGTTGCGAACGTTGCTGGTGGCAAAGCTGTGACCCCAGGTCAACAGACCACCGGCAATCACCAGAACGACGACGATAACGACGCCGGCGCTGCTGGCGAGAATATCGAGCACTTTGCGTGACATGGTGTTCCTCCTCTGACGGTTTGGACCCAGTAACTTGGGCTTGCTGCGGTCATGATCGTTTTTCCAAGACGCGCGACCATCCGTCCTCGCCCGACGGTGTGCTACGGAAAATCCGCAGCCGTTGCCGGATCCTCCCCAGTCTGGGCTGCCGCCCACTGTCAGCCGCGGGCGCACGCGATGCGGATGAGTACTTCCGTGCACTCGACCGCGGCTTTATGCGGCTATCACGACGACCTGGCAGCCGTATCGTGGCGGCATGATTTCCAACGCCTCCCACGAATCGTCTGACCGCGAGCCACCGGCCGAGGTCGCCTCGCCACTCCCCGAGGAGCCGACGAGCGAAATGCTCGTCCTCCCGCGCGAAGAGTGCCTACGGCTGCTCGCGTCCGACCGCTTCGGACGCTTGGCGGTCGCGATGGACACCCCGGTCATCCGCCCGGTCAACTACGTCTTCGACGAACGATCCCAGTCGGTGGTGTTCCGAACCGCCGATGGATCGAAGTTCCACGCGATGCTGCTCAACGGCAACGCCGCGTTCGAGATCGATGGCGTCGACCCCGGCTCGCGGACGGGTTGGAGCGTGATCGTCGTCGGCATGACCGAGGAGGTCACGAGCCCGACCGAACTAAGGCGCCTCGACCGCCTGGGGCTCGAGACATGGACACCCGGACGCAAGGCGCACTGGATGCGGATTCGGGCGTGGACCGTCACGGGCCGCCGGATCGTGCTGTCCCCCGGTACTGCGCCCGCTCAGCCGTAGCCTCACCGACGATTTGGGCGCGGGGCAATGAGCCGCAGCACCCATCGCGCTGATCGGGATCTGTGGTCTCTGTGGTCCTGTCGGCCCGGCGTCTGGCGCGATCCCCGCGGTCGTCGGGGAGATCCTCGCCGGCGCAGTGATCGGCCACACGGAACTCCATGCGCTTGAGACCTCAAACCTGAGTGCTCGACCTTCGGATCGCACCGATCATCCTGTTCGGGCTGTCGTGGATCGGTCGGCCTCGGGCCGTCCGAGCACGTGATCACCGTCCACACAGGGACCGGCGATCGTCACCGCTTCGACGATCAGCGTGGCCGTCTATAGCGTCGAGGCGGCAGCGCTGACTCCGCGAGCACAGAAGCCTCCCGCCCGCCGGCTGATCGTCGGACAATGCCGGCGCCATCGTTGGATCCGCCCGCAATTGCTAGACCTACGTAGTTTTCCGAAGCACGGTTTCGGAGCTGCGCGGCTGGCGTCGGAAAGTTCGCGACGTAGTCTGTACGCATGAATTCGAGCACCCACCCCCCGTTCCGTGTCCTGATCGTCGGCGGCGGCGTCGCCGGTCTGGAGGCCGCCCTCGCATTGCGCGAGCTGGCGCGCGACCGTGTCGCCACCACCCTGCTCGCCCCCGCGGCCGAGTTCGTCTACCGCCCGATGAGGGTTCGCGAACCGTTCGGCTACAGCGAAGCGCGCCACTACCCACTCGACGAGATCTGCCGCGACATCGCCACCAACCTGGTTCGCGACGCATTCAAGTGGATTGACCCCGAGCGCCGCACAGTGCACACCGAAGCGGGCGAGAAGCTCGAGTACGACGCATTGGTGCTCGCGCCTGGAGCCACCCTGCGCCCGCGCTTCAAGCACGCCGTGACGCTCGATGACAGTCAGCTCGACGAGCAGCTCCACGGGCTGATCCAGGACGTCGAGGGAGGCTACGTTCACAAGCTGGCGTTCATCAGCCCAACGCCGATGCCTTGGCCGCTCCCGCTCTACGAGCTTGCACTGATGACCGCCCGCCGTGCCGATGACATGAACGTCGACATGTCGGTCACGCTGGCCACGCCCGAGGACGCGCCGCTCGCGGTGTTCGGCTCGGCGGCTAGCCAGGCCGTCGAGCGGCTGCTAGGGGACAACGGCATCCTGTTCATTCCATCCGCTCACTGCGAAACGCCTGCGGCGGGTCGCGTGTCGATTGCACCGGGGTCGCGGACGCTGATCGTTGACCGTATCGTCGCTCTGCCGCAGCTGTTCGGCCCATCGCTCCCCGGTGTGCCGCTGCATGCCGACAACGGGTTCATCCCGATCGACGTCCACTGCAAGGTCACGGGACTCGAGGACGTCTACGCCGCCGGCGACGCGACGGATTTCGCGGTCAAGTTCGGCGGGATCGCCGCGCAGCAGGCGGACACGGCCGCCGAGGCGATCGCCGCGCTCGCCGGTGCGGCTATCGAGCCGACCCCGTTCATCCCGGTGCTCCACGGGGCGCTCCTGGGAGGTCCGAGGCCGCTGTATCTGAGCGCACACGTCACCGGGGGCCACGGGTCGAGCTCCGAGGTCAGCGAGGCATCGACATCCTCGCCGCCGGCCAAGATCGTCGCCAAGTACCTCACGCCATACCTGGAAGCACGGGACCAGGCGACACTACGATGACGCCGATGCCCGGAACCGAACCCCCCACCGACAACGCCGGCGCCGGAGACGCTTCCGCTCCCGCGACGATCCGCGTCGTGATCGCCGACGACCACGCCGTCGTCCGCAGGGGGCTGCGCCAGGTGCTCGAGGCGGAGGAAGGCTTCGAGGTAGTGGCCGAGGCCTCCGATCTCGACGGCGCCCGCCGGTACGTGCGCGGCCATCATCCCGACGTGCTCGTACTCGACCTGAACATGCCGGGCGGGTCGAGCCTCGACGGGATCCCGGAGATACGCGCCGACTGCCCGGGAACGCAAATCGTCGTGCTGACGATGCAGGACGAGCCCGCCTACGCCCGCCACGCGCTGAGCGCGGGCGCGCTCGGTTACGTTCTCAAGGAATCCGCCGAATCCGAGCTCATCGAGGCGATTCGCCGCGCCGCCGCGGGCGACACCTATCTGAACCCACGCCTCGGCGCCCGCGTTGCCGCCGAGCCTCCGGCCGGCCTGCCCGACGGACTGTCAGAGCGCGAGGTCGAGGTGCTGCGGATGATCGCTCTCGGACACACGAACGCTGAGATCGCCGATCAGCTGTATCTGTCGGTGCGAACGGTCGAGACTCACCGCGCCCACATCCAGCAGAAGCTGAGCCTCGGGTCACGATCTGAGCTCGTCCGCTACGCCCTCGATCACAAGGTCGTGGACGTCTAGGCGGGCGAGTCCGCGCTCTGGGGGAACACGAGCAGCGGGCAGTGGGCGCGGCGCGCAAGATGGTTCGATGTGCTGCCCGTGAGCAGGTGACCGAGCGGTCCGCTGTTGCGCCTGCCCAAGATCAGCAGATCGACGTCGGTGCTGAAGCCGGCGAGCTGTTCGCCGGGTGAGCCGTAGCTGACCTGGCCGTCGAGCTCATCCAGGCCGTCCAGTCGAGCCCGGTCCTGCGGAGTGAGTTGCTTGGCGACGTCCGACCAGCGGTGCTGGATCGGCTCGCCATACGGGAGGCTTTGCCGGGGCAGCACCAGCAGCGGCTCGATCGTCGCGCCGGTGCTCGCGGCGATGGCCCTTGCTACCCGCAGGGCCTGCGCGGCCTCAGGCGAGCCGTCCCAGCCAACGCCGACCCGCGAGACGCCGAAGGGACGGGTGTGGCCCGGGGGCGCGATCGCCACCGCGCACCAAGCGTCCTTGAGCGACTGGATCGTGTGGTCGCCGGCTACCCGGCGGCCGATCGCGCCCCGGTGGCAGGCGCCGACCACGAGCAGGTCATGGTGTCGCCTGGCCGTCAGCTCGTGCAGAACTTGAGCGACGGAGGAGCCGTGCAGGACCAAGATCTTCGCGTCGATGGCGGCGCCGGCACGCTCGTCGCTCAGCATCTTATGCGCGTCGCTGTCGCGCTCGACGCCCACGGTTGGGTGGATGGTGTCGACGTGGGCGAGCGTTATCCGCGCCCCTGGAGCCGCAAGCTGCGCGGCGAGCGCGATCGCGTCGCGCCCACCCTGGCGCCCGTCGACTCCAACCAAGACGTTATTGAACACTGGGCTCCTAGAGACTTGTTGACGTGGTCAGCATATGACCGGCCGACCTCGGCGCCATCGGTGGACCCCCCGGAATCGGCCCGCGGGTTACTACCGAGGTGGCCACATGTTGACCGGGCCGATCTGGTAACCCGCATCCAATGACGACCGAAACCCGACCGGACCCAAGGCCGCTGTCGGCCGATGAGCTGTCCGCGATCCACTCGTGGTGGCGCGCGGCGAACTACCTGTCGGTGGGGCAGATATACCTGCTGGACAATCCGTTGCTGCACGAGCCGCTCCGTCCCGAGCACGTCAAGTCCCGGCTGCTCGGACATTGGGGCACAACCCCTGGCTTGAACTTCCTCTACGCGCACATGAACCGGGCGATCCGGGCGCGCGGTCTGAGCACGATCTACATCACGGGCCCGGGCCATGGGGGTCCCGGCCTCGTCGCCGCCGCCTACCTGGACGGCACCTACAGCGAGGTCTATCCACACATCGCCCGCAATGAGGAGGGGCTTCGCCGGTTGTTTCGCCAGTTCTCGTTCCCGGGTGGGATCCCGAGCCACGTCGCGCCGGAGACACCAGGCTCGATCCACGACGGCGGCGAGCTCGGCTACTCGCTGGTGCACGCGTTTGGAGCCGTGTTCGATCACCCGGACCTGCTCGCGCTGTGTGTGGTCGGCGAGGCCGAGACGGGCCCGCTTGCGGCCAGCTGGCATTCGAACAAGTTCCTGAACCCGGGGCGTGACGGGGCGGTGCTGCCGGTCCTGCACCTGAACGGATACAAGATCGCCAATCCGACCGTGCTCGCCAGGATCGAGCCCGAGGAGCTGCGCGCTCTGCTCGAGGGGTACGGCTACGCGCCGCGGTTCGTCGAGGGATCCGAGCCAGAGGAGATGCACCAGCTGATGGCGGCGACGCTCGAGGAGGTTCTCGACGAGATCGCCGAGATCCAGCATCGCGCCCGCGAGGACGGCCGGACAGCCCGGCCGCGGTGGCCGATGATCGTGCTGCGGACCCCGAAGGGCTGGACCGGCCCGAAAGAGGTCGATGGCCTGCCCGCCGAGGGGTCGTTCCGCGCCCATCAGGTGCCGCTCGCCGCGGTTCGCACGAACCCGCGTCACCTCGCCCAACTCGAGGAGTGGCTTCGGTCCTATCGCCCCGAGGAGCTCTTCGACCAAGACGGTTCGGTGATCCCGGAGATCGCCGCCCAGGCGCCCGAGGGCGAGCTGCGGATGAGCGCCAACCCGCACGCCAACGGCGGGCTGCTGCTGCGCGACCTCGAGCTCCCGGACTTCCGCCGCTATGCGGTCGACGTGCCGGCGCCGGCGAAGACGTCGAGCGAAGCGACGCGCGTACTCGGCGGCTGGCTGCGAGACGTGATGCAGTCGAACCCGGACCGGTTCCGGCTGATGGGACCCGACGAGACGGCCTCGAACCGGCTCTCAGCGGTGTTCGAGGTGACCGACCGAGTGTGGGAGGCGAAGCTGCTCGACACCGACGATCACCTCGCGCGCGACGGCCGTGTGATGGAGATCCTGTCCGAGCACCTGTGCCAGGGGTGGCTCGCGGGCTACCTGCTGACCGGCCGCCACGGCCTGTTCAACTGCTACGAGGCGTTCATCCACATCATCGACTCGATGTTCAACCAGCACGCCAACTGGCTGAAGGTGACCCGCGACATCCCGTGGCGGCGGCCGATCGCGTCGCTCAACTACCTGCTGTCCTCCCACGTCTGGCGCCAGGACCACAACGGCTTCTCCCACCAGGATCCGGGGTTCATCGACCACGTCGTCAACAAGAAGGCGGAGGTCGTCCGCGTGTACCTGCCGCCCGACGCGAACTGCCTGCTGTCGGTGGCCGACCATTGCCTGCGAAGCCGCAATTACGTGAACGTGATCGTCGCCGGCAAGCAGCCCGCGCTCGACTACCTCACGATGGCGGAAGCGATCGAGCACTGCACCCGCGGGATCGGCATCTGGGACTGGGCGTCCAGCGACCAGGGCGACGAGCCCGACGTCGTGCTCGCGTGCGCCGGCGACATTCCGACGCTCGAGACCGTCTCGGCGGCCGCGATCCTGCGCGACCGACTCCCGGAGCTCCGGGTGCGCGTGCTCAATGTCGTGGACCTCATGCGCCGGCAACCCGAGTCCGAGCATCCCCACGGCCTGACCGACCGCGAGTTCGACGCGCTCTTCACCTCCTCGCGGCCGGTGATCTTCGCCTATCACGGCTACCCCTGGCTCATTCACCGGCTCACCTACCGACGGACCAACCATCACAACCTCCACGTACGCGGCTACACCGAGGAGGGCACGACGACGACGCCGTTCGACATGGTGATGCTGAACGACCTCGACCGCTTCCACCTCGTGATCGACGTGATCGACAGAGTCCCGGGGCTCGGAGAGCGGGCCGCCCGCATACCTCAGGACATGATGGGCGAGCGGCTGCGCCACCGCGCTTACACGCGCGAAGTCGGGGAGGACCCGCCCGACGTCCGCGACTGGATCTGACCTACGGACAACGTCTAGTTTCGAGGCGTGCGCGTTCTCGTTGTCCACGCCGGTTCGAGCAGCGTGAAGCTGAGCCTGATCGGCGACGGCAACGTCCCGCTGGTCGAGCGCGAGCTCGCGGCTTCCCGCGCGGCGCTGGACGAGGGCGAGCTGCGGGAGGCGCTCGGCGACGGACTCCGGGAGGCGGACGCCGTCGGCCACCGGATCGTCCATGGCGGCGAGCGGTTCCGAGAGCCCGTGCTAATCGACGACGGCGTCGAGGAAGATCTGCGCGAGCTCGTCGAGTTGGCATCCGCTGCACCAGCCGAAGTCGCTGTTGGCGCTCGACGCGGTGTCCGCGTCGCTGCCCGGAGTCCCGGCCGTCGCATGCTTCGACACAGCCTTTCACGCCACGCTGTCACCCGCGGCGTATACGTACGCCCTCCCGGCGCGGTGGCGCGACCGCTGGGCCATTCGCCGCTACGGCTTTCACGGCCTGTCGCACGCCTGGGCGGCCCGACGCGCTCCGCAGCTGCTCGCGCGGGATCGATCAGAGCTGCGGATCGTCAGCTGCCACCTGGGCGCGGGGGCGTCGCTGTGCGCGATCGCCGGCGGGCGGTCGGTCGACACCACGATGGGCTTCACGCCGCTCGAAGGACTCGTGATGGCCACCCGCTCGGGCAGCGTCGATCCCGGGTTACTCCTGTGGCTGATCGAGCGCACGGATATGCCGGAAGCCGAGCTCGCCGCGCGCTCGAGCACGAGTCGGGTTTGCTCGGGCTGGCCGGGACGGCCGACATGCGGGAGGTCTTGGCCCGGGGCGAGTCCGGCGACCCGAGGCGCGCCGCGCGCTCGATGGGTATGTCCATCGGCTTCGCGCCGGCGACGCCGCGATGGTCGCCGCGCGGGGGGGCCTCGATGCGCTCGTGTTCACCGGGGGTGTGGGCGAGAACAGCTCGGGGATACGCGCGTCGGCCGCCGCGGGCCTCACATTTCTAGGCGTGCGGATCGACAATCAGCTCAACGACTCCGCCGTCGGGGACCTCGAGATCACGGCCGCGGACGGCGCGGCCAGGACGCTCGTCGTACGGGCGCGCGAGGATCTCGAGATCGCCGTCCAGGTCACGCGGCTGCTCGCGGGCAGCCCCTCGAGCTGAGAGTCAAGGCCCGAGCGACCGGTAGTGATCGCGCCAGATCAACTTGTAGATCGGGATCCAGCGGGGGATGTCCCGGACCCCCGGGATGAACGGGATCAGGATGAGCGCCAAAGTGAGCACCCCCATTACGGCCATCACGGCGATGTCGGCGTTGGCGGCCCAGGAGGTCGTGAACGGCTTGATCTGGTACCAGAACGTGTACAGCCACAGCCACACCTGCCCGGGGTAGCTGCCGGTCTCGTTCATCATCCCCCACTGCTCCCCGAGCAGGTGCTCGGCCTCAGCGCGGTTCGAGAGCACGCCCCCGTCGGCCATGAACAGGAGCGGCTTGGTGTAGTCGGTCTGGTAGAACTGCTTGCTGGTCAGGAGCGCGCCGTCCAGTGCACCGCTCTGCGCGGAGCCGAGCAGCCCGGCCATCATCGTCGGCAGCGGCCCGTAGTTGCCGGCCGGGATCGAGATCGCGGTGTTGTCGGCGGTGGCAGTCGCCTTGGCCAGCGCGTTCTCGTAGGCCGTGGTCCACTTCGCCTGCTGGTCGGGCGAGGCCGACTCGTAAGCGGTGACCGCGGCCTGCAGCGCCGGCTGGGAGGTGATCGAACGCAGCGGGGCCAGCACGAAGTCCTGCGCGGCGTTGACCGGATGGCTCACGCCCAGCCACTTCTGTAAACGGATGAACAGGATGTGCTGGCCGGCGGACGCGTGGTTGTACGGAGGTCCGTATCCTCCGGTGCCGCTCGAGCCGTCCAGCTCGGTGGTCGCGGTGGTGATGAAGTCAACCGGATCGGTGCGCGCCCACGACTGGACGGTGCTCGGCTTCTCGTCGGGCGAGGAGAACAGGATCGTCAGCACGACCGCGAGCGCGAGGATTACGCCGAACGCGATGCACGCCTCCTTGACGATGTCGTAGGAGCGGTAGCCGCCCTTCCACTCGCGGTAGCTGTCGTCCTCGGCGAGGCGCTCGCGGCGGGTCATGATGCCGGGGCTTGCGCGTCCGCGCCGCTACCGTCACGGCCGGCCGGCGGGGTGGCTGCGGGGAGCTTGAACGGTGGCACGACGCCGTGTTTACGCACAAGCAGGATGTGGCCGATGACGAGTGCCACCACGGCCGCCGGCAGCAGCAGGATGTGGTAGCTGTACATCTGCCCGAAGTTGAGCAGGTTGAAGAACGAGCCGATTCCGGCCGCGTTCATCGCGTCCTTGGCCTGTGTGGAGATCCACTGGGCGTCGAAGTTCTGCTGGGAGACGTAGCCGGTCAGCGCGCACGGGATTGCGACCACAAACGTAATCGCTCCGGTGATCCAGACGGCTTTGCGGCCGCCGCGCCAGGCGGCCATCCAGTACTTGCCCCACAGGTGGATGACCATCACGAAGAAGAACAGCTCGACCGACCACAGATGGATGCTGTTAAAGACGTGCCCGATCCCGGTGAAGTGCCACCACCCAGGCCCCTTCAGCGCGAGGATCGTTCCCGAGAGGATGATCACGGCCAGCGAGCTCAGCGACAGGACCCCGAACACGTAGATCCACGACGCCACGTAGGACGGCTGCTTGTCCGGCAGCAGCTTGTCGGGGGGGAGCGCGGCGACGGCGCGCTCGCGCACCGCCGCGGTCCAGGACCGTTCCTCGGAGACGCTCACGACGAGCCTCCGCGCGGCCCGTGACCGGGGAACGGAGCCAGAAGCGCGGCAGCGAACACGACCAGCATCAGCACAATCACCACGACGTTAGACACCGACATCTGAAAGAAGTGCCAGTGGACCGTGTGCGCCGGATGATTGAGATTGAAGATCGCGGCCATGGCGGACACCCTACGCACGGCGCCCAAGCACACCATCGGGGGTTGCGCGCGAATCGCTGGGACGAAACTACTGATCCCGGCTTAGGCTCACAGTGTGATGTTTCTTAGAAGCGGCTGGCTGTGGCGGATGAGGTTTCCGCCACAGCTCAGGCCGTCATTTACACAGGCTGGGCGACAGTCGCTCCAACTCGCTCGGCGAGCTCGACCAGGCGGGTGGAGTAGCCCCACTCGTTGTCATACCACGCCACGACCTTCACCTGCGTGTCGTCGATGACGGAGGTCAGGCCGGTGTCGAAGATCGACGAGTAGGTGGACTTCACGATGTCCGAGGAGACAATTGGGGCCTCGGTGTATTCGAGGATTCCCATCAGCGGGCCCTCGGCGGCGGCGGCCGCGAACGCCGCGTTGACCTCCTCCTTGGTCGTGGCCCGCTCGGTCTCGACGGTCAGATCGACGAGCGACCCCGTCGGAGTCGGTACCCGGACCGCGAAGCCGTTCAGCTTCCCGGCGAGCTCGGGGATGACCAGCCCGAGCGCCTTGGCGGCGCCGGTGGAGGTCGGGATGATGTTGAGCGCGGCCGCGCGGGCACGGCGCAGGTCGCTGTGCGGCCCGTCGAGCAGGTGCTGATCGGAGGTGTAGGCGTGGACGGTGGTCATCAGGCCGTGGCGGATCCCGACCGTCTCGTGCAGGACCTTGGCGACCGGCGCCAGGCAGTTGGTCGTGCACGACGCATTGGAGATGATGTCGTGGCGCTCGGGGTCGTAGACCTCGTCGAAGTTGACGCCAAGCACGACGGTTGCGTCGGGCGGCTCGGTGCCCTTGGCGGGCGCCGAGATGATCACCTTGCGGGCCCCGGCGATCAGGTGCTGTGCCGCGCCCGCGCGGGTGCGGAACCGTCCGGTCGACTCAATCACGACGTCAACGCCGAGCTCTTTCCAGGGCAGTGCACTCGGGTCGGTTTCGGCAAACGCGCGGATCTCGGTTCCCTCGATCGCGATCCCGCCGTTCTGCACAGCGACCACGCCGGGGAATCGCCCGAACACTGAGTCGTACTGGAGCAGGTGGGCGATGGTCGGGGCCTCGACAAGGTCGTTTATGGCCACGACCTCGATGTTCGCGTCCTGCTCGTAGGCCGAGCGCAGGAAGCAACGCCCTACCCGGCCGAATCCGTTGATGGCAACTCGTACAGACATCAGAAACCTCGTTTCTCTGTTGGTGGTGGTGGATGTGTTGTCCTACGCCTCGAGCGACGGCATCGGACGGGGTGGCGCAGTCATCTCGACCCTGACGCGGGCGTCGACGATCACCGTCCCGTCCGGTCCGGCGATCACGGGGTTGCAGTCGAGCTCCACGATCTCCGGGTGGGCCTCGACCATCGCGCTGACGCGCAGTAGCACGTCCTCGATCCCGGCCAGGTCGCAGCGCGGCGCGGCGCGGTAGCCGTCGAGCAGCGGGAACGTGCGCAGCGAGCGCACCATCTCCCGCGCCTGCACGTCTGTCACGGGCGCGATGCGGACCGCAACGTCGCTGACCAGCTCCGCCGTTGTCCCGCCGGCGCCGCAAGCGAGGACAGGGCCGAAGCTGTGGTCGTGCACCACGCCGACGATCAGCTCGACCCCGGAGGGCGCCATCGGCTGGACGATCAAACCGTCCAGCCGGCGTCCGGCCTGCGTGACGGCATGCTCGATGTCGACCGCGGCCTTGCGTACGGCATCGGGCCGGTCAAGCCCTAGCCGCACGCCGCCGGCATCGGTCTTGTGAACGAGTCCGGGAGCGATTGCCTTCAGCGCGACCGGGACGCCGAGCTCCTTCGCAGCCGCGACCGCCTGCTCGGCATCGCTCACGACGCGCGTGGCGATCAGGGGCAGACCGAAGCAGTCGAACAGCTCCGCGACGCACTTCGGCGACATCCAGGCTTCGTCACGCGCAAGCTCCTGGCTGATGAGCGCCGCCGCCTCGACCGATCGAAGGCCTTCGAACCGCGGCACGGAGCCGACGTCTCGTGCTCGCCAGCGGCCGTGACGGACGGCCAGTGCTACCGCGCCCGCGGCGGCCTCCGGAAACTCATAGCCGGGCACACACACGCGGTCTGAGCTCAGCTCGCGCGGGACACCGCCGCTGACCATGAACACCGCAGCGGTCGCGACGGCGGGGTTGGCCTGCGCGAACTCGCGAATCGCCGTCGCGACCTCCGCGGCCGTGGTCACGAGCGCGGGGACGAAGATGGTGATGATCGCGTCGCACGCATCCGCATCTGCCAGCGTCTGGAGCGTGCGGCGGTAGTCGGCCGCCGAGGCGGTGGCGATCATGTCGATCGGATTGCCAACCGCGGCACCCGGCGGGAGTAACTCGGCGAGCCGGGCTCGGACGTCAGCCGGAAGCTCCACGATCTCCACACCGTTTGCCTGGCACGCGTCCGCGCACAGGATCCCGGGACCTCCACCATTGGTGACGATCGCCACCCGGTCGCCACCCGGGACCGGCTGCGCCGAGAGCAACGCGGCGACGTCGAACAGCTCTT
The DNA here is from genome assembly GCA_963843915.1 of uncultured Solirubrobacterales bacterium. Classification (GTDB taxonomy): domain Bacteria; phylum Actinomycetota; class Thermoleophilia; order Solirubrobacterales; family Solirubrobacteraceae; genus Palsa-465. Next base: position 19,964 of record CAWJMH010000023.1, read on the forward strand.
GCATCGTGTCGGTCCGGATAACCCCCGCCTGGTCGAATAGGGCATCGACCGTCACATCGGAGGCCGAGAGCATCGCCCCGGTGTGGGACAACGTCGCGCGGGCACCCGCGACTGACCGTCCGCTCTTGACGGCGAGGATCGGTTTGGTCGCGGCCACCCGGCGGGCTATCCGAGCGAACTTCCGGGGGTTGCCGAACGACTCGAGGTATAAAAGCGCGAGCTTGGTGTCAGGGTCCTGCTCCCAGTACTGAAGAAAGTCGTTGCCCGAGAGATCGCATTTGTTTCCCACCGAGACGAACGACGACAGCCCGATGCCCAAGCGGCTCGCCGCCTCGATGATCGCGATCCCGAGACCGCCGCTCTGGGACATGAACCCGACCCCACCCGGGACGGCCACGGGGGCGGCGAAGGTCGCGTTCAGGCGAACCTCCGAGGATGTGTTGAGCACGCCCAGACAGTTAGGGCCGACAATCCGGATTCCGGCGTCTCGGCACACCTCGAGCAGCTCGCGCTGGCGAGCGGCGCCCTCTCCGCCGGTTTCCGCGAAACCTGATGAGACGATCAGCAGGGCCCGAACACCGGCGGCCGCGCATTCGCGCGAGACGGCCAGGACTCCCTCCGCGGGCACGGCGACCACCGCAAGTTCGACTCCTCCCGGAATCTCGGCCACCGACCGGTATGCCGGCAGCGACTGGACGACGTCGGCCTTGTCGTTGACCGCGTACACCGGCCCCCTGAACTCGGCGGCGAGCAGGTTGTGGAGGATCTCGCCGCCGACCGTTCCGCGGTGGCGAGACGCGCCGATCACGGCCACCGAGCGCGGCTCGAGGAAACTCTTCACGGCGGCCACCGCCCCGCTTCGCTCCCGTTCCTCGAACCGTTCGATCGCCCCCACGGACAGCGAGGTCGGTAGCTCGATCTCGAGCGCGCCGGGGACCGAGTGGAGCTCCACCGGAAATCCGCTGCGACGGAAGACGTCGATCATGCGATGGTTGTGCGGCAGCACCTCCGCGACGAACGTAGAGATCCCGTGCGCCCCGGCCACTTCCGCCAGGTGCGCGAGGAGGATCGTCGAGATTCCCCGCCCTTGCCAGCGGTCGGCGACGACAAACGCCACCTCGGCGCGCTCCGGGTCGATCCGCACGTACAGTGCATGGGCCACGATCGCCCGCGGGTTCCCGCTCTCCACAACCAACGCGAAGCGATCGGCGTAATCGACGTCGATCGACCACTGGGTCGCCCAGTCAAGATTGGGGGCGCCGAAGAACCGGTACCCGATCGAGTCCGGAGACAGCGCCTCGAGAAATTTGTGAACCGCTGCGGCGTCGTCGGACCGGACGGGCCGCACGTGCGTGGTCGCTCCGTCGCGTAGGACGACATCAGCTTCTCTCTCACAGGGATATGCCGGGGCAGTTGAGCTCATCGGTTCCGGACTAATCGCGACCGCCGGTCAGTCGTCAGCGCACACGGCGGCGATGTCGAGCGTCGACAGCACGCCGAGGGGATAGCCGCCGGCCGCGTCGACGACCACCAGGTGCGACACGGCGTGTTCGCTCATGGCCTTCGCTGCGCGCTCGAGTGACTCGTCAGCCGAGATCGTCAGCGGCTCGGTCGCGGCGGCCTGGAGCGCAGTGATATCCGCGTCGCCGACGGCCGCTGCCGAGACCATGTCCAGGTCGGACACGATGCCGAGTGGTCGGGTGCCGTTTGGCCTCGTGACCACGACCGCGTGGACTCGATAGTTGGCCATGGTCGCCGCGACCGACCGGATGGAGTCGTCGGGTGCACAGGTCATGACCCCGGCATGCATGCAGTCGCGTACACGGATCTTGCCAAGCGAAAGGGCGCGAACTCGTCGATCAGTCATGGCCCAAAGATTCGCCGGCCGGCTTCGACCCGGGCATCCGGGCCTAACAGCGATCTGGTGTCGGAAAAATACGGATTGCACTGCTGCGACTTCCACGATGTCCCCGCCGTAACCGCGGATTACGGTCCAGCCATGGATTCTGAGAGCAACCGCGAGGCCTCGGGGCCCGCGACGCCATCGTGCTCATGAGTTTGCGCGACCGGATGCACGTGGTGATCGTCGGCGGTGGTGTCGCCTCATTGGAGACGTTGCTGGCGCTTCGGGCGCTCGCCGGCGGTCTCGTCGACGTCACGCTGCTCTCGCCGACGGCCGAGTTTGTCTACCGACCCGTGACCGTCGGCGAGGCCTTCGACCGCGGCTGAGGCCCGCGTGTATGACCTCGCCGAAATACTCGCCGATCAGGGCGGCGGCGAGCTCGTTCGCGACACCCTGGCCGACGTCGATGTCGGTACCCGGATCGCGGTCACGGGGAGCGGCACGACGGATTCCGTTCGACGTCCTTGTGGTGGCCACCGGGGCCGTGCCCCGGGCTCCGTTTCCGGGCGCGTTTACCTTCGGCGGCCGCGACGATGTTCCCGCTCTGCGTGGTCTGCTCCGTGATCTGACGACGGGCCGTGCGCGAGTCGGTGGCGCTCGCGCTTCCATCGGCGGGCATGTGGCCGTTGCCTTTGTACGAGCTCGCGCTGATGACCGCCGGCCACCTCCATGAGCACGGTCACGGCGACGTACCGGTGACGCTGGTCACCCCCGAGGAGGAGCCGCTCGAACTGTTCGGCCCCGCAGCCGCTGACGCCATACGTCCGCTGCTTGCGTCCCGAGGGGTTGCCGTTCGTTCATCATCGCTCCCCGCGGTTGTACGTGGCCGCAAGCTGTTGCTCGCCGGGGGCGCCGAGGTGTTCGTCGACCGGGTGATCACGCTGCCGGTGCTCGAGGGTCCGAGACTGCCCGGCCTCCCTCATGATCCCCACGGCTTCATTCCGGTCGACAAGTTCGGCCGGGTCAGCGGCGTCGAGCACGTCTACGCCGCGGGCGACGTCACGACGTTCCCGCTCAAGCAGGGAGGCCTCGCGAGCGCAACAGGCGGACGCCGTGGCGGAGACGATCGCGGGTGAAGCCGGCGCCGTGATCACTCCGACGCCGTTCCGGCCCGTGCTCCGCGGACTGCTGCTGACCGGCGGCGCGCCCCTCTACCTGCGCGCCGAGCCGCAACGCTTACACCACGAAGCGACGGTGGCGATCGAGGCCACGTCGGCTCGTCGACCGTCGCGCGACGCCTCGGCCGCGGCCGGCCAGGCGCTGTGGTGGCCTCCGGCGAAGATCGCCGGCCGCTATATGGCTCCGTATCTCGCCACAGCCCGGCCGTCGCTGCTGAGCGCCGGCGTGCTCGCCGACCGCGTCCCCGTGCCGGGACCAGCGGGCTCGCACGAGGAGCAGCAGGACGCGCTCGCGCTCGCGCTCCTACTCGCGGACTGCGATGCCCGCTGGGGCGACTACGCCTCTGCGCTCAACGCACTCGACGCGGCCGAGGCACTGCAGGGAGCCCTTCCGCCGGAATACGAAGCTAAGCGGCGCGATTGGCGCGCCGAGCAACGACACCCCGTCCGCTGACATCCAGGAGCGCTCCCGTGAAAGTTCTCGTCACCGCAGCCACCCGCCACCATGGCACCCATGAGATCGCCGAGGCGATTGCCGCCGGGCTCGTCGAGCGTGGAGTCGACGCCGAGGCACTCCCGATCGGAGAGGTCGCGAGCGTCGACCGGTATGGCGCGGTTGTGCTCGGCAGCGCCGTGTACATGGGACGATGGCTCGCCGACGCCCGCCGCTTCGCCCAACTCCACGCCTCGGCGTTATGCGTGATGCCGGTGTGGCTGTTCAGCTCCGGCCCCCTGGGGCCGGCTGAGCACCCGATCCCGCCTGGCACACCCGCTGACGTCGCCGTGTTACTCCGGCTCACCCGGGCGACGACGCATCGGACCTTCGCCGGCCGGCTGGAGATGAAGCGGCTGCATTTCGCAGAGCGGACGGTCGCCCGAACCATCCACGCGCCCGAGCAAGACGATCGCGACTGGGATGCGATTGATCGGTTCGCCGGCGAGATCGCCGACGAGCTCCTCGGCGCCGGCCTAAGCGCCTAGTGAACTACTGCGTCTTGTCCGAGGCGAGGGGAGTGAACGAACGGGCGTTCCGAAAGGCATGGCGGCCGACCGATTCTTCAGATCGATTCGCTCGAGCACCGTGCCCCGGTTGGGAAATGTCGTCACTCGCGTGTGGCGAAGCACTGACCGGACAGTCTGACGATCTAGGCGCCTCGGCGGCGCCGAGCGAGCAACGCTTGGCTTCGTGAGCCGGGTGGGTGCGCCCTGTCCTACTCAACCTCGGCCTCTCCGCAACCAGTACCGAAGGCGATTCCGTGGGCGAGGTCCGCATGCCCCGAAGCGTCACCCCGCGAGCCGTGGCCCCCTCGAGCTGATCCGGTGGTCATGGGGTCCTCAGGGAGCACGCGCTACCTGTGGCGCGTCCAACGCTCGAGCTGTGCCTCCATGCCGCTGATCCGCCGTTTGCGTTGCGCCTGGAGCAGCTTCGCGACGCGATCGCGCCGCTTGTCACGCGCGCGGAGATCCCGGAATACGGTCTGGCTCGCGGTCGATGGTGGTTGCTGTTTGTCCATATCGCGACCGTAGAGCCGTCGAGCAAGGGCTGCATCGCGCGTAACCGCTGGTGGCGGCAAGTAGTTACCCGCGGACCTGCGATGCGAATGGAGCGAGCCCCGCGCAGCATGAGCGGACTACCGTCGAGTCGAACGACGGGCCGTATCGGACCGGCGCCAACGCCACGGGGCTGCCGCGGACGCCGATGTCCGCGAGTCTGCCGCCTGGGCGGATCAACTCCGCCGCGAGCTCGAACGTCCCCGGAACGCCAACGGCCTCGAACGCGCAATCGGCCCCGGGACCGTCGGTCAGCTCCATGATCTGTGCGACCGCGTCATCGCGACCATTGTTGATCGTTACGTCGGCGCCAAACCTCCGAGCGCCCTCGAGACGGCTGTCGGCGAGATCGATCGCGATGATCCGACGAGGGCGTAGAGCCTCGCGGTCAACATCGTCGCGAGTCGGTTCCGTATTTTCCCGTGGATCGTGCAGGTGACCCCGGATGAGCGGCCGGGCGCACCGTGGGAATATCGTGTCATGGAAGCTGAACAGACAGAGACCTTTGAAGAGATCATCGCGAGTCATCGCGAATTTCTGCGCGAACAGGCGCCGCGACGGCTGAAGAAGCGTCCGCACAGCTGGTGGCCTTGGCCGGCCTTCAGCGGCTTTATGGCCCACCTGTTCGCGTCGTGACGCTCGGTTGGGGAGTCCGTCTCGCGTTCAACGCGTTGTACGCGCGACGGTCGATCAGCAAGGACGAGCCGCAGCGAGAGATGCCGCCCCTCGGGACCCGGTGAACCGCGCTTGGCTCGCGGCCACCCTGGCCGTGGGCGCGGGCGCCATGTACCGCGCTCGGCTCCGTCGGGCCGTCCTGACATGAGGCGCGACCGAGTCGGAGGCGACATCCCGGCTGCCCGGCGACGAGCTGCTCGAGGACGCCGACGGAGTTTCAACGCGAGCGATCGACATTCACGCGCCAGCCTCCGTCGTATGGCCCTGGCTTGCGCAGATGGGACCGTCGCCGCGCGGCGGCGCTTACACCTACGACTGGATCGAGAACCTGTTGGGGTTGAACATGCACAGCGCCGATACGGTCCTGCCGCAGTTTCAGCACCCGCGGTTGGTGAGCTAATCGCTCTCGGCTCAAACCGTATGCGACTCGATCGGGTAGTGCCCGGTCGCGTGCTTGCCTGGCGCTCAGAGGACGGCAACTGGGTCTGGACGTTCGTGCTCACAGATCAGGTTGGCACCACCAGGCTGATCAGCCGCAACCGGTTTCGTCTGACGACGCTTGCGGCGCGAATCGGCATGGTGCCGATGGAAGCGGCCTCGCTCATCATGGAGCGCAAGATGTTGCACGGGATCAAGCAGCGAGCCGAGCGTCTCCTCGGCGCGCCGGCGGTCTGACTACAGCGTCCAGTAGTGACCGACGTGTGCGGCGACGCGCGAGGTCACGAACGGATCCGGTGCGATCGATTCGGCCGTTCCCACCCCGGCCAGCGCCGCGATCGTCGCCATAACGCACTCGGTCAGCGCCCCGGGTTCATAGCCGCCTTCGAGCACGGCGCCGACGGGGGCGTCGAGCGTCGCGGCCATGTCACGGACGTGGCAGGCCATCTGCGCGAACGAGCTCGCTTCGAGCAGGCAGTGGCCGAGCGGGTCGTCGCGATGCGCGTCGAAGCCGGCGGAGATCAGGATGAGCTCTGGCGCGAACTCGAGGCCTGCGGGGATGATCACCCACTCGAGCGCGGACACCCACGTCTCCTCGTCGGACCCGTGGGGGACAGGGACGTTGATCGTGAACCCGCGGCCGTCGGCTGAGCCGGCGTCGCTGACCTCGCCGGTCCCCGGGAACAGCCCCAGCTCATGGATGCTCGCGTACAGCACGTCGGAGCGCCGGCGGAAGATGTCCGCGGTCCCGTTGCCGTGGTGAACGTCCCAGTCAATGATCATGACCCGCTCGACGCCGAGGTCGCGGACCGCCAGCTCGGCCGCGATCGCGACGTTGTTGAACAGGCAGAAGCCCATCGCGTAATCCTGGTCGGCGTGATGGCCTGACGGTCGCATCGCGCTGAAGCCGGCGCGGGCCTCGCCGCGCATCAGCGCCCGCACCATTTCGCAGGCACCGCCGGCGGCGTGCAAGGCGGCTCGGTAGGAGGCCTCGCCGACGAACGTGTCCGAGTCGATCTGACCGCCTCCAGCGGCGCACAGGTCCCGGGTCGCCTGCACGTGCGAGGCCGTGTGCACCAGTTCGAGCTCCCGCTCGCCTGCGGCCGGCGCGTCGCGCACGTCGCAGCCGAGCCACCCCACCTCGGCCATCGCCGTCTCGATCGCGCTGATGCGCTCCGGCGTGTCCGGATGGTCGGGCGAAAGCAGACGCGGATCGTGCTCGAGCGAGGATGGGTGGTGGAAATAGAGCACGAGGGTCTCCGGGTACAGAACGGTCGCTCAGGCGCCCGAGTTGTGTTCCGGGGGAACCGCCAGCACCGGGCACGGGGCGATGTGCAGCAGGCGCTGGGTGACGCCTCCGAGCAGCAGTCCGGCGAGTGCCGTGCGCCCGCGAGTACCCACGACGATCACGTCGGCGTGATCTTGGGTCGCGAGTTCGGCGATCGCGTGAGCGGCGTTTCCGACCTGGCTCCGCGTTCTCTGCAGTCTCGCGCGGGTGCCGTTGCTCGCGAGCTCCGCGACCTGACGATCGATCTTGGCCTGGACCTCGTCTTCGTTGGCGTGGATCGGGAGGCTGCCGCCCGCTTTGCCCGGGAGCGTGAACTCCTCGCAGTAGACGACGGTGAGACGGCCGCCGCTCTCGGTTGCGAGCGCCTTGGCATGTGTCAGCGCCCGATCCGCGGCCTCGGAGCCGTCAGTCGCCCAGATCACGTTCTTGTACATCGTTTTTCTCCTCTGATCCGGTCGGGTGGATGGACTAGCGTCCGACCGGCGCCGGGTCAGGCCTCGCCCCACGCGAGCACTCCAGCCACGTCCAGTGTGGACAGAATCCCGATCGGACGACCCGCCTCGGCATCGGTGACCACGAGATGACTCACGCGGTTCCTCACCATCAGTCTCGGCGGCCTCACGCAACGGCACGCTCGGCGTGACCGCGATGACCGGCTGCGCCGCGAGATCCCTTGCCGTCGGCTCCTGCTCGTGGCGAATCCCCGCCGCGACCAAATCAAGATCGGAGATGATCCCCCACACGAAGCATTCCGGCTCCTCATGCGAGATGCCCACCACAGCCACGCAATGAACGTGATGGGCGGCCATCAACCGCGCCACCTCGCTCGCGGTCGCGTCGGGCTCGCACGACAGGATCCCGGGATGCATCGCGTCCGAAACGGTCGCGTGCTCGAGTGACGGCATCAGGTAGCTGCCGTGATAAGTCTGAGTAACAGTGTCGGGCATGGCTTTCATCTCCTCGTGGTTTCGCTCACGACACGCTAAGGCCGACCTCGAGCGTCGTGATCCGCCGCCAACCGAACGACCACTGCGGGTTTTCCACATGCCGGAATCCGCACGGCCTCGAACCCCACGTCGCGCCAGCAACCAGACAGCAGCAGCAGCAGCAGCGGGCGCGCGGGAGTTGATTCGCCTATGGATCAGGCCAGAGCGACGGCCTCACGGCCTGCGTATCGCGCGCGGTCGCCGAGTTCCTCTTCGATCCGTAGAAGCTGGTTGTACTTGGCTACGCGCTCCGAACGAGCCGGTGCGCCGGTCTTTATCTGACCAACCCCGGTGGCCACGACCAGGTCGGCGATGAACGTGTCCTCGGTTTCACCTCAGCGATGCGAGATCACGGCTCGGTATCCCGCCTCGCGTGCGAGCGCGATCGTGTCCAACGTCTCGGTGAGTGTCCCGATCTGATTGAGCTTGATCAGGATTGAGTTGGCAACGCCACGCTCGATGCCGTCGCGCAGAATCGCGGGATTGGTAACAAAGATGTCGTCGCCGACGAGCTGGAGACGGCTGCCGAGACGCTCGGTGAGGTGGCCCCAGCCGTCCCAGTCTTGTTCGGCCATCCCATCCTCCAGCGACACCACCGGGTACCGCTCGGTGATCGCCGACCAGTAATCGACCATCTCCGCCGACGACAGCGATCGTCCTTCGCCGGCCAATTCGTATCGGCCGTCCTTGAAGAATTCGCTAGCGGCGGGGTCGAGGCAGATCGCTAGGTCCTCGCCGGGCCGATAGCCCGCACTGGTGATCGCACTCACGAGCAACTCCAGAGGCGCCTCGTTCGAGGCGAGCGCCGGGGCAAAGCCCCCCTCGTCCCCCACGGCCGTACTCAGCGCTTTGCTTCTCAAGGTGCGTTGAAGCTCGTGGTACACCTCCGCGCCCATCTGGACCGCCTGCGCGAACGAGTCGGCACCCACCGGCGCGATCATGAACTCCTGAAAATCGACGGGGTTGTCGGCATGCACCCCGCCGTTCAGCACGTTCATCGTCGGTACCGGCAGCAGGCTCGCCTCCGCGCCCCCCAGATAGCGCCACAGCGGTTCTCCCGCGTCGGCCGCGGCCGCGCGGGCCGCGGCCATCGAAACCCCGAGAATCGCGTTCGCTCCCAGCCGAGCCTTGCCGTCGGTGCCATCGAGCGCCGTCAGCCTGTGATCGAGCCCGCGCTGGTCATCGGCATCCACCCCGATCGCGGCTGCGGCGATCTCGCCATTGACGTTTTGGATCGCACGTCCGACGCCCTTGCCACCGAACGCGCTGCCTCCGTCGCGGAGCTCGAGAGCCTCCCTGGTTCCGGTCGAGGCTCCGGACGGCACCGCGGCGCGGCCCGACGCACCGGAGACGAGCCGCCCGTCGACTTCGACGGTTGGGTTGCCCCGACTGTCGAGGATCTGGCGGGCGTGGACATGCTCGATCTCACTCATGGGTCCTCCGGTCGGGTCGGAAACGGCGCGCGGCGTCCGTGGCGACCCTACACGTCACGCCGCCGCTCTCATCCGAACAAACCCGAGGGTCCTGCCGCGGGTTCGCCCGCGGTAGTCGCATATCTACAGCGGATTGCGCGCGACAGTCGCGTGCCTACCTTGCCCCCATGGGCGCCGAGAACGTAAACCGGATCGCGCCGGCACCCACGAGCGTCGACGCGCCGGCGGCCGATCCGCCGATCGAGAACCGTACGTTCGACGAGATCGAGGTCGGTGACAGCGCCTCTCTCGAGCGCACGTCGAGCTGGCGGGACGGTGAGCTGTTCGCTGTGCTGTCGAGCGACATAGACCCCGCCCACGTTGACGAGGAACATGCCCGCAGCGACCGGTTCCACGGGATCGTCGCCCACCGCGTGTCGGGCGCCTCGCTCATCTCCACGCTGCTCGGCACCCGGCTGCCCGGGCCTGGACCGATCTACCTCGAGCAGACGCTGCGCTTTCGCCACCCGATCACCATCGGAGACACGATCAGCGTCTCGGTCACTGTCGAGTCCAAGGGTCAGACGCGGCATCGTGTGGTGCTCGATTGCCGCTGCGTCAACCAGCGGGGCGAGATCGTGATCGACGGGACTGCCAAGGTGCTCGCCCCGACGGAGAAGTTCGGCGGCCGCGCTTGGTGCTCCCCGAGGTGTCGCCGTGCGAGCGCGGCGCGGGTTCGATCTAGAGGCCCGCCTGCCCCCCGCCATTGCGTAGTTCTCCGCAGCGCCGGTGTGGGCGCCGGCGGATGAGACATCGACTCCGATTGCCAAGACTGAACGCATCAGCCAAGTCACCGTCCGGTCCTCTGTGGGATCGCGTCTCAGGAGGATCCATGTCTGAAGCAGTCATAGTCGACGCAATCCGCACGCCTATCGGCAAGGCGATCAGAGGAACGCTGCGCGATCTCCGTGCTGACGACCTCGCCGCCATCCCCCTACGCGCGCTCGTTGAGCGGAACCCGGAAGTCGACTTCCGCGAGACGAACGACGTGATGATGGGCTGCGGGTTTCCCGACCACGAGCAGGGCTACAACATCGGCCGCAACGCCGTGTTGCTCGCGGGATTCGACCACCACGTCCCGGCGGTCACCGTGAGCCGCTTTTGCGCATCTTCGCTGCAGACGATCCGCATGGCGTTCCACGCGATCAAGGCCGGCGAAGGCGACCAGTACATCGCGGCGGGCGTCGAATGCACGTCCCGCGGCGCAGGCATGTCGCTTCCGGTGATGAACCCGAAGCTCGACGGGACAAACGGCAACGGCTACAACGTCTACATCCCGATGGGGATGACGGCCGAGAACGTGGCCGAGCGTTGCAAGGTCAGCCGCGAGTCGCAGGACGAGTGGGCGGCGCTGTCTCAGCAACGTGCGGTCGCGGCGCGCGAGAGCGGCCACTTCGACTCCGAGGTCGTGGGCGTGGACATCCCCGAGACCCACGACGCCGGTGGCGACGTCATCGCCGCACATACGGTCATGAGAGACGACGGGCCTCGAGCGGGCACTACCGTGGAGACGCTGGCGAAGCTCAAGGCCGCGTTCAAGCCCGGCGGCAGTGTGACCCCGGGCAACTCATGCCCGCTCAATGACGGCGCCGCCGCCGTGCTCGTGATGTCGGAGGAGAAGGCCGCCGAGCGCGGCCTCAAACCGCGGGCGCGGATCGTGGCCTCCGCGGTGGCGGCGATCCGCCCCGAGATCATGGGCCTCGGACCGATCCCGGCGGTCAAGGCGGTCCTCAAGCAGGCCGGTTTGACGATCGACGATATCGACCTCGTCGAGCTCAACGAGGCGTTCGCGGCGCAGGTGCTGCCGTGTCGCGACGAGCTGGGCATCGATCCAGAAAAGCTCAACATCAATGGCGGCGCGATCGCGCTCGGCCATCCATTCGGCGCGACGGGCGCACGGATCATGACCACCCTGCTCAACAACCTCGACTCGGTGGGCGGCAGGTACGGCCTCGAGTCGATGTGCGTCGCCGGCGGATTGGGCCAGGCGATGATCGTCGAGCGGATCTACTAGAAACGGAAAGGGACAGCACAATGGCTACCACACATTCCCAGTCTCAGCCCGCTGCGCGCGACCGCGATCTCACCGGACGGGTCGCGCTGGTCACGGGAGGCACCCGCGGCATCGGCGCAGCGATCTGCCACTCACTCGCCGCCGACGGCGCGGTCGTCGCCGCGGGGTACTCCTCGAATCAGGGCCGCGCGGACGAGCTAAGGCAGGCAATCGAGGCCGAGGGCGGCACGCTGTCGCTGCATCAGGGCAACATCGGTGATGCGGAGGACTGCGAGCGCGTCGTCAAGGAGGTGATCAAGGAGCACGGGCAGCTGGACATCCTGGTCAACAACGCGGGCATCACGGTCGACAAAGGGGCTTGGAAGCTGTCGCCGACCGATTGGGACAAGGTGATCAGGGTCGACCTGTCGGGGGCCTTCTACATGTCCAAGCCGGCCGTCGCGCCATGATCGCTAGGGGCTCGGGGCGGGTCATCAACATCTCGTCGGTTGGCGGCGAGATGGGCAACATCGGCCAGGTGAACTACACGGCCGCGAAGGCGGGGATGTTCGGCCTCACGAAGACGCTCGCCAGAGAGGTGGCGCTGGCTCTCCGAGTGGGCGGAAAGCTCGAGAAAGGTATCGGCGTCACGGTCAACTGCATCGCCCGGGCCTGACCGACACCGACATGGTTGTCACGATCCCGCCATTCATGCTGGCGGACATCATGGAGCAGATTCCGATGCATCGGATGGCACTTCCGGAGGAAATCGCGCGCGTAGTCGGCTTCTTCGCCCAGGACGCCTCGGGTTACATCACCGGGCAGATCTGGGATGTCGACGGCGGACTCAACATGTGATTGGACTGGTAAATGGCTACCAACGTTTCAGAGAAAGAGGCTCGCGACGTCGTCGAGGCGGCGCGAGAAACCGAATGGAAGCTGCCGAGCTTCGGCAAGCAGCTGTTCCTGGGCGATTTCCGCCTCGATCTGATCCACCCGCAGCCGCGGCTCGACCCCGAGGCGATCGAAAAGGGCGAGCGTTTCCTCGGCCAGCTCCGGGCGGTGCTGGCCGAGCGGGCTGATCCGCTGGAGATCGAGCGCGACGCGAAGATCCCCGACCGCGTGGTCGACGGGCTGAAGAGCATCGGCGCGCTCGGGATGAAGGTCCCGGAGGAGTACGGTGGACTGGGCCTGTCACAGCTGTACTACAGCAAGGCGCTGGCGGTCGCCGGCAACTGTCACTCGGCGATCTGCACCCTGCTCAGCGCCCACCAGTCGATCGGCGTCGCCGAGCCGCTGCGGATGTTCGGGAGCGAGGAGCAACGGCGCAAATGGCTGCCGCTGGTCGCCAAGGACCACATCAGCGCGTTTCTGCTGACCGAGCCGGGTGTCGGCTCCGATCCGGCCCGGATGGCCTCGACGGCGACGCCGGCCAGCCCCGAGCATGCGGCAGCCCCGGTCGACGACGACATGGTCGCGACTCCGGTCGAGGGCGGCTACCGGATCAATGGCCGCAAGCTGTGGGCCACGAACGGCACGATCGCCGACATCGTCGTGGTGATGGCGAAGGTGCCCAAGAGCGAGGGGCACCGCGGGGGGATCAGCGCGTTTGTGGTCCCATACAACACCGCGGGGATCACGGTCCTGCACCGCAACGCGTTCATGGGGCTGCGCGGGATCGAGAACTCGGTGACGGTCCTCAAGGACGTGTTCGTCCCCGAGGAGAACCGGATCGCGCGCGAGGGCGACGGGCTCAAGATCGCACTCAGCACCCTGAACACAGGCCGCCTCGCGCTGATGGCAATCGCGGTCGGGGCTTCGAAGTGGGCAACCAAGGTCGCCCGCGAGTGGGCCGGAGAGCGCGTGCAGTGGGGCCGACCGATCGGCAAGCATGACGCGGTGGCCCAGAAGCTGGCATTCATCGCCGGCAGCGCATTCGGTCTCGAGGCGATGCTCGACGTCGCGGCGCGCCTGGCCGACGACAAGCGGAACGACATCCGGATCGAGGCGGCGCTGTGCAAGGTGTATGGGTCCGAGCTCTCGTGGAAGGTGATCGACGAGCTGATGCAGGTCCGCGGCGGTCGCGGCTACGAGACCGCTGAGTCGCTGAAGGCGCGTGGCGAGAAGCCCGTGCCGGTGGAACAGGCGATGCGAGACATGCGCGTGAACCGCATCTTCGAAGGCTCGAGCGAGATCATGCACCTGCTGATTGCCCGCGAGGCGGTTGACACGCATCTCCAGGCCGCCGGCGGGCTGCTGATGGGCGACGGCGATGTCAAGGCCAAGGCCGACGCGGCGGTGAAGGCCGGCTTGTTCTACGGCAAATGGCTGCCACAGCTCGCCGTGGGCAAGGGCCAGAATCCGCGCTCCTACGAGGAGTTCGGATCGCTGGCGACCTACCTTCGTTACGTCGAGCGCTCCTCGCGCAAGCTCGCACGCGAGACGTTCTACGGGATGGCGCGCTGGCAGGCGAAGCTCGAGAACAAGCAGACGTTCCTCGGGCGCATCGTCGACATCGGCGCCGAGCTGTTCGCAATCTCCGCAACCGTCGTCTACGCCGGAACGGTCGGCCGCGAGCATCCCGAGCGCAAGGACGAGGCGATCGAGCTCGCGCAGCTGTTCTGCTCGATGGCCAAGCGCAGAGCCGACACGCTGTTCAGCGAGCTGTGGGCCAACGACGACGACGCTCGCTATCGCGCCGCGCAGAAGGTGCTCGACGGACGCTACGCCTGGCTGGAGGAAGGAGTCCTCGACCCGGCGGGCGACGGTCCGATGATGCCGCCGCTGGACTAGTGCCGAAGGCCTACCGGCTCGACCGCGCCGCCGTCGTGAATCAGCACACCGCCGCGGTATGCCTCCAGGAGCGCTCGCGCCCCCGCGGGGCCCGACAGCAGGGCGGCCTTGGCCACCGCCTCGGCTGCCAGTGCTGTCGGCGCGAGCGCCGTTACCGCGATGAGGCCCGTCCAGGCGGGCCTCCCGGTCGCAGGGTCGATCAGATGGTGGGCGAAATCACCGCCGTGACGCTCCCACAGTCGAGCGTCGATGCCGGACGTCGCCACGCCGCCGGCGCGGACAGCGAGTGTGTGGGCGATCGCGCCGGTCAGGGGATGGCGCACCTGCACCTCCCAGGGCTGTTCGCGTCCAGCGTGTATCCGCAAGTCTCCGCCACAGTCGACGGCACAGCGCCCGTGGCGGCCGAGCCGGTCCGCGACGACGTCGGCGGCCCATCCCTTGACGGAGCCTCCGAGGTCTAGCTCCAAGCCGGGTGGCCGGCGGATCACGCCGGCGCTGTCGTCGACCTCCACCGATCGCCAGTCGGCGGCCGTCGCAGGCCGTGCCGGGCGACGGCGTGGCGCCGAGCTGAGCGCTCGCACCAAAGATGCGGGCTGGACGTGCGCGCGAGACTCGGAATAGCCGGCGCGGCGTAGCGCGCGCAGAAGCGTTGGATCCACGAGGCCACCGGACAGCGACGCCGCGTGCAGGGCAGCCGCGACGGCGGCCCGCAACAGCGAGCTGGCGGGGACGGCGATCTCGGGACTCGCGTTGAGGCGCGAAAGTTCGCTGCTCGCGTCAAAGCGCGAAAGCCGTCGGTCAATCTCGGCAAATACTGACGCGACGTCAACCCCGCCGTCGCTGTCGCGCACGACCCGCGCAACCGTGCCCATCGTCCGGAAGCTGTCGTCGAGCATGTACCCCATCGCGCTAACGCTGTCAGTCGCCGGCCGTGCCCACGCCAGGCTGCGGCGCGGATGGGGCGGCCATGTCGGCGCCGTAGGCCTGCTGGAGGTCTGCTATCTGACCGGGGCTCGACTGGGTTGTCAACGGTGGCAAAGGCGACTTTCGCGCCACCCGCGCCACGGGCACATCGCGCGCCGATCGCCGGCGGCGGACCAGCTCGCCCAATGCGCCGGCCGCTCCTGCGGTGACCAGCGTCCAACGTGCCCGTGAAAGCATCGCTCCACGCTAGATGTCCACAGCTCGTTCGGCCAGCGTGCCAGTCCGAACCATCGGTGCGGAGAACTACTCAGGGGGAAAACTACGTACCGGCCTGGGGAGCTCACACGGTTAAAGGCCGTGCGCCCGCCGTCAAGACTACGCCTCAGTCAGCGGTTCACACGGAACCGTAGGCGAAACGTCGAGATCCCTGGGAGCAATGAGATGACCACACAAATAGAAACCGTCAGCGTCGAGGAGACTCCGGCCGGGGCCCACAAGTGGGTATACGACTTTGCTGAGGGCTCGCGCCAGATGCGGGACCTCTTGGGTGGGAAAGGCGCCGGGGTGGCCGAGATGACGCGCATCCTCGGACCCGACATGGTCCCTGCCGGATTTACGATCACCACCGAGGCGTGTGTCGCATTCATGCGTGCCGGCCGGACATGGCCGGAGGGCTTGCAGGAGCAGGTGGGCGGAGCGCTCGCGGCGCTCGAGAAGCGCGCCGGCAAGCGCCTCGGCGACGCAGACGATCCGCTGCTGGTGTCCGTACGGTCCGGCGCGCGCGTATCGATGCCGGGAATGATGGACACGGTCCTGAACCTCGGCCTTAACGACGAGTCGACCGCCGGACTGGCGGCGCGCACGAGGGATGAGCGCTTCGCGTGGGACTGCTACCGCCGGCTGGTGCAGATGTTCGGCAACGTCGTGCGCGGGATCCCGGGCGAGCGCTTCGAGGACGAGATCGCGCGCGTCAAGCGCGAGCGTGACGTCACCCTCGACATCGAGCTCGACGCCGATGCGCTGCGCGAGCTGACCGAGAGCTTCAAGTCCTACTACGACTTCCCGACCGACCCGCAGGAGCAGCTGACCCAGGCCATCCGCGCCGTGTTCGACTCCTGGATGGGCGACCGCGCCGTCCAGTACCGCCGGATCAACCGCCTACCCGACGACTGGGGCACGGCCGTCAACGTGCAACAGATGGTCTACGGCAACAAACGCGAGGCGTCGTGCTCGGGTGTCGCCTTCAGCCGCGACGAGGTGACGGGTGCCCAGACACCGTCGGGCGACTTCTTGCTGAACGCTCAAGGCGAGGACGTGGTCTCGGGTGTCCGAACGCCGCGCGACCTCTCCGAGCTGCGCGATTGGAGCGCTGACGTGGCCGACCAGCTAACCGAGATCCTGCGAAAGCTCGAGGCCCACTACAAGGACATGCAGGACACCGAGTTCACGGTCGAGGAGGGGCGCCTGTTCATGCTCCAGACCAGGAGCGCGAAGCGGCCAGCGCAGGCCGCGGTCCGCTTTGCGGTCGACGCGTTCGAGGAGCGGCTGCTGACGAAGGCCGAGGCGGTCGCCACGATCGACGCCGGGGCGCTCGACGCGCTCCTGCACCCTTCGTTTGACACCACCGCGCGCTACACGGTGCTCGCTCGCGGGGTCGCGGCCTCGCCGGGGGCGGCGAAGGGCGCAATCGTGTTCACCGCGCCGGAGGCCGTCGAACAGGCAGCCGCCGGAAACGCGGTGATCCTCGTGCGCCCGTTCACCGAGGCTGACGACGTCGCCGGGTTCCACGCCGCCGCCGGGATCCTGACCTCGGAGGGCGGCAAGGCCTCGCACGCGGCACTGGTGGCGCGCGGCATGGGCCGCCCCGCGATCACCGGTGCCGCGGCTCTGGACATCGATCTCAAGGCGGGCGAGGTGCGGATCGGCGATCTCGTCCTGCGCGCGGGCGACTTCATCGCAATCGACGGCACAACGGGCGCGATCACCACTGACGACGTCCCGCTGGTCGAGACCAACATCGACGCCCGCTTCGAGACCGTCCTGCGCTGGGCGGACGAACTCCGTCAGATCGGCGTCCGGGCGAACGCCGACACCCCCGAGGACGCCGCTCACGCGCACCGCTTCGGGGCCGAAGGGATCGGGCTGTGCCGGACCGAGCACATGTTCATGGCCGCCGACCGCCAGCCGAAGATGCGGGCGATGATCATGGCCGAGGACGAGGCCGGCCGGCGGACGGCGTTGGATGAGCTGCTGCCGCTCCAGCAGAGCGACTTCGAAGGGCTGTTCGAGGCGATGCCGGGCTGGCCGGTGACGATTCGGCTGCTCGATCCGCCGCTACACGAGTTCCTGCCCGATCGCTTCGAGCTGAACGAGGAGATCGTGCGCGCCCGGATCGACCGCAGCCCGCGACTCGACGGACTCGAGCGTCAGTTCGATCGGGCGCGGTCGCTCGAAGAAACCAACCCGATGCTGGGAACCCGCGGCGTGCGGCTGGGCGTGATGGAGCCCGAGGTGTACGAGATGCAGGTGCGCGCGATCGCCCGGGCCGCGCTGGCGGTGCGCGAGCGAACCGGGCGGGGCCTCGCCCCGAGATCAGATTCGGCTCGTCGAATACAGCCAGCTTGAGCTCGTCAGAGCCCGCGTGTGTCGGTGGCGAAGAGGAAGGTCTCAGCCACGGCCTCACTCCGGCGTCGGGACGACGTCGCAACCCCGCCGGGGCTTCATCGCCGGCGTCGGATCGCTCGCTGACGCCCACTTCTTCTCGTTCGGCACGAACGATCACTCGAATTGCTAAATCGGCTCTTCGCGCGACGCTATCAAAGGTCGATGCGACCCCCGCTATGTCGAGGAGAAGATCGTCGATGGCTCCCCGTTCGCGACGATCGATGAGGAGGGCGTGGGTGAGCTGGTGCCCATCGCCGTCGAGGCGGGCCTGGGGGAGCGGCCTGATCCAGCTGGTGTCTGCGTGAGCAGGTTGAGACTGCGCAACCTCGATCCGTTTCTTCCATGATTCGGGACTCGACTACGTCAGCTACTGTCGCTTCTCCCTCCCAATCGCGCGCGTGGCCGCGGCTCAGGCCGCGATCGCCGCTCCCTGCGGTAGCTTTTTTTTTTTTTTTTTTTTTAAAAAAAAAAAAAAAAAAAAAAAAAAAAAAAAAAAAAAAAAAAAAAAAAAAAAAAAAAAAAAAAAAAAAAAAAAAAAAAAAATTATATTTGCCGCCGCCTCCTACGAGCGTTCAAGTTACGTCACTGCAAGGCGGGCCGCCAAGCTGCTCGCGCCGACAACCCCTGGTGAGTGTACGATTAGCATAGCCGATCCCCAATACTCCGCGGCGGATGTTGGGAGACCGTCGGGCGGCGGGGACGGCGGGCTGGAGTCGCGGCTCGCGCTGCGGGCCCTCGCGGACCATCGCGGCGCCGTCATATTCGCCTCGCGAGATGATTGGTCGTCGACCGTCCCATGACCGTGGCGTGGTTGTCCGGACCGAGCGGGCCAGCACGCCTTTCCTCGCCCGCTCCCTCGCCGCCAAGCGCGGTGCTGATTTGGCTCAATGGGAGCGCGTCAGGGGTGGACGGCGTGAACCGCCTTGGTTACCTGCGCCGACGGTCAGAGCCTCGCCTTCAGCAGGCCGATCGTCAGGCTGGGTTAGGGGGCTCCAGCGCCCTTCGCCGAGGCGATCACCTTTGGGCTGGGAGGTTCAGGCGAGGCGATCCGGGAGATGCTCGATCGCCTGCGCCACCGAGATGCGCGGAGCTTGTCCTTCGTTGCGCCCACCACGACGGGATGCACCCCGCCGTTGTGAGCTTGCGGCGACGACCCGGCCCGAAGCTCCGAAGCAGGGTTGATGGGGTTCGAGAGCCGTTTCCTCACCCCTCAAGATCGACCGCTTCAGCCGTCGGCGAGCCCGTTGAACGACGGCACTGGCCGTCGAGGCCGCGTTGCCGGTGGGCGTCGGAGTTCACTGACGAAAAATCGAGGTCGGTGGAGGCGAGGGTCACGGACGCGCGGCCCGGCGGGAGCTCGATCTCGGACGACGTCGACGAGACACTGCCGCTCTTAAAATGCCAGGCACTGGCCGGCGGGTGCCGGTCAGCGGCTGGACGAGCCCATCCCCGTCGACGGGTTCGGGCGAGTCCGGGGACTTCCTCGACGCTAGCATGAGTCGGTCGGCGAGGGCGTGCTCGACTTCCCCGAAAAACAGGGTGGAATCGTCACTCAGCAGGTGGGGGAGGACGCGTTGCGGCCGAGGAGCACCGTGGCTGCGAAGCCACGGCGGGAGACGCGTCCAACGTGGTGCGGTTGAATGTGTGGATGTTGAAGGCCATGCTGTTCACCTGGGGACTATCCAAACGACATCCGCGCGCGCCTGCAAGATGTCTATCTGGATGTTCTGGGTGCTGGGCATCCTCGGCGCTGGCTGGAGACTAGGGTCAAGGGGAAAGGGGGGGACCGTGACCTGTCCGAACACGGCGATGACGATCGGTTCGGCGCGGCCCCCGTCGGGTTCACCGACGTCGACCTCCCGCTTGCCGCGCTCACGATGCCGGGCTGAGCCCCGAGCGGATAGATCATGCCCGCACTCCACCATGAGACGGTTCCCGCGATGGCGCCCGAGCGATTCGCGTTCGGTGCTGTCGCCGGGTGAGTACGAGGCGCTACTCGGTCTGGTCGACCAGGCCGCGCGCGAGCTGCACGGTCGCGTGATCTGGGATGTGACCTCTACTGGGAAGGGCGGCGGCGTCGTCGAGATGTTGCGCCCGTTGCTGGGTTACTGTCGTGGCGCCGGCGTCGACGCGCGCTGGGCCGTGATTTCAGGGCAGCCGCGTATTCTCCCCGGTGATCGACGAGCGAAGACACCGCCGTCTGCACGGGTTCTCGGGGGACGGTGGTCCGTTGGGCGAGGCGGAGCGGGAGTATCTACGAGCAGACGCTGGCCGCAGGCGCCGAATAGTCTGCCGCAGCTGGTGCATCCCCGGGACATCGGCGTACTGCACCATCCCCAAACGGCCGGGTTGGCGCGGGCGGTCCGGCGGACCGGGGCGACGGTGATGTGGCGCTGCCACGTCGGTCTCGACGTCGCCAACGATAACGCTCGCGGCGCGTGGGACTTCCTACGCGGCTACGTCCTCCGATGCCCATCTGTTCGTATTTCTTGCTGCGTTGTGGTTACAGGAGCGCCTGCCGCGTGGACCGCCATCTAGGCCAGCCCGGCCCTCGACCCCAGGCGGCCTTCGCGCCGAAGAATGCCGAACAGTCTCGCGAGCAGTCGCTGGCGATCATGGCGACCGCCGGGATCCTCGCGGATGACGTGAACGCTTATCCGGCGTTCACGGTTCCCATGGTACGCCTGGGACGCGGTCGAGCGGCTGCGGAGAGATGGAGCTACGAGCCTCTTGTTGCCGATGGGCCGGTCGTGATGCAGGTATCGCGGTGGGATCAGCTCA
>CAWJMH010000024.1:0-38588 GCA_963843915.1 uncultured Solirubrobacterales bacterium
GACCGGTGGATCGATGAGCCGTAGCCGGCCGGCCGACGAGATCGTTCGCGCGGATGCTCGGGTGATCCATCATCCTGTCGCGGGAAGGTGATTGCGTTCGATGACACTCTGCGCCGGGCGGTTGCGGATAGGCTGCGCGCGCACCCGCGCCGCGAGCTGGCGCTGGATGGGCGACGACATGCCGCGGTGGCGATCGTGCTGGTCGACAGCGACCTCGAGCGTCACGATGTCGATCCGGTCCAAGAGAAGGGGATCGACTGGGCCGAAGTTCCCGGGTATCCGTGGGACGCCACCGAGTCAGCTCGGTTGGACGGGCGGATGGTCGGGGTGGCGGGGGGCGCGGCGTTTCTGTTGTGCCGTAGACCGTCGAGGATCAAACGGCATGCGTCCCAGTACGCGCTTCCGGGTGGACGGATCGAGGCGGGCGAGGCGCCGCTCGACGCTGCGCTGCGGGAGACCGCCGAAGAGCTCGGGTTGGAGTTGGGCGCAGAGGACGTCGTCGGGTGGCTCGACGATCGCGCGACGCGGTCGGGCTTCGTGATCACCCCCGTCGTGCTGTGGGGCGGCAACGACCCCGCGCTCGACCCGGACCCGAGTGAGGTGATGGCCGTCTACAGGGTCGGGTTGCAAGCCCTGCTCGACTGCGAGCCCCGCTTGACCCCGATTCCGCAGAGCAGCTTGCCCGTGCTCCAGCTGCCGCTAGGCAATGACCTGATCCATCCGCCGACGGGCGCGATTCTCTACCAGTTTCGCGAGGTCGCGCTGCGCGGTCAGTTCGGTACCCGTGTCGATCAGATGGAAGAGCCGCATTTCGCATGGCGCTGACCCGGTGCAAGCGCGCGTTCCAAGCGCGCCGCAACTGGCGGCGCTAACCGAGACTGGAACGCGGGCAGCCGCGATGGGATTCGTGGCGAACCAGCAGCCCGATGCCCTACCAATGCAGCGATGCGGCGTCTGACGTCAACCTCGCGCAGCTCGGCTTACGGGTCGTCGGGGTAATGCAGACGTCCGCGTGCTGACGCTGGTCGGGCCGGCGGTTCGGCTCGTTCGATCAGCTCGGTCGCACCTCGGTTGCTGACGGCCAGGTTGGCTGTCGTAGCCCGGGACTGTGCGCGTATCTGAGGTCGTGCTGCAGTTTGGTGGTTTCCGGCGTGCCGGTCGGCCCGCACGGCGAGCTGGGAGCTGCGGCGTGCGGGCCAGTGTGTCAGTACCCGGCGGGCTGGTTGAAGATGACGACGAGGCTGACGATCTTCCCGTCGCGAACGCTGAAGTAGTTGGACAGGACTACCTCGTCGGGGAGGTTCGTGCGGTCGAAGGTGCCGTCGTAGGCTCCGCGCACGATCGTGTCGCCGTGGTGGTCGAGGACTTCGCGGACATCGATGTTCACGCGGTCGCCGACCATTTCCTTCGTGATCCAGCGACGGACAGCGTCGATGCCGACAAACTCACGACGGTTGTCGTTGACGTAGGCGTCATCCGCGAAGGTGGCGGTGGCGGCGTCGATGTCGAGGGTGTTGATCGCCCGGATGTGCTCCGCGACGATTCCGTTTAGCTCAGTGGGTTGCATGGCTTTGTTCCTCTCTACTCGGGCTGGCAGGAGTCGTCCTAGCGGCCCGACAGCGGCCGCAGGAACCATGTTGCGGCCAGCCGTAGTGGGAGAGTCAAGAGCCGGTTCGGGGCTTGACTCTCCCACTATGGGAAGGTTCAAACTGACCGTATGCACTCATCAGCGTTCTCAATTGGCGAGTTCGCTCGCGCCACGCAAGTGAGCGCGAAGATGCTGCGCCACTACCACCAGATCGGCCTGCTCGAACCAGCGGATGTGGACCCACACACCGGCTACCGTCGCTACACGGCCGAGCAAATCCCCGTCGCTCAGATCATCCGCCGATTCCGCGTCCTGAACATGCCACTCGAACGGATCCAGGCGGTCCTTGCCGCACCAGATCTCGACGCGCGCAACCAGCTGATCAGCCAGCACCTAGATGAGCTTCAGACCGAGCTCGCTCAAACCCAGTCGGCGGTCGCGTCGCTACGGGACCTGCTGGACGCGCCCTCCTCGTCGCGAGAGACGGGCATCTCGTTCCGGCGCGTGGACGAGACACCGGCAGCAGCGATCACCGCGACGATCACTATCGACGATGCGGAGCCTTGGTATCGGGGCGCTATCGGTGAGCTGTACGGCACGCTGGCCGCCCAGAACGTCGTCGATGCCGGCCCTCCCGGTGGCATCTACTCCGATGACCTATTCGCGGATGAGCGAGGTCAGGCAACCATCTTTGTCCCGTATGTCGGTGAGCTGCGCCCCTTGGGGCGCGTTGAGCTCACCGTCATCCCAGCCGTCGAGCTAGCGACGATCACCCATGCCGGATCGCACGACGAGGTCGACCGGTCCTACGGCACCCTCGCCGCCTACGTCGCCCGGCACGCACTGGCCGTCGACGGACCCATTCGTGAGTACTACCTCGTCGGCAGTCACGACACCAGCGACGACCTAGCGTGGCGGACCGAAATCGGTTGGCCAATCTTCCGCACCGGCGTCGCCGAATGAGCGGCCGGATTCACACGACCCGGTCGCCCACTTTGCGCCGCTGAGAAGGCCAATGCAATCGTCGGGCACGGTGTATCGGGTACGGGCCGCAATCCGATCGCGTGGTCGCGTAGGGGCCGGACTGCACCGCGTCGCTAATGAGACGACGCACCGCTTGCCGGCGGGCGAAGGAATAGATCGTCCGGGACCGTGATGAGGGCGAGCGAGATTGGCTGGCCAGCAGCCGCTGCTGCGTCGCGCTAGCGCAGTCGCGGACTCGTGGCGGGGTGCGAAGGGTGCCGCGTGCACGTCACCGTAGCGTTCTGGACCGGTGCGTTCTCGGCGTGGTAACCGCAACGGACTTCTGAGGGGTAACCGGGACGGCCTGGGCTGAGCGGAGGCCGCGCCTGCATTCGCATGGTTCAGTTGAGTTCGACGGTCTTTGTCGTCGTCATCGCGTTCGGCGGCTTTGCCGCAGCTTCGGCCGTGAGTTTGTGGGACGCCGCCTGCTGGAGGAGCTTGGCACCGGTTTTCGACAGCGGGATGCGCAAGGTCTCAGAGCGGTTGGCGGCGAGGCTGTATCGCGCGGATCCGAGTCTGATCGTCTTGGTCCTGGTGAAGGTTCTGGCGACTCCCCGGACCCGGTGTCTAGTCCTTACCTTGACTGTGCTCATGAGCGTCAACGTGCCAACACAGGTCGAGCCCGACGCGCCAGAGCATGAGAGCCTCACCGCCGCGACCCCGCTCCTCGAGACCTTCGCGCGCCTGCTGATGGCAAGTGATCCACGCGGTCTCGAGTTGGTGAAGACGTCGTTGCCGAACGAGGTGACGCCGGCCGCGTCGCCGATCCGCGGCAGACCGAAGAGGTCCTCGACGCTGGCGAGCATCGAGTAATGGTTGTATGGGGTGCTCGAGATCGTGCCGGGCTTGATGTAGGGGGACAGGAGGACGGCGCCGACAACGCCGCCGCCGGGCCCGGTTCCCCCCGGCTGGATCCCGTTGGCCAGGTCATACGGCCCGGGTACCTCGCCGCAGCACGCCGTCGAGTCGCCCTCCGCCTCGTCAAACGTGATGATCAGCAGTCCGTTTTGCTGATAGGCCCGCGAGGAGGTGATTACAGGAACCCATTTCCGCAAGAACGCATCGGCGGCGGCGAGTCCGCCAGCCTGCCCGTTCAGACACGTCGCATCGTGACCATCGTTGCAGAGGCTCGGCGTGATGAACACATAGTTAGGGGTGGTCGCGGCGCTCTGCAGGTCGGTCGACAGCTGGCTGGAGCCAACGGGTCCGTCACCGTTGAAGCCGACGACACCGGCGTTGCATTCCGAGGCGTTATCGATCACGTGGTGGAAGTACACGAACGGATCGTGGCGCGTGGGGTATTGATCGCTCGCGGTCTCGGACTCGGTGTTGTCGGCACTGCCGACGGAAGGGTGACCGCACGTCGCCGACTCGCGGGTCGGATCGGCGCCCATGCTGTCGTCGTAGGAGCGCCAGGTCAGGCCGGCACTATCGAGTTGCTGCATCAGCGTCGGCACGTCAGCAGGGTAGACACAGCCTTCCCCGTTCTCCTGGCCGCTGGCGTCCAACGAGTCCGCCGGGAAGTTCTCGAACGTCGGGCAGTCACCCGAGGTGAACGGATTCGGGGCCTGCCCGCTGACCATGGCGATGTAGTTGTCGAGACTGCTGTGGCCGATCCCGTAGTAGTCAGGGAGGTAGGCGCCCTCGGACCTCAGCGTCGTCGCCAGATAGGGATCGTTCGCCGGCGTCCCGAACGTCGACGACGCGCTCTCATTCTCATCGATCAGCACGAACACGTGCTTAATCGGGGGCAACGCCGTGGCCGCGGCGGCCGCCGGGACGACAAGCCCGCACACGACTGCAGCCACTATGACGCGCCATCTCAGACCCCGCATACGACCACGTTCCGTTCCTAAGCCAGCTCGCCGCGGGATCCGCCCCGTCCCACCAGCATTCCGCTTCGCTTCCGAGCGAGCATACATGCAGACACCCGATCGGCCAGCCACGCTCCCGACGAGCGAGAGTTGACCGGCGACGGGGGTCGCGTCAGACCACCGCACGGACAGCGGCCATCAGCAGCCGGCAGCACCCACCCTCCGGCTCGGCCTGGTGACCCCCGCCGCTCGAGCTGCCGACGATTCGCATCCGTGCCCAGGCCGTCGCGCGGCGCGCTACCGCATCCGCGACCAAGCAGACGATCCAGTCGCAGACGGCGGCGGTCGGCGCAGTTCTGCTTCCACGAAGCCGGGGCAGTCTCGCGGACCGCTCTCGCGGCCCTCCAGACTGCCGCTTGCGGACGGGGAGCCGTCTCCCGATCGGCGTCAGTCGGGTCTAAGTCGACACCATGGTGCGCCCGCGGAGGCCGCGCGCGGCGCGTCAGCATCCCGAATCGTGACTGGTGGGACCGAACAGACCGGGCCAGCCGCCGACCAGCAACTCGTCCCGTGTCGCGTGGTCGGTCGGCTGGAGGACATGCTGCAGCGCTTCGAGCCGGGCGCGCCGCCGCCGGTGGGAGCACGGGAACTCGCGCGGGGGCTTCACGATGTGCTTGCCGAGAGGCGCCCGGGCGAGGGAGATCTCTCGCCCGATCAGTGGGAGGCAGCCCGGGATATCGCGGCCGCCGGGCTCGAATCGCTCGAGCACGATCGACCCGAGACCCAAGGCCGCGCGGTGGAGCAAGCGCTTCGGGGCTTGCTCGAGATCTTCAAGCGCGACGGTGTGCAGGGCTGTCCGGGTAACCAGCCAGCCCGTGAGCTCCAGCCGACACGGCCAGCGAAACCGCAGCTGTCACGTGGATCCCGGACCGCGATTCTGATCGTCCTGGTAGCGACTCTTTCGCTTGCGATCTTTCTGGACCGGCTGCCGGCGGGCGGCGTCTTCGCGCTCCTGCTCCTTCTCATCATGGGTCTCGCTTCGATCATCCACGGGCTCACGCTCGAGCCCGAGGAGCGCTCGGAGCGGCCTCGAATCCCCGACGAGGGTCGCGTCGGGCAAGGGATCGCTCACCATCGCCCGTGGCGACCGGCGAAGGGCTGGTGTGTGATGTGGGGAATCGTGTTCTTGGCGATCGTCGGGTCCGCCCTCTGGCTGAACGTGCCGCGGACGTTGGTGACCCCTCGTCAGGCCGCGTTCGTCGGCGACGCGCCGCAGGGCCCGAGTCGGTTTCGGATCTCATTCACGGTGTCGGGGCCGGCCATTCGGAACTCGGTCATCGCGTGGCAGGCCTCATGTCGCAGCGGCAAGGAGTGGGACGACCACGCGCTGTCTGCCTACGTCCCGATCAGCGGTTGGACAGGAGCGCAGGACTACGTCACCGCCAACGCGAGTGGCATCACCGAACACGTGCATGCCATCGCGGACACCGGACACTTCACCAGCCCTACGCGCGCTGCCGGCGTCTTCAGCCTCTCAGTCGTCCTGGACGAGAACGGCCGGGAGATCGACACCTGCAAGACAGGCACCATCGACTGGACAGCACGAGCCAGCTAGGCAAGCCCCGGTTGAAAAACGCTGTCGTCTAGGGCGCTGAATCGAACACGTGTTCGCTACAATATGTGCATGCGCGAAGAAGACGGTATGCGGGCCACCGACATCGGCATGGTGTCGCTCGGCTATGGGCGGTTCGTGCGAGCGGACGACATCGTGGCTGTGCTGCCGATCGAGGAAGGACGTGGCCGCGGACGGCGAACACACGTGCATGTCGCGGGACTCGCAGTGGCGATCGTTGCCTCACGCTCCGAAGGTGCGATCCTCGCGGACATGAAGGCCGCGAGCGGCGTGGGCCGACGCGCGGCGGGCTCCGATGAGCGTCGCTCGCCCCGGGCCAAGCAAGCCGTAAATGTCGCGCCTCACCGCCGCAGTCGCCTCGGCTTCGGCGCGCGCCGAGCCTGAACGCGCCCCGCTGTGCTCGCGGATCGCGCGATCAGCGTTCTCTCGTCTCCGCGCGCAAGGGAAGTGCGGTGCGAACGCGCGCGACATACCCGCGGCGCTCGCAGAGCAGGCCTCGTCCCCGGCCGTCGCTGCTGGTCCACGCCTGGAGCGGCAGTGCCGGCGTCGACGCCTCGTGACCGCTCTGGCGCTTGCAATGTCCCGAGCTTCACTTAGCGCCCGGAGCAATGGCCGGGCCGGCCACCAGCCGTCTGCATGCGCGGCGGGCACGATTCTGGCCCGAGATGCCGGGCTACTCCGGAAAGAGCGCGGCGTCCCCGATTCCTGACTGTGCCGGGGCGAACGGATCGAGCTGGGGTTCTACATCGCCGTTACGCGTCCGTCCGGCACCTGGCCTTGGCGCTGAGGGAGAGAACGTGAGCCAGATCGCGCGGGGCACTCCGGCGCTCGCAGTGATGCGAGTCGACAGCATCTAGCGAAACACGGGGTCGCCAGCCACAGCCATCGCACCAGTACGACGGAACGCCCACGATGCTGCTCCTCGGTCCGCTGCGACCCCGGGGCGCGTTTTCGTTAGGCGCTGATGCCTGGCCGCTCCCCCCGAGGGCGGCGCAGCCAAACCTCAACCCGTCCGACACTACTCAGATCCCAACCGAATACAAGCCATCCAAAAAGAGACCACGTTCGGGTACGCTCAGAATGTGTTGACGTTGAGCTGTGCGTCCGCTTCAGGCACGTAGGCTCAACGGCGGAGAACTCGCACCAGTGAGCAGTACAGACAGCAGAGCACGACGAGGTTGGCGATGAGCGACGCCGGGCCGGAGGATCGCGCCGTTCGGCCGCTCGTTGGTGGCAGGTTGCTGGCCGAGATCACCAACCGGATCGTCGCGTTCATGCGTGAGCATTACGGTCGCGGGCCGATCAAAGCCAAGACCTACGTGCTCGACAACCTGATCGTGTGCGTGCTGACCGACGGTGGGTTCACCGCGATCGAGCGCACGATGATGGGAGGCGGCGAACCCGAGCGGGTGCTGGAGATGCGCCGCGACTTTCAACGGATGATGAAAGAGCGCTACACCGAGATGATCGAGGAGCTGACCGGTCGGAAGGTGCTTGCGTTCCTCAGTCAGGCGCACGTCGAACCCGACCTCACGATCGAGATTTTCCTGATGGACGGGCCGCTAGCCGGGTTCGGTGCACTTGAGCTCGTCGACCCGCCACCGAGCAACCTCGGCACCGGCGACCACTAACCGCCGCCCCGGTGCGCAAACGGGCCGACGGCCGACTGAGCCGACCCGCTTAGGCGGGACGCGTTGCCGTGCTCGCAGGAGGGGATGGGGCCCATCGTGCTGCGCTACGGCGGGAGCGACACCGCCAGCGTTCCGCGAGACGTTCGGCCCTAGCCCGCCGACATGCATCGAAACTCGGCCGCATGCGCTCGCGCGAGCTCAGGAGACTTGGGCAGGTCGTCGGTAGGTGCCGTCGTGCTAGCGCGTCTACGACCCGCGCTCCGGTCGCGCACCCCCAGACCCGACGCCATTACCGTGCTGAGCGCAGGGCCAGCTCGCAGCCGCGGGTCTCTGGCCGAGCACGGAGCGCTTCCCCTCATCGGCGAAGTCGGGCCGGCTGCTGCGTGTTGTAGCCGTGCGATGCCTTGTAGATCTCGCCGGAGCTCGTGAGCTGGGTCAGGCAGGTCGCGACGTGTTCGGGATCGAGGTTCAGGGCCCTGGCGAGATCACCGATGGTGCTTCTCGGGTGAGTGGCGAGAAAGCCGATGATGCTCGCCTCGCTATCGCTCTGTCGGCTGCGAGCGAATGCGCGTCTGGTGCTCGCGCGCCGCGCAGTCGCACGCCGTACCGACCGCACGGGGGCGGCGGCTGGGCTACGTTCTGAAACCTGGGCAACGACCGCGCTTGGGGCCATCGTGTCCTCCTCAGTTCGTCACAAATGGCATTCATGTCGGATGCTGAGGCCCGCTTCCATCCGTTGACGGGATGTCATCGTGCCGTCGCGTTCTCCGCTGAAGCCGGTCCGTCCCTCGCGTGAGAGCCGCACGGAGTACGAGGGACTCGATCCCCCGAGCGGTCACTCGGTAGTGACAGAGCCACCGCTACAACGCAACAGCGCCGGTACCGGCGGCCCCACCAGCCCCGCAGTCAAAACCAGTAGCCCCTGCCTCCCGCCTCGTGGCGCGGATCGCGCCGTTGGTGGCATTCGGGCTGGGGTTGAGAATTCTGGCCGCAGGGCCAGCGCCACCAACGACAGTACTCCTATTCCGACCATCCGCCCGAAAATCCCAACAATTCGTCGCAACTGCCACGCTTCGCCGCCGTGCGCGACCTTGACAGCCGACCGTGGGTTGCAGCGGAGCCATGCAAGAACCTGCCATCAGCAGCGCCACTAGTTGCCATCCAGTTGTGCTCGGCCTCGACCCGCGATGGCTTCTCGGGGCTCTCGGCGCGCTCACACTTCTGCTTTCGAAACGGCGACGATCTGCGTGCGGCGCCCAGGCTTCGCTGCCCGCGGATTGCGGCCATATGCGCTCGGCCGCCAACGCGGCGGAGACCTGCATTCATCTCACCGTGGTGACGAGCACGTCCCGGGTCAGGTTCCGGTTGGGCCTCGTGTTCGGTGAGACGCGGTTCAACAGCGGGGCGCCATAGGATCCCACGCTGCCCGTCGTGCCAGGCGGGTTCTTCTCTGGGTCGTGCAGCTGCGTTGTTCAGGCTCGCGAGTCTTCTTGTTCGAGCGCGCCCTCGATAAGGTCGGCGGCCGCAGGCTCCTCGGCCGTCATCGGCGCGCTTATTTAGTGGACGAGCTTGGCAGCGGGGGGTGGTTCAAGCGTGCTGGGGGGCACGGTGGATCTGAGGGCCAGCACCTCGGTTACCGGCACACGCCCTTCGCTCACGGTCAGCAGGTCGCAGACACGAAAGCGCGAGCAGCCGAGGACGTCGCTTGCCTCCTGAACGGTGATCGTTCCAGCGGCGTCAGCGAGGATCGGGCCGAACTTGCTCTGTAGGGGCGTGGTGTTGGCGGCGGTCATGGCTGGCATTTCCTGCTGATGTTCTCCGACTATAGGCGACGAGGTCAGGGGCGGTTTCGGGCGCGGTGATCGGGCACCGTGGGCATGCGGTCAAGCGTTGGGCTCGTGCGACCATGTTCTTTCCGCCCAGGTTGTGCGGTCTGACCTTGGCGCGGGCGATGTGCTCGTCGCTTCCGAGAAGCGGGACTGACGCGATCGTGTCGGAGTACTCCCATGAGGGCCGCTTGAAGGCCGGTCTTTTGATGTCTGAAGCAGCGGCTGGTGTCGGCGCTGTCTCGCCCACTGGGTTGACGAGACGCCGTTTGTAGCTCGCGTGTGAACATCACCCCATCTGGATGACGGCACGCACGCCCGTTGCTGGGATGGTTGAGTGCCACACGCGCAGGCGAGTCCCCGTTGCACACACGAGATTGCATGACAACCGGGAGGCCACGATGAGCAAGCCGTTCAAGGGCGTTGTCAACGTCGACATTCGCGACTCGGTGCCGGATTGGTCGCCGTTCGAGGCGCCGAAGGCTCCCGAGGGCGCGCCGAATGTCGCTGTACATCGTGCTCGATGACGTCGGCTTCTCCGCGCTGGGCAGCTACGGCGGCCCGATCGAGACGCCGAACATCGACCGGATCGTCGCCGACGGCGTGCGCTACACGCAGATGCACACGACGGCGCTGTGCTCGCCGACGCGCTCGTGCCTGCTGACCGGGCGCAATCACACCCGCAACAGCATGGCGTGCATCACCGAGGCGGCGATCGGCTTTCCCGAACGCCAGCGGCGTGATCCCGCCGGAGAACGGCCAGATCCAGGAGATCCTCGGCGCGCGCGGCTGGAACACCTACATGGTCGGCAAGTGGCACCTGTGCCCGGATGCCGAGATGAACCTCGCCTCGTCGCGGCGCAACTGGCCGACCGGCCGCGGCTTCGAGCGCTTCTACGGCTTCCTCGGCGCCGAGACGAGCCAGTGGTATCCGGATCTCGTCTACGACAGCCATCCCGTCGACCAGCCCAGCCTGCCCGAGGACGGGCTACCACCTGACCGTGGACCTCACCGACAAGGCGCTCGAGTTCATCAGGGACGCGAAGGCGATCGCGCCCGAGAAGCCGTTCTTCCTGTACTACGCGCCCGGCGCGTGCCACGCGCCGCATCACGCTCCGAAGGAGTGGATCGAGAAGTTCAAGGGCCAGTTCGACATGGGCTACGAGGCGATCCGCGAGCAGACGCTGGCGCGCCAGAAGGAGATGGGGATCGTCCCGGCCGACACGGAGCTGCCGCCGATCAACCCGATCGGCACGCCCGAGACGCGCACCGGGCCCGACGGGGAGCCGTTCCCGGCGCTCGACTTCACGCGCCCGTGGGACTCGCTGTCGGACCGACGAGCAGCGACTGTTCTGCCGCATGGCGGAGGTCTACGCCGGCTTCATGGCGCACGCCGACGATCAGATCGGGCGGCTGCTCGACTACCTGGAGGAGACCGGACAGCGCGAGAACACGCTCGTGATCGTGATCTCCGACAACGGCGCCAGCGGCGAGGGCGGCCCCAACGGCTCGGTCAACGAGATGAAGTTCGCCAACGGAATCCCCGACTCGATGGAGGAGAACCTCGCGATGCTCGACGAGCTCGGCGGCACCAAGACCTACAACCACTACCCGAACGGCTGGGCGATGGCGTTCAACACGCCGTTCAAGATGTGGAAGCGCTACGAGTTCAACGGCGGCACCTCGGACCCGTGCATCATCTCGTGGCCGAAGGGAATCAAGGCGCGCGGGGAGATCCGCGACCAGTACCACCACGCGATCGACCTCGTGCCGACGATCCTCGACGCGGTCGGCGTCGAGCCGCCGGAGACGATCGGCGGGCACGTCCAGAGCGACTTCGACGGCGTCAGCATGCGCTACAGCTTCGACGCCGCGTCGATCCCGACCGCGCGGTCGACGCAGTTCTATTCGATGCTCGGCTCACGGGCGATCTGGCACGACGGCTGGAAGGCCGTCACGACCCATCCGACGCTCAGCGGCTGGGGCAACTTCGGCAAGGACACGTGGGAGCTCTACCACACCGACGTCGACCGCTCAGAGCTGCACGATCTCGCCGCCGAGGAGCCCGAGCGGCTGCAGCGAACTGATCAACCTCTGGTACGCCGAGGCCGGCGCCAACGGCGCGTTCCCGCTCGATGACCGCTCGGCGCTGGAGATCATCATGACCCCGCGTCCGCTGCTCAGCCCGGCGCGCAACCGCTACGTCTACTACCCCGGCGTCGCCGAGGTGCCCGAGTCCCAGGCGGTCAACGTCCGCAACCGCTCCTACGCGATCGGCGCCCTCGTCGACATTCCGCGAGCCGGCGCCGAGGGCGTGTTGTTCGCCCACGGCTCGCGGTTCGGCGGGCACGCGCTGTACATCAAGGACAACCGGCTGCACTACGTCTACAACTTCGTCGGGATGGCCGAGCAGAAGATCGTCGGCGACAGCGACGTGCCGGTCGGCGAGAAGCTGATCCTGTCGGCCAGCTTCGAGAAGGACGGCGAGGACCCGCCCGGCGTCTCGACCGGAATCCTGTCGCTCTACCACGGCGACGAGAAGGTCGGCGAGGGCCGCATCAGGACCCAGCCCGGCAAGTTCATGCTCGCCGGCGAGGGTCTGTGCGTCGGACGCGACAGCGGCGAACCCGTCACCGACGACTACCCCGGCGCCCACCCCCACGAGTTCACCGGCGGCACGATCGACCGCGTCGCCGTCGACGTCAGCGGCGAGCCCTACGTCGACCTCGAGCGCGAGGCCGCCGCGATGCTGCGCGCGCGAGTAGCACTGGGAAACACCCCCATGACCCCCGGCAGACGCCATCCGGGTCAGCTCTCCTAACCCGGGCCCTCGTACCGAAGCTGCTCGACGGATCGGTGGCGGGCGGGCCGCGGTGATCCCTCAGAGCATCCGAACCCCACGGGCGGCGGCCGCTGCTGGACTCGTCTTCCCGGTGCTTCTGATCGTTGCGCTGGTGCTGATCCAGTTGGCGACCAGCGCCACGCTCGCCGGTGGCAAGCAGCGCCTCGGGACCGTCCGCGAGTCGATGGCGCGGCAGCGCCCGAGGACTATGCCGGCGCCGGGTCGCCGCCTGGTCGGTCGCGGCGCTGGCGGAGCCAGCCAAGTCCCAGTCCGACGAGGATCGCGATGACGCCGCGCGTTGATCGCTAGGTCGGCGAGGTTGAGGCTGCCGGCGGACAGGGTTGGCTTGATCCAGTCGACGACGCCGCCGCGCAGTGGTCCCGGGGAGCGTAGGAGACGGTCCAGGAGGTTGCCGATCCCTCCGCCGAGCAGCAGGCCAATCGCGATCGCGTGGCTGGTGGTGCGTACCGACCACGCCGCGACGAGGATCAGTCCCACGTCAGGCTCAGGATCGAGACCAGCACCGGATGCCCCCGCAGAAGGTTGCCCGGGCCCGCAAAGTTGCGGTACAGCTCAAGGTGGAAGTGCCCGCCAAGCAGGTTCACGGCCCCTCGTCCGGCAGGGCATGAGCCGCGATCGCCTTGGTGACGGCATCCAACGCCACCGCGACGCGTCCGCCGGTCGCGTCTCCGACGGCCGTCACCCGCTCACGGTCGAGGTCGTCGAGGTCGGCTCACTGCCGACCCTCTCCGCCGAGAGCCGGGCACGTTTGGACGCGATCCGTGCGCGCGGGGCGAGCCTTCGGCGTCTTTACCGCACCGTTGTGCTCCTTATGGCGCTGGCGATCACGGGGCTCACATTCGTCGCGTCCTGGGTCTCCGCGGGCCCGCGCGTCTTGCCGAATCTGATCCTGGCCCTGCTCGCGATCACGCTCGCGATCCTCGCTCGGGACGCCGTCCAGTGCAGGCTGGTCGAGCGGGTGGGGGCCGGCGCGCCGCAGAACGCGCTCAGCGCGGTGACGTTCTGGCTCCTGGAAGACAAGGACGAGTCGCTCGTATCGACGGTGCGCGGCGTGCGCGGGGGCGCCGCCGCTGAACGCGACCGCTGGGAGGACGAGGTCGTGCCGCTCCGCCCGAGGTGGTGCCGCTGCTCGGGGCGGCGTGGTTGGCGGTCGGCGCCGCCGAAATCGTCGCGTACATCGATCCGCTCGACATCGCGTTCGTCATCCCGGCCGTGCTTTACGTGGTAGCGCTGCGGCGCAAGAAGGCCGAGCTCGAGCGTCGTATCCGGTCCATGCGCCGCTCAACCTGCTGACGCTGCGCGTGTTCTCTAGCCCCGCTCTGCGCGACTTCACGCTCATGACGGACCGCTGGCGGTGGCTCGGTCCCATGCAACGGCTGGACGGCTCCGATACCGCCGGCAGCAGCATGCGCGAGGTGGTCGCCTACCTACGCGGCCGCGTCGAGGACGTCATCGTCGGGGACGAGCGCGAGCTGGCAGCGGCGGTCGCGTCCTTCGGCGAAAGGCCGGACGGGCAGCTGCGCTACCCGCTCAACTCGATCCAGTGCAACGACGCGACCTGGAAGGCGTTGCAGGCGTTGCTCGACGACGCCGATGCCGTCGTGATGGACCTCTCCAGCTTCAACGATGAGCGTCGGGGGTGCGCCTACGAGCTTGGCAAGCTCATCGAGCAGATCCCGTTCCGGCGCTTCATCCTGCTCGTCAACGCGGACACCGACATGCCGTACCTCCGCCGGACGCTCGACGACTTGTGGCTGTCCAGGCCGGCCGCCGCCGCGAACGCCGCGGCCGACGAGCCCGTGCACGTCCTGGAGATCCGGGCCGACAGGATGAAGGCGCCGGTCGACGCCGAGCGTCTCGTCGGCGCGCTGCTGGACGCTGCCAGCGCACGCCGGGACGCTCCGGCCGCCGCCGTCCAAGGGTGGACGCACCCAGGCCTCCCAGGGTTCTGCTCGTTCCTCTGATCCCTCACCCGAGGTTGAGTCGGCTCGCTCCGGAGCCGAGTCCGGACCCGAGTGCGTCAATTGACAAGATTCGGGCAACAAGAAACCCGTAAGCGTTCAGTCCCTCGGTTCGAGGTGGTGGAATGGTTATGCGAGGAGGGGTGGGGGGTCGCCGCGGGCGGTGGCGGTGAGCAGGTCGGCGAGGTATTGGTGGAGGTTGCGGCTCTGGATGCGGCAGGTGGTGTGGGCGGAGAGCAGTCGGGCGATTCGGGTCTCGCCGGCTTGGCTTTGGCTGCCGAGTGAGAGCTTGCGGTAGATGACCGCGCCGCGGAGGGCACGTTCGGCGTGGTTGTTGGTCGGGTGGACGCCCGGGTGGTTGGTGAATGTCCAGAGAGCGGGCCAGACTTTGAGGAGGTTGTGGGCGAGCCCACGCGTGTGCTTATAGCGTGGCGTATTGGCGGAGGATCGGTTTCAGCTCGCGTCGCAGCGGCCGGATCCGGCGCCGCAGTTCTTTGCGTTCGTGGGTGTGCTGGTAGATCTCCCAGGACCAGAACAGCTCGTCGCAGACGCGGAGGCCGTGCTCGCCGAACTGGTTCTCTGAGGCGAGTCCTTCGGCGTGGGCTTGGAAGTCGCGGCGTAGATGCGCCCAGCAGACTTGGCGGCGGGCGAGCGGGAGGTGGTTGTATGCCCACCAGCGATCCGAGGTCACGATCGCTTCGCTGTCGCCGAGCAACTCGCGGGCGTGGTCCTCGTGACGGTCGGCTTTGATCCGCAGCACGGCGTGCCTGCTGGTGAACGCACCCCACAGCGCCCGCTTCTGGCCTTGTAGCCGCCAGCCGGTCTCGTCCATGTTCACGCTCCTCGAGCGGCGGACACGGCCGAGCAGATCGTCGTATGGGGCCTCGAGCGCGTCGCCGGCGCGCGCGATCATCGCGTCGACCGTACCGATGCTGAGCCGCGCGCGGAACAACTGCTCGCACAGCTCGACCACGTCCCGGCGCGAGACACGGTTACGCACCGACAGAGTCACGATCGCCGCTCCGAACCGCGGGCCGAACGCGCTTGCCGCGACCTCGGCCGGCAGCGGCGCCCGCTGCCGGGCGCCGCAGTCCGGGCAGCGCAGCCGCTGGCACTGATGCTCGACCACCACGGTCGCGATCTCCGGCAGTTCCTCGACCTGGTGACGGAACGGATCACCGACCGGCACCCGCTCCCGATCTGAGAACACATGCCCGCACCCACATGACGAGGGCCAATGCACGACCACCTCATCCACAGCCCAGGTCGGCAACAACTCCCGACCGTGACCCTCATGCCCCGGCTGCCCGCCCGGTTTGCGACCCGACCGGCCCTTCGGCCGCGACGGCGGTTTCGGCCTGTCCTGACTCGGCGGCTGCGACGAATTCCGCGAACTCTTCCGCAACTCCCGCTCAAGCCGATCGACCCTGCGACGGTCAACTGCTGGATCTGACGATCCATCCGCAACAACACCTCAACCACGACCTCACGCCCCGCGTCATAGATCGCCTCCGCCTCAGCCCGCTCCACACCCCCTAATTCGACGAAGCCAAGTTATGTCCCCCCACCAACTGAACGCTTACAGAAACCCGTAACCGTTCAGTCGTCGGGGCCTTGGGCAGGGATTCCTGCTTGTTGCAGCGAATCTTGCGAGCATGGAGCGTGCCGAGGCGGAGGCGATTTATGACGCCGGCCGCGAGGTGTGCGTGCAGTTCATTCTCGATCTCGCTGCGCGCGTGGAGGCGCTGGAGGAGCGGTTGAGTCGGTTGGAGGCCCGGGCGCGTCAGGATTCGCGCACGAGTTCGAGGCCGCCATCGTTGGATCCACCGAAGACGCGGGCGCAGCGGCGGGCGGAGGCGCGCGCGAAGGCGAAGGAGTTCATGCGCGGGGAGGGCGAGCAGCGCAAGGCGGGCGGTCAGCCGAGCCATTGCGGTGCGGGCCGGGAGCTACGTCCGGAGGATCAGATCGATGAGATCGTCGATCACTACCCGGACGCGTGTGGCGGGTGCGGTCGCGCGTTTGCTGACAGCGAGCGGCTGCCCAGGCGGCAGTTCGGTCGCCACCAGGTCGCGGAGTTGCCGCCGATCAGCGTGATCTGGACCGAGCATCGCACGCACCAGCTGCGTTGTCCGGAGTGTCGCTCGCGGACCAGCGCCGGGTTGCCTGACGGGATCGGTGGCTGCGCGTTCGGGCCGAGATTGCAGGCCGCGGTCGTGACTTTGACTGCCCGGCACCGTGTCTCGCGCCGCGGGATCTGTGAACTCGCGCGTGACCTGTTCGGCGTGACGCTCTCGACCGGCAGCGCGGATGCGATCTGCCAGCGCGCCTCAGACGCTTTGGCCGGCCCGCACCTGCAGTTGCAGGACTGGGTACTGGATCAGAGCGCTGTGCATGTCGATGAGACCGGCTGGCGAACCCGCGGTGGGGCCGCGCGTTGTGGACCGCGACCACGCTGGATGCGGCGTTCTTTGTGATCGCCGAGCACTGCAACCGCGAGCAGTTCAACGCGCTGATCGGCCCCTACCCAGGAATCGTGATCTCCGATCGCTGGAACGGCTACAGCCATCTCGACCCCAACCAGCGCCAAGGTGCTGGTCGCACCTCCAACGCGACTTCCGCCGCCACGCCGACGGCCTGGCCGAGCAGAAGGCCTTCGGCGAGAAGGGATTCCCGCTCACCAAGCAGGTGTTCGCCGCCTGGCGCGCCTACCAGCACGAGCACCACGACCGCGACCGCCTCCAGGCCGAGATCGCACCGATCCAAGCCGAGCTACGACAACTGCTCCAAGACGCCAGCCCAAAGCGCCAACGCAATCGCTGGCACCGCCAGTTCGCCAACAACCTGCTCAAGGTCTGGCCCGCGCTCTGGACCTTCACCCGGATCGATGGGATCGAACCGACCAACAACCCCGCCGAGCGCGCGCTCCGCGGACCCGTGATCCACCGAAAACTCTCGCTCGGCACCCAAAGCGAAACCGGCGAACGGTTCGCCGAGCGCGCGCTCTCCGCAGCCACCACCTGCCGCATGCAACACCGCTCGCTGTTCACCTACCTCAGCGAACTCCTCACCGCACACAATCGCGGCGACCCATTCCCCGCGCTCACCTAAGCAGGCCCCGGGGACTGAACGCTTACAGAAAACCCCGCGATTTGCGGGGCTTTTCTTGAAGCGGCTGAAGGGACTCGAACCCTCGACCTTCTGCATGGCAAGCAGACGCTCTAGCCAACTGAGCTACAGCCGCGTGTAGGACGAACGAGCGATTATAAGGCCGGGAACCTGGTCGGGCGGCGCGGCGCCGGCTAGTCCCG
This sequence comes from uncultured Solirubrobacterales bacterium, assembly GCA_963843915.1. Taxonomy (GTDB): domain Bacteria; phylum Actinomycetota; class Thermoleophilia; order Solirubrobacterales; family Solirubrobacteraceae; genus Palsa-465. The sequence goes on from CAWJMH010000024.1 coordinate 17,648, forward strand.
CCGGGCGTGGAAGTTGATGTCGTCCGGGTCGATCAGGTCGGGGACGGTCCAGCCGTCGAGGTCGTACTCGTTCATGCACTGCTCGGCGAAGCCCTTGTATGCCTCGGTCCGGCCGGTGCCCATCGCCGCGAACAGCACCTCCATACGGATGTTCTCGTCAGCACCGCTGTAGTTGCGCTCGTACAGCTCGTGGCGGCCGCCGAACTCAGAGCCGAGGGCGTCCCACAGTAGCTTCATGAGCTTGACCCGCTCGACGGCGTCGATGCCATTGGAGCCGCGGACGTATTGGTCGAGGTAGCGGCGGATATCCGGATTCTTGAAGTCACGGGCGTTCGAGTTGACGTAGATCAACCCGCTGGCCACCGTGTGCTCGATGATCTCCTTGACGCGGCCATAGCCGATCGTTGAGAACAGGCGGTAGGCCATCGCGTAGTCCATGTTCGGCAGCAGCGCCGACCCTTTCCATGTGTCCGGCTCGCGCGCCATCGCGCTCGCCAATCCCCACAGCATGTTGCGCCAGGCGAGCACCTCGCCAACCTTGGCCTGCACGCCGCGAAAGTCCTTCGTCCCGGTCGCTTCCACGGCCTTGAGCAGCAGGCCGGCGATGAAGTCGAGCTTGACCGCGAGGCGGATGCAGCCGTGGAAGCAGAACCGCGGGATGAAGCCGGTCCGGGGGAAGAAGTTGTTCGCCTTCTCGACGTCGCCGTAGACGAATACGTTCTCCCACGGCACGAGCACCTTGTCGAAGATGAAGATCGCGTCGTTCTCGTCGAGCCGGCTCGAGAGCGGATAGTCGAACGGGCTGCCCATCACGGCGGCGGTCATCTCATACGACGGGCGGCAGATCAGCTTCACCCCAGGCGTGTCCATCGACACGGCACACACCAGGGCGAACTCCTTCTTCTGGACTGGGATCGGTCCGTAGTGGGCGATGAAGTTGAAGTGCGTCAGCGCGGAACCGGTGGCGACGACCTTCGCGCCGCTCACGACGATCCCGTTGTCACGCTCCTCCTCGACGTGCATGAACACATCGCCGACTTCCTCGAGCGGGCGGTTGCGGTCGACCGGCGGATGGATGATCGCGTGGTTCCAGTAGAGCACCCGTTCCTGTGCCTCGCGGTACCAGCGCTTGGCGTTCTCCTGATACGGGTCGTAGAAGTCGGCGTTGGCGCCGAGCGTCGCCAGGAACGCCGCCTTGTAGTCCGGACTGCGCCCGAGCCAGCCGTAGCTGAGCCGGGCCCACTCGGCGATCGCCTCGAGGTCCCCGACGCAGTCTTCGACGGTCCGCGGGAACCGGAAGAACTTGTGGGTGACGCCGCTTGAGCCGGTGTCGGTCGGGGTGGTCAGGATCTCGCGCCGGCCGTCCTCGTGCAGGGCGTCGTACAGCCGCGCGATCGAGCGGCTGGTGTTGCGGAACGCCGGGTGCGTCGTGACGTCGTCGACTCGCTCCCCGTAGACGTAGACCTCGCGGCCGTCGCGGATGCTCTCCAGATACTCGTCTCCGGTGAACGGCTCGGTTGTCCTGGCGGTGCTGTCGAGCATCGGGTCCACTGCTCCTCGCTTGGCGTTTTTGTCAGACCGATCCTTCCACCCGGATCGGTCCCGATCAAGCTCCCCTCGTGCTCGGCGCGCCTCGAGTAAGAGATCTCAGTGGGTCGTCGCGCTCGGCGATCCATCCGCGAGCGCTAATCCGAACGGGCTTCCCTCCGAGTCCTTGCAGATCGCCCACCGAGCGCCCGGATGGACGACGGTCCCGCCGAGGGCCTTGACCCGGTCGATCGCGCCGGCGAGGTCGTCGACCTCGAAGTACGGCAGCGAGAAGGAGTCCCCGGGCCCGCGGCCGCGGGCGTGAACGCCGACAGCAGGACCGGCGGCCGGTGTCTGCCAGCCCTCGCCCTCGCCTTCGACGCGAGCCTCGAGCGCGAGGCCGAGCAGCTCCGACCAGAATCGGCGGGCCCGCTCGGGGTCATCCGCGGGGAACTCGAGCAGCGAGAGCACGGGGCGCATAAGGAAACAATATCCGCGGGACGGCGCCGGTAGGCCCTCCGGCCGCCGGTCTGGGCTACGCACCCAGGGGATTGGTGCCGAACAGCACGTCCCGCGGGTCCCCTCCGGCTTGGGGACCGTAGAGCCGGACCCGACCGTCGTGCTCGGCGATTCGTATCGGTGGATCGAAACGGTCGATCGCCCGCGGCACGGTGTCGTGGAAGTCCCGCGGGCCGAGAGAGCCCTGACACCCCGTCGAGTGTCAATGGCGCTCGGGTTACTGTTTGGACATCAGCATGTGGATGATCTCGTCCGGGTCGATCATGTGGGTGTGATCGTCGTCGCCGACGGTGAGCTCGACCCATTTGATCGTACCGGTGAACTCGGTGTCCTTCGGCGAGGTGTCGGGCAGCACGGTGGTGCCGAGCTCACGGCCGACCTCGGCCGTTTCGGTCGCCGTGAAGAGCATCGGTTCGGTGAGGGCGATCTTCCCTTCACCCGTCTTCTCGCCGTCGTAGTACAGGGTGACGGTGCCGCCCTTCGCGAGGCCGCCGCCGTCGTAGGCGAACTCGGCGCGGACCTGATGCTCCCCGGGCGAGACGGGGCGCTCGGCGTCGGTCAGGAACACGTTGACGCCGAGCAGGTTGTACGCGAACCGCGCGGCGCCGTCGTGCATCATCAACCCCCAGCCGCCGAAGCTCCCGCCCTGGGCGATGATCGTGCCGCGTGCCCCGCCGTCGGGCACGACAAGCTGCGCGGTGACCTGGAAGGACTTGTTCTTGATGTTCAGCAGGCTCGATTCTGTGAGTCTGGTCATACCCGGGTAGAGAGTCTGCTTGTTGCCCCTGACTTACTCAGGGCGGCCGTAATGGTCCCCATCCCGACCGAATGATGGTTGCGACCAGTCAACAGCGCTGCCCGCGTCGGAGCACACAGCGCGGTCGTGTGAAAGCGGTTGTAGCGCAAGCCGGCACCCGCCAGCCGCTCCGCCACCGGCGTCTCGCACGGCCCCCCGAAAACGCTCGACGCGCCAAACCCGACATCGTCGAGCAGCACCACCAGCACGTTCGGCGCGCCCGCCGGCGGACGCAACTCCCGGATCGGCGGGAACTTCGTGTCCGGATCCTTCGCGTCAAACGTTGTCAGACCGGGCTGGACGCGATCGGGGATCGGCAGAACCGAACGCTGAATGTCGCTGCTCATCGTGTGCTGCCTCCTGGAGTCAAACGGGATCTTCAGCTTTCGGGCCTTGCGTCAGCGCTTCGCCCGATCCTGCTCGGTGTCGCTGGATCGTCTGCGCGGATGGCGCCCGACGCATCACCCGGTCGGGATGACCATCGCCACGTTCACCAATTGATGATTCCGCGGGCGATCAGGAGGACTCCCAGCGCTGCGCCGGCGATCACGGCGACGCGGCCGCCCCGGCGCGTCAGCCACTCGCCGAAGCGCTCCACCGCCGCGGCGGTCCACTCCGGTCTTGTGGCGTACCCGAGCAGAGGAAGCTCCAGCAGTACGAGCATGATCAGGTTGAACGCGAGGACGGCGAGCACCGTTACCGCCGTCCCGATGTGCTGTTTGTGCAGCACATCCATACCGGCGATATAGGACGCCCCCGGGAAGCTGAGCAGCGCTCCGACGACAAACGTATCTCGGGCCGAGCCCTTGCTCAGTTGGCGCCGCCAGCGGGGGGGTGCCTTGTCCTTGGAGCGCTCGCGTTTGCGCTCGCTCCAAGCCTGCCGCCGCGTGTCACGACCGGTTGCGATGACAAACACGATCACGAGGACGAGCGCTCCGAGCGTGACGTTCAGGATTGGGTTGACAGAATGTTTTGCGGTGCTCGAAGTGCTGGAGCTAGGTAACGCGAATACGAGCAGGAGGCCGCAGGTGATGCTCGTGAGCAGCGCGCCGAGCAGGTAGCCCAGCAGCAGCCGTTGTGGCTTCTCCAACGTCAGCATGACCGTCACTGCGGTCAGCAGCGTGGGATTAAGCGCCGCGGTCAGCGCGAAGACGAAGACTTGACCCATGCGCTCTCCTCCGATCGGGGTATTAGGCAAGGGCGGCGTCGGGCTAGGCGAAAGTTGTGAACCGTGGTCTGCCTCGGGTTCGGATTTGCCACGAGGAGGAAACCTTCCACGGATGACCTCCGTATCCATCATCCATAGCGGATGATCTGTGCCTGCGGAGTTCGCCGGCCGATGACGTCGTGGGACGATCTCGACTCATCGTTTCAGCGCGTCCGGGACGAGTCGTACGTTGGGAGCGTGCAGCGAATCGCGGTGATCGGCTGTGGCGGAGCGGGCAAGACCACGCTCGCTCGTAGCCTGGGAACGCTGCTCGGGCTTCCCGTAGTGCACATCGACGCCCACTACTGGCGCAATGTTGGCGGGCGGCGGGTGGAGTGCACCCCTGAGCAATGGGCCCAGCGCCACCGTGCGCTGGTCGCTGCCGACAGGTGGGTGATGGATGGGATGAAGCTCGGGGTGCTTCCCGATCGATTGGCGTACGCCGACACGCTCATCTTCCTGGACGTCTCGACGTGGGCCTGTCTGTCCGGAATCGTGCGCCGACGGCTCAGGTTCCGCGGACGGCTGGTTCCCGAGCTCGGCGTCTATGACCACATCAGCTGGGAATTCATCCGATGGATCTGCTCATTTCGTCGCCGCCAGCGTCCGATGATTCTCCAGACGGTCGCCGCCTATGACGGAACGCTTGTCGTACTGCGGCGCAGACATGACGCCGGTCGACTGTTGCGAGATCTCGCCAACCGCGACCCCGCCATCAGGACCTGATAGCGGACTTTACCCGGATAGCCGCGCGACTGGACTGGGCTACGCGGCGTTCATGTGATCGGTTCTCGCAGCTGCGCGACCGCCGCCGCCAATTCCGTTCGGTTACCGACTCCCAGCTTCGTATACACGCGCGAGAGGTGGGTCTTTACGGTCGAGCGCGACATGTACAGCCGCTCGGCGATCTGTGGATTGCTCACACCGGCGGCCGCGAGCTGAGCGACCTCGGCTTCGGCTCCGGTGAGGCCGGCCCACCCATCTTCAGGGTCTCGCCGCCGGGCACCGCGTCCGCGGAGCGCGAGGGCCGCCGCTTCCTGGAGCCCCTCGTCCCCACGCGCGAGCGCCGCCTCCAACCGCCGGGTGCGCTCGAGCTGTCCGGTCTCCGTGAACGCGTCTCGGAGTGCCTCCAGCGACCGGCGGGCTCCGTTGTGGTCTTCGACCTCGCGTTGGACTATCAGCGCGTCGGTCAGGTGTGCGATCGCGGCCTCGGGCTCTGAGCGTGAGAGCGCCACGAGTCCGAGCATCATTCTGGCGCGGGCTGCGTCGCGGCGGTTGCGGATTGTCTCGGCGGCCGTCAGCGCTGCGCGTGCTTGCGCAGCGGCGGCGCCGCGATCTCCGCGCGCCAGTTCCACGTCGGCAAGTCCCAGGTACCACCAGGCCTGAAACGGGGCGGGACCGTGAGGTCCCGAGAGCTGCAGCGCGGCCTGGAAGCAGTCGGCCGCGTCGTCCAGGTTGCCCAGCGCGAGCGAGATCCGCCCCAGCAGGCCGGTTGCCATGTAGCGGGCATAGCCGCTGCCGATGTCCTCCGCGAGCGCCAGTCCGCGCCGCGCGAGCGCTTCTCCTTCCCGCGGCCGGCCGGCGAGCCGTTCGAACTCCCCGAGCATCGCGAGGTCAAGGGCGATCCAGATCCGGTCGTCGAGCCGCTTGGAGAGGACGAGGCTTTCCTGCAATAACGCGATCGCCCGGTCGACGTCATGCTCGATCGCGGCGACGCGCGCAAGGCCGCCCAGGGCGCGGTGGATTGAGCGCTGATCTCCGGCCTCGCGAGCGATCGCGAGGCTCTCCTCGAGCAGCGGTCTTGCCTCGGTCGCCTCGCTGCGATACAGCGCTGCCGCGCCGAGCTTTCCCAGTGCGTCGGCCAGACACCATGTATCGCCCGCCTGTCGAGCGAGCGCAACGGCATGATCGAGCGGTTCCTGCGCCGCCGCCGGGTCGCTCATCAGATCGAGCTCGCCCACCAGGATCAGCGAGCGCGCCGCCAATCCCGGGTCTCCCGCTGTGCTTGCCATCGCCGCGGCCTCTCGGACGACCGGCCGTGCCGCGGCCAGTTCGCCGTTCGCCACGAGCATCAAGCCGAGCGCCCACCGTGCCCGCGCGCCGAGAACCGGCGCGACCGCGCCCGGCTCACGGAGCAGCGCGGCGAGTTCGTGGCGTCCCTCGACGAAGCGCCCACGGACGTGCCAGTACAGCGCCATCGCGCACGCAATTCGCAGACCCAAAGCCGGCTGCACCGCCCGGGCCCAGATGAGCGCGGCACGCACGTTGTAGGCCTCTGGATCGAGAGCCGACAGCGCCGCCGATTGCTCGCCTCCCATCAGCTGCCGCTCGGTGCGCTCGACGAGCGCGACGCACCACGCGGCGTGTGCGGCGCGCGTCGGCTCCGCGTCCCCGCTGGCCTCCAGGCGCTCGAGCGCGTAGGCGTTGATCGTGCGCAGCATCCTGAACCGGGTACCTGCCGCAGAGCGGTCGACGGCCACGAGCGACCGGTCGACGAGGGCACCGAGCAGGTCGAGCACGTCGGCCGCCGGCACTGGTGCGTGGGCGCAGACCGCCTCGGCGGCCTCTAGCTGCCATCCGCCGGCGAACACCGACAGGCGCTCGAACAGGACGCGTTCGGTCTCTAACAGCAGGCTGGCGCTCCACTGCATTGATGCGCGCAGCGAACGGTGACGCGGGACATCATGCCGTCCGCCCGCCAGCAGGTCGAGCCGACGTCCGAGGTCCGCGCTGATCTGACGGATATCGAGCATTCGTGTTCGCGCCGCGGCAAGCTCGATCGCGAGTGGAAGTCCGTCCAGCTCGGCGCACAGGACTTCGATCGCCGCCAGGGATTCCTCGTCACCGGTGAACGATCGGCTCGCTCGCCGGCCTCGATCGACGAACAGGGCCACCGCGTCGCCACCGGCCCCGAGCGAAAGAGGTAAGAGTTCGAACGTCGTCTCCCCGGGGACGTCGAGCGGGACCCGGCTCGTCGCGAGGATCTGCAGCTCGGGTGCCGCCAGCAGCAACCGAGCGCACAGGGACGCGGCCTCGTCACGGACGTGCTCGCAGTTGTCCAGCAGCAGCACGGTCCGTCGCCCGGCCAGGCCCCTGGCAAGTGTGCCTGACAGGTCCGCTCCCGGCTGCGACCGCACCCCGGCCGCCGCCAGAACGAACGCGGTCAGCAGCGCGGGCTCGAGCACCGCCGTCAGCTCGACCATCACCACACGGCCTCCGCATCCCTCGAGCGCGGACAGTGCCAGTCGGGTCTTACCGACCCCGCCCGCCCCGGTGACGGTCACGAGGCGCGTGCCGGCGAGTGCGGACCGTAGCGAGGCGAGTTCCGCTTGCCGGCCGACCAGCGGATTGACCGATGCCGCGAGCAGCTCGTCCACGCGACGATCGTGACAGAGGCGACCTGGGCCATGGCGTCACCTCATGACGCCGGCCGATCGGAAACGGCGGCCGGTCCGGGCGTCGCGCCGGCCAGGATCTGAAGCGCTGGCCTACGCAACGCGCGGCCGGTGGACGACCGTCCAGACCGAATGGCCGAACGCCCTGATCCCGTCCGCGGGCACCCTCACGCGCAAGTGGCGGTCGGTCCGAACCCTCGCCGCCAGCGGCACGAGGGGCATCGCGATGAGCCAGGCGACCGCGACGGGCCAGAGCGGAAGCCAACCTGCCAGAGCGCCGGCCACCGCCGCCCAGTATCCGCACAGCAGCGGGATCGTGCGGCCGTCGGGATGGGGATACGGCACTTCGGAGACCATCAGGGCGCTCGTCAGCAGGATGCCTCCGAGCAGCAGTTGCGGGGAGGGATGGGCGATGACCAGGGCCAGCGCTGCGCCTGCTGCGGCGGGCATCGGGAGGCCGAGGTACCCGCCTCCGGGGGCCGGGAAGGTCGCGAACCGCGCCAGGCGCAGCATCGCCGCGGCCACGAACACGCATCCAACAGGAAGCGCGAGCCAGCGCCACGGGGTTGGCGCAGACGCGGCGGCGGCCACGAGCAGCGCAGCGGGGGCGACGCCGAACGTGAGCGTGTCGCTCATCGTGTCGAGCGCGGTACCCATGCCGCTGGCACCAGCAAGACGCGCGACCGCGCCGTCCACGAGGTCGAGAATGCCGCCGGTGACGATCAGGCTCGCACACAGCACGAGCCGGCCGTGGCTCAGACCCGGTGCATGACCGGCAACGCGCACAGACCCGAGCGCGGCGACCACGGCAATCAGTCCGCACATGCCGTTCGCGACGGTGAGGCAATCCGCGATCGACAAGCAGTCTCGGATTCCGTGCCCAGACCTTCCGCTTGAACTTGACGTCTGCTGGCTCACCCTCGGCTCCTTTAGTCGGATCCGGCACAACGTACGGCGCGGTGGACGCCGGAACATCGGCCACCTGGCCATTTGTGCCCTTGTGCCCGCGGGCCACTAGCCAAAGAGGCTCGCCGGCGCATTCTCAAGCGCGCTCAGCGCGGCCCTCCTTCCGGCATCCCGCATGGCTTCGAGCATGTAGAACTCGAGCCGGCCCACCTCGCCCTTCTCCGGCAGGATCGCCAGATCGGCGTGGCGCCGGGCGAGCGCCTCGGTGTCTGTGGTGCCGAGCAGCATCGCGCGCGCAAGCGTCTCGATCAGCCCGATGTCGGGCGGAGCCTCGCCGGGCGCGATAACACGCTGCTCGGGCTGGGTGACGTCCGAGGCGATGACCGGACCCTCGTCCTCGGCAGCCATCGTGGAGACCGGCAGATTGTCAAGAACTCCGCCGTCGACCAGCAGGCGCCGGCCGAGCGCGACCGGTGGTGAGACGCCCGGTATGGACATGCTGGCGCCGACCGCCGGGACCAGCTCGCCGCGCCGGTGTACAACCAGCTGCGCCGAGATGATGTCGGTGGTGACGCAGAAATAAGAGCGCGGCAGGTCCTCGATCAGGCCATCCAGATTCCGCTCGAGCATCGCGCGGGCCCGTCCGCCACGAGTGAGCGACCTGCGCGGCAGGCAGTAGTCACCGAGGGGATTGCGCCGCACGAACTCCTGATAGCAACGAGCTTCGATCTCCTCGACGTCCATGCCCCGCGCGAGGAGCGCTCCGATGAGCGCGCCCATGCTCGCGCCGCCGACGCGATCGATCGTGATTCCCGCTGCCTGCAACTCCGCGATCACGCCGAGGTGGGCAAACGCGCGCGCGCCGCCGCCGGAAAGCACCAGCCCCACCGCCCGTCCCGCGAGCCGGCGCGCGAGGCGAAGAACGTCGTCGCCATCGTGGACACGATGCGTCGTACGAGGCGCAAGCGAATCGAGCAGATCAGCCACGGCCGGATCGCCAGGCGCGTCGAGGAGGATGGCGTCGCACCCTGACAGAAGCTCGGGTCCCGGCTCGTATCGCCACGCTGCCGTGTCGGCGTCGATAAACGCCGCCACCTGGTCGGCCTGCCGCAGGCAGCACCGAAACCAGCCCTCTGACGGTTCGGCGACGGCGCACAGGACGACCAGCTCATGTCGCGGCTCGACCTGGTCGAGGACCTGGGCGAGCCCGACCCCCAGGTCCCCGGCCGGCGCGTGTCGAAGTATCAGATCGCGATCGAGCCGGGCCACGTCGCGCAGCCGCGCCAGCGCGGCCAACAGCGCATCTTCGAAGGCGGCGGCGCGCGGCTCATCGGGACGGCGCACGAGCGCAATCGTCCTCGCCCGGGTGCGACTCCTCGCGTCGACGCGGCGGCTGTGACGCAGCTGCTCCGCCAGGGCCCCCGCGATCCCTGTGGCGAATCGGGCGTCGCCGAGCATCTCGGTGAAGCGCTCGCGGTCGATCCGCAGCAGGCTCGCGTCGCGCCGGCTTCTGATCGAGGCCGCCCGGCTTCCCGCCGAGAGCAGCCCGAGTTCGCCGATGACCGATCCGCGACCCAGCTCGTCGAGCAGCTCAGGATCACCGCCACCTTCGCGCAGCACCTCGAGGCGTCCGCTCCGCACCACGTACATGGCGTCGGCCGCGTCGCCTTGCCTGAACAGCCATTCGCCGCTGACAAGCCGCACCGTCTGAGCCTGCTCGGCCAGCGTGCGGCGCGCCGTCGAGGAGAGCGCGGCGAACATAGCGACGGCGCTCAGCAGCGCCTCGTCGGTATCCGCGGCGTAGGCGACCGTCGAGAGCGCTGACCCGCGACGTACGGTCGCGTCGGTGCCGGGGCGGCGGCGCGTCAGCTCGTCACGGCGCCGGCCGAGTTCCTGCTCCGCGTCCAGATCGGGACTGCGAAACGGCCTCAGCGCAAGCGCGCCGACGGCCACGGCAGCAAAGCACCCGGCCGCGAACCACCACCCGGCGCGATATGGAGCCACGGAGGACGAGCGGACCGAGGATCCGAGGATCGCGGCCAGGATCGCGACTCCGACAGCTGCGCCGATCTGCCGGATCGCGCCGTTGTGCGCCGAAGCGGCACCGTAGCGGCCGCGCGGAGCGATCGCCACCGCGGCGTCGCTGACCAGCGGAAACGCGAAGCCGATCCCGACTGCGAGGACCACGGCCGCGGGAAGGTATGCCCCCAGGTAGTCGGGCCGTGGTCCCATACGTTCGAGCAGGATCAGCGGGCCCACGGCCCATACCCCGGCCCCAATCACGACCAGCCGCCGCGCGTCGAAGCGCGTTGCAAGCCGGCCTGCCAACCCGGCCGCGAGCGCAGCGAGAAACGGCGCCGGCGTAATGGCCAGACCGGTTTGGAGTGGCGAGTAGCGCCAGACCTGCATCATGAACAGCAGGTTCGCCAATCCGAGCGCGAAGAAGCCCGCGGCCCCGATGACGGTCAATCCGCTGATGATCGTGAACCCGGGCGCTTTGAGGAGCTCGAGGTCGATCATCGGCGCCGGATGGGTGAGGCAGCGGCGGGCCAGAACCACTGCAGCGGCGCCGCTGCCCGCGAACGCCGCGATCACGGCCGGACTCGCCCACCCCCAGTCGGGGCCCTGAACGATCGCAAGGATGAGCGTGCCCACAGCCAGCGCGAGCAGGACAGCACCGCGCAGGTCCGGAAGGAGGCGACGTCCCGGTGCACGACTCTCGACCAACTCGCGACCGGCGAAGTACCAGGTGAGCGCGCCGATCGGAAGGTTGATGAGGAAAACCAGCCGCCAGTTGTAGATGTCCACGAGGAGCCCGCCGATCGCCGGTCCGACCCCAGCCGCGAGCGCGGCGGTAGCGCTCCAGATGGCCACCGACTCGGCACGGCGCCCGCCCGGAGCGCCGTGAAGCACGATCGCCAGCGAAGCAGGTACGAGGATCGCCGCCCCGAGACCCTGCAGGGCACGGGCGCCGATCAGCGTCCCGATCGTCGGCGCTGCCGCGCAGAGAGCCGAGCCGAGCGTGAACACCAGGATGCCGACCAGGTACATGCGCCGGCGCCCGATCACGTCTGCGAACCGCCCCGCCGGCACCATCAGCGCCGCAAAGGCGATGTTGTAGGCATTCAGCACCCATGACAACTCGGCCACGGTGGCGTGGGGGAATGAGCGGACCAGGTTCGGGAAGGCGATCCCGACGACGGTGTCGTCGACGAACGCCATGAAGACTCCCAGCGAGGCAACGATCAGCACCATCCGCGGATCCGCCCGCCCACGCCGGTGTGGTGGCTCGAGCAGGCGGCGCCCGTCGACGTGCCCGTCGCGGCGGGGGCGAATCAGCCCGAAGAGATCCTCGACAAGACTCGCGCTCCACCGGTCGGGATCGACGCGCTTCACCTTCACCCCCTTGGCCACAAGGCCGCTCGAGCGACGATACATTCTGCGCCAGCGATGGGCAATGGCCGCGCCCGAGTTCTGAGTCGACCGAGCCTGGCCGCGGGGACGCCGCGCTGGGTGCCCCTGTGCGGGCTGGCCAGCATCCTCGCGGCGGCGCGAGCCGCGCGAGCGTCCGGCGGCCGCAAGGCGAGCGGGATCGCGGTGGCGGGGATGGGCGCGGCCGTGTGCGCATTCTTTCGAGATCCCGATCGCGAGCTCGGGGATGGGATCGTCGCAGCGGCGGACGGCGTCATTTCGGCGATCGAGCGCGAGGAGGACGGACGGATACGCATTGCGACATTCATGCGGCTACAGGACGTGCACGTCAACCGCGCCCCTCTTCCCGGGGTGGTGCGTGGGCTTCGACACCGTCCCGGCGGCTTCAAGCCGGCCTACCGCAAGGACTCGGATAGCAACGAACGGATGGAGTGGACGATCGAGACGGATCTCGGAGAGCTCCGCCTCGTCCAGATCGCCGGGCTGGTGGCGCGTCGGATCGTCCCCTACAGCGGTCCCGGCGACCGTCTCGAGCGCGGACAGCGAATCGGCATGATCCGATTCGGCTCGCGCGTCGACGTGACGTTGCCTCCGGGCGTTGCGTGCGCGGTTCACATCGGCGAGCGAGTGCGCGCGGGATGCACCCGCCTCGACCAGGCTTGAACTGAACAACGTTCACAAATGACCGGCTGGCCGATGTTGTGGGCGACGGTCGGGCTTAGGTTTCCCCTACTTCCGATCCCTTTCCTGAAAGTGGAGGAGGGAAGCCATGGTAGCGTTCTGGATGTAGGGTCACGCGGACGCGCCGGTATTTGGAGGGTCGTTCTCGAACCGACGCCCTCAAGCTGATGAATGATGTAGCTCGCATGTCCGTCCGAGGATGGGCAACGTACCTCCGGTGCGCGCTATGAAAGCCGTGGCCGCGTATCGAGGGGTCCTCGAGATCCGCGAGGCGCGCGTGCTCATCGGTGCGAGTGCGGTCTCACAGGTCGGCGACTGGCTATATAACGCGGCCCTCCTGGGTTACGTCTTCACTGCGACGCACTCAGCTGTGTGGGTCGGCGCGGCCACGCTCTGCCGCTTGCTCCCCTACGTGCTGCTCGGCCCGTTCGGCGGCGCCGTCGCGGACCGTCATCCCCGCCGCAAGGTGTTGGTGGTGGGAAGCCTGCTGCGGTTCGCGATCATGCTCATATTGGCGGCGGTGGTCGCTGGCCATGCCCCGGTTGCGCTGACGATAGGAATCGTCGCGGCGGCGTCGGCGGCGGGAAGCGCGGAGCGACCGGCAGCGTTGTCGCTGCTCCCACGCCTGGTGGGGGAGGGCAGGATCGGTCCCGCCAACGCCTTGCTTCACACGGTGCAGGACCTCGCCGTCGTCATCGGTCCGGCCATTGGCGCGCTGCTCCTCGCCGTATCTTCGGCGCCGGCGGCCTTCCTCGTCAACGCGGCGACGTTCGCCGTAGCGGCGCTGCTGTTCTCAAGGCTCGGCACTCACATGGTCCGTAGCGACCGGAAGCCGCGACGACGATGGCGCCGCCGCGAAGGGGTTGCGGACCGCCCGCACGACCCGATTCGTGATCCCGCTAACCGTCATCGTGGCCATGGTCGAGTTCACCTACGGCGCTCAGACCGTCCAGCTCGTCATCTATGCGAGCCGATCTCTGCATCTCGGCACGGGCGGCTACGGGCTACTGCTCGCCGCATCGGGCGCCGGCGGGCTCATCAGCGCAGTCTTCAACGGTCAACTCGCCACCAGCCGCCGTCTCACGCTCGTTGTGGTGAGCGCGGCAGTGCTCGCGTGCGCCAGCCAGTTCGTCTACGCGAGTACCGGTGTGCTCGCCCTCGCTCTGCTTGTGACCGTGGCCGGCGGGGCCGGACTCGTGTGCTCCGAGGTCGTCGCTGAGACGGTGATGGCGCGAGTGACGCCGCGCGACACGCTCGGCCGGATCGCCGGATTCTTCGATGCCAGTTCGATCGCAGCGATGGTGGGCGGCGCGGTGCTGGCGTCGATCCTCGTCAAGGCGACCTCGCTCGGGTCAAGCTTCTGGATCCTCGGCGGCGTCACCGTCGGGGTGGCGCTCGTCGCCGCCAGTCGCGGGCTACCCGGGCTCGACGAGGCCAGCCAGAAGCGCACCGAGGCGCTCGCGTCGCGACTGACGATCGTCGAACGCCTGCCGATCACCCAGGGGACGCCACAGATCGTTCTCGAGCAGCTCGCATCGTCTTCGGAGGTTTGCCCGCTTCCGGCTGGCGTCGACGTGGTGGTTCAGGGCTCTCCAGCGCACGCCTTCTACGCGGTCGCGGACGGGGGCCTCGTCGTCCATCGAGGCGGGGACTTACTCGCGCACCTCGGGCCGGGCGACAGCTTCGGTGAGCGCGGTCTCCTGGACAATGCGCCACGCAACGCCACGGTGACCACGGAGACGGACACGACCGTGCTGCGCATAGACGGAGGGGTGTTACTCGAGGTGCTGGAGCAGGCGCCGATGTTGACGACCGCCCTTGACCGCAGCAACGGTGGCCCGCCCCTGCCCGACGTGCCCACAGAAGAGCGGCAGCTTGTCGATGACCCGAGTTGGGCTCCGGTGTGACAATCGACAGCTCCGGATGAATCCTTCCGCCGACCTCACATCCAAGCTTGCCGAGGCGAGCCGCCGGCTGGCGGAGCTTGAGGCCGTCGAAGCCGAGCGTGCGCGGGCCGCCAAGTTCAGGAGGCGCTGTACCGGATCGCCGAGCTGGCGAGCGCGGCCCGCGACATGCAGGAGTTCTACCGAGCGATCCACGGCGTCGTCGCCGAGCTCATGTACGCGAGCAACCTCTACATCGCGCTCTACGACGAGGAGCGCCAGCTGATCAGCTGGCCCTACTTCGTCGACGAGGTCGACCGCGACGTCCCCGATCCGAACAAGTGGGAGCGGTTCGGCAGCGGCGAGGCGCGGGGCATGACCGCCTACGTGCTCCGAACCGGGAAGCCCCAGCACCTTTCGGGGGAGCAGATCGACGAAGCTCGTCGAGCTCGGCGAGATCGAACTGATCGGCGATCTGACCGAGGACTGGCTGGGGGTTCCGCTCGAGTTCAGCGACGGCCGGACGGTCGGCGTTCTCGTCGTGCAGTCGTACCTGCCGGATTTTCGCTACACGGAGCAGGACGAGGAGCTGCTCGCATTCGTCGGCCAGCACGTCGGCGTCGCCCTCTCGAGAGCGCAGGCGATCGAGGAGACGCGCCAGCGCAACGCAGAGCTCGCGCTGATCAACAGCGTCCAGGACAGCGATCGCCGGCGAACTCGAGCTGCAGGCGATCTACGACGCCGTCGGCGACAGGATCCGCGACGTCTTCGACGCGCAGGTGCTCGACATCGGCATCTACGACGAGGCCTCCGGCCTGCTCCACTTTCCGTACACGATCGAGCGCGGCGTGCGGTTCCCGGACGAGCCGATGGAGCTGATCGGCTTCCGCAAGCATGTGATGGAAACGCGCGAGCCGCTGATGCTCGAGGAGCTCACGCCGGAGGCGCTCGAGCGCTACGGCAACCCCTCCGTACTGAGTGGGGAGCCGGCGAAGTCGGAGGTCTTCGTCCCGCTCGTCGTCGGTGCGAGCGCTATCGGCGTGATCTCGCTGCAGAACGTCGACCGCACACACGCGTTCAGCGACTCTGACCAGCAGCTCCTCGAGACGCTGGCTGGCAGCTTGAGCGTGGCGCTCGAGAACGCGCGCCTCGTGGATGAGACCCGGCAGCGCAACGCCGAGCTCGCGCTGATCAATAGCGTCCAGGAAGCGCTGGCCGGCGAATTCGAGTTGCAGGCGATCTACGACGCCGTCGGCGACAGGATCCGCGACGTCTTCGACGCGCAGGTCGCTCGACATCGCCATCTACGACGAGCCCTCCGGCCTGCTCCACTTTCCGTACACGATCGAGCGCGGCGTGCGCTTCCCGGACGAGCCGATGGAGCTGATCGGCTTCCGCAAGCATGTCATCGAAACCCGCGAGACGCTGATGATCGAGGAGAGCACACCCGAGGTGGCGGAGCGTTACGGCAACCCGTGGGTGCTCAGCGGGGAGCCGGTGAAGGCGGCACTCTTCGTCCCACTCCTCGTCGGTGGCCGCGCGACCGGCGTGATCTCGCTCCAGAACGTCGACCGGACACACGCGTTCAGCGACTCTGACCAGCAGCTCCTCGAGACGCTGGCTGGCAGCTTGAGCGTGGCGCTCGAGAACGCGCGCCTCGTGGACGAGACCCGGCAGCGCAACGCCGAGCTCGCGCTGATCAATAGCGTCCAGGAAGCGCTGGCCGGCGAGCTCGAGCTGCAGGCGATCTACGACGCCGTCGGCGACAGGATCCGCGACGTCTTCGACGCGCAGGTGCTCGACATCGCCATCTACGACGAGCCCTCCGGCCTGCTCCACTTTCCGTACACGATCGAGCGCGGCGTCCGCTTCCCGGACGAGCCGATCGAGCTGATCGGCTTCCGCAAGCACAGCATCGAAACCCGCGAGACGCTGATGATCGAGGACAGGAGCACGCCTGAGATGCTCGAGCGCTGGGGCAACCCCTCCGTGCTGACCGGGGAGCCGGTCAAGTCGATGCTATTCGTCCCGCTCGTCGTCGGTGGTCGCGCGACCGGCGTGATCTCGCTGCAGAACATCGACCGCACACACGCGTTCAGCGACTCTGACCAGCAACTCCTCGAGACGCTGGCGGGCAGCTTGAGCGTCGCGCTGGAGAACGCGCGCCTCGTGCACGAGACCCGGCAGCGCAACGCCGAGCTCGCGCTGATCAACGGCGTCCAGGGGGCGATCGCCGGCGAGCTCGATCCGTTGGCGATCTACGACCTCGTCGGCGACAGGATCCGCGACGTCTTCGATGCACAGGTCGTGAGCATCTCGGTCTACGACGAGGCGAGCGGGGTTCTGACTTTCCCATATGTGATCGAGCGCGGCGAGCGCCTCGATCAGCAGCCGATCTTCCTGATCGGCTTCCGCAAGCACGTGATGGAAACGCGCGAGCCGTTGATGATCGGGGAGATCACGCGCGAGCTCGCCGAACGCTACGGCAACCCGTGGGTGCTCAGCGGGGAGCCGGTCAAGTCGGCGCTCTTCGTCCCTGTCGTCGTGAGCGGGCGGGCCACTGGAGTGATCTCACTCCAGAACGTCGACCGAACGCACGCGTTCGGCGAGGACGACCTGCGGCTCCTGACCACCCTTGCCGGGAGCCTCAGCGTGGCGCTCGACAACGCTCGCCTGCTCCATGAGACGCGCCAGCGCGTGGCGGAGCTCGCGACGGTAAACAGCGTCGGCCAGGCGCTCTCGTCGCAGCTCGACCTCGACGCGCTGATCGAGCTTGTCGGCGAGCAGGTGCGCGGGACATTCGGCGCCGGCATCGCCTACGTCGCGCTCCACGACCGGCCGTCGGGACGGATCGACTTCGCCTACTACTACGAGAGCGGGCAGCGCCGGGACGAGCCGTCGATGGCGTACGGCGAAGGGCTGGCTTCCCGGATCCTCGACTCGCGCGCGCCGCTCGTGCTCAACCGCTCGCCGCAGTTCGAGGAGCACGAGCCGCGCCGGATCGGCACCCCGGTACGGTCCTACCTGGGCGTCCCGATTCTGCTCGGAGACGAGGCAATCGGGGTCATCAGCGTCCAGAGCATCGAGGAGGAAGGCCGTTTCGGAGAAGCCGACTCGCGACTGCTGGCGACGATCGCAGCCAATGTCGGCGTGGCGATCCAGAACGCTCGCCTGTTCGCCGAGGTGGAGCGCCAGCGCCAGTACCTGGAGTCGCTCGTCGCGATCAGCCCTGCGGCGGTCGTCGTCATGGACGCCGAGGAGCGGGTGACCGACTGGAACCCGGCCGCGGCCGAGCTGTTCGGCTACTCGGCCGCGGAGGCGCTCGGTCGGCCCATCGACGACCTCGTCTTCGGCGAGACGGACCGCGAGGAGGGCCGAGAGATCACCGAGGAGGCCATGACGGTCGGTCGCGCGGACCGGATCACGCAGCGCCTGCGGAAGGATGGGACGCCGGTCGACGTCGAGCTGATGTTTGTCCCGCTCACGGTGGACCGCGCCCACGTCGGCCTTCTGGGCATCTACCACGACGTCACCGAGCTCCAGCGTGCCCGCCACGAGGCCGAGGCGGCCACCCAGGCCAAGAGCGCCTTCCTCGCCACGATGAGCCACGAGATCAGGACGCCGATGAACGCCGTGATAGGGATGACCGATCTCCTGCTCGGCACGGAGCTGACGCGCGAGCAGCGCGAGTTTGCCGAGGTCGTGCGGAGCAGCGGAGACGCGCTCCTCCACGTAATCGACGACATCCTCGATTACTCGAAGATCGAGGCCGGCAAGCTCGACCTCGAACGGGAGCCGTTCAGCCTCCGCGAGTCCGTGGAGGGAGCGCTGGACATCGTCGCACCACACGCGTGGGAGAAGGGGATCGAGCTCGGCTGCCTGATCGACGACGCCGCGCCCGCCGGGATCCTCGGCGACGAGGCCCGCCTCCGCCAGGTGCTGTTGAACCTGCTCTCGAACGCGGTCAAGTTCACCGAGACGGGTGAGGTCGTCGTCCTCGTCGACGCCGAGGTGACCCAGTCCGGCTCCTACCGGCTCGAGCTGCTCGTCCGCGACACCGGGATCGGGATCCCCCCGGACCGGATCGACAGGCTCTTCACCTCGTTCAGCCAGGTGGACGCCTCGACGACGCGCCGGTTCGGTGGGACGGGGCTCGGCCTCGCCATCTCCAAGCGCCTGGTGGAACTGATGGGCGGCACGATCTCCGTCGACAGCGAACCGGGCAGCGGCTCGACTTTTCGCATCGCGCTGCCGGTCACGCCGGCCGAGGTGCCGAGCCAGATCCACCCTGAGGAGGGCCTGCCGCAGCTCGCCGGCAAGCGGATCCTCGTCGTCGACGACAACGCGACGAACCGGGAGATCGTGATCCGACACGCCCGCTCGTGGGGCATGGAGCCGGTCGCGCTCGAGCTGCCCGCGGCGGCTCTGGCGCTGGTCGAGGCCGGTGAGCCGTTCGACGTGGCCGTGCTGGACATGATGATGCCGGGGATGGATGGGCTCGGCCTGGGCGCAGAGATCCGGAGCCGGAGGAGCGAGCAGGACCTCCCGCTCGTGCTTCTGACCTCACTGGGCCGCCTGCCGGAGGACCAGTGGGCCGGCGTCTTCTCGGCCCAGCTGGCAAAGCCTCTCAAGGCGTCCCAGCTCTACAACACTCTCCTGCAGGTGCTGACCGCGGGCGAGTCGAGAGCAGAGACGGCCGAGGTCGCGGCCGGCGTCAAGCCCGCGATGTCGTCGCTGCGGATCCTGCTCGCCGAGGACAACGCGATGAACCGGAAGGTCGCCCTCGGCTTCCTCAAGCGGCTCGGCTACGTCGCCGATGTCGCGTCGAACGGCCTCGAGGCGCTGGAGGCGCTCGAGCGGCAGCCCTATGACGTCGTTCTGATGGACGTGCAGATGCCGGAGCTAGACGGTCTCGACGCTACTCGCCGGATCTGTGAACAGTGGCCGCCGGAGAGCCGTCCCCACATCATCGCGATGACCGCGAACGCACTGCCCGAGGATCGCGAGGCCTGCTTCTCGGCAGGCATGAACGACTACGTCGCGAAGCCGATCCGATCCGAAGAGCTGGCGGCGGCGCTGAAGCGCGCGCAGCCGCTCCGAGACCGTTATGCCGGTCCGGCAGAGAGCAGTGACGCCAGCTCGCCAGAGAGCGAAATCGGCCTCGACGCTGCTGCGCTCCAGGCCCTGCGAGACCTGGGCGGCGTGGACTTCCTCATCGAGGTGGTCGACCTGTTTCTCGCGGATGCGCCGGCTCTGCTGACAAGCCTCCGCAGCTCGCTCGCGCGCCAGGACACCGAGGAGCTCCGCCGAGCGGCGCACACGCTGAAGTCGAACGGCGAGACGCTGGGCGCCGGGGTGTTCGCGAAGCTCTGCCGCACCGTCGAACAGCACGCAAAAGACGGGCGCCTCGACGACGTCCCGCAGCTCGTGGATCAGATCGAGCATCAGTACCGAACGCTCCAGGAAACCCTCGCCTCGCTTCGGTCAGAACCGGTTTCGTGAGCGGCTCCGTTCCGACTGCCGGCACGATCCTGATCGCTGACGACAACCGGGTCAACCAGCTCCTGCTCGGCCGCGTGCTCGAGCAAGGCGGGCATACCGTCGTCTTTGCCGGACACGGCAGAGAAGCGCTCGACCTGATGCGGCGCCGGCGGTTCGACCTGGTGCTGCTCGACGTCCTGATGCCCGAGCTCGACGGCTACGGAGTTCTGGAGGAGCTCCAGCGCGACCCGCATCTACGTGACATCCCGGTGGTCGTGACATCGTCGCTCGACGAGCTCGACAGTGTCGTGAGGTGCCTCGAGATGGGCGCGGAGGACTACCTGACGAAGCCGGTCAACCACGTGTTGCTCACGGCGCGGATCAACGCGAGCCTCGAGAAGAAGCGTCTGCGCGACCAGCAGCGCGAGCTGATCAGCAGGTTCGCCACCAAGGAGGTAGCTGAGGATCTGCTCATGTCGGGGTTCTCGCTCGGCGGCAAGGCCGTTGAGGCGTCGGCGATGTTCTGCGACATCCGCTCGTTCACGACGATCGCCGAGGCCCAAGAGCCTGCGGAGACGATCGCGCTGCTGAACGACTACTACGCGCTGATGATGGACGCGATCAACGGCGAGGGCGGGATCGTGAGCCTCATTGCAGGCGACGGCCTGATGGCGATCTTCGGTGCGCCCTTGCCGCGCGAGGACCATCGCCGGGCCGCTGTGCTCGCGGCGCGGCAGATGATCGACCTGATCCGCCTGTTCAACGAGGAGCAGGCCGGGCGGGGCAAGGTGCAGATCGAGATCGGTATCGGGATCGCATCGGGGCAGGTCGTTGCCGGCTACACCGGGACGCAGCAGCGGGCGACCTACACGTGCGTCGGCGACACCGTCAATGTCGCTGCGCGACTCGAGTCGCACACCAAGGTCGCCGGGCGGCCGATCCTCATCAACGAGAACACGCGGAGCGGTCTCGGCGACGGTATCGCGGTCGAACCGCAAGGCGAGGTGCTGGTGGAGGGAAAGACCGAACCGATCAACGTGTACGCAGTCCTCGTCGACTCGCTCGTCGCCGAGAGCGCGCCGGCACAGCGCTCGGCTCGATGAGCGCCTTTAGC
>CAWJMH010000025.1:0-49919 GCA_963843915.1 uncultured Solirubrobacterales bacterium
TGCGCCACCGGCTCGAGTCCGGCCCGGGCAGCGATCGCAGGGGCATCGTGGCGGGCCTGCGACCCGAGCACTTCGAGGACGCGGCGCTGGTCCCGGATCGATCGAAGGGAACGGTGTTCAAGACAAAGATCGACGTGCTCGAGTCGATGGGCTCGGAGTACTACGCCTACTTCGTCGTCGCCTCCGAGCAGGTCGCCTCGGCCGAGCTCGCGGAGCTGGCGGAGGACATCGGCGGCGCCGACCTTCCGCGCGCCCAGGGCGGCGTCCAGGTGACGGCGCGGCTCTCAGCGGAGAGCCAGGTCCAGCAGGGCCAGGAGGCCGAGCTGTGGTTCGACTCCAAGCACCTGCAGCTGTTCGACGCCGAGTCCGGTCGGAGCATCCTCGTCCCGGCCGGAGCCGCGGGCGCCGGCACGGGAGCGGCCGCAGGAGCCGGGGCCGCGCCACAGGTTCCTGCCGTTACCCCGCCGCCAAGCTCCGGCTGACCTGCGAATAACCACCTCGGTCGCTTCGGGAGCGGCCTCGGGGCTAACCTGAGCGTGGTATGCCGCCGCCGCGTTCCACAGGGCTCCCGGGTATGGACGCGCAGCACGACTTCCAGCGCGCCCGCCGGCGAGCGACGATAACGCGACTGATCGGGCGCCTGCGCGGCGAGCCCGACGACGTCGGCGTCGTCCTCCCCTACGAGGAGGTGATCGACGCCCTCGGGTTCGTCAGCGAGCACTCGGCCGGCTTGCATGTCGTGCCACTCGACGCGATTGTCGGCTCGGTCGACCGCAGCCGGGACTACGATCGCCGCTTCCGCCCGACCTCGGGGCGCTCGCGCGGGCGGTGGGAGCAGATCGCGGCCGCCGCCCGCCGAGGCGAGTCGTTCCCGCCGGTCGACCTGCTGCGCGTCGGCGAGCTGTACTTCGTCCGCGACGGTCACCATCGCGTGTCGGTCGCGCGGGCGCTCGGGCGGGCCGACATCGACGCGTACGTCACCGAGGTCGTCACGCGCGTCGACGCCGGCCGGGCGATGAGGCTCTCGGATCTGCCGTTCAAGAGCCATGAGCGAGTGTTCTTCGAGCGCGTGCCGCTGCCCGAAGAGGCGCACTCGGAGATCGAGCTGACCGACCCGTGGGACTTCGCCGTGCTCGCCGAGGCGGTCGAGGCCTGGGGCTTCCGCGCCAGCCAGAGTCGCGGCGATTCGCTCCGCCGCAAGGAGACCGCGCTGCTGTGGCTCGAGACCGAGTACCGCCCGGCCGTGGCGCTCCTGCGCGAGCTCGACCTGGTCGGCGACCGCACCGCCACCGAGGCGTACATGCGAATCGCCGCCGAGCGCTACCGCCTCCTCCGCACCCGGGACTGGAGCGAAGAGGTGCTCCGGCAAGTCGTCGACGAAGGCGGCCGCCGGTGGCTCCGGCGCGGCTGAGCCTTCGCTAGCCTGCTCGCCGGATGGCCTCGCAACCGGTCCCGCCAACCAAGCGCCGGCGCCGTTACGCGCCCAGGATGGCGCCGGAACAGCGCCGCGAGCATCTGATCGACGCCGCGCTCGAAGTGATCCTCGAGCGCGGTTACGCGGGCGTCTCGATCGAGGCGATCGCCCGCGAGGCCGGCATCACCCGCCCCGTCGTCTACGACCACTTCCCGAACCTCAACCGCCTCCTGCACGCGGTGATCGAGCGCGAGGAGCGCATCTCGCTCGCACAGCTCGCCGAGGTGGTCCCCGAGAACCCGGGCAACCACGAGCCGGGCGAATTGCTCGCCGCGGGGGTCGCGCGCTTCCTCGACGCGGTGACGAGCCGGCCGGCGACGTGGCGGATCATCCTGCTGCCGCTCGAGGGCACGCCGCAGATCGTGCGCGAGCACGTCGAGGTCAATCGCGCCCGGGTGCTTGCCCGGATCGAGTCGCTCGTGCGCTGGGCGGTCGAGCGCAGCGAGGCCCATCTCGACCTGGACGTGGAGCTGACCGCGCGGACGCTCCGCGACTGGAGCGAGCAGGCCGCACGGATGGTCCTGACCGATCCCGAGCGATACGGGCGCGGGCGTTACGAGCAGTTCGTGCAGAACTTCCTCGCGTTGCTGGCGCCGGCATAGCTTCCAATGGGCCTCGCACGGGAATCCGGCGTCGTCACGTAACTGAGGCCGGTGCGCTCGGGAGCCGAATTCCCGCTAGCTCGGCGTCCGTGGGGCCGGTGACCCGTCCTGACCGGACTTGCGACCCGGTGGCGGCCAGTGAATACGACGGGGACCCCGTGAAGGGTCCCCGTCGCTGATCCCAACAACGCACCCACGGCCGGGTTGGGTGCGTCCTCCGGAGATCGATTCCGACGCTGAAACTCGCCGGCGGGTCGAAAGTTGCGCTGGCTGCCGACGAACCTCGAGCCGGGCGCTCCTGCGATACTTAGACACCCCCTCCGGGGGCGTAGCTCAGTTGGTTAGAGCGCCGGCCTGTCACGCCGGAGGTCGCGGGTTCGAGTCCCGTCGCTCCCGCTTTCGAAGTGCCTGGACATCGGGCACTTCTTGTGTTCAGCGAGCCGGTGGCATCGGCGGCGAATGCGATCGCTCCCGCTGCTAGGCGGGGTATTCGTCCCTTCGGTAGTTGAGCGGCTCGTCCTGCCCCGTTTTCGGCGTCCGGTCGAGGAGGGCGCTGAAATACGGCGCGACAAACGGGTCGGGCGCCGACACCGTGTAGGTGTGGTACACGGTCCCGTTGTCCTTTGCGAATGCGATGTAGCTCGGGTTCTCGCGGAGCCCGTCCTTGAGTTCAGCGCCGACCTGTGACGCCCAGAACGCAAGCCACGCGGGCGGGTTCTCGACCATCTGCCGCACTTCGGGAATCTGCTCCGCCTGCTGCTCGGTCAGTGCCAGCCCGAAGTCCCAGGGAAAGTCGGTCTGATGGGTCGAGACGTACGGGAACGCCCAGCCCATCCGCTCCTTGTAGGCGGTGAGCCGGTCGATCGGCGCACGCGAGAAGCAGATCATGGTCACGTCGCGCTTATTGAGATGAAGGAGCGTCGTGGCGTCGAAACCGTCGGCGAGGTTCGTGCACCCGGGACAAGCGCCGACGGTGTAGTCGGGCCCGTACATGACGTTGTAGGCGAGCAGCTGCGAGCGGCCGTCGAACAGCTCAGCGAGGGTCTTCTTGCCCTCCTGCGTGTCAAACACGTACTCCTTGTCCACCGTGACCCAGGGCAGCTCGCGTCGCTTGCGCGTGATCTCCTGCTCGCGCGCGGCCTGTGCCGCTTCGAGCTTCGCCAGCGCGTCGCGCGCGGCCTGCCATTCCTCGCGGGTTCCGATCGTATGCTCCGGCATGGATTACCTCCTCTTATGGTCACGACCACCTAATCAGACCGCGCGAGCCGGCGAAACTCATCGCTTCCGTGCGAACCGCACCTGACCAAGCCATGCGCGGACCCGCCCGACCGCACCGAACCCAAGCGCATTGAGGCGCACCCCGGAGTCCCGGGTCGCGGTCTCGATACACCACGGGCACGTAGCCCCGACTCTGGAAGAATCCGCAGATGCAGAGTCCCCGCGAATGGGCTGCGCCGTCCGGGTACGTGGTGTCCACGGATCCGGCTCGCCTTGACGTCGATCGCATCCACCGTTTTCTCTCGACCGCCTACTGGTCGACAGGCATCCCGCGGGACGTAGTTCAGCGCTCGATCGCCAACTCACTGCCGTTTGGGCTGTATGCACCCTCCGGTCAGCAGGCCGGGTTTGCGCGGGTGGTGACCGATCGCGCGACCTACGCCTACCTCGGCGACGTCTACGTCGAGGCAGCCCATCGCGGTCGCGGGCTCGGCAAGTTCCTTGTCTCCTGTGTGGTCGCCCATCCTGAGCTCCAGGGACTCCGCCGATGGGCACTCGCGACTGCCGATGCCCACAGCCTCTACGCCCGGCACGGATTCAGACCGCCGGCGAACCCTGACATTCATTTGTTCATCGAGCGGGCACCGGCCGATCTCTGGCCACCACACGCAGAACGAGAAGGGACCGGTCTGCAACAAGCGACGCACGACTGACGGATCGTCCTGGGTATCACTTTGTCGTGCGCGACCTGTTCACGCGCCTCGTGGACCCTTTTGCTGCTCGACGGGAGTCGTCGGCTCGTCATGCGGCGACGCGGTGTGCATCAGGTGAGGATGTTCACCGCGCGTGCGACGACGAGCCCGAGAATGACAAGCGAGATCAACGATTGCACCCCCATGGTCAGCTTGGCCCAATGCCGCAGCGGCATCACGTCGGTTGGGCTGAACGCGGTTGCGTTTGTCAGGCCAAGGTAAAGGTAATCGAAAAACAGCGGTCGCCAGCCGGGGGGAGCGAGGGCCGGGTTCATATGCTCGGGGAACGCTAGGTGAGGATATTTTGCGGTGCGATGAGCCCGCGCCGCTGGGCCGCCTGCATCGATCTCCCAGTAGGCAAAGGTGAACGCGATGATCGTTTCCAGCCAAACCAGTGCTCCGGATGAGAGCAACTCGTGCGGGTTGTTCAGCGCCTTGTTGCCATTCACCAACTCGACAGTCAGCACGACCGCCTGTGTTGTGGCGGTCACGACGAGCACGACTAGCAGCACGACGCCGATCGTGCGAGTGGCACGTGACTGCCGGTCGATGCGTCCCGGGTCGGCGATGGTGTGCGCCACGAGCAGCAGCGCCAGCAGCGCGGGTTCGATCCACTTCGACAGCAGGCTGAAGCGATCGGGTAGTAGCAGAGGCACGGCGATCGCGGTGCAGAGCACGATCGCCGGAGGCCAGCGACTCTCTCCGCGGAGGTCGTCGACCTGCTCCTGAGTTAGGTGACTCCCCATCACGGAATCGGCTGCAGAGCATAGCCTGACCCAGCGTGCTCGCCCCGCGGCCAAGGCGAGACCTGGACGGACGTCCTCGCCCCCGCGCAGACGTCAGGGTGTCCGTGGATCACCCGCATGGGGTGATGCGCCGCAGGCGCTCGACAGGCATTCTCGACGGCATATGCCGCTATTCCGACGCGATCACGATGCCGATCAGACGAAGTACCGGATGCGCGAGAAGGTGTTCTCGATCGGCGATGACTTCTGGATCGAGAATGAGGCGGGCGAACGGGCGTTCAAGGTCGACGGCAAGGCGCTCCGCGCCCGGGACACGCTGATCCTGCAGGATCCGTCCGGCGACGAGCTGTTCAAGGTGCAGAAGAAGGCCCTGCACGTCAGGGACACGATGGAAATCGAGCGTGACGGGGACACCGTCGCGACGGTCAAGAAGGCGCTCGTCCACGTCGTCCGCGACCGGTTCTCGGTCGAGGTCGACGGCGGCAAGGACCTCGAGGCGACGGGAAATATCCTCGACCATGAGTACAAGATCGAGCGGGGCGGTGATCACGTCGCTGAGGTCTCCAAGCGTTGGTTCCGTGTTCGGGAGACTTATGGCGTCGAGATTGCTCCCGGCCAGGACGACGCGCTGATCCTCGCTGTTGTGGTCTGCATCGACCAGATGTCCCACGACTGAACCCCGCCCGTCACCAGGCTTCGGCCACTAACCACGATTCCCGACCTGGTCTGATCCGTCATGGCTCAAATCTTTCTTCTCTCTCTGACGGCGGCGTTGAACCCCGTTCTCGTAGGGGCCTCGACGGTGATGTTGCTGCTCCCGAACCCGAAGCGGCTGATGCTCGGCTATCTCCTCGGAGCGCTGATGACGAGCATCACGCTCGGGCTCGTGATCGTGTATGCGCTGAAGGGTTCAAGCACCGTCAGCACGACGCAGAACACGGTCAGCCCGGCCGTCGACCTCGCCATCGGCGCGCTCCTGCTCGTCGCCGCCTCCGTACTCGGCACGGGACGTGACAAGCAGATCGCCGAACGCCGGCAGGCGCGCAAAGGCCCCAAGGAGGACAAGGGCCCGCCGCGCTGGCAGCAGGCTCTGAGCAAAGGCTCGGCGCGGACCACATTCGTCGTCGGAGCCCTGCTGACCCTCCCAGGCGGGTCGTACCTGGCGGGACTCCATCACATCGAGGAGCAGAAGCTGAGCACGGCGGCCACCGTGCTAACCGTGATCGGATTCAACCTGGTGATGCTGATACTGCTCGAGCTTCCGCTGCTCGGCTACACGGTCGCCCCGGACTGGACGCCAGGCGCGGTCGAGCGAGCCAAAGCGTGGGCTGGACGCAACGGCCACAAGGCGGCGGTGATTACGCTCACGGTGCTCGGCTGCGCGCTCGTCATAAAGGGGATAGCTGAGCTCATCAGCTGAACTTGGAACGCTGTTCAGGCGGAGTCGTCCGTGCCTGTCGTTGGCCGAAGATGATCGAGCTCGGCCTTCACAGCCTTGAGCTCTGTCGCGATCTCTTCGAGCTTTTGCATGACCGGGTCCTCACCGGCGGCTCGGCGTTGGGCGTCCGCGCGGGACACGAAGCCGCTGGTGATCGCGGCCGTCACCACCGCGATCAAGGACAGGCCCCCGAGCATCAGGAGCCCCGCGATGAGCTTGCCGGCCGTTTGGTCGGGGACGATGTCGCCGTACCCGACCGTCGTCACCGTTTCGACCGCCCACCACATCCCCAGCCAGATGCTGTGAAACGTTTTCGGGTCGACGAGACGTTCGACCACCCCGAACGCCAGCACAGCGACGCCCCAGAAAGCGGCTATCAGGTACGCCGCGTCGCGGGGACGCAAACCCTTGCGCTCGATGCGCTTCTCCAGCCACCGCTCGGATCGACGAGGAGCCGGTTGCGTATCCACCCTCGCGTAGTTCGGTGCCCCTGAAGCGCTCCCTTCGTCGGCGAGCTCGCCGCACGTCGCGTGCTGCGCGCGGACGGTCCGGTCCAGGCCGTGGGCAGATCACCCGAATCGGGTGAACACCCGTCACGCGCGCGGTCATATCGTTGCCGTTGCGCTCCGGTCCATGTGAGGATCAGCGTTCAACGACAAACTCGCAGTCTCAATCCGGCACGCGTGATGCGAACCCGGGGAAACGATGGAGGGCATATGGCCGATATCGACCTAGACCAGCTCGGGCCGGTTGACTACCTCGTGGTTCGATTTCCCGCCGGCAAGGCGGACTTCTCGGGTGCGATGGCCGACGAGCTGAAGAAGTTGATGGACAGCGGGACCGTCCGGCTGCTCGACCTCATGATGGTCACGAGGGACGAGGGCGGCGCCGTCGAGGTAGCTGAGCTCCGAGACCACGATGAGAGCGAAGTCGGCGAGCTGCGCTCGCTCGAGGCGGAGCTGTCGATGTTGCTGGCCTCGGAGGACGTCGAGCGCGTCGGCGCCGATTTGGAGCCGGGGAGCGCGGCTGCCGTGCTGGTATGGGAGAACACATGGGCGAGCCCGTTGGCGTCGGCCATTCGCCATTCCGGGGGGGAGCTGATCGCCAACGGCCGTATCCCGACCCAGGCGATCATCGCGGCGGTCGAGGAGGACCGTGAGGCGGCCGAAGCCGGAGCGTGACATCGGACTCCTGGCGCGGGGATCGCCGCGCCTGATCGACACACTGAGGTCCGCAGACCGTGCCGGACCCTGAGCTGTCGGCCGAAACGCGCCTGCAGCTGGCGCCGGGCGTCAGGACGCGCTTGGACGCCACCGGCCACGTCCTCATCGACGCTCCGGACGGCACGATCATCGACGCGGGCCCGAACGGGTTCGCGACGCTGTCGATGTTCGCCCGCCCACGCAGCCTCGGAGCGGCGATCGAACAGCTCGAGAGCGACCGCAACGGCTCGACTGATTTCGTACCCACGATGAGCGTCATCAACATGCTCATCGAGGAGGGCGCGCTCGTGCCGCCGGACCTGGATCGCGTCCCGACCAGGGGCTGGGCTGACCCCGTTGAGCATGCGCGGATGCTCCACGACGACCGCCGGACGGATGACTACATCGCCGCGCTGCGCGACGCGGTCCGACCAAATGACATCGTGCTCGACATCGGGACCGGCAGCGGGGTCCTCGCGATCGCCGCCGCTCGGGCGGGGGCACGTCACGTCTACGCCGTCGAGGCCAGCGACATCGCCGATGTCGCTGAGCGCGTGTTCGCCGCCAACCGCATGCAGGACCGGGTGACCCTGATCCGCGGCTGGTCGAGAGACATCGAGCTCCCCGAGCCGGCGGACCTGCTCGTTGCGGAGGTCATCGGCAACGAGCCGTTCGAGGAAGAGATCCTCGAGACGACGCTCGACGCCCGGCGTCGCCTACTGAAAACCCATGCGCGGCTGATACCCCACACCCTTGACCTGGTCGCTCGCCCGCTGCTCCTCCCGGATGCCGAGGCCAGGCAGCGCGCAATCGGCCCGCGCGCCGTCGAACGCTGGCGGCAGCTCTACGAGATCGACTTCCAGCCCTTGCTCGACGCCGCCTTCCCAGGCCCGGTGAACAACCCCACCGAAACCGAGGTCCTGGCGCGCTGGCCGCCGGTCGGCCCGGCGGTCACGCTCGCGACCGTGGAGCTCGGGCGCTACGAACGAGCCACTGTCGACGCGTCCGCCGAGCTTACGGTCGCGCCATCCGCACAGTTCAACGCCATCGCCGTCACGTTCGAGGCTCACCTGCACGGAACTGTTGTCCACACGCTCGATCCTTGGAGGTGGCCGTCATCGAGCTGGGCGACGTCGGTTTGGGTGCTTCCTGACACCCTGAAGATCGCGCCAGGGGACAGCCTGCGGGTGCGCTATACCCGCCGCGTACCGGGCCGGACCGACGGACTGACTTACGACGTTTCGCCCGTTTCGGGTGATGCCGCGATCGTCCCTCAGCTTCACGCTACAAGTGCCCCGGTGCCCGCGAAGCACCGAGGCGGCTACATCAACATCGCCCACAATTAGGAGGACCCAAATGGGATTTGTACGTCGACGGGCTCGCCGCCGGACAGCTTTGGTGGTCGGAGGAGCGGCCTACGCAGTGGGCAGGCACCGTGGCGGTGGCGGAGGCGGCGACGACGGCGGCGATTACGAGCAGGAGCCAGCACCGCCGCAGGAGGCAGCGGCTGCGCCCGCCGCGCCCGCCATCGACTATGACGAGCTCCAGCGGCTCGGCGAGCTGCACACCAACGGCACCTTGACGGACGAGGAGTTCGCGGCCGCGAAGGCCAAAGTCCTCGGAACCTGAGTCACGCCGTCGTCGCTACGCGAACTCGCGTGGGCACCCGAACAAGCAGGTTGCCCGAGCTTGTCGCCGAGACCTCACCCGCCGCAGCCGATTTGGCGTTGCTGGAGGAGCACGTGGCCGCGGCCGCGATTGCCGCTGCCGGAGTGGGTGAGGAGCAGGAGTTCGCGATCTTCGGGCGGGGCGACGACGGTCGCGTCGTGGCCGGCGTCTCCGCCATCGTGTGGGGGGGTTGCTGCGAGCTGCAGGCCATGTGGGTCGACGAGCCGCTGCGCAACCGTGGCCTCGCGCACGCGCTCATTGCCGGCGCCGAGGCCGAGGCGCGCCGCAGAGGCTGTGCGCTCGTCGCCTTTCACGCCTACGACCTGCTCGCGCGAGGTCTCTACGAGCGAATGGGATACGAGACAGTCGGCGTCATCGAGAATTGTGCGGCAGGAAGCGCCGCGCGCTGGTACCGCAAGGCCCTGTGACCGCCGGGCTCTGAGCTAAGCCAAGTCCAAGAGTGAGGGAAGTCCCTGGCGTCAGCGCCACCCGAGCGCCGGCGCGACGTGCGTGAGGATGTTCTCGATGACGTGGGCGTTGTACTCGACGCCGAGTTGGTTGGGCACCGTCAGCAGTAGCGTGT
The DNA here is from genome assembly GCA_963843915.1 of uncultured Solirubrobacterales bacterium. Classification (GTDB taxonomy): domain Bacteria; phylum Actinomycetota; class Thermoleophilia; order Solirubrobacterales; family Solirubrobacteraceae; genus Palsa-465. Next base: position 9,684 of record CAWJMH010000025.1, read on the forward strand.
CCGCCGCCTGAATCGCCTCGTCCACCCGAAGCTGCTCGACGAGCACGTCAGGCTCGGCGGCGTAGGAGCGGCCGAAGATCGCGCGTGTGTTCTCGTCGATCATGCCGATCTGGTCTTGGGAGTCGCGGTCGCCGGCGAAATAGGCGCGGTCAGTGTCGGTCGTGAGCGCGAAGATGCTGCGGCTGACGGACACGCGCGGTTGACGGTCATGCCCGGCCTCGTTCCACGCCTCACGGTACGTCTCGATCTGCTTGCGCTGCTGGACGTGCAGCGGTTCGCCAGTTTCGTCGTCCTTCAACGTCGAGCTCTGCAGGTTGAGCCCGAGGCGGGCCGCCCAGACACTGGTCGCGTTCGACCCCGACCCCCACCAGATCCGGTCTCGCAGACCCGGCGAGTGCGGCTCGAGCCGCAACAGGCCCGGCGGATTGGCGAACATCGGCCGCGGGTTCGGCTGCGCGAACCCGTCGCCTCGCAGAACCTCCAGCGCGACCTCAGTGTGCTTGCGCGCCATGTCGGCATCGCTGTCGCCGTCGGCAGGCTGGTAGCCGAAGTACCGCCAGCCATCGATCACCTGCTCGGGCGATCCCCGGCTGATCCCCAGCTGAAGCCGCCCGCCAGCGATCAGATCAGCCGCCCCGGCGTCCTCCGCGAAGTACATCGGGTTCTCGTATCGCATATCGATCACGGCGGTACCGATCTCGATCCGCGAAGTCCTCGCGCCGACCGCCGCGAGCAGCGGGAACGGCGAAGCGAGCTGACGCGCGAAATGGTGAACTCGAAAGTACGCGCCGTCGGCGCCCAACTCCTCCGCCGCGACCGCAAGCTCGATCGACTGCACGAGTGCATCGGCGCCCGTGCGCGTCTGCGAGTGCGGGCTGGCGCTCCAATGGCCGAAGGAAAGGAATCCGATCTTCTTCACGTCGCGTCGCGCACTCACTCGCTGGCGCCCACTGCATGAAACTCAATTCGATACACGAGCGTGTCCTCGTCGATCGACCCGGCGTGCGCGGCGCGCCGGCGTAGCGTCTCGCGGTCGGGCTCGCCGGCTCGTCGGACGTCCTCCCCGGTGACCGTCGCGAACGGGACCAGCTCGATCGCGTCGACTTCGATCTCACCGAGGCCGACCCGGTAACGGCCGCCCTGCTTGACCCGTGGCCGTTGCCACAACCGGACCGAGAGCGTGATGTCTCCCGCCAGGACGTCGTTTCGCAGCTCGCGGCTGAACTCCATACCAAGGACGCTAGCTGGCCGCCGGGAATCCAGCGGGCAGATCGTCCCCGCCGAGGCATAGGGCAAGACTGGTACACTCGGAAACCGTTATAACGAGGTCCGAGTCATTGACGCGCCGTCTGCGGTCGCTGTTGGAGCTGGTGCTCACCATCGCCGTGGCGGTCGGTCTCGCCCTGCTGATCCAGGCGTTTCTGGTCAAGCCGTACCGGGTCCCAAGCGGATCAATGCTGCCGACGCTGGCGCTCCAGCAGCGGATCCTGGTCAACCGGTTGGACACGCACCCCGGGATCGGGGACGTGGTCGTGTTCCATCCACCACACGGCGCAGACCTCGACATCGGGCCAGTGTGCCAACTCCGAGCAGGGGTTCAGCGCGGATGGGACTGCGCTGGCTCAACCGTGTGATCGGGCGCTGGCCAGTGAGTCAACACAGACCTTCGTCAAGCGCGTCGTCGGCCTGCCCGGCGATGTGCTGCGGATCGTGGACGGGCACGTGATCCGCAACGGCAAGCGGGAGCCGGACGCCTACATCGCCGCCTGCGGCGGCGCGGCCGAATGCACGTTCTCGCGGTTCGATCCGGGTCCCCGCCGGCGACTACTACATGATGGGCGACAACCGCGGGGACTCCGATGACAGCCGCTACTGGGGTCCGGTTCCGCAGCGCAACATCATCGGCGTCGCGTTCTTCACCTACTGGCCGCCGGACAGGATCGGCGTACTCTGAGTCGCATGCGGTTGGCCGAACGCAGCGTCCTGGTGCTGACCAGCCTCGCCGGCGGTGACCGCCACGGGTATGCGCTGATCAAGGACATCGAGAGCTTCTCCGGTGTCGCCCTGTCACCGGGGACGTTGTACGGGGCGCTGGCCAAGCTCGAGGCCGACGGCTTCGTGCAGCGCCTGCCGGCCGATGACCGGCGCTACCCGTACAGGCTGACCCCGGCGGGCCGGAAGGCGCTGGCCGAGCGTCTGGCCGAATCCGCCCGGATCGCGAGCCTCGGGCTTGAGCGGATCGCTCTGGGTGGCCCATGAGGCACCGCCTCACGGCCGCGATCCTGCTGCTCTACCCGCGCCGGGTCCGCGAGCGTCACGGCCCGGAGATCGTGACGCTGATCGACGACCTCGTCGCGCATGAGCGACGCTCACGCGCCGGACTGTTCATACGTCTGGCGGTGGACGGACTGGTCCAGCGCATCGCCTCGACCGCCACCGCCTGGACCGTGGTGGCGGTCCTGGCGGCAACCAGCTTCGGTGGTCTGGCGGTCTCGGATTTCGCTGCCGCCAATGCGTTCCACGTTGCGCCGCGCGCGGTCCACACCGTTGCGCCGGCACGGCATATTCACCGCCGACGACCGCGGACCCGCATAGGGTCGCTTAGCCGAAGGTGAACACGTACGCCTCGACGCCGGGGGCGAGGAAGTTGATCTCGAACGTGCGGTCGGTGATCGATCCCGGCTCGCGAACCAGCTGATAGAGCCGCGGCTGGGCCACCGTTCCGTGGCCTTCCTCGTCCACGTCGAGCCCGTGCGCGTCGCCAGGAGACTCGCCGTCGATGAGCACTCGGAACGGCACGGTCGTGCCTCGCTCCCGTGGTCGCAGGACGAGATGTACGTCGCGGGCACGGAAGCGGAACGCGATCGTTCCGTCGGCTCGGTTCAGCACGCTGGCCCCGCTCTCGATCGTCCAGCTCCCGGAGAGAGCCCAGTGGTTGAGCCTCAGCGAGGCTGGCGGGCCGTACGTTCGAGACTCGTCGAACGCCATACCACCGGGAGACGCGAAGTTCTGCGTCTGCTCGTAGCCGAGGTACGTCTCGGGCGACGCCAGATTCGTCCAATCGGCTTGAGCCTCGAAACCGTCGGCAGCGACGGAGGCCAGCGGATCACCGACCCCCCCGGCCCCGGCCTCGCGCAGCAGCCGCTGAACGACCCGTTCGCACTCCTCGTACCGACCCTCGCCGAATTGGTGGTGCCGGATTCGTCCCTGTGCGTCGGCGATGTAAACGGCGGGCCAGTATTGGTTGCTGAACGCGCGCCAGACCCGATAGTCGCTGTCGATCGCGACCGGATACTCGATCCTCATGTCTTTCGCGGCTTGGCGGACGTTGTCGATGTCGTGCTCGAACGGGAACTCGGGCGTGTGCACGCCAACGGTGACCAACCCCGGACCCTGATACTTCTCGGCCCACGCGCGGATGTAAGGGAGCGTGCGGAGCCAGTTGATGCAGGTGTACGTCCAGAAATCGACGAGCACTACTTTCCCCTCGACGTCCGCCGCGGATAGCGGATGCGAATTGAGCCACCCGGTCGCCCCGTCGAAACCCGGGAGGTGACCCTCGGAGGACATCGGGGCCGGGCCGCCGTGGCGGAACACGTCGCGCCAGCTCAATGCGTGCCTCTCGGCTCCCGGAGCGCTCGGAACGCCGCGCGGATCTCCTCAGAGAACAGCTCGGGCTCTTCCCAAGCGGCGAAGTGACCACCCTTGTCGACCTCGTCGAAGTAGGTGAGGTTGGGGTAGCACTTCTCGACCCAGCTGCGCGGAGCCGCGAAGATCTCGCCGGGGAACGTCGTGTAACCGACCGGGAGCGAGACCGGCGGCGGAGCCTGCCCGGCCGCGTTAGCTGTGGCTTGTCCGCCCTCCCAATACGACCGGGCCGCCGAGGCTCCGGTACCAGTCAGCCAGTACAGCGTGATGTTGTCGAGGATGTGATCCCGGGTGAGGTTGCCCGAGGGCTTGCCGTCGACGAACGCGCTCGAGATCTTGTAGTAGCTGTCGGTGTCGTGATCGAGCATCCAGGCCGCGAGGGCGACCGGTGAATCCAGCAGGGCGTAGCCGATCGTCTGCGGCCGCGTGGCCTGCTCGAGGAAGTAGCCGAACCCGCTCGCCCTGAACGTCTTGAGCGCATCGGCCGCCGCGCGTTCCTGCTCGGTTTCCGCTGGCAGGGGCGCGCCACCCAGCGCCGGCACGAGCAAGTTCGTATGAATGCCGATCAGCCCTTCGGGCCCCTGGCGGCCCATCGCATCGGTAACGGCGGCGCCCTGATCGCCGCCCTGGGCGACGTAGCGGTTGTAGCCGAGGCGATGCATCAGCTCCGCCCACGCCTGCGCGACCCGGCCGGCGTACCAGCCGAGTTCGGTCGGCTCGGCCGAGAAGCCGTACCCGGCGATGGATGGCAGAACCAGGTGGAACGCGTCCTCGGCGTGTCCTCCGTGGACTGTCGGGTCCGTGAGCGGGCCGACGGTCTCGAGCAGCTCGATCACCGAGCCCGGCCAGCCGTGTGTCATGATCAGCGGCAACGCGTCCTCGTGCGGCGACCTCACGTGGATGAAGTGGGTCACCTCACCATCGATCTCGGTCTTGAACTGAGGCAGGCCATTCAGCCGCGACTCGCACGTGCGCCAGTCATACTCGTTGGCCCAGTACCGGGTGAGCTCCTGGATCGTCGCGAGCTGCACGCCCTGCGAACGATCCGTGACCAGCTCCCTGGATGGCCATCGCACCGCGGCGATACGGCGGCGGAGGTCCTCGAGTGCCTCGTCCGAAATGTCGATGTGGAACGGGCGAATCTCGGTGGCGGTGTCGCCGTTGGTGCCCATGACGACCTCCTCGCTATCGCAGTGAGCGGAACGCTGCGCGGATCTCTTGTGAGAAGAGCTGCGGCTGTTCCCAGGCCGCGAAGTGGCCGCCTCGGTCGACCTCGTTGAAGTAGACGAGGTTGTCGGGATACGCGCGCTCTGCCCAGCTCCGGGGAGCCTGGTAGAGCTCGTTGGGAAAGACGGTGATGGCGAACGGGATGGTGATCGGCTTGGCGTCGAAGAAATCGGCCTTGTTCTCCCAGTAGAGGCGCGCCGCGGAGACCCCGGTGTTCGTCAACCAGTAGAGCGTGATGTTGTCCAGGAGATCATCTCGGGTGAGGTCGCTTTGATAGGCCCCCTGAAGGACTTTTTCCACGAGCCCGGGCTGGCCCGTGCCGTCGCCATGGTCAAGCGCAAATGCCGCCAGATCGATCGGCGAATCAGCCAGGCCGTACAGCGTTTGCGGGCGGGTGGACATGATCAGCGCGTAGGCCACATGCTTGGCGTAGAAACCGCTCAACTGCTGGTAGGCGCGTAGCTCATCGCCCGAGAGGTCGGGTGGCGGTGGGTCGCCCTGCTCGAACCCCTTAACAAGATCCGCTGGCGCGGTCCCCGGCATGTTGGAATGAATGCCGAGCAGTCCCGAAGCGGCCTGAATGCCCATCGTCTGCGTGACCGCGGCGCCCCAATCACCGCCCTGCGCCACAAACCGGGTGTATCCGAGGCGCTTCATCAGCACCACCCAGGCACGTGCGATGCGGACTGGATCCCACCCGGTGCTCGTCGGCTTGGCGGAGAACCCGTGGCCCGGAAGCGACGGAATCACGAGATGGAACGCGTCCGATGCGTTCCCGCCATGCGCCGTGGGGTTGGTGAGCGGCTCGATGATCTTCAGCTGCTCGATGATCGAGCCGGGCCACCCGTGCGTCACGATCAGCGGCAGCGCGTCCTCGTGCCCTGACCGAACATGGATGAAATGGATGTCGAGCCCGTCGATCTCGGTGATGAAGTTCGGTAGGGCGTTCAGTTTCGCCTCGCACTTGCCCCAGTCGTACTCGGTCCCCCAGTACCGCGCGAGGTCCTGCATCATCGCGAGCGGCGCGCCTTGCGAGTCGTCGGTGACCGTCTCAGGCTCGGGCCACCTGGTCGCGGTCACGCGCCTGCGCAGCTCGGTGACCTCCGCCTCCGGAAAGCCGACCTGAAACGGACGGATATCGGTCTTGTCGCTGCTCGTCTGCTCTGCAGCTTCTGCATCAGCCATCGGAACCTCCTATGGTCGTCTCGCGCGCGCCATCCCAACCGTCCGCGGCTCCCCGTGTACTAACTGCGCACGATCCCCCCTGCGAGCAGAGCTGTCAAGACCTGCTGAGTGCGGCTCGTGAGATTGCTCGGTCGGAATGTCCGCGGCACCGTGACCCGGTCGCTCTCGCTGTCGCTCAGGAGGGAACCGTGAAGGCCGAGGTGATGCCCGCGTCGAGCGGGAAGGCTGCGCCCGTGATGAAGCCTGCGTCGTCGCTGGCGAGATACGCAACGGTGCCGGCGAGCTCCTCCGGGGTGCCGAATCGCCCCATCGGGTAGTGGACAAAACGTCGCGCGATTTCATCTTCGCCGATGTCGTCGAAGAGCGCGCGCAGCTGGGGTGTCTCGATTGGACCGAGGATCAGCGCGTTCACGCGTACGCCGCGTCGCCCGAGGTGGACCCCCAGGTCGCGGGAAAGCTGAAGGACTCCCGCCTTGGCAGCCGAGTAGGCCATCTGCGAGCTGGCGGCGCCCATCCCGGCCAGAAACGAGGCGGTGTTGATGACCGACCCGCTCGGGGGGTCGTTGTCCAGCATGTAGGGGATGGCGTGTTTGCAGCACAGGAACGTGGTGGTGAGATTCGCAGCGAGGACTCTCTCCCAGACCTGGACGGGCATGTCGAGTGCGGAATGGTCATCTCGATCGTTCAGCCCGACGTTGTTGAAGAGGACATCGATGTGTCCGAGGTCGTTCTTGACGGCGGCGAACAGCTCGCGCACCTGAGGCTCGTCGGTGAGGTCGGCCTGCCGCGAGTCCGCGCCCACGCGGTGCTCGCGCTGGTCAACGCCGACGACCGTAGCGCCCTCAGTGGTCAGGCGGTCGGCAACGACCCCGGCGAGGGCGCTGGCCGCGCCGGTGACAACGCAGACTTTGTTCGTGAGCCGTTCGGGACCACCCGGCATGAGCAGACATTCCTCTTCAGTTCAGCTCTGGGCGAGCGCCGCTAAATCGAGGCGTACATCTGCCGCTAGCTTCGCACACCGCCGGTCACCGTCGTTCCAGGCGAGCGAGTTGCCGTTGTGTCCGGCGAACGGCTATGACTAGTCACGATGAGCGACTACGGAGGGGCGTCCGCCTCCGCTGAGGCGCAGGTCGCTGCCGTGCGAGACGATCCGACCGCGCGTGTTGCGTTGATGGCGCGTCTCTTTCGGGGGCCGACGGGACGCGCGCCGCGGCACGTGCCGTTCCGACGGGCGGCGTTGTCGTTCATGCGCTGGCAGGCGCAGCGCGGCGTTCTCAACCCGCTCGACGCGTCGCCGCCTGGCAGCGTCTGGTGGCGGGCGATGAACGAGCGACTGTTGCGGGACGGATGCGAAGCCGTCGGGCTGTTGGGCGGGTTGTCCGGCGAGTCGTCGTCCGAGGCAGTGGGGCTCTGGCTGGACTTCAGCGCGAGCCCGACGGGGCGAAACTGGTACCGAGCGCACAACGCGAGCATCGTGGGCGGATACCTCGAGCACCGGAATCTCGCGGAAGCAGAAAGTGCACCGGAGCGCTTCTTCATGAACGTCGCGCTGGTGCGCGTCCTGTACGCACACCTCCTGGTCGGGGCGCCATCCCTGGCCCTGGGCCGGTTGGCCCCGATCGGCCGCCTGCTGGGCGACCCCCGGCTGGGAATGGTCGGAGCGTTCCTCTCACTCCGCCGCGTGCTGCCGACCCGCTATCCGCTCGCGCTTGACGCGGAGCGCTACATCGGCGAGGAGCAGCGTCTCGGCCGGATGCTCGACTACGCGGTGATCGTGCCGCGGCTGCAGCGCCTGTACGAGTGGTCGGCGGTGGAGCTCGTGGAGCCACGCCTGCTGGAGCTGGTTCGCGACGGCAACCCGATCTACGCCTGGCCCTTCGAGCAACGACACGTGTGGCGCAGTCCGAGCATGCCACTCACGGCCCGCGTAGTCGAACGTGTCACCCGCGCTCGCTGCGAATGACGAAACGCGTTCAGGGCCGCTTGATCGCCTGCAGCGTGTAGCTGTGCGGCAGGCGCGAGGGCCGGTCGGTCAGGCGCCACTCGCCGAGCTCGATCTGGGTCATCTGTCCGGGCAGGGCCTCCCAGGGAACGCTGACATGCTCGACGAGCATCGTCAGGTCCATCCCCGCGTCCAGCAGTGCAGTCACGATCTCGCCGAGGCCATGGTTCCAATTGTGAGTGACGTTCTGGGTGAACGTCACCTCGGTCTGTACGTAGGTGCTCGGACAGTCGAAGACCAACGGCTCCTCGTGCTCGAAATACGAGTACTCGGGGACGATCAAGCCGTCGGCGCGCTCCTCGAGCGTCCACAGCATCGGGTGGCCCTCGCGTATGAATAGCCGGCCGCCGGGCTCGAGCAGCTCCGCAACGACGCTCGCCCACCTGCTGATCGACGGCAGCCAGCAGATCGCTCCGATGCCGGTGAACACGAAGTCGAACGCTCCTCTGCCCAGCACCGCCACCGCGTCGTACAACTCCGCCTCGACGAACTCGACATGCGGTCCGGCCCGCTCGGAGAGCGATCTGGCCTGCTCGAGCGACGCCGGAGATAGGTCCAGGCCCGTCATGCGCGCACCCAGCCGCGCGAGCGAGAGCGTGTCCGTACCGATGTGGCACTGCAGGTGCACGCCCCGGCGGCCACGGATGTCTCCCAAGCGCGGGAGGTCGAAGCGCACGACGTCGCTGAGGAACTCGGGATCGTCGATGAACTGCTGCACCGCATAGTCCGCCGAAGCGGCGTGAGCGGGTGCCCGCTCATCCCAGCTGGCGCGATTTACGTCCGCGTACCGGTCCACGATGCGAACCATACTCAGGTAAAGCGCACTGCTACAGGTCCCGAAGGACGCGTTCCACGTCCGAGCGGTCGAAGTCGGTCGCGCTCACGGTGGCGGGTTCGGTGCTGGGTGGCGCGGTGATGTCCTCCGGCACCCACCAGCGCCTCCGGCCGAGGCCCTCGACGAGCCGACCGATTTCGCGGGCGCTGTGCGCTTCCGAGGCGAGTTCGGGGGCCACGCGCTCGATCCGGGCGAGGACGCTCTCGACGAGCGGGCGCAGATCCTCATCGAACGGCGTGCGCGTGAGCGTGACGATCAGGCGCTCCAGGAGCTCCCGATCTCGACCGAGGAAGCCGAGCTCGTGGAGGGCCGCCGGGTCGTAGCGGCTGAGCAGTTCGGCGAGCGCGAGCCATTCCTCGGTCCGGGCCACCTCGGCGGGATCCGGGTGTTCGAGCAACAGACGTCCGGGGTGCAGCTCGGCCCACGTCGTCGCGAGCTGTGGGTGCGCGACCGGCGCCACGACGCTCGCGTTCAGCGCGTGCCACGCCTCCAGCAGGAACACCGGAACGGGCCGGTGCTGCTCATCCCACGCCGCGGCCGGTCGCGCCGAGCACGTCCACGGCCAGGCAGTCCAGTTCACGGGCCTGACGCACGTCGTTCACGGCACCGATCGCACCACCGAGCGCGAGCAGGACGCGGGCGAGCTCCCGGTCCTCGAGCTCGTGCCGCAGCTCGTGAAGCCGGTCACCCAACGCGTCCCAATCGCCATCGGCGATCATCAGCGGCAGCGTCCGTTCGCCCGCTATCCCGCCGGCGCGGGACACGGCAAGCGTGACCCCGTCGACGGCGGACGCGGAGAGAAAGCGCCGCCTGGCGTCCGCGTCATCTCGCAACTCGTCGATCACGAGGTCACGCCAGCTCGGGTGCACCCAACCGATCCCGAGCGGGGTAACGCGCAGGAAATGGTCCGTGAGCCGGTCGATCAGGTCCGCCACGGGGCGGCTGAGACCGCCCGCGTGATGACGGCGTACGACGGCGGCAAGCTCGCGCTCGTCGATCAATCCCGCTGGGGCGTCGAGCAGCGAGATGAGCAGCTCACGGTGCTCTGGCTCGAGCGCTCCGAACGACGTACGCATCGCTTCCGTTGGGCAGGCGAGCTCCTGCTCGATCATCCGCAGCAGCCGAGCCTCGTCGTTGGCGAGGCTCGGCAGCTCGTCGAGCCGGTCGGTGACGAGCCGCCTGATCCGCTCCGGAGTGAAATGCGGGTGCTCGACGATCGGCAACCCTGCGGATCGCACCAGCCTGCGAGCCATTCCCGCGGCGCCGTGGTCCTTGGCGTGCCGGAACAAGATCAGCGTCTTGTCGGCGAGATCCAGGTCGCTGGCATCGACCAGCACCTCGCCCGGCGCGGGGAACCGTTCCGAGCCGCTCTCGCGCTGCACCCGCCGCAGCCCGGCCTTCAACGGCGCCGGTCGTGAGGTCCAGATCAGCCAGTGCTCGGCGTCGAGCATCTCGAGCAGCCGGCCCAGCCCGCGGGCCCAGCGCTCGGCCGCGTCCGGGCGATACTCCGTGGATCCGAACGCGTCATCGGCGATGAAGACCTGGCGCCGCTCGCGATCGAACACACGCCTGACTTGCTCGGGGTCGTTGCACTGATGCGCCTCCCACCCGTCGGTCATCTGCGCGAGCGCGAGCATCTCCGCGATTGCTGTCTTGCCCATCTCGGGCGGCCCGGTCAGCACCACGAACCGATGCCTTCGGAGCACACGCCGGGCCCGGTCGTATGCGTGCGTCGGCCAGAACACCCGGGCCAACTCCTGAGCGCGCTCGACATCCAGCGTGGAGCAGCCAGAGACGGTAGGTTCGATCAGGCCCTCGAGGTCGCGAAGCCCCAGGACAGACGGCATCGCAGCCCGCAGCCGCGGATCGCGATCGAGGCTTGCCGAGATCTCCCCGGCTCCCAGCAGGACCATGCGCCAATCCTGGGCGACCGGATACGCGCGCAGAGCCGCCTCGGCCGCGGGCGCCTCCAGGTTCGTCAACACCAGCATCCCCTCCGCATGATCCGCAGGCAGCCCAGCAACGCGATCCCGGAACTCCTCCAGACGCAGCTCCAATAACGGACTTGCCCGAACCCATATGACCGCGACGGCTACGGGAGCCCCAAGCTTCTTCACCCGCTCCCGCAGCGCCACCCGGCCATCGACGATCGCAAACCGCGCGATGTCGCCGCGACCGTGCCAGTGCAGATCGCTCAACCCGGCGTCCGCCTCCAGCACCAAGGAGCACAGTCGATCGAACTGCAGCCAACCGAGCTCATCCAGCCGGTACGACGGCGACTCTGTCATCGATCAAATCGTCCCACGACGGGCAAGCTCGCTATGACTGCAGGGGCTGGGTCAGGTCGTAGACGGTCTGGCCGCCGATGGTCTCGGCCCGGTAGTGCGCCTTGACCCAACTGGTGATCGCGCTCGTGCTGGAGCCGCCGCCGGGCCCTCCGGCACCGCCGGCGAAGCCGCCGGGCCTTCCGGCGAATCCACCGCCCCCTCCGGCGAATCCACCGCCCCTTCCGCCGAGTCCACCGCCGCCGAGGCGATGTAGTAGTGGATATCGCCCGCCTTGACGTACGCCTCGAACTGCACGAGCGACAGGTTCCCGCCCTGGCCGTTGAATCCGCCGATCGCCATCACCGGGACTCCCCCGGTGGCAAGCTCGAGAGTCGCGGCGCTCTGCGAGCCCGATGTCGCGGCCGCCCAGCGGTATCCGGGCGCGCCCGACTTGAGCGCCGTGACGAGCGCGCCACGCCTGTTCCCCGGACAGCGTCCGCCTCGCCGGGCCGCCGCCCGAGCCCTCCGCCGCGAAGCCACCTCCGCCCGCCGGCCGACGGTCCCGCTGACGGGACCGAACCCGTGTGAGCCGAGTTGATCGTCTGCGCCGAGTACGCCACCGGTCCGGCGAGACAGGCGAGGAGTGCAATCACCGCCGTGACCGCGCTCAGACGGCGGGCGGCACGCGCCCGCACCAGCAGACCAATCGCCGCCACGGCGCCGGCGACCGCGATCATCGGCGCGAGCCACGGCTCCCACGACGGCGTGCGACCGAGCAGTACGACCGCCCAGACGGCGGTCGCGACCACGCCGAGCGCGAGCAGCGCCCGGGCGGCGAGTTGCTCGCGCCGGCGCCACGCGACGGCCACGCCAATCGCGACGAGCGCTGCGATCGCGGGCGCGAGCGCCACCGTGTAGTAGGTGTGGATGACGCCGCCGCTGAGGCTGAACACGAGGGCGCTGACCACGAGCCAGCCGCCCCAAAGCATGAACGCGGCGCGGGCGCGGTCCGTGCGGGGCGCGCGGAACCGCCACGCCAATCCGGCCACCAGCGCGAGCAGCGCAGCCGGCAGCAGCCACGACGCCTGGCCGCCCATCAGGTCGTTGAACAGCCGCAGCACACCGGTCTCGCCGCTGAAATTCCGCCGCCGCCGCCACCGCCTCCGCCGCCGGGACCGCCACCACTGCCGGTGAGACGGCCGAGGCCGTTGTATCCGACGATCAGGTTGAGGATGCTGTTGTCAGACGAGCCATCGATCATCGGCCGCGACGACGCCGGCCACAGCGCGACGATCGCGACCCACCAGCCGGCGCTCACGATCATCGCGGTGCCGCCGGCAAGGAGGTCCGTGATCCGCCGGCGCAACGTCGTCGGCGCCGCCACCAGGTACACGAGCGCGAAGCCCGGCACGACCAGGAACGCCTGCATCATCTTCGCCAGGAAGGCGAAGCCGAGCAGGGTCCCGACGGCGATCATCCAGCGCCTGGAGCCATCCTCGAGCGCTCGCACAAGAGCATAGGCGGACGCGACCAGGAGGCACACGAGCAACGCGTCGGGGTTGTTGAAGCGGAACATCAACGCCGCGACGGGCGTCGCCGCGAGCATCGCGCCCGCGAGCAACCCGGCGCCGGCGCCGAACCAGCGCTTCACGGACGCTGCGAGAAAGCCGACGGCGAGCACGCCCTCGAGCACCTGGGGCCCGAGCATGCTCGCGCTCGAGAATCCGAAGATCCGCCCTGACAGCGCCATCACCCATAGCGACGCCGGCGGCTTGTCGACCGTGATGAAGTTCGACGAGTCGATCGAGCCGAAGAACAACGCCTTCCAGCTCTTCGTTCCAGCCTGGACGGCCGCGGCGTAGAAGCTGTTGGCATCGCCCGAGGCGGTCAGGTTCCACAGATAGGCGACCGCCGTCGCGGCGACCAGGCCGATGAACGCGAGGCGCGCCCAGGCCGGGTCTTCCGCGCGCCCGCGCACGAGCGACCGGATGCGACCGTTCGACGGGTACCCGGCCGGCCAGGCCCGCCGAGGGACGGTTGTCGTGCTCATTTCAGGTTCCTTGCGCGTCGAGGGACAGGACGGGGTCGCGCCGATCGCTTCCAGCACACCCGTAACGTTGGGAGCAGAAGCGTCGGCCCCTGCCGTGAGAGCCGCGTGAGGGATGTGTAAGCCCTACGAAAGCGTTTGCCGGCGCTATCGGCCGTCGTGTGCAGCGTCCGGCCGTTCGCCCCGTTCATCGAGGGCATGGGCGAGGTTCTGGCCCAGTAGCCCGCCAACGTTGCATTCGCGCACACGCACCGGCAGCAGCTTGCGGTCCTTGCCCGTAGGATCGGCCCGGAACGCCGCCGCCCATTCCGCGCCGGCGAACTCGGATTCGAAAAACGCGGGCGAGAGAACCGCCACCGTCCGCCGGCTCACTCGCGCCGCATCGTCCATCGCCAGCACGAAGTTGGACCCCGCCCCGAAGTCCCACGCCTGTACGCGCACCTGATAACCCGCCTCCTCGAGCGTCCACGCGATCCACTCCGCCCAGGGCCGATCCGCACTCGTGTAGCTGATGAAGAAATCGACCGACTCCGCTCCCTCCACCCGCCAAGCATCGCCTCCCAGCGTCCCGCACGCAACACCGACGACTCTCCATCAGGGCGCGCGCGCACCGCTCGCTAGCCTGGATCGCGATGACCGAACACGCCGAGGACCCGCCACCCGAAGCCGGGAAGCTCCCGACGAGCCGGCTCGGGCGGACCGCTCGCGTCGGCGGGTTGGTGACGGGGCAGGGCGTCCGGTGGGCCGGGATGCGAGCCGCGAACCGGCTCCGTACCCCAGAGCGCGCGGAGGCGGCCCAGCAGGAACGGACCGCGGCGCTCGTGAACGAGCTCGTCGACCAGCTCAGCCGGATGCGCGGGGCGGCGATGAAGGTCGGGCAGATGATCTCGATGGTCGAGTTCGACGGACTTCCCGACGACCAGCGCCAGGCGCTGCAGGCGAAGCTGGCCTCGCTTCGGGACAACGTCCCGCCGGTGCCGTTCGCAAAGATCGAGCGGATGATGCGCGAGGAGCTCGGTGGGCCGCTCAACCGCGTGTTCTCCGAGTTCGAGCAGCAGGCGTTCGCGGCCGCGTCGATCGGTCAGGTGCATCGGGCCGTAACGGTCGCCGGCGACGAGGTGGCCGTCAAGGTCCAGTACCCCGGCGTCGCCGAGGCGGTAGAGACGGATCTGCGCAACGCGCTGCTGCTGTTGCCGCTGGTCAAGCGGCTAGCTCCGGGACTCGATGCGAGATCCCTGTTCTCGGAGCTGCGGGAGCGAATCGGCGAGGAGCTCGACTACGAGCTCGAGGCCCAGCACCAGCGCCGCGTCGAGCGGTCGATGCGAGGCCATCCGTTCATCTTCGTCCCGCGGGTCGACACCGCTCTCTCAACCCGCCGAGTGCTCGTGACCGAATACGTCAACGGCGAGCGGTTCGAAGCCGTGCGCGAGCTCGATGAGAACGCGCGCGACCACTACGCCGAGATCGTGTTCCGCTTCTACTTCGGGCTGCTCTACCGGGATCGAATCGCGCTCGGGGATCCTCATCCAGGCAACTACCTGCTCCGCCCGGACGGCCGGGTCGCGTTCCTCGACTACGGCCTGCTCCGCGACGTCAGCCCCGAGCGGGTGGGCGCGGAGCGGACGATCGCCCGCGCTGTCCGCGACAAGGATGCGCCCGCGCTCCAAGCGGCGCTGATCGCCGGCGGCTACCTGCCGGCCGAACGAGCGGACATCGTCGACCCCGAACTCGCGCTGCGGATGATGCGCCATGCCACCCGGTGGTACGCGGTCCCGGGTCATCGCCGCCTCGGCTCCGAGGACCAGCGGCGCGGCCGCGGCCGCGACCCGGCCGACGAGCAGCGCACCGCCAACGTTCGTGAGCAGATCAACCAGTTCACGCTGCCGGCGGACACCGTCCTGATCCGCCGGATGCACGGGATCGTCGCGATTGTCCTGTGGCAGCTCCGCGCCGGCGCCGACTGGGGCGCGATCGCCGGCGAGTACCTGCACGACGCGCCGGCGGCTACCGCGCTCGGCGAGGCCGAGGCCGATTTCCTCGGGCGGGACGCCCGGATCGAGACGCTTACCTAGCGCGGGCGCGAACGGGCAGCCGACTGATATCGGCCAGTCCGCGTGAGCGCCCAGCGCCGCGGCGCATCGCGGCCATCTCCTGCGCCCGGGCGTCGCCACGCTGCGCGGCCATACACAGCGACAGCACTGCGGTCATCACAACGACCCATAGCCCCGCGACCGTGAGGAGAATCAATTCGAGCTGCACGCGCACCTTCCCCGGACGACGTCTTTGTCGCGGGGAGTAATACCCGGGCCGCTCGGGGCTCAATCACGACAATTCCGGAACATCGACCGGAGTAGGCTCGTCGAGTGCCTGCGCGACGAGTGACCGGCACGGGTGCGAACCTGCTCGTCCTGCAGCACATCGCCTGCGAACCGCCCGGCGCCTACGAGGACGAGTTGCTCGACCACGGAGGCGAGCTGTGCCGGGTGATGGTCGATCGGGGCGAGCCGCTACCCGACTGGCGGGCGTTCGACGGGATCATCGCGATGGGCGGGCCGATGGGCGCTTACGAGGACGACCGGCTGCCATGGCTCCGGGACGAGAAGCGGCTGATCGCCGACGGCCGTCTCCGCGGGAACGCCGTTCTGGGGCGTGTGCCTCGGGGCGCAGCTGCTGGCAGCGAGCCTCGACGCGCGCGTCGCCCCCGGGCCGAGCCCCGAAGTGGGCGTGCTCACGGTGTCCCGGACCGCCGCCGGCGCGGCGCGATCCCGTGTTCGCGTGTGCTGCCCGAGGAATTCGTGGCGTTGCAATGGCACGCCGATACGTTCGCGCTCCCCGACGGCGGCGTTCGGCTCGCTCGCTCGGACGCATACGAGCAGCAGGCGTTCGTCGTGAACCGTGCGTACGGCGTGCAGTTCCACATCGAAGTCGGATCGGAGCTCGCCGCCGAGTGGGGCGAGGTGCCCGCCTATGCCGAGAGCCTCGAAGCGCTCATGGGCGAAGGCGCGCTGTCGCGACTGCTCGATCAGATCGCCGCCGCGGAGGACGAGATGACGAGCCTGGCCCGGAGGCTGTTCGCCGCCTGGTTGGAGCGCGTCGTCGGCGCGCCGGCTAGGCATTAGCGCCGAGCGCCACCGCGGCCGCGACGAGCTCGGCGTTGCTCTCGGCCGGCCGCCCGTCGGGCAGCACGAGCACGTCCTCGAGGCCGACCCGCACGGCGTGGCCGGCGGCGATCGCGGCGCCCAGCACCTCCCACGTGCGCTCGCCCTCGCCATGCCAGAGCTGCCGAACCCCGGCGGGGATCCGCTGCGCGATCGCGCGCGCCTCGTCGGCGCCACCCTCGACCTCGACCAGCGCCCGCAGAACCTGGTGCGCAAACGGGCTACGCGCGAGCTCCTCGGCTTCGTCGGGCGTCGTCAGGCCGGCCTCGACCGCGATGCCCGCGTGCACCGCGGCGCGGACGATGCCCGCCCAGCCGAGCTCGGACAGGTTGACCGATACGAAGTCGGGGGCTCGCCGCCACGACCGCACCGCGGCGGCGCGCGCAAACGGGTCCGGATCAACCGCCGAGGAGGTCGTGAGCCCAACCGGCAACCTCGGTACCGCCGCACGGATCGCGGCCACGGCGGCGTCGCACGCGGCCGCCGCCATCGTCTGAACGCCGCGGCCGTCGCGCGCGTGCACGTGCACCGCGAACGCGCCGGCTTGCCGGACCGCGACCGCGTCCGCCGCGAGCTCGGCCGGCGTCTGCGGGACGCCCGCGTGCTCGGAGCGCGTGCGACCGCCGTTCAGGCACGCTTGGACCGCTATCTCAGCCACGGGCACGGATGCAGCCTCGCTCAGTCACGCGGATCGAGCAGACGGTATCTGAGAAGCTCCACCGCGCTGTGGCCATCGATCTGACCGTTCCCGGCGTCGAGGAGATGCACCGGCGCGCCGGCGAGAAGTGGGCGGCGTACGACGCCGACGTGCTGAGCGCGACGATCGCCGAAATGGACTTTCCGCTGGCGCCGCCGGTGGTCGAGGCGTTGCGAGCCGCGATCGACCGGGGCGATCTCGGCTATCCCGCGCCGGCGAGGTCCACGCTGCGGCACTGCGTTCGCCCGCTTCGCCGCCCGGCGCCTGCAGTGGACGGTCGACGAGGAGCAGATCACGCTCGTTCCCGATGTGATGCTCGGACTCGTCGAGCTGTGCCGGGTGATCGCCGCGCCGGGGGAGGCGGTCGCGTTCGCCACTCCCGCTTACCCACCGTTCTTCAGCATGCTGCCCACCGCCGGCGTGAAGCTGATCGAGGTCGACCTGGGCCCCGACGGGTCGCTCGACCTGGACGGACTCGACGCGGCGCTCGCCGACGGAGCCCGGGCGCTGGTGCTGGCCAACCCCCACAACCCGACCGGCCGCGCCCTCGCCCGCGCAGAGCTCGAAGCGATCGCCGACCGCTGTGCCGAGCGCGAGGCGTGGGTGCTGGCCGACGAGATCCACGCGCCGCTGGCGCTGCCCGGCGCGACCCACGTCCCGTGGCTCGAGGTCTCCGACGCCGCACGCCGCTGGGGCGTGTCCGTGACCTCGGCGTCCAAGGCGTTCAACCTGGCGGCGCTCAAGACCGCGCTCGTGGTGACCTCCGATCCGGCCGCGCGCGAGCTCGTCGACCGGATGCCCCCGCTGCACGAGCACGCCGGGCTGCTCGGAGTGATCGCGTCCGAGGCGGCGTTCGACGATGGTGACCCGTGGCTCGACGCGGTGATCGCGCAACTCGCCGCCAATCGGGACCAGCTCGGTCGCGACCTCGCGCAGCGGCTCCCGGCGATCGCCTGGAGGCCACCGCAGGCGACGTATCTCGCGTGGCTCGACTGCACGGGACTCGGGCTCGGCGACGAGCCGGCCGAGGCGTTCCTCAGCGAAGGCAGGGTCGCGCTCGGCCGCGGCCTCGACTACGGCGCGCCCGGTGCCGGCCACGTCCGCCTCAACTTCGCCACGAGCCCGGAGCACCTGACGGACGCGGTCGCGCGGATGGCCCGGGCTCTCCCGCGCGAGTAATCGCGCGCGACCCGTAACTCAGCCGAACGAGTAGACCTCAGGGCGCGAGCGCGTACGGGAAGCCCCCGGTCAACCGGCTGGCTGCCGTCATCGGTGATCACCAGCAGATCCTCGACGCCGACGCCACCGGCAGATCGCACCACGAGTCCCGGCTCGATCGCGATCACGTCGCCGGCGATCAGCGGCGAGGTCCCGGATCTGCCGAGGCCCGGCGGCTCGTGAACATCGAGCCCGACCCCGTGGCCGAGGCCGTGGTAGAAGCCCTCGCGGAGGGTCTCGCCCGGCTGCTTGGTCCGTCCCGTCGGGTGGCCCGCGGCTTCGAACACGTCGCAGACGATGTCGAACAGCTCGAAGCCCTTGACGCCAGGCCGAGCTGCGCCGCACGTCTGCTCGTGGGCGCTGATCACGAGAGCGTGCAGTTCGGCGATCTGATCGCTGACCTCACCCCGGACGAACGTGCGCGTCATGTCCGCCCAGCAGCTCGATTCCTCGTCCCGGGGCCAGAGGTCGATCAGGATCGGCGCATGAGCGGGCAGCGCCCCCGACCCCGGGTCGTGACCGATGCTCGGATCCGGGCCCATCGGCTTGACGATGATGTCCGGTGGTGCCGCCGCGCCGGCGCGGGCGCATACGTCGCGAATGCGCACACGTACCGTCTCGGCGGTCAACCGGCGGCCGTCGTACCACAGGTCCTGTCCCCGGATCGCCGCCTCGCGCAACATGGTCGCGGCCTCCCCCATCGCGTCGACCGCGGCCACAGCCGCTCGCCGGATGCCCGCCATCTCGGCGTCGGTCTTGCGCCGGCGGCGCTCGGCGAACAGCTCCCAGTCCACGGTGAGCTCGACGCCGTCGGCCCGCAGCCGATCGGCCAGCGCCATCGGGAAGTTCAGCGGAACGGCTGCCTCGCGGATCCCCATCGCGGCGACCGCTCGCGCGCAGACCTCGAGCCCGATCTTCCAAATCGGCAGGCCGGCGGCGATCAGCTCGTCCCTCCCGAACTGGTTCATGAGCAGACGCTCCACGTCGGGAACGGCGCGGGCGATCCTCATCTCCTCGAGCGCGTTGGTCAGGAGGGCCCGGCGACCACCTGACTCGAGGTACAGGAACGCGTCCCCGATCGGCACCGGCACCTCGTGCCGGAGCGCCGGCGAGGTTTCCGTGTCTCCGTACATCAATACGTTCATGGTGAGTAGCGTCCCACGTCCCACCCTGTCGTGACTCAGCGAGGTCTGATGCTTGCCCTGCGCCCGAACTGTGAGTTGTGCGACGTCGATCTCCCCCCGGCCGCGACGAACGCGCGGATCTGCACCTACGAGTGCACCTTCTGCGCCGATTGCGTCGAGAACACGCTGCACGACGTCTGCCCGAACTGCGGCGGCGGCTTCGCGCCACGGCCGATCCGACCGCAGCGCGCGTGGCGCGAGGGGGCCGGCCTCGCCAACCATCCGCCGGATGCGCGCCGGCACAGTCTGCGGCATCCGATGGAGCAGGTGCTAGAGCTGGTCGAGAAGCTCCGGGACGTGCCGCCGGCGGAGCGCTGACGCTCTCCACCAGACGATTGATTCACCGGTATTCGGGCCGCGGAGCGTGAGCAGGGCGGATAAGTGCACACTCGACCACGAGCACTTGCCGAGATGGCCGAAAGTCGCCCTACACGCGAGTTTCAGCCCACTCGGCGCCACGGGGTGGTCGAGTGAGACGTTATCCGCCCTGAATTCCGGTGCGTTGCCCGGAGACGATTCAGCTGCTGACCCCGATGCCCGCAATCCGGGGGCGTCCCGAGACGGCTCTGATCACGAGGTCCCCCATGCCGTCGCGCTCCAGTCGGTGGACCGGGAGCGCCACGTTGATTAGATCGAAGTCGCCGCTCTTGTTCGAACCGTTCAGGTTGACCGTCGCCAGCTTGTGGAGCTTGTCGTGGGGATTGCCGACGAACCTGTCGAAATCGAACTCGACGACGCCGCAGGTGCCGCACCGCTCGGCGACGATCGCCGCGTGCCTGGGTGTGAAGTAGAACTGGTCGCCGATGTCCTGCCAGAACTCGTAGCCCTTGTCGCCCAGGATGATGTAGTAGCCGCGGAACGCCTTGGAGTTCTTGACCGGCGGCGGACCGACGTCGCGGGGCGTGAACGACACCGGGATCGTCGTGCACACGGTCCTGGTCCTCGAGGTGTTGCCCACCTTGTCGGTGGCGTCCACCTTCAGGCACACGGTGGTGCCCGGGTACAGGTGGAGGATCAGCGCGGTCCGTTTCGTGTGCGAGTAATGCGTCTCGTAGTCGAGGTTCTCGCCGTGGAAGCCCATACCCGTCGAGTCCTGCGGGAAGGAGTCGATCGTGACGTCGTAGGACTTCGCGGTCGAGTCGCTCGACCACTGGGCCCTCACGCGGGTGGCGAGCGTGAACGCCGGCGTGGTCAGGATGTTCGCGAGCGGGGCCGTGAACGTCACCCCGAGCCCGGGATTTCGCTGTGCCACCGGCACCGGCGCGACCCTCGCGGCGCTGGCCACGGGATCGGCGAAGATCGTGACCTTCGGCCGTTTGGGCGGCGTCAGGTCGCTGGTCCAGCGATACACCGCCGGCGTCGGATCGACGTTCCCGGCGCCGTCGATCGCGCGTACCTGGAACACCTGCGCCCCGGAGCCGGGCACGTCGACGGCCTCGGGCGAGGTGCACGCCGTGAAGGCCGCATTGCGGAACGAGCACTGGAATGTCGAACCGGCCTCGGTCGAGGTGAACGAGAACACCGCGACGTCCCGCGCGACGAGGTTCCCGGGGTTCGCGAGCGTGGTGTCCGGTGGCGTGCTGTCCACGGTCCAGACGATCGGTTGCGCCTGGGTGTCGACGTTGCCCGCGGGATCGACGGCCTGGATCAGCAGCGAGCGCGTCGCGTCGCCGAGGCCCGTGTACACGACCGGCGAACTACACCCCTGTGGCGCGGCGCCGTTCAGCGAGCAACGGAACGTCGCGGTCGCGTCCGGTGAGGTGAACGTGAACGTCGCCGTCGTCGAGCTCGTCAGCGCCGGCGGGTGTCCGGTGACCTGCGTGGTCGGTGGCGTCAGGTCCACCGTCCAGTTGTATGTGCCGGTCGGAGGCGCGCCGGCGGTCCCGATCGCTTCCACCGTGAATGTGTGCATGCCCTCGCTCAAACCCGAGATCGTGTGCGGGGACGCGCAAGGGCTCGTGAACGCGCCCGCGTCCACCTTGCACTGAAACGACATTGCCCCGCCAGGATCGTGGAACCGGAACGTCCCCGAGGTCTGGTTGGTGTCCGCCGCCGGCGTGGCGTCGAAAACCACGGCGGCCGCCGCCACCGAAGGCCCGATCGCCCCCACAGCGAGGGTCGCGACCAGCGCCGCCGTCCCGGTCACCACCGCCCTAACACCCACATGAGGACTTTCTCATACTCAGGGGGCGAGCACAATGCCCCGGCTGCCCGCTTGCCCGAACATCCGAGGGGCGCTGGCGGCGGGAATCAGCCGCGGCGACTGTGGCCGACGAGGTGACCGTAGCGGCCGAGGAACATCGTGTGCGCCCGACGCGACGAGGTTTTCACCCCATGAATCGATCTGATCACGGGAGGACGCAGCAGACCTCCGAGGGTCGCGAGAACGATCAGCGTGCCCACGAGCGGCGTGTCGCGGGAGGCCGGCCCGGCGATGCCGAGGATCGATTCCCTGATCGCGCCGACGCCGATCGCGTAGTCGGCGACGTTCGCGCGCCGAGAGGGCTTCAGCCGCTCGGTCCTGCGGTGAACCTGCTCCGCCACCACCAGCAGCGCGATCACGGTCGTGAGGTTGACCTGATCCCTTCGCACCCCGAACACGCGCTCGACCGTCCGGCAGCGCGCCTCGTTCAGCAGCAGCAGCGCGCCGCGGAGGTCGACGAGGAGCATCTGTGTGCCGCCGGTCTGCTGGCCGGCGGCGGTCGAGGCCGCGCTCACGAGCTACAGAATCTCCGCGGCGCCAGCGCGGGACAACCGTGCCCACACGTGAACGCACGGTGCTGCACACCACCCTCGCCCCGCGCCGCCCCAAGATGGGGGCACGACCCCATTAACCGCGCCCCTCCCAACCCCTAGCTTTGCTCACGTGCCCGTGAGCGGGCACGCTCGAGCCTTACACCGGGGGAGCATCGGGTCCTCCACCGCGCGGAAGTTTGATCGCGTGGTGGAGGACCAATGCGCTCGAGCCCAATGCTGACGCGCCGGTCATTACACGTCCCAATCGTTGACCCCCCGCGACCCGTCTGGCTGCGAGGTGCACGCCGTGGCGCCCACCACCGCGGCTCGCGCCAACAGATGAGTTCTCGACGTCCTCGGGGTCATAGCGGGTGAATCCACTTCCAAGGAGGCACGCAGTGAGCACAACTCAGAGCCGGATCAGCTCGATCAGCCTCGTCAGCGTGGTGGCGACCGACCAGGATCGCTCGATCGAGTTCTACGAGGCGCTCGGCTTCGAGAAGCGGACCGATGTCCCGTTCGGCGACAAGTACCGCTGGGTCGAGGTCTACCCGCCGAGTGGCAGCACCGGGATCGCGCTCGCCCCGCCGCCGCCGGGAACCGACAAGACCGGCGTCGAGACGGGGATCATCCTGACCACTGACGACATCGACGCCACCCACGCCCAGCTCCAGTCGAGCGGCGTCGACGTCGATCACAGCGTTTCGCGGATGGGCGATCCGGTCCCGCCGATGTTCTGGTTCCGCGACCCCGACGGCAACACGCTCATGGTCGTCGAGGAGCGCTGAGCGAGCGTGCGAGAGCGGCCGGCTCGGATCACCTCCCGGATCCGAGCCGGCCCGCCCTTCGCTTAGGGTCCGTAGGGACTCGTCGATTCCCGCCGCTTATTCCGACGGACCCCTACCACTTACGACTCTTGAACCGCGGCGACGGACCGATCCGGTCGTTGGCACGCGAGGCGTAGCCGATCGCGATCCCCTCGTCGAAGATCCCCGACGCGGCGTAGTGCGTCGAGCGGCCGGGACACGTCGGCGCGGCGCTCTCACCGGGAGTCGTGACCCACACGAACCCGTCGAGGTAGGGCGAGTCCATCCCGTACGCCTTTCCGTTGCTCGCGCCCGGCTTCGGACCGAGCCCACGCCCGGGCGGGTTGCAAAGCTGCTCGTTCCCCTGCGTCACCGGGTGCGGGTTGCGCAGCGGGCCGTTGCCGTCGCCGCGGGTGTCGACCACGAAGTGCAGGCCGTGGGTCAGCTGGGCGACCTTGTTGCCGTACTGGATCTCCTTGTACGCCCAGTTGAAGTGCGTGTCGTTGGTGAAGAACCCCTGGATCTTGGATGCGTCGCTCGCGTTCAGGACCCGGGCCGCCTCGGCCGGCGAGTTCGCGTCGGAGGTGCCGCCCTCGACGTACAGCAGCGCGTGCGGCAACTGGGACAGCTGGTCGATCTCGTCTTTGAGCAGCGCCTCGCGGTTGGTGATCGCCGCCGGGTTCTTCCAGCAGATCGTGTCGATCGCGTCCTCCTCGACGAAGATCAGCGCGGGGAAGTTCCCGACCGCGTCCTTGAGCGCGCTGACCTCGGCGTCGAAGTTCGGGTTGGCGTCCGGGTTGCAGCCGCCGCCGTGCTTGACGAAGTACGTGGTGATCTCGGCCACCGACCCGGGAGCGGTGCGCTGCATCCGGCACAGATAGTTCTGGACCTGGGTGAAAATCGCGGGCCCCGAGCCGCCGGCGGTGTACAGGCTGAACTGGTGCGCCTGCGGATAATTGCCGATCTTCTCGAGTTGGTGGACGCGATAAGACACCGCGCGCGACAGGTGCATCTTGTTGACGCGGGCCTCGAACTGCGCCCACGGGATCGGCGTCCCGCTCTGCTCGGTGCTGAGATGCCCGAGGCCGACCTCGTTGGCGATCGCGTCGGCGGCGTCCCCTCCGTACTGCCACGGGCTCTCGACGAACATGTTCGCCCCCGACAGCGGGTCGGTGCCGGTGAAGCCGGCGGTGTCGAGCGGGTTGGCCGGGTTCCGGGGAGTGTTGTCGCTCGAGGAGCACTGTGCCGCCGCGTGCGAGGACGCGCCCGACGCGCTTGTCGCGCCCGACGCGGTGGTCCAGACTGCCAGCGCCATCACGGCGACCAGCCCGATCGTGATCAAAAATCTGCTCTTGCCGCGCGAATGCATACCTCGCTCCTACCTGGTGGACGATCCATCGCCCGGCAAGCGGCCGAGCTCTGGGCGCCTGCCCCGGCGCCACGGCGAGGGTAGGACATCGGCGACGGGCTCGCGCCCCACCGGACGAGGTATGTGGAGCGATCAACAGCAATAGGGGGCGAATTGACACGCAACGCGGGGAGGCGCACTCAGGGTGCGCCTCCCCGGGATCTGTCCGCGGGCCTCGAACTGCTCTACGCCAGCAGGCTCACTCTCGCACGCGCGAGAGCGTTGGCCTCGCTCACGCGAGCGCCGTCTGAGGAGCCCCCGCGGGGTCACCCGCGTCTCGTGAGGAAGGCAGCGCCTTGATGTCGGCGATCAGCTCGTCCCAGGCCACGCCCGAGGGTCCCACGCCGGTGTTGCTGAGCATCTCCGTGGTGACGACGACGTGGGCCTCCTGCGCGTAGTCCTGGTGGAACGGAACGGTGAGCATCAGCTCGGCGCCCCAGGTGACGCACTTGAACGTGTCCGCGTCGTACTCCCGATAGGGGATGCCGTGGCCGCCCCATGAGCCCGGGGCGCTGTGGCCGGTCTTGCCGTCGCCGACGACGGTCCACTCCGTCTGTCCCTGAGCGGTGATCGGCAACGCGATGCCGATCTGCAGATCGACGAACTCGTCGATCGCGATCCGGCACTCGTTGAGGCTGCTCGGATCGACCGCGACCGTCGCGACGATCGTGTGCCTCCCGGCGTCAGTCGTCTTCAGGCCTGGGTGCTCCCAGTAGCGCATGGCCGCGCTCTCGTCAGTCCCCCGGTCGCTCGACGGATCGCCCGGCACGTAGCCGGTGATCGCCGAGTAGATGCGGATCGCATCCGCATCCGTGAACGCCGGCGCCGGCGTGCCCGCGTCGAGATGGAAGTCCTCGATCGAGTGGAGCATCATCGCGATCACGCAGTCGCCGATCGTGTCGTTGGCGAGCATCCCCCACGCGAACCCCGGGTGCGGGCGCGACACCGCCGCGGGCGGCTGGGCGAGCTCGGCGTGGATGTAGTCGGACAGCTTCAGCGCCGGCTTGTGGAGCGTCTCGAGGTTCAGCCCCGTCTTCGGCGACCGCGGCAGCGTCGGCGGCGTATATAGATCGCGCAGGCGAAAGTTCGGGTCAGTGATGCGAGTCATTGCTTGTGCTCCTCGTGTGGACGGTGAACGAGTGCAAACCTACGCCGCCGCAATCGGGCCCGAAAACCCCCCCTTGGTGACCAGCCGCACACCTTCCTCAGCGCATGCTGACCGCCCCCCGCGCATCGGTTACGGTCGGCGTTGCAAATGCCGAACACGCTCCGCAAGCGTCGGATCCGCCCGCGCCGACCCAGATCGGCCGTCAAGCCACACCGCGCCTTCGATCCGCGCCGGGTCGGCGGCCTCGAGACGACCGCGTGGGTCACGTACTACCGACGCGAGTGGCTGCCGTTCCTGCGCGCCGCGGTCTCGCTCACCCGCCACACGTTCGGGCTCCCGTGGCCGTCGACGATCCACGGCGCCTGGCTCGTGCTGCGGGCCAATCAGCTGTGGGCGCCGTACCCCGACAACGACCCCGCCGGCGCGCGCCGGGCAATGGAGCGCTTCTACCGGCTGGTCGCGGAGCGCCACGGCGACCCGTTCGATCCCCGCCGCGCCTCCGAGCTCGAGGTCGAGTGGTGGCGCGTTCACCGCGAGCATCAGCACGACGGATCCGCGGTCGGCGCCGACGGCGAGGGCCCGCTGATTGCCGCGCTGTCGGCCCTGTACGCATACGTGTATGGGGTCACGGAGGCGGAGGTCGCGGTCGCCGCCGAGCAGCGGGCACTCGCGATGCGCTACTCCGATCAGTGGGTGCGCGAGGGCACGGACCTCGCCAGTCCGCTGATAGAGCAGGAGCGCGCGGCGCTCGTCCGCTCGTACGCCGGGCTGCTCGCGGCCGTCCACCGCGTCTGAAACCCCGATCGAGCACAGCCGGCTCCGCGCCGGGGCGGCGGGACGGGTGGCAGCCGACGCACAAGTTCTCGCGGGATCGGCCGAAGACCATCGGTAGGGCGGCAGGTTAGAAGACCCTCATGACCCAGGCACGAGAACAGCAGGCCACGACCGGCGACGAACACGGGCGCCTCGCTCCGCGCTGCCCTGCATCCCCAGCGACGCCGTCATGGCCGATCGCGTGCACGAGCTCGTATGGGTCGCGTATGCGGTGCTCGCCGTGCTTGTCGATCGCCTACGTGGTGCTCGACGCGTTCGGAGTGGACTGGTCGTGGCTCGACGGCTGGGGGGTCAACGGGTTCGAGATCGCCACCAGCCTCATGTGCAT
Organism: uncultured Solirubrobacterales bacterium; assembly: GCA_963843915.1. Taxonomy (GTDB): domain Bacteria; phylum Actinomycetota; class Thermoleophilia; order Solirubrobacterales; family Solirubrobacteraceae; genus Palsa-465. The sequence continues at coordinate 36,372 of CAWJMH010000025.1, forward strand.
TCTGAAGGCGGCCGACCTCAAGCGCGGCCGCGCGGTGCCGGTGCTCCTCGGGATCGGCCTGTTGTGCTGGGCCGCCGGCGACATCGCCAACACGATCCAGTTCCCCGGAGACGCGACGCCGCCCTCGCCGTCGGTCGCCGACGCGTTCTACGTGACCTTCTATCCGGTCACGTACTTCGCGCTGATGCTGCTGCTGCAGCCGCAGCGTCCGCAGGTTCAGCCTCGCCGAGCTGGCTCGACGGCGCGGTGGCGGGCTTCGGCGCCGCCGCGGTCTGCGCCACGTTCGCGTTCAAGGACGTGCTCCACCACGCCGGCGGAAGCGCCGCCGGCGTGGCGGTCAACCTGGCCTACCCGGTCGGCGACGTGCTGCTGCTGGGGCTCGTCGTCGGCGGCGCCGCGATCGTGCCCGGCAAGCGCAAGCTCCCGTGGCTGCTACTGGCCGCCGGCTATGCGCTCAACACGGTCGGCGACGTCTTCAACGTGCTCGGCACGACCTCGCACGTCGGCGCGGTGCTCAACGACATCGCCTGGCCGGTGGCGATCCTGTTGGTCTCGATCGCGGTGTGGGTCAGGACCCCCACGAACCGGCCGCTGATCACCGAAGAGCCTCCGGGCTTCGCGCTCCCCGCGCTCGCCGCGGGCCAGTTACCGGTCAGCAGCGCCAGAACAGTACGACGTATTGCTTACTACGCCACCGAGCCGCCGCTCTTGCCGCTCTTCTCCGCCGCAAGAACGTGGAGACCGCCGCCTTCGTGAACAACTTCTTCATGGCGGGCTACGTCACGGTCGGGCTCGACATGGGGTTCGAGCGCGTCACCGACTACCGCTACCGACTGCGCGACACGGCGGAGATCACGCGGGACGCCCTGGCCTGGCTGCGACGCGCACGCCGACGAGCCGGTTCTTCCTCTTCGTGAACTACAACTCGCCGCACGAGCCCTACGACCCGCCGAGAGCATGCTGGCGCGCGTGCCGCGCGCCGCCGGCCGGTCCGCGCGACCGGCAGGTGCGCGCGCTACATGGCCGAGGGCGCGAAGGACGACGCGGCGATCGGCGACGCTGCTCGACAAGCTCGACGCGCTGGGCTCGCGCGGTCGACGCTGGTCGTCGTCACGGCCGACCACGGCGAGACGCTCTCGTCGGCGCACGAGGCGGGCACGCGCCGAGCACATGCCGGTGCGGTTCCACCACGCGGTCGGCAACTTCGAGGAGACGACGCGCATCCCCATCGTGATGGCGCTGCCCCGGGCGTCCTCGACGGCGGGACGGGCGGTGACCGAGCGGGTGCGCAACGTCGACATCGCGCCGACCGTCCTCGAGCTGGAGGGCCTCGAGGCCGATCCCGCGGATGAGCGGCGTCGATGATGCCGCTCGTGACGGGCGGAGGGAGGCCGACGCCGCGGGTGGTGGTGACCGAGGGGCGCGGCATCGCGCGCCATCCTGTGGGGGACTGGCGCTTTTCGGCGCGATGGTGCCGCCCAGTCGGTGACGTACAGCGACAAGGAGTCGCGCGTGTGCGAGGAGCTCGACGAGTCGCGAGCGACCCGGGCGAGCGGGTGAACCTCGCGCACGCCATGCCGGACGTGGTCGCGGAGCTGCAGGCGCGCCTGGCGGCCGCTCAAGAACGTCTCCGTGGCGGCACGCATGCCACAGGCCGATCCCGGGCGCGGGGGCCGGAGCCGCGCCCGCCGCTCACCTGCGTTTCGCCGACGGCGGGCAGGCGCACGGGTGCGCGGGGAGCTCACGCATAGGCGATGCGAGAGAAGGCGGCGACGTTCACGTCGAGCCGGTCGGCGTCGCCGCCGGACGCGCAGCACGCCGACGGCGACCGGCCTCGCGTTCGTCGCTGACGACGGCCGCGGACGCGGTCGTCGGGCTCGACCTGCGCACCGACCCTCCGGGGCCGCCCGTGCGGTGGAAGCTGTTCCTCGACGACGCACCGTGGCCTGACCGGGCGCCCTTCACGGGGGGCCCGTTTCGGGCCGCCCGCGCCGCCGCTCAGGGGGGGCGTGGTGACGACGCCGGCGCGGGACGAGGTTGTACGCGCCGGCAGTGCCCGATGGTCGATCCGCTGCGTGACCTGGGCCTCTTCGTCACGCGCGACCGCCGCGGGGGAGCCAACGGGAACCAGCGACGGCAAGACGGCGCGCCGGCGACGAGGAGATGAACCGGCTGCTGCGCGAGTGGGGCTACGCCCACGGTAGCGGAAGAAAAGTAGGGGACCTTGTGTCAGTGCGGGCCGAAGCCGCCACCCTCCCGCTTTGCGGATTGAAGTAGACGTCGTACCGCAGGAATATGGCCGTCCCTAGGTTCATGAACCCCGCCCCGGTGGTGGCCTCCACGAGCACCTCGTCGATCCCGGTGTCAAACTGGTGCCGACCGTGAAGGACATCCTCGAGCCCTGCGTCGGCGGGGCCCATTTGCACCTTTACGCTGTCGCCTGGCGGCAGCTCGGCGTTGGCGCCGGAGTGCGCCGGCCACTCGATGTACGTCGAGGCGTTGCCCGTCTCGAGCTCCGCGGGCACGCAGTAGTCGGTGCCGCTCGTGAGGTCGTCCACGCACGCGGGCAGCCCGAGTGATTGCCGCAGGCGGGACGCCGTTGGACAGGCCGCCGCTCAGCGGGGGCAGCATGAACGTCTCGAATCCTGCGACCTCGCTCGCGGCGGGAAGAGCTCCAGCGTCGCCTTCGTTCCGCCGTACGACGGCGCCTTCACGACGAACGCCGGCGTCCCTACGAGCTGCCCGCATGCCGCGAGGACAGCCACACCAGCGTAGATTGCAACTTGTACAGACCCCGATGGTCACGATGGGCCGCCTCAAGAGCCGCCTGACAATAAGGCGTCCTTGGAGCAGGCCTCCGAGCCGACGCGGGAGCTCGATTGGATACGCGAATGCATCTCTCACTCCTCGGCGGCGGTCCATGGCACCAATTGCTCACGCCGGGAAGTCTGAGTTACGCGATGGACTGGATGGCGCGTCTTCGGCCCCGAAGGTGCTACCGCCATGCGGTGCCGCGCTGCCACGGGTGGGCGTAGGGTGACGCCGGCGTGGTGCGCGCCGGTATTCAACTCAACTAACTTTGGAGTACCCATGAATCTTCTCGTAGCGATCGCCGTGACTGGGAGTGTCATCAGCTTGGGTCTTGCCGGTGCAGTTCATCGAGCCCGCACCCGGAGGGCGTCTCCGGCGACGGCGGGGTCGACTCGGCGACTGTCCGGCCAGACGGAGCTTCGGCCGACGCAGTCACCGGCGCTACCGATATTTGTGGCGTCGGCTGCCGATACGTCGAGCGCAGACCTCGACGCCACATCCCAAGAAGACGGCGGATACCAATACTCGGACGCCGGATGCCTTGCCGAACCGAGCGCAAGCGCTATCTGCGGGTTCGCCTCCAACGACAGCGTCTGCTCGTTTTCCGTGAGTTGCCAGAACTCGACGGATGACAGCACGTGCAAGATCAACTGTGAGATGGGAACCACCGTCGGCTGTTACACCGAGGCCAACGTCAAGTGCTTGCTCGACGCGGTGGCCGCAAAGTCGTGCACCGCCCTCAAGGCTTGCAACTGGATCCTCTGACGTAAAGGGCGATGCCCTCGAGGTGTTAGCCCCGTTTTCGACGTCACGAGACGTCGTAATTCGGTACGCTTGAGCTTTTCATGACGCCGCCCATCTGCTCGGCCGTGCTCTGATTAACGTCCGGTAAGGACTCGAGGCCACCCTGTAGGCGCCCCTTCTCCCTCCGATTTTCCGCGTATCGTGTCCGATGAGGGATTCTGTCCGAGTCTCATCTGCGCAAGCCAAGCGACACCCCGGACCTTGAAGAGGTAGGTGGGCCTGGCTTGACGGCCCCCGCGCCGGCGCACATCTTGGAGGGGCGGTCGAGGAATTTGCTCCGGGGAGCTCGTCGCGGACATACCGCGTCGAGCGCGTCCTCGGGGAGGCGGGATGGGCGTCGTCGTCGCCGCGACGCACGAGCAGCTCGACCAGCGCGTCGCGCTGATAGTTCCTCCGGCCGGAGCCCGCTCGAACGCGAGGCGTCCAGCGCTTCATGCGCGAGGCGCGCGCCGCGGTGAGCTTCCACAGCGAGCACGTCGCCCGCGTCCTCGACGTCGGCGGTCACCGAGGCGGGCGCGCCGTACATGGTCATGGAGTACCTCGACGGCGAGCGACCTCGCGCAGATGCTCGCCGCCCGCGGGCCGCTGCCCCCCGAGGAGGCCGTCGGCTACGTCCTCAGGCGTGCGAGGCGATCGCCGAGGCGCACCGCTCGGCATCGTCCACCGCGATCTCAAGCCGGCGAACCTCTTCTCGCCCGCGCCCGAGCGGCCCGCCGCTGGTCAAGGTGCTCGACTTCGGCATCTCGAAGCTGTCCGACAAGGTTACGGACTCGGCCGGCAACAGCAGGCTTACCCAGGACACAGACAAGTTCGGAACGCCCCACTACATGTCGCCCGAGCAGCTCCAGTCCGCTACGGATGTGGACACGCGCTCCGACGTGTGGGCCATCGGGATCGTCCTTTTCGAGCTTCTCGCGAACAGGGTCCCCTTCGACGGGGAAGGCATGCCCGAGCTGGTGACCGCGATCAAGGATATGCCGCCGCTATCGCTTGCGTCCCTGAAGCCGGATTTGCCGGACGGCCTCCAGGGAGTGATTGAGTGTTGCCTGGAAAAGGACCGGGACCGGCGGTTTCGCAATGTCGCGGAGTTCGCGCAGGAGCTCAGGCCGTTTGCCCCGCCCGCCTTGCACGGCCGCATTGATCACATCGCGCGGATTATCCGCGACGCAGGCGCCAGCGTCCGTCCGCCGTCGCCGGACTCGCTTCGCTCTTCCTCGCTGCTGCCTGGGGAGCGCCTTTCGCTACCCGAGTCGGAGCGCGGGCCGACCACCACCCCTGCGATGACCTTTCGTCGCGAGTCCCAGCGGCGCCGCGTGGCCGGAGGATGGGCGTGGTCGCGGTCGCGGCGCTTGTGCTCCTCACCGGTCTATTATCCTCGTGCTCGCTCGCGATTGCGTCCCGGCCCCGACGTCAGCACCCGCCATGGGACCCGTCACGACGAACCGTGCCGTCGCCGCCGCACCGCCGACCGCCACGGTGGTGATTCCCGCGCAAGCACCCGCACAGCTCCCCAGCGCAGCGGCGCCTTCCTTCAGCGCTGCGCCACCGCCGCCCACCGCGCAGGCGGACGCTGGCCCCGCACGCAGCCGTCCGCACACAGCCTGCCCGGCCTGGCGCCTCCGCTCCCCCCAGTTCTGCCGTGCCTCAGCCCCCCGCCGCGGCAGCCACGCCCCAACGCGATCTGGGCGGCGTCGTCGATCCGTTCAAATGATTCGCGTGCGCCAGCTTCTGCGGTTCGTCCCCGTGGTCGTCGTGCTCGCGGTTGCGGCTCCGGCCGGCGCAGCGAGGCCGCTCGACGAGGCCAAGGCTCTCACGGCCGCGGCGAGCGTGAAATACAAGCTCGGCAGGTTCAGCGAGGCACTCGATGGCTACACGAAAGCCTACGAGAAGTACCCGATTCCCGGTCTGCTCTTCAACATCGCCCAGTGTGACAAGATGCTGAAGAACTACGAGCAGGCGATTCAACTCCTCAATAAGGGTTACCTGCGCGACAAACCGGCCGCCAGCAACCGCACCGACGTGGAGACCCTTATCGCCGATTCGCAGCGTGCGCTCGAAGCCCAGCGAGCGGAGGCCGAGGCCCAGAAGCGAGCGGAGGCCGAGGCCCAGAGGCGAGCGGACGCCGAGGCCCAGAGGCGGGCCGCTGAGGAGCAGGCCCGGGCGCACGCGCCGCCGCAGGTCGCTCCGAACCCGCCCGCGGAGGAGACGCGGAGCAGCAGCCCCGCCGTTCGCGTGGCGGGGGTCGCGTTGGGGGTGGCCGGCGTCGCGCTCGTGGGTACGGGCGTCTACTTTGGCCTTATCGCTTCTTCGGACTCGAGCACCGTTGCGCAACTTGCGGCGCAGCGCGCCAACTGGAGTAGCCACGATCAGCTCGTCTACAACGAGGGCTCCGGAGCGGCACGGACGGCGGACGTACTTTACGTCGTAGGTGGGACGGCGGTTGCCGCCGGTGCGCTCTTCGCGTTTCTAGGCTGGCGGAAGGTTCCCGTGCTGTCTATTGTCCCTGTCCGCGAGGGGATCGGCTGGACCGGTGCGTCGCTACTGCTGCACGGGTCGTTTTAGAAGACCGAACCTCCCGATCAGGGCGTCGCCGCGCCGCCGTCGTCCTCACAGACGGTGACCTGGCACTGGTTCTGGTTGCAATCAAAGTGGGCGCACTGGCTGGTGCCGTCCGCGCACTGCTCGCAGAGCTGCGGCAACGCGCCCGAGCAGTCGGTCGGAGCTTGGCACTGGTTGGTGGTTCCGGCGTCCACCGTGGCGGATCCTCCGTTGTCCTCACAGACGGTGACCTGGCACTGGCTCTGGTTGCAATCAAAGTGGGCGCACTGGCTGGTGCTGTCCGCGCACTGCTCGCAGAGCTGCGGCAAGGCGCCCGAGCAGTCGGTCGGAGCTTGGCACTGGTTCGTGGTTCCGACGTTTACCGTGGCCGGCCCGCCGTCGTCTTGGCAGGTGGTGATCACGCACTGGCTCTGGTTGCAGTCAAAGTGGGCGCACTGGCCGGCGCCGTCGGCACATTGCTCGCAGATCTGCGGCAAGAGGCCTGAGCAGTCGGCCGCAGCGTTGCACTGGTTTGCGCCGTCCGGCTGGCACGTGCTCGTGGAGCCCAAGAGCTGGGGATTCACGCCGACGCACGTGAGGCCCGTCGCGCACTCGAGGGCGTCGAGCGCCGACCCGCCGCACGTTTCGCCTTGCTGGGCCGCCGAGGCCTCGCACTTGCCCGTGGAACCAAGGAGCTGCGGGTTGACCCCAACGCACGTGAGGCCGGTGGCACATTCGCGAGCGTCGAGCGCCGACCCGCCGCACTTCTGGCCCTTGTGGGCGGCGGTCGTCGCCGGCGCCGCCGGCCCCGAGGTCGCTGCTGCCGTTGGAGGCGTGGCAGGCTGGGGCGGCGGCGGCGGCGGCGGCGGCGGCGGCGGCGGAGAATGACGAGATATTTTATGGGGTTCCTCGTATGACCGCGAACGGTTCGGGATGGGGCGTGTGGCGTTCTTGCCGGCTCCGTTGCTCGGGGCGTCGGCCTTTGCCCCCCTGACACGGCCCGCATCGGCCAGTCGCAAAAAAGATGGGGTGGGCCCCAAAACGGGTCCTCGTGGCGCGTCGGGTGGCTCAGCCTGAGGGAAGACAGGGAGACAAGGAGACGAGGAGGGGGCTACCGTCTACCTGCTCCTCGACAGGATAGGCTCTTCCGGGTTTCGGGCGGCTCTGACTGCGGAAGACGGGTTGGTCAGGCTGCCGGATGGATCTGCAGCTTGCCGCAGTGGAAGAGGACAGCGATTTTCCTCCCGACCGCGGGTGGGGCTGGCAGTCCGGCATCCTGCGCGGGCGCCAGCGTGTCGGGGATTACGCAAGACGAGAGATTGAGGAGACTCCGCATTGTGACCGGAAAATATGTGAATGTGCCCAGGCGCACCGGCGCCCGCCACGCATTCCGTTGACTGGATTCCGATACGGGACATCAGGCATTCGAGGGTATCGAGCGCTCCCGTGGATACTGAATGTCCGGAATGTTGTCGTTCGTGTCGCCCGCTACGACGGCTCGAGGCGTCGCTCAGTGACTCATCGGTTTGTGCGTTGTCGGTACACGCAGTCACGGCCGATGCTCCAGCGTAGCCTCGCTACCACGGACCTCGAGCTCACGCCAAAACCTTCGAGCTGGCGTGCGGGCTGCGTTCGAGTGCCCGTTTGGTCCTGGCGGTGATTATCAGGGCAGAATGAATTCGTAGGCCCTTCTGGAGACCCGCCGACTCCGCTACGGTGGTACTCGTTCATGGCGAAGTCGAATTCTCGCATCCCACCGAAGCCGCCGCTCGCGCCGCCTTCGCGCCCGCTGTCCAAAGGCACGAAGAGCGGCCTGCCGAGGCTCTCTACGACGACGAAGACGAGCCGTCGAAGACCCTCAGGGCCCGGGGTGGAGGATGGGCGGCCCACCCTCAGGCCCCGGGCGGAGGATGGGAGCCGGCCCCACGACGTCCTTCCGCCAGGAGGCGCTCCATCGGCCTGTTGCCCGAAGCACCGCCGACCCAGAAGGAGATGTCCAACCTCCCGTCCTTGCGAGATTAGACTGAATCCCCTGGAGGGGACTTCGACCACGCAGACGGCGATAAAGATCGATCCCGCCGGAGCCGAGAAGCGCGCGATGCTCACGGTGTTGACGGGCCTCAACACGGGGCAGGTCATCGTGATCGAGGAAGGAGAGACCATCCTTGGCCGCGGGAGCCATTGCACCGTCCTGCTCAAAGACCAGGGCATAAGCCGCGAGCATTGCCGAGTCACGGCTACTAAGGGGCGGCGCACCAGGATCCTCGATCTAGGCTCGACCAACGGCATGTATGTCGACGGCAAGCGCGGGCTCGGCCAAGCTCAGTGGCGGCGAGCGCATCCAGCAGCTGGGCGCCGATGTCGTCATGCGCTTCTCGTTCGGAGACGAGACCGAGGAACATGTCGCGCGTCAGCTCTACGAGACATCGACGAGAGACCGATTGACCAGGTGCTATTCGCGTGGATTCTTCGACGAGCGGCTCGCCGCGGAGGTCGCCTACGCGCGCCGGCACAAAAGCCAGCTCGGTGTGATCCTCTTCGATATCGACCATTTCAAGCGTATCAACGACGACGGCGGCCACGCCGCTGGCGATCAGGTTCTGCGCGACGTGGCTGAATGCGTTCAAAAGCTCGTCCGAGCGGAAGATATTCTTGCCCGGTATGGGGGCGAAGAGTTCGTGATGATCGTGCGCGGGATCGAGCACGATCACGTAGTCCAACTGGCGGAGCGCGTTCGAGAGGCTGTCGGGAAGGCGCACCCAGGGATCGATCTGGACGTTCAACGCCACTGTCAGTCTCGGCGTCGCGTCGTGGGGCGAGTGTGCGAAGGGGGGAGGGGCGGCGGAGTCGTTCAGCTCGCCGACGAGCGTATGTATCGCGCGAAGCGGGAAGGCCGAAACCGCACGTGCGGCGCGTAGGCTAAGGCGCCTACCAGTCTCGCGCGCGAGCCTCGAGGCCCCATATTGCGCGTCGTGGCTGGGCGTTGAGAGCCCGATCTGGTCTAGCGCGGCACCTTTCCCCGGCCTGCGTCAGCTCCTAACCCACGGGGTGATCGTCCATAGCGCAAAAGGCGCCATAACCCTCACGGTGCTCCTGCTCGCGCGACCGGCTGGCTAGTTGCGCACGGCGATGCGGGAGGATTGTTAGTTAGTTGCAGACGCCGGCCAAGCACGTGACCCGGCGAGCAGGGGGCCCCGGTTCCGCATAGGCACAGACCCGCAGAACAGTTGTCCGCCCGGAAGGGAGAGCAGGTCGTGCACGCGGCGCCATCCGTCCCGCACTTCGACGTCGAGGGCGACGAGACGCACTTCGCTCCGGAGCAGCATCCGCCCGCGCAGCTCGTCGAGTTGCACGTGCACACGCCACCCAGGCATTCCTGGCCGGACGCGCACGCCAAACCGCCGCCGCACGTGCAGGTACCCGTCACGGAGCAGCCATCACCCGTCTGGCCGCAGCTCCCGCAGAGCGCGCGCTCCCCGTGCCGCAGTTGCCGGCCGTGGGTGGCTCTACGCAACTTTCGCCTTGGCAGCACCCGTTCGCGCAGGAAGTCGCGTTGCAAACGCACATCCCGCCCACGCACGCCTGGCCGGTAGAGCACGCCGCTCCTCCGCCGCACGTGCACGTCCCGGTGCCCGAGCAGCCATCGCCCGTTGAACCGCAATTGGCGCATGCCCCCGCCGCGGTCCCGCACATCGATGACGTCGTGGCGCGAGGCAGGCTCGACCCCGAGCAGCAGCCCGTGGGACACGTCGTCGTGTTGCAGTCATCGCACACCCCGGGCCACGCACGTTTCGGCCCCGCACGTTTGGCACACCCCGCCGGCTGCTCCGCAGGCAGACGGATCGTTGCCAAGCTGGCAGACCCCCCCACACCCACCGTGGTGCAACAAGCCGCTGCACGACGTCGAGTCGCACGTGCATTGTCCGCCGGAACAGTATTGGCCGCTAGCGCACGGCGCCCCGCCGCCGCACGTGCAGGCGCCGGCGGCCGAGCAACCATCCCCGGACGCACCGCACGCGACACAGGCGAAACCGGTCGGACCGCACGCGGACGAAGTCGTGGGCGTCACGCAGGTCGATCCGGCGCAGCAGCCGTTCGAGCAGCTCGCGTGGGTGCAGGTGCAAATGCCGCCTACGCACGCCTGGCCGAGGCCACACGCCGAGCCCGCCCCGCACTGGCAGACACCGGCCACGGAGCAGTTATCGGCGATGGTGCTGTCGCAAGCCGTGCAGCTGTTGCCGTGGCGCCGCAGTCGGTGACCGATCCGATGTACTGCACGCCTCGCCCGAACAGCATCCGGTGGGGCACGAGGTCGAGTTACAAACACACATGCCACCAAAGCAGATTTGGCCCGCCTCGCATGGTGCGCCCGTTCCGCACGTGCATGCGCCCGACGGCGAGCAGGTATCGGTCGTCACCGCGTTGCACGAGGTGCAAGCGCTCCCGCTTAGCCCGCACGCCGAGAACGACGAAACGTTGCACGTGGGCCCCGAGCAACAACCCGAGGGACACGGCCATCCAGCATCCACTTGATGCCCCTCCCGTGCATGTCTGCGGACTCGGGCATGCTTGGCAGCGCCCCCGCCGTTGCCGCACGCGTTGACGGTTTCGCCCAGCTCGCAGATCGACCCGGAGCAGCAGCCGGTCGGGCACGAGGTCGGGTCGCACAGGCACGTCCCGTTCACGCATGCTTGCCCCGTGGCGCAAGCGGCGCCTCCGCCGCACGTGCATTGACCGCCGGTCGGGAAGCAGCCATCCGCGGCCTCCCCGCAGCGACGCAAGCCTCGCCCCCGCGCCGCACGCGCTCGTGACCGCGCCGAGCTCGCAGGTCATCCGGGACAAATCCCGGACGGGCAGGAGGTCGGATCACAAAAACACTTGCCCGCCGAGCAAGCTTGCCGGCGCCGCCGGCAGGTCCGGCGCCGCCGGCGCAGCCACGTGCGGTGCAGCCATCCGCGAAGGGCGCATTGCAGTCCGCGAAGGCAGAGCCGTTGGTTCCGCATGCCGAGAGCGAAGTCGCGGCGCAGGCCACGCCCGCGCAGCAGCCGGTTGGGGCAGGAGGTAGCGTTGCACACGCACGCGCCGCCCGAGCACTCCTGGCCCGGACCGCAAGGGTTGCCGCCACCGCACCTGGCATGCCCCGCCCGCGGAGCAGTTGTCCGCCTTCGTGGCATCGCACGCGACGCAGGCGCTGCCGGACGCTCCGCATGCCGTCAGGGAAGCGCCGCTACAGGTCGGACCCGAGCAGCAGCCGCCGCAGGTCGTTGCGCACCCGCTGCACGCACCCCCGTCGCAGGTTTCCGCGACGCCACAAGGCTGGCATGCGGATTCGGCGCCGCCGCGGCGGCGCGGCTGTCGCCGGTCTGGCAGACGGCGCCCGCACAACAGCCCGTCGGGCAAGAGATGCCATCGCCGCAGACGCATTCCCCGGGCAAAAAGCAGCGTTGGCCTGTCGAGCAGGCGGCGCCGGCTCCGCAGCTGCAAGCGCCGGAGGAACCACAACCGTCCGCGGCGATCGGATCGCAGGTGACGCACACGCTGCCGTTGCCGCCACATGTGCCAAGCGACGGAGGCGTGCAGGTCGCGCCGTTGCAGCACCCATTCGGACAGGTCGCCGGACCGCACGTGCACACGCCGCTGAGGCGCAATGCGGGGCTGCATGAGGGGCCCGTGCCGCATTGGCAGTCCCCCGTCGACGAGCAGTTGTCGGCCGCCAGGGGCGAGCAAGCGACGCACGTGGCGCCCATCGCGCCGCAAGACCCCGGAGATCGCGCCATGCACGTGGTCCCCGAGCAGCATCCACTCGGGCACGACGTTGCGTCGCACACGCACTGGCCCCCCCGCGCACCGCTGGCCTCCGGCGCAAGCAGCACCACTGCCGCATTGGCACACGCCCTGAAGCGAGCACCCGTCGGCCAACGTCGATTGCAGGCGACGCACGCGCCGCCGGCGGCGCCGCACGTCGCAAGACTCGGAGGGTTACACGTCGTCCCCGAGCAACATCCGGACGTGCACGACGCCGCGCAGGCGTGGAGGCGCTCGCCAGCGGCAGGTGTCCCCGGCCGCGAAGTTCGCGCAGGATCCTCCGGCGCTCCCGCATCCCGTCGCAACGTTTCCGAGCTCGCAGGTCGTGCCGCGACAGCACCCGTTCGGGCAAGAGGCTGGATCGCACACGCATTGGCCCCCGGCGCACCGCTGGCCCGCCCTGCAGATTGCGGCGCCGCCGCACTGGCAAACGCCTTGAGGCGTGCAGCTCGTCGGACGAGGCCGCATCGCAGCCTTGGCACGCCGCCCCGCTGCAAGTCCCGGAGGCGCAGGTGCCACCGGCGGGCAGGCGGCGCAAGCTGCCCCGGCGCTCCCGCAGGCGGTCGGGGCATTTCCGGGTTCGCATGCCGTGCCCGAGCAGCACCCGCTCGAACAAGAGGCGGCGTCGCACAGCGCATGCGCCGTTGGTGCAGCTCTGTCCGGGTGCGCAGGCGGGGCCGGTGCCACACGGTGGCAAGGGCAGGCTGTAGGCAGCACCATCCTCGGCGCACGTGAAACCGGTAGGGCATAACCCCCCATCGGCGCACCCCAGCGCGCCCTCCCCACGCTCGGCGCAAACCGGCACGCCCCCACGAGAAACCCCACGACGCCGAGCACCCACATGACGAGGGCCAGGCGGAGCGCGGCACGTGGCGTGCGCAGGGGAGCCATTGGGGCGGGGCGGGGCGGGCCGGCCGGCAGGCGGCCGCAGGCCTACCAGCACGTGGGTCCGAACCGCAGCACGGTCCTACCCAATTGGACGTGGCCCTCGCAGGAGAGGAGCGCGGCCCCACAGGGTCGGAGACCCTGGGTGGGAGCGAGTAGGACGACGGTGGGGTCAGACCCCGATACACGGCGGCTGGGACCTCTGACCCGTGCCCGTGCCCGTGCCCGAAACCGCGCGCGACCATGAGCGCAGACGTGCCGGCAGCAGTCTCCGCCGACACAGAACGGGCGCCGGAACATCCGGGCACGGGCACGGGCACGGAATGGGAGAGGACACGACCTCGCTTGTTGCTCCGGGCCTTCGCTTGCGATCGCGGTTGTGTAGAGTGAGCACCCATGCGCCTCGCGTCCCTTCTCGCCCCCATCCCGAAGAAGCTCCTCAAGGAGGACCCGGAGGAGGTGAGCGCCGCTCGACGAGCTGCACGCCGAGGACGTGGCCGATTTGGGTCTCCGAGCTCGATCCGGACGAGGCGGCGGGTAGCTCCTCGCGCGCCGCCGAAGAAGCGGCTCCCATCTTCGAGCGCCTCGACGATGATGAGCAGGAGGAGATTGTCGAGCGCATGGCGACCGAGTCGATTGCGCAAATCGCCAGCGAGATGGCGAGCGACGATCGCACCTTCAGATGTAACTGAACGAGTAGACGAC
>CAWJMH010000026.1:0-409120 GCA_963843915.1 uncultured Solirubrobacterales bacterium
CGGGTCGGGGAGGTTTCCAGCAAAAGCAGGTAAGGCATAGATGGCGTGCGGCTAGCAGAACCGACGTGGCGGTAGCCAGGCGAGGCCCGCGTGATGCATGTGGTAATTCGGGGCTACTGCGGTCAGGGTGTGTCTGGAAAACGTCACGACGACGGTTGACCCGCCCGCGATCACGGAGGGGAGCACCGTTCTGCAGTTCTGACGAGTGGGACGACGAGGGGCACGACACCGGTCCACTCTCGGTTGCTTTCTTGTCCCGGTCGATCCCGGGGCCGGCCGAGAGAGAGACGGGTTAGACTCGGCTCTCTGAGGAGGGAGAATGGGCTTCTTTTCGCGCGGTGACCACGAGGACGCCGATCAGTCGGCGTCGCTCGCGCGGATGGAGCAGGGCGGGATCCCGGCCGGTGCGGAGCGGCGCCTTCAGGAGCTCGCGGTGGAAGGGTCGTTGTTCACCAGCGGGCTGTCGGTTGCCGAGTTCGCACTGCTTGACCGGATGGGGCCCAGGCCGCTGGCGCAGGTGATGGGCGCGAGCGTGATCCGGACTGGCTGGCAGTTCTTGCCGGCGCTGGACGCGGTCGAGGTGCAGGCGAGCCGCTACTACTCCGTAGGCCCTTATGCGGCCTCCCGCGTGCCGACGAGCAGCCGCGCGCTCCAGCAGCGCTATGGGCAGCCCTCATGGAGGCAGATTCGCGACTACAAGTGGCACACGACGGTGGTGTGCGAGCTCGACGTGCTGTCCGACGCGTGGGCGACCGCCCGCCGCCGGGCGCTCGACCGTCTTACCGAAGAGGCTCTTCAGGTCGGCGCCGACGCAGTGGTCGGAGTCCACCTTCACCGCAGCGACCACGATCTCGGCAAGCGGACGATCGAGTACGTGGTCACCGGCACGGCGGTCAGACTCCCCGCCTCGGATGGAAGCTCGTGGCCGGTCCTCACCGACCTCTCGATCCAGGACTACTGGCGCCTGCACAGCGCCGGCTACACCCCGGTCGGCCTGCTCGCGACAACGGCGGTGCTGTTCGCCTCCGCGTCGCGCTCCACCCGCCTGCGTCGCCTGCGTACGACGCGTCGCAACCAGGAGCTCGACGAGCTGAGCCGCGCGTTCCATGCCGCTCGCGAAACCGTTCGCGTTCGGCTGCGAGGCCAGGTGTCCGACGGACACGGCGACGGAGCCGTCGGGATCGAGTTGTCGCATGCTGTCCACCGCGAAAAGTTCGCACTCGCCTCGTCGCTCACCTCGGCGAACCTGCGAGGCTGGCAGCGCGGCCGGCTCGGGATCCCGTACCGCGTCTCCGGCAAGGGAGACGCCGAACGTGACGGGTGGGTGATCACGATGCACGGCGCCGGCACCGCTCTCCGCCCCCGGCCGCAGGGCGGATCGCAGCCGCCGGTCAAACCCACAATCCGGATGGGAGTCGCGAAGTGACTGAATACGACCCGAAGTCGGTTGAGGGCGTGCCCGAGTCGGGCCGGGAGCGGCTTGAGCAGAACCGCGGTGGTCTGTACACGTCCGATTTGAGCGTGAGTGAGTTCCTGCTCGTCTCGCAGGCAGGATTCGACCCGCTCGGACTGGTCGTCGGCAGCTCGATCTTCCACATCGGTGTGCAGGTCGCGGGGCCGACCTCGAGCCGGGAGATGGACGTCCTCTCGCAGGCGATGTACAGCGCCCGACAGCTCGCGATGACCCGGATGGAGGAAGAGGCCGATCAGCTCGGCGCGGACGGGATCGTCGGCGTTAGGCTCGATATCGGCCGCTACGAGTGGGGCGCGAATATGGCCGAGTTCATCGCGATCGGGACCGCCGTCAAGCACCGCGACGGGGTGCTGCACCGAGCCCCGAACGGCAGGCCGTTTCAGAGCGACCTCTCAGGACAGGAGTTCTGGACGCTCCTGAGGACCGGCCATCGCCCGGTCGGGATGGTGATGGGGAGCTGCGTCTACCACGTCGGGCGCCGAGGGCCGCTGAAGACGGTCGCGCAGACCGCTCGCAACGTCGAGCTGCCGAACTTCACGCAGGCGCTGTACAACGCCCGCGAGCTCGCGATGCAGCGCATGCAGACCGAGGCCCAGCAGCTCGAGGCGGAAGGGATCGTAGGCGTGACGCTGTCTGAGAAGACGCACGGCTGGGGCAGTCACATGATCGAGTTCTTCGCGCTCGGGACGGCGATCGTCTCCACCGGTGAGCGGGTCCAGATCGAACCCCCAGTGCCTGTGCTCGATCTGAACGACCGCTGAATCCCAAGAGCTCGGTCACGCCTGCCATCCCCTGCGGCGCTGCGCTTGTTCAGTCGGGACGAGATCCGCGGACGCCGCGGCTTCCGGATTGGGCTAGGAGCGTCTCTGCCCCAAGTAGGCCAAAGCAGCAATCAGAGCCCGTCTGCATTTGGGGCGAGGAGGAGGGTCCAGTCATCGCCAGGCCCTCCTCTTCAACGTCGAGGTTGGCGGTGTTGATGGGGTCTAGAGCTTGCCCAGCAGTTCGCGGAGTGTGTTGGTGTAGGTCTCGAGCGCGGCGCGGCCTTGGCCGGTGAGGGCGATCGAGGTGCGCGATGCTCGCCCGTTGCCTGTTGTTTCGCTGGTCAGGTAGCCGGCGTCCTCGAGCTTGCGGAGGTGGGTGATCAGGTTGCCGGGCGTGAGATCGAGCATGTCTTGTAGGCGGGTGAAGGAGAGCGTGTCCCCGGCGGGCAGCGCCGCCAGTGTCGCCGTGATTCGCAGCCGCGCCGGAGCGTGGATCACGGGGTCGAGGGTGTCGGCGCCCATGTGATCTCCTTCCGTGCCTGCAGCTTCGCGCGCGCCACGGCAAACGCGATGACGGCGATGAACCACCCGATCCCGGCCGCCAGCCAAGCGCCGGAGGGACCGACGAACAGAGCGATCATCCCGGCCGGCAAGATGATCAGCGCTGCCCAGAACGCCGGCCAGTCGGCCTTGATGCCCGCGATCCCCAGCACGGTCGTGCCGATGATGATCAGCGGCCCGGCGGCCGGGATCACGCCGTAGCGATCGTGTGGCTTGCGTGACAGTGGTATATCGCGTCCGTCCCCGCGCTCGGATTCACGGGATAGCGAGCGCGCGGGGAACTCCCGTCGTAATCGATCCGGGCCTAGATACGAAGGGGCTCCCGCTGGGCGCGTCGCGTAGCCTTGCTCGCGCCGCGGAGTAGGGAAGCCGTCGATAACACTAGTGAACCTGTACGACCGGGAGAGTGGGTCTCGGCCGCGGACGGCGAACACACTTTGCGCCGCGCCCAGCCAGGGATCAGCGTGGATCTCGCGCTCGCGTTCAGCCCGGAAAAGCTATCTGAGACGGCGGTGGGCAGGACTCCTTGCCCGGTGCTCGCGCGGCTCGGATAGTGAAGGGGATCGCGAAGCGCGCGACGGTAGAGTTTGAGGACCGGCTGCTCGCGCGGATTTCGACATGAGAGGGAGTGGGGGTTATGGGAGATACCGTTCTGGGACCGATTGACTACCTGGCGGTCGAGTGGCCTGACAGGCACGTGACAGGCGAAGGGTTTCGGCTGCTGATGGATCTCGTCGACCGCGGGGTCGTCCGCGTGCTCGACATCCTGTTCATCGGGAAGGACGCCGATGGGGACGTGTCGAAGATCGAGGTGGCTGACGTGGAGCATTCCGATGCGCTCGATGAGCGGCTGTGGGGCTTGTCCTCCGGTCTGCTTGACCAATCGGATATCGACCAGGTCGCCGCCGCGATCGGCCCGGGGAGTCTGGCCGGGATCCTGGTGTACGAGAACGTCTGGGCGGTGCCGATGTGGACGGCGATCGACCGCAGTAACGCGCGGCTTGTGGGCGCGGGACGCATAGTCGCCGACGATCTGATCGCGGCGCTTGACGCGCCCGATCCGGTGTGAAGACCTGCTTTTGAACGGAGACGGATATGGGACTGCTGAAGACAGGGTTGAAGGCGGCGGTAGCGGTGAAGACCGCTGACGTGATCCACGAGCGCGTCCTGGCACGCCAGCAGGAACATGCGGCCGCCCAGGGCCACCCAGCGCCCGCGGCGGCGGTCGCGCAGCCCGGCTCGGCCGCGCCGATAGCACCAGCACCGGCTGCGGCTTCGCCGGACATGGGTGACAAGCTTGCGCAGCTCAAGCAGCTCGGTGAGCTGCGCGAGTCGGGCGTCTTAACCGACGCCGAGTTCGAGGCCCAGAAGGCCCAGATCTTGAGCGCCTGAGCGGTCGAGATCAGCGCCAGATGATCGAGTAAACGAGGCGCTCTGTGACTGTCGCTGAGACCGATCGTCTCGAGCGGATCGAGCACATCGTCGTGGTGATGTTGGAGAATCGGTCGTTCGATCACATGCTCGGCTACCTCTCGCTTGAGGGTGGCCGCGAGGAGATTGATGGTCTCCGGCCGGGGATGGCTAACGACCTCGGGGGCCGGCGCTACCCCATCCACCATCTCGGCGCGACGTACTTCCCTGATGAACGTTGGGATCCTGAGCACACCGCGGCGGCGGTCGATCGGCAGATCAACGGCGGCGCTATGGATGGGTTCCCCGCGAGCTATGCGACGACGCTTGCGGCGCGCGGTGTGGAGGATGCCGATCCGGGCGTCGTGATGGGCTACTACAACGCGTCTGACCTGCCCGTGTTCGACCACTTTGCAGAAGAGTTCTGTGTCTGTGATCGCTGGCACAGCTCGGTCGCAGGGGCCACCTGGCCGAACCGGCTGTACGCGATCGCCGGGAGGGGCGCCGGCAGCCGCGACGACCCCAAGGTGCCGATCTACCACCAGCACTCATTCGTCCGCTACCTCGATGCCGCCGATGTCTCGTGGCGCTGGTATTCCCACGACGTCGCGACGCTCCGCCTCGCCGATGTCAAATACCGAGTCGGACACCGCGAGCACTTTGCCTACGTACAGAAGCTCAAGCTGGTGTTCAAGACGCGTGGCCGAGGTCTGCTGTACCTCAATGAGGATGCTGCGAGCTTCCTCGAGGACGCCGCGTACGGTGAGCTGCCTGCCGTGTCGTGGATTGATCCGAACTTCAAGGACTTCAACCTGATCGGTTCTCCTCCAAACGACGACCACCCTCCATCAGATGTCACTCACGGGCAAGAGCTCGCGCTGCTCATCTACAACGCGCTCGCCACTGGTCCAGCGTGGGAGAAGACGCTGCTGCTGGTCTTCTACGACGAGCACGGGGGGTTCTTTGACCACGTCGAGCCGCCCGAGCACCCACCCGATGACGAGCCCAGTACGTTCACCCGCTACGGGGTGCGGGTGCCAGGGTTCGTGATCTCGCCATGGGTGAAGCCGGGCTCGGTCTCCCACACCCTGTTTGATCACGCCAGCATCCCGAAGACGATCCTGCGCCGTTTCTGTCCGACCGAGCTCGAGGCGCAGCCGCACCCCAGCGGTGTCGCGCATCGGCGCGAGACAAGTCATTCGCGCTCTCTCAGCAGACGCATCGCGGACGCCGCTGATCTCGGCCAGCTCCTGACCGTCAATGAGCCGCGGCCGGCGCCGGACCGACGCCGCTTGGTGGACTGGTTCGCGAACGAGCAAGCCGCACGCGCCCGACGGCTACTCCAGGACCCAGCCGGAGTGCTGCGCAAGGCGACGGCACACAGCCTGACCGACCTCCAATCCGGACTCCTGGCCGCGCACCGGCACCTCCACGACCACGGGCACCCCCTCGACCACCCATAGCCGACGGCGGGCCGCTACCCCGGCCCGGCCTCCTATCGCGCTTTGCGGTCTGAGCTGGCGCGGGCGCTGCTAGTCGCCAGATGCGCGACGGGCGCGCCGAGTTCACCCCGAGAACGGTCGCCTTGCAGCGCGCCTCCAGCAAGCCAGCTCACGTGGGGCCCCCAGATGCGTTGGACGAGAAATCGACCCTCTGGCCATCGCGGCCCTTACTGCCGCTTCGCGAAGAAGGGGCAGTCTCACCGGTGCCTTGGCCTGGGAAGGGAGTGCTGGTTCCGGACAGCTGGGGTCGCCGGCGAGTGGACAGGCGCCGACGCTGTGGTGTCAGTGCGATCGCTGCTGGATGACGCCGTGGCTGTCAGCGGTCACGGCCTCCGTGCAGCCGCTTTCCTTGGGCGACCGGTAGAACCGATGGCCTCAAGATCGGCACGGATCCCCGGCTAGCTGGCGCGCTTCCGTATCGCGAAGATCCGGCAGTCGGGGCCGACGCTGCCCCTGGTCGTCCGTCGGGGAAGCGATTCGCGGGCTTGGGCTGGTGCCTGCTCGGACTATGAGAGCGACAGCGGCGGAGTGCTTGCTGCGCGTCACGAGTCAGGCGATCCGCAAGTACCTTCGTGACCGCGAAGTCGGCGCCGGCGTCGCACGCGAGTTCATGGCAAAGCGCAACTCCGAGGTCGTCGGCATCCGCGGCTGAGGGCCGCCGGCGCCGAGAGTCTCGCGATTGGCGAAGCTCAGGGCTGGCGTGCTGTCCCCGGCCGAGACGTGCTTCGCTATCAGCGCGGTAAGGGTGACGCTATCGCCCGAACGGGGTCACGTCTGGCGCCGTGATGCTCGGCCACCGTCCACCAACTGAGCAGATGAGTCCCAGCCCTCGCGCCCGGGCAGTGTCCGCGCGGAATACTTTGAGCCTGTGGCGGTCGCCGGCAATGATCTGGGTGCTCCGCTCCTGCGGACGAAGCTCGTTGTCCCCAGCTCTCCTCGCCTCGTAGTCCGTGAAGGCTTGATCGACGCACTCTCTGAGGGCCTGCCGCAACTGCTTACGCTGGTCTACGGTCCCGCTGGTAGCGGAAAGACGATGCTCGTGGCGCAGTGGGCGGCGTCCGTAAGGGAAGAGCGTCGGATCGCCTGGCTCTGGTTGGAGGCGGACGATAACGATCCCGCGAGGTTCTGGATGTACGTCATCGAGGCCCTGCGGTCCGTGGTGCCCGGTCTCGGAGAAGCCTCGCTGGCGATGTTACGTGCGCCCGGCGTCAACCTGGTTGAGGAGGCTTTCCCGGCGCTGATCAACGAGCTCGCCGACGTCTCGGAGCAGTTCGTCCTTGTGCTGGACGACTATCACGTCATCGAAGACGAGCGGATCCACGGAGGCATGGCTTCGCTCATCGAGCATCTCCCGGCGACGCTGCGCATCGTGATGACGTCACGCGTGGAGCCGCCACTCCGGGTCGGAACGCTGCGCGCCCGGGCCCAGCTCAACGAGATCGACGCTGGGCAGCTGCGCTTCTCGGTTTCAGAAGCGGAGTCGATGCTCAATGACGTGCATGGCCTCGACCTGTCTCCCGACACTGTGAAACGCTTGCACGACCGCACGGAAGGCTGGGCAGCCGGCCTCTATTTGGCCGTTCTGTCGATGCGCGGGCGAGAGGATGCGAGCACGTTCGTTGCGTCCTTCAGTGGTAGCGATCGACGGGTGGTCGACTATCTCGCAGCCGAGGTGCTCGGTGAGCAGGGCGAGGCGGAGCTGGACTTCCTGCTTCACACGAGCGTGCTCGACCGGTTCTGTGGGGCTCTGTGCGACGCCGTCACGGGCGCGCGAGATAGCAGGGCGATGCTTGACCGGCTCGAGCGCGTGAATTACTTCCTGATTCCCCTCGACCCAGGGCATGAGTGGTACCGCTACCACCACCTGTTCGGCGAGTTGCTGCGGCACGAGCTCGAGCGCAGAGAGCCGCGACGCGCGGCAGAGCTCCATGACCGAGCCGGGCATTGGTTTCTCGATGCCGGGATGGTGTCCGAGGCGATCGGACACCTGACGGCAGCTGGGGAGCTCGATGCGGCTTCCGAGCTGATTGACAATCACTGGCTGGCGTACACGAATGCGGGCCAGCGGGAAACGGTCGCGCGGTGGATGGACCGGCTCCCCCGCGGCTATATCGTGAACGACGGCCGCTTGTGTCTGGTCCAGGCGAGGACCGCGCTAACAGTCGGCGAGCGTGCTGAGGTCCTGAGGTGGGTGGACCTGGCTACGCAGGCGCCGACGAACAACCCGGGTGATGACGCAGAGTTGGAAGAGGAGCTAACCGTCGTTCGCGCCGCGGCATGGCAGCTGCTCGGCGACATGCGTCAGGCTGAGCAGCTGGCTGGGCGACTCGCGCCTCTGGATGGGAGCTCCATCTGGCACTCGCTGGCGGCGTGTCTCTTGGGCACCTCAGCGCGAGTCTTCGACGCCAATGACGAGGCCCAAGCGCTGTTCGAGACGGCGTTGAAGCTCGGCGGCTCCAGGAACTTCATCGTGTCGCTGCTCTCGCTTGGACGGCTCGCCGTCATCGCGGCCGATCGCGGGGACTGGCGGGGATGCAGCGCCATGGTCGAAGCCGCGTTTGATGTGGTCCGCACAAATGGTCTGGAGGAGTACTGGATATGCACCTCGGCGCACATCGCACGGGGGCGGCTGTTCCGTCACAACCGGCGGCCGACCGAGGCACGAGCTGAGCTTGAGCGCGCGGTCGGCCTCGCTCGGCGCGGCGCTGGCCTGGTCGAGTGGTCGTACGCACTGACGACGCTCGCCGAGCTGCTGCGCGAGCTGGGCGATCGCCGCGGAGCACGAGAGCTGGTGCTCGAAGCGCGTGAGCTGCTCTTACGCTGTCCTGAGCCCGGCACGCTCGCACCGCGACTGGTCGAGCAGTTGGAAAGCGCGCTGCGAGTCGTCGTCGATCTATCCGGCGCGAGACCAGTCGTCATCGACGAGCTGACGGCGCGAGAGCAGGCCGTGCTGGAGCTTTTCCCAACGGGCCTGTCGACCAGGGAGATCGGGAACGAGCTGGGCATCTCCCGCGACACCGTCAAGACGCACACCAAGCGCATCTACCAGAAGCTGGGTGTGTCAAGCAGACGCAGCGCCGTCGCCCGCGGCCGAGACCTGGGACTGCTCTAGCCGCGCATCGCCCCGAGGTGACCGCGG
Source organism: uncultured Solirubrobacterales bacterium (assembly GCA_963843915.1). Lineage (GTDB taxonomy): Bacteria > Actinomycetota > Thermoleophilia > Solirubrobacterales > Solirubrobacteraceae > Palsa-465. The sequence goes on from CAWJMH010000026.1 coordinate 8,848, forward strand.
GCGGGATGATGGGAGCTCACCCCAGCCGGCCACATCCTCTTGGCATGGCAGGCTCGTCATCGAAGCTCCCCGTCGTCTCGGCCGACCGCGCCGGCGCCCTCCGCCCAAAAACCGGAGGTAGGACTGCGTGACCGTCCTCGCGACCTGCGCGACGTTGTACGGCATCGCTGGGTCGTTCTCGTCTCTTCTGCAGGCAGCCGCTCTTGTGCGCGCTGGCTCGGCACGGGAGATCTCGATCCCGTTCATCGCCATCTTGACCGGCGGTCATGCAATCTGGCTGGCTTACGGCATCGGGATCGCGAATGTGCCGCTCGTCGTGACCGACTTCGTCGGCCTCTGCTGCGGCCTGGTGACGTGGATCACCGCCGTGCGCCTCAGCCGACGCGACTCTCTGCGTGAGGCGATTCATGACGCCGCGTGAGGGACTGCTCTGGCCGCGCGTGGCCGTCACACCGGGGTGACTGTGGTCGGGGTGATGTCAGCTCACCCCAGGCGGCCACACCCTCCTGCCTAACACGAACGCGACGGGCGAAGGAGTCGAACTCAGCCATGCAAGCCAATGACCGAATTGAAATCTCCACCAACGTGGGTCCCGCGCTCGAGCGCAACCGCGTCTTCGCTGCCGAAGGCGGGCACCGAGACGCGGTCGTGTTTCCGAGGTTGGGACTGTTCGTGGTCACGTGTCTCGACCCGCGCGTCGACCCTTCCCACTTTCTGGGCCTCTCCCTCGGCGACGCGGTCGTGGTCCGCAACGTTGGCGGTCGTGTGACTCCGGAGGTGATCAACGACGTCGCGTTCATCGGCCAGATCGCTGAGAACGTGCTACCGGACGGCCCGCTGTTCGAGGTCGCGGTCATCCACCACACGCAATGCGGAAGCGGAGCGCTCGCCGACGCCACGTTCCGTCGCCGCTATGCCGAGCGCATCTGCGCCGACGAGACGACCCTGCGGGAGCACGCAATTCTCGACCCCGTAGCCACCGTGAGGAGCGACATTGAGCGCCTCCGCTCGGCTCGCGCGATCCCGGAGCGCGTGGCCGTGTCCGGGCATGTCTACGACGTGGTCAGCGGCTTCGTGGAAACCGTCGTGCCCGCATGACGAGGGCGCGCGCACACCAGCAGACACGAGAAAGAGAGAGGTCATAGCCATGTTCGGAAAGCTCGCGACATTCGCATACTCCAACCGACGCCGCGTGCTGTTCGTCGCGGTGATCGGAGCGGCGATCGCCGGCGTCTTCGGCGCCGGGGTGTCGAAGCACCTGAGTCCGTACGGCGTCGACGACCCCGCCACGCAGAGCGTCCAGGCGAAGAACCGCTTCCAGGCCGCGACCGGGCGCCAGATCGATCCCGGCGTGATCGCGCTCATCTCGAACGCTGACGTGCGCAGCCCCGCCGCCCGACAACGAGTCGAAAGCGTTGCGGCGGAACTCGAGGCGCAGCCCGACGTGGCGAGCGTTCAGAGCTTCTACACCACGCATGACCCCGCGATGGTGGCGCGCAACGGGCGTTCGACATACGTGGTCGCGTATTTCAAGGCGCGGTCGGACCTGCAGATATCCAACGATGCCAAGCTGATCGAGAGTCGCTTCTCCTCCCAGCACGACGTCAAGCTGGGCGGCGACGCGATCGCCAACGCCCAGGTAAACACGCAAGTCGGCAACGACTTGGGGCACGCCGAGCTGCTCGCGTTCCCTCTGATCTTCCTGCTCTCGCTCATCTTCTTCCGATCGGTCGTGGCGTCACTGCTGCCGCCGCTGCTCGGCGGACTGTCGATCCTCGGGACATTCCTTCTCCTGCGGCTCGTCTCGACGTTCGCGGACCTGTCGGTGTTCGCGCTGAACCTGACGACCGGGCTGGGACTCGGGTTGGCGATCGACTACAGCCTGTTCATCGTGTCGCGCTACCGCGAGGAGGCAACCCGCGACGGCTTCGGCCTCGACGCACTGCGCCGCACCCTCCAGACCGCCGGACGCACCGTGCTGTTCAGCTCGGTCACGGTCGCGTTCTCAGTGGCCGCACTCACGATCTTCCCTCAGCGGTTCCTGTACTCGATGGGGATCGCGGGCGCGATCGTGGCACTGCTGGCGGCGACGCTAGCGCTGACGGTCCTGCCGGCGCTGCTAGCGGTCCTCGGCCCGCGCGTCAACGCGCTCTCACCCCAGCGGCTGCGGCGGGCCGCCGAACGCGACGCGCGGCCCGCCCGGAGCGGCGCCTGGTACAGCCTCGCGCAAGTCGTCACCAGGCGGCCGGCGCAGGTCGCAGTCGCGAGCGCGGCGCTGCTGATCGCGCTCGGCATCCCGTTCTTCACGCAGATCAGGTTCATCACCGCCGACGCGCGGGTGCTGCCCCAGAGCGCCAGCGCCCACCAGGTCCAGAACGCGCTCGACGCGCAATTTCCGCCCAACCGCACGACCCCGCTCGAAGTAGTCGTTGGGGCGTCCGCGTCCTCATCGGCAGTGCGGTCGCTCAACGAGCGGATTGCCGGCCTGCCGGACGTGTCGGCGGTCGGGCCCGCGCAGCCGGCGAGCCGCGAGACGTCGCTGCTCCAGGTCGCGCCGGCCCACGGTCCGCTGACCGGCAGCACTGAGCAGCTCGTGCGTGACGTGCGCGCGATCCACACGCCCTACTACCTGGGCGTGGCCGGAGAGACGGCGTCCTACCTCGATCTGGAGCACAGCCTCGGCGCCCACCTTCCCGCCGTGCTCGCCGTCGTGGTAAGCGCGACGCTGATCGTCCTGTTCCTGATGACGGGCTCGGTCGTCCTGCCCATCAAGGCCGTCCTGATGAACGCGCTCAACCTGAGCGCCGTGTTCGGGATCCTGGTGTTGATCTTCCAGCACGGCAACCTCCAGGGGCTGCTCGGCTACCACAGCGTTGGCGCGCTCGACGCCACCCAGCCGATCCTGCTGTTCGCGATCGGCTTTGGGCTCGCCACCGACTACGGCGTCTTCCTGCTGGCGCGGATCAAGGAAGCGCACGACGCCGGCGCGCCGAACTCGGAGGCGGTCGCGCTCGGGCTCGAACGGAGCGGGCGCATCGTCACGAGCGCCGCCCTGCTGTTCGCCGTCGCCATCGGGGCGTTCGCGACCTCCCAGATCGTGTTCATCAAGGAACTCGGGATCGGCACCGCACTCGCCGTACTGCTCGACGCCTCAATCGTCCGGGCTTTGCTGGTCCCGTCGCTGATGGAACTGCTGGGATCGGCCAACTGGTGGGCGCCCCGTCCCCTGCGGCGGCTCCACGAACGGATCGCGCTCCGGGAGACCGCGCCGCAAGCGGCGTGACGGCCGATGTCAATCTCAGTGATTGACGAGACCGGCGACGGTCCGACCACGACGACGACAGCTCCCGCTGGGCCAGAAGAGGATGCCGCTGACGTTGTCATCGAGGTGTCCGGGCTGCGCATGTCCTACGACGGCATCGAGGCGGTCAGGGGCATCGACCTCCAGGTGTCGCGTGGCGAGATCTTCACCTTCCTCGGTCCCAACGGGGCCGGGAAGACGACCACCGTCGAGATCCTCGAGGGCCATCGCAAACGCACCGCCGGCGACGTCAAGGTGCTCGGCGAGGACCCCGAGCGCGCCGATCGCCGGTGGCGGTCGCGGGTTGGCGTGGTGCTCCAAACCTCGCGCGTCGAGCCGCAGCTCACCGTGCGAGAGTGTCTGGAGCTCTATGCCGGGTATTACCCGGCGCCGCGCTCGGTGCAGGACGTGATCGAGCTCGTCGGGCTGAAGAAGCGCTCGGAGGTGCGCTGTGGGCAGTTGTCCGCCGGCCAGCAGCGGCGGGTCGACGTCGCCCTGTCGTTGATCGGCGATCCCGAGCTGGTGTTCCTCGATGAGCCGACCACGGGCTTTGACCCGTCCGCCCGCCGCTCGGCGTGGGAGATGATCGAAGGCCTCCGCCAGCTCGGCAAGACGATCTTCCTGACAACGCACTACATGGATGAGGCCGAGGCGCTCGCGGACAGGATCGCCGTGCTCAAGGCCGGCGAGATCGTTGCCGAGGGAACACCCACCACGCTGGGTGGTCGCGACCGAGCCGCGTACCAGATCACGTTCACCCTGCCCCGGGGGGTCGCGATCGGCGAGCTCCCCATTGAGGCGGGATCGCTGAGCGCGCTCGGTGAATCCGGCAAGCTGACCATCGAGAGCGAGCACGTGATGCCGAGCGCTCAGGGCGCTGTCGGGTTGGGCGATCGAGCACCGGTACGACATCGCGGACGTCCTGGTGCGCCGCCCAGCGCTCGAGGATGTCTACCTCGGATTGACGGAGCTGCCCCAATGAGCAGCTCGAGTCTCTCGGCGGAACAGGTGCGCGGACCCGGGCAGATGAGCGACGCCCGCCTGGTCGCGCACCAGTTGCGCTACGACCTGCTGGGCGTTTGGCGCGATCCGCAGAGCCGCTTCTTCACGGTCGCACTGCCGCTGATCTTTCTGGTCCTGTTGATCTCGCTGTTCGGCAACCACACGGTTCACGTCCACGGCCACGCGATCAAGGACTCGACCTACTACGTGCCGGGAATCTCCACCCTGGGGATCATCGCGACATCGTTCGTGAACCTCGTCATCACGATCACCGGGCAGCGCGAGAGCGGCGTGCTCAAGCGCCGCCGGTCGACCCCAGTGCCCGCATGGGTCCTGATCGGGAGCCGCACGCTCACCTCCGCGATCCTCGCAAGTGCGATGGTCGCGGTGATCGTCGCGATCGGTCGGATCGTCTACAGCGTGCAGCTCCCAAGCTCGACACTGCCCGCGTTCGTGCTCGGAGTTATCGTCGGTGCCGCGGCATTCTGCTGCCTGTCCTTTGCAGCAGCCAGCTTCATCCGCAACGAGGACTCAGCGCAGCCGCTCATCCAGGCGATCATCCTGCCGCTCTACTTCATCTCGGGCGTGCTCGTCCCCAAGGACCAGCTGTCGAGCACGCTGCGCGAGATCGCGAGCGTGTTCCCCGTCAGCCACCTCGATAACGCGCTCTTCAAGGCGTTCGACCCGGCAACGACCGGCTCGGGCATCGCCGCGATCGACCTGCTGATCCTCGCGATCTGGGGCGCCGCCGGGCTGCTAATCGCGCTATGGCGCTTCAAATGGTCACCCCAATCCGCCTGATCGAACCTCGTATTCGACCGAACGATCGACCCGAAAGGACCGAACATGGCAAGCGCTTTCAACATCGAGCTCTCGATGACCGAATCTCCAGCCGAGGCCCAAGCCCGCGCCGCGGACGCTTTGACCGAGCCCGCCTCCGCCGTGGGACTTCGCCTCACCGAACGCGGCGCCGGTGCGCTCAAATACCGACCCCTCGTTCAGTGGCCCTTTCTCATCGTGCTCTGGCGCAACCTCAACGGGGAGAAGATGGCCGTCAAGTTCGAGCCGACCGACGGCGGCGGAACACACGTGACGATCAGCGGCGCCGTGGCTCGCGCTAAGCAGCCGCTCGCCGCCGATCCTGGGCATTGGACGGACGCCCTCGACGGCTCAACGACGTGACCCGTCGACGCTCGCCCTGCTGACCAACCCCTTCACCAAGCGGCAGCGCGCACTGGCGGATCGACTTGTAGTCGGACTCCGACAGCTGGACCTGTCTAGCCCGCGCGTCGCTCCTCACACCGGGGTGACTGTGGTCGGGGTGATGACGGCTCACCCCGGCTGGCCACATCCTCCTGCGAGTGGTCGCCCCGCAGACCCAAACATCAAACCAAGCAACACCTAGCCACAGAGCACCGCAGCCGAGAGGAACGAAGATGCAGTCTCAACTCACCCACCTCCTTGTCCAACAGCGCCAGCAGGAGTTGAACGCCGCCGCCCGCGGGCGGATCCGTGAGACCCCCTTGCGACCGTTGTTCGCGCCGATTGCGGTACGGCTCGCCACTGCGAACGATCGGGAGGCGCTCGAGCGGCTGGCTGCGCTCGACTCGACCGAGCCACCGAGCGGGTCGACGCTGGTCGGCGAACTTCTGCAACGCCCGGTCGCAGCGCTGTCGCTCAGCGACGGCCGGGTCATCGCCGACCCGTTTGTGGCGACAGCAGAAATCGTCGCCCTGTTGCGCCTCAGAGCGCGGCAGCTCAGGGCCAGGCGCCCTCGACGATGGAGAAAGAGAGGCACAACCACCCAGCCAACCCCGGCGCGCTACATCCTCGTACGAGCGGTCCCCCAGAGGCCCGAAGCATCAAACCAACCCACTGGCGCGAGGAGACAACCATCATGAAAACCGCCATCGCACCGAACGTCCAGCCGGACCGCCACGACGGCGAAAAGTGGCCTGCGCTCGTCCCAGACATGCCGGACGGAGCCCGCGAACCGACCGACGCTCGCCCGCTCGACCCGACGCAAGGAAGAAAGATCGGCTCCGAGCCATACGACGATCCCACGCAGGGACGCCAGATCGGGTCTGATCCGTACGACGACCCGACCCAGGGACGCAAGGTTGGGGCTGACGCCTACGAGGATCCCACCCAAGGACGCAATGTCGGGGCTGACCCCTACGACGACCCAACCCAGGGTCAAAAGATCGGATCTGATCCCTACGACGACCCAACCAGAGGCCGGTAGCACTGGCCGCCGTCACCTCGAGGCGGTGAGCGTCATCGACATCGCATACCCGGGACAGGGCGGACCGAACAGGAGACGCAATGGATGATCTTGAGCATTTTCAGGCGCTCTACGAGGCGTTCAACCGCCGCGATATCGATGCCGTCCTCGCGATGATGAGCGAGGAGGTGGACTGGCCTAACGCTTGGAAAGGCGGTCGCCTGACCGGCCGGGAGGCCGTACGGGATTACTGGACCGCGCAGTGGGCCGAGATCGATCCCCACGTCGAACCGCTCTCGGTAAGTGAGCGTGCCGATGGTTCGCTGGCCCTCACAGTCAAGCAGGCGGTGCGCTCGTCCGACGGCAAGCTCCTCGGAGAAGGTGAGGTGGTGCACGTCTACCGGATCCGCGCCGGGCTGATCGACCGCATGGATGTGGAGGGGCCGGAGCAATGACCCCCCTCGTGCTGCGCCACGAGTTCCAGCCAACGGGCGTGTACCTGGACTCCGCCAGCCTACGGCCTGCCGCCCAAGGTGGCGCTCCAGGCGCTCTCGGCGGTGACGGCCGCCTGGGCGAGCGGACGCTATGACCCGGTCAGCTGCGATCAGGCAGTCGGGCGCGCACGCAGCACGTTCGCGCGACTGCACAGCATCTTCGCGGAGGATGTCGCGATCGGCCATCAGGTCTCACCAATGGTCGGTCTCATTGCGGCGTCCCTGCCTCCGCGAGCGCGCGTGCTGGCGGCCGAGGGCGACTTCACCTCGCTGCTGTTTCCGCTGCTCGCCGCCGGCTGCGACGTGCGCACGATCCCGCTCGAGCGGCTCGCCGACGCGGTCGACAGCCGCACCGACCTCGTGGCCGTCTCCGCCGTCCAATCCGCAGACGGACGGCTCGCCGATTTGGACGCCATCTCCATCGCAGCAGCCAGCTACGACGCGCTGACCCTGGTCGACGCCACCCAGGCGTGCGGCTGGCTCCCGCTCGACGCCGGGCGGTTCTCAGTCGTGGTGACGGGCGGGTACAAATGGCTATGCCACCCGCGCGGGACCGCGTTCATGACGATCGCGCCCGAGCTGCGCGACCGGATCGTCCCACTGGCCGCCGGCTGGTACGCCGGCGAGCATCCCTGGGACACCTGCTACGGAACCCCCCTGCGACTCGCCAGCGACGCCCGCCGCTTCGACGTCTCGCCCGCTTGGCTGAGCTGGCACGCCGCCGCCGCCACGCTGGAACTGTTCGAAGCCGTCGGGCTCGGACGCATCCACGAGCATAACCTGGCGCTGGCCAACCGGCTCCGAACAGGCCTCGGGCTCGAGCCGGGCGATTCGGCGATCGTTTCGCTCGACGCCGCTGACGAGACGACCGAGCGACTGGCAGGCGCCGGGGTGAAGGCCTCGGTCCGGGCCAACCGCATACGGCTCAGCTGCCACCTCTACAACGATGAAGAAGACGTCGACCGTACACTCGAAGTTCTCACCGACTTTATCCACGCGGGTGCCGTGGGTCATCCTCAGCGCCCTGCCTTTCAGTGAGAACCTGATGCGGCGTTGCGCTGAGCGCGCGGCCGTTGTCGCCACGCTCGGAATCCGCTCACCGTCGCGACGGGCTGACGTGCTGCGACGTTGAGCTATCCACCTGACGCGGCTGGTGCTGCCCTCTGGTCGGCGCGCGGTCCAAGGGATTCCGCTCGGCCCTTGGGCTCCTCCCAATCCTCCTGGCGGCCAAGGGCCGTCATGTCGAGGTAGTAGTGGGTGCCGCCAACCTGCTCGGTGCCGCGCCCGTAGGTCGAGTAGGTGTGGAAGACACGATCGCCGACGCGAAGGAACACACTGGTTCCGTGTAGCTCACTAGGGAGCTCGGCCAAGCCGTACTTGGCCTTCAACTCGTCGGCGGAACGGTAGTTGTAATGGGGATCGTCGACGGTGTCGTCGAACGACACGCCGTAGTCGAAGTTGAACCGACTGCCGTAACTCGAGTACCAGGGGAACGTCCACCCCATCTTGTGCTTCCACCGCTCAATCTTTTCGATCGGCGCACGGGAGACGACGGCGATCGTCGTGTCACGCTCGTGCAGGTGGGCCGTGTTCCCGTATTGGTCGACCCGGCCGGCGCAGCTCATGCACCCGTCCTCCCAGTCTGGATCGAACATGTAGTGATCGACGATCAACTGATGGCGACCCTCGAACAGGTCGAGCAGTGTTCGTGAGCTGCCGTCGGCCGCGGTGAACCGGTAGTCCTTGGCGACCTCGACCATGGACAGTCGGCGGCGCTCCGCAGCGAGCTCGTCGCGCGCCCTAGTCAGAGCCTTCTCGCGCTCGAGAAGGGCGACACGAGCGCGAATCCACTCCTCCCGGCTGACGATCTCGGGCAGGCTCATGGCTGGTTCCTCTCGGGTTGGCCTCTCAACACCCACTGTAGACCGCCGACCGTTCGAGATCTCATCGCACCCAAGTCCGGATGACCGATCCGTTGCTGCCCTGCTCTGCTCACTCCACGATCATCTTGGCCAAGGTCATGCGCGTCCTGCACAGCGCGGATCGGAGGGCGCCCGGCTTGAGCGTCGCGCCGTACATCGGCGTGGAACGCGAGTTTGGCGAAACTGAGGGCGGACGTCGCGCCGAACCGCGAGCCCTGCGTTCGCATTGCCTCGGGCATCGTCCTGCGGGCCGGCGCGTGGCTGCCTGTGTCCGATATCGGTCGCGTGCTAGCCAGGGGTCGCGTGCTAGCCAGGGGTCGACGGCCTTCGCCCACGGCGGCTTCACTCACCGTTGACCGCTCACCCAAGGTCGCCGTCGCGAACCGGGTCAGCGACCAGAGTCGCATCCGTCAAAATGCGGATGAGTCGGGTGCGACCGGGTCGGCGTTCACATCCGGGGTGTCGAGCTGCTCCAGCACCCAGTCCATCGTTTTGATGAAGTGTCGCGCGCCGCCGCGTCTGCCAGGGTGATCATCGGGATCGGGGGCCGGCTATTGAGCTTGTCATCTGAGATTTCCACGCCTGGGAGCTGGTTGAGCCGGTCGCGTAGATCGCGGCGCAACTGGAGCGCGTCGAACGGTGGGCGCTGCGAAAGCGCTGCGAAGTGCATTTCGATCTTGCCTAGGTCCACAGGATGAACGGAAAGAACGCTCGGCCGTCGCTCATACGAACCAACGGGCTGAGGCTGCCGTCGACTTTGCCCTCGCCAACCCATAGCTCGTCCATGTGTTGTCTGGCCCAATCGACAACCGGTCGAATTGCCTGGGCCGCTTCCGCGCTCCGTGCAGTCAGCGCCGCCCACCACCGCTCCTCAGTCCACTTCTCTCCGCGAGGCGAGGAGGTCCGTTTGGCCGACGCCGCGGCAGTCTGTCCGTATACGCGCAGCACGAGGCTGGTCTGGGGCGGTACACCGCCGGCGTACTGGCGGATCTCGACTGCGAGCACTTGTGGCGGGTCCATCGTCTCGTTCAAGAACTCGACGATCCGCTTCAGTGACGCGGGGATCACATCCGCGACGAACAGCATTCGGACCCGCCGCGCCCGAAGGTTCGTCTCGACCTGCTGCCACCACGGCTCGGGGTCATGGCCATCGAGGAAGGTGCGCACTTGCTCGTCGGCGGCCTCGACGCCGCCGGCGGTGTCAGCGAATCGAGCTCGGATCTCGCCGAGTTCCCAGAACACGACCGCGTTGGCGACATACTCGAGGAGTTGGCCGACGACCTCCCGTCTGATGCGAGTATCGGTCGACCGTTTGACCTCGACAAACGTCGGGATGCCATCCTGTTCAATCAGTACGTGGTCGATCCAGCCGATGTGTCCGGCGTCGCCGTAGAACGGAATCTCGCGCGAGATCATCAGCCAGCGCCGCGGGTTTTCGGGATCAATCAACTCGCCCGCGAGCAATTCAGGATGGCGCTCCAGAAGAGCTTGGAAGACATCCTCGCTGTCGAACCGTTGTTCGCGGAGCTGGACGAGCCCGCCGTCGTCACCCAGGAGGAAGATGCCGCCCGAAACGTTGGTTGCCACGATATGGGAGCCTAATGGAACGTCTTGATTCTGGCCCATCGCAAGCGGTGCCGGAACCCGGGCAATCTCGTAAGCGTGCTCAACGACGGCATTCACGAGCGGTCAAGGGCCGCCGCTTTAGACTCAACCGGCACCACGCAAACCCGACCCTGAATCTGAGAGCGATTCCAGCTCTCGTCCTGCTTCTGCGGCCGCACGGGCATCTCGGACCCGGTGTCGGCGCGCCTCGCAAAGCGCGGATCTCGGGGCTCGGAGCGGCTTGTGGGCGTCATCGGCGCCGATGGCCACGGCTGAGACTCCCTATCCGCGCTTAAGAGGCTCCGCGCGCACGCGCGTCGTGCCGTTCCCGCCATATCCGATCGACGTCGAGTATGTCCGCTCGACAGTTCGCCGTTAGCTGCGCGTCGGGGTGACATTCCCGAGCACTGGCGCAGCCGGGTCTCGGTGTTCGGCAGCCGATCGCCCCGCGTAGCCAGTGAACGCCTGCGTGTCTCGGGCTGCAACGAAATCGGGACGCGACCCGCCGCGGTTCACACGTCTTGAAAATCGCCGGGCGCAGGGCGCGACGCTCGGTTATCCCTGACCGAGGTAGTAGCCGATGCTGTGGCTGGTCGAGTGACTGCTTAGATCGAGCAGCAACGCTGACGCCGGGCTGCTGCCTTCTGGAGACAGCGACGCCGAACCGACCGACGGCGATAGGTCTGGCTCGCGATCCGTGCCGACTGCTGCAACGCCGGGCCAACTCGGCAGCCACCCAGTCGGGCGTGATGCCGCTGCTGCTCGATCTAAGCGGCACTTTCGCGGAAGGCTCCTTTCTGGCGTTGTCACCCGGTTGGGGTGATGGCGACTCGGTTCGCCGCCCGTAGCTTGCTGGTGGGGAAGTCATGCGATCGCTCGTTATGAGCGTGAGGACGGAGGCGGCGATGCCGATCAAGATCAAGGGCTTGCGGGCGGTTGCGGTGGCGAGTGTTGGGCTCGGGGTGTTCAGCTTTGGGTCGTTAACGCTTGCGGGTTCGGCTGCGGCGGCGTTGCCGCTCGGCTGCTCGGAGTCGTCCAGCACAGTGACGTGCACGTTCTCGTTTACCGGCTCGGCGCAGCGCTTTGTGGTTCCGGCTGGCGTGGACTCGATCATGGTCGCGGCGGTCGGCGCGCAGGGCGGCGGCGGCGGCGGCGCGACTGGCGGCCTTGGCGGCAAGGCGCAGGCGGCGCTCGGCGTGTCGCCGGGGGCGGCGGTCGAGGTGCTCGTCGGCGGCCAAGGGTCCTTCGCGTTGCAGGGCGCGGCGACGGGCTCTCCTGGTGGCTTCAACGGCGGCGGCACCGGTGGCAACCCTGGCTCGGGGGCGATGCAACAGGGCGGTGGGGGTGGAGGCGCGTCGGATGTACGGCTCGGGGCGTGCGCGAGCACACTTAGTTGCGATCTGGCCGCACGCGTACTGGTCGGCGGTGGCGGGGGTGGCGCGGCCCACGTAGCGCCGGCCAACGGCGGCGGCGGCGGTTTCCCCGCGGGCGGCGTCGGATCCAGTTTTGGCGGTGCAGGAGGCGGCGGTGGAACTCAGACCTCAGGAGGGGCCGCGGGTTCGGCCGACACGTCGGTGTGCGGCGACGCGGGAACGGGCACGGCAGGCGGCGCAACGACCCAGGATGCGGGCGGCCCGGGCGGCTCCGGCGGAGTGGTGAATGCCCCGCCCCTCCCTCCGTCCCCGGGCCAGGGCGGTGGTGGTGGCGGTGGCGGCTACTGGGGTGGTGGCGGCGCCGGCGGCGGGTGCGGCGAGGGGGGCTTCGGGGGTGGAGGTTCCAGCTTCGGGCCGGCTGACGCGACGTTCACGAACGCCTCGCAGACAGGAGACGGAGTGGTGACGATCAGCTACGTCGTCGGCGCGGCGCAGGCGAGCCCGCCGACGTTGAGCTTCCCCACCCAGGCGCAGAGCACGCTAAGCGCTCCGCAGACGGTGACGGTCACCAACACTGGGCTTGGCCCGCTGGTTGTGACCGGCCTGACGTTTGCCGGTACCGATCCGCAGGACTACCTGGTCACCTCGAACGAATGTTTGGGTCCGATCGCTTCCGGGGCGGTCTGTGTGGTCGGGGTCGCTTTCGCGCCTCAGGCGCAGGGAGCAAGGAGCGCCACGTTGCAGATCGCAAGCAACGACCCAAACGGTCCGGCGAGCGTGTCGCTGTCGGGCACCGGCGGGCAGCTGCCGCAAGGGCCGCCAGGACCGACCGGGACGACCGGCGCGACCGGGCAGACTGGAGCCACCGGAGCTAGCGGAGCCACCGGGCCGACAGGGGCGCAGGGCGCCGCTGGCAAGATCGAGCTGGTGGTCTGCAGCAAGGTCACCAAGACGACCATCACGCACGGGAAGAAGCACAAAACGACCGTTCAGCACTGCAGGACCAGGCTGGTCTCGGGCGTGATCATGTTCACGATCGACAGCGACGATCTGGGCGCCAGCGTTTCCCGCGCCGGAATCACCTACGCCACCGGGCTGGCAATCCCGACGGGCACCGACCGCTGGCAGCTGATGCTCACCCGTCACCTGCACAAGCTCCGGCCCGGTCGTTACACCCTGACGCTGAGGAGCCGCCACGGAGGACGCCGAATCCTCGAACGCAGACCGATCACCATCATCTAACCACGCCATGCGGGCGACCCCTGGTTCGCAGAGATGCCGGGCCGCCCGCCAACCCAACCCGCTCGCGCGAGAGTGTCGAGTTCGCGACAGACGCCCAATGCCGGCAAGGCGCGGCAGATGGGCGAGATCTGGATCGTTGCGAATGCGTGTCTGTGCCTCCCCGTTACGCGATGCGATGCATAGCCGGGGGAATGTTCAGTTCCGGTCGGGTCAGGCGTGCTGTGCGCGACGGCTTTATCCAAGATGAGGCGCGGCTTGGCCGCTGGGAACTGCCGCCGCCGCTAGGAGAACGTGTAGGTGGGTCAGGGGTTGAGTGGCATCACCGAGACGCCTTCCGCGTCAGCGACGTATGCGGTATCGACTGCGGGGGCGACGCTGATCGCGCCGGGGTAGTCGCCGACGATCGGTCGGGTCCGGGTGATCTGGCACCCGTTCGTCTTGGTGCCGTTGCAGGTGTGGCCGTTGATCGTGGTGACGCTGGTGTCCTCGATGTTGGTCGCGTAGACGCGGTTGTGGGTGGGGTCGACGGCGATGGCGCTGGCGCCGAAGCCGGCGGGAGCGGTGGCGGGGGTCTGGTCGCAGCCGTTCGCGTTGCGCGCGTTGCAGGTGGCGCCGTTGATAACGGAGACGGTGCCGGGTCCTTCGCCGTTGAAGATGTTGGCGGTGTAGATCGTGTCGGTCGCCTGGTCGACCGCGATTCCGAACGGGTTGGCGTCGCCGAACACCGGATCGGATCCGACCGAGATCTGCTCCGGCGGGTTGCCGCACCCGGCCATGTCGGCGGCGTCACAGGTGGGACCGTCGATGACATACACGCTGTGGCCGACGAACGGGTTGCCGAGCGTGTCGCTGGTGGCGTAGATCGTGTTGGTGGCGGGGTTGACGGCGACTGATTCGGTCGAGCCGCTGCCGCCGCCGTCATCGCCGGTTGGTGCGTTTGCGGGCGTCTGATCGCAGCCGCGGTGATCGCTTGCGTTGCAAGTGGCGCCGTTGAACATCGAGATCAGGTCGGGTCCGCCGTTGCTGGTGATGGTCGCGACGTATACGGTGTCGGTGATCACGTTCACCGCGAGGCCGACGGGGTTGCCGGCCGGGATCGGCTGCGTGAACACCGTCCCGCAGCCGACCTGGGTGGTGACGTTGCAGGTTCGGTCGTCGAAAACAGAGATAGTTCCGGTCGAGCCCGGCGCGAACGGCCCGTGGTTAGCGACGTACACGGTGTGTGTGCTCGAGTCGACCGCGACCGCCTGCGGATTGGTGCCGACGGTCACCGTCGGCGGTGTCGCGCTGCATCCTGCCGATCGGTGGGCGTTGCAGTTGCTGGTGTCGATCATCGCGACCGCGGTAGCGCTGCTCGCGACATAGGTGGTGTGGACGGCGGGATCGGCCGCGAGCCCTCCGGAGACGTTCGGCACTTCGGGTACCCGCGCGCGGCAGCCGCTGGTGGTCTGCGCGTCGCAGCGCGTCGCGGCTATCACCGAAACGTCGTTATCGAGCTCGTTCGCGGTGTAGAGCGTCTGGGTGTCGGGGTCGAGGGTCAGGATCTCCGGGTCGGCTCCGGTGTGGATCTCCGGCGGCTCGAGCGTCGCGCACCCCGCCAGATCGCTGCCGTTACAGACGTTCGCGTTGACGACGATCACCGAGTCGTCCTTCTGGTTGGTCACGTACACGCTGTGATTGGCGGGGTCGACGGCGACCCACAGCGTGACCTCGAAGCCGGGGGCCGGCAAGGTCACGATGCCGGGCGTGTCGGTCGCGCACCCGGCAAGGTCGGCGGCGTTGCAGCTACGCAAATCAAGCGCTGAGATCGTGTTGTCGCTGTTGGCCGTGTACAGAGTCTGGTTGGCGGGGTCGACCTCGGCGCCGATGGGCGCCCGGCCGGCGTCCTGGAGCACGCCGAGTCGCTTGCAGCCGGACTGCTCGGCCGCGTTACACGTGCTCGCGTCGAACACCGACACGCCCGTGGTTCCGGGGGGACATCCGAACTCGGGATGGTTCGCGCAAATGGTCACGTAGGCTGTGTGGGTCGCCTGGTCCACGTCGCCCGCGGTCGCGAGTCCAGGCACGGTGACAGTCGGCGGGGCGGTGGTCGGGCAGGTGGCGAGATCGCTCGCGTTGCAGGTCGCGCTGTCGAGCATCGAGACGTCGTCCTCGCCGCCATTCGGGATGTAGACGGTGTGGTCCACGGGATCGACGAAGATCGCGACCGGCACCATCCCGACCGGGACCATCGCCGGCGTTTGCCCGCAACCGGCGCTGGTCTCGGCGTTGCAGGTCGCGCCGTTGAATACCGCCACGGTGTTGTCGTTCGAGTCAGCTACGTAGACCGTGTCGGTCTGCCGGTCGATCGCGACCGCGCTCGGATCAGCGTTCGGATCGCTCCCGACCTTGAGCGTCGGCCACGGCCCTTTGCACCGCGAGATGTCATCGGCCTGGCAGTGGCGCTCGTTGATCACCGAAACGGTGTTGCCGCCATCCGGGTTGCCGTTCTCGTTAAAGCCGTTGGTCACATACAGCGTGTGCGTCGCCGGGTCGACCGCCGTGAAGTCCGGGCCGTTGCCGACCGGAGCGGAGCCGACGAGCGCCGACCCGGACCCGAACCCGCCGCGCAGGTCGAGCGCCGCTGCGAACCCTTGCCGCTTCCCGAGCCTGGCCCGTGAGCCGAAGTAGCGCGTCCCGATCGCGAAGCCGACCGTACGCCGGTGAGTCGAATGGCCGGTGGTTGCACTCGCCGATGCCACGGCCGCCAGAGCGATGGCCGCAGTCATGAGTAGTGTCACTTTGCGTACGTTCATCGTTCCGGTCCTTTTCGCGTGATGGTGAGCTTTCTCGGCGTCCAGCAGGGTCGCGTGCTGGGGTGCTAGCGGCGGGTTCGGGGGATTGGCTGCCAGGCGACTTGGTTGGCGGACTCGCCGACGAGACGCACGCCGGTTCCGTCGGCGTTCATAACGACGACGCCAGCGTTCGGCGCAACCGCGATCTGCTTGCCGTCGGGTGACCAGAACGGCAGCGGCCAGCGACCGCCGGGAGATAGGCCCTGATAGATGCGCCGGTTGTCTGACCCGTTCGCGTTGATCGTCCACAGTTGGGTGGCGTTAGGGCTGTGAGAGCTCTTCGTGTAGAGCAGCTTCGTGCCGTCCGGGGACCACGCGGGTTCGCCGGCCAGCCCGCCGGCGGCAGTGATCTGCGTGCCCTGCGTTCCGTCGGCGTTGACGGTGTATATGCCGTTGTTGGCCTGGAAGGCGATCTCGCGCCCATCGGGGGACCATTGCGGATCTTGTGCGCCGTCGACCGCCGCGATCAGCTTGAGGTGCGTGCCGTCTGGGCGCATCGTGTAGATCGACGCCACTTGCCCTTTGACCCACCGACTGAAGACGATCGCCTGTCCGCCGGGAGACCACTCGGCGCCGGCATCGGCGCAGGCTTCGCCTGACGCGCAGTGATTGAGGCGGCTGAGCGCACCCGTCTTCACGTTGACGAGCCAGAGGTCCTGGGCCAGACCCGTTTGACGCGTCAAGACGATCCTTGAGCCGTTAGGCGACCAGGCGATCGAGCTGTCCGCGTTCAAGCCTGCGCAGTCCCCGCACGAGGCCAGCTTTCGAGGATTGTTTCCGTTGGCGTCGACTAGGTACAACGCGAGGCTTGTGGGAACGTTCAGTCCGGGCGGGTGCCCCGCGAGATACGCGATCTCCGTCCCGTCGGCAGACCAGGCGAACGAGTAGACCCCGCACGCAGACACCGGCGTCGCGCACCGGTAAGTTCCCACGTTCTGCCGTCCGGACCCGTCCGGGTTGGTCACCCCCAGCGCGTCGAAGGCCCAGGTCACGCCGTGCTCCGACCGCGTGGGCGGGTATCCGCCCGTGGGCGGGTACCTGGCGCCGGCAAAAGCGATGAACGCGACCTTGCCGTTCCTCGCCGCGACCGCCGGTCTGACCGGAGTCGAAGCCTGATGATGCCTGACCGAGCTCAACACCACGCCTGCGACCGCAATCGCGACAATCACCGAAATCAGCACAGGAACAGCCACGAACGTCGCCCGCACGCGCCCGGTAACGCGCTCGGGCGGGCCCGCCGCCACCGCCGCCACGCGGACCTGCAGCAGGCGTACGTCGCCCGGCCGGTCGGGGAGCGAGGCGCGATCATCGAGGATCCGCGCCAGCGCGGCCTGTGCGACGACGCGGCGCCCGCGATCCTCGTCGACAGCCACCGGATTCGCCGCATGCAAACGGGCGAGAGGGTCAGTGAGATCCGCCGACATCATGTCTCCGCTAGTTCGAGCATGGATGAGGCGCCACTCGCGGCGAGCCGGCGCTCCAGCCGCCGGCGAGCGCGATGCAGACGCACAGAGAAAACCGGCGCTGAGCAACCGAGCGCGCGAGCGGCGTCAGCGACCGACAGCTGCTCCCACGCCACCAGCGCCAAGACCTCGCGGTCAGCGGCGCTCAACTGCTCCCAAGCTTCCCATAACCCAGGGTCGCCGCCGTCGGCAACTCCCGGCGGCGACCAGCGCCGCTCCCCCTCCAGAGCAGCCCGCGTCTGTCGCTGGCGGCCGCGGTCAGCGTGATGGCGCAACACCACGTTACGAGCCACTCCGTACAGCCACGGCAACGGCTCCGCGGGTAGCGCATCGAACCTCCGCCACGCCACCAGAAACGTCTCGGCAGCGATCTCATCCGCCGCCTCCCAGCCAGCACGGCGCGAGGCGTAGGCGTGTATCGCGCCATACGAGTCCTCATACAATGTCGCGAAGCGCTGGGAGCGAGCGTCGGTCACGGGGCTCACGCAACCCTAATCATCGATCCGCCCCGAAATCTTTCACGCCAACCGGAAAAATCGTAACGCGATCGCAGCTGACCACTCCCGATCCGACACTCTCATCGCAACGCCCGCGATGGTGAGTTGATCGACAAACGCCTTAGACAACGCCGGGCGTCCCGGGACGTCGCGACGCTCGATACTCACCGAATGGGACACCCTGCCGGGCTCGCTCAGAGGGCTATGCCCACCAACAGCCCTCGCTGACCCAGAAGAAACCGCGCCAACTGGAGATCACCGCCGGCGCTCCTAAGCGCACCAAAGCGGTGGCGGCCCAAGACTCCTATGAACGGATGGTCAACGACCAGAGGACAGGGGCCCAGTCAGGAACAAAGTGGGCGCGGGCGCGACACCGGAGCGCGCATAAATTAGGCCCTCGAAGGGCATAGCCGCGCGGCAGACTCAAAGCTCCTGACGTCTGCGCTTCGCTACGTCAGTCACCCGCGCCCGCCAACAATCTAACGCCCACCAGCATCACCGGCAACCCCGGCGAAGATCAATGGCACGCAAATACCGGCCATCCACGCCACTACACCCGCGCCTGACCGAGCCTGACCTCGCCACACGCACTCCGACCGTCACGCGACCGGTCGTGCACCCCGCCGGCCGCAACAAGCAAGCCCAATAGTCCCCTCAATCCCCTTGACCTTCATCGGTCCGCGCAAAGCCCGACTCTGATCTCGGCGTTGAGACGAGAGTCGCGGCGAGAGAGCGGGACTGAAAGTCCGGCCCGCGCTGCGCTTACGCGGCTGCCCTCAGCGAACCGAGCGACCCGCCACCGATGCCGGTGAGGTGCACCAGGTGGCGACGGCGTGCGAGGCTCGAGAAGCGGGGTTGGTCCGGCTTCGTTCCGTACGGTCGCCTTCTAGCTGGTCTGCGTCGTATGTGGTGTCGGCGCCTCAGAAGCGATGTCGGGTGTGGCTGAAGCGGCCCTTGGCGAAGGCAAGGACCTTCGCTGGGCGGACAGCGAACACGAGGACGGTCCCGACTCCATGTCGAAAGCCGTCGTCACCGACCTCGTATTGCCATCGCCCGTCCCACTTCTGTGCCCAGGCTGAGGCGAGCCGGTCGAGTTGCTTTGCGTCGGTGACGCGGGCTGCCTCGCCCTCGACAACCACGTCGAGGCCGCTCTGCCAGTCGCTGGCGCCCGTGGTCAGCGCGACGCGCGGGTTGCTGGCGAGGTTGAGCGCCTTCTGCTCGTCCGGGCCCGTGGAGAAGTGCAGTGCGTCGTCGAGCCAGACGGCGACGAGCGGAGTGACGTGCGGCCGGCCGTCTGTGCGGACGGTCGAGATCCAGAAGATCTCGGCCTGCTTGATCGCCTCGAGCGTGTCCTCCCAACTGGTCGGCTGTGCTGCCGGATCGCTGAAGCGGCTGTCGAGCTCTGTGTGGGGTGTCGTCATCACGGGTTTCTGTCCTCGGGTTGGCGGGTGGCGGGTAGGCCTTGGCGACGATGTCGTCCGGGCGGGCGCCGCTGCGGAGCTCAGCGTGCTGAACGAGGTCGGTGCGCTTACTCATCGCTGGGTGTCTTAGTCGGTTCTCAGGACATAGACAGCCGCGCACCGAGGAACTCATCGGTTCGGGTTAGGGGATCTCCCGCTCCGCTCGCGGCCCGGCTGCCCGGGTTCCGACAGCTCGAGCCACGCGACCGCGTCGTGCGGTGCGGTGGCTGGCGCCCGGGTGGCCGGCGTCGCGCGGCGGAGAGGTCGCGAACCACGCAAACGAGGCCGATGACGCGGCTGGCGGTTGGTGACGCAGGCGCGCTTGGTCTCGCGCCGCGTTTGTGGCCGGGGTCTTGAATCGCCATGAGGATCGGTGCGCGATCGGTGATCACTACGGTGTGCTCGACGTGCGCGGAGATCGCTCGGTCGGCGGTTTTGACCGCCTGCAGAGGCCGACGCGCGCGGCGGGGATACTGTTTTTCGTGACGACGAGGATGCACGCCGACGAGCTTGAGATCGACGAGGCGCTCGTGGGTCGCCTGCTGGCAGAGCAGTTCCCGGAGTGGGGCAATTGGCCCCTGCGTCGCATCGAGCCGAGCGGCACCGACCACGCCATTGTTCGGCTGGGTCATGAACTGTCGGTGCGGCTCCCGCGCATTGATGGGCCGTCGGAGCCGGGCAGCAAGGAATTTGTGTGGCTGCCGAAGCTGGCGCCGCTGCTCCCTGTGGATATTCCGGTTCCGGTTGGGCAAGGCCGCCCTAGCAAGGGCTATCCGTGGTTCTGGGAGATCCACACGTGGGTTCATGGCGAGACGGTTCGGATCGACGCGATCCAGGCGGCGCGAGATTTGTGCGCGCTGATCGAGGCGTTGCATCGGGTTAGCCGCGCCGGGGCGCCGCCGGGACGCGGCGTCCCGTTATCCGAACGCGACCAGGAGGTCCGCTACTGGTTGGCGCGGTTCGACGGCGATCCCCGTGTTGCGGCTGAATGGGAACGCGCGCTTGCTGCACCGCCGTGGAACGGGCTGCCCGTCTGGCACCACGGAGACCTCGACGCCCGGAATTGGCTGATCCGAGATGGCCGTATCAGCGGGGTTATCGACTGGGGCTCGATGGGCGTCGGCGACCCCGCATGCGACTTGATGGTCGCGTGGAAGCTGCATTCGGCCGCTGCCCGCGATGCGGTCCGCGAAACGCTGCCAGCAGATGACGCGACATGGGAGCGCGCACGGGGCTGGGTTCTCTCACAAGCTGTCGCGATTCTGGCCTACTACACACCAGAGAACAACCTGACCCTGTTCCGCGAAGCCGAGAGCTGGCTCGAGCTCGTCCTCTCAGAACAGCGGGGCTGACACGTCTCGCCGACGCCGGCCCAGTCCAATAGCGTGCGTATGACCGTGCGCCGCGACCAGGCAAGGTGAGGGCCCTCATCAAGCGTGTTGGGTAGGCACGGGATCTATGGTGGGCGCGAGTCTTTCGATGAAGAGTTCGCATCCGTTGAGGCTGGTTTGGGATTGACAGCGCGCGCGCCCTTGAGACACTGGCCGCGATGAGTCGGGTTTTCGTTACCGGGTCCGCCGATGGCCTCGGGGCGATGGCAGCGAGGTTGTTGATTGCTGATGGCCACGAGGTCTTCTTACATGCACGCTCCCGCGCGCGTGGAGCGGAGGCGTTATTGGGCGCGCCTGGCGCCGCGGGGGTGCTGGTGGGCGATCTTTCCAGTATCCGTCGAACGCGGGAACTCGCCGACTCCGTGAACGCGGAGGGTCGGTTTGACGCGGTGATCCACAACGCGGGTGTCGGCTATCGAGAGCGACGCACTGAGACCGAGGATGGGCTGGAGCACGTGTTTGTGATCAATGTTTTGGCGCCCTTCTTGCTCACGGCGTTAGTCGAGCGTCCCGACCGCTTGATCTACCTGAGCTCGGGCATGCACCAGTCCGGGGATCCGGACTTCGCTGATTTGCAGTGGGAGCAGCGGCGCTGGAACAGCGCGCAGGCTTACGCCGACTCGAAGCTGCTGGATGCGGCCCTGGCGTTCATCGTCGCCGGACGATGGCCGGAGGTATCGGCCAACGCGGTGGAACCCGGCTGGGTGGCGACGAAGATGGGCGGGGCCGGAGCGCCAGACGATATAGCGCAGGCTCCGCTGACCCAGGTGTGGCTGGCCGTGGGCTCGGAGACGGCCGACGTCACTGGCGGCTACTTCTACCATCGCCGACCGCGGCGTCCGGCCCCGCTCGCTCAGGACAGCGAGGTTCATCAGCTGCTGCTCGAGAGCTGCTCATCGTTGACTGGGGTCGAGCTTCCGGCGTGAATCCGGAACGCCGTAGCCAGACATCCGGCGCCGTTGGCGGGGGTCGAATTCTGCCGGTAGATTTGCCTGCGATGAGCGATCTGGTGGTTCGCCGGATGGCGCCCGCAGAGTACGAGCCGTACCGTAGGCGGTCCGCGACTGCGTACGCCGCAGAACACGTTCAGGCCGGCGACTGGAGCCGGGATCAAGCTCAAGAACTGGCTGAGAAGGAATTTGACGAGCTGCTGCCGGATGGCGTCGCAACGCGAGAGATGGTGCTGTTGGTGGGCGAGTCCGCCGGCGAAGTGGTTGGAATCGTCTGGGTCGGAAGTGCGCCACCAGGACGACCCGGATGGTGGATCTACGACATCGAGGTGGTTCCTGATCGCCGAGGCCGAGGCCACGGTCGTGCGCTGCTTGACGCCGCCGAGCGTGAGGTGCGGCGCGCCGGCGTGGAGACGATCGGCCTGAACGTCTTCGGCGGCAATGACGCTGCGTGGGCGCTATATGAATCGGCGGGTTATCAGCTTACGTCTGCCCAGATGCGCAAGCAGTTGGCGACGTAAGCCGAAGCGTCGTGGTCGCAAACGCAGTGCCGCCCCGCGGGACGCCGAGCCGCCGGTTCGGCAGGCGCCGCACGTTGGGGGAACGGCTCCCGGCTACGCCGGGCCGGTCGTATCTCCGTTGAACAGTCGCTTCTTCGGGGGTGGATAACCGGCTCGGGCAATGGTGGCGGAAAGCCAGCCCACCCACCACCCCGCGAAAACTAGAGAGACGCGACTCCGAGTCTCGGTCGTGGCGGTGATTGCGAGTATCGCCCAGATAAGCGCCCACGTAATCACGCAGCCGATGCTGTACGCCGTGTACGTCTCGTGCTCGCGCCTAAAAGTTTGCAGTCGGTCCCAGACTTTCATGGAGGCCTCTCTCGATTCGGAACACACCATCGTCAACGAGCGATACCCAGCTCCCAGTAGGCGAACGCCGGGGTCCTCCCACGGTGTCGGGCCACTCGCTTCGCCTATCAACGTGATATCACTTTGATGGCGGTTCGTCAAGGCGGTCGTCGCGCACGGCTGCTCGTGACTCCGGCGGTGAACACCATGCGGCCGTCGATGACGACGCGTTCGTCCACGGCCCGGGTGGCGTAGCCGGTGGTTTACTGCACCGCGGCGTTCAAGCGGGTGAGCGGGAGCCCGCGAGGTGTCCCTGCCGGGGCAGGGTGTGATGAAATCCGCGGGCTGGCGGCCGGTGGTGTCGCGTCCTCGAGGAGGTTGACCATGGAAGATGACATCTTGGCGGTCGCGCATGGGCAGGTCCTCGATCGCGGGGTTCCATTCGATGAGTCGCAGGCGCTGGCGGTGTTGCGGCTGCCGGACGATCGGGTGAGCGAGGCGCTCACGGTGGCGCACGAGGTGCGGATGCGCTGGTGCGGGCCGGCGGTGGAGGTCGAGGGGATCGTGTCGATCAAGACCGGCGGGTGCCCCGAGGACTGTCACTTCTGTTCGCAGTCGGGCCGGTTCGAGACGCCGGTGCGTGCGGTGCGCCTGGACATTCCGGCGTTGGTGCGGGCCGCGCGGGAGACGGCGGCGACCGGTGCGACCGAGTTCTGTCTGGTGGCGGCAGTCCGCGGACCCGACAAGCGTCTGATGGCGCAGGTCCGTGACGCGATCGCCGGCATCAATGCGGAGGTGGAGATCAACATCGCGTGCTCGCTGGGGATCTTGACTCGGGAGCAGGCGTGCGAGCTCGCCGGGCTCGGGGTGCATCGCTACAACCACAATCTCGAGACCGCCCGGTCGTACTTCTCCGAGGTCGTCACCACGCACACCTGGGAGGAGCGGATGGAGACGCTCGAGCTCGTCCGCGGGCTTGGCATGGAGGTGTGCTGCGGCGGGATCATCGGGATGGGCGAGACCGTTTCCCAGCGTGCCGAGTTCGCCGCTCAGCTTGCGGCGATCGCCCCCGACGAGGTTCCGCTCAACTTCCTCGATCCGCGCCCCGGGACGCCGTTCGCTCACCTGCCGGTTCTGGACGCGTACGACGCGTTGCGTGCGGTGGCGGCATTCCGGTTCGCGCTGCCGCGCACCGTTCTGCGGTTTGCCGGCGGGCGGGAGCTCACGCTCGGCGATGACGGTACGCGGCAGGGTGTGCTCGGTGGGATCAATGCGATGATCGTCGGCAACTACCTGACCACGCTCGGCCGCTCATCCGAGCAGGACCTCGATCTCCTGCAGAAGCTGTCGATGCCGGTCAAGACGCTCTCGGAAACCCGCTGACCGAGCGACCCGAGTACTGCGACGGTTGCGGCGGCTTGGCCACCGAGGACGGCCACGAGCACTGCCGCGAGCGGCGGCATCGGACCGATACGCCGCGGTTCTGCACCGTGTGCGGGCGCAAGCTCGCCGTGCAGATCCTCCCTTTCGGCTGGACGGCGACTTGCGTGCGATGCGGCCCTGTTCGCGACGACGCCTGAGCTGGGGGCGCACGCCAGGTCGAAGCTAGCGCCGGCCGCGGTCAGGCAGTTTGCTATCGTTAACCTAATGGTTAACGATCCGTTCAGGGCGCTCTCGCACCCGATCCGGCGCGGCATCGTCGAGCGGCTCGCCGCGGGTCCGGCGACCGTCGGTGAGGCCACCGCCGGCTTCGGGGTGTCCAAGCCCGCGATCTCCAAGCACCTGAGGGTGCTGGAGGAGAGCGGGGTCGTGAGGCGCGTGGTCGAGGGCCGGACGCATCGGCTATCGCTCGAGCCCGACGTGCTCAGCGTCGCGGCCGACTGGATGGATCGCCAGCGCGCCCTCTGGGGGCGCCTGTTCGATGTCGTCGACGAGTACCTGAAGGAGGAAGCGCCGCAATGAACATGCCACCGATCGTTTCGCCCCAGGAGTGGGAGGCGGCCCGCCAGGAGCTGCTGGTGAAGGAGAAGGAACTCACCCGCGCCCGCGATGCGCTGGCGGCCGAGCGCCGCCGGATGCCGAGGATGGCCGTCGAGAAGGACTATCGCTTCGAAGGTCCGGACGGCCCGGCGAGCCTGCTCGACTTGTTCGACGGGCGCCGTCAACTGATCCTCTACCGCTTCTTCTTCGACCCCGGCGCGACCGGCTGGCCGGAGCGCGGCTGCTATGGCTGCTCGATGATGGCCGATCAGCTGTCAAACCTCGTGCACCTGAACGCCCGCGACACCACGCTGGCCTACGTCTCGCGTGCCCCACAGGGGGAGATCGAGCGGTGGAAGACGGGGATGGGCTGGGAGCAGATCCCCTGGTACACGATCACGGACGACTTCGACGCCGACTTCGGTGTGGACGAGTGGCACGGCACCAATGCCTTCTTCCGCGACGGCGATCGGATCTTCCGCACGTACTTCGTCAACAACCGCGGCGACGAGGCCCTGGGCAGTACGTGGAGCTACCTGGACCTCACGGCCCTCGGACGCCAGGAGGAATGGGAGGACTCGCCCGAGGGCTACCCGCAGACTCCGCCCTACGGGTGGTGGAACCCTAACCCCGCGCGCGGCTACCGCCTGGCCGCGTAGCGGCGCCCCGGACATGACCGACGCCACGACGCTGCGAATTGAGCGTGCCTACCAGGCGCCCGCCCAGGCTGTCTTCGACGCGTGGACCAGCGAGGAGGTGCTCCGCCGATGGTTCCACGCCGAGCACGACTGGGAGACGACCGAGGCCGAGGTCGACCTGCGCGTCGGTGGCGTCGTGCGCGTGGTCATGCGCGACCCACACAAGGACGTCGAGCACGGCGGCGGCGGCCACTACACCGAGATCGATCCGCCGACGCGCCTCGCGTTCACCTGGATCTGGGACGGCGGCACCACGCGGCAGCTCATCGAGCTGGACTTCGAGGAGGCCCACGGCGTGACCACCGTCCGCTTCACCCACAGCGGCCTACTGAACGAGGAGGCCATCCGCTCCCACAGGTATGGCTGGAACAGAGCCTTCGACAACCTCGAACGCACTCTCCAGGCAACTCATTCCAAGTGATAGCGCCCGCACCGTCTGCCATGATCGGCTCGTGGCCAAAGCGAACCCGGAAGCGCCCGGCACCGGACCGGTGGACAAGATCAAGTGGCTCGACGATGTCGCGGGGCACGACTACGACGCCGCCGAGGCGTACCTGTCGCTCAAGCTCGACAGCGAGTCAGCAGGCAAGGTTGTCAAGCGGCTTCGGAAAGCGCCGCTCACGCGCAGGCGCGCGAACGACATCCTGCGTGCCGCCGGCCTGACCGCTGCCCCGCTCGACGATCCGGGGGTCATGAAGGATCTGATCAGGGTCATCGAAGGCGAGCGTCTCAGTCCCGTGCTCGTGATCAGCGATCGAGCCGGCGCTGATATCGCTGACGGCTACCACCGCGTGTCGCTGGTGTACCGGATCGACCCGTACGGCGAGATCCCGCTCAAGCTCGCGTAGACGACGCCGGATCGACATCGAGCCCGTAACTCGCCGCGCGTCAGGCGCCGGCGAGGCGCTAGAGGTTGCCGAGGCTCAGATGCAGGCTCGCCCCGAGCAGCACGAGCGGCCACAGCGCTGTCGCCACCACCGCCGAGAGCACCTGGGAAAAGCTGCCGAGATTGGCGTAGTAGCTGTGCTGAGAGGCCACGATCACGCCGATCACGACGTAGGCGATGGTCGCGAGACGGGGCACCCGGTGGTTTTCGCCGGGCGCGGCGGCGCTCCTCCCGCACATGCTCCGACGTGCGGGTTCGGGGTCCTGGCGTCGCGTTCAGGCGCGTCCGCGCGCCAGGTCAAGCAGGCGGCCGAGAATGCGCTCGCCGTCGACGCGCAGGCCGTTGTGGTCGTACTCGTTTGTGATCCACGGCCTGATGCCGCGGATCTGCGCGGCGGTCTCCTCGGACAGCGACCGCTCGACGTACATGTCCTCGGCGTAGATGGCGGCGGCCGTCGGAACCTGGTTGTTTCGCAGGACGTCGTCGTCGTACAGGCGCGGCCAGTCGCGCTCGGCGAGCAGATGGGCGGCCTCGCGCAGCGGCGTGAGCGCCCCGGAGTCGTCGAACATCCACGGATAGACGTGCTCTCCGGTGAACAGCTCGGGGGCTTCGAACTCCGCCGGCAACACGCGCTCCGCCGACCAGCGCGTGGTGCCGCCGTCCGCCCATGCGGCCTCGTGAATAACTGCATAGATCGGGTCACGGGCAAATTCGACGGCGCCCTCGACGTCGTGTAGGAACGCCGGCGAGTCCGGTGGTAGCTCGAGCATGTAATGAAGCCGCTCGGCCCCATCGCTCATCCCGAGCATCTGCCCGAGCTGACGGAACCGCCGCCAGGTCAGCCGGTCGCCGGACGGAAGCACCAGCAGGTCGTCGTCGAGCCGCTGATGGAGCGCCAGGGCGCGCTCGCGGTCGGCGGGATAACGCTCGTAGTAGCGGCGGTTGCGCTCGAGCACGCGCTCGTACGTGCGGGCGTAGACCTCGTCGATGCGCGGCCCCAGCGGCGGGATCCCACCGGTGATGAACGCCTCCCGAAGTCCCTCCGGCGCGAGCGACAGGTAAGTGACGACGCACATCCCGCCGAAACTCTGGCCGAGCACGCTCCAGCGCTCGACCCCCAGCTCGCGCCGGATCCATTCGGCGTCGCGGACGATCGAGTCGGCGCGGAAGTGCGCGAGGTAGTCGGCTTGCTGCTCCGGGTTCATGCCGGGGAGCGTTCCGATCGGCGTCGAGCGTCCGGTGCCGCGCTGGTCGAGCATCAGCACGCGGAAGTCCGAGAGCGCCCGGTCCAACCAGGCGGGGGCGTTCGGCCTGCGCGTAGGTCGCGGAGCCTCGAATCCGGGACCGCCCTGGAGGTACATGAGAAACGGCCGGTCCCGACCGTCGGGGTCGGCGAGCTCGCGCGCGAACACCGTGATTCGCTCGCCGGCGTCGTCGTCGTGATCGAGCGGGACCTCGAACGAATGCCCCCTCACAAGCAGGCCGGGCAGCAGCACCTCGTCGGGCATCCGTGAATCATGCACATAAATGCTCCGGTGTAACGTCCCGACAGCCGGGGGGTTTGAAGTGTCGTCGCATGCTTTAGGCCCGACGATATGTGGGAAGCTCTTCGAACATGACCCGCCCGAACATGACCCGCAGTGAGCGCTTTGCAAACCTGCTCGGCGTAGTCGTCCCGTTCGCGGGCGTGCTCGTCGCGATAGTTCTGCTCTGGAACCGGGCGGTCGACGCCACCGATATCGCGATCCTCCTCGTGCTGTACGTGATGACCGGGATCGGCATCACGGTCGGCTTCCACCGTCTGCTTACCCACCGCGCGTTCCAGACGTATCCGTGGCTCGAGCGCACGTTCGCCGTGCTCGGCTCGCTGGCGGTCGAGGGCTCGGTGCTCGACTGGGTCGCCGACCACCGCAAGCACCACGCCCATGCGGACAAGGAGGGCGACCCGCACAGCCCGCACGTCGGCCACGGAAGCGGCCTGCGGGGGTTGTGGCATGCCCACACCGGCTGGCTGCTCGAGACCCAGGGACAGGCCGACTGGAAGCGGTACGCGACCGAGCTCTACGAGGACAAGCACATGCGCCGGATCGGGCGCCGCTTCCCGTGGCTCGTCGTGGTGTCGCTTGCGATTCCGACGATCGCCGGTTTCGTTCTGGACGGCTTCACGCTCGGCGGCGCGGTGCGCGGTTACATCTGGGGCGGCCTGGTGCGGATCTTCCTCGTCCACCACGTGACCTGGTCGGTGAACTCGATCTGCCACTTCTTCGGGCGGCGGCGCTTCGACATCGAAGACCAGTCGACCAACGTCGCGTGGCTCGCCGTTTTTTCTTTCGGCGAATCGTGGCACCACAACCATCACGCATTCCCGCGCTCGGCCTACCATGGCCTGCGTTGGTGGGAGTTCGACCCGTCGGGGCTGTTCATCTCCACGCTCGCCAGGCTCGGACTTGCGTGGAACGTCGTCCGCATCACCCCGGAGCGTCAGCTACAGAAGACCGGCGCGTCGGTCCCCGCCGCGCGTTAGACGCGGGCCCCGGACCGCTGCCCGTCGTATCTCTCCCGTGCCCGACAGCCGTCAGCCGCCGGCTATCCGTGACGCCGAGCCCGACGATTGGGAGGCGATCTGGCTGTTTTTCCACGAAATCGTGGCCGCCGGCGAAACGTACGCCTACGACCGCGACATGGACGAGGCCGAGGGCCGTCGCATATGGATGGTCGGCCCGCCGGGGCGAACGGTCGTGGCTACCGGTACCGAGGGCACCGTGCTCGGGTCGGCCAGCATGTACGCGAACCGGCCCGGTCCCGGCGCGCACGTCGCCTCGGCGAGCTTCATGGTCGATCAGCGCTACGCCGGCCGCGGAACCGGACGAGCGCTCGGCGAGGAGGTCATCACCTGGGCGCGCGACAGCGGCTTCCGAGCAATCCAGTTCAACGCCGTGGTCGAGACGAACGAGGCCGCGGTGAGGCTGTGGCGCTCGCTCGGTTTCGAGGTGCTCGCGACCGTTCCCGAGGCGTTCGATCATCCCAAATACGGATACGTCGGTCTGCTCATCATGCATCGATTTCTGTAATGCGCGAGCATGTCCGGCCGTCGCGCGGTGTCGGGCCGCGCGATCGTGCGGCGGCTTGCGAGCAACAAATCGCCTGTCCGTCCGCCATCCAAGGTTGAATCCGCCAATCCATATCCCCATTCCAGGAGGAGTGCAGTGCCGTTAACACAAGCTCAGCTGGTTACCGCTGTCGCCGATCGTGCCGATTTGAGCAAGGCCGACGCGAAGCGGGCGGTCGAGGCGCTCGAGACGATCGTGCTCGAACAGCTCGGAAACGCCGAGAAGGTCAGGATCGGCGGCGTCGTCCAGCTGACCGTTCGCGTCAAGCCCGCCACGAAGAAGCGCACCGGCCGTAACCCGGCGACCGGCGAGGAGATCACGATCGCCGCCAAGCCGGCGAGCGTGGACGTCCGCGCACGCCCGCTCGCGAAGGCCAAGGCCGCGCTGCCGTCGGTGCAGAAGGCGCGCCGCCGTCTCGCCGCCTGAACCGACGCTCTTCGGCTGCACGCTCTACGCCAGCGGCGGCGGGTTTCCCTCCGCGCTGGCGGCGAGAGCGCTGTCCCAATCGCATACCGAGCAGGCGCGGAGGAACACCGAGCGGGCGAAGTCGAGGGCAACCGCCCGCGGATCCGAGCTCGAGCGGACGTCGTCCCAGTCGAGGACGTACTCACCGAGCGTTCCGTCCCAGCGCGCCGGCGGGATCACCGCGTCGGCGAAACCGGCGCGCACCGGGTACGCGTACGCATAGAACGCGGCCTTGCCGTAGCGGCCGTCGCCGGGCCACCAGCCGACCGCAACCTCCTCGGAGTCCATCGCGTTGCGGAACAGGTAGTCGTTCGACGGCGGTTCGGCAGGCCGGCCCGAGAACATGTTCACGGCCAGGTCGAACGACCCCCACCAGGCGTTGACCGGCGTCGACCGGCCCCGGTAGGGCGCCCGGAACGCGGCCAGTACGAGCGCGGCCTGGGTCGCCGCCGCGAAGTAAGACGTGACCTGGGCGATGTCGTAGCTCGCATGCTCGTCGTCCTCGTCGAGCGGCACGGTCCACGCCACCTCCTGCGGCATCGGGTTGATCTCGATGGCGCCGACAAGCTCGCCGATCGCTCCGAGCAGCGCGCGTGTGACCTCGCCGACGGGCCGGTTGGGCGTGAGCGGTACGCGGCGCGTGTCGCCACCGGTGTGCTCAGCCACCGCTTCGTGGGTTCGCAGATCGAGCGCGACCACGAGCCCCCCGAGCCGTTGGGCGCGGGTAGCAGCGCAGTCTCCCACCCGCGCGCGGTGACGCGCAGCGCCGAATTCTGGAACTGAGGCTCAGGTGGGGCGAGCGCGACCGCGATCTTGCCGAGCACCTGGGTGTGCGCGTGGAGCGTGTCGCAGGTCGCGCTCCACTCCTCATAGGAGGAAACCGCTGGCCACGCCGAGGACATGAGATCACGCTACCGGATCGGAGTCATGCGGCGGCGATATCGCCGCGTACGCGCCAGTGGCAGACTGTGCGCGTGCCCTTCTGGCGTCCAGGACGCAACCGCGGCTCGGAGGCGGGTGGGGGCGGTGACGAGCCGGCGCAGCTGAGCCCCGAGACGCACAGCGAGGCGTCCGAGGACCCGCCGATCGAGCGGGCGATGCGACGGGTCGCCGAGCAGGACACTCCCGAGCACCGGCGTGCCCTGTTCGAGTTGCTGCTGGACACGACGCTGCTCGCCGCCACCGCCGACCCGTCGCCGCCAGGCGCCAAGCCGGGCCTCGCGACGGTCGCCGGCGAGAACGGCCCGGTCCTGCCGGCGTTCACGCGAACCGACGCCCTGCTCGCATGGCGCCCGAGCGGCTACAGGCCGGTCGAGGTCGTCGGCCGGGCGCTGTTCGAGATGGCGGCGCGGTACAAGACCGCCAGGATCGACGTCAACCCGTCGTCGGTCCCGCGCGGATGGATCTCGCGCAGCGAGATCGAGGCGCTGGCACACGGGCGGCTCCCGCTCGGCCTGACCCAGGAGCTCGCACCCGCGGGCGACGTGCAGATCGGGCCGCCCGCCGTCAGGCCTCCCGACGCCCTGATCGAGTCGGCGCGCCGGGCTCTCGATGGCCAGCCTGACGCGGTCGCCGGCTGGTTGTTCGCGATGGTGCAGGATGACGGAGCGCCGCAACTGATGGTTGGAGTGCAGCTCGCGCACGGCCTCGATCAGACCGCTGAAGAGGCGACGATGCAGGCGATCGTCGAAGAGACCTGGGCGCGGTCGACCGACGCGGATCGCCTCAGATTCATGATCGTCGCCCGGCAGGCACTGCACAAGACACTCGTCGGCGGCGCCGGCGAGCTGATCTTCAAGCGGTAAGGTCGACGCGGCCGCCCCGGCGACACTCGATTCGTATGATCCGCCGGATGGACACGCCGGTCAGCGAGCTTCTCGCATTCGACGAGCTCGGATCGTTTCTCGACGATCACGGGCTCGGGCACGGGCCGATCAACGCGACGCCGATCGGCGATGGCGCGTCGAACCTGACTTATCTGATCGAGCGCGACGGCGCGCGGATGGTGCTGAGACGCCCGCCGCCGCCACCGCTGCCACCGTCGGCGCACGACGTGGTCCGCGAAGCGCGGATCCAGCTCGCGCTCGCCCCCGCAGGCGTGCGGGTGGCGAAGGTGCTCGCGGTGTGCGAGGACGATTCGGTCCTCGGGGCGCCGTTCTATCTGATGGAGGAACTGGAAGGGACGGTGCTGAGCCGCGACGACGAGCTCCCCCCGCACTCGACACCGCCGAGCAGCGCCGGCGCGTCGGAGAGGAGCTGCTCGACGGCCTCGTGCAGCTCCACGCGGTCGATTGGGAGGCGGCCGGGCTCACCATCGGAAAGCCGACCGGCTACCTCGAGCGTCAGCTGCGGCGCTGGACCGGCCTGTGGGAGGTCAACGCCACCCGCGAGCTCAACCTGTGCGTCGAGGTCGGCGAGCGCCTCGCGGCGACGCTGCCGGAGAGCCCGCCCTCGACCGTCGTTCACGGGGACTACCGGCTCGGAAACGTGATGATCGGCAATCGTGCGCCGGCGCGGCTGGTCGGGATCCTCGACTGGGAGATGGCCACGATCGGCGACCCGCTCGCTGATCTCGGCTATCTGGTCGTGAGCTGGTCAGAACCGGGCGCCGATCCGCATCCCCTGTTGCTCACGGCGATCACCGAGCGGCCCGGGTTCCCGACGCGTGCGGAGCTGATCGACCGCTATGCGGAGCGGACCGGCCGGGACGTGTCCGCGCTCGACTGGTACCAGGCGTTCTCGCTGTGGAAGGCGGCCGTGTTCTGCGAAGCGATTTACAAGCGGTACCTCCGAGGCGAGCGCTCGGACGAGTGGTCGGCGTCGCTGAACGAGGGGGTTCCCAGGTTGCTCGAACTCGCGACCGGGTACCTGTAGGGGTGAGATCAGGCGTTTCGTGGAGGGCGAACGCCGGCGGCTCCGCCCTGCGGCGGACAATCGAGGGAGGGAGACCATGGACGCCACGCCATCGCGACTTCTGTTGAGTCCACTGAACTTTCTGCGGCGAAACGCCCAGGCGCTCGGGCAGCGTCCCGCCGTCGTCCACGGGGAACGGCGGATGAACTACGCCGAGCTCGAGGAGCGCTGCAACCGGCTCGCGTCCGCGCTGCGCGATCGGGGCCTCGAGCGCCACGATCGAGTGGCGATCCTGGCGCCGAACACACCGGCGCTGCTCGAGTCCCACTACGGCGTGCCGCTCGCCGGCGGCGTGCTGGTGGCGATGAACACGCGCCTGGGCTCGGGCGAGGTCGAGCACATCGTCAAGGACTCGGGGGCGCGCCTGCTGCTGGTCGACGCGCAGCTCCAAGAGCTCGTCGACGGCGCCGACATCGGTGACGTTGAGACGGTCGTGATCGAGGACACGGGCGAAGCAGACGATCCGTACGAGCAGCTGCTGGCCGGCGGCTCTCCGGACGAGCCCGAAAGCTGGCTCGAGGATGAGAACGAGGCGATCTCGATCAACTACACCTCGGGCACGACCGGGAAGCCGAAGGGCGCGGTCTACACGCATCGGGGCGCCTATCTCCAGGCCCACGGCGTAGCCATGGAGGTCGGTCTCGGCTACGACTCGGTGCACCTTTGGACGCTCCCGATGTTCCACTGCAACGGCTGGTGCCTGACGTGGGGGGTCACCGCCGCCGGCGGCGTTCACGTTTGCCTGCGCAAGGTCGAGCCGGAGCGGATCTGGCAACTGTTCGAGTCCGAGGGCGTGACCCATTACAGCGGCGCGCCGACGGTCCACATGAGCATCGTCAACCACGACGCCGCTCACCCCCTCGATCAGCGCGTGACCGTCCCGACCGGAGGGTCACCGCCGACGCCCGCGCTGCTGCGCAAGATGCGCGAGCTCAATCTGCATCCGATCCATCTATACGGACTGACGGAGACTTACGGTCCGATCATGGGCTGTAGCTGGCAGCCGCAGTGGGACGAGCACGACACCGACGAGCAGGCCCGGTTGCTCTCCCGCCAGGGTTACACCTACAACGGCGCCAACCTCGTCCGAGTCGTCGACGACGACATGGAGGACGTGCAGCGCGACGGCGAAACCGTCGGCGAGGTCGTGATGCGCGGCAACAGCGTGATGCTCGGGTACCACAACATGGAGGACGAGACCGAAGAGGCATTCCGAGGCGGATGGTTTCGCTCGGGAGACCTCGCGGTATGGCATCCCGACGGCTACGTCGAGCTGCGCGATCGCTCCAAGGACATCATCATCTCCGGCGGCGAGAACATCTCGAGCATCGAAGTGGAGCAGGCGCTGTCGGAGCACGAGTCGGTCCTCGAGGCTGCCGTCGTGGCGACCCCGGACGACAAATGGGGCGAGCGGCCCAAGGCGTTCGTGGAGCTCAAGTCGGGTCAGGACGCGAGCGAGGAGGACCTGATCTCGTTCTGTCGCGAGCATCTCGCCAAGTTCAAGTGCCCCGCTGCGGTCGAGTTCTGCGAGCTGCCGCGCACCTCGACGGGCAAGGTGCAGAAGTTCGTGCTCCGCGAGCAGGAGTGGCAGGGCCGCGAGAAGGCGATCGGATAACCGATGCCGACCAACGGACTCGACCCACTCGCGCCGTTCCGGATGGACGGCAAGGTCGCGATCGTGACCGGCGCAAGCTCAGGACTCGGTGCACGGTTCGCGCGGGTGCTTGACGCCGCGGGCGCCAAGGTGGTGCTGGTGGCTCGCCGGCGCGAGCGGCTCGAGCAACTGGCGTCGGAGCTCCACGACGCGCTCCCGGTGCCGTGCGATCTCGCCCGCCTTGACGTCGGCAGCGTCGTCGAGGCGACGCTCGCTCGCTACGGCCGGGTCGACGTGCTCGTCAACAACGCCGGCATGGTCGACGTGGTTCCCGCCGAGGACGAGCCCCTCGAGGCGTTCCGCGAGGTCGTCGACGTCAACCTGGTGGCGCCGTTCGCGCTCGCCCAGCGCGTCGCCCGCGCCATGATCGAGAGCGACGAGGGCGGCGCGATCGTGAATGTCGCCTCGGTGCTGGGGCTGGTCGGCGCGGGCCAGATCCCGCAGGCGGGCTACGCCGCGTCCAAGGGCGGGATCGTCAACCTCACGCGCGAACTGGCTGCGCAATGGGCCAGGAAGGGGATTCGTGTCAACGCTCTCGCGCCCGGCTGGTTCGAGTCCGAGATGAGCGAGGACATGCTCTCGAGCGAGAAGGGCCGGCAATGGGTGGCGCGGCGGGCGCCGCTCGGACGCCACGGCCGCGAGAGTGAGCTCGACGGCGCGCTCCTGTTTCTCGCGAGTGACGCGAGCAGTTACGTCACGGGCCATATCCTCGCCGTCGACGGCGGCTGGACCGCAATTTGAAAGGCGGGTGAACCAAGCGGTGACCAATCCCCCGTCAGGCGACCGTCCGGAAAGGTTCGAGGACGACCCGCGCGCGCCGGCGAGCGAACCGTCTGCGGCGCCCGCGAGCGAACCGTCTGCGGCGCCGGCGAGCGGATCGCTCGCGACCCCGCTCGACGACGCACCAGCGACCGCCGAGCCGAGCTCCGCCGCCGCCACGATCCCGCGCACCAAGACGGGGATCGCGTTCGGCTCGCTGATCGCCGGCGCGATCGTGCTGATCCTGCTGCTCGTGTTCATCCTCGAGAACACGCAGACCGTCAAGATCAGCTTCTTCGGCGTGAGCGGTCACCTGCCGCTCGGAGTGGCGCTGCTGCTGGCGGCGATCGGTGGCGCGACTGCTGGTCGGCGTCGTCGGCACCGCCCGGATCATTCAGCTACGGCGCCACGTCCGTCGTCGGCGCTAGCTGCGGAATTCGCTTCCCCGAGCTCGTCGGGCACCCGGTCGTGGAGCTCGGCCAGCCACGCGGTGGCGGAGCCGTCGCTGGGGGCGCGCCAGTCGCCCCGCGGCGACAGCGAGCCGCCGGAGCCGACCTTCGGCGCGTTCGGCATCGCCGAGCGCTTGAACTGGCTGGTGTGGAAGAAGCGCTCGAGGAACACCGCAAGCCAGTGCTTGAGCTCGGCGAGCGTGTACTCGTGCCGGCGCTCGGGCGGAATCAGGTCGGGCCAGCTCCCGGCCTCGCGGTCGCCCCAGGCGTGCGCGGCCAGGAACGCCACCTTGCTCGGCGTGTAGCCGAAGCGGACGGTGTAGTAGAGGAAGAAGTCCTGGATCTCGTAGGGCCCGACGACCTTCTCGCTGCCCTGAATCTCGTCGCCGTTCTCGCCACCGGCCGGGACCAGCTCGGGCGAGATCTCGGTGTTCAGCACCGCTTCCAGTACCTCGTTGACCTCGGCGCCGAACTGGTCGGTGTCGATCGCCCAGCGAAGGAGGAACTGGATCAGCGTCTTCGGGACCGAGGCGTTGACGTGGTAGTGGGACATCTGGTCCCCGACGCCGTACGTTGCCCACCCGAGCGCGAGCTCGGACAGGTCGCCGGTGCCGAGCACGAGCCCTCCGTGGTGGTTCGCGAGCCGGAACAGGTGCGAGGTACGCTCGCCGGCCTGCACGTTCTCGAACGTGACGTCGTAGACCGGCTCGCCGTCGGCGGCCGGGTGCCCGAGGTCGCGGAGCATCTGGGTCGCCGACGGGCGGATGTCCATCTCGTGCGCGCTCACCCCGAGCGCCTTCATCAGCCGGTGCGCGTTGCGCAGCGTGTGCTCGCCGGTGGCGAAACCCGGCATCGTGTAGGCGAGCACGTTCTCGCGGGGCAGCCCGAGGCGGTCGACGACGCGGGCAGCCACGATCAGCGCGTGCGTGGAGTCGAGACCGCCGGAGACGCCGATCACGATCTTCTCGATCCCGGTGGCCTCCAGACGAGTCTCCAGCCCGCGGACCTGGATGCTGTAGACCTCCTCGCAGCGCTCGGTTCGGCTGGCCGGATCCGCGGGCACGTAAGGGAACCGCTCGACCCGGCGGCGAAGCGGAGCGACCCCACCACCGAAGCCCTCGACCCCCAGATCGAATGCGACCCGCCGCATGCGCGTCAAAC
Source organism: uncultured Solirubrobacterales bacterium (assembly GCA_963843915.1). Classification (GTDB taxonomy): domain Bacteria; phylum Actinomycetota; class Thermoleophilia; order Solirubrobacterales; family Solirubrobacteraceae; genus Palsa-465. The sequence goes on from CAWJMH010000026.1 coordinate 45,529, forward strand.
GCCGGCGGTGGTCGTGGATCGAGTCTCCGTAGCTCGAGGTGCTGGCGCGGTCCGAAGCGATCCGGTCGAGATCGAGGTCCGCCATGATCAGCCGCTCGCCGGTCGCGAATCGCTCGGCCTCCGCGAGCAGGTCGCCGTTCTCGTAAATCAGCGCCTGCCCATCCCAGGCGAGATCGGTCGTCGACTCGCCCATACCGGCGGCCGTGTACACGTAGCCGGCGATCGTGCGGGCCGACTGCGAGGCGCACAGCTCCCGGCGGAAGCCGGCCTTGCCGATCGTGACGTTGCTCGCCGACAGGTTCGCGAGCACGGTCGCCCCGGCGAGCGCTCCGTACGTGCTCGGCGGGATCGGCACCCAGAGGTCCTCGCAGATCTCGACGTGCAGCACGAACGCGGGTAGATCGTCGGCCGCGAAGAGCAGGTCCGGCCCGAACGGGACCTCCTCGGAGGAGCGCAGCAGCCGGATCCGGTCGCCGACGGCATCGCGTGCGGCGCGGAACTGGCGCTTCTCGTAGAACTCGCGGTACTCGGGCAGGTAGCTCTTGGGGACGACGCCGAGGACGCGGCCGCGGTGGATCACGACCGCGGTGTTGAACACGCCATGCTCGAACCGCAGCGGGGCGCCGACGACGATCACGGGCGACAGCGAAGCGCTCTCGGCCACGAGCTGCCCAAGAGCGTCGAGGACCGCGTCGAGGAGCGCACTCTGATGGAGCAGGTCGTCGATCGAGTACCCCGAGATCCCGAGCTCCGGAAAGATCACGAGCGTGGCCTGCGCCTCGGACGCCTGCCGGGCGAGGCCGAGCGTGCGCTCGGCGTTGAACGCCGGCTCGCCGATCCGCACGTGCGGAACGGCCGCCGCCACCCGCACGAATCCGTGGCTGTATAGGGACGCGAAGCTCATCCGTGTGGCGATAGTGTCTGGGTCGGGTAGGAGTGAGACATGGCTAGCAAAGATCAGAATTTTGCCGCCGGCGACGCCGTCCAGGAGCTGGTCGACCAGCTGGTGGCACGGAACGAGGCGCGTGGCGACTCGTGCATTGAGCTATCGGAGCTGAGCGAGCTTATCCAGGAGGCAGATCTTGGCGACGAGGACGCCCAGATCGTGCATGACATGCTGCAGGAGCGCGGGCTCGACCTCCGCGACGACTGCGGCCGGCAGAACGTCGAGCAGACGAGCTACGTCAACGACGACCTCGCGGCACGTACCACCGACGCGATGTCGCTGTTCCTACAGGAGGTTCGGCGTTACCCGCTGCTGACGCGCGCCGAAGAAGTCGAACTGGCCAAGCGGATCGAGCGCGGCGACCTCGAGGCGAAAGCCCAGCTGGTGAACTCCAACCTCCGGCTCGTGATCTCCAACGCCCGCAAATACCAGGGCCACGAGCTGCCGTTGCTCGACCTGATCCAGGAGGGCATCCTCGGGCTGATCCGCGCCTCTGAGAAGTTCGACTGGCGCAAGGGCTACAAGTTCTCCACCTACGCAACGTTCTGGATCCGTCAGGCGATCCAGCGTGCGCTCGACAACCGCGCGCGGACGATCCGTGTCCCGGTCCACCTCGGGCAGCGCGAACGCCGGGTGGCGCGGGTCGGGCGTGAGCTCGCCGCCAAGCTCGGTCGCGAGCCGACCGACGAGGAGCTCGCGGAGGCGGCGGAGCTGACCCTCGACGAGCTGGCCGAGGTACGGACCGCGGTGAGGGTGGTCACGAGCCTCGATCGGCCGGTGGGGGAGGGGGACGAGACCCCGTTCGGTGCGTTGCTCGCGAGCGACGACCGCGGTCCCGAGGAAGAGGTCGACATCGTGCTGCGCGAGGACGCGCTCCGGCGGGCGCTCGACCATCTTCCCGAGCGCGAGCGCGAGGTGGTCAAGTTGCGCTACGGCGTCGGCGGCGACGAGCCGACGCCGCTGGTCGAGACCGGCCGCCGGCTGGGGATATCCCAGGACACCGTCCGCCGGCTCGAGCGCAAGGCGCTCGCCGAGCTCGCCGCCAGCCGCGAGCTCGACGCGCTGCGACCCGCGGCGTAGCGAATGACGCCGGTGGCTTCGCCGCGCCGCTAGCCCGAGACCGCGAAGTCCTCGTCGGGCGCCGGCGTCTGCTCCCCCGACCCCATCGCGATCAGCTCGTCTACGAGCGCCAGCGCCGCGGTGTGCGTCTCGTGGTTGACCTTCCCGATGGCGTGGACCGCATACGTCCCAGCCGGCTCGGGGTCGGTCGACCGCTCGTGGTGCACCCGGCGCATCCGCATGCGGTCGAGCAGCGAGCGCGAGGCGCGGTGCTCCCACAGCCGATCGGCCCAGGCCAGCAGCCGATCCGCGCGCGCTGCCTCGATCGCGTCGGAGTCCGCGGTCCCGACGGTCTGCGCCGCATAGCGATACAGGTCCTCGCGGCGCCGGTCGTCGAGCAGGTCGTTGTAGCCGCGCAGGAACGACGCGATCGGGCGCGACACACGACCGCGGGTGATCGCTGAAGCCCTCGCCGGCGAGCATCGACGCCAGCTCCATCACGCAAGCGCCGTGCTCGGGCGAGGAATGTCGGCCTCGGCTGAGCTTGATCGTCTGATGGTTGACTGGCGGCATCGCATCCTCCTCGACTTTGAACTCCGAACTCGGCCCCCCGAGTGGATACGCCCATCATCGCGCCGCGTGGCGCGCGCGATCAACCTCAGACACCCCGATTTATCCGGGAGCGAGCTCGCGCTGGGCGTACCGGCCGCGTCCGGGGCTCTCGCGGAAGCGCTCGGCGGTGCGGCGCGCGGTGCCGCGCGCCCACGCGGTCGTGGTGAGCAGCCCGACGATCAGGCTGACCACGCCGAGCCCGGCCATCACCCACCAGCCCGCATGCGTCGCGGCCGCGAAGCTCGGCTCGATCGCGCCGGACAGCGTGCCGCCGGCGATCGCGCCGATCACCGCCACGCCCGAGGGTCAGGCCGACGGTCCGGCTGGTGGAAGCGATCGCGGCAGCGACGCCCGCCTGTGAGCCCGGCATCCCGGACACCGCGGTGTTCGTGATCGGCGGGTTGATCATCCCCGAGCCGATTCCGAACAGGAAGTAGGCGACGAACAGGTACCCGGGAGCAGTGTGGGGAGTGAGCCGCGTCAGCATCAGCGAGGAGACGATCAGCGCGCACGACGCGATCACCAACGGGATGCGAGCGCCGCGGCGGCCGACGATCCGACCGGACAGCGGCGCGCACACCAACACCATCGCGGCCATCGGCAGCAGGTACAGCCCGGCGTGGAATGGAGAGAGGTGGCGGACGCCCTGGAGGTACAGGGTGTTCAGGAACAGGAACCCGCCGAGCGCCGCGAACGCGCAGATCGCGATCGTGCTCGCTCCCGAGAACGGGGCGCTGCGGAAGAAGCGCATCTCGACGAGCGGCTCCCGCCGGCGGAGCTCGTACAGGACGAGTGACACGAAGCTCGTGAGCGAGAACGCGAACAGCGCCAGGATCCCGGGCGAGGTCCAGCCGGCGCGGGGAGCCTCGATGATCGCGTATGTCAGCGACGCCAGCGCGGCGATCACGAGCAGCTGCCCGACCGGGTCGAGCCGCCGAGGGTGCTCGGCCCGCGACTCGGGCACGAGCGCGGCGGTCAGCACGAACGCGACCGCACCGATCGGGACGTTCACGAAGAACACCGAGCGCCACCCGACCGAGTCGACGAGCACGCCGCCGAGCACCGGCCCCAGCGCGATGCTCAGTCCGAACACCGCGCCCCACATGCCGATCGCCATCGCGCGCTCGCGCGGGTCGTCGAAGACGTTGCGGATGATCGACATCGCGACCGGGTTCAACATCGATCCGCCGATCGCCTGGAGCACCCGGAACGCGATCAGCAGCTCGAGCGTGGGGGCGACCCCGCACAGGAGCGAGCCGAGCGAGAACACGACGAGCCCCGTCTGGAACACCCGCTTGCGCCCGATCCGGTCGGCGGTCGACCCCGACAGCATCAGCAGGCTCGCCAGCACCAGCGTGTAAGCGTCGATCACCCACTGGAGCCCCGAGACCGACGCGTGCAGGTCGTTGCGGATCGACGGGAGCGCGACGTTCACGATCGTCGAGTCGAGCCCGACGATCAGCAGGCTCAGGCAGCAGATTCCGAGGATCACGCAGCCGCTGGCGGCGGCTGCGGGTCTGCTGTAGCGGCGCATTTTCACGTTCATCCATGAACTTCGATCGTACCCAGGGGCTATGGGATGTCACAGTTACCGCGACTCCCGCCCGCCGGAACGTCCTTGAACGACGACCAGGACCCACCACTCGCCACCCCCGAGGAGACCCGCGACCGCTCGGCGCTGTTCGTGAATGGCCGGCCCGGCGCACGGCTGCTGCATCGGCGGATCGAACGGGGTCAGGTCCCGCGCACCGGCAAGCACGCCGAGGCGGGACACGACCTCGGCGTGATCAAGGGACTGGCCGCGCTGAGCCTCGACGCGCTGTCGAGCGTCGCCTACGGCCCCGAGGCGATGATGTTGGTGCTGGTCCTGGCCGGGACGAGCGCGCTGCACAACGTCGTGCCGCTGACCGTGGTGATCACCGCGACTGCTGGTGTTGCTGGTCATCTCCTACACGCAGGTGATCGCGGCGCACCCGGAGGGCGGCGGATCCTACTCGGTCGCCAAGGCCAACCTGGGGCGCTGGCCGAGCCTGCTGGCGGCTGCGTCGGTGGTGGTCGACTACGTGCTCACGGTCGCGGTCAGCCTCGCGGCCGGGGCGGCCAGCCTCGGCAGCGTGTTCCCGGGCCTCGCCCACCATCTGCTGCCGGTGGCTCTGATCGGACTGTTGATCCTCACGGCCGTCAACATGTTCGGCATCCAGGAGTCGGCGAAGCTGCTCGTGCTCCCGACCGCCATCTTCCTGGTCAGCATCTTCGCGACGATCGTGGTCGGCGCGTTCCATTCGGCTCCGGTGGCGACGATCGGTACGAAGGAGCGTTCCCGGCCACCGAGGCGCTCGGGATCCTGCTGCTGCTCAAGGCGTTCGCCGCCGGCTGCTCTGCGGTCACCGGCATCGAGGCGATCTCGAACGGCGTGCCGGCGTTCAAGAGATCCGACCGTCCGCACCGCCCAGCGGACCGAGATCTCGCTCGGCGTCCTCCTCGGCGTGATGCTGCTGGGCCTCGCGATCCTGATCCGCGCCCACGACGTGGTCCCGCGCGGCGGCGTCACGGTCCTGGCTCAGCTGACCGCCGGCGCGTTCGGCACCGGCTGGCCGTTCTACGTCTCGAACCTCGCGGTCACGGCGGTGCTCGCGTTCGCGGCGAACACGAGCTTCGGCGGTCTGCCCGTGCTGTTGAGCCTGCTGGCCAAGGACCATCGCATGCCGCACGCGTTCTATCTGCGCGCCGAGAAGCCGATCTACCGGACCGGCATCGTCGCGCTGGCGATTGCGGCGGCGCTGCTGCTGGTCGCGGTCGAACGCGAAGACGAACGACCTGATCCCGCTGTTCGCGATCGGCGTGTTCATCGGCTTCACGATCAGCCAGGTCGGGCTCGTCGGCACTGGCTGCAGCAGCGCTCGGCGCACTGGCGGGTGCGGGTCGCGCTCAACGGCACCGGCGCGGTGATGACCGCGGTCGCGGTCGTCGTGTTCCTGGGACGAAGTTCCTCGCGGGCGCGTGGGTGGTGGTGATCGCCATCCCCGTGCTGATGTGCTGTTCAACGTCACCGAGCACTACTACGCCGAGGTCGCCAAGGAGCTGAAGCTCGGCAAGACGCCGCCGCGGCCGCGCAAGCGCGAGAGCATCGTGATCGTCCCGACCTCGACGGTGAACCTGCTGACCCAGAAGGCGGTCAGCGCCGCCCTGTCACTCGGCGACACGGTCGTGGCCGTCGCCGTGGCCGGGGACGAGGAGGAATGCGATCAGATCAAGCGCGACTGGGACGAGTGGGCGTGCGGCATCCCGATCGAGGTGCTGCTCGATCCTCAGCGCTCGCTCGTCCGCAGCGTGCTCAAGTACGTCAAGTCCACACGAGGACACGGACGCCACGATCGTGGTGCTGATCCCCGAGATCCTGCCGCGCAAGCGCCGGCACGAGATCCTCCACAACCAGCGCGCCCGCCTGCTCTCGGCGGTCCTGAAGGCGCGGACCAACGTCGTCATCGCGACGCTGCCGTTTCACCTCCACGACTGATCGAGTGCTCGCCGCGGCGAGCCCGGGGAGGGCGAGCCGAGCTCGACCTCCGGCCGCGGAGCCGGCGCCGGCCAGTGCCGGATCGCTCGTCGCCGCTCGGCCGGAGCACGACGATCTCTCCGGGTGCGTTGTCGAGCAGCCAGGCGACGTCGTCCGCGTCGAATCCCGGGCTGCCCTCGGACGCGGCCGCGATAACGATCCGGTCGAACCGCTCCTCGGCGATCGCCTGACGCAGCGCGTGGCGGCGGTTACGCCCCCGCTCGATCCGGGAGTCGACCGGGACACCCGCCTCGGTTGCGCGCTGCTCGATCGCCTCGAGCAGCGGCATCGCGAGCGAGCACTGGCGGGGCAGGGCGCTCTCGAGCGGGAGGTCGAGCGAGACCTGCGCGAGGAATACCGGCACGAGCGTCGCGCCGTCGCTCCGCGCCAGCCGCAGTGCGGCGTCGAGCGCCCGCTGGGACAGCGCGCCGGTGACGAACGGGAACAGAACCCGGCGGCTCGTGCTGGCCTGCACCGGAGCACGCCGGCGAAGCCGCCCGAGTCCCCGGGGCGATACGAACGCCACCCCGAGCGCCACCAGGGCGACGACCAAGATCGCGACGATCACGATTAGCACCACAGTCATCATATTTCTCCTTTCATACGCCGGGTCCGATCGGCCACGATCCGCAGGTCGACTCCCGGGAGCAGGCTGAGCAGCCGGTCGGGCAGCGCCGGCTGGGTCAGCCGCCGCAGCGCGCTGCGGGGCTCGGGCGTCCCGATCAGCACGTACGTGGTTCCACGGTCCTGGGCTACGCGTTGGGCGACGGCTGCGACGTCGTCGCCGTGCTCGATCGAGCAGGTGCGCCCCGAGCACGCTCGTCAGCTGGCGAAGTGCGTCGAGCTGTTCCTGGTCCTCGGAGGTGGGGTCGTGGTTGGCGACCCACAGGACGTCGAGCTCGGCGCCGAGCCGCTGGGCCGAGCGCCAGGCCCGGCGCACAACGCGCTGGGAGCGCGGGTGGGGCTTGACGAGCGCGAGCAGTCGCTCGCCGACCGCGCCGGGGGCGGCGTTGTCGATCAGCCGCTCGTCGCCTGGGCGGCCGGCGGCGTCGACGAGGATGCGCTTGGCCTCGACCTCCTCGGCGACCTGGCGGAGCGCCACCTCGCGCAGCGCGGCGAGATTCTCGACCTTGAAGAAGTTGTTGAGCGCACCCTGCACCCGCTCGGCCGGGTACACCTTGCCGGCCACCAGCCGTTCGATCAGCGACTGCGGGGTGATGTCGATCAGCACGACCTCGTCGGCGTCGCCGACGACCGCGTCCGGAACGGTCTCTCGGACCCGGATACCGGTCAGCTCGGCGACCTGGTCGTTGAGGCTCTCCAGGTGCTGCACGTTGACCGTCGAGAACACGTCGATCCCCGCGGCGAGCACGTCCTCGACGTCCTCGTAGCGCTTGGGGTGCTCGAGCCCGGGAGCGTTCGTGTGCGCGAGCTCGTCGATCAGCGCGAGCTCCGGCCGGCGCTCGAGCAGCCCGGGGAGATTCATCTCCTCGAGCACTGACTCCCGGTAGGAGACGCGCCGGCGGGGGACTGTCTCGAGTCCCTCGGCCTGTACGACGGTGTCCACGCGACCGTGCGGCTCGAGATAGCCGATCACGACGTCACGGCCGTTCTCCGCCTCGGCTTGGCCCTCGCGGAGCATCTGATAGGTCTTGCCGACACCGGCGGCCATCCCCAGAAAGACCTTGTGGTGCCCGCGACGGGAGGTTTCCATGGCTCCAATCTTGGCTCACGCCCTCTGCCGCAGCGAGGATTCTCATGCCCCGAGCAGGTTGTGCACGATCAGGTCGATCAGCTTGATCCCGATGAACGGGGCGATCAGTCCACCGAGGCCGTAGATCCAGAGGTTCCGGCGAAGCAGCGCGCTCGCGCCGATCGGGCGGTAGCGCACGCCGCGCAGCGCGACCGGAATCAGCAGTGGGATCACGATCGCGTTGAAGATGATCGCCGAGATGACCGCTGACTGGGGCGTGCCGAGGTTCATGATGTTGAGCACGTGCAGCGGGCTCTGGCCGCCGGGCTTGGTCGCCCACGTGGTCGCGAAGATCGCGGGCAGGATCGCGAAATACTTGGCGACGTCGTTGGCGATCGAGAACGTGGTCAGCGCGCCGCGGGTGATCAGCAGCTGCTTGCCGACTTCGACGATCTCGATGAGCTTGGTCGGGTTGGAGTCGAGGTCGACCATGTTGCCGGCCTCGCGCGCGGCCTGGGTGCCGGTGTTCATGGCCACGCCGACGTCGGCCTGGGCGAGCGCGGGCGCGTCGTTGGTGCCGTCGCCGGTCATCGCGACCATGCGCCCGGTGGCCTGCTGCTCCTTGATCAGGTCGAGCTTGGCCTCGGGCGTGGCCTCGGCGAGGAAGTCGTCGACGCCTGATTCCTCGGCGATCTTGGCGGCGGTCAGGCGGTTGTCGCCGGTGATCATGATCGTGCGGATGCCCATCGCGCGGAGGTGGTCGAACCGCTCGCGCATGCCCTCCTTGATCGTGTCCTTGAGGTAGATCACGCCCATCACCTGGGAGTCGCGGGCGACCGCGAGGGGCGTCCCGCCTTCGCGGCCGATCCGGTCGAGAACCGGCTGGAGCTCGGCCGGAGGCCGGCCGCCCTCGTCGATGACGAACTTGATCACCGCGTCGCCCGCGCCCTTGCGGAGGTGGCGGCCATCGAGGTTGACGCCGCTCATCCGGGTCTGGGCGGTGAACGGGACGAACTCGGCGTGCAGGTCGGCCATGTCGTGCTCGCGGATGCCGAATTGCTTGGCGAGGACCACGATCGAGCGGCCCTCGGGCGTCTCGTCGGCGAGCGAGGACAGCTGTGCGACTTCGGCCAGCTCGGCCTCCGAGACGCCCGGCATCGGAATGAACTCGCTCGCCAACCGGTTGCCGATCGTGATCGTCCCCGTCTTGTCGAGCAGCAGCACATCCACGTCGCCTGAGGCTTCGACCGCCCGCCCGGAGAGGGCGAGCACGTTGCGGCGAACGAGCCGGTCGATGCCGGCGATCCCGATCGCCGACAGCAGCGCCCCGATCGTCGTCGGGATCAGCGCCACGAGCAGCGAGATCAAGGTGGTCTCGGAGATCGGCGTGTGGGCGAACAGCCCGAACGGGCGGAGCGTCGCGACCACGATCATGAAGATCAGCGTCAGGCCGGCGAGCAGGATGTTGAGCGCGATCTCATTCGGCGTCTTGCGACGCTCGGCGCCCTCGACCAGATTGATCATCCGATCCAGGAACGACTGCCCGGGCTCCTGCGTGATCTCGACCAGGATCTTGTCCGACAGCACGCGCGTGCCCGCCGGTGACGGCGCTGCGGTCGCCACCGGACTCGCGGATGACCGGCGCCGACTCGCCCGTGATCGCGGACTCGTCGACCGAGGCGATGCCCTGGATCACGGTCCCGTCGCCGGGGATCAGCTCGCCCGCCTCGACGACCACCACATCGCCCTTGGTGAGCTCGGCCGCCTGCTTGATCGTCCCGTCCTGAAGCTTGGCCACGGTTTCCTGTCGCATCGCGCGGAGCGTTTCGGCCTGGGCGCGCCCGCGGCCTTCGGCGAATGCCTCGGCGTTGTTGGCGAACACGACCGTGAGCCACAGCCAGAACGAGATGACGAACGTGTACCAGGCCGGGTCGTTACCGCCGAGCGCGTTGCCGCCGAATACCTGGATCAACCACGTTACGGTCGTGATGACCGCGCCGATCTCGACTACGAACATGACCGGGTTGCGGATCTGAACCCGCGGGTCGAGCTTGATGAAGCTGTCGATCAGCGCGCGCTTGAGGATGTCGCGCCGGAATAGCGAGATCGCGCGGCGCTCGTGGGGGTGCTGCGGCTGCTGCGCCTGCGGCTGTTCTTCGGGTGCGGCCGCGACGCTCATGCCTGCGCTCCTGTCATCCGATCGAGGGCGAGATTCAGCTCGAGCACGTTGACGCCGGGTTCGCCGGAGAAGCCAAGGCCGCGGCCGCCCGTGTACTTCGAGACCAGGCTCATGACCGTGGCCAGCGGCACGTGGCGCACGGCCGCCACGCGATGCGCCTGGATGTCGGCGTTGCGCACCGAGATGTCAGGGTCGATGCCCGAGGCCGAGGTGTTGGCGGCGTCGACCGGCACGCCGGCTGCGTTGAGCTTGCCTGGGTAGTACGGCCCGTTGAGCGCGATGTAGGCCTGGATGTTGGATGAGATCGCCTGCTCGGTGGCGGTGTTGTTGGGGCCGAGGTTGGAGAACGTCGTCGCGGCCGCGTTGTTGGGCGGGACGGTTGCTGAGGGGCGTGATCTGGAAGTAGCGTGGGTCGGGGTTGGTGACGGGGTTGCCGTTCTTGTCGACCTCGGGCTTGCCGTTCTTGACCACTTGGGTCGAGAAGTTCTGGCCGATGAGCTTCGAGCCGACGAGCTTGCCGTTGACCTTGACCTGCTGGCCGTTGGCGTTGCCGTTGAACGCCACTTGGCTGATCCCGGTGATGACGAGTGGATAGAGAATGCCGCAGAACAGTGTCAGTACGACAATGCCGATTGCGGCGGTGATGAAGTCGCGTTTCATGTCAATCAGTGACTAGTAGAGGTGTCCGGTGAGGCCCTGGACGATCGGGCCGAGCAGCAGGGCGGGGAAGAAGGTGAGGGCGCCGACGAGCACGATCACGCCGATCAGCAGCACCACGAACGTCCGGTTATCGGTCCGCATCGTCCCGAGGCCGGCGGGGCTGACCCGCTTGCCGGCGAGGGTGCCGGCGACTGCGAGCGCGAACAGGATCGGGGCGTAGCGGGCGAACAGCATCGTGAAGCCGCCGAGGAGGTCAGCGAACGTGACGCCGTGCGAGCCGACGCTGCCGGCGTTGGGCTGAATGAACCCGGTGTAGCCCGCGAACGCCGAGCCGTTGTTATTCGCCTGCGACAGATAGGCGTAGAAGGTCTCCGAGAATCCCTGTGGGCCCGTCGCGGCGGCCGAGATCGAAGCGCGCCCAGCGCTGCTCGCGGTCGCGAGTGCGGTGGAGAACAAGGCCGCCAAAGGTGTTATCAGCAGTCCGATCGCGACCAGCTTGATCTCTCTCGCCTCGATCTTCTTACCCAGATACTCGGGGGTTCGTCCGACCATCAGCCCGCCGATGAACACCGCCAGCAGGACGTACAGCAGGATCGAATAGAGACCGGTGCCGACGCCTCCGAAAATCACCTCGCTCGCCGACAGGTTGGCCATCGGCACCGCACCACCGATCCCGGTAAACGACTCGATCGCGCTGTTGACGGCGCCGCACGATGTCACCGTGGTCACCACGTCGAACAGGGCCGATCCGGCGATCCCGAACCGCTGCTCCTTGCCCTCCATGTTCCCACCGGTGGATCCGGCGAGCACCTGGGTATGGAGTCCCGCGGCGTGCTGGGCGGGTGAGCCGTGTGCCTCGGCGATGTACGCCACGCACGCTGCCCCAAGGAACATCACCATCATCGTCGCGTAGATCGCATAGCCCTGCCGGCGGTTGCCCGCCATCCGGCCGTACATGAACACGAGGGCTGCGGGGATCACCAGCACCGTCAGCATCTCGAAGAAGTTGGTGAACCCCGTCGGGTTCTCGAACGGGTGCGCGGAGTTCGTGTTGAAGAACCCACCGCCATTCGTCCCGAGCATCTTGATCGCCTCCTGGCCGGCGACCGGACCCATCGCGATCTGATTCGGCAGACCCGTGATCCCGTTGAAGCTCACGTAATGCGAGAAGTTCTGAATCGAGCCCTGGAACACCAGCACGAGCGCAACGATGAACGCGATCGGGGTCAGCACCCACAGAACGGTGCGGATCAGGTCCTGCCAGAAATTGCCGAGACTCTTGCCGCTACGACCGACGATCCCGCGTATCAGCGCTACCGCCACCGCGATACCGACCCCGGCGGACAGGAAGTTCTGGACGGTGAGCCCAGCCATCTGGCTGAAGTAGCTCATCGTCGTCTCGCCGCTGTAGTACTGCCAGTTGGTGTTCGTCAGGAACGACGACGTCGTGTTGAACGTCACGTTCCACGGGCCGGAGTGGAACCCCTGAGGGTTCAGCCCGGTCCAGTTCCACAGCGTCTGCGTGCGCAGGATGAAATACAGCAGCAGCCACCCGGCGAGCGAGAAGATGATCAAGCTCTTCGCGTATGCCTTCCAATCCTGGCCGTGCTCCGGATCGACCCGCATGACCCTGTAGAACAACCGCTCCGGCGTCCGGAACAGCGGATCCAGGAACGTGCGCTCGCCCGTGTAGACCGCCGCCATGTAACGGCCAAGCGGCATCGCCAGCAGCGTGAGGACCGTGACGAACAGGAAGATCGTGAGCCAGCCGAGGAAAGTCACCGGCGTCCCCTAAAACTTCTCTCCGCGCAGCAGCGCGTACAGCAGATAGATACAGACCAGCACCGACACGACCAACCCGAAGAAGTCCGCGCCACTCAGGTGACCGATAAACGCGGCGAGCGGGAGGTTCATATCCGATCGATCCCGTAGACCAGCGCGAACAGGACGGCGAACATCGCCACTCCGAGCACTATCGATAGAACGTCCATGCCCCTATGCTCGCCCCGCTCTGGTCAAGAGGACATACAGAAACCCCGCCCCGATATACAGATCTTGTGAAGAGCGCGAGCGCGGCGCCCGGCAGGTGGCTACGCGAGCCGGACGGTGGTCCAGGCGACTCGCCGGGGTCCAGTGCGAGGCCGTCGGCGATCCACCACACCACTTCGCTCATCCGGTCCGCGGCCCCCGGCTCGTACAGCGGACCCGTGCCGTCGGTGAGCAGCACAAGCACCCGCGCCACCCCGCAAGGGTTGACCGGGTCGGGCCGCTCTAGCCGCTCGGCGAGCCCGAGCAGACTCTCGCGCCAGGACCGCACGACCCGGCGGGACAGCGGCACCGCGGCGGTGAGCACCGGCGGGAGGGTTCGCTCCGCGTCCTTGACATGGGCGCGCAGCGAACGGGCCAGCCGACGGCGGACGCGCATGCCCGCAAGCTGGCTGGCCCGCAGCGCCCGGTCCTCGGCCGGATCGGGGCCGAACCCCTCGGCGACCTGCAGGTCGAGGCGTCCTCTATGGAGCTGGACGCGAAGCCGGCGCCGAAGGGTCGGCGCTGCGGCGGACGGGGCGGCGGACGAAACGGACCGCCCGGCTCTCTGGAGGTACGGATCCTTCACGGACGGAGCGCGGGGCGAGGCTGGTTCTCGACGACGCTACGCCGAGGTCCATCAAGGCGACGTACAGATCCGCCCCGAAGTCATCAAGATTCCGTAAAGAGAGCGCCGATAAGCTTTCAGTCGATGGCCCGCGGGCGCCAGCTGCACAGCTCCTCCACCCGAGTGATGTCGTTCGTCATGATCGTGATCGGCGTCGCGCTGCTCGTGCGCACTCTGGTGGCCGGTGGAGGGGCATTCGCGACGGGAATCGTCCTCGGCGTTCTCTTCATCCTCGCCGGCCTGGCCCGCTTGTACCTGCAGACGCGGGGGTAGGGGACTCCTCTGGCTCGGCTGAACCGCACGTGACAGACCGTCCTTTCACCTACCGCGCGCTGTTCGCGGTCGTCTACACGACCTCGGTCAGCTCGGTCTACTTCGCGCTCGGTGTCGTGGCGCACCATGCCAACGGTCTGACGCCGGTGGTGTTCCTGGTCGCCGGATTGTTCTTCGGCCTGACCGCGATGACCTACGCCGAGGGCGCGTCCCTCCACCCCGAGCGCGGCGGCTCGGCCGTGTTCGCCCGTTACGCGTTCAACGAGCTCGTCAGCTTCATCGCCGGCTGGGCGATCTTCTTCGACTACACGATCCTGATCGCGGTCACGGCGCTCACCGTGCCGAGCTATCTGGCCGCGTTCTACGCCCCGATCGGACGGGGAACGCTCGAGATCGCGGTCGCTTTCGCGGTGATAGTGCTCGTGGCGCTCGACAACCTCACCGGTGTCAGCGCTCGCCGGTTGCGGACCCGGTGGCTGATCACCGGCGGCGACCTGGTCCTCCAGGCGCTGATCATCGTGCTCGGCTTGGTCCTGGTGTTCGATCCGCACGCGCTCAGCGCCAGCATCCAGCTCGGGACCGCGCCGAGTTGGTCGGATCTTGCGTTCGCGCTGCCGATCGCGGTGGTCGCGTTCACCGGGCTCGAGGCCGCGGCGAGCATCGCCGGCGAGGTGACCGCGACCCGCCGACAGGTGAAGTTCCTGGTCGGCCCGGGGTCGGCGGTGATCGTCCTGATCTACGTCGGAATCTCGCTGGTCGGGGTCGGCGCGCTCCCGGTACACGACGGCATGACCGCGCTCGGCACGACCCACATCAAGGCGCCGGTGCTGGGTGTCGTCGAGGCGTTCCGTCCCCAATGGGTCGCCGACGTGCTCAAGTACGCGGTCGCGATCGGAGGCGCGCTCGGCCTGTTCGCCGCGGCCGGGTCGGCGATGCTCGGCGTCTCCCGCGTCGGCTACTCGCTCGCGACCAACCGGCAGATCCCGAGCGCGGTCGGCCGGCTCCACGGCCGTTGGGGCACGCCGTACGTGATCATCGGCCTGGCCGCGATCGCCGCCGCAGCGCTCGTGCTGCCGACCAACCTCGAGTTTCTGGTCGGGATATACGCGTTCGGCGCGCTGCTCGCGTTCACGATCGCCCACGTCTCGGTCATCGCTCTGCGCTTCCGCGAGCGGGATCGCGACCGCCCCTACAGCGTTCCGCTCTCGATCACGATCTCCGGGGCCAGCGTCCCGGTACCCGCGGTCGTCGGCGCGGTCGCCTCGGGGCTCGGCTGGGTGGCGCTGCTGGTGTTCCACACCGGTGCCCGCTACGTCGGGCTGGCGTGGCTGCTCGGCGGGGTGCTGCTGTACGTCGGGTACCGCAAGTCCCAGCAGAAGCCGCTGCTGCGGCGCGTGACGATCCCCGAGCGCGCGCTCCGATACGAGGCGCTCGAGCCCGAGTTCGGCTCGATCCTCGTCCCGATCCTCGGGACCGCGCTCGACGACGACATCATTCAGACCGCCGGCCGTCTGGCCGGGGAGACCCGCGACGACCTCGAGTCCGAGGGGGCGGTGATCGAGGCGATCTGGGTGTTCGAGATCCCGCTGGCGCTGCCGATGGATGCGCCGCTGCCCGAGGCCCAGGTCAAGCGGGCGCGCGGCGCGCTGGCGCGGGCCAAGCTCGTGGGGGAGGAGTACGAGGGCGTGGAGGTCGCGACCGCGATCGTCCGCGCCCGGCGCGCGGGCGAGGCGATCGTGCGCGAGGCGCGCCGCCGCGGTGTCGAGGCGATCGTGCTCGCCGCCGAGGAGTCCTCTCGCGTACGTGGCGGCTCGCTGCTCGGCGGTCGCGGGGGCCCGCTCGACAACTACGTCGGCGACGTCTCCAGGTACGTGATCGCGAAGGCGCCGTGTCGCGTGATCCTGACCGCGCCGCCGGCCGACTGGCGGGCGCGTACGCCGAGCCCCGCCCAGCCGAAGCCCGTCCCGGCCGACGAGGAGCAGCAGACCGCCCCAGCCGACGGCGATCCGCACCCGGCCGCGGTCGACGCCGAGACCGTCGCCCACCTCGACGACCGCGGGGCCAACTGATGGCCGAGCGGCGACTCGAAGGCCTCCAGCGCGTCCTCGGCGTCTATCCGCTCGCGTCGAGCGCCTATGGCAACGTCGGTTCCTCGATCTACTACGCGCTCGGCCTGGTGGCGGCGCTCGCGCTCGGGCTCACGCCGGTCGTCTTCATCATCTCGGGGTTCATCTTCTTCCTGACCGCGTCGACCTACGCCGAGGCGACCGCGATGTTCCCCGAGGCCGGCGGATCGTCGTCCTTCGCGCGCCACGCGTTCAACGAGTTCTGGTCGTTCTTCGCGGCGTGGGGCCAGATGCTCAACTACATGCTGACGATCGCGACGTCGGCGTTCTTCGTTCCGCACTACATCGGCGGATTGTTCTGGCCGGCGCTCCAGCATCCACCGGGCGACGTGATCGCCGGGATAATCGCGATTTTCGTGCTCGCCGCGATCAACATCCGCGGCGTCGAGGAGTCGATCGGGGTGAACCTCGTGCTCGCGGTGATCGACTTCTGCACCCAGGTCCTGATCGTGGTCGTCGGGCTCGTGCTGGTGTTCTCGCCGCAGGTCCTGATCGACAACGTCCACCTCGGTACGGCGCCGACGTGGGCCAACTTCTTCGTCGCGATCCCGCTGTGCATGCTCGCCTACACCGGGATCGAGACGATCTCGAACATGTCCGAGGAGGCCAAGGACCCCGGCCGGACAGTGCCCAAAGCGATCAACCGCGTGGTGATCGCGGTGTTCGCGATCTACGCGCTGCTGCCGGCGATCGCGCTCTCAGCGCTGCCGGTCCGCTGCGTCGGAAACCACTGCCAGACGCTGCTCGGCGTCGATGATCAGCACGGGGGGTACGCCGGCGACCCGGTGCTCGGCGTGGTCCGCGCGCTCCACCTCGGGCCGCTGCAGCACGCGGCCGAGATCTACGTCGGGCTGCTCGCGGCGACGATCCTGTTCATCGCTACCAACGCCGGGATCCTCGGGGTGTCGCGGCTGACCTACTCGATGGGGATCCACCGTCAGGTGCCCGACCGCCTGCGCCGCCTGCACCCGAGGTTCGGGACGCCGTGGGTCGGAATCATCATCTTCAGCACGATCGCCGCGATCACGCTGATCCCCGGCCAGGCCACCTTCCTGGGGAACCTGTATGCGTTCGGCGCGATGCTGTCGTTCACGATCGCGCACCTGTCGGTGACGCGGATGCGGATCTCGCTTCCCAACGTCGAGCGCCCCTACCGGCCGCCCGGCAATCTGCGCGTCCGGGGCCGCGACCTGCCGCTGTTCGCGATCGTCGGCGGCACCTGCACGTTCGCGTCGCTGCTGGTGCTTGCCGCGTTGCACACGAGCGTTGCGATCGTGGGGATCGGTTGGCTGGCGATCGGGATGATCGTCTACCCGGTGTACCGCCACCGCCACGGGCTCGACCTCACGACGACGACGAAGGTGGCGATTCCCCGGCCGGCGACCGAGACCGAGTCCGAATACGAGTCGGTGCTGGTGGTGTTCGATGAGGGCGGATATGTGCCCGAGGTGATGGCGACCGCGGCGCGGCTGGCCGCCCGCCGGCGGCGGGGAATCCACGTGCTGGTGACGATCCCGGTTCCGTCCACGAGCCCGATCGACGCCGCGCTGCCGCTGAAGGAGGCCTCGGCCCAGTCGATCATCGAGGAGGCCAAGGTCCAGGAGGGACGGCGCGTGTCCGGGCATTGGGAGAAGGTCAGATCCGGCCAGACGGGTCGGCGGATCGTCGACGAGGCCAAGGCGACACACGCCGCGGCGATCGTGATGCCGATGCCGCATGACGGCTCCGGCTTCGGTCGCGCACTCGCGACCGTGCTCCGCGAGCGTCCCTGCCGGGTGATCGTCGAGTCGATTCCGGACCCGGATCGCCGCCGGACCACCGCGGCGGCGTAGCCTTAGGAATATGACGAATTGGCGGGAACTGCTCGGTGCGCTGGCACCGCGCCCCGGTCGCGTCCGTGCGATGCGCGATGCCCGGCCGCTCGACCAGGCGGCGCTCCAGGCCGGAGCGGTGGCCGGGGTCGAGATCCTGGTCGTAGTCGGGCTCGCCACCGCCGGCGTCGCCGCGCTTCAGTCGACGACGACAGACGCCGCCGGGCTCGGGAGCCTGTACCTGCTCGCGGTGCTGCTGATCGCGATCCGGCGCGGGCAACTGGCAGCGCTCGTGACCGCGGTTCTCGGCGTGCTCACGCTCAACTTCTTCTTCATCGCGCCCCGCCATCGCCTGGCGATCGCGCATTCCGAGGACCTGGTCGAGCTGATCGTGCTGCTGATCGCGGCCGTCGTGGTGGGCCGGCTCGCCGCGGTCGCCCGCGAGCGCGCGGCCGAGGCCGAGAGTCGCGCGCAGGTGGCTGCCGCCCGGGAGCGGGAGGCGAAGCTCGTCGCCGAGGTCGCCTCGGCGATCCTGGCCGGCGAGAGCATCGGCGCCCAGCTCGAGACGATCGGCAATCGCGTGGCGCTCGCGACCGCCGCCGGGCGCGCTCGTGTCGTGCTCGAGCCGGTGCCGGCGGCGATGCCGGACGAGATCACGGTGGCGCTGCACGCCCGCGCCGGCAACGCCTGGCTGTACCTGACCAGCGACGTGACTTGGGACCAGAGCGCGATCGAGCGAGTGGCCGAGTCGATCGGGCGGCTCATCGACGTGGCCGTGGAACGCGAGCGCGTGGCCGAGCGGTCCGCCGAGACCGAGGCGTCACGCCGTGCGGAGGTCGCGAAGACCGCGATCCTCCACGCGATCTCCCACGATCTGCGCTCGCCTCTGACGGCGATCATCACCGCGGCCTCGGCGCTCGCGCTGGGCGGCGTGACCGAGGGCGAGCGCGGCGAGTTGATCGACGTGATCGAGACCGAGAGCGCGAGGCTGGCCAAGCTGGTCGACGACCTGCTCGACCTGTCACGGATCGAGTCGGGCGCGGTGGCGCCGCGGGCGGACTGGTGCGATCTGCTCGACGTCGTCGCCTCGGCGGCCGCCCACGCCTCCGGCGACCATCCGATCGAGTTCCAACTGCCTGGAGACCTGCCGCTGGTACGAGCCGACGCCGCCCAGCTCGAGCGGGTGTTCTCGAACCTGATCGAGAACGCGGTCAAGTTCTCGCCACCCGGAGCGGCGGTGCGGATCAGCGGCGGCGCCGGCGCCGGCCGCGTGACCGTGCGCGTCGCCGACCGCGGCAGCGGGATCCCGCGCCGGTACCGCTCTCAGGTGTTCGAGCCGTTCTTCCGGGGCCGTGGCGAGGCCGGCGCCGGGTCGGGGCTCGGGCTGGCGATCTGCCGTGGCTTCGTCGAGGCCAACGGCGGGCGGATCGTCCTGCAGTCCGATAGAGACACCGGGACCTCGTTCACGGTCAGCTTCCCCGTCGCCCGCCAGCCGGCGGACGCCGCGGACACGGTCACGGTCGTGACATGAGCGCCACCGCGCCCCGCGTCTTGGTGGTTGATTCCGCGTCATCGACCTCATGAGCGCCACCTCCCCAAGAGTGCTCGTGGTCGATGACGAGCCGCAGATCGTCCGGGGGCTGAAGATCCTGCTGCGCAGCGCGGGGTACACGGTCGAGGCGGCGGAGACCAAGGCCGACGCGCTCGTCGAACTCGTGTCGCGGCCGCCGGACGCGCTGGTGCTCGACCTCGTCCTTCCCGACGGCCGCGGGGTCGAGATCTGCGAGGAGGTCAGGCGCTGGAGCCGGCTCCCGATCCTCGTGCTGTCGGCCGTCGGCGACGAGCGGGAGAAGGTCAGAGCGCTCGACGCCGGCGCCGACGACTACGTGACCAAGCCGTTCGGCACCGACGAGCTGCTGGCCCGGCTGCGCGCGCTGCTGCGCCGGTCGGTCGACCTCGGCGGCACTCCGCGGCTCGAGATCGGTGAGCTCGTGATCGATCTGGCCGATCGTCAGGTCACTCGGGCCGGCAAACCCGTTCATCTCACCCCGATCGAGTTCGACCTGCTGCGCGTGCTCGCGCAGCACCAGGGGCGGCTCGTGACCCACCGCCAGCTGCTGCGGGAAGTGTGGGGGCCGGAGTACGGCGCCGAGACCCACTACCTCCGCGTCCACGTCGCCCACATCCGCGCCAAGCTCGAACCCGATCCCTCGCGGCCTCAGTACCTGATCACGGAACCCGGCGTCGGATATCGGTTGCGCGATCCAGCCGCGTGAGCGGATCGGCGGCCGTAGGGCGAGGTTTCGGGCGCTGGGTTTGAACGGCGGGCAACTGGAGGGCGGGTGGCGCAGTCCGTGGCGCGCTCCACTCGCTATCCCTGTCGAGGTCCGCGACGTTCAAACCCGATCGAATCACCGTCAGCCCCGGAGAACTTCGCAGTCGCGTCGCTTCCGAGCGCGAGTGTCCCGTTCTCCGCGCCCAAGCCGGGCGAAACGGCATTCGGCGCTGCGGGCGGGACGAGTGAGACGTTATCCGGCATCGGAAGCGACCCGGTCGCGCCTCGGCCACTGCTCGGAGGCGCGCGGGGAGCGGGAGTGACGGGCAGCCGAAGCTGACGCGTTAGCGAAATCTCTACGCCCCCGGCGCGATCCTTAGCGGGTCCTTGACGCAACCGCTCCTACCGTCGCCGGCAGGAGATGGCGCGCATCGAGACCCACGGACTGCGCCGCAGCGTTGGGGTGGGCGGTCTGTTCGCGACCGCCTACGGCAACGTGGGTTCCTCGATCTACTACGCGCTCGGGCTGGTGGCGGCGTATGCGCTGGGGCTCACCCCGGTCGTGTTCATGCTCGCCGGCGTGCTGTTCGCACTAACCGCCAAGACCTATGCCGAGGGAGCCTCGATGTTCCCCGAGGCCGGGGGCTCCTCGAGCTTCGCGCGGCACGCGTTCAACGAGCTCGTGTCGTTCATTGCCGGCTGGGCGCTGAGCCTCGACTACATCCTCACGATCGCGATCTCGGCGTTCTTCGTGCCGCACTACCTGGGCGCGTTCTGGCCGGCGCTGACGCACCCGCCCGGCGACGTGATCGGCGGGATCGGCACGTTCGCTGCCTGGGTCTCGGTGCTCGCGCTGCATGTCGACGCGCGCTACGTGGGCACGGGCTGGATGCTGGTCGGACTGGTCGGGTACGCGTTCTACCGCCGCAGCCAGGCGCTCGACCTGACCAGCCACCACAAGATCGAGCGGCGCGGCCGTCCGGAGTTCTTCGTCGAGCTCGAGTACCACTCGGCGATCGTCCCGATCTTCGGCACCGACGTCGACGCCTCGGCGCTGCGGGCGGCCGCCAAATTGGTCGGCGAGGGGGCCACGGTCGACGCCATCTACATCCTGCGCGTCCCCAACCAGCTGTCGCTCGACGCCGGACTCGAGGAGGAGGAGCGGCTCGGCCTCAGCGTGCTCGAGAGCGCGAAGATCACCGGCAGGAAGTCAGGCCTGAAGGTCCAGACGCGGCTGATCCGCACCCGCAACCCAGGCGCGGCGATCGTCGAGGAGGCGGACCGCCGTAACGCCGAGATCATCTACCTCGGTACCGCCCACGCGCCTCCGTCCGAGCGCGCCCTCGGCCCCACTGCCAGCTACTTGCTCGCCCACCGGCCGTGCCGCGTGGTAATCGAAACACCGCCGGCGACCGCCCTCAACGGCGCGGCGAGCGGCGCGAACAGGCGACCGGCTCCGGCCCCCGAGCCGGTCGCTCGCGCCCCGCGTCGCGCGCGTCAGAGAGCGAACCGGTAGCCGACGCCGGGGTCGGTGCGTATGTAGTGCCGACCGTCGGAAGGCTCGATCTTGCGCCGCAGGTTCGCGATGTGCGCGCGCAAAACCTGCGTGTCCTCGCCGTACCCGGGTCCCCACACCGACAAGAGCAGGTCGCGGTGGGTCATCAGCCGGCCGCGGTTGCGCACGAGCAGGCGGAGCAGATCGAACTCGGTGGGGGTCAGATGGACCTCGTTGCCGTCGACGCGCACCGTTCGCCGGGCGAGATCGACCTCGAGCCCATCCACGCGGATCAGCGCCTCCTCGGGCTCGGGCGCGATCCGCCGAAGGTTGGCCTGCAGACGCGCCACCAGCTCCCGCGGGCCGAACGGCTTGGTCACGTAGTCGTCGGCGCCGGCGGCGAGCGCGCGGACCTTGGCGTCCTCCTCGCCGACGGCCGAGAGCACGATCAGCGGCATGTCGCTCCACTCGCGCAGGCGCCGGCAGAGCTCGACGCCGTCGAAGTCAGGCAGCAGCAGATCGACGATCGCGGCGTCGGGGTGGCGGGTCGCGGCGAGGTCGAGCGCCTCCTCGGCGGTGTTCGCCGGGACCGCCTCGAACCCGGCGTCCCGCAGGATCACCCGCAAAGCCCGCAGGATCTGCTGCTCGTCATCGACCACGAAAACCTTTGGGCGGGTGGCGGTCATGAGGTCGATGACGCGGAATCGACCACCAACACCTTTGGGCGGGTGGCGGTCATGTCGGCAGCACCGGCTCGGCCTCGGGCTGGGGCTCGACCGGCGTCTCGATCGGGAGCGTGACCACGAAGCTCGAGCCCTGGCCGGGGAGCGACTCGACCGAGATCGTGCCGTCGTTGGCCTCGACGAACCCCTTCGCGATCGCCAGTCCCAGACCGGAGCCGGCCCCCGCCTCGCCGCCCGTCGCCGCGTGGGTGGGGATCCGATAGAAGGGCTCGAAGATCCGGGCGCGCTCGGCGGCGCCGATCCCGGGCCCCTGGTCGACCACCCGCACGACCACCCGCGGTCCGTTGCGGCGGACGTGGACAGAAACGGGCAGCCCGCCCGAGTAGCGCACGGCGTTCTCGAGCAGGTTCGCGAACGCCCGCTCGAGGTGGGCGGCGTCGGCTCTGACCGGCGGCACGTCGGGGTCGACCGTCAGCCGCACCTCGCTCCCGGACTCCGAGAGCCCGTCACGGGCCGCGTGCACGACGTCCTCGAGCGAGACCCAGTCCCGACGCGGCTCCGCCCGCCCGGCCTGGAGGCGCGACAGGTCGAGCAGCTTGTCGACGAGCGCCGCGAGCTGCTCGCCCTCCTCGACGACGGCGGTGCTGAGCTCGGCGCGCTCGCCGGCGGTCAGCGAATCGCTCCCGAGCGCGTGGCCGGCGGCGACGATCGCGGTCACCGGCGTGCGCAGGTCGTGCGAGACCGCACGCAGCAGCGCGGTCTTGATGTCGTCGCTGCGCCGCAGCGCCGCGGTCTCGACCGCCTCGGCCTGGAGCGCGTCCCGGCGCAGCGCGATCGCGACGAGCGCCCCGAGCGCCGGCACGACGTGCGCCTCGAGCCGCTGCTCGGTCTCGGCCGGCAGCCGCTGCGGGCACGAGCAGCGTCGCGATCTGTGCCCCGTCCGCGCCGCTCAGCTCGAGCGCGCGGCGCTGCCGGTCGCCCTCGACGGCCCCCAGCTCGATCGACACCGACCCGATCCCAAGCGCGTCGGCGACCCGGCCGGCGGCCGCCGCGAGCGCGCTCTCGGTCTTCGATCCGCCGAGCAGATCCCGCGCCACCGCCGCGGCGAGGTCGGCCTCCGCGCGCCGGCGCTCGACCTCCCACGCGCGGCTGCGGGCCAGCTCGGCGACGGTGCTGACCGCGACCGCGACGATCGTGAACGCCGCGAGCGCGACCCAGTTGCGGCTGTCGGCGATCGTGAACCGGCCGGTGGGGGGGAGGTGGAAGAAGTTGAACGCCGCGGCGCTCAGCAGCGAGGTGCCGAGCCCGAGGGCGAGCCCCCAGTACGCGGACACGAGCAGGACCGCGGGCAGGTACACGACGCTCAGCGAGACGACCGGCGCCAGGTGCTTGAGCGCCGAGATCGCGGCCGTCGCCACCGCGACCGACACCACCGAGACCGCGATCCCGATGAGGAAGCTCGGCCTCGAGGCGCGCAACGTCCCGGGCCGCTCGCCAGCGCGCAAGCGCGGTCGCGGTGCTCACGCCGTTCCCGCGCCTCCGTACGACGCCGGCGGCGTTCCGCTCGACTCAGCCGAGGTGATCTGCTCGATCAGCCCGGCCGGGCTCGTGCCGCCGAGGACGCGCAGCCGCGGCAGGCGGTAGGGGTCCTCGCCCGGGGTCGCCCAGCCGGGGATCACGGTCGTCGAGCCCACGAACCCGGCCGCCTTGACCGCGGCGATCACGGTCGCGTCGTAGTGACCCGACGGGTAGCAGAACCAGTTGACCGGGACGCCGTAGCGCCTCCGGAGGGCCTGGCGCGCGGTCGCGACCTGGTACTTGAGCTGGGCGGCGTCGAGCGTGATCAGGTCGGCGTGGCTGATCCCCTGCGTGTCGAGCTCCCAGCCGGCGGCGATCAATCCGCGGACCTGGCCGTCGGTCAGGCCGCCCTGCGACGGCGGCAGCCCGGTCAGCTGGATGTTCTCGTTGCCGACCCAGCCGAGGCGCTTGAGGATTGGCAGCGCGTTCTCGTACTGGGAGGCGTAGCCGTTGTCGAACGTGAGCACGATCGGCTTGCCGGGCCCGAGCGGAACGCCGCGCTTCCAATAGGCCTCGAGCTGGTCCATCGTCACCGCGTGCCAGCCGGCGGCCTTGAGCGCCTGCATCTGCGCGGCGAACTCGTCCGAGGGCACGTACAGGCCGGGGAACGGGGCGCCCGCCGGCGGCGGGTTGATCACGTGGTACATGAGCACCGGCACGGTCGCGGTCCCGGGCTTGCCCGTGCCAACGCCGGTCACCGTCGATTTCGGCAGCCTGCTCGCGGAGAAGGTCTTGGCGTGGCCGGCGTGGGCGGATCCGGCGCCGGAGTTGTGATGGGCGGTCTGGGAGGCGTTGGTGGCCGACGTCGGGGCCGGAGGTGGCGCCGCCCCCGCCGGCGACGGCGAGGCCGATCGTGATCACCACAACCAATACGACGACCAGGGCGGAGACCGCGATCAGGCGGTTCCGGCGTGCCCGGGCCCGCCGCTCGCGCTCCCGGGCGAGGCGCCGGGCGCGAAGCTGCTGCTCGTTCATGAGCCAACGAGCGTACCCGCCACGAAGGCGAAGTACAGGATGATGAGCACCACGCCGTCCGACCGGCGCATGCCGCCGGGCCGCGCGAGCGAGGCGACGGTCACGAGCGTCGCCGCGACCAGCCAGGCGAGCTGCAGCTTCCCTGTTGTCGTGACGACCGTGAACGTGACGAACAGCGACGGGACGATCACGCCGAACCCCAGGTTGATCGTGTTGCTGTTGAACGTCTCGCCGACGAGCGCCGCCCCCCGGCCGGCAAGCCCGAGGCGACTCGCGGTGAGCGCGTTCGGGATGCTGGTGAGCGGCCCCAGGATCAGCACGCCGAGCACGGCGTTCGAGATGTGCCAACTGCCGGCAAGGCTGAGCGCGGCCTCCACCATGCCCGCGCTGCCGGCGACGATCAGGATCACGTCGACCACGATCAGCGCCAACAGGTGATGCGTCGGGTTCGTGGAGGGATCCGGCGGCCGCTCGCTCTCGGCGTGCTCGTGAAGGGCGCTCGACAGGCGGCTCAGCCGGCGCCCGCGGAACCTGGGGCCGACGACCACGACGGCCAGGTACGGAACCCCGACCAGCACGCTCAGCACAGTGGCGCTGCCGGGCGACAGCCAGCGCAGCAGAAGAGCGGCGGCGAATAGCGTGATCAGCAGGCCAACCGCGCCTTCGAGCAGCAATGTCTCGCGCGCCAGCCGAACGCGGCCGGTCAGCAACGCGCTCACACCGATCATCGCGGCCAGGTTGAAGCCGTTCGAGCCCACGAGCACGCCGACCCCGACGTCGTGCGCGCCCTTGAACAGCGCGAACAGGGCCGAGGAGATCTCCGGGCCGTCCGCCGCCAGCGCCGTGAGCAGGCCGATCAGCGCCTCGGGGAAACCGAAGCGGACTCCGAGCCGGTCGAGGCGGCTCGCGAACAGGCGCGCCGCGGCGAGCGTGACCGCCAGCGAGACCAGGAACAGCGGGACTGCGAGGGCGGGGGACATGCGACTCCACGGTCGACGACGGACACGCCGCCCAGACTTCCCGGCTCACCTTGCGCGGCACGTTACCTGAGGCGACTCCGGCTCGGAACGGAAGGACTCCTCGCCCGGGCGGCGAAACGCAGAGACCATGCTGCGCAAACGACGTTACCCGCAGATCGAGATGCGCCCCGCTCGCCCTGCCCCCGGGTTCGAACACATCGCGGGCGAGTCGATCGCAGTGCTTACATGGCTTCAGGCCAACCAGGTCGAATTCGTGCTCGTCGGACCGGTGGCGGAGGCCGTTCGCGGCGGCGCCGGCGCCAGCGGGCCGGTCGCGATCGTCCCCGCGCCCTACCGGCGCAACTACGAGCGTCTATCGCGTGCGCTCGACTCCGCGAACGCCCGGCCCCGCCAGCACGGTGCCGCCGAGGCAGCGCGGGCCAAGGCGGCACCGGACGGAGTCCCGGGCGGCCAGCGCTGGGAGTTCCGCACGGGCATCCACTTCCTCGACGTCGAGGGCCGCTCAGGCGAGACACCCGGCTACCAGGAGCTGCTGTATGAGACCGGCCGGTTCGAGCTGTCCGCCGGCCTGATCGTGGACGTGGCCTCTCCGGAGGACATCGAGCATTACGCGCACGTGCGCCGCACCGGGGTCTCGCCCGAGCTGCGCATCACGCGAAGCGCGCGGCACGAGCTCGAGCACCAGAGCTGACAGAACACTTATCGTCCGGGCCGCCTAGACCGCTAGGCTGAGCCCATGGTGATTCGAGCCAGATGGGCGCTGGCCGGCGCCGCCGGTTGCTTTCTGCTGCTGTTGGTGACGTGGTTCGCGGCGTTCCACATCGGTTTCGTGCGCAGCGCTGACCGGTCGATCTTCAGCGGGTTCTACGAGCTGTCGGGCCACGGCTGGATCCATCGAGTCGCCTACCACGTGGCGTCGCTCTGCGATCCGGTGCCGTACGTCCTTTTCGTCCCGATCCCGATCGCAATCGCGCTGCTCCGGGGCCGCCCGCGCGTAGCGCTCGCGGTCGGCGTGATCCTGCTCGGCGCGAACCTCACCACGCACCTACTGAAGCCGTTGCTGGCCGAGCCGAGAGAGGCCTCGTTCTTCGGCTGGATCAGTCCGATCGGGGCAGCCTCCTGGCCGAGCGGTCACGCGACGGCGGCGATGTCGCTGACGCTGTCCTCAGTCCTCGCCGTGCCGGGTCGTCTGCGCCCGGCTGTGGCGGCGCTCGGCGCCCTGCTCTCGGTCGCGATCAGCTACTCGTTCCTCACGCTCGGCTGGCATTTCCCGAGCGACGTGTTCGGGGGGTTCCTCGTCGCCGCGACCTGGACGCTGCTGGCGGTCGCCGGGTTGCTAGCCGCTGAAGCGCGGACCTATCGGGGAAGCGGAGAGCGCACGATCAACCCGGGGTCGATCGCCAGGACGCTCAGCCCCGTCGGCGCGGCGCTCGCCGTGGGCACGTTCTTGGCGATGATCGCGCTGGCGACCCGCCCGCACGCGGTCGTTGCCTACGCCGATGCGCACAAGGCGTTCGTCGTCGGGGCGCTCGCGATCGCCGCGCTCGGCTTCGCGATCTCGACCGCGATCGTGCTGACTCTGACGCCTAGCGATACCGGCCCGGCTCCCACAGCGGCTCATCGCCGCCGTTGGCGCCCCGGCTGAGGATGAACAGCAGGTCCGACAGCCGGTTCAGGTAGCGGACCACCTCGCCGTTCAGCTCATCGCCGCACGCGATCGCCAGCCGCTCGGCGCGCCGGCATACGGTCCGGCAGACGTGGAGGTGCGCGGCGGCCCGGGTGCCGCCGGGCAGCACGAACGACTTGAGCGGCGCGAGCGTCGCGTTGACCTCGTCGCAGCGCTCCTCGAGCCACGCCGTCTGCTCGGGGATCACGCGCAGACGCTCGCGTTCGGGGTCTTCGGGCGCGGCGATGTCGGCGCCCACGTCAAAAAGGTCGTTCTGGATCCGGCGCAGCCAATCGGCGTATGCGTCGGGGAGGTCCTCGACCGTCAGCGCCAGCCCCATCTGTGCGTTGAGCTCGTCGACGGTGCCGTACGCCTCGATCCGGGGATGGGTCTTCGGCACTCGGCTCATGTCGCCGAGATGGGTCTCGCCCGAGTCGCCGAGACGCGTGTAGATGCGGGTGAGGTTGACGGTCATGGCGAGGAGCCTCAGTCTAGGCGCTCACGCGACGGCGCGAAGGTGCCGGTACGGCTCGCCTCGCAGCTCCGCGACGAGCGCGTCGACGACGCCGACGCTCGTCCTCGGCGCGTCCATCGGTGACGGCGCCGATCACGGCGCGCTTGCGCTCGAGCAGGCTCGCGATCGTCTCGTCGATCGTGTCCGCGGCCAGCAGATAGGTGGCATTGACCGCGTCCTGCTGTCCGATCCGGTGGCAGCGGTCCTCGGCCTGGTCGTGCTTGGCCGGCGTCCAGTCGAGCTCGAGGAACGCGACGTTCGACGAGCTCGTGAGCGTGATTCCCTGGCCGGCGACCTCGATCGAGCAGACGATCAGCTGACTGTCGCAGTCAGGCGCTTGGAACGCCCGCACCGCGGCGTCCCGGGCGCGCTGCGAATCGTCGCCCAGTACGTGCAGCGCGGCCGGGAACCGCTCGAGCACTGCGCGCTGGATCTCACGGTGGCGGGCGAACAGGACCAGCCGCTCGCCGGAGCACAGGAAGTCGTGGATCCAATGCAGAGCGGCGTGGAGCTTGCCTCGCGCAGCCAGCAGCTTCAGGGCGTTGAACCGCACGAGCCGTTCGGCTCGGAGCGCTGCCGCGACCTTGGCGTCGAGCGCGCGCAGGTCGAGTGGCTGGCTGCGCAGCCACGCGATGCACGTCACGCTCGGCGAGGCGGTACTCGGCTTCGTTGTCCAGTGCGACCGGGACGACCGCGCGGGTCTTGGCCGGCAGCTGCGGCAGCACGTCCGCCTTCAGCCGCCGGGCGAAGCATCGTGCGCGCAGGTGCCAGTGCAGGCGCCGGTGCGCGTCCTCGCCGCGGAACCGCTGCCCGAACTCCGCCCCCGACCCGAAGTCGCCGAGGCGCCCGAGGATCCGCAGCTGGGAGATGAGCTCCGGCGGCCGGTTCATCAGCGGCGTCCCGGTCAGAGCCAGCACGAGACCTTCGCGCGGGACGGCGGCGCAGAGCCGCTGGGCGGCCTGGGTGCGCTTGGCCCCCGGGTTCTTGCAGTAGTGGGACTCGTCGAGCGCGACGGCTAGCGGCGCCAGGCGGTCAGGGCCTCGAGCCGGGCGGCGACGATGTCGTAGTTGACGACGGTCAGATCCGCGGGCGGGACGGCTCCGCGGTTGCCGTCGAGCATCTGGGCCGAGCGCGCCGGCAGCCACCGCTCGATCTCCCGCATCCAGTTGAGCTTCAGGCTGGCCGGGCATACGACGATCGCCGGGTAGGCACCGTCCGCCTCAATCGTCGCCAGCGCTTCCACGGTCTTGCCCAGGCCCTGCTCGTCGGCGAGAAACGAACGGCGCTGCTTGAGCAGGTACTCGACCCCGGCGCGCTGGAACGGCTTCAGCTCGCCGCCAAGGGTGGGCGGGATCAAATCATTCAGGTCGGAGTCGGTCGCGGCGGACAGCGCCACCACGCCGGCAGCGCGAGCGTGTTCTTCCCGGATCTCCTGCAGGCGGTTCAGCGCGTCAGGCGCCACCCACGGCTCGTGCTCGGAGACGAACCGATCGAGATCTGGCACCCAAAAGGGATCGGCAACGATCGCCGGCAGCCGGCCGTGCTCGTGGGCCGCGCGGTCGCTGCCGGCCGCGACGCCTGCCATCCGCGCGAAGCGCTCGACCATCCCGAGGTCGTGCCCGGGCGCGAGCACGAACGTGGGCTGGTCGTGGATCTCGGACAGTTCGAGCACCGCCGGCGGCGCCGGTCGCCCAGCCTCGAGCGCGGTCGCGCACCGCTTCGCGGCATGGCTGATCCAACCCTCCAGCGGTGCCGCGTCGATCGCCCGCCACGACTCCAGCGTCAGCGGCAGGCACGCGCCGCCTCGGCACGGCTGCGCGCGCTCCCGCAACGCGCTCGGCAGGCGCTCGTTATCGCCGAGCAGCAGGAACACCGGCACCTCCCGCGGGCCGTCTACCTCGATCGTCCCCCGCCAGGTCGTCGTCCGTTCGATCCACCGCTCGACATGGGGATCGACCGACCGAACGTCGAGCCCAGCCAGCAGCTCCGCGATCGGGACACCGTCTGCCTGGGTTGCCGCGACCGCCACCGAGCCGGCCGGGCCGTCGAGCAACTCGAGCGCGCCCGCCCGGGCCAGCGCCCGTGCGAGCGGCGCGTGGTCGGAGCCGATCACGATCCAGTTGCGGCCCCGGCGGTCGCGCCGCAGCTCGACGTCGAACACCGGCGGCTGGACGGATGGCTCGGACCGGGCGATGGGAGCGCGCATGGCCTCGGTAACGGCGTGACGGGCGTCGTCGGTCAGGCGTAGCCCGCAGTCGCGCTCGGAGCACTCGCGGAGGATCTGCGCGGCCTGCTGGTCGACCGGCAGCAACCCTCGCTCGATCGCCGGCACGCGATAGGCGGCCGGATGATCGAGCAGAAGCTCGACGAGGTCGGTGGCGCCGTCGGTCGCAAAGCTGAACCACCAGTTGTTGTCGGGCCGGGCGAGATCGACCACGAGCTCAGCCGGCGAGCGCTTGGCCAGCCGGCGCGCGAGCGCGCGGCCGAGCGCATCGGAGACGTCCACCGGATACCCCACGCTGTCGAACAACGCCGTCAGTGAATGCGCCCGATCGGGGTCCAACGGCACCCGCCACACCCGTGCTTCGGGATCCCAGCGCCGCCCCGGAATTGAGCGCAGGAGCAGTCGCAAGCGGTCGTCGTAGGGAAACCGTAGAACCACCTCTCCGTTGACGAGCGTTGCGAGGAAGGCTGCGGGCATCGAGTACGGACGGTAGTAGCCCGGGCAGATGGCAATCGGCGACGTGGCTGGTCGCCACGGTACGATCTCCCAGTTCAAGGTCGGTGGCGATGGGAAGCCGGTGGGATTCCGGCGCGGACCCGCCACTGTCATCGGGGACGCCGGTCGCACGGCAAGCCACTGGCGAGGACGACTCGCCGGGAAGGCGCGGCTGGTAGGCCCGTAAGCCAGGAGACCAGCCTCCGACCGCCAAGCCAATACGCCCTCGTGGAAAGGGGTGGCCCTCATGCATCGCAAGACCCTCATCGCTCTCGTGGGAGCGATCGTCATGGCCCTCGCGGCGTCCGGTGTCGCGCTCGCCGCCGGCTCCGGTCCCGCCGTGACAGTCCAGATCAAGAGCCTCACCAAGACCCTGCTAAAGCCGAGCACCGAGCACGGCCAGACCGGGTGGATTACCAAGGGCGGAACGCCCAAGGGCAAGTGCCCGGGGAACAGCGCCGCCGGCGCGCTCAACGCGGCGACCCACGGCAAGTGGGCCGGCAAGTACTACTCCAGCGTGGGCGGCATCTTCGTGACGTCGATCCTCGGCGTGAAGCCGACCGGCTCGGACTTCTGGAACGTCTTCGTCAACGGCAAGTCCTCCAGCAAGGGGGTTTGCGACATCAAGCTGAAGGCGGGCGAGAAGTTGCTGTTCAAGGTCATCAAGTGACGCCAGGCAGCTCCTCGTCCGGTTCGTCATGACGTGGAGGGCTCCAGTCCCGGCGATCGCGATCGCATGCGCGCTCGCGATCGCCGGCTGCGGCCTGGGCGCCGGCAAGTCGACCTCGGGCGACGCCACCCTCACGGTCACGCGAGGGTTCGGCACCGCCGCCGTCGGATCGGCAAGCGAGCACAGCATCCCCGGGTCCCAGACCGTGATGCGGATGCTCGAGCGGTCGTTCAAGGTCACGACCCGGTACAGCGGGGGGTTCGTCGAGTCGATCGACGGCCACGCCGGCGACTCCTCCCGGCTCGACTGGTTCTACTACGTGAACGGGATCGAGGCGACCCTCGGTGCCGCGGGTACCTCGGTCCACTACGGCGACCGGATCTGGTGGGACCTGCACGACTGGACCGCCAGCGACTCGATCCCGGCGGTCGTCGGCTCGTTCCCCGAGCCGTTCGTCCATGGGATCAACGGCCGGCGGTTCCCGGTCACGCTCGAGTGCGCCACCGACGTGCCGACGGCGTGCAAACGCGTGACCAACGAGCTCAACACGATCGGGGTACCGGTCGCGAGCCAGGCGATCGGCACCGGATCGGGCTCGGACTCGCTCGGGGTGATCGTCGGCACCTGGCAAGACCTCCGCTCTGAGCTCCTGGCCACGCTGATCGAGCACGGCCCGGCGTCGAGCGGGGTGTACGCGCGCTTCGCCGGGGCGAACGGGAATTCGTTGCAGCTGCTCGACCCGAGGGGTCGTGTCGTCCAGACACTCGGCGCCGACTCGGGTCTGATCGCGGCGATGGCGCAGACCTCGACCGGACCGTCGTGGCTGATCACCGGGACCGACGTCGCCGGCGTCTCGGCCGCCGCTGCCGCGGTCACGCCGGCGCGGCTGGACAACCACTTCGCGGTCGCGGTCCACGGCGCCAGCGACCTGCCGGTGCCGCTCGAGGGGTCCAGTTGATCTACCGCCGGCGCGCGAGCCCGCTGCACGCCGCTCGCGCCGGCGCCGGGTGCGCGTACTGCCTCGCGCTCGCGCTGGCCACGCTCCTGCTGTCCGCGCCGGTCGCGCTGGGCGCCGTGGTGGTCTCGATCGCCGGCGCGGCGGTCGGCGCCGGCGTCGGCCGCGAGATTCGCCGTGCGGCGCTGCTCGCGCTCCCGCTCGGCCTGCTGGTGATGGCCGTCAACATGCTCGTCGCCCAGGGCGGGTTGACCGTGATCGCCCGGCTCGGGGATCTGCCGGTGTTCGGGCAGACCGACATCACGCTCGAGGCGACGGTCTACGGCGCCGTCCTCGGGGTCCGGGCCGTCGCGCTGATCCTGTGCGGCGCGCTCTACACGGTCGCGGTCGATCCCGACGAGGTGCTCGGGCTGTTTCGCCGTTTCTCGTTTCACTCCGCGCTGACCGCGACGCTCGCCACACGGATGGTGCCGGTGCTCGCGCGCGACGCGCGGCGGCTGGCCGACGCTCAGCGGTGCCGCCCCGGCCCGCCGCCGTCCCGCGTCCACCTGATGCGTGCGGCGACGTCGGGAGTGCTCGACCGCGCGCTGGACGTGGCCGCCGCGCTCGAGGTACGCGGCTATGGCGCCGCGCGGCGCCCGGCGCGAGGGGCGCGCATCCGCCGGCCGTACTCGCGCCACGACATCGCGTTCGGGGCCTCGGCGGTGGCGCTCGTGGCGCTCGCGATCGGAGCCCGCGTCGCCGGCCTGGTCCCGTTCAGCTCGGACCCGTCGCTGTCCGCGCCCGTCGGCATCGGCGGCGCGGCGGTCGCCGTCGCGTTCATGCTGTGCGCGCTGCTCCCGTTCGCCGACCGCAGGGGGATCGGTCCGTGAGCGTCCTGTCGCTGCGGGACGTCACCTACACCTATCCGGGTGCGCCGGCGCCGGCGATCGCCGGCGTCACGGTCGACATCGCGCCCGGCGAGCTGGTGGTGCTCGCCGGCGGCTCTGGGTCCGGCAAGTCGACGCTGCTGCGCGCGGCGAACGGGCTCGTGCCCCATTTCTTTGGCGGGGTGTTCGCGGGCCGAGCTGTCGTCGCGGGGATGGACACGCGCGAGCACGGTCCGGGCACGCTGGCCGCCGCGGTCGGGACGCTGTTCCAGGATCCCGAGACGCAGGTCGTGATGGGGACCGTCCGCGCCGAGTTGGCGCTGCCGCTCGAGAACCAGGGCGAGGCGCCGGCCGCGGTCGCCCGCGCGGTCGAGGAGGCCGCGCTCGCGCTCGGGATCGCGCACCTTCTCGACCGCCCGACCGCCGAGCTGTCCGGCGGCGAGCTCCAGCGCGTGGCGCTCGGCGCCGCGCTCGCAGGCAGGCCACGGCTGATCCTGCTCGACGAGCCGACCTCCCAACTCGACCCGGTCGCCGGCGACGAGCTGATCGCGGTGCTGCGGCGGCTCAACGAGGACTTCGACGCGGCGATCGTGATCGCCGAGCACCGGCTCGAGCGCTGCCTGGGCTTCGCCGACCGCGCGATCGCGATGCGCGGCGGGCGCGTGGTCTGCGATGCGGCTCCGGCCGAGTTCCTGGCCTGGGCGTGCGAGGAGGCGCCGGAGCTCGCGACCCCCGGGGCGCGGCTCCTGCACGGTCTCGGGCTGGCGCCGGTCGCGGGCGTGAAGGCGGCACGCTCGGCCCTGCGGGCCCGGGGGCTGCTCCCGGACGCCGCCACGACCGCAGCCGGCGCCGCGGGGCCGCGGGACGCCAAGCGGGTCCGGCGCGCCGAGGACAGCGCGCTCAGGCTCGACCGGGTCTGGCATGAGATCGAACGCGGGCCGGCGATCCTCCGCGGCGTCTCGGTGCAGCTCGCGCCGGGCGAGCGCGTCGCGCTGATGGGCCGCAACGGCGCCGGCAAGTCGACGCTGCTGCGCCACGCCGCCGGGCTGATGCGCCCCACCCGCGGGAAGGTCCGGAGCGCCGGTCGGGTCGCGCTGCTGCTCCAGAACCCGACCGACTACCTGATCCACGAGCGGGTCGCGCAGGAGGCCTCGGCGCAAGCGCTCGCGACCGTCGGGCTCGGCGATCCGGCGTTCGCCGACCGCCACCCTCGCGACCTGTCGGGCGGGGAGAAGCAGCGGCTCGCGCTCGCGATCGTGCTCGACGGGGAGGCGGGGGCGGCCGGGGCGGCGGGTAGGGATCTCAGTTACCGGACCGCGGTGGTGTGCCTCGACGAGCCGACCCGGGGGATGGATCGCCGGCGCAAGGACGAGCTCGCGGCGTTGCTCGGCGAGCTGGACGCGGCGGTGCTGGTCGCGACCCACGACCCCGAGTTCGTGGCCGCGTTCGCCCAGCGGGTGGTGCTGCTCGGGGAGGGCGCGGTGATCGCCGACGGCTCGCCGGCCGAGATCCTCGCCGGCGGCACGTACTTCGCCACCGAGACCGCGCGGATCCTCGGCGGAGCGGGCGGCGCGCTCGTGGCCGCGCGAAGGCGTCGCGCTCGTTAGGGGACTCGTGGAACCGGCCGCGACGCCGAGAGCCGGGGTGAGCGCGTGAGCTGGCAGATCGGGGCGTTCGCGGTGTTGGCGGTGGCGCTCGCCGGCGGATTTGCCTGGTACGAGCGCGTCCGCCCGGATGCCCGGATCGTGGCGCTCGTGGGCACGCTGGCGGCGTTCGCGGCGCTCGGCCGGATCGCGTTCGCGGCGTTCCCGAACGTCAAGCCGACGACCGACATCGTGCTCGTGTCGGGATACGCGCTCGGCGGCGGCCCCGGGTTCGCGGTGGGGGCGCTCGCGGGCCTGGCCTCGAACTTCTTCTTCGGCCAGGGACCGTGGACCCCGTGGCAGATGGCCGGTTGGGGGGCGGTCGGCGTGATCGGCGCCGGGCTTGCGGTGGTGACCCACCGGCGGATCGGGCGGTGGCCGCTGGCGATCGTGTGCTTCGTAGTCGGCTTCGGGTTCACCGCGCTCCAGGACCTCGGCGACTGGGTGACCTACAGCGATCACAGCCCGGCCCAGCTCGGCATATACGTCGGGAAGGGGATCGGGTTCGACTTCGTGCACGCCGGCGGGTGCCTGGTGTTCGCGCTCGCGTTCGGGCCGGCGCTGATCCGATCGCTGAACCGCTTCACGGCGCGTCTGAACGTGACGTGGCGGACGGCCACGCCGTTGCTGGCCGTGGCGGTCGCGCTCGGCCTTGTCCCCGGAGCCTGGCTGGCCAGCCAGCCGGGGGTGTTGGGATCGGGGTCTGGGTTGCTGGGGTCGGGATTCGGGTCGCGATTGGTGTCGGGATTGGCGGCGGGTTTGGGGGACGGGCAGGCGCTGGCGGCGGGTACGCCGGCGGGCTACCTGCTCGCGGCGCAGAACTCCGACGGCGGCCTGGGCGGAGCGCCGGGGTCGGCGTCGTCGGCGCTGTACTCGGGGTGGGCAGCGCTCGGGCTCGCGGCCGCCGGCGAGAACCCGCAGGACGTCACGCATGACGGCCACAGCCTGATCGGCTACATCGAGGCAGGCGTCGCCTCGGCGTCCGACCCCGGCTCGGTCGAGCGGAACATCCTCGTCGCCGGCGCCGCCGGCCTCCCGGCGACGAGCTTCGGGGGGCGCGACCTCGTCGCCGAATTGCGGGCGGACGTCGGCCGGAACGGGTCGGTCAACAACCAGACGAACTGGACGTCGTTCGCGGTGCTCGCGTTCCGGGCGGTCGGTGTCGCGCCGCCGCCGGGGTCGCTCGCGTGGATCGTGCGCCAGCAAGACGGCGACGGCGGCTTCAACTTCGCGACGCGGGGCGGGCTGAGCGACGTCGACGACACCGGCGCGGCGCTCGAGGCGCTCGCCGGCGACCGCGCGCCCGGGGCGGCGCGGGCCCGGACCCGGGCGATCGCATACATCCGGGGCCAGCAGGACCGCGACGGCGGCTTCCCCGGCATGCCCGGCGCCGGCTCGAACGCGCAATCGACGGCGTTCGCGGTCCAGGGCCTGTTCGCGGTTGGGGTCGACCCGAGCTCGCTGCACCGTCGCGGCGCGCCGTCTCCGCTCGACTACCTGCGCTCGCTGATCGCCGCCGACGGTCACGTCCGCTACTCGCACGGCATGGACGAGACGCCGACCTGGGTGACGGCCGAGGCGTTGATGGCGCTCGACGGCAAGCCGCTCCCGATTGCGGCGCCCGCGCGGCGGGTCGTGCCGGCGCCCCCGCCGGCGTCGCGGTCGGCGTCGGTACCGCGCCAGAGCACCCGGGCCCGCACCGCCTCGCACGCGGTGGCGCCGGTGGCGCGATCTCACCATCGGGCGGGCCGTTCGGAGCGGGGTCGCGCGCGGCGCGTACCGCTCGCGGTCGGGCCCGCGCCGGGGGCGACGGCCGCCGACAGGCTCGCGATCGACGCCGGTGTCCTGACCGCGTTGAGCCTGGCGTTCGTCGGCGGGAGCTGAGTCCGTCGCAGGACAAAGTCGGTACGCTCCGGCGCCGCATGCAGATCGGAGTCCCCAAGGAGTCGGCTGAGGGCGAGCGACGTGTCGCGCTCGTGCCCGAGGTGGTGCGGAAGCTCGCGGGCAGCGGTGGCGAGGGGTCCGGCGGCGGGCTCGAGATCCTGGTGGAGCGCGGCGCGGGCGCCGGCGCGCTGCTCCCCGACAGTCAGTACGAGGAGGCGGGCGCGCGGATGGTCGAGGACCCCGCCGGCGTGTACGCGGCCGACGTGGTGGTCAAGGTCGCGACGCCCACGTCTGAGGAGATCGGGCGGTTACGGCCCGACAGCGTGCTGATCGGGTTTTTGCAGCCGTTGAGCGGGGGTGAGGCGATCCGGGCGATCGCGGCGTCGGGGGCGACGAGTTTTGCGATGGAGGCGATCCCGCGGATCAGCCGGGCGCAGTCGATGGATGCGCTGTCTTCGCAGGCGAACATCTCCGGGTATCGCGCCGCGTTGATCGGCGCGATGGAGCTCGGGCGCTACTTCCCGATGTTGATGACTGCGGCGGGGACGATCCGGCCGGCGACGGTGCTGGTGCTCGGCGCCGGCGTGGCGGGGTTGCAGGCGATCGCGACCGCGCGGCGGCTGGGGGCGGTGGTGCAGGGGTTCGACGTGCGCTCGGCGGTCAAGGAGCAGGTCGAGTCGCTGGGCGCGAAGTTCCTCGAGTTCGATCTCGGGGGCGATCTCGAGGGCGCGGGCGGATATGCGCGCGAGCTGACGCCCGAGCAGCAGCATCGCCAGCAGGAGTTGATGGCGGAGGCGATCGGCAAGGTCGACGTGGTGATCACGACGGCTCTGGTGCCGGGGCGGCGCGCGCCGATCCTGGTCACCGAGGACGCGGTCAAGCTGATGAAGCCGGGGTCGGTGATCGTCGACCTCGCCGGCGAGGCGGGAGGCAACTGCGAGCTCTCAGAGCCGGGGCAGACCGTGATCCGCCATGACGTGAAGATCCTCGCGCCGCTGAACGTGCCCTCGACGCTCGCCGAGCACGCCTCGCAGCTGTACGCGCGAAACATCCAGGCGCTGCTCGGGCTGATGATCTCCGATGAGGGTCAGCTGGCGCTGGACTTCGACGACGAGGTGATCGCCGGCGCCTGCATCACGCGCGACGGCGAGATCGTCCACGAGGCCGCTCGGGCGGCCGCCGAGGCCGGCGCGACCGCTAGCTCCTGATCTCCGAGGAGGACTTGATATGACCGTCATCACCGATATCGCGATTCTTGTGCTGGCGGCGTTCGTGGGGTTCGAGGTCATCTCGAAGGTCCCGAATACGCTGCACACGCCGTTGATGTCGGGGACCAACGCGATCCACGGGATCGTGCTTCTCGGTGGGTTGTTGCTGATGCATGACGCGGTCGGGTGGTTCGAGCACCTGCTGCTGGTGATCGCGATCGCGTTCGGGACGATCAACATCGTCGGCGGGTTCGTGGTCACCGACCGGATGCTCGGGATGTTCAAACGAAAGCCCGATTTGCCGGAGGGTCCTGCGCCCGAGGAGATCGAGGGCGGCGAGAAGTGATCCTCGGGACGATCTTTCTGCAGTCGGCGACGTTCATCGACGCCTGCTACATCGTCGCGTTCTCGTTCTTCATCTACGGGATGAGCGGGCTGACCGGGCCGCGTACCGCGGTCCGCGGGAACAAGATCGCGGCGGTCGGGATGGCGATCGCGATCGTCGCGACGCTGCTGACGCCGCACGTTCTGTCCGGGTCGAGCACGCCGTGGCTGATCGCTTTGGGCCTGGTTATCGGTATCGCGGTCGGCCTGCCGGCGGCGCGCCGCGTGCACATGACCGCGATGCCGCAGATGGTCGCGCTGTTCAACGGCGTCGGCGGCGGTGCGGTGGCGATCATCGCGTGGGTCGAGTATCGCCACGCGTTCGGCGGGTCATTCGCGCTGAGGGTCGAGATTCCGTCGCTGTTCGCGGCGATCGTCGGGTCGATCTCGTTCTGGGGGTCGGGGATCGCGTTCGGGAAGCTTCAGGAGATCCTTCCGGGCCGGCCGATCAAGCTTCCGGGGCAGGCGTTCATCAACCTGGGCCTGCTCGTGGTGTGCGTGGGTAGCGCGATCGTGCTCGCCGCCGGCACCCACTCCGAGGCGCTGTTCATCGTCGGGATCCTGCTCGCTGCTGCCGTGCTCGGGAACATGGTCGTGCTCCCGATCGGCGGGGCCGACATGCCGGTGGTGATCTCGCTGCTGAACGCGCTCACCGGGTTATCGGCGGCCGCGACCGGTATCGCTCTGAACAACACCGCGCTGATCGTCGCCGGGATGATCGTCGGCGCGTCCGGAACGATCCTCACCAACCTGATGGCCAAGGCGATGAACCGCTCGGTGCCGGCGATCATCGCCGGCGGGTTCGGTGGCGCGATCGCGGCGCCGGCCGGCGGTCCCGGCGCGGACGGTGGCGGGACCGTGCGCTCGACCTCGGCCCAGGACGTCGCGATCCAACTCTCCTACGCCCGCCTGGTGGTGATCGCGCCGGGGTACGGGATGGCCGTCGCCCAGGCCCAGCACGCCGTGCGCGAGCTCGAACGGGCGCTCGAGGCCAAGGGGGTCGAGGTCAAGTTCGCGATCCACCCGGTGGCGGGCCGGATGCCCGGTCACATGAACGTGCTCCTCGCCGAGGCCGACGTGCCCTACGACCTGCTCCGCGAGATGGACGAGATCAACCCCGAGTTCACGCGCACCGACGTGACCCTGGTGATCGGCGCCAACGACGTCACCAACCCGGCGGCCAAGAACGAGCCGGGGTCGCCGATCTACGGCATGCCGATCCTCGAGGTCGACCGCTCGGGCGCCGTGATCGTGCTCAAACGCTCGATGGCCTCCGGGTTCGCCGGGATCGACAACCCGCTGTTCTACGACCCCAAGACCTCGCTGCTGTTCGGCGACGCCAAGCAGTCTGTGAGCGAGATCACATCCGAAGTGCAGGCGCTGTAGTTAATTGGGGATTAGTCCGGTGCCGACCGGGTATTTGCGTGCCACGATGGATCCGAACCGACTCAAGGAAATCTCGATCTTCTCCCACCTGTCCGAGGAGGAGGCCAACCGCCTGGCGGCGTTCGCCACCGAGACGAGCGTGGCCAACGGACAGATCCTGATGAAGCAGGGCGACTACTCGACCGAGCTGATCGCGATCCAGGAGGGCACCGCCGACGTGATCCAGGACGGCGAGAAGATCGCCTCGCTCAAACAGGGCGACGTGATCGGCGAGATGGGCCTGCTCGACCGCGAGCCGCGCAACGCCGACGTGATCGCGACCTCGCCGATGCGAGTGATGAAGCTGACCCACTGGGAGATCCGGCGGATGTCCGACGACACGCTCAACCGGATCAAGGAGATCATCGCCAAGCGCCGGCAGGACGGGGTGGCGGACCCCGCCCACTGAGTACCGGCGCGACGCCTTCGCGGGCGGCGCCTTCCGCGCGGTGGTCGCGGCGCGGACCGGGTTTGAACGGCGGGCACCTGGAGGAGGGATTCGGGTGCTGGCGAGGGCCGAGGGCCGGGCGCCGCCCCGCGGCCTCACTTCCGCCCCGGGAGCCGCCCGTGACCTGCACAAGTCCGACATTCGGGCACGGTGAGCGCGGCCGTGTCAGACCGATGCGCGCATGTCGGGCATGCGAGATCTGGCACGGTCCGGGCTGGACGCCTCCGTTGCCAGGTTATGCAGGTCGCCGGCAGCCGACCCACGCGTGGCACTCGCGCCGGAGACCACCTCGCCGCCACCCTCCAGGTGCCCGCCTTTGCCGGACCGCCAACGAGTCCGCCGGCGGTCGGGGATACGCTCCGGGGCGACATGGACCACCTGGGTGATCGAGATCGTGTGACGGCGCCGGCGCTCCCGCTGCGCACGACGGCCGGCACGCTCGAGCTCGGCGGGCGGCCGTGGCTGATGGGCGTCGTCAACGCCACGCCCGACTCGTTTTCTGACGCCGGCGGGCACCGGACGCTCGAGGACCGGGTCGAGCTGGCGCGATCGCTGCTCGATGCCGGTGCCGACATCATCGACATCGGTGGCGAGTCCGGCGTGACCAACCAGCCGCCGGTGGCGCCCGAGGAGGAGATCGAGCGCGTGGTGCCGTTGATCGAGCGCGTGGCCGGGGGGCTCGGCGCTGTCGTGTCGGTCGACACGTACAAGCCCGCGGTGGCGCACGCGGCGATCACCGCCGGCGCGGCGATCGTCAACGATGTGAGCGGACTCCGCGATCCCGAGCTGGCGGACGTATGCGCGGGCACCGGCGCAGGGCTGGTGCTGATGCACACGCGGACGGCGCCCAAGGAGAAACTGCTCGATCCGACGCTCGACGGGCTGGTCGGCGCCGACGTCAAGCGGTTCCTGCGTGAGCTGATATCGGTGGCGATGGCCCACGGCGTCTCGTTCGAGCAGCTGATGCTGGACCCCGGCCCCGATTTCGGGAAGACCCCCGCCCAGACGGTCGAGGTTCTGCGGGAGCTGTCCGATCTGCACGCGCTCGAGCGACCGCTCCTGCTGGCGGTGTCGCGCAAGGATTTCGTGGGAGCGATCACCCGGCGGCCGCCGCGGGCGCGGCTGGCCGGAACGCTCGCGGCGATCGGGTACGGAGTCGACGCCGGCGCCCACGTGCTGCGCGTCCACGACGTCGCCGACGTCGCCGACTACCTGGCAGTCCGGGCGGCTCTGATCGGCGAATCCGAGCTCGACTCGGGCCTCATGCTGGCCACGGATCTCCGGCGCGAGCCGCGCGCCGGCTAGCTTCGTCGCCGCATCACGCTAGATTGAAGAGGCTGAATCGCCGGCCGCTGGCACAACGCGGCCGGAGCCCACCGATCATCCATCAAGGAGGTAGCACCATGTCCGTTCTCGATCGCGACGCGCTCGCAGCCAGCCCGCTCGCCGACCTTCACGCCCTGGCGTCCGAGCTCTCGATCGACGGTTATCGCCGTCTGCGCAAGGCCGACCTGATCGACGCGATCATCACCCGGCAGGGGGGATCGCCGGCTGAGAAGCCTTCCGTTGAGGAGGCTTCCACCGACGAGGCACCCGTCGAGGAGGCTGCCGTCGAGGAGGCTGCCGTCGAGGAGGCTGCCGTCGAGGATGCAGCCGTCGACGAGGCTCCGGCCGAGGAGGCCCCCGCCGACGACGAGGACCGTGGCGCGGACGAGGACCGCCCCTCCTCCCGCCGCCGTCGCGGACGTCGCGGTGGGCGGGGCCGGGCGGCCGGCCGCGACGAGGACGCCGGCGCCCCCGAGGACGCCGAGGAGGCCGACGAGACGCCGGAGCGCCCGGCCAAGGAGGAGCCGACCGAGCGCGCCGAGGACGAGATCGTCGAAGGCGAGGTCGAGTTGCTCCCGAACGGCTCCGGCTTTTTGCGCGTGAACCCGCCCGAGCCCTCGGAGGACGACGTCTACGTCTCGGCCGCGCAGGTCAAGCGCTGCGAGCTCGTCCCGGGCGACCGGATCGCAGGGCCGCGCCGCGCACCTCGCCGCTCGGAGCGGTTCGCGTCGCTGATCCGGATCGACACGATCAACGGCCGTCCCGCCGACGAGGTCGCCGACAGCACCCGGTTCGACGATCTGCCGGCCGCCTTCCCGAGCGAGCGCTTCCGGCTCGGATCGGAGGACCCGACGATCAAGGCGATCGAGTGGCTGACGCCGTTCGGCCGAGGGTCGCGGGTGTCGATCGTCGGGGCGGCTCGCGCCGGCAAGACCGAGGCGCTGCGCCGGCTCGCGGCGACCCTGGCCGGGCAGGACGAGATCCACCTCACGCTGGTCCTCGCCGGCGTCCGCCCCGAGGAGATCACCGAGTGGCAGGAGGGCCCGGTGGCGCCCGCGGCGGCGGTGAGCTTCTCCGCGTCTGCCGACGCCCAGGCCCAGACGCTGGAGCACGCCGTCGACCAGGCTCGCCGGCTGGCGGCGCGCGGCTCGCACGCGGTCGTGCTGATCGACACGCTGAGCGGGATCCAGCCGCACGCCGCCCGCAAGCTGCTCGCGTCCGCGCGCAACATCGCCGGCGGCGGGTCGCTGACCGTGATCGCCACGGCGGCCGAGCCGCTCGGCGGGGAGACGACCGTGATCGCGCTCGACCAGGTGCTGGCGAGCACCGGCCGCTTCCCCGCGCTCGACCTGATCGCTAGCGGCACCCTCCGGCCTGAGTTGCTCGTCGGCGACGCCGGCGCCGAAGCGATCGCGCGGGCGCGGACCGAGGCCGTCGACCGGTAACCGTCGACTCCGGAGGGCCCGCTGGAGACCCCCGCGGGCATGCCCGCACGGCGCTACGCGCGTGCGCGTATGGCGGGCGCTTCCGACAGCGGCCCCGGGGCGACGGCGCCTTCGGGGCGGCGCGCGCGCCGGCTGAGCACTGGCGCGAACGTGACAGCCGCACCGAGCACGCCGGCCCATATCAGGGTCCGGCGCGCTCCGAGATCGGCACTGATCGGCCCGGTCAACGCGTACGACAACGGCAGCAGGCCGATCGAGATGAGCCAGTCGAGGCTCGACACCCGGCCGAGCAGTCGCGACGGGACGTGGCGCTGCTTGGCGGTCGCCCAGGCGATCGTGCCGGCGGTCTCCAGGGTGTTGAACAGGACACTCGCGAGCATCAGCCCCCACAGGCCGCTCGACAGACCGTAGCCGGCCACCGCGATGGTCGCGACGGTCCAGACGACGTACATGAAGGTGAGGCTGGAGCGGGGGAGACCGAACTGGCCGATCGCGACCGCGCACGCGAGCGAGCCGAGACCGCCGGCGGCGAAGATCAGCCCAGGTCACGGGCGCCGTCGGC
The DNA here is from genome assembly GCA_963843915.1 of uncultured Solirubrobacterales bacterium. GTDB lineage: Bacteria > Actinomycetota > Thermoleophilia > Solirubrobacterales > Solirubrobacteraceae > Palsa-465. Next base: position 88,801 of record CAWJMH010000026.1, read on the forward strand.
GAACTGGTGCTTGACGATGAACGGAAGCAGCACCTCGGTCGGGCCCATGAACAGCAGGTACGCGATCGCCGCCGTGACCAGGGTCGCCCACAGCCACGGGTGGCTGCGGACGTACCGCAGGCCGGCCCCGATCTCTCGGACCCCGGCTCGCGCCTCCGGCTCGCGGACGAGGGCGGGACCGGTGACATGGCCAGGAGCGCGGCGACCGAGATCAAGAACGAGACGCCGTCCAACCCGAACGTCCAGCCGGCGCCGATCGCGCCGACCAACAAGCCGCCGAGTGCGGGACCGGCGAGCCGGAGCGCCAGGGGACGGATCAGCTGATCGAGCGAGTTGGCTTGAGCCAGCGCGTCTGCGGGAAGCAGCTGCGGCACGAGTGCATCCGAGGCGGGGTTGAAGAACGCGGTGGCGGCGCCGTACACCACGGCGATCGACAGCAGCTCCCAGAACCGGAGCTCCCCCGAGACCGTGAGCGCCGCGAGCGCGGCCAGCGACGACGCCGCGAACAGCATCGGCGGCGAGCATCACCAGACGGCGGTCGAAGCGATCGCTCACCGCGCCACCGATCAGCAGGCACGCGATCGTCGGGATCGTCATCGCGATCCCGACCGTCGCGAGCGCCGTCGGCGCGTCCGACATCGTGTAGACCTGCCACGCCAGCGCCACCAGGAACAGACCGTCGCCGAGCAGCGATACCGACATGCCGCCGGCGAGCAACCGGTAGTCGCGATGGGCCAGCGGCGCGAACAGCCGAACGCGGCTGAATCCGCCGGGCCGGTCCAGCGCCTCGTAGCTCTGCTGCATGGGCTCAGTCCGAGCCTGCGGGCAGCGCTGTCCCCTCGGCCGCGTCGGCCCGCTCAGCCAGGAAGCTGATCAGGCGCTCGGGCTCCATCGGCTTGGCGAAGTAGAACCCCTGCCCGGTATCGCAGCCCAGTTCTCGGAGCGTGGCGGACTGCTCGGGGAACTCGATGCCCTCGGCCACCACCTCGAGCGCGAAGGTCTCGCCGAGGCTCAGCACGGCGGAGGCCAGCCCGGAGGTCACCGGCGACGCGCCTGCGGCCAGCAGCGAGCGGTCCATCTTGAGGATGTCGAGCGGAAGCATGCTCAACGAGCTGAGCGACGAGTAGCCGGTGCCGAAGTCGTCCATCGCCAGGCGCACGCCGAGCGCGCGCAACTCGTTGAGGCGGCTGATGGCCAGCTCGGTGTCGGTCATCATCACCGACTCGGTGATCTCGAGCGTCAGGGCCTCGGGTTCGAGATCGGCCTCGGCCAGCGCCGTCGGCGACGTCGCTGACGATGTCCGAGTGGAACAGCTGCTTGACCGACAGGTTGATGCCGATCGACGGCGCCATCGCGCCCGTCGAGTGCTCCCGCAGAACCTTCGCCTGCCGGCAGCCCTCGCGGAGGACCCAACGACCGATGTCGACGATCAGCCCGCTCTCCTCGGCGAACGGGATGAACTCGAACGGTGGGATCAGTCCCCGTACGGGATGACGCCAGCGCACCAGCGCCTCGACACCGGTGACGGCCTCGTCCACGAGGCGAACCAGCGGCTGGTAATGGAGCTCGAACTCCTCGCGCTCGAGCGCCCGCTGAAGATCGGCGCGGAGCGCCAGACGCGCCACCACCCGGTCGTGCATCGCGGGCTCGAACAGCCGGTAGCCGCCCTTCCCCTCGGCCTTGGCGATGTACATCGCGGCATCCGCGTTGCGGATCAGCTCGTCGGCGTCGGTGGCGTTGCCCGGCTCGACGACGGAGATGCCAAGGCTGGCGCGGATGATCAGGTGGTTGCCGTCGAGCTCGAGCGGACGGCTGAGCGATTCGAGGATCCGCTCGGCGGTCTCGACCGCCGCCTGCGGGTCGTGCACATCCTCGAGCAGGATCGCGAACTCGTCCCCGCCGAACCGCGCGGCGGTATCGGCGGCGCGGACGCTCGCGGAGACGCGCTGAGCCACCTCGAGCAGGACGCGGTCGCCGACGGCGTGACCGAGGCTGTCGTTGACCGTCTTGAAGTCGTCGAGATCGACGAACAGCACAGCCATACCAATCCCGTCGCGCAGCGTTCGCGCGACCGCGTGGCGGACGCGTTCGTTGAACAGCGCCCGGTTGGCGAGATGGGTGACCGGGTCGTGGAAGGCCTGGTGGGCGAGCTGCTCCTCGAAGGCCTTGCGCTCCGAGACGTCGCGGCCGTTGAGGACGATCCCGCCGACCGCGCTGTCACCGAGCAGGTCGGCGTGGAGGATCTCGAAATGGCGCAGGCTGCCGTCCTTGTGGGCGAGCAGGCAGTCGATCACCTCGGCGCGGCCGCTCGCGCCGGCGCCGTCGGTGAGTCGTCGCAACAGCCGGCCCTGCTCGTCGGGATGGAGCAGCTGCTCGAACGGGCGGCCGGTGACCTCCTCGACCGTGTAGCCGAGCACACGCTCGATCGACGGGCTCTGGTAGAGGACCGTGTTGTCGGCATCGATGACCGTGATCAGGTCGCTCGAGTTCTGCACGAGCGTCGCGAACCTGGCCTCGCTCGGCCCGCCGGTGTACCTCGGCCGAGAGCTCGGCGCTGCTCAGGGCGAGCGCGACCTGGTGGGCGAGCGTGCGCAGCGCGTACCGCGTCTCGTCGTCGTCGGCGGCATCGCCCGCCAGGATCAGCACCAGGCCGGCGCCCGCGGGCCTGCGGGCCGAAGCTCGAGCCGCAGGACGGGATCGTCGCCGGCGGGCAGGCGGAGCTCCACACGCGCCTCGGCCGGAAGCTTCGACATGCCGGCAGAGCCCGAGTCGTGCAGGAGCGCCGAGGTCTCCGCGGAGATCGCCCAATCGGTCAGAGCGCCCTCGTCGCCGAGCGCCATCGCGCGCTCGTGATCGCCGAAGATCCGGCACACACGGGCGTCGACGCTGTCCTTGCCGAACTCGGCGACCGCCTGCAACGCCGCTACCACGATGTCCTGCGGATCGGTGGCCGCGACCAGCAGGCCGCCGGCGGCGCTGAGCGCGCGCTCGCGGGCGACCGACTTCTCGCGCTGGCGGACGAGACCGGTCATGCGGGCGACGACCAGCCCGAACAGGACCGCCGACGCGCCGATGACGAACAGCAGGTCCCAGTTGTGGGTCGGGATCACCTTGATGATCTCCAGCGCGGGAGCTGTCAGCGTCGCGCCGGTCAGAAGCGCGAGTCGGAGCGGCGTCAGCCTGGCCTGCCGATCGACCTCCACGTCGGAGAGTTCCTGCATCGAGGGATGCAGCGCCGCCGCGCCCCAGAACAGATAGAAGAAGATCCAGCCCGCATCGAGCCACAGCTGATGGTTGTAGGCGTTGTGCAACGTGAGCAGGCCGTAGATGTCGTCCGTGACCAACATCGACACGATCCCGGCGATCAGCAGGTAGAACGCCGGCCGGCGCTTACCGCCGTCGACGGCGAGGCGGATCCCCGCGGCGAGCAGGATGATGTCGCCCATCGGGTAGCCGATCGAGACGAGCTTGGGCAGCAGCGTGAGGGTCCCGTCGTGGACGTAGGGGGCGATCAGCAGGATCCCGGAGACGAGCGCCAAGCCCAGCGTCATGATCAGTGCGTCGACCGCCCCCGGCCCGTCCGCGCGCTGGTTGCGGCGACGAACGAGGAGCATGATGCCGACCATCAGCACCGGGTACATGGCCAGGTACACGGCGTCGCCGAAAGACGGGAAGGGCACGACGACGTCGAACAGGATGCGGACGCTGTAGGTGTATACGTCGCCGACCCAGAACAGGAACAGGCCCAGGACGAACAGCCACCACGCGACCCTGGCACCCGGCCGGTAGAGCCGGATCCCGGCGACCACGGCGAGGAGGCCGTAGAGGCCGAGGCCGTTGATCACCAGCGGGCTGCCCTTCAGCGGCGGCACGAACACGTACAGCCCGCAGACGACCGCGCCGACGAGGAAGAAGATCCACCACAGGTGACGCTGGGCGGGGATGATCGATCGGGCAGACATCGTGTTACCGCCTAGTCGGCCCGCGTGCCTTGGAGCTTGAACCGCTGCGCGACCTCTCCGAGAACCGTGCACAGATGGTCGACCTGCTCGTCGGTGTTGGCCGCGGTCAGCTGGAGGCGAAACCCGACCTCCTCGCGAGGAACGAGCGGGTACACGGCCATCGTCACGTAGATGCCCCGGTCGAACAGCATGTTGCCGACCTCGTCGACACTGTCGGGATCGGCCAGCGGCACCTCGATGATCGGGAACCCGGACTGGTTCGGAGTGTGAACGCCGAGCTCTCTGAGACGATCGAGGACGCGCGCGGTGAGGTGATGCAGCTTGCCGCGCAGCTGATCGCCCCGCTCGTCGTTGACCCGCAGTCCTTCCACCACCGTCGCGAGTGAGGCCACCGGCGACGGTCCCGAGTAGAGGTATGGGGGCGCGGCGGTCTTGAGTACCTGCTTGAGTGCCGTCGGGCAGGCGATGAAGGCGAGCAGCGACGAGTAGGCCTTGGAGAAGCCCCCTACGAGGACGATGTTCTCGTAGGTCTCCGCAGCGTGGCGGACGATGCTGTTGCCGCGGACGCCGAAGGTGCACGGCTCGGCCGGAGAGCGCTCGCCGATCACGCCGAAGCCGTGGGCGTCGTCGACGTACAGGATTACGTCGTGTTCACGGGCCAGCGCTGCGAATGACGGCTAGATCGGGAGCGTTCCCGGTCATGCTGTTGACGCCGTCGATGCAGATCATCCCCGGGCGGCGCCAGCTCGAGTCGCGCAGCAGCGCCTCCAAGTGGTTGAGGTCCTCATGCGCGAACCGCTCGATCGAGGCGCCGCGTGCCTGGGCCAGCGCGCACCCGTCGTAGATCGTCTTATGAGCCCGGCTGTCCAGGAACACCGTGCCCCCGCCCGCCAGGACGGGGATCACCGACATGTGGATGTGAGTGATCGTCGGCAGCAGCAGGCTGTCCTCGCAGCCCAGGAGCGCGGTGAGCCTCTCCTCGATCTCCTCGTAGAGGATCGGGCTGCCCAGCAGGCGCGACCAGCTCGGGTGGGTGCCCCATCGCCGGAGGTAGCCGGGGACCGCCTCGATGATCTCCTCGTCGAGGTCGAGGCCCAGGTAGTTGCACGATGCGTAGTCGGTCAGCCACTGGTCGCCGACGCGGATCTGGCGCCCGTCGATCTCGTCGATGACGGCGTCCAGCATCCGGTGCGAGTACTGGAGCCGGGCGAGGTCCTCGGTCGAGCGGATCCAGCGCTCGAGCCACCGGTCGTCCTGGCGCGTGCCCCAGCGCAGCGCCTCCCGCGCATCTATCGCCGCGGGCGCAGGGGAGCCGTTCCGGTCAGGCCGGGCGAGCAGGGTGCGGTCGTTGTGGTCTGCCCCACGCATTACCCCGCTTATCGGACGGCCGGTCGAGTACTGAAGCTTTTCGACGATCGTTGGCCATCTGGATCCGCCGCCGGGGTTCGATCCCCCGACCGCTATGCGGCGCGGCGCTCGGGCGCGTGCGCGTCGCCGTACACGACCGTGCGGTCGCGACCGGCATGCTTCGCCGCGTACAGCGCCTCGTCGGCGCGGCGCATCAGCTCTCGAGTGTCGAGGTCATGCGCGAGCCCGCAGATGCCCGCGGAGACGGTTACCGATAGGGCGGGATTCAATCTGAGCGACGAGATCGCCTCGCGCGCGCGGTCGGCGGCGGTTCGTCCGCCGTCCACGTCCGTGTCGGGCATCAGCCATGCGAACTCTTCCCCGCCGACCCGCGCGACCACGTCTCCGGTACGGGCCTGCGCGGCAAGCTGCTGGGCGACCTCGGCCAGGACGCGGTCGCCGGTCTGGTGGCCGTGGGTGTCGTTGACACGCTTGAAGTGGTCGATGTCGATCACGGCCAGGGTGAGGGGATGGTCGTAGCGGAGCGCTCGCTCGACTTCCTCATGCAGGCGCTCGTGGAATCGCCGATGGTTCGCGAGCCCGGTCACGGCGTCCGTGGTGGCTTGGCGCGCGAGCGCCTCGAGCGTCTGGGCGTTGCTGATCGCGAGGCTCACGAGGTCGGCGAAGCGGGCCAGACGTTGGTCGAGGCCGTCCGGGACGTGACCGTCAGAGAAGCTCGCTCCGACCGCGCCCCAGGGGTCGCCCGATACGGTCACGGGCGCGGTCAGATCGAGGGGCCGGCGGGGCGGCTCGCATCCGGGCTTCGTCCAGGCTCCGATCACGTCTCCCGAATCGGCGTCCGGGTCGAAGCGCACCACCGCACCGACGATCGCGTCGAACAGCCGCGCGACCTGTTCGGCGACGGCGTCGAACACCTCGGCCGGATCGCCTCCGGCCGCGACCAGGGTGGCGAGCCGTGACAGCGCTTGCTGCTCTTGCTCGCGCTGGACACCTTTCGGTCACGTCTCGGTACGCCGATTGGCGCTCGACCACCGTGCCTGAGTCGTCGCGGATCGGCCGGACGGTCGCCTCGAGCCACAACCAGCGGCCGTCGCAGTGGCGCATCCGGGCCAGCCTCGTCCCGGCGTGCGGCGCCGCGTCGATCCGTGCCAAGCGCTCGTCGCGCCCGAGCATGTCCTCGGGATGAGTCAACTCCGCGATTCTCATGCCAACCAGCTGTTCCGGTGCGTAGCCCAGCAGCGCGACGGACGCCGGGGACGCATACCGGATGACGCCCTCGCGGGAACCGCGAATCACCAGGTCGCTCGAGTTCTCAGCGAGCAGGCGGTGCAGTCGCTCGCTCGTGCGCACGCGTTCGACGAGCGCGAGCACGGTGGCGCCGAGGACGCCGGCGATCACGATCAGCAGCGCACCGCCCCGCCACCCCGAGCTCGGGTAATACGCACCGGACGCGATCACGAGCGGTCCAAGCTGCACCACCGCGGCGCCGACCACCGCGAGCACCAGCTCCAGCCGGCGATTTCGAAGCGCCGCCCAGATGACGGGCAACAACACCAGCGTGCCGTATCCGCCGACGACTCGGCCGACGCCGTCGCGGAGAAGCGCGACCGAGACGAGAAACAGGGCCATCCCGACCAGGCTGGCGAGCCGGCTCTGCTCCCAGCGCTCACGCCACCACAGCCCCGCCGCCACGAGCAGCTGCAGCGCCAGCGCGGCGAGCACCTCGCGCCAGCGAACCGAGTGCTCCAAGCCGATCATTCCCCAGACCACGACAAAGCACGCCCCGAGCGGAACGAGCGGGCCGAGTCGTCGAGAAGCGGAATCTGGGAAGCCAGTCAATTTAGGTCGCACCGTGTCTTGGTCGAACGTGTACGTCCTTATCTCGGCCCAAGTAGCCGCGACCGTTAGGCGATCTGGCCGGAGTCAGTAGGCCGTGCAGCGCGAGCGGTGGCGGGGCGACTCCTTGTAGCGCGGTTCCTGCCCGCGGTTCCAGAGGACCGCATCGATGTCTGCCGCCAGCGCGCCGGCGCGCTCCGCGGCGATCAGCTCAACGGCGTGCACCGCGCATGCCCTGATCTCGATCTCCTCCGGCGAGTCGTGCTCGATCAGCTCGCTCCGTTCGATCCGCTCCGTCAGCGCAGGGTCGTAGACGAGGACTCCGTCCAGGCGGAGGACGTGCGGCACGAGGTTGTCGGCGAACATCGTCAGCCGGTCGAGGTCGTGGAACGGAGCCACGCCCGCGCGGGCCAGGTCCGCGGCCGCGATCTGGGCGCGTTTGAGGAAGGGCGCCGACAGACCGTCGTAGCGCGAGGTGTCCGCGAACGAGTCCCACCCGGCCAGGCGGTCAACGAGCGCCACCGCCGAGCTTTCGGCAGCATCGGGAACGGCGGCGAATCGCCCGTCGTGGTCGGCGGCGACGCGTTGCCCGAGGTCGTTCAACGAGTACGCGAACAGCGCCATCAGCTCGTGCTCGGGGTCCTGGCCGAGCGCGCGGGCGACCCCGGCGGCGTCGATCTCAGCGAGCTCGCCGGCGCTCCAGGGGCCATCGCGCGCGAACCGATCGCGGACGCCGGTCGCAACCGTGAAGTAGCCCGAGCGCCCGTCGCGCGTGCGCAGCGTCGGGAACCACCCCGAGCCGAAGTTGATCGCGTCAAGGGTCAGCCAGAACGCCGCGAGTTCTTCGCGCGTGCCTTCGGTCACGTGCGCGGCCGGATCGGGCTCGGGCGCCTGGACGCCGACCGGGAGCGTGCCGACATACGCGGACGCCCGCTCGGCGTCGACGCTCACGAACTCCGCCTTGTTCGCGATCTCCGCGCAGGCGGATCGGAGGTCGGTCAGCAGGTCGGCCACGCCCCGGAAGCATGACGGTCGGGGCGGAGGCGACGGCGCTCCGGCGACGAGTCGGCGGGGTGGTCGCGGGGGCGGGCGACGACCACTGCCCCCGCTACCGTTGAAGCCGACCAATGGCAGACACCGCCACCGAGCTTGAAACCCTCCTTTCCGGCCTCAACGACCCCCAGCGGGAGGCGGTCACCTACGGCGAAGGGCCGCTGCTGATTCTCGCCGGCGCCGGGTCTGGCAAGACCCGCGTGCTGACCCACCGGATCGCGTACCTGGTCGCGACCGACGCGGCCAAGCCGAACGAGATCCTCGCGATCACGTTCACAAACAAGGCGGCGGGGGAGATGCGCGACCGCGCCGAGTTGCTGGTCGGGCGCCGGGTGCGGGCGATGTGGGTGATGACCTTCCACGCCGCCTGCGCTCGGATGCTGCGCGCCCACGCCGACAAGCTCGGGTACACGCGCCGGTTCACGATCTACGACCAGGCGGACGCGCGACGACTGATCAAACGCAACCTCGACGAGCTCGGGATCGACCCCAAGCGGTTCACGCCGTCGTCGATCCACAACCAGATCTCCGACGCCAAGAACAAGCTCCACGACGCGGACTCCTACGCGCAGATGGTCGGCTCGTTCTTCGAGCAGACGGTCGCCGACGTCTACCGGGCCTACGAGCGCGAGCTGCACCGGATGAACGCGATGGACTTCGACGACCTGCTCGTGCGCGCGGTCAACGTGCTCGAGCTGTTCCAGGAGGTCCGCGACCAGTACGCCGGCACCTTCCGCCACGTGCTCGTCGACGAGTACCAGGACACCAACCACGCCCAGTACCGCTGGCTTCAGCTGCTCGCCGAGGAGCGCCGGAACCTGATGGTGGTCGGCGACGATGCGCAGTCGATCTACGGCTTCCGTGGCGCGGATATCCGCAACATCCTCGAGTTCGAGGACACGTTCCCCGACGCGCACGTCGTCAAGCTCGAGCAGAACTACCGCTCGACGCAGACGATCCTCGACGCGGCCAACGCGGTCATCCGCAACAACCGGGGGCAGAAGCTCAAGTCGCTGTGGACCGACGTCGGGCAAGGAGATCCGATCAAGATCCGCGAGCTTGAGGACGAGCACGCCGAGGCGCGGTTCGTGACCGGCGAGGTCCAGCGGCTGCTCGACGAAGGGGTGTCGCGAGCCGAGGTCGCGGTGTTCTACCGGACCAACGCCCAGTCGCGCGTTCTGCAGGACACGCTCGTGCGTGCGGACATTCCCTACCAGGTGATCGGCGGGACGAAGTTCTACGAGCGCGCCGAGATCAAGGATGCGATCTCCTACCTGATCACGCTCGTCAATCCGCAGGACGCCGGCGCGTTCACGCGAGTAGTGAACTCGCCGCGGCGCGGGATCGGCTCGACCTCGCTGTCGCGGGTGCTCGCGTTCTGCAACACCACCGGCATTTCGATCTGGGACGCGGCCTCCGAGCCCGAGCAGGTGCCGGGGCTCGGACAGGCCGCGGTCAAGGCGCTACGACGGTTCATGGCGACGATGCATGTCCTGCGCGAGCGGACAGAGGCCGCACCGGCGATCGCGGAGCTGCTGAAGGAGGTCCTGCGAGAGACCGGCTATCTCGACGCGCTCGAGGCCGAGCGGACGATCGAGGCCCAGGGACGGCTCGAGAACCTCGAGGAGCTCGTCAACGTCGCCGCCGAGTACGACTCGCTGTCCGAGGCCGATGCCACGCGGGAGCCGTCGCTGGCGGACTTCCTCGAGCAGGTCGCGCTGATCTCGGACTCCGACGATCGCAGCGACGACGACGGGCTGATCACGCTGATGACGCTGCACAACGCCAAGGGCCTCGAGTATCCGATCGTGTTCATGATCGGATGCGAGGAAGGGGTGTTCCCGCACTCGCGCGCACTCGACGAGGGCGGCCTGGAGGAGGAGCGCCGGCTGTGTTACGTCGGGATCACCCGCGCCCAGCGCGACCTGTACCTGACGTACGCGCGCACCCGCAACGTGTTCGGCGCCCGCAATTTCGGCGCGCCGAGCCGGTTCATCGGCGAGATCCCCGACGAGCTCACCGACCGCGAGCAGCAGCAGCCGCGCGGGCTGGCCGGCATTCGTGCGCGGGCGACGACTTGGTCCTCGCCCACCCGAGCCGGAGGCGACGGGCCGGCGTGGGACGCGGATGCGCCGGCGCCGGCGTCCCCGGCGTTCCGGATGGGAGAGGACGTCGCCCATCCGAAGTTCGGCGAGGGAGTGGTGACCGGCCTCGAGCCGGGCGGGATCGTCGTGATCCACTTCAGCCGCGACGGGTCCGACCGCAAGATGGTCGCCGACCTGGCGCCGATCTCGAAGCGCTAGCGCGGCAGGATCCTCTAGGGTCCGCGAGCGATGGCCGCGACGATCATCGACGGTAAGGAAGTGGCCGCGCGCGTCCGCGCGGAGGTGGCGCGAGACGTCGCGGAGCTGCGCGAGCGCACCGGCCGCCCGCCGGGCCTGGCGACGATTCTGGTGGGGGACGACCCCGCCTCGGCGGTGTACGTCGCCGGCAAGCGCAAGGCATGCGCCGAGGTCGGAATCACCGACCAGCACCAGCACCTCCCGGCCGACGTGACCCAGGCGGAGCTCGCGGCGCTGATCGAGGAGTGCAACCGCAACCCGGAGGTGAGCGGCATCCTGCTCCAGCTCCCGGTCCCGGCGGGGCTCAACGGCAAGGAGCTGACGGCCCTGATCTCGCCCGACAAGGACGTCGACGGCCTGACTCATGTCAGCGCCGGCCGGCTCGTCCAGGGCGCGCCCGGACTCCGGCCATGCACGCCACTCGGGGTGATCGAGCTGCTCGACACGTACTCGGTGGCGCTCGAGGGCGCCGAGGCGGTCGTGGTCGGGCGGTCAGACCTGGTCGGCAAGCCCGTCGCGTTCCTGCTGCTCGAGCGCAACGCGACCGTGACCGTGTGCCACTCGCGCACGCGCGACCTCGCCGGTGTGTGCGCGCGTGCCGATGTGCTCGTGGCGGCGATCGGGCGGGCGGAGATGATCGGACCCGAGTACGTGAAGCCGGGCGCGGCGGTGATCGACGTCGGGATCAACCGGACCGACGACGGCCTGAAGGGCGACGTGCAATTCGAGGCGGCGGCGGAGCGGGCGAGCCTGATCACGCCTGTTCCAGGTGGTGTCGGGCCGATGACGATCGCGATGCTGCTCGGCAACACGGTTACGGCCGCCACCCTGCAAGCCGCTTCGCACTAGCCCCGGGGGGCCGGGAGGACCCGGGCCGGTGATCTCGAACAAGTATGCGTGGAGAACCAGGTCCGCAGGCTCGGCCTCGAGCGTCTGTCCCGTGAGGACTGGACGATCATCGCGGTGGCGGGACTGCTGGTTCTCGATCTGCTCCTGTTGCCGTGGTTCTCGTTCGGCGCCACGATCACCGTCGGGTCGGACACGCTCTCGATCGGAGGATCGGCCAGCGCCGTCGACGCCCCCGACGCGTTTCTCGGCGTGCTCGCGCTGATGGCCTGCGCTTTCCTGGTCGCCGATCTCGCCACCGAGCGACTATCGCCTCAGACACGGCTCCCGACAGTGGCGGGTGACCGGATCACCGGGCGCTACGCGCTCGCCTGCACGGCCGCCGGACTGCTCGCGGTCAAGTTCGTGCTTCATCTGGGCCGCTTCGGCGAGCTCGCCCTCGGGTTCTGGACGGCCTTGCTGCTGGTCGCTGGACTGGTGGCCCTGACCCGCCGCGCGCGCATCGCGGCGTCGGCCTCGCCGGCGTCGCCGACCGCCGGTCACAAGACGCAGAAGCCGGCCGCCGAGCCGAGCGCCGAACCCGAGCCGACCCGCTAGCGGGCAAGCCCATTAGCCTGCCGGTCCATGGACTTCGATCCCTCGCGTCTTCGGCGCGGCGAGATGCTCGCGGGCGCGAGCGCGGTGCTGCTGGCGATCTTCCTGGTCGGGGGAAAGTGGTACGCGGCCGCCGGGCGGACGGGCGGCTCGCTGACCGGCTGGCAGGCGCTCACTGATCTGCGGTGGCTGCTGCTGGTGGCGATCCTCGCGGCCGTCGGGCTGGTGTTCACGCAGGCCTCGCGCCGCGCTCCCGCGGTCCCGGTGACGATGAGCCTGATCGTGATGCTGCTCGGCATCGTGGTCGTGGTGGCGCTGATCTACCGAGTCCTGATCGACCCGGCTCCGCATCAGCAGGCGGGCGCGTACCTGGGGTTACTCAGCGCGCTCGGGATCGCGGTCGGCGGCTACCTTTCGCTCCGCCAGGAAGGCGTCGCCCGCCAGGACGAGCGCCGGGACATTCCGATCGTCCGGCCCACTCGCGGCAGCGAATCCTAGAATGGCTCGGTAGATGCTCGATCGAGACCAGGTACTCCATGTGGCCCGCCTCGCGCGGCTCGACCTGGGCGACGACGAGGTCGAGCGGATGTCGGCCGAGCTGTCCAAGGTGCTCGACCACATCGACAAGATCCGCGAGCTCGACCTCGAGGGCGTGCCGCCGACCTCGCACGTGATCGACGTCGTCAACGCACTGCGGGCCGACGAGCCCGAGCCGTCGTTGCCCGTCGAGGTTGTGCTGGCGTCGGCGCCCGAACGGATAAACGGCGGCTTCGGCGTCCCCAGCCCCGGCGCGGCGTGAGCGGTCTGATCGACCTGACGGCCGCCGCCGCGGCCGAGCGGATCCGCGCCCGCGAGATCGACCCGGCCGAGCTGTTCGAGGCCTACCGGGAGCGCGCGGCCGCCGACGAGCTGAACGCGTTCACGTGGGTGGCCGACGCGCCTCCGGCCGACAACTCGTATCCGGACGCTCCGCTCGGTGGAGTGCCGTTGGCGGTCAAGGACCTGTTCTGCACCGAGGGCGTCCCGAGCCAGTCGGGCTCGAGGATCCTCGAGGGCTACCGCCCGCCATACACGGCGACCGTGGTGAAGAAGCTGGCCGAGGCGGGCGCCCCGCTGCTCGGTAAGACCAACCAGGACGAGTTCGCGATGGGATCCTCGAACGAGAACTCGGGCTTCGGTCCCACGCTCAACCCGTGGGACCGCCGGCGCGTGCCGGGCGGGTCCTCGGGCGGAAGCGCCGCCGCCGTCGCCGCCGGGCTTGCTCCGTGGGCGATCGGCACCGATACCGGTGGGTCGATCCGCCAGCCGGCGGCGCTCTGCGGGATCGTCGGGCTCAAGCCGACGTACGGCGCGTGCTCGCGCTACGGGATGATCGCGTTCGCGTCCTCGCTCGATCAGGCCGGCCCGCTGACCCGCGACGTGACTGACGCGGCGCTGATCCTGCGGCACACGATCGGGCGCGACCGCTACGACTCCACCTCGCTCGAGTTCCCCGGCGAGATCGCGCTGCCGCGGGCCGAGGATCTCAAGGGCATCCGGCTGGGCGTGCCCGAGGAGCTGACCGGCGCAGCGGGCGGCATCGAGCCGGGAGTGCGTGAAAACTACAACGCGATAATCGCGCTCGCCGAGGGGCTGGGCGCCACGATCGAGCCGTGCCGGCTGCCCCACGCGCCGCATGCACTGTCCGCGTACTACCTGATCGCGCCGGCGGAGGCGTCGGCCAACCTGGCGCGGTTCGACGCGCGTCCGCTACGGCCTGCGCGTCGACGGCGAGGCCGACCTGATCTCGATGTACAGCCGCACGCGCGAGGTCGGCTTCGGCCCTGAGGTCAAGCGGAGGATCATGCTCGGCACGTATGCGCTGTCGAGCGGCTACTACGACGCCTACTACGGGACCGCGCAGAAGGTGCGGACGAAGATCGCCGAGGACTTCAAGAGCGCGTTCGAGCGGTTCGACTTCATCGTCACGCCGACCAGCCCGTGCACCGCGTTCGAGCTCGGCTCCAAGACCGACGATCCGCTCGCGATGTACCTGAACGACTTCCTGGCGGTGCCGATGTCGCTCGCGGGAATCCCCGCGATCTCGATCCCGTCCGGGCTGAGCGAGGGCCTTCCGGTCGGGTTCCAGCTCGCGGGGCCGGCGTTCAGTGAGAGCCGCCTGCTCGACGCGGCGCACGCACTCGAGCTGGCGATCGCGTTCGACGGGAGCGCGGCGCGGGCCAATAGCAGGCCCGAGAGGAACGCCACATGACCGCCTACGAGCCCGTTATTGGCTTGGAGATCCACGTGCAGCTCAGCACCCGGACGAAGATGTTCTGCGGCTGTGAGCTGTCGTTCAACGACCCGCCGAATACCCACACCTGCCCGACCTGTCTCGGGCTGCCGGGCGCGCTGCCGTTCGTCAACGAGCGCGCGATCCACTTCGGGATCATGATCGGGCTCGCGCTCGGGTGCGAGATCGCCGAGCGGTCGCTGTTCCACCGCAAGAACTACTTCTATCCCGACCTCCCCAAGGGCTACCAGATCTCCCAGTACGACGTGCCGCTGTGCCTGGGCGGCCGGCTCGGGGACGTTCGCATCCACCGCGTGCACCTCGAGGAGGACGCCGCCAAGCTGAACCACCTGGGGACGAGCGGCCGCATCCACGGCTCGGATCGGAGCTGGGTCGACTTCAACCGCGGCGGCACGCCGCTGGTCGAGGTCGTGACCGAGCCCGACCTGCGCTCGCCCGAGCAGGCGCGCGATTGGCTGGGGCTGCTGCGGACCACGCTTCGCCAGCTCGGAGTCTCCGACGTGAACATGGAGGAGGGGTCGCTGCGGGTCGACGGCAACGTGTCCGTCCGGCCGGCGGGGTCAACCGAGCTCGGAACCAAGACCGAGCTCAAGAACATGAACTCGTTCCGCTTCCTCGAGCGGGGGGTCAGGGCCGAGATCAGCCGGCAGATCGCGCTGCTCGACGCGGGCGAGCCCGTGCCGCAGGAAACGCTGCACTACGACCCAGCGAGCGACAGGCTGACCCCGCTCCGTTCCAAGGAGGAGGCGCACGACTACCGCTACTTCCCCGAGCCCGACCTGGTCCCGCTGCTCGCGACCGAGGAGATGATCGCCGCCGCGCGCGCCGACCTGCCCGCAGAGCTTCCCGCCGAGCGCGCGTCCCGATTCGAGAACGAGCTCGGTCTGAATCCCGACACCGCGCGGTTGTTCGCGTTCCGCACGGAGCTCGGCGACTACTTCGAGCGGGCGCTGGCCGCCGCCGGGGGGAACGGAGAGCCGCGCCAGGTCGATCCGGTCGAGCTGTCGAACTGGATCCCGCAACTGGTCGAGCGGATCGGCTCGGACAGCGATCCGGCTGCGAGCAACGTTGCCCCCGAGAGCCTGGCGACCCTGGCGACGATGGTCAAAGCCAAGGAGGTCAGCCGCGACGCCGCGCGCGAGGTGCTGACGCGGCTCGTCGAGGAGGGCGGGGATCCGCGCGAGATCATCGAGCAGGAGGGCCTGGGGGCGCTGAGCGCCGAGGACGACGGGCTGGGCGATCTGGTCGACCGGGCAATTGCCGCCGATCCGGCCGCGGCCGGGCAGGTGCGGTCCGGAAACATGAAGGCGATCGGGCCGCTCGTCGGCTACGTGATGCGCGAGACCAAAGGCCGCGCGGACGGTGGCGAGATCACTCGCCTGATCAAGGAGCGCCTCGGCGTCTAGTTCAGACGGCGGGACAGCCTGCGCACGACGAAGCCGCCGCACAGCAGCGCGCCGCCACCCGCGACCAGGAGGGCGACGTCAAGCCCGGTGAAGGGCAGCGTGCCCGAGGACGTCGTGGCCGTCGGACCCGTGCCCGTGCCGGTCGATCCGCTACTGACCGAGTTGCAGGTCTGATTGTCCGTACCCCTGGCACGTCGCAGAGCTTGCAACGGCCAGCCCAGGAGCCACCAGCGCAAGCACCCCAAGAATCCCTACCAGAGCTGAGAAGCGTTTCATGAATCCCTTCGTTTGGTTCGCAGGTCCCCAAGAACTGACTAAATCGTACATGAAGCTCCCGACGGCGTGCAAGAGGTGTCCATACCTCCCCAAACGGGTGGTTCGCTCAAAAAACCGCGCACAGCGCGTTTAAATCGGCCGCCGGCGCCGGGACCCGACGGCCCGCTGGCCACTCCCGCTGTGATCATGTTGGCGCTCTCAGTCCGAGAGCGCCAACATCTGCAGCGCGTCGGCGGGGCTCAGTGGGTGGGCGCTGTCGACCCGGGCAAGGGCCCGGCCGATCACCGCGGCCTTGGTATTGATCGAGGCCGCGACCTCTAGATCGCGGCGGGCGAGCGCACGGTTACCCGACGCCGACGCGGCCAGACCGGCGCCGAGCCAGGCATACCAGCCTCCGCGGTCGCGGGCGATCGCTTGCTCGAACCGTTCTCGGGCGGTGGCGTACTTCCCGGTCTGGAGCGCGATCGTGCCGCCGATACGCCCCGGGTCGGCGCTCAGCGGATTGAGCTTGGCGGCGGTGCGCAGATCGGCCAGCGCCTTGGCCGGATCGCTCCCCGCAGATTGGTGGCGATCGACACCTCGCGCACCGACAGATAGGGAAAGCCGAGCACGACCACGCAGGCGATTAGCGCAAGGATTCCGGCGGCGGCCGTCAGGGCGCGAACCGCCGGGCGGTGCCGGGTGGCTCGCGGAGTGGCGGAGGGGTCCGCGGGCGTGGCGGACTCGCCCGCGGCGGCGCGGGCTGCCCCGAGCGCGCCCGCCACCGCCAGGAACCCGAGCGCCGGCCCGGTGAGCGCGGGGAACTCCCAGAACCAGTCGATCGAGCCGTGGATCAGCCAGTCGACGAGCGGGAGGAGCGCTGCGCCGGCGATGAACGCCTCGAGCCCGTGCCGGCGCCGGGCGGGCATCGCTGCCGCGATCGCCGCGACCATGAACGCCGCGAACAGCACGAACCCCACGAGGCCCGTGTGCGCGAGCAATCTCAACTCAAGGCTGTGGGTGTAGGAGGGCTCCTCGACCGTCCGTCGGCGGGAAACGTAGTAGTCGTCGAAATTGTCTTGCCCGAGCCCGCCGATCGGATGCGCGAGGAACGCATCCAGGGAGACCCTCCAGAAGTCGTAGCGCCCGCTGCCGACATCCGTGAAGTGGGACCCGGTCGACGCTGCCTGCGGGTGGCTGAAGCCGTTCCATTGCCGCTGCACGAACCGGACCGGATGACCGTGCGACGCCGCCACCCCGCCGACGAGCACGGCCGCGACCGCGAGCGCTGTCGCGATCGCTCCAAGCGCGCGGCGGCGCGCCGCGCTCGGCCGCGGAGCCCGGAGCAGCGAATCGCCCCACGCAAGCAGCGTGCCGACGAAGAACTCGACCGCGCAGATCACCAGTGCGGCCTGCCCGGCCCGGGTGGCGGCGTGGTTGAGGGCGGGTCCCGAAGAGCTCTGGTAGACGGCCAACAGCCGGTGGATGGGCAACAACGCGCCGGCAATGGGCAGCAGGGCCGTCGTCGCGACCCGCAACCGGTCCGGGATGACGATGATCGCGACGATGGCGACCAACGGCAGCGTGAACAGCCAGCCGCGGCTCTGCACGGTCACAGCGAGCTGGAGTCCCGCACACGCGAGCGCGATCAGGGCTCCGCGTATCGGTCCGGGCAGCTCGCGCCGGGCGGCGAGCGCGATCGCCACGAGCGCCTGCATCGTGAACAGCGCCACGGTTGAGTTGAAGTAGCCGGTCGGGGCGGCGAGCCGGCCCTCGATGATGAGGTCGGCGACGTGGGCGGAGGCGGCGAGCCTGAACAGGAGGACGATCGCCACCACGCCGACCCCGAGCGCGAACACGAGCAAGGCGATCAGCGCCCCTCGCACCGTCCACGGCAGGACGAGCATCGACGCGAACAGGAGGAGATAAAGCAGCGCCCTGTTGCTCCCGGTCAGCGCGTCGCCCGGCGACTCGGCCCACGTGATCGACAGATACGACCACGCCACGTACAGCGCGAACGCGACCAGCGCCACGAGCCCGGCCCGCGAGATCCGCGCGGCGCCGACCCCGCGGGCGATCACGATGGCGGTGAGCAGCGCGAGCAAGACGAGGGCGCCCCAGTACCAGGTGTCCTCGTCGTAGCCGCCGTCGTGCACGGCCCAGACCAGCATCAGCGCGACCGCGATCCCGCCGGGGACCAGCGCCGCAACATGCGGCCTCAGCCGCGCCTGGATCTGACTGTGCTCCAAGGGTCCAACCGCCGCGGCCATGATCGCAACTCATCGCCATCTTCCGGCTGGCCCCTCAGTGCGGCGTGCGCGAGCCCCAATCCGCTGGCGTTAGCCGTTCGCGAACCCACGGATGGCGCTTGCCGGCGCCACGCTGATCACACCGGATTCGTGATGGCTCCTATGGCTGCGCATTCGTCGCCAAAGCGCCAATTCCTCCAAAACCTGTCGCCCGTACTGCGTCGGCTTGGCGTTGCAAAGGTGAATTGTTCCTTCCACCGCGTTGTGGAGCAAGGGAAACCGGGTCCCTTCCACGGATGCCGTTGCGACGGGAGCCGTCAGCAGCAAGGCGGGAGCAGGCCTGCGCCACAGGCTCGGCCTGTGCAGTCTGCGTATGCGCCCGGAGATTCGTCCAGTCGCAAGGCGGCGGCTGGCCTACCGCGCCGCCGCTGGCGAGCTAAATCCTCATGCGCAAGGTTCTCGGCACCGTACTCGCCTGTATGGCGGCCGTCGCCTTTGTGGCCCCTGGATCTGCTGCCGCGCCCCTGGCGCGACCGGCGCCCGCCGCCAAGGCCGTTGGTCGGAGCCAGCGTTCCGCGCGGCAACCGCGCTGTGCGCGACCTGCGGCTCACCGGTCCGCGACCCGACGACCCAGTCAGCACGTGGCCCGCTGCGCCGCGCACGGGAGGTCAAAGAGGTTTGGTCCGCGCGACCTGGCCGTCAAGCATCGCCGGCGCCTCACCTCCCGGCCCTGGCCTGTTGAGGAGCACGTCGAGACGTGGGTATACGACGACTGCGGGAACGGAGGGGCAAGCGCAGATGCGGCAATCGTGCGCGAGTCGGTCACCTACGCAGAGGCCAACTGCGGCCCCGGAGGAGACGCTAAGGCGCTCAGCGATTGTCATGCGGGTGCCACCACGTTCTGCAAAGTGATCCAGTACCTCGACACCAACTGGATCTATCAGAACGGCTCTCCGCCGTGGCAGCCGTTCAGCGCCGGCGCCTCGGAGAGCTGGTATCAGCACACGCCGGGGTCGACGGCGACGCGCATCGCCTCTAGCGGGTACGGCGGGGGCTACCTGATCGACCAGTCGAACCCCGAGGTGCGGTCGTTCTTCCGGTCCTACGTCCGCGCCCACTACGACGCCGAAGACGGACTGATGATGGACGACCAGTCGTCGAGCCTCTCAACGCAGCTCTATTACGCCACCTGCGGTTGCGAATCCAGCGACGAGGTCGGCTCCACCCCAGCGCTGCAAACGGCGCACGAGAGCATGAGTGCGGCGATGACTCGCTCGGACGGTCTGCCGTACCTTCAGATCGACAACAGCCTGCCGCCCAACCCGTATCTGCGCCAGCCCTTTGGCATGTTGGATTCCGCCACCGGGGTGCAAGGGCTGATCAGCGAGGGCGCGCCGGAGCAGGACGGGACGCTGGACCCGTTCTACTCCACTCTGCTGGACCAGATCGCCCACGTCGCCGACGACACCAGCGGCTTCGTGGTGCCGCTGTCATATGGCGCTGCGGGCGCGTCGTATCAGCAGCGGAGCCGTCGCGTGCAGGAAGCCACGATCCTGCTGGGATACAGCCCCGGCCATCTCGTCGACTGGGCGGACCTTGAGCAAGGCAGCTCTGACCTCGCGGTGTGGCCGGAGGAGGGACTGTATCCGACCAGCCCGGTGCAATCGATGGGAGCACCGGGCGGTAGCGGCTGCCTCGCCGGCAACGGTGCCGTGTGCTCGACCGGCGGTCACAACGACCTGCAGGTGGCGCCCGGCGTATACCGCCGCGAGTTTGGCGCCTGTTACGACAAGGGCGTCCCGTTCGGCCCGTGCGCGGCAATCGTCAACACCACGGCGAGACCGATAACGATCAGCTCGGCTTGGCTGACGCAATCGTACGGTCACCAGATCACGTTCAGCGGGGGCGACGCCGAGTCCGGTGGATCGGTCAGCCTCACAGGAAGCCCGTTCGTACCGAAAGCGAGCACCGTCGGCGCGCAGGACGCGACCCTTCTCGCACGCTGACTGGAGATAGACGGGAGAACGGCCGTGCGAGCGGCTCGCGTGCACTGGCGGCGCCAACGCGTTGAGCCAGGCCGCGGTGCGACGGCTCGCGCGCAATGATGCGGATGGGCGCGGCGACGACCATAATGGGTTGCGATGTCGTATTCCGGCGCTGGATACGGCCGCCAGCGGGCGCGCTCGGGCGGCGAGGAGCAGTCGCTGGCTCGCTACTGGACAGTCCTCCGTGAGCGGGTCTGGGTGATCGTCGCGTGCACGCTGCTGGTCTTCCTCGCAGCGGTCGTTTATGTCAAGGTCGCGCCTCGCACGTACCAGGCGACGGCGCAGCTGGAGGTCCAGGCCGCCGGGAGCGGTGACGCCGTGCTCTCGGCGCTACCCGTCCTGCACCAGACAGGGGCTCCTACCGAGGATGTGCTGACTGCGGCCAGCCTCGTGACGACACAGCCTGTGGCGGCCGGGGTGGTCCAGTCCCTCGGGCTCAAGATGTCGCCGGCCGACGCGCTTGCCGACATTCAGGCGAGTCCGGTTGGGCAGGCCGGTCTGGTCGCCGTGCAGGCGACCGCGTCTTCGCCTCGACTGGCGCAACGGCTGGCCAACGGCTTCGTTCAGCAGGCAGTCGCCCAGAGCACCGCCCGGATGCATGCAGCGATTCGGCAAGCTCTCCCGACGGTCAAGGCACAGCTCGCCGCGGTCCCAGCGGCACAGAAGTATGGCCCCGGAAGCCTCGGCGCCCAGCTGGACGAGTTGCAGCAGCTCCTTCTCCAGAACGATCCGACGTTGGTGGTCGCCGCGCCCGCAGCACTCCCGACGGCGCCCTCATCGCCGAAGGCGAAGCTGTCGCTCGTCGCCGGGTTGATCGCCGGCCTGCTCGTGGGGATCGGCGCGGCGTTCGTGTTCCACGCGGTCGACCCCCGTCTGCGACGGGAGGAGCAGCTGCGTGAGCGATTCGGGATGCCGATTCTCGCCCGGATTCCGCGTCAGCCGCACGGCCGGCGAGCGCGCCCGCTGCTGCCGTCCGAGCTGTCCGTCGGCGCGCAGGAGGGCTACCGAACGCTTCGGATAGTGTTGACGGCGCGTGCCCGATCGTCCGAGGCGCGAGCGGTGCTGGTCACCGGATCGGCGCCGGCTGAGGGCAAATCGACTACCGCGGTGGGTCTGGCCGCTTCTCTCGCGCAGAACGGCGCCCGAGTGATTTTGATCGAGGCCGACCTTCGCAAGCCGACGTTCGCTGCATTGTTCAGGCTGACGGAGTTCACCGGGATCGAGCCGGTCCTGGTGGGGGAGGCGGACCTGTCCGACGCGACCATTCCGGTCGAAGTCCACGACGCGTCGCTGGAGATCCTTCCGGCTCATCGACCGGCAGGCAAGAGTCCGCACCTGCCATTTGCCGCCGTCAGCAAGCTGGTCGCCGATGCCAAGGCGGTTGCCGACTTCGTCGTCATCGATTCGGCGCCGCTCACGGCGGTCGTCGACGCGCTCCCGTTCGCGCAGGCGGCTGACGATGTGCTGGTCGTCGCCCGACTGGGCCAGACGAGGCTGAACAAGCTTGCCGAGCTCGACGACCTGCTCGATGAGCTCGGCGTCGCGCGTACCGGCATCGTGCTGATAGGTGACCATCCGACCCGCGGCGTGCAGTACTACTACGCCGAAGGGGATGATCACGCGCTCGATGACGTGGGCGCCGGCGAGGCGATTGCGCCGAGACGGTTCGGAAAGGCCTCCCGCCAGCGCTGATGGCGTTTGCTGGACGCATCGGGGCGCTGAATCGGTGGTTGCTCGCATGCCTGGCGGTGTGCGTCGGCATCGGCGTGCTCGCGGGTATCAACCCGGAGTACGGTCTGGTCGGCGCGCTCGGCGTGATGCTCGCGGTCATCACGATCATGGACCTGACGCTTGGGTTCGTGCTGTTCACGATCGCGTCGTTCCTCGATCTGACCAGCAGCACCGGCTCGTTCTCTGGGATCAAGGTGATCGGGCTGGTCCTGTTCGTGTCTTGGCTTGCGCGGATCGGAACCCGCCGCAGCACCGAGATTGGTTCGTTTGCGGCGGAGAATCCTATGCTCGCCGTGTCGCTGGTGGCGATGCTGGGCTGGGCGGCGCTGAGCTGTGCGTGGGCGTTCAGTCCGAACACGGCGCTGGGCGGAGCCGGTCGCTATGCGTTCGACATGCTGCTGCTACCGATCGGCTTCGCTGCGATGCGCGAGCGGCGCTACGTGGTCTGGGTGCTCGCCGCCTACGTCGCCGGGGCGGTGCTGTCGGCCGTCTACGGGTTCGCCACCTCGTCAGCGGCCGGGTTTAGCGGACGCCTGACCGGATCGATCGGCGATCCCAACGCCGAGGCAACCGTGTTCGCTGCGTCGATCCCTTTGCTGATCGGGCTGGTGGGCATGTTCCGGCAATCCGCCCGGACGAAGCTCATCGCCGTGGTCGTCGGGATCATCCTGTTCGCCGGCCTTGTCAGCACGGTCTCGCGAGAGGGATTGGTGGCGCTCGCGGCGGTGATGGTAGGGGCTGTGGTGTTCGGTGGTCGGTGGCGCCGCCGCGCGGTCGTGCTGCTGGCCATCGGAGCGTGCGCCACCCTGGGCTATTTCTTCGTCCTAGCGCCGCTGACGGCACGGCAGCGAGTCACGATGGCCGATACGTCGGGGCGTTCGAGCATCTGGACGGTTGCCTGGCGAGTGGTCGAGGCCCATCCGGTGCTCGGCGTCGGCAACGACAACTTCATCCTCGTCGAGGGCCGCTACGTCAACCAGCCTGGAGCGGTCCTCGCCACGTACATCATCGGCAACCCGAGAGTCGTACACAACGCGTACCTCGAGGCGCTGGCCGACCTCGGCGTGCCTGGCCTGCTGACGCTGCTCGCCGTGCTGGCCGGGTCGATTGGCGCCGGCGTCCGGGCGGCCTGGATGTTCGAGCGATTAGGCGACCGTCAGATGGAGCTCCTCTCACGGTCTGTCGTTCTCGCCGTTATTGCGGTGCTGACAGCAGCCGTGTTCGTCTCCTCGGAGTACGGGAAATACCTGTGGCTCCTGCTCGCTGTCTGTCCGGCGCTGTTGGCGCTCGCGCGTCGGACGCCCCCACGGGTCGCGACGTCGTGATCCTGGCGGCAGGGTCTCGACGGTCGACTCGTCGCAGGTTGTCAGCAGTTCCCTGGTGGGCCTGGATCCTCATGCTGGTGCTTGCTGAGGCGCTCGCTATCGCGATCCTCCTGCCGACTTCGTGGTCGCACGCGGTGGGCAGCGGCGACGGCGCGGAGTACCAGCGGTACGCCTTCAATCTGCTGCACCACGGCGTGTTCTCCGAGTCGCCCGCTCCGCCGTATCACGCCGGCGTAGTGCGGTCGCCGGGTTATCCGTTGTTCCTCGCGGCTCTCGAATGGATCGGTGGTCGCCACGCTGTGGTGGTCCAGGGCGCACAGTTCGCTCTGCTCGGAGCAACGTCGGTCCTCGTCGGTTTGATCGGTCGAGCCGTCTCGCGCCCTGCAGTCGGGAACGTTGCGGCTGTCCTGTGCGCGACATACCTGCCATTCCTGGGTTTCGCGACCGTGTTCCTGACCGAGACAATCGCGACCTTCCTGCTGACCGCCGTTGTGTTGCTGCTGCTGCGGGCAAGACCGGCCGACAGCGCATGGACCTACGCGGCGATCGGCCTCCTGCTAGCCGCCGCGACGTACGTTCGGCCAGAGTGCTCGCTGCTGGCCGTCCCGATCGTCCTGGTGCTCGTACTGAGCCGGCGATCTCGGTCGACTCGCGCCGCACGATCGACTGCCGCCGTGGCGCTCGTTGCAGCCTTGGTGGTCCCGCTCGTGCCCTGGTTGGTTCGGGACGCGTCGGCCACCGGGGGCAGGCTCGTGCCGATGGAGGCCGACGGCGGGGTCGCCCTACTCGCTTCGGTTGATCAGTACGACGGGGTCATGTCCGAAGGCTTCGCCGACGTGAAGGTCTGGGACGCTCAAGTCGCGCGGCTGGTTGGCGTTCCGGCCGCGGCGACGAAAGGCATTCAGGCCCCCGTCGAATATGCCACCGCTCGGCGGCAAGCCGGGATCGACGATCAGGAGCGGTCGGCGGCGACGAGGCTGTTCAAGTCGCTCTCGCTTGGCACGGTGATCACCCACATCCCCAGGCGAGTTATCGCCCTGTGGCCGGTCGGCGACGAGACCCCGCCCGCGAATGCCGGGACGATCTGGCACCGCCTGGCGCAGCTCCAATACGTCGTGCTAGTGATATTCGGCCTGATCGGGATCGCCGTTCGCCGGCGTCAGCTTCTCCTTGACTGGCCGCTGTGGCTAGTTGCGGCCGACCTGACGCTGACTCACCTCGTCTTCCCGGTCGAGGCGCGGTACACGGTTCCGGCCCGGCCGATGCTGACGATCTATGCGGCGGTGGGAGCGCTCGCCGCCGTGCCGCTGCTGCGGCGCCGCAGCGAAAGGCGGATGCTCTGGCCGAGCACACGCGCTGACGCCGGCGGTTGAGCACATGGCGACGCCGGACCGCCGTCCGTTCTTCAGCGTGCTGATCACCGCTTTCAACCGGCAGGACCAGATCGAGCGCTGCGTACGCGGTTGCATCCGCCAGACGTTTGACGACTTCGAGGTCGTCGTCGTCGACGACGCGTCCACGGACGCGACCGCGGCGGTGCTGGCCGCGTTCGAGGAGCCGCGCTTGCGCATCGTCACCCATGACCGCAACCGCGGGATCTCGCCGGCGCGAGCGACCACAGTGGCCCATGCTCGGGGTCAGTGGCTGGTGATGGTCGACTCCGACTGGGAGCTGTTTCCCCAAAGCCTCGCCCGTCTGCGCACGTTGATTGACGATTTGCCAGCCGGCGTGCGGATCATCCGAAGCCGACTCCGTTGGGACGATGGGTCTCTGTCGCCCGCAGTCATGCCGGCGGAGCCCGTGACCGAATACGAGGGGCGGCTACGATGGCTCGAGGCCGTCGCGGTGCAGGGGGAAGCTCGGACGCCGGTCACTGTATTCACCGGTCCGTGTTCGAGACTGGGAGCTACTTCAGCGACCGGCGGGGCGCCGTGGAATCTCTTTGGGAGCTCGACCTCGCGCGGCGAGAGGCAAGCCTGTGGGTCTCAGATGTCCTCGGAGCGCAGCACATCGACGCGGTCAACAGCGCCACTCGGGACGCCAGCGCCCGATTGCTTCCGCGACTTCTGGACGAGGCGCCCGACATGCGGTGGATGGCCGCGACGATGCTGTCCGAGCACGGAGCCGAGCTGGCGCGCCACGCACCGCACTACCGGGCGTGGCTGCTGAACAGTGCCGCGCTCGAGTCGTTCCTCGCCGGCGACCGCCGTGGAGGAGTCAGGTACACCTGGTCCGCCGCGAGAGCGGGCGCAGCCGGCCCGAAGTTGGCGGCGACGCTGGCGCTCGGGCTGTTAGGCCCGGGGGTGCTCGCCCGCTCGAAGGTGGCGGGGCGCCGGTGGCGCACGAGCCGGGCCGCGTGGTCGGCGAGGCGGAGCGACGATCCTTGACGGACGGGCCCGAAGACACGCAGCCCCCCTCCGCCCCGGATCTGGCTGCGCGCCCGTCCGCTCGGGGCGACGACATCGAGCGGGAGGTGGTGCCTGACGCCGGAGTCGTTCGCAACACCGTTCTGCAATTCGCCTCTCAACTTGTGGGGTTGGTGTTCACCGGAGCGCTGACGCTGTACCTCGTCCGTGCCCTGGGCCCGTCGGGCTACGGGATCTACGCGCTCGCGATCAGCATCGCTGGCCTGCTCCTGCTGCCGGCTGGCTTGGGTCTCCCGAGCGCGGTTGGACGGTTCCTCGCGGACCATCGGGGCGATCTCGGACAGGTTCGCGCCATCTTGGGGTTGGGCATGAGGCTTCAAGCTCCTGCCGCGGCGGTTGCCGGCCTTGCTCTGTTTGCGGCTGCTGGGGCAGTCGCGGACGCGTTCGGAGACCCTGAACTCACCTGGCCGCTGCGCTGGGCGGCCATCGCGGTAGCCGGGCAGGCAGTGTTCACCTTCCTCACCTCGGTCGGCACGTCGGTTCGCCAGTCCCGACTCGGACTGTCGATGGCGCTGACCGAGAGCGCGGTCGAGACGGTCGCGAGCGCGTCGCTCGTACTGGCCGGAGCCGGCGCCGCGGGCGCGACGCTCGGTCGGGCGATCGGTTACGGGGTCGGCGCCGCGGTCGGATTGGTATTGACGCTGCGGCTGCTCGGGCGTCCTCACACGGGGCGCTTGGTTCGATTGCGTCTGAGTCGGCGCTCGCTCATGCGTTATGCCGGTGTGATGTTCGTGGTCGACCTGAGCTTCAACGCGCTTTCGCAGCTGGACGTGGTGCTGATAGGCGCGCTGCTCACCACAGCCGCAGTGGGCGCCTTCAGCGCCGTCTGGCGGATCCTCACGGTCCTGGGTTATCTGGGAATCGCCGTCTCAGGTGGTGTCGCGCCTCGGGTGTCGCTCGGCGGCGACCCGCCCGACACGCGGATCTTGAGCCAGGGGATTCGGTATGTGGTGGTCGCCCAAGGCCTGGTGATCGCGCCGATGCTCGTCTGGGCCAAGCCGATCGTGGATCTCCTACTCGGGCCTGGGTACGGCAGCTCGGTTCAGATCTTGCGCGTGTTGACAGTCGTCGCGTTCGTATCGGCGCCGGCCGCGCTGATCTCCTCCGCGGTGACTTACCTAGGCGAGGGACGTCGCCGAATCATCGTGGTGCTCGGGACGCTACTGCTCGGATTCTGTTCCATCTACGGTCTGATCCGCGCCGTGGGGTTAGTCGGCGCGGCGATCGGGGACGACGTCATCGTCGTCGTGTACGTGTCGGCTCACCTGTGGATCTGCAGTCGCCTGATTGCCGTAGACCTGCGGCGCCTGGCGTGGTCCCTTCTCCGCACGCTGACAGCCGCCGGTGTGATGACGCTGCCGCTCCTCGCCGTGGGCGTCGATCACCTCACCGCCATTCAGTGGATCGGCGGGCTGGTCGCGGGCGGGCTTGCCTACGTGGCGGTTCTGTTGATCACCCGGGAGCTCTCGCCCGATGAGATTCGGGCCTTTGCCGCATCGCTACTTTCGGGCTTCTCGCGAGACCGGCACGCAAGCCGACGCTAGCGCCCCTACGTGGTTTGATGGCGAGGACTGTCGGTGCCTCGCGGCGCTGCTCACTTCGACAGAAGTATCGCGTCCTGCGGGCCCACGACCGTCTTGCCGGCGTGGAACGGCAGGCCTTTGACGCGAATCGTCCCACCGGACTGGACATCCCCTCCCGCGAACGCGATCCGATGACCGAAGGGCACCCCTCTCAGCCAGGACGCGCGGACCGCCACCGGACGGCCGGTGGTGTTCACGATTGCCGCGCATGGGCCGAACCGGACGCCCCGGTCGAAGCAGGCGCCGAACTCCCGGCGGTAAACGCCGGGTGCCACCACCAGGTCGTTGTGGCCACCACGAGAGCAGACGACCCCTAGGCCGACCAGGCAACCGCGACCGCGCGGCGCTCCCATCGATTCCTCCGGGTTGGCCGGATACAGCCCCTCCTCCGGCCACACCGCCAAGTCACTGCTGCCCTGCTCGAGATCGGCCCAGTCGACGAGGTGACCGGGGCTGTAGCCCAAGAGGATCGTCGCTTCGTCCACGCGGCGGCTCTGTTGATGGTGTGTGGACCCCGCGGCGGCCTCGGACATCAGGACCACGAAGCCTGGGGTGTGGTGGCTGATGTAGGCGATCTGATCGAGCAGCGTCGAGTAGTACGGATCAAGAACGCCGCCCGACTCAGGCTCGCCTTCGGCGACCCACGCGTCGACCCCCCGGGCACGGTTGAGCATGTCCAGCCCTTGCGGAAGGAACGGATTCCCGGGTAGCGAGTTATTCGCCTGGATGAACGGCGCGCCATTCCGATGCGTCATCGCGCTCGCCATATCACCGTGCGCGGCTTGCAGCATCCGGTTGGTGGGGATCTCACGGGTGGTCGAGCAGCCGCAGGTGGAGTAATAGAGCTCCTGCGCCAGGCTCGGGCTCTGCCAGTCCATCAGCAGCCCGTCGTCCGAGTTGTAGTTGGCCCGGACGTAGTTCTGGAAGAACTTGCGGACTTCGGGCACCAACTGGTTCAGGAGGTAACCGCCGCCCATAGTGCTGGTGTAGACACTCTGCGACGAGGGGGCATGCAGCAGCCACTCGCCTGATGCGGCGCTGGCGATCCGCACGTGATCCTCGGGGAAGGCCCAGTTCGTGTCGAGGTACTGCATCACGTAGCAGCGGATCGCGCCGTTCGCGTGGCAGTCGGTTCGGGCCTTGGTCGTCCCCGGGCCGCAGTTACTCTCGGCATAGGTCACCCATTCGCGCACTAGCAACGCGCCGGCGCCGGCGCCACCGTTGCAGCCATCGTCAAACGCCCAGGTCTCGACATGAGCGGGGACACCGGCGGTGATCCGGTGAATGCGTCCGGCACGCCCGCGGCCTCGGTGGGCCTTAGCCCCGGCGCCGGCGGCGGGCACGGCCAGGGCGACCACGAAGCCGAGGACGACAGCTGTAAGGCCAACGACCAATGCCGGGGTCCTGGCGCTAGACAGCAAGCGGCCGCCGCGCGCAGCGCGCGTGCGGTATCTAAGCGGCAAGGCTGACCTGTCCCTTTCTCTGGCCTGCCTGGTTAGCTGTCGGGCTCATGCAAGCGCTACGCGTAGGTCGCCCTTCGCTCGAGGAGCTTTAGAGCCCCAATCGGGTCCCGCGCCCACCGTCGCGTCCAGCGCCACGGCGACTCGACCCGACCCTAGGTTGAGGGGCCTCGGGTGTGGATGGAGAGCCGGCAATGCCTATGTTTTCGCGCTCGTTTTACCCAAAATCCGCAGAATCCAGCGAGGGTGCATAGACGCTGTCGGCCCGCGCGGGGGGAGCGCCGGCCAGCCACTCGCAACGGCAGATCCTGGCCAAGGCCGCGAGCGGGGGTCCATACTCGGTCCAGCCCAGGGCCTGGCCCAAGCCGTGGGCAAAGTGCATGACGGGCAGGACCACCGGGACGAGGGCCGCATCGCGCGGCGAATCGGCAGCCGGCAGCGAGCGTAACCCGGCGCCGACCAGGACGGCGCCGTACAGCCCGAGGGTCCGCCGGGCGAGCACTCGAAGGACCGCGGGCGGGGGAAGCGAGCACGCCGCGGCGAGGACCAGGCCGGGGGGGAGGAGATGCGAGGCGCGCATCGAGCGCGGATGGCGTTTATAGGTGCGGGCCCGGAACTCGCCGTAGCCGAAGTACTGCCGCCAAAGGCCCCCGAGGCTGTCCCTCGGCGCGTACTCGGCCGCCATCGCCGGGAGGCAGACCAGCCGCTCCCCGGAGTCCAGGAATCGCGCCGCCAGCTCTGAGTCCGAGTTACGGTGCCAGCGCTCATCCCAGCCGCGGTACTCCAGCAGCGTCGCGCGCTCCCAGACGCCGGCGAACACCCCGGTGTCCAGCTCAAACTCAGGACCGTGGCGCGGTCCCGTCCGGCCCCACTTACGTGAGCCACCTCGGCCGATCGGGCTCGAGATCGCCAGCGCCACTGCGCGCGACACCGGCCCGTGGCCCTTAGGCACCTGCGGGCCGCTGACCCAGCGGGTGTCGCCTCGCGCCAAGCGCTGTACTCCCAGCGCGGCGTAGTCCTCCGGATAGACAGTATGCGCATCCATCCGCAGGGCCCACCGGCCGCGGGCACGGCTGAGCGCTACGTTGAGTCCGCTGGGGACCGTCCCGGCCGGGTTGTGGAAGACGCGGATTCGCGGATCCTCGGCCGCCAAGCGGTCGAGGATCTCCCGGGTGCGATCGGTCGACCCGCCGTCGGCGAACACGAACTCCAGCCGTCCCGGAAACCGCTGCCGTCGCATGGCGGCGACACTGGGCTCGATGTAACGCTCCTCGTTGAGGACGGGGACCAGGACCGAGCAATCGACGTCTGCCTCCATGAA
The DNA here is from genome assembly GCA_963843915.1 of uncultured Solirubrobacterales bacterium. Taxonomy (GTDB): domain Bacteria; phylum Actinomycetota; class Thermoleophilia; order Solirubrobacterales; family Solirubrobacteraceae; genus Palsa-465. The sequence goes on from CAWJMH010000026.1 coordinate 118,896, forward strand.
TCGCCGAAACCTAGCGCGTTGAGCCGTCGGCCCCGTTCAGTGAGGCACTAGGATGGGTCCCTCGTGGCCGTCCGGTTCGTTGAGACCCCTCTCCAGTCTGTTCAGACCAGGCGGCGAGGGCTCCGGCACGCAGGCCTAGTCGCGCTCAGCGCCCGGTGGTTCGAGGCCCCGTCACGCGCCGCGGTTGCGCGAACCACGTCCGAGGCGCCCCGAGAAGATCGACCCTGCCAGAACCCCGGCGTGCTTCGGCCGGCGAGCTCCTCGAGAGCGACGGACGTCGCCTAAGCCCAATGTGCGGGATCGCCGGCCTCGCGGGCAGGTCTACCGGCCGGCGCGCGGTCGTCGAGGCGATCTCGGCGGACCTCGCACATCGAGGGCCCGATGAGTCGGGAGTCTACGACGACGACTGGGTCTCGCTCGCCATACGCAGGCTCTCGATCATCGACGTCGCCGGCGGCCACCAGCCGTATCACAATGAACGGGGCACCGTCCACGTAGTATTCAACGGCGAGATCTGGGGCTTTGTTCGGCTGCGCGAGCGCCTGATGCGCGCGGGGCACCAGCTTTGCCTCCAACGCCGACGGCGAGGTGATCGCGCACGCCTACGAAGAGTATGGACCTCAGCTTCGTGCGCGAGCTCGACGGCATGTTCGCCTTCGCGCTCTGGGACGCGGCGGCGCATAAGCTGATCCTGGCAAGGGACCGGCTGGGCAAGAAGCCGCTGTTCGTCGCCCAGCACGAGGACGGCACCCTCAGCTTTGCCTCCGAGCTCGGATCGTTGCTTCTTGACGAGCGCATCCAGCGGGAAGTGGAAGAGACATCGCTCGCGGCGTACCTACGTACGGCTATATACCTTCGCCGCACACGATCCTGCGCGGGGTCGGCAAGCTGGCGCCCGGCACGATGCTGACGTGGGATCCGGCCGGGCGGGTGGAACGCAGCCGATACTGGCAGCTGGACTTCGAACCCAAGCATCGGCTCTCGTATGCGGATGCGCTCGACGAGTTCGAGGAGCGCTCGCTTCAGGCGGTGCGCGAGCGGCTGGTCTCCGACGTTCCCTCGGAGTGTTCCTGAGCGGAGGGATCGACTCCAGCTTCGTCCTGGCCCAGATGGTCGCCGCGGGAGCGGCTGACATCCAGACGTTTGCGATCGGCTTTCTCGACGCCCGCTATGACGAGCGGGCGTACGCGCGCAGGATCGCCACGACGCTGGGAAGCGTCCATCACGAAGCGGTAGTCGAGCCGACGGACCTGGTGCAGATGCTTCCCGAGCTCGTCCACCACTACGGCGAGCCGTTTGCGGATCCGTCGATGGTGCCGACGTTCTACCTCGCTCGCTGGGCGCGGCCGCTCATCACGGTCGCGCTGACCGGAGAGGGGGGCGACGAGCTGTTCGGGGGCTATTACCGCCACCAGGCCGCGCGAGTCGCGGGCTATGCGGATCTGATGCCGCCCGCCGTCCGCAAGCTGGCCGGCCACGGAGCCGCCCGCCTCGGCAGCGAATCCGCCCACCCGATGTCGGCCCGGCACAAGCTGTACCGGTTTCTGCGTGCGATCGAGCTCGACCCCGATGAGCGTTACCGCGAGTGGACCGCCGTGCTCAGCCCGGCCGAGCGCGCGGCGGTGTCGCCGAGCCTGCCCGTGCCCCCGCGTTCCGAGCCGCCGGGCATCGCCAGAAGCACGCTTGACCGCGCTCTGGCGGTCGACCTGTCCACGTCGCTGCCGGACCAGTTGCTGCTCAAGATGGACATCGCCACAATGGCCAACTCGCTTGAGGCGCGGGCGCCGCTGCTCGACCACCGGCTCGTCGAATGGGTCGGCCCGGCTGCCGACGAGCTTCAAGCAGCGCGGCTGCACGCGCAAGCGCCTGATCTCCGATGCGCTCGCTCGTCACCTGCCGCCTGAGCTCTTCAAGCGTCCCAAGATGGGGTTCACCGCCCCGATCCCGGCGTGGCTGAGGGGCGAACTGTATGAACTGCTGAGCGACACCTTGCTTGGGGAGGCCAGCCGTTCCCGCGGCATCATCGACTCCTTGGCCGTGGAGCGGCTGATCTCAGAGCACCGCAACGGGATCGAGCACACCCGCGGGCTGTGGACGTTGCTGATGCTGGAGCTCTGGTGTCAGGAGTTCATCGATAGGAACCCAGCCAGGCGCGAGCACTCCGCCTCCAGGGTGTGAGCCGCGGCGGCCTTTTGGGCCAATTCGACCAGGCGACCGCGCAGGTCGGTGTCGGCGACGATGCGGGCGAGCGCCGCGGCAGCGGCGTCCGGATTGGCTGGCGGAACCAGCAGGCCGCGGCCGGCGACCAGGTCGCCGACGCCTCCCACCGCTGTCGCCACCACGGGCAGGCGCGCGGCGAACGCCTCCAGGATCACCTGCGGCACACCTTCGCTCATCGAGACGTGGAGCAGCACGTGGGCTGTCCGGTAGAAGTCCCAAAGACCGTCATCGATCGGCACGTAGCCGTGATACGCAAGGCGGTGCGCGACTGACAGCTGCGCCGCGCGCTCCGTCAGCGCGCTCGCCAGTGGACCGTCGCCGCACACGTGCAGCCGCCAGCGGGGATCGGTCTTGAGCGCGCGCTCCAGCACGTCTGCCAGCAACAGCGGGTTCTTCTCTGGATCGAGGCGCCCCACACTGAGCATGACGAGCTCTTCGCCGTCGTAGCGGCGACGGTCATCATCGCCCGCGAGCAGGTCGGACTCCCCCAGCAGCGACACATACAGGCTCAGTATCGACTTGGCCCCCCTGTAGCGCCGGGCGAGGTCGTGACCCACGACCACGACCGGCACGAGGTGGGAGAGAGCGCGGAACGCGCCCTCCAGGACATGCGCCGCGGCGACCACCACGGGCTCCCGGGGACGACGACGACGGATGAGCTCGGGGAGGTTCTGCCGAACGCCCAGCACCACCTTGCGGCGGCGCAGCATTGCGAGAAGCGCGAACAACTGCGCTTGGGGTGGATTGGGCCCGAGGACCCACACCACATCGAGCCGATCCAGCGCGCGCCAGAATCGGCGGATGGCGCTCGGAATCGTGCGCAGCACCCCGGTTAGGTCCGCCCCGCTGCGGTAGTAGGGGAGCGGAACGAACTCCGCCGCCCGGAGGCGGTAAGGAAACCGACCCGAGCTGGGATCCATGCGTCCGAACACCACCAGCCGCTCGCAGTGGGGAGCGAGTCCTTCCACGAACAGGATGAAGGGGAGCTCCGCGTACACCGAGTCATCTGCGACGCGATAGGAGAAGTCGCAGTAGACCCCGAGCTTCAGGGCCTTCACGGCCGCGGTCATCGTCACGTCACCGGGCTGCTCAGAAGCGATGGCCGTGAGCCGTGCGCCGGGCGATCAGCCGCGACCCATACGGGGACCGCGACAAGCGGCCGATCTTGAGGCGGAACCGCGCCCAGGAGTCGTGTTGATAAACGCCAATTCTGGGAAAGCGGTAGCGGTTGAGCTCGGAGGAGGGCCACGCCAGCGCCGCGGCGCACTCGTAGCCGGCCTGTTGCGTGTGGGCCATGACGCGATCGTCGACGTCGCCATAGGGGTAGGCGATCGACGTGACCCGCCGCCCGATCCGCTCAGAGCATTCCGCGCGGGAGCCGGCCAGCTCCCCAGCCAGCTCGTCGTCGCCGAGTGAGGTCAGCAAGGGATGCGTCCGGGAATGCGAGCCGATCTCCCAGCCGAGCGCGGCGAGCTCGCGAAGATCGTCCCAGCTCATCGGGGTGAGCTCTCCGGCGTCCGGGCTCTCCTCCCACTGGTCAAGCCCGGCCCACGCGAGGGGCGCGCGCCTGGACACGTAGTCGGTGGGAGCAAACACCGTGCCCTTGACTCCCAGCTCGCTCAGCACCGGCTCCGCGTAGGTCTTGACCGATGCGAACGCATCATCGAACGTGATTACCACGGTCTTGTCCGCTGGCGCCTGGCGGACCACGTCGGTGAACGTGGCCGAGGCCCAACCCTTTCGCACGAGGTTGGAGACTTGGCGCTCGAACGCTTCGGGGGTGACCGACAGGCCGGCCGACCAGTGCGGGCTGATCGCGTGATAGCACAGAACCAGGAGCTTGCTTGCGCTGAACCCTCGCTCCTCGCTCTCGATGTCAGTGCGCGGCCTCATGCCGTCACCGCCGCGTCCATGCAGCCGTCCGTGCGAGCAGCCGGTTACGCGGCACCAGTAGGCGAAAGGTCGCTTTCCAGGCGAACGCCTTCGCCCGCGAGTACCTCGACGTCGCGTATCCCGCCCAACGATTGCGGATCAGCTCGAACTCGGGACGGGGAGCCAGTTGCTGCATCGCCGTGAGCTGGTTGACGTGTAGGTCGTGGTAGAAGGAGCTGGCCCGGTTGAAGATCGGATGCGGAAACAGTGAGTAGAGCGACCAGCTTCCGGTGTCGAAGCGGTGGAGGTTGGAGGCCAGCGAATCAACGCCGCGCTCGAACTGCTCACGGGCGTTATCCCACCCAAGCCCGAGCGCCACGTCGCGCATTCCCCACAGCGCGAAGATCGCGCCGTTGAGAACGTGCGACTGCGGCGTAGTCGGATACTCCTCGGGCCATGGCAGGCCGCCCAGGTCGCCGCAGAGCCCGCCCTCAGCCTGAGATGTGAACAGCGGGGAGAGGGCAAGCCTTGCCGCGCGCGCCAGCTCACTATCTCCAGTCTCCGCGTGGAGCCTCACCAGTAGACTCGCCCCCTGTCCCTGTGTGATCGCCGAAGCCCAGGGCGGAGAGAGAACGAACGTATGGGGAAATGGCTTGGGATGCATCCAAGCGCCGTTCGACTCCTGGATCTTGAGCAGAAAACGGCCAGCGGACAGCGCGGCCTCCAACCACTCGGACCCCTGGCCGGCCAGCCAGCGCTCGTAGCATCCGAGGCCATACTGGGTGACGCCGACATGCAGGCTGCCTCCGCCGAGCACCGCTGGTGAAGCTCCCCGGGGCGCATCGGCCTTTACGCGAAGATCGATCGGGTAGCCATGCACGCCGGCGGGGTCGATGTGGACGCCCACGGGCAGGAAGAAGCTCCGGGCGCTCGACCAGAATCCCGCGTTCGGACGCTTCGATATAAGGCCGTCGGTCATCGCTCCGGCACCACCAACGTGTCGTACAGAGCTGCGAAGCGTGCTGCGATCACGTCTATGGTGTAGCGACGCAGGTTATCCCGCGCCGCCGCCGCCATCCGAGCGCGCTGCTCGTGATCCGTGAGCAGACTGATCAGACCGGCCGCGAGCGCATCGGGGTCCCGTCGCGGGACGAGTAGTCCGGTGCGTCCGTGCTGTACCACATCCGCCACGCCGCCCACAGCGGTCGCAACCAGCGGCGTGTTGTTGGCCATGCACTCGAACACGAGCAAAGGGGAGCCTTCCCGGTCTGATGACAGGGCGCCGACGTCAGCGGCTCGAAGAACGCTGTCGACATCGGTGCGTGCGCCCAGAAAGTGGACACTGTGTCGGAGTCCGAGATCACGCGCCTGCCGTTCCAGGGCCGGCCTGCATTCGCCATCACCTGCGATCACGAGCTGCGCTTGCGGCACCACGGATCGCACCTTGACATGGGCCTCGAGCAACAAGTCGATCCGCTTCTCAGGTCGCAACACCGCGGCAATGCCGATCACCGGGGCATCCGGGTCCAATCTAAGCTCTCTGCGCACGTCACCGTGAGAGCTCGTGGGGCTTGGAATGTAAGCATTCGGAATGACAGTCACCTTGTCGGCGCTGACTCCTTCCCTGCTTACCATTCGCCGTCCGTCCGCGCTGGAGACCGCGACGAACCTCGTGGCGAGCCGCCCGATCACGTTCCCGTCGAGCCACGCCCGGGGCGGGTTGCCCTCGTAGGACCAGCTGTGCTCGTGGGCGACGATTACCGGAATCCGGCACGCGCTACCGATCAGCGTGCCCCACAGATTGGAGCCGAACTTGTGCGTGTGGAGAATGTCGAACCGTTGGGCTCGCAGTATGCGTGCGAGGCGGCCGAGACGGTGGACATCCCATTTTGTCGTCCGCCCGAGGGTCAGATGCCGCACACCCGCGTCGGCGAGGGCCGATGACGCCCCAGCGTCAGATTTGCGGGTCACGCACATCCACGGCTCGAAGCGGTCCTGCGGCAAGTGCGAGGCGAGACCTACCGCGAGTCGCTCTGCGCCGCCGGTGGACAGGGCGTAGTCGATCAGGAACAGAATGCGCGTCCGCGTAGCTGTGTGGCGCATTCGGGGGAGCTGTGCTAGCTGTGCGACGGGCTGGCCCGCGGCGTTACGGTCGACCGGCCGGCTGCCGGTCGGACCATCGAGAGCTCTCGCGGGCGGCTGGGGCAGGGGACGGATCGGCGGTTCTTGGATACCCCGGACGTCTGGTTACGCTGTCACGGAACCGAAGCATCTCGGCGACCGTCAGCACGACGATCCGCAGATCCAGTCGCAACGACCAGTTCTGGATGTAGTAGTTGTCCCATTCGACGCGGTCGGCGATCGAGGTCTGTCCGCGCAAGCCGTTCACCTGGGCCCAACCGGTGATGCCGGACTTCACACGGTGGCGATCCTGGTAGCGCGCCAGGTCGCGCGAGAATCGCTCGACGTACTCCGGGCGCTCCGGGCGCGGGCCGACGAGGCTCATGTCGCCCCGCAGCACGTTGATCAATTGCGGCAGCTCGTCGAGCGAGAAACTGCGCAGGATCCGGCCCACGCCCGTCCGGCGGTCCCTGCCCTCGACTCCTCCGGGCGCGATGCCGCTCGGAAGCTCGAACGCGTCGGCGGTCGGCTCGTGTTCCCACATCGTCCTGAACTTCAGGACGTCGAACTCCCGCCCGTCGCGCCCGACGCGGCGCTGGCGGAACAGGACCGGACCAGGCGAGCTGCGTCGCACCGCGATCGCGACCGCGGCCATCAGCGGGCTCAGCGCCACCAAGGCGGCCAGCGCGAAGGCGCGGTCGACGCCATGCTTGACGGCGAACTGCCAGCCGCGCGGGTCGATCGGATGGAGCGTGAGCAGTGGAAGGCCGCCGACGTGATCGAACGTCGCGCGATCGTTGATCGACTCGTAGAGTCGCGGGACCAGCGAGACGCCGAGCCCGAGCTGCTCGCACTCCCTGACTCGATTCACGAGGACATGATCGGGCTCGGTGGAGAAGGCCAGGATGACGTGGCGAGCGCCGGTCCGCTGGACCGCGTCCGTCAGGTCGCCGGCCCCGCCGAGGACGGGCAGCGAATCGCGTCGGTCGCTACTGAGGCCCGGGAGCGGATCGTCGTCGAGGTACCCAACCGGATGAAGGCCGTAGCTGGGGTCGCCGACCAAGCGCTTGACGAGGTGCTCGCCGACGCGCCCCGCGCCCATGATCAGCGTCGGGGTGGCCAGCGCCTTGGTCCGGACCGCCTGCTTGCGGACGGACAGAAGCACCGCTTGGGCAACCGACAGGTAGACCGCGGCAAACAGCCATAGCCGAAGCGCCATCGCCACGGGGTGCTGGCCACCGGCAATCGAGGCGAGCCCGATCGTCAGCATCGCCGCGAGCGACGCGGCTCCGAGCACGTGCGTGGTCGCGTCGACCAATGAGACGCTCAGGCGGCCCTCCCGGCCGTTGCCGGCGCGCAGGAAGGCCAGCACGATCAACGGGAAGATCGCCGCCAGCCAGCGGTCTACGGCCGCTCCACTGATGCTTGGGTCGGCGAACAGCGCAGCGCTCGAGGCCAGGTACAGCACGACGATGTCGACGAGCAGGCGCAGCCTGAACCAGCCGGGCGGGTCGAGCAGCGCCACGATCGTCCTGGCCAGGACGTCCCCCGGCGAGCGTGTGAGCGCGAGCGTGCTCGGTTGATCAACGTGTGATGCGGCAGGCGTATGCGCCACTGTCCGGCGTCCCTATTCCCTTGGTCCCCTAGCACGACAAACGAGCAACCGCCTCGTGCGCTTCTGCCATCCCCATCGGCGTGCACGATGCTCTCCCTTTCGGTTAACAAAGATACCACAATTGTCCGCAAACCTCGAGAAGTTGCTTAACAACTTCCAAAGTCGCGAAACCCCGTCCTAACGTTGTCAAACCCTGCCCGAACATCACCAAACCGTGCCGATTAGGCCGCTGAAAAGTGGGCGTACGATTCAGGGTGATCGCTACTCCCGAGGAGGCCCAGCCATGTCCCGACTAGTCCGCATGGACGAGAGCGGCCACACCACCGTCGCCGAATGGACCGCCGACGATTCGCCGGCCGTCGAGGCGGCGGTCCTGGCGTTTCGCGCGGAGCTGGACAACGGCTACTACGCCGTCGTCTCGGAGGGGGAGGGGCACGCTGAGCACGTGCGCGAGCTTCCGGTCGACGCCTCGCTGGTGATCCTGCGCAGGCCGATCGCCGGCGGTTAGGACGGGCCCGGCAACCGGTCAACTGGAGTACGGCGGGGCCGAGGCCCTACCCGAACTCGCGCGCGTCCACTGGCGTCCGCGCGCGAGTGAGCAGCGGCTGACCCGGACGGGTCGGCTGTGGACCGCGACTACGGTCGCGCACACCGTCCCGTTCGTTGTCGCGGCCGTCGCGCTGTCCGCTCTCCTCCCGGTCCTCGCCCCGGTGTCGCTCATTCTCCTGGCCCACGCATGGGCGATCCCCGAGCTTTACGCGTCGCGCGGCGCCAAGGTCCTGCGCCCGCGTCGCTCGACGTCCGGGGAGGCCGAGCGCGTTGCCGTGGGTCTGCTCGGAGATCTGGTCGATCACCGCGCACGCGAGCTGCACCTGCGGACGGGGGTGGCGCTCGAGCGCGGCCGGCTCGGCGTCTGGCTGCTCGGGCAGGCCGGTGCGCTCCTCGTCCGCCCGGGCGGCCGGCGGGTCAACTGCTACTGCGTGAGGGTTCCCGACCCCTCGCTGCCTCCGACCGACCGGATTGCCCATCTGCTCCTGGCTCTCCGGACGGACGAGGCCGGGTTCGCGACTGTGGCCAACCTGTCGTTCTCGGGCGCGCGGTGGCGCGTGCGCCGGCGGATACCGGCGGCAGCGCGGGAGGCGCTGGACGTGGCCGGGGCGCAAGCGCGCCGTCGCTGACCTTCGGGCCCCGGGGCGTAGACCCGAGCGGCGAAGTTTGGCCGCAGGGCCAATGTGCTCGCGGCTCTCCGGGCCGATCATGCTCGTCATGACCAGTCCAATGAAGGCCTCCAAGGTCCTGCTCGTCGAGGACCGCCGCGGTGTAGGCGCACAGTCCCCGGCCGCTCCGGTCCGGCGCTACCGACTTGCGCGCCTCCGTTTGAACCCGCCGGCGGCAGGACGCGAGCCTGGCTTCGAGTATCTCAAGCGCCTGTACGACTGAGACATTCGAAGTCCGCGATCCCGCCGCGGTACGCTTGTCTCATGGATTCTCAAGTTGAAGCTCATCGTTCGCGCCCGCCGGTGTTGCGGAAGGCCGCAGCGGGGCTGGTTCTGATTGTCGTAGCGGCGCTGGCCGTAAAGATCCTCATCGGGTTTGTGATGGCGATCTTCTGGACCGTCGTGGTGATTGCGGCGGTTCTTGCCGTTCTGTGGGCGGTCAAGACCATCGTGTGGTGAAGGCCGGCCCATGGGTGACATGGGCTTGGTCGTAATTCTGTTCTTCTTCGGCCTGGCGGGCGGAATCGTCGGGCGGATAAAGGGCAGCTCATTTGTGCTCTGGTTCCTGGTCTCGCTGATCCCGTTCTTCGGGCTGCTTGCCGCGGTCTGCTACCGCTGGGACAACCAAGAGCTGCGGCGGCAGTGCCCAAGGTGTGGTCGTCTCCTGAAGCTGCACGACGCGGTCTGCATGAGCTGCGGCGCCGAGCTCGAGTTCCCCGACGTCGCCATCGCTCCTGAAGCGGCAATCGGGCCGCCGCGGGCATAGCGCCGCTGTTCACTCGGGCACTCGGACCGCCCGCGGCACAAACGATTCGGCGTTCGTGATCCGGCCCGGAGGAGGCTGCCGCGAGGCCACTTGTGAAGCCGAAAGCCGTTGTTAGACTGGCTCGGCGCCCCGCGCCTAGCGGTTGCGTCTACCCAATTGCCGAGAGGAGGCGAAAGTTATGCGTGCAGTCGACGCCCTGATGGAATGCTTGAAGGCTGAGGGTGTGGACGTCGTATTCGGCCTCCCCGGCGGAGCGAATCTCCCCACCTACGACGCGTTCTACGACGCCGGCATCCGCCACATCCTGGTGCGCCACGAGGCCGGCGGCGGACACGCGGCCGAGGGATACGCGAAGGCCACCGGCAAGGTCGGCGTGTCGCTGGCGACCAGTGGCCCGGGCGCGACCAACCTGGTCACGCCGATCTGCGACGCGATGATGGACTCGGTCCCGGTCGTGTTCATCACCGGCCAGGTGCGGACCGAGCTGCTCGGGACCGACGGCTTTCAGGAGGCCGACACGATCGGGATCACGATGCCGGTCGTCAAGCACAGCTTCATGATCCAGCACCCGCTCGAGATCCCGCGGTCGATCCACGAGGCGTTTCACATCGCGCGGACCGGGCGCCCCGGCCCGGTGGTGGTCGACATCCCGCAGGATCTGAGCCGCGCGGACATCCCGTATGAGCCGGTCAGCGACGTGCGCCTCCCGGGCTACCAGCCGACGATCGAGGGCAACCAGAAGCAGATCCGGATCGCCGCCAAGGCGCTCGCGAACGCGCGGCGCCCGATCATCTACGCCGGTGGCGGCGTCACCTCCGCGAACGCGGCCGCCGAGCTGACCGAGCTCGCGACCGCCGATCGGTTCCCGGTGACGTGCACCGTGATGGGACTGGGCGCGTTCCCGGCGCCGCACGAGCAGTGGCTCGGGATGCTCGGGATGCACGGCACCCGGGCGGCGAACTACGCGATGGACGAGGCGGACCTGATCTGCGCGGTTGGCGCGCGCTTCGACGACCGCGTCACCGGCAAGCTGTCTGAGTTCGCTCCGCGCGCCAAGTTCATCCACATCGACGTCGACCCCGCCGAGATCTCCAAGAACGTCCCGGCCCACATCCCGATCGTCGGCGACGCGAGGAACATCCTGCCGCGGCTGACCGCCGAGTACCGCGCGGTGGCCGGCGAGCCCGGGCGGCTCGAGGAGTGGTGGTCGCGGATCCGCGTGTGGCAGGAGCGCCATCCGCTCCGCTACGAAGACTCGACCGATTCCGAGATCAAGCCCCAGTACATGATCCAGTCGCTGTACGAGGCGACCGGCGGCGACGCGATCGTCACCAGCGACGTCGGCCAGCACCAGATGTGGACGGCCCAGTATTACCACTTCCCCAAGCCGCGGCGGTGGATCAACTCGGGCGGGCTGGGCACGATGGGCTTTGGCCTGCCGGCGGCGATGGGCGCGAAGGTCGGCTGCCCGGATCAGACCGTCGTGTGCATCGCCGGCGACGGCTCGGTGCAGATGAACATGCAGGAGCTCGCGACCTGCGCCCAGGAGGGCATCGCGATCAAGGTGTTCATCATGAACAACGGCTACCTCGGCATGGTCCGTCAGTGGCAGGAGCTGTTCTGGGACAAGCGCTACAGCCAGGTCGACATGGGACAGTGGCCCGACTTCGTCAAGCTCGCCGAGGCTTACGGCGCCACCGGAATCCGGCTGCAGGACAAGCACACCCTCGTCGACGACATGAAGCAGGCGCTCGCCACGGACGGCCCGGTGCTCGTCGATGTGCGCGTCACGCGCGAGGAGAACACCTATCCGATGATCCCGGCCGGGCAGCCGGCCCGGAACATGGTGGGCTGAGCGATGGGTGAGCCAGCCACCAAAGAGGTCCTGTCGCTCGACGAGCTGGAGGCCGCGGTCGGCCTGCGCAGCGGACGCAAGCACGTGCTCTCGATCACGGTCGAGAACAAGCCGGGTGTCCTGACCAGGATCGCGGGTCTGTTCGCGCGCCGTGGGTTCAACATCGACACGCTCGCGGTCGGACCCACCGACGACGAGCGCATCTCCCGGATCACGCTGACGCTCGACGGCGCCCTGCACCCGATCGATCAAGTCACCAAGCAGCTGCACAAGCTCGTGAACGTGATCAAGATCCGCGACCTCGAGCCGCGCGAGACGCTCGCGCGCGAGCTCGCGCTGTTCAAGATCTCAGCCGACGGCGCCAGCCGGGCGGAAGTCATGCAGATCTGTGAGATCTTCCGCGGGAAGGTGGTCGACGTGACCAAGCGCTCGATCGTGGTCGAGCTGACCGGGACCTACGACAAGGTCGAGGCGTTCGAGCAGCTCATCCGGCCGTTCGGGCTGATCGAGATGGCGCGGACCGGCGAGATCGCGATCGCACGGGGACGAGCCGAGACCTAGCGCCGGACGGGTAGCCTCCCGGCATGACCGTCCACGCGACTGGGCTCTCGCCGGCGTCGGGCTGGCTCGACGCCGAAAGTGCGAGGCGGCTCGAGCGAAGGCTCGAGGCGGCGCTTCGGCGCGCTCGCGCCACCGGGACGCCCGAGCTGGCCAGCGTCACCTGCCGGGTCGACCGTGGGGTCGATCCGACCGCCGTCGCGATCGCTTCACGGCGCCCCGGTGAGCCTTGGTTCTGCCTCGAGCAGCCCGATCGGGACGGGTACGCGGTGGCCGCGATCGGGTCCGTAAGAGAGCTCGAGGCACGCGGCGCCGACCGGTTCGGGGCGGTGGCCAGGCGGTGGTCGGCGGTGGCCGCAGCCGCCCTCGCGGATGCCCCCGACGGGCCGCCGGGTGCGGGTCTGGTGGCGCTCGGCGGCTTCGCGTTCGCGCCCGACGGTGGCGCCTCACCACGATGGCAGGGGTTCCCGCCGGCGTCGCTGGTGGTCCCCGAGCTGTCGCTGGCACGCGGCGGTGACCGGGTGGCGCTGACCGTGAACGTCGAGGTCGCACCGGATGACGTGGTGTCGGATCTCGAGGCGCGGGTCGCGGGACGGCTTGCGGAGCTTCGCACGGCGCCGCTGCCGCTGCTCGACCCCGCGCCGGCGGGGGAGTACAAGGTTCTCAGCCCGATGCCGCCGTCGCATTACGAGGAGGCGGTGGCGCGGGCCGTGCAGCGGATCCGCGCCGGCGAGCTCGAGAAGATCGTGCTCGCGCGCGAGGTCGAGGTGCACGCCCCCCTCGACCACGAGCTGGGCGCGGTGCTCGGGCTGCTCCGCGAGGCATTCCCCTCCTGTTACGTGTTCGCGGTCGGCCGCGGCGACGGGGCGTTCATCGCGGCGAGCCCGGAGCTGCTGGTCCGCCGGGACGGCCAACGCGCGAGCACGGTCGCGCTCGCCGGCTCCTCGCGCCGGAGCGCCGACCCAGCGGTGGACGAGCACCTCGGCGAGCAGCTGCTCCAGAGCGACAAGGACCGCGAGGAGAACTCGATCGTCGTGCGCCGGATCGCCCGGGCGCTCCGGCCCCATTCGGTGTGGGTGACGGCCGCGCCCGAGCCGGCGCTCGTGCGAGTCGCCAACATCATCCACCTCGGCACTCCGATCCGCGCCCAGCTGGCCGAGCCGCTCAGCGCGATCGAGCTCGCCGGAGTGCTGCATCCGACGCCGGCAGTCGGGGGAGAGCCGGCTGACGTCGCGGCTCCGTTGATCCCGGCGCTCGAGGGGCTCGACCGCGGCTGGTACGCGGGCACGGTGGGGTGGACAGACGCGACCGGCGACGGCGAGTTCTGCGTGGCGCTGCGGTGCGCGCTCGTGCGCGGGCGCGTGGCCCATCTGTACGCCGGCGGGGGGATCGTGCGCGATTCAGACCCGGTGGCGGAGCTCGCCGAAACCGAGGTGAAGCTCGGCGCGTTGCTGCCGGTGCTGTCCGGGTAGCGGCGCCGGGATCAGCCGCGCGGCAGCGCGGCCAGCGCGGCCTCGGCGACTCGGCGGTGCAGCGCCAGATTCTGCTCGCGGTCGGTCCGCACCTCGATGATCGTGGTGTCGGTGGCGGCGATCGAGGCGTCAACCGCGTCGTGCAGCCCGGCCAAGGTGTCCGGCCTGCGGTACTCGCATCCGTACAGCGCGGCGGCGCGGGCGAAGTCGAGGCCGTGGGGGGTCGCGACGTGCTCCTCGAACGCGTCGGTCTCGCCGGCGACGGCCAAGAAGTGGAAGATCCCGCCACCGTCGTTGTTCAGCAGCACGATCGTGAGCGGGAGATGGAGCCGCGAGGCCGCCAGCAGGCCGCCGATGTCGTACGCGAGCGCGACGTCGCCGATCAGGAGCACGACCGGGCCGTCGCCGGCGGCGGCCGCGCCGAACGCGGAGGAGACGGTGCCGTCGATACCGTTGGCGCCGCGGTTCGAGAGCACGAGCGGGCCGCGGTCACGCGCCGTCCAGAACTCCTCGACGTCGCGGACGGGCATCGAGGAGGCGACGAACAGCGCCGCCTCCGGGGGCAGCCACTCGCCGAGGCTGCGTGCCACCAGCGGCTCTGACAGCTCTTCGGCGAGCGTGCGCTCGATCGCGCCGGCGATCGCGTCGTCGGCGGCTCGCCACGAGGCGTACCACTCGCGGTCTGTGATCAGGGCCGGCCCGTCGGTGAACCGGTCGAGGAGCGCCCGATACGGGGCTCGCACCCTCACCCCGACGACCGCATCGGGATCCTGCCAGGTGCCGTCGGGATCGAACGCGACCTGGGCCGTGTCCACCAGGCCCGCCAGCCACGCCCGCAGCGGCTTGGACGTGGGCAGGTCGCCGACGCGGATGACGAACTGCGGTTGGTGCGTCCGTGCGAACTCGGGGTCGCGCAGCAGCAGGTCGTAGTGCGCAATCGCCGCCCGACCGGCGCGCGCGCCGGACATCGGGTCGGCCAGTAGCGGAATCCCCATCCGGTCGGCGAAGCCGGCGAGCTCGCGCGCCGCCTCGTGGTCGCGGTCCTGGCCGGCGACGATCACGATCTGACCGAACGGGGGCGGGCCACCGGCGGGTGCGATCGCGGGCGGCGCGTCGAGCACCACGTATGGCGTCGCGCCGTCGCGGCCGGTGGCGTCCTCGGGCAGCGGCAGTGGCCGGTCAAGCACGAGCGGCTCGCGGAGCGGGAAGTTGAGATGTACCGGTCCGGGCGGACCCGCAGCGGCCGTCCAATAGGCACGGCAGGCGAGCGTGCGAATGAACCGCAGCGCCGCCGGCGTCGCCTCGTCCACGCCGACCTCGAAGAACCACTTGACCGCGTCGCCGTAGAGCTTGAGCTGGTCGATCGCCTGGCCGGCGCCGACCTCGCGAAGCTCCGGCGGGCGGTCGGCGGTGAGGACAATCAGCGGCACGCGCGCGTGCCGGGCTTCGATGACCGCCGGCGCCAGGTTGGCCGCGGCCGTTCCGGACGTGCAGGTGACCGCGACCGGCCGTCTGGAGCGCTTGGCGGCGCCGAGCGCGAAGAAGCCCGCGCAACGCTCGTCGATGTGCGACCAGCACCGGATCCGGTCCTCGCGCACGAGCGACAGCACGATCGGCGTGCAGCGCGACCCCGGCGCGGTGCAGGCGTGCTCCATCCCACAGCGGGCGAGCTCGTCACAGAACGCGCGCAGCAGCAGGTAGGTGTCAGTGGCGGTCATGATGCGGAATTGATGGCGCGCGATGTCGTTCTCCTCCACGGCTTCACCCACACCGGAGCGAGCTGGGACCCCGTGGTCGCGGCGCTCGGGGAACGCTACCGCGCGCTCGCGCCGGACATCCGCGGGCACGGGTCCGCTGCCGAGCGCGAGCCGGTCGCGCTCGAGGCCGTGCTCGGGGACCTGGTCGGGGGCGCGCCGGCGCGGTTCACGCTGGTCGGCTACTCGATGGGCGGTCGGCTCGCGCTCCACGCCGCGCTGGCACCCGCGCTCGGGCCGAGGGTGCAGCGGCTGGTGCTGATCGGGGCCAGCCCCGGGGTCGCCGATCCGGCTGAGCGCGCGGAACGCCGCGCCGCCGACGAGCGCCTCGCCGATGACGTGGAAGCCATGACGATCGAGGAGTTCGCCGAACGGTGGGCCCGGACGCCCGTGCTCGCCGGCCAGCCCCCCGAGGTGGCGGCGGCGGTTCACGCCGACCGCCTGCGAAATCAGCCGGCCGGGCTCGCCAGAGCGCTGCGCGGCCTCGGCACGGGCGCGCTGCCGTCGCTGTGGGATCGGCTGGCCGAGATCGAGCCGCCGGTGACGCTGATCGTCGGCGAGCGCGACGCGAAGTTCAGCGCGATCGCGACCGAGATGACCCGCGGCCTACGAGACGCGCAGGTCGCCGTGATCCCGGGCGCGGGTCACGCCGTGCATCTGGAGGCGCCAGAGCGCGTAGCGGCTCTGATCGGGAGCTAGGCGGCCTGGAGCACGATCGGGCTGACCGGCCCGCACTCGCACACGTCGTCGACGAGGCGCATCGCGGTGGCCTGCTCCCAGCGGCCGCTCTCGACGAGCGCGCGACACAGAGCCGCGACGTCTTCGAGCGCGTCGCACGCCTCGACGTCGGTGTTCAGGTCCGTGCTGAAGACAAGATTGTCGGCGGCGTAGCGGATCCGCTGCTGCTCGCCGTCGAGCAGCTTGCTCGGGCCCATGTCGTCGAGCGTCTTCATAACCCGCCGGTATGCCTTGGAACGTTCAGGACTCATCTTGGATCTCCCGGTGAGAACGTCTTGCTCAGTTGATCAACATGGTCGTCACCTGAGCCCGATGGCTTTAGTAGGCACGGCAAATTTCTTTGGTTCACGCTAGTACCCGCTGGCGAAGCGAATCATGCGTGACCTCGCTCACGCGGACGGGGATCAACCGGCGAGATACCAGGAGACGAGTCCGTCACCGAGGCCGGAACCGGCCGGAACCTCGATTCGCCCTGCCCGCGACGGCAACGGATCCTCGCGATCCGCGAACAGCGCGAGCGTCGCCAGGCCACAGGCGCGCGCCGGCCGCAGGACCGCCGCGGCATGCAAAGCAGCCGCGATTCCGAGCGGGCCGTCGAGGGTCGAGGCAAGGTAGACCTCGTAGCCGGCGGCCCGCGCCCGGCGGGCCGCGTCGAGCACGCCGGTGATCCCGCCGCAGCTCGCGATCTTCAGGCACACGGCCTGGCAGACGCGCGTCTCGAGCGCGCCAATGGCAGAAGCGGTCTCGTCGAGCGCGATCGGCACGGTCGTCGCCCCGGCGAGCTCGCGTATCTGGGCAAGGCCGCGAACCGGCTCCTCGCACAGCTCGATACCGATCGGCCCGAGCACGCGCAGCGCGGCGGCGGCCTCCTCTCCGGACCAGACTCCGTTCGCGTCGAGCCTGATCGCCACGTCCCGTCCGAGCACGGCTCGGATCGCGGCGAGCCGCCCGGCGTCGTCGCCGATCCCGACCTTTGCCTTGACGCAGCGAAAGCCCGCCGCCTTGGCTTCGCTTGCCTGCGCGGCGGCGCCGGCACGATCGCCGGCGGCGATCGTGTAGTTGACCTCGACGGGCTCCGCGGCGCGCGCGCCGAGCAACCGCCACACCGGCTGCCCGGTTCGGCGGCCCTCGAGGTCCCACAGCGCCAGATCGATCGCCGCGACCGCGGGCGGCAGCACCGCGACCTCGGTGCACTGCGCCAGCAGCTCCTCGCGCGCGAGCCGCGCGGCGCGCGCCAGCGTCGACCGGCATCCGGTAAGGGCCTCGCGCACGTCGTCCATGCTCACGCCGTTGTAGTCGGGCAGCGGCGCGGCTTCGCCGAACCCGACCCGCCCGGCCGAGTCCTCGAGCCGCAAAAGTACGAGCTCGCGAGCATCAATGGATCCAGATGCCGAAACGAACGGCGCGCGCATCCGCGCCGATAGATATTGGATGTCGACCTTCACCGACTCAACAGCAGACCGGCGGCCAGCAGCGTGCAGAAGGCGAGCTGGAGCATCCCTGTCTGGGCGAGGGCGCCGTTGAGCGACAGTCCGTCCGTGCGGTTGCGCACGATGCGCACGACCCGGGCCGCGAGCGGAAGCGTCAGCCAGGCCAGCAGCAGCCACGGGCCGAGCGGGCCGAACGCCCACGTCACCGGCACGAGCAGATAGGCCAGGTAGACGGTCACGGCAAACAGCGTTCGGGCGCGTTCACGCCCGATCCGCACCGCCAGCGTTCGCTTGCCGGCGCGGCGGTCGGTATCGATGTCCCGGGCGTTGTTGACCATCAGCAGCCCGGCCGCCAGTAGCCCGACCGGGCACCGCGAGCGCGAACGCCTCCCAGTCCAGATGCTCGACCTGGACGAAGAACGATCCCGCCACCGCGACGATCCCGAAGAACAGAAACACGAACAACTCTCCTAAGCCCTCATACCCGTAGGGCTTCGGGCCGCCGGTGTAGAGAACGCCGGCCAGGATCGAGGCGGCGCCGACCAGCAGTAGCTGCCAGCCCGCGACGACGACGAGGTAGACCCCGGCGAGCACCGCGACGCCGAACGTCAGGTATGTCGCGATCAAGACCTGCCGCGGCGGCACGAGACCGCCCGCGGTGACCCGCACCGGCCCGAGGCGGTCTTCGGTGTCGGCCCCGCGCCGCGCGTCCGAGTAGTCGTTCGACAGGTTCGTGCCGATCTGGATGAACATCGCGCCGATCAGCGCGGCGATGAACCGCAGCGGATGGAACACGTGCAGGAAGCCCGCGAGCGCGGTCCCGACGAGCACGGGCGCGATCGCCGCCGGCAGCGTCCGCACGCGCGCGGCCATCATCCAGATGCGAACCCCGTTCGGCCTGGTGGCGGCCCGTGTCGTGGACATCACGCCCGGCGCGGGAACTTCGAGAAGTCCGGCTTGCGCTTCTCGAGGTAGGCGTTGCGCCCCTCCTGCGCCTCCTCGCTCATGTAAAAGAGCAGGTTCGCGTCGTGGGCGAGCTGTTGGATGCCGGCGAGGCCGTCCTCGTCGGCGTTGAAGCTGGCCTTGAGCATGCGCAGCGCGAACGGCGACAGCGCGAGCATCTCGCGACACCACTTGACGGTCTCCTGCTCGAGCTGGTCGAGCGGGACGACCGTGTTTATCGAGCCCCATCGCCAGCGCCTCGTTCGCGTCGTACTGACGGCACAGGAACCAGATCTCCTTGGCCTTCTTGGGTCCGACCAGCCGTGAGAGCACGGTCGCGCCGAAGCCGCCGTCGAACGAGCCGACCCGCGGACCGGTCTGGCCGAAGCGGGCATTATCGGCCGCGATCGTCAGGTCGCAGACGACGTGCAGGACGTGGCCGCCGCCGACCGCGTAGCCCGCCACCATCGCGACGACCGGTTTCGGCAACCGGCGGATCTGGACGTGCAGGTCGGTGACCTCGAACCGCCCGACAGCCTCGTGGCTGCCCGCGGATGTGGGGTCAGCACCGGTGACGTAGCCGCCGCGCGACCCGCGCACACGCTGGTCGCCTCCCGAGCAGAACGCGTCGGGGCCTTCGCCGGTCAGGATCACGACGCCGACGTCGAGGTCCTCGCGGGCGCGCGTGAACGCGTCTGAGAGCTCGACCACGGTCTCGGGCCGGAATGCGTTGCGGACCTCGGGCCGGTTGATCGTGATCTTCGCGACGCCGGCGTCCTCGCCGGTCGCCGTCTCGTAGCGGATGTCGAGGTACTCGCCGGCTGGTTTCCACGTCGTTGGCACGCGGGCGAGACTACCGTGTTGGTCGTGTCCGACTGGGTCCACGCCGCCGCCGCCAAGCACCCCGACCGCGTTGCGATCGAGGGGCTCGAGCGTCGCTTGACCTACGCCGAGCTGCGCGACGCCGCGTTGGCCCGAGCGGGGGAGCTCGAGGGCGCGCTGCGCGTCGCGATCGCGATGCCGCCGGGCGAAGACTTCGTGATCGCGCTCCACGCATGCCTGCTGGCCGGCGCGGCGGCGGTGCCGATCGACCTGCGGTTGAGCCTGGCGGAGCAGGAGGAGCGGCTCGCCGGCGCGGATTTGGTTATCAGAACCCCACCCAGCTTGGCTGGCCAGCCAGCCAGGCTTGAGCGGAGGGGCCAGTCGAGCGGTGACCCGGATGTCGCGGTGATGCACACCTCGGGGACGACCGCGGCGCCCAAGCCGGTCGTCCTCACTCGGGGCAACTTCCTCGCCAGCGCGCTCGGCTCGGCGGTGGCGCTCGGGCTCGACCCCGCGGAGCGCTGGTTGTGCCCGATGCCACTCACGCATGTCGGCGGGCTGTCGATCCCGATCCGCAGCGCGATCTACGCCACCACGGCGGTGCTCCACGGACGATTCGACACCGAGGCCGTGCTGGATGACCTGATGGACCCGGGGCGGCGGATCACGCTGGTGTCGCTGGTGCCGACGATGCTCTCGCGGCTGCTCGACGCAGGTCTCCAGAGGCCGCCCACGTTGCGATGGGCGCTGGTCGGCGGGGGGCCGATCGCGCCGGCGCTGCTAGACCGCGCGCGCGACGCCGAAGTGCCCGTCGCCCCGACGTACGGCATGACCGAGGCGTGCTCGCAGATCGCCACGTTCGGCTGGCCGCTTCCGGGCGTCGACCTCCGCACGTCCGAGGGCGAGCTGATGGTCCGCGGCCCGATCGTCTCGCCCGGCGCCGCGGACGAGCGCGGCTGGCTCCACACCGGCGACCTCGGCCGGTTCGACGAGCGCGGCCGCCTCGAGATCGTCGGCCGCAAGGCCGACACGATCGTCACCGGCGGCGAGAACGTCGCTCCCGCCGAGGTTGAGGCGGCACTGCTCGAGCATCCGGCGGTCGAGGACGCGGCGGTCCATCCGCGCGAGGACCCGGAGTGGGGGGAGGCAGTGGTCGCGACTGTCGTGCTCCGCGACGGCGCGGCGGCGGGGCCGGATGAGCTGCGGGCCTACTGCGCAGCGCGGCTGGCGGGGTTCAAGGTGCCCAAGACCGTGCAGTTCGCCGACCGGCTTCCGCGTACCGCGTCGGGCAAGCTGCTGCGGCGCCAGCTTTAATCGGTGGCGTGTCCTCAGCGCCGAGATACGAGGAAGCCGACTCCCCCAACCAGCTGACGATCGAGCAGCTGGCGTCGCAGTCCGGCATGTCGGTGCGCAATATCCGCGCCCATCAGGCGCGCGGACTGCTCGACCCGCCCGAGGTGCGCGCGCGTGTCGGCTACTACGGGCCCGAGCACCTCGCGCAGCTGCGGCTGGTCCGCGAGCTCCAGGACGACGGCTTCAACCTCGGCGGAATCAAGCGGCTGCTCGACGACACTCAGGGCACCGCCGAGCGGATCAGGCGGTTCGGCGAGGCGGTGAGCGCGGCCGCGAGCACCGAGCCCGGTGAGACGCTGACACTCGAGGAGCTCGGCAAGCGGTTCCGCGTCAGCGCGCAGGAGGCGCCCGAGGTGCTGGCGGAGGCCGAGCGGCTCGGCGTGCTCGTGCCGATCGGCGACGAGCGCTTCCGGGCGCCGAGCCCGTCGCTGCTGGCGATCGCCGAGGAGGTCGTCGGGCGCGGGATCTCACTGCGCAGCGCACTGTCGATCCTCGAGGAGATCGACCGACACTGCGAATCGGTGTCCCGCTCGTTCGTCGAGTTGTTCCTGCACGACATCTGGAAGCCGTTCGCGCAGGCGGATATGCCGGCCGAGCGGTGGCCGGAGATCGAGCACGCGGTCGAGCGTCTCGGGCCGGTAGCGTCCGAGGCGGTGATGGCGATCTTCCAGCGGCGCTTGAGCGGGCAGATCGAGGGCGCGTTCGAGGAGATCACGCGGCGGCTGTCGAAGCGCGCGCCCGATGGGGAGGGCGACTAGATGGGCGTCTCGGATCCCGACGCTGTGCGGGCCGAGATGCTCGAGCGGTGGGGACGCGCGGCGGCCGGTTGGGGAAAACGGGCGCAGAGGGTGCGCGAGTTCGGGCTGCCGGTGTCGGCCTGGATGCTCGACCATGCCGGGTTGCAGCCCGGGCTGCGGGTGCTCGAGCTCGCGGCCGGGCCGGGGGAGACCGGGTTCCTCGCCGCCGAGCTGATCCGCCCCGGCGGCATGCTCGTATGCAGCGACGCGACCGACGAGATGCTCGACGTCGCGCGCGCCCGCGCGAACGAGATGGGGATCGACAACGTCGAGTTCAAGCGGATCGAGCTCGAGTGGATCGACCTCGACGACCGCGAGCGTCGATGCCGTGCTTTGCAAGTGGGGACTGATGTTCGCGGTCGATCCGGAGGCCGCGCTGCGTGAGGTTCGCCGAGTGCTGCGGCCGGGTGGTCGGGTCGCGCTCGCCGTCTGGGACGAGCCTCCGGTGAACCCATGGGCGACGATCACGACGCGCGCGCTGGTCGAGCTCGGGCACACCACGCAGCCCGATCCCGAAGCGCCGGGCATGTTCGCGCTGGCGGCGCCCGGGCGCGCTGCAGGAGCTGCTCGAGGACGCCGGGTTCCTCGACGTGGTCGTCGAATCGGTCGAGTCCGCCGCGAGCATTTGACAGCGTCGGGGAGTACATCGCCGAGACCGACGATCTCTCGAGCATGTTCGGCGACGTGTTCGATCCGCTCTCGGACGAGCAGCGCGCGGAGGTGGTCAAGCGAGTCGCGGAACTCGCGCAGCCCTACGTCGGGGCCGACGGCGTGCTGCGCCTTCCGGCTCGGTCGCTGGTGGCTGCAGCCGAGGCGTGACCGCGGTCGGAATCCTTCCGCGACCAAACTGCTGAACGCGATTTTGCACGCGGCAACGACGGTTGCAGCGATTCCGGTTGGGGCCTGCGTTGACCACACTGGGGCGCATGCGTTTGCGACTCTCCCTGCTAATCACGATTGCGGCCGGGGCCATCCTCGGCATCCCGGCGACCGCCTCGGCGTACTTCATCCACGTCGTCGCGGCCGGTGAATCTCTGTCTTCGATCGCCGCTCAGGACGGTCTGAGCGTCGACGGCTCTCGCCGCCGCCAACGGGCTCTCACCCGATACCCAGCTGCTCGCCGGCTCGACCATCCAGATCCCGCCGCAGGGGGCGAGCGTGGTCACGCCGGCCGCCCCCGACGACGCCGTCGCGAGCGACGACCGTCCCCGCGAGCACGAGCACGTCGGGAAGCTATGTGGTCCAACCCGGCGACACGCTGTCGGCGATCGCCGCTCGGTCCGGCGTCAGCGTCGACTCGCTGGCCGCCGCCAACGGCCTGAACCCGGCCGCGTTCCTGCTGACCGGCACGGTCCTTCGCCGTCGGGCTCGTCGGGTTCCTCCGGCTCCTCCGGCTCCTCCGGCACGATGGTCCCGGTCAGCGACACCACGAGCTCGAGCAGTTCGGGCTCGTACGTGGTCCAGACCGGGGACACGCTGTCGGCGATCGCCGCTCGGTCGGGCGTCAGCGTCGACTGCGCTCGCCGCCGCCAACGGCCTGAATCCAAACCGACTATCCTGTTCGCCGGCACGGTCCTCCGCGTCGCGGCCGGCGCCGGCACGGCGACCGACGTGTCGTCGTCGGACGCCGCGGTGTCGCAACCCGTCGGCGCGCCCGCCGAGGGGACGCCGACCGACCCGCCGTACCCGACCCCCGAGCGCGTCACCGCGTCCGAGGTCGGCTCGGTCGCCGCCGCCAACGGCGTGCCGTCGTCGCTCGCCGACGCGATCGCGTGGCAGGAGAGCGGCTTCAACAACGACCTCGTCTCGAGCGCCGACGCCCGCGGCGTGATGCAGATCCTGCCCGGCACGTGGGAGTGGATCCAGCACACACTCGACACCGGCGGGCCGCCGCTGGCGCCGGCGTCTGCGGCCGACAACGTCCGCGGCGGCGTGCTGATGCTGCATTCGCTGCTCGACTCGACCGGCGGCGATCGCGACTCGCGGCCGCCGGCTACTACCAGGGCCTGCCGTCGGTGACCAGGCACGGCATGTACCCCTCGACGCAGCAGTACGTCAACAGCGTGCTCGCGCTCGAGCAGCCAGTTCGGCGGCGGCTGAGCCGCGCGGGCGCAGCGACCTCAGGATTCGCCGGGAGCGTGGTCATCTACGCTCCCGCGCAATGTTCTACGACAACGACGCGGACCTCCACAAGCTTGACGGCAAGACCGTCGCAATCATCGGTTACGGCTCGCAGGGACACGCTCACGCACTGAACCTGCAGGACTCGGGGGTCTCGGTCGTCGTCGGCCTGCGCCCCGACTCGAGCAGCGTGGCCAAGGCGCGCGAGCACGGCCTGCGCGTGGCCGAGCCCGCCGACGCCGCCAGCGAGGGCGACATCGTGATGATGCTCGTCCCCGACGAGCTCCATCGCAGGTGTGGGAGGCGGGCGTCAAGGACGGCGTCGCCCCCGGGAACATGGTCCTGTTCGGCCACGGCTTCTCGATCCATTACGGCGAGGTCGGTGCCGCCGCCGGACGTCGACGTCGCGCTGGTGGCGCCGAAGGGTCCCGGCCATCTGGTTCGCCGGCAGTACCTCGAGGGGTCGGGCGTGCCCGGGCTCGTCGCGGTCAATCAGGACGCGAGCGGCGACGCGCTCGGGCTCGCGCTCGCGTACGCCAAGGGCATCGGCTGCACGCGCGGCGGCGTGATCGAGACCACGTTCAAGGACGAGACCGAGACCGACCTGTTCGGCGAGCAGGCCGTCCTGTGCGGCGGCGTCACCGAGCTCGTCCGCGCCGGCTACGACACGCTGACCGAGGCCGGGTACGACCCGCGGCTCGCTTACTTCGAGGTCCTGCACGAGCTCAAGCTGATCGTCGACCTGATCTACGAGAAGGGCATCGCCGGGATGCGGTACTCGATCTCGAACACGGCCGAGTACGGCGACATGACCCGCGGCAAGGTGATCATCAGCGACACGACCCGCGAAGCGATGAAGAAGGTCCTGGCCGACATCCAGTCGGGCGACTTCGCGCGCGAGTGGATCGCCGAGAACCGCGCCGGCCAGGAGAACTTCAAGCGCATGCGCGAGGAGCAGGCCGGCCACCAGGTCGAGGTCGTCGGCCGGGAGCTGCGGGCCCAGATGGACTGGATCGACACCGAATTCCAGGAATAGGCCCGTGCAACCGTGCCGCGGGGCGCATGACACGCGCCCCCGGGGTAGTTCGTTACCGTTGAAGAGGCCCGCATGACGCAGACCGACACCGTTCTGCAGATCCCGGACTCCCTCAAGCCCGCCGACGGCCGGTTCGGCTCGGGACCCTCTCGCGTGCGCCCGAGCAGCTCGCGCACCTGGCCAGGGAGGGTGCGGCGGTCATGGGAACCTCGCATCGCCAGGCGCCGGTCAAGCGCGTGGTCGGACACGTGCGAGCGGGGCTGCGCGAGCTGTTCGCGGTCCCCGACGGCTACGAGGTCGTGCTCGGCAACGGCGGCACGACCGCATTCTGGGATGCGGCGACGTGCTGCCTGGTGCGCGAGCGCGCGCTCAACCTGGTCTACGGCGAGTTCTCCTCGAAGTTCGCGGCGTGCACGCGCGGTGCGCCGTTCCTGGCCGATCCGATCGTGATCGAAGCCGATCCCGGGCGACGCGCCCGAGCCGCAGGCCGACCCCGCCGCCGACGCGATCGGGTGGGCGCAGAACGAGACCTCGACCGGCGTGATGGTGCCGGTCACGCGCCCCGCCGGCTCCGACGGCGCGCTCGTGCTGATCGACGCGACCTCGGGCGCCGGCGGGCTGCCCGGTCGAGGTCGCGCAGGCCGACGTGTACTACTTCGCGCCCCAGAAGGGCTTCGCCTCCGACGGCGGGCTGTGGCTCGCGCTGCTGAGCCCCGCGGCGCTCGAGCGGGTGGCCGAGATCGCAGCTCAATCCCACGATTCGGTCCCCACCCAGCCCAAGACGATGGATCCCCGAGTTCCTCTCGCTCACGATCGCGCTCGAGAACTCGGTCAAGGACCAGACCTACAACACGCCGGCGATCGCGACGCTGCTGCTGCTCGTCGACCAGCTCGATTGGATGCTCGAGCGAGGCGGGCTGAGCGGGATGGTGGCCCGCACGACCGAGTCGTCCTCGCACCTCTACAGCTGGGCGTCCGAGCACGAGCACGCCGAGCCGTTCGTCGCCGACCCGGCCAAGCGCTCGCTCGTGGTCGGGACGATCGACTTCGATTCCGAGGTCGACGCTGCCGCGCTGGCGGCGACGCTCCGCGCCAACGGGATCGTCGACGTCGAGCCTTACCGCAAGCTCGGGCGCAACCAGCTGCGGATCGCGATGTTCCCGGCGACCGACCCGAGCGACGTCAAGGCGCTGACGGCCTGCATCGACTGGGTGCTGGAGCGCAGGCTGTGACCGCCACCGAGCCGGCGTCGGTCGCGCCGCAGCCGGATGGACGGGGTGGGCGGGTCCGGGTCCTGGTGGCGGAGAAGATCGGCGACTCGGGCATCGAGCTGCTGAAGGAGCACTTCGACGTCGACCTCGGGCGTCGGCTGGTCGCGCGAGGAGCTCGAGCAGCGGATCGGCGAGTACGACGGCATCCTGATCCGCTCGGCGACGAAGCTCGACGCGCCGCTGATCGCGCGCGCCGGCCGGCTCCGGGCGGTCGGCCGGGCCGGCGTGGGGGTCGACAACGTCGACGTCGCGGCCGCGACCAAAGCGCGGGATCATCGTCGCCAACGCGCCGCAGTCGAACGTGATCACCGCGGCCGAGCACACGATGGCGCTGCTGCTCGCGCTCGCGCGCAACGTCCCCCAGGCGCACGCCTCGCTGACCGGCGGCGCGTGGGAGCGCTCGAAGTTCTCCGGCGTCGAGCTGTACGAGAAGACGCTCGGGATCCTCGGGTTCGGCAAGATCGGCCAGCTCGTGGCCGAGCGTGCGCGCGCGTTCGGGATGCACGTGATCGCGTTCGACCCGTACGTGTCCGCCGAGCGCTACCGGGAGCTGCGGGTCGAGAAGGCCGAGTCCTCGGACGACGTCTACGCGAGCGCGGACTTCATCACGCTGCACCTGCCGAACACGCCCGACACCAAAGGCTGGCTGGACGCCTCCGCGCTCGCCAAGTGCAAGGACGGCGTGCGCATCCTCAACGTCGCCCGCGGCCCGCTCGTCGTCGACGCCGACCTCCAGGCAGCGCTCGACTCGGGGAAGGTCGGCGGTGCCGCACTCGACGTATTCGCCACCGAGCCGGTCACCGACCATCCGCTGTTCGGCTATCAGAACGTGATCGTCACGCCGCACCTCGGCGCCTCGACCGCAGAGGCGACCGACCGAGCCGGATACCAGGCCGCCGAGCAGGTCGTCGCGGCGCTCACCGGCGGGGTCGTCACGAGCGCGGTGAACGTCCCCGCGATCTCGCCAGAGGACATGGAGGTGCTCGGTCCGTTCGTGTCGCTCTGCCGCGCGCTCGGGAGGATCGCCGTCGAGCTCGCGCAGGGGTCATCGATCGACCTGGTGCGGACCGAGTTCCTCGGGCGGATCGCCGAACGCGACACCAGCCTGCTCACGATCCAGGTGCTGCTCGGGGTCCTGCGCGGCCACTGCGAGGAGGACGTCGGTGTGGTCAACGCGCCCGGGCTCGCCGAGGAGCGCGGGATCGAGGTCGTCGAGATGAAGCGCGCGGCCGTCCGCGACTACTCGGATCTCGTGCGGGTCACCGTCGAGAGCGGTGAGGAGAGCGTGCTCGTGGCCGGCACGGTGTTCGGCCGCCGCAACCGCGAGCACCTCCTCGAGGCCTGGGGCCAGCGCTTCAACATCCAGCTCGAAGAGCACATCACGATGTTCCGCTACGGCGACATGCCGGGAATGATCGGCCGCGTCGGCACGCACTTTGGCGCGCACGGCATCAACATCGTCTCGGCCGCGGTCGGGCACGTCGACACCGAGGCCGGCGAGGAAGGGCGCGCGGTGATGGTGATCACCACCGACTCGGCCGTCCCGCACGAGGTGATCGACGAGATCGTGGCGCTCGACGGGTTCGAGGCCGGTCGCACGATGACGTTGTAGTTGGCCGCGCTTCGTTCGCGTCCGGTAGCTCGCTCCGGCTCGCGTGACCGCGCGCTGACGGTCCTGGTCGTCACGCTGGCCCAGTTCATGGCGGTGATGTCGACGTCCTCGGTCAGCGTCGCGCTACCGACGATCGGCCGCGATCTTCACGCAAGCAGCACGTCGCTCGAATGGGTCGTCGACTCATACGTGATCGTCTACGCAAGCCTGCTGGTCGCCGGCGGTGTGCTCAGCGATCGCCAGGGCCGGAAGGGCATGTTCATGATCGGGGTGACGGTGTTCGGCCTGGGCTCGCTGGTCAGCGGAATCGCGCCGACCGTCGGGTGGCTGATCGGTGGTCGCGTCATCCAGGGCCTCGGCCCGGCGATCGTCACGCCGACGAGCCTCGCGATCATCAGCGCGACGTTCGACGATCCGCGTGAGCGCGCGACCGCGATCGGCGTGTGGTCGTCCGGCTCGGGACTTGCGCTCGCGCTCGGGCCGGCCGTGGGAGGGCTACTGGTCGTCACGATCGGGTGGCGGGCGGTGTTCCTGCTGAACGTCCCGCTGGCCGCGATCATCGTCGCCCTCGGCACGCGCCTGATCCCGCGCATCGCGCGAGCGCCCGGAGCCGCCCGGTTCGACTGGACCGGCGCGTTTCTGATCACGGTCGGGATCGGGCTGCTGACGTTCGGGCTGATAGAGGGGCCGAGTCGCGGGTGGGGATCGGGCCTGATCGTCGGATCGTTCGTCCTCGCCGTGGTCAGCCTGGCGGTGTTCGTCGGGTGGGAGCGGCGCCACGAGTCACCGCTGATCGACGTGTCGCTGTTCGCGCGGGCACCGTTCACGGTCGCGAACCTCGCCGGGATGATCGTGTTCTTCGCGTTCATCGGCGCGATCGTCTACCTGAGCGCCTACTTCCAGCAGGTACAGGGCCGCTCGGCGCTCGGGGCCGGGCTGGCTGTGCTGCCGATTGGGCTCGGGTTCTTCGTGAGCGCGCAGCTGTCCGGACGGATCGTCGGTCGGGTCGGGCCGCGGGTGCCGATGGTGCTCGGGCTTACGCTCTGCGGCATGGCGATGATCGGGCTCGTTCGGTTGCGGCCTGAAACCCCGATCTCAGAGATCTGGTGGGATCTGCTGGCGGTCGGGTTCGGCGGAGGGCTCAGCCTCACGCCGATGACCGCGACCGCGATGGCGGCGGTCCGGTCCGACCGCGCCGGGATGGCCTCGGCGGTGCACAACTCGATGCGTCAGGTCGGCCAGGCGCTCGGCGTGGCGGTGCTCGGATCGCTCGTGTACGCCACGGTCGCCGGCGGTCAGGCCGGTGGCGTTCGGCTGCGCGGCGCTCAGGCCGCGGCGTTCGTCGACGGGCTGCACCACGCGGTGCTCGTGTCGGGCGGGTGCCTGCTGGTCGCGGCCTTGCTCGCGAGCGCACTAATTCCCTCCGGGCTGCTGGGTCGAACATAGGTCGCGTAGAGTTCGGCCGGCCGTGGTTGTTAACGTGGCAGCCGGCAGGGAGGTGCATCCGCCATGAGAGTCGTCGTTGCGCCCGTGCGCAGCTTTCCTTCCGGCGAGCGGCGCATCGTCGAAGTAGGCGGCCGCTCGATCGGCGTGTTCCGCATCGGCGAGCGGTTCTACGGGATCCGCAACCGCTGTCCCCACCAGGGCGGGCCGCTGTGCCTCGGTCATCTGCTCGGGGACGCGGTGGCCGACGCCCCGGGGAATGCGCAGATCTCTCAGGATTCTCTCCGGATCGCGTGCCCGTGGCACGGCTGGGAATACGACCTCGGCAGCGGTCAGTCGTTCATGGGCACGGTCGCGCCAGGTGTGAAGAGCTACGGTGTCGAGTTGTCGCCCGGCGGTACGCTGGCCGAGGAGGCTCGGGCAGCGGCGCCCGCGAAACGGGTACCGGGTCCGTATGTTGCGGAGACCTTCGAGGTAAACGTCGAGGATGAATACGTGGTGCTCCACGCGTGAGGTGAGGCATGGCACAGGTTGAGACACGTTCTGGAACGGTTGAGGAGACGGCACGGGCGGTGCAGCTCGTCGACTGCGACGTGCACGCCCAGGCGACCGAGGCGATGCTCGCGAAGTACCTGAGCGCGCCCGCCAAGCGCATGCTCGAGCGCTACGGCCGCCGCACGCCGCGGGTGACCGAGTGGTACCCGCGCGCGCGGCACTCCGGCATGCGCGTCGACGCGTGGCCCGGCAAGCCAGGTCACATCTGGGGCAGTGATCCCGAGCTCACCCGCGAGCAGTTGCTCGACGAGTTCGACGTCGACTACGCGGTGCTCGAGGTGCTCAGCGGACAGGATTGCTACGACCACCCCGATTTCGCGGCCGAGTGGAACTCCGCCGTGAACCAGTGGCAGCTCGACGAGTGGCTCGAGTTCGACCCGAGGTTTCGTGGGACGATCGCGGTTCCGCACGAGTACCCGGAGCTGGCGGTCGCCGAGATCGAGCGGTGCGCGGCCGACGAGCGGTTCCTTGCCGTACTGCTGCCGGCCAGCGCAGCCGACCAGCTCGGCGCCCCCAAGTACTGGCCGATCTACGAGGCCGCGACCGCACACGGTCGCCCGGTCGCGTTCCACACCGGCGGCTACGTCGACCACCGCGGCGCCGGCTATCCGTCGTTTTACCTCGAGTACCACGTCGGCAACGGCATCGTCATGCAGAGCCAGCTCGCGTGCATGGTCGCCGGCGGCATGTTCGACGCGATCCCCGGGTTGCGGGTGGTGCTGACCGAATGCGGCGTGGCGTGGGCCGCGGCGCTGCGATGGTCGCTGGACGCCGCCTGGGAGCTGATGCGCGAGGATCATCCGCGCCTTCAGCGCAAGCCGTCGGAGTACATCGACGAGCACGTGTGGTTCACGACCCAGCCGATCGAAGAGCCTGACGATCCGCAGCATCTCGTGTACGCGATCGAGCAGGCACGACTCGGGGACCGGCTCCTGTTCGCGACCGACTATCCGCACTGGGACTTCGATTCACCCAAGCAGGCGCTGCCGCGCGCGCTCGGAGCTCCGCTGCGCCGGGCGATCCTGTCCGAAAACGCGCTCGCGCTGTATGGGTTGCCGCGTGAGCGGCCGGCCTGATGGACGCGATCGACTGTGACGTCCACGTCGCGCCGGCGTCCTTCGAGGCGCTGTTCCCATACCTGAGCGACTACTGGCGCCAGTACATCACCGAGGCGGGCATCCGCTTGACCGACGTGGCGCACGCGTATCCACCCGGGATCGCGACGCCGGTGCCGTCCAGCTACGAAGAGCTGTCCGAGCGCGTCCTCGACGACCCGGGCCTCCGGTTCGTGGTTCTCAACTGCCTGACCGGGTTCGAGACGCACCGGAACCCGTACTACGCGGCGGCCGTCGCGTCGGCGATCAACGACTGGATGCGCGATGAGATGCTCTCGCGCGACGAGCGGCTGCGCGCGAGCCTCGTGGTCTCGACCGTGGCGACCGAGGATGCGGTCGCCGAGATCGAGCGGGTCGGCGACGATCCGCGGTTCGTGCAGGTGCTGCTGCCGGTGCGCAGCGATCTGCCCTGGGGCCAGAAGGGCAACCACCCGATCTTCGCCGCCGCGCGGGAGCGCTCCATGCATGTGGGCCTCCACGCCTGGGGTCGCGCGGGTAAGGCGGCGACCCCGAGCGGATTCACGACCACCTACCTCGAGGACTACGTCGGGAATCAGCCGATCGCGCAGGCCCAGGTCCTCAGCTTCGTCAGCGAGGGTGTGTTCGAGCGCTTCCCCGAGCTACGCGTCGTGCTGAGCGAGTGCGGGTTCGCGTGGCTGCCGGCGCTGCTGTGGCGTTTCGACAAGGACTGGAAGGGCGTGTGGCGCGAGGTGCCGTGGGTCAAGCGGCGGCCGTCGGAGTACGTGCGCGAGTACTTCTCGTTCACGACCGCGCCGGCGCACCTACCCGCCGACGCGACCGCCGTGGCGCAGCTTCTGCGAGATGCTGGACGCGCCGGGGATGCTCGCCTACGCGTCCGACTACCCGCACGATCACGGCGACGGCCTGTCGTTGCTGCTTGATCAGCTGAGCGACGAGGACCGCCGGCGCGTCATGTGGGGGAACGCCGCGGAGCTGTACGGCCTGCAGAGCTAGCTCTAATGGTGCTCGAGTGGCGAGTTGTTCGGCCTCGCGTCTCGCCGCCGGCTGGCGTTTTGCGAGATTCAGGTGCGCGCCGGCGTTGTTAGCCCGTAGGCAGGGTTGGTGGCGGCGTTCCTGGGGCCGGCTCGTCGCAGCACCGCCTCTGGTACCTAGCGTGGAAGGAGACGCCATCGTGGGCTGGCTGAACACCAGGCGCTGAGCGGGGAGGCCCTGATTCGGCAGGATCTCTGGCCGACTTGAGCGTTTCTAAACGCAAATGGACAAACGTCCGATTGCGGGAACTGCGCGCCCCTGTACCTTATGCAAGGCACGCGGGGCGCAGTCCCCAAAACGGCGGGGCAGGGCAGCACTAAGTTGAGAGGTAGGGCTGCCGGAACACCCCGTTACGTTCATGTAACTGAGCCCGGAAGGAGGACACCTCGTGGGCTTTGTCAACGGCTGATAGCTACTTTCAGGGGGGGTTCGTTGCGGCGGGCCCCTCCTTTTGTTTGGCCGCTCGCAACGGTCATCGGCAAACGGAATGGGAGACTTGAGTCGTGTCCAGTCGAGACTGGACACATTCGTAAGAGCTTGAGAACTTCCCCGCGGTAGCCGATTAGTACGGGGCATGGAGCGCAAGACTGCCACGGCTGGCAAACATTGGGCACGGCCACACCGCCGCGTCGCTCAGGTGTCCCAGGTGCTCGCACTGCTCGCGTGGGCAGGCGTCATGGCCCTGACCGCGAGCTCGGCAAAGTGGTCGGCGTCGCTGTTCGTGATCGCCGCCTTCACCATCGTGAGCGATCTGACCTCGGTCGACACCGGGTCGACGAAGGTCAAGGTCTCCGGCAGCTTCCTGGGCATCGTGCTCGCGGCAGTGTTGCTCGGAGGGCCTCCGGCGTCGCTTCTCGCCATAGCCTCGGTCAGCATCGGGTGGCTGCACCGACGTGAGCCGACGCACTACCTCATCAACAATGTCGTGAATTACGCATGGTTCCCGCTTGCCAGCGGACTGTTCTTCCATGCTGCGTCCGCCGGGCTCCATCTCGGCCCGCACGTCCTCGGCTACTACCTGCTGCTCTGCACGACGTTCCCGCTCGCGCTGTCGCTGAATTTCCTGGGGGCCGCTGGCTACCAGTCCTTCCTCGACGGCTCCTCGCTTCTGCACAAGGCGCGCGAAATACTGCTCCCGGTCCTGTCGGCGGAGCTCTTTTCCGCCCTGCTGACGATGGCTGCCGTCTACGTCGCGGTCCAGCTTGGCGCGACGGGCCTCGCGCTCTTCGGCGTCGTCCTGGTCATTTTTCAGTACCTGGTAGGCGAGCTTCTGAAGTCAAAGCAGCGCGGCGAGCAGCTCCATCGCGTCGCCACCACCGACGAGCTCACCGGGCTGCCCAATCGTGAACGGTTCCGCGCGCGGCTCCACGAGCGGATTGCCCGGCCGCGACCACGAGCGGGGAGTCGTTCGGCGTGATGCTGCTCGACCTCGACCGCTTCAAGGAGATCAACGACACGCTCGGCCACCACTTCGGCGACGAGCTGCTGCGCGATCTCGGACCGCGGCTGGCGGAGGCCGTTGGACCCGACGGCCTCGTGGCTCGGCTCGGCGGCGACGAGTTCGCAGTACTGCCGACTGAGAACACCGGCGACGCCGACGAGCTCGAGGCGATTGCCCGACGGTTGATGGCATGCGTCCAGCAGCCCGTGGAAGTGGACGAAATGACGCTCGAGGTGGGGGTGAGCATCGGAATCTCCCGCTTCCCGCGCGACGGTGACGATCCGCACTCGCTGCTGCGGAGCGCGGACGTCGCGATGTACGCGGCCAAGGAGGCGCACGCCGGCTGCAAGGTGTACGCGGCGGCGCTTGACCGCCACTCGGTCCGTCAGCTCAGCGTGCTCAGCGAGTTCAGGCGCGCGCTGGACTCCGACGAGATCGTCGTCTTCTACCAGCCGATCATGCATATGGACGGCACGCGAGTTCATGGGGCGGAGGCGCTCGTTCGCTGGCAGCATCCGGACCTCGGCCTGCTGCCGCCGTCGGACTTCATGCCGATCGTCGAGCAGACGGGCCTGATCGGGCCGCTGACCCGGCACGTGCTCGAGCGCGCGGTGGCGCAGTGCGCGGCCTGGCGTCACGCCGGCCATGACCTGACGGTGTCGGTGAACCTGTCCGTGCGCAACCTGCTCGATTCCGATCTGTCGCCGCTGATCGCGGATCTGCTGAAGATCTACCGCCTGACGCCGGAGGCGCTCGAGCTCGAGATCACCGAGAGCATGCTGATGTCGGATCCCGACCGTTCGCTGGTCACACTGATGCGGCTGAGTCAGCTCGGGGTCGGACTCTCGGTCGACGACTACGGCACCGGCTACTCGTCGCTCGCGAACCTGCGGCGCCTGCCGATCGACGAGCTCAAGATCGACCGCTCGTTCGTCTCACCGATGCTGAGCGACGAGAGCGACCTGATCATCGTCCGCTCGACGATCAACCTGGGCCACGACCTCGGTCTGAAGGTCGTCGCCGAAGGGGTGGAGGACGAGGCCACGCTGCACCGGCTCGAGAAGCTCGGGTGCGACCTCGCCCAGGGCTATCACTTCAGCAAGCCGCTCCCGCCTGAGGCGTTCGACAAGTGGATCGGCTTGAACGGCGAATCACCCGCGGCGGCGACGTTCGAGTCGCCTGAGCAGGCAGCGGCCGCGTAACCGTTCTCCGCCGTGGGCAACCGTCAGCGGACGGCGGCCACGCGTGATCGCTCGTCGATCCACTCGTCGATGCGCTGCCACCAGTCGTAGAGCCACTCGATCTGCTCGTCGGCCGCCGCGGGCACGTCAGAGGCAGGGACCAGCCAGATCCGCGTGTACAGAGTTCGGCCGATCGGCATGTCGCGCCAGAACTGACCCGGGTACGCGGCGAGGCCGAGACCGGTATGGGCGGCGAACACGACATCGGCTCTGACGGTCGGCGCTCAACGCCGCGAGCGTGCCCGATGGCTGTGGTGGCAGCACGTGAGGCATGTTCTCCGCCTGCTCGGCGGACCGCTGCTTGCCGCGGCGGCGCAGCCGGAGCAGCGCGGAGCGCCGGCGCTCTGGCGTGAAGTTGCCCCCTTCGGGAAACAGCAAGAGCGCCCCTCGTGGCCCGAGTTCGCGGGTGATCCGCGTGATGATCGCCTCGCTCTCCTCTCGGTCGGAGGTGTCGAGCATCGCATGGGGGAGGCGACGTGCGAGCACGTCGACGCACGGGTCGAGCCCGAGGCTCTCCTTGAACACCACGCTCGGCCGGCGGTGGAACCGCGTCATCAGCTCATCGACGATGAAGATCGTGTCGCCAGGCCCGGCATGGCGGCTGAGGACGATCAGCGGCCGGTCGGACTCGAGCGCCCGAGCCGCCTCGGTCGGCACGTCGGGCACCACGTCGATGTCGAGCGTCCGGCGTCCCGCGTCGGCGAGTCCGCTGAGGAACCACCGCAGCAGCCGCCAGTGGAGCGCCCGGGATCGGGGGGTGCCGATCAGGAGCCCGCAGCCCGTCCCGAGCCAGAGCGCCCCGCACGCCACCAGCGCCCCGAGCTCGTGAGCGAAGTACGCCAGGATCAGTCGGGTCACGATCAGCGGTCGCCGGCGCCCCGTGATCGCGCTCGCGAGCTTGCCCAGCGCCAGCAGGATCGGCGAAGCGAGCATGCAGGTGGCCGAGACGATCAGCCACACCACCACCGTCGCGGGTCGACGGACCGACGCGGCGGCATCAGGTCTGCGCCAGGTAGCGGCGCGAGGCCTCGTATGCCGAGTCGATCTGCCGCCGGACCGTGCGGGCGATTCGTCCGACACGTAGCTGGCCCGAGATGTCGTTGTAGGCGGGCGCTGCCGAGCCGCCGGTGGGGAGGACGTGCAACTCGACATCTTCGGGCAACGCGTGCAGATCGTGGGCGAAACGGTGCCGGCGTGCGACCTCGAACGCGACCAGGCCGACCTCCCAAGGCCATCTGGGCGGTTTGAGCGACTGCTCGAGCCGGCCGACCTGAAGCACGTAGATCCTTCTCGCGCCCAACGTCACCGCGCGGCTGACCGGGATTGAGTTGACGATGCCGCCGTCGATGAAGTGCTCGTCTCCGATGCGGACCGGCGGAAGGATGCCGGGTACCGCACAGGAGGCCAGCACGACGTCCGCGAGCGGACCGGTCTCGAACCAGTGCTCGGCGGCCCGCTCGATCGAGGCCGCGACGCACTGGAAGGGGATCGACAGCTCCTCGACCGTCCTCACCGGGAGGACCGCCGTCAGCCGGTCGCGCATCTCGGTCAGCGACTGCAGGTGCGTGCCGCTGCGCGCGAGCGTCGTGACCCGCCGCAACACCGTGCCCGGCGACCGGTCGGCGAGGTTCGCGGCGCGCCAGAGGTCGGTGAGGCGCTCGACTCCGGCGAGCGTCGGATCAGCGGCGAAGAACGCTCCGTTGATCGCCCCGACCGAGGTCCCCAGGATCACGTCGGGCCGGATCTCGCGCTCAACTAGGGCGCGGAGCATGCCTACCTCGTGTGCGCCGAGAACTCCACCGCCGCCGAGCACGAACGCAACCTCGCGGGCCGGCCGATCCGGCCACACGCGAGTCAGAACAGCGCCTCCTGGCCGTCCTCCACGGGCGCGGCCAGGCACTCAGGTCCGTCGTAGCGGGCGTCGTTGACCGCCAAGCCGACGGGGCGGAGCGCCGTCTCGGCCGGCGACAGGCCCGCGAGCAACTCGTGCAGGCGGTCCGGCGGTTGCGAGTGCTCGAGCCAGGAAGACTCAGCGCCCGGAGCGAGGATCACCGGCATCCGGTCATGTAGGGA
The DNA here is from genome assembly GCA_963843915.1 of uncultured Solirubrobacterales bacterium. Taxonomy (GTDB): domain Bacteria; phylum Actinomycetota; class Thermoleophilia; order Solirubrobacterales; family Solirubrobacteraceae; genus Palsa-465. Next base: position 155,350 of record CAWJMH010000026.1, read on the forward strand.
CGCAATCGCAGGGTTGGCGGCGGTCGTGAGGATCGTGCACGTCCTCAGCGTGTGGCCCTCGTTCGCGTCGTCGTGCCAGATCGACCACAGGCCGGCGAACGCGAACAGTCCACCGTCGGCGCGCGTGATGTGGAAGGCCTGCTTGGGTCCGGCCTGCTGGCGCTGCCACTCGTAGAACCCGTCGGCGATGATCAGGCAGCGGTAGCGCTCGAACGGGCGCCGGAAGGCAGCGCGCTCGGCCACCGTCTCGACACGGGCGTTGATCATCTTCAGCCCCGTGTCCGGTTTCTTGGCCCACGTGGGCACGAGCCCCCAGCGGAGCAACTCGCCGCGAGGGTTGCCCTCGCGGTCGGTCGTCACCGCGAGCACCTCGTCGCCGGGCGCGACGTTGTAGCGCTCCCTGATCTCGACCGACTCGCCGATCGGAAAGCGCGCCCGAACCTCAGCGGGATTCGGCGTCGCCAGCGTGTACCGGCCGCACACAGCGCCGCGTCAGCGTGATCGGGACGCGGAGGCGACCTGTTCCGCGCGAGCGGCCTTCGCGCGCTTCTGACGTCGACGCCCGATGTAGGCGGCCACGCCGACGGCGATGAGCACGAGCAGGAAGCCGTAGAAGATCGCGATGTCAACCGAGATGCCGCCGGCGGCCGACCCGATCCCGTAGACGATTCCGAATCCGAGCGCCAGCACCGCGATAACGAGGACGATCGCGATCACGATCCCGCGGATCCGCATCAGGATCCCGGCGCTTGCCGGCGGTGCGATCAGCCCGAGGAACCTCAGGCTGCGCAGCTGCCCGGCGGTCGGCGCCTCCATCCCGAGTCGCTCGGTTGCCTTCTTGAGGTCGTCCGGCCGGCGCTCGGCGAGCGCGATCGACGCGTCGGCCATCCGCCGAATCCCGATGCGCTCCTGAGGTCGCGCTGCCGCCAGCGCCCGCTGGAAGTGAGCCCGTGCGGCCTTGGCGTCATACCGCTCGGCCGCGCGGTAGCCGAGAATCGCCTGTGCGGCGGCCTTGTATTTGGTCTCGGCCTGGAGTTCCTCGTCGGACTTGGTCTCGAGCTGCGCCATCGCAGCCATCTGCCCGCGCTGCTCAACTCGCACCGTTCGCTGCTGCTTCGCCATCGACACAGGAGTCTAGCTCCGCGTAAGGGACGCGGAGGTCAGTGCGATGTGAGGACGGCCGCGATCCTCGGAACGTCGTCGAGCGCGCCCGCCGAGACGCTGATCACGAGGTCGTAGGCCTCGTCGTTGGTCAGGGTCAGCCGGATCCCGTTCATGCCGAGGAACGCAATCGTCGCCGCCTCAGTCAGTCATCGTCGAGGACGTGGATCCCGAGCGCGGCCGCCCAAACGCCGGCCATCTCGACGATGTCGGGCCATTCCATGGCGGACCCGCGGAGGTGCTCGACACCCTGAAGTCCGGCAAGGTTGGTGCGTCGGAACTCGCACCGGTTGAGCCGTGCGCCGCGGAAGTCGCCTTCGGTGAGGTCGCAGCGGTGGAAGCGAACCGAATCGAGTTGGGCCTCGAGGAAGTCGGTCCTGGCCAGGAGGCAGTCCTCGAAGGTCACGCGCTCGAGGCGGCTGAAGCCGAACGAAGCGAGGTCGACGCGGCAGTCCCGGATCGTGACATCGCGCAGTTGGGCCTCGGACAGGTGCAGCCCGGTGAGGCGGCAGTTTGCGACGAGCGCCCGCACGACGTTCGCTCGCTGCTTGGCCTGGATGTTGGCGAGCGTCGTGGGACAGGCCTGCGAGCGTCGACGTTGCCGGGTCGCCGGACAGATCCGGCGTCTCGGGAGCGGCGGCGCGCCGGCGCGAGGATTTCTCGTTGCGGTCGCTCACAGGGAACCCGACAGTGACCCGGGTCCGATCTTTCGCATAGTGGTTGACATAAGATCGATTATCGAGCGTTAAAGCGCGACTGATTTCGGCCTCTCGCCGAGCATTGCGTCGAGATCGCGCGGGCGGACTGAGCGCCGTGCGGCGGCTGGCAACATAGGCACATGGCCCTGACCGGCAGATCGGCGGCACCCCCGAGCGTCGAGTCGATCGCTCGCGTGTTGGCGTTCCTGCGCGCCAATGTCGAGAAGACCGCCGACGAGGTGCGGCCGATCGAGGCCGGTTGGGTCGTGAAGTCGCCGTCGCTCCCGGCGGTCTGGGCGATCAACCACATGCGCGTCGCGGCGCCGCTGGCGTTCGCGCCGCTCGTCGATCTGGCCGACCGGCAACTCGCGGACTGTCGCTACGTGCAGATCGTCGTCGAGAACCAGGACACCGGACCCGGTCTGGAAGACGTGTTCCGCCACGCCGGCTGGAAGATCGATCGCGAGGTGCTCATGGTCCTGACCGCCGGACCCGACCGCGAGGCGGACACGAGCGTCGTGACCGACGCCGGCGAGGATGAGGTGCTCGAGATCATGCAGCGCTGGTATGCGGAGGACGAGCTGTCCCGGGGCGCGCTCGACCAGCTTCGCGAGTACAGCCGCCGTGAGGCGCGCGCCTGCGGCGACCGCCTGCTCGGCGTCAGGAGCAGCGACGGCCAGCTGGTGGCGGTGACGAAGCTCCGCGGTGACGGGAGCACCGCCCAGGTAGAGGACGTCTACACGGTCCCCGAGGCGCGTGGTCGCGGATACGCACGCGCGCTCGTCACCCGCGCTGTGGAGCTTGCCCGCGCCGGCGGCCACGACCTGATCTTCATCACCGCGGACGACAACGACTGGCCGAAGGAGCTGTACGCGCGAATCGGCTTCCGCCCTCTCGCCCGCCTGTGGCAGTTCCACGTCGGCTGACGCCCAGGGCCACGAGCCGTCGCATACTCCCGGTAGGAAACAGTCGCCCCCCCGATTGCCGACGGCCTGCGTTGACATACTGGCCGCGTGCCACGGCAAGCGACGACCGACGACGGCGGCTCCGACCCGTCCGCGACGCTGCGCTCGCAGCACGTTGCGGCCACCCGCCAGGCCGTGCTGGTCGCCGCGCGCTCGTTGTTCGGCAGCAGGGGCTACGCGCAGACGTCGGTCGACGAGATCGCGGCGGCGGCCCGGGTTACGAAGGGTGCGGTGTACCACCACTTCGCCGGCAAGGAAGCGTTGTTCCGTGCGGTGGTCGCGGAGGTAGAGGCCGAGGCGCTTGCTCGCATGTCGCAGGCCGCAGACCCGAAGGCGCCGGCGATCGACCAGATCGTGGCCCAAGTCGACGCCTACCTTGACGTCGCACTCGACGAGGAGGTTCGGCGGATTACGCTGATCGACGGCCCGGCGATCCTCGGGCTCGAGCCGGAAGGCCCCGCTGACCAGCAGCCAAGCCACCTCGCTCTGCGGTTGTTCATCGCCACGGCCATTGATGACGGCCAGATCGTCGATCTCGATCCCGGCATGCTCGCCCACCTCGTCGGAGGCTTGGCGCTCCTGGGCGGTCTGCTTGTCGCGCGCGCCGCCGAGCCCGAGGCGGCGAGAGCGGCGCTCGGGCAGGCCCTCGAGCCGATGCTCCGAACGCTGGCACCCCGTGCGGGGCGTTGAAGCCTGCCGGCCTGGGGCTTGACATAGTCCATACCGAGAGTATGTTTTCTACCCATGGGATCCAAACGACTCGAAACGCGGCTCGGGACCCTGGCATGGCAAACGTCCGGTCAGGGGCCGGCGCTCGTCTTCTTCGCCGGCGCGATCGCGAACCATGATCTGTGGCGCGACGTAGTCGCGGCCCTCGAGGACCACTACCGCTGCATCACGATCGACCTGCCGCTCGGTGCGCATCCCTGGCCGTTGTCCCCGGGCGCCGACCGGTCGGCCGCGTCGCTGGCTCGGCTCATGCTCGACTGCCTCGAGTTGCTGGACGTCGAAGATGCCACCGTCGTCGCGAACGACACCGCCGGTGGACTGCTCCTGCTGTCGCTCGCCACCGATCACCCCGCGCTCAGGCGAGTCGGCCGTGTGGTTCTGACGAACTGCGACAACTACGACCAGTTTCCGCCGAGCAAGCTGCAGAAGGCAGCGACGATGTGTCGCAGAATGCCTCGGCTCACCCGGGCGGCGATCCGGTTGCAGTTTCGGGCGTCGGTCGTCCGGCGCAGGGCGTTCGCCTCGGTGACCGCGCGCGGGCTGGACGACGAGCGCGTGGAATCGTTCACCGGGCCGCTACGACGCGATTCGCGGGTGGCCGACGACTTCGTCGCAGCGTTTGCCGGGTTCCACCCTCAGCTCCTGACCGATGCCGCCGAGGCGATCCCGCGGTTCGACCGGCCGGTCCTGCTCGTCTGGGGCGACTCGTGCGACTTCTTCCCGATCGCGCACGCGCACCGTCTCGCGTCCGAGTTCCCCGACGCGACGTTGGTGGGGGTGCCCGGAGCCAAGACCTGGGTCCCCGTCGACAGTCCGGCCGCCGTGTCGGACGCGATTCTCGAGTTTGCGCCGGCGCCGGCGCGGTGATGCCGTCCGGCTGACGCCGGCTCCGCCCGTCAGGTCGCAGCGCGCTTCGTAGGCGTCCTCTCGAGCGCGGTCGAATCGGTGTTATCCGCGAGCAGATCGGCGACCGCCCGCTCGATCCGGTTTCGGACGCGATCGTCGGCGACGTCGAGCTCCGGGATACGCTCGAGCGCTCCGGCGATCGTCCAACCCGACAGGTAGCGATCGAACACGCGCGGATCGATGTAGGAGCGCCGAGCGACCGCCGGGGTGTTGCCGAGCAGCTCGGAAACAGCGCGGACCGACTCGTTGACCGCGCGCTTGCGGGCGGTCTTCGAGGTCGCCTCCCGCCCGTTCGCCGCCAGCGTCACCGCCGCCATCACGGTCGCGTTCCAGGTCCGGAAGTCCTTGGCGCTGAACTCCTCGCCGAGCTGCTCCTTGAGGTAGTCGTTGATGTCATCCGAGCGTACGTCGTGCCACCGGCGCCGCTCGCGGTAGGCCAGCAGTCCCTCAGGTCCGCCGCGGCGGCGCTTGAGCGACCGGATCAACTCGATCGTGACCGGGTCCTCGATCACCTGGACGCGCCGGGTGCCGCCCTTCCCCGGATAGTCGAACTCGACCGCGCCGTCGTCGATCCGGACGTGTTCCTTGCGGACCGTGGCCAGGCCGACGCCGCTGTCCTCCTCGGCGTACTGCTCGCCGCCGACGCGGAACATCCCGACGTCGAGCAAACGGACGGCCGCCGCGAGCACGCGCTCGCGGGTCGGTTCATCGTCCTCCCGGAGGGTCCGGACGACGCGCCGGCGAAACCGGGGCAGCAGCTCGGCGAACGTCACCATCCGCTCGAACTTCTCGCGATCGCGGCGCTCGCGCCAGCGAGGGTGGTACAGGTACTGCCGTCGCCCGGCGGCGTCGACGCCGGTGGCCTGAAGATGGCCGAGCGGGTCCGGGCATAGCCACACGTCCTTCCACGCCGGAGGAACGGCGAGCTCGTTGAGCCGTTCGAGGACCTCCTTCGACTTGATCGAGTGGCCGCGTTCGTCCTCGTAGCTGAAGCCGCCTCCCCGGCGGACCCGCCTCATCCCGGGGCCCGAGCAGTCCGAGCGTCGCAACCGTGGCCGGCGCTTCGCGGGCCTACGACGGGTGCGCTTTGGCGCTTTCCTTGCTCGTGCTGGTGGTGGCAGAAGGCTGCTCCTACCCCCGATCGCATGCCTCGACTCCGGGTGGGCGCCGGCGCGCAGGGAGGCGCAACTTCGGTGCACAAGCGGGTATAGAGATCCCACAGTCACCCCAACCAGGGAGGCAGGGATGAAGCGCAAGCTCGACGTGCTCGTGCCGGCGGCGGTGTTGGTGTCGGCACTGTCGGCGATTCTCGTTCTCGGCGCGGCGACCGTCGCGGTGGCGGCGGCGTCGCCGGCGACGACGACAGGGACTCACTCGAACGTAACCGACACGAGCGCGGTGCTGCACGGGACGATCAACCCGAACGCCAGCGCCACCACGTATTACTTCGAATGGGGACTGACGACCGCGTACGGCGTGATCAGCGTGGAGCATTCGGCCGGTCACGGAACCAAGCCGGTGTCGGTCAGCACGACCGCGAAGGAGCTGATTCCGGGGACCGTCTATCACTACCGCCTCGTGGCGGGGAACGGCTTCGGCAGCTCAACCGGCGCCGACCGCACGTTCAAGACCGCTGGCAATCCGCCTCCGGGTGTGTCCACCGGTCCCGCCACGCAGGTCAGCAAGAACGGCGCGACGCTGACCGCGGTGGTCAGCCCGAACAAGCAGGCCACGACGTACTTCTTCCAGTACGCAACCACGACGGCCTACGGCTCGCAGACCGTCGAGGCGACAGTTCCCGCCGGAACCGTGCCGGTGGCCGTGACCGCCGACGTCCAGGGCCTCGAGGCGCAGACGATCTTCCACTACCGGATCGTCGCGCTGCACGGCAACACGCCCCCGCAGCCCGGCGCCGACGGATCGTTCATGACGCTCCCCCTACACCGGCCCGTGCCGCAGATCCATGCCAGGACGAAGCCCCTGCGTGACGCGAACAAGCCGTTCGTGTTCACCACCACCGGATCGGTGCACGGACCGTCATGGATTCCGGCGATCTACGACTGTCGCGGGAACGTGTCGATCCGGTATTTCCGAGGCTCGCGCCGCATCGGCTCGACGCTGGTGCCGCTCGGACCCGACTGCAAGTTCTCGGGCCAGACCGTATTCAACAAGCTTCCGGGGAACGGCCCCGGGCCGGTAGCGATCACCGTGGTGGCCCACTACCTCGGAAACTTCTACCTGACGCCGCACAAGACGTCGGGTCAGACGATCACGTTCGGATAGAGCTAGGCAACCCGGATTTTCGGCTCGCGCGATCGCCCTACCGCCGGCGGTCGCGCAGCCGATAAACGAACCGCAGGCCCGACCACACCTGATCGATCGCGCAGATCTTGTTGTCGACCAGGCCGGCGGCCAGGCCGAGCTCGCGAACGACGCCCTCGGTCACGTCGGTGTCCACGCCGGAGGCGCGCTTGGGCCAGGCGATCCACAACCCGCCGGCCGGGTCGAGCGCGGCGCACAGGCCCGGCAGCCGGCGCTCGAGCATCGAGCGGCGCGAGAAGAACGACGACGATCACGTCGGCCGGCGCGCCGCCAAGCACGCCGGCCTAAACGGACATCGACCGGCAATCCGGAAAGCGTCGATTCGAACCCCTCGGGGGCGCCGATCAGCGCGACGCGCGCCCCCTCCTTGATCCCGAGCTTGCGCGCGAGCGGCGTACCCGAGTAACCCGCCGGCGCCGCGGCTCGCTTCTCGCTCGGCACGCTCACCGCGCGTCCGCCTGCGCCGCGACCTCCGCGATCAGCTTCGACAGCTGGCTGCCCTGCCAAGCGATCGGTGATCGGCCGGGCTCGTCGAGCACGAGCCGCGCCCCGGGGATCGTCGCGGCGTACGCCTCCCCCACCGCCTGGGGATGGCCCGGATCGGGCTCGTCGGCGCTGGCGACGACCACGACCGGAACCGTGATGCCAGCGAGCTCGTCGATCTCCCCGAACGGTCGGGACCGCGGGACCGCCCGGAGCGCGTCGGCAACCGCGTCTAGATGCGAGTGCTGCGACAGGCGCTGGCGCGTCACCTTGGCAACGGTCTCCTGCCATGACTCTGGAAGGTCCGAGTCCCCAGCGGCGGCGATGAAGCCCTCGACCCCGTCGTGCTCGAGCCCGTCCGCGAGTGCGTCCCAACGCTCGAGCCGCCCCTCCCCGTCCTGGGTCGCGGGGTCGTACGCCGGCGTTATGACAACCAGGCCGGCGACGCGCTCGGGGCGGCGGAGCGCCAGCCACAGCAGCGTGTGTGCGCCCATCGACGCTCCCGCGAGCACCGCCCGCTCGATCCCGCGGTCGTCCAGCACGGCCTCGAGGTCGTGGCCGAGGTCCTCGTAGGTGTACGCGGCGCGCGTGGGCGCCGGCGAGGACCGACCGTGGCCGCGAGCGTCGTAGGCGACGACGCGATGGCCCGATCGCTCGAGCGCCTTGGACCCCATCACGACGTACCGGCGCGTCGCCGTGAGGCCGTGGAGCAGCACGATCGGGACGCCGTCGCCGGTCTCGTCGCCCGCCAGCGCGACGCCGTCTGTCTCGACGAGGATCTCAGCCATGAGTGCGGAGACTAATCGCGGACCTCGGGGGCAGGCAAAGCCGCGGTCGAACTTGACGTCAGCGTAAGGTTACCCGGTCCCGTTGCGTCGCTACCATCACAGTCATGGATGTCTCCGAAAGCACCTTCCAGAGCGCGGTCGTCGACCGCTCTCACACCCTTCCGGTGGTCGTCGACTTCTGGGCGGAGTGGTGCGCTCCCTGCCGACAGCTAGGGCCGGCGCTCGAGCGCGCCGCCGAGGCGCGGGCCGGGAAGCTCGAGCTCGCCAAGGTCGACGTGGACGCGAACCCAGGACTCGCGCGGGCGTTCGGGATCCAGGGGATCCCGGCGGTCAAGGCGTTCCGCGACGGCAAGGTCGCCGCCGAGTTCGTCGGCGCGCAGCCGCCGGCCGCGGTCGACCAGTTCCTCGACTCGCTGCTCCCGTCCGAGGCCGACGCGCTCGTCGAGCTCGGCGACGAGGCGTCGCTGCGGCGCGCGAACGAGCTCGAGCCGACTCGGGCCGACGCCGCGGTGCCCCTGGCCAAGATCTTGCTGGACCGCGGCGAGCCCGACGAGGCGCTGGCGGTGCTCGCTCGCGTCCCTGGCAGCTTTGCCGCCGACGGGCTGTCGGCGCGGATCGGACTCGAGGCCGCCGCGCGCAACGGCGCTCAGCCGCCGGTGCCCGATCTCAGCGAGGCTTTCGCCGCACTCGATGCCGGCGAGCACGAGCGCGCGCTCGACCTTCTGCTGGAGGCGCTTCCGACGGCCGACGGGTCCCGAGACGACGTCCGGCGCGTGGTCGTCGGCGTGCTCGACGAACTCGGCGTCGCCCACCCGCTCGCGCGCGACGCCAGGCGCCGGCTGGCCTCCGCTCTGTACTGAGATCCGGCCGTCTCTTGTCCAAGGAGGCGCGGCGGCCTCCGCGTCCGCGCCGTCGGCGCCTTTCTGCGCAGTCAGGCCTGCAATTTCCACGAATGACTTCGAGCTCATATGGGTATTCGAATGAATCAGATGAGCCGCGGCGAAGCTCTGAATGAGTCTTATCCGGCGGTCCCCGAGGCCGTGCCGCTGGCGAGGCGGGCTCTGGCCGGGGTGGCGGCGGCCGCGGGCGCCGCCGGTGAGCGGCTCGACGAGATCCGTCTGGCCGTCTCAGAAGCTCTCACCAATGCCGTAGTGCACGCCTATCGGAACGGCGAGGCGGGGTGCTTGCACGTGACGGCGGCGGTCGCCGCCGACGAGCTGTGGGTTCTGATCGGCGATGACGGACGCGGTCTGCACGCGTGGAACGACAGCCGCGGGCTCGGGATCGGACTGTCGCTGATCTCCGGACTCAGCGACGACTTCGCGATCGTGACGCGCGCGTCCGGCGGTACCGAGGTTCAGATGCGATTCGACTTGCGCAAGACCGGCTCAGAGCCGCGCCTGGTCAATCGGGGGTCGCTCTGCTCGGCGACCTCGCCGGCCTGATCTCGCTTCTCCACGATGACGTCGGGCCCCCCGCCAGCTGCGACGGACGCGCTGCGGCCGACTACACGACGAGCGTCAGCTGATCGTCGGACACCGAGCCCGGAAGCTCGAGGCCGGCGACGCGAACGCCGAGCAGCCGAACCGGTCTGGGCGCCGAGAACCGGCGCAGGAGGTCCAGCGCGACCGGCCCCACCCGGTCGGCCGAGCTCACGGCTTCGGCAAGGGTCCGCGCGCGGGTGTGGGTGGAGAAATCGTCGAGCCGGACCTTGATCCCGATCGTTCGTCCGCGCCGGCGCTGGGCGACCAGCCCGGTGCACAGTTGCTCGACGAGCTCGTCGAGGATCGCCTCGAGTCGCTGCGGATCGCGGATGTCCTCGTCGAACGTCGTCTCACGGGACTCTGAGACGACCTTGCGCTCCTCGGTCACCGGCGAGGAATCCTCAAACCGGGCGCGGCGCTGTAGCTCCGCGGCGAGCCGCGCGCCGAATTGAGGTGCGAGCTGCTCGTACGGCGCCGCCGCGAGCCTCGCCAGCGTCTCGATCCCGAACGTCCGCAGGCGCTCGGCGGTCTTCGGGCCGATCCCTGGCACCAGCGCGCACGGCGAGGCCCCGAACCGCTCACACGCCTGTTCGCGTGTGAGGACCACGAATCCCCGCGGCTTCTCGGCGTCCGAGGCGACCTTGGCCACGAGCTTGTTCGGCCCGATTCCGATCGAGCAGCCGAGCCCGGTGGCCCGCTCGATCCGCGCGCCGAGACGGCGCATCGCAGCATGCGGGGCGGGCAGGCCGGTTAGGTCGAGGTAGGCCTCGTCGAGCCCGACGACCTCGACCGCGTCGACCAGCGTGCGGACGCTCGCCATCACCTCGCGCGAGACCGCGCGGTAGTGCACGAAATCGGGCGCGAGGAACACTCCCTGCGGGCACAGCCGCCTGGCTCGCGCCGCCGGCATCGCCGACCCGACCCCGAAGCGCCTCGCCTCATACGACGCGGTGGTCACAACCGAGCGCGGCCCGGTGCCGGCGACGATCACCGGCCGGCCGCGCAGCTCGGGGCGGCGCCGCAGCTCGACGGACACGTAGAACGCGTCCATGTCAAGGTGGGCGACGCAGCGGCTCGCCATCGATTCGCAGGCTAGGACACGCCCCAGACGTGAGGCGTGTCCTAGCCGTGCGGGAGCGCTACTGGCTGGACCAGACCTGGCCGACGCCACCGAAGCCGAGCGCTCCGGCGGTGCTCTGGTCGAGGTCCCAGTCCCGACCGCCGACGTACGGGCCGCGGTCGTCGACGACCGCGGTCACCGAGCGGCCGCCGAGTCGGAAGGCGACCTTCGTGCCGCACGGGAGCGTGCGGTTGGCGACGCCGTACTGGGCGTGGAAGCCACAGGCGGTGTTAGCGGCGTCGTCGTACCAGGAGGCGACGGCGGCGCGGTATACGGTCATCTGACCGGCGTGGGCCGTCGAGCGGCCGTTCAGCCGGTCGCCGCCGAACTTGACCCGAATCGGCTCCCGGCCGGCGCCGCCGGCGACGTAGCGGAGCGCGAACCTGCCGGCCGAGCCGGTCCGCGCGGAGGCGAGCGTACGCCAGGAGCCGTTCTGGAGCGCCTGGAGGCTCACCTTGCGCCCGCCGACGGCGGGCAGCAGCCGGCCGCGAAGCTTGACCGCCTGGCCGGCGTTGACGTTGATCCCGTGCGTGGGAACCCGAACGCGGGCCGCGACGTCGACGGTCACCGGCGTGCTCGTCGCCGCGCTGCCACCGCTGCCCGGGGCCAGGAACGGCGTCAGGGACTCGCTGGCGCTGTCGAGTACGCGCACGTTGCCCGACTGCTCGAGGTGCCCCGCCAGGCGAAACGCGCCGGTGCTGCCGGCCGTCGTCGAGGCCAGCTGGCTCCAATCGGTGGCGCCACGCCGGGCGTACTCCAGCACGAGCGTGTGCCCGGCGTCAGAAGACGGGACGGTCCCGTTCACGACTACGTTGCGTCCGTAGTCGATGTGACGCGACTGCGGGTGGATCCGCGCCGGGCCTGCCGTCGGCAACGCGACTGCCTGGCTCGCCACCAGCGCGGCCACGGAGGCTGGGATTCCGATCATCAGCGCGCCGACGCCCAGCCGAGAGCGACGCGGTCTATGCATGGCTAATTCAGGCCTCAAAGCGAGGACCTCCTTTGATCTCGACCGGACGCCTACGGGGTTAGCTGACGGGCTCGCGCCCCGCCGCAAACGCGCTCCACGCGCTCACCAGGCGGGCGCTACGACCGCAGCCGGCGCGTTAGCGCCGGGCAAGTCGATTCGCCCCGGCCAGGCATATATCCGCCCGGCAATGGGTCCCCCGCTCGCCCTCGTAATGGACAAGGACGATTCGGCAGGTCAATCAATAAGTCGAGCAGGTTAGGAGCCCGCTTGAGGGTCTGACTGTGAGGTCGGTCACACTCACCCGGCATTTGACGTCGGTTCTACCGCAGCCGCACGAGCGTGTCGGCGACTACCATCCGAGCGGTGGCGAACAAGGACCGGCTGAGCGGGCTCGACAGCTCATTTCTGCACCTCGAGCGCGACTCGGCCCACATGCACGTGGCGGGCTGCTCGGTGTTCGCAGGCACCGCCCCCTCCTACGACGAGCTGGTGGAGGCGATCGAGTCGCGACTCCACCTCGTGCCCCGTTACCGGCAGCGGCTGGCGTTCGTGCCGCTCGGCCAGGGCCGGCCGGTGTGGGTGGACGATCCCCATTTCAACGTGCGCTACCACGTCCGCCACACCGCTCTTCCGCGCCCCGGCGGCGAGGACGAGCTGAAGCGATTGGCGGGCCGGGTGTTCTCCCAGGCGCTCGACCGAAGCCGGCCGCTGTGGGAGCTGTGGCTCGTCGAGGGCCTCGCCGGCGGGCGCTTCGCGGTGCTGACGAAGACCCATCACGCGCTCGTCGACGGGATCTCCGGGGTCGACATCGCGACCGTGCTGTTCGACACCTCGGCAGAGCCGCTGCCGGTGGCGCCGCCCGACCACGAGTGGGTCGCGCGCCCGCTCCCGAGCCGCGCCCAGTTGCTGGCGGACGCGCTGCTCGAGCGCGCGACGGTGCCGGCCGAGGTCACGCGAGGAATCCGCGCGACGCTGCGCGGCCCCCGGACGGTGGCCCGTCGCACCGCGACGACGCTGGGGAGCGTGGGCGCGCTCGCCCGGACGGGACTCCAGGCGGCCCCGTCGACCCCGTTCAACGTTCGGATCGGGCCCCACCGCCGGTTCACGTGGGTGGAAGCCGACCTCGCGCAGTTCAAGGCGATCAAGAACTCAGCTCGGCGGAACCGTCAACGACGTCGTGCTCGCGGTTGTGGCCGGCGCGCTCGGCAACTACATGCGTCTCCATGGATTGACCACCGAGGGCGTCGGGATCAAGGCGATGGTGCCGGTGTCCGTCCGCGCCGACATCGAGCGGGGGGCGCTCGGCAACCGAGTCGCGGCAATGTGGGCGACGCTGCCGGTGGGGCTGACCGACCCCGTCGAGCGATTGCACACGGTCAGCGAAGCGATGATCGGCGTCAAGCAGTCCGGTCAGGCGGTCGGCGCCGGGATCCTCACGGCGGTCTCAGGGTTCGCCCCGCCGACGATCATGGCCCAAGCGGCGCGGCTGCAGGCGCGCCAGCGGTTGTTCAACCTGGTCGTGACCAACGTCCCCGGCCCCCAATTCCCGCTCTACCTGCTCGGCCGTGAGCTCGAGGCGATCTACCCGATGGTCCCGCTCGCCGAGAACACCGCGCTCGGGATCGCGATCCTCAGCTACAACGGACAGCTGAACTTCGGGCTCGTCGCCGACTACGACGCGCTCGCCGACCTCGAGGTGCTGGCGGACGAGCTGCGATCCTCGATCGAAGAACTCGCGGCGGCAGCGGGCGCGCCCGCCGGGCCGGACGGCGGAGCTGACGGCGGCGGACGGTCGCGGTCCTCGAGCCAACAGGCCCGCGCTACTCGGTGACGCCGGCCGCCCGCCAGTCCGCGCGCGCACCCGGCAGTTCGCGCCTGGTCAGGGTGGTCGAATGGATTGCGATCGTGGTTGCGTCGCTGGTGCTCTCGATTGGGCTGATCCTGCTGCTGTCGGGGTACTTCGCGGGACGCGACCAGGCGGCCGTGTCGGGCGGCACGAACGGACCGGGGCAGGCGTTCAGCGATCAGGGTCACGCCGCGCTGTCGCCCGGCCAGCCCGGTCCGAGCTACAACTCGAGCCCGCCCACGAGCGGGGCGCACGTCCCCGAGCCGGTCGTGCGCGACGGCGCCACCCTCAACGACGATCAGCTGCTCCAGGCCCTCCAGCTCGGGAACGTCGTGATCGCGTACGGCAGCCGGCAGCCGCCGCCGGGGCTGACCAAGTTCGCGCGCACCGCGGCGCCGGCATTCACGCCATCACTCGCGGCCGGCGGTGACGCCGTGATCCTCGCCCGCCGCCCCGGCACGGCGGGGTTGGTCGCGCTCGCCTGGACGCGCCTGCTGCGCGTGAGCTCGGCGTCTGACCCGCAGCTCGGCCAGTTCGTGTCGTTCTGGCTCGGGAGGGGCGCACCGAGCCAGTTGGGGCCGGCGGGCTAGAACAGCCCCGCCACCGACAGCGGGTGCTGCTCGTAACGGCTGGCCAGCCGGTAGAACAGGCCGCCGTCGGTCATCTGAGTGGTGTTGCCCGACGCGCCGGCGCCGAACAACAGCCCGATCACGCCGGAGTTTCGCGTCGCCCGCAGGTGCGCGGCGGAGTCGGCGCCGAGCCACCACTGCAGGCGGTTGTCCTTGTAGTGGTTCCAGGTGTCGCTCTCGTGGCTGTCGCCGAGCGGCAGCTGCCACAGCACGACCGCGGTGTGGGTGCGGCGGGTGAAGCCCGCGATGTAGCGGTCGTGACGCGCGAAATCGGCCGGTCCCCACCACGTGTGCGGGTTGCCCTCGACGTCCTGGTAGTAACCGGCGTCGCGGTCGGTGACGTCGTTGAAGACGAGATCGAAGTGCGAGTTCAGGGACTCGTAGAACGCCGCGGACTCGGCCGCGAGCTGATCCATATGCGCGAGCGAGGGCTTGGAGTAAGTGGGGTCCTCGCCGGTGCCCCAGACGCTCAGGTGCCAGGCGAGCAGCACGTGCGGAGCCAGCCGGTCGCGGAGCGAGATCAGCTTGTGAGCGAACGACCGCGCGAGCTTGACCGCGTGGGCCTGCTCGAGATACCCCCACAGGTCGGGCTCGACGTGGATCACGACCATCCGCGAGCCCGCCGCCTGGGCCACGCGCCGGAGCAGCAGGCTGTAGTCGTCCCAGTACGCCCGCATCGTCGCGGGATCGCGCATGTTCGAGAGGTCCTTCTGCTGCTCGTCCGTGCCGACCGCCGGCAGCGATTGGAGCATCTGGTAGTAGCTGAACACCGGGATCAGGTGCGCCGCGAACGACTCGCGGACGTACATCGAGACGAAGCTCCCGTTCGGGTTCCAGGTGGCCCAACCGTGGCCGGTGTTGACGCCGCCGGCGAGGTACTGGTAGCGCATGTCGACCGGCGCTCGGGCGTGGAGAGCCTGCGCGTCGCCCGGCGGGTCGCTCACGCCCACCGCGAGATGGTGGGGCCAGGCCGCCGGCGCCATCGCCAGCGGCAACATCAGGGACAGCAGGGTTCGGCGCATGTCTGTCGGGCTACGTGGACGGTTCCCGTTACGACGCAGAACGCTACCCGCGGGCCGCGAATTCCTCACCGTCGCTTACGGATCCCTCACGGCGATCGTCACCCGCGCCGCCGCGCACCGGCGCTGCTCGTCGTCGAACATCTCGACCTCCCACACCCAGGTCGTCCGCCCCCGATGCCGGCGGACCGCGGTCGCGTGGATCGTCCCGGCGATGATCGGATGCAGCAACGTCGTCTGCTGCACGAGCCCGACCGCGACCTTGCCCTCACCGCCGACTTCGACCGCGGTGCCACGGGCGGCGAGGGCCTCGGCGAGGGCGCCGAACACGCCCCCGTGCACTAGCCCATCGGCCTGCATGAGCTCCTTGCGAACGTCGACGCGGCCCCGGACCAGCGAGTCCGAGCACTCGGTCAGCTCGAGTCCGTAGAGCGCGTCGAAGCCCATGCGCCGCGCCACCATAGTGGGTTTGCGCACGCCGGCCACCCGCCGCACACCGCCGTACGCTGGACTACGCTAGGCGGTCCCGATGGCATCGCTCGACTCGCTTCCTCCCGACCAGCGCGCCGTCCTCGATCTCGTGCTGCAGCGGGGCCGCAGCTACGACGACATCGCGCGACTGCTCGCGATCGATCGCGCGGCGGTGCGGGCGCGGGCGCTCGCGGCGTTCGACGGAATCGGACCCGACACCGGGCTCGCGCCCGAGAGCCGAGCGCTGATCACCGACTACCTGCTCGGGCAGCTGCCCGAACGAGTCGCCGAGCAGACGCGCGACCGTCTCGCCGAATCGCCCTACGAGCGGGCGTGGGCGCGCGTGCTCGCGTCCGAGCTCGGTCCGGTGGCCAGCAAGCCACTCCCGGAGATCCCGGATGGTGCGCGGGC
The DNA here is from genome assembly GCA_963843915.1 of uncultured Solirubrobacterales bacterium. Lineage (GTDB taxonomy): Bacteria > Actinomycetota > Thermoleophilia > Solirubrobacterales > Solirubrobacteraceae > Palsa-465. The sequence continues at coordinate 171,352 of CAWJMH010000026.1, forward strand.
CAAGGCCAAGCCACCGGCCGACGAGACCCCCGCTGCGCAGCAGGCGGCCCCCGCGGCCGAGCCGTCCCCGCCCTCCGACGGGCGACGCTCGCGGCGGTCCGAGGAGCGCCGGCTGCCGCGGCCGGGCGACCGGCCGAGCTCGCGCCTGGGCGGCGCGATCTTCCTGCTCGTGGGCGCGATCGTCGTCGTGGTGGTCGTGGTCGTCCTGCTCGTGGTCCTGAGTAGCGGCAACGGATCGAGCAAGCACAGCTTGAGCGCCTCGGCGGCCGCCGGCACCTCTACGCCGTCCTCGACGGCCCCGGCGACGACCGGCACCGGCGCCGGAACCAACACGTCGTCGTCGACGACGGGCACCACCTCGACGACCGGCGCCAAGATCATCGGCCAGGTCAACATGAATCCACCGAGTGGCGGCGGCGCCAAGGGCGTCGCGTTCATCGTGCAGGCGGGCTCCGCGCTGGGCGTGATCATCCAGGCGTCGGGGCTCGCGCCGAACTCCCACAACGCCTATGCGGTGTGGCTGTCGAACTCGTCGTCGGACAGCACCCGGGTCGGATTCGTCAACCAGAGCGTCGGCAAGAACGGCCGCCTGCAGACCGGCGGTCAGCTTCCGGCGAACGCCACCCACTTCAAGGATCTGCTGCTCACGCTCGAGACGCAGAACAGCCCGAAGACCCCTGGCCCGGTCGTGCTCGAGGGCTCGTTCACGGGCAGCACCAAGCCGAAGTAGCCCCGCCTCGGGACGGAGGGGACGCCGCCCCCGCGGGACACGGACCCCCCGGCAAGCCGAAATTACCTGCATAGCACGACAATTGGCCGCGAGCGCGCCGGTCGTGCCGTGTAACCCGTGCCCCACATGCATGAGTCGGCATGGCTCGCCGGGGAGGGTGGTGGCACTTGGATGGCCGCTAGCCGCAGACCCGCTCGAGCCCGTCGAGCGCCTCGTTGAGCCGCTTGTCGGTCGCGCGACGCAGCAGCAGCGCGCCGGTCCGCGAGGCGCCGCGGAGCCTCTGGAGCTGCGCGATCGTGACCTGGGTGCCACCGCCGTCCGCCGGCTCGAGCAGCACCTCGGTGACCGCCTCGTGGAGCACCCGCTCGAACGGCGTCCCGGCCACCTCCTGCTCCCACGTGCGGTGACCCGCCGGCGAGCCGCCGCTCCCCGGCGGCTCGGAGACGAGCACGCGGAAATCCATCCGCACAGCCCGCCGGCGCTTGGTCCGCAGCAGCTGCGTGAACCGATCCTTCTCGACGCCCTCGATCCGCTCGACGCCGGGCCACCAGCGCGGCATCGTGAACGGGTCCCCGATCACCCTCCAGATCGCCTCCGGCGAGCCGGTCAGCCGGCGCGTCCGCACCGCCCTCACGAGGAGTACTCGAGCGTGGCGTGAACCGGGTACGGATCGAGACGGGCGCGGCCCCCGAGGAAGCTCAGCTCGAGCAGGAACGCGCAGCCGACGACCTCGGCGCCGAGGCCCGCGACCAGGTCGCACACGCCGCGCGCGGTCCCACCGGTCGCGAGCAGGTCGTCATGGACAAGCACTCGCGCGCCGTCCGCGAACGCATCGGCGTGGACCTCGAGCACGTCGATCCCATACTCGAGCACGTATTCGACGCTGACGGTCTCCGACGGAAGCTTGCCGCGCTTGCGTGCCGGGACGAAGCCCGCGCCGAGCTCGCGCGCGAGCGCCCCGCCGAGGATGAAGCCGCGGGCCTCGGCGGCGATGACCAGATCCACCCCCAACGGACGGGCGAACCCGGCCAGATCGGACACGGCGGCGTCGAGCGCCGCCGGATCGAGCAGCAGCGGCGTGATGTCCTTGAACAGGATCCCGGCGGTGGGGAAATCCGGGATCTCGCGGACCAGCCCGCGCAGGTCGAGCGGACTCACCGACAAGGAGGGGGCGGGATCACAAGTCCTAGGTCGCGATCTTGCGCAGATCGCGAATCAGCAGCAGATGCTTGAGATGAGACGTCACCGACGCCAGGTTCTCGAGCGCCTCGATTGCCTCCCGCCGGCGCTCGGGATTACGCGAGCGCAGGGCCGGCGCGAGGATGCTCTGGAGCAGCTGTGCCTCGCGGTCGGCCGAGCTGCGGAACACCCGCAGGTTGCGACCGCCGACGCCGTAGCGCGCGAGCTCGGAGACGGCGCGGACGATCTCGCGCTCGGTCTCGTCGTAGTAGCGCACGCCGGCGCGCAGCTCGCCCTTGATCACGCCGAACTCGACCAGCTCGCGGACCAGCCTCGCCTCGGCGCCGGTCTCCTCGACGACGTCCTCGAGCGAGTACAGCGCGCCCGGGTGCGAGCTGACCAGCGCGCGCCGCATCGAGCGGCCGTCGGCAGCGGGCGGCGGAGCGGTGACCTCGCGCTCGGCGCGACCTCCGGCGAGCTCCTGCCGGATCACCCGCAGCGGCAGGAACTCGTCGCGCTGCAGGCGCAGGATCGTCCGCAGCCGCTGGACGTCGGACTGGGTGTAGAGCCGGTAGCCGCCCTGCGTGCGGCGGGGCGTCAGCAGCTTCTGGTCCTCGAGGTAGCGGATCTTCGAGATCGAGATGTCCGGAAACTCCTGCTGGAGCGCCTTGCACACGGTGCCGATCGTGGCCGCCTTCTGGCGGGGGCGCTCGACCTCCTCGGCGGCGGGCGGCTCGGGGATCTCGACGGCGGGGTCGTGGGTTTCTTGAGTGGCCATCAGCGCCTCAGGAACGCCAGCTTGTATTTGCCGATCTGCAGCTCGTCGCCGTCGTTGAGCCGGTGGGACTCGATCCGGCGGCGGTTGACGTAGGTCCCGTTGAGCGAGCCGCAGTCGTCGAGGTAGAACTCGTTGCCGCGCCGCACGAGGATCGCGTGGTCGCGCGAGACCGTGACGTCGTCGAGGAAGATGTCCCAGACCGGCCGGCGGCCGATCGTGACCCGCCCCGCGTCGAGCGGGAAGCTCTCGCCCGCTCGCCCGCCGCCGGCGCGGATGACCAGCACCGGGCCTCCGCTCGATGACGTCGTCCAAATCGACCTCCTCGAACTCGCCGGTCTCGCCGAGCTTGTAGGTGGCCGTGGTCGTTCCGGGCGGCGGATCTGAGTGCGCCAGGAACGCACCGCAGCGCTGGCAGTAGTTGGCGCCGTCGGCGTTGGCAAAGCCGCACTCTGGACAGTGCTGGGCCACCGACGCGATCTGCATTCGGGCTCGGACCCCGGGACGCGGCCGGCCAGGATGTCGGTCAGCTGCTGGACGTCGGCGCCGCTGATCACGAGCTCGCCGCTCTCGTCCTTCTTGCGCAGCCGGTTGACCAGCTCCGCGCGCAGGATGTCGATCTTGCCGTGCAGAATCCGCCGCCGGTAGGAGATCTCCATCTCCTCGTCCGTCAGCTCCTTGATGAGATCCTTGAGCTCCTGATCGGTCAGTGAGCCGAGGTCGGGAAAGTGTCCATGCGATCAGTCCTCCGGTACTTCCGGGTCGGATTGCGCGAAGCTGGCGAGTATAACCTGGCACTCGCAGGCTCAAGCTGAGCTTGAGAGTTTGCCCGCCGTGAGGATCCCGTCTCAGCGAGCTTCTGACGCGGGCGCGTCTCCTGGCGCGCAGCGCGCACTCGCGCGACGTACAGCACGGTCGCGATCAGCGCCAGCGCCAGCCCGACGTACAGCATGATCAGCGCCAGCCAGTGCACGCCGGCCATCGCGAAGAACGGCGCCGCCATCGATCGGCGCCACCCCGATCCGCCCCGCCCAGTTGATCTTGATCTCGATGCCGCGGCCGAGCGCGTAGCGGCTGAGAACGAGCATCAACAGCTCGCGCGCGATCACGAGCGCGAGCGCCCAGCGCGGCAGCAGCGCGAAGTGCCAGCAGACGACCATCCCGGAGACGACCAGCAGCCGGTCGACGAGCGGGTCGAGCAGCGCCCCGAGCCGGCTGTACTGGCCGGTCAGCCGCGCGGCGAAGCCGTCGAGGTAGTCCGCCCAGCCGATCACCGCGAACAGCACGGCCGCGAGCGCATTCTGGCCGTCGTCGCTGGAGAGCGCGACGACCAGGAACACCGGGATCAGCGCGAGCCGGATGAAGCCGATCGCGTTCGGGATCGTCAGCGGATTCAGCGGCTGGTCCGAGAGCGTCGCGTCGGGCGCGGGCCCGAGCGGTCGATGCCGAACAGGCGCCTCTTGGTGATACGCCCACCCGCCGCAGCTCACCGCGTCGCTCAGGGAAGCTCGCGCCACAGCTCGGCGACCGCCGCGGCGGCGCCCTCCAGCGGGACGGTGCGCGACTCCTGGCCCCGCCGGACCTGCACCTCGATCTCGCCGTTCTGCAGCGTCCGGCGGCCGATCGTCACGCGCAGCGGGCAGCCGAGCAGCTCGGCGTCGGCGAACTTCTCCCCCGGGCCGGCGTCACGCTCGTCGTAGAGCGTGTCGAGGCCGAGCCGCCTCGAGCTCCTCGTACAGCCGGTCCGAGAGCGCGCGCTCCTCGCTCCCTGCCTTGCCGAGCGTCGACCAGCTGGACGTCGAACGGTGCGATCGCCCGCGGCCACGAGATCCCGCGCTCGTCGGCGAACTGCTCGATCGCGGCGGCCGCTGCGCGCGCCGGCCCGAAGCCGTAGCAGCCCATCCAGATCGGCTGGCTCGCGCCGGACTGGTCGAGGTAGTTGGCGCCGAGCGGCAGCCTGTAGCGGGTGCCGAGCTTGAAGATGTTGCCGACCTCGATCGCCGGCTCGATCCGGATCACGCTGCCGTTGATCGTGTCGCCCGGCCACGACGGTGCGCACGTCGCCGCGCTCGAAGTGGAAGTCGCGGCCCGGGCACGACGCCGCGCAGGTGCAGGTCGGGCCGGTTGGCGCCGACGACGTAGCGCCCCGTCGCGCGACGCCGCGTCGTCGAGCAGGATCGGCATCTGCACGCCGACCGGGCCGATGGAGCCGGGCGGCCCGAGCTGCGCCTCGATCTCGTCGGGGTGGGCCTGGCGGAACTGCGGTTCAGCGCGAGCGCGAGCTTGATGTCGTTGACCTGGTGGTCGCCGCGCACGATGACGAGCTCATCGCGTCGCCGTCGACGATCACCGGGAAGGCCTTCAGCAGCGCGCCCGCCGGCAGCCGCGAGCGCGGTGGCGACGGCGTCGATCGTGGTCATCCCGGGCGTGGCGACGATCGCGGGCGCGTCCAGCGGTGGCTCGAGCGTCACCGGCTGAGCCTCGGCGCTCGCGACCTCGACGTTGGCGGCATAGCCGGGGGCCACCGCGACGTCGTTCTCGCCGGCCGGGCACGGCGCCATGTACTCGTGGGCGCCGCTGCCGCCCATCATCCCGACGTCGGCCTCCACCCGGTACCACTCGAGGCCGCAGCGGTCCATGATCCGGTCGTAGGCGACGACGTGCTTCTGGTAGGACGCGTCGAGACCCGCCGGGTCGCGGTCGAAGCTGTAGGAGTCCTTCATCACGAACTCGCGGGTGCGCAGCACGCCGGCGCGCGGTCGCGGCTCGTCGCGCTCCTTGACCTGGAAGTGGTAGAGGATCAGCGGCAGCTCGCGGTAGGAGCGCACCGCGGCCGCGACGTGGGTGGTGACGATCTCCTCGTGGGTCATCGCCAGGACCATGTCGGCGCCGCGACGGTCCTTGAGCTTGAACAGCTCCTCGATCTCGTAGCGCCCGGTGCGCCGCCAGTAGCTCGGCCGGCTGGAGCACCGGCATCAGCATCTCGTGCCCGCCGATCGCGTTCATCTCCTCGCGGACGATCTGCACGACCCGCTGGTGCACGCGCTAGCCGGCGGGGAGCCACGACCACAGGCCCGATCCGACCTGGCGGATCAGGCCGGCGCGCACCATCAGCTTGTGCGAGAGCGCCTCGGCGTCGGCCGGCGGATCGCGCTCGGTCGGCAGGAAGTACGTGGACATACGCGTCATGACAACCGCAGCGTACCCGGCTGCGCCTGATACGCGCGACCTGAGAGGAGGACGTCCTGAAGATCCTTATGCGAGGAGCAAGCGATGGCCTACGAAGTTCCGCCGCTGCCGTACGACTACGACGCGCTCGCGCCGACCATCGACGAGCAGACGATGCACCTGCACCACGACAAGCACCATCAGGCCTACGTGACCGCGGCCAATGGCCTGCTCGAGGGCACCGAATGGGCTGACAAGCCGGTCGACGAAGTCCTCAAGAACCTCGACAAGCTGCCCAGCGAGAAGCAGGCCGGCGTCCGCAACCAGGCCGGCGGCCACTCCAACCACTCGAAGTTCTGGGAATGGATGTCACCCAACGGCGGCGGCGAGCCCGACGGCGACCTGCGCGCCGCGATCGACGCGGCGTTCGGCTCGTTCGACGACTTCAAGGCGAAGTTCAAGGACAACGGCGTCAAACGCTTCGGCTCCGGCTGGACGTGGCTGGTGCACGACGGCTCGGGGCTCGCGCTCCTCTCCACTGCCAACCAGGACAGCCCGATCTCGGACGGCAAGACCCCGCTGCTCGGCAACGACGTATGGGAGCACGCCTACTACCTGAAGTACAACAACCGCCGTCCGGACTACCTCGACGCGTGGTGGAACGTGGTCAACTGGGCCAAGGTGGCCGAGGGGTACGCGGCCGTCAGCTAGTTCAGGGCCTGGCGGAGATCCGGCCCCGGAGACAGGATGCGGCGCGAACGTGGACGGCCGGATTCCCGTCCAGACTGCGATCGCGCCCGCCCGGCACGGATGCCGGGCGTAGACGGTCTCGTGGCTCGGCCCGCTCGGCATCCAGCCTCGCCGAAACCGGGGCGGCAACGAGTCATCGCTGCGCTCGGACGCCGGCGGAGCCGGCCCAAGATCCCGAGACGGTCGACCTGCAAGTTCTGACATTCGAGGTCGCCCCGCCGGCCCTGTCAGACGGCGCATGTCGTGCGTGCGCCGTCTGACACGGCCTGACGCCGGGCGCCTCGATTCTTGAGACCGTGTGCAGGTGAATTAGGCGCGGGTGAAGCGCCGGCCGGCCACCGGGGACGACTCCTCGAGCTCGGCCGCCGCGGCCTCCATCGCCGCCATGCGCTCGGGGGTCATCGCGGTGGCGTCCTCGTTCTCGGCCAGCCACTGCTCGGCCTCGGCGGCGGCGTGCTCGTCGCGGACCACGCGCTTGCCGGCGGCGTAGTACTTGTCGATCTCGGCGAACAGCTCGTCGACGAGGTTCTCGGTCTTGACCTTGCGGATCATCTCGCCCTTCGAGTAGATCGCGCCGGCGTCCTTGGCGCCGGTGATCCCGAAGTCGGCGTGGCGGGCCTCGCCGATTCCGTTGACCGCGCAGCCGAGCACCGACACCTCGATCGGGTCGTCGTAGGCCTCGAGGCGGCGCTCGACCTCGGCCACGACGGTGTCCATGTCGAACTGGAGGCGGCCGCAGGTCGGGCAGGCGATCAGCACCGGCCCGCGCTCGCGCAGCTTGAGCGCCTTGAGGATCTCCCACGCGACCTTGACCTCCTCCTCGGCGTGGAAGGTCGAGAGCGAGATCCGGATCGTGTCGCCGATGCCGTCGGCCAGCAGCGTGCCGAGGCCGACTGCGGACTTCAGCGAGCCCGACCACTTCGTGCCCGCCTCGGTGACCCCGAGGTGCAGCGGGTACGGGATCCGCTCGGACAGCAGACGGTTCGAGGCGATCGTGTTCGGGACGCTGGTCGACTTCATCGACACCTTGAAGTTCGTGAACTCGAGCCGCTCCATCAGCTCGACGAACTCGACGGCGGCCGTGACCAGCGCCTCGACCGGGTTCTCGAACTCGAGCTCGCGCAGGTGGGCCGGGAGCGAACCCGAGTTCACGCCGATCCGCAAGGGCGTGCCGAGCTCGTTCGCGCGCTGCGTCACGAGCGCGACCTTGTCCGGCCCGCCGATGTTGCCCGGGTTGAGGCGGACGCAGTGCGCACCGGCGTCAAGGGCCTTCAGAGCCAGCGTGTAGTTGAAGTGGATGTCGGCGATCACCGGGATCGGCGAGTCGCGCACGATCGTCTTGAGCGCCTCGACGTCCTTCTCGCGCGGGACCGCGACGCGGACGATGTCGGCGCCGGCGTCCGCGACGGTCCGGATCTGGTCCATCGTCGCGCGCAGGTCGGCCGTCTCGGTCTTGGTCATGGTCTGCACGGCGACCGGGGCGCCACCCCCGATCGGGACTCCGCCGACGTGGATCTGGCGCTGTGAAGCCATGCGGCCAGTGTAGAGGTGGGACATTCGCAGTATGTGAACCCCTCACTTCGTCTGGCGGGCCAGCTAGCCTCGTACTGGTCGCCTCGGCAGATGCGGGGACGACCGCCAAGCACCCGGTGCGGGAATCCAGTCGCGGCGCGCCGGGCAGGACGTTGCAGCCATGACCGTCGCGGCGCAACTTCGGAGGACCCGATTAGTTGTCTCCTTACGTGCCAAGAATCAGACGCCATCTCTCCATAGCCGCTGTCCTGTTGGGCCTCGCGGCGATATATGCAGCTCCCGCCGCCGCCTCGACCTCGCAGGTCGCGGTATTCCAGGCCGACGGCCAGGTGCTGAGCAATCCCACCGGAACCTTGCAAACGCTCCGTAATCTGGGCGTGGGCATGGTTCGGGTGAACGTCACCTGGAACGCGATCGCGCCCTCGCCGCTTTCGACCCACCGCCCCGGGGGCTTCGACGCCACCAACCCGGCTGCGTATCCGTCAGGCGGATGGGCGCCATACGACGCGGTCGTCCGCGCCGCCGCGACCTACCACATCGCGCTCGACTTCACGCTCAACGGCGCCGCGCCCCTGTGGGCGACCGGTTCCGGAGCGCCAAAGGGGACGACCGGCTACTTCCGGGAGGACTGGGAGCCTTCGGCGAAGGAGTTCGGCTTTTTCGTGAAGGCCGTCGGCACCCGCTACAGCGGGTCCTACAAGCCGGCCCACTCGGCCACGGCGCTACCCCGCGTGAGCTTCTGGTCGATCTGGAACGAGCCGAACTACGGCTATGACATCGCCCCGCAGGGAATCGGGAAAAACCAGTCGATCCCGAACAGCCCCCACATCTACCGAAACCTCGTCGACGCCGCCTGGAGTTCGCTGAACGCCACCGGCCACAGCACCCGGAAGGACAAGATCCTGTTCGGCGAGACGACGCCGCACGGTGTCAATCAGTGGGGCGTGTTCGCGAACATGAAGCCGCTGATCTTCCTGCGCTCGCTGTACTGCGTCGGCTCGAACTACCGAGAGCTGCGCGGCTCGGCGGCGAAGGCCCAGGGATGCCCGACCACGGCCGCCGGCTCGCGGAGTTTCCGCAAGCAGAACCCGGCGCTGTTCAGCGCCAGCGGGTTCGCCGACCATCCCTACGAGGAGGCGTCGGCGCCGAACCGGCCGACCCATCTATGTGGGAACAAGCTGTGCGTCGGAGCCCCGAGCGACCCGGACTTCGCCGACCTACCGCAGGTTCCGAAGCTCGAGCGGACGCTCGATCGGCTGAACTGCGACCTACGGCTCGCACACGCACTTCCCGGTGTGGAGCACGGAGTTCGGCTTCCGGACCCGGCCGCCCGACCCCAACGAGGGCGTCAGCCAGGCGAACCAGGCGCTGTACATGAACTGGGCCGAGTACCTGAGCTACAAGCAGTCGCGGCTGTTCAGCTACTCCCAGTACGCGCTGATCGACCAGGCGCCGCCGGCGTCGTTCGACACCGGGCTGATCAACCCGAACGGAACCCCGAAGCCCGGGTACGCGGCGTACCGGATGCCGCTGTACCTCCCGAGCACGTCGACCCGCAAGGGCCGCAAGCTCGAGGTCTGGGGCGGCGCGCGCCCGGCCTCATACGCCAAGTCGGACACCGGGAACGCGCAGAGCGTTCTCGTCCAGTTCCAGCCCGGCTCCAAGGGCGCGTTCACGACGGTGGACACGGTCGCGATCACCAATTCGCACGGCTACTTCGACGCCCACCTCGCCTTCCCGAGCAGCGGCACGGTGAGGCTCGCGTGGACCTATCCGACCGGTCGACCCGCTGCTGAGCGGCGGGACGGTGTTCAGCCGGTCGGTGAAGATCACCGTCAAGTAGCTCTCGACTGCATCTGTGCGCGGTCAGGCTCCTGGATCGGAGCCTGACCCGCCCGGATCCGCCGGCGGCGGTCTCGGATCGTCCGGTCCGCCCTCGCCAGGCGCGCCCGGGCCAGGCGAGCCCGGTCCGCCGGCTCGCCCGAGGACCCGGGATCCTGCTGCACCTCGGCACGCCGGCGCCGGATCGCGAGCGCGCCGAACGTCAGCGCCGCGAGCGCGAGCAGCACGATCAGGATCAACAGCCAGGTCGGCAGGACCGACCCGCCAGAGCTCGAGCCCCCGCTGCCGGAGCCGCCGGTCGAGCTGGTTCCGAGCTGCGCGAACAGCTGCTTCTCGATCACGTCGTAGCAGTCGGTGTACTCGCGGACGTCGGCCGGCATCGTCGCCAGCGCCGAGCGCAGCACCTCTGGCGAGTACTGCGCGGTGAGCTTCGAGTGGTCGTTGCAGTCGGTGATCGCCTGCGCGGCGGTGCCGCCCGAGGTCGCCGCCGCGGCGAGCGCCGAAGCGACCGCCGATAGCGCGCACACGATCGCAAGCGAGGTGATCAACCGACGCATAATCGCCGCAAGCTTATGGGGAAACGACGCCATAAAGCTGCATCAGTCGGTTGTAGAAGCGATCCTCGCCGAACCGCTCCCGGCCCCGCGCGAGCGCCGCGGCGCCCCGCTCGGCCCGCAGATGGGGGTCTCGCCACAGCTCTCCGAGCGCGTCTGACCAGGCCGTCTGGTCGGCCGCCGGCAGCACCGCGTCCTCGCCGACGAGCTCCGGCAGCCCGCCGCGATCGGCGGCCAGCACCGGCACCCCGGCGGCGAGCGCTTCGAGCACCGAGTACGGACACGGCTCCTCCCAGCGCGAGGGGACGAGCACGACCGCGGCGCGCGTCCGCAGCTCGGCCAGCGCGTCGGCGTCGAGCAGGCCGGTGAAGCGGACGTCCGCGCCGTCGGCAAGGCCTCGCAGCCGCTCCTCGTCGGGTCCCGTCCCGGCGATCACGAGCGGGACGTCAGCGGCCCTCGCGGCGGCGATCGCGGTGTCGTATCCCTTCTCCTCGGTCAGACGACCAGCGGCAAGCGCGAACTCCCCCGTCCCGGCGCGCGACTGCCGCTGCGAAGGCGTCGTTTGGCATGAAGTTGTGCAACGTGGCGGTTAACGAGGCCGGGAGCCCCAAGTCGCGCAGATGCGCCGCGGTCGACTCGCTGACCGCCACGAACTGGTCGACGTGCTCGTACAGCCGGGGCTGCTGGCGGTGCAGCGCGGCCGCGTATACGACGGCCTCGGGCAGCGACCCGCGGCAGCGCAGGCGGACGCCGGGAAACGTGCTGCTTCCCCGGCACCGGAAGCACGGCGCGCCGTCACGGTAGGCGATCCCGATCGCGCAGAACAGCCGGAAGTTGTGCAGATGGAGCAGCGTCCGCGCGCCGGCGCCCCGCGCGGCCGCGAGCGCGCGCCAGCCGAGCGTCGGGTGGATGTTGTGAGCGTGGACGACATCCGCCCCGAGCCGGCGCACGGTCCGGCCGATGGCGTCAGGGTCAAGGCCGCCGCCGAGCAGGCCGAGGGCCGCCCTCCCGGGGCCAACGTCCTGGCTCGAGCGCTCGAGCACCTCGACCTCGTGGCCCCGCCTGCTCAGCAGCGCGGCGATATCGGCGACCGCACGCTCCTCGCCGCCCGTGGCGCGGTAGCGGTTGTGAAGGAGCAGGATCACGCCCGGGGCGCGCGTCAGCGCGCGGAGCTCGGGCTCTGGCTGACCACCGCGGCTCCGGACAGCGGAGGACCGAGCAACTGTCCGGCCAGCGCCCCGACCTGTGCCGTCGTCAGGCGCCTGGCCGGCGCGATCGAGAACCGATCGACGAGGAAGTCGTCGACGGTTCGGCTGTCGAGCAGCTTCACCCCCGCTGGCAGCGGGTGGCCGAGCGCCTGCCACGGGTGGCCGACGACATCGACCTCCCCGACGGTCAGGGAACGGTTGCCGGAGTCGGCCCACGGAACCCCCGGGAGATAGGTCGCGAGCGGATCGGTGGCCGTCGCGCCGTCGTAGGCGACGATGAAACGCGCGCCGCCGGTCCTGCCGAGCGCACGGGCCACGCCCCGCCAGTTGGAGCGCTGATACTGGGGGTTGTCGGAGATCCGTATCTGGGCGTAGACGAAGCTCGCGAGCAGGATCGCGGCCAGGATCGCTCCGGGCACGCGAGCGCGCGGCGCGGTACAGGCGGCGCCGACCACCACGGCCAGCGGAATCCAGGCTGGCATCAGCGCCCTCGGGATGTAATAGTCCTCGCCTAGCAGCGCCAACACCAGCGGGAGCAGCAGGACGACCGCCGCGAGCGCGGCGGCGGCTCCGGCGCCGCGAAGCTGGGCGCCGTCGGCGCCGATCACGAGCAGAACGACCACCGCGCCCGCGAGCGCGGCCGCCCCCAGCAGCCCGTAGCTCACGATCGGGCTCTCGTACAGGGTCCCGAGGCCGAAGTCGACCGGTACCTGCTGGATCCGTGAGCCGAGCGGCGTGCCGCTGATGAACCCGAGCAGGTTGCTGGTGGCATGGGTGAACAGGAACGGCAGCAGCGACACCTGCACGAGCGCGACCACGCCGATCGCGACCGCGACCGCCCGGTCGCGGATCGCGTACAGCAGCCACAACGCCTCCGGAGCGACGAGGAAGCCCGCGAAGGAGTGGGTCAGGATCGCGAGTGCCGAGAACACGGCCCACAACGTGACGTTGCGGCGTGAGGGCTCCCGCCACGCCCGCGCGAAGTACAGGAGCGACAGGCCGCACATCGCGGCCAGCAGCATGTACTCCCTGGCCTCCTGCGAGTACCAGATCATGAACGGGCTGAGCGCTACGAGCGCCGCTGCCACGAGCCCGGCCCGGCGCGAGACGAGCTCGCGTCCGCACAGGTACGCGATCGGGATCACGGCCGTTCCGATCAGCGCCGACAGGGACCGCAGCCCGACCTCGCCGGTCCCGAACAGGCGCGCCCACACCCACCCGAGCACGAAGTACAGCGGCGGATTGGTCTCGTGGACGACCATCGAGCTGAACATCGACCCGAGCGACAGGTGCAGCTCGTGGGCTGCCTGAGCCTCGTCGAACCAGTAGCTCTGCGCGCTCAGCGTGGCGAACCGCAGCCACGCCCCGACCCCGACGACCCCGGCGAGGAGCCAGGCCTCGACCGGAGTGCTTGCTACCCTCAACGCCCTTGAGGTCCGGGCCGCCACTGCGGCGTCCGAGCGGGCCGGGACGAGCATCCGCGCCCATTCTAGAACGGCACCGGACGCTGCTCCTTTGCCACCGACCGGTCCTCAGAACCGAGCTTCGCATCCTTTGACACGAATCGTCGCGCCCAATTCGAGCCGGTTGCCACGTAGAGCGCGGGTGCTCGCACTAACCCCGGCTTTGCTCGCCGTCGGCGTGGTGGCGGTGCTGATCGGCGGTTGCGGCGGCGGTGGAGGGACCACCAAGACCGCTCCCGCGCACGTCTCCGACGGACGGACGCAGCCACTCGAGACGATCTTCGAGGCGCAGTCCCAGCTGTTCGCCACTCCGGGGCCGACCCTCGACGCGCTCAAGCTGATCGGCGTCGACGACGTCAAGGTGTTCATGCCCTGGGGCGAGCTGGCCCCTGACCCGCTGTCGCACACGCGCCCCGCGGGGTTCGACGCCGCCTCGCCGGCCGCGTATCCCGCGGCCGTTTGGGCGCCGTACGACGCGATCGTCCGCGAAGCGGCGAGCCGTGGAATGGGCGTCGACTTGGCGCTCGAGGCGCCCGCGCCGCTGTGGGCGACGGCGCCGGGCGTACCGCCGGGCACATCGCCCGGATTCGTCGGCTCCTGGGAGCCCTCGGCCAAGGAGTACGGCTTGTTCGTGCAGGCCGTGGCCAAGCGGTATTCGGGCCATTACACGCCGCCTGGGCAGACGGCTCCGCTCCCGCCCGTGCGCTTCTGGTCGATCTGGAACGAACCGAACTACGGCCAACAGCTCGCCCCGCAGGCCGTCGACAACTCGACTGTCGAGGTCTCGCCCCTGCTCTACCGGGAGCTGCTCGACTCCGCATGGACCGCGCTCGGCGCGACCGGCCACGGAGGCGACAAGATCCTGATCGGCGAGGTCGCGCCGCGCGGCGAAACCACCGGCAATCAGCCTGGGAACTTCTCCGGGATGGTGCCGCTCCGCTTCATCCGCGCGCTCTATTGCGTTGACAACTCGCTGCACCCGCTGCAGGGGACGAACGCCACGCTCCGAGGCTGCCCGGCGACGGCCGCGGCCTCGAAGGCGTTCCCGAGCCAGCACCCCGGGCTGTTCCACGCAAGCGGCTTCGCGGTCCACCCATATCCCCAGGGTCAGGTCACCCCGAACACCCCCACCCCGAACGAGCCCGACTACGCGGACCTGCCGAAGCTGCCGAGCCTCGAGGCGACGCTCGACGGAGCCCAGGGCGCGTACGGGTCGAGCACCCCGCTCCCGATCTACGACACCGAGTTCGGCTACCAGACGAACCCGCCCGAGAAGATCGCCCGTGCGATCACCCCCGGGCTGGCCGCGTACTACATGAACTGGGCCGAGTACATCAGCTGGAGCAACCCCCGGGTGGCCTCGTGGGACCAGTATCTGCTCACCGATCCGCCGCCGCCGAGCAACTTCGACACCGGGATCGAGTTCGCCAACGGCACGGCGAAGGACCCCATGTACGACGCGTTCCGGATGCCGCTGTACCTACCCCACCCCTCGGGCAAGGCGGGCCAGCCGATCGAGGTCTGGGGCGGCGTGCGGCCGGCCCACTACGCGATCATCGAACACAAGGGCCCGCAGGTCGTGAGCATCCAGTTCAAGCCGTCGACCGGCGGTGGGTGGAAGACGATTCAGAGCGTGACGCTCACCGACCCCTACGGCTACTTCGACGCTCACGCGAAGTTCCCGTCGAGCGGCTCGGTGCGGCTCACATGGGTGTATCCGGGTGCCGGGCGGGTCTACAGCCGCGTCGCGCCGGTTATGGTCGGCTAGGGCGGCACGGGCCGCGTGGACGCACCGAGACGCCGGCGCAACTTCCTCGCAGCGGGTTTGTTGTCTTTTGGGATGCAACTCGTGAGGCGCCTCGGGACCACGATGTCCGTCGCCGCCGTGGTGGTTGGCCTCGCGCTCGTGGCGCTACCGGCGCGGGCAGTCGCGCAGACCAATCAGATCGCGATGTTCCAGGACGACGCGCGGATGCTGACCGTGCCCGGCCCGACGCTTCAGACGCTCCGCCAGCTGGGCGTCGGCGTCGTCCGCGTCACGCTGGCGTGGAGCACGGTCGCGCCGGCGAGGCGACCCGCGGGCTTCAACCCGGTCCTTCCCGCGTCCTACCCGGCCGGAAGCTGGAGCATCTACGACCAGATCGTGCTCGACGCGCACGCGGACGGGATCGCGGTCGACTTCTCGCTGACCGGGGGCGCGCCGCCCTGGGCAACCGGCGCGGGACAACCCCCGCCCGGGCACTACGGCGAGTGGAAGCCGTCGGCGTCGGCGTTCGGGCAGTTCGTCGAGGCGGTCGCCACGCGCTACAGCGGCAGCTACGACCCGACCGTCGGCGCGATCGTCCACGGCAGCGCGGACGACCTTCCGCGTGTCAGCTTCTGGGAGCTCTGGAACGAGCCGAACTTCGGGATGGACCTCGCGCCGCAGGCGATCAAGGGGTCGACGGTCCCGACGAGCGCGCCGGCATACCGGAGCCTGCTCGACGCCGGCTGGCGCGCCCTGGGGCTCACCGGGCACGGCCGGGACACGATCGTGATCGGAAACCTCGACGCCCGCGGCCAGAGCGGCAAGGCGCACCGCGGCGCGCCCCAGGGGCTTCCCGGCAACTTCGCCGCCACCAAGCCACTGCAGTTCGTCCGCACCCTGTACTGCGTCGACTCGAACTACCGGGAGCTGCGCGGTCGCGCCGCCGCCGCCGTGGGCTGCCCGACGAACCAGGCCGGGTCGCGGCGGTTCCGGTCCGCGCATCCGGCGCTGTTCAGCGCGTCCGGTTTCGCCGACCACCCATACCCGATCAACCTGCCGCCGACCGAGGCGAGCTCCAAGGACCCCGACTACGTCGAGTTCTCGGAGCTGCCGCGCCTGGAGAGCACGCTCGACCGCCTGCAGCGGATCTACGGCTCGGGCAAACGATTCCCGATCTACAACAACGAGTACGGCTACATCACGAACCCGCCGACCCGCAGCTCGAGCCATTTCGTCTCGCCCGCGACCGGGGCGTACTACATCAACTGGGCGGAGTACCTGTCATGGCGGAGCGGACGTATCGCGTCGGCGATGCAGTACCTGCTGTACGACCCCAACCCGTTGCATGAGCCGGAGTTCGGCGGCTTCGCCAGTGGCCTGATCTTCTATGCCGGCGCACAGAAGCCGGGGTATAACGCCTACCGGTTGCCGTTGTTCCTCCCGGTCACGACGGCGCGGCGCGGCCACTCGCTCGAGGTGTGGGGATGCGCGCGGCCGGCTCACTTCGCAAGCGTCGACACCCGCGGGGCCCCCCAGCAGGTGCAGATCCAGTTCCAGCGGGGGTCCTCCGGTGCCTTCACCACCCTGCGCACGGTGACGATCACGAATCCGCGCGGCTACCTCGACCTCCACATGACGTTCCCCGCCGGCGGGTCGGTCAGGCTCGCCTGGTCCTATCCGCCGGACGATCAGCTGCTGACGCCGAGCCTCACGGCGTCGAGCACTCCGGACACCGTCTACAGCCGCACCGTGAAGGTAAAGGTGCAGTAGTCCGGCTGGGTGTCGCCGTCCGGGCCGTTCGCGACGATCCAGAAATGAGAGCACGACTACCGATAGCCGCTGTCCTCGCGACGACGATCGCTATGACGCTCGCCGGGGGCGGCCTCGCCCTCGCGCCCGCCGCGCAGGCGTCGGCGGGTCAGGTGTCGATCATCCAGGACTCGACCAGGATGCTCGCAGACCCGGTCGGGACGATGAGCACGTTCCGGGCGCTCGGCGTGCGGATGGTGCGAATCATCGTCGTGTGGGCGCAGATCGCCCCTGCGGCCCAGTCGCGCCAGGCCCCGAGCGGCTTCAACGCCGCCGATCCGGCCTCCTACCCTGATGCGAACTGGGCGCCGTACGACGAGATGATCCAACTCGCCCATTCCGACGGGCTCGGAGTCGATCTCACGCTCAGTGGAGGCGCGCCCCGGTGGGCCGAGGGACCCGGGATCCCGCCGGCGGCGCTCGACAACCAGTTCTGGGCATGGCGCCCTTCGGCCCAGGCGTTCGGCCAGTTCGCCCGCGCCGCCGCCGTGCGCTACAGCGGCAGCTACGTCCCGCCCGGACAGACCGCCCCGTTGCCGCGCGTCAACTTCTGGGCGATCTGGAACGAGCCGAACTTCGGCGAAGACCTCGGGCCCCAGGCGGTCAACGGGTCGACCGTGTCGGTGGCGCCGGCGATGTACCGCGCGCTCGCCGGCCAGATGTGGAACTCGCTCCAGGCGACCGGACACGGACACGACACGATCCTGATCGGCGAATTCGCACCGCTCGGCTTGAGCGGCGGCGCGGGGCCCGGCCGTCCCCAAGGACTGCCGGGGAACTTCGGGCAGACCAAGCCGCTGCAATTCCTGCGCACGCTCTACTGCGTCGGCTCTAACTACCGGGAGCTCCGCGGGCGCGCGGCCGGTGCGGTCGGGTGCCCGACGACCGCCGGCGGCTCGCGCAGCTTCCGGCGCCAGAATCCCGCGCTGTTCAAGGCCTCTGGGTTCGCCGATCACCCGTATCCGGGCAACGAGCCCCCGACGATCGAGACCTCGAAGGATCCCGACATCGCGCCGTTCCCGCGGCTGCCGAACCTCGAGCACGCGCTCGACCGCGCGCAACGCACCTACGGGTCGGGCAAGCGCTTCTCGATCTACAGCACCGAGTACGGCTACATCACCCATCCGCCCAACCGCGACGACTTCGTCTCGCCGGCGACCGCCGCGTACTACATCAACTGGACCGAGTACCTGAGCTGGAAGCAGCCCCGGGTCGCCACCACGATGCAGTACCTGCTGTACGACCCGGTCCTGAACGCGGCTATTCCGGGGGACGGCGGCTTCACCAGCGGACTGCTGTACGTGAACGGCAAGCCGAAGCCGGGCTACGCGGCCTACCGCCTGCCGCTGTTCCTCCCGGTCACTCAGGCGCGGCGAGGCCGCTCGCTCGAGGTGTGGGGATGCGTGCGGCCGGCGCGCTACGCGATCCTCGGCGCCGGCCGAACCGCCCAGACCGCTCAGATCCAGTTCGCCCGAACGCGGGTCCGGACGTTCACGACGGTGCGGACGGTGACGATCGGCAATCCGAACAGCTGCTACTTCGACGTCCGGATGAAGTTCCCCGGCGAACGGCACGGTCAGGCTGGCGTACACATACCCGACCAACCCGCTGCTGATGTTCCCGCCGGCGGTCGAGGGCGCGACCGTGTACAGCCGGTCGGTCACGGCTGAAGTTCAGCTAGTCGTACATCGCGTCGATCTCGGACTCGTACTTGGCCTCGATCGGACGCCGCTTGAGCTTCATCGTCGGCGTCAGCTCGTCGCCGCCCGGGAGCCAGTCGCCGGGGACGATCGTGAAGCGCTTGATCTGCTCGACCCGGGCGAGGTGCTCGTTGGCCACGTCGATCGCGCTCGCCGACCGCGGCGATCACCTGGTCGGCGTCCGCAAGGTCCTCGAGCGCGGGCGCCTCGAGCCCCTGCTGAGTCGCCCACTGCGGAGCGAAGTCGGCGTCGAGCACGATCAGTGCGGTGTTGTAGCGCCGGCCGTCACCAATGCAGACCGCCTGCCCGATCAGCGGGACTCGAGGACTTGATCGTGGCCTCGATGTTCGCCGGCGACATGTTCTTGCCGGCGGCGTTGATGATGATCTCCTTCTTGCGGTCGACGATCCGCAGGAACCCGTCGTCGTCGAGCTGACCGATGTCTCCGGTGTGGAGCCATCCATCGGAGTCGATCGCCTCGGCCGTCGTTTCCGGCGCGTTGCGATAGCCGGTCATCACGCAGTCGCCGCGGACGAGCAGCTCGCCGTCGTCGGCGATCTTGATCTCGACGCCGGGCTCGGCCGGGCCGACGGTCCCGATCCTCACCTCCCCGGGCCGGTTGCAGGTGCCGACGCCGCACGTCTCCGACATGCCCCACAGCTCGCCCAGCTCGATCCCGAGCGCGTGGAAGAACTCGAGCACGCTCGACGGGGGTCGGGGCCGCGCCGACGTTGACCGAGATCGCCTGGTCGAGCCCGAGCATCTCGCGGAGCTTGGAGAACATCTGCTCGTCGGCCTGGGCGACCTTCGCCTCGAGCTCGTGCGGCACGGGCTCGCCGCGCTGGCGCAGCCGCACGCGCTCGAGCGACGCCTCGAGCGCTTCCTGGATCGGACGTCGCTGCTCCTCGGGCTGCGCGGCCTGCATCGTCTCGAGCCCGGCCTTCAGCTTCTCCCAGATCCGCGGGACCGCGAAGAACCAGGTCGGCCTGACCTGGGGCAGGTACGAGAGGACCTCGCGCGGGTTCGGGCAGCAGGTGATCGTGCCGGCGTAGACGACCGGGATGTAGTGGTGGGCCATCCGCTCGGCGATGTGCGCGGCCGGCAGCCATGAGATCACCTTCGCGCCCGGATCGAACGGGATGACCTGCTCGACGGCCTGCGTGCCGGCCATGATGTTGCGGTGCGACAGCTGAACGCCCTTCGGCGGGCCGGTCGTGCCCGAGGTGTAGATCAGCGTCACGAAGTCATGCGGGCCGACGGCCGCGACGTCTGCGGCGGCGTCGAAGATCGGGGTTCGAGCCCTCGACGTCGGCGAGCGAGATCATGTCCTTCGGGGCGTCGCCGTCGACGAGGATCACGTGCTCGAGCCCGGGGAGGCCGTTGCGCGCCTCGAGCAACGCGCCCGCGTGCGCCTGCTCGACGATCGCCACCTTCGACGCGGCATCGCCGATCAGGTACCGGATCTCGGCCGGCGGGATACGTCAGGTAGATCGAGAACGGCGTCGCGCCGAGCATCGCCGCCGCCAGGTCGACGATGTGGAACTCGGGGCGGTTGCCGAGCATGATCGCGACCGTGTCGCCGCGGCCGACCCCGAGCTTCGCGAGCCCTCCCGCCACCGCCTCGACCCGCCGGAGCAGTTCGGCCCAGGTCAGCGAAACGCTGTCGTCGGTCGTGCGGACCGCGACGATCTCCGGGTGGTTGGCCGCGGTTCGCCGCAGCGCCTCGGTCAACGTCGGGGCGTCGACGGCCCGTCCCACCGCCGGCGAGATCGTGCTGCTGCTCTCCATGCTGCCTGCTCCTCCACCGTAGGGCTCGAATGTGCTGGGCACCGTAGCAGCGCCGCGCGGAGCTATCGCCGCCTTCGTGACGGGTCGCTAATGGATGCCTAAGCCGGGACCGGATAGCGTCGATATGTCGTTCGAGAGGCCGATCACGAAGATCAGCAGGATCAGGACGAACCCGACCACGCCGGCGCGCTCCATGACCTCGAACGGGATCCGCTTACCCCTGACCTTCTCCGCCACCGCCCAGAACACGTGGCCACCGTCGAGCGGGAGGAACGGGAACAGGTTGATGATCGCGAGCGACAGCGAGATCAGGCCGAGCACGTAGAACGCCTCGGTCGCGCTGGTCGCGAAGGACTCCTGGGTGGCGGTGTAGCCGTAGACGATGCTGTGGAGCTGCTTTCGCTCCTGCGGCTCGAACAGGCGCGCGACGACCGAGACGGTCCGCGTCGTGACGTACCACATGTTGCTGCCCGACAGCGACGCCGCCTTGACAACGCCGATCGGTTGCTGGGTCGAGCCGAAGCTGACGCCGAGCAGTGGCCGATTCTCGCCGTCGGCGGTGCTGTACCTCGGCCGGATCTCGAACGTCATGAGCTTGCCGTCACGGCGGACGACGACCCGGGCGGGCGTGGCAGCGACGCAGTTGTTCACCTGCGCGCCGGCGCACCGATGGGTGCCGATCTGGTTCCGGATCGCGTCCTCCGAGCCGCTGACGCCGTCGACGGAAACGACGTGGTCACCGAGCTGCAGCACCGACGCGGACGCCGACCCCTTCGTGATCCCCGCGACTTTGGTGGTTCCGACGGCCTGGCCGATCGAAAGGAAGATCGCCCAGAAGATCACGAACGCGATCACCAGGTTCACGAACGGACCGGCGAGGATCACGACGATCCGCTTCCACACCTTCTGGTTGTAGTAGGCGCGATGGACGACGTCGGGCGGGATGTCCTCGTGCGGGTTCATCCCGGTGATGCGCACATACCCACCCAGCGGGAACGGCCCGATGCCGTACTCGGTCTCGCCGCGTCGGAACTTGACGAGCAACGGGCCCATGAACAGCGAGAACCGCTCGACGCGCATCCCGACCGCCTTGGCGGCCGTGAAGTGGCCCGCCTCGTGCAGGATGATCAGCGCGACGAAGCCCAGGAAGGCAAGGACGTACGACACCCAACCCAGTGTGGCAGGCGTTCAATCGTCGCCCGTAAGAACGCGATCAGAGTCCGGCGCTATGCCGCGGCCCGTTCGGCCACGAGCTCGCCGGCGATCCGCCGTGCGTCGGCGTCGGCTTCCCCGAGCGCCTCGAACGAATGGACCGGCTGCGATGGGAGCTGCTCGAGCGTCTCCTCGATCACCTCGGCGATGTCCAGGAACCCCAGCCGTCCCGTAAGGAACGCGTGCACCGCGACCTCGTTGGCGGCGTTCATCGTGCACGTGCGCGGTCCCGCCGGCCCGCGCGGCCTCGCGGGCGATGCGCACGCAGCTGAACGTCTCCTCGTCGACGGGCTCGAACGTCAGGCTCCCGAGCTCGACGAGGTCGAGCGGCCGGACGGGGACGTCGACGCGCTCGGGGTGGTGCAGCGCGTAGGAGATCGGCACGCGCATGTCCGGATAGCCGAGGTGCGCGAGCGTGGCGCCATCGCACAGCTGGATCAGGCTGTGGATGATCGACTGCGGGTGGACGACGATGTCGATCTGCTCGTACGGCGTTCCGAACAGGTGATGGGCCTCGATCAGCTCGAGCCCCTTGTTCATCAGCGTCGCCGAGTCGATCGTGATCTTGCCGCCCATCGCCCACGTCGGATGGGCGAGCGCCTGCTCGATCGTGACCTGCTCGAGGTCCTCGCGCTCGCCTGCCGCGAAACGGGCCACCCGAGGCGGTCAGGATCAGGCGGTCGACGGTCCCGGGGCGCTCGGAGGCCAGCAGCTGGTGGAGCGCCGAGTGCTCGGAGTCGACGGGGATGATCGCGGCGCCGGTCGCCTCGGCGAGCGCGGTGACGAGCTCGCCGCCGACGACCAGCGACTCCTTGTTCGCGAGCGCGAGGTCGATCCCCTCGCCCAGCGCCGCGACCGTCGGGAGCAGCCCGCCGAGCCGACGATCCCGTTCAGCACCAGGTCGCACTCGCACTCGGTGATCAGCCGCACAACGCCGTCGGGCCCGGCCAGCACCTCGCCGCCGGTCCACGCCTCGCTCGCCCGCGCGGCGGCGTCGGGGTCGGCGACCGCGACCTTGCGGACGCCGTGCCGGCGGGCCTGCTCGAGCAGCGGCTCCCACGAGCTCGCGGCGCTGAGCGCGACGACCGTGAGCTCGGGCGAGCGCGAGACCACGTCGAGGGCCTGGCAGCCGATCGACCCGGTCGAGCCGAGGATCGCGAGGCGTCGGGGCACGCACTCAGTCTAGGAGTCGCGCTCGCGCGGCTCAGGGGCGACCGGGCTCAGTGGGCAGGACCGCGAGCCAGATGTAGTAGCCGACGACGACCGTGAACAGCGCGCCGTCGAGGCGATCGAGCGCGCCGCCGTGCGGCCCGAACACGCTGCCCGAGTCCTTGGCGCCGGCGTCGCGCTTGACCAGCGACTCGAACAGGTCGCCGAGCGGCCCGAGCACCGCCACCGCGACCCCGAGCAGCAGCGCGTTGCCCTGGGTCAGCCAGGTCTGGTACAGGCCGGCGAGGAACACCGCCAGGATCGCGACCAGCATCCCGCAGACCAGCCCCTCGACGGTCTTGTTCGGCGAGACCTTGGGCGCGAGCGGCCGGCGACCGAACAGCCGCCCGCCGATGTACGCGCCGGTGTCGCCCAAGAACGTCCCGATCAGGACGTCGAGGAACACCCCGTTGCCGTGCTGGAGCTGGCGCAGCAGCTCGGCGTGCGCGAACGCGAACCCGACCCAGTAGATGCCGAGCAGCGTGCCGGCGATCGCGACCGTCGGGCGGCGCCGGTCGCTGACCATCACGGCCAGCAGCGCGACCGGGACCGCGGCGACCGCGACCTCGAGCACCCCGCCCTGGTTGCCCGTACCGCGCGACGAGCACCATCGCGACGACCGCGGCGAAACCGATCAGCGGCGACCGGCCGCCAGATCGGCCAGCAGGCCGTAGAGCCTCGTGCATGCAGATCAGCCCCGCGGCGATCATGAACAGCGCGAACGGCAGCCCGCCGAGGTTGTTGAAGATGATCGTGGCGATCGCCAGCGGGACCGCGACCAGCACTCCGCGTGAACAGATCCGAGCGCCGGCGCGGCTTCTTGGGCGGCTCCTCGCGCGGCGCTCGACGCTGCCGCGACGCCGCCGCCCGTGCGCGCCGGCGGCATCGCTACCTGCCTCCGAAGCGGCGGCGGCGCGCGGCGAAGTCCTCGAGGCTCTGCTCGAGCGACTCGCGCGAGAAGTCCGGCCACAGCTCGTCGCGGAACACCCATTCCGAGTAGGCCCCCTGCCACAGCAGGTAGTTCGAGATCCGTCGCTCGCCGCTGGTCCGGATGATCAGGTCGGGATCGTGCATGTCGGGGGCATAGAGGTGGGCGCGGAAGTCCTCTTCGGTGCCTGACGTGAAAGTTCGCGCTGCATCGACGATTTCCGCCCTGCCGCCGTAGTTGAACGCCACGAACAGCGTGATCCGGGTGTTGTTCTCGGTCAGCTGCTCGGCCCAGTCCATCCGCTCGACCAGCGCGGGCGGGACGGGGTCGCTGCGGCGCCCGATGAACCGCATCCGGACGCCCTCCTCGTGCAGCTCGGGCGTCTCGAGCTCGATCCGCCGGCCCATCATCGCCATCAGGCCTGGACCTCCTCCCGTGGGCGGACCCAGTTCTCGGTCGAGAACGAGTACACCGTCAGCTCCTCGATGCCGAGGTCGACGGCGTCGCGCAGGCGGGCCTTGACCGCATCGGCGCCTGCCTCGTGCCCGGCGAGGGCCGGCAGGCCCCGGTGCTTCGCCCATCGTCCGTTCCCATCGGTGATGATCGCGACGTAGCGAGCCCGAGCCCCTGCCCCGGCGTCGTGGGCGTCGCTGGCGTGGGCGGGGTCGGCGGGGTCGGCGGGGTGGGCGGGTCCTTCCTCAAAAGGCGTTGCCACCTGCCTAGACCTCCAGGATCTCTGCTTCCTTGTGCTTCAGCGACTCGTCGAGCTCGGTGATCCGCAAGTCGGTGACCTTCTGGAGCTCCACCTCGGCGCGGTGCTCGTCGTCGGAACCCGCCTCGCCGGCTTCCTTGAGCTCGCGCAGGTCGTGCATGACGTCGCGCCGGATGTTGCGGATCGCGACCCGGCCCTCCTCGGCGATATGCCGGACCACCTTGACCAGCTGCTTGCGCCGCTCCTCGGTGAGCTCGGGGACACCAAGGCGGATGACGTTGCCATCGTTGTTGGGGGTCAACCCAACGTCCGACTCGAGGATCGCACGCTCGATCGCCTTGATCGACGTCTTGTCGTAGGGCTGGATCGTCAGCAGCCGTGCCTCCGGAGCGGAGATCGTCGCGAGCTGCTTGAGCGGGGTCGCGGTGCCGTAGTAGTCGACCGAGATGCGATCGAGCAGGGCCGGGCTGGCTCGCCCCGTGCGGACCGATCCGAACTCGATCCGAATCGTCTCGACCGACTTGGTCATCCGCTCCCGCGCATCGGCCAGGAGCTCGTCGATCATGTCGGTGGTCATGTCCTCACCAGCGTCCCAACTCGTTCTCCGGACACTATCTTGTCGATGTTGCGCCCGTCGGCCATGTTGAACACGACGATCGGGAGATTGTTGTCCATGCACAGGGCGAACGCGGTCGAGTCCATCACCTGCAGGCCGCGCGTGAGCGCGTCCTTGTGCGTGATCTCGGGGATGAACTGGGCGTTCGGGTCGGTGCGTGGATCGGCCGTGTAGACGCCCTCGACTCGGTTCTTGGCCATCAGAATGATCTCGGCGTGCAGCTCCGCGGCGCGCAATGCCGCGGCGGTGTCGGTCGAGAAGAACGGGTTGCCGGTGCCGGCCGCGAAGATCACGATCCGGCCCTTCTCGAGGTGTCGCATCGCGCGCCGGCGGATGTAGGGCTCGGCGACCTCGGAGATCGTGATCGCAGACTGCACCCGGGTCTGGACGTCCTCCTTCTCGAGCGCGTCCTGGAGCGCCAGGGCGTTCAGCACTGTCGCGAGCATCCCCATGTAGTCACCGGTGGCGCGGTCCATGCCGCGCGCGGCAGCCGCAAGCCCGCGATAGATGTTGCCGCCGCCGACGACGATCGCGACCTCCACGTTGCGCCTGTGGATGGCCGCGATCTGCGATGCGATCTCGTGGACCCGAGCGGGATCGGTGCCGTACTCGAGATCCCCCATCAGCGCTTCGCCCGAGAGCTTCAACAGGATCCGCCGGTAGACGACGGGCCTCGAGTGTCGCGCGGGATCGGGCTCCGAGATCACGGTGGGCGAGCTCACCTCACCCGCCCACCGAGAAGCGGGCGAAGCGCCGAATCACGACGTTCTCCCCGGTCTCGCTCGCGAGCTCGGCGCGCAGCTCCTCGATCGTCTTCCCGCCGTGCTTGTCCTCATTGACGTGCTTCTGGCGCAACAGGACGACGTCGTCGAGCCACTTGTCGAGCTTGCCGGCGACGATCCGCTCGCGGACGTTCTCGGGACGGTCCGCGGCCTGCTCGACCGCGATCCGCTCCTCGCGCTCGCGATCCTCGGCGGGAACGTCCTCGTCGCGGACGGCGATCGGCGCGGCCGCCGCGATGTGGAGCGCGAGGTCACGGGCGAACTCGACGAAGTTGTCGTTGCGGGCGACGAAGTCCGTCTCGCAGTCGACCTCGACCAGCACGCCGATCTTGTTGCCGGCGTGGATGTAGCTCTGGACTGCGCCCTCGGAGGCCTCCGCCCCGGCGCGCTTGGCCGCCTGAGCCTGGCCGCGGGCGCGAAGGATCTCGACGGCACGCTCGACGTCGCCGTCGGCTTCGCTGAGGGCCTCGCGGCAGGCGAGCACGCCGGCGCCCGTGCGGTCGCGGAGGGCCTTGACTTCTTTGGCGCTGATCGCACTCATGAGTTGTCCTCCGCCGGGGGCTCGGGACTCTGCGCTGGTTCCGCGGCCTCTACTTCCTGTGGCTGGGCCGCGGGGGCTGCGGCCGGCTCGGGCTCGGGCTCGGGCGGAGCTTGTGCCGCGGGCTCCTCTGCCGGCGCCTCGGGCTCTGCGGCAGCGACCGGCTCGTCCGCCGGCGCCTCGGGCTCTGGGGCGGGGGCCGGCGCCTCAGGCTCTGCGGCGGGGGCCGGCGCCTCAGCAGCCGGTGCGGGTGCCTCGGCTGCCTCGGGCGCTTCGGCTGCTTCGGCCGCCGGTGCGGGCGGTTCCTCCACCGCGGCCGGAGGCTCCTCGACCGCCGGTGGCGCCTCAGCCGCCGGCGCCTCGGGCTCCGCGACCGGCTCGGGCTCCGCGGCGGGTTCGGGCTGCGGTGGCGGCGGGGCCGGCGCAGCCTCGGCCTGCTGCGCGGCCGCCTCGGCTGCCGCGGCCTCCTGGCGCGCTCGCTCCTCGGCCTCCTGACGCGCGCGCGCTTCCGCCTCCAGGCGCTCGCGCTCGAGCCGGGCCTGCTCCTCGGCCTCCTGACGCGCCCGCTCCTCAGCTTCCTGACGCGCGCGCTCCTCGGCCTCCTGGCGCTCGCGCTCGAGCCGGGCCCGCTCCTCCTCCTCGCGGAAGACGTTGTGGCCCTGCGAGACCACGTCGCCGATCGCCCTCGTGATCAGCGCGCACGAGCGGATCGCGTCGTCGTTGCCCGGCACCACGTAGTCGATCCCGTCGGGATCGCAGTTCGTGTCGACGAGCCCGATGATCGGGATCCGCAGTCGCTGTGCCTCGCGTACCGCGATCGCCTCGGTCTTCAGATCGATCACGAACACCGCGTCGGGCAGGCGCTGCCATGTTCTTGACGCCGCCGAGGTTCGCCCGCAGCTTCTCGAGGTCGGCCAGCGCGGCCATCCGCTCGCGCGTGGGCAGCAGCTGGAGCTGGCCCTCGGCCTCGTAGCGCTCGAGGTCGTGCAGCCGCTTGATCCGCAGCGAGATCGTCTGGAAGTTCGTCAGCAGACCACCGAGCCAACGGTGGTTGACGTACGGCATGTCGGCGGCCTGCGCGTTCTCGCGGATCGTGTCGCGCGCCTGCTTCTTGGTTCCGACGAACAGCACGGTTCCGCCGCGGCGCGATACGTCCGCGGCGAACTGGCGCGCGTCTTCGAGCAGGACCTGGGTCTGGAGCAGGTCGATGATGTAGTTCCCATCGCGCTCGCCGAAGATGAAGCGGCGCATCTTGGGGTTCCATCGACGGGTCTGGTGGCCGAAATGGACGCCGGCCTCCAGCAGCTCCTTGATGCCTATCTGAGCCACTAGGTCACTCCCTTTATGTATGGGTTTGGATCGCCCGCTCAGGCGCGCTCGCGGACCTCGGTTAGCGAGGCAGGGCGCGATCCGCATGAACGGGATCGGGGACGGTCGACTGAGTTTACGCAAGTTTTGAGGCGCCGCTACGTTTTCAGGTGTAGCGGGCCATTCGCTTCCCCTACCTTCAGCGGTGGCTCGTGCGCGGGCCGAACCTCCCTTCCCCTACCTCCGGTGGCTCGGTTCGCAACGTCAGGCGGGGCGGCTGTGGACGGGCCGCCCCGCCGTCTTTTTGTGGCGGGCGTGCACGTCCGGCCGGCCGCCCATTTGACCGCCAAGGGCCCGAGCCCGCCCGCCCTCACTCGCCGCGTTCCGCCACCGCCAGCGCGGCCACTAGGTCATCTGGGAGCGGGGAGGTGACGTCGATCGGCTCGCCGGTGACCGGATGGTCGAACGCGAGCCTGGTGGCGTGGAGGAACTGGCGGGTCAGGCCTAGCTCGCCGCGATGTTCCGTACTGCGGGTCGCCGCAGACGGGATGGCCGATCGCCGCGAGATGGACGCGGATCTGGTGGGTGCGGCCGGTCTCGAGCGTGACGCGCAGCAGCGCGGTCGCCGGCAGCAGACGCTCGATCTCGAAGTGAGTGCGCGCCTCGCGGGCGTCGTCGCTGTCGATCGACATCAGCTTGCGGTCGCGCCGGTGGCGCCCGATCGGCGCGTCGATCGTCCCGGTCCTCGCCGGCGGATGGCCGTCGACCAGCGCCAGGTACTCACGGCGCAGCAGGCGACGCGCCAGCAGCGACTTGAGCGCGCGGTGGACCGCGTCGTTCTTGGCGACGACCAGCAGTCCGGACGTGTCGCGATCGAGGCGATGGACGATCCCCGCCCGCCACGGCTCCTCGCCGCCGGCGGCCCGTCCCTCGAGCGCCTGGGCGAGCGTCCCCGCCCAGTGACCGCGGGCGGGATGCACGACCACCCCGGCCGGCTTGTCGACGACCAGCAGGTACTCGTCCTCGTAGGCGATCCCGAACTCCGCGTCCTGCGCACCATCGGCCGACGCGACCCGGCCTCCAGCACATCGTCGACCTCGATCGCCTCCCCGGCGTGGACCAGGTGGCGCTTGGGCCTGCGCGAGCCGTCGACCCGCACGTGGCCGGAGTCGATCAGCATCTGCGCTCGCGCCCGCGAGCCGAGCTGGAACCGCGAGGAACCGGTCCAGCCGCGTGCCCGCCGCCGCGTCGGGCACGCGCAACTCGATGCGGGTGCCGGCGCTCACGTCTGCCGCCGGCCCTCGAGCACGTACAGCAGCGCCAGCACGCCGAACGTGATCGACATGTCGGCGACGTTGAACGCCGGCCAGTGCGGGAGCTTGATGAAGTCGGTCACCGCGCCGTGCGCGATCCGGTCGATCAGGTTGCCGAGCGCGCCGCCGACCAGCATCCCGGTCGGCAGCCACAGCAACGGCCGGTCGGGGCGCATCGCGAGATAGCCGACGAGCACCGCCAGCGCCGCCAGCGTCAGCACGATCACGAGCGCCCCTCCGCCGGCGAACAGCGTGAACGCGACGCCGGTGTTCCGGTCGTGGACGAGCGTCACACCCGGCAGGAACTTGTCGTGATCGCCGAGCTCGATGTCGGACCTGACCAGGCTCTTGGTCACCTGGTCGAGGATCACGACCACGGCCGCGACCAGCGCGGCGCGTGCGAACGCCGCCACCCGGACCGATGCGGTCGTCTGAGTCATCTCGCGCGGGCGCTCAGCCCGCAGCCACGACCCCCGCGCATCAGCCCGCGATCAGGTTGACCACGATCGTCTGCACGATGTACAGGACGATGATCGCGATCATCGGTGTGAGGTCGAACATGCCGATCGGCGGGATGAAGCGGCGGAAGATCTTCAGGTAGGGCTCGCAGACGTCGCGCAGGAAGCTCATGACCGCGTCCACGTACCGCGAATACGGCGGGCGCAGCCCGAGCGAGAACATCATGTTGAGCAGGATGTAGACGAAGATCAGCAGGATGTAGACGAGGAACAGCGCCTGCACGTAGTTGGCGATGTCGCCTCGGGTGAGGGCCGCGAACAGCATCAGCGGTGGGCCCCGACGACGGCGTCGATCGCGTCCTGGAACGCGGGCCGTATCCCGCCGCGCTCGAGCGCCGCCAGACCCGCGCGCGGTCGTGCCTCCGGGCGAGCTCACCTCGCGCCGGACGGCGAGCGTGTCGTAGTCGCGCGTCTGCGAGCAGCGCGGCGGTCCCGGCCATCGTCTCGGCGACGAGCCGGCCGGCCAGCCCGGCCGCGAGTCCGTGGCGGACCGCCGCGTCGACCTGGGCCTCGACCAGCAGCGCCTGGTAGGCGGGACCGACCCCTACCACCGCGCCGGCCGGCGCCGATCAGGCCCTCGGGAACCTTGACCACGACTCCCGAGCCTCCCGAACAGCGCGAGCACTTCGGCCTCGAGCTCGGCGTCGACCTCGATCGCGCTCGGGCGAGTAGCAGATCACGCCGCGCCGGACCTCGACCGGCGTGTTCGGCATCAACCGGAACACCGGGACGCCGTACTCGCCTGCGCAGGCTTCCGGTGTCGATCGCCGCTCAGCACCGACGCGACCGCCTTGGCGTGTCCGCGCGAGCTCGGCGCCACCGATTGGAACTGCGCCGGCTTGTGGCAGAGCACGACGAGGTCGGCACGATCGGCGACCTCGACGTTCGAGTCGACCGCCTCGCCCCCGAGCTCGTCCGCCAGCGCCTTCGCTCGGCCCGACCCGCTGTCGGACACGAGCACCGGGTCGCCCCAGCCACGCGCGAGCGCGCGGGCCATGTTGCCAGCGCCGATCAGTCCGACCTGCATGGGATGAAATCTACCGCTGCGGAACCTGGGCGCTCGACGCCGTCTCGCATCGACGCTCAGATCGCGACGATCCGCGACCGCGACCGGGCTCAGCTCTGATTGAAGAAGCCCTTCTCGAGCAGCCGGGCGCGCTCCTCCGCCGACACCTCGACGTTGCGCGGGGTGAGCAGGAACACCTTGTCGGCGATCCGCTGCATGCCGCCGTCGAGGGCGTACGTGAGCCCGCTCGAGAAGTCGATCAGGCGCTTGGACAGGTCGTGGTCGGTGCTCTGGAGGTTCAGGATCACCGGGATCGCCTCCTTGAACTTGTCGGCGACGTCCTGGACCTCGTTGAAGTTCTTGGGCGCGACGAAGTGGACGCGCACGTCGCCTCCGCTCCGACCGTTTCCGCGTCCCCCGCTCACGGGACGGAGCGACGTCGTGCGGCGGCTCGGCATCGGGATCGTCGGCGAAGATGTCGTCGAACTCGTCGCGCCGGCGCCGCGAGCTGAGGCGCCGCACGTTCGGGCGCTCGCGGTACGCGTCCTGGGCCTCCGCCTCCGGCTCGTTGTAAGGCTCGAGGTCATCCTCGTAATCCTCGTCGTCCGCCAGCCCGAAGTACATGAGCGTGCGGTGCCAGGTATCTCGTAAGGCCATCTCGGATTCGAAGTTTCGGTGGGCGACCGTAATTCCCTGCTGTGATTATGACGCGCCGGAGCGGTACAAGCTTGTGCCGAGTCGCACAATCGTCGCGCCCTCCTCGACCGCGACCAGATAGTCCTGGCTGGTCCCCATCGACAGCTGGCGCAGGCCGTGCTCGCCGGCGAGCTCGCGGAGCGCCGCGAAATGCCCCCGGCTCGCCTCCGGCGTCGGCGCGAGCGGGGGCATCGTCATCAGCCCCACGACCTTCACCGGGCAGCGCTCGAGGTACCCCGGCAGCTCGGACGGGGCGATCCCGCTCTTGCCGGCCTCGCCGGCGACGTTGACCTCGATCAGGACCTCCGTGTCCGGCCGCCCCGTGTCGCCCGAGCTGCTCGAGCGCCGAGTCGCTCGCGACCGACTCGATGTAGCGGACGTGCGGGAGGACCTGGCGGACCTTGCGGCTCTGGAGATGGCCGATGAAGTCCCAGGTGAACGCGCCGGGGTGCGCCTGCGCCTTCGCGACGAGGTCCTGCGCGCGGTTCTCGCCGACGAGCTCGATGCCGGCCTCGGCGAGCACGGCGAGCTCCTCGACGGCACGTACTTGACGGCGGCGAGGATCTGCACGCCGACCGGGTCGCGGCCGGTGGCGGCGATCTCGGACCGGACCCGCTCGAGGTTCGCCCGGACGTCCTTCGCCCGGATGCCCCGGATCAGCTCAACCACACGAGCCCGGCCTGCCGCCCGGTGACGCCGCGGTCGCGGCGGTGAGAGAAGAACAGCGCCTCGTCCGAGCAGATCGTGCACAGCTCGACGTCGTGCACGGTCTGCACGCCGGCGCGCTCGAGCTGGGCGCGCGCGATCGCCTTGAGGTCGAGGTTGCGCCCGTGCGCGTACGCGGTCGCCGTGGTCGGCGAACACCTCGTGCACCTCCTCGCCGACCTCGTAGCAGCATGCGCCCGCGCCGGGGCCGATCGCCGCCGCGAGCGGGCCGTCGGCTCCGAGCTCGCGGAGCGCGCGGACGCCCTCGGCCAGGATCCCCCCGGCGAGGCCCCGCCAGCCGGCGTGGAGCATCGCGACCGCGCCCGTCCCTACCGTTCCCCGCGCCGGCAAAGACCGCGATCGGCAGGCAGTCGGCGGTCAGCACCATCGGCGCGACCCCGCCGAGCCGCGTCGCCTGGCCGTCGGCTTCCGGCAGATCGATGTCCCCGTCGGGGAGCGGGCCGACGAACGCGTCGGCCGTGTCGCTGACCGCGCGCACGACCGTTCCGTGCACCTGCCGGATGTGGGCGGGCCGGGCCCCGACCTGCTCCTGCAGCCTCGCGCGGTTGCGCCGCACGGCGTCGGGACGGTCGGCGGTCAGGCGGCCCGAGGTTCAGGCTCGCGTAGGGGCCTTCCGAGAATCCGCCGCGGCGGGTCGTGAACAGCGCCTGCGCGCCGGGGAGCGCGATCCCCACGTGCTCCTCCCAGGCGTAGAACGGCGCCGGCAACCTCATCTCGCTGTTTGTAGCAACCGGCACGGAGACGAGCCGGCTACTCGGGCGCGCCGGCGGCGGCGAGCGCTGCCGCGAGCTCCTGCTCGCGTCCGGACGCGCGCCCGTCGAGCTTCGCGGCCAGCGCAGCGCGCAGCCCGCGCCCGATCGCCGGGCCTTGCGGAACGCCCGCCGCGATCAGATCGCCGCCGTCGATCGTCAGCCGCACATGGCGGAGCGCCTCGAGCCACTCGCGGGCCTGCTCCTCGGGACCGAGCGCGCCGGCGAGCGCGACCAGCTCCGCCGGCGCCCCTCCCACCGCGGCTCGCGATCTCCGACGGGCGCGCGCGCCGCAGCCAGCGCGTGCGCGAGCTCGTCGGCTTCGCGTGGCGGCGGCCACGATCGCCTCGCGATCCGTCGCCTCGAACGCCAGCGAATCGAGGAGCGCGCTCAGCGCAGGCGCCGGCACCCCGCGGGCGGCTGCCGCCAGCGCGAGCCGGTCGCGCCGCGCCATCTTCCGGCAGGAGCGCGAGCGCGCGCCGGGCGAGGCTCCTCGTCCTCAAGGCCGAAGCCGGGGTGGATCGCGCGATCGAGCCCGAGCTCGCCCAGACCGGCGAGCGCCCGCACCGGGTCCGGCTCGCGGGCGAGCAGCCGCAGCTCGGCGCCAACCCGCGGTCCGCTGACGGTGCGCAGGCGCGCCGCCGGCGATCGCGCGGTCGGCCAGCCCGCGGGTGTGCGGCTCGATCTCGAAGCCGAGACGGGTGGCGTAGCGCACCAGGCGGAACAGCCGCGTCGGATCGTCGATGAAGCTGCGGTCGTGGAGCACGCGGAGCCGGCGGGCGTCGAGGTCCTCGAGCGCCGTCGGCACCCAGGTCAGCTCGCCGGCCCGGTCGCCAGCGAGGGCGAGCGCGAGCGTGTTGACCGTGAAATCCCGCCGCTCGAGGTCCTCCGCGAGCGGCGCCGGCGCGACGTCGGGGAGCGCGCCCGGGTGGGCGTAGGTCTCGCGGCGCGCGCGGGCGATGTCGTAGCTGAAGCCGTCGAGCGTGACGGTCGAGGTCCCAAAGCGGTCATGAACCTTGAGCTCGCCGCCGAGCGACGACGCAAACGCGGCCGCGTCGCCCTCGACCACCAGATCGAGGTCGAACGGGGCGCCCCCGAGCAGCAGGTCGCGCACCGCGCCGCCCACCAGATACACCGCCGGCGTGTCCGGAAGACGCGCCAGCAGCGGCATCGCGGCCGGCAGCGCACGAACGCGGTCGACCAACTCGCGGCCCTTGGGAAGAAACGTCGGCATAGCCATAGTTTCTTCCCAAGCGCCTCCGCGCGGCGCGGCGAAAAGTTCCGAGGACGCGGTGGCTAGCATTGCCCGCCATGCCGAGTCCCGGTTCGCGACGGTGGCTGCGGTGGGGGCTCGTCGCCGGAGCGGTCGTTCTGGTCGCAGCTGGAGGCGCAGTGGCCTACGTCCTGCTCCGCTCGCCGCACAACATCTCCCATCCCGACGTCGAGTTCACGGCCCCGACAACGGTCGCGGCGGCGCCACCCAAGAAAGCCCCGGTCGAACGACTTCTCGTGGCCGTGGTACGGCTACGACGCCGGGCGCACACGCGCCTTCACCGCCGACAACGTCCCCGAGCCGCCGCTGCACGTCGGTTGGCGCTTTCAGGACTTCGCGCTGCTCGAGTTCCCGCCGGTGATCCATGGGAACAGCCTTTATGTGATGGACGACGACGGCTCGGCGAAGGAACTCGACTCGAAGACGGGCCACAAGGTGTGGGAGACGAAGGTGGGCACGCTCGCGGCAGCCTCGCCGGCGCTGGGGGTCAAGCAGGGTCTGCTGTACCTCTCGGTGCTGTCGGCACACGGCCACTCTCCCGGCGACGGGCGGCTCGTGGCGCTGTCGTTGAAGACCGGCCGGATCGGGTGGTCGAGGGTCATCCCCGCCGGCACCGAGTCCTCGCCGATCGTGATCGGCAACTCGGTGTACTTCGGAGACCAGGGGGGGAACGTGTACTCGCTGAACGCGAGCACCGGCCACACCAACTGGACCTATCACGCGAGTGCGGCCGTCAAGGGCGGCCCGGCGGTCTCGATGGGCATCGTGTACTTCGGCGACTACTCTGGGCGCGCGTACGCGGTCAACGCGGCCACCGGCCACCAGGTCTGGGCGGTCAATACCAACGGCGCCGACTTCGGGCTCGGGTCGGGCAACTTCTACTCGACGCCCGCCGTCGCGTTTGGGCGCGTGTACATGGGCAACACCGACGGCCGCGTGTACTCGTTCGCGGCTAGGACCGGCAAGCTCGCGTGGGCCACTGGCACCGGCGCGTATGTGTACGCGTCGGCCGCGGTCGACAACACGCCGGGGCTCGGCCCGACGATCTACCTCGGGTCCTACGACGGCAACTTCTACGCGTTCGACGCCAAATCGGGCGCGATCAGGTGGCGGCATCCGGCCGGCGGCAAGATCTCGGGCTCGGCGACGATCGTCGGCAACGTCGTCTACTACTCGGACCTCGGCACGAAGACCACCGCCGGCCTCAACGTGCGCACCGGGCGTAAGGTGTTCTCGTTCCCGGACGGCGCGTTCAACCCAGTCGTGGCCGACGACGGCGCGATCTACCTGAGCGGGTACACGATGCTCTACCAGATGCTTCCCGGCAAATGACCGCCGACCGCGCTCAAGCGCTAACGTAATCACCACACGGCGCTCGCGCCGCGCTCACGCGAATTCCACATATCGGCTCGCCGCGGTCACGAAATCCCCGCACAAGGCGTGCAATGAAGCTCGCATGGAACGTGCGTTCGGAAGCATGTTGCTATCCTTGTGTGTCTATGCGTTGTCGTAGTGGAAGTCATTGCCAGGAGCCGACCGTGCCGGGCCGTAGGTTCTGCGCGGAGCACGCAGCGGAGCTCGATCGCATGCGCGAGGAGCTGAAGGACGCTGCCGCAGCCCGCATCGGTCGCGGTCGGCCCAAGCGGTCCTCGACTTGTTGCCGCCCTGGCTGTTATGAGCCCCGCGTCCCGCCCGCCGCGTACTGCGATGCATGCGCCGCCGCCGGATACGTGGAAGAGGCCGCCTAACCGCGGCCGCCTCCAACCGGGCCAACATAAACATTCGTATCTTCGCCGAGTAAGGCCGCGGGATTCCGCGCCTCGCTGGCGGCGCGGGCCTGTCCGACTGCGCGCGCGGTCCTTAATCCACCGGCCGGACCGACATCCCGTCGTCGGTCGAGCGCTGCCTTGACCTCCGCCACCGTGTGCTGCCCGTAGTGGAAGATCGAGGCGCACAGCACCGCGTCGGCGCCCGCCTCGAGCGCCGCCGTCAGGTGGTCGAGCGCGCCGGCGCCACCGGAGGCGATCACCGGAACGCCGACCGCGCCGGCGACCGCTCCGGTCAGTCCGAGGTCGTAGCCGGCGTTCGTACCGTCCCGGTCCATGCTCGTCAGGAGGATCTCCCCTGCGCCGCGCTCGACGCCCTCCTGCGCCCACCGCACCGCGTCCCGGCCGGTCGGCGTCCGGCCTCCCGCGACGAACGCCTCCCAGCGCGAGTCCGCGCGTGACTTGGCGTCGATCGCGAGCACGACGCACTGCGCGCCGAACGTGGCCGCCAGCTCGTCGAGCAGCTCCGGCCGCGCCAGCGCCGCCGAGTTGACCGACACCTTGTCCGCGCCGGCGTCGAGCACGGCCTGGGCGTCGGCGACCGAGCGGATGCCGCCGCCGATCGTGAACGGGATGAACACGTCGTCGGCGGTCCGGCGCGCGAGCTCGACGACCGTCTCGCGCTTGTCCGAGGTCGCGGTGATGTCGAGGAAGACGAGCTCGTCCGCGCCCGCGGCGTCGTAGCGACACGCGAGCTCGACCGGATCGCCGGCGTCGCGCAGGTCGACGAACCCGACGCCCTTGACCACGCGGCCGCGGTCGACGTCGAGGCATGGGATCACGCGCTTGTAGTGCATCAGCGGTCGAGCACCGCCTGCGCCTCGGCGACCGTGAACCGGCCCTCGTACAGGGCCTTGCCGACGATCACCGCGCGCAGGTTGACCTGCCTGAGCTCGACCAGCGCCCGGAGGTCCTCCAGCGAGGAGACGCCGCCCGAGTACGCGTAGATACCGCGGACGGCCTCGGCGACGCGACGGGCGCCGTCGAGGTCGGGGCCCCCGAGCATGCCATCCCGGTCGATACTCGAATAAACGAATCGCCGGACCCCGCGGGCGCCGAGCCGCTCGATCACCGCCTCGATCGGGATGTCGGTCTGCTCGGTCCATCCGGCGCCGGCAAGCTTCCCGGCCCGGGCGTCGATCGAGACCACCACGCGGTCGCCGAGCTCGGCCACGGCCTGGTCGAGGAAGTCGATGTCGGTGTACGCCGCGGTCCCGATCACGACCCACGTCGCGCCGGCGGCGACCGCACCCCGCACGGCTTCGATCGTCCGAAGCCCGCCGCCGACCTGGACCGGCACGCCCACCTCCGCGACGATCCGGCGGATGTGCTCGAGGTTGACGGGGGCGCCACTGCGGGCGCCGTCGAGGTCGACGACGTGCAACTCGCGCGCGCCGTCGTTCACCCACCGGCGCGCGGCGTCGAGCGGATCGGCGTCGTACACCGTGCGCTGGTCGAACTCGCCGCGGGTCAGCCGCACTGCCTTCCCCTCGAGGATGTCGACGGCGGGCAGCAGAATCATGCGCGTACGCTTGCCACGTCCGCGCATACCCCGACGAAGCTCTCGAGCATACGAAGCCCCTTCAGCGATGACTTCTCGGGGTGGAACTGGACTCCCACCACCGATCCGCTGCTGACGATCGTGGCAAATCGCTCGCCGTACTCGGTGGTGCCGATGACCGTGTGCGTGATCGGTCGGTCGCGCGGCGTATGAGTGCACGTGGTAGAAGGGACAGCCCGACTCCGGAAGGCCGGCGAGCAGCGGCGAAGGGCGCTCGAAGCGGACCTCGTTCCAGCCGATGTGCGGGATCCTCAGCCCGCCGGCGTCCAGGCGCGTGACCTCGCCGGCGATCAGTCCGAGCCCGGCGGTCGGCTCCGAGCTCTTCGGAGCGATCGAACAGCAGCTGCATCCCGAGGCAGACGCCGATCAGTGGCGTGCCCTGCTCGACCCGCGCACCGATCAGGTCGTCGAGGCCGAGTTCGCGCAGGTTGTGCATAGCCTTCGGGAAACGCCCCGACGCCCGGAAGCACGAGCCCGTCGCAGGCATGCAGCTCCTCGTGATCGTGGGTGACCGACACGCGAGCGCCGACGTGGGCGAGCGCCTTCTCCACCGAGCGGCGGTTCCCCATCCCGTAGTCGATCACGCCCACGTGCGTCACACCAGCGTCCCCTTCGTGCTCGGGACGCCGCGCTCGGTCGCGTCGAGCGCGACCGCGGCTCGGAGCGCGCGCGCCAGCGCCTTGAACACCGCCTCGATCACGTGGTGGGCGTTGGTCCCCCGCTCGACCGTGAGGTGCAGCGTGAGCCTCGCATTCAGCGCCAGCGCGCGGCAGAACTCCTCGACCAGCTCGTGGTCGAAGTTGCCGATCGCGCCGGGCGGCAGCGTGGCGTCGAACGCGCACAGCCCACGGCCGGAGATGTCGATCGCACAGGATGCGCGGGCCTCGTCCATCGGGATCGTGGCCTGGCCGTAGCGGGCGATCCCGGCGCGGTCGCCGAGCGCCTCGTCGAGCGCCTGGCCGATGCAGATCCCGACGTCCTCGACGGTGTGGTGGGCGCCCGTCTGGAGGTCGCCGCGGGCCTCGACCCCCAGATCGAGATGGCCGTGGCGGGCGAGCAGGTCGAGCATGTGGTCGAAGAAGCCGACGCCGGTATCGCGCTCGCCGGCGCCGTGCCCGTCCAGCGCGAGGCTGACCTTGATCTCGGTCTCCCCCGTTTTGCGTTCAATCAGGCCGATTCGGGTCATCACGGCTCATTGTCTCGAATGCGTGCCTCCATCGACTGCGCGTGCAGCTCGAACCCTTCGGCCCGCGCGAGCGGCGCCGCCGAGGCCGCGAGCTCCGCAGCCGCGCCGATGTGGACCTCGCTGAAGTGGCGCAGGAAGTGCTCGGGAGACACCGCGGAGGCGAACCGTGCGGCCCCGTTCGTCGGCAGGATGTGGTTGGAACCGGCGATGTAGTCGCCGAACGCTGTGCCGGCACCGCGCTCCGACGAACAGGCAGCCGGCCCGGGTGACGCGGTCGGCCAGCGCCTCGACCTCGGCGCCGACGAGCTGGAGGTGCTCGGGGGCGAACGCCTGGCCGAACGCGATCAGCTCGTCTGCCGTCGTTGCCGCCACGAGGCACGCCACCGCGCCCGTTTCGGCGGCATCGGTCAGGCGCTGGTCGAACGCGTCGAGTAGCTGCGAGTCGTCCGATGCCGCGACCACGAGCGTCCCCGGGCCGTGCTCGGCCTGCGCCAGCAGGTCCAGCACGAGCGGCTCGGAATCGACGTCGCCGGTGGCGAGGACGAGCAGGTCGCTCGGGCCGGCGAAGCCGTCGATGCCGACCTGCCCGAACACCTGGCGCTTGGCCTCCTGCACGTACAGGTTGCCGGGACCGACGATCACGTCGACGCTCGGGACCGACTCGGTTCCGTAGGCGAGCGCGGCGATCGCGTGGGCGCCGCCCATCCGGTAGACGGTGTCGACGCCGGCGAGCCGGCACGCCGCCAGCACCACCGGATCGAGGTCCCCGTCGGCACGGGGAGGCGAGCACACGGACGATGCTGCTCGACGCCGGCGAGCCTCGCCGGGACCGCCCCCATCACCACCGTGCTCGGATACGGCGCCCGTGCCGCCCGGCACATAGATCGCGGCGCGCTGCGACCGCGGCCGTGCGGTGGATCGACACGGTTCTGGCCGAGCTCGAGTCGGCTGTGCGGCTGGCCGGGTCTGCGCGCGCCCGCCACCGCCTCGACGTTCTCGATCGCGCGCTCGATCCCGTGGCGGACCGCCGGGTCGAGCGCGTGCCAGCGCCGCGTCGAGCTCGGCGTCGGTGACCAGCAGCGCCTGCGGCTCGCGGCCGCCGGTGTCGAGCGTCCGGGAGTAGTCGCGGACGGCCCGGTCGCCGCTCGCGCGAACGGTCGCGATGATCAGCGCGACCGCGTCGCGGACGGACTCCGCGCGGCGGCACGAGCGTGCGGATGTCGAGCCGCGACGCCGGCGGCGTCGCGCTCCGCTCAGCGAGAGTCGCTCACATCGCATCGAGCCGCTCCAGCAGCGCGTCGATCGCCGGCGCCTTGAGCTTGTGCGCCACCGGGTTGGCGATCAGGCGCGCGGTGCTGTGCGCGATCTCCTCGCGCACGACGAGCCCGTTCTCGCGGAGCGTCGCGCCGCTCGCGGTGAGGTCGACGATGCCCTCGACGAGCCCGGTCAGCGGCGCCAGCTCGACCGATCCCTTGACCTCGACGATCTCGGCCTGGCGACCGGTCTCGAGGAAGTAGCGCGTGGCGATCCGCGGGTACTTGGTGGCGATCCGGACCACGCCGAGGCGTCGCAGTGCCTCGGCGGCGGGATCCTCGCCGGCGACGGTCGCGAGCACCATCGTGCAATGCCCGTAGCCGAGGTCGACCAACTCGTACAGCTCGCGCTCGGACTGCTCCATGAGCACGTCCTTGCCGGTGATCCCGAGGTCGGCCGCGCCGGCCTCGACATACGTGGGAACGTCCGAGGGCCGCATCGTGACGATGCCGGCGTCCTCGAACAGCAGCTTGCGGTCGTTGTCGCGGACCTCGCGCGTGTTCAGCCCGAGCCGGTCGAGCAGGTCGAGCGTGCGATCGAACAGGGCCCCGCGCGGGACCGCGATCCGTAGCCCGTTCACCGTCGGGTCCGCCGGCCGCGTTCCTCGCCCGTCAGCGCGATGTGGAGCCGCTCGACGTTGAGCGCGAACCCGACCGCCGGGCAGCGGCCGCCCGAACTCGCCGAGCAGCTCGTCGTAGCGCCCGCCGATCCCGATCGGCACGCCGTAGGCGGGGTCGTAGACCTGGAAGATCGCGCCGGTGTAGTAGCCGAGGCTCCGCACGAGCCCGAGGTCGAAGATGATCCGCTCGGCGACGTTCGGCGCGAGCAGCGCATGGACGGCTCGCATCCCGGTGACCGCGGTGTGGAGCGGTCCTTCGAGATCCTCGAGCACCTCGGGACCTCCTCTGGTCTGCGGCGCGCGCAGGAGCAGCTCGGCGTCGCGTGGCGTCGACACCGAGCCGATTGATCTCGTGCTCGAGGCCGACGAAGTCGCCGTCGACGAGCTCGGTGAGGATCCGCTCGCGCCGGTCGGGGTCGACGCCGAGGCCGTCCAGCAGCGTGGGATAGAGCGAGGCGTCGCCGAGGCCGACTCGATACGTCTCGAGACCGGCCGCGTCGAGTGCCGTCGCACAGGACCGATGAGGACCTCCGCCGTGCCGTGTGGCGAGGTCCCGGCCCCGATCAGCTCGATCCCGGCCTGGAGGAACTCGCGCGATTGGCCGCGCTGCGGGCGGACGCCGCGGTAGGCATGCGCGAAGTAGCAGAAGCGCAGCGGCGGCTCGGCGTCCCGGTAGCGCGTCGAGACCAGCCGCGCGATCGGGACCGTCATGTCCGAGCGGAGCACGAGCACGTGGCCGTGCTCGTCGAACATGCGGTACGCGGGGCGGCTCGCGTGCATGTTGGCGCGGTCGAACGTGCCCTCGTACTCGAGCGCCGGCGTGTAGACCTCGCCGTAGCCGGCGCGCTCGAACACCTCGCGGACGCGCTCGGTCATC
Source organism: uncultured Solirubrobacterales bacterium (assembly GCA_963843915.1). GTDB lineage: Bacteria > Actinomycetota > Thermoleophilia > Solirubrobacterales > Solirubrobacteraceae > Palsa-465. The sequence continues at coordinate 212,567 of CAWJMH010000026.1, forward strand.
GCCCGCAGCTCTCGCATCTCGTCGGGCAGGAAGTCTCGCGTTCCGCTGGGAATGCGGTCGACCATCGCCCGGGACTGTGTCAGTTACGGCTCGCCGGGGGCGCTTTGAGTCAGACCGAGACCGGCACGTCGTCCTCGCGCTCGATCTGCGCGCCGAGCTCGCGCAGGCGCTCGTCAATCCGCTCGTATCCGCGATCGATGTGGCGGACGTTGCCGATCTCGGTGATGCCGTCAGCCGCGAACGCCGCGATCAGCATCGCCATGCCGGCGCGGATGTCGGGCGAGTCCACTCGCTGGCCGTGGAGGCGACGGGGTCCCACCACCATCGCCCGGTGCGGATCGCAGATCGTGATCGAGGCACCCATCAGGACGAGCTTGTCGACGAAGAACAGCCGGTTCTCGAACATCCACTCGTGGATCATCACCGACCCCTGGGCCTGGGTGGCGAGCGCGAGCGCGACGCTGGTCAGGTCGGCCGGGAACGCGGGCCACGGGCCGTCCTGCACCTTGGGGGTGTGGTCGCCCTTGTCGTTGCGGACCACGAGCTCCTGGTTGCCGGGGACGATGATGTCGGCGCCGCGCACCTCGGTGCGTAGCCCCAGGCGGTCGAACACGAGGCGGATCATCCGGAGGTCCTCGGTGACCGGTGTCCTTGACGACGAGCTCGCCACCGGTGACGCCGGCGAGCGCGATGAACGATCCGATCTCGATGTGGTCGGGCGCGACCTTGTGCGTGCACCCTCTGAGGCTGCCGACGCCGTGGACGGTCATCACATTCGAGCCGATCCCGTCGATCTGTGCGCCCATCGCCGCGAGCATGCGGGCGAGATCCTGGACGTGCGGCTCGGACGCCGCGTTGCGGATCACGGTCGGGCCGCGGGTCAGCGCGGCCGCCATCAGCGCGTTCTCGGTGGCCATCACCGACGGCTCGTCCATCAGGAAGTCGCACGGCCGCAGGCCGAGCGGGGCCTCCACCCTGATCTCACCGCGGCCGTCGTCGACGGTGGCGCCGAGCGCGCGGAACGCGTCGAGGTGTGGATCGAGCCGGCGGCGGCCGATCACGTCGCCGCCGGGAGGCGGCATGTGAGCCCGGCCGAACCGAGCCAGCAGCGGTCCGGCCAGCAGGAACGAGGCGCGGATGCGCTCCGCCAGCTCGCGGTCGACCTCGCAGCTGTCGACGGTCGAGGCGTCGATCGAGATCTCACCCGGACCGAGCCACTGGACTCGGGCCCCGAGCTGCTCGAGCAGCAGCGTCATCGCCTCCACGTCCCTGATCCGGGGCACGTTGCGGAGGATCACCTCGTCGTCTGTCAGCAGGCACGCGGCCAGGATCGGGAGCGCGCCGTTCTTATTGCCGGCGGGAGTGATCGTGCCCGACAGGGGCCTCCCGCCTTCGATTACGAACTTTTCCATAGGTGGCCGGAGGGTACCCTCTCGCGTTGCGAGACCCAGCGCCGGGGGCTGGGCGCGCCGGCTCGCCGGGCGCCTGGTGCGCTTCCGCGGGGCTTCGGTCTGGGCCGAGGGCAACGAGGAGCCATTCCCGCGAGCGTCGGTGATCCGGAGCTGCTCAGCTAGGGTTCCCGCCATGCCGGTTCAGCTTTCGCGAGACGCGGCTTGGGACCTTCTTTGTGAATGGACTTCTTCTGACTCGCTCCGGCGCCACATGCTGGCCGTCGAGGCGGCGATGCGCGCGTACGCGCCCCGGTTCGACGGCGACGTCGAGCTGTGGGGGCTGACCGGCCTCCTCCACGATCTCGACTACGAGCGGTATCCGAACCTGGAGGACGGCCACCCACGCTACGCGCTGCGCGAGCTCGAGGCCCGCGGGTACCCGCCCGAGCTTGTCCGGGCGGTGGCGTCCCACGCCGACTTTCTCGAGGTCTCGCGCGATTCACCGATGGAGAAGGCGCTGTTCGCGGTCGACGAGCTGTCGGGCTTCATCCTCGCCTGCGCCTACGTCCGCCCCGAGAAGCTCCAGGGCATGACGCCCAAGTCGGTCAAGAAGAAGCTCAAGCAGCCGAGCTTCGCGGCCGCGGTCAACCGCGAGGAGCTGCGCCACGGCGCCGAGGGGCTCGGGGTCGAGTTCGACGAGCATCTGACGATCGTGATCGGGGCGCTGGCGGAGCGGCAGGACGAGTTGATGCCGCCAGACGGGGCCGGCGGCGACGGAACGGACGGCGGCAGCGGCGCGGCGGACGGGGCCGGCGCGGCGGATTAGGCGCTCGCGCGGCGCTGCCTGTACTCGGCGAGGCTCTGGACCACTCCTAGCGGCTCGAGCAGCCGCGCGAACTCGATCGCGCGCCGCACCGGCCCCTCGCCGCAGATCACGCACAGGCTGCGCGCCTGGCGCTCGAGGCGGCGCTGCGTGTTCAGCAGCACCGTCAGGCCGAACGAGTCGATGAACTCCGCCCGGCTCAGGTCGATCACGGCGTCACCGTGGTGCTTGCGAACGATGTCGTCGAGGTGGGGCGTCAGCTTCCGGGCGGTGAGGACGTCGAGCTCACCGGTGACCGTGAGCACCGTCGCCTCCGGCACCTGACGCGTGCTCAGCGCCAGCTGAATAGGCCCGCGCGGCCGCAGCGAGCGGCCAACCGTCGGATGATCTGCAGTTCCAGTCATCAGGGCCCCAGTCCCTGCCGCAATGATCCCCACGGGGGCTCGCACCAAAACTTGGGGTGTCGGCCCCGCCGCACGTCGCTCAGGACCTGGCCCGGCGCCGCTTGTACTCGGCGAGGCTGGACACCACGTTGAGCATTTCGGTGAGGCCGAGCAGCTCGAGCGACTTGGCGACGGGTCCGGGAGCGCAGATGACCGCGATATGCCTCGTGGCGCGCTGGCGGGCGTTCACGAGCACATGGATCCCGGCCGAGTCCATGAATGTGATCTCGGTCAAATCGATCGCGATGGGTCGAGCGCCGGTGCCAAGGATCGCGTCGACCTCGGCGGTCAATCGCGGAGCGTTCAGCAGGTCGAGCTCGCCACGGACGGCCACGAGCGTGGCGTCCTGTTCGGGTCGCACGACGACCGTCAGCTGGCCGGGCTGTTCGGACCGGGGGTCGCCCGCGGAAGCGGCCGGGTCGTCGGGGTCGTGCATCTGTTACCAGTCGGCGTTCAGAGGTCGCGCGTGGCGCTCGGTCGTCGTAGGTCGCGTGCTCACAGGCAGGTGTGAGCGTTCGCGATGAGTCGAGCCGGCCCAGATGCCCCAGCGGCCGCGCCACCGACACCGTGTGTCCGCTCGAACTGGGCTTCTCGTTTGCCGGGAGCAAGCCGAGACGCCCCGAGAAAGTAGCCGCACCTCGCTCGCTTGGCGGCACGGGTGGTCCGCGCGCGTACGTCCGAATACTGACAACGCTGGGGCGCGGCCCGGATCCGCCCCGTCGGCTAAGGTCCTGCCCGCATGGCCGAGGCGGTCAAGATCGTCGTCCTCGAAGGCGACCAGACCGGTCAGGAGCTGCTCGAGCAGTCCCTGCGGGTGCTCGACCCGGCCTTGCTCGGCATCGAGCTCGAGCTCGAGCGTTTCGATCTCTCGCTCGAGCACCGCCGCGCGACATCCAACGGCGTCGTCACCGATAGCGCCAGGGCGATGCGCGACGCCGGCCTCGGCCTGAAGGCGGCCACGATCACCCCCGAGGGCAAGGACGACGTGGGTTCCCCGAATCGCATCCTGCGCGAGGAGGTCGACGGCAAGGTGATCGTCCGCACTGGCCGCCGGCTCCCGGGCGTGGCGCCGATCGCCGGCGTGCACTATCCGATCTCGGTCGTGCGGATGGCGGTCGACGACGCCTACGGTGCCAAGCAGTGGCGCGAGGGCGACGCCGGGTCTCCGTCCGAGATCGCCTACCGGACCGAGAAGATCACCCGCTCGACCTGCCGCGCGGTCGCCGAGTACGCGTTCCGCACCGCGGAGAAGATGAACGCCCGGGTCTACGGCGGCCCGAAGTGGACGGTGTCGCCGGTGTACGAGGGGATGCTCAAGGAGGAGCTCGACGCCGCTGCCGCCCGCCATCCTGCCACGGCGTATGAGCCGGTCCTGATCGACGCCACCTACGCCGGCCTGATGTCGGGCGCGACCGATGTGCCACTCGTGATCCCGGCGCTCAATCGCGACGGCGACTGCCTGTCGGATCTGGTGCTGCCGATGTTCGGCTCGATCGCCGGCGCCGAGTCCGTCCTGCTGGCGTTCGACAACGAGACCTACGCGACGACCGTCGCGATGGCCGAGGCGCCCCACGGGACCGCGCCGGCGCTAGAGGGCAAGGACCTCGCCAATCCGCTCGCGATGATCCTGGCCTGCGGCGCGCTGCTGCGCCACGCGGCCGACCGTCACGGCCCGGCCGCAGAGCGCGCGTCGCGGGCGGTCTACGAAGCCGCGCTCGAGGCGATCGGCTCCGGCTGCAAGACGCCCGACCTCGGCGGCAACGCCACCACCACGGAGTTCACGACCGAGGTGGTCAACCGGGTCAGGACGAAGATCGACGTCTGGTCGTCGCTCGGGTCGGCGGCGTGAGCGACTCGTAACCACCGGCGCGAGCACGTGATCACGGGCGCCCACGCGATCATCTACAGCCAGGACGCGGACGGCGTTCGTGCGCTGTTCGGCGACGTGCTCGAGTTGCCATCGATCGACGCGGGCGGAGGTTGGCTGATCTTCGCGCTGCCGCCGGCCGAGGTCGCGGCCCACCCCACCGACGGCGCCGCCCATCACGAGCTGTATCTCATGTGCGACGACATCCACGCGACCGTGGCCGAGCTCGAGGCCAAGGGCGTCGAGTTCACCCGTCCGATCGCCGAGGAGCGCTGGGGCTCGGTCACGGCGATCGCGCTGCCCGGCGGTGGCGAGCTGGGGCTGTACGAGCCCAGGCATCCGAGCCCCCCGCACTGAGCTTCGCGGCCGCCGTTCCCGCCCCCACCACCCTCCTTCGGCGGCGTTATGGAGCGTTCGATGCAGCCGCTCGTTTCGACCGATCGGGCGCTTGCAAGCGCGCTCGCATTCCGTCCGGGCCGGCCCCTAGGGTCACGAACATATGTTCCTGTCTTCAGCCAATCGCCTGCGCGCCTGGTTAGCGGTCGTCGACGACTTCCTCGGCGACCCACCGGCTGACGCGCATCTCGATCTCGAACCTTGGGCTACGCACCCCCATCGCCGCCCGCTCCAGTGGAAGCGAGCGCGCCGTGGCGGCAGCGTGCCGCCCGCACCCGCCCATTGCCTGTGCCCGGTCCGGACCACGCCGGACTTCGAAGGACGAAGCGAGGTGATGCGGTAGCCGCTAAGCACTCCGCCGGGACGCCCTTCGCGGCCCGTACCCGGCAACCGGACCTGGAAGCCCGCAGCGAGGCCGTCGTAAGCCCGCTGTGAGGCGATAGACACCTATCACGAGGCCGAGGAGGCCCACGCACGGCACGCCGTGCTTGGGAGGTTTGACGCGCGCGCGTCCAACCGGGCGTTGGTCGCCCGGCCTCGGGTGGGTGGAAGGAGGTCCTTCGTCTCCTTGTTGCTCGTGTAGTGCCTCACCACCGCGTACGGGCGACGTTGAGGGCTCTCGCCGGCGCCCCTGTCTAGGCGGCATGTGCGAGGGTGAATCCGGCCTGCACGGCGTGCCACGCCGCCTGCGCGCCGATGATCACACCGCTCGGCTCGCCCGTCGTCTGATCGCTCGGCGCAGTCACGAGCGCGATGATCACCGCGATGAACGTGCCCACTCCGAGCACGACGCAGATGACGAGCAGCGCCAACGCCTGCGGGTTGGCGCGGAGGAACTTGATCACGTCATGCATCGACAAGTTCCTAATAGTGCTCGCTGCGTACGGCTGTAATAAATAAACCGGCGGCGACCTACTCTCCCAGGCCCTTGCGGGCCAAGTACCATCGGCGCTGAGGGGCTTAACTGCTCTGTTCGGAATGGGAAGAGGTGTTTCCCCCTCGCCATAGCCACCGGAAACTGGTCGAGACCAGCGCCCTTCCGGACCTTCAAAACTACACAGTGCCAATGCACGGATATCAAATATCCGTCAAGCCCTCGACCCATTAGTACCGGTCTCCTACGAGTGTCACCACTCTTCCAGATCCGGCCTATCAACCTGGTGATCTTCCAGGGGTCTTACTCCCTCAAGGGGATGGGAGAGCTCATCTTGAGGCCGGCTTCCCGCTTAGATGCTTTCAGCGGTTATCCGATCCGCACGTAGCTAACCTGCGATGCCCTTGGCAGGACAACAGATACACCAGAGGTGCGTTCGTCCCGGTCCTCTCGTACTAGGGACGAATCCTCTCAACTCTCCAACGCCCACGGCAGATAGGGACCGAACTGTCTCACGACGTTCTGAACCCAGCTCGCGTACCGCTTTAATGGGCGAACAGCCCAACCCTTGGGACCTACTTCAGCCCCAGGATGCGACGAGCCGACATCGAGGTGCCAAACCGGGCCGTCGATGTGGACTCTTGGGCCCGATAAGCCTGTTATCCCCGGAGTACCTTTTGTCCGTTGAGCGACGGCGCTTCCACTTGCTACCGCCGGATCACTAAGGCCTGCTTTCGCACCTGCTCGACCTGTCAGTCTCGCAGTCAAGCTCCCTTGCTGCCTTTACACTCTACGCACGATTTCCGACCGTGCTGAGGGAACCTTTGCGCGCCTCCGTTACATTTTGGGAGGCGACCGCCCCAGTCAAACTACCCGCCTGTCACTGTCCAGCGCCCGGATTCACGGCGCACTGTTAGAGATCCAATACACCAAGGGTGGTATCTCAAGGTTGCCTCCACACCAGCCGCAGCCGGTGTTTCCAAGGCTCCCACCTATCCTGAGCGAGATGCATCGAACCCCAATACCAGGTTGTAGTAAAGGTTCACGGGGTCTTTCCGTCTAGCCGCGGGTACTCGGCATCTTCACCGAGACTGCAATTTCACCGAGCCCCTCGTTGAGACAGCGTTCAAGTCGTTACGCCATTCGTGCAGGTCGGAACTTACCCGACAAGGAATTTCGCTACCTTAGGACCGTTCATTCTTGTTACTACACACGGCCGGCTGGCCGCTGCGCGGCTGACACATTTCTGGTCAGCTCTCATGGTCGCCCATGAGATCGGACTATCTCATCTCACCGGTCAGGTTCGCCGGTGAGCTCGGCGTATAGTCTCTGAGGATTCTCTCCATCGTGTAGCGGCGCTTGCCACCACGATTCATCTGCTCCCGAAGGAGCAGCACCTGGTCTGTAGTCGGCGTCCGACATGGCTTCCTTCGCGAGCAGATCCGCCGCTTGGGCGAACAGCTCGAAGTCATGCGCCTTCCGTCCGACGAGCGGGAAACGACGAAAGAACGGAATGATCCGCGACTGGATGTCCGAGAGGCGATTGACCTCCCAGTACCAGCCGCCATTCCCGGCCTTCCGCATGCTTCCACACGCCAGCGTGTCGACGAAACAGGTCGAGCGGCGCTCGATCCATCTGCGACACGTTGAAGGCCGCCGAGAGCTTCCAGCGTCTCGCGTAGTCGCCACGAGGGCGGCACACGATCATGAAGCTGGCTTCTCCCAGCGCGAACCCGGCTAGGTAGTTCCCGAGCTCGCTCGGGATCGAAGCGACAGAGAGTCTTTCCTGCTGATTGTCCGCACCCGTCACATTGTCACTGTACCGCCCACATCGGACGGGACTAGTAGTGCGGGATACTCGGAGTTTCCAGCATATAGCCGAGTTTTATAACTACCTCGGTTGATAGTTACGGCCGCCGTTTACCGGGGCTTAGCTTCGGTGCTTCGGGCGAACCCCTAACACCTCCACGTAACCTTCCGGCACCGGGCAGGCGTCAGCCCCTATACGTCGTCTTACGACTTAGCAGAGACCTGTGTTTTTGGTAAACAGTCGCTTGAACCTATTCACTGCGGCCCTCTCGGGCTCCCCTCGCGAGGAGGTTCACCCTACTGGGGCGCCCCTTATCCCGAAGTTACGGGGCGATTTTGCCGAGTTCCTTAACGAGGGTTATCTCGATCACCTTAGTGTTCTCCACTTGCCCACCTGTGTCGGTTTTGGTACGGGCACGCGCTTTCTCCCTAGAGGCTTTTCTTGGAGGCAGGGCTTCCGGGACTCGCCGGCTTAGAGCCAGCTGCATTCGCACCTCAGGTTATGCGGCTCCGGATTTGCCTAGAGCCACCCCTACATGCTTAGCCCAGGACGACCATCGCCTGGGATCCCATAGCCTTCCTCGTCCCCCCATCGGTCAAACGAAAGCGACGTGGTACGGGAATATCAACCCGTTAGCCATCGACTACGCCTTTCGGCCTCGCCTTAGGTCCCGACTGACCCTGAGCAGACGAACTTTACTCAGGAACCCTTGGGCAATCGGCGGAGGGGATTCTCACCCCTCTTTCGTTACTCATGCCGGCATTCTCACTTCCGCCGCCTCCACGGCTGGCTTACGCCGCCGCTTCACTGGCGCCGGAACGCTCTCCTACCGCGCAAGAGGTCCGAAGATCTCTCACACCCGCAGCTTCGGTGACTAGCTTAAGCCCCGTTACATTGTCCGCGCTCGAACACTTGACCAGTGAGCTGTTACGCATTCTTTCAAGGATGGCTGCCTCTAAGCCAACCTCCTGGTTGTCTGTGCATTCGAACATCGTTTCCCACTTAGCTAGTACTTAGGGACCTTAGCTGGCGGTCTGGGCTGTTTCCCTCTTGACGCTGAAGTTTATCCCCCAGCAACTGACTCCCGGAGTAACCGTGACGGTCTTCGGAGTTTGCCTGAAGTCGGTAACCTGGTAGGGCCCCTAGTCCAAACAGTGCTCTACGGCCGCCACGGAATTTATCCGAGGCTATACCTAAATATATTTCGGAGAGAACCAGATATCACTGAGCTTGATTAGCCTTTCACTCCGACCCACAGGTCATCCGCCCAGTTTTCAACCTAGGTCGGTTCGGTCCTCCACGAGGTCTTACCCCCGCTTCAACCTGCCCATGGGTAGCTCGCTCAGCTTCGGGTCTACCGCCTACGACTATGTCGCCCTATTCGGACTCGCTTTCGCTACGGCTCCGCTCATCGCTTAACCTTGCCGCAGACGAGTAACTCGCCGGCTCGTTATGCAAAAAGCACGCGGTCACGGCACAAGGCCGCTCCCACCGCTTGTAGGCACGCGGTTTCAGGTACTATTTCACTCCCCTTCCGGGGTACTTTTCACCTTTCCCTCACGGTACTAGTCCGCTATCGGTCACCAAGTAGTACTTAGCCTTGGAGGGTGGTCCCCCCAGCTTCAGTCCGCGTTTCACGGGTGCGGACCTACTCAGGAACGCCTGCAGAAGTCTGCGCAATTTCGTCTACGGGACGATTGCCCTCTGTGGTGCGTGGTTCCACACGCTTCGACTATCACGCAGTTTTGTAACTTCCGCCGGATCGGTCACGATCCGGACCAGGCGCCCTACAACCCCTCGACGTGCAACGCGTGACCGCTTACACACACCGAGGTTTGGGCTCTTCCCTTTTCGCTCGCCACTACTCAGGGAGTCTCTTTTGATTTCCTTTCCTCGGGGTACTGAGATGTTTCACTTCCCCCGCTTGTCTTCGCCGCGCCTATGTGTTCAGCGCGGGATAACGTCGCATTACCGACGCTGGGTTTCCCCATTCGGGCATCCGCGGGTCACTGGCCATTCAGCGCCTCACCGCGGCTTATCGCAGCCGTTCACGCCCTTCATCGACTCTTGGTGCCAAGGCATCCACCGTGTGCCCTTACTATCTTGACGGTGATCTTTGGGAAGAGCCTTGCGGCTCTGCCCGGTGATACCCGTGTCATTGGCTACTGTGCAGTTTTCAAGGTCCGAGAAGAGGCGCGCCCGCCTGCCGGGAGCTCGCGGACCTAAAGGTCTAGGAGCGCCGGCGAGCGAGCCGGTCTCTCAAAACTCAACAGCATGCGAACCGCATCACGCGGGCGCGAAGCCCATGTGTGCGGCCTGCCAGGTCCGGTCGACATTGCTAGAGCTGATCGCTCGAGGCGGTCGCTGCCCATAAAGGGCTCCCTAGAAAGGAGGTGATCCAGCCGCAGCTTCCGCTACGGCTACCTTGTTACGACTTCACCCCAGTCGCGAGCCCCACCTTCGACGGCTCCCTCCCCTAAGGGTTAGGCCACCGGCTTCGGGTGTTGCTCACTCCCATGGTGTGACGGGCGGTGTGTACAAGGCCCGGGAACGTATTCACCGCGGCAGTGCTGATCCGCGATTACTAGCAACTCCGCCTTCATGCAGGCGGGTTTCAGCCTGCAATCCGAACCGAGACGCGCTTTAAGGGATTCGCTCCACCTCGCGGTATCGCAACCCTCTGTACGCGCCAATGTAGCACGTGTGTAGCCCTGGACATAAGGGGCATGATGACTTGACGTCATCCCCACCTTCCTCCGGTTTGTCACCGGCGGTCTCGCATGAGTCCCCAACTAAATGCTGGCAACATGCGACGGGGGTTGCGCTCGTTGCGGGACTTAACCCAACATCTCACGACACGAGCTGACGACAGCCATGCACCACCTGTGATCCTGCCCCGAAGGGAGACCGTGTTTCCACGGCTGTCAGGAACATGTCAAGCCCAGGTAAGGTTCTTCGCGTTGCGTCGAATTAAACCACATGCTCCGCTGCTTGTGCGGGCCCCCGTCAATTCCTTTGAGTTTTAGCCTTGCGGCCGTACTCCCCAGGCGGGGCACTTAATGCGTTAGCGTCGGCACGGAGGGAGTCGACACCCCCCACACCTAGTGCCCATCGTTTACAGCGTGGACTACCAGGGTATCTAATCCTGTTTGCTCCCCACGCTTTCGCGTCTCAGCGTCAGTACCGTCCCAGCGAGCTGCCTTCGCCATTGGTGTTCCTCCTGATATCTGCGCATTTCACCGCTACACCAGGAATTCCACTCGCCTCTTCCGGACTCTAGCTCGACAGTTTCCACCGGCTTTCCAGGGTTGAGCCCTGGACTTTTACAGCGGACTTACCGAGCCGCCTACACGCTCTTTACGCCCAATGATTCCGGACAACGCTTGCCCCCTACGTATTACCGCGGCTGCTGGCACGTAGTTAGCCGGGGCTTCTTCTGAAGGTACCGTCACTCCAGCCGGCTATTCACCGGCGAAGCTTCGTCCCAACTGAAAGGGGTTTACAACCCGAAGGCCGTCTTCCCCCACGCGGCGTTGCTGCGTCACGCTTTCGCGCATTGCGCAAGATTCCCCACTGCTGCCTCCCGTAGGAGTCTGGGCCGTGTCTCAGTCCCAGTGTGGCTGATCGTCCTCTCAGACCAGCTACCCATCGTTGCCTTGGTGAGCCGTTACCTCACCAACAAGCTAATGGGCCGCGGGCCCATCCCGATGCGGAGGCCGAAGCTTCCTTTCCCCAGCGGCCTTATGGCCGGAGGGCACATTCGGTATTAGCCCGAGTTTCCTCGGGTTGTCCCAATCATCGAGGCAGGTTACCCACGTGTTACTCACCCGTTCGCGGCTTTGCCCCAGGCCGAAGCCTGGTTCGTCGCTCCACTTGCATGTGTTAGGCACGCCGCCAGCGTTCGTCCTGAGCCAGGATCAAACTCTCCGTGAAGAACTACTGAGACGGGCCACCTAGGGCGACCCGCTTCACAAAGAGTGTCAAGGTCCGCGCTCCACGTAGCGTGGTGGGCGGACCCGGGCCTGTCCCTGGTGGGATCAGGCCCCTGCGTCCACACGAGGGGATCCGATGTACACCACGGATCCCGGGACGCAAGACGGGGTTTTCAATCTGGCACCGTCGTCAATCGCTGGCCCGCAAGGGGCCGGTCGATGCGACGGCGTCGAACCTGGACACACTCCTCGACCGAGGGTTCGGTCGAAGGGTGCGCATGCTGTTGAGTTTTCAAAGACCGTCGCACCTCTCCGGGAAGGGCATTCCTACCCGGGGCACGTCCATACCGTCTCCAATCTCGAGGCGGACCGGTGAGTATAGCGCCCGGACCGCCGCACGGGGAAGGCCGCATACGGGATGGCCCGGGCAGACTACCGCCCGTGGCTGCGCGATGCTCGTCCGTCCCTTGCCCCGCGCGACGGTTATGCCCGTTTCGGCCCACGAGCGGGGGAGCTTGAGCCCGGGGATGGCCGTCGGGACGGAAGGTCGACTGGGCCCCTACGACAGGACCTGCACCGTCACGGTGCGCCGGCGCGGACGGTCGTCGAAGTCGATCAGCACGACCTGCTGCCAGGTGCCGAGCTGGAGTCGCCCGTCCACGATCGGGATCGTCTCCGACGGGCCGATGATGGCCGCGCGCAGGTGGGCGTGGGAGTTCGTGTCGTGGTTGAGGCGGTTGTGCTCGTAGTCGCCGGCGCCCGGGATCAGGCGGTCGAGCAGCGCCTGCAGGTCGTGGACGCCGCCGGGCTCGTACTCCATCGTGGTGACGGCGGCCGTCGACCCGGTGGCGAACACGCTCGCCACGCCCCGATCGATGCCGGCGGTGTTGACCACGCTGGCGACGCCGGGCGTGATGTCGACGATGTGCCCGTTGCCTGACGTCTCCATCCGGAGCACCCCGCCGTGGACGGTCACGGGCGGCCCTGGCTGAGCAGCGACACAGGTGGCACCGCTCTCAGCCGCCTGACGAGGAGCGCCGGTTCACTGCACCCGCACGCGCGCAAACCGACGCTTGCCGAGCTGTAGGACCTTGCCGTCGACCTCGACCGCCGGCACGTCGAGTACGCCGTTGCCGACCGCCTCCCCGTCGAGCTTTACCCCTCCCTGGGAGAGGCTGCGGCGGGCATCTGACCGCGAGACCTCGAACGCTCGCTCGAGCAGCGCCGGCAGGTGCACCTCCGGCTGATCGGCCGGCCACGTCACGGTCGGCATTTCCTCGGGGGCCTGTCGGTTGATGTGCACCCGGTCGAACTCGAGCTCGGCCGCCGCCGCGGCGTCGGGACCGCAGAACCTCGCCACGAGCGCGCGGGCCAGTGCTCGCTTGGCGTCCCGAGCGGGGAGATCCGCGGGCGGCGGAGCCCCGAGCAGCAGCCAGTACCAGGTCTCGAGCGCCGGGTCCGGGATGCTCAGCGTCTTGCCGTAGATCTCCTCGGCCGGCTCGGTGACGCCGATGTAGTTGCCGAGCGACTTCGACATCCTGAGCACGCCATCGGTTCCGGGGAGGATCGGTACGGTGAGGATCGCCTGCTCGGGTACGTCGTAGGCGCGCTGGATGTCGCGCCCCAGCAGCAGGTTGAATTTCTGATCGGTGCCGCCGAGCTCGATGTCGGCACGGATCGCAACCGAGTCGTAGGCCTGCAGCAGCGGATAGAGCAGCTCGAGCAGCGAGATTGGGGTGTGGCTCGCCATCCGCTTGGCGAAGTCGTCGCGCTCGAGCAGCTGGCCGACGGTCGGGATGCGGGCGAGCCTGAACAGCTGCTCCATCGACATGTCGAGCCACTCGCCGTTGAAGCGGACGGTCGTGCGATCGGGGTCGAGCACCGTGAACGCCTGGTCGGTGAAGGTGCGGGCGTTCGCATCTATCTCCGCACCCGACAGCGCGGGGCGGGTCGCCGAACGACCGCTGGGGTCGCCGACGCGGGCGGTGTAGTCACCGATGATCAGCACCACCTCGTGGCCGAGGTCCTGGAACTCGCGGAGCTTCTGGAGCACGACCGTGTGGCCGAGGTGGATGTCGGGCGCCGTCGGGTCGATGCCGAGCTTGACCCGCAGCGGCCGTCCGAGCGCCAGCTTCTGCTCGAGCGCACCCTGGGGCAGGCTGTCGACGGCGTTGCGCTCGAGCCAGGCCGCCGCCTCGGAGGGACTCGAGGCGGATGGTTCAGGGGGCAGGGCGGGCTCCGTCTGGACCTCGGAATCCATGCGCGCCAATGCTAGACTCTCGCCGCCGCGGGACCCCTGTTGCCGCCAGGTCCCGCTGCGCGCCGCGGCCGCCGAATGGGCTTGCCGCGAGGACCGCGATTTGCATGATCGACGACGTCGAAACGCCGACCCAGGGCGATCAGCCGCACGCTCCGACCGGATCGGAGCCCTACCCGATGGGTAATGGCCGCGGGAACGGGAGTGGGCGCGGGAACGGGAATGGACGCCGGGGCGGTTCTCCCGGCGGCCGGCGCTGGTTCCGACGCCGGCCTCGCCCGAGCAAGCCGAGGGTGCGCAAGCTCCGGCTGATCCTGATCCTGATCGGGCTTGGCGCGCTCGCGGTCGTCTCGACCGTGTTCGGGATGATGATGGCGGTTGCGTCCGACCTCCCGCAGATCGAGAACCGGCAGGTGTACCGGGCGGCTGCGAACTCTTACCTGTACGACGATCACTGGCACCTGATCGGGTTGTTCGCGCCGCCGAATCACGAGGTGATCGACACGTTCCAGCAGATCTCGCCGTGGATGCGTCGCGCGATCGTGTCGGTCGAGGACCGGCGCTTCTGGACCGACCCGGGCGTCGACCTGCGAGGGATCGCGCGTGCGGTCCTCTCAGACGCCACCGGCGGATCCAAGCAGGGGGCGTCGACGATCTCCGAGCAGTTCGTCAAGAACGCACTGTCCGAGCAAGACAACCGCACGGTGTTCGAGAAGCTGCGCGAGGCGGCGCTGGCCTATCACCTCACGCGCCGGTGGCCCAGGCAGGAGATCATGCGGCAGTACCTGAACTCGATCTACTTCGGGAACGGGGCCTACGGGGTCGAATCGGCCGCGCGCGTCTACTTCGGGAAGGTCCACGGCTACAACTCCTCGGTCTCGGCCAGCCAGGCCGGCGCGGGCTGTGGCGACACCCCGCGGCCGACATGCGCGTCGGTGCTCCAGCCCTATGAAGCGGCGCTGCTCGCCGGGATGGTCGCGGACCCGAGCGCGTTCGATCCCGTGCTCCATCCCCAGGCGGCGAAGGGACGGCGCAACCAGGTCCTCAAGGACATGCTCGAGCAGGACTACATCACCGAGGCGCAGTACCAGTACGGGAAACGCCAGCCGCTCCCGACCGCGGCCCTGATCCAGCAGCCCCAGGAGCCCGCGGCAGCGCCGTATTTCACGAGCTGGCTGCGTCCGCAGATCCTCACGGCGATGGGGCTGGGGAAGCCCGGCGTCCCGGACAGCGTCGCCGAGTACCGCGCCTACTACGGCGGGCTCAAGATCCGAACCACGATCGACCTCGGGATGGAACAGGCGGCCGATCAGGCCATCTCGGAGGAGCTTCCCCATGGCTCGGGCCTGCCGAGTGCCTCGCTGGTCGCGATCGACAACAAGACCGGACAGGTCAGGGCGATGGTGGGCGGACCGATCGTCGACGGCCAGGAGGACTACAGCCAGTTCCCGTTCAACCTCGCCACCGAGGCGCGGCGCCAGCCGGGCTCGTCGTTCAAGCCGTTCACGCTCGCGATGGCACTCGAGTCCGGGAAGTACGGCCCGGACTCCATCATCGACTCCGCTCCCCAGAACTTCGTCGTCCCGAACAGCGGCGGCAAAGAGCACTTCATCGTCCACAACTTCGGCAACACGTACTCCGGCCCGATCACGCTCCAGGAGGCCACCGACATTTCGGACAACACGGTGTTCTCGCAGGTCGGGATCAATGTCGGCACCAAGAAGATCGCTCACTTCGCCAGGCGCGCCGGCATCCGCACCCCGGTCTCGGACAACTACGCGATGATCCTCGGCGGGCTCAAGATCGGTGTGTCGCCGCTGGACATGGCTCACGCCTACGAGACGTTCGCCGAGGGGGGCCGGCGGGTGTACGACGACACCGCGCTCGGGGCCCCGAACAAGGGCCCGACCGGGATCGCACAGATCTACTGCCCGAAGGTCTGCCCGCAGCGGAACATGGTCGATCAGCCCGACTACGAGCGGGTGCTTCCGGCCTCGATCGCGGCGGTCGTCCACCAGATGCTGACCGGGGTCGTGCAGTCGGGCACGGGCACCTCCGCCGAGATCTCGGGCGTGGACGTCGCCGGCAAGACCGGTACGACCACGGACTACGCCGACGCCTGGTTCGTCGGCTGGACGCCGCAGATCACGACGGCGGTTTGGGTCGGCTATCCGAACAAGCTGGTCCCGATGACCACCGATTACAACGGAGCACCGGTCGAGGGCGGCACCTACCCGGCGATCATCTGGCACAACTTCATGGTCCAGGCGCTGCAGATCCTGGGCGAGCGAGAACCCGCACGAGAAGATCACGACCTCGACCGACGACCGACACGACCAGCGCGCCGTCGAGCGTGCCGAGTGGATCGGCCACGAGCGAGAGCCCGACGTCGACCACGCCGCCGGCACCGACGGCGCGGCGGCGACCACCGGCGGCGCGACGGGGAACGGAGGCGGCACAACCGGGACCGGCGGCGGCGCGAACGGCAACGCGGGCGGCACGACCGGCGGCGGGCGGCGGCACGACGGCGGCGGCGGCCGGCGCGGGCGGCAGCGCCGGCGGTGGCGGCACGCGGCGGCACGCCGGGCGGCACCGGAGCGGGCGGCGGCGCCGGTGGCGGCGCGGGCGGCACTACCGGTGGCGGCGGTGGCGGCAGCTCGGGCGGCGCCGGCCTCGGCGGCGGCTAACAGCCCGCGGCTGTAGCGAGCGGTCGGCGAACGTTCGCCGAGCTCAGACCCGCGAGAGCGCGGGCTTAGACAGGAACCGGCTGCCGACCGCGGAGAAGCGCCACGGCAGCTCGGCGGCCTTCGTGATGCCGATCCGCCTGCTCGCGACGACCTCGACATCCCGCCACGCCGGCGGCCGGCGGGAGATCACGATCGGCCCTCGGATCAGGTCCGAGCCGTTGAGCTCGAGCCCGATCCCCAACGCCTGCGTGAGCTTGCCGGGCCCCGAGCACAGGTTTTCGACGCCGCTCGAGGCCGCGGCGCTCGCGCATCAACTCGATCCCCTCGATCGGCTCGAGCGCGCGGATCAGGACCGCGGCGCCGACGCCCTCGGGCTCGCAGACCGCGTTCAGGCACGCGTGGATCCCGTACGAGCGGTAGAGATAGGCGCAACCGGGCGGCCCGAACAGGACGCGGGTGCGGTTGGTCAAGCCGACGTACGCGTGGGAGGCCGGCTCGGAGTGGTGGTACGCCTCGGTCTCGACGATCACGCCGGCGCACCCGTCATGCGAGACCACGCAGCCGATCAGGTCGCGAGCACATCGAGGACCGGCCGGTCGTAGAAGCCGCGCCTCATCCGAGCGCGGCCCGCGCCCGCGTCGAGCTGCTCGCGTACCCGTGGCAGGCTCGTCCCGCCCTGCGAGCGCTTGGTCTCGAGCCACGCGCCGTCGCGCAGGAGCGCGTAGAACTCGTCGTCGAGCAGCGGCGAGTGCTCGGCCAGCTCGGCGGCGGTGAGCGCGGACAGGGGCTTGCCCTGGTCGATCGCGGTCCGGACCAGGCCGGACGACGACCCCGTGGGCCTCGCGGAACGGCAGGCCCCGCCGGACCAGCAGGTCGGCGACGTCGGTCGCCGCGAGCAGCTCGTCGGCGGCCGCCCCGGCCAGCCGCTCGCGACGGAAGCTGATCGACGACAGCATCCCGTCGGCCGCGTCGAGGCACAGCTCGACCGTGTCGGCGGCGTCGAACAGGTGCTCCTTGTCCTCCTGCATGTCCTTGTTGTAGGTCAGAGGGAGGCCGTGCAGCACGCCGTGCAGCGCGACCAGGTGGGCGGCCACGCGCGGCGCCTTGGCCCGGAGCAGCTCGGCGGCGTCCGGGTTCTTCTTCTGGGGCATGATCGAGGACCCCGACGCCCAGGCATCGGCGACCTCGCAGAAGCCGAACTCCTCACTGGACCACAGCACGATCTCGCCGCCGAGTCGCGAGAGGTGAGTCGCGCAGGTGGCGGCGGCGGCGAGATAGTCGAGCACGAAGTCGCGGTTCGAGACGGCGTCGATCGAGTTCTCGGCCACCGACGCGAAGCCGAGCTCGCGCGCCACGAGCTCGCGGTCGGTGTCGAAGTTCACGCCCGCGAGCGCGCCCGCGCCGAGGGGCAGCGATCCGGTCGCGGACACGACACCGGCGAACCGGTCGCGATCGCGAATCAGCATCCAGCAGTACGCGAGCAGGTGGTGGCTCAGATAGACCGGCTGGGCGCGCTGGAGATGGGTGTAGCCGGGCATCGGCCAGTCGAGGTGCGCCTGCGCGAGGTCGACGAGCGTCAGCGCAAGCTTGGTCGTGCGCTCGACCGCGGCGTGCGCGTGGGCGCGAACGAACATCGCGACGTCGGTGGCCACCTGATCGTTGCGCGATCGTGCGGTGTGCAGCTTCCCGCCGACCCGGCCGGCGAGCTCGGTGACGCGGCGCTCGATCGCCATGTGGATGTCCTCGTCGCCGTCGGCGAACGGGAAGCTGCCGTCGCCGAGCTCGCGCTCGACCTGGTCGAGCGCGACCTGCAGCTGGTCGCGCTCGGCGGCGGAGATGATCCCCTGGGCCGCGAGCATCGAGGCGTGCGCGCGCGACTGCTGGACGTCATAGGGCCCGAGGCGCCAGTCGAACGACAGCGAATCGTTGAGCGCGCGGAAGGCGGAGTCTTGAGGCTCGGCGAAGCGGGACATCGAGCGCGGATTATCCGCCGTCAGGCGCCGCCGACCCGTTCGAGCACTCCGCGCAGCGACTCGGCCACCTGCTCCACCTGTGACTCGGTCATCTCCGGGAAGAACGGCAGCGCGATCGAGCGGGCGGCGACGTCTTCGCAGACCGGGAACTCGCCCGCCTTGTGACCGAACTGCTCGCGGTAGTAGCTCATCAGGTGAACCGCGGGGAAGTAGGGCTTGCTCGGGACCCCGCGCGTGTGCAGTGCGCGGATGACCGAGTCGCGGTCGGCGTCGCGCGGAAGCTGGATCACGTACACGAACCAGCCGCGGCGGATCTGGCTCCCACCCCCGGCGCGGAGGTCGAATCCTCGCAGGGCAGCTCCACGCCCGTCGACGGCCGCGAGCGCCTCGCGATACGCGCCGGCGACCCGCGCGCGATCGCTGAGCAGCTCGTCGAGGTGCTCCAGCTGGGCGAGCCCGAGGGCGCAGGCGATCTCCGACAGGCGGTAGTTGAAGCCGAGCCGATCGTGGTCGAGCCAGTCCATGTTGGGGGCGCGGCCCTGGTTTCGCTCGGAATCGATCCGCTGCTTGATCGCGGCGTCGGCGGTCGTGACCATCCCCCCCTCGCCCGTCGTGATCTGCTTGTTCGGGTAGAAGCCGAATACCGCCGGATGGCCGCGCGCGCCGACGGGGATGCCGTCGCTGTCGATCGCGCCCAGCGCCTCGGCCGCGTCCTCGACGATCGGGAGGCAGAGCCGTTCGAACGCGGGGAGGTCGGCCGGATAGCCGAAGACGTGCACGGGCATGACCGCCGTGGTGCGGTTCGTGATCGCGGCCGCGGCGGCGTCGGGATCGAGGTTCAGCGTGACCGGGTCGATGTCGGCGAACACGGGGCGGGCGCGCTCGTACACGATCACGTTGGCGCTCGCCACGAACGAGAATGGGCTGGTCACGACCTCGTCGCCGTCGCTGACCCCGACCGCCCGCAGCGCCAGGTGCAGCCCGGCGGTGCCGCTCGAGACCGCGCTTGCATGGCTGGCGCCCACGTGGCGGGCGAACTCCTGCTCGAACTCGGCCAGCAAAGGGCCGAGGGACAGCCGCCCTGAGCGGAGCGCTGCGAGCACGCGCTCGATCTCGAGCTCACCGATCACCGGTTGCGCGAGCGGGATGGCCTCCCCGCGGAAGGCCACGCTCTCCTTCGACGAGGAGTCAGTCACGAACGTGTGGCGACGCGGCCTGGTCGGGCGACCGCCGGGCGGGCGGGCTCGATATCCGCATCCCGTACTCGAGCGAGTCGACCAGCGCCTCCCAGGATGCCTCGATGATGTTCTCCGAGACCCCGATCGAGCCCCACACCTGGTCGCCATCGGAGGCGTCGAGCAGCACGCGCGTGACCGAGCCGGTGCCCTTGGTCTCGTCGAGGATTCGCACCTTGAAGTTGACGAGGTCGATGTCGCGCAGGTGCGGGTGGATCTCCACGAGCGCATCTCGCAGCGCGCGGTCGAGCGCGTTCACCGGGCCGTTTCCCTCTGCGGTCCGCACGTAGCGCTCGCCGTCCAGCCAGATCTTGATCGTCGCTTCTGTCTCGACGCGGCCGTCGGCGCGCTTCTCGACGATCGCGCGCCAGGACTCGAGCCGGAACAGCGGCTCGTACTCGCCGGTCTCCTTGCGAAGCAGCAGCTCGAACGACCCGTCGGCGGCTTCGAATTGATAACCGCGGTGCTCGAGGTCCTTGACGCGCTCGACCAATCGGCCGGCCTCGCCGTCACCGAGCGAGATTCCGGCGTCGCGGGCACGCGCGTGCACCGTGCCCTTCCCCGACAGCTCGGAGATCAGCAGCTCACGCCGGTTGCCGACCACGTCGGGGTCGATGTGCTCGAACGTCGCCGGGTCGATGTTGACGCCCGCCACGTGCATGCCGCCCTTATGGGCGAACGCGTTGCGCCCGACGTACGGCTGGTCGGGATCGGGGGTGAAGTTGAGGATCTCATCGAAGAAGTGAGCGGCCTGGGCGAGCGAGGCGAGCTGCTCCTCGGTCACGCACTCGTAGCCGAGCTTCAACTGAAGGTTGGGGATGATCGTGACCAGGTTCGCGTTCCCGCAGCGCTCGCCGTAGCCGTTCATCGTCCCCTGCACTTGAACCGCTCCGCTGTCGACGCCGGCGAGTGTGCACGCCACGCCGCAGCCGGCGTCGTCGTGACAGTGAATCCCGACCTTCGCGCCCGTGGGCCCGAGAGCCGCGACGACCTCGGATATCGCCGCCGCGATCTGGCGTGGGAGGGTGCCGCCGTTCGTGTCGCAGCAGGTGACGGTGTCGGCCCCGGCCTCGGCCGCGGCGCCCACGCAGCGGAGCGCGTACGCCGGGTCGTCGGCGAACCCGTCGAAGAAGTGCTCGGCGTCGTAGATGACACGCTTGCCCTCGCCGGCCAGGAACGCGACGGACTCCGAGATCATCCGCAGGTTCTCGTCGCGGTCGACCTTCACGACCTTTTCGAGGTGCAGGCTCCAGGTCTTGCCGACGATCGTGCACACGGGCGCGCCCGAATCCGCGAGCACGCGCAGACCCGGGTCGGCGTCCGCGCGGGCGTCCCGCCGGCGGGTCATCCCGAACGCCGCCACCTGGGCGTGGCGAAACGACTCGCCCGCGAGCAGGCCGAACAGCTCGAGCTCCTTGGGGTTCGAGCTCGGAAAGCCCGCCTCGATCACGTCGATGCCGAGCTCGTCGAGACGGTGCGCCACCCGCAGCTTCTCCTGCGCGGAGAGCGACATCCCCTCCCCCTGCATGCCGTCGCGGAGGGTGGTGTCGTAGAGCTCGATATGAGTCATGTGGTTTGTCGGCGGCGCCTCAGCCGGCTGCGGTGCGGCTGGGCACCTCGACGACGTCAAGCCACCCGGCGTACCGCGCGTCGCGGCCGTGGAGGGCGTCGTCGAACACGCGCTGGAGCTCGCGGGTGATCGGCCCCACCCCGCCACCGGGCTCGCCGGCGCCGATCGCATGATCGTCGATCTCGCTGACTGGGACGAGTTCGGCCGCCGTGCCGGTCATGAACACCTCGTCGGCCAGATACAGCTCGGCACGGGCCAGGTCCCGCTCGACCACCTCTATCCCGAGATCCCGGGCGATCTGGATGATCGACTTGCGGTTGATGCCATCGAGGATCCCGGCGGTCTGCGGCGGCGTGTAGACCACGCCGTCGCGGACGATGTAGATGTTCTCGCCCGATCCCTCGCACACGAACCCGCGCGAGTCGAGCAGGATCGCCTCCTGGTAGCCGGCCTTCGAGGACTCGATCTTCGCGAGCACGCTGTTGAGGTACTGGCCGGAGGCCTTGGCATGCGGGATCAGCGAGTCGTGCGAGATCCGCCGCCAACTCGAGACCTTGGCGCGGATCCCGTGGGTTTTGCCTTCCTCGCCGAGGTATGCGCCCCAGGGCCACACCGCGATTGAGACCTCCACCGGCGCGTCGAGCGGGTACAGACCCATCTGGCCATAGCCGCGGAACACGATCGGGCGGATGTAGCACTCGCGCAGATCGTTGGCGGCGATCAGCTCGTGGGTCGCCGAGCGCAGCTCCGCCAGCGTGTACGGGATCGGCATGTAGAACAGCTCTGCCGACTTGAACAGGCGATCGAGGTGGTCGAGGTTGCGGAAGATCGCCGTTCCCTTGGCAGTCTCGTATGCGCGGATCCCCTCGAATACGCCCGTGCCGTAGTGCAGTCCGTGTGTCAGTACGTGGACCTTCGCGTCCTCCCAGGCAACCATTTCGCCGTTGTGCCAGATGAGGTCGACTGTTTGCACGACTGACTCCTTAGAGGTGTTTGAGGACTGCCTGGGTGGCCTCTGATGTAGTTGCCGTGCCCCCCAGGTCGGGCGTGCGCAGCCCGTCGGCCAGCGCTCGCTCGACCGCCGATTCTACCGCCGCCGCCTGGGCCTCCATATCGAGTCCGTGGCGGAGCATCATCGCGGCCGACAGGAACATCGCGAGCGGGTTGGCGGCTCCGGTGCCGGCGATGTCGGGCGCGGAGCCGTGGACAGGTTCGAACACCCCGGGCTTCTGCTCGCCAAGCGAAGCGCTCGGGAGCATGCCGATCGACCCCGTAAGCATCGCTGCCTCGTCGCTGAGGATGTCGCCGAACATGTTCTCGGTCAGGATCACGTCGAAGTGGCGGGGTGCCGCGATCAGCTTCATCGCGGCGTTGTCGACGAGCAGGTGCTCGAGCTCGACGGTCGGGAACTCCTCGCTGTGGATCTCGCGCACGACCTCTCGCCAGAGCCGGCTGGTCTCGAGCACGTTGGCCTTGTCGACGCTCGTGACTCGTGATCTCGCGGTGTTGAACGCGACCCGCGCGATCCGCTCGATCTCCGCGCGCGTGTAGACGCAGTCGTCCGAGGCTCGGTCGGCCGTGCGGGTCTTCTCGCCGAAGTAGATGCCGCCAGTGAGCTCGCGGACGACGATGAGGTCCGTGCGTTCGATCAGCTCGCGCTTGAGCGGACTCGCGTCGTACAGCGCGGGGAGCGGCTTGACAGGCCGGAGGTTCGCGAACAGGCCGAGGCCCTTACGGAGGCCGAGCAGGCCCTGCTCAGGGCGGGGCTTGTCGGGGTCGGTCGTGTCCCATTTCGGGCCACCCACCGCCGCGAGCAGGACCGCGTCGGCGCGCTTGCACGCGGCCAGCGTATCGTCGGTGAGGGCGATGCCGTGGGCGTCGATCGAAGCACCCCCGAACACGTGCTCGTCGTAATCGAGCTCCACGCCGGCGGCCTTCAGTACGTCGAGGGTCGGAGCGGTGATCTCGGGACCGATCCCGTCACCGGGGAGAAGGACGACGTGCGGGGCCATGGGTGCCGGGACGCTAGCCGATCGCTGCCGCTCGGGCGGTCATGTTGAGGCGCACGTACTCGAGCACCAATGGGTCGCCGGCGCGGCCGAGCACACGATCGATGAACGGGCCCCGCAGCTCGTCGGGCAGCGGGTCGAGGTGCCGGACGAGGCACACGGTCTGGATGAACGAGCGTGGATCCTCGGGCGTCACCGACTTCGGCTCGAGCCAGCACGTTACGTCGGTGAAGCCGGCGCGCTCCAGGCGCGCCGCCGTGTCCGTGTCGGTCGCGTAGTTCCACGGGCGCTGCCAGTCGGCGAAGTACGGCGCGAACGGGTCCTCCCCCGCGATCTCGTCGGCGAGCGTGCGGAACGCATCGATGTTGCCCCGTCCGCCGCACTGGGCGACGAGCTGACCGCCGGGCTTGAGCGTGCGGTGAAGCGCCCGAAACAGCGCGTCGTGATCGTGGATCCAGTGGAAGGTGGCGTTGGAGAAGATCGCGTCGACGGGCTCGGGCAGCGTGAGCTCGATCAGGTCCTGGCAGTAAACCGTGGCGCGGTCGCCGAGCGCCTCGCGGGCGTGCGCCACCATCGACGGCGCGACGTCGACGGCGTACACGCGGCCTCGCGGAACGAGATCCGCCAGCAGCGCCGTGACGCGGCCCGAGCCGCAGCCGGCGTCGAGCACCACCTCGTCCCCGGCGAGCGAAAGCCGCTCGAGCTGCTCGCGCGCCCAGGCCAGCTGGGGGTCGGACACGCGGTCATACGTCGCCGCGTCCCAATCCCGGGCGAATCGCCCGGGGGGCGATTCGCTTGCGGGTTTGCCTGCGGCAAACCCGGGCTCGCGAGTCATAGCGAGGTCGTGACCGGGCCGGAGCGCTCGCGGTCGTGTTCGTAGGCCGTGATCGCTCCGTCCTGCTCGAGCGTCAGCGCGATGTCGTCGAGGCCGCCCAGCAGCCGGTGCTTGATCTCGGGATCGATCTCGAAGCTCGCCGTCCCGCCCGGCCAGCGCACCTCCTGCGCCGCGAGATCCACCTGCGCCTCGCCGGCGTCCGCGATCGAGGCGCACTCGTCGGCACTCAACACGACCGGCAGCAGCCCGATCTTCGTGCAGTTCGACCGGAAGATGTCGGCGAAGCTCGGCGCGATGATCGTCTGAAAGCCGTAGTCCTCGAGCGCCCACGGGGCGTGCTCGCGGCTCGAGCCGCATCCAAAGTTGCGCCCCGCGACCAGGATCGGATTGCTCGGGAGCTCCCACCCCGGCTGCTTGGCCCAGTCGAAGAACAAGAACTCGCCGAAGCCGGTGCGCTCGACGCGCTTGAGGAACTGCTTGGGGATGATCTGGTCGGTGTCGACGTCGTCGCGATTCAGCACCGACACGTGGCCGGTGATCGTCTCGATCGCTCTCATTGCTCGTCTCCCCACTCTCGGATGTCAACGAATCGGCCTTCGATCGCAGCGGCCGCCGCCATCTGCGGGGAGACCAGATGCGACCTGGCTCCGCGCCCCTGGCGTCCCTCGAAGTTGCGGTTCGACGTGGACGCCACCCGCTCACCCGCCGCGGCGATATCGGGATTCATGCCGAGGCACATCGAGCACCCCGCCCCGCGCCAGTCGAACCCGGCGCGCCGGAACACCTCGTCGAGGCCCTCCTGCTCGGCCTGGACCTTGACCTGCTGCGAGCCGGGGACGACCATCGCGTAGACGCTGTCGGCGACCTTGTGGCCCTTGACCACATCGGCGGCCGCGCGGAGGTCCCCGATTCGCGAGTTCGTGCACGAGCCGATGAACACGCGGTCGAGCTTGATCTCGCCGATCGGCATCCCGGGCTCGAGCGCCATGTACTCGAGCGCGCGCTCGTCCTGGTCGGAATGGGGTTCGGGCACCGCGCCCGTGACCGGGACGACCATGCCGGGCGTCGTCCCCCAGGTGACCATCGGGCTGATCGCGGACGCGTCGACGTCGACCTGCTTGTCGAACTGCGCGCCGTCGTCGGTCCGAAGTCCCAGCCACTCCTCCGGGACCGAATCGGGCGCCGCGCCGCGTCCGATCACAAATTCGTAGGTCGTGTCGTCGGCCGCGATCATCCCCGCCCGCCCGCCGCCCTCGATCGTCATGTTGCAGACCGTCATCCGGCCCTCCATCGACAGCGTCTCGATCGCCGGCCCGGCGTACTCGACGACGTGTCCGACGGCTCCGTCGACTCCGATCTGCCCGATCGTCGCCAGGATCAGGTCCTTGGCGGTGACCCCGAAGCCGAGTGAGCCGCTGTACAGAATCCGCATCGATCGCGGCTTTGACTGGACGAGGCATTGCGTGGCCAGCACGTGCTCGACCTCGCTCGTTCCGATCCCGAACGCGAGCGCGCCGAACGCCCCGTGCGTGGCGGTGTGCGAGTCGCCGCACACGATCGTCATCCCGGGCTGCGTCACGCCAAGCTCGGGGCCGATCACGTGCACGATCCCCTGGTGCTCGGAGCCCAGCGAGAACAGCGGGATGCCGAACTCCTCGCAGTTGCGCTCGAGCGTCTCGACCTGCACCCGCGAGAGCTCGTCACGGATCAGCGCCGCGACCGGAGTGCCGTCGGTGGGCACGTTGTGGTCGGCGGTCGCCAATGTCCGATCGGGGCGGCGCACCTTGCGCCCCGCGAGCCGGAGCCCGTCGAAGGCCTGGGGACTCGTGACCTCGTGGACGAGGTGGAGGTCGATGTAGATGAGATTGGCCCCGGCCCCCCCGACCTCGTGCGCGTTCCAGATCTTGTCGAACAGCGTCTGTGGCATTGGTTTCTCGCTCCTCGCTGTGTCAGCTCCGTCGCAGGCCGGCGCTCAGCACCGCGAGCACGACGGCCTCCGCTTGTCCTGGATTCTCGAAATGGTGGGGCAGGTCCGCGTCGAACGTCACGCAGTCGCCCTGATGAAGCTCGTGGCGCGCGCCGTCGATCAGCAGCACGGCGGTGCCGGACTCGATCAGCGCCGTCTCGCGGCTGCCCGGCTCGTGCATCGGCGGATCGCCCAGACCGCCCGTGACCGCCCCCGGCGCGAGCGTGTGGCGCGACAGCTCGGCGCGCTGGCCGGGGAGCGGCGGCGTGAGGATTTCGTAGCTGTGGCCGTCGACCGCGCCCGGCCCCTGGCGTCGCTCACCGGCGCGGACGACGCTGACCGCGCCGTCCTCGTCCAACCTGAGCAGCTGCGAGAGCCGCAATTCGAGGCCGGTGGCGATCCGTTTGGCGATCTGGAGCGTCGGGCTCGTCTCGCCGCGCTCGACCTGTGAGAGCATCGGCGCACTCACCCCCGAGCGCTCGGCGAGATCGCGCAGGGACAGATCCATCGCTTCCCGGAGCGCCCGAACTCTCGGCCCCACGCCGTTCTGCGCTGTCTCGGTCGGCGTCATACGGCTGTACGTTATCGCATACGAGATCGCCGCTAGCCTGATGCGTCATGCGTTCGCGACCCGACGTGCTCGTCCTCGGCGGCGGTGGGGTCCTCGGCGAGGCCTGGATGATGGGCGTCCTGGCCGGGATCGAGGACGGCACCGGCTTCGACCTCCGAGACTGCGACTACTACGTCGGGACCTCGGCCGGGTCGATCGTCGCCGCGCACCTGATCGCCGGCCAGCCGCCTCGCCGCCCGTCCTCGATCGGCAGCGACCTTGAGCTGAGCACCGCGCCCCGCCCCGCGGATGGCCTGGCCGCCGCCGGGCTCGCCGCCGCCCGCCGCGCCGGCGACTGGGCGCTCGCCGTCGGCGCGACGTTCGCGCCGATGGCGCTCGGAGTGGCCGCGCCGGGTGGCGCGATCGTGCGAGCAGCGATGCTCCGCCGGCTGCCTCGCCCGACCGACACGCTCGCCGGGCTGCGCCGAACGGTCGAGCGCCTCGAGCCCCGGTTCGACGGCCGCCTGCGGGTCGCGGCCGTTGACCGCCGGAACGGTCGCCGGGTCGTGTTCGGCAGTCCCGGCGCGCCGACCGCGACCGTCGCCGAGGCGGTCGCTGCGTCCTGCACGGTGCCGTGGCTGTTCGCGCCGGTCACGATCGACGGCCGCGAGTACGTCGACGGCGGCGTGTGGAGCCCCACCAACCTCGACGCCGCGCCCGCCGGCCGCGACACGCACGTGCTGTGCCTGAACCCGACCGCGAGCATCCAGGCCTCGTCCGGCGTGCTGGCGGTGGTCCGGAGCGTCTCGCGCACCGCGGTGGCGCTCGAGGCGCTCGTGCTACGGCGCCGCGGCGCGGCCCTGCAGACGCTGGCGCCCAACGACGAATGCGCGGAGACGATGGGCACCAACTTCATGGACCGCGAGCGCAGCGGCCAGGTGCTCGCGGCCGGCTACCGCCAGGGGCTCCAGTTCGTCACGGCGTACGCACCGGTGGCCCCGACGCCGCCACAGCCGTTGCTTCCTCTGCCTCGGCCATGACGCCCTTCCGGCGGATCGCATTCGACAGCGCGCGCACGTAGGCGCGGGCGGCCGCTTCGAGGATGTCGGTCGAGACGCCCTGACCCGAGCCGGTGACGCCGCCCACCTCGAGCACCACGGAGGTCTCGCCGAGCGCGTCCTGGCCTCCGGTCACCGCGTCGACGCGGAACTCCCGGAGTCGGGCGTCGCTGTCGGTGGCGGCGTTGATCGCGCGGAAGATCGCGTCGACGGGGCCGTCGCCGGTGAACGAACCGGTGACCTCCTCGCCGTCAGGCGTCCGGATGCCAACCGTCGCATGCGGCGGCCGTCGCGTCGACGCCTCGACGTCGAACCACTCGAGTTGGTAGCCCGCGATTTCCTCTCGCAGCTCGTCGGTGACGAGCGCCTCGAGGTCCATCGCGGTCACGTGCTTCTTCTTGTCCGCGATCTCCTTGAAGCGCCGGAACGCGGTGTTCAGGCCCTGCCCCGAGAGCTCGAACCCCATCTCGGCGAGCGCCTGCTGCAGCGCGTGGCGGCCGGAGTGCTTGCCCAGCACGATCGAGTTGGCCTCGAGCCCGACCGTGGTCGCGTCCATGATCTCGTAGGTCGTCCGCTCCTTGAGCACGCCGTCCTGGTGGATGCCCGACTCGTGCGCGAACGCGTTGCGGCCGACCACCGCCTTGTTCGGCTGCACCGGGTAGCCCGTCAGCCGCGAGACCAGGCGCGAGGTGCGCGAGATCTCGCGCGTCGTCACGCCCGTCTGCAGCCCGATGTCGGGCTCGCGGGTGTGCAGCAGCATCACGATCTCCTCGAGCGACGCGTTGCCGGCGCGCTCACCGATCCCGTTGATCGCGCACTCGACCTGGCGGGCGCCGGCGAGCAGACCGGCGAACGAGTTGGCGACGGCCAGACCCAGGTCGTCATGGCAGTGCACCGACAGCACGATGTCGCGCAGGTCGGGGACGAGCGCGTACAGCCGCTCGAGGTAGGCGGTGAACTCCTGCGGCATCGTGTAACCGACGGTGTCGGGGATGTTGATCGTGGTCGCGCCCTCGTCGATCGCGATCTGGCACACCTCGGCGGTGAACTCGAGATCGGCGCGGGTCGCGTCCATCGGCGAGAACTCGACGTCGTCCAGGTACTGCTTGGCGTGCGCGACCGCGGCGCGGGCCTGGCCCTTGACGTCCTCGCGGGTGGTCTGGAGCTGATACTCGATGTGGATGTCGGAGGTCGAGATGAAGGTATGGACGCGCGGCCGCTGTCGCGTCCTTGACCGCGTTCCAGGCCGCGTCGATGTCGGCCACGTGGGTTCGCGCCAGACCCGCGATGATCGGTCCCTCGACCGTCCGCGAGATCTCCTGCACCGCCTCGAAGTCGCCCGGAGAAGTGATCGGGAAGCCCGGCCTCGATCACGTCGACGCCAAGCCTCGCGAGCTGCTGCGCGATCTCCAGCTTCTCCTGCGTGTTCAGCGAGATGCCGGGCGACTGCTCTCCGTCACGCAGCGTCGTATCGAAGATCAGTACTCGGTTCGGGTCTTCGGGTTGGCTCATGTCACTCCTAAGTGTCTCGGTCTCGGATGTCTTCTCGGTGCTGGTTTCGCGGCTACGTGCGGCCGCCCACGCGCTATTCCCCCCGAGGGGGGAGGAGAAGAAGTCGGAGATCGAGGCGGAGCGCCATTCCGCGAGGAAGCGTACCAAGCCGGCAAGCAATCCAGGTTCGGCATGATCTGCCCGGTGCGCAGACTCGCCTTGATCGTGAATCCTGTCGCGGGCGGGGGCCGTCCCGCGCGGGCTTTGCCAGATGTGCTGGCCGCGCTGGCGGCGAAGGGGCTCGAGCATCGCTTCGAGTACACGAAAAGCCTGGAGCATGCCCGCGAACTCGCGGCGGAAGCGGTCGGGAACGGTGAGGTGGCGGTCGCGTTCGGCGGCGATGGGCTGATCGGCGCAGTCGCGGGCGCGGTGAAGTACACCGACGGCGTGGTGGGCGTCCTGCCCGGCGGCCGAGGCAATGACCTGTGCCGTGCGCTCGGCATCCCGCGCAAGCCGGTGGCGGCGTGCGCGGTGCTGGCCTCCGGGACCGTCCGGCCGCTCGATCTCGGCGAGGCCGGCGAGCGCACGTTCACGGGCATCGCCAGTTGCGGCTTCGATTCGCTGGTCAACGAGATCGCCAACGACACCCACGTCGTGCGCGGGAGCCCGGTGTACGCGCTCGCGCTGGTGCGAGCGCTGCCGCGCTGGAAGTCTGCCCGGTTCGAGGTCACGCTCGACGCCGGCACGCCGCGCGAGTTCACCGGCTACTCGGTCGCCGCCGCCAACTCGAAGCAGTTCGGCGGTGGGATGCTGCTCGCGCCGAACGCGTCGCTGACCGACGGCCTGCTCGACGTGGTCATCATCGAGGACATGCCAAAGCTTCGTTTCCTGCGGCTGGCGCCGATGGTGTTCAGCGGCCGGCACGTCCGCCAGCGCGGTGTCGACGTGCTCCGCGCGCGCGAGGTGCACATGAGCGCGTCGGAGCCGTTCGTGCTGTACGGCGACGGGGAGGCGATCGCGGAACTCCCGGTTACGATTCGCGTGCTCCCGGGCGCGGTGCGGATGATCGTGCCGCGATGACGCTGCTGGGCGCGAAGATCGCCGCCGCGCGCGCGGTCGGAGAGCTCGCCCGCCGCGCCGGGCGAGGCGGCGGGACGAGCCTGCCCGGCAAGGTTCTGATGGCGCTCGAGCCCGGCGCTATCGCGGAGCTGTCCGCGCGGCTGCCCCGCGGATCGGTCGATCGTCTCGGCGACCAACGGCAAGACGACGACCGCCGCGATGGTCGCGTCCGTGCTCGGGCGCGCCGGCGTCACGGTCGTCCACAACCGGGCCGGCGCGAACATGGCCGGCGGCATCGCGTCGACGCTGCTCGCCGCCGCCCGCGCCGGCGGGCGGATCGACGGCGAGCTCGGACTGTTCGAGATCGACGAGTTCTGGCTCGACCGGATCACCCCCGAGCTCGAGCCTCGCGCGATCCTGCTCGGCAACCTGTTCCGCGACCAGCTCGACCGCTTCGGTGAGCTCGAGACGATCGCCGATCGCTGGGCGGCAGTGGCCTCGGCGGCCGGCGGGGCCACGCGGCTGATCCTCAACGCCGATGATCCGCTGATCGCCGACCTCGGGCGTGACGCTCGCGAGGTGACCTACTTCGGCGTCGAGGACGAATCGGTGGCGACCCCCGAGATGCAGCACGCCTCTGACTCCAAGCATTGCCGGCGCTGCGGCGCGGCCTACGTGTACGACGCGGTCTACCTCGGCCACCTCGGTCGCTACCGGTGCCCGTCGTGCGGGCAGAAGCGACCGGCGCCGGCGATCGCGGCCGAGCGGATCGAGCTCGACGGCACGCGGGGATCGAGATTCGAACTGACCACGCCGGCCGGGAGCGCCGGCGTCGAGCTGCCGCTGCCCGGGCTCTACAACGTCTACAACGCGCTCGGCGCCGCCGCGCTGTGCCTCGGCCTCGATGTCCCGCTGGAGACGATCGTCAGCGGGCTCCGCGAGGTGAGGGCCGCATTCGGCCGCGCCGAGCGGATCTCGATCGGCGACGTAGAGCTCCAAGTGCTGCTGATGAAGAACCCGGCCGGCGCGAACGAGATCCTGCGCACGCTGGTGCTCGAGCACGGGGAGCTCGACCTGCTGGCGATCCTCAACGACCGCACCGCTGACGGCCGCGACGTCTCTTGGGTGTGGGACGCGGACTTCGAGATGCTCGCGACGCGGGTGCGCCGGGTGACGTGCGCCGGCACCCGCGCCGCCGAGCTCGCGGTGCGCCTCAAATACGCGGGCGTGCCCACCGAGCGCCTGCACGTGATCCCCGGCCTCGCCCCCGCCCTCGATGCGGCGCTCGCGGCGGTGCAGGACGGTCACCTGTACGCGCTGCCGACGTACACCGCGCTGCTCGAGCTTCTTCACGAGCTGGCGGCGCGGGGGCACGCGGTCAGGTTCTGGGAGCCCGAGGCGGTGGGCCGGCGGTGAGTGTCATCTGGCACGACCTCGAGTGCGGCGCCTACGGCGAGGACCTCCCGCTCTGGCGCGCGCTGGCGGCCGAGTACGGCGGTCCGGTGCTCGACGTCGGTGCGGGCACCGGCCGGGTCGCGCTGGACCTCGCCCGGGCGGGCCACCGCGTCACCGCGCTCGACCGCGATCCCGAGTTGCTCGAGGCACTGGCGCGGCGGGCCGCGGGGGTCGATGTCACCACGGTCGCCGCGGACGCTCGCGACTTCCAACTGTCCGAGCGGTTCCCGCTGATCATCGTGCCGATGCAGACGATCCAGCTGCTGGGCGGCCCCGACGGCCGGGCCCGCTTCCTGACGTGCGCGAGCAGGCATCTGCTTCCGGACGGCGCGGTGGCGGTCGCGATCGCCGAGCTGCTCGAGCCGTACGAGGTCGTGGACGGGCTGCCGGCGCCGCTCCCGGACGTGCGCGAGCAGGACGGGGTGGTGTACTCGAGCCAGCCAATCGCGGTGCGCGCAGATCACGGCGGGTTCGTGCTCGAGCGCCGGCGCGAGACGGTCTCGCCGGCTGGCGTGCGAACCGTCGCGCAGGACCTCATCCGCCTGGACAGCGTCACCGTCGAGGATCTCGAGCGCGAGGGCTCGGCCGCCGGGCTCACTCCGGTCGGGCGTGATCAGGTGGCCGAGACGAACGACTACTCGGGGAGCGAAGTGGTGATCCTCGGTGGCTGAGCTACGGGTTTGCGCGCTGTATCCGGACCTGATGAACATCTACGCCGATCGCGGCAACCTGCTCCTGCTCGAGCGGCGTTGCCGGTGGCGGGGAATCTCGTTCGAGCTGCAGGCGAGCGGGCTCGGTGAGCGCCTCGACCCGGGCGGCGCCGAGCTCTACTACATCGGCGGCGGGCAGGACCGCGACCAGGAGCTGTGCGCGCTCGACCTGGCCGAGGTCAAGCGCGACGCGCTGCACGCCGCCGCGGCCCGGGGAGCGGTGATCCTGGGGGTGTGCGGCGGGTATCAGCTGCTCGGGCACTCCTACCAGCTCGGCGACAGGACGCTCCCCGGAATCGGGTTGGTTGATCTGGAGACGGTCCGCTCGGACGATCCACGGCTGATCGGCAACGTCGCCATCGAGGTCGAGCTCGACCCTGGGGCCCGCCGCGTGCTGGCGGGATTCGAGAATCACGGCGGACGGACGCGGCTGGGTCCCGGCGCGACGCCGCTCGGCCGCGTCCTCAAGGGATACGGCAACAACGGGGCCGACGGCTACGAGGGCGTCCGCCGCGACAACGTGATCGGCACATATCTCCACGGGCCGCTCCTCCCGAAGAACGCCTGGTTCGCCGATTGGCTGATCGAGACCGCGCTCGGCCTCGACGAACCACTCGAGCCGCTCGACGACCGGCTCGAGGCCGACGCCCACGCGGACGCGCGCCGCGCGGCCGGAGTGTGAGAGGCTGAGGTGATGTCGCGCGGGGCAAGGTTCAAGGGCTCGATCGGATCGGCGCTGGCGTGCGGGGTCGCCGCACTCGGGCTGGCGGCGTGCGGCACCGGCTCACACGCGGCAACCGCCGCAGAGCCAAGCACGGGCGCGAGTGCGGGGGCGAGCACGACCACGACCACGGTCACGACGACAGCGACGATGACGACCACCACGACCGCGACGACGACCGCGACGACGACCGTGTCGCTTCCCGGGGCGGGCAGGCCGCCGGTGACGATCGGCGACGAGAACACCCCCGAGCAGTTCCTGCTCGGACAGCTCTATTACCAGGCGCTCAAGGCCGCCGGCTTCGCGGTCACGCTCAACCAGAGCATCGGTCCGACCGAGGTCATCTTGCAGGCCCTCGCGAACGGCCAGCTCGCGATGTATCCGGAGTACCTGGACACGTGGGACACGACGGTCGCCGGCCTGCAGCAGACCTACCGGTCGCGCCGGGACGCGTACCTGGCCGGTCAGCATTACGCACTCAAGCACGGCCTCGCGCTCCTCAATTCGACGCCGTTCAGCAACACGAACGCGATCGCGGTGTCGTTCGACTACGCGGTCGAGAACGACCTGCAGTCGATCCCCGACCTGATCAAGGTCGCCCCCCAGCTCACGCTCGGCGGGCCTCCCCAGTTTCAGCAGAGCCCGAGCGGGCTGCCAACGCTCCAGACCACCTACGGCGTGGTCCCGACGGCGTTCAAGCCGCTCGAACTCGGCTCGCAGTACCAGGCGCTAGACCAGGGGACCGTCCAGGCGGCGGTCGTCCAGACGACGGATCCGCAGCTCCTCAGCGGGAGCTATCCGCTTCTGCGCGACCCCGAGGACATCTTCGGCTGGGGCAACGTCGTGCCGGTGGCGTCCGTCCGCGCGCTCGACGCCGAAGGCCCTGCGTTCGAGGCCACGATCGACCGGGTCAGCGCGCTGCTCACGCTGCCGGCGATGCGCGAGCTGAATGCGGCGGTCGAGCTCGAGGGGCAGGATCCGGCGTCGGTCGCGACGCAGTTCCTCCAGGCGCGAGGACGTGCTGCCGCAGCCCCCGACCGCGACGACCGGGACGACCGAGACGACCGCGACGACCGGCGGCTAGCCGCTCGAGCCGAACCCGCCGGCGCCGCGCTCGGACAGCGCGAGCTCGTCGACCTCGACCACGTCGGGCGTCTGCACCCGGACCAGCACGAGCTGCGCGATCCGCTCGCCGCGCCCGACCGTGAACGCCTCCTCGCGATCGGTATTGAGCAGCAGCACGCGAATCTCGCCCCGGTACCCGGAGTCGATCAGCCCCGGCGCGTTCACGAGCGCGATCCCGTGCCGGGCCGCCAGCCCCGAGCGCGGTAACACGAGGCCCGCCTGGCCGTCGGGGATCTCGACTGCGATCCCGGTGCCGACAGACGCGCGCTCGCCCGGCGCGAGCACCGTCTCCTCGAGCGCGTACAGGTCGAGACCGGCGTCGCCCGGGTACGCGCGCGTTGGCAGCAGCGCCTGGTCGTCGAGGCGCCGCACGTGCAGGCGCTCTCGGCTGCCGTCCGCCGGGACGGTCACGCGAACGGTCGGCTGAGCGCGAACTCCTGGTAGCGCGCCGCGACGGCTGCGGGCAGCCGCGCCATCACGCGCACGCCTTCCGGGGTGTCCGCGCGCTCGAGGTCGCCGGCGATCGCGTGCAGTTCGGCGAGCCGCGCGCCCGCGTCGTAGGGAATCAGCAGCTCCACGTCCTGGAGCGTCCGCGCGAACTCCTCCTCGATCCGTTGCTCGAGCGCGTCGAGCCCCTCTCCTGCGACCGCCGAGATCAGCACCGCGTCCGGATGACGGCGCTCGAGCTCCGCGCGCCGCTCGTCGTCGATCCGGTCGGCCTTGGCGAGCACCAGGATCTGCGCCACCGAGTCGGCGCCGATCTCGAGCAGCACATCCTCGACCGCGCGCGTCATCGCCACCAACTCCTCCTCGGGCACCGACGCGTCGACCACGTGCAGGATCAGGTCTGCCAGTCGCGTCTCCTCCAACGTCGCCCCGAACGCCTCGACGAGCTGGTGGGGAAGCTTGCGGATGAAGCCGACCGTGTCGGTCACGAGGTAGTCACGACCGCCCGTGCGCAGAAGCCGCGTTGTGGGGTCGAGCGTGTGGAACAGGCTGTCGCGGACGCCGACGGTCGAGCCTGTGAGCGCATTCAGCAGCGTCGACTTGCCCGCGTTGGTGTAGCCGGCAAGCGCGACCGACGGAAGTTCTGTGCGTGCGCGCTCGGCGCGCATCACCGAGCGGCTCGAGCGGACGTGGCCGAGCTTTCGCTTGAGCGCCGAGATCCGATCGCGCGCGAGCCGGCGGTCGGTTTCGATCTGGGTCTCCCCCGGTCCGCGGGTGCCGATACCGCCGTCGATGCGTCCGGCGCCGAGTCGCTCGAGGTGCGACCAGAGCCCGCGCATCCGGGCAAGGTTGTACTCGAGCTGGGCGAGCTCCACCTGGAGCTTGCCCTCCGCCGTGTGCGCGTGCGAGGCGAAGATGTCGAGGATGATCGCGGTGCGGTCGATCACCGGGATTCCGAGCGCCGCCTCGAGGTTGCGCTCCTGGCGCGGTGAGAGCTCGTCGTCGCAGGCGACGAGGTTCGCGTCCGAGCCGGCGAGCGCGGCCTTCAGCTCGTCGATCTTGCCCGGACCGAGGTACGTGTTGGGATGTGGATGATCGCGCCGCTGCACGATCTCCCCTACGTCGGCGACGCCGGCAGTCTTGAGCAGCTCGCGCAGCTCGGCGAGCTGTTCCTCACCGCCGTCGGGCACGACGGCGGCCAGGTAGGCGCGCTGGCGCGCGCGCCCCTGCGGCCGCTGGCCGTTCAGCGCTGCGCCCGGTCCCTGACTGTGGGCTTGGCGGTTTTGCACAAGATTTGATGGTAGCTGCGGCTTCGCAACCTTAACCGTTTACCCGGCGGCGCATTCGATGTCGGTAGGGGCAGTGTCAAGCCACGCTCGTGGGTTGAACCGAGACCCACTAGAGCTGGCGGATCCGGTCGACGGCCTCGAGCAGCCGCTCGTCGGGGGTCGTGAGGGAGATCCTGAAGTAGCCCTCGCCGCTGGCGCCGTAGGCGCCCCCGGGCGAGATCACGACCGCAGCCTGCTCGAGCACGTGCTCGCAGTAGGCGGCGGAGGACTCGAAGCCGGCCGGCACCGGCGCCCAGATGTAGATCGTCCCCTTCGGCGGCGTGACCTCGACGCCGGCCGCGGCGAGTGCGTCGCAGACCAGATCGCGCCGGCGCTGGTAGATCGCGTTCATGGCCTTGACCTCGGCGTCGAGCTCGGGCGCGAGCGCGGCCACGCCGGCGAGCTGGATCGCCTCGAACAGCCCCGAGTCGATGTTCGACTTGAGGTGCCAGTAGGACGCGATCGCCTCGGCGTTTCCGACGATCGCGGCGCAGCGCCACCCCGTCATGTTGTAGCCCTTTGACAGCGAGAACACCTCGACGCCGACCTCCTTGGCGCCCGGGGTCTGCAGGAACGACGGGGCGACGTACCCGTCGAACGTCGTCTCGCTGTACGCGTTGTCGTGGACGGCCAGGATGTCGTGGCGCCGGGCGAACTCGACCACGTCCTCGAACAGTCCGTCGGGAACGGTCGCGCCGGTTGGGTTGTTGGGGTAGTTGAGGAACATCAGCCGGGCGCGGGCCAGATGCTCGGCAGACACCGCGCTCAGGTCGGGGCCGAACTGCCTCTCAGCCAGGAGCGGCAGCAGCACGGGCTCGCCGCCTGCGAGCAGTGGGCCGCCGGTGTAGACGGGGTAGCCCGGATCGGAGGCGAGCGCCACGTCCCCCGCGTCGAGGAACGCGAGGTTCAGGTTGAAGATGCACTCCTTGGCCCCGATCGCCGGCATCACCTCGGTCTCAGGGTCGAGCTCGACACCGAACCGCCGGCGGTAGAACGCGGCCACCGCCTCGCGGAACTCCGGCCGCCCGCGGTTGCTCGGGTACTGGTGCGTACTCGGATCCGCGACCGCCTGTTGCATGGCCGCCACGATTTCCGGATATGTCGGCGTGTCGGGATCGCCGATCCCGAGGCTGATCACGTCGACCCCGGCGGCGCGCTTTTCGCGGACCTTCCGCTCGAGCTCGGCGAACAGGTACGGGGGGATCCGGTCCAGGCGGCTACTCCGTCGCATGCAACTCCTCTACGAACGCCTCGGCGAGCGTGCCCCGGAATACCGGGACCGCCCAGCCCGAGAGCTTGATCTCCAGCTCGGCACCGACCTCGACCCCGAGCTCGCCGCCGTCGAGCACAACCGTGACCGGCGAGCTGGCACCGTCGAGTACGTACGCGACCGCGGCCCCGGTCGCGCCGGTCCCGCTCGCCGAGGTCTCCCCGACCCCGCGCTCGAAGATTCGCGCGCGGATTCGAGCCCCGCCCACCCGAACCCCGCCGATCACCTCCGGATGGGCGGGGTCTGAATCGAGCTCGGCGAACCACGACACGTTGGTCCGGTTCGGAAACAGCTCGTGGTGCTCGATCTCGGGTCCGATCGCCGGCAGATCGAGCGAATCGAGCTCCGCCACGTCCGCGACCCGGATCGCGCACTGCGGGTTGCCCACCTGGACGTGCTGGAAGCGCCACGTCCGGCCGCCGGCGACGAGCTCGCCGCGGCCGTCTGGCGCGCCCGACGGATACCCGGCGCTCCGAGTCTGCGCGCGTCCCATCTCGACCGTGCATTCGGTGTCCGAGGTGATCCGCGTCCGGATGTCGCCCGCCACGGTCTGGATCGCGAACGAGTCGGCGTCGGTCCAGTGGTGCCGGCGCAGGTACATCACCGCCTCGCGCGCGCCGTTCCCGGACAGCTCCGCCTCCGACCCATCGGGGTTGAAGATCCGCAGCCGCGCCACGTAGCCCGAGCGCTCCGGCGGAGAAAGAAGCAGGATGCCGTCGGCCGAGACCCCCGTGTGGGAGGCGCAGATGGCCCTGATGCGCGCCGAGGTCAGCTCGAGCGGCAGGTCCGCGGCCTGGACGATCACGTAGTCGTTGCCGAGCGCGTGCCACTTCTCAAAGTCCACGGGGCGCCAGTGTAGGTGTACCTGTACCGTCGCGCCCGCAATGCTCAAGCGGCTGCAAGCCTGGAGCCGGGGCCGGCCGTCGCTGCCGCTGTGGCTGCTCGGCGCCCTGCTGCTGGTGTCGTTCGTGGCGCGGCTGGCGTGGATCGCCGAGCCGTGCCGCTCGCCATGCCGCGCGTCGACCGACCACATCCTGGTATTCGACGAGGACTACTACGTCAACGCCGCGCGCGTGATCGACAGGATCAAGCCTCCA
The DNA here is from genome assembly GCA_963843915.1 of uncultured Solirubrobacterales bacterium. Classification (GTDB taxonomy): domain Bacteria; phylum Actinomycetota; class Thermoleophilia; order Solirubrobacterales; family Solirubrobacteraceae; genus Palsa-465. Next base: position 250,946 of record CAWJMH010000026.1, read on the forward strand.
GCCGGGGCCCCGTACGCGAACTCGCCGCTCGGCACCGATCCGAACTCCGAGCACCCGCCGCTGGCCAAGCTGATCATCGCCGGCGGGATCGAGCTGTTCGGGGACGGGCCGATCGCCTGGCGTCTGCCGAGCGTGCTGCTCGGCACGGTCGCGATGCTCGGGATCTTCGCACTCGTCAGAGCGGCCGGCGGGGGGCGCTGGACGGCGCTCGGGGCGGCCGCGCTGATGGCGGCCGACAACCTGCTGCTGGTCCACAGCCGGATCGGAACGCTCGACATCTACGCCACGGCAGCGATGATCTGGGCGGCGGCGCTGTACCTGCGGGGTCGCCCGATCCTGGCCGGGGTGGTGGTCGGCGTCGGGGCGTGTGCGAAGGAAGTGGCGCCGTACGTGCTGTTCGCGCTGGCGGTGCTCGAGTTGCTGCGCTGGGTCGGCCGGCGCGGCGGCGGGGTGACGGCGCTACGGCGGCTGGGGTCGTGCGTCGTGGCTTCCGCGGCGACGTTCATCGGGCTTCTCGCCGTGCTCGACCAGATCGCGCACCCGTTCGACCCGCAGACGGGCAAGCTCGTGCCCGACGTCCCGTTCGGCGAGGTCTCGCGCATCCTGACCTACGCCGCGAATCAGACGAGCCCGCACGGGCCGCAGGGAATCGCGTCCTACCCGTGGGACTGGCTGATCGACGTCAAGCCGATCACGTACCTCCAGATCAACCCGGGCCACCCGACAGCAACGCTCAACCAGATCGAACCGGCGGTCCACTTCCTGGGGATGATCAGCCCTCCGATCCTGCTGCTGCTGATTCCCGCGATGGTGGTCGCCGCGCTCGGCGTGAGCGGGGGTCGCTGGCATTCTCGGGACGAGGTCGGGCTTGTCGGCCTGGCCTGGTTCGTGGGGACGTTCGCGCCGTACGTGCTGGCCACCCTGATCGAGAGCCGGACGAGCTACCTCTACTACATGGTGATCGTGATGCCCGGGGTCTACCTGGCGGTTGCCGACCTCGTCAGACGGATCGGCCCGGCCCGGCCGCTGTCGATCTTGTGGATGGCGAGCGTGCTCGCCGCGGTGGTGATCATGTATCCGTTCACCCCGTTGCCGTGAGGACCACGGGCAGCGGGCCGTGGCGCAGGATCGTCGCCACATCTTTGGCGGACTGAATCGTGAAACCACCGGAGATGTCGGCGCCATTCCGCTGCGGGATCCCGTCGGGGTACGCCTTGAAGTCGATGTAGGGAACGGTGATCAGCCTGCTGTCGAGCGCGACGGCGAAGTGCTGGCCGAGCGTCTCGCCGACGCCGCTAACGAGATCCCCGCGCTCGGCGACGCGCTTGGTGGCGGCGGTGAAGTCCGAGGCGGCGGTGAACCCGAACTTGATGTCGGGCATGCCGCTCGCGTCGATGCCCTGTCGTGGGTGGGTGATGCCGGCGCCCGACAGAAACGGAACGTCGTTGAGCACGTAGAACCGGGCGCTCGGCCCGATGGCGCCGGCGCCGAGGAGCACACTCGGAGCTACGGCCTGGAGGACGACGCACCGCTTGCATCTCGAGGCGAGCGCGACCGCCTGGCGACGCGACATTCCCCCCGCGCCGGGATCGCCGGGCGCGCCTGAGCCTGATCCCTGGCTGACCTCGAGCGCCGTCGGATTCCTGGCGATGAGCTGGGACGCGACGGTCTTTCCGTTCGGCGTGATCGCATCGGCCTCCCAGTCGTAGAACGCGAGGTTGCCGGGGACGGCGAGGGCGAGGATCCGTGCGCGCTCGCCGGCGCCCGCGGCCGGCGCGTCGACGACGATCTCGTTCCCCGCTCGCTCCACCCGCGTGCCGGGGACGGCAGAGCCGAGACGTTCTCTGAGGATTACGACCGAGCGGTCGAGCGCCGGCCCGAGGGGTGCATGCGGATCGGCCGCGGACGCGGTGAACGTGATGGTCACCCCTTGAGCTGCGGTCGGCACCGGCGCCGGGCTGGACCCGTGCGCCAGCAGGAACACGCCGGCGACGACGAGCACGACAAGCATGGCGGCCGCCGACGCCATGTATCCGGGTAGCGCGCGCAGCCGCGACGAGCGTGGCAGGCCGGCCTCGACGTTCCGGACGATCTGGCGCTCCACCCGATCGAAGTAGTCACTCACTTCTCACCCTCCGTCATCTGATCTCTCAGCCGCGAGAGACCGCGACTGACGCGCTGGCGGGCCACGAGCTCTGAGCAGTTGAGCTCCCGGGCGATGTCTCCGTACTCGCGGTCCTCGATCACCCGGGAGCGGATCGCGTCGCGCTGGCCCTTCGGGAGGTCTTCGACGAGCTCGAGCACTCGGTGCTCCGGGCCCGCCGCGAGCTCATCCACGCGCGCGAGGTCGTCGTCGTCGAGTACCTCGGGCTCGAACGCGAGCCGGCGCCGGGCGCGATCCTCGACTCGGCCCCGCCGGCGGCTCTCGAGCAGCTTGTTGCGCGCGATCCCGAGCACCCACGGGCGCGCCGAGCCCGCGCCACGCGGACGGAAGCGCCGCGCCACGAGGAAGATCGCGGCGAACACCTCGGCCGTCAGGTCGGCCGTCGTCTCCCGGTTGCCGGTCTCGCGCAGCAGGAACCCGACCACCGTCGGCAGGTGGCGCCGGTAGAACGTCGCGAATGCCGGGCCGTCCCCGGCGACCACCGCGGCCAGTAGTTCGCCATCCGTTCGCTCGGTGTCGGCTGGCATGTCAGAAAAGACTTTGCGCGAGCCGTGGGCCGTGTGACGCGAGCGGATCGCGCCACGGGGGTATGAAGCGGGCTGATCGGGCCACAGGCGTGTGAGCGGGCTAATCGCGCCACAGCGCGAGGACCTCGCCCGCCGTGTCGGCGGGCGAGCGGCCGGTCGTGTCGAGCGTGTGGACGTCAGCGAGCTTTCGCATCCACGTCAACTGCCGGCGCGCATAGTTGCGGGTTCGCCGCTTCATCGACTCGACGTCACCCGCCAGCAGCTCATCAAAGCCGAGCGCCTTGCGGGCGGTCGGCGACGCGCCGGCGGCGTAGGCACGGCGAACCTCCGCCTGCGCGCCGGCGGCGACCATCGCCTCGACCCGCGCGTCGATCCGCTCGTACAGCTGCTGGCGCTCGAGCACCAGCCCGACGAGCAGCGTGCTGTGGCGCACCTCGCTGGTCCACAGCTCGGAGTCCTCGGCGTGACGATCGAGCTCTCCGGCGTCGAGCAGCTCGAGCGCCCGGACGATCCGCTGGCGGTCGCCGGGATCGATCTCCGCCGCGGCCCACGGAGCTCGCTCGCGCAGGAGGCCGTGGAGCGCCGGCGCGCCTCGGCGCTCGAGCTCGGCGACCCAGTACTCGCGGGCCCCTTCGGGAGGTGGCGGGCGCAAGCGGAGCTCGGCGAGCGCCGCGCGCAGGTATAGCCCTGTGCCACCGACGACGATCGGCCGCGCGCCGTCGGCGAGGAGCGCGTCGACCTCGGCGTGGGCAAGCTCGGCGTACTGGCCGGCGCTGAACGTGGCATCGACAGGCAGGAACGAGATCAGGCGGTGCTCGAGCCGGGCCCGCTCGCTCGCGGTGGCGGCGCCGGTCAGCGTCTGGAGCCCCTGGTAGACCTGCAGCGCGTCGGCGGAAACCGCGACCGGCCGCTCTCCCAGATCGCGCAGGCGCCGAGCCAGCTCGATTGCGACCCCGGTCTTGCCGACGCCGGTCGGACCGAACAGGGCGATCACCTCCGCGGGCGGCATTGGCCGGAGTATCGTGGAGCGATCAGGATCGGTACTGGAATCTCGACCGACCGCGACCCACTCCAGGCCGGGACGGCCGCGGCGCAGTCGGCGGCCGCAGGGCTCCGCGGGGGCTCCGCCGATCTCGCGGTGGTGTTCGCCGCCGGCTCGCATCTGGTCGCGCCCGAGGCCACGCTCGAGGGCATCCACGACGTACTCGCGCCTGATGCGCTCGTCGGCTGCGGCGCCGGCGGCGTGCTCAACTCGGGGCGCGAGCACGAGTCGGGCACGGCGCTGGTGGTGTGGGCCGCCGCATTCGACGGTGAAGGCAAGGCGTCCCCGTTCCACGCCACGGTCGAGGAGGCAGAGCACGAACACCGGATCGTCGGGCTTCCCGACCTCGACGGAGCGAACGGGATGCTGATGCTCTCCGACCCGTACTCGTTCCCCACCGATGCCGTGCTCGAGATGCTGTCCGAGCATGCGCCCGCGGTACCAGTGCTCGGCGGGCTCGCGAGCGGGCGCACACCCGCCGGCGAGGGGGCCCTGTTCGTCGGAGATCGGGTCGTGGAGGACGGGGCCGTCGGCGTCAGCCTGCAGGGTGTCGAAATGCTCCCGTGCGTCTCGCAGGGCGCAGCTCCCCTCGGACGCGAGGTCACGGTGACGGCCGCCGAGGGGAACGTGATCCAGGAGCTCGCCGGGCGCCCCGCGCTCCAGACAGTCGAGCAGATCATCTCCGAGCTCTCGCCCCGCGAGCGCGGCCTGGTCGCCGGCGGGCTGCTGATCGGAGTCGTGATCGACGGCGGCAAGCCCGAGTACGAGCAGGGCGACTTCCTGGTGCGAGGGGTGCTCGGAGCCGACAGCGAAACCGGAGCACTCGTAGTCGGCACTCAGGTCACGGCGGGGCAGGTCGTGCGGCTGCACGCCCGCGACGCCCGCTCGGCCGATGAGGACCTTCGCCAGGCGCTCAAATTGCGGATCGAGGCTCTGGCCGGGGAGCGCCCCGCCGGCGCGCTCGTGTTCTCGTGCAACGGCCGTGGCACCGCGATGTTCGGGATTTCCGACCACGACGCCGAGGTGATCGAGCGGGAGCTCAGAGGCGCGCCGGCCGCCGGATTCTTCGCTGCCGGGGAGATCGGCCCGGTCGGCGGACGCAGCTTCCTGCATGGCTTCACGGCCACGCTCGCTGTATTCCCGCGGGGTTCATGAGCCGCCTGGGCGGCAACGTGCTCCTCACCGGTGCCAGCGGCGGGATCGGCCACGCGATTGCGCGCGCGATCGCTCCCCGAAGCGCCGACCTGATCCTGACCGCGCGCCGGAGCGAGGTGCTCGAGCCGCTCGCGGCAGACCTCGGTGCCCGCGTCGTCGTCTGCGACCTGGCGCGCCAGGCCGACCTCGAGCTGCTGATCGAGCAGGCCGGGCGCGTCGACGTGCTGATCTCAAACGCCGCGCTTCCGGCCTCCGGCCTGCTGCTCGACCTGACCCAGGCCGAGATCGACCGCATGCTCGAGGTCAACCTCCGGGCCCCGATCGCGCTCGCCCGCGCGCTCGTGCCGGGCATGGTCACCCGCCGGCATGGTCACCTCGCGTTCCTCTCCTCGCTGTCGGGCAAGACCGCCTCGCCCGCGTCGTCGATCTACTCGGCGACGAAGTTCGGGCTGCGTGGGTTTGCGCTCGGGCTGCGCGAGGACCTCCGCCCCCACGGGGTCGGCGTCTCCGTCGTCCTCCCCGGCTTCATCCGCGAGGCGGGGATGTTCGCCGACTCGGGGGCCTCGTTGCCGCCGGGCGTCAGCACGCGGTCGCCCGAGCAGGTGGCCCGGGCGGTGGTCTCGGCGATCGACCGCAACCGGGCCGAGGTCGCGGTCGCCCCGCTGACGATGCGGCTCGGTGCGAGCATCGGTGCGGTGGCGCCGGCGCTCGCCTCGGCTGTCAGCCGGCGCATGGGCAGCGAGCGGATCGCCGCCGACATCGCAGCCGGTCAACGCGACAAGCGCTAGCCCTATGTTCGCCGCCGGCGATCATGGGTACGATCGCCGTATGGATGACGCCGCCTTCTGGCGCGAGCTCGGACAGCAGCTCCGCGTCGACTCGATCAGGGCGAGCGACGCCGCGGGCTCAGGCCATCCGACGTCGTCGATGTCGGCCGCCGACCTCATTGCCGTGTTGCTCGCCAAGCACCTGCGCTACGACTTCGCGCGCCCCGATGATCCCCGCAACGACCACCTGATCTTCTCCAAGGGACACGCCTCCCCGCTTTACTACAGCTTCCTCAAAGCCGCCGGCGCGATCACCGACGAGGATCTGCTGACGTTCCGCCGGCTCGGGAGCCGATTCGAAGGCCATCCAACCCCTGTGCTGCCGTGGGTGGACGTGGCGACCGGCTCGCTCGGTCAGGGCCTGCCGATCGGCGTCGGCGTCGCGCTCGCCGGCAAGCGCCTCGAGCACCTCCCCTACCGGGTTTGGGTGCTGTGCGGCGACAGCGAGATGGCCGAGGGCTCGATCTGGGAAGCGTTCGAGCACGCCGCGTTTGCGGGGCTGGACAACCTCACGGCGATCATCGACGTGAACCGTCTCGGCCAGACGCGCGAGACGATGCACGGCTGGGACCTCGACTCGTACGCCGACCGCGCTCGCGCGAATGGCTGGCACGCGATCGAGATCGACGGGCACGACGTAGAGGAGATCGACGGCGCGTTCGCCGAGGCTGCCCACACCACGGGCCGCCCGACGGTGATCGTCGCGCGGACCAAGAAGGGAAAGGGAGCGAGCGAGGTCGAGGACCTCGAGGGCAAGCACGGCAAGCCCCTGTCCGACCCCGCGAAGGCGATCGCGGAACTCGGCGGCGAGCGCTCGCTGCAGGTCGAGGTCGCCAAGCGGAGCGGCGACGCGACGCCCCGGCAGATCGACACAGGCAGCGTCGAGTGGCCGCGCTGGGACGCCGACGACGAGGTCGCCACCCGGCGGGCCTACGGCGATGCGCTCGCGGCGCTCGGCGCCGAACGCGCCGACATCGTCGCGCTCGACGGCGAGGTGTCGAACTCGACGTTCTCCGAGCTGTTCGCCAAGGCGCATCCCGACCGCTACTTCGAGATGTTCATCGCCGAGCAGCAGATGGTCGCCGCGGCGGTCGGACTCCAGGTCCGCGGCTTCCGCCCGTTCGCGTCCACGTTCGCCGCGTTCTTCACGCGGGCCTACGACTTCGTGCGGATGGGGGCTATAAGCCGCGCACGGATTTGCCTCGTCGGCTCGCACGCCGGCGTCGCGATCGGCGAGGATGGGCCCTCGCAGATGGCGCTCGAGGACCTCTCGATGTTCCGCGCCGTCCATTCGAGTGCGGTCTTGTACCCGTCTGACCCGAACCAGACCGCAGCGCTCGTGCGCCAGATGGCTGACCATCCCGGGATCGCCTACATGCGGACGAGCCGCGGCGCCACGCCGACGATCTACGGACCCGAGGACCGGTTCGAAATCGGCGGCTCGAGCGTCCTGCGCTCCTCCGACGAGGATCAGGTGACCCTGATCGGCGCCGGCGTCACGCTCCACGAAGCGCTCAAGGCGGCCGACGAGCTCAGCGCCCAGGGCGTCGCCGCCCGGGTGATCGACCTCTACTCGATAAAGCCCGTGGACGAGGAGACCATCCGCCAGGCGGCCGCCGACACCGGCGCGATCGTCACCGTCGAGGACCACTGGCCCGAGGGCGGCATCGGCGATGCCGTGCTGGCCGCGCTGGCCGAGGTCGAGGGCGTCCGCGTCCGCAAGCTCGCGGTCACCGGGATGCCGGGGTCCGGCAAACCGACCGAGCTCCTGCACGAGTTCGGCATCGACGCCGACGCGATCCTCGCGGCCGCCCAGGACCTGGTGCGCGCGCCCGCCGGCGCGTAGGTCGCGGTCCGCCGGCGCGTCGCGCGCGTAACGCCGGCGTGACTCGGCGCGAGGAGGCGCCTACTTCCTCGCGGGTGGGCTCGTCGCCACCCTTGTTGACCACGACCGGATGCTCGCCCGTGACCGACGCCAGCGCGTCGATGATCTCGTCAGCCAGGCGCGCGCCGTCGTCAGCGCGATCCGGCGTGGCCTGGACCCGCACGACCACGTCCTCCCCGTCTAGTTGCTCGAGCAGGACCGTTGCAGAGCGCCGCGTCGGCGTCTTGACCCTGTCGTCGAGGAGCGCCTGGACCTGGGTCACGCGGATGCCGCGGCCGAGCCGGACCTTGACGTCGACCGATTCGGGCTCCCTGATTGGCACCACGACGGCCGAAAGCACGCCGGTGTTAGGCACCATCACCCTGTCCTCGCCCTGTGCGAGCGTCGTGTAGAGCAGGCCGAGGGAACTGACGATCCCTTCGATCTGCCCCCCGAGGGCACCAGCCTGGAACCGCACTCGCTCGCCGACCCGGAACGGTCGCGCGCTCAGCAGCACCATCCCGGCGAACAGGTTGCCGAGCGTTTGCTGGGCAGCTAGGCCGACGATCACGGCGGTGAACGCACTCGTCGCGACCAGCGAAGCGGCGCTCACGCCGGCGATCTCGAGCGCGACCAGGAGCGTGATGCCGACAGTCACGAGGCGGACGAGAAAGCCCACGGTTCCGGCTGTCCCCGGATCCATGCGACGGAAGAGCGTCGGGCCGGCGACACGCCCGATGTCGCGAGCGACGGCCCACCCGAGCGCGAGCAGCGCCAGCACGGTCAAGATCTTGATCGGCGTCACCAAGCCGCTGCTGGACTTGACGTCGAACCAGCTCTGGTAGTTGTTGTAGACGACGATTACCGCGACGAATAGCGGCACCAGGACCAGGATGCGGCGTCGAGCGCTGCGCAGACTCTTCTGGTCGAAGTCGACGGCCAGGCCGACGCGCTCCCACTCCTCGCTGTGGGTCTCGAACATCTGGTCGAGGCGGAAGTCCTGCCTCGATGGCTTCTTGAACCGTTGTGGCATCTGTCTCGTAACCGCGCTTGCGGCGCGTTCTACCTATCACCGCCGGACGGCGTGGGTTTCACTCAGTCTCAGAATAGGCGACCTTGCTCCAGTAACCACGCCGATTGATTTCGCGCGGCATTTGCGTCCTCCTGGTCCGTCGCCGGCGGTCGGTACCGTCCCCGCATCCGCCAGGCCGGCGTCGCATCGGGTCCTTTGACGAGTTCAGTAAGGCGTTTCCGCTCATCGGGATGGGCATAGGCGCCACGTTGATAGAGCCGTTTATAGCGGTCGACCAGGTCGGGACGATGGCTCTCGAGCCATTCGAAGAACAGCCCCCGCACATCGCCCCGCAGGTGGAGGGCGATGCCCGTCACGTACGCCGCGCCGGCTTCTGACGCCAGCTCCAAGATCTTTGCCACCTGCTCGGGCGCGTCGTTGATCCCCGGCATCAGCGGCGCCACCAGCACTCCGGTGCGGATACCGGCACGGGTCAACTCCGCCACCGCCTCGAGCCGCGCCCGCGGGTTCGGCGAATGCGGCTCGGTCGCCCGCCAGGCGCGCTCGTCGAGCGTCGGCACCGACAGCGCGGCGCTGAACTCCGTCCGTTCGGCGATTTGCTTCAGGAGCGGCAGGTCTCGTAACAGCAGCGGCGATTTCGTCAGCACCGAGCAGGGATTGGCCGCATCGCGCATCGCCTCCCAGATTCCCGGCATCAGCTTGTACCGCCCCTCCACCCACTGGTAGGGGTCGGTGTTGGTCCCGAGCGCCACGTGCTCGTGCGTCCACTTCGGTCGCGCCAGCTCCGCCCGCAACAGCTCGGGCGCGTTGACCTTGACCACGATCTCGCGCTCGAAGTCCCGGCCGGCGTTGAAGTCGAGGTACTTGTGTGTCGGGCGGGCGAAGCAGTTGTGGCTCACGACCCCGTTTGCGATGAAATCGCCAGTCCCGGTGGTGATGTCGTAGAGCGGCAGCATTCGTCCGAGCGGCTCGATCTCGGCCACCCGGAGGCTCGCGAACGTCTTGACCATCTGGCCCTCGATATCGCGCTTGCGGCTGATCGCTGGATCGGTCAAATGGAAGAACCGCAGGTGCTCCGACAGTCCGCCCCGGATGCGGACGTACTCCAGCCCGTTCGCCCTGTTGCTGCGGTCGATGCCAACGTCGAACCCGAGCCGGCGAGCGCACGCCTCCGTCCAAGCCAGGATCTCCGGATCTGTGTTCGCGATCCTCAGGGCAAAGTCGCTCCGGCTGCCTTCCGCATCGAATATCCCGGCGAGGAACCCGCGGCACCACTGGAGGCCCGGGAGCGCCGGCCACTGGATCAGATCGCTGATCCGTTCGAATGACGCGGCGGCCTGGGTGGAGATCGCCGCCACCTCTCGGTGCGCTCCGGCAGCCGCTTGGAAGACGCTCTGGCCGGTGGCGATCTCCTCCGCAGCCAGGAACTCGCGGGCGCGGCGGAGCGCCTCCAGATCCGCGAGCGCCAGTCGGAAGCGATAGCCCGTGTAACGGCTGCCCCTCGCCCGTCGACAGTCGTACCCGCGAAGCGTGCCGTCGCCACGGACGATCCCGCACAGGTAACCGCGTCGGTAGTCGCCGTCATGGTCCGGCTGCTCCGCAAACGCACCCGTACCGACGAGCCGGTCGCGAGTCGTCAGGTGCGGACGATCGGGCTCGCCACGCTCGCTGTTGAGCACGTGCTTCCAGCCGCGATTGCTAAGCAGGCGGTGGTCTCCGCTCACGATCAGCTCGGTGCCGCCCTCCAGCGTGACGCGATACGCCGGCTTGACCGTGATCCACTTGTCCAGAACCGTCGTGCGGACGTAGCGGCGGTATCCGGATTCTCCAACCTGCGTCCCGTATATGGCCTCCCCCACGTCCAATTCGGCAATCGGCTTGTGCCTATCGTCGGCGGTGAGGACCGGCGTCTCGGACGACAGGCAATAGGTGCAAGCGTGAGTGCAGCCGCGGTAGACGTTGATCGTCCACCGGAACGGCATCTGCGACGCCTCGGGAACGCGGTTGAGGATCGACTTGGCCCGAACCTCGTAGAACCGGGTCTCGACCGCCTCGGGTGCGTCGAAATGGCGCACTACCGCCTCGTTCGCGGTATCCGGGTAGACGAGCGCGCTCTTCCACCTCCGTTTCAAGGTTGCTCCATCGCATACGAACGCATGTTCGCATGCGCCCCGGACAGACCCTCGAGGGGCGCCGCAACGACCCGCCGTAGCGCCGGCGAGCGACTACTTGCCGAGGCTCAGCAGGTGGCCGAACCGGCCCAGTTGGAGCGCGGACGCCTCGAGCGACAGCGCGATCTGGGCGTCGGGCTCGATGCTGTCGTGCGTCAGCAGCTCGAGCAGGCCGATCGTCGACGCGCCGTTTCGGACCGGCAGCAGCAGCGCCGAGCTCATCCCGTGCGCCGCGGCCGTCTGGAGCCGCTCGTCGTCGACCGCGTCGATGTCGGTGAGCCAGGTCAGGTGAGGCGCCTGCAGCGCCTGGTCGAGCAGCGAGCCGTCGCGCTTCAGGCCTGCCTCCCAGGTGAGCGCCTCGAACCGGTCGAGCCCGCGATGCGCGGCCCATGTGGCCGCGCACCCCAGGCCGTCTGACTCATCGGGAAGCCAGGCCGTCACGGTGTCCCACCCGCCTTCTGACCCGAGCACCTCGACGGTCTCCTTCAACACGTTGCGCCACACCGACTCCCGCGCCAGCGAAGCCGCGAGCGTGCGCTTCGCGGTCGGGTGCCAGCTGACCCCGGGGCCGGCCTGCCGTTGGCGCGCGTCGCCGACCTCCTCCAGCGTCGCCAGCTCAGCCGCGGCCGGCACCGTCACCGCGTCGCCGGCGCCGTCGTCAGGATCGGTGGCGTCCTCGGCGACGGCGGCCACGGGATCCTGCTCGAGGTCGGGCTCGGGCTCGGGCACAGCAGCGAGTTGCTCCTCGAGCTCCTGCATCCGAGCCTGACGACGCTCGACCTCACCCACGAGCTCCTGTACCCGAGCCTGCCCCAGCAGCGCGTCGCGCTCGGCCTCCTCGGCCCGCCTGGTCGCAAGCCTGAGATCGGCCTCGAGCTGCTCGACGCGGGTCTGACCGCGGGCGAGCTCGGTGTCGAGACCCTCGGCGCGCGCGTCGCCGCGGGCGAGCTCGGTCTCGGCCTGCTGGGCACGCGTCCGCCACTGCTCGACGTCGCCCTCGGCCTTGTCGACCCGGCCGCGCCACCGTTCGACCTCCTCCTCGGCCTTGTCGACCCGGGCGCGCCAGCGCTCGACCTCCTCCTCGGCCTTGCCGGCGCGGCCCGATGCGGCCTGCGCCTCGCTCTCGGCCTTCACCACTCTCGCGCCGACTGCGCGAAGCTCGATCTCGGCCTTGTCCGCCCGCGCCACAGCCATACGGAGCTCGCCATCCGCCTTGTCCGCCCGCGCCATCGCGAACCGGAGTTGGTTCTCCGCCTTGTCGGCCCCGGTGGCCGCGAGCTCGACCTCGCGCTCGGCCTTGTCCGCCCGACCGATCGCCTGGCGCAGCTCGCCCTCGAGCTCCTGCGTCCGGGCCTGCACCTGCTCGAGGCCGGCTCCGCGGACTCGCTCACGCTCGAGAGCCCCGGTGAGCTCCCGGATCCGCTCCTCGGCAGCTGCGGCTCCCTCGTGCATCGCCGCGACCTGCCTGCGCTCGTGCTCGAGCTCACCGGTCAGGGCGGCCTTTGCCTTCAGCGTCGCGTCGCGCTCGGCCACCGCGTCCATCAGCGCGGCCTCTGCCGCGGTACGCGCCTTGTCGGCCTCGATCAGCTGAGCGCCGGAATCGTCGGCGCCGTGCTGGCGCTCCAACTTCGCCACCTGCTCGCGAGCCTGCCTGACCTCGAGCTCGAGTGCCGCCCTGGCGCTCGACGCGGATTCGTGCTCGGCGGCGACCGCCGCCCGGGCGGCCTCGGCCTCCACACGAGCCTTGTCGACGTCGGTCCGCGCCGCCTCGGCGTCGGCGCGCGCGCGTTCGAGCTCGGTCCGCGCCGCATCGGCATCGGCACGGGCGCGCTTGACCTCGGTACGCGCCGCCTCGGCGTCGTCGCCGAGGCGCTCCCTCACGAGGGTAAGCGTGCGCTCGAGCTCCTCGGCCCGTTCCCGTTCGCGGCCGAGGGCGCGGTCGAGGTCCGCGGCCCGCGCGGCGAGCTCCACCTCTGCGTCCCCGCGCTCCACATCTCCGTCGGCGATCTGGCGTTCGAGCTCGGTCAGCCGGGCGTGCGCCGCTTTGAGCTCGCCAGCCAGATCTTCGTTCGCGGTGAGTGCGGCGTCACGCTCCGCGACCGCCGTCGCCCGCTCCGCTCGCGCTTCGGCGACCGCGGCCTGCTGCTCGCGATCCGTCACTCCCGAGGCCGGCTCGCCACTGCTCAGCGCCGGCGCCGACCGGCCCCGGACCTCCGGAAGCACGCCCCATTCGGCGAGCATCTCGGCCCGCACGCTCTCGGCATCGAGCCGGCTCCAGCGTTCGACCCGGAGCAGGCGAGCGGCTTCGCTCCGGGCGACGTTCGCCTCCGAGGATGGAGCCGCCACGCCGCACACGAGCGTCGGCACGCCCTTCGCGTCGCCGACCGGGAAGCGGAGGACCACCAGCGCGTCGCGCCCCTGGTAGGGACCGACTACGTACTCGAGCTGAAGGGGCTCCTCGACCTCGTCCTCGCGCTCCTCCAGGCGAGGTCCGTCGACCGTCTCGGCGGGTGGGAGCTCCGCGTCCGTGCGGCCGAGCAGCTTCTCCTCGGTGGTGGCTAGGAATGTCGTGAATCGGGAGTTGACACGGACGTAGCGGCCCTCGAGGTCCTTGAGCCAGACGATCGCCGGGCTGTCGTCGAGTGCTCCGTCGAGCAGCGCTCCGCCGGCATCGCCGAGCGACGGCAGCTCGTCCGTCGGCAGCGTCAGCAGAACCTGGCGAGCACCGCCGCGGTCCGACACGGCCGCGATATCGACGAGAACCCCGTCGAGCTTCAGTACCGCCGCGTTGGCCTGACCGTCGATCACGCGCTGCAGCTCTGGAGACTGCTTGCACAGCTCCTCGCTGTCCTGGTACCAGCGGCGAAACGCCTCGGTGCTGTGCCCGAGCCGGCCGTCCTGGCCGAGCAGCCCGAGAGCAGGCATATTCGTGACCGCCGCAAGGGTGGCCATTAACTCTCCACAGATCCGTGGATTGCTCCCACAATCAGCGTTTCGGCGCGCCAAGACCCCGCGGCCGCTGCGGTAGCACCGTCTGGACGGATGTCCGCTTCACCGAAACGGCGAAACTGGACGAATGATCAGCTGGCGGCTCGGCTCAGGATCGATTCCTGGCCTGTGAGCGTCTGGCTGGTCGCCTCGAGGATCTCGACGTCGACCAGCTCTCCGGCGGCCCCGAGGCCGGTGAAGTTCACGACTTTGTTGTGGCGCGAGCGTCCCCGTAGCCGAGACGGATCGGTCCGCGACGGGCCTTCCACGAGCACCTCGAGCGTGCGCCCGACGAACCGCTGCGCGCGTTCGAGCCCCCGTCGCTGCACGACCTCGACGAGGCGCTGGAGGCGCTCGACCTTGAGCTCATGCGGCACCTGGTCGGGGAGCTCCGCTGCCTCCGTTCCGCGCCGCGGCGAATAGATGAACGTGAACGCTCCGTCGTAACCGACCTGCTCGGCCAGCGTGAGCGTCTGCTCGAAGTCCGCGTCGGTCTCGCCGGGGAACCCGACGATGATGTCCGTCGTCAACGCGCAGTCCGGCACGTGCTCGCGGATCATCGCCACGCGATCGAGGTAGCGCTCGCGCGTGTACGTGCGGCGCATGCGCTTGAGCACGGCGCCCGAGCCGGACTGGACCGGTAGGTGGATGTGCTCGCACAGGGCGGCGAGCTCCGCGTGGGCCCGGATCACGTCCTCGCGCATGTCCTTCGGATGCGGGCTCGTGTAGCGGATGCGGTCGATCCCGGCGACGGCGTCTATCTGCCCAAGCAGTTCGGCGAACGTCGTGCGCTCCTCGCGTGGCAGGTCACGACCGTAGGAGTTGACGTTCTGACCGAGCAGCGTGACCTCGCGCACGCCGTCGTCGGCGAGCGCCCGCACCTCGGTCACGAGCTCCTGCCAGGGGCGGCTGACCTCGCGCCCACGAGTGGACGGCACGATGCAGTACGAGCACACGCAGTTGCACCCGACGCTGATCTGCACCCAGGCGTGGTGATCACGCGCTCGCTTGGCGGGGAGGTGCCCGGTGAACCCTTCGAACTCGAAGTACCCCTGCGCCGTGAGCGAATCGCTGACCAGGAACTCGGCGAGCTTGTGGACCTGACCAGGCCCGAACGCGACGTCCACAAACGGGAACCTCGCGAACACCTCCTCCTTGACCGACTGCGCCCAGCATCCGCCGACACCGACGACCACGTCGGGACGCTCGCGACTTGAGCCGCTTGGCCTCGCCGAGGTGAGCGACGAACCGGCTGTCAGCCTTCTCCCGGATCGAGCACGTGTTGAACAGGATCAGGTCGGCCTGGTCACGCTCCGGCGCCTCGGTGTACCCGATCGATTCCAGCATCCCCTTCATCCGTTCGGAGTCGTGCTCGTTCATCTGGCACCCGAACGTCGTGACGTGGTAGCGCTTCACCTGGGCAAGGGTATCGAGGCGGCTCCGTCGCGCCGCCCGCCGCTACCGACTTGGCGGCCGTGGCATCGGATCGCGCTCAGGCAGTTGTTCGCGCCACCGCTTCAGGTATCGGATGTTCGCGCTGCTGTGGTCGCGTACACGGACCCGTGAGGGGTCAGCGTCGGGGAGCGGGACGCCTCCGCGCGGAGGCTCGGGAGAACCGGATGGCCGATCCGGGCCAGGCCCGCCGCCACCGTCCTCATCGGGCGCGCCAGGTGGACGATCCAGGTTTCGGCACGACAACGCCGGGACCACGAGCATCGCCGTGATGAGGGTCACCCATCCCAGCGGGACCGCCACCTGCTCGGGGGCCACGAGTACGGCGAACAGCACCAACGCGGGCACCGACAGGCAACGCACGAACACGCGAGACCAGTAGTTCGATCCTCGCCCCGAGGCGAAGCCGGCCACCACACATACCGTGACCAAGCTGACCTCGACGGCGACCAACACGACGATCAGCTTCGGTCCCACGGTGCGCGAAGCGTAACTCAGCTCGCGTCGAAACCCGGGAGCACGAGCTCGAAGGTCGCACCGCGGCCGTTCTGCGAGTCCCGCACGCGAACGGTCCCCTTGTGGGCCTCCGCGATCGCGCGCACGATCGCGAGCCCGAGCCCGGCGCCGCCGCCTGATCGCGTCCGGCCGCCGTCGGTCCGGTGAAACCGCTCGAACACCCGCTCACGCTCGTCCGCCGGGATCCCGGGGCCATCGTCGAGGACGGCGAAGCGAATCCGTTCGGGCGCGAGTCGGGTGACGTCGAGGCGCACGAGGCCGGACTGCTCATCGGTGTGTTCGATCGCGTTGCGCGCGAGGTTCCGCAGTGCTTGGGCGAGCCGGTCGGGGTCGGCCTCGAGCGATCCATCGGCGACGGTCCCGAGCTCAAACCTTCGATCGGCGGTCAAGCTCATCCCGTCCCACAGCTCGGTCACGAACGGCCGGACGTCGATCGTCTCGACGCGCAGGAAGTCCGTTCGCTCGGCCTGAGCGAGCACGAGCAGATCGTCGACGAGCCGCGAGACGCGTGTGATCTCCGCCTGGACCAGCCGCTCGACGCGGATGACCTCGGCGCTCGAAGGATCCTCCTGGGCGGCCAGCACCTCGAGTTGACCGCGGATCACGGTCAGCGGGGTGCGCAGCTCGTGCGATGCGTCGGCGACGAACTCGCGCTGGCTCGCGAACGCGTCCGAGAGCCGGTCGAGCATGCGGTTGAACGCGTCCGCCAGGACCCTCACCTCGTCCGCCCGCTCGCCCGAGATCTCCATTCGCGGACCGAGGTCGCCGGCGTCGACGCGCGTCGCCACCTGCGCCATCCGCCGCAGCGGGGCCGACACCCGCGCGCCGGCGAGGTAGGACGCGATGAGCGCCAGCAGCAGCACGACCGCTCCCGCGAGCACGAATGCTCGGGCCACTCCGTGCTGGGCGCGATCGACCACGGTGAGTGGTTCGCCCGCGCCCGCGATGACGGGCACGTTGCCCAGATTCGCGCGGTGCTCGAAGATGCGCATTCGCCCGACGTCGGGCACCTTCGCGGTCGAGTAACCGAGGTGCGGGACCAACAGCTTGCGCCCTTCGACCTCGAGTTGCTGCTCCGTCCCGGGCTCGCCCTCGTCACGCGTGCCGCCGCCGAACACCTCGGGATGGTTGCTCGCGTGCTGCCCATCGGGCAGAAGGACGAACAGCAGCGTCGACGTTGCGTCATACGGCTGAGCGAGCATGTACCGCGAGGCCACGGACGAGATTCGCGCCGGGCTCTGCCCGGTCATCGCGTCGACCGACTGAAGGAGCTGGGTCGCGTCGCCGCTGATGTCCTGGTCGATCTCGTTCCTAAGCTGGGTGCCGGTGTCCTGGTAGACGACCAGGAACACCACCGCCGCGGACACGACCATCACGCCGGCGACCCACGCCGTTAACCGCCAGCGGAGACCCGCCGGCAGCCCCGAATTGCAGTCGCGCGCGCACTGTGAACAGCCTCGGCCGGGCCGTTAGTGGCTCATCTCCAGCCGATAGCCGACCGAGCGGACGGTGACGATCGGCGGATTCGTGCCCTGACGGCGAAGCTTGCGGCGGAGGTATCCGATGTAGACGTCCACGACGTTCGTGCCCGGGTCGTATTCGTAGCCCCAAACCGCACGCAGGATCTGCTCCCTAGAGAGAACGTGCCCGCGGTTGTGCATTAGGTAGGTCAGCAGCTCGAACTCGGTCGTCGACAACCGTATGAGCTCGCCGCCGCGACGGACCTCCCGGGTCAGCAGGTTGACCTCGATGTCCCCGGCGCTCAACGTCGTCCGTGGCGAATGCGCGGCGGCACGTAACTGCGCACGGATCCGCGCCGCGAGCTCGGTCAACGAGAACGGCTTGGTGAGGTAGTCGACCGCACCGGCGTCGAGTCCGGCGACCCGATGCTCGACCTCGCCGAGCGCTGTGAGGACGATCACCGGCAGCCCGGGCTTGGCGTCGTGGAGCGTCGCGAGCACATCGAGACCACTGCGCCCGGGGAGCAGGAGGTCGAGCACGACCAGGTCGATCGCCTCGTTCAACGCCGTGACTGCGCCGCTGACGCCGTCGGTCGCCGAGATGACGTCGAATCCCTGGGCGCGAAGCCCCCGTTCCAGGAAGTCGACGATTCCCGGCTCGTCTTCGATTAGCAGAATCAATCCGGGCATGACAAACCGTCGCCGCCTCCGGCGTCGCGCGTCGGCCGAT
Organism: uncultured Solirubrobacterales bacterium; assembly: GCA_963843915.1. Classification (GTDB taxonomy): domain Bacteria; phylum Actinomycetota; class Thermoleophilia; order Solirubrobacterales; family Solirubrobacteraceae; genus Palsa-465. The sequence goes on from CAWJMH010000026.1 coordinate 268,875, forward strand.
GATAGAGCCGCGCCCCGAGCCCGGCCGGTCGAAGCAAAGAGCTTTCTCATCTACAACTCACGCTGAACTTCGCTTGGCCGCCAAATATTCCGCCAATGGGGACGGCGACGAGGTCATGCGCGGGCACGAGCGCATGTACGTCGCGCACGACGCTCGCTCGATTGCTGCGCCGAGAGTCGCTGACCGGCGGCGGCCCGGACGGGAACGAGCACCTGACGACGGTCACGGGCGCGATCCTGATCGTGCTGCTGGCGGTGGTCGGATTCACGATTCCACAGCTGCGCCAGTTCATCTGGATGCATCTGTTCGTCGGACTATTGCTGATCGGCCCGGTGCTACTCAAGATCGCCAGCACCGGCTACAGGTTCGTGCGCTACTACACGCACGAGCCCGACTACCGGCGCAAGGGGCCGCCAAAGATCGCCCTGCGCCTGATCGCGCCGATCGTCGTGCTCTCGACCGTCGGGGTATTCGTCACCGGCATCGGGCTGCTGATCGTCGGCCCGACCGATCGCAACCCGATGCTGCTGCTCCACAAGGTCACGTTCATCGTGTGGGTCGTGTTCATAAGCCTGCACATCCTCGGCCACCTTCCCGCCCTGGCGAGCGCGCTCGGAGTCGGCGGCGGTGAGGCGCGGCAGCGGGAAGGCGCGGCCCCGGGAACCGCGGGGCGCTGGCTCGCGCTGACCGGCGCGATCATCGGCGGGCTCGTGCTCGCGGTGGTGCTCATCCCGGAGTTCGCGGCCTGGACCCGGCACGCCGTGTTCCTGCACCATCATCGCTGAACGCGCCGGCGCGCAACGACGCGAGTCCAACGCGCATCACTCGCCGATGCGCGATGGACCCTTGTCAGACGGTGTGCGTTGGTACTCGCTAGCTACAGGTGGAAGCCCACGCGCAGTCGTCGAACCCGTCGGCGGTGGAGTTCGGCGCCGACGGGGCACCGATCACGTTGCCGTTCGAGTCGGTGAGGTCGAGCTCCTCGGAGGCCTTCAGGCCCGCCGAGGCGCCGTTCACCGTGGCCGACGTGAAAGCCGGGTTCGTCAGGTTCGGCAGCGCGGCGAAGCCGGCGTCCGTACCGATTTCCAGCGGCGTTTCCTCGATCCACTCGGCACTGGCATGAGTGGACGGGTAAGGCGCTGTCTGGGTGAACGACTCGCCGCGAGTGACATCCTGAATCGTGATCGTCCAGACATCAGAATCGGGCACGACCTCGGCGATCGATGCGTGCATGTGGTCGCCGGGCTCGACGGTCATGTTGCTGATCGTCAGTGACGGCGCGGGAACGAGCTCCCACCACGCGGAGTAGGACGCGGCGCCGGTTGAGTCGACGTCCTGCTCGGTGCCGGCCTGGATCAGCGTCGAATCGGTCGCCGTACAGCCGGCGTCGATGCAACCGCCGCCGATCCCGATCCAGTCCGAGGAGTCCTCGGCCTGCCCGGCCGTGTGGGCAGTGGCCGTTGGAACGGTCCAGTCACCGGTGATCGAGTTGAACAGCTTGCTTCCCTGCTCGAGGGTGCCCTGGTTGTATCCGAACCAGTTACTGCTCGAGTTCGTGTTCGAGCGCAGATGTAGCAGCTGACCATGGGACGTGAGCGCCGCTGACGCGCTCGTCGCTACCACCGCGCAGGTTGCCAGCGTGACAGACAGACTTACCGCCAAGCGCTTGCAAGCGCCGACGCGCAATAACCGTCGATTCATTCGAGGGTCCCTTTCTCGGCGACTTGCGGGTCAAAGCCGCCTACCTCCCGCCGGTACGACCCGCGGTATGCGGTATACCCAGACGCGGCGGATTTGACGCGGAAGCTGTCAGCGTGCGTATTCGACCGCGCGCGACTCCCTGATCACGGTCACCTTGATCTGCCCGGGGTACTCGAGCTCCTTCTCGATCTCCCGCGCGATCTCATAGGACAGCATCGTCGCGGCGTCGTCGTCGATCGCGCCGGGCGCGACCATCACGCGGATCTCGCGGCCGGCCTGCATCGCGTAGACCTTGTCGACGCCCTTGTGGCGGGTGGCGATCTGCTCGAGATCTCGCAGGCGCTTGACGTACTGCTCGAGCGATTCTCCGCGCGCTCCCGGGCGGGCACCCGACAACGCGTCCGCCGCCTGGACGATCACCGCCTCGATCGTCTGGGGCTCGACCTCGTTGTGGTGGGCCTCCATCGCGTGCGCGACCGCTTCCGGCTCGCCGTACTTGCGCGCAAGCTCGCCGCCCACCAGTGCGTGGGGCCCCTCGACCTCGTGGGTGACCGCCTTGCCGATGTCGTGCAGCAGCGCGGCTCGCCGCGCGGTCCGCGGGCTCGCCCCCAGCTCCTCGGCCATCATCGCCGCGAGACGCGACACCTCGATCGAGTGCGCGAGCACGTTCTGGCCGTAGCTCGTCCGGAACCTGAGCCGCCCGAGCACTTTGACCAGCTCGGGGTGGACGCTCTGAACGCCGGCATCGAAAACGGCCTGCTCCCCCATCTCGACCATGCGGCTCTCGAGCTCGGACTTCGCCTGGTAGTACATCTCCTCGATCCGGGCCGGATGGATGCGACCGTCCTGGAGCAGCTTCTCGAGCGTCAGCCGGGCGATCTCGCGGCGCACGCCGTCGAAGCCGGACAGGACAACCGCGCCAGGCGTGTCATCGATGATGAAGTCGACGCCGGTCAGGTTCTCGAGCGCTCGGATGTTCCGACCCTCGCGACCGATGATCCGGCCCTTCATGTCGTCGGCCGACAGCTGCACGACGGACACCGTGGTCTCGGCCGCGTGGCCCGCCGCGAGACGCTGCATGCACACGGAAAGGATGTTCCGAACCCGGCGCTCGGCTTCGCGCTTGGTCTCCTCCTCGATCTGACGGATGCGACGGGCGGCATCGTGCTTGGCCTGCTCCTCGATCTCCTTGAGCAGCAACTGCTTCGCGCGGCCGGCGGACAGGCCCGAGATCTGCTCGAGCGACCGCTCGACCTCCTGGCGAGACTCGGCGACCGCCTCCCGCTCCTTGTCGAGCTCGGACTCCTTGCGCGCGAGCGCTTCCTCCCGGCGCGTGATCGCCGTGCTCCGTTCGAGCAGTTCAGCGTCGTCGCGCCGTGGGCTGGGATGCGCCGTTTCAACGACCGGCACGCTCGCTGTCGGATGGCCGACGGCAACCGTCTGGGCGCCGTGCATCCGACCGTAGATGATGGCCGCAACCACGATTCCCACCGCGATCAGCGCTGCGGCCCCGATGATTTCCATGGTCGATCCTCTCCGTGCGGTTCCGGCGCAGTGCCGGACCTACGTCAAAGCTTTAATTTTCGGAGCGACCGATCGGCCCGCGCAAGGCTGCACGAACGGATGCCGGAACGGCGATGGTGCCTGCCTTCAGTAGGCGACTATCTGGCGGGTTCTGGGTTTTGTCTGAATGGACCAGGTGGCCCGATGATTGTTGCCGTCAACACTGAGTCCGGAATCCAAGATATACGAAATTTGCTGGTGTTCTTTGATGGCCCGCGGGCCCTTCGTTCGCTTACAGGATCGTAGTACCGGCGGGCGATGGGCGCAATGATGCATCGCATCGGTTACGCGCACGGTAATGCGCGCGGTATCAGCGCGAGCGTCGCCCGGAGTTGGTCACGGCGCTTCAGGCGCGTGATCGTCGCCCGCGGCGCGAACGTGTGCGGAGATCGCCTCGAGCGCCAGGTCCGTGTCGTAGCCCTTGCGCAGCAGCACGCCTAGCGCGCGCTCACGCTCCCGGCGATCCCCCGCCAGCGACGGAAAGCGCCGGCGCAGCACCGCGAGGGCGCGGTCGAACTCGCCGTCATCCGGCTCCTGCTCGGCGAGCGCGCCCTCGACGACGTCACGATCGACGCCGCGAGCGAGCAGCGTGCGCCTGATCCGGTCAGCGCCCCACTCGTCGAGCTCGCGCTTGTCCTGGACGAACAGCCGAGCGAACCGGAGGTCGTCGAGGTGCCCCTGATCGACGAGCGCGTCGATCGAGCGCCCGACGTCGCGCGGATCGATGCCCTTGCCCTGGAGATGCGTCCGCATCTCCGCGCGCGTGCGCTCGCGGGCGTTCAGGTAGCGATAGGCGATCGCGAGCGCCCGCTCCAGACCGGCGTCGGTATGGAGCACGCGCTACGCGGCCCGTCCCTGAGCGGGCACCTCCGCGCCCACGGCTTGGAGCGCCGGCTCCTCGCGCGGCTCGATCTCCTTGACCAGGTCGCGTTTGAGCCCGAGGGCCGCATAGATCTTGGCTTCGATCTCTTTCGACATGTCCTGGTGCTCGTCGAGGAACGCCTTGGCGTTGCCGCGTCCTTGACCGAGCCGCTCCTCGCCGTAAGAGAAGAACGAGCCGGACTTCGTGATGATGTTGTGCTCGATGCCGTAGTCGAGCAGGCAGCCCGAGGTCGAGATGCCCTTGCCGAACTCGATGTCGAACTCGGCCTGCTTGAACGGCGCAGCGACCTTGTTCTTGACGACCTTCACCCGCACGCGGTTGCCGACCGCCTCGGTGCCGTCCTTGATCGTCTCGATGCGGCGGATGTCCAGCCGCTGGGAGGAATAGAACTTCAGCGCGCGACCGCCCGGCTGAGTCTCCGGCGAGCCGAACATCACGCCCACCTTCTCCCGGATCTGGTTGGTGAACACGCATAGCGTCTGGGTGCGGTTGAGGCCGCCGGTGATCTTGCGCATCGCCTGCGACATCATGCGAGCCTGCTGGCCGACGGACTGGTCGCCCATCTGACCTTCCAGCTCTGCGCGCGGGGTCAGCGCCGCGACCGAGTCGATCGCGATCACGTCGACCGCCCCCGAGCGGATCAGCATGTCGACGATCTCGAGCGCCTGCTCGCCATGGTCGGGCTGGGAGACCAGCAGCTCGTCGATGTCGACGCCGATCTGCTGGGCGTACAGCGGGTCCATCGAGTGCTCGGCGTCGACGAACGCGCACACGCCACCGAGCTTCTGGGCCTCGGCGAGGATGTGGTAGACGAGCGTCGTCTTACCTGAGGACTCCGGGCCGAAGATCTCGATGATGCGCCCGCGCGGGACGCCACCGATCCCAAGCGCCACGTCGAGCGCCAACGCGCCGGTGGGGATCGCATCGACGGCGACGCGCGCGCCCGGGTCTCCCATGCGCATGACGGTGCCCTTGCCGAACTGCCGCTCGATCTGCGTCAGAGCGCCCTGGAGCGCTGCCTGCCGCTTGGCATCCGCCTTCGGGTCGGACGCGGCTCCCTGCTTCAGGTCGGCCTTGTCTTGCTCGCTCATCTCCGTTCGGCTCCTTGTCTCATCCGCTTTGGTGACAACGGTAGGCGGGGTGGCGGACGGAACCGGCACGCTAGAGCCGCTGCCTGCAACGGAACAAGGCACGTTCGTCTCAGAACGCGAACAACTTCGTGCCAATTGTGCGGCGGGGGTCGGATGTGGCGGGTTGGCGGGCGGTGGCGGTGGCGGACGGTGGTGGCGGTGGCGGGGTTGCGGGCGGTGGCGGGGCCGGGTTGCGGGCGGTGGCGGTGGCGGACGGTGGCGGGGGCGGTCGCATGGCTGGGATTGGCGCGCTCTTGGCGGCGACGGCGGGCGACGGGAAAGGCGGCACCTGGGAGGCGTGGTCGGCGCCCGATGAGGAGTCGACGCCCGGATCGTGGCGCGGCGGGAGCTGAGCATGCATAGCACGACAATTGCGGAGCTTTGGCGGAGCCGCGTCGTCTGGTGCATGACTATCGTGCACCAGTCGGCAAGGCTCGCCGATTCGGGCGGGAATGTTGTGTTATGCAGGTGATCCCGGGCGCGGCGCGGCCGGCCAGAACCATCACCTCCTCCCCAGGTGCCCGCCGTTCGTGGCGCGAGCGGGCTCGGAGCCAACGCCACGCCGGCGGGACGGCCCGGGGATGCCGGCACGCGCGGGACGCCGGCGGGACGGTCCGGGACGCCGGCGCGCGAAACCGCGTCTTAGCCCGGGCGGTTCAGAACGTCACGCAGCGCCGGCTCCAGATCGGGGTGGCGGAAACCGTAGCCGAGCTGCTCGAGGCGCGCCGGCACGGCGCGCTGGCCGGTCACCACGATCTGCGCCATCTCGCCGTAGAGGGCCTTCAGCGCCAGCGCCGGCACGGGCAGGAACGCCGGCCGCTTCAGCACGCGGCCGAGGGCGCGCGAGAGCTGCGCGTTGGTCACCGGACTTGGTGCGGTCAGGTTCACCGGGCCGTCGGCGTCGGGCCTGCCGGCGCAGAACAGCATCGCGCCGACGACGTCGTCGAGGTGCACCCAGGGGACGTACTGACGGCCGCCGGCGACGGGGCCGCCGATCCCGAGGCGGAAGAACGGGAGCATCTTGTCGAGCGCTCCGCCCTCGGGGGCCAGGACTACGCCGGTGCGGGTGACCACGACCCGGACACCCGAGGAGGCGGCGGCGAGCGCCTCGCGCTCCCAGGCGACCACGACCTCGGCGAGGAAGTCGTATCCCGGCCGGCGCCTGTTCATCGACCGGCTGGTCGTCCCGCGGCCCGTAGAAGCCGACGGCGGATTGGGAGACGAGCGTGCGGGGCCGGCGCTCGGGCGCGAGCGCGAGCAGCCCTTCGACGAGCGCGTGCGTCGACCTCACCCGCGACTCGCGGATGGCCTCCTTGGACTCGTCGGTCCAGCGCTGAGCGATCGGCTCGCCGATCAGGTGGACGACCGCATCGGCGCCAGCGAGCGCGGCCTCGGGCGGGGGTTCGGCCATCGGACTGCGCCAGGCGTGCGGCTCGACCCCGTCTCCCAGCGCCTGGCGCGCGCGCTGGGGATCGCGCGACAGCGCGACCACCTCGTCGCCTCGCGCCACCAGGGCGCTGACGAGCGCACGTCCGATCATGCCGGTGGCGCCGGTGACGACCACGCGCGGCATCAGGCGGACACCATCCCGCTAGCCCGGGGGTTGAATCCATGGACCTCAGGTTGCCGCATACCCACGATCCACGTCCTGCGGGCCCGAGCTCGACCGACGCGAGCGGCTCGTATCGCGCGCCGGCCGAGCCGAGCCGCGACCTGTACAGCGTCACGCGCGAGCAGCGAACCGCGGACCCCGCCGGCGCGGGCGCGGGCAGATCGACCCCGCGGACCCGGGCGTCGCGGCCGACGCGCGCCACCGTGACATGGGCCAGGAACGGCCGCGACTCCGGGGCGTACCAACCGCCGGCGACCAGCGCGCTAGACAGCACCGACTGGATCCGGGCAATGGCGCCGCCAGGATCCGACAGCGCGACCGCCAGCACCCGGGGACGCCGCGCCGGGAGCCACAGCGCCTCACCGAACGCCGAATCCGCGGCGGGCTCGCCCGCGACCACGCCGCACGCCGCCGCGATCGATCGATCTCACGCTCCGGGCGTGAGCCCAGGAAGCACAGCGTCACGTGCAGATCCTCGGGACGCACGAGACGCAGCCCCCGGAACCTCGCCAACGATCTCCGATCGCCACCGAGCCAACGCCTCCCGCGCCGCGGACGGGCAGCTCGAGGGCGACGAACAACCGGGCGGTCGGCTCGCCTCGGGTGGCTCCCCCGGCGCGCCGCGCCGGTCACGCCCGCTCGGCCCGGGCGGCGGCCTCGGGCAGCGCGGCCTCCGACTCCACGAGCAGCCGGCGGATCAGGTGCATCGCCACCGTGGTCGAGCGGTCGCGGATGTCGGACCGGCTCCCCGGCAGCAGCGACCGCCGCGTGATCCGCGCCGCCGTCTCTCAGGCACACCGAGAAGCAGACGGTGCCGACCGGCTTGTCCTCGGTGCCGCCGCCGGGACCGGCGATCCCGGTGATCCCGACGCCCGACGTCCGCGCCGAACCGCGAAACCGCGCCGGACGCCAGCGCTTCCGCCACCTCGTTCGACACCGCTCCGAAGCGTGCGATCAGGTCCGGGTCGACGCCGGCGAGCGACACCTTGGCCTCGTTCGAGTACACGACGGCCCCGCCGGCGAAGTACGCCGAGGACCCGGGCAGCTCGGTCAGCCGCGCCGACATCAGCCCGCCCGTGCACGACTCGGCCACCGCCACCATCCGCCCGCGAAAGCAACGACGCCACCTGCGCGTCGACCGTCGATCCGTCGCGCGAGAACAGCTGCTCGCCGTGCCGCTGGGCGATGAAGTCGATGAACGACAGATACGCGGCCTCGCCGGCGAGGCTCGTAGCGGGTCGCGACCTCGATCTCTCCCCGGCGCAGGCAGGTCGTGATCTCGAGGGGCTCGAGCGGCACGCCGGCCTCCTCGGCGGCGCGGAGCGTGTTCGCGATCTCGGACTCGGGCAGCCCGTACAGACGCACGATCGACGCGGTGATACGATCGTCGCGCCGGCGATCGCGGCGCGGAACGCGTCGGTGTCGACGCGCCATCTTCCACATCTCGTGGAGCTCGCGCGGCGGTCCCGGCAGAACGACGACCGTCGGACCCGGCTCGCCCAGCCGGGCGGAACCACCAGCCCGGGCGCGGTGCCGACCGGATCGAGCACCGTGGCCCCGCGCGGCACGACCGCCTGCTTGCGGTTCGACTCCCGGATCGCCTCGGGATCGAGACCCTGCCAGCGGTGCATCAGCGGCCGGAGGATCTCGGCGATCCGCTCCTCGAGCGCGTCGTCGAGCACCATCTCGCGGCCGGCGAACGCGCCCTACGACCTCGGCGGTGAGGTCGTCGGCGGTCGGCCCGAGGCCGCCGCTGGTCACGATCAGGGCCATTCCCTCCGCCGCCATGAACCGCAGCGACGACATCAGATCGTCGGGGCGGTCGCCGACGATCTGGATCATCGCCGCGTCGACGCCGATCTCGTCGCAGGCGCTCGGACAGCCATGGGCCGTTGCGGTCGGAGATGATCCCGGACAGCACCTCGGTGCCCGTGACCAGGATCCCCGCTCGGGGCGCCTCCGGGGACGGCTCGGTCATGCGCAGGTCGGCAGCTGGCCCGCCGGCAACGGAGTGGTCTTCCCCGGCGTCAGCTCGTAACCGATCGGCGACCCGACGGTGGGGGTCACCGGACTTGCCGTTGACCTTCATCTGCACCGAGTCGTTACCGAGCGTCACCATCAGCTTCGGTGCGGTCTGGGTCGGAATCGCCTGGCCGGCGGCATACGTCACGCCGTTGATCAGCTTCTTGCCGTTGCCGTCCTCGACGCACACGTACAGCGTGCTCGTCGCCACGAGCTTGAGCGTGACCGTGGTCGGCTTCGGCGGCGGCGGAGCGCCGGTGATGGTGGTGAACGGTGGCGGTGTGCGTCGTCGACGTGGAGGTCGTGTTGCGGGCACTGGTCGTGACCGTCGTCGAGGTCGTCGACGACGGTGAGGACGGATTGATGCTGCCGACCACGAACAGCGCCGCCCCGACCACGGCGAGCACGAGCACGACCGCGGCCAGCCGGCCCGAGCCGGGGGCGCCGGCCGCTTGCGCTCGCGCTCGCGCCCGAGCGGGGTGATCGGGCGCAGATCCGAATCGGCGGGACGCTCGTAGCGGCGCTTGTACTCGTCGACCAGCAGGCGGCTGTCGACGCCGAGAAAGTCGCCGTAGGTGCGCAGGAAGCTCTTGACGTAGACAGGGCCCGGGAGCAGGTCCCACTCTTCGTTCTCGATCGCGCGCAGGTACTTGGCGCGGATCTTGGTGCGGGCCTCGACCTCGCTGATGTCGATCCGCGCGCGGATCCGCGCCTCTCGCAGTGTGGTGCCGATATCGGCCATCCGCCTGCGAAGGCTAGCGGCGGATGGCGCATCGACAGCAGGACTTTTCCGCCGCTCGCGCTGACCGCGCAAGGGACTACTGCTCTTCGTCGGCGTCGTCGGGGACGCGCACCGGCGGGCGGCACGGCGGGCCCGTCGGCCTCGGCCAGGTGGGCGAGGATTCGGGGCACGTCGGCCTCGGTGATGAGCACCTGACGCGGCTTGGATCCCTCGTAGCCGGAGATGATCCCGCGGCGCTCGAGCATGTCGATCAGCCGCCCGGCGCGCGTGTAGCCGAGGCGCAGCCGGCGCTGGAGCATCGAGGTCGACGCGGTCCCCATCTGCGCCACGAGCGAGATCGCCTCCTCGAGCAGCGGGTCCTCGTCGGGGTTGAACTCCGGTGAGTCCTCCGAAGCCGGAGCCCCCGTCGGCGGACTCGACCTCCTCGAGCAGCTCTTCGTGGAACTCGGGCTCACCCTGGCGGCGCCATGCCTCGGTCAGCTCGGCGATCTGCTCCTCGTCGATGTAGGCGCCCTGGATCCGCTGGAGCTTGCTGGTGCCGACCGGCGAGAACAGCATGTCGCCCTGGCCGAGCAGCGACTCGGCGCCGTTGTGGTCGAGGATCACGCGCGAGTCGGTCTGCGAGGAGACCGCGAATGCGATCCGCGAGGGCACGTTCGCCTTGATCATCCCGGTGATCACGTCGACCCGCGGGGACTGCGTCGCCAGAACCAGGTGGATGCCGACCGCGCGCGCCTTCTGCGCGAGCCGGATGATCGAGTCCTCGACGTCGGCCGGCGCGACCATCATCAGGTCGGCGAGCTCGTCGATCACGCACAGGATGTACGGCAGCGGCGGCTCGCCCCGCTTCTCCCGCGCACGATTGAGCTCGGGCAGCGAGCGCGTGCGCGCGAGCGACATGATCCCGTAGCGCTGCTCCATCTCGCTGACGAGGTTCTGGAGCGCGTTGGCCGCCATGCGCGGGCTCGTGATCACCGGCGTCAGCAGGTGCGGGATCGACTCGTAGTGGTTGAGCTCGACCTGCTTGGGGTCGACGAGCACGAGCCGGACCTCGTGCGGGGTGGCGCGCAGCAGGATGCTGCACAGCATCGCGTTGACGCACGCCGACTTGCCGGCGCCGGTCGTGCCCGCGACGAGCAGGTGGGGCATCTTCGCGAGGTCGGCCCCGATCGCGCGCCCGGCGATGTCCTTCCCAAGCCACACGGTCAGCGGCGACCAATCCGGCGGCGGATCCTGGAACACGTCGCCGAGGTGCACGATCCGCCGGCGCGCGTTCGGGACCTCGACCCCGACGGCCTGCTTGCCCGGGATCGGCGCGAGGATCCGGATCTCGGTCGCGGCGAGCGCGTAGGCGAGATCGTCCTTGAGCTGCGCGACCTTGGAGACCTTCGTCCCCGGCGCCAGCCGTAGCTCGTAGCGGGTGATGTGCGGGCCCGGTGACCCGGCCGATCACCTTCGCCTCGATCCCGAAGTGCCCGAGCGTCTCGAGCAGCGTCGCCGCCACCTGCTCCTGGCCGGCGGTGTCGGGCTTGGCGGCCTCGCCGGTCGAGCGGACCAGGAAGCGGGACTTCGGGACGCGCCATTCGAAGCTCGGGTCGTCGGTGACGCTGGCGCGGTAGCGGCCCTGCGGAGTGAGGCTCGGCGGCATCCGCGTCGGGCCGCTTGCGCCTCCGTCCGCCGCTCGACGAATCCATCGGCTCGGATGCGGACTCGTCGGAGCGGCGGCAGCTCGGGCAGCGTCACCGCGACCCGGCGGCACGTACTCCGGCACGTCGTCGTCGTCGATCACGATCGGCGGCGGAGCCTCGACATGGGTCGCCCGGACCACGAGCTCGGACGTGTCGGGTTCCGGTGGAAGCAACGGCTCGGGCTCGGCCGACTCGACCGGGCGTCGATCGGCGCCGCGCGCGCCACCCGGCCTTCGCCGCTTCGGTGGCGGGCCGGCGTGAGACGGTCGTCGCCATCCCGGAGGTCGAGCGCCGAAGCGCGCGGGTCGTGCCCGCCACGCCCGCGCCGGTCGCCCGCAGGATCCCCGCGAGCGTCGCACCCGTGACCAGGATCAGCCCGGCCGCGAACAGGAACACCGCGAGGATGTCGGCGCCGACGGTCGAGATCAGGTGCGAGGTCACCCACAGCTCCGCCTGCCCGACCACACCGCCGCGCGTCTCGAACAGGGAGGCCCGCCAGAACCCAGCGGCCGGCACCGCGCCCGGGCCCGACCCCGAGCGTCCCGGCCGCGAGCGCGAGCGTGATCGAGCACGTCAGGCAGATGGCCCCGGTCCGCAGCGGCCGGCCCGGCGGCCGCATCTCGCGCGCGAGCACCAGTCCACCGCCGACCACGAGCGCGGCCGGAACGACGTACCCGAGTGCGCCCAGCACGAACCGCAGCGCGGTGACGGCGCCGTTTCCGAGCGCCCCGCCGTTCCAACCGGCGTATGCCACACCGCCGAGCAGGATCCCGACGGCGATCAGGCCGAGCCCGAGGATGTCGACGTGGTGCGGCTCTAGCTGCACGTGCGGCAGCCGCAGCGAAGGCCGGGCAGCCAGCAGCGAGCGCGTCGCGCGCTTGGGCGGCGGCTTCTTTCGCGTGCGGGCAGCCATTTCGGAAGAACTGGCTTCGACGCGCTCGGCCCGCTTCCTCCTCGCAGACGGGTGGAGGACCAGGTGGCGCCGCCGTACCATCTGCATACAGAAATGGTCGACTACGAACGGACACCCCGCGTACTCGTCGTCGAGGACGACGACGCGATCGCGCAGGTCCTGCAGCGCTCGCTGCGGATGGAGGGGTACGAGGTTCGGATCGCCGGCGACGGGGTGACCGCGCTCGACGAGGCGCACGCGTTCCTCCCCGACCTCGTGATCCTCGACCTGGGGCTGCCGCGCCTCGACGGGGTCGAGGTGGCCAAGACGCTGCGCCAGACCGACGATGTTCCGATCCTCGTCCTTACCGCCCGCGACGGTGTCGAGGCACGAGTCGAGGGCCTCGACGCCGGCGCCGACGACTACCTGGTCAAGCCGTTCGAGCGCCAGGAGCTTCTGGCCCGCCTCCGCGCATTGCTGAGACGCAGGCCGCCGAGGGGCCAGGCGACGCTCACGATGAGCGACCTGAAGCTGAACCCGGACACGCACGAGGTGATGCGGTCGGGCCGTCCGATTGACCTCACGCAGCGCGAGTTCGAGCTGCTCGAGTACCTGATGCGCAACGAACGGATCGTGATCTCGCGCCAGCGCCTACTCGACGAGGTCTGGGGCTATGACCCGTTCTCCATGACCAATACCATCGAAGTGTTCGTCTCGAACCTTCGCAGGAAGCTGGAAGCCGGTGGTGAGCCCAGGCTCCTACATACGATCCGCGGCGCGGGGTACGTTCTCCGCGTATAGGTCGATCCCGATCCGCTGGCGGCTCGCCGGCGGCTCGGCGATGTTGACGTGCGTGATCCTGGCGAGCTTCGCCGCGCTCGTCGGGGTGCTCACCGATCGGCAGCTGCGCGGCCAGTTCAACGACGAGGTCCGCAACAACTCCGAACAGCTGGCGCACGAGATCCGCATCAAGTACCTCGGGAAGAGCGGGGTCGCCGAATGCGACCAGACCGTTTCGCTGAAGGACTACGCGAGCGCCGAGCACGTCCAGATCAGGATCTTCGACGAGTCGGGACACCTGCTCTGCACGCAGAACAACGTGCAGGTCAAGGGGGTCAAGCTGGGGACGGCGACGCCGGCGTTCCCGATACCGACGAGGGAGGGCACCTACCAGCAGGGCGGCTACCGGGTGGCGGCCAACCTGCTGAACATGCCGGGCAGCCCGGTTTGGCTGCTGTACGCCCGCCCGCTGTCCGACGTCGACCACACGATCGCGCGGGTGCAGGTGATCCTGTTGCTCGGTGTGCTCGGCGGCACCGTGCTCGCGCTGCTCGGCGGCCTCGCGACCGCCGCGCGCGCGATGCGCCCGATCGTGCAGCTGACCGAAGCGGCCCGGGAGATCGAGCGCACGCGCGACCCGACGCTGCTCGTGCCCCGGCCCGAGGCCGACGACGAGGTCGCCGAGCTGGCCCGGACGGTCGAGGGGATGCTCTCCTCACTCGACGCCGCGCGGAGCGATACGCACGCCGCGCTCGAGCGCCAGCGCGAGTTCGTCGCGGACGCCTCGCACGAGCTGCGCACCCCGCTCACCAGCCTGCTCGCGAACCTCGAGCTTCTGGCCGAGGAGCTAGGCGAGGAGCAGGCCGACACCGCCCAGGCCGCGCTGCGGTCGGCCCGGCGGATGCGCCGGCTCGTCGGCGACCTGCTGCTGCTCGCGCGCGCGGATGCCCGCCGGGGGCAGGCGCGCGGGCCCACCGACCTCGCCGACGTGCTGCTCGAGGCGGCCTCCGAGCTCGGGCCGATGGCGGAGGACCACGAGCTGTCGATCGACGCCCGGTCGGCGGTCGTGCCCGGCGTGCGGGACGACCTGCACCGGCTGACGCTCAACCTGATCGAGAACGCCGTCCGCCACACGCCCACGGGCACGCAGATCCGCGCCGCCACCGGGGTGGAGGACGGGTTCGCGGTCCTCACCGTCGAGGACGACGGGCCTGGCGTTCCGCCCGAGCTCGGGCGCCGCGTGTTCGAGCGCTTCGTCCGGGGCGCGCACTCCGGCACCCGCGGGTCCGGGCTCGGTCTCGCGATCGTGCGCGCCGTCGCCGAGTCCCACGAGGGGTCGGTTTCGCTCGAGCAGCCCGCCGTCGGCACCGGGTGCAGGTTCGTGATCAAGATCCCCCGCGCGCCTGCCGGCGGCAACGGCCATCCGCCCGAGGCCACGGATCGGCCGGCGGCATCCGCTGAACCAGCGCGTTAGCCGACAGCCACCGCTCGAGCGAGCCCCGGGGGGCCGCTGCTACAATTGCTTGCCAGCAAGCAAGTATTTGGAACCGCAGCCGATAACAGAACCATGTCCCTGATTTTCGCCACGCTCGACATCGAAACCGCCGGCACGCTGCGCGCCGTGATCGGCAGGCTGTCGCGACGCCTGCGCCCCACACCGGCGGCGCTGGCCGCCGGATTGACGCCGACCCGCAGCTCGGTCTTGCTCACGGTGGTTCGCGAGGGGCCGGTCCGGCTCTCGGACCTGGCCGATGCCGAGGGCATCAACCCGACGCAGCTCTCGCGTGCGGTCGCCCACCTGCTCGAGGGCGGGCTGATCGAGCGTACGAGCGATGAGGGCGATCGCCGCGCCGCATGGGTCAAGGCGACAGCGGCGGGACGCCGGCTGTCCGAACGGATCCGCCGCGAGCGCACCGACGCCGTGAGCGTCGCGCTAGAGGAGCTGCCGGCCGACCAGCGCCGGCTGATCGAGAAGGCCCTGCCCGCGCTCGAGCAGCTGGCCGAGCAGCTCAAGGCAGAGCGGTCGTGACGCGGGTGATCCGCGCCGGCCGCGTGACCTTCGCAGCGCTTTCCGTCCCGAACTACCGCCGGTACTACGGCGGCCAGGCGATCTCGCTGATCGGCACCTGGATGCAGATGACGGCCCAGGCGTGGCTGGTGCTGAGCCTGACCCACTCGAGCACGACGCTCGGTCTGATCGTCGCCCTCCAGACGCTCCCGGTGCTGCTGCTCGGACCCTACGGCGGCGTGATCGCCGACCGCGTCGACAAGCTGAAGCTGATGATCGCGCTGCAGACCGCGATGGGCATCCAGGCGCTGATCCTCGGCGTGCTCACGGTCACGGGCGGAGTCCACGTCTGGGAGATCGGCTTGCTGGCGGTGCTCCTCGGGCTGAACAACGCGTTCGAGAACCCGGCGCGCCAGTCGTTCATGCTCGAGATGGTCGGCCCCGAGCACCTGCGCAACGCGGTCAGCCTGAACTCGGTCCTCGTCAACACCGCTCGCGTGATCGGCCCCGCGGTCGCGGGGATCTTGATCGCGACCGTCGGCGAGGGAGTCTGCTTCCTGGTCAACGCGGCGAGCTTCGTGGCCGTGGTCGCCTCGCTGGCCACGATGAACCACGCCGCACTCACGAGGATCGAGCCGACGCCACGTGCTCGCGGCCAGCTCCGCGAGGGGCTTCGGTACGTCCGCGACACGCCGACGCTGGCGGTGCCGCTGCTGATGATGGCCGTCGCCGGATGTCTGACCTACGAGTTCCAGGTGACGCTGCCGGTGATGGCCAGCCGCGGGCTCCACGCCGGCTCGGCCGGCTTCGGCTTCATGACCGCCGCGATGGGACTCGGGGCCGTGCTCGGCGGCCTGTTGGTCGCCGCCCGAGGCAAGACGGGCCTGCGACCACTGGTCCTCGCGGCGACCGGGTTCGGCGTCGCGTTGACGTTCGCGACGCTCGCCCCGAGCCTCGCGCTCGAGCTGGTCGCGCTGATGTTCGTGGGGTGGGCCAGCATCTCGTTCATGTCGATGGGCAACTCGACGCTGCAGTTGACCGCGGACCCCTCGATGCGCGGCCGCGTGATGTCACTGTGGTTCGTCTCCTTCCAGGGATCGACTCCGATCGGCGGACCGCTCGTCGGTTGGTTGATGGCCGCCGCCGGCGCCCGCGCCGGACTGGGACTGGGTGCGGTCACCTGCTTCGTGGTCGCGCTCGGCGGCCTCGCCGCCCTCCGTGGCGGCCTCCTCCCCCGCCGCGGTCCGCGCCCCGTGCGCACCGAGGCCAGGGTGGTCCGGTCTACGACCTGAGGCTGATCCCGGCCGCGAAAGATCGCTCCCGCGGCCGATGGCGCGGACACCGTTCGCGACCGATACTGGCCGCATGATCACAGTCGAACACGTCACCAAACGCTACGGGGACAAGGTCGCGGTCGACGATCTCAGCTTCGAGGTGAAGCCCGGGATCGTCACCGGATTCTTGGGCCCGAACGGCGCCGGCAAGTCAACCACGATGCGTCTGATCCTCGGCTTGGATGCCCCCAGCGGGGGCTCGGTCACCCTGGACGGGCGCTCCTATCGCGACCTACCCGCGCCCCTGCACGAGGTCGGCGCGATGCTCGAGGCGCGCGCCATCCACACCGGGCGCTCGGCCTACAACCATCTGCTCGCACTCGCCCAGACCCACGGCATCGGGCGCTCGCGCGTCGACGAGGTGATCGAGCTCGTCGGCATCCAGGATGTCGCCCGCAAGCGGGTCGGCGGCTTCTCGCTGGGCATGGGGCAGCGGCTCGGCGTCGCGGCGGCGCTGCTCGGCGATCCCGAGGTGCTGATCCTCGACGAGCCCGCCAACGGCCTCGATCCTGAGGGGATCCTCTGGATCAGGACGCTGCTCAAGCGACTGGCCAAGGAGGGCAGGACGGTGTTCCTCTCCTCGCATCTGATGGCCGAAATCGCCCAGACCGCCGACCACCTGGTCGTGATCGGCCGCGGCCGCCTGATCGCCGACACCTCCGTCGAGGAGTTCGTCGGCCGCGCCTCGACCGGCGCCGCCGTGCGGGTGGTCTCGCCGCAGGCGACCGCGCTGCGCGACGCGCTTGCCAAGCGTGACGCCCGCGTCGACAGCGTCGAACAAGACGTGCTCGAGGTCCACGGCCTCACCGGGCAGACGATCGGCGAGATCGCGCTGGCGGAGAGGATCGTGCTCGCCGAGCTGACGCCGCTCCAGCTCTCGCTCGAGCAGGCGTTCATGCAACTGACCGGCGAGAGCGTCGAGTACCACGCCACTGCCACCGACAAGACCTCGAACCTGCGAGCCGCCGCATGAGCGCCACATCCGCCACCCTCGAAGCCCCCGTCCGCACCGCCGTCGCCCGCGCGGGCGCGTAACCCAGGCCCGGGTGTTCCGATCGGAGTGGACCAAGCTCTGGTCGCTGCGCTCGACCCGCTGGACGCTGCTGGTCGCGATCCTCGGGATGGCCGGCCTCGGCCCGCTGATCGCGACGGTCCAGATGAACCGATGGGACCACATGGGCCCGGGCGACCGGCTCAACTTCGACCCGATCAACACCGGCGCTCGGCGGATACCACTTCGCCCAGCTGGCGATCGGCGTGCTCGGCGTGCTCGTGCTCACCGGCGAGTACAGCACCGGGCAGATCCGCTCGACGTTCATGGCCGTACCGAAGCGCCTGCCGGTGCTCTGGGCGAAGGCAGGGACGTTCGCGGCCGTGACGTTCGTGCTGATGCTGATCTCGGGGCTGATCGCGTTCCTGGCCTCGCAGGGGATCCTCACCCAGCATCACGTGCAGACTACGCTCGGCCACGCGCCGGCGCTGCGCGCGTTGATCGGCTCCGCCCTGTACCTGGCCGTGCTCAGCGTGCTCGCGCTCAGCCTCGGCGCGATCGTCCGCAACACCGCCGGCGGGATCGCGGTATTTGCCGGCCTGCTGTTCGTCGTCCCCGGCCTGGCGGCGATCCTCCCCACGAGCACGCAGAACGCGATCAACCCCTACCTGCCCTCGGTCGCGGGCACGACGCTCCTGTCGGGCAGGCACGAGGCGTACACGTTCTCGCCCTGGGGTGGCTTCGCGCTGTTCTGCGGGTACACCGCGGTGGCGCTGATCGCCGCAGCGATCCTGATGAGGCGCCGCGACGCGTAGCGCGAGCGGGTGGGTCCATCTAAATTGAGCGGGATGCGCGAGACGGCCCGTGCAGGCAGGTCAAACACGCTGGTGAGCCTGCGACCGCGGCGCTGGGATGCGATCAGCGCCGTGGTCGTAGTGCTGCTGGTGTTGCCCGAGCTCGGACCGCGGCACGGCGGCCCGGGCAGCGTCGCCTTCGACGTGGCCTTCGCGATCCCGCTGCTGTGGCGCTCGCGCTGGCCGTTCCCGGTGTTCCTGGTGATCGCCGGGATCGCATTCGTGCAGTGGCTGGTCGGGGTTCGGGTGCTCGGCGACGTCGCGCTGCTCGTCGCCATGTACACGGTGGCCAGCCGCGAGGAGCCGAGGACGGTGTTCGCCGCGGCGGCGATTCTCGAGCTCGGCGTCCTCCTGGCACTCGCCCGGTGGTTCCACGATGGGCCCATACACAGCTTCGTCGGCTTGACCGGGCTGGTGGCGGCGGCCACCGTCCTCGGGCGCAACGTCCGTAACCGGCGCCGGCTGCTGGCCTCGCTCGAAGAACGGGCTGCGAGGCTCGAGCGCGAACGCGATCAGCAGGGCAAGCTGGCCGCCGCCGCGGAAAGGGCGCGGATCGCGCGCGAGCTCCACGACGTGGTCGCGCACAACCTCACGGTGATGATCGCGTTGTCGGACGGGGCCGGCCTACGCGCTCCGCGACGATCCCGACCAGGCCGAGCACGCGCTCGAGACGGCCTCGCGCACGGGGCGGCTCGCGCTCGCCGAGATGCGGCGCCTGCTTGGCGTGCTGCGCGAGGATTCTGACGGCGCGGCCCCGGACCGCGACCCCCAGCCTGGAGTGCCGGAGATCGACAGGCTCGTCGAGCAGGTCCGTGCGGCCGGTCTGCCCGTCAGCTATCGGGTCTCGCCGGACGCGCGCGTCCTGCCCGCGGGGATCCAGCTCACGCTGTACCGGATCGTCCAGGAGGCACTGACGAACAGCCTCAAGCACGCGGGACCATCGGCCACAGCCGACGTCGAGCTGGTCGCGAACGACAGAGACGTGCGGCTGTCGGTCGCGGACCACGGAGGGACCACCGCTCCGCCGAACGGCAACGGCGGCTCCGGGCTGCGCGGGATGCGCGAGCGCGCGGCCGTGTACAGCGGGGTCGTCGAAGCCGGTCCGCGTCCGGACGGCGGCTGGCGGGTGGCCGCCCGGCTGCCGCTGCCGGAGTTCGAGAAGCCGTTCGAGCCCGCATGAGCGAGTCGCGGACCACGAGCATCCTGCTCGTCGACGACCAGCCGATGCTGCGGATGGGATACCGGATGGTGCTCGACGCCCAGGACGACTTGAGCGTCGTCGGCGAGGCCGGGAACGGCCTCGAGGCGGTCGCGCTGACCACGCGACTCGAGCCCGACGTCGTGCTGATGGACGTCCGTATGCCGGAACTCGACGGCGTGCAGGCGACAGAGCGGATCGTCGCGTCGGGCAGCGCGTCGAAGATCATCATGCTGACGACGTTCGACATCGACGAGTACGCCTACGGCGCGCTCCGCGCGGGCGCGAGCGGCTTCCTGCTCAAGGACGCTCCCCCGCCGGAGATGCTGTCGGCGATCCGCGCGATCGCGACCGGTGACGCCGTCGTCGCACCGAGCGTGACCCGCCGGCTGCTCTCGCATTTCGCCCACCACCTGCCTGCGCCGGACTCGTGTCCTGAGGTGTCCGACTCGAGCCTCGAGACGCTCACGCCGCGCGAGCGCGAGTTGCTGGTCGAGGTGGCGCGCGGCCTCTCGAACGCCGAGATCGCCGAGCGGCTCGTCGCTCTCGGAGGCGACCGTCAAGACCCACGTCGGCCGGATCCTCGTCGAAGCTCGGCCTGCGTGACCGGGTGCAGATAGTGGTGTTCGCCTACGAGACCGGGCTGGTGCGACCGTCGGGGTAACGCGACCGCAGGCCGCGGTCAGACTTCGACCACAACCGGCAGAACCATCGGCCGGCGCCTCAGCCGGTCGTACACGAACGCCGCCAGGTCGTCGTGCAGCTCCTGCTGGAGCATGTCGATCTCGCGGACGCCGTCGTGGGCCGCGTTGGCCAGCGAGCGCTCGACCTCCTCGCGGATCTCCTCGACCAGGCTGTCGGCCTGCTCGACGAACGGGACGCCGCGGAAGATGACCTCGGGAGGCACCACCGATTCCCCGCTCTGCTCGGAAACGGTCGCGACCACGATGAAGATCCCGTCGGCCGACAGCATCCGGCGGTCGCGGAGCGCGACGTCGGCCGGATCGCCGATGTCGACGCCGTCGACGAAGATCATCCCGGACTGCTCGGGCTCGCCGAATCTGGCTCCGCCTACCCCGCCCCCGTCGAATTCCAGCGGCAGCCCGTTCTCGCCCTGGAACACGTCCTCGGGGTCGATCCCGACCGCATCGGCGAGCCCGGCGTGCAAGCGGATCCGCTTGTAGTCGCCGTGGACGGGCATCACGTAGCGCGGCTTGAGCAGGTTCAGCATCAGCTTCAGCTCTTCGGCGTAGCCGTGGCCGGAGGCGTGGATCGGCGCCTCGCGCGGGGTGATGACCTCGCAGCCGATGTGGAACAGGCGGTCGACCGTCTCGTTGACCGCGCGCTCGTTGCCGGGGATCGGGGTCGCCGAGAACACGACGGTGTCGCCGCGGCGGAGCTTGATCATCCGGTGATCGTTGTGCGCCATCCGCCGCAGCGCCGACAGCGGCTCGCCCTGGGACCCGGTCGAGATCACGACGATCTTCTCGTCGGGCCAGTCCTCGACCTCCTGGGGAGGGATCAGCGTCCCCTCGGGGAATTCGATGTGCCCAAGCGACCGTCCGATGTTCACGTTCTTGCGCATCGAGCGTCCGACCAGCGACACCTTGCGTCCGAGCTCGGAGGCCGCGTCGATCACCTGCTGGACGCGGTGGATGTTCGAGGCGAAGCTGGTCACGACGATCCGCCCCTTGGCGCGCGCGAACACCTCCTTCAGGTGCGGCCCGACGTCGCGCTCTGACGGCGAGAACCCGGGCCGGTCCGCGTTGGTCGAATCGCCGCACAGCAGCAGCACGCCGTCGCGGCCGAGCTCGGCCAACCGCGAGACGTCGGCCGGCACGCCGTCGACCGGCGTCTGGTCGAACTTGTAGTCACCGGTGAGCACGATCGTGCCGACCTCGCACTTGAGCGCCACCGCGCACGAGTCGGGGATCGAGTGCGTCATGTGTACGAGCTCGAGCTCGAACGGACCTAGCTCGAGCTGTTCGCCGGGCCGCAGGTCCTCGAGCGAGGCGTCGCGCAGCTTGTGCTCGTCGAGCTTCGAGCGCGCCATCGCGACCGTCAACCGCCCGCCGTAGATCGGCGGGCTCACGCCCAGCTCACGCACCACCCACGGCAGCGCGCCGAGGTGATCCTCGTGACCGTGCGTGATGACGATCGCCTCGATGTCGTCCGCTCGCTCGCGCAGGTAGCCGAAGTCGGGCAGGACCAGATCGATCCCGAGCATGTCGGTCGTCGGGAACCGCAGCCCGGTGTCGACGACGACGATCCGATCGTCGTACTCGACGACCATCATGTTCTTGCCGATCTCGCCCAGGCCGCCGAGCGGTAGGACCCGCAGGGTACTCACGCGCGACTTGCTTGGAGCAATCCGTGGCGCTCGAGCAACGCTCGGATCACGTCGAGCTCTTGGTCGTCGAGCTCGACGTAGGGCAACCGGGGCACCCCCGCCCGGATCCCGAGAAGGTTCAGCGCCGCCTTGACCGCGCACGCGAGCGGTCCCACCGGCAGATCGCGGTACACATCCGCGAGGCCCTGGTCGATCTCCCGCCGGTGTTCGGGGTCGTCGACCATCCTGCGCATCTCCTCGCCGAACAGGTGACTGGCGACGAGGATCCCGCCGGCCTCCCCCAGGTCGAGCACGTCGGCCAGCAGGTCGTCGTTGCCGGCGTAGATCCGCAGACCGTCGACCTTGGCCAGGTTGTCGGCGTTGGCCTGCTTGACGGCGAAGATGTTGTCGAGCTGGGCTAGCTCGGCCAGCAGATCGTTCGGCATGTCCGAGCCCGTCCGCTGGGGGATGTTGTAGAGCACGATCGGCAGGTCGGTGGCGCGGCACACTTCTTCGTAGTGGCGGACGATCCCCCGCCGGCTGGGCCGGTTGTAGTACGGGTTGACGTGCAGCAGCGCATCCGGGCCGATCTCGGTGGCGCGCTCGGTCAGGTGGACCGCGTGGCGCGTGTCGTTGGATCCGACGCCGGCGACGATCGTGCATTCGTCGCGCATCTCCTCGACCGCGAGGCGGATCATCCCGAGGTGCTCCTCGTCGGTGAGCGTCGAGGCTTCGCCGGTCGTGCCGCAGATCACCAGCCCGTCCGAGCCGTGCTCGACGAGGTGGTGCATGAGCGCGACGGCCGCGTCCTCGTCGACGTTTCCGTCGCCGTCGAACGGCGTGACCATCGCAGTCAGGATCGAGCCGAGGTCGGCGGGCATCGACGGATTATCGCAGGGGAACCCGGCGGACCGGGGTCCGCCTCAGCGCTCTTTGCGGGCGCCCCAGCTCAGAACCTGAAGCGGCCCCATGCCGTTGTCGTGGTTGCGCCGGCGGCGGCGCGACCTCGAGCTCGGGCTTGGCCGGCTCGGACACCACGTGGGTCACGGGGGCGTCGGTGAGCTTCGAGATCCGCTCGGGCAGGCCGGCGTGGAGCCACTTCGAGAACCGCATCGGCAGCGTCGAGACGATGATCTCGTCGTACTTCTTCGGGTCCCACGCGTCCGTCACGGCCATGATCGGATCGGCGTTGCCGACACTGCCGTCGGCATCCAGGCCGGCCTCGTGCAGCTGCGCGAGCGCCTCGCTCAGCTTGCCCTGCGCCGCCTCGCGTCCTCCGCCGAACGGCGTGGCGGGGATCACCAGCGTGAAGCTGCAGGTGTCCGCCGCGGCCCGGGCCCTGAGCGCGTCGATCAAGTCGTCAGAGGCCGCGGTCACGTTTGCCACCACGAGAAAGCTCCGTCTCCACGTCATGACGACCTCCTACTTGTGCGATAGACCACGATCCAAGATAGCGCGCGGACCAGCGCGGCCCAGCGGCCAGGTGGACAGAGTCGACCGGGCTCGCCTGCGCCATGTGGAGCATGGGCCGCCTACGGCGGCGTCCGTGGGGCCATCCACCCCGTCCGGACGGGGTACTTGGCCCCAGGGACGTCGAGCGAAGCGAGACCCCTTATCTACCCGGCGGCCGCGACCTCCGGCATGGCGTGCTCCCCTTGCCGCGCACCAGGGGACCGGTGTAGGCACCGGGCTTGGGGCGGGGCTTCCCGCCGGGGAACGCCAGCCGGATGATCGTGCGCTGGACCATGCCGAGCTGCTGGTGGAACGGCCCCGAGTTGTAGGGCAGGCCGTAGCGCTGGCAGATCTCGCGGACCTTGGGCGCGATCTCGCCGTAGCGGCTGCTCGGCATGTCGGGATACAGGTGGTGCTCGACCTGGTAGCCGAGGTTGCCGCTGATCACGTGGAACACCGGGCCGCCGTCGATGTTGGCCGCGCCCGTCAGCTGGCGCACGTACCAGGCGCCGCGGCTCTCGTCCGTGGTCTCGTCCTCGGTGAACGTGTACGTCTGGTCGGGGAAGTGGCCGCAGAAGATGATCGCGTAGGACCAGACGTTGCGGATCAGGTTCGCCGCGATATCGGCGGTCAGCGTGCGGCAGGAACGGCTCGCGGAACGAGCGCCGCTCGACCAGCCGCCTGAGCACGTTGCCGCTCGTGGTGGCGCGCGAGCGACGGACCTTCCGCAGCCCGTTCTTGATCGCGGCGCCGCGCTCGTTGCGGCGCTCGGCCTCCTCCTTGGCGCTGAAGTACGCGACCTCGACGAGCGTCATCACGATCCCGCTGATCAGCGGCCACGCGATGTAGTCCTTCTGGATCTGGGTGCGGGCCTTGCCGACGATCCCCTTGAGCTCCTTGCGGACCTGCTCCTTGCTCTTCTCTCCCTTGCGGATCGCGTCGAAGTCCAGATCGTGGACGGCGACGCCCCACTCGAACAGCATCGCCAGCACGATGTTGTAGATCGGCTGAAGCAGGTAGAACGGGTACCACTTCTGCTCGGGGTCGATCCGCATGATCTCGTAGCCGAGGTCGCGGTCCTTGCCGAGGATGTTCGTGTACGTGTGATGGATGTAGTTGTGGGAGTGCCGCCACGCTTCCGCGGTCGAGGCCGTGTCCCAGTCCCAGGCCCGCGAGTTGATCACCGGGTCGTTCATCCAGTCCCACTGGCCGTGCAGGACGTTGTGGCCGATCTCCATGTTCTCGAGGATCTTGGCCAGGCCGAGCGTCGACGCGCCGAGGATCCATGGAACCCGCCACCGCGACGCGATCAGCTCGAGGCGGCCGAGCAGGGCGAGCTTGCGCTGGAGGCCGATCATCGAGCGGATGTAGCGGGCGTCGCGATCGCCGAGGCTGTCCTTGACCTGCTCGTGAAGCTCGTCGAACTCTCGCCCGATCGCCTCGATCTGCTCCGGGGTCAGCCGGTGGAGCGGGCTGGTCTCCTCGTCGATGGTGACGCGGCCGTTCGTCTGGTGGCCGTTGTGGGTGGCGGTCGCCATGTACTCCCCCTGTCGTTGGTTACAAGTCGATCTCGACCGGGCCCTCGGGCGCGCTGATGCAGGTCCTGATGACCTCGCCCTCCTGGCCGTAGACCTTGCCGTTGCGCAGGTCGCGGACCTGGCCGCTGCGGAGCTCGCCGACGCACGTGTGGCAGATCCCCTCGCGGCAGCCGTAGGGCAGCTCGAGGCCCGCCTCCTCGCCGGCGACGAGGATCGGCACGCTCCCGTCCGACTCGGCTTCGCAGCCGGACATGCAGAACTTGATCGTCCCTCCCTCGCCCTCGCCGTTGAGCCCGAGCTTGGGCTGGAAGCGCTCCATGTGCAGTCGCTCGCAGTCGGCGTGCTCGTCCCAGTGCTCGGTGAATGCGTCGAGCATGTCGTTCGGGCCCGAGATGTAGGCTTCGCGCTCGCGCCAGTCGGGGCACAGACGGTCGAGGTCCTGCGGGCCCATCCGCCCGTTCGCGCGCGTGAGCTGCTCGTGAAGGTTGAAGCGGTCGTAACGCTCGGCGAGCCCGCGGAGGTCGTCTCCGAAGATCACCTCGTCGGTCTCGCGCGCGGAGTGGAGCATCACCACGTCGGGCATCTCTTCGGAGTGGTCGAGGTGGCGGAGCATGCTCATGATCGGCGTGATCCCGCTGCCGGCGCTGATGAACAGCAGCTTGCTCGGCGGGTCGTCGGCCAGCACGAACTCGCCCTCGATCCTCGAGAGCGACACGATCGTGCCCGGCTTGGCCTTGCTGACGAGGTACGGCGACACCTTGCCCTCGTCGACCCGCTTGGGCGTGATGCTGATCAGGCCGTCCTCGCGGTACGGATCCGAGGTCAGCGAGTACGCGCGCCAGTGCCGGACGCCGTCGATGTCGATCCCGATCCGGACGTACTGCCCGGGCTTGTGGCCGGCCCAGCGGTAGCCCGGCTTGATCAGGATCGTCGCCGCCTGCGAGGTCTCGTGCCTGACCTCCTCGATCCGTCCTCGCAGCTCACGCGTCGACCACAGCGGGTTGACCAGCTCGAGGTAGTCGTCGGGCAGCAGCGGCGAGCTGAGCGATCCGAGCGCCTTGAGCACGCGGCGCTGAACCGGATGGACGTTTGGGGGTGCGCCTTTCTCGGGCATCTACTCGTGGGTAATATCCAATCGCTACCTTTCCTAATCGTCCGTGCCACAAAAATCCGGGACAGCTGAGGGGTCCGCGTCGAGGGCGCGCCAGAGGGCGGGGACGCGTGGGATGCCGCGCGAGCGGCGCGAGCAGCAGATTCTCGACGTCGCCGGAGCGATGTTCGCCCGCGCCGGCTACCACTCGGCCTCGATGGACGAGATCGCGCGATGCCGCCGGCGTGTCCAAGCCGATGCTGTACGCCTACTTCGACTCCAAGGAGGGGTTGTACCTCGCCTACATCAGGCGGGCCGGCGGTGAGCTGCTCGAGCGGCTCGTGGCCGCGCGGCCGAGGGATGCTGCGCCCGGGGCGAGCCTGCGGGCTCGGATCACCGAGTTCCTGTCGTTCGTGCAGGAGCACGGTGACGGGTGGAAGGTGCTGTTCGGCGAGGTCGGCTCGAGCCGTCCGTTCGCCGAGAACGTCGCCGCCGTGCGGGAGCAGATCGCCGCGGCGATCCGGCGGATGATCGAGACCGGCTCCGGCTCACGGCCGGGCTATCCGCCGCCGGCGTCGGACGCGATCGCGCACGCGCTCGTCGGCGCCGGCGAGTCGCTGGCGAACTGGTGGCTCGACCATCCGGAGGTCGCGCGGGACGAGGTCGTCGACTGGTACTACGCGGTCGTGCAGGCCGTGCTCGCGCGCCCGAGCCGGCCCGGCCGGCTAGTTCCCTAGGCCGCAGCAGCCGTTCGAGTCCGACGGTGGGCGACTCGGTCAGGCCGCCGACCTTGCGGACCGCCAGCAGCACGCCGGGCATGAACGACTCCCGGTCGGTCGAGTCGTGGCGGATCGTCAGCGTCTGGCCGACGTCGCCGAGGATCACCTCCTGATGGGCGACGAGCCCGGGGAGGCGTATCGAGTGGATCGGCGGGGTGGCTCCGGATTCTGAGGCGGCTGCCATCAGTCTCGCGGTCCGGGCGGCGGTGCCGCTCGGCGCGTCGACCTTGCGGTCGTGGTGGAGCTCGATGATCTCCGCCTTGGCCATGTGCTTCGCGGCCTGAGTCGCGAACTCCATCATCAGCACCGCGCCGATCGCGAAGTTCGGCGCGATGAACACGTTGGCCTTGGCGTCCTTGAGGTCGGTCAGCTCGGACGGGTCGAACCCGGTGGTCCCGATCACGACATGGACGCCGGCCTCGACGGCCTCGCGCGCGTTGGCTACGGCGCTGCTCGGGATCGTGAAGTCGACGAGCACGTCCGCGTTCGGCAGGACGTCGGCGAGCGGCGTGTTCAGGGCGGGGTCGGCGCGCCCGGTCAGCTCCATGTCGCGGCGCGGATTCGACCGCGCCGCAGACCGTCTGCCCCATCCGGCCGGCCGCGCCGGCGACCGCGACCCGGATGCTCGGCGCCACCCTAGGAGGTCTCCACGAGCGCCGGCCCGATCGCGCCGAGCGCCTCCTCAAAGCGTCCCTCGTCAGGGCCGATGCCGGCCGCTGACAGCCGCTCGGGCGACCACAGCTCGTCGACGAGCCCAGCGAGATCGTCGATCGTCACCGCGTCGATCCGCTCGACGGTCTCATCCAGCGACAGCAGCGGCATGCCGGCGAGGATCTCCGAGCCGAGCCGGTTCATGCGCGCGCCGGTCGACTCAAGCGCCAGCACGACCCGACCCTTGAGGTTCTCCTTGGCGCGCTCGAGCTCGTCGGGGGTGGCCGGCTCCTCGCGGATCCGCGCGAGCTCCGCGCCGACGACGCTGAGCCCTTCGCCGATGTTGTCGGGGCGGGTGCCGATGTACAAGCCCGACCTGGCCGGTGTCCTGGTAAGCGCTCGTGAACGAGTAGACCGCGTACGCGAGGCCGCGGCGCTCGCGTACCTCCTGGAACAGCCGCGAGGAGGAGGTGCCGCCGAACACGTTGTCGAGCACGCGCAGCGCGAACCGGCGCTCGTCGTGGCGCGCGAGGCCAGCCCCGCCGAGGCACACGTGGTACTGCTCGGTGTCCTTGCGCTCGAACCGGTAGCGCGGCGGCGCTCAGGGGCGGAGCCGTTGGCGCTTGCGGAGCCGTGCCGCGGCGTCCGCTCCGCGACCCCGCGGGCCGCGAGCTCGACGAACGCGTCGTGGTCGACCGCGCCGGCAGCCGCGATCACGACGTTGCCGGGCCTGTAGCGGTCGGCGTGGAAGCGGGTGATCTCGTCGGGCGGGGTGTCCGCGATCACCTCCGCGCGCCCGATGATCGCGCGGCCGAGCGGGTGATCGCCGAACACGGCCTCGCCGAGCAGGTCGAACACCTTCTCCTGCGGATCGTCCTCGTACATCGCGATCTCCTCGAGGATCACCGCACGCTCGGAGTCGATGTCCTTCAGCGCCGGGCGGAACACCATGTCGGACATCACGTCGAACGCCTCGGGCAAGTGGTCGTCGATCACCCGCGCGTACACCGAGGTCGTCTCCTTGCCGGTGCCGGCGTTCAGCTCGGCGCCCATCGCCGTCGAAGATCTGATCGATCTCGAGCGAGCCGTACTTCTCGGTGCCCTTGAACAGCAGGTGCTCGAGCAGGTGCGACAGCCCGGCCTGCTCGTCGTCCTCGCTCCGCGAGCCGGTGCCGATCCAGAACCCGACCGACACGGATCGGACCGAGGGCATTGCCTCGGTCACGACCCGTACGCCCGAATCGAGCGTGGTCAGCTTGTGCTGCTGGAGCACGTGTGGCTTAGCTGCGGTCGGGATCGCGGTCGCGCACGCGGCCGCCGGCGCCGTCACGGGCGCCGTCGCGGTCGCGTCGCGCGGCGATCGCGGTCGCGGGGACCGCGGCGGTCGCGGTCGCGGCCGTCGCGCCCTCCGCGATCGCCTCGCGATCGCGGCGCGGCGGGCCGCTGTCGCCGGTGCCGACGGCGGCCAGCTCCTCGACGCTCTTGCCGACGATGTCGGGATCGTTCGCCAGCCGCAGGCCGATCCGGCCGCGCTCGCGATCGACCTCGACCACGCGCACCTCGAGCTCGTCGCCCTTGTTGAGCACTTCCTCGACGGACGCGATCCTGCGGCCGGGCGCCACGTTGGAGATGTGGAGCAGCCCGTCGGTGCCCTTGGCGAGCTCGACGAACGCGCCGAACGCGGTCGTCTTGACGACCTTGCCGGTGAACTCGTCGCCGACCTCGACCTCCTTGGTCATCGACCGGATCCGGTCCACCAGCGCGTCGCCGCGCTCGCGGTCGGCGGCATAGACCAGCACCATGCCCTCGTCGTTGACGTCGATCTGGGACTCGAACTCCTCCTGGAGCGCGCGGATCGTCTCGCCGCCCTTGCCGATCAGCAGGCCGATCTTCTCCGGATCGATCTGGACCGAGGAGATGCCCGGCGCGTACTTGGACAGCTCCGCGCGCGGGGCGTCGATGACCTTGGCCATCTCGCCCAGGATGAAGGTCCGGGCGGCCTTGGCCTGCGTCAGCGCGTCGCGCATGATCTCGAACGTCACGCCCGGTGATCTTGATGTCCATCTGGAGCGCGGTGATGCCGTTCTCGGTGCCGGCGACCTTGAAGTCCATGTCGCCGAGATGGTCCTCGACGCCCGCGATGTCGGTGAGGACGATGTAGTCGTCGCCCTCCTTGATCAGGCCCATCGCGATCCCGGCGACCGGGCGCTCGAGCGGGACGCCGGCGTCCATCAGGGAGAGGGACGAGCCGCAGACGCTGGCCATGCTCGACGAGCCGTTGGACTCGAGGATGTCCGAGACGACGCGGATCGTGTACGGGAACTCCTCCTGGCTCGGGATCATCGGCACGAGCGCGCGCTCGGCGAGCGCGCCGTGGCCGATGTCACGCCGCTTGGGGCCGCGCATCGGGCCGGCCTCGCCGACCGAGAAGCCGGGGAAGTTGTAGTGGTGGAAGTAGCGCTTGGAGGTCTCGAGCCCGAGCGTGTCCAGGCGCATCTCCTCGCGCGTGGTGCCGAGCGCGACCACGCTCAGTGCCTGCGTCTGGCCGCGGGTGAACAGCGCCGAGCCGTGGGCGCGGGGCGCGACGCTGACCTCGATCGAGATCGGCCGGATCTCGTCGGCGCTGCGTCCGTCGGGGCGCTTCTTCTGAACCGCGATCCGCTCGCGGATCAGCGTCTTCTCGAGCTTGTCGAAAGCGCGCTGGGCGTTCGACCGGTACTCGGCGTAGGTGTCGGCCTCGGGATCGCCCGAGTACTGCGTCGAGCACCTGCTCCTCGACCGCCTTGCTCGCGTCCTGGCGCTCGAGCTTGTCCACGACCTGGGTGGCCGCGTCGAGCGCGGCGCCGTGCGAGGCCTTGATCTGCTCGTAGAGCTCGTGGCTGACCTCGGGGATCAGGACGACGGTCTTCTCCTTGCCCGCCTTCTCGGCGAGCTCGCGCTGGAGCGCGCACAGCTTCTTGATCTCGCCGTGGGCGATGTCGAGCGCGTCGAGGATCTCCGCCTCGGGGATCTCGCTCGCGCCGGCCTCGACCATCAGGATCGCCTCGTCGGTCCCGGCCACGATCAGGTCGAGGTCGGTGTTGTCGAGGAGGTCCTCCTCGGACGGGTTGACCACGAAGTTGCCGTCGACCTTGCCGATCCGCACCGCGCCGACCGGCGTCGGGAACGGGATGTCGGAGACCATCAGCGCGGCGGAGGCGCCGTTCATCGCCAGGATCTCGTAAGGGTTCACGTGGTCGACCGAGATCGGCAGCGCTACCAGCTGCGTCTCGTACCGCCACCCCTTGGGGAACAGCGGCCGGATCGGTCGGTCGATCATGCGCGCGGTCAGCGTCGCCTTCTCGCCGGCGCGGCCTTCGCGCTTGAAGAAGCTGCCGGGGATCTTGCCGGCGGCGTACATCCGCTCCTCGACGTCGACCGTCAGCGGGAGAAAGTCCACCTCGCGCAGGTTGCCCGCGGTGGCGGTACAGAGGACCATGGTGTCGCCCGAACGGACGACTACGGCGCCGGAGGCCTGCTTGGCCAGCTTGCCGGTCTCAAACGAGATCTCCCTACCTTCGATCTCCACGGACAGGCGCGTGACGGCGTCACTCATATTCAATTCCCTTCTACCCCGCCCTTCGGTCGGCGGAGTCCTTCTCGTTCTCATCGTTTGTTCCGAACTGCAGTGATGGTAGCGGGGAGCTGGCGATCGGGGCGGCGGCGCCGGCGCTTCGGCTGCACACCCACCCCGCCGGTCCCGCGCGCACCCGAGTGCGCTCGACCGGCGTGCTGGGTCGGGCGCGAGGGCCGCGGGCCGGGCGCCGCAGAATGGATGTGGGGCATGCCAGATGCGTCGAGGCCGCACTCGGCGGCGTCCGTTGACGCGATGTGCAGGTTCCGGTCCCACCGCCGACCGCGAACGGTGGCGCGGATCCGTGCCGACCGCGAACGCCGGCGCGGATCCGGGGCGCGGTGACCTGCAAAACCTGACAACCGCGACGCCAAGCCGGGGCCTTGTCGGAGTGCGCATGCCCCACATGCGGTTTCTGACACGGCTCGGTGTGACGGCGCCAAATGTCAGGCTATGCATGGTCCGTCGAGCGGCGTGAGCGACCGGCGCCGGCAACCCGCCCCCGCCGACCCGCCGTGCGACTCGCGGTGTGACCCCGCCAACGACAAAGGGCCGCCGCGCCCGAAGGCGCGGCGGCCCTTCCCGAAACGGATATGTGACCGGGTCGGTTACGCGCCGAGGTCGAGGGCGCGGCGCGGCCGGCGGCGGGCCGGCGCGGCCTGATGCGGCCGGCGCTGCAGGGCGGCGCGCAGACGCGCGCGCTGATCGGCGATCGACGCCGTGATCGTCCGGTCGGAGGTGATCCCCCAGGCCAGGAGTCCGAGGACCGTGACGAGGACGAAGGCGATCAAGAACACGTTGAGGAACACGATCAGGGCAGTTGTCATCTGGGTCTCTCTTTCGTCGCTGGGGCGGTGGGGATATGACCATCCTCGCCATCGCGCGAAAGAGAAGCGTCAGCCGAGCGTAGGGCGTGTGTAAGAGACACCCACACGACCAACCGAGACCCCCAGAAAAGCGCTTAACCGGACCGGCCGGTCCGGTTGTGGTAGCTTAACCGGACCGTGCAGTCCACATTACCACGCCGACACGGAGTCCATCGATGACCGACACAGCGCCCGCCGGCCGATCGCCCGGCGCAATCCCCGTCCAATCCGCGAACGGAACCGCTCCCGCCGGAGCGACCATCGAGGTGAGCGCCACCACATCGGCACCCGCCGGCGCGACCCTGGCCGCGACCGCAACCGCCGACGCCGGCCCCACCTCCCGTCGCGCGCCATCGAACCGCTGGCTGGTCCTGGTGATCGCGTGCCTCGCGCAGTTCATGGTCGTGCTCGACGCCACCGTCGTCAACGTGGCGCTGCCCTCGATTCAGCGAGGCCTCCACTTCTCGTCATCGAGCCTGCCATGGGTGGTCAACGCGTACACGCTGATCTTCGGCGGCTTCCTGCTGCTCGGCGGGCGCGCCGGCGACCTGCTCGGCCGCAAGCGTATGTTCCTGGTCGGCACCGTCGTATTCGCCGGCGCGTCGCTGCTGAACGGGCTGGCACAGTCGTCGGAGATGCTGATCGTCGGCCGCGGGCTCCAAGGCCTCGGTGGCGCGCTCGTCTCCCCCGCCGCCCTGTCGATCATCACCACGACCTTCACCGATCACAGTGAGCGGACCAAGGCGCTCGGCGTCTGGAGCGCGATCGCGGCCGGCGGTGGCGCCGTCGGCTTGATCCTGGGTGGTGCCCTCACCCAGCTCGCGTCGTGGGAGTGGATCTTCATCGTGAACGTCCCCGTCGGCATCGCCACCGTGCTGCTCGCGCTGCGGTATGTGCCCGAGTCGCGCGCGGACCTCAAGCACCGCACGTTCGACCTCGCCGGCGCCATCACGGTCACCGGCGGCTTGATCGTGCTCGTGTACGCGATCGTCAAGGCCCAGTCGTTCGGCTGGGGCTCGGCGCGCACGATCGGACTGATTGCTGCCGCGTTGGTGCTGCTGGCGGCGTTCGTCGCGGTCGAGGGACGGAGCGCGGCTCCGCTGATCCGGCTCAGCATCTTCCGCGTCAAGACGCTGACGGTCGCCGACGTCGTGCTGCTGCTCGTCGCCTCGGGTCTGTTCGGGATGTTCTTCTTCGCCTCGCTGTACGTCCAGGACGTCCTCGGCTACAGCCCGCTGACGGCCGGCCTGGCGTTCCTGCCGGTTACCGGTGGCATCATCGTCGGCGCCGGTATCGCCCAGCCGCTGGTCAAGCGCGCGGGCGTACGCAACGTGGCGCTGATCGGAATCGTGCTGGCGACGATCGGGATGGTGGTGCTGTCCCGGGTGCCGGTGCACGGCACCTACGCCGGGAATCTGCTTCCCGGCTTGCTGCCGATGAGCATCGGGATGGGACTGGTGTTCGTGCCGATCACGCTGATGGCGACCGGTGGCGTCGACGTCAACGACGCGGGCCTGGCCTCGGGTCTGTTCAACACGGCCCAGCAGGTCGGCGGCTCTCTCGGCCTGGCGATCCTGGCGACCCTCGCGGCGAGCAAGACCTCGAGCGTCCTCGGCGGTGTCCACGGGAGCGTGTCAACAGTCGCGGCCACCGCCGCGAGGGTGTCGGGCTATCAGGTCGCGTTCACGGCGGCAGCGGTGATGCTGGCCGCCGGCGGCGTGATCCTCGCGGCGACGGTGCGACGTCGCGACCTGGAGAACGTCGACCTCGAGCTGGCGCCTTCCCCGGCCGCGGCGTAGGAGAATCCACAGCGATGACGCCAGGGGAGCGGGCACTCCGTGCTGATGCAGAGCGAAACCGGCGGCGCGTGCTCGACGCCGCCGGCGAGCTGTTCCGCGAGCGCGGGCTCGACGTCGGCGTCGGCGAGATCGCCGACCGAGCCGGTGTCGGCCGGGGCACGCTGTTCCGGAACTTCCCCTCCAAGGAGGCCCTGATCGCGGCGATCCTGGTCGAGCGGATGGGCGAGGCCGTGGACCTGGGCCAGAGCCTGCTCGAGTCTCCCGACCCCGGCGAGGCGCTGTTCGAGTTCCTCGCCGAGATAGTCGGGCGCCAGCAGGTCGACCGGGTGGTGTTCGAGGCGGTCGCGGACATCTGGCTCGCCAACGACGAAATCCGCGCCGCGCACGCCCGGATCGTCGGCGTCCTCGGCGACCTGCTCGCTCGGGCGCAGGAGGCGGGCGCGGTGCGTCAGGACATCGGCGCGATGGACGTGTTGATGCTGTTCAAGGGCGTGTGCGAGGCGGCCTCCGCCTACGCGCACCTCGACTCGCAGATCATCCCGCGCCACCTCGATCTGCTCCGGGCGGCGCTCAGGGCAGACCCGACCCCGCAGCCTCTGCGCGGTCGCGCCCCGACGCTCGAAGAGGTGGAGCGCATGGCACTCCAGGGCCCACAGGCGGCGCCGGCGATCAAGCCCGCCGCGACCGCTCCGTAGGCACCGGCGATCAACCCGCCGCGACCGCGCCGTAGGCGCCGGCGACCTCAGCGCAACGCTGCGTCGAGCGCGACGGCGACGAACAGCAGCGCGAGGTACAGCAGCGAGAAGTGGAACAGGACGCCGGCGCGGCCGGGCGTGCGCTCGCGCCACAGTCGCCAGGCGAGCGCGACGAACGCCACCCCGAGCGCGAACGCGGCTCCGAGATAGACCGCCCCGAAAGTCCCGAGCAGCCCGGGCACGAGCGTCAACGCCACCAGCACGACCGAATACGCGAGCACCTGGCGCGCGGTCGCGCGCGCGCCGCGGACGACGGGCAGCATCGGAATCCGTGCCGCGGCGTACTGGCGTTCCAGCAGCAGCGCGAGCGCCCAGAAGTGCGGCGGGGTCCACACCAGCACGATCGTGAACAGGTAGACGGCGCCGATGCCGAGGTGGCCGCCTGCGGCGGCCCACCCCGACAGCGTCGGGATCGCGCCGGCAGCCCCGCCGATCACGATGTTGTGCGGCGTCGTCCGTTTCAGCCACAGCGTGTAGACGAGCACGTAATAGGCGCCCCCGCTGAGCGCCAGCGCGGCGGCGAGCAGGTTGTCGAACGCCACCATCACCGCAAACGACGACGCCAGCAGCACCGCCGCGAACACGACCGCCCGCCTCGGGCTGATCCGACCGGCGGCGACGGGGCGTGAGGCGGTGCGCGGCCCCATCAGCCGGTCGATGTCGCGGTCGATCACATGGTTGAGCGCGCTCGCGCCGCCGCACGCGAGCCCGCCGCCGATCACCAACGCCATCAACGCTCCCAGCGCCGGCGCCCCACCCGCCGCGGCGACCATCGCGCATACGGCGGTGAGCACCAGCAGCGACATGATGCGCGGCTTGGTCAACGTCACGTAGTCGCTCCACGCGGCCGTGCCGGTGACGACCCGCGCCCGCGCTCGCGCCTGCGGGACCGCCGGCGCCGCCTGCACGCTGTCAGTCACGACGACCACAGCTACTCCGTCCGCCGCGACGCCGGCGCCGCCAGCACCGTCAGGTCGTGGGTCACGAACCGCGTCGCGAACGGATACAGGTACCCCGAGCGCTCGTCCCCACGGGTGTCGATCAGGTACAGCGCCTCAGTGTGGGGAATGTCCCCGTCCGTCGGCTTGCCGACGTAGATGTGGTACTCGCTCCACACCCGGCGGAGCTCGGCGGGCGTTCCCATCAGCCAATGCCAGGGGGCGACGTCGCTGAGTCCCCACGCCTTCGCCGCGGCGGCGTCGCTGGCCGGCGTGTCCTGCGCGGGGTTCACGCTGACCGCGACTAGCACCGGGCGCTCGGCCGCGGGGAGCGAGCGCTCGGCCGCGGCGATCGCACGCCCTTCGAGCGGGCACTCCTGCATGCAGTGCGAGTCGAAGAAGGTCATCGCGATCGTGCGCCCCCGCAACGACGCCAGCGAGAACACATGACCGCTCTGGTCCCGCAATCCGGTGATCGCCGGCGCGGGCCGGGCGCCGGCAGGCCACGTCGCCTGTCCGTCGAGCCCGAACCGCGAGCTCACGGTCGCCGGCGCTGCCAAGCCCCCCGCCGGCGTGGACGACGAGCCCCCGGCGATCACGAAATGCGCGACGGCCGCCGCAGCGACGCCGAGCACCACGGCCATGGCCAGGACGGCAGCGATATGCGCGGGGCGGGGACGCTGCTTCGAAGAGCCCGGCCGGATGCCCGCGCCCGCCTCCATCAGGGTTTCTGCTCGGGAACGTCTCCGAGCGCCGCGGCCGTGTTCTTCGGCGCGTCGGTGACCGGGCGGTCCGTCTCCGAGGGATCGCGCGGATCCCCCGCGAAGCGACGCCTGACTGAAACCACGTACCAGACCGCGAGCCCGATCAGCAGCAGGATCGGAAACAGCAGCGACTCCAGCGAACCGGCGAGGAAACTGGCGATCGGGATCGATGGCATGTCGTGGTTCTCCTCTCAGGTCGTCAGCGCGGCCCGACTCTTGGACGTTCCTGCGTCAGGCTCGAGCCAGCGGTAGAACCCGAGCATCATCGCGATCGTGTAGGAGATCGAACCGGGCACCCACATCATCCCGCCGGCGAGCTGCTGGTCGGTCAGCGCGGAGATCCCGCCGGGCCGGTGCGTGAGCGCGGCGTAGAACGGGATCAGCGGGTGGGGCGCGAGCACCAGCGCGATCGCCAGCATCCATCCGACGACCATCGCGCCGACCACGTACGCGACGCGCATCGGCCAGATCAGCTGTGGGCGCAGCGGGCCTGGATCGATCACGCGGGCCCAGAACAGCAGCCCGGTGAAGAAGAACATCGCGTGCTCGAGCTGGTGTGTCGCCGGGGACTCGAGTGTCGCGTTGTACGCGAACGGTATGTGCCAGAAGATGATCGTCGCGTTGAACAGGATGAACGCGGGCAGCGGGCGCGCGAGCGCTCGCAGCGGCGCGGTCCAGCGCCCCCGCGCGATCGCCCGACCGACCGTCGTCCGCGTGCCCAGCGGCAGCGCGCGCCACATCCGCGGCCACGGACGTCCGAACAGGATCAGCGGCGGCGCGACCGTCAGCAGGATGATGTGCTGGAGCATGTGCATCCAGAACAGCTGGTCGGCGTACCCGTCGATCGGCGAATCGAGCGCGAGCACGATCGTGACAAGCCCGGCCACGAACGAGGCGGTTCTCCACGGCTCGTGCCGCGCCCGCACGGTTCGCGACCGTCCGCCCAGCCAGTACAGGAGCCCGGCGATCGCCACGTAGGCGACCGGGGGTTCGATCGACCAGCCCCCCCAGCTCACATCACACCAGGTACAGGACGATCCACGCGATCACGCCGAGCACCACGTAGTAGCGCCCAGAAGAACGAGCACGCTTCGAGCCCCGCGCCGAGCAGCTCGACGTCGTCGGCGGGCACCCCTTCGGCGCGCGGGCGCTTGACACCCTCGCGACCGAGGCGCCAAACGCTCGCGATCTGGGTTTCGATCCAGTACACGCACGCCAGCGTGAACACCGCGTACCACGCGGTCCAACCGACGTAGACGCTCGCGTAGCCGCCGCTCGCGGGGCCGAAGCCGAGCGTGGTCCAAGCGATCACCTGGAGCACGATCGAGAGGAGCGCGAGCCCGAGTGCGGCGAGTCCGAACGCCGTAGCCTCGGTCGGCCGCTTGGACGCCATCCGCAGCAGGACCGCGCTCGACCACCAGCACCACCGCGATCGCCACACCGAAGCCCGTCGGAGGATTGACCGTCCCGATCTTCCAGCTCTTGTTGACGTCGAGCGAGCGCAGGTAGAAGTACGCGAACAGAAACGCCATGAAGAAGAACGAGGCGGCGCCGCACAGCATGCGGGCACCGACCCACAGCGCCCGGAGCTGCCACTCACGCGGCTCGGGCTCGATGTGTGCGGCGAGGGGGGCTGACGCTTCCATCGTCTACGCGGCCCCGCCGGCGGGCGCCACCGTCGGCACCGGCATCGGCTCGACGCCGTACGGATACGGGTCGGCGTCGAACACGGGGATCCGATCGAAGTCGTGAACCGGCACGGGCGTCGGGAGCTGGAACTCGGGCGACTTCGAGTGCCAGGGGTTCGCCACCTCCGGGACGCGCTTGAAGATCAGCGACGACACGACGTTGTAGAGGAATACGAGCATCGACAGCCCGATCACATATGCCGACACCGACACCCAGTCGTTGAGCGGCTTGAGATTTTCCGCATAGGTGACCACGCGTCTCGGCATGCCCATCAGGCCGAGCGCGAACAGCGGCCCGAACGTCGAGTTGAACGCGATGAACAGCGACCAGAAGTGGATCTTCCCGAGCGTCTCCGACAGCTTGTACCCGGTCATCTTCGGGATCCAGTAGTAGATCCCCGCGAAGAACGTGAACACCAGTCCGCCCATGATCGTGTAGTGGAAATGAGCCATCGTGAAGAAGCTCCCGTGGGTGGTGACGTCGCTCGGCGCGTCTGACAGGAACACGCCGGAGATGCCGCCGAACAGGAAGTTGAACGCCCATCCGAGCACGAACAGCATCGGGACGGTCAGCCGTATCCGACCGCGCCAGAGCGTGCCCATCGCACACAGGAAGATGAACCCGGTCGGAATCGAGATCAGCTCGGTCGACAGCATGTAGAACGGCCGCAGGTCGGCGTTGATACCGCTGACGAACAGGTGGTGCTGCCACACGAAGAAGCTGAGCAGGGTGACCCCGAGCATGCCGGCGACCGCGATCCGGTAACCCCATAGAGGCTTCCGGCAGAACACCGGCAATAGCTCGAGCGCGATCCCGAACCCTGGCAGCGCGACGATGTACACCTCGGGGTGTCCGAACACCCAGAACAGGTTCTGCCACAGGAAGCTCGAGCCGCCGTTGCCCGGGATGAAGAACGCGGTCTGCACGGTGCGGTCGAACGCCGCCATGAACAGCGACGCCGCCAGCATCGGCGAGGCCAGCAGCATCAGGATCGCGGTCGCCACCACACTCCAGACGAAGATCGGCAGCCGCGTCCACGTCATCCCCGGCGCGCGCATCGTGATGATCGTCGCCAGCAGGTTGAACCCGAGCAGCGTCATCGACACGCCGACGAGCGCGAAGAAGCCGATGTAGGCGTCGTAGCCGGCGGTGCCCTGGGCGCCGAGCGGCTCGTAGCCGGTCCAGCCGGTCTGGAACCCGCCGAAGAAGATCGTCGTACACAGGATCACGCCGGCCGCCATCAGCAGCCAGAACGTGAACGCCTCGATCCGCGGAAACGCCATCCGGCGCGAACCGATCATCAGCGGCACGAGCCAGTTCGCGAATGGCCCGAGGATCGACGACGTCATGATTCCCATCATCATCGAGCCGTGCAGGCCGACCAGCGTCAGGTACTGGTTGGGTCCGAACGCGTGCGTGTTGGGGTTGAGCAGCTCGGTGCGGATCAGCATCGCGTTGAGCCCGCCGATCGCGAAGAAGAAACCGATCCCGACCATGTACTGCAGCGCCACGACCTTGTGGTCGGTGCACAGCCGGAAGTAGCGGCCGAGGCCCTCGTCCTCACCCTCGTGCTCGGCCAGCGTCGGCGGATACCCGAGCAGCCGCCGGAGCGGGTAGTTGCCGAAGCCGAGGCCGATCAGGAAGCCGACCACGCCGAACCCGTAGCCGAGGAAGATCGAGATGTCGTTCTGCCCGGCTTCCGCCGAGTAGTACGAGATGCTGTAAGCGTGGATCCGGCCGCCGATCCAGTAGCCGATCAGGTATCCGACGATCCCGAGCACGACCGCCGTGAGCAGGTTGAAGCCGATCAGGCGCCGCCACACCGGGGGCTTCTCGGCCGTCACTGTGATCGCGCTCATCCGCCTCTCCTCTGGGGATCCGGGAAGTACGTCTTCGAATACGGCCCCAGCAGCTTGGTCGCCGGTGCGTACTTCACTCGCTGTGCGGCGATCCACGTGGCGAACTGCGTCTTCGTGACCACGTGCCCGGTGTCGAACATGTAGCCGTGCCAGACGCCGCACAGCTCGGCGCAGCGGATGCTGAACGTCAGCGGCTGCTTCGTG
This sequence comes from uncultured Solirubrobacterales bacterium, assembly GCA_963843915.1. Lineage (GTDB taxonomy): Bacteria > Actinomycetota > Thermoleophilia > Solirubrobacterales > Solirubrobacteraceae > Palsa-465. Next base: position 308,599 of record CAWJMH010000026.1, read on the forward strand.
GTCACGTACGCGATGTTGTTCTCGCCCGGGGTTCGCGTCCGCCTTGACGCCGAGCTGGTAGGCCCAGAACGAATGGATCACGTCGAGCGAGGTCACGTTGAACGCGATCGTGGTGTTCGCGGGGATATCGAGATGCTGGGTCTCGACGCCGCCGTAGCTCGGGAAGCGGTAGGTGAACTGCCACTGCTGGGCGATCACCTGGACCTGGAGCGCCGGATCCTTCGCCTGGGACGGGGCCGCGATCGGGTTGGGCCCCTGGCCGCCGCCGGCGCCGTCGGACAGCAGACGGACCGAGCCGTAGCCGGCGAGGAACAGGACGATCGTGGTCGTGATCACGACCCACCACATCTGGATCCGCGCGTCGCCGCGGAGCGGCGGGCCGTCGAGCACGACGCCGGGCTCGCGCTCGCGGAACACGATCACCGCGTACAGGAACCACACGATGACCGCCAGCGCAATCGGCGTCGAGAGGCCGAACAGCACGGTGTTGTCGGTGACCTGGCCCGCCGACTGGACCGTGCCGTTGCCGGGCGGCACGATCGGCGCGAGCACGAAGATGACGAGCGGCGTCGCGATGACGCTCGCGACGAGCCAGATCACCAGAACGCGGCGGAAGTGGTTGGCCTCACTCATCAGGCAGGGCTCAGACGACCTTGAGGAATCCGTCCATGTAGCCGACCGTCTGCATCGGCCCGCCGAAGCCCTGGATGAAGCCCGCCGCGCACGGGACGAAGCACTGCCAGCGGTACAGGCCCTTGCCCGGCGTGCGGAACGTGAACGAGATCGTCTCGTGGTCCGTGCTGAGCGGGCACGGCGCGTTGGCGCACGGGTTCTTGGCGCTGTCCGGGGTGCCGAGAAGGGGCACCGACAGGCCGATTTCCGGGATCGCGAATACGTGGGAGGCCGCGTCGGGGTCGATCGACCGCACGGTCTTCCCGTTCAGCTGGAAAGTGCCCGCCGATCGTGCCGGTGGCCGCTCCGATGAACGGGTTGCGCAGCCCGGTCTCCGAGTCGAACTGGTAGATCGTCACGTGAACGAGCGAGTTCGCGGGCAGCACGAACGTCGTCTCGTGGCGCCAGTTGGTGTCGTTCGGCGCGGTGACGTAGTACGAGACCCAGGTCGGATGCGGGTCGTTGAGCGCAGCCGCAGGAACGGTCCCGAGCGTCAGATTCGTGACCGGGCCGACGCGGGTCGCGGCCACCGATCCGGGCACGTTCGTCAGGTACAGCCCGATGTAGAGCCCGATCGCGACGCAAACGATTGCGGTCGCAAGCGTAACACCTAACAATCGTCTGCCGTAAGAGCTCATCTCCGTCCTTCTCTCCCTCGGCGCGGTGTTATACATTCCCCCGCGACGGCAGAGCCCCAGATGACGGCGATGTCATCGAGCCGTCATCTACAGGTCATCTGCTCGACAGTGTCGTTCGCGAGCCGTGGGGGCTCGAAAGAGCAAATGCGAATATTGATTGTTGAGGATGAGGCGCGGATTCGCGCCTTCCTTGCCCGGGCGTTCGAGGCCGAGGGCTTCGGCGTCGACGTGGTCGCGGATGGCGAGCAGGGACTCAGCGCGGGCGCTGCCGGGCAGTTACGACCTGGTGATCCTCGACCTGCTGCTGCCCGGCTGCCAGCGGCCTGGACGCGCTCCGGGAGCTGCACCGCGAGCGGTCGGACCTCCCCGTGCTGATCCTGTCGGCGCGCAGCGACCTCCCGATCAAGCTGCGGAGCTTCGAGCTCGGGGCGGTGGACTACGTCGCCAAGCCGTTCTCGCTCGACGAGCTGCTGGCCCGGGCGCGGGTGCAGCTGCGGCGCGCGCGCGTCGCCGACGACGGCACCGTGATCCGCGTCGGGAGCCTGGTGCTCGACCTCGCGCGGCGTCAAGCCCGCGTCGGCGAGGTCGTGGCCGACCTGTCCGACCGCGAGTTCCGGTTGCTGCATTTCCTGCTGGCGCACGTCGGCGAGGTGGTCAGCCGCGAGCGGCTGCTGTCCGAGGTATGGGGGTACGACTTCGATCCGAGATCGAACGTCGTCGACGTCTGCATCAGGCGGCTGCGCCGGCGCCTCGGCCCGGATGCCCCGATCGAGACCGTGCGCAATGCGGGCTATCGTGCGGCTGCGTGAGCTGCGCCGGTCACTGCGACGCTACCGAGTAGAGCTGCTGTGGGCCGCGTTCGCGGTGGCCAGCCTACGCCGCGATCATGGCATGGCCCGACTGGCAGACGATTCTGTGCGGAGGCCCGCTGCTGGTCATGATCGTCGTGCTGATCGGTCGGCACGCCCGCCGCCGTGATCGATGAGCTCGATATCGCCGAGGCGCGGCCGAGGACCGGCGCTCGATGCTCGAGCGCCAGGAGCGGTTCATGCACGACGCCTCGCACGAGCTGCGCACGCCGGTGACGATCGCCCGCGGCCACCTCGAGCTGCTGCTCGGAGGCGGCTCGGATGCCGAGCTCGAGGTCGCGCTCGACGAGCTCGACCGGATGGACGCGATCATCGACCGGCTGCTGCTGCTCGCGCCGCCGAGCAGCCCGACTTCCTCCAGATCGAGGGCGTCGAGGTAGAGCCGTTCCTGGAGGACGTGTTCATGCGATGGTCGGAGGTGGCCCCGCGGGCATGGCGGCTCGGGCCGCTCGCGGCCGGGCAGCTGCTCGTGGATCCGGACCGGCTGCGCGCCGCGCTCGACGCGCTCCTCGAGAACGCGATCAAGTACACGCGCAAGGACGACGCGATCGAGCTGCGCGCGGTTCGCAACGGGCCGGAGCAGCTGCTGATCGAGGTGGAGGACGAGGGCTGCGGGGTGCACGAGGAGGCGCTCGCGCGGATCTTCGACCGCTTCGCCCGGGCCGACGCGGCGCGCACGCGGTCAGCCGGAGGGGTCGGGCTTGGCCTGGCGATCGTCGACGCAATCGCGAAGGCCCACGGCGGGCGCTGCACGGTGCAGAACACCGGGCACGGCTCGATCTTCGCGCTCCAGCTGCCGGCGTTCGCGGCCGGCGCGGACGGGAGTCGCTCAGCCCCCGCCGACGGCCAGCCGCTCGAGCGAGTGGACATCGATCTCGCCGGTGTGCAGGGCGCCGTTCGCGACCAGCGTCGGCGTCGTCACGACACCACCCCTCACGCCTGATTCGAAGTCGCCGCGGACGCGCGCCCGTACCGGCTCGCTGCGCCGGTCGGCGTCGAACCGCTCGAGGTCGAGGCCGAGCGTCCGCGCCCGCGCCCACAGGTGGGGATCCTCGAGCCGTCCCTGATCGCCGAACAGCAGGTCGTGCATCTCCCAGAAGCGGCCCTGGAGCGCGGCCGCCTCGGCCGCGCACGCCGCCGGCCAGGCGCGCGGGATGGCTCGAGCGAACGGGGAAGTGCCGGAACACGATCCGCAGCCGCGACCGCTCGGAGCTTCAGCTCCGCGGCGGCGCAGTACGGGCACTCGAAGTCGGCGTACACGATCACGAGCGGGGCGCCGTCCGGGCCTCTGACGTGGTCCGATTCGCGCAGCCCGGGAAGTGGAGCCGAGCTGAGGTCGCTCAAGCGCTCGCGGATCCGGCGCGATCGCGTCGAGCCCGTCGAAGATCAGGTTGGCCCCGGGCAGGTCCGCCGGCGACGGGGCCTGGTAGCTCCACCCCACGACGGCGTCGGGTCCGACGATCACGAGCGCGCGCTGCGGGAAGCCGCCGGGGTGGTAAACGCCGAAGGCGCGGCAGGCCGCTCCCTTGGGCTCGAAGTCCGACAGCTGCGGGATGCTCACGCCGAGCTTCTCGCGAAACGCCGTCTGCGACCAGCGCGCGTCGCAGGACACGCCATACATGGTCGACGCCGCGCTTGGCCAGGTAGTCGCTGAGCACGTCCTCGTAGAGCCCGATCTGATCGGTGCAAACCGGGCTGAACGCGAACGGATAGAACACGAGCACGGTCGTGTTGCCCTCGAGATCGGCGCGCGTGAACTCGCTGCCGTCCTCGCGCATCAGCGTGAAGTCCGGGACCGGGGAGCCGGCCGGGATCGGCCCGTCGGCGGAGGGGTCGCTCACCGTCGCAGGCCGAGCTCGCGCAGGATCGTGCGGTAGCGCTCGAGATCCTCGTGGCGCAGGTAGTTCAGCAGCCGCCGCCGGCGGCCGACGAGCATCAGCAGACCGCGCCGCGAATGGTGATCCTTGCGGTGCTCGCGCAGGTGGTCGTTGAGGTCGTTGATCCGCGCGGTCAGCAGCGCGATCTGGACCTCGGTCTTGCCGGTGTCGGCGGGGCTGTCGCCGTACTTGGCGGTGAGCTCCTGCTTGCGTTCCTGGGTGATGGCCATCGGTCGGCTGAGGCTAGCAGGCCGACCCGTTCGCATCAGCTCGCGCGTGAGCTCGACGTCGCGCTGCATCTGCTCGACGAGCGCGTCGGGCGACTCGAACCGGCGCTCGCCGCGCAGGCGCGCGAGAAAGTCGATGCGGAGCGTGCGTCCGTACAGGTCCCCGTCGAAGTCGAGCAGGTACGCCTCCACCAGCAGCGCCCGGCCGGTGCCGAACGTGGGCCGGACGCCGATGCTGACCGCGGCGCAGGCCTCCGCGGTGCGGGCGGCATAGATCCCGTGGCCCGGGCACACGAGCGCCTCGTCGGGGACGAGGTTGGCGGTCGGGAACCCGAGCGTGCGGCCGCGCTGGTCGCCCTGGACGACCTCGCCCCGGAGCTGGAACGGCGCGCCGAGGAAGCGCATCGCGGTCTCGACCTCGCCGGCCAGCACCAGCCCGCGGATGTGGCTCGAGGAGACGATCTCGCCGTCGACCTCGACCAGCGGCACGACCCGCGTCTCGAACCGCGCGTCGGCGCCAAGCATCTCGGGATCGCCGGCGGCGCAGGTGGCCGAAGCGGAAGTTCTCGCCCACCGAGACACGCGTCGCCCGCAACCGCTCGACGAGGATGTCGTCGACGAACTCCGCGGCCGTCTGGTGGGCGAACCCGTCGTCGAAAGGGATCACGACGAGCTCCTCGACCCCGAGCGCCTCGATCAGCTCGGTCTTGGCCTCGAGGCTCGTCAACAGCTTCGGCGCCGCCTCCGGACGGATCACGCGCAACGGATGGGGCTCGAACGTGAGCACCGTGTCGCTGCCGCGGATCACCTCGCGGTGTCCGAGGTGGACGCCGTCGAATTCGCCGACTGCCACTCGCCGCGGCCGCTCCCGGACCTCGGAAAGCATCGTCACTCGCATTGGCGCGGAAGGCTAGTGGTCTCCGGGTCTGTCAGCCCCGGAGGCCGACGATCGGAGCGAGCAGGCCCCCGGGACGCGCTTGCGCCAGCGCTATCAGCCCGTCGGCGTCAGTCAGCCTGACGACCGCACCCTCGGCCCCCGCGTCCCCCGCGACCGCACCGTGCGCCACCGCGCCACCGAGCGCCACCGCCCCACCGTGCGCGGCTCGCCATGCCTGCTCGGGATCGAGCCGGACCTCGGGCATGAAGCCGAGCGCGGCGTCGAGGCCGATGATCCGCTCGGGATCGGCGTCGGCGACGTCAAACGGCCCGATCGCCGTGCGGCGGAGCTGGGTGCAGTATGCGTCGCCGAGAGTCCGCGATCAGGCTCCGCACGTACGTCCCCGACGAGCACTCGATCGTAAAGCCGCGCCGGTCGCCGTCACGCCATCGCTCCTCGAAGCGGTAGACCTCGACGACCCGCTCGGCGAGCTCGACCGCCTCCCCGGCGCGCGCGAGCGCGTATGCGCGCCGGCCGCCGACCTTCACCGCGGAGTAGGCCGGCGGGCGCTGACGCACGGACCCTGTCGGGAGGTCGAGATCGCCGGACGGCACCACTCCGGTCGTCACGATCTCCCCCTCGGGATCGCCGGTGCTCGACGTCGCGCCGAACCTCGCCGTTGCCTCGTAGGTCTTGCGCAGCGCCATCAGGAACCGCTGCGCGCGCGTGGCGCGACCGACCAGGATCAGCAACAGCCCGGTCGCGAACGGATCGAGCGTTCCGGCGTGGCCCACCTTGCGACGGCCGAGCGCGCGGCGCATCCGCGCGACCACGTCATGCGAGGTGATGCCGACCGGCTTGTCGTAGACGACGACGCCGTCGAGCTGGTCGGCGCTCACGCTACTTCGGCGAGAGCTGCTGTTCGACTTCCTCACGGAGGAAGGCGACCAGCTCGTCCCACTGAAGCGATGTCGAGAAGCCCGCCGCCTGACGGTGACCGCCACCGCCCTGGACGCGCGCGATCGCCGACACGTCGACACGCTCGTCGCTGGCGCGTAGCGACACCTTGCGGGCCCGCCCGCCGTCGTTGTTCCCGCTCCGCGCGCGGATCAGTGCGGCGACCGCGGTTCCCTCGACCGCGCGCAGGTGGTCGATCACCCCTTCGGAGTAGCTCTCCTCCGCGCCGGACTCGGCGAAGTCGTGCGCGTCGAGCTCGGTGACGGTCAGCCGGCCGCCGTCGAAGCGGTGGACCTTGGCGAGCCCGCGAGCGAGCAGCGCGAGCTTGCCGTACGGGACGCCCTCGTACACGCGCCGGTAGATCTCGTGGACGTCGACGCCGGCCTCGATCAGATCGGCGGCCATCTCGTGCGCGCGCGGGCCGGTGTTCTCGTACATGAAGCGGCCGGTGTCGGTGATCAATCCGACGTACAGCGCCTCGGCGATGTTGAGCGTCGGCTTGACCCCCAAGCCGTGCATCAGGTCCCACACGATCTCGGCCGTGCACGACGCCTCGGGCAGCACGTAGTTGACCGTGCCGAACAGAGTGTTGTCGTGGTGGTGGTCGATGTTGACGATGTGAGATTTGGACCCACCCACCCCGGCCTCCCGGCGGAACGCGACGGCCGGGTTGCGCTCGAGATTGCCGCAGTCGAGGAACACGATCGTGCGCTCGTCCAGATCGTCGGGCGGCGCACTCACCAGGCCTGAGAGCTCGAAGAAGCGGTACTCCTGCGGGAGGGGCAGATCGCTCGTCGTCGATGAACATCAGGCAGTCGCCACCCATCAGGGTCAGGATCGCCTGCATCGCGATCAGCGACCCGAGGGCGTCGCCGTCGGGATTCTCGTGGGTGACAACGATCAGCTTGTCGGCGGAGCGGAGCGCGGCGAGTACCTCGTCGCGGTTTGCGCTAGCTCCGTTCTCATGCATCGGCCCCCGCCCACCCGGTCCCTGGTCGATCAGCTGCGAGATCCGCATCCCGCGATCGATCGAATCGTCGTACTCGAACGTCACCGCCGGCGTGTGCCTGAGCGACAGCTCGGCCGCGACGCGGCCCTGGAGGAAGCCGCGAGCGGAGCGCAACCCGGCGAGCGTGTCCGACCGTGTCTGCTCGTCACCCAGGACGCTGACGTAGACGCGCGCATGGCGAAGATCGGGGCTGGTCTTGACTGCGGTCACGGTCACGAATCCAACGCGTGGATCCTGGAGATCCTTGGCGATCGCGTCGCTGAGCACCGCTCGCACGGCCTCATCGACGCGACGCATCCGGCCTTCGCCCATCCTACCCACTCGCCCCGTATCGAGTCATCAGCCTGTTAGCGCTCACCCGTGCAACTCCTCGACCGAGCTGACGATCCGCACGACCCGCACCTGGTCGGGCCACCGCGCGTGGATCCACCGCTCGACTTTGTCCGCCGCCGCCTCCAGCACCGCGAGCGATCCACCGGTCAGAGCCGCGGTCAGCCTGGCCCTCTGCCACAGGTCCTGATAGTCGACCTCGGCCACCGCGACACCAAGCCGGCCGTGCAGCTGCGCCTTGATCGAGGACAGCTCCTTGCGCTTGGCCTTGAGGCTGCCTGCGTCTGGAAAATGCAGGTCGATGACCAGCACCGCGACGTAGCCGCTGTGCGACATTCGCGGCCACCGGCCGCTAGACGAGCTCGCGTTCGACCTGACGCGTGGCGTAGGTCTCGAGCACATCGCCTTCCTTGACGTCGGCGAAGTCCCTGAGCACGATCCCGCAGTCGAAGCCGGCGGCAACCTCGCGCACGTCCTCGTTGAAGCGGCGCAGGCTCTGGATCTCACCGTCGTAGACGACCGTGCCGTCGCGGACGAGGCGGACCTTCGACCCGCGCGTGATCCTGCCCTCGGTGACGTGACAGCCGGCGATCGTGCCCACACGCGAGGCGCGGAAGATCTGGCGGACCTCGACCGAGCCGAGCGCGTCCTCGACCTCCTCGGGAGCGAGCATGCCCTGCATCGCGTCGCGGAGCTCCTCGATCGCGCGGTAGATCACCGCGTAGTGACGGATCTCGACGCCCTCGCGGTCGGCCACCTGGCGGGCGTCGCCGACCGGGCGGACATTGAAGGACAGGATCACCGCGTCGGAAGCGGACGCGAGCATCACGTCGGATTCGGTCACGGCGCCGACGGCACCGCGGATCACGTTGACCGAGACCTCGTCCTGCGGCAGCTTGGCGATCTCGTCCTGGATCGCCTCGAGCGAGCCGGCCACGTCGGACTTCAGCACCAGGTTCAGCTCCTGGACGCCGCTCTTGAAGATGTCCTCGAGCGAGACCTTCTTGCCCGAGCGCCGGGCCAGCGCCTCGGCCTTCAGGCGGGTGGCGCGCTCGCCGGCGAGCTGTCGCGCCCGCCGCTCGTTCTCGACCACGCGAACGTGCTCGCCGGCCTCCGGCACGCCGTCGAACCCGAGCACCTCGACGGGCTCGCCGGGCAGCGCCGCGTTGACGCGCTGACCTAGGAAGTCGTGCATCGCGCGGACCCGGCCCCAGTGCGCGCCGGCGACGAGCGCGTCGCCGACCTCGAGCGTGCCGCGCCCGATCAGAATCGTCACCACCGGGCCGCGGCCCGGGTCGAGCTTGGACTCGATCACGGATCCCGACGCCGGGGCGTCCGGGTTGGCGCGGAGCTCTTCGACCTCGGCCATCACCAGGATCGTCTCGAGCAGATCCTCGAGGCCCTCCTGAGTCTTCGCCGAGACGTCGACGAACTCGGTCTCTCCGCCCCACTCGACCGGCTGCAGGCCCAGCTGCGCCATCTCGGCGCGGACGCGGTCGGGCTGCGCGCCCTCCTTGTCGATCTTGTTGACCGCGACCAGCATCGGCACGGCCGCGTCCTTGGCGTGGTCGACCGCCTCCTGGGTCTGGGGCTTCACGCCGTCGTCGGCAGCGACGACGATCACGGCGATGTCGGTCACCTTGGCGCCACGGGCTCGCATCGCGGTGAACGCCTCGTGACCGGGCGTGTCCAGGAACGTGATCTCCCGGCCGTCTCGCTGGACCTGATAAGCGCCGATGTGCTGAGTGATGCCGCCGGCCTCGCCGGCCGCGACCTGCGTCTGCCGGATCGCGTCGAGCAGCGAAGTCTTGCCGTGGTCGACGTGGCCCATGATCGTGACGACCGGCGGCCGCTCGACGAGCGTCTCCTCGGCGTCGTTGAACACGGGCTCGGCGACCGTCTCGTCCTCGGAGTGAATGACCTCCACGGTCTTGCCGAGCTCGGCCGCGAGCACCTGGATGGCGTCGTCGGAGAGAGTCGTCGTCAGCGTCTTCATCTCGCCGAGCGCCATCAGCTGCTTCATGATCTCGGGCACGGGGACGCCCAGATACTCGGCGACGTCCTTGACCGTCGACCCGGACCTGATCCGAACCGCGTCGGTCCCGGCGAGCGCCATCTGCGAAGTCGACGGACGCGATTCGGCCTCGTCGTCGTACACGCCGCGGCGACGGCGACCTCGCCGCTGACGGCGCGGGGGCTGGTTGGACTGGCCCGGGGGGCCGGTGTTGCGGCGAGACGCCTGCGAGTCGATCACCACGCGCCGCCGGCCGCCGGCGTTACCGGGCGCGCGCTCGCCCTGGAGCGAGTCGCGAGTCGGGCGCTTGTGCGAAGTCTCGGCGCCGGACGGGCCGTTGTCGCCGCCTGGCGCAGGCGTGTCGGCGCCGTTGCTGGGCGGACGGCTGGCATCGTCACGAGCGGGTGCATCGTCGGCGGCGCGACCGCGACCTGGTCCGTCCGCGCGACCACGAGCCGGGGCATCGGCGCGCGCGCGAGGGGCATCGCTGCGATCGCTGCGGCCGCCGGCTGCTGCATCACTGCGGCCGCGCGCGGGCGCATCTCCCGAGCGCGTGGGCCCGTTGCCCGAGCGCGCAGGCCCGTTGCCCGAGCGCGCAGGCCCGTTGCCCGACGCAGGTCCGTTGCCCGACCGCGCCGGGCCGTTGCCCGAGCGGGCGGAAGCGTTGCCCGAGCCGGTGCGGGCGCCGTCGCGCGGCGCCGGCTTCGCGGCGGCCGGTGTGGCCTTCTGGGCGGCGCCGTCGCCGGTACCGTCCCCGTCTCCGAGAATCCGGCGCGCCTGGGCCTCATCGACCGAAGACGAGACCGCCTTCACCTCGAGGCCGCCGGCCTTCAGCCGCTCGAGGACCTCCTTGGCGGCGAGCCCGCGCTCCTTGGCGATCTGATGCACACGCTTATTCATCTACGTCCAGTGTAAGGGCCTAGTCGCTGCCGTTTGCGGCGGCCTGCACCTGATTTGTGTCCTTGCCCTCGAGTGCCTGGTGGGCCTCGATCCCGCAGTAGTGGGATCCGGGCAGCGCCGCGTTGGGACAGCGGCGGCCGTTGGACAGGATCGCCGCGCAACGGCCCTGCGCCTCTTCCTGCTCGTAGCCGTGCTCGGCCTCCTCGGCGGCGAACTCGGTCTCCGAGCGGATGTCGATCCGCCAGCCGGTCAGCCGCGCGGCGAGCCGCGCGTTCTGGCCCTCGCGACCGATCGCCAGCGATAGCTGATCGTCGGGGACGATCACGGTCGCCTGCTTGCCGGCGTCGTCGACGAGCACCTCGCGCACGCGCGCGGGCGACAGCGCCTTGGCCACGAACCGGGCGGGCTCGTCGTTGTAGGGGATGATGTCGATCTTCTCGCCGCGCAGCTCGGACACGACCATCCGGACGCGCGAGCCTCGCGGGCCGACGCAGGCGCCGACCGGATCGACGCCGTCGACGTGTGAGACGACCGCGATCTTGGAGCGGTAGCCAGGCTCGCGGGCGACGTTCGTGATCTCGACGAGGCCGTCGGCGATCTCGGGCACCTCGAGCTCGAACAGCTGCTTGATCAGCTCGGGGTCGCGACGGGAGACGATGATGCTCGGACCCTTGGTCGAGTTCGAGACGTCCTTGATGACCGCCTTGATCCGCTGGGAGTGGTCGTACCGCTCGCCGTCGACCTGCTCGGACTTGGGCAGCAGCGCCTCGACCCGTTCGCGCAGCTGCACGAGCGTGTAGCGCGAGTCAGACTGCTGCACGATCCCCGTGATCAGCTCGCCGACGCGGTCGCGGTACTCCTCGAACATCATGTCGCGCTCGGCCTCGCGGATCCGCTGGAGGATCACCTGCTTGGCGGTCTGCGCCGCGATCCGCCCAAAGTCATGCGGGGTCACGTCCTCGGTCTCGATCTGGTCCTCGTATTCCTTGAGCTTCTCGAGGTCGATCTCGGGCTCGGGCGGCTCGCGCATCTCGCCGGTCTCGGGGTCCACGGTCGGCTGCTGGTCAGGCGTCGCCTCGACGAGCAGCTGCTCCTCGAGCTCGGGCGGGATCTTCAGCTCCCAGACCTTGAAGTCGCCGCTGTCGCGGTCCATTTCCACCTTCGCATAGCGCGCCGCCTCGGGCGTCTTCTTGTACGCCGACAGCAGCGCGTCTTCCAGCGCCTCCATCAGCTTCTCGGAGGAAATGTTCTTCTCGGCGGCAAGGCCGCGGACGGCCTCGACAATCTCTCTCGACATGGCTTCAGTCTCCAGGTACGAGGTTGGAGCGGGCGATCTGCTCGTAGGGGATCGTGACGACGCCCTCAGGTGCCGCGATCGTCACATCGTCCTCCGATGCTCCGACCAGTTCCCCGGTCACGCTCTTGTGTCCGTCCTTGGCGTCCCGCATGCGCACGCGCGCGCGGCGACCGAGAAAGCGCGTGTAGTGCTGCGGCTTGGTCAGCGGACGGTCCTGTCCGGGCGAGGAGACCTCGAGCGAGTAGCGGTCGCGGTAGTCGGTCAGCGACTCGGTGACGCGCTCGCACAGAGCGAGCGTGACGCCCTCCGGATGATCGATGAACAGCCGGAGCGTGCCGCCGTAAACGACCTCGGCGAGCAGCAGCTCGACGTCCGGGTCGCTCGCGGCGAGCCGGCGCTCGATCTCCGCCTGGAGTCGTTCGGCTACCTCTCGATTTTCAGAAGCCACTCTGGTCTCCTCACTCATAAAAAAAGCGGGCCAGCGCCCACTTCGGGTACTGCCACCGGGCAAATCACCCAGCGTTCAACTTCGTGTTTCAGATTAGCACCGGGCGGCGGGGCTGACACGCCCCGGGCTGCCCGGCGTCCCGGCCGCTATGAACCGGACGAGGCCTCGGCGCGGGCGCGGGCGCGGTCGCGGTAGATCCGGTAGTCGTGCCTGCCAGGCCGCATGCCCGCGGCCTGCGCGAGCGGCATCCGCGCCTCGGCGTGGCGGCCGAGCATCTGCAGCGAGCGCCCGAGGCAGAACAGCGCGTAGTCGTCCGTTGGCGCCCGTTCGATTACGGCCGTGAACTCCTCGACCGCCTCCTCGTAGCGCTGGGCGCCGAACAGCGCGCGGCCGAGCGCCTCGCGGATCGAGGTCTTGTCGGGGGCCAGGTCGCGCGCGCGCGCGAGCGGGACGATCGCCTGGTGGTGGTGGCCGGCTTCGAGGAGCTCCGTGCCCCGTGTGAACAGCTCATATACGTCTTCCATTTGGCGACTATTTTAGTCAGCGCCCGGCGCGCTTCGGCGACCGCGACGGCCGCGCGTGCGCAGCCGTTGGGGACGCGGCGGCAGCGCCCACAGGGCGCGAACGGCACCGCCGAGCCCGAGCCCCGCCCGGAGCTGTGAGCGCAGGGCGCGCCGCTGTCCGAGCGTCGGTACCGCCGTGCCGCCGGCGAATCGCGAGACGCGCAGCGTGCGCACGTAAGCGGCGGCCTCGGGCGAGGTGCGGAAGCGGCGCTCGACCGCCACGAGCGTCACGCCGTCGGAGATCGGGCGTCCACTCCGGGCCAGCGCGCGCTCGAGCTCGGCGAGCAGCGCGTCGGGACCGAACGGAGCGTTCCGGCGCCAGGCGACGAACGCCACCGCGAGCAGCGCCGCGACCACCGCCAGGCTCGCGGGCAGGACGATCATGCCGAGCGAGCCGCCTCCGTGGCTCCGGACGCCGGCCCCCGGCGTCCTGGCGGGCGTGCTGACGTGCTGGGTGGCTCCGAGCGTGCTCGGACCGAGGAAGTTGGCAGACGAAGAGATGGCGGCCCCGCGCGCCGGCGCGGTCGCCGGCGTCGGATCGAACGTGACCCAGCCGTAGTGCGGGAACCAGGCCTCGACCCAGGCGTGCGCGTCGACATCGCTCACGAGCCACTGCTTGGTGGTCTGGTCATAGGCGCCGGTGGTGAACCCGGTCGAGACCCGAGCCGGCACCCCGCCCATCCGCAGCAGCAGCGCCATCGCGCCGGCGAACTGCTGGCAGTAGCCGAGGCGGTTCACGAACAGGAAGGTGGCGAGCGGATCGGCCGTGAGCGGTGGGAACTCGTCGTAGCTGAAGCCGTTCGCCGGCGAGAGGTAGCTCATCACCCGCTGCACGAACGCGTACGGTGTCTTTGACTTGCTGGCGAGCGACTGAGCGAGCGTGTACGCCTGCAAGTAGGGCGAGCTGGTGATCGCCGCCGTGCCGGTGAAGGCCGCCGGGTTGGTCGCGTCTCGCGGCGCGGCGTCGCTACCGAACCTCGGGAACACAACCGACTGCGGGCGAACGCCGTCCGACGGCGGGTTCTGGGGCATCGTCAGCGCCAGGTCGGACTGCAGCACGTCCGTCGGGTAGCCCTCGCCCGCCTTCGCGAGCTGCGAGCGGCCCGGATGCGGGGAGTACACCCCCACCGTGTAGGCGTTCCCGGAAATGAGCGGCGTCGACGTCGTCCAGGTACCCACGCTGTCCCCCGGATCCGGCGGGCTCGTGAGATGGTCCGGCGGATCGGCCGCGTACCCGGCGGCGACCACCTGAGTGGTGTCCATCGCGCGGATCGTCACCGTGAGGTTCTGGGTGTAGCGCTTGATCGTGTGGGCGCTCACGCCCTCGAGGCCGCCGGCGGTGGTAAAGCTCCCGGCCGCCCAGCCCGTGCCGTCGAACGCGTCGAGGTTCTCGGTCTTCCAGTATTCCCCGCTCCAGGCCTTGGGAGCGGCCTTCACCTCGAGCACCGTGTTGCCGGTTCGCGGCCACCGCAGCGGCCCGTAGCGCTGCGTCCAATCGAACCGGTCCACGTGCGCGGGCGTGAAACCGCGCGTCAGCGCCTCGTAGTCGATCCATGGCGAATGCTGGGTGATCGATGGAGCGACGGCCAGCCCGATCGCACCGGTCGCCGCACACGCGAGCAGCACCCCGCCCCGGCGGCCGGGCGGCACTCGCTCCCCCCACATGAAGAACGCCAGCAGCGCGAACAGCAGCAGGCCCTGGAGGTACGGGAGGCTCGGGTGGACGAGCGTGGCCGGTACGACCACGAGCGCGATCAGCGGTAGCGCCGCGCCGGCACGGCGGATGTCGCCGAGCGACGTCGGGGCGAACGCGAGCAGCAGCGCGGCGTCGAGCAGCAGCACCGCCGCCCCGAGCAGGATCACGGTCCTGGCCCACTCGTTGATCCCGCCGTACGGGACGAGGATCCCGGGCAGCGTCGAGAGCCCCTCGCCGATCCCGTTGGCGGTGACCGCCACGCGCAGGTGGACCGTCCATGCGAGCGGCACGCCCGCGATCGGGAACACCGCCACGACCGCGATCAGAGCAAGCCACGCGCCGACCATGGTCACGGGCTCGGTCACGCCCCGCATCGCGGCGACCGCGCGCTCGCGCTCGATCAACACCGGCGCGACGCCGGCCAGCGCGAGCGCCACCGCCAGCAGCCCGAGCAGCCGCCAGGTCGGCGCCGGTTGCATCAGCGTTCCCCAGCGCAGCACGCCGTACAGGCCGAGCGCGCCGAACGCCACCAGCCTGATCGCCGGGCGATCGGCGGCGACGGCGACTCCCCGCCGACGCGGCCCCGCGTCCTTCCGGACCGGCTCCAGCACCGCGACCTGGGTGGTCGAGCTCATGCCGCGTGGTCCCTCACCCGGCGCCCGGCGGTCACGACGAAGCCGACGCAGCCCGCCACCTCGAAGCTGACCCGTTGACGCGGCCCGGTCGCCAGCGCCTTCGGGACCACCACGATCGCGGCTCTGACGCCGGCGCCGGCCAGGCCGCCGGGCAGCACCGTCTGCGCCATCGCCGCGACGTACAGGACCTGGGATGACCGGGCGCCGCGGGCAAGTCCGGGAGCGCGGGTCCCGGGGCCGCCCTCGACCAGCGCGAGCTTGGCGTGAGCCGCGGGCCATGCGGTCATGTCCGGCTCGACCTCGAACGGGCGGAATTCGCCGGGCAGCAACAGGCCGCAGCCGGTGCGGCCCCCGAGCTCGAGCACGAGCGAGGCCGCGGCTCTGACCGCCGCGTCGAGATGCTCGAGCGGTCCGTCACAGCGGGCGTCGAGGACCACGAGCGGGCGAGTCTCGGTGTCCGCGCGCAGCCGCCGCTCGAGCAGTCCGGCCCCGCGCGCGAGCGCCGCCCAGTGGATCCGGGAGGCCGGCGTGCCCTGCCGGTAGGGCCGCAGGCCGTCGACCTCGGTGGCGCCGAACGGCTCGAGCGGGGCCGCGCCGGTCGCGCGCCGCCACTTCTCGCCGGCGCCGGGAACCCATTTCACCCGCTCGGTACGTGGCAGCACGAGCAGCTCCTGCGGCGGCGACGGGCTCTCGCGCACGATCCGCGCGAGCTCGAGCGCGTCCGAGACGATCAGCACCGGCGGGTCGATTCTCCTCACACCACGGCGCGGGAACGAGGCGACGATCCGCACGCTGGCGCTCGTGCTTCCCGAGACGATCGACATCGATGTCCGGATCGACACGGACTCGCCGACGAGCGGGTCCATCACGGTCGCCCCCGGCAGTCCCCAGTGCCCGCGCCTGACCTCGATCGTCGCCTCGATCGGCTCCTCCTCGATGACCCGCTGGGAGTCGAGCGTACGCTCGATGCTCGCGCCGTGGGCGGCGAGCACGACCCACACCGGCGCGACGACCCCGAGAAGGGTGATCGCGACGCCCGGGACGAACAGGGGCACGGCGTCGAACAGCAGCGCGACCAGGATCAGCGCGAGTCCGGCGACCGCCACCGCCGCCGCCCGCTTCACCGCAGACGCTCCTCCTCGTCCGCGGCGTTGGTGGCGGCGCCGCCGGCGATCACAGTGCTCTCACCGACGAGATCGCGTCGCTGACCACGTCCGCGGCCGCTCTGCGCGACGACTCGGGCGCGAGCACGAGGCGGTGGGACAGGACAGGCTGGGCCAGCTCCTGGACGTCGTCGGGCAGCGCATGATCGCGGCCCTGCATCATCGCGTACGCCTTGGCCGCGCGCAGGAGCAGCAGCCCGGCGCGCGGGCTGGCGCCGAGGTCGACGCGCGGGTCCTCACGCGTGCGCCACAGGATGCGGACGATGTATTCGCGCAGCGGCTCCGACGCGCGCGACCCGCTTGGCGGCGTCCTGGGCGGCAAGCACCTCGGCCGCCGTCGCGACCGGTGTCAGCGTCAGCACGCGGTCCCCGGCCTCGTGGTCGGCGAGCATGCCCGCCTCCGCCCCGCGCGACGGATAGCCAAGCGAGATCCTGATCATGAACCGGTCGACCTGCGCCTCGGGCAGCGGGTAGGTGCCCTCGTATTCGATCGGGTTCTGGGTCGCGAGCACGATGAACGGACGCGCGAGTTCGTGGGTGTGGACGTCGACCGTCACGCGCCGCTCCTGCATGCACTCGAGCAGGCCGGACTGGGTCTTCGGTGAGGCCCGGTTGATCTCGTCGACCAGGACCACGTTCGCGAACACCGGGCCCGGTCGGAACTCGAATCGCGACTCGCGCTGGTCGTAGACGTTGGTCCCGACCACGTCGGCCGGCAGCAGGTCCGACGTGCACTGCACGCGCGCGAACTGGCAGTCGATCGACCGGGCCAGCGCCCGCGCGAGCGCGGTTTTGCCGACGCCAGGATAGTCCTCGATCAGCACGTGCCCCTCGGCCAGCAGCGCCACCATCAGGTGCGTCAGCGTCTCGGGGCGAACCTGCACGGCGTTGGCGACGTTGCCCGCGAGCCGCCGCGCCAGCGCGGCGACCGCCTCACACTCTTGCTGCGCTACGGGCGTCTGCTCGGGCTCCATCCGTCCCACCCCTGGGTCTGCGTAGTCGCTCCACCTCGTCAAGGACCGCCTGGGCGACCCGTTCCTTCCTGGCCCGCGGCACATGCCGCTCGCCCCCATCTGCGGTGAGGATCGTAACCTCGTTGTCCTCGGACTCGAACCCGATCCCCGATCCGGCGATGTCGTTGACCACAATCGCGTCGAGCCGCTTGCGCTCGAGCTTGCCGCGGCCGTGCTCGACGGCGCCTTCCCCGTGCTCGGCGGCGAACCCGACGAGCGTCTGATCCGCGCGCCGGCGCTCGGCCAGCGCGCTCAGCACGTCCTCGGTGGGCTCGAGCTCGAGCTTGGGGACGCCGTCCTCCTTCTTCAACTTGCGATCGACCGGGCCCGCGGGTCGGAAGTCGGCGACCGCCGCACTCATCAGCAGCACGTCGCAGTGGCCGAGCTCGCGGCGGCAGGCGGCGGCCAGTTCGGCCGCGGTCTCTACAGGGCTCACGCGGACGTGCGGCGGCGGCTCGAGCGCGACGTTCGCGGCGATCACGGTGACGTCGGCGCCCCGTCGGGCCGCCTCGCGCGCGAGCGCGAACCCCATCCGTCCCGAGGACCGGTTGCCTAGGAAGCGGACGCTGTCGATCGGCTCGCGCGTCCCGCCGGCGGTCACGAGCACCCGCAGGCCGGCCAGCGACGGCCGGACGAGCAGCGACTCGCACGCCTCGAGCAACTCGGCGGGCTCGGCCAGCCGTCCGATTCCGTGCTCGCCGTGGGAGGCGAGCGCGCCCTCGCCGGGTCCGATGACGGTGATGCCGCGCGTCCGCAGGAGCTCGAGGCTGGCCTGGGTGGCCGGGTTCAGGTACATCCGGTTGTTCATCGCCGGCGCGACCGCGACCGGACACGCGGCGGCCAGCGCGGCCGTGCTCACAAGGTTGTCGGCGAGGCCGTGGGCGAGCTTGGCGAGCGTGTTCGCGGTCGCCGGCGCGATCAGGTACAGCTCGGCGCGCTCGACGAGGGCCAGGTGGCTGATCGGAGCCCGCTCAGGCGGCGGCTCGCCAGGATAGGAGCCGCGCGCCGGGTCGGGCTCGAACTCGCTGGTCAGCACCGGGGCGCCGGTGATGCCCTCGAACGAGGCGCGGCCGACGAACCGCTCGCTCGCCGGCGTCTGGATCACCCGCACGGAGTGGCCGCGCTTGACCGCCAGCCGCGCTGCCTCGAGCGCCTTGTAGGCCGCGATCCCGCCGGTCACGCCGAGGAGCAAGCGCGCCACGGCGAGTGCTACCGATAGTGGTACTTAAGCTTGCCCTGAGCGACCTCTTCGAGCGCGATCGTCAGGTAGTTCTTCGACCGCGTCTCGACCATCGGCGGCGGGAACTCGTCGAACGTGCCCTCGCCGAGGTTGTGGTAGTAGGAGTTGATCTGACGCGCGCGCTTGGCGGCGACGATCACGCTCGCGTAATCGGAGTCGACATGCTCGAGGAGCTTGTCGATGCGGGGTGAGATCAAGGCTGGTCCGTCCTTCCCAGAAGAGTGTTGGCAACAGGTTAGCGGGGGGGCCCATCCCGGGCCGCACGTCCCCGGTCGTGTTACGGGCCGCGCGCGGTCAGGAGTCCATCGCCGCCCGGACGATCTCGAGGAGCTCGTCGGTGGCCTGCTCGAGCCGATCGTTGACGACCACGTGCGCGAACTCGGGCTGGGCCTCGAGCTCCTGCTCGGCGGTGCGCAGCCGCCGGTCGACCTGCTCGGGGCTGTCGGTGCCCCGGCCGACGAGCCTCGCCCGCAGGGCGCTCTCGGACGGCGGCGCGATGAACACGGCGACCGCGTCGGGCATCGCGCTGCGCACCTGGCGGGCGCCCTGGACCTCGATCTCGAGCACGACGCCGGAGCCCGCGGCCAGCCGCCGTTCGAGCTCAGAGCGCAGGGTCCCGTAGCGATTCCCCGAGTAGTCGGCGTGCTCTACGAAATCGCCGGCGCCGACTCGCGCCTCGAACTGCTCGGGTGTGAGGAAGTGATAGTCGACGCCGTCGCTCTCGCCGGGGCGGGGGCCGCGCGTGGTCGCCGACACCGACAGCTCGAGCTCGGGCATCCGCTCGAGCAGGCCGCGGATCAGCGTGCCCTTGCCGACGCCGGAGGGACCGGTGATCACGAAAACCCTGGGAGCGTTACCCACCGTTGGCGGGCGGTCAGCGTCAGCGCCGCCGCATGAGCGCGACCAGCTCCCGTCGCTGGCGCTCGGATAGACCGCCGACGGTCTTGCTCGGGGAGATCTTGCACTGACCCAGGATCTTGTTCACCTTCACCCGGCCGTACTTGGGGACGGCCAGCAGCAGGTCGAACACCTTGGCCGTGGCGAGATAATCCGGCGGCTCGAGCAACAGCCGGTCGATCGGCTGGCGGCCGGCTTTCAGGTCGCGCTTGAGTTGCGCCCGGCGCGTGCGGATGTCATTGGCGCGCTGGAGCGCCTCCATGCGTTGCAGGAGGGAACGCTCCGGCGCTGTCGTTGGCTTGGAGAGCGATTCGGTCACCGACGGCATGGGCGGCGACTATACATCTTGGCGCAGGCCGATCAAGCCAAATGGCCGCAATTCGACTCGACCTCAAGCTGAGCTAGAGCATTGTCGAGGATGGTTTCGGTAATACCCTAAGTTTGCAGGGTGTTTTTCACGGTACTCAAAATGTTCACAGTGCGAACATCGTGCCGTTCGCGGCGGGCGTCACGGCCGTGCGATAGCCCCTCGCGAGGCCCCCTACACGGCGGTATTTGCGAGAAGTTCCGAGAGCTCTGAGGCGATCCGGAGACCGGCGGCCGGATCTCGGAAGCTCTCGGTGCCGACGGCGACGAGACTTGCGCCGGTCCGCATCAGATCGAGCGCGTCCCGCCCGCTCTGGACGCCACCCATCCCGACGATCGGGATCTCGATCGTCTGCGCGACCGAGTGAACCTGCGCCAGCGCGATCGCGCGGACCGCCGGTCCGGACGTCCCGCCGGTCACGCCACCTAGCCAGGGCGCCCCGGTGCGGGGGTCGAGCGCCATCCCGCGCAGCGTATTGATCAGCGACACGGCGTCGGCGCCGGCCTCCTGCGCCGCTCGCGCGACCGCGGCGACATCGGTGGCGTTGGGCGTGAGCTTGACGATCAGCGGCTTCTTGGTCAGCGGCCTGACCCGGTGCAGCAGCGCGGCGACCTCGGCCGGGTCAGCGCCCATGATCAGCCCGGTCTCGACGTTCGGGCAGGACACGTTCAGCTCGAGCCCGCTCACCTCGTCGCGCTCGGCGAAGGCCTGCACGAGCCGGGCCACCTCATCGCGGTTGAACCCCATCACGTTGACGATCAGCGGCACCGGGAGGGTGGCGAGGATCGGCAGGTCGTGCTCGAGGTAGCCGGCGAGCCCCTTGTTGGGCAGGCCGATCGAGTTGATGAGCCCGCCGGCGACCTCCCACAGGCGCGGGGGCGGGTTGCCCTGGCGCGGCTCGAGCGTGACCGTCTTGGACACGAACGCCGCGAACGGGAACCGCTCGAGCAGCTCGTCGCCGAACGCGCGATGGGCGGCGATCGCGTCGAACGTCCCCGAGCCGTTGACGATCGGGTGGGCAAGCTCGAGCCCGCAGAAGTCGACGGTCAATGGCCCGCTCCGGCGACGGCCGCGGTTTGGAGAATGTGGCCTTGGAGCACGGGGCCGTCGATGCACAGCCGCACGTAGCCGTCGCGGGTCGGCACCACGCACCCGAAGCAGGCGCCGAATCCACACGCCATCCCGGACTCGAGCGCGAGCTGGGCCGGGACCTTGTGGTCGCTGCACAGCTCCCTCACCGCCTCGAGCATCGCGGGCGGGCCGCAGGCGTACACCTCAAGGTCGTCCGCGCGGGCATCGAGCTCGTCCTCGAGCAATTCGGTGACGAGGCCGTGGTGGCCGACACTGCCGTCGTCGGTGGCCACGGTTGCATCGGTCAGCAGTGCGGCCCCGGCCGCGTGGACGCCATCGCGGAACCCGAGCAGCGCGCGAGATCCGGTCCCGCCCGCCCCGAGCTCGTCCTGCCAGATCGCGAGGGGCGCGATCCCGACGCCGCCGCCGACGAGCAGCGGAACGCGCCCGTCGCCGGCCGGCGCGAAGCCGTTGCCGAGCGGGCCCACCAGGAGGAGGCTCTCGCCCGGGTCGAGCTCCGACAGCCGCTTCGTGCCCGGGCCGACGTCCTCGATCAGGAAGTGGAGCTCGGCGCCCTCGGGCCGCGGGTGGGCGCGCATGACGCTGAACGCGCGGGGGAGGAACGGCCGCTCGCCCTCTCCCCCGCCCCAGCGCTCAGCGGCCTGAAGCATGTAGAACTGCCCGGCCTGCGGGGACGGGCCGTGCGGGTCGCGGCAGCGGATCACGACGTAGGCGCCGTGCTGCTCGCGGGCGGCGATGGTCGCGGCGCGGCGACCGAAAGGCGCGGTCACGCGGTTCATTTGGGGGCGGTCAGCGGTTGGTGCGGGGCGTGGATCTCCTGGAGCGAGAGGACCTCGGGCTCTCCGCGCCGGGCGGCGGCGATCGCCCGGGCGGCGGCCATCGCGCCCGTCATCGTGGTGATGCAGGGGATCCCGCGCGCGATCGCGGCGGCGCGGATCTCGTAGCCGTCGACGCGGGCGCCCGTGCCGACCGGCGTGTTGATCACGATGTCGACCTCGCCGCGGTCGATCCAGTCGACCACGTGCGGAGAGCCCTCGCCGATCTTGTTGATCGCCTCGGCCGGGATCCCCATCTTGCGGATCGCCTGGGCGGTGCCGCGGGTGGCGATGATGTCGAACCCGAGATCGTGCAGCAGCGTCGCCACGCCGCTCGCGGCCGGCTTGTCACCGTCGGCGACGGTGATGAACGCCGTGCCCGCGTTCGGCAGCGTCGCGCCCGCGGCCGCCTGGGCCTTGGCGAACGCGGTCGGGAAGTCGCGCGCGATCCCCATCACCTCTCCGGTCGACCGCATCTCGGGCCCGAGCAGCGAGTCCGCGCCCGCGAACCGGTCGAACGGGAGCACGACTTCCTTGACGCACACGTGGCCGTTGCTCGTGTCCGGCGGCAGGTCGAGGTCGGCGAGGCGCTCGCCGAGCAGCACCCGGCAGGCGAGCTTGGCGACGGGCAGCCCGATCGCCTTGGAAACGAATGGCACCGTGCGCGAGGCCCGTGGATTGGCCTCGATCACGTACAGCGTGTCGCCGCGGATCGCGAACTGAACGTTGAGCAGGCCGACCACCTCGAGCGCTTTCGCGATCCCCTCGGTCTGAGCGCGGAGCTGGGAGAGCATCTCCTCGCCGAGCGCGTGCGGCGGGAGTACGCACGCCGAGTCGCCCGAATGGATGCCGGCCTCCTCGACGTGCTGCATGATCCCGGCGATCCAGACATCGGTTCCGTCGCACAGGGCATCGACGTCGACCTCGATCGAGTCCTCGAGGAAGCGGTCGAGGTAGATCGCGGCGTGAGATTCAGTCCCACCCACCCCCACGCGACTGAGGTAGTCGGCGAGGCCGTCGACGCTGTAGACGATCTCCATCGCGCGGCCGCCGAGCACGTAGCTAGGGCGAACCAGCAGCGGGAACCCGACGTCTTCGGCCCGCTTCAACGCATCTTCCGCGGACGTTGCGGTGGCGTACGGGGGCGCCCTGTAGCCGAGCTTGTCGAGCAGCGGGCCGAACCGCGAGCGATCCTCCGCGAGGTCGATCGCGTCGACACTCGTACCGAGGATCGGGACGCCCGCGTCCTTGAGCTTGGCCGCGAGCTTCAACGGGGTCTGACCCCCGAACTGGACCACAACGCCTTCGGGCCGCTCGACTTCGCAGACGGCGAGCACGTCCTCGAACGTCAGCGGCTCGAAGTACAGCCGGTCCGACGTGTCGTAGTCGGTCGACACCGTCTCGGGGTTGCAGTTGATCATCACCGCATCGCGGCCGTGCTCGCGCACGGTCTCGGCGGCGTGCACGCAGCAGTAGTCGAACTCGATCCCCTGCCCGATCCGGTTGGGACCGGAGCCGAGGATCACCACGCTCGGGCGCTCGCCCCGGTCGACCTCGTCGTCCGCTCCGATCGGTCCTGGCCGCTCCCACGATGAGTAGTAGTAGGGCGTGCGGGCGGCGAACTCGGCCGCGCACGTGTCCACCGACTTGTACGTCCGGACCTTCCCGAGTTCGCCGTCAGGCGAACTCGCAAGGGAGTTGGCGCCAGCCAACTCCCCAAGCTCGCGCAGGAACCAGGGGTTGATGCTGGTGCGGCGGTGGATCTCGTCGATCCCGACGCCGCGGCGGAGCGCCTCGAGCAGATGGTCAAAGCGCTCCGCCCCGGGCTCGGTGAGGGCGTCCAGGAGCGCCGGTTCGTCGTCGGGGTGACGCGGGTGCGAGTCGAGCTCGCGCGAGCGGAGCGCCTTGGCGAACGCCTGCTTGAACGTGCGTCCGATCGCCATCGCCTCGCCCACTGACTTCATGTGCGTGGTGAGTCCCGCCTCGGCGCCTGGGAACTTCTCGAACGCGAACCGAGGCCACTTGACCACGCAGTAATCGATCGCCGGCTCGAAGCTCGCCGGCGTCGCGCGCGTGATGTCGTTCGGGATCTCCTGGAGCGTGTAGCCGACCGCGAGCCGCGCCGCGATCTTCGCGATCGGGAAGCCGGTCGCCTTGCTCGCGAGCGCGCTCGAGCGTGACACGCGGGGGTTCATCTCGATGACCACGATCTCGTCGGTGGCGCGGTTGACGGCGAACTGCACGTTCGAGCCACCGGTCTCGACGCCGACCGCGCGGATCGCGGCGATCGCCTGGTCGCGCAGCCGTTGGTACTGCTTGTCGGTGAGGGTCTGCTGGGGCGCCACGCAGACGCTGTCGCCGGTGTGGACACCCATCGGGTCGAGGTTCTCGATCGAGCAGACGATCACCACGTTGTCCGCCCTGTCGCGCATCACCTCGAGCTCGAACTCTCCCCACCCGAGCACCGACTCCTCGATCAGGACCTGGGAGATCGGCGAGGCCTTCAGCCCGCGGCCTACGACTCGCTCGAGCTCGTCCTCGGTGCGGACCACTCCGCCGCCCTTCCCTCCGAGCGTGAACGCCGGCCTCACGATGAACGGCAGGCCGACCTGGCCGATCGCCGCCCGGGCGTCGTCGACGGTGTGGGCGATCGCGCTGCGGGGCACGCGCAGCCCCGCCTCCTGCATCGTCTCGCGGAAAAGCTCGCGGTCCTCGGCTCGCTCGATCGCGTCGTAGTCGGCGCCGATCAGCTCGACGCCGTACTCATCGAGCGTGCCGTCCTCCTTGAGCGCCTTCGCGAGATTCAGCGCGGTCTGCCCCCCGAGCGTCGGGAGCAAGGCATCCGGTCGCTCGCGCTCGATCACCTGCCGCACCGGGCCCGGGAGGAGCGGCTCGATGTACGTGGTGCTCGCCACCTCCGGGTCGGTCATGATCGTCGCCGGGTTGGAGTTGACCAGCACGACCTCGTAGCCCTCCTGCTTCAGCACCCGGCAGGCCTGCGTGCCCGAGTAGTCGAACTCGGCGGCCTGGCCGATCACGATCGGACCCGAGCCGATCAGGAGGATCTTGTGGAGGTCGTCGCGGCGGGGCATCGTGGTCAAGCCGCCTCGCGGATCTCCTGTACGAACCGGTCGAACAGGTGCAGCGCGTCGTTCGGACCGGGTCCGGCCTCGGGGTGGTACTGGACGGTCGCGCCCTGGACGTCTTTGAGGGCGAGGCCCTCGACCGTCCGGTCGTAGAGGTTGATGTGGGTCAGCTCGGCGGCGCCGAAGTCGGTCTCCCACCGAACCGCCTCGTCGCGGTCGATCGTCCGGGCTCCGTCGGGGCCGAGGACCGCGAAGCCGTGGTTCTGGCTCGTGATCTCGACGACTGCGGTCGTCAGGTCCTTGACCGGGTGGTTGGCGCCGTGGTGGCCGAACGGGAGCTTGTAGGTGTCCAGACCGACCGCGCGGCAGAGCAGCTGATGGCCGAGGCAGATCCCGTAGACCGGGCGCTTGCCGATCAGCTCTCTGATCGTGTCGACGATGTAGCCGAGGGATGCGGGGTCGCCGGGCCCGTTGGCCAGGAAGATCGCGTCAGGGTCGCCTTGCAGCAGGTCACTTGGCGAGGCCGTGCACGGGTGGAGCTCGACGATCGCTCCGCGCTCGGTGAGGTTGCGGACGATCGATCGCTTGACGCCGGTGTCCACCAGCGCGATCCGCGGACCGTCGTTGCCCTCGCCCACGACAACGCGGTGCTTCGGAGTGACGCCTTGGACGAGATCGCGGCCGGCCATGTCGGGCTCGGCGTCGATCAGCTCGCGTGCCTGCTGCTCGGTGAGCGCCGCCGGGAACACGCCGCCACGCATCGCGCCCCGGTCGCGGATGTGGCGGACGAGAGCGCGCGTGTCGAGGTCGGTGATCGCCGGGACAGCCTGGCTGGCCAGCCAGCTGAGCCAGCCCTGAGTCGCCGCCCGCGCGCCGAGGTGGTCGACCCCCGCGCGCATGATCGCCGCGCGCGCGTGCACGCGGTCTGACTCCATCGCCTCGACCGACACCCCGTAGTTGCCGATCTGCGGATACGTGAACGTGATCAGCTGGCCGGCGTAGCTCGGGTCGGTCATCGCTTCCTGGTAGCCGGACATCGAGGTCGTGAACACGATCTCGCCGACCGCGTGGGCGTCCGCGCCGCACGCGAGCCCGTCGAACCGGGCTCCGTCCTCGAGCAGGACGTAGGCGGTGGCGGTCGTCACGAAACCGCCGGGGCGTGCGCGCGCATCCGTTCCCTGAACGCCACCATCCCGGCCGCGAGCGTCAGCAGCACCTTGCCCTGGAGCATCCGCCCGTGGAAGCAGCAGTTGTCCGAGCGGCTCACGTAGCCGTCCGCGCCGACGTCGAACCGGGCGTCGAGGTCGACCAGGCACAGGTTGGCGGGCTGCCCGGGCTCGATCCGCGGGACCGGCAATCCGTACAGAGCGGCGCCCTCGGTCATGCGGTGGACGATCACCTCGAGCTCGAGCTCGCCCGGAAGGACGAGCTCCGTGTACAGAGCGGCAAATGCCGTCTCGAGGCCGGTCGTCCCCATCGGAGCCGCCTCGAACGGGACCTCCTTCTCGTGGCTGGCGTGCGGAGCGTGATCGGTGGCGACGCAGTCGATCAGGCCGTTCCGGAGCGCGCCCACGAGCGCGCGCCGGTCGCGTTCGGCCCGTAGCGGCGGGTTCATCTTGAACCGGCTGTCGAGCGTGCGGACCATGTCGTCAGTCAGCGTCAGGTGATGCGGGCAGACCTCGGCGCTGACTCGAATTCCCTTGCTCTTGGCCTGCTCGAGCGCCTCCACCGACTCGACGCACGACAGGTGCTGGAAGTGGACGCGAGCGCTCTCGTAGCCGGCGAGCGCGGCGTCCCGAGCGACCATCGTCGACTCCGCCAGCGACGGGATCCCGGCGATGCCGAGCCGTGCCGACACCGCTCCCTCGTGCATCGCGCCGTCGCCCGAGAGCCCCGGGTCCTCCTCGTGGAGCGCGATCACCCCGCCGCACAGCCGCTGGTACTGAAGCGCCTTGCGCAGCGTCCCCGCGTGCACGACCGGCTTGCCGTCGTCGGTGAAGCCGAGCGCGCCGGCATCGCGGAGCTCGGCCATCTCGGTCAGCTCATCGCCCTTGAGGTGTCTGGTGATCGCCGCCAGGAATCCCGACGGGGACGATCGCCTGTCTGCTTGCGGTCTCCGCCAGCGACCTGAGGACGGAGGCATCGTCGACGACCGGGTCGGTGTTCGGCATCGCGATCACCGCGCAGAAGCCACCGGCAGCGGCAGCGGCCGTGCCCGTCTCGAGATTCTCCTTGTACTCCTGACCGGGCGTGCGCAGGTGCACGTGCGGGTCGACGAACCCGGGGAAGGCGTGTATGCCCTCGGCGTCGAGCGTGTCGATTTCTGATGACCCACCTACCGCCGAGAGCGACCCCGGCTCGCCGATCTCGGCGACTACACCGCCGCGGATCAGGATGTCGTGCGGCTCGTCGAGCCCGGTGCGGGGATCTAGCACGTGCGCGCCGGCGATCAGCAGCTCAGCGGGCTCGCCGTCGCGTTGGAAGAGGCGCTTGGTCTCGTCGCTCATCACGCCACCGCCGCCAGGCTCGGAGCTCCGACGAGTAACTCGTAAAGCACCGCCATCCTCACCGCCACCCCGGCTCTCACCTGCGCTCCGATCAGCGCCTGCGGCGAATCGATCGCCTCTCCGGACAGCTCGACACCGCGGTTCACCGGCCCGGGATGCATCAACAGCTGCCCGGGGTGCAGTCGCGCGGTGGTGATCTGGTAGCGCTGGGCGTACTCGCGCAGCGAGGGCACGAACGAGTCGCGCATCCGCTCCTGCTGCATCCGCAGGACGTAGACGACATCGGCCTCAGCGATCCGGTCGAGCGTCGTGGCCGATTCGCACCCGAGCGCCTCGATCTCCCGCGGGATCAGCGTCGGCGGGCCGCACACGGTCACGGTCGCGCCCATCTGCGTGAACGCGAGGATGTCCGAGCGCGCCACGCGCGAGTGGAGCACGTCGCCGACGATCCAGATGTTGACGCCGTCGAGCGAGCCGAGCCGCCGGCGCAGCGTGAACACGTCGAGCAGCGCCTGGGTCGGGTGCTCGCGCTTGCCGTCGCCGGCGTTGATCACCGCCGCGGGAGTCCACCGCGCCACCAGCCCGGCCGCGCCGGCGTAGGGGGAGCGGATCACGATCGCCGCCGGGTCATACGCCGACAGCGTCTGCACCGTGTCCTTGAGCGACTCGCCCTTGTCGATGGCCGATCCCTGCGAGCGGATCGAGACCACGTCGGCGCTCAATCGCTTGGCCGCGAGCTCGAACGACGAGCTGGTCCGCGTGCTCGACTCGTAGAAGAGGTTGACGATCGTCCGGCCGCGGAGCGCCGGGACCTTCTTGATCTCCCGGCCGGAGACCTCGTCGAAGGACTCGGCGCGGTCGAGGATCCGCTCGATCGAGGAGCGATCGAGATCGTCGATCGAGAGCAGATGCCGTCCGATTCGATTCATGCCACTTTCCGGTGGTTTGAGGGTTGGTGGGCGGGTGATAAGTCGGCTGGTTCAGGTGCTGGTCCGATCTTCACTTCGTCCTCGCCGTCGACCTCGTCGACGCACACGTACACCCGCTCGTCCAGCGAGGTCGGGATGTTCTTGCCCACGTAGTCGGGCCGGATCGGCAGCTCGCGATGCCCGCGGTCGATCATCACGGCCAGCTGGACCCGCGCCGGCCGGCCGTAGTCGAAGATCGCATCGATCGCGGCGCGCACCGTCCGGCCGGTGTAGAGCACGTCGTCGACGATCACGATCGTTCGGTGGTCGACGGGAAACTCGAGGTGAGTCGCGTGGACGACCGGCGCACTCGGCCGGATCGCGAAGTCGTCGCGGTAGAACGAGATATCCAGCAGGCCGAGCGGCACCGCCGGCTCGAGCAGCTCGCTGGTCAGCGCCTGCAGGCGCTTTGCGAGCACCGCGCCGCGCCGGTGGATCCCGACCAGCGCCACCGCGCCATCCGGGTTCTTCTCGACAATCTCATGTGCGATCCGCACCAGCGTGCGTCGCATGTCATCGCGGTCGAGCACGACCGTTGCCATCTCTAAACGCGCTCCTTCCTGGCCTCACAGGACCGGGTTAAAGGGGCCGACTCGACTGAGCGTAACAGGGGGTGCGGCGGACGGTGGCGGCGGTGGCGGGCGCTTCAGCGGCCCGCGATCGCAGGGCGGGCGCGGGCGCTTCAGCGGCCGGCGGTCGCAGAGGCGGTCGCGGGCGCTTCAGCGGCCGGCGGTCGCAGGGCAGGAGCCGAGGCGCATCGCACTCGACTTGGGCATCTGGAGGGGGTGGCTGGGTTGCGGCGGTGGATGCCGGCGTTGGGCGCTTCACCCCGCCGGCAGCGGACCGTCGCGCTCCCCGGAGCGGACCTGCACACAGCGCCACCAGGCGCCGGCGAGCCTGGCCTTGCCGACTCGCGCACGATAATCACGCGCAACGCGGCAGAGCTCGCTTCGACAGCAGCTGTCGTCGCGTTGTGCACGTTCCGCGCCCCGCCGGCGCGGTCCGCGCTGGCGAGCACCTGCATAACCTGACAACGGAGGCGTCAGGCCGCGGCCTTGTCGGAGCGCGCATGCCCCACATGCAGTTTCTGACGCGGATCGGCGTGACGGCGCGAAATGTCAGGTTATGCATGGTCCGGCGAGCGGCCGAGCGCCGGCGACCCGGCAACCCCCCCCCCCCCGCCCACTCCCAGGTGCCCGCCGTTCGTCGCGCGACAACCGCCGCCGGCCGCAACAGCCCGGCGACACCCGCACGAACCCCTACGCCGGCGGGCGCCGGCGATACAGCACGTGCGGCATCCCGGCGTGCACGATGTCGCGCTCGTACTCGAACCCGGTCTTCTCCATCACGCGCCGGGAGGCGATGTTGTGCGGAAGCGTGAACGCGACGATCTCGCGCAGCCTGAGCTGCTCGAAGGCCACTTCGACGCAGGCGTGAGCCAGCTCGGTGGCGAGTCCCTGACCCCAACGGTCGGGGACGATCGCCCAGCCCGCCTCGACGTCGTGCAGGCCGGCGGTGTACGTGTACTGCAGGCCGCCGCGCCCGACCACCTCCCCGGTTTCGCGGTCGCGCAGTAGCCACGTTCCGAAGCCGTGGCGGTTCCAGTGGTCGACCTTCGCAGCGAGGGCGTCGATGATCTCGGCATCGGTCGGTGGCGCCGGTCTCGACCACAGGGTGGCGCCGATCAGCGGATCGCCGAGCAGCCGGCGCTCCGCGGGGGCGTGCTCCGGCCGCAGGCGCTCGCACACCATCCGGGCGGTCTCGAACCTGTCGATCGCGCTCGTGCTCATCCCACTCCCCCGTGGACTCGTGCTCATCCCACGCCCCTGTGGACTGGTGCTCATCCCGCCGCGTCCGCCATCGCCTCGGCCTCCTCATCTTCGGCCGCGTGCCGAGCCTCCCAGCGGACGAGCTCGGGCTCCCCCCGCTCCGGGAACGGGAGCTCGATCGAGTCGAAGTCGCGCGGAAGCACCGTCCGGGGGAAGACGGCGCGCGCCTCGTCGCGGAGCACGCCGACCGGGTACCGGGTCGAGAAGTGCGTGAGCGCGAGCATGGTCACGCCGGCGTCCCGCGCCAGCGTGGCCGCCTGGGCCGCGGTCGAGTGGCCGGTCTCGGCCGCCCGGTCGCGCTCGTCCTGGGCGAACGTCGCCTCGTGGAGCAGCAGGTCGGCCTCGTGGCTGGCGACGGCGAGGGTCTCGCACGGCGAGGTGTCGCCCGAGATCACGATCTTTCGCCCCGCGCGCGCCGGACCGAGGACCTGCTCCGGGCGCACGCCGCGGACGGTCTCTCCCCGCTGCAACAGCCCGAACTCGGGGCCGGGGACGACGCCGAGCGCGGTGGCGGCCTCCGGGTCGAACTCCCCGGGCCGCGCGTCCTCGTAGATGACGTACCCGAACGCGTTCCCGATCCGGTGGGCGACCGGGACCGGCGCGATCTTGTAGCCGTCGCGCTCGAGCAGATCGCCGGGGGCAAGCTCGATCAGGTCGAGCTCGTAGCGGACCCGGCCGGCGGCCCGTAGGGCGAGCGTGAGCAGCTCGCGCAGGCCGGGAGGTCCGTGGATCGCGAGCGGCCGCTCGCGCGAGCGCAGATCGAAGGTCTTCAGCAGCCCCGGGAGGCCGAGCCAGTGGTCGGCGTGGAAGTGGGTAAGGAACACCTCGGTCAGCTCGGTCAGCCCGACCGATTGCACGAGCTGGCGCTGCGTGCCCTCCCCGCAGTCGAACAGGATGCGGTCGCCGCCGCGGCGCACCAGAACCGCCGGCAACCCGCGCCGCGCCGTCGGGATCGAGCCGGCGGTGCCGGCGAAGAAGACCGAGAGGTCCATCCGCGCCAGTCTGTCAGCCGACGACGATGAGCTCGAACGTCAGCCGTCCGCCGGCGACGGTGGCGATACCCATCGTGTTCGACGGAGCGCGCCGGCGCTCGGTCGGGCTGCCCGGGTTGAAGATCTGAAATCCGTCGGGTGCGTCCTCGTGCAGCGGGATGTGCGAGTGACCGAACACGACCGCATCCGCGCCGGGAAACCGTTTGCGAAGCCGCGCGAGCCTCCCCTTCGCCGGTCCGGCGTCGTGGATGAGCCCGATCGTGACCGCGCCGGCGTCGACCGACGCCGCCGCGGGCAACGCCGCCCGCACCTCGGCATCGTCGACGTTGCCGTGGACCGCGACGACCGGCCCGTAGGACTCGAGCTCGCGCAGCACCGTCAACCGCATCAGATCGCCGGCGTGGAGGATCAGATCGGCCGCGCGCAGCCGCTCGACGCACGCCTCGGGGAGCCGCCGGCTCCCGCGCGGCAGGTGGGTATCCGAGATGACGGCGATCCGCAAGGTAAGCTCCTCCTGTTCTGAGATGGTCCTCGGAACCCACGCGCCCGTAGCTCAGGGGATAGAGCGCTCGCCTCCGGAGCGAGAGGTCGCAGGTTCAAATCCTGCCGGGCGCGCTAGGACTTCCCTGGAAATCGTCGCTTTCTGTGCTGTCGTGCCGGGGCGGCCGGTAGGCCGAGGGTTCGACGAACGGCCCAGGGGCCCATTCAGGGGCCCAAACGATTCGCGTTACTCCTCCTCGTCCCAGCGCTTGGCCGGGTCGTTCAGGTCTTCGAGGAACCGGTCGAACGGGCCCTGTTCGACCTGGAGCGGCCCCCGCGGATCGTCGGCGTTAAGGCGGGTCAGTTGGCGGCTGGTGGCGCGCTCGGCCGGTTCGTCGGCGAATCTCATGACCGTCCAGATCGCCTGCTCGTCGATGAAGCGCCGGGTCGCGACCTGCTGGTAGACCGAGAACGTGAACTCCGGGTCGGTGTGGCCGATCTGCGCGGCGATCCATTTCGGGTCGCGACCGATCGAGGCGGCGAACGTGGCCCACGTACGGCGCAGCGAGTGCGGGGTGATCGGCGGCAGCTCAGGGAGCCCCAGCTTCGTGCGGTCGGCGCTCGCGCGCTCGACGCGCGCGCGCGAGGATCCGGTCGCGGAACCGGTCGGGGTCGCGGCGCATGCCCGTCGCCGTGCCGAAGAAGTGATCCTTCGGCTCGCACGGCAGACCGCGCTCACGCCGGTCAATCACGTAGGTCAGAAGCTCGTCGCGCAGGTAGAGGGTGATCTCCACCTCGCGGACGCCGGCCTCGGTCTTGGCATCGGCGAGCTTGAAGCGGCTGCGAGCGAGATCGACTGCCCGAAGCGCAGATCCATCATCTCGCTGATGCGAAACCCGGCCAGCCCGAGCGTGGCGCACATCGCGCGGCGGCCGAGGCCCTTGCGGTCCGCCCGCGCCTCGGCTTCGAGCTCGCTGGCGGCGTCGAGCAGGGCGTGGAACTCGTCGATCTCCAGGAACGTCCGCTTCGCCCATGCCCGTTGCAGGAACCGGGCCGAGCGCTCCCCGACCCGGACCGGGTTGCGGTCGATCAGCTCGTAGTCGACGGCCTGCTGCAGGATCTGCCCGAGCAGCTTGATCATCGCGTTGATCGACGTGTTCGACAGCGGACGGCGCCGGCGCTGATACGTTCGCCCGCGCTTGTCGGTCACCGTCTCCATCACGGGCCGCGCCCCGCTCGCTCTGCGCCCTGCGGATCGTCTCGGCCTGGTCGTGCAGCTCGTCGCGGAATCGGTCGACCAGGCGCGGCGTTATCTCGCTAAGACGGTAACGGCCGAAGAAGCGCTCCAGGTAGCCGAGTCGCCAGCCATAGTCGACTGACTGTGCTGTCGTCGATTCGCAGCTGCTTCGATCGCCACCAGGTCTGGCGAAGGCACGGAAGCTCTCATCGATTTGCACGCCGAGCTCGGCCATCGCGTCCTCGAGACGATCGTCGCGCGGCTCAAGCCGAGGCGGGACCCAGGTGCCGCGCTCGATCTGCTGCAGGATCTTCTCCGTCTCTAGCTCGGCTCGGGTCCGGTTCCACCCCTGCTTGTTGGTGCCGAACGTGACCTTCTCGCGGCGCCCGTACGCCCGCACGCGCGCGCCGTAACTGACGGTCTCCCCATCGGCCCACCGCTTCTCGACACCTGACCGGTATTGGCCGAGGCATCAGAAGAGGTTCCCTGGAGGCTGCCGCTGCATCGAGGCCGAGGCCGTGATTCTGGAGGCCGGAATGGTCGATCGGTCCCAGCCCCCGAACGCGGGACCCCATCGTCGCAACGGGCGCCGCCGTCCGGCTCCGGGCGAGTCACCACGTTGCGGTGATTCTTGGCCCGGGACGATCGGCATCTCTCTAGGCGGTCAGGGCCTGCCCGCGCCGCGGCGCGAGCGACTAGGGCGACGGCTTTCGCCTGGCCGTTCCGTGCCCGGGCCTCGAGCGATTGGCGCGCCCGGTCGAGGTCGAAGCGGATCCGGGCCTTCGGCCCCGAACCGAGTCGCATCGCTCCGAGCTCGGTGGCGTGCGCGTACACGTAGTCGAGCGAGACGCCGAGACCTTCAGCCAACTCACGTGGGCCGACCAGCCCGAATGTCTTGCCGCGCTCACCGATGAACTCGGCCAGCTTCCGTGCCGTTGCTTCGGCGATGGCCTCGACGTCTCCCTGTGACAGGGTCACAGCACCCTCCGGCTGTTGGCCCTCCTGAGTCATCCGCCGGTTCGTTACAAAGCGATCCGACGGCTCGTCGTCAGGAAGCGACTCGAAATCCATTCGCCTCATTGGCGGTGAAGAGCCCGAAGTCGCCGCAGATCTCGCTCTTTGCGCGCTCATCTCAAGAAGCCTGTCATCGTAAATGGCGCAAATTGGAAAGATAGCACAGATGGGCTGGATTGAACATCGACCGTCATGAAGCGCCCCGAGCGGCCCATGCGTCATCCGGCCCGCGGCGACGAGCTCGCCCGTCCACCGGGACGGCCAATCATCTCCCGCCACGACGAGTCCCGCCTGCTGGGCAATGCTGTACCGCTCGTGGCCATAGAGCACGAAGCCAAGGCTGCTGGGCGGCCTCCGAGACCACGATCTCTTGTTCCACGACCCGCACGCACCATTAGTCTCGGGACATCGCCCCCGCACATCAGACCGAAGGACCAGAGCCAATGTCAGCAGTCCGATCAGACGCCCTTGTCAGAGACCTCGTGACGCGAGATCTCGTTACGTGCTCGCGAGATGCGGATCTCGTGAGCGTCGCGTCAACGATGGCCCGACGACACGTTCATGCGGTGTTCGTACTGGGCGAGGCAGGACAGCCGCAGGGCGTCGTCAGCGACTTCGACATGCTCGCCGGAGAATGGCTGGGGGACGACAAAGAGGGCCTGAGCACGATGAAATCGGTGACGGCCGGGGAACTCATGACCTCTCCGATCGAGACGATCGATGCGGATGGGGCGCTGGCCGCGGCGGCGGCTCGCGTGCGCGAGCTGCGCTTGAGCAGGCTCCTGGTGACAGACAAACAAGGGGCTGCCGTCGGGGTTATCTCGGTGTCCGATCTCGTGGCGCCCCTTGGCCGCGAGCGTGTGGGCCGGCGCAGCGTCAGGGACGTGATGAGCTACGCGATCGTGACCTGTACCGCCGACACGGCGCTCGCGGCGGCCGCGCGGGCGATGACCGAGCGTCGTTCCCGATCGATCGTTGTGATCGACGAGGCGGGACAGGCCGTCGGCTTAGTCACCGGCAACGACCTGCTGACGCTGTACGAGTCCACGCAGTCGGCGACCACGGCCAAGGACCTGATGCGACGCCCGATTTCGTGTGACATTGACCTTCCCCTCCGAGATGCGATCGACCTCATCATCCGCAACGAGGTCCACCGTGTGGTTGTCACCGATTCCTCTACCGCCGATGGGGCGCCCGCGGGAATCCTCTCGACATCGGATGTCATGCGAGAGATGGCGCAGGAGGGCTCGGTCTGGGAGGTGGGCTGAACGGCCTCACGGTGACCCTCTCGCTACGGACCGTCCAGAGCACGCCGAACGCGCGCCACCATTTCCTCTTAGCGTCCGATCGTGAGCGCGGCGGAGAAGCGCAACGCCGACCCTCGCGAGCGAGCGCGTCAGCACTCCGTTCGCGAGCGAGCGCGACGGTCCGGTCCGCGACGCCGGCACCAGCCTCGAATCGCTCGGAGCATCCCGACCGGTGCGGACTTCAGAGAGATGTATGGATGATCGCGAAGCCAACCGGGCGCCTCCGCGAACCGCAAGCCGCTGGATGATCCTCATGGCTTGAGTTCCGAGCACAGGCACGCCGCGGCACGCACGAGTACCGGCCCGGCACACTCACGCGCAGAGATCACCGATGCAGCAATGCGCGTGCAAGCCGAGTGCGTAATGCTCAACAAAGGCCCACGAATCATCTAAGCGATCTCAGTCCTCGACAACATCCTGCGGCGGATGGAACGACACCACCGCAAGAACCGCTCGCTGCTGCCTCGGCTCCAGGCGTCCGACTACGTCCACACCGACCGCGGACCGGCGGCCGCTCAGGCGCTCGTCCCCGAGGCTGACCCGGTCGCTCCATCGCTGCCCGGCACCCCCAGGCGCCCCCGCTGCTCGAGTCGCTGCTCACCGACGGTACGAGTGCGCTGTACCTGCGCACCGAACCCGGAGCGCTTGAAAGCCAACTACGCGCGGCGCCCGCTGCGCTCGAATCTTCCCCGCGGCACGACCCGGTCAGCGCTAGTCAGGCGACTCTGCGATGACCAGCTCGCGGCGGCGTAGTCTCCATGAGGCGGCGCATACGACCGAAGCGCCCGCACGGAACGAGTCCGGCCAATCTCCGGGGACAAGCGGTGAAACGAAGCTTCAACGAGGGGGCCCACAAGCTGGGCGACGTCGCTGCGCCGGCCGCAAGCGCTCACGCCCAGGAGGCGGAGGCGACGCGGAAACGGTTCGAGGCACTGGCCGATCCCAACCGGGACGTGCTCGCTCACGGGAGCACGGCGATTGTGGCGCTGGGTGCACTCGGCGTCGTCTACGGGGACCTCGGAACCAGTCCGCTTTACACCGATCAGGCCATCTTCACCTCGTACAAAGCCACGGCGCACATTGCGGCGGCGACCGTGTACGGAACCGCGTCTCTGATCTTCTGGGCCTTGATGATCATCGTGTCGATCAAGTACGCGGGCTTCATCATGCGCGCTCACAACCGCGGCGACGGCGGGATCATGGCTCTGACCGCGCTGCTGCGGCGTAACAAGGTCGTCCATGGGACGCTGCTGGTGACGCTCGGGATCTTCGGGGCCGCGCTGTTTTTCGGGGATGGCATGATTACGCCCGCGATCTCGGTGCTCGGGGCGATCCAGGGAGTTCAGGTCGCCACGCCGGCGCTCGCGCACCTGGTCGTCCCGCTGTCGGTTGCGATCCTGCTCGGTCTGTTCATCCTTCAGCGGTTCGGGTCGGGGACGATCGGATGGTTGTTCGGACCGATCCTGTTGGTCTGGTTCGTGGTGATTGGACTGCTCGGCCTCAACCAGGTAGTCAAGGACCCGGCGGTATTCCAGGCGCTGTCCCCGACCTGGGCCGTCCGGTTTTTCATCGATCACGGCGTCGCCGGCTATCTCGTGCTCGGCGGCGTGGTGCTGGCGATTACGGGCGCTGAGGCGCTGTACGCCGATCGGGGTCACTTCGGCGCCGGGCCGATCCGCCTCGGCTGGTTCGGCGTCGCACTGCCGGCGCTAGTGCTCAACTACCTCGGCCAGGGCGTGTTCATCCTGCACCACCCGGCCCTGGCCAAGGACGCGAGCACGTTCAATCCCTTCTACCAGATGGTCCCGCACTGGGGCCTTTGGCCGATGGTGATACTCGCCGCGATCGCCACGGTGATCGCCTCCCAGGCGGTGATCTCGGGCTCGTTCTCGGTAGCCAAGCAAGCCATGCAGCTTGGCTTCCTCCCGAGGCTGCGGGTCATGCACACGTCCCAGGTCGAGGGCCAGATCTACGTTCCGGTGATCAACTGGCTGCTGTGCATCGGGGTCCTCACGCTGACGCTCGTGTTCCGCTCATCGAACAAGCTGGGCGACATCTACGGCGTCGCGGTGACCGGCACGTTCATCCTCAACACGCTGCTGTTTCTCGCCGTCGCCCGCTTGCTGTGGGGCACGTCGAAACGCAGGCTGGCGCCGATCGCGGTGTTGTTCCTGACCGTGGAGGTCGCGTTCTTCAGCGCGAACATCGCGAAGGTCGAGCACGGCGCCTGGCTGCCGCTGGTGGTCGCGGCCCTACTGTCGATCGTGATGATCAACTGGCGCCGTGGCCAGACGATCGTGACGCGGAATCGTGTCGCCCAGGAAGGACCGCTCCACGAGTTCCTCGATGGTCTCGACTCCAGGCAGCCGCTGGTTCGCACTCCCGGCGTCGCGGTCTTCCTCTGCCGCGACAAGGACACCACTCCGCTGTCGCTCCGCGCCGACGTCGAGCACACCCACACGCTCCCGGAGAAGGTCGTGATCGTCTCGGTCGACACGGTCAGCATCCCGCACGTCGAGACGTTCGACAGGTGCGCGGTCGAGGTGCTCGGACATGGCCGCTTCAAGATCGTCCATCTGACCGCCCGCTTCGGCTACCACGACAAGCTGAGCATCCCCGGCGCGCTGGCAGAGGCGCGCAAGCAAGGGCTGCTCGAGCGCAACCTCGACCTCGAGCACGCCTCGTACTTCGTCTCGCGGATCACGATCACGCCGACCGACGATCCGGAGATGCAGCGGTGGCAAAAGAACCTGTTCATCGCGATGGCCCTGAACGCATCGAGCGCGATCGAGCACTTCGGACTCCCAGGCAACCGCACCGTGATCATGGGCTCAGAGGTCGCCCTCTAGACGAGTCGTCGTCTCACTTTCGTTCGGCAAGCGCCCGAGCCAGGACCGGCCGCGAACGTGCCTTCATCAGTAAAGCCCCCATGGGCCTCGCAGGGGCGCGGCGGACATCGACCACGGCCGCCGAGCACGACACGCCCGCCGTGCGCCGCCGTACGACGATCGCGTTCATCGGCAGAGTGTCGTCGCGGAGTTGGGCTTGGTCGCCTTTTGCGATGGTCGCGCCACTAGACGCGAATGCGATCGTCGCGCCGCCCGCGTCCGCGTGATCGCCTGCGTGGCAAAGGCACGGGGCCGGAGCAGCCGCGAGAGCCGAAGCAGCCGTCGCGCGCCCAGGCCGCGCACGCCTGGATGTGGGCGATTCCCCCCGGAGGTTGTCCCGCTCGTCGTGGAATTTCACTGTGGCAGCGGTCCCTGCGTGATGGTTACACAGCAAGAGCTGCGATGTCCTCGTCGGTTGTCTGAGCGATGGCTTGACGGCGGCGGAGCAAGTCGGCTTCGATCTTGACCGCGAGGGTGGCAAGGCCGCGGTGGCCCTGGACTTTGCGGAATCGGGTCTCGGCTTCGAGCATCCCGGCGGCGGTCCATCGGAGGCACATGTCGCCGGAGGACCAGTGCTTGACGTTGCGCTGGATGACCCGGACGGTGGAGATCATCGACTCGCAGGGATTGGTCGACTGGAGCGTGAGCTTGAGCTTGCCGGTGAGCCCCAGGCGGGTAACGGTCAGCGTCTCCTCCATGCCTTCGCGCAGCGACGCGGCAGCACCGGGATGGTCGCGGTCGAGCTCGATCGCCAGCGCGGTGAGCTGCGCGAGCGCGCGATCGTGATCGGTCTCCTCCCACGCCCGGCGCAGCCGCGCCTTGACCGCCGAGCGGTCGCGCTCGGGGAGATGGTCAAGCACATTGCGTTGCTTGTGCCTGTTATGCGGACATCCGCATAACAGGCATTAAGTTCACCCCAGATTCGGGTGTTTATGACGTTCATGATGGAGCGGTTTTGACGTCCGGAGGGGTCGTTATGTTCTCCGCGTTTTGCACGTCCACGACGTCAACGAGCGGGAGCCGCGGTTCACGGTCCGCCGCGTGTTTCTGCCGACCCGCGCGGTGGAATCGTTCACGGTCATTGGGCCGGATCTGCGGCCGGTCGGGCTGGTCGACGAGTACCTGGCGTGGCTGACCGATTGTGAGCGCTCGCCGAACACGGTTGAGGCGTACGCGCACGACTTGCGGGCGTTCTGGACGTTCTTGACCGAGTGCGGGCTTTCTTGGGATCGGGTCGGGGTGATGGAGCTGGGCGAGTTTGCCGCGTGGGTGCGGCGGCCGGCGGAGAACGTTGTGGTGCTGGCGGAGGAGTCGGCGCGGTTGTCGGCGCGGACGGTCAACCGGATGCTGAGCGGCGTGGTTGGCTTCTACGAGTTCCAGGCCCGGCGGGGGTCAACGCTGGCTCGGGACCTGGTGGTGAGGACGCGTAGCGGCCGCGGGGGCTATAGGCCGTTTCTGTATGGGATCGCGCGCGGCCGTCCGCGGGGCCGGGCGGTGCGTCTGCCGGAGCGGCGGTCGTTGCCGAGGACGCTGTCGCTTGCGCAGGTGGTGGCGGTGATCGATTGCCAGGAGCGGTTGCGCGACCGGTTCCTGTTCGCGTTGTTGGCGTCGACGGGGATGCGGATCGGTCAGGCGCTGGGGCTGCGTCATGAGGACGTGGTGGCGTGGGAGCGGCGGATCGTGGTCCGAGCGCGGGAGGACGCGCCGCGGCGGGCGCGCAGCAAGGGCGGCGCGGAGGGAGGCGTGCCGGTCGCGGGGGAGCTGATGCGGCTATGGAACGACTACATGCACGAGGAGTACGGCGATGTGGACTGTGACTTCGTGTTCGTGAACCTGTGGGGCGGCGAGGTCGGACGGCCGCTGACCTACTCGAATGTGGATCGGATCGTGGAGCGCACGCAGCAGAAGGTCGGCTTCCACTTCACTCCGCACGAGCTGCGGCATACGTATGCGACGTTGGCGTTTCGCGACGGCGTGCAGCTCGAGGTGATCGGCGCGTTGCTGACGCATCGCTCACCGTCCTCGACGCTGATCTACACGCACCCGACCGCCGAGGATCTCCGCGCCGTGCTGGCCGACCGCGGCGTGCTCGAGAGGGTGGCGGATCTGGTGGGATGAGCGCCGAGCCGCTGCGTGTGATCGATGGTGGCGCCGCGCCGCGGGGCTGGGAGGCGCTGTGGCAACGGGACGTGTGGTGCCAGTCGGAGCTGCCGCACGGCGACCTGGTCTCCACCTATCGGGGCGAGGAGTTCATCCATTTTGAGCGGATCGGCCAGCCGTGGCTGAAGGAGGCGGCCAAGCGCTGGGCTCGCGCGCGGTTGCTGGCGGACACGGCGCCGCGGACGATGAGCAGCTATCTCGTCGGGATCGCGTATTTCAGCGAGTGGCTGGCCGCGCATGCGCCGGAGGTGAGCGCGCCGTCCGGGCTGTCGCGCGCGGTGCTTGAGGACTACATGTTGTGGGTCCGTCACGAGTCGCCGTGGAAGCCGGCGACGCGCAATCAGCGGCTGTTGGCGGTGCGCCTGGTGCTGGAGGAGCAGCGAGAGGACGGGTTGGCGGGGCTGCCGGCGGGCGCGGTGATCCATGGCGCGGAGCTGCCGCGCGTCGGCTACCAGCTGCCCAAGACGCTCCCGGACGAGGTGTTTTCGCAGTGGATCGACCCGGCGAACCTGGCGCTGCTGGACGAGCGGGACCGCACGCTCGTGTTGGTGCTGGCGTTCACGGGCTTTCGGGTCTCGAGCGTGGTCACGCTGATGCGCGACTGCATTGAGCTGGGGTCCGACGGGCATCCGTATGTGCGCTACTTCAATGTCAAGCGCAGCCGCGAGGCGATGCTGCCGATCCCGCCGCTGCTCGCCGAGCAGCTCCAGCGCCAGCAGGCGTTCTTGGCCGAGCGTTTCCCGGACACCGAGTGGCTGTTTCCCTCGCGGTTGCAACGGGGCGCCAAGCGCGGCGCGTTTCACATCAACCCGAGCACGGTCAGATTGGTGATCGAGCGCTACGTGCGCAAGGCCGAGATCCGCACCGCCGACGGAAAGCTGGCGCTGGACGTGCACCCCCACCTGTTCCGCCATCACGTCGGGACGAGCTTGGTCAACGAGAACGTCCCGCTGACGGTGATCCAGGACGTGCTCGATCACGGTTCGATCGAGATGACCGCGCGTTACGCCCGCATGCGCGAGGAGACGGTCAAGCGGGCGGTCAAGCGCTGGCACGAGCGGGTCAACATCCGCGGCGAGCGGATCGCGCTGCCGGTCGACGGGCCGCTTGAGCAGGCGGCGTGGATGAAGGAGCGGATCGCGCGCGCCAAGCAGGCACTGCCCAACGGGTACTGCGGGCTGCCGCTGGTGCAGTCATGTCCGCACCCGA
Source organism: uncultured Solirubrobacterales bacterium (assembly GCA_963843915.1). Taxonomy (GTDB): domain Bacteria; phylum Actinomycetota; class Thermoleophilia; order Solirubrobacterales; family Solirubrobacteraceae; genus Palsa-465. Next base: position 349,872 of record CAWJMH010000026.1, read on the forward strand.
ACGCGTGCTTGAGCTGCGAGAGCTTCCTCACCGACGGGTCGTTCCGCGCCGTCCACGAGCAGCATCAGGGCGAAACCCGCCGGCTGCTCGAGAAGGCGCGCAAGAACAACAGCGTGCGGCTGATCGAGGTGCTCGAGCGCGACGAGCAGAGCCTGAGCCGGATCCTCGAAGGGATCGATCAGATCGAGGCAGACCAAGCCGAGGACGGTGTCGAAGAGCTAGACCTGCGTGATCTCGCGCAGGGCGAGGTCGAGGGCGCCTGATGGGCGCCGCGCCGGCCCGGCGCCCGCTGGCTGAGACGGCCGCGAAGCGCACGCTCGAGGCAGAGCAGCGCGTGCGCAGCGCGTTGCGGGAACTGGATCGGGACGGCGCGACGGTCACGTTCGCCGCCGTCGCCGAGCGCGCGCGGGTCAGCCGCGCGTTTCTCTACCAGCACGCTGAGCTGCGCTCACAGATCGAGGCGCTGCGCGCCGCGGACGCTGCGGCCCCGCCGCGCGTGCCGGTCCGCCAGCGCGCCAGCGACGCGTCGCTGCGGGCCCGGCTGCGCGCCGCGCTGGATGAGGCCCAGCGCCACCGCGGGGAGATCGCCCGGCTGCGCGAGGAGCTCGCGCTCGCGCACGGCCGCGTCCGCGAGCTGGAGCTCGACCGAAGGTTGCGCCGCACGTGATCTCGTCGACGGCTTCCCCGGCGCGACCGGCGCACAGCCCATCGGTGCTGGAGGCGGTCCTGGAACGGATCACTTACGCCAACGAGGACACCGGCTACACCATCGCGCGGGTCGCGACCGAGCGGACCGGGCCGGATCTGTTGACGGTCGTCGGGCCGTTGCTGGGCGCGCAGATCGGCGAAAGCCTGCGCCTGGCCGGGCGGTGGAGCAGCCATCCGAAGTACGGCAAGCAGTTCCAGGTGGACTCGTATACGACGGTGCTGCCGGCAACGATCCAGGGGATCCGCCGGTACCTGGGCTCAGGGTTGATCAAGGGGATCGGGCCGATGATGGCCGAGCGGATGGTGGCCCATTTCGGCACCGACATCCTGAACATCATCGAGGAGCAGCCCGAGCGGCTGATCGATGTGCACGGACTGGGACCCAAACGAACCAAGCGGATCGCCGACGCGTGGGAAGAGCAGAAGGCGATCAAGGAAGTGATGGTGTTCCTGGCCGGCGTCGGGGTGTCGACATCGCTGGCGGTGCGGATCTACAAGCGCTATCGCGATGACTCAATCGCGGTCGTGCGCAGCGAGACCTACCGGCTGGCGTCAGAAGTGTGGGGGATCGGCTTTCGGACCGCCGACACGATCGCTCAAGCGGTCGGGATCCCGCACGATTCCCCGCAGCGGATCAAAGCCGGGCTGCAATACACCCTCTCCCAAGCCGCCGACAACGGGCACTGCTACCTCCCCGAACCCGACGTGATCCGCGAGGCCGCCAAGATCCTGGAGGTCGACCGAGAGCTGATCGACCCCTGCCTGGACGAGCTCGTCACCGATGAGGGTGTCGTCGGCGAACACGTCCCCGACAGCCACGGTGCTACTCCCAGCACGATCACGGCGGTGTATCTGGTGCCGTTTCACCGCGCCGAGCGCTCCCTGGCGGGCGGGCTCGTGGATCTCCTGCGCTCGCGCGAGGAGCGGCTGCCCGCGTTCGCTGACGTGGACTGGCCCAAGGCGCTGGGCTGGCTACGAACCCAGACGGGGCAGGACCTCGCGGCCGGGCAGCTCGACGCGGTCAAGCTCGCGCTCACCAGCAAGGTCGCGGTGCTCACCGGCGGGCCGGGCTGCGGCAAGAGCTTCACCGTCCGCTCGGTCGTCACGCTCGCGACCGCCAAGAAGGCGACCGTGGTGCTGGTCGCGCCCACCGGCCGGGCCGCCAAGCGGCTGGCCGAACTGACCGGCCACGACGCCTCGACCGTCCACCGGCTACTGGAGCTACAGCCCGGCGGCGACCCCAAATACGACCGCGACAACCCCCTCGACGCCGATCTGGTCGTGGTCGACGAGGCCTCGATGATGGACGTCATCCTGGCCAACAAGCTCGTCAAGGCCGTCCCCGAAGGAGCGCATCTGCTGCTCGTCGGCGACGTCGATCAGCTCCCCTCCGTCGGCGCCGGCGAAGTCCTGCGCGACCTGCTCGCCGCCGACACCATCCCGCGGGTGCGCCTCACCCAGATCTTCCGCCAGGCCCAACAGTCCGGCATCGTCGTCAACGCCCACCGCATCAACCACGGCCAGCCCCCGCAGCTCACCGGCTACCGCGACTTCTACTGGTTTGGCTGCGACCCCTCCGAGGACTCCGGCCTGCACCCAGCCGAGGAGACCGCCAAACTCGTCGTGGACATCGTCGCCCACCGCATCCCCGCCAAATTCGGGCTCGACCCGGTACGCGATATCCAGGTGCTCACCCCGATGCACCGCGGGCCCGCCGGCGCCGGCAACCTCAACAGCCTCTTGCAACAAACGCTCATCCCCGAACGCGACGGAACGCCAGAAAAGCGCTACGGCGGCCGCGTCTTCCGCGTCGGAGACAAGGTCACCCAGCTGCGCAACAACTACAACAAAGGGAAGGCCGGAATCTTCAACGGCACCATCGCAGTCGTCACCAGCGTGTCCCTCCAAGAGCAGACCCTCACGATCCTCACCGACGAAGACGAGCAGGTCGACTACGACTTCGCCGAACTCGATGAGCTCGCCCACGCCTACGCCGTCACCATCCACCGCTCCCAAGGCAGCGAATACCCAGCCGTCGTCATCCCGCTGACGACCTCCTCCTGGATGATGCTGCAACGCAACCTCCTCTACACCGGCGTCACCCGCGCCAAGCAACTCATCGTCCTAGCCGGATCCCGACGGGCGCTCGCCCAAGCCGTCCGCACCCCCGGAGCCGGCCGCCGCCACACCGCACTCACCCACCGGCTCCATCCCAAGAAGTAGCTGTCGTTTACATGTCAACGACAGCAATCGCCAGTACCGGCACGCCGTTGACACCAAGGGGTGAACTTAATGACGGCTATGCCGACGTCCGGGTTATGCCGAGGTGGCCGCGAGGGGCCTGCAACCGCTTGGGTTCGGGGGTGCTGATGTCGGCATAATCGGGCCGCTGCGCCGAGTCTGTGCTCTCCATTCTCGGAAGGAGAGCGTTGATGAGGGATCCGTCGAGGGTGCGGCTGTCTGGGCCGCTGCGGGAGTTCGGGCCGGGGTTCGTGGGCGAGTTGGAGCGTCTGGGGTACTCGTCGTTGGGGGCGACGCTGCAAGTGCGGTTGGTGGCTCGTGCGAGCTGCTGGATGCAGGCCGAGGGCCTGACGCCGGGGGAGCTGACTGACGAGGTTGTCGATCGGTTTCTCGCGGAGCGGCGAGCTGCCGGTCGCCGTGACTATGTGACGCCGCGTGCGATGGCACCGCTGCTCGTCTATCTACGCGAGCTCGGGGTGGTGCCGTCGGCTTTGCCGTTGGAGCCGTCCACAAAGGCCGAGGGATTGGGTCAGCGGTTCGGTCGATACCTGACTGTCGAGCGCGGGCTTGCCGAGGGGACTGTCACGGGGTACGTGGACGCGGTCCGGCCGTTCCTGGCGGAGCTCGATCGGGAGCAGCTGGAGTTCCATGACCTGAGCGCTGGGCGGGTGACAGCGTTCGTTGTGGCGCGCTGTCCGGCCCAGTCGCGCGGGGCAGCGAAGATGACGGTCACGGCGTTGCGGTCGCTGTTGGGGTTCTTGCACGTCGAGGGGCTGATCGCCGGGTCGCTGGTCGGTGCGGTGCCGTCTGCGGCGTCATGGCGGCTGTCGGGGTTGCCTCGCTTTCTCGAGCCCGACCAGTCCCGGGCGCTGCTTGACTCCTGCGACTCGCAGACCGGTCCAGGTCGGCGCGATCTAGCGATCTTGACGCTGCTCGTGCGGCTGGGGCTCCGCGCCGGCGAGGTCGCCGCCCTGTCACTCGACGACATCGATTGGCGCGCCGGGGAGCTGATCGTGGTCGGCAAGGGTCGCCGATCCGAACGGCTCCCGTTGCCGGTCGATGTCGGCGAGGCGATCATCGAATATCTGCGTGATGGCCGACCGGGCCGTGCGCTTGACCGGGCGGTGTTCGTTCGCGTCAAGGCTCCCCACCAGCGGCTGACCACCGGTGGGGTCACTCAGGTCGTCGTCTCGGCCGGCCGGCGCGCCGGGCTCGGTCAGATCCACGCGCACCGGCTACGGCACACCGCCGCGACAGCGATGCTGAGAGCGGGCGCGCCGTTGCAGGAGATCGGGCAGGTCCTGCGCCATCGGGAGCCGCTGACGACCGCGATCTATGCCAAGGTCGACCGGACGGCGCTGCGGTCGCTCGCGCGGCCATGGCCGGGAGCGGGCGCGTGAGCTCGCTGGAGCAGCACCTCACTGGGTATTTGGCGGTCCGTCGGGCGATGGGATACAAGCTCGCGCGCGCCGGGAAGCTGCTGGCGCAGTTCACCGACTGGATGGCCGAGCGCGACCAGCCCCTGATCACGACCGAGCTGGCGCTGGCCTGGGCCACCTTCCCGCCAGCGACCGAGTCCAACTGGCATCGCCAGCGACTGTCAGTCGTGCGCGGCTTCGCCGCGCACGTGCATGCGCTCGAGCGGGCGTCCGCCTCGACCCCAGTGCCGACCGGTTCCTGCGCGCGGCGGAACTGACGGGTCGAGACGCCGGCCAGCATCCGCTCCAACACCACACCTTCCAGCTGATCACGCTCAGCGAAGTGGTCATAGGTGCCGAGCGTCACCTCGGACTCGCCGTCGGCGGTCCTGACCCGCGGGCGCTCGACCGGCACCCGCCGGCCGCCGAGCGTCACCTCGCCGCCCTCGTGGCCGTGACGGACCGCGACACGCTCCGGGTCGTGCCTGCCCTTCGGACCGACGATCTCCTCGACCTCGGCCTCGAGCAGCTCCCGCAACACACCCAGCCCAACCTCGACCGACAGCGCCAACAGCCCCTCCTTCGCAGCCCCAATCAACTGCCCCAACGCCTCCTGGACACGCTCCGGGAGCACGGCCTCATCGTTGATCGCCTCAGCGACCGGTACGTTGCACATCACGGCGGTTCCTCCTTGGATCTTGGCGGATCGCCCATCACGCTCCCACCAAGAGCGGACGGGCCGGAGGGACCGCCGTCGCCTCAAAGTCAGTATGGACGCGATGAGGCTGGCCCTCACGCGTTGCGGGTTCGCGGGTTAGCGTCAGCGGTGTTGAGGGCCGTCTTGGCCAGAGCCGCATACAACCGGAGGACCAGCCATGCCTGACGTTATCTCTAACGCGCCCGCGGATGTGCGTCTGTGGGTCAGCCTGGACGTGCACAAGTTCTCGATCGTGGCCGCGACGCTGCCGCCCGCGGGCGGTCAGCCTGAGGTGCGCCAGATCGAGACGACTCGGGCGGCGATACGACGGTTCATTGAAGGACTCGGCGGCCCGGAGGGCCTGGCGGTCTGCTACGAGGCGGGACCGGGCGGGTTCGCTCTGCTGCGGTTGCTCATCGAACTGGGCGTCGCCTGCGACGTGGTCGCGCCGTCGCTGATCCCGGTGCGTGCCGGCGACCGGGTCAAGACCGATCGCCGTGACGCCAAGAAGCTGGTGCGGCTCTATCGGGGTGGACAGCTGTCGTTCGTGGCCGCGCCGTCGGCAGAGACCGAGGGCCTCAGAGACCTGATGCGCTGCCGCGATGATCTGCGCTGCGCCCGGACCGCAGCCCGAAACCGGGTCAGCAAGCAACTGTTGCGTCACGGACGGATATTCCGAGACGGCAAGACGCAGTGGACCCTGCTGCACCGTCAGTGGATCGCCCGCCAGCGCCTCGACGACAACCTCGCGCAGGCCGCGTTGGAGCAGATGCTGCTCTATCTCAACGGCCTGGACCGCCAGCTCGACGCGCTGGACCGCGATCTTGAGCAGATCGCCCGCGGTGACCGATGGGCATCGATCGTTCAGATCCTGACCGGGTTCAAAGGGATCGCCACCCGTACCGCGCTCGGGCTGATCGCCGAGATCGGCGACTTCGCCCGCTTCTCTCATCCCCGCGAGCTGAGCTCCTGGCTGGGGATCGTCCCCAGCGAGTACTCCTCCGGCTCCCAACGCCACCGCGGACACATCACCCTGACTGGCAACCGGCACGCCCGCCGGCTCCTGATCGAAGCGGCCTGGTCCTACCGCCACCCACCCCGGCTGCGCGACCGCGGTCCCCAGCGCCACCCGCGGGCCTGGCAAGCCGAGGTCCGCCTACACCACCGCTACCGGCACCTCACCGCCCAAGGGAAACGCTCGACGGTCACCACGACCGCAGTCGCTCGGGAACTCGCTGGCTTCCTCTGGGCGGCCGCCACCAACCAACCCCTCCTAGAGGAGACCGCAGCCTAAACCACACAAACCACGCTGGGGGCCAGGCGACCGCCGCGGCCCGCCGGAGGAACCTCGATCAGAACTATGCGATCCCGACTCGCGATCAAAGTGCGAGGCAGCTCACGACCGGACACTGTCCTGCGGTTCCGACCCGCGCATCTCAGAGTGACAGTCGTCGTTGCCGCCGCGACGGTCGCCTGGCCCCCAGCCCAACCACCCCCATGACCAACAACACCAATCAACCCATCGCCCTTGACACGTGCGTCCATCTCAGTTCTACAAGCCCCGGGACAACCTCGAGCGAGGAGCCAGGTCCGCTTGCAGGTCGTCGCGGATCAGGCCGGCAGCAAGCACATCGGCGACTGCCGCAATCGCGGCAAAGGAGGGCAGCCGGTCTGGCCGATCACGCCGCCGGACCGTCGAGGCATGGAGATGCGCACCTTTGGCGACGAGCACCTCTCTCGTGAAGGCCGGGCCGACACCCGCATTCGTGCTTGGCCTCAACCGGTCTGTGCACCACCCCTGACGTTGCGCATCGTCTCATCCCACCCGGGCGCTGTCGAGCGAAGGCCGTAGGCCGAAGCGAGATCAGCGCTCGGGGGCGCCCGTGGGGAGCCCGTCGATCAGGTCGGTGAGTTTCTCGGCGGGGGTCCGGAACCCGAGTGTTTGGCGGGGTCGGTCGTTGAGTTTGCGGGCGACCTCGTCGAGCTCTGCCTGACTCACGCCGGCGAGGCTCTTGCCTTTCGGGAAGTACTGGCGCAGGAGGCCGTTGGTGTTCTCGTTGGACCCGCGCTGCCACGGGCTTCGGGGATCGCAGAAGTACACCTCGACGCCGGTCTCGACGCTGAACCGCCGGTGCGCTGCCATCTCCTTTCCCTGATCCCAGGTAAGCGAGCGGCGTAGCTGGACGGGCAGCGTCACGATGCTCGTCTTGAGCGCTTCGCACACCGGCTCGGCGTTGGTCCCCTCGGGCAGCGCGACGAGCTGGCAATAGCGGGTCTGGCGCTCGACCAGGGTCGCGATCGCCGTGTCACGAGTTCCCATCAGCAAGTCGCCCTCCCAGTGCCCCGGGACGGCCCGGTCGCAAACCTCTGGTGGGCGCTCGGAGATCATCACCATCCCGGCGATGCAGCCGGGGCCCTGCCCGCGATTGGAGTGCGTCCGTGCGTAGCGCTTCTGACGCCGCGTTCGCAGATGCCGGGTAAGTTCGCGTCGCAGCGACCCGCGCGCCTGGACGTACAGCGCGCGGTAGATCGTCTCGTGCGAGACCTGCATCTGATCATTGTCGGGGTATGAGAGCCGCAGCCAGCCCGAGATCTGCTGCGGAGAGTGATCCTGCTCGAGCCGCTCGATCACAAGCTCACGCAACTCGCTACACAGCTCGAACTTCGACGGTCGTGGGCGCCTGGCCCGACCCCAGGCAGTCTGCTCAGCTGCGTGAGCGCGATAGCCTCGACGGCCACCGCAACGGTTGATCTCGCGGGAGACGGTGGTGTGGGACCGGCCGAGGGTGCGACCGATCGCACGAGCCGAGTCTCCCCGAGCGATCCCACGCGAGATCTCCTCACGCTCAACCAGCGTCAGGCAGCACTCAGCCCGACGACGCGGCCTCGGGCGGATCCCTCCCATCCTCTGCAGGTACTTACTCACCGTCCGCTTCGGCATCACGAGCCGACGGGCGATCTCAGCCTCGCTCACCCCCTCCGCTCGCAGCTCCCAGACCGCACCCTTCACAGCCTCGACCAGGTAATGACCCTTTGGCATCTCCGCACCTCACCTCGTTCGTCAGCGATTCGCTGACTCTCCCGGGTGGTGCGGCGACAGCCTGAGACCGCCTGTTGGCGCGGGTATCGCCGCTGGCGGGCGGCGTGGCTGCCTGTGTCCGATACCGACAGTGAGACCGCCGGCGGCGGCGCTGCTGCTCTACTGCTTGCAGGATTCGATCGCCTGGCTAGCGCCGGGCGCATGGAGCTCCCCCTCGCTGAGCCCAGCTACTCCCGGCACCGGCGGCTACGCACGGGGTCAGATTGTGCGAGCTCGCGGCCTGCTCTGCTTCGCGCGTGCGATGCCTGTAATTGCGCCATCAGTGCGAGTCGCTAAAGCCGGCTTGTGCGACAGGCGGTTGAGCTCGGTGTCGAGAAGATCGACGAGGGTGCTGTTCCCGGCAACTCTGCGGAGCATTTTGAGGCTCGCCCGGTAATGGGCGAGCTTGGCGCGGGACGTAGTTTCGCCAAGGTGCGGGGTTGGCACCAGCGTGAGCTCTCGGACTTTGGAGATCTTGTCCGCGGCGAAGATCGCGACCGTGTCGGAGCCGCCGTGCCCTACGCGATCGCGCAGCTCGCGTTTGCGCGAACCGTAGTCGTCGATCGATGGGTCGTCTGAGACCGACTCGACGAGCCCGGCAACGCGGGCTCCGAACCGGCGCTCAAGCTCAGCGCGAGTAGTCCCGGTCTTCTCGAGCACGTCATGAAGCAGGCCGGCGGCGATGACTTCGTCTGGCTGCCCGTCAGCGCGCAGCAGCGACCCAACCTCGATCGGATGGGCGATGAACGACGCGCGGTCGATCTCTCGGTACTGATTCGCGTGGCGGGCAGAAGCGAACGTGAGCGCGGCCCGTGCGATTGGCAGCCCGCGGAACGAGTTGCTGGCGCGACCCGACCACACGGCGGCGCTGCCCGCAACCTCTGGATTGCGATCGGGTGATTGGAATCGAGATGCTGGTACGGACTGCCGCCCCGGCCGCGCGGTGACGCTCACGGTCTTCGAGGGTGGCACTTTCCGCCTAGTAGCCGGGTCGTTCTCGTCGGCGTTGAGCTCAGCGAAGTCGGCTGGCGCCTTCGAGCGCGTCGCTCGGACCGGTCGCGTTTTCGTCTCCTGAAGCAAGCGCTCCCCCTATCCCGTGGCTGGTGTGGGTTTCGTCTGGGAGCCTGGCTGCACGGTCGGGATCCCTCGGGTGAATGGGAGGGCGATGAGCGCGAGGAGTGCGAGGACGGCCTCCGCGGTCCGCAGCCCGTCGATCTGACTCTGCTTGTTGACCTTGACGATCTCGTTCGCGGTCGCGGCGGGCACGTTGGCCTTGGAGAGCGCGGCTTTGACGTCGGCCTCGGACATGAACGGAACGCCGCTTGCGAGCTCCGTGTTTGCCTTTGAGACGACGCTTGAGGGAACGTTGGGGTTGTTCTGGATGCCGGTGAAGAACGCCGCTGTCATCGCGGATATGAGCACGGCGCCTGCGAGTGCGGTGCCGATCGACGCGCCGAGCTGGGTGCCGGTGTTCTGGAGCCCGCCGACCTCGCCGCTCTTCTCGTCAGGTTCCGCTGAGACGGTCACGGCGCCGAGCTGGGAGGCCATCGCGCCGAGGCCGGCGCCCGCGAGCAGCAGCGGCCAGGTCACGATCCCTGGGCCGACGCCGACGTCGAGCAGCGCGACGAGCAGCACGAGGCCGGAGAACAGCAGCATGAAGCCGACACGGACGACTCGCCGCGGGTTCGCGTGGGGGCGCAGCTTTGGGACGCCGATGGCGAACACGAGCAGGGACAGCGAGAGCGGCAGCAGCCGGACGCCGGTTTCGACGGCCGAGATTCCGAGCGCGACCGACAGGAACAGAGCGATGGTGAAGAAGATGCCGGCTTGGATCAGGAACATGAACAGGAATGACATGACCCCGCTGCGGAGCTGGGGGTTGCGCAACAGCGCGGGTTCGACCAGCACGCCCTCGCCGCGCTTGATCCGCCGGCCCTCCCACGACACGAACCCGACGAGCACCAGGGCCCCTGCGAACATCAGCCAGATCACGGGGGAGAGCCCGAGCCATGCCGGGGCGTCAGGCTTCGGTCTGACGAAGCCCCAGGTCCCTGACTTCAGGATGCCAAACACGATCGCGCCGAGTCCGAGCGCGGACAAAGCCGTGCCGACGAGGTCGAGCCGGGCTCCTTCCTCTGCGGGCGTGTCGTTCATTCGGCGAGCCAGGACGAGGATCACGAGCACGATGAGTACCTCCCCGACGAACACCCATCGCCACGAGGCGTAGGTGGTGAAGATGCCGCCGATCAGCGGCCCGAGAGCCGCGGCGATCGCAGCGGAAGCGGCGACCAGCCCATAGGCGCGGGGACGCTCGGGCTTTGCGAAGTTCGACGCCACCAGCGCCACGATCGCCGGCATGATCAGCACCGCCCCCAGCCCCTCAAGGAACGACCAGCCGAACATCAGCACCGCCAGGCTATGAGACAGCGCGGTGGTCAACGAGCCGCAGGCGTAGATCACGCATCCGATCGCGAACGCACGCTTGCGCCCGATCATCTGACCGATCTTCCCGCCGGTGATCATCAGCGACGCCATCACCAGCGTGTACAGCGTGATCGCGGTCTGGATCCCGGTCACCGTCGTTCCGACGTCCTTCGCGACCGTCGCGATCGCCGTATTCATCACCGTCGTATCCAGAGCCATCACAAACTGCCCGGCCGCGAGCGTGATCAGGGCGATCTTCGCGGCGCCAACACTCTTCGCCGCGGTGCCCGTTCCCATCGACGGTTCAACATGCGCGTGGGAGCTCATCTCGGCACCCGACCCTTCTCCACCGATGACCGGTCAGGTTCGTCGATCTGCCGCTCGATTTCGATCTTCCCGGCGGGCTTTCGCCGATCGACCAGCGCGGCTTGCGGAATCAGCGCCATCGCGAATCCTTGCGGCTCGTGAGCACGCCGCGATCCGGCAGGAGACCGGCACTTTCAGCCAGCCGTACTGCTTCGGCTCGTTTGGTGGCCCCGAGTTTCTTGTAGATGTTCTGGACGTGCGTTTTCACGGTGGGACGGGCGATGCCGAGCTGACTGCCGATGCCGGCAAGGGTTTGATACGTCGTGAGGAGCGCCAGGACGCGGGTCTCGGCTGGCGTCAGGGAAACACTCTTACGGGACCTATTCTTGTTGCGCGGCTTCGGTTGGCTGGTAATGGTGCTGTCACGGTACGTCGCGGGCGATCGATTGGACATCGGCCGATTTGGCTGATATCGCTGTGCCAAGGCGACCCCGCTCGAGTCGATTCGGTGACCGGCGCCCCGGGCCGTTGGTGACCGGCGACGACAACGTCGTCGTCGCCTGGGACTCCTCCATCGACTCGAACAGGATCTTGCAGCAGCGATCGCCGGCGATTGACGGTTGCCGTGCCTTAGCGGGAACGGGTCCTGAATTCGCGCCCCAGCCGTCCGCGCCCGTGAGATGCGCTGGCGACATCGCAGCTTTCCCGGAGGGCTCTATGCGGTTTTTCACGGATCCCACGCCCATCACGCCCCGGGTACGATCAAGCCTGTCCATGCATTGGGCACCGAGAAGTGGCATCTCCCGATGCGGCCGACCGGCTTTGCTGAGTTTTAGTAATGCGATTGGTCGCGCGAAGGGAGCACCTCTTGTCCGAGATGTTGGCGCGGTCCCTGCCCACAGTGAGTGGGACGATGGCAATCGACGCGTTCGTGGTCGAGACTGGGCGCCAACTGGCGTGTCGCCTGCGCTTGCTCGGGCACCTTTGTCTTCGTCTCGGGCGTCCAGGACTGGCGAGTCGCGTACCGCCTCGAAGCCTGGCTGGCACGGGAACCGGGGTGGCGTGGAGGGCCGAGCGATGAGTAGCTTTGCCTCTTCTAGGACCAGGCCAGCGGTCCGGGCGTCGAAGCTTCGAGTCCCGGCTGTCCCGCCTTGGGTGGTAGCGCGGCCTCGCCTGTCAGCGGCACAGATGGCCGCAGAGCGCAGCCGGGTGGTATTGGTCTCTGCGCCGGCGGGTTATGGGAAATCGACTCTCGTCGCGCAGTGGATCGATCAGGAATCGAGGGCCAGCGGGTGGGTGCAGCTCGGCCCCGGCGACAACGACTCCGTCGTGCTGCTCGCCCATGTCGTGGCCGCCCTCGAGCAGACCGGCCCGGTGTGCGATGAGCTCCTCGAGGAGCTGTCAGGACGGGCGCCCAGGATCGATGAGGTCGCCATTCCTCTCCTCGCGGCGGACCTCGGCGAGCGCGACCCATTCGTTCTGGTGCTCGACGATGTGCACCTCATAACGGCTAAGAAGAGCCGCGCAGTTCTCGCGTGCCTCGCCGACGAGGTTCGATCCGGCTCTCAGTTGGTGTTGGTCACGCGCGGCGATCCGGGGGTTCCGCTCGGCCGGCTGCGCGCGAGTGGGGATGTGGTCGAGATCGGGACTGAGCTCCTCGCCCTCGACCCGGCGGAGACCCGTGATGTTGCCGCGAGCACCGGACTCGAGTTATCGCACGCGGCGGCCGGGGCCCTGTGGGAGCGGACCGAGGGATGGGCCGCCGCGGTTGCCCTGGCCACGCTGGCGCTGCGTGGCCGTGCCGATGGCGCTGACAGGGCCGCCGGTCTGTCCGGCAATCAGCAGCAGATCGCGGACTACCTCCTGGAAGAGGTGCTCGAGCGCCAGCCGGACCATCTCAAGCGTTTCCTGCTGGGAACCTCGATCCTTGATCACATGACGGCGCCCTTGTGCGATGCGGTCCTCGGCACAACGGACGCGGCTGGTTCGCTGGAGGACCTCGCACGTTCCAATGCCTTCGTCGTCTCGCTCGACGATCAGCGTGAGTGGTATCGCTACCACCACCTGTTCAGCGACCTCCTCCGTGCGGAGCTCAAACGACGCCACCCGGAACTGCTCCCCGTATACCTGCGACGCGCAGCACGTTGGTGCGAGGAGCACGGATCGCCTGGCGAGGCGTTCGCCCACGCGCATGAGGCCGGCGATCTCGCTCACGCCGGCCGCATCGCGCTCGCGTACCGGGACGAATTTGCAAGCCGCGGGCAGATCGAAAGCCTGCGGCTGTGGCTCGACCGCTGCACCGACACGGACATCGAGTCAGACGCGCAGCTGTCGATCGCGGCCGCGTGGGTGTTCGGGTATCTCGGCGAGCCGGCCCGCGCGAGGCGGTTCTTAGCCGCCGCCGAGCGGGCTCCGCTCAACCTGCCATCCGCCGACGGGGCAGCTTCGCTCCGGTCGGCACTCGCGAACCTCCGAAGCTCCCTCGCTCCGGATGGCATCCCGCAGATGCTGCGCGATGCCGAGCTCGGCTGCGCATGTGAGAACAAGATGGGCACCCTGTCGCTTCTCAGCGCCCGTCGCGCCATGGGTGCGGCGCACCTTCTCCTCGGCCGGCCGCGCGAGGCAGTCACCGTGCTGCGGGAGTCACTCGCGCTTTCTACAGACCGACCCGAGCTCAGCCACACTCGGGTCTTCACGCTCGGCTATCTGGTCTTCGCTGCCGCCGAGCTCGGCGAGCGACGCGACGCGCAACGATGGGCCGTCGAAGCGGGCTGGCTGACAGCCCAGCAACACCTCCACGACACGATCTACGGCGCGATCGCGTACACCGCAGGAGCGCTCGCGCACAACCAACGCGGTGACCACACCGAGGCCGCACGCCAGCTCGAGAACGTCCGGCGGCTCCGCCCACTGCTCCGCGTGGGCCCATGGCTCAACGCCGATCTCGCGCTGCGCTGCGCCGACATCAGCCTCGACCTCGGCGACGTTTCCGGCGCCCTCGACCACGCGCAGGTCGCGAGCGACGCACTGCAGGGATATCCCGATGCCGGAACCCTCCCAGCCCGGTTGCAACGTCTCCAAGCGCGGATCAAGCGAGGACAGGACTACGGACTCACACCAGCCGAGCTCCGGCTCGTCACCTTCTTGCGGACGCATCTCTCGCTGCAGGACATCGCCGATCGTCTTCACCTCGCGCGCCCTACCGTCAAGACACATGTCGCGTCGATCTACGGCAAGCTCGGCGTGACATGCCGATCCGACGCTGTCGAGATCGTCGAGCAGGCCGGCCTCGAATCGACAGACGCCAAGGTCACGATCCCGCGTCCAGAGCTCGACCGGCGTCGCGATGCCGAGTCGCCGCTGGCTGACGATGCAATACCGGCCATTCTCTCCGATGCCAGACCGACCCGCCTGACCCTAGCGTGACGGGCTAGCCACCAATCCCTGCCCGTCATTCCTCGGCCGGGGCCACCTAACAGCACGGCAAACTCCAAGGCATCGCCGACGATCCGGGTGGGTGGGAACCGGGACGGCGGCCCGTCGGCTGGCAAGTGATCTCAACCTTTTTGGCTGATGCGCTGGCCGCTCCGCCGGCATAGCCTGATGCGATGGAACTCAGAAAAAAGGTGGACGGATCAAGGCGTCCGATGTGCCGCGTCGCGATGCGCACCGCGCTCGCGACCGTAGCCGCCGGCGCGCTGATCGCGCTCGCCGGTTGTGGCAGCAGCAGCAAGCCGGCCTACTGCTCTGACCGCACCAACCTCGAAAACTCGATCAAGAATCTCCCGAGCGCCACCTCCAGCAGCGGCGTCAGCGGCCTGAAGTCACAGATCAACACGATCGTCAGCGACACGAACTCGGTCGTCACCTCGGCCAAGAGCGACTTCCCGAGTCAGACCACCGCCGTCAAGACATCCGTAGACGCGCTCCAAAGCGCCGTCAAGGCGCTCCCGTCGAGCCCTTCGGCAACCCAGCTCGCCGCAATCGCGACCAACGCGGCCAGCGTCGTGAGCTCGGTCAACAGCTTCACCGACGCCACCAAATCCAAATGCAGCTGACAAGCCAGCCCGCGACGGCAGGCCCGAATGGCCGGAGCTGGCCGGTGTCCAGCCTGTCGGGCCGCGTTCGCCGAGTGTGCCCACGACCAGACCGAGCTCGAGGGTCCCCTTGAGCGCCGCGAAACAACGTCAGGAGCCGGTCGTGCAGCGCGAGCCCGCCGATGCTCGGAACTGGATAACGCAACCTCGCAACAGAAGGTGAGGGCAACATGAAGGTGATCATTGTCGGCGGCGTCGCTGGCGGCGCTTCGTGCGCGGCTCGCCTGCGCCGGCTCGACGAGCGGGCCGAAATCATTATGGTGGAGCGGGGACCGTATGTGTCGTATGCGAACTGCGGGTTGCCTTACCACGTCGGGGGTGTGATCGAGCACGAGTCCGATCTGCTCGTCGCGAGCCCGCAGCTGTTCCGCGAGCACTTCGCGATTGACTGCCGGACCGGGTGCGAGGCGATCGGCGTCTCGCCGGGCGAGAAGACCGTGGAGCTACGGGATGTCGCCTCCGGTGAGGTCAGCACCGAGCCCTACGACAAGCTCGTGCTGTCCCCGGGGGCGCCCTCGATCCGCCCCCCAATCTCCGGAATCGATCTTCCAGGCATCTTCTCTGTGAGGACCGTGCCAGACGCTAGGGAGATCCGTGAGTGGATCGAACGAGGCACCAGCTTCCTCGCCGGCATGGAGAAGTACTCGGGGTTCCAGACGGTGCGCCCCGCGAGGCATGCCGTCGTCGTCGGTGCCGGCTTCATCGGCCTCGAGATGGCCGAGAATCTGGCTCATCGGGGGTTCGAGGTGACCGTTGTCGAGCTGGCCGACCAGGTCCTCGCCCCGCTCGACGCTGAGTACGGACGCGTCGTCGAAGAGTTCCTCGAACTCCACGGCGTGCATGTCATGCTCGACGACGGCGTCGCCAGCTTCGAGCAGGCCGATCGCGGCAAGCTCACCGTCTCGACGCAGTCCGGCAAGCGGTATCCGGCAGACCTCGTGATCCTCGCACTCGGCGTGCGACCGGACGCCACGCTCGCACGGATGGCCGGGCTCGAGATCGGCGAGCACGGCGGGATCCGCGTCGATGAGCACATGCGCACGAGCGACCCCGACATCTTCGCCGTCGGCGACGCCGTCGAGGTGCGCGACTTCGTCACCGGCCGGTGGAGCCTGATCGCGCTGGCGGGGCCGGCGAACCGCCAAGCCCGGATCGCGGCCGACGTGATCGCGGGTCGCGACTCCCGGTTCCGCGGCACCCAGGGCACCGCGATCGTCGAGCTGTTCGGCTCCGCCGTCGCCTGGACCGGCGCCACCGAGAAGACGCTGAACAGCCTGGGTGACACCGACTTCGAGAAGATCTACATCTATCCGAACTCGCACGCTGGGTACTACCCGGGCGCCAAGCCGATCGCGATGAAGGTCATCTTCCGCAAGTCCAACGGACGCGTGCTCGGCGCGCAAGCGGCGGGGCCGGACGGCGTGGACAAGCGAATCAGCGAAATCGCGCTGGCGATCCAGATGCGCGCGACGGTATATGACCTCGAGGAATGCGAGCTGTGCTACTCGCCGCCGTTCGGAAGCGCGAAGGATCCGATCAATTTCGTCGGAATGGTCGCAGCCGATGTCCTGCGCGGCGACATGGCTTTGAGCCATTGGGAATTCGGGCACGACGGGTTCGTGCTCGACGTGCGCGAGTCTGTGGAGCTCGCCGTCGAGGATCTGCCGGACGCGGTCAACATCCCGCTGGGCGAGCTGCGGGAGCGGCTTGGCGAACTCCCGAGGGACCGGGAGATCCGTGTGGTGTGCCGCTCCGGACAGCGCGCGTACTCGGCCGCCCGGCTCCTGTCACAGGAAGGGTTCGACGCGAGCGTCGTCTCTGGAGGCATGCTCTCGCACGCGATCATGGCGCCCGCCGAACACTTGATGCACGCCGTACCCGCGTAACGCGCGCCCTCACTAATCGGACGACGAACCGGCGCACATGCCACGCCGATCCGCAGAGGCGGGGCCAGGTCCGGCATCCGTCGGGCGGGGGTGCCGAGGCGTACCCGACTTCAGCCCGAACGAGCCATGCCGTCAACTCTGAGACGAGCGCCGCATGACGCGGGGCAAGTCCCTCGGCGTCCGGGTGGACGTGGGTATCGCCGCTGCGCAGCTCATCCTTTTTGGCCGATGTGGGATGGGGGGTTGGGGACTTACGCTTGTCTTTCTGGCGGCCATGGCCGCGTCGTCACGGAGGCCCGGGCCCGGGTGGGTCTCCTGTTGTGATCGCGGTTGCCGTCGAAATAACCTCAAAGGAGCAGGACAATGAGCAAAGACAACCCTGTGTTTGTGTATGGGGCGGTGTACGCGGATCGTGATGACGCCGATGCCGACTACGACACGCTGCTGGACCTACATTCCGCTGATCTGGTCGGCACCTATGACGTCGCGTTGGTGTACAAGGACGACGACGGCAAAGTGCACGTGACCAAGCACGAGAAGCCGACCCAGCATGGCGCTTGGACGGGTGCCGCTGTCGGCGCACTGGTGGGGATCATCTTCCCGCCGGCGATTCTCGGCTCGGCGCTCGTCGGCGCCGCGGCGGGCGGGGGGATCGGGCATGCCATGGGTGGCATGTCGCGCAGCGATGCCAAGGAGCTCGGCGACGACCTCAACGACGGCCAGGCCGCGCTGGTAGTGATCGGGGAGTCGCGCCTTCAGGAGCAGCTCGACAAGGTGCTCACGCACGCGGAGAAGACCCAAGAGAAGGAAATCAACGCGGACGGCAAGGAGCTCGCGAAGGAACTCGACGCGATCCCCGCCTAAGCAGCGATCCATTCTCGCCGGCGCACTCTCGCACGGCCCTCGTGGCGGCGCGAGAGCGCCCGGTACCTTCCACATACGGCGGCGAACTATTGAGTCAGGTCGCCGGTTCCCCTCCGTTGGCTATCGCGATCGCGGGTGCAAGCCTTGGAGGCAAGACACATGCACGACAAACCCAGGATCAGCGGCGCCCTGAAACTTATCTCGAAGGCGGTGAAGTAGATGACTTTTCTCTGGATTGTGTTGGCCATTATCTACGTGGCATGCTGGATTTATTTCGGGCTGACAACGTTCCGCAAGGGGCACTACTGGATGTTCTGGATCGGATTCTTCTTCCCGATCCTGTGGATCGTTGGCGCGTTGATCAGACCGACTCCACGCGCCGCCGGCGCGGTATAGGCGCGGGCGTATTCGCCGCACCACTCACATCGCGCTCATAAGGTGCGCAAGCAAGACATAGGAAGGGTTCACATGACCGACACGCAGATGACTGAAGAACAGATGGTCGAAGAGCTCGAGGCCGAGCAGTCGATGTTCGTGCAGACCGCGCGCGCCGTCACGAGCGACGGCACGACCCTCACGTTGAAGGACGTCACCCCATCGACGCTCTACTTCTCCGATCGCCCGAAGCGGATCGTGGGACACATGGCCACCGTGGACTTCGTCGACCTCTGGGCCGAAGGAGACAACAACTTCGAGGAAGACCCGCCCAACGCGGTGCTCTCGTTCCTCGAGTCTGCGGATGAAGCACCCGAGGACGCTGTCGTCGTGCTCCGGCAGCCGCATCTTGAGAACGGCGAGCTCTCCTACTCCATCGAGACCCTCGAGGGCACCGTTCCCACGCAGACGGGGCCCGTCACACTGTTCATCGACCCGTTCGGACGGCCGCTCTCGCCCGTATCTATCTGCGGGGTGAGACGGCGCGAGCGGCGACGCGACCGCAGACGGTAGGTACGCGCGGACGGTAGACACGCGCGCTGGCCACGACAGCGCAACTACAGCTGTCGCAAACGCTTCGACCGAGGGTGTTGGTTCACCCGCGAAAGCGTGACGGCAGCTCGGGATCGGAACGGGCGCCGGGATGATGCCCGATGCGCGCAGCCGGACGTCGCCGGACGGGCGGCCTCCCCAGAGCAGCGACCGCAGCAACCCGGATAGAGGAACAAGATGACTCGGCTAGAGAAAGTGTTCGAAGTTAAGTGGCAGGGGTTGAACCTGCGCAGAGGTGCCGTGTTTGCGGTGGTGCTGGGGCTGCTGATCGTCGTGGGGGTGCTCCCGCACGACCGGAGGTACTTCCTCAGTGCGATCTTCGGGGCGCTGCTCGTGGCGCTGAGCGACCCCGGTGGAAACTACGGCCCGCGGGTGCTCGCGATGGCCGCGATGGCCGGAGCGGGTGCGCTGCTGACGGCCCTGGGGTTCGGTATCGGCGGCGGTCCCTGGGGGTTCGTGGTACTGGCCGCGTTCGTGGCCACGTCGCTGGCCGGTCTCGCGGTGAAATACGGGTTGCACAGATTCGTCGCGGCCTATCTGCTCAACATCTGGTTCATCATCGTCCTCGGCCTGCCGACGCTTCTCTCCTTCGGCCTTCCGGGCGCCTTTCATTCCGGCCTGATCCATACCGAACCGTGGAAACAGGCGCTGGCGTGGCTGACCGGATCGGCGCTTTGGGTCGCTTACACCTTCATCATGTGGCTGGCGCGCGGACGGGTCTCGGCGCCCCAGCCTGCCGCCGAGATTCCCGGGGATATCTCGCCGAGGCCGCTGACCCGGCCAATGATCCTGTTCGCGGTGATCCGGGCCGTCGCCGTGTCGATCGCCGTCGCGATCGCGTTCGGGCTGCAGCTGCCCAACGCCTACTGGATGCCGATCGCCGTCATCATCGCGATGAAACCCGACCTTCAGCAATCCACCTTCGCTGCCGTACAGCGCGTCGCCGGCACGGCAATCGGCGCCGCAGTGGCTGCGCTCGTCCTGCTGACCGTCCACAACAAAACCGCCCTCGAAGTGATCATCGTCCTGCTGTTCGCGCTGGCGGCGGCGATCCGCTTCGTCAACTTCGCCTGGTACACGGCAGCCCTGGCCGGAGGGCTCCTGATCGCGATGGACGTGCCCCACCCGTCCAACTTTGCTAGCGAGGGACGCAGAATCCTGTTCACGCTCGCCGGCGTGGGGATCGCCGTCATCGTCATGTTCCTCGCGGACTGGCTGCAAAAGCACGCCGCCAAAGCAGCCCCACAAGCACCACAAGCCTCACAGGTCAGCACCGCCTGACGCTCCAGGAACCCCCGCAGATGAGCGCCAACGAGGTGGGCTGGGTGTTCACCGGAGCCGACTGCGCCACTGGGCGTGCACGGCGACCGATTCGTCGGAGTCGCCGCAATCCACACGCACGCCCGCCGCTAAGCGACCCCGGAGGGCGACCCAACCAGAAGGCCGAGCAGGAGATCAAGCGATGCGCTGGCACACCACGAGTGCATCGCGTGCCCGCCCACGCGTCCCTCCAAATCACTGTCGACACCGTGATCTCAACCTTTTTGGCCGATGCACTGCCTCGCTCGTCGGCATAGCCTGATGCCACACCAAGTTGCACGTCGGTAGCTGAGAAACGCTGCTGACTGATGCGATAACGATCGCGGAAGGAACGGCAATGGCAACCACAACCCCAAGTAGACGGACGACCGCTCCCCGACGCGGGACAGCCGCGCCGGGCAGGAAGTCGGAGACCACGGGCGTTCAGCATTTGTCGGTGGCTGAGCGGGTCGCGCGTGGTAAGGCGGCGCGGAGTGAGGTGCCGCGCGCGGATCATGCGAAGTTCGAGCCGGCGCCGGGTCGCGCTGATCCGGTCGCGTTGCTGGAGCGTCAGGCGAAGACGCGAGTACCGGAGCTCGTGCCGATCCGCTACGGGCGGATGCTGGTCTCACCGTTTACGTTCTATCGCGGGGCCGCGCTGCTCATGGCCAATGACCTCGCCTCGACGCCACGGTCGGGACTAAACGTGCAGTGCTGCGGCGATGCGCACCTGTCGAACTTCGGGGTGTTCGCCTCGCCCGAGCGGCGCCTGATGTTCGATGTCAACGATTTTGATGAGACGCTTCCCGGTCCGTGGGAGTGGGATGTCAAGCGACTCGCCGCCAGCATGCTGATCGCGGCGCGCGACAACGGCTTTCCCGGTAAGGACCAGGAACGGATCGTGCTCGACACGGTCGGCCAGTACCGCACCGCGATGGCCAACTTCGCCGGGATGAAGAACCTCGAAGTGTGGTACTCGCACCTCGACATCGAAAGCGCGATCCAGGAATACGGCTCGCAATTCAAACCGAAGATGGTCAAGCGAACCGAGAAGAACGTCGCGAAGGCGCGGACGAAGGACAGCATGACGGCGTTCTCGAAGCTGTGCCACGACGTCGACGGGAAGGCACGGATCGTCGATCAATCGCCATTGATCGTGCCGATCGAGCAGCTCGCCGAAGGTAGAGAGCGCGACGAGATGTTCGAGGCGCTTCGCCAGTTGATGCGCGGCTACCGCGAGACGCTCGAGTTCGACCGGCGGGTGCTGCTGGAGGAGTTCGAGCTGACCGACTTCGCCCGCAAGGTGGTCGGGGTCGGAAGCGTCGGCACCCGCGCCTATATCGCATTGCTGGTCGGCCGCGACGGCCAGGACCCGCTGTTCTTGCAGATGAAGGAGGCCGAGGCGTCGGTCCTGGAGGAGTTCCTCAGCCCGAGCGAGTTCTCAAACCACGGCGAGCGGGTGGTCGTCGGCCAGCGACTGATGCAAGCCACCAGCGACATCTTCCTCGGCTGGCTCCACATCGACTCCGGGCTCGACGACAAGCCGCGCGACTTCTACGGCCGTCAGCTGAAGGACTGGAAGGGATCGGCGGAGATCGAGCAGATGGTCCCTCAAGCCATGGCCACCTACGGCAAGCTGTGCGGCTGGACGCTCGCCCGTGCGCACGCGCGCAGCGGCGACCGGATCGCGATCGCCGCGTACCTCGGCAACAGCGACAGCTTCGACCGCGCAATCGTCGAGTTCTCAAAGGCGTACGCCGAACAAAACGACAGCGACTATCACGATCTCGCCGCGGCGGTCAAATCCGGCCGCATCACCGCCAAAACGGGCCTCTGACAAAACCTCGCCCCGCAGGCGAACTCTCGCGGGGCAGACGCGGACAGCACCCCCCGCGCAGACGAGCGGATCCTCGCGCGCTGCCCACGGATGGATCGGCGGTGATCCCGAACACCACCAAACCCGTCGGCGGGAGTGCCCGCCGACGGGCCTCGTGTGTCTCCGTTTGCCGGTCTCGCTGTCGCCGCGTCACTTATCATCGGCTGGCCCGAAGCTCGACGAGCGGATCTGCTCGTCAATCGCTCTCGGCTCACTCAAGGCGACCCCTAGCCGGCCGACGACACACATCATTGCGTCCCTTCCCGCGGGTCCTGGCACCGGCCGCGTATCGAGGTGGACGGAGATAGGTGTTGCCAGGTGACGCTTCCCGATCCTCACGATGGTCGAGCGCCTGGATTGATCGCACGCGCCGCTCCCGTGTCTCGTCATCTCAACCTTTTTGGCTGATGCGCTGGCCGCTCCGCCGGCATAGCCTGATGCGATGGAACCCAGAAAAAAGGTGGACGGATCAAGGCGTCCGATGTGCCGCGTCGCGATGCGCACCGCGCTCGCGACCGTTGCCGCCGGCGCGCTGATCGCGCTCGCCGGTTGTGGCAGCAGCAGCAAGCCGGCCTACTGCTCTGACCGCACCAACCTCGAAAACTCGATCAAGAATCTCCCGAGCGCCACCTCCAGCAGCGGCGTCAGCGGCCTGAAGTCACAGATCAACACGATCGTCAGCGACACGAACTCGGTCGTCACCTCGGCCAAGAGCGACTTCCCGAGTCAGACCACCGCCGTCAAGACATCCGTAGACGCGCTCCAAAGCGCCGTCAAGGCGCTCCCGTCGAGCCCTTCGGCAACCCAGCTCGCCGCAATCGCGACCAACGCGGCCAGCGTCGTGAGCTCGGTCAACAGCTTCACCGACGCCACCAAATCCAAATGCAGCTGACAAGCCAGCCGGCCATCCCGGGGATCGGAGTGCTCGCCGGCTGCTTGCTTGGGCTTCCGCGGCATCCTTGCTCTGGCGTCGCCGTGGTCGACCGGGTGGAACGTGTGGCTTGAGGTGCATTCGGTGCTGGCGCCGCGGAGTGAGTAGATGGCCAAGAGGCCGACGGTGATGCCGGGCCTTTCGGGCCGCAGTTGCTCTCTCCGTTTACCGGTTCGGGGGGTGTGATGTGGCGGGAGTGAAGCGGCCCAGAACGATCGAGCGCCGTATGAACCGGTTCCTGCGCGAGCCGATTTCGGTACGCAACGCCGCGAGCGTGATCGTGACGGCGACGTTCATCGTCGTCGTCGGAGGCGGGATCGCGATCAGGGTCATCGACCATCGCGAGTACTCGAGCATCTGGGAGGGCATGTGGTGGTCTCTGCAGACGGTCACGACAGTCGGATACGGAGACGTGACGCCCAAAGACACTGCCGGCAAGATCGTCGGCGCGGTCGTGATGCTCGAGGGGATCGCCTTCCTCGCGATCATCACGGCGGCGATCACCTCGGCGTTCGTGACGCGCGCGCAGCGCGAGCAGAAGTCCGGAGCGCCACCCGAGGACACCGTTCCGGAAGCAGCAGGGGACCCGCAGCTCGACCAGATCTCCGCGCGGCTTGAGCGGGTCGAGTCGCTGCTGGTGGAGCTCACGAGACGGTGATTCGCATTTACCGCCATCTCGATCCCGAACGCACCTGGCGCGGTGATCGAACTCAGGCCCGCATCGGGACGGACGCATATATACGCCGAAAAGGATGATTCCAAAATGCGTGGCTTTCCGCGATATTGGTCTCATGGACCAAGTGGCGAAGACTGTTCGAGTTGCACCGGAAGGCGCTCAACCTGTAGCGGTGCCTCATAAATGAGTACTTATCGCTCCGATCCGAGCTTGCCGCGGTTAAACGGCGCCAGCGATCTCGCGAAGGGTGGAGTGCCGCCGGGGGATGACGTCTCGCCGGATAGCGCCCCACCGCCGGGCTCGAGAAGGCGGATCGGGCGCACGCTTTCAACAGGGTGGCACCTTGCGGTGGTTGCCTATCGCGACCCCGAGCATGTCGCCGAGCGGATCGCGCTGCACAGCACACAGAGCCTCGGCGAGCCATCTCTGGAGTGGGCACAGCGTGTCCAGAAGGAGCGCGAGGGTGTTCCGCGCGCGGTCATCGCCGAGCAGGTGCGCACCGATAGCGCGAAGGTCGCAGCCGTCGATGGCGCGGTCGCTGGGACGCCGTTCCTGATCGCGCTCGTCCCCGGCTACCTGCTCTACCTCAGGCAGGAGGCGCGGATGCTGCTGCGTACCGCCGCGCTGTACGGGCGCGACCCCCGGGAGCTCGATACCGCCGCCGAGATGCTGGCGCTCCGCGGCGTCCACCCGACGGTCGACGCCGCCCGCTCGGCCCTGCTCCCCGTGCGAGACACACCGATGCCCGAGAAGCCAGCCGCGCGCCGCCCATGGCGTACGTGGGTCCGCAGCATCTACGTGCTGCTGATCTACGGCGGATTCCTCTCCGCCCCCTCCGACACGCGCAAAGAGGGTGCCCATCCGTGGGTGAAGACCGCGATCGGGACCCTGTTCGCCGCGACGGTGTGGGTGATCACGTGGGTGTTCCCACTCAGCTTCATGATTGCTATGGCCTGGGGCTGCGACAGCAGCGCCCGAGGCCTTGGGCGGCGAGCGCTGATCTTCTACGACAGCGAGCCCGACAGCGCACAAGCAGCGATCGCCGCCGCCAAACAGCAAAGAGACGCCGGACACAACAAACGCCGGATCCTGCGCACCATGCTGTTGATTCTCTCGGTCGCGATCCCGATCGCATTCATCGCGTTCGTCGACCACGAGCGCCAGAGCACCGGCATCACCCCACTGACCGGCGTTGGCGGCCTCGTCGCGCTTTCACTCGTGATCGCCACCGCCGTCATCGCCACCCGCCGGTAAAACCCGACCACTCTATTTGCGAGCGATCGCGCGCCCTCGTTCGCCCCCGCACAGGCGCAAGCAACGAGCCGGCGGTGGGACGGTGCTTCATAGTAGACGCGGTGATGCGCCTGTCCCCCAATCGGGGAGGGCGTTCAATCGACAGTCGAGACGGGTCGACGTCCCTCCGCGTTGAACGCGGAGGGCCCGTCCACCTCGCGGGCCGATCGCGCGCTGCTTCGCGCGTGAGCAGAATCGCCGACGCCCGCGCGTCGCTATCGCGGCGCTGGATCAGGGCAGAGGCCACTTACGCGAGGCGAGGCGTCAGAAGCGCTATGCCCGGGCAGACTCGAACCGCGGCCAAGGCCTGGGCCGGATCGCCGGGATGGTGATGATCTCCGAGCGCCCGCCAGAGGTTTCTGACCGGGCTGTCCCGGGGCACTGGGAGGGCGACTTGCTGATGGGAACCCGCGACTCGGCGATCGCGACCCTGGTCGAGCGTCAGACCCGCTATTGCCAGCTCGTCGCGCTGCCCGATGCAACCAACGCCGAGCCGGTCTGCGAGGCGCTCAAGGCGAGCATCACGACGCTGCCCGCCCAGCTGCGCCGCTCGCTGACCTGGGACGAGGGCAAGGAGATGGCAGAGCACCGGCGGTTCAGCGTCGAGACCGGCGTCGAGGTGTACTTCTGCGATCCCCGAAGCCCGTGGCAGCGCGGGTCGAATGAGAACACCAACGGCCTGCTGCGCCAGTATTTCCCTAAGGGCAAGAGTCTCGCCGGGGTGACCCAGGCAGAACTCGACGAGGTCGCCCGCAAGCTCAACGGCCGGCCCCGCCAGACGCTCGGCTTCCGGACCCCCGCCGAGAAACTCACCGAGCTGATCGACGGGCTCCTCACGGGCGCGCCCGAGCGCTGATCTGTCGGGTAGCCGGGACGGTTGCCCGCCCCGGCTCCCACAGAACCGTGCTTGTGCTGTTCACACACGGCTCCTCGGGACGGCGGGTTGCGAACCCCCGCCGCCGGCCGCTTTCCGCGACCTTGCTCTATCCCCACTCCAACGCCAGCTGCTCGTGGGTGGGGGCGACGATCTCCTCGTGCCAGGCTCGGTGCAGGTCCACCAGCGAGAGGAGACCGCGGTCGGTGAAGTACCGGGGCCGCAGCGCCCTGTCGACTTGTGGAATGTGGCTGAGCGCCCACAGGGACCTGCGTCCCGAATAGGCGGCCTGCCACGCTGCCCGTGGCTTGATCCCGAGGGCGATGAGGTTGCGCACGATCGTCGGTCGGCGCTTCCAGTGGTGCAGCAGGATCGCGCGCAGCCGACGCCTGATGTGGGCGTCGAGCCAACGCAGGACGTACTGCTCGCCGGGCACGCAGCCCCGGAAGAATTGATGCCATCCCCTGAGCCACGCGTTGATTTGGAGGATGCAGCCCTTCAGCGTGCGTCCCCACGATCGTGGCGTGAGCGAGCGGATCTTCTGCATCGCGTTGCGCTTGGTGCGCTCCGAGAGCAAGATCTCCACGCTCCTGGTCTGCGGGTCTAATCGCAGCCGGAACCCGAGGAAGTGACGATCTTCCGGGCGGGCGACGGCCGACTTCTCCTGGTTGATCTTCAGGCGCAAGCGCCCTTCGATGAACCCGATCAAGCTGGTCATCACCCGCTCCCCGGCCCGTTCGCTGCGCACATAGACGTTTCCGTCATCGGCGTAGCGGACGAACCGATGGCCACGCCGGTCAAGCTCCCAATCGAGCTCGTCCAGCACGATGTTCGACAGCAACGGCGATAGCGGCGAGCCTTGCGGCACGCCCTCCTCGTTGCCGATCACCACACCGTCCGGCAGCACGATCTTGGCCTTCACCAACCGTCCGATCAGCACGAGTAGCCGGCGATCCGCGACCCGCTGCGCGAGCCGTGACATCAGCCGCTGATGGCAGACACGATCGAAGGAAGACACGACACACTGCCCACCTCGATGGCTTCCCGTCGATGGTGCGGGTGGTGCGGAGAGCTCACGCATGGGAGGGCCGTTCGCTTGAATTGTTGGGGTGGATGCGCCGGGGAGGTCGGCTGGAGCTGATCCTGGTGCTTCCGGACGGCAGCCACCTGATGGTCCCGGCCGGTTGGACCGACCTGCAGGCCACGCCTGGGGTTGCCGAGGCGGGGATGCTGGCTTCGCTTGATGATCTGCTCGCCGCGCGAGGAGTCCTGGAGCCGGTGCTCGAGCGTGTCGTCCTGGCCGCGCGCGATGATCGGGATTCGAGGACCGATCGTGCAGCTGCGTCTGGAGTTGGCGGAGAGCCCGGCGCCCGCGGTGGCGTTGTGGGAGCTGGTCGGCGAGGAGCAACGGCAAACGGCGATGACGCTATTGGCAGCGTTGATCGCGCGGACGGTCGCCGACGAGCCCGACGAGAAGGAGACGGCGGTCGGTGAGTGAGCACTCGAAGCTGACCTCCTCGCATCTGCGCCGCCAGGCGTTCGTATATCTGCGCCAGTCGTCTCAGACGCAGGTCGAGCGCAACGTTGAGTCGACCGCCCGGCAGTACGCGCTGGTTGAGCGCGCGATCGAGCTCGGGTTCACGCGCGAGCAGGTCGTCGTGATCGACGAGGACCTCGGGATCTCTGGCTCCGGGCTCTCTGACCGGTCTGGGTTCGCGCGGTTGGCGGCGGAGGTCGCGCTCGGTCACGCCGGGCTGGTACTCGGCCTGGAGGTCTCTCGGTTGGCGCGCAACAACGTCGACTGGTACCGACTGTTGGATCTTTGCGGCGTGACCGACACGGTGATCGGCGACGCCGACGGGCTGTATCACCCCGGGTCGTTCAACGACCGACTGTTGCTCGGGCTGAAGGGCACGATGTCCGAGGCCGAGCTGCACGTGCTCCGCGCGCGGCTTGAGGGCGGGATCCGGAACAAGGCCCAGCGCGGGGAACTGCGCAAGGCGCTGCCGATCGGGCTGGTCTGGGGCGAGGAAGAAGGCGAGATCCTGATCGACCCCGACGAGGCCATCCGCGGCGCGATCGGAACGATCTTCGACCGGTTCGCCGAGCTTGGGTCGGTGCGGCAGGTGTGGCTGTGGATGCGCCGCGAGGGCGTGCAGTTCCCGCTGCGCCGCTGGGAGGGCGAGCTGCGCTGGGTGATCCCGACCTACCACCAGATCCACAGCGTGCTCGAGAGCCCGGTGTATGCCGGCGCGTACGCGTTCGGGAAGACCCGCCGGGAGCGATACGTCGACGAGCACGGGAACACGCGCCAGCGGTTGCGTCGGCTCCCGCAAGCAGAATGGGGCGTGTTGATCTGGGAGCACCACCCTGGCTTCATCGATAAGGCCACGTTCGAGCGAAACCGCGAGCGGATCGCCGGCAACACCCGCCCGCGGGCGCACGAGCCCGGCGGCGCCGTCCGCGAGGGGCAGGCACTGCTGCAAGGGATCGCGGTGTGCGGCCGCTGCGGGCGCAAGCTCAAGGTGCACTATCAAGGCCGCCGCGGGCACAAGAGCCCCGCCTATCACTGTCCCGCCAGCATCCTGGTCGAGAACCGCGGCGAATGGTGTGTGCGGGTCGGCGGCGGTCAGATCGACCAGGCCGTCACCGGCGCGCTGCTGGCCGCGCTCACCCCGGCCGGGGTGAAGGCCGCGCTGCAGGCGGCCGAAGCGCTCGAGCAAGACCACGACGCCGCGCTCAAGCAGTGGCGGCTGCAGGTCGAACGTGCCAAATACCAGGCTGACCGGGCCGAGCGCCGCTATCGGCAGGTCGAGCCCGAGCACCGGCTCGTCGCCCGCGGCCTGGAGCGCGACTGGGAGAACGCACTCGGCGAGCTCGCCAAGGCAGAGGCCGAGCTCGCGCTGCGCGAACAACAACGACCGCGCACGCTCACAGCGCAGGAGCGCGAGCGGCTGCTGGCGCTCGGCGCCGACATCGGCCGCGTGTGGTCCGCGCCCACAACGACCGACCGGGACCGCAAGCAGCTGCTGCGCTGCCTGATCGAGGAAGTGATCATCACCCTCGAGCGTGAGGAACGCCGCGCGCAGCTCACGATCCGCTGGAAAGGCGGCGCGATCACCGAGCTCGCCGTCGCACTCCCCAAGCCGCAGCCCGCGGTCCGTACCGACGAGGACACGATCGCGCTGATCCGCCGGCTCGCCGCCCACTACGACGATGGCAGGATCGCCGGGATCCTCAACCGGCAAGGACGCCGCTCCGCCACCGGCGAACGGTTCACCGCGATCATCGTCGGCGGCCTGCGCCGCTACCGCCAGATCCCCGCATACAAACCACCGACCGAACCACCCGACGGCGAACTGCTCCCCGTCGGCAAAGCCGCAGACGAACTCGGCGTCGCCGCCTCCACCATCTTCCGCTGGCTCCAAGCCGGCTTCATCCGCGGCGAACAAGACACCCCAGGCGCCCCCTGGCGGATCCGCGTCAACGACCAGCTCCGCTCGCTGTTCGTCGAAGACCCACCACCCGGCTACGTTCCGATCGTCGACGCGATGCGGATCCTCGGCGTCTCCCGCCAGACCGTGTTGCAGCGTGTCAAGCGCGGCGAGCTGCAAGCCCTCCACGTCCGCAACGGACGCCGAAAAGGCCTGCGAATACTGATCCCACACACCGAAACCAGCCTGTTCGACACCACCCCCATGAACGCGCAGGCAGTGTGACGATGGCTCCAAGAACTTCTCCAGATCGATGTCGACCACCCACCCGTACCCATCTTCGAGATGCTGCTTGGCCTCCTCGATCGCCGCGTGGCAACTGCGGCCAGGTCTGAACCCGTGACTCGATGGGTGAAACGTCGGCTCGAACACCGGCTCGAGTACCTGGCGCACGGCCTCACAAACCACCCTATCGGTCACGTTCGGGATCCCCAACCCGCGCACACCGCCGCCCGCCTTCGGGATGTTCGCCCGGCGGATCGCGCCGGGACGATAGCTCCCATCCAGCAGCCTGGCGGCCAACGCCGGGCCAGCGGTCGGCCACTGCAAAAAGCAGCTCTTCGACCGTCTGCCCGTCCGGGCCGGGCGCTCCCTGGTTCGACACCACCTTCACCAGCGCCGCCGTCAAGCGGCTGACAACCTCCTCCATCGTCACCGGCGTGACGCTCTCCACGTTGCCGATCGCCTCCGGCACCCACGCGTCGCTGACCGTGGACAGGTCCACGGACGCTCGGCGAGCGGCCCCTTTCGGGTTTTCTGCTGTCACGATCGGCAGGCGAAGCTGCCCCGCCGTTTGCTCAACCGGGATCGCCTTCCCTTGCACGCCGGGACTCGACCCGGCCCGCTCAGCAGGCATTACCCCGCCTTCGGGTACTACGCGATCCTCCGACTTCTGCCGGGCCGTCAGCCCTTGTTCTTTCGTTCGTCGGCCTACCGACCTCACGGCCGGAACCCGGCAGATCTCCCAGGGTAAGACGCTGAGATTTCGCCGCGATCACGTCGCCAATACGCCCTCGGGACCGACAGGAACCGGGCATCGCTGCTGGCGGCCAGCTCACCCACCCGAAGGACGCCTTACGGCGCTTCACTCTCGTTCGCGACCACGACACACCTATGGCTTTCTTCAGACCCGCCCTCACGGAAGCCCCCGCAGCGCATGACCAAGCCCCACTGGGGACCGCCCGGTGAATTCCGGGCCGCGCCCTTGCCTCGTCGATGTCGGGTTCCCCCTGTCAGGGCCCCGGGTCAGGACTTCCACCTCCGATCTCAAACGTCATACCTGGCACACCGCTCGACACCGCCCGGACGGAATGACACGATCAGAAACGTCAGGGGTGGTGCACCGACCGGTTGAGCCCAAGCGCGAATCCAGGGCTCGGGACCCGACTCGACGCCCGCTCTGAGTTTCGCCACAGCGCGCACGCCGCTCGCCGCCGGAGGGAGTCCGGCTGATCCTCGGGGCGCTAGCTGAAGTTCGGGGAGCAGCAAGCACCAATGCAGTCACGACGGCTTCGGCACCGACACTGCCGCGATAGGCGTGAAGCAGCCACGCTCGGGCGGGCTCGCGACGGCAGACGCAGACCTGCGTTCGCTGCGGCACGGGCATCTCGTCGGCGAGTCCACGGGCCCTCCTTTGCGCGGATCTCGGGGCTCGGAGCGGCTTGGTGGCACCATCGGCGTCGAGGGCAACGGCTGAACGTCCTATCCGCGCATAGGAGGTGTGGATCGACCGACAGGCGGAGACCTGCATCCGAAATTTGCGGGGCTCAGGATCTTGCGCGCGATGCCGGATTACGCGTCCCTGCATTCGCGAATTTGCGGGTCTTCGGCGCCGTCCTCCACAACGACGAGCGGGCGGAGGTCGCGCCGGGCCTCGCAGCTGGCGATATGCAGGTAAGTCGGCTGGCGCGGGTGGACACCCGCTTTCGTTGGGTGCCGCTACTTCGGGCACTGTCTGGTGGCCTGCTGGACCGGCAGCGTTGATCGCTTCGTCAGAACCCTAGGCGACGCGATCTCGGACCTCGGTCAGGGCATTTCGAAGTTCTTTGCGGGAGCTGATGCCGAGTTTCGGGAACACCTTGCGCAGGTGGTACTCGACCGTGCGCGGGCTAAGGAACAGCTGGGTGCCGATCTCCGGGTTCGTCTGCCCGTCTGCGGCAAGTCGAGCGATCTGCGCCTCTTGGGGGGTGAGGTCCTCGCGTGTGTCGTCGCTTCGTCTGCGCGCGGTTTCGCCCGTAGCGAGCAGCTCGCGTCGGGAGCGCTCGGCGAACGCCTCGGCGGCGAACCGACTGAACATCTCGTGTGCAGTGCGCAGCTGGTCACGTGCGTCCACGCGGCGGCCCTCGCGCCGGAGCCATTCGCCGTACAGCAGCCGGGCACGGGCGAGCTCGACGCGGATCCGGGTGCGCTCCAACCGCTGGATCGCCTCACGGTAAAGGGCGTCCGCGTCCTCCCCCTCGCTCATCAGAGCCCGTGAGCGCGCGAGGACTCCGAGCGCCCAATCCGTGTCGGCGGCGTAGGCGCGCTCCTCCAGCAGCGGCAGCGCGGCGGCGGCGAGCTTCGCCCTTCCAGAACGGGTCGCCGCCTCAACGAGCTCGGCGAGTGACCAGCCGATGTGGCCCTCATCGTCGTGCTCTGTGCTGCCCTGGATCGCCGCCTCATGGCGAGCGAGGCCGTTGTACAGCACGCTGCGGCAATAGCCGACAATCGCTAGAACCATCCCCTCGCCTCGTACCGTCGCGCTTTCGATACCGGCGGCGATTCGCGCCAGAGCTTCGGGTTCAACGCCGCGCCAGGCGCCGAGGACGAGGCCGCCGTTCACGACGTCTGCGTTGCCGGTTGCGGCGGCGATCGCCTCGGCCTCTTGGACGGCCGCCGAGGCAGCGGCGAACTCCCCGCTAAACGTATGCACTCCCGACAGCTGGACGAGCGCAACCGGGAGTACGGTCAGCGCGCCGGTATCCCGGGCAAGTGCCACGGCGCGGGTGGTGAGCGCTTGGAACGAGTCGTCGTCCCACAGCGCGAACAACGCCATTAAAAGGACGACCGGATACAGCGACAGCCAGCGCATTGTCGCTTCGTGACCATCCAGCGCCTCGTTCCTAAAGGTCTGGACCGCAAGTCGCAACGGCGGCGCGCCAATCGTGGGTCGCTCCGTGAACCACATCGCGATGCCATCGAGGATGAGGTCGATCGAACGGGGCGGCTGCGATGGGGGCGGTGCATTGCGGGCTGCCTGGGCGGCCTTGCGGAGGCCGGGATCAGTGTGGAGACCGCTCGCATACATCGCCGCTCCGATCGCCTGGACGTAGGTTTCACGCGCTGCCGCTGGATCGAGCCGCTCTAGCTGTGCAGCGGCGTCGAGCAGCAGTGGGGGAGCGTCTCCCCCTCGCCTGAGCGCGTACACGATCCGGCCGCGCAGCCGCCCGAGCCGAGCGCGTTGTAGCTCGTCGAGCGGGGTGAGCTCGGCGGTCCCAAGCAGCTCCTCCGCGGCCTCAGGACTCCCCGCCTCCAGCTTGGCCTGCGCGGCGGCGAGCGCGCGTGCCCCTCGGCGTGCCGGTTCCGGGGTCAACTCGGCGGCCCGCTCCAGGAACGCGGCCGCGCCGGCAACGCCTCCCCGACGCCTGGCGCGGTCGGCCGAGCGCTCGAGTTCGGCTGCTACGGACTCGTCGAGACCCGCCGCCGCGTGCGCACGATGCCATGCTCGGCGATCGGGGTCCTGCTGCGGGTCGGTCGCTCCGGCCAGCGCGCGGTGCACCGTTTGTCGATCCTCCGCGGATGCCGCTCGGTAGACCGCCGAGCGGACGAGCGGATGCCGGAACCGCACCCGGATCCCGAGGTCGATCAACGCGGCGTCCTCAGCCGGCCGCCCCGCGCTACCTCTGATGCCGAGCTGCTGGGCCGCCCGCCACAGCAGGCTCACGTCGCCGACCGGCTCGGCCGCTGCCACCAGCAGCAACAGCTGGGTCTCGCGCGGAAGCGCCGTGACCCGTTGCACGAAGGTTTCCTCGAGCCGGCTGGCCAAGGGCCGCGCGTCGGGGAGTCCGAATCCGCCAGCGAGCTCCGCCGGCGTCGACCCGCGCGTCAGCTCCAGCAACGCGAGCGGGTTGCCGCGCGTCTCGGCGACGATCTGATCGCGCACGCGCTCGTCGAGCCGTCCCGGGATGGCCGACGCCAGCAACCAGCGTGCGTCAGGGTCGGCGAGCCCGCCGACGACCAGCTCCGGCAGGCCGGTGACCTCTTTGACCTCGTGGGGCTCGCGAACGGCGAACACGATCGCGATCCGCTCCGCCTGCAGCCGCCGCGCGACGAACGCAAGGGTCTGCGCCGAGGCGCGATCAAGCCATTGCGCATCGTCGACTAGGCACACAAGCGGCTGACGCTCGGCCACGTCGGCCAGCAGGCTCAGAACGGCCAGCGCCACCAGGAAACGATCCGGCGTATCGCCGCCATGCAACCCGAACGCGACTCGCAGCGCATCCCGCTGCGGGCCGGGCAACCCGTCCAGCCCGTCGAGCATCGGCGCGCATAGCTGATGCAGCCCGGCGAACGCGAGCTCCATCTCAGACTCAACGCCCGCAATCCGGACGATCCGACACCACGACGCCCGCTCGGCGACGTACTCCAGCAGCGCCGTCTTGCCAACTCCCGCCTCGCCGCGCACCACGAGCACCGAGCTCTCCCCTGCCCGAACGCGCTGCAGTTGGCGGTTCAGCACGTCGCGCTCGTTATGTCGGCCTCGCAGCATCTAGCGCACCAGGCGCTGGCCGATCGACCAGCGCCAGCTCGTGAAGGCCTCTCGCCACCGGTCCACGTGGAGCTTACCTGCGGCACCCCAGCGCGTCGACTGGGCAACCAGCCGCCGACTAGGGACCCGACGCGGCATCTGCCCGGACGCGAGCGCGCCCGCTCTAGAGGAACCTCGCGGCATGAACACCACCGTCGCACCACTCACCCACGCGCCGCCCCAATCGGCGACCCCACCTCCCATCGCCTCGCGGCCGCCGGGCTCCGCTTCGCCTCGCCGCCCGAGCTGGGGCGAAGTGTTCGCCCAAACGGGACCGCTGATCGGGGCCCCAGCCTTCTTCGGACCACCCATCATCTACGTGCTGGGCCCGTGGTTACTCCTGGTGCTCCTGCTGATCGGGCCGTTCGCGCTGATCTTCACGCTCCTGCTCGTTACGGCAGCAGCGGCGTGCCTGCTGGCCGTGTGCGTAGCCGTGATCGCGAGCCCCTATCTGCTGATACGGCATCTCCACGCGCACGGCCCGGTCCGCGTAAAGCTGCGCGCACCTCTCCACCTGTCCCCGAAACACCGGGTCAGCTCCGGCCGACTCGGCTCACCACAACCGAAAGGCATGTCATGAAGATCGTAGTTATTGGCGGAACCGGCCTGATCGGATCAAAGCTTGTCGGCAAGCTCGATGAGTGCGGTCACGAGGCGATCCCAGCAGCACCCAACACCGGCGTCAACACGCTCACCGGCGAAGGACTCTCCGAAGTCCTCGAGGGCGCCCAGGTCGTCGTCGACGTCTCCAACTCGCCCGACTGGGACGACGAAGCGGTGATGCAGTTCTTCCAGACCTCAACTCGCAACCTCCTCGCGGCCGAGGCGGCCGCGGGCTTCGGACACCACGTCGCGCTGTCGGTCGTCGGCACCGACCGCCTAACCGAGAGCGGCTACTTCCGCGCGAAGCTCGCCCAGGAGGAGCTCATCGAGGGCTCCTCGATCCCGTACTCAATCGTCCACGCGACGCAATTCTTCGAGTTCATGAACGGCATCGCCGACCAGGCGACCGACGGCAACGCGGTTCGGCTCCCGCCGGTGCTGATCCAGCCGATGGCCGCCGATGACGTCGCGAGCGCAGTCGCCCGGGTCGCGATCGCCCAGCCGCTAAGCGGCATTACGGAGATCGCGGGCCCCGAACAGTTCCGCCTCGACGAGCTCATCCGCGGCGCGCTCACCGCGCGCAATGATCCTCGCGAGGTGATAACCGACCCGCACGCGCCCTACTACGGCATTGCGGTCAGCCAGCGCACCCTCCTCCCCGGCGATGACGCGCAAATCGGCAACACCCGGTTCGACGACTGGCTGCGAAACGCACAGGCCCCAGTCACCGAAGACAGCCATGCATGAGATCCGCGTGAGCATCGTCAGCCCCGAAGCCGCCGACCAAGGCGTCGCCGAGCTGTGGGCAGCCGGAAAGCTGATCGGCTACACCATCCTCGAGGACACAGACTTGATGCTCCGCATCGAGCCGGGACGCGACCGAACGCCCGTCGTCGTCGGCGCGCACAGCCTCGCGCAAGCAATCGGTCGAGCCGAGCGCCTACTCGAGCGGTACTGACCCCCGTCATCGCCGACGCAGCCACTCACCGGGCGGAACCCGCCTTTAGACGCCTCGCGACCGCTGACAAGTACTCGCACGGCAAATAAAGGCGGGTCGTCGCTCAACCCGGCAAGACCTGCTATCGCTCCGCCGCGTGAACCCAGCGGAGTTTTTAGCTAAACCCGCGTTGCGCGGCCAGCAGGGCGGAGAGAGCCGGCGCCGAGCGCGACGGCCGCCGGAGCGGCCCGCTGCGCGGCTGAGACCCGCAATGCGCGGTCTGCGGGGCGATCGCCGTGTCCCGAGCTGGCCGCCCCGCCGGAGCCGACGGCTGACGC
This sequence comes from uncultured Solirubrobacterales bacterium, assembly GCA_963843915.1. Classification (GTDB taxonomy): domain Bacteria; phylum Actinomycetota; class Thermoleophilia; order Solirubrobacterales; family Solirubrobacteraceae; genus Palsa-465. The sequence goes on from CAWJMH010000026.1 coordinate 385,686, forward strand.
GCGCTCGCCGCGCAACTCAGGGCCTGGACCCGGTAAACAGGACTGCCATGCTTTTTCTCGGGACTCGCGGGCCGGCGGGCATCTGCGGAGCGTCCGCCCTGCTTTGGTGATAGCGGACGCCTGTCGCAGTCGGCGCGGCGACTCACCGATCGATCGCCATGGGCGCCATGGCGCGAAGAAGGTAGCTTCTTCGATCAACCGGATTGCGTCGTGGCGCCGATCGAGATGTTCGCGTCGATGTCGGCAGTTCGTTCGTGGCGATGTCGCCCAGCGGGAACGATCTTGGGCTTGGCTACCCGAGAGGATCGTTAGTGGCCGACGAACTCGATCTCGGGGTAGTTGCGGGATGGTCTACTGAGTAGTCTGTTGGCGCTGGAGAGGCCGCGGAAGTGCAGGTCGAAGAAGGCCGCGATGTAGGCTCGCTGGGCCGCGACGGCGCGGTGTGGTTGGATGGTGCCGATGACTTCGGCGACGCGTGGATGCGTCAGTTGGCGCGGGAGGACTCGGGCTGCGAGCAAGTGCCCGAGGAACTGTTCCAAGTCGGTGTAGCTGTAGTGCTGCGAGCTGCGCATGGTGAGAAAGCGCCGCCAGCCCCGCAGGTGTGACCAGAAGCCTGCGAGAGACGGGTCGCTGTGGGTGTCATGGCCTTGATGGGTCATGATCATGAATGCGCTGTCTCCGAGTTTTGTCGCCAGTTGCGCGGCGAGTTTGCTGATGTTCTGGTGCAGGGCCGGGTTCGCGAGGAAGATAGAACCGTCGAGGTTGATGCCCGCGCCGATCCTGGCGTCGGCGGCCATTGCCTTCGCCGTGGTCGCGCCTCCGAGCGAGTGACCGAACATCCCGACCTTGCCTAGGTCGAGGGCCTGGCTCAGCCCGCTGGGAAGCGTGCGGTGATCGGCGTCCGGATTCGCGCCGGAGGCGAGGCTGGCGAGTGCGTCGAGCACGAACCGAGTGTCCGCGACCCGTACCGTGTCGACAAAGGACTGGTCTGCGCGAGCAGTCACGACCCGTCTGCGGGGGAACTGGATCTCCGCGGCCTCATAAGTGTCGTCCATCGTGACGGCGATGTAGCCGCGGCTGGCCAGATCAGAAACGAGACCCGTGCCGAGTTCTCGGACGTCTCCGAATCCGGGCTGGTAGAGCACGACCGGATGGGTACTAGCGGCAAGAACGGGTGCGCCTTGCCTGGCCGTTGTGGTCGGCACTCGCACACCGGGCAGCGGGATCGTCGGGGGTTTGCCGCCCGGCGGGGCTAGTCCTCCGCTGCTCGGAAGCGAGCCGACGAGTTGACTGAGAAATAGGTTGGCGGCCGGCTGTGGCATCCATGGAGCCGACGGATAGCGGCCGACGGTGACGGCCGGGTACCAGACGCTCACCATCAACTCGCGCGGCCGCTTCGGTACCCATGGGTCACGACGCGAGTGGTCCACCAGGTGAAGCTGAACGGTGCCAATTGCGTACGCGCCGGTCGTGGCGAGCAGCTTCAGACGCAAGCGGGCCGTCTCCCGATCGCCTGCTGGCGCCGCGCCGCAAGCGGACACGGGCAGGCCGAGCATCACCGCGCCTGCCACGAGAAACGACCGGCGGGTCAGCGGTTTCTCGACGAACCCAGGTTGTGCTCCAAGAGGAGCATCCTGAGTGGCTCGTTCTCGATCGGTCATGCTGCGACAACCTGTTGGGCTGGGGTACGTCTAGGAGGTTGGGGAGCCGCAGACGGCGGCCGCGTGTTTGTATGCGGGCGATTGCTGCTCTTGTGGTGTTCCGAGCGAGAGCCAGGCGCCGGGAACGCCGACCGCGTTTCCGTGGCTGGGGGACGGCGGCGAGCTGGTCGGATCAGCGAACATCGGCACGCCGTTGGCTCGCATACAGCGCGCTAGCTTGACCAGCTGCGCGTTACGGCCCGCGGCTTGGCTACCGGAACGGCTGTCGCTGGGGAGCAGCTTCGTGCACGCCCGTTGCGCGGCGCGGAACGCCGGCGCCTGCGTATCGACCCCTGAAGGGATGCTCGGCGGCCGACCGGGGCTGGGGTCGGGGAAGCTCGGCAGGCCGTGAGTGCGCAGGCATTGCGCGTATTGGACGGCCGGGTCAGCCCCGGCGGAGGTCTGGGTGCCGCCGCCTGTAGACCAGCCGGTCAGCAGGACCGTTGCGGCGATGACGATCGCCGCCAAAATCGGGGTCAGGGGGCGTGGGACGCGCCGGCTGCGGGTTGGTCGGGTAGGCATGGGGTCGCTCTCGTGGTTCGTGGGTGGGTGGCGGTCCCCGGGGTTGTACGCCAAGGCGGGTAACACGCGCGGAAGCGATGCCGTTACCTCTTTGTTACGCGCATCGGGCATCCTTGACCGATGCGCACCTGGCGTCGTTGGGTTCGCTTCGGCGTCGCCGCGCGGCCCGGAACCGCGAGCGTGCGGCTGCGGCTGACCGTCCTGTACGCCGGGCTGTTCCTGCTCTCGGGGTTGGCGCTGCTTGCGATCACCTACCTGCTCGTGCGCGCGGCGAGCACCACAACCGCGGTGCACGCGACGATGACCGCCGGCGGCCCTCGCCCGGTCGGCCCGGTCGAGCAGCACTCGCTGGACCTGCACCGCCAACTGGTCGCCTCGATCATCGCGCTCGGTGCCATGACGATCATCTCGGCGGCGCTCGGCTGGCTGGTGGCCGGGCGTGTGCTCGCGCCGATCCGAACGATGACCCTGGCAGCGCGGCGCATTTCGGAGGACAACCTGGCTGAGCGCCTCGACGTACGCGGACCAGACGATGAACTCAAGCTGCTTGGCGACACGATCGATCAGCTGATCGCGAGACTTCAGGCCGCATTCGAGTCACAGCGGCGGTTCGTGGCCAACGCGGCACACGAGCTCAAGACCCCCTTGGCGACAATGCGTGCCTCGCTCGATGTCGCCGCTGCCAAGCCCGAGCCAGTTCCACCACACATCACCGCGCTCGAGCAGCGGCTTCGTGACGAGCTCGCTCGCTTGGAGGCGCTTCTAGAGGGGCTACTAGCGCTCGCGCGCGCCGAGCACGGACAACTCTCGGACCAGTCAACCGTCTCGCTTGGTGAGATTGCCACCGCCGCCGTGAGGAGCAACGCCGACGCGATCGACGATCGGCGGCTTGAGGTCGTTGAGGATGAGAGCGCTGACGTGCTGGTCATCGGCAGCCGCGCGCTGCTGGAACGGATGGTCCAGAACGTCATCGATAACGCGATCGTCCACAACATGACCGGCGGCCGGCTACAGATCCGCACAGCGATCGAGGACCATCTCGCCAAACTGATCGTCGAGAACAGCGGGCCGGCGCTGAGCGAAGATGACCTCTCGCAGCTCACGCAACCCTTCCGGCGCTCCGGGGCAGACCGCACCGCGACCGCTAATGGCAGCGGACTTGGCCTCTCGATCGTGTCCTCGATCGTCCAGGCGCACGGCGGCGAGCTCGCCCTCACTGCCTGCGAGCAAGGTGGATTACGCCTCCAGATCCAACTGCCACTAGCACGAGCAGCACCCGTGTCGGACGGGCGAGCGTGAGAGTGCTCGTCGTCGAAGACGCACGGCCGCTCGCCGACGTGATCGCCGAAGGTCTCCGCGACGAAGGAATGGCGGTCGATGTCGCCTACGACGGGCTCACGGCTGCGACCAAGCTCGACCTCAACCCCTACCAGGTGGTCGTTCTCGATCGCGATCTTCCCGCGCTTCACGGCGACGCGATCTGCCGGATCGTCACCGAGTGTCAACCGCGGACGATGGTTCTGATGCTGACCGCCGCCGCCGAAGCGGCCGATCGCGTCGCCGGACTTGCCCTCGGCGCCGACGACTACCTGGCCAAGCCGTTCGACTTCCAGGAGCTCGTTCTCCGCGTCCGCGCGCTCGCTCGCCGCCAACCCGCCGCTCCGGACCGGACGCTACGCGCCGCGGGTATCGAACTCGACCCGATCGCGCGGACTGCGTCGCGAGACGGACGTCAGCTCCACCTGTCAAACAAAGAGCTCGCCGTGCTCCAAGCCCTGATCGTGGCAGCACCCGGCCCTGTCAGCGCCGAGCGCCTCCTACAAGACGCCTGGGACGAGAACGCAGACCCGTTCACCCACACGGTCAAGACCACCATCGCGCGGCTCAGGCGCAAACTCGGCCAACCGCAGATCATCACCACCATGCCCGGAGTCGGGTACCGAATCCTCGCCCCAGGCAATCCGACCCCGCCGCCATGACCCCGAGCGGCCCAGGAAAGGGGCTCACACGGCTCCACACCGGCCGCATCGCCCACAGCTCACAAGCCTTCTCGGGACGCGTCCACAAGCATGCGTGCTCCCGTGGGCAGGCGAAGGAAGATCTGCCCCACGACCAACGCCCCGCAGTTTGTCGCCATCTGCGGGGCCGGCCGCCTAGCGCAGCGCCCCGGTCAATCAGTCGGAACGCCCTGCTTTCACACGTCCGCGAGTACGCGAAACCGTCAGCAGGAGACAAGTCAGCCGAGCCCCTTTGATGCCGCGAGAGGTCTCTTGGCCGCGAACGCGAACGCCCTCCCATTCGCCAATCTCGAGCGTCGCCGCGAGCAGACGCGCCCACCGGCGTGACGGCCGGCGCGGTGCACCTGGTTCCGCCGACAGCAGGGCAGACGAGCCTCTTCCCTGCTTCGTGCGCTCAGCAGGGAAGAGGGTCCCCCGCCCTGCAATGCGCGGGTTCCGTGCTTCCGCGGCCGCATTCCGGCGTCGCGGCAGGCTCCGGAGCCGCAAGCGCCCCGCAGCCCGCGCAAAGCATGTGTCGACCGCACGACGAGCGGAGACCTGCATCCACGATTTGCCGGGTCACAGCATCGGTTCGGTGAACCCGGTGGTGCCTTCCCTGCATTCATCGAATCACGCGCCTCCGGGTCGGGGCTGAGCCGGCTGACGTCGGGAGATCGCACCTGTGAGTGAGTGGTGGATCACTCTCGCGTCTGATCTGTCGCTGCGGCGCCGGGGCCGGGAGCCTTCTTCGCCGGATCACGGTCCGGCCATGGCTTGATCGTGCGTCGTGGCCCGCCACGCTCGCGCGCAGGGTCTCGACCGGCGCGATTGTCCTGAGACGGCGGGTCGTGGGTGGCCTTGCTCGGATGGGTGATCGAGGCCGTCTTGGGGCGTGTGTCACTCGCGGACGAGAAGGCAATCTCGATCGCGAGTCCGCCGCCTGGGGCTAGGTGTGCGCGGAGAGTGGCTTGGTGCGCGGTCACGATCGCTCGCACGATCGCTAGCCCGAGTCCGTGACCGTTGTTGTGGCCGGTCCGCTCAGCCAACCGTTGGAAGGGCTCAAAGAGACGCTCGAGCTGGTCGGGCGGGATCGGCGGGCTCGTGTTTGTGATCGATAGGAACGGACGTTTGTCGCGCGTGCCCGTGCTGATGTCCACGCGACCTCCGGCGACGTTGTGGCGGATTGCGTTGTCGATGAGGTTGTCGACAAGGCGCTCGAGCAGTCGGGGATCGCCCTGGGTGGCCGCAGGCTCAAGCGTCGTGCGTAGGTCGAGCTCACGGTCGGTGAGGCGGGACTGGTGGGCGAGGATGGCGTGGGTGGTGAGGGCCCTGAGGTCGACGCGCTCGCGGCGCTCGAGCCCGGCATGGCCGCGGGTCAGGGCCAGCAGCCCGTCGATGAGTTGCTCGAGGTTCTTCCCGGAGGCGATCACGCGCTCGTGTGCGGCGCGTAGTGACGCATCGCTCGCGTCGGGGCTGGCGAGTGCCACCTCGCTGATCGCGCGCAGGCGGGTCAGGGGTGCACGGAGCTCGTGGGAGGCATTGGCGACGAACTGGCGCTGCGCGCGGTAGGAGTCCTCGAGCGGTCTCAGGACGCGTCCGGCCAGGATCCATCCCAAGCCGAGGGAGAGCAGCGACATCGCTCCCAGCGCGATCGCGGACTGAATGAGCAGTTGCTGACGTGCGCCTGCGCGCCGTTGGGTGTTTTCGGCGTAGAGCTTCTTCTGGTAGGCGTCGATCAGCCCACACCTTCCGGCGGCGTGCGTGTATGCCGCCGACTGGGTGTTGATGCTCGCTGGGATCGCGAAGATCGCTCCGTCGTGATCGCTGATAACCGATCCGGCACGTGGCATCGAGGTCGTGGGGTCGGGGAACGCGGGAACGCCGTGCTGGCGCATGCACTGTGCGACTGCTCGCCAGTGCGCCATCGTTTGCGCGGAGGGGTGGGTTTTGGCCCCGGGGGTCGGGAGGCCGCCCGGCCATGAGGGGCTCGACAGACCGGGCTGTGTCGAGGCGGCGTTTGTCGGGCCGAGGGTGAAGACGAAGCCGGCGTTGACCAGCAGCGCGTAGGCGATCGCCATCAGCGCGGCGCCGGAGAGCAGGAACAGGCTGCCGTAGAGCAGCGTCAGGCGCATACGGGCGGTCCGGTGCGGGAGGTGGCGCGTGGCCGCGAGCGCGGTGATCCGATGGTTCAGGCGTGCGACGACGGTCATATCCGGTAGCCGGCCTTGGCGATGGTTTGGATCAGGGGCGGGTCGCCGAGCTTGGCACGGAGCCGGCTGATGGTGACCTTGACTGCGCCGGTGAACGGGTCGGCAGCCTCATCCCAGACGCGTTCGAGTAATTCCTCGGACGAGACGACCCGGCCTTGGGCGCTGAGCAGCAGCTCGAGCACCCCGAACTCCTTGGGCCGCAACCCCAGTGTCTTGCCGCCGCGGTGCGCGGTGCGCTGGGCGGTGTCGAGCACGAGGTCGCGGTGCTCAAGGACGGGCGGGATGCTCGGCTGCGCGCGGCGTGCCAGCGCGCCGATCCGCGCGATCAGCACCGCGAACGCGAACGGTTTGGGGAGGTAGTCGTCGGCGCCGAGCCCGAGCCCTTCGACGAGGTCCTCGTTCTCGGCGGCGCCAGTCAGCATCAGCACCCGGCTGCGACCGCCTGCCGCGACCAGCTGCCTGCACACCTCATCACCATGCAGGACGGGCAGATCGCGGTCGAGCACGATCACGTCATAGTCGGTGACCCGGGCGCGGACCAGGCCCGCGCTGCCGTCCAGCGCGACGTCGACGGCCATCCGCGCATCACGCAGGCCCGCGGCGACCGTCTCGGCCAGCTCCTCGTCGTCCTCGATCACAAGCACCCGCATCGACCGCTCCTTCTCCCGAGGACGGTAGCCCGCCACACGTTTCACGGCGGTTTCCCTGCCCCCGGCTGGCGGCTGGTGCGGCGCGGGAAACCGGGCTGAAACCAACGGTTCTCTACAACCGGGTCGCACACCAGCCCAAGGAGAGTGCGATGAACACCACAGCGGCAGACAACCGCGCAAGGACACCTAGACCGTACGGGCGGTGCGGCGGGCTCGCCGCGATCATCGTGATCGCCGCGATCGGACTGACCGCCTGCGGGTCGTCCAGCACCCCGCATGTGGCCAGCTTGCCGACGAGCAGCAACCCTGCCAGCGGGGCCACGCCGGACGGCCCATCGACCACGGCCACGGGCACCCACCACCGCCGCTCCGGACCGGTGACCGGCAACGCCACAGCACTGCTGGTGAAGTGGGCCGGCTGCATGAACACCCACGGCGATCCCAATCAGGCCGCTCCGACAATCGACGCCAACGACGTGATCCACCTGACCTGGAACGACGCCACCCGTGGGGGGATATACGGGACGAACAAGGGCGGGCAGGGCAACACCGGACCGGGCCAATACTGCCGCACCTACATAGACCAGGCGATAAATGATCTGCAGGGCAGCCAGCATCTGCAATCGCCGAGCCAGGCCCAGCTGGTGAGGTTCTCGCGGTGCATGCGGGCCAACGGGATCGCGGATTTTCCTGACCCGTCGAATGGCGGGATGGCGTTCAACCGCGCCGGTGATTTGAACCCGACCAACCCGGCCTTCCAGAAAGCCTCGACGTTGTGCGCCAAGCAGACCGGCGTGCCAGGCTTCGCTACCGGCGGCTCGCCTCCGCCGGGGGCGGTCGTCTTCAACGGAGACGCGCCGGGCGGGGCCGGTGGCTGAGCTCTCAGCCAGACGGGTGACAGTGATCGCCGCTGTGGCCGCCGCCCTGGTTGGGGGAGCGGTGGCAGCTGGGGTCGCCATGGTGGCCAATGCCGGCGGTCAAACCACGACGGCCTCCGCGTCCGCCGGCGGGCTGGCGACGGCCGCGGTGGTACGGACAACGTTAGCCAACACGGTGCAGGTCGGCGGGTCGATCGGCTACGCCGGCGCTTACGCGATCGCCCCTCCCTCGGGCTCCAGCCCCCAGGAGATCCTGCAGGCTCAGCAAACCGTGAGCGAGGATCACCAGGCCCTGTCCGCGGACGAACGGACCGCCGCCGACGCGTCAACGGCCGACGCGCGCACGATCACGACCGACAAGGCCGCCGTGACGAGCGCGTCAGCCACCCTCAGCGCCGACCGGGCCGCCAAGACCCGCGCGTGCGCCGGCAAGAAACCGTCCACTCCGGCGTGCACCCAGGCGGCCCAGAAGGTCAGCCAAGACCAGACACCGCTGACCCAGGCCGAGCAGCAGCTTGCCGGCGCGCGGGCGACGGCAACCCTTGATCACGACCAGAACGCCGGCAAGGTCGGGGCCGATCAGACCAAGCTCGCCGGCGATCAAGCAACGCTCGCCTCCATGCAAGCCACCGCGGTCAATGCCGGCACGACGTTCACGTGGCTGCCGAAGATCGGTGCGATCATCAGGCAGGACCAAGCCGTCTACTCGCTCAGCAACGAGCCGGTCCCGCTGCTCTACGGGCCCGTCGCCGCCTACCGCGCCTTCTATGTCGGCATGTCGGATGGCGCCGATGTCGGTGAGCTGACGCGGGATTTGATCGCGCTGGGCGACGGCGCCGGGCTGCGTCCTAGCGAGCATTACTCGACGGCGACCGCCATCGCGGTCAAGCGCTGGCAGCGGACACTGGGTCTCCCCGTGACCGGGCAGATCCTGCTGGGTCAGGTCGTCTTCGAACCCGGGCCGATTCGGGTCACATCGGTTACCGCGTCGGTCGGCACGTCGACCGCGGGTGGCGGCGGCGCGAGCGCCGGCGGTGCCAGTGGAGGCGGGGGTGGTGGCGGTAGCACTGTGCTAATGGCCACCAGCGCCGCCCCGATCGTCGTCGTTCAGCTCGACGTGACCGAGGAGTATCTCGTCAAACGTGGCGACACGGTGTCAGTCGTGCTGCCCGACGGCACATCGACTGTGCCCGGACGAATTCAGGCCGTCGGCAACGTCGCCACCTGCCCCGGGGGTGGCGGCACCGGCCAAGGCAACGCCACAGGCGGCACAGCCGACCAATCCCCGTGCGCATCGAGCGGGTCGGGAACATCCACGCCACCCACCGTGCCGGTCACCATCCGGCTGCAGCGCACCCCACCGGGAGCCAAGCTCGACCAGGCTCCCGTCAACGTAAACATCACCTCCCAGACCGCCAAGAACATTCTAGCTGTCCCGGTCAACGCCCTGCTCGCCGTCCAGGGCGGCGGGTACGGCGTGGACGTCGTGACAGCCCACGGCAGCCACCTGGTCGGTGTCACCACCGGGCTGTACAGCAACACCCTGGTCCAGGTCAGCGGACCGGGCATCGCGGCCGGGATGCGTGTGCAGGTGCCCGCCTCATGACCCTAACGGCCCCCGACCGGGCGCGCGCGACTGACGTGCCGCTGCCGGTCCTGGAGTTGGTCGATGTCCTCAAGGAGTACCCCGGAGACCCACCGGTCCGGGCTCTCGCCGGCATCGACCTGCGGATCGACACCGGCGAGCTGGTCGCCATCGTCGGCCCATCAGGGTCGGGCAAGAGCACCCTGCTGCACGTGATGGGCACGCTGGAACGGCCCACCGCCGGGGCGGTCCGCGTCGCGGGACAGGACACCTCGACGATGTCCGACACCCAGCTCTCGGGCCTGCGGGCGCGCCAGCTGGGGTTCGTCTTTCAGCAGTTCTTTCTGCTCGACGGGCTGAGCGTCCTGGACAACGTCGCCGACGGCATGATCTACCGGGGCACCCAGCTCGCCGAGCGCCGTCAACTCGCAGAGGCCGCGTTGGAGCGGGTCGGGCTCAGCCACCGGCTTGCGCACCGACCCAACCAGCTGTCCGGCGGCGAGCAGCAGCGCACGGCGATCGCGCGTGCCCTGGCGGGTCGGCCCGCGTTGGTGTTGGCCGACGAACCCACCGGCAACCTCGACAGCGCCACCGGGACTTCGCTCCTCGAGCTACTGCGCGAACTGCACCGTGATGGGACGACGATCGCGGTCATCACCCACGACCTCGACATCGCCGCCGCCATGCACCGCCGCGTCGAGATCCGCGACGGGACGATCGTCGGTGATACGTCGACCGCCTCCTGACCGGGACGCCGGCAGCTCGCGCTTGTCCGCACGGGATCTGCTGCGCGTCGGCAGCCTCGGGGTGCGCAGCCGGCGAGTCAGGGCCGCGCTGTCGGCGCTCGGCATCAGCATCGGCATCGCCGCCATCGTCGGCGTGCTCGGCATCTCCCAATCCTCCAAAGCAGGCTTGCTCAACGAGCTCGGACGGCTCGGCAATCTAATCACCGTCCAGCCCGCCAGTGCCGCCTCTGGACAGGCCACCGAGCTGCCCACCACTGCCGAAGGCATGGCCTCGCGCATCGGCCCGGTCACCAACGTAACCGAGATCGCCACCATCCAGAGCACCTACGTGTACCGCAGCCCGTTCGTCCCCGCCATCGACACAAACGGCATCTCCCTGACCGCGACCGACGCCGCCCTCCCGGCCACCCTCGGCGCCACCCTCGCCCATGGCACCTTCCTCAACGCCGCGACCGTCCACTTCCCGACGGTCGTGCTCGGCGCCGAAGCAGCCACCCTGCTCGGCATCACCACGCTCCCCCACCCGACCCAGGTCTGGATCGGCCAGCGCTCGTTCACCGTCGTGGGCATCCTCAACCCCGTACAGCTCATCTCCCAAATGGACAGCATGGCCTTCATCGGCTTCCCCATCGCCCAACGCGACTTCGGCTTCGACGGGCACCCCACTGAGCTGTACGTCCGCAGCGCCCCCAGCCAAGTCAACGCCGTCACCGCCGTCCTCCCCGCCACCGTCAACCCGGCCAACCCCTCAGTGGTCACGGTCACCTTCCCCGCAGACATCATCAAAGCCGAGCTCGTCACCAAAGGCGCCTACAACGGCCTGCTACTCGGCCTCGGCGCGATCGCCCTGCTGGTCGGCGGAGTCGGCATCGCCAACGTCATGGTCATCTCCGTCCTCGAACGTCGCTCGGAGATCGGGCTGCGCCGCGCACTCGGCGCCAGCCGACGACACGTCGCCGCACAATTCCTCACCGAAGCCCTGCTCCTCTCCATCCTCGGCGGGGCTGCCGGCACCATCATCGGCTCGGTAGCAACCGTCGCCTACGCCCTCAGCCAACACGAGACCGTCCAAATCCCCGCCCTCGCACTCTACGGCGGCATCGCCGCCGCCACTCTCATCGGCGCCGTCGCCGGCCTCTACCCATCCATGCGCGCGGCCCGTCTCTCACCCACCGAGGCCTTGCGAACCGCGTAGCGCGTGAACACTCGCGCCGATCCGGCCAGCCACCCGGCCAGCCCGATCCTCCGTTCAGTTGGTAGCAGCACGCAGAGCCACATGGCCGGCCGCCAGACATACGAGGCCCGCACGACCACAAAGGAAGGTCGCGGTCAGCGCCTGCGGCAGCCGCGCTTTCGCCAGCAGCGCGTCCCGCCGAAGGTCGTCGATCGGCTCGTCGGTACGACCGCCGCCCGAAGGACCCGCTTTTCGCGTCGCGCGTATACGCGCGGCAGCGCGCGGCGCGGCCGATCCGCAGACGCGCTTTCATTCGACGAGAGGTCCCTCGTCCGAAACCTTAAGCGCCCTGCTCGTCGCCAAAGGTGCGCATCTCCATGCCCTCGACGGTCCGGCGTCGTGATCGGCCAGACCGGCTGCCCTCCTTTGCCGCGATTGCGGGAGTCGCCGATGTGCTTGCTCTCGGCCTGATCCGCGGCGACGTGCAAGCGCACCTCGCTGTCGCTCGCGTGGGCGAGCAGCCACCGTCATCAACGCCGACCTTGCTGCCGGTCCGGACGGAGGCTGTTTCATAAAGGCGGTCCGTCCGCGGCGTTTAACACAATTTTTGTATGCCGCAGAACTTCATTGAGAGCCGTCGTGAGCAGGGGTTTTTGTTGCCGCCGGATGTGCGGGAGTGGCTGGCGCCGGATCACTTGGCGTGGTTCGTGATCGACGCCGTGAAGGACATGGACCTTCGGGCCTTCTATGCGGCCTATCGGGCCGATGGTCACGGGGCTGCTGCGTATGAGCCGTCGGTGATGGTGACGGTGATCCTGTTTGCGTTCGCGACGGGTGTGCGCTCGTCGCGAGCGATCGAACGTCACTGCCGTGAGCACGTCGCGTTTCGGGTGATCACGGGCAACTTGGTTCCTGATCATGTGACGGTGGCGCGGTTCGTCTGTCGTCACCAGCAGGCGCTCTCGGGGCTGTTCACGGATGTGTTGAAGCTGTGTCGTGAGGCCGGTCTGGTGAGGTCTGGGGTGGTGTCGATCGACGGCACGCGGATCGCGGGCAACGCGAACCCGGATGTCAACTTTCGCTTCGAGCAGATCGCCCGCGAGGTGCTGGCTGAGGTCCGGGCGACGGATGAGGCCGAGGATCAGGAGTTGGGCGAGGCGCGGGGTGATGAGCTGCCCGAGCAGTTGCGCACGGCGGAGGGGCGGCGGGAGTTCTTGCGCCAGGCCCGCGAGCGGCTGCTGGGCGATGATCCCGGCGCCGAGCGGCTGAGTGAGGATGCCGGGGCGGGCGGGGAGGCTGGTGAGGAGTCGATCGGGGAGCTCGAGGCGGACGCCGCGGACGAGGAGCCAGAGGATCGCGCTGTGACCGAGCAGTCAGGCGGAGAGGCTGAGAGCGATGAGCCCGAGCGGCGCTCGACGCCGGAGTTCGAGTTCGACCCCAGCCACATCACCGACGCGGGTGGCGGCCGGCGCCGGTGGCTGCAGGACGCCCGCAGCCAGCTCGAGCAGCATCGCTGGGATAACCCGGACCCGATCCTTCACGCTCGCGCATCGACCGGCTCGTGCTGGCGCTCGAGCGCCTCGAGGCCGAGCTCGCGGCCGAGCGCGCGGGCAACGAGGCGTATGAGGACTACCGCCAGCAGGGGCGGATGCGCGACGGTCGTCGCTTCGGCCGTCCGCCCGATCCGCATCAGCCGCCGGAGGTCCCCGAGGGCAAGGTCAACGTGACCGACCCGGACTCCCGGCCGATCCCGATCGGGTTCGGGTTCGTGCAGGGATACAACGCTCAGACCGCCGTCAACGAGGCAGCAGATCGTGCTCGCGGCGGAAATCACCAACCTGTCGACCGATTTCTCGCAGCTGTCCCCGATGGTCGCGGCCGTGCTCCGGGAGCTCGGTCGTGCCGGCATCGATCAGGAGCTGCTGGAGGCGGTCGCCGCCGACGCCGGCTACTGGAACGAGCAGCAGATGGACGACGTCGTCAACAACCGACACCTCCCAGTGCTGGTCGCGCCCGACAAGGGCAGCCGCGGCACCCCCAAGCGCTGGCAGAACGAGCCCCGCGCCAACTGGATGCGAACTGTCCTGACCTCAGACCACGGTCGGGAGCGATACGCGAAACGAAAACAGACGGTTGAGCCGTTATACGGTGACACCAAACACAACAAGGGGTTCATCCGCTTCCACCGACGAGGCAGGATCAAGGTACGCACCGAGTTCCGGTTACTGATGATGACCCACAACCTCACCAAGGTCTATCGCCACCGGATAGCCACCGTGGGGGCCTGAAACGGCCCCCACAGCGCTGACAACGCCACCCACCACGGACACGTCACCAACGACGCACCACCAGCGAACACGACGGGCCAGCCGCGAAGCGTTTGAGAAACAGCCTCGACGACAAGCCCCAGCGAGCCGTTGCTGCCGCGGCTCGCGACCGTGCATAGGCACCAGCTGCTGCTGGAACGGCAGCGTCGGCTGGGTTCCGACGCGTGCTTTGCGCGAGAAGCAGTCGTGGCCTCGCCGTCATCGACGCCGAGGCTCGCTGCTGGAATCGGACACAGGCAGTCACGAAGCCACGCCGCCATCCCAAGCTCGCGCGAACACAAAGCGGGTCTCGGCCGGCAGGTCGCCACGCACCTGCTCGTCGCCACAAGGGGAACCGCGGTCACCGATTGTGGACGCGGGCCCCTTGCATATGCACCACCGGCCTCGGGCAGCGAGTTCGCGCCGTCACGCGCGCTTATGGGTTGCGCGTGGATGCGGCCACGCGGCTCGCGGCAGCCACGCTGGTGGATGACGCCTGACGCGGTCACGCATACGGCGTGATCGCTCTGCGGCGCGAGCGACCAAGTAGTCGACCGCGACCATCTGATCCCGACCGTCGCACTGCGATCGCCCGGTCCCACGCACCCGGCCAGCCGTCGGGTGCGGTGCTTTTCGAGTCCGAGTGCTTGCTGGGTCGCCGTTCGGCGGACTAACAACATGGGGGGCGACGCCCCCGCGGTGGGCCTGGGCGTCGCTGTCGCCTGTAAGCCCCAAGCGGTAGCCAGACCCGGGCGGATAGGAAATTCCTTTACGCGCCTGGACCCGTTACCTCGGTCTGGTGGCCGCTTCTTGCGGCGGCTGCGCCCATCGACGCTTCAGGAACCTCAAATAGACTGCCCCGAATGCCAGGAGAATTCCGACGTTTGCTATCAGCCGCTCCCAGAAATGGTGCCTGAAGAACAGGATGTCCACGCCGACCACGACGGCTACCAGTGCGAGCACGTAAAGCACGACGGCTGACTGCCTTCTCATCGTTTCGTTCTACTACGCGCGACGGAGTGGGGCAAGAGCGGCGCTGGTTCCACCGGATGTTTCCACCCGGACGGGGCTGATGGCCCACAGTGGGATCACTGCTGCGGGACAAACGCGACAACAACCGACATCCCCGCCAGACGACTCCCGTCATCGAAATCCAGCACTCCCGGTGCGTTGTGCTTGGGCCGACGCCGGCGACGCGCGGAGAGAGTGTTGCTAGCTGGATGAGTTCCGCACGAAGAATCTTGACCTTCCGTTCTGCGACAGCGCGGAAGATAGTCGGTCTCTTGAGTGCCCAGCATCCGAATACGACGACCGGTGAGCGCACGCACGCCGCGAGAGCGTAGTAGCCAGCCAGTGGCAGCGCTGTCGCGATCGCCGCCTCGACCGCTGCCTGCAGCGCCCGCCCGGTTGTAACGCCAGCGACTCGACTGGCGTACACCGCGATGCCAGCCGACACAGCGCTCGACACCAGCGCGATGAGTACAACCAAGCGCACGAGACCTGGACTTCCGAATTCGGGATCACTGCGGGTTGCCAGCTGCCATCGTCCCGCTAGATCCGTCAACAGGCTTGCGATCGCCGGTAGAAGAATCACATGTGCCTTATCAGCTCCAGCCTCGCAGCGCCTAAACCGGAATGAACGGCACCTGCGGTCCGCGAAACACACTGCTCGAACGGGCTAGCTGCGGCTATTGCTGGTCGATCAACCCGAGAGCGGACCTACGTCGCTCCGGGGTATGACGTGACGGTTGGTTGTTGGCTCTCTAGCTCAGGGTCACCGCGACGAACGCTGCGTATAAGGTCAGGATCAGTGCCGCGCCGGCTCGGCGCATGCCTTTGCGGGGCGCGAGTAGTGCGACGGTTGCGACCATTGCCACTGCGAGGAGCGCGAGATCGAGTTGATCTTTGGCGGATTTCGTGGTGAGCGTGACGAATAGGGAGGGGAGCGCGACCCCTGCGACGAGGTTGATCGTGTTGCTGTTGAGGGCCTCGGTGACGAGCGCGGCACCGCGTCGCGCGCGCCCGAGCCGCACGCCGGTGAGCGCGTTTGGCAGGCTTGTCAGCGGTCCGAGCATGAGCGCGCCGACAACGCCGGGTGTGATCCCCCAGTGATCGCCGAGAGTGAGTGCCGCTTGGACCATCCCAAAGCTCCCGGCGATGATCAGCGAGAGGTCCACGGCCATCAGCGCAATCTGGTGGTGGGTCACGAACTCGTGGGTCAGATGTTCGCGCGCTTCGGAATCATCCTCGGCGCTGTCGCGGTCTTTGACCAGTGCGGCCAGTCGCCGGAGTCCGAGTCGGTTCGCGAGACGGTCACCGCCGAGCACGAGGAGTAAGTACGGGCCGACGAAGCAGGCGATCGCGAGGACTGCTGCCGCTGGTGGAATCCAGCCGACCAGAAGCGCGATCACGATCGCCGTGACGGCGACGGCGACCGTGCCTTCAAGCACCAGCGTGTTTCGTGCAACTTGCACGCAGCCTGCGATTAGCGCGCTGGCGCCGATCATCGCGGCGAGGTTGAACGTGTTGGACCCGACGATCACACCGACGCTTGCGTCATGCGCTCCCTTGATCAGCGCCACCAGGGCGGAGGACACCTCCGGCCCGTCCGCCGCGAACGCTGTGAGCAACCCGATCCACACCTCCGGCAGCCCGTACTTCGCGCCGAGCCGGTCCAGTCGCCTGGCAAATGTTGCCGCGGCCGCCAGAGTGACCGCGAGCGCGGCCACGAACAGCAGGACCGCGACCACTACCGACACGACACCACGCCGCCGTCCGGCTCGCAGGACAAGCCCGTCACGGTTCGCTCGCGGCGCCGCTCTGGGCCGGCGAGGAGTCCATCGCGGCGGTCGCTAGACGCACAACCGCGTACAGTGTCCCTGGCTCCGCACCAACTCTGAGTGGGCTGTCCGCGTCGCTGAGGAGGACTTTCGCCAGCGCGACCCCCATCGGGTTCACCGGACGCGTGGCCACCAACCTGACCGCGAGGTCCGTCAACGCATCAGCCTCCGCGAGAATCTCGCGTTGGGCCACCCGACCGACGCCAGGCGGACCGTCGGATCCGTTGCGCGCAGCGTCGATCACGCTACGCAACCGTGCCGCGATGGCGCGGCGCGCACGCACTCTGCACAACTGGGCTGCCCGCAACTCCAGAGCGGGATCGGAACGCGGATCGCCACCAGCGGCGAGCCGCTGATCAAGCTCGCTGCGCCGAGCGAGAACCGACAGACGCACGACGAATGGAACGCTCATCGGGAACACCCTCAACGGTCGGGAAACCAATGCCGACCAGTCTTCCCGGCGCACCAAAGCCAACCCTACACCAGCATCCGCCGTCTGCAGGCAGTCCCGCGGGCGTCACCGTGCTGGTCCTAGCGCGAAGGCGGCCGAGCAATGGCCTTTTACCCGCTGCCGCTTCGGGCTATACGCGACAGCGAGGCGAGCCCCTCGCGGGGGCGTGTCCCGCTCTTGGTGTTATCCACCGACCGACGACCCAGCAAGCACCCTGGCCCTCAAATGCACCGTAACCGACGCCCGGACGGGAGCACGGGACCGAGCGGTAGCCATGTCTCGAGCGCCATCGCGTCCCGGGCGGCGACAAGGCGGCTGCTCCCGGATCAACCCGGCGCGATGCCGATGCTGCTGTGCTTCGTGACTGCTCGCGGGACACACGCGGCCACCGGAGCAACCGGACAGCCGAATGAGGGAGTACGAGGGCGGGTCTTGACAGGCCCTGCGCCAAGAACTGGGCCGTGTCCCTCACGTTTCATCAGTCGTTAAGGCATCGTCTGGTAGTTTCCGTACCTAACAGTCGGGCTTGGGGGCGCCACGCATCCGAATCGAGGGATGACGTATGAGTACCGGGGCGATTGACGAGGCGAGGCTCGAGCAGTTCATGGGCCGGATGGTCGGCTACATGACGGGTGCGACCGCGTGTTTTTCGATCTGGCTGGGCGATGAGCTGGGGCTGTACAGGGCGCTTGGGCGGGAGTCCGCTTGCAGCGCGGACGGGTTGGCCGGGGATGCGGGCTGTCATCCGCGGCTGGTGCGCGAGTGGTTGGACGGTCAGGCTGCGGCCGGGCTTGTCGAGTACGACGCTGCGGCTGATCGGTATTCGTTGAGCGCAGAGGGTGCGATGGCGCTGGCGGATGACTCATCGCCGGTGTTCGTGGCGCGGGCGATGAACGCGCTTGGGTCGATGTTCATGGATGTGGAGAAGCTCAAGGCCGCGTTCATCGGCGACGGCGCGCTCGCTTGGGGGGATCATCACCCGTGTCTGTTCAAGGGCACCGAGTGGTTCTTCCGAACCGGCTACCGCGCTCATCTCCCGGGCGAGTGGATCCCGGCGCTGGACGGGGTCGAGGATAAGCTCGAGGCGGGCGCGCGGGTCGCGGATGTCGGCTGCGGTCATGGCGCCTCGATCGTGGCGATGGCGCACGCATACCCGGCCGCCCGGTTCTGGGGTTTTGACTACCACCCGCCGTCAATCGAGACGGCGCGCGACCGGGCGCGTGAGGCCGGCGTGGGGGATCGCGCCACGTTCGATGTCGCCGGTGCCAAGGAGTATCCGGGGACCTACGATCTGATCTGTTTCTTCGATTGCCTGCACGATATGGGCGACCCGGTCGGCATCGCGGGGTATGCGCGGGAGCGCCTTGAGCGGGACGGCACGGTGCTGTTGGTCGAGCCGTTCGCGCTCGACGGGCGCAGCGCGAATCTTCAGGGCAACCCGATGGCAGCGCTGCTGTACACGGCATCGACCGCGGTCTGCACCCCGAACTCGCTCTCGCAGGAGGTCGGGCTCGGGCTCGGCGCGCAGGCCGGAGAGGCGCGCCTGAGGGCGGTGTTCGAGGAGGCCGGCTTCGGTCGGTTCCGGCGGGCGGCGGAGACGCCGCTCAACCTGATCCTCGAGGCCCGGCCCTAGCCAGAACGTTCCGGCTAGGCCAACAACACCCGACCCAGCCACCCTGCCGTCGAGCCCGCGCCCTCATGAGCGCCCTCCAGGCCCCGACGGGGATCGGCAGCCTTATCTCACCATCCGAATTGAGAGGAGAGCCGCAGTGCATGTTCGAGTCGTCCGGTTCACTGACGTGACTGCAAACCGCGTAGCGCAACTCATCGCCGCCATCGACGAAGCCGGCGGACCGCCGCCGGGCGCTCCCATAACCGGCCTTCAACTCCTATTTGACGAAGCGCAGGGAACGGCGGTCGTGCTGCAACTGTTCGATACACCCGCGGATCTGCGCAAGGGAGCCGAAACATTCAGCGCGATGGACCCGTCCGAGACGCCCGGCACCCGCGTCTCGGTCGACATGTGCGAACTCAAGCTCGAACGCCGCATGAGCGGCTGAGACCACTGAAGGACCGGCTCTCTCAATCAGCCGGACTCGCGGGATCTCGTGATGCCGTGAGCGCTCACGCGCGCGTGGGGGAACTGAGAAGTCAGATCGGCTTTGGGGGCCATGCGTAAGGGCGAGCTGCGGTGACAATGTGCAGAGCGCACGTTGGACGTTTCGCTGCTAACTGATCGCCCGTTACTCGAGGTGTGGGGAATCGGCTCAGCATGCGAAGCGTTCGTGTGTGTCCGGAGCGTCAGGATTCGAACAATCGGTCTTGTCTTGAAATTCGCTAGCCCCCCAGAATTGGGGAACGATGGAAGGGCCTCCTATCACGCGCCCAGTCCGAAGCGAAGGTCGCGGCGAGCCGAACGTGTCGCCGTCGTCCGGCGCTCGTTCACGAGTGAGACAGCACGAGGATGCGGTGATCCAGGCCGAGCTGAGGGAGTTGGGTCAGCCTCTCGACGCGCGTCGCAGAGCGCGCTCCGCTGGACCCGAGGCGGGGCACAAGATCGCTTGAGAGCGTTCCTCTGCGCCGCAGGCTCGCGGGCAATAGCGCTCGATGTGCATTGGTGCGCGACGCTGGCTTACATTGGTGAGCTCACCCCGCGGCGCTGGTCTCGGCGTCGCGAAGCTCGAGCAGTTCGGCTGGAGGTTGTCCGCGCAGGAGCCATCCGCGGTGGATCGGAACGATCAGTCCTCGGCGTGTCAGCTCGGACATGGCGGTAGTTACGGTGGGACGCTGCGCGGCTATCAGATCGGCGAGGATGGTGTGGGGGATCTGTATGGGTATCGCGATGCCGTCTGGGCGGACGTGACCCCAGCGGTCGGCCAGGTGCCAGAGCAGCATCTGGAGACGGAGTTCAACCCGCGGATGGTGGATGATCGCGATGCCTACCGACAGGTTTCGCGAGCGTTCCAGCGCGCGCTCCACCAAGCGGCCGGTCAGCTCTGGAAAACGCGCGATGCGGCGAGCGGCGGCGCGATCGAGGACCGCGAGACGGGTTGGCTCCAGAACGCGCCAGCCGATCGTGCGTCGAATCGCGGACTGTACATCCGCGCCCTGCCACGGGCGAAGCAGATCGCCGTTACCGAGCAACTCGCCACCAAACCGCCCGTTCACGCCGACGCGGCGTAGCAGCAACCCGTTGAGTACCAGGAGGCCGATACCGCCGGCCAAGTTATCGGGGACATCCCCGCCCCAGCCGCCCTGCGGGATGCGCATCGTCGGGGCGATGCACTCCTCGGTCGCGCGCGCGCGTTCGACGGGTGCGAGTCCATCGCCGAGGTCGGGGTCCTCGCGCAGGATCTGACAGATTGACTCCGCGGCCGACGGAGCACCTCTGGCGGATGGAGAGTGCGTCACTCGACTCACTCCGGCTTCTTGACATTCGCCGTAGGCCGCAGACCGACGAGTGGAAGCTCGGCTACGAGTCGCTGCCGCCCCAATCTTGTGCCGTCGTAGTGCCAGCCGACCAGCCAGCTAAGGACACGGCGGATCAACGGGGCGAGGTGCCCGTTGCGCCGCTCGTATTCGGCGAGGGCTGCTTCGGCCTCGAGGATCGAAAGCTCTCGATGGATTGGAACGAACCGGTCGCTGGCGATCGCGACCTCGAGCGGCTCGTGCGCCCGGAGGTTCCGGTACCACTCGGCCTTGCGGCCAAGTCCGGCGATGACAATCAGCTCCTTCTCGGCTCGGTTCTCTTTGACGACCTCCAACATCGTGCGGTAGGTCCGGCCCGAAAGACGACCGACATGGGTCAGTCGTAAGAACCGGCGGCCGAGAAGCCAGCCGAGACGCCAGTCGTACAAGAACGCGGGGGCCCGGAGCAGGCGGCGCAGCAGAGGTCCGGGTCGACGTGTCCTCATCGCGTCTGGTGTGCGCGGGAGTTGGCGGCGATGGCGCTCATTCCTCCCGAGGGCGACGGAGACTGGCTCGGGGTTTGGTCGCTCGGGCCGGGATCCGGGCGATCAGCCGGGCCCGAGTTCGCTGGGCGCCACAGGCGCTGGTAGCTGGCCGCGATCGATGCCCGGGCGCTGGCTGCCTCCCGCAGCACTCGCGCAACCAGTTCGGTGTGATCCATCAATCGACCTTACAGTGTAAAGTACGTTGCCCGACGATGCCTCGCGCCGCCACACCAACTGTCCCAAAGCGAAAGCCGCCGCTCCCGCTGAACCGAGGTCTGATCCTCGATCGCGCGGTGGCGCTGATTGAGGACGAGGGACCCAGCGCGTTGAGCATGCGCCGGCTTGGCTCGAGCCTAGGGGTCGAGGCGATGGCCATCTACCACCACTTCGCCGGCCGCGACGAGCTGCTCAGCGCGATCGGTGATCGGCTGCTCGAGCCCCTCCACGCACTCGAGTTCGGCGATAACTGGCGCGAGGCATGCCGACGGTTCGCGACCGCTCTGCGCGATGTCGCGGTCGCACGACCAGCGACTTTTCAGCTGCTCGGGTTGCAGCCGTTTGACACCCCGAGTTCGCTCGCTCCTGTGGAGCGGTTGTTGGGGGTGTTGGTCGACGGTGGATTCCCGCCCGCGGCCGCGCTGGCGGTGTACCGCGCTACGGTCAGCTACGCCCGTGGATATGCCTTGGCTGAGGCGACCGGTTTCACCGTGGACGCGGCGAAGCCGGCCGGCCGCCGGCGGCTGGCTGCCCTGCCTCGCGCCGAGTTTCCGATCCTCGCCGGCCGGGCTCGGGAACTGGCGGCGCTCGACGCTCACGGCGGCTACGAGCGGGGGCTGGAAGCCCTGCTCACGGGGTTCGCCAGTCGTTACACGGGGGCCGAGGGAAGCGGGAGCGCGTCTCGACCACCTGACCGCCCCGGGTGATCGCTCGTCAGGGGACCGGCACCTGCACAACGAACCCAGAGCGACAGTCGATTCGGCGCGTATCGGCGTGGCTCGCGGCGTCGAAGCTGGGCCTGCTCGCGATGGCGCTCGTCGTGGGCGTTGGATCGGGGTTGGCAGCAGCCGTTTTTCGCGAGTTGATCTATTTCTTCACGTGGCTGTTCACCGGCCATGAGACGTTCGGCCAGCAGGGACACGCCCCGAGCGCCCATCTTGCCTTTCTCGGCATCTTCTTCGTGCTGATCGTCCCGCCGATCGCCGGTGCCGTCTACGGCCCGCTGATCCAGCGCTTCGCGCGCGAGGCGCGGGGGCACGGCGTTCCCGAGGTCATGCTCGCGGTCGCCGAGAACGGCGGGCGGATACGTCCTGCCGGTGACCGTGGTCAAGGCGCTGGCGTCCGCGCTGTGTATCGGTGGCGGCGGGTCGGTCGGCCGCGAGGGGCCGATCGTCCAGATCGGCTCTGCGTTCGCTTCCATGCTCGGGCAGCTGGTTCGGATGAGCGAGGGCCGGCTGCGGGTGATCGTCGCGTGCGGCGCTGCGGGTGGGATCTCAGCCACGTTCAACGCGCCGCTCACCGGGTTGTTCTTCGGGTTCGAGATCGTCTTGAAGGAGTTCTCGCTCGACGCGCTGTCGGCCACGATCGTCTCCTCGGTGACGGCGGATGTGGTCAGCCGTGCGTTCTTCGGCGGAGCGCCGTTCTTCGCCGCGATTCCGCACGACATGGGCGTCGGCAATGACTTCACGTACCTGCTGATCGCGGTGCTCGGGATCGCCGCCGGCCTGATCGGCGTCGCGTTTCAGAAGACTCTCTACAGGGGCGAGGACGCGGCCGACGCATTGTGGCGGGGGCGGCCGGAGTGGCTGCGGCCAGTCGCCGGCGGGCTGCTCCTCGGGCTTCTGCTCCTGATGCTGCCGCAGATGTATGGCGTCGGCTACCCGGTGATGGACCGGGTGCTGGCAGACCATTACGTGCTGTGGTTCGTGGTCGTGCTGATGGTGGGCAAGATCCTGGCCGCCAGCCTCACGCTGTGGATCGGCGGATCCGGCGGGGTGTTCGCTCCGTCGCTGTTCACCGGCGCGGCGGCGGGGATGGCGTTCGGGATCATCGTCAACCAGCTGTTCGGCCCGGCGGTCGGCCCGCCCGCTCTTACGGGGTGGTAGGGATGGGGGGCGTGTTCGCCGGCGCCGCCCAAGCCCCCCTGACAGCGATCGCGAGCGTTGCCGAGATGACCGGCAACTTCACACTGACCCTCCCGATCATGCTCGCCTGCGGCCTCGCGTCACAGCTCGCCGACAGGTCACATACGGAAGCATCTACACCATCAAGCTCTTACGCCGCGGGATCGACATCGAGCGCCCCAAAGCCCTCGGCGCTCTACGGGCCCTGACCGTCGAGGAGGCCATGCAACCGCTGGACGACGCTCGACGGACGGCCTCGACTCTGAGCAGCCTCGGCCGCCTTCGAGGCGCCTGCCACCGAGG
>CAWJMH010000027.1:0-76337 GCA_963843915.1 uncultured Solirubrobacterales bacterium
GCGCGGCGTGGGCACCCTCTCGACGTTCAGAGCGTCAGCGATCGCCTGCAGACTGAGCCCGCGCTCGCGCATCAGCGCCAACCGCTCCGCGAGTTCCGGGTGCGCGGACGACAGCCCCGGACGCCCGCGCGGCCGCCCCAGCGGGTGAGGGTCGCGGTCCCAACCGTCGATCTCACGCAACAACGCAACCGTGCCTCGCGCGCTCGCCTCGCTCGAGTCAAAGTCGACGTCCGCCGCGATCAGGTCCGCACCCACCTGCTCAAGCCATGCCAGCAACACGACGAGTCCACCGAGCGAGCTGGCGACGTCCTGCAGCCGGGCCACGACCAGAACCCCGGCCCGGCCGTCGGCGATCAGCTCCAGCGCGCCGGCGAGCCCGCTTCGCGGCCCACCATCATCATCACCGACGACCTCGACCACCTCGACACCGGCAGTCGAGGGCCGACCGTTACCCCCCGCAACGGCAGCCTCGCCGGCGGTCGGCGCATAGACGATCGCGGCGCGTTTCACCCCACAACTATACGCAAATCGTTTGCGTAT
This sequence comes from uncultured Solirubrobacterales bacterium, assembly GCA_963843915.1. GTDB lineage: Bacteria > Actinomycetota > Thermoleophilia > Solirubrobacterales > Solirubrobacteraceae > Palsa-465. The sequence goes on from CAWJMH010000027.1 coordinate 541, forward strand.
AGCGCGGCTGCTCCTGCTCCGCGCGAGCGGGTTTGTGCGATCGGCACCGGCGCGGCTATGCGGTCGCCTGTGACCTGCCGAGGCCAGCGAGACGGGACCGTCAAGCACGCAGCTCGCCCGCCGTTCGACACCGCGGGCGACAAGGAGCAGATCGTTGGCCCTTCAATGGGTCGCCGCGACCGTTCGCGGGGCCCGCGGCACCACCTCGGTACGGGCGGCGACACCATGGTCAGTCGAGTGTTGCTGGCGGCCGGGTAGTAAGCGCGCCCGTTCTGCTTCCGCGGTTGGTCGGCAGTCGGGGCTAAGCCGACGGCGTCGGGCCGGCCGTTGGAGCGAACTCGAGGGTGAACCAGACGGTCTTGGCTGAGTCTGATTCGCGCTCCATGCCCCAATGGGTAGAGAGCACGTTGACGATCTGTAGGCCTCGGCCCTTCGGCGCGTCGGGTCCGGGAGATCGCATCGCGGGTGTCCCGCCGCCGCTGTCAGTGACCTCAACCCGGATCTCCTGCCGGCTGCGATGGATCCTCAGGCGAAAGCCGGTCATCGCGTGTTCGATCGCGTTGCTGGCCAGCTCTGAGACCATCAGCCGGATCTCCTCCACGGCATCAGCCGGGATATCGGCTACCGCCTGTGCCGCCAAGTTGCGAGCCGCCGCAGCGGATGATGCGACCGCCGGAAATGCTCGCACGCATATCTCGGCGGAGTCCCCGGGTGCTGCGCCAAGCCGGTCAGGACCGCGGCCAGCACCGGTCGGGTTTGAGCTGTCGATCGCCTCCTCTAAGAACGGCGACGCAGCGTCCGCAGGGTCCACCACCGACGATTCGCGCGTGGCCGCATCCAGGATCACCTCATCTGCGCGTCTGGCCAGCCCGGAAGAGACCTCTGGCTCGAGCGCGGTACTGCTCGGGTCGAGCTCAGACAGAGACACGATCTCCACGCTCGGAAGCTCCGGGAGCGCGGCCGGATTCTCCGGAACCACTCGCCCCAGCGGCGCGTCCTCGAGGATCACCTCCTCCGCCTGTCCGGCCAGGTCGGACGCGACCTCCTCGAGCTTGGGATTGCCCGCCTCGAGCTCGGACAGAGGGACGATCTCCACGCTCGGAAGCTCCGCGGCTACCGCAGAACTCTCCGGAGCCAGTTCGGCCGCCTCCGCGTCCTCGCCAAATTCAGCAGGGTCTTCTCGGTCCACTCCCGCAGTATCACGGCCCGCCGAAGCGGCCGAGCGACATCGCCTAATCGTCCCGCGATCGCCAGCCCAATGGCGAAGCAGGGAGCCGGGCCGGCGAAGCCTCGCGGGGACCGCACCTGACCGGTTGGCGTCCACTTCCGCAACGCCAATCCCGAGGCGGCGGCGGACATCGTTCTCCCGATGGCCTTGGACGTCGTCCATCTCAGCAGCGAGGCGCATCCTCGGCCCGGTCCTCGCTTGGCCAAGGGAGGAGCACAGCGTGCCGCTCGCCGTGTATGAGGAGCGCTCCGGTAGCAAGCGCTTCGCGAAGCGCCCGCGACGTCGCGCTGAGCGACGATCCTCGAGTCCGCGATGTCGAGATCGCGGGTCGTCGTGTTCGTGGCGATCACGCCCCAGGCAGCGATCGAAACGGCCGCGTTGTCGCCCGAGCAAGGCCTGAGATTGGCGAGGAGCGGGTCGCTCATGAAGAGCCGCCCGACACCTGCCTTCGTGCTCGCGCGGGTATGCGCGCCGGCGGCGCAGGCGTGGCTGCCTGTGTCCGACACCGGCAGCGCGCACGCGGCTCAGCGACATCGACGGCGTGACCGCTCGATCAGCGGGCGGCAACCGGGCCGGCGGCGGGCTCGCTATCGAGTGGCAAAGCACTCGCGGAGTTTCGGCAGCCCGCGTGACCACTTCGTCGCTAATGCGCTCATTGGAATGCGTCTGCCCGGTTGATCAAAGCGCTCGTGATCGTGCGGGCTTCTACCTGTCCGTCGTTTGCGGCGGTGACTTCAGCGACGTAGCGCATCTCAACGCCGAGTTCGCAGCCGAGCTTTTTTTGGAAACCAGTCGGCGAGGTGTTACGCGACTACGTTTGGGGCGATGAAGCGGTGGATGGCCTCGTTGGCGTGGTCCTGAAACAACGGGTTGGCCAGGTCGGGTAGGAAGTCTGCCTGGTTGACCATGGGACCTTTAAGCGTGTTGGCCGCGCTGGCGTAGAACACGCCGCTGGACAGGGTCGGGTCGGTGACGCCGTCGACCAGTCGCTTCGCGCCCACATCAAGTTTGTGGGAGAGACCCAGGGCGGGCAGCACGTATTTGGCCCCTATACGCATCGGCAATGGGAGGTCATTGGCTGCTTGGGTGCCGGTGGTGTTGCCGGGGCTCACGGTGATGAAGCGGCGGTCGGGGTAGTGGCGGGCCAGGTAGGCCATCCAAAGGGCGCCAATGTACTTGGCCTGCCCGAAAGCTAGGTTGAAGTCAGCCTTCTTGTTCTCGGCGAAATAGCAGCCGTCGATGACACACGCGAACTCGTCGCCAGTGTGTGAGACGAACTTTGGCCCCTTCATCCGCAACTTCGGGACCCCTCTGACTGCTTCACTTCCGGCCAAGACCGCAACCTCGCCAAGCCGATTCTCGGCCAGGAGCCCTTCGAGGAGGACGACGTGGCCAAGGACGTTCGTCGCGAACACGGTGGTGACCCCGTCAGCGGTCAAGCCCATCGACTGCGGGCCAATGACACCAGCGTTCATGACCAGCGCGTCGACGGATCCGTTGATGCTCGCCAGGCCGGTGCGGACCGAGACCGGATCGGCAACGTCCATGAGAACGATGTCGAAGATGCGCCGGCCGGTCGCGGCTTCGAGCTCGGCCTTCGCCGTTGTCGCCTTGTCTCGGTTCCGGCACGCGAGGTAGATGCGGGCGATCTCCGGACGTGACGCCAGTTGCCGGGCCACCTCCTTGCCGATTCCGGCGTTCGCGCCCGTGATCAATACGGTCTTTTCCGGGGTTGTGCTCATCGAGTTCCTCTCACGTTTGAAGGTCCAGCCAGGGTTCGCTGAATGGTGTGCTCAGGCCGCCGGGCAGATATGGCGGCTACACCCTGCTCGGCCTGGCCCTGCAACAGCGGCTTTGCTGCTTTCCCGGCGCTAGCAGCCCCGGGGTTCTTTGCGTGACTGGATTTTTCGATCCACTATGCCAGACCCAAAGTGGAATGTCAAAGCCATTCTAATCGCTATACTTCTGCCGATGTCTTCAAAGAGTTCTGATCGGCCGCGGTTGACGCGCAAGGGTGAGGCGACGCGCGCGCGGATCGTTGACGCTGCGGCGGCGCTGATCTTTCAGCAGGGCGTTGCCGGCACGACGGTCGAGGAAGTGCGCGACGGTGCACACGTGAGCAGCTCGCAGCTCTACCACTACTTCGAGGACAAGCCGGCGCTGGTCCGCGCAGTCATCGAGCGCCAGGCCGACAGGGCCATCGGTACGCAGGAGCAGTTCGACCTCAGCAGCCTCGACGGCCTACACGAGTGGCGCGACTTCTGTGTCGATCACAACCGCCTCAAGGGCGGGCGTGGCGGTTGTCCGGTTGGCTCGCTGGGTTCCGCGCTCGCCGAGACCGAGCCCGAAGCCAGGGCAATCGTTGCGGCGTCATTCAAACGCTGGGAGGCCAGCATCATGGCCGGTCTGCTGCGGATGCACGCGCTTGGCCGACTCGCACCCGAGGCCGATCCGCGCCAGCTCGCGCTGGCCTTGCTTGCCGCGCTCGAAGGCGGCCTCTTGCTGGCTCAGATCCAGCGCGACCCCGAACCGCTCGCGGCCGCGCTCGACACGATGCTCGCGCACATCGCCACCCTCAGCAGCACCACGAGCACTTCGCTCAACAGCTGAGCCCACGGACCGACGTCAGTCGGTGCGCGGTGCGCACCAGCACGGCCTAGAGGTAAATCAGCGAAGGCGACCGCGCGGGCGGGTGATCGAGGTTCTGGGTGTGGGCCTGGATCCCGGTGACCACGGTCGGGGTAGACGCAGCCCGCACCAACTCTTCAGAACACGAGCCTGGCCCAGCCGCCAACCTCGTTAGCCGTACCCGAAGGCGAACGCGGAGCCGGCGATCAGACCGTCGAGGCTGCCCTCTGGGAAGAAACACGTACTGACAGACCGCCCAGTATTGGATTACATGAGCTAGTTTTGTTACAGTCGGCGCCAGCAAGAGTGGATTGCTTGTTCCAACTACCAAAAGGGATGTCGACATGGATCTGCAAGACAAGAACGCTCTGATCACCGGTGGCACCTCCGGGATGGGTATCGCGACCGCACTGGCGATGGCCGAAAAGGGCGCCACGGTGATCATCACCGGCCGCGATGAGACCCGCGGCGCGAGCACCGTGGAGAAGATCCGGGCGGGGGGACACGATGCGCAGTTCATCGCCGCTGATTTCTCGGAGATGTCCGAGGTGCGGCGCGTCGCCGATGCGGCAGGGGAGATCGATGTTCTGGTCAACCTCGCCGGCTTTGCCGCCCTCGGACCGACAGTTGACACCGACGAGGCGGCGTTCGATGGTCTGTTCCAGATCAACGTCAAGGCGCCGTTCTTCCTCGTCGCCGCACTCGCCCCGAAGATCGCCGCCCGCGGCGGCGGATCGATCATCAACGTCTCCACGATGGTCGCAAGCTACGGCCAGCCTGGCATGGCTGCTTATGGCGCCTCGCGCGCTGCGATCGAGCTGCTCACCAAGGCCTGGGCGGCCGAATTCGGGCCGCAGAACGTCCGCGTCAACGCGGTTGCTCCCGGTCCGACGTCGACCCCGGCACTGGAGCCGAGGTTGGAGATGGCCAAGGAGTTTGCCAAGACGATTCCGCTCGGTCGGGTCGCTGACGTGCACGAGCTGTCCGACGTCATCACGTTCCTTGCGACCCCGGCGGCCGGCTACATCAACGGGGCGACCATCCCCGTCGACGGCGGCCGCCTCGCGATCTGAGAAGAGAGGAGATGATCCTGGTCACTACTCCCGCGGCTCGGCGATCGTCGACGAGACCTGCCTTCGTTGCTGCACGGGCATCTCCTCGGCGACTACACAGGCCCTGCCCTGCGCGGACCGCAGGGCCCGCGGACGCGCTAGCCTCGAACCGTCGTAGTTGCAAGCACCACCGGGAAAGCGGTCACCTTCGCTCGCTCGCCGAGATCGCTGCTCCGCCGCTTCTCCAGCCACCTGGGATGGTGCAACGGGGTCGCTGCTCGGCTTGGAATCCGGCCACCGAGATCAGCGCGATCTCCTGGCCCCTGTAAGCGTGATCCAGTAGTCCGTGCTGGGGTGAGCTGGAAGGGTGCCGGCGCCGTGCGCGGCAACGAGGACGCCCCGGCCGCAGCGCGCAGGGGGTCCGGTTACGGCGACTTGATGCTCACTGCGGTATCGACAGCAAGACGCGCCGGCGCGCGCCGGCGTCGACGCGGTCGTGCGCCTCGGCGATGCGGTCGAGTGGCAGTGGATCGTCGATCGGGATGTGAAGAGCGCCGTCTTGCGCGGCCGCGGTGAGGTCGGCTGCGGCCTGATGCTTGGCGTCAGGCGGGAAGTCGTCGCTGCCAAGCAGGCGGATCGTTAGGTTCGCGAAGAGCATGGTCCAGAAGTCGAAGTCCGGTCGCGGGTTGCGGGTGGCGTAGGCGGCGATCACCGCCTCGGGCGCGGCGACTGCGGCATCCAGGCCGGCGTTGTCGGAGAACGAGACCTCGACGATTCGCTGCACGCCGTCGGGAGCCACACGGCGGATTGCCGCGACCGGGTCGGCCTGGTCCAGCGCCACGCGGTGCACGATCGCCTCGTCGACGTGCGAGAGGTCGCTGCTGCGCCGCACCGTCCCGATAACGGTCGCATCGCTCCACGTGGCAAGCTGCGCCGCCAGCGAGCCGACTGCGCCGAGCACACCGTGGACGAGGACGCTCTTGCCGGCGACAGGGCCGTCACTGAACACCGCGCGGTGAGCGGTGATCCCCGGGATGCCCAAGCACCCACCAACATCATCGCTGACCGCGTCCGGGAGCGCGACCGCCTGGTCTGCCGGCACCACCATCAGTTGCGCAGCCGTGCCGAAGGGGCGGTACGACTGAGCGCCAAAGACCCAGACGCGCTGTCCGATCCTACCGGCGTCAACCCCATCGCCCACCGCGTCGATGACACCAGCACCGTCGCTGTGCGGAATCACGCGCGGATACGGCATTCCGTACCCGACCCAATCGCCGCGCTTCTTCGTATCCCCGGGGTTGATGCCCGAAACGGTCACGCGAACGCAAACATCGCCAGGTCCCGGATCCGGGTCCGGCATCTCTCCGAGTTCCAAGACCTCCGCCGCCGGTCCAGGCCGCTCGTACCACGCAGCAAGCATACCCACACCCTACCCCGACACTCCGACCCGCCCGGGCACGCGAGTGCTGCTTTCGACGTGCGACCGAACTCTTCGACTCCCGCATGATCGCCCCGCCTTGCGCGGCCAGCGGGGCGCTCCCGTCCCACCTCGCGTCGACCGTCGGCGTGTGACGCGAGATTGGCGAGTTGCGAGACGGGCACCGCAAAGTCGGCTCAGCCCTGCCTTGCCAGTGCGAGGGTATGTCGCGTTTCGTTCACTTCGGACGCGTCTACTGATGGGTGCGAACAAACCGGGCGTCGTGAATCGTCGCCGTTCCCCTCTGCGCGAGAGGTTCGGGCATGCCGATCGTCGCGCTCCGAGCAACCTGCAATACAACCCGGGTCGGCCTGGCCGACCCGGCGCTCGCACCCGGGCAGTCAACGACGAGGGGCAATTCGCTCACTTCCTGACCGTCGGCTCGGTGGCTGCCTGGGTTCTCTGGGCCGAACACGAATACCGCGGTCTGACCTACTGCCCGTGGAACGAACGGTCGAAGGGCGTTAGCCGGTCACCAGGTCTGCTCGGCGGCTCGGACGAGCAACTGGTTGACAGCGACGCGGCTGTCGCGGGTCACGATGTAGGTCACCGCGTCCGCGATGTCCCCAGGCTGCAGCGGGATTATTGAGTCGAGGCTGCGCTGCGCGGCCGACCGGACGTCGTCGCGTACATGCGTGACCAGTTCGGTGTCGACGGTGCCAGGCTCAACGAGGCTGATGCGAACGCGCTGCCCGATCAACTCCTGGCGCAATGACTCACAGAACGCTGCAATCCCAAACTTCGTGAGGCTGTAGACGCTAGCTCCCGGACGAGCAACACGTCCGGCGGTCGAGCTGATCGCCACCATGTCCGCGACCCCGCGCGGTGAATCCTCGGCGGCCCGGACAAGATGTGGGAGCGAAGCGTGGCTCACATGCAGCGCACCGAGCAGGTTGACCGCGACCATCCGGTCCCACTCATCCACGGGACTGTCGAGCGCGGTGCCGAGAAGCATGACACCAGCGTTGTTCACGACGGTGTCAATGCGCCCGAACGCGGCCATCGCTTCGTCAACGGCGGCTCTGGCCTGCTCGGCCTCGGTGAGATCAGCCTCGATGGCCATGGCTTCACCGCCGCTGCCCCGAATCTCCGCGACGACAGAGTTCAGTCGTTCCCTACGTCGCGCGACCAGGCAGACAGTGGCGCCGCATCCGGCCAGGGCGATTGCGGTGGCCGCGCCGATTCCGCTCGACGCTCCGGTCACCAGCGCAACGGTTTCAGCGAGCACCGTCCCGCTTCCGCCCGTGATCTGCGTAAAGGGCCCGCTCATGGCGTGTGAGGGTCGGAACGGACGAAAAGCTCCTGCCATCGCCGAGTCTGAACGCGCCATCCCCCAGGGGTCCGCACGAACTGATCGTGGTCCTCACCGATCACCCACGGCGTGGTGCTGGCGGGATCCCCGGGCTGCCGCATGTACGCCGTCACCAACGTGATGCCACAGGCGCTGTCCTGCCCTTTGGCCAGAAATCGCGCGTTGGTGGTGACGTGCCGGATTTGCCACCCGTTGGCGTCGATTGTCCGGCCCCACTGCGTGATCGCGTCGCGACCGGTCAACATCTGATCCGGCCCCAAAGCTAGTGTTCCCTCTTGCAGGAATAATTCGCGGACCGTCTCGGCCCGCTGATGATCGATCCGCCAGGAGATCTCATCGACAAGCCGAGAGAGCTGTACGTGATCGGCGTCTGATACCGGCTCGAGAGCCGTCGGGTGAACTTCTTGCTGTGCCATATCGCCATCGTCTCATCGACGGCCGGTGTTAGCCAGAGCCGTCTGATTCCTAGGAATGACAGGATCACGCTGCCTCAGCTCGTATCGTTAGGTGGTGGCCCCAAGCCCTGGTTTCGCGCGCTATCTGCGGGCACGACGTGAGCTCATCAGTCCAGCTGATGTCGGGATTGCTGCCGGCGGCCGCCGTCGCGTGGCCGGCTTGCGTCGCGAGGAGCTCGCCATGCTTGCCGGCATCAGCGTCGACTACTACGTACGGCTCGAGCAAGGGCGCGACCATCATCCCTCTCGAGAAGTGGTTGACGCACTCGCCCGTGCCCTCCAACTCGACCATGATGCAACTAGCCACCTGCACGCTCTCGCCCAGCCGTCGACGAACCAGGCGGTTGGCGTCTCTGAGGTCGCGCCGCAACGCATCCTCCAGCTCATCACGACCTGGCCGCTGACGCCCGCGACGATCCAGGGGCGGATCATGGACGTCCTCGGCGCCAACACGGCAGCCCGCGCTCTCTCACCGATCTTCGAACCGGGCTCCAACATCGTATGGGCGACCTTCACGGAGCCATCAGTGCGGCAGCTCGTACCCGATTGGGACGATGTCGCAGAAACCGCGGCCGCGTCACTGCGCGCCGTTATTGGCACAGAGATCGACGACCCCCATGTCGCCGATCTGATCGACCGACTCTCGGACCGCAGCCCTGAGTTCCGTCGCCTTTGGGCGCGCCACGACGTGCGACCGTCCACCCACCTAATCCGCCGCTTCAACCATCCAACTGTCGGATACCTCGAGCTGCGGGCCGAGAAGTTGCCGATCCCCGATACCGGCGGACAGCATCTGGTTCTGTACCACGCCGAGCCAGGAAGCCCATCAGAGCAGGCGCTTCACCACCTGACGCACGAGCCCCACAGATGATGAGCCAGCCACAAGCGTGGAGACCGATGTGTGCCTGCGAGTAACCGGTGTTGATCGCGCGATAAGGCGGACAGACCGCCCATCAACCGCGATGACCGATTCAAACGTTTGCGAGGCAAGTCGGTCACGTATCACCGAGCCTGCTCGGATGACGTTGGGATGCGCGCGCGAGATCGGAGGCGAGCAGCAGGGAGACGTTCACGCGAGGTCTCGACTGAGGATCGACGTCATCGCAGGCCTCAGACGAGTCGAGGTTGCTCCTCCCACGAAACCAGCGGAGCCCTCGGGTGCTCCGAACTGTCCGCAGCAGACTTCCCTTCCCGGATCCAGCAGCGCCCGGGACCTGCTTTCGCCGGGCGATGGGCATGTCCCCGGCCGTGGTCAGCGCCCTCGTATGCGCGGTCAGCAGGGAAGTTGCCAGGTGGGCGCGCCCTGGCTCCAGCGGGCGTCCCGCAACTGGCGAGATGCGACACAGACGTCGTCAACGGTGCCGAAACCTGCATTCGTGTCGGCGCGTGCACGTGGAGCCAGCGTCGTCGTCGCGCCTCCCCGTGTCCGAATCCGGTCGTCCTCCAGTCGGCGGTCAGCTTCCGCCGCACGGCTCCTTTTGTGGCCAACCACGAGCCCGGGGTTAGCAGCAGGCGCAGCTGTTCCCGTGCCACGCGTCGCGGGCTTCGCGGAGCGCGACCGCTCCGATCAGCAGAGCGACGATCGGATCTGCCCACCACCAGCCGGCAACGGCGTTGGCGAGCAGGCCGATCAGCAGCGCGCCGGAGAGATAGGCGCAGAGCATCGTCTGGCGGCCTTCGCTGGCGGCGGCGGATGAACCCAGCGCGGTCGCCACGCGGTGCTTCGCTGTAGCGAGCGGCGGCATCGCGACCAGGGTGATCGCGGCGAGGCCGACGCCCACCCAGCTGGCTGCCGGGTGATGTCCGCCAATGAGAGCGCGAGCCGACTCGACCGCGAGGTAGGCGGCGAGCAGCACGAACGAGGCGGCGATCAGTCGCTGCGCGCGGCGCTCTGCGTGGCCGGAGCTCACACGCCCGCCCGTGACCAGCCACAGCACGACGAGCCCGGCGGCCGCTTCGATCACGCTGTCGGCGCCGAACCCGACCAGGGCGACCGACCCCGCGACTGCACCGGCGAGGATCGCGACTGCGGCCTCAAGCACATGCCAGCCCAAACCTAGGAAGGCGAGCGTTCGTGCTCTGCTCGCCAGCGCCCGGCGCTCCGCCTGGTTGGCCCGACCCGTCGTCGCGGCCATTGCAAGCGTCGGCAGCGGCGTCCCTGTGCTCATCGTTGAACGGTAGCCAAGGGCGCCCTGTTGACCGCGCTGAGCAGTTCTGGGCGGCACAACACATCACAAGTGCCCAGATGGCCGACGCCCTGCCGGCGACTCTCAACGACGCCCCGGACGTTGGAGTGCCGGGTCCGGGATCCGGGTTCGGCTCGGCCAGGGCCGAATGGAGGCGGGGTCTCGCTCTGGTGGATGGTTGCGCCGGATTGCGTGCGTGTCGTAGAACTTACGGCGGTGTCCGAAAGCCACGGGGATTGAGTGTCTGCTGAGGGCAACAAGGAGTTGGTGCGACGGTTGGTGGAGGAGGCGGTTCGCGATCGCAACCTGGAGGTTCTGGATGAGATAGCCGCCGGGCCTTTCGCGGAGGTCGCGAAGCGGTGGGTCGCACCGTTCCGCGGTGCGTTCCCGGACTTCGAGATGGAGATCGTGTCGTTGATCTCGGAGGGTGTGAAGGTCGCGGCGCATTGCCGGTGCTCCGGGACGCATCTCGGGGACTGGCTCGGCGTGGCGCCGACCGGCCGGAGGTTTGAGGGGGTCGACGAGATGTACATCTTCGAGGTTCGGGCGGGGCGGTTGGTGTCGGCGCTTGGGGTTGAGGACAACCTTTCGCGGCTGCGTCAGCTCGGGATCTTCCCCGGCCCCGCGTGATTTCCCGGCCGTAGGGAGTCGGGTTGCGCGGCTGCGCCGGCGGCGCGTGGCGAGTTCAGGTGACGAGGATCGGGTCGAGCGCAGGCCGCGGCGGCGTGGGCAGGTCGCATGTGACCGGGAGGACGGGGCAGGGGGGTTGGGCGCGCACCCACCGGCGGCGTCTGGCGGCCAGGCGGCCTGGCAGGAGTCGTGGGTTGGTGCCGATGACGAGCAGGTCGGCGCGGAGGTCGCCGGCCACGGTGACGATCACGGGGCCGGGATCGCCCGCGATCAGGATCGCGCGTGGGCTCACCCCGCGCGCCCACGCGATCTGGCGGGCGGCCAACAGCACCGGGTTGCGCAGGGGGTCATCGAGCCGTTCGGTGATCGGGAGCGTCGGCGCTAGCCGACCGACCCGGTATCGGAGGGGTGGGACGACGTGAAGGATTGTCAGTCGGGCATCGAACGTGTGGGCCAGGTCCGCGGCGACCGCGGTGGCCCGGCGCGACGCACCGCTGTCGCTGACGGCCACCATGAGCTCGGGGGCCTGCCGGCTCACCCGTGTCTCCCGCGGTCGACCACGGCACGTCTCGAGCGACCGCGGCGAGCCGGAGGCCGATCGACCGCTGTCACGTGGGTCATAGCCGGTAGCCTTGCGCGTGAAGTCGGCTTGAAGTCAAGCGAGCCGGGAGCCTGCACGAAGTGCCGCCGCATATGCCAATTGGCGAGGTCGCAGAACGGGCCGGGATGAGCACGTCGCGGAACGCACGCGTCTTGACCTCAACGCCATCACCTGGATCGCCTTCGAGGAGAAACAGGCCCTTCTTCGTCCCGACCACCAACTCGGTCAACGTCTCAGCCTCCTGTTATCGCCGGTACCACCTCGATACGGTCCCCTGACCGCGCCGCCGTCGTCTCGTCCCCGCGCTCACCGTTGACGAACACATTGATATGGCGGCGGATCCGGCCACGCTCATCGACAATCCATCCGCCGATTTCCGGATAGCGAAGCTCCAGCGCCCGAAGCAGCTCGATGACCGTCCCACCCTCGAGTTCGTGCTCCCCGCGACCGCCCGCGAGCTTGCGCAGCGGTCCCCGAACGCACAGCACCGCCACCGTGGACATCCTATGAGCGCTCACGGAAGTTAGGACCGAGCTGCCGTGCGTTTCTCATCGGCGCCCGATCGTCATGCCGAGAGTGCGCCAGCCCGCGCTCAGGATGTGCCGTCACCGGCGGGGTCGTACGGTGGCGCGACGCCCCAGCCCCATCGCGGCACCGGAGCGTGGGCGACGGCGTGTGCTCCTGGCTGCGAGTTGTGGGCCGCCAACCGAGTGCCCCATTCGGCGTACCCCATGATCGCTGCCCGGAACTCGGGGTCCGCCGGAAGCCTGACGTCATCCGCGGCGCGACTGAGCAGGGTCACGAACACCAGGCGTTGCTCTGGTGTGATCGCGAGGTCTCGATGTCGAGCGAGCATGTGCTCATAGCCTCCGCGCGACTCGCTATATGTGGCGGGTCCGCCCATCACCTCGACCCACCAGTCCGTCACGTGGGCGCGATGCTCCTCGCTCACACGCCCTCCGAACATCGCTGCGATCTCGGGAGCCTCGACCTCGATCAGGTCGTAGAACCGATTCAGCCAGCGTACGAATGCGTCACGTCCGCCGGCCCAGTCGTAGATGGTCGCGACCGCGTCTCCCATCGAGCCGACGCTAGCGAATCTCGGGAGCCTCCGACGACCTGCAAAAGCGAATCGACGACAAGCCGTCACGGCTGGAGCCGCCGAACCTATCCCACGCCTGGGTGCGCTCGGAGTACCCCTGGACACCGCCGCCCCGAGGGCCACGACGCTCTAGGCGCGCGCCATCGATTGGGCCGGACGGACCGGCCGCGACCGCTCCGTTCAGCGCGCCGGCTGTCTGTTCTGGGCAATCGTCTTGCACCGGTCACGGTGGCGAGCTGGCTCCCACCCCGAGTACCCGGGTCTCAGACGCCGGGAACGACAGAATCGGCCTCTCGCGTTCTCGCCCCGTCGAAATACGCCGTGGTCGTCGAGGTCGTGGCGCCTCTGGTTCCTCGGCGGGGGGTTACGGCATCGATCTCGGGTTGTCGTTCACGCTGGCTGCGCGTGTCGCGCCGGCTGAGGCCGGGGGCTTGTACCGGTTGCGGCCGTCTGGAGGTAGCGCGCGGCGACCAGGCAGGCGATCAGTCCGAGCAGTCGTCGCAGGTTGCGTTCGGGGAGGTGTGATTGGAGGCGCGCGCCGCAGTAGCTGCCGGCGAACCCGCCGGCGCGGAGGCACGCGCCGAGGATCCATTGCGGCGCGATCGTGCCGCCGTGCACGGCTTGAAGGACCTGGTAGGTCGCGATCCCGGCGAGCGAGGTGAGGAACGTGGCGGAGAGGGTCGCGGGCGCGACTTCGTAGACGGAGTAGCCCAGCGCGATCAGGATCGGTGCCAGGATCGAACCGCCGCCGATCCCGTAGAGCCCACCGATCGTCCCGACCACCAGGGCGAGCAGCCAGGTGGCCTGGCGGTGGCGGCGCGTCGGCGCGGGGCGTGGTCGCGCGAGGCTCTGCGCGCCGAGCAGCAGCCAGAGCCCAAGCGGGAGTAGCACGAGCCCGGCGATCACCGTGAAGCTCCGCTGGCCCGAGAACACCTCGACGCGGAGAATCGCGCCGGCGATCACGCCGGGAAGCGTCCCGGCGACGAGCAGCCCGGTAAGCGGACCGCGGAGCCGCCGTTCGCGCGCGAACCGCAACAGGCCGCCGGGGGTGGCAACGACATTGAACAACAGGTTGGTCGGTGTGACCGAGGGGCTCGGAACGTCCAGGATGCTCAGCTGGATGGGGAGCACCAGCACCGCGCCGGACACGCCGGCCGGCGTCGTCAACAGCGCAAGCAGGAACGCCAGGGCAGCGCCGACGGGCCATTGCCAGTGCACTCTCGAAGCGTATAGCCCGAACTCGGGGCGGGAACCGCCGACGCGGCCGTCAGGTACCGGCTCTCCAGTACATTGATCAGGAGAGGACGGCGTGATGCATGCCCGCGCGTCGCGAGACAAGGCGAGCCTACGCTTGAGTGGCGTCCCGATGCCCTCGGCGTAGCCCGTGCCGACTTAACGCCGGAGGCTCACAACGTCGGTTAGGTCGGGTCGCGGTTCGAGCGTCAGTAGAACAACAACCGATTTGGGAGGGGGCCGCAGTCCCGGTCGTTCATACGATCGGCTGCCCACACCCCGGCCAGGCGACCTCGCCGGTGCAGCCGAGCGAGCGGTTCGATCCATTCGCAGTAGGGGTTGGTTCGCATCTGCGGGGTGCGCCGGCGCTGCGAGGTGTCCGGGTTTGAGCGGGCGGCGCGCGCGGGTCATCGACGCGACGGAGTCGGGCGTCCGCGCGACTCGCCGCGGGGCGGTCTGATCAGAGTTGCTTGACCTGCGCGGGTGCCGCGTTCAATGCCCTGACGGGCAGTCAGGCTGGCGTGACGTTGTCGAACACCGAGCGCGGTATCACGTACAGGGTCTGGGTCGGGATGGGCTGCTGCCCGTAGTAGGGACCGAGCGTACGGCCCGGCTCGTGATCCTCGATGCTCCCACCGGATCGTTTGACCCAGCTGTCGACTTCGGCGAGGTCGACACCGGCCTCCTCGACGCGGTCGCGTAGCCACGCGCGTTGATCGCGCGGCCACCCGCTGACGGGCGGGATCTTCAGGAGGAGCTCACGGATCTCCGCATCGGTCATCGCGCACAGGGTATGCGCAGCCAGATGTGGATGCCATCCGGCGCGGGGCCGACTTACCGGTGGTGGTCGACGAGGGGCGGGTCGGTCCAGCCCGGCTGGCCCTGGCGCGTGATTGCGTGGCGACTAGTAAGGTTGCCCCGGCCGTAGGGACTGAGCCAGTCCTCGACACTAATGTGCGACGTTAAACGGCGATGCCGGAGAGCATGTCGATGGGCGAGGCCGCGGACGCGATCGGAGTTAGCGTGGACACCCTTCGGCGGTGGGACCGGGCCGGCAAGATCCAGTCGTATCGGACCGAACGCAACCACCGGCGGATCCCGGTCTCAGAGGTAGGTCGGTTAGCACGCCGCCCGCTACGGCACCGCACGGATGTCAACTTCTCTGCCCGGAACCGACTCCGCGGCGTTGTCCGCTCCGTCGAAATCAAGGGCGTGATGGCGCTAGTCGAGATCGAAGCAGGCCCTTTCCTGGTCTGCGCCGCCGTCACACGCGAGGCGGCCGAGGAGCTCGACCTGGCGCCCGGACTCGAGGCGACGGCGGTGCTGAAGGCCACCGACGTAATGATCGAGCGGGGTAACGGCTGAGTGCCGGGCGAGGGCCATCAACCCTGTGCTCAGCTGACGCCGCCGGCGGCGTCGCAGTCGAGAGGATGCCCCCAGCGCAAAGCCAGGCGCCTGGAGCCGCGGTCGTGTGCTTGCTCATATCACAGCCGACACTTCTGACCGGACGATTCAGCGCGCATGGTCGGCGTGACCCGGCAGCGTTTCTACGCCGGGCCGGGACGCGTCCTAGCGCCAGGCACCGCTAGGACCAGCACCTGAAAGCACAGATCGGAACGCCAGATAGGAGAGCTGGCGCACGCATGCCGTGAACGGGGTGATCTGGCGTGGACTTGCAGCGAGTGCTATCGGACGTCGACGTAGACGACCTCGATCGCGTTGTTGCCGTAGCCGAGGCGGTTCCAGATTGGGACTTCGGGCTGCACGTTTCCTGCCGCGTCGGTGGCTCGGGCGCGCAGCGTCTTTCGGCCGCGTTCGTCGGGTTGCCATTCGAACGACCAGCTTTGCCACTGGTACGGACCTCTCGGGGTCTCTACGTGCGCCGGTAGCCACTCGGACTCGCCGGTTAGGCTCAGGTCGACGTTGGTGACAGGGCCGGTGCCCGACCATGCCTTACCGCGAACGACGTATGTGCCACCGAGGCGCACGGCGGCCCCCGGGGTGGGGTCTGTTATCCGTGCCCGCGGTCGCATGACCGTCACGCGCTCAGCCGGCCGGCCGTCCCACTGGTACATGTAGTGGCCGGTCTCGAACTCGCCGAGGAAGGGCGCGGTCAGGATTTCGATGTGCTTCAGCCACTTGACAGAGGCGACGCCGTACCAATGCGGGACGATAAGACGGAACGGTGACCCGTGGTCGGGATTGAGCGGCTCTCCGTTCATCTCGTAAGCGATCAGGATCTCGGCGGATGGGTCGGCGGCGTGGACGAGCGTCAGCGATCGCTCGAACGACAGGTCGGAGGCGTCGATGTTCTTGAGCACTGGGTTGAGGATGTATGACCCGTGGTCGGTGCCGGCGAAGCGCACTTCGACGCCGGTTGGATGCGGCTTCGCCCGCTCGAGTATCTCGTGCAGGAGCGCGCCCTTCCATCGTGCTGTGGAGACGGCGTAGTCGCCCCAGGGCTCACCGGCTGGAAGCGGTCTCATCGCGAGTCGACCGTTCCCGGCGCATTCGAGCGTGACGACGCGCTCGACTGGCGGCAGTGCTCGGAGGTCGTCGAGCGTGAGTGTGAGGGGGTTCTCAACCGCGCCGGCGATCTCGAGCGTGCCGTCGTGAGCGGGTACGGGAAAGTTGCTGCGCACGTAATGCAGCGCAGTCGGGGTAATGTCGCCCTCGAGTGCCGCGGGCGGCGCCTCGGCGTTGAACGGCTGGGCATGGATCATGGTTAGCGCGGCGCGCTGCCGTTCCAAGTCGTCGGCTACAGCCATCTCGTGGGCCTCCTCAATCGAACCTTGCTGTCGTCGTAAGATGGCACGAACCGAGCCTCGTGAATCGTGGCAACCTGCATGTTGTAATCCCCAGACTGAGAGCCACGTGCGTTCTGCAGTGCTCGCATCGCCTCCCACGCGGCAGTCGCGTGTCCGGGCTTGATGCGGAAGAACAGGCGGACTCGCTCGGGACCCGACGGTGACACCCAGTCGGGATGTTGTTGTCGCAGATCTGGCCACGACCGGCTCGTGTCTCCCTCGCTTGCGCCGTGAACGGCCACCCTGGGTCAAGCTTACGAGACGACAACCTCGGCGTCATCACCCGAATCGGATGAGCGGCACGCCAGCGGAGCTCAACGGGATCCCGTCGGCTGCCCACTGGGCCGGACAGAGGCGTGCTTTCGGTCACGCCAGCGCCATCGGAGATCGGCCCGGAGGCCCCGAATCCGCGAATAGGAGAAGAGTCGTCCGCGCCGCGGCGATCGCGGTCTGCGGCAAATCTGCCATTGGCGACCAGCAGGTGCGCGCACGACCGCGACGAGAGACCTGCTTCGTCTAAGCGCGGTACTCGAGCGGGTCGGTGGCCAGCCCCGGTATCCGTCGCTCGGCGCGAGCGCCCTTGCCGCGTGCCCTCGAGTCCTCGCGGGCTTCAGCCGCTACTGCTGGACAAGGTCCACAATCGGCATGATCGTGGGCGGCTGCGCCAGCTCGATGCCGAGCTCCTCCATGACCGGCCCGAGGTACTTCAGGAACTCATCGAACGCCTCCTGGCTCTCCCAGACATCGAAGACCTGAAGCTGGCCATCTTCGCCGAAGCATGAGTGGAGCTTCATAGCGCTCTCAGGTGCCCCGGCCTCACGGAGACGGGCGCGCCCTTCGGCGTGCTGCTCAACCGTCATGTTCTTGGTCACGATGTAGATCGCAATCACGGTAAGTGAACTCCTTGTTGGTTGGCTACGCCGGCTGGATCAACACTAATCCAACGGCACCAAACCAGCTCGGCCAGGAGGAGCACTTGCAGACTGGTGCGGAGCAGTCATGCGCCGCTTCGTTCATCTCGTCGCGAGCGCGGTGACCTCCAGCCGGCCGTAGCTCGACACCTGGCCGATCGTCAACGTCGCGCCTCAATGAAGACCGACATTGACGAGCACATCGCGTCGTCGAGAAGGCCGGCGGCGCCGTCGCGAATGCGATGCGCGGCATCGATCTGGCCGCGGGCGGCGGCGGATTCCGCGTCGACGCCGTCGACGACGAACAGAGCCGAGGCACCGTCGTCGGCGTGCTTGCCGATTAGGCCGCCGTTGGCGATCACGGCCGCGTCCACGAGGTCGATGAGCGAGCGGATCAATGCGAAATACGCCCGTGAGAACGGCCCAAATCGCCCTCCCCGTGACACGCTCACAGATCGCCGGAACCAGGGCCTGTGCCGCACCGTGCCCGAGTCTAGATTTGCCTATGTAAATCTGGGCACCGCAGTCGCCGTACTGGCGAATATCAGAGCCTGCACGGCGGCGAGGGCCCTGCTCTTCGTTTACGCGCCACTTCGGCAATCGCGGACTCGTGCAGCCAACGGCCGCTACGCGCCACCCCTTCTGGTCGTCTCTATGAAAGTCGGCGCGCTGTCAAGTTCGGGATGGTCGTTTCACCTTCGTGCTTGTGGTGGAGTGGGGTGCGTGCTGAGGGTGTCGCCCGCCGGTCAGGGATGGCCGGCGGAATTGAGCACGCGGGATGATGGGTGGAGCGGCGCTCATCTCTCTATAGCTTCCTCGTGGAGGACTAGGCGACATGGGAGGCCGGCTGCGGGGGCGCAATTCCAAAAGGACCGTCAGGCGGTCAGACGACCAGTGGCGCCTCCCGCAGCAGCTTGGGGGTTGAAGGGTTGGTTGGTGGTGAGCATGTGCCAGATCGCTTCGGTGAGCTTGCGGGCGATGTCGATTTGCGCGACCCTGGCGCCGCGTTGTTTGCCCAGGCGGTGTTTGGTGCGCTGGTAGCGCTCGCGGTAGACGGGGTGCCGGAGCGCGTGCATGGTCGCTTCGAGCATCGCCCAGCGCAGATACTTCGGCCCTTGTTTGGTGAGCGGGCCGCGGCGGTCTTTCTCGCCGGACTGGCGGACCGTGGGGCACAGGCCGGTGTAGCCGGTCAGCTTGCGGGCGGACGGGAAGCGGTGGATGTCGCCGATCTCGGCGGCGATCGTGAACGCCAGCACCCACCCGATCCCGGGCACCGTGAGCAGCAACGGGATGTAGCGGTGCTCAGCACCGCTGGCCTGGAGCGTGCGCCCGATCGCGGCGATCTCTGACTCGAGGTAGTCGATCAGGTACAGGCTCGCGTCGACGGTCTCCCGCCACGGCTGGGGGATCTGAAAGCTCTCCAGCAGCTCGCGACCGGCCACGCCGAACAGGTCTGAGACCGGGCACTGATGCCCGAAGCTCATCAGCGTTGCGTGGATACGGTGCTTGAGCATCGACTTGTGCTTGACCAGGTGCAGCCGGAACCGCGCCTGCTCGCGCTCTGAACGGACCCGCGGATCGGGCAGCCAGATCTCCGGCACCAGGTCACGCTGCGAGAGCACCGCCAGCACCCGCGCGTCAATCCGATCGGTCTTGCACGCCAACGGCGCCAACCCCTTGACCTTCTGAGCATCCGCGATCCGCACATCCCACCCCAGCTGCTCGAGCGTGTCATGCACGAACCGCGCCCCGGTCATCGACTCGATCACCGCCCGGACCGGCTCACGGTGATGGCTCACCTTCTCGACCAGGTAGCGCAACCCATCGGCATCCGGCGGCGCCGGGAACTCCTCGACGAGCTCGCCCGGCTCGGAGATCACGCACACATCCAGCCGCCGGCGACTGAGATCAAGACCAGCATGAAGCATCGACCCTCCCCTCGGAGCGGTTGACCAAGCGCCGCCGAGCAGCCCGTTACCGTCCGCCGCGGTCGGCGCCTGCTATTCGAATGGCCGGCTCGCGCGGCCGGAATCCGCGCGCGCCTTACCTACGCTGTTCGACACAGAGCGCCGACCCCCTCCGCCCCAGCCGCCTAGCTGCACCCGGGAGTCTCGGGGGGTCTTTCATCGCATTCCAAGACGGCCGCCGGAATGAGCCGGATGCGATCGAGTATCCGCGAGCTCGCGATTCTCCTTGGGTTCGGCAGACCGACCGTTGGGTCGGCGTGGTCGCGCGCTTCGGAAGCGTTGTTCGTTCTCTCAGTCGTTGCCGAGCGCTACCGCTGTGAGGTGGAGGTTCTCACTGTTCGTGCTACTCACAAACGCGCTCCGGTCCGTCTCGAGCTGGACGGTGTGCGGGCCTGCAGGAACGTTGATCGCGATTCCGGAGACAGCGACGTTCTCAGCGTCCTCCGAGTTGGCGGGAGCGTTGAGGGTCTGGTGGGCTCCCGGAACGGCTGTCCCGTCGACGAACGCTGAGATCGTCGTGCTGCAGCTACCAGAGGCGCTGCAATCGATGATGAAGAAGCCGCTGAGCTCGACCAGCACCTTCCCAGGCGCGGGCAACGTCACAGTGCCGCTGTTGCCGAACGGAGTGAAGCCGGCACTCGGAATCGTCTCGACCGCCCCCGCCGCGGTGCCGGACGTGGGACCGAGGAGTCCTTGAAGTCCCGGTGCGCCAGGCGCTCCGGGGTTACCCGCCGGCCCAGTCGCGCCTGTTCGTCCCGATGCACCCGCTGGTCCCGGGGCACCGCGAGCGCCCGTCAGCGCTCGTAGTGTCTTGCGAGCGATCTTCTGCTTGGTGACGGCGCCTTCGCGGAGCTGCGCCGTGCCCACGCTGTTGTTCGGAATGCTCATCGCGGCATAGCCAGTACCACCCATCGCGATGATCAGCGCGACGGAGGC
Organism: uncultured Solirubrobacterales bacterium; assembly: GCA_963843915.1. Classification (GTDB taxonomy): domain Bacteria; phylum Actinomycetota; class Thermoleophilia; order Solirubrobacterales; family Solirubrobacteraceae; genus Palsa-465. The sequence continues at coordinate 21,066 of CAWJMH010000027.1, forward strand.
GATGACTATCGCCGGCGACGGCCTATGACGCGTGATTCGCATCATCACTGTCCTCCTCATGCGTGGTCCACCCCCCGGCGCGTCCCATCAACCGGTACGGAAACGACTCGGAAACGCGCGGCAGCTTAACACTAAAACGACGGTTCCGCCCCCGGACCCTACTGGTGTCGGTCGCGGGCGCCTTCTTCGCCGTACGGATGCACAACAGCCGTCGCGAGCGAGTCGCTGCCCGGGACAAGCGCGCAGACCTGCTTTCGCGGGCGGTCTCAGGCTGTCGCCGCACCACCCGGGAGAGTCAGCGAATCGCTGACGAACGAGGTGAGGTGCGGAGATGCCAAAGGGTCATTACCTGGTCGAGGCTGTGAAGGGTGCGGTCTGGGAGCTGCGAGCGGAGGGGGTGAGCGAGGCTGAGATCGCCCGTCGGCTCGTGATGCCGAAGCGGACGGTGAGTAAGTACCTGCAGAGGATGGGAGGGATCCGCCCGAGGCCGCGTCGTCGGGCTGAGTGCTGCCTGACGCTGGTTGAGCGTGAGGAGATCTCGCGTGGGATCGCTCGGGGAGACTCGGCTCGTGCGATCGGTCGCACCCTCGGCCGGTCCCACACCACCGTCTCCCGTGAGATCAACCGTTGCGGTGGCCGTCGAGGCTATCGCGCTCACGCAGCTGAGCAGAATGCCTGGGGTCGGGCCAGGCGCCCACGACCGTCGAAGTTCGAGCTGTGTAGCGAGTTGCGTGAGCTTGTGATCGAGCGGCTCGAGCGGGATCACTCTCCGCAGCAGATCTCGGGCTGGCTGCGGCTCTCATACCCCGACAATGATCAGATGCAGGTCTCGCACGAGACGATCTACCGCGCGCTGTACGTCCAGGCGCGCGGGTCGCTGCGACGCGAACTTACCCGGCATCTGCGAACGCGGCGTCAGAAGCGCTACGCACGGACGCACTCCAATCGCGGGCAGGGCCCCGGCTGCATCGCCGGGATGGTGATGATCTCCGAGCGGCCACCAGAGGTTTGCGACCGGGCCGTCCCGGGGCATTGGGAGGGCGACTTGCTGATGGGAACTCGTGACACGGCGATCGCGACCCTGGTCGAGCGCCAGACCCGCTATTGCCAGCTCGTCGCGCTGCCCGAGGGGACCAACGCCGAGCCGGTGTGCGAAGCGCTCAAGACGAGCATCGTGACGCTGCCCGTCCAGCTTCGCCGCTCGCTTACCTGGGATCAGGGAAAGGAGATGGCAGCGCACCGGCGGTTCAGCGTCGAGACCGGCGTCGAGGTGTACTTCTGCGATCCCCGCAGTCCGTGGCAGCGCGGGTCCAACGAGAACACCAACGGTCTCCTGCGCCAGTACTTCCCTAAGGGCAAGAGCCTCGCCGGCGTGAGTCAGGCAGAGCTCGACGAGGTCGCCCGCAAACTCAACGACCGACCCCGCCAGACACTCGGGTTCCGGACCCCCGCCGAGAAACTCACCGAACTGATCGACGGGCTCCCCACGGGCGCCCCCGAGCGCTGATCTCGCTTCGGCCTACGGCCTTCGCTCGACAGGGCCCGGGTGGGATGACACGATGCGCAACGTCAGGGGTGGTGCACAGACCGGTTGAGGCCAAGGCGGATAGGGCGTCTCAGCCGTTGCCCTCGGCGCCGATGACGCCACCGACCCGCTTCGAGCCCCGAGATCCGCGCGAAGCGCGTCTCTTGGCGGGCCGTGGTGGAGTTGCGTCGCAACACGAATGCAGGTCTCGGTCCGCGTGCAGGCCGACCGCGTTTGTGCCGCAAACCGGCTGAGGCAGAAGTGTCAACCCCGATCGGTGCGGCCCCTGAAGGTTCCCCTTGTTGGTGAAGGCGGTCTGTCGACCGTAGGGCGCGGCGACGGCTCGGCGCTGTGACGTGCCTTCTGACACTTGTGCAGTCGCCTTCGGCCATCCGCGTCGGCCCGATGTTCAGGCTCCAAGCGAGCAGCGCGGCGTGCAGATGTCTCTGCAGATCAACCATCCTCGGGTCCGCGTTGGCTGCGTGCGTCGAGTGGCTGGTGAACCCCGTCAGTTGTGCGCCTCGGCGAGCAGGTCGGGGAGGTTGATCCGCCGTGTGAGCCGATCGAGCTCCGCGGGGAGCTCGATCGGCCGTGGGGGTTCGCGTCGTACGTCCGCGACGTGAGAGGTCAAGACGACCGTCTACCAGGCGCACGCCGTCGCCGGCAGTCACCTTCACCAGCTGGCGGGGGTGAGGAGCTCGGTGCGGTGGGCGTGGGCCCAGTCGGTGAAGCTGCGTGCCGGGCGGCTCGTGACTGCGGTGATGTCGCCGGTCGGCTCGGAGTTGAACGGTTTCAGGGTGGAGCGGAGTTGCTCGATGACGGCGTGTGCCAGCTCCTCGGGCATGCCGTAGGAAACCATCTGCGCGAGCGTGTCGGCCGGATCGGCTTCGGCGTAGCGCAGGTCGCGGTCCAGCACCTGGCTGAGGATTGCGACCTGGTCAGCGGGGCTGAGCGGTTCGGGGCCGGTGAGCTCGTAGACCCGGTCGTCGTGGCCGTCGTGGGTGAGGCAGGCCGCGGCGACCGCTGCGATGTCCGCCGGGTCGACGACGGCGGCCCGGCCAGCGGCAAACGGGTGGTGCACGACCTGATCGGCGGCGATCATTCCGCGCCCAGTTGAGCGCGTTGGACATGAACCCGGTCGGCCGCAGGAACGTCCATCCGAGGCCGCTGTCGCGGATCGCCTCCTCGCCGGCCCGGTGCAGGGTGGTGATCGGGTCGGTGGCGCCGTGTCCGACGGCGAGCACCGACAGCTTGACGATCCGCTGCACGCTTCCTAGCCGCGCCGCGGCCACGAGCCGGCGGTCGTGGGCGGCGATGTTGAGCCCCTCGGTGAGCAGGAACACGGCGTGCACACCGTCCAGTACGGGTGCCAGGTCGCTGTCAGCGAGATCGGCCACGATCTTCTGGGTGCCGTCGGGGAAAACCGCGTCAGGGTTGCGGGTGAGGACCCGGATCTGGCCTGCCTGGGCGGGGAGGAGTGCTGCGATGAGTTCTGAGCCGACGTTGCCGGTGGCTCCGGTGATCAAGATCATGAGTTCTGGTCCTTTGCTTTGTTTGAGATGGGTTTCGGGGTGGGTTTGGAGTGGGCGCAGCTCCCGCGGGCGGGAGCTGCGCCCCGTGACGACACGGTGGGCCGGCTGACCTCGTGTGGCGTCTATGAACGCGAGAGCGACTGAAGGCGCTCAGCCCGCGCCGACGGGAACACGGGAACGGCTTGGGTGTCGGCGCCGGCGGCCTCGCCGGTGCGGGCCGCCTTCGAGTGTTCGTGGCTGTCGCGTGAGGAGATCAGCACGGCGGCGAGGATCGCTCCGGCGACGGCGAGGCCGGCGCCGACGAGGAACGCCCGGTCAAAGCCTTTGGTCAGCGCCACGGCCGAGCTGTGGACGCCGGCGTGGAACAGGCTTTGGGTGCGGCTGTTGGCGATGGTCGCGAGGATCGCGAGCCCGAGCGCGCCGCCGATCTGCTGGGAGGTGTTGATCAGACCGGAGGCCAGGCCCGCCTCGCGTGGCTCGGTTCCGGTCACGGCGGCGATCGTCACCGGCACGAAGGCAAGCCCGAGGCCGAAGGCGGCGAGCAGCGATGGGCCGAGCACATCGGCCAGGAACGAACCACCCGTCGCCGGCACCTGGGAGAACCACAGCAGGCCGCCGGCGACCAGCAGCATGCCGGCGATCAGGGGTGCTTTGAACCCGACCCGGGTGACGAGCTGGCCGGCGACCCCGGCCGCGATGATGATCCCCACCGCCAGCGGGAGGTAGGCGATCCCGGTCTTGATCGGCGAGTAGCCGAGCACGTCCTGGAGGTAGAGCGAGATGAAGAAGAACATCGAGAACAGCGACATGCCGATCAGCAGCCCGACGATGTTGGCGCCGCGCAGGGTCCGGTTTCGGAAGATCGAGAACGGCATCAGCGGATCACGCTGGCGCCGCTCGATCGCCACGAACGCGATCAGCAGCACCACGGCCGCCGCGAGGCAGACGATCGTCCGGGTCGCTCCCCAGCCGACGTTGACCGCGTCGACGACGGCGTACACGAGCAGCGCCAGCCCGCCGGTGACGGCCACCGCCCCGGGGATGTCGAAGGAGTTGCCGGCCTCTTCGCGGCGGCTCTCGCCGAGCATCGCGGGGCGCGAGCGCGGCGGCGAGCAGCCCGATCGGGACGTTGACGAACAGCACCCAGCGCCAGTTCAGCCCGCTGGTCAGGATCCCGCCCAGCAGCACCCCGGCGGCGCCACCGGCGCCCGGCGACCGCGCCCCAGATGCCCAGCGCGCGGTTGCGCTCGGCCCCGTCGGCGAACGTGGTGGTGATGATCGACAGCGCGGCGGGGGAGACGATCGCGGCGCCCAGGCCCTGGACCGCGCGGGCGGCGATCAGCCACGTCTCGGACTGCGCCAGGCCGCCGGCCAGCGAGGCGAGTGAGAACACCACCAGACCGAGCATGAACATCCGGCGTCGCCCCAGCAGGTCGGCCATCCGCCCGCCCAGCAGCAAAAAGCCGCCGAACGTCAGCGTGTAGGCGTTCACGACCCAGGTGAGGTCGTCGCGGGAGAAGTGCAGGTGAGCGCCGATCGACGGCAGCGCGACGTTGACGATCGAGGCGTCGATCACGATCACGAACTGCGTCATCGCCAGCAGCACGAGCGCGAGATTCTTGGCGCGGGGCGTGAGCGCGTTCACAGGCTCATCCCCAGCATCCGGCCCAAGCCCGACAGCGACGCGAAGGCAAATCGCTGCAGGCGCGAGGTTCGGATCGCGGTCGGGTGGGCTTGGAACAGCATCGCTACGTAGATCGCTTGACGCGGACTGTGAGGTATTCCGGCGCCCATCCTCCCGGTCGATGCCAGCGACGCCATGTCGCGAAAGAACCCCTCGTTGTCGGCGGCGGGGCGGTGGCGATTGATGAACCTGACCGGCTCATCGTGACTGTTTCGCAGGGTGTGCCGGTGACCGGGAGCCGCTGCGGCGCGCTCTCCCGGACCATAGGTACGCCAGGTGCCGTCGAGCTTCACATCAAGCCGGCCCTCGACGATCTCAAAACTGTCTTCAACATTGTCGTGCACGTGCACCGGGGGGCTGGGGCTGTGGGGACCAAGCCAGCTATTTGCCTCGAGGACTTCGCCGTCGGTGTCCTCGCCGTTGCGCACGATCTCCCAATACCATGTCCTGGCCCGGGCGAAAGTCGATACGCCGAGTCACGGTAGGGCGGTTTGCAGGGTCAAGGGAAGCAGTAGTCACAGGGGCTCCATTCGGTTAGTGGTTCTTGATTGGTTGCAACTCGTACAACGGGTCGTCTTGGGATTGAGGTGATGCGGCGCTGGCGACGACGCATCGGCGTCCAGACCGTCTTCTCCTTGTAGTTCACCTTGGTTGACAAGTTGGAGAAGCTTCTCACGGACGCGTCGCGTTTGTCAAGCAAGGTGAACTACAATCGTGGACATGGCGAAAAGCCTCCAGATCCTTTTCCGCGACGCCCGCGCCGCGATCGAGGCCGCCGTCCGCGCCGATCTCGCACAGAACGGCTTTGGCGATGTCACGCCCGCGCACTCCGCGCTCTTGCGCGACATCGGCGACGACGGTGCTCGCCCCAGCGACCTCGCCGCACACGCCGGCGTCACGCGCCAAGCCATCACCAAACTCGTAGACGAGCTCGAGCGGCTCGATCTCGTGCGCCGCGACCCAGACCCCGACGACGGGCGCGGCGTAATCGTCAGATACACCGACCGCGGACGCGCCGGCGTAGCTATCGCTCGCAAGCGGATGCTCGCACTCGAGCGCGCCTACGCCGCGCAGGTCGGCGCCGACCGCTGGGCCGAGGTGCGCTCAACCCTCGAGACCCTATTCGGTGACGACCCTCACGAGGACCCGAGCCTGCCCGCCGCCCCACACCTATCCAACCGGGAACGCCTGGACCACAATCAAGCACGCGCGACCGATGAGTAAGCGGTCAGAGCATGGGTCCGCGCCGTGCGTGCGAGCCGCCGCTGCAGTCGTGTGGTTCGCTTCGTCGATCCGGGCCTGAGCCAACGAAGACGCCGCTTCTATGAGCGCCTCGTCGACTCCCTGAGCCCAAATCCCAGCCGACTCCACACGTGCTCTCAGCTGAGATCGGCCCTGTTCTGTCGGGGCCGCCGCGCTTCCGCGATGCCACGTTCGGGGCACGCTCGCGCGGCCGGCGCGGAGCGGTAGCCTCGGCACCGCCGGATCCGCACCCCCGTGACAGCAAAGCAGGTCCGAACCGCGAGGGGTCGCGTCCATTTACCGCTGTAAATTCGCTCGCGGTTCAGGTTCCCGGGTTGAGTTTATGCGGCTGTGATCTCCTCGTCGAGGGTGTCGGGGTCGGCTTGCTGGTATTTGATCCGGTAGAGGTGTTGGCGGTCGACGTCGGTGAAGGTGGCGCCGTTTGAGGCGTGGCTGAAGAACAGGTCGAGTACCGCCCAGACGAGTGAGAGGCAGCTGGTCTCGCCGGGGAACCGGCCGATCACTTTCGTGCGCCGGCGAACCTCACCGAGCGAGCGTTCCAGCAGGTTCGTTGACCGCCACCGTTCGCGGTGTCTGAGCGGGTAGCGTAGGTGCGCGACGAGCGCGTCGAGGTCGTCTGAGAGGCAGCGGGCGGCGGACTCGTAGCCGCCGTGCTCGAGCTCTGAGATGAGGACCTGGAGGCGGAGCTTGCCGTCCTTGACTCTGGTCGCGTCGGTGAGCGCTGACCAGTAGTTGAACCGGATCCGGTCCTGCTCTGACTTGGGCAGCTTCGCCAGCAGGTTGCGCAGCCGGTGAACGGCGCAGTGCTGACGATCAGCGCGCGGCCAGATCTCCTCGACCGCGCTGAGTCAGCCCGGGCGCGCCATCGGCGACGACAAGCCTGGGTGCAGCGAGCCCGCGGGCGGTCAGGTCGCGGCCGAGCTCGAGCCAATCCTCTTTGGCCTCCCGCATCCCCAAGCGCACGGAAACCAACGCGCGGTGCCCGTTCTCGTCGATTCCCCAGGCGCAGATCACGCCTTCCTTCGGGCCGCTGGGGCGGACCGGCAGGTAGATCGCGTCGAGGAACAGCACGACCAGGTGGACGTCGTAGAGCGAGCGACGACAGAACGCCTCGAACCGCTCGTGCAGCTCCGCGCAGACTCTGGACACGCTCGACTTTGACGTCTTCCCAAGCCCGGCCTCTTCGCACAGCGACTCGACATCCCGCATCGACAGCCCACGCACGAACCCGCCGATGATCAGCGCTTTGAGCGGGTCCGTTCGTAGCAGCCGCTTGCAGTGCCACTTCGGGAACAGCTTGGACACGAACGGCAGCGCCGCCTCGCGAACCTGCGGGATCTCGATCCGCAGCTTGCCCTCCCCAGTCTGGAGGTGCCGCGGACGGAACCCGTTGCGCGACATTTCGCCCGGCGGCCCTTCAGGCCGGCGCTCATAACGAGCGCGACCCAACCAGGTGTCGAACTCCTCCTCGACCGCCCGCTGGATGATCAACCTCGCTCCGAGCCGCGCGAGCTCGGACAACATCTTCTGCGGATCATCGACCAGCCCCCTCGCCAGCAGCTTGTCGATGCTCGCTTGTATCTCCGCCGATGGCGGTACCGTGCGTCTCACGGCGTAGGCCTCCTTCATCGTCTTGCAGGACTTGAGGGAACCTACGCCGTCGCTCTGACAGCACCCGGCACGTATTTACAGCAATTCTGGGACGCGACCTCGCCGAGACGGCCCCGACCAGGGCCGGTTCGTGTACGTCGCCGAGGGCATCACCCCCACCGTCCGGGCGGGCGAGGCGATCAGCCCCGGCCAGGCCCTGGCGACGTTCACGGGCTGCATCGAGATCGGCTGGGGGACCGGAACGGGCGATCAGCCGATGGCCGCCGCGCTCGGTCAACAGTGCAGCGACGGCGACCCCGGCTGTCACTCCACGTGGTGCGGATGGAACATGAGCCAGCTGATCGCCGCCGCGGGCGGCCCCGCCGGCGTGGTCCAGCCCGGCAGGATCGTCGGGAGCGGATGTTGAACCCGGCCGCGACACGCCCCGCGCTGGCGCTGACGGTCGCGTTGCTGCTCGCGGGCTGCGGGATCAGCGACCCGTATACGCGCACCCAGCGCCCCGAGCGCACCGCCACCGCGGCGATCGAGCGGGGCGAGCACGACGGCCCGCCGCCCCCGCCCGCACCGCCACCGGGGCGCGGCGCCGCAGCGGTGACGCCCCAGCAGGCGCTGGCCCGCTACGGCACGGTGTATGTCAACTGGACCGCCGCGACGCTGCCCGCGGACGAGCGGCGGCTCGCGGCGATGTCGACCGGGCAGGCGCGGGCGCAGGCCCTCGCTGAGAGCAGCGCCCCGCCCGCGACCCTCACCCGCTACTGGGTCGCCAACGCCGGCGCGGTCGCCGCGATCGCCCCGGGCCAGGGGACAGAGCGAGGCAAATGGGCGATCGTCACCGACGAGCAGACGGGCGGTGAGGGCCCCTACCAGGGGCTCCCGGCCACAACCCACGTCACGTGGGCGACGGTGACCCGCTCGGCCGGCGGGTGGATCGTCTCCGGGTGGTACCCAGGGGGCTGAGCAGACTTGCTCGAGCTCGAGACACCGATGGACGAGACCGTCAGCGAGCGGCCGGGCGATGATCGCGGGCCCGGTGGCATCGGGCTGTGCTTCGACGCGTCCGGGGGTCCGCTGGCGGCCGTGTGCGGGCTGTGCGGCGGCGCGGGCGCGAGCACGCTCGCGTACACGCTGGCGGCGGCCGCGGCCAGCCGCTCGACACAGCCGGTGTTGGCGTGCGAGACGAGCGGGATCACCGGCGGACTGGCACTTTACGCGCGCGCGCACGCGCGCGTCTCGCTGGCGGAGGCGGCCAACCAGCTCGCCGCGGGCGCGCCCCCGGCGGGCCTGGTGGCGAACTCCCCCGAGCAGGTGCGGATCCTCGGATCGCGTCCGTCGGCTCCCGTGCGTGCCGACCCTGCGGCGCTCGCGCGGATCCTCGCCGAGGCCCGCGCCGCCGGCGGACTCGTGGTGCTCGATTGCGGCACCGCCAGCCACGAGGTCGATCGGCGCGTGCTGGCGCTCGCCACCCACGTACTGTGGGTGATGCCCGCCACGGTGTCGGGCATCGCGCGCTCCGAATGCGCACTCGAGCTGCTCGGAGCCGGGATCAACGGGCCGCAGGCGCTGATTGCTCGCCTCGATCACAGCGAGCACACCGCGCCGGTCTCGGAGCTGGCCGGGTTCGCCGCGGGCTCGGGAGTCGAGCTGATCCTGTTCCCGCACGTCGAGGATATCGCCCAGGCGCTCGTCGCGGAGGCGATCGAAGACGCCCAGGTCGCGCTCGAGGCGATCGCGGCGGTGCTGTGTCGATGAGCGCGACGAGCCGGCGCGGGCCGAGGACGTCGCCGCGGGTCTGGGCGATCGCCGCGAACGTCCGGCCCGTCTGCCCGATCGCGGCTGCTGCGCTCGGAGCGGTGGGGGTCGTGGCCGTCGCCGTGCGGCTGCTCGCCGCCGTCAAGACCCGCCAGGTGATCGCCTACCCGTTCCCGCCCGGAGTGCTCGGCTGGCGCGGGGTGGAAGAGATCCTGGCGAGCAACGCCCGCCTCGCGCTCGCGCCGGTCGCCGGTGCCTACCTGATCGGCACGATCCGGCCCGCGCCGGAGCGACCCTGGTCGGGGTGGCGGCGCCTGGTCCGCTCGGGCTGCGACGTTGCCCTGGCGGGGGCGGCGCTGACCAACGTGTTCGTAGCCGGCGCCAGCTACGGCGCCTACGGCATGAAGATGGTGCGCTACTCGCTGCCCTACGCGCCGTTTGAGCTGCTGGCGTTCGCGTGCCCGCTGGCCCTGTATCTCGAGGCCCGGCAGCGCACGCCGACGCGCGCCCGGGCGCTCACCCTGTGCGCAACGGCGTCCATCTTGCTTGCCGCCGCGGCGCTGATGGAGTCCCTGCTGCCGCCGCTGTGATGCTCCCCGTCCGCCACCGAGCACTGATCGCGGTGGCGGTGATCGCGATCGCGATCACCGCCACCGCGTACCTCGTGGCCCGCTACGGGCCGGCAGTTCAGCGCGAGCTGCGCGCGACAGGCACGACGCACGCGTCGATGGCCGATACGCCAAGGCCGTCGCGGGATCCACACGCAGACGCCGCACGCAGCGCCGCGACCGCCGGCCACCCGCGGGGCGCGGACCCGACGCGAGCGGTGCTGATCGCGTTCGCGCTGGCCTGGGCCGGGGGGATCGCGCTCGCCGGCCTCGGGGTGGCACTGACGGTCAGGCGCCGGTTCGCGAACCGGCGGCGGCGCCACTACGAGCGCTACCCGCTGAACCTGTCGATGCACGACGAGGCCAAGCCGAAGGACCTCGACGACATGATCGAGGCGATCGCGGGAGCGATCCGCCCGCCACTGCAGCGGCGCTGGCGCGAAGGGCAGCCGTTCGTCGCGATCGAGCTGATCCATGCACGCCGCGACCACGGCATGGAGTGGATGGTGTGCCTGTTGTGCGAGCGCGAGACCGCGCCCACGCTCGAGGGCATCTTCGCCCAGGCTTACCCCGACGTGTGGCTCGGACGGCGGTTCGACGAGCGCCAGACCGCGGTCGCCGGGCAGCTGCCCGTCCCCGGGTACGTGCTCCGGCTGCGAAAGCGCCGCTCCCACCTGTACCCGCTGTCCCGCCCGATCGAGCGGACCGCCAGCCGCGAGCGTAAGCCGAGCTCGCCGCTCGAGGGGATCGCCCGGGCGCAGGTCGCGGCCGGAGCCCCGTCGACCGTCCGCTTCCAGCTGATGCCGGTGATCGACGGGTTCGAGCGGCGCTACCGACAGCGGCTGCGCCGGCATGAGCTGCGCTCGCGGCGCTCATGGGGACGACGCGGGCCGCTGACCGTGTCGGCCGGTGCCGAGATCTCCTCGGCGGTCGAGGTGCAGGACCACGCCGTGTTCCACCTCGAGCTGCAGATCGCTGCCGCCGACTTCCAGACCGCCAACAGCATCGCCGCCAGCGTGATGGCGAGAAGAGGGGAGAACCACCTGCACCGCCGCTACATGACCGTCCGCCAGGGGATGTATCGCCGGCGCTTCCCGACCGCGTACCCGCCGTGGCTGCCGCCGCTGTCCCGGCGGGACGTCGTCTCCGGCGGCGAAATCGCCTACCTGTTCGAGCTGCCAACGGCCAGGATGAAGGGCGTCCCGGTGCGGAGGCTGACCCGCCCGCGGATCGCGGCGCCGCCGGAGATGGCGCGCACCATCCGCTGGCGGCTCCCGACGTGTGAGGACGATCACGCGGGGCTGAGCGCGAACGGCGCGCTCGCCACGCTGTTCGACGCCGGCGAAGGCAGAGGGTGACCCGGGTTGCGGACGCTCGCCTACACGCCGGTGGGGGAGATCAGGACCGAGAACGCGATCGGGTTCATCCACCCCGACGACCGCAAGTACGGGGTCCTGGCCGCCGGCGTGCAGGGCACCGGGAAATCGAGCGTGCTGCTCCGGCAGTTCGCCAACGACGTGATGGACCGCCGGGCGGCGCAGATCGTCATGGACCCGAAGATGGAGCTCGTCGAGCGGTGCCTCGAGGTGATCCCGCCCGATTGCGGCAAGGAGGTGTGGTACCTCGACCTCGGCGATCCGCTGTTCGGCATCACCCCGTTGCGGATGTACGGCGACTCGGACTTCGGGACCGAGGCCGCCGCCGTCGCCGAGTCGGTGGTGGCCGCGCTGTTGGCGATCGCGCCCGGGCAGATCTTCCAGTCGAGCCGGCGCTACCTGTACCACGCGGTGATCGGCGCGCTGGCGATCGCCCACGAGCACCCCCAGCTCCGCCACGCCATATTCGAACACGTCCACGGGCTGCTGCTCCCCAAGGGCCACGGCGAGGCGCTCCGGCAGGTGGCCGCGCAGGCGTGCGCGCGGCTCGGGCTCGAGCAGACGACGTTCTTCTACACCCAGGAGCTGCCGGGCGAGCTCCAGGTCGCCGGGCACCAGGCGGCGGCGCGGCTCGACCCGCCGCGCAACAAGATCGACGGGATCGTCGGCGTCCCTCCGCTCAAGCGGTTCTTCCAGCACCCGCACGACGTGTCGCTGCGCGACCTGATCGAACGACGGGCGATCCTGCTGATCAACGGCAACATGGCCCGGATCGGCGAGGACAACGCCCAGGTGTGCATGCACTTCATCTTCCAGATGCTCCACCGCCAGATGCAGCACCAGATGCACCGGCCGGAGGCCGAGCGGCCACGGGTGGCGCTGATCGCCGACGAGGCCAGCTACCTGCTCTCGCGCAACGTGGTCCGCCAGATCGCCACCCACCGCGCCGCCGGCCTCGACGTCGCGATCGGGATCCAGTACCTCGGGCAGGTCGGCGCCGGGGCCGAGTCACGCTCGGTGACCGAGGAGATCCGCAAAGGCGTCACCAACCTGTTGCAGTCGCGGTTCCTGTTCCGGCTGTCCGACCCTCAGGACGCCGACGAGGTCTCGCGGATCGCGATGGCACTGGTATCGACGATGACCCAGCAGGACCCCGACTCGCGCGCCTACCGCCGCGTCGGGCCGGAAGTGATGCTGAACATCGAGAACTACTTCTGCCTGTGCTCGTGGATCGCGGGCGGCGCCCGGATCAGCTCGTTCATCGGCCAGACATTCGAGATGCCCGGGCCGGCGCAGGGGTGGGCCGAGCGCCACCTGGCGCGGATGCGCGCCGCCGTCGGCACGCCGCCCGCCGACTTCGTCAGGACGACCGCGCAACTCACCGACCCCGAGCAGTTGCTGGCCGCCCTCAGCGGCCGCGGCCAGCGCGAAGCGCAGCCCGCCGAGGAACGGACGACGGGAGAACAGCAAGTCTCCCCGGCGGCTGAGCCGCCGGAGCCCGAGGCGGCCGGACCCGTCGAAGACCGGGGACCGGGCGCGGTGCCGGTCGAGCGGCTGTTCGCCGAGCAGCCCGCCGGCCGGGATCCGCACTTCGACAGCCCGGCGCTCCGCGTGTTCGGGAAGCCGTACCGCGCGGGGGAGCAGCGACCGGTCGACGAGGACCGACGCGCGCCGGCGTCGCTACGCGAGCTCGCGCTGATCGACCGCCTGACCAGCATCACCAGATGGGGCGAGAAGGCCCCCGCACGTCAGCCGCGGCTGGTCGACGTCGACTACGCGATCCTGCGGTTGCTCGACCGCGCCGGGATCCTGCTCGTACCCGTGCTGGCGCGGGCGTGCATGCCGGGCAAGGCCGAGCGCACCGTCCGCCAGAAGCTGGCCAAGCTCCACGAAGCCGGGCTGATCGCCCGCGGCGAGATCGACGTCCGCGACCGGACCCCCGGGGAGGGCGCGCTGCCCTCGGCGGTGCGGCTGACCGCCCACGGGTTCCGAACCGGCCAAGAGCGCGAGGTGATCGACCCTGAGAAGCAGTGGCGGGCCTCCGAGGTCGGCGCGCGCGCGCTCAGCGTCCCCCACGACCAGCACGTGATCGCCTGGATCACGGCGCTGACCCGGCTGCTCGGCGAACGGGTCGTGACCGACAACTGGCGAACCCCGAGGACCCGCCACGGCGTGCTCGCGCCCCCGATGATCGGCGACGGTCGCGGCCGCCGCGCGCTCACGCCCGCCGAGCTGCGGCCGCCCGCGTCCGGGTACGCGTTCGACGGGGCATTCACCCCGGCCGCGCCCGCCGACCGCTTCGCGGAGCTCAAGCCGGACGCGACGATCGAGATCCGGATCCCCGGCCAGTTCACCTTCGACCTGATGCTCGAGCTGACGCTGAGCGGCAAGCCGTCGCACAACCAGCCGAAGTTCGCGGCCTACGACGCCTTCCTGCTCGGCTGGTGGCGGGAACACCGCCGCTACCAGCACCTGCGCGGCCGCCCGGTGGTGCTGTTCGTGTTCGCCACCGACGAGGCGATGCGCGCCAACGCCGAGCTCGCCGACCGTCGGCTCGACGGGCGCCTCGGGGTGATCGGCACCCCACAGCACGACTGGTACTGGCCGGCCCGTTCGCACACCTTCTTCCGCTCGAGGAGGACATCCACCACGGCGAGCTCAGATGCTTCGCGCTCCCAAACCTGCCGGCCGCGATGCGGCACGCGCTCGGCCACCAGGAGCCGACGCTGCGCGAGGTGAGAATGCTGCCCGCCAGCCTGACCGCCGAGCCGCCGCGTCGCGTCGAGACGGAGCGCCGGGCCGTCGGCGCCGAGTCGAACCGCGAGCGTCGTTCGAGCGCGCTGATCCGGTCGCGCCCCGGCGCTCGCCTCGCCGACCACGACCTGCACCCGAGCACCGCGTGGCTCGAGGCGCTCGACCTCATCGAGGGGATCGGCGCCGGCGAGACCGCTGTCCCGGGGCGGGCGGCGAGGATCGATGAGGACGACTGCCGCGCGCTCGCCGCCCTCGACCGCGCCGGCCTCGCGCCGAGCGCGCTCGTCGCCCTGGCGGCACTGCCCGATCACACCGACTGGGCGGCGGCCGAGCGGCTCGCGATCCTCCACCGGGAGGGGCTGGTAGCCCGTCATCCGGTGCGGATGCGGCCACATGCCGGGCTGCTGGCCCCACCGCTGTACTCGATCACCGCCGCCGGTGTGAACGCGGCCCAGAGTCACGACCCGCCGACGGTGTCGAAGCGGCGCCGGTGGCGGGCAGTTGAGCGCGAGAGCCCAAGCGAGCTAGCGAAGGAACTACGGGCGCTCGCGTGGGCGCTCGCGCTCCGACGCACGGCGGGAGCGCTCGGCACCGACAACTGGCGGACCCGCCGCTACGCCACCGGGCGTTATCCCGTGCCCCGCGGGGCCGACGGGCAGCCAATCACCCTCCGCGAGATTGCGCTGCCGGCGGAGCTCGAGCTGGCCGACGTGCCGAGCGAGCTCGCGGAGGTGGCGCCCGCGGTGTCGCTCGAACTGCGAGCCGCCGCGAGCGGGCCAAGCGTCGAGCTGCTCGCGGACGTCGTATCCGAGGAAACGGAGATCGACCCGACGCTGCGCTCCTACGACGCGTTCCTGGCCGGCTGGTGCCTCGCCGATCCGCGGTTCGCCCGGGGCGAGCGACCGGCCATCGTGCTCATCTGCCCGAGCGTGCGCGCCGCGCTTCACTTGGCGCGGCGCGCCGACGAGGTCCTCCGCGGGCGGTCGGCAGGCCGGAGGACCCGGCGGCGAGCTGGCGGTACCCGGCTCGCGAGCAGGTCTGGTTCGCGGTGGAGAGCGCGATCCATCACGACGATCCCACCGCGCTCGCGTTGCCGCCACGGCCATTCGAGGGACAGTTCGAGGTCGTCGAGCTGCTTGGGAAGAGATGAGCACCGACTTGAACGATCGCGGACCCGTTCCGTACGACCGCATGATCCCCGCGTCCCGTGAGGACGAGGTGGTCGAAGCCACGGTGCCGCTCGAACGGCTCGCCGGGCTCGAGGCCCAGGTCGTGCAGATCAGCCGGCGCTACCCGCGCGCGGGTGGCCCGGTCGTGCGACTGGTCGACACCGGCCGCCGGGACCGATCGCTCGCGGTCGTCCGCCTCGAGGGACGAACCGGCCGGTTGGGGACCTGGGAGATCGTGTGCGTCCTCCATCACCAGGACGGGCTGACGCGGGTCGAGCCGTGTGTGGCGATCGGCGAGCGCCAGCTCGAGCTTCTCTCCAGCGCCCGCGCCCTCTGCGAGGCGTGCCGGACGGTCCGCCCACGCACCCAGACGTTCATCCTGCGCGAGCGATCGAGCGGACGAACCGTCCAAGTCGGATCGAGCTGCCTTCGCCCCTACACGGGCGTGGACTCGCCGGGCGGATCGGTCCACCGGGCGCAGACGATGGCCGCCGCAATCCGCGCGGTGAGCGCGGCCGCTCGAAACGCGGCAAGCCCGGGCGAGGAATACGTCGACACGGTTGTGTTCCTCGCGCATGCGGTCAGCGAGGTCCGCAGCCACGGCTTCAGCCCGAACGGAACCGAGACAGCGACGTGGCGAGGCGCACTCAAGCTCCTCGAGCTCGGCGGTGCGCCGTCCACCGGCGATCTGATGCGCGCCACCGAAATCCGCCAATGGGCCGCTCGATTGGCGCCGAAGGAGCCGGACGGGTACCGAGCGCGGCTGGTCGCCAACCTGACTCGTGACCGCCTCACCAGCCGCGAGCTCCCACTGGCCGCGTCCGCCGTCCGCGCCTACAACCGTCAGCTCTACTGGCAGATTCGGCGCGAACGAGCGGCCGACATTCGTGGTAAGTGATCGCGTTGGCTCACGGGTCTGTTCGCGGCGCGTACTGTCGATTCGCGGGTTACGGCTAGGTGAAGATCGGGAAGCGGCGCTGCTTGGCCAGTCGATCCATTCCGTCCTGGATCGCGGATTCGACCTCGAGGTAGATCGAGTTGACGTAATCGCGATCGTTGACCCGCTCCGGGTGTTTGTCGACGTAGATCGGATCGAGCAGCTCGGTGCGGATCTTTGCCGGCAGCGGAAGGTGGGTCGGAATGGTCTCGATCGTCAGGCCGAACGGAATCCCGAGCACAATCGGCAGCCGAGTCCCGCGAAGCTTGCGTTTCAGCCCCGAGATGCGGTCGAGACCGTTCGCGATCCATTGGCCCTCGGATAGGACGAAGACAGTGTCATGCCCGCCGACGCTGGCCACTGGCACGATCGGAACGCCTGAGCGGATCGCCTGGCGTACGAAGCCCTTGCGGCCGCCGAGAACAGCCAGATCGCGCTTACGCCAGTTGCGCATCGCGTCGACGTCTCCCCCTGGCCAAATGACCACATCGCACCCCGCGCTGAGCGCCGCGGTAACGCCTTCGCGGGAGGCTGGGATCACGCCGGCCTGGCGGAAGTAGTCGCCGAGTCCGGGCGCGGCCATCAGCACATCGTGCGCGGTCGCATGAAGCACGCGCTCGGTACCGAATCGCCGCCACCAGTCGAACACGAACGTCCACGCGTCCATCGTCAGTGACCCCCCTGAATGATTTCCGATGAGCAGCGAGGTCTCCTCGGGCAGTCGCTCCCAACCGGATGTCTCGAGCCGGAAGTAGAACTTGCTGAGGACATCCCATACGGGCTTCTGAACCCGCATCAATGTCTGGTTGGGACCGTCGAGGGCGTGCTCGGTCGCGGCGGCGACGCGCTTGCCGATGAGACCCTCGATTCCCCCCTTGGATCGCCGCTCGGAGCTCCCAGGTCTTGCCACCCGGGGGGCCGTCCGGCCGTCGACCTCGTCCAGGGCGGTCGCGCCCGCGAGCGGACCAAAGCGGTAAGGAGTTCCGCGCAATGACGCACCGTCGGGCTGAGCCCAGCCTCGGGGCGGTGGTGAAGAGATAGTTGCCATGAGGACCCTCCTCTGAGCGCGTGGATAGCCTCATCTCCCAAATGGACACCCAGACGCTACAACGAGTGGGTTTGCCATAGACAAGGCTCGGTACACATTGATGTCACGGATTATTCGAAGACGTCCCAAGGATCCAACCTCGAGGGCGACGCGACATCGGTGTGAGACCCCGTCGCTTCTGCGGAAAACCCCTCAACCGCCGGCGATCGGCTTCGTTGGTCCGCAGCCAATCGCGGAACCGCACCATTCGGTCGACCTCCGGGCCCCGCCGAGCAGCCGCAGCGCCCGACGATCTTCCCCGCCCTCGGGTACGTCACGACTCAGATGGAGATGCGCAACAGTTGGAACCGCGGGAGTACTCGCAGATCCGCGTCGTGCTCGGCCACGCACCGGCTTCGACTCGTCGGACCCGGTCGCCTTTGCACTTGTCCGAGCCAGTCGACTGTGTGAGGCTCGGACGGGTGGAAGAGCAAGCTCCTTCGTGGAGCGAACAGGCCTGCCGGTGCGTGACGATCGCGTCGCCGAGGTTGTCCGGGACCGGTAGCGCGAGGCAGGGCTGGCGACGTCGTAACTGTGCCTGCTCTGCGTTCCGACCGGCAGGCCGCCGGCCCGTAGCTTGAGCGGCGGTGCTTGCGACGGTTCGAGTTTTAGCTAACGACGGGCTCGTCCGTTTCCTCGATGTCAACGAGCCCTGCGCCGGGTCGAGATGCACGCTTGCCGCGCAAGGCGGGTGCGGCGCGAACGCGCGCGACATACCTGTGGCGCTCGCAGAGCAGGTCTCGGCAAGACTCCAACGCTGGTTAGAGTGTTCGGTGATGGATTCGTGTGATCTGTTGTGTCTCGATCTCGTGGCGGCCGAGGAGGTCCGCTCGTCGCTTGATCACGACCGGGCCGTTTCGCTGGCGAGCATGGCGAAGGTGTTCTCCGACCCGACGAGGCTGCTGATCGTCCAGCTCTTGCCAGGCGGGAGCTGTGCGGGTGCGATCTGGGGTGGATTTGCGGGCAGAGCGACAAGGTGGTCTCGCATCATCTCGGGCGTCTCAAGCGCGAGGGCTTGGTCGCTAGCCGGCGTGAGGGCAAGGTGGTGTTCGCTTCGCTCACCGAGCGGGGCCGCGTGCTGCTCGACGTGATCGAAGGGGTTGCGGCATGAGCCCGGTGGAGCTGCCGGTTGTCACCCCGCGGCCACCCCCGGCGGTGTCGGTCCCTCGCGGTGATGCGGAGTGGCTTCGCATCGCCCGGCGTGCGCGGGCGCTGTCCTGGGTGTCGCTGGCGTGGATGACGGTCGAGGGCGTTGTGGGCCTGATCGCCGGGCTGGATGCCAATGCGCTGAGCTTGATTCGTATGGGCGGCGTCCTCGTTTGTGGAGGGGCTCGCCTCGATGATCCTGATCTGGCGGTTCTCCGGCTCTCGGACGCTGTCTGAGCACAGCGAGCGCACCGCCCAGCGATTGGTGGCCGGCTCGTTTCTACTGCTCGTCCCGTTCTTCGTGTACGAGGCGATCCACCGTCTGATGGCTGGCAGCGAGACCACAACGAGCGTGCTCGGCATCGCGGTCACCGCGTCGGCGATCGTGCTCATGCCCGCTCTGGGCTGGGCCAAGCTCCGGCTCGGCGAGCGACTCGGCTCCGGTGCGACGGCCGGCGAGGGGGTCCAGAACCTCATGTGTGCGGCGCAGGCGGCGGCCGCGCTCATCGCTCTGATCGGCGCTGCTGCGGGACTCGGGGTGATCGACCCGATCGCTGCTCTCGTCATCGCCGCGATCGCGGTGAAGGAGAGCGTGGAGCTCTGGAACGGCGAGGGCGATGATTGCTGCGCCCCGGTGGGATTCTCCGATCCTTCCGGCGGGGAAGGCTGCGGTTCCGACTGCGACTGCTGCTGAGTCAGCGATCGCTGCCAGCGGTCGCTGCAAGCGAGGCCGATTACGGGCATCGACTCCCGCGGTGCTTCGCTGGCTGTTGCGCTGGCTCAGCGGCATGCCGTTGCGCGTCGAGACCACCCAGTCCCCGGTGGCGGCGCCCGCTCCCCTTCGCAAGCGGCAGTCAACGCAATCGCCACTCTCGCTCCCGGTGCGGCTCGGGTCCTAATGAGTCACGACGGTCTTCGGCGCTGAGAAGCTGGGCGCTTGGCCGGGGCGGAGGTATTCGAGTTGCAGGACCCATGTGCCGGACCGTACTTTGCCTCGGAACGTGACTCTGTCCTTGCCGGCGCCGAGGTTCGCGGTACCGAAGATCGTGAACCGTGCCGGCGCACCGGGTCTCGCGTTCAGCCGCAGCAGCTCGACCGTCGCGCCTGGCTCTCCGGACGGCCTGGCCGTGTCCGACAGTGTGAACCCTCCCTTGCGGGTCTTGAGCGAGCTCAGCCTGAGGCTCGAGGCTGGCTTCGGGCCAATCGTGACCGTCAGTGCTCGCGACGTCGCGGCCCCGATCCCCTGCTTCGGATCCTGGAACTTCACCTTGATCTGCCAGCCGCCGGCGGCGAGCGGTGCCGAGATCGCGAAGTTGCCCTGGGTCGTGGCGAGCCGGTCGGTCGCGACCTTCTTGAACCGGCCCTTCTGACCCGCTGCGCGGGCGAACACGGTCACCGTTCCCTTAACGTGTCCGCTGCCGGGACTGACCGTGCCGATGACGAGCGCGCTGCCGCCTTGGGACTCGGCTCGGAGGTTCGAGATCGCGCCGTGCACCTTCACCTTGACGGGCGAGGTCGCGGCGGGGGAGAGGATGTCGCCGTAGGGCGGGGTCAGGGTTGAGTCCTCGATCCTTGAGATCTGACCAGTCGACACCTCGTAGGCGCCGGTCGAGCTCGGTGTGAACCTGATGCGGTAGCCGCCGGTCGAGTTCGTTTTGCCGCTGGCGACTGTTAGTGGGACGCCGCCGACGATCTGCTGCACGTTGACCCTGACGCCTGACAGTGCCGGATAGCCAGGCTCGGCGTTGACCATGGTGCCTTTCACCGTGACCGGCTTCTTGGCGTCGTAGTTCTTCGTGAGCCCGGACTCGGTCAGGTTCGGCGACGCGTCTGCTTTGAACGGAGGTCCACCTGGGTCGACAGTCGGGAGGTAGGTGTTCAACTGTGACTGGAAGGCCTGGGAGGTGAGGAAGCTGACGAAGTCCTGTGCCGCGGTCAGGTTCACGGTCTCGCCGGGCTTTGACGGGTTGATGATGTAGACGTGGAAGTAGTTGATGAGCTCGTTCGCTCCGCCGGGAGCCGAGGAGCTGTTGTCGCGGGTAACGATCTTGAGGTTCGGAATGCTCCCTGCCGTGTCGGTCCCGGAGGCGAGGTAGTCGAACGTGCCCCGGTCGGTCAGGACGTAGCAGGTCCGCTGGCCGCTAGGCGCGGGGGGCGATGGGCACGCGTTCGCTTCGATTACGTTGGCCGCCTGGGAGACGCCGGTGATCGCGTACCAGGGTGGGGCGTCGGTGACGTTCACGGTGCCGTTGTCGGGGCACGGCTGCCCGGAGGTCGCCTGGACGCTCGACTTGACCGGCGACATGCCGCCGCCGTCGGCCGCGCTCACGTCGCACAGAACCAGGCTCGCCGGCTGTAGCCCGGATCCGTGGAGCAGCGCCCACAGCTGGTGCTCCTCGACGGTCGTGCCGGATGCGGTCGTCGTTCCCCCGCGTGAGAGGAACGTCGCCTTGCCGCCGTTCCCCGCCGTCGCGATGTCAGCAAACGCCTGGGCGATGTTGTGCGCCGCGTTCGACCCAACGCCGGCTGGGTCGCCGGTCGGGCCGGCGAGCACGAAGTCGTTGGTGAAGATTGCGTACCCGTACTGGTTGTTGTAGGAGTAGCCGTTGGCGACGAACTGGTTCTCGAGCGCCGGAGCGTGAACGATCAGAGCGCTCGGCCCTCCGTTGCCATTCTCGGCGCTTTGGATCGCAGCGCCCGTCGCCGACCCGACGTACTTCAGAGTGAACTGCGGGAACGCCTTGTTGAACTCGGACTGGATCAGGTTCGGCTCCAGCCCCGAGTCGCTCAAATCACTCGTGCCGACCACTGTCAGCGTCGAGCCGCTGTCGGCACGCGAAACGGCCGGTGCCACGAGCAGCGTCACGGCTGCGGATGCGCACACGAGCGCTGCCCCTAGCAGCCGACGGAGGTCAGCACGGTCGCGTCGCGACCAGCGGCAGCCCGATGTCGCCAGCATCGAAATCGGTAATCCCCTGACGTTCGGCGCTCGTGGATCCACGGTGTTCCCTTCTGTAATGCGGCAGATCGGTACGCCAGCCTACCGAAACAGCGAAACCCGGCCAGTCATCGCGAGCGGCTGCGTAGAGTCGGCTCGATGACGCGCTACCTCGACGTTGCCCACACGATCGCGGCTCGTGTGCAGGCAGGCGAGCTCGCTCCCGGGGACGAACTGCCGAGCGTCCGCGACCTCGCGCGTCAGCACCAGACGACCGCGTCGACGGCGAACCGTGCGTACCGCCATCTCGCCGACGCGGGCGTCATTTCCGTGAGCGGTCGGCGCCGGGCCCGGATCGAAGCGGACGCAGTGTTGGCAGCCCGGCGACTGCTCGGGACCGAGCGCGACTTTCGACTCGCCGGCAGCGACGACCCCGCCCTCGACATCGTCCTGCGCGATGCCGGGAAGGCGATCACCACGGTCGGCACCCGCGGCAGCTTTCAAGGCCTCACCGCGCTCTGGCGTGGGACCGCCGACGGGGCCGCCATCCACCTCCTCCATCACTCAGGCATCTACAACGCTCCGTACGCAGAAGCGCTGTTGCGCGGTCGCGAACCGACGCTGATCCACCTCTGGCGCCGCGAGCAAGGCTTCCTCGTCGCTCCCGGGAACCCCGACAACATCACCAGCCTCGCCGACCTCCGCAACCACCGCGTTGCCAAACGCGAATTCGGCGCCGGAACCCGCGTCCTACTCGACCGCATGCTCCAGAACGCCGGCATACCACCCCACTCGGTGCCCGGCCCGGAGTCAGAGTCCCACCTCGAGGTCGCCCTCGCAGTTGCGTCCGGCATCGCCGCCGTCGGCCTCGGTCTGCGAGCGGCCGCCGCCGCGCTCGACCTCGACTTCATCCCACTCGTCTGGGAGCAATACGACATCGTCCTTCCCGGGAACGCCCTCAGCGCCTCGGGACCACTCATCAACGCGGTACGCGACCCCTCGATACGCCGCACCATCGACCAACTCGGCGGATACGACACCGCCCACGCCGGCGAAATCCACGGCCTCCCCGACCTGGATGTGGGACGGTAACCAGCGATGTCGGAGACCATGTCGATCGACGAGGCAGCACAAGCAATCGGCATCAGCGCCGACACCCTCCGCCGCCGGGACAAGCCGGGAAAGTGCACGTAATGATCGAGCGACGCAACCCCTGAATCCCTTCCGCTGTCAAACCGACCTCCTTGTGGCACCAACACTCCCAGGGGACGAAACGAGGGCCCATCGCGCCAGTGGCGGGACGTCGCCAAGCGGGCTTCCTTTCGTCCCCCGAGAGAACGCCCTCCGCTTGCCCGTTGAACGCGTCGCCGATGGAGCAGCCGCCCCGGTCAGACTGGGGCAAACCGATCGCGGTCCGACCAACCTGCGGTCCACCAAGTCAGTTCCCGCAACAGACCATTGCACAACCGGCCGCAACAGCCAAGTCGTCGACCGCTCATTCAGCGATCGGAGAAGCCTCGCGGAACAAGCAGAGCAGGTCTCGTCCGCCGGCCTGCGCTGCACCTCGTATTCGCCACAAGCGCGCATCTCGGCGCTTGGCCCGACTCCGGGCTGCACCGGCGGATCGAGTCAGCCCGCGGCGTCGGTGCTAGCCGACTTCGCCCGACTTGCAAAGCAGCTGAGCCGAGATTGGGCGTCGGTGCTCGAGCTCTCGAACTCGGAGCGAAGCGGCCACGGATCCACCGTGACCGGTGTAGGCGTCACGGGGCGATGCGTCGACGACCCTCCGCGATCGCATTTCCCGAATGGGAGGAGTTCAGAGGCGCGACCCCGAGGTCCCATCAAGACGTATCGGAGCGGCCGGGTCGCCCTGGTCGCACGCAGCGGTCATCCCCCCTGACATTGCGTATGTCCAGGGCATGCGGATCCTGATCGTCGGCGCGGGTGTGATCGGGAGCGTCTACGGCGCGAAGCTGCTCGAGCGGGGGCACGAAGTCGTCGTGTTGGCTCGCGGCGAGCGCCTGATCGAGTTGGAGGAGCACGGGCTGAACCTCGAGGATGCCGAGCGCGGCCATCGCACGGTGTTGCCGGTCCCGGTCGACGACGGTGTCGCCGCGGGGGACCGGTACGACCTGGTGCTCGCGCCGGTTCGGCGCGATCAGCTGCGTGGCATCGTGCCGGTGGTAAGGAAGCTGTCTGACGGCGCGGACGTGCTGGTCTTTGGTAACGCCACCGGCCTCTGCAACGAGCTTCGCGCGTCACTGGGCGGCCGTGTCTTGTTTGGATTCCCGGCCGCTGGCGGAACCTACGACGGGAAATTCGTCCGATACGTCCTGATCCGGCAGCAGAAAACGATGCTCGGCGAACCGGACGGACGGCGTCGAGCCGCCTACGCAAGCTGTGCGACCTGTTCGCAGACGCTGGGTTCCCGACGTTGATCAGCCGGAACGTTGCCGGATGGTTGAATTCGCATACGGCGTTTGTAGTCCCGATCGCGTATGCTCTATATCGGTTCGACACGGGCGCCGCACGACTCGCCGCCGGTCGGCCGACGCTGCTACAGATGGTCCGGGCAACCCGGCAGGCGTTTCGGGCGCTGCGGGCAGCCGGCGAAGCGGACATCCCAGGGAACCTCAAGATGCTCGACCTGCGGATGCCCGAGGGTTTCGCAGTCGGCTACTGGCAGCGCGTGCTCGCCGGACCCCGCGGTGAGCTGTGGTTCGCCGCGCACAGCCGCGCGGCTCCCGAGCAGATAGCCTCGCTCGCCGTCGAGCTGCTCACCGCCGTGCATCGCAGTGAGCGTCGATCGCCGGATCTCGACGCGCTACTGGCGATCGAGTGTTGATTTCGTGCAGCCGCGCACGGTCCGCGCGTTTCCACCCGATGACGCCGCGCCCACGCCGACCTGGGTTGCCGCCATGGCTGAGAGGGTCGATCTCGGACGAGCGACCGGTCTGGCGCGGGCCGAGCCGTCGACGCGAAATCCGTGGTTGGCGATCGACGTTTTCACCGACCCGGTTGCCCACGCGGTCTCGCTGCAGCGCGCGCACCAGCTAACCCTCGGCGGGTCGTCCTGGCTGACCGGGACTCGAGACGTCATCGCGGCAAGCTGGACTCGGAGTCTCGCCGCGGGGGTGGCGCCCGAGGCAGTGGGCGTTGCCGGCTGTGCCGGGGAGGCTCCTGCCTTCGCTCCGCCCTACGGGCTCGGCGTTGGCCCTGCGGAACGGAGCAGCCGGCCGCCTGCGACGGACGGCGAGACGGCGACGCGAGCGCGACCGTCGTCGAGCGCGCTGTTCAACGGCTCGTGGGCACGACGAGAAACGGGCGCTCCGCATGGTGCACGACAGTCCCGGAGACGCTGCCAGAAGACCAAACTGCACTGCGGTCGTGCCGTGCGTGCCGATGACGATTAGCTCGCGTATGCGCACGGATGATGGAAGACGTCGAGCGGGCGCCCGTCGCTTCGCACGTCGACCCCGAACGCTTCCCCGGCGTCCGGGTCTAGTACGGCGCCCAGAGCCGGACGTCGTGGTTGGCGAGGGCAGCGGTCCTGGATCGAGGATTAGCTCGCCAAGCACGACGCGGCCGCAACCGCCCACCCCGTCTCGTCTAGCACGAACTCGCAATCCCAGCGTCCCATCTCGGCTCAGGCCGAAGCGGAACGGAGCAAGTCGACTCGACAACGGCGCCGGTCCGTCACTAACTCGCGTGCGTTTAGAGCGCGTGGCCCTCTCGAACTCGGCGCGGGATTTCATTGCGTCGACTCTGCCGTTCGCAACCCGTATCCGCATCCGGTACGCCGTGGAATCAGTAGTCAACCACGACGTCACCCGTAGACCGCGAGGCTAACCTGACTCGAGGTTACATTCACCAGAACGAGGAGATGATCAAAGTGACGAGCGAGCGCCAGGGCGAGCATCCGGCCCGTGCCTATGGAGTTACGGGCGGTGGGTTTGCCGAAGGCCAGGCTAACCCTGAGGAGTTTGAGCAGGACAAGCAGGTAGGAGACTTCGCGACTGGCGAGGAAGACCTCGAAAGGTTTCCCGAGGACGCGCAGCTCGGCAGCTTTGCCAAGGGCCAGGAGGGCCAAAGTAACGTACAAGAGGGGACGTTTGGCACGGTGCAGGACGAGGCGGAGGAATAGCCGCCGGTCAGATTCGACGCGCGGGTCCGCGTCGCCCTGGGGTGGCGGTGGCGCGCGAGTTTAGGCTGCCGCTGGGGATTCCAGTGGCGGCGATTCGGTAGTGGTCGGCTCTCGCTAACGGCACGAGCGCGAGCGACGCTCGGAGCGCGGTCGAGTCCTCGCCTCTGGACTCCTTTCACCGCTCCCACAGCCACATGGCTGGGTCGTGTGGATGACGATCTTCAACAGTGGCGCCGAGCGTGCCGGCGAAGCGCCTGCCTTCTCGGGGGCCGAGAGGCCCCGGGCCCAGCCGAGGTTGCGGCGGCGTCCTAGGGAATGCCCCAATTACCCGATCTACGTCGATGCGAGGGGACGTCGCAGGAATGCGAGTAGACGGCTGAAGAGATGCCGGCCTGCCGGTGTCTTACAGGAAGCTCGTCCTCGAGGTTCGCGATCGGGATAGCGCGATCGACCTGATCGACGGTGCGATCACTGCTCGAGTTCATTGGCGCTCGCCATCTGTCGCCCTGACTTGGCGGCAAGCTGCGCTATCCGGCTCCTCGCCGCGGCGGGCGGGCCTTCCCCGACTCAGCGGAGGTGGTCTGAAACCGGGCGCGCCACTCGCCAGCGTCGAACCGTGCCGGCTCGGTCTGCTCGAGGAACCGTTCCAGCACCGCGACGAACCGCGCAGGAGCCTCGAGGTGCGGAATGTGGCCAACTCCGTCGAAGATCTCAAGACGGCTGCCGATGATCTCCGCGTGCGCGCGCTCGCCGTGGCTGACGGGGATGATCGAATCACGCTCTCCCCACACGATCAGCGTCGGCATGCCCGCCGTCAGGTAGAGGCGATCGCCAGCGTCGATGCGCTGGCCACCCACGTTGATGACCGAGCGCAGTGTGGCCAGGAACGCCGCGCGGCGACCAGGATCCGAAAGCGACGCGTAGCCGCGAGCGACATCGATGGTCGCCGGCGACGGCCGGAACCGGACCGCCGCCAAGCCCCGGCCGACCGCCGGTCCCAGCCAGCTCGCGGTCCACGCGGACGTGGTGATCCAAAGCTCAGAGCCGGGCAGCGCGGCGGCGCGCAGAACCAGGCTCACCTCCGGACCGAGGCCACCGCTCGAAACCAGCACCAGGCGCTCGGCGAGCGCCGGGAACTGATACGCGAGCTGCATCGCGATCCCACCGCCGAGCGAATGCCCGACCAGCGTCGCGCGCTCGTGCCCGAGCGCGAGCAGCAAATCGCGCATGCCGACGGCCAGCGCCCCAACCGAGTAGTCACCGCTACCCGGGGCCGACGCGCCGTGCCCGGGCAGGTCGGGCGCAACCACCGTGTAGCGGCGCGCCAGCGGCCCGATCACCTCCCGCCAATTCTCGTAACCACCGCCCATTCCATGGACCAGCAGCAGCACCGGACCGGCGCCCGCCTGCGCGTAGGTGACTGGGCGGCCGTGCAGCATGACCGTCCTTGGTTCCATGGTTCACCGCGTTCGGGGCGATCCCGAAGAGTCAGAGGAGGCCGGGAGTGGAGGATCAATTCCCGAAAGCCACGCAGCGAGTCCGCGCTCGAACTCGAGGCTGCACGCGTCGAGGATCTCGAGCGCAGCTTCCGCGCGATCCCGACTCGAAATTGGGCGAACGGGCCGATGACCAGAAGCTGAGACCAAGCACCAGCACGGATTGCAACGAACGTCCGCCCACACCGGTCGCGCCTGGCTGCGCGAGCAGCGCGGGCCAACCCCGATCACCGGAATCATCTGCAATCCCTGATCTTCAATCGCTGCGCGCACTCTGACATCTGTCCCATTGCTCCTGAGGTCAGGTCGGTAGGCGATGAAACCTTACGGTGGACGTGTTCGTGCGACGGCCGCAGGAAACCACCTTCCTGCTCCGTAGTGAGCCGCAGCTCCGGCGCCGGTCCGGCTCGACGTCCATGTATACACAGTCACCGGTATTCGTCATCCGGAGCTTCTACGGACCCAGAGGAGCGCTGGTCACGGATTCTGGCCGCGCTCTGATCCGTAGATTGTGCGAGACCACGGTCGGAACCTCGGCCAGCTGAATCGAGTCGGCACGGTCGTAATCCCGAGACACCAAATGGAGGCGATCCCGATGGCCGATTCGCTGAGAACGATCGACGAGCTCGACGTGGAAGGCCGGCGGGTGCTGCTGCGCGCCGATTTCAACGTGCCGCTCCGCCGGCCGCAGGAAGGCGGACCGATCGAGGTGGCCGATGGCACCCGCATCCGCGCGGCGCTCGAGACGATCGCCGAGCTCCGGGCGCGCGGCGCTCGGCTCGTGCTCGTCTCGCACCTCGGGCGGCCCAAGGGACCGGACCCGGCGCTGTCGATGCAGCCGGTCGCCGACCGCCTGGCCGAGCTGACCGGCGCACCGGTGACGCTCGCGCCGGCGGTTACCGGACCGGAGGTGATCGAGCTCACCGAGCGGCTCGCCCCGGGCGAGATGCTGATGCTCGAGAACATCCGCTATGAGCCGGGGGAGACCCGGAACGATCCTGACCTCGTCTCGGCGCTGGCCGAGCTTGCCGACGCGTACGTGAACGACGCGTTCGGGACCGCACACCGCGCGCATGCGAGCACGGAGGGCATCGCCCACCGGCTACCGAGTGCCGCCGGGCGGCTGATGGAGCGCGAAGTGCACACGCTCGGGGCGATCGTCGAACATCCCGACCGGCCGCTCGTCGCGATCCTCGGCGGCGCCAAGGTAAGCGACAAGATCGGCGTCGTCGAGCGGTTCCTCGAGCTCGCCGATGTGCTGTGCATCGGCGGCGCGATGTGCTTCCCGTTCTTCGCTGCCCAGGGTCATGGCGTGGGTGGGTCGCTCTGCCCCGACGACGACGTCGAGTCGGCGCGGCGCGCGCTCACGGCCGCCGCCGGATCCTCCTGCCGGCTCGAGCTGCCGTTCGATCTGGCGCTCGCGCCGCCTGGGCAGGAGGGACCGGTTTCGCAGCTGCTCGACGGCATCGAGGTCCCCGACGGCTGGAGCGGGCTCGACATCGGACCGCGAACCAGCGCCCGGTACGCCGCCGAGATCGCGGCCGCCGGCACCGTCTTCTGGAACGGCCCAATGGGCCGCTTCGAGCTCGAGCCGTTCGCGCCCGGGACCCGCGCCGTCGCCGAGGCGGTCGCGTCCACCCCGGCCCGGACCGTCGTCGGCGGGGGCGAGACGGTCGAGGCGATGCGAAGCTTCGGCCTGGGAGATCGCGTCACCCATCTGTCGACCGGCGGCGGTGCGACGCTCGAGTTCCTGGAGGGTCGCGAGCTCCCCGGCGTCCACGCCCTGATGCGCGCCGCCGTGAGCGCCCGCTGATGCCGGCCTCCGGCCCCGAGCACACCGATATCAGCTGCGCCTGCCTGATCGTGCTGGACGGATGGGGGATCGCGCCCGCCGGTCCGGGCAACGCGATCGACCGAGCGCGGACGCCCGGCTTCGATCGACTGTGGGCCGGCTATCCGCACACGGCGCTGCAGGCCAGCGGCCCGAGCGTCGGACTGCCCGAGGGCCAGATGGGGAACTCGGAGGTCGGGCACCTGACCCTCGGCGCCGGGGCCGCCGTGCCGCAGACGCTGACGCTGATCGACAACGCCGTGGACGAAGGCGCGTTGGCAAACAATCCGGTGCTGCGCGACGCGCTGAGCGCGACCGACCGGGTCCACCTGCTCGGGATGGTGTCGGACGGAGGCGTCCACTCCGGCTTCGGCCACCTCCACGCGCTGATCAAGCTCGCGGCCGAGCTCCAGGTTCGAGATCTGGTGCTGCACTGCTTCACCGACGGCCGTGACACCTCGCCGACTGCGGGCGAGGGCTACCTGGCCACGCTCGAGGACTGGTGCCGCGGCGCGGGCGCCGGCCGCATCGCGACCGTCGTCGGGCGCTACTGGGCGATGGACCGCGACCGGCGCTGGGAGCGCACCCAGGACGCCTACGACCTGCTCGTCCGCGGACGCGCCGATCACCACACACCGGACGGACCAGCGGCCGCGCGCGCCGCCTACGAGCGCGGCGAGACCGACGAGTTCATCCGGCCGACCACCGTCGGCGAGGAGGGCCGGATTCGCCCGTCCGACAGCGTGCTGTGCTTCAACTTCCGCCCCGACCGGATGCGCGAGATCGTGCGCGCGCTCGCCGAGCCGGGCTTCGGCGACGGGACCGAGGACCTTCCCGGCTGGCGCGGACGCGGGGGTTGTGCGCCGATCCGGCGCCTGGCGACCATGACCGAGTACCAGCAGGGGTGCCCCTACCCGGTGGCGTTCACGACCGCGCACCCGGCGACCACCCTCGGGGCGGTGATCGAAGCGGCCGGCGAGCGCCAGCTGCACGTCGCCGAGACCGAGAAGTACGCGCACGTCACCTACTTCTTCAACGGTGGCCGCGAGGAGCCATACAAGGCGAGCGGCGGGCGCTCGTGCCGTCCCAGCGGGACATCCCCACCTACGACCACAAGCCGCAGATGAGCGCGCGGGAGATCACCGAGGCGTTCCTCGAAGCGTTCGCCGAGGAGCGGCCCCGGTTCACGATCATCAACTTCGCCAACGCCGACATGGTCGGCCACACCGGAGTCGTCCCGGCCGCGATCAGCGGCGTGGAGACCATCGACGGCTGCCTGCAGGACGTGGTCGGGGCGGTGCACGAGGCCGGCGGGGTGTTCGTGATCACCGCCGACCACGGAAACGCCGAACACATGCGAGAGGATCACGACCGTCCCAACACCGCGCACTCGCTCAACCCGGTCCCGCTGATCGTCACTGCGCTCGGAGTGAGTCTCAAAGGCACCGGTACGCTGGCGGACGTCGCCCCGACCGTGCTGGCGCTACTTGGGATCGAACCGCCGAAGGAGATGACCGGCCGCTCGCTGCTCGAGCCCGCGCAGCAGCAGCCGCACCTCACGCCGGCGTGACGCCTGCGCCTTCGGTGATGTAGGTAGTGATCGCCGAGCTCAGGCCGACATCGAGCGAGACCGAGCCGCCGTCGAGGTGGATGCGCGATGCGTCGTCGCTGAGCGTTGCCGTCCAGCCGTGCAGGTCCACATCGCGCAGCGCCTGGCGGAGAACGAGCTCGGCACGCTCGTCGGGATCGGCATACATCGCCGGTCGGTCGAGCTCGAGTTCCAGCTCGGCGAGCACGTCGTAGGGCGAATCACCGCGGAGGCGCTGGAGGTTGCGGTCGATCTCGACCGCCACCGGCGCCAGCAGCAGGTCCTTGTGGTTCTTTGGATGAACGGTCATGGCGGGCTCCTTCGGGTGTGGTGACCCCATCTAAGCGGCGCCAAGCGCGGCGCACATCCGGGTGTTCCCGCAGCCGGATCCGTGCTTTTCACACCCGCTAGACCGGGCGCTGGTAGTGTGCGACGCGGCTGTGTTGGCTGCGGGGCCGCGAGCAACATTTGTGAACGCTTTGGCAGTCAGTAGGCCGATGTGATTAATCGCTCAGACCCGTTTCGCCGGATGGTAATCCGCCGCGCGGCGCGGGTCTTGGAGGCCGTAGGTCTGGTGGATTCCGGAGGCGGGCGCTGCGCCTGACGCCGTGGGGGGCCGCGAATCACGAAATGCCCGCCATGCGCTCGACGCGAATCGGCTCGCGCGCGACTTTCTATCCGAGCTCGACCTCGAAGTGGTGCTCCGGCGCGTACTCGAGTCCGCCCGGGAGGTGTCGGGGGCGAGGTACGCGGCACTCGGGGTGACGGACGAGTCGCAGTCCGCGCTCGAGCGGTTCATCACGCTCGGCATCAAGGAGGACGATCGGGAACGGATCGGCGATCTGCCGAAGGGGCGAGGGGTGCTCGGCGAGCTGATCGCACATCCGGTGCCGCTGCGGCTGGCCGACGTCGGCGCCCATCCGCACTCCTACGGATTTCCGCCCGGCCATCCGCCGATGCGGACGTTCCTGGGGGTCCCGGTGCTGGTCGGCGGGGTCCCATTCGGGAACCTGTACCTGACCGAGAAGGCCGGCGGCGAAGAGTTCACCGAGGAGGACGAGCACACGATCACACTGCTGGCGGATTTCGCTGGCCTGGCGATCGACCACGCGCGCCGCTACTCCGGTCTGGAGGCCCAGCACGCCGAGCTCAAGCGGACCGTCGACGCGCTCGACGCGACCATGCAGATCGCGCGGGCGCTCGGCGGCGAGACCGACCTCGATCTGATCCTGGGGCTGGTGGCCAAGCGGGGACGAGCGCTGGTGGCCGCCCGGGCGCTGGTGATCGAGCACGAGCAAGCCGGCGAGATGGTCGTGGCCGCCGGCGCGGGCGAGTTACCCGCCGGCCTGGTGGGCGCACGCGTCGACGTCAAGGACAGTCTGGCCAGCGCGGCGCTTCGGATCTCGCGCACGCTCCGCCTTGAGGATCAGCCCAACCGAGCCCGGTTCGAGCGCCACGGCCTGGGTCGGCTCGGCGTCCAGGCGCAGGCCGGATTGGTGGTCCCGTTGGTCTTCCGCGGACGGGGCTACGGGGTGTTGATCGCGGTCGACCGGCTCGAGGGCGGCCCGGCGTTCAGCGCGGAGGACCAACGCCTGCTCGAGGCATTCGCGGCCAGCGCGGCGACGGCGGTCGCGACCGCGGTGACGGTCGAGGGCGAGCGCCGCCGGCAACGCATCGCGGCGGCGGAGCAAGAACGTGCCCACTGGGCCCGAGAGCTTCACGACGAGACGCTGCAGAACCTGGCGGCGCTGCGGCTGGGGCTCGCCGCCCAGCTCCGGGCCTCCGACCCTGAGGCGGTGACCGAGACGATACGCGAAGCGGTCGTCCAGCTCGAGCACGAGATTCGCACCCTCCGGGCGCTGGTCACCGACCTTCGTCCGGCCGCGCTCGACGACCTCGGCGCGCAGGCGGCGATCGAGGATCTCGCCGAGCGTGCGCGGGGCCGCGGGCTCGACGTGGATCTCGCCATCGACCTCGCCTACGAGCAGGGCCGTAAGCCCGACCGACACGCGAGCGAGGTCGAGACGACGATGTACCGCCTCGTCCAGGAGGCCCTCAACAATGCCGCAAAGCACGGCGGCGCGCGCCGCGCCCACGTCGAGGTCGTGGAAGACGACTCGACCGTGCGAGTGACGGTGCGGGATGACGGACGCGGGTTTGACCCGCTCGCCAACACCGACGGATTCGGGCTGCTCGGGATGCGGGAGCGGGTCGAACTGCTGCACGGAACGCTCGAGGTCACCTCGTCGCCCGGCCAGGGCACGACGATCAACGCCGCCTTCCCCGCCGGCTACCGCAGAGGCACCGAGCGTCGGACAATCGAGCCGCAGCCCGTGGAAGCGGAGGCGGTCACGCGACCGCGCGCCTGATCCGCGGACTCGTGTAGGGGAGGCCGCTGGCCCCGCGCCGCACGGCCTCGACGAGCTCACGATCGGCGAAATCGGCCAGCACGAACCCGATCGCGCCCGATCTGAGCGCCTCGGTGGCGAACGCCTCGTTGACGTGCATCGTGGTGACGACGATCTCGGTGCCGGGCGAC
Organism: uncultured Solirubrobacterales bacterium; assembly: GCA_963843915.1. Taxonomy (GTDB): domain Bacteria; phylum Actinomycetota; class Thermoleophilia; order Solirubrobacterales; family Solirubrobacteraceae; genus Palsa-465. The sequence goes on from CAWJMH010000027.1 coordinate 54,043, forward strand.
GCCGCGCGCAGTCGCTTGATCCGCTCGGCGAAGAACCCGTCCGGCATCCGCAAGTCGAGCACGAGCACGTCGGGATGTTGGACGGCCACGTCGTGCACGGCGGCCTCGAAATCGCTCGCCTCGCCGACGACGTCCAGATCGTCCTCGTGGTCCAACAGCGACCGGAGACTCCGCCGCAAACCGGAATGGTCGTTGGCGAGCACGACACGAATCCGCGAATCGTCGGGCGAGCCGTCGGTTTCGGGGCGGTCGACTGGGTGTAGGTAACGCATGCCATGAATGTAGGCCCGGGGGAGGCTCCCGACCACCGTCTAAGCGTGCCGCTCGCGCACGGTGAAGTACCGAATCGGTGCAGGTAGTAGTCGCGCGCCGGATGCACCGCATCTGCACCGGGGTGAAATACCGATGCCGATCATCGCCGCCGAGGGCACCATCAGTGCGGTGACATCGATGAGGGCGCCACCTTCTCATGCCGCACTTGATCCCGAGGAGAGCCGCAGTCCGCGGCGACAAGAGCCCCCCAGCCCGGGGCTCCTGGACGGGGACGATCGACCGAGCCCCGCGGCCGCGCGAGGCGGGAACCGTCAGCCGCGCGATGTTGTCCCGCGCCCGGCTCAGGCTCGGCGCGCTCGAGGCGCTGCTCATCATGGGTGGCTACTTCCTCGTCCTGCTCACCGGCGGGCGGTCCTGGGCGATCCCACCGGCGCCGGGACGTCGCTGCACCACGCCCATCTGGCAGGCCACGACGATGACCTCGGCGGGGATCGTGGCGTGCCAGATGGGGGCCGCGTTCGCGGTGCGCACGAGCCGGGCATCGCTGCGCGAGGTCGGCGTGTTCCTCAATCCGCACCCGCCGCGTGGCGCGGCGTTCGCGTGCTGTTAGCCGCCGCGATCATCTACCTGCCGCCGCTTCAGTCGATCTTCCACACCGCGGCGCTCGGGCGGCGCGAGCTGCTCGTGCTGGCTTGCCTCGCGGTGATCGTGTGGGGGTCGGACGAGCTGTGGCGCTGGCATGTGCGGCGGCGTGGCGGTGTCCCCGTACCGAATCGCGAGCCCGCGCCCGTTGGGGCATCGTGACGACTCCGACTGCCACTCACCTCCCAGAGTCTCGGTCCGATCCGGTGCGAGAAGCACTGGCGCGACCGTGGACGTATCCGCACCGACCGGCATCCGTCGAGGTGCGCGAGACTCATATCTCGTGGGTGTTCCTGGCCGGCGAGCTCGCCTTCAAGCTCAAGAAGCCGCTCGTGCTCGACTTCCTCGACTACGGGACGCCGGCTCGGCGGCGGGAGATGTGCGCGGCCGAGGTCCGGCTCAACCGCCGCCTGGCGCCCGATGTGTACCTCGGAGTGCGGGGCGTGGCAGTTATCGAGGGCGGGGTCGAGCTGACCGACGAGGACGACCCGCGCGCGATCGACTTCGTGGTCGAGATGCGCCGCTACGACGAGGCTGAGACGCTGGTGGCACGGCTCGAGCGGGGCGAGCTGGCGCGGCGGGACGTGGTCGAGGTCGGACGCGTGCTCGCCCACTTTCACCAGGACGCCCCGCGGGCGACACCCGACGGCGCCCCGGTGCTGGCGGCCGAGCGCCGCTTTGACCGCAACCTCCAGGAGCTGCTCGCCGACGTCGAGCAGAGCGGCGAGATCGAACGAGTGCTGGGCCTCGAGCGGTTCGCGCACGCGTTCGTGACCGCCCACGCCCAGACGTTCACCGCGCGGGCGAGTCGCGGTCAGGTCCGCGAGGGGCACGGGGACCTCCGCGCCGAACATGTGCTGCTGGGCGATCGTGTGCGAATCGTCGACTGCGTCGAGTTCGACCCCGGGCTGCGCGAACTCGACGTGGCCGACGACCTCGCCTTCCTGGTGTTCGACCTGTCCGCGCTCGGGGGCGAGCGCTTCGGCCAAGTCCTCGTGGATGCGTACCGAGATGCCGGCGGCGATCCGGGCCCCGATTCGCTGATCGCCTTCTATTCCGCCACCGCGCGCTCGTCCGCGCCAAGGTCGCGCTTCTGCGCGGGGCGCAGGTCCCCGGTACGAGCGCGGAGCACGGGCAGCAGGGCGCCCACGCCCGCGACCTCATCTCGCTTGCCGAGCGCTTCTCCTGGCGAGCGAGACGGCCGCTCGTGATCGTGGTGTGCGGCGTTCCTGCCACCGGCAAGTCCCATCTGGCCCGTGCGCTGGCGGGCCTGTCCGGGCTCCCCCACCTGAGCTCGGACGTGACCCGCAAGGGGCTCGCCGGGCTCCGCCCGACCGAGCGCGCGCCGGCCGACACCTACAGCCCTGACTGGAACGCGCGCACCTACGCCGAGCTCGGCCGGCGGGCGTCCGACGCGCTCGCCGAGACCGGCGGGGTGATCGTCGACGCCACGTTCCGTCACCGGGCAGATCGCGACGCGTTCACGGCCGCGCTCGGCGGTTCGCGGCCGACGCTGTTCATCGAATGTCAGGCTCCTCGCGCGGTCCTGGCGAAGCGAGCGGCAGATCGGGAGCACGACCGCGACCGCGTCTCGGACGCCGGACCCGCGATCGTGCGGCGCGAGCAGAGCGGTTGGGAGCCGCTCGACGAGGTGCCGCCGGGCGGGCAGCTCACGCTGCGGACCGACCGTCCGGTCGAGCAGATCACCGGCGACGTGCTGGCGCTACTCGATCGCCGACTGGCCGGCCTCGCCTAGCCCGCAACGCCTCGGCTCGGGCTCGTTCGGTGATGACCGTCCGCGACCCGCCGCGGCCGATCAGCAACTTTGCGGTAGTGGCTGTTCAAGTGACCAGAGGCGGGCCACGGGCGGGGGACATCCGTGCCTCTGCGCGCCTCGCGTGCGCTTCCGACGGCCCGGGCCCGCGGTCAGCTCTCCCCGAGCGCCTTAGCTGCGTCCTGCGCCAGCTGTGTCGCGGACTGCTGGCGGTCGCCGGGGTTCTTGGCGAGGGCGCGATCGAGCACGTCCTGAAGATCGGGTGACAGCTCCGGATTGAGTGCCACCAGCCTGCGCGGAGGGTCGTGGACGTGTGCCCAGAGTTTCTCGAGGTCGTTTTCGCGGTCGAAGACCACGCTCCCGGTGAGCATCGGGAACAGAACGCAGGTCAGCGAGTAGATGTCCGCGCGGCCGTCGACGTCGGCGCCGTGCGCCTGCTCGGGCGCGATGTAGTCGACTGATCCGAGGGCCACGCCGGCTCGCCTGGTGATGCCGAACTCGGTGAGGTAGGCGTGGTCGTCCCCGGAGCGCCGCGCGAGCAACACGTTGCCGGGCTCGACGTCGCGGTGGACGAGCCCGAGGGCGTGCGCCTCGTCGAGCGCGCCAGCGATCTGGCCGATGATCGCGACCGCTCGCGCCGGCTCTCGCGGCGGAGCAGCCGGCGCAGGTCGGTGCCGTCGATATAGCGCTTGGTGAGGTACAGCAAGCCGTCGTCCTGCCCAGCGTGGTAGATCTGGACGACGTGGGGGTGATCGATGGCCGCGGCCACCCGGCACTCGCGCCCAAAGCGGGCGCGGAACACCGGGTTGCCGGCGGCGTCGGGTGCGATTACCTTGAGCGCCACCGTCCGGCCGAGGGTGAGGTCGGTCGCGCGGAAGACGAGCCCCATCCCGCCCTGCCCGACGAAGGTGTCGATTCGATGTCCGGCAAGGTCCGTCCCGAGGGCCAGGTTCGGCTCGCCGTGGGACAGACCTGGGTGCGCTCCGCCCGGCTCGGGGGCCCATCCGCGCCAGCCGGGCGCCGAGGCTGGGATCGAGATAGGTGCCGCCCGCGAGCACCGAGCGCACCGCCTCCACCAGCTCCGCCTCGGCGGCGTCCTTGAGGACATAGCCGCGCGCGCCCGCGCTCAAGGCCGTGCGCGCGAACCCCGGCTCCGCCTCCATCGTCAGCACCACGATCGCGCTTTGCGGGGAAGCCTCGACGAACCGAGGGATCGCCGCCAGTGTCGGCGTGCCCGGCATGTTCAGATCGAGAACAACACCCGCGGTTGATGTCGTTCGGTGAGCGCCAGGGCCGCCTCGACATCTCCTGCCTCTCCCACCACGGTGAGGTTCGCCTCCCCGTCCAGGACACGGCGAAGCCCGACGCGGATCAACGCGTGAGCATCGGCGAGCACGATCCCGATCGGATCCGAGACCACCTCAACGCCAGTAGCGTCGGCCACGTGGCCGACTCTACTGGCGAAGAAGTGCCGGATGAACCTCAGGGTGCGAACACGATCCGGGCTGCGACCCGGCCGGCCTCGACGTCCGCGATCGACTCGTTGACGCGGGTCAGCGGGCGGACCTCGCGGATGACCTTCGTCTTACCGCCGGCATGCAGCTCGAACACCTCACGCAGATCGGTGCGGGTGCCGACGATCGAGCCGACCACCGTGATCCCGTTGAGCACGGTCTCGAAGATCGGCAGCGTCACGTGGTTGTCGGCGGGCAGCGCCACGAACACGAGCGTGCCGCCGCGACGAAGAGTCCCGTAGGCCTGCTCGAACGCCCGCGGCGAGACCGCGAGCGCGATCGCCTGGTCGGCGCCGCCGAGTGCCTTGATCGCCTCCACGGGGTCCTCCCGGGCGGCGTTGACGGTGAACTCCGCGCCGAGCTCGCGCGCGAGCTCGAGCTTCTCGTCGAGCAGGTCGACCGCGATCACGCGGCCGCCGGCGAGCGCGGCGTACTGGATCGCCAGATGGCCGAGTCCGCCGACTCCGAACACGGCGACGAGATCGGAAGAGCGGGTGCCGGCGACTTTGATCGCCTTGTACGTCGTCACGCCGGCGCAGGTGAGCGGCGCCGCGCAGAACGGGTCGATGCCGTCAGGCACCTTCACGACATAGCGGGCATGCGCCACCGCGTACTCGCCGAACGCGCCGTCGATCGAGTAGCCCATGTTCTCCTGGGATTCGCACAGCGTCTCCCACCCGGACACGCAGTAGTCACAGGTCCCGCAGGCGTAACCGAGCCACGGCATCGCGACGCGGTCGCCGACCTCGACCTCGGTGACGCCCGGGCCGAGCTCCTGAACGATGCCCACCCCTTCGTGACCGGGAATGAACGGCGGCGATGGCTTGATTGGCCAGTCGCCGTGGGCGGCGTGGATATCGGTGTGGCACAGCCCACATGCCTCCACCTGAACCAGGATCTGGCCGGGCTCGAGCTCGCGCCAGGGCACCTGCTCAGACCCTTAGCGGCGCGTCGAACTCGTGGACGACCGCGGCATGATAGCCGGCCACGCCCGGAGTGCAGTGCTTCAGATAGGGGGCGGTTGTAGCCATGAAAGTCTCCTTGCTGAGGGGCCCCAAATGGTGCGAGAGCCCACGGGGGCGTCCCATCCGTCGCCGCGTGCACACCCCATGCGGGCAATTACCGATCGTGGCGACGGTTCGGCCGAGCCGGCGAGCTAGGACTCGCCCGCGAGCCGCTGGTAGCACTCGAGGTGAAAGCACGGCCCACCTGAACAGATCTCCGGCTCCGCTGCTCGTGAAGTGCGCATGGCGAAGCCGTCCCTGAGGTGCACGAGCGGCTCGTACACGCCGATGATGTCGTCACACGCAGGGCACCGCGGAGGCTCCACGAAGCGCCACTCTCCCGGAGGGTGTCCCATTCTGGGTTCAGCATCGGTCATGCGTTGCCCAGGTCCATCCGTCGAGGACCGCAGCCGAATGTGACGAACTACTGAGTCCGACGGTCGGCAATCGGCATTCGATTACCCCGCCTTCGCCGGCTCGCTCACCGCCACCGCGGCCCGCCTCACCTCCTTGCTCGAGCTGGAGGTGGCACTGTCAGCGTGAGGCGTCCGGGCGGTCGAGCCATCCGCAACCCAATCCCGCTGGTGGCTCCGTAATAGGCCGAACGGGATCTGCCGGTCCCAACGGTCGTGGCGGCGCTCGGAGCCAAGTAGAAGTAAGTCAGCCGGTTCCCACGCGACGACCCCGGCCGGCGTTATCCAAGATGAAGAGGAGACCGAGATGACAACCACCCCACGACAGCTCGCTAGTGAGACCTGGGCCGAGTACTTCGATGCGCTCGGCCGCGAGCTGCTGCACGCGCCCACCTCGATCGAGGTGGGCGACCTGTCCGGCCCGGCGAACGTCGAAGCGGAGCACCTAGCCCTGCACACTCTGACCTACGACCGCCGGCATGACGTGTTCGAGGTCGCCGTGGCCCGGGGCGGCCCGCATCTGCGGGGCGTCCTTCGCCACCTGGTCGATCATCCGGCGCGGGTGGCGGTGGACAACCACACGATGTTGGCACCGATGACGATCGCGGTTGACGGGCGCGACGGACTGCGGACGACCATCCGGATCGAAGACGACCCGGACGTCGGCGGCTGAGCCTGACCGAGCATCGAGCCGGCACGCCCGGCTGGCCCTAATGGTGCTGGATGGCTACCGGGTTGCCCGTGGGGGCGGTCGCGCCTCAGCGCGGCGCGCCTTCACAATTGTGCGCCCCCGGGGAAGGAACAGCGCTGCCGGCACCGCGCCAACCGCGACGGTGGCGGCCAAGACGAGCAGCGCAGCGTCGAGATCGTGCGCGAAGCGCAGCTCGGGCGACCTTAGGCAGAGCGGTTGAATCGAGCCGTTGGGCGACCGCGATCGGCCGAAGATGCTCTCTCTCGCCGCGTGCGCGCGGCGGCAGGCAGTGCGGTCACGGCGGCGTTCAGTGAGCGGGGTACACGCCGCTCAGCACGGTGCCGAGCATCGCGGTGGAGAATCTGTGGTTCTCCGAGCCGGTGGTACGGCCTAACGCTCAGGGCCTGACGTAGTGTGCGTGCCACTGTGGTGCACGTGCCCAGCGACGCCGACCGCGTGATCGAAGCCGAGCGCAAGGCGCACGCCTACGCCCGCGAGCGAGGCTTCTCGCGGCCACTGTATGCGGTCATCCGGGCGCTGGCAAGGGCCGTCCTGCGGACGTGGTTTCGCGTGCGGGTCTCGGGCGCCGAGCACATTCCCGAGCACGGTGGCGTGATCGTCGCCCCCAACCACAAGAACTTCCTCGACCCGTTCTTCATCGGGATCGTCGCGGGCCGTCACGTCCGGTTCCTGGCGAAAGTCGAGCTGTTCAAAGGCCCGCTCGCATTCCTGTTCACACGCCTCGGCGCGTTCCCGATCCGCCGCGGCGAGTCCGATACCGAGGCCCTCGACACCGCCGCCGCGATCCTTAAGGCGGGCGGTCTTGTCGTCGTGTTCCCTGAAGGCACGCGGGTCGACGAGCCTGACACGCTCGGCGCGCCGCGTCACGGCGCCGGCCGCGTGGCGATCGAGTCCGGCGTGCCGATCATCCCGACGGCGATCACGGGCACGTCGCACCTGTGGCGCGGCGCGCTCCCGAAACTCAGGCGAGTCCAGATCGCCTTCCTCCCCGCGGTCGAACCGCCGGCGCCGGTCGCCGGTCACGATCGCGCCTCGGAGATGATCGACGACCGCGTGTGGCCCGCTGTGCAGGAGGAGTACGGCCGCCTGTCAGCCACACCTGGCCTGATCGCCGCCGCGCTTGCCGCGGCCGGCCTCGGCGGCGGGCTCCTGGCCAGACGCCGGCTTCGGGCGAGCCGGAAACCTCGGCTACTCGGCAAGGTCGATCCTCGCAGGCTGCGCCCCGACATGGCTCGCCGGCGCGGCGTGTCACGGTTCCGCGACCGGCGGTAGCGAGCACGGCGGGGCAGCCCCTGATCGCGGCCCGGGTTTTCCCCGGATGCGCCGGGTGCCACGAGTGAGGAGGATCGCGACACGTCTATCTGCCCCGACCAATCGAGGTGCGATGCCGAAGGATCGAACGACCGTGACGCTCGGTGAAAGTCGCCTCGTGCTGCCCGGACTGGTCCCCCGCGGGCTGACCGAACGCCCGTGTCAATACCTGCTGACGATGCTGAGCCGCGTGTGATGACGACGGAGACGACCGCACCGGAACGGGACGCGGGTGACCGGCTACTGTCGGCGTGGCGGTCCGAGGTTGTCGCCGCAGCCGTCTACGAGCTGATCGCGCGGCGGCTGCCCGCCCCGGAGGCGGGCATCCTGCGCCGGATGGCTCAAGCCGAGAATGGCCATCGCGCCCGCTTGGAGGCGCGAATGACCGAGCTTGCGATCGAGATCCCACCGCGCGACAGCGTGCGCCCGTCGGTGTGGGTACGGCTGCAAGCGCGGATCGCGCCGGTCGATCGGCTGCTCGCCGCGCGCGAGGCGGCCGAGAACGCGGAAGCCGACGACCTCTACGCGCGTCCGACCGGCGATCCGGTGACCGACGCGCTGTTTGACCACATCCGTGACGAAGAGCGCGGGCATTCAAGTGCGGTGAGCGAGATCCGCGCCGGCCCGAGCGCCAGCGTGGGCGCCGAGGCCGCGGTGGACCCCGCGCGGGCGCGGCTCGACATGCTTCTGGGCGCGGAGAAGGGTCACCGGACCGGGGGCGGCTGGATCAGCGGCGCGATCTACGGCGCCAATGACGGACTCGCGGCAGTGTTCGGAATCGTCGCGGGTGTGTCCGGCGCCACCGGCGGCTCGAGCTTCGTGCTCACCGCAGGGATCGCGGCCGCGGTCGCTTCGGCACTTTCGATGGCGACGGGCGCGTTCCTGGCCGAGCGCTCGGAGGCCGAGGTGGCCGCCGCCAACGTCGAGCGTGAGCGTCGGGAGATCGCCGAGCACCCCGAAGAGGAGCAGGAGGAGCTGTCGCTCTTCTATCAGCTGAAGGGAATCAACGAACACACTGCCGACGCGGTGGCCGAGCAGCTGTCAACGCATCCGGAGGCGATGCTGCGGGCGCTCGCGGCGGAGGAGTTCGGGATCACCGGCGACGGCCGCGATCCCAGACAAGCAGCGATCGCCGCGGGTGTCTCGACGGGGCTGGGAGCAGTCGTGCCGGTGATCCCATTTATGTTCACCACGGGCACGGTCGCGATCCTCCTAGCGGCGGCGGTATCGCTCGTGGCGCACTTCCTCGTCGGCGCCGCGAAGTCGCTCGTGACGTTGCGCACCTGGTGGTCGGCGGGCCTCGAGATGACGCTCGCCGGTGCGATCGTCGGCGGGGCCACCTACCTCGTGGGGCTGGCGCTCCCGACCTGACGGCAACCAGTGTGCCCAGATCGGACGGCAGCACTCGCCGGTGGGCTGGGGTCTGAGCCTGACGCATAGCCCGACCCCGTGCCCGAAGCAAGCTCGAAGCCGTCCGAGTGCGACTGATCAAGGGTCCGGCGCGATCTCTGTGCGTCCACCTGTGCGGGTCACGGTGGACATCTGAACGCTCTTTCTGCCCGCTCGAGAAGCCTCAGCAGGTCGCGTCCTAGAAGGTCAACTCTGGTCTCTCGTTACGTCGGGCTCGCGAGCGTCTGAACCGGGATGTGGCGCACCGGGATATCGCGCATCAGCCGGCTAACGACTGCCGAGATTGCCGTGTCTCGCCGGCGCCCAGTGGTCAGGGCACCAACGAGAACTCGGCGGTCGCGCCCTCGCGGGTCGTGTTGGTCTCGACTCCGTAGTGCGCGGCATGCGCGTACGGGTGGTGGAACATGTCCAGCGCCTGCCCGCCCTCGGCGCCCTCCGGGTCGTCGGCGACGGCTGCCGTCGACGGGCCGACCAGGAGCAGGTGCGCTGCGCTGCGGCTCGCTACATGCCCGGCGAACGCGCCAAGCACTCCGACCGGGTCCTTGAGCTGATCCCACCGTGACACCTGCATGACCACCGGCATGTCGTAGACGAGGGGCTGCTCCTCGAGCATCTCGGCTCGTCGCTCGACGCGTCCCGGGGTCCCGTCCGAACGTGTGAAGGTCGGATAGGCATGCACGTGACCCGCGAGCACTCCGGCGGTCACCATGATGGCTTTCGACTGGTCGGGTGACTGTTCGGCGTTCTTGGGCGCGAACGCGTCGATCGAGGGGCGGATGACTGAGATGCGGTCGCGCGGCAGGCCCTCCCAGGCGAACCCCGCGCGCGAGAAGATGGACAGATGAGCATGCAGCACGTAGCCACGCAGGAAATCCCACGCGTCCCGGGCGTGAGCGTTGGCGGCGTCGAGACCGACGTGACAGCGCCACATCACAGTTGCCCCGGTCTTTCGCACCGCGGCCGCCAACCCGGCCGTTTGCGGATCGTGCAGGATCACGATGTCCAGCGGATGCACGAGCTCCGCGAGCTCGGCCGCGGCGGCCGCCAACGTCTGTTCGTAGACCTCGCGCTCGGCGTCGCCCAACGGCCCGCCGTCCCCGGCGAACCCGTGCAGACGGTTGTGTATTCGCTTCGTAACGGCAAAGAAGTCCGGCTGCCCCGAGATCACGGCCCAGCGCGCGTCGACACCGGCGCCACGACAGTAGCCGAGCAATGGGCGCAACATCTCGACCACCCCACCGCCCTTCGCGGTCGAGTTCACATTCCAGATCACGCGACTGTGCAGCTCCCTCGCGGCCTCGTCAACTAGCCCGAGCAACGCCTCATACTCACCCGGCGAGAGCACCGAACGCGAATCGCTCGGGCGCCATCGCGGGAACCGTCTCGTGCTGGAGTGGTGACATATCTCTCCGGTCCGGGCTCAGCCCGGCATAGTGATCGCGGCAAGCGGGACGTCGACGTCGATGAACCCGACGGGGGGCGCGCCGAACCCCTCCCAATCGCCATGCTCGGACAGGTACGGGCCGAGATGGCGGCCGGCGACCTTAGTCGGCGGCCACCACAGCGGATACCAGGCGCCCGGAACGTCCGGGTCGACATCGGGCACGCCCGAGCGCATGTAGACCGGCTCGTCGCCGGTGAAGAGCATTCCCCGCAGCATGGGCTTAAACGGCGCCGGTTCAACGCCCGCGCCGTACGTCGCGGCGACGTGCTCGGCGACAACGTCCGCCTGCTGTGTGGCAATTCCGCCCTGCTTGACCGGGAAGTCGATCGCGTCGCCGGCCGCGTACACGTCTCGAAGTCCCCGGACTTGCCCGTACCCGTCGACGGGGATGAACTCATGCGGCCCGCTGGCTGGCACGCCGGCCAGCGCCGGGCCGCTCAAGAGCGGCAGCGTGACGACATAGTCTGAGCTCGGGTGCCCGAGGGCGGCGTAGGTCAGCCCGCCGCCGTTGCCCTTCGCAAAGGACGCGTGAATGAACTCGACGCCGCCCCTACCCAGTAGGCGGCCGATGTCCTGGCTCAGTCGACCGCCGAACAGCGCCAGCGGGCGATCTTCCGGGGTGAGGATACGGACCTGGACCCCGTCGACATTGCTCCGGACGAGCTCACGCGCCGTCATCAAAGCAAGCTCATACAACGGCAAGAGCCATCCCGTCATGGTGGGCGTAACGAAGGACACGCTGCGCGCCTCTCGGCTGCGCAGGCGATCGAGCATGTCCCGGATCGCCTCGCCCGAACCGTCCAGGCCGAATGTGATCGCATCGGCGAACGGCGCTCGCGCCCGCGCGCCGAGAGTGACGATGAGCGTGTCGAAGGCGAGGCTCTGGCCGTCCGCACAAATGACCCGGCGGTTGGCTCCGTCGACCCCCGTCACACTCCCGCGAACGAAATCGGCACCAAGTTCGGCGGCGACTTCCGGCAACGACAGGCGTGCCGCCGATCCGAGTCCAAACGGTTCCGCCACGGTCATGGGGCGGTCGACGAACCAATCATCTTTCGAAACTAGGGTCACGGCTACGCGATCGCCCGCGAAGGCCCGCAGCGCGAGCAGCGACTCCAGGCCGGCGACGCCGCCGCCGACGATCACAACGTGGCCGGGGGTGGGGGGGATGGGTTGTGTCATGGTTCACTCACCAGGGGTTGTAGGCGCCTGCATTGGCAGCGCGCATTGCAGTGACGTAACTTGAACGCTCGTAGGCGGCGGCGGCGTCGGCGTCGCGCGGCACCGCGAGGAGACCGCGAACGTCCAGGTAAGTGCGGGGGCCGCCGTCCTCCTGGACCACGGTGGGGACGTAGCCAACCGCCGCGACTGGGGAGGCCATGATCGGCAGACCCGTCCGTGGCTACCTGGGAGCGGATATTGCCGCTTGGGCGGCCGCTACCCGGGCGATCGGGAGACGGAAGGGAGAGCAGCTTACGTAATCGAGCCCGGCCTCGTGGAAGAAGCGGATCGACTGCGGGTCTCCGCCATGCTCACCGCAGACCCCGAGCTCGAGCTCCGGCCGCTCACGTCGCCCCCTGTCAACGGCGATTCGCACCAGCTCGCCAACGCCCTCCTCGTCGATCGTCGCGAACGGCGAGCCGTCCACGATCTTCTCCTCGACATAGCGGGGGATGATCCGACCCTCGATGTCATCGCGCGAGAAGCCGATCCCGCACTGCGTGAGATCGTTCGTTCCGAACGAGAAGAAGTCGGCATGACGAGCGATCCGGTCGGCGATGAAGCATGCGCGCGGGAGCTCGATCATCGTCCCGACGCCGAAGTCGGCGCCGTAGCTGAGACCTTCCTCTTCAGCCACCGACACTACGCGGGCTCTGACGAGCTCGAGCTCGCGTTCGTAGGCGACGAGCGGAATCATGATCTCGAGGCGAGGCCCGCGGCCGGTTCGCTCACGCACCGCCAGCGCTGCCCGGGCGATCGCCCGCACCTGCATCTCGTACACCTCGGGCTCCATCACGCCCAGCCGCACGCCGCGGGTTCCCAGCATCGGGTTGGTTTCTTCGAGCGACCGCGCTCGATCGAACTGACGCTCGAGTCCGTCGAGTCGCGGGCTGCGGTCGATCCGGGCGCGCACAATCTCCTCGTTCAGCTCGAAGCGATCGGGCAGGAACTCGTGCAGCGGCGGGTCGAGCAGGCGAATCGTCACCGGCCAGCCCGGCATCGCCTCGAACAGTCCTTCGAAGTCGCTCTGCTGGAGCGGCAGCAGCTCATCCAACGCCGTCCGCCGACCGGCCTCATCCTCGGCCATGATCATCGCCCGCATCTTCGGCTGGCGGTCGGCGGCCATGAACATGTGCTCGGTCCGGCACAGCCCGATCCCTTCGGCCCCGAAGCGGTGCGCGTGAGCGGCGTCCTCGGGGGTGTCGGCGTTGGCCCGGACGCCGATCTGACGAAGTTCGTCCGCCCAGCGCAGGATGGTCTCGAAGCGGGCGTCGATGTTGGTCTCGACCAGCGGGACGTCGTCAGTGGTGATCGCGCCGGTCGTGCCGTCGATCGCGATGAAGTCGCCCGCGTGCAGAACGAGATCGCCGATCCGCACCTCGCCCGCCTTGACATCGATGTCCAGAGCCGCGGCACCGGTGATCGCGGGGCGGCCCATGCCGCGGGCCACCAGTGCCGCGTGCGAGGCCTTGCCGCCCTCCGAGGTCAGGATCCCGGTGGCAGCGTGGAACCCGGCGACGTCGTCGGCCTCGGTGAACGGGCGCACGAGGATCACCGCGTTTCCGGCAGCGGCCTGTTCGACGGCCTCGGGCGCGGTGAACACGATCGCTCCCTTCGCCGCGCCCGGTGAGGCGGCGACCCCGCGAGCGAGCACCGTGTAGCGCGCGGTGGTGTCAAACGACGGGTGCAGGAGCGCGTCGAGCGCCCCGGCGTCGATCGTGGCGACCGCCTCCGCCTTCGTCAGCAGCCGCTCCTCGAACGCGTCGACCGCAAAGCGGACCGCGGCCTGCGCCGGCCGCTTCGCGCTTCTGGTCTGGAGCATGAACAGGCGCCCCTCCTCGACCGTGAACTCGGTGTCCTGCATGTCCTTGTAGTGGGCCTCCAGGTTGCGCAGGATCTCGGTCAGCTCGTCGGCCACGCCAGCGCTCCAATCGCGCAGCTCGGAGAGGTCGCGCGGCGTTCGGACACCCGAGACCACGTCCTCGCCCTGAGCGTTCAGCAGGAAGTCGCCCGACGGTGTCTGGGCACCCGTGACCTCGTCGCGGCTGAAGGCAACACCCGAGCACGACGCCTCGCGTTTGTTGCCGTAGACCATCTGCTGCACGTTGACGGCCGTGCCCCAGTTGTCGGGTAGGCGGTTGATCCGGCGGTACTGGACGGCGCGGTCGCCCATCCAGGAGTCGAACACGGCGCGGATGGCCTGGGTCAGCTGCTCCTGCGGGTCGGTCGGGAAGTCGTAGTAGGACTTGAAGCTCTCGGTCAGCTCCCGCAGCGCATCGGCGTCGAGCTCGATGTCGAGGGTGACGTCGCGCTCGCGCTTGACGCGCGCGATCTCGTCCTCGAAGCGCTCGCCCGGGATCCCGCGCACGACGTTGCCGAACATCTGCACCAGCCGGCGGTAGCAGTCCCACGCGAAGCGCTCATCCCTCGTGCGCGCCGCCAGTCCGGCGGTCGACTCGTCGTTAAGGCCGAGGTTCAGGACCGTGTCCATCATTCCCGGCATCGATACGCGCGCGCCGGACCGTACGGACACCAGCAGCGGATCGTCGGCGTCGCCGAGGCGTTTGCCGGCGCGCTTCTCGAGCGCCTGGAGCGCTGCGCCCACCTGCTCCTGCAAGCCCTCCGGCCATGTCCGGCCAGCACGCATGAATGCGACACACGCCTCGGTGGTGATCGTAAATCCGGCAGGGACCATGTCGGGTCCGAGGATGCGCGTCATCTCAGCCACCCCGGCGCCCTTCCCACCCAAGAGGTCCCGCATTTGGCGCGAGCCCTCAGCAAAGTCGTATACCCACTTGTGGGCCCCGGCCGGAGTCTCCTCGACGCTGACGGTTTCTACTTGTGTGGTCATCTCATTGCTCCCAGGGATCTCGACGTTCGCCTACGGTTCCGTGTGAACCGCTGACTGAGGCGTAGTCTTGACGGCGGGCGCACGGCCTTTAACCGTGTGAGCTGCCCAGGCCGGTACGTAGTTTTCCCCCCTGAGTAGTTCTCCGCACCGACGGTTCGGACTGGCACGCTGGCCGAGCGAGCTGTGGACATCTAGCGTGGAGCGATGCTTTCACGGGCACGTTGGACGCTGGTCACCGCAGGAGCGGCCGGCGCGGTGGGCGAGCTGGTCCGCCGCCGGCGATCGGCGCGCAATGCGCCTGTGCCGCGGGTGGCGCGAAAGTCGTCTTTGCCACCGTTGACAACCCAGTCGAGTCCCGGTCAGATCGCGGACCTCCAGCAGGCCTACGGCGCCGACATGGCTGCCCCATCCGCGCCGCCGCCTGGCGTGGGCACGGCAAGCGACTGACAGCGTTAGCGCGAGGGCGTACATGCTCGACGACAGCTTCCGGACGATGGGCACGGTTGCGCGGGTCGTGCGCGACAGCGACGGCGGGGTTGACGTCGCGTCGGTATTTGCCGAGATTGACCGACGGCTGTCGCGCTTTGACGCCAGCAGCGAGCTTTCGCGCCTCAACGCGAGTCCCGAGATCGCCGTACCCGCCAGCTCGCTGTTGCGGGCCGCCGTCGCGGCTGCCCTGCACGCGGCGTCGCTGTCCGGTGGCCTCGTGGATCCAACGCTTCTGCGCGCACTACGTCGCGCCGGCTATTCCGTGTCTCGCGCGCACGTCCCGCCCGCATCTTTGGTGCGAGCGCTCAGGTCGGCGCCACGCCGTCGCCCTGCCCGGCCTGCGACGGCCGCCGACTGGCGATCCGTGGAGGTCGACGACCGCGCCGGCGTGATCCGCCGGCCACCCGGCTTGGAGCTAGACCTCGGAGGCTCCGTCAAGGGATGGGCCGCCGACCTCCTCGCGGACCGGCTCGGGCGCCACGGGCGCTGTGCCGTCGACTGTGGCGGAGACTTGCGGATACACGCTGGACGCGAACAGCCCTGGGAGGTGCGGGTGCGCCATCCCCTGACCGGGGCGATCGCCCACACACTCGCTGTCCGCGCCGGCGGCGTGGCGACGTCCGGCATCAACGCTCGACTGTGGGAGCGTCACGGCGGTGATTTCGCCCACCATCTGATCGACCCCGCGACCATGAGGCCCGCCTGGACGGGCCTCATCGCGGCAACGGCGCTCGCGCCGACGGCACTGGCAGCCGAGGCGGTGGCCAAGGCCGCCCTGCTGTCGGGTCCCGCCGGGGCGCGAGCGCTGCTGGAGGCACACCACGGCGGTGTGCTGATCCACGACGGCGGTGCGGTCGAGCCGGTAGGCCTTCGGCGCTAGTCCAGCGGCGGCATCATCGGACCGTCGCCCGCGGGGTCGAGAACTCCTTCCTCAAGCCAGGCGTAGCGTCCGTCGAGCACCTTCTGCGCGGCGCGATAGCGGGAGTCGTCATCGTTGGCCCACAGTTCTCCGAACAGCGTGTCGGCTCTGCGCTTGGCCATTGAGCAGAACAGCTGCGCGAGCTCGATCGCCTCGGCCTTGCGCTCGGGATGCTCGCGTCCGACGGTGTCGGCGTAGACGACGGTCGCGGAGATCGCGAACAGCTCCGCGCCGATGTCGACGATGCGCCCGAGGAACGTCTGCTTGTTCTCGAGCTTCGCCTGCCAGCGCGCCATCCCGTAGAAGGTCTCGCGCGCCAGCTTTCGCGAGGCGCGCTCGACGTAGCGCAGATAGGTCGCCAGCGGTCCGAAGTCCTCGTAGGAGCGAGGATTCTGGCCCTTGCCCACGGCCAGCTGCGGCAGCCATTTGCCGTAGAACAAACCGGCCTTCAGCGCCGCGTCGGCCTTGGCCTTGACGTCGCCGTCGCCCATCAGCAGCCCGCCAGCGGCCTGGAGGTGGGTGTCGACGGCTTCCCGGGCGATCAGCAGGTGCATGATCTCACTCGAGCCTTCGAAGATGCGGTTCACGCGCATGTCCCGCATCGCCTGTTCCACCGGCACGGGCTTCTCGCCTCGCGCCTTCAGCGACTCTGCGGTCTCGTAGCCGCGACCGCCGCGGACCTGCATCAGCTCGTCGATCACCTTCCACGAGAGCTCGGACCCGTACACCTTGCACAGGGCCGCTTCGATCCGGATGTCGTTGCGCTTGTCGTCGGCCAGGCGCGCCGCCACGTCGAGCATCGCCTCGAGACCGAATGCGCTGCCGGCGATGAATGCCAGCTTCTGGGCCACCGCGTCATGCTTGCCGATCGGTCGGCCCCACTGCACGCGCTCTCCGGCCCACTCGCGGGCGACCTTGGTTGCCCACTTCGAAGCCCCGACCGCGATTGCCATCAGCGCCAGGCGTCCGGTGTTCAGGGTGCTGAGCGCGATCTTGAGCCCGTCGCCCTCACGGGCGATCCGGTTCTCCTCGGGGACGAACACGTCCTTGAGGACCGTCACCGAGTTCTCGATACCGCGCAGCCCCATGAACGCGTTGCGATGCAGGACGGTGATCCCCTCGGTGTTGTAGGGGACCACGAACGCGCTGATCCCCCCGCGGTGGCCCTCGCTCTTGGGCACCTTCGCCATCACCACGACGATGTCGGCGATCGTGCCGTTCGTAGCCCACAGCTTGCGGCCGTTGATCCGGTAGCCGCCCTCGACCGGAGTCGCGACCATGTCGTCGTCGACCGGGGCGGCCGCATGCTCGGGGCTGATCGGCGTCGCCGTCGAGGCCATCCGGGCCGGATCAGAGCCGACGCCAGGCTCGGTCAGCAAAAACGCGCTGATGTGGTCCTTGGCGACCAACGGCAGCCACTTGCGCCGCTGCTCCTCGCTCCCGAACATCCGCAGCGGCTCAGCGACGCCGATCGACTGGTGTGCGCTGAGCAGGGTGCAGATCGCCGAGTGACAGTTGCCGGCGACAGCCAGCGCCTTGCTGTAGTACAGCTGTGACAGGCCGAGTCCACCGTACTCCTCCGGGACCTTCATCCCGAGCGCACCAATGCCCTTCAGCCCGTCCACCACTTGGTCGGGGATCTTCGCGTCGCGCTCGATCTCTAGCGGATCAGCCCGCTCGGCCAGCACCGCCCGCAGCGCGCCGAGGAAACGCTCGCCTTTCTCGATCGCCTCGGGGTCCAGCCGCGGCTGCGGGTGGATCAGATCGAGGCGGAAATCGCCCAGGAACAGCTGCTTGCCGAAGCTCGGGAGCTTCCACTCGGTCTCTCGCGCCGCCTCGACGACGTCGCGAGCCTCTTTCTCTGAAACGTTGGTAGCCATTTGCCAGTCCAATCACATGTTGAGTCCGCCGTCGACATCCCAGATCTGCCCGGTGATGTAACCCGAGGCGTCCTGGGCCAAGAAGCAGACGACGCGCGCGATTTCCTCAGGAAGTGCCATCCGATGCACCGGAATCTGCTCCACGATGTCCGCCAACACGAATGGCGGGATCGTGACGACCATGTCGGTGTCGGTGAGGCCCGGGCTGACGCAGTTGACCGTGATCCCGATGCCTTTCTCGAGCGTTCCGGCCGCTCGGAGAGCCAGTGCCACCTCGCGGGCGAGCGTCTTCGTGAGGCCGAACAGCCCCGCCTTCGCGGCCGTGTAGTTGACCTGGCCGACGTTGCCCCTCTCGCCGCCAACCGACGACATGTTGATGATCCGCCCCGAGCCCCTAGCGATCATGTGCTCGACGGCCGGCTTGGACATGTAGAAGGCCCCCGACAGGTCGACCCTGATCACCTTGTCCCAATCGGTCGGCGACAGCTTCCAAGCCGGTTTGTCGACCGTGATGCCGGCGTTGTTGACCAGGATGTCGAGCTGCCCGTGCTCCTTGATCACCTCGTCGACGACGCGCTTGCAGTCCTCCGCATCACCGATGTTGCCCTGGTGCAGCGACAGCGTGCCGCCCTCGGCCTCGACTGCCTGGCGGAGCTCGTCCGCGCGGCCTTGGTTCGAGGAGTAGCCCGCGGCGACGACCGCGCCGTCGGCGGCGAGTGAGTGGCAGATCGCTGCGCCGATGCCGCGGGTGCCTCCCGTGACCAGCGCGACCCGTCCGGTGAGATCGCGGTCGCGCGCAGCGGGCTGAGACTGGGAATGTGTGGTAGCCATTGTGCTGTCCCTTTCCGTTTCTAGTAGATCCGCTCGACGATCATCGCCTGGCCCAATCCGCCGGCGACGCACATCGACTCGAGGCCGTACCTGCCGCCCACCGAGTCGAGGTTGTTGAGCAGGGTGGTCATGATCCGTGCGCCCGTCGCGCCGAATGGATGGCCGAGCGCGATCGCGCCGCCGTTGATGTTGAGCTTTTCTGGATCGATGCCCAGCTCGTCGCGACACGGCAGCACCTGCGCCGCGAACGCCTCGTTGAGCTCGACGAGGTCGATATCGTCGATCGTCAAACCGGCCTGCTTGAGGACCGCCTTGACCGCCGGGATCGGTCCGAGGCCCATGATCTCGGGGCGGATCGCCGCCACCGCGGAGGCCACGATCCGCGCCCGCGGTTTGAGGCCGCGCTCGGCGGCCTTCTCCTCCGACATCACGAGCACGGCGGCGGCGCCGTCATTGAGCGGGCATGAGTTGCCCGGGGTCACACTGCCGCCGGGCTTGAACGCGGCCTTGAGCTTCGCCAGCGTCTCCACGGTAGTGCCCGCTCGAGGCCCGTCGTCTCTCATGACCGTATGTGCGGCGATGACGTCGCCACCGGCGTCGTGGGTCTCGGGGATGTCCACGCCCACGACCTCGGAGTCGAAGTGGCCGCTCTCGCGCGCCGCGACCGCACGTTGCTGAGACAGCGCCGCCCACTCGTCCTGCGACTCGCGGCTGACCTTGCAACGCTCGGCCACGTTCTCGGCCGTCATCCCCATCGGGATGTAGACGTTGTAGCCGTTGCCGTTTGTCCCGTCGAGCTTCGGGTTCATCACCGGAAGCGACATGCCTGCGCCGCGGGACGTGCATTCGACGCCCGCCGCGATGTACTGGTCGCCTTCGCCGGCCTTGATCGCGTGGAACGCCATGCGGATCGTCTGCAGCGAAGATGCGCAAAAGCGGCTCACGGTGACCGCCGGGACGTGGTGGTCGAATCCCGCGAGCAACACGGCGTTGCGGCCGATGTTGTAGCCCTGCTCGTGGTCGGAAACCCGCAGCCCATCATCACGTCGTTCGTCTCGCGGAAGTCGACTTCCGGGTTCCGCTCAACGAGCGCGCGTAGGGGGATGGCGGCGAGGTCGTCAGCACGGAGATCGCGCAGCGTTCCTCTGATCGCCTTGCCGATAGGCGTGCGGATTGCGTCGACTATGACTGCTTCAGACATGGATCCTCCTGAGACGCGATCCACAGAGGACCGGACGGTGACTTGGCTGATGCGTTCAGTCTTGGCAATCGGAGTCGATGTCTCATCCGCCGGCGCCCACACCGGCGCTGCGGAGAACTACGCAATGGCGGGGGGCAGGCGGCCTCTAGATCGAACCCGCGCCGCGCTCGCACGGCGACACCTCGGGGAGCACCAAGCGCGGCCGCCGAACTTCTCCGTCGGGGCGAGCACCTTGGCAGTCCCGTCGATCACGATCTCGCCCCGCTGGTTGACGCAGCGGCAATCGAACACCACACGATGCCGCGTCTGACCCTTGGACTCGACAGTGACCGAGACGCTGATCGTGTCTCCGATGGTGATCGGGTGGCGAAAGCGCAGCGTCTGCTCGAGGTAGATCGGTCCAGGCCCGGGCAGCCGGGTGCCGAGCAGCGTGGAGATGAGCGAGGCGCCCGACACGCGGTGGGCGACGATCCCGTGGAACCGGTCGCTGCCGGCATGTTCCTCGTCAACGTGGGCGGGGTCTATGTCGCTCGACAGCACAGCGAACAGCTCACCGTCCCGCCAGCTCGACGTGCGCTCGAGAGAGGCGCTGTCACCGACCTCGATCTCGTCGAACGTACGGTTCTCGATCGGCGGATCGGCCGCCGGCGCGTCGACGCTCGTGGGTGCCGGCGCGATCCGGTTTACGTTCTCGGCGCCCATGGGGGCAAGGTAGGCACGCGACTGTCGTGCCAATCCGCTGTAGATATGCGACTACCGCGGGCAACCCGCGGCAGGACCCTCGGGTTTGTTCGGATGAGAGCGGCGGCGTGACGTGTAGGGTCGCCACGGACGCCGCGCGCCGTTTCCGACCCGACCGGAGGACCCATGAGTGAGATCGAGCATGTCCACGCCCGCCAGATCCTCGACAGTCGGGGCAACCCAACCGTCGAAGTCGACGGGCGGCTGGTTCCGGTCCGTCGGGCCGCGCCGCGGTGCCGTCCGGAGCCTCGACCGGAACCAGGGAGGCTCTCGAGCTCCGCGACGGAGGCAGCGCGTTCGGTGGCAAGGGCGTCGGACGTGCGATCCAAAACGTCAATGGCGAGATCGCCGCAGCCGCGATCGGGGTGGATGCCGATGACCAGCGCGGGCTCGATCACAGGCTGACGGCGCTCGATGGCACCGACGGCAAGGCTCGGCTGGGAGCGAACGCGATTCTCGGTGTTTCGATGGCCGCGGCCCGCGCGGCCGCGGCCGACGCGGGAGAACCGCTGTGGCGCTATCTGGGGGGCGCGGAGGCGAGCCTGCTGCCGGTACCGACGATGAACGTGCTGAACGGCGGGGTGCATGCCGACAACCCCGTCGATTTTCAGGAGTTCATGATCGCGCCGTGGGTGCCGACTCGTCGCGCAGGCGGTCCAGATGGGCGCGGAGGTGTACCACGAGCTTCAACCACCTTGAGAAGCAAAGCGCTGAGTACGGCCGTGGGGGACGAGGGGGGCTTTGCCCCGGCGCTCGCCTCGAACGAGGCGCCTCTGGAGTTGCTCGTGAGTGCGATCACCAGTGCGGGCTATGGCCCGGCGAGGACCTAGCGATCTGCCTCGACCCCGCCGCTAGCGAATTCTTCAAGGACGGCCGATACGAATTGGCCTGCGAAGGACGATCGCTGTCGTCGGCGGAGATGGTCGATTACTGGTCGGCGATCACCGAGCGGTACCCGGTGGTGTCGCTGGAGGATGGGATGGCCGAACAAGACTGGGACGGCGGGCCGCCTCACCGAGCGTCTCGGCAGCCGTCTCCAGCTCGTCGGCGACGACAGCTTTGTTACCAATCCCGCGATCTGCGCGACGGCATCGAGCGTGGCGTTGCCAACTCAATCCTGATCAAGCTCGATCGGATCCGGAACTCACCGAGACGTTGGACACGATCGCGCTCGCACGCGAGGCGGGATACCGAGCCGTGATCTCGCATCGCTGAGGTGAAACCGAGGACACGTTCATCGCCGACCTGGTCGTGGCCACCGGGGTTGGTCAGATAAAGACCGGCGCACCGGCTCGTTCGGAGCGCGTAGCCAAGTACAACCAGCTTCTACGGATCGAAGAGGAACTCGGCGACCGCGCGCGATACGCAGGCCGTGAGGCCGTCGCTCTGGCCTGATCCATAGGCGAATCAACTCCCGCGCGCCCGCTGCTGCTGCTGCTGCTGCTGTCTGGTTGCTGGCGCGACGTGGGGTTCGAGGCCGTGCGGATTCCGGCATGTGGAAAACCCCGCAGTGGTCGTTCGGTTGGCGGCGGATCACGACGCTCGAGGTCGGCCTTAGCGTGTCGTAGCGAACCACGAGGAGATGAAAGCCATGCCCGACACTGTTACTCAGACTTATCACGGCAGCTACCTGATGCCGTCACTGGAGCACGCGACCGTTTCGGA
>CAWJMH010000028.1:0-161117 GCA_963843915.1 uncultured Solirubrobacterales bacterium
CTGCTTCATCGTCGAGGCCCACCGGAACAGCGCCAGCGCCGGCCCCGAGTGCTCGAACAGCCGCGCCTCGTCGATCATCCCGAACTCGAGCGTCGATCCCTGACTCTCGATCGGCACGCGGCCCGTATCGACCAGCAGCATCGCAAAGAAGGCTGCGGCCGCCAGCAGGTGGCTGGGGCGGAAGTATTCCGAGGAGGAATGCGACAGGGTCGCGTTCAGCGCATACGGCAGATCAGTCCCGGTGACCAGCGCCACCGTGAAGAACACGAAGATCAGGGTCGGCTCGACCAGCGTCGCGACGGACTGGGTGCGGCTCGAGCCGAGAGCGGCGTAGACCGAGCCCGAGTCGACGCCGGCAAGCGCAGTTACGAAGCCCGCCAGCCCGAACAGCAGAGCACCGCCGAGAATGTCGCCCGCGGTCCCGAGCGGAAGCGGGAAGTTCGTCAGCACCGGAATCAGCAGCGCGATCGAGCAGTACGAAGCGAACGCGATCAGCGGCGCGAGTTCGAAGAACGGCGACGCGGTCTCCGGCCGCACCGACTCCTTGCGGAAGAACTTCCAGATGTCGTAATACGGCTGGAAGATCGACGGGCCAGTCCGCCACTGGACCCGTGCCTCGGCCTTCGCGATCACGCCGCTAATGACCGGCGCGAACACGAGTAGCGCCAGCACCTGGCAGACCTGGACTCCCCATGGCGGAAGCATCATTTGGTGAAGCCGAACTCCTACGCGGGCGGGTAAACGCGGTCTGCGTAGGAGCTATCAGCCCGAAGGCGGTTCGGCCGCACGACCCGGCGAACTCCATCGCCGCACTACAAGCGACGACGGAATATAGCGGGCGTTGCTGCCGTCATCGGCCAGGCCCGCCAACGGCTCCGATCGATACGATCGACCTGAGCGATGAGGCTCGCTCAAACCGCGGCCCGTCCGCTGATGGCCTCTACACCCGTCGAGCGTCGAGGTCCGAACGGAGTCCGCGGTCATGAAGAGCAGTCTCGAGGTCGCCCAAGAGCACGAGTTGACCCCGATCGAAGACATCGGCGTTGGGCTCGGCCTGATGCCCGAAGAGATCGAATCGTACGGGCGCTACAAGGCGAAGATCTCGCTGTCGGTTCTCGACCGCGTGGAGCCATCGTCGGATGCCAAGCTCATATGCGTCGCGGGAATGACGCCGACGAGAGGCGGCGAAGGGAACACGACGACAGTCGTGGGCTTGACCGACGGACTCGCCGCGCTCGGCAAGCGTCCCATCGCTCGCCTGCGCGAGCCGTCGCTCGG
Organism: uncultured Solirubrobacterales bacterium; assembly: GCA_963843915.1. Lineage (GTDB taxonomy): Bacteria > Actinomycetota > Thermoleophilia > Solirubrobacterales > Solirubrobacteraceae > Palsa-465. The sequence goes on from CAWJMH010000028.1 coordinate 1,279, forward strand.
CCCGGTGTTCGGGATGAAGGGCGGCGCCGCCGGTGGCGGCCTGGCCCAGGTCGTCCCGATGGAGGATCTGAACCTTCATTTCACGGGCGACATACACGCGATCGGCGCGGCGAACAACCTGCTCGCCGCAATGATCGACGCGTCGATACCCACGGTAACCCTCACGACATCGATGCGCTTCGTATCCCGTGGCGCCGCGCGGTGGACGTGAACGACCGCACGCTGCGCAAGATCGCGGTCGGTCTGCGCGGTCGTGCCAACGGGTATCCGCGAGAGACGGGATTCGACATCACAGCCGCCTCGGAGGTCATGGCGATCACCGCCGTCGCGCGCGATCTGAGCGATCTCCGTCGGCGGCTCGGCCAGATCACCGCGGGATACTCGCGAGGCGAAGGCAAACCTATTACGGCCGACGACCTGGGCGCCGCCGGCGCGATGGCGGTTTTGCTCAAGGATGCGCTCAAGCCGAACCTCGTTCAAACGCTCGCGGGCCAGCCGGCGCTCGTGCACTGCGGACCGCTCGGCATCACCGACCACGGCAACAACTCACTGATCGCAGACCTGATCGGGCTGCGACTGGCCGATTACGCGATCACGGAGTGCGGTTTCGGCTCAGACATGGGGATGGAGAAGTTCTTCAACGTCGTGTGCAGAGTCGGAAAGCTCACGCCGGCAGCGGCAGTGCTGGTGATCTCGAGCCGCGCGGTCAAGCATCACGGCGGCCTATCCGAGGATTCGGACGCGGATCGCTCGACTCGCCTGAAGGCAATCGAAGTGGGGATGGCGAACGTGCGACGCCACCTCGGGATCATCGACAGGTTCGGCGTTCCTGCCGTAGTCGCAGTCAACCGGCGTGCGGGCGATACCGGCGAGGAGCTCAAGCTTCTCCAGCGCCTGGCCGTCGAAGCCGGCGCAGTCGCCGCTCACGTACACGACGGCTTCGCTCGGGGCGGGGCTGGCGTGACCGAGCTGGCAAGCGCGGTCATCGACGCGTGTGAGCGGCCTTCAGGTTTTCACCACCTGTACGCCGACGATGAGCCGATTCAGGACAAGGTCGAAGCGGTCGCCCGGCGCGTCTATGGCGCCGGCGATGTGTTCTTCTACCCCGAGGCCGAGCAGAAGCTCGCGCAGTTCACCCGCGAGGGTCTCGCGGCCCTTCCCGTTTGCGTTGCAAAGACGCACATGTCCCTTTCCGCCGACCCGTCGCTACCGGGCGCGCCAGAGGGTTTCCGGTTGCCCGTGCGGGACTTCCGGGCATACACGGGCGCCGGCTGGCTGGTCGCGCTCTGTGGCGAGATCACTCAGATGCCGGGGCTCGGAAAGGTACCGGCGGCACTCGGCGTCGACATCGATCCGGCCGGTCGAACGGTCGGTCTCTTCTGAGGCTCACAGGAGTGCGCGGTGCGCCACTTCGCACACCATGAACGACTCGCGGTGTGTCAACTGCTCGAGCCAATCTCGCAGTTCTTCGCGCCCGGCAATCGCGATCGCACTGCGCAGGGCCGCGACCGCGAGATAGGGGTCTCGATCTTCGTCGACCACCTTCCGCAGAGCCGGAAGCGCGGCCCGGACCCGGCGCGCTCCCAGCGACTGGGCCGCGAGCACCGCCCGATCGCCGTCCGGATGGCCCAGCGCCCAGACCAGCTGGTCGTCAAAGGAGAGCCCGGGCGGACGCTCGACCGGCCGGCCGCAACGAGCGCAGGGCCCACTCGAGCGCGGGTTCAGCCCGTAGCAGAAGTGGCACCAGTGCACGGGAGCTCCACTAGGGCCGAAGCGTTGCCGACAGCGCCTTCGGGTCGAGAAGCAGGTCCAGCGCGTCGGCCGCGGACGCGCACACAACGTCGGCCGAGCGCAGAGCAGAGGCGCTCGCGCCCTCCGGCCCGATGATGGCAAAGCCCAGTGCGGCGGCGTCGAGCACGAGCGCGTCATTGGCTCCGTTGCCGATGACCGCGCAGCGCTCACGCCCGAGCTCGTCGAGCAACCTCAGCTTGTCCTCCCCGGTCGACGCTCGCACGGCGCTCACGTTCATGCGAACGGCGATCGCGTCGAGCGTCCCAAACGTGTCCGCTGAGACCAGGCGGATGTCGAGTGCGTCGCCCAGGCGGCCAAGCCGCGCTTCGACTCCGTCCAACACTTCACCGCGGTTGGTCAGCGTCCCGTTGACGTCGACCAGAAGGTGCTCGAGTCGGAGCACGGCGAGCCCCGGGATTTGGACCAGCAACGTCACGCGGCCGTCCCGGTTGACTCCTCCGAACCACATGAACCGCGCTGCATGACGACCTCCAAGTTCAACCCGTTCCAGAGGCCGTCAGCGGCTTTGCCCGCGCTCAGAGCGAGCCTCATCGCTCAGGTGCAAGCGTACCCCACGCGGTATCTTGGTGAGAAGCCCGATTCGGCTACGCGTGTAGCCACCTTCCAGGCTGATGGCCTCTGGTTCGACCGAGCACGCTCATGACCAGAGGCAGCTGGCCGCATCTGCCCGAGCAGTGCCCCGCTTGCTTTTACTTCGATGAAGCCGCGCCGCCATTCGTGGACGACTCCGGCTACGAGATCCTCGGCTTCTGCCGCCACCCGCGCATCGGCATGGAGTTGTTCCGGCCGCAAAAGCTCGACATGTCGAGGGCCGATCGCTGCCCGCTGTTCGTCCGCCGGTTAGCCGACGACCAGCCAGGCGATTCTAATCAGCACGATGTCACCCGCCGCTAAACCGGGTGCCGGCGAGCGATGGACGATCTGCCCGCTCGATCATGTGCATTGGGGGCCCAACGGCGGCGCCGGCCTGCTTCTGCGGTATGCACCGGCCCGCGCCGAGCCCCGTTTCCTGTTGGCGCTCCGATCACGGTCGGTCGACGAACCGGCGACTTGGGGGATCCCCGGGGGCGCGATCAGAGATCGCGAGTCGCCCGAGTCAGCGGCCCGACGCGAGATGATCGAGGAGATCGGCGAGCTGACGCCTTACCGGATCGCCGCCGTCGAGGTGCAGGACTGCGGCGGCGGCTGGCAGTTCCACATCTTCCTGGCTGACGTGGACGAGAAGTTCGACGCCTACTCGGTCCTCGAGACCGACGCCACTGGATGGTTCACCCGGAAGGAGATGCGGAACCTCCCCCTCCACTCCGGGCTCCAGCGGTGGCTGGACCAAGCAGCGGTCAGCGAATGACAATCGGCGTTCAGGCGGTTGCGTCGGGAGACGCGGGCGCTTGAGGACTCGGCGGTTCATGCGCGACGCCCGGTTCAGCGGCGGGCGGTCCGAATCGCCGACGCACCGGAAGCACGATTGCGACGAATGCCGCGACGGCGGCCAGCGCGCCGACGGCGGTCAGCGCCACCGTCCGGGGCAGCGCGGCCGTCACCGCAAGCGCCGCCGCGGCGGATAGGCAGGCGCCGACCGCCGCAACCGCCAGCGTCGCCCCCACGCGGGCGAAGATCACCTCAGGGGCGATCTGGCCGACCCCACTCAACTCCATCGTCCGTATCGCGAGGTCGTCGATGAGCAGCAGGCCGGCGCCGTAAGGCGGAGCCAGCAACAGTCGAGAGTCGTGGCGCACCAGGAAGATCAGGCCGAGCAGCGCCACGGCTGCGTGCACCGGCGCGGGCGACTGCGCGACGATCCCCGCGGCTAGCAACAGCGCCGCGATCGCGGCACCGAGCCATGCCAGCTGACTCGCCGCGCCGGCGTCGGTGATCACGAGGGCCGCCAACGCGACGAGCAGGAGGATTGCTGCCAGCGCAATGGCTAGGCGCGCAGGGCGGGCTGGGCGAATCGTCGGAATGCGTTCACCCCCTCGAGCGCTGGTCCGAGGGTGCCGTTCGACTCCCACACTGCGACGCCGACGCCCAGCGCCTGCAGGCGCGAGCGGAGCGCTTCGTGCTGAAGTCGCCAGAGCTCGTACGCCACGGCGTCCGCCTCGTTCGGACCGGCCGATACGTGATCGAACGGTGAGACCTCGACCACGGTCAAGTCACAGCCGCGCTTACGGAGCTCAATGACTAATGCGACCGATCGCTCGTTGAGCAGGGGCGTGATCGCGAGTATCAGAGCCCCGGGCGGTAGTACCCGCTGGGGGATGCTGTCGACATTCCGCCACGCATAGCTGAAGGCGATGTTGCTCGAGAGGAGCGCGTCGACGATGCGGTAAAGCTGAGTCGTCCCGAAGGCCGGCTCGAGCCAGTGCAGCGTCCCCCCGAAGTCGACCACTCCGACCCGATCGCGCCGGCCAAGATGAGCCCTGGCGAGCGCGGAGGCCGCACGTACCGCGGAGTCGAGCGTTCCGCTGGCGTGGTCCCGGGCCTCCTCGAACGTGTCGACGAGCAGCACGACATCGCTCGAGTGCTCGGGATGGCGTTGGTTTACCTGGAGCGAGCCGCGCCTGGCGGTCGCCCGCCAGTTGACCTGCCGCACCCGGTCGCCTGCCTGAAACGGGCGGATGTCGGCGAACTCGATCCCGTCGCCACGGGCACGGGCGACGTGCGTGCCGAGGAACGGCTGCGTGCGCAGCGGCGCTACCAGCTCTCGCAACCGATCCTCGCGCGGAAACACGCGCAGATCGACACGTCGGCCGAGGCGCCCCTCCCAGGTCGTAACCCCCAGCGCGTCACGGGTGCGAATCGCCAGCGGCCCGATGCCGTGCGCTCCCCATCGCCGCGGCCGCACGGAGAACGCGATCTCGACCTCCGACCGCGCGCCCACGCGCACTGCCACGGTCCCTTCCGGAGCGACGGCCAGGTGCCGGGTGCGCACCGGCGCCACCTCCACCTCTACCGGCGCTGGTCCATCGTTCCGCACTCGGACCCTGGCACTGAACTCCTCGCCCTCGAGCAGGCGCAGGCGCTCGGGCTCGATCGCGGCCGTCACGTGCGGCTCTTGCGCCAGCGCCAGCCCCGCACCGCCGAAGACCAGGAACGGCACCGCGATCAGCGCGAGCTCGGGCCGGCCGGTGGCGAGCGCCGCAATGAGCCCGGCGCCTGCCAGCGCGAGCACTCCGGGCGTTCGCGGTGACAGGGATCCCTTCATAACCGCCGGATCACCTCCAGCAGCGCGCCGAGTTCCTGCGGCTGGACTCCCGGCCCATGTCGGTCCTCGGGAAATGGACGGTCGGGCCGGACGATGTCCCAAAGGCGATCGCCGAGCGCCTCTCGTCCGACCGCTTCCGGCATTCGCTCGATTGTTTGACCGCGCACCGCGAGTCGGTGCGAGACGATCTGAATCAGCAGCGGACGCAAGTAGGCGTGTACGGACACCGCACTCGATCCGGACGTGGTCACGAGTCGCTCGAGCGCGACCAGTTGCTGCGGTCGCGACGATGGGGCAGGCACGGGCTTACGCCGGCGCATCGGCCGCGGAGCGGGAAGAAGCGTCACGCATGTCGCTACGGCGACGCCGGCGAGCACGATCAGCACGATCTCCGCGAACAAAGTCACCTGGCCCCCTCCATCTGTAAGCGGCCCCGCAGCGCACGCAGCGCCGCGAGCGCGACCTCACGCACTCGCTCGGGAATCGGATGGGTGCTGTAACGAGCCTCCTCGAACAGGCTGGTCAGCGTCCTCGCTTCGCGCTCGTTCGCCTGGCTTGCCACCAGCACCCGTTGCAGGTACTCGCGCGGCGCTTCGGTGGGCGAACGGGCTACGCCATGTTCGCCGAGCGTGCGCTGCATTGCCCCGTAGGCGGCGATCACGGCGCGGCGTGGATCGGCTTCGGCGTCGAGCGCACCGATCGCAGCGTCCACCGCGGCGCGGGTCGCAATCGCTTCCGGAGGCGCCACCGCGGAGATCCGTCGTGTCAACCACAGCACGACGACACCAGCGGCGACTACGACGCCGACGATCACCAGCAAAGTCCACGGAAGCCAGGACGGCACTACGAAGCCCGCTCTCCCCGATCGGCCGGATAGCTGTCCCGCCCGGCCGGCTCCGAGAGCGCCTCCAAGTGGGTGTTCGTTCTGCTCTCGTTTGGAGCCGGCCACGGCCGCCACGACCAGCGCGGCGCCCAACGCGAGCGGCAGCAAGGATCGCCAGGAGCTGCCAGATCCAATGGACCTCGGGCGGGCTCGGCTCGTGCTCAGGCGGTTCATCCTTGCGCCGGCGTCCCGACCAAGCGAGCATCATCAGAGCCCCGAACATCACAACGCCAACGCCCAGGATCAGCGTGAACACTGCAATCGTGGGAGCCTGCAGAGACGTCGCATCCACCGGCGTCGACCGCGACAGCGGCGCCCGAGCGGCGATCGCCACGACGACGCCGACGCCTCCCAGCGCGAGCGCCGCGATTGCTGCTCTTGCCCTGTTGCCCGCTCTCCGCATGCCGGCTCTCGTAGAGGCCATCAGCGGCTTGGCCGCAATCTGAGCGAGCCTCATCGCTCCAAGCGGAGTATCCCACGCACGTTCGCCGATCTGAAAATCCCGCCGTGCGTCGATGGCACGCGCGCCGCCGCGTCCGCCCAGGGCGCGAACGGCCGGCGAGCACGAGGTATGATCTGGATAGGCGATGAGGCCCGCCCAAACTGCCGCCCCGGCTGATGGCTTCTACCGAAACGGAGACCGGTGGAAGCTCATTGATCACTGACCGCCACGGCACGGCCACGTCGTTCCACAGCATCCTGTTCGACCAGGAACAGCTCGGTACCGAGGGCTGCGAGGAGCCCGAGTTCTTTGGGGACCTCAATCTCGACCAGATCATCCGGTCGCTGACGGCGGGGCGCGAGGAATATGAGCTCGCGCCGTTCTTCTATCGCCCGCTGCACGACGTCGAAGCGGTCCATTACCGCCACCACGTGCTGGGTGACCTGCAACAGGAGCCCGTGCTCGGAGCCGTGCGAGCGTTTGCCGACGCGATGCGCCGGATGCGTTCGCATCTCGCGCTCGTGGAAAAGCTGCACTACGCCCGCCAGAAGCAGCGGTGGTTCCTCGAGGCGGTCGCCACGTATTGCCGGGCGGTCGCAGACCTTCGTGGCCAGCTCGCTCAGCTGGAGCTTCGCTCAGACGGCTTCGTCGGATTGCGCGATTACGTGGCGGACTACGAAGATTCGGACGAGTTCGCTGCGCTCGACGCCGAAACGCAGGCGGTGGCGGAGGCGCTAGCCGCCGTGCGTTACACGGTGCACATCAGGGGCAACCGGGTCAGGGTGGACCGGTACGAGGGCGAGCCGGACATGAGCGAGGAGATCGTGGAGGCGTTCGCCAAGTTCAAGCGGGGCGCGGTCAGGGACTACCGGGTCAAGATCCCCGAGCGGGCCGACATGAATCACGTCGAGGCGCAGATTCTCGATCTCGTGGCAAGGCTGCATCCGGAGACGTTCGGAAAGCTCGAGCAGTTCTGCATGCGCCATCGGCACTATTTCGACGACACGATTGTCAGGTTCGACCGCGAGGTCCAGTTCTACCTCGCGTACCTGGAATACACCGCCCCGCTCGAGGCGACCGGCTTGGCGTTTTCGCAGCCACGTGTGTCAGCTCGATCCAAGGACGTCCGCGCCGTCCACGCATTTGATCTCGCGCTGGCCGCGAAGCTCGTACAGGGCAGCTCGTCGGTCGTGTGTAACGACTTCCACCTCACTCATCCCGAACGGATCCTTGTGGTGAGCGGCCCGAACAATGGTGGCAAGACGACGTTCGCCCGCATGTTCGGGCAGCTCCATTACCTCGCGAGCCTCGGTCTCCCGGTGCCCGGTAAGGAAGTGCGACTGTTTCTTTCCGACCGGATCTTCACCCACTTCGAGCGCGAGGAGGAGATCGAGACACTGCGGGGCAAGTTCGAGGACGAGCTCGTACGCATCCACGACATCCTCGAACGCGCGACGAGCGACAGCGTGTTGATCATGAACGAGAGCTTCGGCTCGACGACGTTGCGCGACGCGCTGCTCGTCGGTGCCGCGGTGGTGAGGCAGATCGCCGACCTCGAGGCGCTCTGTGTGTTCGTGACGTTCGTGGATGAGCTGGCGTCGCTCAGCGAGAGCACGGTCAGCATGATGAGCACGGTGGTGCCGGAGGATCCCGCGGTTCGCACCTACAAGGTCGTACGAAAGCCGGCCGACGGTCTCGCCTACGCGGCTGCCATCGCCGATAAGTACCAGCTCACGTACGAGGCGCTGAGGAAGCGGATCGCCAGATGAAAGCGTTTCTGATGCACTCGGATCGCGACTTCGAGTTCGGGCGCGACCTGCCCGCGAACGAGGAGGCGCTGATCCAGGACCTCGAGTTGAACACGTTGCTCTCGACGATGGCCGCGGGGGACAGGTTCATGTTCGAGGTCTCGCGTCGGGCGCTGCTCCTCAGCCTGCCCGATCCGGAGGCGATCGCCTACCGGCAGCAGGTCATTACAGATTGTCTCGAGCAGCCAACCGTCGTGCGCGAGCTGTACACGCTGGCCGGAGAGGCGCTGGCGGCCCAGAAGACCGTGTGGTGGGGCCTGCGCAACGACTCGCCAAAAAGGACGCTGGGAACCTCGGTTCAGAAGATGGAGCTGTTCAGCGGCTTTCTCCGACGTCTGCACGCAATGGCCGAGGAGCACGCGCCGAAGTTCAGCTCGCCGGGGTTCACGCGATTCTTCGAGATGCTGCGTGACGAGCTCGCCGACACCTATCTCGAGCTGGTCGAGCGCCAGCTCAAGGCGCTGAAGTTCACGGGCGGAACGCTGATCAGCGCGCAGCTGAAGGCGGGTAATAGAGGCAAGGCGTACACGCTGCGACGGGCGCAAGAGCAGGGCTTCCTCGGGCGGATGTTCGATCGCTCGGGCTACAGCTTCACGATCCCGGACCGCGATGTGAATGGCTTCACCGCGCTCGGCACACTGGAGGACAGAGGCACGAACCTCGTCGCCAACGCCCTCGCACAATCCGTCGATCACGTCGACGGCTTCTTCGTCATGCTCCGGACCGAGTTGGCGTTCTGCGTCGCCTGCCTGAACCTGTCAGAGCGTCTCGCCGAGCAGGGAGAACCGACGACGTTCCCGATCCCGGTCCCCCGGGGCGAGCGATCACTCTCGGCCCGGGGGCTGTACGACGTGTGCCTCGCGTTGACGACCGGGCAGCGCGTGGTCGCCAACGATGTGGATGCCGTCGGTAAGTCGCTGGTGATGATCACGGGCGCGAACCAGGGGGGGAAGTCGACATTCCTGCGGAGCGTGGGGTTGGCGCAGCTGATGACCCAATCCGGGATGTTCGTCGGGGCTCAGTCGCTACGAGTGAGCGTCTGTGACGGGGTGTTCACTCACTACAAGCGCGAAGAGGACGAGACGATGGAGAGCGGGAAGCTCGACGAGGAGCTCGCCCGCATGAGCGTGATCGCGAACCACGTGACCGCCAACTGCGTCCTGCTGTGCAACGAGTCGTTCGCGTCGACCAATGAGCGCGAAGGCTCGCAGCTCGCGCGGCAGGTGGTGAGAGCGCTTCTGGATGAGGGCGTTAAGGTGGTGTTCGTCACGCACATGTTCGATCTGGCCGAGAGCTTCCATCGACAGGAGCTCGACACCGCACTGTTCCTGCGCGCCGAGCGGGGTTCCGATGGCGAACGCTCGTTCAAGCTGTCGCCGGGAGCGCCGTTGCCGACCAGCTACGGCGAGGACTCCTATCGCAAGGTCTTCGGTGCGAGCGTCGAGATCGCACAAGCCAATTAGCATCCCCGGTCGCTTCATCGGAGCTCACGTGTGAACGACGACTGCCTGAAGCTCACCACGTACTTCGGCGAACGCCATCGGACCGAGAAGCAATTCGTCGCCGACGCACTGCTCGACCTGTATGGGCGCAACGAGGTCGAGGTCAGCGTGATGCTGCGCGGCGCCGAGGGCTTCGGCCTCAAGCACCGGCTTCGTACCGACCGGATCCTGACGCTGTCGGAGGATCTCCCGCTCGTGTCGGTGGCGGTCGATACGCGACCGCGAATCGAGAACCTGCTCGAGGAGGTCATCTCCGTCAAGCGCCACGGCCTCGTCACGCTCGAGCGGGCCAGGTTGCTGACCGGCGAGATCGGCGCGGTTGCGCTGCCTGAGGAGCTGCACGAGGCCACTAAGCTCACGATCTACGTCGGGCGTCAGGAGCAGATCGGCGGCTCTCCGGCGTTCGTCGCCGTGTGCGATCTGCTCCACCGCCGCGGAGTCGCCGGCGCGACGGCGCTGCTCGGCGTCGACGGCACCGTCCACGGCGTCCGCCGGCGGGCGCGCTTCTTCGGGCGCAACGCGGAGGTGCCGATGATGATCATCGCGGTCGGCGCCGGCGAGCAGATCGCACGCGTTCTGCCAGAGCTTGGCAGGCTCCTGACCTGCCCGCTGCTCACGCTCGAGCGGGTACGCGTGTGCAAGCGCGACGGCCAGCTGCTTTCCCAACCGAGGTTGCTCCCGGCGACCGACGAGCAGGGGCTGGCGATGTGGCAGAAGCTCATGGTGTACGCCTCCGAGCAGGCCCGCCACGGCCGCAGCCCGCTGCACGTGGCCCTCGTCCGCCGGCTGCGCGAAAGCGGCGCGAGCGGCGCCACCTGCCTGCGAGGCGTGTGGGGCTTCCACGGCGACCACGCGCCGCACGGGGATCGCCTGCTCCAGCTCCGCCGCCACGTCCCGGTGGTGACGATCATCGTCGACACCCCCGAGCGGATCGCGGACTCTTTCGAGATTGTGGATGCGCTCACAGACGAGGCGGGGCTCGTGACGAGCGAGATGGTGCCGGCGATGGCATCGCTTGCCGAGGGGCAGCAGCAGCACGGCGGGCTCCGTCTCGCCCGGCATCGCTTCTGATCCGGCGAGGGTCGCGGTATGATTCACCAAGAGCGATGAGGCTCGCTCGGAGCGCGGCCGCGGTCGCTTATGGCCTCTACCGACGAAGTCCACGAATTGTCGAGGTCAGGTGGAGCCGAAAGCGGTTACCGGTGTTGTTGGAACGCGCACTTCGTTCAGTGGCGCCTCGGGTCACCGCGAGCTGACCGTTCACACGCTCGACGAGCTGCTGTCACTCGCCACCGGCCTGGTCCGCCGACGGTGCAGTCCGCGACCTAGCGGCCGCGCGAGCGCGCGTAGCCGAGGACCGATTCAACCTGGTTGTCCTCGGCGAGTTCGAGCGGGGCAAGAGCACGCTGATCAACGCGCTGCTGCAGCGGGCCGTGCTGCCGACCGGCGTACTTCCTCTGACGTCGGTCGTGACCGCGATCGGCGCGGGCGATCGCGACCGCCTTCTGGTCCGCTACGGCGACGGCCGCGAGGAGAAACGGCCGCTCACCGCGATCGCTGACTATGTGACCGAGGCACGGAATCCGGGCAACCACCTGGGCGTAGAGCTGGCACGCGTCGAGCTCGAACACGAGTTGCTGCTCCCGGGGCTCGAGCTGGTCGACACCCCCGGGATCGGATCGATTCACACTCACACCGCGGCCGCCGCGCGCGATTTCCTCTCCAGGATCGACGCGGCGATATGCGTGCTGGATGCGGGGCAGCCACTGTCGCAGGCCGAGCGCGATCTGCTGCTCGAGGTGGGCGGGTCGCGAGCGGCGTGCGCGGTTTCCGCGCAAAGGAAGGGCGTCGCCGGCGCGGGTGGCATACCCGCGGCGATCGCAGAGCAGGTCTTGGCGGCGCTGTCGGCGCTGCTGGTTTACGCCTTTGCCGGCCGCGGCGGCTGGCTGGCCGCTTTGGAGCGATTAACGATCGGGGGCTGAGCCACCGAAAGTCGCGAGTCGCCGGTCACGCGCTGATCCACGCGAGAATTTTGGCGTTCACCGCTACCGGCTGTTCGACGTGCGGGAAGTGGCCAGCGCTCTCGATGACCTCCATTCGCGACCCAGGCGCAAGGTGGTCCCCGGCATCGGCCACGAGCGCGAGATCGATGCAACCATCGCGATCCCCATGCAGGTACAGCGTCGGTTGGGGCGGCGCACTTGCCAGCGCTGCCTCCTCAGCCGCATATGCCCCATCGACGCGGAAGTCATACAGCCCTGGCTCGTCCGCTCGGTAGTACCCGATGGCCGCCGCGAGGTTCGCCTCGTCGCAAAGGCATCGCTTCGCGTCACGGAGATTGTCGCGTGCGTCATAACCGGGGGACCAGTCTTGCCATAGCCGGTCAAGGAACGCCATGTTCCCAGCCGCTACCGCAGATTGAGCCGCCGCAGTCTTCAGAAAAAACAAGTAGAAGAAGCGCTTGAGCTGATCGTAGTCGCCGAACAGTTTCGCGTCGAGCGCGAGCGGCGGAACGGCGAGGGTCACCACCCGCCGCCAGCGATCCGTAGCGAACGCGGCGGCGCCGTAGCCGCCTCGGCGCCCCAGTCATGGCCGACCAAAACGGCCTGATCGTCGCCGCCCAGCGCGTCGTGCAAGCCAACTGCATCGGCGATGAGCGCCCCGACCCGGAAGCAGCCATCCGCCGGAACCTCCGTCGGCGCGTACCCGCGCATGAACGGCGCCACCGCGTGATAACCCCCATCGGCCAACGCCGGCAACAGAAAACGCCAGGTGTGAGCTGAGTCAGGAAACCCATGAAGACACATAGCGAGCGGCCCACTCCCCGCCTCCAAGACACCGAACTGCAACCCATTTGCCGCCACGGTACGGACGCACAACCGACCGGTCATGCACAGCAGTATCGCCCGCCCCAGATCGGATCGGATTCGACAGCCCGCAGACCAATGGGCGAGAACGGCCTCAGCAGACCGTCCGGCTGTGCTCCCGCTCCTTGGATTGCCGCTCGAGCGGCCACGACGGATATACCACGGAATTATCTGATCCGTGCTCGCCAGCGAGCCCCGAGGCGGACGGCGACGCGAACCCCGCTTCGCTACCAGCCGATCACGCGCAAACAGACGACCGGTGGCCACGCGTGGTCGGGGAGCCGCGATGGGGGCGCTGATCCTGGCGACGAGCGATTCCCCAATCGGACCAACCCGGTCACAGCACGCCCGTCCCACCGGGCCAGCGGAATCGCGCCGATCGCCGAAAGCAGGACCGCAACCGCCGTGTGCAGACTCGCATATCGCATAGGCAACCATGCGTGGGTTTGTCTGGCCGGTTCCCTACGCCCGCTTGGGCCGCCCAGGTGACTGCTTGACGCCTACACCGGTCACGCCGACGCGGTGGCCCCTTTCGTGACTTTGCAGAAGCGGACGTCCACCTCCGAGGTGGCCGCGTTCGTTCCGAAGCACTCGTGTCCGGACGCCCGGAACGGCGACTCGGAGCTTCTGCTCTGTTGGGATACGGCAGTCCGTCGAGCCCCGCGTTGGACAGCTCCTGCTCGTCCAACTGGGAGAGATCCGAGGGCTGGAACTGGCGCCTGCTCGGTCACGAGAATGCGGCAGCGCCGGTCCATGCGGCGTCCTATGCTTGTCGAAATGGCAGGGATCGATGAGACCGGGACATTCCAGCGCGCTCGAACACCGGCGCAGAAGCAGCAGCGGCGCGAAGCGATTCTGGCGGCGGCGCGAGCTCTCGCGTTGGGGAGGGGAGTCGGCAACGTCACGTTGGCCGCGATCGCCGAAGAAGTAGGCCTCGCAAAATCTAACGTCCTGAGCTACTTCGGCACGCTTGATGCGATTTACCTGCAGCTCGTGAACGAGGAGTGGCGCGACTGGGTTACGGTCGCCGCCGCCAGGCTCACCGGAGCGACTTCTGGCCCTGCCGAAGTTGCTGATGCGCTGTCTCTGTCGTTCGCCGAACAGCCACTCTTGTGCGATCTCCTTGCTCACGCGGTCCGCTACGTCGAGCACAGCGTCTCCGCCGACGATGTGCTGGCACAGCAGCTTACGGTCGGTCCGGCAGTCGATCGCCTCGTGAGCAAGATGGTCGATGCTCTGCCGCAGCTCAGCGAAGCAGTGGCTATCGATCTTATGCTTCTCACCGCTATCGTGGGTGGCGGGCTTTGGCTCCGCGCAAATCCCTCTCCCGGGCTCAAGTCCCTCTACAAGACTAATCCAGCGATGCCCGCCGCATTCATTGACTTCGCCGCGACTCTTCAAACGCTAGTCCGCACCCTTATTGACGGCGTTGTCGCGAGCGATGAACCTCCTCAACGGTTGATTCACCAGCGACACGTCACGGAGGCCGCTCCCCGCCGACGGCCCCGACGCTGAGCAGTCGGGGTCGACTGGAACCGGGATCGCCGAGGCCTGTCAAGGGCACACGCCGATGGGGCACGACGACGTGATCGGCGTCGGAGTCGCTCGCGGTCCGCTCCCAGCGGGGAACCGGTGAGCTTCCGGAGTGGACGGGTGGGCGGGCGTCGCGCGGTGTGCGGTCACTCCCTGAGGCAGGTGCCGGCTCTTGGCGGATGACGACGGCCGTCCTTGAACGTCGTCGGCATCGTTTCCAGCTAAGGCCGCTTCTATGACCGCCTCGACGCGGTCGTGCCGGGGAGCGCTCCAGCCGCGGTTCGCCGCGGCCGACTTGAGAACCGGATGGCCAACCCTTGCGGCTAGAGCCCGGAACAGCGGAAACTCGTCGTGCGCCATCTCGCCGAAGTCGAACCTCTTCTGCCACCGGCCTACAGCCACGGGGTAGATGCTGCGCCCGGAGACCTCGCGAACGCGCTGTAGCCGGGGTCGGTTGCCGAGGCGCTTCGGGGGCGTCGCGACCGACCCGGTGCGGCAGCGATTCGCGACGGGGTTGGCTGGAGGCGTATTCGAGGGCGTAGGTCCATTCTGCGTTGGAGGGCCTGTTGCTGACGCTCAACCTTCCCGTGATGCGTGACGTGTAGGGCCGGGTGCGGTCGTGGGTGATTCGTCGGGAGCGGAGCAGCAGTCGCAGCCATCGGTTGTGCCGGCGGGTTGTCGGAGGCTGTCGTGTCGGTGACTGGATGCCAGTCGTCTGCTTGCCGTCGCCGGCGATCTCCGCCTGGGGGTTCGTTGCATGGCGGCGGGACACTCGCGGCAACGGACGACGGACGGCGCGCGTGAGCGTGTGATCCCAAAATATCTGACCGCCGGTCTTTTATTTTGGTATGGTCGTCGCGAGGAGAGATCGTGACTTCCGTCGCCCCTTCGAGCTGTTTGGGTATTGCAACGTTTACCGTTGGAGCCCACTCGCGGGTGACCTCTGATACGCGCAAGCCGGTGGGGTTTGTGTGTGGTGTGCCGCGGTGATCTATCGCTGGGCGCGAGGTCGGTATGGCCTTGAGGCCGAGATTGGCCGGTCATCGGCCGGGCGCCCGGGCGCGTCCCGAGGTCCGCCCGGCGGGCGGGTTGATTGGCATCGGGGGGGCTGTGCCGTACTACTGAGGGGTGGTAAGCCTGGCGCTGAGCGCGGACGTGCACGCTGAGGCGATGGGCTGCGGCCTATAGCCGCAGCGTTATCTGTGTCGCTCACGAAAAGAGAGAGATAATGCGATACGTCAGATCGTTCCGATCGCGCCGCGGGGTGCTGGGTTCTATGTCCGTGGTCGCGCTTTTGACTGTGGGTGTGATTGCGGTCGCGGCGGCTGGTCCGTCCGCGAACTCCGCTCGCGCGCAGTCGGTGGCATGTGCCGCCGGCACTAATGTGCAAACTGGGTCTGGCCCGATTTGCGGGCTGACGGCCAACGGGGCCAATGAGTGGTTCGGGATTCCGTATGCCGCGCCCCCCGTTGGCGCGTTGCGCTGGCAGCCGCCGAAGGCGCCCACGCCGTGGACCAGCACCCTGGCGACAACCTCGTTCGGCAACGCATGTGTCCAGGCGGTCGGCCCGCAGGTCGTCGGAAACGAGGACTGTCTCTACCTGAATGTGTGGGCGCCGGCAGGAGCGACCTCGCAGTCGCATCTTCCCGTTCTCGTCAACATCCACGGCGGTGGATTTGTCGGGGGTAGCGGCGCAGGCGACTGGTCCTCGTGGGCAAACACACAGCATGAGGTCGTGGTCTCGATGAACTACCGGTTGGGGATCTTCGGGTTCCTGGCGAATTCTGCGCTCGGTGCCCATTCGGGCGACTACGGCCTGCAGGACCAGCAGTTCGCGCTGCGCTGGGTTCATCAGAACGTCGCGCAGTTCGGCGGTGATGCCTCCAAGGTAACCATCGAGGGAGCCTCCGCCGGAGGCTCAAGCATGTGTGACCAGATCGCGTCCCCGACCGCCGGCGGCCTGTTCCAGCAGGCGATGATCTTCAGCGGCCACTACAACGTTCTCACCGGAGCCGCGGGCGGTCTGGAGGTCCAGGACTGCAAGGGCGCGCTCCCGACAGTCCACCACGCGAACGTGATCGGCGGCCAGTACGCTGCGGCGGTCGGATGCGGGTCAGGGACCGCGGCGGCGGTTGCGCAGTGCCTGCGGGCGGTCCCGTCAACAACAGCGTTCCAGGTTGCCGGCGCTGGCTACCAACTCGGGGGACAGGGCACGATCGCCCCGACCCTGAACGGATCGACGCTCGTCGCGACCCTCCCCGAGGAGCTAAGAACGGGAGCGTTTAATCGTGTTCCGGTGATCAACGGAGTGGCCCGAGACGAAGCCATCGTCGGCGCCGCAACCACGCCAGCCTCCTACGTCCAGCTGATCCAGCAACAATACGGCAGGTGGGCCGCCGACGTGCTGCAGCTGTATCCGCTGTCGCATTACGACTCGCCGTTCGTGGCCTTCAGAACGGTCAGCGCTGACTCCGACGGAGTGTGCCCGGCGCTGACTACCGACAAGAAATTCTCTCGGTGGGTGCGGGTCTACGGCTATGAGGTAGACGACGGCGGCGCCGCTCCGCTCCAATACCAGGGAGGATCATTCCCCGACCCAGCCAACCCGAACGGCTCCTACCACGTCGCAGATTTCTTCTTCTTGCAGAGCCTCTCAGGGCTCAACCCTGACGATGCGGTGATGTCAGACGAGGAGGTCTCTGACTTCGGGGCGTTTGTGCGAAGCGGAAATCCAAGCGGTGCCGGGACGATCCCATGGCCGAAATTCAACTCAACCGGAAATCTCCTATCGCTCCAGCCGGGTGGCGACAGCGAGGCAATGAGCGCGACGCAGATCTCCGCCGACCATAACTGCGGATTCTGGAACGCGGTCGCCAGGAGCACGACCAACCAGCAATAGACAAACACACACACAGCCGATACGGGCGGCTCCGATAAACGGGGCCGCCCAACGGCACACCACAGGGCGACTCGCCCGACGCCGCTCTCACTCCCCCAGTGGGAGAAATTGCGAGGCAGCAGCTCCTGAAGGAAAAAACGTAAGTGCTTTGATCCGATTCGACCCTCGTCGGTGTGGTTCAGGAGCGGACGCCTTTAGCTCATACCGGATTGCAAGGAGAGAATAAATTGACCCCCACAACACCACTTCTGCTGCGGAGGCATGCTGCGAGGTTCGTCGCACTCGTCCTCGCGCTCGCGCTCGGCGGGCTGACTCTGGCCGCTGCGGGCAGCGCTAAGGCCAATTCCCGCAGTCGGTCCGACCACCGACGCGGCCAGGTCCAGCCACGAAGCGGTGGATGGCTCACGACGTGGGCAGCCAGTCCGATGCAGGCCAGCCCTGGAACTCCGTTGAGTGCAGGAGGGTTCGATGATCAGACGCTCCGAGAGATCGTCTACCCGAGCGCGGGCGGGAGCCAGGTGCGGGTGCGCCTGAGCAATGTGTTCGGGACCCAGCCATTGGTGGTCGGCGCGGCGTCGATCGGAGTGCAATTGGCTGGCGCCAACGTCGTTCCGGGGACGTTGAGGGGTCTGACCTTCGGCGGCAAGGCGACGGTGACGATTCCGGCCGGCCAAGAGGTGCTCAGCGATCCCGCTCGCTATCACGTCGCCGCGGAGGAGAACCTGGCGATCAGCATCTACCTCCCCGCCCCCCCCCCCCCCACCCCCACCCCCCCCCCCCTACTCCCCCACCCCCCCCCCCCCCTCACCCCCCCCCCCCCCGGCCTACGCCGTGAACCTTTCGATGCTCCTGAGATAGAGCACAGCCGTCACTTCAAGCGGTGCCTCTCACGATGCTGCAGGGCCAGCACGAGCGCGTTGGCCCTGCAGCAGGAGACGGGGTTCGGCCGGCCGCGCCCAGGACGCGAGCGGCCGTCGGACACAGAGCCGCGCCGGACGTCGCTGGCAGCGCCGCAGCGGCGCGACACGATGGAGTTGAAGCCTGACGACCTTATGCCATGACAGGTTCAGAAACTCACGAGATCCCCGCTCAGCCGATCGTGCGGCTACGTCCGCCGCGACGCAGCCGAACCCAGGTCAGCGACCAACGAAGGAGGATAGGTATGTGCTTTGTGACATTGATTCGATTGCACCCTCGCCGGTTTGGATCAACGGCGGGACCACGTAGCTCACGCCGGATTATAAGGAGACGAGGATGACGCCCAAGACAGCAGTTCTGCTGCGGAGGTATCCTGCGAGGTTCGTCGCACTCGTCCTCGCGCTCGCGCTCGGCGGGCTGACTCTGGCCGCTGCGGGCAGCGCCAAGGCCAATTCCCGCAGTCGGTCCGACCACCGACGCGGCCAGGTCCATTCACGAAGCGGTGGATGGCTCACGACGTGGGCAGCCAGTCCGATGCAGGCCAGCCCTGGAACTCCGTTGAGTGCAGGAGGGTTCGATGATCAGACGCTCCGAGAGATCGTCTACCCGAGCGCGGGCGGGAGCCAGGTGCGGGTGCGCCTGAGCAATGTGTTCGGGACCCAGCCATTGGTGGTCGGCGCGGCGTCGATCGGAGTGCAATTGGCTGGCGCCAACGTCGTTCCGGGGACGTTGAGGGGTCTGACCTTCGGCGGCAAGGCGACGGTGACGATTCCGGCCGGCCAAGAGGTGCTCAGCGATCCCGCTCGCTATCACGTCGCCGCGGAGGAGAACCTGGCGATCAGCATCTACCTCCCCGACGGGACCGGTCCGGCGACCAACCACTCTGGTGCCCAGCAAGACAACTGGGTGTCGACCAGCGGTGATTTCACACAGAGCCCCCCCGCGACCGCGTATACGACCGACATGACCTCGTGGTACTTCCTCGACGGCGTGCTCGTGCCTCGGACCGCACATCTCGAGGGGACGGTCGTCGCCTTCGGCGACTCAATCACCGATGGCGCCTTCTCAGACCAGGACGCAAACCAGCGGTGGCCGAACATCCTCGGCGACCGCCTGCAACGTCAACGCGGGGCGACTCTAGCGGTGGTTGACGAGGGGATCGGTGGGGATCGGCTACTCAACGACTCCCCATGCTTCGGGCAAAGCGGGATCAATCGGTTCGACCGCGACGTTCTCGGTCAGCCCGGCGTGCGGGACGTCATCGTGATGCTCGGAACCAACGACCTCGGGTTCCACACGTTCGATCCGAGCAGCTACGGGCCAACCCTGGCGCCGTGCTTCCCGAATCCGATCTTCCCAACCGTCCAGCAGATGATCGACGGCTACAAGCAGCTGATCGCGGCAGCACACGCCGCGGGCGTCAAGATCATCGGAGCGACGATCACGCCGAACGACGAGTACGGAGGCGTCGCCACGAACGGCGTTCAGCAACCGGCCACGGAACAAGAGCGACTCGCCATCAACCACTGGATCCTCACCAGCGGCGCTTTCGATGGGACGGTCAATTTCTCCTCAGCGATCGCCGACCCGCTAGACCCGTCATACATGGACCCCAAATACATTACGGACCCGTCTGGCGTTCACCCCAACGACGCTGGCTACCGCAAGATGGCCCGCGCGGTGAACCTCTCGATGCTCATGAGGTAGAGCACGGGACGTTAGTCTCCGGTGACACTGCAGGGGCCAGCACGAACGAGCTGGCCCCTGCACCAGGGAGACCCGTTTCCAGGCGGGCCTACCCGCCGGCCCCGGACACCCCAAGATCAAAGACTTCCGATGTCCGCCGCGGCGGCCGACGGTCCGCCGACGTCCTCCGTGACGTGTTTCGCCAGCCAAACCATAAGTAACGGCTAATGAAGAAGAAGGCATGAAGCGCATGCGTTTTGTCAGGCAGGTTCTTTTGTGGTCTCGGCTGTTTCCCTCGGTGTCGTCGTTGGGGCTTTGAAGGTCGGCCTCATCGCCGTAGTCTCGGCTGGGTCCGCAAGTGCCCATACACCGTCGTGTGCCTCCTGGCACAAACATAATCACCACCTACGCTCCGGTTGCGGGCTCACCACGAATGGCGTCGACGAATGGTTCGGCATTCCCTACGCCGCCGCGGCAGCTGGGCGACGCTCTGACGGTCTCTCGCGAGATCGGCCGGCTCGCGAGCAACCCCGTGAGGTGCTCCGGCGCCCACGCGATCGGTAGGCCGGGCGGCGACCACAACTTTGCGAATGGAGGACCTCCATGATCGACCGCGGGGCTATCCAATGGGCGTGGGAGGGTGAAGATGAGGACGGACAACCTCTCGGATCGCTGGTGATCCGCCGACCCGACGGTTCACGCGAGGAGTGGCACCGGTGGGTTCGTCTTTCAGTGGCCAAGGCCTACGCGGAAGCCCATGGCTACCAAATCATTCAGGATGACTAGCCACGTGCCGCGGAACAACAGCGCAGGCGATGTCAACGATCGCAACAATTCCGCAGATTCGATCGCCGGAATTCCGCTAGCGGGGTTGAAGTCCGGATCGGGCTCGGGCCGCGCGCGACCATGACGCCGGAGATGCGGGCGGCGAGAGCGTGGCGTGCGGATCGCTGATCCGTCGTTGTGTGTCCAGATGCAGCCCAGAAGCCGCTTCCCGGAAGGGCAGGACAGGGCCTTTCCGGAGTACCGGAACGGACAGAACAGCGACATCGGCAACCACCCAGAGTTGCGCGGCATCGTCAACCGGGTGTCGCGTTGATCGCACCAAGGAACCTGCGCCTCGCCAATCTCGAGACCCACCGCGTCGTAGGGTCTTAGGCCATGGTTGCCGCTCCGCTCGGAGTTGCGCTTATCTGTGCAGGCGCCTCGTGTCAAGTAGCCGCCGCAGTTTTCTTGTTGGTTGACGCCTCGTCAGACGCGTTTTCCGGTGTCGTTGTGATCGTGCGCCAGCGGCTGCTTGACGTGAGACAGGCAGTGCCGATGCTGGCGCTGGGGGACAGTGTGCGCGCGGGCGCCCAGGCTTATCTCGGTCCGCGACCTGGGGTTGGCTACCCGGCCGGCGACATGATGGTTGATGGGGTGTTGTTCCCGCTGGGTGAAGCGTTGCGGCCGCTCAGTCTTTGGAGGCCGTCCACGCGAACGTGGCGGCAGCGCAATGCCGGGAGCCGGCCGCGGTGCATCGGTGACATGAGGCGTGGCGCGCACGGAACGTTCTTCTCACGCGGGCGCGAGCGCCTCGTCTCCGAGCTCTCGGAGGGTGTGATAGCTGCGTTTGAGCAGCTTGCGAGCAAGCGTCAGACACGCGCGGTTCCCGCCGAGCCGCTGCGCGGCCTGCTCGTAGTACGGGCGGTCTGGTGAGCCGGGCCGCCGCGCGGCTTGCGCGGCCTCGTACAGCGCCCAGCGCAACGCCGGCGGCCCTTGCCGGGACAGGTGCCCCGGGGCGCGGCGCTTGTCTGAGGCGTGGACGGTGATGTCCATCCCGCCATAGCGGACCGCTTCACGGGAGGAGTGAAACCGGCGCGCGTCGCCGAGCTCGGCGAGGATCACCACGCTCGTCAGCGCACCGATTCCGTAATGCGCGGCCTGCAACGCCCGGCAGCCGGCCTGGCGACGCGCATATGCGCGCAGCTCCTTATCCAGCGGCGCGACGCGAGCGTCGACGGCGTCGATCATCGCGAGCGCGACCGTGATCTGCTCACGCCCCGCGGCCGGCAACGAAAGCTGCTCCAGCCACGCACGGTTCACCGCGGTCAGCAGCCCGGCACGCTTCGGAAACTCGTGGTGGTAGAGCACGGCCTGCATCCGCTGCTGCCACTCGCCGCGCTCATCCACCAGCGTGTGACGCAACCTGACCCGAGCGCGGAGGTCGAGCAGATGGTCCGGCGCGATCCAGCACTCCGGCAGCCGGCCGGCCATCAACAGCTCCCGCAGATGCCTCGAGTCCGCCCGATCGTTCTTCGCGCGCTGCTTGTTCCCCCGCAACGCGCTCGTCTCCGCCGGCTCCGCGAGATGCACCCGGGCGCCGACACGGCGAAGCTCCTCGACCACGAACCGCCAGCCCGTCGTCGCCTCCAACGCCACCTCGAGCTCCCGGCCACCGAACCGCGCCAAGAACCTGCGCACACCCGAACGGTCCGCCGGCACGATCCGACTACGCGACACCTCACCGGTGTCGGTGTCGAGCCACTCAGCGGTGATCTGCGCCCGATGCTGATCAAGGCCCATCACGATCGACATGTCTGACTCCTCATCAAGCCTTGGGCTTCCGCGTCGAACAGCAAACTGTTCGCAGCAACGCGTGCAGCGTCCAGCCCGACCCATCGCATACCGTGGGACACGGTCGGTACCTCCTATTCGAATGGCCGGCGCGCGCGGCTGCTATCCGTGCGGGCCTTCAACCGATGCCGTTCGACGCGGAGGACCGGCCACCTTCAACACCGACCCCACGCCGAACCAGCTCATGCCATCTTTGGCACGAATGCGGGTACGACGCCGGCGCGGATGGTACGGCCACGAGGCGCTTGCCGATCGTCTGACTCGCGCCGGTCAGCAAACGGTCCGGCGCTGTCGCTCTCATAGACGGAGCAGGCGCCCGACCGAGCCCGCGAATCTCTTCCCGGTTGAACGACTTGCAGAACTGATCGGCCGGCGCCGCGGAGACCGCTGCCGCGCTTCCCGAAGTCGTCCGATCCGGAAGCCTCAAGCGGCCCGCTCGGGCTGGAGTTGCCCCGTTTTCGACGACACTTGAGCGCTTCCGGTCGTAAGCCGGGGAAAGTGAGGTTCAGGTGCCCAGAACTCGGCCGCCGTATCCCGAGGAGTTCCGCCGGGAGGCGATCCGTCTAGCCCGGCTTGGCGACAAGCCGCACAGCCGGCTGGCGAAGGGTTGGTGCCCCCCGGTTGGGTTGTGCCTAGGTCTTGTGCGCGACTAGGGTGAGGCCGTAGATCACGATGCCGGCGGCGAGTAGCAGCCCGACGGCACGTCGTGCGCCTGAGCAACCGGAATGAGCACGAGCATCACGATCGCCGCCGCGCTGATCAACTGGAACGAGCTCTGGACGATCATCCTCGCCGCGGTCATCGGCGACACCGGCGTGGTGATCGTGTTTGGGCTTATGCTGCTCGGCGTCTCACGCGGCAAGACCCGCAGCGAGACCGGCCACTCGCTACGGGCTCTCCACCTCAGCGGAGTCTGCGGTTTCATCGTTGTCGCCGTCGCGGCCGTCGGCATCCATGCGATGACACAGAAACCCTCCTCCGCGAAACCCAAGCCCAAAGCAGCCGCCGCGCTCGGTCCAGCCGGCCCAACGCGAGAGCCCCCTGCCCGCACTGCACCGCAGCAGCGATCACCGCACTCAGGCGGCGGGCCGCAACCGCCCAGAGCTCCAGGAAGCTCTGCCAGTAATCGGCAATTCCCCGCCCACTCGCGAAGCGGGAGCGCGACCGACGACGCCCGCAGGAGAACCGGCAGCCAGCTCGACGTCGGCGCGCACTTCCGTTCCGGGCCTGATCAGTAGCAATGATCCTCCGTTTCGAGGCGCGTAATTGGCGACCGATGTCGCTTCGATGTCAATAGCGTGTCGCGGGCGTCGGGCGAGCGGGCGGGGTGCCGACGATGAGGAGTGAGCTTGGAGGTTTCACGAGATGTTCTCGGGGTCGAGTGCTCTCACGGCGTCGTCGACGCTGGGGTAGAGATGGTGTGGGCCGATCCTTTTGAGCAGGCCGCTACGGGCGAGGTTCTCGCGCAGGTGGTTGCCGGCTCTGGTCATGGCGAAGGTGATGTGTCGGCGGTCGAGCTCGTCGAGGACGTCGTTGAGGGCGCGCGCGCCGGTGAAGTCGATGTCGTGCATCCCGACGACGTCGAGCACGAACACGTGTGGGCGGCTCGAAGGGTGGCCGAGGGCTTTGTCGACCTGGGTGCGGAAATTGGCCGCGTTGGCGAAGTACAGCGGTGACGCGTAGAGCACGACGAGCACGCCGGTGACCTCGATTTGCTCGCGGTCGGATTTGAGTGGCTCCCAGCTTGTGCCGCCGGGGATGCGGGCCATGATGTGTGTGTGTGGACGGGCGCTGAGCCGGGTGCGGTCCAGGATCGCGAGCCCGACCGCGACGCCGATGCCCTGCTCCACCCCGATCAACGCGACCGTCAGCAGAGTGATCACGGCAAGACTGAACTCCCACGCGTCGAATCGGAACACCGCGGCGAGCTCGCGAGCGTGGAAGAGGTGGATCGCGACGAAGATCAGCACGGCCGCCAATGTGGCCAGCGGCACGTCTTTGAGCAACGCGGCCGCGGGGACGAGCACCACGACCACCGCGGCGGCCGCGAGAGTTGCCAGCTGTGTCCGTCCGCCGGCCGACGCTACCGCGGCGGTGCTCGGCGGGCTCGCGTCGACGGGGAAGGAGCCCGCCACCCCGGCGAGCACGTTGCCGGCGCCGACCCCGAGAAGATCGCGGCTCACGTCGATGTCGTATCCGCCTTGATCGGCGGCGGCCCGGGTGGTGGCAGCCGACTGGATGACCACCACCAGCGCGACGACCGCCGCGAGCGGCAGGACGCTGCCGATCGAGGACCACGACAGCTCCGCGAGCCCGAACCTCGGCGGGGTGTCGGCCACGTTGCCCAGCACGGCAACGGCGTGCGCCTGGAGGTCCAGCACCCCGACCAGGACGGCGGATCCGATCAGCCCCACGAACGCTCCGGGTAGTCTGCGATTAACCCGACGGGCGACGGCGATCACGACAAACACGGCGATGCCGATCGCCAGTGTCCAGCCGTTGGTCTCTGGCAGATGGCGGACGACCTCGCTGAGCCGATGCAGCGTCGAACCGCTGGCGGGCGGAAGGCCGAGCAGGTCGCTCAGCTGGGAGACGATGATGATGATCGCGACGCCTGCGAGGAATCCGGTGATGATCGGATCGGACAGGAGCTCGGCGATCCAGCCGCAGCGCAGGATCCCAACCAGGGCCACGAGGACCCCGACGAGCACCGCCACTAACCCCACTAGGGCGACGTAGCGGGATGATCCGGTCAAGGCGAGGTGGGCGACCCCGACAGCGAATAGTGGCGCGATCGTGGAGTCCGCGCCGACCGACATCTGCGGGTTGGAGCCCAACAGCGCGAACATCACGGTACCGGCGACGAAGGCATACAGGCCTGTCACGGGCGGCATCCCCGCCAGCCGCGAGGTCGCGAGCTGCGACGGGACGACGATAGCCACCAGCGCCAGAGCAGCGAGTCCGTCCGCGCCCAGCCAGGCGCGCCGGTAGCCGCGCAGCGACACGAAGATCGGGAGCGACGACAGGACGGCCAGCGGCGTGCGAGAACGCCCGGGTGCCGGCGAGGCACTCACCGCTTGTTCGAGCTCCGAGGGCCTTCACGCAGCGAGCCCGAACGGCGGGCCGGGATTGACGCAACGACGATCGGCGTGCTGGCGGCCGAGAGCATCTGAACGGCATGCGCCGCGAGAATGAGGACAGGCGGTGCGCTCCGTCCTGTCCACTGCTCATCGTGATCGCTGCGGCTGATTTTAGCCGCAGCTCGAGCAATAGAGATATTTGTCATAGCTTGACCGGCAACGGAGCTGGTCCGGCAAGGCGAACTTCGCCGCACCAGGCTTTCACAAATCTTTTACAGGCCGATCCTCCTCGATAGCGCGGCGGGGTCCGCTAGAACCGACCACGCGTACGCCGGCACCACCCGGCCGCGGGAATTCACACGCCGCGAGGCGTCAATCGTGGGCGGGGGCAGACGGTCGATCGGACCGGGACGGCTCGCTCAGAAGCGTGCCGGGACGAAGGTCTGTGACTCGAGCGGCGGGCGGACGTAGCCGCCCCGCTCGGCGCGCGGCGGTAGCTCGATCGGGGGCGGGAGGACATCTTCGTAGTCGATGGACTCCAGGATGTGGCTGATGCAGTTCAGTCGCGCCCGCTTCTTGTCGTCAGCATCGACGACGTACCAAGGACAGTCCTTCGTATCCGTGTATTCGAACATCGCGTCCTTGGCGCGGGAGTAGTCGACCCAGCGATCGCGCGACTCGATATCCATCGGGCTCATCTTCCAGCGCCGCTTTGGATCGGCGGCCCGCGCCTGAAAGCGGCGCTCTTGCTCCTCATCACCCACCGAAAACCAATACTTCAAGACAACGACCCCCGAGCGGATCAGCATCCGTTCGAATTGCGGGCAGGACCGCAGAAACTCCCCGTACTCCTCGTCGCTGCAGAACCCCATCACCCGCTCGGTGAGCGCGCGCGTGCACCAGCTGCGATCGAAGAGCACGATCTCGCCCGCCGCCGGCAGCTGCGTCGACCAGCGCTGGAAGTACCACTGGCCGCGCTCTCGCTCGGTCGGGACGCCCAGCGCAACAACACGGATGATCCGGGGGTTGGTGCGCTCGACAATCCGCTTGATCACGCCACCCTTCCCAGCAGCGTCACGGCCCTCGAACACGATCGCGACTCTCAGCGACTCGTGCTTGACCCAGTACTGCAGCTTGACGAGCTCCTCCTGGAGCGCCGTCAGCTCCCGCTCGTAGTAGCGCCGGGCGAGCTTGCCCTTCTTGCCGTACTTCGGCCGCCGCCTACCGTTGATCGAATCGGTATAGGTACTGGGCGGCGATTCGCGGACCACGTTGGAGGCCGCCCTCTTGGCCGTCTTCGTCCCGCCGGCGTGCTTCCCGTCAACCGCGTGCGCTCCAGCCTTTGCTGCCATCTGTCACTCCTCCAACGAGAGGAACCACCGCTCCACGAACGGGGCCACAACCGCCCAAAGTTTGCGATCACGAGCCACGCGAGGTCTCCCCTGATCTCCAGTCGGTCGACACGGCGTCGTTTCTCGCCCGTTTCGCGGCGAGACCGGTGAGCCACGCCTGGCGTTTGGGCTGGTACGCGATCGGGATCAGATCGCCGATCGCTTCGACCGCCCCAACCCATGAGAGCGCGTGGTCGCCGCGAGCGGCGGCTTCAACCGCGCAGCCGAAGTTCCTCGCACCGCAACCAGACGCCGATCGTGAGCCCTGACGTGCACCTCTGGCGGCGTCGACACCAGCGGCCCCGCCGGTGACCGGCAAATGCTGACCGGCGCTTGACGCGCCAACTCGCTCTCGGCGACGCCCCCCTCGAGCGCGTCACAGCCCACGGCACGCGACCGGCGTCCCACCAGACCGATCCCTTCCGTCCGTCGACGAAACGACCATGAACTCGGCTCCTGACACCCGCTTCATCGCGCAGACCGATGCGGTCAACACGCTCACATCGGCCAAGAGCTAGAGCCGGAAACCACGCCCGCCGAGGGTTGAAGCGAACGCACACCGATACTACACCCGAGATCGAGCAGCTCGACGTCCGGCCTTGCGCGTTCCGTTGTCGACCGGGCGCCCTCTGGCAACAACGCCAGTCCGCCGAGAATGCCTCTGCAGCGCACTACGCGGACGTGCCCTTCCGGCAGTCCGCCATCGATAACCTCGACGGTCCCACTGCGCACAATAAACAAGCGCTCGGCGACGTCGCTCCCTGGTTCAAACCGCGCCACCCGGCCGAGCAAGTCACGATCGGCGAAATGCTCGTAGGTCTGGAGCGCGACCTCCGACTCGCCATCCGCCGAGCGAACCCGGGGACGCCCGACCGACACCCCCCGGCTGCCGAGCGTCACCTCCCCGTTCTCGTGGCCGTGACGAACCGCGACACGCTCCGGGTCGTGCCTGCCCTTCGGACCGACAATCTCCTCGACCTCGGCCTCGAGCAGCTCCCGCAGCACACCCAGCCCAACCTCGACCGACAGCGCCAACAGCCCCTCCTTCGCAGCCCCGAGCAACTGCCCCAACGCCTCCTGAACACGCTCCGGGAGCACGGCCTCATCGTTGATCGCCTCAGCGACCGGTAATGTTGCACCTCACGGCGGTTCCTCCTTCGATCTTGCCGGATCGCCCGCCACACTCCCACCAAGAACGGACGGGCCGGAGCGACCGCCGTCGCCTCAAAGTCAGTATGGACGCGATGAGGCTGGCCCTCACGCGTTGCGGGTTCGCGGGTTAGCGTCAGCGGTGTTGAGGGCCGTCTTGGCCAGAGCCGCATACAACCGGAGGACCAGCCATGCCTGACGTTATCTCTAACGCGCCCGCGGATGTGCGTCTGTGGGTCAGCCTGGACGTGCACAAGTTCTCGATCGTGGCCGCGACGCTGCCGCCCGCGGGCGGTCAGCCTGAGGTGCGCCAGATCGAGACGACTCGGGCGGCGATACGACGGTTCATTGAAGGACTCGGCGGCCCGGAGGGCCTGGCGGTCTGCTACGAGGCGGGACCGGGCGGGTTCGCTCTGCTGCGGTTGCTCATCGAACTGGGCGTCGCCTGCGACGTGGTCGCGCCGTCGCTGATCCCGGTGCGTGCCGGCGACCGGGTCAAGACCGATCGCCGTGACGCCAAGAAGCTGGTGCGGCTCTATCGGGGTGGACAGCTGTCGTTCGTGGCCGCGCCGTCGGCAGAGACCGAGGGCCTCAGAGACCTGATGCGCTGCCGCGATGATCTGCGCTGCGCCCGGACCGCAGCCCGAAACCGGGTCAGCAAGCAACTGTTGCGTCACGGACGGATATTCCGAGACGGCAAGACGCAGTGGACCCTGCTGCACCGTCAGTGGATCGCCCGCCAGCGCCTCGACGACAACCTCGCGCAGGCCGCGTTGGAGCAGATGCTGCTCTATCTCAACGGCCTGGACCGCCAGCTCGACGCGCTGGACCGCGATCTTGAGCAGATCGCCCGCGGTGACCGATGGGCATCGATCGTTCAGATCCTGACCGGGTTCAAAGGGATCGCCACCCGTACCGCGCTCGGGCTGATCGCCGAGATCGGCGACTTCGCCCGCTTCTCTCATCCCCGCGAGCTGAGCTCCTGGCTGGGGATCGTCCCCAGCGAGTACTCCTCCGGCTCCCAACGCCACCGCGGACACATCACCCTGACTGGCAACCGGCACGCCCGCCGGCTCCTGATCGAAGCGGCCTGGTCCTACCGCCACCCACCCCGGCTGCGCGACCGCGGTCCCCAGCGCCACCCGCGGGCCTGGCAAGCCGAGGTCCGCCTACACCACCGCTACCGGCACCTCACCGCCCAAGGGAAACGCTCGACGGTCACCACGACCGCAGTCGCTCGGGAACTCGCTGGCTTCCTCTGGGCGGCCGCCACCAACCAACCCCTCCTAGAGGAGACCGCAGCCTAAACCACACAAACCACGCTGGGGGCCAGGCGACCGCCGCGGCCCGCCGGAGGAACCTCGATCAGAACTATGCGATCCCGACTCGCGATCAAAGTGCGAGGCAGCTCACGACCGGACACTGTCCTGCGGTTCCGACCCGCGCATCTCAGAGTGACAGTCGTCGTTGCCGCCGCGACGGTCGCCTGGCCCCCAGCCCAACCACCCCCATGACCAACAACACCAATCAACCCATCGCCCTTGACACGTGCGTCCATCTCAGTTCTACGAGCCCCGGGACAACCTCCCGCTGTTGCTCTGCTGCTTGCAGGATGCAGTCGCCTGGCTAACGCCTGGCGCATCGAGCTCCGGCGTGGACTGCTCGCGGTCGCCTTGCGCGCTTCCCGCGCTACGCGAGTTGCTCGGCGGCGCTGGCGTGAGACGCGATTTGCAGGCGAAGCAGCACTGACTTCCATACCGGCTGGTCCGCGGTAGCAGAGCGTCGTCGGTTGTATTCCCGCCGGCCACGCGGGGGGTGTGGTTGGTTTAGCGTTGGTCGCTCCGCGGTCGCTCCGGGGTCGCTCGGGCTCGCCGTCGACCTCATCGCGAACCAGAAGCTTGAGAGAAGGGCTCGCGGCGCAACGCCAGTTGCTGCTGAAGCGCCGCCCCGGTGGCGCCAGCTTGGGGACAGGATCTCTGGGCCGCGGATCTGCCGCAAGCGGCCGGCGAGGGATGATCCGAGCGCCCGTAGCCGCCGGTGGGCCCGTAGCGCTCTTGCACCCGGACCGCGTGGTCGAGGAGCAGGATGTGGCCGGGATTGGCGCAGTCGGCGAGCAGGATTCGTCCGCCTGGCAGTGGCTGGGGATCCGACGGATAGCTGACGGGGCCTGGAACGCGTATCGAAGGTGCCCGCTGGGGCCGATGTTGTCGGTCCGGCTGTCGTTGATCTCGTGGACCAGCACCCCGCGGTCCGGTAGTGGCCGGTCGCCAACAGCGGGCGCAAGGATCGCGCGTTTGCCGACTTCACTGCGAGAACGGGTGAAGCGGAGCCCGGCCTGCTTGCTCGCCTGCCGGTTTTGCCCTCCGAATGCGACGTTCGGGGGCTTGGGTCGGCCCGTGGGGTCATCCAGAACGGATGACGCGCCTACCCCGAAGCTGATTTCACAATCCGTTCACAAGATGATTACACGCTCGGCCGCTCGGTCGCTCAGACTTTCAGGCGTGGGGTCAGGAGCGCTTGATTTAGCGCCCGGGGGGCGAACACCGAACCTGCCCGGGGGTCCTAGTTGGAGGTAATTGAGGCCATCAACGAGGCGCGCCTGTCGCGCTTTCACGCGAAGGCGATCTTTGTCTCGGGGATGGGCTTCTTCACCGACGCCTATGACCTCTTCATCATCGGGGTCGCGTCGACGCTGCTGGCCAAGCAGTGGCATCTCAGTGCGACCCAGACGGGGCTGATCAACTCGATGACGCTGTTGGGTGCTTTCCTCGGCGCCTGTGTGCTGGGGCGGCTTGCTGACCTGCTGGGCCGCAAGCGGATCGCGGTGTTCGACGCCGCGGTGATGGTGGTGTTCGCGCTGGCCTCGGCGTTCGCGCCGAGCTTCATCTTCCTGGTCGGTTTCCGCTTCCTCCTTGGTTTTGGGGTGGGCGGTGACTACCCCGTCTCCGCGGTGTTGATGAGCGAGTACGCAAATCGCCGGGACCGAGGCCGGCTGGTCGGTCTGGTGTTCGCCATGCAGGCGCTTGGGACCGTGGCCGGATACATCGCGGGGCTGGTGCTTATATGGGCGGGGGTCGACCACGACCTGCTATGGCGCATCCTGCTCGGCCTCGGTGCGGTGCCCTCGGCGCTGGTGCTTTACGCCCGGCTGCGGATGCCGGAGTCGCCGCGGTATCTGGCCCAGGTGAAGGGCGACGGTCGCGGCGCCGCCGACGGCGTGCGTCGCTTCTCGGGCGGCCAGGTCGTCGCCACGGGTACGGCCCAAGCCGCCGAGCGGATCAGCCTCAGGCAGTTCTTGTCTGACCGCCGCCTTCTGCTCACGTTGCTCGGGACCGCCGGGACGTGGTTCGTGTTCGACTACGCCTACTACGGGAACGCTGTCTCCGCCCCCAAGATCGTCCTCCAGGTGCTCGGCCATGGAGCGACGCTGCAGCAGTCGCTGCTGCTCAACCTGCTGATCTTCTCGGTCTTTGCTGTCCCCGGCTACTTCCTAGCGTGCGCATTTATGGACCGAATCGGCCACCGCCGGCTCCAGCTGATCGGCTTCCCGGCGATGGGGGCGATGTTCCTGATGATCGCGCTCATTCCGGGAGTGACCAGCGCCACGACGCCGTTCCTGCTCCTGTTTGGAGCGAGCTACTTCTTCGCCGAATTCGGCCCCAATACGACCACGTTCGTGATAGCCGCCGAGTGCTACCCAACGTCGGTGCGGACGACAGGCCACGGCCTTTCGGCCGGGATCGCCAAGTTAGGCGCGTTCTTGGGCGTCTACCTGTTCCCTCAGATCAGCAACGCCTTCGGGCTCGCCGGCGCGCTCAAGTTCGCCGCCGGCATGGCGCTCGTCGGTACGCTGCTCACGCTCGTTCTGCCCGAGCCCTCGCGCCGCAGCCTCGAGGACATATCGGACGAGGGACGCGGCCGCGCCGAGGTGCCGCGTCTGCTGCCGGTCGAGGTTCAGACCGAGGTGGCCTGAGCGGCGCCGATCGACGGGCTCCGCGACCCACGTCACGATTGTTCCGGCATGCCGAGATCGCCATCGGGCGCACGACTGGGACGACCTGGAGCTGTTGCCCTACGTGTGCTGGGAGGGGCCCGATAGTCGTGTCTGATCCGTCGCGATCACCCCCGCGCCGAGCCGGTCGTCCCTCCGGTGCGACGCCCAAATTCCCAGAAGCGCAAGCAAGATGTTTACGTCTTGTGAACGTCTTGTGAAACTCAAGTCCTATGTCGGATACCGTTGCCCGCGTGCAACAAACGCGTCATCGATTCCATGAAGACTTGGCAGCGCTCGAGGCCCAGTCCCTCGACGGGCTGGACCTGGTCATCCAGCAGCTCGACCGATCGCTCGAGTCGATCTCCTACCAGGACGTCGAGCTCGCCGGCATGGTCGTCGCCGACGACGACCGAATCGACGGACGTTACCTCGAGGTCCACCAGGGCATCCTGTCGCTGCTTGCGCGCCAGGCGCCGGTCGCGGGGGACCTGCGGATCGTCGCCGCGCTGCTCCACGTGATCCGCTGCGTCGAGCGCATGGGCGACCAGTGCGTCAATATCGCGAAGCTGGTGCCGCTCTCCGGCTACGAGGCGCCCAAGGACAAGGACATCCTCGACACGATCGAGCGGATGGGCCGCCTGGCCCGCTCCCAGGTCTCCCAAGCCAAGCACGCGTTCGTCGAGCGCAACACCGGACTGGCGCAAGACCTGGTCCGCCAGGACACCGAGATCAACCGGCTCAACCGGGAGATCTTCAAACGCGCGGTCGAGATCGGCGACGACCTCGAACTGCGCGAATGGGCCATGTTCATGATCCTCGTGGCGCGCTGCCTGGAGCGGATCGGCGACAACACGGTGGATATCGCCGAGCAGACCGTGTTCGTGGTCACCGGCCTGTTTCGCGAATTCACCGACGCCTCGCAGCCCGAGTAGCGAAAACGTCGCGGATGGTCGCTGGGTTTGTTCAGCCGTCCTTCCCCGCGGACCGGTGCGGCTGGGTTTCCCGCGCAGCGTGAGGTGCTTATCCGTGATCCTGGAGCAGATCCTCGCGTTCGCGATTTGCGCTTTCTCGCGGGACCCGCGAGAACGGGTCTATCCGCTTTGCGTCGCGACGCGTACTCGTGTCGTCTGTGTCTCGCAGCTGCTCAGGGCACGAGCAGCTACGTCGTCATGCGGTCGAGACGCGCGACGCGACAGCTCCACTCCGCCGGCATTGCCCAGCCGACGATCTCAGTGGCGCCTTGTCGGATCCGGAAGTTCGGGGATGGGAAATCAAGCGGCCTTGCGCTCTCCGCTGGACAACAACCGAGCGATCACCCCCAGCGCGGCCGACTACGGCATCAGCGCGAAAGACCGCGAGTCGACGCGCCCGGAGGGTGACGCCGCGACGCCCGCGCTACCCCTCTACCAGGGGGCGGCAGCAGCGAACGCGGCGTGCGAAGTGGTGGCACAGTCGCCCGCCGGGCGCCGTACGGAAGCGGCCGACCCGCGCGGCGCGCCATCGAGGCAACAGCCGAGGGTGTCCCGTTTTCTGTGTAGGCGGTTGAGCTGGTGTGAAGTCTAAAGTGTGGGTTGAGGGTTGTCTAGGTGTGGGTGTCAGGTTGCGTCTGGGAGCCGGTCGCCGAAATGGATCTTGAACGCCAGCAGCGCGACGGTCCAGTTGCGCGTCCGAGTCCATGCCGGGACGGCGTTCGTGAGCGCGAGGTAGATCAGCTTGCGGGCGGCGTCCTCGTTGGGGAAGTGGCCTTTGGTCTTGATCGCCTTGCGCAGCTGGCGGTTGAGAGCTTCGATGGCGTTGGTGGTGTAGATCACGCGGCGGACCTCGGGCGGGAACGCCAGGAACGGGATCACGTATTCCCAGGCGTTCAGCCAGGCCTGGGTGATGACCGGGAACCGGGCGCCCCACTTCTCATCGAACGCCTCCAGCGCCTGCTGAGCGGCGTCGGCGTCGACCGCGGTGTAGATCGGTTTCAGGTCGCGGGCGACCTGCTCGCGCTCCCGCCGGGGGACGTATTTCAAGGAGTGGCGGATGAGGTGAACCACGCAGGTTTGCACTGTGGTCTTGGGGAAGATCGCCTCGATCGCCTCGGGGAAGCCTTTGAGCCCGTCGACGCAGCAGATCAGGATGTCGCTGACGCCGCGCTGCTTGAGCTCGGAGAGCACCTGCATCCAGAACTTCGCGCCCTCGGTCTCTTGGAACCACAGGCCGAGCACGTCGCGGTCGCCCTCGAGAGTAATCCCGAGCGCGAGGTAGCACGCGCGGCGCTGCACGCTCCCGCCCTCGCGGATCTTGAGCACCAGCGCGTCGAGGAAGATCACCGGGTAGACGTCCTCCAGCGGCCGGCGGCCCACGCGCGCGCGTCGTCCATGACCCCGTCGGTGACCTTCGAGATCAGCTCCCGGCCGACCTTCACGCCGTAGATCTCTTCCAGGTGCGCCTCGATATCCCGCGTCGAGAGCCCGCGGCTGTAGAGCGCCAGGATCTTGTCGTCGAACCCCTGGAAGCGGCGCTGGCGCTTGCGGACGATCTTCGGCTCGAAGCTGCCGTCGCGATCGCGCGGCGCCGTCGATCGGGACCTGGCCGTGCTCGGTCACCAGCGTCTTCGGGCTGGTGCCGTTGCGCGTGTTGCCCGTCCCGCCCGGCGGCTCCTGATGCGGCTCATAGCCCAGATGGTCAGTCAGCTCGACCTCCATCGCCCGCTCCACCAGCCGCTTGGTCAGCTGCGCCAGCAGCCCGCCGGGCCCGGCGATCTCCTCCTCGGTCGCTCGCGCCGGCCAGCAGCTGATCGATCACCTCATCCGGGATCCGCTCGCCACCGGGCCGCTCCGCCATCCCACGCAGTCTCGCGCGGTCCACGGCGTCATCCACCAGCTCCTGGCTCAGAGCCCCGATGTGCGCGCCCTTCCAAGCGGGGCGCCGGCGGCTCGCCTGGCGGCTCGCCGCCGGCGCCATACCGATGCAGGATCACTCGCTGACTCGAAGAACTTCTCTTTGGTTGAAGGCATGAGCGTCTCTTTCGTTCATGCCTACACAGATCCTCGGAGTGCGCCCAGCGTTGGAGGTGCTTGTTGAGTAGCTGATCCAACATAAGCTCGTCGTCGCCTGCCGGTGTGAGTCCGGTCCGGGTAGCTGCCAGGAGGCCCGGTAGCAGGCTGGCGGCTCGGTCTGGAAACGGGTCGGGTCGAAGCCCAGTGTCGAAAGCCCTGTTGGGGGAGCGACTGAGCGGTCCGCAGCGTTAAGCGAAGCCTGCCGCGTCGTTATTGTGCCTGC
Organism: uncultured Solirubrobacterales bacterium; assembly: GCA_963843915.1. Classification (GTDB taxonomy): domain Bacteria; phylum Actinomycetota; class Thermoleophilia; order Solirubrobacterales; family Solirubrobacteraceae; genus Palsa-465. The sequence continues at coordinate 36,331 of CAWJMH010000028.1, forward strand.
CTTCGGGCGGGGGATAGGGAGTGCCGAGCCGAGTCCGTCACGGCGAAGGCCATGGAAGGGGTTAAGAGCCTGGATCGCAGCCCCGAGGAACTTCCCGGCGTAGAGGGCGTGGAACGTTCAGATGGTGATGGCGGGAACTGGGGAGACCCTCCCCGGCCCGATTGGTGCTGCGGTGTGTCGGTCGGAGCGTGGCGTCCTATAACCAGCTGACCGCTGGGAAGTGGGCGGCCGGCCGGGAGGGAGTCGGAGGCGGCCGTATTACCGCTTGAGCCGACGGGACAACAGAACCCGCGGTGAGGGAAGGGCCGCTGCTTCGTTCATGCGTCACGCACAGGGAAGGGCCGGTGAGTGCCACATCGTGGCTAGGACCACCAAGCAAGACACAGTCCGAGAACTGCAGCGAACGCTTTACCGGGCGGCCAAAGCCGATCCCGGACGACGGTTTCACGCGCTCTGGGACAAGGTCTACCGCAGGGATGTTCTGGAGCGGGCGTGGGAGTTGGTGCGCGCCAATCGCGGCGCGGCTGGCATCGACAAGCAGACCATCGCTGATGTCGAGGAGTACGGCGCTGACCGGCTCCTTGACGAGCTGGCCACGGAGCTGCAGGACGGGCGCTGGCGTCCGCTTCCCGCGCGCCGGGTGTTCATCCCGAAGCCCGGGCGTGAGGAGCTACGTCCGCTCTCGATCCCGGCGGTCCGTGATCGTGTCGTGCAGGCGGCGGTGAAGATCGTCATTGAGCCGATCTTTGAGGCTGACATGCTCGAGTGCTCGTTCGGGTTTCGGCCCGGGCGTTCGGCTCACGACGCGCTCCAGGTCGTCGTTGACGAGTCCTGGAGAGGCAGGCGATGGGTCGCCGAGTCGGACATCGCCGACTGTTTTGAGGCGATCCCGCACGAGGCGTTGATGTCGGCGATCGAGGAACGGATCGTTGACCGCCACATCCTGAAGCTCTTGCGCGCGATGCTGCGCGCTGGGGTCTTGGAGAACGGGGCGGTCAAACGCAGCGCGGCCGGCACCCCGCAGGGCGGGGTGATCTCACCCGTCCTGTGCAACGTCTACCTACACCGGCTCGATCGGCAGTGGGCCAGGCGCGGCACCGGGGTTCTGTGCCGCTACGCGGACGATCTGCTCGTGATGTGCCGCACCGAACAGGAAGCCGAGGACGCCCTCACGGCACTCTCGATGATCCTGGCGGAGCTCGGCTTGGAGCTAAAGCAAGCCAAGACGAGGATCGTGCACCTGCGAGAAGGGGGCGAGGGGTTTGACTTCCTTGGCTTCCATCACCGTTACGTGCGCGGCAACACCCCGCGGTCACAACACCTCACGTTCTTGGTCCGCTGGCCCTCACGCCAGGCCATGCAGCACGCCCGCCAACGCGTTCGGGAGATCACCGCGCGTGAACGGCTGCTGCTCCCCGTCGAGGAGATCGTTCAGGACCTCAACCGGTTCCTGAGCGGCTGGGCGGCCTACTTCCGATACGGAAACTCCGCCCAGTTCTTCGACAAGATCACCCTCCACGCCATCAACCGGCTGTCGATATTTGTCGCCAACCGGCATCAGCGTGACCGGCGGTTCGGCTGGTGGGTCGTTGCCCGCCAATCCCCCGACCGTCTCGGGCTGATCGACCTCAACGGAATCGTCGTCCCGCCGCGAGCCTTCCGGCCGCGGCACCGGGCTCGCTGAATGCCGGCGGTGAAGAACGTCGGCGAGCCGTGTGCGGGAGAACCGCATGCACGGATCGATGGGGGGCGAGAGGAAACCAGGAGTCAGTCGGCCACGCCGCGCGACACCGGGCGCCTCTCGCCTACCCGACCACTCCCCAACAGCCCGCGTACAAGGTCTCAAATGGACGCGCGTGTCAAGGGCCGCTCTGATCGCCAGCCGTTGTTGTTGTTGGTCATTTCATGGTGGTGGTTGGTGGGGCCGGGCGGCGGGTGCGAGCGCAACGACGACTGTCACTCTGAGATGCGCGGGTCGGGACCGCAGGACAGTGTCCGGTCGTGAGCTGCCTCGTACTAGCGTCGCGAGTCGAAATCGCATAGACCCATCGAGGGTCCTCCGGGCGGGTCGCACCGCGCCGCCCGGCCCCACCACGGGGAAAGGACTTCGGGTGTTAGGCGGCGGCCTCCTGGAGCTGGTCGCGGTGGACGGGGATGATGCGGTCGTGTCGGTGGCGCGGAGCGGCTGGTTGGTCATCGCGGCCCACAGGAACCCGGCAAGCTCGCGCGCGACGGCGACGTTCGCGACGGTGCAGCGTTTGCCGTGCTCGGTGAGGTGCCGGTGGCGGTGATAGAGCCGGACTTGGGCTTGCCAGGCGCGCTCGTCGGGCGCCGGGCCGGCGGCGGGGCGCCGTGGCGGGTGGCGGTAGTGCCAGGCGCCTCGATCAGCAGCCGACGGGCGTGACGGTTGCCGGCAGGGTGATGTGCCCGCGGTGCTGCTGATCGCCGGAGGAGTACTCGCTCGGGGTGATCCCGAGCCAGGACGCGAGCTCGCGCGGGTGAGAGAACCGGGCGAAGTCGCCGATCTCGGCGATCAACCCGAGCGCGGTGAGCGTCGAGATCCCACGAAACCGCGTGAGGATCTGCACCTGGCCGCTCCACCGCTCGCTGCCGGCGATCTCGCCAAGCGGGCGTCGAGCGTGGCGAGCTGACGCTCGATCCCGTCGAGGTGGATCAGCAACTGCTCGAGCGCCTCCTGCGCGAGCGGATCGTCGAGCCGCTGGCGCGCGAGCCAGCGCGGTGCAGCTTCGTCCACGCCGTCTTGCCCTCGCGGAAGATCCGCCCGTGGCGCAGCAGCTGCTTGAGCACCCGGTTACGCGCCGCCATCCGCGCGCAGCGGAGATCATCACGGCAGGCAGCAGGTCGCGCAGCCCCTCGAGCTCCGGGGTCGGGGGATGCACGAACCGCAACATCCCCGCGCGATAGAGGCCGACGAGCTTCTTCGCGTCACGCCGGTCGGTCTTCACCCGGTCACCGGCGCGGACCGGGATCAGCGACGGCGCGACCACATCACACGCCACCCCCATCCTCGTCAACAGCCGCCACAGCGCGAACCCGCCGGGCCCCGCCTCGTAGCAGACCGACAGACCGTCCGGCCCGCCGAGCTTGTCGATGAACCGGCGGATCGCCCGCTCGGTCGTCTCGATCCGGGACACCTCCGGCTTACCGCCGTCTGGCGGCAGCGTCGCGGCGACGATCGAGAACTTGTGCTGATCGATCGCGACCCACAGACGCACATCACCGGATGCAGGCACGGGATAACGTCAGGCATGGCTGGTCCTCCACGGTCGTATGCGGCTCTGGCCTCTGCGGGCCCTCAACACTCCGCATTGTTCAACCCGCGAAAGATGCGACGCACGAGGACCAGCCTCATGCGTCCATACTGACTAGCGCCGCCGGTCCGGAACGACCGACATGCCCATCCGCGGCGTCTCCGCTCCGCTCGCGAACGACAGTGATTTGACGGCGCCAAGGGACCGGCCGCTCGGTTGTTTCGGAGAGAAAGCAGTCACGAAACCGTGCTGGCCGCCGAGGGATTAAAGCGAGTCTCGAAGTGGGCGAAGCCATGCCCCTCGTATTCGCCACAAGCGCGACCAGCGGTCCCGGCGCCTCCTCGATCGACCGACCGCCCTCCTCGCCGCGCTGAGTGGGTCAGCGACTGCACGATGCGGAGATGCTTCCGGCGGAGCGAAAGCGTGACCGACCGGTGATTCATCCATGAGGCAGCCGCCGGCTAGCCCTCGGGCAGTTCAGCACGATCGACTCGCGGATGGTTGTGAGTTTGCTATTGCCACCAGAATTCTATATAGATAGAGTTGTTCCATGGCTCGGCGTCCTTCTTGGCAGACTGCATCTGTGCTGACCGCGTTGGCGCGTGAGTCGCTGGCTTGGCGTTACGGCTATGAGCTCGGCAAGGAGATCGGGCTTGAGGCGGGCACGCTGTACCCGATCCTGATGCGTCTGTGTGATCGGGGACTCCTGGAGGCGAGATGGGAGGTGGATCCCCCGGTAGGACGCCCGCGCCGGCACATGTATCGCATCACCGCCGCGGGCGAACGCGAGGCCATCGAGGCACAGGCCGCGGTCGCAGACCGGCGCGTGCCCGCGCGCGCCCGCCGTCGTCAGACCGTGTTCGGAGCGGTGACATGAGCGAGGGGGGAACCGCGCGCGACCTGCCTGCCCGCGCCCTGGCGGTCGTGGTGCGCCTGCTGCCGAGCCGTCGGTCGGATTGGGGACGGGCGATGCGGGCTGAGCTGGCATCCTTGGATGACGTCGGGGCGCGGCGACGGTACACGCTGGGCTGCGTGCGTGCTGTGCTCAGCGATCGCACCGCGAGGCGCACGGTGGCGCTCCACGTGGTCGCGCTGACCTTCGGTGCTGTCGCGCTCGCCTTCGCGGTCTCGATCGACGGGGTTGGCGTGCGGCTCCAGACGATCGTGTTCGTATTGGCTCTCGGAGTCCTCGCGTGGTCCGGACGTCGGTCCGGGCCGCTGGGGCCGATCGCCGATCATCCGCCGGCTCGGCGCATCCGCGCCGCGGGCTATGTGGTACTTGGCGCGTACATCCTGCTGGCGCTTGCGTCGTTCGCTGCCGCCTCACCACAGCACGATCAGAGCGGCGTATGGATGTTCTACGTCGCCCTGAGTCTGTACCTCGCGTCCGTCCTGTCGATCACTGCACAGCGCACGGCGGCCCGACCGCGGACGCTGCACCTGATGGCAGTGATCACGGTCGCTGGGCTGGCGGCATGGTGGGTTCCGATGCTGCTCGACGCGAGCGTCCGCGCGCACCCCAGTTGGGCACTGCTGAGCGTGGTCGGGACCATCACGCTCGGCCTAGTTATCTCCACCGCTCTGCGCTGGCGATCCGAGCAGGCTGCCTTGGCGGCTCCGGCCGCTGGTGTGGCGGTCTGCCTGCTGATCTTTCTCGCCGCCCAATCTACGTATGTGGTGGACCCGAGGCTGGTTCCCGACCTCGGCCACGTGCCGGGCATGACCGCCGCGGGGGAGGTCGAGCAGAATCGTGCTGAGGCGGTCGACCCGTATGTCGCAGAGTTGCTTTTGGGTGCTGTGCTCGGTGCCGCCCTAGTCGCCGCAACCACCACCGCATCCCGTAGGGTGCAGCGAACCGAGGAACACCTCCCCGTCGGCTGAGGGCGCCGGGCCGGCGGCGACGCTCCTCCCCGCGTCTCGCAGGCCGTCTACCAGCGAACGCCGGCCGCAGCAGGCGGGCTCCGCTCGATCAGCACCGCCGACGCGCCGAATCGCGTCGCACGTACGGTGCCGCATGCTTTCGCACCCACGGGGGCTGTACGAACATGGTCGCGGCGGCGCGCAGCCGCGGCACCCCCGCCCGAACGAATGCAGGTCCCGACTCCGGCCGCGACGAGCGACGTGCTTATCGCCAAGAGCGCAACAAGCACGCCGTTGTTGCCCGCGAACGTGACGACCGCCCTGCTTACCGCGCTTAAGAGGTCTCCGCGCGGAGCGGGGTTGCGTCCATTTACCGCTGTAAATTCGCTCGCGGTTCAGGTTCCCGGGTGGGAGTCTAGGCGGCGGTTACCTCCTGGTCGAGCGTGTCGGGGTCGGCTTGGTGGTATTTGATGCGGTAGAGGTGTTGGCGGTCGACGTCGGTGAAGGTGGCGCCGTTGCTGGCGTGGCTGAGGAACAGGTCGAGTACGGCCCAGACGAGGGAGAGGCAGCTGCTCTCGCCGGGGAAGCGGCCCATCACCTTGGTGCGCCGGCGGACCTCCCCGAGCGAGCGTTCGAGGAGGTTCGTGGAGCGCCAGCGTTCGCGGTGTCTGAGCGGGTAGCGCAGGTGCACGACCAAGGCGTCGAGGTCGTCTGAGAGGCAGCGGGCGGCGGACTCGTAGCCGGCATGCTCGAGCTCTGAGATGAGGACTTGGAGGCGGAGCTTGCCGTCCTTGACACTCGTGGCGTCGGTGAGCGCTGACCAGTAGTTGAACCGGATCCGGTCGTGTTCTGACTTGGGGAGCTTGGCGATGAGATTGCGCAGGCGGTGAACGGCGCAGTGTTGACGATCGGCGCGTGGCCAGATCTCCTCGACCGCTCCGGTCAGCCCGGGCGCGCCGTCGGCGACGACCAGGCGGGGGGCGGCGAGCCCGCGGGTGGTGAGGTCGCGGCCGAGCTCGAGCCAGTCCTCCTTGGACTCGCGCATCCCCAACCGCACGGAAACCAGCTCCCGGTGGCCGTTCTCAGTGATTCCCCAGGCGCAGATCACGCCTTCCTTCGGGCCGCTCGGGCGGACCGGGAGGTAGATCGCGTCGAGGAACAGGACGACCAGATGGACGTCGTAGAGCGAGCGGCGACAGAACGCTTCGAACCGCTCGCGCAGCTCGGCGCAGATCGTGGCCACCGTCGACTTCGATGTCCTCCCGAGCCCGGCCTCCTCGCACAGCGACTCGACGTCGCGCATCGACAGGCCGCGAACGAACCCGCCGATGATCAGCGACTTCAACGGATCAGTCCGCAACAGCCGCTTGCAGTGCCACTTCGGGAACAGCTTCGAGACGAACGGGATCGCCGCCTCCCGTGCCTGCGGGATCTCGATCCGCAACTCACCCTCCGCGGTCTGCAGGCGGCGAGGGCGGAACCCGTTGCGCTTCCCCGGCCCGGCCTCGGCTTGCGCTCGTAGCGACCCCGACCGAGCCAGGTATCGAACTCCTCCTCGACCGCCCGCTGAATGATCAACCGGGCGCCGAGCCGACCGAGCTCGGAGAGCATCTTCTGCGGGTCATCGACCATCCCCCGCGACAGCAGCTTGTCGATCTCAGCTCGTATCTCCGCCGACGGCGGTACGGTGCGTCTCACGGCGTAGGCCTCCTTCATCGTCTGGCAGGACTTGAGGGAACCTACGCCGTCGCTCTGACAGCACCCGACACGTATTTACAGCAGTTCCTGGAGTGCGCCCAGCGTTTGGAGGTTGCTTATCGAGTAACTGTTCCAACATAAGCTCGTCGTCGCCTGCGGGTGTGAGTCCCGTCCGGGTAGCTGCCAGGAGGCCCGGTAGCAGGCTGGCGGCTCGGTCTGGAAACGGGCCGGGTCGAAGCCCAGCGTCAAGAGCCCTTCAGGGGGAGCGACTGAGCGGTCCGTAGCATCACGCGAAGCCTGCCGCGTCGTTATTGCTGCCCGCCTCGTTTGGGGTGGGGGGAAGGGAGAGCCGAGCCGCGTCTTTCACGGCGAAGGCCATGGAAGGGGTGAAGAGCCTGGAATCGCAGCCCCGAAGAACTCCCCGGCGTAGAGGGCGCGGAACGTTCAGAGGGTGGCGGCGGGAACTGGGGAGGCCCTCCCCGGCCCGGCAGCCTGCGGCATCGTGCTGCCGGAAGTGTGGCGTCCTATAACCGGTGCTGAGCCGGGAAGTGGATCGCGAGCCGGGTGGGCGTCGGAGGCGGCCGTATTACCGATCGAGCCGACCGGACAACAGAACCGGCGGTGAGGGAAGGGCCGCTGCTTCGTTCACGCGTCACGTGCACGGAAGGGCTGGTGAGTGCCATTTATGGCTAGGACCACCGAGCAGGACAAGGTCCGAGAACTGCAACGAACGCGCTTTTGCGTAACCGTTCAGTCGTCGGGGCCTTGGGCAGGGATTCCTGCTTGTTGCAGCGAATCTTGCGAGCATGGAGCGTGCCGAGGCGGAGGCGATTTATGACGCCGGCCGCGAGGTGTGCGTGCAGTTCATTCTCGATCTCGCTGCGCGCGTGGAGGCGCTGGAGGAGCGGTTGAGTCGGTTGGAGGCCCGGGCGCGTCAGGATTCGCGCACGAGTTCGAGGCCGCCATCGTTGGATCCACCGAAGACGCGGGCGCAGCGGCGGGCGGAGGCGCGCGCGAAGGCGAAGGAGTTCATGCGCGGGGAGGGCGAGCAGCGCAAGGCGGGCGGTCAGCCGAGCCATTGCGGTGCGGGCCGGGAGCTACGTCCGGAGGATCAGATCGATGAGATCGTCGATCACTACCCGGACGCGTGTGGCGGGTGCGGTCGCGCGTTTGCTGACAGCGAGCGGCTGCCCAGGCGGCAGTTCGGTCGCCACCAGGTCGCGGAGTTGCCGCCGATCAGCGTGATCTGGACCGAGCATCGCACGCACCAGCTGCGTTGTCCGGAGTGTCGCTCGCGGACCAGCGCCGGGTTGCCTGACGGGATCGGTGGCTGCGCGTTCGGGCCGAGATTGCAGGCCGCGGTCGTGACTTTGACTGCCCGGCACCGTGTCTCGCGCCGCGGGATCTGTGAACTCGCGCGTGACCTGTTCGGCGTGACGCTCTCGACCGGCAGCGCGGATGCGATCTGCCAGCGCGCCTCAGACGCTTTGGCCGGCCCGCACCTGCAGTTGCAGGACTGGGTACTGGATCAGAGCGCTGTGCATGTCGATGAGACCGGCTGGCGAACCCGCGGTGCGGGCCGCGCGTTGTGGACCGCGACCACGCTGGATGCGGCGTTCTTTGTGATCGCCGAGCACTGCAACCGCGAGCAGTTCAACGCGCTGATCGGCCCCTACCCAGGAATCGTGATCTCCGATCGCTGGAACGGCTACAGCCATCTCGACCCCAACCAGCGCCAAGTGTGCTGGTCGCACCTCCAACGCGACTTCCGCCGCCACGCCGACGGCCTGGCCGAGCAGAAGGCCTTCGGCGAGAAGGGATTCCCGCTCACCAAGCAGGTGTTCGCCGCCTGGCGCGCCTACCAGCACGAGCACCACGACCGCGACCGCCTCCAGGCCGAGATCGCACCGATCCAAGCCGAGCTACGACAACTGCTCCAAGACGCCAGCCCAAAGCGCCAACGCAATCGCTGGCACCGCCAGTTCGCCAACAACCTGCTCAAGGTCCGGCCCGCGCTCTGGACCTTCACCCGGATCGATGGGATCGAACCGACCAACAACCCCGCCGAGCGCGCGCTCCGCGGACCCGTGATCCACCGAAAACTCTCGCTCGGCACCCAAAGCGAAACCGGCGAACGGTTCGCCGAGCGCGCGCTCTCCGCAGCCACCACCTGCCGCATGCAACACCGCTCGCTGTTCACCTACCTCAGCGAACTCCTCACCGCACACAATCGCGGCGACCCATTCCCCGCGCTCACCTAATAGTGCTTTGTTAGGTTTCACTCGTTGTCGTGTGTCCGAGTGAGTGCGAGTCGGTTGACCTTGATTGTTCGTTGACAGGTTCGGCAGCGGCCGTCCCAGCACTTGAAGAGCGGCTGCAGGAGCAGCACGGCCTTCGGGAGCGTCAGGCCGGCCGCGGGTGAAAAGGGTTCAGCCGCTCGAGGGTGAGGAACCCGTGGGCGGCGGTGATCATTGCGGTGTGGTGATACCAGCCGAGCCAGGAGCGGCCTTCGTAGTGGTCCAGGCCGAGCTCGCCTTTGAGCTGCTTGTAGTCGAGCTCCATCTTCCAGCGCATGCGGGCCAGCCTGGCGAGCCGCTCGGGCTCAGTGTCGGCGGCGAGGTTTGAGACCCAGTAGTCGGTCGGCTGCTCGTGATCCTCGGGCCATTCGGCGATCAGCCATTCCTCGCGCGGGGGAACCTCGGACCGCTCGCGCCACCCAGTCCATCCTTCGCTTTCGCGCCAGCCGTGGGCGGCGTGAACGCGAACGATGATGAACCTGGAGGTGACCGGCTCACCGTCGGGTCCGTCGCGGAACGTGACGATCCGGGCGTCGCTTGCGAGATCGCTGACGAACTCGCCGATCGGCTTGGGCTGTCGATCTGGCCGCGGGTGGACAGGCGCGCGACTCGCGCCGGGTTTCTTGGCAGGAACGGCGAACGTGGTGCCCTGCTCGAACACCTTCGCCTTGGGACCAAGCGCGAGCACGTACTCGCAGCCGGCCTCGTGGAGCCGATCACGCAGCCAGCTGTTCTCACCATAGGCGTGGTCACCCAGCACGGGCACCCTCGGGAGATCCCAGCTGACGGCGCGCTCGACAAGCTCCACTCCGAGCTCTGGCTTGGTCTTGAACGCGATGTGCGCAGGGATCTTCGCCTTGCGCCGCCGCTCTGAGTTCTCACACCAGTCCTCCGGCAGGTACAGCGCCCACCCCAACGGCACCGTCCCGCGCACCCCGACCGCGTGCACCGACACCCCGATCTGACAGTTACCAGTCTTCCCCAACGTGCCCGAGTACTGACGCTTGACCCCCGGCGATTCCTTCCCGTCCTTCGGAAACCCAGTGTCATCCAAGACCCACGCCTCCACACCGATCACCGGCGCCACCCGCTCGGCGACCGACCGGACCACCCGCACCGGATCCCACGGGCTATCGGCCAAGAACTGCTGCATCGACTGATAGTCGGCCTCCTCGCCCAGCCGGGCGACCAGCGGTTCAAGCGACTTGCGCGAACCGTCCTCGATCAACCCCCGCAGATACAAGCCGCCATTGACCCGCTGCACCGGCCGGTTCATCGCCTCGCCCAGCACCTCGCCTGCGAACGCCTCCAAGCGCTCCCGCACCACCGACGGCGGATCGACATCCCGCTCGACCTGCGAACCCGCAACAGTCACACCGCCCATCATGACCTCCCCGCGTTCGGTAGCAACCGCGAAGAGGATTCGCCGCAAATAGCGAGAACTCCTACCCCGAACCTAACAAAGCACTACTAAGCAGGCCCCGGGGACTGAACGCTTACGCTTTTGCATGGATTTGCAGGGATTTCATGCCTGTTCGTGACCGCCCGTGAACGTCCGTGAAACCCTTACCCTTCCATGGTAAGGAAGGGGTCGTGATTCGCGTCAAACAGAGACCACCGCTGATCGAGCCTTCCCGTCAACGTGGTGGCAGCGGCTCTGCCGTGAGTCACACGAGCTCCTCGAAGTGCTGATTCCCGCGACGTCCCTCGATGACCACGCGCCGATCTGCGGTTGTCCACACCACCGTGCCGGCGATCTGCGGTTGGCCGGCGAACGACCCGAAGCGATCCCAGACCGGCGCCTCGAGCGCGTAGCAGAGCTCGTCGCGCCCGGTCCAACGTTCGGTGTCGACGATCCGGTCCCCGTCAATGCGGTTGAGCACGATCCTGTCGGCGTGGCCACCGCGACCGGCGCGGCCGCTGAAGGGGACCACAGCCATAACGTTGCCTCGCCGCTCGAGCTCGTGCCACACCGGCTGGCCTGAGATCAGCTCGTGCCGACCTGGTCGGAGCCGAGCGCCGTGCGGATGCGAGGCCTCGCGGCCCGACGGGGTGCGGCACGCTTCGCCGCGGTACGCCTTGCATTTCGGGCACGGGCGGGCCCGCCATCCGCGCGCGACGTGCAACTTCGTCGGCGACCTCGTCCTGCCCAGATACGAAGTCCGGCAGCGCGAGCCCGGTGCAACCCGGCACGTCGGGCACCACTCGTCGAGCCAGAGCGCGCGATCACTCATCGCGTGTCCTCTCGTGAAAGGGTTCATCGCCACACCCGGCCTGGCGCATCTACGAGGACGTTGTGGGTCGTAAAGCGCAACACCCCAATGATGGTGCGGAACCTTGACCCTGGGCTTGACCCGACCGCTACGCGGTGAGAGTGAAAATTGTCCTGGGCGAGTGGAAAATGCGCACGTGCAGGACTTTCTGTGAACGCGCCCGGAGAGATTCGAACTCCCGACCTTCGGTTCCGTAGACCGACGCTCTATCCAGCTGAGCTACGGGCGCGTAGGACCGCAAATCCCGGACTTCTGCTCGCTCAACACCCGCCGACATAGGCGGCCTGGGGCGCTGCGTGCGAGCGGAAGCGCGAACATCCCGCGAATCCAGGCTCCGATATTACGCGCGCTGGCGTCGCAGCGCCGGGCCGATGGCCGGGCGCGCTTGCCGGCTTAAGGCGCTCGAGGCCGCGTCGACGGGCCGACCGTCTCTGCGAGCCACTTCACCAGCGGCCGCGCCGCCACCATCTCGGAGCGCACGCGTTCGTCGCAGCTCGGCTGGTGCAGCCATGGCTCGAGCGGGTGGCGGTGGGAGACCGTCAGCTGCTTCATGCGCAGACGGTCGATGCGCAGGTGGTCCATCGCGTAGCCCCGCGGTGCGCGCTTGAGCTCTGGCTCGGCCGCCACGAGTCCGCCGCGTTCCGCCGCGGCGAGGCCGCGCTCGAACCCGCGCGCCCTGCGGTCGTCCGCGATCGCGGCGCGAAATCGCTCGAGCTGGTCGGAGGCCGGGTGGTAGAGGCCGGCGGCGACGAGCAGGCCGTCAAGCGAGAGGTCGAAGTAGAAGCCGCCGGCGGCGCCGTAGCCGATCGCGACGCCGAGGTGCTCCTTGAGCGGCGGGCCAGGCCGAAAGCGGAGGTTGTTGTACGGGCGGAAGAAGTGCGCGGCGCCCAGATCGCTCAGCTTGTCAGCGAGCTCTCGCGCCGGCGCCACCAGGTGCTCGTCGTAGCGCCGGCGGTTGGCCTTGAACCACGCCCGATCGTTGTTGTCCTCGAGGTCGCGGAGGAACTCGAGCGCTTCAGGCGGCCACACGAGCGTCGGTGTCGGCGTACCGCGCGACGGTGAAGCCCATCAGCATCGGTACGTGGACCGCGAACACCGCGAGGGACAGCGTGAGCACGACGAGCGAACCGCCGCTGACGTGGTCCTTGAGGAACGCGTACTCGATCATGCCGGCGATCACGATGTAGGCGAGCAGCGACCACTTCGCGACGCCGAAGAATTGGTCCCACGCAAAATCCTTGACGCGCGAGAGCGCGAAGATGTTGGCGAGCAGCAGCAGCACCGACGCCACGAGCAGCGCGACGGCCGGACCGAGCGGCACGTGGCGGGGGAGGTGCGCCGACAGATAGATCCCGCCGGCCACGATCAAGGCCAGCGAGGCCATGCCGAGCTGGGTGACGGGCGGGAACTGGCGCTCGTTCATCCGGACGACAGCTTGGTCATGATCACGAGCGTCGCGATCTGCATCACGCCGAGGACCCCGGCGCAGTAGATGAACCGCTTCATCAGGCGCTCGATCACCTCAGGGTTCGGACGCGGCTTCTTCAGCTCCACGAGCACGGCGATGTTGGCCGGCTCGAGCAGCCCAAGCGCGAGCACCGCCATCACCCCGACGATGATGTAGCTCGCCACGACCCAGCCGTGAAGCGGATTGAACGAGTACACGGTGCCGAGCTTGACTCCGAGCTGCCAGCCCGCCGCCAGCGTGGCCGTGACGACGGTGGGCATGATCAGCACCATCTTCGGCATGAGGCGGGTCGTGAACTCGACCCGGGCTGGGATCGACATGCGTCCGATGATCGGGCCCAGTACCAGCCCGAGGAACAGGTCGATGATCGTCCACGCGGCGCCGCCGGCGACGTGGAAGAACGTCAGGGGCCAAAGCTTGTTGGACTCGATCGCGGCGATCAGCAAGACCGCGACGATCGCGACGAGCACGAGCCCGCGGCGCGGGACGATCTCGAAGTCGGGCCGCTCAATTGGTGGCGCGTGGGCCGGCTCGGCGTGAACCGCGGGTGGCGCCGAAATCGTGGTGTCTGTCATGGCGCGAAAATCCTACCGTCGTCGCGACCCCACCGGGCGGATTTGATTGAAATCCACCTCCCGGCCGTTCCCTCGAGGCCGCTCGAAATGAAGACCTGATGCTGCCGGGAGCGGAGAGGGCGGGATTCGAACCCGCGATGGAGTTTGACCCCCATACTCGCTTAGCAGGCGAGTGCCTTCAGCCACTCGGCCACCTCTCCGGGGGAAAGCGCTCGGGGCAGTGTAGAGGCTGAGGGCGTCCCCAGCCGTGCCTGCGTGTGGCTAGCATCGTGCTCGCCGACCCCCGGAGGGGTGGCAGAGCGGTCGAATGCGCTGGTCTTGAAAACCAGAGTCCGTGCAAGCGGACCGCGGGTTCGAATCCCGCCCCCTCCGCTCGGTTCGGTTTTGCGAGACCGGGCCGACCTCGCTAGCATGACCGCACCAGGTAGCTCGCTGGTCCGGCGAGCGTGATTGTTCAGCTGTGCGTGTGGCCGGCGCGCGGCTGGCATGCGGATGCGTGGATTGCCCCGACTCCGAGTGCGACTAAGACTTACGACGATGGCCTTGCTAGCTCTGCTCGCGGCCGCGATTTCGAGCAGCGGAGCCTTCGCGCGGGCCGGGTCCGCGCGACCGGGCAGCGCTCGCACCAACGTCGTCCGCTACCACGGTTACCGGCTGGTCGTGCCGGCGTCGTGGCCGGTATACAACCTCGCCGCCAATCCGGCGACGTGCGTCCGCTTCAACCGCCACGCGGTCTACCTCGGCCGGCCGAGCTCGCGCCAGCGTTGCCCGGCTCACGCCGTCGGGCGGACCGAGGCGATCCTTGTGGCGCCGCTGGCCGCCCACGCCCACGTCGCCGGCGCGGGCGCGGGCGCGGGCGCGGGCGCAGTTTCCGGCACGGCCCTTCCCCGCATCGCCACCCCGAATGCCCAGCCTCGCCAGGGATCGTCGACCCAGCTGACGGTTCCCTCCGCCGGCATCGTCGTGACCGCGACGTGGCAGGCCGACCCGGCGGTGGTGGCGCGGGCACTCGGCGTTCGCTCGCTCCCCTCGACCACCGCCGGTCCAGCGTCCGCTCACAGCTCGTCCGCACGCCCGCGGGCGGTTCACCGGGCGGGCGATCCCATCTACACCGGCCTCGGCTTTGACGGCTGCTCGACCCCGAGCGCAACGACGATGTCGGCCTGGGGGGCGTCGCCCTACCGGGCGGTCGGGATCTACGTCGGGGGCGCGAACGAGGCCTGCGCGCAGCCCAATCTCAGCCCGAGCTGGGTCGCGCAGGAGTCGGCGGCCGGCTGGGTCCTGCTGCCGATCTACGTCGGGTTGCAGGCGCCCAGCAACGGGTGCGGATGCGCGGCGATCGTGCCGTCGCAGGCCGCGGCCGAGGGGACCGCAGCCGCTGATGACGCGATCGACCAGGCGGAGGTCCAGGGAATCGCGCCCGGCAACCCGATCTACGACGACATGGAGGCCTACACGCGCAGCAGCACCAACACCTCGGCGGTCCTGGCGTTCCTGTCCGCGTGGACCACCGAGCTCCATGCCCACGGCTACGCGTCGGGCGTCTACAGCAGCGAGAACTCCGGCATCGTCGATCTCGTCAACGCCGCTGGCACCACCTTCGTCGAGCCCGACGAGATCTGGATCGCCAACTGGAACGGCCAGCAGAACACCAACAGCACCGTCGTTCCGACCACCGACTGGGCCAACCACCAGCGCCTGCACCAGTACCAGGGAGGTCATAACGCCACCTACGGGGGCGTGACGATCAACATCGACAGCGACTACGTCGACGCCTCCACCGCATCCGGCAACGTCGTGTTCCCGAACGGCACTTACGTGCAGGTGAGCGGATCTTCGGACTACTACGAGATCGCGGGTGGCGCGCCGCTGTTCGTGAGCAACTGGAGCGACGTGGGCGGCGCGCAGCCCTACACCGTGATCACCCAGCAGCAGTTCGACGCGTTGGGTCCCGTCCCGACCAACGGCACCCTGGTCGAGACCGACACGGGCGCGGTGTACATGATCGCGGGCGGCGCGCCGCTGTTCGTCTCGGACCTCGCGCAGTTCGGCAGCCCCCAGCCGCTCCTCGTCGATCAGTGGGACATCGACAACGTCGGGAGCCCGGTGTCGCATCTGAACGTGGTGCCGTCGAACGGCACGTTCCTGACCACGACGACCGGGCTGAACTACCGGGTCGCCGGCGGCGCCCCGATCGGCGTCACCACCTGGTCGCCATTCGGAGGTGCTCAGCCTTCCGTGACGATCGATCCCTGGGATGTCGAGAACATCTTCAACCCCGCCGCCCACCTCGCGTTCAGACCCGCGATCGGGACCGTGGTCGAGGGTCTGCCGTCAAAGGCCTACTGGGAGTTCGGGCCCAAGAATCGCTACCTGGTCGCGCCCAGTCCGGCCGCGGTGCGTGTGGACGACCACGGCCTGCGCATGTACTCGGCGATACCGTGCCGCGTCCCGGGCCTCGGTCACATGACGCTCGCGCAGGTCAACAAGGCGCTTATGAAGGCGGATTGCCACCTCGGCAAGGTGCACGATCGTCCACTGACCCGGCGCCGTCACACGCTGCGTGTGATCAAGCAGGTCCCGAAGGCGCGCACGAAGCACGTGGCCAACTACACGGTCGGGATCACGCTGGGCTGATCGGTCGGCGTCACGCCGGCTGGGCCGTCGGTGTCGCGCTGGAAGTGAGGGGCCGCCAGTGGAGGTGCCTGCGCGCTCCACTGCATGACGGTCGCTCCCCACGTGAGACCGCCGCCGAACGCGGCCAGCAGGACGAGGTCGCCGCCGTTCAGCCGCCCTTCGGCCTCAGCCACCGAGAGCGCGATCGGCAGCGTCGCGGTCGAGGCGTTCGCGAACCGGTCGACGTAGTCGACGACGCGCTCGGCCGGCAGCCCCAAGCGCTGGCCGACGGCGCGGATGATCCGGGAATTGGCCTGGTGGTAGACGAACAGGCCGATGTCCTCGGGGCGGCAGTCGCACGAGTCGAGCGCCTCGGCGGTCACCTGCGTGAGCGAGGCCACCGCCACCCGGAACGACTCGCGCCCTTCCATCCGGATCAGGTCCCCACGGTCCAACCGGATAAGGTGCGATCCGGAGTGATCGGCCCGCAACACGATCGGCCCGATCCGGCCGGTCGGCTCCTCCGTCGCCGATACCACCGCCGCGCCGGCGCCGTCGGCGAACAGCGGTGCGGTGTCGCGGTCGGAGAAGTCCAGGAACCGCGACAGGAAGTCCGCGCCCACGACGAGCGCGTGCCGGGCGCGTCCCGACTCGATCTGCCCGCACGCCATCGATAGCGCCGACAGCCAGCCGGTGCAGGCGGCGCCGATGTCGAGCGCGCCGGCCATCTCGGCGCCGATCAGCCCTGCGACCAGGGGTCCGGCGTTGGGTGTGATCTCGTCGGCGGTCGAAGTCGCGACCAGCACGAGATCGAGCTCAAGCGGGTCGACTCCGGCGCGCTCGAGCGCTGCCCGGCCGGCGTCCGCGGCGAGTTCGGAGAGACGTTCGTCGCCGGCGGCCCAGGGCCGCTCGCGGGTGCCGGTCCGCTTGGCGATCCATGCCGCATCGACCTCGAGGCCGGCGGCGATCTGCTCGTTCGACACGAGCCGCTCTGGGAGCGCCATCGCGACGCTGGCAATGCGCGCCCCCAAGGCCATGAACCGGAGTCCCTCGATCGAGCCCGCGTTAGCGGGTTATCTTCTTCGGCGCGGTTCCGAACACGTGGTCCCAGAACGGTGCGCTGACTCCGTAGCCGCGCTCGTGGTTCTGGAAGTGGTGTCGCATGTGCAGCTCGCGCAACCGCTTACCGAGCGCCGTCTTGGGCCGGTGGTGGTGCACGTGGTAGTGGAGCATGTCGTAGCCGAGGTACCCGGCGAGGAACGCCGCGCCGAACGGGAGGAAGCCGGGGCTGCCGATCACGAGGTAGAAGCCGTACACGAACACCGCGGCCAGCGGGACGCTCAGCGCCGGCGGCATCACCAGTCGCATCGGGTCGTTCGGGTGGTCGTGGTGGACGCCGTGGATGATCCAGTGCAGCCGCGCGCCGATGCCCTTCTCGGGCTCGAAGTGGAACACGATCCGGTGCAGCCAGTACTCGGTCAGCGTCCAGAACAGGTAGCCGGCCACCAGCCAGACCGGCGCCATCCAGCCGACGCCGTGCACGAACCCTTCGACCAGCATGATCGTGATCACCGGCACAAACAGGATCGGAGGCACGCTCCAATGCACCCGTGAGAGCTTTTCGAACAGCGCAGAGTCGAACATCCGCGGCGAAGCGCGGAGCGCCTCGCTGCGGCTCAGGCCCTCTAGATCGTCTGCCTGGCGTGTAGCCATACCCACAACGATACATCCCCGCCGGGAGCAGGTTACGGACGGGGTTAGCAGGATTACAGCGGCCCGCCGGGCCTCAATCGACCGTCTCGCCGTCGAGCGGCATCGCCAGCACGACGTGGTTCAACGACACCGCCAGGAACGGCCGGCGCTCGGGATCGCTGCCATCGAACGGCACGAGCTCGACGTCGGTCAGCGCCACGAACGCCCGCTCGGACGAGTTGAGGTAGTCGGTCAGCCGGCTGCGGTACCCGTCGCGTGGCAGGCGGAGCAGGCCGGTGATCCGGTACCGGCCGGTTTCGACCACGATCCGCTCGTCGCGATGCTCCATCGAGACCGAAGATACCCGGACACGTGGGTCAGCGATGCAATGCTTGGACGCATGGCCGATCGCCCCCAGGCGCGATGGTGGTACGTCCGGCGTGCCCAGAACATGAAGCCCGCGACGTACCGCTGCCCGCTGTGCGGCCGCCACCTGCCGGCGCTCAGCGAGCATCTCCTGATGTATCCGGAGGGCGACTCGAGCCGCCGGCGCCACGCCCACACCGCATGCGTCCTTGCGGCGCGCAACGCCGGCAAGCTCCCGACCCGCGAGGAGTGGCAGAAGACCCAGCCCCGTCCGCCGAGCGCATGGACGCGCCTGGTGGCACGAATCAGCCGCCGCGACCCAAAATCACCTGCATAACCTGACGTTTGGGGCGAGCGCGGTGGCGTGAGCGCGGAGGGTGGCCCCTCGATCAGCTTTCCCAGACGGAGCCGTAGGTGGCGCTCCGGGGGAGCTCGCCGGCGGCGGGCGCGGGAGACGGAGAGGGGGCGCCATTCCGGTTCTCCCGCACTCGCGGAACTGCGACGACGTTCCGGACGTCGAGAACATGATCGCGGCGGGCGAACGGGAAGGCGCCCCCGAAGCGACTCAGGCGTCGTGATACAGAGCGAACTCCCACGGATGCGGCCGCATCCGGATCGCGTCGACCTCTTCCTCGCGCTTGTACCGCACGTACGCCTCGATCAACCCGGGCGTGAACACGTCGCCCTCGTACAGGAACGCGTTATCCGCCTCGAGCGCGTCAAGCGAGTCCTCGAGCGACGACGGGACGGTGGCGATCTTGGCCAGCGTCTCCTCGGGCAGCTCGTAGATATCGGCGTCGAGCGGCTCGCCGGGGTCGAGTTCGCGCTTGATCCCATCGAGCCCGGCCATCATCAGCGCGCTGAACGCGAGGTAGGGGTTCGCCGCCGGGTCGGGCGAGCGGAACTCGACCCGCTTGGTCTTGGGCGCCTCGTGGTACATCGGCACGCGCACGCAGGCACTGCGGTTACGAGCCGAATACACGAGATTGACCGGCGCCTCGTAGCCCGGCACGAGCCGGCGGTAGGAGTTCGTGGTCGGCGCGCAGAACGCCAGCAGCGCCGGCGCGTGGGTGAGCAGGCCCGCGATGTAGTGCTTGGCCAGATCGCTCAGGTGCGCGTACCCGCCCTGCCCGTACATCAGGGGATCGCCGTCCTTCCACAGCGACTGGTGGACGTGCATGCCCGACCCGTTCTCCTGGAAGATCGGCTTCGGCATGAAGGTGGCGGTCTTGCCGGCGGCGCGCGCGGCGTTCTTGACCACGTACTTGTAGATCATCATCTGGTCGGCCATCCGCAGCAGCGGCTGGAAGCGCATGTCGATTTCGCCCTGCCCGCCCGAGGACACCTCGTGGTGGTGGAACTCGCACCGGATCCCGAGCGATTCCATCGTCGCCACCATCTCGCTGCGCAGGTTCGCGAGCGAATCCGCCGGCGGCACCGGGAAGTACCCCTCCTTCTGGCGCAGTTTGTACGCCAGATTGGGCTTTGGGCTGACCCCGCCGCCGGTGTTCCAGAAGCCCTCGCTGGAGTCGACCTCGTACGACGCTCGGTTCTCCACCTGCTCGTAGGAGATGTGGTCGAACACGAAGAACTCCGCCTCGGGTCCGAAGTAGGCCACGTCCGCGATGCCGGTGGCGACCAGGTGCTGCTCGGCCTTGTGAGCGACGAACCGCGGGTCGCGCGCGTACGGCTCGCCGAGGACCGGGTCAGCCACCGAGCAGATCAGCGACAGGGTCGCGCGCGTGTAGTACGGATCGATGAAAGCGGTCGAGGAGTCTGGCATCAGCAGCATGTCCGACTCGTGGATCTCCTGAAAGCCGCGGATCGAGGAGCCGTCGAAACCCAGACCGGACTCGAAGTCGCCGGCATCGAGCGCTCCGAGCGGGAGCGTCATGTGCTGCCAGGTGCCGGGGAGATCGATGAACTTCAGATCAACCATCTCGACGCCGCGTTCGACGGCGAAATCCAGCACCTCCGCGGGGCTGGAGGCGCCAGCGGCCATCGCCGTGTGCTCGCTCTCTGTGGTGGCCACTCTCTTTCCTCCTTTGAGTCTTGGTAGGCGCGAGCCTATCCGGGTTTCATAGTCGCTCGACCGCCGCAAGGATCTGGGCGGCCTTGAGTCCGAGGCTCAATCGTTCGCGGCCGTCGGACTCGTACGGCGAGAGCCCCGAGACCTCGTGCACGCGCGAGAGTCGGTAGCCGACGGTGTGGCGGTGTAGCCCCATCACCTCGGCGGTCTCCGTGGTGGAGCCATGGTGCGCGAGGAACGTCCCGAGCGTTACAAGCAGTTCGGTGTCATGCTCGGCGTCGTAGGCGACGAGCGGGGTGATCGTCCGCGATCTGAGCAGCTCGAGCTCCTCGGGGTCGCGCAGCAGCACCCCGATCAGCAGGCGGTAGGTCTCCTCCTGGCCGGCGAGCGCCCCGTCGGGGACGCACGACAGCTCCGACATCAGCATTGCCTCGCGAACCGCCTCCCGCAACAGCGATGGCTCGCGGCGCGGCGCCGACACCCCGCAGGCCTCGAACCCGACGGCCTGCATCTGGTCGACGAGCCCGGCGGCGTCGCGTTCGGCATGCTCGCGCGCGAGCGGCACGAGTCCCAGCACACGTCCCTCGCCGAGGTCGGCGATCAGGGTGCCATCGTCGTCGGGGACCGCTGCCGCGAGGTCGCAATCGCCGGGCGTTCGGGCGAAGACGGCGACAGCCCCGGCGCCCAGATCGAAGCCGAGCCGGCGGGCGTCCGCGACGAGCGCCGCCGCATCGGGCATCGGCCCCTCGATCAGCGCGCCGAGCAGGGCGCGCCGTAGGTCGAGCTCCTCGCCCCGACGCCCGTCGCCCATCAGCCTCGTCACGGCGGCCGCCGCGGCAGCCGCCTCGAGCCACGCCCGGTCGTCGACCGATCCCGGGGCGACGCCGCCGTTGGCGTGGATCGCCGCCACGATCCCGACGACCTCGCTCCCGATCCGGATCGGAACCGAGTGCGCGACCGCGGAGGGCGCGCCGTCCGGCGCGCCCTCCGCAGTCGCCGACGCGAACAGCACGAGCTCGCCGAGAAGCGAGTCGGGGATCGAGTCGGCGGGCCAGACGACGGGGGCGCCGAGCGACGGAAGCACGATCACCACGGGATCTCCGAGCGCGTCGGAGGCGGCGCGGGCCACTCGCTCGAGACCATCGTCGCCGGCGACGGCCCGCGACACGATCGCCAGAGGCGTGGGCCGGGAGGCGCTCAGTTGCGCCCCCCAACCCGATTGCCCACTGTTGTCATGCGGTCGTTGGCGCGGCCGGAACGGGGGGCTCGGAGACTCCCGGGATCCCGTTGGGGTACCCGAGCGACGGAACGTCGGACGGGTAGACCTCGTGACCGTGCTCGGCGACGTCGCCGATCTCCATGTTCGCCTCGGACATCCGCAACGGGATGAGCAGCCCGACGAGCTTCAGCAGGAGGAACGTGATCACTGCGGTCCAGCAGATCACGAACACTGCCGCGAGGAACTGCCACTTCAGCAGCGTGGCATTGCCGTGGATTAGGCCGGCCACGGCGCCGCCCGAGACAAGACCGTGCTTGCTGGTCTTGTAGAACAACGCCATATGCGGGTCGGCGAAGATCCCGACCATCAGTCCCCCGGCAAGCCCGGCGAACCCGTGGGTGTAGATCACGCCGAGCGTGTCGTCGACGTTGCGGAAGGGCCGCAAGCGGCTCAGATAGTTGAGCGCGAAGTACACGAGCGTCGAGGCGATGATGCCCATCGCGATCGCGCCCCAGCCGTTGACGTAGCCCGCTGCCGGCGTGATCGCCACCAAACCGACGATCATGCCGTTGACCGTGCCGATCATCGACGGCTTGCGGCCAGTCAGGTAGTCCCACATGACCCAGACGAGCAGCGCGACCGCGGTGCACAGGTTGGTGTTGAGCACGGCAGCCGCCGCCGACATGTTCGACGCGTACGGGTCTCCGCCGTTGAAGCCGTTCCATCCGAGCCACAGCAACCCGGCGCCGACCGCGACCATCGCGACGTTGTTCGGCGCGTCGATTTCGCGGTCTCGCTGGAGCCTCGGCCCGATCACTGCCGCCGCGACGAACCCTGCAATGCCGGCCGACAGGTGGATCACGTACCCACCAGAGAAGTCGACCGCCCCGTGCTGGGCGAAGAAGCCACCGCCCCAGATCAGGAACGCGTCAACGGCATACACGCATGTGATCCACAGCACGCAGAACGGGATCCACGCCTTGAAGTTCACACGCCCGAGTACCGAGCCGAGCGCGAGGATCGGCGTGATCGCCGCGAATACGAACTGGAAGTAGACGAGCGCAGAATTCGGGAACGCGTCACTCCCGATCAGAGGAATGTTCGCCTGGTGCTGCAGCTCCGTATGCGAGAGCACGGCTCCTGGCTTGCCTATGAAGTTCCCGAAGAACCCGCTGTGCGAGAGCCCGTGGAACGGCGAGCCGAAACCCATCTTGAATGCCCACAGCACCCAGACGAGGAGCACTACCGAGAACGTGGCAAACATCAGCATCATGCTGTTGATCGACCAGCGCTTCTGCATCACGCCGCCGTAGAGAACTGCGAGGCCGGGAACGCTCATCAACCCGACCAGCGTCGCGGCGGTGATCTGCCAGGCGGTATCGCCTGAATTGAGCCAACTGGGTGCTTCAAGCGGCAACTGGATCTCCTTGTCTTAGACCTCGCGCGCAGACCAACCCCAATTGCGTGGCAAGCCCTGGCACGCCGATTTCCGCGACCAGTGTCCGCTTTGGCCAGGGGGGCTTCTATGTCCTCAGGTCCAGCAAACCGAGGGGGGTCCTGGACATTGGGATAAGCGGATCCCGCAATCAGCGGGGTTTGCGGGGAATCCGCCTCGACACGCGAGGCGTTGCGGATGTCGGGGCGGCGGATTCCGTCGGCCGCTAGGACGATCCGACGGGCAGCCCGGCCTTGCGACACTCGGTCGCAAGGGTTCGCGCGGCCTGCGCGGTGAAGGCGCCCGGAGCATCCACCGACGCGCACGTCGACCGCGCGGCGGACCCGCATTGGTGGACCTGCTGCGCGCCCGTGGCGGCCGGGATCGTGGCGTAGATGCAGCCGGACTTCGAGCTCGGGGCGCTGGACGCGAACGAGATCACGAGCACGACGGCCAGCACGGCGATCGCCCCGAGAACGCCGCCGACCATCCAGACCTCGCGCCTCGAGAGGCGCCGACGGGAGCGGAGGGCCTCCGCATGTCCAGGCGGAATGATCAGCACCGCGCTGAGTCTAGGCACTGCTGGGTGTGCCACGATCGCCGCAGTTGATCGTCTTCGCGCTCCACCTGTTCCACCACCATGTCGCGACCGCCTCGATCGACTATGTCGCGCTCGCACTGGGGGCGTTCGCGAGCTGGATCGGGATTCCAGGGCCCGGCGAGCCGCTCTTGATCGCCGCGGGAATCGTCGCCGCCAGGCACAAGCTCGACATCACCCCGGTCCTGGTCTGGGCGTTCGTCGGTGCGGTCGCTGGCGGTCTTGCCGGCTGGCTGGCCGGGTGGTTCGCGGGCAGGACCTTGATGACCGCGCGCGGTCCGCTGCGCGGTGTGCGCCTCAAGGCGGTCGAACGCGGCGAGGAGGTGTTCAAGCGACTGACGGTGATCGCGATCCTGCTCGCGCCATCCTGGATCGCTGGAATCCATCGCGCCGGGCCGGTGATCTACAACGTCACGAACGTGGTGAGCGCCGCGGTGTGGGCGGTCGGCATCGGGCTCGGCGCCTACTACGCCGGGCCGCCGGTGCTCGACGTCATCTCCGACGTCGGCATCGCCACCGCGATCGGGCTGGGCGTGCTGGTACTCGTGGGGATCGGGTTCGAGATCACGCGCCGGCGCCGCCCGAAGATCCGCTGAGGCGCCTCTACAGGTTCGTGCCGGCCCAGGAGATCTCGTGAGGCCGGACGGGCGGCGACCCGACGTCGAGCTGGATCGACGCGTGCGGGAGGAGCGGGATCGTGGTTGGGTCCTGCCTCCACGGCTTGTCGTTGAGGAACGCGGTGACCTTCCCCTTGTCGCCGGCTACCTGGGTCCGGCTCAGCGGCTGGTTCCACTCGTTGAAGAAATTGCCGAGCGTGTAGATCCGAACGCTCGGGGACTCGACGTGGATCACGCCGTCGCTGGCGTGGGTGTGGAGCCAGTAGTAGCACTGCTGCGCTCCATAGAACGGCCCATACGGCGTCTGCTGGGCCACCGGCCCGACCATCCCAATCGCCGCGGGGATCGCGCGCGGCTTGCCGTCGACGTACACCTGGAGGTGCGAGTGGATGTGGTAGACGAGCTGCTCGACCGGGGCGCACTCGATCCCGTCCACGGTGGCGCCCTGGGACGTGGTCCCGGCCGGCGCGAGCGCCGGGCCGTTCTCGAGCGGGATTCCCTCGGGACCGTACGGCGACTTGGCGGGCGCGGTGGCGGTCGTGCTCGTGGTGGTTGCGTTTGTGCCCGGCGCCGTGCTGGTCGTCGGTGCGGTTGCGGTTGTCGATGACGCGGCGGCGGCCTGAGAGCTGCTCGATGAGCCGCTGCTGCCACACGCGCAGAGCACCGATGCGGCCGCCAGAGACATCACGAGCAAGACACGGTGACCGGACATGGGCAACGGCGAACGGTAGCTGGCCGCCGGTCTCGGCCGACGCCCTGTGTCCTGATAAGTTGCGCTCGCATGTCCGAGTCCGCGCCTGCCGCCGACCTCCCGATGACCACCGCGCTCGAGCTGCCGGGAGTGCGGATCCGCGAGAACCTCGGCGTTTGCTACGGGCTCGTGGTCAGGAGCATGGGCTTCACCGGCGGCGTCGCTGCCTCGTTCAAGGGCCTGCGGCGGGGAGAGATCCCCGAGTACACGCAGCTGCTCGAGGACTCGCGACGCCACGCGATCGACCGGATGTCAGACAACGCCCGCTTGATGGGTGCCGACGCGATCGTCGGGGTTCGGTTCGACTCGTCGGAGATCGGAAACCAGTTCACGGAGATCGTCGCGTACGGAACGGCCGTCAAGGTCGACCGCACCCTGTAGTCGCGGGCATGTTGCTGGGCGACGCCGATCGCGAACAGCTCTACGAGACGCTCAAGCGCCACGCGGCCGAGGGGCGGCTCGACATCGCCGAGCTTGAGCGCCGGGTGGCGCTGGTGGCCGGCGCGGAGACGCGCGAGGCCGCGGCGGAGGCGGTCGCAGACCTGCCGGCGCTTGCCCGCGTGAAGGAGCCCGACCGGCGACCCCGCCGCGGGCGTGGCCACGGCGAGGTCGACAAGCCAGGTCCGGACTGGCGGCCGACCAACGAACGGTTCCGGGATCCACGCACCCGCCGGGTCCTGCGAGTGTGGTTGGACCCCGCCGGCGACCGCCACTACGTGGCCGATTGAGCGGGACCTAGCGCGTCGCCTTCTTGACCGCGCTGCGGGCCTTGCCGACCGCGTTCTTCGCCTTGCCCTTCATCTCCTCGCCGGCGCCGCGCGCCTCGGTGCCGGGCCTGCCCGTCGCGGCTCCGGTCTCACGCTTGGTGCGGCCCTTGATCTCCTCGGCCTTGCCCTTGACTCGTTGCGTCCGATCTCCCATCGCTGCTCCCTTTCTCCGGGGTCTCTTTAGCGATGCCTACCCCGACTCGATGGCGCCGACGCGCGCGAGTGACGTACGACCTCGGACAGCACGCGCGGCCAGTGCTCGCGCAGCGCCTCGTGGCCCATGAACAGCCCGAGGTGCCCGCCCGTGCTCGTATGCCGGGTGACGTGCTCCGCCGGCGTGGAGGCGTGCGCCGCCAGCGCGAATACCTGATCCGGGGGCGTGATGTGATCGGTGGCGCCCGCGAGCAGGTTCAACGGCATCTCGAGCCGTCCCAGGTCGACCTTCTGGCCGCCGACCTCGAGCGACCCGCTGATCAGCGCGTTGTCGCGGAACAGGTTCCGGACGATCCACAGGTAGAAAGCCCCCGGGACGTCCTGGGTGTGCTTGAACCAGTCCTCGAACTCGCGGTAGCGCGCGACATGGGCCGGATCGTCGAGGTTCAGCAGGAGGTCGATCTGACGCGAGATCTCGGCGCCGGGCTGGATCATGATGAAGCCCGTGACCATGTGCCGGCCGCGGAGGATCCCGCCTCCGGACGCCACCAGCGCCTCGTAGAACCGCAGATCGCCGTCCGGCCCGATGCGCCGCATGACCTCGTGGATCACCGGCTCGCCGGCGTGGAAGTCGATCGGCGCGCCCGCGATCGTGAGCGTGTTGATGCGCTCAGGATGGAGCGCGGCGTAGATCGTCGCGAGCCAGCCGCCCTGGCAGTCGCCGATCAGGTTGACGCGCCCGCCGCAGTGCTCGACGGCGCGGTCGACGACGTCGATGTAGTCCTCGACCCTCGCGTCTGCGGTCTTGCTCGTCGCGCCGACCCAGTCGAGCGACAGCGCGCGCTCGAGGCCGGCCGCCAGGATCGTTCGCATCTGGCTCTGCTCGGCCGAATAGTCGACGATGCACGAGTCGTGGCCGGCCTGCGGCGGGAGCACGAGCGTCGGCACCACGCGCCGCTTGGAGACCGAGAAGTCGCGCAGCCGCGCGAGCGGGCCGTCGAACACGATCTCGTGGGGGGTGGTCCAGGAGGGGGCCTGCCGCCGGGCCGCCGTCGCGAGCCAGCGCGGGAGATCGAACGCCGCCGGACCTCGCTCGACTGTCGCAGCCCAGCACTTGTCGAACCCGTCGGCGGCGGCCGCACAGCCGTCGAGCCAACTGTCCAGAAGTCCCGAGGCCATGCTTGGCGCGGGAACCGGGGGGCACTGCGGGACGACACTCATGTTCGACCTCCTTGCGAAAACTGCGTGGCAGCTGCGAAAAACCGTTAAACGGTGAAGCACCGGCGGTAAACCCACCGGTGCTTCTGAATAACGGTTGTTAGCGAACGCTACTAACGCGCGCCGACGGAGTCTTACTTGAGGAAGCTGCGCGCCGTCGTCGTGTACGAGCTGGCGAGCTCCTTCGAGACGTCGACCTGGGCCTCGATCAGGCTCTTGAGCCACTCCTGCTGGGTCAGGCCGGCGAGCTTCAGCTGGAGCTCGGTGGTCCGGTCGACGGCCTTCTCGTACGAGTCGAGGTACAGGTTGCCGGCCTTGCGGGCGGCCGCGAGGAACTGCTCGCTCGAGTCCTTGACCTGGTCGAAGGCGGTGTCGAACGTCGGGATGCCGGTCTTGGCCGATGCGGTGGTTGCCATGTGGTTTCTCCTGGATTTCGCTTTTTCAGTCGGTGTGCTTGCAGCTTAGCACGTAATTAGCAAGCGTGCAAGCACTGATTGATCGAGGGATGTGCTTGCGACTTAGCTGCTCTGCTGCAAGCAGCTAGCAAAGGTACGCCACCGCCGGACGATCGTTACATCGCCATCGGGTGGTCGGCAAGGCGTAGGCTGCGGCCGCCCCGTCATTCCCATCCAGCGAGGAGCTTTCGTATGGCAGACCACGTCTACTCCGTCAGCGAGATCGTCGGGTCCTCCCCCGGGACGATCGACGATGCGATCAGGAATGCGCTGGACCGCGCGCGCAAGACACTGCGCCACCTCGACTGGTTCGAGGTGACCCAGATCCGCGGCCACCTAAAGGACGACGGCGAGATCGACTACTTCCAGGTCGGGCTGAAGCTGGGCTTCCGGCTGGAGGATTGAGGCCGCGTCATCCCGCCGACCCCGCCGCCGTACAGCACCAACCTTCGAGCTGCGGGAACCCCTGGGCATGGCCGTTCGAGAACTGCTGGCCGATGCGGGACACGGCCTGGACGCGCGGGGCGCCGGCGACGCGGACGAACACCCACTGGTTTGCGGCGGGCAAGCTGACGAGCAGCCAGCGCCCGTCCGGCGACCAGCTCAGCTGCTGGACCCCGCCCACGCCCAGGACCTGACGCATCGCCGGATGCGAGGACTCGGCGTCGGCGACGACGACCTCCCGGCCGCCCAGCACGAGCGCAACCTTCCGGCCGTCGGGGGACAGTGCGCCGTCGCTCGCGGCGGCGGCCAGTGAAAGCTCGCGCCGGGAGAGCAGGGCGCCGTTTGCAGCATACGTTCGGGCTGCGTGCGACCAGAGCACGAGCAGGCGCCGGCCGTCGCCCGACCACAGCAGCTCGCGCGGGCGCGGCCCCGGCGCGGCCGACCACATGATCCGGCCGGTGTCGGCGTCGCGCACGACGATCCGGCCGCGCGCGGTGACGTACGCGAGCTCGAACGGGCCGAGCGGCTGACCCGGTCGCCACGCCGGGGCGACGTGCGCCACCCCGGTGGCCAGCGGTCGATCGTCGGTCCCGTCGCCGTCGACGACGCGCAGCGTGTCCGCCGACAGGTACGCCACCCGGTAGCCGCTCGGCGAGAACCACCGCGGGTCGCTGACGTCTCGGCGCGCCAGCGCCCAGCGCACCGTGCCGTGCGGGTCGACCGCAGCCAGCCGGTCGCCGGCCGCGACCGCCACGAATAGCCCGTGCGGCGACCAGCTCGCCTGGCTCCACGAGCCGAGCCGCCGAGTCGAGCCGTCGGCGGCCGCGATCCACGTCCCGCCCGGCCCGGACACCAGGATGCGCCCCGGGGAAGGCAGCGCGAACAGCGCCGGCGCCGCGTGCTTCTCGCCGAGCGTCTGGGTGATGAGCCGCCGCACGGTCGCCCCCGCGGGCGACAGCGCGAGCGCGGCGACGATCACGGCGACCACCGGCACGACCGCGAGGCGCCAGCGCGGTCGCCGCGGCAGCGTCGCCTCCCGCTCGACGTAGGCCGAGCGGATCGTCTCCCACGCGCGGTTCTCGACGCCGACCTCGTCGGGGGCGCGGAACTCGCGCAACCTGCGCTTGGCGCTCGCGCTCACGGGTCCACCTCCCGCAGGCGGGTCTCGAGCGTGTCGAGCCCGCGTCGAAGGCGCGAGTTGACCGTCCCGCGCGGGAGGTCGAGCGCACGCCCGATCTCGCCCGGGCTGTACTCGAGCAGGTAGCGCAGCACGATCACCGCGCGATGCTCGGGAGAGAGCGCCGCCAGCGCCGCCAGCACCTCCTGCGAGTACCGACCGAGCGGGATCTCGGGTTGTGAGGCGGGGTCCGCGCCGGCGTCGCTCGTCTCGCGCCGAGCGGTTCGGGCCCGCGCCCAGTCGATCGCGCGGTTGGCGACGATCGCGCCCAGCCACGGACCGAACCGGCGCCGGCGATCGAACCGGTCCAGTCGCCGGATCGCGGCCAGGAACGCCTCCTGTGCGATGTCCTCGGCGGCCGCGTGGTCGTGGACGATCAGGAACGCCGCCCGGTAGGCCCGCGGCCAGAAACGGCGGAACAGCGCCTCGAGGTCCGCCTCGGATCCGGCCAGGGCGCCGCGGATGAGCGCCTGCTCGCTCCTCGGCCGCCCGGCGCGCCGGCGCCCGAGCTCGCCCGTGGCCGCAAGGCTCTCCGCCGCCGCCGGCACGGGTTCACCTGGAGGGGACACGATTGACACGCATCGTCCCTTTTACGAACGGCAGCGCGCAAGAGGTCCCCGGGCGGCGGTGGCGGTGGCGGCGCGCAGTTTCCGATCTGGATCGCGGTGCGAACGGCGGGCACCTGGGGGAGGGTGTGGGGTGCTCGGTGCGGGACGCAGCCGACCGGTCCGGGAAATAACCTGCAAAGCCTGACATTTGACGCGCCAGGACAGGGCCGCGTCAGAGTATGCATGCCCCACATGCATGCTCTGACCCCGGCCGGCGGGAAGGCGCCAAATGTCGTGTTATGCAGGTGATTCCGGGCTCGGCCCGGGCGGTCAGGACCATCCCTCCCTCCTCAGGCGCCCGCCGTTAAATCGCCCCGCCCAAACCCCTAGATAGAACGTTCTACTTGCTGTAAGGTGGTGCCACGTCGAGCGCCACCGACATCCCGACCAGCGCCACCGACATCCCGAGGCGCGTCCCAGACGTCCCGACGCGCGACCGCATCGTGTACGCGAGCGCCGAGCTGTTCCGCCGGCAGGGCTATGCCGGCACCGGCCTCAAGCAGATCGCGACCGAGGCGCGGGCGCCGTTCGGGTCCGTCTACCACTTCTTTCCCGGCGGCAAGGAGCAGCTGGCCGACGACGTGCTGCGCGCCGGCGGGCGCTTCTTCCTCGCGCTGTACGAGGCGATCGCGGGCGCCGCGCCGGACCTGCCGACCGCGGTCGGCGACTTCTTCGCCGGCGCCGCGCAGACGCTCGAGGCCACCGACTACGCGGACGCGTGCCCGATCGCGACGGTCGCCGGCGAGATCGCGAGCACGCACGAGGTCCTCCGCCAGGCCACGGCTGACGTGTTCGAGTCCTGGCTGGCCGCGGTGGCGCGGGACGCGGTCGCGGCCGGCGTGCCGGCGGACCGAGCCCGGCCGCTGGCGCTGAGCGTGCTCGCCGTGCTCGAGGGCGCGTTCCTGCTCAGCCGCTCGCTGCGCAGCACCGAGCCGATGTCGGCGTGCGCGGAAGCCGCGGTGGCGCTCGTCGAAGCGGCACTCAACCACGACCCCCTGGAGACGACCGCATGATCCACAAGCCCAGTCTGCTCGCCGGCGCCGGCGCCGCGATCGCCGTGCGCGCGCTGCTACCGCGCCTGGCGATGGTCAAGCTGCGCCGCGACGTGCGCCGGCTGAACGCCGGCGACTACCAACCGCTGCTGGCCGGCTACGCCGATGACGCGGTGCTGCGCTTCAACGAGGGTCCGCACCGGTGGTCGGGCGCTTTCCGCGGCAAGCCGGAGATCGAGCGCTTCCTGCGCGAGTTCACCGCCGCCGGCTTGCAAGGCGAGATCACCGAGCTGTGGATTTCGGGCCCTCCGTGGGCGCTGACGCTGATCGGCCGCTTCGACGACCGCGCCACCGGCCAGGACGGCGAGGAGCTGTACGCCAACCGGGTGGTGATCCTCGCCCGGACTCGGTGGGGCAAGATCGTCGACCATGAGGACTTCTACGTGGACACGGGGCGGATCGTGGCGTTCGACCAGAAGCTGCGCGAGCTCGGGATCGTTCCGCTTGCGCCGGCGAAGGATCAAGCCCCGGTGACGGCCTGAGCCTGAGTCGTGTGGGCGGCGAGCCGCCCGTCGTCGTCGCGCAGCTCGGTCTCCACGACGATCACTGACCTGCCGACGCGCAGCGGCCTGGACGTCGCGGTCACGTACCCCTCCCGAACGCCGCGGAGGAAGTTGGTCGACGACGAGATCGTCGCCGTGCCGGCGCCGGGAGGGAGGTTGAGGAAGGCGCACGCGCCTCCGATGTTGTCCGCGAGCGACATCAGCGCGCCGCCGTTGAGCGCCCCGCCGGCCGTGCACAGCTCCGCTCGCCAGGCAAGCCGGCCGACCACTTCCTCGGCGCTCGCGGCCACGACCTCAATCCCGAGCGTTGCGATGAAGGGCACGAGCGCCAGCAGCTCGGCGAGGGACTGATCTGGGTCCGGGGCCACTGGCGGGTCACTCTACATTCCACCCGAAGTACACCTCGGCGCAGCACACCCGGTCACCTCTGAATGTCAGCACCTCGGTGTTCCTACCCGCGTGGCCGTCCGTGTGCCTCAGCTCGTAGGTGACGATCACCTCGAGAACGAGAAGTCGTCGCTCAGCGTCCGCTCGATCGCGGCGCGGTCTCCGGACGCGAAGGCCAGGTACACGTCGCGGGCGCGGTCGAGCAGGTCAGGTGTAGGCATGTCGCCCCCTTTCGTTGCTTTTGCTGAGCTCCTTGGAGTACTGCCAGAGCGCCTTGTCGAGCGTGCGGACGCTCACGCCCGCCCGGTCCGCGATCTCCCGGCACGCGCCCAGGTACTCGAGCCAGAAGCTGACCGGGTACTGCGAGCGGGGCTTGACCCCGAGCGACTCGAGCGCGCGGACGTCGAGGATCGGATAGTCGTCGGGAAACGCGAAGTACAGGAGCGTCGACGCGGTTGGCACCCCGACTCCCTCAAGCTCGAGCAGCGCCGCGATGCGGGTCGACTCGTCGCCGGCCGCCAGAGCCCGGCCAGTGGCGTCGAGGATCGCGGCCTCGGAGTTCGCCGCGACCTTCGGGCGGCTGCGGACCGTCTTCCAGGCGCACACCTGCACGAACTCATCGCGCGTGTAATAGCCGCGTGATCGAGCGGCCGCGCCGACAGCGAGCCGCGAAGGATCGTCCGACCCCGGAAACCGGGCCGCGAGCGCCGGGATGTCCTCGGCCGGGAACTGGAGGACGAACGACCGGCCTGGCGCGGGCGTCAGTTCCGTCCGTTCCCGAACAGCTGCAGGAAGAACAGGAAGACGTTGAAGATGTCGAGGAAGATGCCCGCCGCGATCGGAATCGCGGCTGAGTTGTTGGCCCGACGCAGGCGGTTGAAGTCGATGATCGTGAAGCCGCCGAAGATCACTAGGCCGAGGACCGCATAGATGACGTTGGCCTGCGGGATCGAGATGAAGATCGTCACAAGCCCGAACACGATCAGCGCCAGCAGCGCCCAGAACAGGATGCGGTACCACGCTGACAGGTCTCGGCGCGTGGCGTAGCCGAACGCGCCGCAGCCGGCGACGAACGCGCCGGTGGCGCCGGCGGCCTGCCACAACGCCGCGGGATCGGCCTTGGCGTAGACGGCGATCACCGGGGCAACCGCGAGCCCGAGCGCCAGCCCCAGGCCGAACAGGAGCGCGACCGCGAGCTGCTCGCGCCCGCGCGAATTGGCGATGTTCAGCCCGAAGACGCACGCAAACGCGGCGATGAAGAAGAGGATCCCGGTGCCGCCGCTGAGGTTGCGGCCGATGTACGCGCCGAGTGCGGAGAACCCGACGGTGACCGCGACCAGGCCCATGACCTGGCCGAACACGGCTCGCGTCTGATCGCGCGTTACCGCGGCGCCGTAGGCAGGCTGGTCGTAGGTAGACATTGGGCTGCTCCTTGGTGCGTAGTGGGTCCCGAAACTGCTGCACAAGGTAGACGATGGGCCAAACGGGCCATAAAGATTTTTGCGGAACGCCATGTCTTGACTAGTCATGAAATGACTAGTACGCTCACGACTATGCCCAACCAAAGAACCCCCCAGGCCTCATCCCTCGGCCTGATCGTGCTCTGGCAGCTCGTCGAAGGGCCGATGCACGTGTACCGAATGCAGAAGATGTTCGAGGCGCAGGGCAAGGATCGCGTGGTCAACGTCAGGTCCCGGGCGAGCCTGTACCAGACCATCGAGCGGCTCGAGCGCCACGGGCTCGTGGAGGTGTACGAGACCCGTCGCGCGGAGGGCTACCCCGACCGAGTCGTGTACGCGATCACCGACACCGGGCGAGATGTCGCGCGCGAGTGGCTGCGCGAGATGCTCCGGAACACCGAGGGGGACTACCCGGAGTTCGTCGCGGCGGTGTCGATCCTGTTCGGCCTGCCGCCCGAGGAGGCGCAGGCCGAGCTCGAGCTGCGGGCCGAGAAGCTCGAGGACGCACTGGCCGCCGGCGAGCGGGAATTGCTGAGTGCGCCGCCCGGGCTGCCGCGCCTGTTCGTGCTCGAAGAGGAGTACCGCAAGACGATGCTTGAGGCCGAGATCTCGTGGGTGCGGGGCGTGATCGACGACCTTCGGACGGGACGGCTGACGTGGAGTCAGGAGTGGCTGCGCGAGCTCGCAGCGAGGTTCCTCCCGGCCGACGACCAACAACCCGAGGAGGACAGCTAGATGACAGCGACAATCGAGGCCCGCGGCCTCACGAAGCACTTCGGGAAGACCGCCGCGCTCGACGGGCTCGACCTGATCGCCCCCGCCGGGCACGTGGTGGCCGTGCTCGGCCCGAACGGCGCCGGCAAGACGACGTTCGTCCGCGCCGTCGCCACGCTGCTGCGAGCCGACGCGGGAACGCTGCTGGTCGCCGGCCACGACGCCGCCAAGGATCCGGCTGCGGTGCGGCGGGTGATCGGGCTCGCCGGGCAGTTCGCGGCGATCGAGCCGGCGATGACCGGCCGCGAGAACTTGGAGATGGTCGCCCGGCTGTTCGGGCAGAGCCGGCGGACCGCGAAGGCGAGCGCCGCCGCCGTGCTCGAGCAGCTCGGGCTGGTCGGCGACGGCGACCGGCTCGCCCGCACCTACTCGGGCGGAATGCGCCGGCGGCTCGACCTCGGCGCGAGCCTCGTCGGGGCGCCACGGCTGCTGCTGCTCGACGAGCCGACCACGGGTCTCGACCCGCGCAGCCGGATCGAGTTGTGGGAGGCGATCCGCGCGCTCGTGCACGACGGGACCGACGTGCTCCTGACCACCCAGTACCTCGACGAGGCCGACCATCTCGCCAGCCAGGTCGTGATCATCGACCACGGACGGTCGGTGGCGACCGGCAGTCCCGACGAGCTCAAACGTCAGATCGGCGCCAACATCGTCGAGCTCCACGTCCGCAACCATGGCGATCTCGCACGGGTCGCCGAGATGCTCGGACGGCTCGACCACGGTGAGACGGAGATCGACGAGCCGACCCGTCGCGTCAGCGTGCGCGTGCGGTCCGGTGGCGAGGGGCTGATGTCCGCGCTGCGGTCGCTCCAGGACTCGGGCGTGGAGCTCGAGGACATCGCGATGCGCCAGCCGAACCTCGACGAGGTGTTCCTCGCGTTGACCGGCCGGCCCGCGGCAGACCACAGTCGGGCAATGGCCGCAAGCGCCGCCTAGCGAAAACCGAAAGGAAAATCTCAAATGACTTCCATCAGTCCGGCCGTCGATTCGACCGCGGGGTTCACGGGCGGCCGGACGGGGCTCGCCAGGAGCACGGTGACGGTCACCCGCCGCGCGCTCCTGCGTTACGCGCGCACGCCGCAGCTGATCGTGCTCGCCACGGTCCAGATGTCGTTGTTCTTCCTGATCTACCGGTACATGTTCGGCGGCGCGATCCACATCGCCGGGATGTCATACGTCGACTATCTCGTGCCGGGCTTCGTCGCCACCGGCGTGCTGTTCTCGGGGATCGGGACCGCGACCGCGATGGCCGAGGACCTCGAGCACGGGTTCGTGGACCGGCTTAGGTCGCTGCCGATCCCGCGCAGCTCGGTCCTGATCGCACGCGCCGCCGCGGACACCGCGATCTTCGCTTGGAGCACCGTGTTCACGACGGCGGTCGCGTTCGCGGTGGGCTTCACGCTCCACGGCTCGGCGCTCGACGGGCTCGCGGCGCTCGGGCTCGTGGTGCTGTTCGGGTTCGCATTCGAATGGGTGTTCATCACGATGGGCCTGTTCGCCGGGAACGCCCAAGCGGCGCAGGGGATGGGGATGATCGTGTTTCCGTTCGCGTTCGTCTCGAGCGCGTATGTGCCGGTGAGCTCGATGCCGAGCTGGCTGCAGGTATTCGCCGAGCATCAGCCGCTGACCTACATGGTCGACGCCGTCCGGTCGCTGACGCTCGGCCCGCACGCCCAGGCGCTGCTCGGACACTCGAGCTCGTACTACGTGACCCGGTCGATGTTGTGGACGCTCGCAATCATCGCGGTGTCGCTGCCGCTCGCCGTCGCCAAATACCGGCGCGGGTAAACGGCCCAGTGAGGTCGCCGGCCGGCGGGCGACCGGCGACCTCACTGGCGGCCTCACCGATGCGACCAGTGAGAGCAGATGTGACTGTCACCACCACGCTCTCACTCGTACGCCTATCAGAGGAGGCAACAGATGCAAGAACACAATGCGATGCTCCGCGTCACGCGCTGGTGCATCGGCCATCGTCGCCGGGTCGTCGCGGCCTGGGTGGCGATCGCGATACTCACCACCGCGGTGGCGGGATCGGTCGGTAACCGGTACGCCACCAATTTCACTCTGCCCGGAACCGAGTCCCAGCGCGCCAGCGACCTGTTGACGAAGGAATTCGGAGCCCGGAGCGGCGATGCCGACACGATCGTCTTCCACGTCGGGCACGGCACGATCGACTCGCCGCGGGTGCTCGGCGCGATCACGCCGTTGCTGGCCCGGGTGCGCACCTTTCCTCACGTCTCAAAGGTGACCGGCCCGTACGCGGCCAACGGCGCGGTCCAGGTCTCGCGCGATCGGATGACGGCATTCGCCACGATCGACTACGACAAGGACGCCAACCTGCTCCCGACCGGCGCCGGCACGCGGCTGCTCGACGCGGTCAAGGCCGTGCACGCGCCGGGTGTGCAGGTGGCCGCCGGCGGTCAGCTGATCGAGAACGCGGAGGGATTCAGCGTCGGGCCGGCGACCGAGATCGGGGTGATCGCGGCGCTGGTCATCCTGCTGATCACGTTCGGGTCGGTGATCGCGGCCGGGATGCCGCTCATCACCGCCGGCCTCGGCCTGATCACGGGGGTGGCGCTGATCGGGCTCTCGACACACGTGATGAGCATGTCGAACGTCTCCCCGCAGCTGGCGCTGATGATCGGCCTCGGCGTAGGAGTGGATTACGCGCTGTTCATCGTCACGCGGTTCCGCGAGAACTTCGCGGAGATCGGCGACGTCGAGCAGTCGGTGATCGGCGCGATGGACACGTCCGGGCGGGCGATCCTGCTCGCCGGCACGACGGTCGTGATCGCGCTGCTCGGGATGTTCGCGACCGGGGTCAGCTTCACGTACGGCCTCGCGGTTGCCTCGGTGATCGCGGTGGTGCTCACGCTCGCGGCGACGCTCACGCTGCTGCCGGCGATGCTGTCACGGTTCGGTGCCCGGCTGGTTCGCCCGCGCAAACGGGGCCAGCGGACGTTTGGGATGCAAGGCTCGGCGTGGCGCCGGTGGAGCAATACCGTCCGTGCTCGCCCGGTGCCGCTGGCGCTCGCGTCGCTCGCGGTGATGGTCGGATTGCTCGTCCCCGCTTTCGCGCTCCGGCTGGACGTCAGCGACGCCGGCAACGACTCCGCCGATCTCAGCTCCCATCAGGCCTTCGCGCTGCTGGCGAGCGGCTTCGGACCGGGGTTCAACGGGCCGTTGACGCTGGTCGCGGAGCTGCCCGGACGGGATTCGACGGCGAGTCTGGCGGCGGTCCGGGCGGCGGCGCTCGCCACCCCCGGGGTCGCGGCCGTCACCGGGCAGCAGCTCTCGCCGACGGGGACGCTGGCGGTAATGCAGGTCTATCCGCGCTCGGCGCCACAGGCGGCGGCGACCACCGACCTGGTCAATCGACTGCGCCACCGGGTGCTGCCGCCAGTCGAGCGCCGGACCGGCGTGCCCGTCCTCGTCGCCGGGCTGACCGCCGGCTCGATCGACTTCTCCCAGGTCCTCTCGAAGAAGCTGCCGCTGTTCATTGCGGTCGTCGTGCTGCTGTCGGCGCTGCTCCTGTTCGTGATCTTCCGGTCGTTGGTGATCCCGATTCAGGCGGCGTTGATGAACCTGCTCAGCATCGGCGGCGCGATCGGCGCCACCGTCGCCGTCTTCCAGTGGGGATGGCTCGGAGGGTTGCTCGGCGTGGAGAAGGGACCGGTGGAGCCGTGGATCCCGCTGCTGATGTTCGCGGTCGTGTTCGGGCTGTCGATGGACTACGAGGTGTTCCTCGTCTCACGCGTGCGCGAGCAGTGGGTACGCCGGCACGACGCGTCCGCGGCGGCGGCCGACGGGATCGCGCTGACCGGACGGGTGATCACCGCGGCCGCGGCGATCATGGTGTGCGTGTTCCTGTCGTTCATGCTCGGGAACCAGCGGACGATCAGGGAGTTCGGGTTCGGTCTGGCGTTCGCGGTGTTCCTCGACGCGATCGTCGTCCGTTGCGTGCTGTTGCCGGCCGTGCTCGAGATCCTCGGCGCGACCACGTGGCGGCTGCCTCGCCGGCTCGACGCGCGGATGCCGCGGATCAACATCGAGGGCTCGGCGGCGTGCCCGCTCCCCGAACCCGAGGGCTAAACGTAGGCCAGGTGCACCCCGTCGATCGACCAGATCGAGCTCGCGTCGCCGCCGTAGGCCGCGAGTAGCGCCGCAAAGTAGTCGCGCAGGGACTGCTCGTAGGTGAGCGAGCCGTCGAGCAGCTCCTGCGCGGCTGCGACGATGCGGTCGAGATCGTCGCGGATGCGCGCGGCCGTCATGCTCGGGGTGCGTGGACCGTCGCTGCCGTCGTCGACGACGGCGGCCGGGGCGAACTGGGTGAAGCCGGCGTAGCGCTCGGGGTCGGGAATGATCGAGCGGAACGGGACCCGGTTGAAGAAGTACTCGAACCAGCGCCCGCCTGACAGCGCCAGCCACGGGGTTCCGACGGCGAGTGAAGCCATCCCGAAGCCGGTGTGGGGGGCGAGGAACAGGTCGCACGCCTCTACGACCGCGAGCTGCTCGGGTAGTGCGACGTCGAAGCAGTCAAGCGGCCGGGAGCGGTGCCCGAGCAACGCGTCGAGGATCACGAGCCAGGACCGGGTCGACGGATACAGCGAGCGCTCGCTCGATCCGGCGGGCATCAAGGCGATCCGTCCGCCGCCGGATCGCCCGACCTGTTCGGCACGCTTGGCGAACCGGCGCGTCGCGGCATCTCGCGCCGGCCCGGGCAGCTCGAGCCGCAGCTGCTGATGGGGGACGTAGCCGGGCAGCGGTGAGCAGACGAAGGTCCGAGCGCGACTCGCGGTCAGCACCTGATCGCTGGCCACGTAGTAGTCCCGCAGGCCGGGGAACATCGCGAGCTGGACATCCTGTGAGCGACGGAAGTCGTCGAGGATCCAGTCCCAGCGGCGGGGAATGCCCGCCTGCCGGGCTGCCGAGTCGGGACACGGCTGGAGCAGCGGGTGCTCGACCGCATACGCGTGGGAGACGAAAGGGCACAAGCCCGCGAGTTCGACCGCGCTCGCCGCATTCAGCACGACCGAGACCTCGCGCGACGGGTCGGCCAGGTGGTGGCCGAGGCAGTAGTGGAGCGCCTCGATCGCGTGCCCGACCGGATGGGCGTAGAAGAAGTTGACGAGCAGCCGATCGACCGGCGGGAGGCTAGTGCAACCCGTGGTGCGGCTGTCTGCTGGCGGGGGTCAGACGCGAGCGGTGTCGCGCAGGTAGGCGTAGCGGGCGAGGATCGCGAGAACGAGCGTCCACGCGACGACGACGACCCA
This sequence comes from uncultured Solirubrobacterales bacterium, assembly GCA_963843915.1. Classification (GTDB taxonomy): domain Bacteria; phylum Actinomycetota; class Thermoleophilia; order Solirubrobacterales; family Solirubrobacteraceae; genus Palsa-465. The sequence continues at coordinate 75,368 of CAWJMH010000028.1, forward strand.
GCCGCCGGCCGTCCACGCCTGCCCCCCGAGTGACACGTGGTTGGCCCGGACCAGCCAGTAGGAGGGGAGGAACTGGGCGATGTCGTGGAGGAACCCGTGCGATCCGAGCGGGAACCAGGAGCCGCTGACCAGCGCCAGCAACGAGACCAGGCCGCCGACGGCGGGGCCGATCGAGTCGGCGGTGAGCAGGTGGCCGAGCAGGATGCCGAGCGCCGCGAACGGGACGAGCCCGACGAGGAGCAGCCCGGTCATCTCGAGCCAGCGGCCGGCCCCGAGGCTGACGCCGATCGCGATCCCCGACGCGTACAGGAGCGCGATCGTCACCGCGGCCATCGCGTACCCGGTCCCGACCTTGGCGAGGAAGTACGCGCTGGTCTTCAGCGGGGTGACGCGGAGCTGCCGCGTCCAGCCGTCCGTCCGCTCGGTGGCGATCCGCGTCCCGCTCGAGATCAGCGCTGACATCGCCCCGAACGAAACGAGCCCGACCATGTAATAGAGCGGGATCGATATCCCGGACCCGTTGAAGTTGTGCTCGTCGCGGTTCGGCGCCGCGATGATGAAGTACAGGACCAGCGGGAAGCCGAGCGAGAACACCAGCAGGCGCACGTTGCGGAACGTCCGCACGAGCTCGAACCGGGTGTAGGCGAGAGATCTCATACCAGTGCCTCCTGTTGTTCGGCGTCGGCCGAGGTGTCGTCGGGGTCGGCGGTCAGCTCGATGAACGCGTCCTCGAGACCGGCGCTGGCGATCTCCATGTCGCGTGCCTCGGGGTAGGCCTCGAGCAGCGCCCGGATCGCCGCGTCGGAGTCGGAGCAGATCAGGACGATCGCCTCGCCACGACGGTCGGCCGCGGTCACGCCCGGCAGCGACGCCAGGTCGGTCGCGTCGGCGTCGGGGAGGGTGGCGCGGATCGTGCGCGTGCCCACCCGGGCCCGGATCTCGCTCGTCGGTCCGTCGGCGACGACCCGGCCGCGGGACATCAGGACCGCGCGGTCGGCGTACGCGTCGGCCTCCTCGAGGTAGTGGGTGGCGAAGATGATCGTCTTGCCGCGTGCGGCGAACGAGCGCACCGACATCCAGAACGCGCGGCGGCCCTCGACGTCCATGCCGACGGTCGGCTCGTCGAGGATCAGCACCGCGGGGTCCGAGACGAGCGCGAGCGCGAACCGGACGCGCTGAGCCTGACCGCCCGACAGCTTCTGGGTACGCCGACGGGCGATGTCCGTGAGGCCGGCGAGCTCGAGCGCCTCGTCGACCTCGAGCGGGTGAGGGTGGAGCGCGGCCATCATCGCGATCAACTCGCGCACAGTGACGTCGCGCACCAGCGCGCCCGCCTGGAGCATCGCTCCGACCATCCCGGCGGCGACCGCCTCCCGCGGCGGGCCGCCGAGCAGCGCGACGGTACCGCTGTCCGGCGCGGTCAGCCCGAGCAGCATGTCGATCGTGGTCGACTTCCCGGCGCCGTTGGGCCCGAGCAGCGCGACGGTCTCGCCCCGGTCGATCGACACATCGATACCGCGAACCGCTCGGACGACGGTCCCGGCGGTACGGAAGGACTTGGCGGCGCCGCGAAGCTCGACGCCGATCGTGTGCTCTGTTTGCATACTCGCCACGATGCCCCGGCTTCGCCGGAATCGCATCGGCGGGGTCGCCAGTCTCCTCGCCGGTCAGGCCGCCACGGGCTCGCCGAGATCGACTCCGGCGAGCTCCGCGCGGGACGAGATACCGAGCTTCGCGAAGACCTTGCGCAGGTGGTAGTCGATCGTGCGCGGGCTGAGGAACAGCTGTGCCCCGATCTCCGGGTTCGTGAGCCCGCCGGCCGCGAGGCCGGCGACGTGGAGCTCCTGCGGGGTGAGCTGATCGCGCGTGGAGGGGTCACGGCGGCGAGCCGTCTCACCGCTGGCTCGCAGCTCCGCGCGAGCCCGCTCGGACCACGGCGTGACGCCGAGCTGCTCGAAGGTGTCGAGAGCCGAGCGGAGGTGGACGCGAGCTTCGATCCGCCGGCGGTTCCGGCGCAGCCACTCGCCGTACAAGAGCTCGGTCCGAGCTCGGTCAAACGGCGACACAGCGTCGGCCAGACGGAGGCTGTCGTCGAAGTGGCGCTCGGCCCCTGACTCATCGATGAGCGCTCGGCAACGTGCGAGCAACGCCCGCCGCGCCGGATGGGGGAACCGCTCGACCCAGCTCTCGAACGCCCGGAACTCGGTCGTCACCTCGTCGAGTCGCTGAGCGCGCATCGCCGCCTCGACGGCATCCGGCACCGCCCGCACCAGGATCGGGTTCGACTGCGGCCGCACGGTGTTGATCGGAACCAGCAGGCGCTCGAGCGCCTCGGACGGTCTCCCGAGGCCGAGCTCGAGCAGGCCCTGGGCATACGCGACGTTCCCGGTGAGCCTCGACGGGCCGCTCGAGGCCACCAGCGCCTGCTGCTCGTCGTTGCGCGCGTGAACGAGCTCCTCGGCGCCGCGCAGCGCATCGACGATCGACAGATACGACACGTTCATGCTGGCGATCCACGGTTGCCCGATGTCGAGCGCCAGGCGGCGGCCCTCCTCGGCCGCGGAGTAGACGACGTCGAACCGCGCGAGGCCGAGCAGCTGCGCGGCCTGGGCCTGGAGCGCGTACGGGAGCGTCGCGACGAGCGCCCGCTCGCGGGCGATGCGGACCGCACGGTTGGCGTAGGCGAGGCCGTCGCCCTGCGTGCCCGCGCGGCCGGCCACGACCGACGCCCAGATCAGGCAGCGAGCGTCGTCGAGGCGCTCCGCGAGCTCGATCGCGTCGGCGGACAGCCGCTCTGACCGTTTGAAATCATCCTCGAGCTCGGCGGCGCCAGCCGTGAGCAGAATCACGATGAAGCGGTCAACGTCGCTTGCCGGCTTGAACTCCGAGGCAAGCCGACACATCGCGGCGAGCCGATCGGTGTCGCCGATGTACGTCGCCATCAGACACGCCTCGAGCAGCATCGCGAGGCTCTCCGACGGGTCGTCGCTCAGCGCAATCCCCTCGAGCACGGTCCTGACGGCATCGGGCAGCAGCCCCGCGTCGCCGTCGATGGTTCCCCGGAGGCCCAGCAGGTGCGGCCGCTCGACCCGGTCCGCGATCGGGAGCGCGCGGTTCACGAGGTCGCTGGCGCGGTCCATCTGACCGGCGATGTAGGCCGCCCGCGCGGCCGCCGCAAGCCGCCGGCCGCGCGCCGACTCGGTCTCGCTCAGGCTTGCCGCCCGCTCGAACGCGGTCGCCGCCGAGGCATGACCGCCGCGCAGCTGCGACCGTTCCGCGGCCGCCTCGAGGCGGCCGGCAAGCTCCTCGTCGGCGGCGAGCGTGGCCACCGAGAGGTGCCATAGCCGCCTGTCGGCGTGCTCGTCCGCGCCGCAGACCTCGGCCAACGCGCCGTGGGCTCGCCGGCGCTCGCCCGACGTAGCGGCCTCGTAGACCGCAGAGCGGATGAGCGGGTGCCGGAACGTAAGCCTCGCGTCGTCGGTCTCGATCAGGCCCGCACGCTCGGCCGCGTCAAGCGCATCCTCGGGCAGGTGAAGCGCGGCCGCCGCCGCGACGATGTCCCCAAGCTCGCCCCCGTCGTCAGCGGCGGCGAGCAGCAACGCCGATCGGGTGTCGCGCGGCAGTCGGTCGATCTGCTGCCTGAATGCCAGCTGCAGCCGCGAGCTCAGCGGAATCGCATCGGGCATCCTCGCCCGCCCGCTCAGCTGAGCGTCGGACAGGCAAGCCGGGAGCTCGATCAGCGCCAGCGGATTGCCGGCGGCATCGGCGAGCAGCCTCTCCCGAACCGACGGCGCCAGCTCCCGCTCACCACGATCGAGCAGCTCAACCGCCCACTCGGAATCGAGGCCGGGGAGGACCAGCTCGTCGAGCCCGGGCGCGTCGAGCCGGCGCCGGTCGCCCTCGCGCGCGGCGAGCAGGATCGCGATCCCTTCGGCGCCGAGCCGTCTCGCGGTGAACACGAGCGATCCGGCCGACGGCACGTCGAGCCACTGTGCGTCGTCGACGAGGCAGAGGACGGGACGGTCCTCCGCGGCGGCGGCGAGCAGCGAGAGCACGCCGGCGGACACGAGGAAGCGGTCCGCGCCGCCGGCCGGCGCCAGCCCGAGCGCCGCCGCGAGCGCCTCACGCTGCGGCCCTGGCAGCCGTGGGAGCAGGTCGATGATCGGCCAGATCAGGCTGTGCAGTCCCGAGTAGTCGAGGTCGGATTCCGCCTCGACGCCCGTGACCGAGAGGACGGGCATCTCGCGGGCCTGCTCGGCGGCATACCGCAGAAGCGCCGTCTTGCCCATCCCGGCCTCGGCGCGGATCACGAGCGAGCCGCTCTCGCGGAGCCTGGCGCGCCCGAGGAGCTGGTCGATCACCGCGCGTTCACGGTCGCGGCCGACCAGTCCTGCCATGCGCCCGTCGAGGTCAGAACTACCCATCATCGATAAACGACCTACCTCCCGCGCCTGGTATCGAGAAGGCTAACGGACCCTGCCGGCGAGTGGACTGGCGGTATCGCCGATGCGACCGCCGACCGCGGGTGAGAACCTCACGCCATGCTTTCTGTGTCACCGCGACACCGCTCGATGGGGGGCGGCCGATGAGCGCGCAGGTTCCCTCGGAGCTGATCGATCGTCTGATCGAGCTGTACTGCGATTGGCGCTCGCAATGCTGGAACGTGCGCGCCGCGTATGCGCAGTTCACGGCCGCGACGGCGGACGACCGAGCGGTCGCGTACGCCGCCTACCTGGCGGCCCTCGATCGTGAGGAATCGGCGGCCGACCTCTACGCGGAGCAGGTGGCTCGGGTCGCATCGCTCGCTCCGCCGGGCGCTCGGGGGACCTCTCGCGGCCCGCTGCTCGTATAGCTCGGGTGCGCAGTTCCCGGCCGATCCTGCTGTCGATCACGATCACGATCGGGCTCGGTCTGCTGGCCGCCGCGTCGGTCGACGGCAACGCGGCCGCGACCTGCGCACGCCGCGCGGCGTGCCGCGGTGAGCCTCGGCCAGCGGCGATCGGGATCACGACCGCATGGTCCAGTTATGTGATCGCCTTCGGCGGCCGCATCAGCCCCGCGGCGAAACCTCGGACCCTGCTGCCGCCGGCCGCGACCTGGTTCCCGGCCAGCGGCACCTGGTACATGCTCGAGCGCGGCCACCTGGTCGTCGGCCTCGGAAGCCGGCGCCTGTGGCGCTCGCGGGAGACGTTCACCTCGCGCCGTCAGCTCGGCGTGATCGTGGCCGGCACGGATGGCGTGGCGCTGCAGCATGGCCACAAGCTGTGGGTCGCGCCGCTCGGGGGCGTCGAGCGCCCGGTCGCGACTCGCGAGCTCCCGCTCGGCTGGACGACCGGCGGGCTGTACACCTACCGCTACCAGGACAATGCGCTGCTGCTGCGCAGCGACACCGGCGCGCTGGTCAAGGTGATCGGGCGCCGGCCGCTCGGATCGTATGACCAGGTCGTCGACGGGACGCTGTACTTCATATGCGAGGGCTTGCTGGTCCGCGCACACGGCTCGCAGGTGCGCCGGCTCGCGTCGTTGCGCCGCCTCGGCGTATCCGCGGCACCGGCGCTGACATCGCTGGGGCGGTTCGTCGAGCTTCAGGACGATCAGCGGCTCGTGGTGGTGCGCCCGGACGGCTCGCTGTTCGCGTCGACGCCGCTCCCGAGCAGCGACGGGCACGCCGACACCATCTCGAGCTCTCTCGCCGTCGCCCAGGACGGCCGCGCGGTCGCGTTCGCCGCAGCGGCTGGCGAGTGGAAGGAGACGCCCCGCCACCCGAACGGTGTCCACGGCACGGAGATCGTCTACCTGCTCCGCCCGGGCGCGCGCGCCGCGGTCCCGCTGCACACCGAGCACCTCGTGTTCACGCCCTGCGAGCGGGGTGCCGACGTCGAATGGCACGGAGGCTGGCTCCTCTACACCAACGCCGAGGGCAACGTCGTCGCGATCGACGCCGCCGGCGCTCACCGCGCGATCGACCTCACCGGCGTCGCCGGCCGTCTCCCCGGCGCGCCAGAGGGCTTCACCGCCTACTGGAATGGACAGCCGCCGTTGCTCTGATGACCGGAAAGGAGTTGCGGACGACCGATAATGACCACTGATGTCCGTCAGCGGCCTCACGATCCGGCCAGGAGACGAGGCCGATGGGCCGGCCGTGATCGCGATGTTCGACGAGGCCGTGGCATGGCTGGTCGAACGCGGGCAGACCGGACAGTGGGGTGCAACACCGTTCTCGGAGCGGCCGGGGATCCGCGAGCGCGTCCATGGCTTCCGGGCCGGCGGGGGATTGCACCTCGCCGAGTCCGACGGCGAGCCGGTCGGCGTGCTGGTCGTCGGGCCCGCGCCGGCGTACGCGCCCCCGGCGCCGGTGCCCGAGCTCTACATTATCCTGCTGATCAGCTCGCGCCGGCTGACCGGGCGCGGAATCGGCGGGGCGCTGGTCAACCGGGCGATCGAGCTCGCGTACGAGCGACGCGCGGAGGTCCTCCGGGTCGACTGCTGGGCACACGCGCCCGGCCTCGTCCGGTGGTACGAGAAGCAGGGCTTCACCCGGTCGAACCGGTTCGAGCTGAACGGCTGGCAGGGCCAGATATTCACCATGGACCTGTGACAGCGGACAGCGGTCGCGGTCGCCGAGAGGAGCCCATCTTGGCGATCTCGGGGTTTCGAGGTTCGGGCGTATGGGAAACCGAATTGGCGTGCCGCTGTATTGCTGTCGCGCATGTGGTTTCGCGACAACGGCCTCATGGCGCAACGCCGTCACGGCCCACGATGTCGGCTCGCCATACTGCGCCGGCGAGCTCGAGATGGTCGTGAGCTTTTCGGAGCGGCCGCCGGACCCCGGTCTCGGGCGCATGACCGGCAAACGGTCCGCGGTCGAAGCCCACGACCCGGCGGTCGGACCGGCGCAGGACCCTGCCTGAACGGCTCAGGCGTCGGGCTTCTTGTCGGGTCCGAGCCGAGGCCCGGGGCGTTCGAGCTCGAACCACACGTGGGTCGTGCCCTCGTGGATCCCCCAGCGGCTGGCCTCGGCGTCGACGATCGCGAGCCCTCGTCCGCCGACCCCGGCGAAATCTCGCTGACGGACGGTGCGCTCGAACCCTCGGCCCTGGTCGATGACCTCGACGAGCAGACGGTCCTCGTCGAGCGTCGCTCGCAGCGTGATCTCGCCGTGCCCGTGGACGACAGCGTTGGTGACGAGCTCGCTGACGAGCAGCTTGGCCGTGTCGAGCTCGTCCGGCTCGACGTCTGGCGCGAGCCAGCGTACGATGCACCGCCGGGCGATTGCCGGCGCTTCCGGCGTGTGAGGCAGGTTGACCTGGAGCATTTCGTCGGCCCGCAGAGCGTCGCCGGCGGACCAGCCGAACGCCCCTCGCACCTACGATACTCAGGCGCACGGCCGACCGGATCGCGATCAGTCCACTCGATCAGAGTTCATTCCAAGGCGATTGGCCAACGTCTCCACCGTCGCGCCCTGGATCAGCGTCGAGACGAGCACAGCGAAGAAAACGAGGTTGAAGAACTCGAGGCTGCGCGGCACGTGCTCGATCAGCGGAAGGGTCGCGAGCACGACGGGCACGCCGCCGCGGAGCCCGGCCCATCCGAGCAGGACCCGCTCGCGGCGGTTGAAGCGGGTATGCGTGGTCGCGGCGAACGCGGACACGGGACGGGCCACGAACGCGAGCACCAGCGCCAGCAGGGTGCCGCGGACGAGCACTCCTCCGAGCTGGCTCGGGAACACGAGCAGGCCCAGCGCGAAGAACATCCCGATCTCGGCCACCGCCGCGAGTCCTTCGTGGAACGGCAGCAGCGCCGGGCGCGAGGACACCTCAGCGTCGCCGAGCGCGAGGCCGGCGAGGTAAACCGCGAGGAAGCCAGATCCGTCGAGCGATCCCGCCGCGCCGTACGCGATCGCCGCGGCCGCGAACGAGGCTACGAGCGACAGGCCGGATGGGGCGGCGTCGAGCCGCTTGAGCGCGGCCGTCGCGAGCGCGCCCACCACCAAGCCGACGCCACCGCCGACCACGATCTGCTTGAACAGGAACCACACGGCATCGAGCGGTCCGTATGCAGGGACGCGGATCACCTCGATCAGCACCAGCACGAGCATCACCGCCACGGGATCGTTGAGCCCCGCCTCCCCTTCGAGCGTCAGCGCGAGCGGTCGCGGCAGGCGCACCCCGCGGAGCAGCGCGAACACCGCCGCTCCGTCGGTCGGCGACAGGATCGCGCCGAGCAGCAGGCCACTCGCCACCGGGAAGTGCAGCAGCAGGCTGGCGGCGATCCCCGTGATCGCCGCGCTCCCGACGGTGCCGATCGACGCCAGCGAGACCGCCGGCGCGAGCACGGGCCGGAGCGCGCGGTACCCGGTCGCAAGGCCGCCCTCGAACAGGATCAGCACGAGCGCGATCGTTCCGACGAGGCGCGCCAGCGAGTAGTCCGCGAAATCGATCCAGCCGAGCCCATCGGAACCCACTGCCATACCCAGGCCCAGGAACAGGATCAGCGCCGGCACACGCACACGCGCGGCCACCGTCGAGGCCACCACGCCGGCCGCCAGCAGGCCCCCGCCGGCGAGGATCAGTTGTGCATCGCCGACCATGCCCCGGACGATGGCAGACCGCCGGTTCGGTTACCGGTTGCCGGTTACCGATTACCGGTTACCGCTAACCGGTGTCCGTGCGCGGTGGGCGAGCGCCGGCTCGAGCCGCCGCGACTACCGCGCCGGCTCGAGCATCGCGATCATCACGCCTTGATGTCGACCTTGTGCGAGGTCTGCGACTGACCGCCCTGGGCGATCGCCGCATTGGCGCGGCGGGCTGCGGCGTCGCCGTCGTTGAGGGCGGCTGCGCCCTTACGACCGTCGCCGTCGTTGTCCGCGGCCAGCTTGGCCGGACCGGTGTAGGGGTGGGGTGTCGGCACAGTAGTCGCGCCGGTGATGTGCATGGGGGTGTCTCCTTCCTTGGATCTACGGACAGGATGTATCGGCTCGGCGGCGCGACGGCCAGTGAGACTTCACTCACCGCGACGGGGGTCTGCACGATCTTGCGTGTTCGTGCACGAACACGCAAGATCGTGTATCGTGCGGAAGATGCTGACCGACGAACGACGGGCGCTGATCCTCGACCGCCTGCGAACCCACGGGCGCGTCCTCGCAGCCGACCTGACCGCCGAGCTCGACGTCTCCTCTGACACCATTCGCCGCGACCTGCGCGAACTCGACGACGCGGGCATGCTCCGGCGCGTGCACGGTGGCGCGCTGCCCCGCCACGGCGACGCGGCGCCGTTCCAGGCCCGCACGCGCCGCGCGCCCGAGGCGAAAGCGTCGATCGCGCGGCGCGCCGCCGAGTGCGTGCGCGACGGACAGCTGGTGGTGCTCGACGGCGGCACGACGACGCTCGAGGTCGCCCGCGCGCTCGCCGCCAACTCGCAGTTACGCGCGCGCGTGGTCACGACCAGCCCACCGATCGCGGTCGCGCTGGCTGACCATCCCGGCCTCGAGGTGACGGTCGTCGGAGGGACGTTGCGTCCGAACTCGCTCGTGACCGTCGGCGCCACGGCGGTCGAGGCGTTCAGCATGATCCGCCCCGACATCGTGTTCCTCGGCGTGTGCGGGCTCCACCCCGAGATCGGTGTGACGACCGAGGACGTCGAAGAGCGCCACGTCAAGGCGGCGATGATCAAGGGGGCCGCCGAGGTCGTCGCGCTCGCGGACCACGACAAGCTCGGGACCGCGATGTCGATCGTGGTCGCTCCGCTGAGCGCCATTACCCGTCTCGTGACCGACGCGGACGCGGACGCCGATGCGCTCGCGCCGTACCGCGCGCTCGGGATCGAAGTGCTGTGCGCATGAGCCGGTTGGTCGGGCGCCTGAACGCCCGCGTCGGCGTCACCACCGTGTTCTTCGTCAACGGCGCGTTGTTCGCGACGTGGGCGTCGCGGATCCCGGCGCTGTCGCAGCGAGTCGGCGCGAGCACGGGCGTGCTCGGGCTCGTGCTGCTCGCGCCGGCGGTCGCGGCGATCGTGACGATGCCGGTTGTCGGCCGGCTGTTGCCGGGGCGCGCCACGCGGACGTTCTGCCGGGTCGGGGTGGCCGGGTCGATGGTGGCGATCCTGCTTCCGGGGCTGGCGCAAAGCGTCCCCGCGCTCGCCGGCGCGCTGCTCGTCATGGGCGCGACCACCTCGGCGCTCGATCTGTCGATGAACGCGCAGGGCATGTCGGTCGAAAGGCACATGAAACGACCGATCCTGTCCTCGCTCCACGCCGCGTACTCGTTCGGCGGATTCGCCGGCGCCGGCCTAGGCGCGCTCGCGGCCGCGCTGTCGGTGGCGCCGCTCCCGCAGTTCGCCGTGGCCGCGCTGCTGTTCGGGATCCCGGGGCTGATCGCGACCGTCCCGATGCTGGCGCACGACGACGACACGGATGCCCACGCGCCTGCGATGCGCTGGCGGGCGCTGCCGTCGCGACTGGTGCTGCTCGGGATCGCGTGCCTGTTCTGCCTGATCGCCGAGGGCGGTTCGTCGGACTGGAGCGCGAAGCTCGTGCACGACGACCTCGGCGCCTCAGCGGCGCTGGGGGCGATCGCCTACGCCGTCTTCAGCATCGGGATGGGCACGGGCCGGCTGATGGCCGATCGGCTCTGGGCGCGGTGGGGCACGGTCCGCCTGTTGCGCCGCTGCGGGGTGTTCGCCGCCGTCGGATTCGGCGCCGGGCTCGCGGTCGGCACGGCGCCCGCCGCGATCGCTGGGTTCGCCGTGCTCGGGCTCGGGCTCGCCGGCGTGGTCCCGACGTTGTTCCGCGCCGGCGCCGATCAGCCCGGCGTCGCCACGGGATCGGCGCTCGCGGCGGTCACGTCGTTCGGCTACCTCGGCTTTCTCGGCGGTCCGCCACTGATCGGTGGCATCGCGCAGCTCACGTCGCTGCGGCTGGCCTGCTGCATCCTCGTGTTCGCCGGGCTGCTGGTGGCGGTCCTCGCCGGCGCGGCCGAAGTGCCCGGGGAAGCCGCGCAGGTTCGCCGGCGCGGAGCGGATGCACTCGCGGGCAACGCGGCGATACGGTAGATCCCATGCGGATGCTGAAGGGGCTCGCGGGTCGACTCGAGCGCGGAGGAGCGCGGCCTGCTGTCGATGGCGTTCGCGCCCGGCTATCAGAGCACCCGGCCCGAACGGCGGCTACTCGATCCCCGCCGGCAATCCATTCGCCGGGGAGTCCGGCCGGCGTCCCGAGATCTGGGCTTACGGTTTGCGGAATCCGTGGCGGTTTTCGTTTGATCGGCTCACCGGCGCCCTCATAATCGGAGATGTAGGACAGGATCAGCAGGAAGAGGTCGACTTCGCCGCTCGCGGCACCGGGGCCGGCGCCAACTATGGCTGGAGCATCTTCGAGGGGAACCGCCGCAACAAGCCCGGCAACGTGCCGGGTGCGGTGTTCCCGGTCGTCGTCGCGCTCCACAGCAAGGGGTACTGCGCGATCATCGGCGGGTACGTGCTCCGCGACCGGGCGTTGCCGGCGCTGTATGGCCGCTACCTGTACGGGGACCTGTGCAAGCCGGAGATCAGGTCGGTCGCGCTCGGCCCGGGCCACGCGACCGGCGATCGCGGAACCGGCGTTTCGGTGCGGGACATGTCGTCGTTCGGCCAGGACGCGCTCGGGCACATCTACGCGGTGTCGCTGGACGGGCCGGTCTATCGCCTGGCCCAGGGGTAGTTCGCGTGGCTGAGGACGCCAAGACCACGCGCGACCAGATCGGCGAGATCACGAAGCTTGTCCAGGACGCGCAGGACAAGCTCGACCAGGTGGTGCGCGCGCTGCGGACGCTCCAGGATCGCGTCGCGCAGCTGGATCGCGACCAGGACGACTCGAGCTGATCGACAGCTCGGCCTGTGTGCAGCTAACCGAGATGGTCGAACTGAGAGGAGTTGGTGATGCCAGGATTCCGGTTGGGGATCTACGTGTTCAAGGACGTGGAGATCGTGGATTTCGCGGCGCCCCACGGCGTCTGGTCGGTGGCGCGTCGATATGACCCCGAGCTCGACGCGTTCCTGATCGCCGACGCGATGCGTCCGGTGCAGGCCCAGGCCGGGTTCACGGTGCTTCCGAACTACTGCTTCGACGACCGCCCGGCGATGGACGCGTTCCTGATACCCGGTGGCTTCGGCACCCGTCAGGAGATGTACAACCGCCGGCTGCACGAGTTCATCCGCTCGCTTGACGACGGGACCCTCCTGACCAGCGTGTGCACGGGCTCGTGGGTGTACGGGCGGATGGGGCTTCTCGACGGCCTGCCCGCGACCAACCGCAAGGAACCGGACAAGGTCGAGTCCGGCCCGGCGGGCAAGGTGCCGATCGATCGCCTGGCCGACATCGCGCCGGCGTGCCGGATCAGCCGCGCGCGCGTCGTCGACGCCGGCCGGATCGTGACCGGCGGTGGGATCACGTCGGGGATGGAGATGGGCTTCCACCTGCTGCGGCGGGCGGGGTACGGAGATGATTTCGTGGACGACGTCGCCCGCGTCATGGAGTACTCAGCCGCGTACGACCTGTACCGAGACGATCTGGAAACGGTGTAGGGCGGGCGGCGCGGTGAGCGACGAGCCCGATGTCCTGATCGTCGGCGGCAGCCTGGTCGGGCTGTCGACGTCGCTGTTCCTCCGCCTGCACGGAGTGAGCTGCCTGGCGGTGGAGCGTCACACGAGCACCGCGATCCATCCGCGCGCCGGCCACTTCCAGCTGCGGACGGTCGAGATCCTGCGCGCCGCCGGGCTCGAGGAAGCGGTCCGGCGCCGGGGAGAGGAGCAGTACCACCCGGACGGCGGCATCAACAACGTCGAGTCGCTCGCCGGCCGCGAGATCGCGAGCTACTTCGCGAGCCTCAACGCCGGTGTCGACGAGTTCAGCCCGACCGTGCGGCTGTTCATCAATCAGGACGCGCTCGAGCCGATCCTCCGCGGGCGCGCCGAGGAGCTCGGAGCCGAGCTGCGCTACCGCGTCGAGTGCGCGTCGCTTTCCCAGGACGCCTCCGGAGTCACCGCGACGTTGCGCGATCTTGACGCAGGGACCGAACAGACGGTCCGGACGCGATACGTGGTTGCCGCGGACGGCAACCGGAGCCCGGTCCGCGACCAGCTCGGGATCGCGATGCGCGGCCATGGCGTGCTCTCGAACAGCATCACGATCTACTTCCACTCCGAGGTCGACCTCGCGCCGCTGCTCGCCGGTCGCGACCAGGGCGTCAATTACGTGACGAACCCGGTCCTGCGGGGCTTCTTCCGGCTCGACCGAACCGGCAACCGCGGGTTCCTCGTCGTCAACCTGGTCGGCGACACCACTCGTCCCGAGATCATCGCCGCGTACCCGGACGCGCCGTGGGCGAACGTGGCCGAGAACATCGACGAGACGCGCGCGCGCGAGCTGCTCCGCGCGGCGATCGGCGTGCCCGACATCCCGGTCGTGGTCGAGGACGTCGCGACCTGGCGGGCCGTGGCCGACAGCGCCGAGCGCTACCAGGAGGGGCGTGTGTTCCTCGCCGGCGACGCCGCCCACACGATGCCGCCCAACGGCGGGTTCGGGGGCAACACCGGCGTCCAGGACGCATGGAACCTCGCCTGGAAGCTAGGCCTGGTCCTGAACGGCGTAGCCGGGCCCGGGCTCCTGGACACGTACGACAGCGAGCGCCGGGCGATCGGCGCGCTGATGGTCGAGCAGGCGTACTCGCGGTACGTGACGCGGGTCGCCCCCTACCTCGGGACCGACGGCATGCAACCGATCGTCGACGACTTCTCGTTGGAGATCGGCTGCCGCTGCCACTCGGACGCGGTGATCCTAGAGCCGGGCGAGGGGGCCCAACTGACCGAGCATCCGCGCGAGTCGAAGGGCCGCCCGGGCTCGCGCGCCCCCCACGTGTCCCTGCACCGGGGGGATGGCGCGCAGCTCTCGACGCTCGACCTATTCGGGCTCAGGTACGTCCTGCTCGCGGCGTCCGCCGGCGAGGCCTGGCAGTCCCTCGCCCGTGCGGCTGCCGCCGACATCGGATTGCCGCTCGACGCCCACGTCGTAGGCGCCGGCGAGCTGCGAGACCCCGCGGGCGCGTTCCCGGACGCCTACGGGATCGGCCGCGGCGGCGCCGTACTCGTGCGGCCAGACGGCGTTGTCGCCTGGCGCGCCGTCGAGGGCGGCGTCGAGAGCGGCGGAGCCTCGCAGGAGACGATGCGCGCCACGCTCGCGTCGCTGTTGTGCCGCTAGGCGAGCACGGCCTGCTCGTACGTCGACCGCTCGTCGGCCGGCAAGTCGAACAGTTGCCAGCGCTCCATCCACCGGTGGGTCCGGTCGAACATCTCGCGCGTGTAGGGCTCGAACACGATCCGCTCGCCGGGCCCGAACCGCCGGACGTCGGCCACCCCGCGCAGGTCCTCGGGCATCTCGGCGAGCCAGTGGCGCTTGTACGGCTCGGGCTCGAGGTCGAGCTCGGCCTGGGCACGGCGGAGCGCGCGGAAGTATCGCTCGAGGTCGTCGGCCTCGGCGTCGGCGCTCACGAGAAAGCCCATCATGAACGTGGTGTCGACGAGCTTGCGGAACCCCAACTGCTCGAGCAGGTAGAGCTGGGCTCCCCACACGTTCGCCGCCGCGATCCCCCGATCGCGCATCAGCCGGACGCGGTCGAACGGGAAGCCGACAAACGACAGCCGGATCTGGTCCGCCTCGAGGAACGGCTCGAGGCCCTGGATCGCGGAATAGTGGCTGCCCGAGTGGTAGCCGACGCCGATCTCCACGCCGGCCAGGTCCTCGGGCCGCTGGTATTCCGATTCGGGCGCGACGTAGATCCCCGACGTGCAGATCGAATACGCCTTACCCCACATCCGGCCGTGGCTGGTGGACGCGGCCGCGTTGACCGCCCAGTGGCACGCGCCCGAGACGTCGCACGCCCGACCCTTCTCCATGTCTTCGAACGCGCCGCTCCGCGCCGGCGCGGGGGCTGAGTCGGCGGGCTTGACCGACGAGGTCGTCATCGACGCCGCGGCGAACCCGTGGGCGTCGAACTCGTAGTCGAGCCCCTCGTCGCGGAAGTACCCCCTCTCCTCCGCCACCCACTCGTGGAGGCGGACATGAGGCTGGATCACGAACTTGGCCATCGCGCTGCTCCTCTATTCGCCGCGTGCTCTCGGACGTAAGAAGTACCACCTTCCCGCAGCGAACGGGTATGGGCAGCGCCGCTGCTAGCGTCCTCGTGATCGCGAGCGATACAGGAGCGGGGAGATGAGCAAGCAGACATTCGTGATCGTCGGCGCGAGCCTCGCCGGCGCGAAGGCCGCCCAGGAGCTGCGCGAGCGTGGGTTTGACGGGCGCGTCGTGCTGGTCGGGACCGAGGCCGAGCGGCCGTACGAGCGCCCGCCGTTGAGCAAGGACTATCTGCGCGGCGAGTCGGAGCGCGACAAGGCCCACGTTCACCCCCCGGACTACTACGAGCAGCACGACATCGAGCTGATGACCGGTACGACCGTCACCGCGATCGATCCGGCCGGCGCTCGTGTGACGCTCGACGCCGGCGGAGAGCTCGCGTACGACAAGCTGCTGCTGACCACGGGCTCGGAACCGCGGCGGATCTCGGCCCCGGGTGCCGAGCTCGAGGGCATTTACTACCTGCGGTCGCTCGCCGACTGCGACCTCCTGCGGCGCAAGCTCGACGACAGCGGACGCGTCGCGGTCGTCGGTGCGGGATGGATCGGCAGCGAGTTCGCCGCATCCGCGCGCCAGCTCGGGCTCGAGGTGACGGTGATCGACCCGCTGGCGCTGCCGAACGAGCGGATCTTCGGCCCGGAGGTCGGCTCGTTCTACCGCGACGTGCACGTGCAGCACGGCGTCGACATGCT
Source organism: uncultured Solirubrobacterales bacterium (assembly GCA_963843915.1). GTDB lineage: Bacteria > Actinomycetota > Thermoleophilia > Solirubrobacterales > Solirubrobacteraceae > Palsa-465. Next base: position 91,223 of record CAWJMH010000028.1, read on the forward strand.
CCTCGATCAGGGGCTCGAGGCGTTCGAGGGCGACGGCGCCGTCGCGCGCGTGCGCACGACCGCCGGAAAGGTCGTCGAGTGCGACTTCGCCGTGGTCGGAATCGGGATCACGCCGCGGGTGCAGCTCGCGGCCGACGCGGGGCTCACGGTCGACAACGGCATCATCGCCAACGAGCGGCTCGAGACATCGGCACCGGGGATCTTCGCGGCCGGCGACGTCGCCAACGCCTGGCATCCGTTCTACGAGCAACGCATCCGGGTCGAGCACTGGTCCAACGCGCTCAACCAGGGGCCCGCCGCCGCGCGGTCGATGCTCGGCGAGGACGTGAGCTACGACAGGATTCCGTACTTTTTCTCCGACCAGTTCGACGTCGGCATGGAGTACTCGGGGTACGCGACGAGCTGGGACCAGGTTGTATTCCGCGGTGACCGCGACGGGGGCGAGTTCGTCGCGTTCTGGCTCAGCGACGGGCGCGTGGTAGGCGGTATGAACGTCAACGTGTGGGACGTCAACCAGCACGTCCAGGAGCTGATCCGGTCCCGCCGCGCCGTCGACGTGGCCGCGCTGACCGACACGGACACCCCGCTCGACTCGCTGGTGGCCGAGCCCACCGGGTGAGATCCCCGAGGCGTTCGGTCAGAAAACGAACAGTTGGTCCGCCACCGGCGTCCGGGCTCATGGGCCCGGTTAGGCTTGCGCGCCCATGAGCAGCATCTTCGATCCGAAGGACGAGCTCGATCACATCGCCGAGTTCGCCGACTCGGGCGTCCGGGTCTTCCAGCGGCAAGGCTCGCTCGTCGGGATCCCCGGCACCTACGGGCTCAAGAGATGGCTGTACACCAAGTGGCGCAATCGCGGGAACGCCGTGTACACGTTCGTCGGATCGCTTGTGGCGATCGGCCTGAGCGGCCTGTGGGCGTACATCGTCAAGCAGCCGCTGGTGTTTCCGAGCCTCGGCGCCACCGCGTTCCTGATCTTCGAGACGCCGATGGCCGAGGTGGGGACTCCGCGAAACACGATGCTCGGGCACACCATTGGGGTCGCCGCCGGCGTCGCCTCGCTGGCGCTGTTCGGGTTGCTCGACGCCCCCAGCGTGTACGTGTCGGGAGTCACCCTTGGGCGCGTAGGCGCGATCGCGCTCGCCGTCGCGCTGACCGGGGGCATCCTGCGGCTCATACGGTCCGCGCACCCGCCCGCCGGCGCGACCACGATCATCGTCGCGTCGGGGCTGCTGGCCAAGCCGCGGCAGATCCTCGACATCCTGATCGGCGTGCTGCTGCTGACGATCGCCGGGTGGTGCCTCAACCGCCTGATGGGCGTACCCGCGCCGGTCTGGGCAGCACCGCGTTAGACGCTCGGTTTGACACAGCGTCGTGGCTGACGTAGAAACCGTCGCGTGCCGACGACGGCGGTGCGGGTGCTCGAGGCGGATCCTGAACTGGGTGGCGGGATCGACAAGGTCGAGTGGCCGCTGGCCGTCGCGGCGTCGCTGGCGCCGGTGTTCGAGTTCGACCGCGGCCTGTGGCGCTTTTCGCCCCGTCCGGATCCGGGCGGGTTGGGGGCGCTGCTGCTCGAGGGGCTGATCGTGATCCGGATCAACGCGGACACCCGCGCGCACATCGAGCTGCTCGGCCCGGGCGATGTGATCGGGCCCTGGGTCGGCTCGGGGCAGGAGCTCACGCTGCCCTCGGTCCCGACGGCGTCCGTCGTGTCCAAGGCGCGGGTCGCGCTGCTCGACCGCGGGTTCGCGCTCAGGACGGCTCGCTGGCCGGAGATCCACGCGGGGCTGATTCAGCGTCTGATCACCCGCACCCGGCGGCTCAGCCTGCAGTCGGCAATCAACGCGCTGGCGCGGATCGAAGAGCGGCTCGAGGTCACCCTGTGGGAGCTCGCGTACCGGTTCGGCCGGGTTACGCCCGACGGCATCATGCTCGACCTGCCGCTGACCCATTCGCAGGTGGCGGAGATGGTGGCCGCGCAACGACCGTCGGTGAGCACGGCATTCACTCGCCTCCAGGACCACGGCCGACTCGTCCACGCCGCTCGCCACCGCTGGCTGTTGATCGGCGAGCCTCCGTCGACGCTGTCGTCGCTCGCGCGGCAGACCGGGCTCGCGCCCTAGCTCCCTCCCCGGCGGCACGACGTGCTCACATTGCTCAGAGGCCGGGTGGCCGCCCGCAGTAATAGACCGCGAACCGCGGCTGGCCGGGGGCCTGGGCGGTCGCCCTCAAGGGGAAGCACTGCCGGGCCACCTCCACGAGGCGAGGATCGGTGACCGTCGGCGATTGGATCACGATGTGGAAGTCGCCCGCGCGGATCATCGATAGCAGCATGGCCCCCGACGGCTCCGGGATCGTCCCGGTGAACCCGCCGATCGGTAGGACCTCTCTGCCGCTGTCGTAGATGAATGGGGCAGCGACGGCGGAGGTCTGAGTCGCCATCAGGTCCGGCTGGTTCCGGCCGGCGGCCTCGAGTCCCGGGAGTAGCGCTTCGGTCTGCGTGGCCACACCACCGAGGGTCCGGGCCAGGGCCGATGCGCCCGCTCCTTCGAACGGCGTGTCGAACGGGCCCGAACCGCTTGGCCACGACGGACACCGACGCCGCCGCGGGGACCGCCACCACCGCGATCGCGGCGAGCGCCACCGCGCCCGCGCCGGTCAACAGCCGCGCAGGGATGACCCGCGCCGGCAGCACGAGTATCGCCACGGCGGCGAAGCCGAGTACGCCCACGGCCTCGGGCAGGCCGGAGACGAGGCCGACGCCACGGGAGGGGAGGAGCCAGATCGCATACCCGCAGGTCACCGCGACCGTGGCCCCGACCGCGCGCCGCGCCACCGGGCTCGTGCGGTGCTCCCAGGCGAGCGCGAGACCCATCCCGACGAGCGCAGCGATCGCCGGCGACAGCGCGGCCGTGTAGTACGGGTTGATCGTCGTGCTCGCGCTGAACACGATCAGCAGCACGACCAGCCACGTTCCCCACAACGCGGTGCCGGCGCGCAGGAGGTCGTGGCGCCGCCGGCAGGCGAGCACGCAGGCGACAAGCGCGACCAGCGCCGCCGGGATCAGCCACGCCGTGTCTCGCCCGTCGGCGCCGCTGAACAGGCGGTCCCAGCCGGGCGGGGTCGAGCCGAGCGGCAGGCCGATCGACTTGGTCAGAAGCTGGTTCGGGGACGCCTGGTCCAGGCGGCCGAAGCCGTTGTAGACGAACACCTGGCTGAAGATCGAGTTCGTCGTGCTGCCGTCGACGTACGGGCGGTCGTGGGCCGGCCACACCGACACGAGCGCCATCCAGCTGAGCGACACCGCCGCGACCACCGCCCCGGCGGCGAGAAGCTGCGCGAGCTTCCGACCCAGCCGCCCGCGCGCGCTCACGAGATAGGCGAGCGCCAGCGCGGGCAGGATGAGCCAGGCCTCGATCATCTTCGCCTGGAAGGCGAGGCCGACCAGGATCCCGGCGAGGACCAGGCTACGCAGCCGCCCGGAGACGATTGCGCTGACGGTCGCATCGGCCGCCAGCAACAGCAGCAGCACCATCAGCGTGTCCGGGATGTTCCCGCGATTGAGCAGCACGGTCGCCGGGCGAGAGCACGAGCACGCCCGCGGCGACGATCCCGGCCAGCGGCCCGGACAGGCGGCGGACGACGCGGTACAGGACCAGCACGCTCGCCATCCCCTCCATCACCTGGGGAGCGACGATCGCCCAGGAATGCACGCCGAACACCCGCACCGACAGCGCCTGCACCCAGAATGCCCCGGGGAGCTTGTCGACGCTGATCGTCCCCGCCGGATCGAACGACGCGAACACGAAGTCGTGCCAGCTCATCGACATGCTGCGCACCGCCGCCGCGTAGTAGATCTCGAGGTTGCCGGTCGCGTTCCAGGCGTAAAGGAATCCGGCCGCCACGGTCAGGCCCAGCAGCGCCGGTCGGGCCCAGCGCGGCTGGTCATCAGGTGACCGCCACAACCTGCGAAGCCGCAGCGAGCTACCCATGCACGTGCTCGATTCCGACGCCATCCTCAGCGACGAGATTCAAGCAGCCGCAGCCGACCGGCCGATAGTCGCGAGCTCCCACTTACCGGTCAGTACGGCCCTCGCTCGCGCTCGGCCGACAGTTCCGCTTCGAGCGCGCGATGGACGTTGCCGTGGACGTGGTCTGCCCCGACGAGCTCCAGGACCCGGTCGGCTCGGAGCACGGCGAGGACGTTCGGCTTCACCCGCGCAAGCCGCAGCGTGACCCCCTCGCTCTCGGTCAGCTCGTGGATGTCCGACAGCTTCGCCGAGCCCTGAGCGTCGACGAAATCGACCCCCTCGAGATCCAGCACGAGCGCGCGCACCGCCGGCTCCTGTTCGAGCAGCATGCGGATGCGGTCCTCGAGCGCTTCCGCGGTGGCGAAGAACAGCCCGCCGTCGAGGCGCATGACGGGTATTCCCGGAAACGTCTCGTCGTCGGGGTTTTCGTTCAGATCGCGGAACACCTGTGTCTCGGCTTCGCGGCCGAGCAGCGGCATCGGCGGCCGGGTCACAACGTAGATCAGCCAGCCGAGCGACAGTGCGACCCCAATGACGACGCCCGCCAAGACCCCGGCCGACAGCACGCCGACGATTGCTGCCACCGCGATCCAGAAGTCGAACCGGGAGACATGATGGAGACGCCTCAGCTCGGCGATGTCGATCATCCCGAACACGACCGCATCGATGATCACGGCTCCCAGCACGGCCTTCGGCAGGTTCGAGAACACGGGCGCGAGGACGACCAAGGTCGCCAGCACGAGCGCCCCGGTTGTGAGCGATGCGACCGGCGTGGTCGCGCCGGCTGACTCGTTCAGCGAGCTCGCCGAGAGACTGGTCGAGACGGGCATCCCCTGGAACACGCCGGCGCCGAGGTTCGCCATCCCCTGCGCCACGGACTCCTGGTTGACGTCGATCCGGTACCGGTGTCGCGTTGCGAACGCCCGGGCGTCCCCCGCGGTCTGCGAGAACCCGATCAGCAGCAGGGCGACCGCCGCGATCATGATCGTCACATAGTGGTCCTTGACCAGCGTGGCGTCCGGCAGCTCGGGTGCCGGGAGGCCGCGCGGCACGTGTCCGACGAGCGCGACTCCATGCGCGCCGAGATCGAACACGCCGGAGGCGAGCAGGCCGCCGACGACGAGCACGAGCGCGCCGGGAATCTTGGGCGCCAGAAACCGCAACCCCAGGATGACCGCGAGCGAGAGCACCGCGACGAGCATCGTCGTCCCATGTGCGCTGCCGAGCGACGAGAGCCAGGTGGCGAACTCGCGCCAGGCGGTGTCTCCCTCGGCGGACGTACCGGTCAGTTTCGGGAGCTCGCCGATGACCACGTCGACGGCGGCGCCAGCGAGGAATCCCGTCACCACCGCCCTCGACAGAAACCGCGCGATCCAACCCATCCGGAGCGCCGCGAGCAGGAGGAACAGGATCCCCGTGGCGAGGGTGATCGCGGCGACGAGTTGTGCCGCCGCGTGCTCGCCGAGTCCGGTCACGAGCACCGCGCCGCCCGCCACGGCCGCCAGTGACGAACTCGGCCCCGTGGAGATCTGTCGCGACGTGCAGAACAGCGCGTAGATGATCGCGCCGGCCGCCGCCGCGTACAGGCCGTTCTGCAGTGGAACGCCGGCGATCCCGGCGTAGCCGAGGTTCTTCGGGACCACCAGGGCAGTGACGGCGATGCCGGCGGTCACATCGCCACGCAAGCGCCTGCGCTCGTATCGGGGCAGCCAGCCGATCGCTGGAATGATTCGTGCCAGCCCCCGCGACTTTGTGGCCTGCGTCTCCATGTCTAAGTCCATAGGCGGCCACCCGTGCCGCCATCATCCAATCAGGATGACGGCCCGGTTGTACTGGTGGGGTTGATCAGGCGTCGCCCGCAGCGGCGAGATCGCCCAGGAAGTGGTCCAGCAGCACCGGGTCGAAGTGCGTGCCCCGGCCGTCTCGGAGGATCGCGACAGCTTGATCGACGGTGATCGCAGGGCGGTAGACGCGGTCGGACGTGAGTGCGTCGAAGACGTCCGCGATCGCCACGATGCGCCCTTCGACGGGAATGCGCTCGCCGGCGAGCCGGTGGGGGTAGCCGCTGCCGTCGTAACGCTCGTGATGTGTAAGCGCGATGATCGCCGCCGTCTGGAGCACGGGGGAGTCGGACCCGTCGAGCAGCCGGTGGCCGATCTCGGCATGGGTCTCGATCACCGCACGCTCGGCCGGGGTCAGCGCGCCGGGCTTGAGCAGCACGCTGGGGATCGCGACCATGCCGACGTCGTGCAGCGGACTGGCTCGCTCGATCAGCTCGCAGCGCTCGGCGTGGAGCCCGGCACGCCGCGCGATGCGGGCGGCGAACGAGCTGATCCGTCCGATGTGAGCGCCGGTGTCCTGGTCGCGGAACTCGACGACGCCCATGATCTCGCCGGCCAGCCGCAGCGGTACGGCGACGGCGGTGCGCAGGCCGTCGGACGCGGCGGTCTCGAGCCCCGCGTCCGCGCGGCGATCCAGACCCTCCAGCCAGATCGGCTCGCCGCTGGCCCAGACGCGGCCCGGCAGTCCCTCGCCGCGCGCGAACGAGTCCGCGCGCCGGCTGAGCGCGAATGCCGAGTGGCTCGTGTGCTCGGTCGTCCACAGCGCGTTGCAATGCAGTCTGTGCCCGCGTCCGTCGAGCTCCCAGAGCGCGCCGATCTGACAATCCAGGCCCTGCCCGACCCCTTGCAGCATCTCCGCGGACGCCTCTGCGGCATCGCTCGCCCGTGACAGCGCGCTCACCACCTGGCGTTCGACCATCCCGTAGTGCGCCTGGTGGACAGCAGCCGTGATGTCGCGCGAGACCGCCGATATCGAGGTCACGTCTCCGTGCCGGTCGCGGATCGGCGACATCGTGAGCGCGTCGTACACGATCGTGGCGTCTGCTCGCCGCCGGCGACCGTTGCGGTGGAAGACCTCGCCGGCCGCGGCCGCCGCCACCGCGCCGGGCAACTCATCTTCGTCACAGGACCAAGGCGTCGCCCACGAGCTCCGACGTGTACGCGACCTCCATCCCGAGCGTCTCGCGGGCCGTTCGGAGCGCCGCTTCCAGCGTCGGCTGCGCAACCAGGTCGGCCAACCCGTCGAGCGCGCCGGCAACCCCGCCAGGCGGAACCTGACCGGTCCATGGCGAGGCACTCCGAGCAGGGGAGCTCGAATCCAGCATCCTCGTAGACACTCCAAGGTAGTCGGCGGCCAGGGCGCCAACGTGAGGATCTGCGGCTCGACCTCGGCCAATTGACTGACGCCGGGTGGCTCCCCGCCGGCGAGCCGCTCCTCGCCAGACCGTGTCTCCCCGCCACCCCTGGGCATGATGGGTGCATGTATGACATGGTCGCCGTCAGGTGAGCGAGGCCGTCGCGCTGGTCGTGCTGGCGGCGTCCCTCGCGGCCGCGGTGGCCCGGCCGCGATGGGCGCCGGACTGGGCGGTCGCGGCCGTGGGCGCCGGGCTGCTGGTGGCGGTCGGGATTCTGAGCCTCAAGGATGCCCGGACGGCGCTCGGCCAGCTCGGCCCGACCGTGGGCTTCCTCGCCGCGCTGCTGGTGCTGGCCGACGGCTGCCGGCGGGCGGGTATGTTCGAGGCGCTCGGCGCCGGAATGGCGCTCGGTTCCCGGGGCCGCCCGGTCCGGCTGCTCGCGATGGTGTTCCTAGCCGCCGCCGGGACGACCGCGGTCCTGAGCCTCGACGCGACGGTGGTGTTGCTGACGCCGATCGTGTTCGTGACCGCCGCGAGGCTTCGCACCAACGCCCGTCCGCACGTGTACGCATGCACGCACCTGGCCAACAGCGCGTCGCTGCTGCTGCCGGTCTCGAACCTCACCAACCTGCTCGCGTTCAAGGCCAGCGGCCTGTCGTTCGCGCGGTTCGGCGGGCTGATGGCGCTGCCATGGCTGGTCGCGCTCGGGATCGAATGGATCGTCCTACGCCGCTCGTTCGCCGGCGACCTGCGGCGATCGGCGCCGCGCTCGACACCGGCGCTCGCGCGGCCGGAGCTGCCCACGTTCGCGCTCGCGGTCGTGGCGCTGACGCTCGCCGGGTTCGTGCTCAGCTCGCTGCTCGGGATCGCGCCGGTGTGGATCGCGGTCGCCGGCGCGCTCGTGATGGCGGCACGCGAGCGCCCCGCTCCGAAGGAGCTGGTGCGCGCGGCCGAGCCGACCTTCCTGGTGTTCGTGCTCGGCCTCGGCATCGTGGTCCAAGCCGCGAGCCAGCACGGCCTGTCGACCGCGGTCGACGCGCTTCTTCCCCACGGCACAACGCTGCCCGCGCTGCTGCTCGTGGCCGTGGTCAGCGCCGCGGTCGCGAACCTCCTCAACAACCTGCCCGCGACGCTGATCATCCTGCCGGTCGCCGCCGCCAGCGGCCCGGGCGCGGTGCTGGCCATGCTCGTCGGCGTCAACGTCGGTCCGAACCTGACCTACGTCGGATCGCTGGCCACGCTGTTGTGGCGCCGGATCGTCCACGCTCACGATCAGGAGACCGACATGGCCGAGTTCACGCGCTTGGGATTGCTCACGGTCCCGGCGGGGCTCGTGGCGTGCACCGTCGCGTTGTGGTTGGGTCTGCAGGTCGTGTGATGCGCGCCGTCGTGTGGATATGCGAGGACACCTGGGAAGCCTGCGTCGACCAGGCGCGCGCGTTCCTGCCCGAGACAGCGGACGTGATATTGCTCCACGTGGCCCCGACCGACCTGGAGGACCTGGCCTCGCACGGCGGCGCGCGACTGCTCGGCCGCCACCCGCCCCCGCCGTCCGGTCCACCGCTGCGGGCGATCGCCGACGAGGAGGCCCAGGCGGTGCTCGAGGAAGCGCAGACCCGGTTCGCGCGACCGGCCCGGACCATGGCGCGGCGAGGGAAGGTCGAGCGCGAGGTGGTCGAGGCCTGCGCCGGCGCGGACCTGCTCGTGCTCGCGCGCGACGGCGAGCTTCGCCTGGGGCCGAGGAGCCTCGGCCCCCGTACGCGGTTCGCGCTCGATCACGCCCCGTGCGAGGTGCTGTTGGTGTGGCCCGAGCAGCCGCCAGGGATCGACACGATCCCGCTCCCGCCGCACCTGCGCTAGCGAGGCCGCTCGTACGTGGCCATCACCACTCCCGTCGTCGTGGTGACGCTGTCGACGAGCCGCAGCGCCGCGTGCGCGCCCTCCCCGAACAGCCGGCGTCCCGTGCCGAGCACGACCGGGTGGATCATCAGGAGGAACTCGTCGATCAGGTCGGCGGCCATCAGCGACCTGATCAGCTCGCCGCTGCCCATGATCGTCAGATCCCCGATCGGCTGCCGCTTGAGCTCGGCGACCGCGCCGGCCACGTCGCCACCGAGCAGGATCGAGTTCGACCACGGCAGCGGCTCGGTGAGCGTGCGCGAGGCCACGTACTTGGTCGTGTTGTTGAGGCGATCGGTGTATGGGTTGTCGGTCTGCCGTGGCCAGTACGCGTGGAAGTTCTCGTACGTCTGGCGGCCGAGCAGCAGCGCCCCGGTCTGCTTCGCCATGTCCTGCGCCATCTTCGCGCCCATCACCTCGTCGTTCCCCGCGATCGCCCAGCCACCGCGCTCGAACCCGCCGCGCGTGTCCTCGTCCGGCCGCGCCGGCCCCTGCATGACGCCGTCCAGCGTGAGATGGTTGATCACTGTCACCTTGCCCATGTCAGGCTAGATCCCGGTGCGGTGTCGACGCGGTAGCCGGCCCTGGGTCTTCCACTTCGAGCCTGGGCGTCCGGGCAGCAGCAGCACAATCAGCAATCCGATCGCCGACAGGATCAGCCCGAAGGCCAGGCCGACGCGCTCGCCGTATCCCTTCCGTTCGGAGACCCACGAGCTGATCGTGGCGGACAGCAGCCACAGGAGCAGCAGGTACAGGGCTTTAGCCCCGATGACCGCAACGACGATCATGTCCCCAGGTAAGCCCTCTGCACGGCGGGGTCATTTCGCAGCTGCGCCGATTCGTTCGTCAGCGCCACCTCGCCGGTCTCCAGCACGTAGCCCCGCTTGGAGACGTCGAGCGCGTAGTTCGCGTTCTGCTCGACAAGCAGGATCGCCACCCCCTGACGGTTGATCTCAGCGATCGTCTCGTAGATCCGCTGCACGAGGATCGGAGCTATCCCCATCGACGGCTCGTCCAACATCAGCAGCTTGGGACGGGCCATCAGCGCCCGGCCGATCGCCAGCATCTGCTGCTCGCCGCCCGACATCGTTCCCGCCTTCTGGCGGTCGCGCTCCTTCAAGCGCGGAAACAGCTCGTAAATGCGGTCGAGGTCCTGGCCGATTTCACCGTCACGGCGGCGATACGCGCCCAGGTCGAGGTTCTCGCGGACCGTCATGCGCGGGAAGCAATGGCGTCCTTCCGGGGCGAGCGCAATCCCGCAGCCGACGATCTCGTGCGCTGGGAGGTTGGTTATCTCTTGCCCTTCGAACGTGACCGTGCCGGCCCTCGCCGGCGTGAGGCCCGAGATCGAGCGCAGCGTGGTCGACTTGCCCGCCCCATTGGAGCCGATGATCGTGACGACCTCCCCTTCCTCGACCCTCAGCGACACGCCTCGGAGCGCTTCGATCGCGCCGTAGAACGTGTGGATGTTCTCGACTTCGAGGAGGGTCATCAGCTCTGCTTTCCGAGGTACGCCTCGATCACGCGCTCATTCTCGCGGACCTCGGACGGCCCGCCTTCGGCGATCTTCTCGCCGTGGTCGAGCACCGTAATCCGCTCCGAGACGCCCATCACGACCTTCATGTCGTGCTCGATGAGCAGGATCGTCAGCTCGAGGTCGTCGCGCATCTTGCGCATGAATTCGGTCAGTGCCGCGGACTCCTGCGGGTTCATCCCGGCGGTGGGCTCGTCGAGTAGGAGCAGCTTCGGCTCGGACGCCAGCGCCCGCGCGATCTCCACCCGGCGCTGGTCGCCGTAGGAGAGGTTGCTTGAAAGCTGGCCGAACTGGCCGGGGCGCAACCCGACATACGAGAGCGTGTCAGCCGCCCGCTCCTGCGCGGCTCGCTCCTCGGCACGTACCCACGGCGCGCGCACGATCGACCCGAACAACCCCGCCCGCATCCTGCAATGCCGTCCCACGATCACGTTCTCGAGCGCGGTCATCGCGCCGAACAGTCGGATGTTCTGGAACGTGCGGGCGACCCCGAGCTGCGTGATGACGTCGGGTCGATCGTGTGTGATGTCCCGACCCGAGAACACGATTCGCCCACTGGTCGACTTGTAGAGACCCGTGAGCATGTTGAAGAAGGTCGTCTTACCGGCGCCGTTGGGACCGATGATCGAGACGATCGACCCGAGCGGGACGTCGACCGAAACCCCATTGACGGCCACCAGGCCGCCGAACTCCTTGGTCACGTCCTCGGCGCTCATGATCGGCGACCCGAGGGCCCGCTCCGGCGCTGTCGACTCGACGGTCATGGCGCCACCTCTCCGGGCTCAACGCCGGCCCAGCTTGTTCCGGGCTCTCCCAGCTCGGTCTCGCCGATCCCCTCGGTGAGCTCGAGTTTTCGTCGCCGCTCGGGGATCAGCCCCTGCGGGCGCAGCACCATGACCAGCACGAGCAGGAAGCCGAAGATGCTCACCTGCAGGTCGGTCAAGTTGAAGTTCAGCCCGAGCTTGCCGGGCACTGAGTTCAGCACGTCCGGGATCAGGTAGTAATTGATGTTGGCGAGCAGCAACGCCCCCACCACGGCTCCCCACACCGACCCCAGACCGCCGAGTATCACCATCGCGAGCACGAAGATCGAGAAGCCGAACTGGAACTCCCCGGCGTCGATCAGCGTCGTGTATGCGCCCAGGAAGGCGCCGGCGATGCCGCCGAAGGCCGCGCCCAGCGCGTAGGCGGAAAGCTTCGTCCGCACCAGCGGGATCCCCATCGAGACCGCGGCGACCTCGTCTTCGCGCAGCGCGATCCACGCTCGCCCCAATCGAGAGTCGCGCACGCGGATCGTTACGAACAGCGTGATCAGGACGAGCGCGAAGATCGTGTAGTACCAGGGTCTGATGTCCAGCTGGCTGAAGATGCCGACGCCCGGGAGGAACGGAGGGTCGGTGCCGCTGATCCCGAGCTCACCTCCGGTCAGCGGCATCCCGAAGATCTTCAGCGATGGCCCCTGGAGCGCGAACACCCGGATGATCTCCCCAAACGCGAGCGTCACGATCGCGATGTAGTCGCCGCGCAGCCGCAGTGTCGGCACACCGATGATCGCGCCGGCGAAGGCGGTCAACAGGCCCGCGCAGATCAGGATCAGTAGGAAGTTCAGGTGGATGCCCGGCAGCTGGCCGATGGCGCCGTGGACGAGGACGTGCACATGGGCCTTGTAGAACCAGCCAGAGCCGAGCCAACCGAACGCGTATGAGCCGAGCGCGAAGAAGGCGACATAGCCGAGGTCGAGCAGACCGGCGAAGCCCACGACGATGTTCAAACCGAGCGCGAACATCACGTAGGTCAGGGCCAGGATCTCGGTGTTGACGAAGTTGTTGGTCGACGAGAACAGCTGCGGGAGGACCAGGCCGAAGACGATCAGCAGCACCGCCAGGGCGCGCGGCCACCAACGAGGTAGCCGGCGCTCGATCGCCGCTCGCCATTCCCGCAGCTGCGCCTGCAGCTCGTTCACCCGGCCTCCCTCGTCTCCTCGCCGAGCAGTCCTTGCGGGCGCAGGACCAGGATGACGATCAGCAGGCCGAAGACGAAGAACGGTGTCCACTGTGGCCCGACACGGGCGTCGATCGTCTGCTGGATGCAGCCGATGATCAACCCGCCGATCACAGCTCCCTTGATGTTGCCGATTCCTCCCATCACCGCGGCCGTGAACGCGATCAACCCCGCCTCGAACCCCTGGAGGTACCAGATCGTCGTCTCGTAGAGCGCGTACACGAGGCCGGCGGCGCCGGCCAGAGCCCCGCCGATGAGGAACGTGAGCGAGATCGTCCAGTCGACGTTGATCCCCATGAGGCGTGCGGCCTCAGGGTCCTGCGCGGTGGCGCGCATCGCCCTGCCGTGACGCGTGCGGCCGACGAACCATCCCAGCAGGATCACGAGCGGGACCGTGACCACGACCGAGAGTACGTCCGCGCGATGAATCACGACCCCTGATATCTGGAAGACGGTCTTGTTCTCGCGCACCAGATCGGATACGCCGACCGTCGATCCGCCGCGCCATAGAAGCCCGACGTTCTGCAGGATGAACGAGAAGCCGACGGCGGTGATCAGCGGAGCCAGCCTCGGCGCGCCCCGTAGCGGCCTGTAGCCGACCCGTTCGATCAGCACGTTGAGGACGCCGCAGACGAGCATGCACACCAACAGCGCAATCGGGAGGCCGACGACCAGGCCGAGAGTCGAGGTGGTCAGGCCCAGCCCGATCGCGGTCCAGAAGCTGACGCCCGTCATCGAGCCGATCATGAACACGTCGCCGTGGGCGAAGTTGATCAGTTCGATGATCCCGTACACGAGCGTGTACCCGATCGCGATAAGCGACCAGATCGCTCCGTTCGAGATGCCTTCGACGATGTTGGTGCCGAGGTAGGTCAGGTCGTGGACATGCGTCGCATGCCCGTGGGCGTACCCGCCATATCCGGCGAGCAGGTCGTGCGCGGCGAAGAAGATGGGGAACGCCACAAGGATCGCCACCAGACCCCAGCGGCCGGCGGCGCGCCGTATTTTGAGCAGCGCCGTCCTGCCGGCCGACGGCGCGGCTTTGCTGGGGAGCGATCTGGCTTCCATGGGACCCCCGTTCCAGCCTAATTGTGGAGCGGGGCCGTTGCAACGGCCCCGCTCCCGTTTGCTTGCTGGTTAGCCGACCGTAATGGTCTTGGCGAACACGGGGTTCCCGTCCGAGCCAACGTTGTACAGGCCGTACGACTTCAGCGTCGTGTCGCCGTTTGCGTCGAACCCGTAGGTCCCGATCGCGCCCTGGTAGTTCTTGGTCGCGAACAGCGCCGCCACCACGGCGGACTTGCTGTTGCCCTGGGCGCCGAGCTTCGCGATCGTCCGCAGCGCGAGCTGCATGTCCTCGTAGCCGTAGATCGAGTACGGGTCGGGTTGCGCGACCCCGTATGCCGCCTTGTAAGCGGCAAGGAACGCCACGCCGCCCGGATACGTGGTCAGGCCCTGCGTCGCCACCGTGCAATGGAACAGCGGCGCGATGCTTGCGGGGAATCCGCCCATCTTCGGGTTCGTCTCCCCGCCGGAGCAGACGCCGTCGCCGCCGAAGATCTTGGCGGTCGGTATCGCGGCGTTGATGTCCTTGACCAGCTCGACCTCGCCGGGCGGGTTGAACGCGGTGTAGACGCAGTTCGCCCCCTGCGACTTGACCGTCGACGCGTACGAACGGAAGTTCGGCGAAGTCGGGTCGACGGGGGTGACGCTCGTGACCGTGATCCCGTTGGCTTTACCGTGCAGCTGGATCTGGGTAGCCAGCCCGACGCCGTAGGGCGTCTTGTCGTTGGCGACCGCGACACGGGTGCACCCGAGCTGCTTCATCGCCACCAGGCCCGCTTGGCCCTGGATCGTGTCCCGCGGAACGATCCGCAGGTAGGTCCGCTTCCCGGTCGGGTAGTACTTCCCGGGCTCACCCGGCGCGGTTCCCGGGTCGTTCGTCGTCAGCCCCGGGTACGTGTTCGCGGGACTGACCTGCGCGAGACCGCCCTCGTTGGTGATCGGGATCTCAACCTCAGCGCAGCCCGAGTTGAACGGGCCGACCATGTAGACGGCTTTCGGGTCGGTCGCCGCTTTCCGGGCGTTGGCCTGACATACGTTGAGGTCGTAGTTGGTCGGCGATGTCGCCGTCGCGTCGTTGAGCGAGACGAAGTTGACCTTCCACTGGCCGGCCTTGAATCCGGCTTGCTTCAGAGCGAGCTTCTCCCCGTTCAGAGCTGGGACCGTCTGTGCGGTAACCGCGCCCGTCAGCGGCAGGTCTGAATAGATGTCGATCGTGCCGCTCGAGCTGCCGCCGCTGCTCGAGCCACCGCTTGCACTGCTGGTGCTGCTGCTGCTGCTGCTGCTGCTGCTCTTGCTGGAGCCGCAGGCAGCGATGGCCAGCACCGCCACCGCCAGCGCACCCACTGATGTTGCCCTTCGTAGCCTCATAGTTCTCCTGTCCACCCCGGAGGGGTCGCTTTAGCTGCGCACGCTAATGCCGCCGGCGCCAGAATCCAAGCCCGCGGGCGGGCCGTTTAACGAAATGTGAATTGAGGATTCCGCACCCGGCCGTCGACTCCTCTCACACCGTGGCGCTCGAGCGTCGAGGCGATCCATGAACCCGTGGGCCTGGGGTGCGACCTACTCGCGTCTGATCAGCACGTCCTGGGAGCGGTTGAGCGTCACGAGCCAGTACTCCGCGAACCGAAACCATCTCCTCGGACGAAAGACCGATACCGAGCAGACGGTCAGGCCGTCGCCGAGCGTGAACACGGGCAGCGTTCTGCGGCACTCGCCGCGATTCTGCTGCGCCATGCGGGCGGCCGTTTGAAGAATCGTCGACTGCAGGGCGTCTCGACGTC
Organism: uncultured Solirubrobacterales bacterium; assembly: GCA_963843915.1. GTDB lineage: Bacteria > Actinomycetota > Thermoleophilia > Solirubrobacterales > Solirubrobacteraceae > Palsa-465. Next base: position 106,730 of record CAWJMH010000028.1, read on the forward strand.
GCGCAAGCCTCTCGCGCTCGGCAGCCGATTCTGCCTCCTCCTGGCGCGCGGCGATTCTCCCGCGCTCGAGTTCTTCAACTTGGCCTTCGAGCGCCGAGCGCCAGCGATCCGCGTCAGCCTGGAGCGTCCTGGCAAAGAACCACAGGGTCGCGAGCTCGGCGCGCAGCGCTTGCGGACCTTCGTTCCTGGCCCCCGCCACCGCGACACGTTCTCGCAGAGCTGCGAGCTGGCGCCGCAACTCCGCGCGTTCCGCCAGCGGCGAGCGTGGACCGTTATCCGTAGGCGGCGGCGGCCGGGCCGCCAGCGTGACCTCCGTTGCCGCCGCCGCATGATCGATCGAGGCTTCTAGCCGGGCGATTTCGGAGACGACGTTGGTCTGTGGGCCGGCGCCCATGGCCCGATTCTCCCGCCGGACAGAAGGCGCGTCAACGCTAGATCGGGTCTGGAAGATCTTTGGCCTGCCCGACGTTCAGTTCTTCAGTGCATTGAAGGGCAGCCCCACCGATCCAGTGGGGCTGTGCAACGTTCGCTCCTTTGATGGCACGCTTTCTGTTCAGGGAAGAGCTTGGTAGGGGGTCTGTCGTGCTACGTATCGCCATTGTCGGGCTGGGACCATGGGGGCTGTGCGCGCTCGAGCGAGTGGTGACACTGGCGCGCCAGGAGCTGCCACGAGGCATTCACGTCGCAGTTCATGTAGTGGAGCCGGGAACGCCTGGCTCAGGCGTCTACGACGTAACCCAGCCGGACTACCTACTCCTCAACAACCCCTGCGGGCAGCTCACCCTGTACCCGTTCGAGACGGAGTCGTATCAGCCCTGCTACGGGCTCAGCCTGTACGACTGGGCAACAGCGGCGGGCTACCGCTGGGTCGGCGAACGGTGTGCGGTAGATCCGGGGGGCGAGCCGATCGAGCCGCATCACTTCCTGCCTCGCCGTTTGATGGGCGAGTACCTCCAATGGTTCTATCGCGCGCTTCTGGCCGGAGCGCCGCCAAATGTGCGCGTCGTGCATCATCAGACGTCAGCCGTCGATTCGGTCGCCAGGCGCGATGGATGCGAGGAGGTGCACCTGGCTAACGGCGCGGCCGTTGTTGTGGACCACGTGATAGTCACTACTGGGCACACGCCGAACCAGGACTTGGGTGGTTTCCGCGCGATCAGACCGTATCCGGTTACGTCGTACGTGGAAAAGATTCCGGACGGAACGAAGGTCGCCGTGTCAGGGATGGGGCTGGTGGCGGTCGACGTGGTAACGGCGCTGACCGTTGGTCGCGGCGGCGAGTTCGTCGACGATGGAGGCGGATTGCGCTACCGGCCCAGCGGCCGGGAGCCGGTGCTCCGGCTTTACAACCGGAGCGGTCTGCCGTTTACCGCGAAGCCCGTCACCGGGTCAGAGCGCGTCACGGTTTACGAGCCGCTCATCTGCACCCCCGAGGCCGTCGACGCATTGACCGGTCGATCGAGCGGCCGCAGGCGGCTGGTCGACGTACGTAGAGAATTGCTCCCTCTCCTGTTCGCGGAGATGTACGCGCGCTATTACGCGCAGGTGGCCTTCCAGGCGGAAGGCTCGCGCGCCGCGGGCGCTGCGGTGCGCGAGCGGCTGCGTGCTGCGTGGCTCGAGGACCGCTTCAGAGACGAGCTTGCGCGCCTCGCCTCCCTCTTTGGCAGCTTCGACGCCGAGGCGCTGTTCTTCGGCGATCAGCCGAATTACGACTCGAGCGACGACTACGAGAGTTTCGTCTACCAGGCGCTGGCGGACGACCTCCGCGAGGCCGAGGTTCCAAACGGGCGCAGCCCCGTTAAGTCGGCCGCCTGGGTATTCAGAATTTTCCGTGACGCGATCCGATCGGTGGTCGAGCTAGGCGGCCTCACGCACGATTCCTACCTCGACTTCAACGCCGACATCTCGAGCCGGAGCCACCGCCTGGTTGCCGGACCGCCGGCGTTGCGCTCCCGCCAGATGCTGGCACTCATGGACGCCGGAGTGGTGCGCACGCCATATGGTCCCGCGCCGGATCGAGAGTTGTCCGCGGGCGCGACTGACCCTGGCGCGGCTCGAACGCGAATCTCCTCAACTGCGTTCGACCATCCGTACGCGGACGACGTTGAGCTCGTGATCCGTGGGCATCTCGAGGAGCCGAGAATCGCGAACTCGGGGTCGCTGCTACTCGCCAGCCTTTACAACCGTGGGCGCGTCACCCAGTTCCGCTACGGCGCGGCCGCCGTGGGTAGCGTCAACATGACGCCGGATCACCACCCGATCGACATGGAGGGATGCCCGCAGCTGAGCGTGTCGATGTTTGGCGTGGTGACCGAAGGCATCCGTCACTTCACGGCATACATCCCGTCGCTCCGCGGCCGGATGCGCGCGTTTGAGGACGTGGGGGCCTGCGTGAGTGAGCTTCTCGCCAACGCGTCAGTCAGTGAGCGCGTCGCGGCGTAGCGACCTGGGCGCCGGGGCACGGCTCCGAACGGCAGCCGACCGCCGACGTCGAGCGGTCCGACCTGTCCCCCGACTCGGCGGTTAGCGCACGGGCGTCGTGTTGTGGATGTGGTCGTAGTAGTCCGTGCCCCACGCGGTACTCGGGCTATTGTTGTTGCCGTAGCCGGGGATGAGGTTGCACCACGAGTCCCAGCAGTAGGGGAAATAACCGTTGCCGTTGGCGTCCATCCAGTTCATGAGCATGTTCACGTAGGTGAACGTTGTGGATGTGCCGCTGCTCGGATTCTCGCCGGCCTCCCCGGCGTAGAGCGGCATCACGTTCGCCACCGGCTTATAGGTGTCGTCGTAGCACGAGGTGTTGAGCTGCTGTCCGCACGTATTCCCTTCGGGGTACACGTCGACTTCGGCCGACAAATTGCCGTTCGGGTCCGTGATCGGTGGCGTGGCGGAATCAAGCATTCCGCACGCGGTCGGGCTGGTCGTCGGACCGCAGGACAGCATGTTTGCGTAGCCGAGACCGGGAACCGTGATCATGTTGGCTGCACCGGTCCCGCGGATGATGTTGACGAGCGACTGCATCCCCACCGCCTGGTAGGAGGTGAGGCCAGGCGACTGGCACTTGTCTGGATTGCCTGTTGAAGTCGGCGCGGTCGGCGGCGTCTTATCCGAAGCGGTGCCGTACGACGCGTCGCCCTGCGCCCAGCACTGCCAGTTCGATTCGGATCCGGCGCCCAACGTCGGTTCCTGCTCGAGCCGGAACGTCACATAGGGGTCGCCCTTGAAGAAGTCAGCGACCTCCTCCCAGAACAGCGGCGCGTGAGAGTTGTCGGCAAGAGCGATGTGGCCGGACGCCTGCGTAGTTCCGGGGGCGAGCGCGAACAGGCTGATCACCGGGTAGATGCCATGCGTCTCGTCGGTGTTGACCAGATTCTCGATCGCGTTCGCGTACGGGCACTGCGCGGCGGAGCACCCCGCCGTCGGCGCGCCGTTCGAGTCCGAATAGGCGGCAGGGACGCCGTTGATCCCGAGCCAGCAATCCTCGTTCAGCGTGATCATCTCGCTGTTGATGCCCCAGTCGGCCATCGACGCAATTTGAGCGTCCTCGGCCGCGAGGTTGCTACCGGTCCCGTCGAAGAACCCAAGATTATGGATGCACGTGTATTCGGTGCCGGCCCGGTTGACGCCGTGCAGGAACACGTGCTGGCCGTTGGCGTTCACGAAGTCGGTTCCCGCGACGTGCAGCGGCGAGAACGCGGCCGACGCTGCCGGCGGACCGCCCGTCCCAGGAGGGGCGCCGGTGCCAGGCGCGGAACCGGTTCCAGAGGTTCCATTATGTGACGCGGGACGAATCTTCGGGGTCAAACGCGATATTGCCGAGGTCGTTCCCGACGGGTTTCTCGCCAGCACGATCACGCGTAGCCTGTGCCCGACATCGCGAGTCGTCAGCGCGTAGGTCCTGGGATGCCTTCGCCCCGCCCGGCCACGGTTGATCGTCCGGCAGCGCGCTCCGCGGGCATTGCACCGCTGCCACCGGTAAGCGAACGTCGAGGCTCCGCTCCAGAGTCCGGGCGATGCCCGCAGCGTGTGTCCGGCCCGCGGGGACCCGGTGATTCTGGGTCGTTTCCGGAGCGCCGGCCGAGTGTGGTGTCTTGCCGGAACTGCGCTCAGCGCGTCGGCTGGCCCGGCCGCAACCACCGCAAGTGCGATGAGGCACGCCAGACGCTTGCGGGATGAGAGCACTGTGAGACCTCCCTGCCCGGTCAACTCGGGGAATGTCGATTGGTTTGGATGTGCAGAGCCGTCTCGCGGTCCTGCGATCGCCGCGTGAAGGTAGACGATTTGGGCAACAGCCGCCTGCTGGCTGCTCTCGCCTGGCCTCGTGACCCACACAACGCCGTCGAGGTACGTCGAGCAGATGCCATCGGAGGGCCGCGCTCGCGCCAGGCCTCAAGCCGACGACGACGACGCTTGGGACCGTCGAGCGAGCCCCACTCGCAAATCTCGTTCAATGCTCGGTGATCGCGACTCGGGCTTAGCTCAGATCCACGTCTCGCCGTTCGCCAGATCCTCCTCGTCGCCGGGGTATTCGGCGAGCCGGGCCTCGAGCGCGGCGACGATCTGGCCGGTAGCGGCTTTGGTGAGCCCGAAGCTCGCGGGCACGACCACCATGCCCGCGTGGCGATTCACTGTTCGATCTCTTCCCGGTAGGCGCCGTAATACGCGACTGCCGCCTGGGCGAGGCCGAGCGGGATGCCGAGTTACTCGGCCGGCTCTCGCTCGTTGCCGTCGTCGTGCTCATCCCGCCCAAGGCCGTGGGTACGCCGGGAGTGCCACTCCGGGCGTCGATGCGCCCCTGCCGTAGGCGAAGACCAGCGATGGAGGTCCACTCCGGCCCCGCGAGAAATGGCCGTCGCTCGCCGTTTGTCCAAGCGAAGCCGTATGCCCCGGAAGGGCAGCGGCGCGGGCGTGGGCATTATCTCTACTCGATACTTGGAGGAAGGTGCATGGGGCGTTCACAGAAGGTTGCAACTCTGTTTGCGGTGTGCATGGCGACCGGAGCCTTGGCGGCACCGGCGGCGTCCGCGGCTAGCAGTTCCCCGCTGGGTCCAATCGCGTCGCTCGTGAGTAGCGTGACGCCGAAGATCCAGCAGGTGACCGACCAGATCTGCCTGTACACGCCGTCCCAGACGCTCGCGCTGACGAGTCCGGTCAAGGCCGGGGACGCTCTCATCCTGGTGGTGGCGGGTCAGGGGTATAGCGCCACGTCGCCCTCGGTGACCGGTGTCAGCGACAACGTGAACGGCGCCTGGACACAACTCACCAACGCACCTGCGGTGCAATCCCAGCTGCCCGATCAGTTGCGCTACCTGAGCTATTCGGTGTACGAGATCAAGCACTCGCTTGCAGCTCCCAACGGCTTGACCGTCACGGTCAACGAGACGGCGGGCCAGAGCGCGGCTTCGGCAGTCGCGTTCGAGGTCAACGGTTCGGTTGTCTCGTCGGCGTTCAACGACAGCTCGCTCACCTACACGACGAATGGCGTGATGAGCGCTCCGACGGCGTCCAGCTTTGGGAATCCTCTGGATCTGACTGTGGGCCTGTTCGGCGCCTACTACTACGGCCAGAGCTTCAACGCCGGCAGCGGCTGGACGATCAGCACGGCGACGAACTGCACAGCCGCGATCGAGATCTCGGGGGGTCCCACGGGCGGGTTTAACTGGAACGGCTCGGGTGCCGTCCCGGTCCCGACGGTCGGCGTCAATGAGCCCACGGATTACATGGCCGGCACGCTCAACTTCGGATTCGACCTGCAAGCGTTCCTCGACCGCTACCCGCAGCTGAGCGCCCTCCTGGCCAAGAACCCCCAGCTGATGACGGCCCTCGAGAACCTCGAGAACGACAGCTGAGCGTAGTAGGGAAGCGGCTCCGTCACTAGAGCCTTGTCATCCGGTCGGCCTCGCCATTCGGCGGGGCCGACCGCGTTCTGGGCGACGAAAGCAATTCCCTCTAGGCGGTCGCCGAACGACTCTCGCCGCGCGCTCGTTCCGCCATGAGGACCTCCCTGCGGTCCCGAGGGTGTCGCCCGGTCGACCGTGGAAAGATGGGGCTTGACCTCGCGGGTCTATGGCGGGTTGACGTCACGGCCCGGGATCGAAGGGCAGCACCTCGACCCCGTCCCGGAGCGTCGGTGGCGGCCGCCGCTCCGCCGCCTCGGCGTGCCGCGCAGGCTCGCCGACGCGCTCGTGCAGGTCTGCGCCAGGGTGTGGGAGCCGCAAAACGTCAGATGACACGGCGCACGACCGACAGACTCAGCGTCGTCCGATGGCAACGAGCGAGGGCGACACCAGGGCGAAAATAGAAAATAGAATTACTTGCAGGACTTTTGGCTTGACTTATGGCGCCTCGACGGCACAAGTCCGACGCCGTGTTTGCAGGGACTTCTCAGCGTGTTGGGCCACGGAACCGTTGCGTGGCCCAGGCGCGAGCGGTAGGACGTGGCGACAGCTGGAGGGGTTGATCTGGCATCCGCGCGCTTCGCGGGTCTACGTCACCTGGTCGCCGACAGACGCACGCGCTGTTGACAGGAGGTCCCGGCTCTGCGCGCCCGCGTCGGTGCTCCTTTCGCTTTCAGGCCTGCTGTTGTGGCCCGTGGCGAGCCCGGCGTCGTTCGTGGAGAGCAGCGATCGGAGCCTGGCCCGTGCGCGGTGCGCCCGGACTCGCACGACGTTCGCGGAGATGCCAAGGACTTGTCCGATCTCCCGGGGCGTGAGCCCATCCCAGGAGCTCATCGTGATGATCTCTTGATCCACGACCGGTAGCTCAGAGAGAGCGGCGGTGATCAATTCGGACTTGTCGGGCGCGAGGGAGGGATGGGCGCTTGCTGCCGACCTGACCTCCTCTGCGAGGGACTCCGCCGCCGTGGCGAGACGTCGATGACGTTCGTGGCCGCGACGCATCACGTTTGGCGCGACGCCGAACAGCCACAGGCGTGCCTCAACGCCGGAGGGGAGCTGATTACGCTTCTCCCACGCCACGAGATATGTCTCGGCCAGGCAGTCCGCCGCGTCCTCAGGCGTCGGGCAGCGTCGAAGCAGGAACGCAACGACCCGTCGTGAGCTCGGGATCGGGCGTTCGACATGGGCTGGGGAGCGGGTAGCCGAGGGTGGAGTGCGGTCGGTGGGGGTTGTACCAGCCTCGAGGTACTCGAAGACAGCTGCCCTTGCATCGGCGCGGGTCGGCGAGGGAGCGGCGGTAGGTCACCCTCCTTCTTCAACGCTAGCGGCGTATTCGCAGCGGCGCCGCGGCAGCCGGTACCGGCAGACGAGCCGACCTCGTCCGCTACGAGCACGAACTCGTCTCGCGCCGGCCCAGCGTGCCCTTTCCGCAGCGTCCGCAAGGCAGTTAGGGAAGCGAGCTGCAGGCGATGCCGTCGTGGTTGTGGTCGAGGCCGGCGACATCGTTGCTGGCCGAGCCGCCATGCCGACCGAACCACTGTTGCGCGGCCGCATGGGTGGGGAAGTCCGAGCAGTTCACTTCCGAAATCGGTTTGTTCGGCCCGCCTGAAGACGACGAGGAGGGCGGGGATGACCGCGTTCTCACCGGCAGCGTCGGCTGGCGCGCCGGCTCGTCGCCGTACCCGTTGCTGTCCGCCCAGGAAATCCAATCGGTCGCAATGATGTGCTGCGCCTCCGTGAGCGACATCTCGCCGTCGCACACCATCCGGTGCAGCGCGTTCTCGACGCCGTCCTTCGGGTTTGGCGAGGCTTCCGGCTCGGGCCACAGGTTCCGCGGGTCGTTGACCGCGCCGCCTAGCTCGAGCGAGACCAGATGGTCGTATTCGTAGTCGCCCGGCGAACCGCCGTCGCCGTAGGCGGCCATGCTCGCGAGCTTCTCCGGCTCGGTCACGCTCGTCGACGGTCGAACGGTTTTCGTCCAGCCGCTCATGCAAATCGTCCGGTCGATGGTGGCCTGCGTGACCGCAGGGTTCAACGCGCCGGGCGTGCACTTCGAGTCGGGCTCGGAGTAAGGCCCTGACCCCTTCGCGTGGCACGAGGCCCGGGCGGGCTGGGGCTGCAAGACGCTCCCGCTCGCGCTCGACACCGGCAGCGCGCCGACGGGCGCCGTCACATGCTTAGCCGGCTCCGAAGGATGTGCCAGCCCGCGCGGGCGCTTGGAGGGGGGTTTGTGTGCGGCAGCGGCCGGAGCTGAGGTCGAGGTGGTGGTCGAGGTCCGCACTGAGGCAGCGGTCGAGGCCGGCGCTGAGGCGGAGGTCGAGGCCCGGCCGCACCCGGAGAGGCCCGAAGCGACGAGAAGCGCGAGGACGGCAAGCAACCGGGCGGGTCGCACGCCCATACCATAAGACCTTCCTGGACCGGACCGAGCGAGACTTGGCAACCAGCAAAAACGTGGTGAGGTCGGGTCGCACGTAGAACCCCGCGCGCTACCAGCGTGAAAGGTTGCGCTCGCCCTCCGCGGGCAGCCGAGTGAGTCATACAGCGTTTCGCGGGCGCCGACTGCGGCTCTACCTTAAATCACGGCCGAAGGCAGCGCCACGTCAGGAAAGACCGGGGCTTGCCTTGCGGTTGGGACAGGCCGGCGTGCCGGTCGTAATCGGCTCGCGCGACGCTGCACGCGCCGAGCAGGCCGCGCACAAAGCCAACCAGTCCGTCCCTGGGGGTGACTGCACTGGGCGGGAGAACGCAGATGCAGCGCGCGGCGCTGAGATCGTGATCTTGAGTGTTCCGTTCCGCAACCACTCCGAAAACCTCACCAATCTCAAGGACGTGCTCCAGCCCGAGCAGCTCGTGGTTGACGCCACCGTACCTCTGGCCGCCGGGGTGGGCGGCAAGGCAACGCGGACGCTCGGCGTCTGGCAGGGCTCGGCCGGGCAGCAGGCACAGGAGATGGTCCCCGACGGTGTCCGCGTCGTCTCCGCGTTTCATACGGTGAGTGCGGCGCTGCTCGCTGATCTCGACCATAAGCTCGACGAGGACGTGCTCATGTGTGGCGATCGGAAGCAGGACAAGGCCAAGCTGGCGGAGCTGATCGGACTGATTTCCGGTCTGCGCGCAGTGGACTGCGGCCCGCTTGAAATGGCTCGGATCGTGGAGTAGATGAGGCCGCTAATCATCTCGATCAACATGCGCCACAGGGTGCGCGCGGGCATCAAGCTCACCGGCCTGTGAGCGATCTCGCTTTCGGGCTGAATGGCGCGATGCGGGCGCGCGAAGCTAGCCCGGGAACATCGGATATGCACGTGACCTGACGTCCGCTCCGGTTCGTAGCCGTCGATGCTGCCCGGGCTGTCCGCAGATCAGCGCGCCCGGACCAAGTCGTGGATTTCATTCAACGCCGTCACCAAGCGCGGCGGCTACCGACGCCGGTGCACGACCCGGAGCAACCAGGTGCAGCGCTCGTTCGAAGACACTTCGCTCGAGCAGCGCGCTCGAGCTCGTGATGACGGCGTGAGCACTCGGGCGGACCATCGCATCTGAGGCAGGAATGGGCATCCGGGCGTGGCTCGGATGTCCACGTCTCGGCCGATTCGTCCGACCAGCTCTCAGCGAGACCGGGGTGCGTGGCTCGGGGGGCCTGTAGCGTGCCCGGACTGTCCATCTCGACGCGGCACCGGGAATCCGCCGACACGGACGCGCGATCCCCTACGCGAGCATAGACGTCTTCGCAGGGTCCCCTTTTTTGTGCTCCGGGTCGATCCAGCACGTCTGGTAGCAGGCGCGCCGCGGATACTTAGCCCGCCGCGCCATGTTTCCAGTTAGTGCCCGTCGGCGAGTGAGCATCCTGACGTTGGTCCGTCCATGGAATCGAACGGCTCGAGTGGCTTCGGCGCCTACTGCGCCGCCGCTGCCTCCGCGCGCAGCGCGACGGCGAGCCGGTCGGTCAGCCAGCGAGCGATGTCGTGTCCATCGAGCTCGAACTCGGCGGGCAGGTGGGCGACCACGTCCCGCATGAAGACGCGGGCTACGAGGGTGTCGACCTCGAATCCGAGGTAGTCATTGAGGATCGCCTGCGCGAGCAGAGCGGGGCCGCCGCCGTCGTACCCCCACTCGAAGTTCTCCTGGCGCAGATAGCGCTCGTCGGCCAGCGTGAGTGTCCGCTTCTCCCCATTTCGGATCACGCCGACGACCCGCGGTCCCCCGTGTCCGTAGTCGGGCTGGGGCCCGCGGATGCCGACGTAAGCAACGCTCGACAGCATGGGCCGAATCTACCCGACCGTGGCGGTCACGACGATGGGCTAGCTGGCGAGCGCGGGCGACCGGCCTCGGTCGGCGCTCTACGCCCGCCGATCGCGCCACCGCCGCCCCAGCGGGCCGCCCGAGTCCGTCGCATGGAAGCCGGCACGCGCGCCGCGCCGACGCGTGGTTCAAGGGCTTGACGGCGATCGCACGCTCTGGCGTCCACCGGACCGAACCGGCGCTGTTCAGTTGTCGCCAACGGAATCGCGTTCTCTGAAATGACGGCAGACGACCAATGCGCCGGCTGGGACGGTCACTGGGCGCGTAAGCACTACAAACACATGATCGTCGTGCGCGCCCTTCTCGCGCCGTGGATCCTCTTCGTCACCGTGTTCCTGTGTGTGAAGGGCTACTGGTGGGGACTCGTTTTCCTTCCGTTTCTCGCCCTCGACCTTTGGCTTCTGCGTAGCCTCGTGCGGTACGCACGCACGCACGGCCCCGTGACTTAACCGCGGCCCAATAGTCGTCGTGGCCAACGCAAAGGCTTGCCGATCGACTCGCCAGCGATCCGAGCACTGAGTGGCAAAGCGATCACGCCGCCAGCCACGGTCGGGCGATCGTTGGGGTCCCCAAAGTAATAGCGCGAGCCGCGCCGGGAAGACGAAAGGGGTCGTCCCCGGACGGTCGATCCGCGCCGCGTGCCTGTGCGGTGAGAGCGATTATGACTCGCCGGTGGCCCGGTCTGGCATCGGTTGGGCGAGCGTCCGAACGGTGGCTCTCGCGTGATATCGGGATGGTGGAGGTCGCGAAAGCGATACGTGTGCGACGCGGCTGGCCTCGTGTTGCTCGGTTGGCGAGGGTTGTGGGTTCTAGGGTGTCGTGGGGGCGGCGCGCCGCTCGACGGTCCGGAGCCATCTGGCCGGTGAGGTGCCGAACCAGCCGCGGACGACGAAGCCTGAGAGCGCGGCGGTGTTGACGAATCCCCAGTAGCCGGTTGTGATCAAGATGAGCAGTGGCGGGAGCGTGCCGGTGGCGAGCCCGGCGAGGAACGCGAGTGGAACGATGGCCGCGAGTACGGCGTGCGGGAGCGTCTCTCGCCAGTACCAGCGGACTTCGGTGGACTTGCGTGTGATTTTGTAGATCGGCTTGCGGTGCGGACCCCAGATCAGTGCCTTGCTGCAGGCCAGCATGTAGACCGGCGCTAGGCCGAGCCACATCAGCTTCAGTCGCCACAGCGCCTGCAGCGGCGAGCGTTGGCGCCGGCGGCGGTCCCCGAACGGCTGGTTGAGGATGAACAACCGGACCTCGGCGGCGAGTGCGTAAGGCATCAGATGCAGCAGGCACGAGACCGGGGACGCGCTCACCGGAACTGTACCCAGGCAGGCCAGGGCGGTGCATGGCACGTACACGAGCGCGGTAAACGCGTGGAGGTAGAAGAGGAAGGTTTCGGTGAAGTGAAGCCGCTGCCTGAGGTTGAGCCCGCGGAGGTTGCCCCAGATCACGAGGCGAACGGTGTCGATCGCCCATGTGCCGCGTTGCTTGAACACATTGGCGACGTCCTCGGGGCTGTGCTGACCGACCGCACCGACGATCGTGAGATAGCAGCCTCGCCATCCGCGCCTGAGCGCTTCGACGCCCGATTGGAGATCCTCGACCAGGTTCCACGTCGGGAAGCCGCCGATGTCCTGGAGTGCTTCGCGGCGCCACACGAGCCCTGAGCCGCATGGAAACACTGCGTTGGCTGAGTTGCGCGACAGCATCTGGCAGCGGTAGAACTGCCCGTCGAGGTTCACGAACGGATCGCCGGCGGAGACCTGTGCCTCCTTGACCGTCTGCACGAACGCGAGGCGCGGGTCGAACTCGAGCTGGCCGACCGTGTGGCGCAGAAAGTTATGCGTGCCGAGCTCGTCGTCGGCGTCTCGCGTCTCGATGTACGCGACCGACGGGAAGTGCGTGAGCAGTAGTTCGAGCGCCGAGTTGAGATTGCCGGCCTTGGCCGCCCCGTCCCTGCCGGGAGCGTCCCTGGGCGGCGGCTCGTGATAGACGACGCCCAATCCGTCCAGTGCGGTCGGGAGCTCGGGATTGTGCGCGTCGTCGGATACGACGACGTGTAGGCGGTCGCGGGGGTAGTGCTGCTCGAGGACGCTCAGGACCGTCCTGAGCACCATCGGAACCGGTTCGCCCCAGGTGGGGATGATCACGGCAACTTCGGGAGCGTCCGGTCCAACCAATGGGCGACGAGGGGTCACCTTCGTGGACCACCCGTTGACTATCGAGAGAGTCACGCATACGGCGGAGAGCACGTTGGCGAGCAGGAACGGCCAGGCCAGCCACGGAATCGCGGTATTGAGGTGTTTGAACAGCCACGGTGCGTAGAACAGCATGAGCGCCAGCACTAGGACGCCGCTGATCCGGATCGGCCGCTCGCGCCTGAGCAACGGGAACTGGTCGCCGAACCGCCGGGCCGCTGCAGCGAGGTTGCTCGGCGGCGCCGCTCGCTCCTGGGCAGCAGCGAGCGCCGCGGACTCGTCCGTGGATTCCGGCAGGGTGGAATGGTCGAGTGCGGTTGCCACGACGACCTTCCAGTCGGCCGCAAATCAAGCCACCATGAGCGCCGTCACCATTCCCTCGGTCAATCGTCGACCGAGACAAACACCAACCCACGCAGCCACGCACCCACGCACACGATCAGATCACCAGCCCGGAACCCTCTATCCCCCGGCGACGACACCCGCTCGTGCCAGCGCACACGCAAACGGCGTGAAGCCCAACCGCATCGCTCAAAATGGCAGCAGTTGCCGCGAACGATCCCCGCATACGCAGATTAGGTGAGCCGCGTCGAACTCGGACAACAACCAGTGCCCGGCTTGCCCAGAGGAAGGCACCGGCGCCGGTGCAACGGCGCGATGCCTTCGTCGCCGAAAGCGATGGCGCGGCCCGAGGGCGAAGGCGATCGCGCGGACACCGGCGACCGAACAATCGAGATTGCGCCGCGAGAGGAGCCCGGCGTCGGACGCTCCGGCGGTGCGTTCACGCCCGTCGACATGTCAGTCCGTCGCGCAGCGCAGCCGGTAGGCACGCGCCCGAGCTGGCGCATCGCGCGTGATCAAGTGTGATTAGCCCGGCCCGCTGCCATCGCCCGCTTCAGAGTCTCGTTGCCGCACAGAACATTGCGCCACATACCACCAATTTCAAGCGGTCCAACGAACAGACGGTCGGGTGGCGCAAGTTCGATAGCGACGTGGTCGAATGCAGCCTTCACAGTGAGTTCGGTCGCGACGATCCACACCGATCGCTGGATCTCTACTGCTACTCCAAGGCGATCGATCGCATCGACCACGGCGTCATAGCCGTCACCCACCTCAAGGTCATAAGCGACCAACAGAACCACATCTCCGTTCTTAGCACGTGAATCGGACGAGGCGCGGGGTCGGAAGCGCACAGCTCGCCACCCGCGCCTGCTTCGGCAGCGGCGCGACGATCGCATGCAAGTTCCTGGCGCTGCAAAGCTCATGATCGCGTTGGCGACGAGGCCATCACACACGCTGGCGGATCCGGACGACTGCTCGTCCGCGGGAGCAGCCGCCGTGGCGTTCCCCAGGTAGTGACCCGGGTTGTCCGACAGCGGTCGCGTTTAGCGGCGGCCAGCGGATCCACCTCGTGGCTCGTTTGGTCACAGAGCAGCAGCACGGTTGGCGACATGCCCGCCACGAGCGATCAAGGTCTCGAGCCCGACGTCGGCTCTTGCTCAGCCGGATCGAACCGGAAGCGGCGCGCGCGTCCAGCGGCCGGTTCGTAGCTGTTGCTGTTCGTCCCGAGCAGCACTGCCGGCGGCGACTCTCGCATTGCCCCGGCCAAGTAGAAGCTTTGGGCTGGCGTCGACGGTTCCGGTCGTGACTGTCGCTGACGCCCGAAGCGGCACACTGCATCGCGACGCTCCAGCGAAGTGTCGGAATTAGCCCTGAGCGGAAGCGAGCGCTTCGGACCGTCTCGGGTACGGGACGGTCGGGTGGGCTGCTGGATTGGCGAGGTTGCAGAAGGGCGGGTGACCGCGTCGTGTCGGCCGAGATGCGCGAGGTGTGCGGCTATAGAGTGCTGACGTGTCGCTCGCCATCTGCTCAGACCTTTCGCCGGCCAGCTGGATCGTGACGAGCCGGGCGCCGTGGGATCGGCTGGTGGGGTTCGGACCGCCGGGATTCGCGGCCTACGCGCGTGTGCGATTTATCCCCGACCCCACCTACCAGGGCCAACAGGAGTGGGAAGCCGATCTCGACGCATCCCCCGGTGAGACTGAACAGTGGCGGGCGCTGCTGCAGCTACTTGCCACCGAGACCTCTGATCCCTCGGACTGCTACTTCGGCCTCTGGGAAGGGTGGCCGTTACCGGAGTCGGCTCGCAGGTGGCCCACCTTCGGTGTTCCGCGCAGCGCTCGGATCGCAGCCCGCTCCTTCTTTCTGTTTCGCGGGGCGCTCTCAGAGGCTGAGATCTGGGGTGAGCCGGCAGCGGCTGGGATTTGGGGCCTGCCGGAGTTCTCCCTGGGTGGCACGCCCGCGTTCGTGTGGCCGTCTGACCATGCGTGGTGCGTCGCGGCGGACGTCGACCCACACTGGGCCGGGGTAGGGGCGACCGTCGCGACGATCGAACGGCTCCTCGCTGATCGACGCCTTGACGCAGTCGCCACTGACCCCGACAGCGAACAGCCTGCCTATCGATAGCGCGCCCCCTTCGACGCTGTCGCTGAGATCGATTTCCAACACTCTCGAGTCGGCGCTGAAGGGATCGGCGGGAGACACTCGCAGCTCGTCCGAGGCAGCAGCTCCGAACGCTGAGGTCGTCCGTACCGGTCAGCTTCGGAGAGCACGAGCTCGCAATGGGAAGCCCCGAGCTCGAGCCGGCGGGGTGCGGGAGCCGTGTGACTAGGTGGGAGGCGGTTCGCCGCAGTTGGCGTTGTGATGCTCCTGTCCAGCCTGGTGGTGTTGCGGAGGTAGATGCCTGCGACGCTGGCGTCGCCGAGGTCGGCGCCTGAGAGGTTGGCGTCGGCGAGGTTGGCGTCGGCGAGGTTGGCGCCGGCGATGTTGGCGAAGGAGAGCCTGGCGCCACCGCGCCGCGCCTGCGTTCTGCGTGAAAAGGTTCAGTCTGAGCGAGACTGCCGCCGTGCGCGACATTGCAGCAGCGGTCCGATGCGCGATGTCGTGGCGCCGGGTGTCCTGTCGTGGTGGGCCGTGCCGGTGGGTGGACGTGGCGCGCACTGTGTGCGCGCCGCCTCCCTCCGTCTTGTTCAGCGCAGCGATCGGAACGCCGTGCGCATCTCCTCGGAGAAGAGCTCGGGCTCCTCCCAAGCGGCGAAGTGGCCACCCTTGTCGACCTCGTTGAAGTAGACGACGTTCGGGTACGACGCCTCGACCCAGCTACGCGGCGACCGCCAGATCTCGCCCGGGAACGTCGTGAAACCGAACGGGATCGACGACGCCGGCAGAGGCCTCTGGCCGGCAGCAGGCGCGTCTGGCCCGTAGGCCTCCCAGTAGGACCGCGCTGCCGAAGCGCCGGTGCCGGTCAGCCAGTAGGTCGTGACGTTGTCGAGGATGTGGTCGCGGGTGAGGTTGCCCGACGGCTTGCCGTTGATGAAGGCGCGCGCGATCTTGTAGTAGGCGTCGGTGTCATGGTCCACCATCCACGCCGCGAGTGCGACGGGGGAGTCCAGCAGCGCGTAGCCGATCGTCTGGGGCCTGGTGGACTGCTCCACGAAGTAACCGTTGCCGCTCGTCGAGAACGTCTTGATCGCGGCGAGCGCCGCCTTTTCCTGCTCGGTGTCCGTCGGCAGCGCCGCGGGGTTGTTCAGCGCAGGCACGAGCAGGTTCGTGTGGACGCCGATCAGGCCCTCGGGCGCCTGGCGGCTCATCGCGTCGGTGACGCCGGCGCCCACGTCGCCGCCCTGGGCGACGTACCGGGTGTACCCGAGGCGGCGCATAAGTTCCGCCCAGGCGATCGCGACGCGGCCGACGTCCCAGCCGACCTCGGTCGCCTCACCGGAGAAGCCGTAGCCCGGGAGGGACGGCAGCACGAGGTCGAACGCGTCCTCGGCGCGCCCGCCGTAGGCCGTCGGGTCCGTGAGCGGACGCACGACGTCGAGCAGCTCGATCACCGAGCCCGGCCAGCCGTGCGTCATGATCAGCGGCAGCGCGTCCTCGTGCCGCGACTTCACGTGGATGAAGTGGATATCCACGCCGTCGATCTCGGTCTTGAATTGCGGCAGCGCGTTCATCTTCGCCTCGCAGGCGCGCCAATCGTGCTCCGTCGCCCAATAGCGGGCAAGCTCCCGGATCGTCGCCAGCTGAACGCCCTGCGAGCGATCTGCGACGAGCTCCTCGCTGGGCAGCCGGGTGGCGGCGAGGCGGCGACGGAGCTCGACGAGCTCGGCCTCGGGCACGTCAACCCGGAACGGTCGGATCGCGGTGTCGGCCTGGGGTGCGCCAACGGGGGTTGTCGTTGTCGACATGTGATGCTCCTTCATTGGATGAATGTCAGCGTCGATAGACGCCGCTTACTTGGTGCTAGGGCTAGGAGAGGAAGCGGTCGCGCTCGTGCGCGAGCGACGAGCGCTGAGACGACCAGTAGTTAGCCGACGGTGGTGTTCGCCAAAAGATGGAGACGGCGGTTCATAGCCATGCGTCCGGAATGGTGGTCGTGATGACCGTGGCCCTCCGACCGGCAGCAAGCCGCCGACGGTGATACCCGGCGCGGGTGACGACTCGCGGCGCGTGGATGCCGTCGCCGCCGCCTGCCTATCGACCGGGCGCCTCCTGGATGATCCAGCCGTTTCCATCGGGATCGCTGAACGAGGCCAGGGAGCGCTTCGCGCGTCGCGCCGGATCGGGGCCGGGTACCCGGTCCTTATCTCCGATGTGGTGGAACACACCGCCGGCATCGTGGAACATCTCGCTCACCTCGACGCCGCGGGCGAGGAGCTCGTCCCGAGCGACCTCGACGTCGTCGACGACTACCACCAGGCTTTCCATCGACCCGGGCGTGGCTGACGTGACACCGCTGCCGATGATGATCGAGCAGGCCGAGCCAGGAGGCGTCAGCTGCACGATCCGGAAGTCGTCGTCACCAACGTAGTCGGCGTCGAGCCGCCAGCCCAGTGACTGATAGAAGTGCTTGGCCAGATCGACGTCGGAGACCGGCACGACGACGACCTCGAGCTGCATGTTCATAGGCCGGGCGGCAGGAGTGACGGCCGACGTCTCACTGCGTACATCGGTGCTGCTCATGGTGACCTCCATTGGTGTAGTTGGGATTGACATCAGCGTTGGTGGCCCGGACCACGGGGAGGGCCAGTCGCGGAGGCCCCGACGTGCGCCGAGGGTTTGCCGCTGCCTTAGCTCGCAGAACCCCCTACCGAGCTGTGGACGGCCCGCTCGAGGGGTTCAGATGACGGCGTGAGCCAGGGTGCCTTCTCGTTGTCAGCTGCTGGTGGCGTCTCTCATCCGGCTCGTCCCAGCGAGCATCGGCTCCCACGACAGCAAGCCCGACGAGCCCCACGAGCGAAGCTGCGCCATCACCACGGAAGGATCAAGATCGCGATCAGGAGAATCCACTGGAAGATCGAGCGCTTCGGCTTCGCCCCGACAGCGGCTCGTCGCCCGGCGAGCCCCTCAACCGTCGACGGCTCAACTGCCAGTGAGCGACGCGTCGAGTCGGATGGGGTCTTCTGATGGTGGGTCATGACGTCTCCTCTGGTTGATGTGACTGGTGGGGCGGATGTGTCACTACTGATGGGTTCTCTCGTGGAACTCGCGGTCGGAGCGGCGCAGCATGCAATGGTCGCCCGGAACAGCGCGGACGAAACCGCTACTCCCGCTCGCCGCCGAACAGCTGAAGCAGGAGTAGGAAGACGTTGAAGATGTCGAGGAAGATGCTCGCCGCGATGGGCACGGCACCAGCCGAGTTCGAGCGGCGCAGGCGATTGAAATCAAAGATCGTGAACGCGCCGAAGATGGCGAGCCCGGCCACGGCGTAGACGATGTGTGCCTGCGGGATCGAGACGAAGATCAGAACGATTCCGAGCACGATCAGACTTAGCAGTGCCCAGAGCAGCGACCGGGCCCAGGAGGACAGGTCCCTTCGCGTGGCGTAGCCATAGGTCCCGAGCCCGGCGACGAAAGCGGCGGTCACGCCGGCGGCCTGCCACAGCGCGGAGGGCTCGGTCTTGGCGTAAACCGCCAGCAGCGGAGCGACGGTCAGCCCAAGCAGCAGCCCCAGTCCGAGCAACAGGCCGATCGCCAGCTGCTCGTCCCCGCGCGCGGTGGCGGCGTTGAGCCCGAAGACGCAGGCCAACGCCGCGATGAAAAAGAGGATCCCTGTGCCGCCGCTGAGGTCGCGCCCGATGTAGGCGCCCAGCGCCGCGGACCCCACTGTTACCGCCACCAGCCCCATGGCCTGACCGAACACGGACCGGGCGGGGTCGCCCACGATCGCGTTGTCCATGCGGGACGGGGCGGCGTACACGGCCGCCGGTGCGTGAGTCGGTCTCGGATCACCACTGATATCGGTCATGTCAATCTCCTGGTTGCTTGAAGATGCGTTCATCGCAAGCAGCAGTGTCAACCGAGACGGCACTCCGTCGCATCCGCCATGGGACAGTGCGACCGGCCAGTCCCGTCTGGAGCAGGCTGGCCCTCCGTGATGGGCAGCCTTCGGCGCGGGCTCAGATGTCAGGCGCGTGTCTCGGGCCCGCCGTCTTTTCCCAGGCGCGCGCGAACTGGAGCATCTTCGCTTCGGCCAGCGGGGTGCCCAACAGCTCCAGCCCCACCGGGAGTCCACCGTCGGTGAAGCCGACCGGAATCGTGAGCGCCGGGAGTCCGGCCTGCGAGCCGATCACGGTGTTGGTGGGGAAGGTGAAACACTGGTACTTGTCGGCGGCGAGTTCAGCGCGCGTCGGGGGAATGACCTGCACCGTGGGGTAGACGAGGAAGTCGAGCCCGTGTACCGCGAACATGTTCAGGACGTGCCTGCGGAAGTGCTCCTGGTTGAGCCTGCGCTGTAGGTATTCGAGGTCCCCGTCGGTCGTCTCGGGCCCCTCGGCGATGCCGTGAAAGAGGTCGTTGAGCGGATGGAAATGGCGGCCGTCGTAGATCTTCATGAAGCTCGACACGGGCGCATCACGTCGCTGCGCTAGGAACTCGGTGATGTCCGCCTTCGACTGTTTCACGTATACGGAGGTGCCGTCGATCCATTCCGCGAGGTCGGCGATCTCGAGCTCACGGGTGATCGAGACGCCGAGTTCGTCGAGCCGGGAGATCGCCGCCCGAATGACCTTGTTGACGGGCTCCGCGTCGGGGTTGTCGTCCTCACCGAATCCCGTCTCGAGCACCCCGATCCGCCAGCTGTGCAGAGGGATGTCGCGAGCGACCGCGTCCGCGTAGCCACCAAGATCGTGCGCCGCGGACGCGGTCACCGTGAACGGGTCCTTGGGGTCGTAGCCGACGATGCTGTCGAGCGTCGTCGCCAGGTCAAGGGCCGTCCGAGCGACGGGCGCCGGAGTGTCCTGGAAATGCACCAGCGGCGAGAACCCGGTGCGACTGATCAGCCCAGTCGTGACGCGCAGGCCAAAGAGGTTGTTGAATGAAGCAGGGATGCGGATGGAACCGCCCGTATCCTCCCCGATCCCGACGAGTCCAAAGTTGGCAGCGACCCCGGCGCCCGTCCCCGCGCTGGAGCCGCCGGACTCGCGCCTAAGGCCGTATGGATTCTTGGTGTGATCCGTCAGCGAGGAGGCGGAGAACCACCCCGCGGCGAAGTCGCACATAGCCGTTTTGGCGAGGATGATGGCGCCGGCGGCCTTCAACTTTGCGACGACCGTCGCGTCCTCCTCGGGCACGTACCCGGCGAACAGAAGCGAGCCGAACGTGGTCCGGAGACCGGCCGTTTCCGCCTGGTCCTTCACGAGGACGGGAACACCGTGGAGCGGCCCGCACAGCTTGCCCTCGGCGGCGAGGAAATCGTCCCGAGCGATGGCCTCCTCGCGGGCCTGGGGGTTTACGGTGACCACGGCCTGCAACTCCGCTCCAGCAAGGTTGTGCGCTGCAATTCTCGCCAGGTACCAATCGACGAGCTCGGCTCCGGTGAACTGACCGTCGAGAAGACCAGCGTGGTAGGACGCGATCGTCAGCTCGCTGAACTTGTCGTCGAGTTCCGTGACCGGCGCTGCGCGCGCGTCCTGAACCATCGCCTCAGCTACGGCGCCAACGCGCGCGTCTCGGGCAGCGCTGCCAGGAGCTCGTGGCGGGAGCTAATGTCGAGCTTGGTGAAGACCTTGCGGAGGTGGTACTTGACCGTACGCGGGCTGATGAACAGCTCGGCGCCGATCTCCGGGTTGGAAAGCCCGTCGCGAGCCAGCCGTGCGATCTGGGCCTCCTGAGCTGTCAGCTCGTCGCGGGTCTCATCTGTGCGTTTGCGGGCCGTCTCGCCGGTGGCTGCCAGCTCGCGGCGGGCGCGCTCCGCGAACGCGTCCACCCCCATCTCGCTGAGCATCTCGTAAGCGGTGCGCAGCTGCTCGCGTGCCTCCACCCGGCGGCGCCCCCGACGCAGCCATTCGCCGTAGACGAGATGGGAGCGAGCGAGCTCAACGCGCACGCGGGTGCGGGCAAGGCGGGCGATCGCTTCGCGGTAGAGGGCCTCGGCGTCGTCGTCATCGCTGACCAGCGCCCTTGATCGCGCCTCGACCCCGAGCGCCCAGTCTGTCCCGCCGGCCTGAGCGGTCACCGACAGCCGCTCGAGCGCATCGGTCGCGACCTCGTGTCTGCCGCAGCGCGCCGCGGCCTCGATCAGCTCAGTCAGCGCCCATGAAATGACGCCCAGATCCTCGTACGCGCACGCGTGCTCGGCCTCGGCCAGCGCCTCGACATAGCGGCCGAGGCCGTTGTAGAGCAACGCCGCCGTGAAGTGGCTGATGCCCACGCCCATGCCCTCGCCGCGGCTCTCGACATCGTCGAGCGTCGCTGCGATCAGCTGGGCGGCCTCGGCCTCTCCGCCCTGCAGAGCCGCGAGCGCAACCGTGCCGTACGCCGCGAGCTGCGTCCCGATTGCGGCGCTGACCGTCTCCGCCTCTCCGGTGAGCGCCGCGGCTTCATCCACCTCACCCCACAACCCGTGCTGGAAGATACGAGACCGAAGTGCGATCGGGAGCACCGCGAGCGCACCGGTCTGCCGCGCGAGGCGGACATGTTGCGTGCACAGCACCTCCCAGCTCTCATCGTCCCACAGGTCCTGCGCGACGCGTCCGGCGAGCCACAACCAGCGCAGCAGTTCGTACGTCGACAGACTCTCGTCGTTGCGGAAGGCACCCACGGCCTGTTTCAGGATCGGCGTGGCCGCAACGCGACCGTCGGTGACGAGCAGCGCCAGACCGTCGAGCAGCAGGTCGGCCGCGCGCGGCGCTGACCCCGAGGGAGCCGCGAGTGCCGCCCCAGCCACCTCGACCAGGTCGGCGCCTCGGGACAGGCGACCGACGATCACGGCAGCGGCAAACGCCTCGAGATAGGTGTCACGAGCCAGCTCGACGTCGAGCGGCTCGAGTTGCCTTCCGGCTCTCAGTAGCAGCGGCGGAGCGTCACTACCGCGCCTGGTCGCAAATGCGATCTGCGCTCGAAGGAGGTCCGCACGCGCACCGCGGAGCTCGTCGCCCGGCCCGGCCTCGGCCATGGCAATCAGCCCGAGCGCGGCCTCGGGGGCCCCGGCGTCGTACCTGGCCTGGGCCGCGACCAGAGCGCGCTCGGCCCGGCGCGCCGGGTCGGCAGTCAGCCGGACGGCCTCCTCCAGGAACGCGGCCGCGGCGGCCAAGCCTCCACGGGCTTGCGCCCGATCGGCCGAGCGTTCCAAGTCGACGGCAACCGCCTCATCAGGCCCGACGGCGGCGTGCGCGCGGTGCCAAGCGCGACGGTCTGGATCGACGTCGGGATCGGTCACCTCGGCGAGGGCGCGGTGCACTTCCTGACGATCCAACAGCGATGCCGAGCGGTAAGCCGCGGAACGCACGAGCGGATGGCGAAACCGGACGCGAGGGCCGAGCTCGATGAGACCCGTTGCCTCCGCAGCCACGGCGGCCTCATGCCCGATGCCGAGCCGACTCACGGCGCGCCACAACAAGGCGTCATCGCCGCCCGGCTCGGCTGCAGCCGTGAGGAGCACCCGTCTCGTCTCGACCGGAAGCGGCTCCAGCCGCCGCTGGAACCCCTCCTCGATCCGCCCGGCGAGCGGCATCGCGTCGGTCAGCCCAAACCCGAACGCCAACTCCGCCGGTGAAAGCCCGCGGGGCAACTCCATCAACGCCAGCGGATTGCCACGCGTCTCCGACACGATCCGATCCCGTACCCGCCGATCAACCGGTCCGGTCACCACCGAGTCCAGCAATGCCCGGGCATCGCTGTCGCCAAGGCCCGTGACCACGAGCTCCGGCAGTCCGGTCAACTCCTCGCCACCGGGCTCCCGCAGGCCAAAGGTCATCACGATTCGCTCGGCCAATAGCCGCCGGGCAACAAAGGCCAGCGTCTGTGCGGACACCCGGTCGAGCCACTGAGCGTCATCGGCGATGCAAAGCAGCGGCTTTCCCTCGGCGGCCTCGGACACCAGGCTGAGCGCCGCGAGCCCCACCAGGAATCTGTCCGGCGGCTCGCCGGCGCTAATTCCGAACGCAGTGGACATGGCATCGCGCTGGGGCGCGGGAAGATCCTCGAGGCCGTCGAGCAGCGGCGCGCAGAGTTGATGCAGCCCCGCGTACGCGAGCTCCATCTCCGACTCGATCCCGACCGCGCGGGCGATACGAAACCCATCGGCACGCTCCGCGAGGTAGTCCAGCAACGCGGTCTTCCCGACCCCCGCCTCGCCTCGTACAACCACGACGCCGCTGCGATCGTTGCGCGCGTCTGCTAGCAGCCGGTCGAGCGCCTTGCACTCGGTGCGCCGACCGCGCAACCCGGACCCGCGGCGCTCTGTGTTGAGCATGCTACGGGTCAGCTTATTTCCCGAATGACCGAGTTCTTAGACTCTGACCGAAGGGCTTAATGCACTCCTAATCGACTAAGTCGGTCGAAGCGGTCCGGTCTCGCCGCGTCAGCCGCCGGCGGCGGGGAGGAGGCGACGCAAGCCGTCGCGTCCGGCCGTCGTCTTCCCGCTGAAGCTCGCGCCCGCGCGGGCCGCCCATTCCGCCTCGCTGATCGCGCCCGGCTCGGCCGGGAGGTAGTGGGTGAGGATGAGCTCGCCCACACCCGCGCGCTCGGCGACGCCCCCGACCTGCGTCACATCAGTGTGGAGTCCCGCCATGTGCTCCAGCTCGGCGCCGGTCGTCCCGTGGCGCTCGAGGTAGCCGAGGTCGGCGACGCAGTGGAGGAGGATATCCGCGCCCTGAGCGAGTGCGATGACGTTCTCGTTGACGGTGGTGTCGCCCGAGAACACGACCGATCCGTCCTCGGTGTCGAAGCGGTAGGCCAGCGCCGGCATCACGTGACCGTGGGTGACGGCGATGGCGGTGACCCGCACGCCGCCACCGTCCATGACCAGGACCGGCTGCTGAGGGTCGCCGTCGGCCCGCGCCGGGAGCTGGATGTCGACCGCTCGGACCAGCCCGGCGGGGTCAGGCATCTGCGCGTCGAGTGGCATGACCTCGAGGTCGTAGGAGTAGGTCGTGAGGATCCCGTGCACCAGGTCGGTGGTCCCGGGGCCGTAGACCCGGATCGGGGGTAGTGGCCCGTCCGCGCCGGTGCGGACGCCCCATGGATACAGCAGCATCCCGGGGAGATCGCCGATGTGGTCGGCGTGCAGGTGGGTAACGAACACCGCGTCCAGTCGGCGGAAGTCGAGGCCCGCGTCGACGAACGCGGACGGTGCTCCGCGACCGCAGTCAACGACGAAGATGCGCTCGCCGACGATGAGCGCCGACGCGATCCCTCCGCGGCCGGCGACCGGCATAGGGGCGCCCGCCGTCCCCAGCAGAACGAGGTCGGTGCTCATGCTGGCCCGGCCCGGGCCGTCATGACGTGCAGGACGATCCACGCCGTCCCCAGACCCACGGCCGTGCCCAGCGCTGTGTCGACCAGCCGCAGGATCGGCTGCTGCCAGACGTTGTGGGGACTCAGCGACGCCACCCCGAGCACGATCGCCGTGGTGATGCTGGCGGTCACGGCGTCCTGCGGCCTTCCGAGCAGGGTCGCGGCCAGCCCGCTGACGCCGACCATCGCCGCCAGACCGACGGCGTCAACGGGCAGGATGACCAGGTAGACCAGACATAGGCAGAAGCTCAGCAGCGTCGCCGCCATCCGGCTGAGGGCGGCGCTGGCGCTGCCGTCATAGCTGGTCCGGTACACGAATACGGTCGCGATCACTGCCCAGATGCCCCCCAGGACGTCGTCCGCGCGGGACACCGAGTGAAGCCGAGCGAGCCCGTGCACGGTCAGCCAGTACGTGACCAGGCACGCGATCGCGACCGCGAGGCTGTGGAGGATGGCCGAGCCTCGTTCACTACTTACCGAGATAGCTGAGAGTAGCCGCGACAAGGGTCTCGATGCCAGTCTCGAGGGTGGGGTGTAGGACGGGCGCGAACTTGGAGCTGTGGTTGGTGGGGACGTCCTCGGCGATCCGGCCCGCCTGCGCGGCTCGGTGATAGAGGCCCGGGTCGGTGCCGCCGACATACCAGAACAGCGAGGGGACCTTCCACTCTTGGCCGAACAGGCCGAAGTCCTCGCTGACGGGGAGCGGGTCGACGAGCTGGGTCACGCGATCGGCCCCGAAATACGCGCGGAACGCGTCGCCGACGTGGTTGGCCGTCGCCGGGTCGTTGACCGTCAGGTCGAAGTGATCGAAGGAGGTGAAGCTGGGGGGCTTAGGCGCGCCGGACGCGCTCGCCTCCGCAGTGACGATCCGCTTGATCGCGTCCAGCACGCGGGTGCGGACATCATCGTCAAAGCTGCGCACGTTGATCTTGAGCACGGCCTCGTCGGGGATCACGTTGCCCTTGGTGCCGGCCTGGAGTGAGCCGATGGTCACGACTGCGGGTTCGAAGGCGGCGATCTCGCGCGAGACGATCGTCTGGAGCCGCAGGACAACGGCGGCGGCCATGACGATTGGGTCGACCGTGGCCTCGGGCCACGCGCCGTGCCCGCCGCGGCCGAACAGTCGCACCTCGATGTTGTCCTCCTCGGACTGGGTGACCCCTGGGCGGTAGCTGATCTGTCCGGCGGACGGTGGCATCACGTGCTGTCCGAGGATCACATCGGGCTTGGGGAAGCGGTCGAACAGGTGATCGTCGATCATCGCCTGCGCTCCGGTTCCCAGCTCCTCGGCGGGTTGGAACAGCGAGATGAGCGTTCCGTGCCAGGCATCCGTAGCCCCAGCGAGGAGCTTGGTGGCGCCGGATAGCCAGGTGACGTGCATGTCGTGCCCGCAGGCGTGCATGACCGGGACTGTGTGCCCGTCAGGCCCGGTCGCGGTGGCGGTGCTGGCGTACGCGAGGCCGGTGTCCTCCTTGACCGGGAGGGCGTCCATGTCGGCGCGCAGCATGACGGTGGGTCCGTCGCCGTTGCGGAGCACCCCGACGACGCCGGTCCCGCCGACGCCGGTATTCACCTCGCAGCCGGCCCACTCGAGTTGCTCGGCGGCTTTGGCGGCCGTGCGCGTCTCGTGGTCTGAGAGCTCTGGATGGGTGTGGAGGTCGCGATAGAGGCTCTCGAGGGGTTTGGTGATCGCGTCGAGCCCGTCGAGGACCGACTGTGCGGGCGAGGTGTCTGTTGTTGTGGTCACTTTGTCTCCTGAATGTCTTCTGAGTTTGTTCGGGATCGGGGCGCGGGCCGCGTCGATCATTCGACCGCGAGCTCGCGCAGGTTGCTCTTGGCGACCTCGAGGACCTCATCGCCCCGGCCGGAGAGGACGCTGCGAGTGGCCCAGAGCGTGAATCCCTTGGCCTGCTCGGCGGTGATCTTCGGCGGGATCGAGAGCTCCTGCCGGACGGTCATGACCTCGATCACCGAGGGCCCGTCGTGCGCGAACGCTGCGCGGAGGGCATCGTCGAGCTCGCGCGGGTGCTCGATCCGCACGCCATGCAGTCCGATGGCGCGCGCGACTTCGGCGAAGCTGGGGTTATCAAGGTCCGTGCCGAACGTGGGGATCCCATCGGCTTTCATCTCCAGCTCGACGAAGCCCAGGGCGCCGTTGTTCAGGACGACGACCTTGACCGGCAGCCGTCGCTGGCGGAGCGTGATCAGCTCGCCCATCAGCATCGACAGCCCACCATCACCGGAGATGCTCACGACCTGCCGTCCCGGGTGCGACGCCTGGACGCCGATCGCCTGCGGCAGCGCGTTGGCCATCGACCCATGGTTGAACGAACCCACGAGCCGCCGCCGCCCGTTCAGGCGCAAGTATCGTGCCGCCCACAGGGTGGGCGTCCCGACATCGGCGAGGAACACCGCGTCGTCGGCGGCAACCCGGTCCACGGCAGTGGCCGTGACCTGGGGATGGATCGGACCGCGGTCAGAATGCGTCTTCGCCAGCCCGTCGAGCCGCTCGCGAGCGCGACGGTAATGCGACTGCATCCGCGCCAGGTGCGTCGCGTCGCGGCCGTTGGCCAAACGCGGGAGCAGCTCAGCGATCGTGTCCTTGACGGTCCCGACCAGCCCGATGTCGACCGGGATCCGGCGGCCGATATGCTCGCCGCGAACGTCGACCTGGATGACCCGCACGTGCTCGGGATAGAACGACCGATAGGGAAAATCGGTGCCGAGCATCAGCAGCGCGTCGCAGTGCTCCATCGCGCGGTAGCCGGACGTGAACCCGAGCAGGCCCGTCATTCCGACGTCGTAGGGGTTGTCGTACTCGACGGACTCCTTGCCGCGCAGCGTGTGGACGACGGGCGCCTTGAGCACCCGGGCGAGCGCTACGACCTCGTCATGCGCGCCGTGGCAGCCGGCGCCGGCCAGGATCGTGACCCGCTCGGCGGCATTGAGCGCCTGCGCCGTGGTGGCGAGCGCCTCGTCGGAGGGGCGAATCACCGACATCGCCGGCTCGATCACGGTCGCGGTCACGTCATGCCCGACGTGGTGCAGGAAGATCTCGCCGGGCACAACGACCACGGCCACGCCCGCGCGTTCGATCGCATGACGCATCGCGATCTCCAGCACCCGCGGCAGCTGCTCGGGGACGCTGACGAGCTCGGCGTACACGCTGCACTCGCGGAACAGCTCCTGGGGGTGGGTCTCCTGGAAATAGCTGAGCCCGATCTCTTCGCGCGGTATGTGCGCCGCGATTGCGAGCACCGGCACTCGGGAGCGGTTGGCGTCGAACAGGCCGTTGATTAGATGCAGGTTCCCGGGTCCGCAGCTGGCCGCGCACACGGCCAGCTGCCCCGTCATCGCGGCCTCGCCGGCGGCCGCAAACGCTGCCGCCTCCTCGTGACGCACGTGCTCCCACGTCACCTTGCCGTCGCGGCGCAATGCGTCGGTGAACCCGTTGATCGAGTCCCCGGGCAGCCCATAGACCCGGCGCACGCCGGAGGCCTTCAGGGTCGCCACCATGACGTCGGCAACGGTTGTCGGCGAGGCGGCGCCTTCCGCCCGGTGAGCGATGCCGCGCGCCGCTTCGTGTGATCTCCGGGTGGCGGTCATGACGCCGCTCCGGTCGTGCCCGCCAGCAGGCGCAGCACGGTCGACGTTCCCAGCCCGTAGACCAGGTGGGCGCTCAGATCCTTCGTCAACGTGGCCCGGTCGTACTTCCAGATCGGCTCGTACAGCTTGGCGGCCGGCAATACGACGTAGCCCGCCGCCCACACGCCGGCGCCGAACGGCAGTCCGTACCGGATGCGCGGTGTCCGCAGCGAGCCCGCGACGATCCCGTACTGCACGCCGCCCAAGATTCCGTAAGCCCAGTGGGTGATGTTGTTGACCAGCCGAGCTCGCCGTGGCGGCAGCTCGCGCTCGAACAGGCCCTCGACGAGCCGCTTGCCCACCTGCGCCGGCGCGGGCGCCTGCTCCCAGTTCTCGAGGCCGGATGAGGACTCCCACGGCTCGAATCCCTCCTCGCCGTGACCGCGACGGTACCTCGCGTAGAGCAGGGCGTCCATGGCGAAGGTGCCGGCCGCCCCGGCGACCAGGCCCCGCGCCACCGCGCCCAGCGGGGTCATCCCGCGAGCCCGGCGGACGCTCGACGGACGGCGGATCGCGCCGCGGCGTCGAAGCGAGTCGATTGGTGTGTACGACGGGGTGCTCATGTTTCGCTCCCGTGGGTTGAAGGTGTGACGCACGGCTGATGGCATGGCGACGAGTTTGCCCTCGGCGAGCTGTGCTCGCATCGGCCAGTGGACAGTCCGAGTGGTCAGTCCTAGAGCGCCGTGCTGGCCGTGGCTGCGTCATCGGGGAGGACGCGCTCGAGCTCGCTGCGCGAGCTGATGTCGAGCTTGGCGTACACCTTCTGGAGGTGGTACTTGACCGTCCGCGGGCTTATGAACAGTCGTGTGCCGATCTCGGGGTTGGAGAGCCCGTCGCGCGCGAGCCGCGCGATCTGTGCCTCCTGGGCGGTGAGCTCGTCGCGCGTATCCACAATGCGCTTGCGCGCCGTCTCACCGGTGGCCAGCAGCTCACGCCGGGCGCGCTCGGCGAACGCCTCAGCGCCCATCGAGTCGAACATCTCGTGGGCGATGCGCAGCTGTTCGCGCGCGTCGACGCGACGGCGCTCGCGGCGCAGCCACTCGCCATAGAGAAGGTGCGTCCGGGCGAGCTCGGCGCGGACGGTACATCCGGACAGGTGGTCGATCGACTCGCGGTAGAGGCGGTCCGAGTCGTCGCCGTCCCTGAGGAGTGCGCGCACGCGCGCCTCGACTCCTAGCAGCCACCCAGTGGAGGTGACGCGCGTGCGCTCGGAGAGCCAGTCCAGCGCCCGGCGGACCAGCATCATGTCCCCGGTCCGCGACGCCGCCTCGGCCAGCTCGGGCACGACGAGCGATCCGTGACCGACCGGATCGCGCTCGAACGCCCGGCGGGCGGCGTCGCGCGCCAGGTCGTGCCGCCCGAGGCCGTTGTGGAGCACGGCGCTAGCGTGGTCAGCGGAGTTGACCAGCCGGCCGAGGCCCCGCGCCGTCGCCTCGAGCATGGTGGCCTCGATCAGCTCGGACGCCCGCGACTCCTCACCGCGCCACGCGGCGAGCATCATCTCGGTGTGGGCAACCGGCGGGTTACCGGTCGCGTCGGCGATCAGGCGATCCTCGTCGATCAATCGCGCCGCCGTGCTCAGCTCCCCTCTGAGGATGTGAGTGACGACAAGGAACGTCAACGCGAACTGGAGGTGCACGAGCGCGCCCATATCGCGCGCGACCTGCACCTGCCTGAGCGCGAGGGTATGCCAGGAGCCGAACTCCCACACCTCCATGGCGATCAGACCGCTGGCCCGCGCGCCCACCAGCCACAGCCAGCGACGCGCTTCGTCGGAGTCCAGGTCCAGATCGAGCAAAACGTCGAGCGCGCGCCTCAGCGTCGGTGCCGCAGCCGCGTAGCCGTCCGTGAGCCGGATCGCGAACGCATCGAGCAGGACGTCCACGGGCCGAGGAGGTACGCGACTGGGCGGAGCGGCGCGGGCCGCCTGCGCAGCACGCCCAAGTCCGCCGGAAAGCTCCAGATCGTCTGCCCACATCGCGGCGAGCAGGGACTCGGCGTGGGCCTCACGCGCCCCGCCGGCGTCGACCGGCTCGGTGCGCGCGGCAGCGACGGCGAGCAGCGCCGCAGCGTCGGTGCCTCGGCGCTGGTCGAACGCGATCTGCCCGCGCAGGTGGATTAGCTCGGCGCTCTGATGTTCATCAAGTGGCCCCGCCTCCATCTCCGCCAGGAGTGCGAGTGCGCGGTCCAACGCGCCTGCGTCGCGGTTGGCACGGGCCGCCGCGAGCCGCCGCCGCGACCGATCTCCGGGCTCCGGCGTGAGCCTCGCGGCGCGCTCGAGGAACGCCGCCGCGGCCGCAAGCCCGCCGCGCGTCTGCGCGCGACCGGCCGCGCGCTCGAGCTCGGCGGCCACGTCCTCGTCAGGCATCGGCGTGGCTTGCGCCCGATGCCAGGCGCGACGTTCGGGGTCCACCATCGGATCGATCACCTCGGCCAAGGCGCGGTGCACGTCCTGCCGTTCTCGTGACGACGCGGAGCGGTAGGCCGCCGATCGCACCAGCGGGTGGCGAAAGCGCACCCGTGTGCCGAACTCGACTAGCCCGGCGTCGATCGCGGGCGCCGCGGCGTCAGCCGTGATCGAGAGCCGCTCGGCCGCGGCCCACACCAGCGATGGATCGCCTACCGGATCGGCGACCGCGATCTGCAGCAGCCGCTGGGTCTCACGGGGAAGGGCGCCGAGCTGCCGATCAAAGCGCTGCTCGAGCCGGCCGGACAGCGACATCGCGCCCGGGAGCCCGAAGCCGCCCGCCAGCTCGGCGGGGGTCGTGTCCCGCGGAAGCTCGACCAGCGCCAACGGGTTCCCCCGCGCCTCGCTCACGATCCGGTCGCGGATCCGATCATCCAGCGGCCCGGCGAGCACGGATTCGAGCAGCCCGCGCGCGTCGGCGTCACGCAATCCCTTCACCTCGAGCTCCGGCACCCCGTCAAGCTCGTCGCCGGGTATGCGTGCGGCGAAGACCAGCGCGAGCGACTCCGCGTCCAGCCGTCGCGCCACGAACGCCAGCGTCTGCGCGGAGGCCCGATCGAGCCACTGTTCGTCGTCGACCACGCAGATGAGCGGTTGCTCCTCGGCGGCGTCGGCGATCAGACCGAGGACCGCCAGGCCAATCAGGAAGCGGTCCGGCGACGGCCCGGCACTGATGCCGAAGGCCGTAAGCACCGCATCGCGCTGCGGCGCCGGCAGCGTCTCCAGACCGTCGAGCATGGGCGCCACCAGCTGGTGCAGCCCGGCGAACGCCAGCTCCATCTCCGACTGCACGCCGGTCGCGCGCACGACACGGCAGCCCGACGCCCGTGCCACGAGATATTCGAGCAGCGCTGTCTTGCCGACGCCCGGCTCGCCGCGGAGCACCAGCGCCCGGCTTTCTTCCCGGCGCACGGCCTCGATCAACCGGTCGAGCACCGCGCACTCGCGCCGGCGACCCCACAGCTCGCCGCCGGGACCTTGGGTCACGGAATCTACGGACATGTCTGACCCGGCGAACTTATACCGGCTGTCATAAAACTGCCCGGCCGCACGGTCCGGTCGCCGATGCGAGCGCGACCGGCGCGGCTGACACTGATCGCCGTCAGCAACCCCACCTCGAAGGAGCAGGCGATGAGTTACAAGCTGGAAGTCGTAGCCGTACCGGGCAGCGACGTCGACAGGGCAAAGCGTTCTACGAGCGGATCGGCTACCACACCGACCACGATCATCGGGTAAACGACGACCTACGGTTCGTGCAGATCACCCCAGCCGGCTCGGACTGCTCGATCGTGATCGGCGAGGGTGTCACCCCGGCGGCGCCGGGATCCGCCCAGCGGATGCAGGTCGTCGTCGACGACATCGAGGCCGCTCGTGCGGAGCCGCGCGAGGCCGGAATCGACGTCGGAGAGATCGACAATTCGGCGTCGGGACGCTTCGTCTACTTCAGCGATCCAGACGGCAACGGCTGGGCTGCGCAGCAGTTCCCCACGGCCGGGTGACACACGGCCGGAGCGTTCGGGTCGCCCGTGCCCCCGAACGCTCCGGGCCGCCCGGGACCAACCCTCTCCCGATCGCCTCCAGCACGGGGCGGCTCGTGAACCAGAGATCTCGCCAAAACAGATCAATCGAGGCTCATATAAGGAGCGAGTTCGCGGACGAGCAGAGAGCGCGATGGCGTTCGCGGCGGCAGGGCTCTCCCAAAGCCACGACGGAGCAGCAGTCCGATCCACACCCGCGACGCGTCCGCGAAGCGGAAGTCTCGTTCGAGCAGATCGAGGGCCAAATTGCTCTCGCTCGGGACGATCAGGGGCAGCGTCGGCCCCGACTGCCGGATCTTCGCGATGCGGAAGCGCGCCAGCTAGCCGGGGATCCGTGCCGATCTTGAGGCCATCGGTTCTACCGGTCGCCCAAGGAAAGCTGCTGCACGGAGACCGTGACCGCTGACAGCCACGGCGTCATCCAGCAGCGATCGCACTGACACCACAGCGTCGGCGCCTGTCCACTCGCCGGCGACCCCAGCTGTCCGGAAGCAGCACTGACATTCCGGCCTTAGGTGCTGGTGAGACGGCTCCTTGTTCGTGGAAGGGGGTCTCTCAAAGCGCCGATCGAGGTGACCAACTGCTCCTGCTTGTGGCGAGGTGCGCGACGCACGTCGTCTCTGGTGTCGAGACCTGCGTTCGTGCTGGCGCGTGTGCGGGGCGCGCGTCGTACGCGCCGGTGTTGATGCTCGCGCCCGGGGTTGTGAACCGGCGCAGCACGATCGAGCTGGGAGCTAGGTGCTGCAACTCCCCGGGCACGCTTAGGGCTTCGGTCGCGCCGCTCGTCGTCATCGCTCGCTGGCATGTAATCCAGTCTCGCTCGTCGGCGAGATCGGTCGGGTCCCGCGACCGCGCCGGAGCGGCGGCTATTATGCGCGAAAAGGATGGGTTTCGGTTTCGTAAGGAGCTAGGTGGCGGAGGAGAGAGGCGGCATCAGCGCCGCGCGCCGGCGCGGGGAGATGCTGGCGCTGATCAAGCTGCGGGCGTTCGTGCCCGTGAGCGAGCTGAGCGAGCGCTTCGGGATCTCGGGCGTGACGGTCCGCAGCGATCTTGAGTACCTGTCGCGGCGCGGCCAGGTCCACAGGATTCGAGGCGGCGCGGTTCCGCGGTTCGCGCTGGGCCATGAGCGTCCGTTCGAGGAGACGGCAGCTCAGTTCGCCGAGGAGAAGCTCGCGATCGGCCAGGCGGCGGCGGCGCTCGTCGAGGCCGGGGAGACGGTGCTCCTCGACGTCGGGACGACGACCGTGGCGGCGGCGCATGCGCTCGTCGCGCGAAGCGAGCTGACCGACGTGGTGGTGTTCACGAATGGCTTGAAGACGGCGCTGGAACTCGAGCCCGCGATTCCGCGCCTGACGGTCGTCGTGATCGGCGGGACGCTGCGGCCGCTGCAGCACTCGCTGGTCGATCCGCTCGCCGCGGCGATCCTCGACCAGATCGCGGTGAAGACCCTCTTCTTGGGCTGCAATGGCGTCGACCCGGCCGGCGGCGTCACGAACATCAACCTCCCCGAGGCCGAGATCAAGAAGCGCATGCTGCGGATCGCGGCCAGGCGGGTGGTGCTAGCGGACGGGAGCAAGCTCGGCCGGATCGAGCTCGCGCACCTGTGCCCGATCGAGGCCGTCGACATGCTGATTACCGGCGCCTCGGCGGATCCGGACGTGGTCGGCTCGCTGACCGAACGCGGCTGCGAAGTCGTGGTCGCCGACTAGCGCGACCGCAGCGACCAACCCGCCGCGACTTTCGTAACCGATAGTCCGACGGTCGGGGTTCGCTTTCAGTCTTGAAATTGGAACGCTTCGGTTATAAAGTCCCGCGCCGTCCAATCCAGGTGAGCGAGAGGTGGGGATGGCATGAGAAACCGTCGCCCGAGGCTGCGTGCGTGTGTCCGAGTGTCGCGCTGTGGGTCCGTCGCCTCGATTTCGATCCACATTGGCTTAGGTACGTCCCAACTGAAGTCTTGATTGTCGTTCGAGCTTACGGAGGAAGAAAGTGCGCTCTCGCGAAAACCGCTCTCACCACATTGGCATCCGCCGGATCGGGAAGCGTCGGGGACGACGCGCGTGGAGCGCGCTCGCGGCGTCAGCGATGCTGCTCATCGCATTGTGCGCGGTGATTTTGATTGGACCGGCCGGGGCGAGCTCGGTCGCCGCGGCCGAGCCAGCCGCTGGCAAGCCCGCGGCCGCAGATGCCGCGCGGCGTACGGCCCCACCGACGATGAGCAACCTTGCCGACGGAAAACCGCATACCGTCACCTTCGACCACTATTCGTTCAAGATCGACGGTCAGCGTGTCTACCTCTGGTCCGGAGAGTTCCACTACTTCCGGCTGCCGAGCCCGTCGCTCTGGGTCGACATCTTCCAGAAGATGAAGGCGGCCGGTTTCAACGCTGTGTCCCTGTATTTCGACTGGGACTATCACTCGCCGGCTCCGGGTGTCTATGACTTCACCGGCGTCCGCAACCTCGACAAGCTGCTCGACGACGCGGCGCAGGCGGGGCTATACGTGATCGCCCGCCCAGCGCCGTACATCAATGCGGAGGTCGACAGCGGCGGCCTGCCGGGCTGGCTCACCACGAAGATGGAGAACAACCGCACGGACGACCCCAACTTCTTTCAGTACTCCGACCAGTGGATGACCCAGATCGACCGGATCCTAGCCCGGCATCAGATCACCAACGGAACCGGGCCGGTCATCGCCTACCAGGTCGAGAACGAGTTCTACACAAACACGCCCGCCGGGACGGCGTACATGCAGCACCTCGAGCAGAAGGCCCAGGCGGACGGCATCACCGTCCCGCTCATCGGCAACGACAACGGCACGTGGAACTCCGGACCCGCCGCGCTTGCCGTCGACGGCGTCGACTCCTACCCGCAGGGCTTCAACTGCTCCAGCCCGACGCAGTGGGCCGGCGTGCCTGACATCAGCTTCGACCACCCCGCCGGCCGGCCGATAATCAGCCCGGAGTTCCAGGGCGGTTCGTTCGACCCGTGGGGCGGCCCCGGATACGACAAGTGCGCGCAGCTGATCAACGACCAGTTCGCGAACGTGTTTTACAAGCAGAACATCGCGGTTGGCGCCACCTCGCAGAACTTCTACATGACCTATGGCGGGACGAACTGGGGTTGGCTCGGCGAGCCTGAGAACTACACGTCCTACGACTACGGCGCCGCGATCCGCGAGACCCGTCAGCTCGATCCGAAGTACTACGAGGACAAGCTGATCGGCTACATGACGCAGTCGGTCGCGCCCCTCGCGATGACCGACCCGATCAACGTCACCCCGCCCGACAACCCGGCGATCGTCGACACCGCGCGGATCAACCCCGACACCGGGACCCAGTTCCACGTGCTCCGGCACAACAACTCGACCTCCACGTCGGTCGACACGACACACATCTCGATCGACTTCAACGCCCAGCCGATCCAGAACGTGAGCTACACCTTCGACGACGCCGACACGACCGACCTGCAATACACCGGCGGCTGGTCGCACGTGGCCAACCAGAGCTTCACCGGCGGCGACTACGAGAACACCGAATCGTTCTCCAACCAGGCCGGTGACTCGGTCACCGTCCCGTTCACCGGTACGGCGGTGCGCTGGATCGGTTCCAAGACGAACAACCACGGGCTCGCGGACGTGTTCATCGACGGCGTCAAGCAGGCCACCGTCGACTGCTCGGGAAGCCAGAACCAGGCCGTGCTGTTCTCCAAGACCGGGCTCACCAACGGCCCGCACGTGCTGAAGATCGTCGTCGACGGCACCCACTCGTCCGGCTCCACGGACAACTTCGTCTCGATCGACGCGATCGACCTCCCGACCGGCGCAGCCGCCGCGGCCCCGACGTACCCGGTCGTTCCGCAACAGGGGACGATCACGCTCGACGGGCGCGACTCGCACATCATCGTCGCG
This sequence comes from uncultured Solirubrobacterales bacterium, assembly GCA_963843915.1. Taxonomy (GTDB): domain Bacteria; phylum Actinomycetota; class Thermoleophilia; order Solirubrobacterales; family Solirubrobacteraceae; genus Palsa-465. The sequence continues at coordinate 142,470 of CAWJMH010000028.1, forward strand.
AACTACAAGCTCGGTGACTCGCAGCTGCAGTACTCGACCTCGGAGATCATGACGAGCGCGACGGTCGGCAACCGTGACGTCGCGGTGCTGTATGGCGACTCGGGCAGCGGCGGGGAGACCGTGCTGAACTACTCGTCGAAGCCGACCGTGCAGACGAGCGGCGGTGCGGTCACGCAGACGTGGGACCCCACCACCGGCGACCTGCGGCTGGACTACCAGCACAACGGCCTGATCCGGGTCCAGATCTCCGGCGGCGGCTCGCGTCCGCTGCTGCTCCTGCTCGCCGACAACGCGACCGCCGAGACGTTCTGGCGCCAGGACACCGCCGCCGGGCCGGTGCTGGTACGCGGCTCGCATCTGCTGCGCAGCGCCACCAGCAGCTCGGACGGCAGCACTGTCGAGCTCACCGGCGACAACGGCACCGACCCGAACATTGAGGTCTTCACGTCCGCTTCGCGCGTCATCTGGAACGGCAGGCTCGTGCACACGACGCGGACGTGGAGCGGCAGCCTGACCGGATCGATCGCGACCGCGGCGCCGATCAGGCTGCCGGCGCTCACCCACTGGAAGCACAAGCAGGAGTCTCCCGAGGCGCGGCCCGGATTCGACGACTCGAGCTGGCAGGTCGCCGACAAGATGACCACCAACAGCGTCACCGGGATCACCACGCTGCCGGTCCTCTACGCCGACGACTACGGCTTCCATACCGGAAACACCTGGTACCGCGGGCGATTCACCACGAGCGCCAAGGTGACCGGCGTCCATCTCGTCTCCGACTCCGGCGGCGGAGCGCAGGCGTTCTCGGCTTGGCTGAACGGGACGTTCCTCGGCAGTTCCACGACGGGCAGTGCCGACTTCACTTTCCCCGCCGGCTCGCTCAGGGCGACGGGCGACAACGTGCTGTCCGTCCTGACCGTGAACATGGGGCATGAGGAGGACTACAACGCCACCAACGCCAACAAGTCGGCCCGTGGCCTGACCAGCGCGGCGCTGATCGGTGCGCCACTGTCGACGATCACCTGGCGGATCCAGGGTGTTCGCGGCGGGGAGAACGAGATCGACCCGGTCCGCGGGCCGCTGTCGACCGGCGGGCTGTTCGGAGAGCGGGCCGGCTGGGACCTGCCGGGCTACCCCGGCCAGAACTGGGCGAACGTCACGCTCCCGACCACCGACACCACGCCGGGCGTGTCCTGGTACCGCACCCAGGTTGCGCTCCATCTGCCGAAGGGCCAGGACACATCCCTCGGCCTGACGATCAGCGATGACCCGTCCCGGATGTATCGCGCGCTGCTGTACGTCAACGGCTGGATGATCGGCAACTACGTCAACTACCTAGGGCCGGAGCACAGCTTCCCGGTGCCGAACGGCATCCTGAACCCGGACGGCAACAACACCATCGCGATCGCGGTGTGGAACCTGGACGGCTCGACCGGCGGGCTCGGGACGGTGTCGCTGACGAACTACGGCAGCTGGGCCTCGTCGCTAAAGGTGACCCAGAACGACAGCCCGGGGTACAACGCGCACAAGTACGCGATGCCGAAGCGGCCGGGCACGACGGTCGACCTCCAGGTGCCGGGCACGACCCAGGCGGGGCAGACGTTCACCGCCACAGCCACTGTCGCCGTCCCGTCGAATGCGCCGAGCGCGACTGATGTGACCCCGACGCTGCAGCTGCCGGCCGGGTGGACGGCCACCGCGCCCGACCCCGCATCGGTGAGGAGCGTGCGGCCCGGCGCCTCGACGACGTTCACCTGGCAGGTGACGGCGCCGAGCAACCTGCCGCAGGCCTCGGCGCTGAAGGCATCGTTCGACTACCGGCAGCCGGTGCGGCCGGCGACCAACTCCGACGAGCGGATCATCCGCGCCCTTCCGCCGGCTCCTCCGGCCGGGATGGACAACGTCGGCGATCTGCCGTTTCTGTCGGCGAGCAACGGCTGGGGGCCAGTCGAGCGGAACACCAGCAACGGCGAGCAGGCCGCGGGTGACGGCAAACCGATCACGATCAACCACGTGGTGTTCGCAAAGGGTCTCGGCACGAACTCGCCCAGCGACGTCGAGATCTACCTGGCCGGCCAGTGCACCCAGCTCACCGCGCAGGTCGGCGTCGACGACGAGACGGGCGGTGCCGGCACGGTGACGTTCAGCGTGGTGGCCGACGGCAAGACGCTGGTGACAACGCCGGTCATCCGCGGGCATCAGAGTGCGACATCCCTCAACGTCGACGTGACCGGCGCGCAGGTGCTCGACCTGGTCGTCGGCGACGGCGGCGACGGCAACGGCAACGACCACGCCGACTGGGCGGACCCGGTACTCACCTGCGGCTGACCCAGCCCCGACGCCCGGGGATGATCAGCACAGACGATGCTGATCATCCCCGCGTCGGAATCGTGATCACGCCACCCCCGTCGCGACGGTTACGCCATCGGCGGCGGATGACACCTCAACCGGCATCTCGTACGGCCGCCGACACCGCAAAGGTCTGCGCACGGCGCAGACGGACCCGGCGAGCAGATCGAGCTGGTCGTCACCGCGGTCGCGGCGCCGATGCCGCGAGAGCCGCCGGTGATCAGGGCGAGCGCCACCGGCCGTGACGATACCCACGGCGACGACCCGCAGCCGCTTCGCAATGTCAACTCACCGGGTGCCGTCAAACAGCTCCCCCTTCGGGCGCTCGGGTCCCGAAAGCGGCAGCCACATCACGGCCAGCGGCGGACGACGACGCAGCCGGTGGTTCGTGAATGCGGAAGTGAGCGACAGCCGGCGAGTTCTCCCGGATCTCCTCAAACTCAGCAGCCAGGTGGGAGCCGGGCGAGACTCCCGCTTCGACCGGATGGTTAGCACCGAGTTTGAAGCACTCTCCCCCGGAAGACTGTCGGTCTCGCAAAGCGGTCGTCTGACCGGCGCGGACGGGTGCACTGCTCTCAATCGTCACTAGCAGCCCAGATTGACGGCGCCGCAAGACTGCGGCTCGACTGCTGGCGCTTGTTGAGCGGCAAAGCGTGTCAAGCGGGAGCCTCCCTGTGGCGCCCTTTCAGAGGTGGTCGCTTCTCGTGCCGGGCGGCATGTGGAGCATGGACTCGAGCGCTCGGATCGTCCAGGAGCGGGCGCGGCGGCGTGTCGGTTTGACCCCCCTTCAGCGGGCATTTAGTTGGGCGGTTCTGTGGGACGCGCATGCGGTCTGACCTGGCCTCCTGGCTGCCCGGGTGGACGTTCCAAGAGTGGACGTGCGCGTCGAGGAGGAACTCACCGCTCGCCGTCCTGCTCGTACGTGTGCGCTCCTCCACCAGCTGGCTAACGGGTCTAGGGCAACGGTCAGGGCTCGAGCCGGCGCCGCGCCCTTCCTCGGGCTGCCGCCACCGGTACCGCCACGGCGCCACCGGCAACGGGTGCGAGCGGCTTCCGGCTACTCTCCCGCCGGGGATGAAGGTTGCCTACGTGTTCTCCACCTCTGGCCACACGGCCAGCTACAAGCTCGGGAAGATGATCCTTCCACAGCTGGAGCAGGGACACGCACGGCGTTGAGGTCGTCGGAATGTTTTTCTTTGACGACAACACCTACCTGCTGCGAGCGGGCGATCCCGTCGGCGAGCGCCTCGGGCGGGTGGCCGCCGAGCGCGGAATGCTGCTGATGCTTTGTGACCAGTGCGCGCTGGAGCGCGGCTTGGCCGAGGGGGAGATCGGCGCGGCGCGGCCGACGGGAACGGTCGTGGGCGTGCGGGTCGGTTGCTTCCCCGACCTGTACGCGGCGCTGGCGGGAGACCCGCCGGACCACGTCATCACGCTGTGAGAGGACCGAACTGGTCCTCGGTGGGCTCCGCTCAACAGAACCACGGCTCGGTGAGCCGTGGCCTCCCCTCGCTCGATCCCATGGGGATGGCCTCGGGCTCGCGGGCCGCTCGGCCTCGCCGGTCGCCTCGCGCACCGCCGCGCGGATACGCGCGAACGTCAGGCCAATTGCTTCCCGCGCGGCGGCGCTCTGCTGGACTAGCGCGCTGAGGCGGCCTTGCAGCCGGTCTGCTGCCGGGTCCGCTGAGCGCCACGGGTAGCTGAGGCGCTCGGCGTCGTAGGGGCCGAGGTGCTCGCGCAGGTCCTTGCCCTCGAGCAGCAGCGAGCCCTCGGGCACGAGCAGCCGGATCGTGTACTGCACCGGGTCGACGTTCGCCACCAGATCGTGCGCGGCGACGAAGTCGACGATCTCTAGCACGTCACGCGGGGTCGTCCACGGCGTGAAGGGCATAAACGAGGGCCGGGTCTCGATTCCGTGCTCGCGCAGCAGGTCGAGGGCTTGCACCGCCTCGGCGGTGGTGTGGCCCTTGTCGAGGCGGGCGAGGATCTCGTCGTTGACGCTTTCCAGCGCGCTGACGACGAATAGGCAGCCCGAGGCGGCCATCTCCTGCCCACACGTCGGCGTGCTCGAGCACGTGCTCGACCTTCGTCGTGCAGTCGAAGGTCAGCTCCGGTCGGCGCTCGTGCAGCGCGCGCACGATCGCCAGAGAGTGGCGCCAGCCGTTGAGGAAGTCGGGGTCGCCGAACGTGATGTGGCGCGCGCCCATCTCGGCTAAGCGCTCGACGTCGCGCAGGACGGTCTCGGCCTGCACGACGCGGATGCGCCCGTCGTAGACGGCGGGGACAGGGCAATGCCGGCAGCGATGCACGCACCCATGGCTGGCCTCCACGTACCCGACCAGCCGCTCCTCCCCGCCCACCGCCAGGCGGGCGTAGCGCTCGAGTCCGGGCAGCAGCTCGCGGGCCGGCGGGTCGAAGCTGCCGCGCTGCAGGTGGATGATCGGCCGTTCGGCGGCCAGGGCGGTCGCGCACGGGGCCGCCAGCTCGTCCACCCAGGCCGTGAGCGCCGGCTCGTACTCGCCGGCGATCGCGCGCGCGGCGAGCTCACGCTCTACCAGCTCGCGGCTGACCGTGGCATAGAGCCCGTAGAAGCAGATCGGCAGCCCGGGGTGCTCGCGGCGCACGCGGCGGCCGGCGCTGAGCGCCAGGCGCATAGCGGTGTGCATCGGCACCGAGAAGCCGACCGCCTGCGCCCACTCCAGGGCGCCGGGGTCCCACGGCTGCACGCTGAGATCCAGGCAGCGGACCTCGTGCCCGGCGCGGCGCAGCGCGGCCGCCGGCGACGCGACGTGCAACGGCTGGTGGCCCAGCTCGTAGGTCGAGATCAAAAGGACGCGCACGGGTGACCCACGCTAGCGCGCGTCGACCGGCTCGGGCGCGTGCGGCTCGATCCGGATCCGCAGGCGGCCGTGCGCGGAGCGCAGGGAGCGCTCGACCGCGTCGGCGCTCGCCGCGCGCGCGAATATGAAGCCCAGGTAGCGGTCGCCGTCGGGCAGCGGCACGACGGGGCGGCCGCGGGCGATCGTGATCTCCAGCCCGCCGATGCCCTCCACCGCCCGCGCCTCCTCCTGCCCCTCGACCGCGCGCAGCACGCCAGCCCCGGGGATCGGGATCATCATCACCCCAGACGCCGTCGACTCCCGCGCCAGGTCCTCGAGCCCGAGGCCCAAGCGCGTGGCGGAGGATCACCTGCTCCAGGCTGACGCCGGCGCCGAAGCGAAGCGCGCGCGAGCACAGGCCGCCGATCGACCGGGCCGCTAGCTCCAGGACGCTCACCCGCTCGCCGTCCACGCGCAGCTCGGCGTGGATCGGTCCCTCCCGCAGGCCCAGCGCACGCGCCGCCCGCGCAGTAACCGCCTCGACCTCGGCCAGGACGCCGGTCGCCAGCCGCGACGGCGTCACGTACAGCGTCTCCTCGAAATACGGCCCCTCGAGCGGGTCGGGCTTATCGAACACCGCCAGCACCTCCAGACAACCCCCGCGCAACAGCCCCTCGATCGCCACCTCCGCGCCGGGCAGGTAGCTCTCCAGCAGCAGCGGAGCGCCGGGCGGCTCCCGAGCGGCGGCGAGAATGCCTCGGACGCGCTCGGCGGTCGAGCGCGCCTGCTCGGCGTCATCCGCCCGGATCACCCCCCGGCTGCCCGACAGCCCCAACGGCTTGACGACGCAGGGAAAGCCCACGTCGCGCGCCACCGTCGCGACGTCGGCTCCATAGGGCAGCAGCGCGAAGCGCGGTTGCGGGACGCCGGCCTCCGCGAGCGCCCGGCGCATCGCCGCCTTGTCGCGCGTGCGGGCGACGGCGGCCGGCGGGTTGTGGGGCAGCCCGAGGCGCTCGGCGCCCAGCGCGGCGGCCATCACACCCTGGTCATCGACGCCCACGACCGCGGCGAACGGGGTCTCCCGCGCCCGCTCGGCGATCTGCTCGGCCGCCACTGCCGGGTCCGACAGCCGCAGGGTGAGCGCACGTTCGCCCATCGCCGCCGACATCGCCGCCCGGCGCTCGGACGCGACCGTGACCGCGACGCCGAGCTCCCGCGCCGCCGCCAGGAAGTCCGGCGCCCGGTAGGTGGCCGACGGCAGGATCAAGAGAAGACGGTCCACGGCGCTATCGTAGATCGGTGGCCGACCCAGCCCCACCGCTCCTCGCCATCACGGCATCAGCCCTCGAGCGCGTGCGCGGCTTCCGCGCCGCCGCGCCCGAACCCAGCGATCGCGTCCTGTCCGTGCGGGTCACCGGCGCGGCCGACGGCGAATACGTCTGCGCGCTGTCACTCGAGCCGCAGGCCAAGGTCCGCGCCAGCGACACCGTGCAGCACGAGGGGGATCTCACAATCGTGGTGGCCAACGAAAGCGCCGACAAAGCTGCGCGGAGCCACCGTCGACTGGAGCGAAGAACCGCTGCGCAGCGGGTTCGTGGTCATCAACCCGAACAAGCCGCCTCTCACCGCCCGTCGCCCTTCCGACCCTGCCGATGAGCCCGGGAGCCGGTCCCGCCGTCCGGCCCTCCGCCAGGTCCACCCGACCATCGCCCGGCAGGCGGGCCTGGACACCGATCTCGCGCGTCGCGTGATGGCCGTGCTCGACCGCGACGTCAACCCGAGCATCGCCAGCCACGGCGGACACGCCGAGCTCGCTGCCGTCGAAGGCGCCACCGCCTATCTGCGCCTAGGCGGGGGGTGTCAGGGCTGCGGCATGGCCACAGTCACCCTCAGCCAGGGCATCGAAGTAGCCATCACCCAGGCTGTCTCCGAGATCGACCGCGTCGTCGACGTCACCGACCACGCCTCCGGCACCAACCCGTACTTCGAGCAGGCCAAGAAGTAGCCCGTCGCGCACCTCCGCTGACAAACCGTCGCGCGGTCGTGCCTTCTGATCATCTCCGCGATCGTGACCACGGCCGCCGGCGCCCACGACCAGCAGCTCGTTCTGTCGCCCACCGGGCAGGGCCGGTCCTCGTTCGAGGCTCGCCCGCCCGAGCGCTCGGTTCCTACGATGCCCCGGTCGGAGCGCCACAGCCATATAGGTGCTCGCGCAGTTGATCACAGCTCTCTACTGACCACCGCTGACTGCTCTCCAAGGCCTCGATCAGAACCTCGGCTGACCGAACCGTCAGCTCGCTGTCAGGCTCGCCGAACAGCAAGACATCCGCGGCCTCCAGAAGTTGCTCCCGCTCCCCGGCGTGCAGTTTGGTGGCTCCCCGCTGATCGACCATGTCGAGCAGCGCCGTGTAGTGAGCGCCACGAGCAATCATCGGCTCTGCGGTCATCATCGTGGTAACCACGTTAGCGATCCCCTTCCCGCGCGCCGGCGGTCGATCTCGTCGATCAACAGCCTCGCGTCAACGGTGCCGCACCACGGATCAGATTCCAGCTGCGCAACCCCTAGCCCGAATCTTGCAGCAAGGTGAGCGCCCCGACCGGGGTCGGGGCGCCTGAAGGGCCGATGTGTGCGCTGACAACCCAACGGTGGCGCAGCTTGTTCCGAGTCACGTTCGGCTGGGTCGGACTGAGGATCAACCTTCAGCAGTCGGAGCTGCACTCCTGAGGGGAAAGTTCGCCGTTCGCGTACTTCTCGCGGCGTAGTATTCGGATCGGATGGCTACTACCAAACCGCTCCGGGCGTACGCGAGGCCCGGGCGGCTGCCACGTCGCGCGCAACACTTTGTCCCCTACCAAATCGCGCGCTTCATCCTGATTGTGCTCGCACTCATCGGCACGGTCGCGATTGCGTTGCGAGTCCTTGGACTGTGTAAACGTGCACGCCGTCACCAACCACTTCCGCATCCACTAGGCGCCTGCCGTGCGAGACATCGGATGGTGGCTGAGCTACATTCCGCGATTCATCGGCCATTTCAGGAATCGGCGTCAACTCGGCCAGTCGGTCGGTCCTGCCCTGCGAAGCGCCCGAGAACGAATGCGGCAGTCCCGATAACCCGGTTTGGATCGCGGGTCAGAGACCCACGCTGGCCTTGTCCCGCCCTACGCGAAAACGCTGACAGCCCTAATCGCAGGGCACGCCCTGCACTGCGGACAGCTGCTCGATGAGATCGGCCACGACACTGGGATGAGCAACGACTCGGGCGTTGCCGATGGCACGATCGGCTCGCGGGTCGCGCTGGATGAATTCGAGGTAGACCATCAGCTGGCGCAAGAGCGTTATTCGAGCCGTGCGCTATTCGGCGGCGGGGTGATTGCGATCCCGCTGGGTAACAGGGCAGAAGCGAACCGCGAGCAGCTTTCGCGAGCTACGCGCCCGAACTGTGAAGCGACGCCGAGCACGTAGGGCGAGGGGCGCTGAGCAGTTTGGGCGCGGCGCCGCACCGGGTTAGAGGTCCCACTCGCGCTCGCCGCGTCCTCATCACTCGCCCTCGCCTTCGGTGGCTCACCTGGTCGGAGGGTGGGCTCGCTTCGACTCCGCGATCGCCGACAGCGAACGTAGCGGTCTGACCGCGGCTGCACGCGTTCCCGAGCGAAACCTCGGAGGCGGCGCTTCAGCCTCGCGCGGCTGCTGGATTTTCGTGGAAGCGGGCGCGCCCGAGGACGAGCTCGCAGTCGCCGAGTCGCGTGGGCTTGTGGCGCCAGGAGCGATCGCGGCTCGCCTCTCTCGTCGCCGAGAAGCCGGGCGTTACGGGCTTGGCGGTTCTGTCTGGCGCTGGCCGATGGCCACGCCGGCGGGAAGGTTGAGCTGGAAGCGCCAGCTGGTGGAGGTCTCCCAGGTCGCGATGATCTGCTGCTCGCCGGGGCGCTCGATGTCGTCGAGAATGACTGCTGCGTCGTGGACGAGCTTGTCGTCGAGTCGGGCAAGCGCCGGCGCGCGCGCCGCGCCGTGGCCGGACTCGAACGCCGGGGGCCCATCGACGATCAGCAAGTCGATCTCGTCTGGCATCTCATCCAGTCGATACCACGGCGGGTCCCCTTGCAAGGGGGCGTGGACCACGCGAGCGATCTGGTCGAGGTGCTCTCGTTGCAGGTGGTCTTGTATGAGGGTCGCCCAGTGGGGGTCATGCTCAAGCGAGGTGAGTACGCCGCGCTCGCGTTCGTGTAGAAGCCGCGCGAGCAGCACTGTGCTGACGCCGGAGCCGCACTCCAGGATGCGTGTCCGGTCGCCGTGAACGATCTCGTTGCACACCTTGACCAGACCCGCCGGGCGCATCGAGCCCGTTGTCCATGGGAGGTATCCCCCGTGAACGAGCAGTGGGCTGAGGATCTGCCAGGCGTCCGCGTCGTGCTCGGTCAACGGTCCGGTCGGCGGGCTGGTCACGCGGCGAGCTCGGGGGCTCCGGGCTTGATCAGTTCGGAGTAGGCCTGCTCGTACACGTTCGTGACGCGCTCGGTCTCGAATTGCCGGGCCCAGGTGCGCGCCGAGGTCGTGTCGGGTCGTAACTGTTCCGACAGGATCTGCTCAAGCGCAATCGCGAGGGCCTGGGGATCCTCTGAAGCGACGATCATTCCACGACCCTCGGCGAGCGTTTCTGGAAAACCGTCAACGTTGGTGCCGACGACCGGCACGCCAAGGCCCATCGCGAGGACCGCCGTCTGCGAGAACGCCTCGTCTCGAGACGGACATGCTTGGACTGAAGCGCCCGCGACCCAGGCTCCCGGATCGTCTACCCAGCCGTGGAACGTAACCGAGCGCTGCAGCCCCAGCCGCACGACCTGCGCGCGTAGATGATCGTGCATCGCGCCCGTTCCAAGGACCATCACTGGTGGCGGCGAGGCCATTCGCGCGACCGCATCGATCAACACATCGGGCGCCTTATCAGGACTCAATCGTCCCGTGAACATGATCCTGGGCGATGGCAGCCCGGGCCGCGGCGATGCGTCCATGCCGACCACCGGTGAGACACCGCGACGGATTCGATCGCCTGGAATCCCGACGCGCAGCGCGCCAGCGCGCGCATCCGGCCCATGTGCGTAGAAAAGATCGATACGCTCAGCGACGTCAGCCATCACCGCCCACGGCGGCTCCTGATTCCATTCATAGCCGTTGTGCTCGCTGGCGATCAAGGGGACACTCCCGACCGCGACGCTCGCCGTCGCCCACCACGCTCCGAGCATGTGCGCGTGGATCAGGTCAACGCCGAGCAGTCTTGGCGCGAGCCACTCCGCGAAGGCCGGTTCGCACGCCCATTGCAGATCGCGCCCTGAACCCATGACCTGCACGTGAAATCCGTGAGCATGCGCGAGCGCCACGCCCTCGGGCGTCGCGTTCCCAGCCAACAACCGCGTCTGATGCCCCCGCGCCGCCAAAGCACGCGCGACCCGCAACAGCGAGAGCTGCGCACCCCCCAGTTCCAGCTTCGCCACCACTCGCGCGACAAGCACCCTCTCACCGTACGCCCCCGACCAAATCGCCGGCGGGCAACCGTTCCTACTTGGCCGCGACGCTGCCCGGACGCTGGCTCACCCCAATCCGGCCGCCCGGAGCCAAAGCCAGACGAACGTCAACCACCAACTCGGCGGTCCGACCCTGACGAGAACCTCCCCACGCACGCTCACGGATCCAACGCACCGCGACGGCGCGCCCGCTGTCGGCGACAGGCCAGATGAGCTGCAGACGCGAAGGACCGCGCGGAAGCAGAAGTCGGCATAGAGCCCGGGCGACGTGCCTGCTATGTCGCCCGACCGGCTACGGGCTCCCGACTGCTGCTCCGTCGGCCAGCGGGCCGGAGCAGGAGCCCCCGATCGTCGCGGATGAGGAGGCGACGCGCCTAGTGATTCACGGCGCGCGAGGTGCGGGCGACGAGATCCGCAGCGGTCGTGTAGGCGAGGGCGCTCGCCGGCGTGCACGGCCTTCAGACCAAGCGCGAGCCCGAGCATCGGTCGACGGGCTTCGCTGAGCCGGAGCTTGCGCGCTCCAGCCGCTAGGTTTGGCGGGGTGTCGGCGGTCAATCAGAGCGCACAGAACGTGCGCAGTAGGCGCGTCATAGCGAATGGGATCGAGTTCGGGGTGCTCGAGGTGGGCAGCGGGCCGTTGGCCCCGTGCTTGCACGGATTTCCTGACTCGGCGCACACCTGGCGGCACTTGTTGCCGGAGCTGGCGCGAGCGGGCTTTCGTGCGGTGGCTCCGTTCATGCGCGGATATGCGCCGACAGCCCTTGCCGTCGACGGTCGCTACCAGCTTGGCGCTCTCGTCGCCGACGCGGTTGCCGTACACGATGCTCTGGGCGGTGATGAGCAGGCAGTCCTGATCGGAAACGATTGGGGAGCAGAGACCGGCTACGGCGCGGCGGCGCTCGCGCCCGAACGTTGGCGCAAGCTGGTGACGATTGCGGTGCCGCCCGCCGCGCTCGACGCCCGGATCTTCAGCGACTACCAGCAGCTGAAACGCTTCTTCTATGTGTTCTTGATGAAGACGCATACGCAACCGCGCGCTCGGTGACTAGATTGTCGACGTTGGTCGACCAATTCTGGACAGTCGTGTAACGGATCCGCGCGCCGGGCTTGGCGATCAGTTCGACCACCGCCGAGTGAAGTGAGTCGGAGCTGTAGGTGGGTGGCGGTGCAACCCTCGACGTAGTGAACGTGCGAGCCGGGCTCGGCGATGATCAGGGTTCTCTCAAACTGCCCCATGTTCTCGGTGTTGATCCGGAAGTACGCCTGGAGCCGCATCTCGACGTGAACGCCTTCGGGCACGTACACGAACGATCCGCCGGACCACACCGCTGAGTTCAGTGCCGCGAGCTTGTTGTCGTTGGGCGGGATGACGGTCGCGAAGTACTCACGCACGATGTCCCCGTGCTTGCGCAGCGCCGTGTCCATGTCCGTGAAGATCACACCCTGCTTCTCGAGATCCTCGTGAATCTGGTGCTAAGCGACTTCTGCCTCGTACTGCGCACCGACCCCGGACAGGAACTTTCGCTCCGCCTCGGGAATGCCCAAACGATAAAAAAGTTTGCTTGACGTCCTCGGGCACGTCGTCCCACGACCGGCTGGGCGTCTCCGAGGCGCGCACGAAGTAGCGAATGTCGTCGTAGTCGAGCTCGGCCAGCATCGGGGAGCCCCATGTGGGCTGTTCGCGGACGAGTAAGTGGTCGAGCGCCTTCAGTCTGAACTCGCGCATCCACCGCGGCTCCGACTGGAACTCAGAGATCTTTTCGACAATCTCCCGGTTCAGCCCCTTGGGCGCCTTGTACAGATAGTTCTCGGCGTCGTGGAACCCGTAGGCTGCTCGTAATCGGCATTGATCCCCGCGAGCCGCTCGTTTTCGGTCGGGATTGGTTGCTTCAGGAGTGACCACTGCTCCACCTCCACCTCCAGCTTGGCTGGCTCGTTGCTCACCCGGTGTTGGCCCGCCGGGCCACGAAAGAGGAGTCGTGCGCCCTGTCGCTCGCCGCGCGGCGCGGTCATCGCGGCGGGTTGATCGTGGACGCGGATAGGCTCGGGGATGATCCCGGGCGCCGGCGAGTCATTGGACTCGATTGCGAACGTGGTGTGCATGTGATGGCCACCTCTACGAGCGCGAATCGCCAACCGCGGCGTCCGAGTGCTCTTTGGGGACGGCTCTTCGGCCGCTGGGAAGAGGTCCGCACCGCCGGTCGAGGTCTGGCTGCTGATCGGCCTTCAAGCATGGTGCGCTCTCTGGGCATCATCGTTCGCCTGACGCTGTGTGTAAACGCGAGCGTCCCATTCGGCCTTGGCTTCATCGGCGCGCAGTGAACCTTCCCCACCCCTCTCCCTAGCTTCGCGGACCTGTTCGCAGATCCGGGCATACTCAGGATCGCTTCGTTCCCATCGCGCTTGTTCTTCGGCAAAGTTTTCGTGCTCCCATGCCTCGGTGTAGCGCACAGCTTGATCGCCATGGCCGAACCTGTGCCAGCCCCGTGCGGCGTGCCAGTCGCCGCCCTGTAGCAGCTTTCCCAGGATCGTCATGACTGATCTCCTACCAGGACCCCCGCACATTAGGGCGGGTCCTGCTTGTGAACGGCGTTTCTGTCGCCTTGGACGAAACGGCCCGTGAGGTCAGCGAGAGGCAGGTCTTGCCCGCCGGGGCCTGCGCGAGAGAATCGAGCAGTAGCGGCCGATAACGGCCTTACCTCGACATTACTCCTATAGCGGGCGTTATGTGAACCGGAACTCAAGAGTTTGCTTGGGCGCGGGCGATCCTCGTCGCCGCCAGCCGAGCGCGCCGCCCACGGAGCTTGCCTGCCGCGGAATCGTTGACCGAGACCGCGACCCCGGAAGACAGCATCGAGAATTGGGCCATCCGCTGATGGCACTGAGCCACATCGCCCCCAGTTCTGCGCTCGGACGAGATATGCCGCTAGTTGTCGTCTTTCCCGGGGCTGCTCGGTGGTGGGTCGACGAGCTCGAGTGCACCGAATCCGGCTAGCGGGCCGTCCATCAGGAAGATCTCGATCGTGAGGTCAGGTTCGACGTGCGCTTGGCTGAGGAACGCGAGCACTTTGCGGCCGGTGAGCTCCTCGATCATTTCGCTGTAGCGCTCTTTCATCATCCGTTGGAAGTCACGGCGCATCTCGAGCACCCGCTCGGGTTCGCCGCCTTCCATCATCGTGCGCTCGATCGCGGTGAACCCGCCGTCGGTGAGCACGCAAACGATCAGGTTGTCGAGCACGTAGGTCTTGGCTTTGATCGGTCCGCGGCCGTAGTGCTCGCGCATGAACGCCACGATCCGGTTGGTGATCTCGGCCAGCAGCCTGCCACCAACGAGCGGCCGAACGGCGCGATCCTCTGGTCCGGCGTCGCTCATCGCCAACCTCGTCTTGCTCTGCTGTCCGTGTTGCTCACTGGTGCGAGTTCTCCGCCGTTTGAGCCTGTGCGCCTGAAGCGGACGCACGGCTCAGCGTCAACACATTCTGAGCGTACCCGAATGCGGGTCTCTGGGATGCCTTGTATTCGGTTGGGATCGGAGTAGTGTCGGACCGGTTGAGGTTTGGCCGCGCCGCCCGCGGGCGGGGCGGCCAGGCATCAGCACGCAGCTATGAGCACGCTCGCGGCGACCAATGGCGGCAGGTTGGGGTGGCTGAAGCAGCACGTCCGACCCACCGTAGGAGTTTCCGTGCCGCGCGCACGATGCCGCGATCTCAGCAAAGCATCTTGCCGCTGCTGCGGGCAACGGCCTGGCGGCGCGTGGCTTCAGCGGCGATCGGCGAAAACGCCCTCACGACAGCGACCGGGGGCGGTGGCTGATGACCTGGCCGCTCACCGGGGAGCCCCCAGAACCTCCGGCTCGCGAGCCGAGATACAACCTGCTGGTCGCCGACCCCGACGCGGTGGCGTTCGCGGGTTTAGCACTTCCTCGCCGGTGCACGCTTTGCTTCCCGCCGGCAGGGGCGGAGCGTGACGCGAGTTAGCCTCGATTGCTGTCAAAGGGCGGGTCGAGGATGAACAGGTCGGCGGCGATGTCGGGGGCGAGGTGGTTGCCGCTGATGAACGCGACGACCTTGCGGCCAGTAAGTCGTTCGACGGCCGCGCGAGAATCGGCTTCTAGGGTTTCGTGTAGGAGTTGGCGGATGTTCTTCACGACGGGCGCACGATCGGTTTTCGCGAGGGACTTCTCGGCGTTCGTGAGAACCCCGTGCATGAGGGTCACGAGGACGTTGCCGTGGTGAAACGTCGAAGCGCTGGCCGGTCCGCGGCCTAGGTATTCGGTGTGGATCCCCACCAACGCGCTCGTGATTGCGGCGTTGAGCTCCCCGCCTGTGAGCTGCCGTGGTTCATTCATCAGCTAGGCCGATCCTCGCAGGCGGGGAACGGATCCGGGATTGGGCAGCGCGCGGTGGACCATTACGGATTCGAGGGCTCCTTGGGACGAGCCGACGCCGGGCTGTGGTCCGCGCGCACCCATCAGTCAGAGAGGTGCGTAGACGCCACCCCGAGGAGCGCGCCTGCGCGCGGGCAACCTACCACAGAGGCCCGGTGGCGCATGCTCTGTCAGACGGCGTCGTCGAGGATGAAGATCGCCGCTGCCAGGTCGGGCTCGATCTGGTGGGCGCTGAGAAACGCGAGGACTTTCCGACCGGTCAGCCGCTCGACGACAGCTTGGAGGTCGGTTTCCATCTCTTGGTGGAGGATGCCGCGCGCTTCGCTGACGTCGCCGTGCCTCCCTGTCTGCGCGAGGATCTTCTCGGCCTTGGTCAGCACGTCGTACATCAGCGTGACGACCACGTTGCCGCGGTAGAACGTCGACGCAGTCTTGGGTCCGTGGCCGAGGTACCCAGTGTGGACGCTCACGAGCTCGTTTGTCAGAGCACTGTTCAGTTCGCCACCCGTCAAACGATCTCTGCTTGCCATCGCGCGCTCCCTCCAAGCGTCTCA
Source organism: uncultured Solirubrobacterales bacterium (assembly GCA_963843915.1). GTDB lineage: Bacteria > Actinomycetota > Thermoleophilia > Solirubrobacterales > Solirubrobacteraceae > Palsa-465. The sequence goes on from CAWJMH010000028.1 coordinate 158,093, forward strand.
GTTTGATGGGCCTGCGCGGAGGATTGACGGCGGGCCAGAAACGGCCCAGCGAACAGGAACGGCCCAGCGAACAGGGCCGCTCAGTCTAATAGATCAGACCCTGCGGCTAGGGCGGCTAATTGGGATTGATTTGCCCGGCGGCGCGCGATACAGTCGCGCCTGGCGTTGGCGTGCTCTTCGGGGTAGCGACGGCGTCGCGTCTAGATGATGGGCGCGACCGGGTGAGAAAGACCCGGATTGGCTCGTCGGACTGAGCCTCGTGGGGAGAGGCCGATGGTCGAACAAGTCCGAGCCCGCTGTCCGGTCTGCCGGTCCGCTGTGCCGATGGAGGTGTTGTGGGCGGTGGGCGATACTTGTCCTCGCTGCGTCCGGCCGGTGCATGCTGCCCGTCGGCGACCCAATCCCGCTGGCGTTCTGGGTAGAACGATCGCGCTGCTGCGCGCTGAACCGCCAGCGCGGACAGTTCGTCCGGGGGGAAGAAGCAATGAGCAGCGCACCGCCTCACCCGGGCAAAGAGAGCGACCCTAAGCATCTGGCGGCCGTGGCGCCGCTCACCGACCGGGCTGACCATCTGCGTGTGCTGATCGCCAACGAGCGCAAAGATCGTCTCGCGCTTGTCGCCCCGATCGTGGTCGCGCTCGGCCACGAGGTGATCGCCCGCGAGATCGACGTCGAGGACGTCGGGCCGCTGACCGCCCGCGAACGGCCCGACGTCGCGCTGGTCGGACTCGGAGCCAGCTCGAAGCATGCGCTGGACCTGATCGACAAGATCGTCCGCGAAGCCGCCTGCCCGGTGATCGTGCTGCTGCACGCGCCTGATCCCGCGTTCGTCAAAGAGGCGTCCAAGCGAGGCGTGTTCGCTCACATCTCAGACGACGACGTCGAGGAGTGGCAGAGCTCGATCGACATCGTGCTACGCCGCTTCGCTGAATTTCACGAACTCCAAGGCGCGTTCGGGCGTCGCGCTTTGATCGAACGAGCCAAGGGGATTCTGATGGAACGCCACTCGATCGACGAGGAAAGCGCGTTCGAAATGCTGCGCGAACGCTCACGCACCGCTAACCGCAAGCTGATCGATCTCGCGGCCGCCGTCGTCGACGGTCACCGCCTCCTCCCCAAACAACCCCAGGGCACGCCCCGGGCCTAGCCCCTGCCACGCCCGAGCCCCGACGACGTCGACATGCCGGCCCTTCGTCTCGCTAGCCCACTAGCCCTCGGCATGCCACTGGACGCCATCACGAGTCTTCCGTCGCCATCTCGTCGATGGGCCTAGTCGCCTTCGCATCGGGACCCCAGGCGATGGCTCGCCAAGCGATCGAGCACGCTCATCTCGCAGGACTACGTCGAAGTCCCGGTCGGGGGTCGAGCAAGGCGCACGTTCGTGGCCAGCTCGCGAGTGCCCGGACGCTCCACGGGGCCGCTCGCTGACCGACGCGGTGACCGCGTCGACGTGACCCGTGCAGGCGCGTGATGCGACAGGGCCCGGTCAGTCGCGCTGGAGAGCGAGCGATTGGTCACAAGAGACCTGCTTTGCGGGGCGGTTTCAGGCTGCCGCCGCACCACCCGAGAGAGTCAGCGGTTCGCTGACCAACGAGGTGAGGTGCGGAGATGCCGAGGGGTCACTATCTGACCGAGGCTGTGAAGGACGCGATCTGGGTGCTGCGCGCGGAGGGGGTGAGCGAGGCCGAGATCGGTCGCCGGCTCGGTATGCCGAAGCGGACGGTGAGTAAGTACCTGCAGCGGATGGGAGGGGTCCGGCCGGGGGCACGCCGTCGGGCGGAGTGTTGCCTGACCTCGGCTGAGCGTGAGGAGATCTCGCGCGGGGTTGCCCGAGGAGAATCGGCCCGGGCGATCGGTCGTGTCCTGGGTCGCTCGCATACCACGATCTCCCGTGAGATCAATCGTTGCGGTGGCCGTCGACGCTATCGCGCGCACGTGGCCGAGCGGGCGGCGTGGGAGCGGGCGCGACGCCCGCGAGCGACGAAGCTGGAGGTGTGCCCCGAGTTGCGTGAGTTTGTGATCGAGCGGCTCGGTCAGGACCACTCGCCGCAGCAGATCTCGGGCTGGTTGCGACTCGCGCACCCCGACAATGAGCAGATGCAGATTTCGCACGAGACGATCTACCGCGCGCTGTACGTCCAGGCGCGCGGGTCGCTTGCGCGCGAGCTCACCCGGCATCTGCGAACCCGGCGCCAGAAGCGCTATGCCCGGGCACACTCGAACCGCGGCCAAGGTCTGGGCCGGATCGCCGAGATGGTGATGATCTCCGAGCGCCCACCAGAGGTTTCTGACCGGGCTGTCCCGGGGCACTGGGAGGGCGACTTGCTGATGGGAACCCGCGACTGTGCGATCGCGACCCTTCGAGCGCCAGACCCGCTACTGCCAGCTCGTCGCGCTGCCCGAGGGAACCAACGCCGAGCCGGTCTGCGAGGCGCTCAAGGCGAGCATCACGACGCTGCCCGCCCAGCTTCGCCGCTCGCTGACCTGGGACCAGGGCAAGGAGATGGCAGAGCACCGGCGGTTCAGCGTCGAGACCGGCGTCGAGGTGTACTTCTGCGATCCCCGAAGCCCGTGGCAGCGCGGGTCGAACGAGAACACCAACGGCCTGCTGCGCCAGTACTTCCCTAAGGGCAAGAGTCTCGCCGGGGTGACACAGGCAGAACTCGACGAGGTCGCCCGCAAGCTCAACGGCCGGCCCCGCCAGACGCTCGGCTTCCGGACCCCCGCCGAGAAACTCACCGAGCTGATCGACGGGCTCCACACGGGCGCCCCCGAGCGCTGATCTCGCTTCGGCCTACGGCCTTCGCTCGACAGCGCCCGGGGTGGGATGAGACGATGCGCAACGTCAGGGGTGGTGCACTGACCGGTTGAGGCCAAGGGGTGCCACGAGTATCTCGGGCGTGACGCCGGCTTCCCTGCCTTTCAGTGGAACTTGTGCACGTCTGCGCTCCATTGCGAGCCACCGCGTCTGAGCGACCCGCTGAAGCGCGCTTTCGCCGGGTAGGCCGGGCACATTGCTGCGCTC